>NZ_JAFEWE010000010.1 GCF_017355785.1 Desertivirga arenae
TTCAGCAAGAACAATTGCTATATTCGAGCTAAATAAAATGTAATCCTTAATCAGGATATGTTAAGTCCTATTCAGGACGATGTCAAATTAATCCAGGACGAGTGTAAAGCTATACTAGGACTAGACACTAAGGGGCCACCTTCGGGACAGGTTCGAGGCAAGTTCGGAAAGGCTTCGAGGATTTTCGAAGAAGGTACCCCCTTTTCTCGAACAATCCTCGAAGAAAGTATTGTTCCTTCCGCAATTCTCCGCAAAAGTCCGCAAATCCCCGTAAAATGCCGCGTTGCCTTCTAAGCCTACAAATAAGCAACATTAGCTTCCTAACTTTGCATCAGACAATAAAGAAACAAGGATGAAAACACTTGAACAGAGGCTTATGATAATGATTATGAAAAGCTTACGGAAATTAAACAGTACAATTCAGGAATCATTAATCTCCTTTTTTAAAGGTGAGCAGCACATTATCAGAATTATAGAGGTAAAGCATTCTGTTCTTAATTTCATAACGCTTCACATTCTCCAGGCTGGATACCATCTCATTCTCCAGGTCCATCACACCGTCGCAATACATTTTTGTAGATATCAAACCTTCGAAGGTCAGCTGATCTTTTCCCATAAGAGTAAAATCCCCTTTGATGGAATTGCAAAATGCCTTGCCACTAACCTCCTGTTTCTTGCTAAACTCCAGAAAGGCATTCTTATTAGTAACAACAGGTTTATGCTTAATAGCTGTTAGCACCCACCGATGTCCATCCAAACCGATCACCTCGTTTTCGGGTTTTAGGGCATTGCAGGAGAAGAGGATTAGTATAAAAAAGAGGGGTAAATATAGTTTCATAATAGTAAGTTTATAAAATAATAACAGAGCAAAACGACGGATGTTTTTATCTCCCCAGTGATGCACCCGCTCAACGTTACCTAAATATTTTGTGCAATTACAAAGCCACTGGCCCAGGCCCACTGAAAATTGTAACCACCGAGCCATCCGGTTACATCCACACATTCTCCTCCGAAAAACAATCCAGGTACCTTTTTAGCTTCCAGCGTTTTAGATGAAAGTTCGTCGGTAGCTACTCCTCCACGCATTACTTCTGCGCGATCGTAGCCTTTATCACCTGCTGGTTTAACCTCGAAATGATGAATGAAATGTTCTATCTGATAAAGGTCGTCCTTACTTAAGGAGGCAAGGTTTTTATCAACAGGAAGATACTTGCGAAGTGCTTCTGCAAACTTCTTCGAATAAAGATGGGCCAAAAGCGATAACAAAAGTTTTTTACCATTAGTCAATCTTTCTGAATCAATGAGATCTAGAATGGATTGCTGAGGGAGCATATCAATTTCAATCGTTTCACCAGGCCGCCAATAGGAGGAGATCTGTAGAATGGAAGGACCGCTTAAGCCCCAATGCGTAAAGAGTATATTCTCTTCAAAACTTATCTTACTATTACTTACCCTGCAAAAGATGCTGTTTCCGGATAACGCGGCAAACCAGTCTGCATCTTTACCGGTAACTGTTAGAGGCACGAGGGCTGGGGCAGTTTTAGTTACGCGCAGACCAAAGTTACGGGCAACCTTAAGGCCGAAGTCAGAAGCCCCCATTTTCTGTACTGGTAGACCGCCTGAAGCTACTACCACAGCAGGAACTTCAACCTCTTTCGTTTTAGTCCCAAGAGTATAAATCACCTTAAAACCGCCTTTAACCGTTTGTTCAACTGATTTAACTTCTGCATTACAAAGAATAGTCTGATCGAAATCATGACAGAGATTTACAAAAACGTCGACGATATCCTTTGCTTTATTGCTTTCAGGAAATAATTGGCCCAATGTTTTTTCAGTGCCAACGATCCCATAGGTTTCAAAAAAACTGATGGTATCTTCTACTGTAAATTGTGAAAAGGCCGATTTACAGAAGTGTTCGTTCTCGGAAATAAAGTTGGTGGCCGAAGCATAAAGATTGGTGTAATTACATCGCCCCCCTCCAGAAATAAGGATTTTTGCACCGGGTTTGTCTGCCTTTTCCAAAACCAGTACCTTTTTACCAAGATAGCCTGCTTGAACAGCACACATCAATCCACAGGCACCTCCCCCAATGATAACAGCATGATACATTGCAGCAAAGGTAGCAATAAGCACGAGGTGCCAAATGCAGATATCTGTTAGTTTACACGTGGATGGGAATTAACTGCCCGGAACCAGCTTAATTAGTTTCCCTGGCCCCTCTGTAATCACGTAAATAAATCCATCCGGACTTTGAGCTACGTGCCTAACTCTGGCTACATTCTCTAAAAGTTTTTCTTCACTAACAAAGCTCGTCCCATTTAATTTTATCCTTCCTACATATTTAAAAGAAAGGTTTGCGATCAACAGGTTACCTTTCCAGCCGGGGTATTTATCGCTGCTTACTAATGCCATCCCACATGGAGCTGGCGAAGGAACCCAGTACTTTACTGGTTTTTGTATCCCTTCCATTTCGGTTTTATCTGAGATGGGAGTACCGTCGTATCCTATGCCGTAAGTAACAACCGGCCAACCGTAATTCTTACCTTTCTCTACGAGGTTTAACTCATCACCTCCCTTAGGGCCATGTTCTACTGCCCACAGACGGTTGTTTTCCTTATCGTATACCATTCCCTGAGGATTTCTATGCCCGTAACTCCAAATGGAAGGACGTGCATTGGAGGTATTTACAAAGGGGTTATCCTGAGGCACTCTTCCATCATCGAAAACTCGGTGTATCTTACCAAGATCATTGGATAATTCTTGAACTTTCTCATTCGTGCCCCTCTCGCCAGCTACAATATAAAGGTATCCCTCATTGTCAAAAGCTATCCTGCTACCAAAGTGGATGCCTGCAGAATTAACCGGACTAGCCTGAAATATTTCTTGCTTTTCAACCAGCTCGTTTCCTCTTAACTTAGCACGCATCACTGCAGTAGCTCCGCCCCCACTTACTGGCTTTGCAAAAGCGAAATAGATCCAGCCGTTTTCATCGTATTTGGGATGGGTTTGTATATCCAGTAAGCCACCTTGCCCATTGGTGTACACATTAGGAACACCAGTGAGTTTCTGACCTGTATATTTATCGTCCTTAAAAACCAAGATTTCCCCGGAACGCTCTGTTACCAGTAGCCGTCCGTCTGGCAGCCAAGCCATCCCCCAGGGATTAGAAAAGTTCTCATAAAGAGTAACGGGTTTAACTTTTAAAGGGGAAGTTTGTGTACTATCACCTTCTACCACGATTTCTTTTGGCGCCTCGGAGCTTGAACTACCTTGCTTACAAGCCAAAATAAATGAAGACACAAGTAAAAGTACCAACTGATATTTCATGGGATATTGCTTTAGTATTTTGAATAACAAACAGATAAGCTATTTGTGCTAAAGAGGGTTTATAAAAGAAAAGGCGATAAGCATTTACACCTTATCGCCTGGAAAAATAGTGTGAGGAGGGTCTACTTTTTGCGCGCTTTAAGCAATGCGAAAATAGCGGCAGTGGCCACAGTGGTAATAACCACTTTCTTAATAAGTCCCTGACGATTATATTTCCATTCGGCATTCCATCCCCTTTCGGCAAATATATTCGGAATGTGACCACGTTTGAGATCGTCAATAATTCCTTCAACCATATTAACACGGTCTGCAAGGATTAAAGGCAACCAATGACCATAACTACCTTCGCTGTATTGGAAGGCGTACCTCCGGATGCGACCACTTAGACCAGATGGAGGTGTAGAGGTTCCAAACACAGCGGTAAGATTTGGCCGTTCATTGGACTGAAGGATTTCAACCGTAGGTTGCTGTTGAGGAGGTCTCTCCCAGGTATAACCCTTGTGTTCTTCATCCGTCTTATGTTTCATCGGATAGGTTGGGTCATTAATAGGATCAGCATCCTGGGCCCAACCTTTTATGTTTTTAAATTCTGTTGTGTTTTCCATAGTAGATTAGTTTAAACTCTCGCTGATGGCGGTATTAGGACTGGCTTAATACAATTATCTAATTTACGCGAGAAGATATGATAAGCATCAGAGATCTCTTCTAATGGTACGCGGTGGGTAATGATATCTTTCGGACTTAGACGGCCTTGCTGAACATGTTCAATAAGTCTCGGCAGAAGGCGTTTCACAGATGCCTGATTAGCCCGTATAGTGATACCTTTGTTTACCACGTTACCAATTGGAATTAAGTTTCCTGTTGGTCCGTAAACCCCTACAATAGATACAATTCCTCCTTTTTTAACCGAATTAATAGCCCAGTGCAAGGCTGTTGCAGAACCTGCCTGCATCAATGTTTTCCTTCCGGTAATGGTTTGCATGGCGCTTCCGGCGGCCTCACATCCAACTGCATCGATACAGACATCGGCACCTAACCAATCAGTTGCTTTCTTAAGGAATAAAACAGGGTCTTCCAACGACTTAAAGTTATATACTTCAGCGTTTGCGTAGTTTTTCACGAACTCAAGACGATAATCAATATGATCTATCACAATAACCCGTTTAGCCCCAAATAACCACGAACATTTGGCAGCCATAATACCAATAGGGCCTGCTCCAAAAATAACCACTGTATCTCCCGGCTGTATCCCTCCCATTTCAGCAGCCTGATACCCTGTTGGAACTACATCTGTCAATAAAACGGCGTCGTCCGGATCCATGTCAGCGGGAATAACTGTGGGACCAACATCAGCATAAGGAACCCTTACATATTCTGCCTGCCCGCCGTCGTAACCTCCTGCGGTGTGCGAATAGCCAAATATGCCACCGACGGCTGTAGCCTGTGAGTTTGATTCGTGACAATTCCCGTATAGTTCTTGTTTACAAAATGCACATTGGCCACAAGCGATATTGAAGGGTACCATTACATTGTCTCCAACCTTCAATTTTTGGACAGATGGTCCCACTTCTTCCACCACACCTATAAATTCGTGCCCGAACGTCATGCCTACTCGAGTATCTGGAACCAGGCCATGATACAAGTGTAAATCGGAACCACAAATGCAGGACCTGGTTACACGAACAATCGCGTCATTAGGATGAAGTATCTCAGGATAAGGCTTTTGGTCAACACGAACCCTAAAGGGTCCTCTATAATTCATAGCTAGCATAGTGTTTCCTTTCTGTTTTTAATACCACGTATGATAATCAATGAATGTTTGTAAAAATTTAAAAAATGAAAGAACGTGAAAGAAAAATATACTGCTTAAACGAAATTGATTTTCAATGGTCAAATAAATACTTTGGGATTATTTTCCATTATACTTTCTAAAACAAGTTGTATAGTTAATGTTTATTTTAATATGGCAAGCAATAACAGACAAACATTAGTAAAATATGCAGGCTTAATGCTTGCTACAGGCTTAGTTTCGGCTATTATGGCTATCAGCGGTTACCGATACTTCGATAACCAGCAGTTAACCTCAATAGCTCCAGCATCCAATTATAAGATCAGCTATGCTAATTTTCCTGAAAACGCGCAGATTCCGGCAGCACCTGATTTTGTGCAGGCAGCTGCAGCAGCTAGTCCGGCGGTTGTTCACATAAAAACCACGTACACATCGAATCAATCCTCAAGAAGCTTCTACGATGAATTATTTGGCGGTGGCGGACAATCGAATTCCCCTGCAAGGGCATCCGGCTCGGGTGTGCTTATTTCTGCTGATGGATATATTGTAACGAATAATCACGTAGTTGAAAATGCCAGTCAGATAGAAGTATCACTACCAGACAGACGGTCTTTTACAGCAAAATTGATCGGCCGTGATCCGAACACAGATCTGGCTTTATTAAAAGTTAATGGTTCCAACCTTCCTATTGTTGAACTTGGTAATTCAGACCAGGTACAAGTGGGCGAATGGGTACTGGCTGTAGGATATCCTCTTTCCCTAAACTCGACCGTCACTGCCGGCATTATCAGTGCAAAAGGAAGAAGTATAGGAATTTTAGATCAGGCTGAGCCTGGGCAAGGACAAAGGCAAGGTGAACAAGCTGGCAGTACAGCAGTGGAATCTTTCCTGCAAACAGACGCAGCTATAAATCCAGGAAATAGTGGCGGTGCCCTGGTTAATTCCTCTGGCCAGCTCATAGGTATTAACGCCGCTATAGCTTCTCAAACAGGTAGTTATGCGGGTTATGGTTTTGCTATTCCAATCAATCTTGCTAAAAAGATCATTAGCGACCTGAGAAGTTATGGTGAGGTAAGACGTGGTTATCTTGGTGTTAGTTTCCCTGCCCCTTCTGCTGAAGAGCAATTGTTAAAGCAACAAGGGATCAATCCAGGTTCTGTGCAAGGAGTATATATTACGGGTGTGCAGCAAGGAAGTGCCGCAGCAAGTGCCGGACTAAGAGAAGGCGATGTGATCCAAAGCATTGATGGAACAAGGGTTGCCTCTTCTGCTGAGTTTTCTGAAAGAATTGCACGACACAGGCCAGGTGATAAGGTTCAGTTATCCTATTTAAGGAATGGGCGGACAGCAAATACTAGTGTTACGCTTAAAGGAGAGCAAACAGCTTCAGCACCTCAAAGCAGTTCTTCGGTGCTGCAGGGTAAATTAGGGGCTACCTTTGGGGCTTTACCTTCTAATGTTAAACAGTATTACGGTTTGAGCCGCGGGGTACTTGTTACCGGAATAGAACGAGGTGGCTATTTTGAAAGAGCAGGAATTCCAAAAAATACAGTAATTTTCAGAGTTAACGGTCAATCTGTAACTAGTGATGCTGATATTAACGCAGCTTTAGCAGCATCGCGTAATGGGATGGTACGGATAGAAGGTATTACACCAGATGGAATGCGATTTGTAGTTAATTTCCCAACTGGAGCTTAAAAGAGCTACAACAAAAAGCGGCGGTCCTGATTAAGATCGCCGCTTTTTCATTTAGTTCATTTTTTTTATTTCAACACGTCTGTTTCTGGCTCTGTCGGCCTCCGTTGTATTTTTAGTTATTGGCTTGCTTTCACCATAGCCAACCGTGCTTAAATTACCAGCACTGATTCCGGCATTAACCAAATAAGTTTTAACAGCAGTTGCCCTGTCTTCTGATAGCGACTTATTATGCTGCTCTGTCCCCTCGGCAGAAGAATGTCCGCTGATTTCGAATGTTGTTGTCGGACTCTTTCTCATCTCTGCAGCTATTTTATCTAAAACTTCGTAAGAGAAAGTTTTCAATACTGCCGAATTAAATTCGAATTGAATGTTCTTAAAGTTGAAATTCATACTTTCAGAGGCAGATGTTTGATTGGTTGAAGGCTGTGGAGTAGGCGCTGCACTTGGTTTCTTTTCTTCAACTACAGGCTTTTCCTTTTCAACCGCTGGAGGAGGAACATCTTTTGTCAATTTCTTCTTCGATTTGCACGAGCTGAAAGAAACTACCAAGCCGGCAACAAGCATTGGTGTAAGTAAAGTTCTTAATAATTTCATATCTCTTTGTGTGATTAAGGTGCTAATCTATAAAAAAATCAAATACTTTCCTGTTGTTGCCTACAGATCAGGCTTTTCGGCGCACGCCTCTAACCGCTTCTGCTTCCAGTGGATTCTCTGGCCAGGAGTGCTTGGGATATCTCCTTTTAAGTTCTTTACGTACCTCAAAATAAGCATTAGCCCAGAAGCTTCTTAGATCTGATGTTACCTGTACTGGCTTAAATCCTGGTGATAAAAGATGCAGCACCACGCCTTGCTTTCCATTGTTAATGCTTGGGGTATCCATCAGGCCGAAAACTTCCTGAAGGCGAACTGCAAGTACCGGGGTTTCTCCATGGGGAAAGTATTGGAGTTTAATCTCTGAACCACTAGGAACCCTTAAAGCTGCTGGGGCTAATTTATCCAATTCGAGCCTAAGATTGTAGTCAAGGTTATCTTGTAAGATCTGAGCGAGATTCAACCGCCTTAGATCATCTGGTTTCCGTATCTTGGAGAGATAGGACCACAACCAATCCTTATTGTTCTGTAAAAGTGAGGCAGTGCTTACGTCTGGCCAGTGCTCATCACCATTCCATTTCTTCAAACTCAAAATTCGGTTTTGCCATGCTTCAAGGTCTTCATCGAAATTCAATAAGGCCTCTCCTTCTTGTCGTATTGCTTCAGCAACTACTTCTCCAATCATTTCCTCGTTTACTTCAGCAAGTGCAGAAGATTTCAATACCAATACTCCTATTTTTTGCTCTTTTAGGGCAATCAATCCTCCTTTACGAGTATCCCAGGAGATATTTTCTTTCTCCTTCGAGAGATGGATAACGTCGCTTGTCTGCAGGGGTGCAGCAATAAAGATCTTTCCGGCCCCTTTTCTGGCATCTAAATGTGCAATAGCGATCCAGGGTTCTCTTGAAAGTTCATCTTCTTTATCCATCAGCGCTGTGCGTCCATTAGCTAACTGGTACTGTCCCTCCGTGCCGTTTTTAAGCGATGCTATGCGTTCGGGATAAGCATAGGCTAGCAACCTCCCTGTTTCATAATTCTTAACTATACCATTACTGGCATCAACCTTGAATAGCTTTCTATAAGCCAATGCTACCTTTTCTATATTCTCCCAGCGACGCTCCTTCCGGCCCTCCCGGCGGTATCTACGAAGTGCTTCAATCCGTAAGTTAAGATCTGAACCAACAATAGACAGAGGGTCACGCTCTTCCAATAGGGCTGCTATGTCTGTTGCCAGAGGCAATTCGGCAGTATCTTCTGCCATTAAGAGCATATTGGCGATCCGAGGGTGACAAGGCAGATGGTTGATACGTTTCCCTAAATTGGTGATCTGATTATTATCAATAGCGCCGAGAGACACCAGTAGCTCTTTTGCTCCTGCAATATTAGAAACTGGAGGAGTGTTTAACCAGGTAAGGTCAGAGAAATTTGTTATTCCCCACTGATGTAAGTTAAGGATTAAGGGACTTAGATCAGCATCGAGAATTTCAGGTGTACGGAATTCTGCCATCCTGGTCTCTGTTGCTTTTGACCACATCCGGTAGCAACACCCCTCGCTCAACCGCCCGGCCCTGCCCGCTCGCTGATCCGCAGAGTCAAGCGATATAGGGATGGTCTTTAACCCTGACAAGCCCGATTTGAAATCAAATTGGGATTTCCTGGTAAAACCACTGTCTACTACTATTCGAATGCCTTCAATCGTTATACTTGTCTCGGCAATAGAGGTTGCTAACACGATCTTACGTCCTCCTGTTGGATGAGGTTGAATAGCTTCCTGCTGTTCTGCAAAGGATAATTGGCCGTACAAGGGATAAACATCTTCCAGCCTACCGCTACGCTTTAAAATGTCTTCACACTTTCGTATTTCTGCCTGGCCCGGCAAAAAAGCCAAAATATCTCCTTCCCTTTCTTTCAGCGCTTTAGCAATGGTCTGCGCACACAATTCTGGTATCGACTGAATATCCTGCTCTCCTGTATAGAGGATTTCCACAGCAAAGCTTCGCCCCTTACTTTCTACTACCTTGCTTCCCAGCATCTGTGGTAAATTGGCCAGGTCAAGCGTCGCAGACATTACCAGAATACGCAGATCGGGCCGCAGGATCTGCTGTGTTTCTCTGCAGAGAGCCAAAGCCAGATCAGCATGTATGCTCCTTTCATGAAATTCATCAAAGATCACCAGCGAGACTTCTTCAAGAGCATTGTCCGACTGCAGCATCCGGGTTAAAATACCTTCTGTTACCACCTCTATACGGGTTTGGGAGGAAACCTTGTTTTCAAACCGGATACGATAGCCAACCGTCTGACCTACCTTTTCATTCAGCATAGAAGCCATTCTGCTTGCAACTGAACTGGCCGCGAGGCGACGAGGTTCGAGAATGATGATCTTTTTTCCTGCCAACCAAGGCTCATCGAGGATTGCTAAAGGAAGAAGTGTACTTTTACCCGCTCCTGGAGGCGCTGCTACTATCAACGTATTGCCAGAAGCTAATTCCTGTTTAACAGCAGGAATGATATCTGTTACCGGGAGTTTATATTGATCAAAATTAAACACTGGAATCAAAAAAGAGCAATAAGCTCGGAATATTCCTCGCCATTGCTCTTAAACAAAAATATTTTTAAATAAAACCTTATCCTTTATCTATCACCTTCGCAACCTTGAAATAAGTGCCATCGTGTAGAGGCGCATTCTGCAGAGCTTCGCTTACCGAACTCTCTTTCTTTACTTCATCCTCCCGTAAAACATTGATCTCATCAGTGAGATAGATCAGAGGCTGTACGTTGCTGGTGTCCACTTCATTCAATTTCTCCATAAAATGAAGGATATTATTCATGTCTTTTAATAAAGATTCCCTTTCACCATCAGCAACTTCAAGTCTTGCCAGGTTTGCTATTTTTGTGATTGTTTCGTTATCTATATTCATTTCAGGCTAAACCACTTTTTATTATATCGTAAACTTTATCTCTAAGATCATCCGCGTCTTCGGTATTAAGATCGGCGGTTTCAATTGGAGCATGAATGCAAATATGGCAAATTCCCGGACGACTTCCATATTTACTTCCATCATCCCACATCAACTGCCATGCATCTGTTATAGAAATGGGAATGATAGGAACCTTATTCTCGATAGCCAAACGAAAAGGCCCATTCTTAAAGGGTAAAAGAACTGGTGGGAATTCGTCTCCTATCCCTCCCTCCGGAAAAATTATTACGCTGATTCCTTCTTTTAAATACTCAGCAGTTCGTTTAAAAGCTTTAAATGAAGAAATGCGGCTACTGCGGTCTACCGGGATATCTATCGTTTTGAAGAACATCCCTAAAACGGGATTATCCAATAACTCATCTTTACCAAGGAAAGCAAAGTTATTCCTGGCCATCAAAGTCATAGCAGTGATATCGAGGTTAGAAGTATGGTTTGCGCAGAAGATATAGGTACGGGACCAATCAATCTTTTTTTCTACGTTGTAGCGATAGGCGAAACCAGCAAAGGCCGAACTTAAAAGTGCAAATGCTCTTCTAAAATGATTAAGGATTGGATACCGTTCCTTCTTACGGGAAAAAAAATACAAAAAGGGAAAGAATAGGGCGAAGAAAAAGACTATTACAGCAATATAGACGCCTTTATGTACCTTCTTTAAAAATTGTTTCATTCAGTCCAAAAATATAAAAATTCCTTACTTTCGTCACCCGTATGGAAACAGTTGTAAGCGGTATACGCAGTACCGGCAAACTTCATTTAGGTAATTACTACGGAGCAGTGCAGAATTTTGTTAAGATGCAGCACGAGTATAACTGCTACTTCTTTATTGCAGACTATCATTCTTTAACTACCCACCCTACTCCTGACGATCTTCACGGAAATGTAAAGCAGGTTCTGATAGAGTACCTTGCAGCGGGAATTGATCCTGAAAAGGCTACTATATATGTTCAATCTGATGTTCCTCAAATTGCTGAGTTATATCTGTTCCTGAATATGAACGCTTATATGGGCGAGTTAGAGAGAAGCACCTCCTTTAAAGATAAGGTAAGGTCGCAACCTGATAATGTTAACGCCGGATTACTTACTTATCCGGTTTTGATGGCTGCAGATATTTTAATTCATAAGGCCACTAAGGTGCCCGTTGGTAAAGACCAGGAGCAACATCTTGAAATGGCCCGCACTTTCGGTAATCGCTTTAATCGCTTATACAATACGGAATACTTCCCGGAATCCTTCGCTTTTAGTTTTAGTGACAAACTGGTTAAAGTTCCTGGCCTTGATGGTAAAGGTAAAATGGGTAAATCAGAAGGCGAAGCAAATGCGGTCTATCTTTCAGATAGTGTAGAAGTAATAAGGAAGAAAGTAATGCGCGCGGTGAGTGACAGTGGTCCTACTGAAGAAAATCAGCCGAAGCCTGAGCCGATCCAAAATCTTTTTGATTTGATGAAGATTGTTTCTTCTACAGATACGTATACGCATTTTGATGAGCTCTATAATAAATGTCAGATTCGTTATGGCGACTTTAAAAAGCAATTAGCTGAAGACATGATCATTGCTACCGAACCCGTACGCGAAAAGATCAATGCAATAGCTGCAGATACGGAGTACTTGAGTAAAGTGGCAAAAATAGGCGCAGAAAAAGCAAGAGAAAGTGCTTCCAAAACAATTCGCGAAGTAAGGGAGATTATAGGCTTTCGCTCCTTTTAATAAAAATCTGATTCGGCGCATTTAGAGCGTAAAGAAGCAGAGACCTGGTGCCGTCAAGAAAATCGTAGTGCGCACTCATAAATCGTAAATTAAAATTATACTTTTACAGTATGCATATTGCCATAGTAGGAAATATTGGAGCAGGTAAAACAACGCTTACTGAATTATTATCAAAACACCTTGGATTTGAAGCTCATTTTGAGGCAGTAGACAACAATCCTTACCTGGAGGATTTCTACAGCGACATGAAGCGTTGGAGTTTTAATCTTCAGATATATTTCCTGAACAGCAGGTTTAATCAGATCAGGGAAATAACCAGCGGCGACAGGAATATTGTTCAAGACCGCACGATCTATGAGGATGCTTACATCTTTGCTGAAAACCTCCACGAGATGGGCTTGATGACTAGTCGCGATTATGATAATTATCGGGCAATTTTCGACAATATGACTTCCTTCATTAAGCCTCCGGATCTTTTGATCTACCTGAAAGCGTCTGTACCTACTTTGGTTAACAATATTCAAAGAAGAGGTCGTGAATACGAAGCCGGAATCCGTTTAGATTATCTTTCTAAGTTGAATGAGAAATACCAGAAATGGATTGGCGGATACAAGGAAGGAAAATTACTCGTATTGGATAAGGACAAGTTGGATTTCGCAAACAACCCCGAAGATCTTGGCTTTATTATTCAAAGCATCGAACGAGAAATACACGGATTATTTTAAGAACCATAGCTTAACATGCAACAAAGCTCGACAGCAGAGACGCCTGCAACCACAATAACTAAAATTCTTGGAGTAATTCCGGCCAGATACGCTTCAACTCGCTTTCCTGGGAAACCTTTGATTGACATTGAAGGAAAAAGTATGATACAACGGGTTTACGAGCAGGCATTGAAGACACAGAAGCTCGATGAGGTAGTTGTTGCAACGGATGATGAGCGTATTTTAATGCATGTTAGAGCATTTGGTGGTCGTGCCATCCTGACGGCTGACACTCACCAAAGCGGCACCGACAGATGTGCAGAGGTTGCTCAAAAACTTCCGGGCTTTGATATTATCATTAATATACAAGGAGACGAACCTTTTATAGATCCGAAGCAAATTGACATGGTGTGCAGTTGCTTTGCCCCTTCCGATACAGTATTAGCAACCCTGGTAAAACCAATTACAACAGAAGAAGAGTTGTTTAATGTAAACTCTCCTAAAGTTGTGCTGAACAAGCTTTCTGAAGCTATTTATTTCAGTAGGGCTACTATTCCTCATGTAAGAGGAACAGAGCAGAACGAATGGCTAAAAATGCACCAATTTTACAAACATATTGGAATTTACGGGTACCGTATCGATACTTTACAAAGCATTACCAGGTTACCTGTTTCTATTCTTGAGAAAACAGAAGCACTTGAGCAATTACGTTGGATAGAAAACGGCTACCGGATAAAAGTAGCGGTAACAGATATTGAAACTACAGCTATAGACACGCCCGACGATTTAAAAAAGGTGCTCAATCAAATTCAATAAATAAAAGCGCTGCCTTTGTTTCCAAAAGCAGCGCCTCAATCAACCTAACCTACAAAATACCTTATTTAATTGAAATTTCTCTTGTCAGAAGCTTCGCTTCTTCTTTTTTAGCTACACTAATTTTAAGGATACCGTCAGTATATTCGGCATCGATATTAGTTTGGTCAGCTGTCTCAGGAAGAGTAAATGACCTTACAAATGAGCTATAGTTATACTCTTTTCTACTGAACCTTTTATTTTCTTCAGTACTTTCTGCTCTTTTCTCAACAGCAATGCTTAATACATTCTTTTCGAGATTGATCTTGAAATCTTCTTTCTTTAATCCAGGAGCTGCTAGCTCTATATGAAATCCATTTTCAGTCTCTGCAATATTTACTGCAGGAACACGTGTGGTTAACCGGTCTGATACATAAGAGTCATTAAAGAAATTCTCAAACACATCAGAGAACCAAGGACTTAAAGCATTGTTGTTGTTACCGTTTGAAAATTTTACTAGTGCCATTTTTATTTCCTCCTATTATTTTTTTAATGATTTACCAGACTTATTTCAAGTTTTGTACCATTCGGCTTTTAGGAGAAAATTTAGCTACAAGAAGCCAAAATGGCCGGTAATAAAAATTACACCAGCCATTTTGTCTTCCTTATTTTAATTATCATGCTAGATTTGCAATGTGTTTATCGATCTTCTTCCCTATCTCTCCCCAAGGGAAATTATCTGAAAAGCCACCTTCAGCTGACTCCCACGACCAGGATTGGTCTTTTTCCCTATAGAGCTGTCCTATAAAAACAGAGTCCTGAACCACGGAGAAAGTTCCTTCGCTTTCTTCTACTTCATATAACTGACCATCAATTGTAAATTCAATTTGTTCCATTGGTTTTATATTAGTTTATATATGGAAAGTAAGTTCGCTTTTTTTTGTTTCATTAAAATGACCATAGTCATAATTCTGAGTAACATTAAGGGTGATTATAATAGGAGGGATTTCTTCTAATCAGGAAAGCCCCAGCGACAACAGCCAACAAAAGAAGAATTCCTACAAATTGATGGAGAACTGCATAGTAGATAGCATGACTATACATACTATTCAAAAGCGCCAGTATTCCCAGGACAACTTGCACAGTTACCAATAATAATACAAGGCCACGATACTTTCGAACCCAGCATTTCTGCTCTATCTTTCCAGCCTGGTAGAACCATACTATAATTAACAAAGCAATCAGATACGCTAATCCCCTATGGATAAATTGAATGACTATAGGATCATTTATTAAAACCCAGGTGGTTGCAGTAGAACTAAACATGGAAGCTGGGACGATTTGTCCATTGATATCAGGCCAGGTTGCACCATACAAAGCAGCATGGGATCCGGCCATGAAAGCACCGTAGATCATTTGAAGAAATAATAGCATCAGTAGAATAGAGGTTGTTATTCTAAGCCCTCTTCCATAGCGGATTTGATTTACTGGAACAGCCAACTTCATGGTAAACCATTGCAAATAAACCAGCAATACCAGGGCACTGATAAAGTGTATTGCTAGTTTTACGTGATTAACAACAACGTCGGTGTCGTTCAAACCGCTTTTTACCATAATCCAGCCAATCAAACCCTGAAGACCACCCAAGACAAATAAAATAATCAGGGGTACGATCATTCTCCGGCTTATCCTCTTTTTTATAATGAAAACAATGAAGGGAATAATAAATACAAGACCAATAAGCCTTGCCCACTCTCTGTGGAACCACTCCCAGAAGAATATTGATTTATAATCAGACAAAACGAAATGGCTGTTAAGCTTTTTAAATTGCGCTATCTGTTGATATTTTTCAAAGCTTTCTTGCCAGGCTTTTTCGGTTAACGGTGGGATTGCTCCTAAAAGGGGTTTCCATTCTGTAATGGAAAGGCCAGAACCGGTTAGCCGGGTAATGGCGCCAAGCAGGATTTGAAAAATTAACATGACCACTCCTATCAGAAGCCAAACAATGATAAGTCTCTCTTTCTTCAGAATACTTGTTGAGGATATTACAGACATGGATGCAATTTGAATTAAAAACCTTAATCGTTCAATGACGGGTGTCATTTTTTAATACCTAGTTATGGGGAACTAGCTTTAACAGTAATTTGAAGGGTGAACTTTATTTTTCAAACCTTGCATCTTTACGAATTATTTAGTCTACCTTTATGTTTTTAATAAATAATATAATGCAAAAAGGAACAGTAAAATTTTTCAATGAAACTAAAGGTTTCGGTTTTATCATCCCGTCAAATGGCGGAGGCGAAATCTTTGTTCATTCTACAGGACTTGTTGACAACATTCGCGAGAATGACAATGTTGAGTTCGAAGTAGAACAAGGTCGTAAAGGACCTAATGCGGTAAATGTGAAGGTAGTTTAATTACTATAGAAATATTAATCGGAAAAGCATTTCTCTTAAAAAGGGAAATGCTTTTTTTTTGTGATCAGGTTTAGAAAATTATCTTGCTAAGTGTGGAAGTAATTATCTTAATTAAGATGGAAGCCCTGGATTTTTCACCTAGGCTTCAAACTTGTATCCTACTCCCTTCACGGTGCTTACGTAGTTTTCGCCAAGCTTTTCGCGCAGCTTTCTGATGTGTACATCTATTGTACGATTGGTTACCACTACAGAGTCTTCCCAAATACTTTTCAATATCACCTCTCTGGTATAAACCTTTCCTGGCTTGGAAGCAAGCAAATACAATAACTCAAATTCCTTTTTTGCGAGCACTGTTTTTTCACCGTGTCTGTAAACGAGGTAAGTTTCGCGGTCTATGACTAAATCAGAGATCTCCAATTTATTTTCTGCAACGTCTTCTGTCTGGCTATTTCTCCTTAAGATAGCATTTATCCGGCTAACAAGGGCTCTTGGTTTTATTGGCTTGGCGATGTAATCATCAGCGCCAACGTTGAATCCCGCAATCTCTGAATATTCTTCACTGCGGGCAGTTAAAAACACCATGAACGTGTTTTTAAATTCATTCATTGTGCGTAGTAGTCTGCATGCCTCGATACCATCCATCTTAGGCATCATTATATCAAGAATGATAAGATCTGGATGAACTTTCTTTGCTTCAGAAACACCTTCTTGTCCATTAGAGGCAGTATAAACCTGATAACCTTCTTTTTTAAGATTATATTCTATAAGCTCACGGATATCCGGTTCGTCATCTACAATGAGAATTTTTTGCTTTGTTGAACTCATGACTTTATTTTATGCCACTAAAGTATAACGAGAACTGCAGGAAACAGTTAAGGCAATATTAAATAATTGTTAAGAATTACAAATCCTTAACACAACGATGAGTTTATCTCAATGTTTTCTTTAAGAATTCTTCAAGCTGATTGCCCCGAAGGTTTTTTGCTACGATCTTCCCTTGCGGATCTATAAGAAATGAAGAAGGTAATGCCTCTACCTGGTATTTCTTAGCGATGTTGCTTTCCCACTGATTAAGCTCCGAAACATGATTCCAACTAAGATGATCGTCATTGATAGCTTTCTTCCATGCATCCTTTGAATTATCAAGAGAAACACCGAGAATAGTAAAGTTTTTACCACTGTAGGCCTTGTACTGCTTAACAAGATTTGGATTTTCCTCGCGGCAAGGAGGACACCAGGAAGCCCAAAAGTCTATAAGAACATACTTTCCTCTTAAACTGGATAGCTTAATATTAGATCCTTCAAGAGATGGGGCTTCGAACTCAGGAGCTGTCTGTCCTATAGCAAGACTCTTTATTTTGTCTGTGTAAGCAAGGAACTCCTGCACTGCTTTATTGTTAGCGAACTTACCCTTGATCTGTTCTGCATATGCAACTACTGGTTGCTCGTATTGCGTGCGATCAAGAGAGCTCATAGCATAAAATCCCGCGAGGTTATCCTTATTCTCGTTACCAAACTTAATAGAGGCCTGCGCAAACTCATCCATGTTTTCTTGAAAAACAGGCGTCATTACTGCTACTATGGAATCTCTTAAAGCAGGGTTCTTCGAAACCGTCTCTTCGTATCTACGCTGTAACTCGGCAAATTTCTTTTGGTGGGAAGCGCTTATTTTATTAAAGTCCTCTAACTTATCAGCCAGTTCTGAACCATCAATAGTATACTCGCCAGAAGGATTTTTATAATCTGCCCTAAATTCAAGGTCATCACCATTCTGCGCCAGTAATAAATAGTTCTTTTCACCAGGGGTAACAATAAAATAGAAATCAGGATCAGGTGAAGCTACATTGAATTTAAACTCCTTGTCTTCATTTAATAAAGCAGAGTCAACCACCATACCCTGCTTATATAAATAAACCTGCTTAATAGTGTCTGCATTTTCGAGTTTCCCGTTCAAGGTAAACTGATCTTTATTTTTACAAGCCGCAAGTAACGCCACCAGCACTAAGGCTGCTCCTGAAATCCTTCTCACTTTAATGATTCTATTTTCTGTATAAGTAGTTTATTCGCTGTTTTAGGATCTATCTTTCCTCCGGAAAGTTTCATCAACTCTCCCATAAACAAACCTAAAACGCCTTTTTTCCCTTTATTGTATTCAGCTACTTTATCCGGGAATTTATTTACGGCCTGATCAATCAGCTGAGACAGCTGGTCTTCATCTGTGTCAATAACCAGGTTCAATTCATGTACGATCGTATCCACTGTTTTGTCCGGAGAATTAACCAATGCAGGAAACACCTGTTGTGTTGCTGCTGAATTGTTTATCTTGCCTGAATCTACCAGGGAGATGATCTCTGAGATTGATTTAGCAGAAATACCCAGTTCTGAAGCATCCTTCCCTTTCTCGTTTATAAGCGATTGCAAAGGCCCATTTACCCAGTTTGAAGCAGACTTATAATTTTTAGTGTAAGTAGCGATCTCTTCATAGAAATCTGCTACGGCCTTATCATTAGTTAACTGAACAGCGTCACTTTCTGACAAGCCGAATTGTGTCATATATTTCTTGATCCTTTGTTCAGGAAGCTCAGGTAGAGTATTACGAAGGCTTTCCACCCATTCTTCCGTTAAATGAAGCGGAGGCATGTCTGGCTCGGGGAAATACCGGTAATCCAGAGCCATTTCTTTAGAACGAAGTACGGAAGTAACTCCTGTAGCTGCGTCAAAATTCAACGTATTTTGATCTATCTTACCGCCTTCTTCAATAACGCTAACCTGCCGTTTAAATTCGTAAGTTATCGCTCTTTGCAGATTTCTTATAGAGTTCAGGTTCTTTACCTCACAACGGCAACCGTACTCGGTTTCTCCTTTTAACCTTACAGAAATATTAGCGTCGCAACGTAGGCTACCCTCTTCCATATTTCCATCACACACGCCAAGGTAGCGAACAATTTTCCGAACCTCTGAAAGATAAGCGGCTGCTTCTTCTGCAGAACGAATATCCGGTTCGGACACTATCTCCAACAAGGGAACACCAGCACGGTTCAGGTCAATAAGTGAATACTTATCGTCTCTGTCGTGCATGCTTTTTCCGGCGTCTTCCTCCATATGGATACGGTTTAACCTGATCTGCTTCGACGGTTTATCCTTTGAAGAAATAGTTACATAACCATCTTTACAAATAGGCAACTCATCCTGGGTGATCTGATAACCTTTAGGGAGGTCAGCGTAGAAATAGTTTTTCCTGTCAAAGCGATTAACCAAGTTAATACGGCAATGAGTAGCGAGGCCTAATTTTACTGCATAGGTAACAACTTCCCGGTTCACTTTAGGTAAAGTTCCAGGCAAACCCAGTGAAATTGGAGTGGTATGTTTATTTGGCTCAGCGCCAAAGAAAGCAGGATCTGAAGAGAAGATCTTTGTTTTGGTAGATAATTGAGCATGGATCTCTAATCCTATCACAAGTTCATACTTATCAAGAACTTCGTCATTAAGTTTTTTTGGTTCTGCAGCCATTAAAGTCATTAGGCCAAATATACTACTTCTGATCAAAATTTATAATTGATGGCATGAACTTTGAAATTTTGGTAATACATCAAAATCTATCTTATGAAAAAAATAATTTACACTGCAGTAATGCTGTGCATGGTATTGGCCGTAGGTACCGTTAATGCACAGGAACAAAAACGTTCTTCCGGTAATATTTCAGAACAACCATTATGGGGACCAGTTGGCTATAACACTGTGGCTTACTATTTTATCCCTGAAGTTAAATCCTATTATAGTGTGGCTGAAAAGAAATTCATTTATTTAGACCAAGGCAAATGGATGCAAGCTGAAGCGCTTCCTGAAGTTTATAAAAACGTGGATCTGTATTCAGCGTATAAAGTGGTGATCAACCGCCCCGAACCCTATCTTAATTACAAGGCACATGTCCTGAGATACGGACACTATAGTGACCAGAAAAACAAACAGGTAGCTATTGCCAATAGTACTAACTCAAAATATTTTGTTATTAATGGTCATCCAAAAGCATCAGAAGAACAGGCCTCTGTAAATAAGGATAATTAGGTAGATGTATTAGGAATAACTGTAAAAAACTTCAACGAACTTGAGCGGCTTCTTAGATAGAAGCCGCTTTTATTTTGGCCCTAAAGTACCGCCTGTCTAACTTTAATAAGCTTTTCAAGCAGTTGCTCTAATAAAGTAAGGTGCAACATATTAGCCCCATCAGACTTCGCGTTCTCTGGCTCAGGATGTGTTTCAATAAACAACCCATCTGCACCGACTGCAATCGCAGCCTTTGAAATTGTCTCAATTAAGGCCGGTTTTCCACCAGTTACTCCTGAAGATTGGTTAGGCTGTTGTAAAGAATGTGTACAATCCATCACAACTGGCACGCCAAATGAGCGCATCTCCGGAATATTCCGATAATCAACAATAAGATCCTGATAACCAAAGGTATTTCCCCTGTCGGTTAATATTACATTGTTATTTCCGGAGTCTTTAACCTTATCAACTGCAAATTGCATAGAAGAAGCAGAAAGAAACTGGCCCTTTTTAATATTTACCGTCTTACCTGTCTTTGCTGCTGCAATAAGGAGGTCAGTTTGTCGACACAGGAAAGCTGGGATCTGCAATACGTCTACGTATTCTGCCGCCATCACTGCCTCACTACTTTCGTGAATGTCGGTTACCGTTGGCACTCCGAACTCCTTACTAATCTTTGCTAGTATTTTCAGAGCCTTTTCATCCCCGATACCTGTGAAAGAATCTATCCGAGACCGGTTTGCCTTTTTATAAGATCCCTTGAATATATAAGGGATATTCAGCCGATCTGTGATAGTTACGATCTTCTCTGCTATACGAAGTGCGATATCTTCTCCTTCAATAGCACATGGGCCAGCCATTAAGAAAAAGTTCTTACTGTCGGCATGTTTGATGTTTGGGACGTTAAGGATCATAGTACGAAAATAAAAAAGTCGGAAGACATAACCAGTGGGTTAGCGTTCCGACTTCAAGTTTTTATAATTTTTTAATTAGTTTCCTAATTCAGAAAGGAATTTTATCCTCATTAACTGAAGCTCTTCTAAAGTATAATCGTCGCTGCCTAATTCTTTTAAAGCATCTTCGACTGAATCTGCCTCGGCCGAACGGAAATAATCGAATACTTCATCCTGGCGATCTTCATCAATCAGCTCATCTATATAATAATCCAAATTTAATTTAGTCCCTGAATTTACAATAGATTCAACCTCACGAATAATATCTTCATAACTAATACCCTTAGAAGAGGCAATGTCTTCCAGTGATATTTTACGATCTATATTTTGAATGATGGAAACCTTTAAGGCGGATTTATTGGCAGTGCTTTTTATAACAAGATCAACCGGACGGTCGATATCATTCTCTTCTACGTATTTCTTAATAAGTTCAATGAAAGGAGCACCAAATTTCATTGCCTTACCAGCTCCCACCCCCTGGATTTGTTTCAACTCGTCGACTGAAACAGGATAGTGAGTACACATTTCCTCAAGAGAAGGATCCTGAAAGACTACAAAAGGAGGCAAGTTTTTCTGCTTTGCGATCTTCTTACGTAAATCCTTCAACATCTGAAGCAGCTCCGTATCCAATGCACCTGTTCCTTGCTGAGCACCGTCTTCCTGCTCGTCTTCTCCAGTTTCCATCTGCCTGTTCAATATAAAACGGATGGAATGAGGGGATTCTATGAATGCTTTTCCAGACTTGGTCAAATGGAGCAGGCCATAATTATCTATATCCTTAGAGATATAGTTGTTCAGTAATGCCTGTCTAAGAAGGGACTTCCAAAGAATTATTCCATCTTCCTTGCCACTACCAAATAACTCATGTTTGTTTTGATCGTAGGCTGAAATCTGAGAGGTCTCCTCTCCTATCATGAAATTAATAATGTGATGGTCGTCGAACTTTTCACCAAACTCTTCTATCAGCTTCAGAACTTGCTGAAGCTTTTCTGATCCATCAAAATAAGTTTTGGTAGCCCGGCAATTATCACACATTTCGCCACATCCTGCTTCATTAAAATTCTCACCGAAATAATGAAGTATTTGCTTTCTTCTACAAACAGATGATTCTGCGTAATCAATTACCTCTTTTAATATCTGGGTTCCAATTTCACGTTCTGAAACTGGCTTGTCTTTCATAAACTTAGCCAGCTTATCTATATCTTTCTCAGAATAGAAAGCAACACATACCCCTTCTCCACCATCACGACCAGCACGACCAGTTTCCTGATAGTACCCCTCCATACTCTTTGGAATATCATGGTGGATGACAAAACGAACATCTGGTTTATCGATGCCCATACCGAAAGCAATTGTGGCAACAATTACCTCAACCTCTTCCATAAGGAACTTATCCTGTGTATCGGCGCGCACCTTGGCATCTAAACCAGCGTGGTAAGGAAGAGCCTTAATCCCATTTAAATTTAAAGCTTCTGCAACCTCCTCTACCTTTTTCCTGCTTAAGCAATAAACAATGCCTGTTTTACCACTATGTCCTTTAATGAAGCGAATGATCTCCTTCATGATGTTCTTTTTAGGTCTTACTTCGTAAAAGAGGTTAGATCTATTAAAAGAAGATTTGAATAAAGTAGCGTCGTTCATCTGCAGGTTCTTAATAATATCCTGCTGTACTTTAGGGGTAGCGGTCGCTGTTAAAGCTATAATCGGAATATTCTCGCCCAGATTGCTGATCACCTGACGGATCTTTCTATACTCTGGCCTGAAATCATGCCCCCATTCTGAAATACAGTGAGCCTCGTCTACAGCGACGAAAGAAACTGTGATCAAACGTAAAAAATCAACATTCTCTGCTTTCGCTAAAGACTCTGGCGCAACGTAAAGCAATTTTGTTTCTCCACTAAGAACGTCTTGTTTAACTTTTGTTATCTCAGACTTATTTAATGACGAATTCAGAAAGTGTGCAATACTATCTGTTCCTCCAAAAGCACGTAACTGATCAACCTGATTCTTCATCAAGGCAATCAGAGGTGAAATTACCACGGCAGTCCCCTCGCTCATTAAAGCAGGCAATTGGTAGCAAATAGATTTGCCCCCGCCTGTCGGCATTATTACGAATGTGTCTTTTTTCTGTAGTATATTAGTTATGATAGCTTCTTGCTCACCTTTGAAATTATCGAAGCCAAAAAAGTTCTGTAAATTATCGAATAATGATTTCTTTATCTCCATCGTCCTCACCGGGAAATTATTTAGAAAGGCTAAATTTAACGTCAAAATAACATATTTTTGCCGGAAAATCGTATGATTATTTAAAAAAAGATTATTTGAAAACAATTACTGATATCATACAAATTGCCCAAAGGACATTGCAAATTGAATCGGAAGGCATTTCCGGGTTAATGTCTAAACTAAATAATGACTTTGCCCTGATAGTAGAAAAGATACTTGGATTAAAAGGCAGGGTAATTATTACAGGGGTTGGGAAGAGCGGAATCATTGCTCAGAAGATCGTAGCCACATTTAACTCAACGGGTACTCCTGCTATCTTTATGCATGCCGCTGATGCTATCCATGGAGATTTGGGCATTATTCAGGATGATGATCTGGTTATATGTATTTCAAAAAGTGGGAATACTCCTGAAATCAAGGTCCTTGTTCCCCTTCTTAAACTTGCCGGAAACCCTTTGGTAGCGATGGTGGGCGATCGTTCATCTTACCTGGCGAAACAAGCTAATTACATCATCGATACAACTGTCGAAAAAGAAGCTTGTCCGCACAACCTTGCTCCAACCACCAGCACTACGGCACAACTAGTGATGGGTGATATCCTTGCGGTATGTCTGCTGGAATGCAGAGAATTTACCACTGCCGACTTTGCCAAATATCATCCGGGTGGTTCTCTAGGAAAAAGGCTATACCTTAAAGTAGCTGATATTTACATTCATAACGAGAAGCCAGAGGTAGATCCGGATGCATCGATTAAAAAGGTAATTCTGGAGATCACCAAAAACAGGCTTGGAGCTGTTGCAGTAGTAGACCAGGGCCGGATAGCGGGTATTATTACTGATGGGGATATCAGGCGAATGATGGAGAAGTTCGATTTGTATGATGGATTAACGGCAAAGGACATTATGGGTACAAGTCCGAAACAAATTGCAAGTGAAGAGCTTGCTGCAACTGCTTTCGATGTAATGCGTGCAAATAATATCACTCAATTAATAGTTACTGAAGGAAATATTTACAAAGGAATCATACATTTACACGATTTACTAAAAGAAGGATTTTTATAATATATACAAATGAAGGACTTTTATGCCGTAATTATGGCCGGTGGCATTGGGAGCCGCTTTTGGCCGATTAGCCGAACCGCACATCCAAAACAATTTATCGACATTTTGGGTACAGGGAAAACCCTTATTCAACATACCTATGATCGCTTTCTTAAAATTGTTCCCAAAGAGAATATTTATATTGTAACCAACGACATTTACAGAGATCTGGTTAAAGAACAATTACCAGACATCTCTGATTCGCAAGTATTAGGTGAACCTGTAATGAGAAATACAGCACCATGTATTGCTTACGCTTGTCATAAAATAAGTCTCTTAAACCCAAATGCTTCTATCGTTGTCGCGCCTTCAGATCACCTGATCACTGATACAGATGAATTTGTAAGGAACATTAACGATTCATTGAAAACAGCTGTTGAACATCAGTGCCTGGTTACTCTAGGTATCAAACCATCTCGTCCTGATACAGGATACGGATATATTCAATATAACTCACATACCATAGGTGAGAACTTTCATAAGGTTAAAACCTTCACAGAAAAACCAAATCTTGAACTGGCTAAGACCTTTGTTCAAAGTGGAGATTTCTTGTGGAATGCAGGGATATTCGTATGGTCGGCGACAGCTATCTTAAAAGCTTTTGCGAGCTACCTTCCAGAGATGAATGATATCTTTGTAGAAGGAGAAAGCGTTTTCAATACAGAAGCAGAGCAAGCATTCATTCAAAATGCCTACTATCAGTGTACTAATATTTCCATTGATTATGGTATTATGGAGAAAGCTGACAATGTGTATGTATTACCAACTGATTTCGGATGGTCAGATCTTGGTACCTGGGCTTCTGTATACGAGCTAGCAGAAAAAGACTATGTGGGGAATGCGGTTATACCGTCAGATAAGGTTATCATGTATGATTCCTCTAACTGTATGGTGAATGTACCTGGAGAGAAACTGGTAATCCTACAAGGACTACATGATTACATTGTAGTGGAAGCGAATAATACGTTGATGATCTGCCCTAAGTCACAGGAACAAGCGGTTAAACAAATCGTTGCTGATGTGAAGGGAAGATTTGGAACAGAATACATCTAAGTTAAATTAGATACAGAAATCTGAGAATCTAAGCATTCTCAGATTTCTTCTATAAAGACGGGATCAACTCTTCCTGCCCCGAGGGATTCGAGTCATACCATTTTCCCTGCACCTTTAAAACTTTTTCAATTACGTCCCGAACGCAGCCTTCACCGCCTCCTTTAGAAGAGATATAAGAACTTGCCGCTTTAACTTCTTCAACTGCGTCTGCCGGACATGCAGCAATCCCAACCACCTTCATTACAGGTAAATCAGGAATATCGTCCCCCATATAAACAGCTTGATCTGCGCTCAACTGGTGCTTGTTTAAAAAATCATGAAATACGTCCAACTTCTTATCTACTTTCAGATAAACATCGGTAATTCCTAAACCATTAAGACGCGATACAACCGTGTGAGATTTTCCCCCTGATATTACGCAGAAGAAATACCCTTTCTTTACCGCCAACTGCAGAGCGTACCCATCTTTTACATTAAATCTTCGCAACTGCTCGCCTGTTTCTGTAATCAGAATGGTTGAATCAGTAAGGACGCCATCAATGTCAAGAACAAAGGCTTTAATATCTTTAAGTTTAGAAAGGAAAGACATAGGGTAAAAACGGAAGGAGTTAAAATTAATCCCGGAAATTTGTCTTAACCGGGATTAAAGTTCTTATTATTGATTATCGCGCCACTCGTATACCCAGGTTGACTGGATCTGCTCAAGGTGGCCTTCATTACATTCTTCGCGTTTACCGACAAAGTTTGGGAGAGAAAGTACCCAATCCATCAATTCAGTAAAACGAATTCGGTATATCTTCGACTCATCAAAGTCGTCTCCAAATTTCTCATATAAGCCCATCGCGATATCTTCATAATCGCTCCAGGTAAAAGGTAATGCAAATTTATCCTGACTCATAAAATATTAATGTCCTAAAAATTGAGTTTGATCCGGTAGAGTTACTTCAATATCACCGTCAATTACTACACATTGACAGCCTAACCTTGAATTGATACGGGGATCTACTGCCCTATCGATGAAATCTTCCTCCTTATCAGAGATCTCCTGAAGATTGTCCATTCCTTTATTGACGTAAATATGGCAAGTACTACATCCACAAACTCCTCCACAGTTGTGTTGCAGTTCTATACCGTGATCCATACAAACGTCCAAAACAGATTCGCCCTCTGCAATAGGAAGTACTACGCTTTCATGGTCAGCCTCTTCAAAATTTATTTTTATATTAAAAATCTTCATTGCTGCGCAAAATTATAAAAATTGTCTCCTCATTAAGCCTTTTGATAGAAATTGATAATGTTTTGACTGATCAATCTATATATTTCCTCCAGTTCAGGTCTTTCTTTAAAAAACTCAACATGCTTATTAATAGTCATTTGATCATTTCTTACAGCAGGACCAGTCTGAACTTCATGGGGAAAAAAACTTTGCACTTTTGACGCAGTTTCCTCTATCAGGGGACGAAGAAGAGAAAAGTCTAACCCACTATCCTTTAAGATTCCATCCGCTATAGAATAAAGGTGATTGCTGAAGTTACAGGCAAAGACGGCAGCTACGTGAAGAGCCTTTCTTTTTTGTGAATCGAAAACAACCGTAGTTTCAGAAATAGAGCTGGCAAGGTCCCTTAGTACGTTTTCTATCTGAATGTCCCTCGCCTCTATAGCTATTGGTATTATTTTAAAATTCAGGGGCCGCTGTTTAGAAAATGTTTGCAGGGGGTAAAAGACACCTATTCTTTCAGACGCGCTTTCCAGCACTTCAAGTCCTGTTGTTCCGGATGTATGAACAAGCAGCTTGTCCCTGAAAGGAAAAGCTTTCGCTATATCCCCAATAGCAGTATCAGATACTGCTATAATGTAGACATCTGCATCAGGAAGAATGGCCTCGAAAGTATTTACTCCTTCTGCCAAAAGCTGAGTAGCCAGTTCTATTGCATTCTCAATTGACCTGCTCCAAACTTGTACGATAGTATGCCCCTTTTCCTGTAAGGCCTTACCCAAATGGGTAGCAACATTGCCGCTTCCTAAAAGGGTGATCTTCATATTAAGCCGTCTTAACTTCCTTGTTTCTTCTGAATATAGAAAGAAGGAAACCAATTACCATGATGATACTTCCACCCCAATAAAGGTTAATATAAGGGAACTTGATCGCTTTCATCACAATCCATTTCTTTTCTGCTGGCTTCTTCTGAAGTACCGTTAATTCAAGTTTACCCTGCTGAGGGTCTATCTTAGAAAAACGTAGTTTCAAACCTTCTTCATCAATAGCTTTCCCAAAGTCAAAAACATTCCCTCCTTTGATTAAATATAACGGTTGTGCACTATATACCTTTCCACTATTGTTGTGAACTTCAAGGTCCAAACCGATTGCTAAATCGCCGGGTGCCAATTCAATCTTTTCGATCTTTGCATTCCTATTTACTCCTTTTACAAGGATATATCCATTTCGATATTTTACAGTATCTCCCGGAGAAACCATCGAAGCAGAAGGGGTGTCATAAGCATCATCGGAATTTTGCTGTTCGTCAATCTCCTGCTGGTGCCCATTTGATTTTTGCTGCAAGGGTACACTGCTTACATGGGTGTAAATATCATTTAGTAAATAATGTCTGGTATCCGGAGAAGCTACAATAGAACGCATCTTTGCATTCTGCTGTGCATTTGGATAAAGAGTGAAATTCTCCTTTACTTTACCGTTATCAATAACTTTATAATTAACCAGATAAAAAGTATTGGGGCCTACGATAGAATCGCCGAGATAAGTAACAGTATACTTGTCCATGCTCACCGGCTCATTCTCGTAGAGCATAATATTCTCTTTAGGATTATTTTCTTTAGCAAACTCTTCGCCATATCCAACACCAGTTCTATTTAAAGAAATAACGTTGTTAGTTGCAGCTGCTACTAATGCACCCACCACTAACAAAGCAAATCCCATGTGCGCTACGGATGAACCAGCCAGTTTCCACTTACCTTTAAATGCTTCTATTAAAATTTTTCCATTACACACCAGGGAGAAAAATCCGGCGAAAGTAAGCACAATATACATTAAGTTACTGTATACCTTAGCTATAAATACGAAAGCTGCAGTAAGAAGAATTGAAATGATCAGTGTTATTATAATGGATGAAAAGAACTTCTTCGGATCCGTATTCTTATACTTCAGAAACTGGGTAAACCCAGAGATAAGTGCAATAACTACAGCAAACGGAACCTGCCATTTATTGTAATGTGCAATAACATCGATTGGAGGAGCTATTTTAGTACCAAGGATAGCATTAATTACCGGTCCGGAAGTGGTATACATAATCTGCCCACAAGAAAGTGCAAGCACTATCGCTCCAACAAATAACCAGAATTCGCGGGAATAAGTCTCCTCATCTTTTTTCGTTATCGGCATTTCCTTCCATCTTGCAACAAGAAAACCTACAGTAAGCACCACAAATACACCAATATACGCGATCAAATGTCCAAACATACCGAGATCGGTAAAAGAGTGAACCGAAGTTTCACCAAGAATACCACTCCGGGTTAGAAATGAAGCATATAGAACAAGTACAAAGCTTATTAAGGTAAGGAAAGTTGCAGTAAAATAGGAATGGCCGGAGTGACGGTAGGCTAAGATCACGTGCACCGCGGCAATTAAAGTTAGCCATGGAATGATAGAAGCATTTTCTACCGGATCCCATGCCCAAAAGCCCCCGAAGTTTAAAGCCTCGTAGGCCCAGAAAGAACCCATTATAATACCAGCACCGAGGATCATCACCGCAAATAAAGCCCAGGGTAAGGCAACAGCCGTCCAATCCTTAAATCTCTTTTCCCATAATCCAGCAATGGCATAGGCGAAAGGAACAATCATGGAAGCAAATCCCAGGAATAAAGTTGGAGGGTGAATTACCATCCAGTAATTCTGAAGCAAGGGATTTAATCCATTTCCATCAGCTACCAAAGAAAGATAATCAGGTCTGGAAAAAATCGGAGCCTGAATAGCATCACGTAATAGGATGAATGGAGAACTACCAATACGAGTGCCTACGATCTCTACCCCTAATAACATGGAAGCAAGGAATACTTGGGATAGCATTACAATAGCTAACACAGAATTCTCCCAGCTCTTAGCCTTCCAGACAAGAATATTGGCCAGAAGAGACTGCCAGAACATCCAAAGCCAAAAGCTTCCCTCCTGACCTTCCCAGAAACTTGAAATTATATAATGGGTAGGAAGAGATTTTGAAGAATGCGCCCAAGCATAATGATATTCAAAAAGGTGATTGTAGATGATGTAAAACAGGCAGGAACCAATTCCGATAACAGCGAGAGCATTAACCCAGGTGGCAATACGCCCCAGGTTCCGCCAGGAGTTATCAGGAAGGTCTTTAACCGATGCAAAATAATAAGAAATAGCAGCCAAAAGGGCTGAACCAAAAGACAATATGATAAAGAACTGGCCTAAACTACCAGGCAGAAGGTGTTCACCTTCAAATTTTATATCCATTAAAACCAATTATATTTTTACCTCAGACGCACCAGCTCCCTGAACTTCAACTTCATTCTTATTGTATTTCGATGGACACTTCATTAATATCTTTGAAGCATGAAACTCCTCGCCTACCATCTTACCGGTTAAAACAATCTGCTCAGAACGTTCAAAATCCTGAGGTTTTGTTCCATTGAAAACCACTTTACACTCCTTGCCTTTATTATCATGCATATAAAAAGCGAAATAGTTAGCATCGTGCTTCGGATTATAGATCAACTCTTTCCCTTTATCCAATTTACCCACCACATGCAACTCATCCTCTGTTTTTTGCGCATCGGCAAAGGTGCCATAAGTACTAGAATCAGCATATGTGCTGATGATTACTCCTATAGCAATAGCAATGATTATAATCCCAATTATTGAACTCTTCTTCATGAATACTGTGCGTGTTTACTACAGACAAACGACTACGGTGCCGCAAAATTACAAATACATTACGATTTACAGAATGAAAGGTTGGGAGATTAATCAGAGCAGCGTCAAGAAGTTCTGAGCATTTGATTAAAGTTGCAGGGCTTGCTTCTTTAACTCAGTATTTCTACGGATAGTTGCAATAAAGAGCCTTTTTACTGTCCTCAATGGTTGTTCTGGTATGAGTGTTGTAATTCTTAAGCGTAAACCTAATACATAAGATTATGAGGCATCAGGATAATTTGTCTGAAGCAATGGAAGTTTTCCTAAAACAGCTACCAGACCCAAATTTAACGAGAGATCCTACTATCGTAAGGGAAATCAATGTTCGGGGAAGAAAAGTTAAATTCACAGCACAAAAATCAAAAGGTCTTACAGGAATGACCTGGAGAATTAACTCCATATCATCGGAAAGCAAAGAAAGAAATTAGAAAGCAATATGAAGAAATCGTCTTTGAGCTTCGCAGCCATGATGCTGGTGCAGAACACCTGGGCTTGTGTTAGCTGCAACACAAAATTACAGGAAGCCATTTACGATGATAGTTTTTTACCGAACCTTGTCACAATGCTTTCTGCATTCATTGTTCTGGGAGTTATCGTATTCGTATTTTCTTATCTATCAACAAAATCGTATAAACTATTAACCAAGAAAAATGGAGTACTAGTTCCGGATCCTGTCCCCTTGTCAACCGCATCTATAGTAACAGGTATAGGACTTGGTGGTTTCGTAGATGGCATTGTCCTTCATCAGATGCTGCAGTGGCACGAAATGATCTCCTATCGCTTACCTCCTGCAACGCTACTTAATAAAAGTGTAAACATGTTCTGGGATGGCATATTCCATCTTTTCTGCTTTATTGTTGTATTAATTGGCATCATCCTACTCTGGAAGCTCCAATTCCGTAACCATATAAATAAGTCAGGAAAACTACTTATTGGAGGGATTCTATCCGGATGGGCCCTCTTTAATCTGGTAGAAGGAATTATAGACCATCAACTACTTAAACTGCATAATGTAAGAGAGATAAGTCCTAACCCTGAGCTCTGGAATATTAGTTTTCTAGTGGCTTTCATTGTTATGCTGCTAATTGGTATCTTTTTAATCAGAAGATCAAGCCATACTTTATAGTACAGATTATGTCAAAAAATTTCAATCAAACTTGCACAAGTAATATTTTTACCTTTACTTTGAACCACAAAGTTCTTTTAGATGAAAGAAGAAGATATTTACTCAGAGTTAAGTTCTATTAGGAATCTGATGGAGCGCTCCAGTCGCTTTATTTCCTTAAGCGGACTTTCAGGTGTGTTAGCAGGAGTCTATGCTTTAACAGGAGCCTTTATAGCTTACCGCTTGGTTTACCGGGAAGGAAGTGGTTTAAGGTTAAGAGATTTCTATGTAAATGAGCCCTTGATCCTTTGGCCCCTTTTTGCGATTGCACTGGCAGTCCTAATCCTTTCTATCTGTACCGGAGTATGGCTAACTATCAGACAGGCAAAAAGAAAAGGAGAAAATTTTTGGAACCCTGTAAGTAAGCGTCTTTTATCCAGCCTTTGTATACCTCTCTTTACCGGTGGATTTCTTATACTGGCGCTTATTGCCAGAGGAGAATATGATATTATCGCGCCGGTGTCGCTGATATTTTATGGACTCGCACTTGTCTCTGGAAGTCATTATACTTATTCTGATGTAAAATTTCTCGGATTTCTCGAAATAGCCTTAGGTTTGTTGGCTGCATTGATGCCTGGTTTTGGATTAGTCTTTTGGGTGATAGGGTTCGGGTTCCTGCATATACTGTATGGAGCTATTATGCATTTTAAATACGACAAGTGAAGATATCATTAGAACAATTCGATAAAGCTTTTGAAAACAGGATACGTTTGCAAGTAATGAGCGTATTAGTGGCAAATGAGAGTTACGATTTCAACTCTCTCAAAGAGCTATTGAACGTTACTGATGGTAATCTGGCATCTCATCTTAAAGCTTTAGAAAAAGAGGAATATATAACTGTCACTAAATCGTTTATAGGAAGAAAGCCGAACACGCAATATGCGGCCTCACCGGCGGGTAGAGAAGCCTTTAAGAAGCACCTCGAAGCGCTGGAAAATTTAATCAAACAACAAAAGAAGTAATATTTTTTTTTCTGCAAACTTTGAAATTCAAAGTACTTTAAATACCCATAACAATGAAAATAACACTGGAAAATCAAGGCGGAAGGAACTGGTTTGGTGAATCAATCCTAATGAAAATATTGCTTATCGGAAACTTCAAGATCTCGCGCTTCTCTTTGGAAGTATCGGACTATTTATCATTATCTCAACACTGATGTATCTATCGTCAAAAATTGAATGGAACAAACCGTTAACACTAGAAAACTTAAACCCAGAGATCCAGGGCTAACTTAAACCCACCTAATGGGCAGGAACAGTTTGAATTAAAATGGGCAACCTTAAACCACAAAATCAATACTCCATAATTCGATCTGTTCTTTGCCCCAAAAGGGAGACTTGAGATACCTGTGGAAAAGTTCAACATAAAACCTAATTAAATTACACAACATGCTACAACTTGCATTCAATAACCGATACTTCGGATTCTTTATTTCTCTTTTTATTGTAGAATTTTTAATTGGAAAGTATTTACACGACGATTTTGTAAGGCCTTATGTGGGTGATTTTTTAATTGTAATTCTTCTCTACTGTTTATTAAAATCCTTTGTAAAAATTCCTGTAAAACCCTCTGTAATTGCGGTTTTATTAATATCCTATGTTGTGGAGGCCCTGCAGTATATTAACGTACTCGACCTTATTGGGCTTCGTAATTCTACTGCGGCGAATATCCTACTGGGTAACTACTTTTCCTGGTGGGATATTTTGGCTTATTCTTTGGGTGCCATGTTCATAATAGCAATAGAGCCGAACACAAGAAGTACTACCCTTGAAAAACAGCTCTTCATTTAACAGCAGACCAGAAGCATGAGATATTTTGTTAAGACGGATTCCATCGTGAGGAAGATTTGGGGAAAAAGCGATACCATTCTGTTTATTTTTGCGGGAGCTTCTGCAGAATTTGCTTTAAACAAAGCGGTAGATTGGCTTTACTTTACTGGAAAACTCCCGGCAGATCCCCTGGGAAGGTTATTTTCTACTGTAGCCTACGCCCGTAGAATAGTTTTCTCAAACTATGGAGAAGCAATTGAAGCAATAGAAAAAATAACCCAGATACACGCTACGGTAGAAAAGAACAGAGGGGCAAAAATACCAGAATGGGCTTACAGGGACGTGCTGTTTATGCTAATTGATTACAGTATCCGGTCATATGAAGTTTTGGAACGGGAACTATCCATGGCAGAAAAAGAAGAGGTATTTGATGTATTTTACCGGGTTGGGGAGCACATGGGGATAGCCTCACTGCCTTTGACTTATACCGACTGGCAAAAAATGCGAAAGGCCGATCTGAAAGATAATCTCGAATTCAGTTCCTTTACCGGCCATCTTTATCAACAATACCGCAAACATTTGGGAGCTGCGCGCTTTCAACTATTGAAACAAGCACAAAAGCTCGTGGTGCCGGAAAGAGTTAGTGAATTACTCGATCTTGGACAGTTACCATTATTACTGCCTGTGTTGTATGTTTACAAGCTGACAAGGATAATCCGCTTAGAGCAACTTTTGAAGAATGCCATCCTTCCTGAGGAGTATAAGATGCAAGTGGCAAATCTTGATATTCCCCTGGCCCAGCATTAAAGTAAATCGAAATAAACAATTGCTATAGAATTTAAACAATCCGCAAGGCGAGCTAGAATACAAGCACCCTTTGCGGATTGTTTATTTATTTTCCAACCTTAACCGAATAGGTTATTAGTGAATTCCATTCTAATCTTTGACTGGAAATTTTCAATGGTTCTAAAGATCTCCTTCAGCGTAACGCGTTCAATTTTAGTTAACCGGTTAGGGTCAATGTAATTGTCAGGAGGTGTATTGTCATAGATGATCTGACTAGCCTGTTTCTTTAAACGCAAGCCCATCAGATAATAGTACGACTGCATAAGCTCGTTGTATTCTACGTCACTGAAAATACCCCGCTCTTTCAGTGCTTTCAAACGTTCCCCGGTATTTACTTTAAAAACCCTGTTCTTCAAAGAATAAACACGTACCAGGTCAACTATAGGGGTCATGGTTTTTTTAATATCAAAAACTTCCTGAGAGCCTATAGTTATCGTTTTTATGTTCTTGAAAAATGTAAGTGGCGGTTCATACTGAAGGGAGTTCTTCGCCATATTCGCAAACAACTTTTCCATGGGCTTCTGCAGTTCTTCATCAAGAAACTCGAAAAGCTCACTCATTATTGATTCTTCACCGTAGATGAAACGGCAATCGAAGAAGGTCGAAAACTTAATCACTGTTTCTGGTAAAGATTCCTGCATCCAACTGGTATAATTCCTCTTCCAATGAGATAGGGAGTGAGTCCAGTTAGGGTTACTGGCCATAAATCCACCAGTACAGTAACTGAATCCAATGAAATTAAGTTTGTCTGAAACCATAGAAGCAAACTTCAGAAAATACTCGCGTACCAATTCCCTTTGCTCATTCGCCTTGTCTTCGTATATGATCGCGTTATCCTGATCAGTCTTCAAAGTTTGTTCCTTACGCCCCTCCGACCCCAGCACCATGAAAACGAATTTAGCAGGAGGTTGCCCTATTTCCTCAATCACACTTTCTATTACTTTAACAGCTATCGTATCGGCAACGGTAGTGATCACATCATTTACGATCTCGGAATTTACTCCACGTCCAAGAAGTTGGTTAACGAACTGAGGAACCTTGTCCCATTTCGCTTTCAATTCCTCTACAGAAAGGGCAAGCTTAACAGATTGTATGAATACTAAAGGGGACTGAGCTTGTTCACTCAAAAGTTTATTTCTGCTGATGAAGCCTTTAAACTTACCTTCTTCCTCAATAAGGAGATAACGTGTTTTGGTCCTAAACATCATAAGGATAGCCTCGTACACATATGCCTGAGCACTTATGGAAACGATGGGATTATCCATGATGTTGGCAACGGCTTCAGAAACATCTCCCCTTTTTGCTATAATCTTATCTCTTAGCGTAATATCGGTCAGATACCCTATAATCTTACCCTCGTAATTTTTAACAAACAAACAGCTCAACCTATTTTCGGCCATTAATGCAGCAGCCTCGTAAGCTGGAGTATCAGGAAGGCAGGATATGATTTCACGAGGCTCTACGCTTTCCACCCTCCGGGAGTAAAGCTGTTCTGAGGCAATATAGCTCTCCTCAAAGGTGGCAGGAGCCTTTGCAAAATGAGCAAAATCATCATTCAACATCCGCCGTCCATACTCTTTTGAGAAGTAATGAAAAAACTCCTCAGAAGCTTTACATAAGGCTTTGAAGTCTTTGCGGGGAAGTGTAAAAACCTTAGTACCCTTTTTAGCGATCACAGACCTCAGGGATTTTTTTCTATTAAGAAGCACAGAAACGCCGCCATAACAATATCCGGGGCCATGGTGTTCCACCAAACGCTTGTTGTGCGCTGTATCGTAGAAGAATGACTCATATTCTCCTTCTACAATGATATCAACTCCCTTCATCTTTGTCACTTCTTGATGGTAAATCAGAAGATCTTTCGTATAACTTACCTCTGTTAAGAGTTCAGCTACGGTGCGTAGCACCTTATCTGGAAGAATATTAAAAGGTTTAACCTTTTTTATAATCTCAAAACGTTCGTTCATATAGCAAGCGCAATCAATAAGATAAAAAGAAGGACTATCGAAAAAAAGGCCCAACTATTACGTGTTTCTTTTTTCGGTTTTAAAGTTAAATCAAGAGGATTAGATGTTACCTCTTGTTCTGATAGGTCGCCTCGCTTCAACAGTTCAAAAAAACAGTCAGCTGTCGCTTTAGCATCATAAATAGCATTATGAGGTTTTATTAAACTGGCATGGAAAAGATAGTCGTACAATTCTCCCAACTTCATGAATTTCCTTTGAGGATTTTTTACGAATTTGGTCGTCGCCATCATGGTGCAGAAAGCAGGAAGTTTAAGATCTTCGATAGGATTTGCCAGGTTAGAACGTAAAAAGTCGGCAGCAAGAACATGGTAATCTAACTCCATAAAATGTCCAACAACTAGCGGTTTGTAGGTTGTTAGATCATTATAAAGTTTTTGCATAACTTCTCTCCTGTCTTTTCCATGAGTAGCAAGATAATCAGAAGTTATACCATGAATTTTTATAGAAGAAGAGCTAATCTTGAAATCCTGGTCACGGATATAGTGATCCTCACGTTTAATCTCCTGCCCTTCTCTATCGAAAATAACCCAGGAAGTTTGTACCGAATTTGGCCAGTTGTTAGGTTTCGAATAAGGTTCGTTCCACTTCTTCGGCAGACCGGACGCTTCAGTGTCTATGAATAGAAGATATTGATTCACATTTTTAAGTATATCCATTTTAATCGGCCCGACTGAAATGGTTAGTACTCAAATATAGTGTTCAAACTATGAAAAAGAAAAGATAAAAAACAAGGAATTAAAAGAAATCCCGGCACTGACCGGGATTCTGCGTTAATAAAACTTATTGATATTGATAATGTGCTGTCTCTGAAGATTTTTTCGTCACAATGTAGAAACTCTTCCAGCACTTCGCACAGTGGTACTTTTTCAGTGATTGAGTCCCAAAGGTTATCATTCGTACCAATGCCGATTTCCTTACTCTTTCAAAATCCTTTGAATTACATCTAGAGCAAGTTTTCTCATTTATATCTCCGAATCGAATCATAATAAATTCTCCTTTTCCTTAGTAAAACTTCAAAAACCAAACCAACTAATTAGCTTTTTTCCAAGCTTTAAGGTCGAAAATTAATAATAACGAACTTTCGACAAGGTAATAAGAAAACTTTTAAAAACAAAAGGAAACTGATTATGAATAGGTTACAAAAACACGTAAAAATCCTGCAAACCTTCACAAAGTGCTTCACAGGGCCATACACAGCCCTCTTTTTGTTATTTAATTACTATTTGATGATTTTTATTTCCTTTGGAGCCCTGATAGTAGTTCTAATTTTATTTGCACCAGTCTTAATATGCTTTACGTATACCACACCAGCGGGAGTAGGAAAAGTACCCTCTACCCATTCCAGATCCCCTAAATGCGGTTCAATTCTAATCTTTTTGCATCCTGGCTCCAGAACCTCAATGCCTAATACATATTTGGTCAGCCATGGAGTTGGTCCCGAAGCCCAGCCATGGCAAAGGCTTCTCCGGAGACCTATATAGCAATAAGCTCCCGTATTCCGGTGATAGTCGGTTTTTCCTGATGGGACAATATTATCAATTGGGGCAGCATTTTTGGCTTCATTCATATCGAAATCCTCCCAAAAGGTTGTAGCTCCCAGTTTTAGCATCCCTCCCCAATATTGACGAATATTGTTAATAGCAGTTTGATAATCAGACGCCTTAGCCTGAGCTTCTAACATATAATATCCGTAGAAGGTAGAAAAGTTCGTAGCTCCACCTACAGCAATAACATCCTGATTGGCTTTAACTGCAGGCATTACATTAGCTAGCGACAATAAAGAAGCAGCCTGCTTGGAACCATTAGGGTCAGGAAGATAACTTTTCATCTTAGTTAACATTGTGCGATAGGTTTCAGCCTTTTCTTTTTCTCCTAATATATCCGCAAGCCGGGCCCCTTTTTCGAAAGTCATTACCATCAAGGCTTGAAGTCCGGCATGTACACCCGGCTTGTTTTCACTTGAAGGCCAGTCTAGAAATCTCATTCCGGGACCATCTAACTTCTCATGCCCTTGTTGATCAACCTTTGTTAGAAACAGATCCAGCAGGGGTATAAGGTAGGCCTTTTGTTCCCTGAGGTAATCAAGTTTGCCATGGTACTGGTACCAATCATGCTGCATAATCACCCACCACATGGAATAGGCTGAGATTCCGTTCATCCAATTGGGTAAAGGTGTATGATCTCTTACAAAATCCAGGCTTTTGGGAACAACTTCATTATAGCCAAAAACATTGCTGATAGTCATAATTTCAGGATGCATGTCTCCGGCCCACACCATCCGGTCGCGTTTAATACCATCCCATAAATAGTCCTGCATATTCAAATGCACGGTGTAAGCTCCTGTTTCCCATATCCTATTTAATAGCGTATCATTCGATTTAAATGAGCCGAGATAAGGAATATCGCGAAGGGTGGCTACTCCCCTTATCTCTTTGAGAGCAAGAAAAGCATCGCGTTCAAGCAGGTCGATCCTAACGAAACGAAAACCGGAATTACCAACCTGAAGCGTGCCATACCCAGGAAGAGTTACTTCAAAATCCCTCATCGCATGATGGTTCGTTGCCCCTCCTTCTTTACCGGTAGTACCATCACCTATCACATCACTCATGGTCTCACTCACCGATTCGCCAAATCGAACACGCACTTTCCTGGTTACCCGGTTACTTTGAGAAGTAGTAATTTGAATGCCTCCATGAAACTCCTTTCCAAAATCAAGCACAAGGCCGGTTCTACTATTACCTTTATTAATAATCTTACAAACATTCCTCAATTCAAAGTAAGCCTGGCTATTCCCTTGCTCCAACAGCAGTTCGGGTTTAAGTACTAAGGAGTCGTTGGACTTCCAAACTATTCGCTTGGGAGTAAGATAAATTCGCGACAATGGGTCTCTTTCAGTTTTACCTAAAGCTAGTTGAGGGTAAATCATGGGCGACTGAGCGAATGCAGTTAAAGAACTTAAAAGGAATGCTGCTAGTAAACGAAGTTTCAAAACGATACGGGTTAAATTGGCTAATTAACAACGTACTAAGTTAAGATAAGGATCAGCAGAAGTTTACTACGGCCAGGCTCCCAGCAGTAAAAATTATGATACAGATCCAGGTGTTAGGTGCTCTTACTGTTTTGCTTCAAGTTCTTTTAGAACATTATCAATCCTCAGTTCCATTGTTTCGAGTGTTGCGAAACCTCTTGCCACCATAAAGAAATGATTGTCGGATGATTGAATGAAAGCGGCAGGGTAATTATTTACCTGAAGCTGCCTTGCCAGCGCAAATTCGTAATACGCGTCCTGCTTAAATTGCTCCAGGTGCATGTTGTAAATAAACTGGTCAGGGTCTATACCGAAATTAACAGCATGATAACGATATAACTCATCGCTGTTGGGATCTTTACCCTCGTAGAATATTGATTGCTGTAAATCGTATATAAAATCGAAAACCCGCTGAGGCATCGCCAATTTAAATACACTCAAGGCGATCGAGGGTCGTTCGGAATCGAAGATCATTGACCCTTTATCCAACTCGTGGAGAAAAGCTTCTCCAAAATCAATTCCTGTTAGCTCTTCAACCTGCTTATAATCGTCTTTGAAAGTTGGATAAACAACTGATACAGGTCCCGTGCGCGTTCCAGTAATCATCCCTCCACTTAAAATTTCAAATTCGAACACGTCCTTGTATTTGTCCCGCACAGCTTTTATCACTGGGGAAAAACCATAGCACCAAGTACAGAGGGCGTCGTAAATGTAGATGAATTTCAATTGCATTAAATAATAATGCCGGATGTAATGAAATGTTTAGACGGTTTTAACATCTTTTTCGTCGTAGCTTTCTATATCAGTTATATAATTATTACTGATGAGAAACTCGAAAAGAGGTTTCGCTTCTTTTGAAACCGGCATATTTTTGGTGGTTATGATCTCATTATTCTTTCTATCCAAATAAGGGTAGGCGTATAATTTTACATTTCTGCTAAAAAGATCACTCACATAAGCTAAAAGCTCATCTGTATAGTGTTCACCAAAACTAGCAGCATCGAAGATCCGTTTTAGGTTCGCGATGTTGGTTGAAATACCCACACTATTAGGACGACAACGTGAGAGGTATTGGGCGACTTTGTGATTTCGTGTAAAGTTAGAAACTATTACATTATTGCCTGTAGCACAAAGCTCTTCAGCCCTTTTAGCAAATTCTTCGAGTTCTTCTGTAGTTAATTCGGCAGATTCGTCCTGATTAAGCTCACTCGTCATTAGCACCTCAATCAAAACTTCAAGATTCTCACCTTTAATGTTCTGAGTTTTTTTAAACTGGTCTACCGCCCTATTAAAGAGGTCAAAATTTGGAGTAGATTTCTGCTTGTACTTTGTACGCAGGATCATAATATCTTTCTTGTACAAAAGATCTTTAGATTGACAGGCATTACCTTTCTCATCAAATATGGCAGCTCCTGAAAATCCTTTTGCTATTAAATATAGGTTAACCAGGCGATCATTAGCATTTTGAAATACGGGACCACGAAGATTTATCAGGTCAATTTCAACGGACCCGATTGATAGATTATCCACCAGAGATTCAATCATTAATTGAATATCATGACTATGATAATAAGCGGCATATACTAAATTGACTCCGATCACGCCTAAAACGTTCTGTTGAAGAATAGTATCGGTATCCAGCAACCTGACATGCAGAATAATATCGTTGTGTTCTCCCCCAGGTGTACTTTGAAAACGCATTCCCAGCCAACCATGAGGGTCATTAGTTTTACTGAAATTAAGGGTACTAACAGTATCTGCAAATGCAAAAAATTTGTGCCCAACATATTTATCCCCGATCAACCGTTCAGATAGCAAAGCATATTCGTGTGCAAGCATCTTCTCGAGTCTTGATTTACTTACATACCGGCCAGATATTTCCGCTCCATAAATAGAGTTACTAAAAACCATATCATAAGCCGACATCGTTTTAGCGATAGTACCTGAAGCTGCTCCAGCTGTAAAGAAGTTACGTGCTACTTCCTGTCCGGCTCCGATCTCTGCAAAGGTTCCGTAAATGGCTGGATCAAGATTTATTCTGAGTGCTTTTCTTTTGGTTTCGGGAATTTCTCTCTGCATGCTTTCAAAAATATATTTTTTCGCTGATAGGAAGCAGTTTTTGAAGGGCTTTTGTTTAAGATTTCAGAAACTTTTCGCTCCTGATCCTTACCCCAGACCCATAGAATACCATTGATACACCCGAATATCTACTCATTGCTAGATGGTTAACACAAAAACAAAACTGTATTGTTTACTTTAAAAAAAACTCAAAAAAACGATGGGCTTATTTCGATTACTAGTTACAGGTGCTGCCGTAGCAGCAGGGGTACATTATGTTACAAAGAAGCGTCCTGACGGAACTTCTATTATGGATGATTTAAAAGCTAAAGCACCGGAATGGAAGGAAAAGGCGAAGCCTTATATGGACAAGGCAAAGCCTTATATGGACAAAGTTGAGCCGTATATTAACCAGGTTAAAGATCAGATCACGAAAATGACTGAACCTGAAAAACCAAAAACTAATGGTTTTTCCTCGAATCCGGACCCAGCATCAGGAATAGGAACTCTATAGATACTTAAGGCCGTTAAAAAAGACGGCCTTATTTCAAAACTCAAAATTCTATTCCTATTTCCACAAAGGAATTCCTCTCACTATCCTTAGCTCCCCATCTCTTCCTCAATAATACGAGGAGGCATTTCCGGGAATGATCTGAGACATGTTCGAAAATCTGGCCTGCCACCTGCAATTAATTTAAGCCATACCTGCAACCATCCCGGGACTATCCACTAAGCAGGTACAGCTTTGGTATAGACAATCTCAGGGCAATGATCGCTATAAGGTCGCTATAAAGTCGCTGTAAGGTCGCTATAAGGTCACTATAAGTATTTTGATTTTAGATGGCGGAATGCCGGGGAATGGATCAAATTTAAAAAAAACCATCTTAACAAAAGAAATAAAACGCGCAGAACAGAAGCGAAATAACGTGTTGAAACAAAAGAGCCACGCTGATAGGTGGCTCTGATAAAAAGATTGTCTTAAATTATAATCTTACACTTTTTTTTAACCGGATATCATCAGACGAAGCACCGACAAGAATTTCAAACTTGCCTAACTCCATCTTCCACTGACCCGCTTTCTCGTCAAAAAACATAAAAGCATTCTCATCGAAAGAAAGCGTTATCTCTCTAGATTCTCCTGCATTAAGAAAAACTTTCTCGAACCCTTTAAGTTCCTTTTCCGGCCTTTTTACTGAGGATTTCGTGTCTCTTATATAAGCCTCAACGACTTCAGCTCCAGGTCTTAGGCCTGTGTTAGTTATTGTAAAAGTTGCTCTAACCGTACTACCAGACTTACTCAATTTCAAGCCCTTGTAATCGAACTTGCTATAAGACAAACCATGTCCGAAAGCGAACTGCGGTTTTACTTTGTAGGTGTCAAAGTATCGATAGCCAACAAAGATATCATCCTTATAACGAACATTAATACTATCCCCAGGATATTCACCTAACTTATGAGCTGGAGAGTCTTCCAGTTTCTTTGGCCAGCTGAATGTTAGTTTACCAGAGGGGTTAACATCTCCAAATAAAACTTCTGTAATAGCGTTGCCTCCTTCTTGTCCCGGATAGCCCACCTGAAGAATTGCTTTAGCTTTTCCCTCCCATTTACTTATGTCTAAGGCGCCTCCGCCAAACAAAACAACAATGGTATTAGGATTAGCAACAATAACTGCAGAAATCAACTCATCCTGTCCAAAGGGCATATTCATGTTTGTTTTATCAACTCCTTCCGCATCAAATGCATTATCGTTCCAAATGCTATAATTATAACCGTGGGTCCATCCTCCGAAAACAACAGCAACCTCTGCAATTCGGGCTGCCTCAACGGCCTCTGCAATAAGTTTCTCATCTGCCTTTGCTTTTCTTGTTATGGTATACCCCTGAGCAAACTTTATCCCGGCTGTATTCCCTACACAAGCTCTTATTCCTTCCAGAGGGGTTACCTCATACTTCGGGCGCACTTGTGAACTACCGCCTCCCATAGAGTTTTTTCGATTTGCGTTTGCTCCAATAACTGCTATAGTTTTTACGCCTGTCTTTGAAAGAGGAAGTACATTATTTTTATTCCTTAATAAGATGATCCCTTCTTCTGCAACTTTCTTTGCGACCGCAGCATGGTCTGAAGTTGCATAAGCACCTGGAGTTCGTTTAGCATTGATCATGTTAGTCTTGAACATAACACGAAGGATCCTACGTACTTTATCATCTATCACTGATTCGGATACCTGCCCTGATTTAACCATCTGTAAAGCAGGTGCAGCCATGTAGAATTGGTCAAATGATTTGGCAGGGGTTCCTATATCAGTACCCATTTCCAGGTCTGCGCCTCCCAAGAGGGCCTCTTTGGTTGAGTGAACAGCACCCCAGTCGCTCATTACCAAACCTTTAAATCCCCATTCTCCTTTTAATATTTTGTTGATAAGGTAATCATTGTAAGTACAAAATTCTCCGCGGAACCGGTTGTAAGCACCCATTAACGTATTTACTCCACCTTCCACAACGGCAGCTTTAAACCCTGGAAGATAAATTTCTCTTAATGCACGCTCACTCATCTCTACATTGATGCCATCCCGTCGAATTTCCTGGTTATTGGCCAAATAGTGTTTAACACAAGCCGAGACGCCCTGGTCTTGCACCCCTTTTATATATCCTACAACCATTCTGGATATCAGATAAGGATCTTCGCTCATGTATTCGAAGTTCCGACCATTAAGAGGAGTACGCAAAATGTTAATTCCAGGGCCCAGGATCACATCTTTACCACGCCATTTAGCTTCGCTTCCGAGTACTGCGCCGAACTTGTATCCTAATTCAGGGTTCCAGGTTGAAGCCAGCGTTAAGCCAACAGGAAGGTAAGTTGATGAATCGTTACCCTTGTTGTCAAGCACCCAATCGCGGCCATGTTCTGGTCTTACGCCATGTGGGCCATCAGAGGTAACAAGTTCCGGTATCCCTAAGCGAGGAACGCCACCGGAAGTGAAAGAAGAATTACCGTGCAACATGGTTATTTTTTCTTCCAGACTGAGCTGTTTAAGCAGAGCCTCCACTTTTGCCTCTATTGCCGGGTCATTCTGCTGTTGGGCAATTGTTGGATTTTTAGAGAAAATAAAGAAGCTAAAAATCAAGCAACCTAAAAGATCTTTTTTCATCATTGATTATGTAGTAGTGTAAGTTTATAATATTTTACCTCCTAAGGAAATAGTAACATCACAAGTTTCTTTAGGTTCGAGACTAATTTCAATATGCAGAGCCATTTTGCCTTAATAATCAATACAGGCAAAAACCTAGACAATTTAAATTTCCGCTTCAAGCAGGCATCAATAGATCCAACACCTGGATTAATGTTTTTATTCCATAAAAGTATAGCGTATTTAATTTAAAACCTGGAAACACGGAATAGGTCTATCAGGATCAATTATTGAAACTGCAATTCAACTTTGGCGCTTTGAAGGCCCGGGGAACTGCCCTCAACTACCACCCTCCCTTTCTTTTCCATCGACCTTATTATGGCAAGGGCAAGTCCGTTAAATGCTTTTCTGTAATTAGTTTTAAAAGATTCCATACTAGTTGGTGAGCCATTATCCACTGCTTCAATTTCGGCATAACCCTGTAATTTGAAAGTGATCAGCTGATCAGCATCGGGAACTAAATTTCCATCTTCATCTACTACCTTGGCTGTTATGAAAGACAAATCTTTACCATCAGCTTTGATTTTAGACCGGTCGGCAGAAAGAATAATTCTAAACGGATTCCCTGCAGTACTTACTTGTTTAGTAAGTACTACTTTTCCGTTCTTCCGGGAGACCGCTTTTAACAGTCCAGGCTCATATTTCACTCGCCACATAACGTGGAAGTCATCGTTTTTTGATCTTATACCAAGAGATCTTCCATTAAGGAAGAGTTCCACCTGATCGGCATTGTTGTAATAAGCCCAAACGTCAATCTCCTGTCCCGGCTTCCAATTCCAATGCGGTAAAATATGCAGGACCGGCTTCTTAGTCCATACACTTTGATACATGTAGTAAGAATCTTTAGGAAAGCCAGCAAGGTCGATAATGCCGAAATAGGAACTGCGTGCCGGCCATGGGTATGGGGTGGGCTCACCAAGATAGTCGAAGCCAGTCCAAATGTACATACCTGAAACATGGTCTAACCTTTCAAACTCTTTTAAAGTCTCTTCGTGAGTGGAACCCCAGGGCGCATGGCAGTTATCGTATGCTGAACAAGTAAGATCAGGATTTCCTGTAAGTAAAGGCTTGTCCCAAGCTGGAGGCCAGAGACGTATGCTATCAGAACGCATATCATAATGTCCACGTGTTTGTAAAGCAGAAACAGATTCGGTAACAATAAATTTCTTTTCGCTACCCCATGTTTTATGAAAGTCTTTATACTTACTATGATTATAATTATAGCCTATCAGGTCCAGTGCTCCAGATTTAATTAAATTGTTCCATGGATTCACTTCGTTATTTGCAGTGGTGACGGGGCGTGTTTTATCAAGGTTTTTAACAATGCTCACCAGTTCACGGGTGATGTTACGACCAGAGGTATCTCCCTTGGCTTCGTCTCCCCATTGCTCCTGGATTTCGTTCCCTACGCTCCAGATGAAAACGCTTGGGTGGTTCCTATCGCGCAGCACCTGGTCTTCCAGGTCTTTTACATGCCATTTATCCCAGTCTCGGCTATAATCGGATGGGTTCTTCCCCTTCTTCCACATATCAAATGCTTCATCCATTACAATAAAGCCCATTCTGTCGCAAAGATCAAGAAGCTCGGGTGCCGGAGGATTATGAGAAGTACGAATCCCATTACAGCCCATTTCTTTAAGTAATTCTAACTGGCGTTCTGCTGCCCGTATATTAAACGCAGCACCGAGAGCTCCAAGGTCGTGATGATTACAAACACCACGTATTTTCAATTTCTTCCCATTAAGTGAAAAGCCACTAACCGCATCAAAACTGAAGGAACGGATCCCGAAGGAGGTTTCATAAGAATCTGTTACTTTTCCGGATACCTGTATTTTCGTTACCGCCTTATAAAGGTGAGGGTTAACATCTGACCACAGTGATGGATTACTTATAGAGAATGTTTGTATAATATCTTTTGAATCATTTAAAGTAAAAGGAGAAGAAGCACTGGCAACCATCTTTCCTTCAGGAGAATATAGTGCTGTTAGTAATTGTGCCTTTCCTTTTCTTCCGGAAGTATTCCTAACTCTGATCTGTAAATTAACAAGTGAAGATTTGTGACTCACTTGGGGAGTAGTAATAAATGTGCCCCAATTGTCAACAAAGGTTTTGCCAGTAGTTGTCAGGTATACACTCCGATAGATTCCCGAGCCTGAATACCATCTTGAATTAGGCTGCTCGGCATTATCTACCCGAACTGCAATAGTATTGGTTGAACCATAGTTAAGGTATGGGCTTAGATCATAACGAAAAGAAATATATCCATTTGGTCTGATACCAAGGGAATGCCCATTAATCCAAACCTCACTGTTGCGGTAAATCCCTCCAAAATCTATGAACACCGATCTGTTTTTTGAGGAAAGGGGAACTGAAAATGTTTTCCGGTACCAGCCAATGCCACCAGGTAAAGCACCACCACCCTGCCCCGAAGGATTTTTTTCATCAAACTTACCCTCAATGCTCCAGTCGTGAGGAAGATTAAGAGAACGCCATCTACTGTCGTCAAAAGAAGCAGTGCTGGCTTTTGACACCTCCCCCAGGTAAAACTTCCAGCCTTTATCAAAGTTTTGAATATTCCTTGTTTGAGCTTCTGTTACACCAGTCAGGTGGAAATATATCAACAGTAGAAGTATTATGTTAAATATGAGTTTTTGCATCTTTAGTATAGACTATCTCGGGAAGTACTACGAGAATCAGTTTGAAGGCAGGTTTATTAGACATTGTAGTAAGAGGTGCTGGCAAAAGTACCAACACCTCAGATACTAACCAATTTAGAACAATATGTAATGAAATGCGAACCATTCATCCTTTGCCGTGTCGTAGCTAGTGCCAAACCAAATACCCTTCCCTGCAACATCACCAGGAAAAGCTTTAACCACTTTGAACGTTGTCTGAGTAGGATTTAAGGAACTGGCGGAATTCTGTAGCAAAGTAGCTCCGCTTAAGGTAATTTCATTCTTACTTTCATTTATGGCGAAAGTTCCTGTAGTTTTCAACCCGTTCTGAAAGCGGGTATATTTCAGTCCATTTTTTTCAAACTTGATGTATGAGCCAACTACCGCCTGATCCCAGGCATTATTCCAGCCCCACTCTCTTGAGCTGGCGTGACCAGTGGTCCAACCCTTTCCCTTGCCTATCCAATCAATAGGATTACCTGTTGCGTCAAGCGTCCAAAGTCTCGACGACGCAGCGGTCAAGTAATCCAGCAGTTCACCAGGAGCGAACTTTGGATTAAAACCTTCATCGAATGTTGAAGTCGGCGGAGCGGCAGGAGGCACATAGTTATCAGAGTATTCTTTAGTTACGTAATTGTAAACAAGCAAGGCAGGTCCTTCACAAGAAGTACGAAGAACTGCAAGTTGCATAGAATTTTCAGTAAGAGACATTAACTTAATACTTCCCCAGTTGGCCACACAAGCATCACGATCTTTATCATGTAAAGGCGATGCGCCAGAGAGCGTAAGGGTTTTGGCATCTTTGTCTAAATAGTAGGTTCCATTTTCTGTTCCCCTTGACGGTAGTTTTAAGTGAGTTGATTTAACAAAGGGCCCCCCTTTCAAGCTGAAGGTCATGGTACCATAATCTCCATTTTCCATCAGCCAGGTATTACCTTTATAGTCTGGACTCCAATTCCAGCAATCCGCACCATAACACCCACTATTCCCGCCCTGGAGCCAGCCGTTGTTAGTTCCATAAAAAAATAATGGACCATCAAAATATTGCGCTTTAATATCCAATATCCAGGTTTTCTCATTTCCCGGCCCGCCTGATAGTGCTGTCCAAAGAGGATCGTTAACGTATTGCAGATTGTCTTGCGTAACCTTTACTATAATAGAATCCCCTTCCACAATGCCGGCTCCGGTTACAGCAGAAAACTTAACGGTATAATTTCCTTTGAATGCAAAGCGTATAGTATCCCTTTGCCGGTAAGACTTGCCAGTGCCATAATTCCAGACAGGAGTAGTTTCAGGAGTATTATTAACCAGGATTACTGTGTTCCCACCGGGATCTTTCTGTAAGTCTTGCTTAACTTCGAACTTGAGATCGGATTTGTCGGGCAAAGATCCCAACTCATATTCTTTCTTGGAACAGGAAGCTATAAAACAAACAGCTGCCAGGAAAATCACATATATATTTTTGAACGTCTTCATTACTTTAGGTTTATGCAGCCCCTCTAGTTTGATAAAAGAAAGGGGGCTGCTCGATTATTCTTTTTTTACCAACCCTGATTTTGCTTCAATACATTGTTTGACAGATTGATCTGATCTGTAGGTATCTGTTGCAAGCCCTTCGTTTCGATTATTTTAGCAGCAGATATTGTTTTAGGTGTAGCTACACCGCCGTTCTCAAGAGTTACTGTTTCTGCAATAGAAGTTGCAGCAGTGTTCACACCCTGGCGAAGCAGGTCCCAATACCTTAAACCCTCCCCCACAAACTCCAGCCTTCTCTCTTTAAGAATATTCTCTTTAGTAGCAGCAATTTCAGTATAATTATTGCCATAGGCCCTCTGACGTACCTGGTTGAAGTACTCCTGGGCACTGGCACTTCCAAGTTCGGCGGCCATTAATAAAACATCCGCGTAGCGAATGGAAACAAAATCCTGATACTGGCTGATCATAAAGTTTCCACTGGTAGTGTAAAGCTCAACCATGCTGGTTCCATTCTTATTGATCATTGGCGAATACTTTTTGTTATAGTATCCTGTATATTCTCGTTGCTTCGGCTTATTTGCGAAGGCTATGCCCTCATCCCCAATAGAAATGATTGATGCATTTCGGCGCGTATCCGTATTACTGAATGCATTCCAAAGTTTAGGGTTTACAGTAGCTCCGCCCCAGCCATTCCCATAGGGGTAACTTGACTGCTCGCGCATGCCCGTCATTACCATCCAATGATTGCCATCTGTATTACCATTGTAGTTGCTGGTATAGGTGTATTTTATTGCAAAGACTGTTTCCTTGTTATCTTCACCAGCATACTTCTCCACCGAGGCTGCAGGCCAAAGAGTGGTAAAATCTGTTAATAGCCCGTGGCCGCTTTTGTTGATAGCATTCTCGAGGTAAGCGACAACCTGAGCTTTGGAGATCAGCCCCGCAAGATCTGGTTTGTTGTAATATCCTGTGTAGTACAAAAAGACCCTTCCGATCAAGGCTTCAGCTGCCCATTTTGTTATCCTGCCGCCGTTCGTTTTAGCCCATTCTGCAGTATAAGCAGTTTCGGGAAGGTTGTCGGCAGCGTACTTTAAATCTTCAGCAATTTGTTTATACACCTCGTCGGCACCAGACTGAGGGACATTTTCAGCAGAAGGAGAAGTGAGTAAAGGAATATTTCCCCATAGGCGCACCATGTCGAAATAGAGGTAAGCCCTTAAAAATCTGGCCTCAGATTCAGCAGTCATTCGCGCCAACTCATCCCCCTCCCAATTAATCTGGTCTATTTTACTCAACAGCACATTGCACCTGTAAACAGCCTTGTAGTAGGCCGACCAGTTACTGCCGAAAACAGTGACATCTGCAGGAGAACGCTGTTTATCGAATTCATCTATCATCTGATAACCGAAACCATCAGAATTACCAGTGCCTCCGAAAGCATTGTCAGACATGATTTCTGCTGCTACCGGAAGGGCAATTCCAGCTGCCCACACCGTCTGAAGGCCATCATAACAGCCAACGATGGCCCTGGCAGCGTCCGCCTTTGTTCTGTAAAAATTTTGTTCAGTACCCTTCGTTATAGGTTCTGAATCCAGAAAGTCTTTCTGGCAACCACCCAGGGTTATAAAGGATAATGCGAGTATATAGAATTTAGTAGTTTTCATAATCTGTAGCTTAACCATTAAAATTTGAAGTTTGTGCCCAGCATAAAAGTGCGCGGACGTGGGTAATAGCCTACATCCACTCCCGAAGAAAATGCTCTCCCTGAGTTTACATTATCGTCTGTTCCTGAATAGCCGATTTCGGGATCCATTCCAGTATACTTAGTGAAAGTGTATAAGTTTAAGGCAGAGGCATATACTCTTAGATTTTTCAGATAGCTCCTTTTCAGGATCCTGGAGAAGTCGTAGCCTACCGTTACGGTATTTATCCTGAGATAATCACCATTTTGTACGTACAGATCAGAAAACTGAGTAAAGTTCCTGTTATCAACAGTTACCCTTGGGATAGTATTGGAGGAACCCGGACCATGCCAGCGACCAAGGATCTCTTCAGAAAAATTCGCTTTTCCATCCGTTTGATTTCTAAGCGATTGTACTATTTGATTTCCCGCTACACCGCCTGCCTGCAGGAAGAAGTCGAACCCTTTATAATCTGCTGAGAGATTGAGACCAAAAGTGTAATTAGGATTTGGATCGCCGATAATTGTTTTATCCAAGTCAGAAATTGAACCATCTCCATTTATATCCACATATCTCAAATCGCCGGGAGCCGCGGAAGGCTGAATAACTTTACCTGTCGTAGAGCGGTAAGTATTAACTTCCTCTTCGGTTTGGAAAATACCGGCCGTTTTATATCCCCAGAAATAACCCACAGGAAGTCCGTTCTGCGCCCGGTAGAATTCAGGGGAGTTATTGTAAAGGGTGTTTGTTGCCCCGTGAATAATGCCTTCGAGATTAGGAATATTACCCACTTTATTTTTGTTGTAAGAACCGTTCAGTCCGATGGAGTAGTTAAGCTTGTTAATTGTATTACGGAAAGAAAACCCAAGTTCTAAACCTGAATTACGTACGTCTCCTCCATTGATAAAGGGAGCATTAGCTCCGGCTGTTGCTAAAATAGGAGCAGCTATGAGCCAATCTTTTGTATCCTTCACATAATAATCAGCAGTGAGGCTTATTTTACCCTTTAGAAATCTTGAATCTAAACCAACATTAGTTTGCTCGGATGTTTCCCATTTCACATTAGGATTACCCAAGCGATCCGGATATGCTCCCCTGGATAAAGCACCCTCTGTATTTCCAAAAGTATAGTTGGCATTACTGAACTGTACGGTTTGGAGGTACTGGAAGTAGTCGATATTCTGATTACCTACTTGTCCCCAACTAGCACGAAGCTTGAGATAATCCAGCCAATTGGTTGTAGTACTAAGGAAGTTTTCTCCTGTAACTACCCAACCTGCTGCCACTGAAGGAAAATAACCCCAACGGTTCCCTTTAGCGAACCGGGAAGAACCATCCGCACGCAAGGTTGCATTTAACAAATATTTTTCTTTGTAATTATAATTGGCTCTTCCGAAGTAGGACAATCTCTTATCCTGATCCCATGGAGAACTTGCGATGATCATATTGGCAATGCTTTGTCCCTCTGCATTGCCCAGGTAGGCATAATCGAAGCCTTCAAATCTTAAATCAGTATTGCCTCCCCTGAAATTAGTTCCCCTCTGAGAGTAGGATGAAGTTCCGGCCATTACCTCAACACTATGGGTCTTTTTTACCGCAAAACGATAACTAAGGAGATTATCAAACATTACAGACCTGCCGCGGCTTGTACTGTCACTTGCACTGTTTACATTGTTAAAGGAATAAATTGAGAGGTCGTAAACCGGCCTATAAGTGCGTCTGTCGTGGTCATTGAAGTTAACGCTTAAGCTAGTCCTGAACCTTAAATTTTTAATAGGTTCAACAGAAAGGTATACGTCTCCTAAAAGCCGTTGACCATTACTCTTATTTTGATTGTTATAAACTAGTTCGGCATAGGGGTTAGACTCGCCGTTGTTCCAGGTAGAATTCCTGGCGTTAAAATATTTTCCTGTTTCATCATACATTGGCAGTAAGGGACTTGTATTAAAAGCTCCACGCAAACTGTTGTTGTACAGACCCCCGACTCCAATACCACTGTTTTCGGTGTAGGAATAGGTAGCGTGCTGCCCGAGTTTAATGATATCTTTATAAAGATTATGTTCAGTATTAACACGGAAACTAACGCGGGAATAGCTGGAAAGGTCAGCTCCTCCTACTACTCCATTTTGACTGGTGTAAGAAAGTGCGGTGGAGTAGGAAGTCGCTTTTGTGCCACCCTGAACACCTAATGAATAATTTTGAGTACCTGCATTATTTACCAGCATATGATCCAGCCAATCAGTTCCCTCCGCCATGTTTGCAAGGGAGGCGATATTGAAGTAGGGATTGCTTCCTGAGTTGATAGCCGCCTCGTTCATAATCGTTGCAAATTCTTTCGAATTGAGCATCCTGGTTTTTGAGGCAACATTCTGAGTGCCAACATAAGAATCAAAAGTAACTACAGCCTTTTGATTGAGGCGACCTGTTCTGGTAGTAACCAGGACTACGCCGTTCGCAGCCTGAGAGCCGTAAATTGCGGCAGAGGCAGCGTCTTTCAGAACATCCATGGATTCGATATCAGCCGGGTTCAGATAGGAAATGTCACCTGTGATGACCCCGTCGACTACATATAGCGGAGAACTATTGCCGATTGTGCCTTTACCTCTTATTACCACATTCATTCCCGAGCCTGGTTGGCCTGAAGTGGAAGTAACCTGTACGCCTGGGGCTTGCCCCTGTAAGGCCTGTAATGCATTCGTTGTATTTTGTTTTTGCAGGTCGTCTCCCTTAACCTGAAGATTTGCCCCGGTTGTCAATTTTTTCTTTTGAACACCGTAGCCCACCACTACAACTTCATTTAATGTATTGGTTTCGGTGCTTAATACAACGTTAATGCTTGTACCTGACCCAACCTTCCTTTCGAGGGTTTGAAATCCTATTGATTTAAATACAAGGATGTCGCCGGGATTAGCTGAAATAGAATAAAGACCATTAGCGTCGGAAGACACGCCTTTGTTGGTTCCTTTCACGTTGATACTCACCCCCGGTAGTGGAAGCTTATCATCAGAAGAGGTGATCTTACCGCTAATCCTTGTCTCCTGAGCAAAAAGCGTCTGACTTGAGAGGAGCATCAGGCAGAGCACCAGAAAGAAAGTGCTCAACTTTCGATAATTTGTAGAAATATTCATTTTTCAATTGGTTAATTTTTTAAGTGGATTGGTTTACTTAGTCACGATTAGTTTTTTTCCGTCATATTTTACTGTTTTACTGATTGTATTCTTAGTTAATGACCCTCCGTTCTGGGGAGTGATCCACACTATGTTAAATGTTCTTTCTTTAATCATTCCGGGGAAGCTCCCTTTGCGATCGCCTATTGTAAGGGTTCCTTTGGTATCGTTGTAGATTAATGGGATTTCAGAAAATATTCCTTTTTCATAATTATAGTTCAGGCCTTCATCTTCATAAAGGTTAAAGGTTCCGTCTTTCCCGGTATAGACATAGATAGATATAGGGTCGGCAGGTTTTTCGTTGGTATATTGAATATCAGGACCAGTGGGAATAATGGCTCCTTCCTTTACAAACAGTGGTATTTCTTCATAAGCTGCAGCCGCCTTGATGCTTTGGCCCCCCTTCAGGTATTCACCGGTATAGAAGTTATACCAGGAAGATCCCTGAGGAAGATAAACCTGACGGCTAGTTGTGCCATACTCGGTAATGGGGTTAACTAAGATAGAGGATCCGAACATATATTGATCGTTGATATTTCTGACTTGAGCATCACCTGGAAAATCCATAGCTAAGCCTCTCATAAGAGTATAATCCTTATGGAAAGCCATGCCATTAAGGGAATAGATATAAGGCATAAGCTTGTATCGCAGCTTGTTATAATAAAGCATGCTCTTGTAAGCCGGATGGTCTTCAGGTGCAATATTATAAATCTCGCGGTAAGGGAACTGCCCATGAACACGAAATAATGGAGTAAATGCTCCGAATTGATACCAGCGAGCATTTTGCTCGCGCCATTCCTCCAAATCCATGGCATTTGGCTTCTCATAACGTTTCTCGACTGCGAAACCACCGATGTCCATTGTCCAGAATGGTAAGCCAGACATTGAAAAGTTGAGACCGGCAGCTATTTGATCTTTCATATCATGCCAACGGGCAGAGATATCACCGCTCCATGTGGCGGCTCCGAAACGTTGAAGACCAGCATAAGCGGAACGAGTTAAAATAAATACACGGGAATTTGGGTTGACAGAGCGTTGCCCTTCATAAATTCCTTTCGCATTGGCAAGTGCAAAGCCGTTGAAATAGCGGGTGGAGGAACCCAAGAACGTAGGCGTGCTTAACTCTTTTCTTGATTCAATATCTAAATTAGAGTGGATGTCTGGCTCTGAGGCGTCCATCCACCATGCATCGATACCTTTGCTGTAGAGATTCTTATTGATCAAGCTCCAAAAGGCTGTCCGGGCACCAGGATTATAAGCATCATAAAAAGTGGAGACATATCCTTTACCAATCCAGTCGCGCTGCTGGTTAGCAATATTCCTTTTATACAACCAACCGTTCTTATTCAGATAATTGTAGTTGTCTATCCCTTCATAAAACTTGGCCCACACGGAAATCATCAGACGGGTGTTATATTGCTGGTGAAGGGATTTTAGCATTTCCTGAGGATCAGGAAAACGAGTTTCATCAAACTGCTGACTTCCCCATTCTGCTTCCTTCCAATATGACCAGTCGAGCACTATGTTATCCAGTGGTATTTTTTTCTCGCGGAAAGTCTTTACTGTTTCCAAGATCTCATCCTGAGTCTTATAGCGTTCACGGCTTTGCCAAAAACCCATCGCCCAGCTTGGCATCATGCTAGCCTTTCCTGTAAGGTAACGGTAACCGCTGATAACCTCGTCTGCCGAGTTTCCATAAACGAAATAATAATCTATCTCATCTCCTGCCTCGGAAAGAAAAGAGAAATCATTCTTAACACCAGAGGGAGCCGGACTAAGGTAGTTTAGGGCGATATAACATTCTGCGCCATCAGGAATCCATTCGATCTTAAGCTTCGTTCTTTTACCAGTTGTTAAGTTCTGATCAATCGTTACGGTCCCTGGATTCCAGCCCTGGCGCCATCTGTCCGCAATTAATTTCCCATCTATCCAGATCTTGATATAGCCTGCATATTTTAAACCAAACTGATGAAGACCTGAAACCGCTGGCTCCATAGAACCTTCCCAAATGATCCGGCTATTATCTAATTTTACATTGGCAGGAAAACGATTCTGATCATTGAGGTAAGGGTAATCGATCTTACTTTCAGCACGCCGAACAAAAATCTGAGACGAGTCTTTTTTGTTATAATAAGTAGCAGTAAGCCATCCTCTTTCCCCATCTTTCGAATACAACCTTAAACCGGAGAGCTGTTGAATTTCTCTCGTATCACCAACTTTAGTAATGGAGTAGTTATCCCAAAGGACGCCATAGTTATTGGAACTCAACAAAAAGGGAACGGCTACCTCTGTGTTGTTTTGCGCCAGTAAAACCTGACGTCCTTTATAGTTCATTATTCCTTCCTGATGCTGTCCTAAGCCATAGAAAGCTTCATTATCAGAAGAAATGAAAGTCTGATTTAATTTATAGAAAGCATCACCGTCGTAAGAATCAGGTACGAACTTCCGGCCGTCCTCTTTTTCTGATAAGATTAGCTTACCAGCTTTATTAGTAAATCGAACTTTCCCATTTAGAAGGTTTACATGAGCATTGATAGCTGTGGTCCTCAAAACTACTTCACCATTTTGTTCAGTTGCCGTCCAGGTACCAGACCTTTTTAAGGTATCGACAATTATAAGGCTCTGCTTCTTTTTGAACTGCTTTTCAGGAGTCACAGAGACCCTCACAATTTTATCAGATATTACCTGGAGCCGGACATTTCCTGAAGAATTTTTAGGATTTATTGTTACCCCATCGTTGGCATTAATAAAGCCTTTCGACTGGGCGTATAGGTTGCCCGAAAGAAACACCAGGCATGCAGAAAAACTATATAGGAGTTGTTTAAACATAATCGGTTAATTAGAAGGTTCGGAAGACCTGATATAATAATTGGTTAATTTATTGAGCTTCGAACAGCGCTAAAGTAAGTTTGAAATCGAAAGGTGATGGTATCAAAATGTTTCCAATTAGGTATCAAAATGTTAACTAAAAGGGCTTTTATTAGCTATTTGAGGACTTTTAAGACTTTTTTTATCTTTTTATCCCCTTTTTTGAATGAAGGCCTATTCATTAAATGCTGTTGAATATATAAAGGCTTAAACAGGAGGGAATGCTCGAAGCTAGCCATGGCAGAGAAGCAAAGGCGAGGAAAAAGGTTCGGAAAAGATAAGGTTCAGGAAAAACAATTTATGTAAGGTCACGATCTCTAAACCATACTTCTTCGGGCACGGCCTTAAATGCAAGCATCTTTTCTACCAAGGCTACAGGTTTATCATCACTAAGTACCATTTCACGATTGGACTGCTTCAGAAATCGCCTTTCTACCATCACATCCATTTGAGCAAAGAGGTGATCGTAAAAGCCATCTACATTCAATACTCCTATTGATTTACCGTGCAGCCCCAACTGAAGCCAGGTTAGCACTTCGAAGAATTCTTCGAGCGTACCAAAGCCACCAGGAAGAATAATGAAGCCGTCTGCAAGATCAGCCATCTTTTGCTTGCGCTGATGCATGTTATCGGTGACAAAAAGATTAGTCACGCTTTTATGTTCAACTTCCTTATCCAGCAAAAATTTGGGGATCACTCCTGTTACCCGACCTCCTCTAAGAAGTACAGCATCAGCAATCAACCCCATCACACCTACACTTCCACCGCCGTATATAAGCTCTATACCCCGATCTACAAGTACTGCAGCCAGTTCCTCCACTATTGCTTTAAGCTTTGGATCGCCATTAAAATTCGCTCCGCAGTACACACAAATGCTCTTTATTGCCATAACTATTATACTTTCCTCAAAGAAATAAAAAAAACCGCGCCATGAAGAATACTTACTTAAATAAAGACCTTCATTACAGGTGAAGCGAAAATAGCCTTGAAAATAATCTATAAATAAGAAAAGGGAGGAAACCTTAGGTCTCCTCCCTTCCCGGCTTAATTATTAAAAAAACTAGTGTAGTAATCCGTCTATCGTAATTGCGGCATAATACAATCCACCTAAGGTTGGTCCGCCAGCGTATTGAATGTAACGTTTGTTAAAAATATTTGTACCACCGAGTTTAATTGTGGCTTTTTGTTTTGGTATCCTGTAGTTTACCTGAGCGTCAAATGTGTTGATCTCATCAACCTTTCCTGTTACAAGCGGACTTTCCCACAAGAACTTATCTTGCCATTTGTACACCAGGCTAAAGCCTAAATTCTTAACGATCTCTCTGTTGCCGAAAGACAGGTTGGTTGACCATTCAGGTGTATTGAATCCGGTAACAAAAATATCAGCCGTGCTGTTAGACTTCATTTTATTGAAACTCACATTCCCTGCTACTGTATACTTCTTATAGAAGTTGAAGGTTGTTCCAAACGCTGTACCGTAGTTAGTGTAGGTGTTCTTTGCGTTGGTGTATACACGGTAACGTGCTTGTTGAGCATCCCTGTTCCGATCTATCATGGCTAATACTGCAGCATCTGTTCCCACAGTTGTTCCTTTCGGTACGCTCACCTGCACCTGACCAAGGAAACCATCGTACTGATTGGTATAAGCGTCGAAGTCGAGCACTAGTTTATTATTCAGCAATACACTCTTGTAACCGATTTCAAAAGAATTGATACGCTCTGGACGAGCTTTTTGAAGATTAGCGACTTCAAGCAAGCCTGCATATTTTCTGGCTGCAGCATCAGTGTTACCCTCGGCACTTACTGCTGCATTAAAGGCGAAAATAGAGGTTTGTGTATAACTATTTTCAAGGTATCCAAGACCTTCATTAATGAATGATAAACTACCTACGCGCTTCACCGTCCCGTTATTCACATAGGACAATGCTTCAAATAAGGCAGGATATCTATAACCTTGCTGTACTGTAATACGGAAGTTATGAATTTGATTAGCTGTATAAACTGCTGCTAAGCGAGGTGTAACCTTAGGATTAAAGTAAGGATTATAATCAAGACGTGCAGAACCAAAAACTTTCAACTTTTCATCAAAGAAGGTCTTTGTTGCCTGAGCAAAGCCACCAAACTTCTTGTAATAAACATTATCGCCAAAGCTACCATCTTCTAATGGCTTGTTACGGTCTTCTATAGGACGGGAGAAATCGACAAAGTTATTCCCGTCAGGTATAATTTCGTATATCCTTGCATCTGCGCCAACAAGTAAATCGAAAGCTTTTGTATACTTTGACAGATCATACTGCCCTTCCAGATTATACATGCGGCTTTTTTGAATTAAAGCTGCCCCGCCAGTCATGGACGCCTCTGGTGTTAAAGCTGAATTAATATCCCAGTTGTTGATCTGCCTGATGGTTTTCTTCAGCTCGTTGAACCTTTCGGTTCCAGGCTCGGGACGACCAGCATCCGCAGCTATACGAGCCAATCTATTGGCTTCTGCTAGGTTAGCATCAGTTAAGCCACCATTATCGGTTCCATACTTGATCAAAGCATTCTTGTATCTGGTACCCCAGTTGCTGTTACTAAAACTACTATTAGCACCAGTTCTGGTTCCATCACCATAAAGATCAAGATTATCTGCCAGGGGCTTAACATTGAATGAATCACCGGTATCCTCTAAAGAAAGATATCCCCTAACAGAAAAGTTGTCACCCTTCAATTCAACCTTGTGATTTTGAACAATCACATTATCCAATTGTACCTTGTTACCCCTCTGAAAAACACCATCCATTTTGCCAATACGGTAAGAGTAAGAAAGTTCGGCATGGTCGCTTACACGATAGTGCAAAGCAGCGTCGAATTTCAGGTTATCCACTTTAGGGTCTACAAGATCTGTTTCCCAGTATCCTGTACGAACCACACGGAGTGTTTGGTTAGCCTGGCCATTAATTGTAAGTCCGCTAACATTAGTTGCAAGGTTACTACCAGCAAGAGCATCATCTCCATATTTATTCCAACCATCAAAGGCAACATTAGCATCGCCATTTAAAGCTCCAAACTTTGGATTGGCACTGGAAAGATTGTTTGGGTTCTGATCTAATCTGGTATTTGATCTCCAATCAGTTCCGCGCATATAGCTAGCATTGATCTTAAATGCCCATTTGTTATTGAACGCTTTAGCATAACGGAACGCTGTTTCTGTTAAAACGCTTGGATCATGATCAACTCCGTCGACATGGTTAACTCCTGTTCTTTGGTAAAAGCTTAATCCCTGGTAATAGAACGGACTTTTAGTAAGAAGGTTGGACATACCATTTATCGCATTCATACCATAAAGTGCCGAAGCTGCACCCGGAGTAACCTCAACACTTGCAATATCTAACTCCGTTGGTCCTATAGCATTTCCAAGAGGCACACCTAATGTTGCTGCCTGCATATCTACTCCATCTACCAGCTGCATAAAGCGGAAGTTGTTCGGAATATTAAATCCACGTGTATTCGGAACTTTGAAGGTCAAACTGGAAGTAGTCATCTGAACGCCTTTAACATTTTCTAAGGCATCGTAGAAGCTAGGTGCCGGACTTTCACGAATAGCGCGAATGTCTAATTTCTCAATTGCAACCGGAGACTTCAGGATATTTTCTGATACCCTTGAAGCTGTTACAACAACTTCCTTACCCAGGATACTTTGAGTGACCAGTGCGATGTTTAGCTTAGACTGAGGACCTTTCACTTCAAACTCCTGTGTTTGAAAGCCCACATTACTAAAAACCAGTGTGAAAGGATATTTCGCCTTGGTTTGTAAGCTGAAATTACCTTTAGAATCGGTGGATGTTCCTGATATGGAACCTTTTATCTGAACACTTACGCCTTGTAGCGGTTGTCTGGTGCTTTGATCGACGATCTCTCCTGAGATCAGGATCAGGTTAGTTCCCTGCCCGCTCGCCTTCAGATAGAGCAGAGGTAATAAGAGCAGGAATGTTTGTTTTAGAAGTTTGTTAACTGTTTTTGTAAAAATCCTCATTTTTAAATCTTGTATTTGACTGATGATAAGATTGAAGTTGTAACGCCGAGAGACACATTAGCTATATTATAACATTAGTATACTCTATAGATTTGATAGACAAATAAACAACTTCCAAATGAAATAGGCAAATACTTTTTTGAAAAAAATGGAAAATAGAACTGTAAGGATTAGGATAACGAGATGGAAGTGCCTGAATACACACTTCAATCTCGTTAAAATGGATTAGAAGGATTATTGTTCCTCTTTAAAATAGATCTTGTAGTAATTCATCGTACGACTGTCATCGAAACCTTTTTCGATCAACTCCCTATCCCCATGAATATAGATATGAAAGTTCTTATCCAGTTTTAAAACGCTTTTAAAAGTCCTTACTTGTTTCTTAACTGCCGCTTCAGATATTTCGAATGATTCGGGAATGACCGTATCAAACTCAGTCTCGTAGTTCTTTACAAAGTTCTTAAATGATTCTTTCCCCTGCTCGTTACCGATAACCTCATTTGAAAACTCCTCAATATCGAAGGTCTCCTTTTCTTTAAAATATTTTACAGAACGATTGAGCAGATCAATCTTATCCGCTTTATCCATCTGGAATTCCTCGTCAAGTTTTTCCGTTACGAAATTTTTATAAATACTTAATGTATTTTGTGTCTGGTTGTAATTATCATTACGAACCTTAAGTTTTAGAAATTCATCTTTCCAATAAACTGCTTCTGAATTACGGTTGGTTTGATCAATTACTGCAACCTTATACCCCTCCTCCTTCTCACAATTGAAAATCAGGCAACCCTTATCCAGCTTTTGAATGTTAATGGCGTCTTCCTCATATCCCACGTCGAAGCCATTTTGTCCATTATACACTTTAAGATAGGTTTCTTTCGTTTCAGACTTAAATATACCGATTGCGTCCATCACCTCCCCTTCTATTTGCACGTTGTTAAAATAAGCTACATAAACCTCTCCAGATTTGATCTTCGGGTGATTTGTCACTTCAAACAAGTGCTTCGCAAGCTGTTGACTATTCTCGTGAAAGGTTTGGTTATCTTCAAAGATCAGCGACGCAAAGTGATGAACTTCATGCAGGTTGAGGTCTTCATTAGCATGAAAAAAACGATATACTTCGTTCACCTTTTCAAAAGGACTAAGGAAGTATTGCATAAGCAGTTTAGGCAATAGCTCGTCCTGAATTTGCACAGGATTATCCGAGAGCGCGTAAAACTCATCCTGTAATTTATTGCCTACTTTATGTATGGAAAGATGCGCCAAGGCAGCTTCAAAAGAGAAAATCATTATAAACAGCTTTTATAAAACTCGTAAAAAATTGAGAGGCCAAAGGTGCAAAAACAATAACGAGGAAGCAATATATGTTGATGATTCCCTTAGGCTGAAATTATTCTGGCATAATTATATCCTTCTTACGTTCTGCCGGTAAAACCTTTAAAAATTCTAGTTTTCCATTCTGCCAGCTGGCTTCAACAGTTGTTTTATATGGAGCATTAAGTTTAAAATGAACATTCTTGTCTTTAGGCCATGCGGGGAGTACATAGAGCTTATCACCATCGGACTGCAGGAGCATTTCCTGTAGACCGATCATGCCCGAACCACCCCAATTGTGATCAGGTACCCAATCAAACCCAGGTCCCCAAAAGGCTGGAAACCGGCGTCCGGAGTCTTTCAATTTTTGCGAAGTAAGGTTCCAGGCATCCTCTGTTAAACCAAGTCGGGCAGCAAAAATATTGTCTTGTTTCCAGCCAATATGGCTTCTAAATTTTAATACGTCTTTATCATATTTAAACGTATTGATAGCAGTGTCTATACCAGGTTTTCCAATGCCATATATTCCCCATGGGAACACAGGATAAAGCTGAGGACTTTCAGTATTATTAATTCGTTCCCAAACTTTTGCAGGGGCAATCGTTGGATGTCCTTCAAACTCCCTAAAACTAAGTCCAGGTATTCTTTTTAACATCAACTCCCAGGCTTGTCTTCTCTCGGGAATAGTGTATTTGGGAGGTAACTGGAGAAGCCTCGTTAAAACAGTTCTTAGTCCACTTATAGTAGAACTAGCATTATAAGCCATTTTATAAGTTTCTGCTCCCGAGCCCGGATAGATCACCAGATGTCCTTCAGCATTTAAAGCCTTGCTCCCCCTGTTCCTTGCCAGGTACTGGTAGTGTTCGTCGAAGAATGTCAGACAGCTTTCAATGAAAGGAATATAACTTTTAATGTTATCGCCGTTATAACGTTCGGTTTCAAGCATCATCAGGCAGAATTCAAGGACAGTGTCCCACTCATATTCTAACCAGGCATTATGTTCCATTCCCGGGTCAAACTCTGCTGGTCTTTTCCAATTGTATTCTGCAGGATTGGGTAAACCGAAGTTTTCCAATTGCTCTGTAAAGGCGGCTCCGTTATGTTTCCAGTAAACTTTCGACCTCAGTTCAGCATTCTTGAGGATACCCATGTAAAAATCGAACTGCGGCTTCATCAAATCAAAGTCGCCACTTTTCAACATCGGCCAATACACCAAACGTTGATTTTGAGCTGTATGAGTGCCTCCTCCCCAGTTACGAAAATCAGGAGTAAACTTTAGCGTGGTATCTGTTAAGGATGGATCTGCAGTAAACAAACCGCCATTGAATTTGGTGGGGTAAGAAGCAGTAAGATTACAACCTAGCATGTACCGCATTAGCTGGTAGTTACGCCCTATTTGCCAGTCTACAGAGTTTGGATCACTTTGCCTTGCATTAATATTAATAAAACTCCTGTTCCAGTAATCATTCCACCACTGCAAGGTTTTCTTTTCAGACTGCTTTTTCTCTCTTATGACTTTGGAAGCAGTAGATTGTAAATTACTTTTCCAATGAGGAAGCGAGGGAGTGTATTGTGTATGAAGGACCAGTTGCAGGCTATGGTTTTTTGAAGGAGATTTACTCTTCAAACTCCAGCTCTTATAAGGTGTATTAATGTAGGTACCCTCCGATGAATCGGCTATAACAAAACCCTCTCCGAACAAACGGCCCCCAAAGATCATATTCTTAAGTGGGTTGAAAAGCTGGTCTTTGACACTTTCCATTTGTTGCTGCTTAACTGTCACGTCGAAAACAGTATGTGTTTGATTCTGATGATAGAATTCAACTCCGTTTTGCAGGAAATCAACCTGATCTTTCAAGGTCTTAACCTCACCCTGCGGCGCCCACTTATAGGAGTTCTGGTTATTCTCCTTACCCTTAAGGACCCTGTCGGTATATCTCCAACTTTCATAGGATACTTTCGCCGACATTGGCTGTTGACTTTTTACTTCAACATGAACTACCGGATTAAAAACATCCACCCAAAGTTTTACATCGGTAGTTTGCCCATTCTTAACCGTACTTATGGTTATGTATCCCTCTTTAAGATGCAGTTCTTGTTTGAAACCAGCTGAACCCGAGAATGGATTAGGTGAAAGGCTAAGTTTCAAACGTCCTAGTTTAAGCAAGCTGTTGTTTTCGTCGAATGTGCCAGACCTTGCCACATAGAAATACACCTGATCCTTTTCACACCAAACATTCAGCCCTATATCCCCCCCTCCTAATGGCATTGATTCCAGAGAGTTCTTGCTTTGGCTGGTCCATACGGGATTGTAGTCCTTCAATTGAGCCAGGGAATGTTGCGAGGGAATAAAGCTAAAAGCAAGCAGGAATACGTAGTAAATTTTTAAAGATTTGATTTTCATGTTAATCTTTGAGGACTTTTTAAAACGGCAACAGACAGGACTTAAGCCTGCCTGTTGAAATTAAACATTTTATTTAAACAGGATTACCAGTCGTCTGTCCGGAAAGAACTAGCTGGTAAACCTTCAGTATTAAACAAATCTCCTACAACAAAATCTTTAAACGCATAACGAACTGCAACAGGCTCCTTCACGTTTACGGAAGTAAGCGTTACAGAACTACCATTAATTTTGGCTTTAGCCGGATAGAATACCTTATTGGCGCCAGCTATTTCAAAGGTTGAAAGCTCTTTACCGAATGACGTTAATCCATTTGGAACATTATCAAAGCTAATAGTAGCCTCATTTCCTTTAATAGTGAGAGATTTGTACATAGGACTTGCTGACCCGAAACCTTTTAATCCGTAAGTATTAGCTAAAGCTAAAAGAGCCAATCGCTTCCCTCCTGCTTCCTTATTTGCAGGATGAATATTATTTTCCTCACCAATATCCAGAACTACCGCCATTCCTGAATTAGGAATTTTAGCAAGGGCTTTGCGCTGTGCATCGCGCAAATAAGCCGAGTTAAATTTTCCGCCTTTGTTAAAAGGAGGAAGCTGCTCGTAATTATATGGTGCAATTTGTACGTAATAGAAGGGAAAATCTCCTTGGCCCCATAATTGACGCCATTCTTTAACCAATGCCGGAAACATTTCTTCGTAACGGTCAGGTCTTTCATAATTTGACTCTCCCTGGTAGTAAATTCCGCCTTTAATCCCATATCCTGTGATTGGGTAAAGCATACCATTGTAAAGGGTAGTGGGAGTGCGACTAACCGCTTTTATCGTATCTCCTTTTACAGGGATTTTAATCTCAGGAAACTGATTCAAATTTTCAGGAGACATCCAAGCCTCAATCGATGAACCGCTATAGTTTACATTAATCAAACCAACAGGAACGTCAAGCATTTCATTCAACAGCCTGCCGAAATAATATCCGGTAGCACTAAAGTTTGAAACCGATTCCGGCTCTGCTACCTTCCATACAGAAGGTTTGCTATTTGTTTGCTTTTCGGTAATAGAAGACCGGGGCACGGTGTATACCCTAATCTTATTATTCCTGGAATGAAGGATTGCATCATTGGAATTTAAGACGGGCTGACCTTTAAAGCCCTTCATAGGCATTTCCATATTGGACTGCCCGCCTAAAATCCAAACCTCGCCAATTAATACATTATTCAACTTCAAAGCTTTTCCATCACTTATGGTGATATCGTAGGGCCCACCTGCAACTGGTGTTTCAACTTTTACCAACCACTTACCGGAGGCATCAGCTGTGGAACTATAGTTTTTCCCATTCCATGAAGTACTAACTTTCACTTTCTTTCCAGCATCAGTCCAACCCCAGATAGGAACAATGGCTTTTTGCTGAAGGACCATATTGTCTGTAAATAAGGATCCCGGCTTCACGTCTGCCCTTGCCACAGATAAACCCAGAAAGGCAATTAAAAAATAAACGGTAACTTTTATATTAAACATTATTTAAGGTGTATCAATTTGAGGAGAACCCATTGTTAGAGTATTGACATTAGGTGTAACAGGCTGTTTTTCCTTCTGGTATTCGATCTCTTTCTCTTCTTTTAAAGCCTTTTTACGCCAGTAATTGGCCAATATAGAACCCGAAATATTCATCCAGGGACTAAAAACAGCGGCTGCAAGTCCGACGGTCCCCAACTTACCCATAGAGCCTGCAAGTCCTGAAGCCATGCCGCCATTCTGCAATCCAACTTCGAAGGCAACGGTGCGGGCAGAAGGCTTATCAAGACCAAACCAGCGACTTAAATAATAGCCAAAGAAGTAACCGGCAGCATTATGGATAACAGAGGAAATAAAGAGTATAAAACCAACTTTAAGAAGATTATCTCTCCCGGCAGCAGTAGTCACAGTAGTGAAATAAACTATACCGAACATGGAAATATAGGGCATAATACTATCCAGTTTAATAGCTCTTTTTGTAACCAGATGATAAAGAACGCCTGTGATAAACGCACCGCAAAAGAAACTAAAGATCTCTACGGAATGCATAAATTCAGTTGAGGTAGCTGCAGCTAACCATGACCAAAGTCCAAGCGCTAAAACAAATAGCCACACTGCTGAAAGGGCCGCAATTAATTTTATCCGCTGCCAGTCTTTAGCTGTTGCTGTTTTCAGGAAATCGTGAATTAAAGCTGCCCCTATAGGTACAATTACAATCTTTACGATTTCCATCATCATAGATACAAACTCTATTTTGATCAATGTTCCGGCAAGTAGTTTCATCAACAGAGGCGTCATAAAGGGAGCGACCATAGTTGCCATGGCGGTAACCGTAACAGAAAGTACAAGGTTAGCCCTTGCGATGTAAACCATTACATTGGAAGCTAAACCACTGGAACAAGATCCAATCAAAATAATTCCTGCGGCAATTTCAGTATCAAAATGGAATACTTTCGTAAGGAGAAGTCCCATTAAAGGCATAATCGAAAAATGACAAATTAAGCCAATGAGGACACCTTTACCGGTACTAGCAAGGCCTGTAAAATCGCGAAGACTCATTTGAATACCCATTCCGAACATAACCAGTTGCACTACCACGAGTATGAGCCATTTATTGCGAAGATCTAAATCTCCCCATCTGGTAAAAGCTCCAGGGTAGATCATACCAGCAACCACAGCAGTTATAATCCAGGCTGTATATTGATAAGGAGAAAGAAAAGGAATGGCTCCTATTCCAATTGCAGCACTAACAGCGAGTGCAACCGCAGCAGGCTGCCATACCTCTAGGTTAGAAGTAAATAAACCGAATAATAACATTACAAGAGATAATACACTTATCCCAAGGCAAATTTTTCGCAGACCTTTCATACCCCTACTCTTTACACTGTTCCGCGATATGTTGAATGGCTAAAGCCGGACTTGATAAAATACTCACCTTTTGCTTTACGCTTTCAGATAAGGTATCTACCACCCGGGCCATTGAAGCCTGAGCAAGTACAATTACATCCACTTGCTCAGATAATTCAGTAAGAGCCTTAGCTACCATCTCGTCATGTTTCTCCGGAGCACCGCCCATTAAAGCATCAAAAGCCCCTTCACACAAGCGAGATGTTAATTCTATATCCTTACCGGCGGCCTCTGCTCGTCTTCTGACCAAATCGCTGGTGGGACCAAGTGTGGTGGGTAAAGTTGCGATAACTCCAATCTTTTTGCCTGTTTGAACAGCAAGGTCAGCCATGGGCTGATCTACACGGAGAACGGGAACGCCCGTTAAAGCAGCAGATGCCTCTACCGCAGCACCAATAGATGAACAGGTAACCATTATGAAATCAGCTCCGGCAAGTTCTGCTGAGCCAACATAATTTACTACACGACGGGAGGTTAGGCTGGTTAATTCGTTTTTAGAAATAACATCTTTAATAAGACTGTCATCCACAATGTTGAATACATTCACTCCTGGCAGGTAGTCGGCACAGAGCTTTTGAAATACTGGTACCAGAGTTGCTGAAGTGTGAACTAATCCTAATGTTTTTAATTTCATGGTTTATAATTGATGGTTTTTTATATAATTAATTAATATCCGCGTGCTGTTAAATAGTAATCTTCCTTTCCTACCTGACCTCCTTTAAAATTCACTTCCTTTCCATTAATTGAAGAGCCAGGAGCATAAGCTTTACAAAGCGGGGCTCCGGGTGCAAGCGGAGCAATCATTTCAACGGCCTCTATTCCCATGGCCCGAGCAGCATAGCTTGAAGTATCTCCACCTGCTACGATAATCCTTTCCAGGCTTGACCTTTCTGCAATTGTTCTGGCAAGCTGGCCTAGTGCAGTTCCGTAAATCAGCGCGGTATCTATATGTGCAAATTCCTCTCCTTTTAACATCTCCCCTGTTTTCACAACTCTAGGATCATCATTCCCCAATGAGGTATGGATAATAACATCATTACCACCCTGAAGATATTTTACTGCATTGTTTACATAGGTTTCAAATTCCACTTCCAGGATTCCCTGCTTAACTAAGCCCTCGGTATCTAAAGCAATCTCTTTAAAGCCGTTCTGTAAAGCAAACGATATCTGACGCGAAGACACAGGTGAACAACTTCCAGAAATCACAAGGATCGGCCCACGATCGGTTATTTGACCAAGGCTAGTCTGAGGTTTAAGAGTACTCTCTTCTTTCCAGTATGCTCCGAGGGCCATCTCGATACCAGATGAGCCAACTGAAAACAAAGGTTTATCTGGATGTGAAGAATCCTGAATTAGCCGACCTATAGCAGCCATCTGATGCTGATATAAAGCGTCGAACAGAATCACTTCGTTCCCCTCCTTCAGCAGCTTTCCAATTCGGGTCTTATTCTCTTCAAAACCTTCCTCTATTTGAAGAATATCTATAAGTCCAGATTTTTTATCTGTTTGTTTTGATAGATGAAGTCGCAAGTCGCTCTCAGTCGCCGGAGTCACCGGATGCCTACTCATAGAAGGGTGCCGGTCTAAGCGATGGATCGCCCCATCGCTTCCGATTCCCATTTTTGCAAACAGGTTACCAAATACACAGTGCCTCCCAAGGGCCGGAGCAGCAACTAATAAAGGAACATAATTACTTACGAAAATAGCAGCACCTGTATCTATTGCTTTACCGATACTTCCGAGATGGGGAGCAGAATCGAAAGTTGAACAAACCTTATAATGAACGTGAACAGGATTTAATTCTTTTAACGCTTCGAATGCTGGCTTCAATGTTCTGTCCATCACATCCGGCGCCATTGACCGGGTCATTCCAGCTATACCTATAGCCTGTAATCCTTCAAATTGTTGTAGCTTTTCTTTTGAAGGAGGCTCAATGAAGAGCATAGTTTTAGCTCCGGCCCGACAAAGAAACTCCAGGGCGTCGGTTGAACCGGTGAAATCATCCCCGTAATAAGCTAATAGAATGCGCTCCTGCATATTATATCAATTGAATGAACACGAATTTTCGAATTACACGAATTACACAAAGGATAGTTGACTAACCAACACGATTTTTTCGAATTTCGCTAATTCTCACAAATCATAGTTGACTAATCAATCTAAAGCCACTAAGCATATGTACATATTTAAATCCTGCCTTAATTCTCCAGTCTCGACGTCATAATCCGTGTGTTTTTCGAGTTTCTTCTATTCGTGTTAATACGAGTAATCCGTGTTTATTTAGTGATTATTTCTTTCCAAACTTCTCCACAGACTTCCGGAACTCCAGATATTTCTCTGCAGCTTGTTCAACACTCAGTCCTTCCACGGCACCTTCCCAAGCCTGATGCAGAGCTTTTACCCCTCCTGTTGGTCCGAAAGGATGCCCCATTATTCCTCCACCTGCCATATAAAGCAAATCGACGGTTTGGGTACGGCGGAAAGTTTCAGGTGCTTGTCCTCCCCATTGTCCGGAGGATACCACCGGAAGGACAGAGAAACCACCAAACATAGGTTTTAAACAAGCTTCGATAGAACGAACAACAGAATCGTCAGATTCCCAGAACTTATTTTGGATCCCGTTTACGTGAATCTGATCTACCCCTGCAAGTCGCCAAAGCTTTTGGTAAGCAGGAAATTCGATCCCTAATAATGGATGCCTGTTCATCATTCCCCAACCGTTACGATGGCCATGAATGGCTAAAGCACCGTTGTCACAGATCTTTTTGGCTGCTGAGATCCCTACGCTGTTTAAACTGATCATGGCACAAGTTCCCCCAGACTGCACGATCTTGTCATAGTTGCGCTGCATCTCATCAATTTCGCTGCTTATATTGAAGGCATACATCACCTTTTTGCCCGTTTTATCGGCATAATCATTAATAACTTTCATTACGGCATTCACCCTCTTGGCAAAAGGAGAGTTAGCAGAAGAGGAAAGCAATTCGTCATCCTTAATAAAATCAATACCAGCCTCAGCAAGAGTTTTTACCAACTCTGCAGTTTGCTCGGGAGAAAGTCCGATACTGGGTTTTATGATAGTACCGATCAGAGGTCTTTTATAAACCTGAGTTAAGCCCCGGCAACCTTCAATTCCGAATCGGGGTCCTTTAAAGGCTTCTGAATAGGACTCAGGAAATTCAATATCCATTAATTTAAGACCTGTAAACTGCGTGATCTCATACAAGTTCCCCTGAAGGGTTGAGATCAAAACAGGAAGGTTATATCCAAAATTTTCAATAGACCATGACACTTCCAACATTGCCCGCTGATATTTCCCGGTAGGCGACTTTGCTCCTGGGATGGCTGGTTCAGTTACTGTTTCCAAAGGTGTTATTGACTCTACCCTTGCGGCAAACCGACTTTTCAATTCTTCGGTCTCTCCCGGAATTTCCACAAAAGTTCCGGAAGATTGCTCACCTGCAAGTACCTGAGCTGCCTTCTCCAGCTCATAGGGTGTCTCGATATAATATTTCGCTCTAATTCTTTCCATGCTTGTTGAGGTAAAAGGTAAACAATGAATTATCTAGAAACAGGCATCCAAACCTGCATCTCGGCATGACCACGGTTACCCCATGCGAAATATGGGATTAAACGAATTTGCGCTGTTTTATCGGCAGTTGATACTTCTCTGTAAAGTGTATTCTTCCATTCTTTAGGTTCCAGAACTTTTGCATTACCTACCAGGGTCATTACCTCTGCATTATCAATTTTTAGCGGCTGAGGCTGAAATGAAATGTTAGCAGGGACAACTACATTGTAAAGTTTTTGATCCTTCAAATCAGCAGACTCAATGCAATATACTACTGGCCCGCGTTTTACGGCTACTCTATTCCTGGATTCTTCGACAAGAGGATTAGCTTCAACCAGTTTAGCGTCCATCGGAAGGACTAACTGAATTTTGTCGCCCGACTTCCATTTTCTGTTTAACTCCGCGTAACTGCCAGAATTAGTTGTGATACCAGCTGGCTTACCGTTAACTAAAACCTGAGCATTATTAGCCCAGCCCGGAATCCTTAAAAAGATGGAATAGGGTTTAGAAGAGCTTTCATTAACGGTTAGATTTACATCACCGTTCCATGGATAATTGGTCACCTGAGTTAACTTAACTTTTGAACCATCCTTCAATGTAGTGCTGATGTTGTTTCCGCCATACAGGTTCAACCAAATACCTTTGTCTGATACACTGTAAGCATAATTATTAACTTCAGCAATCGTACGAACTACGTTTGGAGGACAACAATTTGAAAGAGAAATATATTCTACACGATCTTTTGACCAGCGCTGTTTGAAAGGCAAGTCGTCAGAAAATTCAAGCGGGTTTGTGTAAAGGAATTTCTTTCCGTCAAGACTGATTCCAGAAAGTACGCTATTGTATAAAGCTAGCTCCATTATGTCCGCATACTTCGCCTCACCTGTTAACTGAAGCATTCTGTAGTTCCAAAGTACATTACCAATATTAGCACAGGTTTCATTATGTGCTGTTAAATTTGGAAGCTGGTAATCGCGACCGAATGCCTGATGGATCTTCTGTACATCTTTGGGATCGTAAGATGTTCCATCAGGAGAAGTACCATCATATAAAGAACCACAGCCACCTGTAACATACATCTTGTGAGAAGTTACATCATCCCACATAAGGTCAAGTGTGTTTAATAATGTTTTATCACCAGTTTCTGCGTAAACATCAGCTACCCCGGCATAAAGGTAGTTAGCGCGCACTGCATGTCCCATCGCCTTCTTCTGATTACGAAAAGGAATCCGGTCCTGATTATCATCGGTTCCATCATCTATCTTTCCTTTAATATCAATAAGATGTTTAGCTAGCTCGAGATATCTTGGATCTTTCGTGGTGCGGTACATCTCAATTGTTCCCATATAGTGGGACGGGCAGATTGCGTTTCTGGCTAATGTTGGGGATGCTTGTTTGTAGAAGTTATATAAATAGTCTGTAGCCTTCTTAGCAACACTTAGCAAGTTAGTTTTTCCAGTAGCCCTATAATGAACACAGCCAGCAGTCATCAAGTGTCCGATGTTATAGGCCTCAAAGCTTAATCTGTCTTGAAACTGATTATTACTACCAGTTTTACGTTGCTCTATCATGGCCTTCGTGTAAATATAGCCATCAGCACGCTGAGACTTGGCGATAACAGCGATAGCTTTATCCATCATTTCATCCAGCTTCTTATCTTTTGTTACTGCATACAGACTGGCCATTGCTTCAAGCGCTTTATAGTAGTCACCATCATGGAAAGACGGTCCTTTGTGAGAGCCTGTATCCAGACCAGCAGCTATCTCAAAGTTTTTGAACGCGTGACTAATGTTAGCATCATTGTAAATCCTCCACAGGTTTGGTACCATCGCATCCTTCGCTACTTTAAAGCGGTCGGCCCAAAAGCCATTCGTCCAGCTCACGTCTCCCATGTTTACACTCTGCAATTTTGCATAAGGACTTTTTGACGTATTTACCAAGCTTTTCTCCTGGGCATTAGAATTTAAAGCTAATGCAGCAGCAAAAAGTGCAACTGTTCCTTTAGCAATTGTTCGATTAATCATCATTGGTAATCTTATTATAATTCGATCTTAAAAAACTTCTTATTTTTCCTCCAGCAATCTAACCGGCCCTAACAATCCTGCTTTTTGCAACGGAGCCCCTTCTAAACGGTAGGGAGCCGTTGTTTTGGTTAACCGTTCAGCTTCAGGCAACCTACGGTCTCCCATTAGCCTGTTTGCCCAAGTATTGGTTACTTCTATTATTAATTCGTTATTTCCCTTTTTCAATGCAGAAGTTATATCCAAACGATAAGGAGCTGTCCAAACTACCCCGCAGGAAACTCCGTTCACTTTTACTTCGGCAAGATTGGCAACTTCGCCAAGATCAAGAAATACTGGCCTTGTAACCTTGTCTGCCTTGAAATTGGTTTTATATATTGCTGTACCCGAGTAGTACTTAATGAGCGTGTCTGCCGAAGCTGACCAGTCTGTCAAAGTCCTAAACTCAACTGCTTTTTCTGGTCCGTAAAATTTAGGATCAAACTGCACTTTCCACGCTCCCGTAACTGCTTTCAATTCAGAATATTCTTTCCAGTTGCGTGCATTTTGATTTGAAGCTGCTTTATTTCCCTCTTTAAGAATGATAAATAAAGAGGCATTACGGTCAAGCCTTATATCAAGAGACGTACGTCCAGCCTCAGTACTGAAGTGCTCAGCTAGCCATCTTTTATTGCTAACCGCATCATAAATCTCTACCATCGCTTTTGACCCTCTAAGAGATAGATTTAAGGTTCTTTCTCTGTCTTCCTGGTTAGAAATAAAATAGATTTCCTCGGCTCCGTTTTGTCTGTGCGTGTATGCTATTTTGCGGGCATAATTTCCGCTTCCTTCTGTTACAATGAAATCTCTTTCTAATCCGATTGAGGACAGCGTCTCCTGCTGGTACGGCCCCTTCAGCAATTTCCCTTTGTAATTACCATTCCAAATCTCGTCAACAACTTTTTGAAATGCAGCTTTATCCGCTTGTTGTAATCCGGGTTGTTCAAGAGGCTTTTCAATCATCAGTATTGTTGCTCCTTCCTTTAAAAGTTCAAGTAGTTTACTTGCAACTTCAATACTCATGAAAGAAGAGTTCGGATTCATAGCCATGCGGCCTGGTATCACCAATAATTTATATGAGGCACCACTTTCAAATACAACATTACCATTTTTTACAGTAGCGGTAGATAAAACATCCGGATTGAAAGAATCGTAAGCATAACCACGAAGCGGATTAGCCCAGTTTTCAGGGTCAGCCCGGTTAGCGGAGTTATTAACGCCTGCTGGTAATTGGCGCATAGGTTGACCCACATTTGCCAGTCGCTTCGCTTCAGCTTCAACTACGTCTTTTCCAAATAAGCCTGGAAGAACAGGCACTAACCTGTCTGGAAGAATAGATCTTCGAGGAAGTTCTTCACCAATAAATGCAGCGATATCTGCCACTGGCCTACCTTTTTGCAATAATTGCTGACAACGTTCAGCATATTCAACCCAGGCCTTTCCTGGTTTCCACCAGGTTTGGTCCCGCTGAAAATAAAGTCCTACCCCGTCCAAAGTCATCCCAGGTTTTCTGTCGAGCCAGGGGTTTTGAACGAATACGTGATAAGAAACCTTATTAAGACCTAAAGAGTAATTCAGGTCCTGAAGCGTCTTAAGCATTCCAGGATGCTCATTCCAAGCCATCCTTACCGTTGTAAAAGACTCTGCGCCAATAATATTTTTACCATAAATGTGTCCTCCATTTATAGCATCCAGCATATCATTGGGTTTATCATGAGTAGGGCTGTTCAACCAAAACTCACCCATGGGCATATCTACTTTCTTGTAATGAGCCAAACCATCGCTTACCATGATCGGAGCAACATTTTCTGTTATGAAGTGTAATCCCTTTTCTTTCACCAAGGGGGCTACCGTACCATAAAACTTGTCGACGACCAACTCTGCAATCGTTTTTCTTACATCATAAAGTACTTTTTCTGATGTTTCAATATCTTCAACAGGAAGTCCAACCATTACCGGTAGGTAAGGTATCAAGTCATACCCTCTTCTTTTCTTAAACTCGTCTTTAAAAACAGGTGACCAGTTTTGACTCCCACACTCCCAACTGTCCATAAAGAAGGTATTTAAGACACGGGGAGTTAAACTTGGGCCAGCTCTTCGAACAGCTTCACCAAACCAGTTATCGAAATGAAGCTTAATAGCATCGGGGTTGAATTTATCACATTCCAGACCTCTCGCCGCTCCGCCAGTTGCATTCGTTTGACCGGTTGACGTATGACCAATACGCAGTATAGTCCAATTACCTTTAGGAGCGTTCCAGGTAAGAGATCCGTCAGCATTGACCTTATTCGTAAGGTTGATCACTTTATTTAATGGGATGCAGAGATCCTTGCTAATTTCGGCGGGTGTAGAACGTTTACTAACTCTCCAGATAGCCCCTGATTTACCTTCAAATTGATGAATAACCGGTTCTGCAGATAAAGTTAGTCCTACTAGTTTCAGCGATGGCTTCCATTTGGCATTCTCCATATCTTCAGAACCTGGCTCGGTACCCTCGGGATTATAACTGAACCTAAAGAACTTTGCTGTAGTAGGCTTGATGGAATGAGAAATTTCCTGTTCAGAATCCTGCCATCCATGTCGGGGAGGCTCCAGTCGTGTTACCGGACGAAATACTTTTCCATCATCACTTATCTCTATTTTGAGACGATGAGCCTGGACGTTGTTACCATCTGTGTGAATGAAAACAGAACGGGCAGTGAAAGGCTTTTCAAAAGCATATTGGATCCATACGGGCTCGCCAGAACGGAAGGCTTGCTTGTTACCCTTCTGAACGAGGAAAGAAGCCTCCGCTCCTGTACTGGTACTTACTTTCGGTACAGTAGTTTCGCTTGATACTCCTGAGCCGATAATTGAAGGAAAAGCATAAACAGCAATATCCCTGTAGTAATTTACCTTTGTCTCTGGCTGAGGAAGGTTAATCTTAAGTGACTTGCCACCGGCTATTAAAGTCTTACTAGCAACTATCTTCTGCATAGATAGCTCTGGAGTTATCCAGGGACCTCCAGCTAGTGAAAAACCGTCTCCTATATGCATTCCGATCTTCAACCCCAAACGATCGGCCTCCTTAAGAGAATGAATAACCATCTCCCACCAAAGAGGACTCAATTGCTCTGCTGCCGGACTATAAACTGGAGGCGTTGCTGCGCCTTTTACAGGCATCAAAAAAGCTCCAGCTATGCCTGCTTGTTTCATCGCCTCTAAGTCGGCAGTTATTCCTTCTTTTGAGACCGCAGCCTGAACCCAGTACCAGGCCACCCATGGCTTTGCCGAATCAGCTGTTTGTGAATAAGTACGAAGCTGGGAGAATAGCGACAATAGCGCTGTAAGAACAAGAAAATGTTTTCCTTTAAAACTCATTATTTAGAAAATTCAGAAGGCTTGTAACCCTTTATTCCGAAGTATAGAATAATTAAAAAACAAATAAGAGGAACAATATATCCGATCTGGATACTATCCCCATTCATATCAATGATAGTGCCCATAGCGTAAGGAAGGATTGCCCCACCAACAATGGACATAATAAGCCAGGAAGATCCAGCCTTTGTTCCTTCTCCCAAATTACTTATGCCTAATGCGAAAATGGTGGGAAACATAATCGACATAAAAAATCCTAAACCACCTAGAGCATAAATTACATAAATACCTTCACCATAGATAGACACCAGGCAAAGCAAAACGGAGAGAACACAATAAATAGAAAGCAGATTATGAGATTTAATAAATTTTAGAAGGCCTGTACCTACAAACCTTCCTCCCATAAAGAGAGCTCCGTAAACCGTCAAATAGTATCCTGCAGTTTTTTCATCTACACTGGCACCTTGTTGAGCCATTCTAATAAAGAAGCTTGTTACACATACCTGTGCACCAACATAGAAGAACTGAGCTGCAACAGCCCATGATAAATGTTTATGCTTTAACACTTCAAAAAAACCTCCCCTGCTTTCTGTCTTTGTATCAGCCACAGCCTTAACTTCAGGCAGATGCATGAAGTAAAATAACAAGGCAATCACTACCAACACTGAACCTAAAACAATGTAGGGCATTTTAACAGAGGCGGCCTCCGTCATGAAGTAATTCAACCGTACCGTATCCGGCATAGCATCTAATTGTGCCTTGGAATATTCTTTCCCAGAAAGTATGAAGGTTGTCCCGATAACAGGAGCGACCATAGCGGCCAACCCATTAAATGAAGCTGCAAGATTCAGACGGGTTGATGCACCAGCCGGATCTCCAAGAACCGCAGCGTAAGGATTAGCTGCCGTTTCAAGGATAGTTAAGCCGCAACCAATAATAAACAAAGCGATTAAAAAGATCTCGTAAGCTCTTGTATTGGCCGCCGGAACAAATAAAAATGCGCCTCCAGCGAAGACAAGAAGTCCGAGTATAATACTATTCTTATATCCCCATTTTTTCAAGATTGCTCCAGCTGGAATAGCCATTAAGAAATAGGCCAGAAAAACAGCTGTATCAACCAGGGTTGACTGGCGATTATTTAATTGACAGGCCTTCTTAAGATGTGGGATCAGAATAGAATCGAGGTTGTGAGCCATTCCCCAGAGGAAGAAAAGACATGTAACCAGGATAAAGGGCAGAAGATATGTCTTTCCGCCTCCATGATTTATATTTTGCTCTGAAACATTTGATGTTTCCTGAGGTGCAAATGCCATAATTTTAAGTTTACAGGTTATTTTTCCGTTTTACCATCAACAGGTGATCACATACTAGCACTACTTCACCATGCTGATTAATGATCTCTACATGCTCTGTTACAGTACCATACTCCGGTTTCTTAGCATCAGCTTTTTCTGAAATGGTTATTTCAGAATGTATCGTATCACCTATAAAAACCGGCTTCACAAAACGGAGGCGATCATAACCTTTGGACATAGCTTCAGGGTTGATTTCAGAGGCTGTAAGCCCTATACCAATACTAAATACCATTGTTCCATGAGCAATCCGCTGTTTGAAGGGTTGAGTTTTACACCATTCAGCATCCATATGATGAGGAAAGAAATCTCCGGTATGTCCGGCGTGGACAACGAAATCAGTTTCAGTTATGGTACGCCCCAGGGTAACTCTTTTATCGTTTAACTGGTAATCTTCGAAATATATTGATCTGAAATACATGTGGAGCTAAATAATGAATGAGTGAGTGATTGATTGAGTGAGTGAATGAGTGAATGAGTGAATGAGTGAATGAATGAATGAATGAATGAATCAGTGAGTGAATGCCTTCTAATTAATTGCTTATTATTCCCAGGTCTTCTTCCTTTAGTTGATCCGCTACAACAACTCCTCCTTTATCGCTGGAAATGTAGGCACTTTCTACAACAGCCATCGTTTTTATTACATCTTCCACGCTTGTGTAAAGCACTTCATCTGAACCTTCTTTAAATCGCATTAAGTTGGACATTGTACCGATAAATGCTTCAGGGAACCAAGATCCTTCCAATTCCAATGTATTCCATTCCGGTTGCTTTCCCTCCTCAACCAAACAATACTCAAACTTATCAGGTACCCCGTCAGGATAATTCATCAATAATCCCATTTTTGCTTTGATCGCGCCCTTAGTTCCCTCCCATTTAATAAAGCTTTCCTGGTTATGTGCTCCAAATTCGTGATCGTGATTTGTATTGATCACGGCATGCATCGTATCCCCATAGTCGAGTATGATCGTAGACCTTGATGAAGAAAGACTTTTTGCCGGATGTTTTAGGGTCTTTGCATAGACGCTGAAAGGATCGCCTAAGAAAGAACGCATCATATCTACATAATGAATACTATGATATTGTATTTCCAAACGCGGATGGACCATTACATGAGGGAACAATTCCCAGGGAGTTACCAGCGTTACCCGCACCTCCATATCATACAGTTCGCCTATCATTCCTTGTTCTATCATATATCTTGCAGCACTTACAAAGGGAGCATATCGCAGTTGGAAGTTAATGGCCGCTACCAGTTTCTTTCTTCTGCAAACGGCAAGTATTTCTTTTGCCTGCCAGAAATAGTCGCCCATAGGTTTTTGTATCAATACTGCTGCTCCGTCAGGTAAAGCCTCAAGAGTTTCAACATATTTTTCGGGCATTATGGTAATGTCATAAACTGCGTTCTCAGGAGCATTAGCAACGGCATCTTCTACAGACTCATAGACATTAGGTATTCCAAATTCAGCCGCAAGATTCTCCGCACGCTGCTTTGTCCGGTTGGTTATTCCTAAAACCTTAAAACCAGCTTGTTTATACGCAGGTAAGTGAGCATCTTTAACAATTCCCCCTGCCCCTATTATTATTATAGGTAGCTCCGTTTTCGGCAATAGTGGTTTATAGGGTATATGCATGTTTTTTTTAGTTAGTTTCTGTAATTTGTTCCTGGGCTTGTCTTAATATTTCCGCTGAAGGAATATCTGTGTTAAGGGCCTTGAGAACTGCTTGATCGATAACTTCAGCAATCTGCGCCCAATTGCTTTTTTGAGGTAGTGACCTCGCTTCTTTATGAAGCATTTCTAATTTATGATAATAAGGGATTACCTTATTGATCTCCGGATCATTCCAGGTAGATAGGCGACAGCCAATTCCTCCCTCAAGGGTCAGCAACTTATCATTCTCCTGGTTGGTGGCAAAATGAATAAAATCGTAGGCTATCTTTTTATTTCGACTACCTGAGCCTATTGTATAAAGCCAATAAACATTCAGAGAAGCTGACTCGCTGTTTTCGTCGTGCGGTAGTCTTGTAATATCAACCTTTCCTTTAACAGCTGATTCTTCATATACTTCGCACATTGATGCAAATCCAAACCAGTTCACCATCATTGCGACCTCTCCACGGGCGAAGGCCATACCTGCTTGTACCGACTCATAGTCGAAGGCTTTAGGGTGAACAGCTGATTGATCTTTAACTATCGTACGGTAAAAGTCTAATCCGGCAATTGCTTCAGGGGTGTCTAAATGAACAGAAGCATCAGGGCGTATCACCCTGCCCCCTCTTGTCCACAACTGAAGGCAAAAATCAAAAATGGTGTTATGGCCATCAGGAAGACAGGCGAAAAGAGTTCCGTAAAGATTTTGTTCAGGACGGGTAAAGAACTGTGCTACCTGATGAAATTCCTGCCATGTCTCTGGCACACCAAGAGGACTACCGTATTTTCCAAGATAGGCTTGTTGTTCGATTGGATCCTCGAAAAGGTCTTTGCGGTAAATGAAACACTCTGGTCCATCGTGAAACGGAAGACCAGCAACATCCTCACCGAACTGCTGCAACTGCAAAAGCGAATCACTCCAGCCCTGTGGATACTCTACAGGAGGCTTGTCTTTAATATAATCTTTTAAGTTCTCTATGTCTCCGTTCGTCCAGGCTTCAAAGATCCAATCCGTATTGATATGAGCTACGTCCCAATCTCCTGATTTCAGTCCACCGGCAGCGATAGTCGCTTCATAAAGCGGATGCAGGTCCAAAGGCACCAATTCGGCCTCGAGTGAGCATCCCGAGAAATCACAGAACTTCTTCCATAACTTCTCCATTGCCGACTCAAACGGGCCAAATTTCCTAACTGCTATCCTGAATTTATTTTCCGACCTCATACACATCCTCCCTACCTATAAATTCTTTGATAATGGCTTCATTATCTTCACCAAGTTTTGGCGATCCTTTCGATGAATATAGCTTCTCTCCATCTATACGTATAGGGCAACGAAGGGTATCATAGCTATAACCATCGTTCATCGTTACCTTTTGCACCATCCCAAGTACCTTAAAGCCGTCATGCTCAAATAGCTGGTTCCAGTCAAGCACATCAGCACACCAAATATCCGCCGCTTCTAAAACCTTCAGCCATTCTGATGTTGGCCGAGTTTTCAGATGATCAGCGAGCACTCCTTTTATTTCATCTCTTCTCTCAAACGCTTCAGCTCCATCTTTATATATAAACAAAGCTTCACATTCCAGAAGTTTAGCCAGAAAAGGAATGGAACCCATTGCCAGGGCCAGGTAACCAGTTTCTGTTGGGTAAATACCGTAAGGAGCTCCAAGGTATGCATTAGCATTACTTTTTGCAGAACGTTCTGGATTCAAACCTCCATCATTTAAAAACGTGGTAATAGTTTCAAATTGAAAATCATAAGCAGATTCAAGCATACTCACCTGAACAAGCCCACCCTCTCCTTTTATCGCTTTACGATACATGCATGCCAGAATACCCTGCGCCAAATGCGCACCAGCGAGCATATCTATTATGGAAAGACCCATTGGCACCGGACCATCATCAGCATTTCCGGTTAGCCAGGTTAATCCTGTTAATGATTGAAGTAAAAGATCCTGTCCAGGTTTTGCTTTAAACGGACCTTCGCTACCGTAACCAGAGATTTCAGCATAAATAACATTTGGATTAATTGCCTTGACAGAAGCATAATCAAAACCTAAGCGTTCCATTACCCCTGGCCGGAAGTTGTGCATGACGACATCAGCCTTTTTCAACAGCTCCCGGATCAAGTCAGCATCTTCGGCTTTCTTCAGATCTGCTGCAAAGCTTTCCTTATTCCTGTTAATTGCATGAAACACGGAAGAAACTCCGTTCATCACCAGGTTTGATGTGTACAAAGTACGGCATATATCGCCAGTACCGGGACGTTCTATTTTAATCACTCTCGCTCCCAGATCTGCTAGTCGTAAGCTAGCTGACGGACCTGACAGGAATTGACTAAAGTCTATTACTAAATATCCTTCTAGTGGCAGCATAACTTAGAGATTAAATTCCTGATTAATTAGGTCATTAGACACCCCTACCTTTGGAGCTGCTTTAGAAGAATACAATTTCTCTCCATCCAGCTGCACCGGATTACGGGTGGTTAACAAGCCATTAGAACCAGTATTAATAATTTGGGTAAGTCCCGCAGAAGCAAAAGCAGGATGATTAACAGCATCCTGATATTTAAGGACATCAGCGCACCAAATCCCTTCCGTCTCTAAAACCGACAGCCATTCAGAAGTTGTCCTATTTTTCAGGGTTTGGCCAAATAAGGTCAATAGTTCATCCCTATTTTGGAAGGAAGAATCGGTATCTATGTACAAATTTGATATGTCACAACCGATAACTGAACTGATCTGAGTAAGGTTACCCATAGCCAAAGCTATATAGCCATCAGCAGTACCGTATATTCCATAAGGAGCACTTAAATAAGAATGTCCGCTCCCTTTAACCGTACTTCTTTTAGGTAGCTTCCCACTATCATTCAGGTAAGTGGTTAGAACTTCAAATTGAATATCCAGTACAGATTCCAGAAGGCTAACCTCAACAAGCACTCCCTTACCTGTTCTTGCTCTTTTTATCAAAGCAGCAAGGATTCCTTGTGCCAAGTGATTTCCACACATGATGTCCGCCACCGAAAGCCCAAAAGGAACCGGACCGTTTTCGTCACATCCTGAAAGCCAGGTTAGACCTGAAACCGACTGAACTAGTAGGTCCTGCCCAGGCTTACTAGCCCAGGGTCCTTCTGTTCCGTAGCCGGTAACTATTCCATAAATAACTTTTGAATTTATTGCCCGGACAGACTCAAAATCCAATCCTACCTTTTCCATCACTCCTGGACGAAAGTTGTGTGTCATGACATCAGCTTTGGATATCAATTGCTTTACCTTCTCCAGATCTTCAGGATTCTTTAGATCAGCCGCATAAGATTCCTTGTTTCTGTTGATCGTGTGAAACAACAGGCTATCATCTTCAACAAAAAGATTCTTGATAGCAAGCTGACGACAAGCATCGCCCTTTACCGGACGTTCTATTTTGATCACGCGGGCACCCATATCAGCAAGTTTCAATCCTGCCGATGGACCAGCCAGAAACTGACAGAACTCCAACACGAGTAATCCCTCTAACGGTCTGTTCATGCCATCTCTAAATTTCTGGATTTCAGATATAGTTCGTTAAGGTTGTTCAGTACCTTTCCTTCATTACCTCCTTGCATCAGGTAATCGCGTACCATATCACCAGCATGATCCTGGAAATACATATGCCCATGATATCGTGGTCTTAAAAATGCCCGTTGAAGAGCAGGAAGGGTATTTGCAAAGTAATCAGCAGTTTGCCTGTTCACCTCATCGTTTAACCATGCGCTTAAATGCCCTGGCTGACCGCCGTTTTCAAAGAACAATGTTTGCTGACACGCTGCAGAGCCAACATATTTAGCATACTCAACTGCAATATCAACGTGTTCTGAAGAGGATGAAATAGCAAGGCCCGTTCCTCCCAGCGTACTTTTTAAATTTGTCTTGCCATCCAAAGTGATCATATCATGAAAATGGAGCAATTTACGGGCATACCCTCTTCTCGAATAGTTTGAATATCCGTAAGCAAAGGGGCAATACGCAACTTCATCCGTTTGCGTCATTGCCTCATATACTTTTATCGGATTTCTTTCAAAGTTTTCTGGATCTATTTTAGTAGCCAGCTGTCTGAAAAGTTGCAAGGCTTTTGTCCCTGTTTCTTCAGAGATCACTCTGTCTTCTGCCTGACATGGGTCCTCTCCTAAAGAACAGCAGAACATGTAAAAGCTCATTAAAACATCTATAGGAATACCAGCAAAAGCCACTAATCCACGATCTGCCAGTTCAAGCAGATCTTCAAATGTTTTAGGAAGAGCAAGCTTATGCTGTTCAAAAAGATCCGGCCTGCTAGAGGCAACCGGCGTAGCAGCATCAATGGCTAAAGCCCATTGATGCCCATCATAAGAATAACTTGTACAAGAATGACCCACAGTGTTAGCCTGTTGATCTTCGATATACTCGGCAGATAAATATTGATCAAGGGGCAGAATGGACTTGGTTTTTGCTGCGAATCCCGCCCATGGGTGGTCAATCACTAAGAGGTCAAAACGCTTTGCCAGTTCTTCAATTGAAAAGTCAGCAAACTGTTGTAAGCTTCTTTTCTCCCATAGGATTTCTACATCTGGATTTAACTCTGAAAATCGCTGTGCTGTTGCTACCATTGGAACAAAGCCTCGGCTATGGTTCCAGGTAATTCCTTTTAATACTTTCCTGTTCGTCATTGGTTTATTACAATCCGCCGGACCAGAATCCGGCGGTATAGGTTATCTTTTTTGTTAGTTCTTTATCTGCCTTACCTTTTCCTGAATCTTGTCGGCTGCCGCTTTAACTGGCATCAGATAGAAACTGTATTGATAGGATTTAGCCGGGATTTGATAGATATCCAAAGGAGCAGCTACATCGCTCCAGCTATCATTTCCTCCAACTCCCATTTGAATCAGATCAATATTAAGCGTAAGGAAACCTGCATCTTTCAATTTGTTAGTATGCTTTGCGCTGCTAATATTCTCCTCGGTATAAGGCCAGGCACTCATACTTAAAAGGCTATCAGCAAGCACTAAAAGGCCCTCATTCTTTTTCTTGTCTGCCAGGTACATCCACCGTACATCTGTACGATTACCATTTTCCTGAGGAACAGCATATGGTTCCATAAAATCCATGATATGTTGCGAATAGATGGCCGCATCAGAGCCATAATTACGGTCAATATAGTTTTCTAAAGGCCCCTTTCCATACCAGGTAATCTGGTCGTAAGCTCTTGCAATACCTCCTTGCATCCCAACCTTAGGGATATTTGGTAAACCTGGTTTTACAGACAAAGCATAATCTACTTTAACTGATCCTGAGGCAGAAATCGTATAGTTTACCTGAACAGCAGCGCTGTCATTTATTAAAGAGTATTTAGAAGAAACTTTCACACTCTGGCCGTTATTCACACTTTCAGAACGAGTTTCAACCAATTTCATTGCGGGTTCAAACCACTGCTTAAGCTTTTTATGTGTCTTCCATCCCCGTTTGTCATTATCCGTTTGCGGGCGTGTAAAATGAGGCAATAAGGGAGCAAAAATCTGCTCAATTCCATTTACTTTGTATGAGGTTAAAGCTCCATTTTGCTTATCAAAACCTATTGCAAAGCCATTACCATTAACTGTAATCCTATTATCAGCATCGTTAACTGCCACTTTTCCTGATGGAACTTTATTTGTTGCAGGTTTTACTAGGGGAGTAAGCGCAAACTGGTTGGAAGCAACTTCAAACCCTTTTGGTGCCCAAACCTGATCGGTGGCTAAACTAAAATGAATATCTGCCAGGTATTCAGCCCCTGCCTTCATTATAGGAAGGTATTTAGCAATACTAATCAAAGTGTCTCTTCCTGCCGCAAGGTTGATTCTTGGCAGTACTTTGTTAACTACAACCTTGCCGTCTTCCCTTACCACGAGAGAAACAAGATAGTCTCCCAGTGACTTAACAGCATGTCGATTAAGTACCTTTATCAGACCTTTGGAAGCATCAGCAAGGTTGGTTTGTGCACCCTGATAAACGCGTTTACATTCCCACATTGCTGCTTTCGGACGGCCATCAGAAGCAACTACTCCTTTAATAGTAAAGTTATCGAAGTACTTCTCACCGAAGTCGCCACCGTAAGCGTAATATTCTACCCCGGCACTGTCTTTCTGTAATAGACCCTGATCTTTAAATTCCCAGATGGCACCACCAATCACTCTTGGCGTACTTCTGAATTTATCCCAGAAATCCTTCATATTTCCAACGGAGTTACCCATAGCATGGGCGTATTCGACAAAGAAAATCGGACGTTTATCTCCATTCTGCTGGTTCGCCAAAAGTTCAGGAGTATAAATACCCGGGTACATGCGGCTAACTATATCAATGTAGTATGAATCCTGAGGATTTTGAATACGATGAGAGTGGTCGTTTGACTTCAGGTAGCGTGGGTCAGAAGGATCAATATAACCTTCCAGGCGCGGATTACCCATTGCCGGCTCATAATGAACAGGACGGGTAATATCAAAATCATGGAGCCATTCAGCCATTGCCGCATGGTTTGGTCCCCGGCCAGCCTCATTCCCCAAGCTCCAAATTATAATACTTGGGTGATTCTTATCACGCATCGCCATCCGAATACTTCTGTCGAGGTAAGCACCAGTCCACTGCTGATCATTACTTAGCTTTCCTCCCAGTCCATGAGTTTCAAGATTTGCTTCATCAATAACCAGGATACCGTATTCATCGCAAAGGTCGTATAAGTAAGGATCCATAGGGTAATGGCTGGTACGGATACAATTGAAGTTAAAACGTTTTATAGTTTGAACATCTTGTAGAATATCTTCACGGCTCAAGGCCTTTCCTTTTGTGGGATGATGATCAGGACGGTTGATACCGTACAAATAGGTTGTTTTACCGTTGATTAATAGCTTACTATCCGTTTTAGAAAACTCAATACTTCTAAAACCTACTTTACAGCTTTTAGCTTCTAATACATGGCTCGTACTATCTTGAAGCGAGAGGACAAGTGTATACAGATTAGGTGCTTCATCACTCCATTTTGCAGGATTTTTGACTTTAGTTTCTAAAAGACCAAATTTGGCATTATCCAGGCGGGGATATATCTCGTTAATAATGCTTTCCGCAGATCTTTCCAGAGCTTTCTCAAATACAGGTTTGCCCTGCTTATCGTAAAGCTGGGCCTTTACGTTATAACCCGAAACTACCTTGCCAGTAAGGTTTTCAATTCTTGGACGAATACTGAACACTGCATCTTTATAATCCTTATCGAGCTTTGCCTGCCAGTGGAAATCAGCAATTCGAATCTTAGGTTCAGCAAGTAACATTACTTCGCGATGTATTCCACTCATTCGCCAATGATCCTGATCTTCAAGGAAACTGCCGTCGCTCCAACGGATCACCTGTACTGAAACTACGTTTTCACCTTTTTGCAGGTATGGCGTGATATTGAATTCAGACGATAAGAAACTATCTTCCGCATATCCTAAGAACTTACCGTTAATCCAAACTTTATAAGCAGAACTTACTCCTCCAAAGTGAAGTGTAATATTCATATCTTTCCAATTGTCGGGAAGGGAAAAAGTTCTCTGGTAGCTTCCTACTCCGTTATAATCATGAGGAACGTAAGGTGGATTTACCGGACGAAACGGGTAAACAGCACTTTTATATATAGGCTTGTCGTAACCTTTCATTTCCCAACTTGAGGGAACTTCGATTTTCTTCCAGCCGGAAACCCGGCTTTTATAAAAATCCTTTGGAGCATCAGCCGGTTTGAAAGCAAAAGAGAAATCCCAGTTCCCATTCAAAGAGATCATCCTGCTGCTTTTTTCCCGGTTCCCAGTTAGTGCCGAATTAACATCTGGAAAGGAATAAGCTGTAGCACGGGAAGGTTCACGATTAATGCCGCTTACTAATGGATCTTCCCATGGTTCTCTATTATAGATAGTAGGTACTACAGGGACAGCAGCAGGCGTTTTGTCTACCAGCTGAGCATAGGAATTCACAGCTAGTGCAAGAATCGGAACAATCAATAAGTATCGTTTCATCTAAAGAAACCGGATTAAAAAAGTGTATGTTATAAAAAAGCAGGCTGCATATAAACCTAAGTCACGCGTTATTCCAGGTTTATAGAACAGGTCAGTTTAGCAAATGTAAATTACCCCTTAATTGGTTTTTTATACCATGTTCCCCTACTTTTATACGATTTTACCTTCGCATTATGAGGATCAGAAAGCTTAATACAAAAGTGAGAAAACGATAACGCTACTTATAAATTTCATATTAAAGCATCAAATTTTGAAGTATCAATAAGGCAGACAGTCGATAAGGAACTCCTGTCTGCCTTATCAAATTTATTAATAATCATCATTCTGCACCAACTGAGGATTATTATCCAGCTCAAATTGCAGGAATGGTAAAGTATAATGTTTTTGATCAAACACTAAAGATGTTCCTGCTGGTGTTTTGAGTGTTGGAAGCTTAATATGGGCAATGTTCCAGCGTTTAAGGTCATTATAACGCTCACCCTCGAGCGCAAGCTCTACCCTTCTTTCATGGCGGATATAGTCGCGCAGTAAAGCCTGCGAATTGTATTTTATCCGGTCAACGGCTGGCATACCAACGCGGGCCCTTATTTCATCTATAGCACCGTAAACAGTTGCGTCCGGGCCACTCACTTCATTTTTTGCTTCTGCATACATCAATAAAACATCTGCATATCTTAAATGGACATAGTCTTGATCGGTTTGATTAGCCGTAGTTGCCGGCTGGAATGGAGTTCTGGACAAATCGACATATTTCTCCATCATAAAACCAGTGCTGGAGATATTGGCGGGAGTAAAGGTAGCTCCGCTCGGCGTTTTCCAGATTTCGTTAGGCAGCTTCATTGTCAAATCCAGCCTAGGATCACGATTAGCGTAGGGATTAGCAGGATTGTATAATGGAGACTCTGAAGGAAGCTTACCATCTATCATTTCATAATCATCCGCCAGGTCCTTATATGGTTGAAGTAGCGCATAATTGCCGAGTTCTAAATCCATCCCATTAAGAGCCCTTTGAATGTTATTTGGTGCAAGGTATTGGGTTGAAAAAATAATCTCCTTATTGACATTTGCATTCGCCTGACCAGCAGTTTTAAATATGCCGGCGTAGTCGTTTGCTAATCCAAAGACTTTCGAATCGATAACCGCCTGCAGCAGCGGGACAGCCTCAGCCCATTTCCGCTGGGTCATGAGAACTTTGGCTTTTAATGCTTGCGCTGATCCTTTTACAGCGTGGCCGTTGTATTTTGCGACAGGCAAATTAGTGATCGCGAAATCAAGATCTTGTTCTATGAACGCATATACCTGTTCGCGAGAACTTTTAGCAATTTTAGCAGATTCTAAGGTTTCAGGAAAACGATCATAAATAACAACACCCCCGAAAGCGCGAACCAGGTCAAAATAAGCTAGAGCTCTGATAAAACGAACCTCCCCTTTATACACGTTTTTATTTGTTTCCGAGATTGGGGCCTTGTCAATGTTGTCAAGGAAGTAGTTACATGAGGTTACAATACGATACGGGGTACTGTACAATACTCCTATTGGAGATCCACTACCCAGGCCTGCATTGATACCACCAGTGGTTAGCTGAGCAATATTAGGAAGGAAGGAATTCTGCGGGTCACCATAAGCGTTATCACTCAAACCATCCAGATATACCCGCTGATAACCCATAAAGTTTGCCTGAAGCCGGCCGTAAACACCAGCTAACGCTGCTTGTGCATCGGCCTCCGATGTCCAGAACGTTCCGCTTGAAGGATCCTTTAATGGATCTTTATCTAAAAAATCTTTATTACATGAGCTTGTTCCGATGGCAGCTGCTATCAGGGAAAACAAGATTATATTTTTAATACGCATGTTCTTTTCAATTAAAATTTAACATTAAGTCCTGCACTGAAAATTCTTGCTTGCGGATAAGGAGGAGTACCTGTAGATATTCCTGCGCGTTCTGGATCACCAAATTCAAAATCAGTGATGGTGAAAAGGTTATCGGCAGATACATACACTTGCGCCGACTTAGACTTAACTCTGGATAGCAATTTTTGAGGTAAATTGTAAGAAAGTACTACATTTTTTAAGCGCAAATAAGACGCATCAGATAAGAAGAATGTAGACGACTGGTAACTTGTAACTCCAACATAGCTACCGGCATAAATTGCAGGTAAAGTATTAGATGGGTTGGTTGGAGTCCAGGCATTTCTCCATTTTTCAGTTGGTGCTGTACCTTGGGTAAAAGGATCTACTCCCCAACCCGTTTGACGACTCTTAACTCCCTGAACACCCTGGAAGAATGCACTAAAGCCCCAATTTTTGTATCCTGCATTTAAGCCAAACGAGTAAATATAATCAGGATATGCTCCCTTAACGAACGTACGGTCCGCAGCGTCAACAGTTCCGTTTCCATCAAGGTCCTTCATCTTAAGATCTCCGGCTTTAGGGTTCGGATTCAAAGCATGCTTTGGATAACTTCCACTGCTGATATCAGACTCCTGGAAAATCCCATCCCATTCATACAAGTAATGTCCATCAATCTCATATCCAACATCGCGTATTGTTGAACCCAGTGAAGGCACCTTTAGTTCAAGGATCTTATTCTTAGCTCGGGAAAGCTGACCATTAAAGCCATAACTGAAATCTCCTAATTTATTTTGGTGACTTAACTCCAATTCAAATCCCCTGTTCCGTAGTTTACCAAGATTGAATGTGGGAGCATCGAGACCCAGACTTAATGGAATAGGCTGTGGAGCTAATATATCAAAGGTCTTTTTGTTGAACCAATCAAACGTAATACCGAGCAAACCTCTCCATGCAGAGAAATCAAGACCAATGTCGGCAACGCTGGTTGATTCCCAACGCAGGCTTTGATCTCTAAAAGAATTAACCAAAGCAGCAGCCTGAGGGGTAGTATTTCCGAATGGATAGCTGCTACCGGAACTGATCGTGTTTTGATATAGATAAACAGCGACGTCCTGATTTCCGAGAGTACCATAGGAGGCCCTTAATTTCAAATTATTGATCCAGTTAAACTTGTTGCGGACAAAATCCTCCTGGGCTACATTCCAACCAACAGAAGCTGATGGAAATAAACCCCAGCGGTAATCTGGGGATACCTTTGAGGTTCCGTCGTAACGTAAATTTCCTTCAATTAGGTACTTTCCTTTGTAATTATAATTTACACGCCCAAAAACCGACTGAAGAGCCCATTCGTAAGGATCTGACAAAGAAGGTAACCGAGGATGAGTTGGATTGAAGTTAACAAACTCATTGGTCGTCGTATATCCCGAAATCTCATCAATTGCGGGGGCTATGGTGTTTTGCCTCCTTGCCCTTAAGGTCCTAAACCTTGTAGATAGCTGCTCATACCCGGCAAGTGCGCCAATATTATGGTCTTTTGCGATAGTCTTGTTATAGTTTAGGGTGGAATAGAATGTGGTTGTGATAGTTTTGGAATACTGATCAGTAACACCTAGTATATCAGGACCGAAGCCATTGATCTTTAAATAGTCACCGGTAACTGCGTCTCTTTCCTGCAATAAATAAACATCGTATGGAACCTGATGCATTTTAAAAAATTCATCACCATAGTTTACAGCAACTTTAGATGACCAGGTAAAATCTTTCAGGAACTTAAGGTCCATATACGCCTGGCCATTCAGGTTATATTCCTTTGTTTGCTGGTCACCCATTAGATAATACTCCGAAACGTTCCGGTTCCTGCCTTCAAAATTATACGCCCTTGCCACCACACGACCACTTCCGTCTGGAAGATAAGGCCCATATAGCGGTCCCGTTGCGTAAACAGTTAAGGCCATAAACTCACTTCTCACTGGTGGCTCTTCCCTATTCCTGTACGTCAGGTTCATATTGGTGCCTACAGTGATATTCTTGTTAACCTTATTGGAATAGTTCAATAAGGCATTATAGCGCTTAAAGTCGTATTGTTTAAAAAAAGCCTTTTGATCAAGATAACCTAGAGATAAATTATAATTTGTCTGCTCGTTGGCTCCTGATAATGAAAGATTATGGTTAGTTACTGTCGCTGGCTTAAAGTAATAGTCAATTGCATCAAAATTTGGATACTGATTGCGATCGGTGGAGTTACGGTACTTGTCAATCTCCGACTGAGCATAATAAGTAGAAGTGTTTAGACCACTCCTTGCTGCCGCCATATTATACATCTCCATATAGTCAGCGGAGTTAGTGATCAAATCGGGTAAGCCTATAGCAGTATGCTGGCCGATATTCATACTATAATTGACTTCTGGAGTTCCTTTTTTACCTTTCTTAGTTGTAACTAAAATAACACCATTTGCCGCCCTCGAGCCATAGATTGCAGCAGAGGAAGCATCTTTTAATACCGTTATATTTTCGATATCATTGGGTGATAAATTATTGAGCGACCCATTTACTCCATCTATTAATACAAGAGGATTTGTACTTCCACCGAAACTTCCTCGACCTCGAATTAAAAATTGTGGATTGTCGCGACCTGGTTCGGAGGATGGCTGTGTAACCTGTAGACCAGTAACTCGTCCCTGAAGCAAGTTCGCTGCATTTGGAGCAGGCCTCTGAGTTAATGTCTCACCAGATACTGTTGACAAGGAACCAGTAAGATTAACCCTTTTCTGAGTTCCGTATCCTACTACCACCACCTCTTCCAACGATTTTGTATCAGCACTTAAACGCACATCTACGGTTGATCTTCCATTAACTGCAACTTCCTGAGCCGCAAATCCTACAAAAGAAAAAACTAAAGTAGCGGTACCCGGAGCCGAAATCCGATAGTTTCCATTAATATCAGTTGTTGTAGTAGTTGTGCTATTTTTTACTTTAACTGATACACCGGGAAGAGTTTCCCCATCTGCAGCCACAACTTTTCCGGTAATCACTACTTCCTGAGAAAAAACGGGACTGGAAAGAAATAAGCTAAAAAGCGTTAAAAACAGCCACGAAGGCAGAGATTTCCTCCAATGAGCACCGGAGGCATGTCTTAAAGTTTCCATAAAATTTTGATTGGTTAGTAGAAATAAAAATGATGGTAAATGAAAGGGCTTAAATGAAGCCGCGAATGTCAGCCTGATAATTCCATAGAATAATAGGTTATAAATTTGATTAGTTAGTCACCGGTCTAAAGACCTACAGCAATAAGAGAACATTTCAGATATGAAACTGTTTTTCATATTTAAATCTTTATCGAACTTGTAAATCTTCTGTGCAAAAACTAATCTATTACTATGTTTGTAGCCGACTCAACCTTTTATTAAATGCCTCAAAACGAATCCAAATACCAGGCTCCTGCTTTAGATAAAGGCCTTGATATATTAGAGTATTTATCATCACAATCTGTTCCCCTCTCCCAAACGGAGATAGCAACGGGTATTAGCAGGAGTTCAAATGAGATCTACCGGATGCTTGTAAGCCTGGAAACGCGCGGTTATGTTCTGCGGGATGAAATTTCAGGGAAATACCGGCTATCATTAAAGCTTTATCATCTTTCGCATAGGCACTCACCTATAGATGAGTTATGTAAAGCTGCCCAATTTCCGATAGAAGAACTTGCCGCAGCTGTTAGACAATCCTGTCATTTAAGCATCTTATATCTCGACCAGTTAATGGTTGTCCTACACGTTAAAAGTCCAGAGCCAATAGCTCTTTCCGTGGAAGAGGGTAATCTGTTTCCCCTGCCGCTAACTGCTTCCGGGAAGGTGTTGCTTGCTTACATGCCGGCGGCAGAAAGGAACAAGCTTCTTTCAGAAAATGCACACTATAAGGAATTTAGTGCGACTGAAAAAAGAAGCTTCTTAAACTCATTAGAGCAAATTAAAACGGAGGGGGCTTACATAAAAACGAGTGATCTTGCTGAGGGAGTAGTAGACATCTCCGTTCCCGTGGGAAATAAGGACAGCAATGTTGTTGCGTGTCTTACCGTGTCAAGACTAACAACCTTGAATATCAACAAGGGAAGAAAAAATGAGGAAATATTGAAAGAAGCGTTTTTATGCGCTGATAGAATAAGGAAGAGAATAGGATTATGATATAGAGAAATTGAATTAAAAAAAGAGCAGGCGTTAATCCTGCTCTTTTTTGTTTTTATATGGAAGAATAAGATACTATATAATCCTTACCTTTTTCTACAGTAAGTTCATAAAGTCCGTTACCCTTCGCCGAGATCTTTCCACCTTTTACAGATGGTTTACTTTTACTCTTGAAACGCAAGGTTCCTGTGCCTTCATCTCCTTTTACTTTTATTTGAGACGTACTTGCATAAACACTTATCTCTCCTTTAGGGGTAGGAACTTTGCCTTCTATCCATTTTAAACCACCTAAATTTGGCTCTACTACATAAGTATTATATCCCGGTGCCGTAGGTTGTACTCCTAAATAATACTTTCCTAAGAGGTATAAAGGACTAGCTCCCCAAGCATGGCAAAGACTCTTCCCGAACGGACGGCCATACATTGCGTAATGCTCAGCTCCTTTTTTTGAAGGATTATATTCTTCCCAGAAGGAAGTGGCCCCAAGCTTAAGCATGCCTCCCCAGTAATCCTTCATCTCTTTGGTAACATACGCTTGCTCACCTAAAGCACAAAGAGCTTCAAGCTCATAGAAACGCATATACGGTGTAGTGATCTTCTGAATGTTATCATTTAGTAGCACACTCTGTTTTACCGCTTGTTTCTGTTCCTCGTTGAAGTAATTAAAGAAGATACTGAACATATTAGCATAGCGTGTCACATTTTCTGTTTGCTTTCCATCAACCATACTGTGTACAAGAGCTTTCTTCTGATCATTCCAGTAGTTCTTAAATATCTTTGATTTTAGCTCTGCTCCTAACTGACTGTATTTCGCTTTTCCTTCCGTGTCTCCTGCTATTTCTGCACTCGTTGCCATTGTTTCCAGGCTTCGCGCTAAAAGGATCTGTTCAAAACTTACCTCTCCCTTTTTACTTAATCCCTCTGCCCAATCAATAAATACCCAGTCACCTGCTAAACCTTCCATCATTCCGTTCTTATTCCTTCTTGACAAGCAATACTCCATCAAACTTTGCATTCTAGGATAGAACTGTTTAATGAAAGACTTGTCGCCTGTATACTGGTAATAATCGTTAATACCTATAAACCAGTAGAAGGTATAGTCCATAATGGTATTGATGTGACTTGTTACCGGGTCCTTGCCCCGGTTAGCAAGAAGCGTTCTGGTTACCGAAGGAGAATCGAATAACAAGTAATAGTTCATCAAATAACTTTGATAGGCATCTCCAGACCATATCCAACGGTCACGTTTTATACCATCGATAAAAAACTCCCGGGTGTTAAGGTGGAAGGTATATTTCGCTACGTCATAGATCTTATTGATCTCGTCATCAGAGCAGCGGAAGCCGCCGCGATCAGCAACTGGAAGATACTCATAAAGCATTGAAACCGAATCGAGGGAAACCGACCCATCGTATTGGACATTCACGTAACGAAAAGCTTTCGTAAGTTCCATAACCGAATCTTTCTTAGCTCCCTGATTCAACTCCAGGTGATCCAGAGTTTCACAAGTTTCAGTAGCTAAAGCTTCCTCTTTAGATTCTCCATAGTAAATGTTTGCATTTCCTTTACCTTTTAAACCATGAAGCTTTATGTAACCAAACGTTTCTTTACCAAAATCCAGAAGTAATGATTTGCCATTCCGTTGAACACTAACGGCGGACTGGGCTTTAGTTGCTAGTTTAAACTTGGAGGGAGTACTTTGAGGAGTATTGAAATTCCAGGCACCGGCATTCAACCAGGTTGTTCCTGATTTATCAGAAGTCTTACCTGTTTCATCAATCCATTCTTTATCTTCGAAAGTAACCAACCACGAATCATCACTAACTACTTTGCTCCCTTTTACATAGATTGCCGGAACGGAAGCCTGATTAAAAACTTTTAAACTTAATTTATGCTTTCCAGCAGGGATTCGGATATGTTTCGGATAGCCTGAGATAGCTTTCCCATCTATCTTGACGTTATATTGTCCCTCAACAAAAAGGTCTACTTCTTCAGCTGCTGGCAAATCGAAATCTTTGTGAAAGTCAATTAAAGGATAGTGACTGTCCAGTTTCCAGAAGGGAGGAAAAAAAGAAGCCCTTTCTGTACGGCGATTCTGCATATTATTTCCCAACCAGATCTCAAAATCGCCAGGATACCAGATCCATGTAGCCTTACTTTGCGCAACGGCAATTTCAGACATTGCTAGTGAAGAAAATAAAAAACCTGCTGTTAACAGTCGTTTAAAAGGTTTAAACATCATAAAGTATTAAATGTAATCTAAGGTGTTACAATGGCGTTAGTCTTTTCCCAGGTATTCCTCGTTGAGGTGGTTCATGAATACCCCCTGAGCGAAACATAGCAAAGGTAAAATTAAAGGCTTAGTTCCCTCAGTTATTCAAGCATCTTAACTTGTTATTAGAAGATGTTATCATAAAATCAAATGAATCCCGCCATTTCTGTACGGGATTCTTCTAATATACGAGACATTTTCGAGTTCGGCCTACATATTAAGATAGGCTGAATTTTGGGAAATGGAGGGGTTCTGCTGAATCACGTTCAGAGGGATTGGCAATACTAATTGACCTTCATTTTTTATCGGCTTTGTTTTCTTGACAACTTCTACCGCCCTACCTGTTCTTTTCAAATCAAAAAAGCGATGGAACTCCAGGGCCAGTTCAACTCTTCTCTCATGTTCAATTGCTCTATCAAGACTAGGATATAGATTAGCAGGATATTGAGCTGTTCCAAATAATGGAAGCCCTACCCTTGCACGTACTTCGTTCAGATATTTGGGGTCGCCCGTTGCTTCCGAGAGCATTAATAGAACGTCGGCATAGCGAAGCACCATAAAATTGTTATTGCTTAACTCCCGTCCATTTGGTGCCGGTGCAGTCTTGTCTACCCATTTGTTAGGAAATTTGATAGGGATGAATGTTCCTGCCTTATTTGTATAACCGGGCGCAATAGTAACATCGCGTCTCACATCGTTAGCCTCAAACTCATTGTATAGATCATCTGTAACCTGGTTCATTCCTCCACCAAAAAGTGTAAGAACAAAGTTTTCTGTAGGAGCGAATTCAGTCCAGTAGTTACTATATGGATTACCAGCTCCTCCTTTATACTGAATCTCGAAGATAGACTCAGGGGTATTTTTTATAGTGGCTCCCCATAAGTTAGCGTAATTTGGAACAAGGCTATACTTTCCATATACGTCCATCAAAACCTGAGCAGCTTCAGGCTTTCTTCCTAAAGTCAGGTACACTTTACCGAGAAGAGTTTCGGCAGCATACTTTGTAGGCTTTCCGGGTGTAGATGCAACAGCTGCAGGTAAAGGAAGATGATCTACAGCATATTTAAGATCTGATATTACAAGATTATAGACGTCCGAAGCGGGGGATCTGAGCACATTATAACTTTGGGCAGCAGTTAGGGGACTTGTCACTAAAGGAATATCGCCCCACATCTGGACCATGTTGAAATAATACAAGGCTCTCAGAAACATCATCTGAGCTTTTGCCGACTCTTTGTATTGGTCGCTTAAGCTAGCTGCTTCAATCTTTTCCAATACCACATTTACATTATATACCGCCTTGTAATTCTCCTGCCAGAAACGGTACACTTCGGTATTGGACGGCTTGAGATCAAAATCTTTAAATGCTTTTCTGTCGGCCTGGATACCAGCCACGTTGTACATAGTTGCATTGTCAGACATTTGCTCTGCAAAATATGATACACTACTGGTTGGACTGTAGAAAGTATAAAGAGTAGCGAATGCCGCATTTGCAGCGAGATCAAAATCCTGAGTTGTTTTATAGAAATTCTCAGCGTTCGAGTTAGATATTGGAGCGAGATCAAGTTTTCCTTCACAGCCTGCTAGAATGCTTCCGGCAAAGAATAAAACGATTAGCTTCTTTATGTTGAGTTTCATCTTCTTTCAATTGAGGTTTAAAAATCAAGTTTAGCACCAAAGGTGATTACGCGAGGATTAGGGTATGATCCATAATCTACGCCTATAAATGCTCCTGTCGGTACCGTTACAGCAGATGTAGCGGTAGGTGTTGCATTTGAATAGATATTGGAAAATGAAGTAGAATTGTAAGTAGTATTTTCAGGATCATAGTTTAAATACTTGCTCCATAAGTGAACATTCTCGGCATTCAGGAACACCCTTGCTTTTTTGACTGGTGTTTTTGCAAATAGTTTTGTTGGAAGTGCATAAGAGACACGAATGTTTCTTAGTCTTACAAAAGTTGCATCTTCAACCCAATAGGAAGAAAATTTCTCCTGATAGCCCTTTGGCGAGATAGTAGGTTTGAAATGCTTGCCATCGCCAGGGTCACTTTCTGATTTCCAATAATTCGCAACTTCCGCATACGCGTTACGACCGCCGTTCCAGATTCCATTATAACGAACCAGCTGATTAGTAATCTCTCCTCCAAATGAACCTTGAAGCATGAATGAAAACTCGATACCTTTAAACGAAAACGAGTTGGTTAAGCCGGCTATAAAGTTGGGCTGGTTATTTCCTAAAGTAGTTCTGTCTGCCTCTGTGATCTTACCATCGCCATCCACATCCCTAACCCTTGGATCCCCAGGAGTAGTTACTCCATCTCCTTTTGCTGGACCCGCATCTATTTCTGCCTGGTTCTTATAAACACCATCAAAGATATAGCCATAGAAATTTGAGATCGGCTGACCGACTTCTGTCTTCACCGCTACCACAAAGTCCTGATAAATTAAAGGGGCATTACCTGGTCCAAGTTGTAGTACTTTATTCCTGTTTCCAGAAATGTTAAAGTCTGTACTCCAGTTAAATTTACCCACTACGTTCTTGGTATTCAAGCTGAGCTCAACCCCTCTGTTCCTTAGTTTTCCGATATTGGTTAACTGTGTGGAAAAACCGGTAATGTCTGGAACCGGAACGTTAAGCAATAGATCATTGGTAATAGAATTGTAGAACTCCGCATTTAAATTCACACGATTCTTAAATAAACCGAGCTCAATTCCGGTGTTAAACATATTTGTTTTCTCCCATTTAAGATCCGGATTTTGAATATTTGTGATGTTTAAACCATTGGCAAGATTTGTTCCGTAAACGTAGTTTGAAGAACCAAGAAGACCTACCGGACCATAGTTAGGAATCTGATTGTTACCCGAAACTCCATAACTGGCTTTAAATTTAAGATTACTTATTGCGGGTACACCTTTCATGAAGTCCTCATCCGAAATTAGCCAACCGGCGGATACTGAAGGAAAATAACCGAATCTGTTATTCTTTCCAAAACGAGAACTGCCATCTCTTCTAAGTACCCCTGACAAGAAATACTTGTTTTTAAAGTTATAATTCAACCTTCCCAGATAGGAGATTAACGCCCATTCGTATGCAAGTGATGTTCCGGAGTTGACGGTACCTGCATTTAAGGTAGTTACCAGATCGTTAGGGAAATTTCCTGCTCCTACTCCCATATATTCATCCCTTTGCTTCTGGAAGGTATATCCTACCAATGCATTGAAGTTATGTGATCCTAACTGCTTCTGATAGTTCAAGGTGTTTTCGGATAGCCAGTTTAGCATGAATCGGGAGTTAGCTGAGCCTTGAGCCGGCAGGGCTGAAGAATAACCAAACTTCTGATCCTTGTTCCAAAAGAAGTCGTAACGGGTATTAAAGAGGTTTGCATTTATACTGGTTCTGAATTTCAAACCCTTCACAATATTGTACTCGGCAAAGGCGGTACCAAGACTATTGAACGATTTGTTTTGTTTCTTAACCTCACGGGTTAATGAATAAGGATGCCATAATTGCAAGTCAGTGTAGGTTGCAAAACGGTACCAAGCTGAGTTTGGATCTTTAAAACCAAGGTTTCCGTTTTCATTGTAGACCGGGAATATTGGATCACTTTGCAAGCCCAAACTAACAACATCACTCTTTCCTTCAGTTCCATCCGTGCGGTCGTATAATCCAGTAAGGCCGAGGTTTAAGCCGATACTGAACTTCTCTGAAACCTTTTGCCGGATGTTTGAACGAATGGATAAGCGTTTGAAATAGTTATTATCAAGAACCGCTTCCTGATCGAGGTATGAGCCTGAAAATAAATATTGCGTATTTTCTGTCCCGCCAGATACAGAAACCTGTGCACGATCAGAGGGGGCAGAACGGAACATTACATCCTGCCAATCGGTGCCATTCCCAAGTTGCGCTCTTAAAGTCGGATTAGTAAAATCCTCTGGTATCCTATAAAGCACAGGTCTTGCACTATTCGGATTGTTAATATTGCCTCCCGTAGCTGCATAAGCATTATTGTGAGCATCAATATAGTATTGGATGAATTGCTGTGCGTCCATAAGATCTATTTTACGGGTCACATCCTGAATTCCGTGCTCATAGTCGGCGCTTATATTTACCTGGCCAGGTTTCCCCAGCTTGGTTGTCACGATCACTACCCCATTAGAACCTCGTGATCCATAGATAGCTGCAGACGAAGCATCTTTCAGTACTTCTACAGACTCAATATCCTGTGGATTGATGTAATTTAGATTGAAGTTTTCAATAGGCAGACCATCCACTACGTATAAAGGGTTTGTGCCAGCAGTGATCGAACTTGTTCCCCTGATACGGATATTAGGAGACTGTCCCGGGGCTCCTTGCGATTGTGTGATATTAACCCCAGGAAGTTGCCCCGCCAAAGCCTGGGTGACGTTGGTAACCGACCTGTCCTTGAACTTTTCATAGTTCACCGATGCGACAGAACCGGTAACCGCCCTTCTACTTTGAGTTCCATACCCTACTACAACTACTTCGTTCAGGCTTCTTGTATCGGCTTCCAGTCTGATTTCCAGTTGAGATTGATTTCCTACAGAAATCTGCTTCGACTTATACCCGGTGTAAGATACTTCCAACACCGGATTCGCATCATTAATGTTTATACTAAATCGTCCATTGACATCAGTCGTTGCCCCTTTTCCTTCCCCCTTAATTTTAATACTTGCCCCAATCAGGGCTTCACCATCTTTAGAGTCCAGAACACGACCTTTTACAAGTCTTGTCTGTGAGTAAACCGCTACCGATAGCAATAGCAAGTGAAAAAGCAATAGTATTCGCTTCATACGTAAAAAATTTAGTGCATGATTTACATGTACTGGTTAGTAATTGGTTAAAATCTCCTTATTATTTCTCGTTGAATAGTAGATACGGCACAGGGCCTTATGTTTTAATTAGCTAGCAAAAGCAAATTAAAAACAATTTATCGTAAATAAAAGAAACTACAAAATTTCTTTTATTTACAGTTATAGGGTTATTAAAAGCGAAATGAAATTAATAATAAAAGATTTGAAATTGATAGGGCTTAATTGGTAACCTGAAAAAAACTAAAGTCTGCGTGTCCCCCCTCAGGGGTCAGACCTCCATTAATACAATAGATACCTACTTTAGCCCCGATCCACATCCCTTTTTCTACTGGATAGGTTTTACCGATGCTAGTAAAATTCCTTCCATCGAGACTGTATAAATAACTGCAGGTAGCGTCTTCACGAATAATAGTGCGAAGCCAGACAGTGGGGTTATTAAGAGGGATTTTAACGAGTTCTTGGGGATATTGGAATTTCCTTTCAACTCTTTTCCCTTCACTCACTACCAGGTCGAAGCCTGAGACTGATTTTCGAACAGCTATTGAAGTGTAGTAGTTCCCCACTACAGCGAGACCAGCGTTGACAAGATCTGAATTTGCACTAAGAGTCAGTTTAGTGGTAAAAGTCTGGCTAGGTGATGAAATTTTCTGAAGCAACAAGTTCCCTGCGTAAAACAGACTTCCATCATCAGTTGGAGAAGAAACAGCATTAAGTCTGAGTACCTTCTTCTCAGGCATCAAGCTATACCAATCTTTCTCCGGAGCCGACTGCCATTGCCACTGCAAACCAAGATGCGCTGAAGAAAAGTCATCAGAAGTTTGAGGGGTCTGAATAGGGTGTTTGCTAGCCACATCAGGTTTTCTGTAAGAGTCAACAGGTTCTCCTATACCGTCGTTATTATTATCTATTCCGGGGATAGGCCAGCCTTTCTTCCAAACTACAGGCTGCATATGAACAATTCGTCCATAGAAGCCTTTGTCCTGAAAATGAATAAACCAGGTCTGGCCAGTTGGGGTCTCTACAAATGCACCTTGATGAGGGCCATTGATTGCTGTGTTGCCCTGATTCAAAACAATCTTATCTTTATAAGGGCCATAGATATTTTTTGAACGAAAAACAGATTGCCAGCCTGTGCTAACTCCCCCTGCAGGAGCCGCGAAATAGTAATAGCCGTCTCGCTTTTCCATAAACTTAAAGCCTTCCAGAATCGGTTGTTTATTGTCATCCCTATAGATCAGTTTTCCATTATCCAGCAGTTTTGTTCCGTCATCAGACATTCTATGTAAAATTGCAGGTCCGGCTCCTACCCTGCCTCTTAAAAGATAGGCCTTTCCATCGCTGTCCCAGAAAGGACAGGGATCCTCCCAGTTACCAACATCCTGGACCAATTGTAATTTCCATTTATCACGCGGATCTTTTGCTGTTGCAAGGAATAGACCATCTTCGGGCGTACAGAAATAAACGTAAAACTTCTTGTTATGATAGCGAATTGCCGGAGCCCAGGACCCTTGCCCATGCTGAGGTTTCTTATATCGTTCTAAAGGTAGATTTGAGTAAATATGATTAATAATAGTCCAGTTAACCAGATCTCTTGAATGTAACAAAGGGATCCCCGGCTGACAAGTAAAACTTGATGCAACCATATAATAATCGTGCCCAACCCTAATAACATCGGGATCTGAATAATCAGCATAGAGTATAGGGTTTTTATAAGTGCCGTCGCCCTGATCAGATTTCCACTGAGAATAAACAAAAGAAGGTAAACCTATGAAGCAGATGAAGAAACCAAGACATACTTTAAACATAATCTAACTAAATAATTTTTGCGATATCCTTCTTCCGGCAGTCACACTGCTGGCTCAGCTTACCGTCCGCTTGTTAACCATCGATGTACTAATCATCTTATGCAATAGCTTCGAGCCAGCCTTTATAAGACCTATGAACCATGGGATGGGCTGCAGGCGTATTCACTTCCTTTCTGCTATTTAACATCTTCAACTGATCTATACTTTCAAAAAGACCGATTCCTAAACCAGCCAGGTATGCTGCACCTAAGGCGGATACATCAGGCATCCCCATATGGACAACATTTTTCTCCAGAAGATCTGCCAAAAATTGCAACACGAATTTATTCTTTGTAATGCCTCCGTTAACCATTAACTCCTTGAGCGGAATACCCGTGTCTGATTCCATAGCTGAAATTACATCTTTAATTTGATATGGGATTGATTCGAGTGCCGCGCGGATAATGTGGTTTTTATTAGCACCAAAGGTAAGACCAGCAATAGAAGCCTTTCTATTCATCTGCCAGTAAGGAGCACCCAAGCCACTGAAAGCAGGAATAATATATACCCCATTATTGTTATCAACAGAAAGAGCAATAGCTTCTGTTTCCATACTATCTTTTATGAGCCCCAATTCGTTTTTAATCCACTCTATTGTAGCGCCACAGGAAACAATTACCCCTTCCAATGCATAATCAACCCTATCTTTTGAACTCCAGCATACAGTTCTGATCATACCGCTTCCCGATGCAGGAGGTAATTCACCAACATTCATCAGGATGGAACAACCTGTTCCTAATGTTGCTTTTGCCGTGCCAGGAGAAAAACAACCCTCCCCGAATGCCGCAGCATGAGAGTCACCTATCATCGACCAAATTGGAATCTTTAATTCAAAAATCCCATCGAAGTCAGACTCTCCAAAATAACTAGAGGAAGGCCTGGGTTCAGGCAATTTGAGCCGGGACAAACCAAAAGAATTTAATAGTTCGGCATCCCACTTTAATTCCGCCAGATTGAAAAATAATGTTCTGGATGCATTCGTATAGTCTGTAAAATATTTCTGTCCATTAGTTAAGCGGAACAGCAACCAGGAATCTACAGTACCGAAATAGGCGCGTCCTTCATCTACTGCTGTTGTTACAGCTGCGTTATTTTCGTAAAGCCACAACAACTTAGTACCTGAAAAATAAGGATCTATGATCAGGCCGGTTTTGGACTGTACCACCTCATTCATTCCCTGATCCTTTAACCTCTCACATATTTTAATCGATCGTTTGCATTGCCAAACTATGGCATTGTGTAAAGGTCTTCCCGCCTCGTCCCAAATCACAAATGTTTCTCTTTGGTTAGAGATTCCACAAGCTTTTATATCAGTGATCTGTCCACCCTTGTCCCTGAATTCTTTTATGCAGTCTCTTACAGAAGCCAGCACGTTCTGGTAGATTCCTTCCGGATCTTGTTCAACAAATCCATCCCCGAAATACTCTGTTTTGAGAGGCGCCAATCCCCTCGAAAAAACCTGTCCTTTTTCATCAAATACAAGGGTTTTTGTACTGCTGGTTCCCTGATCAACAGAAATTATAAATGAGTTCATCAGTCGTTCTTTGAATTAGATTTATCAATAATTACAGCAAGGAGAATTACAGCACCTTTTACCACTTGCTGCCAGAAAGGCGATACATTTAGCAGCACAAGTCCATTATTCAAAACTCCAATAATAATTGCTCCCAGAACCGTTCCTAAAACACTTCCTTTTCCACCGGCCAGAGACGTTCCGCCTATAACCACCGCAGCTATAGAATCGAGCTCGTAACTCACCCCAGCATTAGGCTGAGCGGAATCTAAGCGGGATGTTACCAAAATGCCACCTGTTGCAGCCAGGCCTCCTGCAATTGAATAGACTACTATTTTTACCTTGTTAACATTAATCCCGGATAGCCTCGATGCACTTTCATTACCGCCGATAGCATAGATATACCTACCCAACCTGGTTTTATTGGTAATTACCCCGGCAATTGCAACCACTATAGCAGATATCCATACGGGGACAGGAATACCAAAAAGCCAGCCTGTACCAAGATATGCAAACTTCTCTCCCATACCAGAGATCGGAAATCCTTCCGTGTACAGGAATGTAAGGCCCCGGGCAATAGTAAGCATCGCCAGAGTGGCTACAAAGGGAGGGACTTTGAATTTCGTAATTACCCAACCATTAAAGCCTCCTAAAGAGAATCCCAGTAACAAACCAATAACAATAGCTCCTAATAATGTAAAACCAACGAACAAATCAGCCGAGGGTAAAGGTATTCCATTTTTAAGGAGACCTGCAGTGATAGCACCACACAGTGCAAGTACAGAACCAACAGAAAGGTCAATTCCTGCAGTCAGAACAATCAAGGTCATTCCTACGGAAATGGTGATGTTTACAGATATCTGCCTCATCACGTTCCATCCGTTAGACATCGTAAGAAACTTATCTGACAGAATGCTTATTAATAAACACAGTATCAGAAGTGCAATTAGTGATTGGAATTTAACCAGATATGGCTTATATAATTTCAGTTCCATTAGAAGTTTAAATTGAATTTGGAATAGCAGCTTTTAGAATAATTTCTTCGCTCGCCTCTGCAATAGGTATTTCGGCAGTCACCACCCCTTCACTCATAACAAGTACCCGGTCTGAAACTGCAAGGATTTCAGGAAGCTCGGAAGAAACCATAATAATACCCATTCCTTTATCAGCAAGGCTTAGAATAAGCTTATAGATTTCATTCTTAGCATTGATGTCAATACCCCGTGTCGGTTCGTCCAGCAGTAATACTTTAGGATTAGTAGCTAGCCATTTAGCGATAACGATCTTTTGCTGATTGCCCCCACTTAAACTATCTGCTGTTTGCTTTACCGAGGATGTTTTAATCTTCAAGTCTTCGCGGTACTTCTCACATAATTTCGATTCTTTTCCGTCATTGAGAAGTACACCAAGTGTTTGATTCTCCTTAAGTGTTGTGATACCTATGTTTTTCTGAACATCTAATCCAAGTACGAGTCCATCCTTTTTCCTGTCCTCGGGCACCAAAGCAAGACCTGCTTTGATAGCACTGGAAGAGGAAGTTATGGGCACTATCTTTCCATCCATTGTAATTTCCCCTTTGGCAAGCTTGGGATGCAGTCCGAAGATCGTTTCCAGAAGTTCTGTTCGTCCCGCACCCATTAAGCCAAAGATTCCCAGTACCTCCCCTTTCTTCAATGAAAAAGAAATGTCTTTAAGAAAGTCTTCGGTTTTTCTATTAGGATTTTTTAAGGACAGATTTTTAACACAAAGCACGTCCTCGGATGTACACTGAAGGTCTTTACGACGGATCAGGTTGATTTCTCTTCCCACCATTTTCTGAATGATGTCATCTGTCTTCATTCCATCCATCCTTCCTGATTCGATCATCTTCCCATCCCTAAGAACAATATACCGGTCGGCTATCTTGAATAGCTCATCCAGCTTATGCGAAATGTAAACTATGGCTTTGTTTTCACTTCTGAGATTATTAATGATCTCAAACAGCACCTTCACTTCACTTTCAGTAATGGCCGAGGTCGGCTCGTCCATTATAATCACTTCTGATTCTGTTAAAAGCGCCTTCGCAATTTCAACAATTTGCTGCTGTCCAACCTTAAGGTCGACGATTAAGGTATCAGGCTCTACCTTTAGCTTTAGCTTTTCCAGCAATTCACGAGTTTTATTTCGCATTGCTTTTTTATCTAAAGCACCAAAAGATGTTTCCATTTCCCTTCCCAGGAATATATTTTCGGTGATACTTAAATAAGGGATAAGGTTTAGCTCCTGATGGATGATAGCTATACCACATTCCTGAGCTTCTTTAGGATTTGAGAAGCGAACTGTATTTCCTTTGAAAATAATCCGGCCCTCATATTCAGGATAAACTCCCGACAAGATTTTCATTAAGGTAGACTTGCCTGCTCCGTTCTCTCCAATTATTGCAGTTACTTCAGCTCCATGAATTTCGAGTGTTATATTTTCCAAAGCTGTTACGCCTGAAAAACGTTTGGTTACATTCTCTACAACAAGCATATAGGCTTTTTTATTTAGTTAAAAACTTGACTTGAACAGGTGTAAGTGTAATTTTACTGGTATCCAGAAACTTCTTGTTTAATTCAATTGCTCCAACAAAGCTTATCCGGGATCCGGCGGCAACTGTTTTCTTGAATGATGGAATTACTTCTTCTCTAATGATCTTATTGATTCCGGCAGATACTTCATTAAATTCAGTAGTATTATCAAAGGCATTCATATTCAATAGCCCAGAAGCGTCTCTGACTGCGTTCCCGTAAACATATTCGGTTTCTATTTGCAGGTTCTGCGTTTCTGCACCTGCTTGTGTTTTTACAGTAACCGTATTTTCATTTACCGCCAGCACTTCGCCTTCTCCTTTGATCATAAAATATTGAAGGTTTCCTATCCCTAAGGCGTGAGCATAAGTATTAAAAGTTCTATCTTTATCCGCATGCATCTCCTGCATCAACTGGTTAACCTCAATGGCCTTTCCCAGATTAGGAATAAGCTTGCTATCCCAGAACTCTCTGCTGTATTTAGTTGTATTGAACTTTGTTCCTACTCCCTGAGCTTTAACCTCGCTTAATTTCCGGATATATACAGAGTTATATCCAACTACCGCAACAAGAACAAAAGCTACAAGTAATTTTATATTTCTTCTATTCATAGCTTAGTTCTTAGTAATATAGTTACGAACATTTTCTCCGGTTACCATCTCAACTGCAACTGGTACTTTTTGGGGGAAATCCCGTTTCCCATTAAAATATTTCTGAGCGTAGAGGGCTGCTGTCTCTGCCATAATTTTAGGGTACTGCATCCCAGTAGCCATTACCTTACCCTCCTTTATAGCCTGCAATGCATCGTCAGCACCATCAAAGCCAAAAACTTTTACCCTATTGGCCTTACCAGCTGCCGCAAGAGCCTGGTAGGCTCCCATTGCCATTGCATCATTACCACAAAAGACAGCATCAATATCAGGATGCGCCTGAAGAATGGACTCCAGCACCTCCATCGCCTTGTTTCTATCGAAGTCTGCACTCTGCTGTGCTACCATCTTCAAGCCGGGGTAATTATCTACTACGCTGTGGAATCCTTTTGAACGGGCCCAGGTATTATTGTCACCCACCAGACCTAGAAGCTCAACGTAATTGCCTTTCTTTTTCAGGCTCTGCACAAAGTACTTCCCAATGGCAATGCAACCAGAGTAGCTATCAGAAAGGATCTGAGATGTAGCAGCTTTTGTGGAATTCACCTCCCTATCCATACAGAAGACAGGAACTCCGGCCTCTTTTGCTTTCATTACATTGACAATAGAACCATCAGCATCGGTAGAGTTAAACAGGATGGCATTATATCCGGAGGTAATAGCATTCTCAAAATGGTCAGCCTCTAAAGCTGTATTATTTTGAGAATCAAATATTTTCGTTTCGTACCCCAAAGCTCTGGTCTTAGCTGCTGCAGTTTCGGCAAGCACTACAAACCAGGGATTATTGAGAGTAGATACGATAACTGCCACTTTCTTTGGTGTGTTTTCGGTAGATTGATTCTTACATCCTCCCGTAATCACAATAAGCACGAGTAGAAAGAGTATATTAATAATTCTCTTCATTGAGGATAGATTGGTTAGTAAAAGGTTATAATTCTGGTGTTTATTTATTGCAAGAGCTTTAGTGCTGCCGCTGCAATGCCTTCACAAGAAAGCCCGTAGTGTCTGAAAATGTCGTTCTGAGAGCCTGTAACAGTATACTCATCAGGAATTCCCATTATCTTAAACTTGTTTCTGTAATTGTTTTCCATTAGATATGAAGCACAAGCTTCACCTAAGCCACCGTATACACTGTGTTCTTCGACAGTAATAATTGGTTTTCCCATTTCGGCCAGCTGACTTAAAAGCTCGTAATCTAAAGGCTTTATCGTGTGCATACTTACTACTGTAGCATCAATATTATTATCTACAGCCAGCTGCTCTGCTGCTTCAAGTGCAGGTTGAACGGTTTCACCTGTCCCGATCAGCACAATGTCTTCCCCCCTGCGTATCACCCTTCCCTTTCCGAACTGAAACGGAGCTTCTATCTGACCAGGAAGGTCTGGCACATTCTTCTTACCGAAACGGAGGTAAACCGGCTGCCGTAAGGCCGAGGCCTGGAGAATAGCTTGCTCAGTTTCGTAATTATCTGCAGGAGCAGCTACAATAATATTATTCACTGCCCGTAGTGCCGCAAAATCGTGCAAGCTATGATGAGTAGAACCCAGTGCTCCATAACTTACTCCTGCACTTATTCCAATTAATTTTACAGGATTATCTGAATAAGCTACGTCATTTTTAATTTGTTCAAATGACCGTGCGGTAAGGAAACAAGCCGGGGACACTGCAAATACTTTCTTTCCAGCAGATGCTATTCCAGCTGCAACGCCAACAAGGTTCTGCTCTGCAATACCGATCTCAATATGTTGTTTGGGAAACCTGTTTCCAAAGGGCACGAGCTTTCCTGAGCCCCGGGAGTCACTTGTTACTACAATAATATCTTTATCTGTTTCGGCTAGCGATTGGAGGGTCTCAGAAAATTTTTCCAGATTCGCCATTCCCATGACTGTATTTTTATCTGTTATTACTTCCATGTTTTTCTAGATTAAGGTTAATGCTTCATCGAGTTCGTGTTGCGCCTTCTCAAACTCTTCTGCGGTTGGAACTCCATGGTGCCATTTCAAAACATCTTCCATATAGCTGATCCCTTTTCCTTTAACGGTATGAGCCAGTATAAGACTAGGTTTGTCTTTTTCAAAAGGTATAGCTTCGAAAGCCTCCTTTAATTGCTGAACATCATTACCATCTATATGTCTCACAGCCCAACCAAAGCTCTCAAATTTTTGATCTATCGGGTCTGTATTACAAACCTCGGAGGTCCTTCCTGTAATCTGAAGTTTGTTATGATCTATAATCGCACAAAGATTATCCAGTTTATAATGAGAAGCTGTTAAAGCAGCTTCCCAATTTGATCCTTCTGGTAATTCCCCATCACCCAATAAGGTAAAGACTCTATAGTCTTTTTCATCGAGACGGGCAGCAATAGCTGCACCAACACTTAAAGGCAGTCCGTGACCTAAAGCCCCGGTATTTTGCTCTACCCCATTTACTTTTCGAGTCGGGTGACCGATATAATGTGATTTATACTGGCAAAGCGTTTCCAGATCTGATTCGGGAAAAAAGCCTTTATCTGCCAACACTACAAACAGCGCTTCAACACAATGCCCCTTGCTTTGTATGTAACGATCTCTATCTGGCGACTTAAAATTATCAGGACCTACATTTAAAACCTGATTATATAGTACATTGAGGATATCGATACATGATAAGCTACCGCCGGTGTGTCCGGCTTTAGCTTTATAAATGTATTTAAGTATCTTTTTGCGATATTCTACCGATTTAGCTTTAAGTTCCCTCTCTGTCATGTCTCTATGTAGTTTTAGTTGTTGTGTTGGTAGATCTCCCAGCCTAAATAATTACCAAAAGCTTCCTTGAGCACAGCAGCAGTTCTGGATGCATTCATTACAACATGATGCTCAAATCCGTTCCTGCATACATAGTGCATCAATCCCTGAAGGTCATTGATCTTGGCAACTGCACGGTTTCCGAAAGTGTTCAGGGCATCGTCTGTCAATTCGCCTTCACCAAAATATGCTTTAATAACACCCCGGGTATCATCTGTGCTGATCCTGCCATAAGTTAAAGGCATTGCAGGCGTACGACCAGCCAGGGCACCATAAGTATTTTCAACACCTACGGTTGTACCAAGTATCGGTGCATTACTGATCTCAATGTCGGGAAGGAAAGATTTTGCCCAATTGCCGCAATGAAATAAAACGCACTTCTCTTCGTCGGAGGCGTAATTATTATTCCAATCTACTAAAGCGCTGGGAGAACCTGATGCCAATTGCATAGCATACATGGTAAGGGTTCCGGTAACGTCAACCTCACATGCACTCGGCAGCATATTTTCACTCATCATACTCATGCTGGTACATACGTTACAGCCGTAATTCTTTTGTAGCGAGGTCCAGCACTGTATTGCTGTTGCATCTAAAGAATTGTCTTGCATAAAATCATGCAGCACTACATCCAGTTTTGCAATTTGAATTAAGGCATCCGAAGGAGTTTGTCCGGGATTGGCATAGTTTGTAATCTTCTGCAAGCGCTCCTGTACCACGATATCATCTTTCGTCAGCTTGTTTGCGGCCCCGAGAATTTCAGAAAGGTCAACAGTAACTACAGAGATACCGTGTCTTTGGAGAATCTTCTCACTATATCGAACAGTATTGAAACCACCTGGTCTTGCACCGACAGCCCCGATACGAACCGTTCTGAGACCTTTAACGACACGACAAACGCCGATGAAATTTTTAAGATCTTCCTGAAAAGAAGGATCAGAAGGTCTGACAACATGTTTTGTAGTCAGGGTATACTTTATACCATATTGGTATAGGTTGTTACACACCGAAATCTTTCCGCACCATGAATCGCGTCTGCGCGCAACATCAAGTTTGTCTAAATCATCCGGATATGCCTGAATTAGCACAGGAACATTTAATCCTGCTAGCTTAAGAGTCTCCGCCACTCCTCTTTCATCTCCAAAGTTCGGTAATACAACAAGAACACCTACGATCTCCTCTTTGTGCTTTTTAAACAGATCTGCACACCTCTGAGCATCCCGAAAGGTTTCGACCCCTCCGAGTTTCGATTCCCAGTCTTCCAGAAGTATTGGTTTTATATTTTGCTTTCCTAATTCTTCGATTATTTCCGTTCTTGCATCGGCTACCAGTCTGTCGGGAAAGAAATCCCTGTTGCCTATAATAACACCTAAACTAATTTGTTCTTTCATTTTTGGTTTAACTTGCTATGATTAGCTCTATTTCGTTCTCGCTAAATAAATTCTTGTATTTATCTTCAATACCCGCGTCGGTAATGATGTAATTAATTAGAGACAAAGCACCAAGGCTCGCTAATGATGACTTTCCGATCTTTGTTGAATCTGCCACCAGGTAAGTGGTGTCAGCAGCATTGATCATTGCTTTTTTCACTACAAGGTCACTGATGCTAGGATAGGTAAGCCCTGCTTTTAAAGATATTCCAGCTGTTGCGAGAAACAACTTCTGGACATTCAAGCCGCTAAAAAAATCTGCGGCCTTTTGGCCGGTGAGAGAAAGTGTTGGTGGTTTAAACTCACCGCCGGTCATTATTACCTCAATGCCTGGTTCCGCGCCAAGCATCAAGGCTATATTTAATGCATTGGTTATAACTGTTAGGTTCTTTATCCCTTTCAGCTTTTTTGCAATTTCTGTGGTTGTGCTGCCAGAATCCAGGATGATAGTATCTCCGCTTTCGATAAATTCAAGACATTTAATAGCAATCAGCTCTTTCTTGTCCATATTATCCTGATGTGAAAGCGAGAATGTGCGTACCTGATCCTCTACATTTTTCAGGAAAGCACCTCCATGCTCCCTGAGCACTAATCCGTCTTTTTCTAATTTCTCAAGATCCTGCCTGATCGTTACCTCTGTTACTTTAAACAGCCGGGCAAGGTCAGCGACTTTTGCAGACCCATCTTCTTTGAGCAGGTCGAGTATCTTATCTCTTCTTTGATTTGCAAGCATAAGCTTTTCCTAATTGGTTGAAAAGCAATTTTCGGTTATAATGATTACATATCAAAAATAAAAGAAATAATTAATAAACGAAACTATTCGAAAGAAATAATAAAAAAGGGGCTAATGCCCCGTAAATATCAGATAGAGTAATACCATAACAATAACCAGGGCTGCCCAAGCTATTTTAACCCTTGCAGTTGGCTTCGCAATAACAACAGTCTCGTCTGCAATATAAACCTGAGGAGTTCTGTCCGTTAAGGAAATTAGCATGGCTAGTAATAATAAGAACAGGAAGATGTAGAATGATAACAATAGGTAATGCGGCCAGAATGGGAACTTGTCAGGAGTTAATATCCACAAGTAAACTACTCCTACTGTAAGGCTAAAGATAGACCCCGCAGATAAAGTGAAGTTTACTGCCTTTCGTGTTGTCCGCTTCCAAAACACAGTCAGCAGGAACACAACGGACAATGGAGGAGCTATAAAGCCTAAAACCGATTGAAATACGTCAAAAAGATTAAGTCCCTTAATATTGTCTATTGCCAGAACCATTAATACGGCAAATACGCATCCGGCCAGGATGGTCATTCTTCCAGTACGGATGATCTGTTTGTTAGATGCTGCAGGATTGATCTTTTTAACATAGATGTCCATAGTAAATACCGTGCTTAATGAATTAAGAGAAGAACCGATCGTTCCTACAAGCACAGCAATTAATACAACGATCACCAAACCATTTAGCCCCGGAGGAAAAAGATTAGTAACCATAGTCATATAGGCCTCTGCCGGATCTTTCAAATTTGGAAACAAGATATAACAAAGCACTCCAGTCAGGATAAACAACGGCAACGAAAGGATCTTCAACCAGCCGATAAAGTTCACTCCCAACTGACCTTGTTCAAGGTTCTTGGCGCCCAAAACTGACTGAACCATAGCCTGGTCTGTACAGAAAAAGGCTACAGCTGCCACAGGATAACCAAGTAGGATGGCGGGCCAGGGGTATTTGGGATCAGTTGCAGGGTGTATTAAATTCCAATAATCGGCAGGAACACTTGAATATACTTTATCCAAGCCTCCAACCTTACTTATACCAAGAATAGTAAGCGTTAAAGAAACACCAATAAGCAGGATCATCTGGAATACATTTACCTTCGCTATTGCTTTTAATCCGCCAGCAAAAGCAAACAAACCTGCAAACAGTACTAGTACAATTACAGACTGCCACATAGCAATGCCCAGGATCTGACGAACAAGAAAACCACCAGCAAAAAGACCTAACGATAGCCAGGAGATTAGAATCTTGATCAATGCATACCAGGCGAGGATATTTTGAGTTGAATCTCCATATCTTTTACCCATAAATTCAGGCATGGTTGATACTTTGGCAGCTAGGTATTTTGGAGCAAAAACCAAAGCCAGAAGCATAAGGAATACGAATGCATACCAGTCAAAGTTTACTGCAACAATCCCCGTGCTGTAGCCGATACTGGCGAAGGCTAAAAGCATAGAGGGACCAACATTGGTCCCCCACATGTTGAAGCCTATACTAGACCAGCCCAGGGACTTGTTAGCTAAAAAAAGGGTCTCGTCGTCTTTCTTTTTGTCGACGAAACTTGCTCTGTAACCTATAACAATTAATATCACCAAATAGGCAACAACAATTGCATAGTCGTAAATGGTTAGTTTTGATACAATTCCGTTCATACTTAGAGGCTTATGCTTTCAGGAGATATATCAAACTCATTCAGAATATCCTTTATCTTTACAGGCATACCCGTCTGAAGTGTCCGGTCCATCGCCTGCAATAAAGCAATAGTTCCAATACCTTCTTTGATGTCCGGGTATGCAGTGAACCCTTCGTTTAGGCTATCAGCAAAATAATCAAGGTAGTTTTGATATTCTCCGGCGTGGTGACTCTGACCTTCGAAACGGAAATAATGTTTCATTGTATCGTCACCCCAACGAACTATTTTCTCCTCCCCGGTCTTATCGGTAACAGAATAACGTAGCTCGTGATAATCAGCTTGAGAAGCCCCTTCGGTGCATCTTAAGATAACAGTCATTCCACTATCGCGACTTGCTGGCTGAGTTGGACCAGTGTAAGCACCGCTAACCCTGGCAATCCTGCCATCACTTGCTTTGAAGATAAAATGCATGGTATCTTCATTTTTCAAACCAGCGGTTACACCATTACTGCTGATCATACCATATCCCATCACCTCCTCTACATTTGGCAAATACCATCTGATGAAATCTACAGGGTGACTTAAGCCACCGTATAGCCATTTGAAAGAATTAAGCAAAGACCAGCCCTTCTTTAAAAACCAACGATGATCCGCGTGGTAATGACTCTCAACAGTAATTAACTCTCCAATTAATCCAGCTTCAAAGTCTTTGCGCTGACGTTTGGCTGGTTCAAAAAACCTTGAGCTCTGACCTACAAAAGCTTTTTTACCTGTTTTCTCCGCAACCTCAAGCAATTCATTTGCTTGAGCAAGGTCATCGATAAAAGGTTTTGTACATACTACGTGCTTGCCGTGGAGCATAGCTTGCTTAATATGTTCAGCATGAAGATGGTCAGGTGTATAAATAGCAATTACATCTATCTCCGGATCATCCAGCATATCCTGGTATTTCGTAGTGTAATTATGAAAATCGAACTCCTTTGCGCGCTGTTTACACGTATCCTCATTCATATCACAAATAGTTTTCAACTCCCATTTTTCGCTGCTTAGTGCAGCGGAGATTGTGCTTCTGCCTTCCCCAAGGCCAAGTATTCCAAGTTTTAGCATATGTTTTCTGGTACGGATTTCAGAGAAGGAAGCGGGCTTGATTGATGGTTAGCACCAGCTATTCATTCTAGAATTCCTTGTTAAAATATCAATTATTACTTTATTGGAAAGCCTGATTGATAATTCAGGCCAACCGCGAATTAATTATTTGTCTGTTCTTTCAAGAAACACCCAAGTTTCATCTGGCTTAGTACCCGGGATGCCTTCCTGGTACTTGCTCATAACCCTATTCCACTCTTCTACCCTCGGATTATTCTCTGTCGTTTTGAGATTCAATTTATCCAAGCTCTCCCCTTTCGGAATGCTTATTACCAACATTAACTGCGGACCGTTCTTAAAAATAAGTAACTGCTGAAACTGCGCATTGCAGAATCCCTGTGATACCTCTGGCCATTTTTTGAACTGCGTAGCGTGGTAATCCAGATATTCTTTCTGTAACAAAGAATCCTTCACTAGATTAGCTGTTAGGAAAATATTATCCCACTCTTTAACTATTCCATTACCTCCGCAACTCTTCTTCCTGTTAAATTCATAAAAAGGAGCATTGTAGATCTTGACAGAGTTACCAGGAAACGCGGCTAGTAGTTCACGACGAAGTGATTCTGGATTCTCTATTCGGCCATAGATAACTGAATGGTTCTTCCAACGATGTATTTCTACCCCGGCGATTTCGTTCTTCTGACAAAGCGCCTTAATTTTAGCAGTATTATGAGCGTTTCCCGCATCATCGATCAGCTCAACAACCTTGAAACGCTCAGAATGATTGATCTCTCGCGAGCTAGTCGCCTTGCTCTTGTCCTTAAGCAGGTACTGATAGTTTTTCTCAAGGCCTGCATTTAACCGAACGCTATCCGCAACCTGCGGTCCATTATTCTCCCATACGTTACCAGGTCCATTTGCATTCTGAAGATATTTGTCTGTAGTCGTCCAATTATTTTTTACAGAGAAATAAGAGGAACCCTCATCGGTGTATAGGTAGAACCAGTGATTAGGGTCGTGCGCATAGGGCGCTTTATAAATACTATCCACACAATTCTCAGTTATTACTGAACCCGGTTGAGCAGATAAGGTGTAAATGCCAGCCACATCATACATATGCTTTCCATATCTGACAATTCTGTTCGCTATGATCGAATTATCACGCATCGCATTGATGGCCTTCGTCCAACCCCATCCCATAGAAATTCCGGAGTAGGAAACCTCACTGATGTCGTTATGATGAATTTTGATTCCGCGAACAAAGCCAGTTCCAATACCTACGCATCCCCAATCTTCATTAGTTGCATCTGTAATAAGGTTGTTGCTGATCAATTCATTGGAGCAAACCTCTCTTTCATCAGCAGGATTGTAAGGTAAATGCACTTCCTGGGCCTCATCTGAAAACTTTCCAACAAGGATTGCCGTTCCTCCAATATCCTTAAATAGATTACCTACTATTTTATTATTGTTCGTTCCAACTTTATAATCTAATCCAGTAGAAGCAGTGTGTTCAAACCGGCAATTCTCAAACGCAGTATTATTTGCATAAGATACTTCCACTGCAGAGGCTGGCCGTCCTACCCATGCCTGATTTTCCAGGGATTTCTTTTCGGGTGTCCCCGGTATTTTCAGCTTGTATGCATCCAGGATGTACATTCCGGCCTGATGAGGAACCAGTCCATTTTTTGAGGGATACAACCAGGTAGCATGTTGAAAGGAGATACCTTTAACAAAGACATTGGAAACAGGCCTGTCGATTGTCCCCTGCATCCTTACTAAGGTTTCTAAAGCAGGAACACGGACATCAGCAGACGACATTATCTCGCCCTGTCTTGGCCAGTAATAGATCTTCGCAGATCGTCTATCCAAATACCATTCTCCTGGCTCATCCAGGAACTGAATGGCATTGGAAAGAAAAAATGCAGAGTTTCCGGTTTCCTTAGATATCCAGGGAGCAGGCCATGGATGTTCTGATTGTACGCGGCTTTCTGGTTGATAAAAAGATAACTTCACACTATCTCCTTTCACTTCCGCGGCTTTTACCCTGAGGATCGCGATTGCCCACCATTGGTGGATAAACATTTCCATTCCCTTTATATTACTCAAGCCTGCTTTAGGCTTCGGAATCCAGCATGTCTCATCCTTTTTGTTCCACGAAAGAATCCTTTCCATTAAATCACCCTGGGTATTCTTGGATCTAACTGCCTTTGAATTATTAACCCAAAGCTGTCTGAAGTTAAGAATTTCGTCTCCAATTAATGGGGCTTCAGCTTCCCATACTTTTCCCGCTGCCGCAGCGGGAAGACCAGCAACGTCACCTGCTTTCCGCCAACCTTTTACCTGCATTCCGCCACTCAAAATAGCCTTGTTTTCTGAAGCAGACTGAATGATAGTCGGACTGGAAGGTGTCCCAGAGTCCTCCGGTCTTATAAATAAAGTTTCCTCGAGCTGGTATAATCCACTCTTAAGATAAATAGTAATTCCCTTTGCTATTGAAGGGTCAGCCAGGCGTCGTAATTCCCTCGCTTTCCTTAAGGCTATATCAATATGAGCAAGAGGCTTTTCCTTCGTTCCCGGATTTACATCCGAGCCTGTTGGCGATACCCAGATTTCTGCAGAAAACCCACTAAAACCTATTAAGGAGCAAATAGCGATGGTGCAGAAGAATCGTTTGATTGAATTATACATGGTTAAAAGAAGGACGATTATTTAAGTTGATCATGAAGTTAAATGCACTCATTCTATTTACTACTTACTGTATTTGAACTTGCAAACTATCAAAAGTTGCAGTCAAAGGAGCATTTTTAGCGTTTTCGCTATCTCCCAGAAGAATTTCCAGTCCTCATTAAAGCTGATACCACTTCCCGAAGATGCATTATCTTCCTATTTTTTATCCGCTTTAGGCTCCTGGTAAATAAAGTTCAATGTGCTTTTTCCAAGATCTTTTGACGTTGCAACAGCAATTCCTCTTTGTTCTTTCTTATTTACAGCGCAATAAAAGTGGTATACCACACCTTTGTGCTTTACTACAAAGGATTTGTGAGCATAAAGTTCATCATAAGGCTCTGAAGATTGTACCAGGTTTTCGCCATTCCAGTCTGTCCAATTCACCAGGTCATTAGAGGCTGCAAATCTGTTGAAGGCTCCCTTTCTATCCTGCCAGAAGGCACCGAAATAAAACATTACCCAGATATCACCCATTTTTTGAAGCACCGCATCTCCCGTTATCCCAACCGGATGGTGCATTACAGGTTCTTCATGAAAACGCTTCCAGCCAACCATATCATCAGAAACTGCCATACCGATCCGTTCAAACCAACGTGTCTTTAAATTATTTTTGGCAGAATCTCCATTGGCATTATAATACATCACAAACTCATGACCGGTCTTCTTCTCTTTATCCCAGATCACAGAGCTTTTAAACAATTTCCGGTTTTCCCACCAACGTACATCCTTATCCTTTGAAGTGAATAATGGATTTTCAAACCTTTGCCATTCATGAGGTTTAGATGCATCTTTAGTTGTATGAGCCATACTGATGCTTAGATCTCCAGCTTCATACCCAGGAGTTGATCCCCCAAAGTAAGACATCCAATATTTTCCATTATGCTTTTGAAGTTTGTAGCTTCCTCCCCATTTCGGATCTTGTAAACCCGGATAACCGGCTCGCTGACTACCATCCCAAACTAGTGTATCACCAAAAGACATTACCTTTCCAAGGTTCTCCCAATTAAGTAAATTGTTACTCTTTGCCAACCACGTTTCGTATCCCCGGCCATTAAAAATCACATAAGTCAAGTACCACTTACTGCCTTTTCGAAACACTGTAGGGCAATCCATTTTCTGTGAATTATCAGAAGGAACCATCACTAATCCGTATTTGTAAGGAGTCTTCACCTCCTCATAGATCTCCTGCATCTTAGTTTGCGGGATAGGATTACTGGTCTGGGCTTTCAGAAAGCCGGAGAACGTTAAAAGCGTAAAAATTAAACTATATCTAAGTTTCATATGTGTGTTAATGTGTAGCAGAAAAACGATAAGTACCGGAACCGACTCTGACTAGTGCTTTACCGTCTTTAATTCCAAGAAGCTGAGCACCATTCTTCGCACTTAAAGCAGCCCCGCCTTCCTGAATATTTTCTGCCCTGGTGGCAGGCAAATAAATAGTTGCAGTTGTATTAGCGGGTACAGTAACATTGATTTCGAAACGGTCTGAAGATTTTTTCCAGTCGGATGATATTAATCCATAGGGTGAATGATAATCTACTTTTGCTGAGCTAAGGTCTCCTACTACTTGTGGATTGATCTCTATGTCTTTAAAAGCAATAGAACCTTGCGCAGAACGAATCCCACCCAGCCCGCTATAAAACCACTCCATCAAATGACCCAACATCAGGTGATTGTTAGAAACAGTTGGTAAAGCGGCCCATGATTCTGTTAAAGCTGTTGCTCCCTTAGCTAGCTGATAACCATAGCCTGGTACATCCGAACGATTATTCATCGCGAAAATAACATCTGAACGACCTTCATTTTCGAGAACTCTTAGCAGATAGCGATAACCTATGTCTCCAGCGGTAAGAGCATTACCCCTATCTTTTATATCTTTAATAAGATTCGCTAAAACGGCGGTTCTGTCGGCCGGATTCACAAGATTCATATACAATGCCATAGCATTGGCCGTCTGACTTCCGGTGGAATATTGTTTAGTATCCTTATTGAAAAACTTCTGATTGAATGATTCTTTCACCTTGCCAGCTAATGATCTGAACTTAGCCGCATCTTCCGGAAGGGAAAGCATTTGAGCAATACTATCCATGACAGTCAAATCGTGATAAAAAATTGCTGTACCTGTTACTCCCAGTGGAGTTAATTGCGAAACTCCCGGCGGATTTGGTCCCAGATCATACCAGTCGCCTAAGCCTTGACTCAGAATATAATTACTTGACTTACCTTTATTTTCGAGATAGGCTATATACTTCTTCATTGCAGGGTAAGCATCTTTAATAATATTTTTATCACCATACCAATTATAAAGATACCATGGCATTAATATAAGTGTACTTGCCCATTCTGGCGAGTCTCTGAACATATCTCCCCCCCAGGTAAATAAAACATATTCAGGAGCTATTTCAGGTACAAGACCATTAGGTAATTGAGAGGCTTTTATATCCTGAATAGATTTTCTGGAAAGATTAGCAATATCATACTGATACCGGATAGAACTTCCCATAAGGTGCACCTGCTCCAACCATCCTAACTTCTCCCGGTGTGGGCAGTCGGTCATTACACTTGCCAGATTGCTTTTAATAGACCAGTCTATCAAGGTATTGGTGCGATTAAACAAATCACTGGAAGAGGTGAACGAGCCTGCTCCTTCCGCTGCATTTCTAATATGCAAGCCCTTAAGCGCGAGAAGTGTTGATCCAATTGCCTTATCTCCTTCTCCTTCTCCTTCAGGTGTTGCCCCTTGCACCTCGAGATACCTGAAACCGTAATAGGTAAAGCGAGGCCTCCAGGTTTCAACGCCATCACCCTTAAGGATATAGGTGAAATAAAAAGGACTGCCAGTCGGTCTCTGATTTACAGATCCTGATCCATCAGCCTTTAGCAATTCAGCAGGAATGATGCGAACAGTATCCCCCTTCTTCCCTTTAACTTTCAATTCAACGATCCCTGAGAAATTTTGACCCAGATCATACACCCAGTTACCATTTTTTGCCTGGCTTATTGTGTTTGCAGCAAACTGCTCAAAAACCTTAAGTGGCTCCTGAATTTGTGAAATTAAAGATGGCGGACCGTCAACCTGAATAACGCTCTTCCAGCCTCTGTCATTATAACCAGGGGTATCCCAGCCAATTTTCTCGAAATTGGCATTATAATCTTCACCCCCGTAAATACTTGAGAAAATAATAGGGCCAGAAGAAGTTTTCCAGCTCGCGTCACTTACCACGTTATCTGTAGATCCATCTGTATACTCGATCTGAAATCTCGCAATCATTTTAGGAAAACCAAAGGCTGTTTTTAATTTACGATAACGTCCTTTCACCGGAGGGACGTAATAGAAGCCATTTCCTAACATTACGCCTATCGCATTTCCGCCTTGTTTTAATTTAGAAGTAATGTCGAAGGTCACATACTGTGCTTCTTTATCATATTTAGTCCAACCAGCATCAAGGAAATGATCATCTACTTTATTCCCATTAATACTTAGCTCAAAATGCCCTAAACCGGCAATAAAAGCAGCGGCTCTTTTTACCTTCTTTTTTATTGTAAACTGTTTTCTAAGCAGAGGCAGAACGTTACTGCCCTGGATAATGTCAGGCTTCTTATCTGTAACAAGATTATTAACGGCAGAGTCTGGTAACTTTTCATAAGCAATCCATTTCGCACCTTTCCAGTCCTCCTTGTTAAACAAGCCCATTTGGAAGAAATTACTTTTTGAACTTACCTGGCTTCCCTTATTATCCCATACTATTACCTTCCAAAAGTATTTCTTTCCGGCAACTAATGGTTTTCCTTCATATTTTACCTGAATGGACGATAAAGAATTTACTTTACGGCTATCCCAAACAACTGAACTATTCTTTTGATCGAAGTCGGCTATATCAGAGACAATAATTCTGTAGGCAGTTTGCAGAACACCTCTCTGTAATGAGCCTAATTCCCACGCAAACCTGGGAGATTTGTTTTCAATCCCTAAAGGATTTGTCTTGTATTCGCACTTCAAACGGTTCACAGTAAGTGACTGAGAGAAAAGAGAAAACGAAATAAAAATGAGGCAGAATAGAATTGTTAGTTTACGCATTTGTCAGAAATAGCTCCACCTGGGTAAATCAAGAACAGAAAATATAGCATTAAAACCTCTACTTATATTGCCCAAATGGTTAGCCTGAATACAAAAATATACTCAGGCTCTAGGGAATTTTTATACCAAGTTTCCTATATTTTATAGGATGTTATCTCTGATAGTAATAGATTTGAGACAATGAGGCAGGTTTATTACAAATAATTTAAGGAAAGGTTAATCAGTTTTGTCACTGCCCTTGAAAAATCCTCTTCATGAATTTTGTGTTTGCGCCAAAATTTTTACGCACATTTGTTGGGTCAGTCTGATCCCGGGAACGTTCAATAACAAGCCAGCCCTTCCAACCCATATCATCAAGAGTATCCTTCACTTTATTCATGTCCATCCGAGTATTGTTTTCCAGCCAAACGCCATCTTCATCGGTGCAATGGATCTGGCAAATTCTCTTTTTACCCAAAATTCTTAATTCTTTATGAAGGTCCCGACCCGCTTTTAAAGGATTGGAGAAATTGAAGTAGATTTTGATACCTGGTGAATCAATATCTTTCAGTAAACGAACTTCAGAAGCAGCATCTAATGAAGTTTCAATCCCGATCACCACTCCTGCCTTTCTGGCCATTTCTCCAACAACTTTCAAACGTTCAACAATGGCTGGTCTTAGTTCCGGATTTTTAACCAGATCACCTTGAATACCTAATGGTAAAAACCCTACCTTCACATTCATCGCCACCATAGTATTAATACAGTCCTGCACCATTTTCTGATAAGTTGGTCTGGTAGCGAAAGATTGAGCGTAGAAACCCGTCATGGCTATTGAACATATTTCCAGGTTAAGCTCTTTCGCTTTATCAAGAAATTGTTGCCGCACTTCTGGCTTTGCTAATTCGCTTGCAAAAGTATCACGATTTCCCAAACCTCCCATATCAACTTCCAAACCATCGGCGCCCAGATCCTTGGTAAGTTGGAACGCACTTAACTTCTGGCGTTTTAGGATCATAAGATCCACTACAGCTATTTTATATCGCTGTTTCTTCGGTTTTATTGCAGCGAAAATGTCTCCGGCAGGCAGAACCAGAGTGGCTCCAAATAGTGCAGCTGATTTTAGAAAGTGACGACGACTTTGCATGTTATTTAGTTGATGCTTTTCCAAATACTTGTTCTAATTCTTCAAAACTTTTGATGGCATTTAACGGCAGGTTTTCCCCCTTCTCACCAAATACATACATAGAAGGATACTTTTCTATCGTAACTTTCGACTCATCAAACTTTCCATCCTTGCTTTGTACTTTTTTAACATCAAGATTAAAGTGCTTTCCGATAAAATCGTACATGGCTAAACGTTTACTTAAACCATAATCATGGCCTTCAGCAGGAAAATGAGCGTTGGCTGTCTGATTTTGTTGGCCGTAAAATCCATAGATCTTCTGCACATAGGGAAACTCAACCTGGGGTACCTGCTGCGTCCAATCCTTTCCATCCGATATGACTAACTGAGGTCTTGGAGCAGCCATCGACGCAATTTCAACGTTGTTAGTTCCGCCTCCGCAAAGGTGAACTCCCATACCGCTTTCACATGGGCAGCCTCCGCTATGATAAGATGAAAGCATCACCACTGGAACACTAAGTTTGATTCGATCATCAATAGCCGTAATTAACATAGTCTGACTTCCACCACCCGATCCACCAGTAATGGCAACGCGTTTAGGATCGGCATTCTTCAAACTTAACATCCAGTCAAGGATACGAATGCTGTTAAGAGCCTGAATAGTTTGCGCCAAAGCCCGGCGATGATCAGTTGCTTTAAATTGCAATAATGATTCTCCCCAGGCGAACAGGTCGTAACTAAAGGCCATTGCCCCCATTCTTGCCTCCATAGCGCATCGATACTGTGCATCAGCGCGATAACGGCCGTCACCAAAATGGCCGTCGGGATTCAGGATCACCGGAACCTTTCCTTTAGGATTTAAGGGCATATAAAGGGAACCACAAGTATAAACTCCAGGTAAAACTTCCAGGGCAACATTCTCAACCGAATAACCATCGTAAATCCTTTTATTAGTAATGATGGGTTTGGTACCGGGCGGCTTTGGCATAGGAGAAAGTTTAAGAGCCTGAACCATCTCAGATTTAAGTTGTGCCTTGCGCTCTTCCCATCCTTGCTTATCATTGTATAAGGTGGAAAAGTACTCCAATTGTTCCTTTCCCTCCTGAGGTGTTTTTAGATGGTATAGAAAAGCTTGCAGCTTATATTTTCCTTCTCCTTCTTTTGAATAAGTTATATCCAGCGAAGATAAAATATTCGACATTGTCTTGTCAAAATCAGGACGGAAACGCCAGCCAGCATAAGTTACGAAACGGTCCTTTACCAGATCCTCCGGGTAGCGGATCTTAACTTTGAACTGGCTCTCGATCTGGCTGATAACTTCTCTTAACGGCTTCTTAAATGCATTGTCAGAAGTTTGAGCGAAAGAAAATTGAAAAACCAGTAATAAACAAAACGAAAAATAAAATCTCATATCTAATCTATAACGAAGAAATTCCGGAAGAAACGTTTTTAAGTTTTTCTTCTGCTTTTCTAACTTTTCTTGCAGCATTCCACCCACTGAATAATAAGTTTTTGTCTAATTCAGGCTTGGGAAAAAGTAGACTTGCGATATAACCAACAACAATAACAATAAGGTGACTATAAACACCCAGCATTAGTTTATTGTGAGTAAAATTAAATCGACCAAAATCAAGAAGCAGGCTCTTGTTTTCTCCAAGCCCTATTTCCGTTGACGTCAGGAATGCATAAGCAGTAAATACAATGCAAGTGATGATCGCAATATTAACTCCCTGACGATTCGCTCTTGCCGATAAAATTCCTAAAAGAAAGATTCCTACGATACCACCCGAAAAAATTGCATAAAGAGTAAATACAATCCCCAATACTCCTTCACTACCAGCATTAATATAAATCGCTCCGATTGCTATCGCGAGTAGCCCTGAAAGAACTACAAAGACCCGGCTTACGAAGAGGTACTCCTTATCTGGCCGGTTCTTACGAATCTTCTTATAGTAATCCTCCATCCCTACGGCAGCTAAGGAATTTAAATCGGCACTTAAACTGCAAATAGCAGCAGAGATCATGGCAGCCAGAATAAATCCTACCACTCCTGTTGGAAGTTTGGTCATGATAAAATAAGGAAAGACAGCATCTGCCCGCATTCCCTCTGGCAAAGGTTGTTGTTTATAATATACAAAAAGAGCGGTTCCGATCAACATGAAGAGTGTCCAGACCGGAACTGTAAGCAGTATTCCCATTAATGAGGCTCTTATAGCGGCTTTATCAGTCTTTGCAGTCAGATACCGCTGAATTACCGTTTGATCTGTTCCATATTTTTGGATAGCATAAAAAGCACCGTTTATTGCCATCACTATAAAAGTCAATCGCTTAAAATCAATATCATAAGGCCCGAAACCGGTCCTGCCATTTGCCTGAGCAATATTCCAAACTTCCATTGGGCCACCGTCTACGGAAAAAAGAATAACGCCGAAACAAAGAATCCCTGAGGCAAACAACATAAAACCCTGAAACACATCCAGCCAAATAACCGCTTCAATCCCACCCATCAGGTTTACTACAATAATTATTAAACCCACCACACTTATAATAGCGAAGGTGTTACCACCAGTCATATTGGTAAGAGCAATAGCTAACAGAAAGAACACTGTACCCATGCCAGAAAATTGGCGAAGAACAAATGCGATCGAACTATAATACCGGGCAAACAAGCCAAAGCGTTTTTCGAAATACTCGTAAGTACTTAAACCGATAACCTTTCTATATAGTGGTACAATGAACCAGATTGTGCCTAACAAGACAATGGGTACCATAAGTCCCTGAACAAGTAATATCCAGTTGGAGGAATAGCCCTCTCCCGGGTAACCCAGAAATGTTACGCTGCTAATCAATGTGGCCAGCAAAGACATTCCAATGGCCCAAGCAGGTACCCGACCGTGTGCGGCGAAATATGTTTTTGTAGAAGTTTGATTCCTTGAAAATCGAAAACCAAAATACAGCGTGACAAGCAGCACGATAATGATGATCGAATAATCAATAACGTTTAATATAGGTTTCATAACAACGGTCAGTTTTAATCTTACAACAGCCGCACTTCCTCTGGCCATTTATAGCTGCCAGGCTTAAGCGTAATGTGCAAGTTAGTAATTTCCTTCGCGCGACTGCGGACTACTCCTGTCGCAAATTCGTCAACGGGATAAAGTATTTTTATCCCCAGTTTGGCTAAAACAGAAAAAGCTGTAGATCCGCCTTCAATTAATAGCTCCGTAATAGTGGTCCGTTTAAATAGCGCCTCTACAACCAGAGCCGTCCTTTCTCTAAGCTCCGGCGCTGCAATACCTTTCCCTAATGTACTTTCGGGATGAATAGCAATGATTGCAGTATTGTAGATGTTTAATTTATTTTCGATTTCAGTCGCCCATTCTTGTACCACATACTCCTCTGGCGATATATTATACAATGATGAAGGCATATAACTTACCAGTCCCTTATCATTTAATTGTTGAATTTCTAATGCTCTTTCTTTAAAGGCAGTACCTGAAATGAACAACTTTTTCGACATGCCCATTTCAGGTTCTTGTGGCAGGGCAGGCTTACTCTTATAAACCGTGTTTAAAAGAGCCTTAAAAAAGGCCGCTCCACCTGCTAAAAGAGCTTTAGAATTCGCAAATCCGGCCCAATGTTCGATATCAACAAGAGTGGATGCTTCACCAATGTATATGCCTTTTTCCCCAACTTCTTCACCGTTTTTAAGAATATAAACATCAGAAACAGAGTTGTGAAGTAGATCAGTAACCAAAGCTGTCTTAGCGGGAAACTCCGGATCTTCAGCAAATCCTGTTAAATGAATAGGCCTTCCATTAATAAAATATTCTCCATTTTCAATCGTCCTCCCTAAAGATGGATTAGCTGGCACCAACAGTGCCCTTTCAATACCTGTCGTTTCCATCTGCGCGCGCAACTCCGCTACCACATGACCTCTAAGAACTGAGTCAACTTTCTTGAATAACAGCGATGGTTTTAGTTGAATTAAGGCTTTACTTACCCTATTAATATCACCAATAGCCTGTTTTTCTGGCTTAGAACGCGTATCTGTAGCAATCACGAGCAAATCAACTGGTGCAGACTCAGCAGAATCAAGACAGACTTCGACCCTCAATCCATAATTCAAGCCAATGCCTGCCAGTTCTACTGCCCCCGTTAAATCATCTGCAATTACTACGATCATTCTGCTTTCTTGAGTCTGATTTTTGTTTGAAACTGCTTCCCTTACCTCAACTGAACTCCAGTTTATGACGTTTTTCTATTCTTTGCCAATTGAACTGCTGATTCTATTGCTAAAATCATTGCATCGGGACTAGCCACTCCTTTTCCTGCAATCTCGAAAGCAGTACCATGGTCTACTGAAGTTCTGATAATAGGCAGTCCCATAGTGATATTTACTCCTTTTACACTGTCCATCTGCTGCTTTTCCGCATTCCATTTGAAACCAGTCAACTTAAATGGTATATGTCCCTGATCGTGATACATTGCTACAACTCCACCAAAGTAACCGGTTGCCGCTTTTGAAAACATCGTATCAGCAGGTACCGGACCTTCTACATCGTAGCCTCTTCGTTTCGCCTCCTCTACAGCTGGCAGGATCTCTTCGTCGTCCTCTGTACCAAATAAACCGGAGTCCCCGGCGTGAGGGTTTAATCCAGCAATACCTATTTTAAGATTTGGTTCCCCAAGACTGATAAGACCGTTGTGAAGCAGTTCCACTACTTCCAGAATTCTTTCTTTTTTAACAAGGTCACAAGCCTGACGAAGAGAAACGTGCGTAGAAACATGAATCACTTTCATATTCTCTTCCACCAGTAGCATTGCATACTTCTTTGTATTGGTATAGTGAGCATATATTTCAGTATGTCCAGCAAAGTGATGTCCAGCCTCGTTTATCGACTTTTTATTAATCGGTCCGGTCACCGTTGCATCAACCTGCCCTTCAAGAGCCAGCTCAATAACCCTCTTTACAGCATCAAAAGATGCAGCACCTGCCATTGCAGATATCTCTCCGAATTTCAGTTCAGACAAATTAACGTTCTTCAGATCATAAACGTCGACAGTCCCAACTTCGAACTTGGCATCCTTTACTGATGATACCGGGTTTAATTTAGCATTCAGACTTAGTCTTTCAATGATATCCTGAAATACACCCGCATCTCCTATCAAAACTGGCTGGCAGATGGAATAAATTGATTCATTTAAAAGGGCTTTAATAGCGATTTCCGGACCTATACTAGCCGGATCGCCCATTGTAATACCTATGATCGGTTTTTCAGACATTTGATGATACGTTAAGTTGAATATTTTCTTTTTTGAAGAAGTCGGATAAAGTGTTTAATAGTTTCACTTCAACATCTGCTGAAAGTGAAGTTAAAGGAGGCATAGCTACAGGTTGACATAGGCCGTACTGGTGCATAAGGACCTTCAAGGCCCAGAGCGATTCGCCTAATGTCCCAATTCCTTGGTAGATCTTACCTAATTCATCCGACAGTTGTTGGTAATAATAAGCTTTCTCGTGGTTTCCTGCAGATACAGCTGCAGCCATATCGGTATATAAGCCCGGATGAAGGTTACCAGTACTTGGAATGAGCCCGTCACTACCATTGATCAAAGCGTGTGCTGACTTCGCAGCCCAACCAAGAAAATGGCTAAAATCAGCACGGCCGGACCATAGTCTCAAAGACTCATTTAACCTTTCTTCGCTTCGTTCCGAATCTTTTGTTCCTACAATGTACTCATTGTGGCTAAGCTCGTCAATAAGAGAGAGCGGGATAGACATATGAGTAGTCCCGGGAATATTATAAATAATAACCGGAGCTTTGATCTGTTCCGCTAGCGTAAGGAAGTATGTTCTCATCTGCCCCTCGGTGAGAGCATAATAAGATGGAAGCGTTGCTGCAACCGCGTCAACCCCGGAATCGAAACAAAACTTTGCAAAATCTATAGATTCTTCCACACAGTTGGAAGAGATCCCTGCGTAAAGCTTAGTTCCTGGCTTCTTATTTCTTACAGCTTCCCTCACATAGGCTTGTTTTACTGGTAAAGAAATGGAAGATGATTCTCCTGTTGTTCCTAATATAAATGGAAGAACATCATTTGAATACATATGAGAAAAAATATTCTCTACCCCTTGAGCGTCCAACTGATAACTGTCTGTAAGAGGGGTAACAAGAGGAACAATAATGCCCTGGTATTCTTTTAGTCTCGTCATTTTAATAAGCTGACTTGTAAATTTCTATTGCGTCTGATAGAGTGATCTCTCTCGGATTATTTTTCAACAAACGTTGCACCTTCATAGCATCTTCTGCCATTTGAGGAATAGAATCTTCAGGTATGTCTAATTCAGAAAGCTTTGCCGGGATACCACATTCCCTGATTATCTCCCTTATTTTCTCAATGCCTTTTAAAGCTGTTTTTTCAGGTGTTTCTTCCGGTGAACAGCCTAAAGCGATAGCCACCTCTGCATATTTCTTCGGAGCGGCGATCATATTATATTGCATTACATAGGGTAGTAGCAAAGCATTAGATAAGCCATGTGCAAGGTGGAACATACTACCGAGCGGATAGGAAAGAGCATGGACGCCTGCAGTATTAACCGGACCAAGACAAAATCCTCCAAGTAAGCTACCCATTGCTACATGAGTACGAGCTTCTTCATTCGTACCTTCTTTTACAGCAGTTACTATATTAGCCGCAATTAAACGCATTCCTTCAAATGCATACATATCTATAAATGGTTGAGAAAACTTATTAGTGTAAGCTTCCAAACAATGGGTCAAGGCATCAAGACCAGTAGCTGCAGTGATTGCCGGAGGAACCGAAATAGTTAATAAAGGATCAACATACACAGCATCGGGAACCAGAAAAGGACTGATGATACCTTTTTTCTGATTATCCGAGTCATCAACCAGAATTGCATTAGGGGATGCCTCACTACCTGTTCCAGCAGTGGCCGGTGCACAAATCAGTTTCTTATTCCTTTGCTTAAGATTTCCAATCCCAACAATTTCATTTAAAGACTGTGCATTATCTACTTGGGCGGCAAGAAGTTTTGCAATATCAAGCACGCTTCCTCCCCCTATACCGATAACTGTATCAGGATTAAAGCCCTTAACCTTCTCAAGCAAACTGTTAAAGTCGCTGAAAGAGGGCTCGGCAACAATACTTGTATCTAATTGCACCTCAAAACCCTTTTCCTCCAGCTTGTTTGTAAACTGACTTAACGAAGAAAGTAAGGGATCAATAGTAACAATAAGGATTTTACTGGGACCAGTCTCAATAAGGTCATCACAAAGGATGTCCAAAGCTCCCTTTGAGAATATAAGCTTACCAGGGAAATGTATTTTCAGTGCCTGCTCCATATTAATCTTGAGTTATTTCTCCATTTACAGGAGCCGTATAACCTTTCACCTTTGGCCAACCCCCCTTCTTTATTTTCTTCAATTTAAGCTGCGAAGGATCAATAACTGCATGCTTGATCTTCTGGCGGCGCCAGGTATACACAGCATGAAGCATTCCGTCTTTGGTCTGAATAATAGAAGGATATGAGTATTGACTTATTGGAGAGTCTTCGAAGATTGCAGCAGCATACCATTTTTTACCATCTTTAGAGATAGAAAGATTTAAAGGCGTACGTGGTCCTTTTGCTTCAGTTCCCGGAGGCAATACATGATTGTAGATCAGAGCAAAACGACCATCTTTCATTGCAACTGCATCAGTTCCGGAGTTGTTGTTAGGTAAAGTGGTTTTAGTAAGAGGCCACCAGGTTTCGCCATTATCATATGACCAGGACTCAAGAATTGCTCTGTTGCGACTTCTTGCGAGGATCTGCAATCTGCCATTACCATGATCTAACACGCTTGGTTGTATTCCATTAATGTCTTTTCCTGCGTTAAGAGGACCAACCTTTCTCCAGGTCTTACCAAAATCAGGAGTGATTTCAAAATGGATCTGCCAGCTATTACCAGTTTTATTCCCTTCGGTGCTGGTAGGACAAATTAAATTCCCATTACTTAATAGAACGGGTTTATTCTTAACAGGACCAGTAAATCCTTCAGGTAAAGCCTTCTGCTCTGACCATGTTTTTCCATTATCAGCGGATGTACGCATATATCCTTTCCAGGTACCAGGACTTGCACCTATTTTATAGAATAATAAAAGTTCACCATTAGGAACCTGAAAAAGAACAGGATTCCATGTTGGATAACGTTTATCAGGCATAATGCCATCAGCTACTTTTTCTGGAGCAGTCCATTTTCCATTCTCCATACGGCAAACCCAGATGCAAACATCCGGATTTCGTTCCTTGGTTCCTCCAAAGAAAGAGGTAACCAACCCCGCCGGCGTCTCTGCAATAGTTGCAGAATGGCATTCCGGAAAAGGTGCTTTCTCATACAAAAATTCATCTACCAAAATTCCTTTTTTCCATGGCCTTGTTTGAGCATTCAGGGAAAGCGAACCGATAGAGATAGCTACAAAAGTTAGTATAGTTTTTAGTTTCATTGTTCTTAGTTGTTCGACCTATCCTTTTTGTCGTCTCGACTGAAGGAGAGATCTTATGGCGCTTGATTTTGTTTCTGCTACGACCGCACTCAGGGTTGAAAGCCGGAAGCTTTAGTTCTTCTTCTCGGCAGCTGCAGCAGCTTTCTTAGCTTTTAGTGCCGCTGTATAATCTTTGTACATCTGCTTCCAACTTCTCCCGTTGGCATTCAAAAACTGCTCGTTCTTTGTTTTGTAGATCTCAAAGATTGCTGAGATCTCTGTCATATTCTTGAAATCTACCGCTTGCTCTCTAGCTTGCTTCAGGTTCTTAAGAATAGTTTCTTCTTCCTGAGCTGTCATATTTGGAACGATCTCCTTATAAGCCTTCATAGTAAAAGCAACTTTCCCTATGGTATATTTATCAAGAATATCCTCAACCTGCTGTTCGGAAAGATCAGCCTTTAACCCTGTCATCAAGTCCTGATGCACGTTCTTTGGGATTGCTGAATCCGCAATCACTTGCCTTTCTAATTCTGACAGCTTATTTCCGCTGGCAAGATTAATTCCAGGAGGAACATCTGCAGCAGAATGAGAGTTATGCCAGTCGCGCACAGCCTTAAGATGTATAGCAATAACTTGCTTTAAACGAGCTTCCTTTGCAGCATCATTTAAATTTAAAGATGATACCCATTCCGCAGCCTTACTCTCTACATCAGCATCTGACTTAGCTTTTGCCTCTGCACTCATAGGAGCTGTCTGCTTAGCCTGAGAAAATGCTGGAGACGACAATCCTGCTGCAGCAACAATTACAGCAGCAGTAAAAATTCCTTTTATAGTATTCATAATTCGAATGATTAGTTTGATTTACATTTCTGAATTGAACGAGTAATCGCCTGATCCAACTTCCAGAACAACTCTGTTAGCTTCAGTTCTTAGCAGCTTAACTCCGTCAACCGTGCTTACCTTTTTATTTCCTTCTTTAACTTTATTTGCACCACCTGCGGGTATATAAACAATAGCTTTTGAGTTGGCTGGTATGGTTATATTCCAGGTAAATGTCTTACCTGATTTCTTCCAATCGCTCCTGATCTCACCTCGAACAGAGTTATAGCTGGCCTTAACATAGCTCAGGTCATTGATCATCTCCGGTCTCATAATGATCTTCTTGTACCCTGCCTCCTCCAGATCGGATTTAATACCTGCCAAATTCTCATAATACCAAATCAACAGGTCACCCAACATCATCACGTGGTTCTGTGAATTCATTTTCGGATTTGCGGTATTACCATTCCAAAGCTCCCAGATGGCCGTGGCGCCATTCTCTATCATGTATCCCCAGGAGGGATAAGTTTTTTTGGAGGCAATGGTATAGGCAAGATCTGCTCTGCCGATTTCAGAAAGAGTTCTCATGAGCCACTGCACACCTATTAATCCGGTACTCAGGTGACCGTTATTTTTATTAATAATGGAAGCTATCTGTGCAACCACCTTATCCTTATTTTCATCCTCAACAATTCCAAATGCTACCGGAAGGATATTATCAGTAAGCGTATTTTCACCGTAAAACCCATCCTTATGATAGAACCTCTTGTTGAAGACTTCTTTTGATCTGGCAGCCATTGCTGTAAAACCAACAATATCCTGGTCCTGACCTGCAAGCTTAGCAAAACGTATCATCAGGTTATTTACATAATAGTCATAAGCCGTGGCAATCAGTGCACTTGGATGTTTCTGATCCGCATTAACACCTCTTCCTGCTTCCGCACTTACCGGAGGCACACACCAGTCGCCATAACTATCTTTAGTCATAACCCCATCAGCATCCAGATAGCGCGACTCCATATATTGAAGCCACTTCTTCATTGCAGGGTAGTTGTTTCGGATCACTTCCTTATCTCCTGTCTGGCGGTAAAGCATATCAACAACCAGATGAAGAGTTGAAGGCCAGGTCATATTATCACTGTAGTAACGCCAAAAGGCGGGTGCAACATCAGGAATGGCTCCGTCCGCCTTTTGAGAGTACCTTATATCGTCAGCCCATTTATTATATAAGGCAGTATTATTAAAAAGGAAACTTTCTCCATAAGATACCGTCGAGCGATCTCCTAGCCATGGCTGACGTTCATTCCGTTGCGGGCAATCAATCGGCATTCCTTTATAGTTTGAGGCAATACCCCACCAGGAGTTACGGTGTATTTGATTGAGAAGAGCATTCGAAGATTCAAATTTTCCTACAGTTGCCAAGTCATCATACACAAAGCGGGCAGTAAAGTCTTTTTGAGTAGGTGTTCCGGGATAACCGCTAACTTCAACATATCTAAATCCATGAAACGTAAACCGTGGTTCCCATGCCTCATTCCCCTCGCCTCTTAGTATATAAGTATCGGTAGTTTTAGCATCCCGAAGGTTTTGAATAAAAAGGCTTCCATCAGCATTCAAAGATTCAGCGAATTTCAAGGTAAGCTTTCGGCCTTTCTCTCCCTTTACCTGAAGTTTAACCCATCCGGCCATATTTTGACCGAAGTCAATTATATAATTACCATTGCTTCTTTTTTTGATAGATACGGGAGCAATACTTTGCATCACCTTCATGAACTCATTTTCCTGAGGCTCGTAAGTCCCCCCTGGTTCCTGAACGTATTCTGCAGGCAGCCAATTCTTTTCGTCGAAACCAGGCTTGTCCCAACCAGAAAATTCTTTCCGCGCATCATACTCCTCGCCATCGTACTCATTATTCGCTAAAATTGGTCCCTCAGCTGTTCCTTTCCATGATTCGTCCGTTTTAATGATTGCAGAGGTTCCATCTTTATATTCGATATTAATTTGCATTAACATCTTCGGAAAACCGAAAGTCTTTATTTTATAAGGCTTGGCCTGACGCATTGCAAAAAAACGTCCGTTTCCTAAGATAACTCCAATTGCATGCTTTCCTTGTTTAATAAGAGGAGTGACATCAAACGCATTGTATTTAACATTTTGGGTATAGTCTGTAGGTGCCGGAGCAAGTACCTGGTCGCCTATTTTCCTACCATTGATTGAGAGCTCATAAAGTCCTAATCCAATGATATATGCTGTTGCCGACTTTACTTCTTTATTTACAGCAAATTCTTTTCTGAAGTACCTTGCTGATAAGCGATTTTGATCCTCATTATCCCATGGAAAATACCGATCAAAACCTATCCACCGACCTTCCCAATCTTTATAGTTCAGTAAGCCCGTTCCGAACGAGGCTGTGCGACTCCAGGCCGATCCGCCTTTGTTCGTCCAAACCCTAACCTTCCAGTAATATTTGCTTTTCGTCTTAAGTGGCTTACCTGCATAGGTAATATTTGAGGTAGCATCAGAATTTACTTTTCCCCTTGACCAAAGATCTCCCTGACCATCGGCAAGTTTAAGAGAATCAGAAGAAACTGATATCTCGTAAGCCTCCTGCATAATTCCCCTTCCTTTAGCTACAACCTGCCAGCTAAATCTTGGCGTATTACTAGAAAGAGCGAGAGGATTTGCCATCAGGTTACACCGCAGATTTTCTACGGAAACCTGTGCTTTAGTCGCAACAAAAGACGAAGCAAGGAACACTAAAAGAATAAGCTTCTTCATTTAATTATTTAGCTAAAAAATCAAAATACAATGTTAGATCTAATGCACGAGCAGGCTCTTTTTCATAGTCGTAAAAAATATTTTGCATAGACATTGGACCTGTACGGTCTGCCCGTTGTGTTTTTGTACCAATTGCCTGAATGCCTTGCAAGAAAGAAATATCACCTGACGGGAAATTGATAACATAGTTGCCCCACTGATCGGTCTTTGGAGAAGGAGAAAACAAACGGAAGAAAAGATCTTCATTTTCTGTAACCACAGTAAAGGGCTGCAACTTGGTTATGAATTTGCACCAGTACATGTTAGAGTGATATCCTTTAAACTCAGGATAAACCCATTGTTCTCCAGTTTCTGTGTTGTTGTAATCCTTCTTCCACACTCCGAAAGAATTACCTTTCAAACGATTTTTCCATACCCGGTATGGACCGTTGCCCATGTACTCGATCCCTTTGATCTCTGATTCCGGAAAAGAAAAATTAACTCCAATAAAATCTGTGAGATACTGTGCAGGGAAATACTTCACGTTCAATTTAATCCATCCCGAAGGATAAATTGTCCACTGCAATTTATTGTAGGCAGCTTTTCTGTCAAACGTAGATTCGATTACTACATTTCCGCCCTCATTTTTATAAGTGATGTTGGAAAAATTAGTCGCACCCTGCTGTATTATAGGTCCATTATTAAAAGGAATTGAACCTTTTGAATTTTTAACTGATCTTAGAATTCCAGTCTTTTTACTGAAACCAACTACCAGGTCCCCTACTGTAACCGTAAGCAAACTATCTTTTTCTTCTATTTTAACCCGTTTTTCGCCCCCCTTTTGAACAAGAGTATTAGCTTCTTTACCCGGTAGAGTTATAGGAAAGCTCCAGGTAAAAAGCTCCTTCTGTGATGGGTCCTTTGCTGTGATGTATAATACATCAAAGCTTCTCCAATCTTCAGGAAAGTCAACCTTAAATGTCCCCTTAAATCCTGGCTTTAAGTCCGGGGACTTAGATATGCCTGTCCTGTTTTGACCATTCTTTAGGTTACTGAGCTTCCAATTGAAGCTGCATTGGTTGAGGTTTGTATAGTGATATCTGTTCTCTACATTAAAAACCCCATCAAAGCCTGCAGTCATCTCCCTTGCTTCAAAGAAAACAGGGCTCCAAACCTCTTTAATGGTATAGAAACTTCCTTCTTTTTCATGGTAAGGACCAACTATCCCATCCGCGCCGCGATTTCCATCTGTATCAAGTACACCATTTTTATCTGTACGCACGACGCCTTGATCTGCAAAATCCCACAAGAAGCCGCCTGCAGACATTGGATTTTTTAGCATTGCATTCCAATAGTCCTCAAGACCTGCTCCATGTCCACCATCGTACAGACCATGCAGAAATTCCGTCGGCATTACTATGCTGTGGCCGTGATTATAATTGGAGATCCCATAGTTATATTCACGGTAATGCTGTGTATCGAAACCATTGAAGTCCTCCCAGGGGTGAAGAACAATTCTCTTCTGAATATCTTCTTGTGCAAATAAATGATCAAGCTCGCGATTATGTCCCCCTTCATTTCCGTTAGACCAGAAGATGATTGAAGGATGGTTAACATCATGTTCTATCATTTCCTTTACCAGCTTAGTCCCAGTTGGAGTATCATAGTTTCCATGCCATCCAGCCAGCTCGTCCATCACAAATAGACCAAGGGAGTCACAAACATCCAGGAAATGATCATCTGGTGGGTAATGAGACATTCTCACCGCGTTCATATTCATTTCCTTCATTATGTTTACATCTGCGATGCTTATTTTCTTACTTGCGGTTCTTCCTGATGTTGGATAGAAAGAGTGCCTGTTGACACCCTTCATCTTGATCTTTACACCATTCACATAAACACCGTCACGTTCTTTAATCTCTACGGTTCTAAAGCCAAATTTCTGCTGGACAGTATGCGTTGCTTTTCCTCCCGAGTAAAGAGTAAATACAGCCTTATACAAATTGGGAAATTCAGATGACCACAGCTTTGGTGATGAGAAAGATCCACTAAGTGCCGCTGTACCATTATTTCCAGACAACTTTTTTGATATCAACCCGCCAAACTTAGTTCCTTTGGCATCGAATAGCTGCACAGTTACTCTATCCGCATTTCCTTCAAAATCAATATTAGTAGAGAATTGCCCGTTTGCTTTTGCATCAATTGCCAGATGACGGATATTTACCAGGGGCAGATTTTCAAGGTATACAGGTCTGAAAATTCCACCAAAGATCCAAAAATCTGCTTTTCTTTCCGCCTCATTTACAGAAGGGTTAGCTGAATGCTTTGCAACCCTTACTTCAAGTAAATTGGAACTTCCATAATTTAACTGATTACTTATATCATATCTAAAGGCATAGAACGCTCCCTGGTGAACCGGTCCGGCTGATTTGCCGTTTATTTTCACTTCGGTGTCCGTCATCGATCCCTCGAAAACAATATTTATCTTTCTGTTTTTCCAATCTGCAGGGACATTAAAAGAATACTTATAAAGCCCTTCTTCCTTTCCTCTTACAGTGTCCTTCGCAAATCCGTAATCATATTTCCCGTAACCCTGTAGTTCCCAGTTGGAAGGCACAGGAATCTTACCCCACTTACCAGAGTTCCTACCTGCAGTACAAAAGAAGTCCCAGGAAACAGTATTATCATTGCCTGTTCCTGACAGGTAAAGCTTCTGTGTTTGCTGAGCATGGGTGGAAGTAGTAGCTAAAAGCAGAAAGCTAAAAGCAGAAAGCAGAAAGCATATAACGCGATAAGACATCCTTCCAGGCCTTATACAACTAAAACTAGGAAAGTGGTTTTTCAATCTAAATGAATTATAAGCCCTCATTTTGCACTTACTTTAAATTGTGCAACAATTGGATTATCTGATCTGAATGGCATCGCCGGGTATCCTTCTTTATTATATAAGTTTGCTTTCCCTCCCTCGTTCCAACCAAATCTCACATTGGCCGGCTTCTTTACAGCGTCTGAACTCACGATTACTTTTTTTCCTTTTATAATAGCTTTCGCCGGATGATACACACCATCTGCCCCTGCTATTTCAAATTGAGTTAATTCTTTTCCATCATGACTTAAAAGTCCATTAGAAGCATAATTGTAAGAAACTACTACCGAATTCGCTTTTACTTTTTTCGACTTGAAGAAGGGTCCGGTTGGTGTTACTTTCTTACGATAATCTACCGCTAAGGGCCATTGAGCAAGCCTTCTTCCTATTTCCCATTTGAAGCTAGGGTGCAAATCATCAGGTGTTACTATGAGATCTGTTGTAGTGATCATTCCCGTATGCGGAACTTTCATAACAGCCTGTTGTGCTTCCCAGAATTTAGGCAAGGTCTCCTTTGTCAAAGGATATTTATCCGTGCTTTTTGAATAATAGAAAGGAGCTATCTGTGTATAGTAAAAAGGAAGGCTTTTATCATTCCATTGAGCTCTCCAGCTATTGATCAAAGTCTCTAATTTATAGGAATACTCAAGAGTTTCATTTTGGAAACAGTTAGTTTCTCCTTGGTACCAAATAAAACCCTTTACCCCAAAAGGAGCAAGAGGACGGATCATGGATTCAAAGAAACTTGTGCCACCAGTACTTACTTTATAGGTCTTGAAAAATTCTGAAGTATAAGCATTAGCAGGGATCCATGGTTCTATAGCACTTCCAGGAATCGCTGCAGATATCATTCCGACAGGAACGCCTAATTTTGACTGAAGTTCCTTTGCGAAAAAATATCCAGGGGCAGAAAATACTCTGAGAGCTGAATCCTGGGCGATATTCCAACCCTTATGCTGAGGATCTGGCTTAACTTGTTCTTTTCTATTTACCAAAAAGATACGAATAAGAGGATTGTGTGCTCTATCCAACTCATCTATCGGGGAATTAGCAGTACTAGTATCAGGCTTTGCCATCTTACTGTTCTTCCTCATGGTAAACTCCATATTAGATTGACCAGAGCATATCCATACCTCTCCTACCAGAATGTTCTCCAGCTTTATAGTATTAGATCCACTAATAATCATTGCAGAAGGACTGGCGGATGCTTTCATTGGTGATAAAATAATCTCCCATTTCCCGTCCCGGTCTCCGGTCGCTTTCAAATGCTGACCCTTAAACTCCACAGACACTTGTTCTCCTACAGCTGCCGTTCCCCAGATCTTCACTGGCTTTTCTCTTTGAAGAACCATGTTATGGCCCAAAATTCTTGGCAATACAACTTCAGCCTTCGCTACTATCGAAAAAAGAACAACGACTATAATGCTAAAAAGCTTCTTCATCTAATTTCCCTTTGTAACTAAAGATTTGATAAAGAATGAAGCACCATCTGCTGGATCTCCTGCCTGTGGCAAGGATTCGTGCATAGGATCTGTTGGTGTATCCGCATCCGGGAATCTTCTGGTATCTCCAGTTCTGAAGCTAATCCTTGAAATTTCAGCAACAGGTGCAAAGAAAATACCTGGCATTTTCTTTCCATTTATATCCAGATTATAGAATCGCCTGTCTGTATCAAGATCAACTTTAATAGTATAGCTCTCACCTGCCTTATACTGAATAACATTTCTATTCCTATATCCTGCTTTAGTTGTAAAGTTTGCAGTTGAGTCAAACTGAAGTCTTATGGCAGGTGTACCTTTTGAGTCGAGGAACTCTATATCCAATTGCCCTTTGTTATTTTGCTGAGGCACGACTGTGATCTCAGCAATTAATCTTTTGCCTGATGGAACAACACGTTCAGCTTTTGCATATTCGTAACGATCCTTATCAGAAAGCAGCAGTGCTTTCGCACCGTCATTCATTTTGCTGATACTAACAGGTGCCCATTTAGGACTATACGTGTTCCAAAGATCAAGTTCTTTTCCTGCCGGCATCTGAGCAAATACTTCATTTGGATAAGTTGTTACCTTATCAGTAACAGGAACCGGTACGGAGCTCACCCATATGTCTTCCTTATTCATACTGTACGTAAGCCAAAGCTTTCCATCTGATGGAGATCCATTTCCCTCTTCCATACCACGTACATATTGAGGGCCATAAGATTTATAGTTACCTCCGTAACGCATCGGACTGATTTCGCCGTTCACCAATAACAAATTGTTGTAGTTCAAACCATCCTGACTAACAGATATAGCTAATGGCCAACGAAATTCTGAAGGGTTGTATACTGTTGCATATTTCCCGTCAGACGTTTTTTGTCCCCAGATTTTTGCATTGCTATTTACAAATTTAGGAGCCCTTGTAGGGTTGTACTCCCAGGTTTTACCGTTGTCTTTGCTAATGCTTGTTAAAGCATTCTTCCACAAACCAACTACCCTCCCATCAGGCAAATGATAATAGCTAAACGCCTTAACCTCTTTCTTTAGAGGAATCAAAGGGTCATTTCTGTCAGCCTCTTCAACCCATTGCTGCATCATCAGAGGCGTAGCAAGTAGTTCATTACAAGCTTCTACGAAGCCCTTATCTTTACTTTTCGTGTAGAAAGGAAACTCTGATTTACTTTTATCCCAACTACTGTTGTACCTGATGAAATAAATAGGACCGAAACTCCCGTCCTTTTTGATTTCGCGTACAGCCCGCCCCATCCCCTTCCCGTCATTCGGATCATCCTTCTGATCCATGGCAATACCATAATACGCTAAGACCAGAAGTCTGTTTTTCTTTGAAGTAAAGAAGCCCATCCGTTGATGCATCACTGCATAAAGATCTTTAGCAACTCCAGGATAACCTTCTTTTTTCCATCCATCTGGTACTTTTACTACAGGAAAGATTACAACAGGCTTAGACCAGTTATATCCGTCCTTAGACGTGTGCAGAAGAGATTGGCTCGGAGGAATATGTTCACCTACAGGGTCACTAAGGTATTCCAGATAAAAAGTATTATTCCAATGAGCGATCATTGGAGCATGATTGTATGTCCAGCTAAATCCATCCGCCAGTTCTGGATGCTGGCGGTTTGCTCTGAAAACCTGAATACTATGTACACCTACCGCAGGACTTAATTGCCCATGATGGTAATCAACATTAGATAGTGTAGTTCCTGTATATCGAACAGTATCTTGTGCATTCGCTGCAACAAAAGCTGCTGCTAATCCTAAACTTAAACCTATTCTATTAACTAAATTCATTCTAATTAATCTTTGCAGTATCTATACCTGCACTTTTTTGTAATCCCTTAAGGACCTTTCTACTTGCTTTAAATACAGTTCCGTGCTTATGTCCTTCCGGAACGCTTGTTTCTTTCTCAGCATCACTAAAGTGGATAAAGTCTTTAGTCTTTAATCTACCGTATTTCTTTTCCCGGTAAGAGTCGAAGTAAACGATGTACTCGTCGCCAATTTTCGCCACAGCTGGCCCTTCAGTAAAGTTTGGTGAAAATGGAGCTGAGATGTCCGGATAAGGACCTAAGGGTGAATTTGAAAAACCAATCTTAATATTACGATTTGGACGAGTATTATCTTTCACCACCAACACATAATCATTGGCTTTTCTTTTTACAATTACGGCATCAATTGCACTAAAACCAGGGTCAAGAAATAATTTGGAAGGACTAAAAGTTTTGAAGTCTTTCGTTGTAGTATAGTATAAACGATGATTATTGTCCTCATCCTCCTGCCCTTTTGGAAAACGGAAAGGAATGCATGATGCCCAAACAATGATATACTGCTTAGCTACATCGTCATAGAAAAGCTCAGGAGCCCACACATTTACCGTAGTTGGCTCATTTTCCATTACTGGTATGAACTTCTGCTCTGACCAGTGAACAAGGTCCTTTGAGCTCGCATAACCAAAACCTCTGTCACCTTTCCAGCTACTGGTCCAGACAAAGTGAAATGTCCCGTCAGGTCCTTTAACAATAGAAGGGTCCCTCATCACTTTCTGTTGCCCCACTGCGGGCTTCAAATAGGTTTTATTCAAGTCCTTCCAGTGTTTACCATCATTACTATACAGAAAACGTAACCCCTGATTCGCTGGCTCATGGAAGGACGTAAACATGTAAACTTCCTTCGAGCAGGAAGCCAGAGATATTACTATTACTAATAAAAGCCAGATGCCTTTTTTCATTAATGGAAATATTAATATGAATTACAAACTATCTAATATCAACACCCAGTCATTCCCATCCTTCTCCTGGCCGGGAGGATTAAATTCCTGCACACCTTTATTTGAAAAGTTACCGATAAGGCTAGTTTGTCCGTTCCTTGGATTATACCAGGAGGCCTTAACTTTTGATCCGGAAATCTTACCCATGTTTACAGGAATATTCCTCCCATTATAGGTGTAGACGAAAGCATAATTCTTGCCTCTGGTAGCAAATAAACGGTTGTATTTTTCCCCTTGAGTTCCAGCAATTAAATTCTGGTCAGGAACGCGCTCGAAGAAAGGTCTGGATAACATTAGTTTCTTAAGATAGATCATTTGCTGAGCTCCTGGATTATTAATAGCAGTTTCCCACAATTCCTTAGCACCATATGCACTTCCTTTATCAGATGATTTAAGGAACTGCATAACAGAATTATTACCGTACGTATAGCCAAAAGCACCTGCAAAAACAGACCAGTATCCGTAGCGACGAACATCGTAGTCTTTCCACCTGATTTCCAGCGTATCATGCAAACCTTGAGGAATACCTTCGTAAGAAGGCTCAGAATCTATAGTTGGTTTAGTAGGTTTAAGCTTATAATCAGCTTCCACAAACTTCCAGTTATCTTCACCATAATGGTACTTCTCTTTAGCTGTAGTATCCTGATCATATCGGCGATGTCCGGATTGGAAAGAGTTAAAGTCTAACCACTTTTCATTATGAAACCATTCAGAAGAAGGAGTACGGCCACGAGGGTGGTAAGTAATCAAATGGCTATTGTCCAGGTTATTAATTGTATTTCCAATTGTATTCCAAACAGCAGTTGAATCACTTCCGGAGATATCTCCCCCATTCATCCAGATAATATTAGATTTTGCCTTGTAGCGATTGGTAAGGAATGTTGCATAAGCTTTTGCCTGCTTGGAATTAACATGGCCTTCCTTCACAACAGATCCCCACACCGGTACCATTGCCATGTATAAACCTTTCTTTTCAGCGAGGTTAACAATGTAATCCACATGATCCCAGTAATCGTATTGTTTAGGATCAGCAGCATTAGCGCCTGTGGTAATGTTTGGACGTGTTATATCTTTCCTGATCAAAGCTGAATCTCCGTAAGCATTTACTTCAGCAATGTCATGGATCACCATTACCTGTATCACATTGAACCCTTGTTCTTTGCGCACTTGCAAAAACTTCTCTGCCTCAGCACGGGTTAGTTTGCTGAACAATAGCCAACCCGTATCCCCTAGCCAAAAGAATGGTTTAGTACCCTGTTGGATGTACCTTTTATTTGCCGATACTTTTAATGGCCCAGTTTGCTGCGCTTTTAAACTTACTGTACTTAAAACAGCTGCTGCTGCCAATAGAACGTATTTACTTAAAATTTTCAATTTCAAAATTTATTTAGTCAACCATAACACAGCACCTGCTTTAGGGCTGTTAATAACTGTATTTGCGGCTCCTTTAATTTTGCCAGCCTTTCCTATTTCAAGACCTGTTTTCGAATCGATCCAATGAATCGCGTATGTTGCATTTGCAAGATCAAGCTTAACTGGTTCGGAAGAAGTATTATAAACGATATATCCGTTATTTTCTGAAGCAAGAACGTATTGCTGAGATCCTTTGGCAGGCTTAACCGGTGTCATGATGGAAGCATCCTTTAGAAAAGCCTGAGGGGTTTTAGGTATAGCGGGTAAAGAACCACCCGCAATAAAAACAGCCCAACCATAAGCATCTGCTCCATCTCCACCATAGATCACAGCTTTTCCTGGATTCTGTAAGCGATATTCAGAAACTGCCCGGTAAACCTGATCAAAAGAACTTGCTTTTGGTTTAAGCAAGCGAGCATGCTGACGGGGAGCAAGATTCTGACCTCCTTTAGGTTCGTACGTTTTTTGATCAGCCTGATAATGCCAGTATTTAATATCTATTACATCTATAACAGATGCTCTGTCTTTATCTGCAAGAATGGCGTCTTGTACATCTTTAGTTGTACTTAAACCCACAATAGCCTTTTTACCTGTTTCTTTCTCCCATTCTTTAATGACGTCTACCCAGAATTGGACAAATTGAAGCGGACCAGTATATTCAGCACTGACAAGCTGGATCACGCCACTGTTTCCTGAAAAATTATAAAGGCATTTTCTAATGTAAGCCCTGTGCAATTCTCTTCGTACAGGATTATTTATGTCATAAAACTGCTCTGCCATAAACACACGTTTGTCGCCTGCATACGGAACAGGCTCAGGGAAGCCTGTATTATTAATGTTATTTACAGGACGCCATGGAAAATCAGCATAATGAGCTCCAGCTTCTATAATATTATGTTGGAAATAATTCTCGTGCAATAGTACCAGTCCCTTCTGATCAGCAAGATCTGCGTACTGCTTCAAACGATTCCAATACCAGTGATTGTACTTTGTAAGATCATATTTACTTAATCCATCCCAGGCAGTTTCCTTTCCGCTTCTGGCAAAAGGAAGTTCGTAAAATGGAGGCCAAACCTCGCCATCCATTCTTCTGATACGTTCATGGTCATCTCGGCGACGCTCATACCATAATCCATAATTGTGATCTAAGGCAACAACATTCCCAGCTCTCAAGCTGTCCGTCATTTCATTTAAATCGTCAGTCAAGCCTTCACCCACCTTGCCCGGAACAAACCTTGTAATATGAGGTTTGGTATTCACTAAACCATAAGGGCGGGAAGAACCATTCCACCAGGGCACTTCTCTTCTTCTTCCGGAAACAACTTCATCCCCTCTAACTAACCACCCATTTTGTATGTGGAAGTATCCAGCTTTCGCTGGTTGGGCTGGTTGTTCCACTCCTATCTGATCAATCGTCTTTACTTTACCATAGGTAACAGGGATGGGTTGTCGTTTTGCAGCTTCATCAACAAAACTGGTTAAGGTAATAGCAGGAGTTACAGAAAGTGCTGTTAAAGCCATTGCAACGTCAACTGGAGGACTACTTGATGCTTCTGTTCCCATCGGTATAACGATGGCTCTATTTCCAAGCTTATCTCCTATCCTTTCTTTAAGCTGCGCATAATACAAACTCCGTGGCTGTATCTGCTCGTTAGACATGGTCCAATAACCATTTCCGGCAAATTGAGCCCATGTACCGAAGGCCCAGTTATGAGCTGTGGGAGGTTCATAGTTGTCTACCCTTGACGCAGAACACTGCCAGAAAACACTGTTAGCAGCATTCCATCCAGCACCTTGTCCGTCTTGTTCAAGATTCTTATAAGTCAGCGCTTGTCCGTCAACATTGACAATATCAAATAAAACGCCTGAGGCCCAACTATCAACCGGTCCGCTAAAGCTATAAGGCAAGTGAGATTCACATTGTACGAAAGCATTAGGCCCAGGAGCACAATATCCTATAGCAAAATCATGGTACCCCGCTTCTGCATAACATCTTTGGAAAAGCGATTGCTGACCAGAGGTCAGGAAAGTATATCTTCTTTGTCCGCCTATTTCAGATACCGGGGCCAAAGACTTACAGTCTTCAACCGTAACTCTTTTTACAGTTTCGAGAATATTAACTGCAGATCCTGCAAAATGCTCAAAAGTAACCTGGCGAATCCAGGAATCAACTGCATTCTCCATTACAACAGCCATCCACCTATGATCCTCATCCTTTGGATTAGTAGCATCAAAAGAAGAACGAAGAAGTAAATTTTCTACGCCAACATTACTGATTCGGCCAGACCAGGTGTACTTTGTTACAATACCAGGACCGTAAGCGCTGTCTAATGACGTAGTTAAAGGGGCGTCCAAAGTAATTACAGCACCATTAACAGCCACGACTTTCCTGTCAAAGAAAATATCCCTCTGACCAGGTTTCCATCCTAAGGCAGAAAGACCACCGCCAAATGATTGGGTACCTAAAACGTCTATCCAGGCCTTAGTAGAAGCTCTTTGAATTTGAATATCGTCACCAACTTTAAAAGCCTTCGCATTTGCTACTGTTAATTTTGTAGAATTAACAGGAACATAGGCATCAGAAACGTTTACCTTTTCTCCGAAAATCCGATTGTCTTTTCCTGAAATAGTGATCAGGTTTTGGCGATCGTAACCCGTACCCAGCAATATAGTTCCGTTGGTCACTCCACTTCCTCGCAAAACCACACCTGATGCCTTTATTTTTAAAGCACCATTAACTTCGTAGGTTCCTTTCTCCAATAACACCGCACCTCTGAACCCGCTCTTGTCGATGGGTAAAGACGATACATAATCGAGAGCGGACTGAATCCTTAGCGTTGCATCTCCAGTTTTTACAGGTACTAAAACCTTGACTGCTACATTCGGAATTGCCTCCTCGCCTGCTTTGTATCCCGCATAGGAAAAATCAGGAATACGGTCTCCATTCGGGTAAGTTGAATATACCAGTTTTCCTCCTTCTGTAGTCAAAGGTTCGAACGGTTTGGGTTTAGGTTGCTTCTGAGCAAAAACAGGACTGGCCAGCACTTGAATGCCAACTAGTCCTGCAATAAAAATCCTTGTAATATTTATAGAACGCATCTTGCTATTTTGAGGAAGGAGTTACCGCTGCTAAAGGTACAACGCTGTTTAAATACTCTTCGATGTTAGTATATCCATCTTTATTTCTATCCGCAACGGCATCTGCTGCATTTTTAGGATTCAGACCATGTTTCATCTCCCAGGAATCTGGAATACCATCGTTATCCGTATCTTTATAAGCTGTACCCTTATACTCCGGATAACCGCCAACCTGACTGATATCACTGATAATTCCTTGCTTATAGCTGTCTGCCGGCAAACGTCTCTTAATAAATTCAGCACCTACCGGAGGCTTAGCATTATCGCTATATTCTATTTTACCCGTTTTCACTTCACGTATAATCCGTTCATCAACCGGATCTCTTTTAGGTAAAGTTGCACCTACGTTTGAAAGCACATAAGAGTAAGCATCTTGAGCAGGAATAATAGCCAGTTTCGCAATCGGAAACGGTTTATTCGCCTTGATGCTATCCGTGTACCTGCCAGCATCTGCCATATCACCGATCTGAATACCGCCATCCCAATTATTCCTGGTTACACGCTCATTCCCGTCGACGATATTACCGCTTGCATAAACTCTACCAAATAACGTACTCTTGTCAGCAGAACGGCCGGATTCTGGTTTAAGGATACGGTGTCCAATCGGTTTATCGAGAGGTGTTATAGGACCTGGTTTATAGTAATTATTGATGAAGTTAAACAAGGAATTGTTGTCTCCGCCATCGGCAGATCTATTCCACCAGTTAAAAACTACGTTGTTCACAAAACCGAAATCGCCATACATTCCCACGGAAGGATTACGACTAATATTGTTAGCCCAAAGGTTACGCATAAAAGTGCTGTTCAAACCACCGATAGTACTTCCGAAAGAGTGATTATAGGTATCCAGACATTCAGAGAATATAGAATTTTGAATGGTAACATTAACTGTAGGAAGCTTTTGCGGCTTATCAGTATTCCTTTCATAAACGTGGCGATACATCGACATGTTCTCATCCAAGCCCCAACTTGCCGAAACGTGATCGATGATTATATTTCCAACAGGGTTCCCGCCAAGAGCATCGTCGCGACGGGTTACAATAGTTTCTCCCCTTCGAAAGCGCATAAACCTTACCACTACATCATGCGTGTCAATCCAAACTGATTCACCAGCAATACAAACGCCATCACCGGGAGCAGTCTGACCAGCAATTGTTATGTAAGGAGCACGAATAATAACAGGACTTTTTAAGCGGATGATACCGGCAGTGTTAAATACCACGATCCTGGCACCACCTTGCTCACAGGCTTGGCGAAAGGAACCTGGGCCGCTATCATTAAGGTTAGTAACAACAAAAACTTTCCCACCACGTCCGCCAGCGGTGAAAGCTCCTCCTCCTTCCGCCCCCGGAAAAGCAGGAATTTTAGCTTGTGGAAGATCCGATGGTTTGGAAGCCCCAGGAACATAAGGTTTACCATTTTTAATATCACGTTCGATAATTGGTAATGCTTTCTGCCAGGCGATATCCGACTGTCGTTTCACTGCATTTAACGCAGAATCTGCCTTTGCTTCCATAGCTGGAGGGATTGTAGGATATTGCGCGAATACAGATTTTGAACAAATGAATGTTAATGCAACAAGCGAAGTACTTAAAGCTTTGTTCATTATGAAGTTTTTTAAGTGTGTTTAATTTTTGGCTATCAAAACAGGTTACCCTATCTCATCTGGCTAGAACCTAAAACAAAAATACCCTGACTTTATTTCTTCGTTCTATATCATTTTCTCAAGGTATTGTAGCTTCTTAGCATGAGTGGTAAGTACTTTGTTACCTTTCTTTACTAAAACCTACATAATTAATAATTCCTGAAGTATTAGTCCCCAAAACCAAAAATCTTCAAAAACAAAAGGAGGGCCGGGCGGCCCTCACAATTCAACCAATTATATTTACTAAATTAAGAAAGGAATAACAAATTAAGGTTTAACAGTACTTACAGTAACTAAGCTGTTTAAATACTCTTCGATGTTGCTGTATCCGTCGTTATTACGATCTTTAGCAGAATCTGACGCATCTTTAGGGTTTAAACCATTTTTAGTTTCCCACTCATCTGGAAGACCATCTTTATCTGAATCTTTGTAAGCTTTACCCTTATACTCAGGATATCCACCAACCTGACTAGGATCAGTGATAATACCTAACTTATAAGAATCTATCGGAAGCTTACGATGTTTAAATTGAGTTTCAGGAAGTTTAACTCCTTCTTTGTAGGTGATTTTACCTGTTCTAACTTGTTCAACTACACGAGCATCAACAGCATCTCTTTTAGGGAGGATAGCACCTGCATTTTGAAGCACGTAGCTATAAGCGTCTTTTGTAGGAATAATCGAAATCGGAGCCATTGGGAAAGGCTTGTCTGTTTTCATTGCAGCGAAGTACGGTTTTGCCTCCTCGAAGCTCATCAGATCCCCTTTTTTATTCTCCAACTGTATACCACCATCCCAGTTATCTTTAGTTACTTTATCATTACCTTCAATGATATTACCAGTTACATAAGCTCTTCCGAATACTACATACTTCAACTTACTTCTGCCAGACTCAGGCTTCAAGATCCTGTAGCTGATAGGTTCTTTTAAATCAGTAACCGGTCCTGGTTTGTAATAGTTATTGATAATATTGTAGCTTGCTTTATAGTCGCCACCATCTGTAGACCGGTGGTTCCAATTAAAAACAACGTTATTAGCAAAGTTAAAAATACCGTTCCAACCAATTGAAGGATTACGTGCTGCGTTATCAGCCCAAAGGTTACGCATGAAGGTACAGTTTTCACCACCTAAGGTACTACCGAATGCATGGTTCCAGGTATCTAAAGCTTCTGCGAAAATGGAGTTCTGAATAGTGATATTAACAGTTCCTAATTTCTCTTCAGCTTTCCCGGTACTGTCGTTATACATGTGACGGTACATAGACATGTTTTCGTCCAATCCCCAGCTTGCAGAAACGTGGTCGATCATGATGTTCCCTACTGGATTACCACCAATAGCATCATCTCTCCTACCAACAAAAGTCTCACCTCTGCGGAAACGCATAAAGCGAATAACAACGTCGTGCGTATTGATCCAAACAGACTCACCAGCAACACATACCCCATCTCCAGGCGCTGACTGACCAGCTATTGTAATATATGGAGCACGGATAATTAAAGGAGTTTTTAAGCGGATAATACCGGAAACGTTAAATACAACGATACGCGCGCCACCCTGCTCACAAGCCTCACGTAAAGTACCAGGACCATTATCTGCCAGGCTAGTAACAACGTATACTTTACCACCACGACCACCGAAAGAGTAAGCACCACCACCTTCAGCTCCAGGAAATGCAGGAATAGAAGACTGAGGCAAATCACTTGGACGACCCGCCCATGGAATATAAGGTTTTCCCTCCTTTGCTTCCTTATCGATAATAGGAAGCGCCCTCTGCCAGGCAATATCAGATTGACGATAAGCTTCCTTAAGCAGATCATCACTTGCTTTCTTAACATCCGCCGGTATATCAGGATACTGAGCCAGCGACCTTTCTGAATTCATCACCATCGCCCCTGCAATCAGAAAAGGAATAAAAATCTTTCTCATCTAAAAAAATGTGTGTGCGTGTTGTTTAATTTATTCGGTTACAATTAATAACTTTTGGTTAGAAAGTATATTATAATTCAAAGATAAATCGATTTCTATGTTTAGGAGTATAGAATTTTGACTTGTTGTTGTAGGATATTAGCAGAGGGATATTTGTAGTGGGTTTGTTACAGGATTAAGTAAAATTACAAAGAGAGTATGGGTAATAATCTTACAAGCAATCGGTGGATATAAAACTCAAAAGGACAGCCTCTGGCTGTCCTTTTGAGTTTTAACTTACTATTTCTGCACTTTTATACTTATACTTAAATAAGGTCTTCCGTTATAATCTACACTTAGAGCGTTTACAAAGATACAACCATATTTTCCCTCTGGTGTAACAAAATACACAAGGGTATTAGGAGCTAATCCATTCGATTGCTGAGTTCCTTCAAGTAATGAACGAGTTAGAGTTTCAGCCTTTGCCCTTGTCTCTATTTCACTACTGGATGACAAATTATAGTTAAATACGTTTCCAGAGCTTGTTATAAAATTGCTAAACTTTAACGCCCTCTTCTGCCAATCAGTAATATTGTAATCGGGATTGGGATTGGTAGGATTGCTTAGGGAGTATAAATTATAGATAAGTTGACCTATACGCTGGGGATTTTGATCAACTTTCGTATAGATTCCAAAGTCTATGTCGACGGAATTTGCTTTCCCTTCATTATAACTATAGGATTTATCCTTAGATATTGAGTAGAAGGTCTGTGAATTACCATCCGCAGTTGGAGCATAAATTCTTCTATTGTGTAATAAAATAAAATTCACCTCGGGAACATCAATAGTTACCTGCTTATACCCATCACCTATGTACACATTTGTCGAGTTTTGAGCATATATTCTATAACTAGTCTTTCCTACACGATTAGCAACTACTTTAATTAATCCCGAGTAACTCCTCCTTTTAGATGCATCTAGAACATTCGTTACAACACGATCAACCTGACTATTACCTGTTCCAGGATATTTTTCTACAGTAACATAAAAAATATCCTCTTTACCAGAGTTCAAAGAATAATCGATATAAGCTACCTGTCCATCAACTAGCTTTGTATCTCCAGACACAAGGACGGGATTAGCTACCGGATTTCCTCCATTAAAAACAACTGTAGCGGCAGCTATTTGACTCCCACTTGAGCTAACAGCCCAAACTCTATAAGTACCTGGGCTGGTACTTGTTTTCTTAAGTTTTACAACACCTGCAAATTTGTTTCTTTCTGCCGCATTTACCGGCAAAGTAACGATTGGAGTGTTACTTCCGGTTTCTGCAATATTAATAGAAAACATTTGATTAAGTGTTGGATTCGTAGTTGGAGTGCTTACCTCAAAATCTAAAATTACTTCATCATTGTTTAAAGCCGATTTATAATTAACATCGACATCCGTAAACCTGTTATAAATATTTTCCGACTCTTTCTTACAGGAGGCTACAAAAATTGCCCCTGCAGTAAGAAACGATATTAGGCTATATCTTATATTCTTCATTTCAATCATTTTTATGAGATTCTCAATACACTATTCAGCCAATGGGTCAAAAGTCCCTCCAGCCCACCCAATAGTAGGTTGAATATTGACTCCTCTATTTACAAAGTCATCATTGAATGTATAAAAATAATGCTCTTGTGGTACACTAAAAGGTAATAAAGCTCCAACACCTGAAACAGTAAACTTAACTCTTGCAGGCGGATTAAAATACTGAAGATAGGTGGCTTTATCATTAAGGTTGAGGCCTTCTCTGAAGCGGGTTGTGCTTCCTGCTTCCAAAGCAGTTTTGGCCGCAGCATCTTTAACCGTAAATTCAATACTTTCTAAATCTCCTGAAAGTAAGTGCATTCTTCGGGTTCTTCTGAGATCAGAATTACGCTTATTTTCAAAAGCAAACTCCACCATGCGCTCATTTAAAATCAAATCACGCATTTCGCTAACCGATGTAACTCTTCCCAATCCGTAGTCATTAGCTGCTGTACCTTGTTCAATACCCGCTCTTACTCTAATTTGCCTTACCATGTCCTTTGCCAAATTCATGTCCCCTGTTTCATTGGCACAATCTGCCAGGTTGAGCATCACCTCCGCCAATCTCAGTTCAATCCAGTCCATACCGTTTCCTCCAAGATTATTTTGATATCTTACACTACCTGCCGCTAAACCAGGTTTGGTGAACCTTTTACAATAAAGGCCCATTATATTGGTTTCATCAGCTGCGCCATTATAAGTCCACTGTCTTCTTGTAGTTTTTCCACTTAGTGGCCAAACACTTCCATTGTAAGCAATAGTAGCTTCAAAACGAGGATCCCTGTTAACCCAGAATACCACAGGATCATAAGTATATTTACCGTTTGTTACTGAAATTGGATTTCCGTCCTTCATGGGATAGGCGTCAACAAGCTTCGTAGTAGCTCTATAACCAAGAATAGGACTTGCTCCTCCACTTTCCGAACTCGGCCGGGATCTAGCTTCCGCGTCCTGACCTCTTCTATCAATTGTTTCGCTATAAGGTCTTACTATAATTGCCTCTGAATTAGGCTCTACGCGAAAAATATCTTCATATTTCGTAACTAGTCTTTTTTGACCGTCTAAAGCCATTTGATAAGCTGCTTTATTTGCTTCTAAGGCAGTTGCCCACCTACTTTGATCATTTTGAGGGTTGAATTGAGGACTTGCCCAGTATAAAAGCGCCTTTGCTTTCAAACAAGCTGCCGCAAGACGATCTAATCGTCCCCTACCTGTTCCATCATCCCAAGTCACATTTTTCAACTTAGACATTGCTGAATCTAAATCAGACACTATCACTTTAAAACATTCTTTTGCACTAGCTCTACCTTGTGCAGTTACATTCTCAGGATCTTGTGGCTCCAAAACCAGCGGCACTCCTCCGTAAACTTTTACAAGGTCGAAATACACCATTGCCCGCAAGGCGTAATACTGCCCTAAGAATCTATCCTTAGTTGCTTGTAGAAGGGTCCCTTCGGGGATAAACTTGATTGCGTTGTTGCATCTCGAAATATCCATATACTTATTATTCCCCGCATTAACCGTGTAGACATTACCAGCAAACCTTACATCATTGTTATTTAATGGAGGAACTTGTAAACCAAGTGCCTTTCTTGCCATTTCATCTCCCACAGGGAAGCAATTTTCGTCACTAGCGTAATGGACTCCATAACGGCCATTCATGTTATTAGTGTTGAAATTTTCATATAGGAACATTGGCATAATCACGTCATATGCGCGATTTAAATGCATATCCAATGCCCCTTCAGTACTCCATATCGCTGCATCTATTCCACCTCTGTCAGGTAGCATAAAAAATTCATCTTTATTAACACATGCAGATAAACCAGCGGAAATCGAAAAGACTAATAAAGATTTTTTTACTATATTTTTATATTGTTTTAACATTGCCCAGATTTTATAAATTAACACTTAAACCCATTGAGATTGTCCTTAACATAGGATAATCATAACCACTTGAGGTATACGGGTCCTTATAAGGAAGTGGATTTACGATTGTCCATAAGTTATTTCCAGTTGCAAGGAGACGTAAATTGCTCATACCTAACTTACTTGCAAACTTTGCGGGAACACGATAACTCAATGTCATATTGTTGATCCTAATCATAGTACCATCAACTGCCCAGAAATCGGAGTTCTTTGCAATCGTTGGATCATCAAATCTTGGATAGAAGCCATTTGGATTTTCAGGAGTCCAACGATCCTTCCAAATTGTTAGCACATTTCTTGTTCTCGACGGTGCGTTCCGGGCTTTACTGTCGTAAAATACTTTTCCGCCCAACCGTGCATTAAGGTTTGTACTGAGACTTAGAGATTTATAATTAAGATTTACACTAATACCTGAAGAGAAGAATGAATTCGTATTTTTAAATAAAGGCACCATATCCAAATCTGAAATGACACCATCTTCATTCGTATCTTCGTAATAGGACCATCCTACTTCCGGAATTCTGTTGTAAACTTTATAGTTAGGATTTGCTTGTCTGAAAGCCTCCGCTTCTGCTTCTGTTCTTAAAATACCTTTATATCTTAATCCGAAGTTTGAACCGTTGTATACCCTTGGATCAGTACCAACAAGAACAGGATCATCTCCAACGCGATTTTTATAAAGATCTCCGGGAGTGTAAATGGCTTTATCCACAACAGAATTGCCCCAACCAAAATTTATACTAGTGCTCAAATTCAGGTCCCTGGCCAATTTAGCTTTGTAACCGACCGTAAATTCCGAGCCCCAATTATAATATTCTCTATAATTTACCACAGGAGGGGTGAAACCTGCGTAGAGCGGGTATAAATTACTTGCACCTCTGTCAAACCCATCAAAAGTTTTATTTCTGAAAAACTCAACCCCTAAATCAACTTTGCTGTTAAGGAATGAAGCTTCAAAACCGGCATTAAAGGTTTTTTTCTTTTCCCATGTAATTAAAGGATTAGGAAAACTTGATGGATTCAGACCGTTTCCATTATTGGCTGTTCCGAAAAGGTAGCCATTCGTCGCATCTACAGCATACCTTTCTTGCCACAGTCTTGGATTATTTGCATCACCGACCCGGTCATCTCCCGTTATTCCATAATTAACTTTGAATTTTAAGAAATTGATAAAGGATATATTGTCTTTAAAGAAATTTTCATTGCTGGCTATCCAACCAAGACCAATACTAGGCGACACTCCCCATCTGTTTCCACGAGCAAAGTTTGAAGAAGCATCAATACGTGCAACCGCCTCCAATAAATACTTTTTACTAAAATCATAACTTAAACGGCCAAAAAATGAACGTTTGGTCGTTTCTAAAATAGCCGAGCTTTCCCTCGTCAAAGTACTAGGATTAAAAGCCCACCAATCCGATTTTTCCGGAATCAGCTGATTCGAAAATTTGACTGAAAGATTTTCCCAATAGGAAACAGTTTGTTCACCACCTGCAGTTGCATCAATAGTGTGGGCGCCAAAAGTATTGGCATACTTAAGGGTAAAGAAACCCTGATAACTATTGGAACCCGAGAGCGCTGGAATCATTGTAGCAGCTTGTGGAGCCACAATATCAACAAACGGTGAAGTTGCAGGAATTTCATTGCTCCAGAATTGGTTATTACTACCTGTCCTTACGAAATTATATAATCTGTATGGAGCATTATATTGACGTGAGTTAGATTGATTACTACCTTGGGAAACTTGTAGCCTTGCAGTAAAACCTTTTAAGTAAGCAGGCTCATAACTTAAGCTTGCATTTATTCTATAGCCAGCATTTTTCCTATTGTCGAAGTAGCCAGATTCAATTTGCCCGAGCGGATTTCTTAAATTATTAGCAACATGGTTTACAGGTTTGCCATCGATGCTAATAGGTATCCATTGCGGTGTTACAATTATGGATTCAAAAAAAGTTGCATCATTATCAGAAAAATTATGATTTGTGAGTTGAACATTGTGATCGACGTTAAATGCAATATCTGCTTTAAGCCCCTTAACCATTGTAGCGGCTAAACCACTTCTGAAAGAATACCTATCATATTGGGCACCTGCGTAATTTGCATTCTCATTTGAATAGCTTCCTCCTGCAAAAAATGTCACTTTATCACTGCCACCTGAAACACTTAAATTATGTCTTTGAGTTAATGAGGACTGCCACAACTCCTCGTACCAACTTTTGTAGTTAAGTGTTTTAATGTATTCTAAATCAGCTTCAGTAAAGAAATCTGAAGTAGCGGCATTACTAATTTTATAAGTCTCATTTAACAAGGCTGCATGATCATAAGCAGAAAGCATTTCTGGTGTTTTTGATGCATCTGACACCCCAACATAACCATTATAACTTATCCCTATCTTCCCTGCCTTTCCTCTCTTTGTAGTTATTAAGACTACCCCTTTGGCACCGGAAGCTCCATAAATAGCAGCCGAAGCATCTTTGAGGATAGTCATATTCTCAACCATTGAAGGATCAAGGTTGTCGAAAGCATCCTTATTCACTGTTATACCATCGATAATATATAATGGCTCCGCAGTCGCGCCAGCAACAGAACCAGAAGCAGTAGCGTTACGAATATTTAAGGTTATGGAACTCCCAGGTCTACCAGAACTTTGTGTAACACCAAGTCCGGCAATCCTTCCTCTTAAGGCAGCAGCTACGTTCGGAGCAGGAATATCTTGAATTTCTTCACCAGAAATTGTTGCAACAGAGCCAATAATCTCAGATTTCTTCTTAGTTCCGTAACCGGTTACAACAACGGCATTTAATTCACTTGCAGATTCATCCAAACTCACATTAATGGTTGTCTGCCCATTTGCCTTTACCTCTCGCGCCTTGAAACCTAAGAAAGTAAACACCAATGTTTCATTACCCGTTGGTAAATTCAGTCTGTAAATACCATTAACATCAGTGGTTGTACCTGTATTCGTCCCCTTGATTCTTACAGTAACACCAGGCAGAGGCTGACCTTTCGTGTCTTTTACAGTTCCTGTGACATTTACCCTGGATGCCTCTCTTAGCTCCGTATCTGCACCTTCAAAATTGCCCTCCCCCGCACGAGCTGTTGCAGATAGCAACATCGCTGCAATCAGGGGAACACAAGCTAGTCGTGCCATCCTTATTGGAGAGAATCGCTGACTTTGTAGTTGTACACTCATATTTTATTGTTAGTTTGTTTATTGGTTAGAAGTCAAGGGCAGCTGATATAGATACAAAACATAACAATCATTTGCACTAATTGAATAGTTGACAATGAGAGTAAGATGTTGTATTAATACCAATATAGCATCAAAACGTCAGCAGCTCAGAAAATCTCTTAATAGTTTTTATTGGTTACGCTAAAAGTGACAAAACACACTCTTAACCTCTTTTATTAGTTAGTTATTATCTCAAACTTAAGGTGTTGGAACACAATTTTAGTATAGAATTTTCTCAATGTTTTGTAGGATGTTAGCAAACAACAGAATTCTTTACTCTTTTCCACGCCATCCGATATATAAGAGAAATTCTTTGGATAGTGAGTAAGGAAAGGTTCATGAATTAAACAAAAACGGCCGGATCAAATGATCCGGCCGTGAAAAAAATTTATAGCATGATTTATTTTAAAGGATCGAAGGTACCAGCTCCATTCAAGCTGTTCCAACCTTGAGTTTGTTCAAGGTAAGGAGATCCAGTAAGGATATTTTGATGTAATCCGAAGAAGTAATACTCTTTATACCAGGTAAACTTCCAATTTGCCGGATTAGTCTTATCCAAATCATCTTTAATCGAAACCTTAAAGTATTTGTCGTACAACTCATCTATAGGAGTAGTACTACGATCAGCTAATGGAGCATTTCCTGTAGCAGGCTTAATTAAAGGATCTGCATTTCCTACGTAGTCTGTTCCATCTAATTTCTTTACTGAAATAGTATAACCTGTTCTTCTTGTTCCGTTAAGAGGTGAAAAACCCAAACGAGAAACAGTACCATAGGTATCATCAAATAGCATCCATCTTCTTAAATCCCAGAAACGCTTTCCTTCGTAAGCAAATTCTACTTTTCTTTCATCTAGAGCAGCTGCAAATAATTTATTTCTGTTTCCAACCGCTGCGGTCAATCCGTAGTGACCATCTTTGTTTTCAACGCCCGCTCTTTGCCTAATAGACTCTATAAGTGTTAGACCTTCATCAAGCTTACCAGCTCCGATGGCTGATTCTGCCAGATTCAAAACAACTTCAGCAAATCGTAACTCCATGAAATCTGTTCCGCTTTGATTGAAATTTCCATTATTACCTGTAGAGGCTGTTGGACTGCTTGCTTTACATAAATAAATACCACTACTATTTGCACCTAGAGTTTCAGTAGTACCATTATAAGAAGTTGCAGAGGCAGTTTTCTTCCAAACATAGGTCCAGTGTCTATATGTAGCATTAGCTCCATGTGCCCAAGTTGCTCCGTTATAGACGAAGGTCTTATAAAACCTTGGGTCTCTGTCCTTGTAAAACTTATTCATGGAATAGACATATGTGGAAGTTAAATCTTCTTTTTTCTTTCCATCTTTCATAGGGAAGGCGTCTACCATTTCCCTAGTCGGAGAAACTGATCCACTTCCCAGTAAATCTCTCGGTCTAATAGCTTGCTCCCAACCATTATTCTTTGTTGTAGTACCACCAATAGCTCCATTGTTAAAACCAAACACTATTACGGCTTCTGGATTATTTACTTCTTGGAACCACATATTTCCCCAGGCTTCAGCATTAGCCAGATTTCCAGTCTTATACAATCCGAAGGAATTATCTTCAAGTAATTTCTTTGCGGCTGCATTAGCATTGTAAGCCCGTTCCCAACGAGTCACATCATCATTCCGGTTAAACAATGGACTGGCCCAAGTTAATAAAGCTCTACCTTTTAAAGCAGCTGCCGCACCGCTGGTAATACGTCCCCAATCAGTCGTAGAAGCCCATTTTCCAGGTAACAATTGCGTAGCTAGATCTAAATCCGCACATATTTGCTCAAGTGTAGCAGAGGAAGAACTACGGGGAACACTATTAGCATCGCTCTCACCAGAGATAGGATTTTGAGGCGTGAGAACTAATGGTACTCCTCCATAAAGGCGCCATAACTCAAAGTATTGCCAGGCTCTCCAGAAATACATCTGTCCTTTCAACTGATTTCTTGTGGCTTCATCTATACCATACTTGTCAATTTCAGCTAAAAACAGATTGATTTGCTTTAACCTTGTCCAAGTATTATTGGCGATTCCATCTGTCATACGCTGACCAAAATATTGATTAGCATGACTATTAAGATAAGAGATCTGCGCCCATTCTTTGTTCCAATCTGTTTCACCAGCTAATTCCTCAGTTGTTTGAGTAAAAAGAGAATTGTAAACGCCATTTGCGGTTGCTGCCTGGCTGATAATAAAAGATTGAGCATTATTTGCGGGTAAAAACAGACCATAGACGTAATCGACATAAGCTTTAGCTAAGGTAGGGTCCTTAAAAACCTGCTCATTTACCCCATTATAATCTTTCTTTTCTTCAAGAAAGTCATCTTTGCAGCTTGTTACTACTAAAGAAGCAGCAAGAAGCATATATATAATTTTACGAGTTTTCATTTTTATTCTGTAAACAGCTATTACAAAGTTAAATTCATTCCGAATGAATAAGTTTTTAGATTAGGATATGCATCCCACGCCGCAGATGGATCCTTGTAACTATAAGGGTTGTACAAATTAAAAGGATTCAGTCCACTTAAGTAGAAACGTGCGTTACTAACACGCAATTTTTCTGCTACCTTTTTTGGTAAGCTATAGTTCAAATTAAAGCTGGTCATTCTCATTCTAAACGAGCTTACTCTCCAAAATTCTGATGGAACATCGTAGATACTACTCCAGTTAGGATTTGGCATTGTACCAGAAGGATTCAGCACTGGATCATAGATATTACCCCAAATTTCAGGAAGACTTGCAAAGACTCTGCTAATATCATTGTTAAGCTTCTTTCTTTCTGAGATTTCAGACCAGCCTCCGAAGCTACCAGCAAGAACGCAATCGAAGCTTAAATTCTTATATCCAGCCTTTAAAGTTAAGCCATAGCCATAATGGTTGCTAGCTTTTTTTGCTAATTGAATTTGATCATTAGCGTCAATAATTCCGTCAGGTCCTGCAAACGTTCCATCAGACTGTAGAGCGCCTCTCACATCTCTGTAGTACAGCATCCCTGGTCTGAATTCCCGTGCTAACACTGTAGTATTATTTAAATTAACTGAAGTGATGTTATATTGGCTAACGTAATTGTCAATATCCTCCTGGGTCTTAAACATTCCAAGATAATCATATCCCCACTTTCCGTTATCATCAGATTGGTTTGGTTGTGCATTCCATGGGTACATTATATCAGTAGGATTGAAATTCATCTGTTTAACTTTATTATCAGCCCAATTCAATCTTGCACTTATGCCATAATTAAAGTTTCTTCCTACTTTTTCATTCCAACCAAGTTCCAGCTCCCATCCAAACTGATCAACTTTACCATAATTCTCTGATGCTACCGAACCTCCTACTGTAACGGGTATAAGGGCTGTCCTAGCAATAAGAACATCTGATGCTTTATTATAATATCCGTCAACAGTTGCGGATAATCTATCACGCAAAAATCTAGCATCAATACCTAAGTTATTTTTGAACTCCTTAGACCATTGGGCATTCCGATTAGGAGACTGCTCCATCTTCATACCAGTGGAGGTGTTGGTATTACCGCCAAAAACCCCACCTTTGCCCTCTTGGAATGTGTATCTCTGGCGCCAGAGCCAAGCTGTAAACTGATCATTTCCTAAGAGACCAGTTGAATAACGAACCTTTAGGTAATTAACCGCGGGAATTTTAAAGAAATCTTCCTCGGAAACTACCCATCCTAGTGAACCAGAATAAAATCTTCCCCAATAATTTTCAGGAGCAAATTTAGTTGAAGCATCAGATCTGAATAAAAATTCGGCAAGATATTTATTTGCATAAGCATAATTAACACGACCGATATAACCTAAGGAACCAGATTCATTAAATGATGTTCTAGCATCTAATGCCCCAAAAGCTGTATTAAACTGACCATTGGTTTGCTGAAGGGGATCAGCTTTCCATACATCTTCCTGTTCATTTTCGGCTTCACCTCGCTCAACAGTTACAAGTCCACTAACAGAGTGTTTACCAAACGTCTTATCATAATTTAATAAGAAGTTAAACTGAGTATTTTTCTGATTAAAATTAGAATAATAAATCCTGTTACCGTTACTTGCTGAAATTTCGCGAGCAACAGTAGCATTTTCATCATAAATGTGCTCATGCTCACCAGTTCCTTTAAATTGGTAAATAGTGTACTTAGTTCCAACTTGTGATGCTACAGAACTTGAAGAATTTCTTGCAAACATCGCCCGTGCTTTCAATCCATCCACAAAAGGAATTTTGTATTCTGCTGTTACATTAAATGTGTAGAACTTTGTATCAGTAACAGCTAAATTCCCTAGACGCTGTAACTCATAAAAATGGAACATGGATAAATCGTTATTTGTTCCAGGAATTTTGGCAGGCATTCCGTTTATGTACATTGGAACATAAGTTGGAGTCAAAAGGAGATTTTTATAATCATCCTCTACACCCTCACCAGATACCTTATTAAAAGTTTTGCTTAGATTATCCTCATTACCAGAAACCTGCAGTCCCACTTTTAGATTAGATGCAACCTGTACATCAGTTCCTGCTCTAAAGTTCCACCTATTGTAGTCAGTCGTTCCAATATTACCATCTTGCTTGCTATAACCAACGCTACCAAAGTAGGTGGCTTTGTCAGCTCCCCCACTTAGACTTAAAGTATGTCTTGTTAAGTAGCTGGAAGACCAGGCATCACTCAACCAATCATTATTAATTCCTTTAAAATATTCTAACTCGTCATTAGTGAATATATTATTTTTGTATGTATTACTAGTTGGTAAGGAATTCGCCCCATTAACACCATTCATGATATTGAAATACTGACCAAACTGATAAGCATTCATCATCTTCGTTCTATAGGCTTCATCATTTAAAGCGTACGAACCGTTGTAACTAATTCTCGGTTTACCGCTTTTTCCTCTTTTAGTCGTAACTAAAATAACACCGTTAGCTCCTCTTGAACCATAAATTGCAGCTGAAGCATCCTTCAAAACGGAAATACTTTCGATTTCAACAGGATCTAGGTTGTTGAACAAAGTGGCATCAGGAGAATTTTTACCATCTACCTGAATTACTCCATCTATAACATATAAAGGTTGCGGGCTACCAGCATCTTTACCATAAGACCCTACAGGGTTCCTAACAGTAATTGTTGCTTTAGAACCAGGACGTGATATACCACCGGAAACTCCCACGCCTTGAAGCCGACCTGCCAAGGTTGCGCCGATGTTTGTCGACGGCAACTCCTCTACTTCATTCGCGTTAATACTTACGACAGAAGATGTTACATGAATCTTCTTTTGGGTTCCATAACCAACCACAACTACCTCATTTAACTCTGAAGTACTTTCAGCCAGTGAAACGTTGATAGTTGTTTGTCCGTTTACTGCAACCTCTCTTGTTTTAAAACCTATAAAACTAAATACAAGAGTTTCATTGCCTGTAGGTAGGTTGATTCTAAAAGTACCATTAACATCTGTTGATGTGCCAGTAGTAGTACCTTTAATCTTCACGCTTACTCCCGGTAACGGCTGACCTTTATCATCCTTTACCGTTCCAGTTACGTTGACCCTTGCGGATTCTTTTACTGTTGAAATTCTTTCAACTGGTTGTGCTGGACCTGCATATGCCGTTGCAGAGAGAAGCATCGCCGCTAATAACGGAGTACAGGCCAATCTTGACCTCCTACCCAAGTAGTGCTGCGTTTGAAGCAAAATGTTCATAAATTATTGTTAGTTTATTACTTTTAAAAAAATAGCTATCCCATCACCATCGTTTCGGGCGATCATAACGGGTATTAAAAAATCTAAAACCAAGAAAATTTGCTAATTCAGGCGGAGGAGAGTACAAATAAATTCATAATTATTAGAGCGTGTTGTTTATTAATCGGCTAGTAAAAATTCTTACTAGTGTTTATCGTTCCCGCAGTTCGCTGTACTTCTAAACTCAAGAAGATCCTTCTCACTTTGGCTTTCTACTACATTATCAAAAATAGCGGCTTGTAACAGCTATTTTATATAGTATTTTCTCCTACTCTTATAGGATCTTAACATCAACCTAGTTGACGTTAGTTTGCTGAGCTTTTTGTGCCTTAATTCTTTCCTGCCATGCCTTTCCCTCCTTATTCATATCAATTCCTGCTGCAGAAAGGTAATTATTGATCCTTCCCTTATATTTTCCAAACCAGGCGTGTTTCTTTTCAGAAGATTCTGCATCCATTGCATGCTCTCTTGCTTCGGTAAGCCATGCTAATATCTGCTTCTTTTGCTCTTCTGTTAAATTAGGTAACATCTCCTGATAAGCCCTGTACGTATTCGGTAATACATTGTAGGTCAAGCCGTTTTTAACTCCTTCTACTTCTTGAGCAGAAAGTTGCTTGGATAACTTTTTAATAAACGATTTGTGAACCTTTGCCAACTTCTTATCAGCCTTTAACTCCACTGCTTTCACTTCTGAAGCTGACTTTTCTTTATTGTCTTTATTAGCTTCCTTTACTTCTTTAATCTTAGCATTTCGGGCATCATGTATAGTACTGAGATTAACGTATTGATCTGCTATTATTTCACGAACTTTAAAATATTTTGTAGAATCTGCTAAACTCAAGCCTTTTACAATCTTATCTGCACGTCCTGTTACAACCTGTCTATATTCTGCCACAGAAGGTTTAGACTGTGCAAAAACAAAACTGGAAGTTGAAGCGGTGAGTGCTAGTGCTACTAATAATGGTTTAATTGTTGATTTCATCTTAATCACGAATCCGGAATATTAAATAATTGATATAATGGTATTACAAAAATTAAAATGAGATCATTGAGTAATTGGTTAGTCCTTTTACTGCAATAGATCTCATTTTGTTATGTTTTTTATACTAATTCTACGTCACCACAGAAATGGACTTCAATTCCTAATTCTGCAAGAGCAGCCGCTTTTACGCGACAAGCCTGGTGCGCTGATGCTTCGTCATTTGCATACACTACTTGTATATGATTAGCCTGATGCCTCGCCATCATCTGGTCGCGACTAACACCTTTTAATACAGCATGCATGATAGGCCATTGAGGAGTTGTTTCATTCCAGCGCCTTTGTGTTTCCTGCTCTGGCAGTTGTACTGCCTCCCCTACCCCTAAATCGCATTGTAGTTTACTGTCCTTAACGTAAACTCTGCTCCAAACAATATGACCAGGTCTACTTATTCCTTTTAAAGTACCACCGCCTAAGCGGAAGTACATCGGCGGCTGACGATCACTGCTGGCGCCCTGGTACCCATCAATGAAATGAGCTGCCGGGGCTGCACCTGATATAAGGAACACCCATACAAAATCGCCGTTATAGTTTTCACCCCAGCGGATATCATGAAGCGTGTTTTCGCCCGGTAGGCCTAGCTTCTTCCATAAATGATAGGTCACGAAGGCATCGATACCCGCGCATTCATCTACTTCATTAAAATGAGGTAATGCATCATTTGCATATAATTCATTACCATTCTCTGAATAAACCGGAGGTCTATCCTGGTTATTTAATAACCCTTCCACAAGGTCGCTGGCTACGGTAAGATCTTTTAAACCTTGCTGATATTGGATACCTATAGTGGAACAGCCAAACTCGTCTGCTATCCGGGTAGCTGCAATGTACATCTTACACTGCTCAAGGGTTTGTGCTTCTGTCAGCTCTGTAGCTTCATCAGTACCCCAGCTAAACTTCATTCCTTTTTGTAGTAACCAATCAAGAACAGCTTTAGCCTCTTCGTCCTTTACGTTCCGCATTGCTGCATATAGGCCAGACTGACTTAATCTTTCTTTAAAAATTCCAGTTTTATGAAGAAGCTCATCAGGAACTATAGCGTTATACATACCCATACAGCCTTCATCAAAAACCCCCATAATGGCCTTATTCTGTTTGATTTCACGACCAAAATCACGACCTAACTTTTCATCATTAAAAGGAATTTTAACCAGGTCGAAACTTTTCACATGACTTTTATCATGCTTTATTTTCCCTGTAGTCAGCCATTCTTCCAGTGCAGTTTTAAAGAAATCATCATTGAAGTTTTCACTCCACAAAGTACTGTACTCTACTTCAGCTTTTGTAAGGCAGCCATTCAGATTCAACATTCCAACTAGTCCTGGCCATTGACCGCTCCAATTGGCGACAGTCAGGATTGGACCTTTGTGAGTAGTTAAGCCAGCAAGAACATGGTGAGAATATTGCCACACACTTTCAGCAACAATCAGAGGCTGTGAAGGATCAATTGAACGGAAAACATCTATTCCCATTTTTTGGGAATCAATAAAACCATGCTTTTTAACCTCATCGTAAGGATGCGCACGCTTTACTTTCCAGCCTTGCTTTTCGACTGCAGCGGTTAGTAATGCCTCCATTTCTGCCTGGGCAGCCCAACAGCTTTGATTAGCTGAAAGTCTTAAATCACCACTGGCAACAAGTAGAACTTCTTTCGTTTCTGTGTTCATAATTTCTTTAAAACTACGCTCCTTTGTAACACTTTGGTTGCATTAGATCGTACAATAAAACGGTTGAGTGTAAGTTTATAATTTTGCGTTGTTATCCTATTAACTCAACAAAGTTGCAGAAACAGCCGACCGGAAATCTGTTGTTTTTTATCAATTTAGTGTAGGATTTTAGCATGAGTAAGATTCTTTTTTTACATTTGAATCTGTAGCCAATAAAAGTATACTGTTTTTGATTTTGTATTATCTTTTCACAGATAGTCTATGTTAGATTATATCAACTATGAAGCCTCTATTTCATAAAGTTCCAGTAAAACTTGAGAGTTCTTTTAGCATTCGGCATGATACCAAACCAAACTTTGGTACTATCTGGCACTATCATCCCGAATTGGAGTTACATTATATCATACGTGGTGAAGGTGTGCGTTTCATCGGAGATAATATCAGCAACTTTTCGCCCGGGGAGATTGTCCTTTTAGGAGAGAATCTGCCACATACCTGGAGATGTAAGGAAGAATATTTTCAAAATAACCCTGAAATGGAGGTAGAAGCAATGGTCCTTCACTTCCTTCCAGACTGTCTCGGTAAATTCCTATGGACTTTGCCTGAAGCTTATATGATCCCAAAACTTTATGAAAAGGCTAAAAGCGGATTAATCATTCAGGGCCCAGCAAAAGAAAAGATCATTCAATTAATGTACTCTGCTCTTGATGCCACCAATATGGACCGGATTATTATTCTCCTATCTATCTTGAAGACGTTAGCAGAGAGTGATGATCACAAAACCATTGTAAACGGTCAGAGTGCATTTTATCAATCGAACGAATCTGATACCCTTAGATTAAATAAAGTTTGTAATTACACACTCGCTCATTATAAAAAGGATATTACATTGGAAGAAATTGCTGCAATAAGCAATTTGAGCGTTACCTCCTTCTGCCGGTATTTTAAGCTAATGACGAAAAAGACTTATTACGATTTCTTAATTGAGATCAGGATTAGTCATGCATGTAGGTCTTTGATCGAAGACAAGCTTCCAACAGAAGTAATATGCTTCGATTGTGGTTTCAATAATGTATCAAACTTCTACCGGCACTTTAAGAAAGTTACAGGTATTACTCCTTTGGAGTACAAAAGAAAGTATTTGAATAAAGTCAAGCATCATGCTGCTTAACCAGGCTGCATGAAATTTTTCCGAGAATCCAAATCGATAAGGAAGTTAACGATATACCAAAGGGATACCAACGGTATACTCGCCATGTCTCCCCCATCTCTCTGGGTTGTATCGGGGATCTCTCTGCTTGTTAATTTCAGCAAGGAGATAGCTAGCAGATAGCAAGGTGATAGTAATAAGATATACCCGGGGTATCGTCATCGCTAATCCCCGGTTTGATGTTCCCTTAACTTCTTCAATGGAAATTTTTTATAAGAACCATCATAACCAAAAGAGCACAAAAAGCCCCCGGAAGTTAAACACTTACCGGGGGCTTTTTAATTTTATCGCGTCGGATGGCCCGGCTATTAGATAGCTACTCTTAAATCCAAATCGTTCTGCAGGCGATTGTAATTCGTGTAAAGCACTTCAATCTCATTAGTGATCGCTGGTGTGAAAGTACCTACTTTTCTCCGCGTAAAAGTTGAAATATTTAGTCCCCTTTTTTGTAAAAAATACTTCGAAACAATTGGGTAAACGTTGTGCATCACATCCATGTTTTCGATAAGGAACTCCTGCACCCGTTGCACTTCATTTGCCAAGCCGGGTTCGTTATAATTATCGCATAACCAGACAATCAATTCCGGGAAATAATTGCCCTGTATGCAGGAAAGACCAGCAGAACCAGCTTTAAGGGAATCAACTGCATGAACCATATAAGCATCGTAAAGGCCAAACTTATGCCCTTCGGTCAAAGCTAGTTTCTCTTTAATTTGATTGATATCAAGACTTGTATCTTTATGATAAATCACCCGGCCCGTAGATACAAAGCTCTGTAATTGAGTTGGAGATAGTAATCTTTTATAAGGCACCGGACACTCATAGAAACCAACAGGAACGTCATCCGTTGCATTCAACAAATCAAACACCCTTTCATTAAACACCTCATCAGGTTCATTTTCGGCAGCTAATAAGCTGGTAATTAAAATTACAGCTTCGGTGCCCTGATCATTTACTTTCTTAACAAAGTCTGCCTGCTCAGCAATAGGCCCACCAAAGGTTCCTGTAGCAACCACAGGCACTGCACCATCTACAACATTTATTACGTGCTTAATTGCATCAATTCGTTCTTTATCAGTCAACTCAAACATCTCGCTCGAGAGACAATTCGCAAATAGCCCTTTTGACCCTGCCTCAAGATACACTTCAGTGAGCTTGGTAAGTGCATCAAAATCAATACTTCCATCATTATTAAAGGGCGTGAGCATCACCGGGATGAACCCTTTTTGTGAGTTTTCCATTCTTATTTTTATAATAATATTTTACAATAGAGAGATTTAGCGGTTATCTTTCTTTTTTAGAGTGTATTCTTATTCTTTCAGGCCCTTCTCCGGATCCTGGTGAAGAATACACCTGCCAGGAAAATTGTAAGAGTGCCTATTACTATGATCATGTTTTTGTGAAGCGGACTTTTCAAGTAATCATAATCCGCGGGAATACTATTTGAGAACGTCATCCAGATGATAACCAATATTCCGATAATCGTAGCTATTAAAGCTTCATGATTTTTACTTTGTTTACTAATAATTCCCAAAAGGAACAAACCCAGCATACCGGCCGCAAATATTCCAGACAGCTCCCACCAAACATCCAATATACTTTTAACACCTATCATTGCTATTCCTGCTGCTAATCCTAAAAATCCAAATACTACGGTAGCAAGGTGTAAAAGCCTGAGATTAGCTTTCTCATTAAGATCATGCTTTAAGTATCTTTTATAGATGTCTACAGAAAATACGGTAGCAGAAGCATTCATTCCTGAGCTAATAGTGCTCATTGCTGCAGATAATATGGCGGAAACGATCAATCCGACCAGACCTGCGGGAATTTTAGTGACCATAAAATGAGGCATGATCTTATCTCCGTAATCGCCAGGCTGTAAACCCGCAGCAATTGTAGCAATATCCGCCTTCGAAGCTCCTATGCCAGCTCTTTCAACGGCCACTTGCTGCCTTATTGCTTCGATAAATTCAGGATGCTGCTGATAGTAGGCAAACAGGCAAGATCCTATAATGAAAAACAACAAAGATGCAGGAACATATAACCAGACACAAAGCCAGATAGACTTTGCCGCTGCTCCTGATGACTCGGCTGTATGATACCGCTGAATATAGTTCTGATCCATCCCGAAGTTATTCAGGTTGATAAAGAATCCATAAAGAAGAATCACCCAAAAGGAAGATTCAGTGAAGTTCATCGAGAAACTTCCCAAGCTGAACTTATCATTTGCCTTTCCGATTTCAACGATTTTAGAAACGCCGCCCGGCATCTCTGTAATAATGATATACAGAATCAGAATAGCCCCAAGGGTTTTAATCACTGCCTGGACAACTTCCGTCCAGATGACTGCTTCAATCCCACCTAGTACAGTATAAATTATTATTACGATGCCCATAATGATCATGATCAACTGCATTGAATAGCCCGTAAGTGCTTGTAAGCTAAGAGCAATACCGAAGAAAATAGATCCCATGCGCGCTAGTTGGGTCAGAAGGAAACAGACTACTGCATAAGTACGGGCCCATGCACCGAAACGGTGTTCAAGGTGTGTATAAGCAGAGATCTCACCCGTGCTACGATAAAATGGTACAAAATATTTTGAAGCAACCCAGGCCGCCAAAGGCATCGATATACTAAAGACAAAGGCATTCCAATTACCTCCGAAGGCTTTACCCGGAACCCCGAGGAAAGTATTACTACTTAAAAATGTAGCGTAGATTGACATTCCAATTGCCCATCCCGGTATAAGTCCCGACGCTTTGGTAAATTGTTCAGCATTTTTATTTTTTCTTGAAAAGTAGATTCCTACCAATACCATCGCTACGAGGTACAGAAGTATAACTATTAGATCGAAAACTGGCAGGCTTTTCATTGTTTAATACAATTCTTAACTGGCTAACTTAGTTAAACAAATATCAATTGGTAACTAGGAGCTTTTATATAGCATTTTTTCTATATACTATACGATATTATCTTAACCAATTTTAATATTAGAAATGAAAAATTCAGGTTGAAGCAGGATGATCGTAAATGGGACAGAACCCTACCAAGTTATACCCAAGACTGAGACAGGGCCGTGGCAGGTTCGAAAAGGCTTCGAGGATTTCCGAAGAAGGTACCCCCCTTTCTCGAACAATCTCCGAAGAAAGTACTGTTCCTTCCGCAACTCTCCGCAAAAGCCCGCAAATAGCCGCAAAACGCCGCAGAGAGCGGTAAAGCGGCTGCAACTTATGCCAATAGCTGTATTTTTGTGTCATCCTGCTGATGCATGAATGGCAGCAGAAAAGATTAATCTAAGTTCTTTGACATGCGAGAATTTTTCAGCTCTTCGACTCTGAATTGTACCATTTCCTCAATGAGCTCAAAAGGAATAGGTTTATTGAGAGGAAATTGGATAGAGCCCTTCCCCACTTTGTAACCCTTCAGTTTTTCGGCAAAGGCTATATTTCCTTCGGGAAGAGCGTAAAACCCGATATGATTTTTAAACGCTGCAAAATGCACAAGAGGTTTGTTATCCCGTTTGAAAGTAGGAATTCCATAACTTATGGTTTGGATAGCATCAGGTGCAATGGTCTGTATGCAAATTTGTATCTTTCTTAGGATAGTTTGAACCTCTTCAGAAAAACAACTAATATACTCTTCTATCGATTCCGCCTTACGATCCATAATTGATTCTTGATTGATGAATAAAAATATGGGTTTAAGAGTTAAGGAATGAGGTGGAAATACGACTAATTAAGGTAAGATTGCGGCTATAAATAACGTAAGGGAGCCTGGATCTAAGTATCTGAACAAAAAAGCCCGGCTAAATTGCTTTACAATTCAGCCAGGCCCGCCTTTGGCATTAACTAATTTATTGAACGTCGAGCTGATCCACGTAGATCCCTTCGGTATCGACTGCGATCATTCTAACTTTATACGATCCTGCATTAATCATAGTACCTGTATTCGTGGTCACATAGTTCCACTTACCCTCCTTAGTAGAAGCCAACTCTATAATCTCTGGTTTCTTTAAGACTGTTCCATCTTGCGCTATCAGCTCAATTTGTGCCTTAAGGGCTCTTTGATATGGGTTATGATATTTTACAGTTAAAGAGTACGTATCCCCTACCCCTGTTTGAATGGTCCATTCAAGAACATCACCAGATGCTTTCGTGAATTTTGCTCGCTCCTTACCAAGGAAATCTATCTTACCAAGACCGCTTCCTATAAATTGAGCATCAGTAGCTTTATACGAAATAACTTTTTTTAGATCATGGGCAGGTTCAAGCATTGTTGCGGGTAACACAGCAACAATTAAAGATCCAGCACTTGGCTGGGCATCTAGTGTCACTGTCTGCGCCTTTTTGAATCTTTTTCTAAATACATTATAGCTTTTGTCGCTTTCAGCTGTTCGAACTATTTGTGCTCCAGTTGCCTCATAATCCTTTAACCAGACTGGTGTTGGTATACCAGTATCCCATCCAACAAAAACATCTGCTTCTTCGCCTACCTTAAATGTAAAAGCATCACCAGCTTTGCTGCTTGTTTTAATCCATTCTGCTCCATACAAGTTAGATGGCAGTGACACAAATTGAGATTGATCATCGGTAAAAACTTTATCTCCTGTGTCCATCCAGCCTTGTTGAACTGCGTTTTTAGCCGACAAACTTTGTATAACAGTAGCCGAAGCCGGAGCGGATTTAGATGAAGGATTTGTTGATGCTATGGCAATTGCAGAAAGAACAGCCTGCCCTGATTTAACTTCCGGGAATGATATTAGCAATTGTCCGCCACTTACCTTTACCTTAAAGGTCTTTTTTAATGCTCCATCGTGCCCGGCTTCTTTCCAAATATCTAAGTCATTCAATACAACATTTCCATTGATCGCTACATCGAATAGTCGCATACCTGAACAATCCATTCCTCCTCCAGTTCCCCACCATGGTTCTGTGAAGTACAATTCGACCAGATATTCGCCATCCTCCACAGGGAAGCCGAAATTTAACTTCTCACGTCCGTAACGGAAGTCCTGGAACAAAGGCCAATCTTTGCTACCTTTTATGGGATCATGAACCCTTCTCTGACTTGCAAAAAAGTCTGGAGTACCTGGAAAATCTTTTGTCCATGAGGTGGAACCCCAGGTGCCGGTATTTTTTCGTGCCCGGTCGGCCATCCAAATATTTCCATTTTCATCCTTATAATCGCCCCCCCCACAATTCACCCGGTATAAATAGTTATAGCCCTTTTGAGGAGCAGTCAATGGTTGACTAGCTTTATAAAGATCAGCAAAGTTTGGCGAAGCAGGTAAATGATGAAGTACTACCAGATCGCTGGCTACTTCTTTTCCATTAACATAACCTTTAGCCTGCAGAACATTATAGTTAATCTCCACACCGTCCCACTGAAAATGGGTTCCTACTCCGCTGCGTTTTCTTTTTCCAAGAGAACTTTTATCTATATCGTTAAACAACTCAACCTCGTCACAATTGGAATAAATAACAATGCTATCTTTCTTTCCGGGCTTAGTCCAACGATCTGGCCAGGTATGAGAAACAATATAGACCATTGGCTCGGTAGCCTTAGGAGCATAGTTTGCTCTAAACATGTAATAAACATCTAAAGGCTCTTCCCAAGGGGTCATAAGTCCCTTATAGTTTACGGGTCCTACCCTATCGAGTTCTCTTAGCCCTTCACCTCCTTGCACCCTACCCGGATTATCGTGGGAATTTAATAACCAGAAGAAATGTCCTGTTGTCTTAGCCTTCGCAGCTTCTGCCAGTTTCACTTTCATTTCCATTAACTGTGTCATCCGGTCTTCGCTAAATATTTCATTCTGAACAAAAGGGCCCTCTGTATGAAGATCGAGCGTTCTCCAAGCACCGTACTCGCCAATAAGCACCTGCCGCTCTACATCCTGATCGTAGATCTTTGGATCACCACCATATGTGCCAGTCCAATTTTGGGGGACATCCCAATCTGTTCCTTTTCCTCCATTACACGTAGTTACTAAACGTTGAGATGAAGCTGTTGGATCAAGCTTGCGTATGAGTTCTGTACATTCACGCGCGAAGTCCTCAGGCAGCGTACTTTCATTTTCTAATCCCCACAATACAATAGAAGGACTGTTCCGGCGCTCTTTAACCCAGTCGGTCAGCAGATCCTTGAAGTTTTTACGGAAGGCAGGAGTATCATACCAAACGTGAGCAGCTAATTGTGTCCACCAAAGGATTCCCATCTTATCCCAATATTCATGATACCGTAAGTTATGCGGTTGATGAGCATCCCTGAACGCATTGAATCCGGCACTCTTAATCTGCATCACTCTACTTTTCACCTGCTCGGCAGTAAAGGCGTGACTGTTGCCTATAAGATGTTCATATTCGGCAATACCATTAATGAATACAGGTTTACCGTTAAGGAAAAATTGTTTTTGATCTTTCTTCCCGATTGGCCAACTGATCCAGCGTATCCCGTATGGCGTTACCTGTTCATCAAGGAGTTTTCCATTTTCCTGAACCCGGGTTACAATAGTATATAGGTAAGGGTTCTCAATAGACCAAAGGGTTACACCGTTAAGTTGGGTTTGATCATTGATGATCAAGGTTTTCCCAGGATCGATGTATTGAGTTTTGGCGCCTTCAAAAACTGCCTTACCATTCTTATCTACAATGCTTGTTATGACTTTAAGATTCCTCTTCTTAGTACTGTAGTTCTTTATTTCAGTGCTAAAATTGATCTTAGCTGATTTCTCTGAGACAGTTATATCGTTCCAGGCATGGACACCGAAAGGCTCGATACGAACCTCATTCGTTATTACCAGATGTACCGGGCGAAAAATTCCCATAGGTTGAGAACCTTCTGAAAATCCGCGCTCGGCAGAACATCCTCCACACACCCATGGAAGGTCCTGGATATTTGCGGGATGGTCTGCCCTTACTGCTAAAAGATTCGGCCTGTTATCAGTCAGAATCACATTGGTAACGTCAACAGTGAAAGTTGTTCTTCCTCCCGGGTGATACGCAACTTTCTTCCCATTTAAAAATACCGTTGCATAAGAACCTACCCCCTCGAAGAATAGAAAGAATCTCTTGCCTTCTTTCAATTTTTGAACCTTGAAATTCTTGCGGTACCATGCATAACCGTGACGGTTACCATGCATCAGTCTCCGATAGCCATCATACTGGTCCCAATTATGAGGTACATTAACCTGTTTCCAATTCCTTGTATTATACCCAGCTTTTTCAAAACCATTATGGGCAGCTGGGTTCTTATCAAGAGCAGTGGTTATCCAGTTATTATCAAGGGAGATATCAACACGGGTTTGAGAAAATGCAGTAGAAACAAGAAATATTAATAGTGTCGAAAGTGCGTGTTTGATGTTTCTCATTTTATTGAAATCCTGTTATACTAAGTCTGAAGACTCCTGTTCATTATACCATCCATAGAGACGCTGCGCTTAACTCTACGGACAGAATCTAATTTTGATCTTAAAGCTTTTTTATTTTGACTTTAGACTTCCGTTAAAATTATATTTCTTCCCTTTTTTCGTTTTAAAGCTTACTTCTTTTCCGCTGTATTTCAATGTGCACTTATTGCCAGCAGCAGAAACTACCTGAACCTTGCTAAGCTTTCCATTCTTCCAGTTCATGGACAATTCAAAACCACCACGAGCTTTGATACCCTTAATACTGCCATCAGCAAGATCAGAGGACAGAGCAGGCAGTAGTTCAATGTATCCTTCATGACTTTGAACCAGCATTTCTGCAACTCCGGCAGGTGCGCCAAAATTCCCGTCTATCTGGAAAGGAGGATGGGCATCAAACAAATTAGTATAAGAACCGGCATTACCCGTTGCTGGTCTTAATAAAAGTTTGATCATATTCATGGCATGATCTCCGTCTTTAAAACGTGCCCAAAAGTTTATCTTCCAAGCGAGACTCCAGCCAGTGGCTTCGTCGCCCCGATAGATCAGTGATTGCCTTGCAGCGGTCATTAATTCCGGACTTTTTTCCCAGGTAACATCATCACCAGGATGTACACCCCAAAGGTGCGAAACATGGCGGTGCTTGTTGGTTGTATCGTCTTTGTCTTCCAACCACTCCTGCAGCTGACCGTATTTACCGATCTGATTTGGAGCAATTTGAGATAGCTTACTTTGAAGATCTTTCGAGAAATCCACATCCACATTAAGCAATTTAGAAGCTTCGATAGTATTCCTAAAAAGTGTTCTAATGATCTGGTGGTCCATTGCTGGGCCAGCCACCAAACCTCCATTTTCCGGAGAATTTCCAGGGGTACTAATCAGCCAACCAGTTTTGGGATCCTTAACAAGAAAATCCACAAAAAAAGAGGCGGCAGACTTCATAATAGGATAAGCCTCGTTGCGGAGAAATTCCTTATCCTGCGTATACTGGTAATGTTCCCACAAGTGCTGACTTAACCAGCCTCCACCTCCAACCCAGATACCATGAGTAGAGGAATTTATTGGTGCAGTACCTCTCCAGATATCTGTATTATGATGCACCAACCATCCAGAGGCATTGTAATACTCTTTTGCCGTTTCTTTTCCTGCTTCAGAAAGATCTTTAATCATCGAAAAGAGAGCCTGATGCATCGGTGATAAATTCAATACTTCGGCCGGCCAGTAATTCATTTCTGCATTGATATTGGTTGTGTACTTGCTTCCCCAGGGAGGAGAAAGCAGGTCATTCCATATACCTTGCAAATTTGCAGGCCTTGTTCCAGGACGGGAACTGGATATCAAAAGATACCGCCCGTACTGCATGTATAGCGCAACAAAGGAAGGATCTTTTGAAGTAGCAAAGTTTGCCAGCCGCTGGTCGGTAGGCAAAGCTTCGTTATTACTGCTTCCAAAGTTTACAGAAAATGTATTATAGTATTGTTGATATTCTTTAATATGCTCTTTCCTAATCTTGTCATACGACATTCCTTTCAGAGCACTTAGGTCATTCTGTGCCTTCGCTACTGCATTGCCGGAGACGTCTTTATAACTTACGTAATTTGTTGCGGCTGTAAGGAAAAGTGTTGCGTCGTCCGCGTTGCTTACACTTATACCATTATCACTTACAGAAACATTTCCATTGCTGGTTTCTATCCTTAGAAAACTTTCGCCCCTCAACACACCATTTCTAACTTGCAGAGAAAGTGCTAACGTATTATTGTCAATTTTCTTGACAGAATATTTTTTGTGAGGACTTCCTAAAACTGCCTCAAAGGAAATGCTTGCTCCCTTATTTGCACTAAGATGAACTACGAGTGACTGCTGAGGCTGACTTACCAGGTATTCCCTGGTATAATCGACACCACCCGAGGTATAAGACGTTTTAGCAATGGCTGTACTAAGATCTAACTCTCTGCGGTAATTGGTTGCAGAAGCTGTGTTTTTGAAATTCAGGAACAGGTCTCCAAAAGGCTGGTAATCTGCCTGATATTTCCCTACAGCAGGAGGTTCATCATTTTGGATCTTATACTTCCACAACCCGTTCAAAGAAATACCTTTTGCTGCATCCATCCCCTCCGGATAAACTGCAATATGTCTCGTGGTATCCTTATACCCTGCAATTCCTCCTTTATCATTATAGTTGAGAACCTGAATAGATATAACATTCTTTCCCGCCTTCAAAGACTCTTTGGGGATAACATATTTCCTTCCTTCAGGATTACTGGTATGCCCGATAAGAGTTCCATTAACATAGGTAAAGTCCTCATCCCGGATCCGGTTTAGATCAAGAACGATATTTTTTCCTACCCATTTAGCTGGAAGATTAAAAGATGTTCTAAACCATACAGCTCCGTCCATTCCTTCCCATCCCGCACTCTCCCAACCTTCATAGGTTGGAACCTGAAAGGTTTGCCATTTGCTATCGTCGAAATTAGGAAGAGCAGGGTTACCTTCCATCCCCTTCAAGCCACGCATATCATTCAACCAGCCTTCTCGTTTCCCCTCATTGCTCTTCTGACCCATGAACTGCTCTTCAGCAAGTTTCTCAGCCTCCTTTTGCTTTCCTTCCGCAAGAAGTTGACGTATCTGTGGAAGATACTGATATGCCCCCTGCCGATTGTAATTCCTCGGCTCACCAGTCCAAAGCGTCTCTTCGTTAAACTGTATGCGGTCTTTATCCAGACCGCCAAACACCATTCCTCCGATCCTTCCATTGCCTATCGCTAAGGCATCTGTCCATTTTACAGCCGGTTGTTTATACCATAAGCTGTAGTTATCCTGTCCAAAAACAAAAGAACTGCTGGTTAAAAAAACAGCAGTTACTAAATAGGTTAATTTCTTTGTTAGGTTTTGCAAAACTTCCATTTCTACTTTGCCTGGTTTAAGCTAATATTCTCTGCAATAGCCTTGTCTTTATCTAAAGGAGTTTTTACGTTCCTGAAATTATTTCCATTTAAAGTTATCCCTGAAGTTTTTTCACCCTTTAATTTAAGGTAAACATCTGTACCAATTACAGGGAAGGCATTGTAAACGAAAGCATCTTTAACATTGGTGAAATCAAGAATAGGTGTTCCTGCTAATGGCTTAAATGCTTTAACACCGTTTGCTATCAGATAGCTCACATTTTCGGCTTTAATTACTGGCCCCATTTGAGTGCTTACCTCCACGTTATGGAATTCAATTTTTCTTGATTGCTTGATAACAAAGCCAGTCTTGGCTTCCATGTTAATATCATTGAATGTAATGTTCTCAATAGGCATTTCATCAAGGCCATTTAGATATCCTGCTTCGTTCGTTTGTGCAGTGATATTACTAAAATGAATATTCCTGAATGCAGGAGTACGCTCGGATACCGGTTCAACTTCTGTTTTCGCATACTGCATATCAAGAACAATAGCCTGCTCCCTGATATTTTTCATGATAATATTATCCACTCGAATATCTTCAACAACTCCGCCTCTGCCCCTAGCTGTTTTGATTCTGATTCCACGATCCGTTCCGTCGAAAATACAGTTGGAAATAGCGATCTTCTTTACTCCTCCAGACATTTCACTACCGATAACAACTCCACCATGACCCGAAAGCATAGTACAGTTAGTTATCGTATAATTTTGAGCTGGCGTATTCATTGCTCTTCCAGGCTTGTCTTTTCCTGATTTGATAGTAATACAATCATCCCCAACGCTGATATGACAGTTGGAAATGTGTACGTTGTTGCAAGACTCAGGATTTATCCCATCAGTGTTTGGAGAATGAGGATTATTTATGGTAACTCCATTAACTGTAACATTCTCGCAAAACTCAGGGTTCACCGTCCAGAATGGGGAATTGCGAATACTAATACCTTCTATCTGTACATTTTTACAATACATGGGCTGAATGAACGGAGGACGTAAAAAGCCTCTTTTCATTTGCTTTGCTTCGTCTGGTAAAAGTATATTCTTGTTGTTCTCGTCGAAGATCTTTTGCCATTTAGAACGTGGCTGTCCTTCTTTATAACCCTCTACAAAATCCCACCATTTTTTACCGTGACCATCAATGATCCCTCTTCCTTTGATAGCAATGTTCTCCGCCTTATAAGCATAGAACAATGGAGAAAAGCTGGTTACATCAACGCCTTCATATCTGCTTTTCACCATTGGAAGATACTCATCAAAGTTGTCGCTGAAGTGCAGTTCTGCCCCGGCATCAATGAAAATGGTGATGTTACTTTTTAAATGAATAGGACCGGTGAGATATTTTCCGGCAGGAAAGTATATAGTACCACCACCTGCTTTTGCAGCAGATTCAATGGCCTTTTTTATGGCTTGGGTGGCTATTTTAGAGCTATCATTTTTAGCTCCATATTTTAGAACATTGTACGTTTCCTGTGCTATGGCATTGGCAGAGAGAGAGCAGAGAGCAATTGCTGCCCAGAAGAATATTCTTATCATGTAATGATTTTCGCTAATTAGATTTTCGCTTTAATTTTCTTAAGTCCATTGCTTTTTGCGATTTCCTTTCCATCGGCAAAAACTCTGAATCCCTTACCTTTTCCGTATTTTTCTCCTGTTTTATCCCAAAGAATGGTCATGATCTTTCCATGGTAAAGAACTTTATCCAGACAGAACCAATCCCACTGATTCTGAGGCAGCAGTGGATTAATTTCTAACTTATTATCAGGACGGGGTTTTAATCCAACCAAGTCACTGATGATAATGTCAGCAAAGGTTGAGTGATTATAAAACTTACTTCTAGGATTATCTCCTTTCAACCATTCTCCGGTTTTTTCATCCTGATATTCTCCCAGGTAGATCTTGCCATTCATTTGATGTGACATAGCGTATTTATGAACCTCATTATAAAATACCTGTCTGTTCATACCATCCTGATTTTTGTAGTTATTAAGCAGGTTGGACAAGCCCTTTAATGTCTGACTGGTAGCGAAAGGCCAAACAGCACCGTCCCACTCGCAACCGTGACCGGAGCCATGTGTTCTGAATAAGGGGTGACGTCTTTCGGCTGTTGTAATACCCCATGGCGCATTAAAACCGGCAGTATCAGTTAAAGATTTCCATTGGTCAGCGTATTTCGCTTTATCTTTCGGAAGGTTGAAATACCATGGTATAAAACCGATTGCTTCGCGGGCATCACACAGACCACCTTTTTCATATTGTACTTTATAGAAAGAAGCTGTATCATCCCAAAGTTTGTCGTTCACAAAATCTCTGAGGAAAGATGCTTTTTTATCGTACTTTCTTTTTAAACTATCGTTGTTACATAGGGCAGCCATCGCCGACAAAGCCTTGGCATTGCCATACATATAACTATTGATTGTAGGGCGAACATTCTTTTCCTTTCTGCCTCCACTGATAGATTCCTCCATCGCATCGCGAACATCGAATTGCCAGAAGGTATTATCCGGGTTCATCTTTTCCTTCTCCCATTTAGAATAATCGGCATTAAGGGTCAAAAGATTTTTTTCAATAAAAGATTTGTCTTTATTTACTAAATACCGATTGTATACAGCATCGTCAATCCAACTGCTAAAAGCATGAAAGCGCTGAACTTTCCAGGCAGGATCGATATATAACCAGAAGTTGATATAGTCATTAATATACTGTTGATTTAACAACCAACGGCCCTCGTAGATATGGTGCCCCAAACCGCTGCTGATGGCGTTATACTTTCCGGCGTGGTTTGCCTGGGTAATAAATTCAGTAAAAATAAAACCTTCAGGTGTTTGCTTCAGGTGTTTTCGAACAGCCCACCAGCGATAATAATAAACCTCCTGAATAGCAGAATCAGGGCAATCAAACAATGGGATATTTTGAGAAAGCCATTCCAGTGACTGAGCATTAGGCACATGGTTTTTCACAGCTTCGTCATCAATGGAATTGAAGTAGTTAACGTACTTGCTTAATTTTTCAGTGGTTAAAATATGAGCTTTTTGCGCCGAGAGTATCCCTGCATTTAGCATCAGCAAAAAACCTATAAGAATTCGTTTCATTTAAACTTATTTTCGATTTGAATTTTTTAGTTGCACTTCGGTGCAATTTTTCTATTTCAGGTTTGTAAACAGGAAGCAGTTAAGTTGAAGCTGCGTTTAAAGCCGTTGTTGACGAAAGGCTCTCCTATTCGAACAACCAGTCGATTTCCTTTCCGTGAGCTCCTAAACCTGCGTTATAAATCTGGATCTGCTGGTTACCATTTATAAAGCCAAGAACCAGCAAAGCACCCTTGGGTAAGTTTAAGGTATGTGTACCGGGTTTAAACGAGTAGGAATGAATATTAACGTATGGCATTCCTTCAACCACTATACTATTCGAAATTTTGATTTCACCCTGGCCATAGTCATCTGCACTTGCATCTATTTCTAACTGCGGAGCTGCTGCATAGGCATTGTCTACCTTATTAAAATATCCAACCAAAAGCTTTACTGGCTTGGTGGTAGAAAACTTAAGGCTCGTGCCTTGAGATATCTGCTTGGAGTTGGATAATTTAATTCCTTTAAGTCCTGCAATCTCAACAGCCTGATCTTTAATTTTTAGTGTCGTATCAGAAAATACAGTCTGGCCTGGAGCCACGGTATAAAATCCTTCTGCACCTTCGATAATTTTAACCTCGGCATTTTTAAAAGCAGCTTTCTTAATAGCTGTACCTTTTCTGGGGCTCTTTAATGAATCAATACTATGTCTGAAATTGTCCAGCTCTTTCTGGAATACTGGAAGCATTTCATACCAATTTTTATAGGTGGCATCTACACCGCGCATGGGAATCTTGCGTTGCTGAGTCTGCATACTATTTGCGTACAAGTATGAATCCTTTGTATATTTAACTAATTCAGCGTAATGCTTTACGCTACTTTCCAAATAAGGTAGAGCCTTTTCCAGATCAGCAACATTCTCCGAATACTTATATCGCAATACAGCAACTGCTGCTTTAGCTTTTTCCGAATAAAAATTAGCCATAGCATTATAACAATACATGTCATTCTTCAAACGGTTAAATTCCTCTTTATTTTGTGCGACACCTGAAGAAGCCTTTTCTATCGCTTCTACCGCCAGGCGACCGTGCACCACTACCTCTTCAGCAATTTGAATAGGTGTTTCTCCAACGTGCTTCTCATTTTTCCATTCCTTTTCGGCATAATCAATGATCTTCTCCCCTTCTGGGGCTTCAGCATCGTATAATAGAGTAAATAAGCCGTACCGGAAAGGATTAATTAATTGAGTCATTAACATCCCAAGTGTGAGGGTTTGCCGGTTTCCATCCGTGATGCCATAGCGTCTAAGAAGCTTAGGAGATATTTCTCCAGATTGTTCATATGCTTCAAGGATCTGACGAGCCTTCTCTGTGTTGGTTCCAAAGGTATTTGCAAGACTGCCGGTCCAGTAGTTTATCTCCTCGGCTCTGTTCCTATCTGCCTTCCAGGCATATCTTGCCCAGGTTTTATACCACATCCAGTCGCGGTCAATTTGCAACTGCCTCTGACCACTTACTTTATCAGCTGTATAAGGCCAATCCCAATAAGAAGCCTGTGGATACAAATGAAGTCCGTTTCCTTCCATTATTTTGTGCATTCCCTGAACAGACCTTTGAATAAAATCAGGCGAGCTATAGCGGAAAGGCTCAAGGTTGGCAAGAATATGAACGTTTTCAATTTGCACCGTTCCTATACGGGCAAGAGTTCTGTGCAGATCGGCCCAAGCCCCTCTTGGTTCGGGAGTTGTTAAAGCTTCACCATTAAATTTGGCTTCTGTATAAAGATTTTTATATAAAGGAAGAGCGGCCTTCATCACAGATGGAGCATCCGTATCATGGGCACGCAGCACGATTGGAGGCTCTTCTGTCTTACCTAAAGCCTTTAATCCGTCTTTGACCCCTGGAATAATTGTTTTGGTAAACCATTCTGTATCATCCTTACCAACACCTTCCATAGCCTCGCCAAGGCATACCATTAGACCAACATTAGGATACTTCTCTACGAATGCAGCAATGGATTTTCGGGTGTAGTCTGACAATAAGGGAGTAATGGGACGATTCCTATCCTGGGTTTTTATATTATGCTTTTCCGCAAACGGCTTGGATACGATGATGTTATAAAACATTTGGATCACCCAGATGCCCCTTTTGTCTGCTTCCTCGGCAAGGAACTTGAACATTTCCTCGTTCTTTTTAAAGGTGGCATCGTCTACCTCTACAGCATATGGATAATCCTTTAATCTTACCAATGAAGCGAATGGGTGACCATTCCATAAATAAAGGGAATTATAACGGTTCTCCACCATCATGTCCAGGTACTTTACCCAGTGTTCTTTATCGTAAAACCATGGAAAAGTTTCAGGAGTGTAAGGATATTCGTACACCGTTCTGCCTGGTAGGTAATAGGTCTTTTGTACCCCAATACAAGTGCCTCTTAAAACCATTTCCGGCTTATCTGTGAAATTGAAAGCTGAAGGCAAATTTCCGCTAGCTTTAATACGCTCAACCAACTCCATACAACCGTACAATGCCCCTGAAGCATCTGCTCCTGCAATAACTATATTGCCGGATGCAGCAATAGAGAAACCCTCTTTGCCGGGAGTACCGAGTGAAAGCTTAGCCGCGGTGGCTGCTTTTTCAACAAGGGAACTACCTTTTAAACCAATAACAATAAGCTGACCTTTAGAAGGTTTCGATTGTTCTGAGATACTTGCATTGTACCCAATGGCTTTAAGACTTTTGCTTAGTCGCTCAGCTCCAAACCGTATCCGGTTACTGCTTTGCGGAGCAATGACGATTTTGATCTCCTTTGCTACCTTTTCCGCCTTTATTTCAGTAAGGCCGAAAAGCAAAGAAGATAGAATCGTAAATAAGAAAATAATTTTTTTCATCTACCCTTTTGTGTGTGTGTTTAATATGAGGTAATGTCACTATTGGTTAGAATAGCTTTCAAAAGTAGCTAATACAGCTACGGTGGGTTTGTAAGATTTTCTCTAGGTATTGTACGATCTTAGCGCCGTATGCAAATATAAAGTTACATAACGTATAACTTCAAATAAAGAACGGGAGGATCTCTCCCCCCGTTGAACCAATTTAATGTAACAAACTAACAAGAATTTTAATTGTAACCGGGGTTCTGCCCGAACTCTGCACCGTTAGTAAGGGCATTTAGCTCTTCCTGCCTTATCGGCCTTAACCGATGGAAGGCTGCAACATCTTTTATATCAGGATTACGGTTTTTGATAAATGTGGCAAAGTCTTCACCTTTGTTACCATATTTCACCCTTTTCAAGTCAAACCATCGCATATACTCGCCACAAAATTCTCTTGCCCTTTCTTCCAGGATAAAATCAATACCGGCAGTTTGAAGTTGGTTTCCAGTAACTTGCATTTCAGTAATCTTTCCAGGAAGAGCTGCTCTTGTTCTAAGTACATTTATTAATGAAGCAGCTTCATTGTATCTACCTAATTGAAATTCGGCTTCCGCCGCTATCATATACATTTCAGCAAAGCGCATTACGATAATATCTCTCGTACCTACACGAGAAGTCGGATTCTCCCGGAATGGGTCCATAAACTTTTTAAAGTTTACAAAATCTCGAGTTCCATCTTTAATAGTGCCATTAGAGTTGTATATACTATCCCTATCAATCACTACGTAAGGTCTTTGAGCTTCATTAGTAATACTTTTCTTAGTAATTAATAAAGCTGTATCGACACCAGAACGTATAATTGTTCCTGTCAAAGAGGAGGATTTTCCGAACTTAGTAATATTTGCTGCAGTCCAACTGAAATTAGTAGGAACATTGCTACTGTTTACGGTATTTGCTATCCATACTTCCTGAAAAGATGCAGCATATCGAGCGTCGATCGACTCATTAAAGTAATCAAGCAGCGTTCTGGTTGGCATCAACCTCCTTTCGCTATCAAAACCGTAAATTAAGCTGTATTGCAAACCTGGCTTAAATTCGCCAGTATAGGGAGCTTGGAAAGTCATGAAGACCCGATTTGGTGTAGCTTCAATGTTCAAACCTATGTTAGAGGAAATACTTACAGTGTACATGGCCTCCTTATTACCATTTGTACCCGATTTATTGTTTGCCGGATTCCAGAGTTCTGCAGGAGAAGCCCAAAGGTCTACACCAAAATCTGCCTTTTTGTTGATTACTTCCTGAGCAACATCTCTTGCTCTCGTAAAATAAGTATCTGCCTCTGTTCTATTTCCTGCTTCTAAGGAATAATAAGCCCTAGACAACAATGCACGCGAAAGAAATCCGTAGGCTGACTTTTTACTCGCTCTACTATATTCGGCGCCCCACTCCCTCTGCTGAGGAAGGTTTATAGTTGCAAACTCAAGATCAGAAATAATAAGTTTATAGAAGTCATCAATTGAGCTTCGGGTAGCAGTTAACTCGGGTTCCTTCGTTTCTGTGGTACGTAACATTACACCTCCCCAAGATTCTACAATATGCCAGTAATAGAATGCCCTTAGGAACCGTAACTCCGCCTCGCGTTTGTTCTTTTCAGTCTCGTTAGTAAAACCTGCTTCATTTATTCTGGAAATACCAGCGTTACAAAGGTTTATACCCTTCCAAAGATTAGTCCATGTCGCTCTATTTGGATTACCCGCCAAAGGAGTTAAGCCAACGTAACGGGTTAGTTGCTGGGCATAGGTATTTTTCTCCCTATTAAACCAAAGATCGGTTCCCGACTCTCCCATAAAAATGCCGTCTTCTTTTCCGTACCAGTTTCTCTGGTCGGAATATGCCGCATTGACTAGAGTGACAAAGCCTTGAGGGGTATTCCAAACGGCATCTGCCGTAGCGCCAGAAGGATTATATTCATCTAAATCTTTACATGATGTAAAACCTGCGGCTAAAATAAAACCTACACAGCCTATATATATATACTTAAGTCTTTTCATAATTTTAATTCCAATCGTTTAACACTATAGATCAAAATTTAACCCCAGGACAAACTGTCTGCTTAAAGGATTAGATTCGGAACCTCCTCCTTCTGGATCATAATTTTTCAGTAAGTGACTTCTATTTATTGTAAATAAGTTTGAACCAGTTGCATAAACTCTGACCCGTCCAGCTTTGATTCGTTCAGTTACTCTTCGAGGAAGTGTATACCCTAAGGTTAGATTTCTTAGCTTTACATACGAACCGTCCACGTAGGTTAATGTCTGGTAACCAGCGTAGGAATTCAAGGTCCTCCCCCAGAAAGCGGCAGGAAAATCATTTGTTGGATTTTCTGGTGTCCAATAGTTGATTGACGCAGGACTATTTCCTGTTCCAGAAGGATTATACCGACCCAAAAATTCGGCATCAATTGTTTGTCCAACTCTTGCTACAAAATAAAGATTCAGATCAAAGCTTTTATAAGTGAAGTTATTTTGGAAACCTCCAACCCATTTAGGAACTGTAGATCCCACGAAGGTTTGATCTTTTGAATCAATAATATTGTCGCCGTTAAGGTCGGCAACCTTAATATCTCCAGGCTTAAATGTAGTTGTACCTGTACGGTATTTCGCAGCTTCCTCGGCTTCATTTGTCTGCCAGATCCCAAGCTTTTTATACGTGTAGAACGAACTTATAGGACGGCCTAAAAGCCATGAATTTTCTTCTGTGTTTTGGCTTGCGTAGATATCGGTGCCTGTGAGTAATTCCGTAATCTTCTCTTTATTTCTATAGAAATTTAAAGTAGAGTTCCATCTAAAATCCTTTTTTGAAATATTGGTAGTATTCAAAGCGATTTCTATACCACGGTTGCTGGTTTCACCAATATTTTGAAACACCCGGGTAGCCCCTGAAGACCATGGTAGATCTCTCGGTAACAAAATATCCGAAGTAATAGTGTTATAAAAATCTACTGTTCCGGTGATACGGCCTTTAAGTAGACCCAAATCAAGACCGATATTTGTTGAGGCTGATTTCTCCCAACCAACGTTTGGATTTGCTACTGTACCTTCAAACATATAAGCTGGTGCAGGAACCTCTCCAAACCCTAGTTGATTATAAGCGGTAAGATTACTTTGGGTACCATACACATCAAGATTATAATTACCTGACACACCATAACTGGCTCGAAGTTTCAGGTTAGATACAACCGGTCTGATCTTTTCAAAAAAGTCTTCATCACTAACATTCCAGCCGAGTGCTGCAGATGGAAAGAAGTCCCATTTGTTTCCCGTCGATAACCTGGAAGCACCATCAAAGCGCCCGGAAACAGTCAAAAGATACTTACCCTTATACGAATAATTACCACGCGCCGCATATGCCATATTATTCCATCCCTGGTAAGGACTTAAAATATTTCGGCCTTGTGTGCTTGTGCCTCCTAAATTGTAATAGAGTTGAGACGCCAACAATTGACCTATCCCTTCGGAAAACGTTTCATCTGCATCACTTTGCAGATAACTTGTTATTCCGGTTAAAGTGAAGGAGTGATCCTTTAAGGTTTTGCTATAGCTTAAAATATTATCCCAGTTTAAAAATCTGTTATAATTGTTTCTCACCGAAGCTTGAGATGAACCTTGTGTATATCGTTGGATAGAGAACCTATCATTATAAATACCAGTCCTTCTAAAGGTAAAGTTAGTTCCAAGATTAGATCTGAAGGTAAGTCCTTTTATGGGAGCCAACTCAAGATATCCATTGGCAATGATGTTTGTATTTAGAGCGGTATTCTTTGCTATATTTTCACTTGCTTCGTCAGCCAGAGGACTAATATTAGCAGAAGTCAAACCAGGGCCCATCAAAGGGAATGGATCAACTTGCCCTGATTCGTCATAAGCTGTACCCATTGGAGCAACCACCATTGTTTGGGATAATGGATCTCTTCTTAAATCTTGACGGGAGTAGGTAATTTGAGTTTGAACACCTGTTTTCGCCCACTTATTAATATTTTGATCAAGGTTAAAACGTCCATTATAACGGTTATAATCGCTATTTCTTAGCATACCCTTTTCCTGGAAATACCCTATTGATCCAACTATTTTAGTCTTTTCTGAACCTCCGTTTACTGTTATAGAGTGATTCTGCTGCATTCCATTTTTTAACAGAAGGTCTTGCCAGTCTATCCATTCACCATTTTGAAGCGCGTTGAATTCGCCATTTTCAGTGAACACTTTGCTATCATCAGCAGGGCTATTCCAGATTTTTGCATTCTTACCAGCATCTCTTCTTAACTGAAGATATGAATCACCTGTTCTTATTTCAGGGAAGATATAGTTACTAGCCCCGTAAAATGCATTATATGATACTTTTGTCTTTCCCGCAGTACCTTTCTTTGTTGTTACAATTACTACCCCATTGGCTCCTTGCGCTCCATAGATAGCAGTAGAGGAAGCATCTTTTAAAACCTCAATTGACTCCACATCATTTGGGTTAATTGCTGAGATATCACCTCCCTGGAACCCATCGATGATATAAAGAGGCCCGTTCCTATCTGCAAGTTTATCTCTGGCGGCGATTGATTTTGTTCCCCTGATCAAAACCGTTGATCCACTTCCTGGTACACCAGAAGTTCTTGTGATATCCGCTCCTGGAATCCTTCCCTGAATAGCGTCAATCACATTACCTGTAGGAACACGGGTAATATCCTCCGATTTGACTGAAGATACAGACCCAGTTAAATCTCTCTTTTTAACAGTTCCATACCCGATAACGACAACTTCATTCAGAGTTTCAGCATCCGCCGCTAGTTTAATTGTAACTGAAGATTGTCCTGAGTTAACATTGTATTCCTGAGACTTAAATCCGATATATTTAACAATAAGGATCACCGGCTGATCCCCTGCTACCCTGATCGTAAATTTACCGTTAACATCTGTTGAAGCTGCTCTGGTGGTTCCTTTGATCCCAACACTTGCTCCAATTAAAGGCTCTCCTTTTTCGTCGGTAACGATTCCGGAAATAGTGTAGTCTTTAGTTGCACTCTGATCTGTAACTGATTTAATTACAATCATATTCTCAACTAATTCAAATGTAAGTGGCTGATTTTGAAGCAACTGCTTCATTACATTTTCAACTGAACCGTTTTCTGCAAAGACACTTACTTTGCGATTCAAGTCAATTTGGTCGAGCCGGTAGAAAACTGTAAACGAACTTGTTTTTTCAATTTTCTTTAATACCTCCCTAACCGTTGTGTTCCTTTCGTTTATATTAAACGTGCTCTGCGAATAAACCGCAGCGTGTATTTGCATCATTCCCGCAAATACCAAGATGGTGGTTAGTTTCATTGTTCTCAAGATTTTTCGCCTCAATGGATTGGCGAATAGAGAATTTCTAGACAAAAAAATCATAAATTTGGTCAATAACTAGTTAATACCGTGCTTCCCCAAGCCTTGGGTATTATCTAAAATTCAACAATGACCGGGGTGTTGCAGCACTCCGGTTTTTTTCTTGAAAGCCTAACTTGCCTTTTTTGGGTTCTAAAGTCCCGCAGTTACTTTCAAACCCTTTAGGAACTTTCGTTCGCATGGGTTTTTCTAAATCTCGATTTGGTTAAGTACTTCTTTATTTTATGTAACGCCCATTATTTGTTTAATTGGTTCTTAGTTTTCTGATATAGTAATTTGCTGGTTTTGAACAGTATATTTTATTGGTGTAGTTTCTTTTATAACCTGGAGCACTTTAGATATATTATCCAAATTCTTGAACGCTCCAGTGTACTTGTAATTTTTCAAGCCCTCACTTTCAAACTGAATTGTTACATTGTATCTTCTCTCCAGAATTCTTGCTATATCTTCAAATGAATCCTCCTGAAAAATAAGGAGATCGCTTCTCCAACCATTAAATTCATTCATCGCTCCAGGTTCTATTTGCTCAACTTTAACCGGCTCTACCTCATCATTTACAGAAGCGACTTCGTGCGTCCCGCTATTTGTAGCTACCTTAGTAATTTTAAGAAGTTGATGTGCATCGAGAAAGACCTTACTATTCTGAGAAGAGTTTTCTGTTATCGGCCCTTCCACTGAAACCTTTCCCTCGACAACCGCTGTTTCAAAGATCTCTTCATCAGGATATGCTTTAACATTAAATACCGTACCTACATCACGAATCGTAAACTTGTCCGTCTTGACGAGAAACGGCAAATTTGCATCAGACTTAGCTATGTCAAAATAAGCCTCTCCAACCAGATAAACAGTTCGATTGTCCTTCCCGAAATCTTCTGAGTACTTGAGTTCTGTTCCTGCGTTTAACCATACCAGGGTTCCATCAGGTAGCTTTAGTTTCCTAGGTGTTCCTTTGGGTACTTTTACTACTTTAAATGACACTTCTGGTGGATTAGAAAAGACCTTATAAAACGCCCCTATAGAAAGAGGAAGTAAAATAATAGCAGCGGCAACCCTTAAAGCTTTATAAAGCCTTTTGATTAGAGTTCTCCTGGCTATATTCTTTTCTGCGAAAGAGGCATAAGCTGCATCAACGTCAATAGAGCCTTGGGCTTCAAGACTTTGATGCCAGGCTTCGTATAATTGGAAGTAAAGCTCCTGATTTTCAGACGAGCTTTTAATCCACTCCCTGACCTCGGCTGATTCAGTTTCATCAGCCTGTCCGGTAATGTATTTTACAAGCGTTGTTTTAATATCCTCATTCATAGAACGGACATAAGACAACTCAGAGGACAAATACCCCCAAAAGAATTTTTAAAAATGTGTATTTAGTAGAACAGAAGCTAAAACGAGCAGGTGTTTCAAGCCCTGACGAAGTCGATCAAGCGCAATCGTCATGTGGCGTTCAACAGTTTTTTGTGAGATCTGGAGACTCTCTGCAATCTCTTTGTTCTTCATATTTTTGAAGCGGCTTAACTTGAAGATATCCCGACACTTCTCAGGAAGTTCTTCAATAGCCTTGTGGATCTGTTCTTTCAATTCCCTCTCCTGGGCAGGATTACGGTGAAGGGCGGGAATCTCGGAAAGCATATTATGCCTGGCGAGATAATTTACGTACTCGCTTTCAATCTTTTTATGTTTCAGATAATTCAGGCAACGGTTCTGTACTGTTCTGTACAGGTAGGCATTAACGGACGTTTTTATGCTTAAGCTATTCCTTTCCTCCCATAAACGGGTAAATACTTCCGAGACCATTTCTCTGGAAACATCTTCATCATTTACAAACCGGTTGGCAAAGAATATCAGCCTGGCATAATAGGTTTTGAACAAAGCTTCGAATGCCTTTTCGTCACTGGGTATAGTGTGCCCATCCCACCCTACATTATTACCAAATGTATAATCAAACGCACTAATCGACATTTTCCTGGTTCAGTTAATAATTGATCTGGTATTTCCGGCCACCCAGCCATGAACTTTGCAACTACAAATGAAAGAGAATTGTTTCAAATAAACAACTCCCTTTCATAATTCACTCTACAACTCCACCATAGCTTTAATCACACCGGTAGCAGGGTTCAACCAGCTTTCAAATTCAGCTTTTACCTCGTCAAACTGCACTCGATGAGTAATATATGTTTTAGGATCTACCAATCCCATCTTCATAGAGGCAATTACGTGCTCGAAATCTTCGCGCGTAGCATTACGGCTACTCATTAAGGTTCCCTCACGTTTGTGAAATTCAGGATGACTGAAAGAGATCTCCCCTTTTTGTAATCCGATCAGAACGAACCGGGCGCCATGAGCCATATATTGGAAGGCGTTATTTATTGCCCTCTGGTTTCCGGTAGCATCAATAACTACAGTAGGCATATCACCATTAGTGATCTGTTTCAATTGCTCAGTAATATCAGGATCAAGAGCGTTAACAACATGGTCTACTTTAAGTCTGTCTTTACAAAACTGTAAGCGGTCATTATTAATATCAAGGGCAATTACTTTTCCGCCGGCAATTCTCGCAAATTCCATTGTTCCCAAACCAATGGGACCAGCACCTATTACCAGAACAAATTCTCCTGGCTTAACGTCTGCTCTGCGCACTCCATGAGCTCCGATCGCCAAGGGCTCTACCAACGCAAGTTCATCAAAACTTAAACCTTCACCATGCAACAAGGAAGCAGACGGCACCGACAAATATTCAGCCATTCCACCATCCACATGTACTCCACAAACATTGATGCTGGTACAGCAATTTGGTTTTCCACTCCTGCAGGCAACACAGGTACCGCAGTTGAAATAAGGAATGAAGCTTACTTTTTCACCTGGAGAAAATCCTTCTGCACCGTTCGCTTCAACCAATTCACCAGCCAACTCATGACCAAGTATTCTTGGGTAGCTAAAGAATGGTTGTGTTCCTTCAAATGCATGAAGGTCTGTTCCGCAAATGCCTATACGTTTAATTTTAATTATCGCTCTCCCTTCAACCGATTCCGGTTTTTCTTTTTCTGAATAATCAAACTGACCGGGAGTTGTACACACTAATGCTTTCATACTATTAGAAATGAGACTAAAATTTTTGATATGAGATTTAAATATCCGACCTGTTAACCTTGATGCTCCAGGCCTTATACCTTCGTTTTTATACTTTATAAAATTTCACGGCATTGTTTCCGAAGAAATTATCCTGTTCACCCTGACTGAACGTGCTGAAATAATCCTCTACTAAACGAAAGACACCAGCATAACTTTCCGCCACCAGGCAAACTGGCCAGTCAGACCCGAACATTATTCTGTCTGTACCGAATGACTCAACCACCGCATCAATATAAGGCTTGAAGTCAACAGGAGCATGCTTCTTCCAATCTGCCTCTGTTACCATTCCCGAAATCTTACATGATACATTTTCAAATTGAGCAAGAGCTTTAAGATCCCTCTTCCATTCATCTATTTTATTATCCCTGATATATGGCTTTGCAATGTGATCCACCACAAATGGCTGGTCAGGGAAAGCGGCCACGAGCTCTTTCGAATAAGTTAATTGGTCTGGAAAAATCAGGATATCATAAGTGAAATTATACTTATGGAGCAATCCAATACCATTCTTAAAGGCTGATCGGAGCATGAAATCCCGTTGAGGTTCTCCCTGTAATACATGCCGGAATCCCTTTAACTTCGGAAATTGGGAATAATATTCCAATCTTTCCTGAATATCCTCCGCCTGCAGATCGACCCATCCCACAACACCTTTAATGAAGTCATACTGCTCTGCGTTATTCAATTGAAAAGAGTTTTCGACTTCCGACTGGTCTGACTGTACAGCGATGCATCCGTCGAGACCGTTCTCCTGAAGTAGTGGTAAGAGATCCGGTGGTAGAAAATCTCTCTGGATAGTTTTCATTTCGTCATTTATCCAGCTATCTCTGATAGGATCGAACTTCCAGAAATGCTGATGAGAATCTATTTTCATATTACAGGTATCTATATTCTTTTGAGATCAAGCCTTCGTTTTTCATTGCCGTCCAAAAATCAGCAGGAACCTCCTGATATGCAAGCTGGACATTCTCTTCTACCCGCTTTGGATTGGTAGTATTTAAGGCGATACTAACTACACCCGGGGCACTAAGCGCAAATTGCACACAAGCAGCAGCAGGTTTAATTTTGAATTGTTCACATAGCCTGAAAAAATCCTCGCGCCACTTAAAGATCGCACTATTTTCTTCGCTGTCGGGTTTTATTAACTTGTAATCATAGTACTCCCCGCCTGTAAGAAAACCAGCATGAAATACCGCTGAATTAATAATCTGTACGCCTTTGGCCTTCAAAGTTTCCATAAATTGGAGCAGGTCTGAAGGGTGTTTTCTGATTGTCATGCTGTTAGCGAACATCACCCAATCCAGATCAATATCATCAGCAATTCGTTGTATAATTGTCCAGGTTTTAGCCCCCACTCCTATTAAAACTCCGTGCGTTTCTCTAAGTGTTGCCAAGGCTTTATAAGCTTCCAGGACATCAGTATACAGTTCTTCTGCCTCTTCTGCAGATTTAGCTGTTGCTAAATATTCATCAGGATCGTGAATAGATATAAATTGTGGCGCGTATTTGCCCAGCAATTTATTCCCTTGTTGAAAGCATTCCAGAATCCCCTCATAACTGATCCTTTGCACGGCATCGAACTTTAGATCTCTCCAAACTCCAGGCTCAAAAGTTGGCTCCTCTGTAGTTAGTTCAGTACGGTACCAACCTAGTTTATTACTGATCACCACAGATGACGGATCAACCTGTAGTCTATCTAAACATTCAGCAAGCGATTCAAGCGCAAGTCCAGCTCCGTATTTACCGGCAGAATCGAAAACAACTGGTGTGGGCGAATATTTCACACAGTTAGATACGATTTCTTCTTTAATTTCAATAGGTAGAGCTGTGTAGAGATTACCCAGAGCGCTGGTTCCAAAAATAACTTTAGGCAGTTTAATATTTTGCTTAGCTGTTGCTTGTGACATATGTTCTTATTGAGCAGTGGAAAAATTAATATTCTTAGCGGGTAGATTTTTTAGAGCAAATAGGATCATTATGATAACGATTGCAAAAAGTAAAAGGCTATAATCCCCTGTAGCTGCAGCCGGATAAAAGAGGAAAGCTCCGGCAGCAAACAACAAGAGACCTAATATCATCCACTGCTTGTAGTTATATTTGTGCATAAATCTACTGGCAGGAACGGCAAGAAGGAAATAACCTAAACAAATTGCACATTCAATTGATGCAAACGAATTGTCTGTTAATTGGCAAGTCTCCTTTGAATAATATAGGATAGCAGGATTAAGACTTGATGTAAAACACCAGAGAAAAAACAAAGAAGTAATAAGAGCCAATGCTAACTGCTGTTTATTTTGTTCCATCACAAAGTTCGTTTACAACTGGTTGCGACTGCAAATGTAAAGCTTGGAAATCGATTTCCAAAGGAATTAAAAGAGCTTTTCCTTAGTTTAACTTTTCTTCATATCCTTATTACAAAATCGATTTCCATTTTTATATGAAATTTACTTTATCCAGAAATCTTATACTTTTGCCCCAAGCGCATGATTAATAAAAGAATAACTATTTACGATCTTTCAAAAGAACTGGGAATCTCTGTTTCGTATATATCGAAAGCACTGAATAACCAGCCAGGAGTGAGCGAGCGGGTAAGGGCTTTAGTGCTGCAAAAGGCAGAGGAATTGAATTATAAGCATAATACTCATGCCGCTAACCTTCGTCGCGGGTCCTCCCGCACATTGGGTGTAATTGTACCCCATATAAATCAAGGGTTTTTCTCAGATACTATTTCTGGGATTGAAAGAGCTTGTGCGGAGAATAATCATAGTCTGATCATTTGTCAATCTCATGATAACTTTAGTAAAGAAAAAACTGCCATTGAAACACTCATTCATCAGAATGTTGATTGTATCCTACTTTCAGCATCTATTGAAACTTCAAATGCTGTTTCATTAGAACAAATTCTGAAACATAATATTCATTTGATCCAGTTTGACAGATGCATAGAGATGATCGATAGCCACAAGGTAGAGAACGACAACCAGGAAGCGGCATACAAGGCAGTGAAAAGTTTGATTGAAGAAGGATACAAGAAAATTGCATTTATTGGTGGCCCATCTCATCTTAACATATATAGACAACGTAAAGAAGGATTTCTTAAAGCGATTAAGGAAGCGAGTCTTCCTATCCCATATAATTTTATAGTTGAAGAAACACTTGAAAAGCAATTGGCCTTTGAAATAGCGACAGAGTTACTTTCTCTGAATGATGCCCCAGATGCCTTTTTCACCATATCAGACATTCAAGCATTAGGGGTAAAACAAGCGATTGAAAAAGCAGGATTACGTGTTTCTAATGATATAGGCCTTTTTGGTTTTGCGAATGAACCTTTTACTGAACTTATTGAGCCCCCAATTTCGTCTATAGATCAAAAGGGTGAAGAATTGGGGTATCAGGCAGCCAAGGTATATTTTGATGAGCTATTGAAGAAAACGGACAAGAAAGAACAGTCAAAGAAAATAATAGCGTGTGAGTTAAAAATCAGAAAGAGCTCGAAACGTGATTAGAAAAAACCCAACTGTCCATTTTACCGGAAAGGGGGTTTAAGACGCTCTGATCAAGGGAACAACTTTGGCTAATAAAAATTCATTCACGATACCAAATAGATTCTCGATCTCAAATGGCTTCTCTATAATGGCATCAGCCTGATAACTATTAACAGCCAGGTTAATTGAGGGATCTGCTGAAATGATAATGATGGGAATATGGCTTGTATAAATATTATTTTTAAGTCGTTTACAGATCTCAAGTCCGTTATCCTTACCGAGGTTAATATCAAGAATTAAAAGGTCCGGTTTAAACTCCACAATATACTTGATTATCTTACTGCGAGATGGTATTCCTTTAACTTCATATCCTTCAGACTTAAGAATAAAAGAAATACAATCTAAAATATCCTGATCATCATCAACTGCAAGTATTCTTTTAGGCATAGTGTAAAACAATTAGGCTCTGATATAAATGGTTAGGCTGTTGCTATAATTAAAGTAGGCAATGCAGCTCTAATATACCATTAAAAATCAATCAATTTATGGTTTAAATTAGAATGTTCAAAAATTGTAACTTAAAAAATAAATCTTAGAGCTTCCTAATACTCGAAAGGATAAGTCTCTGGAATTTTGTGCCCATCTATACGTATATGCAAGGGATTCAACGCCTTGGTCTCGTCGATGTAGATAAATGCATCGTAACGTCTGTTTAAAATAGTTGGTACGTAATTACCATAACGTTCATGATCAGGATTATAAACAACCCCAATAGCCCTATGTGCTACCATTTTACTAAACAGTTCATTTCTGTTATTCTTATCAAATATTAAAAGCTGGTTTTCTAGAAACTCTCGATGAAGCAGATCTTCAATACTACCAGGTCTTGCATCGGGAACTATCATTTTTCGCATCGGAGCTCCCCAACTGTCACCAGCGATAACAGTTCCATGATATGATCCAAACCCAACAAGAACAGTGTCATCTTCGCCCTTCTGTTCTCTTAATAGTTGTCCCACATTGATGTCTCCAGTTTGCACCATATCTGTATAGCGGGCGTCTCCGATATGGGTATTATGCTCCCAAACTATAGCTTTCGCTCCAGTGCCATGGAATTGGATAAGCCTGTTTAGGGTTTCCACCATATGGGTGTCCCTTAAGTTCCATGTATTAACATCAAACCCTGTCATATTTCGATAATACATTTCAGCGTTTACTGCCACTTCAGCATTCTGCCGCGCATTTAATGCAGCCTCGGGATCCTGGCTATAGTTCGAAGCCTTTCTTCTAACCTCTGAAAGCAGATTTATCACGTGCTCCTGGCAACTATCATCCATAAACTTTTGTGCCCGGGCATAGCGATGCTCATCTTCCTGATAAGGTTCAAAACAACGAATTGCATCCGCTGCATATTCTGCCGCCTTAGGATCGTTCAGTGAAAGATAATCCATTAAAACATCCATCGACTCCCATAAACTGTAAACATCCAGCCCATAAAAGCCTACCTTCTTATCGACAGGTTGACTTAGGTTATACTCCTTCAACCAATTGATTAGAGAAACTATTTCCCAATTAGCCCACATCCATGTTGGCCACCGATCAAATTCTTCTAAAAGTTCATGGGCTGTTTTATCCTGGTGTTCGTAGCCTTTTACATAACGGTTAAGCTTATAACAGTCGGGCCAGTCGCCTTCTACCGCGATAAAATTGAAACCTTTTTCTTTGATTAGTCTTTTGCTGATCGCGGTCCTCCAGGTATAGTATTCATGCGTTCCATGCGTCGCCTCGCCAAGTAGGACATAATGTGCTTCGCCAACCCTTTCTAATAAGGGACCAAGATCTTTTGAACTTTCAAGCTTAAAAGTATTTTTCCTGTCTAGCTTTAGCGCTCGGGAACTTGCATAAGATTTAGCCGCCATTTTCCTATCCTCTTAATTATCTACCTATTAAAAACTTGTCGTTTTGACCAATTCAGGGCACTCTAAATTTAACCTCTTATTACTCTGTTTGTTTATGTTTTATAGTGATTAAGAAAGAGCTATTGGAAAAGGAAACGGCAGCAAAGAGTTGTAAAGGCCTGGAAAAAGTTCAAGGCCTTTAATTTATGTATTAGAAAAGGATTTGGGAAAGAATTAGATTGCCCTGTCTAAATGTACATAACCGCCATCTACATAGGTAATCTGGCCGGTTGTATGACTGGATAATGGAGACAAAAGAAAAGCGGCAGCGTTGGCAATTTCCTCAGCTGTAGTCATACGGTTTCCTAAAGGAATATGTTTCTCGATCGACCTGAGTTTTTCTTCCGGATTTTCAACGGTCTGGATCCATCGCTCGTATAAGGGTGTCCAACATTCGGCAACTACAATAGCATTAACACGAACCTTATGTGGCAGTAATTCTACCGCCCACTCGCGTGTAAGTGCATTTCTTCCTCCGTTTGATGCTGCATATCCCGACGTACCACCCTGGCCCGTATCGGCTGTTTTCGAACTGATATTAAGTATTGCTCCTTGTGCCTTTATCAACTCAGGGAAAGCAAAATGGGCCATTAAGAAATAATGCACCAGGTTTTTATGCAGGGAGTTCATGAAGCTCTCATATGTACCATTTGTTAAACCTACACCATCATTCTCTCCTGCATTATTCACAAGTCCGTCGATCCTTCCAAATCGGGCCACTACTGCTTCTACCGCAGTCTTGCAACTTTCAGGATCAGTTAAATTAGCAGGAACCTGGAATGCTGAGCCACCTGCTGCTTCAATTTCGGCAACTGTCTTTAAGCTTTCTGATTCAGTCCGGCTTACGATGACAGGAACAGCACCTTCTCTGGCCAATACCAGAGCTATCCCTTTGCCTATACCTCTGGCACCACCGGTCACGATAATGACCTTGTTTTGAAGCTTCAAATCCATCTTTTAGAGTTTAGAAAGGTTAGTTTTAATTTAGATAAGCCTGCAATAGAATTGCAGGCTTATTATAGGTTATAATGAGAATTTAAGATTTTGAAAAAGCAATAACTCTTTGCTTTGAAGTACCAAGACCATCAATTCCAAGTTCAACAACATCTCCCTCTTTCAGGTAAACAGGAGGATTGAAACCTAAACCTACTCCTGCAGGGGTACCAGTTGAAATAATATCACCGGGAAGTAAAGTCATGAACTTACTGATATAGGAAACCAGGAAAGGAACATTGAAGATAAGATGGGCAGTAGTTCCCTGCTGCATCTTATGGCCGTTAACAGTCAACCAAAGGTTCAGATTGTTTACGTCAGAAATCTCCTCTTTTGTTGCCAAGAATGGTCCTATTGGAGCGAATGTATCACAACCTTTTCCTTTATCCCATGTACCATTTCTCTCCAGCTGAAACTCTCTTTCAGATACATCGTTATGAAGAGCATACCCTGCGATATAATCGTTTGCTTCTTCCTGCTCTACATAAGAAGCTTTTTTACCAATTACCACTGCAAGTTCAACCTCCCAGTCGGTCTTTACAGAATCTTTTGGCAACATGATATCATCAAAAGGACCAACTAGTGCCGTTGTACTTTTCATGAACAATACTGGCTCGGAAGGTAATGCTGCATTGGTTTCAGATGCATGATCTGCATAGTTAAGACCCACACAAACTATTTTCGATGGACGTGCCACCGGTGCTCCCAAACGTACGTTAGCATCTATAACTTTTAAGCTATCTCTGTTTTCATCTACAAATGACTTAAGCTTCTCAATACCATCATTAGCAAAGAACTTTTCGTCATAATCCTGACCAAAAGCTGATGTGTCGTAATTAATACCATCAATTTGTACACCAGTAAGCTCTTCTCCCGGATTTCCGTATCTTATTAATTTCATTTTCTTTTAATTATTCAATTTTATAAAACCACCATCAATAGCGTAATCGCTACCCGTTATGAAGCCTGATTCTTCAGAACATAAAAACAATGCTAAGTAAGCAATTTCTTCCGGAGAGCCCATGCGACCTATAGGCTGGCTCTTTGATAATTTCTCAAATATCTCTGCTTCCTGACCGGGATAGTTCTTTGAGATGAAGCCATCTACAAAAGGCGTGTGCACACGCGCCGGGGAAATTGTATTGCTCCGGATCCCATCCTGAAGGTAATCTCGCGCAACAGACATACTCATGGCATGCACAGCGCCCTTACTCATGGAATATGCAAAACGATCGGCTATTCCAACAGAGGAAGCAATAGAAGCCATACTTAAAGCTACTCCCGATTTCTTAGCTTTCATCATAGGGATGGCTGCATAGAAACAGTTGTAGGCACCCTTAACATTTACATTGTATACTCTCTCAAAATCAGCCTCCTGCGTATTTTCAACATTTCCGACATGAGCGATACCAGCATTATTTACCAGGATATCAACCGTTCCCATTGCAGCGAAAGCATCAATTACCTGTTGCTGATTGGTTACATCAACCTTGTAAAAATCTCCCTTTCCTCCAGCATTTTTGATTTCTTTCAAAGTATCTTCTGCTGTTTGTTCATTAAGATCGAAAATATGAACAGTGGCACCTTGTTTTGCAAACAGAATTGAGATCGCTCTTCCTATTCCGCTGCCGCCACCTGTAATAACTGCGTGTTTATTTGCTAAACTGAACATAGTTTAATTTCTATAGTGAAACCCCTCTTTTCCAGGGTATAAAATCGTCTTGACCTAATTGTACTGCCTTCGGTTGCACAACACCACTGGCTACCAAAATTACATAATCCAAAATACGTTCTGCCGACTGTTGAATTGTTTCTTCACCGTCAATGATCGTCCCGCAATTTATATCAATAATGTCTGGCATACGTTGATATAAAGCTGTATTGGTAGATATCTTTACAACAGGAGCAACTGGGTTCCCGGTTGGAGTGCCCAGACCGGTAGTAAATAATACAATATTAGCTCCAGCTGCCACTTCCGCTGTTGTGCTTTCGACGTCGCTTCCGGGAGTACAAAGTAAATTTAATCCTGGCTTGCTTACCTTTTCAGGATAGTCTAACACAGCTGCAACCGGAGAAGTCCCCCCCTTCTTTGCCGCCCCTGCAGATTTTATTGCGTCTGTTATCAATCCGTCTTTAATATTTCCGGGTGAGGGGTTGGCGTAAAAACCTGAACCCGAAGCCTCAGCTAAGGCATTGTAAGAGCGCATCAGGTTAATAAATCTTTCAGCCGTAGGTACATCAACACAACGGTCACTTATCTCCTGTTCTACACCACATAGCTCAGGGAATTCTGCTAAGATCACACTTCCGCCCAAACTTACAAGGATGTCAGAAAGATAACCCAATGCCGGGTTTGCAGAAATTCCTGAGAACCCGTCTGATCCTCCACACTCCAGTCCAATATTTAGTTTTGAAAGAGGTGCAGGTTGTCTCTCATTCTTATTGGCCTGGATCAATCCCGCGAAAGTTTGTTTAAGTGCTTCCTGTAATAACTTACTTTCCGTTCCCAGAGCTTGTTGCTCAAGTATATACAAAGGTTTGCCGAAATGAGGATCCCGTTTTTGTATCTCTGCCTGCAGGATACTTGCCTGCGCATGCTGGCAACCAAGACTCAAAACAGTAGCGCCTGCTACGTTCGGATGAGTTATATATCCTGCAAGTAGTCCGCATAAAGCATCAGAATCCATACGGGTACCGCCGCAACCCAGCTCGTGATTGATAAATTTTATACCATCAATATTTTGAAAAAGCTTCTGACCCTCCGGGTTCTTTTCCGAAAACTTTAGATCTGCCTGAAGTATTTCCTCTACTGACTTTCCTGCTTTATACAGATCTACTAAAGAATCAACTTCGAGCTCGTATTTCTTTGGTTTTGAAAAACCTAACTTTTCCGTTAATGCTTCCTTAAGTACCGATATATTCCTGTTCTCACAGAATACCAGAGGTATAACCAGCCAGTAATTTGCAGTACCCACGCTTCCGTCTGCCCTATGATAACCTAAAAAGCTTCGTTCTTTAAATGCTGAAACATCCGGTGCTGTCCAGACTGTTTTCCTGTCTCCAAGCTTGAAATCCTGTGCAGCATGAACTAAATTATCTACCGTAAGTGCAGCTCCACGAGGAATGTATTCTGAAGCCTTCCCTACCAGTACTCCATACATAAACACCTCGTCGCCAATTGCCAGGTCTGAAATACTGAATTTGTGCTTGGCGGCAACCGGTGTTATCAGTGGAAAAACAGAGCCATTGAAGTTAATTAATGTCCCACTACCCAAGTCTGTAAGGGCCACTAAAACATTATCGGCAGGATGTATCTGTATATAGGTATGAGCAGAAGCTTTCTCCATCATCTAGTTATTGATCGGGAGAACCCATGCCCCCCGGTTTATAATACGTTAGCTGTAACTATTACAAAAGAACGTGAACTCTTACATTTAAAAGTTTATCATTTTATCCAATTATTATGCAATATTGTCCTTAGTCTTATTTTTGGAGCTCTACTTAGACTATTGCACGCAATACTTTGTATATTCCCTTTACAATGAAGCCTCAGTTATTAAAAGTTTTCAAAGATGAGTCAAACTCCTTCAACGCCAGGCGAGGTACAAAGCCCGATGTTAATAATCGCTGGCATTTTCATCCCGAACTGGAACTGGTATATTTTAAGGAGGGAGAAGGAACTCAGTTCATTGGAGATGATATAAGTGCTTTCAGTAAAGGAGACGTGGTTTTGGTTGGATCTAACTTACCTCACTACTGGCAGTTCCACGATAAATACTTCTTAGCGGATACGGAGGATAAAGTTGATGTTGTTGTGATTCATTTTAATGAATTATTTTGGGGAGAAGCATTTCTGAACCTTCCGGAAAATAAGGCACTAAGGTCTTTGTTAGAAAAATCGAAACGAGGGATTCAATTGGGAGCACAATATGATCCTCTGCTCGGGACTAAAGTTGAACAAATAATCTCGCTCGAAGGAACGCGAAAAGTGCTGGCTCTCATTGAGGTTATGCTTACACTTGCAGAATCTAAAGACATAAAACTTTTAGCTACAGTAGGATTTCAGCACAATTTTCTGGAGTCGGAAAAAGACAGGATAAACGCTATATATAACTACAGCATCAGCAACTTCCGGAAAAAGATCAGTCTGGAAGAAATTGCAGAAGTGGCGGCTATGAGTCCTAATTCCTTTTGTAAATTCTTTAAGTCGAGAAGCCGGAAAACCTATTCCGAGTTCATTAACGAAATCAGGATTGGCCATGCTTGCAAGCTTTTGATAGAAAGCGATTATAATATCAAGGAGATTTGCTTTCAAAGCGGGTTCAATAACTTCTCAAGCTTTCACAAGTTTTTCAAATTACTAAAAGGTAAAAGTCCCTTGGCCTATCAAAAGAGCTTCCGAAAACCATCATAGGCAAAATCCGCAAGCGGGGGGTGTAAAGTCATCTGAAGGTTGCCGGAGGCCAATAAAACTTAGCTCAGTGATCTCATTGATGCCTAAAAAAACATTTAATGATCCCAATAAAGAAAACTGGACTTTCAAAGCCCTCTTAACTAACTAGTACTTGTATTTCTTAAGAAAACGTATCCGACTGCTAACTTGCTTCAGCCATTCTCTCGCCATTAGTTCATGTCCGGCGATGGTTGGATGCACCCCGTCCCATATCCAATAGGCAGGCTCCTTTCTTTTAAATGCCTTTGTAAACACTGACGGATAATCAATCAAAACTGCATCAAACTCTCTGGCTAGCTTCCGAACTACTTCTCCCCTTTTTTCCACCTCCCGTGACCATAGTTCCCAATTTTCTTTTACCCGGCCAACGGGATAGACAAAAGGTAGGCCTAGTAAAAGCAGCAATTTAGGATTGGCAGTCATGCTTCTCTGCAGGATATCATGGTAAATGGCTTTAAACTCTTCCGGACTCTTCGCGGATTCAGGCTTCTGGATAACAGCAGCGACATCATTAATACCAACGAGGATACTTAATACATCTGGCTTTAGAGCAATGCTATCTTCCTCCCATCTCTTCTGCAGATCGGTCACCTTGTTTCCACTTATTCCCCTATTATAGAATACCAGATCTTTTTCAGCAAAATCCGCAGCAATTCTACTTGCTGCTGAGAAAGCGTATCCATGTCCCATAATATGGTTAGGATCAGTATTGCGACCGCGATTCCCATCAGTTATCGAGTCTCCTTGAAACAGGAATGTTAGTTTTTTCTCAGGGTCTTCAATATACTGATGTTCGGACGCAACTAAATTTTCAGGCTCGATGAATACTGTCGCGGATGCTAGTGTTAAGGACTGAAGGAACCGACGACGGGAAAAATCTGTCATTTTAAATAAGCTTAAATATACTTCCCAGCCCTTATCTTTCCAGCCGGGAACAGCTAAAATAGGATAAATTTTTGCTCATTCAATTACAAATCTTAATGCGCCAACAGTACTAAAAAAGCCCAAGCCCGTAGACTTGAGCTTTCGCCTTCCTTTGAAATAAAATATATGAAAAAGAGTTCTACTTTACCAACTCTACTGATTCAATATCAAATCCTGTAGATTTGGTTTCTGGTGTTATTGTTATTTCCAGTTTCTGAATATCCCTAAGGTTGGGGCGCTGATCCACCGAGCGTGCGGGTGACCACAATGGTTGAAACCCTGGATATGGTCTCGGAAGCAACAATGCAGTTCCGGGCAAAAATGAGCTCAGCGGAATATTTACATCGCTAAGCATAGCTGGCAGATCAACAAGGACTGAATAGGCCTGACCTTCTTTATTTATTAGGGAGATCTTTAACTTAACTTTTTGTTCAGAAACCCTTTTTGCCCGTAGGCGGATCGTACTAAAATTGTTGAGTTCAGCTGCCCGTCCGGTAAGTTTTTCGGTTACAAAATCCTGGAAACCTAGCACTTCATCGGATGGATACTGGTCAGCCTCTAACCGGTATACAAGTTGACTACCTTTATCTGAAGTAACGTACAGCGATCTCACATTTTTATCCCATTGAGGAATTCGACTGATGTTCATATCCCTTCCTGCATCAAAGATCTTTAAGGTGCTACCTTTTGCGGCAACATAAGTCTTCCATGTTTCATTATTGAAATTATCCCATGCCCATGGATCTCCTTTATGTCCTCCCGGAAAAACAATATCCTGATCTCCCTGCTTAACAGCGATACGGTAATTCAATAAACCGGGGATAACAAAAGATGCAGGAACTATTGCTGTGTATTCATAACCATGCCCCGCTTGCATTTCTATTGTTTTATAATCTCCTGATAACTGGTTGATCAGAAGCAGTACCTTCGCCTTCGAAGTAAGACCAGTTACTGTCGCCACCACTTTGAGGTCTGCGCCTTCACTAATTTCTAAAAAGGGTTCATGCCTTATAAATACATCGTTTGATTTTACTTTGGGAGCCACAAACTCATTAAGGCCAAGGTTTCCTGCCCATTTTGCCGCAGTCTTAAATTCCCTATTCTTCTGAAGTAAAAGGTACGTTCCTGGAGAAACGTGGAAGGTGCTATTGGCAACCGTAGCTTTAAATGTATTACCCATATTCAATGCTTTGACCTGAAAATCATCGCCTAGATCAGCCAGGCGTACAGTCATTGGTTGATCTTTCCATTCTATACGGGTCACCTCCTTAGATAAAGATGCTTTGGCGAAAGGATCCCTAATTGAAATAGCATCAGGCATAACTTCAAGCCGCCAAACTCCTGTTTCTACCTTGTCAAGAAAGTATGCTCCGGTGCCATTGTAAACAATTACAGGAGAACTTCCTACTCCGGCTATCTTTTTGAGTTTTGCTGCATTAACCGGCTTCGAAGCTGTAGAGTTTGAATAATAAAACTCCTCGCCCGAGTTCATTTCACTTAATCCTTCCTCGTAATTAATCTTGAAATTCTCGAAATTATTACTCTCAGGATAATTCCCGTACTTTTTAAGCCTTGGCACCTTATTAAAAACTTTAGATGCGATTAATAAACTGATTGCTTTCGAAGGGGTATAAGCAAGGTTGAGATAATGGGTTTGATACTCCGTATTAGCATATGCCGTTGCCATAGGATCATAAGCAAATTGTGTTGCCCATTGAAAGCCGGCAGTACGGAAGCTCCGGGCCATGGCTGGGTACATAAGTGGTTGAAGCACATCGCCCGCATCAAATTCGTAAATCATTTTAGCCTTACTTCTAAAAGCCGGAATAGAATCAAAAGGGATATGATATCTATCTACATTAGGAAGGAAATTTCCTTGAAGGGTGTGGCCTGCCACCAGGCCAGTGGGATACCATTGAAAACTGACACCATCTATACTAGCATTTGCAACGGCATCTGAGTAAAAAGGAGATTCGCTGATATTATAAAATACAGGCTTTGTCCAACCCGTACTTCTGGTGGCCGCAGCAAGTCTGTTAATATAATCTTTAGCTGCATTTTTCGGTCCGCTATGGTGTGGTTCGTTATTGATCTCCATAGCAATAATGTCAGGATCGTTTTTGTAGCTTAATTTCGTATACGGATTTACGTGTTTAAAAAACTGTTTGAGGTAATTCTCCTGAGCTTTGATAGCCTCTTCCTTAACTACGGATGTACCTTTACCATATTTGCTTACCCAGCTTGGAGTCTTTTCATCGTTTTCCGGATACCCATTTCCCCAGAAAGCTATGGGAGTAACAAGTGTTTTTATTCCTCTTTTCTTAAGCTCTGCTAGTAGGAAATCAAATAATCTGAGGTGTTCGTTCTCAATAAGATTACCTACAGAATCGCTAATCTCAGTATCCCAAACATGCACCCGGAAGGCATTTAAGCCAAGGCGTGCCATATGGTAGACATCCTGCCGAATGGCTTCTTCTAAATTTACTCCTAAAACCTTGTGCGAGCGATAACCATAGGCGAACGGCAGGGTGTAGTTTACTCCAAAGAAAGATGCTTCTTTTTGTGTACTTCTCCATCTCATTACACCATTTGCATCTACATAAACCCCTTTTTGATCCTGCGCAAAAGCTATGTTAAAAGAAAGCACAGTGGATAAAAACAGAAAAATAAACAGTTTTTTTGCAGTCATTCTAATTGTAAGTGTGTTGTTTTACACCTAAAGATTCCACACGTCTTTTTTTGAGTGTTAGGTGAGCTAAAGATGTTTAAAATCGTCATTAACAAGGACGTTCCAATGACCTGAACCAATTAATTAACCTAATTTAAAAATGCATCAAGGGCAGCGGTAGGTTTGCCGCTATCATCAAATGCCCCTAGCTTGTATCCTTTCCAACTATTATAAGCCTGGGGTTCCCAATACAGTACCCCCAGTCCTTTATTGTCCGGTAGAGACTTTACTTTCGTAATCAAGTCTAAAATAAATGATTTTGCAGCGTTTCCTTCCGATGCTGGCATCCCTACCTCTACGATCATCACCTCCTTGCCGTACCGGCTGATCATATCATTCATATTGCTTAGGCACTGCGTATTTTTAATTTGCCAGTCCGAAACTTCCGGATACATAGACATACCAATCACATCCCACTGAGCTCCATTATTCTTCAAACCATCAAACATCCAGCGGAAAAGACCATTATCATAACCATTGGAAATATGGACGATCACTTTTGCTAAAGGAAAAACGGCTTTAACCCCAGTGTAACCACTGTTTATCAGGTCGGCGAAGTTCTTCATACTTACGGAAGCTTTACCTTCCTCCCAAAGCATCCCATTATTAGTTTCATTGCCTACCTGAACCCACTCCGGCACAATACTGTTATTCTTAAGAGTAGTTAACACATCTACAGTATGATTATAAACAGAAGTTCTTAAGGCGGTGATGTTCTGCCCTGCCCAAGCTGCAGGTTTTGGCTGCTTGCCCGGATCAGCCCAGGAATCACTGTAATGGAAGTCAATCATGATCCTTAGACCTAAATTCTTAGCCCTTGAGGCCTTCGCTAATACATCAGCTTTATTGCACCATCCGTCTGAAGGGTTTACCCAAACCCGAAGGCGTATTGTGTTCATTCCCTTATCCTTCAAGAGCTGGAACAGTTCTTTCTGAGCACCTTGTGCATTATAAAATTTTACCCCTGAAGCTTCCATTTCTGTTACCCAGCTTATGTCTGCACCTTTAGCAAAGCTATTTACAGGACTTGCTGGTGTCTCTTCTTTTTCTTCAACTTCGGCTGCGCTATTCTTTTTGCAAGCAATGGCAGTAAGGGCCAAAATCAGGAATGCGGAAATAAACCCTTTTATTAACGGAATTTTTAGCATTGGGTAGAGGTTTAATAATTGACATAGACACTAAACTCTTTTGAGGCGCCGCTTATAGCAAGCGCCTCTCGGAGTTACTAACTAACCATGTAATTTTATTCTATTGAATAGGTGTATTTTCCTGCACCTTGACTCAAGTCTAATGTGACTTTGAATACGCCTGTACTTGGGGCGGTAATATTATTACCCGTCCATGCTGGAGGACCAGCAAAAACAAGTTTCCCTTCGGCATTCACTTTATAGCTATTGTCATATCCACCGTTAGAGGTAAACACGAACTTTTTGCCTGCGGTAAGATTCACATTATTAGCTATCAGCTTTTTGGTTGCCGGATCATAAGTCATTGGAGTTGCAGATGTGCTCCAATTATTATCATCTCCGGAGATATAAAAAGTTACCGGAGTATAACTGATGGTCATAGCATCCAAATCAACAGTAACCTTCATATAATTAGGTGCCGGAGCAAGCCATAAGTTCCCACCACCTTCACTTAATGTAGTTGCGCTAGTTCCCCAGCCATAAACCTTTCCTGTAGTGGAAGATTCGAGTTTAAAGGCATCGCCACCCCATCCATCAGCATTTGGAAGATATAGGTACCCTTCGTACTTATTATTAAAATTAACAGAAGTAAGCACTAATCCATTAGTACGGGTAGCTGGAGTGATCCAGGAGTTCCCGCCTCTAACCATCAAAGCCGGATATATGATCTCCACCTTGTAAGGCGTTACAGTCATAGTAACAACAGAGTACACGGGCTGAACCGGACTTGCATCTCCGGATGGTTGGTTAATGTCTGATTTCAGACGAACAACTAATGTACTTTGCGTTCCGGTAGGGAGCTTTAATTGATTTACTAGTAGCGAATTAAAATCCTTGCCTGTATAAGACTTTTCGGTACTGTCGCCACTCAGTTTTACCTCTACTGCCTTTGCCCATGCGTTTGTACCGGTTGTATCTGATGGAATATCAAATTGCAAGGTAAATGAGGGCACTACCCTCACTCCATAATCAGGTTTATTGAATTTGAAAGTAACAACTTTTGAATTATCATTAGTTGTGGAAAGTACCAGGCTTTGAGCGCTTGTAGTAAAGCCAGGTACATTAGTGGGACTTAATAAAACTTTCTGTTCTATGTCCTTTTCGCATCCCATATATAGGCACGAAAACAATATCATAAGTAAAACCGCGCTTAATGACTTTTTCATTTTATGAGGGTTTATTGATTAGTAATCTTTATTCTGTTTAAGGTTGGGGTTAGAAGACAGGTCAGTTGGAGGAAGAGGGAAGATATTGTACTTATCAGAAACCGCAGCTCCATTTCTTACACCACCCTTCCATGCCCACAAATAGGCACTTGTAGTGAATTTATTAAATCGTATCAAATCTGTTCTTCTATGCGCTTCGTAGTACAGTTCACGGCCTCTCTCGTCAAGTATGAAATCGAGGTTTAGTTGTGCAGCACTGATATTACCCGCAGTACTACCATCATAAGCCCTTGTTCTTAAAGCATTAATATAAGATAAAGCTGTACTTGTACTTCCGCCAGTGCCTCCCCGCAATACGGCTTCAGCATATGTAAGATAAATCTCACCCAACCGGAAAAGAGGGAAATCGATATCAGCGAAATCCTTTTTAGCATCAATATGAGGTGCAGGAGCACCGGTTCTTGTATAATTCCTGTATTTAGTGCTTGAGTAACCTGCAGTACTTAAATAGATCTCGGTCATGTCAAGTGTTTGGGGCTTGGATGCTGTACCAGTATAAAATTGGGCCCTTTTATCGGTATTTCCCGTTTTGTCAGCAAAAAGGTTCACAAAGTTTTCTGTGAAACGCAAACCTCCCCAGTCGCCACTTGAACCAGTAACATCAGCAGGAACATTGGCAGGACCGTGCATTAAGTAAGTTGTACCTCCATAGTTTTGAGTGTATGTACCATCGTAAGTGATGGTGAAGATATTCTCGTCTGTATTAAGGTGATTATCAGCGATGGTCAGTTCCCGATACTTAGGATGTAAAGTGTATCCGGCGTCAATTATCTTTTTGGCATAGGTGATTGCATCTGTATATCGTCCTGTTCCTGTATAAACCTCTGCATTCAGATACAGTCGGGCTAATAAAGCCCATGCTGCTGCCCTATCTGCCCTGCCATATTCATTCGTCTTCGGTGCAGGAAGTAAATTCTCAAGATCTTTTAGTTCAGACTCTATATAAGCAAAAAGGTCCTTTCTCTGGATCTGTTGTGGAAGCTTTCCTGAACCGACCTCATCATTCTCTGTCACAAAAGGAGGGTTAGCATAGAGGTCCATCAATATCCAGTATTGATAAGCTCTCAGGAACCTTGCCTCTGCTCTAAAGTTCTTTAATTCTTCAGCCTCAGTTCCACTGATTCCTCTTGCTGAAATATTAGCATCAGAAGCTTGTCTGATGAAATCGTTTGCCAGAGTGATCTGGAAGAAAGAACGGTAATACAATCCGTTAGCGATAGCATTGATCGATGACCATCTCATTTCATGCAAACCCTGCACTCCAGCGTCTCCCGGCCAGGACCATGCCGCTTCGTCGGTGGTTAATTCCTGAAGATTCCAGTAAAGACGAAGAAAATCAGAGTTTCCTTCATCCCTGATAATACTTGCTGGAATGTCCTGGCTTCCGGTAGTAGCGTTACCAGTTAGAGCAAAAGCTCCATAGACCTTTGCTAAAGCTTGTTTATATCCTTGTGGTGTTGCGTAAACGTCTTCTGCTACCAAATCATTTGTTGGTGTAAGGTCTAACTTGGAGCAGGAAGCCATTGCCAACGACAATAAGGCAATAGTGAAAATATTTTTATAGCGGTTCATGTAATTTCCTTTTAATTGTTCTTATCAGTAGCTTAATAAGTTAGGTTCAAGCCGATGGAAAAAGTACGTGGGCGTGGATAAAGGCTATTATCTACACCTCCGCTTACTTCCGGATCAAGTCCTTTGTACTTGGTTATTGTAAATACATTCTGGATAATTCCGCTCAGCTGAAGATTCCCCCCATTAGGAAAGATTTTTCCGGCGTTATAAGATATATTGAAATTATCCATCTTTAGGAAGGACGCGTTCTGAAGGTAATAATCACTTAGTACCTGGAAATCACTTCCTCTGAAACTTGTTGCCAAATAGTTGGCTGAAGCATTATAAACTACTGCAGATCCAGTAATCTGATTGAAAGTACCCGTAGCACTATAGTTATTATTGTATAAGTAATTTCCAAGATTAGCTCGCAATACAAATCCGGTACTCCATTTCTTATAGCTGATATTATTTGTATAACCAAGGAAATACTCAGGAACTGCACTCTTGCTTAGGTACCTGTCATCCAGACTAATTACTCCATCGCCGTTTAAATCCTCGAAAACTCCATCCAGTGGCTTTCCAGAAGCATCGTATAATTGACGAAACAGGTAGAAGGTATTCCTGGTACCACCCACTGGATTTAGTTGAGATGTTTGCCCTCCTACCCCACTGGTTATGCCTCCGACCGGAGCACCAAGGTAGTTGGGATCATTCGGTACCAGAGTTAAGTTTGTAATTTTGTTCTTATTGTATGTTACGTTAAATGAGGCATCCCATGTCAGATTCTTACTCCTGATCGGCTGAGCGCTTACACTGAACTCAACCCCACGGTTTTCCATGTTACCAATGTTTTGGGTAGCCACAGCAGAAAAATTAGTTCCGGCTGCCTGAGGGGCTGCAGCTAATAAATCTTTGGTCTTTTTATAATAGTACTCTATACTACCATTTAAACGGTTGTTCAAGAAGCCATAGTCTACCGCAATGTTGCTGGTTGCTGTCTCTTCCCACTTTATGTTCGCAACATAACCGCCAGGTCTGTACATTTGGTAGTAAGTGTTTCCGAATTGGTAGGTGGTTGTGTTTTGACTCAGGTTATATGCAGCCATATATCCATAATTAGCAATACCCTCCTGCTGTCCCGTGACTCCGTAACCCAGGCGGAACTTAAGAGTGGAAATTGCCTCTACATTCTTAAGGAATGGTTCGTTTTTCACCGTCCACGCTGCCGCTACTGAAGGAAATACGCCGTATTTATTATTCTCTCCAAACCGGGAAGAGCCGTCACGACGAACAGTTGCTGTCAATAAATACTTATCATTGAAAGTATAATTAGCGCGGCCGAATACTGAGATCAGGCGGTACTGAGGAATATCGTAAGGAAACGCAGGATCAGAGTTTGCGTACTTTTCTCCTTTAGCATTATAGTTGGCAAAATTATATGCCTTGGTCTTGAAGTCGTTATAAGAATAACCCGCGGTTACGTCAACCCTGCTTTTAATAGACTTTATATCTTTAGCATAATTCAAGTACGCTTCCAGAACAGTATTTGTCCTATTCTGTTGGTACCTGTTATTCAAACCACCCGCGCCATTAAGCACATACTCTGCAGCAGCACTATCTGTTACGAATACCGTTCCTTTACCTTTAGCTACGTCGTATCCTGCATTTACAGTCAGACGAAGTTCAGGAAGGAAATGAAACTTATAATCCAGCTGAACATTACCAATACTTCTTAGTGGTTTACCTATATCTTCTCTTTGATAAAGAAGCCCTAGAGGGTTGCGTCCTTGCAAATTATACAAACCAGTTTGCTGAGTAGGGTCCAAATGTTCAAAGTACCCACCGAAGCGGGGACTATTTGTTGTCACTGGCTGTGTAGGGTCAAAGCTTACAGCTCCACCAATAGCAGCAGTATTGGCAAAACGAGCTCTTTGAGCACTTCCTTTAAGGCTGACATTGACAGTAAGATGCTTATCAAAGAATGAAGGGTTCAAGTTCAGTGCAAGTGTAGTTTTCTGAAGGTTGTCGGTCTTTAAAACGCCACTTTGATTTTGATAACCTAATGACAAGCGGTAAGGTAGTTTTTTAATACCACCTGAGAAACCAAGGGTATTATCTGTACCAAAAGCAGTCTGGTAAATTTCCTTCTGCCAGTCTGTGTTTTCTGTACCAAGGCGCGACTTCAAGGCTGTTTTATCGCTGGCGTTTACGATCTCTCTGATCTGATCACCTGATAAAACATCAATGTATCTGAAAACATTTGACACCGAGTTTACGCTATTAAAGGTCACCCTTAACTTATCACTAGATCCTTTTTTAGTCGTGATGATGATAACGCCATTGGAAGCCCTTGCTCCATATATAGCCGAGGCTGAAGCATCCTTAAGTACGGTAAACGATTCAATATCGTTAGGATTTATGAAGCTCAGGGGATTTGATGCACCTGAAACCGAAGAGCTCTCCACGGGAACACCATCAATAACAATAAGAGGATCATTGCTTGCATTCAATGAAGAACCTCCCCGAATACGAATAGTACTTCCAGCCCCTGGCTGCCCGCTATTGGATGTAATCGCAACGCCAGGAACTTTTCCTGCAATTAATTGCTCAGGGGATGTCATGTTTCCTTTCTGGAAATCTCTTGCTCCTACTACTGCTACGGACCCTGTTAAGTCCTTTTTGCGGGTAGTTCCGTAACCTACAATCACTACCTCATTAAGGGACTTGGATTCTTCTTCAAGGGCCACATTAACAGTGTTCTTACCCGCAAGGTTTACCTCTTTTTGCTTAAACCCAATGTAACTGAAAACGAGAGTAGCCTGGAGGTTAGGCACACGTAAAGAGAAAACTCCTTTCTCATTGGTTGTTGCTCCCGTACTTGCTCCTTTAACTTTTACAGAAACACCGGGTAGTGTTCCCTTATCGGCTGCAGAGGTAACAACACCAGTAACAGTAACTGTTCCCTGCCCATTAGAGCGAAAAGAAACGGCGTTAAGGATAAGTATCAAAAGAAGCCAATAACTTCTAAAGTAACTTGTAAAGCTGTGCATAAATAAGATTTTAATTAGTTTCCTTATGGTTAGTACCAGTCGCTTTTTGAGTCGGCGATCATGATACAAAGGACAATAATACTATGCTTTATGATTGGTTCAATCGTTCAATCTTTTAGTCTTTACGTACATTTCGACCATCAGGAAGCGTTTTTTCTCCACGCAGACAGCTCATAGCTTTAATTTTTTTTAACTTGGTCTCATTCTTCGCTTACTATCCATCTAAATGCCATATAGATTAAACCGTATATGTCCCGGCCCGTTTTTGGCCCTGCTGATGCTGCTTCTCTCTCTGTCGCAACTGAAAGCTCAACCACAAAAGGGACGACTTAATTTTCAACATATAACAACTGACGAAGGCTTATCTAATAACACGGTCGAAAGCATATGTCAGGATAAAAAAGGCTTTATCTGGTTTGGTACCAGGGATGGTCTTAACCGGTATGATGGAACTCAGATCAAGATCTTTAGAAATAAACTGGAAGACACCACAAGCATTAGCGAAAACCTTATCAATGATATTCATGTAGGTAAAAATGGAGATGTTTGGATTGCTACACCCGACGGACTAAACCTTTTTCTACCCCACACAGAAAGGTTCAAGCACTACAGCCCGGAAAAAGATCTGACTGAGGTGCGCGATATTATTGAAGATAATTCTAATAATTTGCTTTTGGGCACCAATAAGGGCCTGTATTCCTTTAATAAAAAGACACGGCGATTTAATAAATGGCATAACCTTTCTACAGAGAGGATTGTTATAGGAGTTGTTAACAAGCTGTTATTGGACCGTAAAGGCAACCTGTGGATAGGTGGAGAAAATGGTTTGTACTGCGTTCAAGCAAAAACCAAAAGAATTACGCATTTCCAAGCCAGACCAGGAGACCCCGGAAGTATTCAAAGTCCTGTGATCCATGAAATTTTTGAAGATTTGCAGGGAAGAATATGGATCGGGATGAGTGAAGGAGGACTTGCTTTAGTCAACAGCACTAACGGATCGATAAAAACCTATAAGGCCGATCCCCAATTCGCACTACACCCTGTCAGCACTAACAGTCTTCCCCATAATGACGTAAGGTGTATTGTGGAAGGTTCTCCAGGTATCCTTTGGATCGGTACAGAAAATGGAGGTCTTTGTATTTTTGATACCAGGAATAATCTATTTACAACTTATCAGCCCAGCAAAACAAATCCCCAAAGTCTCAATCATGACTCACTGCATTCGTTGTTTAAAGATCAACAGGGGAATATTTGGATCGGCACATGGGCTGGAGGCGTCAACTTTTATAGCCCTGCCCTACTCAAATTTCCTTTGTATAATAAATTTCCTCTGGCTACATTTCCGGGTGTAGAATCAATTACCAGGGATAGCAAAGGAACAATATGGTTAGGCGTTGTAGAAAACGGACTTTACAGCTTCGATCCACCAACACATAAATTCACCTACTATCCCAATCCCAATATCAGCCGCTTTGAAGTTGGAATTTATTCAATAAAAGAATTTAGCAATGATACACTCGTACTTGCGGTAAGGCGAGGTGGCATGGCCTTTTTTGATAAACGCAGCGGCAGCTTTATTCATTACCTCCCGAAGCCAGGAAATAAGAATTCTATCGCGGGGCATGAATTAAATACGGTACTTGTTGATAGAAACAAAAACGTTTGGTGTGGAGGCTGGAATATGGGAGTAAGCCGCTATAATTACAGTACCAAAGATTTCAGCAATTACCGCCACAGCCCCGGCAATCCGGCAAGCTTAAATAACGACCTTGTTTATACCATTTTTGAAGATAAGCAGGGAAAAATCTGGATCGGAACTGACGGTGGTGGATTGGAAAAGTTTGATCCCAGGAAGAACGCTTTTGTCCACTTTACCCATAAAAAGGGTGATCTTAGTACGATTAGTCACAATACGGTCATCAGTATCTTTGAGGACCGGGCCGGTCGTTTCTGGGTTGGCACATCTAACGGTCTGAATCTAATGGACCGAAAAAAAGGAACTTTCACCGTATTTACCCAGAAAGACGGACTGCCTAACGATGTAATAAAAAGTATTATTGAAGATACTAAAGGAAACCTTTGGCTCGGCACAAACAAGGGTCTCAGCTGCTTCAATCCGGATTCTAAGAAGGTTAGAAATTTTAGTGTGAAAGATGGGCTACAGGGTAGCGAGTTTTTGATGAACGCCTGTACTATTGATTTAAAAGGTAACCTTTACTTTTCCGGGTATAAAGGCTTAAATATATTCCATCCTCAACGTCTTAACTTCAACAGCCAAGTTCCACCCGTGATCCTTACTGACTTCTTACTGGCAAATAAGCCTGTTACTATTGGGTCTGAAGATTCTCCGCTACAAGAACACATCAGCGAAACAGAAGAGCTGCATCTAAGTTATGATCAGTCGGTTTTTTCATTCGAGTTTGCTGCACTAAACTTCATATCTCCGGATAAGAATCAGTATGCTTACAAGCTGGAAGGCTTTGAAGATAATTGGAATTATGTAGGAAATAAGCATACCGCGACGTATACAAACCTCGATCCGGGAACTTATAAATTCAGGGTTATTGCTTCGAATAACGATGGAACCTGGAATGTGAAGGGTACCTCACTAAAGGTTATTATTCAACCACCTTTCTGGGAAACCTGGTGGTTTAGATTGCTTATTATTGCCCTAATCCTTACCATTGCCTACAAATACCTGAGCTATAGGCGGCAACAGGAATTGAAAGAGCTGGAAGAGAAAAAGCGTGAAGAAATGCAGCAGGTACAACTGCAATTTTTCACCAATATCTCTCATGAATTTCGTACCCCCCTTTCTTTGATCATTGGTCCTCTGGAGAAGCTTCTGCAAACCGATCCTACCGGCGGATTTAAGCAGTATTATAAGGTGATGTACAAAAATGCGAACCGCCTGATGGGATTGATCAACGAACTGATGGATTTCAGGAAAATTGAATCAGGGGCATTGCGATTAAAAGCAAGTCCCGGGAACCTTGACGCATTTATAGCTGAGATTGCAGAAGACTTTGAAAACACAGCCGCTGAAAGAAATATCAGGTATACTATTCAGACCTCTATCAACAGGGATATTTGGTTTGACCGGCAGGTATTGGAAAAGATCCTTTTAAATCTTATCAATAATTCCTTCAAGTACACGTCGGATGGAGGTTCCATAGAAATTAGTGCTTTCGAACAGATGTCTTCTTTCAATCCTAAGTACCCTAACACTCTAGTATTGAAAAATGACATTAAAGCAAAGGGGTACATTTACATAAGTGTTGTAGATACAGGAATAGGGATTTCCAGAGATTCAATTAAACACCTATTTCAACGATATTACCGGATTGCAGACGCTCACCTCGGATCGGGCGTCGGTCTCGCCTTCGTAAAAAGCCTAACATTCCTACATAAGGGAGAGATCTTTGTTTCAAGCGAAAGACATCAGGGAACGGAAATTATAGTAGCTATTCCATCATCAGCCTCAGATTATCAGACAGAGGAAAGGAAAACAATACAAAATGATGAACCAGAGGTTAAACTAGAAAGCTTACAGTTTAAAGAAGATAATTATCCTGTCGAAGCAATAACATCGGATGGCGAATCAGGAAAGCCGGAAAATCATATTAAACACTTATTACTGGTTGATGATAATGAGGAACTAAGGAACTTTATAAAAGATAGTTTAAGTGATCTGTACGAGATAAGTGAGGCGAAAAACGGTCGCGAAGGTTTACTAAAAGCGAAAGACGTTTCTCCAGATTTAATTATTAGCGATGTAATGATGCCTGATATGAACGGCATCGAGTTCTGCCGCCTTGTAAAAAATGATATGGAAATAAGCCATATTCCTTTTATGATGCTTACCGCAAAAAACACTCTTCAGTCCGAGATTGAAGGGGTAGAATCAGGTGCCGACTATTATTTCACCAAACCCATTAGCATTCAACTACTTCAACTTACCTTAAAGAATCTGTTCTCGCAACGACAGAAGCTGAAAGAGCATTATACTCAGGATCGTCATGCGGAAGTTAAAGAGCTTGTACATACTGCGAAAGACAAAGAATTTTTAGATAAGCTGTTGCAAATCATAGAATCTCAATTGATTAATCCTGAGCTCGACATTGAGTTTTTATGTAAAGAGATCGGTATGAGCAGGACTAAACTGTATCAAAAGATTAAGTCGATAACCGGGCAGTCTATCGGTGAATTCGTGAGAACAATTCGACTGCGAAAAGCCATAGAAATTATGACTCATGAAGATGTTCCTCTTTCAGACGTTATTTACCGGGTTGGTATACAAACTCAATCCTATTTTACAAAAGCATTTAAGAAAGAGTTCGGGAAAACTCCTTCACAATTCCTCAATGACATTAAACGATAATAAACCTCTGACAGGCAGACTAATACAGTAATAGTTCAGATTAAATAAAGATATTTGAAATTTTCTACAACAATTATTTGGGTTAGGCGTTATAACATCAAATTGTGATAAGGTTTAGGTTGCCCTGGTGCTCTCATAGTATCAGGGCTTTTTTCTTCATGAAATAGACTATTTATTCATACAGTTTTATATGTTTGCACATCTTTATAATTTTGCAAGCACGCACAATAGTTTAATGAGCTTAATAAAAATCGATACCCGCATTCCAAAAATACAAGACCTGGTACTTTGGAGTGGAGTAATTGCAATGGTGGTAGACGTAGACCTTAAAAAAAAGCTGGTTTGGATAAATACGGCAGACGAACTCCAAAAGATCCCTCTGAAGAAATACGATATTTATAAATTAGAAGGCGAGGAATAACTATAAGAAAAGTGATAAGGTTTAGGCTCTGATCATTCTGGAAGTATAAAACGACCGGAAAACGCAGGACCTGGCCGCCGGTATCTTTGAACAAATACTGTTCTGTCTGTGGAAGCACTTTGGGTTAATTCATTCATGTACTGCCATTGCCAACTTAGCATGATCGAAAAGCAGATACTAAAGAAAAGCTCTCCTATTTCTTCTTCGTAACCGGTTTGAAAATCAAGCATCATAATAGTAGCAATTAAAAATGCGGGTGTCATACTTTTGGGTGGTAGTACTAAAAAGCGAAAGTTGATCAATTTTTGAATCCACGCACTCCGTTCTGCAACTCTGGGGAATACAACACCGTAGATAAGCATAGCAACAAGAGCAATATGTTTCGTTTTGATATGAAAAATTCCCTGGAAAGTATTATGCAGGTTTATTTCATTCTGATCGCTGTACTGGTGAAAGACCCCCGTTGTTTCCATGCCTATCACTCTTTGTCCCCAGCTGATTTCTTCAAAGCCGGCTAGAAAGTTAAATAGAAAAAAAGCGATAAAGAAGTAATGGTATTGATGGAACAAGTTCCAGTGCTTTATTGCAAGAGCTAAAGAAATACATCCTGACAACATTAAAAAGGCGAATGTGCCCCATTCAACAACCTGATCTTCGCTTATTACAAAGCGATAAAACTCTCTGTTAACTAGATACAGAACTATAAAGACAGAGGTTAACACTGGAATTGACCAGTTACTTATCGTTTTAAGGGTAGAGTAATTCATGGTAAATATTTTCTCATTGTTTAACGAATTGGATTCTAAATCTCAGGACGGTAGGCGTAAGGAAATGAATGAAAGAATTTCCCGTCTTCCTCTGACAGATATTATCAATCTGTTAAGAAAATATTATGCCAATGATCTAAAGGGAGATTACAGGCGTTAGAAGAAGTGTTTATAATACTTTAATAGTAAAATCAGAGACAGGTGGAGGTTTTTCAGGACAGATATCTAACCTAGTTTCCTTAGAAGCGGGCTATTTAAGGTATTACTCCAAACTTCGAGTAATTATTAAGCAAGAAGGATATTAACAAATTACAATGACACATAGAGTGCCAGCAAAATACTAGCAACTCTAATGTGCATTATCCTACTATATCATGATTGGCGGTGATTTCCTGAACGAAGAAAACAGGAACCAATATAGCAGATGTTTTTTGATGAATTTATTTATTTCTAATCTTTCCAATACTCGAATTGTTTGCCTGTTCCTGAGGCTTCTGATGGATCCTTTTGTTAGTTACATCGTCCCAGGTGATGTAAGGATACAAGTTGTATTTCTTAGCCTGCACATCAAACAGGGCCTTCAGCTCCTCTAATTTCTGAGGGTACTTCTTAGCGAGATCAACACGTTCGTTGAAATCTTCGTTTAAATTGTAAAGTTCCCAGGTTCCTTCACCGTATTTCTGAATGGATGCTTTCTTAACATCCGGAGTTCCTAAAATCCCATCCCTGTTGTAAGACAACCCGGCTTTCCAACCATCCTTATAAATTGAACGGGCTCCAAAGATGTAGTAATGCTGGATTGTGTGACGAGTTGGAGCTTTTGGATTATCGAAAGTATACACCAAAGATGTTCCTTGAAGAGTATCCTGTTTTATCCCGCGTATATGTTCTGGATTTTTTAGACCGATATATTCAAGGGTTGTTGGAAGCACATCAATAAGGTGGCTATACTGAGTACGAAGCGTTCCTTTATCTTTTATTCCTTTAGGATAGTAAACAATTAAAGGATTGCGCGTTCCACCTTCTGAGTTGGCGTCTTGTTTCCAGGCTTTAAAAGGAGTATTTAAGGCCTGAGCCCAACCTAAAGGATAATTTCCAACAGTATTCTCAGGAGTTCCAATCTTATTGATATTTGCAAAATTGTACTCTAACAGCTCTTCTTCTGTCAGAGGCTTAGTTGGAGTGCCTGAGTTGGTTGCTACAGAAGTGTAGCCTTTGTTAATTACTCCATTAGGTGTTCCTTCTTTACTTGCACCATTATCGCCAATAATTACGAAAACTAATGTATTCTCCAGTAATCCAGCGTCCTTCAAATAACCTGTTAAACGCCCAACTTCATGGTCTGTATAAGTCAGGTAAGCAGCATATACCTCCATAAAACGTGCATATACTTTTTTCTGCTTATCGTTTAGCTTATCCCATGCCGGGATGTTAGGGTTACGATCAGGAAGGATTGTATTTGCTGGGATAATCCCTTTCTTCTTCTGATTAGCAAAGATCTCCTGGCGGAAAACATCCCATCCCTTATCAAATTTTCCCTTATAAAGATCTCTCCACTGATCAGGTACCTGGTGAGGGGAATGCGTAGCTCCGGGGGCATAGTAAAGGAAAAAAGGCTTTCCTGATTTAGCTGCCTGCTGACGTTTAATAAAGCTGATCGCTTTATCTGTGATCTGGTCATTTAAATGGCGACCGTCAGGGGTAACGTGAGCATTGTCTTCAACCAGGTCTGGTTTGTACTGGTCTGTTGCCGAGCCGAGGAATCCGAAGAAATGATCGAAACCTTTTCCTGTAGGCCAGCGATCGAATGGTCCGGCATCTGTTGCATCCTCATCAGGTGTTAAACCATATTTGCCCACAGCAAAAGTATTATAGCCACTCTCGCGGAGAATTTCTGCTGCCGTTCCTTTATCTGAAGGAATACGACCGTCCCAACCCGGGAAACCTGCCGACATTCGTGTATGAGCAAAGCCGCTCATATGTACTGATGCTGAATTCCTTCCCGTTAATAGAGCTGCCCGCGTTGGAGCACAAATGGCAGTAGTATGGAAATTTGTAAAGCGAAGTCCGTTATTAGCCAATTCATCAAAAGTGGGGGTGTTTATTAGTCCGCCAAATGTACTTGTTCCACCAAATCCTACGTCATCAAGTAAGATCCAGAGAATATTCGGAGCACCTGCCGGGGCCTTGATTGGTTCAACCCAGTTTTCTTTTGACTCGGCCAGAGTTCTTCCAACAACGCCTTTAAAAGGCTCTTGCTGCTGAGTGATGTTTTGAGCAAAGACCTGCGATATGCTTAAGCCTGCTGCTAAAGTAGTTAAAGAGAGTAGCTTATTCACCGTATTAAATTTGAGTTAATTAAACTTATAAACTGACACCAATCCGAGGGCCTTATTTCCCTGCATTTACGAGGTTAGTTTTGGCATTCTTGTGAACTTCAACCGCCTGCAATACCTGAGAGGTGCTTGACTGTCCTGGTTTCTTCCAAACTTCCTTTCCGTTTTTATAGAGGACAAGGGTTGGTAGCTGACTTACCTTCAACCTCTTTAAAAGTTCAGTATTGTCGTAGGCTTCCAACCTTACTATTTTAGCGGCGAATCCTTGTTGCTTTTCCAGGGAGTCTAAAACCGGAACAAGTCTTTTGCAGGCGCCACAGTATTTAGAACCAAAGTCAACCAGTACAAGATCCGATGAAGACGTTAGGGTACTGAACTGCTCAGTATTTAAAGCCACTCCTTTTCTGGTGTTATTTACAATAGGATATCCAGCACCAATCCAGTTACTGATACCACCTGGTAATACAACTACTTCTCTAAAACCTTTTGATCTTAGCTCTTTAGCCAGGGAAACACTACGACCGTTAGCAATAGAATATACGAGGGTTGGTTTTTCTTTAGACAATCTTTTCAGTTCCTCCTCGTATCCCGCAACTGCGGCGTTTACATTAACTGCTCCCTTCAAATGGTTCTGAGCGAACTCTTCAGGGGTACGGGCGTCGATAATTTGTGCATTCGCAGATTTCGACTTTATCGCAAACTCTGACAGAGTTATTGGTAATTCGTTTTTTGCTGTTTGCGCCTTTGCTCCAATAATAATCAGCAGAGCTGAAAGGATTAAAAGTTTGGTCTTTTTCATGGTAATAAGATTGTTTATTTGAGTCTTTATATGTTTCCTACTTCGCTATTGGATATCCGCTATTTGCTATACTATCCAAGCCACCAATATTATAGCTGGAATTAAAACCTAGCGTGATAAGAGAATCTGTAGCCTGGCCGCTCCTGTTACCAGACCGGCAGTAGAGGTAAACTTTCTTGTCTTTATCCAACTTTGCGATCTTATCAGAGAAATCAGCTGATCTGACATTAATATTCTGTGCGTTCTTCAAATGCTTCTCATTATACTCTTCAGGGCTACGAACGTCGATCAGATAAGCCTCCCCCTCCTCAACTTCCTTTAGGATCTTCTTGCTGTTTGTTTGATTAACCCTAATTTTATTCGGGCTTTTTTGAGTGTAGGTTTGATGTGAGGTTTGAGCAAAGGCGCCCGCTGTTATAAACATCAGGAGCGATAGTAGTCTTATTGATTTCATAATTCACTAAGTATATACAGGTAAGGGATTTCTCCCCTACCTGTGGTTTTAGATTTTTTATTCCCAGCCTGTATTCTGTTTTAATAGTGGGTTATTATCAATTTCAGATTGCGGGATAGGATAAAGTCTGTGTTTGTCTTTCGCATTAGTTTTTCCAACCTTGTGAAGGTTTGCAACGAATGTTGAGTTTCCATTTGCATCTTTCTGGCGAATAAGATCGAACCAACGCTGGTATTCATAAACTAACTCCAGACGACGGTCCAGATACACTGCTTCCCGAAAAGCGTTTCGATCTGGTGTAGTGGTAAGAGTGAGCTCTGGCAAGCCGGCCCTTCTGCGAACTTTATTTAGTGATTTGAAAGCTTTAGTTGTCGGACCATTTAGTTCATTTTCAGCTTCTGCATGGATTAGTAGCAAGTCCGAATAACGGATGATCGGTACGTTTGCCGACGACTCAGATGTAATTGCTGTTGAATTAGGATCCCAGAATTTATTGAAGAAAGGAACCAGTTCAACCGTTGGAGCGGCGTCAGCTACTTTATAAGTGTAAGCTTTACCATCAATACCTAATGAATAGAAGTTTCCATTATTTGGACTCGTATAACGCGTTACAAATGTAACATCGCGGCGTTTATCGTTCGCCGGATATAACTTATAAATGCTGTAAAACTTGTCTGCACCCACGGTATAGAATCTGGTCATATGAGCATAGTTACCTGTAAGGCCTGGAATGTTACTCATGATAGCACGAGGGTTCTCGTTATTTCCCTGTCCCTGCGAATTTGACTTGAACTGGGCAGAAAATATATGCTCTTTACCATTCTTGCTGGCCGGTAAGAAAGCATCAGCGTAGTTATCAAATAAGTCGTAACCGAAGTTACCGGTTCCACCATCTCCGGGAGATAGGACTTCTTCCGCAACTCTTACAGCGTCGGCATAATGAGCTGTAATGTTTAAGGGTAAAGATGCTTTTGTAAGATAAACTTTAGCTAACAATGCCTTAGCTGCACCCTTAGTAGCCCGGCCAACGTTAGGAGATGTATAAGAAACCGGCAGAGCATCTGCAGCTTCCTTCAAATCCTTCTCTATCTGAAGGTAAACATCTGTTGATGGAGATTTAGCTATTGCATAATCTGAAGCTTTAATGAAATCCTGAGTTTCTGTAATTAAAGGAACATCCCCATACAGACGAACCAGATTGAAGTAATAAAGCCCTCTTAAAAACTTGGCTTCTCCAATAAGTCGGCCTTTCAAATTTGCATCAAATTCAATTGAAGGAATCTTTGCAATAGCAATATTCGCTCTACGAATAGTAGCGTAATGTTGCTGCCAGATTTCGTATATACGAAGATTGGTCGATGAATGGGCAAGAACAGATAAGGAGCGAACATCCGGGTTAGTTGCCCCTGGTCCCGGATCCTCGTCGTCATCTGCCATGTTCATACCGGTATTGAACAAGGTGTTATAGGGCGTTTGGAGGGAGCTGCCTCCCTGGTTAAGTGAGAAATAAATTGCGTTTACTCCGTTCACTGCATCTGCCTGTGTTTTATAGTACTGATCAGATGTAAGAATACCTTCGGGATCTTCCGTTAGAAATTTCTTGCAGGATACTGTTGATAAAACAGCAAGCGATAAAATGGAATATTTTAAGATTTTCATTGTTTTACAAATTGGAATAGCGGTTTACAAGCTCAGAGATAATCCTAGTTGAAGAGACTTATTATTTGGATATACGCTGTTATCAATACCACGATTTATTAAGCTTTGGCCATTTACACTAGCCTCGGGATCAAAGCCTGTATAGTCAGTCCAGGTAACTAAATTCTGTCCTGATATATATAGCCTTACATTTTGAGTTCTAATCTTGGCTGCGAACCGTTTAGGGAAGTTATATCCGAATGAAGCGCTTTTTAATCTTACATACGAAGCATCTTCAATAAACCTGTCAGAAATAGTGATGGCAGGGTCCTGATAAGCTGCTTTAACATCAGTATTGGTATTGGTTGGAGTCCATCTGTTTAATAGCTCCGTAGATCCATTTACATAGCCTGTAGCAAGTTCAAGATTTGCACGGTTTTGATTGTACAACTTTCCTCCTATGCTAGCCTGAAAGAATACGTTGAAATCGAAACCCTTGTAACTGAAATTATTGGTTAACCCAGCAAGAAAACCTGGTTGGTTCTTAATGACGATACGGTCATCCGCCTGGGTGATCTGGCCGTCACCATTCAAGTCTTTGTACTTCTGCCCGCCTGCTGCTTTATTAGCTTGAGGCGTTAAAGGAGTTTCGCCCGGTTGAATAACACCATCAGCCTGATAAACGATAAACGAGCCCAATGGATAGCCCACTTTTGCAATAGACGGTACACTTATAGAAGGAATGTACTGATCCACCCCGTCTCCGAGACTTAATATTTTATTCCTATTTATGGAATATATAACCGTAGTACTCCATTTGAATCCTTTTGTCAGGTTTTTGGTTGCCACCGAAAGCTCGAAGCCTTTATTAGAAACAGCTCCAATGTTTTGATATACAACAGATGCCTGGCTATTAGCTGGGTCTGAAAGCCCTGAAGTTCCTGGAACTGTCCGACTCAATAGCAAGTCTGTCGTTTTCTTATAATAATAATCGGCCGTGATTGCAATGCGATTACTAAACAAGCCAAGATCAATGCCACCATCAAATTGCAATGTCTTTTCCCAGCCCAACTCACTATTCTCAACATTGGCAGGAGCAAAACCAGACACTGTAGTATTGGAGAAGTTGTAGCGGTAATAGTTAATCTGACCAAGAGCGGAATATGGAGGAATACTCTGGTTACCAGTATACCCTGCACTTGCTCTTAATTTTAGCTGATTAATGCCCTCCCACTTTTTAGCGAAGCGTTCGCTCGTTACATTCCAACCCAAAGCTGCTGAAGGGAAATATCCCCATTTGTTTCCTTCTCCAAAACGGGAAGAACCATCAGCACGCAAAGTGATAGTAGCAAGGTATTTACCATCGAATGAATAATTTAGTCTTCCCAGATAAGAAGCTAATGCCCATTTAAGGGCGCTGGAGGAGGCCGCTCTTTGGGTTACACCTGTACCTAAATTGTTATAGGTGTATTCATCTGTCGCAAACCCTGCACCCTCAGCTATAGCGCCTTTAGAGTTAGACTCTTGTGCGGTAAAACCGACCAATGCGTTAACACGGTGCTTCTTACCAAACTCTTTATCGTAGGTTAAGGTATTCTCATTAAGCCATGAACTGGTGAATAAAGTTCCTATTGTTGCAATTCCACTGGCTGCCTGGCCTTCCCCAGTTGAGATTGGCAGGTAACGGTTTTGTTTGTTGTCTATCACATCAACCCCAAACAAAACTTTGGCTTTCAGACCTTTCGCAAGGGTGTATTCTCCTGAAAAGTTCCCAAGGAGACGATTGGTACGAGTCTCGTTTATTTGATTATATAGTGAGTTGATGGGATTCTGCAGAGCTGATTCAAACGGACTTAATACTACGAATGTGCCATCGTCTTTATAAATAGGCAGAGATGGAGGAGTTAATACAAGGTTGCTCACGATATTAGCCGGAGCTACCTGGGCTTTCGTATTACTTGCTATAATGCTTGAGAATATTCTTAAGCGCTTGTTATACTCGTGATCAACATTCACCCTTCCTGAATAACGAATGAAGTCTGTATTTTCCAATACTCCATCCTGTTTAAAGTAATTTCCGGAAATCGCAAATCTTGTTCTTTCTGATCCCGATAAGATCGACAAATTATGACTTTGGTATGGAGCTTGTCTGAACGCAGCATCTTGCCAGTCTGTACCGGTACCTGTAGTGTCAAGACTATATCCACTTGTTACAGGCACCACTACATTCTTACCAGAATTTCTTGCAGCATCCTTTCTTAAATCCCACCATTGAGCGGCATTTAATAACGGTAATGTACGAATCACCTTCTGCTCGCCGTAGTATGCATCGTAATTGATTGATGGTTTACTGGGCTTACCAGTTTTAGTGGTTATAATAACAACCCCATTTGCTCCGCGAGAACCATAGATAGCAGTTCCAGAAGCATCTTTTAATACATCGATAGACTCAATATCTGCTGAGTTAATAAAAGACATTGGGTTGATCTTTGAACCGTTCGTAACTCCGGCATCAGCAACAGAATAATCATTATTAATCGGAAATCCATCTATTACATAAAGAGGATCGCTTCCCGCAGTAATAGAATTATTGCCACGAATTTGAACACTGACGCCTCCTCCCGGCTGACCGGATGTTTGTGTTACCTGAATCCCGGGGATGGTTCCTTGCAGTAATCTCTCAGGAGAACTCACCGGTAGACTTCTGACGTCATCAAGTTTCACAGAAGACACCGAACCTGTTACATCTTTTCTTCTCTGAGTTCCGTAACCAACAACAACCACGTCGCTTAACTGGTTAGCTGACTCTTTTAACAGTACTGTAACCGGACTTCCTGTTACCACTACTTCTTGTTTTTCATACCCTATATAAGAGATAACAAGGGTGTATGGGAACTTTTGTCCAGTAACAAAAGTAAATTTCCCCTGTACGTTGGTATTAGCGGTGTGGGTGGTTCCTTTAATCTGAACTGTTACTCCAATTAAAGGCTCCTTTGTCTTTGCATCATAGATAGTACCCACCAAATTAGATTGAATAAGAGGTTTCGTCTCCTGTGCGAGCGTAACCTCTGGGAGTACACTGAGAGACAATCCCAGGGCACCAACCGTTAGTAGTGTAAAAACGGGCTTACGGTAAAAAGAGGGAATTTTAAGACTCTTAAAATCGGGCAAAAAACCCTTCGGATAGGGACGAGAAGTCCCAGATAGCTTTTGGCTATTAGTTTTCATTACTTAAATGTTTTTTGAAAGCAGTTCCGGCCTGTTGCCGGAACCTGTTATTGAATTCCTATAATGTTACTTTGGGCTTTGGCGGGATGTATTTGCCGTTCTCATCCAGCGGCCGTTTGTCTGCATATGCCGGGATGGAATAATTGACAGCTTCTTTCTGCTTTTTCAGCTCGGCTTCAAGGCTTTTTCTCAAGGCTGCACCTGCTGGAGTATTATGCAGGTTATTAGTTTCATAAGGATCTTGTGTCAGATCATACAATTCAGCCCAATCTTCCTGGCCAGGATACTTTATCAACTTTGCCGTCTCTGTTCTCACAGCTTCTATCGTTGGCAATGCAAAATTAGTTTCGTAAAAATATTCGTATAAGAACGATGTACGCCAGTCTTTCACTTTTCCGGTTTCCAATACAATTAAGCTTTTTCCCTGAAAGGTCTCTGGTGCTTTAATTCCAGCAGCGTCAAGGATTGTTGGAGCGATGTCTAAGTTTAAAACAAGCTTATCTTCAAGTTTTCCTTTAGGTAAAGCTTTAGGGTACCGAACTAACAAAGGGGTACGAATCGATTCTTCGTAAGCGGCGCGTTTATCTCCTATACCATGTTCCCCCAAAAAGAATCCATTGTCGCTGGTAAATATTACAATTGTATTTTCAGCCAGATGAAGAGAATCCAGTAAGTTCAGCACCCGGCCTACATTATCATCAACGCCTGCAAGACATCTGAAATAATTCCTAACCTTTTCATCATTATTTTCAGTCCAGGAATTATTAATCTTCCTTTGAACATTTGGGTTGTTGTTTTTATTACCAACGTCAATTTTTCCCAGGTATGGAGGCAGATCTTGTTCTGTAGCTGGCTTGGTGAGATAAACATCCGAAAAATCAGAGGCATGCCTTTGAGCAGGCTGCCAGGGTCCGTGTCCGGACTTGAACGCAAGGGCTAATGCAAAAGGAGTCTGGTTATTCTTACGAATAAACTCCAGTGCATAATCAGTAGTTACATCATCTACCCACCCTTTAGTTGATGTTGTCTTTCCATTTATCTCTAAAGGACAATCCAAGTATTGTCCCTGGCCTAGAAAACTTGCTGACTCATCAAACCCGGGTCTTTTCCCGCTTTGACGTCCCATATGCCACTTTCCGAAGAAGCCGGTTTTATATCCGTTCTTCTTTAGCTCTGTTGCATACGTAACAGTCGTATCAGCAAGCGGAGTATGATTATTTGCAATCCCGTTCAGGTGATTATACTTGCCCGTTAAAAATGCAGAACGACTTGGCGAGCAAAGTGAATTAGTAACAAAAGAATTTCTGAACCTCACTCCTTCTGCCGCTAAGCGATCCAGATTGGGGGTTTTGAACCAGGGAAATCTGGCCTCTTTATTTTGCTCCTTCTGCACAACGCTCAAAGCGTCGTAGCGCTGGTCATCGGTATAAATAAATATAACATTAGGTCTAGCTGAACTTTGCGCTAAACTGGTTGTAAGACCGGCAGCACCATTAAAAAATATATAGGCAGCTAAAAAGAAATTTCGTTTCATGGTATTCTTTACTGAAGTATCGAAGGATTAGTGGATGTGGCAGCCACCAGAGATGGTTGTAACAAAAGTTCTTCGCTCCTTTCTTCCTGATCATCTTCGTTTGCAAATTGCTTTGGAACATCTTCCCTTACTATAGGACCCTCGGCAGATAATTCACTGCCTGCTATATTTGATTTTAAAACCGGCCAAAAAAGCTGGGCATACCATTCATCGCCTTCATAATGTGATATACCGTAAGATTTGGGGTACTGACGAGATATGTGGGCTGTATCGAAAATGATGTCCCAAAGGAAGAACATATTCCCAAAATTACCCTTGTAATATCCAACACCATCGTCTGTAACATCAGCATGATGTGCATGATGTGTTGCCGGTGTAGATATAGTCCTTTCTAGCACCCACGCAATAGGATGCAACCATTTGATCTGGTAAAAAGGCCTGTCCCATGGAATACTTGAATGAGCAAGTTTGGTAATCAAGGACTTAATTGCTTTCACAAATAGAGCAGGATATCCCAATCCAAGATATACCAGAATAGTTGTAACATAAGTTTGAGAGAAAAAGAAGGTATACCATATGTTCTGCCTGCTTGCCATTGCCATTCCCATATAAGGAGCTGAATGGTGAGTTCGGTGAAATCTCCATAACCAAGGAATTTCATGGTGTAGTCTATGGTACCAGTACTGCGTCAAATCATCCGCGATAGCGATAATTAAAGCACCAAACGTAAAAGGAATCCAACTAAGCGTCCCTTTGGCTGCAGGAAAGGCATGAGGAAGGAACTTAAGACCGAAATATGCTACTGCAGGGCCAACAACTAGCTTAGGCACGGTATAGCAAGCTATGTCTAACAACCTTTCATTCTTACTCCATTTTTTTCCATAAAGTCCCAGAGAAAACTCAGCAAAGCCGAGAATAAAAGTTAAGGCTGTCAAGCCCCAGGTATTAAGATTTCTGAAAATCTCTTCTATAAATTTTATCATGGTAGCTTTTATTGATCTTTTTGTTTTTGTTGAGAAATCGTTTGTTGCTTTGTGTCCTTCTTCAACCAAGGCTTTTCTCCTTTAATGTAGAACGTGATAAACATTAATATCACAGGTAAGGCATAAATAAACAGACTTAGAATAGCGTTTCTAAAGATCTTCTGCACAGTACTTTTAGGGGTTTTCATTTTGCTTTCCAATTATTTTAATAATTCCTGAACCAGATACAATCCTCCAAGAAGAATAAGAAGCGGGATAATAGATACTATAATACCCACAAGAATTTTTTTACCAATAAGGATAAAATCAGCACTTGTCATAGATGTAAGATTAATTGTCTTTGAAAGAATTCGGAACCAGCAACATTCAGTAGCTGGACAGTATTAGCAAATGCTCATGAGAAGCAGAGATACTAACAACAACAGACCGTTTTGTAAAATTTCAGATTGCAAGTAAGAGATAAGCCAAGGATATGACTTTCTCTGGAATGATCACGCATAGGCGGCATGGAAGCGGAAAAATTTTCCATATATTTGTTTGTTTTTGTTAATGACCCATTTGTTAATAGAAACGCGGAATGTAGATCAGTGAGTGATTGGCGTTACGTGCTGATCTCATTCGGAAGGCGGGATTAATTCCTGCCTTTCTTATCCAAAAATAAAAGCTTAAAAAACTTTGTTTAGTACAGCATTCAACAGCAGCAACAATACAGCGTTGAGCTTGTCCAATGCTTTAAGGGGGTAGACAAATGTGAATTTCTAATACTTAAGGACAAATGTTTCATTGCTAATTTGTTTAAACCTTCCAACAAATTCTAACAACACATCCAACTGCACTATCCTTTAGAACTCTACAACAAATATAAAGATAAAATCGAAATAATCAATTAATCTATAGATTTTATAGGTTTTATTATATAATGGGGAATTCTCCTTTCTATTCCAATTAAATAACTGGTTATCAATATTTAAATCGACCTAGGTAATTTTCTATCTCCTCAGTTAGATAAAAAAAATCCGTAAAGTGCAGAGCCTTACGGAGGAAAACAAAAAATGAATGAAAAGACAAAGCATTTAAAACTCCCGCTCACCGAACTCACTAGCGGGCAATTTCAACTTTTTGCCTAGCTGATTTAAGTTAATACTTAGATTTAGAAGCAAGAGGTCTTTCTCCTGGATGTAATTGGTGGTTGTATAGAAATTACTCCCCCACGTAGTTATCCTTTGTTCATTAGCATTAAAAATCCCAAGATCGATATTTTGCCATTGCAAAGTAGCCGAAGCTTTTCCATTCCAGAAGTTTTTCTTCAAAGAAGCATTTGGAATCACGTACCTCGAATCTTTTCCCTGTGCAGTAACCCGCTCTGACAAGTAATTCACATTCCACTGAAAGCTTGTAGTTTTACTAAGCTGGATGTTTGAATTCGTGTTAACAGAATAAACTACACTAGATGTATTAACTCTTACTGCATTATCAAATAGTGAACCTTTAAGGCTATAATCATATACGTTAGCTCCTATATAAAATTGGTACCAATTAACAGGTTTCAGGTTAGTTCCCAACTCGACACCCCATAAGTTGGCTTTACCGGCATTGGTATAAATGCGATTCAAGATGGTATCGTTATAAACACTGTTAACACGGTTTATTACATTTCTAATATTTTGATTGTAAAGCGTTAATGACACAGATCCTTTTCTAAAGTCCTTTATCAAGCCAAGTTCGGATAATCCAACAAACTCTGGACGGATCTTAGGGTCTCCCTGCTCAAGGGTTTCAGAATGCTCCCTTTCTGGATACGGGTTCAACTCATTATTCGTCGATCTTTGAACTCGTTTACTATACCCAGCCTTTAGTTTCAAGGAACTCTGGACTGTATATAGCAGGTTAACAGATGGAAATAGATTTGACAAGGTTAAATCAAACGGCTTTGCCTCCTTTCCGGCAAACACCCGGGTGGCGTACTCATATCGAAGTCCCGCTACATAATCAAGTTTGCTTACTTTTCCAGAGTACTGACTATATATAGAGTGGATTTCATTTTTCAAATCGGCATTGCTGCTGAATTCAGGGACTACCGAATAAGCTCCAGAGCTAAGGTTCTGATCCTCGTACAAGAACACACCATTTTGTTCCTGAAAACGGTACTGGTAACCACTCTCCAATTTTCCTTTTCCAATATTTATCAAATAATCAGCCTTCAACCGAAATGCGTCTAAAGGGTTCTTCCCATCATTTCTCACATTTTGAATAGTCTGACTAGTATTTGGATAGGCGAGATTGGAATTTTCGGTGCGCGAATTCACTTTCCCTGATTCATATAATCCTGATAATGAAATAGAAGACTTATTAGCAAAGGTGTGGGTATAGTCTATATTCCCTAAACTGAAATCCCCCATTTTCCTGACAACATTGGAATTAAAGTACGTAAATCTCTGCACAGTATTACCTGTATTCAAATCGGTTTTGCTATTATTATAGAGGATATCTGCTCTTCTATACTGAGTTTTCCTGCCATTATAAAAACCAATAAAAAATGAATTATTCTTGTTCGGTGTATATCCGACTGATGCACGAACGGTATGACCGTAACGCTTAAAACTCCTCTCACCTGCCGATGGAAAAGATGTGTAAATATTATCGATTGTAGTATTTACGTCACCCACTCTGCGGCCAGCCAGATCATTCCTCAAATAGCTTCCTGATAAGGTAAAGTCCCATTTATCCTTTCTTACGTTCGTTATTGCATCTGCACCATAACGTTGAGGAGCATTTAGATTGTTATAAGACTGAATTGATGGAAAACCTCCCTGAGTGCTGGCACTGAATGAGGAAACATTTGCAGTACCTTTTTTAGTTACAATATTAATGATTCCTGACTTCCCATCCGGATCATATTTAGCCGAAGGAGCAGTAACTATTTCAATATTTTCAATTGTATTAGCCGGCAATTGATTCAAAATTTCTTTTGGAGCTGCTTGTATCGGCTTGCCATTCAAAAGAACAAGTAAACCAGTTGAACCTCTTAAAGCGATATCACCTTCCGCATTTACCGAAACCGAAGGCGTATTTTTAATTACATCAAGTGCTGTACCTCCCTGGCTTGACTGAAACTGTCCGGCACTATACACCTGCTTATCAATTTTATGACTGGCTTCTGATTTCGTGCCTGTAATAGTTACCTCATTTAATGCCTTTGCGTTAGCTCTTAGCTGAATCACTCCTATATTCAGATTTTGGCCGTTACGAACTTGTACCAAAGTTTTGCTTGCATTGTAACCAAGGAACCTCACTGACAGAATGTAACTTCCTTCCTGTAACTGCTTAAAATGAAATTTACCTTTAATATCTGATACCCCACCCGTTACAAGAGTACTGTCGCCCGTTTTTAAAAGGGAGATAGTAGCAAATTCAATAGGTTGCTTTTCAGTATCCGTTACGCTCCCTGAAATTGATTGACTAAAGCTTTTGGAAGAACAAACAAAAAAAAGAATAAGTAAAAAATTAAATCTCATATTGATTGTGGAAATGGGTAATTGCTTTGAAATGAGCAGAGGGGATCGAAAAATACCTGTTTAACTACTCAAGCTGCAAAGTTAAAATAAATCTATAATTTTTATAGGATAAATAGCCTTTATAAAGAAACAGGTAGATAATATTTGTATGTTTCTACGATACTCCTATGAATATGAAAATCCAGATTCATAATCACAAAATTAGCAGGCCATTGCTACAGGAAAGATAACTTTATCTAAAGTTTAAGTTAAAGAAGGTGGTTTCGCTTTTATGAGCGGCGGAACTCTCCCTTTCGTCGGGTTAACTGGCATGAGAACTCTTAATTCCTGTTAAGGGCACCAAATTGATTGTTATAGCAATAATGATTCTGCTGAATTTTTCATAAAACGAAAAAAGCCCTATCAGTTACCTGAAGGGCTTTTGTTTAAAAGTTGGCACCGACCTACTCTCCCACATTTTACTGCAGTACCATTGGCTCTGGCGGGCTTAACTTCTCTGTTCGGAATGGGAAGAGGTGGACACCGCCGATATAGGC
>NZ_JAFEWE010000011.1 GCF_017355785.1 Desertivirga arenae
AGCTTTTTGGGTCAATCCACTTTCTTTCCACTGCTGCACCGCCTGGCGCATTTGTGCTACTTTCTTCATCCTGCAAAGAAATAGTAGATTTAGGTGAAAGTAAAGATGGGGTTGGTCAGGCGCTTACCAGAAAACTTGCAGTAGCTGAATTAGCCGTGGGTGTAATTGCCGAAACATAGATTTGGCGGCGCGTGGAACTTAGAGTTGATCCTGTATTGAATTTATACTTAAGATCCTTAAATATAGTCCATTCCATAAACGCATTACCAATGCCCCTAAAATTTGTATTATGATTACTAATACTATTCAGCACAGCTACAGGGTTATAGAGGTTGGTGGTAAAGAGATCATTACTTGTAAGGAAGTTTGCCTGCGTGTATCTTCCATCAGGAAGGGTATACGGCATTACGGGTGGCATAAGTAAAGCTGAATAAACCGGACTCGGAATTGATACGCCATAGGCGTTATCAATAGATCCGGGATAATTTCCTCCGTTTGGAACGCGGTCCTGCACCACAAAATTCGGTGCGATATTGACACCTAATTTAAGCCTGGGATTTAAACGGGCATCCAGATTGAACCTGAGGCCGTAATTCTTGAACCCACTGGTTATTTCAACCCCGTCCTGATTTAGAAAACTGGCTGAAAGGTTATAGGATATAGATTCTGTTCCTCCTGCGGCAGAAAGATTGCCTTGCGTCATACCCGCATTTTCGAATATAGCATCTTGCCAATCTGTTTCGCCCTGGAACAATTCATTTTGTAGGACGTTGGCTGTCCCCTTCCGCTGAGCTTGTAGCAGGGGTTGAAAGGATCTGTATTCGTCTGCATTAAGCAGTTCGACCTTGTGCGAAACTTGCTGTATACCAGAGTACAGTGAGGCATTAAATCTCGGTTTACCCTGTTTACCGCGCTTAGTTGTTACAATGACAACTCCATTTGCTGCTCTTGATCCATAAATTGACGCAGAAGCTGCGTCCTTTAAAATATCTATGGACGCTATATCGGCAGGATTTATAGTGCTGAACTGACTGGCTGATTCGAGCGGATAACCATCAACTACATAAAGAGGAGAATTGCTGCTTCCAAGAGATCCAAGGCCTCGAATGGTAATTGCTGGTGCTTCTCCTGGTTGCCCGCCAAATGAAGAACTTATATCTACACCCGGGGCTTTAGCTGCCAGAGCATCACCCAGCGTTGCTACCGGAAGCTCTCCAACGTCCGCACTCTTGATCGTAGTGATTGCTGTTGTAATCTTCTTCTTTGTCTGGTCTCCATATCCTATTACAACTACCTCATTCAAATTAGTACCAGGCCCCGATCGTAAAACCACATTGATCACTGACTGTGTATTCACTATTACTTTTTCCGTTTGAAAACCAACAAAGGAGAACTGCAACGTTGCTCCTTTCGGCGCAGAGATCTGGTAATTGCCGGAAGCATCTGCTACTACGCCGCGGGTAGCTCCCTCTATTTTAATGGAAGTACCGGGGAGGGGAAGACCTTTCTCATCTACAACTTTACCCTTTATTAAGATATCCTGTACCTGGGCAGGAACAAGACTCACGAGGTTATCTCCAAAAACTTGTGCAGACAGACTTGTGCCTTCCAAGATTTCATCAAGTGCAAATAATGCTGGTTTGTTTTTCACAGAAACTGTCACCAGTTTGCCTTTGGGCAGCATTGACTCATCATAAAGCAATCTTATTTCCCCCTGCAATTCCAACTGCTGTAATGCCCTTTCAAGAGGTATATTTATAAATTCCAGCGTTACTTGCTTGTTCTGTGAATATCCAACGGCAGAAACACGCAGACAAAAAATGAGCGTTAGGAAAAAAACGAGTTTAAAGGTGTACAGAATTTTTTTGCGCAGAGCTATGCAAGGGACCTTTTCTTTAAGTCCTTTTTTCATACTTTCGAGTTCTTTTAAGGTTAATAATTCGACAAGGAGAGGTCTGCTCTCCCGTAATGTTAATCAAAGCGGAAGTATGGCCGTACTTCCGCTATTTTTTCCTGGTGAATTCTCTCTTTAGTAAATAATTATGTCATCTCCATTTTTCTTAAATTTAAAGGGTCTTACTGAGCTCATTGCCTTCAGTGCTTCTTCGATTGACTCGTTCTTTAATTTACCGGTGTAGCGGTATTGTTTTACCTTTTCGTTCTCAATCTTTATTTTCACATTGAACCATCTTTCGAGGCGAAGGCTAAGGGTTGCAAAAGGCTCATTGGTGAACACCAAATCGTTTTCGATCCAGGCAACTTCTTCAGTGTATAATTTTTGTGCTATTTCTACAGGTTTAACTTTTTGAAGTGACAGTGTTTGGACTACCCGTCTGGCTCCAATTTTATTCTGCCCACCCATGTGTTCTGCTAAGGCAAACTTTTCGTTTGGTCTCAAAATAAATCTCTGTGATGTTCCATTTACATCCAGCTGGATTTTTCCTCTGATCAGGGTAGCTTCTGTACGTTGATCATTAGCATAGGCCCTCACATTAAATGCAGTTCCAAGCACTTTTACAGATATCTTATTGGTGTGAATAATGAAGGGATGTGCTTTGTCTTTGACAACGTCAAAAAATGCCTCACCTACCAGTTGAACCTCTCTAGATGGCCTGTCACTCATTTTTTCATCGAAGGACAAGTTTGTTCCTGAGTTTAGCCACACCGTGGTTCCGTCTGGCAGGGTGATTCTCTTTTTAACCCCCATTTCTGCACTTACCGTAACTATCACGGAAGTGTTGTAGATTCTGGAGGAATAATACCAAGCCGAAGCAAAGGAAATTATGAGGATGCACGCGGCTGCATACCATACCCATGGGTATGAGGGTCGAATTGGGATCAGTTCAGGTTCAAAATCTATTTTATACTTTAAACGATGCCTCTCAAAATCGGTAGCGGTGACCTCCTTGGACCCAACCTTCCATAAGTCTTCAAAAGCTTGCTTGAGATCCATTTCTTCAGGATGCAACTGCCAGTATGTGTTTAAATCTTCTAGCTCTTGTGCAGTTGCCTCTCCCGATAATCTACGAGCCAACAGTTCATATAATTTTTCCTGATCCATTAAGCTTATTGCCCTTTTATAACAAGGACGAGAACAAAATGAATTCTCCCTAGCCGAATCTGAATTTTTTTAGCATTATAACAAAATGCCTTAAAAAGCAGAACTTCAACTAATGGTCGTACTCTTTCTTTAAAAAAAAGCCAATCTTCTTCATTGCACTTACCAGATGGGCATCCACAGTTTTTACGGAAATACTTAGTACCTCCGCTGCCTCCTTATAGCTTAGCTGTTCCTCCCGGATTAAATGAAATACAAGTTTACATTGAGGAGGAAGTGAGTTAATAGCAGAGGTAATTTTAGCCTTAAGCTCGTTAGTAAGTACGATATTTTCAGGAGAATTTTCATCGTGCTGGAGATCGATATGGATGTCTTCCAGTTGCTCAAACCGATTCTTCTTTACTCGCAGCAGATCGAGACATCTGTGCCTTGCAAGAACGAGTACATATACCTTAATATTCCTGATATTTGACAATTTGTTCTTGTTTCTCCACAAGCTGATCATTACATCATCCCCCAACTCTTCTGCTTGCTCATAGTCGCGTAAATAGCTTATAGCGAATCGCTTTACCCCTGGATAAAGCAGCTGATAAAGCTCCTTATAGGCTAATTCATCCTTCTCAGTTGCAATAGCCTGGATGAGACGATCATATTTCGCCTGGGCTTCTTCCATCCTACAACCCTAAACTAGAATTGAAACTTGAAGGAGACTATACAACGGGATCAAAACAGAAGCAATATTTGCATGTAGACATTTATTCATTTTTCACTGTGAAGAGCGTGAGAGACATTAAACACAATTGCTTGTGAAAGGAACATTTCAAACATAAGAGATTAAGCCCGAGCCTTCAGAGGTATTAGATAAGCTAGGTTTGCATTTTATTCAACTGAATTGGCTGGGTCTTAAGCTCGTTTATTCGCTGAATATTCAGGCAATATGTCAATTGTGTTCGCTTCAACTCTTTAAAAGTAAAACCGAGAATATTCAGCATCTAATTTGGTAACGATTGATATGGAATGTGTTGAATGATTAACTACAGGACAGGTTGTGATAAGAAAAATATTTTATCAGAATTTGTGAATTTAGTTCACCAGGAAGTAGACTATCCTGCAAGCATTGCCTTTCGAAGCCGTATTTCTATTTCCAAGTATTTTGATATTAATTGTATGCCTGGACTTTTTGAGTTCATCGCCTAAAATAAGATACCAGGGAAGGTGAAGGCTCTTACTCCAGGGCGTGAAGAGATCTACCGTTACAGGCTTTCCTCCATCGATGCTGTATTCAATTGTTCCGGCATCCGGGCCGGAATTAACTGCCAGGCCAATAGTGCTACCTTTAAATTCAAAATCCAGTTCGGCACCGGCTTGAGTACCTTCAAGTATCGGACGACTGTAAAAGCCTGGCCTTGCTCTCACACCATCTTCTGGTTTCCATTCATCTATAAATGAAAAGCCGCTTTTCAGTATAGCTTTTTTAATAGGAGCATATCTACCCTTCTTGTAATTGTACTGATCCAGGGCACGTGGAACTTTAGCCTTTTTTAATTTCGTAGGGGCTGGTTTATTTTCAGCTTGTAGCTGGAAAAGACGCTTGATCGAAGAAAAGTAAACTTCCTGACCGAATGGAGATGGATGAAGATCCTTAAAATCCTCCTTCCAACTGAATTCCCCTGCCCTGATCCTTTCGGTAACTTCTGCTGCGAAATTGATAAAAGGCACCTTATACTCTCTTGCAATTTCCTGATGAACCTTAACCTCTACGGGGATAAGTCTTCCATTATAATCTTCAATCTTCCGTTCGTCTGCGAAAGCCATAAGAACTAAATTGATATAAGGGTTGGTTGAAAACGCTTGCCTTACTATTCCCTCTAAAGACCTTATTTGCTGAATTTCAGGAGTACCATTTCCTCTATCGTTCACTGCAGCTTCAATAAACATCAAATCGATCCTCCCCTTTTTAAAAACATCTTCCCACACTCTAAATGCGTGAGGAACGCTTCCAAGAGAAGGTATCCCTGCATTAATAAAATTAAATCTGACATCTGGATAGCAGTTTTTCAGGTATTCCCCTACCTTATCCCGCCATCCGGGATTCCTGGTGATCGATCCTCCCAAAAAAGCAACGTTAACCTGCTTTGTCAGCCTCAGCTGCAAGAAGAAGTTGTTCAAGCCACCAAATTGTTGAATGAACTGCTCTGACCGAATAGGTCCTGCATCATTTCTAACCTGAGCGTTTAGTGTTATAGCGGCTATAAAACAAAGCATTAATAGAAACTTTTTCAGCATATTAATTTGCATTAACTGGCTCCAACACTATCGTTTTTAATTTAAACAACTCTTTCCCCTTATTCAATGGCCTGCATTCCAAAGTGTATGTCCCCGCCTTCGCAAAGCTGCTTGTAGCTATGGTATGCTTAATGAACATCAAGGGCGCGCTTTTGTCAAATTCAGAACTACGAAGTGTCCTGAATAAGAACCGCGTATCATTTACCAACAGAACTCCCTCCTGTTTGGCGCTTTCCTGAGGACAGGCATATTCTAGTATAATATGATAATCACCAGGATCCTGAATGTTAATTGTAAAGCTTGCAGCGTCTGTCGGGTCTTTCATTCCGGTAACACAAGTAGCATGCTTCCAGTCGCCATAGTAGTGACTGTAGGTTAACGGTTTTATTTCCGCACTACCCTGTACTTTTCCATAAACAGCATCTACCGAATTCATAGCGAACTGATTTGAAACAGGAACTGGCGTAGTAAGATCATAAGGAGCGATCTTGCCTGTATACTCAATCACGAACACTGTGTTAGCGGCAGTTTGATCAAAAGCGGGCAGATCCAGGATCAGCTGATTCCCCTTCTTTTTAACCGGAACTACTTTTCGCCCCTGAAGGGTATAAGCAGAACGAACGGCGGCTTCAAAGCCCGGGATTATCAGCTTTCCATTATGCGGCCGGTTAAAAACATGCAGATATTGTTTCCCTGGTTTTGACGTTGACACTCCCCAGGGTTGCTGAGGAATAAGTCCATAGGTTGTTCCGTAAATACTTTCACCATTCCGGGCGAGCCACTTGCCTGTTTCCTTCAAATATTTTTCTGAGTATTCAGGTATCCTTCCGTTACCATCCGGCCCTACATTTAACATCAGATTTCCCCCTTTAGAGGCGACATTCGCCAATAAACGAATGATCTCTAAGGGACTTTTAAAGTTCATATCATGCTTGATATAGCCCCAGGAATCATTATGCGTGTAGATAGACTCCCATGGTCCCATGATTGGTGTAGTTGGCAGCTCCGAGTCGCCAAAATCCCGGTAATCTCCCAATCCCTGACCCACCCTGCTGCTGAATAAGCAATTAGGTTGCAAACGTCTCAGGCCATTCACAAATTCTTCAGTCTGCTGCCTTGTCATTCCCCCCGGAGTATCGAACCAGATAATTCCTAAGGGACCGTAATTGGTCATTAATTCTTTCAACTGAGGGATTGCCTTCTGATCATAATATAACTGATAGTTCTTCTTTTTCTCATCAAAATCCCAGCTGTTCTTACCTCCATTTGGCTCATTCCAATCCTGAAATTGAGAGTAATAGAATCCGAACTGAATACCTTTTTTCCTGCTGGCAGCTGCAAGGGCCTTCATGGGATCTTTTTTGTAAGGCGTGGCATCAACAATATCAAAATCCGTAACTTTTGAATCGAACATAGAGAAGCCCTCATGATGCTTTGCCGTTACTACCATATACCGGATACCAGCATCTTTTGCTAATTGAGCCCAATCCTCAGCATTGAAGGCTACAGGGTTGAATGTTGCAGCAACTTCGCGATACTCTTTAACCGGAATTTTAGCTTGATTCATGATCCATTCACCGCTCCCATAATAATTTTTATCTTTCCACTCTCCAGCAAGTTTTGAGTATAAACCCCAATGAATGAAGAGACCGAATTTTGCATCTTTAAACCAGCCGATATTCGGGTGCTCTTTTCCCGAGCTCCTGCTGTCCCACATTTCATCCATTGTTTGAGCTTGCATACTTCTGTTCAGGTCCAGGACAAGTAGCGCAAGGATAAAACCTCCTTTCAAAATAGCTTTCATAATTATTTCTGTAAAATGATATTCCTGTACTTATCTACCGACTTGCCCAGTCCCCCTTCCTGATGGTACCCCTTTGCCCTGAACACAAAGGCGTAAGGCTCATACAGAGTTGCACATGATGCGTTCCCGTTTTTTAGGTAATGATAGGATCTCCATGCCTCATCATAGCGCTTCAGGGATTGGGCTATTTCTGTCTTGTTGTAAGACCCGGTCTTGTCTCCTTTAAATCCCAGCGCCATAATATTCCAACCCTCAGCAATGATTTTGTGAAGCAAAAGCCCGTAAGTACAGGAAACTTGAATATAATCCTGATCTGACTTGCTTTTCAGTTTCACTTCCCTGCTTAATTTTTCGATCTTCTTCCATAACTCTACCGCTTCGTACTTTTCTTTTACTGCAGCATCGAGAATTGAAGCTGCGTACAGCTTTTCAAATGCGGTTTGTAAAACAGCTCCATCTGTTCCGCTAAGAAATTGGTCCCTTGTCCACCATACCCATTTCGCATCCCAATCTATTGAAGCGCTGTTATGCCCTCTCAATACAGCTTTTGAAGATAGAAGGCACAATTCCCGGAATTTTTTTCTGCTATTCTTGCTGAAACCATTTTCGTCCATAAATTGATTGAAAACCTCCTCTTCTGTCAGCGGGGTATTTTGAGCCCAGCGGCTAAGCACAAATGCATTCAAACGAGGCCAGAACTCATTCGCGATATAAGGGCCAACCCAGCCCCCTCCCCTGCTCCAGGTCCAGATTCCCTTAAATTGAGCAGTCTGCCTCATTTCCTGCACACTTTTAAGTCCTTTCTGGGGCTTATTCCCAGAGTATTCCTCAAAACCATTAATAACTCCTTCTGCTACGTAATTAGGGTAAGCGCCCTTGCCTTCGTATTCACGTTGGCACTGCACTTCGACTATCTGGGGATGCCTGCCTATACCGAGCGTAGGATTGAAATCAAGCGTACGGTGGAAATCACCTTTTGTGTGTTTAATAGAAAATATAAGGTTGGTATGAGGAGTTATCCGATCTGTTACATTCAAGTAAATACCCGGCTGTTCGTGCATTCCTGCTGATAGCCAGGTGCGATAAAAAATCTTTTTATCCCTTTTAACACAAACTTCCTCTCTAAGGAGATTGATCAGTTTAATATGGCTTTCAATACCTTTCGTGATTGGGTTATTGCCTGTATGATAAGGAACATTATTGAGGTAGGTTTCTCCGGTGCGAATAACAAGGCCGTCCAATCCGGGGAAGGTATCAAACAATTCCTCAATCATGATCTTATGTATCTCCACCGTCCTGGGTCGTTCAAAGGAGATCTTCCCGTTTTCATCCACCACCTGATCATGATATAGTTCGACAAGTCTTTTGGGAAGCACTATAATATCGGTAAAGTAATAAACCTTGATTCCCGCTTTATGCGCACGGTCTATATTTTGTCTTACCTTTTCTGCAGCTGCTAATACCCAGTCCCTTTCCTTACTGCCTTTTGGAAATATCCGGGAATCGAGCTTGTCGAAAGTCAGCGCTGCATGAGCAAAGGTAAAATCATTAACAACCATGCTATTATAACCACAATGCTTCAGGTACTCAGGATCAGAAAATTTGGTTTGGGTTAAGGGTTCCCCGGGGTTGTGATGAACCATATCCAAAATAAACAGACCGTTATCCTGGGAATTTCCCGGAGATATTGAAATGATAGCTGCAAAGAGAACAGCTAAACAAGTGCGAAAACATTTCTTTATATTTCTATTAAAAGCCATTGAAATATTGCCTTTAGGGAAGCTTCAAACTTAAGAGATTTGACAAGAGGGCTTAATACTTCAAAATAGCTTTTTATTCAACTGTATGAGCTAGAGTAGAACCTGGTGGAGATAGATAAATGTTACTTTTACTTAACCTTCGCCTGAGCTGTTCAGGGAATCTGCAAAAAGCTTCGGACTCTTACCAAATTGCTTCTTAAAGCAGCGGCTGAAATAATAAGGATCGCGGAAACCTACCTGCTCCGCTACTTCAGCAACTGTTAACTGGGAGTGCTGGATCAGTTCGAGGGCTCTCTTCATCCGGTGCAGGGTAATGAACTCTGTGGGAGAATGGCTGGTTAGTTTGGATATCTTTTTTTGAAGTAGGCTGGAACTCACGCACATTTGATCTACCAGCTGACTTACTCCAAAATCGGCGTTGGAAATATTTTCCCTGATGATACTTATCACTTTTTCGATGAACACTGCATCCTGATCATTCAATTCGGCTTCAACGGGAATATCTTCAGCTGAGGAAGAAAAGAGCTTTCTTAAGCGATTCCTGCTTTGGATAAGATTACGCACCTTAAGTTTGAAAACGTCGATATCAAACGGTTTGCTGATATAGTCGTCTGCGCCTGCCTCAATTCCTTCAATCTGGCTTTCAACATCGGCCCTGGCTGTAAGCAAAACTACCGGTATATGTGCTGTTTTAACATTGTCCCTCAGTTTCTTCAATAACTCTACCCCGGTCATCACCGGCATCACTACATCGGAAACTATAACATCTGGTGTATATTTTATGGCAGCTTTTAGTCCCTCTTCTCCATTTCTGGCTTGTGTTACTTTGTAAGTAACAGACAGCTGACGGGTTACGAAAGCGAGAAGTTCTTCGTTGTCTTCAACAATAAGCACATGCTCCAGGCCTTTTTCATTTGTGTTCCCCATTTCACGATCCTCACTTTGCATTCCATGACCAAGCAGATCAGATACCTGTTCTTTATCGTAGATCAAATCAGGGACCTCAGGATTTTCCTCTATTTCAGTTGCGTAAACCTGTTTATCAATAGGGATCCTCACTGTGAACTCCGATCCTACCCCCACCTGGCTTTTTACAGCAATAACACTTTTGTGCAGCCGAACCAGTTCCTTCACAATAGAGAGCCCGAGACCGGTTCCTTTGGTATCTACATTAGTTATTGATTCACGGTAGAACTGCTTGAAGACCTTGCTTAAATTATCGTCTGCAATCCCAATACCCGAGTCTCTAATAGCAATTTCTAAATAATTTGAATCCGGGAGATATTTACCAAAAGAAACTTCGCTTCCTGATGGTATAGTTCCCTTGCCTAAGAGACGCGTATGCACACTTATTGTTCCGCCAGCAGGTGTATAATTAAAGGCATTTGATATCAGGTTGAACAGAACCTTTTGCAGTTTTGTGGAATCAACCCATCCCTCTGCCTGTTCTGCACCGTGATCAATAAAAAAGTCTATCTGCTTTTCTTTTGCCAGTTCAACAAATAATCCTGCGATCTCGTCTGCAAGAAGAAGGAGGTTAATATGTCTTACCCTTAAGGGGAAATTCCTGTTCTCCAACGTCCGGAAGTCCATCAGCTCGTTGATGAGATGAAGCAGACGACCTGCGTTCCTCTTCATTACCATAAGGTTCTCCTCGGCCTCCTCCGGCTTCACCTTCTTAGATAAAAGCTTATTTAATGGACCAATGATAAGCGTTAGCGGGGTACGGAATTCGTGCGATATATTGGTAAAGAACTGTAGCCGGTATTCACTGATCGCTTTGATCCGGCTGTTGAGTTTCATTACCTCGTCCCGGTTCTCTTCCAGCTCTTTGTTCTGCTTCCGGATCACCTCGGTGCGCTGCTTCACCATTAGGTCAAGCTTTCGCTTTTGCATCCTCAAGCTCTTCGTTCTATAGTAATAGAACCATACGGCAGCTCCTATCAATGCCAAGATCATCAGGAACTGGAAGGTAGCAGTTTGCCACCAGGGCGGTAATATTTCGAGTTTTAAGGCTACCTCATCTTTACTCCAGACACCATCATTATTGGACGCTCTTACGCGGAAAACATAAGTTCCGGGCTGTAGGCCGGTGTAGGATGCTGAAGTTTTACTACCCGGAACGTTCCAGTCCTTTTCAAGGCCTTCCAACTTATAAGCGTACCTGTTGTTCTCAGGGGAAGTAAAACTTAAGCCTGCAAATTCGAATTCGATAAATGACTGATTGTGCTTAAGCGTTATCTCTTTCTCAAAACCAATGCTTTGATTCAATGGAGAACTGCTGGAATCAATTGTTACTGGTTTATTAAAGATTTTTAAATCGGTAAGAACAACCGTTGGAACAAGTGGATTTGCAGTGATACGTTCGGGATAGAAATAGTTAAAGCCGTTGATACCGCCAAAGAGCATTGCACCATCCCGACTTAAATAACAAACGCCCTTCTCAAATTCGTTACCCTGCAGGCCATCATGAATATTAAAAACATTGATCTTAGATGTAGAAGGATCAAATTTAACAAGTCCGTTAACCGTACTTATCCATAAATTATCCTGTCTATCTGTTAGTATCCCACAAATAATATTAGTTGGAAGTCCATCTTTGGTAGTATAGACCTTAAACTTTCGGGTAGCGACATCGAAGAAATTAAGACCATTATTAGTAGCGATCCATAGATTTCCTTTACTGTCTTTTCGTATGGAATTAACCCGGTTATTACTAAGACTATTACCTGAGTTATTTTTGGCGTAATGCGTAAGTTTTCCCGTTTTCCGGTTATAATGGTACATACCATCAAAAAGGGAGATGAAATAGATCTCGTCTCTATTGTACTCGACCATCTCGCGCACCGATGCCATTTTTACTCCCTTTTGCAGCGTGCCCGACTGAGGGTCGAGGATGTAAACCCCTGTAGTTGTGGCTACCCAGATCTCTCCATACTGATCCTTATGCACCATTCCTATTCTTCCCGGATTTATAAGGGGACCGGATTCCAGCCTAACTTTTAAATGGCTAAAGGTTTGAGCATTTTTATTGAAGATGAAAAGACCACTATTGTTTGTCCCAATAAGAAGCCTGGCATCATCAATCGCTGTAAGCGTTAATACATTTCCATCTGTAAGCCCTGAAGATAATTTTGGATTACTCCGGTAATTTACAAAGGTTCCTGTTTCTGGATTGAATTTACTAATACCCCCTTCATCACGGGTACCTACCCAGATTTCACCCTTCGAGTCCTGATAGAAACATCTGACGTTACTGTTGAAGATACCGCCAGGGCGGAAATTAACCTTGTAATGAAGAAAATTTTTTCGATAGGGATCATAATAATTCAATCCTGCATATGTTCCAATCCAGATATAACCCTTTCTGTCCCTGAAAATAGCAGTTATTGCATTGCTGGTAATGCTGTTAGGATCTTCGGGAACATTGGTGTGCGCGCTCAAAAAATCAACCTTCTTATCCTGATGATTATATACAAATAGTCCTCCACCATCCTTAGCCCCGATCCAGACATTTTGGTGTTCATCTTCAGCTATCCCTGTAACATTATTTGTAAGTAAGGAAGAGCCCTTCTTAAAATGGTTGATCAATTTTCCATGCTGGTCCAGCTGGTAGATACCCTGGTCACCGGTAGATATCCAAATATTTTGCCGGCTATCTTCATTTATGCTCCTTACATTGATCTTTTCCTCAGGTACCCTGACCTTTGCAAGGGAATTTTTTCGTGGCTCATAGATCAGCAAGCCATGACTGGAACCGATCCAAACTCTTTGTTTAGCATCCTCATAAATGTCGTTTACTACCTCCCTGCTAACGAGACTGGTTTTGTTGAACACCGGGATATTTGAGTTGGAGATCTTACGGTTGAAATAGAACAAACCCTTATTGGTGCCCACCCAGAGATGTCTTCTGCTATCCAGGAAAATCTTAAAAACTCCGGTGTCAAAAATTAGAGTATCGCGGCCAGAAACTTTAGGAACTGAGGTATAGAAGCGCTCCTCCTTCCGGTTGAAAAAGGTGATTCCCTGCCTGGTACCGATCCATAGGTTTCCGTTGTCAGGATCGCAGGATATTGAATTAACATAGTTATCAGGGAGACCATTCTCTGCCTTATATATTTTGAAACGAACCCCGTCATAACGTGAAACGCCATCTTCTGTTCCTGCCCATATAAAGCCAAATTTATCTTGGGTTACACAGTTTATTTTATTTGATGAAAGGCCCGCATCCCTTGTTAAATGTTTGAAATAAGGTTGCCCCACCTGAGCATAACAGATCTTGAAACTGCACTCCAGCAGAAGCAGAAAAAAGCAAAAAAGGATACGTGCAAAATTTCTCATCCTAAGTAAAGATCGCTGTCAGGACAATGATAAATGTACTACTATTCTAATGATAAACGGAAATTAACTCCTTTAATTTTCGTGGATCAATTATTCAGTTGACCTAAGTATCTAGATCAAAAATCGGATTCTACTTGCCTTAAACGCGCATTTTTCCGTTTTTATCCATTAGCATTCCGGTTCTGTCCATTCTTCCTGAAAGACCATATACCGTCCTTTGATGATGAAAATCGCGGGAAGCAGAAGCATTCAGGCTTTATAAGGAATTATCCTTCATCCTTCTCGCAAGTACTGTTGTAACCAATTATTCCAATCGTTATGAAACCTCAATTATTAAGACTTTCGAAGGAGCCCACTCAATCTTTTACAGTTAGGCGCGACCTGGTACCTGATGTAAATAACAAATGGCATTACCACGCCGAAATTGAACTTATACATTTCAGTAAGGGAAAGGGAACTCAATTCGTGGGAGACAGTATTAAACACTTCCAGTCGGGCGACGTAGTACTGATCGGATCGGAACTCCCACACCTTTGCAGGTTTGATGAGATTCACTTCGAAAAGGCTGCTACCCATCCGGTAGATACCCGGGTAGTGCACTTTCATCCGAATTTCTGGGGTGAACCATTTACCAACCTTCCAGAAAACAAGATCTTAAAAGACGTTCTTGAAAAAGCAAAAAGAGGTATCAAAGTTGGCGGTCAGGCCCGTAAAGTGGTGGCTGAACTTATTGAAAAAATGCTTCAGGTGGATGGATTGGAAAGAATGCTGCTATTAATTCAGGCTTTGCATGAAATTGCGAAATCTTCAGGAATAACAGTTCTTTCCTCAATTGGCTTTAAGAGCGATTACCGCGAAAGCGAGAAGATCAGTGACATTTATTCTTATACCTTCAAGCATTTTAAAAAGAAGATATCCCTGGAAGAGATCGCTGAAATTGCTAATGTTAGCCCGAATTCGTTCTGCCGTTTCTTTAAGCAGAAAACGGGTAAGACTTACTCGCAATTTATTCTAGAGCTAAAGGTAGGACATGCCTGTAAACTTTTGATCGAGGATAATTTTACAGTGAAGCAGATTTGCTATGAAAGCGGCTTTAACAACTTCGCAAGCTTCCATAAGTACTTTAAGGTGATCACCGGAAAAAGCCCTTCTGCCTACCAGAAAGAATTCTTGAAAAAGAATAAGGTTATTCCGATGTATTACAATGAGCTGCCGCAGTATAAGGAAGCGAAGTAAGGCCCTCCTTGTACGGGAAAGGCTATCAGGATCTCTCCTGGAGTCGGGATGACAAAGTCTCCCACCTTGTCATCCCGACCGTCCTGTTTGTCATCCCGACCTAAGGAGGGATCTTAAAGCGCTATAAATACTCTTCAATCTCCTAAATCAAACATCTTTTCCATTAGTATCCATTTCTCCCCGGGCTTGGTTCCAGGTAAGGGCTTCTGATATTTCCACATCAGCTCTTCCCACTCCTGCACTCTTGGATTTGCAGCATCCATGGCTGCTTTTTTGCGGAATGTAAAACCTTCCTCTACATCCATTAAGAGGAAAAGCCTTGTTCCGTACCGGTAAATTTCCATGCCTGAAATTCCGGAACTTTTAATACTCTCCTTTATTTCTGGCCATACGTTTTGGTGCCATTTAACATACTCTGCTATCAAACGTTCATTATCTTTCAGGTCCAGCGTAAAAACATGTCTTGCCATAGATATTTATAGATTAAGAGTAAGTTACATTACGAATTCTCTTTAGACATTCGTAGTGTTTAATTAGTGGCGGTTATTTCAATTACGGAGCTGGTTATTGCTGCTACTTTACCGGCGGAAAGGTTAAGCCCAACCTTCATTAAGTAATCTCCGCTGAATACTTCTCCATTTTCGGGAAGGACAGATTTAGCATCAGGCATCATATTAATTTCCTCGATCCGGTAGTTCTTGTCCGGATCCAGGCCGTCTAACTTCACCTTACCCAAATATTCTTTCCGGCGGAAATTGAGGATGTAATTGAAAAGGATGGCTTTATTCTTATGCTTATCTGCATACATCAAAACGGCACGAGGCTCTTCATACGGAGAAATCAGGCGATACAGATCACCGAACCAGATCACGTCGCTTATTCTTTTGTAGGTTATTACGGCTGCGTTACTGAATTTAATTTCCTCTTCGGTCATATTCTTCACACGGATATCGTATCCCATCTTACCCATCATCGCAACATCTGTTCTGAACTTGACCGGCTGTTTCCCCATAGAGGTTACATGGCTTGAAACAGTTAAGGCAGGAAAGAAGTTAAGATATCCCCATTGAATAAACACCCGTTCAAATCCGTCAGTATTGTCACTGGGCCAGAATTCGGTAAAGTATTTAAGGGCTCCGTAATCTGTTCTTCCTCCTCCACCCGCGCAAAGCATGATCGGTAAGTGAGGGTATTTATTTCTTAAACGTGCCATCACATTATAAAGGCTCCTGGTGTAGTCGATATAAAGGTTCGATTGCTTGTTCTTAAGATAAGGGGAGTAAGCATTAGTCATCATCCGGTTGCAGTCCCACTTAATGAAAGCCACACCAGGATTCTTTGTTAATAGCTCATCCACCACGTTGTACACAAAATCCTGAACCTTGGGATTGATCAGATCGAGCACAAGCTGATTCCGTGAAAGACTTTCTTCCCGGTTTTGGAGTTTCAATACCCATTCGGGATGTTTTTCATACAATTCGCTCTTCGGACTGATCATTTCTGGTTCCAGCCAGATACCAAATTTTAGGTCCTTGGCATCAGCTTGCCTAACGAGATAACCAATGCCTCCCGGAAGCTTCTTTTTATCTTCCTGCCAGTCACCAAGTGCTGTTTTATCAGCATCACGCGGGTATTTATTGCCGAACCAGCCATCATCCAATAAAAACAGATCAACACCCAGTTTCTTTGCTCCGTCAAAAAGCTCTACAAGGAGATCCTGATTGAAGTCCATATGTGTAGCTTCCCAATTGTTCAGCAAGGTCATCCGCGGCTTATTTCCGTCGAGCACCCCGTAATTTCTTGCCCAATCATGAAGATTGCGGCTTGCCTGTCCCTTTCCCTTCTGGGTATAGGTGAAAATAAACTCTGGAGTTGTGAAAGTCTTTCCTGCTTCAAGCTTATAATCAGAAGCATAAGGATTCATGCCGGAGATCACCCTTAATCCATTCTGCTGATCGATCTCGAAGGTATTTTGAAAGTTACCAGACCAGCCGAGGGTACCCGCTATGAGTTCTCCTTCTCTTTCAGAGGAAGGCTTGTCGAGCGACAAATAAAACATCGGGGAACGGTACATATGAGCTCTGGCCCCAAGCTTGCTGTCAAGGATCTTGATCCCCGTAGTAAGCTGGGTTTCCTTCATTCTCATTTCCGTCATGTAATCCCCGTCGAAATGACTAAGCCAATATTTCGATGCATCAAAATGAAGCATCGCCGAGGCATAATTACTTAGGGTTATTGTTCCCTTTTCCTGATTCTTGATCTCGGTGAAGGTTTTGATGATATCTTCCTTATTGAAGGTCACATAGTGAAGTAGCACCTGGAGAGCATATTGAGGATCCTTTAAAGTAATAATTGTTTCAATGGTATTATCATCCTTCTTAGAGGAGGTATGAGTTACATAACGCAAAGCTAGTGAAGGATTACCATCGGCATGAACAACGCGTATAGCTGGTTCAAAAAGATCTTCCATACCTGCAGCGATATAGGATTCCCGACGGGTTGATTGCACGGCAGCATAATCGGCACTACGGTTAAATCTGGCCCCGAGGTAACTCTGAAATAATTTCTGATGGGAACCTACTGTGAGCACCATGGCAGAGTTACGGGTCTCCAGCACTATTTGTTTATTTGATTGTGACATAACCTCGCCTGAACTTACCAACGAAATGAGTAGTACTAATAAAACGGGTGGCTTTATTTGAATCATGATATATTAAAGAGCCTGAGAATTTGATATGATAATGATGATTAAAGCTTAACTATCTGAGTTTCGCCTTCCTGAATAGTGTATTTCTTAACGTTATTGCCTTTTTTTATCCTGATGTTGAGCTTTTGTTTTCCCACTCTTTCCACGGCCAGATCGAAGACAGTCCCGAAGGCGTTGATATGATTCAGAGCCATTTTATTCCAGTCTTTTGGCAAACGCGGACTCAGGTTGAAGGTGCTGAAACCGGTTGGGCGGATTCCGAAAAGTCCTTCAGTGAATATCCGGCAGTATAAACCACTTTCTGCAGACAGATGTCTTTGATTTCCTTCAGGATAAGCTTCAACTGGGTAAGGCACATGTTCTCCAAGTAATCTCCTTCTTGAATAATATTTCAGAAAATTCATTGCCTTTTCCGTTTCACCAGCTGCGAATACGCCCCTTAAAGCATATAAGGTTGAACGATCCCAAAATGTGGGTTTACCTGCTTCGGTAGCAAGGCCATCTGCTGTCCATAATCTTGGCGAAAACAAGGCATTGATGGTACCCTCCTTACGACTATAAATACCCATGGTTAGTGGGAGACAGATCCAGGCCCTTAAAACATTGTTCGTCTCGTAATATTTGTAAGTATCAAAACCTTCAACATTAGCTCCGAAATACTTTTCGATATTGGTTCTTAGCGAAGTGGCCTGTTGCTCATACTTGTCCGTCTGGGCTTTTGGCTTATTCAACAAACGCCCAAGCATTGCCGCAGAACGCAAAGCATCATAATACAATGTGTTGGTAGACAGGTTGGCTTTTCCTGCGGGAAAACGGTTCTCAAGCTCGTCGCTATCCGAGGTTACAACTCCGTCGCCGTTCAGCTTCCGGTTACTAAATTCCAGACACCATTCTACTAATGGCCATAGCACTTTTGCAGAATCAATGTTTCCGTAAGTCAGGGCATACCGTGATGCGCCATAAGCAATCATTGCCTGGTCTCCCCTGTCGCCTGCACCTTTCCAGAAAGCATCACCTTCAGCAACTATTGAACTTGGGATAGGCTTATAGTCAGGATTCATATATTTAGCAAACCATCGGTAAGCATTCATTGCCGATTTATCACCTACTGGATCTCCCAGGAAAGCGAAAAAAGGATTGATGTATTCGGCCTGATCATTCGCCCAAATCGCCGCGTAGTAAGCTAACCCGCCCGGGCCATGCATATAGCCTCCCTTCGTTTTATAAATACTTTCGGTACCTCTTATTTTTGCGAAAGCGAAAGCTGTATTTAAGATTTTATCGGGAGTTTCCAGCTGAAGACGGTCCATCAGGGATGCTATTCTTTTCTCGCGTGCTACTTGTTCTGCATAGGGGTTTATTGAGAGAGGCTGGTTCGGTGTGTCTGTAGCCAGATAGTAAACAGCATAGCTTGCACTTTTCCCTGGTTGTAAAACCTTTGCACCTTCCCCATAGGAACCTGCAATCACTGAGTGGGAATTACCTTTACTTCTTGCTGCATCTGTACGAGTTTCTTTCTTAAAGTACTCCATCACCACATTCACTTCCTTATCGCTTATATTAGTGAAGACGAACTTCTCAATGGCAAGTGGTTTATCTACTGATGGGAAGAAGCTACGCTCTACTTTCACCAGAGCAGGTGTACCCGCCTGAGCAGTTACTTTCATCACTCCTTTGTGACTTACTTCTGAAATATTGTAAGAAAGGTCTCCAGACCGCCCACTTTTGTTGAGAGAGGTTTTAAGCAAACGGTTGTTAATATAGAACCGGGGAAGATCGCTATCGTTGAAAGTGTAAGATATATGACTTCGGGTATTATCAGGTAACACACGAAAAGTTGGAAAAACAACAGTCCTGGTGATATTCGATCGACCTTCTGCATCTAATCCGTATTCTACCCAGAGGGAAACCTTCTCACCACTCATTTCAATATGGTCGGTATGAGGCAAGCGCCCATCTACTTTCCACAAAATGCTTCCGTCTTGCTGAATTGCCCAGCGATCCTGCTGATCTGTTAGTTTCACCTGTGCATATGAGGTGTGGATTGAAAAATAAGTAAAAGCAAAAAGAAGTGTTTTAAACTTAAAACCTTTAATCATAGAGATTAGAACTTTTAGATTCCCGGGTGGGGTGTCATTGATTTAAATGGATTTAGTTAATCAAGAAGGGCTGCCGCCGACCATAGAATTGGAGCTTGCCCATGCAGGTCGCCGGTTACTCGTTTTCTATCCAGATAATACTGCCTATCGTTTTTCTTATTGGTGCCTTCGCAGACGTCCTTTATGTCGGCATTATGGTCCAGGTAGGAAACTAATCCCAGCCAGGCCTTTCTTACCGCTGGGCTGTATTCTTTTTTATCTAGCCAGCCTTTTTTAACTCCGACTATCATTGCGTAAGTGAACATACCTGTTCCCGAACTCTCTTCCCAGGATGCAGGGTCGTCAATCAATTGCCTCCATAGTCCGCTTGGCGCCTGATATTTAAGCAATGAAGCCATCATATTTTTGTAGCGTTCCATGATTCTAGGCCGGTTAGGATTATTAGCAGGAAGCGAGGTTAGGATCTCCGCCATTCCCGCAGCCATCCATCCGTTTCCTCTTGCCCAGAAGAAAGGTACGTCGGGAGCGTGGTAAAACAGTCCATTTGGTTTTTGTAATGAATCAAGATAAACTACCATTTCCTTTGCCGCACGGTTGATGTATTTTTCATCTTTTGTAGCTCGATAAGCCTGGGCTTGTACAGCATTGATCATGAACATATCGTCGATCCACATCCGGGTTTGCCAGGTAAGACCTTGTTTGTAGTATTCATAAGATTCCGGCTTCACTCTAGGCCCTTCAGGAGGTGCCCATTGTTTGTCGGCAATTCCTTGCCCCATCGCTAAATATTTATGTTCTTTCGTCTGTACATATAATTCAAGGGGAACAGATCCAAACACACAGTAGTCAACATGATCGGGTACAGGAACCATTGATGCTTCCTCTTTAAACAAGGGTTCAAATCGCGCGGCAAGCTTTTGTGTTAATCCTTTATCTTTTGTTGCTCTTGCGAATTTGAGCGCACCATACCATGTACAGGTTTCCGGATAAGAAATACGGGTGGGAGGTGTTGGACGGTTAAAATTAGTGTGAGGAGTTGCAAGAAAACGTTCTGCTACCCGCATTCCAACTTCCTGTGGTGAACTTCCCTTTGGCCAGTTTTTTAGATCCGTTGACTGGGCTAACAAAATACAGGGGCTGCTCATTAACAAAGCAACAGCGACAGAATTTAGTCTTTTCATAAACTTAAAAACCAGGTTTATTATGGCTTTGCAATTAATCGAAAATCGAATAGTAAAGGAGCGTGTAGTTTAGCTTCTGATTCAACTATATTAACATCTTCTACTGGTTCTTTCAGGCCTGAAAAAGCTAAAATAACAGAGCTGTTTGCCAATGTCCGAAAATAAACGGACTGTTCATGTTCCTACATTAGACATACACGCACAATACAACTGAATGCAGATCGGCGCTGCTTCTTCTGATGCGTTCAGCAAACACAAATGATCATGTTGAAAAGAACTTTACTAATTGGAAGCTTATGCCTGAGTCTGGCATTTAAAGCAGAATTTAAGGATCCCTGGGAATCGAGCCTTGTTACAGTAATGCAAGACGGACAATTGAAGTACAATGCTGACGGAAAAGGTAACACTATTCCCGACTTCAGCCACGTGGGATATCACCACGGTGAGATTGAAATTCCCGATGTACGGATAGTAAAATCAGTAAATGCAGCTGCAACCGGTAGCAGTGATGAGATCATACAGCATGCTATCAACGAAGTTGCAAAGATGCCTTTAGATAAGAATGGCTTCAGAGGTGCGATTTTGCTGAGGAAAGGTCAATATGTTATTGCTGACGCTATTAAAATTAATCAAAGCGGAATTGTACTACGCGGTGAAGGCGACGCCGCCATGGGTACACGACTGATTGCTGCAGGAAAAGGCCAAAGAGCCCTGGTTCAAATTTCAGGAACAGGTTCGTTAGCGGAAATCGCCGGAAGCAGAGTTAAAATTACAGACAAATATGTTCCTGTTGGAGCTACATCTTTTACGGTTTCTTCAGCTTCGCAATTTAAGGTTGGAGACGAAATTGTGTTATTAAGGCCAGGCACTACAGAGTGGATAAAAGATATTCAGATGGATAGGATCGAGGCTCGTCAAGGCACCAAGCAATGGCAGCCTGGAGAATACGATCTTCGCTTTGAAAGAAAGATCACTGCGATCGATGGTAACAAGATCATGATAGACAATCCGGTAATGATGCAGATGGAGGAAAAATATGGTGGCGGCCAAATCTACAAGTCGAGCTTTAAAGGCAGGATTACGGAGGTGGGCATAGAGAATATGTTTTTTGAGTCGGCCTATACAAATGATACAGATGAAGATCATAGCTGGATAGCGGTAAAATTTGATAAGGTGGAGAACGGCTGGGCTCGAAACCTTACCTCGAAATACTTTGCCTACTCTTGCGTTAGCCTTGAAAATGGAGCAAAGAACATCACCGTTAAAGATTCAAAATGTTTTGATGCCAAGTCAATTATTACGGGGGGGCGGAGATATTCGTTTAACAACGACGGTCAGCAGAATCTCTTTATGAACCTGGAAACAACTGAAGGGCGCCACGATTATGTTACCGGAGCCCGTACGCTGGGACCGAATGTGTTTTATAATTGCAAAGCTTCCAGCACTCATGCTGATATTGGCCCTCATCACCGTTGGGCTGCCGGAACTTTATATGATAACATTATCACGGATGGAGAAATTAATATTCAGGATCGGGGTAACTGGGGCAGCGGACATGGCTGGGCGGGAGTAACGCAGGTACTTTGGAACTGTAAGGTTAAAAGGGCGGCTGTTCAAAGTCCATGGGCATCAGGCCTTAACTATAGCATAGGAACTCAGGGTGAAAAGTCTGATGGAAGGTTTTCCGGAAGGCCTGATGGTGTTTGGGAGAATCAGAACAAGGCGGGGTTAAATCCGGAGTCGTTGTATATGGCGCAGCTTAGGAGTAGGAAGAAGTAATACTTCTTCCTCTTTTATCATTCCGATCCAAGGAGGGACCTTGAACGACTTTCAGCAATAAGCCGCTCTTAAGATCTCTCCTATCGTCGAGATGACAAAATTTTTAGCTCTAATCCAACTCCCCCGTTTTCATCTTTCCTGCAGGATTTAAGCTTTTAGCCTGTATCTGCCCCTGTACTTCTAATTTAATCACTGAGGCAACTTTATCCGGGGCCTGAGATGGAAGAGTAATAGTTACTCCGTTTGTTCCCAGGTTTGTTTTTAAAGACTTACCTCCGGCTAATAATAAAGCGGAAGAAACTTTATTCTTAAGTCCCGGAACTACCAGTTGCCCGTTTGAAGGCCAGTCAAAAACTGAAAGATAAAGCGTGGTACCATTTTTAGAAGGCTTGCATGTGATACGTCCCCAGGTTACAGCCTCTAAGGGATTAGCTTTGGTTGAATAGATCGCCTCGCTATTTACTTTCATCCAGTAGCCCATTGCTTTCAATCTGTCAATGCTTTCCTGAGGAAATGACCCGTCTGGTTTTGGTCCAACATTTAACAGATAATTTCCGCCTTTTGAAGCGATATCAACCAGATTACGGATAAGGGTTTCGGAAGATTTCCATTTGTTATCTGACTTACGGTAACCCCAGGTTCCATTCATGGTCATACAGGTTTCCCAGTCCTTGCCGTCAAGCTCACTCGCGTCGGGGATCTTCTGCTCCGGAGTTTTAGTATCGCCAGGGAAATTCGGGCGTTTTAAACGATCATTGGTAATAATATTGGGTTGATACTTTTTAAGTACATCCTGAAGTTTTTGGGCGGCTTCATCAGTCATATTTGTTGGAGTATCCCACCATAGTACTGCAATGTCTCCGTATTCTGTCATCAGTTCTTTAACCTGAGGAACAGACACCTTATCAATATATTCATCAAAAGAGCGCGTTTCCTGGGCTGGATCCCAATGGCCTTTATGTTCTCTGGTGTAATTGTCTATTTTTGTACTATCAGGATTCGGCCAACCTTCACGCATTTCCTTACGGGCTGCAGAGCCTCCTGGATTGCCCCAATCCTGAGCATGGGAGTAGTAGAGGCCTAATTTGACCCCGTACTTTTTGCAAGCTGCAGCAAGCGGTTTTAACAGATCCTTCCTGTAGGGCGATGCATCCATAATATCCCAGTCGCTCGCCTTGGAATCAAATAATGCAAACCCATCATGATGCTTCGCTGTGATGATGAGATACTTCATTCCTGCATCTTTTGCAGTTTTCACCCAGGCGTCTGCATCAAATTTTACCGGGTCAAATTGTTTTGCAACTGCTTTATACTCTGCTACCGGGATCTTCATACGGTTGAAGATCCATTCGGCTCCTCCCCGGGCCTGCTGATGACCGTTGTACTCTCCGGCCAATTGAGCATAAACTCCGAAGTGGATGAACATTCCGAAACGGGCTTCACGCCACCATTTCATACGTTCGTCTTTCGAAAGATTCTGCTGTGCACTAACACTGTTCATAAAAACGCTGCTTGTGAGGAGCATTAGAAGTATTTTTTTCACCATGATCTGTTTATCGGTTATGTTTTGATTATATCTTCAAATCCAGCCACTGTGGGCCTATTTTTTCCGACTTCCAGAATGGAGAAACCATCTTTCCTTCAAGCGCATATAGCCCGTTGTTGTCCTTTTTTAGTTGGGGATCTTTCATGCTAAATCCTTCTGGAAGTTTCGCTGCTGACGGGATTCCCCATACTGTATTATTACTGAAATTGATATCTACTTTATCATCATACCATTTCAGGGGTTCCTCCTTTGTAACGATGACATTGTTTGCGAATACCGTGTTTAAAGCAGGTAAACACCGCTGAGGGTTATAGCCTGCACCAATTGCAAAAGACTCTTTGCAATTGATGATCGTGTTACCAGTGATCGAGGCGTTTTTAACCTGCCAGTGGCTGGTTAAAACAGGATTGGGAAGGCCTGCCATAACCGAAAGAGCTGCACTCACGCTGGTTCCACTCAGCTCCTGCATGTGATTGTCGTATACTTTATGATTCTCGCCGATGAGGCGAATACCTCCAGTTCCAGGCTTGTTGTTTCCTATAAAGTAATTCCCATAAACTTCCGAGTTGTTACCATGGCGGAGGGTAAGGGTAGCCTTACATTCATAGAACAAGTTATTGCGAAGGGTATTCTTACACGATTTATTGGATATCGCTTCCAGTTCTCCATCACAATGCTCGAAAACATTGTTCTCTACGGTTGTAAACGAATCATGAAAAGACCAGGTGCTTGTACCGATCCGAATGGTTTCCCCTCCGTTCCTTCCTAATTCCGGGCGAGGCCCGAAGTAGTTATGATCGATCTGGTGATAATTAGGCTTTTCAGACAACCATACAACGAGGGTAACTCCCTGATGCGTTTTTCCCTTGAAGTAGCAGTGATCCACCCGGTTTCGCGTTCCGTTTAACGACACCCAGCGATAATCCACCTTATTGTCAGGATTACTGAAATCGATAATAGCAGAATTTGTGAGGCGGGAATTAGCTGACTTTTCTGAGAAAACTACAATGTCTTCTTTTTGCGAGTAGCCATCCTGAAATAATAAACCCTCAGCCTGCAGCCATTCTCCGTCAATCTTCAATGTGGAATTACCGGCGAGCTTCATTTTACCTGGTTTCTCGGTTGTCAGCACGATTGGCTTCTGCTCAGTTCCCTTCCCCTGAAATACCAGATGCTGATCTTTCCAGTCGCCCCCAGTTAAAATCACGTTATCTCCCGGCTGCAAATTCAGCCCTGTTAATTCGCTTGCCGATCTGATCTTAAAATCTTTTGCCTGAAGAGTTGAGGCTAAAGACACCGCGATCGTAACAACTATTAAAAATCTTTTCATGTTCAAAAACTATAGTTTAACCAATGACTTGTTTTCTCCCAGATTCTTCTTACGGAGTAAAGCTTCCAGATAGTAATAATCTGCATAAGACAGAGGCACGTCTACTTCACTGTTTGATGGTTTGGAACCTGTGCTGTGGAGAAGTATAAAGCCTTTATTTTGTCCCACCGGAGAAATGTACCTGGTGCTGAGACTATTCATCATTTTGTCAGCAGCCTTGCGATAGATGTCACCGTTCTTGCTATAGGTACTTAACTCATATAATCCGGAAGCAATAACCGCGGCAGCAGAAGCATCACGAGGCTCGTTCGGGATACCAGGAGCATCAAAGTCATAATAAGGGACCAAATCTTCAGGCATATTCTTATTGTTAAGAATGAAGTTGGCTACGTTTTCGGCCTGTTTCAGGTAGGACGGGTTTTTAGTCTCGCGATAACACATGGTGTAACCGTAAACGGCCCAGCCTTGTCCCCGTGACCATGAGGATTCATGACTGTATCCCTGATGTGTATTTTTTTTAAGTACCGCCCCGGTTTGCGGATCGTAATCAATAACGTGATAGGAACTATAATCGGGCCGGAAGTGATTTTTCATCGTTGTATTTGCATGGGAAACAGCAATTTTATGAAAAGATGAATCCCCGGTTAGCTTTGTTGCCTCAAACAGCAGTTCAAGGTTCATCATATTATCTATGATCACCGGGTTTACCCATTTATCCCGACTATGATCCCAGGAAAGGATTACACCTGTTTTAGGATTGAAACGGGTAGCGAGAGTTTTTGCAGATTGAACGACAACATCTTTGTAGTGAGCATCATTAGTTATACGAAGTCCCGTTCCTGCACTGCAATAAACTTTGAATCCCATATCATGGGTGGTACCATTGAATTGCTCTTTTTCAATCTCTGTTGTAAATTTCTTCGCCTGGGTTTGCCAGTTTGAGTCGCCCGTGTATTCATATAAGAACCATAGAACACCAGGAAAAAAGCCACTGGTCCAATCGCGGGAAGCAACGAGTTTTAAATATCCATGTTCCAGCGTCCGGGGAGAAACAATTTCTAGCTTTGAAGGATCTTTAGCTTTTTGAATTTCCTTAAGCATCACTGTAGTTTGCTTTTCAGCATGATCGAATGCTTTCCTGATATTTACCTTTTGTGCGAATGCTGCAGTTTGCAGCAGTGCGGCTGTTAATAGTGTGTACGTGTACTTTAGTTTCATTCGTTTAATAATCTTTACAGGTCTTTCTACTTCTTATCACTTTCATTTTATTAATCAACTTTTGATCTTATGCGCTTTGTCGCTTTATAATCTTTGTCACCTTGACGTGAGGAGAGAACCGAGAACGTAGTCAGCTTACCCATCTAGCGCTTTAAGATTCCTCCTATCGTCGGAATGATAATTGGGGAAGCTGGAATGACAAAACAACCCACCTCTTCATAACTAGTTAACAGGAACTAACTGCACTTCCAGCAGCTTCATTAGCTCTCCTCCTTTTATGCTTATTGGCTTAATTGTTAATTCATGTTTGCCCGGTTGTAAAGAGATCCTTCCTGCTTCCTGGGAAATTACGCCATCGTTTTTTGCTGATACTGTTAACTCCTTTTTTAATCTTCCAACAGAAACTTCATACGATCCCGCGGATGCGGCACCGAGGTATTTCACGATCAGTTTATACCTTGCTGGTTCCAGAATTTTAAACTTCCAGGATAGATATTGATCAGTCGACTTCCAGCCATCTACGAAATAGCGATTCGTTTTACCATCTCCGAAACCAAAACCATTACCGTGCAGGTCTGCATCAAAAGCGAGCAAACGGTTGGTTATGCCCTTTGAAGACAGGCGACGTACTGGTTCTGCCTGAGTCGGTCCGTCTATCTCAAGAACTACTACAGCATCCGCCGCATCAGGACTTTTCATTGGAACCTTTATAGTGATATCGGCTTCTCCTAAACGCTTTGCTGGCAGCGACTTTTGCGTTCGATCCGCGAGTAGATATGCTTTCGTGACCTTATTTTTCAAGCCTCCTACCAGCAATCTTCCATCAACAGGCCAGTTAAAAACATGCAGATAAAGCTTGTTCGGTTTTTCTGTAACTACCCCCCAGGCAGGAATTGGAAGCGCTGTTCTGTTCGTACCATAAATACTTTCAGGATACCTGCTGATCCAGCTACTGATGCTATCCAATATACGTTTGTCTTTCTTATCAAGACTTCCGTCACCTTTAGGACCTATATTGGTTAATAGATTTCCTCCGCGGGAAGATGCTTTAGCCAGTAACTGAATAAAGAATTTAGCGGATTTATGACTGTTATCGTGTTTAGAATAGCCGTAGGACTCATTGGTAGTTGGAATTGCTTCCCAGTCCCCATCAGTTGAACGAAATTCTGCAGGTCTATCCCCTGTGTTGATATAATCTCCAAAATTCCCTGAAGCACTTCTCGCCAAACGACCGTTTACTACGATTTTAGGATCTGTTTCGCGGATAGCTTTCAGAATGCGAATATTCTCAGATAAAGGAAGTTTATGCGGAGTATCAAACCAGAGGATATCGGGATGATAATTACGAATCAACTCTTTTATCTGAGGAATTGCTTTTTCGTCTACATATTTTACAGCTTTTGGAAGCCATTCAGGGTGATTATCGAACCAGGTGGCTCCCCCAAGCAATTTATCGCCACCCGGGTTCTGATATTCCCAGTCGTTGCCGGGTGCGTCCGGGTGCTCCCAGTCGAAAGCATGGGAATAGTAAAACCCGAAATTTACACCATGCTTTTTTGCTGCGGCTGCTAATTCTGCTAATGGATCACGGGAGAAAGGTGTCTGATCCTTTATATCGAAGTCGGAAACTTTAGAATCCCATAGAGCAAAACCGTCATGATGCTTGGCAGTAATGATAAAGTAATTCATTCCTGCTTTCTTCGCATTCAGGATCCATTCTTCAGCATTGAATTTTACCGGATTAAATTGATGAGCCAGCTCAATATACTCAGCTCTTGAAAGTTTTTCCTTTCGCATGAGATGTTCTGCATAGCCCTGCACCACTTTTCCCTTCCATTCGCCGGCGGGACTGGAGTAAATGCCCCAGTGCACAAACATTCCAAATTTTGCATCCCGCCACCATTGAATACGCTGATCGTGCGTTTTCATCGACTCCGACCACCATCCTTCCCTGGCTTCGTTCATCGCTATTTGATCGCGTTCCTTCGCCTGGTTGAACATATTTTTATCTTCGTCGCCGGCCACTTGCGCAAAGGACAATAAATGGAATGCCGGGAGAAGAATGGTCACGAGCAATAGACGCCTAACCTGGTTCAAAGAACCTTTTCTATAGCAAATCATGGTAATTCTTTAATTATTACAACCAAATCAGAGGATGCCTGATGGGTAAATTCCTGAGCACCTCTTCTACTGTTGGATTATGTTCTAAACTGCTCCAGGTGGTAAACCAATTATCTTTGCCAAATGCCTCTGCACCAAAAACAAGGAAAGGATGAGCTACCGGCCAGTTCTCCCAATACATCACATCTTTAGATAAAGGCCATTTAGATTTATCGGCAACATATGGAAAGAGATATTCAACCCCTTTTCTGATAGTTCTGCCATCAGCTAGTTTATATTCCCAGAGATTATCTTTTTTTGTGGAGAGGATCTGACAAAGAGTTGTCATTGCATCTAAATTAAAAAGCGAGTAACCATACGGCTTTGTTCTTTTTAGCTCGCGTGGGAAACTTCCATCTATAGCCATTTGATTTGGAAGCAGAACTGTCTTATAACGATCGCTGCAGAACTTCATCAAATCTTTATTACCTGTTAATTTGGCAAAAGAGGCTACTTGCATCACCCAACATGTACCGTGATTATTTTCAGCATTCATTTCGTCTTTTCCATAGGGATGAGTGGTTAGCCAGGTAAGATACTTTGAGAACCATTCCTTTATTCCCTTTAATGCTGCTTTATCCATCGCTTTAGAATCCTCCATTACAATAATTCCCTGGGCAACTTCCATCAGCTGGATCGTATCGATAATACCTATCCCCCTGCCAGTAAATCTTCCTCTAATTGCCTGTGCGAATTGAAGATTAGGATTCATCAACGTTTCGGGATTGATAAACCAGGCTTTTAAATGAACTAAAGCATGCCTCACATACTTTTCATCTCCGGTAATTTTATAGGCAGAAGCCAGCGCGCAGATAATTTTACTAAACCGGATCATGGCTTGCCGATGAGCTACAAAATTACCAGGATTTGTGAGGCCATCTTTTTGAATATAAGGACCTTCCGGATTTTTCGGATCTGGCCACCAGTAGTCGCCTTCAGAAAAAAAATCGTGTTTAGTGCCAGCACTACGGGAAGAACTTTCAGTGGTTACAGTAACGGGCTGTTGCATCAATGCCCAGGTCGCTTCCTCAAAGACCTGTTGCCTCAGCACTTTTGTTGCCTTCCTTTCAAAATTAATCCCGGCGGGCTGCCTGGCAGCGGCCCCCGGGAAAACGTAACCAATTATTAAAAAAATAAAAAAAAGGATTCTAAGGCTCATCTTTAGCTGGTCATTTTAGTGAAAATCACTTTGCCAATTGTATTAGGTTTACCCATTGCCGGGGCAGAGATCGAACCTTTTATCTGGCCGTTCTTCTTCAATTCAACCTTAATATCACGCCAGGTAAACTCTCCTTTTTCGAAATCAAAAGTTTCCCCGTCATCATCATATAAGCGATAAGAACCTGGCTTTGCACCGTAATAACGTACTTCGATATCTACTTTCTGATTCGCTTTTGGAGCGCGAAGTGCCGGCGGCATCATTGGAATGATTCCTCCGTCTTTAACGAACACGGGAATCCGGTCTAATCCTGGTGTTACCGTAATTACCTCACCATCACCCGCTAATTTTCCTGTATAGAAATCGTACCACTTACCTTTAGGCAACACTACTTTCCGGGATGTTTGTCCGGTAAACATTGGTGCTACAAGTAAATACTCGCCAGCCATATATTGATCTTTAATTTCTTTCGACTTTGCTTCTGCGTAAGGATTCTCTTCCAGATTTACATTGGTTAACACTTCCTTCTTCACCTCCAGGTTAAAGCCATCTTCCAGGTTCATAGCTCTGAAAGGAGGAGTGCCTTCAAAATGGTATTTCGCAAATTCAGAATACCAGTAAGGCATCATTTTCATCCGCAACAAAGCATATTCCTTCACCTGCTTTTCCACTTCTGGATATGTCCAGGGTTTGGTTCCACTTGCCCATGCATTGATCATTGCCATTGGAGAGAACACATTTGACTGAAATCTTCTCAGCCATTCCTCACCGGTTTTGGAAGCCCGTACTTCAGGTGTCCAAAGAACTCCAGCAAAACCACTGTTAACTAGTGCTGTTATAAAATCTTCGTGATTGTAATAATCGTTGTAGATAACGTAAGGGAAAGATGACGCTCCTCCATTAGCGGCACGCACTAATCCGAAGGTGCGCTGATTTCGTTTTTTGAACAAGTCTGCACTGTATCGCATAGCCAGCATGGCATAAGTCTGCCTCATCTGCTCTGCACTGATCCCCGAAGGAAAAGAAGCAACGTCTGGCCATAGGTAATGGTCGTAGCCATCTACCTCGTCAATCTTGTAACCACTTACGCCGATATCTACCTGATCTTTTTGCAACTGTCCAAAGAACAACTCCCGGGCTTTAGGCATATTAAAATCAGGAACAGCGCCTAACCAGACAGTATGCGAACTGGTCAGAGGCCGGATCTCTTTATAGAAGGGGGCATCCGGAGATACGTAAGGGTTTATCCAAAGATTAAGACGAATGCCTCTGTTTAGCATACTTTTAACGAAAGCAGAAGGTTCAGGAAAACGGCCTTTATCCCAGGAAAAGGTACCGGGGTAGGCTTTGCTTTGCCATCCGGGCTCTAGTCCGACAAAGTCCAATGGATACCCTTTTTCCTCGAACAGATTTACTTCGTTTTCAACATCCTGAGCAGTTGAACGGGTCATTACCCGTTGAGTAAAACCTAATCCCCATCTAGGAGGCAGACAACCGCCTCCGTTCATCAGGTTGTACCTTCTTACCGCGTCCAAAGGTTTCGGCCCTCCGAATACGTACACTTCAACCCCTTCTGCAGGCACCAGCATTTCTACCGCATCTGAATAAGGGCGGCTTGCCCAACTTTTATCAGTGTTGCGATCTTTTGGTTCAGGAAAGTTCGGACTGTCTTTTCTTACTCCCGAACCGGCCCATACTTTAATATACCGTGCTGAATTTACAAAAACTCCATACCCATTTGAAGAAACATAAAAAGGTGTTGGTGCATGAGTGCGACCATTATCCTTGCCTCCGTAATGATCTACGTGCAACTCAAGGATCTTTCCGCGCTGATGCACGGTTTGGAAATTCAAACCGAAGCCATACAGCTGCTCTCCTTTCTGCAAGGGAAACCTTAGGTAAGTCTTTCCTTCTACTACTTTAAATTCAATGTCGTTTTTTGAGAACGGGAAGTTTGCCTGTCCCACTTTAGTCAATGCTGCTTTATTGGGAGTTGCACCTGCTGCTTTCAACAGGTCGTAACTTTCCGGCCTTCCTACTACTGCTTTCCAAACGCCTGTTTGTACTTCAGACCATACAACTTCCTGAGCCGGTAGAGCTAACGAAGAACTGGTAAGAAGCAAGCAGAAGAACAGGAATCGAAATTGTCTCATATATCTTAATGTGTGTTTATAATTTATCTGGTTATGTAGATACTCATCAAGCTAGTAAGAACCTCTTGAGTATTTCCATGTGTTAGTTTATTGATAAGTTAATGAATGCAATTACGCGTTAATTGCTGAGGCTTTATTCTGTTTGCTTGTCGAAGAGTTCAACTATTTTGGCGGAAGAAGGGGAAAAAAAATGTCATCCCGACCTGAGGAGGATCGTAGAACACTTTATAGCAAGGCGTTTTAGGATCTCTCCTGTCGTCGAGATGACAGAGGGGAGTCGGGATGACAATCCCCCGGTTCTACTTCCAGTCCTGGTTCTGTTCCCAGCCGCCCTGCGTAATATCCAGCTGCGCTTGAGGTACCGGGAAGACGTAAGATTTGAATGTTCGTTTGGCTCCGGCCCCATTGTATGGCTGGTTTGGAATAACCTGCTGGGCAATTCCCCACCGGATTAAATCATTGTAGCGCAACCCTTCGAAAGCCAGCTCAACTCTTCTCTCGTTACGAATAATATCCCTTGTTAAAACCAGTTTTGGTGGCATATTAACCCCTGGCCTTGAACGAACATCATTTAAAGCTTTCAAAGCACGGAGATCTGCTCCCTGTCTGCTTTCGAACATCGCTTCAGCATACATTAATAACAGATCAGCATAGCGCATCTTTACTACATGCTGATCACTTAAGGTTGCTCCGGAAGCATTATTGACCGTTGTGTCTACCCCCTTTTTAAATGCCATCTGAGTGAAAGGGATTTGACCTTCAGCTGTACTGCCGGCAGCACGAAAGCCATTTGGATTATAAGCCCAGGGATCACCTATTTCAAATATCGTCATCTTTCGACGAGGATCTCCAGGTTCATAAGAGTTGCGAAGGTCTACTGTTGGAAATACTGACATACGTCCACCTACTACCTGGTCATAGGAATGGTAATCCAGAGGCGCATCAAACTGAACCGAGAACATGATCTCCTTATTATTTGCTTGTTCTCCAAAGAAAATACCTGCATAATTTGGATGAAGCCTGAAAGGATTTGCAGGATCACCGATTAAACTATAAGCAGTTGTAGCAGCCTCAGCATAACGTTGATTATTCAAAAGCACCCTGGTTTTCAATACTACTGCTGATCCTTTTACTGCCCGTCCGTTTGTGTAAGCGATATTGGGAAGGTAAGCAATGGCAGAGTCTACATCATTCAGGATCTGTGTTACAACCTCTGTCTTTGGAGATCTCGGTACCTGCATGTAATTGCCCCCCAGTTCGGCAGGCATAAGAATTAAAGGCAATGCTCCGTAAAGCTGAGTCAGATCATTATAATAGTAAGCTCTGAGGAAACGGGCTTCACCAACCATTCTGTTCCTGGCCGTGGTAGTCATGTTTGGTACCCTGTCTATGTTAGCCAGAAAATAATTACATGCTGCGATCCCCTGAAAGCCGATCGTCCAGCTTAAACTCACAATTCCTCCCGTGGAGGAGTTATGCTGGCCTCTCATCACTACATCGAATGACTGATAATTGGAAGTAGTGATGGCGTTATCAGAAAGAGCCTCCCAATAAGTAGCATTACCACTCTGACCAGGGCCGTTCGACAAGATAGGTTCTTTAAGTTTTGCATAACAGGCAATTAGAGCTCTATTTGCTTCAGCCTCTGTTTTCCAGTAATTTTTAGGATTTGGTGCAGCTAAAGGATCTTTATCCAACACATCATTGCAGGAAGCAATTACGCTGCCCAGTATCACAAAACAGATCAATTTTATATATCGTTGCATAATTTTAAAGGGTTGCTTTTATACCAAATGTGTAAATCCTGGCTTGTGGATAGATTGCTCCACGACCGGTAGCAGCTGCACGTTCAGGATCCACTCCTTCGAAGAATTTAGTAAATGTTAAGAGGTTATCTCCGGAAAGATAAAGTCTCAATCCCTGAAATCTCGCTTTATTAATTAACTGCTTAGGAAGATTGTATCCCAACTGAACGTTCTTCAACCTTAAATAAGAAGCATCCCTTAACCACCATGTAGATGTTTGTGTATTGGGAGCATAATTCTCATTAAAGATGTGAGGAATTGAGTTTGACGTTCCTTCTCCATCCCATGCATTTAACCAGAAGGTTGGCGGCGGACTAGCCTGGCGGAACGGAGCTACTCCCCACTCTCTCAGGTAAATTTTACGTCCCTGAACACCCTGGAAGAAAAAGCTTAGATCGAAGTTTTTGTAATCTGCGTTAAAGGTAAGTCCGTAATTGAATTTAGGATATGCTCCGCCAACAACTGTTCTGTCATCCGGGGTGATCTTTCCGTCATTATTGAGGTCGGCATATTTCATATCACCAGGTTTCGGCTTTACAACAGGTGTTGGCCCGTTATCGATCTCCGCCTGGTTTTGGTAGATCCCGTCGAACACATACATGTAGTAGGAGTTATAAGGTAAACCTTCCTGTCTGATCAAGCCCCCGTTATCGATCTCTCTTGCTCCGTATTTTATTACTTTATTCTTATAGGTTTCGAAGTTTGCTTGTACACGGTAGTGGAAACCGTTAAGATTCTGTTCGTGGCCTAATAGGAATTCCAGTCCCGTATTTTTCATTTCCCCGCGGTTTACTGTAGGCCCGGCCACTCCTATAAATCCAGGCACCTGCAACTCTCTCAGAATATCTGTAGTAGTACGGCTATACCAATCTACGGATCCGAATAACTTCGACTTGAACAGGCCGAAATCAAGACCGAAATCAGTAACCGTTGACGTTTCCCATTTAATATTCTGGTTGTTCAAATCGCTAAGAGTAACGCCTTGCTGCAACGAACCATCAATATTATACAAGTATGGATTCAGCACTTGCTGGTACGGATAAGGCATCGACTCGCCTAAAATATCCCGGTTTACATTCTGGTTACCAGTTTGGCCCCAGGATGCACGGAACTTCAGGTTATCAAGCCACTTTACTGGTTTCAGGAATGATTCTTCAGACATTCTCCAACCTGCGGATGCTGATGGGAAAAAGCCCCATTTGTTACCGCTTGGAAACCGGGAAGAGCCATCATAGCGAAAGTTCGTTTCAAAAAGATACTTCTCCTTATAATTGTAATTGGCCCGGCCAAACAAAGACTGCAGTGCCCATTCATAAGCAAAACCATCGGCCGTTTGACCACCTGGTGAAAATATACCAATCTCTGTGAGATCATTTGTGGGAGCATTACGTCTGAATCCCTGCAGTCGTTCATACCGGAAAGTTTCCTGACTGACTCCCAATAAAGCTGAAAAATTGTGAGCCTTGTTAAACGTTCTGTTATAATTCAGATTGGCGAAATAGGTAAGCTGGATATCCTGATCCCTTCTTGAAGTGAGGTTATTTTCACCTACTGTTCCATTGAACGCGGGCGAAGTAGGATAAACTCCATTCGCATCGGGGACGTAAAGGTTTGTTGGAATACCTATAACATGAACGTTTGTATTTCGGCTGTTATACTTTAAACCACCTCTTACCTCACCTTTTAAACCTGGTAGAATATCAACATTCAGATAAGCAGAAGCGAGACTGTAATAATTCTTCAAATCCCTTCCTCCGTTCTCTGCTAAAGCAACAGGATTTTTATTTCCTCCTTCCTTCAATAATGCTTTGGATGCATAACGCCCGCTTCCATCAGGTAATTTCGGTTTAAAGGTAGGGTGTGCAGCGAGGGCACTTAAAATCTGATCTTCTGTAGAGTTCCCATCAAAATTATTGTTTAGTGCTGTTTCATGCCTGTTTCCGCTCGAAAAAGAGATATTGGTACCGAAAGTCACCTTCGAACCAAGGTTGGTTTTCAGGTTAAACTGGGCATCGTAGCGCTTATAATCCGTTGCGATCAAAACGCCTTCCTGGTCCAGGTAACCTAAACCAAAGTTGTATGTAGTACCCTCTTTGCCCCCATTGACACTTAAAAAGTGCTGTTGCATTGGAGCACTGCGAAAAACCGCGTCCATCCAGTCGTAGCTTGGATACTGCTCTGAAGGATTCTTATAAAGTTCAATTTCAGCTGCGGTATACCTTTGTTCTGTTGAGGTACCTGTATGATCTATTGCCTTGTTCAGCAGTTCCATAAACTGAACAGAGTTGGTTACCCGGTCATAGACTGAGGTAGGGGTCTGACTGCTGAGGTTCAAATTATAGTCGATATTTAAGCGACCGCTTTTACCGGTTTTAGTGGTTACCAGGATAACCCCATTAGCAGCCCTGGAGCCGTAGATAGAAGCAGAGGCAGCATCTTTAAGTACCGAAATGCTTTCGATCATATTGGGGTTAAGGTTGTTTAAGTTTCCTTCAACCCCATCTATTAGGATCAAAGGATCATTTCCCGCCTTACTAAAACTACCCAGTCCCCTGATTTGAATATTCGCGCCCTCGGCACCTGGCTGCCCTGAATTTTGGGTTATTTGAACGCCGGGCATCCTTCCCTGAAGCAGGGATGTTGTATTGGGGGCATTGCGTGTTGTCAGTTCATTTCCAGATACAGCACTTACCGCACCTGTAAGATTTACCTTCTTTTGTGTTCCATAACCCACTACTACTACCTCCTGCAGGGCCTTGGATTCCCCTTCCAGCACTACATTTATTGTATTCCGTTTATTTACAGGAACCCGTTGAGTAACATAGCCTATAAAGGAAAAAACGAGTACAGCATTATCCGGAGCTTTTATGGTATAACTGCCATCAGCACTTGTTGTAGCAGCAATATTAGTGCCTTCAACTTTTACGGCTACCCCAGGTAATGCTCCCTGAGTATCACTGACTTTCCCTTTAATAATTATATCGGCAAGTTTTCTTTCGGATGAAACCCGCTCCCTTTTAGTATTCGCCATGGCAAGCTGGCTCGAAGACAGAATACTTGCAGCCACAAACAGTGTAATTTTTCTGTTGAGACTACCCTGGTTTATGAACTTTAATAACATATTTGTTAGTTTTTTAATTAAAACAAAAGGTAAAATGCTGTCCCGCCTGAGAAACGAACAGCACTTTTACACGAATGATAGTCAATATCCCAAATGCGGGTATTGGCTATTAATTTCTTTTAATAGATTGATTGTCTGGTTGATTAATGGTTAGTATGCTTTACCGTTTACCTCCTTCCTGTTGCTAAATGCTATTTTTCATATTCAAAGCCTGAATTGTAATGCGCATTAGGATTCCTCCTAACGTCGGAATGACAAGAGGAGAATTCTCTCACTTTCGTTTGTCATCTCGACCTTAGGAGAGATCATAGAAGCTTGTTATGTAAAGTGCCTTAAGATTCCTTCTATCGTCGGAATGACAAGAGGAGAATTCTCTCGCTATCGCTTTGTCATCTCGACCTTAGGAGAGATCTGGGAAGTAAGTTTTATTTGTCTTCATGGTACATTGTTCTATTTTATATTTCTATAATGGTTCGATGATGTAAGACTTTCCTTTTTCTGTAGGGAAATCAATTATATAAGTATCTTTCACATTTAGCTCTGGCAGTTTTGCCTGAGATGACTTTTCGTAATTCAGTTTCTCCGGAGTAAAAATCAGAGGATTGGAATTTGGTCCATTCGCCGTTTTTGAATTTACAGCCCTAACTTTTACAGCAGAATCAGTTCTCAATCTGCAATTTCCACCTGTGCCGGAGTAGATCAGGGCCTTCGTTAATTTATTAGCTTTCCAATCAAGATCCACACGAAAATCACCACGAGCCCGGATCCCTCTGATAAAACCAGTATCCCAAACATCAGGCAATGCAGGAAGCAAATGCATCTCGCCTTCGTGACTTTGTAACAGCATCTCAGTAATACCAGCGGTTCCTCCGAAATTCCCATCGATCTGGAACGGTGGATGAGCATCAAATAAGTTCGGATAAGTTCCTCCGCCACTCATTTGTTCGCGTTTTTCTAGCGGGTTAATATAATTGAAGGCAGATTCGAGGATCTTGTAAGCATGATTCCCATCCTTCAATCTTGCCCACCAGTTCATTTTCCAAGCCATTGACCAACCTGTACTCACATCCCCCCGATGAATGAGAGATTGCTTTGCTGCAGCCGCCAGTTCAGGAGTTTTGTAAACAGATATCTGATTACCAGGATAGAGGCCAAACAGGTGGGAAATATGGCGATGAGCATCTTTAGGGTCGTCCCAGTCTTTATACCATTCCTGGATTTGCCCGTATTGCCCAATATGGTATGGATAGAGCTTTGCATTCGCAGCTTCCAGTCTTGCCCGGAAATCCGTATCAATTCCAAGGACTTTTGTAGAATTAATGCAGGCATTAAATAATTCGCGAATAATGGCCATATCCATTGTTGTTGCCATACTAAGCTGATATTCTTTACCTTTAATCTTAATGGTATTTTCAGGAGAGGTTGATGGATTCGTTACCAGAAACTTGCTTTCTGGATCCTCAATTAACCAATTAAGCATGAATTGAGCAGCACCTTTCATCAAAGGGTAACCATCCTTCCTGAGAAATTCCTTATCACCCGTGAACTGGTAATGCTCCCACACGTGGGTACCAAGCCATGCTCCTGCCATTGGCCATGCCGACCATCTTGGCACCCCTTTCGGATCCCAGTCATATCCTCCCGGAGGTGAAGTTTTAGCCCATAGATCTGAGTTATGATGTACAACCCATCCTTCTGAAATATTGTAGTTAGTTTTAGCGGTTTTTGCTCCGTTAATAGCCAGCTCTTTCATGAAATCGAATAAAGGCTGATGCAGTTCGGAAAGATTGGCATTTTCGGCGAGCCAGTAGTTCATCTCGGTATTGATGTTGGTGGTATAATTACTTCCCCAGGGCGGTTGAACAGCGTCGTTCCAGATTCCCTGAAGATTTGTTGGTCTTGATCCCAGTCGCGAGCTTGAGATCATCAGGTAGCGTCCGAACTGATAGTATAAAACCTGCAAACCTTTATCGCCACCGCGACTTTTGAAAGCTTTCAGTCTCTCATCCATAGGAAGTTTAGCAGGGGCAGAACCAGATCCTAAACTAAATTGGACACGGTTAAATAAAGCTGAATAATCGGCTATATGGGTTTGTTTAATCTGGTCGAATGATTTACGAAGCGCGTCTTCCATATTCGCTTTAGCTTCTATAGCCGGATCTTTTCCTTCAAAACCCGGCGATCTATCAAAACCATTAAAACTGGTTGCTTCGGTAAGATAGATCGTTACAGCATTAGCATTTTTAACGGAAATACTATTTCCGGAAATGGAGGAGCTTCCTCCCTCTGTACTAACCTTCGCATGGATCTGGAAGGTCATGCCTTCTCCGTTCGGACTTTCATCATAAACTACTTGTCCGGGTTCGTATTCGCGGTTAGCCACGTGCTTAGGAGCCTTCCCTTTTAGAACAAGATAATCATTGGCTACTGCTGAAGTTTGGTAATGGAGTTTACTTAGAAGATCAGCCGTAAAATTAATTGCGCCTTTCTTATCCGATGTGATCCTTACCATCATTACCTTATCAGGATGACTAATGAAGGTTTCGCGAACGTAATTTACTCCATTCACCTTATATCTTACAGTCGACACTGCATTATTAAGATTAAGATCACGATAGTAAGATAACGCTGTAGAATCCTTTAATGTGAAATTTATGGCAAGATCGCCTAAAGGCAAATAGCGGGCGGAATAGGGGCCCTGCATCTTTTTCCAAAGGGTAGCAGCTTTAATGTAATCTCCCTCAAACACTGCCTGCCGGACCTTAGGTAATATTTCAGGTCCATCTGGATTATTTCCAGAATTGGGATAACCAGACCAAAGCGTATTATCATTCAGTTGAAAGCGCTCACGGTTTACTCTTCCAAACACCATTGCCCCAGTCTTGCCATTTCCCAAAGGCAAGGCTTCTTCCCATGCAGAAGCAGGCTTGCTGTACCATAACTTCAGGTCTGGATCACTATTACCCTGTCCGAAAGCCAGACCAGTAGACAACGCAAATAGAATAAGCGCTTTATATTTAAAAATTAGGTGCATGTTTTACAGATTTAAAAAGACAGATGGAATACCTTCGGACCTCACAGCTACCGTACTATTACCACCATTCGTTTTTACTTTGACGATTGCGCGACCGTTATACATCTGCACATATCTTGACCCGGAAGAAGTTCCCTGATTATCGATTAGTTCGCCGTCGCCTGCGAGAGAGAACCGGGCCCAGTTAGCTGCGTCAAGACATTGTACATTATTATTATCGAATAATTTTACCTCAACAGTTTGAATCCCCTTTTCCTCAGCAACTTTGGTTAAAGTCATTCTAGCTGGCTTAGTCCATTTCTGCGTCTGATATTGGAAATTTATCGCATCTTCAACTTTAAGTTTTCCTTTTTTAGCAACAACCTTTATGTTATTAGCACCTGCATTAAAGACAAGGGTCCAGCGAAGTCCAGCTGAGGGGAAATCCTGACTATTACGTTTTTTTATCCCATAACTTTTGCCATTAAGGAAAAGCTCTGCTTCATCACAATTGGAATATACCTTAACCATTTTTTCCTCCCCGGCATCACCCCATCTAACGGGCCAGGAATGACCATAGATATGTACCATTAGTTTATCTGTCCAATAGGATTGATACACATAAAAAACTTCTTTCTTTGTAAAATCCCGTTCAACAACACCTTTTTGGTTCATGTAAGGGACAGGGTTATCCGGACGGACGGGAGTTGAAAAATCTTTAAAAGGCCATTGTGCGGTACCAGTAAGCCAAGGCATCGTTTCCTGTTCTTTCAGGTGCCAGTCCACAAGATTACAGATATAGGATTCGCTCCAGTCGCCGTCTTTAGAAACACGGGCACTACCTCCGAATAAGGAAGCATCACCTGGCCGTTCATCGGCGGCTCCTGCCCTTTTCACTTGCGATAAGGCTTTATCCGGACTTTCAGAATGACGGCCAGCATGGCTATCACCGCCCCACTCCACATGAAGGAAATGCTTTACTTTTTTAAACTCCTCTTCGGTCACCTGCTGGTATTCCGTGTAGATCCCGCGATACCAACCGGCCCAAATAGATGGAGAGTAAACATCCACAATATCACTGCAGAAGTCGCAGCGGCGGATTGCGGTTTTACGGGAAGCATCCAAGCGGTGTGAGAGATCATTAAGCTCCTTCATGAAGACCCTGATCTTCTCTTTGTCGAACTCCGCAAAATCTCCAGGCCAATCATTTTCATTTCCTAAGCCCCATATAATAACAGATGGATGGTTATAATGCTGCTCGATCATGTTCGTTAGCATGTTGCGTGCCTGGGCTTTATAGACGTCTCCACCCAAGCCTCCACGGCACCAGGGAATTTCCTCCCATACAAGGATTCCAAGGCTATCACAAAGATTTAAGACAATACGGGACTGCTGGTAATGCCCTAGGCGGATGAAATTGACGCCCATTTCTTTCATCATCTTCATCTCAGTGCGGATTTCATCTTCAGTCATAGCTGCTGCAACACCTGCATGGTCTTCGTGACGATGCGTTCCTCTTAATAAAAGGCGTTTCCCGTTAAGCATAAACGGCCCTTTTTCTATAAACTCAAAGTTCCGGAAGCCTACTTGTTCAGTTTGTTTACAATCTCCTTGTGCGGTTTTTATGCTTACTTCAACCGTGTATAAAGGTGGTTGGGCAGGAGACCAAAGAGCGGGACTTTTAACACTGAAACGCGCAAGACTAAGGTCGCCGTTTAATGTGTTAAGCGGTATCTTTGTACGATGAATCACCTTTCCCTTTGGATCGATCAATTTTATTTCAGCATCCGCTTTAGATATATTTTCCGGATTATACAACCTCGCTTTTACGCTTAAGGTCCCGGCTTTCCCAGCTTTATCAACTTCTGCGAAAGCAAAAACTTTATCGATAGAAAGCGCGGGGGTATAAACCAGGTTAACATAACGATAAAGTCCCCCATAAACATTAAAATCGGAAAGATCTGAAGGGATCATTTCCAGGTCGCGGGAATTATCGGTGCGAATAGAAACAGGAATTTGCCCCTTGAACTGCTTCTGAAATAGGTCTGTTTTCTTAAAAGCTTCTACAGCTTGGGTAATATCCGCTGTCCATTCGTCGTAGCCACCAACATGAGAAGCTACTTTTGTGGTATGAACATAAACTTCTGTTTTTTGACCGGCACCTTCAAAATGTAGAATTATCCTTCCGTTCTTATAAGGGTTTTCTACTTTGATCTGGGTGCGATACCAGGAGGGTCCCTGGTAATAATTCACATCCGGATCAACCCCATCAGTTGCATTTACACAATGCGGCAGGGTTACTTTTTGCCATAAAGGCACACTTTCGGGGTTTCCTTTTCCGACCGAACGTACAGCTTCCCATATACCTCCCAGATCCTGTCTGAGGAATTCCCAGTTATTAATTAGTCTTGTTGCCTTTTGAGCAGAAACTTGCTGCGCAATTAGGGTTATAGTAAAAAATAATAGAATAAATCGTTTCACTTTTGCTTTTCTTGTTGCATCCTCTCCTGCCCTTGACCATCATTAGTCTTACCGTTGCAGAGGACCCTTTTTTGTAAAACATTACCGCAGTAACCGAATGAATAAAAGATATCAGAAAGGCGATTAATCACTGTGAAGGTAGTTTCCCCTCTCCTGCCCAGTTCTTTAATAAATTAAAAATGTTCCCTTTTCTCTGTGCCTCTGTTGTCACCTTATTGACGGCTACCTCGCCCATTCTTTCTTTTAACTGAGCTAAATAAAGGCTTCTCGGGTTAACGTTAACGCCCCAGCTTTCCCAATAACCATTGCCATTCCTGGCTAAACCAGTACAGCCAATTCCCCAGTTCCTGGCGCCCTTAGGGCTTTCCACCTTTATATCGTTCTTATATGACTTACAATTCCAGAACATCGACTGCGCTCCGGCCCATCCGTGACCAGAACCCATATCTTTACGATTCTGTGTCCTGATTTCCCCGCCATAAATATTATCAAACAACAAACCTGTCGCCCAGCGATGGTGAGGTCCTATATCTGCATATGTATCCGTTGCATACGAATCAAGGAACACATTGGGTCCGGGAACTCTTGAACCAGTTACAAAATCGTGTCGGCCGCCACGTGTGAAGCAACGTTGAAAAAGGTTAAAAGATGCACCAGCCTCGAGGTTAAAGGAATATTTTCTTCCACCTGTAGTTTCCGACTTGGGGTCTAACATTGCGCATTCTTCAACAGTATTATAAATGCTTTGATCGCTAATTGATACACAGGCATAACCGAAGTAAAGAGCTGTTACTTGTTTAACCCAGCAATTTTCGGCGCGTATTAATTCGACCGCCACCCACCCGTGTTTTTCATCATCATCATTAACATAAACAGAGGTAAGTCGCAAATTTTCAACTCCACAATTGTTGACCCTGCCTGAAATATTGGTTTTGAAAATGTAGCCTCCACCATACTTTGTTTGAAGAGGGTCTACAACGGGGGCATCAAGAGTTATGGTATTAGCGCTTACTGAAAGAACTTTTCGTTCATAGGCTATATCATATCCATCAGCAGTCCAACCGTACTGAGACATTTGTATATCATCTACCCACTGTTTGTTGGGAACACGATACACCGCAATTTCATCGCCTGCAATTATCCCTTCCGCATTTTCAATATCGAATGTATTACTACCAGTTGGAACATAGCCGGTCGTGATTTTCTTTCTTGTTCCTGTAATTTCTCCCGTTCCACTTCCCGTTCCTTTTATTTCGATAAGAGAATGTTGTGCTCTCTTTGTTGCCCTGATAATGGACCCCGTACTTCCTTGTCCTTCCCCCCTGATCACTATTCCGCTTTTAGTAATCTGAAGAGCCCCTTCAACATCATAAACCCCTGCCTTAAGCAGGACAGCTCCCCGGTAACCATTCACGTCTGGTGGAAGTTCTGCCACCTCATTGATCGCATTCTGTATGTTTATCCTATTGTCACCTGCAATGGGCGAGATGGTTTTCTTCACACTTACCTCTGGTAAAGCAACACCCCCACCTGAATATCCCGCGCCTGAAAAATCCGGCACGCGGTTATCCTTATTAGTCTCACCTTCGTTAGCATACCTATTATAGATGAGTTTGCCTTGGGTAGATAGGTAAACCAGAGAGCTGTTATCTTCTATTGGTTCTTCTGGGGTGGGTTCATCGCCAACTTCAACTTGTTCCTTCTTTTTACATGCGATTAATACCAGGAATGTAAGAGATAGAACTTTCAAACTTTTTAATCCTTTTGCCATAGTTGCATAATGATAAATAGCCAGGCAGGAAGGCCTGATCCTGGCTAGGAATAATGTTAGATGTGTTGCTAATAAGTGTAGATATCAGGTCTATTGAGGGACTGTAGTTGTTAAAAAACGATCTATCACATGAACTACACCGTTAGTTGCAAGCAGACTGCTGGTTCTAACATTTCGCACTCCGTTAAGCTGGACCGGATAGTCAGAAGTGTTTGAAGGGGAACTATTTAAAACCTGAAGTGTCATTTGTGATTCAGGATTCGGACTAAACGCTGAGCTTGAGTGACGAGTAACTCCTGTAGGCAGAGCCGATAAGGATCCTGCAGGGGCAAGAGTCTTTACTGTAACCGATTGAATGGGAGGAAGCGTATAGTGGCTGTATTCTCCCTCAATGATCAGATACTCGAAATAACGCCTAACGAATTCTTTTGAGTAGCTGTTCCAGTTTGTTGCAGCCTTTCCGTTCACCAAATTGGCACCGAAGAAACTATCATTTGGAGGAGTAGATCCACGGCTTATGGCATCGTTATGAAGAAAAATGTATGTTCTTCCTGGCTTTTTATACTCGTTACTGTCAATTTCGGCATATCGAATTCCTTCCAACATCCTACTGAAGATAAGATTATCTGAACTGGTACCAGTAGCCCTGTCTTTCAAATATTGCCATGCTGTTCTATTTAACTTCGGATCAAGCGTATGAGGTGTTCTATCATAATCTTCCTGCAGATCCAGGCCGAACAATGTGCAGCCCGATAAACCCCAAAGAACGGTCAGGAAGAATAGGTATACTATTCTAATTTTAATAGCTTTCATATTTCTATTAGTTATAGGATGGGTTTTGAATAAGTTTTTTATTGTCCTCGAGAAGACTCCGGTGAATTGGCCAAAGAATTTTGTTCATATCGTTACCAAAACCAGCAGTACTAGGCTGGCCGGTAAGCCTTTGAATACGATAATTAATGATTGGATCCATGATCTCCTTGACCTTATCGGTTCTAACAATGTCAAACCAGCGCTTTCCCTCGGCAAAAAGCTCGTAACGGCGCTCTGTAAGAATTGCGTTTTCGAGGTTCTGTGGAGATGATGCTTCAGGACTGGTAGCCGTAATAGCAGGTAATCCCGCTCTCACCCTTGAATAATTAAGAAATTTAATGGCATTCGCCTTATCTCCCGTTGCATTAAGTACCTCTGCATAAAGCAAATAAACATCCGCCAGGCGGTACATTATCAGATACACAGGATATGCTTCATTTATGCTTGCATTACTACCAAGAGAATTAACAGGATAATACTTCAAAATCTTATCTATATGGCCAACTCCCTCAAGTGTGTCGATAGTTTTTGTTACTCTGGTATCTGCTTTATTCTTCTTCCAGTCTGCGTGAATTATAGAATCTACCCTTATAGGATTATTGCTCCTTCCCACTGATACAGGAATGCAAGCACACCCATTTGTTGTATAATCCCAATGAATACTCCAGATAGATTCATTGGTAGTGCTTGGGCTGGTGAACAAATTTTTCCAGGTAACCTGAGGCTCAAGGGTTGCCCCGGAAGTTCCATGTACAGTACCTTTTGGCCCTTTGGCAACAAAAACCTTTTCTAACCACAACTTCGCGTTCGAATGGTCCTTTCTCCACATATAGACATCACCTAAAATAGAAGCAATTGCAGCTTCCCCAATATTCCAAACTACAGGAGTCTGATTTTTAGGGATTAGATCATAGGCCTTCGTCAGATCGGGGATTATAACATCCGTAAAGATCTTTTCCTTTGGGTCTCTTGGAACCTCGCCGCTCTGAGCAAGACTTTCATATGGCTCTGTCCTTATTGGAGCATCACCCCATATCCTTACTATATAGAAGTAACATAAGGCTCGAATTGCATAACATTGGGCGAGCGTACTATTAACAGTAGCTGCAGTAACATTCGGATCATAATCGCGAACGTTTGGGACTCTGCTGATCATCAGATTGGCTCGAGCGATAGTACGATAAAGATTATTCCAGTTAGCACTTCCATTTCCGGAAGTCAGCGTATTGATCGCCAGTTCTGTAATAGTGCTATTAGGATACTGAGAGCGATCAAAATTATCTGACCTTCCTTCTCCCCAATAATGATACATGCCGGAGAATCCTTCTCCGTCGCCAGTCATTACTTCCTGGAACGAGCTATAAACACCAGCAAGACCAGCGGTTATATCTTTTCCCGATTTAAAGTATGCGCTTGAAGAAACCTGGGAAAGGGGCTCTTCTGTTAAAAACTCCTTACATGCTGTTAATGAAACAACAGTGACTAATATACCTGCTAATATCTTTTTCATAGCTGCTTAAAAATTTACGTTAACCCCGAAACCGATCTCTCTTCTTTTAGGATATTTACCACCATCCTGGCCGATGTTTAGTCCGCTTGAACTAAATTCAGGGTCGTACCAACTGTAATTTGTCCAGGTTAAAAGATTCTGGCCATAAGTGTAGACGCTTACCCCTTTTAGTTTAAGACTGCTTGCAACTTTTGAATTAAGGGTATAGGTTAATCTTGCACTAGTTAAGCGAATAAAGGTACCGTCCTCTATATAAAGGCTGTTGTATCCCGTCATAATGCTTTGCCTGTCATTCCTTCTTGGCCAGTAAGGATACTTTGAAAGGTCACCTTGCTTAGACCATGCAGTTGTTGCAGCGTCCCATATGGGTGGCGTATAAGTTGATGAACCAGCGTTCTGGTCGTTTCGAACTTTGTTGTATATTTCATTGCCCACCTGTCCGTTGAACAGGAAACTTAAAGAGAAATTTTTATACCTGATATTGTTACTTATTCCGAAATAGTAGTTCGGTATACCGTTACCAACTATCACCTTGTCGTTATCGTCAATTATTCCGTCGTTGTTAGCGTCGTACCATTCAGTATCACCTCCCTGCAATACTACACCATTTCTCTTTTTCTGAAATACTGTTCCGTTATATGGCTGACCATTAAGAGTGTAACCATCAAAGCCTGTTACCGACATACCGTCCGGTGACACCACTACATTTACAGGAGTTAAGCGTGATCCATCAGCACTATAAGCATTTGATACATCATACTGGTATACCCCAAGGTTCTTCCACATAAACATGTCTCCAATCTTTCCACCCTCTTCAATTCTCCAAATATTTCCGCTGATAAAGGGCGTACCATTAGCTAACTCTTTAACTTTTCCGCGCTGGAAAGATATATTCGCACTAACTTCCCAGTTAAAGTTCTTTTTAGCAACAGGGGTACCACCAAGAGTGAATTCCAAACCCTTGTTCACCACTGAACCCAGATTGATTGTTGTTGTAGACTTCCCTGTTTCTTTAGGAATTTCCTGCCGGTAAAGTAAGTCTGAAGTGGTTTTAGTATAGTAATCAGCTACAAAATTCACTCTACCTTTCAGGAATTGAAGATCAAGCCCCAGATTTTTTGAAGTAGTTGTTTCCCATTGGATGGCATCATTACCAAGAGTTGATGACTCGGCAGCAGAACTATTCCCATTATAGTACTCTTCTCCAAAATTAATAAGCGTATAGGAAGAGTAATTACCGATAGCATCATTACCTGCTTGTCCGACCCCAAATCTTAGCTTTGCATCATTTAATAATGGTTTTGACCATTTCATAAAGGCTTCGTCTGATAATCTCCATGCGGCAGAAGCCGATAGAAAAGTACCCCATTTGTTGTTTTCACCAAACTTTGAAGATCCGTCTCTGCGGATGGTTCCTTGCAGGATATACCGGCTTTTATAGTTATATCCCAGACGTCCAAAGACAGAGGCATCTGAGTATGCTGCAGCACTTGTTCCTGTAGCTGTAAGATCGATCAAGCCAGCGTTAGATGTATTGATTGCTTCGCTGACATAACGATACATGGAAATATTATAGCCATCATTCTTGAACCTATCAGCTGTGAAGGCAAGTAAACCTGTGACGTTATGATGTTTGGCAAACTGCTTATCGTAATTCAGGAAAGACTGAAATTCCCAATAAAAATTCTTGTCGAAAGAATTACTCCCTCTTGCATCGCCGGTGCCCCCACTGGTTAGCGACGAGGGAGTGAATGATTTATTTGTAGCATTATCAAGTCTTGCATTGAAGAGTGTGGTTAATTTAAGTGGCTTTGCAAGATTATACTCGGCTCTGGTATTGAACTGAACAGTGTAATCGTTATCCACATCTTCATTTAATAAAGCGAAAGCCAGCGGATTTCTTTTTGACTCAACATAACTAGCCAGACTACCGTCGGGTCGATAGATACTGGTCCAGGGATTTCGTTCAAAAACCTGCTTTGCGCTATTTCCTACTGGTATCTGGTTTCCTGTTTGCCAGCTGAAAGCAAGGTTATTACTAATTTTCAACTTAGGAGTTGCCTGGTAATCTACGTTAACCTTTGCCTGGAGACGCTTCATCCAGCTGTTAATTACAATCGACTCGTCATCAGTGTAATTTACGCCGCCGTAATAGCTTACACCTTTACTGGCTCCGCTGATGTTAATGTTCATGACCTTCCTGTTTCCTTTCCTGAAAAGAAGATCCTGAAAATCATTATCAGCATTCAGATAAGGGTTTACAGAATCCACGTTACCTCCAAAACCATCTCCTCCGTTCCTCATCCTCCGGAAATACCTAAGCTCGTCTGCGGAAGTTGTACGCACCTTGTGAGATAGCTCTCCAAAGACATTCGAATAATTCACCTGTACAATAGGACGACCTTCCTTTCCCCTCTTTGTTGTTATTAAAATAACACCGTTTGCTCCTCGTGCTCCATATATTGCAGCAGTTGAAGCGTCTTTAAGTATCTCAAAGCTTGCAATGTCGTTCGGATTTACAAAAGAAGCATCTTGTGTGATCAGACCGTCTATAACATATAAAGGTCCATTTCCAGAATTAAGGGAGGATGCTCCACGTATCTGAATCGTACCCTGACCAAATGGATCTCCATTATCATTATTTACCTGAACACCCGCAGCCTGACCTTGCAGAGCATCAAATATTGTTACTGGCTGTCTCTCTGTTATTTGTTTTTCGCCAATAGTACTTATAGGACCAGTAAGATCTCTCTTCTTTGCTGTACCACCATATCCGGTATTTACCACTACTTCATTAAGTACTGAAGAGCTTTCCTTTAAGGAAACATTGATAGTAGTTTGTGAACCTACCGTTACTTCACGGGCCTCAAACCCTATAAAGGTAAAGGAGAGGACGGCACCTGATCCTGGTACATTTATGGTGAACTTCCCCTGAGTATTCGTAGATACTCCGGTACTTGCCCCTTTTACTCGTACACTTACTCCGGGCAGTGGCTCACCTTTGACATCGGTTACTGTTCCGCTCACTTTTATTGCTTGTGAAAATGCTTCCGTAACAATAAAATTTACGGCAAACAGGAGCATAAAGAGCCTTAGCTTCCCTGCAATTAATCCATCCCCCCGGACAAAGAATGAAAAAACTTTAGTACAATCTTTAATCATAATGTTTTGTTAGTTTTTTCGGCTTACTCATATTAAGCCTTTATTTGAATTGGTTTATCACTTATTGATCAGATGAATCTGCACCATGATCTGCAGAATGAATGCCTTGTCTTCTTAATATCTTTTCATGTCATATAATTTCTGGTTGAATATTGAGTGTTAATTGGTTAATGCAATTGACGAATTAATAGCACGTGTTTATTTCAACCGTTTGGCGTATTATTCAACAATTTTGGCATCAATAATTGAGTATCCTGTGCTGTTTATGAATAAATGATTGAATTGAAAGGAATAGGGTCTATGACAGATAAAGTGAATTAAGATCCCTCCTATCCTCGGGATGACAAGAGGAAAAAGCGGGATGGCAAGGGGAATAAAAGGATGACACTGGGAACGGGCAGGATGAAAATAGCTGAGCATTTTGTCATCTCGACGCGAGGAGAGATCCTAAAGAAGAGAGATCCTAAAGAAAGCGCTTTAGGATCCCTAAAAAGTCCTATTATTCTATTGTGAAAGTCTCTTTCAGACGTATATCTTCAGATGAGCTTCCTATTAAAACTTCAAACTCGCCTGGCTCTACAACCGGTTTCATATTTCTATCCAACAGCTCTAGATGCTCTGGCAAAATGGTAAATGTTACTGTCTTGGTTTCACCAGGATTTAATTTTATTCTCTCAAATCCTCTCAGTTGAGAATCGTAAACAATTACGCTGCTCAATTTATCTTTTATATACAGCTGGACTACCTCATCTCCGGTTCTGCTACCGGTATTAGTCAGGTCTAAGGAAACTTTTATTTGTCCTTCTGCCGACTGGCTTTTGTGGGAAAGCTTCAGGTTTTTATACTGAAAGGTTGTATAACTAAGACCGAACCCAAAGGGATACAAAGCCCCATTTATGCTTGTTTTGCCATAACCGTTGTTGCCTGAGGAGGGCTGGTTTGCATGAGACCCTGGTTTGAAAGGGAAATTATATTCCAGCTGACCGGTTGTTTTAGGAAAAGTTACAGGTAATTTTCCTCCTGGATTATAGTCGCCAAATACAGCTTCTGCTATCGCTTTAGCTCCCATTGGTCCCGGAAACCATGCCTCAAGGATTGCCTCTGCATTTTGATCTGCCCAATTAATCGTTAGAGGACGACCATTGATCAGGATAACAATAACAGGTTTACCTGTTGCTTTTAGTGCTTGTAAAAGTTGTTCCTGGCGACCAGGCAGATCCAGGCTGGTACGCGATAAGCTTTCTCCAACGCGCTTTTCATCCTCTCCCAGTACTGCAATGATCACGTCTGACTCTTTTGCCTTTTCTACGGACTCTGCTATACCTGCCTTTTCTGTCTCTGAAAGAGGAGCACTAACAAGTTCAGTTCCCGGCCAGCCCTCATTGATAATATCGCAGCCTTTAGCGTATTCAAACTTCAACGCCTGCCCCTGATAAGCTTTCAATGCTTTATAAACAGAAAGAGAAGGGTTATTTCCTGGTCCGTAGCGACTTACTGTAAAGCTTACCTCGTCTGCCAGTGGCCCTGTAACAAGAATTTTCTTTGCCCGGTTCTTATTAAGGGGAAGGAAGTTCTCCTTGTTTTTTAATAATACAAGTGATTCCCGGTTTAGCTGAAGAGCGAACGCTTCGTCTGCACTGGTGTGAACTAGTTTATCTGCAGTCTTAATATCCTGAGCTAAAGGACGATCAAACAATCCGAGCCTGAATTTTACTGTCAGCACCTCCCTCACCCTTTGATCGAGTGTTTGCATTGAAACTTTACCTTCCTTTACCAATTCGCGTAGAGGATTAAGAAATACCTGAGGTTCCCGAAAATTAGTCCAGACGTTTAATCCGGCGTTTATTGCCTGTTCAATGGCCCCTTTAAAATCGTCTGCTACATGATGTTTTGAGGCTATAAATTCTACAGCTTCACTATCAGACACAATGTAGCCGTCAAAGCCGAATTGCTGTCGAAGAAGTTCAGTAAGAAAATAATGACTTCCAGTTACCGGAATTCCATCCCAATCGTTATAACTGCTCATTATCCCCATTGGCTTTGCTTCTTTAACCACCCGCTTGAAGGGATACAAATACAATTGATGCATTTCCCTCGGTGCTACGTGCGGATCAGTACGAGCATTTCCATCTCTTCCTCCTTTAGGTACACTGTAAACAGCATAGTGCTTAAGCGTAGATGCAACTCCTTCGCTTTGAATCCCCTGTACCATTTGTTTTCCCAGTTCTGCAATTAGAAAGGGATCTTCTCCATAACATTCAACCACCCTTCCCCAGCGTGGGTCGCGGGCAGGATCAAGAATTGGAGCATAAACATTGGTATAACCCAACACTCTGGCTTCGCGACCTACCATATGTCCGGCCTGATTAACCAGATTTTTATTCCATGTGCTTCCGATACCAATGGGAGCGCACAAGGGTGTGGCTTTTTCATGGCAAAGACCGTGAATGCCCTCGTTAGTAAAATCTACAGGAATACCTAGACGGGTCTCTTCAATAAACCACTTCTGTACCGTATTGATTGCCGAAGCATGTTTACTGAATGGGAAAGAATAAGATGTGACGGCCTTCTTATTATTTGGAACGCTGTTTAATTCTTCATCTATATTAGCAATTCCATCTTTCCAAATGGAGGTTTTCCAGGCTGGTGTGGGCATTTCATCTTTAAGAACCCTGCCGTATCCGTACAAGGTAGCAGTCTGCGCGGTTTTCTCGTCGACATTCATTTGCGACAGAAGATCATTTACCCGTTTTTCAAGCGGTTGCGTGGGATCTTCGTAAATATCTTTTCTTCCATTCTTGTTGAAATCTATCCAATTAACGTGGTAAATGTTTTTTCGGGATTTCTGCGCTTGAGCGATTTGAGATGATGCAGAAAAGCTGACAAACGAAAAAAGAATAAGTGTGCTTTTTGAAAATGTAAGCATGGATGAAACCAGGTTTAATTAGTTATGGCGCAATATCCAAAATCTCTTGATGATTAGTATAGGCTTTAATTGGCAATTTTATCTGTAGAATTAGCTCATCCATTTTTGTCATCCCTAACTCAGAAGGGCCATGAACATGTCTTCTAGAATGAGCTCCTTAATGCCTTTCCTATATTCGAGATGACAAAGTGTAATACCCAGTTACCCTTTGTAGCTGGCCTTAAATACTCACCTGAGGCTACTAATTCTTTCCGATGGAAACATTCTTCCCAGTCAATCTCAGACTTAACTGAGCTTCGAACAAAGATTTAGGATTTACCGTAGCACCCTGCATCTGGTGAATTCCAGAGTTCTCAAAGGTCACTTCGTTATCAGACTGAAAACCAACTAATATTGGTGAAGCAATAGTGTAGTTCCTTCTTCTGTTCATATCCCAAAAATTATAATGCTGCGGCTTTGCTGATTTGTGATAGAAATTCCATAGCACCAGCTGTTTTCCGTGATGTGGATGCCCTGGCTCCGGCCCTCCTAAATTGTAAAATACACCCCCATCGATGTTATCATAAAGAGTAGCATAAGGCTGACCGGAGTGAATGTCGAAGTTCTGGTCTACCCCTAAAGAACACTGCGTAACAACTGTTCCTGAAGCCCCGTAACCTGTTCCCGCTCCATGATGCTGAGCCCCGTTAAAGGTGCAGTTTTTGATCAATACACCATAACCGGTTCTGGCGTGTATTGAAGCATGACCTTTCTTTCCTCTGAAATGTGTATTATTTACGCTTACCTGATAACCAGCTCTGATCATGATACCTTCATTCCAATCATGAAACTCACAATTTCTTACCCAACTATTTTTTATAAACTCCATTCCTATAGCCTCATATGCATAATCGTGAACTGCATTTTTATGATGAAGGAATTCTTCCGGGAAGGCTTTCCAGTTACTAGTGAACAATATGTCTTCAATTCCGCATTCTTCGAGGAAACTTCTCGTTTGAATGTCCCAATCATATCCTTTAACCATGATCACATCCTGGTGAAGAGGATTTTTAAAAGTTACTTTATTTCCTTCGATCCTGGCTATTGTATGTATTTCGTTGATCTGCATTCCTCCCGCCGGCCCCAAAAGGCGCGTCCACACGGACTTAAGCTCTAAGGGAGCAAAGTACTTACGAGTGTATTCTTCGCTTCGGTGATGCACAACCACATCCTGCCCAACCTGTAGTTTAGAAGCATCAGCAACGGCAACCGTGAAACTTTCACGAGAAGCATTTTGAGTAATGCTGGTAAGCTTTTCAAGACGATCATTTTCTGGTGCAAACATAAACTGGCGCCCGTTTATACGCATAGTAGCCTGAAAGATTTCCGTACCACCGGCGCCACTTCCACTTCCTTTTAAAACAATATTACTTTTAGAAATCCGGATCTGTTTTTTATTGTTGGTATCTGCAGCAATCTTATATCTTCCTGCAGGGAAAAACACTACTCCTCCTCCTGAATTTTTTTCTGCAGCGTCTACCGCTTTCTGTATGGCGGCATCATCAAACCCTTCATCGTTTGGAATCGCCCCGAAATCGGTTACCTTAAAATATTTTCGATTTGAAACATCCGGGATAGCTTTTTCAGAAAAGTGATAGCCAGCATAGGAGAAATCTGGTAGCACTGGTGTTTTTCCGCTTTTTTTCGCTTCCACGAAATCCTTCCATAAAGGTGGAACTTCCTGCGCATGGGAGGCTACTGCTTTTTGTATCGCTTCTGTATTTAGAGTCGTTCCATTGCCTACAGCTCCAAACTTTGTTATATCGAAAGCTGCTGGTTGTAGTGCCTCCAATTGAAAAACAAATACGATTATTAACAAGCCGGAGATTAAAATCCCTCTCATAAACTAACAATCTAAGTCTACAATAATTGATTAGTGCAATGAAGGAATTTTCCAGCTACCATTACTGTGATGGATCGTCATTTTATTCAGTCGGATTGGCGGGAGAAGGGTCCGTCGCGGACCATTTTCGCTCAAGCACAAGAAGAACTAGCGTGTGTTGCAGAAGGGAGCGTTAAGATCCCTCTTGCTGGCTGGATGACAAAAACACACCAGTTTTAATTTTCCACTTGTAACTCCTGCAATTCCAGCATTTCATTCTCCCCAGTTTTAATATTAAGAAGCTCTCCTTTAAGCTGTTCGGCAGTCTGCCCGTTTCGTTTTAAATGCACAGTTTTCCCTTTCCAGGGATTTTCTATTACACACGGTCTCCCTTTTTCGCTTAAGATTCTGACATCCCTGACCTTCCCTTTTTCCAAAGCACTGCTAACTAGAAAAGCACCATAAGCACGCAACGTTTGGAAGCTTGCATCCTTACTTCTATTCCAGTTAGGAAATATCCGAAGTACGCCTTCGTAGCTTTGCATCAACATTTCGTTGATAGTGAGAGGTACAGCTGCCAAAGTCTCGATCCCTCCTCCTCCCTGGGTGATCCATAAATTCGGCAAAGACTGAGCTGCAATCCGTTCTTTCAGATTCTTTAAAATCACATCCGGGCCATATCCAACCCTCACAGCTCCTGGGTAGCAAGTTTCTATCCCATTTCCTAGCGTGTGCCCCCAGTCGCCCGGTGCGCTAACCTGGTCTTTCCAGTGAGAAATATCGCTAAGCAATATTTTATTTAGCTCGGGCTCTGTTTTAGGTCCCACCACTCCGCCTGGCAGGATCAGTCCATGCATAGAAACGCGTGATAACCCTACTGCCGTTGGGTTATCAGAGGAGGCATTTCTTTCTACACTTTTTAGCGACAACCTGCCATCTGCCGTGCCGACAGGGAATTTACTCAGATGATCGACTATATGCTGCCACTTTTCACGCCGGTTTAAATCAACCTTCAGATAGTCACTTACGTCAAGAATTCCCTTAAATAACATTTTAACTAGTCCCAGAGAAAGGCTCGAGTTGAAATCCCCAAGCCGGTCTTTCCACTGCCCCTTATTTCTCAAATTTGGCATCTCTTCATTGAAGTGGTCCATATAGATAACGTAGCGGTCGTTTTCAAACTTCAGGTATTCCTCCCAGAAGTTGGCGCATTCTTGCAGATAAGGGTAAACCGTATTCGCATAATCTTTATCGTAGGTACTGTAAAACCGCATCATCATATTTCCCACACTAAAAACAGCGTTAATTTTTTGCCCAAGGAATTTGTATCCGCCGTCAATCGTATTTTCGGTAGTAGCATATCTCTTAAGCATCTCTTCCGGAGTTAGCGGCCAGCGTGTTGTTACAAGTCCTTTCGGTCCAATACCGACCGGATAATAAATCCCTTTTTGATTCAACAGCTCTTTAGCGTGCAACCTTCCCTTCTCCATATAATCGAGCAATGGCTGATCAAAGTTCTCTGTGAGTTCGATATGATTCGATGAATAGGAAGCCCAGTAAGGTGCCTGATAATTATAATTAAGATGATAGTCTCCTCCCCATGCTGTAGAATCCTGAGTAATAAAGGGTCCCCATATACCAGGAGCAAATTTTCGGGGCCGTGAACTGCATGCAAAGAGATATTGAGAGGCGTAGTAATATTTTTCAAGGAATGTATCTGGAATTTGAATTTCAGATTTATTCCAAAAGTCTGCCCACCACTTTTGATGTTTAACTTTCGTCGCCTGAATAGATGCAGGAGTAAATGCCTGCACATCCCTGATCGCCTCCTCTTTCCAATCTCTACTATCCTGATTACTCAACATACTTAAAGCAAAAATCAGTTTCCTGCCAGGACTAATAGTTAGAGTTTGAGATTTTGAAGCTTGAATCCCTAGAACTTTCATTGCTATGGCTACGTGTGACGGCCATTCGAGAAGAGGGGTATTCTCGAAGGAACGAGTGGCCCAATAAACGTTAGTAACAGTACCCGATTTGCTAACTGAGGTATTTCCAATGGCTGGCCAGAGTTTAAAACTCAAATGGCAGGTTTTATTAGAAGATATTTCTGCTACTACAGTGTTTGATGTAGCAGAAACCCAGGAGTTGAGACTGACGACCAAATCACCTTTCGTAAATTCACCTGATATGTATGCCTTGTCAATGATTTGTTCAACATGATACGCCGCACCCTTCAACTCGACTATGTTTATATCAAGACCGCCAGGAAAGGCAATACCCCCACCGGGATAAACAGGATAAGCTCTCCAGAAGTCGTTTTTCCCAAGATAAAAACGCAAGCGGTCTGGTGTCCCTCCAAGGGTTAGACCGATATCTCCGTTACCAGCCAGTGGAGCATCAGGAGTTTTTGATGTAGGAACTTTTTTAGGGGGAGAAGTAAAGACAGCTTTATAACGACCTGCATAAATGGGTTGTGCCGGCAATCTTTTGCACATTAGCAAAATGAGCAGCAGAAGGATCAATTTAATTTTAGGATACATAGCAATTGGTTAATCGGTTGTAAGTTTCAGATATTTCAATTTAATCGTTGGAAAGATCTTAGAGGCCCCTTACCCCATTCATCATCATAAAAGGAAACATTTTCGACAGTCACATCCGAGGAGCTTTTGAGGCGCAGTACAGAGCCGGCTTCTTTTGCTTTCACCAGGTTTAAGGATGAAAAGACAGCACCATTCACATCATCCAACAAGATAGGATAACGCCTGTCCCGCTTCTCGAAATTGAAAGAGCAGTTCTGCACTTTCAATCCCACCACGTGCCGGGCCCATAGGCCATAAGAGGGCTGGACTTTGAGATTAGATATATTGTATTGCCCCACGCCAAGTTCTGGAGGAACCATGGCTGTATCTGCTGCCGGATTTCCGCCTTTTACAAGAATGTTCACATCATTAAATGCTACGTTTTTAATATAGCCCGTATGATGGCCATTTGGAAGCTTGAAGTTCAGCCCACCCTCTACCATTGATGGATCAGGAAGCCTGTAACCGGCTATAATTGGAGAGGATCTTTTTTGAGTTCCATCATAAGCTTTCCATCTTACCGCAGCATTTCCGAAAGAGCTTCCGCTATAAACTTCTGAAATATCTACGCCATTAATTAAAATGTTCTCTACCTGGCCAATATTCACATTGTTAACCAGTAATTCATCGTGCTTAACCCCGTTCTCGACAAATTTGACCAGGCTTACATCAGATCCTAAAATCCTGGCTCGATTGGATATGGAAATAAAGAAGGGAGTTGTTGTCCTAAACATCTTTGAGCGGGAATGAACAGGACCTGTATGACCGCAGTTTAAATGAACGTCTTTCACATGCCCTCCATCATTTGTTGAAATGGAAAAGCCCGCTTTATTAGCTCCCAGAACATAAATATTATCTACATGGACATCCATTATATCGTCAGCCGTTTCTGATCCTATCTGGAAAAGGTTACAGTTAGTGTCACCAATGATATTACGAACCATATAATGCCTTGCCGGCCGCGTAAACCCTAAGGAACAGTCTGAGCCGGGTTTGACAATGTCATCTGAACTTACCTTACAGTAAATATTAGTTACCGTTACATTATTGCAGGCCATGAAGTCGTAAATATCCCGCACATTGGAGGTGCTGTTTTTACCGAAGTAAGTATTGTGAACATGAATATTATCGCTGCCTGTAGCTAGTACAACAAAGTGTCCGGCACGATCAATATTCAGCATGTTACTAACTTCTGTGCTAACGGAATTGTCCTTTTGTATGTAGTAGGGTTCGTCCCTTTTGGGATCATACCACAAATCTTCATCCTTATAAATGCCCCCTATTTCAATGTTAGTGCATAATTTCAATGAGAACATTTTATCAGCCCTGTTATCAGGCGTGTTGTTCATTACTTTATCTCCTGTTACAAGATTTCCGTTGCCGGTAATTCTTCCGTTTCCAATGATCTTGATATTGTCCTGCCGTTCGGCAAAGAACATCGCATTTTTAAAGAAATGATGTCCCACATCCTGTTTGGTCAGGTAATTTTCCGGATCCTGATATGGCCCAGCATCGGTTGGCGAAAGTCCTGAGCGGTAGCTCAGATCGCTGAACCAGGTGGTCTCTGGTGCGTCTGCCCCTTTCAACGCCTGGATTGTAGCATCTTTATCCAGGTAGAGGTAAACGTTGCTCCTGAGATGCACCGTCCTAACTGAATAAACCCCTTTGCTAAAGAATAAAGTGCCCCCGCCTATTTTATTCAGAAAATTAATGGCACTGTCTATTTTCGTTGTATTATCGGTTAAAGGATCTCCATTTATTCCAAAATCCTCAACAGCCTTTTTCCCTGTGTAGAACCAGGCAAAGTTTGACCCTCCCCTAGCCGAACCATCTTTTACAAAAAGCCTAAATGCGTATAACTTTTCTGGAGATAGTCCTTTTACAGTTACCCTCGGGCTTCTTTTGTCGAATTCCGCATTTGCAGCTCTCCATGTTCTACCCTCATCAAGGGACTGTTGAAGGACAAAGTTTCTGCTATCCGTTGCAGCCCAGCTGAAACTTGCACTAGTATACGTTTCAGCGGTCTCCTTATAACTCAAATCTTTATTTACAATTCTGGCAAAATCTGAAATTGTATTTGTTACCTGAAGCGTGGCTGTTTCAGAACCTGTGCCAGGACTAGTTAGTACTTCAGGTTCGGACGTGATGTATTGGGATTTAAAATAGTACTTACCTTCTTTCGCAAGCTTTACATCCTTAATTACGAGTTTGAGATCAGGTCCGTTTGAGGGTCTTAAATCCAGGTTAGTGAAAGTTATTATCGAACTTCGGTCCTTCAATATTGAGATCTGTACATCCCCTACTTTTGAGTAAGAATAACGAGTGCCTGTTCTACCAATTGATTGCGCTGCCAGCGCATTTAGCGTTACATCTCCCCTGCCGATAACATTAACCGTAGTACTTTCCATACTTGCGTTAACACCCTCAGGCAGATAAATTCTTACAGTTGCATTAGGGCTGCGTTGTCCTGCTGTAAAATAAAGGATCAAATCCTTTTTGGTATTTTTAGTTTGAGAGGCTTGTCCTAGTTGTAAATTACCCTTTAAGGCTCCACGCCTTACTTTGAGGTAATAAGACCTGGTGTTTTTTCTGCTTTTGGATTCTATTAGCAAACGGTCGCCTGTTACTAGCTCTGCATCTTCCGTAGCGGAATGATTGGCGGTTATAATTTTGTATAGAGGAGCGGAGCCGTTTGCTGAAACTATTTCTTTTGATAAAAGACTGGCTGTGACTCCTGTCCTTGTAAGTCCCTTCCCCTTAGGAGTATCTACCGTATGCCTCATAGTTGTTCCTGCTATCAGAATGATGGTATCCTTAAGTATGGAAACGATATGGGGAGAAGTATTGCTGGGTCGAATATTATCTATTGATTGACCTTTTGTAAGCGGAAAAAAGGAAAACAAAAAGAAGCAGATAATCAGATATGGAACTTTAATCATGCAATTCATTCTATCCGAAGATAATGTGAACCGGAACCCCATCACTCTGTTAAATTAGCTATTAACTAAGTCAGATAAACAGGTTCATATCAACTTAGCCATCTCTAGTTCCTGGAAGGGTTCTGCAATTGCTAAGACCTACTTTATATCCCAAATGTGATAGATTTAATAAAGGCACTTCATCAGGAACGAGATCGATATTATATCAATACTTATTCCAGTCCTCTGGCAGAACGAAGGCTTCTAATTTGTAGGACGAATCCTGGTTACCGAAAATGAAGTAACAAATGAGTGTAATTCTTCCGACCTTATCTATGTCGATTATATAATATCAAAAGATCATCTAAGTTCTGCTAAAATATTGTGGACGGTATAGCCCGTAAGATCTATAGCGTGCTAGTTATTCTGCTTGTGTTTGTTATTGAAGTCCAAAGACCAGTGCATTTAAAATCAATCAACCTTAATTCTGGAAATCATTCATGTACTGAATCAACTCAATCCGCATCAAATAACGAAAATTTAAAATTCGAAGCATGCAAACCTTAATGCTTACCATTCCTGTATGATGAAACCAGAGCCTGGCTTATACGAGCAATTAATTAATAAGCTTTTCTACAATAAACTTCAGAGCCTTAACGAGGAAGAATTTTTTGTTAAGACTACCGTTTTAGACAAAGCTGAAGCTGCGCGGTGTCTAAGTCAATATTTATCTGAAATTATTCGTTTCGCATTGACCGAGCTTAAAGGAGATGACAGGCTGTTAAAGCAGCTTACGCTATCCAATAAGATCATCCAGGTTCTGATAGATGAATTACCCGGTGCGGATATTTCTAATAATTTGCTGGAAAACGACCATGTACTGCAGGCCATTTTTTCAAAACTTGATTCGCCTTATATCGATTTTAGTGATCGTCTTAAACAAATAACTCCTTACACCCGCTTAAGCCAAAGTGAATTGTTTACCGGAAACAATGTGGGCGTCTCACTGGAGAGCGAAATTAGAAAAGAGATCCTTTCTGCCGATGAAATCTATTGGCTGGTTTCTTTCATCAAATTCTCTGGCATTCGAATATTTAAAGAAGAGTTGGAAGAATTTACCAACAGCGGGAGAAAGCTAAAGATCATTACCACCTCTTATATGGGAGCTACTGATCTCAAAGCGATCGAATTCCTCTCGAACTTTAAGAACACGGAAATTAAGATCTCTTACAACGGTGATCATGAGCGGCTGCATGCTAAGGCTTACCTGTTTTTAAGAAATACTGGGTTTCATACCGGCTATATTGGTTCATCAAATATTTCACGATCTGCCTTGACTAATGGCCTTGAATGGAACTTAAAAGTAACTACCAGAGAGATCGGTCACATTATTGACAAGTTCAGGAAAACCTTCGAAACCTATTGGGAAGACAAGGAATTTGAATACTATCAACCCGGAAAGGATAAAGAGAAATTAAGTAAGGCTCTAAAATCACAAAGCAGCAGAGACAGGAAGACATTCAAATTATTTGATCTGACGCCTCACAAGTACCAACAAGAAATCCTGGAAAAGCTTGAAGCCGAGAGACTGGTGCACCATCGCCATAAAAATCTAGTAGTGGCAGCAACTGGAACTGGCAAGACGGTTATTTCTGCATTCGACTATAAAAGATTCAGGACTCAAAACACCCGTTCGAGACTTCTTTTCGTTACTCACAGAAAAGAAATCCTGGAACAGGCACAGGAGACTTTCAGGCACGTATTAAAGGATACCAACTTTGGAGAATTGTGGGTTGACGGGCTTGAGCCTGGCAATTTAGAGTATGTGTTTGCCTCTGTGCAAACGCTAAGGAACCGGGTATCCGATTTAAAGCTAAGTCCGGAATTTTACGATTTTATCATTATCGACGAAGTTCATCATGCTCCTGCAAACAGCTATCGCTTTATTTTCGATCGCTTTGCACCAAAGGTCCTGTTAGGTTTAACTGCCACGCCGGAACGAATGGATGGTGAAGACATTCTGAATGATTTTTGCAATACTATCGCCGCTGAGATTCGTCTTCCGGAAGCAATTAATAGAAAACTGCTTTCTCCTTTTCAATATTTTGCCGTTTCTGATTCCATTGACCTATCGCAGGTTACCTGGAGAAATGGGCGTCACGACATTACTGAACTCACCAATCTATATACCGCGGAAGACAGGAGAGTATCTGAAGTATTGGAGAATTGTGAGAAGTACTTAACAGATCTCCAGGAAGTTAGAGCATTAGCATTCTGCGTTAGTCAGGCCCATGCTCAGTATATGGCGGAGAAATTTTCGCTCGCTAAATTAAAGGCTGATTATTTAACCAGCAGTAGCAGTCCGGGAGATCGGGACAGCGTTCGCCATCGGCTAAAGAGCAAAGAGATCAATTTCCTTTTTGTGGTAGATATCTTTAATGAGGGGGTGGATATTCCGGAGATAGACACCGTCCTTTTCCTCCGTCCAACGGAAAGTTTAACCATCTTCCTCCAGCAGCTGGGCAGAGGGCTCCGGTTAGCTGACTCTAAGGAATGTTTAACGGTGCTCGACTTTGTAGGGAATGCAAACGAGCAATACGATTTCGAACATAAATTCAGAGCTTTGGTTGGGCGCACACACTCCTCCATAGAGAAAGAAATAGAAGACGAGTTTCCGCATTCACCTTTAGGCTGTTCCATCGTTCTGGAGAAAAAAGCAAAAGAAACTATTCTTCGCAATATCAGAAAAGCCATAGGTTTCAACCGAAATCAGTTGATTGCCAAAATAAGAAGCTTTAAGCTCAATTCAACGCTGTCGCTAACGCTGAAAAATTTCCTGGCATTCAACCATCTGGAATTACCACTCCTGTACAAAAAGGGCAGCTGGAAAAGACTTTTAGCAGCAGCGGGTGAGATCGCTGATTTTGTGGAACCGCAAGAAAGAGAACTGAAAAGGTTTATCACTCAGCTACTGCTTCAAGCGAATTCCTATAGCTATCTAATATTCATCAAGCGTATAATTCAAGAAAACCGGGAGATAACAAATCCGATAGCAGAGGATGAAATTAGGATTCTAATGCTTCATTACGATCTTTGGCGGGAAGCAGGGCCGAAACTTGGTTATAGAAACTTGACTGAAAGTTTATTGGTATTCAAGCAAAACCCTGTTATGTGCTCTGCGATCGAAGAACTTATCGATCTCTTAATTGACCAGATAAATTTCATAGAGAAGGAAATCAAACTGCCGTTTCCAACGCCTCATAAAATACACAGCCGTTATAATCGCGACCAGATCCTTACTGCATTAGGACTTCATACATTTGAAAAGGCTTCTTCTAACCGGGAAGGTGTGGCCTTGAATAAGGAGTTGAACGTAGAAGCCTTGTTCATTACCCTTAAGAAATCAGAAAGGGAGTACTCTCCTACTACCCTATATGACGACTATGCCATAAACGAATATCTTTTCCATTGGCAATCACAAAATGCCACTTCACCTGAGTCGCCAAAGGGAATGTCTTATCGGAAACATCACGAGATGAATAAAACCATTCTGCTTTTTGTAAGAGAACAGAATGATGACGAGTATGGAAATACCATGTCGTACGTGTTTTTAGGAGACGCCAATTTTAGAAAGTCCAGCGGCTCGAAACCTATGAATATAGAATGGGAACTTAATGAACCTATGCCGGCGTATTTGTGGAAGGATAGCGGGAAGTGGGCGGTGGGGTGATGGGGGGGAGTGGTGGTAGTTAAGTTTTATAAATTCCTTCGATGAAGATAAGCAATGCTCCTTTTCATAATGTAGTTCTTTAGCCTAGAAGCCCATTACGGTTCGAATGAATCGTTAAATACAAAGCTTGAGTGGTAGTATTCTTAAAGCCTTTGTGCCAATTCTTAAATAGCCATACTAAGGTGCTTTTATATCGAGTGTATCTTCTACCTTAGTCTTAGAAATTAAATTAAATTAATACACTAGCTGGTGTATTTAAATCACAAACAGCATTCAGTACGTTTTTATGCAGCGCAACTTTGCAATTGAAACCGAAAATCTTTGTTACAGTTTTAAAGGTCAAAAAATTATCGATAATATAAGCTTGAAAGTTCCAGAAAATAGTATATATGGATTTTTAGGCCCTAATGGTGCAGGAAAAACAACTACGATTAAACAGATCATGGGACTATTGCCAGGTAGTGGGATAGTGAAGTTTTTTGGTGAAACCATTCCTTATAATAAAATTGAGGTTCATTCTAGAATTGGATCCCTAATTGAAACTCCCTCTTTGTATGAGCATTTATCGGCGGAAGATAATTTAAACATTTCAGTCAAACTCAGAAGGCTTAATAGATCCCGAGTTCAAGAGGTCCTTCAGTTAGTAAAACTCACTCATGTTCATAGTTATAAAAAAGTTAAACACTTTTCATTAGGAATGAAGCAGAGATTGGGTATTGCTTTAGCTCTTCTGCCAAATCCGAAACTACTTATACTTGATGAACCTGTAAATGGACTTGACCCAGAAGGAATTATAGATATGAGAGAACTTCTAATATCCCTAAATAGAGAGGTTGGAACAACTATTTTTATTTCAAGCCACCTACTTGCCGAACTTGAAAAAATGGTATCTCATGTGGGAATTATAAATCAAGGAAAACTGGTTTATCAGGATGAACTTAAAAATTTAAGACATGTGGGGGAAGTACAATCAAAACTGACGTTACAAACTAGTAATAATGCACATGCAGAACTAATCTTAGCTGAACTTAACCAGAATTATACAGTTGATGAAAATGTAATAACGGTACACACTATTGAAAAAAAGCAGTTAGGTGCAATCTCAAGAGCAATTATTGCTGCCGACATTGACATCTATCATTTAATGTTTAAAGAAAAAGATTTGGAAGAGAACTTTATGTACCTTATTAATCGATAGGATGTCCAATGTTTAGTATTGAAGTAAGTAAAATCAAGAACACCGCCCTTATGTGGTTTCTTTTAATAGGATCCTTATTAATACCCCTTGCCGTTGCTGTAAGTGTTTTTGAAGAGGCTTTAAAGAATATCAATATTCACCAAGAGTGGGGCTCTGGTTGGTACCGAGTTCTTAGAGGATCGTCCTTCTTTACAGCCCCAATGATTATGGTATTAATCCCTAGTTTTGTAATGGATATAGAGTACAGGAGCAGTTCGTGGAAGTACTTACTAACCCTGCCGGTAACAAGACAATCTATTTTTCATTCAAAGCTCCTAATATGCATACTAGGGTGCCTCTTCTTTTACCTTAGTTCTTTCCTAGCATATGGTATTGCTATGAGTGTTTATTGGTTTTATTTCCCTTCCAGCGGATTATTTGATTCCGAATTTCCAATACTACAAATTGCAATCCTTTCCCTAAGAATGATTATTTCATCCATTGCAATAATGATTCTCCACTTTGGGCTTAGCCTGTTTATTAAAAACCTCATTTATAACATCGGCATTGGTGTTTTCGGAATTGTACTAGGGATTTTAACTTTCGATTGGAATATGAAATTTTATTTTCCTCACAGTTCGTGTTTGGTTTCTATGTTTAAGTCGTCAGCAGGTACATCTGCAATCACTAGGTACGAAATAATTAGTATAGTTCTAATTATTATCTCTTATTTATCCTCTTTCTGGTTTTTCAGAAAAAAATTTAGAGGATAGCTATGGATAAATAAAAAAATCATGCATAACAGATCATAAAAATTAAAATCATGAGAAAAATTCACATAATATTACTAGTATTAGTAGGGTTGATAGTTTATAGTTGTAAAAAGACTGAAGACGAAAACTACGACCTTGCAATTAATAAGCCAAATACGGTATCTATTACAAGCATGAAACTAATTAGGGAGGTAGAAGATCTTCCAAAATCACATATCGGTTTAGGATACAGCAAATTAACACCAGAGGAAAAGGTTGTATTTTGGAACCGCCAGATTGACAACTACCTTTTAGAAAACAAGGTATCGGATGAACTAAAAGACCATATCTTGAAATTAAAATCCTTTATTACTGTGAATTTATATGAAAATCTGGGGAAGCCAGAAACAGAAAAGTTGGTTGACAAGTTCACAAAGGAATGGCTTCTCGACCCAATTCAAAATGGTCGATTTCCGGCTAAAACTCTTATATCGGTAAGTACTTTATATGGTAGAAAAACAAAGGAAAGTTCGATTAAAACCTTAAACACTGCGTCATATTCTACATCAAGCGAACAATCAATCACATGCGATTGCTACTATTCAGTCTATTGTCAAATTGGAACAGGGGGAAGTAATTTATGTATGACTCAAGATGCATGTAAAACCAATTCTGACAACCCTTTCAACTGTGGCATTACCGGGACCTCGAGGTGCGTAGGACGTTGTGAGTAAATAAGAAATTAAACTTTGTTATGCATGATTTTAAGCTCTTATTTTTAAAAGTTTACAAATGGTTAAGTCAACAAATTTCAAAAAGCTTCTGTTTCCAATTTCTATTTTCTTCTATTGTTTAGGTTGTAGTAAAATAAGTTCTTCTCGTATTAGTTTTGAAAGGGAAACGCAAAACTTTATAATAAACCAGGGCGAAACTTGGAAAGGCTTTTTCCAATTCAAAAATACTGGAAATGAAAACTTAATAATAAAAAGTGTTAACGCAGATTGCGGATGCACGGATCTGAAATATTCAAAGGATCCTATTCCTCCTGGAAAAACAGGGATAATTGAGATAAATTTAAATAGTAAATTGACGGATGCAGGTGCTGTATCAAAATCTATCCTAGTTGAATCAAACACAGATACAATTCTACACTCCTTGACAATCAACGGATATGTAAAACCCAAGATGGCAATTACGAATTGACTAAAAGAGCTAAACATCCACTTGTGAATGGCATAGAGTAACTTATAAAGAAAGCTATGGCAATTTTGATGGATAGGGAAAAGATACATATGCGTAAAATAAATAATATAACTCTTGTATATGTAGGGGTTATTCTATCCACCTTTATAATAGAAAAACCAAAAATCCTAAATGGGCATTTTATTTCTGAGGGTATCGTTTTTAGTATTATAAGTTGTATTGTTATTCCAATGCTGATCGGACTTATTCTAATAAAGGGAGAAAAAAAGCTTTTTTTTGATATTAATGACTTGTTATTTTTACTCTATATAACGATACCGCTTAAAGACTACTTTATCTCCTTTAATCCTTACGACGATAATGTTCCTATAATTTTTTTTTGCTCCGTTTTTTATCTCCTTATTAAACATGTTGCAACAGCGAATTCTGAACTAAGAATTAGTACAGTTACTTCAATTTTTTTTTTGCTAATCGGCTTCTCTTCTATTCAATCCATTATTGGTATACGCCAATTTTTCATTCAAATAATTCACCAAAACAGTATTGTTCCTGTTAAAGGAACTTTTTTCAACTCGGGCCCCTATGGAATTTGGTTAGCGGCAACCTTTCCATTAACTTTATTCTTCTACTCCACATCCACTGCGAAGGCTCATAAGACCTTCGCCTTACTATCCGTCATTCTTATTCTTTTTGCAATCTATCTAAGTTCATCCAGAACTGCCTTTCTGTCCCTAGTTTCATCATTCGTATTTATCTGTAATACTTCGACTTATAGGAAAATAATTAGGACTTTGATTTTAAGGTACTGGTATGCTATTATAGTTCTAATGGTACTATTAATTTATTTCCTTTATCTATTAAGACCAGGTTCAGGAGATGGTAGAATATTAATATGGAAAATTGGGATTCAGATGATATTTCAAAAACCGCTATTGGGATGGGGACTTTCTGGTTTTGATAATCATGTGGGTCATTTTATAGCTAGGTACTTTAATTACTCCCGGAATAAGACTGAAATATTATTAATTGAAAAAGTAACTTTTGCATTCAATGACTATTTGCAAATATGGATAGAGAAAGGATCGGTAGGGCTAATTACGTTCTTAAGTTTGTTGTTTTTTTTATTTACCTCATCTATTAAAGATTCGTTTACCAGGTATATTAAGGCAGCTTTAGTATCGATCTGTGTTAGTTGTTCGTTATCCTACCCATTAGAAGTTTTTCCAAATTGGTTTTTATTTTGCACATTGATTGCTCTGATTCCCCATCAAAGGGCATTCAGCTGGAATTTAAGCGTAGGTAGCAGGTACAATTGGCTCATTGTAATAATCATTTTCGCGACTTTTATTTCAGCATTTCGCAAACTAAGTAGTATACTAGAATTTAAGCAAGAAAGCTATGTCGCTAACAATTTGGTTGCAAACGAGCAGTATAATTCCGCATTAAATATATATGAGAATATTAAAACAGGTTTGAGTTACGATTATACTATGATGATGCCATATGCAAAAGTATTATTCGAAACAGGACAATTTCGAAGAAGTCTATCCATTATAGAAAGTGTTGAAAACTACCATTGTGACCCTTATTTATACTTAATTAAAGGAGATAATTATTTACAAATAGGTCTATTTAATCGCGCTGAAGCTTCCTATAAGTATGCAATAAAGATTGATCCGAAATTGATGTTTCCAAAATTTAAACTTTCTAAGTTCTATTTGAGAACTAATCAAGTTCGGAAAGCCAAAGAAGTTGCAAAGGAAATTCTTTCTATGAAAGCAAAAGTTAGATCTGAGGCCACAAGCTACATGGTGTCTGAAAGTTTAAAAATCCTTGCTGAATGAATTTGTTCCCTTTTCTATGTTGATTCCTGTAATACACAATCAGAAAAATCAGCTAAATGTATTAACCATTTCACTATGCAATCTGTTTAAGAATCATAATAAGCAGTTGATTGATTGTAATGGTGAATGGTATTTTAATATCACCTTCCAGACCAATAAGTTTTCTTTTTTTGTCTACCGACTTAATAAACCCTTTATTAACTAAATAAGATTGGTTAACTCTGATAAAGGTTTCCCCAGCTAATTGCTCACTTACTTTTTTTAATGATTTACAAATTACTTCTTCCTGCCCTGACAATAAGTGAATACTGGTGTAACAATTATCAGATTTACAATAAACAATTTCTGAGTGAGCAACAAAACGAAGCTCGTCTTGGGAATGAATAATTAACTTTTTCATAAGTTTTTATTTGTTGAAAGGCTGCCTATCTAGACAAGGTTATTTGACACAACGAGCTACGCTAAATTGAATATCTAAAGTTTAAGTTAACAATTATAAAGGCAACTCATATTACATCTATCGTATGTACCAAAAAGCTACCCTTACCCCCAAAAAAATACTAAAAAAAATAAAGATTTAAAAATACCACGCATAATATCAAGAAAATACCCCCCGAATATCAAAACCGAGAAGCATTATTAGTTTTTTGTGCAAAAAAAACAAGCACAAATAGAATTTTTAAGCAAAAAGCCTCAAAACTTGAGGCTTTTTACTACTAGACGACTACTATTTCATGATTTTGGAATACATTGGTAATAAAAGTCATTTTGTCTTGTGCATGTCGTTCCGGGAATACAAGTTTTTGGGCCTGTATATCCCTGGCCTCCACACTGCCCATAGGCAGGAACATAAACCGTAAAAGCATAAGAAGACGCAACTGCTAAAAAAAGAAAAGCTAACATTTTTTTCATAACATTGAAATTTAATTATAACTGTTTAAATATTGGGGGGGACTAATACACTACTCCCGAAATTCGAAATATCCCGGGTCGCACTGACGAGTTGCTATGCACGAAAATTTCTTTAACAAATTCACCTTCTTCATAAGGGGTAAAAATTCCTTCGACTAGTGTAACATCATTGCATTTTACCATTTTCCTTGACCATTTAAGCTTTATACAGTCACACGGATGGCGCACTTCATCAATTTGTATAGGATGTGCAGAAATATTTTTTATTTTAAATGAAAAGCTGTAACCCTTGCCCTTCTTCAAATTTCCGAGGTTTTTACTATTCTCCAGAAAAATGTAGTTTAACCGCCCTTGTTCTTTCGCCGATAGATTTTTCACCTTTGTATAGGATAGTAGATCACCGTATATATAATTATCCAAGTAAGATGGGGCATAGTTTATCGTTGAAAGAATCTTACTAAGATTTTTATAACCTTTCTCATGCAGGTCTTGCAACAATTTGATTGTATACGGATACGGAGCAATTTTTAAGGACTGAAGCAACAGACTTGTTGACATTTCTTGTTTTTCCTCTATCATTAGTCTACTTTGAACTACCAATGATATTAGAGACTTATACTGCATAGTAGATATTGGAAGTCGGAACACCTCTGCAAATGAACGTTCTGATACATATATTTTATTAAGATTACTTATCTCGAAAGTTGGGTCATTGGGGAAGCCAAATGAAATTAATTTACCAGTATTTTGAAAAAAGTAGGGGAATGGATAGCTAGGACATTTTAGGATTTCCACCATCTCGTGCCCAGAAGCTGTTCTAAAATCAGCCTTATAACAAATATAATCAGACTTTAAAATACGGACGGTTTCTTTGCTACTATTTATATGTTCCTCAAAAGATGTACAGTTTCCACACTTACTATCCGTCACCAAAATAAAAACCTTTTTATTCTGAGATTTTGCCTTTCTAAACACTTCCTCTAGCCTACCTTCTTCAAAATCAATCTGCTGGCTTTTACTGCATCCAATTAATATAGCCAAGGCAATGGAAAAGATAATATAACAAGGATAAAGGCTTTTCTTATCACAATTTAGTGTACTAGTAGGCATTCTTCGGTGGCTTCTTTAAGTAAATTACACAACTTTAAAATATAAAATCCAATAAGCAAACACACTTTAAGAATTATACCGAGTATTTTAATTATTTGACACCCACCGAACTGAATTTGGATAACGCTCCCATATCCTTTTTTTTTGAATCATTATTTCTTGAAAATGTATAAAATTCATAGGCTAATGCTGAGTGATATTGTAAAGGAGATTTCTTCATTTAATTTTCTTTGCGGAATCCTAGGGATTCTCTTTCTAACATTAAACATCTCTTGCGATAAAAAACTGAAAGAGAAAGACAAAGAAGCTATAATTAATCATTTTAAACATGATTGGCTAAAGCAAAGAGCAGCGAAATTCTTATTAAACAATTACGATTCTCATTACGGATTTAAGGTGAGATACATTTCAGAAAACGGCCAAGATGTAACCGATATAATAAAAAAACATGATGGCAACTTACCAATGATAGATAGCCTGAAAGCAGAAAAGGTTATTGAACAAGTATTTGACAGGGACAATATAACTCGCGATTTTTTGGTTCGAACTATTGACGAAGCAGTTGCCACATACAGAGAACACTCTCCTTACTCACCCCAATATGGACTTCCAATTTTCCTCAATTACGTACTTCCTTATAGGGTTGGGTTTGAGGAAATAAATGATTGGAGACCGTATATGAAAAGGAGATATTCCAGCTATCTAAATACATTTACGCTCACAAATATGACGTTGTTAGAAATAATAGAAGCAATTGAATATGAACAAGAGGGCTCGAGCCAATATGCTCTTTTAATGAAGGGGCAGAGGACGAGAACTTGGGTCAATCCTACTATACATGATATTATAAACGGTCACATTCCCTTCGACTGTGAAGATTATGCCATAAGGACAATATATGCTCTAAGATCACTTGGAATTCCTTCGGCTTATGAGGTTATCCCCTTATGGGGGAAATTCAACTACGGGCATGCTCAGGCAGCTAAACTGATGGAGGACGGTAAATTCTATCCAGTATTATTTGGTGATAAAAACCCATTTAAATATCAAATTGCCAAGATGTATAGGAGGAGCTTTGAAAAACATCTAAACTCTTTTCAACGCATTGAAAAGCTGGGAGTTCAAGCAGAGGACATTCCATCCTATTTCAATCAACCAAATTTAATAGATATTACCAGTGAAAGAACAGATATTAGTCAGATTAGAATTGAACTTTCGGAGCAAAGAACCCCAATAGTGGCATACCTTTCTATTTATAACGCTGGCCAATGGAACCCTATAGCCTGGAGCAAGGCGGATTCCAAATCTCATTCTATAATATTCCATGATATGGGAAGAAAAATCTTATATCATCTCAGCTACTATCAAAGAGGTAGATTAATCTTGAAGGGTAAACCGTTTATATTAAAGCCGGATGGAACAATCAAATACATAGGGGCAACACCTAGAATTAAACACATTTCCATCAACGTTGGAAATTTTGATCGCAATAGTACTATTGTCTCTGGAGAAAGTTACAATCTATTTAAATGGGATGAAAAGGAACAGTGGGAGAAGATAGGATCTCAAAAGGCAAACAATGACACCGTAAGATTTTTAAATGTTGAATGTGATGGTTTATATAAAATTGAACCTGCTAGTTTAGATCATCTTACTTCGCCTGTGAGACCTTTCACATATTCCAAAAATCAACAAGTATGGTGGTAATACGAAAAATCGCAAAAGAAGTTCTACTACTTACAGGCGTAATTTTATTCCTGGTTGCTTGTGAAAATCATAAAAACTATTCAGACCTCTTAAGTGAGCAGAATACAAACTCAAACGAAATTAAAAAGATTTTAAATTTCTACTATAAAGAAAAAGATCCTGATAAGCTTCGAGGAATTGAATATATAATGGAGTCTCTGAAAACAAGATATCAACTTCGATACACTATTACTACCCGAAAAGGTAAACGTATAGTCTTAAGTAATCCTTCCTCTGATCTAGAAATTGATAGCCTGAGAAATATAGCCGGAAATTCTTTAATTATAGATACGATTTGGTTAAAATATATTATTCGTGCGAAACCATTAATTATGCATATTAATAACGCTTATTCTTGCCGAGGGAAATACGCATGGATAAAAAATATTAACAATCTTGTTTATTACAATTACATTCTACCATACCAAGTCAACAACGAGAATTTTACTAACGTTCAGGAAACTTATCGAACGAGATTTTTGCCTTTTGTAGAGGACGTATTAAGTGAGGACTTTGATTCTATTAGAACTCTTTTTCACTATATTTCTCCCTCTTTTGATCGCTCAAATTATAAAGGAGATGCGTTCTTGGATTTCACATCCAACTGTATTAATGAGAACCTTTTAAGGGAAGGCAAAACATACAATGATTTGGAAGACATTGCAGTTCTTCACATTAACGCTCTAAGGGCTATCGGAGTACCTTGCACCTATGAATTTACTCCATTTCTGCCATTTGCTAAAAACGGCGAAATCACTATAAGTGTTTTTAACTACCAGGGCGCTCCTGCTGACTCTAGTAATTATCACAACTTTTACAGGTTTAGGGTAGCTAAATTTTATCGAAACGAGTTTAATCAAAGTAAGTGTGTAAACCCCTATCGCAAGATTTTAGACTTAGGCGTTTCATCAAACGATATTCCTTTCGCTTTAAACCTTCCAAACGTTATTGATATTACAGAAAAAAGGACGGAGTGTGGTAAGTTTTCTATTCCTATACGCGGCAAAATGCTTTCTGAAAAAGTCCTCTACTTGGCGACCGGAAACGATAATTACTGGAAAGTTGTAACATGGGGAAAGGTCGAAAAAACTAATAAGGTAGTCGAATTCGACAAAGTAGGCTACGGGCTGATGTATCGTTTAGCTAAATTTAAATCAGGAAAATTATTTTTATTAGAACAACCATTTAATGTAGATAAAGAAGGGGTAATAGTTAAACAATAACTCAATTCATGAATCTGTCTCGTCCTAAAAAAACTTTACAGATTTAGTTATTAGCCCTCGAGGAATCTTACAGACAGTAGTCTATTATTTTGGCCATTTTCATTATGCTCAAATAATAAATGCATATTCTGAATATTTCGTTTGTATAAAAGGTTCAATCGATGATTGCTACCTTCGTCTACTTCGTTGGGATACATACAGACCATTATAAGATTTTAGACAAAATAAACCCAGTCATCATCCCAACATTACAAACTACTACTACTAGCTAAAATATTTCTAAATACAATCTCTGCACTTAAAATTTAAATTTCGGTTAAAGGGTAACCTCTAATAATGTAACGAAGTCACGCATTAACAGCCTGCTCCAACTTTGAAAAAATCATTTCATTCCTTAATATATACATGCCTAGTCGCTCTTCTGATACCCCTTCCTTAACTTTGAAAGAAAAAACTGGATTATTCTTAATGAACTTGCAATCTAAATACAAGAAGGAAATGTTTTCATTTTGTTGTAGGCTTTGCACAACTTCAGTAAAATGACTAGAAATGACGAATTTAGAGTTTTTTATTTTGGATAAAATAGAGGTAAGAGACAAGGTTGCGTCTAAAGCATCCTTCAAGTTAGTACCCCTGAATAGCTCATCAAAAACTACAAAGAGTTCCCCTTTGGATAGTAGCAGGTCTGCTGTCTTCCGTAAACGAACTGCTTCATTATAGAAGTGGCTCAAACCCTCTTGTGTATTATCAGGTAAATTGATAGTAGTAATTAGTCCTTTGAAAATTGGCAGTTGAAGCTCTTTTGCTGGTACTGGGAAACCTAAATGAGCGAGATAGATAGAGATTGCCAGGGCTTTCATTATAGACGATTTCCCAGCCATATTCGGCCCGGTCAGGAAAATAAGATTTATATTCTCACCAATCGAGAAATTATTTCGAACAGGATTAACTATCGCAGGATGAAAAAGATCTTTAAAATAAACTTCACTCTTTCCTGCAACGTAGTCGGGCAAACACCAGTCTCCGCTTGTAATTAACCCGGCTAAACATAAATAGATGTCTATCTCGTAGGACATTTCAATAACTTCTTTAATAACTATCTTTTTTTCTTTCCTAAAGAAGTTATCTAGGTAATTGAGGTCAAAGCAAGTAATTGGCTTTACTCTTTTCAAGTTTTTTAACAAAACAGGATCAGATGTGAGCATGGAAACTTTATCTAGTCTAGCCTTGAGAATGTCGGGGATTTCCTGTTGAATGGAAATTTTTAAGAATTCTAAAAGTGTAGAAATCAATGATAATAATTCCCTTATTCCAGAAATGATGTTGTAATACTCTTGAGTAGGATTAAAATAATAATTTAAACGGTCATAAAGGGCGTCGATCATATTATTTCCAAGACACCTCCGATTCAGTGAAATATAATCTTCGATCAATTCGAGTTGGTGATAGGAAATATCAAAATCAAATTGTCTAACCGATAGAAAACGAATGCAATCTTGCCTCGCGTTTAGGACCTCACGGTCTCCCGTTGGAGCTTGCATTAGCTTATGCAGCTTAAACTGGGCTCCTTTGGTTCTTGTCTTATCTAAAATAGAAAAGATTGACTTTGCTGTGCCATTACTGAAGATATCAAGATCACGATAAGTTTCTTGGTCTATTTCAAAAGTCATCTAACAAACATTTACGGTAATATTGTATTCCGGATAATTAAAGGCCTTTTCCCGGATATCAGGCAAATCAGAACGCAGCATTTTTTTAACATCCTGTTAACTTAAAAAACAAAGAGCAATCAAGTCCATTTATATAGCTCCTTGCAAAGAAAGATCTTTTGAAGAGAACCCTTCCCTTCTATTTTTTTAAGCAAACGAAATTTACAATAAATTTTTCAGAAACAACTGTTAAAAATAATATTACCTATTGCTATTTAGATGGACTAAGGGTTCTTATAAAGCACTAAAATGTCTATAAATTTTAGCTATAGCCCAAATGAGAGAAGTAATTAAGTCGAAAAGATGTGGAGATACGTAATAAGGTTTTGTGGAGAGGAAGAAATTCATAACCAAGTCCGGTGTTTTACGATTTTATCATTATCGACGAAGTTCACCATGCTCCCGTAAACAGCTATCGCTTTATTTTCGATCGCTTTGCCCCAATGGTCTTGTTAGGGTTAACTGCCACGCCGGAACGAATGGATGGAGAAGACATTCTGAAAGATTTTTGCAATACTATCGCCGCTGAGATTCGTCTTCCGGAAGCTATTAATAGAAAACTGCTTTCTCCTTTTCAATACTTCGCCGTATCTGATTCCATTGACCTATCGCAGGTTACCTGGCGAAATGGCCGTTACGACATTACTGAACTCACCAATCTATATACCGCGGAAGACAGAAGAGTATCTGAAGTATTGGAGAATTGTGAGAAGTATTTAACAGATCTCCAGGAAGTTAGAGCATTAGCATTCTGCGTTTGTCAGGCACATGCTCAATATATGGCGGAAAAATTTACACGTGCTGAATTAAAAGCTGATTATTTAACCAGCAGTAGTAGTGCGGGAGACCGGGATAGCGTTCGGCATCGGCTAAAGAGCAAAGAGATCAATTTCCTTTTTGTTGTGGATATCTTTAATGAAGGAGTGGATATTCCGGAGATAGACACCGTGCTTTTCCTCCGCCCAACGGAAAGCTTAACCATCTTCCTCCAGCAGCTAGGCAGAGGGCTACGCTTAGCGGATTCTAAGGAATGTTTAACCGTGCTCGACTTTGTAGGGAATGCCAACGAGCAATACGATTTCGAACATAAGTTTAGGGCTTTGGTTGGAAGAACTCACTCCTCCATAGAGAAAGAAATAGAAGACGAGTTTCCGCATTTACCTTTGGGCTGTTCCATCGTTCTGGAGAAAAAAGCAAAAGAAACTATTCTTCGCAATATCAGAAAAGCCATAGGTTTTAACCGGAACCAGTTGATTGCCAAAATAAGAAGCTTTAAGCTCAATTCAACTCTGTCGCTAACACTTAAAAATTTCCTGGCATTCAATCATATGGAATTAGCACTCCTGTACAAAAAGGGAAGCTGGAAAAGACTTTTAGCAGCAGCGGGTGAGATCGCTCATTTTGCGGAACCGCAAGAGAAAGAGCTAACAAAGTTTATCACTCAACGACTGCTTCAAGCGAATTCCTACAGCTATTTAACATTCATAAAGCGTGTAATCCAGGAAAACTGGGAGGTAACTAATTCAACAGCGGAGGATGAGATAATGCTGCTAATGCTTCATTACGATCTTTGGCGGGAGGCAGGGCCGAAACTTGGTTATAGAAGTGTGACTGAAAGTTTATCTGTATTCAGGCATAACCCTGTTATGTGCTCTGAGATCGAAGAACTTATCGATCTCTTAATTGACCAGATAAATTTCATAGAGAAAGAAATCACACTACCGTTTCCAACGCCTCTTAAAGTACACAGCCGTTATAATCGCGACCACGTCCTTGCTGCATTAGGACTTCACACTTTTGAAAAAGCCTCTTCCAACCGGGAAGGTGTAGCATTGAATAAAGAGTTGAACGTAGAAGCCTTGTTCATTACCCTTAAGAAATCAGAATTGAGTACTCCCCTACCACTCTATATGACGACTACGCGATAAACGAATATCTTTTCCATTGGCAATCACAAAATGCCACTTCACCCGAGTCGCCCAAGGGAATGTCTTATTTGAAACATCAAGAGATGAATAAAATCATTCTGCTTTTTGTGAGAGAACAGAATGATGACGAGTATGGGAATACCATGTCCTACGTGTTTTTAGGAGACGCCAATTTTAGAAGGTTCAGCGGCTCGAAACCTATGAATATAGAATGGGCATTAAATGAACCTATGCCGGCGTATCTGTGGAAGGATAGTGGGAAGTTGGCGTTGGGGTGAAGGGGGAGGTATTCGAGCATCAGTGGAAAACAAGATAATATACACGATCTTGCAAACCGCTTGGTAATTAGACCCGAATTGCATTAAAAAAAGGAGGGGAATTGGCCAACAATACAAAAACGAGGGCTAGAGCGAGGTGATTATTTAATCGCTGCTGAGTAATTAAAATATGGTAACCATTAAAGTAAAACAACCATTTAACTATTCTCTACTTGATTTTGAAACCACCGCAAATAGCGTTCTGTTTGAGAAGCCAAATAATAGGGTAAATTAAGTAGGTGGTATTTTTTTCCTTCGGGCGTGGTCGCTACTGTAATAGCTATTTCCCCTCCATAAAAACGTACAGCCATTTGATGTGAAACCAAATCCATATATAAATGTAAAGATTTTAGTTTTCCCTCTGTTCCCGATTTTACTTCGATTGGAATGAGTTTCCCATCAAATGGCCAAATAAAATCTACTTCGGCAGACGATGTGTTTTTTTCCCTTACCCAAAAGTTAAGACTACTCAAAGCGTTGTATTGGGAAGCCAGGAGCTCTTGTCCAACCAGGTGTTCAATCATTGTTCCCTGATATACTTTATTTAAATCAGGGGTCCCTAATATTTCTTTTTGAATACCTGCAAAGTAATTGAGCATCCCGGTATCCAGAATTTGTAAACGAGGTGATTTTTTATGGTCTGGTAGTAATGGTAGACGGGTATCTGTAGATGGGTATAGTAGCTGTATAAGTAAAGCATTTTCTAAAGTACGCAAGGCTTCACTCATATCTCTAGAGCGGTATGAGGAGTTACCAAAGCCTTCAAATTTTATTCGTTTTCCTGCTTGTGAAAACGACGCTCGTATAGCGTGCCTAATATATTGTACCTGCGAATTTGTTGCTGCATACTTCTCTACATCATCTATATAAGCTACAACAAGAGATTCGTAAATGGATTGTAAGGCGGTTAAATCTTTGCTTATGCTGTAATTATTTACTATCTCAGGCATCCCACCTATTAAAGCGTAGGTATGAAATAGTTGCAATAATTTTGTATGTGTAAATTGGGGAGCTGGGGTAGTTTCTAAATAGTTTAAAGCGGCACTTTCACCAAGGGCATCCAAAAATTCCGGAAATGATGCAGGTCGCAATACTTTGTATTCGACGCGGCCAACAGGGAAACTTATATTTCTGTTAAACAAAGTTTCGAGCATACTACCAGCAGCAATTATGGCTATATCGGGTTCCGACTCATAGAAATAGCGTAAAATATTTAATGCTTCTGGCACCTCTTGTATTTCATCTATGAAAATAAGTGTTTTTCCCTTTTTCGATAAAGTCTTATCTTTTATAAAAAATAAGGTCTGTACTAATACTTCGATAGTAGTGAATTGTTCAAAAGCTAACCTGTCATTGGCTAATTCTAGGTTGAGATAAATGTACTGTTCAAATCGTTTTGCAAATTGATTAATCATTGTTGTCTTACCAACTTGCCTTGCACCTCTAATTACCAGAGGCTTACGATCATTTTTGATTAACCAATTCTCTAATTCTATAATTATACTCCGTTTAAACATGGCACAAAATTAGGGTAAATAACTTTGTAACTTGTCACAAAATTAGGGTAAATACTACAAAGTATTGGCACAAAATTAGGGTAATTAGTTAACGCTAGCATTAGCATTCGACAGTACGACAATTATGCCATGCATGAATACCTTTTTCACTCGCAATTACAAAATGCCACTTAACCAGAATCTCCTAAAGGCCTATCATATTTAAACCATCAAGAGATCAATAAAACCATTCTGCTTTTTGTAAGAGAACAGAACGATGACGAGTATGGAAACACCATGTCGTACGTGTTCTTAGGAGACGCCAATTTCAGAAAGTCCAGCGGCTCGAGACCGATGAATATAGAATGGGAATTGAATGAACCTATGCCGGCATATTTATGGAAGGATAGCGGGAAGCTGGCGGTGGGGTAATGGGTGTCGAAAATTTCAGGCTTTAATTGAAAAATTTTATTCGATATATTTTCCTTGTCTTTGCAGATAGCACAAATGTTAACGTACTCAGGTAAAACAACATTGGGAGTAAGCCAATTGCCCGGTCTAACAAGGCCAATTCCGAGTGTTGTTCTGATAAGTAAGATTGCAGACAAGCCGTAAATTCAGTTGCTAGTTGACACATGTCACTGCTTAGTCTATTTCCAATGGCGACTGCATATAAACCATAACCGGCAACTAAAAACAGGTAAAACCAGGAGTATTTATTTCTGACATTGAAAGCTCCGAGGAGAGAAATCAGAAAAACGAGATGATCCGCAACGTATCCCGTTAACTTAAGTAATATCTCTCCTACTATAACTAAAACCAAAGTATAGATAAGTACATATTTCATTATTTATCTATATGAAATTTCTGCGATTGTTTCGATCTGCTATTTGAAGCATAAAGGGAAATTCCCTGAAGCTTATTTTCATAACTTGAATAACTCCTCCGAAGAAATCTGTTATTGAAGCAGAGGAGTCACTGAAGCCATTTGTCCCAATTACGATATTAAATGAAATAGGTTGAAAACAACTTCTTATTGTCCGGCCCTCGATATTGCTGGTTGTGATTATAAGAATTTGACTCATGATAAGGAGTGCATAAGGTGCTTATAAAAGTACAAAAATATAGAAATATAGAGGGGTGAATTTTAAGGACTGAAGATATAGTCAAAGAACCGTTATCTACCATGCTTTACAATCTTTTCTGTACATTAGACTGAGCAAATGGTGACGGCTAATACCCTTAATAATTTTCTTTCTAAACTTAAACGTTTAAATCGGGCTTCCACTCCTTACGGCAAAGCTCCGCATAAGCCCGTTCTTCTCATTTCAATTATAGATTTGATAGAACAAGGCCTAGTAACAGATAACAGGATCTACGTTACCCCGGAGCTGGTGGCAATGTTCCAGGAAAACTGGAGGCTTCTAGTTAATACACCGCATCAACCAGACTTCACGCAGCCTTTCTACTACATGCAGAGTGAGAAGATTGATGGTGAGCAGATTTGGTTTTTGCAAGCAAAGTTGGGCTACCAAATCAATGCACACATTAAAAGCGTAGTACGTCTTGCTGAAGTATTGGAATACGCTTACTTCTCCCCTACTCTATATTTATTATTATCGGATTCTGTATCCCGGAATATTATAAAAACTGTTCTCATTGACACTTATTTTCCTACTACCAGACAGCATTACATATTGAGTAAGGAAAAGGGAGAAGGCTATATCCACGACCTGGAAAATTACTTACTGAATGAACCCGAAGCGCAGTATAAAACGGTAAAAATAGAATCAGAGGAGGACCTGTATGTTAGAGGTGGAATGTTTAAGAAATTGGTACCGAGGGTATATGATTCAACGTGTAGCTTTACCGGTATGAGACTAGAATCTACTTTCGGGTACAATTTTATTGATGCTTGTCATATTGTTCCTTTTAGTATTAGCGGAGACGATAAGATAAACAATGGTATTGCTCTTTGCCCTAACCTACACCGCGCCTTCGACAGAGGCTTAGTATCAATTAATAGCTCTTATGGAATCCTTGTCTCCTCTCAGATTTCTGAAGTGGAAGCACATCCTTACAGTCTGGCTCAACTGAACGAACGAAAGATAAGACTGCCTTTTGGGCCAAGGTACTATCCTTCCCAAGAGAACTTGGAATGGCACAGGGAGAATATTTTTAAGGGGTAGTTTAAATTATGTTTACTAACGGCCGTAGATGATGAAGGTTACATGGCTTTTTTTTGAGGACGCACTTTGCGACCTCAAAAAAATTCATTAATTGCTTTCTACACGAACAAGCTTACCTTTCGTTTTGTAAAGTTTCCCATTAAATTTACATTTTTTAGGACGAGACATACTAATATTAGCATAGTTGATTTTCACATCATATATTCTCGAATTACGATAATATTAATATTCTAATCTGAACATCGAGTTTCAATGGCCAAAGCAAAAAGTAGTAAAGCAATTCCAAAAGAAATTATAGGAGCATTCTTTGTGAGAAATTCAGAGGTCATACAACAATGGCTGTCTGAGGTAACTATTAACTGCGTGGACCGGGATGGCCGTTCTCTAATATTTCAGGCTGTTCTGGTAAATTGGAAGGAGGTCCTTGAACAGCTTATTAAATATAGTCCAGACTTGAACTTGAGAGATAAATTAGGGTATACTGCACTACATTATGCTACTCAAAACTATCTTGTTGATATAGCAGGATTTCTAATTGAGAAAGGTGCTGAGGTTGACTGTAAAAGCAATTCTGGCACAACTCCTTTGTTCGTGGCTGTTGCTGAATCCAAAGGACGAGGTGATATGATAAAGCTACTCCTGGCTAAAGGTGCAGATCCGGATGCTCTTAATAATTCCGGTAACAGTCCGAGATCATTCGCTGATAAAATTGCCAACTACGATATCAAGCAGTTTTTCAGATCGTATTGACCCATTCCGGTTTCTACTATTATATACTATAAAAGAGGTTAGCGCAATACCTAAATATTCGTATCGCTTTCATGATCGGTGCCACATGCTGTTATTCCAACACTGACGCTGCCAGCGGTTTCAATATTTCTAACAGATTTAGCTAAGGAAGCTTAACTTCAACGCCCCCCTTGTCCCAGGTTTCATTGACTTTGATTGAGAAATTGGGATTACTATTCCCGGTAGATAAACAAGTAAACAGCTTTCCTTTAATCGTTATCTTCTTATTCCTGATGTAGTCGACCTTTACCTCCTTAGAAACTAATTCTTTTGCGCTCGCGTCGAAGGCTTTTATTTCGACAGCCGTTCCGGGGATGCCATCATTGGGGAGGGCATAAGTAGAGAATGTTTTATTTAGAATTCTGCGATCTCGACTACCTATGGTAAAGGTAGCGGTACGGGTTGGAACAGAACCCATAGAAATTCCATCAAGCACCATATGTACAGATCCTTCATTTTTTGTGATAATGCTTATAGAAGATACCTCGGAAGGAATTGAATCTTCTACAACCAGGTCTATTCCGGATACTATTCTATCTAAAATTACTTCCTCAACTGCGTCTTCGCTTACTTTAATCTGATCTATTTTCTTAAAAAACAGGTCGTAAGTCCGGTTTCCAGGATCTACATAATCCTGACCAATATAATTATTAGCAACATTCCAGTTGAAATTTCCGGTTGAAGCAGCAAAGGCAGCCTTGTAAGAACCAACAGGCAGTTCTACCCTAAAGGTTCCGAAATTAGGAGTGCTCTTAGTCTGGTTTATTATAGTATAAGGAGTTCCGTTGTTATCGTAAATCTTACAACTTAAATAATCAGCGAATTTTTTAACAGAATCTGCAAGAGTAGTCGCATTAGACCCAGACTTAAAATCACCAACTGATACTGCAAGATCAGATACGTTAAACGTTACAGTGGCCTTTTCTTTTTCTGTTGAAGGCTGTTCAGGTTCGTCAACAGAACACGCTGTAAATGTAAACAAGGCCAGGCATAGGGATAGTAGTTGTTTTTTCATAGGATAAGTTCAGATGTTTGGAAGTTCAAACAGCCAGATAGGGGAAATAGTTTTAGGTCTGGAAGTATAATTACTAAGGGTAAATGATTGCCATTAAACAGCACTTGTTTATGATACACCTGAAACATTAAATTTCCAGCGAAAAAGTTAACACGTTTTTTTTAACATGTTAAAAAAACAGACATTTTTTAACACGTTCTATTAACATGTTAAAAAAGCATAGAAAAATTAACACAACAACCACTGTGTAGCTGGAAAAGACTGTTAGCAGTAGCTTAATCATTGAAAAGCACAATAGTGATTTGATACAAGTTTGAGAATGCCTCTATTAGCAACTTTGTGATATCAAGTTAAAGCATTTAAAAATAATATCATGAAAGCATTAGTTTATAGAGAATTCGGAAACATTAATGTTTTGCAAATTGCAGAACAACCAAAACCTACAATTGAAAAAGACGAGGTATTAGTAAAAGTAAAAGCATTTTCTATTAATCCTTTGGATTGGAAAATAAGAAAGGGAGAAATGAAACTGATGTCGGGTTCCAAATTTCCCAGATACACCGGAACTGATTTCTCGGGTATTGTTGAAGAAGTGGGATCTACTGTTACTAATTTTAAAAAAGGCGATGAGGTTTTTGGCGTGGTCAAAAACATGAAAACAGGTGCATCAGCAGAGTATATTTCCGTGAGCTCCTCATTAGTTTGGAAGAAACCCTCTGGTATCAATTGGTTTCAGGCTGCTTCCATTCCAGTAGTTGGAACGGCTGCTGTTAACGCAATGGAAAAAATGGGTAACCTTAGCTCAGAAACTAAAGTTTTGGTGAACGGAGCAACCGGAGGTTTTGGCATGTTTTTACTTCAACTACTAAAACAACGGGGCGTTAATGTAACGGCCGTTACATCAACGCGAGGAATTGAATTTGCAAAGCAATGGGGTGCTAGTGCTCTTTTAAATTACACGAAAGACGACGTACTTTCTCAGAAGGCGACTTATGACATCGTGGTTGATCTATCCGGTAAACTAAGCTATAAAGATGCCCGCCCAATCATGAAAGCGAAAAGCTTGTTTTTGAATTCAACGCCTCAGCCTATTGAAATTCCCACTTCATTTATCAAAAACCTTTTTACCTCCAAAAAACATATTGTTATACTATCGAGCCCTTCGGCCAAAGCCACTGATATTTTGCTCAATGCTGTGAACAAGGGTTTGCAGATTGAAGTCAATAGAGTATTCTCTTTTTCCAAATACAAAGTGGCTTTTGAAAATGCTGAGAAAGGCGGATACGTTGGGAAAGTTGTCGTAGAAATGGATTAATCATTGGATACAAGACCTTCGTTTATTTTGGGCAATGATAATAAAGCAGTCGTTCTAATGAACGCCCGCTTTATTTCATTTCAAACAGCGATTAAGGCGCTAGAAACTGCCATTGCTGATTGTTTCCACCACTATAGCCCCATTGAATAATTGGGGTGTTCGCGGCAGTTGAACCGCCTGACACATCCAAAACCTGGTAATCATGCTGGAAAAACAAGGTATAATAACCACTCGCTGGCGTCCCTAAGGTAATCCTTTGATTAGCACTGCCTTGATAATCATACAATATTGTAGCGGTTCCCGGAACGTTGGATGCTCCATTTACATCAATTGATCTTCCGCTCGCGACGTTACGAATGCTATATTGCCCATTCCCTAGACTGGTAACTGTCCAACGCTGGTTATTGCCACCATTGTAGCCATATTGAATTAATGGAGTTCCATTAGCTGTTCCTCCCCCACTGGCGTCTAAGGCAAGCCCGGTGGCTCGGTTTATTATTCGGTAAGTTCCATTTGAAAGAGAACCGCTGGCTGGATTAATAGCCGGAGTATATTGTAACATAGCAACCGCACTGGCAAATGTTGCCGCCCTAGCAGTACCATCTAAGGGACTCGCGGCGTTCCAACCATTCCAGGTAATACTATAGTCCGTTCTGCGATTCCTCCAAATGGCGTTCGCATTGTTATTCATAAAGTTATAATACCTGTTCCAGTATTGCGGGTTCCACCTGCAAAGGTGTCCGACCCCCCGTGCAAACTCATCTCCCCAGGTGATCAGATGAGTTGCAGTATTACTGATAATACCTCCAGGTGCCAGGTTCCCCCCATTATTCATAACATAATCCGCAGCTTGCTGGGCATCAGCCAGAACAGTAGCATTACCGGTGATCCGATGAAGATGTGCTGCGAAATCAATGAATGTGCCTTGATTATAAACTGCAGGTCCATAAGAAATAGCATTATCCCTGTAAATACCACGATAAACTTCACCTGTGCTTGCATTGTAAATGCGTGAACGTGACCAGTCGTAAATTCGCTGAGCTTTGGTGCGATAATCAGTGTTTCCGGTCACCTGATAAAGGATACAACCAAGCTTACCTGTTGTATTGTTAGACAAAGCCTCTTTAATAATTTCCGTAACGCCAGGGTAATTAGGCTGTTGCTCCCAGATTCCGCCTCCATTATACTGGGTATCCCAACCTCTGTTATAAACGAAATTGAAGCAATACTCTGCCTGGGTGCGAAGCTCGGGAGTCCCGGTTATTTGATAACCTCTCGCAAGCATAAGACCAACCCAGGCTACATCATCATTCCATCCATCCCAATCGAATGGAGGTGGGTGTATCCTAAGATAGCTGGTACAAAGGTTATTCACCAACGTCCTGTTAGCCGCAGTTCCACTCCTTTCATAAGCATCTTCAGCTACCATAATATCAAGAGCCAGCTCCCAGAAGTTGTCTGGATTTCCATTATTGAAGGCATACTTATAAAAGGTATTTCCACCTGAGTTGACGAGAAATGCGCTGTTATAAGCATTGAACATCGTCTCCGCATCACTGGAAGCAACACTGATACTGGCACCTGCTTTTGATTTACCTGAAGCTTCTTCAGGAATCGCCTGTTCGGGTTGCGTCTTTTTACAGGCGGACACCAGGAAAACCGCAAGTGCAGCGATTTGCAGCAGGCATCGTAAAGCACGGGGCTTTTTTAAATAAATCTCTTTCATCGATTTAGTGAATAAATAATTAGTTAGAAAATTGATTAATTGAATGAGACACAAAGTAAATTAGGGATGCGCCCTGCGAGTGAGCCTTTTCGTACATCTTTTTTGATCTTTTGTACAGAAAGAGATTATAAATTAACACCTGATCATTTCATAAAACTGTTGCTTTCCAGTGATTGCAATACAGGTGATGTACATAGTCATCGATCTGGAAAAAAAAGATAGAAATACCCGGTTCTACTGAAAAAGAACTTATTGTCAAAAAAAATGTACGTTTAGGCAAACAGGATAATTGAATAGAATTTACACAAATCTGAATGCCTAAAAAAGCCTCCAATTTTCTTTAATTTTATGCCTAAACGCCCCTTTCAGGCTTGATTCTGGCAAATATTTTATCGAACTTCGCTTAGGTCGTTACCACCAAAATAACCATAAGGGGAACTGATTATTAGTCTGCAGAAATGCGGCTCCGGCCCACTATCCGAACCAATTAAAATTACTACAATAATATTCGATGGACATCAAAGATCTGTTTAAACTAATAACAGGCCGGCTTCTTAAGCTATTACTATTTTTTTTCCTTGGATTTCTTGCTCATTCCTCTGCTTTCGCACAGGACCCATCCTTCCCTTTTAAATTCAATCACCTTACTGTTGATGAAGGGCTCTCGCACACGGATGCAAATGACATTGTACAAGATAAGCATGGCTTTATTTGGGTTGCAACCTATTTTGGAATTAGCAGATATGACGGGTATTCCATCAAACGATACTACAATGAAAATGTTCCTGCGAACAATGCCTTTAAAAATCGTGTAAGAAGTATTACGGCTGATGAGGAAGGTAGAATTTGGCTGGGAACCGAAGATGGATTGCAGTGTTTCAACCCAAGGACAGAAAAGTACCTTGATTTCCCTAAACTTCAAAAATATGTTACTCCCCCCTTTTCGAAACTTCTTAGGCCCGACGGGAATCTCTTATATGGCCTTACCGGAGGTATATTAAAAATGTATTCTGTTGAAGGAGAAAATGTAAGGGAGGAAGCTGTAAAAATTCCCATCGGAGTAGAGTTTTCAGACCTTGTCAGCAATAAAAATGGAATTCTCTACCTGAGTAGCAATAAGGGTTTATGGTCTTTAGGTAAAGACAAAAAGTTCACTTTTATACCAGTAACTGGTCTTACTGATCTTAATTTATCAAGGCTATATTTTGATAAGCAGTTAAACCTACTCATCGCGACAGAGAAAAAGCTCATGCTGCTAACTAAACCCCTGCAAAATACCCCATTGCAGAAATTAGCTGTGTCTAAATCCTACCAGGTACCAGAGGATATTCGTATTCGTGATATTATGGAAGGCGGCGGCGGGGATTATTGGCTCAATGGCAGTTCAGGTTTGCTCCGGTTAAGCCATAATTTGCAGTTTATTCAGAGACTTGACAATCGGAGTACAGAACAGAGCTTGACTTCGAAATCATTGGGCCGTTGTATTGTCGACCGTTCAGAGTGCTTGTGGGTATGTTCCTTTGGCGGTGGTGTGAGTTATTGCGATTTGAATCAGAAACTGTTTTATACCATTAAAAATAACCCAGGTATCCCGAATTCGCTTTCGGGCAACCATGTTCGATCTCTTTTGGAAGATGGGGATAAATTATGGATTGGCACTACTGCAAATGGCTTAAACCAGTATGATTTAAAAACGAAAAAATACACTTACTACAATACGTATAACTCTCCTGTTAGATTAAAACACGATGAAATAGCCTCCCTGACGTTAGATAATGATTTCAACTTATGGATTGGCAATGGCCAGGGTATAGAAATATTAAAACGAGGAGGGAGGGAATTATGGAAGCCTGCAGGATACGAGCATTTTCCAAAGTATGTTATTGAAACACTGGTTAAAGATTGCTACGGCAATATCTGGTTCGGTAATCACATGAACAATTTTGGTGTGATCTGGAAGGATGCCTCTAACACCTATAACGTTCGATACTACGATGAGGGGTATTTCATCCAGGCCGACAGTAAAACACCACAATTATTCATATCAAGTACAAAGGGATTAAAACGTGTAATAATAGATAATAGAGGTAATATTTTAAAAACGTTTCATTATAAGGCATCCTCAAAACCCAACTCTTTAACCTCCGATTATACCTACCCTGTTTGCAAACAGAATGATAGCATTTATTGGGTCGGGACTATTGGAGGAGGATTGAACAAACTCGCTCTAAACCTGAAAACAAATGCGTTTACTATTACACCATATACTGATCGCTACGGAGTGTTCAAGGATGTGGAAAGTATGGAAATTGATAATGCCGGCAATGTGTGGATGGGCGGTAACGGACTTGAACGCCTGGATCCTAAAACTGGTAAATTAATTCGTTACGACAAAAACGACGGGCTTCAGGGAAACAGTTTTAAAGTTGGTTCCTCTTATAAAGGTGCCAGTGGGCGACTATATTTTGGAGGCATTAGTGGGCTTAATTATTTCTATCCGGAGCAAATAAAATCAAGCCGTGTTGCAGCCTATCCTGTCTTAACAGATATCCTCATCAATAATCAGAAACCGGAATACGGAGAACAGAAATCTTCCAGGAATATCATTGCAGAAGCTATTAGCTATACGAAAGAGCTTAGGTTGAGTTATCTCCAAAATAACTTTCTGATTTCATTTTCTGCGATGAATTATGCTAACCCCTTGAAATGCAAGTACCGTTACAAACTGTTGGGATTTGATAAAGAATGGCGCTTTACCGATGGAACAAATGCAAAAGCTGCTTATAGCAACCTTGATTATAAAACGTACAGATTTATTGTCCAAGCTACGAATATCGATGGCATTTGGAGTGCAAATGAAGCACACTTGGATATTACTATCACACCGCCATGGTGGAAATCGACTCTTGCCAAAATCTTATATAGCTTACTTATCCTTTCAGGCCTGGCAGGAGTATATATCTATCAGGCCAGATGGTACCGCTTGAAGCGGGAGATTGAAGTCAGGGCTATCAATGAAAGAAAGAGAAACGAAATGCACCAGCAAAGGACTGAGCTATATCAACAGCAGCTACAGTTTTTCACTAATATATCGCATGAATTTCGCACGCCTTTGACTTTAATATTGGGTCCGTTGGAAAATCTGATGAGTCAGAATAATAACCCGGCTTTAAGTAACTCCTATCAACTTATGCTAAGGAATACCAGGCGTTTGATGAATCTGGTGAGCGAATTGATGAATTTTAAGAAGGCTGCTGATGATATTATCAAGTTACAGGTTCAGCCCCTGGCTATTAGTCAATTTTGTAAAGAACTCATCACCGACTTTCAGGATCTATCGGAGGGGAAAGACATTAGCTTTAAATTAATCGATCATACGGGAGCAAGTAATGAAGAACTGACCAATTATTTTGACGTTCAAATCCTCGAAAAAATTCTTCTAAACCTATTAAATAATGGTTTTAAATATACAGAACCAGGTGGCGAGGTCTCCTTGGAGATATTCTTTAACCTGGAAGAATTCAAGCCATCATTCCAGCATGAATTTCAGCTTCTAAATAAAGACTTCCGCTCTCAGAAATACCTCTACTTCGGCGTTTCCGATACAGGGATCGGAATTTCCGGCGAGTCCATCCATAAAATTTTCGACCGGTATTACAGGGTAAGTAAAGATCACCTGGGCTCTGGAGTTGGGCTGGCACTGGTTAGAAGTTTAACACAAATACATAAAGGTAATATTTATGTTTATAGTGAGCGTTATAAAGGGACGGAGATCATTATAGGCCTTCCCTGGGGAGAAGAAAATTATGCTGAAGCTGAAAAAGTTGCTCCCGGAACGGAGTTTGAGCCCAAACTCGAAGAGGTTGATAATTCCATTCTATTACCTCTAAGGCTTGCCGGGATTGATACTGATGAGGACGTAAAACATGTGAAGCGGATCTTGCTGGTGGATGATAACAGCGAACTACGATCCTTTTTAAAAGAGAGCTTTGAAAAGCATTATCTTATCTATGAAGCAGCTGATGGGAAAGAGGCCCTTGAAATTGCAGCAGAAAAAATGCCGGACCTGATAATTAGTGACGTGATGATGCCAGTTATGGACGGAATTGAATTCTGTAAACGGGTAAAAGAACAATTCGAAACAAGCCATATCCCCTTCATTATACTTTCCGCTAAGGATACCTTAGACTCGAAACTGGAGGGAATGGGATCAGGGGCAGATTATTATTTCGGGAAACCTCTAAGCATGGAACTGCTGCAATTAACGGTTCAAAACATATTTGAGCAAAGTGAGAAACTTAAACAGCGATATACCAGTGATTATCTGGTAGAGGTTACGGAGCTGGTACATAACGAAAAAGACAAAGAGTTCCTTCAAAAACTCTTGGATGTTATAGAAGAAAATATTCAGGATCCAAACCTTGATGTAGACTTCTTGTGTCAACATTTATACATCAGCCGCACCAAACTTTATCAAAAAATCAAGAGCGTTTCAGACCAATCGGTAGGTGAGTTTATAAGAACTATCCGCCTAAAGAAGGCGATTCAAATCATGACGCATGAAGATGTGACAATGAATGAGGTAGTAGACCGTATTGGATTACAAAGCAGTTCAAATTTTTCAAGGGCATTTAAAAAGGAATATGGAAAATCGCCCTTACAGTATATCAAATCATTAAAGAAGTAGGAGCTAGCCTACTTCTTTAATGATTTGCGGAAGCTTCATACTAAAATCTACTTATTCCCCGTCAACAAAATCTTATAAGTGAATTCCGTTGGCTTTGAATGTACCATGTAAGGTTCCAGAGGACGTGGCCCGCAGCCTGTTGAGCCAACCCCTAATGTTTTATGACTTATACACAGAACAGTACTGTTGCTTTTTGGAAGATGAATCCGGTATTCCACCTTTTCCAGTTCCTCATCACTGTATGGAAGGGCCGAAACTTGAAGAAGATCATTCTCCCTTCTGACGGATAATCCGCTTCCCTTTTCAGAACTTAGGTTTGCCCAACGCACATCCTCATGATTCCCTGCTTCCATAGGCTTTTCGTATGGTGTTAGCTGGGCCGCAACACTGCTAAAATAGTGGCCTACATCTGACCCACTTTTCCTGTCAGGATAATTTTCCATAGGACCTCTTCCCAGATAGTCGAAACGCTCCAGGTCTTTATTCAGAAACATCCTTACTCCTATTCTTCCTACTATAAGGTCAGGGCCACTAAAGTTTACGTTATTTTTTGCATTAATTGATCCATCAGCTGAAACGGTATAAACTACGTCGTGTTTAACTTTAAATCCTTCCTTTCCGCTCCCGGTTAAACTTGCTTTGATTTCTACAGTATTTTCCCTTGGCTGATCAAACTGCACATCCTCAACTTTCCAGCTTAATGATCTTAGACCTTTTTTGTTCCAATCCTCATAAGCCCACATATCATCAATTTGGTGAGGCGCTCTCCAAAGGTGAAGGATAGGACCTCCATTATCTTTTAACACGCTCACTCCCCTTTTTTCCATTTTGGAAAAAGTCCCTCTTGTTTTATCAAACTCGATATTAAAGTCGGAACCCTTGATTTGTATGCTGTTGCTGTTGCTGGTTAATACCAGTTTACCTCCCTCACTGTTCACCTTAACAATTGATGTATTAACCGGAATTTCAAATTGCTGCCAGGCAATTTCGTAACCCTTTTTTGCCCATAACTGATCCGACGCAAGTTCAAAAGATATTTTCAGGAAATACTCCGCACCTGCCTTAGGAGTAAGTTTGAAAGGAACATCTATTTCCTTTTCACTGCCTGGAGCCAAATCTACTTTTGGCAATGATCCTGTAGAAACTATCGTCCCGTTCTCAGAAAGTTGCCACTTTCCAATTAATTTATTGAGGTTGGTGAAGTGATACCGGTTCTTAAGGATGATCTTTTTGCTTTCCAGATCTTTATTTTGAATAGTGATCCATTGATAAGCATGTTTAAGTTCAGGGAAATGGGGCTTAGGTGAACGGTCAGAAAACACCACTCCTTTGTGAATATAATAATGATCATTAGGGTATTCACCAAATCCTCCACCAAAGGCTGTTATAGGATGTTTAGGATCGCGGTTATTATAAATTCCCTGGTCCTGCCACTCCCATATTGCTCCACCAAGCAGTGATGGATATTTATCAAATAGATCATTGTAAACGTCTACCGAACCCATTGAATTAAACATTGCATGGGCATATTCACATAAATAGAATGGCTTGGTTAAAGATGGATTCATGGCCTGATCTTTTAATTCAGGAGTTTGAGTATACATCCGGCTATCAATATCAGCAGGATTAACCTCTCCTACTCCAAAGCCTTCATAATGTGTTGGTCTGTCTGGGTCAATAGCTTTAATTGCCTTTAAAGCAGCTCTGAAGTTTGTACCACCAGATCCATTTTCATTACCTAATGACCAGACTAAAACCGAGGGGTGATTTTTAAAATTCTCTACGTTAGCTACATTTCTGTCGGTGATGGCGGCTTTAATAGTAGGTTCCTCATTAAATTGGTTTTGAACATCATGACATTCCACATTCGCCTCTGCCACTAAATAGATCCCATATTCGTCACATAGTTCATACCACCTTGGATCGTTAGAATAATGAGAAGTACGAACGTGGTTACTGTTTGTTTGCTTAATCAATTCCAGGTCCTTTATCATCTGATCTTCTGTTACCGCATGACCTACATCCGGCCAATTCTCATGTCGATTAACTCCTTTCAATTTAATCGGTACTCCATTGACCAGGAATAACCTGCCTTTAATTTCAATTTCACGGAAACCGGTGCGGGAAGACAAGGTTTCGATGGTTTTCGTTCCATCGTTTAAGGTTAGAACAGAGGTATACAGATCAGGCGTTTCGGCAGTCCATTTTTGCGGATCTGCTACTAGAAATGAAATATTTACAGTAACCTCTTCGCCTGGTTCTAAGGCAGGTACCGCTTTTTTGCCAACTGCTCCTGGTACTACCACGGTGCCTTTATACAAAGCAATATTCAGTGTCCTTGCTTTAACTGCAGTGCTACCATAATTTTTAACCTTTGCGCTTAGGTTGAGGGTTGCATTCTTATAGTTATTATCCAGATCAGTTTTAATAAAATAATCCCGGATATGCTGCACAGGAGCACTCCATAAGGTAACATTTCTAAAGATGCCACTTAGCCGCCACATATCCTGGTTCTCGAGGTAGCTGCCGCTAGTGTAGCGGTATACTTCTACAGCCAGCGTATTTTTCCCTGGCTTTACATACTTTGTCAGATCGAACTCCGCTGCATTACGGCTGTTTACACTGTAGCCAACCTTTTTACCGTTCACCCAAACAAAAAAGCCTGCGTCAACACCATCAAAACTGATAAAGATTCTGCGGCCGTTCCAATTAGCAGGTACCGTAAAATCACGGCGGTAACTACCCACAGGATTTCTTTCTAGATAAGAAGTATATTTCTCAGAAGGTGTTCCCATCACTTTGGGGAAGTCTTTGTGAAAGATGTAGGTAAAGTTGCTGTAATTTGGGGTTCCATACCCATGTATTTGCCAGTTAGATGGCACTTTAATCTCTTTCCATCCTGAAACATCATATTCGGGCTTATAAAAGTTGACCGGCCTTTTCTGTGGCCAATCGACCCAGTTAAACTTCCAATTACCGTTTAAGCTCATAGCGTAGGAAGATGCATGTCGCTTTGCCACCAGGGCTTCTTTTAATGAAGCATAAGGCATTAGTGAGGCATGATGGGCCTCGCGATTAATGCCAATACATTCGGGATCTTCAATTTCCCTGGGAACTGTTGCTGTATCTGATTTGGATAAGGTTGCGGTTTGTGCCCTAATACCTATGGTTCCCCAAAAAACAAAGATGCAGGTCAATGAAAATCTAAAGATCTCCTTTCGAAAAATAGTTGAAATCATATAATCTTTATACTAAGGTTTGTTTGCGAACGTAATGTTCCCCTTTCAGTGGTACAAATATGAGTTGCAACTGAACCTTCTGATTTGCCTCAAAATACATATTTATTGACGTAGAGTACGAAAAGAGGTCAGCAACTTCAATTACTGCTCGAATGTAAAAGTTGAAGGTGGAAGTCCTTCTTTATTAAACAAACTTGCTACACACCTACCCTTTCATTCATTTTTTTGACATATCGTCCATTAAAACTCCTTTTAAACAACTGAACAAGCATTTCAAGTCCTAATGCCAGGATCGTTTTTTTTCAAATCATACATTTTTTTTGACATCAAATCCATATCAGCCAGAGACACTGGGAATAGTTGAAATATAGATTCAAATTTGTTTAAATCACCGCCTGAAAGAGCAGTGATGAAAAAAACCAATTGATACACTATCGTTCTTTTCAAAGCCCGCCGCATAACAAAAGCTCTTTCTATCAATAGGATAATTGAGACAGTAAGCCCGGACTAAAGAAAGACTTAAATAAAATTCAGCCAACACATAGAAAAGGAAACCACAGAGAATCCTGATCAATAACTTTTATAAACCAAAGAGTATATATGCCAGGCGGATAGGATGAATTATTAGAATACACAGGGATTGGAAAAGGCCCGAGCAACAACAACAATGCACCAAAAATAAATTTAAGAAAGGAGGGTGGTCTTTATGGTCTAAACGATACTCAGTAAGAATTTTCAAAAAGCTGCTTTCAGAGGTTCTCTACACCTCCAAAAGCAGTAAAGGTACTGTCGTTAGGTAGCTAATAATATTACAACTAACAATTATTTTCTAAATCCTACAGTCAAAATGTATAACAAATATACTGCTTTCAGATGTGGAAAGTCCTTCCGCATCAAATCTAATTTTTTCCCTAACATGAAATTATCAGTAGTGTTGCTTACCGCTATTATGCAGGTAGGTGCTGTGTCAATAGCACACGAAAAAGCTCTAATTAAGGGCGTACTATTGGAAACTTCGTCAATAAAAGTTGATCCAATACAAGTAACGGGTAAGGTAACCGATGAGAAAGGGCAACCCCTGCCAGGTGTCTCCATTAAAGTAAAGAGCGGAGGAGCTGGAGCTACCACCGATATCGAAGGAAAGTACTCCATAAAAATTGCTGATGATAAAGGAATCCTTGTTTTCAGTTTCGTTGGATTTGTTACCCAGGAAGTTGCTGTTAACAGTAAGACTGTTATAAACGTTACCTTGAAAGAATCAGCAAGTGATTTAAATGAAGTAGTAGTAGTCGGTTACGGGGAACGGAAAAAAGCAACCTTAACAGGCGCCATCAGCACCGTAAATGTAAATGAGCTAAAACAACCGGTAGCAAATTTATCCAACAGCATTGCCGGACGGGTAGCTGGTATCATCGGAGTGCAGCGAAGCGGACAACCCGGGTATGACAACTCGGAAATATACATCCGCGGTATATCGACCTTTACTAATAGCAATCCATTGGTATTGATCGATGGGGTGCAAAGAGAGTTCAGCAATGTAGACCCTGAGGATATCGAAAGCTTTAGTATCCTTAAAGATGCTTCCGCAACTGCTGTATATGGTGTACGCGGAGCTAACGGTGTAATACTGATCCAAACTAAAAAGGGTAAACAGGGAAAACCGCTTCTTAATTTCCAGTATGACCAGGGAATCACTGAATTTACCAGAATACCGCAATTCGCGGATGGCGTTACCTACATGCAAATAGCTAATGAAGCCTTCCAAAGCAGTAACCCCGGCAAGGGATTAAAATACACTCAAGGCAGGATTGATTCTACGGCTAATAACCTTGATCCTGATCTTTATCCTAATGTTAATTGGTTTAAGGAGCTATTTAATAAAACCGGAGGGAACCGGCGTGCGAGAATCAATGCAAACGGAGGATCGGAGAATGCACGGTATTACCTTTCTCTGGGATATTATGATGAAACCGGAATGTATAAGACCGATGGTCTTGCCAATTATAATTCTGAAATAAAATTCACCCGTTATAATTTTACATCTAACCTAACCTTAAATATTACTAAAACTACCAAAGTTGACTTTGGAGCAGCTGGATGGTTAAGCAATGGTAATTTCCCGGGTACATCGGCTGACGGGATCTGGTCATCAGCATATTTATTACCGCCTATTTCTATTCCCGTAAAATATTCCAATGGGCAATTCTCTCAGATCACTACCGCGGATGTTTTGAACCCCTATAATCAATTGACACAAACTGGCTATGTCAGCGAGTTCAGAAGTCAATTATGGAGTAATATCCGCGTGACGCAGGATTTTGGAAAGGTTTTAAAAGGACTTTCTGCAACTGCAATGTTCTCTTTTGACAACCTGAATACGCATACTATTTCAAGAACTAAAACAGTTGATGCATATAAGGCTTTTGGCAGGGATGCAGCGGGAAATCTTATCACGCAACGCACCCTAACCGGAAGCAGCTTTCTAGGATATGCCCGCGCCAATGGAGGTTCCCGTCAATTTTACACAGAAGGATCGGTAAACTGGGACAGGACATTTAAAAAGCACAACGTTACAGGCATGGTCCTTTTTAATGCTTCAGACCGCTCTGATGCATTTGCAGGTGATTTCATAGGTTCAATTCCATATCGCTACATGGGTTTAGCCGGTCGAGGCACCTATGTGTACAATAACAAATACCTCTTTGAAGGAAACTTCGGCTATAATGGATCAGAGACCTTTGCTCCTGGCAAAAGATTTGGTTTCTTCCCTTCCTTTAGTACCGGCTGGGTGATCTCGGAAGAAGGCTTCTTCAAGCCGCTTAAAAATACCTTCTCTTTCTTAAAACTCAGGTATTCCTATGGAGAAGTTGGAAATAGTGAGATCGGCGGACGTCGCTTCGGTTATATAGCAACAGTTGGCGAAGGAAATGGAGGCTATGACTTCGGTGCCGGTACTACACAACGTAACATCGCGGGGTACGACATTGCCGATTATGCCGTAGAGGTAGGCTGGGAAACTGCGAAAAAACAAAATCTCGGACTTGAAATTAAGATGCTTCGTGATCAGATCTCTCTTACCACCGACATATTTAAGGAAAACCGCGTAGGTATTTTCAGGGCTAGAGGAGATGTTCCTGATTATGCCGGTATCCGGAACTTACCTGCAGCCAATCTTGGGGAAGTTACCAACCGTGGTGTAGAGGGAACCCTTGACCTGAATAAAAATATAGGACGGGACTGGCATCTTGGATTGCGGGGAAATATGACATGGACAAGAGCAATAGTAATAAATGATGCAAATGCACCATGGCCCTACCCCTGGCAACAACGCATTGGAAGGAAGTATGGAAAACGCTTTGGATATACCGCTTTAGGCTTGTTCAACAGCGATGAAGAAGTAGCAAACAGCCCATTACAAACGGGCACTAATAAAGCTGGTGATATTAAATATAAAGATCTTAATGGCGATGGGCTTATTGATGGATATGATCAGGGACCTATTGGCTATGGAGCTACTCCGGAAATCGTATATGGTTTTGGCCCTACTATTAACTGGAAAGGATTTTCGATTGCTGCGTGGTTTAAGGGAATAAGCAATGTAGATATCAACTTGAACGGAGATGGTTTTCAACCATTTAGTCAGGGTGGAGAACGCGGAAATCTTCTATCCCAAATCACAGACCGCTGGACACCAACCAATACCAACCCTAATCCATTCTATCCCAGAATCACGTATGGAAACGACAACATGAACTATGCTAACAGTACATGGTGGGTAAAAAATGGAGCTTTTATGCGTCTGCAAACCTTAACCGTAGCACACGATTTTAACAAGTCAAGTTGGATCAAGAAGGCTGGTATGACAAACCTTAGCTTATACTTCATCGGCTATAATTTGTGGACCATCAGTGGATTTAAGCTTTGGGATGTAGAACTTGGTAATGGACGTGGCTCGCAATACCCTCTAACCAAAACGTTCAACCTCGGTGTTAAATGCTCATTCAAATAATCGCCGTTTTTAACAGACACAAACATGAAATCTATAATTTTAAAAGGAAGCACAGTAGCGTTAGGCATAACACTACTTTTTAATACAGGTTGTAAAGATTATCTGGATCAGGTTCCTAATGATCGTTTAAGTATTGAGCAGGTATTTCAGAAAAAGGGACCTTCGGAACAGTATTTAGCAAATGTATACAGTTATATTGAAGACGATTCGAATCAGTGGGAAGCAGTTCCCTGGATCGGGAATAGCGACGAGGCAGATATTACCTGGTCAAAATATCCTATTTACCAGGTAAACTTGTTGAATATAGGGCCAAGCAATGGTCTTTTCGACACCTGGGGTAAATACTACAATGGGATACGCTCAGCAACTTATTTCATCAACCATATTGACAGTAATGCGGAGATACTGGCCCTGAATGGTCAGCAGCAAATCGATCAATACAAGGCAGAAGCGAGGTTCCTGCGAGCATATTACTATTTCCTGTTAATGCGTCAATATGGACCTGTGGTTTTAGTAGGTAATGAGGAGCTCCCTGCTGACGCTCCTGCTGAAGCTATGCAAAAACCACGTAGTCCTTTTGACGAGTGTGTAAATTACGTTGTCAGCGAGCTTGATGCAGCAGCTGCAGTGCTGCCGCTGGTACCTTCCTTAAATGGAGCTCCTGCTGAAACTGAATACGGGAGAGCTACTGTAGGTATGGCACTTGCTGTAAAAGCAAGGTTACTTCTTTATGCTGCCAGTCCGCTTTATAATGGCAATACGGAAGTGGCAAACTTTAAAAACAAAGATGGAGTAGCATTGATCAATCAGACTTACGATGTTCAGAAATGGAAAAGAGCTGCTGATGCTTCCAAGGCTGTAATAGACCTTGGAATCTATAGCTTGTATAAGGAATCCGGAACGCCTTATAACCCAATCACTTCTTACCAGAACGTATTTTTAAAAGCAGGAAATTCTGAGCAGATTTTCACCCGGCCAGCAAATGGTCTGCCCGCCCGCGATATACATTCTATGCCAAGAATAGCTGGTGGTTGGAATGGTCTGGGAGTTACACAGGAGCAGGTAGATGCCTATTTTATGAAAGATGGAAAGCCAAGAACGGAGTCATCGTTATACAGCGAGACGGGTTTCACTTCTGTTAATGGTGTTCAGGTATACAACATGTATATGAATAGAGAACCTCGGTTTTACGCTTCGGTAACGTATCATAACAGTATGTTTCAGGGTGGAAAAATGACCTCTGCTGCACCTATTTCATTCTATGCAGACGGACCTAATGGAAGCAACGGGCATCCAACCGATTGGAGCAGAACAGGGTATCTTATCAGAAAAAATGTAGGTACGCTAACAAATAACGGATCAGGAGGCAATGGTGCAACTCAAAGAAGGCCTTTAGTTCTTTTCCGTTTGGGAGAAGTGTATTTAAATTACGCCGAAGCGCTGAATGAATACGATCCGGCTAACCCTGATATTGCCAGATATCTTAACCTTATTCGTGAAAGAGCTGGTATCCCCCAATATGGTGCAGGAACGGATGCTCTACCTGTGCCAGCAAATCAAATAGCCATGCGTAATGCAATAAGAGCTGAGAGACGAGTTGAGCTGGCTTTTGAAAGTATCAGATGGTTTGATATCCGCCGTTGGAAAATTGCGCCGGAAGTGATGGGACAAATGCATGGCATGGATGTGTCAAAGTCAAACAACGACTTTTTCAAAAGAGTTGTGGCAAGCCAACACCTTTTCAGAGCCCCTGCGTCTTACTGGTCCCCTATCCGTCAGTACGCCATGGACAGAGGTTCCTTACTTGTACAAAATCCTGGTTGGTAATTAATCTATTAAATAAAAGATCATGCTAAGTCAAAAGAATTTTCTTACCTCGTTTTTCCTCACCCTCTTAGGTTTAACAGTCCTGAATAGTGGCTGTAAGGATGATATTAATTTACCAGACCAGCCCCTGGCTAGCTATAATAAAGTATATATGCCCCAAAGTGTGGCTGGTACTGTAAATAAAACGCTTAACATTTCTGATACTTTACAGACTGTTACCTATGGTGCTGCTTATGGAGGACTCGGGTATCCAGATATTGATATTCCAGTTACCTTTACGGTTAATAGCGCATTGGTGGCTGAATACAACGCAAAAAATAGCACCAATTATCCGATCCTGCCCGAGAGTATGTATACCTTGTCAAGTACTAGTACAACTATCCCTAAAGGGAAATTATCTACTTTACCACTAAGTGTATCATTAAAAACTAAGGGAACCGGATCTATGATCCCTCTTAAAAGCTACTTACTCCCGGTAACCATGTCGGCACAGGGAGTCACGGTAAACCCGGAAAGAAATACCACTTACTTTGTTGTCAAAGCTCAACCTAAACTCTCTGATTATCCCTTGTTCGACCGGTCTCAATGGCAGATCATCGGAATGTCTTCTGAGGAGGCTTCAGGTGAAGGGCCAAACAATGGTGGAGCAATCTTTGCGCTAGATAATAATAAGAGCACCTTCTGGCATTCAAGATGGACCAATGGAGGAGCTGTTGCTCCGCATCATATAACAATTGATATGGGAAGCGAAAAACAATTACATGGTTTTTATCTCGTTGCCCGCCAGGCCGACGGGAATGGCAAACCACAGCTAATCAACGTAGAAGTTAGTACAAATAATGTTAATTGGGCTAGTGCCGGCACCCTTACTTTTGAAAATAAACAGCAGGAGCAATTTCAGTTCCTGACTGAAGGCTTTCCTAACGCCCGTTATTTTAAATTTACCATTGTTTCGGCTTACGGAGCTTCATATATGCAGTTAGCTGAACTGAATGCTTTTTAGTTAGGATAAAGTTTATAGGAGAGCTAATCTTCCTTTTATATAAATAATCAAACTATCAGGAATAGAGGAATTTTGTTCCTCTATTCCTAATTCCCTTCTGCCCAGCGTAAATGCTGTTACTAACTCAATGCTAAAATTTCAACTAATGGGAATAACCCATACTACAGTTGCCGGATTTATGGTGGCAAAAGTCTTATTTTAGACTGCTACTAAAAGTAAATGAAAGAACAAATAAGCAATCCCTTTATTCTCGCCCTCACTGCCCACAACCTTACAGTTGAAATTCATAAACATTCAGCTTATCAAATCGTGTTGTCAAACGACGCTCCTTTTAACTCAACTATTAAAGGAGAGTTGTGCGAAAACATCTATGGTTTCATAATCAAACCGCAAGTCCCTCATTTATGCGTGGCAGAAAAAGGAACATTGAGCGTTCTTAATATAGAGCCTTATTCCAAAATAGGCATTGAGCTTTCAAGTGGCTTCGGGCCTGATAAAGACCGTATCATCTTCCATACGAGAAATGAAATATCTGAGTATTTTCAATTAGAAACAGGCAACTTTAAAGTTTCAACCATCACCAGCGCATTGCTGTCAAACGTACCAGCAACGCATTATGATGAAAGAGTAACGAAAATGGTTGAATATATCAGAAGCAACTTCTTCGAACGGGACATAAGCCCTCAAACCTTTTCAGATCTGGTTTTTCTGTCTCCATCCCGTCTTGCTTCTCTTTTCAAAGAACAAACAGGAAGCAGTTTGTCTAAATACTTACTGTGGACAAGATTACGACAGGCTATTTACTCTACACTTTCAGATAAAGACAAAGGTCTTACAGAAATTGCTTACTTCAGCGGATTCTATGACTTGCCTCAATTGAATAAATACATGTATGAAATGTTCGGCATGCCTCCTACAGCTTTAAAATACAATAGCGATCTCATCCAGGTACATTAATAGCCTGGCACTTCTTCTAAATAAGGCCGGGGGATTTGCTTAGTAGGCACCAACATGTTGTTCACCCATGTCCAAACCGGTGAGGTTAGTGGTGTGCATAATTGCAGCAACAGATTTACATGCTCGCCATAGCGTCTCCCAGCTTCCTGCAACTTTTCGGTACCCCTTATCTCTGTTACAGGATGTGGCAGAAATTATCGACTTCTACAGTTGGCCGATCTCCTCGAAGAACTTTTCCAGCCCTGCATCCACTACAGTACAAGGCAGATGATTTGTCAAGAACAGTGATCTGATACAAGTTTATCCTCTTCAAACAAGGCACCTTTACAGCGTAATAATTAAACAAATAAAAAAGCAATTTCTAAAACAAATCTAATCAAAAACAAAAGCAATAATCTAATTATGAAACTATTGAATCAAACCACTTTAGGAAATCTAAAGCTAAAAAACAGCTTGGCTATGTCGGCGATGACAAGAAGCCGTGCGAACATCAACGGAATGGTGGGCGACTTGCACATTCAGTATTATACACAAAGAGCGAGTGCAGGACTAATATTTACAGAAGCCATCAACATCAGCGAACAGGCAATTGGAAGCCCTTTCACACCCGGCATTTACTCTGAGGAACAGATTGAAGCATGGAGGAAAGTTACCGATGCTGTTCACGACAGAGGGGGGATAATTGTGGCGCAGCTCTGGCATACTGGCCGTGCCGGGCATTCTGTAGATAGAAAAGGGATATTACCAGTGGCACCCTCGGCTGTTGCTATTAATGGCTCCCAACACTTTACTTCTCAGGGTCCTAAAGAGTACGAAGCTCCGCAGGCACTAAGTGTAGAAGAGATCAAACAAATAGTAAAGGACTATGGGCATGCCGCAGAAAACGCTATGACAGCAGGTTTTGATGGAGTGGAACTACATGCGGCAAATGGGTATTTGCCGAATCAGTTCCTGGCAGACAATGCTAATCAAAGAACAGATGAGTACGGAGGTAGCATCCAAAATAAAACGCGGTTTATTCTTGAAGTAATGAAGGAATTGATCAACACGGTTGGTGGTGATAAAGTAGGTATTAAACTTTCGCCTTTTCACCCTTATGGAGATATTTTGTTCGATAACCCTGTGGCCACCTTTACTTACCTTATTGAAGAGCTGAATAAACTGGATTTCTCTTATGTAGAATTAATGAAGCGTAGCCCAATGTTCCCTGTTGCGCATTATCCCAAAGACGATGAAATCGAATTGTTCGGGAAACAAATAAAACATGTAGTTATTGCCAACACAGGGTATGACAAGGTAACGGCTGAAGCTGAGCTTGAAAAAGGTATTGCCAAATTAGTTTCATTCGGCACACTCTTTTTAGCTAATCCGGACCTTCCCCAACGGTTCGAGAAAGACGCCCCACTCAATCAACCAGACCGCGCAACGATGTTTGGAGGTGGATATCAGGGATATATTGACTATCCATTTTTAGAAGAGCCGACCTCAATTCTTCATAGCTAGTCGCCAATAATTAAAAAATAAAAAAATGAAAAAGAACATAGTAATTCTCGGAGCCACAGGAACAGTGGGAAGTAAAATTTCAGAAATCCTGCTAAAAGAGGGCCATCAGGTAACATTGATCGTAAGGGACCTTAATAAAGTAGAAAAACTTAAGCATCTAGGCGCGGAAACCATTGCCGGGGATATCACCGACGTAGATACCCTAACCAATGCGTTTAAAAATGCTGACAGTGCTTTTATTCTTTTACCAGACAACGTAAAGGCTGAGAATACAAGGGCCTACCAACGACAGGTAACAGGTATCTTAATTAAAGCCATCGAAAGCTCAGGCATTAAACACATCGTTAATATGAGTAGCCTTGGTTCTCACATGCATGAAGGTAATGGTATAATGGGCGGAACCGGAGAACAAGAAGTGCGTTTGAATCAATTGAATGACGTAAATGTATTACACATCCGATCTGCCTACTTCATGGAAAACTTTCTTAGAACAATTGGTCTAGTTAAAAAAATGGGAATTAATGGCACCGTTGCAGATGGAGATCATGCGATACCTATGGTAGCCACCCGGGATGTTGCAGAAATTGCAGCTAAACATTTAGCAACACTTGACTTCGATGGCAAAAATGTTCATGCAGTAATGGGCCCCCGTGATTATACTTATAGAGAATTTACCAGCATTATTGGTAAAGCAATAGGTAAGGATGAACTGCCCTACGTACAATTACCAGTAGAACAGGTGAAGCAAACATTTTTGGGCAACGGTTTTTCTGAAGATTTCGTTGATAATCTTCTCGAAATGGGAACAGCTATTAAGAGTGGCTTTATGAATTATCAAAAAAGAGATGATTCGACTACTACAAGTACAACAGTGGAGGATTTCGTAAACGAGGTATATTTGCCATTTTACAATAAAGAATAAAGATCAGGCAATTGATTATTTTGTTTAGACCAATATAAATGGCGAAAAGGCCAGGATTAAAAGGATATTCTGGCCTTTCTTGTTTTTAATGTGTATTAATTAACTATCTATAAAGCCAGGCATTAGCATACCACAAGGAAGGTGTGGTACTGATAAAGAACTTTCTATAATCCTTTACAGATACGAAATCCCTGGTCAGGCCCTTTGCCGCTTGCTTCAAAGCTGTGACGATTATAGAATTCGCAGCGAGGTTCTGCTCCCATCCAACCTCCACCCCTTTGTGAGCGCACTTGACCGAGGGGAATTTCATAATCCTGAAACCAATCCTCGCACCATTCGCGTACATTTCCCGACATATCGTAGAGCCCGAGCTCATTAGGTTTTTTTCTGCCTACGGCTCTGGTTTTCCCATGATTATTTTCTATTTCTGCCCAGATCCAGGATCCTGTTAAAACCTTTTCACCTGAATTTTTCCAATACCAGGCAACGTCATTAATATGGTTACTTCCACTATATTTATAACTTTTACTTTTCTGGCCACCACTGGCGGCATATTCCCATTCGGCTTCTGATGGAAGACGGTATCCATTAGCATCAGTATTTACTCTTACCCTAAACTTCAACGTATCGAACTCGCTCTTATTAAGGGTATCCTTGATATCCTTATTTAAAATATAATAAGGACTCAAACCTTCTTTTATACTCCTTTTATTGCAATACTCTATACAATCGTACCAGCTTACGCTTTCTACAGGCAAACTGTCGCCTTTAAATGTTGAGGGATTGGTCCCCATGATATCAACCCACTCTTTCTGCGTTACTTCATGGGCCCCTATATAGAAATCAGGTAAAGAAGTTTTGCCGTAAAGATTTGATTTTGTATTTATAAAGTTACCGCCCTTTACGAATACCAAATCTGAATCTTCAGACCCATCTTTATCCTTGCATGCTCCTACGAGAAAAATGGCGGCTAATGATACCAGTAGAAATTTTGTCATTAATTATTTTTAAAACCAATGAATTGCTTTACCTAATTATCCCCTTCGAAATGATTAACCGTCGCTAAATAACAAGCAAGCCGGATGGTAAAACACCAACCGGCTATAATAAGCTTTTCTTTTTGGGGCTATTAAACTACCAAACTGAAGCGTTTACATATCCGTTGGAGCTTGTACCATAAGCTTCTGAAAGCAAAATTGCTGCGGGAGAAATGTCGCTTCCAAGACCTAAACCAACACGTGACCATGCATTAACATGGTTAGCAAAAGTAATTGAACGATTTTGTCCGGTTGGGGCCTGAGCAGTACGGGTACTGAAAACCTGACGAAAAGTTTGTGTACCATCAATAGAAGGGGCATTAGTACGTATAGCAGTATAAATATCATAGGTACCGCCATCTGAAGAAACAGATCCTCTACGATCACTTGAGGCAGGCCTGGTAGCTCCCCACTTTTCATTTACGTAATACTCAATAAGCGGACTTCTTGTCCATCCGTAATAAGCAAAAGATCCGCCTCCGTTGTTAAGCGTAAAGGCTCCGCAATTGTAACCCACTACTCTTGTACGTGATCCGGTGCTCCAACCTTTACCACAAGTGAAGTTACCGTTAAAGTTGTTCCAGGAAACCGAGTAGTTACCGCCTGAGCCATTGGTGTAAGTACAAGTGCCTGTTGCTCCATCACTCTTCCAAAGAGACCAGTAATAACCATTGTTTGTACCTGATTGGAAAGACTGAACAGTAGCGTCGCCACCTTTTGAAGAATTTCTTACAGCTTCTTCAGCTGCAGGAGCCGGCTGACTTTCTTTTTTACATCCTGTTAGCATTGTTGAACTTGAAGCAAATAGAACAATTGCCACCCCGAAAGTAATCTTCCCGATTACTCCCGTAAGAGAGATTTGTTTTTTCATTTAAGTATAATTAGTTAGTAGCCGCAAGTAATTAAAAATCAAATCACTGCAAGGGAAACTTTGAATAAAATAGTGATAAAAATGTCCAACACAATTGTTAAATATCAGGTAATTGGAGTTCAAATCTTAAAACATTTGTGCTATTTGAATGGGGGCTTTGCTTTTATAACGTAAGATAATGACACGCTTCAAGCCAGTCTTATTTATATTTAAATGATGCGACTACCTATTTAAAGAAGACTTTCGAATACCTGAAGGGATTTAAATTTGACGGAATGAACGGGTAAATGGACAGCCCCTATTATTGATTGCGGTAGTCGATCAAAACTATTTCTTTTTCTGTTGAAGGCTTTTCAGCTTCGTCAATTGAACATGCTAAACATTCTAATGGCAAGGCACAGGAATAGTAGCTGTTGTTAAATTATCTGCTCCGCCAGTGATATTAATCATTTTTAATTCCTCTTCAGGCACTAATTTTACGCTATGGCTTCTCGGCTTACCATTAATTTATTAACTAAAAAACCTTAAAACTTGAACAACAACCTTAATGCCTTCGCTGCAATTACATTAGATGAATTGGCTAAGAAACACAACCTGACATTCGGCACCACTACAAATTGCAGAAAACAATTACTTACCTCTCTTGGCAAAATTATGGATTACTGTAAGGAGAATAGGCATGGTTGGTGGGGTAAAGGATGGAGTAGAATATCAGAAAAAGAATTGAGATCATTGTATCGAGAGTACAGGGATGAAATCGAAATGAACACCTTGAAGACACCCTGGGAGATATACGAATCCCTGAACGTGTATAAAAAAGTTCTCTTTAACCGATTCTTCCGCGACTCTTTTTACAACTTAGGTACACGTACCAAAAAAAGCCTTCTTCTGCAGTGCAAGACTAATGAAGTATCAGAGCGAGATATTGTAGCTTACTTGTTGGCTTTAGGCGCCCCATTAAAGAAAACCAAAACGATTAAAGGGAAAAGCTCTTTAGAAGCGGAAGAATTCAGGACCAAAATAGAAACTTTCCTTCAATCCATCCGTGATAAAACTTTCATTGATCGAGAAGATAAGCATTACAAACTGGCAATTCAATCCCTTAACAAGTTAATTGATAACTGCTCCATAGATCTCAGCCAATTTTTTACCTCTGATAATAAATTTAAGCTGTTCGCATTTCTTAATTTCATCCTATCTGCAAAAATCATTTTTAATCCGCGCCGAACAGCCATCCTTTCATCCCTTTACAACGCAGTTGAACCTGCTAGCTTAAGCCGGGCTATAAAAGAAGTAGGGTTAAGTCAAAGTGTAAGGACTGAGATCTATGATACGATGTACACATCATTCAGAAAATTGGGAATGTTTCTACGAGATATACCCTTGATTGACTTCAATAATTATCCCTTGGATGTAAATAGCCGAATGATTGAGGTAACTAAGGCTTTTGCAACGGAAGTTAATGCTAAGGAGGAAGTTCATTTTAATCCGTTTTTCTATGCTCATATTTTACAACTTGTGCTTGAGGATTACTTTCTGATTGAGATGAGAACCGCCACGGGTGATAGGGTAAATATTCTAAAAAGAAGTTGCCATGGTACCTTCTATTTAGTAAGATGGAACATCTATCATACTTTTAATTTTCAAGACTTTACAACAGATATTCAGCTCGCATGCACAAATAAAATGTCTCACGAAGTTTGTTTTGATAAATATCTTTTAAAATTCCTTGAAAAAGATGTGGATACTAAAGAATTATCAGAAATTAAAGAGATCTGCGAGAAGATTCTTCTTCAGGAGTTTAATTTGAGAGTAAACGATTCAGGGTATTTAAAATGCTAATATGCAATACTTCTGTCCTTTAAGTTTAATAAGGGTGTATTATATTTTAGGATGTCAGCAAAGGCGTTCCCCATTGAGCCCTGGCTGCATTATAATACTGCAAACTTACGCAAAGGCAGCCTGTTAGTCGATTTAGATCTTCTTCATCTTTCTTCAATGTTCATGTGTCATGAACAACGCTAAAAAATGAACGTGAGATAGGAGTGATTTCGAAATTGGAGCGAAAGAATGCTTAAAAGTCGTAGGGAGACCCTACGACTAGGTGGTGGTGCATATTTGTGGGGTACTGTATAAAAGATTCTTGTTCCTGCTATTATTTTTTTCCTGCTTCTAAGAACGATATTGCATAGCCTCCTCCTGGAGCCACGAATTGGGAAAGCTTAGATTTATTGTTAACCTCTACTTTTTGGATAGTATAGGCCTGGGGATTGGTTTTATAGTGGGCATTGTTAGCATCAGCATAAATGGTTGCGATGTATTTCTTTCCAGGGTCTAAGAAGCTTAAAGAAATATTAGAGGTACGCGACTCCTCTCCTCCTACGCTTCCTAAAAACCATTTACCGCTTCCTTTAGCTTTACGTGCCACCGTGATATTTTGCCCAGGCTCTGCTTCCAGGTATTTACTGTCGTCCCAGTCAACTGCTACATCTTTTATAAATTGAAAGGCATCCGGGAAACGGTTGTAATTCTCAGGAAGGTCGGCGGCCATTTGCAGGGGACTATACATAGTGAGATATAAAGCCAGCTGATTGGTCAGGGTACTGTTTACATGAGATTTATTATTTGGATTTAGCTTACTGATGTCCATCTCAAAGATACCTGGTGTATAATCCATAGGCCCACCAATTAAACGGGTAAATGGCAGTACTGCAACGTGATTTGGTTTCGATCCTCCAAAAGCCTGATACTCGGTCCCCCTTGCAGCTTCGTTTCCTATCAGGTTAGGATAAGTACGGCAAATGCCAGTCGGGCGAATTGCCTCGTGTGCATTTACCATTATCTTGTAATCTGCTGCTTTCTCAATAGCGTATTGGTAATGGTTCACTATCCATTGACTGTAATGATTCTCTCCACGCGGAAGGATAGGACCCACGTAACCACTTTTTACAGCATCGTAGCCATTAGCTTTCATAAACTTGTAGGCCGTATCCAGATGCCGCTCGTAGTTACGAACGGAGCTTGAAGTTTCATGGTGCATGATCATTTTAACGCCTTTAGATTTAGCGTAATCCCTTATTTCCTTCACATCGAAATCGGGATAGGGAGTAACGAAATCAAACACGTAATCCTTTGAATTTCCAAACCAGTCTTCCCAACCGATATTCCAGCCTTCCACCAACACCCCATCAAAACCGTTAGCAGCAGCAAAATCAATGTGTCTTTTAACATTAGCGGTTGTTGCGGCATGAGTGCCATTCGGTTTTGCTTTAGAAAAATCTGTTTTTCCCAGCTGTACAGAAGGGTATTCATTGGTGTACGACCAGGAACTCTTACCGGTGATCATCTCCCACCATACCCCAACGTATTTAACGGGTTTTATCCAAGAGGTGTCTTCGATCTTTGAAGGTTCATTCAAATTCAGGGTGAGTTTGGAAGAAAGGATATTACGCGCATCATCACTTACAATAACCGTTCTCCATGGACTGGTGCAAGGTGCTTGCAGATAACCCTTGTCGCCTTTGGCATCGGGAGTTAACCAGGATTCAAACACCATGTTCTTATCATCCAGATTGAGATGCATACAGGCATAATTGATCAGAGCAGCCTCGTGAAGGTTAATATACAAGCCATCGTTCGATTTTAACATCAGGGATGTTTGAACTCCGGTTGGTGAAAAGGAAGTTTGAGAAAGGTTGTCGGTAATAGACTTCGTCATCAAACCTCTGATCTCCGACAACTTTGACTTCGTATAATCATACTCCTGGGTGTCGTAATCTCCGGGTATCCACCATACTGTAAGATCGCCAGGCATGGCAAATTGGGTTCGCTCTTCTTTAACAATGAAATAGTTCAGATTCTTTTGCGCAGGAAATTCGTAACGGAAACCCAGTCCATCATTAAATAAGCGGAATCGGATAATTACTTGTCTGTTTGTTTCTTTTTGATCCAGTGTTACAGCTAATTCGTTGTAGTGATTACGAATGCTTTTTACTTCACCCCAAACGGGCTTCCAGATCTCATCGAAGGTTGAAGTTTTAACGGAAGTTACCTCAAAACCATTCAGCAAAGATCTCTTATCGTTCTTAAGCTCGAGACCCAGCTTCCCTGGTTTTAAAACAGTTTTATTTTTATAACTTAACTGGTAATAAGGCACGCCTTCCCTTAATTCGAACTTACAAGTAAGGTTCTTATCTGGTGAAAGTAAGACCTGAGCTTTTAAAACCAGGGTTAGTAAGCAAAGGCTGACTATTAGCAGCATTTTACGCATGGTTGAAAAAAATAAAGTTTATAATTCAGTGTGTGAATATAAGATAAACGCTGGTATTAAAGAACGGTGATGGCTGGAAAAGGAGTTGTGAAGAGGAAACAAAAAGTCGTAGGGTGACCCTACGACCAGGTAAGCAGCGATGCTGCTCTTTACTTAACTGCGGTAGCTTCAAGTTCGACTTTCAATGTTTCGAAGAGGCTTTTAACTTCTAAAAGCGTGGTGGCTTGTTGTAACTTATGTTGCGCTATCCAGTCCTGCAGAATATTGAAATGAGGCCATAATTCAGAAGTTGCGGTTGTATAGATATTTAACCTCACGATGTTACGGCACTCATAACCGGCTTCGGAAACTACCCTTTCAAGGTTTTGGATCGCCTCGATCAATTGTGACTTCATGTCTTTATCGCTGGATATTCCATCCGCACTTATCGCCGTTTGTCCAGAAACGTATAAGGTACTTTCGACATTCTTTACTTCAACAGCTTGTACATAACTGCGTTCATTCTGCCATTGCCAGGGATTGATTATTCTTTTTTCCATTTTTCAATTCATTTTGCCGCCGTAACAGCGGCTGTTAATCACTTTGTTACCGACAAAAATGAGTTGAAGAAATAGTTCTCAAGCGTGACAAACATCACAATTTCAAATCTACCTATTGCGACAGTCTGCTTAGTGTTTCTCGCGATACTCCGAGATAAGAGGCTAATTGACTTTTTGGTACTCGTTGCAATAAGGAAGGGTACTTTTTAATAAGTTGTTCGTAACGACCTTTTGCACTTGAGGTCAGAAATGACAGGATTCTTTGCTGGGCACCTATATGACCCGAATTGGCCTTCTGCAGCAAAAAATGCTCTATCTTCTGTAAACTTGAAAGAAGCACTTTATAGTTAACAATTGAAAGGCATAGCACTTTAGTGTCCTCCATACATTGTAAGGACATGGTTGCAGGGCTTTGATTATAGTAGGCGGAGAAATCGCTCTCCCACCAGTCTTCCATCGCAAAAGCGACAATGTGCCTATTCCCGTCCTCGTCATCATAAACCAGCTTTAGCAGTCCCGAAACCACAAAATAGCAGTACTTGACTTTTTCGCCCACTTGAAACAGGTACTCTCCCTTTTTAAAGGTTTTAACATCAAATAAAGATTCAACAAAGGCAAACTCCTCGTCTGTAAGCTTTACTATTTTCTCTATGTGCTTTCTTAAAACTTCGAGCATGAAATAAGATTGACCGGGTATAACAGGGATAATTTTTTCAAAATTACAATTTGTCGGAATAATCGTTTCGAATTGACCACCGGGAGCTATCTTTTCCGAGAGCCGTTTGCGCCACTTACAAGGCATGGAGTGCGGCTGCAATTGATTAAGTAAAATATTGGTAACCATTTGAGATTAAACACCGTACACAACCATATAACGTGCAAGAGATTAGTGTAGAGGAATATTGAGGTTTGTGAGGTTGATATAAAGGTTGGTTCCATAGCAATGGGACCAACCTTTTTTCGTTTTTCAGGGGTGCGGAAAAATTTAACTCTTAAATTTGAGTATGGACCTATCTAGCTATCATAAAGAAGAACTGACCATTAGTGCGGTTAAAGCTCAACTACAAGCCTTGCTTTTTTTCCTTCCTGCCATTTTTATTTTCGGAATTCCCTTTTACCTGATCTGGCCGGGGCATTTTGTAAAGGGAGCCTGGAAGGGTGCTATTCCTGATGTTTTGAATGGTACTACGGGGACAGTCGCACTGATCATTACACTGCTTGTTGGTGTTGTCGTGCATGAGTTAATCCACGGTATAACATGGTCAAGATTTGCGAGCCAAGGCCTTCGGTCAATAAGATTTGGAGTGCTATGGAAATCGGCGACACCGTACTGTCATTGCACCGAGCCCTTAGTGCTTAAGAATTACGTTATTGGTGCGGCAATGCCGGGCTTGCTTATGGGTATTCTCCCTCTGATTGTTTCAATCTTTACTGGCAACCTACTATTATTTGCTTTCGGCTTATTCTTCACCCTCGCCGCTGGCGGAGATTTTGCCATAATTAACCTTTTGCGGAAGAAAAATGCATCTCTTCTTGTTCAGGATCATCCCAGCAAGATTGGTTGTTTGATCTACGAAAACGTGCCCTCTGCAGGATGATTTGCGGAATTCAATGATCAATTAGACAATGAGATAAGTGGTCGGACCTCCCTTTTGTAAGCAATTTCTAAAGATGGTTTAGAATACTGTAGTTGATATTTCTCTTGTAAAGTATGCCTAGCACCAGGAGATGTTGAAAAAGTTGGGAGTTAAAACTTTTTAACCTCCATATCAAACTTACCTTCAGAGATTACTTTGGTTGCTACTGGTGCTGACCAATCCTCGGAACGATTGGCGACAAATTCGAAAGTGCCCCTGAGTCGTTTTGAAGACCATTCTGTAATTTTTATCATCCCTGACTTCCCAAGGTAAATAACATCGAAATTTGTAATCTGCCAATAAGAAACATATATTTCTCCTGACCCGACGACAAAAGTGCCAACACGAGGATTTCCCATAGATATTGCAATTCCAGTTGTTGGGGTTAGGTGGCCCTGCACCTCTAAACTGTTTGGAGAAACATAGAAAGAGGCTACTTGAGGAGACGGACTAGTAATTAGTATCCCGTCAATTTTAGCCGTAAAAATTGGACTTACCTTATCTTTATCATCTTTCCTACAAGATGCTAAAGTTGGTAGAATGCAAATTGCAAGGACTAGGACGGGGTTAGTATTCATTTTATTTTTAACAAGCAAAACTATTGGAGTAACCGCAGCAGGAATGGCACAAATGTGTATTTGAGTGCTAAATTTGTTTTGGGAAGTCTAAATCAACGGGTGAGAATGGCGATTTTTCTGTCATTTATAATATTGATAATTTCTTTCTTATTGCTTATGCTCAACATTATCCGTTTGATTCGAAGTAAGAGGTTGATTGATTTAGAAGCTCAAAATATACGTTTGGTATTTACTTCCTTGACAAGTCTTTAAGTTCTATATTCCTAAAGTCTATCGGCTGGCCTTCGCTTTGAAGAGCGATGAAGCCGGACTTTAGCATCTTCCCGTCTTGTTTAATAGCGGGATCAAAACGGTTTACTACCCCTCCACCTATTTGAGGCTTAGAATATTGCATAACCGTGTCACCGTTAATGATATGGGTAATTAGGGAGTCGCCAAGAACGATTAGCTCTGCTTTAACCCATTGATCTCCATCGTAGGTTTTGGATTTGGAATCAATGCAGTGGCGCTCGTCAAGTGCTCCATTATAAACTACTTTAGTGCCAGGCGAACACATGTTCCCTGTGGGGCGAGGCTTGCCATCTCCCAACCCGCCTAAAAACTGAAATTCGATTGAGATGGGCCAGTCTTGTTCTTTAGGCATCGTTCTCGGATCCTGGGAATGAAACATTACACCACTGTTACGCAAAGTATAACTTGGTGCACCTTTTTGCAGCTCTCCCACGAAGCGGTACTCTAGTTTAAGATGATAATAAGAATAAGGTATTTTGTAATACAAATGGCCGAATTGATCGTTGAAATCTCCGTATTGATCATAGCGCACTTTTATAATACCATCTTCCGCCCGGAAGGTATTGCCAAAATTCTCGCCTACCTCGTGATGCTGGATCTTTACAAACCAATCATTAATATCTTTTCCGTTAAAGAGCTTTTTCCATTCATTGTTTCTTTTTGAGGTTTTAACAGATGCGCAACTGTTTACTATTAACAGGAGGACAATGGCAGAACAAATGATTCGCATAAACATCAACTTTAGAGGTTGTAATTATGATTACTAGGTATAGCTGGCAATTATTGAAACCAAAGTAACAAAATATTCTTACTTGTTTGACAAGAATAAGGAAAATCCGTTTTAGAATTCTTCCTTCGTTAATCGAATAACTGAGGGCATATTTTCTTGCCTTTATCGCCAAATAATAGGTACTAAGGAATAATAGGTTCCCAGGTTGAGCGTTTTGCAGGATCTTCCATTTGTGCACCCCAATCATGCATCGCCTTTAACACTGGAATTAAAGTTTTACCCAGTTCGCTGAGCTCATACTCAACACGGGGAGGCTTTTCCATATAGCTATGGCGAATGATCAAGCCATCTTCTTCCAGTTCCCGTAATTGCTGAGCCAATATTTTGCGTGAAATGTCTGGCATCTGTACGGCTAGTTTGCCAAATCTCACTTTAACACCAGTTAGTATCCTGATCAGAACAATTGGTTTCCATTTACCTCCTATATAACCCATCGTGCGTACTACGGCACAATTATCAGGGTTCTGATGAACTTTTCTCATTAGTTACCTTTATGTTACCACTTATTGCCTTTAGTTACAACAAGGTAACCAGGAATACGGGGCGGATTTGAAATTGCCTGCAAGTACTTTAGTTTCTTTGCGAAACAAAAGTAAATTAAATTTCAAGAACATGGATGAGCAAACAAAAACCGGTCAAGAGCTTAGCGGTAAAATAGCACTGGTAACTGGTGGCACAAAAGGCATAGGCAAAGCGATTGCAGCAAGATTAGCTGCATCAGGAGCCACAGTTATTGTTACAGCGCGAAATCAACCTGATGGTACAGTACTCCCTTACCAATTTATTAAAGCGGACTTATCACAGACGGAAGATATTAAAAGCTTAGCGGATAATGTCACTTTACAATTTGGCCAAATAGACATTTTGATCAACAATATGGGAGCAAACACTTTCCCGGGCGGTGGCTTTAGCGCACTGAACGACGAGGATTGGAACCAGGCATTGCAGATTAACCTGTTATCTTCCGTAAGGCTTGACCGGGCATTACTACCAGGGATGCTAGAGCGTAAAAACGGGGTGATCATACATGTTTCATCCACTAGTGGACAATTTCCTATATGGGAATCAACAATGGCTTATAGTTCTGCAAAGGCTGCACTAAATACTTATAGCAAAGCTCTCTCTGATGAAGTTGCGCCCCAAGGGGTAAGGGTGATAACTATATCTCCGGGTCTTACTAATACTGAGGCGATGTCGAACTTCCTGGGCGATTTGGCACAGAAGGCGGCGATAAGCGTAGAAGAGATGACACAAAACCTCTTTAAGCGAGTTGGCGGTGTACCTCTGGGCAGATTGGCAAAGCCTGAAGAGACAGCTGAATTAGTTCATTTCCTTGTAACGCCAAAAGCTGCTTATATAACGGGTGCCAATTATTTCATTGACGGAGGTAATTTCCCTGTGGTGAAGTAAGGTTCATTTAACGTAAGCATAAAAACAAAAATACCTGCGCTATGGGAGCGCAGGCTAACCTAAACCTTATCACAATTATTTGTGGTTACCAATATCAAGAAGTTGTTACAAAAATGCAAGGATAATAGACCTTTATTATTGTACAATCGACCATTTAAAAAGATCAAATGAAACTTCCTTTAAGTTGGTTTTGCGTTTAATATTTCATATTTCTACTTAAGTAGCTAAAACTAATCTAGGTATCAGGAGATAGTTTGAAATAGCTGACCAATAAACCATCTCCTGTATCTTCTACTTTTTAGCTCTTACGGACTTCACCTGCTCGGGTGTGATTGCGCTTGCCTTGTTACCGAAATTATTCCTGACATAGGTTAAAACGTCGGCAATTTGTTTGTCGCTCAGGTAATTGTAAGGAGGCATGGCATTGCTATACCTCTCACCATCTACAGGCTGTTGCGACATACCTTTCAACAGTACGTTAATTAACCTTTGCGGGGAACCTAAAACATAGCTGGTTTTAATTAAAGGAGGATTTAGATTCTGGACCCCTCCCCCATCAACCTGATGACATGCTACACAGCTTTGCATATAAATCGCTTTGCCTGCTGTTATTGATTTGGATACGGCAGTCGACTTAGATGCAACCACAGGTTTCTTCGCCGCAGCGGGAACTGGCTTAACTACCCTGGATTTCGCTGGCACAGGCTTAACACCCGACGATCCGGCTTTAACAACTGCAGGGGTCTTAAGGCTGGCGGCCATAGCTGATTCAACAGCATTGGCATTATAACTTATTTTAAAAATAGCCCCTTTTACATCGTCTGATATATATAAAGAACCATCAGGCCCCTGGGCTAAGCCGCAGGGTTTGCGCTCTGCCCGGCCAATAGCAGCTTTCTCAGGAGATCCGGCAAAGCCATCTGCAAATACTTCCCAATCACCGGAAGGCTTACCATCTTTAAATGGCTGAAACACTACAAAAAAACCTTTTTGAGGTTCCGGAGCACGATTCCATGACCCATGGAAAGCGATAAAGGCCCCGTTCTTATATCTTTCCGGGAACTGATTGCCTGTATAAAACAGTAAGCCGTTGGGTGCCATATGTGCGGGATAGGCGGCTACAGGATCTAAGTATTGTGAAGATCCTTCCTTCTTACCATCTCCACCATATTCAGGAGCAAGCATCTTTTTCTTCTTCATCGGATCATAATAGATGAAGGGCCAGCCTGCATCGGCACCCTGAGCTAACGAGTACATGCATTCGGCAGGCAGTTCTGCATTATCCTTCACGGAATATAAATCAGGGAAGATCGTATTCAACTGATCTCGCCCATGCTGCATTACATACAATGCATTTGTTTGCTTATTATAATCAACAGCAACAACATTCCTTAAACCCGTGGCATAGCGCGTGCCGTCCTGGTAGGTTTGATTTAATTTATCAGATTTAAAAAGCCATACTCCACCGCTGGATTGGAGTAAGGGACAATCTTGAATACCCAACGATCCTTGTTGCCTGTCTTTTTCCTGGCAAGAGTTTGAAGGTGCACCGATTGGAATATACATGTTCCCGGCATCGTCTACCACAATTGACTTCGTTTCGTGAGTGCCTTGATCAACCAAGCCGGTAACGAGTTTTTCAGGTGCAGCTGGATCAACTACCTCGAAGTTCTCATTCAGTTTGTAGCGAAAAACTTCGCTGTTAGACGAGGTATAGAGGTAGCCGTTTTTTAAATAAACCCCTGTTCCTGCAAAATCACCGAAGCGAGAAATAACAGTAGCCTTATTATCCTTTTCCCCGAGCAAAACTGTGCCCTTACCTTCCCTTAAGCGGGATAAGCGCACGTAGATCTTATTGTTTGGTGTAACTGCAATATGGCGGGCACCACCTAAGCCGTCGATCAACATCTCTGCTTTGAATTTACCTGGTAGGGTAAGGCCAGCATTGGTTGTTTGAGCAGGGGCATTGCTTGGCGCTGAGAAAACAACAGCGGAAAGAATAATGGCTAGTTTTGATATTTTAAAAAATTTCATTTCAATATTTTTTTTAATGCGAAGTGAATGGTTAAGGTTACCAGGATGCTCCATTGACAGCGTAAATACTGTCAGTGAAGTCCTGGATCTTTTCATAGGTACAGTAGGGCAATTATTGGGTAGTAAAAAAAATTCACTGATTAGCTTAGACAAAAATATCTATGTAAATTACCTTATCAGAGATAGGAATAATGCCGTGTTTCTGGAGGGAATTGAAATACAAGCTGTCTCCGGTTTTAAGGATATATTCCGTTTCTGCCACCTGCATCCTCATGGAACCTTCTACAATAAAAACAAACTCCTCACCCTCGTGCGATAGCTGGTGTGGGATAACTTTCCCTTTTATTGCTTCAAATAAAAAGGGCTGCATTTTTTTTCCATGAAACGCTGAGGCGTAAGGGAATATCGAATATCCTTTTTCAGTTGTAACAAATTTCTCCTCCGCTTCCTGCCTGGTAGTGACAATTGCTTTTGACCAGCCATCCCGCTCCATGAGATTGGAAATATTAGTTCCCAGGGTTTGCGCAATCTTAACTAGAGTTGCTACGGAAGGCAGGGTCCGGTTGTTCTCGATCTTCGAGATCATGCTTTTGGATAGACCGCAACTATCGGCAACTTCCTGTAAAGTTCTTTTCTGGGTTATCCTTAAGATCCTGATCCTGTCACCAACTTCCAGTGTTTCCGCGGCAGACTCATTCAACATTTCAGTTTTAGTGCTCACTTTAGTAGTTACATCATTTATTCTTCTCAAAACTATAGAATTCAATATCGTTGCACAAGCTCTTTAACTCTTGGATGGTTACCAGGCAAGCATTATCAGGGCCACAGCCTGGCGTTTTAGATTTAGCGGAACCTGAGCATTGTTCGATTTGATAGCTATCTTTTTTGTTTGTATACACTTTAATTTTCCTGCTTTTTCTAACTCAGCAATTTGTGCAGCAGTAGGATTTTGCGGAGAACCCATCTTCTTCCAAACTTCATATGAATTACTATTTTCGTCATCAATAAGATAAATATCCAGCTTTGCTGATTTGGCCGGAACTCCCGAAATAGAAACATCAACTGGTTCGGCAGGGCCTTGCCTGTCTTCATCGTGGTAATTCCACACCATTACGGCAGCTGATTTAGATGCTTTAGCTGCTAATCCCCCAATTTCTGTTTTAGCCCCGCGAATGCTTGAATCAACCACAGTTTTTAGTGAATACATCCTGTTGCCAGTCACTTTTACCCGGTCTCCGCTCATTTTTCCAAACATTCTGAAAACGTTAAGCACCGGCTTATCCACTCCATTTGTTGCCAGATCGCGGAAGCCATAAAACCAGGGCTGATCTTCAAATTCAAATGACCAGGAAACGGCTCCTAAGAAATTAACATTGTACTGGTCGGCAAGCAAATATTTCCTGGCGAAAGTTGCTGCAGTGTAACTTGAATATAGAGTGCCGTTGCGGTATGCATTTTCAGGATTGGTAGCCATACCACAAGCGGCACAACCTTCAGGATCTGACTCTCCAATAATTAGAGGCAAGTTCTTCGTTTGAGGGTAGGCAGCTGCTATCTTGAAACCAGCTTCTATGTCCCTCAATTGTGGAGACATATTCATTCTTACTACTCCGTTTGCTAAGCGGGGACTTCCCTTAGCATGGAACAGCAGTGCGTCTATGGGAGAACCCTTTTTACCGGTTGCGTAATTTGTACCATTAATGCAATGCTCTACAAATTTAGTTGTCCATTCTATACCGCTTTTTCCTCCTGTGCCTGCAATATTTATTCCCCCGATCTTTGCTGTTGGCAACGCCTTTTTAACACCATCGGCTGCATAATCATAAAGCTTAAAGAACTCTTCCATACTGGCTTTCCAATAAAAGCCATTAGGCTCATTCCATACTTCCCAGTACCAGCTCTCCACTTCTTTTTGACCATACCGTTCAATAGAATGCTTCACCCACTGAAATACCAGCTCCCGCCATTTGTCGTAATCCTTAGGTGGGTATGCCCACCCAGTTATAATATCAGAATATGGGTCTCCTGGCTTCCAATAGTGCCTGTAAGGTGTTGGATTAGTCGACAGCGCTTCGGGCATAAAACCAATCTGGGCAAGTGGTTTCATCCCCCTTTTAATATAGGTATCAAAAATACTGTCGATAATTGTCCAGTTGTAAATAGGATTGCCCTTTGCATCTTCCGTATAAGCGTTTGTAGATCCCCATTTCAATGCAGCCTTGCCATCTCCTGTTACCAGAAGACTATGGGTTCTTACATAAACAGGCACAGGACTTAATTTTGAAATTTCCGACAAGAGTTTCTTCCCGTCTTTCATGTAAGTGTAATTCGGCTCATCATAGCCGAACCAAGCCCAAACAGGGTCCATGGTACCAACTTTCTCTTTTAGGTCGACATTAATATAAGCTGAAGCGGTACCAATTGACTGGCAATATATGTTATTAGTCAGCGAAAATATGGCTATGAATACTAAAACCTTGGTAAGTCTTTTAATCATAAAGGAATTGATGGTTAGTTTATTGATAAATCAGTCAGCCTATTGAAAGCTATTCAACATTGTTGAATAAAGGTAGACATCTTATTCAACAATGCAAATTTTTATTCGTCTTTTTAAATTGAATAAGATGCCAGGCGAATGAATCAAGCAAGATCAATCCTTGCTGGCCGTCACTGTTCAGTTACATTGCTATTCTTCCGGAGTTTAAATACTACAGGAGATCATGCTTTACTTAAATAATCAACAATATACATTTTTATACTTTTATAAACTAAAAATTAATCCTAAACTATAACTGCATGAATAGATATTGTCTCTATCATAGATAGATATAGAATTGAAAAAAGAAAAAGGTAAAATTTCTCGAGGTAAGGTGCTTCATAAAGCTGCGAAGACAAGCACTATGAGTATAAGGGACATAGTTAAAAAGGCGGGATATAGTTACCCAGCCTTTTATACTCACATTAAAAATGATGATCTGGACCTCAGTATTCTGGCCAGGTATTCCAAAGCCCTGGCCCATTCATTTTCGGATGAAATTCCGGAGATCTCTGAATATCTAATGGAGGATAAACCATCATATGGAAATGACCTCTCCTATACTGAATTACTTAAAGACCGTGATAAATGGAGAGATAAATATTATGACGCGGTGGAACAGTACAATAAACTTGCAAAAAAATATAATGACATGCTGGAAGAGGAAGTAAGGAAAAGGAAGTAAGTGGACAAGCAGAGGGCAGCTGTTACTTGAAAAAATTTACTAAAAAGACCAAGATCTAATTTTTTTTCACACCTTTGAGTTCTAAGTTAAACGTTTTAGCAACCACACTTTAAGATGGAGAATTTAATTAAGAAAGGCCTTTTAATGCTAACTGCCTGCTTTGTGATACCATGGTCATCAAAAGGGCAACCTAAAACTAACCTTACAAAGTATGTAAACACGTTTGTAGGAACTGCCCCGCTTTCCGATCCCAAAATCCTTGGTTACGAACTACCAGATGGATGGCGGTCGTGGGCGGGACTTACATTTCCGGGGAGCTCTCTTCCAAATGCAATGGTTCAGTTAAGCCCCATAACCGAATACGGGTCAGGGGCGGGGTATGAATATGAAGATTCTGTAATACTAGGATTTGCACATACCAACAAAGGACACTGGAACCTCTGTAATATCCCAATCCTTCCACTTTCAAATCCAGGAAGCAAGTTCGGATCCAGGTTTAGTCACAAAAAGGAAAATGCTTCTCCGGGATTTTACCAGGTGTACCTTGATGATTATAACGTAAATGTAAGTTTAACCTCTACTCTCCGTTGCGGCTACCACAAGTACGAGTTTAAGAACAAACGTAACAAGCAGGTACTTTTTGATCTTGCAAAAGCAAACAGCAGAGTATCCTCATGGAACATTAAAAAAATTGGAGATTATGCTGTGCAGGGATTTCAAAATGGCGAGAACGTTTACTTCTATGCTGTGCTTAATACGAAAATCAAAGAACTTGAAGTAAAGGATGAGGGACGATCTGAGGGTTATGCAATTGCGCACCTTGCTGACGAAGCTGAAGGACCGGTTGAACTTAAAATCGGCTTATCTTTTGTGAGTGCAGAAAACGCAAAAGAGAACCTTGAAAAGGAAATAGGCAGCAAAAGTTTTGAAACAATCCGGCAAGCTGCCAATCAACAATGGGAAATGCTTTTGTCTTCTATCCAGGTTGAAGGAGGTAGCGATAAACAAAAACGCATGTTCTACTCCTGCCTTTACCGTTCATTTTTATGGCCCGCACTTCGAAGTGATATTAATGGCGAATACAAGGATGCAAGAAGAAATGTTGTCAAAGCGGATTTCAACTATTACACTGAACCTTCTCTTTGGGATACTTACAGGAATAAAGATGTACTTCTTGGCCTTATTTCGCCTCAGGTAACCTTAGATGTGATTAAATCCATGAAAGATGTAGGAGACAAAACAGGCTTTATCCCAACCTTTTTTCACGGGGATCATGGAGCATCCTCGATAGCTGGCGCTTATTTAAGAGGGATTGACAATTTCGATATTAAAGGGACCTACCAGATCTTGTTAAAGAATGCTAATATCCCCGGAGCTCGTCCTTACGTAAAAGAGTATATCGAAAAGGGATATATCTCTGATCCTGACGTTGTCAATCCTCATGTAGAAACCAAAGCGAAGGCCGGTGTTTCTAAGACGCTGGAATACTCTTATGATGATTATTCAGTTGCCCAGATTGCTAAGGCACTTGGAGACACAGCCAATTACAGGATCTTGATGGCCAGGTCTAAGAATTATAAAAATATGTTCGATCCCTCAACCCGGTTTATGAGGGGAAGGCTGGAAAATGGCGAGTGGATAAAAAACTTCGATCCACAATACCCTTATTATGAATATATGTACAGGGAGGCAAATGCCTGGCAGGTTTCATTCTTTGCACCTCATGATATGGATGGATTAATTGCTTTATATGGTGGGCCTAAAGGGTTCGAATCTAAATTAGATTCTTTGTTCACACTTCCCTGGAATCCAAATCATATCGCCAGAAATGTGGAAACAATGATTGGGCAGTACTGTCACGGAAATCAGCCTGACCACGAGGCCCCTTTCGCTTATACTTTTATCGGGAAGCCAGAAAAGACACAGCAGAGGCTTGATTATATCTTGAACAATCTTTATGGGATTAAAGATGGCATAACCTTATCGGGTATGGATGACGCAGGTGAGATGTCGGCATGGTATGTTTTCAGCGCTTTAGGTCTTTATCCTTTTTCGGCTACCGATCCGAAGTACATTGTTACCGCTCCCCTTTTCGACAAGGTAACCTGGAGGACCAATAGCGGAAAAACATTAATGATTTCAAAACCTGGAAAAGGAAGGGCATTAACGTCAATTGTAGTTAACGGAAAGAAAAATGAGGGATACTTCGTTTCCCATGATCTATTTAAAAAGGGAGGAATTATTAAAATCACGACGAAATAATTTTCTTTTTCATTCTAAAGAAAAAAGAAAGCGGCAATCTAACTATTGCTGCTTTCTTTTTTGCTGCTCGCTAGTGCGTATCTCTCTTTTTTCCAGGGGCAGCTATTGAAGTAAATAATACAAGTACATTTACTGAAACGTAGAATTGCTCTAATACTCGATATCCAGATTATACTTAGTCAAAAGGCCAGCCAAGTTACCGGAAGAAAATTTTGCCTTTTTCATTTTATTACTGGCAGGATCAAGGGTGAAGTTGCGGGCGGAACGAAGGTCGCATTTTTCAAGATTAGTGTTGCTGAAGATGGCACCTGCAAGGTCAGAATTTATAAATTCAGCATTAGTAAGGTCTGCTTCTGAAAACTCCGCTTCTTTTAGTGAGCAATTATTAAAAATAGTTTTCCTGAGTTTAGTCTTTAAGAAGCTGGAATAATCCATATAACAATCCTGGAAGGTGAAAGAGAACATAAAGGAATTGCACCGGCTGAAGTTTACACCCATAATTTTACATCCTATAAAACTTATATCCCTGAATCCGGCACCGTCAATCAACGCCAGTGTAAAATTACATTGCCTGAATGTACAATCAACAAAGTCGTTATTCCTTAAATCACTTTTAGTGAAATCGCAGGATACAAACTCGCAATTAATAAACTCTCTGTTCTCGAGGCGCTTCTCTGCATAGTTCACGTTTACAAATTGCTTGTCCTGGTGGGAAACCACGCCTTTATCGTCTTTCATCAAACTTAAATTTTCTTACAAACTGCAATGTAAAGTTAGAAAAAGGACAATTAGTAACATGGATAAAGATTTCAAAGGCCAGAGAAATAGCTGGTAGGACTATAAAGAATTACCCCAAACTCTGCCAATACTAGTGTGAAACAAAAAAGTCTAACATTGTCTGTAAGGCTGTGGCGGAATGCATCCTTTCTCCGTTTTCCAGAGATTCCCGGGCGGCTAAAGCAGCCCTTTTTCGCATGTTCCTTTCGTACATTGACAAAGCTTCTTGTGAAGAGCCAAAATTGTTTCCCACCAAAGCTTCACTCAATTCTAATGCATCTAACATGGCCATATTAACCCCTTCTCCGGCAAAAGGTGGCATAACATGAGCAGCATCTCCAAGCATAGTCAGGTTTGGAAGAGTATCCCAGGTTTGGTCTGAAGGCATGCAATAAATCGGCCGTGGGATGAAAGGCATCTCAGCACTTCGGAACAATTCATACCAATTTTCACCCCAACCTGGAAATTCTTTTATAAACCAATATAGCACCGCTTCTCTGTTTGAAAAGTTTAGTCCACTAGTTTCCGCCCAGCCCTCTTCTGCTTTGAAACTGACATAAAAACCAATTTCTCCATTAGCTTTCTGTCCCATCAGAATATCCTTACTATTTCCAAAAGCCATGATCTTTCCCCCGTTAAGTAAGTTCGAAATTTGGGGCGCCGATTGTATTGCATTATAAATATTTCCTTCCAGCATTGTTATTCCTGAATAAACAGGACGGATGTCTGTGATAAAAGGACGGATCCTAGAGTTGGCTCCATCTGCTCCTATTACCATATCAGCATAAACAGACGCCTTATTTTTGAAGTGAAGCAGCCAGCCCTCTCCCTGATTCTCCATTGTTAAAAAATGGCTGTTCCATTCCAGGGTTTCGGGCTTTAAAGAATCCAATAGTAATTTCCTTAAGACTCCCCTGTCTATTTCCGGGCGGAAATGTTCATCTCCAAAGTTTTCTTCGGACTTAATTCCATGGTCGCTGAAAAGCACTTCTCCTCTTTCATTCAGGATCTTCTTCCGTTCGGCTCCAGGCATATAATTGTCCTTAAACTCCTGAAGCAGGCCAGCTTCATTCAACGCTTTTAATCCCGATTCTTCATGGAGATCTAAGGGTGAACCTTGCACCCGTGCATTTCTATCCAAATCACGTTCATATACCTTTACATCTGCGCCTTTTTGTTGAAGAAGACGTGCTAAGGTAAGGCCTCCAGGTCCGCCTCCAACGATCGCAATTTTCTTATTTTTAATCATACTCTTGTGTTTTTAGAACACAAAACTATTTAGCCGCGAGCGTTGAAAATTGTATAAATCGGTCGTTTAGATTTTTTTTAAGCTCCTTTGGAGAAACACCAGACAACTTTTTCACTTCCTTGATGAAATGGGACTGATCGGCGAAATTATTTTCGGGGAATAGTTTTCCTTCTTTAATGTGTTGAAAGGAAGCCCGAAAACGAAGAATATTACAGTATGCTTTTAAGGAAAGACCAAATTGTTCGTTGAAATAGCGGTTGATCTGCCGGCTGCTCCAGGAAACTTTTTCTGAAAGCTCCTTGACTGTGATTGTTCCGTTTGACGAATAAATGAGATCAAATAACCTTTGCTTTCTCTGATCAATTTCATTTGGGAGCAGCGTCAGGACCTTTTCTTTTGCCTTTTTTGTGAAAAGCTGAAAATCTTCCAGATCGCCCGGAGCGAATTCCCAGAAACCATTTGGCAACACTAAAGCACTATCCAGAAAATCAGAGACCGGATTTGCGAGGATGTATTCAATAGCCAGTAGTTTAAAACTTATAGCAAACATTCGTGTTCCGGCTCTCAGTATTGCCTGATCTGCACGAGTTTCAACACCGGAAAGGATGGCACGAAAAGGATGGGATGCTGACTGAAAAAAGGTTAGATCAATGCGTCCATCAGGCAAGATAAAAACTTCCTTATCTCTTTTTGAACGATTCTCCAGCATCCAAAAACTTTCGATGAAGTCATCCAAAAACTCTCCTGGCTTAGTTGATTTAAAATACAAATTATCCTCCATATCTTTTCGATATTATCCTTCTTGAAGATCTAATGTTAAGGTAGGTATTCCGGTTTAATGTTTTCGAATCCCTGGATTAAGAAAATCGATTACTTTTGAAGTGCTTTTCGGCACTAAAACAACTAGTCCTGCTATGCTTAGACCCTGGGATCTTCAGATAACCATCAATGTAAACTGTGAACGACCTGTTTATATTCAAGTTGCTGATGCGATTATTAATGCAATTAAAACAGGTAAACTTAACAGAGGTGACGCATTGCCTGGTAGCCGACAATTAGCAGCAAAACTAGACCTTAACCGGAACACTATTGTAGAAGCATTGGATGTACTGCTAGCGGAAGGTTGGCTTATTTCTAAGGAAAGGAAAGGGACTTTTATTGCTGAAGATCTTCCTCTGATCCCTGACAGAAAACGTGACCTACCTTCCCGGGTTCAGCAGGAAAATTTTCCAATTTCAGAAGTTATTTTCGATGATGGCTTGCCCGATAGTCGTTTAGCACCAATAAGTGAACTTGCAGCAGCCTATCGCCAAATCTTCAATCGTAAGGGAAGATGGCAGCTTATGGGATATGGTGACGCTGCCGGAGATCTGGATTTTCGAAATGCAATTATTCAAATGCTGAATTTCAAGCGCGGAATGCAACTATCTGCTGATGAAATCTTCATAACAAGAGGGAGCCAAATGGCCACTTACTTGTCGGCGCATTGCCTGGTGTGTAAGGGCGACTACGTGGTGGTAGAGAACCCAGGCTACAAACCTGCTTGGTTAGCTTTTAAAAATGCGGGTGCCGAACTTTTACCTGTTGGAGTAGACAGTGAGGGGCTAATTATTGACGAACTTGAAGAACTTCTTAAAAAACACTCTACCATTAAAGCTATTTACATCACTCCGCACCATCAGTTTCCAACAACAGTTACACTTAGTCTGACACGTAGACTTGCGCTCGTAAATTTATCTAACAACTATGGCTTTACCATTATTGAAGACGATTATGATAATGAATTTCATTTTGGCCAGCAACCATTATTGCCAGTGAGTAGCCTGGGGAACCTGGAGAACTTTATTTACATCGGTACGATGAGCAAAATTGTTGCACCAGCCTTAAGGATAGGTTATTTGGCAGCATCGAAAAAGGTAATTGCACAAGTGAGCGAGCTCCGCAAGATCATAGATGTTCAGGGAGATAATATGATGGCGCAGGCTGTACTACAGTTAATTAATGAGGGACATATTAAACGTCATCTTCGGAAGGCAACATTATTATATAAAAACAAGCGGGACTTTTTTGAAAAGGTTATTAACCAGCATTTGCCAGATAAGGTCAGTTTTCGAAAACCAGAGGGTGGACTAGCTTTTTGGCTGACCTTAAAGGAGCCAACAAGCCCAGATCAGCTGGTTGCTAAACTACTTAACATTGGCGTTGAGATCATTTCGCCCAGGGATTTCAGTTTCGCTGAGCCTGTTAATGGCCTTCGCCTGGGTTATGCTTCTTTAGACGAACGTCAGCTGGAATCTGGCATAAAGAAGCTCGCTTCTTTATTGTAGCAGAAACTTAAGTTTTTAGCGCTACAACCTTAAATTGTTGCTCAGCTAAGAATAGCTGAGCAACAATTCTTAGCCTTTTACATCTTCTAAAGACGCTCCGAAATTGATATGCAGTACATTTCCATTTGGAGTTACCAATGCTGGGACTGATTTTATTCCTGCTTTTTCTGCTTCAGCTATTCGGCTACGTTCCTCGCCGATGTTAACTACCTCTACTTTGTCTTCTCCTATTACGTTGATAATATCTTGTTCAGCACTAACACATACCGGACAACCTGCGTGGTAAAAAATTGACTTTGCCATTGTTTTGATAATTAATGTTTGATTAAAATTATGTTAGACAAACATACTCCGGCAACTTCAGATCATTCTGGTCCAGTTTTCTGGTTTATAAGGGCAAACTGGCTTGATAGCATTTATTCTCCTCAAAACATGAAGCGCGATCTGGAAGAAGTAGGTATAGAATATTCGAGGTATAAGATGTACTTTTATGAACTATAGCTTATTATCTAATGAAACCATTATTAACCGTCTTTCTATCCTTGCTTGCGTGTGCTGCTATAGCACAGAAACGAGTTGTACTTGATCAATACTATAACAATGAGGTTGAGGCGAAAACAGGAAAGGCTTTCCATTACATTTGGGAAGATCAGGAAATGACGGGGTTTTCTCAGTTGGGTGGGCTGTTTGAGGCAGAAGGCGCTAAGCTTGCAACATTAAGGGAAAAACCCAGTAAAAATAATTTAAGCGGAACAGCTGTATATATTATTGCTGACCCTGACACTAAAGACGAAAGCCGCAATCCTAACTTTTTAGATGAAGAGGCCGCTAAGGCGGTTTTTAAATGGGTAAAAAGAGGTGGCATCCTTCTGCTTATGACTAATGATTCTCAGAATGCAGACCTTGACCACACTAATATTTTAGGCCGGAAGTTTGGGATGAGCTTTGAAAAGGAAATTGTTCATGCTGAGCTGTCTGAACCGGGAAAGCCCAGGAATTTCAACAGTTGTGCGTCAACCAACCTTCCCACACATCCACTTTTTGATGGAGTATCAAAGATCTTCATTAAGGGGGTTGCTCCTATTGCCCTTAGTTCCCCTGCGAAGGTAGTCTTAGCTGAAAACGGCAAAACATTAATAGCCCAGGCAAAATGTGGAAAAGGATTCGTATTAGCTGTGGGAGACCCATGGCTGTACAACGAGTACATTGATAATAAGATGTTACCTGCAGAGTTCGAAAATTTTAAAGCGGCCAAAAATTTGGTTAAACTTTTATTGAATCCCTAGAGTCGCTAAGTGGCAAACTTAATGGAAACAGCAAAGTAATAAGCTAAGAGTGCTGGTAGCTTATAGATCAGTAACCTTCCGGAAATGTTTTATTCAAAAGCTTCTCGATCTCTTCAATGCCTAAAGGCTTCTCCAGATAACCGTCTGCCTTACTTTTTTCTGCAATTTCTGCTAGATTGTGGGCACCTGAAATTAATACAATAGGAACACGCCTCAGTTGGTTGATGGATTTGATGATTGTACAAAGAAAGCTACCCTTAATTCCTACTAACCATTCATCAAGAATTATAAGGTCGGGAAAAATATTTATGATATGCTGTATGGTATTTGCCGACCATTCAGAAAAGGGATAAACCTCTGTGCCGAAGTACTCAAAGGACATTTTCAACGCTTCCAAAACGGACTCGTCATCGTCAATCAATAAAATTTTTTTACGTTGCATTCCTCCCAAACTTTATTCAATACTTATGAGCCGCGTAATTAGATGAAGAGAGATTAAAACAAGGTTTTAAAGGAAAGGTTTTAAAAATATTATAAATACCCTACAGTTAGACTAACAAAAAAGGCCCCCGAGAGGGAGCCTAAACTATAAACAATCAAAATGAAAAAATCCTAGAACCTCCAGCGGACGAAAGCTTCGATAGCTTCGTATTCTGCTAAGCCCAGATCGTTGTAGGCTTTTGCAGTTTCGCTCGTCCGGTCTTCTGCCCTTACCCAGAATTCGCGGGAATCGTCGCCAGGGAATACCGGCTTGTCTTTCTGCGATTGATGTTTGAAAATAGCAAGACGCTTTCTTTCTACCTCCTGCGGTGATAATGGAACGGCCATCTCAATTTCGTGAATCTCGAATTCATGCCATGCTCCCCTGTATAACCACAACCAGCAATCTTTCACCCAGTCCTCAGTTTCTTTTAAACGCTGCAGCGCTTTCAATACAATATCAAAGCATATTTTATGTGTTCCGTGTGGGTCTGCAAAATCCCCCGCGGCAAATACTTGCTGAGGTTTTACCTGCTGCAGAAGCTGCATAGTAAGCTCTATATCCCTTTCGTAATCCACTTTTTTGTTAACCTTGGCCACTTCATAGAATGGCAGGCTCATAAAATGGATACGTTCGTCGGGCAGTCCGGCAAAGCGCGCACCTGCAATAGCCTCTCCTTTACGGATAAGTCCCTTTACCGTTTGAATCTCTGTTGTATCCGACTGATTAGGTAGCTTTTCATTTAAGAAAGAACGCATTTGGGTATAAAGGCTTTCCAGAGCAGAACAATCGTTACCCTGAGATTTGCCAAAGTCAATGGCAAATTCAACGAATCGAAGTGCATCATCATCCCAAACAGCAGTATTACCTGATGTTTGATAGGCAACGTGAACTTCATGCCCCTGATCTGCGAGACGGATAAAAGTACCTCCCATTGATATTACATCATCATCAGGATGTGGGGAAAAGATCAGCGAGCGCTTTTTAGCTGGCAATGCCCGCTCTGGTCGCTGACTATCGTCGGCACCAGGTTTCCCTCCTGGCCATCCTGTTATCGTATGTTGGATCTTATTAAAGATCTCGATATTAATGTTATAGACCGGTCCTTTTTCAGTTGCCAGCTGAGCCATTCCATGGCTATTATAATCTTCTTCAGTAAGTTTCAGGATAGGTTTCTTTAGAGTACGGGCCAGCCATATCACTGCTTTTTTAATTAAAGCACCATCCCAAACGCAATCCTTTACGAGCCATGGCGTATCGTTCCGGGTAAGTAAAGATGCTGCCGGAGCATCAAGAACGAATTCCACATTATCTGAAAGTTGAAGATAGGTAGCCGGAACATCTGAAGAAACCTCGCCCTCTACGGCTTTCTTAATGATCTCAGCCTTTTTACCACTCCAGGCCATCAGGATAATTTCCCTGGCTTTAAAGATTGTCCCAATCCCCATAGTGATGGCTTTGGTAGGTACATTTTGCTTCCCACCAAAGTCTCTGGAAGCATCGCGACGGGTAAGGTCGTCTAAGGTAACCAAGCGTGTGCCTGAGTTAGGGGCAGACCCTGGCTCATTAAAACCTATATGCCCTGTTCGTCCAATACCCAGCACCTGAAGATCCAGGCCTCCCAGATCGCTGATCTTTTTCTCATATTCCAGGCAAAATCCAGCGATCCTTTCTAGAGGCAGCGTTCCATCCGGAATATGTACGTTGTCAGGATCAATATCAATATGATCGAATAAATTCTCCTTCATGAACGTAACATAGCTTTGAGCCGAAGTTGGTTGCATAGGATAATATTCATCCAGGTTGAAGGTGATCACGTTACGAAAACTCAAGCCTTCATGCTTATGCAGGCGTATCAGTTCTGCATATACCTGTACCGGACTTGCCCCTGTTGCCAGACCTAAAACTGTTTTTTCAGCTGCTGCATTCTTCTTAGTGATAAGGTCTGCAATACGTTTAGCGATGGCTTTAGAAGCCGAAGCCTGATCTTGATATATGGATACAGGTAATTTTTCGAACCGGGTTTCTTCAAGTAAATTTAGTCTCGACATTTGTATGCGTTATTTTTTAGAATAGAGTTTAAACTGAAGTAATAACTTCTTTTTTATTGGCTGTTAACACATCCTTCTCCAGCGTTCTCCAAACTTGCATTAAGCCTCTTGGTATATGGAAGCAGCCTTTCCACTTGCCGCCCTTTAAAGGCAGGAGAACCTCTCCCCTTCTATTCAGATAGCCGAACCATTCGCCGTACTGTTCATCCCGGAAATGGTTCCAGGTGTATTGATGCAATTTCTCGAACCATTGTTTTGCCTGCTCATTTCCCGTAAGCTGATACGCTTTTGCCATGCATACCAGGGCCTCTACATGTACCCACCATAGTTTCTGATCCCACTCCAGCTGTTGCGGAGGATAGCCCTTAATATCCTTAAAGTAAAGGATACCTCCAAATTCCTCATCCCATCCATACTCTATCGCCCTCAGAGCAATTTCAATCGTCTTATCTACAAGCTTCTGGTCTTTTAATCTTACTCCAAGATCCATGATGAACCACATAGCCTCTATAACATGCCCCGGGTTCAATAAGCGTCCTTCAAAGCAGTCGGCGAAGCTTCCGTCCGTATACACGTTCTCGAGAATAAGGCCACTTTCCTCCTGGTAGAATATATTCATCACCTCATTAATGACGTCATGAATTAGATTGTTCACCAGTTCAGGATCCAGCAGGTGCTCTAGTTCCAGTGACAAATTGCTTAAGATCATGGGTAGCGAGAAGTTCTTGAGGTCGCGCGTTCCGGGATAGATCTTACTATAGATGCCCTTGGTATTATTCCTTCGTTTTAAGATATTTTCGAAGGTACTTTTCGCTATATCCGCATACTCATCTTTGCCGTTTGCTTTATAGAGAGCAGCAAAGCCCATAGTAGCGAAGCAGTCTGAAAAGATATTATACGGCTGCACGAGCGGCTGCCCATGCTGATCCAAAGAGAAGTACCAGTTTCCTTCAGAATCACGGCCATGTTTTTTAAGAAATCTGGCTCCATGCTCGGCCATGTCAAGCCACTCCTGCCTTGTTTCAACTGTGTTGAACAAGGTAGAAAACATCCAAACCTGCCTTCCCTGCAGCCAGATAAATTTATCTTTATCGAACACCTTACCAAATTGATCCAGACAAGTGAAGTATCCCCCTGCATCCTTATCCATTGAGTGGTCCATCCAAAAAGGAATAATATTCTGCAGTAATTCCTCTTTATACATTTTGCTGTAATTCTTCATCTTATCCATGTGCCAATTGTTCTAGGTATTCTTTGTATCTGTTATATAAATGTCCCGCCTGCAGGTAAGCAGACTGAGGACTCATAAAATGTGAAAATTCAAATGTGATTGCTTTTTCATATCCTGCTTTCCGGGCAGCTTCAAGTTTTAATCTCAGTTTTTCGAACTTGATAGGCAGGAATTTGATAGGCATGTCGCGGTCGAAGGACTCTGCATTGGTCCAGCATTGAAGTCCGTATTTGTCGGCCATACTTTTATTGACAGCGAAAAAGTCCTCCAACTCATGGTAATCGATATGTCCATCCTGAAAGGCAACGGCATCGACTGCTCCCTGCACACCATCAAATATTTCGCTCCATTCTTTTTCATGCTCAGAAAGGGAAACCGCATCTTCTTTGGTTAGGCTTCCTGAGGCTGCCATTACTGCTTTTTTACCATCTATCCATGGGGAAATAAAAGTGGGTAGCCCCTTACTCACATCCTTGCATTGAAGGCCTAGCGTTCGAAATGCTTCAGTTGCCCCTTTGGTCCGGCGACTGATCTCCATACTCAGGTACCAGCCTCCGAAACTTTTGTAGTGACCGTATTTCTGCCATACCTCATCTATTACAAACCGGTTTGAATCTATTTCGGGAGAAAGATTACCGGTGTCCCAGTATAGGCCGCTGTCATAGAGGCCAAAGTAAAACTTCATTCCGTACTTGTCGGCCAGCTGCAGGTACATCTCGACCAGGTCTACCGGCGGCTGGTAACAACCAAACTCCTTCTGCAGATATGGAGACGGATAAGTAATGAAGCGGCGATAACCACTGCGAATTAGGATCACAGTATCTATCCCGATGGCTTTCATATAGGAAAAATCGCGATCCCATTCTTCCCTTCCCCAGTTCTGGTGCGGAATATCATGAGAGATCTCATCTAAAAAGGTACCTGTAATCTTCATTCTTATAAATATTTCTGTGACTTTAAATAATTCGCCCAGGTTATATAGACCTCGGGTTTTAAATGGATCCCATCGCGGCTAAGTTCCTCCCTGAGTTGACCGTCTGCCGCAGCTACCAGAGGGTGGAGGTTTATCCAGATTAGATGCTCAGCTGCCGCCAGCTCCTTGGTTCTTTTATTCAGCTCGGTAACAAGAGGGCTGATATTTTTAAGATAAGACGCAGTTGTCATGCTTTCGCGTACAGGAAGTATACTCTGTATATACAACGTTGTTTTAGGAGACTCCCTTTTAACCCTGGTTATAATTCTCTTGTAGTTATTCACGATCACATCGATGGGAAGCCTTCTGGAGAGATCATTTATTCCGATTAGAAGAAAAATCTTCCGGGGTTTTGTAGCGAGGACCTCGTCTAAGCGGGCAAGCACACCGAAGGTATTATCCCCACCTATACCGCGATTAATGATATTATGATTGTCAAACACTTCCTGCCATTCGCCATGTTCAGTAATGCTGTTTCCCAGAAAAACTATGGGATGCTTGAAGTGGTGTGACTTTCTGAAGAACTCGGTCCTTTGCTGGTAATGCGCGTGGTTATAATTACTATCAATTTTTGCCAGAGGCTTTGAAACCGGCGTTTGCGCAAATGCATCGTTAGACAGTAATAGCCCTGACAATACCAATAGGCACCATGCTGTAAGGTTTTTGCCGTAGTTATTTTTACTTATATGCCTGATCGTCATCTTACAATAGCTTTAATTTTTTAAGATAATCTGCCCAAAGGATGTAGGCTGCAAACCGGAGGTGGAGCCCATCAGTACTTAAGTCTTTCCTCAACTGCTTTTTTTCGTCCACAAAAACCGGATGGAGGTCGACATAACTTACCTTGTATTGCTGGCAGATCACTTTCATCCTGTTGTTTACCTCGTTCACCTTCTCGTTACTCAGCTTTTCGTAAGACTTGGGCAGCATGGCCATATTAAGCGGTAAGAGGCTCTGCAAATACAGCTTTGTTTTCGGTGATTCAGCCTGTACTTTTCTAATCAGCCGCACATAATTGTTAGCAATAACTTCTACAGGCATTCCTCTTTTGAGATCATTGATGCCGATGAGTACGAATATTTTGGAAGGCTTAGAGGACAGCACTTCATCCAGTCTTGCCAGCACACCAAAAGTTACATCCCCGCTAATCCCGCGATTAAGTACGTGCTTTTTATGTACTACTTCCTGCCACTCGCCCTGTTCTGTTATACTGTTTCCAAGAAATACGATCTCGTTCTTGTGATCTGGAAGTTTCCTGAAAAAATCTGACCGTAGCTGGTACCAGGAGTTCTGATAACTACTGTCTATAGTTGTTGTGTCTTGAGCAAAGCCAGCTGCACTACCCAGGATCAATAATGCTGATAGTAAATTTCTCATATTAACGACTAGCAAATTCAACATCTGCTTCTTTTAATTTATCCCACCAGAACTTCTTCAACCAAATACTTGTAAGGATAAGGACACCGCTCCAGATCACCATTTGCGTATTCTCCCTGATCATAAAATAGATGGGTATAACCACTTGCGACATCTGCCAGATGATGCCCACTATGATATTGCTCATGTCCTTTTGAAAATCCTTATTGGGTTTGAACCCTGGATCTTCGCGCATTACTTCTTCCTTGATCGGTCCCCAAAAGCCCCATGGACGGGTCTTTCTGTAAAACTCCTTCACATCCTCCCTATTTGGCAAAGGCTCGAGATAGGTCCCGACAATGCAGCCCAGGGCCGAAACGAGGAGAATTACTGGAAACACGTAGATATCTACAATATCCGGGAAAGCGAAGAGCTTGATGGTAGAGGCGATAAGTCCGAACAACATTCCCCAGAAATAACCCATTCCGGTAAAGCGCCACCACACCCACTTCAACACATTTGCAGCTACATATCCCCCGTAAAGGGCAGAGGTAAGCCATAAAGTTAATTTGGTAAGCGAAGAGGCATTAAACCCAAAGATTATTCCTACTACCACAAGCAGCACCGAAGAGATAACACTCAGGCGTATGTATTTGGCATCTGACGCGTTAGGATTTATGTATTTTTTATAGATATCATTTACGATATATGCCGGAGCTGCATTGACAAAGGCAGAGAAAGTGCCCATGAAAGCTGAAAGAAACCCTGCGAGAACGAGGCCCTTTAATCCAGTTGGTACAAACTGATTGATTGAAAGTGGCAATACTTTCTCGAAATCAATATTGCTTCCCATCTTACCCATCTCAGGACCGAGATAAACTAATCCCAGAACGGCAAAGGAGGCCACCATCAGGTAACGCGGAATATACATTACAAAAATTGTCGAGAAACTCATCTTTGCTGCTTCGGAGGGAGTACGGGCAGAAAGCACACGTTGCATATCGTAACTTGGTACAGGGCCGGCAATTGAAGCAAAGATTCCTTTAAAGAGCATCATCATAAACAGAGCCCCGAATATGCCAAAGCCATCAGCCGCAATCTTATCGTTAACATTAGGTAAGGCTGTGGTGCTCCAGTCGAGATCCAGTTTCCACCCGAAGGAAAGGTCAGACCAGCCGGCAGGAATCGCGGCGTGGATCTGCTCCGCGGTAACAGAAGTATAAGCAATGTAACCTATAGCGAAGCAGGAAAGTGTCATAATGATGAACTGAAGTATTTCTGTGGCTACGACACTGTACATTCCCCCTTTAACTGTGTAAAGGGTCGTTAAAAGACAAACAATTAAGGAATAACTTCTTTCAGATGATAAATGAAAAGAACCTATGTTCGTACTTAAATCCCAGGGAAGGATCGAAGTACAGTACTTACCGATCCCTTCGAAGAAATAGGCGATAAATCCCACCACACTTATGACCGCAAAGATCACGATGATGATATGAGAAAGCTTTGCTCCTTTACCATCTCCAAAACGGAAGGTGATCCATTGGGCACCTGTCATCACTCCGGATCGCCGCATCCATATTGCCAGGTAAACGAAAATAAAAACCTGGTTCCAGACCGGCCATAACCAGGGGATCCACGCGCTTTTTAACCCATAAATAAAGAGGATACTTACAGTCCACATAGTGCCGGAGGTATCGAACATACCGCTGGCATTACTTAGGCCCAGGTAATACCACTTCATTGTGTTCCCTCCAAGGAAATACGAATTCAGGTCCTTCGACGCTTTTTTCGAGATGTAGAAACCCAATAGGAGGATCCCTACGATGTAGGTCATAATGATAGTGATATCAATAAAACTTAATGACATGTGTTAATGATTAATGTGTTAAAAAGCGTAGTGCGAATATTGAAGGAGATACTAGCGAATAATCGCTCCAGTAAAATTGACCTTTAAACTAAATGGATTAAGATACCTGTCAAGAAGAACAGCAGTTTGCCTTCGGTTTAGTGCAGAGTCTCCCCGGAGAGAACTTCCGGTTTCAGATATTATCTTATCTAACTGAACTTGCTTATTAATCAGAGAGATCTGCTCTGCAAGGAAATTTAGTGTAAGTGGCTGTCCCGATGCTTGCACCTGATTCAACTCCGGATAATACGTTTTAAGCCCGGTGACCAACTCGTGCTCACTGATCTCTCTGTCGGGGTAGAACCATGTTTGATTTGCCCATTTATACGCCAGCCCTGTACCTTTCAAAATACCAGTAGTTCCAATCCTTTGTATAGCCTGAAAATCCTTATCCTCAGGTTTAACATCTATAAAAGGCATCAGATAGCCCTTTGAATTTAGCAAAGCCTGTTGAACATGACGGATATGTACCTGTGCCGGCTGAACATTATCCTTAATTGCTGTTGCTGCCAATGCTCCCGCTGCCTGCCCAATTGTTAGTACTACCGGTTGAAGACGAGTTGCACCATTCACAATATTGCTTACACTAATGCTCTTTTCGGCAACGATCAAACCCTCGGTACTTTCAGGGATCAATGAACCTAAAGGAACATTGTAAGAAGGCACTTTTATCTTGACAAAATCAATTTTTGGTGCAGAAGGATTCTTCAAATGATGATGATCGATGGTATAGTCGCCTACTGCAATCCCTGTACGATAAAGAGCTTCCTTTTGATCGTAGGGCTTCGCAACATGATTCAATGTGAGCGTTACCAGACCTTTCACCCTTCTTGACTCGCGATGATACGGGATCATCGGAAGCTTGTCCTTAGTTGGGTATTCATCAGCGATGCCGAGCTGTTTATATCCCAGCTCTGTTTGCAGGTAATAAAGGAATCTAAGTGTGTGCAGCTTGGCTTCCTTCAGCGCAACTGCTCTTTCTGCAGGAGATTTCTCAATAATATTAAGATAAATATCATTACCGAACTTTGGCCAGTTGATCATGTACTTGTCATTGGGCAAGCGTCCATACTGCATCATTTGGTAGCAGTTATTGTCTGCAGAACCAAATGCAGCCGGATCAGACACATCGCAACTACCTTTAAAGTCGTTTGCGTTATAACCGGCCGGCTTAGCAATGGTCTTGTCAGCTCCTTTTCCATAATCCTTAAGTGTTACCACATAAGTCATATCCTGGATAATATTGTTTGCTTTTTCGGGCGCGAACTCCTCACCTGTATCAGAGCGGCTGTCCATTCCTATCCGGTAAGGGGCCCCTGCTGCAGCCATCACATCTCCTAGTTCGGTGGCATCAATGAGGATCTTTGCCTGGATCGTTTTCTTTTTCCCATTCGAGATCACGGTCAGTTTCCAGTGTCCATCACTCCTTTTTACCTCCTTCCAGGTAGTATTGTACCAGATACTAAGATTTGGATTTCGAGCAAGCTCCTGGAGAATCTTGTTTCCTGTTGCAGGCTCGAACAGGGTATTGCTTACCCATCCTGTTTCCACAGCTTTGGGGCCTCCATAGTATTCATAAAGTTTTTGACGGAACTCGCCCCACAAGCCCGCTGGAAGATTATGATTACCATCAATCGCGGAGACCCCAGCTGAAGTTAACATGCCACCTAACCACTGAGTTTCTTCTATGATCAGCGTTTTAACCCCCATTCGCGCTGATTGAATTCCTGCTGTTGTTCCGCTAGCCCCTCCACCCACAATCAGCACATCAGTGGTAAGAGTTTGTGCAGCAGCAGTAAGGGAGCAAAGGAAAAAAAGGAGGGCAATCAGAGGAGTTAAAAGACGCATATGAGATTTATTTCTACTAAATAACGATATTATTACTAAAGATACAATAACTTATTTAATTTTTTTAAAAAGTTATTTTATTGTAAGACGTATCGTTTTAACCTTCGTTTCCTGTCCCCGATTATTAGCATTGTTAGCCACAAATGTGACGTCGTATTGTCCTGGGGAAGGGAATTTATATTTGAAGGACCGCATAGGCTTATCCAGAAATGTTTTAATTGCTGTACCCAGGTCTGGATTTACAGTAGTTGGATAGAGCGCCTTAGATATAGCCCAGTCTTCCGCCCGTGTAATGGTCCCACTTGCAGGAGCATAGAAAAGTACCGGTGCAGCAGTCTGAATGGTCCATTTGGTAGCGTGGGCACAATCAACATTCAACCAGCCTGCCGTGCTGATAGTAGCCGCTGAAAGGACCGTATTATCAGGCAAAGTATTCGTTAAATTAAAGGCATAGATACGCCAGGTGCGTTGAGATGCCGGACTTATAGGCTGACCAATATATCTATAAGCAAAATACATTGGTTTTCCCTGTACAGCCAGATCAGAGACGTCAACTTTGCTGCTAACTACCCGTGCCCCCGAGGCTCCCGCAGCAGCCGAAGACAAAGTAAACCGGCTGGTGATGTCTGTCCAGGTAGCGGCTTTTACATTTGTGGAATCATACGTGTTATTAAAGTCGGTAGATACCAAAACGCTTAAGTTATTTGCCTGCGAACCGAATAATACCTGTGTTTCCATGTTCAACTCCAGCTTTCCTACGGCTTCTATGCGGTTCTTAAATTCGTACATCTTACCCCTTTCGCCAGAATAGAAGGTAACAATATCTGCATCTCCCTGGAAATTGAAAGTAACCGAGTCCTGAGTAGTGTATTCCGTTCCATTGACTGACACATCAAAATCAGGAACACTCACCTCTTCTTTTGTGCATGCAACTACCGATGCTACTGCAAGCATGCCTATTATCTTTTTAAACTTGTTCATAAAGTTGCATTTGAAATTACCATCCTGGATTTTGGATCAAACTCTGATTAAGAGAAATTTCTTTTGAGGGAATTGCCAGAAGCGTGTCGCGATTAGAGATATTTTGCCCTGAGCGAGCCGCATAAACGTAATTGGCAGGAGCAGTTGTGGCAATTTCGTTCGCAAGGTTCTTCATAACCGGAACCCATAGCCCCCATCTTACCAGGTCAAATCTTCTTAATCCCTCGAAACCTAGCTCCCGCGATCTTTCAGCACGAATTACCTCCCGGAACGCATCTCGGTTTGCTGTCATTTCTGGAGTAAGCAGGCCATCAACAGTGTAAATTTCAGCTGTCGCAGTTGCTCCGCTTCCCGGATTACCCGGCCCGGGATCAAAAGTGATAGTTGGAATAGTATTATAACCTAAGCCGATTTCATTTAAAGTTACAGAGGTAACTCTTCCGCCGGATACTGTTGCTGTGGCTGTTGCCCCAGAGCCTGGGCCACCGATGACCACTGTAGGAGCGGTAGCATATCCACTGCCTCCATTAGTTAAAGTAATTGTTTTAAGGGGCCGGGCATACGCGCGTCTCCGGACAGTATTTACAGCCGCAATACCATCCACCGTAGGACCATTGATTTCATTATCAGCTTCTGCAAACATTAGCAGAACGTCTGAATAACGGAGCAGGGGAAAGTTGATAGCAGTGGTATTTACGAACTTTGGATTAGCAGCTTCATATTCCCTTCTCCACTTTGCAGCGTATTTTGCATAGTTAGAGAAAGTTGTTGAATGATAAACTTTGCTGGATGTGGTGCCATCGTAGGAATAATTGCTGATAGACCATGCACGACGAATGTCTCCTTCTTCAAAGAGCTTGTAATACCTGTCAGTAGGACGCTGAATTCCATAACTATATCCAATAGTTTGATTGGTGGTACCAATTCCGTTTATTCCTCCAACTGACCCACCTTCATCCTGTGTTCCGTTTTTCAGGCCGAATTCCACCTCCCAGATCACCTCCTTTTTATCGTATTGATCCGCCGCCATTTTTTTAAACACATCTTTGTAATCGGGATTCAGTGTGTGTCCATTAGCTGCCTCCATTACTTTAGCAGCCCATTTTCTCGCTTCGGCATAACGACTTACATCTCTTAAAGGAGCTCCAGCCATTTTCAAGTTCACCCTGGCAAGGATTCCCCACACGGCCGACTTGCTTACTCTTCCGGTGTAGTTATACTTATCAATACCATTGACAGAATCAGCAGCAGTCTCCATATCCTTTACAATTTGCTCATAAATGGTTTTATATGGAGTTTTAGCGATGTTCACATCATTCGGATCTTTGGCTGCCGTTAAACGCATAGGAACACTGCCCCAATTTTGAACGAGCACGAAATAATAATATGCCCTTAAAAATAGCGCTTCACCTTTGGCTACCCTACGCTTTTCTGCTGTCAAATTAGAGTTATCAATGTTATCCAGAAGCATATTAGCTCTGTTAATCCCATCATACAAGGTGTTCCAGGTCGCTGTCAATTTAATATCACCGGGGTCGTAATTAAATAAAGCCACGTCTTGGGTCCAGCTCGATGAAGCTGGGAAGCTTTCATCACTAACATCCATCTCAAAGTACAGGTACCTGCCGTATGTGGATGACTTACCTAATACATCGTAAACTCCAGTTAGTGCAGTATTAATATCTTCTTCTGTTTTGTAATAATTAGAGGGAGAAAGCGAGTCGGGGGTTACATCCAGAAAGTTTTTACATGAAGCAAAGAGCAAGCTTCCCGCAATCAGGCTGTATATAAATCTTTTCATAATCATGTTCTTAATCTTAAAATTTAGCGTTCAATCCCAGGGTTAGAGTTCTTGCACGAGGATATGCTGAATAATCAAATCCCGGAGTAAGAGCACTGTTGCGCACAGAAACCTCAGGGTCGTATCCAGAATAATTTGTCCAGGTATACAGATTTTGTGCAGTAAGAGTAAGCCCAAGGCTGTTTACTTTAATTGCTTTACTAAGTCTTTGAGGCAATGTATAACCCAGAGCTACGGTTTTTAATCTAAGAAAAGAGCCGTCTTCTATAACTCTTGTTGAATAAGCTTTCATTGTAGATCCCTTTACAGCTGGGATATCCGAATCAGGATTTTCTGGCGACCAACGGTTGGCATAAGTTGCATATTGGTTAGTATTGTATTTATACCCGGATTCTAACATCAGACGATTGGCATTTAACACATCATTTCCGTAAGACCATTGGAAGAATACGTTTAAGCTGAAACCCTTATAGCTGAAATTATTAGTGAATCCTCCGGTATGTTTTGGATAAGGCTGACCGATAATAACCTTATCTTTTTCATCAATAACAAGGTCACCATTAATATCCCGGTATTTGATATCTCCAGGCTGAACCGCTGTTCTTGCCTCACCATTGGCCGTAATATCGTTCTTCAATGTATACGTATTTCCCGTTTTAACGAAATCTTCATACTTGTAAGTGCCATCCCAGATATAACCGTAGAATTGAGATATGGGTTGGTCAAGCATTGCTACGTATGGAAAAATATTCACCCAGTCATCCCCCCAGTATTGGGATGTGAGCATATAGTTTTGATTCTCAGTGAGGCCTAAAACTTTATTACGATTGAAGGAAATATTGAACTGCGAATTCCAGTTAAAGTTCTTATTCTTAACAGGATTTGCCGAAAGCGTTAACTCTAAACCCTCATTTCTTACTTTTCCAATATTCTTAGTTGCCTTACTATATCCAATAGATGCAGGCAAATCTGCATTTAGAAGAAGGTCGGAGGTGTTCTTTCTATAAATATCGGCAGTTAAGGAGATCCGGTCCTGTAAAAACCCCAGGTCAAGCCCTATATCTGTCTGGGTTGTGGTTTCCCACTTCAGATCGCTATTACCAAGACTTGCAGGTACACTTCCATAAGTAACGGTATTGTTGAACATATAGCCACTGGTGGTGGTTAAAGCTAGTAGCGGGAATGCTGCATAGTTTCCCACACCGTTGTTTCCTGTGCGTCCCCACGAAGTTCTAAGCTTGCCATTGGAAAAAACAGGGCTATTCTTTAAAAATTTCTCTCTCCCAAAAACCCAGGCAAAGGAACCCGATGGGAAATAACCCCAGCGGTTATTTGGGAAGCGGGATGAACCATCTACACGATAACTTGCCGTGAAGAGATACTTGGAATCAATATTATAGTTTAACCTTGCAAAGCCTGATGCCAGATAATTCTCGGAGGCAGCAGAAGCGATATTATTAAAGGTACCTTCATCTAGTCCATTAAGTCCCAGTCCTTCATTTGGTAAAAGAACAGAGGTACCGCCAAAAGTGGAATTCTTGTTACCCTCAAATGAAAAGCCTCCGACAGCTGTTAAAAGATCTTTTTTGTTGATACGCTTATTATAGGTTAGAGTATTGGTGTTTTGCCATGAATTGCTATTTAAAAAAGTCCTTGAACCGTTTACTTTAAAATTTGTCTGTGGATTACCAAACCTTGACATAGAGCCATTAAATACATCATACCTCCGGACGCCGTTGCTATATCCTCCCATTACTTTGAACTTCAACTCCTTACTTAAAGTAAATTCGGCGTAGCCATTCGTATTAAAGCTGTTGCTGTAGTTTTCTCTCAACTCGTTTTGAGTAGTGAGTACAGGATTAAACCGAAAGTCATTTGTAGTAGCAACCTCTGGATCTACGGGCATTTCAAGTAATTGATCAATCGTTACATTTCCGTTTGTTGTGATCGGACGATAGGCCCAAACGTTAAACAGCAGGTTAATTTCATTATTATAAGATCCCGTAGAAGAAGGAGAACCATAATTTTTGAGGTAGGAATAATTTGCATTAAACCCCACTTTAAGGATTTTGGAGACCTCCTGGTCTAGCGCGGCCCTGCCCTGGGTCCTGTTAAAACCGGAATTAAGAATTATACCATCCTGTGAAAGTGTAGAGAGGGAGGCAGAATATTTAGTTTTTTCATTTCCGCCAGTTAAAGAAAGATAGTAGTTCTGCATGGCTGCATCCTTCTTTGTCACCTGATCCTCCCAATTTATACCCTTTACATTGCGATACTTTTCCAGGTTCAACACGTACTGATTAGTACCGGGATCCAATTCACCATAGAAAAGGCGTGTATTAACAGGATCCATTTCATTCTGCATTTTAACAAATTCGAAGGGACTTAATACTTCCATTCGCTTCTTGTTATTCTGAATGCCATAATAGCTATCAAAAGTAATAACAGGCCTTCCTGCTTTACCTCTTTTGGTAGTAACCATCACCACGCCATTAGCACCCCTTGCACCCCAAATCGCCGTAGCTGAAGCATCTTTCAGAATATCGATTGATTCGATATCATTTAAATCAATCGTATTTAATGGATTAACTGCCGAATTTGCAACGTCCTCCATCGGAAAACCATCAATTACAAATAAAGGGTAGTTATTTTGTGTAATAGAATTATAGCCGCGCACTACAATATCCACTGGTGCCCCTGGTTGGCCTTCGCTCGAAGTAACCCGGACACCGGCCACCCTTCCTGCCAAAGCTTCGTCTAATGATTTAACCGGGCTTTTTTGCATATCCTCAATAGGAACACTTCCAACAGAACCTGTAAGATCTGCACGGCGGGCGGTACCGAAACCCACAACCACCACTTCATTTAACTTAGATGCACTTTCGGCCAGAGAGACATTCGCAACGGCTTTATCACCTACGGCTATTTCTTTTGTAGTAAAACCGATATAAGAAAAAACCACTACAGGATTAGCCGAACTTAGGTTTAATCTATATCTACCATAAACATCTGTACTGACCCCTCTGGCCTCTCCCTTCACCTTAACCGAAACACCAATTAAAGCTTCCCCTTTGGAGTCAGTAACAGTCCCTGTAACGATCCTTGCCTGAGCCCAGGCCCCGTTGTACTGACAAAGCATGAGAACAACTGCCAGGAGAACGTGCAACAGCTGATCTTTTTTTGTAATTAGTTTTCGCATAACATACGATTAAGATTAATGAGTACTTTTTATTGGATTATTGAAAAAGGATTCCTTTTTCAAATGCGCGCATAACAAACATAGAAAAAGAAATGAACTTTTTAAAAAAAATTAAAAAGATTTGGTCACCAAAGGCTTATTTTCTTGATCTTTTTTACAATAAAGCCGAAAATACCAGGCAACTCTCTATTAAAAACACCGAATTTTTAAATATTAATAAAAATATGAGCATCTAAACGGCACATTATTAAATAAACAGCTCCATAAGTACCAAAATCAACAAGACAAGTGTAGCCCGTCCTGCTTAAATCAAAACAACTTCGACATTAACAGCACCGTCATGGCCATTAATTGACTAAAAAACAATAAAAATGCGGGTTCTCGCGGTCTATAATTCAATGCAATTTAATAAAATATCTTTAATATAAACAATATGTTTTTTAAATATTTTAAAAAGTATAAGATTTATACAAGCGGAACAGCAGAAAAATAGGATTTATACTTATTATTGTATTAGAACTTGCTTGACACGGATGACCTTTTTTGAGGAATTAAACAACGACAATATTACGGGGGTAGCTTATAAGAATATTAATATTAAGAAAGCCCTTCTTGCTTATTTTGCGAATTCCGGAAACTCTACGATTGCCGATCTCTGCAAGGAACTGGCTCTTAGTGCTCCCAAAGTGAACAATCTACTTAACGAGTTAATTGCCGACGGATTAGTTAAAGATTATGGAAAGGTAGATTCTACCGGAGGAAGAAGACCGAACCTGTATGGATTATTACCAGAATCAGCTTTTTTTATAGGGGTTGATGTAAAGCAAAGTCACATCAATATCGGCATTTCTGACCTTCAGAAGAACATGGTAAAGCTGGTGGAACACCTCCCGTACCGCCTAAGCAACAACCAGGAATCCCTCGACGAATTATGTAAGCTTATTTCTACTTTTATAGAAGAGTTTAATGCTCCAAAAGACAAGATATTAGGTATAGGTATTAATCTCTCCGGACGAATCAATTATGCCACAGGATATAGCTATAGTTTTTTCCATTTTCACGAAGAACCTTTATCAAAAATTATAGAATCACAGCTTGGAATAAAAGTATTTCTTGAAAACGATTCAAGAGCAATGGCTTATGGAGAATTTTCCTCAGGAGTGGTTAAAGACGAAAAAAACGTATTATTCCTTAACCTGGATTATGGTTTGGGAATGGGTATCATGCTTAATAGTCAGCTTTATTATGGCAAGTCGGGTTTTGCTGGTGAATTTGGACATATGCCTCTGTTTAAAAATGAAATTATTTGCCACTGCGGAAAAAAGGGATGCCTGGAGACGGAAGCATCAGGATGGGCTCTAAAAAGAATGTTTAAAGACAAGATTACGACAGGCTCGTCAAGCATTTTAGATCTGAAGGCTGAGAATATTGAGCTAGAGGATATTTTAGAAGCAGCCCAAAATGATGACACACTTGCTATTGAACTGATAGCACAAGTGGGAGAAAACCTGGGCCGTGGGATTGCACTACTGATCAACATCTTCAATCCGGAACTTGTAATCTTAGGGGGAAGCCTCGCAGAAACAGGTGAATTTATACGGCTCCCCATAAAAAGTGCTATTAACAAGTACTCCCTTAGTCTTGTAAATGCAGACACGCAGCTCAAAATTTCCACCTTAAAAGAGAAAGCTGGGGTAACAGGTGCATGCCTCCTGGTCAGGAACAGACTATTATCGCTTAGTTAGACCGGTAACCGCAAGGCGATTGAAGAATTCAAAATGAGCCAAAATAGAGTGCGACCAATATGAGCCGGTATGAGCTCCGGGCTGGGCAAGATAAGTAGCCTTTATTTTAAGCTCATCACACTTTTCGCGAAACTTACGACTGGTGATGTAGAGATAATCCTCTGTACCCGAATCAAAGATTATCTGTTTACCCAGTCCGGCAATTTTCGGCAAGAGATTCACCACCGAGCAACTGTCAAAAGCCTTATTATCATCTGAATACTGACCCAATATTGCAGCAAGGGTCGTTTTCTTAAAACCTGAGTATCTAAGGTTTAAAACCCCGGAGGTACTACCTGCACTCATAAAAATCTGAGGGTGGCGCAAAAACAGCCACATAGCACCGTGACCACCCATACTTGCACCGGTAATAAATTGCCTTTGCGGATCTATTAAGTAACGCTTCTGAATATAAGGTAAGAACTCCGCTATGAAAAAAGACTCGTATTGCAGACTATCTTTATTTAGCGAATTCATATACCAGCTTTTCTTCAAGCCATCAGGACAAACAATAATGAAACTATACTTATTGCTCAAGGCCTGAAGATCTACAAGCTTGCTCCAGGACTTATAGTTAGCCGAATGACCATGCAGTAGATAGACAACGGGATATGACCTATCTTTTTTGTAATTCTCTGGTTTGTATACCAGGATCGAATCCTGAGTTCGAAGATACTTTGAGTCCAGCACGAGCTTATCCTGCGCAAATATCGATATCGGAAAACACAGGAATAATAATAAAAACAGCGGTTTCATTTTCCCTGAAAAAAGGTTAATATTTTCTTAACAACGCCAACAATAACATTAATTATTTCAAATCCACGGGAATAAAGATCAAAGGTGTTGGCAAGCAAGAGGCTCCCGGGGGAGAATACGTCAGGTTGATGGTTTGCTCTTCACCATTAGGCGCAGGAGGAAATACCTGAATTACTATTGCCTCTGGAGCTCCACGAGTGGTGAGCTTATCGGAAGGCAGCTTTACAATCCCCTTCTCAAACTTACCCTTATCCACCAGCATAGTCATGGCCATTCCATTACACCATTTATTATCAGCCGAACGCGAGTTCCAGCTTACCAAAGCCAAACCTTTGCCATCAGAACTTTTCCACTTCATATTAATATTATACATTACTCCGTAATTTCCAGCAAGCTTTGCCTGTTGGCCACGACTACTTTCCTTGCCTAAAACCCATGGATCTATTTTACCGTCAGCCAACATGATCTGAGCTACACCATTTTTTGTGTCGACCACTCCATCCGTTATTATGTCATAATTACTAACACCAAATACTCCACGCCCTGCTCCGCTATGCCCTTTTGGAGGAAGAATATTCTTAATCCGCTTTAGCGCCTCAGAACCTTTCTCTTTGGGAGAGGTTTGAATAATACTTATCTCTGCCGGCTGATCAATCACGAACTCATAAAAGCCGTGGACCAATTCATCATACTTTACTACATTCTTCTCCAGCTGCTCGTCAACAGGGATGGCTTCTCCCGGCTTTATTGTCCTTACCCTTTCTTCTCCATTTGAAGCGAAATAATCTGCAAGACCCTGTTTACCGATTTGAAAATAATTTGAACTTGGCTTCTGCGAAGAGTACTTGAGCATTCGCATGTTGAGTTTTGAAGATCCCAGATTTTTTATTACCGCAGTAATCTTCCTTTCAATTTTTTGAGGATCTTTTACTCCGTTTACGTTATATACATATAAACGCACAGCACCTGGCTGAACTTTTTCCTGCAATGATATCCCTTCAGGCTCCCTTATATACTCAGGATCATCGGATATTATATATTGAGGACCAGGCAAAACAACTTTTTGATAATTTATCAGAGGAAACTTTTCAGTAAGAAAACCATCAAGAGATATAATGCTTCCCTGCTTAGCATTCATGATTTTCTGGTTCTGTTCTGCGGTGATCGTCTGCGAATAACCAAAAGCAGATACCAGTAAAGAAAAAGCAAGAACAGACCCTTTAGCAAGCGTTGAAATTGAAGTAGAGATCATAATGAATGTGTGTTTGTATACCAGCTTGATGGTAAATATAAGAATAAAATTAACAAGACATATATACTTTTTAAATATTTTTAAAAAGAAAAAGAGGACTACTCTTTCAGATATTTTATGCCGGCATTTTTCCAATGCAGATAGAACCAGGAAAGCCTATCCCGAAATCCTTCATATGTTTTGTTTTCTTTCTGTGTCCATCCAACTTCTGCATAAGCTGCAAGTTTGGGAAACACCCTGCCATGCAGATCATTCACCAGGGGGATCCATTCGCTCCACATATGACAGGCAGAACCTAGAAACTTCTGCCTCTCTTCCAAAGGCAATCCTTGGGGGACGGGTTCAAAGCCATAAGCATCCTTCAGCTTAACTTTTTCAATGTCCATATAAGTTTTATAGTTGATGGAATTCACTATTTCATATCCGTTTTGGGCGGCCTTCTTCATCAGCTTTACATCCCCTTTCCAAAAATCGATAATAGTATTTGGAGCGAGATTACCACTGACTTTTAAATCGCCATTTGCTATCTCGTCGTGGATCTTATCCCCGAGGATCTCATTCCAGCCCATCATTCTTCTTCCCTTTGATTCGAGATAACGCGAAACCGTATTCATATACCAAAGTTGCAGGTCGGCAGAAGAAGATAATCCCTTTTCCTTAATAAACGCTTGCACCTCATCCGACTGGTCCCAGTGTTTGTATAGCACTTCATCACCGCCTACATGGATCACCTGTGAAGGAAATAGTTGAATAACCTCATCCAACACATCCTCTACGAAGCCTCTTACACGTGGATCGGAGACTTTCAGCACATTTGGTTGGTTGGCAAACGAAAAAGGTACGGTGATTGGAACCGAAGCGCTTCCCAACCAGGGATATGCAGCTATTGCGGCGCTGGTATGTCCTGGTATATCAATTTCGGGGATTACAGTAATATGCCTTTCCGCGGCATACCGGATAATCTCTGCTACATCCTTCTGACTATAGAAACCACTATGAGGTTTTCCGTCATAGAAACCTCTGATGCCATTTACTTTGATCTCAGAGGAATCTCTCTTACCTCCAACTTTGGTAAGTAGAGGATACTTTTTGATTTCTAATCGCCAGCCTGTATTATCGGTTAAGTGCCAATGAAAAATGTTCATTTTCAAAAGCGCCATCTCGTCTAATAACTGCTTGACTACCTGCTTCCCTTTAAAATACCTTGCCTCGTCAAACATGAACTCTCGCCATGCAAAGCGAGGGTGATCAACAATAGAAAGGTAGGGAATTGTAATTCTTCCCTGTGGTTCTAGCCTTATGATCTGCTTTAATGTTTGAATGCCATAAAAAACTCCTGCAGCACCTCCTCCTTTGATAGTAACCCCTTTTGAGTCTACCGTTATACTATATCCCTCCTTATTTCTTCTGGCTATTATAGGATCAATTGAAAGACGAACAGGAAATTTCCTACTGTACTTGTTCTTTTTTAATGAATTAAAGCAGGTTTTAACTAGTTGCCGCTCCCTTACTAAACTCCCTGAAGCATGAACCTCTGGCCGGAAATTAAGTGTAAGATCCCCGTTTAAAGAAACGACCTTAACTGGTGCAGGAATAAGCCCGGGGGCTTGGGCATACGAATTCCAAATAGAAAAAATTAGAAAACCAAGTAGTGTACTTTTAAAAACCATTGCCGAGAGTTGATCATTATACGATTTCAATAAAAGTAACAATAGTTTTTAAAAATTATTAAAAACTATTGTTACTAATACAACTACAACTCTTCCGCGAATAAAGTATTATGGTCTATTTTTCTTAAGTGCCATGTCATTATCGTCAAGGTCCTGTCCAAAATCAGGCATCCCGTCTTTTGTCCATCTTAACACTCTTGCACGGGTATGCCGGTTAGGATCGTAAAGCGACTCACCCTTTATCTCTTTATAGTCTCGGGCGTGATAGATCATGATGTCTGTCTTACCATCTTCTGATACTGTAAAACTATTGTGTCCGGGACCAAAGCGTTTAAATTTCTCGTTAGTAAAGAATACAGGCTCTGGTAGTTTGTGCCAGGATTTCGGATCAAGAAGATCAGCGGATTCATCTGCCCACAGAAGTCCAAGGCAGTAATTAGCGTCAGTAGCACTTGCAGAAAAGGTCATGAACACTTTTCCATTCCGGACAATGACAGCAGGCCCTTCATTCACACGGTACTTTTTCGTCTCCCATGCATATTCAGGTTCTGATATTACCACCTGCTTATCATCCAGGGTGGTAGGACTTGTCATTTTGGCTATATATAAACCAGTGTTACTTACTGTGGTTGAGGCCCTGTCGACCCATACCATGTATCTCTGACCTTTGTGCACGAAGGTGGTTTCATCCAGAGTGAATTCATTCCTTTTACTTACTATCTGCCCTTCTTCCTTCCACTCGCCTTTGAGAGGATCTTTTGAGGAATTAGACAAAGCGTATTTCCTGATCTCCCACTTATTTTCTGCAGAACCAGCAGCAAAATATATGTACCATTTCCCTTCAATAAAATGAAGCTCGGGTGCCCAAATGTGGTTACCCATTATGCCCTTATCATGCTTACGCCATACAACTACGGCCGGCGCATTCTTGATACCGTTAATGGTCTTTGATGCTCTCAATTCTATCCTGTCATATTCGGGAACAGTGGCTATGAAGTAATATATCCCTTCTGATTTAGTAACAAAAGGATCTGCACGCTGCAGGGCTATCGGGTTGTCAAACTGGTTCTTCTTCAGTTTTTGCCCCTTCGCCGTCAATAAATTTAGCGCAAAGATTACTATAAAAGTGACTCCTAAAAATTTAAACATAGCTATTTCTTTAAAGCTTGGTTAGTAGAAACGATGTTACGAATATAAGACTAAGTTTTTTACTGATGCTTATTGCATCGCATGTTGCAGAAGCTGATTGATGTGAGAATAATTAGACTCTGATGAAATTAGGTGCAGCTTTGAAAAAAGCGATCCTCCTGGGAGGAGGATAGCTTTTTATATAACCAATTTAGAGAAGGACAAGTTTTATACCTATTGCTTTTGCCCGATAAAACTAAGACGTGCATACAGTTCCGCGATACAGGCCTCGTCCAATAGCCATTTTGGCTTCCTGAGTTCCTCCTTGGCAGGTAGCCAACTGTGGGTAATAAAGCCGTACTTATCCTTTGAGTTATCCCAGGCATAGTTCAAGTCTTTCTCAATCGCTTTGATGTATTTATCGTTACCATCTATTCTGTACAGCGCCTCATATCCCCTAAAAAGGACCGTTACAAACCAGGGAAGGTCAATGTGAAGATTAAGGGTTTGATTTTTATTGACAGCTGAATAATATCTAGTAATTAGGTGTATCACCACCTCCGGAAGGAAAGTTTTCAGCAAATAAATTATGAGCAGGCACCCTGTAATGGTGCCATACTTTTCTATACATCTCTTCTGCCCGCCTTAGATATTCCTGTCTTCTGATTTTAGCTGGCTGCGCAAAAACAGGCGCAGAAAGCAAGTTCAGAGAAAGGAGGATTGCTGAAATTTTCATAATGGATAATCAGATAACGCTATCAGCTATTGAGTTGATGGAGGTGATAAGAGGCCCCAACTGGTATTTGGCTGAGCCCCCATGACAAGCTCCAATTTGCCACCCTTCATTAATTCATCTCTAAAAAGCCAGCAAGACTCTAAGGACTTACCATTAAATCGTGCTGACTGTACATAAACATTCTCAGCTGAATTATTCTGCGTTTCAATAACCAGATTTCTGCCATTTCCCAGTTTTACAGTAGTACGTTTGAAGATGGGACTTCCGATCTGAATACTCGGCCTTAGATCAGAAAACCCTTTTACATCGAATAAGCCTAATGCAGATAAAACATACCAGGAGCCCAACTGTCCCTGATCCTCATCCTGTCCATAACCATATCCATGAATACTTTCTGTGCCATAGAACTCATCATTTATGGCTCGTGTGAATTTCTGAGTTAACCAAGGTTTGTTTGAGAAATTGAACAGCCAGCTGATATGTAAGTTAGGTTGGTTCCCATGATTATAAAGTGAATTAACTCCGGCAAACGCATCAATTGTTTTTCCGCCACCAAAACCGTTCTTTTGAGCATTGTTGAAAATACTCTCTAAACGGTTATTAAACTCCTCTTTACCTACTGCATCAATCAAGGCCCGGGGATTTTGAGGAACAAAGAACGTATATTGAATCGCATTTCCCTCCTGAAAACCTCTCCAAGCCTGGTTCGGGTCAAAGTTGGATATAAAGTTTCCTTTTAGATCCTTTGGGTGAATAACCTTGGATTGCGGGTTAAATAAATTCCTCCATCCGTCAGAGTATTTGATAAGCTTCTGATAATCTCCTTCCTTACCCATTGCCTTTGCCATCTGAGCAGCAGCAAAAGCGCTATAAGAATACTCCATAGTATGAGAAGCAGAAAAAGTTGAACCCGTAGAATCTGTAATAAATTGATTGTCGGTTCCTCCAATAAAGGGACTATAAGCCCGCTCAACAAAGGCTTTCACATCCATTTTCCCTGCACCTGCTTTCCTGTTCATCCAGCCCATTTCATTCTCATAAACTGCCTTATAAGCAAGATCTGTATCGTAGTTCCTAATTCCGGCATTATAAGCAGCAGCAATTGCAAGTCCGACCATATTTGTGCCTACCCCTGAAGCAAAACTGCTATTAGCGATACCATCACCAAACCAACCTCTTTCTTTATACACTTGAAGTTGAGTATGTACAAAATTACTGTAATGCTGAGGATAAGAAAGCGCCCACAACTGAGTTAAATTCCAGTACCCACCCCAAATAGCATCGGTATTTAAAAAATCAAAGCTAAATTTACCTTTACTATCCTTAGGAAGCTGTCCTATTGTACCATCGTGCCTCGGAAAAGATCCATTAACGTCACTTGCAACCCCACGGCCAAGCAAAGCATGAAATAAACCAGTATAAAACTTAGTCTTGTTTGCGGTGCTCTCATCCTCTACATAGAGTTTACTAAGCTCATTTTGCCAGGTATATTGTGCTAATTTTTTCGCTTTATCAAAAGTTAAATTTTCAGCTTCTTCATACATGTTCAACTTAGCATTCTCAATAGAAGTGTAGGATAATCCTACCTTAAGCTCTATTGATTCCTTATCCTGGGTTTGATACTCCAAATATAAGCCTGCACCTTTTCCAAAGGCAGAATTGGAACCTTGCTGAATGCCTGCAGCAGTAAATGCCCCAACTTTTGCCGGCTTTTTGCTGATTTGCCCGTAGATATACATGGATACCCTACCTTCCGGATCGTACTGAACAAAGTATTTTGGATATGTTTTTACAAATCCCTCGAAATGCACATCATCGATCATTCGGATAGAAGCATCACTTACCGGTCCGCTTTCTCCCTGTACGTTCCCAATGTCCAGTATTATACGGGATTGCTGATTTTGCGAAAAGGTATAGCGATGAAACCCAACATGTTTTGTAGCAGTTAATTCAGCCAAAATGTTGTAATCGTCAAGCTTCACCCTGTAGTAACCCGGTTCTGCAAGTTCATTTTTACGGTCAAAGTTGGAACGGTAACCAGACCCTGGTTTGTTCAGATCTCCAGGTCTAACTTTTAATTCACCTGCTGTTGGCATAAAACTTACTCCACCTACCTGCCACTCGTGGAAATGGACAAATCCCTCAATAGAATTGTGCCTGGTATCATAACCTACAGCTTCCCAACCCTGGTTATTTCCATAACTTCCGTTAGTAGATGGGGCCAGTTTTGCCATTCCATACGGGGTTGCGGCAGGTGTATAAAAAAACCATCTGCTATGAGCTGTACCAATATTAGGATTTACGTACTTAAGAACGCTTTCACGTTTTACACCGCAAGAGGCTAAACTTATAGCAGTCAGAAGCATGGCTGCCTTAATATGTTTTTTTATTTTCATTTGAACTATTTAGTTGTGCTGTATTTCGAATATAAAGCCTGAACTCTTTGCATCCAGGCCTGGTCGACCCCTTCAATTTCTGCAGAGCGATCAGAGCCATCCATCCTGGCAAAAAAATGATAAGCCTTTGTTGTCGGATTCCTGTTTGAAACATTTAAACCGTCAATATTTTGCCTGGCATATTCAAGCCAGGTTTTATTATTGTCAGCTTCATACAGACGTATCATTGCTTGTGAGCCCCATGCACACCAGGCCGGATTTACCCTGTTATCCGTAGTATTAAAAATATACTTTTTACGTGAAGCATTCCATAATACCGTATTCATTGCTGCACCCAAGGCCTGAGCCCTACTAAGGTACGTTGGATCATTCATGACCTGGTAAATTTTTGTATTTCATATAATTGGTTTAATTAGTTCTATTTATTGAGACGCTCGTTATAGGATTGGTTCCAGTAATTTTCAATGTATTCAAGCGATTTCCCCTTGGTTTCGGGAATTAGCTTCCAGGTGAGCCATAGAGCGGGGGAGCAGCACAGGGCGAAGAGCCAAAAGGTCCAGGATGCACCTACACCTTCAAGCATTACTGGAGTTAACTGTCCAACAATGAAGTTGCCGATCCATAAGGACAGGGTTGCAAGAGCCATTGATTTACCACGAATGGCGTTCGGGAATATTTCTCCGATCACCACCCAGCATACCGGGCCAAAAGAAAAGGCAAAACATGCAATAAAAGCAAGAATGAAAATCAATATCCACGGGCCAGATATAATATTTAAGGCGAATAGTCCTCCTATTAGAATTAAAGAGAGTACGGCTCCTGCTATCCCAACATATAGAAGCGGCCTGCGGCCCCACTTATCTACAGTAAATATTGCAACGAAGGTGAATACAACATTCACCAGACCGATTGTTACCTGTCCGCCCAGAGCACTATTCAATGTAAATCCTGCTTCTTCAAGAATTCTTGGACCATAGTAAATAACTGCATTGATACCACAAATTTGGGATAGAAATGGCAACAGAAGACCGATCCAGAGCGCCTTTCTATAAACCGGTTTGAATAATTCACTTAAAGATTCATTTCTATCTTCATCTTGAGATAAATCAAACTCAAGAACCTCTGCTTCGGCAATTTGCTTTCCATTAACTCTGATTAAGATGTCAGCGGCTTCCTGCCTTTGTCCCTTCAACAACAGCCACCTGGGAGATTCTGGCACCAGGAAGATACAGAGAAGAAACACAGCAGCCGGGACAGCCCCTAGTCCAAGCATTGCCCGCCACACTTCAGTTGAGAAAATTCTGTTAAATGCAGCATTTGGAAGATTTGAAGAGGCATGTTCGACAAGGTATGCGTTTGAAAAATAAGCGATCACTATACCAATGGTTAAGGCAAGCTGGTATAATGTAACCCTCATACCTCTGTACTTTGGTGGAGCAAATTCTGAAATATAAAGTGGAGAAACCATAGAAGCGACTCCTATGCCTACCCCTCCTACCAACCGGAAGATGATAAGCGTACTGAAAGAGCCAGTAAGCATACAGCCAATAGAAGAGGCCAGAAACAGGATTGCTGAAATTAAAAGGACAGGTTTCCTGCCATACTTGTCGCTAAGTCTTCCAGATAACATTACCCCTGCAATACAACCCAGCAATGCGCAACTAACAAACCAACCCTCGCTTACCGCATTCAGGTTAAAGTCGTTTTTTACAAGAGTTACAGTACCCGAAATAACAGCTGTATCAAAGCCAAACAGAAAACCTCCAAGCGCAGCTACCGCACATATGAGATATAGGTAGGCATTACTTTTCTTTTCCATAACGTTTTTTTGGTTCGTGGTTAGAATATTTATTTCAAAAAGGCTTTAATAACTTTTGCCTTTCCTTCTCCAAGATTAATGAGCTCATAGTTTGATGCAGTAGCTGGAATAACAAAGGTTTCAGCGTAAGCAAATACCTGACTGCAGCCATCTGGTGTTTTCAGCAATACTGAAGAGCCTTCTACTAACATCATTACATGGCAGCAATTATCAGTGCTTACAGCAACACTTTTAGTAAACTCTAGCCTGTGTACATCATAAAAGTGGTCTTTATGGGTTGGCAAATGGATTATCTGCCAATCTGGTCCTTGTTCCAGAACATATTGATGAGAAATCAATTCTCGTTCAACCCGATCTCCTTTCCTTTCAAAATCAAGATTATTGAAAGCATGTTCAATATTTATAGGCCTAGGTTTACCTTCCAAATCCAGTCGTAGCCAATCATACATTTTAAATGTAAAAATGTAAGGGGTGGCACTGATCTCCAGAACAAGATTATCCTTGCCGGAACTATGAATGGTGCCATTAGGAATTAGAAACAGATCGTGCTTTTTGGCAGTATGGCACTGTACAAAGTCTTCAATATCTATTTCTTTGCCTTCGGTTTGGCTCACCTCCAGGCTGGACCTGAATTTAACCTCATCAATATTTTCCTGGAATCCCAGGTAGACCTTAGCATCTTCCCTGCAGTCTAAAATATAATAGGTCTCGTCCTGCGTAATATTTTCGCCAAAAACCTCCTGTATGTACTTCAACCGCGGGTGTACCTGTATGGAAAGATTTCCGCCATCAAAGGTGTCTAGAAAGTCGAAACGGATAGGAAACTCATGTCCAAACACTCCAGCATGCTTCCCTAATACTTGCTGATAGTTATTAAACATTAGGAAGTCGAAAGAGACCTCAAGAAGATAACCGTCACTTTCAAATACCAACCCATTTTCAGGAACTATCAATTCAAAGGACCAGGCATAGTTAACCACATCTTTATTAAGGTGCTTAATATGATCTTTAATCCATTGGCCTCCCCAGGCCCCAGGCTCGAACCAGGGCCTTACCCGAATAACTGTATGGCTTATTTTAGCAAGGCCTTCGAATAGCGCCTCTCTAAACATCCAATTAATATCATTTCCCCATTGACTGTCTGCTATAACTTCAATTCTTTCAAGAATGGCCTTTTTGTGATCGTTCAACAGTACCCAATCCACAAAATAAAAGCGCTTATACATTGATGCAGGTTCCGAAGGAGCATTGCAACCTAAATTGGTTATCGAACCTGCCCGCATTCGGAATTGCAATTCGTTCTTGGGAAGATCAAAATAAACTACAGGAACGTTCCAGTTTACCAAAGCAGCCCCGCAGCCGATAAGGATATTTATATTACAATCAAGCTTCGGCTTTACCTCAAACAACTCTTGATTATACAAGCTATCCAGGCTTAAGGTACATTTGGTTCCCCAAACAGAATCATCTGATCCAAGAAATGGCTCAACCATTCGCTCGATTTCCTCTGAGGACTTGAAATAATCAGATGTTTTTAAAATGTTAGTTGTTAAGCCGGTATCTGTAAAGTACTCTGTTAATCCACTTACTACATCGTCCCAAAAAACACCTGCAAACCCGTCAATGATCACTGAGCCTTGCTCCATAATATATTTGGCCAAGCCTTCATAGCCATTAAAAATCTTGTTATCTCCTAGTGGACAAAAGGGGTAAATGTTATACTCTTCTTTTTCCGTAAGATGCCCTTCTAATTTAACAGGCATCAGATATTGGGAAGATTTCCTGCGGATAAGTTCTCCTGGCGCTGCCTCTACTATTAATTTTTCTAGTTGATTATAATTAGTCATTTGTAGTATTGTATGTACATATATTCAATTTCAGCAAACAAGACGCCGTTGATATAACCAAACCTTAGCATAAATAAAGAGAAAAAGGCGTTTTGATAATCAATATGTACAAACATATTAATATTGATTGTAAAAGTAAAACACAATTGATAACTTTTTTTCAATCGGTTTTTGTCGCACAAATTGATTTCGGAGAAAAATATTTCTAGTATTGCAGTTTTATGAAGAACTCCATTGATCACAAAAGCCCTGTTCCCCTACATATCCAGGCAGAAACTGCATTAAGAGAGTTAATAGCTTCTGAAGAATACAGAAATGGCAAGACGTTGCCGAACGAGGTAGAAATGGCCAAAATGATGGCAATTTCCCGAACTACTTTGCGACAAGCAATAAATAAGCTTGTATTTGAAGGTCTGTTAGTCAGGAAGAAGCGTAAAGGAACCACGGTTGCAGACAATGCGGTTAGTTCAAGATCCAACAACTGGCTCAGTTTCTCCCAGGAAATGAAGCTTCGAGGCATAACTATTAAGAATTTTGAATTTCATGTTACCTGGGTATTTCCTGATGATGCCCTTGCAAATTTTTTCGACATAAGTAAGGATCGCCAGGTGTTAAAGATGGAGCGGGTTAGAGGAAGACCGGAGGAACCTTTTGTCTATTTCGCTTCATACTTCCATCCGCGTATCGGGTTAACTGGGGACGAAGATTTTAAAAGGCCGCTTTACGAGCTACTTGAACAGGATTACTCTGTAATTGCAACCCTATCTAAAGAAGAAATCAGTGCAAAAGGAGCCGATCCGTTTATTGCGGAAAAACTGCGGATTGCAGCTGATAGTCCTGTGTTATTAAGAAAGAGGTTCGTTTTCGATCAGGGAGACCGTCCTATTGAATACAATTTAGGTTATTACAAAGCTGGCAGCTTTGTTTATACTGTCGAAAGCAGAAGAGAATAGAATTATTGATAAAGTCTACATAAAAAAAGAGGCTTACTAAGCCTCTTTTTTATGATATTTTAAATAACCAGGAACTAGAAATAACCTAATTATACTTAATGGTTTTTGAACCTTCCGCGCCAATAGTAGCAGTTTTCTTTGCTGCTAATTCAGCAGCTAATTCCAAAGCTTTATAAGTATTAACGATACCACCTGTGCGGCAAAGATCGGTAAAAGGAACCTGCACCTTTTGACCTTCTCGTTCCAGCATAACCGGATGATCCACCTTTACTACTGAACGCACAATTATATCCTTTACCTGCACAGCAGAAAATTGGGGATAATAAGAACGGATCAAAGCAGCAAGGCCTGCGACCACTGGCGCAGCCATACTGGTACCATCCAATTTTCTATAACCAGAACCCGGAACCGTAGAATTTATTTGGACTCCTGGGGCAAATACATCTACTGTAGTTTTGCCATAGTTTGAAAAAGGAGCTTTTAGATTAAGGTCATTGGTAAAACTTGAAGCACCTACTTCCAGCCATGCTCCGGCTTCACCTTTATTTAAATAGGCTCTTGTTGGAAAATTCGGGCGTTCGTCAAGATTTTTATTATCATTCCCGGCGGCATGTACCAATAGAACATCTTTTTTCATGGCATACTGAACCGCCTGATCCACTACTGTTTTATCACTGGAGTAAGCTTTTCCGAAACTCATGTTGATCACCTTAGCTCCCCGATCTACAGCATAACGTATTGCGTTAGCAACATCCTTATCGCGTTCATCTCCATCTGGTACGGCCCGTACCGAAAGTATTAAGGCTTGTTCACATACACCAAGAACACCTTTGCTATTAGTCCTCTCAGCCGCAATAATTCCCGCGACATGGGTACCGTGCATTGCGTCTGGGCCCATCACATCCGGATTTCCGTAATATTTCTCCGAACTCTTTTCATAGTTGTCGCCTACAATGGCACGCGGATCATAATCGATATTCAACTGGTAATCCAGCTGGGTTTTAAAATGATCAAGCGCCTTGCCCAACTCCTGCTCGCGGAAAGCAGCCACCGAAGGAGCGCTTTGTAGGGCCATAGATAATATTCTCAGAACGTTGGCTTCTCGGTTATTAGCCGGACGATAAGCAGCTAATTCTTCAGCTGTTGGATTCTCTTTACCTATCCCTTTCAAAACCTCATCAAGCACCGCAGCAAAACCCTGCACTCCTGCGTACCCTTGCTTTGCCTTCTCTAACTCGGCTGCAAGTTCCTTCTCTCTCAACTGATGCGCTTTAAAATCAGTTAAAGCCTGACCTTTTAGAGTTGTACTATCTTTACCTGCAAATCGCTTACGATCTCTTCTCACCAGCCTTACCAGCTCAAGATTATCCTTATCCACATTTCCTTTGGCAGAACCTATAAAGCTCCAACCGAGGTGGTCGTCCGTATAGCCGTTCTTATCCTCGTCCTTTTGGTTAGAGGGCTTTTCAATGGAGGATTTCAGCAGCACCGTACGAAGATCCTCATGAAGAGTATCTACACCGGAATCAATCACTCCTACGATCACTTTCTTTGCAGGCTTACTTTTTAGCAACTCAACATAAGCCTTTTCGGTACTGATACCAAATACAGAGTCGCGTTGCAGATCCATATTATGCCAGTTATCCTTCTGCGCAGATACCACAAATGGCAGCATCCATAATGCTCCGCTGAGCATCATCTTATTTATCTTAAACTTCATTTTCATCCTATTTCTATCTGAAAACCCCTTCCTATAAGGGTTTCATTACCACTAATTGCTGCCCCCTTTCGTGCACATGCAATATATGCGAATCTCAAAATCTTTTCCAGCAAAGATGGAGCTTATTCACACTATTAACGAAAGGGGGACACTAAAATACAACAGAAAGGCCTATTAATACTATGGCAAATGAAAAATCAACACGAGAGAAAGACATTTAACGACTCCAAATGCATGCAAGATAATGTGAGAAAGGATTTGAGGTTCAAAGAACAAATTTCTGGATTTGGTACGCCATGAACCGGAAGGCCTGCCTATAAAAAAAGAAAGGCCGCATCATGGGGACGCAGGCCAACTAACCAATTATGATCCTAAAACGCTGACATTACCAACTTATTATCGGGATTATAATTTTTTTTATTTTTTTTAGCAGCTGATTGCCTGACATCTCCTCTCCTGTAAATTGAACTATTGGAAGGGATCTGCCGGTAAACAAAAGGAGCTGATAACTTTAAAATTTAATAATCCTCGTTTTGCCCCAGATTCTTCGTCTTATTAACTTCGTCCTGAGGAATTGGGAATAAATAATTTTTGGAACTGAATACTCTATTTTCAATAAGGAATGGTGTATATGAAAGTGTAGTTCCCGATTTTAGAATACGCATTCCATAAATAGGAGCATTAAAATAAGTCTCCCCTTCTTTCCAGCGTCGTACATCATAAAACCGCTGCTCTTCAAAACAAAGCTCCACCCTCCGTTCATTCTTAATCTTAGCCCGCATCTGCTCCTGAGTAAGATTTGTCGGCAGCTTTGGCATTCCGACCCTTTGACGAACAGCATCTACCGCATTATAGACTTCTGTATTTGGGCCATCAGACTCATTTATTGCCTCGGCATAAGCCAGGAGGATATCAGCATACCGAAATAATACCCAGGGGCGACGTCTGCTTGTTGCATTATTAATATTATAGGTAGCACTAGTGCTTAAAAATTTCCGCATGTAATAGCCGGACTTAGTTCTATTAACATTGCTTAATACATTATCCAAACCATTATCGAATGTTTCAACTGCCCGGGTAAGTGAGCCTGTTCTAAAGGTTGAGCCATTGTAAACAATAAATTGTGCCAGGCGAGGATCCCTATTTGTATAAGGTTTTTGAGGATCGTATCCTGAGGTTGGATCAGAGATGGGTTTGCCGTTTGTCATTTCGAAAGCATCTACCAGGTTTTGCGTTGGGTTTGTTCTACCTAAACCTCCGGTAAAACCTATCGGTGCGTTGTTCGCTTCAATGGTATTAATACTGCCTGCAGGTGTTGCAAAAATCACTTCCTTGTTGTAGGAGGTTGCAGTATTTGTATAATCCCACAAATTTTGAAAATCGGCATTTGACAATAATCCGTGTTTATTCTGGTCAATCAGGACCTTAGCTGCTTTAGCTACTTCACGCCAACGATTTTTGTCATTAGCAGGATTGTAGAGAGGACTTGCATAAAATAATAAAACCTTTGTTTTTAAAGCCATGCCTGAAGCTTTGGTTGCCCTTCCATAATTAGCAGCGTCCCAATCTTTAGTCCACCCTGCGTCGATCTGATTAATTGCAGAATCACAATCTGCAACTATTGATTGAACTACTTCTTCAACTGAATTTCTTGGTAGATCCAAATCTTCAGTTACCTTAAATGATCTGTTAGCTAATACTATTTTTCCATATCTTTTAAATAGCTCGAAATGCATCATAGCACGCAGGAAAAAAGCTTCCCCTCTTAATTTAGGTAAGTCAGACCGGGGAGTGATTACACTAGTGGGTGATTTCTCTAAAAATACATTAACCACTCTAAGACCATTATATAGATTAGTATATTGGCTATCGAAGGTGCGTTGCGGCCCCCAGGTACCATTATTAATCGTATTGATACTACTATTTAAGTTCGAATTAACCGCCTCATCGCTTGCACTAGCTAACAGGGCTCCATTACCATCAACATTATACCTGTTGATCAAATAGTTATAACCATTATTGAGGAACTCGCGAACTCTCCGGTCTGTAACCCAGACGGATTCCTCTGTAATTGGTCCCTGAGAGTAGTCTGGTTTAAAAAAATCATCTTTACAGGAACACAGAAGCGTAAGCAGAATTAGTGCTCCATAGGTTTTTTTTATGATCGTCATAATAGTTTCTTTTATAATTTCACATTAAGGCCTAAAGCATATGTCTTTACATAGGGGTAATTTGAGCCTACACCTGCTGTGGAGGTTTCAGGGTCAATATCGAGGCCTTTTAATTCAGAAAAAGTAAACAGATTGTACCCCCCGACATAAAGGCGGGCAGCTTTAACAGGAATTTTCCTTAGAACTTTGGCAGGAAGGCTAATGCCTAATTCTACGGTTCTTAATTTTAGGTAATCTCCAGAACGCAACCAAAAATCGGAGTTGGCTCTATTATTTGCATTATCTGAAAGAGCTATCCTTGGATATTGAGCTTCAGATGCAGTCTCGGCGGTCCAACTATATCTTGACAACTGATTTAATCCATTGGGACCCGAAAATACTATAGGTTTGATATCTATTGTCCTACCTTCAATACCCTGGAACTGAGTGTTTAGATCAAAGATTTTATAATTCAAGTTGAATCCAAAACCATAATAGACCTTCGGAATATCGGTAAAGTTAGTTGCTACCGCATCTCTGCTATCGATCGTATTATCTCCATTAACATCGCGGTACTTGATATCGCCTGGCACCACCAATCCAGAAAGAGCTTGCTTAGGACTGGCATCTATTTCTGCCTGATTTTGGAATAAGCCTTCAGCTATATAAAATTGCTTGGTCCCCGAGGAACCAACATTACCAATGTTATACCCAATTGGCGACTGATAATCAATAATTCCGGCAGGAAGGTCTCTAAAAACTACCTTATTGTTAGCATAAGTGAAATTACCATTGAAGGATAATTGCAGATCATTAAAAGCTTTCATGTACTTCAATCCGGCATCAAATCCTTCAGTTCTTGCCTTACCAGAATTTACAGAGCTGACGGTTATTCCAAGGATACCTGGAAGATTTGAATCCCCTAAAATGTCCCTTCTCTTTTCATTGAAGTAATCGAAAGACAAAGACAAAGAATTTCTGAAAAAGCGAGTATCTGCCCCGATGTTGAGACGATCAATTTTTTCCCAGGTAGTTTCAGGATTCCCCGTGGGGCCAATTTCATAGGCTGTAGTTGTTGATGAAAAAGACGATCCAAGGATCGGTCCTGAGCCCCTCGTATATAAGGCTCGATAGGGTAGTCTGACAAGGTTTCCATTAGCATCGTAAGTAGGTGCGACATTGCCACTTCTGCCATATGATGCTCTTATTTTAAGATAATCAATTGCTTTAATGCCCCTTAAAAACTGTTCGTCAGACACTACCCAACCTGTCGAGGCTGCAGGAAAAAAGCCAAAACGAGAGTTTGGAGCAAAATTCTCTGATCCTGAATAACTGGCAGTAAAACCTGCAAAATATCGATCTTTGAAACCATAATCAGCTCTCATCACCAGCATTCGTCCCCTGTAATCGATTTGATCTACCACATGGCTGATATACTGCTGACCTCTGACTGCGGCTGTTACCTTATGTTTACCGCCAAAAGTCCTGTCGTAATCCAGCCCCGCCCAGAATTCATTGTTCTTTGTATTGTTCCCGAAGCCGGCAAATCTGTAAGCAAGGATTGCAGACGTACGGAGGGTATTCCCTTGCGGATCTACCACTACATAATTCTCTGTCAAGCCGTTGGTATAATTCCCATAACCATCGTAAGAAAAAAGGGCGTTTACCGAAAGACCGTTTGTTATAAAATCGAGGCGTTGTTTAGCAGACAACGTTGCAAGCAGAACGTTTGTGCTTGTGCTGGTATAACCCGTGCCTCTTAGTTGACCAAGGGGATTATTTTGATACATTTGGTTTCCGCCATAACTACCGTCCGCATTTAAAATTGGAAACGCATTAGGAGGTAAATTGAACAAATTATTAAAAACTGCCGCGGACCCCTCACCAACGTCGCTCCTCTGCTCCCTCCGTAACCCGGCCAGAAGGCTTATACCTAAACTTTTGGTGACATCATAATCCAGATTCAGCCTGAAATTGTATTTCTTGAAGTTCAGGTTAGGGTCATAATTCTCAGTCTCGGTTTCCTTAAACAAACCGTCCTGATTATAGAAGGTAAGAGCACTGAAATATCGTAACCTGTCGCCTCCACCTCCGAAAGTTAAAGCATAACGCTGCGTGGGTGCTGAAGAACGGAGAAACCGCCCTACATAATTATTATCAGGATATAAATAAGGGTCTGTTTGATCACGATATCCGTTCAAAGCAGTTTGGTTATAGGCCTCCACCTGATTAGCATTTCTCAAACCCTGATTATATAGCGAGGCAAAGTCGTAGGAATTCAAAGGAGTTGCAAGGTTTTTCACTGACTGAAATCCACCCTGAGCATCGAAACTAAGATAACTTCGCCCAGGTTTTCCTCTTTTTGTGCTTACAAGTATTGCGCCGTTAGAAGCGTAAAGACCATACCAGTTTAATGCAGCAGCATCCTTAAGCACGGATATACTCTCAATTTCACTGATATCCATATCAATAAAGTCGCGCTCTATTCCATCCACTAAAACAGTAGGCGTGTTTCCAGCAGCATAAGAAGACCGACCTCTAACCATAAAGTTTGCATTGTCACCTCCCGGTTGATTGCTGGTCTGATTAACCAAGAGCCCACTTAAACGACCGGCTAGTATAGTAGAAAGATTACTTAGTGGAAGTCTGGGCAAGTCGGAAGCATCCAAGGAACTCACAGCGTAGTTCAGTTCTCTTTTCCTTCGCGAATCAAAAGGAATCCGCACATATTCCTCGTCAGGGTTTGATTCTGTTTTATCAAGAACTATTTCCGGTTGAGGGTCAGCAGCTGCGATTTTTTTTGGAGCAAATCCAGAGTGGCTCACTAAAAGGGTATCATTAGCAGTGCAATTGATTATAAATTCACCTTTATGATTAGAATAGGCCCCTTTACCTCCAACTACACCAATTCTGGCATTTGAGACCGGATCTCCTGTTTCGCTGGTGATCCTTCCTTTATATCTTATCTTATTTGCGGTCTGGCTATAGCCTTGCGTACACCATAAAAGCATGAGCACTACAATAGGTTGCCAGTAACATTTAATATTTTTCATTCCTTTAAATTCTAGTTGATCTAAGCTGACCGGTGGACAGGCCATAAGCTTTTCATTTCTTGTATATTCAAATGTGCATGAGTTTACCACCCCTCAGTCTGTATCAGCTTGCCGGCGCTCTTATTAATTTCAGCTTGTGGAACTGGATAGATATGCATGCGGTCTTCGAAAACCTTATTAAAAGCTGGAAGCTCAAAAACGGAGTAGGTAAATGTTCCGTTAGCTTTCTTTTCTATCTTCATACCTTTAGTTGGCTGAGCCACTATCTCAGGCCCTTTCTTCCATCTTAAAATATCCCACCAGCGCATATCTTCAAAAGCAAATTCTACTGCTCGTTCATTCCTTATCTTATCCCGCATTTGACTTTGGGTAAGATTATCTGGAAGTACCGGCAAACCTGCCCTCACTCTCACCATATCTACTTTTTCTTTTACATCATTTCCCACCGGACCTTCTGCTTCATTCAATGCTTCCGCATAATTAAGAAGGACCTCGGCATAACGATAGAATACATAGTTAAGAAGTGCGCTTGCTGTTGACCCAGAACGTGATGTTTCTGGCCAGAGTCGCTTGATGTAATAGCCGGTTTTTGTAAATGTTAGTGTATTATTAATATCACGTCCATAAGTGATTGCTCCCTGTGCATTAGGTTCAGATTGCCAGGTTTCTACCGTTCTTCCCTGCCAGGTTTCTCCATTATAAAGAACATTAACTTTTAGTCTTGGATCTCTGTTAGCGTAAGGATTTTGTGGATTGTATCCGGATGTCGGGTCACTAATTGGCTTCCCGTTCTTCATTTCATATAAATCTACATGGTTCTGAGTAACAGATAGGTTTGATTGAGCTCCGCCAAAACTTGTTGGAACCAGAAAATCACTAATATACGTTCCGACAAACCCTCTTCCTCCCCTAGGCCATATCCTTATGTATTCTGGTGATGTTGGAACGGTAAGAACTGTTGCATAATCTGGATGCAAAGAAAATTTATTAAGATCGATAATTTCTTTGGCTGCATTAGCTGCCAGTTTCCACTTATCCTTGTTATTTGCAGGATTATGCAGGGGACTTGCAGCAAGCATTAACGCTCTTGCTTTCAAGGCCATTGCCGCTGCTCCAGTGGCCCTGTTAGCCTGAGCAGCTGGATTGGGCCAATCTTCATTGGTTAATGGCAAGACTTTTCTAGCCTCTTCCAGATCAGCAAGTATCCTTGCCAATACTTCGTCAAAAGAACTGCGAGGCATATCAACTGCAGCTTCAGTAAATTCCTGTGCTTCGGTAAGCAAAGCAACTCCTCCAAAACGTTTTAATAATTCGAAATAGAAATAAGCCCTTAGATAAAGTTGCTCGCCTTTAATAAGATCCGGACGATAGTCCGCCGTCCATGGAGTTGAATCCATGTTCGCCAGGGTAGTATTTGCGTTGCGAATCCCCCGGTACATCTGGCTGTAGATGCTAGCAACATCACTTGCACTTGGATCCAGGAATAACCCTTTATTCATTGCAGCTACCTCCGGTTGAGCCCCATTTGATATTGCTTCGTCAGTAAACTGCGCTGTCATTCCTTTATATCCACTTAGCCTTCCATAATCATTGATGCTAAATGAATAGGTATTGTCGGCATACCTGGAAGCTTGTAAAGGGTCCAGAAACACATCTTTTAAAGTTGTCTGAGTTCCAACATCCCGTTGTAAGAAGTCTTTTTCGCACGAAGAGCAGCTAATAGCTACCAAACAAAACAGCAGTGCTTTTATAGTTTTCATGTCTTTACTTATGGATATTAAAAGGTTACATTTAGGCCTAAATTGATGATCTTAGTGGTTGGAATTACAGTTGTTCCAGAATTGTAAGTACCGCCTACGATATTATTTTCAGGATCAACGCCATAGAAATTGGTCCAGGTAAACAGGTTTTGACCGCTGGCAATAAGCATTAAGTTGCTTAAATGAAGCCTGTTCAGCACTTTTTTTGGAAAGGAATAAGCTAATTGAACATTCCTTAGCTTAATATAAGAAGCATCCTGAAGGAAAAAATCGTTTACATTCTCATTAGGATTTGCAGTTAATCCCGGACGTATTGCCGGCCATGTAGCATTTGTATTATCCGGACGCCACCTTCCTAACATAGGTCCATAATATTGGTTGACAGTATTACTATAAAAGACCAAATCTGAGCTCACATTATCAACTGCGTTAAATAATGCAGATATCTGGAAGCCTTTGTACCCTAGCTGAATATTAAGTCCGGCGTTATACTCAGGAATATCAGGATGTCCGATTGGCATACGATCAAGATTGGTGATCATGCCATCTCCGTTTATATCCTCGAACTTCAAATCCCCAGGAATAGATCTTGCACTTGTGAGATTATTAAGAGGACTGTTATCAATATCAGCCTGATCTTTGTAGAAGCCAATGAAATGGTAGCCATAATAAGTTCCCAGAGGTGTACCTTTAGCTCTAAGATTTGGTAACACCCCAGGCGCCTCATCCAATACTTCCCTTCTGTTGCGGGCAAAACTCATATTCGCTGTAATACTATACGTAAAGGCCTTAGATCGATTTTGAAATCCAGCAGATAGTTCGTAGCCATGGTTATAGTTAACCCCGTAATTTGTGTTGGGAACTGTTGCACCATAGGTAGCAAAACTTGTAGCGCCCCGCGTAGTTAAAATATTTGATCTTCTATCGTCAAAGAGCTCGGCTGTAAAACTTAATTTATCGCGAAGGAAAGTAGCATCGAGGGCGATATTCCTTTTTAGGGAAGTCTCAAAACTTACGTAAGGGTTTCCATACTGCGTTTGGGTATAAGTAGTGGCACTGAAATTACTATTTGGGTTACCAAAGGGAATATTAGCTCCCGCTCCAAACCTGTCCTGGTAATAAAATCTTCCTGTACCGGGACTAGGTATACCTACTTTACCCACAGATCCTCTTAATTTTAACATTGAGATCCAATCGATCTCTTTCATAAAATTCTCATTGGCAATATTATACCCGAGCGATACTGCCGGGAAAAACCCATAGCGATAACCTTTCGCATAATTCTCTGACCCATTATAAGTAGCACTTGCACCAAACAGATACTTTCCTCCAAAATTATAATCAACCTTAGTGATAATCCCCTGATTAGCGAAAGGTGCTGATGCATCTAAAGATCCACGTAATTCCCGCTGCCCAATAAAGTTACCTGAGACATTATGCTTACCAAATGTTCTTGCATAGTTAAGAAAGACCTGAAGGTTTGTCTTATTGTACCCTGTTCTGGTATAAGCTGGGGCACCCAGGAAATCGTTATAGGTAGAAGAAAAAGGACTCAGTTCCCGAGTAGATTTATCCAGGCTAAAATATCCAACACTTCCCCGCTGGAGCTTTCCGGAAATAAACGTTGCATCGTATCCAAGCTGAGCCTTCAGTGAAAGGCCTTGAGTGAGAAAATCAAGTTTTTGATTCAACGTAAAAACAGCCTCAGCTACATTATTATCTGTAAATGCATACCCACCATAGGTTAAAAAAGCATAAGGATTAAATGAATTGACTCCCCATGCGTAATTGACAATATGATTATAAGTATTATCAAGAGCTTGTATATCGGGGTCTGACGAGTTGGTATACTGAGGGAAAAATGGTATCCCCCAGGTTGGGATTTTTAACGATCGTCCTACCAATCCTTCTATTCCATTACCTACTACACCCGCCGGATCATTATACTGACTCATCCCTGCAGGACTATAGCGATGCTCATTTCTTCCTGCCAGGTTAGCCTCGAAATTAGTGGTAGGTGAAATATCAATCCCTACCCTTGCCCTAAAATTATAACGTGAATAACTAGGACTCGTACTATAATCTAAAGGCGTTTTAAATTCTTTAAAATTTCCTTGCTCTGACTGATAGCCGAATGATGTGAAATATCTAACGTTTTTAGTACCTCCTGATACTGTTAGATTTTGCTGATTTTGGTACCAGGTATCTTTTACCAGCTCATCATACCAATTTACATTAGGATATAATAAGGGGTCTCCGGTTCCCGCTTTGAATATCTGCAGGTCTTCATCCGTAAAAGTTCTGGCCTCACCAATATTGTCTTGTCCTTCAGAATAGATCATCGCACTTTCATATGCACCAAGAATGCCTGGCCTTGATGTAGGACTTACAAATCCAAAATTTGAACTAAAAGTTACTCTGGCTGGCCCTGTTTTACCTCTTTTTGTAGTGATAACTATAACCCCATTGGCTCCCTTCAATCCGTATAATGCTGTTGAGGCAGCGTCTTTCAGGATGTTAACACTTTCAATCTCATTGGGATCAATATCTCCAAAGGTTGTTCTTTCAACTCCATCTACAATAATTAAAGCAGTAGCTGATGAAGAAACTCTTCCTCTGATGTATAGGTTGGCTGAATTGAAGCCTGGACGTCCCTGAGTTTGTTGTGCTACAAGTCCGGGTACCACCCCAGCTAATGCTTGCGTAACATTTGTTACCGGCGATCGAAGTAATTCTTTACCGGAAATGGTACTGATAGCTGCAGTTACATCAGCCCTTTTCTGACTGGTATAACCATTGACCACAACTTCTGTCAAGGAATTTGACTGTGGAGCAAGTGTAACGGATATGTTTTCAGAACCTTTTATTGCAACTTCTCGCTGTTGAAACCCAATGAAAGAGAATATCAGAACCGCACCGGAAGGAGCACTTATTGAAAATGCACCATTCTTGTCTGTTTGAGTACCGGTTGAAGCGCCTTTTACCTTAACACTTACTCCCGGCAACGGCTCCCCTGTATTATCTTTAACAATACCTTTTATGATTTCCTGAACACTGGAGCCGGAAAGATTAGTAGTCGGACTAAAATTTACTGCATTTGAATCAGATGGTAAAAAAACTGCAATTACTGTAAATAGCAAGATAAGAAAGGCCCTGGAGTACATTAATTTACCCGAAGAGTTGCAAAAGACCTTGTTGTGCATAAGGAAAAATACATACATACTTAATAGTTTAAAATAGATTGGTTACTGCATTTTATAAATTACTGCTGTTCGTTTAAGAGCTACTGCTTCTAAAACTCAAGCAATTTTTCAGGAGGATAAACCTCCGGGTAATCACTGGAGGAATATCTGATTTGGATAAAAACAGCACCATTACTTGCAAGTGCCAAAGTGAGAAGTTTTTAAACATAATGGTTCTAATTGGTTAGGTCAAACTTCATTATTATCGCAGCATTAGAAGGCATTAAAAATCTGCAAATAAGGGTCTATTTTTAAGCAACCGTTCCCAAAACCGCTTTTGAGGGCATTCAGGAAGGGGAATTGATAGATTCCGCAGTAAAAAAATCGTTTTTTTGAGAAGCAAGTATTAACCTTTAATTAACGATGGCTTAGTTTTGAAAGATGTATACAGGAAATTATAGAGGATTAAAGGCATTCACAGGCCGTATAGGATGCAACAAAAAAGGGCGCACTTTTCGGTGCGCCCAACTTGACAGATCTTTTCAAGTAATTCAGGGTTTAAATTCATTTAGCGGCAGCACAGGAGCTATCACCTTATTTACCTTCCCTACAACAACACTGTTCTTCAACACAAAGGATGCAGTGTTTTGAATATCTCTTGACGAGAACCCTATTTTGACTTCATATCTTCCTGCATCTGTAACCCAAGCAGATTTATCCGAATAGAAGGATGCCAGATCTTGCCCTCTTACAGTAAATCTCATTTGCTGGGACTGCCCAGGTGATAACAGAACTGTTTTACCGAAAGCTTTTAATTCCTGCGCTGGTTTGTCAAGACTACTTGTTGGCGCAGCGATATAGATTTGTACCACCTGCTTACCTGCTAGTTTCCCGGTGTTTTTAATTCTGCAATTTATCTCAAAAGAGCCGTCGGCCGAGGGTTTACTTATGCTATAACTTGTAACAGCAAAATTGGTGTAAGATAACCCATAGCCGAACTCATAATTTACGGGCACTTTGAAGGTATCGTGGTAACGATAGCCCACGTAGATACCTTCCTGATAGATCACGCTAAGTGGCTTTTCAACAGGGGTACCTGGAAAATTTTTGGAAGAGGAAACATCTGAATAATTTAAAGGAAAGGTAGTAGCAAGTTTACCCGAGGGGTTAACATTGCCGCTTAATACATCTGCAATTGAATTACCAGCTTCTTGTCCTGGTTGCCAGGCGAGAAGGATTGCATCCGCGTTATCTTTCCAGCCCTTCATATCTACAACCCCAGCAACATTAAGAACAATTATTAGCTTTTTGTTGCGCTTATGGAATGCCTCCGCAACTTTCCTGATCAGCTCAGTTTCTACGGGCAAAAGATGGTAGTTCTTCTCCAGGTCGCGATCTGAGGTTTCTCCTGAATTCCTGCCGATTGTTAATACCGCAATATCGCAAGTTCGCGCCTTTTCTTCTATAGTACTATCCGGCACAACCATCTCCAATGCAGCCTTAGGCCACTTGGCTCCTGCAGCCATTTGAACGGCAGAATCTCTTGTAAAGTAATGCAGATAGTCCTTCTTTAAATCGTTGTCGACCGTATACCCCGCATTACTGATTCCCTTAATCACTGAGATGACATAGGCTTTATTTACATCTCCGCTTCCCCAACCTCCAGCGATAGTTTTAAAAGAGGTATTACCAAATACTGCAATACTTTTTGTTTTATTGCTAAAGGGAAGCACTTTGTTTTCGTTTTTAAGAAGCACGATTGCTTCTGCAGCTGCCCGACGGACAACATCTGCATGAGTCCTTAGATCGGGCTTATCCGAATAAGCATACTTATTAAAAGTTGGAGATTTAAGAATAATGTTAAGTATACGCTCTACGCTTTCATCAAGCGATCTTACATCAAGTGTTCCATTGTTAACGGCAGCAACAATCATATCAGATTGCCCCGGTCGGCCAGGCATAATTAAGTCATTCCCGGCCCTGATCATTGCTGGTCTGTCTCTACCACCGCCCCAGTCAGACATTACAAAACCTTTAAATTTCCATTCGTCTCTTAAAATTGTGGTTAGTAAAGACCGACTTTCGGCTGTAAAAACCCCATTAAGCTTGTTGTAGGATGACATAACGGTCCAGGGATCGGACTCTTCTATCGCAATTTTAAAGCCTCTTAAATATATTTCTCGCAGAGCCCTTTCTGAAATAATTACATCGACCCCATTTCGATTGGCCTCCTGATTATTTCCGGAGAAGTGTTTAACTGAAGTTCCTACACCATTTGACTGTATTCCTCTGACTATGGCTCCAGCCATTTTACCTGAAATTAGAGGATCTTCAGAATAGTACTCAAAATTTCTGCCATTAAGAGGGTTACGATGAATGTTCATCCCGGGCGCTAATAAAATGTCAATTCCGTACTCTTTAACTTCATTCCCGAATGCCCGGCCTACCTCTTCAACCAATTTCGTATCCCAGGTTGATGCAAGGGAAGTTCCGACAGGAAATGCCGTTGCATAATATGTTCTGCTCCTGTCGGCCTTGCGGATCGGATTAATACGAACACCGGCAGGTCCGTCGCTTACGATCAACGCCGGTATTCCTAATCTGGGTATGGCTGCCATAATTCCTGCAGCACCTGGTACTCTTTGTTCGGTGAAACCGATTGTAGTACCATTTTCAGTCGAAGACGCTTTTTTCAACTCGGTAGCTCCAACTACCAGTTGCGCTTTTTCTTGCAGGGTCATTGCGGCTATCACTTCTTTAACCGTGCTCTTACCTAACTGGGGAGTATTTACTGCTTGAGCCTGAACAAGGAAAGGAAATAAAATAAGAGCAAAAAATAATTGCAGATATAACTTCATTCTAGTTTTTATGTTTAATTGGTATTTTTATAGAAGATCAAAGCCTACGGAACTAATAATTGGATGTGCAATTACAGGAAAAAGTAATTAACAACTGATACCAAAATCGCCATAAAAGGGCTACTTTTTCGCACAAAACCTCATATCTACGACATTAGATATGGAAGAACAATCGGGGCACCTACATCTCGTCAAAAAAGAAACCTTTTTTGATAAATTTGCGCCCCTTATAATGCAGCGATAATTAAGATGTTTGATCTGATCTTTATCTTAACTAATTACTAATGCTAAAAAAGTTTAAAATCTTGCTCCTTCTTATCCTGATTGCAGTTGGTGGTGAAGTCTTTGCCCAAGAGGAAACTTCTACAATTCGAAACCTTCAATTATATATTCTTGCCGGCCAATCAAATATGGCTGGAAGGGGGCAATTAACCCAAGAACTAGGGAAGCTTTCGCATTCAAGAGTTTACATGTTGGATAAAGATTATCGCTGGCAGTTAGCGAAAAACCCTGTTCATTTTGATAAACCCGGAATAACTGGAGTTGGACCCGGACTATCATTCGGAATTGAAATGGCAAAAGAAGACTCATCTATTAGAATTGGCTTAATTCCTTGTGCCGTAGGAGGTACTTCAATAGAAAGATGGGGGATCGGAGCTTATGATCCCGTCACTAAAACTCATCCATTCGACGATGCTGTGATAAGGATACAGGAAGCCATGAAAGTTGGAAAGATCAAAGGTATGCTTTGGCTGCAAGGTGAGTCAAATGCTACTACTGAAGCTTCGAAGAGTTACATGAAAAATCTTGAAGATTTGTTTAATAGAATCCGGAAACTAAGCAAAAATAAAGACTTGCCTATTGTTATTGGAGAACTTGGACGATTCAGGGAACCCTTTCAAAAATTCAATCAGGAAGTTCTGGCTCATGTAGAAAAGGAAATACACAATACCGGACTAATTACATCAGAAGGTTTAACCCACAAGGGGGATTCTACACATTTCGATGGGCAATCAGCATATCAACTTGGATTTCGTTTTGCACAGAAAATGAAGGAGTTACAAACTGAGAGGAAAAAATAATCATAGGATTGAAGTTAGTTGCGAGGTAAAAAGCCTTAAAAACAGCGCAGGAATAATACTCTTTAAACAATCCGTCTGACTATCATTTTTTCAATTAGGAGACCAATTAAAATTCCTACTGCATATGCAATTAAATCGCTCCATAGAAACCCTTGTCCTAAAACCAGCCTTCCCATAGTAGTCTGTCTTACCTGATTGATCCAATCAGCCTGGTATAGCTGACTAAACTCTACCAGGTAACAAGCAGATAAACTGATAAAAGCATTTAAGCGAACATCTATATGAACAAATAAAATACGTACTATAAAAAATATCATTGTAGCCCATAAGACATCTCCCACAAACGAGGGAATCAAAGGCATGCGCCTGGAGAGGAGCCCTATTAGTATTATTGAAATAACTAAGACAAAATATATAACTCTTAGATTTTTAGTCATCTTTTGCACTTCCTACTGAGGTATAAATTGAATATTACTAAAACGTACCTTTCCTTCTCCTGATGCATAAACTCCCGGCAATACTCTCATTTCCATCGCGCATGATAGTGGGATCAGGAAAATCTCATAAAGAGAAGTATGGTTATCATCCAATAGTCCTGGGAATTTAACATTTAAATTCCTAATAAATACCTTTTTACTAAATTGCCTATCAGACCCTCTTCCGCCTATTTTTTTAAAAGATTAACTCCTTGGGGTGAAGAATCATTACACTTAATTTTTTCTGGCCTTATCATAAAGCTTTACCTTTGTTTATCATGGGCAACGTACTTCCTTCTTCTTTAATAAGATCATTGAATGAAAAATTTGGGCTGGACCAGGAGCTATTTTTCAGGATTCATGAAGAAGGCGAATCTGTCACCACTGTCAGATTAAATCCTTTTAAACCTTCTAACGCCTTTTTAAATGCTGAAAGGATAGCTTGGACGGAGTACGGAAGGTACTTAAATGCAAGGCCGTCATTTATAGCTGATCCTTTATTTCATGCCGGATGCTATTATGTCCAGGAAGCATCGTCAATGTTCGTAGAGCACATTTTGAGGCAGACAATTGACCTTAAAGAAGATCTTAGAGTACTTGATCTTTGTGCTGCTCCGGGGGGTAAAAGCACCTTAATTTCATCTGTTATCAGCAGTGATAGTCTTCTTGTTTCCAATGAAATCATTAAAACAAGAGTACCGGTACTTTCAGATAATATGACTAAATGGGGAGTGTTAAATTCTGTTGTTACCAACAATGATCCTAAAGACTTCCAAAGACTTGGAGGCTACTTTGATGTTATCGTGGTAGATGCACCTTGCTCGGGATCAGGAATGTGGAGAAAGGATCCTCAGACGGTGAACGAGTGGTCTGAAAACAACGTTCAACTTTGCAGTCAGCGCCAACAGAGAATACTTGCCGATATTTACCCTGCACTGAAAGAAGGAGGTTTGCTAATTTACTCAACCTGCTCCTACTCAGAAGAGGAAAATGAAGAAGTTGCAGATTGGTTAACAGGCACCTTCAAAGTTTCATCTATTCAAATCCCGATTGATACTAATTGGGAGATCAGGGAAAGTATCTCTTCCAAACATAAAAACTACGGTTATAGGTTCTATCCTCACCTTGTTAAGGGGGAAGGTTTCTTTGTAAGTTGCTTTCGGAAAGATGAAAGTTCATCTCTCGCAAAAAGTGTTAAGGCTCGAGCGGTTAAATTAAATAAAAATGATTTACCCATCGTTCAGAGATGGATTAGTGCTGATTCATCCTTGCTACCTATCCCTGTTAGGGAGGGGTACTCTATTATTAATCCTGTTCACGCTGATGATATCCATTTTCTACAATCTTCTTTATACCTGAAGAAATCGGGGGTCTTTACAGGAAAGATAGTTGGGAAAGATCTTATACCTGATCATGAACTTGCCCTAAGTATTTATCTCAATAAAAACATACAGAGAGCTGAACTGAATTTCGAAGAAGCCATTAATTACCTGAGAAAAGACGATTTGAAGTTAAACAATCTGGATCACGGCTGGACCCTTATGAGCTTTCAAGGATTTGGTTTGGGCTGGGCAAAGATCCTTTCTAACCGGATCAACAATTACTTACCTAAGGAACTTAGAATATTAAAGGAGATATAACCAAAACACCTCTTCACTTCCCTAAACTTTATCTTAAATTAAATTTCTTTGTAACACTTCAGGAACACAGGCGTCTAACTGAAAGAAAAATTAACGGATATGAAAATATCCTTACTTTAGACAAACTAATTACTTACACAAAACTCCAAAACAACCTAAATGAAAGCGCTACTCATGGCAGTGTTTCTAACACTGTTCTCATGCATCATCTACGCCCAAACTTTATCAGTAAGAGGCACTATCGGAGATACAACGTCTCTCATCAAATTAAAGAACACCTCAGTGTCTGTTCTTAATGCTAAAGACTCGACCCTGGTTAAGTTTACGAGAGCTGCCGGAGATGGAAGCTTTACAATCGGGGGCTTAACAGGCGGAAAATTTATTCTTCTGGCTACTTATCCAGGCTATGCCGATTACGTAGAACATTTTAAACTCGATTCCGTTTCCCAATCCAGAGATTTTGGAAATATTAATATGCTTCTAAAATCTAACCTGCTAAAAGATATTGTGGTAAAAGGAACTGTAGCTGCTATCAAAATAAAAGGAGATACAACAGAATACAACGCATCAAGTTTTAAAATAGCTCCAAATGCAAAAGTGGAAGACCTACTCAAGCAGCTACCCGGAATACAGGTAGATAAAGACGGAAAAATCACCGCCCAGGGTCAGACTGTAAATAAAGTATTAGTAGATGGTGAGGAATTTTTCGGTGATGATCCTACTTTGGTTACTAAGAACCTTCGCAGTGACATGATTGATAAGGTCCAGCTTTACGATAAGAAAAGCGATCAGGCTACCTTTACAGGCATAGACGATGGCATAAAGGATAAAACCATTAACCTGAAATTAAAAGAGGACAAGAAGAACGGATATTTCGGGAAACTGGATGGAGGTGGTCTTGACGGCAACTACTATGCCGGTCAGGGTATGTTCAATAAGTTTAAAGGAAAAAAGAAGTTTTCAGCCTATGGAACCGTAGGCAATACAGGGAGGACGGGGCTTAGCTGGTCGGATAATAATAAATATACTGGTGGTAACATGGAGATGACCGAAGACGGGGGAATAATCATGTATTCAAATGATCGGGACGACCTTGACGCCTCGAACTACCGGGGAAGTGGAATTCCGGAAATACAGACCGGAGGTGTTCATTTTGATAATAAGTGGAATAAGGATAAAGAGTCAATAAACGCTAACTACAAAAGCGGATATCTGAGTGTAGATGGAACAGAAAGTAATTTGTCACAAAACAACCTTAAGGAGAGCTTTATCAATAATACTAACAACTCCATATTCTCCAATTCTACATTTCGACAAAAGCTTGATGCTACCTATCAATTAAGGCCCGACTCTACCACAAACTGGAAGTTCTCTATTGATGCATCAATGCGAAATACTAAGAGCAATAGTTTTAATACTGGAAGCGGTTTAAACTTCAACGATGTATTAATTAATAATAATCGCAGGACGCTGGACAATGATGGCGATCAACAAAGCCTTAACGCTTCGGCCTTTTTTAGTAAAAGACTAAAGAAACCAGGAAGGACCTTTTCAGTCAATTTCACACAGGGTTTAAGCAAGGGAAACAGTACAGGCAATCTTCTATCAACTAATGTCACGTTTGATAGTATTGGTTCAAAAAGAGATTCTTCCGTAATAGATCAGTTGAAAGACAATGATAACAGCATGATCAGAACCAACTCGAACCTTACCTATACAGAGCCTCTTACAAAAAAATTTTCTCTCATTGTTAATTATGGCTTTGGTATTACCAGTAGCTCTTCTGTCAGGAAGTCTTTCAATTCGGCAGGTGGAAAGTATAATCTTTTGGATTCGGTTTATAGTAATGATTTCGACTTAAACCAGATATCTCATCAGGGAGGAGCAGTGTTCAACTATAAAGAGAAAAAAACAAACGTGAGCTTCGGATCCAGAGCTACTTCAGTAAATTTCCACCAGAAGGACCTATTCAGGAATACACGATACGACCGCCAATTTATAAACTGGTTACCACAAGCAAGCTATCAATATAAGTTTTCAAATTATAAATCGTTCCGGATAAATTACAATGGAAGAACGAGTCAGCCTTCAACAGACCAGTTGCAACCGGTCAGGGTGAATACGGATCCTCTGAATATTACTATTGGTAACCAAAACCTAAAACCCTCTTTCACCAACTCCTTCAACTTCAACTATAACACCTATAAAGTACTGGCCAACCAGGGCTTCTATATCTATGGTTCGTACTCATTTACAATGAATCCCATTGTAAACTCAACCTTCACAGACTTAAGCACTAACGTGAATACTTATCAGTCTATCAACTTGAAGAATCATGATTCCCGAAACTATAATACCTATATGTATTTCAGCCGAAAGATTCAAAAATGGGAGTTGAATGTTGGAGGAAGTCTGGGAACAGACGGTAACGTATATTACAGTATAAGCAATGAAAGCCTGAATAAAGCAACATCGAGTAATTATTATGGAGAATTTTCAGTCTCCCAGAATAAGCCAAAGAAATACGACTTCTATATTTCTTTCAACCCCGCCTATAGCCAAAACGAGTCTTCATTACAATTAAATAAAAACAATAATGGATGGGTTTATACATCTAACGGGGGCTTCAATCTATATCTTCCCGGCAAATTCCAGATTGGTTCTAATGCGAATTATGAATTCAGAGAGAAGACTGCAGCGTTTAATGAAACCTTTGAACGTCTATTATTAAATGCTTCTGTCACTAAGAAATTCACTAAGGCGGAAAACCTGTCACTCGTTGTGTCGGGTAATGACCTGTTGAATCAGAACAATGGCTTTAGCCGAAGGGTAAACAATAACTTCGTAACTCAGCATAGCTACCAAACCATCAAAAGATATTTTCTGGCAACGCTTGTCTGGGAATTTAACAAAATGGGAGGCGGACTTAAATCATCAACTTCTAATACTGTAAAATAATGAAACTAAAACATATTCTTATAACAGCACTCGGATTAATTATCACCTTAAAATCAACTGCTCAATTCGTTAACTTTCCGACAGAGGGTGTTATACAGTTCGAGAAAAAAGTGAACATGTACGCTATTTTCAAAAGGGCTATTACAAAAGAGAACGAAAACTATATGCAAATGGCTTTTGAGCAGTATAAAAAAACGCAACCTCAATTCAAGACTATGAAAAGCACCTTAAGCTTTTCCTCTGGAGCTACTCTATACACGCCTCAAGCAGATCAGCAATCGAGCGGCCAAAACTTCATGAGTTTTCACCCCGCAGCAACCCAACCTAATACTACCTACATTGATCTTAACAGCAGAACTTTCATCACTCAGAAAAATATATTTGAGCAAAATTTCCTTGTTAAAGATTCAGTTAGAAATATCAAATGGAAGATCACAGATGAAACAAGGGAAATAGCGGGCTACCAGTGCAGAAGGGCTAATGCCATCGTTATGGATTCTATATATGTAGTAGCATTCTACACAGATAAGATCCCAGTTTCGGGAGGTCCTGAATCTTTTACTGGTTTGCCTGGAATGATACTGGGTGTTGCTTTACCTCATGAAAACATCAATTGGTTTGCAACCTCTGTAACTGAGAAAAGCGGACAAGCAAGCACTATCAAAGCGCCAACAAAGGGAAAGCTACAGACCAATGCAGAACTTAAGAAAACCGTTGAAGGTTCTATGAAGAACTGGGGAGCCATCGGTAAAGAAGCTTTGAAGCCAATATTACTTTAGCATATGCGCCCGGAAACGGGCGTTTTTTCAAAAGCTTTATTTCTTGCTGTAACGTATCTCTACTTTCGCTACGCCATCATTAAGCATATCAATTTTACGGGCAGCCTTTCTTGAAAGGTCAATAATTCGACCCGCTACAAAAGGCCCCCTGTCGTTTATCTTAACCTTAACCGACTTCCCGTTCTTTAAGTTAGTCACCTTTACCTTTGTTCCAAATGGCAGTGTTTTATGGGCTGCTGTTCTCTTTGAACTTCTAAACTTATCTCCACTAGCCGTTCTCCTACCATTAAACTTTTTTGCATAATAGGAGGCGTTTCCAGTCTGGGTAATTTTCGGAGTACAGGAACTAAACCCAGTGGAAAGAACAATTAACAGAAATACAATTCGATAGGTCATAACACAAAAACCGGTTCAAAGATACGAGGCAGGGCAAAAATAACAAAAGCCCGACAAGCGGGCTTTTGCATGAACTACAAGAGTTTAATTATTTTTTTAAGAATTTGAAATTCTTACCAATGAATTTAGCGTTTTCGCCTAATTCTTCCTCGATACGAAGTAATTGATTGTATTTAGCGATCCGGTCTGATCGAGAAGCAGATCCAGTTTTAATTTGACCACAATTCAATGCTACAGCTAAGTCAGCAATGGTAACATCTTCAGTTTCACCAGAACGGTGAGACATCACTGAAGTATAACCGTTTGTTTGAGCTAAGGATACAGCGTTGATAGTTTCAGTTAAAGAACCGATCTGGTTTACTTTAACAAGAATAGAGTTACCTGTGCTGTTATCTATCCCTTGTTGCAAACGTTTAACATTAGTTACAAACAAGTCATCTCCAACTAACTGAACTCTTGAACCGATCTTGTCAGTTAATAACTTCCAACCAGCCCAATCATCCTCGGCCATACCGTCCTCAATTGAGATGATAGGGTATTTCTCAGTTAATGACGCTAAGTATTCAGCCTGCTCTTCGCTGGTACGGATAGCACCTTTTTCGCCTTCAAACTTAGTATAGTCGTATTTACCGTCTTTGTAGAATTCAGAAGCGGCACAATCAAAAGCTAAATAAATATCTTCACCTGGTTTGTAACCTGCTTTTTCGATAGCCTGTAAGATTGTTTCAACGCCATCTTCAGTTCCTTCGAATGTTGGGGCAAAACCACCTTCATCTCCTACAGCTGTAGAAAGACCTCTGTCATGAAGGATCTTTTTAAGGTTATGGAATACTTCTGTTCCCCAACGTAAAGCTTCAGAGAAAGAAGAAGCACCTACTGGCATGATCATGAATTCCTGGAATGCGATAGGGGCATCAGAGTGAGATCCACCGTTAACGATGTTCATCATTGGAATTGGAAGAGTGTTAGCATTAACACCACCAATGTAACGGTAAAGAGGTTGACGGCTCTCTTGTGCTGCCGCTTTAGCTACAGCTAAAGAAACACCTAAAATAGCGTTAGCACCAATTTTACCCTTATTCTCCGTTCCATCAATTTTGATCATTAAAGCATCGATAGTATTCTGTTCAAATACATCTAATCCTTTAAGTTCTTTCGCTAAGATTTCATTTACATTTTTAACGGCGTTCAAAACACCTTTTCCAAGGTATTGAGATTTGTCGTTGTCACGAAGTTCCACAGCTTCGTGAACTCCGGTTGAAGCACCAGAAGGTACAGCAGCACGACCAACAACACCGTTTTCAGTAATTACATCTACTTCGATTGTAGGATTGCCACGGGAATCAAGTATCTGCCTGGCGTGTACGTCTAAAATTAAGCTCATTTCTTTTTAATTTATTGTTTACCTGAAAGGTTCTTTCAAAGCGCTATAGGTTTATAGTTAGTGTAACAGAAACACTAAGTTTGAAAGCATGCCAAAAATAGTATTTTTTATATTGTTCGAAAAATGATTGTGATTACTTTTCTGTTAAATCAGAAAAAAACAAGCCCGTTTATCATTAAATAAACGGGCTTTTAAAAATTCTTTTATTTATTCTCGATGTAATCTACAAACTGGTCGAAAAGATAACGTGAATCATGCGGGCCGGGAGATGATTCAGGGTGATATTGTACTGAAAAGGCTTTTTTACCTTTTACACGAATACCTTCGATTGAGTTATCATTAAGATTGACGTGTGTTACTTCAATTTTATCTGATTTCTCGATATCTTCGGCAATAACACCAAATCCATGATTCTGAGAAGTTACTTCACAATGGTCAAGGATAACATTCTTTACCGGGTGGTTTAATCCTCGGTGGCCGTTAAACATCTTCTTGGTACGAATACCATTAGCCTGCGCTAACAACTGATGTCCAAGACAAATTCCAAATAAGGGTTTATCTGCCTCAAGAACCTTCTTAACTGTATCAATGGCATACGGCATAGCAGACGGATCACCAGGGCCATTAGAGATAAAATATCCATCAGGAGCCCATTTTTCCATTTCTTCAAAAGATGTTTTTGCAGGGAATACTTTCGCGTAAACATCGCGGTGATCAAAGTTACGAAGGATGTTCTTCTTAACCCCCAGGTCTAGTACTGCAATTTTGTGAGCAGCATTTTCATTACCATAAAAATAAGGCTCTTTGGTAGAAACCTGAGATGAAAGTTCTAAACCATCCATTGAAGGCACTTCTGCAAGTTTCTGCTTAAGCTCGTCAAGGTCGAGGATTTCAGATGAAATAATAGCATTCATTGCTCCCTTGTCACGGATGTGACGAACTAAAGAACGGGTATCTACATCTGAAATGGCAACGATATTCTCTTCCTGAAAATAATCCTGGATAGATTTATCAGACATCTTGCGGCTGTAAGTAATATTGAAATTCTTACAAACAAGACCTGAAATCTTAATATCACCAGACTCAACTTCGTCTTCATTAACACCATAGTTACCTATATGCGCGTTTGTGGTAACCATTATCTGCCCGAAATAAGACGGGTCGGTAAAAACTTCCTGGTATCCGGTCATGCCGGTGTTGAAACAAATCTCACCAGTCGTAGTGCCGATTTTGCCGGCAGCTTTTCCGTGGTAAACAGTTCCATCTTCCAGCAAAAGTACAGCAGGTAATTTGGTGTAATTAGTCATTTCTTAATTGATGTTATTTTTATTGTTAGTATTACTCTGATTATGGTCTCTTAACCATTCTACGGCGAACAAATCACTTCCATCTCCATAAGCTATAAGGAATTCTGATGCATCACGTTCTGCATCTTCTTGGCTGGAAAATAAATGGAAAAACTTTAAGTCCCCGTAAGAATTTCGGGCTTTAAACGGTAATAGACTGAAGCAATCGACTTCAAATTTCACAAGAGACAAAGGTATGCTTTTTATCCTTTTTTTAAAACCATTTTTTAAAATTCGAATTCTGCCTTGGTGTACCTTATCCCGATATGATTTATAATGTGATTCTACCCTTCATCTTTACTTCTGGTTTTCTACCTTTGAACTAAAATTATCTGGCAATGTCAATTAATAAAGAAGTTAGGCGCATTACTACTAATACAATCCAGGAAATGAAAATGAAAGGCGAGAAGATTGCCATGCTCACTTCCTATGATTACTCAATGGCAAAGATTGTGGACGAGGCAGGTATTGATGCTATATTGGTTGGGGACTCTGCTTCAAATGTAATGGCTGGCCACGAAACCACTTTACCAATTACTTTAGACCAGATGATCTATCATGCATCCTCTGTGGTTAGAGCAGCAAGCAGATGTTTGGTAGTGGTAGATCTCCCTTTTGGATCTTACCAGGGAAATTCTAAAGAAGCTTTAAACTCGGCTATCCGCATTATGAAGGAATCGGGTGCTCATGCTGTAAAGTTAGAAGGTGGCCAGGAAATAAGGGAATCAATAGACAGGATAATAACTGCTGGTATCCCTGTAATGGGTCATTTAGGGCTAACGCCTCAGTCTATCTACAAATTTGGAACTTACACTGTACGGGCTAAGGAAGAGGCTGAAGCCGATAAGCTGAAACAAGATGTACTTTCATTGCAGGATGCAGGATGCTTTGCCGTTGTTCTTGAAAAGATACCGGCGAAACTCGCAGAGGAAGTAACCGCAAGCGTTAAGATACCGACCATTGGTATTGGTGCTGGTCCGCATTGTGACGGCCAGGTTCTGGTTGTACATGATATGCTTGGTCTTACAAAAGGATTTCGGCCAAGATTCTTAAGGCAGTATTTGAACCTGTATGAGGAAATTAATGGAGCAGTGAAAGGTTATGTACAGGATGTAAAAAGCACTGATTTCCCTAACGAGAAGGAACAATATTAATGCGCATCTTTTTTATAATCGCGCAGAGCTTGACCAATTATCACTTGCTGGTGCAGGTTAAGTAAAGGAAGGCAGATTAATGCTATATAAAGAATACGCTTCACAAAGAGCTTGAAAACTACCTTCTTCAATTGAAACTCAAGCACCAGCTTTTCCGTAAATTATAACATGCAAAAAAGCTCTCAGACCGCATTTTCTGAAATTACTGACAAAGACATCTTATACGAAGACAATCATTTAATAGCTGTTAATAAAAGAGCTGGAGATATTGTGCAGGTAGATGAAACGGGAGATGATCCCCTGGATGAGAAAGTAAAAAGATACTTAGCAAAAAAATATAATAAACCCAACGGCGCTTTTCTTGGTGTGGTGCACCGGCTTGACCGACCAGTTAGCGGGGTTATTCTTTTCGCAAAAACAAGCAAAGCTCTTGATCGCATAAATGCGATGTTTAAGGGCCGGGAAATGAAAAAGACGTACTGGGCTGTGGTTCGAAACAGACCGAATCCTGAAGAAGGAAACCTTGTTCATTGGTTGGTGAAGAATCCGCAAAAGAATGTCACAAAGGCACATACCAAAGAGGTTAACGGAAGCTTACGTTCTGAGTTAAACTACAAATTGATCGGTGAATTAAATGGCTATCATCTTATTGAAGTCGATCCAATTACTGGTAGACCTCATCAAATCAGAGTTCAACTCTCAACTTTAGATTGCCCTATTGTTGGCGACAATAAATATGGCTATCCGAGAGGCAGTTTGAAGAAAAGCATATGCCTTCATGCAAAAAGGCTTCGGTTTATACATCCGATTAAAAAAGAACCGATAGACATAGAAGCCGCTCTTCCCAAAGATGGATTTTGGGATAAATTTGAAGTTTTCGCCTATAAAGAGGACTAAAATTTAAACTAAAAGTGGGCAGGCTAGTTAACATAAACTATCTTGCCTGCATGTTTAGGAGTTTCATAAAATTCTTCTTTAGCAATTACATCTCTTATATCATAAAAAGAGATTTTCAGTCCTTCCATTTCAATCCCGTTAAAACCGCTCCCGATAAAGCAATTCTCCTGATTGCAAACCATTTTTCATGGTGGGATGGGTTCTTGTTATATGAGCTTAACAGTCGACTTCTGAAGAAAAAGTTCCATGTACTGGTAACTGAAGAAAACTACAAAAAGGTTTTCTTTTTAAAGTACCTCGGCGCTATTTCTCTAAAGAAGCGATCACGGGAGATGCTTAGCACTCTGAACACATCAGGCAACTTATTGAATGACCCGGACAATCTTATACTTATTTTTCCGCAGGGTAAACTAGGGTCAAACCATGTAGACGAAGTGGTGTTTGAGAAAGGGCTAACCAATTTAATAAATGCATCTGATAAAAATTATCAATACCTTTTTTCTGCTATGTTCGTTGATTATTTTGATAAACGTAAACCCTCCGTTTGGTGTAAGCTAAAGCAAGTACCGGCAAATGAGTTAGAGGGTTTATCAATGATCATGGAATTCTATAACAAACATTATCAGGAATCGCGACAGCAGCAAAGTCGCATTACAGTATAAGCAATGCTAATATTTTATGTAGTATTCTTCTTTCTAATTATCCGCTTTACGGTTACGTTATTTAATTTTATTTCGAATCCTAAACTTCCTAAATCCCCAAGAAAGTACAACGAGCTTGTCTCGATCCTTATACCCGCACGAAATGAGGAAGAAGACATTATAAACTTACTTCAATCGATCCAATTACAGGATTACGAGAATTACGAGGTGATCATTCTTGATGACAATTCTGAGGACGGGACATATAACAAATGCGAGGTTTTTTGTGAGAAAAACGAAAAGTTCAGGGTGATCAGAGGCCAGGACCTTCCTGAAGGATGGCTAGGTAAAAATTTCGCCTGCCATCAATTGGCAGGTCAGGCGAAAGGGAAATACCTTCTTTTTTTAGACGCAGATGAGATAATTAAAGAAGGTCTTATTAACAATTCAATTCACCGAATGAAGTTAGGAAGGCTTGCTTTGCTAAGTCTGTTTACTAATCAGCAAATGGTAACTTTGGGTGAATGCATAGTAGTACCACTAATGCATTTCATCTTACTAAACTCCCTCCCGTTGCGTTTGGTAAAATTATCAAAAAGAACCTCTCTTGCTGCTGCAAGTGGACAATTCATGTTTTTTGATGCAGCAATATATCATAAGCATTCCTGGCATGCCCAAGTTAAAAGCCATGTGGTAGAGGACGTTGAGATAATAAAGCTTGTAAAGGCCTATCAATACCATACAGAGTCGTTACTGGGGAATGGATATATTTATTGCAGGATGTATAAAAGCTATGGGGAAGCCTTAGAAGGTTTTAGCAAGAATCTCCTTGCAGGTTTTAATAATAATATAGCAGGTCTGATCTGTTATTTACTATTAGTTATAGTAGGGCCTATCTTTATTCTAATGTACCTGGATATTCAACTATTATTCTTTGCTATGACTTTAATAATTTTAAGCAGAATTATGATTTCATTAGCTAGTGGACAGAATGCTTTCTTAAACATCATTCTTCATCCTTTACAGATGATTTCATTTGTAATCATTGCCATCCTATCTATCAAAAAAAGCCTTTCATCAGAAATAAGCTGGAAGGGAAGAATTATCAAATCATGAAGTTTTCGCAGACCCGCATTTGCGGACTACTAGTTGTTCTTTTTTATACTGTCGGCTTTTTCGGGCTAAACAGTACTATGTCCGTAGAATTGTTCAAAGAGCTTGTTCCATTTCACCTTTTGTTGATGTTTGTACTGATCATTATCAGTCACAAAAACCAAAACAGGGCATTCTGGACATTCGTGACTGTTACGTATATCGCAGGATTCCTGATTGAACTGGCAGGAGTTAAAACAGGGTATATTTTCGGAGATTATAATTACGGTCCTACGCTAGGTTATAAAGTGTATGACATCCCTTTGATTATCGGTGTAAACTGGGTTCTGATGGTATATTCTACAGGAGCTATCCTTGCAAACCTTAAGATTAAAAACAGGATTATTCTTGCCTTATTTGGCGCAGGGATTCTTACTATTGTCGATCTCCTAATCGAACCTGTAGCAGTAAAATTTGATTACTGGAGTTGGGCAAACAATGAAATACCACTGCACAATTCAATTGGCTGGTTCCTTTTTTCATTCCTGATGATGTCTGTCTTTTACATGCTTCAGTTTGAAAAAAACAATCGTGTAGGATCTATCTTATTTATTATACAAGCGTTGTTCTTCCTTGGTCTTAACATCGCAATAATCTAAAAAAGAGTATTTTTGCATTATGGGATATAATCTGGCAGTAACGATTGATAAAGATTCTGGATTTTGCTTTGGCGTTGTTTATGCAATTGACATGGCTGAGGAAATTTTGGAAGAGGACGGGTATTTGTATTGCCTTGGAGACATTGTTCATAACGATGAGGAAGTAGCCCGCTTGAAAGCTAAAGGACTGAGGATAATTAATCACTCAGACCTCGAGTCTTTAAGTAACGAAAAGGTATTGATCAGGGCACACGGAGAGGCGCCCGAAACTTACAAAGTTGCACTGGAGAATAATATCACCCTTATTGATGCTTCGTGCCCCGTGGTTTTGAAACTTCAAAATCGTATAAAGAACTCTTATGATTCAGGGGAGAAGATTCTGATTTTTGGAAAGCACGGACATGCAGAGGTGATCGGGCTACAAGGCCAGACCAATGGCGAAGCTTTGGTTTTCCAGGATTTGGAAGAACTTAACAATGTTGAGCTCCCCGGTAAATTCACGTTATATAGCCAGACCACTAAGAGCACTGATAAGTTTTATAAAATTAAGTCAGATTTACTGGAAAGAGGCTACGAGGTAAAAGCGAATGATACCATCTGCAGACAAGTCTCCAACAGATACGATGATCTTAGCACTTTTGTAAAGAACTTTGATAAGATTGTTTTTGTATCTGGTAAGAAGTCCTCTAATGGAAAGGTACTTTACGACGTATGCAAGAAACACAATGATAATACATTCTTCATATCTCAACCTGAAGAGCTTAATATTTCAATGTTCAACCCAAGTGAAAAAGTTGGCATCTGTGGTGCTACTTCTACCCCTATGTGGCTAATGCAACAGGTAAAATCCTTATTGGAAAGCTATTAGAAAACCAAACCTGCTTTAACCAGGTTTAGCATTGTATGAGACCTGCTAAATACACCGGTGTTTTTATCGCACTATTGATCATAACTTGCTGGTTGGTATCTCTGGCTTTTCTGCTACGAACTGATATTTCTTCAACTATATGGCTTGTACTGCCGGCCATACTCTTTCAGACTCACCTTTATACAGGGCTATTTATTACCGCTCATGATGCAATGCACAGGACAGTTTCGCCCAATAGGACTATAAATAATAGTATAGGTTCACTTTGTACTGCTTTATATGCTGCCTTCCCGTTTAAAAAACTTAATAGCAAGCATCATGAACATCACAAACATGTGCATACAGTTAATGATCCGGATTTTTACGAAGGAAAGTTTTTACGGTGGTACTTCAAATTTATCAAAGAGTATATATCCATTTGGCAGGTGGTCTTTTTAGCGATAGTTTTTAACGTGCTTAAACTTTGGTTTGAGGAAAAAAACATTTTCCTTTTCTGGGTATTACCGTCCTTGCTTAGTACGCTACAATTGTTCTATTTCGGAACATGGCTTCCTCATCACGGCGAGCATCAGAATAAGCACTATTCAGCATCCCAAAAGAAAAATCACTTCCTTGCCTTCATTTCCTGTTATTTTTTCGGCTATCATTACGAGCATCACGACTCACCAGGGACTCCGTGGTGGCGACTTTGGAAATTGAAAGAATAATATAGCCTGGAAATTGCTTAGGCTAACCTTATGAAAATTGTGTTTCTTAAGTAAAAAGCTTTCGCTTCCTGCAACGTTCAGAAATGTCATTTTATATTTGCAAAAATTTCAAAAAGCCGTTTAAAGGCTTATAGAGCAGCAGTTCCAACAACGATGAGAAAACAAGGAGTATTATTAGTAAACCTGGGAACACCAGACAGTCCATCAGTGTCAGACGTACGAAAGTACCTAGATGAGTTTTTGATGGATGAACGTGTTATTGATATCCCCGTTATCAACCGTACACTTCTTGTAAAAGGGATCATCGTTCCATTCCGCGGCCCTAAATCAGCCAAAGTTTATAAAGAGGTGTGGTCAGACAAAGGTTCTCCCCTACTCTATTATAGTGTCCGTCAGCAAGAACTTTTGCAGGAGAGGTTGGGCAATGATTATTATGTTGAGCTTGCTATGCGATATCAGAGCCCATCTATTGAGTCGGCATTGGAAAGGTTGAAGAAAAAACAAGTTTCTAATATCAAAGTTATCCCTCTTTTCCCTCAATATGCGTCAGCTTCAACTGGTTCCGTGAATCAGAAGATCATGGAAATAGTAAGCAAATGGCCTACCATTCCAGACATTTCTTTCATCAGTTCATTCCACGACAACGAGGGAATGCTTGAAGTTTTTGCACAGAATGCAAGGAAATACGATCCTGAAAACTTCGACCATATATTGTTCAGCTTCCATGGCTTACCAGAGAGACAATTGACAAAAGCAGACGATTCTGGCAAATATTGTCTTAAAGCTCCTGACTGCTGTTCTCGTTTTAACGATGCAAATAGAATGTGTTATTCTGCACAGTCGCATGATACGGCAAGATTACTAGCTGAAAAACTGAATATTCCAAAGGAAAAATATACCGTCTGCTTCCAATCGCGCCTTGGAAATTCTCCATGGAAAAAACCCTATACCTCGGATGTTTTGAAGGATCTTGCTGCAAAAGGGGCAAAAAGACTACTGGTTTTTAGTCCGGCATTTGTTGCCGATTGCCTGGAAACCTTATACGAAATTGTAGTTGAATACCATGAAGAGTTCCGAGCTCTTGGTGGTGAAAAAGTACAACTGGTTGAAAGCCTAAATGATGATCCAAAATGGATCGAGGCTTTAGAAAAAATGGCAAGGGGGAACTAGCTTCCCTCACATTTTTCCTTCTATATATTTTAATATAGTGGGGGTAGCTCCTTTTGATGTTTGCACATAATTTCCCGCCGCAGATCCAGCTTTAATTCTAAAATCTTCATTTTGAAGTTTTGCCATTATCTCCGTTAATTCCTTATTCGTGCTGATAGAGAACCCTCCACCATTTGCTATTAGTGCTTTAGCCTCAAGAAATTTGCTGTAATTAGGCCCAAAGATAACAGGCATTCCAAATGCAGCGGCTTCGAGAGTGTTATGGATACCTACACCAAAACCTCCCCCTATATAAGCTATCTTCCCATATTGGTACAAAGATGAAAGCATTCCGATGTTGTCGATAACTAAAACTGACTTGTCTTGAAAGGCTTTATGTAGTTGACTTGAACCTTGTAAATCTTTAATTCCCGAATATCTTACAACAGAATTGTTTGGTAATAATTCTATCAAAGCGTTAATCTTATCATCTCTAATTTCATGGGGTGCGATAACGAATTTCCAGTCAGGGTATGTTGAAACTAATTCTCCAACTAGCTTCTCGTCAGGTGGCCAGGTACTTCCGGCAACGAAAACTTTAGAATTATTACAAAACTGTTCAACCAATTCAAACCTGTTCGGCAATGCTGCATTCTCTGCAACTCTATCGAAACGGGTATCTCCACTTACGGTAACATTGTTTAAACCAATGCCCCGAAGCAGGTCTTGGCTGCCTCCGTCCTGAACAAAAAAATGAGTTATGAAAGAAAGTATTCTTCTGTTAAAACTTCCATACCATTTGAAGAAAGGCTGTTTGGGTCTGAAAATTCCGGAGATAAGATATAACGGTATGTTGTTTTGGTGCAGTTGCCTGAAATAATGATACCAGAACTCATATTTTGTAAAGATTGCTATCTCCGGATTAACAAGCTTCAAAAATTTACGGGCATTGGAAGCAGTATCTATAGGCAGGTAAAAAATGTAATCCGCACCAGTATAATTCTTTCGTAGCTCATACCCCGAAGGCGAGAAAAAAGTGATTAATATTTTCCTATCAGGATAGTGTTTTCTCATTTCTTCTAACACCGGCCTTCCTTGTTCAAATTCGCCTAAAGAAGCAAAATGAAACCATATTTTTTTAGATGATGGATCTACTTTTGAAGCAATACTATCAAATATCCCTACCCTTCCATCAAACCATAGCTTTGCTTTTTTATTAAAATATTTTAAAATAAATATAAAAAAGTAGTATATTTTGATGCCAAAATTGTAAAGAATGAGCATGATAATTATTTAAATATTTTATCTTCGCCGAAAATACTGTTAAATCTCTTAAAAAAAACTCGACATATGAAAATTGCAGTAGTTGGAACAGGTTATGTAGGTTTAGTAACCGGAACATGCCTGGCAGAAACCGGTAACACGGTTACCTGCGTTGACATCAATCAAGAAAAGGTTGAAAAGATGAAACAAGGCCAGATTCCTATTTACGAACCAGGACTTGATATCTTATTCCACCGTAACATCGAGCAAGGCAGGCTGAAGTTTACAACAGATCTTGCTGAAGCAATCCTTGAAGCGAAAATTATCTTCTTAGCACTACCAACTCCTCCGGGAGGCGATGGTTCGGCAGACTTAAGCTTCGTTCTTGGTGCAGCGAAAGACATCGCAAAACTTATCACTAATTACAAAGTGGTTGTTACTAAATCAACTGTTCCTGTAGGTACAGCAGACAAAGTAAAAGCTGTGTTCACAGCGAATACTTCGGTTGAAGTTGACGTTGTTTCAAATCCAGAATTCTTACGTGAAGGTGTTGCAGTGGAAGACTTCATGAAACCAGACCGTGTAGTGGTAGGATCAAGCAGCGAGAAAGCTAAAAAATTAATGGAAGAGCTTTACGCTCCTTACGTTCGTTCAGGAAACCCTATCTATTTTATGGATGAGCGTTCTTCTGAGCTAACCAAATATGCAGCTAACTCTTTCCTTGCAACAAAGATCACTTTCATGAACGAAGTTGCTAACCTTTGTGAATTAGTTGGTGCTGATGTTGACCAGGTTCGTCGCGGAATTGGTTCTGATGCCCGGATCGGTAAAAGATTCTTGTTCCCTGGTGTAGGTTACGGCGGAAGCTGTTTCCCTAAAGACGTTCAGGCTTTAGTTAAATCAGCTGAAGAAGCACAATACGATTTTAGCATATTAAAATCTGTAATTACAGTTAATGAAACTCAGAAGACTGTAATCGTAGAGAAAATGCGCAAATACTACAAAGGAGAACTAGCAGGCAAGAAATTTGCAATGTGGGGTCTTGCTTTCAAACCTGAAACTGACGATATCCGTGAGGCACCAGCTTTATACATCATTGATGAATTAGTAAAAGAAGGTGCTGAGATCGTGGCGTACGATCCGGAAGCAATGGACAACGTTAAAAAACTAAAAGGTGATGTGATCAGTTATGCTCATGATCCTTATGAAGCGCTTGAAGGTGCAGATGCTTTAATCATCGTAACTGAATGGCCTTTATTCCGTACTCCTGATTTCGACAAGATCGAAGCTTCATTAAAAGCTAAAGTTATTTTTGATGGTCGTAACCTTTACGACATCCAGAAAATGATTGATTGCGGATACTACTACAACAGCATCGGCCGTAAAGTAGTTGAAACATTAGCTACAGACGATCTTGCACCAGTTTCAGAAGTAAAATAAGAAGGAAGCATAATGGCAAGAAAACGTATACTTATTACCGGTGCTGCCGGGTTTCTGGGTTCACATCTGTGTGACCGGTTTATAAAGGAAGATTTCCATGTTATTGCAATGGATAATCTTATTACTGGTGACTTAAGAAACATTGAACATCTTTTTCCTTTAGAAAACTTCGAGTTTCAACATCACGATGTTTCTAAGTTTGTTCATGTGGCTGGTCAGCTTGACTATATTTTACACTTTGCTTCACCGGCAAGTCCTATTGACTACTTAAAGATTCCTATTCAAACCTTGAAAGTTGGATCGTTAGGTATTCACAACTTACTCGGATTAGCTAAAGATAAAAAAGCAAGGATCCTTATTGCATCCACTTCGGAAGTTTACGGAGATCCTAACGTTAACCCTCAGCCAGAAGAATACTGGGGTAACGTTAATCCAGTTGGACCTAGGGGAGTTTATGATGAGGCAAAACGCTTCCAGGAAGCAATTACCATGGCTTACCATACGTTCCACGGTGTTGAAACACGAATCGTTCGTATCTTTAATACTTATGGTCCAAGAATGCGCTTGAATGATGGAAGGGTATTACCTGCCTTTATCGGTCAAGCTATCAGAGGAGAAGATCTGACAGTATTCGGTGATGGATCTCAGACCCGTGCGTTCTGTTACGTTGACGATTTGATAGAAGGTATCTACCGATTATTATTCTCTGACTACGCATACCCTGTAAATATTGGTAATCCAGACGAAATCACCATTCGTGAATTTGGTGAGGAGATCATTAAATTAACAGGAACATCGCAAAAGTTGATCACGAAACCACTTCCAACTGATGATCCGAAGCAAAGACGTCCGGACATCACCAAAGCTAAAGAGCTTTTAGGTTGGGAACCGAAGGTATCAAGATCAGAAGGTTTGAAGATCACTTACGAGTACTTCAAATCATTGCCACCTGATTTACTTGAGAAGGTTGAACATAAAGACTTTTCAACTTACAATAAATAAAGAATAAGCGGCTGCTTCTGGTGGCCGCTTTTTATGCTTTATATACCACTGAATAAACTTAAACATAATATGAGTAAAATTTTAGTAACAGGAGGAACTGGTTATATCGGTTCGCATACTGTTGTTGAACTTCAAAATGCAGGTTACGAAGTTGTAATTGTAGATAACCTTGATAATTCAAGTATCGAGATTCTTGATCAGATCACTAAAATTACAGGAAAGAAACCTCAGTTCTATAACCTGGACCTATGTGATGAAGCAAAAGTAGTTGAGCTTATTCAGGACAATCCTGATATCACTGGAGTAATTCACTTTGCAGCTCATAAAGCCGTAGGCGAGTCGGTAGCAAAACCGCTTAAATATTACAGGAACAACTTTTTTTCGTTAATCAACCTGTTAACGGCTTATACAGGCAAGGATGTTAATTTCGTTTTCTCATCTTCTTGTACTGTGTACGGTCAGCCAGATAAATTACCAGTTACAGAAGAGGCGCCTGTTAAAAAGGCTGAATCTCCTTATGGTAATACTAAGCAAATTGCTGAAGAAATTCTGGGAGAAGCAGCTTCTGTTAATCCTAACTATCATATCATCTCCTTAAGATATTTTAATCCGGTTGGTGCTCATGATTCTGCTTTAATCGGCGAACTTCCAATTGGTGTTCCTCAAAACCTTGTTCCATTCATCACTCAAAGCGCAATTGGTAAAAGAGGTCCGATTACTGTTTTCGGTAGCGATTACAATACCCCGGATGGCAGCTGTATTCGTGATTATATACACGTGGTGGATTTAGCAAAAGCACACATTGCTGCTCTTAAACGCCAGGAAGAGAATAAAATGTCTGGTAATTTCGAGATCTTTAATGTTGGTACAGGTAAAGGGAGCTCAGTACTAGAGGTTATTAAAGCATTTGAAGAAAGTACCGGAGTAAAGCTTGACTATAAGATCGGTCCTCGTCGCCCGGGTGATGTTGAGCAAGTGTGGGGAGATGTAAGCAAAGCAGAGACGGAGCTAAGTTGGAAAGCTGAACTAGGCCTTGAAGATATGATGAGATCTGCATGGGCTTGGGAGCAATACATTAAAGATCACCCTTTTAGCTAGAAGAAGTTTCGTGGAGCAACTTCTTTGCTCCATTGAACTTTTTTATCTTTAGATTTATCAAATCAGGATTTGAGATGACCTCTCAAATCTCATATTCCAAACATGAAGAAAATACTTATTACAGGCGGAGCAGGCTTTATTGGCTCACACGTTGTAAGACGCTTTGTTAACACTTATCCTGATTATCAAATTGTTAATCTTGATAAATTAACCTATGCAGGAAACCTGGCCAATTTAAAAGACGTAGAAAGCAAACCCAATTATCAATTTGTAAAAGGAGATATTGTAGATGCTGACTTTATTGATAATCTATTTGATCAGGAGAATTTTGACGCGGTAATTCATTTAGCCGCAGAATCTCACGTTGACCGCTCAATTGCAAGTCCTATTGATTTTGTAATGACGAACGTGGTAGGAACGGTAAATCTTTTGAATGCTGCGCGTAAAAGCTGGAAGGGAGACTATTCATCCAAGCGCTTTTATCACGTGTCAACGGATGAAGTATATGGAACACTAGGTGAAGACGGTATGTTTACAGAGGAAACAGCCTATGATCCACACAGTCCTTATTCCGCTTCAAAAGCAAGTTCAGATCATTTCGTTCGTGCCTACTACGATACATATGGGATGGATGTAGTTATTTCTAACTGCTCTAACAACTATGGATCACACCATTTCCCTGAGAAGTTGATTCCTCTCGCTATTAACAACATTAAACACTCTAAGCCTGTACCGGTATATGGCAAGGGTGAGAATATACGCGATTGGCTTTGGGTTGAAGACCACGCCAGGGCAATTGATGTTATATTCCATAAAGCAGCCTCCGGCACAACTTATAATATTGGCGGACATAACGAGTGGAAAAACATCGATTTGATTCGCTTGTTATGTAAGATTATGGACAAGAAACTGGGAAGAGAATCTGGAACTTCTGAGCAATTGATCACGTTTGTAACAGACAGGGCTGGACATGATTTACGTTATGCCATCGACTCAACCAAGCTTCAAAAAGAATTAGGTTGGGTTCCAAGTCTTCAGTTTGAAGAAGGTTTAGAGAAAACAGTGGATTGGTTCCTGCAAAATGAGGAGTGGCTAAATGACGTTACATCAGGACATTATCAGGCTTATTACGAAGAACAATACGTTAATCGCTAATGCTGTTCAACTTATTTAAGAAGAAAGAAAAGAAACCCGAAATAGATTTTTCCTCCATAAAAACAGATATTCACTCACACCTGATCCCAGGTATTGATGATGGAGCTGCTACTATGGACGAATCCATCATCCTTATTCAAAGGATGATGGATTTTGGTTTTAAAAAGATTGTGACCACCCCTCACATTATGGCTGATTATTATCGTAATACATCAGACATTATCTTGCGTGGTCTAGATGCCGTGAGAGAAGAATTGCATCAAAGAAATATCGCTGTAGAGTTTGAAGCAGCTGCTGAATATTACCTAGACGAGACTTTTGAAAATAAATTGGAGAAAGGGGATATCCTGACGTTAGGCGGAAAATACGTACTGTTCGAATTATCCTTCGTTAACTATCCTAAAAACTTATTTGAAGTGATCGAAAAGATCCAGGATAAAGGCTATACTCCAATTTTAGCCCACCCGGAGCGTTATCCCTACTTAGGTGGAGAATTGGAGAATTATCAACAGATCAAAGAAAGTGGGTGTTACCTGCAGTTAAATATTCTTTCTCTCGCGGGATATTACGGAAAGCCTGCTCAAAAGATAGCTGAGAGTTTAGCAGAGAATTATTTAATAGACTTTATCGGAAGCGATCTCCACCGCTCTAAGCATGCTGATGGATTATACCAGGCGCTTAGCACGCCTTATGTTCATAAGCTGCTTACCGATTATCAGCTTCAAAACGAACTTATTTAGGAGGCAAAAGACCTTTGTCTCTTAATATTTCTCTGACCTGTTTGCGAATAGCGAGCATCCTGCCTGTTAAAACTCCTGCAGCTATACTTGAAGAGAAGGCAGGCAAGGCCGCACCATGTATCCAATGTCCAAAGATCCAGCGGCGGGAGAGCGAGAAGCAAATGGAGAGAATAAGAACTATTATTCCAGCCCTGTCTAGTTTTGCCATTACTTTACCTGTTACCTCATGCCAATGGACATTAGCATACCGCCCGGTAAAAGATCCGATAGCGAATCCAAGACTTATTCCGACCAGGACTAAAAGAGGATTGATAATGGATATAAAAATATCATAAATGATTATACCAGCGAGTATACTGAGAACTATAGCAAACCTTCGCAAACGAAATACCAGTTTTCGTTGAACATATTTTTTACTTATATCTCTCGTTTTACGTCGGATTATCAAAATAGAAAATAAGCTGGTGATAGATTTAAATAAAAAAACCCGGAACTTGTTTTCAAATTCCGGGTTTGTGCTATTAATACCTTGCTAACTTAGACTGAGAAAGAGGTTCCGCAACCACAGGTTTTTGAAGCATTTGGATTATTAAAGGTAAATCCTCTTGAATTCAGGCCATCTTGAAAATCAATTTCCATTCCGGCAAGATACAAACCATGTGCTTTATGCATATAGATCTTAATTCCGTCTACATCATAGATTTGATCTCCATCTTTAATCTGATCAAAACCCAAGATGTAGTTCATGCCTGCACATCCCCCACCTTCAACACCTACCCGCAATCCAAACTCGTCTCCAAGTTCCTGCTGATCTTTTAATTTACGCAATTCTTTTTTCGCTCCTTCAGTAAAAGAAACAGGTATAATTGAAGTTGTAGTCTCCATACTATCTCTCAATGAATGTTTTGTCTGTTACTTATTTTATTGAAACAATCGTGTCGATTCAAGTTTTATTCTTAAGCTGAATAATCAACCCTGATGTTTCTTTATTTAGTACAAATATAAGGTAAATTGCAGACTTTTGTCCGGGTAGTCTGTATATGACCCTTAGTTAACAAATTCACATTATGATCTCTGTATTACCGTTTTTACTTGATATCCTGAAATTAATTATAGCTGGATCGGCAGTGTTTTTCATCGCCTATAACATGCTTAAAGCAGAGTTTGACAAGAACAGGCAAATGAGAATCCTGGACTTAAGAAAGTCTGCTCAGGGAACCACATTACCCTTAAGACTACAGGCTCATGAGCGCATAGTCTTGTTCATTGAGCGAATTAACCCTTCTAGTCTTTTAGTACGCACACACGCCCCCGGACTTACGGTAGTTCAAATGCAGCAAATGCTTACCACAGAAATTCAAAATGAGTTCCAGCACAATGTTACCCAACAAGTTTATTTGAGCATACAAGCTTGGGTAATGGTTAGAAGACTAAAAGATGATACAATCAATCTTATCAATCAAAGTGCTAAAACTTTGGAACCTGAAGCTCCTTCTCTTGATTTAAGCAAGTTAATCCTAACACATATGGCATCCCTGGAGGATAATCCTTACGATGCCGCATTAGCACTAATAAAGGCTGATATACAAGAGATCTTCTAAAGCAGATATGACCTGTCTGAAAAAAGTGTCTCTTTTCAGTTTAAGCATAATCTTAGTATGCCTGGGAAGCTGTGCAAAAAAAGTATCTGTAAAAATAGTGGATAAAAACCTTTATCCAATTACACCCACTCTTCCACAAGATTCTTCAATCCTTGCATTTTACAAGCCTTACAAATTGCAGATCGACTCGCAAATGAACACTGTAATTGGATGGGCAGAAAATGATATCAAAGCTGCCAAACCAGAGGGGGCACTAAATAATCTTATGGTGGATGCTATGGCAAAAGCGGCCGCGAAGAGGGGCATTGCCTTCGATCTTGTTCATACTAATTACAAAAGTCTTCGTGTTCCGATACTAAAAGGAAATATAAAGAGGTTTAAAATATTCGAGTTGATGCCTTTTGAAAACCTATTAGTAACGGTGAAGATGAGCGGGCTACAAGTTAAAGAGCTTTTTGATTATATCGGTGACCAGGGTGGAGACCCTATAGCTGGAGCCAGGTTTGATATATCAGGAGGTAAAGCGGAAAATATATTAATAAATGACAAACCTTTAAATCCCTCAACAGTATATACCATTCTCACCAGCGATTATGTTGCTAATGGAGGAGACGGTGCATTAATGTACTCGAAAGCTACTGACCGTAAAGAATTTCCAGTAAAGGTTAGGGAAGCTCTTCTAGAGTATATAGGAGAAGAGACTAAAGCAGGAAGAATGGTTAAGCCTAAGATTGAAGGAAGAATTAGAGTTGGAAAGAAGCAAGGCAATGAATAGAAGAACCTTCATCAGGAATACCCTTACAGGTTCTGCAATGCTGGCATTGAGCCTGCAATATAATAACCTTTATGCAAAAGATGATTTTGTAAAGATAACGATCCTTCATACCAATGATGTTCATAGCCGTATCGACCCTTTCCCGATGGATGATAAGAATTATCCTGGTCGCGGAGGGGTTGCTCCAAGAGCAGCCTTAATTAAGAAAATAAGAACTGAAGAAAAGAATGTAATGCTGTTTGATGCCGGAGATATTTTTCAGGGTACGCCTTATTTCAATTTCTTTGAGGGCGAATTAGAATTGAAACTTATGAGTCTACTTGGTTACGATGGTGGGACCATGGGTAATCATGACTTCGATAATGGCATTGAAGGCTTTGAGAAACAGATCAAGCATGCAAAGTTCCCCATCATCACATCAAACTATGATTTCTCAGATACAATTTTGGCAGGGAAGACCAAGGAGTTTGAAGTCTATATAAAGGATGGAATTAAAATTGGGGTATTTGGATTGGGGATTGACCTGGATGGACTGGTTAATAAACAGCAATACGGGAATACAAAATATTTGGACCCAATCGAAAAATCGCAATACTGGGAAAGCTATCTTAAGAAAGAGGAGAAGTGTGACTTTATTATCTGCCTATCTCACTTAGGTTACAAATATCAAAACAACAAGGTCTCAGATATTGTAATTGCGAAAAATACGCGGTATCTTGACCTGATCATTGGGGGGCATTCGCATACGTTTCTTGATATGCCGGATGCAGTGAAAAATCTAAATTCAAAAAGTGTGATAATTAACCAAGTTGGCTTTGCTGGCTTGAATCTGGGACGTCTGGATTTCGTGTTTGAAAGGAATACAGGAGCTAAAAAGGGGTATACTTCTGCTGTTGAACCAGTTACTACTTATTTGAAAAATTAGTTTAAGAAGCAGATTTTTTTTCGAATATTCGGGGTTCAGAATTGTGCCTTCCGGGTATTTTTTGGTTAGTTGTAAATCAGATTATTAGAAATAAAACATGGAAAAAACTTGTACAGGTGTATGGGAAAATTGCCTTCAAATCATAAAAGACAATATTCCACCGCAAAGCTACAAGACTTGGTTCGACCCAATCAAGGCTTTGCGTTTGGAAGGAAATGTCTTGACCATACAGGTGCCAAGTTTGTTCTTTTATGAGTGGCTGGAAGAGCATTATGTTGGGCTCTTACGCAAGACTGTTAAGAAACAGTTAGGCGAAGAAGGTCGACTTGAGTACAATATTGTTGTTGAGAAATCATCAACAAATAAGCCTTACACAACAAACATGCCTTCAAACGGCAATGGGTCAGAAGCTAAGAATCAATCTATGCCAGTACCTGTTGCATTGAACAAGGACATTAAAAATCCTTTTGTAATTCCAGGATTAAAGAAACTGCAGGTAGATCCTCAGTTGAATCCTAATTATTCGTTTGAAAATTTTGTAGAAGGGGATTGTAACAGGTTAGCTCGCTCTGCAGGTTATGCAGTTGCCGGAAAGCCAGGAGGTACTTCATTTAATCCGTTAATGCTTTACGGAGGTGTTGGTTTAGGAAAAACTCACCTTGCCCAGGCAATAGGAAATGAAATCAAAAGAAGTAATCCTGATAAACTGGTTATCTACGTTTCCTGCGAAAAGTTCTGCCAGCAATTTGTTGACTCTTTAAAGAACAACACGATCAATGATTTCGTGAACTTCTATCAAGCCATGGATGTGATAATCATGGATGACGTTCACAATTTTGCAGGTAAAGAAAAAACTCAGGATATTTTCTTCCACATCTTTAACCATCTTCATCAATCAGGCAAGCAGGTTGTATTAACTTCTGATAAAGCACCTAAAGATCTGGCTGGTTTAGAAGAGAGATTGTTAAGCCGTTTCAAGTGGGGACTATCAGCTGATCTACAGATTCCTGATCTGGAGACCAGAATGGCAATCCTTAAAAAGAAAATGTATACTGACGGTATTGATCTACCGGGTGAAGTAATTGAATACGTAGCTCACAACATTGATAACAATGTTCGTGAACTGGAAGGAGCGATGGTTTCATTGCTTGCTCAATCTACCTTGAATAAGAAAGAAATAGATTTAGCGTTAGCTAAGTCTATGTTGAAAAACTTTATTAAGAATACTTCGAAGGAAATTTCAATGGATTACATCCAGAAATTAGTTTGCGAGTACTTCGAGGTACCGGTTGAGATGGTGAAATCAAAAACCCGTAAACGTGAGATCGTTCAGGTTCGTCAGATTTCTATGTATTTAGCGAAGGCTCATACTAAAACTTCATTAAAGTCTATAGGGCAGTTCTTCGGAGGAAGAGATCACTCAACTGTGATCTACGCTTGCCAGACGGTTGAAGATTTGATTGACACTGATAAGAAGTTTAAGGGATACGTTCACGATATTCAGAAGAAGCTTAAAATGAGCTAAAAACTCGTCACGTTCTTCAATAAAAAAACCAGCTACTAATAATAGCTGGTTTTTTGTTTTATAGATACTGAATAATTTTATCTGCTATCTTTCCTGCTTAAAACCTGAACGGTATCTCCCACCTTTATTATACCTTCATTTAATGCAATAAGATTCTGTCCAAACATTACTTTACCATTAACAGTACGGTATTTTGCTAATGTAGCCAAAGGTTCCTTCCCCTTAATTGCTGTTTCCTGATCAACGGTAGTAAGCACACAACGTGCACAAGGTTTAGCAACCAAAAATCTAACCTCTCCTATTTGAATTTCATCCCAGGTATCTTCCTCGTAAGGTTGTGTTTCTGCAACTACTATATTGGGTCTAAAACGGTTCATAGGAACAGGATTATTCAACCTTACATTTAGATCATCCAAAGATCCCTGGCCAATCAGTAAAAAAGGAAAGGCATCAGCAAAACTAACCTGCTCTCCATTCTTCGCGTACCGTTCATCAACTGATCTTCTGAAGTCCTCAGGTTGATAAACCAGTTTAACGGGCTTCTTTAGATACTCGCTAAACCATTCATCAAGCGCAGCGGTCGAGGTAACAGCCGGTACAAAATCGTCCCATACGCTAACTGTAATCTCTTCCCTCGTTGTATAAAAAGGAACATCGATGGAGTCTCCAGTAAGCTTATTTTTTACGAGGATGGATTGATCTGTAACAGTAGTCTGAAGAAGGGCGAGTTTATGTTCTACACGTTGAGTAATGAATCGCCCTTCTTCATCAACCAGCATGAATCTCCGGTCGTGCTCAAAGCCTTTTTGAAGAGCTTTTCCCCTTTGTATACGGATTCCTCCAAGGGATTTTATTGGATAGATAAATAAGTCCTGAATATTCATTGAAGGTGCAGTGTTAAGCAACAAAACTACAGTCCTTTAATGAATATTCAAGATAAAGAGATTTAAATTCTGAAATAACCGGATGTTAACTAAGCTTTACCTCGCCTAGTTTAGTCAAGCCATAAAAGATAGAACTTGTATGCAATGCCTGGCCGAACTTATTTTCCAGGAGTAATTGTTTCAGCTCATCGAGGCTAACAGTAAAAACTTCTATTTCCTCTGCTCCATCCAAGCTCTGTTCAGCTACCTTTTTACCTCCCTTTGCAAGAAAGCACCAGGTTTTATTAAAGGAAGTGGATGGGTTGGCATAGATAGTAGATACTAACTCCACTGAGTCAAATTCATATCCGGTCTCTTCAAGCAACTCTCTTTTAACCGCTTCTTTCGGATCTTCACCCTCGTCGATGCAGCCTCCAGGAAGTTCCAGTATAACTTCACCAGCTGCATGTCTATATTGTCTTATCAGGATTACCTGGTTATCTTCAGTTAGAGCCAGAGCATTTGCCCAATCGGGATATTCGAGTACATAATAATCAGGGATTATAGTGCCGTCAGGCATCTTACATTCGTCGACGCGTAAGGTTGCCCACTTTTCTTTTACAAGGTATTTTGAAGATAATTTTTCCCAGTGCAGGTGTTTACTCATATTGAAGGTTACTTAAAAACTTGTCTAGTTGCTCTCTGCGATGTAAGTTCTCAAAAGATTGCTGATGATATTCGATTTCAAGTGTATTGAGAACAAGAGCCACTTTATGAGCTACATTCAGTATCTCTGGCGTTTCAGTGAAAGGATAAATGCTCTCAAACAATATAGATCCAAGCAAATTTAACCTTTCTGCTGAAAAATTTTGCTGCTTAAGCCACTCTTTAAAGCCCTCCAGATCATCTTGTTCCAGCTCTTCGCGCTTTAATCCAAATTCCTGAAGCAAAGTTTCATTTGCGATATTCATCGCCTGATCTACATCTCCATCGTTTTTTAAGCCAATAATCCGAGCCAGCACTTGAGAAAGTTTCTGAAGCTCTGCTTCTATAAAGTCCTTTTTAAACATGTTTGTTAATATAAAATATTAGTAATAACAATAGATCTGCCATTAAGTGCTACCAATCTCCACTTGATCCTCCGCCACCAAAGCTACCACCCCCGAAGCCGCCAAAGCCGCCTCCTCCACTGCTTCCTCCTCCTCCTGAGAATCCACCCCAGCCACTACCGCTGCTTCTTCCCATTTGAGATCCCATTAATAACCACCAGAAAGGACTAGCACCCCCGCGACCGCCGATGACTTTACCACCGCCACCGCCGCCGCCTCTTCTCGATATAAGGATTGCAATAATAATTATCACCAAAATTCCGAAAGGAAAACCACTAGATCCACCATTCCCCCGTCTTCTCGGCTGATCATTTTTATACTCGCCCTTGGTTGCAGCAATAACGGCATTCGTTGCTTTATCTAAGCCTTCATAATAGTTTGCAGCTCTAAAATTAGGCTTTATCTCATTTTCAATGATGCGTTTAGTAATTGCATCGGGAAGAGCTCCTTCTACTCCATATCCAGTCTGAATAGCGACCTTCCTATCTTCAAGTGCGGCTAAAATAACCACACCATTATTTTTTTTAGATCCTACTCCCCACTTTTCACCAAGCTCGGCAGTATATTGATTAATGTCATATACACCAACAGAGCGCATCAAAACTACAGCTACCTGGGTTGAAGTTGAATCATCAAAAGCTACCAGTTTTCGTTCCAGGTTCTCAATTTGGTTTGGAGTAAGAGTTCCGGTATAATCATTCACCAACCGGTTCGGTTTTTCAGGAAAGTCCTGGCCAAATGATGAAGTGGCGAAAACCAGAACGAAAGCAGTAAGAGCAGCTATCTTTTTTAAAATCATTTTTGAAAGGTCAAATCACATGTACGAAATATCATTAGGAAGCTCATTCTTGTCTCCGCTTTGATTGGGAAAATAGTGCTTTAACTCCTCTCCCGCCATTTTAATCCCAATGAGAATTCCATCAACCAGATTACCTGATTTGAAATGATCTCTCATTTCCTCCTTGGTCTTATCCCAAAAGTCATCAGGCACAACCTTATTAATTCCCGCGTCACCAATGATAGCGAACTTATGATCTTCAACAGCCATATAAATTAATACTCCATTTCGAAGAGCAGTTTTATCCATACCTAACTTCGCGAAATAATTTGCAGCCCGATCAAGTGTTGGTTCAGAACAGTGTTTCTCTACGCAAAGTCGGATTTCTCCTGATGTCAGGGCTTCTGCAGTTTCAATTGCCTCCCTGATCCGTTCTTCTTCATTGTCAGTAAATAGCGCCATCATTATAGCTTAACTTGTTAGAACTGAACCGTAGGAGCTTTCTGAGCACCCGCTTCTGCCTGGAAGTATCCTTTCTTTTCAAAACCAAACATACCGGCGAAAATATTATTAGGGAAAGTCCTAATCTTCGAATTGTATTGCTGGGTTACTTCATTAAACTTCTGGCGCTCAACTGTAATCCTATTCTCAGAACCTTCAATTTGCGCTTGTAGTTCCAAGAAATTCTGATTTGTTTTAAGATCTGGGTAATTCTCGGTTACCACAAGCAATCGCCCTAAAGCTGTACTCAGTTCACCCTGAGCTTGTTGGAATTTTTGAATATTTTCAGGAGTAAGCTTGTCTGGATCTACCTGAACAGAAGTAGCTTTAGCTCTTGCTTCAATAACTCTGGTTAAGGTTTCCTGCTCTTGTTTCGCAGCACCTTTTACAGAGTTCACCAGGTTAGGAATAAGATCGCTCCTTCTTTGATATACGTTTTGAACTTGTCCCCATTGTGCCTGAACCTGCTCATCCAGCTGAACCATGGTATTATAGCCACATGAAGAAAGAGAAAGGACTCCAAAAAGAGCAATTATTCTAAAAAGCGTTTTTTTCATTTTCAATGTTGTTATGGTTAAAAGTTTTTCAATTTAATACTTAGATATCAATTTCCGTACCTTTGTTACTATCCAGGATAAAAACCAGGCGAATACATGATCAAGGAACTCGAACTAGTACTTCTACCAGAAGAAGTATCGGATGAATATATCTTAACTAAGAAAGCTTCAGAAAGTTTAAAAACCAGCCTTAAACGAATCAAATCAGTAAAAGCATTAAAAAGATCTATAGATGCCCGGGGAAAAAAAGTGGTATTTAGAGTAAAGGTTAGTGTGTTTATTGACGAGGAGCCAGTACCTGAAGTTTTTTCAGTTAATTACCCTAATGTGGCAGACAAAACGCCGGTAATTATTGTCGGAGCAGGACCTGCAGGTTTATTTGCTGCCATTCGGTGTATAGAGCTTGGATTAAAACCGATCATTCTGGAAAGAGGTAAAGATGTAAAACAACGAAGAAGAGATCTTGCTGCAATCAATAAACAAGGAATAATAAATCCGGAATCCAATTATTGTTTTGGGGAAGGAGGAGCAGGCACGTACTCTGACGGGAAGCTCTACACCCGTTCAAATAAAAGGGGAGATATTAATTATGTATTGCAGACCTTAGTAGCTCATGGGGCCACGGAGGATATAATGGTTGATGCCCGGCCTCATATTGGTACGAATAAACTTCCTCAGATAATTACAGCGATCAGAGAAAGTATATTAAATGCAGGAGGTGAAGTCCTTTTTGATCAGAAAGTAACTGAATTAATAAAAGAAGGGGCAGTAATAAAGGGTGTAAAAACAGTGGAGGATACTAAATTCTTTGCTGAAGCTGTCATCTTAGCAACAGGTCACTCGGCCAGGGATATCTTTTACATGCTTGAAAGGCAGGCTATCCTATTGGAAGCAAAACCTTTTGCCTTAGGTGTAAGGATTGAACATCCTCAGGCAATAATTGATCAGGTCCAATATCATTGTGATGCTCGCGGTCCTTATCTTCCACCGTCGTATTACAGCTTGGTAGAACAGGTAGAAGATAGAGGAGTTTTTTCATTCTGTATGTGTCCCGGAGGGATAATCGCACCATGCTCTACTGATTTCGATGAGATCGTTGTAAATGGATGGTCACCGTCAAAAAGGAACAATCCCTATGCTAATTCAGGGACAGTAGTTCAAATTAATCTCGAAGATGTTAAGGGTTCAGACACTGATCCCTTCAGGCTATTAAACTTCCAGGCAGAGACAGAGAAGAAAGCCTTTTTAGCTGGAGGAGGCCGACTTGTGGCACCTGCCCAACGTATGGTTGATTTTGTTGAAGGGAGGGTATCGACAGTCCTGCCAGATAACTCTTATCTCCCTGGCACCCTGAGTACAAGCCTGGGGGAAGTTTTACCTTCTATGGTATATGAAAGGCTAAGAAAAGCATTACCAGCCTTTGGAAAGAAAATGAGAGGCTATTTTACCAATGAAGCAGTGCTGGTAGGAGTTGAGTCAAGAACATCTTCTCCTGTCAGAATTCCCAGAGATAAAGAGAACCTGCAGCATCCTCAAGTTCAGGGATTATTTCCATGTGGAGAAGGAGCAGGCTATGCGGGAGGAATTGTGTCAGCAGCGATAGATGGCATGAATTGTGCAGCAGCTGCATTGAAACTGGTAAAAGGATAATAAATATGGCAAAGAAAACTTTGGTATTAGGGGCCACTCCAGATCCTGGGAGATACGCCTACCTTGCTTCTAACAAGCTGGTAAACTATGGACATCCTATTGTTAATGTGGGGTTAAAAAGAGGGGAAGTTGCAGGAGTGCCAATTGAGAAGCCTGAAACCATTCATAATGACATTGATACTGTCACTTTATATGTTGGGACAGCAAATCAACACTCATTATATAACTATATTTTAGATACAAAACCGAAACGTATAATATTCAACCCTGGTACGGAGAATTCAGAGCTCGAGCGACTGGCAAGGGAAAAAGGAATCGAAACGGAAAGGTCTTGTACCTTGGTGATGCTTTCTATAGGCAATTACTAGAAAAAGGAACTTAATTTTGACCAGTACACCCTATTGTACTGGTTTTTTTATGCCTTCCTTACGGTACGTATGCTATCGCTTATGGCGGTGGGTCGTTTCGCAAAATCTCTTTATTGATGATGAATGCTGATAACATGTTTTTAGGTTTGCTAGCCTTTAATTATTCAGAGAAGCAGCAATAAAAGTAGGGATTGATTAAAAGTTATACTGCCCTCAAACGAAAAAAGCCCTATCAGTTACCTGAAGGGCTTTTGTTTAAAAGTTGGCACCGACCTACTCTCCCACATTTTACTGCAGTACCATTGGCTCTGGCGGGCTTAACTTCTCTGTTCGGAATGGGAAGAGGTGGACACCGCCGATATAGGC
>NZ_JAFEWE010000012.1 GCF_017355785.1 Desertivirga arenae
TAACCCGGCACTGAGTGTGACTTATTCAGGTTTGGTAAATGGTGAAACAGCTCTTAACCCTGCGCCAAGTGTTACTACAACAGTAACGAATGCAACAGGTGTTGGAAGTTACGATATCAATGTAAGTGGAACAGCAAGCAACTACAATGTAACTTATGTAAAAGGAACACTAACAATTGGCAAGAAAGCGTTGACAATCACTGCAGAGAACAAAGAGAAGTTCCAGGGACTGGCTCTTCCAGCTTTCACAGCAGCTTACAACGGCTTTGTAAACGGAGAAACTAGTTCAGTATTAACTACTCAACCAGCTTTCTCTACCACAGCAACCGCTAATTCAGCTCAGGGAACTTACCCAATCACAGTAAATGGGGCAACCGCTGCTAACTATGTGATCAGTTTTGTTCCTGGTGTATTAACGGTTAAACCTGGTTATCCAACCAGCATCACTCTGGCAGCAAGTACGCTTTATGAAAATGCTCCGGTAAGTACGGTAGCAGGAACATTAAGCTCAACAAGTGATGATCCAAGTGCAACCTTTACCTATTCGTTAGTAAGCGGAACAGGAAGCACAGATAATGCATCCTTCAAGATTAGCGGTAACCAGATCCAG
>NZ_JAFEWE010000013.1 GCF_017355785.1 Desertivirga arenae
TAGTCTCACACCTCGCCCCTCAATAAAGCTTAGAAAAATGAAATTAATAGTAAATACAAAGAATATAAGATCAATCATCAGAGCAGGCGCCTTAGGCCTGCTGCTGATTGGATTGAAAGCAGAAACAGCGAAAGCGCAATTGCACCCTTTGGGTGCCATTTATTATCAAAACCCTTATCTGATCAACCCTGCCTTAGCTGGTAAAGAAGAAGGTTTTTTTGCCAATGCAGCTGTCCGTCGTCAATGGTCGAACATGCCAGGTGCTCCTTCAACCCAGGCATTAAGTTTTGAGTATGGATCCGGCAAGAAATCAGGGGTAGGAATTAACCTCTACAATGATGAAGCGGGTCTTCAGAAAAGGACCCGGGTAAGAGGAACGTACGCTTATCAGCTTCCACTGGATGCAGATGGTCAAAGACTAAGCTTCGGTGTATCACTAGGCTATAGTGATGACCGGTTGATGCAGGAACGTTTAAGTTCTAACGTAGATGGTTCTGACCGTTCAATTGCGGGTTACCAGGACCGCGACACGTATTTTGATGGTGACTTTGGTGCTGCTTACCAGGGCAAGAAGTTAGGTCTGGAGCTTGCAGTACCAAACTTAAAATCATTCTTTAAGAAAGATCAGGCGGAAGGGAACCTGGCTGACGAATCAAAGCTGTACACAGCAGCAAGCTACAAGATGTTTTTCGCTGATGCTTTGGATGGTATGACACTGGAACCGAAGGTAGCTTATCGCCAGATCAAAGGTTTTGAAGACATTGTAGACTTTGGAGCAAATATGAGCCTGGCAGAAAATAAGGTGAATGTGATGGCAGTTTATCACAGTACCCGTAGCACTACGATCGGTATGGGTGTTAAGTACCAGAAGTATCTTGTGATTAGCGGGATTTTCACTTCTGGAACTGCTGCAATCCGGGATTATACCAATGGCAATTTCGAACTGAATCTGAGGGTAAGCCTAGATGAAGTATTTAAGGGGAAGAAGTAGAGAGGTTACCTCTGCTTCGAAGGTTTTTTATGTTAACAGGTTGTAACAGGAGGGCTTCTGCGGTTTCGCGGGAGCCCTTGATTTTTTTAGAAAGCTCCACCTAGTCAATTTTCTAATTGGAATAGGTCATTTAGGCCTGAAACAAGGGCAAATTAAGTCCGAACTACTGAATCTCATACCTAAATCAATAAACAAATCCCTATCGCACCCGTAGGAAACGCCCGAAAGAAGGGAGCAGATGGTGCCTGCTCAACGACATTGAAAATTTTAATGAGTGATGTATGAGTAAATTCTACTTGAAATGTTTTTTTGTCTGGCTATCCTTATTAGTTGGAGTCACAGGTAAATCCTATGCTATGGGATATATCTTTGACTCGTATTATTTGAAGGAGCAAGCTCAGATTAAAGTAAAGGTCACAATCTGGGAGGATGATTGCGGGACCTGTACTAACGATGCTCTTGCAGATTCACGGCTATTCGTGAATGTAAATGGAGGTAGCTTCGACCTCTTGCGAGGGGCGACTCGGGGGAGTGCCGGTGGTTGGTTCCGCGATTCCAAAGTAAGTATTGGAGGAGAGTACCGGGAAGGTGATCACTATTTTAGGGATTACTATATTCAAGTTCCGACAGATTGGTTTGGAAAGAACATTACTGTTGGGTTTGACTATGTCTGGAATGATAGTGATGATCGTGCTGGTACTAAATGGGGAAATCATTATATTCCTACCATCGACGGAGCGGGGTTTAACTTCTGGTCGACTGGGCAATTAAACGATGTCGTTGTTAAATGGAATAAGCCAAATTTAAACGGGTATCCGCAATGGGGAATAGCCTACGACGTGTATCGTAACAATTCCTTTTTGGGAACTACAACTAATCAGGAGTGGACCGATCTAGGTGCTCAAAAAGGTATCAAGTATAACTACAAAGTTAAAACCCGGCTTACTACAGCTGGCAATTCTGTTATTGAGTCCTACTCAGGAGACGTAAGCTCCTGGAGTAACATGAAGGTTGAAACAACCAACGCCCAACTATTTTTCTGTGATAATGGTATTTGGGTAGATTGGAAAAATAAACCAGTATTGGATGGGGTATGGAGCTATCGTGTTGCAAGAGCTACTAACAACCAATTCACAGCTAATTTTAAAGAGATAATAGTTGACAACCAGAACGAATGGCATATTAAAGATGAGTCGGATCTGGAGTATAATCAAACCTATTTCTACCAGCTAAGGGTATACCGGGACGGAGCGGAGATCCAAGCCCTAAGATCTAACACTCGTCAGATCACGGCTGCTAATCTTAAACCGGCGGTACCATCTGTTAACCTCGAAGTAAGCGGGATTCATCATCGCCTGAGCTGGAATTACGACTGTTTCAATAATGACAAATTCCAGCTGATCCGGAAGGTTTATCAGGTTGGAATCCTGCAGGAAGAGTCTACTATTAATCTTGCAAAGGACATTCGCGAATGGATGGACACCAGGCTTAAATCCTGTTATACCTATGAATATCAATTAATAGCTATTAACAGGTATACACAGTCTGAAGGTAATATTATTACCAGAACTGTTACAGATAATATCACTGACGCATTCGTAATAACAGATGCTGAAAAGCTGGATCCTGAAAATAATTTCTATAATCACGATTTCAAGTTCAAGGCTTCGAAAGGTTTCTTTACTAACTACGTTCAGTTACAGTGGGAGGCGAAATATCCTTCACGTATTCAAAATTATCATATCTATCGTCGCATTGCCGGCTCTGGTACTCCTTACGAGTTGATCCGGGTAGAAGGCAGTAGCGCAACCTTATTTATAGATGAATACACAGAAGCGAATACTATTTATGAATACCGTATCCAAGGCTCTGCTCCTTGTGATGGTGTTACCTTAAAGACTGATTATGCGGTAGCATTAGGTTTCCGTTCACCTTTCGGTACTATTACAGGCCGTGTTGCCTTTGAAGGGGGCCAGGGTGTAGAAAATGTAATGGTTCGCGCTAGAAACACTGAAGGTGCTGTTGGTAAAGCGATTAAATTTAAAGATCAGACTGCCTCGGTAGGCTTTGTTTCTTCTAAAGTTTTTTGGCCAGGAGTAAATGGCTGGGGACTAGATGCATGGTTGCGCCCCGAGAATATCAACCAGGATTATGTATTGTATGACCATTTTGATAATGGAAAGGGACTTAAACTTTCTTATACTAATGGTCGCTTTGTGCTTCAATCGGGTGCTGAACAATCTAGCATTAATGCGAAAGTATTATTTGGAAACAATGAATACACCCATTTATCCGTTAGCTTAACTGCTGCTAACGATGTGCAGTGGGTGGTAAATGATTCTGTATTTACAGCACAAAAGTTAAATAGTGGATTTGTTAAAGCAGACGATGAAAATCTTCCTTTAGTTATAGGTAACAGTCGCACGAAAAACCAGGGCTTTGTAGGAACGATAGACGAGGTACGTGTTTGGACTGTCGCTCACAATGGAACAGAGCTGGAAAGAGATCACTCCCGTTTTATGGTGGGTGGTGAAACTGGCCTGACTGCTTATTTGCGTTTTGATGAGGGCTTCTCGGCCAATGGCTTCGACGTTTCCAAGTCAGGACGTAAGTTTAATGAGAATCATAGTAAGATATCCGGAAACTTTGAGTGGACTTCTACAGTGCCTTCAGAAAGTCAGTTAGCTAATGTTGCTTTCACTGACGCTAAAGGTGATTACAAGATGACTAATATTCAGTTTAGAGGAGCGGGTGAAATTTATGAGATCACGCCAATGCTTGGTATCCATAAATTTGAGCCTTCATCGATGACCTTATTTATTGGTGATGGTGCCCTTACTCACAATGGAAAAGACTTTAAAGATGTATCTGCATTTAGAATGTATGGTACAGTAAAATATAAAGGAACTCAATTTCCTGTAAAGGGAGTAAAGGTGATGGTTGATGGAAAACAGGTCCTTAATTCAGATAACGAACCTGTAATGTCTAATGCTAATGGAGAGTACGACCTGTTGGTTCCGATAGGAAAACACAATGTAACTTTCAGCAAAGCTGGACACTCCTTTGCAAACCCTGCTTTCCCTTCTAAAGGTCTTCATGACTTTCAGGAAAATTTAAGAGGAGGTTATAATCTGATCGATACTACTACCGTTATGGTTCGCGGACGAGTAGCGGGCGGTCAGGTTGAGGAAGCAAAATCACTTGGTGTAAGGCTTTCATCAAACAATCTTGGTCGGGCTAAGATCGTTCTTAAACCAGAGATAGACGCCGCACTTGATTCGTTAGATGTAACCAAAAGAACACTTGAGATTGTTACTGATGAGCAATACGGTGAATTTGTTGGCAGGATCATTCCTGAAAGATTTATTGTTCAATCTGTAAGAACGCTTAACAGAAGAAAAAGCACGAACGATTACTATAGCTTTGGTGATCAGAAGATACTCGATCTTACCCCTCCGGTAGATGGCTATAGCTGGGAATATAAGTATGACACGAAGGTAACTACTAAGAAAGTAGACTCAGCTGCTTACCATTTCAAACGCCAGTTTATCTTACATACAGATGCGAAGTACACGATCAATGAAGGAGAGGCTATCGGTGAAACGTCTTACAAGGTAGGCGATAAAACCATTAACCTCGTTAAAGAAGATAAAACTCCTTTATTTGGTGCGCCGGTATTTAAAATGAATGCAGAGTACGAATATCCTATTCATTTCTATGAGGAGTATGAGAATGCGGATAAAGAAGAAAGTGACGCTTCTCGTTTTACACGCGTGCCAATCACAAGTGCTGAAGTTAGAGTTGCAAACAGTTTAAAGCAAGGAAGCCAGGATGAAACATTTGAGCTGAATGACAGTAAGGGAAAACTGAGTTATAAGTTCAATGCTACAGGCCCAAATCTGAACGGTGATTACCTGAAAGGGCTGCAGCTGGCTATTAAAGTAGGTGATTATCCAATCAAAGCATTCCCAGCATTAAAAGGCTATATCCTTGGAGCGGTATCTACAGGTTCAGGTTTCGTTACTAAAGGACCAAGCGTGGTGGAATTTGTATTACGTGACCCTCCGGGGACAGGCAGTTATTCTTACCTGTCGAAAGGTTCATCAATGTCAAAAACCATGTCCCTTAGTGAAACAAGCTCTAGAAGCGAAGGCTTCAATGTGGCGGCTAGTTTAGGACTTACTTTCACCACATCCAGTGGAGTTGGTGTGGAGGTTGAGCTGGAAAATGAATTTGTCAACGATATCGGAGGTGGTGAAACTGTTTCCAGAGGTGCAACAAAAGAAGGTGAATTTGTTGAAACGATTGACATTAATGAGGCATGGGAAACCAGCAGCAGTCCTGACTTCGTGGGAAGCAAAGGCGACTTGTTCGTAGGTAGCGCCATGAACTTTATTATTGGTAAGACCGAGACCTTTGAATTGGTTGAATGGACTGATGAGTTCGAGAAGTTTGGTTTCGCAAGAACTGACTTGATTGAGATCGACGGTAAAAATTATGCCCTGATCAGACGTCAAGGTATTGCGGCAGCGCAAAACAACTTCGGTACGCGTTTCATGTACACCAAATTCCATATAGAAGAGAAACTGATCCCTGAGATAAAAGCATTAAGGAACAGCCTTTTCACTAATGTAAAAACTAAAGCTTACTATAACTCCAAGCTTGCGGTTGACGACAAGAATTATGGAGCAGACAATTACGATAAAAAAGCTTTTGGAGCTTCAGCATGGGTATTACCTAAAGAAGGAGCTTCATCAATAAGAAAATCAGGCGGTCCAAGTTACGATTTCAATCCTCCGAGAGCCGGATATATCGACTCTGTTTATATGTATAACCAGCAGATCGCTCTTTGGGAGAAAGCATTGCGAGACAATGAGGCTAACAAGGTGATCAGCAGACAAAATGCTAAACAAAGTAATAACGTATCGTTTGACGGTGGTACTAATTACACCTGGGATAAAACGATGACCAATGAATGGAGCACTACGAATACAATAGAGATTGCATCCGAAAGTTCCTTAGAAACTGCTTTGGGTTATAAGGTAAATGCATTTGGAATTGTACTTGAAACAAGTACCAGCTGGGGTACCTCAAAGACAAGGTCTGACGGATCAGGTGGTAGTAATAGCTTAAACTTTGGATATGTTCTTTCTGACGGAGATGAAGGTGATTACTATAGTGTTGATGTGATTGACCCTTCTGATCTTAAGTTCCAGACTAAAACAGGTAAGACAACCGATTGGGCAGAATACTATAAATATCAGGAGAACGGTTCTCAGACTAATAATGGATTCTTCTCTCCAATGTTCTTTACTCGTGGTGGTCAGACGATGTGTCCTTATCAGGGTGAGGAAAAGACCAAATACTATCAGCCGGGAGAAATCCTGAATGCTGCAACTATGAGAAGAGAAGTTCCTTCTATCTCAGTAGAGCAAGCAGTAGTTTCTAATGTTCCTGAAACAAATGCTGCAGTATTTACAATGAAGCTGGAGAACCTTAGCGAAACTGAGGCTGATGATACCTGGTTAGGTGTTCAGGTTCTGGATGGTACTAATCCACACGGTGCAATTGTATCTATTGACGGAGCCTCAGCCAATAAAGCATTCCATGTTCCTTTTGGGGAAGTACTTAAGAAGACCTTAACTATTAAAAAAGGACCTGGTGCTGTATACGATTACGAAAAGATAGGTATCATCCTACATTCACTTTGCGAAAGGGATGACGTTGCTGATACGGTATATATTTCAGCTCATTTCGATCCGGCTTGTACCATTGTAGATATGAAAAAGCCGCTGGACAACTGGCTTGCTAATGTCGAATCGAATGGTAAGGTGGAAGTGGAGATGACTGGCTATGATGTAAACCTTGCTTCATTCAAATCTATTGAGTTACAGTACAAGAGCACAGCATCGAATACTTGGGCAACTCTTCATACCTTTTACAATAAAGAGGCTGACTATGACGCTGAATTAGCGAAAGATAAAAATGCTGCGATTAGCAAGATTAATGGTAAACCAACGATCATTTACGACTGGATGGTAACTGATCTTCCCGATCGTAATTATGAAATGCGTGCAAAATCTGTTTGTGCGGATGGTTCAATAAACTACTCGCAGGTAAGAACAGGTATTAAAGATGCAACGCCACCATTAGTATTTGGCGCACCTCAGCCGGCAGACGGTATCCTGTCTCCTAATGACGAGATAATGATCCAGTTCGGAGAGCAGATAGAAGGTGGTTTGGTAACTAAAAATGATATCCTTATAAAAGGTGTATTGAATGGTTCTAAACGTGCTCATGGTGCTTTCCAAAAGTTTGATGGAAAAGAGGCTTTCGCTAAAATACCGGTAGGCTTAAGTCTGGATCAACGTTCATTTACGGTTGAATTCTGGGCAAGACCTCAATCAAATGCTACAGACCATGTGGTATTCTCACAAGGTGAAGGCGCAGAAATGTTGAATATCGGATTTAATACCGCAGGAAGGTTATATGCAGAGTGGAACGGTCAGCCACGAATTACGTCGACCAAATCTATGGATGCAGATACTTGGGCACATTATGCAGTAAGTTATGATCTGGCTACTAAGAAAGTAAATATGTATGCTAATGATCAGCAGCTTGCTGAGAAGGAACAAGTAAATGAGTTTACAGGAATTGGTAGTGTAAGCATTGGTCAGAACACTGCTGCTTCGGCTAGATACCATGGTGATCTTTATGGATTGAACGTTTGGGATATCTACAGAAGCCGTGATGAGGTATATGCCGGTCAGTCTAAGAAGTTAAGCGGATCGGAGCGAGGCCTTGTAGGTAGCTGGGCAATGAATGAACTAGGTGGTAAGATCCTTAAGGATGCTGCACGTGCTCTTCACGCTCAAACAACAGCCACCTGGATGACTGAACCTGCTTCTTCTGCAATCAACTTTACGGGTAATAGCTATGTTCAGGTTCCGGCAGCTCATGCGCCAATTACGAAGAATACAGATTTTACCCTTGAGCTTTGGGTTAAAGCAGGAAGTGCAGCAAAGGAGTCTACTATATTCTCTGCATATCAGGATAATACCGATATGAAGTGGTCTTTAGACTTTGATGGAAAAGGCGGTTTGTTCCTGAAAAATAATGAGCTATTATTTAAAGGGATAGATAATAATATCCTTGACGATCAGTGGCACCATATTGCCATGGTGACAGACAGGAGAGGTAATTTATCATTCTACCTTGACGGTGAGTTGAAAAATTCACGAAAGGCAGATGTTCTTACTAAACTTGCTTCTGCATCACTTTACCTTGGTGCACATTATGAGAACAAGGCAAATGCTAACGGCACCTTGATTGGAAGCTTTAGCCAGAACTTTACAGGTAAACTGGACGAGTTCAGGTTGTGGAACTCAGCGAGAACAGCCGAGCAGATCAAGCGTGCAATGCATATTAAGCAAGCGGCTACACTTCCTGACTTGCAGATCTACTATCCGTTCGAGACTTATGTTGACAATAGCGGAGTGATGCTTTCTTCCAATTCTAATAAGGATCTGAGTGGAAAGAGTACCTCAGTTGCTCAATTCAATAATGCAGCGTACACTACTGAGTCTCCGCTAATTGACAGACCTCAACCGGAACAGTCAGTAGATTTCAATTTTGTAGTGAACGGGGATAAAATCCTGATCACCCTAAATGAAACGCCTGCGCTTGTTGAGAAAACTATTCTGGATATTTCTGTAAGAGGAATTATGGATAAGCACAATAACGTGATGCAAGGTGTAAGAACCTGGTCGGTTTTTGTGGACAAGAATCAGGTTAAATGGAACGATACGAACCGTAAGTTCGAGAAGGAACTGTACAAGCCAATGAGCTTTGAAGTTCAGATCGTTAATCAGGGAGGTACTCAGGAGAAATACAGTTTGGAGGGATTACCTGCATGGTTAACTGCAAGTCCTGCTGCTGGTACTATTGAACCCAATAGTCGTAAAACGATTACCTTCACGGTTGAGGAAAGTCTGAACATTGGTAACTATAAGAATGACCTGTTCCTTCGTACCAACTTCGGTTATGATGAGAAGCTGACGCTTGATCTTAAAGTGTTTGCTCCTGGTCCAGATTGGAAGGTAAATGCGGCTAACTTTGATAAATCGATGAGCGTGATCGGTCAGATCAAGATCAATGATAAATTCTCTATAAATCCTGACGATAAGGTAGCCGCCTTTGTAAATGGCGAGCTAAGAGGTGTTGCTCCAGTGAAATATGTAGCAGGATATGATAAATACCTGGTGTTTATGGATGTCTATGGAAAAGTGAATGAACTTGAAAAAGTTTACTTCAACATCTGGAACGCATCATCAGGTGTAGTACATACCAATGTAACACCTACAGACATGGTATTCCGTGACGGGGAAGTTTATGGTGCCCCATCTAACCCTGTTATCTTCGTTGCTAGTGATGAGGTTTACCAGGACATAGCACTTAAACAAGGGTGGAACTGGTTGTCATTCAACGTCAATGTTAAGACTACGGGACTTGATAAATTAATAGATCCAACTATCCTTGACAAAACAAGTGTGTTCATGGATCAGCAATGGACGGCGGATTACTCAATCGGTTCATGGGCTCCTCCAGGTAAACAGGTGAATAACACTGGAAGCTATTTATTAAGAGTAAGTAAAGACGCGAACCTGAGGATCAAAGGCGGTATGCTAAATCCAGCAAATGAGCAGATCACTTTGAAAAAAGGCTGGAACTGGGTTGGTTATACGCCACAGGTAAGTATGCCGGTGAAGGATGCGCTTGCGGGAGTTAAACTTCAGAATGGTGATATCATAAAGAGCCAGACAGGATTCTCGATTTATGATGAATACATGGGCTGGATCGGAAGCTTGAATTACCTTAAAATAGGTGAAGGATACCGTATCAAGTCATCAGCAACAGGAGACGTTAAATTTGTATTCCCTAAAGCTTCGATAAACTCCGGCGCTACTACTATCGCTTCAGTTAAAGGCTCTGCAAAAACGCTTGCTGCTTCAAAGAAAGAGGATAGTAATCAATACACTGTCTTCTCTGAAAAGGCTGCTGCTTCCCGTTTCAACATGAACATGATTGCCGCTATTGAAGGCTTAACAGTTCGTGAAGGAACAGTGATAAAAGCGTTGAATGCAAAAGGTGAACAAGCCGGCTGGGGAAGTGTGATCACTATTGAGGGTAAGCAAGTGTTCTTTGTGACCCTTAACAGTGATAATCAGAATGAAGTTTTAAGCTTTGCATATAATGATGCAAAGGGTAATCTAATCAGTACACTGAAGGAATCTGTTGTCTTCAAAAATGATAACATTGCTGGTACATTGGCTGAACCCTTTATATTCACCTCCGATAAGGTATCAATGAAGCTTGAAGCTACAGTACAGTTAACAGCTTATCCAAATCCTTTCGAAAGCGAAGTAACATTTAAATGGAAGAATGACCCATCTCAGAATACCGTAATAGAGGTTCTGGATCTGTCAGGAAGACTAGTTCGTGTACTGGTAAATGCCAAGCTTGCAGAAGAGGAGGGAGTATATGTGTGGGATGCCAGAAACGAAGCTTCTTTAATTCCTGGAATGTACGTCGTACGCCTTACTCAGGGTAAGCACAAGGAAACCATCAAAATAATTAAAAAATAATCTTATAGTCCTGCACGCACCATCGTGCGTGCAGGTTTCTAATGCTGATTTAGATAATCTATTAAAGAAATTCATAATAATCTGATGAAGAAATTTTTACTTATCTCATTCGTCCTCATGCTAGCAGCGACTATCTCCAGGGCTCAGGCTCCTTTGTGGTCTGTGAACTCGCAGGATTACGCCTACCAGATGGCACTTGTAGCTGCTATTAATATTGACGGGGTAGAAGCTGATAATTCTAACACTACCTTAGCCGCCTTCATTAATGACGAATGTCGTGGCGTGGGTAAGCTAACTTACATTGCTTCAGTAAACCGGTACATGGTTTACATGAATATTTATAGCAATTCGGGTGAGGGAACCGTAAAGTTTAAGCTTTACGATGCTAAATTAAACCGGACCGTTAACATAGAACAGACAGAGCCGTTTGAGATACAGAAACTTACTGGTTCTACCAGTGCTCCCCTTGTTGTTTCGTACCCTCGTTTAAGCTCTGAGGCGAAGTTCTTTACTTACAAGTTGCCGGGACAGGAAAAATCTGAAATTGTTGGTAATGACATTAATGTTGTTGTTCCTTTTGGCTCTTCGCTAAATAACCTGATCGCTGAGTACACTACTCCTGAAGTTGCAAAAGTTTCAGTAGGTACACAAGTACAAACCAGTAAGGTGAGTGCAAATACGTTCAGCTCTCCTGTGATCTATAAAATAATAGCACCCGATGAAACCAAATCGGCCGAATTTAAGGTGTCGGTTAAGTATGGAAATGCTACTCCGGTTAATATTACCTTAAGTAATTTGCAGCTCAGTGAGAACTCGCCGATAGGTACACTAGTTGGTAATTTGCAGGGAGTAGACCCAGATGGAGATCTAAACTTCGTGTACAGTTTGGTTGCTGGCACGGGATCAACCGACAATACTTATTTTCAGATCAATGATAATAAACTAAGTCTTGCCAAAAAGCTGGATTTTGAAGTGAAAGAGTTCTATTCTTTAAGGGTTAAAGCGGATGATGGAAAAGGTGGTTTAGTTGAAAAAGTATTAACGGTTACTGCCTTAAACGAAAATGACACAGCTCCGGTAGTATTGACCAAATCTATTACTATTCCTGAGAATCAGGAGTCTGAAACCTTGGTGTACCGCATGGAATTATCAGATGCTGATGGTTCTTCGGTATTTACTTATAGGATAAGCGATGGAAATCAGGACGGAAAGTTCAGTATTCACGAACAAAAAGGAGAGATTAAAATTGCGAAAGCAATTGATTATGAAACTGATAAAAGAAGTTTTACGCTCGAGGTAATGGTGAATGACGGGAAAAATGAAAGCCGGGCTTTAATCACCTTCAATATTCAAAACCTTAATGACAATGCTCCGGTGGTTAAAGAGCAAACTATCCAGATGAGTGAAAAAGCTGTCCTGGGTAGCCTGGTACATCAGCTGTTACCAGCAGATGCAGACGGTGTAACAACCTTTACTTATCGAATAGTTAACACTAATCCACTATTCGAAGTTACTCCGCAAGGTTTGATCCTGGTTAAGGCAGGCTTGGATTATGAGAAAGCTAAAAGCCACAGTTTAAGAATAGGAATTGCTGATGGAGCTAACGAAGCTTTCTACACATTCAACGTGCAGCTTCAAAATGAAAACGATGAGAAGCCTCTGTTGGTTAAAAAACAGATTGAGTTGAATGAAAAAACGGCTCCGGGAACAGTCATTACTCAGTTAGAAGCAACGGATCCTGATAAAGATGGTTCTCCTATCACCTTTACTTTGCTGCAGACTGATTCTCCATTCCAATTAGCAAGCGATGGTACATTGACCTTGAAAAAAACCTTGTCTTACTCATCATACCCTAATTACAAGCTAAGAATAAGTTTGTACGACGGTGTAAATACTTCTGAAGAAGAGCAGGAGATCACTGTTATTCAAGATGCTACGGTTAATTTCCAACCAGCTAATGTGATTACTCCAAACGGTGATGGTATAAATGATACCTGGGAGATTAAGGATGGACACTTATATGAGAACTATACGTTCAAGGTGATCAGTTCACAGGGTAGAGAAGTCTTTTTCCAAAAAGGTTACAAGTCTCCTTTCTGGGATGGTCGTTTTCAAGGCAAGGACCTACCGGTAGGTACCTATATATACATTGCACAGTCTGATGACAAGACAAAAACTTTTAAAGGGACTCTATCCATACTTCGTTAACCTATCAAGACATAATAGATGAAAAAGAATACTTCATTTTTTATAATAATTTCCCTGCTGAGCTGTATCGGCAGCAAGTCATATGCCCAGGCAGTGCAGGATTACCTGTTTAAAAACTGGGATCTAACCTATATCAATCCTGGAGCATTAACTACTGATGGCGGATTGAAGAGCACGGTGCAATACAATCGCAATACGATTGATGGTGTTAATACTGAAGTAGGTGCTCAGTTTCAGATGCACTCCAACTTCGGTAAAAATCATGGGGCAGGTATATCGATGCAAAGTCAGAAATCGGGAGTGTTTTCTGGAACCAGCTTTGGAGCCGGTTATGCTTACCGTGTTAAACTCAGCGCTAATCAAAGTTTATCATTAGGATCAAGGGTAGCCTATTTTAAGCAAAGCATTAACCGGGGCGAGGTTATTAATGCAAATACGTCAGATCCTGTTCTTTACGGCGATGCTTATCAGGAGGGAAATTTGATGATCTCGGCGGGAGCGTTGTATCAATGGAAGGGATTACAGCTGGCTGTTTCTTCACCTGAGTTCTTGCCTATGGAAGGAAATACGGTGATTAGTAGAAATTACAATGCCTATATTGGGTATACCTTCAAGTTTGAGGGTATAAACCTGCGACCAAATTTCTATTACGAGGATATAAAGACCCTTGGCGATTGGTATGAAATGGGTATTTATGGAGAGCTTGAGAAGCAAGTAATCCTTGAAGCCTCTTACACCTCGCAGGAGAGTGTGCGTTTAAGAGCCGGTGTTAACTACAAGAAATTGAACATGGGCTACGGATATGATAGCGGCAGTTCATCTCAAAACGCAGGGCTTAGTAAAAGCAGTCATCAGCTATTCCTGCAGTATAGCTTTGGGAAAGTGGTAGATTAGTGCAATAAAGCAATCTCCAGCCAAAATACAAGGGTTTCTGCAACTTGCAGGAGCCCTTTGTTTATTAGGGTTTTAGAAATTAAAGGTTTTTCTTTTATCTTTCCAACATGAAAGGAATTTGTCAGGATGATATTTGATAAGGTAGAGCTCATTCCGCTTCAGCCCCTGCATGCAAGGTTAAGGGAAAAGGCATTGCGGGAACTTAAACACGATCCCTTTTCTAAATACATTGGTGATAATATTAAGGATATTTCTAACAATGTAACCTGGTTGAATGATGCTGTCAAGAAGAACCTTCATGGGAGTTCCTTAAAGCACTATGGCATCTTTTCGGCTGATAAAGAAACTTTCATTGGGGAGATAGGAATAGATGCTTTCGATGAAGCGGAAGGTGTCGCGAACGTTTTTTACTGGGTACGACCCGGATCAAGGAACAGGGGAATTGCAAGGCAGGCGATCGAATTGCTTAAAGTTGAAGCGGCTTCATACAATATCCAGTATTTCAAATTCATTATTGATAAATCAAATTTCCTGAGCGAAAGGGTGATCCGTAAAGTGGGTGCTTCGAGGAACCTTGTGTTGAATGGTTCGGTAGAAACCGGTGATCCGCACAGGTACTATTACTTTTTGGAATTACAAGGGGAAGAAGATAAGATTGGGAAGATAGCTTTATAAAAAGACTACAAGATCTTAAAGGGCTTTTGCAACAATGCAAAAGCCTTTTTGCTGTTACAGTTCTTTAAGAACAAATGTTACAATTTCAGTGTTTTGTCAAAATGGAGATCAAAGGAGAGGGGCAACAACTTGCAGAGCTATGTTCCGTTAAGTACTAGTAGTTTAAAACACTTATTTCCCCCTGATTGTATTATACCAGGATGGGAAAATGTGTTGGTTTTTGTTGCACCTTCGTGATGGGTGAAGAATAAGAGTTCGGGCTAATCTAATTAATGGGAAAATCGGGAAATAATATTTACCGCACCAGTGCACCTGGGATGATAAGGAGTGCCTTAAAGTTTGCACCTGTACCAATGGCGGTACTTGAAGGCTTTGATCTGGTGTTGACTTACGCCAATCAGGCACTATTTAAGGTATGGGGAAAGGATAAGAGTATTGTTGGAAAACAACTTCTTGAAATATTGCCTGAGTTGCACGATCAGCCCTTTCCCAATCAGCTGAAACAGGTTCTTTTAAGTGGCGAGGTTTATGAGGAAGACGAAGCTCCTTCTTATGTAGTTAAAAACGGCAAAGTAGAAACCATTTATTTTGATTATTCCTATACTCCTGTTAGAGATGATGAAGGTTTGGTAATAGGGGTTTTAGTAGTTGCTAATGATGTTACTGACCGCGTTGAAGCACGTGCTAACTTTGAAAAAAGTTCTATCGAAGCAAAGCAGGCTCAAAAAAAACTGGAAATGACCCTCGGTGCCGGAAGAATGGGCTACTTTGAGGTTGATCTTAATTCAGGAGCTATCACGGGTACTCCGCAATTTCGTACCACCTTTGGCTTCGATGAAGAAGAGGATCTAACCCGGGAAACCGTGATGAACAGGATGCTTCCAAAGTACAGGGAGCTTGTTGAAGAGAAACTGGCCTTTGCATTTGAGAACAAAACTGTTTACACTGCACAATATGAAATAGTATGGCCTGATGGTTCCCTTCATTGGATCAAAACAACCGGTTATGCAGTATATAAGGGATCAGGAGAACCTATAACGCTGTGTGGTGTCGCTATAGAGGTAACGAGGGAGGTGCAGGCCGATGAGAAGCGCTCTATCCTGGCAGCAATCATTGATTCTTCAGACGACACGATCTTAAGTAAGACCCTTGATGGAATTATTACGAGCTGGAATCCTGCTGCCCAGCGGATGTTCGGATATACCGAAGAGGAGATCATCGGCAAACATATTTCAACCCTGATCCCTCATCGATTGCTATCCGAGGAAGACCATATCATCGGAAATATCAAACAGGGGAAGAAGATCGATCATTTTGAAACTACCCGCCTTAGAAAAGATGGTTCAGAGATCAATATTGTACTTTCAGTATCGCCCATAAGAGACCGGTCCGGTACTATTATCGGAGCTTCTAAAATAGCCAGGGATATTACCGAGACAAAGAAAGTAGAGGAAAAGCAGGCCATACTGGCAGCTATTGTTAACTCTACTGACGATACCATCCTCAGCAAAACCCTTCAGGGGATTATTACCAGTTGGAACCCTGCTGCCGAGCGGATGTTTGGTTATACCGAGCAGGAGATCATCGGTAAACATATTTCTGTTTTAATTCCGCCCGAACATCTGTTCGAAGAAGATATTATCATTGGAAATATTGCCAGGGGTAGTAAAGTTGACCATTTTGAGACCGTACGTGTTACCAAAGATGGCAGGAGGATCAATATCTCGCTTACCGTTTCACCCTTACGCGATGGGAATGGGAATATTATAGGAGCTTCGAAGATTGCCCGCGATATTACTCCCCAGAAACTGGCGGAAAAGCGACTCAGGAACTATGCACATACACTTGAGACGATCAACGAGCTATGTAAGACAATATCTGGGGAACTTGATGTTGAAAGATTACTGCAGATAGTGATTAGTGCGGCTACGCGTGTTACTGGAGCAAACCTGGGAATGATCTTTTATAATAGCCGGGATGTGAACGGCGATTTAAGCAGAATGCATTCCTTCTCCGGTCAGGGAAGCCTGGTGTTTGACCGGATGCAGGAAGAAGGGAAGTTAGATGCACTGGATCAGCTGATAGCCTGTGATGAAGTACTTCGGATAGACGATATAAAAAAGGCCTCCCTGGATAATTGCAGACAGTTTGAGTCTCTTTTCGAAGCCATTAATATGGTGAACTTCCTGTTGATGCCCGTCACGTCGAAATCTGGTGAAGTAATAGGAACAATTCTTCTGGCGGATGACGAAGCATCGAAGTTTAATCTCGAGCAGGAAGAGATCGTGCTTGCTATTGCTTCTCAGGCATCCATTGCGCTGGAGAATGCACGCCTCTTTGAAGAAGTGAATGTTCTGAACACCAAGAAGGACGAGTTTATCGGGATGGCGAGTCACGAGTTAAAAACACCCCTTACAAGTATGAGCGGCTACCTTCAGATCCTGGAACGTGTACAGCAGAAGGAGGAGCATAAAAGCTTTGTTCAGAAAACGATCAGCCAGGCGAATAAGCTATCTGCCCTGGTTAATGATATACTCGACGTCTCCAAGATAGAAGCAGGTAAGTTACAATTTTTACTTCAGCGTTTTGATCTCTCTGCTTTGGTGCTCGAGTGTATTGAACTTATCCAGCTTTCTAATTCTTCCCATAAGATAGATGTAACTTCTCCATTGCCTCTTGTTCATTTAACAGGCGACCGCCACCGGATAGAGCAGGTTATTATCAATCTCTTAACTAACGCCATAAAATATTCGCCGGGAGCGATAAAGGTGAAGGTATTAATGGAGGTGAATGAAGAGGAGGTTAGAGTAGGAGTTAAGGATCAGGGGATCGGCATTGCTTCTGATAAAATTCCTCACTTGTTTTCACGCTTCTACCGTGTGGAAGGTCTTAACCCGGGGATGTCTGGACTGGGGATCGGTTTGTATATTTCCAAAGAGATCATTGAACGGCATTTTGGAAGGATATGGGTGGAGAGTGAGGAAGGGGAAGGAAGTACCTTTTGGTTTTCGCTGCCATTACAGGGGATCGCCTAAGTTAATTTCATCTGGTTTATAGCGCGATCTTTACTCGCTGGAATTGCTTTTTCACTTGATTCGTATTGTCTTTTTTCGTACCTTGTTTACACCAATAAACCTGGATCATAGCAGGATATATTTTATGGAAAGTGACTTCTATCATTCGCTTTTATAGATATATCATCGAGATTTATAGTATAAACCTTCAATTCTCTTGTTATGAAAACGATTCTTCTCTTAACCGATTTTAGCAAAAAAGCTGATCATGCTGCTGAACTGGCTGTTGAAGTAGCTGAACGTGTAGGTGCAGACATCCTCATTTATAATGCATGTCTGATCCCTGAAGTAATACCCGCAGCCGAAGCGATTTTCTGGCAGAACGAAACCTATGGGATGCTGGAGGATGAAACTAAGGTTTTGCTGGAGAAAACGGCAAACAGGCTTAAAAAAAAGGTAGCTGAGGGCGATAAGAATTTGTATAAACCGGAGATTAACTTCTTCTGTGATTTTGGAACAGTAGCCGACACCATCGCCACGGTTGTTGAAAAGAATCATATATGGCTGGTGATAATGGGTACCAAGGGAGATAATGGAATCAGCAACTTCCTCTTTGGAAGCAATGCTTACGGTGCCATCGATAATGCGAACTGTCCAATCCTGCTAATTCCGGAAAAAACAGATATTGAAGATATAAAGAAACTTGCTCTGGCTACTGATCTTCAGATCGAAGATATGAAGCAGGTGGATTTCCTGGCAGAGTTTGCACGCCTGTTTAAAAGTGAGGTAGTGGTTACTTACGTATCACCAAAAGGGGTTACTTCTGAAGAGGAACAGGAGCAGATCTTTGAACTCGTTAGCCGTTTAAATAATGGTACAGCCTCTTTTAAGGGTATCTCCGGAGATGAGGTCGAAAAGAAATTGGAGGAATTTTCACAAAGCGAGCATGTAGACGTGCTGGCGGTGATCCATAAGAAGTATAATTTGCTTGAACGGATCTTCCATAGCAGTACTACAAAAGTTCTTATCCGCCATTCCAAAGTACCCCTGTTGGTATTACCGGGATAGGAATAAAAGGCAGGGCTTGAGTAGGAAGCCCTGCCTTTTCCATTTAATTTTTTCTTACTCGCGATTGAAGATCTCGACCCAGTGCTGCAGGCGTTTTACATGCTTTTCCTTCAGCTGATCAGGCAGTAACCTCCATGACCAGTTATTCTCAGCGACAGCAGGGGTATTCATCCGGTGCTTCTCACCCAAACCTAACACATCCTGAAGTGGCAGGATAACGGTCTTAGCGACGGAGGCATAAGCTAAACGGCCAAGTATTTTATGAATGTTACTATCCTCTGGTTCAATACCAGCATAAGCTGTTAGCCGCAGCTTCATATCCTTATCCACTTCTGTATGGAACCATCCTACTGTGGTGTTATTATCATGGGTACCCGTATATACCAGGAAGTTCTGACCATAGTTATGCGGAATGTCAATTGAATCAGGAAGGTTATCCCCAAAAGCAAATTGAAGAACTTTCATTCCGGGGAATTCAAATTCATCCCTCAGGTCGTATACCGGTTGATCTATATCCCCAAGGTCTTCTGCTACAAATGGAAGTTTCCCGAGCTTATTCTCCAATGCTCTGAAAAAGTCAGATGCTGGTCCTGGTTTCCATTCTCCATTTTTAGCTGTTTCCTCGTTTGCCGGTACATCCCAGTAGGACGAGAAGGCACGGAAATGGTCTAGCCGGAGGTAATCGAATAATTCCATGTTCTTGCGGATGCGATCGATCCACCACTGGTATCCCTGCTCTTTTAAAACATCCCAGCGGAAGATCGGCATTCCCCACAACTGTCCATCTTCATTGAAATAATCAGGAGGAACTCCAGCTACCCCAAGGGGCTTTCCTTCTTCATCCAGCGCAAATATTTCTGGGTTAGCCCATACGTCGGATGAGTCGTAGCTTACGTAGAAGGGAAGGTCGCCAAACATGCGGATATTGAGGTTGTTGCAGTACTGCTTTAGCTCTTTCCATTGCTTCATGAAAATAAACTGCAGCCATTGGGTCTTCGAGATTAGATATTCCTCTTTCTCCCGGAATTCAGCGAGCGCTGCTCCATCCCGTAATTTATACTTGCGGTCCCATTCATACCAGGGCTTGCCATCGTTCTTTAGCTTAAGGGCAATGTAGAGTGCGTAACTATCCAACCAGTAAGCCTCGGCTTTGCAGAACTCTGTAAAAGCCGTACCAAGCTCAGCATAGGTACCTTTTCTAAAGTTTTGGAAAGCTTTTTCGAACAGTCCGTTCTTGATTTTCTCAGCCTCTTTGAAATTGGCTTTCTCTTTCGATGAAAGTTTGATACCCTTCAGGTCTTTCGAGTCCAACAAGCCTTCCTCTACCAGCTGTTCGGGACTGATGAGCAAGGTATGTCCGGCCATACTGGAAATAGCACTGTAGGGAGAATACCCTTGTCCGACTGCGGTAGGACTTAAAGGTAATATTTGCCATAATTTCTGTTTAGCGGTAGCAAGGGTATCGGCAAAGCGTCGTGCTTCCGGTCCAAAATCGCCTGTTCCAAAATTTGATGGTAGTGAGGTGATGTGTAGCAGGATACCCGCACTTCGGGGATTTTCGGGCTTGGTAAGTTTTAAAAGTGCAAAGGGCAGATGAGCAAAAAGATCTTTTACGAATAGCTCATTTTCTGTCTTGCTTTTTGTTTTCAGAAAAACGTTCTCTAAATCCTTAGGCGCATTTTTAGGAAGAACAATGCGCGTTTCCTTCCATTTGATCTCCAATAGGTCGCGCTCCTGTTCTTTGGCGATCGTAGCAGCATGCAGGGGTACAGCGACGATATACCACGTTTGTTTATGTTTACGGGCATAGGCCAGAACGTTATCCTGATACTTGCCTTTTACTTTCAGAGGTACATACTCGCCTTGTTCGAATAAGTCTTTTGAAGCCTGACGTTCCTTATACAGAACCTGGGTAAGCCATAATTTGATTTTGCCCGAATAGCGATCCTGCCAAAGCTGCTTTAAATTTCCTTCCGGATCTTCCGTTTTGCTCTGCAGGTCTGAAAGCCATTGCTGACGTTTATCATAATCTACTGGCCTTCTATTGTCAGGGTCTACCAGGCTCAAATCCCAGAGTTCGCAACCCTGATAGACATCGGGCACGCCGGGACAGGTGAACTTAAGTAATACTTGTGCTAAAGAATTAACGATCCCAAAATCGACCACCTTCTTTTGAAGGTTTTGCAGATGCCTGAAGAATGGCTTATCCGTATCGAGGAGGGAAAGGGCAAAGTTTTTTGTAGCGTTTTCGTATTCCTCGTTAGGTGTGGTCCAGTTCGATTTATCCTTGGCTTCACGTAAAGCCTTTTCGAGGTAATCCTGCAATCGGTTTTTCAAATTATCTTCATCCTGCCCAGGCATCGGCAGAGCGCCAACGAGGGTCTGATAAATGAAGTATTCGTCGTTCACCTCGGGATTATGGTTCTCTTTAAGATGTGTATTCAGGTATTGCCATAACTCAATCGTCTCCAGCCATTCATCGGCAATATCTGTAAGAACATTCAGGCGGGCACGTACATCCTCACCGCGCTTGGTATCATGGGTAGAGGTGGCGTTGATGGATAATGGCCAGTTCTCCTGCCGGTCCTTCATCCGCTCATGAAAATCTTCAGCAGTGATTCCGAATGCTTCCGGAGCATCGCCTACTTCATTATGGCCCACAAAGCGGTTATAGGTATACATCAAGGTATCTTCTACTCCCTTAGCCATTAAAGGCCCTGAAAATTGCATCAGGCGCTGGTAGAAATGAAGGGCTTTCTGATTCTCTGCCGGGTTGTTGTCTTTGGGTTTTTTGAGCAAAACGTCTGCGATCAACTCTAATGATTCGGCGAGCTTTGGCTTGCTTTTCTTTATTTTTTTGATCTCTGCTTTCAGGGCATCTGCTTCTTCCTCATCCAATGGCAGGTTGTTGCCATAGTAACGGTAAACCGGACAGTGGATAAGGATCTCGCCAATCGCTTTTTTCAGGTCCTGAGTGTCAATTGACTTTAGCTCTGATTCCTTTGCAAGGTCTGATTTAAGGAATAGTTGTAACAGGTTATCCAGCTCGCCCTGCATATGGTTATACAGGATATATGATTTTTTATCGTGGATCTGCTGGTGGATTTCTGTTTTATCGCCAATCAGCTTTTCATAAAACTTAGTAAAGGCTTTTTCTGCTTTGGTATTGGTGAATAGATTGTTCACAATAGCCAGGAAGTCGTAGCCCGTGTTTCCTTGTATGGGCCAGCGCTTTGGAATATCTTCTCCAGGTTCAAGGATCTTTTCTACTACGATATAAGTATCCTCGCCGCTAAGCTTTCTAAGATCTTCCAAATATTGGGTCGGATTATAGAGCCCATCGATATGATCTATCCGGAGTCCGTTAAAGACGCCTTGCCCGGTCAGTTTTTGAATATATTGATGAAAATGATCAAAGACGTTCTTGTCCTGTATGTTAAGACAAATTAGTCCGTTAACGGTGAAGAAGCGTCTGAAATTGATCTGGCTATCCGTCTCCTGCCAGTGACATAATTCATAAACCTGTTCCCCGGTAATTTCTTTTAAGCGAACAGCATCATGGTTTATAGCGTTAATAGCTTCGGCAATTGCTGTTTCTGACGACTCGTTCTTCTTCAAAGAGTCCAGCTGTAACAGGAATTCATTCCACTCCTTCGAATAGATCTCAGCATCTTCGATCTGGTGTAAGCCCTGCATCTGATCTAGCAATTGCTGAATTGCCTGATTGGGAGCTTTTATCTGACTTAGGATGCTTTGGTATGACCGGGGCGTAAGGGGATAGAAGCTATCATAATAGGCAAGGCCATACCTGCCATTCTTATAATCGATCTTTAATTCTCCCTTTTCGATAACTTCTTCCAGTTTCGATCCAAGAAAGGGAACCATGATCTTTCCTCCATGAACCGGGCTTTCCCATCCTATATCAAAAAAGCTTGCATATTTGGATTGTTTTCCCTTCTCCAATACGTCCATCAGCCACTCGTTATTAGGATCGAATGCCATGTGATTAGGTACGATATCCTGAAGCCAACTTATGTTCTGGTTCTTAAGCTTTTGGCTGATGCTTAAGAGTTGCTCTTCCGACCCTATTTCAGGATTAATCTTGTGGGGATTCAATCCGTCGTAACCATGGGTACTGCCTGAAGTAGACTGAAAGACCGGAGAGGCGTAAACGGTGCCTACACCCAAATCTTTTAGATAGGGAATGATCTTTTCAAAAGCTTCAAAAGTAAATTCTTTGTGAAACTGAAAGCGGTATGTAGATATGGGGTTAAACATGAGAGGTTTTTGTTATTTCTTGAAATAAAAATCGTTTAGCTTGCCTCAGGAGCACTGTTTTGATAGATAACCATTGCCTCTGCCGGAATCAGGATGTTTTCTCCTTCTGCGGCATAATCAGGTATCTCTTCAGACCCTCCGAATTCAGAACTGGCAGAGTTAAGTAATTTATGCCATTGAGCACTGTATCCGGGTAACCTGATCTTTTTAGGGGTGTTAGCAAAGTTCAATAGAAAAACAAGATCAGTACCCTGGTCCCAACGATGAAGAATAACCACCTGCTCATCTTTCTGATGTTCTACCTCTAATTGGGTACGATCCAGTTTACTAAGGACAGGATGATCTTTCCTTAATTGAATAAGTGTTTTATAGTAATTGAAAAGGATGCTGTGAGGCTGCTGCTGAGGCAAATGCCATTGCAATTTAGATTCCTGAAAGGTGCTTTCAGAAACGGGGTCAGGTGCTTCTCCTTCTGCGTGAAAGGCTGCGAACTCTGCCTTTCTGCCTTTTCTTACCAATTCTGCCAATTCCTGGTCGGTGTGACTGACAAAATAGAGGAATGGATTTGACTCTCCGTATTCTTCGCCCATAAAAAGCATGGGGATATAAGGGCTGATCAGGACAGCACCCGCGAGCAGTTTTTGCATCTCGAAGCTATGAAGCTGACTCGTGCGCTCTCCCAACATGCGGTTTCCTACCTGGTCGTGATTCTGTGAAAAGACGATAAATTGCTTTCCCGGGTTATTCTCGGCCTTAATACCGAACATCTTCTTGCGGTGAGGGGAGAACTGCCCATCATATACATACGCGTCTTTATATGCTTTAGCAAGGTGATCAACATCAATGAAATCTGAATAATAGCCATTGCGGTCGCCACCTGCAGTTACCCGTAAGGCATGGTGAAATTCATCCACCCACTGCGCATCCATCCCGTAGCCCTCTTTTTCAAGCGGATTAATATACCTTGTATCATTCAGGTCGAGCTCTACGATGAGATAATGTCTTCTTCCGGTTTCCTGCATCAACTGATCTACATTCTGTTTGATCTCCCGCAGGATATGAACAGGACTAAAGTCTTTGATCGCATGAACAGCATCCAGCCGTAAGGCGTCAATATGAAAGTCACGGAACCACATCATTACATTCTCTATAAAGTAGCGTCTTACGCCGTCGCACCATTCGTCGTCAAAGTTTATCGCATTACCCCAGGGAGTGTTGTATTTATCCGTGAAATAGTGGCCAAAATCTCCAAGATAGTTTCCCTCCGGCCCCATGTGGTTATAGACACAGTCGAGGATAACTGAAATGCCTTTTTGATGACATGCGTCTACTAGGTGCTGAAGTCCAGCTGCCCCTCCATAAGTATTTTGTGCGGCAAAAGGAAGTACTCCATCATACCCCCAGTTCCGGCCGCCTGGAAATTGGGCTACGGGCATGATCTCGATCGCATTAACACCGAGCTCAAGAAGGTAGTCTAATTTTTTCTCAATTCCTTCGAAGGTTCCCTCGGGACTAAAAGTTCCGGTATGTAATTCGTAAATGATGTATTTTTCAAGGTCTAGGTTCTGCCAGTCCTGGTCTGTCCACTGATAGGTCTTAAGGTTAACGGCGAGTGAGGATCCGTGAACCGTATCTTCCTGGGCGCGGGAAGCAGGATCAGGGCGGTCCTTTTCGTCGTCGAGTACGAACATGTACCGGTCGCCCGCTTTTATTTCTGAAGTAGTTAAAGACCAGTAGCCGCCTTCTTCTTCCTGCAGCGCTAGTTTTTTCCCATTCTCTTTTAGCAGTATCTCCACTTTCTCAGCTTTCGGTGCCCAAAGCAGCACTTCTGCCTGTTCTTCCTCATTGAAGCTTACACCCAAAGTTTTGTGTTTCATCTTATTTAATTCTTCTTGGCACTGGTTGCAATGCCTGGTAGGTAGATAATGAAGTCGGGGATGCTTATTGGCAGATCCCCGACGTACAGATTATTTATTCAGGTATAGGTAGGGTTAATGGTATTTATCTCGGTACGATCTGTTTAAATACCATCACCGATCTTCCCTCTACTGTCACGGTGTCTTTTGGAGCAAATACTTCCCCTTCCCTGGAATCGTTGATGTAACCACTATGAGTATCTATTACTTTGATCCACTCTTTACCGTATTTTTTAGTGGGTAGTGCATACTCGATAGGCTCATAATGAGCATTGAATATTACATAGAAATGGTCATCGAGAACAGGCTCTCCTTTAGGCCCCACTGTACGGATCCCTTTACCGTTCAGGAACACACCGATCGACTTAGCGAAGTTATCTGCCCATGCCTCATCCGGCATTTCTGTTCCATCGGGCAGGAACCAGTTAATGTCTTCCACACCAATACCTTTTATCGGCTGTCCTTTAAACCAACGGCGTCTGCGGAATACGGGGTGGTGTTTACGGAAGTGGATAAGCCTGCTGGTGAATTCCACCAAATCTTTATCTGCTTCTCCCCAATTGATCCAGGAAATTTCATTGTCCTGGCAGTAAGCATTATTATTACCGCCCTGACTTCTACCTGCTTCATCACCAGCTACCAGCATTGGTACACCCTGGGAAATGAACATGGTGGTCAGGAAATTTCTTTTTTGTTTATTCCTTAATTCTATGATCTCCGGATCGTCTGTTGGTCCTTCCACTCCGCAGTTCCAGGAACGGTTGTGGCTGTCTCCATCATTGTTGTTTTCCCCATTGGCTTCGTTATGTTTTTCATTATAGGATACCAGGTCATGCAGGGTGAAACCGTCATGAGCTGTAATGAAGTTTATACTGGCTGTTGGTTTGCGGTAGTCATCTTTGTACAAGTCTGAACTTCCGGTAAATCTTTCTGCAAATTCACCCAGTACACTTTCTTCTCCGCGCCAGTAGTCACGTATACAATCACGGTACATACCGTTCCATTCTGCCCATCCCGGAGGGAATTTTCCTACCTGATAGCCTCCTTCTCCGATATCCCATGGTTCGGCAATTAGTTTTACCTGTGAGATCACGGGATCCTGGTGAATGATATCAAAGAACGCACTTAGGCGGTGTACTTCATGAAGTTCGCGTGCCAATGTAGAGGCAAGGTCAAAGCGAAAGCCATCCACATGCATCTCCAGGATCCAGTATCGTAAGCTGTCCATGATTAAGCGTAAGACATTAGGAAGGTTAGCGTTGAGTGTATTTCCACAACCTGTATAGTCCATGTAATAACGCTTGTTGTCGTCTACCAGGCGATAATAGGAAGCGTTATCAATCCCGCGGAAGCTCAGCGAAGGCCCCATCTGATTCCCTTCAGCTGTGTGATTGTACACCACGTCAAGGATCACTTCAATTCCTGCTTTATGCAGTTCCTTCACCATGTTTTTGAACTCTATCACCTGCTCTCCCTGTGTACCACTACTGGAGTAACGCACATCAGGGGCAAAGAATCCGATAGTATTATATCCCCAATAATTAGTGAGATCTTTTTCGAACAAGTACCGGTCGCGCACGAACTGGTGTACGGGGAGGAGCTCAATAGCCGTAATTCCAAGCTTTTTCAGGTACTTGATCGTCACGGGATGTGCAATAGCGGCATAACTGCCCTTTATCTCTTCCGGAATATCCGGATTCATTTGTGTAAAACCTTTTACATGCGCTTCATAGATGATCGATTTATGATAGGAGACCTTAGGCGCCACATCCCCTTCCCAGTCAAAGTTTGGGTCGATTACAACACTTTTAGGAATGTACGGAGCACTGTCGCTTTGACTGAAACTCAGATCTTCGTCAGGATGTCCCATCTCATAAGGGAAAAGGGAATCGTGCCACTGTACTGTACCGGCAATTGCTTTTGCATAAGGGTCAATCAAAAGTTTGTTAGGGTTGAACCGATGACCCTCCGAAGGCTCGTAGGGCCCATGCACGCGGTACCCGTACAATTGGCCCGGCTTCATGTCAGGAATGTATACATGCCAAACGTGGTGGGTCCGCTCCTGGATCTTTATCCGGTCGCTTTCTTTTGAATCGTCATTGCTGTCAAATAAGCACAGGTCTACACCTGTAGCGTTCTCCGCGTATATAGAAAAGTTGACACCTTTTCCGTCCCAGGTAGCTCCGAGCGGATAGGGACTTCCAGGATATATTAGTCTGCTCATATTGGCTATAAAATGAAAAATCAGTACGAAATGTTTTACAGTTATGCAAGGCTTTTTTGCAGAATTTGAAAACAGGTGTTTATAGCGAAAAGGGGAGCGTATAAAAACCTGGGAATAAAGAATTGATCAGCAGTTTTACAGCACGATCCTTAATTCCCCTTTTATTTTAATTAATTTTGCTTCGATTATGTCGGATATTATACAGCTTTTACCAGATTCGGTAGCCAACCAGATTGCAGCAGGGGAAGTAGTGCAGCGGCCCGCATCGGCAGTAAAGGAACTTCTGGAAAACTCAATTGATGCCGGGGCTTCTAAGATACAACTCATTGTAAAAGAAGCGGGAAAGTCTTTACTTCAGGTAACTGATGATGGATGCGGTATGAGTATTACCGACGCACGCATGTGTTTTGAAAGGCATGCAACCTCTAAGATCAAACAGGCTACAGACCTTTTTGCCATCCGTACCATGGGGTTCAGAGGCGAAGCAATGGCCTCGATCGCTGCTATCGCCCAGGTGGAGCTAAAAACCAGACGGCATGAGGACGAGCTGGGAACGCTTATTTGTATAGAAGGTTCTGAAGTAGTTAAGCAGGAACCTGTGTCAGCGCAGCCCGGTACGTCTATTTGTGTGAAGAACCTGTTCTATAATATTCCAGCCAGAAGGAATTTTCTCAAGGCAAACTCGGTTGAACTAAGGCATATCATTGACGAGTTTCAGCGTGTTGCCCTGGCTCATCCGGAGATCTTTTTTACCTTCCATTCTGATGGCAATGAAATTTTTCACCTGCCTAAAGCCACATTGAAGCAACGAATAGTCCATCTTTTTGGAAATTCTTATAATCAGAAGCTGGTTCCGGTAGAGGAAGATACCACTATCATCAATTTAAAGGGCTTTGTAGGCAAACCGGAATTCGCCAAGCGAACCCGAGGTGAACAGTTTTTCTTCGTGAACAAGCGTTTTATTAGGGACCCTTATCTGAACCATGCCATATTAACGGCCTTTGAAGATTTGCTTCCGGAAGAAACTTACCCTCTGTATGTACTCTTTATCGAAATAGATCCATCCAAGATCGATATAAACGTGCATCCTACAAAGACAGAGATCAAGTACCAGGACGAGAAGTCGATCTATGCGATCATTCGCTCTGCTGTAAAACGCTCTCTGGGGCAATATAATATTACACCGACAATCGACTTTGACCAGGAAACGGGTTTCAGTCACATGATCTCTCAAAAGGCTCCTGAAGATATTATTCCTCCGCAGATCACCTTCAATCCTGATTTTAATCCATTTGCAGCTGATCAGAAGCAAGCGCGTGGCACTTCTTCAACTTCCTCTTCCTACTTTGAACGCGGCTTTGGTTCTGAAAAGAAGGACGTGAGCAAGAATTGGGGTTCATTGTATGAGATCGTTGAATCTCCAGTAGCGGAACAACAGCAAATAGAACTGGAGCCTGAGATTGAGAAAAAGAGCCATAAAACCAGCGATCGTCAAATATTTCAGCTGCATAACCGTTTTATTATTTCACAGATCCGTTCAGGCTTTATGCTTATAGATCAGCAGGGGGCACATGAACGTGTTTTGTACGAGCGTTTCCTGCAGCAGCTCGACACGCATAAAGGGGCGAGTCAGCAAAGCTTGTTTCCGCAGACGGTGACTTTAAGTGCAGTAGATTTTGAGCTGGTTCGAGAACTGCTTCCGGATATACAGTCGCTCGGTTTTCAGGTACGTGAGTTTGGTAAGAATACCGTAGTTGTGGAAGGGATACCTGCTGATATAAGTGCAAATGTGAGCGAGGTGGAAATGCTTGAACATTTGATAGAGGGTTTTAAAAACAATTTTACGCTCTTGAAATTAAATAAGCGTGATAACCTGGCCCGTACGCTTGCCCGAAATGCAGCTATTAAGGCCGGAACACCGTTATCGCAGGAGGAAATGAACAATCTCATCGATCAGTTATTCGCCTGCGAAATGCCTAATTCGTCCATTTCCGGGAAACCGGTTGTTATCACTTATGCCATGGACGATCTTTTACAGAAATTTGAAAAATAAAAGGCCGTGAAAAACGGTATTATATTAAATGAACAGCTACAGATCATCTCCTCTTGATAATATTCCTCCGGTTGTAAAGAACCTGTTAATAATAAATGTTATTTTCTTCATTGCGACTCTGGTGATCAGAAGGGGCGGGGATATGATCCTGGTGGACCTTTTAGGCGTTCATTATTTTGATTCCCCCAAATTTAGAATCTGGCAGCCCATCTCGTATATGTTTATGCATAGTCCCACCGACTATTTCCATATACTATTCAATATGTTTGCTTTATACAGCTTAGGGGCTGCTATAGAATACGTTCTTGGTTCAAAAAGATTTTTAAATTTCTACCTCCTTACAGGGTTAGGCGCCTTAGCGCTTCAAATGGCAATTCAGGCTTTTGAAGTGTATTCATTAACGGGGGGAATAACTATAAATCCAGAGACTTATCAATCTCCAGATCAGTCAGCCCTTCAAAAATTGGGAGAGATTTATTATGGCCCTATGTTAGGTGCCTCAGGTGCAATTTTTGGTATATTTATCGCGTTTGGAATGCTCTTTCCAAATGCAGAATTGTTTATTATGCTGATACCAATACCGGTTAAAGCAAAATATATAATGCCTGTATACGTGTTAATAGAGCTGTTCTTAGGAGTGAGACAGTTTGCAGGTGATTCAGTTGCTCACTTTGCACACCTTGGAGGAGCATTATTCGGTTTTATATTGATTAAACTTTGGGGGATCAGACGTCCCGGAGGGTTTTTATGAACAGATCTGTAGTTAGTGATTTATGGTATAAAATGGTACATTCGGGAAGCCGGATGAACTTTTTTATTGGTATTAATACCATTATTTTCTTGTTCTTTGCGGTGGTTAATGTTGTGGAGTTCCTTTTCCGCATGGAAACTGGAATTCTTCCTTTTCTGAAAGTCAACCTGGCTTTACCCGCATTTTTACCATCACTGCTCTATAAGTTCTGGACCTTGTTCACGTACATGTTCGTTCACGAGGACTTTCTGCATTTTATCTTCAATATGTTAGCCTTGTACTGGTTCGGCCGGATCTTCGAAGATTTTCTAAATGCAAGGCAGTTTACCTTCACCTATATCGCTGGCGGAATAGTAGGAGGCTTATTATTTATTCTCTTCTATAATGTTTTCCCAGGCTATCAGGAAACCCTCCCATACGCTACTGTTGTAGGTGCTTCTGCTTGTGTAATGGCAATAATTGTTGCCACGGCTACTCTGCTTCCTGATTATAATCTACACTTATTGATCTTTGGAAGTGTTCAGCTGAAGTATCTTGCCTTAGTTTACATCTTGATCGATATTATTGGTATGGCTGGTCTTAACGCAGGGGGAGCTATCGCCCACCTTGGAGGTGCCTTGCTTGGCTTTGTTTATATTAAACAACTAAAGGCAGGGAATGACTGGAGTAAGACCTTTCAGCGCAAACCTAGATTGAAAGTAGTTCACCGGGAAAAAGTCACTTCAAGGGTTATAAATGACATTCCCGAACAGGAAGTGATAGACAGGATACTTGACAAGATCTCACAAAAAGGATATCAGAGCTTAACAAAGCAGGAAAAGGAATTGCTTTTTAAGGCTAGCAACAAGAATGAGGAGTAAAACCAGGAAAAAAGGATCGTCTATAGGGTACTTTAGTAAAAGCATCTTTGTGCTTAATACTATCGCTGCTGTTACTTTGCTCTTAAGCTATCTGGCCGCATTCATAAATCCTCAGTCCTTCTGGCCCTTTGCATTCTTTGGTTTAGCCTATCCATTTCTCCTCCTGATCAACATTGCTTTTGTAGTATACTGGCTTTTCCGGAAAGCGAAATATTCACTGCTCTCCCTGGCTGTTATCCTTATTGGCTGGAAGTTTGTAACAGGAAATATCGGTTTCAGAGGCTCCACCGGTATCCAAGTTCCTAAATCATCCCAGAATTTCATACGTGTTCTAACCTGGAATGCTCATTATTTTAAGAAGTTCGACTCTCAGAACGATAAGATCGTAAAGGATCAGATGCTGGATGTGATCAGGAACGAACAGCCGGATGTTCTATGTATACAGGAGTTTTATTCCAGGAAGAAGGGCGAATTCAATATCAGAAAATCAGTGTTAGAGATCTTAAACACCGAGCATTATTACCTGGAGAACATCATGGCTAATGATTATGAAGGAATTGGGTTAGCTATTTTCTCAAAGTATAAGGTCAGGAACAAAGGCCAGATCGTATTCCCTAATACCGACGCAGGTAATCAGGTGATCTATGCTGATTTTAAAGTCAATAATAAGAGCTTCAGGATCTATTGTGTACATCTTCAGTCGATCAAATTTCAGCCTGAGGACTACGACTACCTCAAGGAAGTTAAACAGGCCAACGCGAATGCCGAGTCTTCGAAACGTATTGGGAGCCGCTTGAAAAATGCATTTCTTAAAAGGGCTGAACAGGCCAAAATATTGAGGAGACATGCATTGGACAGTGGTCTGCCGTATCTTATTGCAGGTGATTTTAATGATACTCCTGCATCTTACACCGTTAATACGCTTAGTAAAGGCATTAAAAATAGCTTCAGGGAAAAAGGTAGTGGGTTTGGGGTAACTTATAACGGAGACTTCCCGAATTTTCAGATCGACTACATCCTTGCGTCGAATGATTTTAATGTTAAAAACTACTGTATCATACCTAAAAAGCTCTCCGATCATTATCCTGTTCGTTCGGACATGGAGCTTAAATAATCTGTTTTAGCCGGATTTCATCACCGCATTTATTTCCCTATTTTATTAAGTTTGCAGAATGACTAACAGCCTTGTTATTTATAATACGCTTACCCGTACAAAAGAAAAGTTTGAGCCTTTAAATCCTCCTTTTGTGGGTATGTATGTATGTGGTCCGACTGTTTACAGCGATGTGCACTTGGGAAATTGCCGCACCTTTGTTTCCTTCGATCTGATCAATCGTTACCTTTTGCACCTTGGCTATAAGGTAAGATATGTCCGCAATATAACGGATGCCGGACACCTGGAGGGTGACAGGGATGAGGGAGATGATAAGTTCTCTAAAAAAGCAAGGCTGGAGCAATTAGAACCCATGGAAATTGTACAGCGTTACACGATCGGTTTTCATGATGTAATGCGATTATTTAATACGCTGCCTCCAAGTATAGAGCCCACCGCTACCGGTCATATCGCTGAGCAGATCGAGATGGTGAAGCAGATCATAGATAATGGCTTCGCTTACGAGCGGGAGGGAACGGTGTATTTCGATGTGGAAAAGTACTCTCAGGGTAATAACTATACCATTCTGACCAATCGTAATCTCGAAGAACTTCTTGCTAATACCCGCGATTTGGGTGGGCAGGATGAGAAAAAAGGCCGCCTGGATTTTGCCCTTTGGATAAAAGCAAAGCCCGAGCATATCATGCGCTGGCCTTCTCCCTGGGGATGGGGATTTCCGGGATGGCATATTGAATGTTCTGCTATGAGCAGTAAGTACCTGGGCGATGTTTTTGATATACATGGAGGCGGAATGGACCTCGCGGCAACACACCATACTAATGAAATTGCACAGTCGCAAGCTTGTAATCATACCTCTCCAGCTAAATACTGGATGCATACCAATATGCTAACTGTTAATGGTGCCCGTATGTCAAAATCGGCAGGAAATGGTTTTCTTCCGCATGAATTGTTCACAGGAAGCCACCCGTTGTTGCAAAAGGGCTATTCGCCAATGACTGTTCGATTTTTTATGCTGCAGGCCCATTATCGTAGTACCCTGGATTTCTCAAATGAAGCCCTGGAAGCGTCAGATAAAGGGTTTAAACGACTGATGAATGCTATTGATCTTTTGGATAAGCTTAAGCCTTCAGCTACATCAAACGTTCAGGTGGGAGACCTTAAACAAGCCTGTTATGATGCGATGAACGACGACTTTAACAGTCCTGTAGTAATCGCACAGCTATTCGAGGCCGCCCGGATCATTAATGGTGTCTATGATGGTAAGGCTCAGGCTACCCAAGAAGATATCGAGGCATTAAAATCCCTGATGGATGACTTTGTGTACGATGTATTGGGTTTGAAGGTGGAGAAGGCCGAAACAGACGATATTGGCAAGATCATGGAATTTATCATCCAGCTTCGTTCGGAGGCCAAGGCGAATAAGGATTACCTAACCTCTGATAAGATTAGAAATGGTCTTCAGGATCTGGGCATTCAGCTAAAAGATAGTAAAGAGGGCACAACCTGGACAAAGGCTTAACATTTTGGAGTATCCTAAGGATGGATCTATTTATCATCTTTAGGATACCTCACCTTCCTGACAAAACAATTTTCTACTTTTTGAAGTAGTATCTTTCAAATAAGATAAACCCTCCTGGCTCGTTTGTCTTCTATGATGAAATTTTAGTCTTAATGAAATTATTTTCTAGTATTAGTTTTCTTCTGTTTTTTATATCAACAGCATATTCTCAGACGACGATAAAGGTTAGTCAGATCCTGAACAATGAGAGCAATTTTGCAGCCTTGGTTAGTCAAAAAGGATTGAGAAAGGCTTTTCTTAAGGTGTCTGATAAGAATACCCTGGTGTTCAAACCCGGCCCGGTTAGTGCCCTGAAATATTATAGGGAGCAGCCAGACAGTATTGGTTATATGAGCTGGGAACCTGAATTTGCACGGATATCTAAAAGCCTGGACTGGGGATTTTCAACGGGACCTTTCATTTACAAGGAAGTTGTTGATGGCCCAGCAAAATACTACGGTACTTATGTTTCTATCTGGAAGAAGAACGACAAGGGAAAGTGGCGATTGGCTGTTGATTTAGGGGTATCACACAAAAAGCCGGCTAAAAAGGGCGCCATGAATTTTGCGAATCCAGTGGATGAGAAGTTTGTTCACCAGCGCTCAAAGAATAGGTTGCAGCAACGGGAAGATATCGTATTCAGTTCCGATAAATTACTAAGTACGATTGAGAAGGCAAATAATAAGATTGCGATGAATGAGTTCCTTTCAGAGAATAGTCGCCTTATTTTGCCTGACTATGAACCTATAGTAGGAAAGAAAGCTATCATGGATTTCTGGGCTAAAAAGGATTTTAGAGAAAATTCAACTCCTTTGAAAGTAGACCGGGCTTATAGCGGTGAGTTCGCTTTTACTCAGGGAGAGGCCACTATCTATACAAAAGTAGGGCCTAAAAAATATCATTATATACGTATTTGGGAGGTGCAGCCTGGGTTTAAGTGGAATATTATCCTTCAAATTTATAACGAAGCAGGAGAGAGTGTTTTGAAAGAGACGGAAGATTAGTCCACTGATTCCTGCTTAAATTATAGATACTGCTTTTTATAATAGCCTTTTTATCAGATCCTCTGTTGAGATTCCTTCAGCTTCGGCCTTATAATTACGCACTATCCTGTGTCTTAAAATAGGCTCTGCTATTGCCTGTACATCTTCAATATCCGGAGAGTATTTGCCATTTATTGCAGCGTGGCATTTAGCACCCAGAACAAGGAATTGAGAAGCTCTCGGTCCTGCTCCCCAGCTTAAGAACTTATTAACGTCGGCTGTAGCGGTAGGGGTGTTTGGACGGGTTTTAGCGGCAAGGCCCACTGCATACTCCAATACATTGTCTGTAATCGGAATATTTCTAACAAGCTTCTGGAAATACATGATCTGTTCTGCATTGAGTATTTTCTGCAGATCTATCTGACGGTTTGCAGTGGTGTTCTTCACTACTCTTACCTCGTCCTGAAAAGAAGGATAAGATAAGAATACGTTAAACATAAAGCGATCTAATTGGGCTTCGGGAAGGGGATAGGTACCTTCTTGTTCAATTGGGTTCTGAGTTGCAAGAACAAAGAAGGGCTTTGGTAAGGGATAAGTCTGGCCGCCTACCGTGACGATCTTCTCTTGCATGGCTTCCAGAAGCGCCGCCTGAGTTTTTGGAGGTGTCCGGTTAATCTCATCCGCCAAAATTATATTAGAAAAAACCGGTCCTTTGATAAACTTAAAAGACCGGTCTTCACCAAGTATTTCAGACCCTACAATGTCCGAGGGCATTAAGTCGGGCGTGAACTGTATGCGATTATAGCTTAAGTCAAGCACCTGTGCTACAGTATGAACTAATAGTGTTTTTGCTAGTCCCGGTACACCGACCAGCAAACAGTGACCATTGCTGAATATAGAAATTAAAACAGATTTTACTACATCGTCTTGTCCGATAATGACATTTCCGATTTCTTCTCTTATTTTTTTATACGACGCACTTAGGGCATCTATGGCTTCTATATCCGATTTGTAGGTCATGTTTTAGTTCGTGGATGTCCAGAGTTTTAAGCTCGAGCAAGACTGAAATTCAGGGTCAATCTTGATATAGGTCTGCTTACGTTTCTTTTCAAACCACTCACTTGCCTTTTTGTTCAGTTTATCCTGATAAGCATCTTCCTTAAGCTTAGGGAAATCCTGATCAAGGTTAGCCTGATGTGGTTGTGTTTTAGATTTCAGATAAAAGAACCTGTATCCCTGCTTGCCTTCTTTCGATGTGAATAATTCTGGCTTAGAGTACGTTCCAACCTTCATTGTATCAACTGTAAGAAACACAGAAGGCTCCAGTTTGTCAGTAGGGATATAGGTAGTACGACTAGATACTCCTTCTGAGTTTAAAAGCATACCCCCGCTAAACTTAGTTTCATTATTATCAGAGAACAGGGAAGCTGCTGTAGCAAACGGAAGTTTTCCAGCAACAACATCGCGGTAAATACTGTCGATATGTACTTTAGTGCGGTCAAGACTCGCATTAGTAGGTTCTGTTTTAATAAGGATGTGACGTGCATGTACCTGCTCTCCTCGCCTTTCAATTACTTGTAGCACGTGAAAACCATAGTCCGTTTCAAACACCGGAGAAACTTCTCCTGCTTTAAGTTTGAAAGCCATTGCACTGAACTCCTTTACCATTGCCGTTCTGTCAAAAAATCCAAGGTCGCCACCCTCCGGAGCAGAACCCGGATCCTGAGAATATACACTTGCCAGGGTCTCAAAGCTTTCTCCTCCTTTAACGCGCAGGCGTAATGCCTCAGCTTTATCCCGGAAGCTCTCTTTCTCCTGTTTAGTTAATTTTGGATTGATCACTACTTCACCGATCTCAACTTCTGTATTATAGTAAGGTAAACTATCTTTAGGAATGGACTCAAAATAACGTTTAACTTCCAAAGGAGTCACCGCAATATTTTCAGTGATCTTAGAGCGCATCTTTTCTGCGATCATTTGCTCACGAACATCGGGTCTGATCTCGTCTTTATACTGAAGTACAGACCTGTTCAGGAATTTTTCTAATCTTTCCTGACCACCGGCACGTTGAACAAAAACACGCATACGACGATCAACTTCACTGCTTACATCGTCATCGGTTACTGTTACAGAGTCGATAACTGCCTGCTGGGAAAGCAATTTCTGCGTGAGCATCTGTTGAACCAGATAGCATTTAACCTCCGGGTTTTCAGTATTACCTTGTAAGATGTAGTTGGCGTAATCTCTCTCAATATCCGATTGAAGGATAACATTGTCGCCTACGACAGCTACAATTTTATTTATAGAACGTTGCGCGTATATGTTAGTAAGTGAGGCAATCAGAATAGCAATAACCCCTAGAATTTTTCTCATTCTCTCTATTAATAATTATGCCCTTCGGCAGATTTTTACATGTTAATCCAGAATCCCGCAAAATTATCAGAATAATTTGTTATTCGATCATTTTCTGAAATATAAGCTATGGGACGCTAAGGTAAGTGGATTTCCTATCTGATTTATAACGAAAACTTTATTTAACTATTTTTAACAGCCACTATTATTGTTAAAACTTCTAAAGCCAGCTATCTGGCATTGAAATGAAATTCTTAATTTTGGAGGGATGAGTGAACTAAGAGCAGATCATAGCGTGGCCCTTCGATTTTTAATGACAGAAGAGCTTTACCTGGTAGACCCTATTGATTCTGTAATTGCACGGACGAATCAGGCAGAAGTAATACCGCCTTCCCCTGCGCCCTCTGTTGATGTTAGTGAGACTGTCTCCTTTGACTATCTTGGTGAGAACAATAAGTATTTTGCTATTCTGGTAAATTACCCTGGACAGCAGTATATGGCGGCTAAAGAACTGGAGGCATTGAAAAGTATACTCGGTGCGAAAAAGATGCATATAGAAGATGTAGCTCTGGTAAATTTACATAAGTATCCCTCGGCTAATTTTCATCAGCTTAAAACCTTTCTTGCATCTAACCGCGTTGTAATCTTCGGAATCCCATCTCAACAAATACAACTACCTGCATTTCCTTTAAATCAGATTTCAGAACATGAAGGAGTGAAGGTGCTTGTTACCTTCGCGTTCTCTGAAATGATGACCGACGTTGAGAAGAAGAAAGCGTTCTGGAACGTAATGAAAGTATTTTAATAACCTTATTTTTCATAGATGTAAAATGCAGACCCTGGTATTTTCAACAAATAATAAGCATAAGCTGCAAGAAGTACAAGCTTTGATAGGAAGCAAATTTCAGCTAAAGACACTTGAGGAGATAGGCTGTTTTGACGATATCCCTGAGACTGGGGCTACTTTTGAAGCAAATGCGTCGCAGAAGAGCCATTATATCTATGAACGTTTTCAGCTTGATTGTTTTTCGGATGATTCAGGTTTAGAAGTGGATGCTTTGGATAAAGAGCCAGGTGTTTTTTCTGCCCGTTATTCCGGATCCAGAGACTCGGAAGAAAACCTTCAACTTGTATTAAAGAACATGCAAGGGAAGGAGGACCGCACTGCCCGTTTCCGTTGTATGATCTCTCTAATCTTAGACGGTGAAGAGCATTTTTTTGAAGGTAGTGTTGAAGGAGAAATCACCTATACCAAGAGTGGTTCTGAGGGTTTTGGCTATGATCCTATTTTTAAACCTGCCGGCTACGATAAAACCTTCTCAGAAATGAGCGGGGAGGAGAAAAATAAGATCAGTCACCGGGGTATTGCTGTTCAGAAAATGGTCACTTTCTTAAAGTCTGTAACTATGGATTAAGTCCCTGTCTCTTTTTGTTTTTCTTTTCTTTCTTTTAGCTTAAAGCTATTTAATCTTTTTTTGATTTTATTTCCGCTTTGTTTGGCGCTAATCCTATATTTACGCCACGACACTCAGCTATTTTTATTTTAAATAGTACCAGTTCTCGCTGGTTACTCATAATCATTTAGAATAGGGGAAAAGTAGCAGTATTTATTTTATTAATTTTTTAGGGTTTTGATGAGGCCCTAAAGGAATTTTATTAACCTTTTAATTCGCAATTAGGCAGGAAAATGAACTTAAAAACTCGCCTTATCCTAATTTTTGCCGGTATTTTTATGCCTTTGCTTTCAATAGCTCAGTATTACGGCAATTATTCTTATCGTAAAAAGCTTACGCTTAATACGACAACTTACGTCAGTGGAAATGCAGACTTAAGCAACTTTGTGGTTTTATTATCTATCACGGATAATGATCTGATTAGAACAGGATCTATATCTGACAAGCTTAGGTCAGCAAGTGCTAATGATATTGCTTTTACTGATGCTACAGTTACCCAGACCTCTGCTACTGAGTATAACTACCAGTTGGAAAGTTACGATGCTGCTACCGGTACCTTAAAAGTCTGGGTTAAAATACCAGTTTTAAAAAAGGCAAGTAATAACACGGTCTATTTCTATTTCGGTTCAAATACTCCTCCTGCCCATCCTTCGGCTAAAGATACCTGGACCTCTGATTATAAGGCGGTTTTTCATTTTAATGAAAGTTCCGTATCAACTAATAGCGGGGCTATCACTAATGGAATAGGCTCAAATAACGCCACACTGAGTAGTAACACAGCTACCTTGGAAGAAGGGAAAATTGGAAAGGGGTATAAGTTTACGGGGAGCCAAAATATTGTTACTGCGAGTTCTGTGGTTTCTACTTCAAATCAGACATTTACTATGTCTGCATGGATAAAGCCTTCGGATCTGTTAGCTTCAAGTATTGACCAGAAGATAATGTCGAATTATACTCCTGCGGTGGGATCTCACACCGGCTTCCAAATGGGTATTTACAAAAATAACAACAGTGATGTTCCAAGGGTCCAGTCTGAATTTTGGTGGGGTACTTATGGAAGTGGGACGAAAGAGACAGGAGGAGGAACTAGCCTTGTGCAGGACGGTTGGTATTTTGTACAAACGGTAGGGGAAGGTAATGGTTCGAACGCTTACATTAGAACTTATGTAAATGGAGTGCTGGAAAGATCAAAGGATGCGGGAAGTGATGGTCGCAACGGGTCTCTGTTATATCTAGGTTCCGGTAGCCCTTCTGAGGGGACCGATCTTCGTTATTTCAAGGGGATAATGGATGAAGTGAGGATTTCTGAAGTCGCTAAGTCAGCAGATTGGATCAAAACAGAATATAATAATCAAGCAGGAATCAGTGGTCAATCTTTTGTTTCCATTGATCACCTGGAAGTCTTAAGTACTCCTCCTTCTGTCCCTACCGACGCGAACAGTGCGGCTAATTTGATTTCTGAGATTACCACTAACGGAACTTCGGTGGGACTCAAGGCTTCTTCGTCCTCCAATACCGCAGGCAGTATTTCTTATTATCTTACCGATGACGCTGGCGGGCGCTTTACCATTAATTCTAGTACAGGCGAAGTTACAGTTGCTAATGCAGGTTTGATTAATTATGAAATCAATCCTAGTCATACCATCACCGTTCTCGCTTCTGATACCTATACCACTTCATCGAGTACATTTACTATAAATGTGATCAATGAGCCTGAGCCTTTTGTCAACCCGGTGGATATTAATTCCGCTGCCGACCAGGTAGCTGAAAACTCGTCTAATGGAACTACGGTGGGAATAACAGCTTTCTCTGAGAATGAAGGCACAGCGGTTACCTACAGTTTAACCGACGACGCAGGCGGGCGCTTCGCTATCAACAGTAGCACGGGTGTGATAACAGTAGCGAATGGAAACCTTTTAAACTACGAAGCGAACCCCTCTCATACGATTATTGTAAAAGCAACAAGTGGTTCTGATTGGAAAACCTCAACGTTTACTATTGCTCTAACCGATGTACTGGAAGCTTCGACTGGAAGTAGCTACAGTAATTATCTGTACCGGAAAAAGCTTACCCTGAATGCTGCCAGTTATGTAAGTGGTACAGGGGAACTTTTAAACTTCCCAGTCTTGTTGGAAATCCATGATACGGATTTGAAGCATACCGGAAGCTTAAGTGATAAAATTAAATCAGCCACTGCTAATGATATAGCATTCAAAGAAGCTTCGGGCACTCAAAGTTCTGCAGGCGAGTTGAGCTATCAAATAGAAAGTTATGACGCAGTAAATGGCGTTTTAAAGGTTTGGGTTAAAATTCCAAGCTTGAAGAAGTCGGTGAATAATGAGGTCTATATGTACTTCGGATCGAGTAATCCAACTTCTCACACTCCAACTGATACCTGGGGTTCTGATTACAAGGCGGTCTTCCACTTCAATGAAAACGCTTTTACAACTAATGCGGGGGGGATTATTGATGGTAAGGGCTTGAATAATGCTACTATGACAAGTTCGGCAAATAATATGACGACCGGTATTATTGGTAGTGCTTACTCGTTCGATGGAAGTAGTCAGGTAATAAAAACGGTCAACACAATGCCTTCTACCACTAACTTTACGATATCGGCCTGGGTAAAGCGATCTGGAAATTCTGCTGATCAAAAGATCTGTTCTAATCAGGACAAAGATAATAGTGGTCGTGGTTATAAGATGGGGATTTTTACGGATGATAAGCCAGAGTCTGAATTTAATCAGGGTTCGAGTATTGACACTCGCGGTGTTGATCCGTCTTATACCACTATTAATACAACAGACTGGTATTATCTCCAAACAGTCGTAGATGGAACAGCGCTACGAACTTATTTAAATGGGCAGCTTTACCGTTCTCGTTCTACAACTAATACTGGGGAAGTTGGTTCGTACTTGTATATCGGGGCAGGTGCTTTAAATGAGTGGCAAGGACTCCGTTTTTATTTCCATGGTTCAATTGACGAATTCCGCGTTTCCTCTGTTGCTAAATCCCCTGATTGGATCGCTACTGAATATAACAATCAGCGTTATCCATCAAATCAGGGAACTGGTTTAAACGGAGGTGATACCTTTATAAAAACCTACGGTTCTTTAGAGTTTGTAAATACTGCACCGACTAGCCCCACTGATATAAGTTCTCTAACTAATGAAGTTCCTGAAAATTCGGAAATCGGTACGTTGGTGGGACTGACCGTTTCAGCTTCAGATCCTGAGCAAAATCCTGTTACTTACTCCTTAACAGACAATGCTGGAGGGAGATTTACTATTAATTCTTCTACTGGCGTCGTATCTGTCGCTAATAAAACTTTACTCAATTTCGAGAAAGCACAGTCACATACAATTACTGTGCAGGCTTCAGATGGGTACTATACTTCAAGTCAGAGCTTTACAATTGCTGTCACTAATGTTGTTGAAACGATTTCAACAATCGAGGATGTTAATGCTGCTGCAAATGAGATTTCAGAAGGTGCTACTATCGGGACTATTGTTCCAATTACTGCCTTTGCCGAGCATGAGTTTAATGCTACTGTGATTTATTCATTAAGTGATAACGCAGGTGGAAGATTTAAAATCAATGCAAGTACAGGTGTTGTAAGTCTGGCCTCGGAGAATCTTGATTACGAAACTACAAGTACTCATACGATAAAGGTTGAAGCTAAGGAAGGGGCTACAACAATAGTAAAGGACTTCATCATAAATGTTACTGACTACTATGACTTCAGTTCTGGTTATGCTTTTAAAAAGTCTGTTACCCTAAATAACAACCTGTTAAATTTAAGCTCTGGCTTAAGCAATTTTCCTGCCTTGCTCCGGGTCCAGGACAATAATTTAATACTTGCAGATAGGTGTTCAGGAGTTATTGGCTCTATAGCTAACCCTGATATCGCTATTATCGATCCTACGTCCCCTACTTCGCAGCTTAACTATAAGATCAAGAGTTACAATTCTACTAGCGGGACTATTGATGTGGAAGTTAAAATTCCGGCTCTGACCTCTACTCCGAAAATCCTTTATGTTTATTTCGGTACAGAGGCTGCCGACCTAAGTCACACGCAAGCCTTTACAGATGCCACCTATAGTGGAGTTCCTGCCACTCCTGGTTCTGACTGGACCTCTGCAACCACTACGATCAATTCTAATCCCGCGGCTTATACCAGCAATGGTACTTTGGAGGTTATCTACAAGAAAGCGGAGACTTTAGCCGGGGCACTGACCTATACCTGGACGGGTAGCGTAAGTACGGATCCGACTAACGCCGGTAACTGGACCTGCACTACAAGTGGGGAAAGTAATTTATTGCCAGCCAACACAGGGAAAGTAACATTACTGATTCCGGGCGGGCTTACTAACTATCCAGTTTTAACAGCTAGTCTTTCGGCTTACGGAATTACCATTGCTTCGGGTGCTAGTCTTTCTTTAAATGGTAAGCAGTTAAATGTAAAATGTAATTTCTATAATAACGGTTCCCTCCTTTACAATGAAAATAATAGTTCAGCCCTGGCCTTCAAGGGAGAGTTGTCTAACCAATATTACTATGGAAATACGATCAATGGACAAGTTGGAACCTTAGAAGTAAATAATACAGCAGGAAATGTCATACTACTGGGAGGAGGACTGGATGTTTATTCCCTTGTAACGGTATCTTCAAATTCCCTGAGTTCAAATGGTTATTTAAATCTAAAAGCAAGTGCTACAACAACCGCTGCTGTTGCGCCATTGCTTAATGGTACTTCAATTTCTGGTGATGTAAATGCAGAGATATTTTTCACGGGTGGTGGATATGAGATGCGGGGGCCGAGATCTTTCTCTTCTCCTGTTAATGGAATGCAAAGCACCTTAAGTACCTACGAGCAATTACAGAAATCGATGATCATTACCGGGCCGGGTGGTGAAAGTAATGGCTTCGATCCGGGAGGTGGTTTAAGGCCGAACGCTGCAACCCTTACCCGGTACTATGAACCCGCTAAGGTAACGCAGTCTCAGTTTGTGGATGTGGGGAATATTAAGGATCCTTTACTTCCTGGAAACGGCGTTTTTATCTATTTCCGTGGTAACAGAAATGGGTACACGAGAGAAACAGCGACGAGCTCTCATAAGCTTAATGCCCCATTTATGGATCCTGAAAATACGGCAGTCAAGCTGGAAGGACCGGTAAACCAGGGTGATGTTAAGGTTGATTTCACCTTTACAAATAATGGAGAAGCGGCCCGGGACGGTTTTAACCTGATTGGAAACCCTTACCAGGCCGTGATCGACTGGGAAGCTGTGGAGAAAGTTGGTGTGGGTACACAATTGGTTGTAGCCAAGCCGACGGGCGGATTTGCAACATACATGAAGCCTAACAACTCTGATGTTTACATTACAGCAAACGCTAACAGCTCGCCTTACACTGGTGGCACCCTTCGCTATATCCAGCCTGGATTAGCTTTCTATGCAAAAGCTACAGGCCCTGGATCCTATGTAAAGTTCAAAGAGGGCGATAAAGTAATATTAACCAGTACAGAAACTCCGGCTAAACTTCTCTCTACCCGCCAAAGTGATGTATCAATATCGATAGCTGGCGTAGAAAAGCCAACAGTAAAGGCAATTTCATCCACGAAGATCTTAAGAATGAACCTGGAAGGAAAAACGAATACGGAGGAATCTGTAGTGCTCTTCAATCCGAACTTTGATTCAAAAGCAGTGCTTAATGAGGATGCAACTGTCTTTGGTTCGAGCACAGTTACATTCAGCACGCTTTCTTCAGATAATGTAAGATTAGTAATTAACGCTCTGCCTACGGCTACCAGTACCACTATTATTCCCCTGAACATAAATGCTGAAAATACCGAGGATGTTAAGTTGAACTTTACAGATCTTTCAGCTATTGGTAATGCTCAACTGGTATTAGTAGACAGCTACCTGAATAAAACTATCGAAATCACATCTTCTAACGCCAGCTATCCTTTTACTATTGATAAGTCGGTTGCTGCAAGCTATGGAACTACAAGGTTAAAACTTATCGTTAATCCACCTTCTGTTCTTCCACTCGAAGCGGGAAGCTTTATAGCCAGGAAACAGAACAACGAAGTGAAACTTAACTGGACCACTCTATCTGAAAGCAGGTCGAAGGAATTCTTAATCGAGAAGTCGTTTAACGGAGTTGATTTTACAGAATTAGGCCGTATTACTGCTTCAGGGAATTCTTCTGTAAAGAAACAATATAATCTTACTGATCAAGCTCCGGCGGATGGTATTAATTACTACAGACTCAGTTTGCGGAACGATAATAATGAAATAGCTTATACTTCCCTTGCTTATATTAACTATAGTCTAAAGAACGTCGCTAAAGTCTCACTTTTTCCAAATCCAGCCACTCACATTCTTAATGTCGCCCTGGATAATCCTCACTCTGTTAAAACCTGGAGCATTATCAGTCCCGAGGGCAAGATATTGAAACAGAAGCAGGTGTCTAACAACGGAGCTCTGCAGCTGAATGTAGCAGATCTTAGATCAGGTGTTTACATCCTTGATCTGATGGGAGAAGGAAATGAGGTTATAGCAAGGTTAAAATTCATTAAAAACTAGACTGATCGCAATCATGATAAAAAGACTTTTTCTTACAGGTATAATATGCCTCTTATTTGCTCTTTATAAGCCTTGTTTTGCAGGAGAGGCAGATTGCGCTGCAGCTCAGGAAGCTGTAGAAAGTGGCGAAATGGATCCGGAGGATTATGCGGATATGTATCCCTTCTGTAATGGGGATAGTAATATTGATATGCCCCTGGATGACGGGGTTCCGTACCTGATTATAGCAGCTGCATTATTTGGGGCTATAAAAATATATAGGAAACAAAACGAACTAAAGGGGAGTAGGGTAGGATAAATATTCAGGTGTAAACAAAGAGAAGGGGTAAGACTGAAAAGTCCTACCCCTTTTTCTTTTTGGGTGAAGTAGCGGTAGGTTTAGCTGCCGGAGCTTTTCTTTTAACCGCTGCTGTTCTTTTTATCCCCAGGATTTCTTCCTTTGATTTCGGTCGCTCGTTCGGTTTCCAAACAAAGCCTTTCAAAATCTCATCGTCTTTATTGATCTTTTCAATAGGGTGGTACTTCCCTTCGGGTTTTCGGATCACCAACACTTCCTGAACCTTGTTGTTTGCAAATTGTATTCGCATCCGGCTACTCAAGGTCCTGTTCATTCCCGAATAAGCGCTGTCTTCTACCGTGTAATAAATGCTTTCAGCATTACCGTCCACATACATCTGATAGAGTTTATTGTCTTTAAATATGCCGGTTAACACTTTTCCTTTAACCTGATTGAATTTACTTGAGTCTAACTGAGTACTGGCAATAAAGCCATTATGCTGAAGAAGCATGTTGTCAAGCTTCTGATCTTTCAATTTCAGGAAGATAGTATCTGCAGAAAGCTGAGAGCCTTGGGTCCAGATCATCGGACTTTTATAACAACGGATTATGGAATCGGCGTAGCTATAGAAGGCTGAATCAGATTTGGTTTGAAGGTCTGATTTGAAGATCTTTACTTTATGGTAGGCCATGACAATGCGGGTGCGTGCCGTATCTAAAGCCGGGTTTTTAGCAGTCTTAGCTAAGGTTGTAGAATCAATGCTTACAGAATCCCTGCCAACAGTCTTAGCTGTATTTTTTCTGTCTGCCGGGGGTGCTGCTTTAGCAGTTGTCGTAACAGAGTCTTGTGGTACTGCTTGTTTTTTGTTGAATAGGCCAAGCAGCCCTCGCTTCTTCTTTGCCGGCCTCTTTTTTTCTTCTTCTTTTGGTTGTTCTGCAGGGGCCTCCTGTTCCTGATCTTGTTCTTTAGCAGTTACAGGTGGAGCGGCAGTTTTTGTTTCAGTTGATGCATTGTCAGGGGTAGCAGTGCCTTCCTGAGCAGTTCCTTCTGCAGGCTGTTCTTCTTCTTGTGCAACTTCTTCGTTTGACTTTAATTCCTCCTCATTTGCTGGTCGCAGATCTTTAACCAGGATCAGTTTTGTCCTTAAGGTATCTGCCGTCATATAGATCGAATCAACCTTATTCGAATCTTGCTTGGTTTCCAGGATCACATAGGCATGACCCGTAACAAAAGCGCTCTCGTCCCGCTGATTGTAAACCCCAATATCACCTCTAAGGGTACTTTTCTGTACGGTATCTATAAAAGTTACACGTCCGATTGCTCGTCCATTACCTATTCTGCGATCATAATATAAACTGTCGCCTTTTAGGGTCTTACTTCCATCTGTATAAAGATTTTTCTTTCCAAAATACGCCTGTCCAGTAAGTGTGTTGTAGTTTCCGTTTTCTGTATATAAATTAGTTTGATCCTTTTTCCCCTTGATGTTAGTTGGACCGTAGAAGTAAGCTATGCGGTTTGCTGTATTATATTTTAGCGTATCAGTTTTAATAATAGCATCAGCAGTATTTACTACAACATCATAACGGAAATAGGCATCCTGTGTGGTGGCAAAATAATAACCATTTTTACTGGTAAGTATGTCTCCCTGGTTATCAATTCTTCCTCCATTAACGTAAGTCCCGATTCTTGTGCCAAGGTTATACGTTAGGAAATTTGTTGTCAACAGCGTTCCACGGTCGTTAAGGCGCACGTTATTGGTAAGTATTGCCTGCCGCGTTGTTCCGTTATAGTTTAACAGGTCAGAATAAATAGTCGTACCATTCGGCTGGGTTATAACAACATTTCCAAAAGCATCAAACGTATTAGCATTCTGATTGAAATCTGCACTATCAGCTGTAAGGGTTGAGCCTTCCTGGGAAAAGATCGGTCTGATGATCCGCATTACACCCTGCTTGGTAAAACCCTTGAAGGATTCTGAAGAAGTAAGTTGCACCTGCTTCCCCTTCTGAGCGAAGCTGTTAATTGCAGTAAGGATACACAGTATTAGAAAACAAAATTTTCTCACGATGCAAAATTAGTCTTTTAAAAAGATAAATAGTACCACCGGCTATTATAAGTCTTTAAACAATAAAATGATACTTTTGACCTATGTTGCCAACCGAGCGCTTTTTAACATTTATTCAACAGCAGCAACTCTATAATACAGACAAGAAAGTTTTACTGGCTGTAAGTGGCGGTCGCGACTCGGTACTTATGGTAAAGCTGTTTAACGCAGCATCTTTGTCCTTTGGTATAGCGCATTGTAACTTTGGTCTTCGTGGCAGTGAATCAGAAGGTGATGAGGTTTTTGTGAGAGAGCTTGCCCTTGAAATGGGCGTAAGTTTCTTTTCAGTAAGGTTCGATACCCAAAAGTATGCTACCGATAGAAAGGTGTCTATTCAAATGGCCGCCCGGGACCTTCGTTATCACTGGTTGGAAAAGATACGGGAGGAAAACGACTTTGAGGCTATTGCATTGGCACATCATGCAAGTGACGTGACAGAAACTATTTTACTTAATCTAACTCGGGGAACGGGGATTGCCGGAATGCATGGCATAAAGGTAAAAAGAAACAATCTTATTCGCCCAATGCTGTTCTTAAAACGCGAAGAGGTTGATGAGATAGTAGGATCAGAAACGATCGTGTACAGGGAGGATAGTTCAAACCTGTCCGCCAAATATGCCAGAAATAAAATAAGGCTTGAGGTCATTCCCAAGCTGAAGGAGTTGAATCCGGCCCTCGACGAGACGTTCGAAAAGAACAGTAGACGATTCGGACAGCTTGAGGAATTTTTGAACATCCAGGTAAGTGGACTTAGAAATGGTCTTTTTAAAAAACTTCCGGAGGGACTAATTGAAATTGAACTTCAGAAACTGAAAGAGCTGCAGCCCCTGGAACTGTTATTGTTTGAGCTCTTTAAGCCTTTTAATTTTTCAGAAGCAGTGCTGGCGGATCTGGTAGGTACCTGGAGAGGAGAACCCGGAAAAGTATACGAATCCACAAGTCATCTTATTGTTCTGGACCGCAACAAGCTGATTCTGGAGGAGAGATTGTGTAAGGAGTCAGAGGAAGTAATTTGGCATTGTGATCGCAGGCAACTGGAGTACCTCGGCCGGCAATACACGAGTGAAACCGTTGGTAGTGAAAATTTAAGTATTGAAAGAAGCAGGGAGAAAGCTTTTTTTGACGAAAATTTGTTACAATACCCCTTAAAGCTGCGTCTATGGGAAGAAGGGGATTATTTCTATCCTTTCGGAATGAAAGGCAAGAAAAAATTGAGCGACTATTTACGGGAGATGAAAGTCCCTCTTACGCAGAAGGGGAAGATACCTCTCTTAGTGAACGGAAATGGTGACATTTTATGGGTTATTGGTTACCGGACAGATGAGCGGTATAAAGTAGGTCCCCAAACAAAAAAAATTAGTATATTCAAGCAAATCTAAGAGCATGAGCAGCAAGCCTGTTTTTGAAGAAAAACAATACCTGGGTCGGGATTTTAATCGCATCAGCATTCGTGCTGTGATGATTCTTTTTTGTATTGCAGCTTATTACATTACGGAAGGAAGGGAAAGGAACGGCGATTTATTCCTACTGGTAGGAGCAGGAATTTTTATTGTTTCCATTATCATGCTTTTTATGGTTCATTACCGCACCACTGTTAAGAACGGAAGTCTTATCCTGGACGGCTTATGGACCACCAAGTTGGTTAAGATAGACTTGAATAGTATTGCCAAAGTTGAAAGAAGGAAATATAATTCTTTTATCATCAATAATCCGGTGTACAACCTTCATCAAAATGGTAAGGTCCGCTTTTATGCCAGTGGAAAGGAAGCTATTTATTTAACTGACAGGGATGGTTTGGAATACATAATAGGCACTCAAAATCCGGAGGAACTGGAGCGGGCAATAAAGGGCGAGTTGTCGAAAAAGACTGCATAGTGAGAGTTCTAACACTCTGAAAAACAGAACCCATAGTGTATTTAGTACAGATGTAAAAAAGCTATACAGTCCGACCTCTTTTTTGTTCAGTGTGCTGATTTTCTTACACCTCTTCTTAAACCAAAAGTTAATTTTAATTTTTCTTACTTAATTATTGCGCTTAAGTAGCCTGAACCTGCCTGAGTTACAGTATTCTGGACTAAACTTTGCTTAAGTATTAGCATATTAAATCCCAGTCTTTATGATTTTAAAAACGTACACTCCGGCAGAGAATCCTTACCATAAATCGAAGTTTTCTTACGCAGAAAATAGAAAGTTTGATGCTTTTATGTACCTGCTCCTTTTAATGGTTGTTTTATCGTTGGCAATCTATACTTCCCTTTAAAATCTGCAACATTTATGCATCAGGTGGAAGTAAGAGATCAGGTCCGGGAAATTTTGCATAAAATGGCAAAGAAGCCATCAAATACTTTTTTAGATACCATTGCTTGTTACCACAATGAGGGTAAGCTTGATTATAACCATATTCGTAAGGCTATTATTCTAGGCTTCAGGTCTGGCGATAAGAATGCGGTTCTTTTAGGCTCTCTACTACTCCAGCTTGAACCACAAGAGGTTCATGAGCTTGTAAAGCAAAAACCTTTGTTCAATTAATCCTATCATTAGTAGAAGATACATCTTCTTATTTCTTTTGACACCAACCCGGTTGAGCAGTAATCCCGGCGTTCTCATAATTCAATTTGTCTTTCTGGTTATACTTAAGATCACCATCATCCCTTAATTTTAATTAGTGATATATCATTAGCCCTTATTATTTTCGTTAATAATTACTTGCTTCAACCAGGCCAATGAGAAAACGCTCTTTGCTATATTCCATTTCAATTCCTTTGATCTTTATCGCTTTGTATATCTTTCTTTCGGCAGAAGTTCCGCCTAAGGATAACCAGTCCTGGCTGAATGAGACAAAGAAGGTTGAGACGACCACCGTCTTACTAAGGAATGGTGTAGGGCTTGTGCCCCTAAAAGATCTCGCCTCCAATAGGATTGCCATTGTAAATGTAGGTTTTACCCATGCTTCATGTTTTGATAGCCTTTCAAAGCGATATGTGAAAACGGATTCGTTTTCCTCGGGCAGCTATGCCGGAGATCACTCATTAGACAAGCTAAATACTGATCTGAAACTCTATCAGACTGTTATCATCCAGCTAACAGATTCAACGGTTAGTGATACGAATGTTCTCAACTTCATTGCGGATCTAAGCAAAAGTAAATCTGTGCTGATAGTGGTTTTTGGAGAAGCTATGGCGTTGAAGTATTTGGATAATTTAAACGTTCCTGTTATCTGGACAGCTGAAAAATCAACCGTTTCAGCAAGCTATACTGCTCAGCTGGTTTTTGGAGGTGTTGAATCGAAGGCGAAATTACCCATTACAGTTTCTCCGGTTTTCCAGGAAGGAGATGGTTTCGAGACCAAAGCAATCCGCCTGAAATATACTGTACCAGAGGAACTAGGGATAAGGACTGATGATCTGGAGCGACCCGTTGATAAAATAATGGAGGAGGCGTTAACAGCAAAAGCTACTCCGGGTGCAGTGGTCCTGGTGGTTAAAGACGGAAAAGTTATTTTAAATAAGGCTTATGGCTCCCATACCTATACTAGCAGAGAAAAGGACAAGGTAGATGATATCTTCGATCTTGCATCAGTAACTAAGATATCTGCTACTACTATCGCCGCTATGAGGTTATGTGAACAGGGAAAGATCGATCTGAACCAAGGTTTGGGAACCTATCTTCCTCTTGCCCGTTCTACCACGAAGAACGATCTCACCTTGAAGGAATTAATGCTTCATGAGGGAGGTCTTACTCCTTTTATTCCTTTCTATAGAAATCTTAAATCCGTAGATTTCAGTCGCGATTCATCTGCCCTCTATTCTGTGAAGGTTGCAGACCGGTATTATTTAAGGAAGAACTATTACGAGGATGTAATGCTTCCACAAATGTTGCGGAGTTCTGTTTCTGGGAGAGGGAAATACGAGTATAGCGATTTGAGTATGTATTTCCTGAAAGAGGCGATTGAGAGGCAGGCTGCGCAGCCATTGAGCAAGTACGTTGAAAATGAATTTTATAAACCTCTGGGTATGCACACTGCTGGATTTAATCCAAGACTGCGTTTTCCCAAAAACAGGATTATTCCTACGGAAGAGGATCTCGTTTTTCGCAAAACTCTACTGGAGGGTTATGTTCACGATCAGGGAGCTGCGATGGCAGGAGGAGTTGCGGGCCATGCAGGACTTTTCGCCAGTGCTAATGATCTGGCTATTCTATTCCAGATGATACTAAATGGAGGAAGTTATGGAGGAGTAACTTATTTTAATCCCTCTACAATATCCTTGTTTACCTCAAGGCAGTCTTCAACAAGCAGGCGGGGACTTGGATTCGACAGATGGGATCCGGAGACGGGTACCTATCCCTCAAAACTTGCCTCTCCTCAAACTTTTGGTCATACAGGCTATACAGGTACCTGTGTATGGGTAGATCCTAAATATAATCTCATCTACATCTTCTTGTCTAACCGGGTTAATCCGCAGGTGACTGATAAATTGTCTACTCTTAAGATACGGCCAAGAATACAGGACGCAATCTACGAAGCGATAAGAAAAGCGGGTACTTAGAGGTTAATTGCTCTTACACACCAAAGAATTGACGGGCGGGAAACAATCTCTTCATAATTTCTCTTTTAATTTGTATATGAAGATTGGAATTGTTTGCTACCCTACCTTTGGGGGTAGTGGCGTTGTTGCTACCGAATTAGGTAAGGCACTTGCCGGTAATGGTCATCAGGTTCATTTTATTACCTACAGTCAGCCTGCCAGGCTTGATTTCTTCTCTGAAAATCTTTATTATCATGAGGTTTCTGTTTCGAACTATCCTTTGTTTGATCATTCCCCCTACGAAGCTGTACTTGCCAGTAAGCTAGTTGACGTAGTAAGATTTGAAAAGTTAGATATCCTGCATGTTCACTATGCAATTCCACACGCTTCGGCAGCCTTCATGGCTAAGCAGATCCTGGCTACTTACGGCATTCATATTCCCGTTGTAACTACTTTGCATGGTACAGATATAACGCTTATTGGAAAGGATGTAACTTTCAAGCCGGTAGTTACCTTTTCAATTAATCAATCTGACGGAGTTACAGCGGTATCTGATGATTTAAGAAAGGCAACGTACGAACATTTCGATATCCATAAGCAGATAAAGGTTATTCCCAACTTCATTGATCTTAACCGTTTCAGCCTGAAGAAGAAAGACCATTTCAAAAAGGCAATAGCTCCGAATGATGAAGTGATCTTAGTACATACTTCTAATTTCAGAAAGGTAAAAAGGGCTACCGACGTAGTGAAGGTCTTTAAAAAGGTTAATGATGTATTGCCTTCTAAATTGCTGATGGTGGGAGACGGTCCTGATCGATCGAACTGTGAACAGCTTAGTCGCGAATTGGAGATCGGTAATGATGTAAGGTTCCTTGGCAAACAGGAGGCTATAGAAGAAATCCTTTCGGTTGCTGATCTTTTCCTGATGCCTTCTCATTCAGAAAGCTTTGGTCTTGCTGCTCTCGAAGCAATGGCCTGTAAAGTTCCCGTTATTTCATCAAATACCGGAGGATTGCCGGAGTTGAATGTTAATGGTGTAACAGGTTTTTTAAGCGATGTGGGCGATGTGGAAGAGATGGCAAAAAATGCAATATATATATTGGAAGACAGGGAAAGGTTAAGTCAGTTTAAGGAAAATGCATTAGCCCACGCGAAGAATTTTGAGCTAAGTAAGATCCTCCCTATATATGAAGAATACTACAGGGAGGTTCTTGAAGCTAATTTGGTATAGCTTAATTGTTGACGAATTTCAGGCATACAGGAGTTGCGACAGTTATTCGTTCTCCTGTATCTTTCAATAAGCCGGTTTCCTTATCTCTTTTAAATATCACTACAGAGTCGCTTAGCTGGTTCGCTGCCAAAACGAATTCGCCATCGGGACTTATTACAAAATTCCGTGGGGCTCTTCCCATAGTCGATTGTCTTCCAGCCAGGGTGAGTTTTCCTGTTTTGCTGTCTATATTAAAAATTGCCAGGTCATTGATGTCGTCACGGTAGGACGCATAAAGAAACTTTCCATCAGGAGAAACATGAATATCTGCAGCCCAGATTTTTCCATTATAGTTTTCTGGCAAACCTGAGACGTCCTGGATAAGGGCAAGTTTCCCTGAAGTGTATGCATAAGCACTTATATTTCCGCTAAGCTCCTGTATGGAGTAGCCAAACTTACCATTAGGATGGAAGTCGAAATGGCGAGGTCCACTACCAGGCTGAGTATTTACAGCAGTCAGCTCTTTTAATGGGTTTTCCTCTTCCTTGCTTATTTCGAAGATATTTATTTTGTCGGTTCCAAGGTCGCTGACCATTAGGAATTTATTGTCGGGAGATATAACGGTTGAATGGACGTGCGGAGCTTCCTGACGATCTTTATTAGCACTACTGCCCTTGTATTGGATGAACTGGCTTTTATCGTTAAGAGAACCATCCTTATTAACTCCAATAGCCGTTGCGCTTCCTCCACCATAATTAGCAAGGAAAACGTGCTTGTTATCTTTATCGGTAGATACATAGCAGGGGCCGTTGCCGATAGAAGGCTTAGTATTAAGCAGATTTAAATTTCCACTCTTCTTATCAAAAGAAAGTGCAGCCACAGCTCCCTTTCCTGGTTCAGCTTCGCAAACAGCATAAACTCGCTTTCCGTCCTTCGTTACAGCGAGATAGGAGGGGTTAGTCAGTCCTGCAGCTTTATTTTTATAAGTCGCTTTTCCGGTCTTACCGTCAAACTCGTAAACATAGATCCCTTCACTTTTGGTCCCTTTTGTATAGGTTCCGATCAGGAGATTTAACGTCTGAGCCTCTGATTTAATGAGTGTCATAGATAGAAATGTTAGGAAAAGAGTGTGTGCAATAAATTTCATAACAGATAATTTGTTTTGCAAGGTAAACATTCCTTCTAATAAATTTTCAATAGCTCCGCTTGTGAGGGAAGATGTAGGGCTGAAAAACCAGTCTGGTTAAGAAATATGGAGCAAAAAAAAGCTCCGGGGAACCGGAGCTAAATTCTTATTTTATGAAGTGCTTCAATTGTACGATCTCTTTCTCGTCAAGATATCTCCATCGGCCACGAGGGAGGTCTTTTTTGGTAAGATTAGCATAAACAACACGGTCCAGCTTTACCACCTCGTATCCTAAATGCTCGAATATTCTTCTTACAATACGGTTCTTGCCACTATGGATCTGGATACCTATTTCACGCTTACTCGCTCCCTGAACATAACTTACGTTATCTGGCTTGATTAAACCATCTTCCAGTTCAAGTCCGAACTCTATCTTGTTAAAATCGCCTTGGGACAGGCTCTTGCTAAGCTCTACATGGTAGATCTTGGTGATGTTATTTCTTGGATGAGATAACTTTTCTGCCAGGTCACCATCGTTAGTCATCAGTAATAAACCCGTAGTATTACGGTCTAATCTTCCTACCGGATAGATCCTTTCACGGGAAGCTTTATCTACTAATTGCATTACTGTACGGCGTTCCTGAGGGTCGTCTGTGGTGGTAATATAGTCTTTTGGCTTATTCAAAAGAACGTAGACCATCTTCTCGCGTTTAAGGGTTTCTCCGTTATAACGGATCACATCTTTTGCGGGATTAACTTTGAAACCAAGTTCCGAAACTACTTCACCGTTTACTGAAACCACCCCGGCTTCAATCAATTCATCTGCTTTTCTTCTTGAACAAATGCCTGCATTAGCAATATAACGATTTAATCTTATTAGGTCAGGTTCCTTAGAGGAAGGTCCGTTCTGACGTGCACGGGTGGTTGGTGCTAAACGCTCCTCGTGTGTCCACTCCCTGCCTTCATTGCGATCGAAAGACTTTCTTTCGCCTGTACTACGAGGTCTCTTCTCTCCTGATTTTCTTTCTTCGAAAGGTTTTCTATCTCCAAACTTCTTATCCCTGTCTCCGAATTTCCTTTCGCTATCTCCAAACTTCTTATCTCTGTCTCCAAATTTCCGTTCAGTATCGCCAAATTTCTTATCCCTGTCTCCGAACTTCTTATCTCCAAACTTTTTGTCGCCAAATTTCTTATCACCGAATTTCTTGTCGCCAAATTTTTTATCTCCGAAAGATTTCTTTTCGAAACCACCCTCAGAAGATCTCCCTCCTTCAAAACGTTTTTTTCCGAATGAACTGCCGCCCGAACGGCTTTTCCCTTCTCCGCCTTCACTGCGACGACCTTCGCGTTTTTCAAAGCTTTTGTCGCCTGATCTTTTACCGGAATCAGATGAGCTTGGACGGCTTCTGAAAGGCTTGTCCTGACCTTCGCCAAACAATTTCTTCTTTTCGCTGTTGAAACTGTCCGGTTGTTCGTTTTTGGAACCTCCTTCAAAACGTTTGTGTTTTAAGGACTTGTCTTCACGACTGTTCCTGTTGTTTTTGTATGACATGATACGTTGGTAACCTCTTTAAAATGGGGTGCAAAGATAGGAATTTAACGTGGCAAAGCGGGAATCTGTTTTGGTTTATTTAAAGGTTTTTTAGTTAAAAATTGAAACGTAATTGGCTGTAAATAAGACTGTAAATAGAACAGTAAAGTGTAAGTGTTTGATTATTAAGTATATATTGTTTACCTTTGTAAAACTTTCTTTGTTTAACTTAAAGAACGGAACGCATGATTAAGAAACATTTGATTGCGTGTTCGGCGATTTTTTTAGTCACGGTGATGTTTAAATACGTCATCAATGGCGCATCCCGAAAACGCATAGATTCGTTTCCACAACAAGTGGACGTCCCTTCTGAAGAGAAAGAAGAAAAAGAAGTTTCTTCAAAAAAATCTCTAAAAACGCTCGAGTTTGCTAATGAAAGAATACCTGTTAATGACGCCCGGGTGGCATGGCGTTTAAACAAGCATCTACGAGCACATTATTATCGAAATGTTGGTACCAACAAACTGCATCAGAAGGCAGCACGTTGGTTCCCCGTAATTGAACCCATCCTGAAACTTCATGGTATTCCAGAAGATTTCAAGTACATTCCCCTTGTCGAAAGCGGATTTTCTGACGGTGTATCACATCGCGGAGCAGCAGGATACTGGCAATTTATGCCTGGAACTGCCCGTACATATGGCCTGAAGGTGAATGATGAAAGGGACGACCGGAAAAATATCCGTAAATCTACTGTTGCTGCCTGTAAGTACCTGAAAGAATTATTTCAGGAATTCGGTAGCTGGACCTTAGTAGCTGCAGCTTACAACACCGGCGAGAACAATCTTAGAAGGGAGATGTATCGTCAACGTCAGCGCAACTATTACAAAATGCGTCTCAATCGCGAGACCGCAACCTACCTTTACAAAATAGTATCTGTAAAGGAGATCATTGAAAAGCCAACAAAATATGGCTATGTGAGTAGAAGCCGCAACTTACTTGCTTCAAAACAGGAGGCATCTCCTAAGCAAGCTGATGTGTTTAGTTTCAATACAGATCTAAACTCAACACCGGCATTTACCATACTTGCTAATTAAACACTTACCATAAAGAGGCTGTATTAGAATTAGCCCGGGTCCTTTTTAGAAAGTGAGGCATCCCGGAAGATTCTTGTACGGCCTCTTTTTACTTTGAAAGGATAGGCTTTCATCAAACAATTTGTGATCTTTGCCCCTTATTTCATCATTTAATATGAGTAAAACAACCCCAGACTTAGGAGAGCAAAGCGAAGTTGAAGTTTACGGTGCAAGGGTCCATAATTTAAAGAACATAGATGTTTCATTCCCAAGGAACAAACTCGTAGTTATTACGGGTTTAAGTGGTAGCGGAAAGTCCTCTCTGGCTTTTGATACTATCTATGCAGAAGGACAACGCCGGTATATGGAGACATTCAGTGCTTATTCCCGACAATTTCTGGGAGGGATGGAACGGCCCGACGTCGACAAAATATCAGGCTTAAGTCCCGTAATTGCCATCGAGCAGAAAACTACATCGAAAAATCCCCGCTCGACTGTGGGGACGATTACGGAGATCTATGACTTCATGCGTTTACTCTATGCACGAACAGCAGAAGCTTATTCTTATGTTACCGGCGAGAAGATGCAGCGGATGTCTGAAGATCAGATGATCAATAATATATTGGAGCAATTTGACGGCAAAGCCGTAAACATCCTTGCTCCGGTAGTTAAAGGCAGGAAAGGTCATTATCGTGAGCTGTTTGAACAGATCAGAAAACAAGGTTATCTGAAGGTACGTGTGGATGGGGAGATCCTCGACCTTGCTCCTAAGATGCAGGTAGACAGGTATAAGATCCACGACATCGAAATGGTGATCGATCGCCTTATCGTTGGGGAAAATGATCGTAAGCGACTTCAAAACTCTATACAGATCGCCTTAAAAACCGCGAAAGGTATTATTAAGATTGCCGACCAGGAAAATAACGAATTTTTCTTCAGTCGTTATTTAATGGATCCTGTTTCTGGGATCTCCTATGATGAACCACAACCAAACACATTCTCATTTAACTCACCTTATGGTGCTTGTGAGAAGTGTGATGGGCTGGGATACATATACGAAATTGACGAGAACTCAGTAATTCCGAATCCTAAACTAAGTATCACTCAGGGGGGGCTCGCTCCTTTGGGCGAATACCGGGAGACCTGGATGTTCCAGATCCTGAAGGCACTCGGAAAGAAATATGATTTTTCTCTTTCTGCACCTATTGAAAAGCTGCCTAAAGAAATTCTGAATATTATTCTAAATGGTTCGGAAGAGATCCTTACTGTTCCGGTAGAGTATAATAAATGGAACGTCCAGAATTACCAGATCACCTTCGACGGTATCATCAAGATGCTCGAAGAACAAACTGAGCGTAAAAGCGAAGAAGCGACCGATGACCTGGAGAATTACCGTATCCTGAAAAGCTGTCCTGTTTGTAGCGGAGCAAGGCTAAAAAAGGAATCTTTGCATTTTAAGATCGACCAGAAAAATATCTTTGAGTTGTCCAGTATGGATGTTTCAAAGCTTTCTGAATGGTTTGATGGTTTGGAGGAGCGTCTTAGTGAACGACAAAACGTAATCGCAAAAGAAATCCTTAAAGAGATCCGTGCAAGAATTGGGTTCCTGTTGGACGTAGGATTGAATTATCTTACGCTTGACCGGACTGCAAGAACGCTTTCCGGGGGAGAAGCTCAACGTATACGTTTAGCTACCCAGATAGGATCTCAATTAGTAAACGTATTGTATATTCTTGATGAGCCCAGTATTGGATTGCATCAGCGCGACAACGCCAAATTGATATCTGCATTAAAGAATCTCCGCGATATTGGAAATTCTGTATTAGTGGTAGAGCATGATAAAGACATGATCCTGGAAGCAGATCATGTGATCGACATGGGACCCGCTGCTGGAGTACATGGAGGTGTAGTTGTAGCCCAGGGAACTCCAGAGCAAGTGAAGAAAGCTTCAACGCTTACTACCGCATATTTAAGTGGAGAAAAAGGGATTGCTGTGCCTGCCGAAAGAAGGAAGGGTAATGGACACTCTCTCATTATTAAAAATGCAACGGGTAATAACCTTAAGAATGTAACAGTAGAGTTCCCTCTGGGTAAATTTCTATGTGTAACGGGGGTATCCGGAAGCGGGAAATCGAGCTTAATCACAGAAACGCTCTATCCTATCTTAAATCATTATTTCTTCAGGGCAAAGAAAACACCTCTCCCCTATAAGAAAATTGAAGGTTTAGAGCATATCGATAAGGTCATCGAAATAGATCAAACCCCGATAGGAAGAACGCCTCGTTCTAATCCATCCACCTATACAGGCGTATTTTCAGATATCCGCGCATTATTTGTTCAGTTACCGGAAGCAAAGATCCGGGGATATAAGCCAGGACGCTTTTCTTTCAATGTAAAAGGAGGCAGGTGTGAAACCTGTCAGGGTGCAGGAATGAAGGTTATAGAAATGAACTTCCTGCCGGATGTTCAGGTGCCCTGCGAAGAATGTCAGGGGAAACGCTATAACCGGGAAACGCTGGAAGTGAGGTATCGTGGAAAGTCGATCAGTGATGTGTTGGATATGAGTATTGAAGATGCGGTAACTTTTTTTGAACCTATTCCTTCTATCTACAGAAAGGTGAAGACTTTATACGATGTAGGCTTAGGTTATATCAAGTTGGGCCAGTCATCTACCACATTATCCGGAGGGGAAGCCCAGCGGGTAAAACTGGCCACAGAACTCTCCAAGAAAGATACCGGCAAAACTTTCTATATACTTGACGAGCCAACAACCGGTCTTCATTTCGAAGATATTAATGTCTTGCTTGGTGTGCTTAACAGATTGGTAGATCATGGAAATACGGTCCTGGTTATCGAGCATAATTTAGATGTGGTAAAGGTGGCCGACTGGGTAATAGATCTGGGGCCTGAGGGAGGTTCCGGAGGCGGAAAGATCTTGTTTGAAGGTACACCCGATAATTTGATCAAGGTTAAGGAAAGTCATACCGGGAAATTCCTGAAGATCGAAATGGGCCGGTAATTTCTTTTCAAATCTTATACAATCTTTTTAAAACCTATAATGGTTCAAAAGCATTATAGGTTTATACTACCGGTTCAAACCCTGAGCTATGTTGAAACTTTTAACATCAGAGCAAACTCGTCTTACAGATAAACATACTATTCAAAATGAACCTGTAAGCTCTGTTGATCTGATGGAACGTGCTGCCCAAGCATTTGTTGCTGCATTTCAACGTAATTATCCCCAGAAAGAAACCACTATCTCTATTTATTGCGGAACCGGAAATAATGGTGGAGATGGGCTTGCAATAGCAAGGCTCCTGGATCAGGAAGGGTACTTAAACCTCTCAGTAAAAGTGATCCGCTTTTCTTCCCGTTTAACCTTAGATTTCCTGGAAAACTTCGACAGGATAAAAACGCTGCCCATTGCAGTAACAGAGATCAAGGAAACAGACCCTTTCCCTGTTGAAGATGCAGAGGTAATAATAGATGCTTTACTTGGTTCGGGCCTGAACAAGCCTCTTGAGCATGAGTGGAGGGAGCTGGTGATCTGGCTAAAAAGTCTTAACCGTATTGTTGTCTCTGTGGATATTCCAACTGGTTTCAAATCTGAAGGACCCTTTGCCGAGAAAGATCTCTCCCTAAGATCAGATTTAACGATAACCTTTCAACGTCCTAAGATCAATTTCCTTCTTCCAGAATCAGCCCCGTATATAGATAGGTTTGAAGTTGTGGAAATTGGGCTTGACGAAGAATTTATCCAATTACAGGATAGTCAATTTCAGCTCCTGACGACAACAGACATCCGGGAGAGGATAATAAAAAGAAAATCTTTTGATCATAAAGGGACTTTCGGCCATGCTTTGGTTATTGCTGGAGCTCCCGAGACGATGGGAGCTGCTTTGCTTTGTGCAGAAGCTGTAATGAAAACAGGTGCGGGACTAACAACTGCCTGCATTCCGGCTGAAGGCTTAGTAGCCCTTAATACCCGCTTGCCAGAGGTAATGGCCGCACTAAGAGTTAATGGAGAACTACCTAAAGAGCTTAATTGGGAGAAGTACGCAGTGCTTGCTATGGGGCCTGGTGTAGGAACCTCTGTCGCCAGTAAGGCTATCCTTGAGGAAACGATTAAAAGCTTCACCAAACCGATTGTCTTTGATGCGGATGCGCTTAATCTACTGGCAAAAAATCCTGATCTTCTCGCAATGATACCTGAAGGTTCTATTCTAACGCCTCATATTAAGGAGTTCGACCGATTATTTGGAGATCATAGTTCCTGGTGGGCAAGATTAGAGACAGGAATGCTGCAGGCAGAGCGTTTGAAATCTTATATCATTCTTAAAAATCGCTACACCATTATTATAACACCCGCAGGGCAGTGTATCTTTAATCCTACCGGAACACCAGCTATGGGTTCAGGGGGAATGGGTGATGTCTTGACCGGAATTATTGCTTCTTTTTTGGCACAAGGGTATGCTTCCGAGAGTGCTGCCTTGTTAGGCGTATTTTTACATGGTAAAGCTGGAGAGGATGTTGGAAAGCCGGTGGTTATAGCTTCAGAAGTAATTCAACAGTTGCAGCTAACACTAAAAGAATTTTTGTAGCTGAGGATTTGGGAAGAAGTAGATACGTTTTTTTAAAATAGCGACAGAATTACAGGATTAAAAATAGTTTATGTTGAATAAAAAAGGCCTTAATCCACGTGAGATTAAAGCCTTTATGTCATTTATGCTTTCCCTTATCTTGGTAAGTCGAAAAGATGTTTTTCTGCATGGTAAGAAGAACGAACCAGGGGACCGCTCTCCACGTAACGGAAGCCCATATCCATTCCTGCTTCTTTGTATTTCGCAAATTGATCCGGGTGAATCCAGTCAAGCACAGGATGGTGAGTTTTAGAAGGCTGTAAGTATTGCCCTAATGTTAGAATATGTACTCCCGCATTCGCCAGGTCCTGCATTGTTTCTAATACATCTTCTTCAGTTTCGCCCAAGCCCAGCATAATACCAGATTTAGTACGTAAACCAAATTCAGAAATTCGCTTTAAAACTTCGAGACTACGATCGTACTTTGCCTGGATACGCACTTCTCTTGTAAGTCGTTTTACCGTTTCGATATTATGTGAAACAACTTCTGGTCTTTCTTCACAAACGCGATAAAGATTATCCCATATTCCTTTGAAATCAGGAATCAGCGTTTCCATAGTAGTGCCCGGACTCTCTCTTCTCACCGCTCTTATCGTTTCAGCCCAGATAGTCGATCCTCCGTCCTTTAAATCATCGCGGTCTACAGAGGTAATTACGGCGTGCTTTACATTCATCAATTTGATTGAATTCGCAACGCGATTCGGTTCGTCAAGATCCACAGCTAATGGCCGGCCTGTTGCAACTGCGCAAAATGAGCACGATCGCGTACAGATATTTCCAAGGATCATGAAGGTTGCAGTTCCAGCTCCCCAGCATTCTCCCATGTTAGGACAATTACCACTCTCGCAAATCGTATGGAGTTTATGTTCGTCAACAAGACCACGAACATGTGCATATTCTTTTCCAACAGGTAATTTAACACGCAACCAACTTGGTCTGCGTTGTTGTTGTACCTGATTAGCAGGAATTACCGGCAATTCAATCATAATACAAATGTACAGCATAGATATGAGATGTGAGGCAGAAGTGGTAAGATTTTGACGCTTAATCCATAGAGGAGCTGTTTCCCTTTCATCTTTTCCTTTTACCTTTAACCTTACTATGGCTACATCAAAAATTACATATCTAGGGGATTTGCGCACGGAATCCGTTCACTTGCAATCGGGCGATAAGATCATTACGGATGCTCCTGTGGATAATAAAGGAAGGGGTGAGGCTTTTTCACCAACTGATTTGCTGGCTACTTCCCTCGGGAGCTGCATGATTACCATAATGGCTATCGCAGCAAGGGAACGTGGGATAAATATTGACGGAACAAGCTGTAATATAACGAAGGTGATGGCTGCTGAGCCAAGGAGAGTTAGTGAGATTCATGCCGAACTGCATTTTCCGGCTAACTACACCGATAAAGAAAAGGCAATCCTTGAACACGCAGCAAAGACCTGTCCCGTTTTCTACAGCCTACATCCCGACATTGTTAAGAATATAACTTTTGTTTATTCTTAACACCTTACAACCTAAAATAAAAGCAGTGAGAGCCTTCCCACTGCTTTTATTTTAGGTTGTAAGTCTAAAAGGCCAACATGAACCTTCAAAAACTTATATTCTCCGTTTGTGAGCTTCAGCTCATGAAGTTTCTCTCCTCCAATCAGGAGTTAACAGTCATTTGTTCTGCTGCATCTTCTGCAGAAATTTCGCTATGTGATGCCTCATATACGCACTCCCCATCCTTTATAAGAAGCAGTTGAGGAGATTCATGATGAACATTGAATACTTCAGCAATTGAGTTAGAAATACTTCTATAGTTCAAAAGATCCAGAAAATAAACAGGGGTTTCTGCAGGCAGAGCGTCCCATTCAAACTCGAACTTTCTTTTAGCCATAAGGCTTATCGAGCAACGTGTGCTATGTTTAAAAATCAAGCTATAGCCCGTAGCAGATTTAATCGAATCCAACTGATCGATTTTTTCTAATAATGTCCAGTTCATAAATAATGATAATCAAAAAAACAGCCAAACTCACACTCGCCATCGCTTCCCGCTGTTTTACGGGTTACTATGCTCTTCTTGGTCGAGGGTATGAATTATAAGCAGGGCACATCTTACTTGAACATGATTCAAATATTGTAGCCATTGAAAATAAAAGAAGTAGACCGATAGCAACCTTTTTCATCAGAATTAATTGTGTTTTTGTAGATAAGTTTTTCATAAGCAGTAAATTATCTAAAGATACGGTTTATGAAAAAAATCATCAAATAGTTTCTCAATCTGTTGACAATCTTACTTATTCTGTAAATTAAGATATCGCTTCACAGATTTTTAATGTTAATATTTCTGATTCAATACGTTAGGTTTCGAAATTAGTTTCAAAGATTCTTTTCTAATTCTACCATTAGTATTGCCGTTGCTGCAGCTTCATCTCCTTTATTTCCATGCTTACCACCTGCGCGGTCCATTGCCTGTTCCTGGTTCAATGTAGTAAGTACTCCGAATATCACCGGTTTAGCATGTTTGATGCTAACATTTGCTATACCATTTGCTACAGCATTACAGATATAATCGAAGTGCGGAGTTTCTCCCTGAATTACACAACCGAGACAAATTACAGCATCGAGCTTCTGCTTGCTTAAAAGCAGGTCTGCTCCTGATGTTAATTCATAGCTCCCGGGAACCAGCACTGAAAGGATATCTTCAGGATTAGCGCCCTGTTTAATGAGCAGGTCATACGCCCCTTTGTACAGAGCCCCTGTTACGTCAGCATTCCATTGAGCCGTTACAATTCCAAAACGATAGCCCTTTGCTGAAGGAATAGTAGTGTGCGAGAAATCCGACAGGTTTTTTAAGTGAGTTGCCATGGGGCGAAAATAATAAATGGTTACCTAAAATATTGGTAACCATTTTCGAGCAAGGGTATTTAAAATTTTTATTACAGCAATCTTACAAGCGGGCTTCGGCTCTTGAGATATATGCGTCTACTAAAGATGCTTCCTGGCTTTCAGGATATTCTGATTTGATCTTTTTGTAAACATCTAAAGCATCATCATATTTCTTTTGCTCTTCGTAAACCAATCCAAGTTTTTTAAGGAACATTGGAGAGTTGAAAGAGTCGGAACCTTTATCTGCTGCTTTTTTGTAATAACTGATGGCTTCGTCGTAATTTTTCAATTCGCTGTTAGCATCGCCGATCATACCTAATACAAGGGGATCCACAACAGGACTGCCAGTTGCTGAGTAGTTTTCTAATGCTTCAATAGCTTTCTTGTACTCACCTTTTTGCAGGTACAGGCCTCCAAGATATACGTTCGCTAAATTAGCCGACTTAGTGTTTGAATATTCATCTGCAATTTTTTCGAAGCCCGGGTAAGAACCATCACCAGTGATTGCTTTATCCGCCAAAGAATCAGCAGCTACGTATTCTTCTGCTTTAAACATTTCATCCACGGCTTTAGTTGCACGAGGCCCCAGATAAACATATTGATATCCAAAATATAATAATACCAAGGCTAAGATAGCGCCTCCGATAACTGTTAAGCTTTTTCTGTTTTCCTGCACAAAGCTACCTGTGTTGCCTACCTGGGTATTTTCAGTAGGGGTATTTATTTGTTCTTTAGACATTTCGTTTAATTAAAGGATGCAAAAATACTCTTTTAAGGCTTACTGTCAACAGTCTTTTTTGCAATTGAATGACTATTCTAAATATCGGAATAGGCTATGATATATACTTCCCCAGAGCCGAAAGAGAAAGCTGCTCTTCAGGAAGGAATAATTTTATCTAAGTTTGTAAGAGTTTATGTGGCTGCAGAAGTTATCCCTACTTAATTTTAAAAACTACCAGGAAGCAGAATTGAGCTTTTCTCCTACAGTTAATGCCTTTACAGGTGATAATGGAGCAGGTAAGACGAATTTGCTTGATGCAATACATTATCTCTCCTTGTGTAAGAGTTACTTCAACCCGATAGACTCACAGCAGATCAGGCAGGGAGCAGATTTTTTTATGGTGCAGGGTGTGTTCGGGAAGAATGAGAATGAAGATGTTGTAGCCTGCTCCCTTAAAAAGAACCAGAAAAAGCAATTCAAAAGGAATAAAAAGGACTATCAGCGACTGGCTGATCATATCGGACTGTTTCCCCTGGTGATGATTTCTCCTTATGATATCAGCATTATTATAGAAGGAAGTGAAGAGCGGAGACGATTTATCGATAGCGTCATCTCTCAAACCGATAATCAATATCTTGACGAGTTGATCTCTTACAATAAGAGCCTTGCCAGCAGGAACATGCTTTTGAAAAAGATTGCTGAGACAGGTCGATATGATCCCCTGTTACTGGAGGTTTATGATGAACAGCTTATAACATCCGGGAATAAGATATTTAACAAGCGGCAAGCATTTATGACAGAGTTTCTGCCTGTTTTTAACAAGCATTATCAATACCTTAGTGAAGATGCGGAGCATGTTGAATTAATCTACGAATCACAATTGTTGAATAACCCTTTCGCTGCTCTGTTAAAAACTTCTGTCGAAAGAGATCGTGTGCTGGAACGGACTACCTGTGGAATTCACAAAGATGATCTCAGCTTTTCGATTCATAATCTTCCTATGAAAAAGTTTGGGTCGCAGGGGCAACAGAAATCTTTTCTGATTGCACTAAAGCTTGCCCAATATTCTTTTCTGCACCAAAGGAAGGGCTTCAAACCATTGCTGTTGCTGGATGATATTTTTGACAAACTGGACGACAAGCGTGTGAAGAAATTGATGACGATGGTTTCTCATCATGATTTCGGACAGATATTTATCACCGATACCAGTACAGAACGTATTCGAACAATATTTGCAGGTATTGGGGTGGAAGTTAATATCTTTGAGGTTGAAAGAGGTGCAGTTAAATGATCAAGCGAACAAACGATAAAACGATTAAAGAAGCGGTTGAGCAAATGCTCAATGTATACAAGTTGAGACGTAGGTTCGATGAGACCTCTTTGATCGCCGCCTGGCCGGAAATGATGGGAAAAGCAATAGCTTCGCGTACAACCCAAATGTATATTCGCGAAAGAAAGATGTTTATCAGGGTAGATTCTTCAGTAGTGAAGAATGAATTGGTAATGATCCGCTCTCAGATCCTGGATAAGATGAATGAAAGAGCCGGAAATAAGGTTCTTGACGAAATCGTATTTTTATAAAAGGATTGAAGGAATGAATGAGAGAAGGAATGAAGGTTATTCACTCATTCACTCATTCTATCATTCACTCATTCTATCATTTGATATTAGAATCTTTCGAAAGCTGAGAAGTAGAAGTTTCCTTCGATCTCTGCGTTTTCATCTGAATCTGAACCGTGAACAGCATTCGCTTCAATTGATTCAGCATATTTCTGACGGATAGTTCCTTCGTCTGCCTTTTTAGGATCAGTTGCACCGATCAAGGTACGGAAATCAGCAACTGCATTTTCTTTTTCAAGGATAGCAGCAACAATAGGTCCTGAAGTCATGAACGATACCAGGTCACCATAAAAAGGACGCTCTTTATGTACTGCGTAAAATTCTCCTGCAGCTTCTTTGCTTAATTGGATATATTTCATCGCAACGATCTTAAATCCGCCTTTGATGATGTCATCTAAAATTGCACCAGTCTGTCCGTTTCTTACAGCATCTGGTTTAATCATTGTAAATGTTCTGTTTGTTGCCATTGTAGTTTTAAATTGGCGCAAAGGTAAGTTTTTGAGGTGAAAGGCAAAAGGTTAAAGGAAAACCCGTGTCAACGAATTTTTTAAATGCACACATTCGTATTTCTAGAGCTGCAATGCTCAGTATAAACTAATTTTGTAACATCAGGCTTTTTAATAGCTTTGCATTTCTTAACACGAAGAATGCTGGAAATAACCGCGCTTAAGGAAATATTAGCTGACCCAAAGCATATTGTAATAACAACTCACCATAAACCGGATGGTGATGCTATGGGTTCATCATTGGGAATGTATAATTATCTGATACAAAAGGGACATCACGTAAAAGTGGTTTCGCCTACAGATTACCCTGTTTTCCTGCATTGGTTACCCAGTAATTCAGACGTTGTTATTTTTACAGAGCAAAATCAAGAAAGTGCGAGACTGGTTGAAAGTGCCGATCTTATTTTCTGCCTTGATTTTAATACCCTTTCAAGGATAAATGAATTAGGTGAGTTGGTCAGAGCTTCATCAGCTATTAAGGTAATGATAGATCATCACCTTGAGCCTGAAGATTTCGACAATTATCGTCACTGGAATATTAATGCATGTGCAACGGCCCAGTTGGTTTACGACTTTATCGTAAACATCATGCAGGAAGAACAGCTGATCAATAAAGACGTAGCCAGTTGTTTGTATACCGGGATTATGACAGATTCTGGTTCCTTCCGTTTTCCAAATACCACTCCGGAGGTTCATCATATCGTTGCAAACCTTATTAATAAAGGAGCCGAAAACTGGAAGATCCATCAGCTGGTATACGATAACTTCTCGGAAGACCGTTTACGTTTTCTTGGGCATTGTCTGCTGAACAACCTTCAGGTGTTCAGGGAGTATAATGCTGCTATGATCTCAGTTACACAGGCAGAATTGCAGCAATATAATATTGAAACAGGAGATACGGAGGGGCTGGTTAATTATGCCTTAACTATAAACGGTGTAAGGTTGGCCGCTTTAATTATAGAGCGAGCCGATAAAGTGAAGCTTTCCCTTCGTTCTACCGGTGAATTTCCTGCTAACGAAATTTGTAAGAAATATTTCCAGGGCGGCGGTCACAGAAATGCGGCAGGAGGTCAGTCAGATCAGCCAATTGCGGAAGTTATAGAAAAGTTTAAATCTATTTTACCAGAATATAAAAGTCTATTATTAGTATAATTTTAAAACCAAATGAAACGAAACTTAATTGTTTTAGGATTGGCTGCTCTTGCTTTTACGAGCTGTAAGCAATTCAAAAAAGGTGAAGGTGATCTGCACTACATTATTCATGAAGATAAAGATGGGCCAACGATTAAAGAAGGTGATTTTATTGCATTCAATGTAATTCAGAAAACTGAAGAAGATTCAGTAATGTTCAACTCCTTCGACATGGGCCGTCCGGCATATACTGCTCAGCAAAAGTCAATGTTCAAGGGCGACTTCTCAACTGCTTTCAGTATGTTAAGTGAAGGCGACAGTGCTACTTTCAAAATCAATCTTGATTCTCTTCAGGCAAAAATGAACATGCCTAAGCCAACTAATACAAAAGGAAAATACATTGTATTAAATATCAAGGTAGACAAAGTTATTCCACGCGGAAAGCAGACAGAAGCTCAGATGCAGGCTAAAGTTGAGCAATTCTTTAAAGCGGAAGCTGAAAAAGCTAAGAACCGCGAATCAGGAATTATCAATAGCTACGTTTCTGCTAAAGATCTTAAGCCAACAACAACTGTTTCTGGTTTAAAATATGTGATCACTAAAGAAGGTAATGGTGTTAAAGCCGCTCCTGGTGATACTGTAGAATTGAACTACACAGGACGTTTCCTTACTGGTGATAATAAGGTTTTTGATACCAGCGTGAAAGAAGTTGCACAGAAAGAAGGTAAACTTGATCCAATGCGTCCTTACCAGCCGATCAAAGTTCCTGCTGGAATGAATGCTACCATACCTGGTTTTGACGAAGCATTGCTTTTATTAAGTAAAGGTGCAAAAGCTTCTGTTATCGTTCCTTCTAAACTTGGATACGGTCCTCAGGGAAGTCAGATCATCGGTCCATATACTCCTCTAATGTTCGAGTTAGAGATTGTGAATATTAAGAAACCTGCTCCTGGTTCAGCTCCGGCACCAGCTCCTGTTATGCCTCCTGCAGCTCCTGCAGCGAAATAATGATTGAAGGAATAAATAAATAATAAGAAATAAGCCCGCCTGATTATACTATCAGGTGGGCTGTTTAGTTTATATCCATATGAATTTTAAGAAAATATTATCCGCACTACTGGTTATTGCTTCGTCACAAGCGATAGCCCAGCATACTGCGGGTCTGGAAACTCTGCCGGGAGGAGTTCAGTATAAGATCTTTACGGCTAATACCACCCCTAAAATTAAGGTGAACGATGTGATCACCTTTAATATGATCCAAAGAACTGATAAAGATTCTGTTCTTTATAGCAGTTACACTGCAGGTCGTCCTGGAAAATTGCAAGTTCAGGCCGCTCAGAATAATCTCGATCTGATGGCTTTCCTTCCATTGCTTACAGCAAGGGACAGTGCTATCTTCAAAGTTCCTGCAGATTCGATATTTAAGGGTGCCCCGGATTCCGAGAGGCCTCCGTTCCTTAAAAAAGGTAGTTATCTTTCGGTAACAGTGAAAGTTGAAAAAGTCCAATCGATGGACGAGGCCATGGCAGAGTATAAGACAGAGATGGAGAAAATGAAGGCTACTGAAACGGAGGCTTTAACAAAATATCTGACTGATCAAAAGCTTAATCCAGCAAAGACTACTTCAGGTCTACGTTATATTATCACAAAGCCTTCTATCAAACCTAAAGCTGTTAAAGGGGATTCTGTATGGGTAAATTATGTAGGAAGTACACTTGATGGAAAGGTGTTCGACTCAAGTATCGAATCTGAAGCTAAGAAAGCAGGTCTAGAGCAACCCGGAAGAACATATGAGCCGATTAAACTAGTTTTAGGACAAGGTCAGGTTATCCCAGGATGGGAAGAAGGGTTGTTATTATTAAACGAGGGTGCTAAGGCCACTTTTATTATTCCTTCTGAGCTGGCTTATGGCCCTCAGGGAAGTCCTCCTGCAATTATGCCTTTCAGTACTTTGAGGTTCGACCTTGAGTTGGTTAAAGTAAAGAAACCTAAAAAGGTTGTAGCAAGCCCAGCTAAAAAGCCGGGAACAACAACAAAGAAAACCACAACACCTGTTAAAAAGACAACAACTCCGGCAAAGAAACCAGCAACGCCCGCTAAAAAGCCGGCCGCAACTACAAAGCCAAAAACAAAATAAATAGAAAGCCTCCGAAAGGGGGCTTTTTTTGATAAAGAGTTATTTGTTTCAATATTTCTTCACGCGAATAAAAGGCTCCAATTGATTTCGATCGGAGTATAAAAGTTTACCTTTGAAATGCTTCAACCTAAAGAAACGTAAGTTTTAATTAGTACATCACCTTTACTCCAATTTCTAGTCCGCTTTAAACTCCTCTCATAGTTTCCTATAACGCTCAATTAATACGTTTGCCCCAATCGTAAATCTAAAATCCCCTGCAATTCTGTCACCTTGTCATTTTTCTTCCTGTCTCTTTTATCAGTCTTCTTGTCAAAATACTGTCAGCTGAGGCAATGTCTGTTATTGGCATAAGCATTGATAAGAAGAAGCAGAATTAATTGTTGAACAATCTAAAGTAAAATATATCATGTCAAAAATTATTGGTATCGACTTAGGAACAACTAACTCCTGCGTAGCCGTAATGGAAGGTAATGAGCCTGTTGTTATTGCTAACAGCGAAGGTAAACGTACTACTCCTTCTATTGTAGCGTTTGTTGAGAACGGTGAGCGTAAAGTTGGGGATCCTGCAAAACGCCAGGCAATTACTAACCCTAGAAAGACGATCTACTCTATAAAACGCTTCATGGGTAACAGCTTCAATGAGGTTACTAAAGAAACTGAACGCGTACCTTATGCTGTAGTAAAGGGTGATAACAACACTCCTCGCGTTGAAATCGACGACCGTAAATATACTCCACAAGAAATTTCTGCTATGGTTCTTCAGAAAATGAAGAAAACAGCGGAAGACTTTTTAGGTCATGAAGTAACTGAAGCAGTTATTACTGTTCCTGCTTATTTCAATGATGCACAACGTCAGGCAACTAAAGAAGCTGGTGAAATTGCAGGCTTAAATGTTAAACGTATCATCAACGAGCCAACTGCAGCTGCTTTAGCTTACGGTTTAGACAAAGCGCACAAGGATATGAAGATCGCAGTGTTCGACTGTGGTGGTGGTACTCACGACGTTTCTGTTCTTGAATTAGGTGATGGCGTATTTGAAGTTAAATCTACTGATGGTGATACTCACTTAGGTGGTGACGACTTTGACCAAGTGATCATCGACTGGTTAGCTGCAGAGTTCCAGTCTGAAAATTCAATGGACCTTAAGAAAGATCCTATGGCTTTACAGCGTTTGAAAGAAGCTGCAGAAAAAGCAAAGATCGAACTATCAAGCTCTACTCAAACTGAGGTTAACTTACCTTATATCACAGCCGACGCAACAGGTCCTAAGCACTTGGTTCGCACGTTAAGCCGTGCTAAATTTGAGCAGTTAGCTGATAGCTTAATTAAACGTACCATCGAGCCTTGCCGTTCTGCTTTGAAGAATGCGGGTCTATCTCCATCTGATATTGATGAAGTGATCCTTGTGGGTGGTTCTACACGTATCCCTGCTATCCAGGATGCCGTTAAAGCTTTCTTCGGTAAAGAACCTTCAAAAGGTGTTAACCCGGATGAGGTTGTGGCTATCGGTGCAGCAATCCAGGGTGGTGTATTAACCGGTGAGGTTAAAGATGTATTGCTTCTTGACGTTACTCCTCTTTCATTAGGTATCGAAACTATGGGTGGTGTAATGACTAAACTGATCGAAGCAAATACAACTATCCCAAGCAAAAAATCAGAGACTTTCTCTACGGCATCAGATAATCAGCCATCTGTTGAAATCCATATCTTGCAAGGTGAGCGTCCAATGGCAAGCCAAAACCGTACTATCGGTCGTTTCCACTTAGACGGAATTCCACCTGCACCTCGTGGTGTGCCTCAAATCGAAGTAACTTTTGATATTGATGCTAACGGTATCTTACACGTCGGAGCAAAAGATAAAGCAACAGGTAAGGAACAAAAGATCCGTATCGAAGCTTCTTCAGGTTTGTCAGACGAAGAGATCCAAAAAATGAAGCAGGAAGCTGAAGCGAACGCTGAAGCAGATAAAAAAGCTAAAGAAGAGATCGACAAGCTAAATGCTGCTGATGCTCTTATCTTCTCCACTGAAAAACAGTTGAAAGAGTATGGCGATAAGATCCCTGCAGAGAAAAAAGCACCGATTGAGAGTGGTTTAGAGAAATTAAAAGCTGCTTATGCTGCTAAAGATTTCGCAGGTATTGATACTGCTCAGGCTGAATTGCAAAATTCATGGACTGCAGCTTCTGAAGACATGTACAAAGCAGCTGGTGATCCAGGAGCCGCAGGTGCTCAGGCTGGAGGCCCAGGTGCTGGAGCTGGAAACAACGGTGGCAACGCCGGAGATACTGTTACAGACGTAGATTTCGAAGAAGTTAAATAGTCTTACGAAATTATATAGCAAAAAAAGCCGTTCTGATTTTTCGGAACGGCTTTTTTGTTAATACTAGATTCCTACTTTTGCAGAAATGATTTTAACAGACACGCATACGCACCAATATTACGAGAAGGATGCTGAAAAGCTGAAGGAGTTGATGCAGCGCTGTTTGGATAACAAGGTAGAACGCTTATTCCTCCCCAATGTGGATTCTGAATCAATCTCCCTGATAAAAAATCTCGTAAAGGAATATCCCGTAAATTGCTTTGCGATGCTGGGACTTCATCCCTGCGACGTAAAGGAGAACTACCGGGAAGAGCTGGATACTATTTTTGCTGCTATCCCTAGCACAAAAATTTATGCCATTGGAGAAATTGGGATAGACCTCTATTGGGATAAGACAACGCTCGAACTGCAGCAGAAAGCTTTCCACGAGCAGATCGGATGGGCTAAAAATATGGATCTGCCTATTGTTATTCATTGCAGAGAAGCATTCGACGAAGTTTATGAAGTTTTACTTGCGGAGAGAGATGAAAAGTTAAGGGGAATCTTTCATTGTTTTTCGGGAACGGTGGAACAAGCAAGAAAAATCATTGATTTAGGCTTTTATCTGGGTATTGGTGGCGTAGTCACGTACAAAAAGTCAGGATTGGATAAGGTTGTCGAGGAAATTCCTTTGGATAATATCGTTTTAGAGACAGATTCTCCTTATTTAACTCCCGTACCATATAGAGGTAAACCAAATGAAAGTAGTTATTTGGTGTATGTAGCTCAAAAAGTAGCAGACATTAAGCAAATAAGCCTCGAAGAAGTGGCAGCGATTACCACAGAAAATTCAAAAATTATTTTTAACACGTAGGAACGAGTTTCCTTTTTTATATTTAGGAAATTTTAAGGAGTAGAGTTTAGATGACAAAGGTTTTAATTATATACACTGGTGGAACTATTGGAATGGTTTTCGATAAAGTGACGGGTGTTCTTAAGCCTTTAGACTTTAAACACATCAACGAAAACGTTCCTGAACTCCAACGCCTCCCATACGAAATTACCGTCCATTCTTTTTCTGAGATCATCGACTCCTCTAATATGAGTCCCGAGATATGGATTGAATTGGCAGAGCTGGTAGAGCAGAATTACGATCTCTACGATGGATTTGTTATCCTTCACGGATCAGATACCATGGCCTTTACTGCTTCTGCATTAAGTTTCTTACTGGAGGGATTGAATAAACCGGTGATCTTTACCGGATCTCAGCTACCCATAGGAGAGATCAGGACGGATGCTAAGGAAAATTTGATCACGGCCCTCGAGATCGCCTCTGCTAAATTGAATGGATCTGCCCGCGTACCTGAGGTATGTATCTATTTCGATTTTCAGTTGTTCAGAGGAAACAGGGCATTTAAATATAACTCTGCTAAGTTTGAGGCCTTCCGGTCTCCTAATTATCCTGTATTAGCGGAAGCTGGGGTGCATTTGCGTTACAATGATGCAAGCATCCGCAAATGCGAAGATTGTACATTCAGAGCTCACAAAAAGCTAAATAACTCTATTACCGTTCTGAAGCTTTATCCTGGTATCAGTAAAGAAACAGTTGGTGCTATTGTTAATTCGAAGACAAGAGCTATTATCCTCGAAACTTTTGGCGCCGGAAATACCACGACAGAAAAATGGTTCCTTGACTGCCTCGAGAGTGCAATCAAGCAAGAGAAGGTAATACTGGATATATCTCAATGTAAAGTTGGCAGTGTTGAGCTTGGCAGATATGAAACGAGTCGCCCATTAAAGAATATGGGAGTGGTAAGTGGCTATGACATGACCTACGAAGCTGCCGTTACTAAGTTAATGTTCCTGCTTTCAAGGGGCTATACTTATAATCGTATTACAACATTACTGGAAACAAATCTTAGAGGAGAACTAAGTAAAACGCCTTTTGCGGCACCTGCGAAGTCTGTTTTCTAGTTTCGTTCATCTAAGTAATTTTAAGCTATAGAATTCGCTGCAAATTGTTATTTTTGCATTCCCAAACAGAGAGGTGTCCGAGTGGTTGAAGGAGCAAGCCTGGAAAGTTTGTATACTCGCAAGGGTATCGCGGGTTCGAATCCCGCTCTCTCTGCTGAATTAATATTCAAGGATTACAAGAGCCTGTTGATTGAAGATCGCAGGCTTTGTTTTTTAACGATTCTACTAGCCTTCCTTTAGGTTGATCACTATCCCCATAATTCTATCCCCTGATTTTTCTATCCCCTGTGCTTATTAACCCCTAGTTAATACCTGCTTATTCTCAAGTCCGATTCAGATCCGATTCAAGTCCGATTCAGATCCGTATAAATGCCCTTGGCTAATGGGATTTTAATGGTACTTGAATATAAACTGATAGTTAAATGAATGGGGTTTCGGCATAAGCCGGTATAGGCAAAGTAGGAACCCGGGTGTAGTCCCCCAGCTACAGAAAGAGTATTATGCACGTGGTTTTTTTGTAGGAATTGAAGAAATCAGGAAGTTTTGTTTTTCACAGGAGCTAAAAGTTGAAATGCATTTTGGCTTTTAAACGAACTGTTCAATCACCTGTTTTAATTGACTTGCCTGGATCACTCCAGATTGACGCCATTTCGTCTCACCGTTTTTGAATAGGATGAGCGTGGGAACGCCCTGGATATTATAAGCTTTGGCAGCCGCGGGATTTTTATCTACATCCACTTTCAGGATAGTTGCTTTGTCTCCCAACATGGTTTTTGCCTGATCAAGGATAGGTGCCATCATTTTACAGGGACCACACCACTCTGCAGAAAAGTCAACCAGCACAGGTTTATCAGAGTTAATAATATCATTGAATGTTGCCATACCCCAAAGTTGTCAAATACTATTCCAATCACCATATCTGGCATAAAAAAACAGCATACCAGAAATTGATATGCTGTTCTAATATATGAGCAGAAAAATCTTATCGGATCACTACTGTTTTAACAAAGTCGCCTGTTGCATTAAATTGAAGGCCAATCCTTGTATTGTTAGAATTGATGATCACAACATATGCTTGTATCGTGCTATTTATTTTTACGGCGAAAGCTTTGTCAAACACATAACCTGGGTAGGTAGTAGTTAGGTAGGTAAGAGTAGTTGCTGGTAATTCTGTTTGTGCAACTGCTGTTTTCTTGCCTTTGTGAGCAATGATCTGGGCACGTTTCAGGAACAGGTTAGCAGAGCTAAAGGCTGTTGCATATAGTCCATTATTCGAGCTGATCACCACTGTACTGCTGTCTTTACCTTTGAACGCCGAAACCAAGGTGTCGGTTGGGTAGTTAACCAGGAAGTAAGCTTTAATTACTGTTGAAAGTGACGACACTGCAATGGTGTCGTGATGTGCACCTTCTCTTCCATCAAAGCGACCTCCGCGTTTCCAACCTTTTCCTCTAAGGTCACCACGCTCGCGTTGTTCAAAAACTCTAACAAAAGCGCCTGTTGAATCAAATTTTAATCCCACTGGTTTGTTGTTATAAAGGATTACCACAATATAACTGTTAACAGAACCACTTACCGAAACCTTAAAGGTCTTTTTTAAAGTATAACCACTATAGTTTGCAGCTAGGTAAGTAGAAACAGAGGCAGGTAAATCTGTTGCAGCGATAGAATCGCGGGTTGCTCCGTCAGGAGTGGTATTAACAATATAAACAGCATCTCCTGATACACTTGCACTTTCAACAAGAATAGCCTGAGTGGAAGCGACATCATCTGAGGTGTCCTGCGTTTCTTTTTTGCAAGAGGTAAAAGTAAGGGCAAGGGCGGCAGCCGCTAAAAATAGTCCGTTAATAAGTTTGTTTCTCTTCATGTTGTTATAATTTAAGTTTCTATCAATTACTGATCTTTTTGACATTACGAAACTATTTTGGGAACATGAAGAGAAAATGAAAAATCAGAAGAATGTATTTTTTTTTCTGACTAACTACCCTGTAAGATTTTATCAGCTTCAATTGCAGCTATTTGTCCCGATATGATAGCAGGAGGGACGCCTGGACCGGGAACGGTAAGCTGACCTGCAAATAGCAGGTTCTCCACTTTTTTAGATTTCATCTTCGGTTTAAGAAATGCTGTTTGAAGTAAAGTGTTTGCCAATCCGTACGCATTTCCTTTGAAAGAATGGTAGTCTTTTTTGAAATCCTCTACTGCATAACTTCTTTTTACGACAATAGAATCCCTGATGTCTATCCCTGTAATATCAGTAAACCGTCTCATTAGCAGGCCGAAATATTTTTCGCGTGTGCTCTCTGAATCTTCAAGCCCAGGAGCAATAGGCACAAGGAAGAAAAGGTTCTCAGACTGTGCCGGAGCCACACCAGAATCAGATTTAGAGGTGCAGGAGACATAAAACAGAGGTTTGGTGGGCCATTTAGGTGTTTTATAGATCTCATCTGCATGAGCGTTGAAGTCTTCGTCGAAGAAAAGGTTATGATGTTTGATTCCAGGGACAGGCTTGTTAGTTCCTATGTAAAAAAGAAGAGAGGAGGGGGAAAGCGTGCGCTTATCCCAGTACTGCTGCTTGTAGTTCTGATACTTTTTCTCTGTCAGCGACTGGTCTGTATGTTCATAGTCAGCACTGGAGATAACAATATCTGCATCAAAGAATCCAGAAGCTGTTTCAATACCTTTTGCACGGTTGTTTTCGATAACGATCTTTTTTACCTCCTGATTCAAGTGAAACTGCACTCCTTGTTCTTCAGCAATGCTCACCATCGCTTTAACAATTTGGTTCATCCCGCCCTTTGGGTACCAGGTGCCCAGGCTCAGATCTGCATAGTTCATCATACTATAAAGGGCGGGCGTATTCTGGGCCGTTCCTCCAAGGAACAATACTGGAAATTCGAGGATCTTTATGATTTTTGGATGAGAGAAGTATTGCCGTATGTGCGACCCGACCGAAGTGAACATTTGAATCTTAAAGCTTTCTATCAAAAGCTTAAGATCCATGTATTCTATAACAGAATGAGAGGGACGGAACACGTATTCATTCATCCCTTTTGAATACTTGTATTCTGCCTGTTTGAGGAATCGTTCCAGTTTCTCGCCAGCTCCTTTTTCCATTGATTCAAATAGCTCTTTGAGCTGGTCAAGATCTGCGGGGATGTCTGTAAAGTCATTGGGCCCCCAGTATACCCGGTAGGAGGGGTTTAATCGATCGAGCTGATAGAAATCGGAGGACTTCTTCCCGAATAGTTTGTAGTAATTTTCAAAGACTTCAGGCATCCAGTACCAGCTTGGGCCCATGTCAAAGGTGAAGCCATCTTTCTCCCAAGTCCTCGCCCTTCCACCTAACTGGTCATTTTTTTCAAAAATAGATACGTGGTAACCTTGTTTTGCCAGTAGGGACGCAGCAGTGAGTCCGGCAAAACCTGAACCGATAACAGCAACTTTGGGTCTTGTCATGAGGGTAAATCTAGTAAACCTGTAGCACTTAAGGCAGAGAAAACAAGTTAAGGGTTTTGTAGTTTTGTAATTTGACATTAATATTTCCAGATGCGGCTAGTCTTACTATTGTTTTCGATGATCTTTACTATTCCGGCAGGTGCTTATGATCTTAATGCCATCCGTCTTGAATTTTACAAATCTGTTGACGATGCAGGCGTGGCCAATGCTCTTTTTAAAAAGTTAAAAGGAATTGAGAAGAAAGACGCGCTTTTATTGGCTTACCTGGGTTCAACAGAGGCTGTGAAAGCCAAGCATGCCTGGAATCCCTACAATAAGCTTTCCCTTTTAAAAGCTGGATCTAAAAAGCTGGAACAAGCTGTAGGTGAAGATCCGAATAACCTTGAAATTCGATTTTTGAGGTTTAGTATGGAGCATTATCTGCCTACTTTTTTAGGTTCTTCCAAGCATCTAGACGAAGACCGGAAACAGATAGTGAAATTAATTGGAGCAGAGAAGCTTGGCACCGTTGATAAAGCATTGCTAAAAAATATTATTTCATTTATGAAAGAAACAAAACGTTGCTCTTCGTCAGAGCTTGCTATTTTAAATAAGGCTCTTTAAAATGGATAAACACTATACGTATCTGCTAATTAATTTCCTGACTATTTTCTTTCCCTTAATTTTATCATTCGATAAAAAAGTTAGATTCTATACTAATTGGAAGTACATTTTCCCTGGTCTGCTAATTACGGGCGTCGTTTTCCTTGTTTGGGATTATGTTTTTACTCTTTACGATGTATGGTCCTTCAACAACGATTATGTTGTCGGTATATGGTTCCTTGATTTGCCGCTTGAGGAAATCCTTTTCTTTATTACCGTTCCTTTTGCATGCTTATTTATTTATGAATGTCTTAATGCTTATGTAAAGCCAGACATTCTTGGAAAGGTTGCCAGAGATATTACATGGGTCTTTCTGATCCTCTCGGTGGTGCTCCTTGGCTTCTTTTTCGACCGGGTTTACACTTTGATCACCTTTGGCCTTCTGGCGCTTATGTGTATCTATGTATTATTTAAGGGAGAGCAGAAAGCTGGTCGTTTTTATCTAGCATACTTTGTCTCACTCCTTCCTTTTTATATAGTAAACGGTTTGCTCACTTCAATACCCGTTGTTCTTTATAACAATTCAGAGAACATGGGGTTGAGGGTAGGGACCATTCCCTTTGAAGATCATTTTTATTCTTTAGCAATGTTGCTTATGAATATGTTGTTCTTTGAATACTTTCGTGCTAAAAAATTGAAGGATGCCTGAAGTTCCAATCTATACCAGAAGTCAGTTAGCCTTACGGAATGGCCAGGACAAACCAGAGATCTGGGTGTGTTATAAAGGCCTTATTTATGATGTTTCGGAAAGTCGCCTGTGGAAGAACGGGAAGCATTACGAACATTGGGCAGGCCAGGATCTTACTGAGGAGCTGAAGGACGCACCTCATTCTGCTTCAGTTTTCTCAAAGTTTGAGGTGGTCGGAAGAATGTATAGTACAGATTGATCGTGAAGATTCAATCTGTACTAGGGAGGTCTTAAGCGATTTCGAAGCTGCTTAAGTTTATAAACTGCTTAACGCGATCTGCTATCTCTTCCTGACTGAGGTTTTTAATTCTTTCTGTCCCAAATTTTTCAACGCAAAATGATGCTAGTGCAGATCCGAAGATAATTGCATTCTTCATGTTATTAAAGTTGATTGTTCCAACTTTTGCAAGATATCCAATGAAGCCACCGGCAAAAGAATCGCCTGCTCCGGTTGGGTCAAATACCTCAGCCAGTGGTAAGGCTGGCGCAGAGAACACTTTATCTTCATGGAAAAGTAGCGCACCATGTTCCCCTTTTTTAATAATCAGGTATTGTGGTCCCATTTGAAGGATCTTTTTGGCTGCTTTAACCAAAGAGTATTCACCGGAAAGCTGACGCGCTTCAGCATCGTTAATGGTTAGTACGTCAACTAGTTTTAACGTTTCCAGAAGGTCATTTAAAGCTACATCCATCCAGAAGTTCATGGTATCCAGAACGATTAATTTAGGACGTTTCTCTAATCTTTCGATCGTTGTTCTTTGAACTTGAGGGGTAAGGTTACCTAGAAGTAAGTAATCACATCCCTGATAAGAGGCGGGGACAATTGGATCAAAATCAGCGAGAACATTTAGCTCTGTGGCAAGAGTATCTCGTGAGTTCATATCGTTATGATATTTACCAGCCCAGAAGAAGGACTTTTCTCCTTCTTTGATTTGTAATCCCTCTACATCTATACCGTGTTTTTCAAAGTCGCTTATATCTTCCTTGTGAAAGTCGTCACCAACCACTGCGATGATCTTGGTTTTATCGTAGAAGTAAGAGGCAGCGAGACTTGCATAAGTAGCTGCTCCACCCACAATTTTGTCTGTTTTTCCGAAAGGAGTTTCAATTGCATCAAACGCCACGGTTCCTATTATGACTAAGCTCATGTTTTTTTTAAAAAAAGTTTCCGCAAATATTGCAGAAATAAATTTAAATCCCGAATATTGCAGTCCCAAAACACAGCAAGGTTTTAAATAAAAACCAGTGTTGTTAAGCCGGTAAATACTCCTGAGTAGCTCAGCCGGTTAGAGCATCTGACTGTTAATCAGAGGGTCGCTGGTTCGAGCCCAGCCTCAGGAGCAAAATCCTCACTTTAAAAGAGTGAGGATTTTCTTTTTTATACCTCTGATGTTTTTTCTTTACAGTAGTGTTCACCTATTGCACATAAAAAGAACAACCTGTGTAATTCGTAGTCACTGAGCAATTTGAATCTTATATCTTAGCTTCGTAATCAATTTGCCCAAGGCAGGATGAAGATTATTAATAGTGATAACTCAGCTTCCTAAAGAAAGAAAATGATAAGTACATTGTTTAATCCGTCTTCTTACTCAATTGCAGTGATTGGACTTGGCTATGTAGGGCTTCCTCTGGCTGTTGAATTTGGAAAGAAATACAAAGTAACTGGATTTGACATCAGTCAGGCAAGGGTGAATGAGTTGAATCAGGGAAAAGATCATACTCTTGAGGTAGATCCTGCAGAATTGAAGTCGGTGGTTCGTAAGAGTGATGCCCTTGCGGGTGTATTCTTTTCAGCCGATAAAGAAAGTTTGGCGGATTGTAATGTCTATATAGTAACTGTACCAACACCAGTAGATCAATACAATAATCCGGATCTTACACCATTAAAAAAGGCTACCGAGATGGTAGCAGGTGTGTTAAAGAAGAGAGATATTGTGATCTACGAGTCAACTGTTTTTCCCGGCTGTACAGAAGAAGAATGTATCCCTGTTCTTGAAAAGTTCTCGGGATTAAAATTCAACGTGGATTTCTTCTGCGGATATTCGCCTGAAAGGATTAATCCGGGCGACAATGCGAGAAAGCTGCCAAATATTAAAAAAGTAACTTCGGGATCAACGCCAGAAATAGGGCAGATTGTAAATTCATTATATGCTTCTATTATTCCTGCAGGAACCCATCTTGCCCAATCTATAAAAGTGGCAGAAGCGGCCAAGGTTATTGAAAATGCTCAGCGGGACATTAATATTGCCTTTGTTAATGAGCTATCGAAGATCTTTTCGCTTTTGAATATTAATACTCAGCATGTTCTCGAGGCAGCTGCAACAAAGTGGAATTTCCTGCATTTTAAACCAGGACTGGTTGGGGGACACTGTATCGGTGTAGACCCCTATTACCTGGCTCAAAAGGCTACCTCTGCCGGGTATTATCCCGAAATTATCTTGTCGGGCCGAAGGATTAATGATAGCATGGGTCCTTATATAGCAGATGCTGTAGTGAAGCTAATGGTTAAAAAAGAGATTGTAGTTTGGGGCTCAGATATACTAATCCTGGGGATCACTTTTAAGGAAAATTGTCCTGATGTGCGAAATACCAAGGTGGTGGATATAGTGAAGGAGCTAAGTTTATATAAAGCCAATATTACTGTTTACGATCCCTGGGCTAGTTGTACCCAAGTAGAGGAAGAATATGGTATAAAATGTATTAATGCACTGCCGGAGGATAAGCAATATGACGCTGTCATCCTCGCAGTTTGCCATAACGAGTTTTGTGACCTGGAATACGGAGCCTTGCTGAAAAAGTCGTCGGTGCTATATGATGTAAAAGGGGTGCTTAATCTCGATCTGGTAGATGCCAGGTTATAATTTGTCTAGCTATGTATAAAAATAAATATCACTCGGTTGATTTAAGCCTGTTTAGCTTTTTGATAACGGGGGGAGCCGGATTTATAGGTTCCAATCTGGTAGAATACTTGTTGAAGTACGGTGCGGGAAAAGTGCGGGTATTGGATAATTTCTCCACGGGATCCCATGATAATATTACTCCTTTTCTCAGTAATCCAGCCTTCGAGCTTTTCGAAGGGGATATACGGGATATGGAGACTTGTAATAATGCAATTGACGGAATTGATTATGTAAGTCATCAGGCAGCCCTGGGGTCAGTTCCCAGATCTATTAATGATCCGGTAACTACTAATGCGGTAAATATTTCAGGTTTTCTCAATATGCTTTGGGCCATCCAATCTAGGGAGAGAGTAAAGCGTTTTGTTTACGCGGCCTCGTCTTCTACTTATGGAGATAGTAAAGAGCTTCCGAAAGTTGAAGAACGGATAGGCAGGCCTTTGTCTCCTTATGCAGTTACCAAGTATGTAAACGAGTTATATGCTGATGTATTTGCAAAGACCTACGGCATGAACCTGATAGGCTTGAGATATTTTAATGTTTTTGGGCCAAGGCAAAATCCTGAGGGAGAGTATGCGGCAGTTATACCTAAGTTTATTAAAGCCTTAAAAGCGGGCGAGCCTGCAATAATAAATGGAGATGGTGAACAAACGAGGGATTTTACTTTTATCGAAAATGCAGTCCAGGCAAATGTAAGGGCCTTCTTTTCTGAAGAAGAAGGGGCTGTTAATCAGGTTTATAATATTGCCTTTGGAGAGAGCATTTCATTAAACCAGTTATGGGCCCTGCTCAATAAGCATCAGGGAAGCATTATCCCAGCAGTGTATAATGCAGAAAGAAAAGGAGATGTTAGAAACAGTTTGGCAGACATTACTAAAGCCAACTCCTTACTTTCATACAATCCTCAATTTAGTGTTGAAGATGGGCTAAAGCTTTTGTTAGCCGAAAACGAATGTTTTCAACAGACAAACAAATAGGCCGTTTCATTAAAACAGTATCCTCTCCTGTCTCTTATTAGGTGAGGATATTGTTATGAATCTTTTGGACCTTATTTTAGTACTTATACTCGTTTTTTCTGTTTGGCAGGGGATTTTGAAAGGCTTCATGATCGGAATGGTCGAAGTCTTCCTGTGGGTTTCCGGACTGCTCCTTGCTTTTATCTGCTACCCCTATATTTCAACCTTTATACAAAGATATATTGCCACTGGTATTTGGGTTTCACCTGTTTCTTTTATTCTTGCCATTATCGTTACACGATTGACCCTTTCAGCGATTGCTAACTATGTACTTTCAAAAATTCCTTCAATTTATCATGCCTCCAGACTGAACAAGGTGCTGGGAAGTGTTCCCGGAGGATTTACAGGGATAGTTTACCTGCTGCTGATAACCTCTTTACTAATCTTATTTCCTGTTAGTCCCTCACTTAAGTCGAGGGCTGAAAGGAGCTGGGTGGTCTCGCAGTTAATACCAGGCCTTGAGAAGATCCATCTTGCGATCTCTCCTTATATAGAAGAGTTGGAGAAGCAATCGGGGCCCTTACTTACGCTTAATAAGAAAAACGACAAGTTCATTAAATTGAATTTTACAGTGGCCCATACAAAGGTCCGAGAGGATTTGGAGGCAAAGATGTTGATTTTGATCAATAGGGAGAGGGCGAAAGTTAATCTTCAGCCCCTTCGGGCTGATCAGGAAATAGCGGTTGTGGCCAGAGCTCATTCGGCGGATATGTTCGCCAGAGGGTATTTTTCTCACTATACTCCAGAAAATAAATCACCTTTTGATCGAATGCGAGCTGCAAAAGTGAGATTCCTGACAGCGGGAGAAAATCTTGCTCTGGCTCAAACCTTAACTATTGCCCACGAAGGCCTTATGAACTCTCCGGGACACCGGGCTAATATTCTCCATAAATCTTTTGGCAGGGTCGGAATTGGGATATTGGACGGGGGGATTTACGGTTTAATGGTAACGCAAAACTTTCGGAACTGATTTTGTTTTACACAAGTATGGAGTATAACGATCGACGCAATTATACAAGTCAGAATAATAAATTACGCTGGGTAGAAAAGTTGTCATACCTTTTAGATGAGCAATTCCGTTTGCCAGGGACCAACTTCCGGTTTGGCCTGGATCCTATATTAAATCTTATTCCTTTTGCGGGAGATATGAGTGGACTACTTATCTCTGCCGCTCTCGTTTTAACCCTTGCCAAGAACGGAGCAAGTAGTAAAATAGTGACATTAATGGTGCTCAATATTGTTCTTGATGCAACTATAGGAGGGATACCGATCATAGGACAGATCTTTGACTTTTTCTTTAAAGCCAATAAGCGCAATATAAGGTTGCTAAACGAGCACTACGTAGAAGGTAAACATCAGGGAAGTGGTAAAGGGGTGCTTCTCGGTGTGGGACTAGTTTTGGTGATGATCTTTATTCTAATGGTATATCTGATATGGCAGCTTACCGCTTGGGTCTTTAGCCAATTTTAGAAAAAGAGCTTCCGCCCGTCATAGATGCTGACCTAATCTTTTTGCATTCAAAGCCACCTTATCCCCTAAAACAATACTTGCGCCACTTACAAACAAGTTAGCGTAAGTTGTTGTTTATGAATTAAAAAGGAAAATCAATATGGGACAGGTTTTTACTATAAGCCTGCAGGGCGCTAAATTTCATTACCAGTTATTAAAATTGAATCAGAAAAACAGAATGGTGGAGTCGGAAATATTACTACAAGGGAATACCGTTACACTATATAAAGATGACAGGGGATGGAAGCAGAAGGAGAACGCATTACCTCTGGTAGATGAGTTGGTTCGAGCAATAGGTAACTCATTGTCTTTAAGGTACAGAATATAAAGCGTTCAATCCCTTCCTGTTTTTATTGTTATTTATGATGAGTGAAGATCGCTCCCAATTTATTCTTGAGTTTAATTAATTACGAAATTTCAGCAATGGAAAGTATTAGTGATTACTAATGCTTATCATTGTTATTTTTTACTTTATTGTCCCCTAATGAATTTGAGTTTAGTCCTAAAAGATAAAACGGACATATCGCATCAACAGCTGGAAAAACTTCTGGTCGGAAAGCTAAAATCAATAGCAGTTGAAGCAGACTACATCGAGATTTTAAAAAAGTTTTACGGCTACATTAAGCCGCTCGAAGAAAGGATAAGTAAAAATCTTGATATAAATAAGGTGCCTGATTATCCTGAAAGAAGAAAATCTGATGCATTAGAACTAGATTTACAGTACTTCAACACTACTTCAGACGTGTCTTTATGTGACGACCTTCCTGTAGTAACAAACACGTATGAGGCCATTGGTGCGTTATATGTTTTGGAAGGTTCTACACTTGGGGGAACAATCATAAGTAAAATGGTTTCTGCTAAGCTTGGTCTTAGTGCTTCTGAGGGCCTTTCTTTTTTTTATTCTTATGGTAGTGAAACGATGAAGATGTGGGAGCAATTTAAAATTGCTTTAAATACTAGGGTGGCTGAAGAAGACTGGAATATGGTAATAATTGGCGCCGATGAGACTTTTATTAAATTTAGAAATTGGCTAGAATGAGCAAAAAGAATTATGACTCCGAATTTTGTGGTAGTTTGCCCTTACATCACATCAATCAGATCCAGCCTTACGGATACTTGCTTGTGTTGAACAAGGAAGATTTGAAAATTGTTCAGGCAAGTGAAAACATATCTGAAGTTTTCGGTAAAGATGTTGCTGATGTAGTGGATTCTAATCTTTCTGATTTCGTAAATGAGGAACACATCAGATTACTTGAAGATAGTTTCTCTAAAACAATTTCTGATAAGATACCTCTTAATTTATATATTAAAAAAGGCGACACTCAGGCAGAATACATTGCGCTGGTGCACAAGAAAGATGAGCTGTTGGTAGCGGAATTGGAAAAGGCTGATACGAGGAAGTCATTTACGGAAGTGTTTCAAGAGATGAAGTATGTGATGGCTGAAGTGAATTCTGCAATTTCTATTGAATCCATTTGCCAGATCTCCGTTGCTGCTTTGAAAAAACTCGCTGGTTTTGACCGCGTATTGATGTATCAATTCGACGCAGATTGGAACGGAACGGTCATTGCCGAAGAGAGGGAACAAGATATGGAGCCTTACATAGGTCTTAAATTTCCAGCTTCTGATATTCCAAGGCAAGCAAGAGCCCTCTATCTCAAAAATCCCTATCGATTAATTCCGAACCGCGAGGATAAGCCGGTTAAGGTTTATCCTGTGATTAACCCACTTACTAATTCCTTTATAGATCTTACCGACTGTAACCTTCGTAGTGTTGCGGGGGTGCATTTAGAATATATGGAGAACATGGGAATAAAAGCTTCCATGTCAATCCGTATCATTCGTAATGGTCATTTATGGGCTTTGATATCCTGTCATCACCGGGAGGCAAAATACTTGAATTACGAGCTGTGTTCGGTTTTTGAACTCCTGTCGGAATTGATCTCCTCTAAAATTACTTCTATGTTGTATCAGGAGCAATTTGAGTATAAGAGTACGTTATGGGAGAAGAAGAGATTGGTGTTGGACGGTATTTATAGCATTAACGAACTGTTTTCAGGCCTTATTCAAAAAGATAAAGACCTTTTGGAATTATTCAATGCCGGGGGATTAGCGCTGGTGTACAAAGGTAAAGTGCATTTACACGGCCAAACACCACCAGTGGAGGATGTGAAGCATCTGGTTTTTTGGTTGCAACACAAGACAATTTCGGAGGCGTATTTTGAAAACAGCCTCTCTGCTGCCTTTGAGCCTGCCCAAAATTTTGCAGAAGAGGCCAGTGGATTGCTCGCTATACCCGTTGGTGGAAGAAATGAAGATTTTCTTTTGCTTTTCAGGCCGGAGGTGCAAACAACGGTTAATTGGGGAGGAAATCCTGGGGAAGCGATTAGATTTGAGCCAGATGGGAAAAAATATCACCCCCGAAACTCTTTTTCTATATGGCAGGAAACGGTCCGGAAGACTGCCTTACCCTGGGATGCAGAAGAAGTAAAGGTTGCAGAAAGCCTTAGAAGCTTTATATTTGAATATTCTACTAAATACATATATAGTTAGGGCGGCTTTACATCTATGGAAAAGACGGTGAACGAAGGTTTAATACAAAGGAATTCTACAAAGCTAGATCATTATGTGGTTGCTATTGGCGCGTCTGCTGGTGGTTTGGAGGCTATTCATGAATTCTTTGATAATATGCCCACTAACGCTAACTTTTCTTTCATAGTCATTCAGCATTTGTCTCCTGATTATAAAAGTTTGCTTGTGGAGCTGGTATCTAAGCATACCCACATGAAAGTCTTCGAAGCTGGAGATAAAATGACGGTGCAAAAGGAATGTATCTATGTAATTCCCAATAATAAGTTAATGACTATTTATAATGGGAAGTTGCATTTGGTGGAAAAGGTTCCGGATAAGCAACCCAATACGGCTATCGACCATTTCCTTTATTCTTTAGCACAGGAAAAAAAGGACAAAGCAATTGCTATTATCCTTTCAGGAACAGGTTCTGACGGTACAAGGGGGATTGAGGTGATCAAAAATACAGGAGGAATGGTCATTGTGCAGGATCCGGTGACTGCAAAGTTCGATGGGATGCCAAACAGTGCAATCGCCTCTGGCAACGCAGATCTTATCCTGCCCCCTGAGATGATTCCCGAAGAGATCTATAATCATGTAAACGAAGCTCCGATCCTTGTTCTGAATAAGGGCAAAATAGACGATAATTTACTCGATGAGATCTTTAACTTGATCCATAAAGCCCACGGTTACGATTTCCACTACTATAAAACGCCTACTATCATCAGAAGGATAGGAAAGAGGATGGGGCAACATAACATCAAAAAATTAGATGATTATGTTACTGTTCTTAGGCAAAGTCCCGAAGAAGTTAAGAGCTTAAGTAAGGACTTTTTGATAGGCGTAACCCGTTTTTTTAGGGATAAACAAGCCTTCGACTCGATTTCACAACAGGTTTTACCGGATATCATTAATGACAAACACGACGGAGACATACTGAAGGTTTGGATTTGTGCTTGTAGTACCGGGGAAGAAGCCTACTCACTCGCTATACTTATCGACCAGTATCTGCAACGTTTCAGACGTTTGCTTGAGGTTAAGATATTTGCTACCGATATTGATGAAAGCAGTATTGGGTTTGCTGCAAAAAATTTATATCCTCAGTCTATCGAGAAAGATATAGATGAAGATACCCTTAAAAAGTATTTTGTTAAGGAAGGTAAATTCTATTCTATTATTCCCCGGATTCGTAAACAAATAGTATTTGCCAGGCATAATGTAATTAAAGATCCTCCTTTTATAAAAAACGATCTGGTAAGCTGCAGAAATATGCTCATTTATATGAATAGCGTGTTGCAGCAGAAGGTGATGAATACCCTTCACTTTTCTATTAATACGGGAGGCTATCTGTTCCTTGGAACAAGCGAGACAGCCGCATCCATTAAAGACTCGGTAGATGAAGTCAATAGTAAGTGGAAGATCTACCGTAAGATTGGAAAAAACCGTATATCTCCTTTCGAGGTTTACCGGCAACTGGATAATAAGGGCGAGCAGCCCAGGGTTTCCCCGTCTATCATAAAGGCGTCACAGAAGAAGACTAATCCTCTGGCTGATGACCTCACAGAAGCAATTATAGATGACTTTGGTTATGTGTGTTTCTACATAGACAAGAATTACGAGATTAAAGAATCAGTAGGAAATTTCAGCCGGTTTTTATCTCTTCCTGAGAAAAAGCTTAATCTGAACATTTTGAAAATGGTGCCTCAGGAGCTCTCGGTTGCATTGAATACAGCAATTCGCAAGAGCTGGAAAGAGGAGAAGAAGGTTTTTCTTAAGAGCGTGCGGGTGAAACAGGACCAGGTTGATCTGTTCTTAAGTATCTCTGTAAGGCCCGCCCAGCCTCTTCAGGGTAAACCATATACCTTGGTGGTGCTTGGCGAGAACAGCCTTAGTCAGGTTCATGTGCGGGAGGAAAGTTATCCTATACCTAGTCACGAACACAACGAATACGTTGCCGAGTTGGAGGCGGAGTTGAATGAAACCAGGTCCAATCTCCAGATGGCCGTAGAGGGATTGGAAACTACCAACGAAGAATTACAGTCGAGCAATGAAGAGCTGCTTTCAGCGAATGAAGAGTTGCAGTCAAGTAATGAGGAGCTTCAGTCGCTTAACGAGGAACTGCATACCTTGAATACTGAGCATCAGCTTAAGATTAAGGAGCTGATCGAGCTAAATGATGACCTTAATAATTATTTCAGAAGCACCGATATTGGGCAGATCTTTATTGATAGAAATCAAAATATCAGGAAGTTTAACGCTTCTGCATTAAGACTGGTTAACTTAATTGAGGGAGATATTGGCCGGCCTATCAGTCATATTTCTACCAACATCCGGTACGAAAACCTCGTCAGAGATATTACACATGTTATAGAGACGGATGATATTGTAGAAAAGGAAATTATTCTTACGAATGATACCAGGTTTCTCATGAGGATAATGCCTTATGTAAGACAGGATAAGCGTACCGATGGAGCTATAATTACTTTTGTTGATATTTCAGCAATTGCAAATCTTAATAACATTATAAATGGAGTGTTCAACTCCAGTTTAAGTTCGATCATTGCCTTTAAAGCAGTTAGAAACTACAATAGCCAGATTGAAGATTTTGTTATACTTACCTGTAACTATGCTTCTGACGCTATATTAGGAGGAAGTATAAATCAGGCTGGTAAGCATTTGAAAGAGATTAGCAGCTTATCTGGTACTGATTTCTCAAACAGCTGCATTTCAGTGGTAGAAAAAGGTGCTCCTCTTCATACTGAACTGAACATTGATGACCGCTGGTATGAGATTGTGGCAGTGAAAATGATGGACGGCTTCGTAGCTACGTTTACTGATATAACAGATAAACGAGATGGGGAGCAGAAGCTGAGACAAAATTATAACGAACTGATCTCTGTCAGGGAGAACCTAAAGAAACTTAATCTTGAACTGGAAGATAAGGTGGCAGAGAGGACCCGGGAACTAAGCGTATCTGAAGAAAGATTCAGGTTGGTTTCCAGGGCAACAAATGATGCTATCTGGGATTGGGATCTAGTGAATAATAGTTTGTGGTGGAGTGATAGCTTCTTTAAACTGTTTGGCTACGAGTATTTTGAAGAGGTTAACAGCAGTAATTTCTGGTTCAGCAAGATCCATCCTGAGGATAGGGAAAGAGTAAGAAAAAGTATCAATTCGGTTATCAACACAGGCAGTGATCAATGGAGCGAGGAGTATCGTTTTGAGAAAAAGGACGGTTCATTCGCATGCATCCTTGACCGGGGCTATTTGCTACAGGATGAATACGGAACGCCCTACCGGATGCTCGGTTCGAGATTGGATATTTCGGAGTTGAAAGAAGCTCAATACCAAATCATTAAAAGTGAAAGCCGGTTCCGGAAAGTGTTTGAATCAAACATGATCGGAATGTTATTTACCAATAAGGATTCGGTGATTATAAATGCGAATGAGGCCTTCTTGCAAATGATCGGCTATAGCCGGGAGGATTTGAAGAACGGACTTATTACCTGGAGTAGAATTACTCCGCCTGAATTTCTGGAAAGAAACAGGCTGGCTGCTGAACAAATTTGGAACAGTGGAGTTTGTCCGCCATTTGAGGGTGAGTATTTGCGTAAAGACGGCTCAAGGATGTGTGTGCTGCTGGGTGCTGCTTCCGTTAGTGAAGACGATGCTGTTGCCGTTACCTATATCATTGATATTACAGAGAAGAAGGACGCCGAGAGAAAGGAACAGGAACTTCAACGAATTATACAGAAACAGCAAGATGAGTTCCGGGGTATTTTTATGAATGCTCCTGCGCTTATTTCTATCCGTAGAGGAGAAGATCTACGGGTTGAGTTTGTGAACCAAACGGCAATGGATTATTTCGGAAGAAATGACCTTGTAGGTAAAAATAATACGGAATTACTAGGGGAATATAAGCCAGAAAGTAAAGAATCGGACGAGTTGATCCAGCAGGTTTACAAAACGGGGATCCCATTTTTTGGCAAAGCATTCCACGTTAGATATGATCGGAACAGAACGGGCGTAATAGAAGATGGCTGGTTCGACTTCGTTTATCAGCCTGTTTATAGTGACGATGGAATTGTAGACGGTGTTGCCACCTTCGCTTTTGATGTCTCTGACATGATCAGGGCTAATCAGGAGATTAAGAAAAATGAAGGCCGGTTCAGATTTCTTGCCGAATCCATCCCTCAAAAAGTTTGGACTGCAAAACCAGATGGTCTGGGTGACTTTTTCAATAAGGTGTGGCTGGACTATACCGGTAAAGAAATGCACGAGCTTGAAGGCTGGCAGTGGCTTGATGTAATACATCCTGAAGATCGGGAGAGGAACAGAGAGCTATGGGTACAAGCTATTGAAGCTGGTCAGGATTTCGAAATGGAAAGAAGGATCTTAGGCACCGATGGCCAGTACCGATGGCATTTAAGCAGAAGTATTCCGCAAAAAGATGATAATGGGGAAATCGTCATATGGGTAGGCACAAGTACCGATATTCACGATCAGAAGACAGCCTCCGAGGCGTTGAAGGAGAGTGAAGATTATTTCCGTCAATTGGCCGATCAGTCGCCCTTCATGATCTGGAAAGTGGATGAGAAGGGAGATTGTAACTACGTAAATAAAAAATGGATCGCTTTCACGGGGCTCAGTTTCGATGCTAGTATGGGCCTCGGCTGGAGTAAAGCCTTCCACCAGGATGATGCAGACAAGGAGTATAAGAAGTTCGTTAAGGCCTTCGAGTCCAGAGAGATCTTCTATTCCAAGTTTCGACTAAGAAGTATAAAAGGAGAGTATCATTGGGTGCTGGCTCAGGCTAACCCGGTATTTGGAGCCTCCTTCGAAGGGTATATTGGAAGTTTAACTGATATTACGGAACAGGAGTTGGCACAGCAAGCCACTAAATTGTTGATGCAGAAGAAGGACGAGTTCATGAGTATTGCGAGTCATGAATTAAAAACCCCTATTACGAGCATGAAGGCCTCATTGCAAATTGCTGAGCGTTTGAGTAACCGTAAAGTAGAGGTTGAGAAGATCCAGTCCTTTATAGAGAAAGCAAACAAACAGGTTAACCGTCTTACTGCATTAGTTGAAGATTTGTTAGATGTAACCAAGATCCAGGCAGGTAAATTGCAGTTTGAAAAGGATAGGTTCTATATTGACGAGGTAGTTCAGACTTCTGTAGATCAGATGCAGAACGACTCTATCAGGCATACCATTGTTGTTGAAGGGGACAAAGAAATTGCCGTCTGGGGAGACATGCATCGTCTGGAGCAAGTGATCGTAAATTTCTTGTCCAACGCTATCAAATACTCGCCTGATTCTGATAAAGTATTGGTAAATATCAGGAGAGAAGAGGATAAGGTAAGAGTTTATGTAACTGATTTTGGTATCGGGATTCCAGAAGATAAAATTAATTTCGTCTTCGACAGGTTCTTCCGGGTGCAGGAGTCGTCACAGAAGTTTTCGGGGCTAGGTTTAGGCCTCTTCATATCCGCGGAAATTATAAAACGGCATGAAGGTGACGTTGGTGTTTATAGTGAAGAAGGTAAGGGTTCAACATTTTGGTTTGATTTGCCTATTGCAGATTAGGGAAATGCAGAATGAACTATTGAAATATATTAATAATTAAATTTTTGCGGGTTCATTTATTTGTTTTAGCTTTATGCTTGAATGAAGCGTATAGTAATTTTTGATGATGATGTGGATATTTTAGAAATTCTCACGTATTTACTTACTGAGAAGGGGTGGGAAGTCCATACGCGAACAACTTGTAACAATATTTTAGAGATAATTTCTGAGAAAAGGCCGGATGTGATCTTAATGGATAACTGGATTCCGGATACGGGAGGAATAAAAGCAACGCAATTGCTTAAAGCTGATCCAAAGCTTACTAATATTCCCGTTATTTACTTTTCTGCGAACAATGATGTTGAAATCCTTTCTCAGAAGGCGGGAGCGGACGCTTACATTGCAAAGCCTTTCGATTTAGACGAGCTTGAGAAGATAGTAAACCAATTTGCTCTTTCTTAAAAAATTATAAAAGGGATTGAATTTACAACTGTCAATAGTTCTGTAAATCCAATCCCTTTTTATTTTATTTAAGTTCGAATACCGCCCTCATCTGATAATTCAGCTTGATCTTCTTAAAATCGATCTCCGGCATAGGCGCTGATTCTGCAGCTGCAGCCTTATCCATCATCATTACATTTGCACGATAATAGGGCTGTGGGTAAACTTCATTATTGATCTCCTGTATTTCAATAGCATCTCCCACTTTATCATTGACTGCTTCTGCCAGAAAGCTTGCTTTGTCTTTGGCGGCTTGTAGTGCTTTTATCTTGAGGTCTCTTTTCAGAGATTCTATTTTTGAGTAATCATAGGACTCTATATTCGTATACTCAATTGCCCTTGGCTCTACACCATTTAATATTTGATTAAACTTATTGAGGTCAGTAACCTTTATCCGGTACTGTTTCCTCGCCAGAAAATCGGGATTTTTCTTCTTTTCCCATGTATAATTATAGCTGGATATATTATTGATCGTAAAATTCTCCTTTGGAATTCCAGCATTTATTACAGCCGAGTATAGTTGCTTTTCAAGGTCCTCAATATCTACTTTCTTCTTGTTGGCGTTGTCCCGGTAATATTCTTTAAGAGAAATTCCAACGTAAATAATATCGGGGGTAACTTCGGTTTCTGCAGATCCTGATACTTCGATTTTTCTGCGCATATCAATAGTCTGAGCTGATGTAGTAATAGTGATACCGCTAATAAGTGCGATGAAGAATAATCTTTTCATATTTTATCTAATTGTTGTGTGCTGCTATGATGCAAGCAGGAAGTTAATTCCATAAACATCTTGCAAAAAGAATTGCTTGTAATAAGGACGAAAAAAAGAGTACGAATGTAACAGGGGTGCGAAAAACTGAAGTAAGGATCTAATTACTATTATGAGGATCGTAATGGTAAACCACTGTGTAAGCGGCGTTCTGCTGTTTTACCGAGAGCTGTCCGATTTTAAGGTTAGCTGCCTGAGGGGTTGGTTCGCATATCGAATAATGGGTACCCTGATAGATAATGGAATTTGCTGTGGGCTTGTCAAATGCTACTGCAACAGTTATATGGGTAGGGTACAGGAGCGCAATCATTGGAAGATTGTATAGCTCTTTTACGAGATAGAAGAATAAAGCGGCCCTGTCATCACAATCACTATATTCTGAGAATAGTGTCTGTTCCGGCGAAAATCTTTTTTCTTTACCAAATAGTTGGTTATCATCCTGATAAAGGAATGCGTACCGGGTAAAGTTCATCAGATATTCAATTCCCTTTTTTTGATTTTTCCCTTCTAAAGCTTTCTTTAGCACTGGAATTAAAGATCCGTAGGTTTCATGACTTAAGGGAATATTGAAATAGGTTGCGAAATCTACTACAGGATAGTTAGCAAAAATATTTTGCACTTCAGGGTTAACCTTCACTTTGAAGTGATATACCTTTTGTTTGTAGCTGAACTTGATGTCCTTCTCGGAATAGTCCTCCGGTTTAAATTCAGGCATACGAGTAACCTTATATGAAAACTCATTTTTAGCTCCAGGAACATCTATCTTCACTGGGATAGCTACCTCTTTGCTAAAATCAAACTTCCCATAATCGTGGTAGTTTAAGCACATGTACTTGTTTCCGGCCACAGTAAAGAAAGGGATATCCATGATATCTTCAGCGTTCCTGACATAAAATATTATCTTATGATTGGCAATTGCAAGACGGGCATCGTAGCCCGAGTGTGTAAGAAGGAACCATTTGTAGAGGGTGTATCTAAAATAGTTTTCTTTTTTCGGTGCGATCTGCTGCGCTGTTTTTCTAACAAGCTGGTAGTATAACCAGTCATTTAAATTATGGGTTTCTTTGTAGTTCAAAAGAGAACTAAGCAAAGCCTGGTAGTCAGTCCTCTTTATCTGATCATAAAATTTATGGACAGCTTTATCGCCAGGAACACTATCGGTTTGGATGATAGCAGACTCAGGTACCCTTAAGTTTACTGTACCCTCGTAAAATTCGAAGCTATACCCCTGATACTGTTCCTGGGCTTTCAACTGTCCCACAAAAATGACCAGGAAAGCAAAGTAAATCAATTTTACCAGCCTTCTCATACTGTAAACTTAATATTTATTTTACATTGAATTAATATTATTTAAACGTAAGAATGGGAGGGCTTGTTTCAGAAGCTTAGAAACTTAATATTGTTGGTAAAACTAAATGTTAATTTAATATTAGAAAGATTGGAGGTCTGGAAGTGATAGAGGATAGGTTATAAAACAAAGCCCCGCTAGGGGCGGGGCTTTGTTTTATTCTTCTATAATTTCGCTGTGGGGATAACTTTCTTCTACTTTCTCTTCCTTGAAATATCTTTTCTGCCATATGAGTATTGCAATAACACCTATGGAAATGGCGGCATCTGCAATATTAAATACTGGCCGGAAGAAAATAAACTCCTCATTCTGCCAAATAGGAAACCACGAAGGAAAAGTGCCCTGTACCAATGGAAAATAGAACATGTCGACAACTTTACCCTGGAAAATCCCCGCATAACCACCTTGTTCCGGAAGAAGCTTTGCAGGTTGAAAATAAGAACTCTCACTAAATAAGATCCCGTAGAAGGTGGAATCAATTATGTTTCCCAGTGCACCAGCAAAGATTAATGCGACATTTAATATTAGGCCACGATGATACTTCTTCTTAATAAGATAAACTACACCGTATCCTATAAGGGAAACTGCAACGATGCGAAACAGTGTAAGAGCGAGTTTTCCTGCAACACCTCCAAACTCCATTCCGAACGCCATTCCGTTATTCTCTGTAAAATGTATCATACCCCTATCGCCAAGGAATTTGAATTCCTGACCAAGGGTCATGTTTAGTTTTATCCAGATCTTTAAGGCCTGGTCTGCTAGTAGTATTAAAATAATAGCCAATACAGGCTTGGTATATGCTTTCATTAAGATTGCTTCAGTTTTGCTTCCATACTCAAGGTAGTATGAGGTACAGCTCTTAGACGTTCTTTAGGGATTAACTTACCTGTTTCGCGGCAAAGTCCGTAAGTCTTATTTTCAATACGTACTAAAGCTCCTTCGAGGTTTTCGATAAACTTCTTTTGACGTGCAGCTAATTGATTAGTCTGCTCCTTTTCAAGTGTTGCAGAGCCATCCTCGAGGGTTTTATAAGTTCCCGCCGTATCATCAGTTCCATTTAAACTAGGATTACTTAATGATTGGGTAAGTGCGTTTAACTCTTCTTTAGCTATGCGAATCTTCTCTAAAATAAGTTCCTTAAATTCTTGTAGTTCTACGTCTGAGTACCTTGTTTTCTCGTTATTTTCCATATTAAGCTTTTGTAAGAGTTACTAAAAATTCCTGCTCGTCGATTTCTATACTATCACCTTCCGATAGATCTTTATCTAAATTGAATGAAGCTGCCAGAATTTCGGCGCTAATATATGATAAATTCGCTTGTACAGCTTCTGCTATGTAAGGGTGTTCAATTATCCTCACATTGATCTTGTCTGTTACTTCAAAGCCTTTATCTTTTCTCAGATTTTGAATCCGATTGATCAATTCGCGGGAAATTCCTTCCTGCTTCAATTCGTTAGTTACCGTAACATCTAAAGCAACGGTTAGTTTTCCCATATTTGTTACCTGCCATCCGGGAACGTCTTCCGCGATAATCTCTACATCATCAATCGAGATTGTTAAACTGAACTCATCCTTACTAAAATTAACAATACCTTCTTTCTCAAACTCAGCAAGGTCTTGCTGTGACAGGTTCGTGATGAAAGCAGCAACATCCTTCATGTTTTTCCCTGCTTTCGCACCTAATGCTTTAAAATTAGGCTTAACCTTCTTTTTAATGATACCAGAAGTGTCGTTAATATAATCAATGTTTTTAATATTGGTCTCAGAAAGGATTAATTCCTTCACTTTTTCAACTTTTTCTTGAAAACTGCTATCTAAAACCGGTAGTAAGATCTTATTAAGTGGTTGACGTACATTAATTCCAACCTTTTTGCGCAGTGACAGTATCATGGAAGAAATATCCTGAGCTAAAGCCATACGTTCTTCCAGATCTTTATCAACTAATTCGGGATGGTAGGATGGAAAGTCGGACAAATGAATTGATTCCGCGCCATCTTTCTTAGTAATATTATTCAAATCAAGGAACAATCGCTCGCTAAAGAATGGAGCCACTGGTGACATTAACTTAGCTATAGTTGAAAGACAGGTATAGAGTGTCTGGTAAGCTGAAATCTTATCACTGCTATAGTCTCCTTTCCAGAAACGACGACGACAAAGCCTCACATACCAGTTACTCAAGTGCTCATCTACAAATTCCTGGATAGCCCTGGCTGCACGAGTCGGCTCGAACTCTCCATAGAACCCGTCAACTTCCTGTGATAGCGTATTCAGCAACGAGATTATCCAACGGTCTATCTCTGGTCTTTCAGCCAAAGGAATTTCTGCTTCCTGATACTTAAAGCTATCGATGTTAGCATAAAGTGCGAAGAAAGCATAAGTGTTATAAAGGGTTCCAAAGAACTTCCTGCGTACCTCGTCTAAGCCTTCGATGTTGAATTTCAGATTATCCCAAGGAGATGCATTACTGATCATATACCAGCGGGTGGCATCGGCACTATATTTATCAATAGTTTCAAACGGGTCGACAGCATTACCTAAACGCTTAGACATTTTATTGCCGTTTTTATCTAATACAAGTCCGTTCGATACCACATTTTTAAATGCTACTGAGTCATTAAGCATGACTGCAATAGCATGAAGCGTGAAGAACCATCCGCGCGTTTGGTCAACACCCTCGGCGATGAAATCTGCAGGATAAGCATTCTGGAATCTATCCTGATTTTCGAAAGGGAAATGCCATTGAGCATAAGGCATCGCTCCGGAATCAAACCACACGTCGATAAGGTCTGGTTCACGAAGCATCTTTTTACCGGTAGACGAAATTATGATCACATCATCTACATAAGGCCGGTGTAAGTCAAAATTGCCTTCTGTAATCTGAAGGATCTGAGCTTGTGCTTTATCTAATTCTTCCTGATCCAGTAAACCGCTGTCAACAGCTTCGATGATCTTTTCTTTGAGTTCCTGGATTGAACCGATGCAAATTTCTTCAGCACTGTCTTCTGTTCTCCAGATAGGAAGCGGAGTACCCCAATATCTTGAACGGGAAAGGTTCCAGTCTACGAGGTTCTCCAACCAGTTGCCAAAGCGTCCGGTACCTGTAGCCTCAGGTTTCCAGTTTATTGTTTTGTTTAGTTCAACGAGTCGGTCTTTTACTGCAGTGGTCTTGATGAACCAGCTATCAAGGGGGTAGTAGAGCACCGGCTTATCCGTTCTCCAGCAATGAGGATAACTGTGTTCATATTTTTTCACATCGAACGCTTTATTTTCCTCTTTAAGCTTGATGGCAATCAGAACATCGGTAGGTTTAAACTCTTTATCTCCCGCAATTTCTGCGGAATAGTATTCCTCTTTTACAAAACGGCCAGCAAAATCAGTTACTTCATCTACAAATTTTCCCTGACGATTAACCAGAGGATGTTGTCTGCCTTCGGCATCAGTTACAACCACTGCAGGAACTCCTGCAGCTTTTGCAGCTCTAAAGTCATCTGCACCGAAAGTAGGAGCAATATGAACAATTCCTGTTCCGTCTTCCGTGGTAACGAAGTCGCCGGGAATTACACGAAAGCCATTTGATTCAAGCTCTTCATTTGTTACATACGGCAGAAGCTGGTGATAGCGAAGGCCAACCAGGTCAGCGCCACTGAATTCAGCCGCTATTTCCCAGGGAATCAGTTTGTCTCCTGCTTTGTATTCCTGGAAAGAAGCATTCTGTGCATCAGGTTTGAAATGTTTAGATACAAGGTCTTTTGCCAATACAACGCTCACTGGTGCGTAGGTGTATTGATTGAATGTCCTGACCTTGACGTATGGAATATTATTACCTACTGCAAGGGCACTATTTGACGGAAGCGTCCAGGGTGTAGTAGTCCAGGCCAAAATAGCTGTATCCTCCAATTCGTTCTGGAAGAGAACAGGCATTAGTGGGTGTATCTGGTCTTTTTTGACTCTGAATTGGGCAACGATTGTTGTATCTTTTACGTTCCGGTATGTGCCCGGTTGATTAAGTTCGTGAGAACTTAATCCAGTTCCTGCAGCAGGTGAAAAAGGTTGGATTGTATAACCCTTATATAAATAGCCTTTTTTATAAAGCTCTTTTAATATCCACCATAATGTCTCGATGTAATCGTTCTCGTAAGTAATGTATGGATTTTCCAAATCTACCCAATACCCCATTTTTTCAGTCAGATCATTCCATACATCAGTAAATTTCATTACTTCCCTACGACAGGCAGCGTTATATTCTTCCACCGAGATCTTCTTTCCGATATCATCCTTGACTATTCCCAGTGTCTTTTCTACTGCTAGTTCGATAGGGAGGCCATGAGTATCCCAACCTCCTTTACGTTCTACACGAAACCCTTTTAAGGTCTTGTAGCGGCAGAAGATGTCTTTAATTGTTCTGGCCATAACGTGGTGAATGCCAGGCATTCCGTTGGCTGATGGAGGGCCTTCGTAAAATGTATATGGTTTAGAAGCCGGACGGTTGGTAATACTTTTTTCGAAGATATTATTGTTCTTCCAGTATTCCAGGATCTCCTTGCCGGTTTCAGATAAGTTAAGTTGTTTATATTCTTTGTACATCAGGATTTTAAACAAATTTTTAAGGCTGCAAATTTAGGGATTTGAAATGATAAATATCGGTCTTTTAAGTTTGCTGTATTCTACTAATAAGACTATGTGTATAATTTAGTATACAAGAGCTTTGAGTAATAATGCTTATTCTAGTATTCTAAGTCATGGCTTGATTTTAGCGCTGTATTATGTCAACTGTAAATTTTCTTAACTGTAACTGTTTTTATGAATAGATTTTTGAAAAGAGGCTTGCTTTCGCTGGTGGCGGGGATTGCTCTCAATGTTGCCGGTTATCTAATGATGGAACACAATCAACGCCATTACGGCTGGCTTATGATTGCTGGGGTTATCCTGTTCGGTCTTGGATTCATTCTTATCTTGTATAGCTTTATGAGAAAGGTGGAAGCTCAAGGGCTAATAGAAGAACGAGCAGAAGTGAAAGAAAAAAGAAAGAGATTTCGATTGGAATTAAAAAAGCCGAAGAAAGTATCTCCGGCTTCCTGATTCTTAGATTGAAAGGTGACTATTCATTCTTAGCCAGGTGCTGACTTTTATTCTTAGCCAATCTTTTTTCAAGGCTTAATAGTAAAGCTGGCAGAAGCGTAAGATTTGAAATCAAGGCAACCATTAGGGTTATGGATAGTAATATTCCTAAAGCAACCGTTCCGCCAAATGTAGAAGCTGTAAAAATGCCAAATCCGAAAAAGAGTATCAAGGCAACATAGATCATACTGATACCTGTTTCAGCAATGGTATCAGAGACAAGTTTTGAAATACTGTGATCAGAGACCTTCATTTCATGGCGGTACCGTGTTAGAAAGTAAATGGTTTGATCTGAGGCTATTCCAAAGGCGATGCTGTAAATAAGGATAGTTGAGGGCTTTAGAGGAATTCCGCTAAAACCCATGATTCCTGCAGTGATAACAAGCGGGATGATGTTTGGAATAAGAGAGATAAGAATCATTCGTACCCCCCTAAATAAGATCCACATTAGGATTGCTATTAAGCCAACAGCGATCAGCAAGCTATCTCTAAGGTTTTCTACCAGATAGTTAGTTCCTTTGACATAAATAATACTCGTTCCAGTGACGTCAACGGTATAGCGTTCCGGATTTAATATAGAATCAATTCGAGGTTTAATCTCATTGATCAACTCGTTCATTCTTTTAGAACCGACATCGGCCATTTGAAAACTGACCCTTGTTACCTGCCTGTTTTTATCTACAAAGCTCTTTAGAAGATTTCCATTGCCACCTGAATGAGCAGCATAGTTAAGGATAAAGTTCATCTCAAAGTCGGACGGAACCCTGTAAAAATCTTTATTACCCTCGTAGAAGGCTTGCGAAGAGAATTTCAGAACTTCAATAAGAGAAATTGGTCTTGAAAACTCAGGATAAGAGGCGATCATTTGCTGAAGTCTCTCTATTTTATTTACTACCGGCATTTTCATAACCCCATTTTTCCTCCTGGTGTCGACACTCACTTCAAACGGCATTACTCCTTCAAAATTAGTATCGAAGAATTTGAGATCACGGTAAACAGGGTCATTTTGAGGGAGGTCATCTACAATGTATCCATTAATATTGATTTTAGAAATACCATATATGGAGATGATAAGCAGTAAGACGGTAGTTAGGTAAACCCAATTTCTCCTGTTATGAACGAGGTGATCTACTAATTTCAGCAATTTTGTAAGGAAAGGAGTATCCAGATGCTTTACATGTTTTAAGTCTGGAGGAGGAAGATAGCTGAAGATAATTGGAATTAAGCATAAAGACATAAGCCAGGTAGTGAGAACGCTTATTGATGCTACAATACCAAATTGCATGAGTAGTTCACTCTTAGTGATATACAGAACCCCAAATCCGATAGCCGTGGTAAGGTTTGCAACGAAAGTGGTAATGGCAACCCGGGAAATGACAGTACGAAGTGCTTGTAGTTTATCCTGGTGTTTCCTGTATTCGCTATGATATTTGTTCAATAAAAGGATGCTATTTGGAATGCCAATGACAACAATAAGCGGAGGGATTAATCCTGTAAGTAAAGTAATGTCGTATTTAAACAGAACTAGTATTCCAAGACTCCAGACAACTCCGGCTATTACAACAAGGACAGGAAATATCACGGCATAAAAGGACCTAAAGAATATAAGTAGTATCAGGGCTGCCACCAGAATAGAAAGGCCAAGGAATAATGCGAATTCCTGAGAGACTTTTTTGCTGATTACGGTCCGGATATAAGGCAAGCCTGAATAATGAAGGCTAATGTTGTGTTTCTTACTGAAGGCTTGGCTCTTTGCAACAATAGCGTTGATTACTGGAATACGTTCTTTTGAGTTCAAAACCTTCCTGTCAAAGGTTATTGCCATCAAAGACGCATTATTCTTGCTATTAAAAATTAATCCATCGTAAAAACTTTGATTATATAGTTTCTTTTTGAATGCCACCATCTCGGCATGAGATTTAAGAGGCTCTTTAGTAAGCGGCTCAAGACGGAATTTCTGGGCTAGCGTGTCTTTTTTTAATTCAAAAAGATTTCCGATGGAAAGAGTTTGCTGAATCCCATGCAATTGTTGGATATCCTTAGTAAGGTCCCTCCAATCGTTGAATGTTCGAAAATCATTCATCTTGGGAGACTGAACGCCAAGAACTAAAATGCTGCCGTCCTCTCCAAACCTGGCTTTAAACTGATTGTAAGTACTAAATGCACTATCTGTAAGTGGAAGAACTTTGCTACCCGAGAATGATAATTGAACCTTGCTAGCCTGCCATCCCATCAATACAGAAATTCCAAGGAAGATGAGGAATACGGTTAAACGATTAGAAAGAACGAATTTTGAAAGTTTCTCCCACATAGAATATCAACTGCTGCTTAAATTTTGTTGGGCAGCAAAACTACAAAAATAAGTTTACCGAAATAGTTAGGGTATAGTCAGGCAATTTTAAGCTTCTTTATTTCTTATCATAAGACCTGGTTACAAACGATTTATTAGATAAACTTTATCTTCGCTAATTCCTTTTAAGCTTTAAATAAGTACTATGTCAATAGAGTCAGAAAGTGATTTGATTGCGATAAAAAAGGTAAGTGAGGCTGTGGCTAATACCTTACGCATGATGAGAGAATTCGCAAAACCAGGCATGTCTACCCTCGAGTTGGATGAGTATGGGGGGGAGCTGCTCAAGGAATACGGTGCAAAGTCTGCGCCCAATGTCACCTACGGTTTTCCTGGCTATACGTGTATCAGCATCAATAATGAGGTAGCGCATGGTATTCCTTCAGACACAAAAATCCTCAAAGATGGTGATCTCGTTAATATTGATGTTTCTGCTGAGCTTGACGGGTTTTTCTCCGATAATGGAGGATCTTTTATTCTCGGCGAAGATGTTAATCACCTGTCCTCTTTAGTTGAGGCTTCAAAAGACATTCTGTACCAAGCGATCCATCAAATCAAAGGAGGCGTAAAAATCTCTGATATTGGACGATTGATTGAGGCAGAAGCTAAAAAGAGAGGTCTTACTGTTATTAAAAACCTGGCGGGACATGGAATTGGAAGGAGCTTACATGAAGAGCCTCATGATATTTTATGCTACCCTGATCCTTTAAATAAAAACCGCTTTCGTAAGAATTCTGTCGTGGCAATTGAGACCTTTATTTCTACAAGAGCTACCTATGCTTATGAAAATGCTGATGGTTGGACAATGGAAACAAAAGACGGAAGTTTTGTAGCACAGCATGAGCATACTATTTTGGTCACCGATGGTGTGCCTGTGATTTTGACTGAGGCTAATGCAATTTGGGATTAACCATTTAATTCCCTGAAAGATTATACCTTTCTATTTTTTCGGCGAGTTCCTGTAATAGTTCCCGGTCTAATTCTCCCGGATTTTTACAGATATGAAGAAATCCGTATTGATCTGGTTCGAAGCTTGCCACCAGCTTCTCTTCTTTAAATACCTCAAATTTACAGTGTTCATGTTCGTGGTGAACATAGTCTACTACTTCAAAATTCATGAGTTCGCTATTTTTTTTCACTTCTATTCTGATCCTATCCATTCTGGAGGTACGGAGATATTGGGAAAATGTTTTCCCGCATTGATAAATAAAATCAACGAATAGTCGGAATATCCGTAACCTTTCTATGCGTATAGCGTAAAAAACAAAGCAACAGTGCCCCTGCTCCTGTGTAATTGAGTTGCGACAATGTTCATTTGAATGAAACGCGCTTCTTTGGTGGTATTACTATCAGGGCTGTGTATGGCAGTTGTTTTAGCATATACCGCTCGTATTATTATTGTTAACAGTACTGGTTTGACCGATATTGATTTCGTCAATTCGGGTCCTTTTATATACGAGCAGGATTTTAACTCGAAGCATATCAATGTCGATAAGTCGGAGCCTAATGTTAGATTTGATGCGGATGGCATCAGTATGGATTTTGTGCAGCCTGCAAAAGGTAAGGTAACCCTGGTAAATATTGAGGATGCAAATCAAAATAGAAGCTATCCTATAAATAGTGGCAGGTCTAAAGATGTTAGTATTCCACTTTCAGGCTTGTCTGTAGGACAATGGAAATTGAAGTTCGAATGGGAAAGCGAGGGCAAAAGCTTTCTGTATGAAGAAGATGCTTTTTTAAAATAATTCTCCAGACCCTGTTTCTGCTGCTTCAATTGATCCTAAATGCTTTAATACTGCCTTTATTTCCCCGAAAGTAACTTCGTCTCCCAGAAGTGTTTTTATTTCGTTTAAAGATCTTAGTCTGTGTGTCTCAATAGTTTCTATTATTTGTTGAGCTTTATTTTTTGGAACTAGATCAAAAAGGTCTAATTCGCCTGTTCCAATATAATGGGTAAGGTGTCCCTCAATAGTTCCAGCTGTTAAATTTCGTTCTTCTGCTATTTCGCTAAGTTGTTTTCCTGCTTTAAAGAGTTCCAGACTTTGTCTTTTTGTGTCAGTACTGATCTTTTCTTTATCTTCCGGCTTGCGGGGAGAGGATCTTTTAATATCATTCTCGTTGCAGTAAGTGTTTATAATCTGCAGGATTTGTTGTCCGTATTGCTTTACTTTTTGCTTTCCGATTCCCTTGATCTTTTCCATCTCTGATATATTTTCGGGCAAAGAGGAAACAAGCTCAAGTAATACTTTGGAAGGAAGGATAAGGTAAACAGCTGTATTGTGCTTTTTTGCGAGGTTATCTCTCCACTTCTTCAAAAGTTCATAGAGCTCTCCGTTAGAAATACTTGCCGGTGCCGTTGTTGACTTAGTTTCAGAACCCTTTTCTGTTGCCTGAAAGTCTATTTCTGCGTCAGCTTTTGCTCTTAAGTAGGCTATCGTATTTAGTCCTGATCCGCATACATTTAAGGTAGCAAGTTTCACAATTACCTCTTTCCTCAAATTATCTTTTGCTTCGGTAAGAGTTTTGTTGACGGCTTTATTATCTGTGTCGAGTGATATTGTTTTCAATCTTTCGAAAAAGTTTTGATAAAGTTTTTCGAAAAAATAGGAAGAAGCTTTCTTCACTCGCTCTTGTAAAATAACGTTCTCTTCAGGTAGGTTTGTTGATGTATCGAGCCTTGCAATCTCTCTTTTAAATGTTTCTGCGACTGTATAAATTTCTTTTTCGGCCTGCAATTTCATGCTTTCAAGAAATTCAAGGTTAGCTTTGGGAAGCAAGTTATCATGTTCCTGGGCTTGCTTCAGACAGTAAAATAATCTAGACTGCAGTGTTTTAAAGTCGAATAGTTCTGACAGAATATTTCGCTGAAATGAAGCTTTGGCAGCAATCAGTTGCTCCTCTCCCGGGGCATTTCTTTCTGCCTGTTGAGTGTAAGTTGCAATTGTTCCATCTGTTTTTACACTATTCAATTTGATAGGAGAGCTCAATACCATCCCTTCGAAAGTTTTACAACGACTAAGGGCAACGTACACCTGCCCATGGGCAAAGGAGGATGCTGCATCAATGATGGCCTTTTCAAAAGTTAAGCCCTGACTTTTATGGATAGTGATAGCCCATGCAAGTTTGAGTGGAACCTGAATAAATGTTCCGATTATTTTTTCTGCAACTTCTTTAGTCTCTGGATTGAGTTCATATTTGAGATTATCCCATTGAATTGCTGTTACTTCAATATCATAGAACTCTTTAGGACAGCGAACAAAAATTCGTTCACTTTCAATCCGTGTAATTTTTCCAATCTTTCCGTTATAATACAGCTTATCTCTTGATCCATCGTTTTTTACAAACATAACTTGTGCTCCAACTTTGAGCTCCAGATCTGATTCTGTTGGATAACTGAACTCTGGAAAGTCACCTGTGACGATTGCCTTGAAAGTGCTGGATCTGCCGTCAAGTTCTTTAAGCTTTGTATTATTTATATTGACTGCTGAATTGTTATGAGTGGTTAGGGTAATGTAACCTTCATCTTCGTCAGGCTTGAAGTCGGCGATGTGCCGTTCATTTAGTTGTGTTAATAGCTGCTGGTCAATTCTATTTTCCCTAACTTTATTCAGAATATCTATGAAATGAGTATCTGATTGTCGATAAATATGCTTGAGCTCGATACAGGCGGGAGCACTTTGTTGGAGTGCTTTACTGCTGAAGAAATAGAGGTTAGGATAGTAAGGCTTTAAAATTCTCCAATCCTCTTCCTTTATTACGGGTGAAAGCTGATGCAGGTCGCCTATCATCAATAATTGTATTCCGCCGAACGGCTTGGATTTATTTTTATATCTGCGTAAAACCTCGTCAATACCGTCAAGTAGATCAGCCCTCACCATACTGATCTCGTCTATTACCAGAAGGTCGAGGCTTTGAATCAGGTTGATCTTCTCTTTGTTGAATTTCCGGTTTCTGGAAATGTCATCAGTATTGCCTGAAACACTTTCGGCCAGGTAAGGTCCAAAGGGCATTTGAAATAGAGAGTGTATAGTAACTCCGCCCGCGTTGATTGCCGCAACTCCTGTTGGCGCCACGATTGCCATACGTTTAGGGCAATCTTCTTTCAAGCTGCGGAGGAATGTAGTTTTCCCAGTACCTGCCTTGCCGGTTAAAAAAATGTTTTTGTCAGTGTAAAGCACAAAGTTTCTGGCTATTTCAAGCTGGTGATTTTTTTCCATACTCAGATATAAAAAGGTCTGGTTTTTATAATAGGTGAAAGGTAAAAGGTTCTGCGATAAAGTTACGAGATGAAGGGCTTGTGAAGTATACTTTGGAAAAATAATTTTGCTGTATTAACAGTAGAGCGTATGAAAGTATTTTTTATTGCCATTTTTATTGTTTTTTTAAGTGTGGGAAGTTCTTATTCTCAGGTTTTTGAAAATCCATATTACAAAACGAGCGACGATCAAACTACTACAATTACCCGAATTGAACAGACACCAAAATCGACAATTATTACCTTTGAACATATGCAGACAGCTGAAGGTTGGATAGCATTAAGTAAATCAATCTATTTACAAAATGCCGAGGGAGATCAGATGTACAAATTTATTAAAGCCGAAGGGATACCCCTGTCGCCTCAAAAGAAATCATTAAAAGGAGATGAGGGCAAGTTTATCTTTAAAGTTCATTTTGAACGCGTGCCTTCCACTATTAAAACAATTAATATTATAGAGAGAGCCATTCCAAGGGACGAAGCTGGCAGCTACTTTAATTTCTTTGGAGTTAGCATGGATAAGACAGGTAAGGCCTTAAGAGAGGGACGTTCCCAAAGGATTTGAAGGAATGAAGCCGATTTAATCGGCTTAAGATATCAGCACTGAGGCAATAGGATACCTCAGTGCTGAATCAGAGATGTTTATTGTTGCATAACTGTAACAGGTGCAGGTTCAGTTTCAATAAGTTTTCTTAATTGTATTATCTTCCAATCATCGCCTTTTTTTACCATTGTTAAAGAATGCTTTGCAACGAAGTCGGGATAGGCAAAATCAATATTCACTTCGGCTGTATTGGGAGTAAGTTTGACAATTTCATATTGAGGATAACAATCCTGATCTAATTTGCCAACTTGCTGTAAAAAGCTTAGATATTCTCCTTTTGAAATTTCAATTTCTCCAAGCTTCCCCGGAGTAAGAATACGGACGTCCTTGTCCAGCAATTTACGCAGTTGGGGAACATCGTTGTTTCGTTGAGCCTGCATAAATATCTGGATGAAATAATTTTCCGGATATGCGAAAAACACCAATTTTAAAGACGGTGAAATTTGAGACAGGTCAAGAACATTGTTGACCTATCTCATTGAATTTTCTATCAAAAGGCTGTTATTTTAAGCTGATTTGATATGTATATCCAAGCTATTGCCGAAAAGTATCACAATGCGTCTGTAGAGATTATAGACAAGTTGCATGAAGAGAATAAGAAAGACAACATCATATTGAATACCCGATTTAAACAATGTTATTTTCCATTTCATGCAGAAAATTTATCTTTAAAGTTTGCCTTTTCCGGCAACGAGTTTTATGAGCTAGACCGAAGACAACTGTCGGTAAGCAAATCAAATTTTCTTATTGTTAATGAAGGACAGGAGCATGCCAGCTGGATAGAGTCAGATGGTTGGGTTAATTCTTTTGCTATCTACTTTAATCCGACTTTTGTAGCCGCCAGCGTTGACGATGTGATCCTAAAAGATGAAAAGCTGCTGGATAACCCTTTCAATGTTTTTTCAGAAAGTAAAGAGCTCGCTTTTTTTCAAACTCTAATCCCATTGGATGAGAACCTTGTTTATGAGGTTGCCGCTTTCAAAAACTATTTGGAGGCAACTGGAGGGAGGGAACATCTACCAATAGATGAGGAGTTGCGGAAAGTTCTTCATCGAATCATTTGTTTGCATCAAGCAGAGTTGGCTGGAAAACTTTGTAAAGTTGATGCATTAAAAAGATCTACAAAGCTTGAGATTATAAAAAGGCTATACATGGCCAGGGATTTTGTAGAGTCTTTTTACACAGAGAATTTATCCATCAAAGATGTATCGAGGGCTTGTTTCCTTTCTGAAAATCTTATGATGCGGTATTTTAAAGCCGCTTTTGGGATAAGTATACACCAATATCTAATTAACAGACGACTGGAATTTGCCAGGGAGCAGATCTTATCTACAAACCTTACTTTTAATGAAATAACTTATCGGTCTGGTTTCGATTGTCCAAGCTCTTTCGGAAGGTTATTTAAAGCCCGGTTTGGAATAACCCCTAATTTCCTAAGGTCGGATTTTCGGGATCGTTGAAGTGAATGGAGTATCTCAATTGCATCTTTCCTCGGGTAGCATAGTGGGAGATAAAAAAACATTCTATTAAATTTCCATTAACCGCTTGATAATCAAATTTAAGTTCCCTACTTTTGCGTTCCCATTTTTTGGGAAAAACGATTAGTTAATTTTATAAACAAATAACAGCAGTAAATGCCTACTATTCAACAATTAGTTAGGAAAGGTAGAGTAGCTCTGGAGGATAAGAGTAAATCTCCAGCGTTGGACAGCTGTCCACAGCGAAGAGGCGTGTGTACTCGTGTATACACCACTACACCTAAGAAACCAAACTCAGCAATGCGTAAAGTTGCCCGTGTACGTTTAACAAACGGCAAAGAGGTTAACGCATACATCCCTGGAGAAGGACACAACTTGCAGGAACACTCGATCGTGTTAATCCGTGGTGGTCGTGTTAAAGACTTACCAGGTGTGCGTTATCACATCATTCGTGGTGCTTTAGATACTTCAGGTGTAAACGGAAGAAATCAGCGTCGTTCTAAATATGGTACTAAACGTCCTAAACCAGGTCAACCGGCAGCGGCACCTGCAAAAGGTAAAAAGAAATAAGGAGGATTAAGAAATGAGAAAGTCAAAACCAAAAAAACGAATTATCCTTCCTGATCCTAAGTTCAACGACGTTCAAGTTACACGTTTTGTGAACAACATGATGTACGACGGAAAGAAATCAACTGCTTATGCAATTTTCTATGATGCTGTTGAGCTAGTAGAGAAGAAAACCAACGAAAGTGGTTTAGATGCATGGAAAAAGGCGTTGAATAACGTAATGCCTGCTGTTGAAGTTAAATCTCGTCGTGTAGGTGGTGCAAACTTCCAGGTTCCAACTGAAGTTCGTCCTGAGCGTAAAATTGCTTTAGGAATGAAATGGTTGATCCTTTATGCGCGTCGTCGTGGTGAAAAGACTATGATGGAAAAATTAGCTGGTGAAATTATCTCTGCTTCTAAAGGTGAAGGTGCCGCTGTGAAGAAAAAAGAAGATACTCACAAAATGGCTGAGGCAAACAAGGCGTTTTCACACTTCCGCTTCTAGTTAAAGTAGATTACACAGATTAATAATGATTACACCGATTGTACGTTAGCATAATCGGTGTAATCGTTTAAAGTCAGAGAAATCATAAAACAAATGGCAAGAGACTTAAAATATACAAGAAATATCGGTATTGCTGCTCACATCGATGCTGGTAAAACTACCACAACTGAGCGTATCCTTTATTACGCAGGTGTTAGCCACAAGATCGGTGAAGTACACGAAGGTGCTGCAACGATGGACTGGATGGCGCAAGAGCAGGAGCGTGGTATTACCATTACTTCAGCTGCTACTACAGTTAACTGGAAATACAGGAATCAAAACTATCACATCAATATTATCGATACGCCAGGGCACGTGGATTTTACCGTAGAGGTAAACCGTTCTCTTCGTGTCCTTGATGGATTAGTATTCCTATTTTCTGCGGTTGACGGTGTTGAACCTCAATCTGAAACTAACTGGCGTTTAGCTAACAACTATAACGTTGCCCGTATCGGTTTCGTTAACAAAATGGACCGTTCTGGTGCTGACTTCTTAAAGGTTGTTAAGCAGGTTAAGGATATGCTTGGAAGCAATGCAGTTCCTTTACAGTTGCCAATTGGTTCTGAGGATGCTTTTAAAGGTGTAGTTGACCTGATCAACAACCGTGGTATTGTTTGGAATGAGCATGATAAAGGAATGACCTTTACTGAAGTGCCAATTCCAGAAGATATGCTCGATGAGGTTGCTGAGTGGAGAGAGAAATTGTTGGAATCTGTAGCTGATTATGATGAAACGTTGATGGAGAAATTCTTTGACGATCCTAATTCAATTACAGAGCGTGAAATTCTTGACGCTTTACGTGCAGCTGTTCTTGATGCTAAAATAGTTCCTATGGTTTGTGGATCCTCTTTCAAAAATAAGGGTGTACAAACAATGTTGGATTACGTAATGGAGTTATTACCCTCACCTCTTGATTCAGAGGGAGTGACTGGTACTAACCCTGATACTGGTGTTGAAATCACTTTGAAGCCATCAGAACAAGAGCCTTTTGCAGCGTTAGCATTTAAAATTGCAACTGACCCCTTTGTTGGTCGTTTGTGTTTTATTCGCGTTTACTCTGGTAATCTTGAAGCTGGTTCTTACGTATACAATACCCGTTCAAATAATAAAGAACGTATTTCTCGTATCTTCCAAATGCATGCGAACAAGCAAAATCCTATCCCTAATGTTGGAGCTGGAGATATTGCTGCAGTAGTTGGCTTTAAAGATATTAAAACAGGAGATACTCTTTGCGAAGAAAAGAACCCAATTGTTCTTGAATCAATGGTATTCCCTGAACCTGTTATCGGTTTAGCGATTGAGCCTAAAACTCAGGCTGATATTGATAAATTAGGTATGGCTCTAGGTAAATTAGCTGAAGAGGATCCTACATTCCGTGTACAAACTGACGAGGACACTGGTCAAACTGTAATTTCAGGAATGGGAGAGCTACACTTAGATATCCTTATTGACCGCTTACGTCGTGAATTTAAAGTTGAGGTGAATCAGGGAGCTCCTCAGGTTGCTTACAAAGAAGCGATCACAGGCTCTACTCAACACCGTGAAACATACAAAAAGCAATCTGGTGGTCGTGGTAAATTTGCTGATATTCAAGTTGTCATATCTCCGATTGACCCAGACTTCGAAAAAGGCGGATTACAATTCGTAAACGAGATTTCTGGTGGTTCTATTCCTCGCGAATTTATTCCTTCAGTTGAAAAAGGTTTTGCTGCAGCCATGGCTAATGGTGTATTAGCAGGATTCCCTCTTCCTGATCTTAAAGTTCGCTTAGTTGACGGATCATTCCACGCTGTCGATTCAGACTCATTATCCTTTGAACTTGCTGCACGTATGGCTTACCGCGAGGCATTGCCTAAATGTAAGCCTGTATTGATGGAGCCAATAATGAAGATTGAGATCCTTACTCCTGAAGAGAATATGGGTGATGTAATTGGTGACATGAACCGTCGTCGTGGCCAACTTTTAGGTATGGACAGTCGTAATGGTTCACAAGTTATCAAAGCATTGGTTCCTCTATCTGAAATGTTCGGTTATGTAACTCAGTTACGTACCATCACTTCAGGACGTGCTACTTCTACAATGGAGTTCGATCACTATGAACCAGCTCCTAAAAACGTACAAGACGAAGTTGTAGCGAAAGCTAAAGGTAAGTCTGTTAGCGCGTAGTAGTTGGGATTACACAGATTATAAAGATGATTACACCGATTTGATTTACTAGATCGGTGTAGTCATTCCAAAAATCAGTGAAATCGTAATAAGAATAATAAATTGCTGGTCGTAATAAATAGCTCTTACTTCCGGTTTAACTAAAATAAAAATGAGCCAAAGAATTAGAATCAAATTAAAATCTTACGATTACAACCTGGTTGATAAATCAGCTGATAAGATCGTAAAAACTGTAAAACCTACAGGTGCTGTTGTTAGTGGACCTATCCCTCTTCCAACTGAGAAAAAAATCTTTACAGTATTACGTTCTCCGCACGTAAACAAGAAAGCTCGTGAGCAGTTCCAATTATGCTCTTACAAGAGATTGTTGGATATCTACAGCTCTAACTCAAAAACTGTAGATGCACTTATGAAACTTGAATTGCCAAGTGGAGTTGAAGTTGAGATCAAGGTTTAAGTAGCTGGAGATTTTAAATTCACCGAAATAGATCCCGTCAGGTTTTCCTGGCGGGATTTTTTTATTAAACACGAATTACACGAATTACACGAATTACACGAATTACACGAATCTTTTGTAGATGCTTTAGTAAGACTAATGATTGGAAGCTAGTTATTCATTACAAAGTTAGCTTGAAAAAAAACGCAGGTAGGGTTTACCTACCTGCGCTTCCTTATCTTTTATTAGCCTTCCTTCAAATTTTATACAAACGCGTCTTCTGCATAAGCTTCCAATGGAGGGCAAGAGCAAATGAGAGTACGATCGCCATGGGTGTCATTGACCCTGCCAACGGAAGGCCAGAACTTGTTATCCTTAACGTAAGGGAGAGGGAAAGCAGCTTGTTCGCGAGAGTATAGCTTGTCCCAATTATCAGAAACTGCAACACCAAAAGTATGGGGTGCATTTTTCAACGGATTCTGAACTTTGTCTGATAACCCGCTTTCAACTTCTTTGATTTCTTTTCGAATAGAAATGAGAGCATCACAGAATTTATCTAGCTCATGTTTTGGTTCTGACTCAGTTGGCTCAACCATTAACGTTCCTGGTACAGGGAAGGAGACCGTTGGAGCATGGAAACCATAGTCCATTAATCTTTTCGCAATATCCACAACTTCAATTCCAGCAGTTTTAAAGGCTCTGCAGTCCAATATCATTTCGTGTGCACACCGGCCTTTAGATCCAGTATAGAGGACGGGATAATGCTGTTCTAACCGTGATTTAATATAGTTCGCATTAAGAATTGCATATTGCGTTGCATTTGTTAATCCTTCTGTTCCCATCATAGCAATGTAAGCGTGTGAAATGAGAAGAATAGAGGCAGAGCCCCATGGTGCAGCAGAAACTGCGGGGATGGACTTTCCTCTTTCAATATCTACGACAGGATGCCCTGGTAGATAAGGTACTAAATGATTAGCAACTCCAATAGGACCCATTCCAGGACCACCGCCTCCATGCGGGATACAAAACGTTTTATGAAGGTTCAGGTGACAAACATCAGCTCCAATGGTTGCGGGACTTGTCAATCCCACCTGGGCATTCATATTTGCTCCATCCATATAAACCTGTCCTCCATTTTTATGAATGATCTCGCATATTTCAATGATAGATTCTTCAAATACTCCATGGGTTGAAGGGTAGGTAACCATTAGGCATGAAAGGTTGTTTTTATGCTCTTCCGCTCTTGCTTTAAGATCTTCTACATCAATATTTCCGTTTTCATCACATTTCACAACTATGATTTTCATTCCTGCCATTGCCGCGGAAGCAGGGTTAGTGCCATGTGCGGAAGCAGGAATAAGGGCAACATTCCGGTGTCCCTCTCCTCTGTCTATATGAAATGCCCGAATGACCATTAATCCTGCATACTCCCCTTGAGCTCCAGAATTTGGTTGGAAGCTCATTGAGGCAAAACCTGTAATTTCACTTAGCCAATCGTTAAGTTCAGTAATCACTTGTATATAACCGCCTACCTGGTCAATTGGTGCAAAAGGATGGATCTTGCTGAAGTGAGTCCAAGTCACAGGGATCATTTCTGTTGTTGCATTCAACTTCATGGTACAAGAACCGAGAGGAATCATTGAATGGCAAAGAGAAAGATCTTTGGCTTCTAGAGATTTTATGTAACGCAACATCTCATGCTCAGAATGGTGCGTATTGAAAATTGGGTGAGTCAGGAATTCAGAGCTTCGGATAAGCTCAGACGGAATTCTTGCAGAGACAGAAGCTTTTAATGAATTTAAGTTTACATCATTTAAGTTCTTTCCTTTTACTTTTGCAAAGAAGGCAATGATGGTTTGAATATCCTCAAAACGTGTAGTTTCGTCGAGTGAAATTGTAATGAAAGAACCTTCATAGTGCAGATTCACTTCATTATTTAATGCCTCTGCATGGATAGCACCTGTAAGATCTCCGGCGTTAATTTTGATTGTATCAAAAAAACTATTGTTCTCTTGTTTATAACCTAATTCCTCCAGTGCGTTTGAAAGAAGTACAGTTAAACCGTGAACTCTTTGAGCAATCAGCTTTAAGCCTTCCCGCCCGTGGTACGCGGCATACATTCCAGCCATAATAGCTAGTAAAGCCTGAGCTGTACAGATATTTGAAGTTGCTTTGTCTCTACGGATATGTTGCTCTCTAGTTTGCAAAGCCATCCTTAGAGCATAATTACCTGAAGAATCAACTGTAACGCCAATAATTCTCCCAGGCATAGATCGCTTGTATTCTTCTTTCGTAGCGAAGTAGGCAGCATGAGGGCCTCCAAAACCGATTGGAACACCAAAGCGTTGCGTGTTTCCTACAACAATATCTGCACCCCATTCTCCGGGAGGAGTAAGTAGGGTTAAGCTTAAAATATCAGCAACAACCGTAAGTTTTATGCCTTTTTCGTGAGCCTTTTCTGCAAATTCCTTGTAGTTGTAAACTGCTCCATTTCCTACAGGATACTGGACAATTGCCCCAAACATATCCTCAGTTAAATCAACAGTTTCATGACTGCCAATAACAAGGTTGATTCCGTAAGGAGTAGACCTTGTTTTTAAAATGTCTATAGTTTGCGGAAAAAGCTCTTCTGATACGAAGAACGTATTGGCCTGCTTGTTTTTACGGAGACTATACTGCATAAACATTGCTTCAGCCGCAGCAGTACCCTCATCTAATAATGAAGCATTCGCTATTTCCATCCCGGTTAGATCTATAACCATTGTTTGGAAATTAAGAAGTGCTTGTAGCCTTCCCTGGGATATTTCTGCCTGGTAAGGGGTGTACTGTGTATACCATCCAGGGTTTTCGAAGATATTGCGGAGTATTACCGGAGGTGTTACGGTATCGTAGTATCCCTGCCCGATATAGGATTTAAATATTTTATTTTTAAGAGAAACCTGTTTGAGATGTTTCAGGTAGTCATATTCACTTTTAGGTGCAGGAAGATTAAGCGGAGTCTTTAATCTTATCTCAGATGGTACTGTTTCATTTATCAGTTGATCCAGAGATTCTGCTCCCACAACTTTCAGCATTGCTGCTGTATCTTTCGAACTTGGAGCGATATGTCTATCTTGAAATCTCTCCTGAAAATCAATGTTTAAGTTCATGAATATGAGGTATAAAAGAAGCCGCAAAAATACATATTTGCGGCTCCAGTTTCAATTTCGTCAATGCTTTAAATAGTTAATAACCTGTAAAGTTTTCAACAGGACTTACAAGTTCCCCAAACGTCTCTGATACATAGGAATAACGTTTTCAAGACCAAGATAAAGAGCGTCGGATACTAATGCGTGCCCTATACTTACTTCAAGTAGTCCAGGGATATTAACAGCAAAGTATTTTAAGTTGTGTAAGTCAAGATCGTGACCTGCATTTAGTCCTAGTCCCACTTGTTGAGCAACTTTCGCGGCTTCAATGTATGGAGCTACCGCTTGTTCTTTGTTGGCAGGATAATTATGGGCATATGCTTCCGTGTACAGCTCAACCCGGTCAGTTCCTGTTGCGGCTGCAGCTTCGACCATCTTTGGATCCGGGTCAACAAAAATTGATACTCGTATTCCCGCTTCTTTGAATTGAGCGATTGTGTCTTTCAAATAATCCTGATGTGTAATGGTATCCCAACCATGATTTGACGTGATTTGATTTAGGGCATCCGGAACCAAGGTCACCTGAGTTGGTTTATTAGCAAGAACGAGACTCACGAACTTCTGCTCCTGGCAATTTCCTTCAATGTTAAATTCTGTAGTAAGGACCGCTTTTAGATCATAAACATCCTGATACCGGATGTGCCTCTCATCTGGCCGGGGGTGAACTGTTATCCCCTGGGCTCCGAACCTTTCGCATGCCAGAGCTGCTTTTACTACGTCCGGATTGTTGCCTCCCCGTGAATTCCTTAGTGTAGCAATTTTGTTGATGTTTACTGATAGCTTAGTCATGGTATAAAAATAAGAAAACCCCGACTTTTGGTCGAGGTTTTCTCTTTATTGACACTAATATTAATATCTGTAATGCTCAGGTTTAAATGGACCCTGAACCTCAACTCCAATGTATTCTGCCTGATGGTTATCCAATACATCCAGTTCAACACCTATTTTCGCCAGGTGAAGACGTGCTACTTTTTCATCCAGATGCTTAGGAAGAGTGTACACCTTGTTCTCGTATTTATCGGTGTTTGTCCACAGCTCTAATTGAGCAAGAGTTTGATTTGTAAACGAATTTGACATTACGAAAGAAGGGTGACCCGTTGCACAGCCAAGGTTAACCAAGCGGCCTTCAGCTAATACAATAATGTCTTTGCCATCAATGGTATATTTGTCTACCTGAGGCTTGATCTCGATCTTTGTATTTCCATAAGTTCCATTTAACCAGGCCATGTCAATTTCATTGTCAAAATGTCCAATGTTACAAACGATAGCTTTGTCCTTCATGGAATGGAAATGCTCTGCGCGAACGATATCGCAATTTCCAGTAGCAGTAACAATGATGTCGGCTTCTTTAACTGCTGTTGCAAATTTCTTTACTTCGAAACCTTCCATGGCAGCCTGAAGAGCGCAAATAGGATCAATTTCAGTCACGATAACACGAACACCTGCATTACGCAATGAATCAGCAGAACCTTTACCTACATCTCCATAACCAGCAACAACAGCAACTTTACCTGCCATCATTACGTCGGTAGCACGACGAATTGCATCTACCAATGATTCGCGACAACCGTATTTATTATCAAACTTTGACTTGGTAACAGAGTCGTTTACATTGATTGCCGGAAGGTGAAGAGTACCGTTCTTCATGCGTTCGTACAGGCGGTGAACACCTGTAGTAGTTTCCTCAGAAAGACCTTTGATGCCTGCAATTAGTTCAGGATATTTATCAAAGACCATATTCGTTAAATCGCCCCCGTCGTCAAGAATCATATTCAAGGGCTGACGGTCTTCACCGAAATATAAAGTCTGCTCAATGCACCAATCGAATTCCTCTGCATTCATGCCTTTCCATGCATAAACCTGAATTCCTGCAGCAGCAATTGCTGCAGCAGCATGGTCTTGCGTGGAGAAGATGTTACATGAAGACCAGGTAACTTCCGCTCCAAGAGCTTTTAGTGTTTCAATTAATACAGCAGTCTGAATGGTCATGTGCAAACATCCAGCGATGCGAGCTCCTTTTAAAGGTTGCGACGCTCCGAATTCTGCACGTAATGCCATTAATCCAGGCATTTCAGCTTCCGCCAATTCAATCTCTTTGCGTCCCCACTCTGCAAGTGAGATATCCTTAACTTTGTAAGGAACATAAGTTGTCTCTACTGATGACATAGTTGTTATTTTATTTATTAGTTGCTCAAAAAAGCCAGTAACCTAGATGGTTGAGGTTGCAAATTTATCAATAAACTCAATATTTATTGTTTTTTAAAAGCAACAAAATTAGGGTATTACTTGAGATCGATTTGCAGTTTTGTGGCTTAACGTTCGTACCTTTGTCATAGGCTTATTTTATGAATAAAAACCTGCTTTTTCTCACAATTCTATTCTTGTTTCTATCCTGTAAGAAGTCTTCTAATAGTGTTTGCATGGATTGCATTGCTTACAATCTCGAAAGTTTAAATCCTGAGCTTCGTATCGGTGCTCCACTGAATCAAGAGGAAAATTGTGGCTCAGAGGAGGAGCTAAAAGATTGGGAGGACCGCTACTCCGCTCAATTTGCAGGTTCTCCGACCTACATATATTGTATGAAGAGAAGTGGTAAGGATACTACATATATCGTTAAAACAACAAGATAAATGTGACAGAGTCTTGATACCTTAGACTTTCACGTATAGTTGAATAGCACTAATTTTGCGTTTAATATACAATAGAAAATAAAAGAGTATGTATCCAGAATATTTAGTTGCCCCAATGCGGGAAGAACTTACTAAAGTTGGTTTTGAGGAATTGAAGACTCCTGAAGATGTGTCTGCGGCGATCAACACTCAGGGAACCGTATTTGTAGTGGTAAACTCTGTATGTGGCTGTGCAGCTGCCAATGCACGTCCAGCTGCCCGAGCTGCTGTTCAAAATGATAAACATCCAGACAAATTTGTTACTGTTTTTGCTGGTATGGAAAAGGAAGCTGTAAACGCCGCCCGTGATTTTATGTTACCTTACCCTCCATCTTCGCCATCTATGGCTTTATTTAAAGATGGGAAATTGGTACATATGATCGAACGTCATCAAATTGAAGGACGTCCTGCTCAGATGATCGCTGATAACCTTATTGGAGCTTTCGAGCAATACTGTTAGTATAGAACCACTGATAATTAGTGATTACACCGAGGTTGGATAATAACCATCGGTGTAATCATAAATAATCGGTGCAACCATTACGAATCGGTGTAGTTCTACCTTATAGATCTCCGAGTAAGAGCTTCTCTAAATCTTCTGCGTTGAGATTCATTTTGACCCTTCCCTGTTTGGCATAGGCGATAGTTCCCGTTTCCTCTGAAACTATTACAGCCACGGCATCGCTCATTTCTGATATTCCGATACCGGCTCTATGTCGCAAACCAAAGTGCGGTGGTAATTTTTCGTTATCAGTAAGAGGTAGAATACAGCTGGCACATCTTATTTTTCCATCAGATATTACCACAGCTCCGTCGTGCAATGGGCTATTTTTCTGGAAGATACTTTCCAATAAGCGTTTGGAAATGATAGCATCCATTTGTTCCCCGCTATTTTGATAGTACTGTTCATCAAAGTATTTTGCAAAAACGATAAGTGCTCCGGTCCGTGTCGCTTGCATATATTTACATGCATCTACAATTGGTTTAAGCGAAATTTCGTTGTCTTTAGCTGCTTCTTGTTTGCTTGCAAAGAATGTTTTCCAAAGGCGGTTACGATGAATAAATGCATTTTTGCCAATAAGAAGAAGGAATCGCCGGATCTCCTGCTGAAAAACTACTACTACAGCTAAAACCCCTACACCAACAAATCCTCCTAGAAAGTGACTTAGGAGGTGCATGTTCAACTGCAGGGTAACCAGATATACAAGGTAAATTATAATTAAACCAAGAAGAATGTTCAGTGCAATTGTTCCCCTTATTAGATTGTAAATATAGTAGATGATGAATGCTACTACTATAATGTCTATGATGTCTAATAGGCGCAAGTGCAGGAAACTAAGGTCAAATCCCTCCATAACTCTGTAAAATAACATTTTTTATTGAATTGAAATGATGGGTTGTTTGATTCTCCAGCATTCTTTAAAAGATTTATTCGGTCTCTAGTGCCCTAAGTAATTTTACAACCTGAGCAGCTTCTTTCACATCATGAACTCGGACAATATCTGCACCCTTTTGAAGCGCAATGGTATTTAAGATTGTAGTACCATTTAAAGCTTCTTCACTTTTAATTTTCAAAGTTTTCCATATCATTGATTTTCTTGAAATCCCGGCAAGCACTGGAATACCAGGAATTGAAAATCTTTCAAAGCTATTTAGTAGTTGAAAGTTTTGTTCAATCGTCTTAGCAAATCCAAATCCTGGATCCAGGATGACGTCTTTTACTCCCAGTTCTTTAAGCTTTATAGTTTTTAATGAAAAATAGCGGAGTATATCAGAAAAAATATTTTCATAATGCGTATGTTGTTTCATATCCTGTGGCGTTCCCCGCATATGCATAAGAATATAGGGAGCTTTTAACTCAGAAGCAGTTTTAAACATATTGTGATCTAATTCCCCTCCGGAAATGTCATTTATAATATGGCCTCCTTCACCTAAAGCAGCCCTGGCCACTTCGGCTCTAAAGGTATCTATAGAAATTATGGCGGCGGGATAGCGCTTTGAAATTTCTTTGATAATAGGAATAAGCCTTTTTTTTTCCTCATCCATAGAGATGTCTATCGCCCCTGGTCGCGATGAATATGCTCCTATATCGATCAGATCTGCTCCCTCTTCCAGCATTTCTTCGGTTCGTTGTATCGCTGTTTCTACTGAAGACACCCGGCTACCAGAATAAAATGAATCTGGAGTTATATTAAGAATACCCATTACTTTGGGACGGAGAAAATCAATTAGGGTTCCCCGCGCATTAATAGTCTTCTTTTTCCGAATAATCGTATTTTTATCGCTCATTAATGCAAAATAGGGGTTTATCCCCCGTTAAATCAAATATTAAACACGTTTTGGCTACTAACACATTAGAAGAATACAACGCAGTAATAAATGCATGTAAAGATCTTTTTATAAGGAAAACGCAGGATTACGGAACAGCATGGCGTATTCTTCGACCAAGTTCAATAACTGATCAGATTTTTATCAAGGCCCAGCGTATCCGTACTCTCGAGGAAAAAAAAGTATCTAAGGTAGGAGAGGGGATTATTCCGGAGTATGTAGGAATCATTAACTATTCCATAATTGCCATGATTCAGTTGGAATTAGAGGAGTCTGCTCCTATGGAGATAGTTGTTGATGAAGTTGAAAAACTTTACGACCTTAAAGTCAGAGAAACAAGGGATCTAATGTTTGCGAAGAACCACGATTATGGAGAAGCCTGGCGTGATATGCGTATAAGTTCATTAACTGACCTTATTCTCATGAAGATCTTCCGAGTTAAACAGATTGAGGATAATCAAGGAGAAACGATCGTTTCGGAAGGAGTTAAAGCTAACTACCAGGATATGCTGAACTATTCTGTTTTTGCCTTGATCAAACTTAATTATCCCGAATCCTGAAAAACTTAAAATATAATGAGTTACCAAAACGCTTTTAGTGAAAAGACCCCAACTCCCGTATTACTTCGGGTAACCAGTCTTCTTGTAGGGCTGCTTTTTATTTTTTCAGGCCTTATTAAAATAAACGATCCGCTTGGCTTTAGCTACAAGCTCGAAGAATTCTTTGAAGTTTTCCATATCACTTTCCTTAACCCCCTCGCTGTTACTATATCGATTACTTTATGCGCTATTGAGATCATACTTGGGGCTGCGTTACTGCTAGGGATTAAAGGTAGGCAGGTTGCTTTGGGACTACTAACAACTATTGTCTTTTTTACCTTTCTGACTTTCTACGCTGCTTTTTTTGACGTTGTCAGGACTTGTGGGTGCTTTGGAGATGCCATCAAGCTCACTCCCTGGCAGTCATTTGCGAAAGATGTGGTCCTTTTAATCCTTATTCTCTTTATTTTTCTGAATCGCCAAAAGATTCAACCGGTTTTAAGATCAGAGAAAGTTCAGAGCGGCGTACTTTGGATGATAACAATTATTGCTTTTGCAATGGGGTTGTATACTTATAACTATCTTCCTGTCAAAGACTTTTTGCCCTACCATGTTGGAGCTAATATTCCCGAATCAATGAAGATTCCTGATGGTGCTCCTGTCGATGAGTTTGAGATCACCTACAATTTGGTGAACAAGAGAACGAAAGAGACGAAGCAAATGACAGATAAGGAGTATATGAAGACAGAGGTGTGGAAAGATGCTGATTGGGAGATCAAAGGAGAACCGGGGAGGAAACTTATCAAGCGTGGCTTTGAGCCTCCTATAAAAGACTTGAAGATTGCTGATAGTCAGGGAACAGATTATACGAGTGAGTTGATGGAAAACCCGTATTATAATCTTGTTATTGTAGCATATAATCTAAACGCTGCTAACAAAAGGGCTATTGGTGATCTTAATGCCCTGGCCATCAACGCAGCTGAAAATTACAATGTCAGAACTATATTGCTAACCTCCAACTCGGTGGAAACAGCCGAGAACTTTAAAAAGAATAATAAGTTGGCAATGGAATTATTTTATTCGGATGCTGTGCCTTTGAAAAGTATGGTCAGAGCTAATCCCGGGTTATTATTACTGAAGGATGGTATGGTGATTAACAAGTGGCATTATCATACAATGCCTAGTTATCAGGAATTGGAGGAGCAATATTTCAGACATCAGAACTAATCTCTATGCTGGAAGATCTTATTAATTATACAGCTGTTGCTGATAAGATTATGATTGATGTACTATTGGCAACTGATAGAACAATGCCAAAAGCAGAAGGACTCTTTTCTCATATTCTAAATTCTCAGCATATTTGGCTGAGCCGGATTAATAAAAAAGGGGCTTTATTTGAACGCTTTCAGCAACAGCCCAGGGAACAATTGCTCTCACTACACTTGGAAAATATAAAGGAACTTAGTAAGGTGCTAAAGGAAAGAGATCTTAATGAAAAGATTAGATATTTCAACTTTTCCGGTGTTAGCTTCGAAAGCAGGTTGTCCGACGTGTTGTTCCACGTGGTAAATCATTCCTCCTACCACCGGGGTCAGGTAGTTTCACTACTTAAGTTAGCCGGAATTACCCCTCCGGTAACAGATTATATTATTTTAAAACGACAAGAGAAACTTTGAAAATATTTTTAGTAGGATTTATGGGTTGTGGAAAGACGACCTTTGGGAAAAAACTCGCTTCTAAGTTAGGCTACAAATTTGTAGACCTTGACAAATCTGTTGAAGAGAGTGTAGGTATGTCGATTCCTGATTATTTTGAGAAATTTGGCGAGACCGCTTTCCGTGAAAAAGAAAGAGCTATTCTGCAAACCAGGACTTATTCCGAAAATTCGGTTATTGCTACAGGCGGTGGAGCACCATGCTTTTTCGATAATATGCAGTGGATGAACGAGCACGGTATTACCGTTTATATTTCCCTTACCGCCAAAGCTTTGGCCAGTCGTTTGGAAAGTGCAACAGATGAGAGGCCGGTTCTTCAGGGATTAAAAGGTGAAGATCTTGAACGGTTCATAGCGTCCAAGCTTGCAGAAAGAGACATCTTTTATACCAAAGCTTCGATGATCGTTGAAGGCATTAATATTAGCCCTGAAAACTTTATTCCGAAGTTGGAAGAATATCAACGCAGATAAACCGCATCCTCCTGATTGCCGTTTAATAAAACATCTACATGTTCTTTAATAACGGTAGCTAGTTCAAGACCGGTAAAATCGGGAGTTACCGGGAAAATTCTGTGACTTCTATTTACTAAAACAGCCGTTCGTAACTTCTTCAGAGGAATATCAAGGAATACACCTAAGCCATAGGCCAAAGTGCGGCCGCTATTAAGCACATCATCAACAAGAATAACTACTTTATTCGAGCACACTTCTATTCCAATATCTGTTTCGGCCTGTAGGTGAGAGCTAGATTTATTAAGTTCTATCTTCATCAGGGATACTTCAATTCCTGATACATCCTCAATGGATTTCTTCAACCTTTCTGCAAGAATATACCCATAATCAGCAATTCCAGCAATCACGATGGAGGTTTCCTCCAGATTGTCTTCCCATATCTGATAGGCCATACGGGTGATCTTTTGTTGAATTTGAGTATTATCAAGAATTAAAATCTTCTTATCAGGCATCCTCTAAAAATTTTCGAAAAATAGATATTTGAAATGAATTACAAAATGATTTATTTGTACGGGAAGAATACAAAATTAGCGCCTTCCGGTACTATTACAAAAAGACACATAAAGTCCTCTGCATTTTTAAATTGCTTAATAAACCGCTCCTTCTTCTCTGGATGAATCACTCCCTTCTCAATAAATTCCTCCAGATACGAGGCATTTATCGACCAGGTTGTATTTAATTCTTTATGGTCCAGGATAGGTTCTCCTACCTTAACTTCATGCTGATGCGCAATGAATATTGGGTAAGCAGAAAGCCCTTCCACTATAATCTCAACTGAAACTTCTTTTATTGATTCGCTATAAAGCTTCAAGTCCTTTTCAAGACTTTTCAGTGGACTTTCCTTTTTGGGAGTTTCACCGCCCCCAGGTTGATTTAATAATTCATTTAGTTCCATAAACTTTATCCCCTAAAGGAATTTTAACCTTCCAAGGTTTCTATTATTTAAAGATGAATGTTTGTAATTGACTCTACCTGCTAAATTCTATTGTTGATTTAACTCTAATAAAACAACATTCTCCACATGTTGTGTGTGTGGAAACATATCCACAGGCCGGATCTTAGTCACAGAATATTTTTCTTTTAATAAAGCAATATCCCGTGCTTGAGTAGCAGCATTACAACTAACGTATACGATCTTGGGTGCTTCAATCTCCAATAAACGCCCTACAACATCCCCGTGCATTCCTGCTCTGGGAGGGTCGGTGATAATTACATCAGGTTTACCATGTTTTTCTACAAATTCAGCAGTAAGGATATCCTTCATATCCCCGGCGTAAAATGTTGTATTTGTTATGTTATTGATTCCCGAGTTAATCTTGGCGTCTTCGATAGCGGTTGGAACGTATTCAATTCCCACCACTTCTTTCACGCCACGTGCCACAAAGTTTGCAATTGTACCTGCTCCTGTGTACAGGTCGTATACCAGTTCATCTCCTTTAAATCCGGCAAAGGCTCTGGTGATTGCATATAATTCATAAGCCTGGAGTGAATTGGTTTGGTAGAAGGATTTAGGACCGATCTTGAAAGTAAGACCTTCCATCTCTTCGAAGATATAGTCGCGGCCCGCATATACATTGATATCCTGATCAAAGATCGTGTCGTTCTTCTTTTGATTAAGGATATATAATAAAGAAGTAATTTGAGGAAAACGCTCTTTCACAAAGCCCATCACTTTTTCAACTTCCTCTTCATTAGCATAAGCAAAAACAACTATTACCATCAGTTCTCCGGTTGTAGCTGTTCTTATAATAAGGTTTCGGAGTGCTCCCTCGTGGGCTCTTAGATCATAAAATGAAATATTGTGTTTCAATGCGAATTCCCGAACACTATTCCTTATTTCATTAGAGGGATTGCTTTGAAGATAACAGGTTTCAACATTAAGGATTTTATCGAAACGTAGAGGGACGTGAAAACCCAATGCATTCATCTCCTGATTGTCTCCCCCCTGAATATCCCCGTCAGTCAGCCAGCGCTTGTTAGAAAAGGTAAACTCCAGCTTGTTTCTGTAGTAACGCGTCTCAAAAGAGGGCAGGATTGGTTCGATGATAGAAGTATCCACTTTGGCAAGTCTCTCGAGCGAGTTAACAACGCTTTTTTGTTTGTACACCAATTGCGCTTTGTAATTCATATGCTGCCATTTGCAGCCGCCACAAATCCCAAAATGCGGACAAAAAGGTTCAGTGCGGTGTTCAGAAGGAGTAATTAACTGAGAAATTTTAGCTTCAGCAAAATTTTTCTTTTTACGAAGAAGTTCAACGTCTACTACATCGCCCGGAACTGCTTTTTCTATAAAAAGGACTAGTTCGTCAGCTTTTCCAACGCCTTTCCCTTCTTCGGCAATGTCTACTACTGTTATGTTCTGAATGTGCTTTCTCTCAGCGGGAATTCTTTTCATGTGGCCGCAAAGATAAGGACTATGATTCGTATGATTCAATGATTACTATGATTCGTATGATTTAATAATTACTACGTTTCAACCATGCATCATCTACTGTTAAAACTATCGGGGATAAGCTGAGAGTGCTTTGCGTCATTGTCTACAAGGAGAGGCTTCTATATATTAGGACGACCTAAATAAGAACAATTAATGACCTCAAGAATTATGAATGCAGAATACCCGCTAAGTGAACTTACGGGAAAAATTATCGGGTGTGCTATGGAAGTACATCGGAAGCTAGGAAACGGTTTTCAGGAGTCTATTTACCAACGTGCTTTAGCCGTTGAAATGGATTTACAGAAACTGAATTTCAGTAAAGAGCATGAAATGGAGATATTTTATAAGGGAGTTTATCTCGGGAAAAGAAGAGTTGACTTTTTTATAGAAGGGTTGATAATGCTGGAACTGAAAGCGGTTATCCAACTTGAGGATGCCCATCTTGCTCAGGCAATTAATTATCTCGAAGCTTCTAAAATGAAAATTGGCCTCCTTATAAATTTCGGAAATAGGAGCTTGCAATTTAAAAGAGTTATGAAGCCAGGAAGCAAGCGTTGACGCTACTAAAGTTTCATTAATTTAAAGTGTGGTTTAGCTCAGTCATTTCCCGCTTTATGCACAGCTTTTCTGTAAGGTTAAAAAAAGAAAAAATCATCGAATAATCTTAAAATCATTCAATCGTAGTCCTTATCTTTGCGCCTTCAAAATTTCACTCAATGAGCCAACCTGTTAAGATAAAAAACGCTTTAATTTCAGTCTATTACAAAGACAACCTGGAACCTCTTATTCAAAAGTTAAACGAGCTTGGGGTAACATTTTACTCTACTGGTGGAACAGAGAAGTTTATCAGAGACCTTGGATGTGATGTAGTACCTGTAGAAGATTTAACTGGTTACCCTTCGATTTTAGGAGGAAGAGTGAAGACACTTCATCCGAAAGTTTTTGGAGGAATCCTGTCCCGAAGAGAATTACAGGAAGATGTTGCTCAGGCAGAGCAGTACGAAATTCCTGAACTGGACCTGGTAATTGTTGATCTTTATCCTTTTGAGGAAACGGTTAAGGCTGGTCTTCCAGAACAAGATATTATCGAGAAAATAGATATTGGAGGAATTTCTCTGATCAGAGCAGCTGCTAAGAACTTTAAGGATGTAGTTATAATTGCATCTAAAAGCGACTATACGAATTTGCTTGATATCATTAGTGAAAGTAATGGTAGTACTACCCTTGAGCAACGTAAAGCTTTTGCAAAAAAAGCATTTAATGTTTCTTCTCATTATGATACTGCTATTTTTAACTATTTCAATCACGAAGATTCATTAACCGTTTTTAAGCAGAGCGAACAAATAGCTCAGACCCTTCGTTACGGAGAGAACCCACATCAAAAAGGATATTTTTACGGAGATCTTGACGCCATGTTCACAAAGTTGAATGGCAAGGAACTGTCTTACAATAATCTGGTAGATGTTGATGCCGCGGTAGCCTTAATTGATGAGTTTACAGAACCTACTTTTGCTATCCTTAAGCACACGAATGCCTGTGGTGTAGCCTCCAGAAATAACCTTACTGAGGCTTGGAAGGTTGCTTTAGCTTGCGATCCGGTTTCAGCATTCGGTGGTGTGATTATCACAAACCGTGAAGTAGATGGAGAAACAGCTAAAGAGATCAACGGTCTTTTCTTTGAAGTTTTAATTGCTCCTACGTTTACGCAAGAGGCCTTACAAATTCTTACTGAGAAGAAGAACCGTATTCTGCTTCAGAGAAAAGAAGTTGAATTGCCTAAAAGATTGTTCAAAACCTTGTTAAACGGGGTTATTGAGCAAGATAAAGACGCAACAGTTGAAGGCCCGGAGCAAATGACTCCGGTAACGGAAATAAAGCCAACTGCCCAACAGCTTGAAGACTTGTATTTCGCTAACAAAATTGTTAAGCATACGAAATCAAATACTATCGTATTAGCAAAAGACGGACAGTTGCTGGCTAGCGGTGTAGGCCAAACATCACGCGTTGACGCGTTGCGTCAGGCCTTAGAGAAGGCTAAATCTTTTGGATTTGACGTTACTGGTTCTGCAATGGCTTCAGATGCCTTCTTCCCTTTCCCAGACTGTGTTGAAATAGCTGCAGATGCCGGAATAAGCGTTGTGCTTCAACCTGGAGGATCAATAAAAGATCAGCTTTCGGTAGATAAAGCAAACGAAAAAGGAATAGGAATGGTCGTAACAGGAGTACGACACTTCAAACATTAAAAATAGAAGCATTAACCCTCTTAAATTTTGAAATTAAGAGGGTTACTTGTTTATAAACGGGCATAACTTTTTGCCTGAATTTACGTTTACCTCTCAGAGTAAGAAAAACAGTATAACTTCTGCCTGAAATTAGCCTGGAAAAAATTGATACTTCGGTTTAAGCAAAATTTAAAGGCAAAAAAAAATACGTAAGTTTGCACCTTTATTAAAAACGTTTAACATTTCTTTAATGGGTTTATTTAACTGGTTTACACAAGAAATCGCAATTGACCTTGGTACTGCAAATACCCTTATCATACATAATGACAAAGTAGTAGTTGATGAACCTTCTATTGTCGCTTTTGATCGCACAACAAACAAAGTAATTGCTATCGGAAGGCAGGCTATGCAAATGGAGGGAAAAACTCACGAAAATATACGCACAGTTCGTCCCTTAAAAGACGGTGTTATCGCCGACTTCAACGCAGCTGAGCATATGATCAGAGGCATGATCAAAATGATTAACAGAGGTAAGGGCTGGTTTTTCCCCTCCTTACGTATGGTAATTTGCATCCCTTCAGGTATTACTGAGGTGGAAAAGCGTGCAGTACGGGATTCGGCTGAAATTGCAGGTGCAAAAGAAGTTTATCTTATCCATGAACCAATGGCAGCTGCTGTAGGTATTGGCATTGATGTAGAAGAGCCTATGGGAAATATGATCATCGATATTGGTGGAGGAACTACTGAAATTGCCGTTATTGCTCTTTCAGGTATCGTTTGTGATCAGTCAATTCGTGTAGCTGGAGATAACTTTGATAGTGATATTGTACAGTACATTCGCCGCCAGCATAATATCATGATCGGTGAGCGTACTGCTGAGAAGATCAAAATTGAAGTTGGCGCGGCACTGCCGGAGTTACAGGACCCACCAGCAGACTTTGCAGTACAGGGACGGGATTTGATGACCGGAGTTCCAAAGCAAATTACAGTATCCTATACTGAAATAGCCCATTGTCTTGATAAGTCGATCTCAAAAATAGAAGAAGCTATATTAAAAGCTCTGGAAATTACTCCTCCAGAATTGTCTGCTGATATTTATCAGACAGGTATTTATCTTACAGGAGGCGGTGCCCTTCTTCGCGGCCTTGATAAGCGTGTAGCTGCCAAAACGAAATTGCCTGTTCACGTTGCAGAAGATCCTTTGCGTGCTGTTGTTCGTGGAACTGGTATCGCTCTTAAAAATATTCACGGCTATAAATTCTTAATGCAATAATTACAGTGAATGAATGGGAGGCTGAGTGAAGGGATTATTTCATTCATCCTCTCATTCACTCATTCAATCCTTAAAAAACATGCGTAATCTTTGGCTTTTCCTAAGTAAGTATAACGCATTTTTCTTTTTCATAATTTTCTTCTCTATCTCAATAGTCCTTTTTGTTAGGAATAATTCTTTTCAAAGGGCAAGCGTGCTGAATTCTTCCAATCAGATCGTAGGGAAAGCTTACGAGACTACAAATTATCTGAAATCCTATTTAAACCTTGCTGTGGTTAATGATAGTCTTGCTGCAGAGAACGCAAGGTTAAGGGGAGAAATGAAGAGTGCATTCTATTCCGACAGTATTGTAAAAAGAGAAATTGTTGATACCATTCAACATCAGCAGTATTCCTACATCGTGGGTGAGGTGGTAAACAATTCCATTCATCATAAGGATAACACCATTACGATCAACCGCGGACGGAAACATGGAATTAAGAAAGGTATGGGAGTAATAAGTCCAACGGGGGTTGTAGGCCTGGTATTAAACGTCTCAGATAACTATTCTACGGTTCAGTCATTATTGCATAGTGACACACGTATAAGTGCCTGCATAAAGGAAAATAACGCTTTTGGTTCTTTAACCTGGGGAGAAGAGAATTATGATCCCATGGTTGCCTTACTAAAGGATATTCCGAACCATGTAAAAGTTACCAAGGGACAACATATTATTACTTCCGGATATTCTACCCGTTTTCCTAAGGGAATAGCGATAGGTAGAGTAAGGCGAACGGGAGTAAAAGGAGGAGAAAGTTTTCTGAATATAGAAGTCCAGTTAAGTACCGATTTTTCGACCTTACAATATGTGTATGTAGTTAATAATTTATTAGCTGCAGAGCAGGAACAAGTAGAAGCAATACAGCCGGCAAAATGATCAGAATAATTATTAATAATTTAATCCGATTTGTTGTTCTTGTTTTTATACAGGTATTTCTGTTGAAAAATATTGGCTATTACAACCTGGCTACGCCTTTTCTATATATCCTTTTTGTTCTGCTACTTCCGTTTGAAACACCAAACATCCTTCTATTTGTGTTGTCATTCTTGTTAGGTTTAACTATTGATACTTTCTACGACACCCTGGGGATCAATGCTGCTGCTACCTGTGTGTTAGCTTTTGTGCGGATAATATTTATTAATCTTACTGTGCAACGCCAGGGTCTTGAAACGGAGCCTGAACCAAAGCTGGGGATCATGGGATTCCGGTGGTTCTTCTTTTATACTCTGATCCTGACGTTATTCCATCATCTCACCTTGTTCTTGCTGGAAACATTTACTTTTTCTGATATCAAGTATACACTAATTCGAGTGGTTTTAAGTTCTATATTTACAATAGTCTTAGTCCTGTTATCAGAGTTTATCTTCTTCCGTAAGAAAGAACGCTAAAAATGAATAGTTTTTTTGAACGTCGTTTTGTAATCCTGGGAATCTTTATATTCATAGCCCTCGTCTTACTTTCACGACTTTTTTATATCCAGGTAATTGATAAAAGTTATTTTTTATCAGCCAGCAATAACGTATTACGTAAAAAGATCATATATCCTGCCCGGGGGGTTATCTTAGACAGGCACGGGAAAATATTGGTTCAAAATGAACCGGTATATGATCTGATGGTTATTCCAAATGAAGTAGAAGCGTTTGATACCCTGGAATTTTGTCGCCTTATTGGCCTGGATAAAGCAGGATTTGATAAGCGGTTTTTAAAGGCAAAAAATTATTCACCTTACCGGGCTTCCATTTTTGAAAAGCAAATATCAGCAATAACCTTTGCCAGCTTTCAGGAGTCTTTACAGGAATTCAAGGGCTTTTATGTACAGAACAGATCTGTGCGAAGATATCCGGATAGTCTTGCCGGCCACTTTCTTGGATACATTGGGGAGGTTAACGATGCTGAAATAGAAAAATCCGGGGGCTTTTATCGTCCCTCAGACTATATAGGAAAAACTGGGGTAGAAAAAGCGTATGAAGAGTTATTAAGGGGGCAGAGAGGAGTAGAGAACTTGATGGTAGATGCTTTCAATCGTCCTAAAGGTCACTTTGCTGATGGCAAGTATGATACACTTGCTGTAGCAGGGGAAAGCCTTGTTTCCTCTTTAGACATACGCATCCAGCAGTTGGGTGAAAAATTGATGCAAAATAAGGTGGGAAGTATTGTGGCTATTGAACCAGCAACAGGAGAGATCCTTGCTTTCGTAAGTAGTCCCGGTTATGATCCTAACTTACTTGTAGGTCGTCAGCGGGGTAAAAACATGAGCGGCCTTTTCAAAAATCCTTACACTCCACTTTTAATTCGACCTATCCAGGCTTACTATCCACCCGGCTCTTCCTTTAAGCCAATGGATGCACTGGTTGCATTGCAAGAAGGCCTGATTCAACCTAATACAACTTTCCACTGTCCTGGAGGCTACAGGGCTGGTAACCATTGGGTAAGATGTGAGCACGTGGATGGAACCACGGATCTTACAAAGGCAATTAAGATGTCTTGTAATACATATTTCTGTTATGTATTCGACAAGTTGATGAATCGAAACGGCCCCAAGAACATTCGTTATGCTTTTAACGACTGGCGTAAGCACATAAATAGCTTTGGTTGGGGTGAAAGATTAAATATCGACTTACCTAACGAGAAAAGAGGCCTTGTACCTGAGGATGAACGTTATGACAGGATCTTTGGAAAGAACAGGTGGCGTAGCAGCACAATTATTTCATTAGCGATAGGTCAGGGAGAACTTCTGGCCACTCCTTTACAATTGGCCAATGCCGAATGTATAATAGCCAACAGGGGCTATTATTATACACCTCACTTAATTAAGAGTATAGGTAATAGAAATATAGTAAAACCAGAATTCCAGGTTAAGCACCAGGTGGGGGTAGATTCCAGATATTTTGAACCGGTAATAGAAGGAATGCAGCAAGTTATTGAAAGCGGTACTGCTGTTGCTTCAAGGATACCAGACGTAACCTTTTGCGGTAAGACAGGTACTGTACAAACCCGGGGAAAGAACCACTCTGTATTTGTTGGTTTCGCTCCACGTGAAAATCCTAAAATTGCAATTGCTGTAGTCGTAGAAAATGCCGGTTATGGCGCTTCATGGGCTGCTCCTATTGCCAGTTTTGTTGTCGAAAAGTATTTAAAAGACAGTATTACCCGGAGACCTTCCGGCATTGACGTGAAACGTTATATGAGTGCTAACCTATTGCCAATGCTGCCGGGAATGAAACCTCAGGATAAGAGGACAAAACTACTTGACTCATTGAAGGTATTGAAAAAGGATAGTATCAAAAACAAGGAAAAGATCATCAGCCTGAAGAAGGCTATTTATCTTACCTATGCTAAAAAAGATACGGCGAGAAAAGCGGGGATAGCCAAACCATTAGCGGGAAATGATAGCTTGAAAAATAAGACCCCAGCCAGACCTTTGGCAAAGCCGCTTAAGCCAGCAGCAGATGGAGGTAGAAGCAGGAAAGATACATCAAAGGTTAAACCTAAAGTAACGACAGGAAGACCGATTCAGGGTAAATAACATGAAAGATCAGAGAAGCCTTTTATTTAATGTTGATTGGGTGATTATTTTGATCTACCTGGCTTTATGTATCATTGGTTGGTTCAATATTCATGCTGCTGTTTATGATCCTGCAAATCCCAGTATTTGGGATATGGATACAAACTATGGAAAGCAATTTGTGTTCCTGCTTGGCGCTGTAATCCTTGGTTCACTTATTCTATTGATGGACAGTAAGTTTTTTAATTCCATCGCGCCTATCTTTTACGGATTTACGCTCCTATTGCTGATTCTCGTATTGATAGTGGGTAGAAACGTAGGGGGAAATCAGGCATGGATCCCAATTGGAAGCTTCAGGTTACAACCCTCTGAATTTGCAAAGTTTTCTACATGTTTGCTGCTTGCAAAGTATTTAGGTACTAATAACCTGAAACTTAATGATTCAAAAACACTGATCATTAGTTCGATTATCCTTTTAATTCCAATGGGGCTTATTATGCTTCAGCCCGATACCGGATCAGCTTTAACCTTTACCTCTATTGTTTTTGTACTTTATAGGGAAGGCTTATCGGGTTACTTTTTGGTTATTGGTGTGCTTTTTATTGCGCTATTTGTTTTGTCTTTGATGTTTAATAAGTTCCTCGTAATTGCGGCTTTACTGATCATTGGCGCACTTGCTATTTATTTCAATAAACGAAACAGGAACCTTATCACGGTGATAGCCTCTGGAGTCATTATTTCAATTGCCTTTATTTTCTGCGTTGATTTCGCTTATAAGAACGTTTTACAGTCACACCAACGAAACCGTATAGATGTTATTCTAGGGAAGATCGACGATCCGCGGGGACAGGGATATAACCTTAACCAATCTAAGATCGCCATAGGCTCTGGTGGATTATGGGGAAAGGGATATCTTCAGGGAACACAGACGAAGTATGATTTTGTTCCCGAGCAGAGTACCGACTTTATTTTCTGTACAGTAGGAGAGGAATGGGGATTTATCGGCAGCCTTGTAGTAATTGGGCTTTATTTAACACTTCTTATCCGTATTGTTAACGTTGCTGAACGCCAAAGGGCTAGTTTTTCTCGTATTTACGGCTACGGGGTTGCATCCATTCTATTTTTTCACTTTTTTATTAACATAGGAATGACCATCGGTCTTGTTCCGGTAATTGGTATTCCATTACCGTTTTTAAGTTACGGAGGATCATCCCTATGGAGTTTTACCATCCTGTTGTTTATCCTGTTAAGGTTGGATTCAAACAGAATGGGATTTATCTAGAATATCTTCTTTGCAAGATGCCATAAAACTTCTCTACAGTATCCTGCTTTGCAGGCCAGTTATTTTTTGCAGAATAATTTGTCTTAAGGAAAGTTTCTGCTATTTCAAACGATTCAAAACGGTTCAATATTTCAATAGCTTCACTGTAGGCAAGGCTATAGCCATTAAACAGCTCTTTTATAAATAGAAGTTTGTCGTTCAAACTGATCGCCGTTTTTAGGTCAGTAACAGGTTGTGAACTATACTGAGTGGTCTGGATAGACTGAGCTTTTTGAGCAGAGATCAGATCATTTAAGGTTGGTGGCGCAGTCGGTGCTTCTGCAACATCAATCGTTGTCACTTTCTCGGGGATGACTACTTCCTTAATCACCGGTTCTTCCACTATGGCAGTTACTTGAGCAGGCTCCGGTAAAACAATTTCTGGCGTTTTATTTTCAGTAGCAGGAGCTGGTGTAATTTCTTCTGCGACTAGGGCCGGCGGGGTTACAGCTTCTGCCTCCTCTACCGGTAGCTCCTCAATTGGTTCCGGTATTTGTTCATCAACAGGCTCGAAAAGAGTTGGTAAAGGTTTAACCTCAGTGGCAGCTTCCTTTTTTTCAACCGGCTCAACTGGGGGTTTAAACTCATTAGTAACCAAAGCAGGGAACGGTGGCGGTTGAAGAACTTTGGGAGGCTCAATCGCAGAGGATTGGGATGACTTAGGCAATGGAGCGCCCCCTTTATTGATTCTTCTCAATATCTTAACATGTTCCGAAAGAAAGTCGGCATTAGCCGAGAATAGCTCTAGCTCAAGGTCATTCAGCTGTTCAGGATTTTCAGAAAGATATTGATACTGTTCGTTTATCTCGACTACTATAGATCCAATTTTCTTAAAAATCTCTTTTTGTTGTATCATGAACAGAATAAATAAGTGTGTTATTAATAATGGTAATGCCTATCAAACTTAGAGAAAATTTGGTAGAATAAGCAACAATGGCCGTCACTTCAAGCAAAAATTCTGATATTCGCGCTGAGCAAAGGGTGAGTTAATATGTTATTCAGTGAACTGCATTTCAGGACCGGTTCGGGACCAAAGGGAAGTATTGAGGTAATTTGCGGGTCGATGTTTTCAGGTAAAACTGAAGAGCTTATCAGGCGGCTGCGCCGGGCACAGATAGCAAAGCTTAACGTTGAAATATTTAAACCAAGGATCGATACGCGTTACAATGATAGCGATGTTGTCTCTCACAATGCAAATTCAATTCCATCCACTCCAATAGAAAATTCCTCCTCTATATTATTATTGGGAACCGATACACAAGTAGTAGGAATTGACGAAGCTCAGTTCTTTGATGAGGGCTTGCCTGACGTATGTATACAACTGGCAGCAAAAGGTATCAGAGTAATCGTTGCAGGTCTTGACATGGATTTTCAGGGAAAACCTTTCGGGCCCATGCCAGCTCTTATGGCTATTGCAGAGGATGTAACGAAAGTTCATGCAGTATGTGTTCAATGCGGGGCACCAGCTACATTTTCTTATCGCACGGTAGCCAGTGGATCGAAGATCTTGTTAGGAGAGATGGAAAGTTACGAGCCTCGTTGTCGTGTTTGTTTCAACACTACCGCTTATTAATGTATAATAATCGTCTTTAAAGTTTTAGTCCTCCCATTAGTTCGAAGTTTGTAGAAGTAAGGGCCGCTGGCCAGGCTCTCCGTATTCAATACCTGGAAATTATACTTACCTTTTGCAAAAGAGCCACTCGTTACTGAATTTACCTTCTGGCCCAACATATTATACAAGTCTAGTTGGATATCGGAGCGTTCCGGCAATGAAACTGACACATAAGGTAAGTGATCACCAGAATCATAGTAAGTATAAAGACTGATATCTTGAATTTCAGGATTATCCTGTCTGCTGATCAAATTATAAGATGACAGGGCAACATTGGCAGTTTGATAAACCTGATCAAGATTGTCCGCACCTATATAGGCAAATGCGACTTTTATGGAACTGTTAGCGGGTATAGTAAAAGGACCATATCCTGTTACAAAAGATACATCAGTTCCACTCCCAGTAGTTCCAAGTTCTGTTGCAGCTATACCACTTGACAAAGAAAGGAACTTTTCCTCATCAGTAAAGTTGTCATTCACTAAGAGGTTTCCGGAAAGGCGGTTGCTTAAAGGATAATAAGCAGGATTCGCATTGCTTAAAAGCTTGACGGCAGCATAGGGACTGCTTGAACTGCCTTTATCATATACATAGGCAATCTTATTATCAGTATCGAACTGAGTCGCGTTAGTTGCCCCACCGTTAACATCCCAATCATTAAACATTCCAATGTAAACATTATTCCGGGTAATGTTATTCTGATTAAAAACTTCATACTCTATAATGAGGAAGTTATCCGTTGTATTATTTGAAATAATATAAGACTTTTGCTTTACGTATACATTTAGCCGGTCTGGATTACCATTGTCGTTAAAAGCAGCAGAAGCGTTGATGGTATCAGCAATTTGCTCTCCGCTAACTTTGACCTGTCTTACAAAGTCATCATCTGTAGATGATTCTGTAGTACGAACATTATTAGAAATTGTTTTTGAAGAGGAACCTATCATCAGTCCAGCTTCGTATAATAATTGTTCCCCCTTATACTGGAATCCATTAGTGCCTTCTTCTCCCCCAGCCTGCAAAAAACCTAATTTTCCATTGCTGGTCACTGTTGTTGCAATAGTGGAGGTTTGAAGGTTGAGGTAGTCCCGGTTCACCTGTACCGTAAATCCTTCGAAATCAATATAACTTTTGTTAGGGGTACTGTATTCAAGCCGGAGCTGAGCAGTGTAATTCTCAGGCGTTTCAGGTTTAATAAAGAATTTGAAGGGTCCTATATTAGAAGCCACTCCCAATGTGCCCAAATTAGGAATTGTGGCTTCAGCATTTGTTACTATAATGTTATCCTCACTGCTTTTCAAAGTAATCGTAAGGTTACTTACAGGATTAAGAAAGTTTTTTATGTCAACATAGAGGGTTATCGTATCTCCTGCTGCAAAAGTGCCGCTCGCATTGTCCATGTACCTTATCGCTTGTTTTTTGATAGAAGGCTGGCTTTCAGTTAATGCACGATAAACATTTAGTCTTCCCTTTCCTAGTTGCCCAGCAAATACAGGGTTAGTTTGATCGATATTATCTGTTGTAACCCTGATTTGTTCTCCCACTTGCTGCATAGACAAATTGGGGAAGTAAGCTTTAACTAAGGCAGCAGCGCTGGCAACAACGGGCGAAGCCATAGATGTCCCCGTCTTCGTATTATAGTTTTTATTGAAGACAGTACTTATGATATCCGTTCCCGGGGCAGCCAACGAAATATATGACCCATAGTTACTGGAAGAGTTTTTAACATCATTCGATTGTACATTAGCTACCGCCAGCACGCCTGAGAAAGCTGCTGGATACTGAGGAACATTACTACCCTCATTGCCTGCTGCCGCCACAATAAGGCAGCCTTTGCTAATAGCATAGTTTATAATGTCCTGTCCATAAAAGCTTGTAGATTCTGAACCCCAGGAGCAATTAATGATTTGAGCACCATGGTCCGCAGCATATTTAACCGCTTCATATCCTCTTAAAATATCTGTCCCATTGTCATCTGCAGCCGTTTTAAGAATCATCAATTTCGCACAATTAGAAGCAACGCTTGCAACCCCCTTAGCATTATCTGTTACAGCTGAAGCTATTCCGCTTACATGCAGACCGTGGTCACTGTTAGAGCTGATAATATTGGGGTTATTATCTTCCGTAATATTGTTACCTGACGCACCTACAAAGTCCCAGCCCTTATAGTTATCAATATAACCATCTCCATCATCATCTTTTCCATTCACAGGGTCACTATTATTCAAATATATATTTGCGGCAAGATCGTCATGTTCAGTATCTGAACCTGAATCAACTATTGCTATCACAACTTTTTCTCTTCGATCGTTTCTGATAAGATCCCAGGCTAGAGGAGCTTTAATTTGGTTTAGGTAGGATTGCAAACTGATGTAGGTATCATTAGGACTGTAATTAGCACGGTTGATGAAGACTGGTTCAGCGTACTCAACATTTTCATTTTTTCTTAAGTCGGTTATAACATCCCAAATATCCCTGTTTCCCGGAAGTACCAGTTCGTAGATTCTGTTAAGCCCAAATTCTTCTTGTTTCTTTAAAACTGCTGCATTTAATTTTAGCTTACCAGCAGGGAACTTTTGTTCAATCTTACTAACAACTCCAAGTTTCAAACCAAGGTCATTATCTTGCGAAAGTGTCTTAATATTTTCTACTGATGTTTTAAGTTTTACTATCACACGATTTGGAAGGTACCTTGAACTGGTTTTCGCACTGGTGTGGTTGGTCGACTTTCCCTGACCGATCGCCTGCGTTGCAAAAAGTAATATATAGAAAGCAAGTAGAAGTATTTTCATTGGGGTAGTCTGATTAGTAATCTCATTATTTAAGAACATCCAGCACTTTAAAGATTTTTTGTTTGATAGCCGAAGTTCCACCATTGTAATTATTTGTAATAATACTAAATACTACAGGGGTTCCCTCAGCTGCCGTCTGATATCCAGCATAGCACAAAGCATTGCGAATACTTCCACTTTTCATTTTTATATTGTTGTATAGTGGAAAGCTATCGTAATAATTATTGAACCAGTTTTCCTTTTTCGCAGATAAAAGTATTCGTGCTAAGGCTTCTGTAGTTACTTTATTTTCCGGCGATAGGCCGCTTCCGTCCAATACCTCTAAACTATTTGGGTCAAGCATAATTTTGTCACGCCAGAATTTTTTAATTTCTTCTGTGCCAGTGTCAAAGGTGCCTGGTTTGCCTTGTTTTACTGCTATAGTTTTTAGAATATTTTCCGCATACAAGTTAAGGCTTTTTTGATTTAACCAATACACAACTTCGGTAAGCGAAGGCGATGAATGAGAACTCAGAATTTTTTCAATGGGCTGGTAAGTAATGCTTTCAGCGTTTAGTTTACGCCAGGTCGTAGCGGCCCCCCCTAAAATACCTGCTGATGATAATTTATTTTTAAACTCAATAGCTAATGATAAAGCAGGATCAGGACAGGAAATTTTAATGGTTTTTTCAAGATCAAGCCCATAAGTACCGCGTAAATAAACAATGTGGGTATAAGGTGCAGAGTAGGCATATACGTTGTCGCCTGATCCTGCAGATCCAGTTGTTACCTCATTTATAACCGATAAATCGAGTAGGGAAGGAAACATACCTGTAAGCTTACTTGGACTTCCCGGTTTACTGCCAGCTTTAAAGTTTACCCCAATTTCATTCTCACGCCAGCTCACTGAGCTTGCTCCTGCACCGTAGTAGTTTCCTATATCCTGCCATATCCATCCTTGCGGAATAATTTGAGTGCCAAATAACTGGTCATCTGCAATAATTCGTCCTTCAATTTTTCTTATCCCGGCCTGTTTTATTGCCTTGCTCCACTTTTCCAGGATTACATCAGCTTTCGTCTCCTCATACCTGTTACTCCCAAGGGTAGGGTCTCCGCTTCCCTTAATGATCAAATCGCCCTTTAATGTTCCGCTAATAATAGTTCCATTATAACCAATAGTTGTTTCCCACCTAAAATCTTTGCCAAGAACATTAAAAGCTGTTGCCGATGTAACTGTTTTTAAGGTGGACGCGGGAGACATCCCTGTCTTCTCATTTTTAGCGAAAATTATATCACCAGTTTTGGCATTAATAACAGTCAGAGAGGCTTGTCCGTACTTAAGTTGCGGGTCGTTCTCCAGGCTTGCGAAGGCTACGCTTATTTTTTGATTTAAAGATTGCGTAAATGCGGGTATTGCAATAGTTAGCAGGATTGTCAGGAGTTTCAGTTTCATCGTTGTATTATAATACAAAAAAACTTCAGGAACAAGTACTTCAGATCATGTAAGCAAAACCTTAGTAGTCACCTTTTGTGAACTTGAAATTCTAGAGAAGTTCCACTTTAGGTTTTTCTTCGAAGGATATATAGTTTCCGGATCCGGGGCTTAAATTATTGGTTAAATAAAAAAGCGGCACATTTTCATATGCCGCTTTTGAATTATTTGTTTATAATCTTAACCTAAAAGACCTTGTTTCTGAAGATATTCTGCAATTTGCACTGCATTGGTTGCTGCTCCCTTACGAAGGTTATCTGCCACGATCCAAAGATTTATGGTTTTCGGTTGAGACTCGTCACGACGAATGCGTCCAACAAAAACCTCGTCTTTTTCATGAGCATCTTTTGGCATTGGATAAACTGCATTTGCAGGATCATCCACGACTACAACACCTTCTTGCTGTTCTAAGATGCTACGAACTTCAGCTAGATCAAAGTCGTTTTCAAATTCGATGTTAACAGCTTCTGAGTGTCCGCCCATAACTGGGATACGAACAGTTGTAGCTGTAACTTTAATTGAATCATCTCCCATGATCTTATTCGTTTCCTTGATCATTTTCATCTCTTCTTTAGTATATCCGTTATCCTGGAATACATCAATTTGAGGGATTACGTTAAGGTCGATCTCATGAGCATATGCTTTTGGTCCTTCAATACCGTTACGCTCGTTCATTAATTGTTCTACAGCTTTAACTCCAGTTCCTGTTACAGACTGGTAAGTAGAAACAACCACGCGTTTGATCTTATATTTCTCGTGAAGTGGTTTAAGTACCACTACCATTTGAATTGTAGAACAATTAGGGTTAGCAATGATCTTATCTTCAGACGTTAAAACGTTAGCATTAACTTCAGGAACAACTAATTTTTTAGTAGGGTCCATACGCCATGCAGAAGAGTTATCAATTACTGTTATCCCTGCTTCTGCAAACTTTGGAGCTTGCTCCAAAGAGGTTCCACCGCCTGCTGAAAACAATGCAACTTCTGGTTTAAGCGCAATTGCCTGGTCGGCCGAAACCACCTTGTACTTCTTTCCCTTGAATTCAACTTCCTTACCAACACTTTTTTCTGATGCTACGGGAATCAATTCAGTTACCGGGAAATTGCGCTCTGCTAAAACTTTTAACATCACCGAGCCTACTAAGCCCGTAGCGCCTACAACTGCGACTTTCATTTTGTTTTTTTAATTTTACTTTGTTTATTTATAGTAATAAAATTCCGCAAAGATGAGAAAATGTTTAGTCTTTTCCCTGATCTTTTTTGCGAAATTTGCCTTATCACAAGTGAATGACAATTTTGATGATGGAAATTTCGTCAGTAATCCGGCCTGGACAGGGAGCAATTCAAGTAATGATTTTTCGGTAATTAATAACCAATTAAGATCAAATTCAACAGCGGCCAACAGCAGTTTTTATCTAAGTACTGTCAATACCCTCGCGACTGCCTGTACATGGGAGTTCTATTGTAATCTCCAGTTTGCCACGTCCGGGTCTAACTATGTAGATATATACTTAATTTCAGACCAGCGAAATTTGCTGTCCGCTGCTATTAATGGCTATTTTGTTCGTATAGGAAATACCAGCGATGATATTTGCCTTTACAAGCGCAGTGGGGCAAGTAGTACCATTACTAAGATTATTGACGGAATTGACGGAAGTGTTAATAGTAGCACTAACAATCGGATCAAGGTAAAGGTAACGCGGTCAGCTGCTGGTGTTTTTACCCTTGAACGCGATATTAATAATTCGGCAGGTACTTACATTACGGAAGGGTCTGTCGCTGATATTAATTTTTTGACCTCTGCTTTCTTTGGATTTCTGGTCCAGCAATCCACCTCTTCATTCTTTCAGAAGCATTTTTTTGACGACGTGGTAGTCCGGCCACTAATAACGGATAATACTCCGCCGGACATATTATCAGCTAAAGTCCTTTCAAAGCAATCAATAGAAATAGTGTTCGATGAGGAGGTCGAGGATGGTACAGCTAAAATACCAGCTAATTATTTTCTAAACAATAATGTTGGATCACCTGCTTCTATAACTTCTGGTGTTATTCCCAACAGTTATATTCTGACATTTTCTAAAGACCTGATTACTGCAAATTACACCCTTTGCGTGTCTAACGTTGCCGACCGGTCAGGTAATACTATAGTTGCAAATACTCCGGTTAATTTTCAATTTCTTGCACCTTATACTGCAAAAAAAGGAGATGTGCTATTCAGCGAGATCTTTGCAGATCCATCACCTCAGGTTGAGTTGCCAACAGTTGAGTTTGTTGAAATTCGAAATGTTTCTGATCAAACTATTTCTTTACAGAATTGGAAATTTTATGATCCTACGGCCATAGCTACACTTCCTCTTATAGTTTTAGAGCCTGATGATTATCTGATAATGTGCGCTAAAGCTGATACCAGCGAGTTGAAAAAGTTCGGAAGGGTTCTGGGTGTTTCTCCCTGGCCCTCATTAAATAACACTGGTGATTTTATTGGTCTAAAAAATGAAAAGGGTGCTTCAATAGACTCTGTAGAGTATAGGGATGATTGGTTTAAAGATGCTGAAAAGAAAGGTGGAGGTTGGACACTTGAGCTTATTGATCCAAAAGCGGTGTGCAGGGGGACTCAAAACTGGACTGCAAGTACAGACATAAGTGGCGGTACCCCGGGTAGAAAGAATTCGGTGAAAGACCTGGATACTGCACCAATAGCATTGAAAGGAGCTACTGTATTAGATAGCGTTACCATTCGTTTAAGCTTTAATCGACCCGTTGATAGTCTTTCAGCCTCTGTTTTCCGCAATTATGTTTTAAATAAATCACTTGGAACTCTTATCAGGGTAAGGCCTGTTTCCCCAGGGTTTGTTGATGTGGATCTGATTTACGATCAGGAAATTCCGTATGGCAGCAAGTATGAGATTGTGGCGAAAAACATCACCGACTGTGCAGGGACAATTATTCAGTCAACTAGTAATACGGCAGTTTTTGATTATGCTGCACCTTACGTTGCTGCAAAGAGAGATGTAGTGATTAACGAAATTTTTGCAGATCCTTCTCCCCAGCTAGGTCTTCCTCCAATGGAGTTCCTTGAGCTATTTAACACGACCACGACCCCTATCTCCCTTCACAATTGGAAGGTTGCCGACCATGCATCTTCAGGAACTCTGCCACTTCTATCTATTCAACCCGGCGAATATCTGATTCTCTGTGCTAAAGCAGACACTGCCGAATTTAAACAATACGGAAGGGTTATAGGGATCTCGCCCTGGCCAAGTCTTAATAATTCAGGCGATCTGCTAAAGCTGATAAGCAATAAAGGAATTGTTATTGATTCGGTAGATTACAAGGATAGCTGGTATAAGGACTCTGAAAAGAAGTCGGGTGGATGGACATTAGAGCAAATGTATTTAAACGCCAGCTGTAAAGGGATTCAAAATTGGGCAGCAAGTATAGATGTGAGTGGAGGTACCCCTGGTAAGTTAAACTCTGTAAGTATGTTACCTCTTCCTCAAGAAGTATTATCAGTAAAGGAAGCCGTGTTAATAGATAGTATCACCCTCAGAATTGGTTTTAATCGTAGTGTTGACAGTCTCTTTGCCTCCTTCCCTGAAAATTTTGCTATTAACAATGGAATGGGAAAACCAATTTCCGCGAGAGCAATGGCGCCCGGTTTTATGGATGTTGAACTGCAATTTGATAAAAATATAGGTAGGGGGAAAGTTTATACTGTTACAGTGTCTCACGTCACCGACTGTTCGGGAACTCTCATAAAAGATGGAAATAATTCTATGTCTTTTACCTGCCCCGACAGGTCAGGAAAAGAGGAAATATTGATTAGTGAAATTCTTTTTAATCCAAGACGGGAAGGGGTTGATTTTGTGGAGATTTACAATAATTCAGAGAAGGAATTTGATTTAAAAGACCTGGCGATTGCGACAGTAAAGGGAGGGGCTGATAGCCTTGTCAGTATTAAGCGTCTCTCCACAACGCAAGTGTTGTTTAAGCCACATAGCTATCTGGCTTTAACAATAGATCCGGAAAACATAAAGAAAGAATACGCTTCAGCAAATTCGGAAGCTTTATATAAAATGTCATCAATGCCGGCCTTCAATGACGATGCGGGAACTGTGGTTATAGTTTCAAATGGAGTTAGAGCTGATCAGTTTTCATACTCTGAGAAAATGCATTTTCCTTTAATAAAGGATGCCGAAGGCGTGTCATTGGAAAGAGTTAGTTTTAGCAGAGCATCCACCGAACCAGGGAATTTCAGGTCTGCAGCCTCTTCGGCCGGATTTGCTACTCCTGGGTATAAGAACTCTCAGGCTTTTGAAGCTTTTTCCGGAGATGAGGAAGTTTCTTTGGTATCTAAAACCTTTTCGCCAGACAATGACGGATTTGAAGATGCATTAACTCTTCTTTATCATTTTGGTCAAAATGGGTTAGTTGCTAACGCCTCAGTTTATAATGATAAAGGTGTATTGATCCGTAAGCTTTACAGGAATGTAACTTTGTCAACAGAAGGGGCACTGGTATGGGACGGAATGGATGATCATGCTGCTCGCGCCTCTGTCGGTATCTATGTGTTGTATCTTGAGGTGTTCGATTTGAATGGAAAGGTAAAGAAATACAGAAATAGTTGTGTGCTTGCAGCAAGGCTTTGAAAGAGTTAGACTCTAAGGTCTTCAGTTACGGTCTATATTTCAGCCAGTCTAGCCTTTAAACTAAAAAAGCCAACTTTTTCAAAGTTGGCTTTTGCTCCTGAAGCTGGGCTCGAACCAGCGACCCTCTGATTAACAGTCAGATGCTCTAACCTGCTGAGCTATTCAGGAGTATTTTATAATTGGGATTTCTCCCGCCTTATTATGGCGCAATATTCGGGATTTTGATTCAATTTTCAAATATTAATAATGTTCTGCAGGATGCATTTTAAGGAACTTCCTCATTCTCCGATAATTAATTTTTCCTTTAGGAGTAATATCTTCCCTAAGTTCCTGCATTTGCTCATCTTTTTATTACCGGAACATCATATATTGCATAAAAATTATCACGATGATCCTACATGAGTACGAGATGCAGCCATATTGAAGAATAATGGGTACTCATAATTGATTCAGGTGTAGTAACAATTATCGCAATGAAAAAAAGTTTTACCGTTCTGATGTTGCTTGGCGCTTTGGGGATGAAGTCCAATGCTCAAACTCGTATCGACGCCAGCGAAATTAGTAAGCATCTTAATGATTCTGTAACTACTTCTCAGAAAATTTCTGGAGGAAGAGTGCTTGAACGCGCCCATATTACACTCCTGTATCTTGGAGGAATTTTTCCTGAACATCTTTTTACGGTTGTTATTAAAGAACCGGCCCGCTCTCTTTTTAAGATCAAATCTCCCGAAGATTTAAAGGGAAAGGATGCAAAAATTACAGGGAGGGTTACTGAATATGGAGGGCGACCTCAGATTGCGGTTACAGATTTAAGGCAGCTGAAAATAGAATAAAAAAGCCCTGCGTTCATGAGGAACATCAGGGCAACCTAAACCTTATCACAATTTGTTATTATAACGCTATTCCCCGCCAGATGTTTCAAGAAATTTAGTTTTAAACGCCTTTTATCTAATCTATTGTTTTGATGCATTTTACTCTGGTAAGTTCTTTTAGTATCCGAAAAAACTTATCCCTTGTCTTTCCTTTTAATTGTTAATTTTGCCCCTCTATTTCAATTTTTTGGACAATAAATTTTAAGATATACAATGGGAAGAGCATTTGAATTCCGTAAAGAAAGAAAATTTAAACGCTGGGCCAAAATGGCTGTGCAATTTACTCGTTTAGGAAAAGAAATTGCCATGGCTGTTAAAGCTGGAGGACCAAACCCGGATGGCAACTCTCGATTGAAAACTGCAATTCAAAATGCTAAGGCGGTTAATATGCCTAAAGACAGGGTGGAAGCAGCGATAAAAAGGGCATCAAGTAAAGATTCCTCTGATTACGAAGAAATTGTTTATGAAGGCTATGCTCCCCATGGTGTGGCTGTCTTAATTGAAACTGCAACTGATAATACAAACCGTACAGTAGCTAACGTTCGCAGTTATTTCAACAAAGTGGGTGGTGCTCTTGGAAAAACCGGGTCATTAGACTTTATCTTTCAGCGTAAGGCCGTTTTTCGTTTCCTGCCTGGTGAGTTGGACCTTGAAGAACTCGAGTTGGAGTTGATCGACGCGGGGTTGGAAGACCTTTTTGTGGAGGATGATGAGGAAGGAAATGACATTGCTGTAATTCACACCTCTTTCGAAGATTTTGGAAAGATGCAGAAAACGCTGGAAGAAAAGGGCATTGAAGTGAAAAGTGCAAAGTTGGAAAGGATAACACTTTCAACTGCGGAGGTGAATGAGGAGCAGGCTGCAGACGTATTAAAACTGATAGACAAATTGGAAGAAGACGATGACGTGCAGGCAGTATATCATAATATGGCCTAATCAGTTTCTTTAAAAAATTGGATCGCAATTTGTTTTTATTCATTTAGCCCCTTGATCCCCAAAGAAAATATAAATGACTTTTGAAGAGTTTTTTGTTAAGAAGAAAATTGATCTTGATGCATTATCAAAGGCAGATCCGGAGCTTTTTGCAGAGTTCAGGAGTCATTATAATCAGATGGGGGAAAAAAGCTTTGATCATACAAAAAAGTTCTGGTTTAATAAATTAAGGAGACTGTATCATCTTGTTACTCCTGAGAAGGCGGTTACTCAGCTTGAAACTAAAATAGCATCTCAGGCAGAGCCCTTAAGTTCTCCAACAATAGAGCAGAAGCCTGTTTCGACTGACGGACCTATTGAGCCAACCAAAGCTTCTCCTAAGCCCGCTTTCAGGGCAAGAAATATACCGGCAGCGAAAGCCGAAGAGAAAAAAGACGAGTCTTCACTAAATGAAAGCACGGAGAGCCAGGTAACTCCAGTAAAGAAACCGGGCTTTAAACCAAGAAATATTAGTCCAGCTGCTCAGAACTCTGAGGACGCCAAAAGCCTGGAAAGCAGGCCTGGTAAGACTGAAGTATCAGATACTCCCATCGTTAATTCTGAAGGAAATGAAGATATAGTTTCGCAACAGGCTTACAAGCCCAAGTTTAAAATGCGAAATATACCCAGGAATCCAGGCGGTGAAGCTGAACAAACAGGAGACTCAACTGAGGAAAAGCTAATCCCGGAATCGAACAACAACCTTGGGGATGAGCCAAAGTCCGCCGAATCTTCAAAACAGGCGTATAAGCCTAAATTTAATCTTAAGAATATAGCGAAGGGAAGAGCTGAGGGCGATGAAACTGTTGCTGGAGAGGAGAAAGTTGATATCCTTCCAAAGGAAGATACTGTTAAACCATCTGAGCCTGTTGAGAAGCCAGCATACAAGCCTCGCTTTAATATGAAGAACCTTCCGAAGGCTAAACCTGAGGAGGATGTAGTTCAAGAGCCGGAGAAAAGTCTAATAGAAGAAGTTCCTGATCAAAAAGTGGGAAGTGGGGATAATGAAATTAAAGGTGATGAATCAGGTAAAGATGAATCTGTGGAGTCTGTTGCAAAGCCCGCTTACAAGCCTCGCTTCAACATGAAGAACCTTCCCAAGGCCAAATCGGAGGAAAATGTGGTTCAAGAGCCAGAGAAAAATTCAGTACAAGAAGTGCCGGTTCAAAAAGTGGCAAGTGAGACTGCTGAAGATAAACGAGATGAATCAATTGCAAATGAATCGGAGGTGCCCGTGGCGAAACCCGCTTACAAACCTCGCTTCAATATGAAAAATGTAAAGCCGAAACCACCAGGAGAAACAGAGTAGATTTCTTCAGTTGGCGATTGAAGAGTATATTGATAAGAGAAAGGTGTCTTAGGTATTGCATTGCAAATACTAAGACACCTTTCTTTATTATGTCATTACCGGTTTAAGACCTTCAATAAATTCCGACCGGCCTTTCTTATTTAAATTCACCTGCTGCGGCACTTTCACGTAGTACCCTGTTCCATCATATGGGCGTTTACGAGGGTGAGCCTTGCAAGCATCAGAGCAACATCCATCCAGCTTGGTACCGCAATCATCACACTGCGTAAAATGTTCATTGCATTCAGGATTGGCACAGTTGATCATTTTAGCAGTAATAGTACCACAATTATAACATTTAGAGATAACTACTGGATTAACACTATTCACCTCTACTGCAACACGGTTGTCAAATACATAACATTTACCATCAAAGTCTTGACCACCTACTTCTTTTCCGTATTTAATAATTCCGCCATGCAGTTGATAAACCTCAGGAAAGCCTTCATGAAGCAGTAAAGCGGAAGCTTTTTCACATTTAATACCGCCTGTACAGTAAGTAAGGATCTTCTTGTCTTTGTACTGTTCCAATTCCTTAATTTTCTCAGGAAACTCCCGGAAGTTATCGATATCAAGCGTTACCGCGTTTTTAAACCTACCTATCGAGTGTTCATAGTTTGAACGCACATCAAGAATAACTACATCTTCACGGTCTTTCATTTCCAGAAAGTCCTTTGGTTCTAAATGAACACCAGTTTTTTTGGTTGGATCGATAATGTGTGGATCCCGCAAGCCCGAATGAACAATTTCAGCTTTGTAACGACAATGCATTTTGATAAAAGAAGGTTCATCTACTTCGTCGATCTTAAACTCTGTAGCATTAAACCGACCGTCAGCATAAACGGCATTCATATAAGCCGTGCAAGCCTCAGGTGTACCAGAAACAGTTCCATTCAAGCCTTCGTCCGCTACTATTATTCTTCCGACAAGTCCTAAGGAATTACAAAAATTGAGGTGGTCAGCGGCAAATTGTTCCGCGTTTTCTATTGTACTATAACAATAGTAGAGTAATGTTTGATATTTCGCCATAGTTCATTAATACTGCTGCAAACAGCGTGAAATGCGGAGTAAAGATACGGGTTTACAGGGATTTGTAAAATGGCTGATTCAAATGAAAAAAGCCCGCATTTCTGCAGGCCCTTCGCTTTATATGAGTATTTGGGTTGAATCTTCAGGCAATGGTTGCATTTGTTTGTAATATACCCTTATAAGCATTCATATAGATTGCCTTAATATCATCTACAGCCACCTCCCTGGGGTTGCCTCCTGTGCAGACATCCGCCATTGCCTGATGAGAAAGTTTTTCTATATCAGCAGGGTTAAAACTTGTTTCTGATAGTTTTGGTATATTAAGCTTCTCAGCCATTTTAGCAAGCGCGTCAATTGCTTCAAATCTTGCTTCATCTGCTGGTAACCCGGTTACATCTCTCCCTAATGCGGCTGCTATTTTTTTGAATTTTTCAGAACATGCCTGCGAGTTATATTCCTCAACGTAGGGTAGGAGGATAGAATTAGCCACACCATGAGGAAGGTTATATTCTGAACCCAGCTGGTGAGCCATAGAGTGAACGATACCTAATCCACAATTGGAAAATGAAAGTCCTGCTATATAGGAAGCCCAGGTCATTTTAGATCTTGCTTCCAGATTTGTTCCATCTGCCACGGCTTCTTCAAGGGATTCGCCAATTAACTTTATGGCTTCCAAAGCAAGCGTATCAGACAAACGGAAGGCCCCTTTGGTAATGTATGCTTCGATCGCGTGAGTAAGAGCATCCATTCCGGTAGCGGCTGTAAGGGAAGCTGGTTTCTTTATCATTAACTCAGGATCATTTACTGCAACACTTGCCAGGCAGTTGGGGTCTACCATTACCATTTTTATCTTTCTTAATTCGTCTGTAATCACATAATTAATTGTCACTTCAGACGCTGTTCCTGCTGTAGTGTTGACCGCGATGATCGGAACAGATTTATATTGGGATTTTCCAATTCCTTCGTAATCTACAATATTGCCTCCGTTCGTCTGTAGAATTCCAATAGCTTTTGCAGCGTCTTGAGGAGATCCCCCTCCAACAGAAATAAGCCCATCGCAATTCTCATCCTTGAAGACACGCAAGCCGTCAGTGACATTTTTACAAGTAGGATTAGGTTCTACCTCATCAAATACAACAAAATCTATTTCAGAAGCTTTCAAAACAGCTGTTACTAAATCTACCACACCTATCGAGCGTAGTACTTTATCCGTTACCAGTAAAAGCTTGGTAAGACCAAGTTTCTTAACTTCAATAGCGACTTCTTTTACTGCTCCGGGGCCAATCAAATTAATTGCAGGCCAATAAATTCTTCTAAATCCTTCCATAAAATAAGATTTGTTTATTGATGCAGGAGCAAATTAATATTGCTCCATTTGCTGCAAAGTTAGTTTTAGGCTCCCTTGAAAAAATGACTAAGCTTACTGGTTCGGGTGACGCTGGTTAAGGGGGTAGGTGAGCTAGGTAAGGTTGGTGGAAGATATCTGACATCCTTAAAACAACAAGGCCTTCCAGAATAACTGAAAGGCCTTGTTGTTTAAGTATATTTAAAAGTTGAGCTGGGCTTGTATCCTTAAAAGATTACCTTTTTGCCAATTAAACGGTTTTGCTGCATCTTCGAACTTTCTTTTGGTAAGGGTATATTCTGTTACCAGTTCAAAATTCTTATGTGGTTGCCATTCTAAACCTAACTCAAGTTCTCTAACATTATAGCTTCGTGCATCTAACTCGTGTTTTTTACCACCATTATAGTAGTGGTATCTTGTAAAAGGAATCAGGATCTGGCCCCCCGCTTTAGTAAGGTAAGAAGCAGTTACATAACCACCTTCAAGATGTCTCTGTGCAATTTCTCCTTTTCCGTTTGCTCCGTTGCTTACAAACTCAGGCCCCGTTCCCCAGTTGTACTCTGCCTGAATACCAAATGGTTGAGGGTAAAGAACAAAAGTTGCAGCTACCCGTTGATCGGTATATTCATTTTTCGTTTTTGAAACAACTCCTGATGTTAAACTTGTTAACACATATTTTCCGGTATATGCCTGAATTCCCGGCTCTATAATTTGCTTTTTCCCAATCTTGATTGGATAAGTTAAACGCGATACGATGTGCGGAGTATTATTAGCTTCGGGCTTATTCGCTGTTTGACCGTTATAGGCTCCAAAGGCGAAAACGCCATAATCACCACTTCCCTTCAATCCCGAACTTACTAATGTGGCGAATAGATGTCTGATCTCTTTTGGTGCCCAGTAAAAGAACACTCCAAGGTCACGTTCGTTTGCAACTGCACTATTTACTCCGTCATTCCTATCCAAAGGAAGACGATTTTGACTTGACTGCATATTTTCAAACCCGAAAGGAATTTTACTTTGCCCTACACGAAAACGAAATTCATTATCATTGTCAATTCCCAAATCAACGTACGCATCTCTCAATTGGCCAAAATGTAAATTATCAGAGGATGCAGATGAGGCGAAGTCGGGTTGTACGTAAAAATAGACTTTCTTATGGACCTGACCCGAGAAGATTACACGAACTCGTCGAAGGAAGAATCCTCCGTTAGAGCCAATAGAGCGGTCCCCTTGTTCGTTTCTTACCTGACCATTCGTTTCCAATAAGCGGTTGTAGCGAGCTTGGACGTATCCACGTATGCTTATCTTTTGATACCATTCTGATTTCTTTTCCTCTGTGGATGGTTTCACAGGTTCTTTCTTAACGGTGTCCTGTGTCGATTGCGCCCAGGTGGTAGCTGTCGTAATTGAGAGAAAAGCAATGGTAAGAGTTTGAATTAAAGTCTTCATTTTCTTTGAAATTGAGGCGAAAATAGTACTTGTATTAACTCTGCTTAAATTTAGAGTTAAGCATAATGCTGATTTAATTAAATGGTTATACAGTGTTAACATGAACTTAACATTGCTCTCTTAATGTTAATTTTATGTTAACCGCCGCATTCTAAATCAAACCTAATTCGTCAAAAATTCCTCCATGAATTTTTAAAAGTAAATATTTAATAGAAAAATAATATTAAGATGCGTTGAGAGGTAATTATGCCGAAAGATCAGCTGTGGACTATTTAAAACCTGTACTAGAATCCATAGAACAAGCGGAAAGCCTTTTGAATAGGGCGTCCCGGCACCCATGACCATCCGTAATCGAACCTAAATATAAGACGTTGTATACCAATGTATACTTCTTTATAATCTTTCAGAGGCTGTGTTAAATAAGCTCCACCAACAATTTCCTCAAGGTTCAATCGCCTGATGAGAGGTACTTTCTTCAGTACAGCGCCTGCGAAATTATGTTCGTAGTGGGCTTCAAAGTAGCTATTGTTGGTAGCATAGGAGTAGTAGTCCAGAAAGTGGAAATTTGGAAAAAGAGGATTATAGACTGCGGTTTGATTTCCCGTGAAGTGCCGGAGATCAGGGAAGAAAAGGGACTTCGAAGAGAAGAATTTTCCGGCCGACATATAGAATGAGCTGTAACCCATTAATCCTGTTTTTAACTTATCCTGGTAAAGGTCTATCGATCCGAAGTCGTAGTCAACCGCCGAATTTATTACACCTTTAATGCCTTTCCTATAAGTAAGTTTTAAGGTAGGATACCGGGCAGGTTCGTAAATTTTTCCGTCTGGCCGTCTCGTATAATGCTGGCCATAGGTATATGAGAGCTTGGTTTCCAAGCTGAAGGCATTGTTCACCGGAAATAGATTGTCTCCAGGGAACAGGCGATTGAAATCAGCGAAACTAGAATCATTAGCACTATTTCTGATAGGAAACCTCTTTGCCATTTCTACCCCTCCGGTAACCATCAGCCCATCTGTTATTTCTCGTTGTGCACTTAAGGATAAAAAATTTGATTTATACTGTCTTAAATAGTTTTTCCCCTCAAAGAGGGAGGTAAGAGAGTTGTAAAATAAATTAACTGTTCCCCTGTTATTTAAATCCAGAAAATCACTTCCGCCTTTAATAGTAAAGCTTTCATGCATCAGTGTATCAGTACGATAAGTAAGCTCGGCGTTTAGATTTAATAATTTATTGTTAGAACTATAGCGTGCGTTGGGCTCAAACTCCAGTGATCGCTTGAAGTTGAACTGCTTCGTATATCTAACTTTCACGTCAGCTCCCCAACCCTCAGTAGTGTTATAAAATAAGGTTCTGTTTAAAGGGTAAAAATACCAGGAACTCCTGTTGCTGAAGTTGTTTAATGTATAGCCGGTAAAAGCATATCTAACCGGATTAAATTTGTTTCGTACCCTCTGGATAGAATCAACATAAGCCTTCGAGCGTTGTAACTCCTCTAAGCTGTCCTTCACCGCGTAGTTCCAGTCTTCTTCTTCACTCAGAGGGATCGGACGGTTCTCCTCCCACCATTCGGTGTCTTTTTTGTTCACGTCGTTTGGCATATGAAGGATTTCGTCTGTGAACAAGTCTTCCCGAAAAGCAGGATTCGTAACATAATTACTGTATAGTCCGGTAAAGTAACCCGAAAACCCGAATCCAAGAACCCGGCCGCTAAACTTAAAAGTTATATCTGATGGCAGCCAGTATTCATTGTCTACTAAGCGAAACTGCTGACTGATCCTTAAGGTGTCAACAAAGTTAATGCGTGCATCGCGGGTAAGGAAGAGGTCAATGCTATAGATCCTCCAGGTGCCACCAACAAGGTATAAATATCCCCTGAATGCCGGGTCATACTTATGCTTTGGAGAAATTTGAATTTTGTGTATTTCTTTTCCGTTAATATTGCTCGTTCCGAGTAGCTTGAAATTATAATAGTTAAACGCAAAGTCTGCTACGGGCGAAACAAAACTTTGATTTCCCCATGCTTTCCACTGAATCAGGTTTTGGTACAGATTCACCTGAAGGTCGAGAGCCCTGTTAAAAGAAAACCCTTCCCGGTCTCCGGCTACCTTAGAGGCAAGCATTTCTTCTTTTACATGAGGGTAATTGAAGTAGAATTTAGACTTTGTTTCCGACTGATAAATAATTCCTCTCCGGTTTGAGTCTAAGTTTAAAGTCTGTTTGACATCTTGTCCTAGTAATCGTTTAGGTGCATCTACAAGTTTTTGCACCCCCTTCGTATAAACTTCACAGCTGTAAGAGGGCGTTTGTCGCAAATATTTACGGTTAGCCATTACTTTTTTGATCATTGCATAAGAGGGGTCTTCCTGTTTACCGATCACTACTTCCTTCAACTCGTAAACGTCAGGTTTTAGAATAATATCTACAGTATCCGATCGGGTTAAATAGACTTCCCGTTCAGCTTCTTTATAACCAACATATCTGAATAACAACGTATGGTGACCGGTATCAATTTTGAGAGAGTATCTGCCTGCATCATTAGCCATAGAGCTAACGCTTGTTCCTTTAAGGTAAATAGAAGCAAAAGGGATAGCATTACCTTTAATATCAGTTATTGTCCCGCAAATTTCAAAGGTGTCCTGAGAATAAGCTGATGAAGAGATAAATAGAAAAAAGACAATAAAGTACCGGAGCATTGGAGCTAAATAAGCTTTAAATAAAAAATTACCTTAATATGTTTTTAATATAATATAAAGTATAACGTTTTATACGTAGAATTTATTGAAAGTGGTTAAATAAAAGTACTTTAATCGCATTAATTGTGAATTTAATAGTATTAGGGCTAATGCATACTAATTAGGTAACTAAGCCTTTTCTTTTTTAGAATATTTAACGCTTCTTCATTGATATTTTAAAATTTATCTTTGCAGCCGTATGCAGGAAAAAATCAACCAATATACTTCGGAAATAAGTGCCTTTGAACCAAAGTCAGTAGATGAACTTGAAGCTTTTCGCATCAGGTTCCTGGGAACAAAAGGGATTATTAAAGATCTTTTCGATGAGTTCAAAACAGTTACTCCAGAAGAAAAAAGGCTTTTGGGGAAGGTTTTGAATGAATTCAAGAAGCTCGCCGAAGAAAAACACCAGTCATTTAAAGAGCAGTTCGAATCGGGCATTCATTCGGGCGAAGCGAAGCAGGATTTAAGCTTGCCTGGTGAAGGTTTTGAAGTGGGATCACGTCATCCGCTTTCCCTTGTAAGAAAGGAGATCATTGAAATTTTCAAAAAACTAGGCTTTAACGTTGCTGAAGGACCAGAGATTGAAGATGACTGGCATAACTTCTCCGCGCTGAACTTTCCAGAAGAACATCCGGCAAGAGATATGCAGGATACCTTTTTTATTAAAAAAGATGCCGGTAATGGTGATATAGCGCTGCGTACACATACATCATCAGTACAGGTGAGGATGATGGAGAATGGCCAACCGCCATTTAGAGCAATAATGCCAGGACGGGTTTACAGAAACGAAGCTATTTCTGCAAGGGCTCATTGCTTTTTTCACCAGGTAGAGGGCTTATATGTTGATGAGAACGTCTCTTTTGCTGATCTGAAGCAAACGCTTTTTTATTTTGTACAGGAACTGTATGGCGAGGGAACTAAAGTTCGCTTCAGACCATCCTATTTCCCATTTACAGAGCCTTCAGCAGAGATGGATGTTTCATGTTCAATCTGTAAAGGTGCCGGATGCCAGATGTGTAAGCACACTGGATGGGTAGAGATCCTGGGTTGTGGTATGGTAGACCCTAATGTGCTTGAAAATTGCGGAATTGATAGTAAAAAATATACAGGATATGCGTTTGGTATGGGTATTGAACGTATTACTAACCTGAAGTATCAAATAAAGGATCTTCGTTTGTTTTCAGAGAACGATGTACGGTTTTTGAAACAGTTTCAAAGCGAATTGATTTAGGTTCAGGTTAGAGCAATAGCGATGAAAGGACATACATCAAAGATTACAATTCAAGGCCTGATAAGGCTCATTGCTATTGTCCTTGTTTCTAGTATTTTTCTCGCATGCGGAAAGGATTCGCTTGGTATCCCTGATGTTCCTGTAGATTATCGGATCTCAGTACAAGAGTTTAATATAAGAAATAAGAACGGGATTCTTGTTGTGAGCGGGCATGGCGTAGCGGGATTGATCATAACAAAAAATAGTGGTGCCTACCTGGCATTCGATCGCTGCAGTACGGTAAACCCTGAGTCCCGTTGTCCTGTAAATCCTGAAGAAAGCGGACTTACTGCAATAGATACCTGCAGTGGCGGTGTCTTTTCACTATATGACGGTGCTCCCGTTAAAAGTCCTGCAAAGAAGAACCTTCGACAGTACTCCGTCTATATTACTGGCGGTTCCTTAATTCAGGTTAGCAATTAAGTATGGAGACAGATAAGATAAGAGAAGAAATTATCCGTTCTGCACAGGATCTTTTCCGTAAATATGGCTATCATAAAACCAGTGTTAACGAAATTGCAAAGAGGGCCAAAATTGCGAAAGCTACTATTTACAAGTATTTTGAGAGTAAGGAAGTATTACTGCATACCATCCTTATGGACTATCTCCGCATAAGTGTGAATGAGATTATTGAAAATACTAACGAGGAAACTAATAAGTCTGCCTACATAAGTAATCTTATTCTTAAAACGAGCAGGCTTTCTTATGCTGTTTGTAACGAATTTATAGGTTGGGATTTTATCAGGGAGAACACGAACTCTCAGGAATTTTTGAAGACTCTATCTGATGATCTTGAAAAGTTACTTATAGGTTCATTTCTTGAAACGCATATGTTTCAGCAAGAGGAAAATAGTATAGAGAAATTGAACTTCTTAATCAAAGCAAGTAAAAGCATTGTCTTTTCCTTTGCTTTTACATCCGTCAGCGATTCTGACGTAAGGAAGAACTTTGTAAGCTTTCATAAGGAAATTTTGCCTTATTTGGTAAAAGCTGCAATTTGAAACCTCCTTAAATAATCAAAAAAACGACTAAAAACTCTTCATTTTTTTCAGCAGGCTTTCCACTACTTTTGGGAAATGAGTATGCTCCAGCTGTTGTCCTTTAAACTTGATCATCTCCAGGTCATCACCTTTTTCAATTTTGAATCTTGATTGGTGGATAATTTCTCCTTCATCAAAGTGTTCGTTCACAAAGTGAATGGTAATACCAGATTCTTCCTCTCCATTTGCTAATACGGCCTTATGAACGTTATCACCATACATTCCCTTTCCACCATATTTAGGAAGCAGGGCAGGATGAATATTAATGATCTTATTAGGAAAGGCCTTTAAAAGATTTTCCGGAACAAGCCATAAAAAGCCTGCTAATACAATGATATCTATTTCAAGGCTTTTCAATAAATTCACTACAGAATTGGTCTTATAGAACTCGTACCTGTCAAAAACGTGAGTCGGAATTTCAAAATTATCAGCACGTTGCAGCACGTAAGCATCCGGGTTATTTGTAAGTACAATAGCCACTTCAGCCTCATTGTGCTTTTTAAAATGTTCCATTATTTTTTGAGCATTAGAGCCCGATCCTGACGCGAAGATTGCTATGCGTTTTTTGATATCCATAATTCAGCGGTGAGCAAAGATATGTTGTAAACAGTTGTTAATATCGAATTAAAATTGAAAAAAACAAATAGAATTTGCCTCTGTAGATACTAAAAGCTTAAAAAAGAGCTACCTAGAAGAAAACTAAATTTTGAATTATGCCAAGACTAAGTAACAGAAGGATTGCAATTTTAACAGAGACCGGTTTCGAGGAAGTAGAATTGACAAGTCCGCTTCAAGCCTTGCAGGAGGCTGGTGCGACTGTTCAGGTGGTATCGCCACAACAAAGTACAGTGAGAGGAATGAAAGATCATGAATGGTCGATTGAGGTTCCCGTCGACTTGAATATTGCTCATGCAAATCCGGATGATTTCGATGGTTTACTTCTTCCTGGCGGTGTTTTTAATCCCGACCAGTTAAGACAAAATCAGCAGGCAATAGATTTTATCAAGGCTTTTTTTAAGACAGGAAAGCCCGTAGCTGCAATCTGTCATGGCCCTCAATCTTTGATCACTGCCGAAGTTGTAAAGGGCAGGCGTTTAACTTCTTTCCCCTCTATTGCTGTCGATTTGATAAATGCAGGAGCAGAATGGTCAGATGCCGAAGTGGTAGTAGATCAGGGACTGGTAACCAGTCGCAACCCTGGAGATCTTCCCGCTTTCAACAAAAAAATGGTAGAGGAATTTGCTGAAGGAGTGCACGCGGGTCAACACGTCTGAAATAAAATAATAGATAATAGGAAAGCCGCCTCGAACTAAGCGGCTTTCCTAACTCTTTTATTTTACATGTTAGGCAGAAACACTGCTCTCATGCAATTATCCGTTTTATCATTGAACATTCCATAGGCTTCGGGCCCGGCTTCCAGTGGCATTGGGTGTGTTAAAAGAAAAGAGGGATCAATTTTATCCTGAAGGATCAGATCGATCAGCATTTGAACATAGTGTTGACCGTGCATTTGACCACCCCTCATAGTTAAACCCTTATTCATCATTACCCCCATGGGGAATTTGTCTATCAGGCCCGCGTAAACACCCACAACAGAGATAGTTCCTCCTTTTCGGCAAGCCATTATTGCTTGTCGCAAAACTGCAGGCCTGTCTGATTCGAGCCTTAGTTTCTGTTTAGCCTTATCATAAATCTGCTCTATCCCGGTAGTTCTTGCTTCCATACCTACGGCATCTATACACACGTCGGGGCCTCTGCCGCCTGTAGCTTCCTTCAACGCGTCCAAGATATCTGTACTTGTATAATCCAGTGTTTCTGCTTTCGAAAACTTTGCTGCAGCTTGTAGCCGATAATCGAAGCTGTCTATCGCAATTACTTTTTCGGCACCCATTAAATAGGCTGTTTGAATTGCCATTTGTCCAACTCCTCCTGCTCCCCATACCGCTACAACATCACCTGGCTTTATATTTCCCATTTCTGCAGCCATATAACCCGTAGGCATAGCATCAGAAATAAAAACAGCCTTTTCATCAGGCACTTCCTCCGGGACCACAAAAGCACCGTTATCAGCAAAAGGTACCCTGATATACTGCGCGTGACTTCCGGCATAGCCGCCAAATAGGTGTGAGTAGCCAAATATGCCAGCAGTTGAATAATTGTAGGCCTTTTCCTGCATAATAGCATGGGGATTGCTATTATCACACAAAGACCAGGACCCACTACTACAGTAATGACACTCCCCGCAACCAATCACGGATACTACAACCACACGGTCACCCTTTTTAAGTTTCCTTACATCTTTACCTGTTTCAACCACCTCGCCCATGAACTCGTGGCCAATAATATCTCCTTCACGCATAGAGGGTACAAATCCATTATAGAGATGAAGGTCAGAGCCGCAAACAGAGCTCATTGATACTTTTATAATGGCATCACGGGAGTTTAGGATAGTAGGATCTGGTACAGTTTCTACTCTGAGATCTTTAACTCCGTTCCAACAAAGAGCTTTCATATTTTTTGAGTTTCAAAAAGGTTGATAATTTTTTCCATTCGCCGTGCCGATACTTACTTTCTTCCTGAAGGTTGTCCGGTGGTTGTTGGTACTTCGCCAGCTTCAATATATTGCTTAAAGTTCCTTACATCTTCGCGAATAATGTTTTCTGCTACAGGATTGAAAAGCTTAGCGATACCTGTGGCAATACCACCTACGGGAGCATGATAACTGAATACTACCTGCACCTCTGTACCCCGACCGCCAGGCGCATCTTTAAACTCCACCTTCCCGGCATTTTCTATTACCGAACCTTCTAGCGCACTCCATCCGATAAATTCATTTTCACGTTCTTTGACTATCTGAGCGTCCCAGCTTACTGATGGTAAGTATGAGCCAAACTTTGCCTTCCAGTGTGAATGTTTTTCATCAGTCTGCGTTACTGATTCCAGGTGACGCATAAATAGAGGCAGGTTTTCCAGTTTGCGCCAGAATTGGTAAACCTCCTCCCGTGGTTTGTTAACAGTAAAATATTGTTTTATGTTGATATTCTGTGGCCTCACTCCATCAGTCCCTGTTCGTTCGTAAATTGGGCAGTGACCACTTGCTCCTCTGGCAAATAACACACTACCAGCAACTAGTTTAGAAGCTGCCGCTACGGGATGTCCTACCAGGCTTTTGATACCACTATAGATCAGGAAAGTTCCTGCAATTACAGAAAAGATACGCTCAGGTGTATTTACATTTATAACCTGAGGATCAGTCATCATACCAGTATGATCTTTACCAGTGTTGCGGTACATATCAGGATAAATTATAGCCATGTTTTTTAGGTTTTTTGTCAATGTTTAATTCGTTCTTTCTCAGCAATAAAAACACGCATTGTCTTTATCTCTGTCCGAGTTTCTGGTCAGGCGTGTTTTTATTATCAACGCCCAGCTTATTATTGAGTTTAACTTATTTTTAAATTCCAGACAATCTGCGGGAAATACTGTTATGGTTAAGAATGAATAGAAATTGTCATTTAAGCACCTACTTGGAGATAATCTAATACATATACTTGTTGACGGAATTATAAATGAAAAAAGCCATCCTCTTTATCCTTGCATTGATTTTTCACAATTCGTATGGTCAGCACCTCAGAGACAGTTCGTCATTAAAGGAAGTGCATGTAAAAGCTTATTTTACAGAGCAGCCTTTGTTGAAAGTTCCTTCTTCTATAAGTGTTATTCCTGGTACCGCCCTTCAGGATCAGAATCCCTTTTCTCTGGTACCTTCGGTAAACACTATGCCAGGAGTCAGGATGGAAGAACGTTCCCCGGGCAGCTACAGGTTCTCAATCAGGGGTAGTTTGTTGCGGTCTCCATTTGGTGTAAGAAATGTGAAAGTTTACCTTGATGATTTTATCCTGACGGATGCTTCAGGCAACTCTTATCTGAACCTGATCGATCCGCGAGCAGCTTCTTCTATAGAAGTGATAAAGGGTCCTGAGGGAAGTATTTATGGTCCAAATACTGGTGGCGTGATTTTGGTTCGCCCATTTGTGGGGGAAGACAGTCTCTATATTAATGCATCCCTGGGGGCTGGATCATACAACACCCTTAATCAGCATTTATCCTTTTACAAACAAAACCGGAAGTTTAGGATAGGAATCCATGAGGGCTTCCTTAGGTCTGATGGGTATCGACAACAGAGCCGTTCAGAACGTAAGTACATTCATTTAACACCCGAATGGAATTATTCTCCTGTATCAAAATTAAAGAGTCTCTTGCTTTTTTCCGATCTGCGCTATCAAACTCCCGGAGGTTTAACCCTTTCACAGTTTGACAATAGTCCGGATAGTGCGCGGAGACAGGCAATAGTTCAAAAAGCGAATGTAGCTAATAAAACGTGGCTTGCAGGACTAGCACATGAATTGCAAATTAGTCCAAGGTTAAAACATGTTGTATCCCTTACTGCTTCCGGAACAGACTTTGAAAATCCTGCTATTGCAAATTATGAAATAAGAGATGAGAGTTCTCTTGGACTAAGGACTTACCTTGAGTTTGATAGTAAGCAGTTCATTTTCCCTTTTAGCTTTCAGTTAGGCTTTGAGGGTCAGCAGACAAAAATGCTGAAGGAAAACTTTGCAAATGAGACAGGTATGAAAGGAGTGCAACAGCAGGGAGCTGACCTCAAAGCCCAGCAGCGCTTTTCATTTGCTCATTTTTCAGCAACTTTATCGAAACAATTATCAATTGAGTCAGGATTAAGCATTAATCACTACCGTTATAATTATGGCTCACTTTTTCCTGAAAGATCAGCAGTATTGAGGCGCAGTTTTCAAGATGAACTAATGCCACGTTTTGCAATTTTGTACAGGCCGGTTTTTTCTCTTAGTTTCAGAGCTTCTCTCAGTCGCGGTTTTTCTCCACCCTCCTTAGAAGAGGTAAATCCCTCCGGAACGGCAATCAATACAGTTATCCAGGCAGAAAAAGGTTGGTCACGGGAGTTGGGTTTCCGGCTGTCTCTCCTTAACAACCGGGTTTACTGGGATGCCGTGTATTTTAATTATAGGCTTAATGATGCCATCGTAAGAGGAATTAATCCCAACGATACAGATTATTACGTTAATGCTGGTAAAACCGATCAACAAGGATTAGAATCCGAATTGTCTGTTCAACTACTGCCTTTCAGCCAAACCAGGGTGGTAAGGTCAATACAATTTAAAAATAGCCTGACACTTAATCATTTCCGCTTTAAGGAGTATATTTTCAACCGTAACGGCCTCAAGGATTATTCCGGAAATGAGTTAACTGGAGTTCCGTCAAAAACGATTGTATCCTCTGTTAAGGTCAGTTTTCCCTCCAGTATCTCGTTTTTTGTTCAACATAGCTATACTTCCGAAATACCTTTAAACGATGCTAATACAGCTTACGCCGCTACTTATAACCTAATTAGTGCTCGTCTTTCCCTGAAATCCGTAAGCAGAAAATATCCAATAGGTTTGTACGCCGGTGCTGATAATCTGCTTAATCAGAACTATAGTCTGGGGAACGATCTTAATGCAGCTGGTGATCGTTTCTATAATGCTGCTCCTAAAAGGAATTATTATTTTGGTTTAACCTATAACTACTAATACCCGGCTTTCGGTTTGGTAACTAAGAATGATCTATTCTTTGTAAATGAAATTATAGGATGAATTTTTTTGTATAGAAAGAAATTATTTTTCTCTATTTAATTGGATAGGTTATATTTAACGGTTCGATTGATGAGTTTTTCGTAAAGCTTCCTGCGGGATAAAAAATGGAGAAAATAAACTTAAACCAGTCTGTTTTTCAGAATCTTCTGGAGAATATGCCGGGCATGCTATATAGATGCGAATTTGAGTCGGGTCGACCAGTTTTGTACGCAAGTAAAGGCAGTTATGATTTAACAGGGTATTTTCCTGAAGAGTTAATACAGGCAAAGGTAGGATTGGGAAGTCTGATTCTTCCTGAAGACAAGATATGGCTTTGGGAACTTTTTACGCAGCAGTTGGGAAAAAATGAAGATTGCAGTTGCGAGTACAGGATCATCACAAAAGCCGGCAGGCAAAAGTGGGTTAGAGAAACAGCAACAGGAATCTTTAATAGTGATGGCATATTACTCTATCTGGAGGGATATATTGTAGATATTTCAGATAAAAAGGAGCATCAACAGATCATGTCGTCGCTTGAAACGCATGTTACTGCCATGGATACGAGTGAGCGAAGGCTTAAAGCATTGCTGAAAGTAATTCCAGATTCCTTGCTTCGAATTAATACAGCTACAGAAAAGTGTTTCCTTTATTCCCAAGACGGAGGTATGAGCGATTATAGAAATCCTGATCTTGAAGGTCCGCTTTCCGCCCTCTTTCCACAGGAAATTTATGAGGCCTTACTGGCTCTGGCCAGGCGAAGTATACTATCTGGCCGGATGGTAACTCATGAATATCAGCTTCGGGAAGGACTTGATGAGTGGTATTACGAGGCTCGCATGATGAAAAGTGGAGAAAAGGAAGTTATGGCGATCATAAGGAACATTTCAGCTACTGTTTTTGCTCAAAAGGAAAAGATTAAGGCCTGGGAGGCCCTTAGCAGACGGGAAGATCATTTCAAAGCCATTGCTGAGAGCTCGCCAGTGCTGATCGTGGAAGTAGACAGACAACTGAAGATTAAATACATTAATACCCTGGTCGCACGAAAACCCGAAGAAGTTATTGGTCAATCTGTTTTCTTTTTTACTGACGCGAATTATACGGAGATTTTTAAAGAGAAGCTGGAGCTCTGTTTTCAAACTGGTGAAAAACAGCGTCTGGAGGTTGTGGCTCAAGGGGCATTTACCCAGGAAGAATGGTACGATATAAACGTTGGACCAGTTAAAGACCGCGTTGGTAACATTGAGAGCCTTGTACTTCTTGCTCAGAATATTACCCATATTAAGACGAGTGAAAAGGAGCGAGAGCAACTGCTAAAGGAACTGAATCATCGATACAATGAATTGATGCAGTTTAATTATGTGGTATCACACAACCTGCGTGCTCCGGTAGCAAATATTCTTGGCATCTCTTATCTGCTCGAAAATGGCCTTCCTCAGGAAGAAACAAAAGAGGTATTGTCTAATTTGGGTAAATCGGCAGAGGCAATTGATGACCTGATAAGAGACCTCAATGATATCTTAGCGGTAAGATCTCCGCTGAACGAGAAGAAGGAACTTGTATACCTGCAGGATGTTATTCAAGGTATTTCACATGACCTCCAATCGCAGATAAAACAATCGCAGGCTTCGATCTCAACTGACTTTACGGAGGCAAATGAGTTGGTAAGTATTAAGAGCTATGTTCAAAGTATTCTTCATCATCTGATATCAAACGCAATTAAATATAAGCATCCGGAAAGAAAACCTGCGATCTTAATCAAAGCTTACCGGGAGGAGGAATCCACGTACATCGAGGTTAGTGATAACGGAATGGGAATAGACCTTAAGCTTTACAAACATCAGATCTTCGGACTCTATAAGCGCTTTACTAATGTAGTTGAGGGTAAAGGACTGGGTCTTCATATGGTAAGATCTCAGGTTGAATCTATGGGAGGGAGTATTTCATTAGAAAGTGAACTGGGATCCGGCACAGTATTTAAAATCAGATTAAACAATATTTAACAAACCTCAACCGAGCTTTTTCTATCTTTGCTGCCTTAAATGCAGTCAATCGATAACTATTTCGAAAAGTATCCGGAAAGGGTCTTCACCTTTCTTATAATACTGGCAATTCCTGCCTTTTTTATTAATCTTGGATTGTTACCACTGTTTGCCGACGAACCCACCAGGGCTAATGTTGCACTAGAAATGATCCTTAGCAAGAATTATTCGGTACCAACGGTTGGGGGAGAATATTACTACAATAAGCCCCCGCTTTATAATTGGTTGCTGGCTGCATTATACCTGATTTCGGGAAGCTATTCAGAATTTATAACACGGTTGCCAGCCGAAATTCCGATGTTTCTGTTTGCAATAACTATTTTTGCCTCGGTTAATTATTTCCTGAAAGACAAACGGATAGCTCTGGTAAGTGGAATGTTGTTTATGCTAAACGGCAGGATGCTCCTATACGATTCCATGCTTGGTCATATAGATATTTTCTATTCCTGGCTTACCTTTATCTCGTTCATGTGCATGTTCTATTTCTACCAGAGAAAGCAATGGTTCCTGCTCTTTTTATCAACTTACATCATTACTGCTATAACTTTTCTATGTAAGGGTTTGCCTTCTATTGTTTTCCAGGGCTTTAGTATAATAACACTTCTGCTTTACACCCGTAATTTTAAAAAGTTTTTCAGCTGGCAACACATACTATCTGGCATCATCTGTTTGTTCATAATAGCTGCATATTTCTATAACTACTCGCTGCATAATCCAAACCTCGAAGGCTACTTCGCCACCATTTGGGATCAAAGTAGTCAAAGGACGGCGGGTAGGGCAGGGCTGGCAAAAAGTATAAAACATCTTTTAATGTTTCCCGTGGAGCATTTAAGTCATCTGTTCCCCGTCAGTCTTATGCTGCTTTTTTGTTTTCATAGAGAATTCCTTAGGGGCATCAGGAAAAATGAATTTCTGAAATTTATTTGCCTGATCTTTCTTGCAAACATTTGGGTTTACTGGCTCTCACCAGAAACTCGTCCACGGTATTTATTAATGCTTTATCCTCTGGTTACTATAGTATTTACGCATGCTTACTTTACCTATCGGAAAAAAATTCCATTGCTTGATAAAATAGTTAACGTTATTTTCCTGGTAATAGGTATCCTGGTGTTGCTGGCGGTTCCAATTGCTGTAATAGCAGGCAAACTACCATCAGTGTCTTTCCTGCTTGTTAAAGCAATTTTTATAACAGTCTTAATTGGAGTAAGTCTGCTGGCAATATGGAAGGCGAAGAACTACAAGATCATTCCTTTCCTGGCTCTGCTTATTTTCGTAAGGTTGGGATTCAGCTTATTTATTCTTCCCGAGCGGAATGCTAAACATGAAGGCAATTATTACAAAACAGTGTGTACTGAAATGGGGAAGACCAGCACTAACGCAGCATTCTATTTCTACCAATACCATCCTGAAGTTGTAAGCATTCCTTTTCACGACAGGCTTATTTTTTACATTGAGAGAAGTAGAGGCTCGAAGGTTAAATTTACTGAGGTGGATAGCAAGCCAGGTTATTATCTTACCTTTGACCGCGATTTGAAAAATCCTGCTGCAGTCTTGCTTAAGACATTTGAAGGCAATCTGAAATTATTTAAAGTACAATGAGGGAACTTTCTGTAGTAATTACAGTTTTAAACGAGCGAGAGAATATTACTCCATTGATTGACGCTATTCGTAATGCATTGAATGGGATAGATTATGAAGTAGTTTTTGTAGACGACGGGTCGAGTGACGGAACTCAGAGGGAAATTAAGAAACAGGCAGATGACCGCATTGTGCTGGTTGAGTTGAGAAAGAATTACGGACAGAGTACGGCTATGACGGCTGGAATTGATCATACTACTGGCAAATATGTAGCCCTGCTTGACGGCGACCTTCAGAATGATCCTTCTGATATTCCTTTTATGCTGCAAAAGTTGAAGGATGAAGATTGGGATGTTGTTGCCGGAAATAGAAAGAATCGTCAGGACGGTGTTTTCCTTCGCAAAATTCCTTCAAAAATCGCAAATGCTCTTATCAGAAGGATGACCGGCGTATATATTAAGGATTATGGCTGCACGCTGAAAGTCTTTAAGAGGGAAATTGCGGAAGATCTTGGAATTTACGGAGAGCTCCACCGCTTTATTCCTGTATTAGCAAAATTGCAGGGTGCAAATATCACTCAGGTAGACGTAAAGCACCACGCACGGATGTTTGGAAAATCTAAATACGGATTGAACAGAACATTTAAGGTGATGTCAGATTTGATCACCATGGTTTTCTTCCGTAAGTATATCCAGAAACCTATGCACCTTTTCGGCTCACTTGGTTTTATTGCGCTTTTCCTGGGGATTGTCATTAATTTATACCTGCTTGGATTAAAAATTATGGGACATGATATTTGGGGGAAGCCTATTCTTATCCTCGGTCTGATTTTTCTTCTGGGAGGAATTCAGCTGATAACCATAGGAATATTAGCCGAGATAAATATTCGTACATACTTTGAAGGAACTAACCGCAAGACATATCAGGTAAGAAGAGTGTTTAATGGACAAGAAGAAGCTAACTAATGCCGCTAAGATCTTATTAAAGATCGCGGTAACAATCCTGTTGATCTTCCTTATCTCAAGAAAGATCGATTTTGTTCAGGTAAAAAACATTTTCCTGAAAAGCGATCCTCTGTATATCTTTTTAGCTCTTGTTGCTTATTGTCTTTCCCAGATATTTTCCTCCTGGCGTTTATTAGACTTTTTAAAAAGCATTGGGATGGAGATAAGTTATGGCTACAACCTTCGCTTATACCTTCTTGGCCTATTTTATAACGTTTTCCTTCCAGGTGGAATAGGAGGAGACGGTTTCAAAATCTATATCCTCAGAAAAAAATATCAGTTGCCCACGAAGCGTATCTTTCTAGCCTTGTTCTTAGATCGTTTAAGTGGCCTATGGGCTATAGGAACATTGTGTGTTGTTCTGATTATTTTGATTCCTCAGGTAAAGATCGCGCTTGCACTTCCAATTGCTATCCTGGTGCTTGGTACAATTGTTTATTACGTTGTTCTTAGGAAGTTTTTCCCCGACTACTCCAAATGCTTTTTACCAGCGCAGTCCAAAGCTTTAGTCGTACAATCCTTTCAGTTACTTGCCGTGATCTGTATCCTTCTATCGCAGCAATTTGTTGGTAAATTTTCACCTTACTTATTCAGTTTCCTTGTTGCTTCAGTGGCCACTATTATTCCAGTAACCTTTGGAGGCTTCGGATTAAGAGAGTACGTTATGACCCATGCTTCCAGCATCTTTAATATGGATCAGTCGCTGGCTGTCTTTGTTACCCTGGCGTTTTTTATTGTTTCTACCATTGCAGCTTTACCAGGAATGTATTTTGTTTATCGCTCAAACGAATTTGCCAACCCGCCTAGTGACGAAGAAGCAGCGCAATTCGAAAAGGAGGCAGACCGCTCTATTGAACAACAGTCTCCTTCTGCTTAAACCACTCAAAAAATGACTGTAGTCCGTCCTTTAGATTAGTTGAAGGGTTATATCCAAGAAGCTCCTGTGCTTTTGTTATATTAGCATAAGTTTGAGGAACGTCACCTGGCTGTTCTGCTTGTCTGTCAATAATTGCTTTCTGACCGCAAGTTTCCTCTACAGCTTCAATCAGCTCGCTCAGGGTAACTGTCTTTCTGTTACCGAGATTGATAATTTCAAAACTACTTTTTTCGTAATCTATTGCTGCTAACACCCCTTTTACAGTATCAGCAACATACGTGTAATCCCTGCTGGTACTACCATCGCCATAAACGGGGATAGGTTGGCCCTTCAAGATTGATTTAAAAAACTTGTGGATAGCCAGGTCAGGGCGTTGCCCTGGTCCATACACGGTAAAGAACCTTAATGCAATAAAGCGAATTCCGTAAAGGTGACTGTAAACATGACCTAGCATCTCTCCTGAAAGCTTTGTTGATGCATAAGGACTAATTGGAAGTAGTTTCTCTTCCTCATGCCATGGCACATTCTGGTTTACACCATACACGCTGCTTGAGGAAGCAAAAACAAACTGTTTAATCCCTCTTTCCTTCGCAAATTCAAGCAGGGTTTGTGTTCCGCTAACGTTGACATCCTGGTACAAGACAGGGTTATTAATACTAGGTCTTACCCCAGCCTTTGCTGCCAGATGTACTATAATATTAACGTTCTCAATTTTCCTTAAGTCCTCAATATTCCGGATATCACCCTCAATAAATTCGAAGTTTCCATTCTCTAAGAATGGCTTTATATTTAATCTTTTCTGCTCAATGGAATAGAAAGGATCAAAGTTATCTATACAGCTAACGTAAGTATCTGGGTCTTTCAGTAATTCTTTAATCAGATTACTACCAATAAATCCAGCTCCGCCTGTAACCAGAATATGTCTCATGCACGTGTTATGAACTCAAGGCCAAGTGGTACCTGCGTTATTCAGGAAAGCAAATCTACCTTGAAAATAATTTGCAAAGCTACAGTTTTAAATCTTCCTGCCTATAACTACGGCTCATATTTAAGTAAAACCTTTCTTTAGAGGTCAAAATTAAGCTTTTGGGGCACACCATCATTTCACCACAGCGTTTAAGTAATATTATTTACTTTCGCAGCCAAAAGGTACAGTTTTAGTATGGCTGTTCAGGATCTTAACTATAAATGTATAAACGATGAAAATTCTTATAACAGGGGCAAGTAGCGGAGTTGGATTTGAAGCAGTTCTTGAGCTGATCTTAAAAAATGATAATGAAGTAATTGCACTTGCACGCTCCCAGGATAAGCTAAAAAGATTATATGAAATTGCAAAGGATCTGAATCCGGAAGCGAACTTGTTTCCTGCAAAGTTCGATATCGTTCACGACGATTACAGTTCCCTGGCTAATTTTGTACAAGAACGTATCGGAAGCATTGATGTATTGATAAATAATGCAGGGCAATTGATCAACAAACCTTTCGCTGAAACTACACAAATTGATTTTGTCGAGATGTTACAGAGCAATCTGCTAGGGCATGTTAAAATGATTCAGAATATGTTGCCGCTGTTAAATGAAGGGGCACATGTCGTAAACATTGGTAGCATGGGAGGGTATCAACATAGTGCTAAATTCCCTGGTCTGGCTGCTTATTCAGCCAGTAAGGCTGCTTTACATACTCTTACTGAATGTTTAGCTGCAGAATACGCAGAGCGGAATATGCGCTTTAATTGTCTTGCCCTCGGATCTGCACAAACAGAGATGTTGGAGCAGGCCTTTCCTGGATACACCTCCCCGGTAATGGCTTTTGAAATGGGAAAATATATTGCAGATTTTGCATTGACTGGGCATAAGTTTTTCAATGGAAAGGTAATCCCTGTCGCTCTAACCACGCCTTAGTTGAGAAGGCTGTGGTATTGGAAAAAAAAGTATTTTTTTCTGTTACAAAGGAAGGATAGCTGTCGTCTAAGTAAAACACACACTTAGATTATGAAACTTTATCTGACCTTACTTGCACCATTACTACTCCTCTTCTCAGCATGTCAGAAGAATGAGTATGTTGACGTTATTGATAACAGGACGATCATTGTTAATGTTCCAGCAACAAGTTGGACGTCGACAAATGGGGGTAAAAGCTATTTCGCTACGGTTGATATGCCCGAAATTACGAATGAGTTTAACGAAAGGGGAGGTGTTCTTGTCTATTTAACTTTCGGAAACAGAACATATGAGAAGCTACCCCAAGTTTCCAATGGTGTATCCTATAGGTTCACCTCCAGTCCGGGACATATTGACCTAGGCTTGGAAAGCTCTGACCCCGGTGTCACTATTTCCCCTCCGGGACAAACAATAACAGCGAAGATAATACTTGTAGAATCCCAATTCTGAATATAAATAAAGAAGCCGGCCTGTAATCAGCGCCGGCTTTTATGTTGTGTTGTTTTTGTCTTTATTAGCTTGTAATGCCCATTTTATTCAGTACTTCTGCACTTACACCTGTAGTGGAGTAACCACCATCGTGGAATAAGTTTTGCATCGTAACCATTCTGGTTAGATCAGAGAATAGAGCCACACAGAAGTCGGCACAAGAGGCTGCATCAGCATTTCCAAGAGGGGAAATTGCATCTGCATAATCAAAGAAATCACCAAAGCCTTTGATTCCAGTACCTGCAGTTGTTTTGGTTGGGGACTGAGAAACGGTATTGATTCTCACTTTTTTCTCAACACCATAGTGGTATCCAAAGCTGCGGGCAATAGACTCTAGCATAGACTTGATATCAGCCATGTCAGTATAAAAAGGATAAGTACGCTGGGCGGCCATATAAGTTAAAGCCACAACACTACCCCATTCGCTAATTGCATCGAGTTGTCTTGCAACACTTAGCATTTTGTGGAATGAAAGTGCAGATATATCAATACCTTTTAAAAAGTAATCGTAATTAGATTCTGTGTAAGGGATATTCTTACGCATATTAACACTCATACCAATAGAGTGAAGAACGAAGTCTATTTTACCTCCAAGTACTTCTTGTGATTGAGTAAATAAGTTTGTTAAATCTTCAATACTGGTTGCATCGGCAGGAATAACCTGAGAATTAGTTTTTTCTGCTAAGGCATTTATTTCTCCCATGCGCATTGCAACAGGAGCATTGGTAAGAACAAAGGTAGCACCTTCCTCATGCGCTTTTTCTGCCACCTTCCAGGCAATCGAGTTTTCATTTAAAGCACCTGTAATAATGCCGCGTTTACCTTTTAATAAGTTGTAAGCCATTATCAAATAATTTGGTGGGCTAAAATAAGGAAACTAATTGATTTCGGTCCAAAGATTTAAGAATTCAGTCTTATAGCTTCAAATGGTTGTCTACTACGCTTGAAATACTCGTCAACAGTATTTCCAAAATCGTAATTCGTAAATCTAAAATCGTAACTCTACCTATCCTTCCAGCAATTCCTTTGCATGTTGCAGGGCAAACTCTCCAGGGTTCTCACCACTTAGCATTTTTGCAATTTCAAGAACCCGCTCATCCGTTGAAAGCTCTCGGATATTGGTATGAGTAATATCTTCTCTGTCATCCTTATAAACCCAGTAATGCGCATTACCCTTGCTGGCAATTTGCGGAAGGTGAGTAATGGCCAGTACCTGCATGCTTTCCGAGAGCCGTTCCATGATACGGCCCACTTTCTGAGCTACTTCTCCTGATATACCCGTATCGATCTCGTCGAATATAATAGTCGGTAAAGCAATATGACGGGAGATCAGAGATTTTATCGCTAGCATCAATCTTGAAAGCTCACCTCCCGACGCTACTTTATTCATTGGCGCAGGTTCCTGACCTTTGTTAGCCGAGAATAAGAACTGAACTTTGTTTCTGCCATTGCTGTTAAACTCATCTTCAGACAGAAGGACGTTCTCTATCTTTAATACCGAATTAGGCATTCCTACATCAGCAAGCATCTCTTTCACCTTTGCTTCTATAGAAGGAATCACTTCGTTCCGACTTGCAGATAGCGTATCGGACAATACTACCAGCTCTGCTCTTAAATGCTCAATTTCGATCTTCAGTTTATCCAACTCTTCTTCAGATGAAGAGATTGAATTAAGCTTTTCTGAAAGGCTCTCCCTGATCGCAATTAATTCTTTATTACTTCCAACACGGTGTTTCTTTTGAAGTTTATAGATAAGATCCAACCTTTCATTTACCTCCGAAAGCCTTTCCTCATCTATATAGGTGCCTTGCTCCAGCGTTTCTATCTCCGACTGGATATCTTTGATCTCAATCAAACTGCTTTGCAAGCGTTCTGTTAAACTACCTGCATCAGGCAAAAACTTCTCAATCTGTTGCAACTGATTTAAAGCCTCTTTCAAATTTAAAAGTACTGATCTCTCGTCTTCGCTTAATACAAATGAGGCAGCAAGAAGATTTTTCTTGATTTCCTCCGCATGAGTAAGGCTGTTAAGCTCCTGTTCCAAACCATCCTGTTCGTCTTCAGCCAAGTTAGCCTGATCAAGTTCCTCAAACTGAAACTGAAAATAATCCTGATCTGACTTAGATTGAGCATTGATCTCTTCCAGTTCTTTCAGACGGTTAACCGATTTGCGATATGCTTTGTAGTTCTTCTGGTAATTCTGTAAAAGTGTTTCATTAGCAGCCAGAGTATCTACAACCAGTAGTTGAAAACCTTCATCGTTTATTTCAAGAGTAGCATGCTGAGAGTGAATATCGATCAGCCTTTCACCCAACTCTCGTAAGGTAGTAAGATTAACAGGGGTGTCGTTCACAAATGCCCGGGATTTGCCATCAGCGGATATTTCCCTTCTAAGTACCGTCTCCTGCTCCAGATCCAGGTCTTTTTCCTCAAAGAAATTACCCAGCGCATAATTACCAATGTGAAAATATCCTTCAATAACACATTTTTTCTGCTGATTATAAAAGTATTTACTCTCTGCTCTTTGTCCCAGGATCAGAGAAAGGGCCCCAAGGATAATAGATTTTCCAGCTCCTGTTTCACCTGTAATGATGTTCAGGTTCTTAGAAAAGTTGATATCAAGATTTTCAATTAAAGCGTAATTTCTGATTGTAAGGCGACTAAGCATCTTTATGCAGCTAGGACTTGTTTAGTTATTGTTAGATGATTAATTGTTGAACAAGTAAAAAGTTTCAAGTTGATGTTAGCAATTGAATTGCTAATTTTTTTTCAATATCTCGTACTTGGTAATATTTGCAGGATCCAGAACACTTAAAATATTGTAAGACTTTACTCTTTCCTGTGGTGCAGCCTGACTTAATATATTCACCAATTCATTCGCTTTTGAAGTGAAAAATACCTGGTTAATCATGGCACCCTGCTTCTGCTTATCAATCCTTTGCAAGGTTGGAAGCAAACCCAGAATATTCTTCCGGCCCTTGTTTTGATTATCATACATCAGGTCAAGACCATTCCTATGGTACTCATACAAAACTTCCCTTACAGGATTATAGTCTTTATTGGTAAGGTTTTCAACTAGCCAATATCGGTTTTTCATTGATTCAAAAGCCTTCCAGCCTATAAAAGCTGCGTTTTGTGCGTTGTTGACAACGTTCTGCGCTTTTGCATAATACTGGCTTCCTCCCATCTTCGAAAACGTATCATAATCCATACCTATAATTATATAAGCATAGTAGGCTAAAAGCGATGAAAGATTATTTACAAAGTTTTGGTCGGAGTAGTCTAACGGCTGTCCCTCAGAGTAGGTAAATGCAAATTCCTTATCACTTAAATTAAGAACAGTACTGTTAAAACTGCTGCCGTACACCGGGCGGGCAGACTGGATCTGTGCTTCAGCTTTGAAATTAGACGAGCCGTCCCATTCTAAGATATTAATAACGAAATTGCAGTCTATCCTTTCCTGAGAACCGAAATTATCAGAAGACCATTTACGGTTATTCAAAAAATCCCTTATTGCTGTCTGCAAAACCTCCAGAGGTCTTTTGTTCGTATTCTGAACCTGCGGTGATAAGATCTGGACCCTCGCGTTAAGGTCTTGAGCCTTTGTTCCAATAGTCAAAGTAAGCAACAGGATCATCAGGGGTATGTATCTTCTCATTTTATAATCGCTAAAATCTTACTGCAAATATCCTTAGCTACTTCCTCTTTAGATTTGAGGTCAAATGTTTCTTCTGTCTGATGTTTATCAATAATAGTGATTTTATTAGTATCAGACTGGAATCCTGCACCTTTATCATTCAAGGAATTCAGCACTATGAAATCAAGGTTTTTTTTCTCTAGCTTCTTTAACGCGTTTTCACGCTCATTATTTGTTTCCAGTGCGAATCCGACAAGAATTTGACCGTCTCTCTTTGTCCTTCCCAGGCCTGACAAGATATCCGTAGTTTTTACCAGCTTTATATTGAATTCCTGTTCGTCTTTCTTAATCTTATTCTCAGCCACCAGTTTTGGCTTATAGTCTGCTACTGCCGCACTCATAACCGTTATATCACATACTGGAAATATCTTTTCAACCTCTCTTCGCATATCTTCCGCCGAAACTACATCATATCTGGTGATATTCTCTCCTGATAGGTTCAAAGATGTTGGGCCACTAATAAGGTGAACCTTTGCGCCCAGTCTTTGAAGTTCCTCGGCTATAGCAAACCCCATTTTTCCCGAAGAGTGATTTCCAATAAACCTTACCGGATCTATGGCTTCATAAGTGGGACCAGCTGTAACTAAAGCTTTTTTTCCCAGTAACGGAAGTTTCCGCTCATCTTGTGATTTCAAGAAGTGGAGAATTTCTTCTGGCTCAGCCATTCTACCTTCACCTACCAATCCGCTCGCAAGCTCTCCATTACCTGGTTGTATTACAATATTGCCGTAAGATTGAAGTTTTTGAATATTAGCACGGGTAGCAGGGTGCTTCCACATATCGAGGTCCATTGCAGGAGCAAGAAATACGGGACATTTAGCAGATAAATAAACAGCAGTGAGAATATTATCGCATAAACCGGTAGCAAATTTTGCCAGCGTATTAGCGCTCGTTGGAGCAATAAGGATATAGTGGGCCCATAAGGCGAGGTCTACGTGATTGTTCCACTCGCCTGTAGTGGGGTTAAAGTATTCTGTGTAAACCGGATTTTTAGATAGAGTAGAAAGTGTTAGTGGACCAATGAAATGGGTTGCATCTTTGGTCATAATCACTTTGACATTTGCTCCTGCCTTAATCAGTAAACGTGTTAAGATAGCAGATTTATAACAGGCAATACTGCCACAAATGCCTAGTATGATATTTTTTCCTTCAAGCATAAAATAAAAGCCGTTATAATGTTCCGGCCACCAATTGATTATGGCTTATGCTTTTGCTTAAAGCCCTTCTCAGGCTCAAACTTACATAAAATTGCCTTTTAAACTTTACCCTTGAAGGTATAAAATTTAAAAGGCAATATGTGAATAAGAACAAATTACTTCTGCTCTTTCGAAGGATTTCTGTAGTAAACTTTTCCGTTTAAAAATTCGTCCATAGCAATAAGATTTGGCTTAGGCATACGCTCGTAATGCTTAGATATCTCAATTTGCTCACGGTTTTCGAAAACTTCTTCAAGGTTATCATTAGAAGAAGCAAACTCAGAAAGTTTGCCGTGCAATTCTTCTTTTAAGTTAGCAGAAATTTGATTCGCCCTTTTAGCAATAACAACCAGCGACTCGTATAAGTTGCCAGTAGTTTGGTCAAGTTGACGCACATCCCGCGTAACTGTACTTGTTGGTACTCCTTGTGTATTTTTAGTGCTACTCATTTTCAGCTTGTTTATTATCTTCCTTTTTATTGTCGTTCTTTTTATCTGTTCCCTGCTCTGCAGCAAGGATCTTTTTAGCCTGATCAATTCCGTGTTCAGACTGCTTTCTCATGTCCTTAACTTCCTTCAGGTATTTGCTGTTTGCAAAATCCTCAGCAAATTCGTCAGCCATAGTAACGGCCTCCGTGTAGCGCTCTTCCTGCTTAGTCTCCAAACTGTTTTCCGCATACAAGATCTGGGCTTTAATACTTAGGTATCCTATTTCCTCTGCGTATTTAGTATCCGGATAATCTCTTAACACATTTCTAAATGCAATTACTGCTGCCCTGTAATTTTGCGCATCGTATCCACCAGTGGTAAGATAAAGCTTGGCATTGTCATAAGCCTTTTTCTCCAATTTATCCCTAAGGTCCTGAATAAGTTTACTGGCCTCAGCAACTCTTTCGCTCTTTGGGTATAAATTGATGAACAATTGTAATGCATCAATGGCTTTTACCGTGTTGTCCTGGTCCAAAGAATAGTTAGGAGACTCCAGGTAATAACAGTAAGCCGACATGTAGCGGCATTCTTCTGCCTTTGGGCTATTAGGGTAAGTGTCCGCAAATACCTTAAACTGATATCTGGCAGTTGTGTAGTCCTTTAATTTATAATTAGTGTACGCTAAATAAAACGCCAGGTCTTCCGCTTCATCCCGACCTCTGTATTTCTGGTTAAGGTCGTCGAATAGTATAAGTGCTTTACTGTATTTCTTACTGTTGTATAGGCGAATACCTTCCTGGTACTTCTTACCAGTATCGTTGCTTGCCTGCAATTTCTCAAATTTGCTTTTGCAACCAACGGCAGTAGCCATCATTATTATTAAGCAATGCGTTATAAAACGCTTGTTTTTAAACATCCTGCAAAGATAGGTTAAATCTCTTATTTGTCAATCTATTAATTATTTCGAAAGTACTAGCTTTTAAAACAGCTTTAAGGGCTTTAACAAACTTTAACAGAAACGTAAAAGCCGGTTTTTTTAGTACATTTCTCCTATTGGCGAAGGTTCCATGCAATACCAATGCTTAACAGTTTGTCGGCCTTTAAAGAAACACGAGTATTAGTTAGTATTGCAGAAAAGCGTAATCGCCCTACATAAACACCTCCCCCAAGCTCTACAAATGGGATGATATCCAGGTAGTCAAAATTATTGTTGGTGGAGAGTATTGGTGTTAAGCCAAAATCTATAAATGGAACTACGGTCGAGGTAAAAGGCCGGAAGTTCAGCTGCTGGTATAATGGAAATCTTAAATAATGTTCTTCAAAGGCATACTTTTCGTATTGGTAATTCACATACATATAGTTGATACCTGTTCTTAACGAGCCACGCTTACTTTTGTCTTTCCGGAATATATCCCAGAAATAACCAGCTGAAAAACTGGAGCTGCTTTCGAAATAGCCTGGAATATCTTTTGGCAAAAACAACCCTGCCTGAATTTCAATCCCACTTTTAGAAACAGCCTTGACCTTATATTTATAATCCCGTGAAGCTGCATTTGGGGCAAGGCAAGTATTATAATTTTGTGTAACTTCAATTATCCTTTCATCCTGAAATGGCAGTGCATCGAAATCAAAGTTGGAAAGCTTCTCACAATCATGGAACAAGGCCCTTAATACTCCCGTATATTTCTTTCTTAAGCTATAAAATCTGTCAGTAATTTTTTCCTCCTGACTTAGCGCAAAGTATTCCTCTCCTTTTCTTAGAACGTATACGTAATCGTTGTTAATAAGATAGATTGGTTTCAGTTCCTGTTCAGAAAGTTCAAGTTTATATAAGTCGGTCGTTCCTTTAACAAGCAACTTTGCAAATCTTAATTCTGCAATCGTATCCTGAGGATTTAAACGGAACAGGATTCTTTGGAAGGTTATAGAATCTGAAGCGAAAGAAAACTCTTCAACATTGTTGGGCGTGTATCGTATTTTTTCATCTGAAAGGCTCTTTTTGAAATAGAATGATTTGCTCAGTGCTAACTCGCTGTCACGAAGAATATACCCGAAAATAGTATCTCTCTTAGTTATAAGATAAGCTTGTTCAAAATTCTTGTTCTGGGCCAGGCCCGTTTTAAAAGAAATGAGAAGTGCACATAAAAGCACTGCGAGTGTGAAAGATTTAGTACTCATACAATTACAGATACAAATATATAAATACCGAGGAATTTTAAAAACGGAATGGCGTGGGCCCAGCGTTTGACTAATCTATCTCAAAGCCCTATTAATAGAATTGGCACTGAGAAAGTGTTTTGTAGCTGCACTCTCAATGCTGCAGTTTTAGATTTATTTGATCTTAATGTCACTCCGGTATATAAGGTCCCGGAATTTTATAAAATATCAGATAATTCCTTTTTTTCTAATATCTCGTGGTAGTACCTGAAGAAATCATAGTACTCGTTCTGGTGAAATACTTTGTTTTGTAAATCATTGTAGAAGCTACAGATTTTCCATTAACAAAAGCGGGAGAAAAATCTAAAGCTTCTGCTGACATTTTGGAGAACTCTAATTTACCAGAATCATTATAATCGCTTGATTTAAGTTGATAAGTGCATTTATTCAAATTTCCATTTTCATCCAATAGTAAAATGAAATAGAGGTCACAGTTTATGTTACTGCTAGGAGGACGGAAAGAACTCAGAAACTGTTCCATAAAGAAAGGGATACCGGTACCGAGACCTCCGATTAGAGCAGGATGTTGAACTGTATCACCTGGCTTGGCAGGAATATCATAGCTAACTGTACCCGCAGGCTTATTAACCTTTAATGTTTTGGAACTATAGTCGTAGATCTGCTCAATATTTTTATCAGAGCTGAAAAAGATCCATCTGCCAGCTCTTCGGTCATTTTCATAGCGACCGTCTGCCAGTAACACCGAGTCCTTATAAATATAGGCTTTTCCGTGTCTGATCTTTTTGTTGTCTTTGAGAACCTCATATTTCTCTATCAGATTCCCAAACAGATATCTTTTCTTTTTAACCGTTTCCTGGCAGAAAGATGATGAGTAAGCTAGAAGGAGTAATAAGGGAAGGTTCAAATATTTCATAGCTTTGAGTTTAAAGTAAAGCTATGAATTTCTTTTCAACAAATCTTTAACCCGCTCCCTTAAATCAGGAATTACCTCCTCTTCAAACCATGGATTTATCTTAACCCAATTTTTGTTCCTTGGGGAGGGATGTGGCAAAGGAAAGTATTGAGGAAGATAATCCTTATAAGCTCGGACTGTTTCTGTAAGTCCAGACTTATAATTCTTCCCTAGGTAATAGCGTTGTGCATATTGTCCGATTAATAATATAAGAGGTTTGGAAATAAAAAGGTCCATGATACGGGAGTGCCAAAGCGGGGCGCATTCTGTACGCGGAGGCAGATCTCCTGATTTGCCTTTACCCGGATAACAGAAACCCATGGGCATAATTGAAAAATATTCAGGATTATAAAATACCGATTCATTAATTCCTAACCATGCCCTTAAAGTTTTTCCGCTAGCGTCATTCCATGGAATTCCGGTCTCATGAACGCGGCGTCCCGGAGCCTGACCAACGATAATGATTTTAGAAGATGAGGATAGTTGGACTACGGGTCTCGGCCCCCAGCCTAATCCTTCCTTACATATTACACAACGTCTTATTTCTTCAACAAGAGTATCCATTACAAAACAAGGGAGTCTGAAATTACCTAACGGTGATGATCCTTTTAAGTTATCTTCAACTTAATATTCTACAAAAGCTAGCAAAAATGCTATAATACTAATCATAGTACGGCAATTAACTTTGGTCTACAATAACCAATCGCAGAACCTACTTTGACTTATTGCTGGACGGCAGCGTACACTATGTAATTTAATGAAAGACCAACTATTTTATTTTTTGACCACTAGGATCCGGACGTTTTTAATTCTGACCCTGGCTATATTTTTTATGAACTTGACCAGTGGTGCAGCCCATCCTGGAAAGAGAAGGACTGATTCGACTATCGATACCTTACGTCCCGATCTGATTGTAGCCAAAGATGGTTCCGGTTCTTTCAAAACCCTGGGAGAAGCTCTTCTTAATGTTACGAATGCATCTACCCACCGTATCATTATATATGTAAAGAATGGCGTTTACAACGAAAAGGTTACTGTCAATCGACCTAACGTAACCATCATTGGAGAAAGCAGAAAGAATACGAGAATAGAATTTTCGATTCCAGCAGGAAATGAAAGCATATCAAGAGGTGTATTTAATATTTTTGGGAACGGAGTAGTCCTCGAAAATCTTACAATAGCCAACACCTATCCACACAGGCGTCACACCTTCGCCTTGTACGGACGAGGCTCTTTTGTGATTACTAAAAATTGCGACTTTATAGCTAACGGAAATGATACTGTTGCCTTATGGGCCGAAGGAGGAGGATATTATTACCATGACAATTGTCACTTCGAGGGGAATATTGATTTTTTATGTCCGCGCGGCTGGTGTTATGTCAACAACTCGACCTTCTACGAAGTAGACACCAGAGCTGCCTTGTGGCATGATGGTGGAAAAGATCCGGGAAAGAAACTCGTTATTAAAAATTCTAAGTTCGATGGTGCCAGGAGTTATCCGCTCGGTCGTTATCCCCGCGACTCCCAATTTTATCTTATAGGTTGTCAGTTCTCAGATAGCACAAGGAATATTATAGATACAAATGCTCCCTCTAGTCCTAATGACGATTTCCATTGGGGTAGACGAGTTTATTTCGCAGATTGCTCTGCCGAAAAAGGGAACCCCGAGTGGTTAAACAACAATCTTTCAAAAGCAGCAGGCGCTCCCTCGATAAGCGACATTACTGCTAAATGGACATTTGATAATAAGTGGGATCCGGAAAGAACAGATGCACCGGAAGTTCTGGAGGTCAAAATAGGAAAGGTACATCGTACAGTTGATGTCGTTTTCTCAGAACCGGTGACTGTACGGGGCAATCCGGTGATAAAAACTAAGGCCGGAAAGACTTTGAAGTGGACAGCTTCTAATGGAGGATCAGTATTGCGCTTTGCTCTGCTTGATAAAGGAGATAAGCCTGAGAAGATTGATGTCGGTACAGGTTTGATCTTCGCATCAGAGGCAAATGTGAACATTAGGGTAGCCGGCTTGAAGTTGAAACCTTAGTTGTTATGCGTTATATTAAGGGTCATTGTTGAGTGTTTCCTCCCCATCTATTTGATTCGTTCTTGCTAGCTTTTCTTTTTTACATGATCAGCTAGTTTGTAGCCTTTGGTTTCGTTCTTGTCTTCCAGGTTAAGCAGAATAATGATTGAAATGATAGGAATGAGGAAGGATATGAAAAACCAAAACCAGAAGTTTCTGCCGGTATTGCGAGCCAGCATCCCTGCTATGATCTGAGGGGCGAGTAAAATTCCCCCAATTACTATAATTGCTAATAATTCTGCCACGGACTATAATACGTAATTAACGGAATTGTATTATTAGAAGATCTACTATTTGTATTAGGTAAGCGGAAGTATTTTCCATTGCAAGCGCTACTACAGGTTTTGTTGCCGAGTCCTGTAATGTCCGGCCCAACTCCTTCTATGGAGCGCCCCCAATCATTCTACAAGTAGTGCAGAGCGCTCCGGCAATAGATGCCCTTGCGTTCGGGTATCATAAAAATGATTCACCTGAGTAACGGCCAGATAATTTCATCTCTCCAACAGCACAAATGTAAGGAAGTCAAAAAGAATTTTTACGAAAGAAACCAGTCCTTGCGGCGTTTTGCGGAGAATTGCGGGTATTTGCGGCCAGATGCGGAAGGAAGGGTACTTTCTTCGGGGAGTGTTCGGGAAAAGGGGGTACTTTGTTCGGAAAAATGGGGGGCTTTCCCGAAGCTGCCTCGAACCTGTCCCGAATCTGACCCCTTTCTGAATGACCAGAATTTTTAAATGTCTAGTCCTAGTATAGCTTTACACTCGTCCTGGATTAATTTGACATCGTCCTGAATAGGACTTAACATATCCTGATTAAGGATTACATTTTATTTAGCTCGAATATAGCAATTGTT
>NZ_JAFEWE010000014.1 GCF_017355785.1 Desertivirga arenae
CTTTCTCCTGACCCATTATAAGGATTTCATCAAGATTAGACCTAAGTATATCAAGGGTTAATGTAAACGTACGAATGTTTCTTCCCATAACTCAATTACGCTTCCTAATGGTTTAAATCCCATCGTTATCTAAGACTAATCCTTAATTATCAGCTGGGTACCGAGCAGTAAAGCATTGCCATTACTTCTGTTTGATCCAGAACTCCATTGTTTTAATTTTACCATCCGGATCTGTCTCTGACATGGAATATAACCGGAACGCTTCCGACAAAATCCCTTCTCCAAAGTTTTCCTTCATCCAAAGGGGCAGCTCTGCGACACTTTTATCCCAATTTTTAACAGTCCTCTTTAAAATTTCAAGCGCAGTTCTCTCACTTTTTGGCTTAGTGATTTTAAGTATTTGTCCAGCGAACTTCTGGTCAGTAAACAAATTCGTAGGCCTATCTTCCCGTTCGAAAACTCGGAGCACTCCTTCCACGATCATTTCTGGATTTACGTCAGCAATGACTCTCCCGAGTTTACGGATTCTTTGCTCGCCGCCATTCGCAACAGAGATTAGTATTTCAGTTTCAATATCTTCAGGCTTTTCTGGGTACTTCATTAAAGCTTAAACTTTATCGCTGTTCATATAAATAATACAGACCTCAATACTCAAGGAATCCACTTCAACAAATTATCGTTTTTTGAGAAGAAGGGATTTGAATTAAAAGGGCCCTTTGCCTCCACTTCCGATCCGATCACTTCTACTGGATCTACACTTCCAGCTTCCGTAGACTTTTGTGGTTATACAAATCCGGGATGATTAAGGACCATATATGAGGGAGCTGTAATTAATCGTTGCTCAGATAAGTTGGCCTCCCTTATACCGAGCAATTGTCGTTGCCTTTTTAAGTCTGTTAAATTAACTTATGGGACTAATTGAAGAAGCTGGATAATCTAAAATAAGATAAAGACATCAATTATTTAATAGATATATATGAGATTGACATAGCTTTGTGATCGATCAAAGCCACCACCAGTCCACAAATCATAGGCAGCTTTAAACTCCAAGGTTTCTCCTTTATAAAAGGGGATGTCAACATCATATTTCAGCTTAATAGTATGATCTCCATTAATACCCGTTGATATACTATGTTTATCCAAATCCTTTAAATGCTCCTCTCTCGCTCCTTTGAGATAAACCAAATCAAACTGTTCATTATTACACCCTTTTAAGAAAATTTCTGCTTCAACTCTAAGAATGATATCTTTACCCTTAGGATTTGAAAATTTATGGTGATTAATTGCATCTCCTTTTAGCCCTTTCGCAATGTATCGGCGTTCTTGTTGTGTTCCAATTTCCTTCACAAACGTTGGCTTTTCCTCCTGAATAGTCGGGCCTATAAAAACTAAGTGTCTAAATTCTGGATTGTTTGTCTTTAAAGGCAAATAAAAACTCTTGTTTCTTAGATTACTAGGTCTCTTGATTAGTATACTATTTTCACCGGTGGTGAGAATAGGATCAATATCTCCTATTAAAGTACATCCATTGTCCGATATAGATCTTTTTAAGGTCTTTTTATCTAACCTAATTCTAGTATAGTTACTCATTCTCAAATCTGCCACAATTTGAACTTTTATCACTTCCTCCATACCAGAATTGACTGGAGTAAAAATGGGGTAGCCAACCAGTCTAGCTTTAGGTTTTTCCATACATTTAGACCAAGCCTTAACTATACCATCGTCTGCTTGAATATTCTTTTCTAAATAAACTTTCCTATAGTCAACATTATGTTCAAGATAATATGCTACAGCTTCGCTATAATACTGTGAATTACTCTGTCCAAATGTCCCTTCGAGGTTCATTGGAATTACTAGCCCTTCAATAGGTAAAGCAATGTCGGCTTTTTTGGCTAAATCTAGGGTTGATTGTTTCGAATGAATTTTATTATTTGTAAACCAATTAACCGTTTTCTCTGCTAATTGTACACTTTCATATTTTTCATTATATGACCATAAGCCCCATTTTAGTATTTCTGAGCACTGATCGATAATTTGAGCATTACAATTATTAAATAGAGTTAGTAGAAAAAGCAATAACAGGTTTTTCATTAGAATAGGTTTTAAGGGAAAGTTACAAAATTCTTTAATACTTTGAGTCTTTAAATCTCTATTGTGAAAAAATTGTCCTGATGTAGTATGTCAATTTAAACACCTTTTCTCGCTCTAATATTCTTCGATATATTTAAATTCTATACTCTTTTCACGAAACTCCGCCATCAGCTTTATCGGTTCCAAGGTTGTTCTCTTCCAAGCCGATGGTTTTGATGCACCTAGAAAATTTGATCGATCTAAATACCCCTTAATGGCAGATTAAAATAATTGTGATTCTATTTCAAGTTAAAGGCCTTTACATAGTCACCCAACTTGTAAGAGTTCTCCGCTTCAAGCTTTCTGCGAATATTTCTCCGATGGGTCTCCACGATAGCTACAGAAATAAAAAGTGCATCAGAGATCTCCGGTGAACTTTGTCCTTCTGCGAATAATACTAATACTTCTTTTTCCCTTGAAGTAAGTTTATTAAACCCAGATTGGTCTAAACCTTGACGTTTTCAATCTTTACATTAGGATTTTTCACCCACCCATTTACCTCAACACCAGCATGCCTTAAATACCGGTACAGCGTCGTCTTACTACCAATATTTAACATCTTGCAAATCTCTGCAGTGGAAAGGTTGGTGGTGTTATAGAGGGTCGCAGCAGTCGCTGCTAATTTCTTTGCATCTTCCGTCAGACCTTTCGGTCGGCCACCAACTCTTCCTCTGGCTTTTGCGGAAGCCAGTCCTGCCTTCGTCCGTTCCCTTATGATCTCCCTTTCATTCTCGGCAAAAATAGAACTTAGCATATACCAGATCCTACCCATAGAAGTCGAGGTATCGATACCTTCAACAATACTTTTAAACTCTATCCCCTTTTCCCGGAACTCTACCATTAGCTTTATAAGTTCCAGGGTTGTTCTTCCTAGTCGATCAATTCTCCAGACAGTAACAGTGTCACCCTTGCGCAGCCCTTCAATCATTTTCAAATATTGAGGTCGCTCTTTTTCAGCTCCGGAAATTTTCTCTTTAAAGATCTGTTCGCATCCTGCTTTTTTCAAAGCTTCCACTTGGAGATCTAAATTCTGCTCATTCTTTGATACCCTTACATAACCTATTTGCATTGTACACTTTAACGTTTGTTTTGCAATATAATGGAATTTGTTTTTGTATACGATATTAATGAACTAGTAATAGAATTAAAAGGGAGGGAAAAGGACGGCAGTCGAAGAGTCCATTTTATCGTTCGTTAAAGTGGACTCATTTGCAGGCAAAGAAGGGACCCATTACTGGCTCAACAAGTTGGTATCAAAAAAGAAAAATGCCAGTCTTTCTGGACCTACTTTTTGAATCCTCTTTTTGATTGCTTTTTTACTAGAATAGGAAGAAAATGGGCAGGGCCCAGAAAGTTATGACTTTTTGGACTATATTATTTCTGCTTTATACTATGTTACCTCTATAAGAGAACGGAAGGCGAATCCTTCAATTCTCTTTTAGCTTTATTGGAAATTGTCAAGCTACGGCTTCAAATCTTGTCATCATTATTTATCCCTCGCTTATTTCTTATTACCTGAACTTTCAATCTGCCGAAACGATATACAAATAGCATGTCTACTCCTCTATATAAATTAGTATTCTGGGTTTGCTGGGTAAAAGTTCCAGTAGTTAAGTAATTGGTGTAAGTAAAGAACTTCTGAAAAGGATTCCGGATAAAGAGGGTAAAAGTTACCTTTTTATGAAGAAGGTCTTTTACCGCGCTTACAGTCGTACTTACTAATGGATTCGTTCTCCCTTGCAAAATTACCCGTGAGGAGTTGTAACCGAATTCTATTGAGCTTCTGAAGTTTGCTGGAAACGTAAAGGAAAGATCGGAACTAATGTTCCCCTGAAATCCTTTATTTTTATAAGTATCTCCCCTGACCATACCTTCAATTGATATATGGGAAAGACGGCCATTCAGTTGGAACTCAAGCCCTTTTATAAAAGGATATTTGAAATAAATATTTGAGCCTAGCGTCCGATTTTTGCCAATATTCTCAAAACTTGATAAACTGATGCTATCTTTAGTTAAGGTTATTACATTCTGAATGGTATTATTCGAGAACGAGTAATTCGTACCTATGTAGACTGAAGCTTTCTTATAACTGCTAAAGTTAAGTTCGAAGCTATGATTAAGAACAGGTCGCAATTCAGGGTTTCCAAATTGGTAGTTAAGGGAATTGATTATATTTATGAAAGGATTTAATTGAGTAATGCCAGGTCTCTGTATCCTTTGACTATAACCGAAAACAAGACTTTTTTTGTCTGGCAATCTTCTCTGAAAAGAAACAGATGGAATGAAATGGGTGTAGTCTTCATTGACAGTACTTCGATCTGTAACAAAGTCTCCGTTTACCATTGTGTGTTCGATACGTAAACCTGCACGCATCCCCCATTCAGAGATTTTTATTTGCCAGGAATTATAAAGAGCAAAGATATCCTGCTGATATTCAAATACATTAGCATTATTACTTTGTTCCTCATCCCCATAAAGAAAGCTATTAGTGCTGAAATCACTATGATTGTCCCTGAGAATTATTTTACCCCCACCTTCCATACTGATTTTTTTACTAAGGGGCTGTGTATAGTCAATTTGAAAGGTTTGTTCTAATGAACCATATTTATTCCTCTGGTCAAAGTTATTATCCGGGTAGTTTAGGATGGAGCTGACTTCATTCAATCCAAACTCTGAGTTTCGCGACACCACTCGCTTAAAAGATCCGGTTAAGATTTTCTCTTTGGAACTTTGGAATGATCTCTGGTAATTCAAACCTAAATCCAAACCATTCAGTTTTACGTCCTGTTCATTCAAAAGCACATAAGAATAGATAGGCGATCCGTCATCAAGCCGCAGAAGTTCCTGGTTGCTTTGTTGGTTCTTTCTTAGGTTATTGAAGGCAAATGTTGCAGTAATTAGATTATGCGTATCAAGTTCATAACTTAGTTCCTCTGCACTACTAATATATCTGCCGTTCCATGAGCTTCTACCTGTATTAAAAATATCAGAATTAATATTGCCAGAAGTAGTCTTTCTCGAATTGGTGGAAGTGGATTCGATTGGGTCTTGTTCCGAGTATAATATGGAGCCAAATACAATTAATTTCTTTTCTTTCAATGTGGCTGTTGCCGTAGCTCTTGGCCCTCCAAGAGTGTTATATGAAGCTTGTGCCGACCCATTGTAGCCATCTAATTTACGCTTGCCTAAAACAATATTGATGACACCTTCAAGGCCCTCGCTCTCATATCTCGCGGGTGGAGTTGTAATCACTTCGACTTTGGCTAAAACTTCGGCGGGAAGGCTTGATAGAAACGACTCTAAATTGTGCTCAGTTATAGAAGAGACCCTTCCATTAAGCAAAACTCTGAAATTTCCTTCCCCTTTCAATTTGAGCTTACCATCAGCACCCATAGATAAGAGAGGAACTTTCCTAATAATGTCAATAGCCTGCCTGCCTTTACTATCCGGGTCAGCCTGTACATCATAAATTAGTCTATCAATTTCTTGTGATACCAGAGGTTTGTCCGCCTTTATAACCACATCCTTTAACTGAGTTGTTAGAGGCATTAGGTAAATCTTGCCTAGCAGTAACGGTTGATCGGCTTTTAAATGCAGCAATAGTTCCTTTTTTAAAAACCCTAGGGAGGAAAGGTTTAACTGATGATCACCACTTGCGACATTTGTAATCAGGAACCTTCCAGCCTCGTCTGTTAAAACTTTCCTTGGCTTCGTTGACGATATTAATGTTACAGTAGCATATTTCAGAGGAGTTTTCGAAACTGAATCTAAGACTTGTCCTTCAACTGAATGGAAAGGTTGTTGGGCAGCCGTTTGTAAAGAGACTATTGACCACCAAAGAACAAATAAAAGTTTTTTAAATAGGGGCATAGGTTCAAACATGTTTAGTGTCTAATTTAATGTGATTGGTTCGATATTGTGGAAATGAACTAAGTGCATTGCTGGATTAAGGAAAAAAGGAACTTTCTCATAAAGTTAAGATGTTAAACTTCGAGTTATTCCATAGAGTGAATTTAGGAATTTAGTTATTACATAAAATAAATTGAGAAAGAAGCCAACTTACTCAAAATTCATGAGCAATAAGACACGACTTTTCAATAGAAGCACTCTCCTTTTCTAATAATTAAAAAAATTATTGAACCTGCTTTTTGGCCCTAATTCTTATTAGTTTCTTCTTAGGCTCAGAAAGTTATGACTTTCTGGACCTACTCTTTCTTTAATAAAAACTGCAGCGACTTCAATAAATCATAAAATCCTGATAAAATTTGAAAGTCCTTTTTAATGGTGGATTAATTGCACTTTGAAATTAGCTTTATGGATACAACAATTTCTTAATAAACTTCAACCCTTTTTAATTCCTTACCATTCGGTAAGAATAGGCGGAAACCAATCCTTTTTCTAAAAGTCAACTTGCCATTTCCAGTTTAACCACTAGTTTAGCGTCTGGAATTCCTGCTAACAACCATGAATGAAGATAAGATAAAAGTATTTAATGGGCTACATGATCAATACCAGCACCTTGGTCTTCCAACTGATCAAATTGACGTAAACACTGACTTTACCATCTTCAATCTAAAAGATACTATCACTAATCTACCTTTCGAATGCCCGGTACACCGCCTAAACTTTTTCGTTTTTGCATTTATTAAAAGTGGAACAGGCATATATACGATTGATGAACAACATTTCGAAATGCAGCCCGGCACGGTTTACTTCACTAATCCAGGACACTTTAGAAGCTATGAGTGGAAGGGCATAGAAGAAGTTTTTCTGATAACACTTGGCGAATCGTTTCTGAAAGAGAATGTACACAGAGATATATTCGAAGAATTTCCTTTCTTACTTACCGAAACTTTTCCTGCACGGATTCTAACTCCGGAAGTATTTGCAGAATTGGAATCTATTTATTTACAAATCGCTAAAGAGTACTCCAATCGTTCTCCTTACCGTACGCGCATTATTGGGAATCTCTTTGTAGTACTTCTTTTGAAGATCAAAGAGTTATTCTGGCTAGACTACAATCCAATTTATGAGGGAAACAGAAGCTCTCACATAGTAAAGAATTTTAAACGACAGCTTGAGAAACATTACCGGGAGCTAAGCGAGGGAAAGGTAGACAGGGTACTTCGAATACAGGATTACGCCGAGGCTCAAAGCTTACATCCAAATTACCTGAATAGCGTGATAAAAACCAAAACAGGTAAACCAGTAGGAATTTGGATTTCTGAAAAGACGATTACCGAGGCTAAATCACTCCTGCAACATTCTTCCATGTCAATAAAAGAAATCGCTTTCCGGCTCGGATTTTCCGAATTAGCTCATTTTAGCAATTATTTTAAGAAGCATACCGGCAGTTCTCCTGCTACTTATCGCAAAACCGCCTTTTAAAACACCGTATTAATACCGGAATCTTTATATCATGCAACTCTTACTTTAGAACTTGCAATTTTCTCGATTTCCTATTCCTGACTTTTGTATTGTCAACAACGATGAAAAAATAATCATGGAATCATTAAATGGAAAAGTAGTCCTGGTAACAGGCGCATCAAGAGGAATTGGCGCAGCTGTAGCAATTGAATTAGCAGAAGCTGGCGCAACAGTAATTGTAAACTATACTAATGGAAAAGAATCAGCAGAAAAGACTGTAGAAACTATTAAAGCTAAAGGTGTTGAATCCGTAGCAATCAGAGCTGACGTCAGCAAAGCATCTGAAGTAACTGCAATGTTTGACGAAGCAGTAGCACGGTATGGAAAAATTGATATTCTGATCAATAATGCCGGTATTCTGATATATAAATTATTGAAAGATACCACCGATGAAGATTTCACACGGCAATTCGAAATCAATGTTCGCGGAACCTTTAACACGCTTAGAGAAGCGGCAACAAAGCTAGCGGAGGGAGGTACTATAATCAATTTCTCCAGTTCAACAACACGGATGATGTTACCTACTTATGGGACCTATGTTGCAACAAAAGCTGCTGTAGAGCAACTAACCAGGGTATTTGCGAAGGAAGTCGGAGTCCGTGGAATTAACGTTAATGCAGTACTTCCTGGTCCGACTAATACCGAACTCTTTATGCAGGGTAAATCTGAGGAACAAGTAGCTAAACTAGCTGCACTGAATGCCTTTAATCGAATAGCAGAGCCTGAAGATATCTCAAAAGTGGTTAAATTTTTGGCAAGCGATGACGCCAAATGGATTAGTGGACAAATAATTGGCCTGAATGGAGCGATGGCTTAGGATTAAAGAACAAGAAGCAGGACAAATAGTATTCAATACCAGATCATGAACTCATTAAGAAACAAAGTAGCACTAGTAACAGGATCGGCAAGAGGACTGGGAAAAGCAATAGCTGAACGTTATGCCGCGCTGGGTGCTGATATCGTAATTAATTATTCGCGTGACAAGGCTTCTGCTGCCGAAGTAGAAAGTAATATTAGGGCAATGGGAGTAAGAGTTTTGTCAGTGCAGGCAGATGTAAGTAAAGTACCCGAAATAGAGAAACTATTTTCAGAAGCTATTCAAGCTTTTGGCAAAATAGACATTGTGGTGGCTAACGCGGGAATTGAGATGGTTGAAACTCCAGTTACTGAGTTTACAGAGGACCAGTTTGATAAGCTCTTCTCCGTAAATACAAAAGGCTCGTACTTTACTATGCAACAAGCTGCCAGGAGTGTCGAAGATAACGGACGCATTATTTATATCGCTTCTTCTACCACGGCTTTCCCTGTTCCCGGCATGGCTGTATATGGGGGAAGTAAAGCAACACCTCGTTACCTGGTTGACATACTTGCTAAAGAAATAGGACCCCGTGGTATCACAGTAAATTCTATTATTCCCTTCGCAGTAGATCACTCTGGGATATTCGCTGAAGATGGTTCTTATCCAAGGCTTCGTAAACAATTGTTGGAGAGCTGTCCTATGGGACGCCTGGCGGAAGTGGAAGACGTCGCGAATGTGGCTGAATTCTTTGCCAGTGATCTTTCCTCTTTTATAAATGGGCAGCACTTATTAGTAAATGGGGGAGCGACAAATTAGATTGATTACCTGATCAATAGCGGGAAGCATAGTTTCACGCTATTGATTTAAATTATTAGTTTGTCAAACATTGCCACTGAAGGAAACTCCGTCCTATTGCACACCTCTTATCTTTGTTCAGGTGTCACATTTAAAAATACGATTTCTTTTATCCTGGAATTTGAATTGAAGTGGATTCAGTTGATATTCCTAATCAGGTTATCTATATTAAGCTCGATAACGAAGAAATTGCGCCAATATTCATATCTTTTAATTATGAATGTCTGGCTACACCAAAATTGCTTCATTCAGGTATAGGCGTTTTTTCTCATTCCTGAACCTCCTATTTGAATCTAATTCAGGCATGGTTCAAAAGTTATGCCTTTCTGGACCTACTCTTTCTTTCATGAAAACAGCAGCGACTTCAATAATTGATAAAATCCTGTTAAAATTCAAAAGTCCACTTTAACGGTCGTTATTTCAGATGATGGCACGGAATCACATGGTCAGTTTCTCCGAATTAAACATTTTTGCTCTGAATAAGAAGCTTTAATGGTGACCGTACTAGACTTTAATGGGTAAAAGAATTTCGACTAATCGTGTTGAGTATAAAGATTAGATAGAAGAAGGGGCATTCCCGCCTTCTCTTATAGCAATTTTAAATGAACCACTTTTCTTTCATTGGGGCATACAATACGAACCGGTTTGGTTAATAATTCTCCAAAACTTGTGGATGAAGATCTTTAATGCCCCTTAGTGCTTTCCCTGGAAGTTATTGGTCTATTGACATTTAAGAAGAACAGGAGGAAAAACAACCTTAGAAACTTGGATCTCAGCTTATGATAGGAAGACTAAAGCAAAAAACACTGCCCTTTCCGAGTTCACTGTTCACCCACAGCTTTCCTTGCTGGTTTTTCACTATTTCCTGACATATATACAGCCCTAACCCCATACCTGACTCTAAATTACTTTCAGCCTCCTTGACTTTGTAGAAACGTTCAAAAATATTTTCTATACTCTCTTGAGATATCCCTCTACCCTGGTCCTCTATACATACAATAGCGTCTGACTCATGCCTTTGAAGGGTTACCTTGATTGGAGTGTCTTCATTAGAGAATTTAATTGCGTTGGTAAGTAAATTTTCTATTACCTGGGAAATTTTAAACTTATCCCCTTTAATTCTAATTGCTGGGCTATTGTGCAATTGGATGTCTCTTCGGGTTACCGTTTCTCTAAACTCCTCAACAATAGATGCTAATAGTCCATCTAGCGAATATTCCTCTGATCGGGGCGATAGTTTTCCGCTATCAATTTTGGAGGCCAAAACCAAGTCTTTGATAAGAGTGGTTAAACTATTTACCTTTAAATCTAACTGGCGTAACATGCTCTTGGGCTTTTCATCTTCCAGCCGATTGAAGTAGCGAAGCAATAATTGGGAGTAAGATTTAATTGAAGTCAGCGGAGTTTTGAGTTCGTGGCTAATAGTACTTATAAACTCATCCTTATGTCGTTCCAGTTGTTTCCGACCTGTAATGTCAACTAAAGAAGTGTAGCCAAGCGTTTCTCCCCTATCCTTAAATCGGATAGTGTTAATCAGGCACCATACCTCTGTTTTATCCTTGCGTATAAGGCAGGCCTCAAGCTGAAAAGAAGGCAACTCCTGTTTCCAAAGAGCTTCATGAAGGTCGTACCAATATTTTATAAAATTGGGATGTGTATATTCGAGTATCACAGTTCCCAGTATTTCTTCTTGAGAATAGCCTAATAAATCGCACAAAGCCTGATTAATCTGTACCATTTTGAAGTCCAGATCAATAATTTTATATGCGACGGTACTTTGTTTAAATACTGTCACAAAGCGCTCCTGGCTCTCTTTTAAATCTTCTTCAATCTTTAACCGCTTCTCCAGGATTGACAGAGCTTCATTATAGGCTGTAGTTAAAGATTCGTTCTCACTCTTCAGCCTCCGGTTTTCCTCTTCCAGTTCGTTATTTTCCACGCGTAAGATATGTGCAACTAAGATATATAAATTATTTTTGAGGGAAATACAATCCAAACCTAAACTGATACTCAGCTAGCTTCGATACGTATTTTTTTGACCCTAGTTTTAGTCTTGAGATCACTTTTTGAAGCAGAGTTTAAAAAGTTTTTTGACCTTATGAGCCTGCTATTTCTTACTGTCAAACCGCTTCGACTTCAATAAATGATAAAATCACATTAAATTGGAAAGTCCAATTTAACGGGCCGTATTTCTGGCCCCCCTGTTCAAACATTAAGGAAATAGTTCCATAATGTTTTCTATCGATATTTGTAGGGCAGGAATGCCCTACTGTTTTAAAAACATCACTTTCATATCCATGAATCTATTCTGCTGATTTAAGATCTCGTTCAAGGAAAAAGTTTAGCGCTGTTCTTATGGTAGCTATGGCAGCGAGTTTACCGATATCGTCCCAGGTAGGTGCAACTGCCGTTGCAATAACATCAGCTCCTAATAGCAATTCCAGCGCTACAGCTACTGAACTGCCAAACTGGATCCTGATGTCGCGTTGTTTAATATTAGATCCGCTGGAAAACAGGATCTTGAAATAGTTTTTTACAGCTACCAGAACGGCTATCCCTATAAGTATAGCAGCCGTAATTTCAACAGCGCTGCTGATGGTGTGAGCAATAGGTTCTGCATATTCTTGCAGTAATGTTTTATGAGTACTTATTTCATTCATGCTTGATCCTGCTTGTTAACATATAATTCTTGTACCATGGTTATCACTATCAGTAGTACAGGAGTAGCAAGGATTATTCCCAAATATCCTGTTAAAGGCCCGATAATAAGTTGCTCAGATACCTGGGACTGCACCTTCGTTCCGACAAAAAAGAATAGTATTGACAGGAGGCAAAGGGTTCCGAAGATGGATATAAGGATAGATGCTTTATGCCCTGCTTTTAACTTTCGTTCAATCAGACCTGCCAATCCGTGAAAAAACAGGGCTATTAAGGAACCTGCCAGAATCATTAAAAATACGCTGAAGGTTGATTTGATCAGCAAGATCACCAGTACAAACAAAGCTGTAATACCTGCCGAAATCCACACCTTATTGGTAAAACTACTGGCCATAATGATTCTTTTTAACCTGCTAACAATATTTTGCTGCAGATGGTTATAGAAGAACTTAAGTTTTTGCAAAATTCCTTTACGTCAAGCTGTACGTTTTTAAAACCAATTCGAAAGATGGAAAACTCGAACCAACTTAAATTTCAGAGACAAAGACTCTTAAAATCAGTAGAATGCTTCTTAGATGGCCCAATGGTATTTCTTGGTTTTGTTTGGCTCTTACTTTTAATTATAGAATTCATAAAGGGGCTAACCCCTTCCCTGCAATTAATCAGCGAGATAATCTGGCTGGTTTTCATTGTAGATTTCCTGATCAAATTTGTGCTTGCTCCCGAAAAGCTCAAATTTCTGAAATCTAACATCCTGACCATATTTTCTCTAGCTCTGCCTGCATTAAGACTCGTTCGCTTTTTTAGGGTTATGAGGCTGCTTCGTTTTGCACGGGGATCCCGCCTGATAAAAGTAGTCGCATCGTTAAACCGGGGAATGAGGAGCCTGAATGCGACTATGCGAAGAAGGGGATTTGCCTATGTGGTGATATTTACCATACTGGTGATCCTCTCGGGAGCTGCTGGAATGTTGGCGTTTGAAAGTCAGGTGGGAGGCATACAATCCTACTCGAACGCCCTCTGGTGGACAACCATGCTCATTATTACAATTGGCAGCGATTACTGGCCTCAAACCTCCGAAGGCAGAGCACTATGTATCCTGCTGTCCATTTATGGATTTGCCATTTTTGGATACATCACTGCAACGATATCTTCTTTTTTTGTTGGCCGGGATGCCGAAGAAAAGGATGCACCATTGGCTAATTCCCATCAGGTGGAAACGCTAAAAAAGGAAATACATGAGCTGAAAACAATGATAGGAGAATTGCAGGCAACGATGAAAAATAAAGGAGAATAGCCATAGAATAATTTTTCATTTTTTGATAATAAGTAAAAGTTGAACTATCCGTTAGGGCCTAACAGATGTAAGGGTTTGCAGAACTAGAATGTTATGCTTTAAGCAGGCCCGTATACCAGGATAGTGCAATTGATCATTAAGATTCTGTCTAACCTATTATATGATCAGATGTAGTACCTGCAAAACGTTTTTGTGATTACGATCACGATCCTTCTCTATTTGCAGCTATAGCTTTGTAAAATGAAACAAAGCATAATACTATTACATGGACTATTTGGTCGCTTAAGTAATTGGAATGCCTTAGTACAGCATTTAAATCACGCTCACGATGTTCATGTACCTTTGATACCTATTTATGATGATCATAATGGATCTATACTTGATTACTTGGTGAATTGGCTACATCTCTATATTACTTGTAATAAACTAAAGACCGTTGTTTTGGTAGGGAACTCTTTGGGTGGACATCTTGCAGTTTTATATACCCATCGCTACCCTTCAATTGTTAAGGCTTTAGTACTAACGGGAAGCTCTGGGCTATATGAAAGGAATGCTTTTGGAACGTTTCCAAAACGCCACAGCCGAACTTTTATACAAAGTAAGGTTGAATCCGTGTTTTATAACCCGGCTATTGCAACCTCAGAATTAGTGGATGAGGTATTCTATATTCTAAAAGACAATAAGAAATGCCTTCGAATAATAGAAACGGCAAGAACTACCCAGAGGAATTATGCAATAAAAGAACTGCAGGATATTAAGCAGCAAGCCTTACTGATCTGGGGAGCAGATGATAATATTACTCCTCCACATGTAGCAATAGAATTCAATCGTTTGTTGGTCAACGCCTCACTTGTATACCTACCGCAATGTGGTCATGCCCCTATGATGGAGAAGCCCGGCGAATTCAATAAACTAGTCGAAGATTTCTTAGCCACTTTGCAGCCATAATAAAATTAAGGTCTAAGCAGATGCTAATGGCTACTTAAATAGGAGCAAACTGAATTTTTACAAAAAATTATATCTTAGATATTACAAGCTCAAAGTGATATGAATACAAGTGCAGCTTTTTGGTATCAGAGACTAATGGAGAAATATCCAATTGTATCTGATGATGAATGGAAATTGCTAGATGACATGTCCAAGGTTAAGGTTTTTAAAAAAGGGGAAAGTTTCGTACGCTTTGGAAGAGTCGCACGATATGCAGCTTTTGTATTGTCAGGTCATTTCGCTTATATCATTCTCGATGAGGAGGGGAATGAAAAGATAATAAGGTTCGCATTTGCTGACGACCTGCTGGCTAATTGTGAAAGTTATAACCATAGAGCTCCCTCCTATATTAGCATCACTGCTCTGGAAGACTCTGAAGTTCGAATATTCAGCATCAAAAAACTACAGCCACTTTATAGCATTTATATGTCGCTATCTGCTGTAAATTTGAAGATATATGAAGAGATGGTGGAACAAAATATCGCCCATCAACAAATTTTATCACTAAATAGCCCCGTGAAACGCTACCAATTTTTGTTGAAGTATAGGCCTCTGATCATTAAAAAGATTTCCCTGACCAATATTGCCCGTTTTTTATTCGTTAGCCGGGAATCACTCAGCAGAGCAAGGTCAATGCTATTTAATAAAAGCGATTAGTTTCTCGAATTAAATTTGTAGTCCAATAGGGTGAGCTCCACGGAGATTTTTAGATTGTTATTCAATGGTTTTAATTTTCTCGGTTATCTGATTTTCGAGTTCGGCATAAAAGCCTTCGTAGGCTTGCACAATTATTCCCTGCCTGTTTAAAAGATAAAAATTAGGATACCCGTTTATATGATAAATATTGGCAGCAGAGGGCTCAGTCAAGTAACTTGGATATTTTATTCCGTTCTTAGCATCAAACTTCGTTACGGATTTTATACTATTGAAGTTGCTTTGGTAAATACTGACAATCTCTAAACCTTTGCTTTTATAGTGATCATATAATCGCGTAAGCATTTGTGCAGCGTTAATACAATGCGGACACCCGTCTGTAGTAAAATTCAATAAGACCAATCTGCCGCGTAGGCTGTTTAAGCTAAAATCCTTGCCAGCTACATCTGTAAGCTTTATTTTGGGGGACTTTGTGCCGGCGGTCAACATCGGTATTCTGTCTCTTTTGACGGGCAACTTAAAACCCTGAGGTACCATCGCTATAGACAAGTCCGGAAAACCTGCCTTGTTTAGTTGATAGTTCCTAAATGTATGTTCTTCAAACATGCCCATGTAAGTTCCGTCATCAGCAAATCCCGTAGATTGTGTTCTAATGATAAAAGGTAAGCCGTTTGTTTTAGCGGTTATGATATCTGCAAAATCATAAAGGCGTTTATCATTTTGAATGGTGTCTGTCAATGTTACTACATAGTGATTATGGCTTTTAATTTGTTTACAGTTGCTTGCAGAGACTGCCCATCAGTACTGTGACAGCAGCTAATAAGTATAAAAACTAATAGCAGAAAGGTTCTCATTTTGGTAATCAGGGAAAATTAAGGTACTACTTAGTTAATTTCTGTTAAATACCTGTGTTACCTCCCCCCTTTCCATCCAGCTCCTGCTATGAAAAGGCAGGATGGGGAGATTTGGTGGCTTGAATCTGCCATCGTAGCATCGTCGTTAAGAGACGGATGTACTAGCCAAATAGTTGGCCTACTTAACTAGTCTTAAAAGTTATTTTAACGAAATGCTAACGTTAGAACGCCACAATAACAATAGAGTAATGGCTGTACAGCCAAACATTACCGATGGCATTATTACCAGACTTCCGTTATGCAGAAAGCTTATTAATCCCGAAGCAATCACCCCAGCAATCATTTGTAGGCTTCCTAAAACCGCAGATGCTCTTCCGGTAGCAGCCTGAAATTCTTTCAAAGCAAGGGCTGTAGTATTGGGGTTGATGAAGCCGACGCAGAATAGGAAAAGGAAGGTGAAGCCCAAGGCTAAAAATGCATTGGCCACACCGGAAACCGCAGTAATCAGAAAAAGAAATCCTGTAAGAAAAAGCAGAATACTTGCCCAATAACATATTTTCTCGCTCGTAAACCTTTTTAATGCCAATTTATTGAGCTGACTGCCTGCAATTAGTCCACATGCGTTAAATGCAAATGCCCAGCTATATTGACTATCTGTAAAGCCAAATTTTTCCATGAATACGAATGGAGAACCCGCGATATAAGCATACATCCCGGCATAGCTGATGCCACCAGCAAGAGTATAACTAAGAAAAACAGGATTTTTAAGGACATTAAAGTATTCCGGTAATATCTTGGCTACCTTTAACGATATAGATTTGTCTTCTGCCTTTGTTTCAGGCAAGATCCATTTCACTGCAACTAAAATGGTTAAAGCGATCATTGCCATTACTCCAAATACCCATCGCCAACCCAACAAATTATTAACGATTCCCCCGATTGCTGGTGCAATTATTGGAGCTATCCCCATTACTAAAACCAGGGTTGAAAGTATTTTAGCTGTTTCTTCTGAAGGGAAAATATCCCTGACAATCGCCCTGGCCACTACCATGCCTACACACCCTCCAAGGGCCATAAACAATCGCACAACTACCAGGCTGGTAATGCCGGTTGATAAGGCACATAGGAAAGCTGCTATAATATAAATGATCAAACCCATTATCAGCGGTTTCTTTCTTCCAAAGCGATCTATAAGTATCCCATAAACCAGCTGTCCCATGCACAGGCCTGCATAATAACTTGTCAGGCTATAGCCGACTGCTGATAAATTGGTGTCTAAAGACGAGGCTATTGCCGGGAATGAAGGCAAATACATGTCAATGGAGAACGGGCTTATGGCGATAAGTGCGCCCAATATTAGTATAAGGATATGATGATTTTTTCTCTGCATGGTTATCGCACTGATGTTAAGCTCAAGGCGATATTTATTGTTTCTTTTTAGTGTCATTGGTTCAATTTTAATACAAAGTTGAGGTTAATATCTCTGCTTAAGAGATAATAAAGGATGAAATAAGGATACAAATCGAACACTGTTTCTTGTTATTGTGGTTTAACAAAAAGACCTTGTAGTATTTTTATAACCTGCATGAAAAAGAAAATTGACCGGTTCGAAGGGCTTTACGGACAAACGGGTAGAGAGATTATTCAATCTCCCCTGTATTCTGAAAGGTTAGAGGCTCGTAGTCATAGTTTCAATTGGGAGATACGTCCTCATATTCATCCTGCACGCTTGCAAATTTTCTTTATTGAGAGTGGTGAATTTGAATACCAGGAGGTTGATCGTAAAAGGATTATACAGTCTCCATGTTTAATACTCATTCCGGCTGCCGTGCTTCACGGCTTTATTTTCAATCTCTCTAACAAAGGCCGTATTTTAAGTATTTCTAATACCTTAACAGATGACCTTTTTCCTGAAAGAGAGATACTGGTACCTGTATTAAGCTCGCCCCTATGTATTACTTCATTTACTTCAAAATGGAACTTTGAAAGGATAGGTTCTTTAATTGAAGCAATTGACGAAGAGCTCTTTGGCGATCAAATGGAAAGGCAACTAATGCTGCATATAAACCTCCAGCAATTATTCCTGGTCATATACCGTCTGTGGCTGACGGTACAAGACAAAGAGTTGAAAAACGATCAGTTGGCCCTTAAACATTTCCGTAAGTTTCAGCTTTTGATACGTGAAAAAGAAGGTAAAACAAGTGTCGCCCAACTAGCAAAGGAAATGGGTGTATCTAAAGTACACCTTAACCGGATCTGTAATGAAGTGACCGGGAAATCAGCCGGAGAGCTGATACATAGTTATATTTTAGAAGAAGCAAAAAAGTATCTTAATTATACATCCTATAATGTTTCAGAGATAGCCTACCTGTTAGGTTTTGAATATCCTAACTACTTCGCTCGCTTTATGAAAAAGTATACTGGCTTGTCTCCGGTTGCATTTCGGGAAAAGCAGGGCTCAAGCAAATCTTAGCAGATAGAAGAATGCCAGTATTACCTGGTGCCTTATTACAAAATAAGGGGTTGGAGGTTGACCTTGCACTACCCTGAGAAAAGCTACATAGTGGGGATTATAAACTGAATGGATTATTTGTCCCCCGAACAGGATTCAGCAGGTTGCCGTTGAGATTCACGCAACGTATCTTTGTCCAAATTAACCATTTGTCCATCATTAACCAATTCTTTGACGCAAATAAGACGCGATAGGCTATTGTAAAGCTGGGGTACCGGATAATAAAAAGGATAGCTTTAAAGGAAATATAAACAACAATAGAACTCGGATGAGAAGATTATTATCCATACTTCTTTTATCAATTATTGTAGAATCGACCTATGGTCAGGTATTGAAGAGTAATGACTACAAAAAATACGTAGACGAATTCAATAAGAACGATAATGAACTTTACAAACTCGGCGATTTTCCTAATGAGAAAGCCTGGGGATTTTTGGAAAAGAATATTCCCTTGTTTGACTGTCCGGACAAACAACTGGAAAAGACTTACTATTTCAGATGGTGGACCTACCGCAAGCATATACGCAACACCCCTGAAGGTCATATTATCACTGAATTCCTTCCAAATGTTAACTGGGCAGGTAAATATAATTCAATTGCTTGTGCCGCTGCTCTCCATTTCATGGAAGGACGCTGGTTGCAGGAAACCAGTTATTTCGAGGAGTATGCCAGGTTTTGGTTAAAAGGTAGCGGTGCAAAAACAGCGCGGGGCTATTCATTTTGGATAGCTAATGCCTTGGAGAATTATACGAACGTTCATCCGAATGACGCCCTCTTGGCTGAATTGTTCCCATATCTGGAACAAAATTTCAGCTTATGGGAGAAAGAACATCGCGATTCTACCGGATTTTTTTGGCAAACAGATAATAAAGATGGAATGGAAATATCCATTTCCGGAGAATATCCCGGCAGTAAGACGAAAGGTTATCGGGCAACAATAAACAGCTACATGTTTGCCGAGGCAGAGGCCCTGAAAAATTTGGCTGTTAAGCTGGGTGATGCTGAAAAAGCCAAATACTACGGGAATAAGGCTGATACTATTAAAAATAATGTCAACAATAGGTTATGGGATCAACAGGCTTCCTTTTATAAAGTTATTCCATGGGGTAGCAAAAACCTGTTCTTTTCCGATGCCATCGAATTGCATGGTTACACCCCCTGGTATTTTAATATCCCTCCTGCAAACTATTCGGCAGCCTGGAAATATTTGATGGACTCGAAATTCTTCTATGCTAAGTATGGGCCTACTACGGCGGCACAAAATCATCCTAAATTTAAGATATCCTATGAGGGACACGAGTGCCAATGGAACGGGCCTAGCTGGCCATTTTCAACATCAATAACTCTTACCGCATTAGCAAACGTGCTGAATAACTACCAGCAGAAATATGTATCGGCAGGCGACTATTACAAGCTATTAAGTAACTATAGTCAGTCTCACCAGATTACCTTTCCTGATGGGCGTACCATGCCCTGGATTGATGAAAACATTAATCCTTATACTGGTGATTGGATTTCAAGGACGAGACTGAAAACCTGGGAGAACGGCACCTGGAGCAAGGGAAAAGGTGGTGAAGAACGTGGCAAAGATTACAACCATTCAACCTTCAATGATCTGATCATTTCAGGGCTCATCGGAGTGCGTCCCACTTCTGCAAACGAACTTGTAATCAATCCTCTGGTTCCAATTGAGCAATGGGATTATTATGGGCTTGATCATCTTTCCTACAAAGGAAAAAACATAAGTATTTATTACGACAAAACAGGGAAACATTATAACAAGAAAAAAGGATATGTTATTTCTGTTGATGGTATGGTGGTGCATACGTCTAAAATGCCACAAAACGTTAAAATTAAATTATGAAACACACACTCGTTTGCACGATCTTATTTTGTTACTCCATAGTTGTTTCAGTTGCTAAAGACATTCCAAGTACCAAAATAAAGGTACAGGCACCCTTTGGTGTACGCACCATAAAAGTTCCTGATTTCAGCAGAAGCAAAGAATTTAAGATTACCGACTTTGGAGCTGTATCGGGAAACAAAGCGAGCATTTCCCAGGCAATTGCCAAAGCGATTGACCATGCAAACAAAACTGGAGGAGGAGTAGTGGTGGTGCCTCCTGGAGAATGGCTTACAGGAAAAGTTCATCTTAAAAGCAATGTTAACCTGCACCTTAGTAAAGATGCTGTTCTTCTCTTTTCTGAAGACCCTGCAGATTACTTGCCTGCCGTTCCCAGCACATGGGAAGGAATGGAGTGTTATAACTACTCACCCCTTATCTATGCCTACAAATGTAAAAATGTAGCTATCACTGGCGAGGGGAAAATTAAAGCCCAAATGGACGTATGGAAAACGTGGTTTACTCGTCCTAAAGCTCATATGGAAAGTATTAAGCGATTGTATAATCTGGCACAAGCTTATGCACCGGTAACGGAAAGGCAGATGGTAAATGATACTGCCCATCTTAGGCCACAATTTGTACAGTTTAACCGGTGTGAGAATGTCTTGATAGAAGGTATTACTATTACTAACAGCCCCTTTTGGACAATTCATCCTTATCTTTCAAACAATGTAGTGATCCGAAAAGTGAACGTATATGCTCATGGCCATAATAATGATGGCGTTGATCCCGAGATGAGTCAGAATGTTCTTATTGAGGATTGTATTTTTGATCAGGGTGATGATGCCATAGCTATAAAATCGGGTCGGAATCCTGAGGGTTGGAGATTAAAGACCCCTTCAAAGAACGTTATTATTCGAAATTGCACCGTAAAAAATGGGCACCAATTGATAGCTCTGGGAAGCGAGTTGTCGGGCGGTATTGAAAATGTGTTCGTCGATAACTGTACTGTTCTTGATGGTGCAAAGCTTAATCATCTTTTATTTATTAAAACCAACGAGCGGATGGGTGGATATGTTAAAAATATCCATTTTACCAATATAACTTCAGGAAAAATTGATTTAGGGATAGTAGGAATTGAGACGGATGTTCTTTATCAATGGCGCACGCTCGTACCTACCGTGGTTCGCCGCTTAACGCCGATTCAGGATATTTACCTTGAAAATGTAAAGGCAACAAATGTGAAGTTTATATCCAGGATTATAGGCCAAAAGGAGCTGCCTGTGAAAAACGTTTCTTTAAGAAATGTAAAAGCTGAATCTGTTACAGAGAAACAGCATATTCACGAAAATGCAGTTGGGTTGAAGTTGGAGTAAGAACTTATTGGTGTTGACGCATTATTTCCCAATCCTCCAATAGAACAACCCCAACATAGCTTTCTCGATCACTCCATTCACTTTCGCTGCGCAAATACCAGGGCCTGTTTGTGTAGGCTTTCCATTACTATTAAAATCAGTCGTGGTGATTAAATAGTATAGCAAATCATCTACTTGATTGTATCCGTTTTCTCGGAATTCAAAATTCAACGAAGATGAAGAACAACCCTCTGAGCTCCTGGGTGCATAGGAATAAATATCCATTTTCCTCCTATTGTCCAAAAGGTGGTATTGCCCTGTTGATGTTAGTTTTATAATTTCAATCAGCAAAAAAAAGCGCGATAGGTTTAACACGCCAGCACATACATAAGTGTCAGAATGCTAAACTTATCAGCTAATTCAAATTTTCTACTGGTGTTTCGCTTACCTCATTCCACCAGAGACTGCCAGTTTTTCGCCAGTGATCCAGGAAGCGTTGTCACTTGCAAGAAAGGCGACTGCAGGTGCAATTTCACTTGGTTTTCCAAACCTTCCCATTGGTATAGCGGCAATCATTCCTTTTTCAATGTCGGTGCCCTCTAGTCCCAGGGCCCGGGAACCTTCAGTATCTGTTGGTCCGGGTGCAATTGTGTTAACGCGAATATTCCGGCCTACCAGTTCTCTTGATAAAGATACAGTCAGCGCGTTCAAAGCAGCCTTTGATGAAGCATAAACGCTAGCATATGGACCTGGATTTTGTCCTCCCACAGAACTAATATTGACTATACTACCCCCGGTTCCCGGAAAATATTTCAGTGCCTCCCGTATAGTAAGTAAAGGACCTAATACATTGACGCCGTACTGCTGCATAAAATTCTCTGGAGAAACAGTCTCTATTGGTCCAAACGTTGCAATACCCGCATTATTAACTAACACGTCAACCTTTCCATATAAATCTTTTACTTGCCTAAATAGGTTTACAATGTCTTCGCTTTTAGATACATCCGCTTTAATTGAAGTGGCTTGACCGGCGGCATTCTGAATTTCTTTAACTACACATTCTGCATCAGCACTAGCCAAATTATAGTTAACAACGGTTTTAGCACCACATAAAGCAAGTTCTTTAGCAATAGCAGCGCCTATCCCTTTTGAACCGCCCGTGACGATGGCAACTTTTTCATTTAAATCAATTTTCATATCAATTATTTTAAAGGCAAATGTATATTCGCGTACTTTACGATGTATATGAGTTTCCTTTTGGAAAGTGGTTTCCTTTGGTATACTAACTAAACAGACGTTGAATGAAAAAGAAATTGTTTGTTGATCAAAAGCCGCTGCAGTGTCCAAGTCAGCTTAAAGCTATTCATGATACAATGGATATCTTGAGTGGAAAATGGAAGATTACAATTATTGCTTGCTTAAATTTTGGGACGAAACGTTTCATGGACCTCCAACGAGAAGTAGAAGGTATCGGTTCTAAAATGTTATCTAAAGAACTGCAGGAGTTAGAAGTGAATGGCCTTATTAGCCGCACTGTGTTAAACACTAAGCCGGTAACTGTAGAATATGCCGTAACTGAATATGGACAAACTCTAAGGCCAATACTTTGGGAGATGGCTAATTGGGGACAAAACCACAGGAGTAAAGTGAAATCGGCATTTAAAGTTCCGGTTTAACCTCTTTTATTATAGTTCATGCTGCTGAACCCTGGTCTACCAAAAGTATTGTTGATGGTAATTTGGTTACCTGTCAGAATCTGGCATCGGCAAAATTGGTAAGCAGAAAAATGATAGTGTTATTGGAAGCCAAATTAGAACATTCAGAACCGATTATTCAAGCCGCATTTCTTCCGGGACATAAGTGTACGATGGCTTTTCTGCTCCGATCGTTTGGATTGGTACTAGCTGGGGATAATAGCAGCTTCAATTTTTTAGCCATTATGATAACCCTCCGTCTAAATGGTGCTTAAAATCTCTAAACCCAAGGCCATGATGTGCTGATACTACCTGCTCAATAGAATACTTATTGAACACGTCCTATAAATCTTAAGTCTAAAAATACTTGGTAACGAATATAGCTAACATGGTTTTCGGTATTAGTGAGGGAGTTTGTCTTTAATCAACCCATAGAGATACGTGCCGACAAGTGCACCGATTACAACGATGATCATTGCAAGGTAGCCATAACCAATATTAACAAACATAGGACCGGGACAGGCTCCCGTTAAAGCCCAGCCGAGTCCGAATATCATGCCTCCGAAAAGATACCGCTGCCATCTTTTATCCTTATCCTGAAAAGTAATTAGATTGCCCTTACTATCTTTCAAGCGAAATTTTTTAATAAGTGCTACGGCTGTCACGCCGAGTATAACTGCCGTTCCAATGATTCCATACATATGGAACGCTTGAAAGCGGAACATCTCCTGAATTCGGTACCATGAAATTGCTTCAGACTTAGCCATGATCACGCCAAAGACCAATCCGGTTAGAATATATTTTAATCCTTTCATCTTCTTCACTTAAAATAATAATGGCAATAGTAAATGAGTCATTACCATTCCCCCTATAAAAAATCCGATCACAGCTATCAAAGAAGGAAGCTGCATATTGGAAAGGCCACTGATGGCATGCCCTGAGGTACATCCTCCTGCATACCGAGCTCCAAATCCCACCAGGGCACCTCCAATAAGTAGTACCAGTATTCCTTTCGGCGATGTCATCACTTCTGCTCCGAAAAGCTGCGATGGATTCAGTTCGCCGTCGAAAACTATTCCCAATCTTTTCAAATCTTCGATCGTGGCTGCAGACAGTCGAAGTGGCTCATTGTTTTGGAATAAGGTCGAGGCAACTACACCCCCTAGCACTGATCCAAAAAGGAAGAGCAAGTTCCATTTTTCGGTCTTCCAATCGAAGTTGAATAATTCTAGTCTTTTTCCCGCTCCGGCTATGGTACACATGGTGCTCAGGTTTGCCGATACACCGAATGATTTGCCAAAAAACAGGAGTAATACCATGATGAAAGCAATTGCTGCGCCCGATATATACCAGGGCCATGGCTGTCGAAGTAACTCAAGCATAAGTTGCTGTTATAAGTTGATTGTTGAGAATTTTAAGTTAAACTATTGCACTGGAACAAACATAGGGGCTATTTTCAAATATTCCTGATTCTTTCAGCGCATTATACTCGCCTTTATAACTATGAGCTTATCATAACCCGGAGTATTGTTACCTCAGCTCCCTCATCCAAAAATCGCGTTAGCATACCCTAGTTTACAAAAAATGTATATTTTAGGGGGCGCACTATGAAAAATCTGTTGTCTGACCCTCTTTTTCTGGCTCTCTTCAATTCTCCGGTACCTCGTATTATCATCCAGGCAGATGCTCCCCTGTTTACTATTGTTATTAGCAACGATGCTCATAAAATCGTTACAAATCTGGTAGGGCGGGAAATTGACGGTAAGTCTGTATGGGAGATCTTTGATCCAACTGAGGCTGGAGGAGATGGTGGAAACTTGCTACGTGATGCCTTGACAGAAGCGCAGACAACAAATAAAACGGTATTGATGCCTCCTTTCCGGTACGACATGTCTTCCCGGTACGATGAGGGGATGGAAGAAAAATGGTGGCAGTTGGAAATTATGCCTGTGGGCGGGAACAGCCCTCAACCCGAGTTCCTACTGGCTACAACACTCGATATCACGGAACAGGTGTTAAAGCAAAGGGCTATTGAAAACCGGGGCGAGAACCTGGTGAAGCTAAACACTGAATTGGAGGAAACGGTCTCAGACCGTAACAAAGAGCTTCAGGCCAGCGAATTGAAGTTCAGGAATCTCGTGGAGCAGTCGCCCATCGCAATAACCTTACTTACGGGCTCTGATTTTATTATAGACCTGGTTAACAAAGAAATGCTAAGCATCTGGGGGAACCCGGAAGACGTGATAGGACGACCGATTATAGAGGTGCTACCAGGACTGGAAGGAACGAGTCACCTTGCCGCTTTTGATCATGTATATAAGAGTGGCCTCCCCTATTACGGTAAGGAGATTGAAATCTTGCTTCGCCGGAATGGTGTCCTTGAAAATGGCTACTTCAATATCATTAATTATCCGGTAAAAGGTCCTGAGGGAGCTGTCGAAGGTATTATTGTGTCGGCTATTGAGGTAACAGAACTTGTACTTGCCCGCCGCCGTGTGGAAGAAAGCGAAAGGTTGTTGCATTCGCTGATCATGGCTGCCCATTATCCTTTAATGGTTTTGCAGGGTAATGAGTGGATTATTCAAATTGCCAACAAACCCTTAGCTGAATTATGGGGAATGTCCCTTGAAAATATTATAGGCCTGCCCCTGCTACAGGTTCTGCCAGAACTTAAAGATCAGCCTTTTCCAGCATTATTAAAAAATGTGTTTGACACAGGGCTTAGCTATGGTCAGGAGGAAGAGGTTTTTTATCTGGAAACACCTGAAGGAAGACTAACAAAGTATGTTAGTTTTTATTATGATGCTTTGTTTGACGAACAAGGTAAAGTGGCAGGGATAATAGTGTCTGCTAATGACATTACTGCTCAGGTAAGTTCCAGAAAAGAACTAGAGAAGGCTTATGAGCAAGCGAATTTATCAAAGCAGGCTGCTCAGCTTGGAACTTTTGATATGGACCTTCTCGCTGGCACTATGGAATGGGACGCCAGGTGTAGGGAGCTTTTTGGTATATCACATAATAATGAGGTTAATTATAATGTCGACTTCGTTAAGGGATTACACGAGGAGGATAGGGACAGGGTTCAGACATTAATTGATGATCTGTTTACCCGGCAGAAACCCGATGGTGATTACGATGTTGAATACCGCACTGTAGGTGCCGAAGACGGTAAGGTAAGATGGGTGCGTGCAAAAGGCAAAGTATTTTTTGATGATACCAATACCGCTGTTCGTTTTATAGGCTCTGTATTGGATATTACCAGTCAGAAACTTGACGAGCAACGAAAGAATGATTTTATAGGGATGGTGAGTCACGAGCTGAAGACTCCCCTAACAACACTCAAAGCGAATATTCAGTTACTCTCGAGGAAGGCAAGAACAAAGTCAGATCCTTTTTATATCTGGGCATTGGATAAGTCGGAAAAACAGGTGGATAAGATGAAGAATATGATCTACGGCTTTTTAAACCTTTCACGACTTGAATCAGGCAAACTATTCCTGGATCTTAAAGAAGTGGATCTCAACAGGCTGATCCTCGATGAGATCAACAGCTTATTATCCATTCAGGAAAGAGAAAGGATAAGGTTCCGTAACTGGGATGACATAAAGGTTAAGGCAGACCCCGATAAGATTTCTCATGTTCTTTCAAATCTGATCAGCAATGCCATTAAATACTCTCCCAAAGGAGGTAGCATTGAAGTTGAAAGTCGCACGGAAGGCGATGAGGCAATTGTGAGTGTGAAAGACGAAGGTATCGGTATTGAGAAAAAAGACCTGGACAAACTTTTCGACCGGTACTACCGGGTAAAGATGAACAGTACGGAATACATCTCTGGCTTCGGCATCGGCCTCTATCTTTCTTCCGAGATCGTTAGCAGGCACAATGGCAGAATATGGGTCGAAAGTGAGGTCGACAAAGGGTCCACTTTCTTTTTCAGCTTGCCTCTCAATTAAATAATTTCATACAGACGCCTTTAACTTTACCTCCCTTGGCCTAAATTTATTAATCTCTTCCTGATTGTGAACTTTTAATTAATTATTATATTAGCGCTGCTAAATTAGTAAATAGCCCTATTACATACATCTAACGCGCCTGTCATGATTTTTTTCAACCATCTTCCTTACCGCGCAGCCTTGTTCGTTGCTTTTTCTATTTGTCTGCTTAGTTCTTATGTTTTCCCTCAGGCTAAAATAGACAGTAGTACCATGCAAACCTTGAGGATCGACCCGCAAACAGCCCGGGGTGCTAAAGTTTCTCAAATTTTTGATGATGTCCGTTTCATCCCTCTCGAAACTACAAAGGAGAGCCTGTTTGGAACTGTTTATACACTTCAGATAGTAAAGAATCAGTTCGTTATATTCGATTATGATACCAAAGCTGTTCTAATCTTTGCCAGGGATGGCAAGTTTAAAGGGAAGATAGACGCCAGCAAAATCCCTAAAGACGCGAATGATAAAACTAAGAATGAGTTCTATGGCTATAAGATCGTTGAAGAAAATAAGGATAGTGTGATCGCTATTTATTCGAATAAGTATTTATTCTATTTCGACCTTGCAGGTAAGCAAGTTAAAAAGGAATTGAGTAAAAACAGTAGGTATTTCGAGAACTATCCTCTGGCTGATAAGGAAACTTCAGTACGGCCCGGATTCGTAAAAAAGAATGGTAAAGATAGTACCTACTATGAATTTGCCATTTTAGGGAAAAAAGATACCCTCTGCTATTTCCCTTATTCCATCAAACGGTATGAAATGGATGAGTTTTGGGACCATTCCAAGATATATAATTATGGAGTAGAGAATGAGCTCTTCTTTATCAACATGCATGAGTATAACATCCATAGAATTACTCCTGGAAAGCTATCCCTGGCATACCGCATACTTTTTCCAGCAAACAATTCCCTCCCGAAGGATTGGTTGACAAATCCTGATTATATTAAGAAAAGAAGTGAGTACTTCCAGAATAATCAGAAGGTCTTCTATAGTCTGAACAATGTGTATCAAACCGGCGACTTTCTTTACTTCCAAATGCGAAGTTTTAGTTGGGATAGAGAAAACAAGAAGGCTCTTATTTATAACCTTAAAACAACTGAGCTGCTATCCATACAAGACCTGGAGCCCGATCCGCTTTCGCATTTCCTGCCTGTTACAGACGCATCGGCCTTCTATGATTTTGCCAACCATGGATTCTTGTTGTATAAGGATAACTATTTCTATACCAGTTATTCATCTCTTGCCATGTTTACCTTCAAAGAACAATTGGGCGATAAGAATAAAGAGTTCTCCCCTGCTTTGCAGGAGTATTTTAAAACCCAGAATAGAAGAAGTAATCCTGTTATCATCCAGCTAAAGCCTAAAAAACAATAATCACAATGCGCAATTTATTTTACCTGCTGTTACTGCTAATGGTCAGTGCCAGCACCCTCCCATCCTATGCTCAACAAGCAAATCCAAATAACATTGGATCAGTTAAAGGCTTACTTCAGGATACAGTGCATAAGTACAGTGTAAAGTCGGCAACTGTGTCGTTGTACATGGCTGATAGTACGCTTATAAATTACTCCCTTAGCAATACCTATGGCGAATTCGTTTTCAAAAACCTTCCCCTGAATAATAACTATTATATTGAGGTAAGCCACATTTCTTACAACCTTCTAAGGAAAAGTTTTAGTACCAGCACTTCGCAACCCGCCGTTGACCTTAAGACGCTCGTTTTAAAACCCAGGGAAGTTATGCTTAAAGACGTTGTAGTAGGTGTTCCGCCAGTACAGATGAATGGCGATACGCTCGAGTTTAATGCATCGGCCTTTAAGCTCGACAGTAATGCGGTGGTAGAAGATCTGCTCAGAAAGATTCCTAATATTACTCTTTGGGGTGACGGTTTGATCACTGTCAATGGCCGTGAGGTGAAGAGTTTGCTGGTGAACGGAAAGGAATTTTTTGGTGGGGACTTGAAAATGGCCACCCAGAACATTTCTAAAAACGCTCTTCAGAAGATCCAGGTGTACAACACGCAGAAGGATCAGAGTAATCCTTTAGATAGCAGCCTCACCATGAACCTGAAACTAAAGAAAGCGAAAGACCGGGGGCATTTTGGGAAGATCGGGGGCGGATATGGCACTAACGAGCGGTTTGAGGGTGATGGTAGCTTAAACTTCTTCTCCTCAAAGATGCAGCTGGGCTTTATTGGAGCTACTAATAATACGAATAAAATAGCAGGGGACATACGTGCGCTTACTGCTAATAGTACCTTCAAAGGTACGGGGATTAACGTAGAGTATCAGCCCGATTTTAGAGCTACCGGAATTAACCGGACTAATACAGGTGGGGGAACCTTTAGTTATAACTTTATTGAGAAACCTACCTACCAAAATAAAAGTGAGCTGACCGCTAATTATTTTATTCAGAATAGGGATCATGATGTAATCTCTAACAGCTTGTCGGCTACCACCACCAATGAAGGGAATAGTATCTTTACCAATACTAATAGTTCAAACAATACGCTTAACACCAATCAAACATTTGACTCGAGATTCAGCCGCTCAAAGCAGAATTCCCAGCTGAATATCTCACAGCGCTTTTCTAATAATAACGGCGAGGAACGTGACTTCTCAGACAGAACCACCCAGAACCAATCGAATGACGTTACGAGCACTAACCAAAGCGAGGGCTTGAATAATTTCGCTAATAGGAATTTGTCTCTTTAAGCAGACTATTACTATAATAATTACATGAGTTCGAAACGAAAGATCAGGAGTTTTAATGCCAGATACAACATGAATGTTTCAGATTCAGATAATGAGAGAACAAACACAACTGAATTTATATCTTACGTTAATCCTTCTGCCAGCAGCAATTTTAACCGGAGGTACAATAATAATGGTACAACATTTAATCAAACGCTGCATATTGAACTTCCAGACCTGAAGCGATTGTTATTTGGCGACCGCAAACTTGCGAATATAACTTTTGGTTTAAGTAATGAGGCTAACTTACTTAGCACTACTAATGATAATCGTGTTGCGGATTGGGATAATACAAGTAAAGGCTATAGCAGCATTAACACTTATCTTACGAATGATCTTCGTACCAATACTTTCAGTGAGGCTCCAGCTATCTCTTTACAGAAAAATTATTCTAAGCAGTTGAGCAATCGATTTTACCGGAACCTTTCTTTTCATGTAGCAGCCAAACATAAATTGATCTACCAGAACAACAGATCTGATAAGAGCTTCCAAAACATCAGCCGTAACTACAGTAACTTTATTCCGGAGGCTTCTATTCAATATTACAAAACTCAATTTGGTGAGTATGGTAATAACTTCACTATCCGATTCACTAATGACGTCAGGATACCTAATATTGACCAGCTTGCTCCACTTACAGATAGTGCTGACGTATACAGGTTGCAGCGCGGCAACTTGAACCTGAGGGAAGCAAAGGTGAAAGATCTGAACGTTTATTTCTACCACAATGACCTTCGTTCAAAGAATACGTTGAACTACAATATCAATGCTTCAGTGAATTTCGTTAACGATTCTTTTGCAGATAGCTCTTATGTTGATGAATCAAACAGGAGGATTGTGTATGTGACCAATATTGATGGATATCAATCTGCAAACCTGGGTGGAGATATCCGGAAATCGCTGAAATTGAAACAGAATGCACTACAGATACAACTTAGTAGCTTCGTGAATTACAGTAAGAACCCGGGATATGTCAATGAGGCCTTCAACTATTCCAATAACCTGAATTCTACCAGCAATATTTCCCTGAACTATACCTATAAGGGGAAGATAGCTTTTGAAACAAGGGAAACCTATAATTACTCTCAAAGCAAGCAGCGCGCATTACAGACTGATTATCGTGGTACTAATCTTACTTCTACTTTCAGCGGCAGCTATAACGTTACAAAAAAGTTTACCCTGAATAGTAATGTCAGTTTAAACAATAGCCGGAGCGTAAGCTTTGCAAGTGATAGAATTGTACGTAATCCTGCTGTAAACTATAATATCTGGAATGCCAGTGCTATTTATCGCTTCACGAAAGGAAACAATGCAGAGTTAAAGTTTACCGCCCTGGATCTGCTCAGGCAGAATAAGAGTATTATCAATAGTAGCAATGATCTCGGTTTCACCTTTGCAAGAAGGAATGTTCTTCAGCAATACTTTATGACCACATTCTCTTATTATCCGCGGCAATTCGGAAAGAATGGAGGTAAAAAGTAGGTCGCGGTCGGCCTCCTTTTTTGCTTCATGCTTTTCAAAAGACATTTTATCGGGCTAATTCCCTTACTTTTGCGATAATGGAAATTAAACAGATACAAGCTGCTTTCCGGAACATACTATTTTTTACGTTCCTGGGGCTTGCATTTGCTTACATTTCTAAATCGCACCAGATCGTTGAGAAGAAGGTTACCAATTACAAAAAAGGCTATTCCTCTTTTGAAGAACAATCAAAGCATCATGGAAAGTTCCTATTATGTGATGCACCCAGGCTTCATTTCAATCTGAAAGAGCAAAATGCCAAGAATTTATTTCAGGATGCTGTACTTGGTACCAAATTAATTTCCAATTTCACTCATTTTTACTTACCGGCTGCCCGGTATTTCAGAATAATTCATCTTTTCTTTTTAAAGCATCAGCTTTTACTATACCCTTTTCATTCCTTGTGGTAGATCTTAAACTTATATAAATAATCCCTTCTCCCCTGCTTTTAAGGGGAAATTTTAAGTTTTAATAGATCACACACATATTAGTATGAATTCAATTTTATTGAATGCGGCTATCGCATTCGGGATGCTATCTGTCATTATTATACCCTTATATATTGCCTCCAGATCAAGTCAGAGGAATAAAATCAATACTTTAAGTAAAGCTTTAACCAGTTTAGCTGAAAAAGAAAGCTTTGTTATTCTTCGCGAAAAATTTATAGGCGACAAAGCTTTTGGCTTTACTGAAAATCAACAGGTTATAATTGTCGTTGAGCAGGGACAGGAAGTTATTTCCTATATTCTGGATAACAAATTCATTGAATCTGTTCTTGTAACTGAAAAGAATGAAGGAGGCCGCCTGGTTGAGATTAAACTAATATATCAGGAGTCAGGACGTAGACGTGATATTTCACTTTACAGGGCACATAGAGAGGCTTCTTCCGATCTTAATGAACTCAGAAAAATATCTAATGAGATAAAGCAATTTTTAAATTAATAACATTGATGCGCCTTTTAAACGAGTATTGAAAGGCGCTCTTTAAAACGATTGCCTATGGTGCATTTACCTCAATTAATAGCCGACCTTGGACTCATTCTTGGTGCTGCCGCTATTACTACGCTAATTTTTAAACGAATTAAACAACCCCTTGTATTGGGGTACATTCTGGCAGGCTTTCTTGTGGGGCCGCATTTTTCTTTTATCCCAACAGTTTCTGAGGAAGAAAGTATCAGCATTTGGGCGGAGATTGGTGTAATATTTCTGCTCTTTAATCTTGGGCTCGAATTTAGTTTTAAGAAGCTTATTAAAGTGGGGGGAGCGGCATCTATCACAGCTGTAGTGGAGGTTGTCTTTATGCTGCTTTTTGGGTTTCTAAGTGGAAAGTTTTTGGGATGGAATACTATGGACAGTATTTTTCTGGGAGGTATCCTTTCTGTTTCGTCAACCACAATTATTATCCGGGCCTTTGATGAGTTAGGGGTAAAACATAAACAATTTGCCCGATTGGTGTTTGGAGTACTGATCGTAGAAGACCTGGTAGCTATTTTGCTTCTGGTATTGCTTACTACCCTTGCTGCAAGTCAAAACTTCGCAGGAATGGAGATGCTGGAGTCCATTCTGAAATTGGGATTTTTCCTGGTACTATGGTTCGTCTCCGGAATCTTTCTTATCCCAAGTCTGCTTAAGCGGGTTAGCCGGTTCATGACCGATGAAACGATGCTTATTCTTTCACTGGCTCTCTGTTTAGCAATGGTCATTCTTGCAACCAAAGCTGGTTTCTCTCCTGCTCTGGGTGCCTTTATTATGGGGTCTATACTAGCTGAGACTGTTTATGCAGAAAGGATTGAACATCTTACTCTTTCAGTGAAAGACCTGTTTGCAGCAGTTTTCTTTGTTTCGGTAGGAATGTTGATCAACCCGCAGGTGCTTGTAGATTATGCCCTACCAATTCTGGTGATCACTGTGGTTACTGTAGGTGGCAAATTTCTTAGTTCTGCCCTTGGAGCTTTACTGTCAGGGCAGCCCTTGAAAACATCGGTACAAACGGGGATGAGTTTAGCTCAGATCGGAGAATTTTCTTTTATAATTGCTACCCTTGGACTTAGTTTGAAAGTTACCAGCGATTTTCTCTACCCTATAGCCGTTGCTGTTTCTGCAATTACAACTTTCACCACACCTTATTTGATTAAAGCTTCGAATTCTTTTCACGGGGCATTGGAACGAAACATGCCTAAAAGCTGGATTAGGCTGATCAACAACTACAGTACGAGTACACAGGGGATCACCACAACGAGCGACTGGAAGATCTTACTTAAAGCATATGGCGTTAATTTCTTCATTCAATCGGTTATCTTGATTGGAATTGTAGTTCTTGTTTCCAGGTTTGTATTCCCTTTTGCTTTGAAGCATATCGAATCGGATTTATTAGCCAAAATAGTTGTATTTGCGCTATCCATGGTTCTTATGGCTCCGTTCTTATGGAGTTTGGCGGCCAAGCGCGTTGAAAAGAGAGCCTATTCTCACTTATGGTTAAACACGCAGTATTCACGAGGGCCTTTGGTTGCACTCGAACTTATTCGTTTAGCCCTGGCTATTACATTTGTTGCTATTTTGCTTACCAGTATTTTTGAGACTACCATTGCGGTGATCATTTTAACTATTGTAGTAGTTGCTGTTCTAAGTATTTTCTCATCCAGGTTAAACGGCTTTTACAGCAGGCTGGAAAATCGTTTTGTTTCGAATCTAAATGCCCGGGATAATCAGATGGCCGCTCCTATTATTCCATGGGAATCGCATCTTGCTACTATGCAGGTTTCTGCAAATTCTCCCTTTAGTGGCCATACACTTGTAGAGCTGGGTATCCGAGAGAAGTATGGAGTTAACATTGCGATGATAGAGCGTGGGAAAAAAATGATTGCTACTCCGGGAAAAGATGAACGCTTATTCCCCTATGATAAACTAACGGTAATTGGAACAGATGAGGAACTGGCGGCATTGAAGCATCTCTTGGAGACAGAGGAAAACGAGGATCCTCAATACGATTACAGGGACAATATTCAGCTGCATAAGCTACAACTATCATCGCGCTCCCCTTTATGTAATAAAAGTATTCGGGAATCATCAGTAAGGGAACAAACACAAGGATTACTGGTAGCCGTTGAACGCGAAGGTAAACGGATACTGAATCCGGATAGCTCTTTTATTTTGCATGAAAAGGATCTGATCTGGATAGTGGGTAACCGCGATAAGATTAATAGTTCGTTTTACTAAAGCTATTAGTATAAGGAGCTGGGTTAAACGTATTCCAGCTCCATTTCATCGAATAGCCTGTCACACCCATTATCAATACAGACCACAATCTTCTCCCCTTTCTGATAGGGAAAAGCAACTATTCCAGTTTGTCCGGTGGCAATAACTCTCACCTTTGATAATACTTTAAATAACATAACAGCTTTTGATTAAGGGTTAAACCATGACGCAAAGTTAGAAATCAATCTTGGTAATACTAAAAATATTAGCAATATTTGTACCGTTAAATTCTTACTTATGGTTCCGGATGATCTTTCTATTTTATTGATTGAGTACTTGAAACAATGGTTCAACAGGAATGAGAAAACACGCATTGTTGAACGGTACCGGGAGAAGAGCATTAGCTTTGATAAAGGCTACATTGTTATTGATGTAGAGTCGGTTAATGTGAACTATTGGAAGTATTTTCAAAAAGAAAACTTCGATAAGAATGCTGATCTGCTGGTTAAGAAACTTTGTGATGTTGTTAAAGACTGGATGGTGCTGTATAGCTTTCGGTCCTATCATTTCAAGGTGCGAATACGGAATGGCGACCGGGAGTTACAGAAACAGGGACTTTTACGGTTGTAGGTATAAAAAAAGCCTACCGTATGGGACAGCAGGCTAACCTAAACCTAAAAACTTCACGAAAAAACCTGTGAAGTGCTTGTTTCTCAAGAACAAGCATTCAAATATTGGAAATTTTATTTAAAAAAAGAATAACCTTTCATTAACATAAATATCATATGGATCTATTTTAAAGCCGTAATTTTAATCCTCCATTCACTACGAAACCATCCAGCGGAGCATAGATATCTTTGAAAATGGGATTGGATATACTTCCACTGTAAATATTATCAAAACGGGTTTGACGGGTATCTGTGAAATTTTCAAAGTTGATATATAGAGAGAAGCGCTCCCATAACTTTTCAGCCATAAAACCAAAGATCCAATAGGGCTTACCTGTAGTTCTATCACTCAACTTTTGTTTGCTGTAATAGTAGGCTTCAGCACCCAACTTCCATTTATCTTCCACTTCATACATTAATACATTATTTAAGCGATGTTTAGCTGTTAAAGGATTCTGACGTAAAATATTCCCAACATGAATCTGTGCATCGGTGAGACTGTATCCTAAAAACAACTTAAGATCCTGGTAACTGAGTTTTACATTAGTTTCCATGCCCCTGCTATCCATATGGCCTGGCAAGTTGTCGAACCTATACTGACTTGATCCATTGTTCTCCAAACTTAATGGGTTATTAAGGAAGGTATAAAAGAATAAATGATTGATGCTGAAGCTAAGTTGATCGTGGAAAAAGGCGGTGCGGTAGTTAATGTCCCAGTTGAGTCCATAACTTGTTTCAAGCTTATTGGTATTACTTGAAACCGGTAAAACATTCTGATATTGGACGCGCTCACTCTCCTCGGTGAAAATGGTTGGTGCTTTATAACCCAGGCCTCCTCCTATCCGAGAATTAAGTTGATCATTAATCTTGATCAGAGCTGAGGCCCTTGGCAGAACTGCAAACCCATAATCAACAATATAGTCAGTCCTTAAACCAGTTTCCACTTCAAGCCAATCTGCAGCATGAATATTATTCTGAATAAATCCACCAAAGGTAGTTTGTGAATAATTACGTAAAGGAACGCTTGTTTCCTGTTTTTCCTGGAATTGATCGGTCCAAAGGTTTAGTCCGCCTATCCATTCAGATCGTTCCCCGCTGTTCCTAATGTTTAACTCAGTGAATGTTCCATACTGGTTACCCTCAAAAGAATATGTCGGAATGGTGATCTTCCTATTAAAGTAACTGATGCTGTTACGTAAATTCAATTCGGTGTGCGCGGCGATTTTGTGGGTTAATGAGAACTGACTGGAAACACGTTCCGACTTATTCTTCTCAAAAAAGCTGTGACTTGGATTGTTATCTCCTTTGATGTAATGAAGGTCTCCCCCGGTCCTCTCTTCAAAACTCGAATTTATTCCAAAATTTAAAGTAGTTTTCCCGTTAAAGAAGAGAAATAGTTTCGGGTTGAAGGTATAACGGCTGAATTCAGGAATAGCCGTAAGATCTATATTACCTGGAGCATATGCACGGTTGCTGTTTCTTGCTGTAAAAAGAGTTAGCCCGGCTTTACCATATTTTTCTGAATAAAATCCATTCAAATCCAGTCCGCCAGCACTTGTACCATTTAAGTGGAAGTTAAGTTCCCTTTTTTCTTTGGGTGTTTTGCTAACCAGATTTACAAGTCCTGCTATTGCCCCTCCTCCATATAAAGTTGAAGCAGAGCCTTTTATTACTTCGACTTGTTTGAGGTCTAGTGGAGGGGTCTGTAATAATCCAAGTCCACTTGCTGCTCCTGAATATAAGGGAAATCCATCCTTAAGGATCTGGGTATATCTTCCGTCAAGACCCTGAATTCTAATAGAGGCATTTGCACTGGTAGCGGATGTTTGTTGCGTTTGTATCCCCGTACTTTCATTCAATATCATCCGGATGTCTCCGGGTTTCATATTTCCCTTCTCGTCCAGCTCCTCGCCTGCTATTACTTCAATCCTTGTAGGAATGTTGGCTATGGTGCGACTGCTACGGGTAGTAGAAACTACCACCTCATCCAGCTCCTCGCCTTCTGCTTCATTTAATAATACCACACGATTTTCAGCTTCAGGAAATGAGAGGCTATCATCTTTTGTAGTATAACCTATGTATTGATAGAGCACCTTGTAATTTCCATTGGGTATATTGCTGAATAAAGCTACCCCGTTACTATCGGTTAATGATACTTTATTGAGTGCTGGAATAGAAACCGTGGCTCCGGTAAGCGGCTCTGCTGATTTGGCGTTTTTAAGTGTTATTTTGATATTGTTTTGTGCAATAGCGGCTATAGCAAACACCATTGCAACAAAAAGCATATATAGTCTCTTCATTGAATTTTTTTTTAATTCCTGTTTATAGGTGTGTAAGGTTAGATAGATAATAAAAACTTAGGAATTATACTGCTTTTGGAGGTTGCCAAACCGAAGAAGCAAAGTGTACGGGTTGCATAGAGGAATACTCGCTGAACTTTTCCCCTTTGATAATAGAAACACTAAGTTCTATTAACACTGAAGGTAGTACAACGGAAAAAGGACATCGGGCACAGTGACAAAAGGGTGAGCAGGGTGCTTCATCAGAATGCTTCTCATTACTTTTGCCCATCTCTGTACTTGCTTTGCTTTCATTTTTATCCAGGTTATTACAGAGGTCGACCCCTGTGATAAGCATTAAAATGGTCATGAAAATTGCAAGTACTTTCATCGCTGCAAATATAGCAAGCTCATTAAAATTACCCAGATTGTTTTGACAAAGAATAAAGGATGTGCACCTCAGTAAAATTTGCAATTAATCTCTGCTCCTGCTGTTTAATCAATTCATAAATAGTTTAAACAAAGGGCGTCTTTTGGTTTTTCTATTTCTAGTATCTTCAATATCATCCAGCATCGAATTACAGCATGGACAAATCGAATCTAAAGAATCAGCAGAGCGGCGAGCCAAGGAATGAAAGCCGAAGGGGGTTTTTAAAGCAGTCGGCAGTATTAACGGGTGTGGCTTTAACACCAGCAGTAGCTTTGAAAGCAGCAGAGAACCAGTGGGACGAAAAGCTTGCAGAGGCACTTGAAAAGATCCCTCTCAAACTAGAGGTTAATGGTGTAAGCAAAAGTTTGATGGTTGAGCCAAGAGTAACTCTTCTGGATCTTTTAAGGGAACAATTGCACTTGACGGGAACTAAAAAGGGATGTGATTATGGCCAATGCGGGGCCTGTACAGTTCATGTTAACGGTAACCGGGTTCTATCCTGTCTGACCTTGGCGGTGATGCAGGACGGGCAAAAGATCACTACCATTGAAGGGCTGGCTGAAGGAGAAAAATTACATCCTATGCAGGATGCCTTTCTGAAGCATGATGGATTTCAATGCGGGTATTGTACTCCCGGCCAGATCATGTCCGCTATTGCATGTATACGGGAAGGTCACGCAGATTCAGCAGAAGAGATCAGAGAATATATGAGCGGTAATATCTGTCGCTGTGGCGCTTATCCTAATATAGTTGATGCAATAGTAGAAGTTAAGAACGGAGGTAAGAAGGTATGATCCAGTTTCAATACACCCGGGCTACAGAGGCAAGAATGGCCCTTGATGCTATCTCGAAAGATCAGTCCTCGATGTTCATTGCCGGTGGCACTAATCTTGTGGACTTGATGAAGCGGGGAATCGTTACACCGGAAAGAATTGTTGATATATCTCGCCTTCCTTTAAACAAGATATCATATGAGGGTAAGGTGCTAAAGATCGGGTCGCTGGCCCTTAATAGCACTGTAGCCGAAAATAAACTGGTGCAACACAAGCACCCCCTGCTGGCACAAGCTTTAAACGCAGGTGCATCTGCACAGATTAGGAATATGGCCACCGTTGGAGGTAATATCTTGCAACGTACGCGCTGTCATTATTTCTATGATACCTCTCTCCCCTGCAATAAAAGAGAACCGGGAACCGGATGTGGAGCTCTGGAAGGATTTAACCGGATGCATGCAATTTTCGGATTTAGCGACAAATGCATCGCTGTGCATCCTAGTGATATGAGTGTTGCATTGCTTGCTTTAGATGCAACGGTATTGGTGGAGGGATCTAAAGGACAGCGACGCATCCCTTTTGGAGACTTTCACCGTCTCCCTGGTGACAAACCTGAAATAGATACCAATCTACTGCCGGGTGAATTGATTTTAGGGGTAGAGGTGCCAGATAATGGCTTTGCTAAAAATTCGCATTATCTTAAAGTACGCGACCGTGCCTCTTATGCTTTTGCACTGGTTTCAGTTGCAGCCGCATTGCAAATAGAAAAGAAGGTGATCAAGGATGCCCGGATTGCATTGGGTGGAGTGGCTCACAAGCCCTGGCGGCTGGCAGAAGCTGAACGTTCATTAATTGGAAAACCAGTATCTGAGGCTAGTTTCCAACAAGCAGCTTTGCTTGCAATGCAGGGGGCTAAAGGGTTTAAACACAACGAGTTCAAATTGAAGCTGGCTCCTAATTCTATTGTACAGGCCTTGAAAGTTGCCTCAAGAATGGTTTAATAAATACACTTCCATGAACAGGTTTTTTGATAAAGTTATAGGAGATCCGATGAACCGTGTAGACGGTAAACTTAAGGTAACTGGTGCCGCGCGGTATTCTGCAGAATATCAGCTTCCTAATATAAGTTATGGTGTTATTGTATCCAGTACTATCGCTAAGGGTAGGATCCGTTCTGTTGATGCAAAGGCAGCACTACGCTCGCCAGGAGTAATTGCAGTGATCTCCCATGAAAATGCAATTAGGGTTCCGGGATGGGCAGATAATGAGCATCCAACAGAACCTCCAACAGGCGGCAGGCCGTTAAGAGCTTTCCATAACAACCGTGTCTATTCAAACGGTCAGCCAATTGCTATAGTTGTTGCCGATACCTACGAACGTGCAAGGCATGCAGCAATGCTTGTAAAAATAGAGTATGATACAGATAAGCATGAAACCAATTTTGAGGCGAATAAGGGTAAAGCTGTTGTTCCCGCAGTTGTAAAGAAGAATCCGAAATCGGGACTGGCAGATTATGAACGCGGACAAGCTGAGGGATATAAAACTGCTGCAGTTAAGTTGGAACTGGAGTATGTTCATCCAACAGAAGTGCACAACCCCATGGAATTACAAGCTATCACGGCACACTGGGAAGCAGATGATAAGCTGATTGTGTATGATAAAGTGCAGGGAACAAAACCTACGCAACAGGCATTCGCTAATGAGTGGAAAATACCGGTGCAAAATGTAAAGGTGATTTCAGAATTTGTTGGTGGAGCTTTTGGGAATGGCCTGCATAATTGGCCGCACGAAACAGCAGCTATTATAGCCGCTAAAATGGTAAAACGGCCAGTGAAATTAATGCTCACACGCGAGCAAATGTTTTTCATGGTGGGCTACAGGCCTTATACCTGGCAAAAAATAGGAATTGGTGCAGATAAGGATGGGAAACTTACAGGTATTTATCATGAAGCCATAGGTCAGACTTCTTCTTATGAGGAATTTACAGAATCTACCCTGCAGCAAACCAGGATGATGTATACTAGTCCGAATATCGGTACGAAATACCGTCTGCTGCCTTTGGATGTAAGTACGCCAATATGGATGCGGGGACCAGGAGAAGCAACAGGTGCCTTCGCTTTAGAATCTGCAATGGACGAGATTGCCTTTGCTTTAAATATTGACCCTGTTCAGTTTCGTTTAATGAACCATACGGATACTGACCCTGACAAGAACCTCCCCTGGTCTACCAAATATTTGAAGGAATGCATACAAGTTGGAGCGGAAAAGATAGGCTGGAGCAAGCGGTCTCTCAAGCCTGCGGGTGTTCGTTCGGGCGAGTGGCTGGTTGGCTATGGTATGGGGGTTGGTACGTTTGGTGCCCACCGTGGCGCTGCAGCTGTGCGCGCGAAACTGTTAGCTAATGGGACGGTAGTATTTCAAAGCGCGGTTACAGATATAGGCCCGGGAACTGGAACTGCAATGGTTCAAATTGCATCAGAGCATCTTGGAGTTAGTCCTGATAAGATAACTTTCCAGCTAGGTAATTCCGATTTCCCCCAGGCCCCAAACCAGGGAGGCTCGGCTACTGTAGCAACCGTTGGCTCCGCCGTAGTTGCCACCTGCAAGGCAATGAAGGAAAAGTTGCTCGGTATGGCCCCTGCCGCCGACAAACGCTTTGCCGGACTAAAGGTCGAGGATGTGACTTTCGACAAAGGATACCTTTCATTGTCGAGGTCCCCTTCAGTTAAAGTTGCCTTTACCGACTTGCTTAAGAAGCAAAACCTTTCTGAATTAGATGTACTACAAGACTCTAAACCAAACCAGGAAGCAAACAAGTATTCGAAGTATTCATTTTCTGTACATTTTGCCGAGGTCCATGTTCACCCAGCTACGGGACAGGTACGGGTAAAGAAAGTGGTAACTTGTGCCGATGCCGGAACAATAGTGAACAAAAAAACAGCAGCTAATCAAATGATCGGTGGTGTTACCGGCGGCATAGGGATGGCTCTCCAGGAAGAAGCAGTAATGGATCACCGCTTTGGCAGGTATGTAACTAAGGATTTTGGAGACTATCATGTCCCCGTTCATGCAGACGTGCCCCCTATTGAAGTCTATTTTGTAAACAAGCCGGATTACATCGTAGATCCTATGGGAACTAAGGGACTCGGTGAGATAGCTATAATCGGGGTTGCTCCTGCCATAACAAATGCTATTTTTAATGCAACAGGAAAGCGAATAAGGGAATTACCGGTAACACCTGATAAGCTCATTTAAGGTCTTGTACCCTGTCTTATTGTCTTGCTCCATCTGCTTACGGTAAATGAAGATCTTTTAATTTTAAAGAACTCGAAATCCGTATTTATACTTTTTACGTATTTATACGTATAATTGCAGATTATCATTTCTTGAGTTTAAGTATGGGTAAGGATACGGAGGCGCTTGGATTTAAAATACTTGCTAACACAAAAGCTTTATTAGGATATTGGGATAAGAATATGGTTTGCCGTTTTGCAAACCAGGCTTATGAGGAATGGCTCGGGATAAAACCTGAGGATATCGTAAACAAGTCCACATTGAGAGAATTTCTCGGTCCTGTATTTGAGAAACACTTCCCAATGATACAAAAGGTGCTCTTAGGTGAACCACAGGCCTTTGAAAGGGACTTTAAACTTCCAAATGGTGGTGTTCGCCGTGCTGTTGTGAGTTACACTCCTGATGTGATTGGAGATTCAGTTGAAGGTTTTTACGTTCACGCTGCAGATATAGGAACACCACTCCCCCAGGGTAAGCTGCTGATGAAGTACAGAGACCACGCAATGGAGACCATCAAAACTCTGCAGTTAAATGTGCTTTTGAGATTTCCGGGATTGGAAAAGTTGGCTGAGAATGAGGGGATCTCGCAATCAAAATTGAAAAGGGATTTTAGAATTAAAACCGGTTCCAACCCTTTCGCCTATTATAGAAAACTACAAATGGAGTTTGCTCACTCCTACCTTCGCGAAAATAGATGCAGTCGTAAGCAGATGGCTGCTCTGCTAAATTTTGCTAATCCTTCTAATTTTTCAAGCTGTTATAATAATTACCTGAGGGAGAAAAGCCTTGAAGATAAGCAGGCTAAATTAGGTGAAGAACGGTACAGGATCTTCGTGGAGCAGGTTCCTTTTCCTCTCGCCATGCTTGACAAAGATCTCAGAATACTTGCTGTTTCTGATAAATGGGTATCCGCTGATCCTGATAAAAGGAATGATATTTTCGGAAGGAGGATACTGGACCTTTATCCGGGCATTCATCCTAAGTGGGAATATATTGCTTCCGCGGCATTGAAAGGCCGGCGTTTTTCGTCCAGTCATAACTACCTCAATAGTCGTACTGGTCCTCCCCGCTTTAAATGGGAACTCAAACCCTGGTATAATCAATTACAGGAAGTAGGAGGATTAATTGTATATATTGAGGAAATGAATCAGGCTTAATAGTTACTACCTAATAGTTAAGCTTCTGCAGCTATAAATCAGACCTAAGCAGGTAGGATTTATTCTTTTGGCTGTATTATTTTGCTCCCATTATACTAGATGAAAAAGGTACTTATTATTGAAGAAGATTTAAATATCAGTGAAATCTTTCATCTGGTGCTAAGTGATCACTTTTGTGTGAAAATTTTGCATAATACGAATAACGCTTATGGTGAAATAGAAAAGTTTCGGCCCGATCTTCTTCTACTAGATCACTGGCTTGGAAAAGCTAAGCTTGCAGCACTTATAAATAAGCTTAAAAACGATAATAGATTTAGGAAGATCCCTGTAATCATTTCATCCACCGATGATACTGTTACTCATGTAGCGGAGCAGTTGAGAGCCGATTCATGCTTGCCAAAACCCTTTGATCTGGATGATCTGCTTAACTTGGTGAGGAAACATTTAGAGCAAGGTTGAGACGAAACCAAAAAGGTGTTTTTAGGGTTTATATAATAATTACAATCTACAAATTTGAAGGAAGAGACAAATAAAAACGGCTTTTCACCAGGTGGCGAACAAGAGCTTGAACTGATGCGAAAAGCTCTCGATGCCAGCATTACCGGGGTAATAATAACCAATAACTTATTGGAAGATAATCCTATCATTTATTGTAACGCTGCTTTTGAGCGCATGACCGGATATGTGAGGAATGAGGTTATCGGGAGGAACTGCCGGTTTCTACAAAAGGAAGACCGAAGGCAGGAGGCTCGACAGAAAATCAAGGACGCTATTGAAAATGGAGAGGCCTGCATTGTTGAGATCAGGAATTATAAAAAGAATGGTAACTTCTTTTGGAATGAGCTTTACGTAACACCAATAAAGGATGCTAATGGTGTGGTTACCCATTTTATTGGTATACAAAATGATATCTCGCCAAGGAGGAAGGCTAAGGAGGATCTGGAACGGGTACAAAGGGATACCGACAGACTTGTTATGGAGAGGACGAGGGAATTAAGGGAGAGTGAAGAATACCTCTTAAGTATTTTACAAACAGTAAGGGAATGTTTGATTGTCCTTGATGCTGAAATGAAAGTACTTACCGTTAACGATCAATTCCTGAGAGTATTTAAAGTATCAAGGGCTGAAACTGAAGGTACCAAATTATATGACCTTGGTAATGGGCAGTGGGCAATAGAAAAGCTCCAGAATCTGCTTGAAAATGTTCTTCCTTCCAATAATCCTGTGCTGGATTTTGAAGTTGAACATGATTTTCCTCATATAGGAAAAAAGCTTATGCTTCTGAACGCCCACCGGGTTGAATTAGAGGGACAATACAAAGACCATATTTTACTTGCCATTGAGGATATTACAGACCGGCGTGAAATTGAGCGGCGAAAGGATGATTTTTTATCTATTGCCAGTCATGAACTGAAGACTCCTTTAACAACAGTTCGTGGGTTTATCCAGTTACTTCAGAAAACTCCTAACACCCAGCTTCCTGATCAATTTTCTTCTGCTTTGGAAAAAGCGAACACACATCTGGACAGGCTTGGCAATTTGATTAACGAGTTGCTGAACGTTTCAAAGATTCAGTCGGGAAATATTGAGATTTATCGCGATTACTTTGATATAAATGAAGCGATATCAGAAACCATAAACGCATTTAGGGAAGCTTCCAAAACACACAGGATAACACTTAAAGGGAGTATTCCTGAGCAATATTATGGCGACGAGTCACAAATTGTTCAAGTAGTTAAAAACCTTATTTCAAATGCGATAAAGTACTCTCCCGAAGCGAAAGAGGTGATTGTAACCATTTCTATGGTAAGTGAATTTGTAAAGATCTCTGTAACTGATTTCGGAGTGGGAATTCGGCCTGACGAGCAAAACCGCATCTTCCAGCGTTTCTACCGGGTAAGTGAAAATCAAAAATCGTTCCCGGGTATGGGAATGGGTCTTTATGTGTGCGAGCAGATCATAGAAAATCATGGTGGAACTATCTGGGTTGACAGTGAACCTGGAAAAGGTTCTACATTTAGTTTTACCCTCCCCTTACTAATTAATAATGACCGAAAATAAAACTATTCTGATCTGTGATGATGATGAGGGAATATTAGAATTAGTATCGATTATTCTTGAAGGCAGTGGATTCCAGACAGTCTGCGTGCAAAATAGCCTCGAAATATTTAAGAAGATATCTGAAAAGGATCCGGATTTAATCTTTTTGGATCTCTGGATGCCTCAGCTTTCAGGAGACCAGGTTTTGAAGACAATACGGGAAGATGAATCCTTCTCAGGACTTCCGGTAATTGTTATGTCTGCAAGCCGCGATGGAGCCGCTATTGCCCATCAGGCTGGTGCTAACGATTTTCTTGCAAAGCCCTTTGATATTGATGAATTAGTAGACAAGGCAAGAGCGCTGATGCGCTAGTGCTATTTGATATTTTAATAATGCCAAAATTTAAAGTCGACCTCAGCAACTGCGACCGTGAGCCGATTCATATTCCCGGTCAAGTTCAGGCATGGGGTTTTTTAGTGGTGATCAATGCTACTAATAACATTATCAATTATGTTAGTGCCAATATCCTGGAGTACCTGAATATCACTGCAGGATCAATACTTGGACAAAGCCTTTCCTTTCTAGAACAAAAGATTTCCACCAAGGAAAATCCCAATCCGCTCGTGGCTTTTGTTGAATCTGCGAAACGAAAGCAGGATACGGAATCTTACGAAATTTTTTACCAGGAAATCCAGTTCGATCTGCTTGTCCATTGCCAATCTGATTATGCTTACCTGGAATTTGAACTAAAGTTAGAAAAGTCAAGTCTTGATATTCATAATCAAATAGGTCGCCACGTTTCTACGATCCTTGCAACAAATAATCTTCCTGATATACTTAGTCGCGCAGCTTCTATTGTGAAACAACTGATCGGTTTTGATCGAGTGATGATCTATCAGTTTTTGGAGGATGCACATGGAAAAGTTGTAGCGGAAGCCAAAAATGAGGATCTTGACCCTTTTCTGGATCTACATTATCCGGCGTCTGATATACCCGCTCAGGCTCGTCTGTTGTATAAAGCAAATAAAATACGTTTGATAGCTGATGTGCATTCGACCACTTCGGCTATTTTAGCACTCACTGACACGCCTGTCGACCTTACTCATTCTGTTCTAAGGGCAGTTTCTCCAATGCATATCCAGTACCTGAAGAACATGGGGGTGGCTTCTAGCTTTAGTATTTCACTGATGTGTAAAGGGGAGCTTTGGGGTTTGATCGCCTGTCATAATTATACTCCGAAATTTATAAATCACAGTACTCGTGAGGGAGCCAGGCTTCTCGGACAGATAATATCTTCCTCGGTGGAATTTAAGGAGGAGGAGATTGTAAATGCTGATCAAAAAAGGCACAAAGCAATATTTGAAAAGATCGTTTCAGAATTGCGTCTTGGCGTAGATATCAAAGATGCTGTTTTAAATCCTTCTGTATCTTTTTTGCATATTGTTAAAGCAACCGGCGTGTATATGCAATATGAGGGCCGGATAATCAAAGACGGCGTTATACCTTCTGACGAACAAATGGATCATATTATCAATTGGTTAAATGAAACGCTAAGCGATACCTTGTTCCACACTAACAAGCTTGTTGATCACATGCCCGAGGCGAGTGAATTCGCCAATGTAGCCAGCGGGATTCTGGTGTGCACCATTTCGCGGGAATTGAAGGAATATATAATCTGGTTCAGGCCCGAGTATGCTGAAAGTATCACATGGGCGGGTAATCCGGATAAGCCCGTTGAAGTTGATGAGAGTGGTACCGCAAAAATTTCCCCTCGTAAATCTTTCGAAAGCTTCAAAACGATAGTTCAATTTACCACCGAACGCTGGAAGGTTTATGAACAAAATTTGGCAGAGCGTTTCAAAGAAGAATTGTTGTATATTATAAACAAAAAGGCAAGCGAAATAAGAGTTTTAAATGAGAAGCTGAAAGAAGCTTACGATGAGTTGGAAACCTTCAGCAGTACTATATCTCATGATTTAAAGACTCCACTGACTGTCATTAAAAGTTATGCTCAACTTCTGGAGCGGAACAAATCTTTAGATGATGACGGAAAGAATTTTGCAGCCAGGATTAGCGTTGGTATTGCTCGAATGAATACGCTTATTGCAGAAGTACTCGATTATTCTAAAGTTGGCCGTTCAGAAATCAGCTTTAACCCGATTGATATGGCTAATATGCTTCAAACCATAAAGACCGAAGTTGCTACTGCTTTTAATAACCCGAATATGGTCTTCAATCTTGGAAACACTCCAATTGTTCATGGAGATAAAATTATGATCTATCAGGTTTTCCTTAATTTAATAAGTAATGCCGTTAAATATTCAAGGCTTTCTAATCCTTCCATTGTTACAATCGAGGGTTCGGAAAACGAATATGAAGTGGTTTACAAGGTTCAGGATAATGGTATAGGAATCGATCCTAAGCACTACCATAAAGTATTTGAACTGTTTAAGAGGGTAAATGTGAAGGCAGATTTCGAAGGAACCGGGGTGGGTTTAGCGATTGTAAAGCGAATACTTGAAAAGCATAAGGCTAATATCTGGATCGACGGACGTCCTGGAGAAGGCTCTATTTTCTGGATCAAGTTCAGGAAATTACAGTAATTAAATGTCTATAAATAGAAAAACAGCGACACCGTGGGTTGGTGTGCTGTTTTAATCGCTCAACTAAATTTCTTTTTCATGTTTACAATTTCCAACCTGCTGGAGACTATAAAGTCATTCAAGTTTAAGAACGATTACTTTGAGCAAAAAGTATTTCAGCTGAATTTTATTTCAAGGATTTTTTTTCTTTCTCAGATTCCAACAAATTGCTTAATTGCCCCTCAAGTATTAAGGCTATTGCAAATGCGTCAGAAAGATTTATTTTACTCATGCTGGACGATTTCCAAATTTCATCCTTCTGAATAGTAACCAGCATCTCCCCATTCAACCAAATTTGAAAAACTAAGTGTAATGTATCCCACTGGACAACGTGATAGGTATTGCTCTTAAAGGCGACAGAATACTCTCGCTTGCCTTGGTAGATCATTCTCTATAAAGGTAACAACAATGCCGACATTGTTGTCATGACACGCAAGAATATTATTCTGACTACCTTTTCCATCGAACCTTGAGTAGTATTTTCTTAGAAAACAGAAGAACGGATAAATAAGCAGGAGGATTTTAATGAAAGCAATACTTTTTATAGGTGGTATGGTTAAAAAACTACGGAGAGTAATTTTTGTTAAAGTGTTACCGCGAATAACTGACCATGTACTATTTAATTTATCGAAGCGAAGCAATTGAAGAAATGGAGGATAAGGCCCTTAAGGCTATTCTCGGTAGTTCCAGAAAATACAACAAAGAGGTGAATGTTACAGGAATGTTGTTATATTTTGATAGCAAATTCCTACAATTACTGGAGGGTGAAGAGTTTGCGGTAAAGTCTATATTTCGAAAAATATGTAAAGATAGCCGGCATCATAATATTGTGATTTTGAAGGAAGGTGAAAGAATGGAACGCTTGTTTCCTGGCTGGTCAATGAGTTTTAGAACTCCCTCTCCTGAAGAAGTTGCTGCAGAGCCGGGCTATAAGGATATTTATACCCCCGGAAGTCCGGGAGCATTAGATCTTGTGAAACTGTTCAATCTTTTAAGAGGAAAAAAGGCGAGTGAGATAGTAAGCTAATTTATCAGGCTAAATGCTACAATTAGAAAGTCCGCCAGAGAACAAGGATTTTATTCAGCTGGCGGACTTGGTACTATTAATTTAATTAGAAAAGTTTCTTTTTATTAACCACTACGTTTTTAAGTTTAAAGTTTTCTACAAGAGAAATGTCAATGTCCGTGAACTTCTTTGCTGTAACCTCTATATTTTCAAATTTAAAGTCTGATAATTTATAACCGAAGCCTTTAGCCGGCTGAACCTCCTTTGGAATACCAACGTTAAAAAAGTTCTCACAATCTAATTTGATATTCCGCATAGTGATATTTCTACTGTTCGATGTGCCCGAAACCTGCTCACCTTTGAGATCAAAAAATTGAGTCCATGGCCGAATATATAAGAAGTTTCCAATATCATGTCCTTCAATATCTTCTACCAGTACGTATTCATAGTTTTGAGGAGTGTCTGGGCGCATTTTTAACCAAAGCAGGCGCTCTGCGTGACTGATTTTTATTCTGCGCAGAATAATATTCCTATCGTGTACAGATTCACTTCCAAAGGTTAGCGCGCCATGACAAAACCCGTATGTACAATCTTCAATGATGATATTTTGATTGCTTCCATTGTTCGGATTTTTATCAGCGGTTGGCCCCTTACCCCCTTTTAAAGCCACGGCGTCATCGTTAACAGACATATAGCAATTTTTGATAAGGACGTTTTTACAGGCATCAATATCAACAGCATCGGTACTAGGAGCCTTTACAGGTTCTTTGGGAGAGTAGATGTACAGGTCAAGGAGTTTTATATTCTCGCACTTATAGAGGTGAGTAGTCCAAAACGGCGAATTCATTAACTTTACTCCCGAAAGCTGCACATTCTTACTATTCGAGATGTATACCAGCCTCGGGCGCATTTCATCCATATTGGTGCAATTGGGGTTGAATTCTCTTCTTAACCAAAATGATCTCCAGTAGCGGAGGCCGTTGCCATCAATTGTACCTTTACCCGAGACTGTGAAACCATCAAGCCCGTCAGCATTCACCAGAGCGGCGAAATATTTTAATGTCTGCCCTTCCATCCTTGTCATTACCAAAGGGAAATTGCTTACATCGTCGCTACCTTTCAATTTTGCGCCATCCTCCAAATGAAGATGGGTGTTCTTTTTGAAAAAAAGAGAACCGCTCAAAAAAGTCCCTTTAGGTATAATTACCACACCCCCACCTTCATTGCTTGCTTTATCAATTACAGACTGAATAAGTTTTGTTTGAATAACAGTACTGTCATGTACAACATTAAAATCAGTTATACGGTATTGCTTTCCTAATTTGCTGATATCTGTTGCCTTGTTTTGCCTGAACCAATCAGGAATAGCTGTTCCGTCAGGAAACACCTCCTTCGAATAACTTTTGAAGTTCAGTGTTAGGCCAACCATGAGTAATAATGCAAGCCTGAAGTGTTTTGTAGTCATTAAATTTCTAATTCTTGAGTATAAATTGGTCTGGAAGTATTTGGGCTTCCTTTTAATTAGGGGTAAAATTACAAATTCAAAGACCATCCTGCCACCACGGTATGTAATAAGCTTGTGGCTTAATCGGAAAAGGGCTAAGAATTGGAGCCATTGCTTCTAAATTACTTAGGTCATAGCGGGAGACTAAAATAGAAGGTCGAGCCTTTTCCAACTTCACTATCCAGCCATATTCTGCCTCCTGCTCTTTCCACTATCTCCTTAGAAATATAAAGCCCCAGGCCCAAACTTAAACCTGAGCCCTTATTGTTCGCTACCTGATGGAAACGGTCGAAGATCCTCTCTTTCTGATTTTCTGCTATTCCAATTCCGAAATCCTGAACGTTACATATCATTTCGTTATTTTCCTTTCCTAAGGAAATATGCACCTCATTAGCTGCTGGAGAATACTTTACAGCATTGGTTATTAGATTGGTCAGCACTTGGACAATACGGTTCTGATCAGTTACGACATGAATTGGTTCAGTCTTGATTATTTTCAATTCATGCCCAGGCGTTACTAGTTGCAAATCCTCCACAAGTTCCTTAAGTACGGTATCCATTTCAAATTCAATAGACCGCAAGGTTAGCTTGTTTGAGTCAATGCGCGTTACATCCAGGAAATCTTTTATCAGAGTTTCAAGCCTGAAAACCTGTACATTCAATCTATTTAGGAATCGACCGCTATTCGAATTTTCATAACCTGCGAGCGACCGGTCAAGCATTTGAAGATAAGCTTTTATAGAAGTAAGCGGTGTTTTTAATTCATGACTTACAGTGCTGATAAACTCATCTTTCATTTGCGCTGACTTCCTTCTCTGGGTTACATCCATAAAAGTTCCTATTCCCCCCGTAATGTTTCCGTTATCGTCTTTTAGGGGGGCAGCGTTGATAGAAATATAAAAAGGCTCTCCTCGAGGTGGCTGAACACCAACTTCGTGATCAAAGACCGGCTCTCCGGTGTTCATAGTAATATACATGGGATGTTCCTCAGGAGGAAGAGGCGTGCCGTCTGTCCTTAGGTTCTGCCATTGCGGGTCATGGTAGCTGCGTTGTGTGATCTGTTCCTTTCGAACGCCCAATAACTTTTCTGCCATTGGATTAGCGTATATGATTTTACCTTGCCTGTTCACAATACCGATGCCTTCCGCCATAGTTTCTAAAAGCGTTTGAAGTCTCTTTTCACTTTGCTCAACCCTGGTCCTGCTAATTACCTGTTCCGTTACCTGATAACCAAACAATATAATACCATCAATACTACTATTTGAATTGACTCTGGGTTTGTAGATGAAATTCCAGTACTCAAATTTCGGAGCATCCTCTCCTTTTTCATTCAGCCTTATTATCGCTTCCTTTTCCTCATAACTTTCCCCCTTATAATAGATCTTTTCGAGAATTGGAAGAAAAGATTCTACCTTCTCCGGAAAGACTTCAGTAAAAGCTCTTCCCAATAGCTCTTTGTTTGGGTAAATATGTTGGTGAATAGTGTTCTCAAATTCAAAAATGAAATCAGGACCGTCAAGAATAGCAATGGCTGCCGGAGCTTCCAATAAAAGAGAGTGGAGATCCCGTTGTTTTGCTTCAGTCACCTCCCTGGCAATCCGCTCTTTTTTAGCAAGGTCATAAGCTCCTGTGATTTCCACAGTGACATGAGAGATATAGAGTATATCTCCGCGTTCATCAAAAACCGGATTGTTTGAGGCTTGCCAGTATTTAGTTTCGAACTGATCTGTGCCCCGGATTGGTACATCGTATCGCTTTCCGGGTAGTTCTACGCGTTTTTTAGTAGCGATGCAATCTATTAATCCATTTCTTAGTACCTCTACGTTGTCACCCTCAGGATCTTCGGGGTTTTCCGGAAAAGCTTCCAGGAATCCCAAGCCTAAAATATCTTCAGGTGAAGTTAAAGTTGCCTGATGATAAGCAGGATTAGCATAAAGGATAGTGAATTTTGGAGCATCGGGAGCTACAAGAATTGTGGCGGGAGCAGTATTTAGAAACCTTAGAACTTCACTCGAAATCTGAAACATCTTATTCTGGGAGGATATAAAGCACGAAGGTACGTGCTTTTATTGATTTTTATCTCCCACTTAGTTTAATATCATTGGCTCCTGCCCATTGACTAATATCTTGTTTGCTTAAAGCAGCAGCCATCAAATCGGGGAAAAGGTCAGGTGTACAAGCAAAAACAGGCACACCAATGGAGGCCAGAAAATCAGCATTGCTGTGGTCGTGGAAGGAAGAACCGTCATCATTAAGGGCAAGTAAGGTAATAAGCTGAACCCCGTTATCTACTAATTGGGCTGCTTTTTTTCTCATCTCTTGTTGGTTTCCACCTTCGTACAGGTCTGTTATAAGCACCATAACAGTGTCTAAGGGTCGTGTAATGATCTGTGAACAATAGGTTAATGCTTTATGGATATCTGTTCCTCCTCCCAGTTGTACACCAAAGAGCAATTCTACCGGATCTTGTAATTCTTCCGTGAGGTCTGCTACCTCCGTATCAAAGACTACCATCTTTGTGTTTACGGCAGGAATAGAAGCCATAACAGCTCCAAATATTCCTGAGTATACGACTGATGTCCCCATTGATCCACTTTGATCAATGCAGAGAACAATGTCTTTTAATGCTTTTCGTTTTCTTCCAAACCCGATCCTCGTTTCGGGAATTACTGTTTTATACTCGGGTTGATAGTGCTTAAGGTTTCTGCGGATGGTTTCTGACCAGTTGATCTCGTTATGCCGGGGCCGTCTGTTTCTGGCTGAACGATTTAGACTTCCGGATATAGCCTGTTGTGTAGGTGCGGTAAGTTTTTGCAATAATTCATCTACTACCTTCTTAACAACCATTCTGGCTGTTGATTTGGTTTTCTCGGGTATAGCACGGCCCAGGGTAAGCAGGTTGGCTACGAGATGTACATCAGGAATAACAGTCTCGAGCATCTCTGGTTCAGTCAACATCGAGGTAAGATTAAGTCGCTTCAAAGCGTCCTGCTGCATCACTTTAACGATGGTATTGGGAAAGTATTCACGTATATCTCCCAGCCACCGGGAAACGTTTGGGGATGAGGGACCAAGTCCTCCCTTCCGGTCCGAATTATACAAGGCCTGAAGGGTGTTGTCAATGCCCGTTTCTTGTTTACTTAAATCTACTGAAAGCTCGTCTCTGGTTTCAGAACCTAATACTAATCTCCAGCGTTTCTCCAGTTCTTCCTGCATAGTTCGTTATTTTATTCCCAGGATAGTACCTAATATTGGTAGTACCCTGGATGCTCTTTCTTTATTAATGGTTACTGCGGCTTCTCGTTTTTCCCCACCCTCTTTGCTGTATTTCACCCTTTGCGCTATCCTGCTTTTTTCAACAGAATTGTACACCGCAAATGTCCGGCGGAGTAAAGGCACAACCTGCAGGAATACTTCCTGATCAAGGCTTGCCAGCCAGTTATTGGTAATATTCCAGATATCATCGTCAAGTATCAATATAGTAGCAGAATCTTTTAGGAAGCCCTCTGCCCAGGCAGCCGAATAAGAAGGATCATTGCCTGATGACAATGCTTTACTAAACTCCGCAGCTGTCTGTTCACTGTCAATGTATTTAAGGTCATAAAGGATCTTTGAGCTCATGCCGTGTACCAGCGGCGACACTTGCTTTACGGTTGTAACCTTCAATAATGTTTCGAGCCAGGTATTCTTTAGTTCTTCTTCGTCAAGGAAAAGGATGGCATTATTTACAGCTTTAATCTTTTCTGCCATGTCCGCTGATTGCTCCTCGTCTATCCCCGTGCAACTTAATGGTAAACCAGCAATCATGCGGTAGAATATGGATCTTAGAATTACCTGAACAGTCTCCCGGTCTGTTTGCCTAACGTTGCCGTACCGGCTTACCTGTACAAGTGGACTGAACGCGTCCATGAGCATGGCGGTATCCGTTGTGCCCGAAGCCAGTTCATCCATTCTTTTCATTACCGTCTCTATACCTGCATGGAGATCCGCGGGAAGAGCCTTACTTACCAGTTCTGTTATTTCCGAAAGTTGTTTGCTATTTATTGCTTTATTCTGTAGATAATGGTTGCAAGCTGCTTCAACTGTATTTCCCCATGGAGCTTTTTCCAGAAGCTGGATGGTAAGTTCCGGAGTCCATCGTATGCGCCATTCCTCCTTAAATGTCCCCTTACCAGAAGTATTTTGTTGTTTAGCCCAAGGGATGTCTAAGACCAGGAGGCGATGAAAAAGGATACTTTTCTGCAAACCACTGCTCTCTCTCAGATCGAGACCGACAACCTTGTCTTCATTGGAAAGTTTTAGTCGCATACCCTTTACCTGCTGCTCCAGGTCACGTTGAATAGGTACCTGCGGTGCTCCTTCCGGCACTTCACCCTGTTCCTTTCCAACGATCAGATCACGCCAAACCAATTGCATGGGAATATCATCTCCCATACACATCACGGTCTGTGTTGCTTCGTTGAGCTCTTTTAATCCCGGGCCATTTAGGTCCCTGATAGCCGCGAGCGTATTGGCAAGTCGTACGGCCTCTAGGATGTGAGCTGATGAAATATCGACCTTGTTTTCCCTGAATAGTCTTGCTGCGTAGGAAAGCCATACTGTTCCATCATCATCTGGCTTGTTCCAGATGTGAGCATAATAGCCTGGAGAATTTACTCCCGCCCCGTATCCGCTTTCAAAGCTTAAACGATCGTTTGTCCATGGGATCCAGGTGGTCTCAACTTTTGTCTTGGGAAGATTTTTAAGCAAGGCGTCATCGTCCTTTTGCTTCGGCATGTTCTGCAGTGCAGGTACATGCCACGCTCCGCATATTACGGCAATTTCAGTATACATTTCTCTTTCTGCCGTCCGTATTCCGCGCCGCATAAACGCTTCTCTAATTTCTTCCCGCTGATCCTTCCGCTGAGGAAGTAATTCCCGCAGTGCTCCCATTGCCTCAGCGATAGCCGAGAATACCTCCTGTGGTTGCAGGTTTAATTCAAACTGATGCTCCCACCATTCCTCTTCATCTTCAAAGCCAGCAATAGTGGCTAAGTAAGAAAGAGGGTTTTTCCTTATAGTTTCAAGATCCCCAATTTCCTGTCCTGCTTGAAGGCTTTCTTCGTTAAGATCCGAAGGAATAGTATCTTCTTTTTTTGAAGGCGGGCTAGCGAGTTTGTGTACAAGAGGCGTATCAATGAACCTTACCGGTCTCTTATGCTCTACACCATATCTGATCGCTTGCCACTCTGGCGAGAATTCGGCAAAAGGGTAAAATACAGCACGTTGAGGATCGTCAGGTACATAAGCAAGTAAGGCAACAGGAGGCTTCATTTCCTCGTGGAGAACCCATGAAAGCATATGCTCTCCCTCCGGAGGTCCTTCTATAAGGATAATATCCGGTTTAATTTGGTTTAGCGCTTCCAGTACATGCCGTGCAGAACCTGGTCCATGATGCCTTATACCTAGTAAGTGAATGGCCATAGGTTAAATAATATCCCGGCAAGCACGATAAATGTCTTTCCAGCCGTCACGTTGTTTAAGCACGGTCTCCATATATTCCTGCATCACAATCTTATCCTGGACAGGGTCTTTTACCACAGCTCCTATCACACCACTTGCTATATCATCAGCTTTCACAAGGCCATCACCAAAATGATAAGCCAGAGCCAGGCCGCTATTCATAACAGAAATAGCTTCGGCTGTACTTAATGTTCCAGATGGAGATTTGAGTTTTGTTTTTCCATCCAGCGAAACACCGTTCCTCAGTTCCCTAAAGATGGTGACAATGCGTTTAATTTCTTCTGTTACTGGTTTTTGTATTGGTAGTTCTATAGCTCTGCTAAAGCTGGATACCCGTTGCTGAACGATATCAACTTCTTCTTCCATACTGGAAGGAACTGGTAGGATAACAGTATTAAAACGACGTTTCAAAGCACTGGATAATTCATTCACGCCTTTATCCCTGTTATTGGCAGTTGCGATAACATTAAAGCCCCGCACAGCTTGCACCTGAGTATTAAGTTCCGGGACCGGAAGCATTTTTTCGGAAAGGATGGTGATAAGGGAGTCCTGAACATCAGAGCCAATCCTTGTAAGTTCTTCTATACGCACGATCTTACCTTGCTTCATTGCCCGCATTACCGGAGTTTCCACAATGGCTTCAGCTACTGGTCCCGCTGATAAAAGCATAGCATAATTCCAACCATACCGGACAGCTTCTTCGCTAATACCCGCTGTACCTTGTATTACCAGGCTAGAGTCACCGGTAATAGCCGCAGCAAGATGCTCTGATACCCATGATTTCGCTGTTCCTGGTAGTCCGTAAAGTAAGAGCGCTCTGTCGGTAGTAAGAGTTGCAACTGCAATTTCCATCAGACGCCTGTTACCAATATATTTTGGAGTGATCTCAAAGCCATTACTCAGCGTTCCTCCCATAAGATAGGTAACCACGGCATTTGGCGACATTTGCCAATTGGCAGGTTTCGTATGTTTATCCTGTAACTTTATTTCCTCAATTTCCTGCGCAAATTGCTGCTCAGCTGCCTGGCGCAAAATAGTTTGTGTCAAAATATCTTAATTTAAAATGTTAAACCTTCTCTTAATTCAATATAACGTAACATGTTAGAGGCCTGATTACTAAAGTATCTTTTCTGATAGTCGTCTGCACCCTCCTCAATATATTTGCTCAGAAAGCTCTTAATGCCGACTGGTAGCGATAGGGCTAGCCTGGTATAGATTGGCTGGGTGATCACGTATGGGTTTACCGCCAACCTTTTTACAACCCGTTCTGCCAGTTGTTGCGGAATTATTGAATAGTGATCATTGAGCAACAATCCTAATATGATGGGAAACCTCGACTCCAGGTATTTATCATACCACTCGTAGCGTTCATACTCAGAAAGGATTAATAGTAATTCTTCTCGAAAGGCTTCCTCATGAGCGAGGAGATTCTTAGCAAGAGGTTTGTTCCGGAAACGAATAGCTGCAGCGGCCAGGTAAGGAATAAAAACGGAGATTTGTTTATGCTCAATTGATAGCTTAAACCACTCATCTTGGGAAATTTGATACCGTTCTGCTAAAGCAGAAGGATCTATAAAACTTAGGATTTGGCTAAGCCAGAATAGCTGGTCGTCCACCCCTTTAACAGAACTTACTTTCTCTATCCCATATCTGAACAGGTCATCAGATGGAAGGACTGCCGGATCTATTTCGATGACCTTTTTTTTCAGTATCAACAGACTCCGTTCTTCTCTAATTGATACTGCATCCAGAAAATAGTTTATATAAAGGTTGTTAATTTCTGTTCCCAGTAAGGGTTGAAGTAATTTTAGTGCTACTTCTTTCACTTTCTTGCTTTTATCTTTTAATGCTTCCAACAGAAAGGCTTCATCTTTTACCGATATACCTATCTCTAATATCTCCAGAAATTCAGCCCTGTTGTTTGCATTTTCCTGCTCAAATACTGCCTGTAGAAGCTGCAAAGCTTTATCAGGATCTGTCGTCCTTAGTCGGGCCAGAAAGAGCTTACGGTCTTCGAGGCTCCCCGTTTCCCAATCGATTTGCTCCTCATTCTTCAGGGTTAGTCTCTGCCAGTTTGGGTTTAAAGAGCAAAGCCACTCTCCTGTTTTCCCGCAAACAGCGATTAGTTTTTCAGCTTTTCTTTTCTGTTCAATTGCTCTATTTAGCAACAGCGGTACCAATTTAGAAGAAACGGTTTTATCGGCCTCGAGGGTTTTGGTTAACAGGTATTCGAAAAATACTTCGTCTTTTGATAGGAGCGCATCTTCTAAGTGCTGACTTGTACTTGCACTCAATTCTTCCCTGGTATCATCAGGACATTCAGGGATAGTATTTATTGAATCCTTAGCCTCCTGGCCGCTCTCCTCATAGATAAAAGCTATTGCGGCGGACTTAAGGAAGGCATCCTCTTTATCCTCCTGCTTAGTGGTGATACCATCCTTAATATCCGACAACTCTTCTGGAAGTTGAAATTGTATTTTGTCAGTACCCAGCAGGGCTGTTTTTATAATATCGTTCTGGAGGCTCATTTTATCGAATAGTATCTATTGGAAGGCCATAAAGCCAGGATATTGTACGACTCATTTTCATAGATCCCGAAACAAGGAAACATTTTTCCTTTACTGATTGAAAGAATAGTCCAGCATTGCTCTTCATTATTAGAAAGTCGCAAACCACTCCCATCATCTCCTATAATGTACCAGTTTTTTCCATTAAGAGCTATCCGCCCAGAAGATAAAATAAAGGGTATTTCAGAAACAAACGGATTAAGTGAAAATTTACTTGTCACATCCTGCAAAAGTGTTGATATAGAACTTCTAATGCCAGGTTGTATGAACCTTCCATTTATCTCAAACGGTTCTTTCATTAATCCCCGTAGCGGGGTTGTTGACGGGTAGAACGCCAGTTCACCTTTTACTGTTCCCCCTTCCACAAAAGCGTGTCCACTTAGTTGTGCCCCAGCATAAAAATTTAGGATAAGTGCAAATTTTTGACACCCTAAACCAAAAAGCCAGATCTTTTCGGTCCTTAAATTTCCCTCTTCTTCGTTCGAAATACTTAAGATCAGCCACTCGTCTTTTATACCTGTTGAATTCAACACATCCTCTTTCGGAGTGTTCCATCCTATTAAGGTTTTAATGTCTGATTGAAGTTCAGTGTTTAGGGCCTCAATATTTTCATATGCCTCTGTTATCAGATAGGTCTTGCTTAACTGCTTAATAAGTGCCTTCTGCCAGCCTTCCTGGTAAAAGTTAATTTTATTGATCCTCCTTAACTGATTCGCTAATCCAGCAGCCTGAGAATCAACCATCCGGGCAATGATATTTTGATTAAACTGATAAGGATCTTGTGGCACATTCATAATTCCAGTTCTTACCACATCCTTCATCCAAAACCTTAATTCTTCAATGCCGCCCCTTACCTTTTTCTCTCTTGCTTCAATACGTTTTTGCTGTGCTTGTTCATCCGGTGCTGCTTTTTCAACCTGAACGGGTTTGCTTTCTGCCCTTTCGGCGCGCTTGCCAAGCCACTCACCTACATGTTCAGGCAGTTCCTTTTCTACAGAAAACACATTAGGGTTGGCAGCGTAAAGGAAGAGTAAACCAAGCCCATGTTTACAGGGGAACTTGCGACTGGGACAAGAGCATTTAAAGGCAAGATTAGTCAGATCTATAATCGTTCTATAAGGATTTTTACCACTTCCCTGGCAGTCGCCCCACAAAGCTTTCTCATGTACGCACCTTAAAACCCACTTGGAATTACTGGCAAGAGCTTTACCTGCTTTCGCTGAAGCATCATCGGGAGCTAGTTTAGTAACCTGTTCCTGTGTAAACTGCATGTTAAATAGCAAGAGTATAAGAGTTTATAGAAATGTTTTTAGTTGAGGTTTCCAGACAAGGTTTATTCTGCATTAGAAATGATTTAATTCTCTCAAACATAAAAATTTGAGCGAATTAAATGGATGATGTGCGAAAAAAATATGTGTTATGCACTTACCTAGCCCCTCGTATTTCCATATATTCAAATAATATTTATTTTTGAGTTCCTTATTGCAATATGGAATATAATCCCGGGTTACACATTTTAGCTGAATTTAAAACAGAGAGAGCTGATCTTCTCTGCTCTTCGGCAGCTTCAAGAGAACTTTTTGAAAAACTCATCACGAGGTTTGAGCTATCTTCTGTTGGTGAAGTTTATCATGACTTCGAGCAGGGAGGCTTCACAGCTGTAATTTGTCTTACAGAATCACATCTTTCTATACATACCTGGCCGGAGTTTAAGCTTGCCACTTTTGATATATTCCTTTCCAATTTCAGGAAGGACAATACTGAAAAGGTTAGAGCGATTTACAAGGAAGTGCTGGCATTTTTTGAAGGCAGCGAATTGCAGAAAACCGAATTAAGGCGCTAATTATGGCAACAGTGAAACAGCTTTCTTTCCCGGAACCGGAAACCTTCAAGTGTCCGAACTGTCATGAATCGATTACACTTTTTGATCCAGATGGAAGTGAATTCTGTATTTGCGGTTCATGTAATTCCTTTATTCGTTTTGTTACTGCTTATACACCGAAAGTCCAAAAAAACGTTCCTCCTGTTAAAGCAAAACCCCTTATTCCCCTTGGGGCAGAAGGAACCTTAAAGGACCATAAGTTCCGGGTGATAGCCTACCTCGAAAAGAAAGAGAAAGGTACAAGCTATGGCTGGAAAGAATATTTGCTATATAACTACGAAAAGGGATACGCAACATTGTCGGAGTTTAACGGGCACTGGAATTTTATTGTTGACAAGATATGGGAGCCTTCCCTGGAAAAAGCGTATAGCGATTCTGGAACTGCTACACATAATAATATTGAATATCGGATTTTTAATAAATATACTCCAGTAATTACTGGCCTAATTGGAGAATTTGATTGGGATGTTATGGAAGACCATCCCAGAGTGAATGAATATATCGCCCCACCCTTTATTATTAGCAGGGAAGTTGGAAACTCCGGAAGTAACAAAGCACAGTATTTTTGGGGGGAATATACTGAGCCGGAAGAAATTGCTGAAGGTTTTGGATTGAACGCGGATAGTTTTCCACCTAAAGTTGAGATTGGGGCAAATCAACCGTCCCGACAGGGAGCGAGTTTTGACACCCTGGCCAAGGTCAGTATTCTAGCTGCTCTTGCTGTTTTGCTGGTTGTATTCCTTTTCAGGGCAATCAGGCCTGAGCGGGAATTGCTTAATAGTGATTTTAATATTTCATTTGAGCGAAACTCCACAGATTCAACTAGTTATTTGGGTTCCAGTTCAGGCACTTACGAATACAAGCCATTCTTAAGCTCTTCTTTTGAGCAACCCTATGGAAAAACAACGCTTGAAATAGAAGTACGCGCAAACGTTGATAATAGCTGGATGGAAGCGACAGTTGTTTTGGTTAACGAAGGCACAAATGAAACCTGGGAAGTAACTAAAGGAATTGAATACTATCACGGCTATGAAAGCGGTGAATCATGGTCTGAGGGATCGAAGAGCCAATCTATAATCCTCTCGAAAATCCCTGAAGGTAAATATCATCTTAATATTTATCCAGCTTCAGGTGATCCCACTCAAACCTATCTCCATATAGCGGTTACTGCAAACGTAATGATGTGGCGTAACATCCTACTAGTCTGGCTTCTACTAAGTATTTACCCAATCATTAGTTACATCCGCTGGACAAGCTTCGAAAGGAAGCGTTGGATGAGCAGTGATTATTCTCCTTACGAAACTGATAATTAAGATATGGATATCAAACCATTAAAATACTATATAGGATTTATGCTGGTTATTCTGTTTTATTTTGGTTATGCTACCTGGAATGGAATTACATTTTGGGCAGATAAGGCAGAAAAAAACACCGAGTATACAAATACGAACCGTGGACATTTTGGTTCAGGAGCAAGGTTTTACCACAAGTAGGTTAACCAGTCATCTCAAATAATAAGAAAACTTCAAAAAAATAAGAAAATGAGTTTACACGAACTGATCAATTACAAGTATTTAGTTGCATCCTTGGTTTATTCAGTACTTGGTATTGTAATCCTGGTTATTTCTTTCGTTATAATAGAAAAGATCACTCCGGAAAATCTGTGGAAAGAGATCGTTGATAAGAAGAATAACGCACTTGCTATTGTTTGTGCTGCATTTATTATTGCCATCGCTATAATTATTAGTTCTGCCATTCACGGATAGAAAATATGAATAACAAACTTCCTGCAGTGTTGCTGCTCTCTGTATTTGTAGTTGCAACATGCGGGTTAATTTATGAACTGATTGCCGGAACTCTTGCCAGTTACCTTCTTGGAGATTCCGTAACGCAGTTCTCTACCATTATTGGTGTTTATTTATTTTCAATGGGAATTGGCAGCTGGTTGTCCAAGTACTTTGAGAAAAATATCTTATCCTGGTTTATCCAAATAGAAATATTGGTTGGAATTGTTGGTGGAATAAGTTCTACTTTACTATTTCTTCTATTTGAAAGCATTGCCTCTTTCAGGGTACTGTTGTACGGTCTGGTATCCCTTACAGGAATATTGGTAGGTTTGGAAATCCCCTTGCTGATGCGTATCCTTCAGAACCGTTTTGAGTTTAAGGATCTTGTGTCGAAGGTGTTTACCTTCGACTATATTGGGGCCTTGCTTGCATCCCTTATCTTTCCGCTGGTATTGATCCCCTATTTAGGCTTGGTAAAAACAGCATATCTGTTTGGCATCCTCAATGTCTCTGTTGCTTTATTGGTCTGTGTAAATTTTAAAAAAGAGATACCAGCGGTTAATTACCTTCAATCTGCCTCTATAATAAGTATCCTTGGTCTGCTGCTGGGTTTTGTATACGCCGAAAAGATCACCAATTTCTCCGAAAGTCTCAGCTATAACGACACCATTATTTATTCCAAGAGTACCTCTTACCAACGCATTATCCTGACTAAACGAGGAAAAGTCCTACGGTTATTCCTGAACGGAAATCTTCAGTTCAGTTCCGACGACGAGTATCGCTATCATGAGGCCCTGGTACACCCCGGTCTTCAGGCCCTGCCGCAAGCACGTAAGGTTTTGATAATGGGAGGCGGCGACGGTTTGGCGGTTAGAGAAATACTTAAATATCCTAATGTAGAGCAAATTACCCTTGTTGACCTGGACAAAGGAATGACCTCTTTGTTTCAAAAGAATGAGATGTTATTGAGTTTGAACAAGAAATCATTACTGTCGAAGAAAGTGAAGGTGGTTAATGCAGATGCTTTTACCTGGGCCCGTCAGCAAAAGGAAACTTTTGATTTTATAGTTATTGATTTCCCGGATCCTTCTAATTATTCTGTAGGAAAATTATACACAAATTCCTTTTATTCAATAATTAAGGAACTATTAAATCCAGACGGGATCATGGTGGTACAATCTACATCTCCTTTTGTAGCCCCTAAATCGTTCTGGACCGTCAATAAAACTCTTGAATCTGTAGGTCTGCACACTGTTCCCTATCATAACTATGTTCCATCTTTCGGTGAATGGGGATATATTATGGCGATGAAGAAGAGTTTCTATAAGAAGCCGAACTCCTTTATTTCCAACCTTAAGTTCATAAGTAAGGAAAGCATGGATCAAATGCTGTATTTTCCAAAAGACATGGCCAAGAGAGAGACGGAAGTGAATAAATTGAACAATCAGGTGCTGGTGAAATATTTTGAGGATGAGTGGGCATCGGTTCTTTAAGAACTCAATTACAAATAGTATCAGCAGAAGAGGATTTATGCTTCGTGCGGGACTTATTTGTTCTGGCATTGCGCTCAATGCCTGTATCCGAAAAATTAAGCCCGGGTCTTCTCCTTATTCCGATATACCAGCTGAACTTAAAGGACCCGATGCAAGCGCTGGACATGTTCTGAGGGACAAGGTATCACTACCTAAACCCTCTTACTCCAGGGATGTTGGTGTTTTAGTTATTGGAGGGGGAATTTCCGGCCTTTCGGCTGCGCGTTGGCTGAAGAAAAATGGCTTAGAGAATTTTGAACTGCTGGAATTAGAGAACCAGACAGGGGGAAACTCAAAGTTCGGGGAATCGAAGGTTTCAAAATACCCTTTGGGTGCACACTATGTTACCCCTGCCAATAATGAAAATAAGGATCTGATTGATTTTTATCAGGAATGTAACCTGATCACTCATTTCGAGAACGATCTCCCTTTTTATAATGAATATTCAATCTGTTTCGACCCGGAGGAAAGATTACTCATAAACGGACAGTGGCAGGAAGGCCTTATTCCTGAATTTGGTATACCCGCAGAGGATAAAGACCAGATAAAAAGATTTCTGGCTTTAATGGAGGAACTGAGATATGTTAGAGGAAATGATGGAAAGTATGCTTTCGATATTCCCTTGGATCACAGTTCGACAGATACTACATGGCGGAAACTTGATAACCTATCTTTCAGCGATTACCTAAAGGAAAGCCGCTTCAACTCCCCTTACCTCCTATGGTATCTTGAATATTGTTGTAAGGACGATTATGGCCAGAAGCTTGACAAGATATCAGCGTGGGCTGGCTTGCACTACTTCGCAGGAAGAAAGGGAAAGGCAGCGAATGCCGAGAGCTCAACAGTTCTAACCTGGCCTGAAGGAAATGGATATTTGATGCAACGTCTTACTGCCCGACTTGAAGGGCACGTTCGTTCTTCTACACTTGTTTATGGTATTAGGGAAGATAAGTCTTTCATGCTGGTCGACGTGTATGATCTGAAGAAAAAAGAATCTTACCAGATAAGGGCAAAGAAATTGATCATGGCAACACCTCAATATGTAACAAGGAAATTGCTCAAAAATTTCACAAGAGCCGAGGTGGATTATGAAGGCTTTAACTATGCGCCCTGGCTGGTTGCCAACATTACACTTAAAGGCTTAGCAGGAGCACCGGGCGCGCCACTTTCCTGGGATAATGTAGCTTATAACACGCCCTCCGTTGGTTATGTCGATGCAAATCACCAGGATATTACAGCAGAGGGCGGTTCCAAGATCATTACGTACTATCTTCCTTTATGTGATCAAGATACCCGTATTGCCCGGCTAGCTGCTTACGCTAGAAATCATGAACAATGGCTGGACATAGTAGTGCCCGAGCTTGAGTACCTGCATCCTAATATCACCGACCAGATTGAAAATGTAGAGTTCTGGGTTTGGGGACATGGAATGATAAGTCCTGCAAAAGGTTTTGTTTGGGGAGAAAGCAGAAGAAATGCTAATCAGCCACTAAATCATCAGATATTTTTTGGACATAGTGATTTAAGTGGAGTTAGCATTTTCGAAGAAGCCTTTTACCAGGGAATAAAGGCAGCCAAACAAGTACTCGATTCGTATGGAAAAGTTTAAGGAGATCAAGCAACCCTGGTTAAATTCTGTTAGCTCAGACACTATTTTTATCCTACTTCCACCCTTTCTGGCCTTGTTTATTGTTGGTTTATTCCCAACGCAATTTAAGGAATCAGATGCAATGCCCGCTCTTTATTGGCTAATATTGATTGTATTTGTGGATGTGGCCCATGTTTACAGCACTTTATACCGCACCTATTTTAACCCCAGGGAACTCAAAGCAAAAAAATCCTTATTAGTGGCTGTACCTTTGTTCTGCTACGTGATCAGTGTCGTTTTCTACAGCCTTGATCAACTATTGTTCTGGCGCGTACTAGCTTATCTGGCGGTATTTCACTTTATCCGGCAACAGTACGGGATCATGCGGTTATACTCAAGAAATGAGAAAGAAGATAAACTATCCATAGTGATCGACTCTCTAACGATCTATTCAGCAACCCTTTATCCGATCTGCTTCTGGCATCTTAACCCCAACCGGAACTTCAATTGGTTTATTGAAAACGATTTCCTTCGTTATCCTCTGCCCTTCCTATCACTGTTATTTGCCTGGGTATATGTTGCTGTACTTATACTTTACATCCTTAAGGAGATAACTCTGTTAAACAAACATAAGCAGTTTAATGTCCCCAAAAATATATTGATCCTTGGCACAGTCTTATCCTGGTATTTCGGTATCGTTTACTATAATGGAGATATGGCCTTCACTACCCTTAATGTTTTATCGCATGGGATCCCCTACATGGCTTTAATCTGGTTTTTCGAAAAGAAAAGATATAGTAAAGAGATAACTGAAGGCAGCAAGGTATTAAAATTTTCCTTTGGGAAGTATGGTGTTGTAGTCTTCATCCTTATCCTTGCCTCTTTAGCATACGCGGAAGAAGGACTTTGGGATGGTTTAATCTGGAAGGAACATAATGACCTTTTTCCCGTATTTTCAATTTTACCAAAGATTGAAGAAAGGCAACTACTTTCATTATTGGTTCCCTTGCTTGCCCTTCCTCAATCCACCCACTACGTTCTTGATGGCTTTATTTGGAAAATTAGAAAGAAATCTTGATCCGATCACTCTTTATTGACCTAAGGCAAGTCAAGCGATTAAAACCCTTTATGTCTTAGTCTTCAACCTCCTTAAACTTTATCCTTAATCTCACTTTCTGGGTCCCTGCTTTAGGCCCGTGCCAAGCCGGTCCGTCTACTACCAGGCTGATCGCCTTAACATTTAGATTTGGACTATCGGTTTTTACAATCTTGAAATCGCTGAGAGATCCATTAGAAGAAACAGAGAAGCTTAGTACAACCGTACCTTTTTGTCCTTTTGATACTATCGCGTTTTTCTTTATGTACTTGTTATATTCCTGCCATCCATGAACAGGTGCAACTTCCCTATTTTGATTATCCGCAGGATCATCATCTCTTTTACTTCCGTAGCCGACTACCACAACTTCATTTAGTGAAGAACTGGAAGGATTCATGGCGATAACAATACTATCGTTCTTATTTACCTTTATTGATGCGCTGTCGAAACCTATGTAAGCTAGTTGCAAGGTTTGATTAGAGTCAGGAACCGCTAACTTAAATTGTCCGTTAAGATCTGTAACAGTCGCAATGTCAGTTCCTTTTACTTTTACAAATACCCCTGGGAGTGTTTGGTTAGTCGTTTTGTCTCTCACTGTACCTGTTACTTGTTTTCCATCACCTTGTAAGTTTGTTTTAAGTGATGATGAGCCTCTAATCTTAAACGTCTTAGACTTCAATTCGTCTACTGCCACTCCTGGAACACGACCTTGCAAGGCTATTTGCGGAGCTAATTCCTCTGCTTTGATAGTAGCGACAGCACCTGTAACAGAACTTTTCTTTTGAGTGCCATAGCCTATAATAACTACCTCATTCAATTGCCCAGGATCCTTTTTTTCGGGAACCTCAAGCATTGCTATTTCTGGTTCAGCTCTTGATACGGTTACTAAGTTGTCTCGCGGTTTTTCCGGAGCTGGCTTGCGCTTTCTGGAGTTTGTTGCAATATCCACCTTTTCATCCATAACTTTAGCTGGGTCAGGATTTGCAGGTTTTAACACACTATCAACTTTCGATGATCTCTCTTTTTGATTTCCTGCTGAAATCCTTCCTGGAGATTTATCTTTTATCACAAATAACGCAGCAAGGCCAGAAACGATAAGTATGGAAGCAGCAATACTCCACCTAATTAAAGGAAGAATACATGATTTTTCGGGTCTTGTCCTTTGATCGATAAGATCATCGATCTCTAGTAACACCCTTTCATGTTCCTGCGGCTCCCCCGATTCCATCCCCATGATCAGATCCATTAAAAGCGGATCTTCCTGGGCTTGGCGTTCAAGCTCATACATAGCTTTAGCATCAAGTTCTCCATTGAGATACTTCCGAATTAAGGATATGTTGTATTTGTTACTCTCCACCGTTCTTCTCCATACAAATTTTTAAATTCCTTTTTCCGTTCTGTATATAGCTTTTAACCTCATTCAAACTGAAGCCTGTTAAATCCACAATCTCTTTGTAGCACTTCTCATTTAAAAAGAACAGGTCGATACTTTGTTTTTGCCGTTCTGGTAGCTTCTCCACGCATTTCTCGAGTGCGGTAAGGGCTGCCTCCTTTTCTTTATGGTCTTCCTGATGCTGACTTACAGGAAATTCCACAAATTCATCGAAAGAAACATATTGCATTTTCTTATTTGAACGCAGCTGCATCAGGCAGTAGTTCTTGGTCAACACATAAAGCCAGCTGGCAAATTGCCTGATCTCCTGCTTTTCTATCTTCCTGATAAGCTCTTCGAAGATCTGCATTACAGCATCCTTACTACGTTCAGTATCCTGGAAGTAGCGATAGCAGACATAGTAAACCATTGAGGAATGGCTTTTAAACAGTTTACCCAGGATTTCCAGATCGCGCGTAGCCAGATAACGGTCCAGGAGTTCCTGGTCGCTAGACTGATCTGTTTTCCCTGAATTACTAAACCAACTCATTTAAGTGTCTGAAAATAATTTTTATTTATCGCTTATGGAAATTTTCCTGATGATGCATCCTTCGCCAAAATTCAATAACATGAAAGGAAATCTATACCTCATTATCCTGCTCTTAAGTCTGGTTGGCTTTAAAAGCAGTTCAGTGCGCACTATCAGTGGAACGGTGCGCGATCAATTAGATGGCTCTCCTCTACCGGGTGTGTCCGTAAGAGTGGAAGGTACAACTATTGGAGCATCAACAGATACCAAAGGGCATTATTCTTTAAAGATCCCATCGAACGAGGTGAATCTGGTCTTTTCATTTATTGGCTATGAAACTCTGAAAGTCAAGCCGGGGAAAACTGATCGCCTTAATGTTACTCTAAAGCAGTCGAAATCCGAACTGAAGGAAGTAGTGATAGTTGGATATGGAACCCAAAGAAAACAGGACGTCACTGGAGCAGTGGCAGCTGCTCCTACAGCTGCTATGCAGGCTAAGGTATCTGGGATTGCAATAAGGGGCCAAAACAATCAAGTATATACCCGACATATATTAATTCCCGACCACAACACAGAATCTTACAAGGAGATTACCGAAAACGGTTTCCAGAATCCCAAAGATCAAGCTTTATCGACCTTTGCAGTAGATGTGGATGGCGCTTCCTATACAAATCTGCGTCGCTTTATTAATAATGGGCAGCTTCCTCCCAAAGATGCCGTGCGTGTAGAGGAGATGATCAATTACTTTAAATACGACCTGGAGGGTCCAAAAGACGATAAACCAGTCGCAATTCATACAGAACTGTCCTCTGCGCCCTGGAATGCCCAGCACCAGCTACTACGGATAGGTTTAAAGGCAAAAGAGGTTAAGACAGAAAAATTGCCGGCCTCTAATCTTGTTTTCCTGATCGACGTTTCAGGCTCAATGTCTCCAGAAAACAGGCTTCCTTTAGTCAAGACCTCCCTGAAGATGTTGGTTGATCAGTTAAGGGATAAAGATCAGGTTGCTATAGTAACTTATGCAGGCTATGTGACATTGGCGTTAAAAAGTACTCCAGGTAGCCAGAAAGCTGAAATCAAAAATGCGATTGATGCTTTAGGTTCAGGCGGATCGACAGCGGGTGGAGCAGGATTAAAAATGGCTTATCAGGTCGCTCGTGAAAATTTCAAGAAAGAGGGTAATAACAGGATCATTATGGCGACGGATGGTGACTTTAATGTAGGAGCCTCCAGTGACAAGGATATGGAAGATCTCATTGTGCAGGAAAGAGAAAGCGGAGTAAACATTTCTGTTTTAGGATTCGGAATGGGAAATCTTAAGGACAGTAAAATGGAAACCATTGCTGATAAAGGAAGGGGTAATTATGCATACATCGACAATATTACCGAAGCCAGGAAAGCAATGGTGACAGAATTTGGCGGAACGCTTTTCACCCTGGCGAAGGACGTAAAAATACAGGTCGAGTTTAATCCCGGCAAAGTTCAGGCCTACCGCTTAATAGGATATGAAAATAGGTTGATGGCAAAGGAGGATTTTAATAATGATAAGAAAATAGGCGGAGATATAGGTGTTGGACATACGGTGACCGCACTTTATGAAATAATTCCGGTAGGCGTAACAAGTGATTTCACAGGAAATGTTGATCCTCTTAAATACCAAAAGTCTGAAAAGAAGCCAGATGCAGCTATTTCTGAGGAAGTAGCAACTATAAAATTCAGGTATAAAGATCCTCATTCTGATAAAAGCCGCCTGGAACAGGTAGTTCAGGAAGACAAACCGATATCCTTTCAGTCAACCTCTGCAGATTTTCGTTTCGCAAGTGCGGTTGCAGAATTCGGAATGCTCCTGAGAAATTCAGAGTTTAAACAAGCTTCTTCTTTTGATAAACTTATTTCAAGAGCAAAAGGCGCCAGAGGAAAAGATGATGATGGTTACCGGGCCGAGTTTGTACGCTTGGCCGAAAGTGCTGCGATGCTTTCTAAAGGAATGGAACTTGCTAAAGATTCTGATTAAAACTGATTGGGCATCCTAAACCGTGCCAGGGAGAATTCGATAGTTCTCGAGACCAGCATAGTTTCTGTGCTGGTCTTTTTCAATCTTGCTCCGAAAAAGTCTTAAACTCATCTCCTACAACTCCATAAAGAATTCAGCGAGATTTTTATCATGTTCCAGGTTCAGTTTCTTCCTTAAGCGGTAACGGCGTATCTCCACTCCTCTTACCGAAATGTTTAACAAAGAGGCCATTTCCTTACTGCTCATGTTCATTCTCAAATAAGCACAAAGTTTTATATCGTTAGGAACAAGATCAGGGTAGCGCGATTTAAGCTTTATGAAGAAGCTCTCATGGGCCTCATTAAAACTCGTCTCAAATAAATTCCAATCTCTCTCGTCATTCATCCCCTGGTCAATTACCCGGTAGATCTTTTTCAACTGCTCTGCAGACAATTTCTTTCCGGCAGCATCTTTTAGATGACTTAATTCATCCTTTATCCCCTGCAGCAGCTCGTTCTTGTAAACGATATTCATGGCAGAATTAGCCAACTCCCGGTTTTTACTATCGAGATCTGCTTTTAATTGCTCATTCATAAGGCGAACAATCTTCTGCTCATTCGCTACGGCTTCTTTTTGTAGCAGCTCTTCCTTCTCCTCCTGAAACTTCTGGTGGATAAAGTCCTGGTGCTTCCGTAGTTTCAATTTATACCATTCACGCAGAAGGTATAGTCCTAAGAGAGCAAGGAGAAAATAGACCATGTAAGCCCAAAAGCTCGCATACCACGGGGGTAACACTTTAAATTCAATAACCGCCTCGTCAGAAATATAAATGCCATTTACGCGTGCACGTACTTTAAATTTATAATCTCCCCATGAAAGGTTAGTGAATTCCTTTTGGGCGCTGCTGCTCCAATCAGACCATTTGTCGGAGTATCCATCCAAATAATACTGATATTGGATCCTGGCTACCCTATAGTATGGTAAGGAATAGGAAACTCGAATATTATTGCTTGCATAAGGTATCCTGACACCATCAATAGCAGTAGCATTTTCTGTAACTAAGGATGGTGTTTCCGTTATATTTTCTAAACGTCTTATGAGCACCTGTGGTAATGTTTCCATCCTTTGCTCCTTTCTACCAGACACATCATAAATAACAAATCCATCATCAACGCTAATTAGATAGATGCTCTCATTTATACGGCTGATATTCTCATAATACTGAACCATCGAACCGTTCAGACTGCTAAAAGTGACAAAGTCGATCGAAAACTTACCCGTACTGATCTGGGCCAATGCTACTTTGCCGTGGTTGATGAACCAATACCGGTCACCGCCAGCATTGATGATCCTGTTTGATGCTGAAAAGGAACCAAGGCGTTTGTTCAGGTGTTGGTAGGGGAAAAATTTGTCCGAGATCTCGTCATAGATGTAAAAGCCAGCATCTGAGGAGAAAACGATCTGATTATTCAAATTGGAGATGTTCACATGATAGTCAGAGGGCAACCCATGCGATTTATCATAGGCTTTAGCTTCAATAACCTGACCGAATTCCGGATCAAGTCTCAGCCTGTAAACACCCTTATTCGCATCTGAAGCCCATATGTTTCCTTTTGCATCCTGCTCTACAAATCTTGTGGGTTTATCAAAGCCTTTTACCTGATGCGAAAACGACCATTGTCCATGCGCATTTTTCTTGTAAATCACCAGTCCACTGTAAGTACCCTGAATAAGAAAATTGGGGTTAGTACTTAGCTTCCCTATAGTCCAGCCGCCCTTTATAGAGGAGATTCTATTAATAGATTCGCCTTCTACGCGAAAAGTTCCTTCATTATGTCCGCAAAGCAGCTCGCCATCAATCAATGATAAATTCCAGACTTGTCCCTGCGACCTATCTATTAGTTTAAAGTTAAATGATTGAAACAACTTATTGCTTTCAGACCAGTTGCTGTAATATAAGCCCTGATTCGTACCAAGATAGATCTTTCCGTTATGAACAATACTGGAGTAAACCGTGCCGAAATCACCCGTTTTATCTAAATAGAAATAAAGGGGAGATGTAATGTCTATGCGATCAATTCCATTATCCAGACCGGCCCAAAGATCCTGTTTATTATCCGCGTAGAGGCTTAGTACCGTGTTGTTCTGCAGCCCGCCAGATTTATTTATCCGCTGAACAATGCTACCGTTTTCATGAATGATAATGATACCACCGAGAATAGTACCGAAAGCAAAGTACTTCCCCAGTAGCGCTACACCATTATTTAATTGTAAGCCTTTTAACAGTGTGTTTGCCTGATTTTCCCAGGGTAAAACTTTCTCACCATTAAAAATATACAAACCTTCTCGGGCAGTTCCGATCAGAAATTGATTTTTCTTGTAAGGCAGCACTGTTAAAACTCCATTACCAAGTATTTCGCTACCTGGTACCAAAGTGAGCTGTTTACCTTTCAATTCGAACAAACCCTCAGATAGTATTCCAGTGAAGTAATGTTGCCCCACCTTGTTAAGAAAAAGTATAGGATTTTTCGACTTTATTATATTGAAAGTACCTTTCTCATAAATGTATATCGAGTGGAATGACTGAAAGATAATCCGCTGCCCGTCTACAAAGATCTTCCAGATCTCATCCTGTCCTGCTGCCTTTTGCTTTAGTTTACGGCTTAAAGAGGTATAAGAAAACTTTCCTTTTTTATTATAAGACCAATAACCGAAGTCACCAAAACCACCTGCGTATATTTTACCATTTCCATCGGCACAAACTGCTCTTACAATGATGTTGTTAGGCATAAAGTAAGTTTGCCAATGTTTCCCATCAAAAGATAGTAAGCCATTCGCATTTCCAAAAAACATCACCCCTCTTTCATCTTTGGTTACAGACCAATTCTGATTGCCTGCCTGATAAGAATTCTTGGAGTAGTTTTGAATATAAGGAATGCCTATGTTCTTTATTTCAGAGGCATAAGAACTGACATATAGAAAAATATTTACTAGAAAAAATATCGACCTTAAGGTACTTCTCATACTGATGGAAAGCGGCTATAAATTTTTCAGCTCCTTAGCTGTATTTCAACTGCACTTATGGAATAAGTATATATTGGTTATCCTTGCCCTGCAAGACGCTAATATAGAATTTAACTGTAATTCTATGTTTAAGAGTTCTGATTTTTACTTCAGGTTGAAGGATGGAACTGAGGCCTTATACTTTGCCTCTCACAAAAAAACACAAAAGGGAGGTCTTTGCGGAATAGGTTTAGGTAATCGATCTATAAAAAATTACCAGAGCAATTCCCCCGTACTTGGGGGAATTGTCTGGTACCTCAACAAGCCAAACTAACCAATTCAACTATGACAAGTTGGAATATTATTACTCCAAAACCGGCGGTTCTATTTTGAAAGTAGTTTAAAATCTGCTTCTTTTAAATCCCTGCTATTAGTACCGATGAAGAGTTTAAAATCACCTGGCTCGGCTAAGAAGTTTAAATCGCTGTTATAAAATTTCAAGTCTTCTTCCGTTATCCTGAAAGTAACTGTTTTTGTTTCACCTGCTTTCAGGGATATTTTTTGGAATCCCTTTAATTCTTTTACAGGGCGGGTAACAGTACCAACCAGGTCGCGGATATAAAGCTGCACTACTTCTTTTCCTTCGCGGGAACCAGTATTGGTTACCTTTATGCTTGCAGTGATTGCCTCTCCTGGTTTAAGAGTGCCTTTGCTTAGACTTATATCACCGTAGCTGAAGGAGGTATAACTAAGGCCAAATCCGAATGGGAATAAAGGGTCGTTGGATACATCCAGGTAATTGGAACGAAATTTTTCAAACCATTTTCCTTCAGCCAGAGGACGGCCAGTGTTTTTATGATTGTAGAACAATGGCACCTGACCGACATTCTGAGGAAAGGTTGCTGTAAGCTTTCCCGAAGGATTTACATCGCCAAACAATACATCAGCTATTGCACTGCCTGCTTCACTACCGCCAAACCAAACATTTAATATGGCGGGCACGTTCTCACTCTCCCACTTTAAGGTCATTGGCCTTCCTGCAAACAGAACAAGCACAACTGGTTTTCCGGTCTTTAATAAAGCCTTAAGCAAATCTTTTTGTACATCTGGAATTCCAATATCAGTTCTGCTGGAAGATTCACCACTCATCTCCGCGGATTCACCAAGGGCTGCAACGATCACATCAGATCTATTTGCAACTTCAAGCGCCTCTTTTAACATAGCTTCGGTACTGCGGCTATCCCTTCTTAGTGTCTTACCAAACATTGTCGCTCTTGTTTCCAACGCAGTGTCTGCTGTTAGGTTTGATCCTTTTGCATACACGATCTTCGCATTATTACCAACTGCATTGGTTAAGGCAGAAAGCACCGAAAGAGGTTTGTTGTAATCAGCTGCTACGCTCCAGGTTCCTACCATGTTTTCTTTAGCATCGGCCAGCGGACCAATAAGTCCTATTGTTCCTTTTTTTCTGAGAGGTAGAACGTTCTTTTCATTCTTAAGTAAAACAAATGAGTTAGCCGCTATCTCTCTGGCAGCTGAGCGATGGGCATCTGTAAATATCTCTGTTTTGCTACGTTGTACATCGCAATAACGGAAGGGATCATCAAATAGGCCAAGTTTATATTTAGCTTCGAGGATCCTTTTACAAGCAAGATCAATTTGTGCCTGTGTAACTTTCCCTTCTTTTAACGACTGCTTAAGCGTGGTCAGAAAACCTTCGCCTACCATATCCATATCCACTCCGGCTCTTAAAGAAAGGGCGGAAACAGTTTTCAAATCTCCCATTCCATGGGCTATCATTTCGTTAATAGCGGTAAAATCTGTCACAACGAAACCATTAAAGCCCCATTGTCTCCGTAGTACATCTGTCATTAACCATTTATTTCCACTGGCGGGCACACCATCGATCTCATTAAATGAAGTCATTACGCTACCTGCTCCAGCGTCAACTGCTGCCTTATAGGGAGGGAAATATTCGTTATACATCCTTATACGACTCATGTCGACTGTGTTATAATCCCGACCCGCTTCTATTGCTCCATATAAAGCGAAGTGTTTAACACAGGCCATTATGGTATTATTTTTTGAAAGATCGGAACCTTGATACCCTTTCACCATAGCTTTAGCGATCTGCGATCCTATATATGGGTCCTCTCCTGAACCTTCTGCAAATCTGCCCCAACGTGCATCACGGGAAATATCCACCATCGGTGAGAAAGTCCAGTTAATGCCGTCGGCACTTGCTTCTATTGCGGCTATCCTTGCACTTTTTTCAATAAGTTCCATGTCCCAGGTACAGGAAAGGCCTAAAGGAATAGGAAAAACAGTAGAGTACCCATGAATAACATCCATTCCAAAGATGAGCGGTATTTTTAATCGGCTTTTTTCAACCGCTATTTTTTGCACATCGCGTATCTTTTCAACGGACTTAATATTAAACAGTCCACCCACTTTGCCTTCAGTGATCTGCTTGGCGACTTCCGAGTTTGAGGCCTGGCCAGTGGTTATATCACCCGAAGTGGGGAGATTAAGCTGTCCCAATTTCTCCTCAAGTGTCATTTTCTTCATGAGGGTTGAAATGAACTGATTCATTTTCACATCACTCTTAGTTTGTGCAACCCCATCGTTAATTACCAATGCAACTAAAATTGCAAATGCTGTAATTCGCTTCATACTTTCTAATTATTTAATCTGACCGTTCAGGTCTCCTTTTTTATTTTATTCTTATTGATTTCGTCCTTGCTGATACACCATTTTCATTAAATGCTTCTATAGAGAAGTAATACTCCTGGTCGGCACTTAAACTCTTTAGCTCAAGGCTATCATTGTCATATACCATCCAGGAACTATAAAGCTTATCCGGTGCAATTCCCCAAAGGACATTGTAACCTTGCACCCCAGGCAATTTCTTCCACTTAAGAAGGGCATCTCTTCTGTCTGTTTTTCGGATTACTTCGAAGCCCTGAACAGCAGCTGGCAACTTACCTCCGGCGTTTCCAAATACCCTGAGTCCTGAAATTGACAGATGAGGAGTAGGTACGTGGATGTTTTTGTACCGCACGAATCGCACCTTCTGGGGCTGGGCTAACTGTTCATAATCATTCGGTGTGTCTCTTTTATCTGATGAACGATCTACAAGAGTGATCCATTGCAGCCCGTCCAAAGAGCCTTCTATCAGGAATTGATGGCTTAAGCCAGGTAGCCGGCCATATAAATTCGATTTGTAATCGTGATAATTCACTTGAATAGCGTAAACCTTACAAGGTTTCTGGAGATCCATTTCCAGCCATTGCTGGTTGTCATTCTTATTGGCAACCCAAAAGGTCTTTACAGATTCATCTGCTACTAAGGATGGATCGAAGTCATCCAGTTGGGAAGAGGCTTTAACGGGTTTCTTGTAGGATAGCAACATCCAACCAGTAAATCGTCCTGCCTTTTCCCCTTCTGCTGGCCCATAATGAGGATAGTCCCCGAAGCTTGTGTTAGAGTACATCAGGCCATCTGTATCAAAGTAAGTCGGGAACATACACAATCGCCTTTCCCAATTTACGTTGATCGATACTGCCATAGAAGCAAAATGCCAGTATTGTTTACCGGGGCCAATTACCGTACTACCATGCCCTGCCCCATTCATAAAGCCTCCTGGTTTATAAGAAAAGGGATTATTAGGCATATACTTAAAGGGACCCAGAGGACTATCTCCTATGTAAGCCCCATCCCCATATACATTAAATTCAGTTCCGGGAGCCGCGTATTGAAGATAGTACTTGTTGTTGTGCTTAGTCATCCAGGGACCTTCAATATAGCCCTCCAGGGTATCCGAATGATTCTCACCAAAGCGCTCCCAGCCATGTTTCAACTCGTTCAGATTGAACAACTCTATTGGTTTTCCCGAGGGCTTAAAGTTGTTGCTTCGATCCAGAATCTTAGCTCTGATGGGGTAAAGATTAGAAGAGCCCCAGAACATATAGGTTTTCCCGTCGTCGTCAATAAACAGATCGGGGTCCTGAAGGTCGTTTAGTATTCCTGGAATTGCTTTCCAGTCTCCTTTCTTTGGGTTGTCTGTGAATAGTACACTCATTGATCCTGATGGGTCGCCTGCAACGTACAAAACTGAATCTTTGTAATTGTGAGCAGCTGGGGCATTTGAACCCTGGAAATACCATTTCTCAGGTGTTATAAATTTCCAATTTGTAAGATCAGTAGAATGCCAGTATCCAAGGGATCTGGTAACGAACATATAGTATTCGCCTTTAAATTTCACAACAGCAGGATCAGCTCCGGAACGATAAGAAATATTATCGTAGGCGTTATAGATCATGTAGGTGTAATCCAGGTTTAATGGATTACAGTAGGTTGATGGCTGCTGGGCTTTCCCTGCAAATGCTGCTGATAAAATAATAAGCAGTAATTGCAGTCTTTTCTTCCTTGTCTTCATGCGGTCTACTTTAAGTGGGGACTACTAAAACCTAATTTTCTTAATCCTTCCTGAACTTCCGGAGCCGACATAAACAGGTTCCAAAGAAGGCCGCTTTTGTAGTTCTCCATCATGACGACAATGGGTCCCTGATCTATTGCCAGATATCTCCTCGGATACCATTGCGCAGTCTGACTAAAAGCGTCATAGAAACCAAACTGTCCCCAAACTTTATCCTTCATGTCATGATACCAATGCCTCATAGCCCGTTTGCTTTGCTCTGGAGTATACGGCATAGAAGATAGAGCAGCCGTTGGTGCAATTACACCAAGGTCTTTATCCATGGCTGGGGCGTGGCCCGAATATCCTTTAACAGAATAGCTTGAGGTTAATCCCCAGCTGTCTGGTCCGTACCCGGTAAAATGTCCGGCATTGTTCACACACCAGGCGTAGTTAATCATGGCCTGACTTGTGTTTTCCTGCCAATAATCCGCGTACCTGTCTTTCAGGCCTCTCGGATCAAGGCCGAGGTATGAATAATGAGCCCAGAACAAAGGGCCTCCTGCAGTAGAACCCTGATGTTTCAATTGCAATTTATAGCCATAACTTTCTGTCGGCTGGAGTATTGCTCCCTTATCAGCCCAGCCATTGTGGTAGACCTCCGCTGGAATAGTATGGGTTGGTGAGGCTGCTGCAAGCACGTACATAATCAGGCATTCATTATAGCCTTGTACAGCAAAGTTCATCTCCCAACCATAATTTGGACTCCAATGCCAGTACAAAACGTCTTTACCATTTCGATACCAACTAAAATCTATCTCTTTCCAAAGCTGATCGGCTTTCTCCGCCAGATTCTTTTCCGCCGATGTTCCATCCTTGAAATATTGCCTTATGCATAGAAGTCCCTGGGCCATAAAAGAGGTTTCTACGAGATCGCCTCCATCATCTTTAGTACCAAAGGGCTTAACTTTTCCGGTTTTACCGTAAAGCCAATGAGGCCAGGCGCCATGAAAGCGATCAGCCTTTTCCAGGAAGGCAATTATTTTTTCAAGTCGCATCCGGCCCTCCTCTCTACTAATAAAACCTTTTTCTATTCCTACCAAAATGGCCATTACCCCAAATCCACCACCACCGGTAGTCACTACGTCCTTATCGTTCTCCGGGTAGATTCCGTCTTCGTGATAGCGTTCCCTTGCCAGTCCCGAAGTTTCTTCAGCACCAGACCAGAAATAGTCAAAAGTCTTTCTTTGAACTAATGTATATAGTGAATCATCTGAAAGGGGTTGTTCTGAATTTTCAACAGGATTACGCTTAGCGGTACAAGCTAAAAAAAAGAGCATAGCGGTTGCGAAAGCAATATAAAGTGTGTGTTTTTGCTTCATTTTCTTTTAATAATTGTAGAATTTACCGGTCTCGTCAGAGCTTTGGGTAAGGCCTGATCCCTATAGATTTTATTTGTTATAAAATCACCATTTCAGCAGACAATAGTTAAAATTGATAGTTTTAAGATAGAAGCCGGACGTATTTCTTTACTGCCTTTTTCCTCACCACAAGCAAAATTCGATAGCAGAAAGATTTGAAACAGTACATTGTCCGGCTTCCTCTTAAACGCCTTAATAGTTCGGATTCTGTGTAAGCAAGCCTCCGCTCAGGTCGATCTCAGTCTGGGGAATTGGCCAAACTTCATTTTTGCCAGCCTTCCAACCTTTAGCCCCAAAAACCTGAGCGCCCCGCCCCTGACGAATGACATCAAAATATCTGTCGCCTTCCATGGCCAGTTCATACCGTCTTTCATTCCAGATAGCTGTTCTTAAAGCAGCCTTATCAGTAGTTGTGACCTTTGGTAGTGCCAAAGGGTTACTACCTCTCGCTCGGGCCCGGACTATTTCTAAAGATGCAATAGCCTGTACAGGATTATTTAATTCATTTGCAGCCTCAGCATTCATTAATAGTACCTCCGAATATCGCAGTACCCTGATGTTTTGTTGAGCCCCTTCGTTGTATCCTGTTACGTATAATCTGAATGGAACGTAAGATTTTTGATTGTACATCGGGTTGTCACCAGTGGCTGGAATAGCGTCTCCGGAGGGAGTAGTCTCTCCACGAAAGATAATAGTAGCATCTTTTCTAGTGTCACCGGGTTCAAATGCGTTAGCTAGCTCCTGTGTTGGGACATTGAAACCCCAACCACCGCCTGTAACACCCCTTACCCCTTGTACCTGCGAATATTGGGAATTGGATGCAGGCGCGTTTCCAACAACCAGGGCAGATTGAATTTCAAATATAGATTCCGTGCTATTCTCATTTTCCAACCGGAACTCTTTCTCAAAATCAGATACCAGCGAATAACCCATTCCCATCACCTGATTGGTATAGCTTAATACATCAGACCATTTTTGCTGATACATGGCAACTTTAGCATGCAGGGCCAGAGCTGCCCCTTTTGTAACACGTCCCACATCTTCGCCTGAATAAGAAGGAGGTAAAGCAGCCGCAGCTTCTGTTAAATCTTTTTCGATGGCTGCATATACTTCTGCTGCAGATGCTCGCGGAATATTGTATTCGGTAGCATCCTTTGGTACCTTCAACCTAAGTGGAACCCCACCAAATGCTCTGACTAACCGAAAGTACGAATAGGCTCGAATGAACTTTACCTCTGCCAAATAGCGTGACTTCAAACTTTCGCTCATTGTAATAGAGGGAATATTGTCTAATACCTGGTTAGCATAGTTTATATTTTGATATTGAGCCTCCCAGAATCCGCCCAGTTGTCCCTGAGTGGATGTCGCTGTAAAATTATCGTAGTCATTAAAATAGGTAGCGTCGGTTGGGCTACTTCCCTTTTCGGCATCGTCTCCGGGGATACTTTCAACTGCTAATGCAGGGAAAGCTGTATTTCCCCAGGAACGAAGACTGGCATATGCTGCATTCACAGCCTTTGTTGCATCGGCTTCTGAGGTCCAGAAAGCCGCAGCTGCTTGTTCCCCCTGTGGATCAATATCCAGGAAATCATTTTTACAGCTACTAAAAGTCACAACTAAAGTTACCACCGCAACCTTAACTGTTTTCATTAGGTATTTTGATTGATGAAGTGTCATTGGGCAAGATTAAAATGTAACGTTTAAACCAAAATTATAAGTAGAGTAAAGAGGATATACATTCGCGTCAACTCCAGAAGTAAGTACTGAAGCGCCGCTAACCTCCGGACTAAAGCCCTTGTAACCAAATATGTTTATTGGATTTTGTGCGTTAGCGTAGACGCGCAAACGACTCATTTTAAGACGGCTCGCTATAGACTTAGGAAAAGTGTATCCTAACTGTACATTTCTTACTCTGAAATAAGCGCCGCTTTCAACATAGAAGGAACTAGGGGCTGAGTTTGTGGTTGATCCTACATTAGCAGACGGGTAAGTGGTAGAAGTGCCCTCTCCGTGCCAGCGGTTGTTATAGAAATCCTTCGTGAAGTTCTCATTTCCAAATCTGTAAGCAATGTTAGCATTATAGACATCAACATCTGCGACACCCTGAAAGTCCAGGGACAAATCAAAGTTCTTATATCCGAAATTTGTATTGATACCGTAGTTGTATTTTGGATTAGGGTTCCCAATTGAGGTCCTGTCTCGTCCGTCAATAAGGCCATCACTGTTTTGATCCACATACCGGAAATCACCAGGAGCCGCAGTGGGTTGTGCTGAAGACGCAACTTCTGATGTGTTTTGAAAAATTCCGGCCACTTCATATCCATAGAATTCGGCGATAGGCCTTCCCTGAACTGTACGGGTTACTACAGCTCCATTTGTAATGCCAGTTGCACCTGTTAAAATCGGGTTGCTTCCACTGGTTACCTTTGTAACCTTGTTAACGTTCATTCCAACATTAGCACCAACGGAGTAGGTTAATCCATTTTCGGTAGTATTTCTCCAATTCACCGAAAGCTCCGCCCCTCTGTTACGGAAGCTGGCCTGGTTCGATACTACCCCAGATGAAGTAAGTCCCAAAGAGCGTAATACAGGTATAGCAAAAATTGCATCTTCAGTGATTTTATTATAGTAATCTCCTTCAATGCTTAACTTGTTGTTTAAAAGTGCGGCTTCGAATCCAACGTTTGTTCCTGCTATGCGCTCCCAATTTATTGTTGGGTATGCAATGGATGAAATGGAGGCACCTGTGTAGGCATTCTGATTTGCTCCAAAAATTGCATTTAATGATGCCGCATTATTTACCGTTACAATAGTTGGATTAATGGGAACTCCTGCATTTCCTACCTTACCCCAGCTACCTCTTAACTTTAAGTTATTGAACAGGTGCTGATTTTTCATGAATGGTTCATTTGTCACCACCCAGCCTAATCCAACTGAAGGGAAATACCCCCAAAGATTTCCTCCACCATAGAACTGAGAGAAACCATCGGCTCTAAGTGATGCATTAAGCAGGTAAGTGTTCTTATAGTTATAGTTAGCTCTACCGAAGTAAGATGCCGTCGTAGAAAGACTTCCGCCATCTGTATAGAGCACCGTCCCTGTAGTTGCCAGCTTCAAGTACAAGTCGTCTTCAGAATCATACGGAACACCTTCTCCTGAGGCCCTTGAAGTGTAGGATTTGTATCGTTGAGCGGATTGCCCAACCAATAATGTTACGTTATGGTCGTTGAGCTTTTTATCATAAGTCAGGGTGTTTTCAATGATCCAGTTCCGGGTATTTACTCTGCCCATAGTTAGTTTGGTAGTAGTATTTTTTTGAGCCTGAGTATAGTTATAAGCACCTACGTAATTCCTATACTCCATTTCTCCAAAGTCACCCCCAAAGCTTGTCTTAAATGTAAGTCCTTTTAAGATTTCATAAGATGCATAAGCATTTCCAGTTGCCCGGTACCTTTTGCCTTTTACATTGTAAGCCGCCAGGGTAGCCATAGGGTTGAATTGTACTGCTGACCCCAAAGAAAAAGCGTAAGGATCTCCGTAGGATCCATCAGGATTGTAAACCGGAACTACCGGAGCTGAAGAATAAAGTTCATGCCATATTCCGCCAGGAACATCAGTTGAATCATTATAAACCCCGGTTATATTAAATCCTGCCTTAAATTTGTCACTAAGGGTATAATCATTGTTGAAGCGTGCTGTATACCGTCTGTAGTTATTTCCCTTAACAAGTCCTTCCTGGTTCAGGTATCCTAAAGAAAAATTATAGGTTGATTTTTCACCTCCCCCATTTATTGAAAGCTGATGGTTGGTTATGAATGCAGTCCTCAATGCAGCATCGTACCAGTTAGTACCAGCACCAAAGCTTTGTGGGTTATTGAATAAAGCAGCTTTGCCATTAGAGGTATAAAGTTCGTTTATAATAGTAGCATACTCATTTCCGTTAGCCATTTCGACCTCATTACTTAGTGACTGTAAACCTGCCGTTCCAGTGTAGTCGATAACCGTGCGGTTCTTGGATCCTTTCTTGGTAGTAACAAGAATCACCCCATTTGCTGCCCTGATTCCATAAATAGACTGAGCTGAAGCATCTTTTAGGATACTCATGCTTTCAATGTCTGAAGGATTTAAGAAGCTGATATTGTCATACCACATGCCATCAACCACGTACAATAGGTTTGTGTTACCATAAATGGTTCCAACACCTCGTATCACCACTTTCGGGGTGCCTCCCGGTGAACCAGAGTTTGTTATTTGAACACCCGCTACCTTACCTTGTAAGGAACTTGCTGCATCTGTTGATACTTGCTTGCTGATGTCCCCTCCTTTAACCTGAGCAACCGAACCTGTAACATCAACCTTACGCTGAGTGCCATAACCTACAACAACTACTTGTTGTAATTCCTGGGTGGCATCTTGTAGCTGCACATTGATTTGTGTTCTTCCATTAACAGGGACTTCCAAGACCTGAAAGCCAATAAAGGAGAAAACCAGGGTACCATTGGATGGAGCGTTGATAGAATAGTTCCCGTTCTGATCAGCTTGAGTTGCGCCCTGGCCATTCTTGATTCGTATACTCACACCTGGAAGTGAAATACCTTTGTTATCGGACACCCGTCCTTTAACAGCAATCTGCTGGGCAATACTATTTGTAGTAAACACGACTACAAATGCCAGCAGCAAAATAATAGTAAACTTTTTCATAAAGCGGTTAGCTAAATTGGTTGTAACTCGATAATTGATTGGTCAAATATCAAGGAGAATAATCACTTAAAGCAAGCTTTGTTTGCTCTACATTACTACATCACACTTGCTCAAATTCAATAAAAGCAATTTGTAATCAGCTGAATATCTGATAGGTATGGAATTTTGAAATGTAAATTCAGTACTACAAGCAGAATTTTACATCAGGTGTCTATGAGAGTTAATGATGTAGTAAAACTGTTCTGAATTTTGAAACATGGCGCTTACCCTCTTTTGAACTTAGGTAAGCTTAAGTGGAATTTTAGAGCCAGAACTCTCACAATCACTATAACGAGGATTGACAAGAAAAAACAAATATTGCGTTCAACACCGAACTGAATTAGTAAGAGATAAGCACTCGCTCCAATAAGGCAAGCACTTGCGTAGATCTCTTTTTTAAAAATTATGGGTATTTCATTTAGTAATGTATCTCTGACAACCCCACCCATTACAGCAGTAAACATTCCCATAATTGCAGCCACCTCCGAACTAATTCCGAACCGCAAAGCCTTCTCTGTTCCTAGAATGGTAAAGAGTGAAATCCCGAATGTATCGAAAAGTAGAAAGGTTTTGCGTAGTTTTAGTAAGGTGTTATAGAATATACCTGCAAGGATGATACCAGCAAGGATAGCATATAGAAAGCTTACATTTCCAATCCAGATAAGAGGATAGCTTCCTAATAGGATGTCACGAAGGCTGCCTCCTCCAATAGCAGTAACAAAACCAATAAAACCGGCACCGAACCAGTCGTGTTCCTCGTTATGTTCTGCGGCTGCCAAGGCTCCAGACATGGAGAAGAAGAATGTTCCGAATAGTTCGGTAATGTAAATAGGATCCATTTGAAGCAAAGTACGGAATATTTAATAACAGATAGATCTATAAGGATGAGTTCTTGCATACAAAGGGCTTTTTGGTCCTAAGAAAATCCTTCCTTTCATGTAGTGCTGCAAAAAGCATAAATAATATCTTTGCTTCGCTGTCTTGTTTGTCAGCTAATCTTCCTTATGCCTGATAACTCAGTTGATTCTGAATTTCGTTTTTTAGCTGATGCAGTTCCCGCCAAAGTTTGGAGGGCCGATGCTAGTATGTCAGCCAATTATTATAACCAGGAATGGTTTGATTTTACGGGAACGACCTCCGTCGAGGAATTAAAGAACATCATATGGACTTTGATCCATCCCGAGGACCTACCCTTGGTACAGCGAGCAGCCCAAACTAATTTACAAGGCCAAACGAGCTATGAAATTGAACAGCGTTTCAGGGATAAAAACGGAATCTATCGCTGGCATCTAAGTAAAACGAAGCCTGTGTTCGACAATAATGGGCTCCTGACCTCCTGGTTGGGTATTTGTGTAGATATCGAAGACCGAATGCAGTCCTCGGAAGCCATCCGGAAAAATGAAAAATATTTTAGATTTCTTGCCGATAATACTCCTGTTATTATTTGGCGAACTGGTGTTGATGGAAGGTTGAATTATATCAGCAAGCAATGGGAGAACTTCTCTGGCTTAACTGTTGCGGAATGTTATGATAGTGGGTGGTCGAAGTTATTGCATGAGGATGATACGCTGGAGGTTCAAAAGTACTACGATAAGGCTTTACAAAACAGAGAGCATTATACCGGCAAGTTCCGGCTTAGGAGTGCGAACAATGAGTATAGGTGGTTCCTCTCGGTAGGACTACCTGTTTTTGATGAAGAAACTGGTTTTCTTGGCACATTAACTGACATCACCGAGCAGGAAAGAGAGCACCAACATAGCAACTTGCAGTTGAAAAAAATGGACGAGTTCGTGAGTATCGCTAGTCACGAATTCAAAACTCCTCTCACTAGTCTAAAACTTTATTTGCAGCTTTTAGATAAAAACAAAGCTGCTGAACAGGCTACATTTATTTCTCGTGGCCTTGACCAATTAAAACGTTTGGAAAGGCTTACTGGTGATTTGCTTGATGTTTCTAAAATATCGGCCGGCAAGCTCGTCTATAACATTGAAGAAATTGAATTTTCCGAACTTCTGGACGAATTCGTACAAACCTTAAAAAGCTGGAATATAAAGCACCGAATTATTGTTAAAAGCAGGTCCTCTGTAAAGCTTAAGGGAGATCGGTATCGGTTAGAGCAGGTATTTGCTAATATACTTTCCAATGCCATTAAATATTCCCCTGAAGCCGACCGTGTTGAGATAGATACTTATGTCCAGGCTAATTATGTAATTACTTCAATAAGAGATTTTGGCATCGGCATAGCAGAAAAGGATCTTGCAAGGATCTTTCAACGGTTTTATCGTGTGGATGCTACCGCAATGAAGTATGAAGGCTTGGGCTTGGGCCTTTTTATAGTGTCAGAGATATTAATTAGACACAAAGGAGATTTCTGGATCGAAAGCGAGCCTGGAAAAGGATCTACGTTCTTTTTCAAACTCCCCCATAATGAACTTCATCGTAAGATAATCGTTGATTCTTCAACTGATTACAAAGATAACCACATGGGCATAAGCTTTAAGCGCTCAACCGGAATCCTTGAAGTGGATTGGATTGGCTTTCAGGATCTGGAATCTGTAAAATATGGCTGCCTGAAAATGCATGAATTGTTAAAGGCAAATAAGTGTGAGCTGGTGCTAAATGATAATTCGAATATCACCGGAGTTTCTGACGCTTCCGAATGGGTAGGTGGCCAGTGGTTTCCTATGATGGAGGCTGCAGGTCTGCGTTATTTTGCGTGGGTGTTCTCTTCTGTAATGTTTAACAACATATCCGCTCAAAAAGCTGTGGATCTGAAGCAGGGAAATGTAATAACCCAATTTTTTACATCTACAACAGAAGCCCGGGAATGGTTACTATCACATGTATGATTAACCGGCGGCCCTTCTCTCCTATTGCTACTGAAAGGAGGGGCTACCGGAGCAGAGGTATTTTTCAGTTGCCCTACTATTTGTTAGGGTTATTTTCGGTTTCGCTTCAAAGGGTTCCCATACTTTCGAAAATGCTTGCCAATCGTCCTCAAATAAGATTCCGGTTTATCCAATAAATTATTTAATTGCTCTGGATCTTCCTGCATTAATAAGCCGCAGTGTAAATAAAGCATTTTAATTATGAATTATTGAGTTAGGCATCGATAGAGGAAAACCTTTCCCAAAATTTCTCAGTATAAGCGGATGCAGCGCATCTCAAAGTTTGCTGCGAGTTACCTGTTTAGCTCCCAGACAGATAGAAGAAGGTTTTATCGAAGGTGGCATTGAAATTGAATAAGTGTGTTCATTAAGTATGAGTATGAAGTATAAAAATCTACTAACCTATTCCCTTTTATTTGCAATGGCTTTTCAGGCCTGCAAGAAGAATGATGAAAAGCTATCTTCCAACAGCGATATTAACAAGCTTACGGATGTGAAAGTACCTGAAGGATTCCTGTGGGAGTCTTCACGTGATGTGACCTTTAAAGTTTCAGTTACCGATACCCGATTTTCGGATGCATCACATATTATAGCGGTATACACTCCTGATGGTAAATTACTGTCAAAAGGATCTGCCTCAATTGATGCAGCTTTTGAAACTAAGGTTTACGTGCCAAGCAACATAACAGAAGTTTATGTAATTAAAACAGCTCCTGATAATTCTACTGTAAATAAAAAAGTAGAGCTAAACAGTTCAGATATCAATCTCTCTCTTGGCGCAACAAGTACAACAACATCATCACTAAAAGCTAATGGAAGCACCTTTGCAACCAGCCCTGATTGCAGTACTGGCTGTGCTCAAAGTGTAAATATCACTTCCTCCGGGCAATGGATCACAATTGAGGGTGGAAAAACAGTATGTATCAGTGGTTCAAATAAGACCTTCAACGTTACTTTTGGCAACGGCGGGGGTACTGCGCGTGTTTGCGGAACTGATCTTACCGTCCAGAATATTAATAAGAATGCGGGCAGCAGTGCAATTAGCTTTGTTGTAACAAATGGAAGTACTGTTAACTTTCCAGGCTTGGAGTTTGACAGACCCTCTCATGTTTTCAGCAACTATGGAACTGCTAAGTTCACCGGAAATCTTGCTTCTGCAGGAACTGTAAATAATTATGCAAGTCTTACAGTAGCAGGCGATTTCAATCTGAATTCATCTAATATCACCGACACTAACGAGGGTACAATAACTGTTAGTGGAACAATGAACGTTAACAGCACTACAACATTCGAAAATCAAGGTTCTGCAACTGTTAATAATCTTCAAATAAATGGTAGTGGTATTGTAAATAATCGTTGTAAATTAATGGTTTCGAACAGTTTCATTACCAACAATATCCTAAACAACTATTCTTATGCACAGGTAAGCGGCAATACGCAAATAAATGGAAGTGCGCAGGTAAATCTAGTTGAAGGTGCTTACTTTAAGACTAAGGATCTGGATAAGATAACAGGCAGTTTCGCAGCAAGCGGATCATCTTCAATGGTAAAAATTAGCGGAACAATTAATTCCAACCTAATACTTGATGCTCAGCAAACGTCTAACGGTCAGAAATTTAAGGGTAATTTAAAGGTATGCTACGGTTCAACTCTACCAGCTGGATTGTTTAAAGAGGGAGCGTCTCAAGGCTGTGATCTTTATATCCCTGCCACAGGTTGTAACCCAGGAAATGGTATGGCTACCATCGTTGATACAGATGGAGACGGAGTTGCAGACAACCTTGATGATTACCCTACTGATCCTTCAAAAGCTTTCAATAATTATTACCCAAGTGCGGCTGCTGACGCCGGAGCAACAATTGCTTTCGAAGATATGTGGCCTGTAAAAGGTGATTATGACATGAACGATGTTGTATTTTCTTACAAATTGAAGATTGTAACTAATGCAGGAAATAAGGTAGTTCAGGTAGATGGCACTTATGATCTTTTGGCCAGGGGTGGAATTTTTCAAAATGGCTTTGGAATAGAATTCCCAGTAAAAAGGGAATTAGTAGGCGATGTAAGTGGTGGTACACTCGAGGCTGGACAAGAGAAGGCGGTAATTACCCTTTTTGATAATACCCACTCTCAAATGCTATATTACAACACCCGGTCTGAAGAACCTTCTCAACCCGCAAAAACTTATAACATCAGCTTTACAGTAGCTAACGGTCCTTCCCTTTCCAGCTTCGGTTTAAGTGAATATAATCCGTTCATCTGGAATAAGAATGCTGGTAGAGGTAATGAAATACACCTTCCTGGTAAAACTCCTACTTCACTGGCAGATAATAGCCTGTTTGGAACAGGTGATGACCGAAGCAGCGTAGCTTCAGGCAAATACTACTTAACTGCTGAAGGTTATCCATGGGCAATAAGTGTTCCTGTAAAGAACTTTGTATATCCAATAGAAGGAAAAGATATCAGTACAGCATACCTGAAACTTCCTAATTGGATCTTATCTGGTGGAACCCAATATACAGATTGGTATTCGAACACTGGTTCGGGTTATAGAAATACCGTTAACCTTTTTGGTAAATAAATTAAAGATCTTTTTTGCGTTGAAATCCATGAGGAAGGCCCATTCGGCCTTCCTTTTTTTGTTAAAGGCCTTTTATTTTCCTCTCTTCATCTACTCCACCCCCAAACATTCCTGGTAGATCTAAAGTTCTATGAACTATTTTAACTTCTTGTGCTATTGCATGAAATTTTTACTCGGTTTCCATTTCTTGTTGTTGATCCATAATCTACAGGTCACCTTTGCTCAGGCTCCTTTTGAGTCTGTCAAAGACACCTATTTCCCCAGATTACAACTAGAGAAAACAGACTCTGCGCTACACTTTATTGCGTTGGGGGATTGGGGCAAAAATGGTGGAGACTTTCAGAAGCCCGTTGCGTATCAAATGGCAAAAGTTGCTGAAGAACTGCCACTAGATTTTATTATAAGCACCGGAGATAACTTCTATCCTTCAGGGGTTGAAAACATGGTTGATCCTCTATTTAAAACATCATTCGAGGACATATATAATTATCCATCACTACAAGTAAAATGGTTTCCCGTACTTGGAAACCATGACTACCTTTCAAACCCGGATGCTCAGGTAGGATACTCTGCCCACAGTACGAGATGGTCAATGAATGGTAGATATTATTCAAATGTTTTCAATATTCAGGGCGATACGACGCAAAAGGTTCTATTTCTATTTATTGATACGAATCCCCTTGTTCCAAGGTACCATAAAAAGCATCACTATGGTAAGGAGATTAAAAGTCAGAAGCCTGAGGTACAAAAAGAATGGATCAAGAAGAATCTTGAAGACTTGCCAGCGAATATTAAATGGAAAATTATAGTGGGGCATCATCCCATTTATACTGGTGGGCAGCGTCGATGGGCCTATGATACTAGGGCTGTACGATCAAGGCTAAAGCCAATAATCAAACGCTACCAGGTGGATGCTTATGTATCAGGTCATGAGCATAATCTGCAACATTTAAAAATAAGCAAGAAGGCACATCAATTTATATCCGGAGCAGGTTCAGAGTTTTTACCTTTAAAGAATATACCGAAAAGTAAAATGGCAATAGCAGCGTCTGGTTTCCTGGTCTTTTCAGTAAAGTCTAATCAATTGCTAATGCAAGCAATAAGTAAAGAAGGCGAAGTGCTTTACAAGTGCTGGATTAATAAACGTTAGATAGGTATAAATATCAAAAGTCTAGTAAAAGTTATTTTAAGGCCATAAGAAGGCAACTTATACCACTTCAAATCGTAATAAGCAGTAATAGTTTTATGGTAGATATAATTAAGCGAAATAACGTTCGAATCCACGGAGACGGGAACAAGTGCATGGTAATGGCGCATGGATTTGGATGTGATCAGAATGTTTGGAGACATTTGATAAAGGCCTTTGAAACCGAATACAAAGTTGTGGTATTTGACTATGTCGGCGCTGGACAATCTGATCTCGATGCTTACGATCCTAAAAAGTATTCCTCATTAGATGGTTATGCTGAAGATGTTCATGAGGTGATACAAACTCTTGCGTTAAAGGATGTGATATTTATTGGTCACTCTGTTAGCTGTATGATCGGATTACGGGCTGCAATAAAATATCCTCAACATTTCCAACATATTATTATGGTTGCGCCCTCTCCTTCATATATCAATACTGATGATTATATAGGGGGAATGAATCGGGAAGATATTGAAGCCTTATTTGAAGTAATGGACGCAAATTATCTTGGTTGGTCCGCCTCCATGGCACCTCTTATTATGGGAAACCCTGATGCACCGGAATTGGGAGAGGAACTCGCTGCAAATTTTTGTGCTACAGATCCCGAAATTGCCCGGCAGTTTGCCAGAGTTACTTTTTTTTCAGATAATCGTTCGGATCTTCAAAACCTTCCAGTAAAAAGTCTAACCTTACAATGCTCTGATGATATTCTTGCTCCCCTTGAGGTAGGCTTTTATATTGAGAAGCACACACCTCAGAATACACTGGCTATATTGAATGCAACCGGTCACTGCCCCCACCTTAGTGCACCAGAAGAAACAATAGCTGTAATTAAAAGCTATCTTAATACTAATTAATGACCCACGCTCTCCCTCCCAACTATTCCGATCTTTATAATTTATCGCCCTGCGGTTTATTAACCCTTGAACAAGGTAAAATAGTTCATGTTAATTCTACTTTTCTAAGTTGGCTACAAAAGGAAGAGAATGATATTCTTTCAAAAGAGTTTACTGATCTGCTGAATAAGGGCGGGAAATTATACTACCAGTTGTTTGTGCAACCCCTTATAAAGATGCATGGTTCAGTTAAAGAAATTGATCTTTCTATTGAAACTGATGACTCTTCTTTTCCATGCTTCTTTAGTGCTAAGGGCTCAAAGAAACCAGGAGAAGATCTGGTTCATTGCGCTATTTTTAAAGTAGGCGATCGAAAGAAATATGAAACTGAGTTGCTTAGGAAAAAGGAGAAGGCCGAGGAGGAAAAAAAAGATAAGGTTCAGGCATTAAATGAAATTGCTTTTGATCAGGCTCATTTAGCGAGAGCCCCTTTAGCTAATATGCTCGCGATTATTTCTTTGGTTAAAACCATGGACATCAGTGAGGATGTAGATAGGCTAATTGACTTGCTTCAAACAAGTACAGAGCAATTAGATACTCAAATAAAGGAGATTGTCAGGAAAACAGGAGCTTAATATTGTTTGAATTCTAAAAACTACCAACTATAATTCTCCTGCTAGCTGCAACCCCCGCCATTGTACCCATATACACGGCGTTCGCAACTGACCTCATCCGTGTAGTATTATCACCGCAGGCATACACTCCTTCAATTGTTGTAGACTGAGTTGGGTCAACTTTAATATATCCTTCCTCAGTTATTTCGCATCCTAATTCATGTGGAATTTCACAATGCTGAGTAAAACCTGGGCGGTAATATATAGCTTTTAATGCGAGCTCTTTACCATCCTCCAATAGAAGATTCGTTAACTGCCCCTCATTATGCTGTATTTCTATAATCCTTCTTTCTTCAATTTTTATAGCATGTTTTTTTAGCTTACTCTCCTCTTCTTCCGTAAACGAAGCATCACCATTGGTCAAGATGGTAAGGTCTTTTGTCCAGTTCGATATAAGAGCAGCTATTTCAATTGCTTCAGGGCCATTACTCAAAATACCTGTAGGCATGTCTCTTACTTCATAACCATGGCAATAAGGGCAGTGAATTACTGAAATACCCCAGCATTCAGCTATTCCTTTTGGCTCAGACAATTTGTCTTTAATACCTGTTGCAAAGATTAACTGACCAGCAAAGTAACGGTCTCCTTTTGCTTCCACTATTTCAAACAATCCATCATCAGCCTTTTTGCCACTTACCGCTATCCCTGTTAAAAATTCAATCGTTTTATATTTTAGTACCTGTTCTTTGGCTAATGCATGTATCCCGGCAGGTGTTTTCCCATCTTGAGTAAGGAAGTTATGAGAGTGAGGCGTTGGTTTGTTACAAGGGTCACCGCCATCAATGATTAAAACCTTTCTAAGTGCCCTTCCAAGTGCCAATGCAGCTGCTAGTCCAGAATAGCTTCCACCGATAATAATTACATCAAATATTTTTCTTTCCATTTCAAGTTTTGTTAATGCCTTTTTAATGAATAACAACTACAAAACTAAATGCGTGGGTACCCTGGAAATAGAACAAAGCTTTACTTGAATAGCACTTATCTAAAGTTTTTCCTGTAAAGGTCGGGAGAATAGCCCGTGTGTTTTTTGAAAAAGCGAATAAAGTAAGATACGTCTTCATATCCTAAATGCTCACTGATCACCTTCACCTGCTCATCTAAAGCCAGTAAATGTCTTTTTGCCTCCAGAACGATTTGTTCATTTATGATAGCCGAGGCTGTTTTCCCGATAGTAGTTTTAGTGATCTCATTTAACTGAAAGGCTGACAAATTCATCAATTCAGTATATTGAAATACCTGCTTCATCGTATATAGATTAACCCGTAATAAATCCAGAAACTCCTCAAGCCGTTCTTGTTTGTAAGAATGCATCTGATCTTCCTCTTGGCCTTCTCTTCTGCACTTCCTGACAAGTTCAATAAAGAACATATCCAGAGAGGCTTTGATCATACTGGTATACCCTTCTTCTTTATCGTGAAACTCCTTAAATATTCGCTCTGAAATGGAGTATACCCGTTCAAATCGGTCAATGTCTAAAGGGCAGAGGTTATTATGAGTGGCCTTTCTAAACTTCTGAACAATGGACTTTTCGTTTGGATGATAAAAATCCGAATTGAAGCGCATCACGTAACCTTCAGCTTCGCTTTCTAATCTAAGTTGGTGCATTTGTCCCGGTCGTAAACAGAAGATCATGTTATCCGCAACCTCGTAAGGAACCAGGTCGACTTCATGAATTCCAGAGCCTTTCTTTATAAGGAGAATAAAAAAGAAATTATGACGATGGCAACCCCTTACCCTCTCCTTGCCAAGCAGGGTTGAGTCTAACTCAGAGATACTGAAGCCATTGGCCTCAGAATGTCTTTCTACCTGGGGAATTTCTACTATGGGGATCTTGCTCATGCGATTATATAACTACAATTTCTTTATTTGGAATTTGCAGGTAAACACGTCAATTTGGTAAAACTAATAAACAATAGTAATTTTCTATTTGCAATGATAACATTTGACAAATTAAGGAATCTAGCCTTGTCACTTCCCGAAGTAACAGAAGAGCCGCATTTCAGTAAAACCTCATTTAGAGTGAAAAACAAGATATTTGCTACTTATTCTGCGAAAGAAGAGAAAGTAACCGTTAAATTATCAGAAATAGATCAGGATGTATTTTCAATAGACAAAACAATCATTCATCCGGTGGAGAATAAATGGGGAAAACAGGGTTGGACAATAATCGATCTGCAACTAGTGAATGAGGAACTTTTTAGTGATGCTTTAAGAATGGCATATTTTGAAGTTGCTCCAAAGAACCTGATAAAGCAATTGCAACAACATAAGGATAAATCTGAAGATGATTTTTAGCTGGTGCCCGGAGAGAGACTCGAACTCTCAAGAGACAATTCTCAACGGCTTCTGAGACCGCAACGTTTACCAATTTCGCCATCCGGGCAGGGTGGTTTCTGTAATTGTTGCACAAATATATAATTCACGGGGAAATTGTGGGACTCAAAAACAGAGAAAATTGTAGCTTGATCTCTTTAAACTTATAAGTCAGCCAATTAAAATTCAATTGGGAATGAGGGTCCCAATCCTATAGAGAAATACCCTTATTTCATAGAAGGAAAGCCTATTTGATTACCCTCTGTATTCATGTCTTCTACGTAAATTTCTACCCACCCAATAGGATTTCTGCTGCTTTCCATATCGCTGTTGTATTTGGTTTATTAATTCCAAATATCTGCCATAAACTAAAAACTCGGGTGTTTAGGATCCGACAAAAAGAGGGCTAAAAGCGGCTCTTATTTTAGGCTTATTACAAACCTTTGTACAGCCAGCGTATCGCGGTCTCCAAGGCTATTTATAAACTCTTCGTTAAACTCGTTGTACACAACACCTTCCTCTTCTATAGAACTGACTAATCTCCCGTTGCTATCTAGCTTATTCTTGGATAATTTATAAGCTATACATGAAAAATCTAAATTTTTTATGGTTCCTTTTGCTACACGTATCTCTTTGCCCATTAATCCTTGAGCAGTGTTAATTTGAGGTTCCTTGTACTTTAACAAGGCTGCAGATACTGGAGCGCCGTCGCCCAGTTCGAAAAGGAAAGTTGAATAGAAGAAAAATTTCCCGTCCTTATTTTCATAGGTATATAAATTATCGGGGTAATTGAAGAATACCGAATCAGGTGATAGAACTGTTAACGATCCAAAGCGATTTTCCTGTAGATGCAAGTTAAACAGCTGACTGGCTTCTACAAATTTATTAGCTTTTGCCTGGTCCTTTATTTCCTGCTTATTGGTGTAGATCTGTATTTCTGACTTTTTCTCCACCGTGGCATTTTCAAGAGTAAAAGGATATTCAATCGCAGGTTCTTCTTGCGTTTTTTTGCAGGAAGATGAAATAAAAAGAATTGTAATTAAAGGGAGTGTGATAAGCTTAAAGTTCATAGATCCAATTAAATGCCGTTTAGTTATTGCGGCGCAAAAATAAAGATTCGGCACAAAACCGCAAACTATTGCTTGAAATATTCCACAATTAATTACTAATCCATCCTTTATTTTCTTAACATGAACCATTTCTCTTATTTTTAGCAGGTACCCATGAGGCAAATACTACAACTTTATCTGAATTCGTATCGCGGATTATCCAAACCTGCCTGGATGCTTGCTTTAATAATGCTGATCAACCGCAGTGGTGCCATGGTTATTCCATTTCTCGGCGTATACATGACCGACGCACTCAAATTCAGTTTAAAAGAAACGGGTACTACCTTAAGTTGCTTTGGAGCAGGTGCAGTAGCCGGATCTGCTTTAGGAGGCTGGCTAAGTGATCGTTTTGGTAATTTCAAAGTACAGTTTCTTTGCCTGATGTTGTGTGTCCCGGTTTATTGTATCCTTCCAATTTTAACAGCACCTGTTGAACTGAGCATAGGTGTTTTTCTCCTTAGTGTCATAAGCGAAACGTTTCGCCCTGCCAATACAGTTTCCATAGCCTCCTATACTTCTCCTGAAAATATTACAAAAGCATTTTCCCTCAACAGGATGGCTATGAACCTGGGATTCTCTATCGGACCTGCTCTCGGCGGCTTGCTTGCTGCCATTTCTTATCATTGGCTCTTTTATGGAAATGCAATTAGTACCTGTTTGGCAGGCCTCTTTTTTTATTTCTATTTCAAACGTTTACAACCTGTTCAAACGGAGCAAAAGCAAACCGGGAAGGAGAAAGCTGGCTTGTCGCCCTGGAAAGATCTCCCCTTTCTTATCTTTAGTTTTTTTTGTTTTCTATACAGTGTTTGTTTCTTCCAGTTACTCAGCACCCTCCCACTCTTTTACCGAACTGTCCATCATCTTAGTGAATGGAGCATTGGAGTGATTCTGGCCTACAGTGGATTTGTAGTGTTCTCTCTGGAAATGATTCTTGTTCATGTAGCCGAAAGGCGAATGGGTTCTTCCAATGCAATAATATTGGGAACCCTGTTAGGTGGTGCGGCATTTCTTGTTCTCTTATTACCAGGCAAATTCCTTTTGTTATACTTTGGTATGTTCCTCTTATGTGTATCAGAGATACTTGCGATGCCTTTTATGGCAACTCTTACCATGCACCGCGCTTCCGGAGGGAAACAAGGTTCATATATGGGAGTTAACTCTCTTTCATTTTCTGCAGCCCATATTGTTTCACCTTTTCTAGGAACCCGCATTGCTGATCATTATGGTTTCAATACTTTATGGACTTTAACCGGCCTTATTTCAATTATCACAGCTATTGGGTTCTATTGGATCATCAAAAGGTTATAAACATTCTTAAAGAATACCAGATTTCTCCCGATCCAGAATCTTTAAACAATATCAATGTTTCTAAGGTCCTACAATAAATTTTGTAGAAATCAGGAGAATGAATAATATTAACGCATTAGCAAGTTTAATTTTGGCTGTTGGCCTTACTCTGGCCGGCTGCAATTCGAAAAATAATCAATCACAAAGCAGCGGATCAGACACGATCTCAAGAAACACCGCTGCTGCAGGAGAACTTGTGCTGCCAGAACCTGATACAACAGCTTCAAAAACAAATTTTTCAGATATTATAGGTTGGCCAGAAGGAAAAACACCTGTTGCTCCTCAGGGATTTCATGTGACCAAGTTTGCTAACGGGCTCCAGAGTCCACGGTGGATCTATGAAGCGCCGAACGGGGACATATTTATTGCTGAGGCTGCTACTGAGAAAAAGCTAAAAGCTAAGATTAAGGATAATATCAGTGGTAAAGCAAAATCAAATCAGCAGGACGGAAGTGCCAACCGGATTACAATTTTGAGAGATACCGATAAGGATGGCAGGATAGACTTACAACAAGTGTTCCTGACCGGACTCGAACAACCACTTGGTATGTTGATCCTGAATAATTCTTTTTATGTGGCGAACACTAATGGACTGGTTAAATATCCATATACTCCGGGAGCTACAAAAATTACGGCTAAGGGAACGAAACTAGTTGAACTTCCTGCTGGTGGTTATAATAACCATTGGACCCGGAATATTATAGCAAATAAGGACGGGTCTAAGATTTATATCTCTGTTGGTTCAGGCTCTAATAATGGAGAGAATGGCATGGAGAATGAAGTTCGGCGGGCTGCAATTCTGGTGGTTAATCCCGACGGCTCTGGAGAGCAGGTATACGCCAGCGGATTGAGAAATCCTGTTGGTATGGATTGGGAACCTAGTACCGGAACGTTATGGACTGCAGTGAACGAACGAGATGAACTAGGCGATGAGCTGGTACCAGATTATATTACCGGAGTGAAAGCTGGTGGTTTCTACGGTTGGCCTTATGCCTATTTCGGACCAAACGAAGATCCAAGGTTGAAGAACGTACGTCCGGACCTTGTAACAAAGACTATTGTACCTGATGTACCTCTTGGTGCTCATACCGCCTCCCTGGGTCTAGCATTTTATGATCAGAAAACTTTTCCTGCAGCTTACCAGGGAGGAGCATTCGTTGGACAGCATGGATCATGGAACCACTCGAAACTAGTAGGTTACAAGGTGGTGTTTGTACCATTTAAAAACGGCAGACCATCTGGTAAGCCTCAGGACTTTTTAACTGGATTTATAGCAGACAAAGAAAAGAGCAAGGTTTATGGAAGACCTGTAGGTGTAGCGGTAATACGTGACGGATCATTGCTTGTTGCCGACGATGCTGCAAACACTATTTGGAGGGTGGCACCGATGAAGTAGGAGCTTCTCTCGTCCTAATAATAGCTTGTTTAGTTCCACAATTAGGGCAGAATTTAGCATTCGAAGGATATACAAGTTGTTTGCAATTACTGCAAGGTTGTAAAGCTGAACTAGACATCCGGGTAATCTCAGAAGAAACAATACCGGTGGGAACCGCTATAATTCCATATCCTATGATCATAAGTGCGGAGGCAAGAAATTGTCCCAATGGGGTAGCCGGGGAGATATCACCATATCCCACTGTGGTAATGGTTACAATGGCCCAGTAAATAGAAACAGGTATACTGGTAAAACCGTGCTTTTCACCCTCTATCACATACATAAGGGTACCAACAATGATAACAAGGGTAATTACGGTGGTTATAAACACAATAATTTTATACATGCTTGCTCTTAAAGCAAGCATAAGCACATTCCCCTCATTTAGAAAACGGGTAAGTTTCAGGATACGAAAAACCCTTAATAATCGAAGGGCCCTGATCACTCTGAGGTATTGCAGATTTGGAATAAACAAGGCCAGATAAGCTGGCAGAATACTTAGCAGGTCAATTATTCCATAAAAGCTAAAGATATACTTATACCGGTTAGGCGAACTATAAACCCTTCCAAGGTATTCAATAGTGAAGGAAATCGTAAAGAACCATTCTGCACCGGTTATTAGTTCAGCATAATCCTTCCTGACGGATGAAATACTTTCGATTACCACAACAGTAACACTTAGAAGTATCAGCCACAAGAGGATAATATCAAACCGTCTTCCTCCCCTAGTATCAGAATGAAAGATGACAACGTAAAGCCTGTTACGCAGATCAGATAAGGACATGCAAGCTGAACAACGGCGTTATAGGAAAGTTTGATGTCGTAAACTACCTCAATGGTCTTTAAACCTTTTGACTTGAGTTGGAAACACTATTTTTTCAACAGATATTCAATCTTTTCAAAAAGTTGCTCCATTTCAAAAGGCTTCGCTAAAAAGTCATCTGCTCCGGCATCGAATGCAGAATTCTCAATATGCCTGCTTGCAGATATCATTAAAACAGGCATTTCCCTTGTTCTCTCATTTCCTTTTAATGCCTTACAAATCTCAATTCCATCCTGACCAGACATCCAGATATCAAGTAACAAAAGATCGGGTAATTCAGCCTGAACTTGATTCAACGTATTTTTCGAAGATGGTAATACTTCATATCCGCGGTATTCAAGCATAATCCCAACAGAGTCTAATATACCCGGATCATCATCCGCTATCATAATTTTTGCCGTCGTATTATTCATTAGGTTAATCGTTTTTTTTATTTCCCGTTGCTGGAATTGAAAAACAAAAGGTGGAACCTCTTCCTTCCATACTAGTTACCCAAATCTTCCCTCCCTCCCGTTTTACAATTTCTGAGGAGATATAAAGACCAAGACCGAGTCCTGGAAATGTATGTTGCTCATCACCACTCACCCGATAAAACTGTTCAAACACTTTATCCTTTTTTTCGCGGGGTATTCCAATACCGAAATCCTGAACGCATAATCGAACATTATTATTCTCGATCCTTGTATATACCTCTATGCGGTCTGCATTTGGAGAATATTTAATAGCATTAGTGATCAAATTGGTTACTACCTGGCCGATGCGTTCCCGGTCGGCGTAAACCTCTCCTGTCTCTTCTAAATGCGTAATTATTGAATGCTTTTTACTCGTACGACCCACATCTTCAACCAGTTCTTTTACCATCTCATTAAAGTCGAAATAGCGGTCATTAAATTGAAGCTTACCGGTCTGAATTTTGGTAACATCCAGCAAATCTCCGATCAGGTTGATCAGTCGATTTACCTGTGCGTCCATCTTTTTCACCATATCGGCCTTTTTTGTGTCTCCACTGTCTCTCAGCATCGATTCAAGAACCTGCGTATAGGCCTTAATGCTGGTTACGGGCGTTTTAAGCTCGTGACTGGCAATGCCCAAAAATTGGTCCTTCTGTTCTTGCAACTGCTTCAACTCGGTAATATCAACACAAGCGCCGATATAACCTATAAATTCTCCTTTGGAATCATAATGAGGGTTTCCTGTCCGTATTATCCATCTGATGGTATTGCCATTTGATACACGGAACTGGCAATGATGAAATTTCCGGTCCTTAAAGTCTTCCCCAAATTTAAGCTCGGCCATTTCCCGATCAGCAGGTAAGACGGTATGACATACAGGTTCACCTAACTGGGCCTCTAGTGGTTGTCCTGTCCATTCTTCCCAAACCTTGTTCACATAAGAAATTCTCTGCGCATCATCGCACATCCATAAAGCGGCGGGAGCAGCGGTAGTAATTTCCCGGAAAAGTTTCTCACTGTCCGAAAGCGCCTTTTGAGCAGCCAGCTCAGGACGCATATCTCGCATAAGAGCTCCAACTGCCACCATTTGCCCGGTTTTAGGATCGTCAATCCTGATAGATTTATTAAATATTGGAAACTCTTCAGCTGTTTTTAAGTGCCGGACGATCATCTGTCCCTCCCAACGACCAAACTTTTCCAGCGCGGGCAATACCTCTTTACTCACTTGTTCAAAATGCTCAGGACTATGAAGATCAGATATCGGTGTAGAAAGAACTTCCTTTTCCGACTCAAATCCCAGTAACTCCCTCCCTGCTTTGTTGATATAGGAATTTAAACCATTTGGTTCAAGTATCGACATCAGATCAGCACTATTTTCCACTAGTGTAAAGAGTTTCTGTTGCTCCTTTCTAGCCGCCTGAGTAGCGCGAAGATCGCGGGTAACGGAAGCCATACCTATTGGTTGCCCACTAACCGGGTCGGTAATAACAAAAGCATTAAGATCACAAAGAATAGGTTCGCCTGTCTTAAAATGCCTATAGCTGATTTCACCCCGCCACATACCCTTCTCTGCCATTGAAACTTGTATTTCCGGACGAAGTCTTATGTAATCTTCATAAATGAAATAATCAACAGATGGCCGGTAGCATTCATCAATACTCGAAGCTCCCATTAGCATTTGTCCAGCTTTGTTCAGATATGTAACGTTTCCCTGCATATCTGTTATGCCAATAAGATCACTGCTGTTTTCTACCAAGGCAATTAACCGGTATTGTTCTTTTCGGTCTTCGTGGTTATCCACAGCGGGCCCTGATACCTCTTTCAGCATTTGTAAAATCCCCCATACACTCCCGTCTTCTCGTTTTAAAGGTTTAGAATGCAAATCTACTTGTACCTTCCGTTTAATATGGTTATCAGATAGTTCTAAAATTACATGCTGTAGCTTTTGCTCAGAACCACTTGTTAAAGCTTTATGGGCAGAATCTATCAAGCGTTCTTGTCCTCCAGCTTGAAGTACTTCGGATAAAGGTTTACCCTCCACACCTTTACTTATTCCCAGTAGAATTTGAGCTTCCCTGTTAACTGTCTGTAGCAATAGATCATTTCCTTCATAGATAATGAAGGGAAGAGTTATTTCGTTTAGTATTTCTTGAAAGACTAGCTTTTCCAATGGTTCGTTTTAAGTGGCTTCTAAAATACATGTTTTAACACTATTACTAAAAGTAACCCGCATACTATTTTATCGGGGATACAAAACCATAGGCAATTTAAATCCTACTACTGTAAAAATGGAAGAGCGCTTCCTATTGTCATTGTTTTAAATATTCATGCTAATTCCGTTTCTTAGCAAGATAATACAATAGGTTCTACGGTATGTATGCTTTCGCCAAACTTCTCCTTCCGTCCCTGGTGCTGAACGGCATTATATGTCATAGCTGTAATTCAGCAAGTACAGCACCAGTAAAACATGAAAAAGCCAAGGTTAGTAAAAAACCAAATGTTATAAGTCAGCAGCCGAAAAGCACTGAAACTGAAATAAGTGACGAAAATCCTGATGACTGGGCAGAATATTATGTGTTAATGGCGGACACTGGTCAGAATTATCAACCTCTACAGAAAGCAATGAAAGAGGTATCTCATCTTACTAATATTAAAATTGATACGCTTAATCGCTCATTTCGTGCTGATAAGAATTTGATTGCCCTGGCTGATGATGACGAAGATGAAATGTATGCGGGCGACTACTTTCCTCGCCGCTTCCAGGGAAATTTCCTGAGTATTGAATACCTAAGTTCCTACCTGGACGATGCTCCCGAAAAAACCATGGTATTAATTGCAGGCATATATGATAATAAAGCAAGTGCCGACTCTGCGTTCCAAGTAATATCAAGCAAAGGCGTTAAAGTTCAAAACCGTAAGACAAAGATGTTTATAGGCTGTCTGCATTGATGGTACAAAGCATGCAAGAAAAAGAAACTAAAATAGAAACCTTCTGTCCCGCAGACAGACAAGCATGGCGCCGATGGTTAGAAGAGAACCACCGCTCAAAAGCGTCTGTATGGATTGTTCAATACCGAAAACATACTAATAAGCCTAGTATTTCCTGGAGCGAAGCGGTAGATGAGGCGCTTTGCTTTGGCTGGATAGACAGTATACGAAAATCTATTGATCAGGATAGTTTTATTCAGTTTTTCTGTCCCAGAAAACCCAGGAGTGCCTGGTCGAAGATTAATAAGGCAAAGGTTGAAACACTGATAAAAAGTGGATTGATGACCGAAGCAGGCTACAAAGCTATTGAAACTGCAAAACAGAATGGATCCTGGAGTATTCTGGATGAGGTTGAGGAATTGGTAATACCAGAACAACTAATACAACAATTTGAAATCCATCAAGGATCATACGAGTATTTTCTAGGCCTGAGCAGATCAGTAAAAAAGATGATCTTACAGTGGATTGCAATGGCTAAAAGGCCAGAAACCCGCGAAAAACGAATTAAAGAAGTAGCTGAACTTGCAGGAAGAAATTTGAAGCCAAAACAATTTATGTAAAGGCTCTCATGCATTTTTAATGGCGGAAGCAAATCAAATCATTCCTGCTTAAAACGATATCCTACAGCAGTTTTGCTTGCACCGTCATTGGAATGGTGAACCAAAATGTACTTCCTTTTCCTAATTCACTCTCCACCCCTATTAAACCTCCGTGATTTTCTACTATGGTAGAGCATATGTATAATCCCAGGCCTAAACCAGAATATTGATGGCCACCAGGATCAGCCCTGTAGTAAATGCCGAATAAATGCTCTTGCTTTTCCTTCGGAATTCCCGGTCCGAAATCCTCTACTGAAACTTTGATAAAGTCATTAATCCGTTCAGCACAAATGAGGATCTTCTCTGAGGTTCTTGCATACTTAATACTGTTGCTTAAGAGATTGATTAACACTTGTTCTAGTTTTTGATAATCACCAAACACCTCAACATCGAGGTCGCCAGACAACTCTATATTAACCGACGTTCCCAGTTGAATAGTCTCTGAACAACTCTTTGCAAGATCTCTCAAGATGAATGAAGTCTTGTTCAGCACAAGTTGGCCCTGGTCAATTTTAGTCACATCCAAAAGATCATTAACAAGCCGGGAAAGCTTATCTGCATGGACGTTAGAAGATTTTAACATCTTTGTCAAAATAGGCTTTAGATGTTCTTCCTTATTGAACTCCCGCTGCATGATTTGAAGACTCGCCTTTAAACTTGTGAGCGGTGTTTTCAACTCATGACTCGCAATGCTTATAAACTCTTCCTTCTGTTTCTGTAATTTCTTCTGTTCATTTATATCGGTACAGGTTCCAAACCAACGGGTAATTTTACCTTCAGAATTAAAAATTGGCTCAGCTCGTCCTAATACCCAAACATATTCACCTGTCTTTTTACGCAACCGGTATTCTACTTCGTATGGGTGGCCGGTACTGAGTGAATATCGCCATTTCTCCCATGCCCTTTCCCGGTCATCAGGATGGAACATGGAACTCCAACCTTCTCCTTCAGTTTCTTCGATTGAGGCACCGGTAAAATCGTACCAGCGCTGGTTATACCACTCATGCATTCCCTGAGGGTCGGTCACCCAGATCATTTGCACAATAGAATTTGCCATTAACTGGAACTGAGCTTCACTTTCCTGTAATTTCTTTTTGGCTATAACCTGTTCTGTTACGTCCTGGCACATTGCCACTACTCCGCTAATCCTTCCATCATCCTCCCGGTAAGGCTGATAGACTATATTTAGAAAACCCTCTTTTTTAAGTCCTTCCGCCAGTACAAAATAGGGGCAGTCGCATAAATAGAGTGGCTCCCCTGTTTCCCGCACTTTTCTAAGGAGAACAAGAAAATTTTCTGCTGTCTCCGGAATTACATCAAAAAGGGGTTTACCGATCAGCTCCTCTGCACGTTTATTTATTAGAGCACAATAGGAACTGTTAGCATCCTGAACGGTCATTTCGGGACCTATAAGGATAATTATTCCAATGGTAGCCTCACGGATAAGTCTTTGAAAACGTTTTTCTGATTCTATTAAGCGTAAGTGATTGTTTACCTTTTCAGTTGTCTCTGTACAAGTAACCAGTACCCCTTCTATCGTACCCTGATCTCCATAAATGGGACTATAACTGAAAGTCCAGTAAACGTCCTCCAATTTCCCATTCCTGAAAATCGGCAAATAATGATCTTCAAACCAGGCCGCTTTACCTGTACTTATAACTTGGTGAATCAGCGGACCTATAAAATGCCAAATCTCTGGCCAAACATCTATCGCACTTTTACCAATTGCCGGATGCTTGCCATTGTTTCCCAAACTTGGACGGTAAGCATCATTATAGAAACAAAGATGGTCTTTTCCCCAAAAAATGAACATAGGAAAAGCTGAGCGAAGCATAATTGCCAGTGTCGTACGAAGGCTTTGCGGCCACGAAGACGGTGGCCCAACGGGACTGGCAGCCCAGTTATATGAACGAATAAGTTCTCCCATTTCCCCACCTCCTTCAAGGAAGTAGTATGAATTGGAAGTTGAGTTATCAAGAGATGGCATTTGTAGCTTTAACGTTTGCAAAAGACCGAATTTTATTGGAAAATTTGAAGAAAAACCTTCAAACACACGCTTTCGGCCTACCTTCCATAACTTACTTCCAGACCTTCAAGCATTATCCTGCTTGCGGTCCCGGTACTGCCGGTATGCTGCAGACCAAAGCTTCCAAATAAATTAGGGGCTACTTCTGCCATCAGGCTTACCTCATGCGGAAGCCCTGCATCTTTCTGACCTTGTTGCTGCGAACTGCTGGTGCTTACCTTGGCCCGTAATGTCTTTCCAGAATAGTCAAGGTCCAACTTGCAGCCAGGCAAAAACGCTGAAGAATACTGATGTTCTGAAATAGGTGTTCCTAGACCATTCGTAAATTTGTATAATGTAAATTGTACCCCGTTTCCAAACTTAGGTGTACGTTCTATCCTTAATCCATAGCCGCTTTGGGTCATCGGGTCATACTTTATGTAAACATCCAGGTATTGCCCGGTGGCGCTTCCAAATCCTTGCCCTGCAGCTTTGTGGGGACTTAACTTCAAAACAAGGTGCATATCGTTCTTCTGCTCACCCTGCATATAAATAAGCCTAGCTCCCCTTCCTACAGTCATTAAACCTTGCCTGTCCTTAGTGGCATCACTACCCCAACCATATTCCCATCCTTTTCCAGTATCGGCGGTCCACTGAAAATCCCTACTCAAATCTTTAGGACGATGCGTGTCTACCAACCAAAAGCCTTTTCTAAAAGACAAAGTTCTGTCTGTTGGCAGATTTTTAAAGTCCGTTTTGATTGAAGTAGTCATAATGTCTTTCGAAATTATTTTCCTGCTGCCTACAAGAACAGGCTCACCAAAAACACTGGTAGAATGTTTAGGATATATCTGAGCAAAGAGGTAAAAACCAATATCACCTGTGCTTAGCGGATAATCCTTCAAGGGGGAACTGGTTGTACTTACGGCTACCTTTACCGTATCACTTCCATCTTTCCTCAAGCTCCTATACCATGTAATTGCAGATATATCTTCCCTATTGCCTAGGTTTAGCTTATAGTTTAACGAAATCAGGCCGGCATCAGGCGAATTCATTATTGGTTTTCTTGTAAATAACGGAGCATTCTGAGGGATACCCGTAACCTCAAAATAAGTAATAGCTTGAATTCCCTGTTCTGTTTCGGCCTTCAAAAAAGCTCTTTTAGTACTATCAGAGGTATTAGTGGCAGTAACAGTGATTGTTCCATCCTGATTTTTAGCAAAAGCCAATAAGTCGCGATCACTTACGCTCCATTTCAAAGGAGTGCTGGTCTTAATACGATCAGGATAGATGTTAAATCTAACCTGAGCAATCTCCTTTGTTGCTCCATTTAATTTAAGTTTATCTGCAATCAAGTCCATCCGCAAAGGTAGATCCTTGTAATTTGCCATCCTCGCCTTCTGATTGGCCGGATCCCAGTCGTCATTACCTCTTAATAAATTATAGATGTTATACTCAGACCCTACCTTGTAGGCGGCGAGACTCTTTCCACCTAACGTAACAGAAAGATTAGGTTTACTAGTTGTAATTTTAACCTTCCCCCCATTTAATATATTGTTATAAACATAATGGCGTACATGATCTGCAGGAACGTCTGTCCATTCTAAACTAGTAGCATTTCCTTTAAAATTTGCGTCAAGCACTGCAAAGATATTATTGTTTTTAGCAAAGAAAATGGTCGAATTTGCTCCCGGATCTCGCAGTACTGTTTCAAAATAACATCCCAAATAGGCTTGTAAAATACGAGACCCTCCCCAGGAAGGGTGATTGGCGAAGAAACGGAAATGGCATTTCTCAAAAACGCTAAAATCACCAGAGCCCACTGCGTCATCTGTGCATTGAAGAAAACAATTTTTATAATAAGCACGATGAGGCTGGTTTCCGGCAGCAAAGGTATTCAGATAGCTTATAAACCGGCAGTTGTCAAAGATCCATTTGTCCATATTGCCATTATGGGCCTTCGTAAGTACCTGGGCCTGCGTAATGGTAGATTGGCGCTTCGGGAGGTTTTTAGAGGGATCTAGCGGATAAACAAGATCTTCATTACAGTAATTGCCGAAAGTAATATTATATGCTTTGAAGCCATCCCCAACGCCTACCGTATTCCAGTTCCCGATGGCACCTGCCATTTGTCCCCTGTTTCCTGCTATGATCGTATGTTCGGGGTTTCCATCTAATCCAATTAAGGTAATATTTGCCTGTGGAATAAGCAGCCCGATTAATTTATTCTCTCTATTGTCGCTTTTCGGATCATCAGTCCAGTACACGTCTGGCTCCATGTAAATAACTGTCGGGGTTTCTTCTGTTCCATCCTTTGCAAACCTCACCACATCCTGAAGACTTTTAAAGGCAAACGAACCCAGTTCAGATTCCTTTAACCTGGGGTTAAGATATAATGCCCGTTCATTTAACTGTATAGTTTTACCTTGATATTTTATTTTAGCTACTGGCTTTTTGCCAGGTAACATCCTATTGGAATACTCTCTCTTTAGTGGCGTAACAAAAGCCGAACTGTTTTGTGGCCTCGCCAGAAGGACGAATGCAGTGATCAACAGTGAGTAGAAACGTCGGTTCATATTAAAAAATGGTTTTTAAAACTAGGATTAAAAAAACTTTTATACCAGATGTAGTAGCAGTTTTACAATTGTCATGGTTTAGCCACTAATACATCTCCTATTTGGAATGTCCATTCCAAATCATACCTTTGATACGTGGATAAGAAAGAACAAATAATTGTAGCAGCAATGAGATTGCTTACAGAGCGTGGTGTTCAGGCTACCCCGATGTCGGCCATTGCAAAAGCAGCAAATACAGGCATGGGTACTATCTATAATTATTTCGCAACGAAGGAAGAATTGATCAATGCAATTTACCTTTATATAAAACGATCAGTGATCCACCTTGTAGCAGAAACTGTGAACAGCAATGCACCTCTAAAAGCCAGGTTCTTTAGCTTTTATTCCGGATTGGTTAACTTTTATTTTAAGTACCCTGAAAGCTTCGCCTTTATGGATCAGTTTCACAGTTCTCCGTTGATCACTGAAAACACACGCTTGGCCGGACAACAAGATTTTATGCCTGTTATAGACCTTCTACAGCAAGGTCAGAAAGATGGTATAATCAAAAAAATGGATCTTAATGCTATTCTTCACTTCCTTGCTGGCTCTATTACTACTTATATACAATGGATGCAAAGTGAGGGAAAGGAAAATGATGAAACACATTTAGAGAGACAATTCCGCTTAGTCTGGGATGCTATAAAAGAATAAAAAATTTCTCCCGCTTTGGAATGAACGTTCAGTCCAGGTATAAGCCATTTAATAATGAAACGACTTTTTAAAATAGTTAAATACACAATGATCACTTTACTATCTCTGGTAGTTTTTCTAGCACTCGCTACCTTTATTTTTCTTAAACAACCTCAGTTCGGTCAGGCTGCATCCGGCAAACGTCTTGAACGAATGAATCAATCAAAGCATTTTCGCGATGGTGTGTTTCTGAATCAAAGCTTTACCCCACCACTTACAGAGGGTTACTCAATGACTTCAGTCCTGTTTGACTTCTTTTTCAAATCAATTCCAAATAAAACTCCCGGAAAAGCTCTTCCACATATAAAAACTGACTTAAAAAGCCTTCCTGCCGACAGTAACGTTGTGGTCTGGTTTGGCCATTCTTCCTATTATATGCAGCTCAATGGAGTAAAAATTCTTGTGGATCCTGTATTTAGTGGCAATGCCTCGCCTATTCCATCAACAACGCGTGCTTTTGCGGGAGCAAACACCTACGGAGTTAAAGATTTTCCTGGAATTGATGTGTTGTTGATCAGCCATGATCATTACGACCACCTGGATTATTCAACGATCAAAGAACTAAAGGGTAAGGTAAAAAAGGTGATCTGTGGATTGGGTGTGGGGGCTCATTTTGAACATTGGGGATATGATCCGAAAATTATTTCTGAACATGACTGGAATGAGACGATAAGCTTAAATGATGATTTTAAAATTCACACCTTACCTGCTCGTCATTTTAGTGGTCGTTCCTTTAAGAGAAACAATACCCTTTGGATGGCTTACCTTTTAGAAACGCCCGAGAAAAAGATCTTTGTGGGCGGTGATGGTGGTTATGATGCTCACTTTGCCGAAATCGGTAAGCGCTTTGGCAGTATTGATCTCGCTATTCTTGAAAACGGCCAATATAACGTGGCATGGCATGCAATACATTGCCTGCCTGAAGAGGTAGTACAAGCCGGAAAAGATCTTCATGCTAAAAGGGTCCTGCCAGTCCATTCCAGTAAATTTTCGTTAGCCCTGCATAGTTGGGATGAACCCCTAAAGGAAGTTTCCCGTATCGCCAAATCACAAAACCTTCCCTTAGTTACTCCCATGATTGGTGAAGTAGTATGGATGGATAACGAGCAGCAAGTGTTCAAAGAGTGGTGGAAGGAGCTTAAGTAAACCTAAAGGCATAATTTTTAAACTATCTTTACATCCGAATTAAAACAAAAATTGTTATTGAGATAGAAGGTTCAACCGAGTAACATACCCTGAAGCATGAATAATAATGATATAATGAAAAAGCTCCGTGTAGCAATGAAGTTCACCGACGACGATATTGTCAAAGTTTTGGCACTCGTAGATTTCAGGATCACCAAAACTGAACTTGGCGCTATTTTTCGTAATGAAGACCACCCTAACTATAAACCTTGCGGAGATCAGATCCTACGCAATTTTTTAAATGGCCTGATCATTCATAACAGAGGACCAAGACCAGCAAAAGATTAAATCTTAAAGCTGGTCTCCAGTTTTTCAACTCCAGATCTCATTTTTTTCAGTAAGTATAATTGGTACTCCGTCTGTCACCAAGATCGTATGTTCGTGCTGTGCCATAAAGCCTCCTTTATTACCTATCATGGTCCAACCATCACTTTGGGTTTCTGCAATTGTTGACGTGGTTGATATAAAAGTTTCCACAGCTACAACCGAATTTTTCTTGAACCTTGTCATGTTAAACCGGTCTTTATAGTTCGCTACTTCGTTGGGCTCTTCATGGAGACTTCTTCCAACTCCGTGGCCAGTGAGGTTCTTGATAACTTTATAGCCACGCTTCTTAGCTTCTGTTTCGATAAGGTGGCCCACGTCAGAGATCTTCACACCGCCCTTAATATTGTTTATTGCTATACGTAGAATTTGCTTAGATGCATCCACGAGCTTTTGATGTTGGTTAATATCCTCACCCAAAACAAATGAAGCCCCATTATCTGAAAAAAAACCGTCAAGTTCCGCAGAAACATCAATGTTGATCAGATCGCCTTCCTGTAGTATCCTTTTGTCAGAGGGAATACCATGGCAAAACTCGTTTCCTACACTGATACAGGTCCAGCCAGGAAATTTATAGGTAACGAAAGGCGCAGAATTAGCACCAAAATCCTTAAGAATACTTGCTCCGTAGTCATCCAGTTCCTTAGTACTTATACCTGGTTTTGAGTATAATACCATTTCTTTCAATGCGCAAGCCACTGCATCACTAGCCTTTTTCATCCCCGCTAGCTCTGATTCATTCGTAATTAACATGATTGTATGATCCTTTTACCAATTGTCGTTATATGCCTGTTCAAGCTTCCATTGGCGCAATGAAAGCCTTTTACGCCCCATAGATACAAATAATAATTAAGTCTTTAATGACAATTGAAGAAGGTAAAACTTTAAAGAGTTCTAGCTATGTTTGTTACAGAATAGAATTTTACCAAGAAAACAACAAGCGAAAAAAATGAAGTTAAAATATAGCCTGCTAATTATTTTCCTTATCACGTCTAAAATCGCCAGCTCTTGCAAGTGTATGGCTTTGGGTAAGATCGACGATAAACAGTACGATCAGTATGAATTAATCGTCAAAGGACGTATTATTAAAGTGGGCATCGAAGGAACCAAAAGGAGTATTTCGGTTAAAGTGCTTAACTGCTTTAAAGGTAGCGAAAAAGCCGATACGGTTTTTATTTCTACTCCAATTGATGGAGCTGCATGCGGTATCTCTCCAAAGGTGGGCGAAAAATGGTTACTTTTTGCCAATGGTAGCGCGGAAAACTATACAACAAGTATGTGTACACGTTCCAAGTCGATGAGTTCTAATGCGGAGAACTTTAATAAAAAGGAGGTCCGTAGTGATCTTAAATATTTAAAGAGGAAGAACTAGTGGTCTAATTAGCAGGTATCTTAAGCCTGCCAGAAAAAATAGATCTCCAAACAGTCGAAGCCATTACCATGATATGGCTTCGTTGTGTTGAATGTTATAGGGAAGCGACCAACTAACTATCACAATTATTGTAATCCCCTGGTTCCTAAACCAATTAAAAATTCCTTAACTTAGAGAATAAATAATTACCTCTAGCCGTATTATAAATGAAAGTTCTAAAAAGGGTCCTCACGGGTATCATCTTAATTTCCAGCCTTCTTTATATCGCCTTATGCCTTTGGTTTTACAACTCTCAAGACAAAGCATTATTTAAATCAGTAAAGCATCCTTCCAACTATCGTTATCAATTTGCCATTCCTTTTGAGGAACGCAACATAACAATGAAAGACGGCAAAAGGCTGAACGGTCTACTTTTTAAAGCAAAAGCATCAAAAGGTCTTATTTTGTGGCTGCCTGGAGGCCGGGGAATGCTTGATAGCGTCGGCCAGGATGCAAATTCGTATACAAAGATGGGATACGACATTTTTTTACTTAACTACAGAGGATTTGGTAAAAGTGAGGGCAAGGTATCTTCAGAAGAACAATTCAATCAAGATCTCCTCGCCGTTTACGATAACCTGCAAAAAGAATATGGTAACAACATCTACATTTTCGGATATTCCTTAAGTTCTGGCCCTGCAGCATTTTTGGCCACTCAAAGGTCTCCTAAATCCTTAGTATTAATTGCTCCTTATTATAATTTCACCGAATTCGTACAGAAATCATTGCCCTATATTCCTGCCGGACTGTTATTAAAATACAAATTCCCTACAGACAAATATTTGCCCCTGGTAAAATGTTCCGTGTACTTGATCCATGGCGAAAAAGATGATAAGATCGACCCTAATGTGTCTGTAAGATTAAAAGAACTGGTAAAATCCTCTGGAGAACTTTTCATCTTAAAAGATCAGAAACACAATCAGTTTGAGAAGAATCCGGAATATATTTCTGTAGTAAAGAAGATATTAGATTCTAGCCATTAGGCATTTAAGGGTACAAAAAAATAAAACCGAATTCATCCTTGCAACTTCAATATATTCTAATTTACTTTGTATTCCAAAGTTCTTTAAGACACACAAGTGTCTTTTTTATTAATTGAGCACTTTGAATAACAAAGTACTTTAACAAAACCATTAAATAAATGACTAGATTTATTTCAACCTTAAAGCAAGATAGTATTATTTACACGGGGATCTGGATGGCAATAATATCAGGTCTCATCCTACTTGCAGGAACCTGTGTGGAAGTTTCGAATGAAGATAGCTTATTAGCGTTTTTCTTTTTGAATTATGTAGCCACTGTTATTTATACAATAATTGTTTTCAGTACTGCCCTGAACAGGCATGGCTGGAGGCTTTCTAAAAGTAAAATAGATTACACTGTGATCATGTTAATTCTCTGGTTTATCAGTGCCTTTGCATTAAACAGGTTAATGAATGTTTTTGATGACTCAGTTCAGTGGCTCAGCATCCTGTTGGTCATGTGCTGTATGGCGCTAATTGGCGCTCTTTTCATAAAGGACCTTCCCCTACCGTTAAAGCATATTACATTCTTTATTCTCGGATTAGCGATCGTAATTTTTGCGTATTACTCTTTCTCGCTAATACCATTGTATCTCCTAAGCGTTCCTGCTTCAATCGGTCTTGGGATATCTCTTCACTCTTTTACTCCTCTTTGCCTTGCCATTGTTACTATCACTGTTTCTATTTATGGCATCAAAAAACACGATAGATTAAAATTTTCAATAGTTGCAGGTCTGCTCTTGGCTGTAACAAGTATAAGTTGGTTCACCTACAAGTGGAAATACATCAATGATTCGATAAACAAAATTTCTACCCACAACACTCTTGCAGAAGGGAAACTGCCGAATTGGGTATTGATAAGTCAAGCTATACCGAAAGGTGTCGTATCAGAGCGAATCATCAAGTCTGACCTTGTTTATAAAACTCTCGACCTAAGTGGTAACTGGCTATGGGGGGGATTCATGAATAGTGCATTTGATGAGAAACAGCAACATGACCCTTTAGTTGTTCTTGCAAGTCTATTTGTAGGGAAGCCGCAAATAGATCAACGTGAACGGATCAAAATCCTTGAATCAATGTACGATTCAAGGCACCAGGCCCAGGAAAGGTTATGGAGCGGCGATAAACTGAAAACGCATACAGTTATTTCTAATGTCAGACTGATGCCTGAGTACCGCATGGCTTATACGGAGAAGATTCTCACCATCTCTAATAAATCCGCAGCAAGATGGAACCTGGATCAGGAGGCAGTCTATACCTTTCATCTTCCTGAAGGATCGGTGGTGAGCTCTCTGTCACTTTGGATCAATGGGAAAGAAGAAAAAGGTTATCTCACTACAAAAGCAAAGGCAGATTCAGCCTATAGACAAGTTGTTGGAGTAGAACAACATGACCCCTCTGTTATTCATTGGCAGGAAGGGAATACGGTGAGTGTACGGGTTTTTCCTTGCACACCTCAGGAGGACCGACGATTTAAGATTGGCATTACCAGCCCATTAAGAGTTTCAGGTACTGATCTCGTTTATGGAAATATCTATTTCGACGGCCCATCTGCAAATGAGGCAAATGAGGCTTTGCAGTTAAGCTCATCTCTACCATTACCCGAATCCAGCATTCCAAAGGGTGCTGAGCTCGTGTCTAAAAATGTCTACCAGCTTGACGGGGATTATCAGTCCGAATGGGAATTGAGGCTTCCAACCCCTTCCATTTCATCTCAGGTTTTTTCGTTCGACGGCAAGTCCTATCAGCTTTCAGATGCCAAGCTTGAGAGGTCTTCCTTTTCTCCAGAGCATATTTACCTTGATATAAATAGTGGGTGGACAAAGGATGAATTTTTAAGTTTATGGAAAAAAATCAAAACGAAAAATGTCTATGTATTTGACGAAAAGCTGGTTCAACTGGATGAAGATAATAAGGACATGGAATTTCATAAATTATCAAACCTTAATTTTAGTCTTTTCCCGCTCTATAAGATCAGCACACCTTCCACTGCTCTTCTAATTTCAAAAAGCAATGGTCCTTCACCAAATCTGTCAGATCTGAAAGGCTCTGAATTTTCGAATAGAATGGAAGCATATCTTACTTCTGCCCCACCAATTCACTTGTATTTTATCGGCGAGCATTTATCCCCATACCTTCAAACCTTGAAAGAATTAAGAGTATTCCAGTATCAGGGCGGAGAACTTTCTACCTTGTTTAAAAATCTTGATAACAATACATTTACCAGTATTAGAGAAGATTCAACATCAGTTACTATAGCCGCGGCAAAGGTAAGTATACGGGAAATTACGGGCAAAGCGACAAGTAATGCACCCGATCATTTACTTCGGCTATATGCGTACAATCATATTATGAAAAAAGTAGCAGGCGGCTATTTCAAGGATGACTTTCTACAACCGGAAACAATTGCTGAAGCAGAGATAGCAAATATTGTAAGCCCTGTTTCAAGCTTGATCGTATTAGAAACAAAACAGGATTATGAGCGCTTTGGCATAGAAGAAAGCAAAAACAGCTTAAAGAATGCTTCTATGAAATCCTCAGGAGCCGTGCCTGAACCTCACGAGTGGATGCTAATTCTGCTAACTGGTATAATTGTACTCTACTTATTAAGGAATAAGCAATACGCTAAAAAGGCTTTATGATAAACTTTGCTTTAGTTCTTTTACGACCAACGTTCAGCAAATTTTCTCACCTGGTAGTTTTGTTCTACCTGAGCATTGGCCTTGTTGCCTTTCGTAACTATTTTATTTGGGATGCGACGACTGTGTGTGGCTTTTTACTATTGCCCTTAATTTTCAGATTAAACGCCTGCTCGCGATCGATGCGCTTCCTTCCCCTTTCACTATTATCCGCAGTTCTGGCTATTTTTTTTCCTGTTAATAGTTGCCTTTTTCTCGCAGCTATTTTTGCCCTGATGTTCTTTACCGAAACTTACATCGGTAAGATAAATGTTTCTGCCGTTCTAACCCTGCTAATCGTCTCCCCTGTTTTTAAGTTCTTTATCAATACCTTTGGCTTTCCTCTACGTTTATGGCTAAGCGATATTGCGGCCAACATCTTTAGTATAAGCGGCTTGCCAGCAAAAGCCGAGGGTAATATTATTAACATTAACCAAAATAGCTTCACCGTTGAACAAGCATGTGCCGGCCTTAGCATGCTTAGTATTTCCCTGGTTATTTGTCTGTTTCTGATAGCTCATTGGGAAAGCAGAGTGAACAAACGAATTAAGGTATGGCAGATTTTTGGTCTTTTGACACTAAGCTTTTTCCTTAACCTTTCTGGTAATCTCATTCGAATTCTGTTTTTAGTCTTACTGCGGGTTGAACCTGATAACATTTTTCACGATTTGATAGGTGTAACTTGCCTTATTGTCTATACGGTGCTGCCCCTTATGTATTTCGCCAAATGGCTCGTAAAGCGTGGAAACTTAATAGAACACCCTACAAATAAGATTAATAATAATTATCCGCCCCTGCTGGTCATTCACTTCATACTTTTCTCTATAATACTCTATGTTTCCTTAAACCTAAGTTCGATTGATAACATGAATACCAGAACAACTCGCATTCATCTGAACGGGTTTGATCGGGAAATTATGGATAATAAAATTGTGAAGTTCAGTAATAAGAGTTCGCTTATTTACTTTAAACCCAGCGTTTTTTACGCTCCTGATCACGATCCTAAAATTTGCTGGAGGGGAAGCGGATATATGTTTGATACTGTTAAAGAGGATAAGGTATTAAATTATAATGTTTATACAGGTATTCTGAAAAAGGGCAAGGAAAAGTTATATACCGCATGGTGGTACAGCAGCGGCAATACCACTACCACCAATCAATTTGAGTGGCGCTGGAAGTCAGCAGTTTCTAACGAGGAGTTTTACCTTATCAATGTAACAGCAGGTTCCGAAAAAGAAGTATTGTCGTTGGTTAGAGCACTTATTTCAAAACCTTTTCCTCTTAGAAACGACCTTTCAAGCTATTTCAACAAGTTCATTTCGTTGCCGAAATATCCAGATAGAGGTTGGCTAATAATAAAACACAAAGATACTTAACCATGCCGCCTCTAAGTCATTACTTTTCCCAATCAAGCCGATACATATGGACATCATACTTTAATTTGTACCCCAAAGAGGGCTTAGGGTCCTTCACCGGCAGGAATAATTGACTATCAGTTATGGTCATTTCAGCCAGATCCGGTACATGCCCTTTTCCCACTTTTTCTGGCGCTATCATTTTCAGATCTTCAATTTTTCCTGAAGAAGCATTGATCTTTGCTACAGCGAACTTTGCTTTCCATTCATCCGAGGCGAATAGATACCAGGAATTGTCCCGGAGATCGGATCTGAAGGAAGGCCTTGTTACATTGCCATAAGCTCTTGGAATAGCTGAAGCCGACTTTACAACAAAATTGGAGTCCAGATTATAAACAAGAATGCCGTTAGCCGTATACGTAGGGGGAATTTTGCTGCCGGGAGTTCCAGGAAGATAGCGGACATCACTTAAGGCAATCAAATAACCATCTGCTGGGAAAGCTACACTCAGCAGGTTCAGGCCCGATACACTTCCAAGGTCCAGTCTCGAAAATTGCTTATTTAACGGAACAAAAGATTTTTCCAGGGTTTTTAAGTCTGCTTTTCTAAAGCTTTTCCTGAATGACACTTCCTTGTTAGTGCCAAAATCATACTTATTCAGGATATAGGTATATTCAGGCCCGTTAGTAAAACCGCCCGTGAGATAAGCAGTATTATTTCGGTGGGTGTCCGTTATAAGATTTAAGGACCCTTGGCCCTGCAAGCCTGATGAGAGACCAAATGGTTCTAATACCATGGCCGATACTTCTTCTTTCCCTGCTTCAAACTTGGCAATTGTTATCCCCTTTTTTTCTTCTGATACAGCAACATACAGATCCCCGTTTATGGTTTTAGCTGCCCCTATAAAGTCGCCATCCGGCAGAACAGGGAAAACCTTGTCAATAGTTGCAAGATGGCTATCATAGGCGGAGACGCTAAATTTCCTTATTGCAGAGGCATTATTCGCCATTTTCCTGGCCGCCCATAATGAACCATTCGCATCCGCTGCTACTATAAAATTTCGTTTCGCACTGGTCTCTCGGGCAATCAGACTAAAGGTTTTCCTGTTCTTAGACACCACAAATTCGGCTACAGTCAAATAGTCGTTATTACCTTCGTAAATTACCTTTTCATGGATCACCTTACCATCCCTTGCATCCAGTAGGAAAGCTTTATAAGTACTATTATTCCCCCCAACAGAGGCTGCAAAATCGGTACTGACTATTACCAGGATTTTATCTTCTAGGTCTGTACTAAACATTAACGAGCCTTCTACCGTCTGTTCCCAGTTCTTTTTCATCTCCAGTGAAGATGAAATGATCTTTACTCTTTTATCATTTTCGCTCGACAGGAGTAAAAGTTGCCCTAAGTGCAAAAAGCTGCTAACATGGGTACTATTAGTAAAATAATATGGGGTTCTGATTTGATTTTGTGCTTTTAGTTTCGAAAAAAAGCATAACAGGAAGACTAAAAATAGTACACGAAAAAACTTAATACTAATCATTCTAAGGTTAAGTTGTTACTCATCATTTTGCCCCAAGGGGCAGTTTGGGCAAATCTACAGATTCAGGCAGGAATTCAAAAAGATTTAAAAGCTGATATTTTTCCCTTTATCTTTAATCCGACTTCATATTATCCCCATCCTTGAAATGAAGACGCCTGAAGATCAACCCAGACAGGAAGGTTAAAAGACCAACTACAAGAAAGGTATACCTGAAAGCATTATGGATCTCATTTTGAATGAGCTTTTCATCTCCCTGAAAAATCTTAAGGACTATTAGCCCAAAGGCCACCCCAAAACCAATGGCTAATTGCTGATTCACTGACACAAGCGAATTGCCGCTGCTCGTATGATACTGCCGCAAGTCGGCAATTGAAATGGTATTCATGGCCGTAAATTGAATAGAATTAAAAAATCCTAAAACAGCGATAATGGGCATATACCAATAAATAGAAGCGTGAGCAGCAGGGATAGACATACTACAGATCAGCAGACCAATAATGAACGTATTAGTCATTAAAGTAGTCCGATACCCAAATTTATTCAATATTCTAATTACTGCCGATTTACCAAACATAGCTGTTATAGCCATTGGGGCCACAATCCAACCAGAAGTAACGGCTGATCTGCCATAAGCAATTTGAATCATCATAGGCAATAAGAGAGGAATGGCACTGATTCCCAACCGGGTAGCCAGGTTACCCAGAATTCCTACCCGAAACGTCCGAACGCGGAAAAGATTTAACGGAAAAATAGGGTTATTATCCGTTGAAGCATGGCGGTAATAAAAGTAAAGCATTAAAAAACCAGCCGAAAATACCACAAGTACGGGTGTCACATGCACTGTATTTCCAAATAGTTCTAAAGCAATAGAAAGCAACAAGGAGCTTGCAGCAAAAATAAGGAAACCTTTAAGGTCGAAGTCAATGATTGCCGACCGGTAGTCAGGCATATATTTTATGCTTAAAATAATTCCAAGCAGGCCAATTGGAAGGTTGATGAGAAATATCCAGTGCCAGGACAGATAATCCACCATATACCCGCCTACCAGGGGTCCCAACACAGGTCCGATCAAAGCGGGAATAATGGCAAAGTTCATGGCCTTCAGCAATTCATTTTTGGGGAAAGTCCGGATGAGAGCTAACTTACCCACCGGCGTCATCAAACTACCTCCAACTCCTTGTATCATTCGTGCCACTACCAACTGAGCCAGGTTTTCCGCCATCGAACAAAATAACGAGCCAAGGCTGAAAAGGATCAATGAGAAAATAAAAACCTTTCTAGTACCAAATTTATCAGCCAGAAATCCACTCACCGGCATAAAGACAGCTAAAGTAAGCACATAACTGATAATTGCATTTTGCATATTAAGAGGCGATTCATTTAAATCCCTCGCAATAGCCGGCAAGGAAGTATTCAGGATGGTAGAATCAAGCATCTGCATAAAAATTGCAGTAGCCAGAATTATAGGAAGCAGTTTTTTTGTCGAAACAGTAATTTCCGCTGATCCCTTATTAGTCGCTTCAGACATAGAGTGCATAATTTTAGGGCATTCCAATCGAAAGAGCCTTTCACCTCTCATTCATTTGCTAAACAAACCAGAATAAAAGTATCGCATGCCTTTAATTCCAACACTGCACTATCACGAATGTTCTGGTTTAAATCCCCGCACCTTATTTATACTCCAGCCCGCCTTTATAAACAGCACCGAAATTTTATTCTCTTCCAGCCTTAAACAATTTTGAAACAGCTACTTAATTTTCAAAAACGCAATATCTTCTCTCTTCTTTGCGGTTTAATTAACAGAACGGCTAAGAAATTTGCAATTTAAGCAAACAGTAATTTAATTTTGATGTTTAACCTCAAACTTATCTATCAACAACAGAATTAAAAAAACCATGAAAAAGTTACTACTTCTCTTCTCCCTGACAGCTTTATTATCTGTAACAGGTGTAAAAGCTCAGGATTACAAGACTGCGGTAGGTTTATCAATCGACTTTGGTACAGGAGCCACATTGGTAGGTCCCTCCATTAAGCACTTCTTCAACCCAACTGACGCTGTAAATGCCGAAATTATTTTTGGTGGAAACTCAACATTAATTCAGGGCTTTTATCAGCACCATTGGCCGCTAAAAGACGCTCAGGGATTAAAATTTTATCTTGGTGGTGGTCCCGGAGTAAACTTGTATAAAGGAGGTTCTACTTTCATATTACGTCCTATGGCTGGTTTAGAGTACAAGATTAAAGATGCTCCTATTGCATTTAACTTCGATTGGAGACCAGGATTATTCCTATACGATGGTGGCAGCGAATTCGAAGCTGGCAGATTTGGTATAGGGATAAAATATACGCTTAAGTAAAGAAAGAGATACTAATTAAGAAAATTTAAAAGTCAAAAATGGCTGAACAGACAAACCTCTGTTCAGCCATTTTTATTTTCGCGCTTTAAAAAGCGCCGAATTTGCTTCTCAAGTAAGCTAAAAACAAGACCTCCCATGATAAACAATGAAGCCGTAAGCTTCCACGAAGGTAGGTCCTCCCCTAAAAACACGGCAGAACTAAAGAAACCAACAACAGGGATCAAAAGAGTAAAAGGAACCACCGCGGAGGCAGAATAATTCTTCAATAGAAAGCCCCAGGCGCCATAGCCGATATGAGTGGATATATAAACAATATAGAAAACAGCAGCGGCAGTTGACCAGGAAGTATTTTCTAAAGAATGGGTAACAAGAGTTGGTCCTTCCATCACCAATGATAAAATTAGCATAAAGGGAAAAGCAATTAAGTTCCCCCAAACCACCAGGGCGAGTGGCGATTCAGCATTTACCTTTTTTGTAAACATATTCCCTGCAGCCCAGGAGAAGGCAGCTAGTAAGGTTAGCAACAAACCCATAAATGTGGCGCCCCCCTCAATATGTGCAGCAACAACGCCAATACCAATAAAAGAGATCAATGAACCAATGATCTTTAAAACACTCGGTTTCTCCCCAAAGAAGAGAAACGCCAGGGCCATGGAAAAAAAGACTGAAATTTGTAGAAGAAGCGATGCAAGTCCCGGAGACAAGCCAAGATGAATTCCAGTAAATAAAAACCCGAATTGCATCGCAAAATTGAATATTCCAAAGCCTAATACAAATTTAAAAGGAGCATTAGGTTTAGGAAGAAAGAACACCCAGGGCAAGGCAGAAAGCGCAAAGCGTACAGCACCAAGCAGAAATGGAGGGAAACTTTTTAATGCCACAAAAACAGCAATAAAATTAGTACCCCAAAGCAAAACAATCAAAAGGACCAGCAGCAGGTGCTTAAAGCTTAAATTAGCGGAACTACCCATATTCGGCGAAAATAGGCATAAAAGATGGTCCTTCTCTACTTTGAAAGTAAAGGCAAATATTTCCTCTTGTTATCAAAGATGATCCATATAAAAATTACCCATATAGCAATTGCAATAGGTAGACCGCTTCTTTCTACCAACAAATTCGTTAACAAGATCCCTACCATCACTGGAAACAACACCAATGCACCTAATGCTCTTGTCCTTGGCAATAGGATAAGTAATCCTCCCAGAACTTCTGCAAAACCAACTAAGGGTAACAGCCATGATATTTCCATGATGGCCGCAAAATCCTTTACCATTGCCTCAGGAAGATCTTTAGGAACAGGCATGTAGTTAAAGAACTTGTTCAAACCAGCATTAATAAGCATTAAACCCAATAAGGCCGACAATACGTTTAAGATATTTTTTTTCATAACACCAAAAAGTAGTAGTTAAATAAAGATAAAATATAATCACAATTATACCTACTTATCCATACTACATTAGGGTGTAGAAGCGGCAAAAGAGGGGGCAATTAAGACAACAGCACCTCCTCCGCGCCATCCCCTGATACCTGCCCAAAACGCCTTTGTTGAACCTTATCATACTCCTTCACATAGTCAGGGTGTTCCGTCCCGCATATCCTGTCCCAGGTACGGAAATAAAGACCGTAATTGCCTTTAAACTTGCTATGGTGGAGATTATGATGAACAGAGGAATTGAACACTTCGAAAAAGAAAGAATACCTGAAAGACCTCGGCATAATTTCATATCCCAGAAGTCCATATACATTAATTATAAATCCGAGTAGGATAAATAAGAAAATCGCAAGAGGATGCATTGGCAGAACAAATGCCAGAACAATTAGTACACCGCCCTCTGTAAGCGACTCAAGAATATGAAAAGAATAAGAGGCCCAGGGAGAAGGATTAGTTGATCTATGGTGAACAACATGAGCAATACGAAATATCTTTTTGTGATGCAGCAGCCTGTGCATCCAGTAGAAATAGGTGTCGTGAATGATCAGGCTTAATATAACGCTTATGGGTAACCACCAAAGTGGGTAAGCATCCAGGTCATGATAGATCAGCGTAGCTTTTGTAATAGGTGAAAACATCACCGCCACCCCGATCAAAGAAAATATAAAAGCTGAAACAAGGGAATTTTTTACCTCCAAAATAAAATCCTCCGCCTTTGCCTTACGAGACTGGATCTTATTGGCGACAAACTTCAAACTTAATAAGCGGTAGAATAAGAAAAATGAGATCCCTGCAATAAAAAAATACCTAACCAGTGTAAAACCAAAAGCTTTGGCTGTTTCTAAAATTAAATCCTTCATCACAATATCTTTGCTTTCACAAAAATAGATAGCAGGATAAATTCAATCACTTAACTTTTGTTAATTTCGTCGTTCGGCTATTCTTTTTCTAATGCGACTCAGGGACTGAGGAGTGATCCCCAATATAGTTGCAATATACTTATCAAGAACTCTGTTGTTCAGGTCTGGCTTTTCTTTGATCAGTTTCACATACCGCTCCTCAGGCGTTAGCAAGATAAAATCATCCACCCTATCCATTGCTTGTGCCAGCATTGAAATAAGGAAGAAGTTCCGCCCTTCAGCAAATTGTGGGTTAGCGTCTAAAAACTCCATCAGTACATCGAAATCAACCTCTAGTAAAGTTGAATTCTCCAGAGCTTCATAATTGTAAGGAGATGTCTGATTAAAAAAAATACTATGTCTTGATGCAAAAAACTGATCCTCCCAGTAAACCTGAAGAGTAACTTCCTCCCCATTCTCTTTAAATGTAAATACCCTGATAAGGCCCCTCTTCAGGTAACATAACTTTTTATGTAAGCTTCCTTCCTTAATATAGATTTCTCCCGGAGATACCTCCCGAACAGTAGCAAGATTAAATAATGATTCCAGGTCGCTGAGCTGAAGCTTCTCAAATGCCGAGAGATAAAACTTTATCTTTTCTTCATCAATCATACGTTCCGCAACATTCGCGGTTAAAATATGTTTCAAAAGCGCATTTGGAGTTATCACAACAGGTTTTTATCATTCCTCTCAAGATCATACTCATAAAACGCTACATCATCACCATTTCATTGTCCCTGTCAATTGTTATCTTTGTGCTCTAAGTTTTTATTGCAGATGAGTAAGAAAATCCTTGCGTTAGATGATGACCCGGATATTTTGGAGATCTATTCTATAACATTAGGTGCAGAAGGGTATGAAGTAAAAACACTCCTATCACCCGATAACCTCGCTGGTGCTATCGTTAGTTTCTCACCAGATCTATTATTACTTGATATCAAGATCGGTTCTTTTAACGGACTTGAAATGTGCAAAGTGCTTAAACAAAGTTCTATTACCGCAGATATTCCTATTGTTATTGTTTCAGGTTTAGACTGTATCCATAAAGCTATTGAGGAATACGCTGCTGATGCAGTAATATCCAAGCCTTTTGATCTGGTGACTTTAGTTAATACTGTAGATCGCTTTCTGCTTGCCAAAGTTATCCCTTTAGGAAGAGCTCTATAAGGTTGTATTGGCTAGGCGCTTCGAAATTATAGTTCCAATAGAGCAGGTAATACACCTATTTCAAAAAAGCATAATTCAGGAAGACTAAGCCGCCAGAACCTTCAACAGTAAAGGTTTTACTTTCTGCTAGCCCCTGAACGCCATTTAAGCTGATATCAACTTTATTTTCCCCTTTCTTTAAAGGAATACGAACATAATAAATTTCAGAAGGAAGGGTTTGCCAGTTACGGGTGTCGGCCTTTTCAGAAGCTGCAGCATAAATATCAATCAAAGAAGATAACCCTTCCCTAAGCTCCTTATTCTTTGCCCCTTCTTTACCTTTCACAAGATATTGGGCCGCTTTCTTAACAGCCAGACGACTAAGCGTGGCCGACATTTCTTTCGCAAACCGTTGTTTCTGTATAGCTTGAGCTAGCCCTGTAATGTCTTCAACTTTCTCCGCATTCATGGTGTCCAAAACACCAGAAACCCTTACAGAATGACAAACCAGCGGACGGGCAACAAATTTAGGAAAAGCAACGTGCAAGGTATTCAAATTACCTACGTTACTATCGTCACTAAAAGACATCGACCCATCAAAAGGAATTTCATTCCCCCCGGCATCCACAAAATAAAATCCTGAGAGACCTTTGGTAAGCGAAAAGAAAAAGTCCTGCTGCTCTTTTACCGGAGCCATTCCATTTTCAAAAAACACCACCAACTCGCCTCCATCTGCAGGCTTTGCTGGCTGGTACTTCATCTTAAACAGACGCTCAAAACGCATCACTTCATCGGTAAAACCATTTTGGTAGGCTGTCCGCAATACATCCTTTTTCAGTTGAAGCGGTAGTTCGACGCCGTAATATTTCTGACTACTGGTATCATTTAAATAAAGTTCCGCAGAATTGCGGTAGGCAATAAATGCATTATTTACATCCCCCGATCTCTCGTAAATCAGTCCCTGCAACATTAACGAGAAAGCGTCCTTTGAATAGCGCTTGTCCTTATTTCCAGCATTATCACCAATCTGCTGATTTTGCAAAGTAATCCTGCGTGCTTCAACTATGGCCTCATCAGGCTGGTTAAGGTATAAGTAATTCAGAGCTTTATAATAATGGATCATAATGCCCTCAAAAGCCTCGGCTTTGTATTGCTGCATCATCGGGTTCATCAGCAATCCAACAACTACATCAGCAGGTTTTCGCCCCTGCTCTTCAATTAATCGGTCAGCCTCATTGAAAAAATAGTTGCTGGTATCGTAGGCACCTTGTAAATGTGCCACACGCCCCTTCTCCAACAAATATAAAAGACTGTTCCTGCCGGCCTTTAATAACTTATTCGCCTCCAGTTCCTTATCTGCTTTCGAATAATTGCCTTGGGTTATGCTGGAATAATATGTTTGGATTCGACTATTATAGGTAGCACAGGAGCAAAGCAACAGCACCATCAGCGCTAAAATGGATAAACCTTTTCTTCTTCTAAAAAGCATGATAAAAAAAGGAGCGGGAAGCTCCTTAAGAATGTTGAATTTAATTTTTTACGTATTTGGTGATCTTCTTATCTCCTATCCAAACTACCTCATTGGTTTCAATATTAGTCAACTCCATATTCACCTGGTAAGCAACCACCTTTTGTTTTTTGTGAGCGTCAACGATCGAATTTATGGAACCCTGAAGGATATAATCAGCACCTTTTTCCAAGCCGAATTTTTTCATGGTAGAGGCCGATGAATTTGTCTGCTGATCAGCCTTCTCGCCCCTTAGTTCCTCACGCTTTTTACCGCCCTGTACCAAGCCTACTTTTTGAGTAAAAATGAAGCTTCGTTCAACATCTTTGGTAAATGTTTCAGCATCAATATGTTCATGCGATTTGTTTTGAAAGAGCCCAACGATCACTACTGGTTTCTTTCCACTTTTCTCCTGCAAATGATTAGTTAGCCAGTCGGCAGTTAGAATACTGCCAGTCATTTCTTCAGCTACCAGCCGGGAATCGGTATTATTCCAGTTTCCACTGATGTCCACCGTAGTATTATTATCTATCCGGGTCACTTTACGTCCGCAGGAAACCATAAAGAAGAAAGCCATAGCGATGGCACAAAAGCTAAATTTATTGAGCTTCATATACATGTATAAATTGAATGTGTGTATAAACGGATGAAAGTATTACCAGTTGTAATAACGGAAAGGCCGAGCGCGACCTGGGAAGTTACGGTAATAAGAACCTGAATTTCTCCAATAAGGCGAATAAAAAGAATCAGACCAGTAGTTATTGTACAATAAAGGCCGGTTCATATTCTCCTGATGCCTCCATTCACGACGCTGTGAACGACGAGCCAAACGAGCTTCATAAAAATCGTAAGCTTTGTAAGTCTGCTGAGTGGTTGTACCAAGGGTTTTGGTTAACGAATCAGCTATAGGAGTGTACTTTTGAAGACTTTCTTTATATCGTGGATTCTGGTCAGCAACTAAATTTGACGTAGTTTGTGCCCGGCTGTTCAGGGCCAGAGCAACGAATACTATTAAGGTATAAACTGCCGCTTTCATTCTGATATGATTTATTAAGTAAATATAAGACGATTAGTTGAGTTAATTTGTTACAGCACTGTGTTATTTTATTTAAATCACTTTATTTCTCCCTATGCATCCTGCCAGAAATCTAAAAGAATGACCCATTTGCTTGTCCCCCATTCTCTCTCCTCAAAAAACCGAATAATCTCAAATCCTGTTTATGGTAGCATTATTGCTATTTACAATTCATGATCTTTTCAAGTGAGACCTACCAGTTCTTAGAAGCAGCGCCGCCTTGTTTGATATTAGAAGCAAATTCTCCTGTGTATACTATTTTATTCGCAAACCAGGAATATTATAAGGCAACGGGCACTTCTGAATCAGATCTAATTGGGACACCATTATTTAAAGCATTCCCTAAAAACCCCAACGATACAGAAAACGATCCCGTTGAAGCCCTGAGAAAAAGTCTGGAGGAGTGCCTTTGCAGTAAAAGAAAAAGCCACCTGCCCACCCAGCGTTATGACATTCCTATCAGGGGTACAAACAACTTCGAGCTAAAATACTGGGAAGCGTCTAATACGCCGATCCTTGATAGTAAGGGAGAGGTAAAATATATTAATCATACTGTAGTAGATATAACAGGTGCCTTCGACCTTGCCAAAAAAGAACGGATAAGCTTTGAGGTGGCAGAAATGAAGCGAATATCGCTATATCGACTACTAATGGAGGCACCCGCAATTATTTGTGTTTATCAGGGGCCTGACTTTATATTCGACTTCGTTAATCCTGGCTTTCAACAGCTTTTTCCCGAAAGAGAACTGCTGGGAAAGACCTTCGCAGAAGCTTTGCCCGAATTAGTAGACCAGGGTTTTATGGAGGTGATGAGGGGTGTATATCAAACGGGCCAGAGCTTTGAAGGTAAGGAGCTACCCGTTTCGCTACCTGAGCCTGATACCATGAGCTTTACGCAGCATTACTTCGATCTTGTTATACAAGCCCGTTATGCCGATTCTGGAAAAATTGACGGCATTAGATTTTATGCTCACCATGTTACAGACCGGGTAAAGTCGCGGCGACTGGTGGAAAAAAGTGAAGAGCGATTAAAGAGCATGCTGAACAGTCTTGCACAGATCACCTGGACCACCAATCAGAAAGGTGAAATTCAGTTCTTAAATAAGAAATGGATGGATTATACCGGGTCCAATCATTCAGACAGTGAGGGATTAAGCTGGTCGGATATCATACATCCTGACGATTATAAGGATGCCTCTAAATCCTTAGGTAATCTCCTTTCCGAACATAAGGCAGGCGAGTTCAAATGTCGCTTGCGAAGGTACGATGGTGCCTACCGATGGCATCTGAATACACTAAAACCTCTTGACTTTGTAGAAGATGAGGAGGAAACCTGGATCGGGACCGCTACCGATATCGAGATGATCATGAAGATGCAGAAACAAAAAGATGAATTTGTAAGCACTGTCAGTCACGAATTAAAAACCCCCGTTACGTCCTTAAAGGCTTACACCCAACTCTTGCATCGCGAGATCCTTAAAAATGAAAACTGTGGCAATAAGAGCTATGTGCAGCGCATGGAGGCTCAGATCAACCGCTTGGAAATCCTTATCCGCGATCTGCTTGACGTCTCCCGCATCGAGTCTGGAAAACTGGAATTTAAGGAAGAAACTTTTGACATAAGTGAACTGATAACCACAATAGTACGCGATCTTCAATTAGTCTCTCCTTCACATCAGTTGATCGTTCAGGAAAATCCTCATCTCATGGTAAATGCAGATAAAAACAGGATAAGTCAGGTAATTATCAACCTTGTTACCAATGCGGTTCGGTATTCTCCCGGAGGTAAGAAGGTCAATATTTCCCTTAGCAGGGAAAACAATCAATTAGTTGTCAGCATTGAAGATTTTGGAATTGGGATTCCTAATGATCAGAAACCTTTTATCTTCAATAGGTTCCATCAGGCCGAAAGAAGTAACGCAGGCGCAGGTTTGAATTTAGGACTAGGTCTCTACATCTGTAAAGAGATCATTGACAGGGCGGGAGGAAAAATATGGTTCCACTCAGTTCCTAATGAAGGCAGTATATTCTATTTCAGCTTGCCGCTGTCTTCTTAGAAAAAATCCCTCCGTTAATTAAACGGAGGGATCTAACTTTTACTGATTTATTTTTACCAGCTTCATACCGAGCTGCTTTTGTTTTTTCAGGTAATCCACCATCATAATGTATCCAGGTTTTGCAGGATACAAATAAGGCGAATCCTTAAATGGAATGTTAAGCTCATCAACGGTCACCATTTGTTTATCGGTAAGGATAATATTCCCAACAACATTCTTAGCTTTTTCACCCCTGTCCTTATCGTAGTCAACATAAACAGCGTTAAACGTTTTCTTATTCGCGCTGCTGGAGAAGAACTGATAGTCAAAGTCGCCATACATTTTCAAAAAGCGACCAATTACACCCACACCATAAAGGTCCGTACCATACGGTAGTGTTATATTGGATTTATTTTTATTGAACTGAAGTACCTCATGTAGTGATAGATCTGGGTTTACTACAAAAAGAAGCATATTACCCACTACTCCCTTCATTATGTTTGTTGAACTGCCACCTCCCAGCGCAATACTGGCAGCCATAGAGGCTACGCCAACAGCACTTACATTTTTCTTAAACTGCTCTACCAGGATATAGGTTTTTCCATTATCCATTCGCGCTATCTTGTGTGTATAGTTATTGTAAGAGCCATCGATAACGGTCGCACCGGCAGCTTTTCTGATATCAGTATCCCAGGAAAAGAATTTCTTGGCCTTCTCCTTACCATCCAGGCCAAAACGTTTAGTATAAAAGCCTAAGCTTTTGCCTGCACCTGCCCTACCCCCTTTTGCATAATAATCACCAACAGTTATAATCTCGTTATTCTGCTCGTCTATGCTCATTCCGGTAATAGACAATACTTCGTTATCCTGGCTCTCCACTGGTATTTCAAACAGCTTTTTCCCATTTTCAGTATCGATCAGCATCAGGAAAGACTCATACTTCGTAGAAAAAGCACCCGAACGTCTAAATAGTGAAACCAGTAAATATTTACTGCTAGCCTCCATTGGGATAATGGATTCATAGTCCTTAGAATCTCCACTCTCAATCTTCCATTTGCTTTGCGCCTTATTGTCAAACATTTCCAGTTGCCAGCCTTTTCCCATACCATTTGCGCCATTTTTCACAAAGCCTTTTCCAGGTATAGACATGATATTAATAGAGGTACTAAAGCCACCTGCTCCGTCCTGAACATATTTCAGACTCTCGCGCATGGTCGTGTTGTCTCTTTTACTAACATCCGTAATTACCTGACTGCCAAGCTTAGTCAAATCGCTCGCATACGTTTCAATTTCGAAGGTCTTCTCTTTAAAATTATAGAAAAGAAATCCAAGGGCGTTATCATTGAAAACGTTGTTCACCAACATATAATCGTCCTTTGGTTTTACCAGATTGATCTCTTTAACCATTTTCAGGTTTTCATCATAGATCTTCAATCCATAATTGGAGTTTTTCCGGTCGGCCTTATCTCCCTTGTAGAACAAAGAATAACCCTTCACTTCATTGTTATTGATGATAGGATTGATGCCATTTCTCGAAATTGATTCGAAACCTTCGAGGGTTTGAGTTTGTGAAAAAGCTGAGGTACCTGCCAGAAGCAAAGCCACCAGCAACGAGTTTTTGTTTAACATGATTATTAGGTTTTATTTATTTTTTTGATTTGATATAATTAAAAGATTTCAGAAGGCCTATGAAACGACCTGAAGGATACAACTTCCTATATTCAGATGTCAGGATACCAGCCGCCTGACTATTATTATCGATATGAGCACGGGAAAAGGATGCCATCAAGGAGAACTCATCTTTCGCCTTTGATTCCCCATAGCGTTTGTCAAAGCTCTCTTTTAGCTTTTTAAAATCTGATAGGCTCAGGGCATTCAGGAATTCAACAAAGTTATTTACATCTTTAGGGTTGTGATCACTGCTATTGGAAACTGCTTCCGAATACTTGTGACCCTGCATGTACGACTTTAATTGCAGCAGACTAAGGATAGCTATTGATTTTAAATAAGGGCTTTCATTATCCGGATCTAAGCCGCATAGGGCAGTGTACAAGGACTTGTCAAAGTATTCATTGTCGAACATGGCTTGAGCAGCCTCATACTGAGCAAGAATTTTAACTTTCTTAAAACCGGGATCATTGCTGACCAGAAGCTCAGCAGTGGTATCCCGCCCCGTTTCAAGTAAGAGATTTCTTACGGCGGCCATCCTTACTTTACAATCCGGGTGCGTCTTCAAACTATCCGGAGTGTCAACAACCTCCGCTTTTACATTAAAAATTGATTTTGCTGAAGTATTTTCAGGAGTCCTCTTCCAATTTTCAATGCAGGAAAAAAACTCCGCTTGCTTTTCAAAAACACTACTTGAAGCAAGTGGGTCAAGGTCAAATATTTTCAAAGCATTGTAAGCCTCAGCAGGATCATAGCCAGCTCTTTTAAGGATATAGAAAGCCATGGAATCCGCAGCACTTTCGTCTTTTCTTCGATGGTAAAGGTTATTGCTGGAGACCTTCATCAGTAAAGCTTTCACCCGCTTATTCGTATTATAGCCGTTCTTAATGATCTTAGAATATTCCGCTTGCAGATCCTTATCGTACAGACTTCCCAGGTAATTGCTAATGTTCTTCTGCACATGGTTCATAATGCCGTGGGCCAGTTCGTGAGCAATTACAAAAGCCAGTTGATCTTCATTTCTCAACGAAGCTATAAGTCCCGCATTAATAAATACAGTCCCATCTCCTGTTGCAAAGGCATTATCAATATAACTTCGGGTAACAATCAGGCGGCTGTTTTTAGCCAAAGGTTCTGTTGCCTGTAAGCGACGAAAAGTCTTTTGCAGGAATGGATCCAGAACAGTATCAAGCAAAGCAGTATATTTAACTAGGTCAGCTACCTCCTCTACTGCATTTTCCTTTAAGGCATTAAAGTGCTTCCGGTAATCCCCTTTTATTTTTAATGGCATACTATAAGAAGCATCCACCGAGCCAGACACCGTTTTTGCAAGCGCATTAACCTGAGTAGAGTCTTTTAAAAAGAAGGGGTAATAAGAACTAACCTGAGCATGAGAAGGAATGGAGTAAAAAACAGCAATAAGAAAACCACCTAAAGCGCGGCATAAAATTGAGAAAGACATCAGGTATTAAATGATAAAGCTACGTAATGGCATCAAAGAACCTTTCAGCTCAGTTGATAGTCGCTTTTACGGATAATACCTTAACAGGTTACAAGTAAATTTGAATTAAGTTACCTTAATCAAGGATCACCTACCGATTAACTGTAAGGTCTGACGGTCTTTACGCCCAGCAAAAAACTTAGCAAGAACTTCCTCAAAAACCTCATCTGCGCCTGGTACAGAAGAAAATAAAGTCATTGAAGAATGAAGTTTCATATCATCTGGTGTACCCAGTATCTGTGTAGGGTTTTGTTCCTGAAGCTTCAGTAATTCCCGGCTGATCTCAATAAGCCTCACTCCTAACACAGGATGCTGAAGGTAAGCTTCCGCCTCTTTTAAGTCCTTTATGCCGTATCGTTTAGCCATTGACGAGTACCCTAGTCCGACCATTTGCGGGAATATATACCACATCCAGTGACTACGTTTACGACCTTCCTTAATCTCCCTCAAGGCTATGTCGTAATCTTCCTCTTGTGCTTCTAAAAACCGATTCAGATCATTTCTTTCCATGCTGCTTTAACTAGTGATGTCTAAAAGTTGTTTGCAATGGTAAGGGCGTCTTATTACTGCCGCGTCCCTCTTTTTTTATTGATCTTTTTCCTTAAAAAGCATTCCACTTCTAATAATTCCAGGTCTGCGTATGCCAAATCTAACAAGGCAACAACCTGCTCACTTCTATCGAAGATTTCTATCTGAATATATTCGGCCCCCTTAAACTTTCTTTTAACTACCTTGAAGGCTGAAAGCTGATCCCAGAGAAGATTCTGATTATTCTTCCGAATAAATAGGCCTTTATCATCAAGTATATACATCGGCCTGCGGTCTAGAAAGTTATAGGCAGTTGGAACTAGAAATACACAAAACAACGTTAAAATAAATTCTCTCTCTATCCAGGAATTTGGTACATCTGAAGGGGCTAGAAATACTATTCCTATAAGTATAAATAGGATAAGAAGCGTCAGGCCGTATTTCATCCTGCTTTTATATATGATAAGCTCTGCGCTCATATTGTCTTGCATGTTATCAAACACAGCTACGCTGGAACTGGCCTGGGGTGAAACAAGTGTATTTCAGAAAGTAGTTTGAAAAGTGGCTCTGGTCATAAAAGCCTGCCATGTAAGCTGAAGCTACCAAAGAATGCCCTTCTGCTAAATACTTCTTAGCTGCTTCAATTCTTACAATGTTTAAATATTCATTCGGAGTTACTCCTTTATGCCGCTTGAAAACCCGGATCAGCTGAAATTTGTTTAACCTAAAGCGATCTGAAAGTTCATCCAATTTTAGTTTGTCCTGATAGTGCTCGTCAAGATAATTCTGTATAAACTCAACCTGGTCAACTAATGATGGGCGTTCCCCCTTCCCTTTAACAGTGCTGAAAGTGTTGAAGATACTAGAAAGAGTTTCGTTAAAGATTAAAGCAGTTTGAGGGTCCGGATTCCCGGAAGTAAGCAATTGGTGAAGGTTAAGAAATTTATGATAAGTCTCAGAATTGTCGGTAATAGGAACATCAAAAGTCAACTCACCTTTTCTTACGATCATTCCTTCTTTTTGCAACCAGGAGATATACTCCGGACTGATGTAGACCATCCGGTGAGACCATGGAGAGTGGGGAATTTGCTTGTGCGCATGTATTTCCCGCGGATTTAAAAACATTAAAGAGGCTGGTGGGATAAGGTAGTTGCTCCTTTCCACTTGCATCGTCTGAAGACCTTTTGTGGCAACACCTATGGCATAGCCCTCATGAAAATGCTTTGGGGCATCCATTTGGATACCATCTGATCTCACGAGCTCCAAACTATCAAATGCTTTAAGTTTCCAGGTTTCAAACATCTCCCAAAATAGATTCGGCTAATTTAACACCCTTCTATCTTATTTTTCTTCTTCTGTTAAAAGTTCTGTTAGTACCTTTTCTCCTTTATTTAAATAAAAGGCAATAAACTTCAATGCTTGTTCTTTAGATGCATTGTCAAAGCGCATTACAACCGCCCCTGCTGGTTCGTAAAAGGCATCACCTTTTTTCAAATGCTGTTCTGCCTCCCCTTTTACCTGGTATATTAAATTCCCCTCGGCTATATACCCTATTACCGGACATGGATGTTTATGAAGTGGCGCTTGCTGCCCTGGCTGCATTACTATTTCTTTTGCATCCACTTTATTGACCTTTCGGGCCTGAAACATAACCGTCAATAAGTCTTTACGTTGAACCGTTGTCTGGGCTTGTGAAGAGAGTTTAAATAATAAGAGTATAAGCAGATAAAATAGCTTTTTCATTTCCTGAATTTTTCCAAATATACTCCTGGTGCTTTTTCCAATCTTGGAAAATATTGCGCATTGAATCGGTTGTCGAACCAAAGCCTATAAATTATTTTAATAGTGTGATCCCCGAATAATAGGCTCCCGAGATGCGTTTCTAAAGAAGAACATTTCAAAACCGCCATGCATTTGAAAAACTTCGTTTGGCCTAAAGATATTACCTTTAGCATTTAGTTTTGAATTACTTAAATCTATACGTGGTGCCAAATAAGGTTCAATAGCGGCCTGAAAGCGTTTTTTACTGCTAGTGCTAAACCTTTTCTCAAATAGCATAGACTCCCTTACAAATAATAAAACAGGTTTATTTTCGATAAAGCAATAGCTGTTAGGAAAAACGCCATCCAGATCCAGATTGTCAAAGCTATGGAAGTCTTTATTCATATAACATAGGAAGAGAATGCTATCCCTCAAGTATCGGACGTCTTCAGGGATATCAAAATCAACAATTAAAACGATGTACCCGCTTCTTTTGAATAAAGAATCTGCTTGCAGTTCTGATTTAATAAAAGCCCTAACCTGAGATTCAAGTTTCTTATTTACTAAAGGCCGGTAAGATATATTTGGCAGATCATCATCAGATAGAGTAACAGGTTGACTTTGGGATCTACTAAAAATCAGTATTAGCAGCACCACTAGTATTAAAGCTTTTTTCATAATTGAAGAATACGTTAAGTTAAACAATGCATTTGTTATTTCACATTCCCCTTGATGCATAATATTCTAATATTTCATATTAACTTTATCCTATGGCTTATATAATGGTGGATATAGAGAGTGATGGCCCCATACCTGGTGATTATTCGATGATTTCTTTTGGAGCAGTATTAGTGAATGAAGGTTTAAACACTACTTTTTACGGTAAGCTTAAGCCTATTTCCGATAAGTATGATCCAGAAGCTCTAGCTGTATCCGGACATACCCGGGAGGAGGTTTTAGCGTTTGAAGATCCTGCAACAGTAATGAACAACTTTGCAGAGTGGAAAAAAAACAATTGTAAGGATAGACCGATCTTTATCAGTGATAATAACGGCTTCGACTGGATGTTCATCTGCTGGTATTTCCACCACTTCACCGGCCACAATCCCTTCGGCTTTAGTTCTCAAAATCTTGGAAGCTTATACAAGGGATTGATCAATGATACATTCAAAACCTTTAAGCATTTACGGAAAACAAAGCATACGCATAATCCTGTAGACGATGCGAAAGGAAATGCTGAAGCTTTACTTTACATGAAGAAGGAATTAGGCTTAAAGATCAAACTTTAAAGGTTAACTAAAGCCTTCTACTATAACAATCTTTCCTCTATCTTAGCAACACCACCTTTCTGGTGTATAGCTCTTTGTATTCCTGCTTGCCATCTGGAGATAGAAAAGAACGTGATATCCATTCTAAAATTTCCTCATCCTTGCTGGTAAACTTTTTGAGCGCTCTTTGTACAACTAAATCAGGTAATTGAAGTGCTTTACCAAGCTGGATAAAATCGTGCCTTTTTAGTTCTTTATCCTTACCATTTAGCTTCAGGCCAACATCCTGTTTATCCTTTTTGTTGATGATGGCAGAATTTATCAGATCATACGCCGGTGAGAGTATGATCTCCTTATCCTGATGCAGTACAGAAAAATTCTTAAGGTGCATATCATTATTGCCCGTAATAAAACAGAATAACAGCAATTCAAAGTAACGTTGCAGATCTAATCCCCTATTACTACAATATTGCCTGATTAGTCGTCCAACATGCTCGTAAGAACTGCTGTACTTCTGCTCCGTCTGAAAACCCGCAAGCTGACAGAAGTCCTCCATATGAATTTTCCTCTGACCTTCTCTATCGAACCTTTTTGCGAGGTATACCAAATTTCCGTCTGAAGCTCTTAACAAGCAGTGCCGGCAAGTGGATACTCTGAAAACCGAGGCCAGGTGCATCGTTAAATCTTCATTCTCGGGCATTTGAGAGAACGAGCTATGTTGAGGTTTCAATATAAAATTTCCCCAAAGCCCAACAATCGTAAGGCGGTTATCTTGTCCATCTCGGACAAGGGACATTGAAAGCTTTGGCTGAACCCCGGTTACGGCGATGCGCTGATTAACGGTTTGTTCTGCAAGGCTTTTAAGAAGCGATTGGTCAAGTTTAAGTTCAGGTAATTTACTAGTGCCAAATACCTTTTTGCAGCAAGGCGGATGATATAAACCTCCATCTGGAACAGGTTGGTAACAAAAATAACAATTAGCCATTTTCAATCTCCTCCTCCACAGGTATCACGGTTACGGCACCAATCGTATCCCTACAAAGAGTAATTAATAATTCGAAGCGGTCTGTTGTGCGTATGCGGTAATAATCTTTGGCCAGGTTCAACAACCAGCCTTCCGGAATCAAGCCATCAAAAAAAGCGAATAACGTGTTGCTGTACTGTGGGTATGGTGACAAAGGGAGGGTCAGACTAACCGGCCGCGGTTTTTCGCCAGCAAGATATTCTTCATCATAAATGAAAGTATATCCCCTGTCTGTTTTTAACAAGTATCCAGCCAGCTCTTTTTCATAATAAATTTTAGCCTTGTTCGTCATCGATTTGTTCCTTATCAACTACCCCTACCTGCTTACCAAAAAGCTGCAGAACCTGATTAACCTTATCTAATCTAACAGTTTCCTTTCCCTGCTCTAGTTCTCTTACAAAACGCAATCCTACCCCCGACCGGTACGCAAGATCTTCCTGAGTTAGCTTTAGTTGTTTTCGCTTATTCTTTAGATACGATGCTATCGAAATCATTTAGTATACCCTAACAGGTATAAATATACTACTTTTAGTGTAATTATACCCTTTCAGGTATAAAATTTATGGAAGGTGACTAAATTATACCCCTACGGGTATAATTATCATTTTTATAAATTACATTTCTAAGGCTTTGAATGCTCATCTTCGGGTATTAGGCAGACATGTTCAAGTAAGAGATTATTTATAGTAGACACTGTCTGTTACCACTAAAATTTTTCTACACTATTGCCGTTTATATATCCATTAAGGGTAGCGTTCTGGCTGCTTTGCCGTTTCGAAACCTACACCCCTTAATTTAATTTATCTTTTCTGTTCCGCCGGCGCTGTCTGGCCTCAATATTGTTTAATTTATTTATATGAAAAGCGTGATTTTATCCCTTTTTGCCTGCCTGTTGATGACGGTCACCTTACAGGCACAACAGAACAAGAATCAGTTGGATATACAACTGAACAAGAATGTCTTACAGCCTGGTGATTCATTAATTGTAAAAGTAGATTATAAAGATAATACCGGTAGGCTAATTAATCAGTCCCTAGCTACGGTGGAGCTGATTATTCAAAATGAACAAGGACTGCGTACCAACCTCCGCTGGCCAATGATCAACGGACAAGCTTCAGGTGCTATATTCCTGCCAGATTCGCTAGCGAGAGGAAAATACACGCTGCTGGCGGGACTACAGCAACGCTTCTTCGAAGTGAGAGGTAAACTACAAGACGCAAAGAAAATCGGCAAGATACAAGCCATGCTCCTCACAAAGACAGGCGAGTGGGACTACCAGGAAGTTCCCGTTTCACAGAACGGTACCTTTTCCATTAATAACTGGTTATTTGAAGACAATGCACTAATGGCCTTTTCAGATCCGGGAAACTCTAACCGGCCGCTCAACATCCGTATTAGTACTCAACTCGATTCCACTTATAAGCCGCTAGCAGTGGCAGGCCAGTCATTTTATCTCGGCAAGCCTTCAGCAACTGTGCGTTCGAGCCTTGATCAGCCTGTTAAAATTACCGAAGCTAGTTTCGCTGGACCTAGGATTGAACTCCAGGCAGTGGTAGTAAAAAGTACCGTCAAAAGTCCCGCTCAGCAGTTTAATGAAGAATATGCCAGCGGATTATTCAAGTCTGGTAACGAACGCCTAATCAGTATTATGGATGATCCTAATGCACTAGGTTTCTCAGATATTTTCAGTTACCTGCAAGGTAGAGTTGCCGGCCTGCAAATATCACCAGGAGGTTTCTATGGAGGGGGCGCAAGATGGCGGGGTTCTCCTGTAACGTTTTTTCTAAATGAAATGCGAGTGTCTGCACAAGATATCGCTAATATACCCGTACCAGATATCGCCATTGTGAAAGCCTATCCCCCACCATTCTTTGGTGCTCCAGGTGGTGGCGGTGGCCTTGCAATTTATACCCGTCGCGGAGGCGAGTCTAATTACCTTCCTGCTAACCGGCAAGTATTTAAAGTCAGAGGGTATACACCAGCTGAAACAAGATTAGACATGGACAAGCTGAACATGTAGAAAAAATTAGAGTGCCTCTCCTGTAATATCAATCCAAATTGCAGGGAGGCATTTTATACCTTTACCATTTAATACTAATGTCATTATAAGAAGCCATTTTTTAATCTTTGTATTATTACTTCAGTGGACTAGGCTGAAAGGTCATTAATCGAGCTACCATTATCCATATCCCTATTTGATTTACCTTTCCTTGCCATATAAACCTGAGCTATAAAATAAATAGCACCTGGATAGACAGTAAGTAGAGGCACCCAGTTTCCTTTCCGATTCTCCAAAAAAATGAACGGAATAATCACCATTACAAATCCGGCAATTCTTGCTAAAATCAAACCTGTTTTAGTTTCATAGATCGAAGGACTTCTGGTGATTTGATGGTGAAAGGTTTGATTACGATTCTCAACTTCTGATTTAAAAGCAGTAATAAATTTAACAAAATCATCTTTATCGTTGCTTTTGTTATGCCAGAATTTATAGGTTCTGCCATCTGATAATTTTAATTTAAATTGATCAAAGTTTCTATCCGGTTCAAACTTGTATTCGCTGATCTCCTCCCATTTGATGTCTAAATGATGTTTCCGGTGAAAGATAAATTGATTATGCCAATGGATTACAATTCCTTCTTCAGTCATTGTCCATTCCGTTTTAGCTCTTGCCGTTCTTCGTGTCGCAAAATAACCAGCTGCAAAGGCTAATATTGGCAATGACATGGATACTACCGCATTTCCTTTTGTGGGGAGAAACACTACTCCTGGCACAAATATGCACCCAAGCAGTATGATGTAGGTCAGAAATTGTACTGTTAGGGATGTTATTATGATGTTAAAGGTTCTCATCGATCTAGTTTTCGGTTTTTCCCTTCCTCTGTATGTTTTATTTTTTCCAATTAAATGCCTCCTACGAGCGTCCTGTTACGATTGAACCGTCATCATTAATAAATTCAAACTCATAATCCTGACTAATTACCTCACCTCCTGCAGCTAAGAACCTTCCTATTGGCCCCCGCCAATCCTCTATATCCTCAGACTTATTGCTATCCCAGCGGATAAAACCATAGAGTGAATTCCCTTCAGTCCTGTCAAGAACAACTCCATATTTTCCATTTAGCCAAACTTTAGTAAGGGGAAAAAATATCTGCCCCCTTTTCCATTTATTACTAATCCTAAATATATTCCTGCCAAGATCTTTACCCTTATCTCCCACCACACAGTCCCACTCCCTGCCAGGCGTAAACCAATTCCAAATTGTTGTAAAGTCCGGAATATTTGCACCCTCAAGGTCCCCTAATTCTTCTATGAATACATCCCTGAACTCTGCAGGTATGCTTTCCTCTGCTTCGGCTGTTACTTCTATCAAAAGTTCTTCAGCTCGCCGTAAATCTTTAAACAGTTCAAATAACTCCCATTTCCTCCAGTAATCTGACTTAGATAGTCGATGGGGAGTTCGTTCGTGAAACAGCCTAAAGAACATAGCTTTATAAAGGTTATTTGTAGTCAAGGTCTACTAATCAGTTTCATATTGTGGTTCATGATACTTGAATCCCTATAAATTTAAGCACCGATTAGCTAAGATCAACCCGTGACTGATCTATTTAATCGATTTCAACAGCTCCGTAAATATAAATTCATTGGTTTCCATTGCGGAGTCCATTCTAGGAATAATCAAATCAGATTTAATAGCTGAAACAACAATATTGTAGCCCACAAGAGCATCGTACTCATCATAGAAAAGAGCTGTCCAATCCTTACACTCACCCATAGGCTTCATCATAACCCCGTTAGAATAATATTTTAAAGGCAGGTTGAAAGTAGCAGTAGAAACCGATTTGCTTTTATACTTCATTCCAAGCTTACATACAAGAGCGGAATAGCGAAGTGCTCCTTTAACACGTTCTTTGATTTGATTCAAGTTTTCTGATGTCTTCGGTTTTACCCGCCATTGATTAAACTGTGGCTGGGTATAAGAAAGAGCGACTTCAGTTCCCTCCTGCGTTCGTTTGAAAACGAGGATTTGGTCAAGACTAATCACAGAATACTTCTTCTGCGTTTTCTTGAAAGTACAATAGAGTTTATCATCTTCAATTTTCTCTATTTTAAAGAAAGGAACGTCCTTCCCCTCAATAGTTAGAGATAAAGTAGAATCTTTGGGATCTACATGCCAGTTACCTGAGAAATAACTACCGGTCTCTGCTCCAACGATACCAGTACACTTCTTTTCATTCACAAAGTACAAATAATTGGAGGCAAAAATACGCGAGGATACCCCGTCAAATACTTTGACCGTTAAGTCATCATTGTTTTCAAACGCATGTTCTGCCTTGGATTCAGACTTATAAAAATCCCACTTTCCCTGTAACTGATTTTCAATAGAAGGCTTACAGCCGATAAAACACAGCGCTGCAATTGCGATAAAGGTTGGTCTCATACTCATCAAAATTAATTCGATTGGAATTAAGACCTCAAATTTATATAAAATGCAACTTCCAGCATTGGAAATACAAATTTTTTTATTAAGCAAGTCTAGATTCAGTTCAATAAGTTGTTCTAGCACCCTATAAGTTAAAAACGAATTGAGAACCTACAATCCACGCCATTTCATTAACTTAGCCACTGGTTCGCAGTATTTAGAATAAGGAAGTTTCTAACTATCAACACTTCAATCCGATTACTTATCAAGCAGGATTTTGTAGAGACAGAATTTTAACTGATCAATTCTGACCTTTCAATAAAACAATTAATAAAAATGAAAATAAAACTTTTAAATCTTATCACCGCGATGGTAATCGCGTTACAATCTATTGCTCAATCCGGCACATCAGAAAACGGTTTGTTGTGGGAAATAAGCGGTAAAGGACTACAAGAAAGCTCTTATCTCTACGGAACTTACCACCTGATGGGGAAAAGCTTCACGGACACTTTACCTGGTTTGATGAAGGCATTTCAACACTCTAAGCTCATTGTCGGAGAAGTTGTTATTGAGGACGAAATGGCAATGGCTCAAAAAATGATGCCTTATATGACCTTACAGGGGAAGGGTTTAAACGAAATACTTTCGCCTTCAGAGTTTTCAGAGGTGGACGCTGTAATGACGGCAAAGACAGGCGCACCGCTAACTGTTTACAACGCCTTTAAGCCCACAACCGTACAAATCCTCCTTGTGGCAAAAATTGCTCCTGGGAATATAAGTCCTGACAATCCTGGATTAGATATATTTTTTCAAAAGGAAGGCGCAAAGAATGGCAAAAAGGTAGCTGGCCTCGAGACAATCGAAAAGCAGTCGGCATTATTGCTCAATACACCTATTGAGAAACAAAAGGAAGACCTTTTAAAAACGGTACGCGAAAATGAGCGTTACGCAAATGAATCAAAAAAACTATTTGATGCTTACAAATCAGAAAATCTTTCAGAGATAGAAAAATTAATTCGCGAAAGCCCCGACTCCAGTGCAGAACAATTAAAAACATTATTAATCGACCGGAACAAGGAATGGGTAAAGCTTTTACCCGATTTCTTAAATAAAGGAAACGTGTTTCTTGCAGTTGGCGCTGGGCATTTACCAGGAAAAGAGGGTATAATTGAGTTACTAAAAACTGCTGGGTATACCGTTAGGCCTGTGAGTTTGAAATAGGCGACTTAATTGCAACGATTATGGATTGGGGGATCGTATTTATGAATCCCCAGTCTTTGAATCCCTAGGCCAGGAGAATAACTCTACCAGAACAACGAATGCCAACAATACCACCACTAAGTTTCAGGAAACAAGGCAGCCAGTAGCAAAGCTTTCTAGTGTTTTAATCTAAATAACAAACGGAAAAATTGATTGATGAAAGAACATCATTTTTGAAAACAAATGTGAAAAGGTTTCCTTGTTCAATGTCTGAAAATTGAACAAGATCAGGAATATTATGTAGCTTGTACTGCTCGCCGAAAAGCCGCTTTCCCAAACCTACTTTTAAGTTTCCTTCCAGAGTAAGGTCAGACGTATGGAGGTTGATTGAAACCGGAAAAATATTGTTCCCATTGTCGTAAAACTTGAAATTATCTGTTCCCTTATAAAACGAAAGATAATAGTGTTTCCGTTCCTTTAAACCAGGATTACTATCAGCGATCCTTGATAACTTATTTCTACTATATGCCTTACGCAATTTGTGGTACTGAAATGCATTAGTAAGAACTCTATGGACAAAATTGTCATCATACACGATAAGCTTTTGAGCCTCACGTTTTATCTCCCTTTTTGGATTTACATGCTGGCACCTACCTTTCATTATGGGAAATCGAAAACAATTAAGATAACCAGAAGAATTTTGTAAATCATAGCTCCCTATGTATTTAAGTGTTTATACCCAATTCCCGAAAAAAACTTTATTTTTTATCAAAATAAGGATAAACGGAGAGAGGATTAAGAACACTACGGTTATCCATCCTAGCAATGCAGCTTGCCTACTGTTTAAAAAGGCATCCTCCTTGAACTTTGTGTACAAGCGAAGATGTTTTTTACTATGGAAAAATAGTAAGTAGATAGAAATTGACAATCCACAAAAAATAGTCATTGTTAAATCCTTGTTGAAAAACATTTTTCTGGAATATGGTTCAACTACTATTCCTATTAGTACCTCAAAAGATAAAAACAAGCAGAAAAAAGTCAATAATAGAATTCCAAAAGTACCTAATGCACCTCCTCCACTACTACCATTAGACTTGATATTATAGTGTTTATACAAAATGTAGAATAGTTTATACATTTCCTAATTATTTTCAAATTCTAGATTGATAACTAACCAATCAAGAAAAACAGCTACCAGAACCACGCTCTTTTTAGTTAAATGATTAATTTAGGTGAACGGATTTATAAGGTATTCGTCAAGTAAAGAAGGCTCAGCCGAATCTTAATGTGCCTTTTTCGGTTGTCGTTGTACAAAGCTGAAGAATTATTAAATCACAATAATCTCAAACGGTATCTAGTTTGTCTCATTTTTGAAAGATTTTCTTTTCTTTTAGGTGATAGCTGGTATTATTTTGGTACTACTTATAAATTATTGAACTCGTAACTATTCTTCAAACTTTCAATAATAATAAGTGCAACCTTCGGTGATGAGAATCGGATACTATTGCCACCAAATAAAGATAATTAACTATGGCGATTTGCTTGGAAAGGCTCAAAGGAAAAGGATATTTTGAAAAAATGACCAATGAGAGTATTAGTTACAGGATCGTCGGGTAAGCTTGGTAAAGCAGTTGTGGAGATGTTAAAATCATCCGGAATATCAGTTATTGGTGCAGATTTACTGTCGGCTGACACCACTGACCTTATTCTCGATATTAAAAACAGCAATGAAGTTAACAAAGCTTGTAGCCATGTTGATGCAATAATTCATACCGCAGCAATTCACGGCCGTCATTATGATCTTAACTATCCAAGGGAAGCATTTATAGATACCAACATTTACGGCACCCTTAATTTGCTAAATTCTGCTGTAAAACATAGTGTAAGGCAATTTCTATATATCAGCACCACTTCTATTTATGGTGCGGCTATGGGGAATTCTAGTCATGCCGTCTGGGTAGAGGAAGAACTTGCTGTGGAGCCGCGGGATATTTATGATATTACTAAACAAGCCTCCGAGCAACTTTGTAAAGACTTTTTTTATAAAGAGGGATTGCAAACTTCTGTATACCGGGTAGGAAGATTTCTACCGGAAGAAGCTAATGTGGAAGCTAACCATCGCCTTTATCGTGGTCTCGATGAACGAGACGGGGCCCAAGCTCTGTATTTAGGACTGCAACACCAGTTTGAAAATTTTGAGATTTTCAACATTGCCAGTACCAGCCCTTTTACCAGGGGGGATTTGAAAATACTCAAGGAAAATCCGAAAGAGGCGATTTTAAAACTTTATCCTGAAGCCGAAGCGATATATGCGTCAAGGAACTGGTCCTATCCTGATAGTATCGATCGGTTGTATGTTACGGATAAAGCAAAAAAGGTTTTAGGATTTGAAGCAAAGTATACATTCGATTTTCTGCTGAAGACAATAAGACTTTAAGAAAAGCGAGTACTTCGTATCGCCTCGGCCTAAAGCATAAATTTTTATGTTTTCATTAACTTACCTTAAGTTTAGCATCGAGCCCAGGAACATGCAGGTGTATAGTCAAATTTCCTTCTTCGAAAATTTAACCAGCAAATACTCCTACCAGAACATCGCATTTTCACCTTTCCACAAAATCAGTCTGAACTCCTCGTAATGATTCCCATTCCCTATTGTCTGATTATCCCTGTGACCTTTTCCGAGAAGCAGTTTATGAATAATACCCGTGCAAGAGGCAACCCACAATGTCTTACCATCATCCGAAATGGTCATTCCACTTATCGTTGAACCGAGGAAATGTCTCCAAATTTGCTTCCCGTTTTTGTCTATTGCTTTAATGTATCCTCCAGCATCTCCAAGAATATAGATATCGCCATAAGCCACACCATGATATACTCTCATGCCCTCATCCATTACCTGGAAAAGATCGCTTTCCTGCCAGGGTTCAATGTTCAAACCCTGGAAATCCTCGGATTTCACCCCTATAGTAACCCCGTTATAAAAGTGACAGGAATTGGTGATCAGCTGAGAATCGTCCTGGGCAAACAAGCAAAAATGCGCGTACTCCGATTGCGGACCGATCTCTCCAATCTGTTTACCACTAGGATCTAGAATCCGGTGATTAGAACACTGATCTCCTACTACTACATATTGATTATCAAAAGAAAGGGTTCCATTCTCCATAGCAATATTCGGGTTCCAGTCTTCATCATCGTCATCCTCTGCTTTAACCGGATGAATAAGGAGTTCCTCGTTTTTATCAATTAGATAAATACCTTCAGCCGAAATAATAAGGACCTTGGTTCCATCATTAAATGGAATCAATTCAGTAGGATTAACTTGATTACTAAGTCCAAGTTCAAAAGACGCAATGGTCTCACCTTGCCAGCCATGGGTAGTGGTGATAGTACTGCCATCGTAAAACGCAAATACATTATTACGTTTAGACTTCCCGATTCCCTGAATACTTTCATCAAGCTCAATTAAGCTTTTGCCGTCCAATAAATAAGCCTGTCGCTTTTGCCAGGGAGTCCCGGTGACGAAAACAATTTTATCCGAATCGATATAATGCAAATGCTCAATACTCTGGCCCTGTTTCTCGAAATAAGAAATAAAGGGAGCATGAGCGGGTGGAAAATCCCTCCGGAAATCTTCCACAGTGTTATTCCTGTTTGCTTCTTTTAGCAGATCAACAACTTCCGCTGCCAGGTGATCCCTTTTATCCTCAGGCTCCTCTCCTTTCCAATTATCCCAACCATGTGTTTCTCCAAAACAAACCATCTCATTAATTTGCGATACGTACTGCTCCCCCAAGGAATTCCACTCCTCTTTAAGGTTTGAATTATTTTTCTTCTTATTAAAAAATGGCAGTTTCATTCAGATGAATTTTTGCGATACAAAATATTCAAAAACTCTCATTTTCTATTTAAAGTTCGATTTTTCATATCGAATAAACTTCCATAATCACATTTCCCTATCTTAGACCAGCGAAAGCTTGTTTCAAAATAAATCCAAAGCCTATCAATGAAGTTACTTTGCCCCAATTGTAATAGTCTTATAACTCGTGATAACGTAAACCTTAGAACTAGCATTTGCTACTGTACTTCTTGCGACGAATTCTTTAAGGTATCAGAGTTTCTATCTCCGTTTCAACAGCTCCAGGAAGCAGAAAAACCCTCGCACACGAAGTGGAGCGTTCAGCAAATGGACTCGGAGTATGTAGTAAGCCGGCAACCAAGTGGCTGGTCAGGTGCTAACATTACCCTTTTCTGTATAGCCGTATTTAGCCTGCCTTTCTTTGCTTTCAGTGAACCAGAAATAAAGCCCTGGTCTTTTCTAGTACTTTGCCTAACAACCTTGTCCTTCATTTATTATTTCAACTTAAAACATGAAGTGATTATTAGCTCAAATGAGCTACTTTTTATAAAACGCGTTTTCAAATATAATTGGATAAAGCGAAGAGCTTATACCGACTGGGAACGAGTACGAGTAGAGACAGAAGACAGGGAAGATGCAAAAGTCTACTCTATCCGCCTTTATTTCTCCAAAAGCGAGCCGGTCAGTCTGCCAGAAGGGAAAGAGTTAGAAGAACAACAATGGCTCGCAAAGGAATTATACAAGATCAAGGACGAATGTGCCCTGGAGCGAGCAAAGGCGGGTATGCAGCTATAGAACCTTCAACCAGGTTCCCTAAGCTGCAATCTTGACCGGAAAACACCACTTTGAGCAATTTCCCTATATCATGATACTTATCAAGACAGTAATAAAAAAAATTAAAACCAGTTTTCTTCTCTTTATTACGCCTCTTTCGTCAATCTTAATCTTTGCAAGTCCGGAGCCAACCAAGGTTCTCGATCTGGAAAGCTTCTCTATAGTGATCCCAAAGAGTTATAGCTATAAAAAGCACACTGGGGAAGATTCATTTATTGGTGAACTGGTGACAACAAAAAAGCAAAGCATTGTTTTTGACTTCAGTTGGGAAGGCTATGCGAATTCGCTTCTTCCCACTGCTGAGGAATACCTTCAAACCGAAGAATGGATGCCCTCCTGCCCTTTTTGTGTTCATGGAGTTCAGTATACACTTGCAGAACATGTACAGCGAGTAAAGGCAAGAGAAATGAAAGAAAGAGGAATAAAGGATAGCTCCCTGGTACATGTAGAACCTTTTATACGTCCCGAAAAACGAATTAGCCTTCCAACCCCAGAACAAAGGATTAAATATAGCCAAGCAGATTATATTGCAACATTAACCAATAAAGATAGCTCTATTATTATACCGGTTTCCATTCCCGAAGTCGTAAAACAACATCATATTCAGGTAGATACGACAGACGCATATTTCATCAAAACTATTTATCCTAAAGCTGGCGGTAAGGGGATGACAGGTCTTTATATCAGAGGTAGAAAAAATAGTTTGACATTTAATATCGTAGGTATGAATCTGGACGAGAAGGAACAGAAGGAAGTTTTAGAGGCATTTGCAACAGTTAGAGTTAGGGATCGAAAGGCGTTGAAATAATTGCCTTATAGTAAATTGTCGCTGCGCCGGAGCAATAATAGGTACTTCTAAAAAATGGATGACCATACCCTTTAAATTTCAACACTTTCCACTACATTAGTATAACCTTAAAATTTCGCCAATCTTTCCTTGACATTACAATTTATATCAAACAAAGAAAGACTCTATAATAAGATAGTCAACGTCGCTATTATCAACTTCGCCATTTTTGGAGTTTTAACAGGGATATTGGATCTAATTAAGATTGGTATTATAGAAGCACTGAGTGTCTTTACTTTATTGGTAGCGATCTTAACTCTTCCTGTCGGTGCAATTGCTGCATTTAGTAAGCTTTTCCTTAATAATCGTATCAGGATTGAGCCAGAGGCTATTAGTCAATTGTCGCTTAATATTGGGGAACAGGATTTTGTAGATAGGAACTACGACAAGGTTAAGAATAGTGGCAATTGGATAAGTATTGGAGGAACAAAGTTTGAGCTTGGAGCACGGGATGCGTCATTTGTCGCTGAAGTATTAAGGGATCAATCCACTCTAATCCTTCGCAACGAATCCAAAGTCTTTTTACTTGACGAACCTTCTTATAGCCTATTTAAGGAGGTAGCGCAATCAATGTGGGGATTATGATACTAAAAAAATGAAGTTTTTTATTCTTATAATTGGAATAGCTTAACTTAAAGGAAAGAATAAGTGCTACCCGAACAACATCCTCTGTAAGGCCCTATTACTCCGTTATCTATTATGCCCTGGCAATACCTCTCTTAATCCTTGTTATTGTAAGTAAGAAATTTCGAGGTGGACCTTGTACACCAGGGGAAGACCTCATAATTGCTCTCCTTTTTGGGATTGTAGCCTTGGTGTTGTTTTTTCGAGACTTGTACAAGATCTATAAAAGAACAGTCAACTGGCTCTCATTTGCATTGAATATTTTTGCCATAATTATTTGGATATCGCTACTTTATTTATATTGGTAGACATTGACATTATTGATTCAACTTTTGCGTTGATCATTAAAATCCATAAAGAAGGTACCAGAATTAAATAGGCTTACAGAGTAGGTAACAGATCTTATCAAAGGAGCCTATTTTTCCCTGAGAAATTTTCGCTGAATACCGTTGCAACGTTTTATAAATTTCGGGGCTATTATTGGCGGGAAAGACCTGGCGTAGGAAGTTTTAATATCACCAGGAGTACGACAAAGTGGACGCTAAAACGGTCTGAATGGATTTGAACTTAATATTTAAATAGAAAAAGATATGACTGGAAAACCACAATGGTATTTAATCGAATCTGAAGACGACTATAACAATGCTGTTTCCAGGTATGAACAGGTCAAACGTACATCAAAAGGCTCTGATGAACATAAAGAAAAGCTTTTACTAGCGCACCTCATTTCGCAGTACGAAAAATCGCAGGAAGATCTTCCGGAAGTAGATCCAGTGGAGCTGATAAAAATCAGAATGGAAGATTTTGGATATAAACCTGCAGACCTGGCAAAAGAATCCTAATTTCTTCTACCCCCCTATTCATACTCACTCTTCCATTTTATTCTCTTTTTCATCTGCTCGTAAGTAAAGTTTCCAATAAGCTCAACTTTCCCTTCAGAGTTTATATAGCCTTGCTCCTTACATACTATATCATAATGGTGACAAGCACTTTTCTCATCCGGGTGTTTATCCCAGGGAACCATTTTACATTTTCGTCCAATCAAAGCTTTCCCCTTATGAAAAGAGCTTGCGATTTCAAACTGAGGTTTAATCACAACTTTTCCGAGATAGTTGGCAAAACCAATTTTTCCAGAAGCATCAACAATTCTGATTTTGCCTTCCCTTAATTCGTCGGGACTTGGTTCACCAAAACTTGTGTTATAAACTTTAAACAGAATCTTTTCGTTGATGTCTATTGCGGCCCAACCCTTTACTCCTTTGATACCAAAAACTGCGAAATAGCCAGGCCTAAATCCACTTAAACACATGGTGTATCTTGCCGTATCCAGTTTTTTAACCGTTTTTCCCTTATCATCAACCAGATAGTACTGAGACTTCCAGTCCTTTCCCGTTACTGCTTTAACTGTAAATTTTTGTTGCGCCTGTACTACTGCAGATAATATTAGAAATAGTAACCATAAGATTCTAAGAAACCTCATACCATTAATAGACTTTCCGATTTCCAATATCGGAAAAGAAAATCTTTTACTTCACTTCCCTCGCCGGCATCTTCTCCATAAACTGAATCTGCCTTGGATCATAAACCTCCATTTGAGGCCGTCCTTTATATTCCGTGATCTTTCCTTCAACTGCAATGTATTTACCCTTATATACCTCTTCAGGAGCTGATGAAAAGTTCTTTCTTGCTTCGCCTTTAATCACAATGGTTAATTTCTGGTTAGGATAGTTACCGCCAAGGTTTAAGAAAGTGATGGGGGTATTACCAGCAATAAAACGGGTACTGTAAACAGAATCGGCAACCCTCATGGAATCGCCAATGTGCTGGGTAACCTTATCTGCGGCGATAAACTTTATTCTTTCGGTAGCTGCCTGCGTTGGTCGTGGATAAGAAGGTGGTGCCTGGATTTGAGCCATCACCCCTTTTGCAACTATTACCAGGAGCAGAATAAAAATCAGTTTTTTCATCATGGTAAAAATACCTTTCATTTCGTTTTGTTTCTAATTGATGTAATTGTAAACTATATTGTTCCTAATAAAAATATTTGTATATTAGTACTGTCTTTCAAGACATTTCTTCATGTCACATAAAGTACAGAAGTACTTTAATGACCTTCTTTTACTCCTCTTCGTCTTTTATTCGACTCCGCTTTTACTGTTCTTCCAGACTGCTTCGGGAACGCTTCGGGAACGCTTTTACTTTTCTTTTACTCCGCTTCGTCTAAAGTGGGCCAAGACTCGGAGGAGAGTCGTCTGAGAGACGGAGGGACTCCGAATCAGTCTACAAGCATTCCCAAACACGGGTAAGAAAAAAGACTACTCCCCTATATCCAACACTCTCATTTTCTCCTCAAACACTTCTGCAGCTTCCTCCAGCAGCCCCTTCGTTCGCTCCATTAGTACAGCAAGCTGCTTGTCACTTACTATAAAATCAGAAGTATACCGAGAATCAAGGTAAACATGCTCTAACAGATCCAAAATTTCCTTGTCTTCCTCAGTCTCATCAGGAAAGTAGTCCAGAAGACTTGGAGCAATGCGACGGATATGAGTTTTCAGTGCCCTTAATGAATGCGTTTTCTGGTCCCTCCCATAAAAGGCACGAGTAAGCCAGCGGTAGCACTGTTCAATGGTCTGTTGCAGCATAAAGGTTGCCATGGTATTCTCCCTTCCTGCAGCGTACATGGAGGCTCCCTGGTAAAACAAACTGGAAAGCTTTTTACCAGCCTCAAAGGTGACCGATGCTCTTTGCCTTGTAGCAAGCAAGGAAGCAAATGAAACCTTGGGAAGCTTGGATGCAGTTCTATTGTACACCAGGTTCTTATAACAACAATGCGTTAGGTAAAAGAACTCCCCCTTGTATAACAGCTCCTTTAGCTGACCCCAATTAAGCAACGAACAGGAAATAGAAGCACAGCAGGCAGTAGCAAAATCAAGCACAGGCTCTAGTTCGCGGAAGGACTGACCAGGAGAACCGGCCAATACCAGCACAAAATCGTACCAATGGGGAAAACAGTCTGTTCGCTTCTCCACCATAAATACCATATCAGGCTTGACTACACGAACCAGGAACTCCAGTACTGCCTGCTCCTGATCCAGCTCATTTTCGATTGGGAAAGTCTGGAGGTTTTCCAGCAGATGCAATGGCGACAGGTCAGCAGGTGGATTAGAGCGTTCTTCAGATAGATAAACTGTTTCCATTCCCCTATTCCTCCTTTCTGTGCCAGTCCTGCGGATTCAATTGAACAGTATCCAAGAATTCCCCCTCCCTATTCATTCTCTGTGCCGGTGCTGCCTCCAATAGATAGATTACATGTGATTCGATTGCTTTATTAAGCTTTTTATTACCTTCTCCAGAGACTTCCTCCTCCAGGCTCAGGCCTCCAGGAGATTCATTGTGATTAAGAGCAGTTTGCGACGTGGGTTCCATATGCAGGTCATTTATTGTTGATTTTCGATCTCCTTCCCTGTCATGGAATTAGTAATACATAGAATCTCCTTGGCACATCGTCAACATCCTTAGGTATTTATTAATTCCCTCCTTTTCCTTGCAATACTAATTTCGGCAGAGAGAAAGCGGTACCCCACTAATTATACTGGTGTTTTACTCATTTGTCTGGATATATTACTTTCGAAGTCAAAATGAGGATAAATTTCATTCTAAATAGCAATAAATAGACCTTGGTAACCTCATACAAAATTTGCTCCTTTCAAATAAATCTTCAAGGGCTAATACACGTCCAATTAATAATAACTGTCGTAGGTAAGATACCTGTTATGGCCCTTCTCCGGCAGGTGCCTTGCAAACAAAGAAAATAATAAGGGTCTTCAACTGAAATGAATCAGGGCACTTTTATTTGGAATATGGAAACACTGTGATTTCTTCCTTCCCCTCCTTGTTCTTTTCCTTCAACGCGACCTCTAGTTTGTCGGGGGCTTTTAAGGTGTAACTTAGCTCAGTTCCATCTGCGCCTCTAAAAACAGCGTGGTTCTTCTTTAAACTAATGAGAGGATAAGGGTTGGGAGTATCTTTTTCTTCCCAGCCAACACTTCCCGGGTTGAAGTGCCGGAGATACATAACCGGTACCAGACCTTTCTGTTCGATCACTACAAATTCATAAAAGACAATTTTGCCATCTTTAACACAGCGATAGCTGCTGATCATATTATCACCCATTGGAGCACCCCAGAATTCTTCCATATCTCCCCACTGGTGTTTTAATTGCCATTTGCCTTGCATGAAGCTGAGGTCTTTTATTTCTGCCTTGAATTCCTGCGCTTTAACATGCAGTGATAGAAAAAGAAAAAGGAGGGTTAAGGTAGTAAGGCTTGTTGAATGTTGTTTCATAAGACATGCGGTTTATCAAATATAATTAATTCCTCTATTGAAAGACGAGTAATTTATTCAGGTAGATTAACTTACCAAAGCCACGTGAGTAAGATTCTACTCCAGAAAATCAGGATAAATTTCTTTAGCAGCCCGATCCCCTTCCCTATCATTGCACTATTGCACCGGCCTCCAAACGGATGGCTCCGGCTTCGACCCTGTCATTAGCTCCATCATATAGAACAGAAACTCATTTTGTGTTTTACCACTATCCTCCACTAGTTTCTTAAACGACATATTGGCCAGGGGAAACAAAGAAGTAAGGTTAAATCGCCATTTCGAATCTTCTTTGTAGAAGTGGATGAAAAAAGGAACTGCTTTACCTTTTGAGACAAGTTGTCCTTTTGCAAAATCTCCAGCGATCGTGACGTCTCCAATAGAGTTGTCTGAAACCGACGACTTTCCTACCATTCCAGATTCAATAGCATATAGAAATAAATCGGTGCCTTGCATTTTAAGAATTTCTTCTTTCGAAAGTTTATGCCGGATAACCAACACTGTAAACTTGTCTACTACAGAAAGTTTGTTCACCCCAACACTGTCGAGCATTTTAGTCTTTACCAGCATCTCCTGGTAGTATTTTTTGGTCCTCGAATCTACCTCTGCTAAGGCAGCTTTTGCATTGTCGGTTAAAATAGCCTTCTTGTAATTATCAAAGCTAGCTTTAACCAGCTGCTGAGGAGTTTGAGCAAATAATTGTGCTGTAATCAGGAATAAGAAGGTAATTATAATATTCTTAGATATTTTCATTTTTTGTTTTGTGTAACGCAATGACTAAGCTCTTGTCACTCACCGGCCGCATTGCGGGCTATAGGATTCACCAGAATGGGTAAAGATACCAATATGTAGCAGTTATGAAAAAATGCGCCGGGGTTTTCAGAATTCTTACTTATCGCCTGTTTGGTCAATCTTCAGACTCTGGTAAGCCTCTAATTTTTAGGGTTATCGATATGTTCGTTATTTTACTCATTAATGCATTCGCAAAATATGCATTAGCGAAGCGGAGCTTATTCAAAAATGATTACTTTAGGAAGAATTAAAGAATGATGTTCTTCTTTTTAACAAACTTCATTATACTTTTTTTGATACAGAAGCTAAGGAAGACGGGAATTTTAGGTGCTATCCTAATTCCTGTTTTTATCAGTTGTGCTATTTATATTATTTTCGATATCATTACATATCAGGGTTGCTATTACACTACAACTAATGAAAGAAAAACCTAATACCGAAAAGTTGACTTACCTCCGCCCCTACTACGCAGTTATTTATTACATCCTTGCAACTCTTATTTTAGTGTATGTCGAATCAAGCGGCAAGTTTAGATCATATCATGCGCCTAACCTGGACATAGTGCTTCCTTTCTTCTTGTGGATAGCGACACTGGTAATGTTTATTCGTGGACTTTTTAAGATCTACAATGGAACGATTAATTGGATCTCTTTTGGAATGCATGCATTTGTGCTAATTGCCTCCATTCTATATATGGCTTTCCATTAACCCAATCTCCCGCTAAAAAGGAATCTATCTTTAGTCCATCACGATTGCAACTATGCTTAGTCCAGAAACTACTATTCCAATAATTCAGACATTCTTAAAGGAGAATGATAGACTGAAGATGAACTCTATATCTTTTTCAATCCCTGTTCCTAAGTGCCAACTATATATCCTGGATGCGGCAAAACTGCTTATTGCAGATCGAACGAAAAACAATTTTCCGGTAGTATATTTCAGCATTGATAGCCAGACGAAGCAAGGAAGAAAGGCTCTTGCATTAGCAGGACACTGGAGCATTTTTAAGGATTACGAAGTAATATCCAACTCAAAAATCTTCAGTTCTTATAGAGTCTTCACGTCCGATGCGCAATTACTCTTTAAAGAAGTGCTCCATATAATTGATAGTCTCTTTCCATTAGTCAGTAAAGAGCAAGTAATAGTAAATCTGCAAAGGATTGAAGCTCGTTTGACTATCGAAGAATAAGACGTTAGGCTCATTCTATATTATCTATAATAATAGTACCAGGTTCTAGGTTAGAATGGAATATATCTACCATTCGGACATTGCAGGCACTGATAATCCCACATTCCAGCTTCATCCAATTCGAAAGCACCTTCAGCATTTGCAGGAGAGATAAATGTATTTCTTTTCCACATCCCATCCTCTTTATATTTGTACATCAAAGACCTTGTGGTACCATCGGGACGTACGACAATAAACCTGCCTTCTCCGGTTCTCGGATCGGGCCGATAGATTTCATATTTAACCTTCGCAAACATATCGGGTACTTCTTTAAGGATCTGTGATTTGTTGTATTCCTTACTTTTAAGTGCGCGGAGTTCATTCCTGGTTTTTATTCCTGGGATTACTTCTTCGTATTCTACGCATACATTTGAACGGTCTTTTGCATTGCAGTCTGTGCTGTCTTTTGCATATGTAACTGCCGTCCAGCAGATGGCGTCGTTCATTCCAGGAAGGTAGTAGTAGACTACGAAGTTTTCTTTTTTCTCTGTTTCCTGGCGGATCTGCCGCGCAATTTCTATTAAGCTGTCTTTTCCAATTACGTTCTGTAAAACTAGTTTCAAAACAGTACCATGGGGCCCTTCATCCTTGTGAACTACCAAATAGTCTTGGCTGCCTTTTGTGCAATGGGTAAGATTAAATTGTAGTAAAACTAGAAGGTAAAGAAATAGCGGGGCTTTAAATATTTTTTTCATTGATAAGATTTAGGATTGTTTACGGAGATGGGGCTCAGAAGTTTGCTTTATGGAAAAAAGCTATAGAACTTGCCTTATTATCGATATTATTCAGAATATGCCTGGACTGCCATGAGTACAGCCTATCTGCAACTTTGTGCAACAGCCTTAGCTGTACCATCATTAAAGCCAAGGTAGTATTCCCCATTTTCCAGCAGTCCCAGTAGTGCTTCAACATTTCAAATAAATCCGCTTCCCTGCCCTTGTAATTTTGATGAAGTTCGAACTGGAACTGATCATGAATATGTTTCCTTTCTTCCGGGGTAAGTGGCACCATGGCAAGGTATTTAGCTACTGATCCCCCGCTATCATCCCAAATCATAGATACGGGCTTACCAATTTTAACATAAGTAACGAGGTCATTATATCCGATGGTAATCTTGTTGAGCCCGTTTTCAATTTTAAAAATCATACTCTCATTATTTGGACAGTTCAAAGGTCAATACTTAATGTGCAGTCTTTTTGCGCAGTAAAAATATATTTCGCAGCAAATTCCCTCAGCTTTAAATTTACCTGTTTATTTTACTCATTAGGCAAACTGAGGTTTTATTACACTTCCGAAAAAAATCTATATTTGGGATATGGAAACCTCATCAAAGCCAGCACACATCGGAAGAAAAATCAGTCGCATTCGTGAATTGAGAAATATGAAGCAAGATAGCTTGGCATTCGAATTAGGGGTAAGTCAGCAGACTGTGTCCAGGATGGAAGCAAGTGAGACTGTTGATGATGAGATGCTGGAGAAGGTGGCGAAGGTGTTGGGTGTTAATAAGGAGGTTATTAAGAATTTTAGTGAAGAGGCTGTGTTTAATATTATAGGCAATACGGTAAACAATCACGATAACGGATCGCTATTTAACTATTATCCCACATTTAATCCTCTTGATAAATTGATGGAAGCCATTGAGGAAAACAAGTCTCTTTACGAAGAAAATAAAAAGCTTTACGAGCGTTTGTTACAGAGCGAAAAAGAGAAGGTGGAGATATTGATGAAGAGCAACAGTAAGCCTTAATCTGAATCCTAAACATATCCATGCAAATAATCCAAACCAGCGAAATAAGTCTATCACAAAAAGAATATTTCCAACTATTACTAAAGAAGTATTTTACTAGTCGCAGCAATCTTTACCTGTTAATTGCTCCTGCCCTTCTTCTACTCCAATATACCAGTAAAGGTTTTTTGGATAATGTGGATCGGTTCGTTTTGTTCCTGGTTATTAGCTACCCAGTTTACTTAGTCATTTACTTTTATCGTTTTTCCCATTCCAAAGAAAATAGAGCTGTACTTACCAGGAGAACCTTTAGCATCACATCAGAAGAGCTGAGTGCCGCCATGGAAGACGGTGGAAGTTCTATTATCAAAATGAACAACTTTGTTAAGATCTATAAAACTAAAGAATACGCCTTGCTTTACCTGCTTAAGAATTCTTTCATCTATTTACCTAAATCAGCTTTTGGCTCCGAGGAGGAATACAAAACAGTGTTATCTTGGGTGAAGGCCAAGATTGAGATAAAGAAGTGATAGCTGCTATTAAATACTTAACACAATGAGTAAAGCACCTGATAACGAAAATTCAAACTCGCTACGCCCCTACTACACAGCAATATATTATTCAATTACAATACCGCTGTTAATATATGTTATTGTAAGTAAGAAGTTTCGAGGAGGTCCCTGTACTCCAGGGGAAGATATTATGCTGGCTCTCCTTTTTGGAGTTGCGACCTTAGTGATGTTTTCCCGAGGGTTGTACAAGATCTATAATGCAACGGTTACCTGGCTCTCATTTGCGTTGAATATTCTTGCCATAGTGATTTGGATAACGCTCGTTTTCTTTTATAGGTAGGAATCTATTCAGCTTTGGTACAGTAGGCCCTTATTTGTAATAATAGTACCAATTACTCTGATAGTTATTATCAAAGTTTTCTTTACTATCTAGATTAACCCAAAAGTCCTCCTGTTTGTAATACCCGAACTCATCATATGGTTTCAACAGTTCATAATACCTGTTGGACCAATCCTTGTGAAGGTCGCTCCTCTCGTATTGCGTAACCTGCTCTTTAGTAAATAAGAAAAATATAGTTGCAGCACCAGCTCGGCTAATAGTCCAAAGAAGATCTTCTTGTCCTATTTCTTTCTTTAGTTTCTCCAGCCTATCTGAAGGAATACTATCATTAGTCTCTGCTTTGGCAAAAGCCTCATAAGAAGAATAAGATGTCCATAAGGTTCGCCTTCTTAAACTCAGGAAGCGAAACGTTAAAACAATGCCTGATAATAATGACTGTTTACTGAACATGTGTTTCCTAATTGCCGACCAGTAATCTAAATTAGGTGCCTTCGTCCTATTCTGACAATTGAGGAGACGTTGTTTCTCGCATATTCGTACCTCATGTTCATACTTGAAACATATTTTTAAAGTTGGTTCTCTTTTGGTTCCTTCAAAACTGAAACAAATATTAATTGGCATGACAGCATAATTTTTGAAAATACGGCCCGCAAGTTCTGTGAAATGAGGCGCCATCTGTGTAGTTCCCCTGAGAATTTCTCTTGTTTCGAAGTTTAGCTTATCCGTGTAAAATTTCGTCAAAATGGTAAGTAATAAAGTACCCAGTGAAATGGTGAAAACTAAAAGTCAATATTTTTTTATTATAGTTATAATTTGATTAAAAATATTTACGATATTTCTCATCTCAAGTACTTGTCACAATGGACTTTAAAGATGCAATTCTGCAATTCGCCTCTAGAGTAGAGAAGCTTTGCCCACAAATTCAAACCGAAGAAGCAACCAAAAACGCCTTAATTATGCCCTTTATTCAACTTCTTGGGTATGATGTATTCAACCCGTTCGAAGTAAGTCCGGAATTTATTGCGGATATAGGGATAAAGAAAGGTGAGAAAGTTGACTATGCAATTCTCAAGGATGAGAAACCAATCATTCTGGTAGAATGCAAGCATTACAAAGAAAACCTAGACCCTCATAATTCTCAACTCTTCCGCTACTTTCACACCACAGAAGCTAAGTTCGGCCTGCTTACCAATGGAATTACTTTCAGATTTTATACAGACCTGGTAACTCCAAATAAAATGGATGAGAAACCGTTCTTCGAATTCAAGATCACCGAGATACGGGACAACGAAATTTCTGAACTTAAGAAGTTCCACAAATCTTATTTCGACCTAGAAAGTATTACGAATACTGCTAGTGAGCTTAAGTTCCTGAACGAGATCAAAACGTTATTAGCAAATGAGATGATAAGTCCATCAGAAGACTTTGTAAGATATTTTGCTAAGAAAACTTACCCAAGCGTTGTTACAGCTAAGGTATTAGAGCAATTTACTCCTATCACTAAAAAGGCCTTCAATCTGCTAATGAATGATACTATCAACGACAGGTTGAAAACAGCGCTAAACGCCGAAGTGCAAAACGAAGAACCGCTAACTTCCGATTCTGTTGATACTGAAACAATAACAGAAAAGAGCCTGATAGTAACCACAGAGGAGGAAAAGGAAGCGTTCTTTATAATAAAGGCTATCTTACGTCAGAAGGTTGACTCTAAAAGAATTGTTATGAGGGACGCACAGAGCTATTGTGCAATTCTGTTTGACGATAATAACCGAAAGACAATATGCAGACTGAACCTGGATGGAAAGAAGAAAACAATTGAGATAGCTGCCGCTGATAAAAAGTTTATTAAAACGGAGATTCAAGGGGTGGATGACATCTATACATTATCCGACTCTTTGAATGAGGCTGTAAGTTTGTATTTATAAATTCTTGCGGAGCTTCTAACAGGCTCCGCATCCTTTCTAAATCTTAATGGAAGAGAAATACCAATCCTTAGCCTGCTTCAAGACAAGATGTTTAGGATGCTTCAAAATAGTTGAAATCCCAATTGTAAGTGATTTCATGTACGGAAGCTTTCTCTTTCAAACCAATGATGGACAGGATTTCTACTACGCTAATTTATTAGATGTAAAGGCTTTTCACTTTATACAAGCAGAAATTGAGCGTATCCCATTAATTAAGAAGAAATCAGCATTTAAAGTTCTATCACTAGTAGCCGATCAACCACAAGGCAAACGCTTTACTCCTAATTATCCGGTATGCCCAAGATGTCAAACCAGACTTTTGTTTCACAGCAATGATGAAAGCAAGAAAACAGGCGTCAGGTATTTTAAGTATGCTACGTGGAAGAAGTTTGAGAGTCTTTCAGATGAAGAGAAATTGGAGCGAATAAAAAATGCTTTAAACATTAGGTAAATCCCGCCAGATTTCTAATCTGACTTTGTAACCTCTTCAACCGTCTTGGAGCACCTAAATAATCTCTAACTGACTTTGTCTGAGTAAGTGTACTTATAGTTAAATCTAGCATAGGCAAATCTGTGCAAAGGAATCCCTCCACAGCAACCTCGTCTCCATCCAAATAAAGTTTTTCTCGTATTTTATACCCGTCTGGCATCTCAAAGAATCCAATGTCAATTGCATACTTGAGTAGCTTCAATATCTCGTGAGCCGAGACAGTTTTTGAATAGTTGGAAAAAGTCCTCTCCTCGAATTCTTCGACGGTAATAATTCCGGAACCACTTATTGATATGTGGTATCCCTCGTAGGGACCAAAACCCGGTTTCCTCTCCAGCTGTATTGTTAAATTAGCGAGTGCGAATGGAAATTCAAGCTTCATTTATTTCCTCCTTAAAATTCTTCTGATAGCTTACCTTTTTCCCAATCTAAGTGCTGATAATACAAAGGAAGATTATACTGATCCCTAATATATTTCAAGTATTTGGATACATCCGCTGATGCAGGTAGATGAGTAACAATAACCAGTTTTGAAGCCTTCATTTTTTCTGGCCAGATTGCGTATTCAAGCAATTGCCCAAATGCTTCCCGAATTGATGTAAGTAAAGAGTTGTAAGTTTTTATCTCATAAAAAATTAATCCTTCTTTGGAGTTGACCAGCACATCAATTCTGTTTCTTCCATTTCCTGAAGGATGTTCTGCCGTTACATTATTGTTCCCATGAATTTCTCTTAGCCTCCGTGTTAGGATATTACTAAGGGCGCTATGGAGATAGGTTATTTCTACTGACTGAGGAGGTCTTATCGACTTACGAGTTTCGAGTCCAACATCAGTAGGCTCCGGAACTTGATCAGGTGGAATAAACTGAAAGTTCGGTGAGGTGAAATTTGGCGCAGGCTGGAACTCTTCTTTAAATCGAGCGAAGGTATATCGAGTAATTGTTCTTAATGGATGATCACTTGGAAGTTCAAGGTACGGATCAGTGACGTTTATATCTTTGGGGCGAAACCGAACATTAAACAAGTCGATTCCGGGATAATTAGCGAAATCCATTTTTGATCCTCCACTTTCCAAAATTTGCTCTTCCATCTCGTTAAGCCAACCTCTATCTTTATAAATACCTCTTATCCGTAATGCCTCCTGCTCATCTATAACCTCCACCCTTTCAATATCACCAACCCAATACCTTAATTTCGTTTCTTTATTAATGGTGTAAAGCATTACTGAATAGATTCCACCAGTGTAAGCCTCTTGATATTGTCGAACAGGCTGAAGGAAACCATAATGGTACCCGTCAATTAGTTTACTTACATCAAATAACCATTCTTCATGTCCGTATCCGAATCTATACTCATGACTGTCTTTATCCGTACTTTTTCCAGCTCCACCAGAAGGTAAAACGTATCCTTTATCGTTCCAGGTTAACCTGGCAACTCGTTTATTATTTTCCATAGGTATGATTTTTTAATAGATACTCAATTCTAAAACTTATCCACTGAATAGGCCCTCAGCAATTTGTTTTTCATTCCCAGTGGTAGTGTAGGGCATAAAACTAATAATATATCACTCCCCAACCTTAAACACCCCTTCAAAATTATTCCCCAAAACTTCTTCCGTGAAACGGATCCTAACATCACTATAGAACGAGCAGTAAAATTTGTAGAAGGCAACTCTCCCATTGTAGAGCAGGTACTTAAATAGCTCTTCAGAAACTTCAGCGGCAAGCACCTTAAAGAACATCATTTCATTATTGTACAACTGCTCTAACAGACCGAATGCATTTTTAAGAACGGGTACCCTCAGGTGGACCAAAATCCTTTCTCCTTCCTCAAAATAAATTTTCAGATCTGCAGGTTGGGCCAGGTATCCACTTAAATTTTCTACTGCCAGGATCACTGCTGCCTGTATTTCGCGTTCTTTGTCTTCTTCTGTGGTGATTAAAAATTCCATGTGCCTTGTATTATGGAACAAAGGTTATGGAAGCGAGCGCAGCCTAACTGCGTTGATTAGGAAAATTCTAAATTATTGCTCAACTTTTCACAAAGGAAATCAAGAGCTTTATCCCCTTTAACATATACACCTCTTTTTTCTTCGAACCGGCCACCTGCAGCACAATACAATCCCCCACCTTCAAAAGAGGCCTTTACCTCTATTCTGTCATAGAACATGCCATAATCGTAGTTGTAACTGAGCTTAATACCATGGTCTTCTAAAGAATTAAAGATTAAACAAAGTGATTTTAAACCCGAAGCCGCTCTTTTGTTATAGGCGTCGGCCAATTCTTCAAGTTGAAGGCTTCTGCTGCCTTTTAGAAAATAGTCAAAGTCAGCAGAGCTCGACTTCACAAAACATATGGAATGCGTTTTAAGGAATAATTTTAAACTCATGTAAAAGGTATTCAGGATTTATTAAGCTAACATCAACGGAGGAAAATCCTCGCTGGTGAGAAAGTTACGATAAGGATTTTGAAAACAGATCCAACCTTGAAAATAAAGTTCGCGAGCAGGAACTCCCTTGTAAGGAATTGCAAAACCTCTCCTTAGCAGGAAACTTGCAACTTCGGGCGAAAGGTATGCTTGAGTAGCTATTTCCCTTCCATTTTGAATAACCTTGGATATTCCATTAAATACCAGGTCTTCGTCGACCATTATATTAGATACGTCTCTCGCTATTTCATCCTCCAAATGGTAGGGCGACCGGAGCAGTAAAAAGTAATTGCTCATTAGTTCTGCAGGGTCAATCATCAGAATATTCTGTTCTGTATTCAAATATCGCTTCCCGCTCCAGCTGCATAGTATAAACATGCCTTCATACTGCATAAAGTACTCTACCTTATGCTCGTAGTTATAAACTTCTTCTATATGTATCTCCTTTTTTATGGGTTAAAATAAATCTTCCAATTCAAGTTCTCCTGCCAGTCAAAATAAAACCATTCGTAGTTCTTTTCTAAAGGTGCGTCATCATCCAGATTGAGCACTTCAATCTTGTAGTAAGTAATCGTGTAAGACTTCCCTTTTGAGCAAGTGAATTCGAAGCTGTATTCATCACTAATATAGGTATTTGCATCAGGCAGAAGCGCTTTCATATTTTCCAGGTCCTCCTCTGTAAAAGGAGGCCTTGGTTTCTGACTTCTACTCATTTTGCTTAACCTTTGCTAATTACAAACTTTTTGTTCGTTAAATTTCCTGTTAAACGTGCCCCTATTAGGCCTTTGTCGACCTCGGTGGTAGAACCTGGAAGCAGAATGATATGACTAAAACCATGCATTAGATTAACGTTCAGTCCTTTTGTTTCAGCATTAAAGGGGTAATCTGCAACATAGCTAATCCGGTATTCCCCTGCCGAAGCTTCTTTTACATATAAAGCCTTGTAATCAAACCTGGCAATAAGCATACAATAATATCCAATAAGAGGATTATTAAAGCACAGGATCATTCCTTTGAAATCCGCCACCTTTCTTATCCCACTGATATTTTGAAAGATTTCAATAGCAGACAGGGCTAGATCAACATTAATGGGCCCTGCATCTTCCCCTGGTAATTCCAAAGTACCTGTTGCTTTTAAAGGGTAATTTAAAAGCGAAGGATTATAACTTTGGAATGGATTCAATAACTGCTCAATCGGATCTATAATTACCCGGTTATCAACTAGCATCACCCTGTTCCTACGGCTTAGTACCCCAGAGCTTAGTATTGCAGAGGCGTCAAAGCTTCTTTTTTCAAAAGCGTGAATCATTGCACCTGCAAATTCTGCTCTTGACGAGGACCAACCTGGCTTACCAACTTCCTCGTTAAACCGGTCTATTAATTGCTCATCTGAATAGTCATCAAACCATGTCCTGAAATCATTTAAATTTTTACTCATAGTGTTTCTCCTTGAACGCTACAAAGAAAGACCGACTTAATGCAGTCTATTTGCATTGCCCTGGAAAGAAATTTTATCTTTTATTTTAAGAAAGGTACTTCCGCCATTATTTTTACCACAAACTTGATCACAATGCCTACTAATTTCGATGCATTACTCCGTTACCATACTATAGACAAGTGTTTACAAAACCGTTTCCGGAAATGGACCTGGCAGGATCTGGCAGAGAAGTGTACTGATGCCCTTCTTGAGGCAAATTCAAGACCTTCCAAAAACACTGTTAGTCAACGTACCATAGAAGAAGATATCCGGATCATGCGGAGCGACCTTCTTGGCTACAATGCACCTATCATCCGGAAAAACGGGGAGTATTATTATGATGACAAAGATTTTTCCATCCGTAATATTACCCTCACTACAAAGGATATTGAAAACCTCTCCGCAGCCATAAGGCTATTCAAAACCTATAAGGGATTAGAGTTTTTCAAGGAGGTAGAAGGTATTTTGAACAAGCTCGAGAAGAAGGTTCACCTAAAGACCTACCAACAAGTCCAGGAGACCATTTGCTTTGAACATACACCTTCCAGCGAGGGACTAGAATGGATCAATCCTCTCATGAATGCCATTAAGGAGAAGCAGGTGATCAACCTGAAATACCGCAAGTTCACCAGCGAATATGAGAAGGAATACAAGTTCCACCCCTACTTGCTAAAAGAATATCGTAACCGCTGGTACCTGGTTGGCTGGTATGAAAACGAAGGCTATCTCAAAACCTTTGCACTCGACCGTCTCTCTGGTTTTGATGTGATTTCGGATGAGAAATACCTGGAAGAGTTCAGACCTGATCCTGATACTTATTTCAAACATACTATTGGGATAACTACTACTAATGCGGGTCCTGATGGTATTGTATTAAAATTCACTGGATCCATGATCCCGTATATTAAAACCCAGCCCTTACACCACAGCCAGCAGGTAATAGAAGAAAGTAATGTTTCTCTTACTATAAGTTTAAGTTTGATGATCAATTATGAATTGGAAAGGATCATTATGGGCTTTGTTGACGAAGTAGAAATACTGGAGCCAGCAAGTTTAAGAGATAAGATAAAATCCAGGATACAAAAAGCCGCAGGAAAGTTTTAGAAGCACCATTAAAAACAAAAGGGAGATCAAAGCAATCTCCCTTTTGTTTTCAGCACATAAAGGTTAGTTTAACAGTAATTAAACTACTCCTACCCGAACTGCAGAACCTAGTCCTACCGAACCACCTTCCGTTAAAATCAATCCAAGCTTTCTAATGGTTTCAACGGATGGTTTCGTTTTGAAAACTCCGGTTGATCCATCCTTACGTACACCACGAACAAAGAGGTAAATCACTCCTCCAAATTGCGTCTCGTAGTCGAAGTCCGGAATACGGCTTTCCAGGTATTTCTTGGCGGCAAGCGTGTAGATTAGATACTGCAAATGGTAATTATTTTCATTCATGGCCTGCTGTAAGGCCTCCTCATTGTAATTCTCAATAGAATCCCCCAGGAAGTTGGACTTCCAATCCAGCACATAATACTTGCCCTGGTGTTCAAAGAACAAGTCGATCTTACCGTTCATAATACCTTCCAATTCCTCAAAACCCCTTACTTCAATATCCATACCTTCAGTACTCAGCTTTTTTAGTTCAGGAACCCTGAAGGGCGAAACATTGAAATCAAACTCAAACTCATTGATTCGTCGATAAGGGTCAATCTCATTAAGGCTAAAAGTACTACCGTCGATATTCATTGCAGCACCTAGAACTTGCTCCAGCATCGTAAAGATCAATGCGTACAGCCTTTCGTCTTCCTGTTTGCCATAAAACTGCAGTACAGCCTGACGGATCACCCTGTCCCACTTGTCCTGATTATCAAACGCAATATTCTCAAAAATATAATGCAGCATATTTCCCGTCTTCGCTCCTGCCTTTAACTCCGAGAAAATGAAGCGATCGTAGTTGTTTGTAAACTCGTTAGCCCTGAGTTTGATAGAGGTATTATGATCTGCTCGTAGTCGTGAATAACTCATCTTCACCCAGTTCTTATGCAAAAGATCAAAGTCGACAATAGGCATTTCATGTTTTAAAGCTAGTGCTTCTTTCCTTTCATACCGTTCTGCTTCAGGCTCAGCCATAGCTGTGGTTATTTGTACCCCATCAGGAAGGTTGCGCTTGATAGCCTCAACAAAATAAGAAAGAGAGCTGCTGCCCCTGGTAACTCTATAAATGAAGCACTTATAAACAGCACGAGTAATGGCGACATAGATAAGCCGGCGGTTCTCTTGTTCCGTCTGCCTTAAAAAGGCGGCATGATGATCCGCACTGATCATATTCTTATGTTCACCAACGTATTGCCCGGTATCCGGATCTCTGAAACTCCAATAAGTAATTTTACTATAAGGCTCGGCCTTCAAATCCAGGTAAGGTGCCAGCACGATCTTATATTCCAAGCCCTTACTTTTATGGATAGTCACGATGTTCACGCATTCTTCATCACTCTCAATACGCTGAACGTACTCATCTCCCTCTGTCTCCATGCCTTCTATCCCTCGTTTCAACCAGCTGATCAGTTCAAGCGAAGAAAAACGTTTCCGGGACTGGACCTTATGAAGTAGCTCTACCAGCTGATAAAGGTTTGTAATACTACGTTCACCGGTACCTGGTCTATCCAGGAGGCGTTTATTCACCCCAAAATCAGCAATAAAAGCATTCATCGCAGGATAAATACCTTCATCCTCCCATAGGTTCTTATATCTCCTGAACAACTCAACCACCGCCTGATCATCTAACTGCAGTATCTGGAAGTCGAGGTAGCCGGTAAAAGGCGAAAGCAATGCTTTATTAATCGCCGCAGTAGAAATGTTTTCCATAGCCTCCAACAAGTAAAGCACATAGGATGATTCTTCAGAGTTCAATACCCTGGCATCTCCTATCGTTACTGCTGGTATGCCCAAGGCAGCAAGTCGGTTTTTTATAGTTGCGCCTTCCGTACCTGTACGTACAAGGATCCCGATATCCGAAGGACGAACCTTACGTTTCTCCTTTCCGTAAATGGTGTACGACCGGTTGCTTAGTAAATCCAATACCTGCTGGGCAACAGCTTCTGCAATAGAATCCTTATTTGCCAGCTCTGTTATCGTTACTGGAACCGCTGCTGAACCTTCAAAGACAAGCTCCCCCTTGGTGTTTGGCTCAGGAGATTCAACAGGAATATAATTGATAGCAGAATCTTCAGCAGCAAAATGGAAGGTATCAAAGTTTTCTTCAGGCAGGAAGAAGCTATTCATTGCCTCGATCAAAGATTTAGAAGAACGGAAATTCCTGTTCATTCCATATACGTTGGCAACACTTCTTCTGGCTTCAAAGTAAGTTTCTATATCCGCCTTTCTCCATGCGTAAATACTTTGTTTTGGATCGCCGATGTAAAACAGAATAGTCTCCGTACCAAAAGCTCTGTTGAAGATTTCGTATTGATAACGGTCCGTGTCCTGAAACTCATCAATAAATACAGCCTTATATTTCTGCTGCAGCTTAGATACTAAAACAGGATTTTCAGTTTTAACCAAAGCCACATGAAGGTTTCCAATCAGATCGTCAAAAGCCATCTGATTTCGGGAAGTCTTACTTTTATAAAGTCCTTTTGTTATGATACTTATAGCAAAGCAGGTAATGTGCCGGATTAAATTGACAACAAGTTGAGTAGCCACCCTTTTCAGGTTATTATACTCTTCCAGTTGGACCAGGATTTCAGGAAATGTTTTTTCGATATATTTCTTAGTGCTGTTATTTTCTATAAATTCCAACAGGGCTTCTGGTTGATCATAAAGATCTAGCATATTCTTCCGGGCATGAGAATTCGAATCGCAACGCTGCCTCATCTCCTCCGGGTTATTCCTTACATAAGTAACAATCCTCTCCCAGGCTGAATCCGCCCTTTCCCAAGCCTCAGTGTAATTCTGATGAAAGTTGGTAAGTTCCTCATCCTTTAAATCATAACATTCCTCAGGGTTAAAAATAAGGAACCTTTTCCCCTGGATATGTTCGTCGACCACCTTCTTTAAGTTTTCGCGACTTAAGCCATTCCTGATCAGCAGACCCAACACTTTCGTAGGAATACTGGTAATGTACCCTCGCCAGAACTTATTGAGTTCATCCATCAGCATTCCGCTCGTGTCCTGAACAAGTTCAGCTCCGAACAGCTGTCTGGTTTCAAAAGCAAATTCATTCAAGGTTTGCTGGCAAAAGCTGTGAATGGTCAGTACCGAAGTTTCATCCAGAAATAGCACTGCTTCCCGCAATGTCCTTACTATTTCATCCTGTCCATGAAGATCAATTGCTTGCCCTACTAAAGCAGCGATAGTATCGTCAGTAATAGTTTCTCCCTCACTCGAACGGTAGGCCTCCCGGATGAATAAACGGATACGTTCTTCCAATTCTGCAACAGCAGCTTTGGTAAAGGTGACCATCAATATCTCCTTAACAGTCAATTGTTTTTCTAGTAGTAGACGTAGGGCGAGTATAGCGATAGAATATGTTTTGCCAGTTCCGGCACTGGCTTCAATTAGGTTTGTTCCATCCAGGGCTACTGTAGCCGGATTAAAAGGTTTAAAAGTGATATCAGGCATGATCGTAATCGGGGAAAAGGTGAATTAATGGTTCAAGTAATAAGCCGGCACAACGCTGGTGCAGCTCAAAAGAAAGCTCCTCTTCGAAATATCCTTCCGCATACTTGGCAAGGATGTAAGGGTCGTCGCAGGGGAATTCAAAATGATTCACGGTCCCGCGCACATGCGATATAAAGGCTTCATGATCCAATTCCGCCAGCTTACTAAGCTTTAGTTTAAAGCCTACCCAAAAGCACAGGGCATGCTGGTGGCCTTCTTTATAAAGCTTTATAAGATCTAACAGTTTGTTGCGGGCTTCCTCCGCACTAAAACCAATAGCATCAAAACGAGCCGCTTTAGCCGAGCTGATAAAATGTAAGCTTATATCAAGACCAGCTGCTCTCCCTGCCAGATACCGAATATAAGCATCCAACATATTTTTAACATCGTTACCAGACCAACAAACCTCCACCTGCTTCCTCTCAAAGATCCCGGCAATTTTTCCTGTCAGGCGCATACCCTCTTCCGGAAAATTAATCTCAAAATGCTCTACCTGTTCTTCTGCGCAATCGATACAAGTATTATAAATTTCTCTAACCGGAGCTACCGTCTCTTCGATAGTGTGAAAAGTAATAGCAGACATATTCTTCAAAGGCAAAGCGGCTTTCTTCAACAACTCAGCCCTTAGCAGATCCCGCTCCTCTTCCTCCAGTCCGAGTGTATTATTCTTAAGGTTCCAATCCTGCAGGTGATCCGTCTTAAATACTTCTGTATCACTCAGTAAAGACTCCTCACTTTCATACCTAATGCTTAATACATTATTAAAATACGTTTTAATAGGATGCTTACAGAATTTAATAAGAGCATCGAGACTTATTTCTTCCAGCGCTAGTCTTGGCGAGGCCGTCTTAGTCAGTAGCTTATCCGTAATTGTAGCTTGTTCTGACTGATAACGATAATCGTACAAGCCAGGCAAACTGCTGTTATATTTCTTGCTGAAGGCATGCAATGGATGATGGATCACGAGCAGATCATTCAATTTCTCTGGCCCCTCATACCCGGCCTGGATGTAATCCAGCAATTCGTCGATTAAACCAGAAGGTGGTAGATGCCCATTATCCTTAACATCCTGACCGATATAACTCAGATAAAGATATTTCCTGGCAGATAGCAATGTCTCAAGGAAAAGATGCTTATCGTTCTCCTTCACATTACGATCCCCCTTCCTCTTCTCTCGCTCCATTAAACTAAATCCGGCAGCCTGTTCCCGTCTCGGGAACTTATCGAAATTCAATCCCAGCAAGGCAACGATCTTAAACGGAATACTTCGCATCGGGATCAGCGAACAGAAAGTAATCCCCCCGCCAGCAAAGGAACCTACTTTAGCCGCCGAACTGATATTTTGTAGGAAGGTACGGGAGAATACCTCATAGCTTAAATCCTCCTGCATGATCTCGTCCAGGCTATTATACTTCTCCAATTGCTTTAACAGCAATGCGTAATCCTCTTCAGGCTCCTCAGCAGAATTAATGATCAGATTGCTTAATATCTGTTCTGTATAGCTGGCCCAGCCAACAAGACTCCGGTCAGTTTTCCTTGCTTCAATAGCTGAGATGAGTACCTCTACAAAGTGGCAGAAACGAATAAGTTCCTGAGCCGCCTGACCCTCCATCAAATCCAAAGGATAGAACTCGTCGAGACCATCATGATATTCCTCTTCACCACTGATACAAACACCGTAGATGATCCTTTTCAAGCCATATTTCCAGCTCAGGTACACACTATCGTCCTCCCTGCTTCCTTCAATGCCAAAACGTATTCCAGCAGCATTAACCACCTTTCTGATCAGTTGCAGATCTGTAATACCAAAACGGTTTCTCACATAGCTGGAATCCAGCACTTGCAGCACCTCCTCCGCTTTAAAGTTCTCTTCATTCAAGCAGAAGATCGCATTCAAAGCGGCGGCAATAGTATCATCCTCGGTATAACTTTCATCAGCAACGGTATAAGGAAACTGATAAGGCGCGTTATCAAACACCGCTCTTATATACGGAGCATATGCATTCACATCCGTTACCATCACCACAATATCCCGCGCTGAGATCTTTTCAGCTCCTTTATCCACCAGATGCACCAGGTAATTATACAGCGCCTCCACTTCCCTTGCAGGAGTATAACAAGAATGAATGCTAAGTGAGCCATCCTGGATCTGTTCCAAGGCTAAGGTGGTCCTTTCAGTACCCGGGCGATTATGATAGATATCCTGCTGGATCTTGTGCAGCAATGAATCTCCTAAAGGTTCTTCAACATCCAGTTCTTCGTAAGTGTTCAGGATATCGTCATGCTGAAACAACAGCGAAAACGTATTCTGAATAACCTTACCCCAGCTGGTAAGCAAGGCATTTCCATAACTCTCGTCATCGCTGAATGCCCAGCCTTTCTTCCGCAAAAATGCCAGTTGCTTTTCACTCTTATCTTCAAACCAATAAACAGATGGAGCAGGATTCAGGAGATAAAAACGTATTTCCGAATACAGGCCAAGTTCATGGAATATCTGCAGGTGAAAGGCCGTACTTACCGAAAGGCCGAAGATATAGGCCGATGGAAGTAACTGGCGGATCCTGTCCTGGTTCTGAGGATCCTTCAAGGCGTTCACAATGAAGTTGCCCACGGTGCTTTTATCAGGTAATTTATCACCCAGAAGCTCCTTGCATCTCACCCAAATATATTGCTGCCATTCCTCCTTATCCCCCTTTAGCGACTTTAAATCCGCCTGATTCCAGGCACTGATCATCTCCGGGCGGTAGATCTGGTACTGATCGAAAAGGTCGGCCACTTTTTCTGCCAGTGCCATTCTTTTCAGATCCCCTACCTCTGCTGCGTCCAGGTAATAGTTAGCAACCTCAGGGTATGACTTGATAAACTCCTCCTCAGCCAGTACAGAATAGAGCAGCCAACATTGGTTTTCTGCCGATAAAGGCTGCTGATATTGCCCACCCAGAATGCGGTAAGCCTGGTGAATAAGATCATTGGGTTTGAGGAACTGGTAATTCGCTGCAATACCCAAATGGTCTGCCATTTGCATTTTAAGCCAGCTATTCATTCCTTCCGTTTGCGTAATCACGTAATCCGTATGAAACACAGAACGGGTAGTATTTTTAAGATCGCTGCATAGCTCCTTAGCCAGATTAGCGAGAGAGTTAGAGACTTTTAATTGTAAAGACATGGTGTGTAATTAGGATAGGTTAAGAAAACGTTCGCTGATACCAGATGCCCGACTTACCTGCCGTGCTGCTGTCTCCAAAACAAGCTCCTCCGTAGCTTGAATATACACTTCCGATTTTGCACGCGTGATGCCGGTATAGAGTAGCTCTCTGGTTAGGATGGCTACTTCAGTAGTGTCGGGCAGCAATACCAGTACCTGATCAAACTCAGAACCCTGACTTTTATGGATCGTCATGGCATATACCGTTTCCACCTGTGAGAGCAATCCGGGCAGAATGCCATTCAATTTCCCTTCCGCAGTCTCGAACCAGACTTTCAAGTTACCCTGATTGTCGGGCCGAACAATACCGATATCGCCGTTATAAAGACCAAGTGTATAGTTGTTGCTCGTTATAATAACAGGACGATGCTCGTAGAAATCGCCTTTCAAGCTGATCAGTTTCTTATCGCTCAGCACCTTTTCAATCTTTCTATTGGTGGTGTACAAGCCCTGTTCCCCTTCCCTGATGGCACAAAGCACCCGTAGCTTGTTCAGCTTTTTCAAGGCAGTAGCAATATCGGGCTCCTGAATATACTCCTGATAACCCGATACAAATTCCTCAAACAGTTCCTGTGAATAAGAGGAATCAAAACGAACCTGAGGATCAGTGTTGGAGGTCATGAAGTTTTTAATTACCTCCTGGTCATTATTAATTACGGCGCGACTGATCTTTCCAATGCCTTCATCACCTTTAAAGCGGTGACTCACCTGCAGCTCCACCAAATGCTCAAAAAGAGGATGAGTAATGGTAGGTGATGAATAATCTGAAAGAGGCTTGAACTTCCCGTCCATAAAGGAATTGATCAACTGAATATAGTCCTTAGAAAAGAGATTCAGCTGATCTTGTGATTGGCATAAGTCTCCAAACAAGCTGCCTGCTTCAACTGAGGCCAACTGGTCTTTATCCCCCAACAGAATCAAACGAGTATCAGGACCGATTGCACTTAACAACTTGGAGAACATGGCCACATCGATCATAGACGATTCGTCAACGATCACCACATCATAAGGCAATGGGTTCCCGCTATTGTGCTTGAAGTAAATACTTCCTGGGACATAACCTAGTAAACGGTGCATCGTAGATGGCTCTAAAGCCAGGAAACGTTCCTTTGTCCGTTCGTCAAGCGCTATTTTTGCCGACTTCAGCGATTCGGCCATCCTCGCCGCAGCTTTCCCTGTCGGTGCTGCCAGGGCAACCTTAAGATCGCTGTCCGTAGCGAAAAGGATAGCCAGAACTTTAGCAATGGTAGTAGTTTTCCCCGTACCAGGACCACCGGTAATAATCGTAAAGTTATTGAGTACTGCTGTAATCGCAGCAGCCAGTTGCCAGTCGCAATAAGGCAAGTCTGTACTACTATGAGCCTTAAATAGATCTTTAATTAAAGCACTATGCTTCTGAAGACCGAGTAATCTTTTTTCCCGCTCTCGTTGTCCGGCTTTCGTGAATTCAATAATGCGTTCAAGAATTGCCGTTTCGTACTTAAAGTAACGCTGCAGATAAAGGCGGTTATTAGAAAGGATAAAAGGCTGCGTATCCAAATTGTCTTTTCCAACCTGCTGCTCCAATTCGAGATTAAAAGTGACCGAGTCCTGCTCCTTAAACACAGAAGGTAAACTCTCCCAATCTTCCTCAAGCGAATCCAATTGTAAACAGATATGCCCTTCACTCAGCTTCCTGGAAACCAGATAAGCATAAGGTTGAAGACCCGGACTTTTAAAAAACGAAGCGAACTGGTGATGAACATCGTTTAGGGTTTGTACCATAAATTATAAGGTGATTTGTGATAATACTATTTAAAATAAGGCTTGTATACACCGGAAGGACACCCCGGTAAAACGCTCTCAATATAGATAATTTTGGGAATCCTGCCTATGATCCTAAAAAATTCTTCAAGGCTATGCCAGAGGATTCTATTCCTATTAAAAGGCCTGCTTCAACATCATAAAGGTAAACCAGCCGAACACAAAGATCACAAGGCCGCCAATTACCAGTAATAAAAGCAATCCCCAAAGCTTGACGATGAAGTTTGCAGTTCGTCTGAAGAAGAGGCAAGGAATAATAACCGCCAAGAATCCCAGCACCATTAGTCTGGCAGAATCACTCAAACCACTTTTTTCAGAGATCAGTGCCCATACCCCTACCAATAGGATCCATATCAGTAAAAATACGCCGAAACCCCCAGTAAGATTAATAGCTGCCGAAATAAGGTCGCTGGTAATTCCTCTTTTGAAGCTTTGATAAGGGTCTGTTGTTTGTCTCATAGTCTTTTCTTATTTGCTTGGACAAAGCTATTGAGGAAGGATGCAGCGTATCTGCATTGAAAGAACGAAATAGAATTTTTGCGAAAACACACCTACTTCTTATATTACCTACGCAAATACACTGCGGGGACGACACCGACTTTGCAGAAAAATTAAGGGGATGACAGAAGAACAAAAAATAGCAGAAGCAAGATACCTAAACAATAATATCTATAAGGGATTGATAGATTACAAAACCACCAGGACGCAACTAGGATGGCCACTCTTTACAAAAGAAGATTTTGAGATAGTACTGCAACGTGCGAAAGAACAACGCATTGGAGTACGCGCTATCATAGCCGAAGATGTTGTAAAGGAAATCGCCTTTGAATCCTATGAGATGTACCAGTCCTACCCGCAGGACTCTCAATGGTACTTTGGTTCGTTTAAGAAGTTATCCGAGCTTGAAGGCGAGCCAAAATTTGCAGCTTGGTTTTACGTACCGGGGAATTATTTTGAATGGGACTATGAGGAGTAAATTTCTTATTGTATTTTCGGTCATAAGATGAGTAACAAAACCTATTACCGACTTACAATAAATGAAGTTTATAAGAACCGAACTATTGTTTCACATGCTGATTCCAGTGATTATCCAGCCCTCAGAAAAGCAGTTATGGATTTTGTTCACGGAAGAAGGTCTCAAAATTCTGCGGATGGTTTAACTGAAAATTTCGGTGACAATGATAAAACTTATCTATTATTAGTAGATCTACAAATTTTCAAATATGCACCTTCCGATGCTTGTAAAACTGCTCCTGAAAAGGTTCATTGGAATCAACCCTACACTAAAAAAATGGTAAAGGAACTATTTCAAGCTCTAAACGGTGATTCCCATATTGATTTTCTCATTATATATCGAACCCAATCCCGATATAGAAGAATAAAAAGATATGGTGAAGAGTATGAAAGGCTAAAAGCCCTTTGCGACCTTGAGACCGTGGAAATAAAGATTAGGGAAAATAAGACACAAAAGATTATAGCAGGATCTTATAGATTATAAAAACCGATTCTATAATAAAAAATAAAGATACTCGATTTGACAAAGCCAAAAATTGTCAGCGGTCTTTCTAATACAGGTGCTACTTAAAAAGCAATAACGGAATCCTTAGGAACTTGAAAAAAAAAAATTTTGTTCTCCAATTCTGTTACAGCCAGAGCAGACCTTGCAACACAACCATAAGTGGGACCATTATACTTGTATACCAATTCACCAGGAAAATAAGTCCTTTCTAGCCAAGGGCATTCATTTCTGTTGATCTCCCGGCAAACTATTAATCGAATACTGTGGCTCTGCTCCATGTTAATTAATTATGGTGCAAAGGAAGGAATGATTAATGCAATGTACGTGCATTAATCATTCTTGGCAGCAAATGAGCTTTTATTTTAACTTTCGATATCCCATGCTAGGGCACCATTTTGAACGCTTAGTATTCCATATTGAATTTTGGATACAGGTAGTTTAAACGTTTTTGTCGGCAGTAACAAAAGAAAACGATACTCTGCTACAGTTTGAATAAAGGGACCTTTAACCACGTCACTAGCCATATGGGTTCCTATTTTTTCGACTATTAATTCTCCATTTTCCTTTTCCTTAATCCATACAGATTGAAAATTGAACGGAGCGTCTAAATTGATGAGTGCTGGTGTACGAGTATTTTCGAAAACCAATAACATTCCAGGTGTCTGTTCTCCTTCCTCTAATCTACTTATGTTTTGGAACAATTCAACTGACGATCTAGCTACATCTATCCAGCCCTCAAAGCTTCCGTTACCGAAAAGATTAATCTTCAGATTCAAGCCCTTACTAAATAAATAAGGCAAAGAACCTGGGGGGCTTATATTTAAGGGAGCTAATAAACGCTCTGCAGATGAATATTCCAGGAAAACTAATTCAGGTGTGCCACCTATAGTTCCAAATACAATGGCGTTTTGGCCGTATTTTTTAGCCAGCTCTGTAGCCCTATCTTTTGAAATCCCTATTACTAGAAAGCTCTCTTCAGGTGCCCAACTTTCATCGCTTCCTACACCTTCACCAGTATAAGTCACGTACTCTTTTAAATCATTTGCCAACAATTCATTGAAATGTTGATTCTTATCCGGAGACTGGAGCTGGGAGAAAGGATTCCAAGCGGTTATGTAGGCATAATCAGTTTGGTTTTGTGCCTTTAGAAGTTCGTCAAGGTCAGAGTTCACCTCGTCGATTCTTATTTCCAGGTGCGGATTGTAAACTTTAAAAACGGTTTCCTGGTAAGCTTCTATTAAATTTTTATCTATCATGAGTATAATAACTTAGTATATAACAAAAAGGGGAAATAATTATACATACAAAAAGGTATTGCCGTTTCTTGTATGAGCAAATACCCGTTGTTTAGGATTGCAACTATTCTGTAATAATACCAATATTATCCCCTAGTAATTCCAAAGTTTTATCAGTTGGATGTTCCTCAACTGTTTTGAGTTTCCTTTCCATAGCTCGAGAGCGGACACCAACACTTTCAAGATTATTTGTGGCTTCCTGCAACTTCTTCTGAGTTTTTTCAAGGATTCCACCGAAGGATTTAAATTCAGTCTTAACAGCTCCCAGTACTTCCCATACCTCACTTGATCGTTTCTCAATGGCCAGGGTTCTAAAGCCCATCTGCAAGCTGCTAAGTAACGCAGAAAGAGTAGTTGGTCCGGTGATAATAATTTTACATTCTCTTTGTATAGATTCAAATAAGCCTGGAGTTCTTAACACTTCTGCATATAGACTTTCAAATGGAAGAAAAAGGATGGCAAAATCGGTCGTGTGTGGCGGATCAACATACTTCCCGCTAATATCTGCAGCACACTTCTTAATACCCCTAACAAAGTTCTTTCTATGTTCTTCTATCAACTCTGGAGCCCCCTTTTCATAAGCATCTATTAATAGTTCAAAGTCCTCTTTCGGGAATTTCGAATCAATCGGCAGCCAAATACTTTTGTCCTTTTCCCCTTTTCCAGGCATTTTAATAGCAAACTCGACAAGTGCGTTCGAACCTTCTTTTGTTTTAACATTTTTCCCATATTGTTCGGGTGTTAGAATCTGTTCAAGGATATTTTCCAGTTGATACTCTCCCATTACTCCGCGGGTCTTTACATTGCTTAATACCTTTTTCAAATCTCCAACGCCGGTAGCCAATTGTTGCATGTCACCCAAGCCTTTATGTACCGCTTCCAACCGTTCGCTAACCTGTTTAAATGATTCTCCAAGTCGGGACTCTAAAGTTTTCTCTAATTTCTCATCAACTGTAACCCTCATCTCCTCAAGTTTTTTCTCGTTGCCGGTTTGCATCAACTCAATCTTTTTCTCTAGAGTATTGCGCATAAACTCCAACTTTTCTTCATTTCCTTTCTGCAAAGCAGTAAATTTCTGGTCAAGCACAAATCTCATTTGGTCCAGCCTTTCGGAAGTCATTTTATTCTGTTCAGACTGTTTGCTTTGTAAGTCAATAAAACTATTGCGCTGGGCCGCACCATAAGATTCAATTTGCTTCGAGAAGTTCAGTTGAAAGTTGTCAAGGGCAGTGTTCAGCTCTTGTCGGCTTTCTCTTGAATTACTAGTACTACTTTCGGCGAACCCGTTCAATTTACCCTCTATAACAGTAGTTAATTGACTCAACTTGCTCTCCATTCCGTCTTTTAAATTGTTCAGGTTAAAGGAAAATAATTCGAGTTGTTCCTTTTGTAGCCTACTAGTTTCTTTAATAGAACTACTAATCAATTCACCAAATGAATGAATTGATTTAGAAAGTTCTTCCCTATCTTCCTTTGCCGCCTCACTACTTTCCTTTCTATTAACAGCAATCTCTGATTTAACGGCACTCTCAATCCTCACGATGTCTCCAGTTAAACTTTGAAGCTTAAAATTCAATTCGCCCTCCATCGGGCTACTACCAGAGCTTTTCTTTAGAACAATCATCAATGTGACGATTGAAATTAGCAAGATCAAAGCTATTAGAGCTATAAATACTATTTCCATATTAAGTTATTATTATTGAGACATAAAATTGGATGGTTCGGACGCAACCTATTTGCGTTTAAATATTATTTTGGTTGAAGCATATGTAATAACTGTAATGCTGTTTGTAAGAACGACCAAACTCTATTCCCTTGTTCATTGAAGAAAGGGTTTATGGTTAAGTGACAGCATGCAAATTTCCTGATGATAAAGATAAATTGTGATATGCAAAGCGCAACGCGTTAAGATTATAACGTTGTAACCTTGTTAAAGCTAGGATGAAGGATCATATAGTTACTTATCCTTTGATAGTCGTACGTCCTTCATCCTTAAATGCTCGCACTATAAAAATTAATGCTACAAACCCATCTATCCAACGCCAAATTCCTTTATCATATAGATAAATAGGAGAAATTGGATTGAAGAGAATAGGTAAGCGCCTGACCAACCCCATCTTTACTTTCACCTAAATCTACTATTTCTTTGCAGGATGAAGAAAGTAGCACAAATGCGCCAGGCGGTGCAGCAGTGGAAAGAAAGTGGATTGACCCAAAAAGCT
>NZ_JAFEWE010000015.1 GCF_017355785.1 Desertivirga arenae
CCTGCAATTCACCATCCCCGTGAAGAGTGTAAACGAAAGAATCATCGCCGTTTAATCTTTTAGCTTGCGCTGCACCGATAGCTACTGATAAGCCCTGGCCCAAAGAACCAGAAGCCATACGGATACCCGGAAGACCTTCGTGTGTAGTGGGGTGACCTTGTAACCTGGAGTTCAGTTTACGGAAAGTAGCCAATTCTGCTACATCAAAATATCCAGAGCGAGCAAGTACGCTGTAGAACACCGGAGAAATATGGCCATTAGAAAGGAAGAACAAGTCTTCACCTTTACCATTCATATTAAACTTCGGATCGTGTTTCATGATATGGAAGTACAAGGCTACCAAATAATCGGTACAGCCTAATGAACCTCCAGGGTGGCCCGACTGGCACTGGTGTACCATGCGGACAATATCACGACGTACCTGCGTTGCGATATCTTTTAATTTGTCTATATCAACTTCTAAAACGTTCATGATTTATGCTGTTACAAGTGAAGCAGCCTTTGCATGGTCTGCTAAAAATTGAGCCAATCCGTTATCTGTTAATGGGTGCTTTAATAATGCCAGTATTGGAGCCAAAGGAGCTGTAACTACATCGGCACCAAGTTTAGCGCAATTAATAATATGCATTGGATGACGGGCGGATGCAGCTAAGATTTGAGTAGGATAACCGTAGTTATCAAAAATAGTACGGATGTCTTCGATTAACGTTAGTCCGTCAGTTGAGATATCGTCTAAACGACCAATAAAAGGAGACACATAAGTTGCACCTGCTTTAGCAGCTAACAGAGCCTGACCAGCAGAGAATATTAAGGTACAATTGGTTTTAATTCCTTTTTCAGTGAAGTACTTGATCGCCTTCACCCCATCTTTTATCATCGGAACCTTTACCACAATGCGCTCATGAAGTTTAGCTAATGCTTCACCTTCAGCAATCATTTCTTCGAAAGTTGTAGAAATAACTTCTGCACTTACATCACCATCTGTAATTTCGCAAATAGCTTTGTAATGGTTAATAACATTTTCTTCACCTGAGATTCCTTCCTTCGCCATTAGGCTTGGGTTAGTTGTTACACCATCTAAAACACCTAAATCATGCGCTTCTTTAATTTGAGCGAGGTTAGCGGTATCGATAAAAAATTTCATAATTTGAGTATATATAAAATGAATTGTCTTCTTGACACTTATAATTGATTGCGCTAAGATACAGAATTGAAATTCAGAAAGAAATATTTTTTAATTATTAAATCTTTAAGACTTCCCTTCATTGTGTTAATTTGTTAAGTGCAAAGTAATCAGGCCTATATCAAATGTGCAAACGTTGGCATAAAGAAACACTTATTTTATTTTATTCGCAAATTTAATTCATTTCTGTCCTCGCCGTACTTTCTATGCAACCGATTGCATTGTTGTTTAAGATTTACCTATTTTAGCCATCGAAAGAAATGAACCCGAAATTCAAAACGTAGCTAATCCATTAATGGGAAAGGAAATTACTATCTACGATATAGCAACTAAGCTAAACCTTTCGGCAGCTACTGTAAGCCGGGGGCTAAAAGGCCATCCTTCTATTAGTGCGTCTACCCGGAAGCGGATTGTTGATACTGCAAGAGAATTGGGATATCGCTTTAACAGCTTCGCGAGTAATCTTAGGTTACAACGCACAAATACAATTGGCATCATTGTTCCTCGTCTCAATAGCAATTTTATGTCTGATGCCATTGCAGGAATGGAGAAGGTGGCAAATAAAGCGGGTTATAAAATAATTATTAGTCAATCACTAGAGTCAACTATAAAAGAGACAGAAAACATTAGCACACTGTTTAATGCCAGAGTTGACGGATTGCTGGTTTCGTTGGCTTCCGATACCAGTAGTATCAGTGAATTTGAACAATTCATCAACAGAAATATCCCTGTAGTCTTCTTCGACCGTGTATTTAATCACCCTAAATGTCCAAATATTGTTATTGACAATTATAGGGCGGGATATGAAGCCGCAGATCACCTGTTCCAAAAAGGATGCCGGAGAATTATGCATATAGGCGGGAATCAAACGGGAAAGGTTTATAGAGAACGGTTTGAGGGTTATCAGAAGGCATTAAGAGACCATGGACTTATTGCCTCGGAAGATCTTCTGATAATCAGTCAGCTAAGTTTCGAAGAAGGTACCAGTGCAGCAGTGCAAATCCTGGCTATGAATGAAAAGCCAGATGGAGTGTTCGTTGCTAACGATGCCTGTGCAATTGGCTGCATGCTTGAGTTAAAAAAGCATGGCGTTAAGATTCCGGAAGAGATTGCTTTTGTAGGGTTTAATAATGATCCAATGGCATTGGTAATAGAGCCTAACCTAACAACAATTGACTATCCAGGTGAAGAAATGGGAGAACTTGGAGCTACACTTCTCCTATCCCTACTAAATAACAATAACGACGACAATTTTGAACAAACACTGCTGCTTCCTCACAAGCTAATGGATAGACAGTCCTCTCAAAAAGCAGCATCACTGGAAATAAAATAATCACTAGAAACTAAACAAGAAATATTGATGATAAAACAAGATCAAAAGGTAGCTATAGTTACGGGTGGCGCCTCGGGCATAGGATTAGCAATTGCTAAAGAGTACGTAGCAAATAATATATATACTATCGTCATAGGACGGGATCAGGCTAAGCTTGATAACGCTAAAGGAATGCTCGGAGATCTGTGTGAGACAATTTCATTTGATCTTGGTAAGCTTGATGAAATTCCCGGGCTTGTAGAAGCCATAGTCCAAAGACATGGAAAAATAGATATCCTGGTCAATAATGCTGGGATAAATATGAAGAAGGAATTCTTCGAGGTCACTGATGAGGATTTTATGTCGATAATTCAAACCAATCTTCTTTCAGTTTTTGCCCTGTCAAGAGAGGTTGTAAAGGCAATGCTTCCTAATAAGAGGGGCTGTATTATTAATATCAGTTCAATGGCCGCACAGTACGGCATTCCTAAAGTAATTGCTTATACCGCATCCAAAACTGCCCTTGACGGCATGACGAAAGCTATGGCTGTAGAATTATCACCAAAAGGCATTCGCGTAAATTCAATTGCACCTGGCTTTATTGCAACTGACATGTCGGCAAAAGCACTAAATTCTGATCCTGAACGAAAAAACAAAGTTATGTCGCGGACACCTATGGGTTATCTCGGAGAGCCGAAAGATATCGGAACAACAGCTGTCTTTTTAGCATCAGAAGGGGCTAAATATATTACGGGAACAATTATTCCGGTAGACGGAGGAAATTCTGTTGGTTTCTAAACTTTAATTACTGACTATGTTAATGGAACAAACAATGCGTTGGTTCGGTCCCAACGACCCCGTTAGCTTGCAGGATATAAAGCAAGCCGGATGTACTGGAGTTGTTACGGCTTTGCACCATATCCCGGTAGGTGAAGTATGGACTGTGGAAGAAATCCAAAAAAGACTTGAGGTGATTCACTCTGCAGGTCTGAAATGGACCGTTATTGAAAGTCTTCCTGTGCATGAAGACATTAAAAAGCATTCAGGCAAGTATCGATTGCTTATTGACAACTACAAGAAAAGCCTGACTAATGTAGCTAAGTGCGGCTTGAAAGTGATTACTTACAACTTTATGCCGTTACTTGATTGGATGAGGACCGATCTCAGCTATACTTTAGAAGACGGGAGTAAGGCCCTTTACTTTGAGAAAGCCGCATTTGTTGCATTTGATCTCTTCTTACTGAAAAGACCAGGCGCAGAAGCAGATTATACTGCCGAAGAAATTGCTAAAGCACAGAAACGCTTTCAGCAGATGGATGAAGCTGAACAGCGGCGCCTGTTTAAAACCGCCCTTCAGGCCCTTCCGGGAAGCGATGAACCATTTACAAAAGAAGAAGTTCTTACGGCCCTTAAAACCTACGAGGGAATAAGTCGTGAACAGCTAAAAGAACATCTTTACTATTTTCTAAGAGAGATCACACCGGTTGCTGAAGAAAATGGACTGCAATTAGCTATTCATCCAGACGATCCTCCATTTAGCATTCTTGGTTTGCCCCGAATTCTAAACACTGAAGAAGATGCTCAGGAAATTATAAATGCGGTTCCTAGTCCGGCTAACGGACTCTGTTTCTGCACTGGCTCTTTTGGTGCAAGAGCGGACAATGATTTACCAGGAATGCTTAGACGATTGGGAGACAGTATTCATTTTCTTCACCTGCGAAGCACTCAAAGGGATGCCGAGGGGAATTTCTACGAGGCAAACCATTTGGAAGGGAATACAAACATGTACGAGGTTGTAAAAGAGGTGGTGCTATTAAGCAGGCGCAAGAACATCTCTATTCCAATGAGGCCTGATCACGGGCATCAAATGCTGGATGACCTTCACAAAACAACTTACCCCGGATATTCAGCAATAGGACGTTTAAAAGGATTAGCTGAATTAAGAGGATTGGAAATGGGTATAGACCGTTCAGTCTAAAAAAATGCAGGGGCTCTTTTCTTAAAGGGCATCTGCATTTGTTACAGAGTCAGGAAAACTCCAATTACCAGGCAAACAAATTAGATTTTGAGCTTAAAAGTTTTTTATGTTTGTATTATGTACTTCTTCAGGAAAAAAGATCCAAACAGACCAGAAAGTTTCAACCTGAAAGTGATGCATTTTATAAATGCTACCGCTATTACTGTATTCCTTTTGGGCATTATCTATAAGCTTGTCGAATGGCTGTTCTTCAAATAAAATTCCGTTTTTTTAGAAGTCTTATTTCTTAATATTGAATATGAAGCAAACTATCAATACATCTAAAGCCCCTGCTCCTATTGGTCCGTATAGCCAGGCGATCCTTTCAAATGATACTCTATACGTTTCTGGTCAGATCGCTATTAACCCCGATACAAATGAGCTAGTAATTGATTCAGTTCAGAACGAAACATCACAGGTTTTGGAAAACGTGCGCGCTATTCTTACCGAGGCCGGTTTTACATTTAATGATGTAGTAAAAGCTACCATATTTCTTAGTGACATGAGCTTGTTCCCCGTCGTGAACGAATTATACGGTTCCTGCTTCACTTCAACTTTCCCTGCAAGAGAAACTGTAGCTGTGGCTGGTCTTCCAAAAGGGGTGAATGTTGAAATATCTGTTATTGCAACAAAAGATTAGTCTCTTAACTGAAATTTCTCCTGTTCTTGGCAAATCATACCTTAATAACTCCGATTGAATACCTGAAAGGTGTTGGGCCAAAAAGAGGGGAAATCATCCGAAAAGAACTTGGTATATTCTGCTACGAAGATTTAATTAACTATTTCCCATTCAGATATGTTGACCGTACTAAGTTTTACAAGGTACGGGAACTGAATTCTGACCTTCCCTCCGTTCAGGTACTAGGAAGATTGGTATCTAAAGAACTACATGGAGAAAAGCGCGGCAAACGGCTGGTTGCTACATTAAGAGATGAAACAGGGATAGTGGAACTCATTTGGTTCCAGGGCATCACATGGATTGAGAAATCATTGCAGCCCGGGAACGTCTATATAATCTTTGGGAAACCAAATGAGTTTAACGGAAAGGTCTCCATAGCTCACCCTGAACTGGAGCTTTACAATCCTAATTCAGCCAAAGCTGGGAATTTAAGCCTTCAGCCTGTTTATAATTCTACAGAGAAGCTAAAACAGTTTTCACTGGATACAAAAGGAATACAGAAGCTTCAGGAATCGGCTTTAGAGAGCGTTCTTAATTCTATCGAGGAAACTTTACCAGACTACATTCTTACAAAGTTCAATCTACTGGCGAAGAAAGAGGCAATATTTAACATTCATTTTCCGCCCAATACCCACCTACTGGAGAGGGCAAGAAAACGCCTGAAGTTTGAAGAACTTTTCTTTATTCAACTAAAGCTTTTAAAGAATAAGTTGATTAGAAATCAGCGCTTCCGGGGTCATATCTTTTCCCATGTTGGAGACAAGTTTAATACTTTTTATAGTGAAAAGCTTCCCTTTGATCTAACCAATGCTCAGAAACGGGTGATCAAAGAGATCAGGCAAGACACACAGAGAGGGCACCAGATGAACCGGCTTGTGCAGGGGGATGTGGGAAGTGGTAAAACTGCCGTTGCCCTCGTCAGCATGCTTTTTGCCATTGATAATGGTTTTCAGGCTTGTATGATGGCGCCCACTGAAATCCTTGCCCAGCAGCATTTTCAATCAGTCAAAGGTTTGGTGGGAGATGGGTTTATACACGTTGCGCTGTTAACAGGATCAACACCAAAGAAAGAACGGAAGGTAATTCATCAAAACCTGTTAGAAGGAACCTTGGACATTCTTATTGGAACTCATGCTCTTCTCGAAGACGAAGTTCTATTTAAAAACCTGGGGCTCGCTGTGATCGATGAGCAGCATAGGTTTGGTGTACAACAACGAGCTCGATTATGGAAAAAAAATACAACCCCTCCACATATCCTCGTTATGACAGCCACTCCTATCCCAAGAACATTAGCGATGACTTTATATGGAGATCTGGATGTATCGGTTATTGACGAGCTGCCGGCAGGAAGAAAGCCAATTAAAACAATTCATCTTTTTGAAAATCAACGCCTCAGGATGTTTGGCTTAATACGGCAGGAAATTGCTAAGGGAAGGCAGGTGTATGTGGTTTACCCGTTAATTAAGGAAAGTGAAAAGCTTGATCTTTTACATCTGGAAGCTGGCATAGAGGCTATAAGTCGCGAGTTCCCACTTCCAGACTACAGAATAAGCGTAGTACATGGAAAACTGAAACCGGCAGATAAAGATTTCGAAATGCAACGGTTTGTAAAAGGCGAAACCCAAATAATGGTGGCAACCACAGTAATTGAAGTTGGAGTTAACGTTCCTAATGCAAGTGTAATGATCATTGAGAACTCAGAGCGTTTCGGATTGTCTCAATTACATCAGTTAAGAGGTCGTGTAGGCCGGGGTGCAGAACAGTCTTACTGCATACTAATGAGTAGTAATAAATTAAGCAGGGAAGGGAAGATTCGTCTGGAAACGATGGTTAAAAGCAATGACGGTTTCGAAATTTCAGAAATAGACCTGCAGTTGAGAGGCCCTGGTGACATCGAGGGGACGCAGCAAAGCGGTGTACTAGATCTTAAGATAGCAGATCTTGCGCAGGATCAACAGATCTTACAGGCAGCCAGAGAAGAGGTTATTCAAATCTTTGAAAAAGACCCCGAACTGGCAGACGAAAAAAACCGCCTATTAAGGGAACACTTCTTGAAAAAAGACAAAGCTATTACATGGAATAACATCTCCTAAAACAAGTTTAAGCTAGATTTGTGGTTTTGACATATATCACGATACTTGTGGAGACAGATAGTAATACGCAGATAAAAAAAGACCCATATATATCTCTCAGATATCCGGAATTTAGAGCCTACCTTGGCGTTCGTTTCTTTCTCACCTTCGCATATCAGATACAAGCTGTTGTAATAGGGTGGTATCTCTACAATCTTACTAAAGACCCGCTTTCCCTGGGAATGATTGGTCTTGCAGAAGCTATTCCATCGGTAGGGATAGCGCTGTATGGTGGATACGTTGCAGACAAATCAGAAAAAACCGGAATGCTTAAATGGATCCTTGCCGGGATGTTTCTATCCTCATTGGTTATCTATTTTATTACCCTTCCTGGCACCGCCAGCTATATTAATCATAAACAGGTGGTAGGGATCATATACGTAATGATATTTGTGATAGGTATTGCAAGAGGATTTATGGCCCCTACTGTTTTTTCGCTTATGGCGGCTATTATTCCCAGAGAACATTACCCAAACTCCTCCACATGGAATAGTACTTCCTGGCAAATTGCAACTATTGCCGGTCCCGCTGCAGGGGGGCTAATGTATGCAGGGGTCGGCGTATCGAATACCTTCCTTGTTATTCTCATCCTTTTAGCTGTTTCCTTTGCCTGTGTTATGTTCCTTAAAAAACATCCGGCCCAATTTGTACCGAAGGAAAGTATAACCAAAAGCCTCTCTGAAGGAATACGATTTGTTTTTAATAGCAGAATGATGCTGGGAGCTATGAGCCTCGACTTGTTTTCAGTGTTTTTTGGTGGGGCGGTTGCATTGATACCGGTACTTGCAAAAGAAGTTTTAAATGTTGGGGCGGAGCAATTCGGACTAATGCGAGCAGCTCCGGCTGTAGGTGCAGTATTAACTATGTTAATGATGACAAAGTACCCACCCATGAATAAACCCTGGAGGAACTTATTAATCGCCGTTACAGGCTTCGGTATTTCCATTATAGGTTACGGCTTATCCCGCAACCTATACCTCACACTATTTTTCTTATTCTTTGAGGGTGCTTTTGATTCTGTTAGTGTGATTATTCGTTCCACCATTATGCAATTACTAACGCCAGATGAAATGAGGGGGCGGGTGTCATCTGTGAACTCCATGTTTATCGGGTCTTCAAATGAGCTAGGAGCATTTGAATCAGGGCTATCCGCAAGACTATTAGGGACGGTTCCGGCTATCGTATTCGGAGGAAGTGTTACACTGCTCGTAGTATCGATCACTTATTTAAAAACAAAGAAACTGCTTCCTTTAGGGGTGAAAGAAATACATGCTGGCTAGATAGAGATAGCCAAGAACACTACTATAAAAAAAGAGCGACCCTTGCGGGGTCGCTCTTTTTTTATAACTTGATTTCTTCTTCTTTGGAATTGAGGAAATGAAATTCTGTTAAATAATAAGAAGGTATTGCCTTAACTTTTATCCATTTACCGTAGTTAAAGTACCATCTCATTTGTTTGGAAATAAAGCCTTTCTTTATGTAGGCCTCAATATAAGGATGCACACAAAGAGTAATATTTTTCTCGTTCTGCTCTTTCAAAATGTAATCGAGATTATTCTCGATATCATCCATCAGTACGATACTCGCTTTAATTTCCCCCGTGCCATCGCAGGCAGGGCATTTTTCATTAGTAACGATATTCATCTCAGGACGAACACGTTGTCTTGTTATTTGAACCAGTCCAAACTTACTTGGAGGCAGGATAGTATGTTTAGCACGGTCAAGGGCCATTTGTTCACGCAAGTAATCAAATAACTCCTTTCGGTTGGTTGGCTTGTGCATATCAATAAAATCAATTACCACAATTCCTCCCATGTCTCGCAAGCGAAGCTGACGTGCAATCTCTCTTGCTGCTTCCTTATTTACCTGAAGAGCATTCTCTTCCTGGTTTTCAGGATTTGCTGTTCTGTTTCCACTGTTAACGTCTACCACATGCAGCGCTTCGGTGTGTTCGATCACAAGATAAGCACCACCTGGAAGGTTAACCGTTTTGCCAAAAGCAGCTTTTATTTGCTTCTCAATTCCAAAGTGTTCAAATATCGGTTCGCGGTGTTTATAAAGCTTAACAATCCGCTCCAGTTCCGGAGAGATATCCTGAACATAAGTTCTTATCTCTTCGTAAATGTTAGTATCATTAACATGAATGTTGGTAAAATCTGCGTTCAGAATATCCCTTAAAATAGTGGATGCTCTGCCCATTTCACCTAATATCTTTTTAGAAGGCTCTGTTTTGTCTAGCCGGGTACTGAAAGTTTCCCAGCGGGCAATCAGATCGAGTAGATCTTTCTGTAATTCCTCTACTCCTTTTCCTTCAGAAACTGTACGGATGATTACTCCGAAGTTCCTTGGTTTAATGCTTTCAACAATCTTTTTAAGTCGGCTACGCTCTGTACTACTCTTAATCTTTTTCGAAATGGATATGGTTTCTGAAAAAGGTACCAGTACTACGAACCTACCAGCAATAGATAGGTCTGAACTTAATCGAGGGCCTTTTGTTGAAATTGGTTCTTTGGCTATCTGTACCGGCAATAACATATTGCGGTTCAACACCTCCGAAATTTTACCGGATTTGTTTATGTCCTCCTCCGTTCTGAAACTATCCAGCAGCTTATCCTTATAGCTGCCATTCTTTACTATCTTAGTCAGCTTTATAAGCGACTGAACCTGCGGCCCCAGGTCAAGATAATGCAAAAACGCATCCTTCTCGTAGCCAACGTCCACAAAAGCGGCGTTTAGCCCGGGCATGATCTTTTTTATCCGTCCGAGATAGATATCTCCAACGGCGTAATTATTGTTAATATGCTCGGTGTGAAGTTCTACGAGTTGCTTATCCTGTAGTAAAGCTATAGTCACCCCATTAGGGCTCGAATTAATAATTAATTCCTTTACCAATAGCTACTCAATTAGTGGCGGGGATCCGCCAAACGTACAACACCAGAATAATTAAACACAAGAACCCCCATGCTTAAGGCCTGGAGGTCTTATACGTTTTGAGTCAATAGTATGAGAGCTTTGAGAATTTCCCGTTACTCCGCACTCCAAACTCCAAACTACCTATTTTTTCTTGTGTCTATTTTTTCTTAAACGTTTTTTACGTTTGTGGGTAGCCATTTTATGTCTTTTTCTTTTTTTACCGCTTGGCATAGCTTTTAAATTTTAATGTTTTATAATTATTTAATTCTTAATTCTTGCAATTTCTTGTCAACCAACTTATCAACTGATGGATCGGCTGCAAGTTCCTTACCTTTTGTATAAGCAGTTATCGCATTTTCTTTATCACCCAAACTTTCGTAAGCCATAGCCAGGTAAAGCCATGTTTCTGGTTTGGACTCATTTTTTAATACCGTTTTAAAGCGGTTTACTGCTTTATCGAACTGACCTGACTTCATAGAGAACAAGCCAAGGTTCATATTTGCACTTATGTTTTCCGGGTCTTTAGCTACTACTTCACGTAGCAATTGAATTCCCTGCATTGGATTCGGGGTACCACTCACGTAAGCTACTCCAAGTCCAGTCTTTGCATCAAGGCTCTCAGGTTGCTGTTCAACAGCCTTTTGATAAGCAGCAATTGCTTTTTGAACTAATGCTGGTTGAGTGATTGTGTCCTGAGTATTTTGATACGCGGTTGTAAATAAATTCCCTGTTTTAATCCAGTCTTCATAAGACTTGGTTGAATTGGCAACTTCTTCGTAATAAAGTGCTGCCGGAGCTGGAATATTTACATCGTCCCATGTCTGAGATAACTGCTTTTGCAACTGAACTTTCTCGGATCCAGACGCTACTTTAAGCTTACTTTCAAGATCATTGATCTGCTGTGCAAGATCAGTGCTAAGAGTTTGTTTTGCTGCTTCAGAAATACTTTCAATTGAAAGTGTTTGAACCTGCGAAGCGCCTTCGGCTGCTTCTCCGGCGTGTTGCCCCTCTTCTTTAACTAAACCTTTAATGTCTAATGAAAACAATAGCCCCATCAGTAATGCCACCAATCCAATAACTGCTATTTGTTTTCCTTTGAGCATCTATTGTGCGTGTGTGTGTTGTTTATGCTTCTGCGTTTGCTTCTGCCTCGGCTGCAGCTGCAGCTAATTTTGTAACGTTACCGTTTTTAACTTTCTCAACAAATACTTTTGCCGGTTTGAAACTTGGAACGAAGTGCTCCGGAATAATGATAGCTGTATTCTTAGAAATGTTGCGTGCTGTTTTTGTTGCCCTTTTCTTAACTACAAAGCTCCCAAAACCTCTAACGTACACATTTTCACCTTGTACCATTGAATTTTTCACCACTTTAAAAAACGCTTCTATCGCTTCTTGTACATCTAACTTCTCTATACCAGTTTTACCTGAGATCTCTGCGATAATTTCTGCCTTAGTCATGTCTTATTGAGTTAAACTATTTCGTAAACACTTAATTGTTTTGGGGTTGCAAAAGTATTGCTTTAAATCGAATTCATAAAATAAACTCAATTTTTTTTTGAGAGCACCGTTTTAGCACCTGCTTTCTACCTTTGCAGATCGCTTTACAGTTAACGATAACAGATGAGTTTCATTACTGATATAATTGCCTGGTACGAGAAGAATAAACGGGATCTTCCCTGGAGAAAAACCAGGGATCCTTATGTGATCTGGCTTTCCGAAATCATATTGCAGCAAACAAGAGTAGAGCAAGGAATGCCCTATTTTTACCGCTTTGCGGAACGCTTTCCTACTGTAGCAGATTTCGCTGAAGCTCAGGAAGATGAGATATTGAAGCTCTGGCAGGGACTAGGCTATTATTCGCGGGGACGGAACATGCATAAAACAGCCCAGCTGGTGATGGAAGAACATGGCGGATACTTTCCCAACCAATACGACCAACTTATTAAACTGAAAGGGATTGGTGATTACACTGCTGCGGCAATTTCATCCTTTTCAGCCGATGAACCCAAGGCCGTTGTTGATGGAAACGTGTTTCGCTTACTGGCAAGATATTTCGGAGTCGAAGAGCCAATAAATTCATCAAAAGCAAAGAAAATCTTTACGGAATTAGCTAATGAAATGATTGATAAGGCACGGCCCGGATTAAGTAATCAGGCTCTGATGGAATTTGGATCGTTACAATGCCGACCCAAGAATCCATTTTGTGATACCTGCCCTTTGCAGCTTTCCTGTGTAGCCTTCGGGAAAGGACTTGTAAACACTTTACCCATAAAACTTAAAAAGGTTCAAACTAGAAACCGGTACTTCAATTATTTGATCTGCCGAAAAGGCGAGCATGTTCTTTTCAACAAGAGAGGCCCTAATGACATCTGGCAAAACCTGCACGAGTTTCCACTTATCGAAACTAACGCCCCCGTCGATCCTCTAATTATGCTAAAGTCTAACGAGTTCGAGCAGCTTTTTGGAAAAAAAGTGATACTGACAGGGCAGTATGGCCCGGTGAAACATATCTTAAGTCACCAAAAATTACACGTAAATTTTATATTTATTGATGAGTTTGAGGAGCATTTCAAAGAGAAAAAAAACTGGTTTTTCACAGATATTGAGACACTTGAACAGTTTGCTATGCCGAAAATCATTTTTTCTTTTCTAAATATATTTCCTACATTGAAAAAATCTTAAATCTAAATCTAATGTCAGGAGTAAACAAAGTTATTCTGGTTGGACATTTGGGAAAAGATCCTGAAATCCGCCATTTAGAAGGGAACACATCCGTTGCCACTTTTACTTTAGCAACCTCAGAATCCTACACAAACAAACAGGGACAGCGAGTTGAGCAAACCGAATGGCACAACATCGTTGCATGGAGGGGGCTGGCAGATATTGCTGCGAAGTACCTGCAGAAAGGCAAACAGGTGTATGTAGAGGGAAAGATCAGAAGCAGATCATATGACGACAAAGACGGCAACAAGAGGTATGTTACCGAAATCATTGCAGAGAACATGACCTTATTGGGCAAGAAAGAAGGCGAAAACAGTCCAGCCTCTACCGCAGCAGGACAGCAGAGACAGGACGAATTAAGCAGCATTCACAACTCAGTTAATGACGACCTTCCCTTTTAAAATCCTTTAAAAATTGAATCTAAAAGCCATATAGAGAACTATGTGGCTTTTTTTAAAATCCCCCTAATACCTGCAGGTTCTACTGCCTGATTTTTCCGACTTTAAAAATCGCCTCATTGTCAATTCCTTAGTCGCTCCATTCAATCCTTCCCGCCCCGTTATTATTCATCTTCGAATGATCATTGGGAAAAAGCAAATTCCTCTCCTGTAATTTCTTGACTCCCAAATGAATAAAAAATTTTATTTCAACTTGTAATACTTGTTTTTTTATCAATACTTTTGCATCGCTTTAAACTAATTATTGCACTGTAAGTCAAAGACAGAAATGAACGTATCAATTTTAAATATCACAACAGCTGAACAGCCGAAAAACGGCTTTGTATGCGTTATGGTACGTCCACGCTTCAGTGACAAACTCATCTTTCGTCCCCGACGACCGTTCATGCCCAGATTTTGATTTCTGATTTGGCAGCCCTTTTGATGTACCGTTTCGGTAAAATAATAATTAACAATTTTTCTGGCACCTTAAAGACAACTATTAAAGTCTTATTCCGTATAAGCGGATTTTGAAAAAATGAACGTAAACGATTTCTCTATAGTAGTAGCATCTGACGCGCATACAGGATATGCAGAACAGATTTGTGATGAAATGGCTGAATCGGCAAAAGCTCGGGGAACCGGTATTGCGCGTCGTAGCCCACAGTATGTAGCAGATAAAATGCGTGAAGGGAAAGCCGTGATTGCTTTGCATAACGACGGTACCTGGGCAGGGTTTTGCTATATAGAGACCTGGAGTCATGAACAGTTTGTAGCCAATTCAGGCTTGATTGTTAATCCTGCTTTCAGGAAAGCAGGGCTGGCAAAAGCCATCAAGAAGCGAATTTTTGAACTTTCAAGAGAAAAATACCCAGACGCAAAGATATTCGGATTAACAACCGGCTTGGCTGTAATGAAAATTAACTCTGAGCTAGGATACGAGCCTGTAACCTATTCAGAACTTACACAGGATGATAATTTCTGGAAGGGATGCCAAAGCTGTGTTAATTACGAGATCTTAACCATGAAGGGTCGTAAGAACTGTCTCTGTACAGCGATGCTTTATGATCCAGTTGAAAAACAACAACAGGAGGAAGAAAAAGCCGCACCTGTAAAAGAACAGGAAATGACCCATAAAGCGAACTTGCTTGAACGTATTGAAGATTCAATTAAACGTTCTGTAAAATCTATAGCATTTTTATCAACTCTTATTCCCTAAATAGAATACCCTCTAAAAAATGAAGAAGAAAGTAGTTTTAGCCTTTAGCGGTGGTTTAGATACATCTTATTGTGCTATTTACCTGTCTAAAGACTTAAATCTTGAAGTACACTCTGTAATTGTAGACACTGGTGGCTTCACTAAAGAAGAACTTGAGCATATTGAAAAACGTGCTTATGCTTTAGGTGTTGCTTCTCACCACGCTGTTGATGCTGTAAAAGGATATTATGAAAGTGCAATTCGTTATCTGATTTATGGTAACGTTTTAAAGAATAACACTTACCCTCTTTCTGTAAGTGCAGAACGTGTAACTCAAGCTACTGCAATTGCTGAATACGCGAAGCAAATTGGGGCAGATTATGTTGCTCATGGTTCAACAGGTGCGGGTAATGATCAGGTTCGTTTCGACATGATCTTTAACATTCTTTGTCCTCAGGTTGGTATCATTACTCCTATCCGTGATTTAAAATTGTCTCGTGAGGCAGAAATTGAATATTTAAAATCGCATGGAGTGGAGTTCAACTTCGAGAAAGCGGCTTATTCAATTAATAAAGGTATTTGGGGAACTTCTGTAGGAGGAAAAGAAACTCTTAAATCAAAAGGAGTTCTTCCTGAGGAAGCATGGCCTACTCAGGTTACTAAATCAGATGCAGAAGAGGTTGTACTTGAATTTGACAAAGGTGAATTAGTAGGAATAAACGATAAGAAATTCGACCATCCTACTGATGCGATCAAAGAATTACAAACGTTAGCTGGCCCTTTTGGTATAGGTCGCGATGTACACGTTGGTGATACAATAATTGGCATCAAAGGGCGCGTAGGATTTGAGGCGGCAGCGCCAATGGTGATCCTTAAAGCTCACCATGCTTTAGAAAAACATACCTTAACTAAATGGCAGTTAAGCTGGAAAGACCAGTTAGCTAACTTCTATGGTACCTGGATGCATGAAGGCCAGTTCCATGATCCTGTTATGCGTAATATGGAGGCATTCCTTACCGACTCCCAGAAGACGGTTTCGGGAAAAGTGTTCGTTCAATTACAACCTTACCGTTTCCAGATTATTGGCATCGAGTCGGCCCACGACTTAATGGCTAGCAAATTCGGAAGTTATGGAGAGATGAACGAAGGCTACACTGGTGAAGACGTAAAAGGCTTCTCTAAGATCTTTGGAAATCAGGTGAAGATTTTCCATAACGTAAACTCCTAGTTCCCTAGCAAAATTGCCTGAAAGGCATTTGAAGTAGGCTCTAATATAATGAAGAAGAGGATATGATTATCCTCTTCTTCAATCCTTAAAATCTTAATGACAGAATCAATGTCGAATAAAATTAAAGCAGGTATTGTTGGTGGAGCAGGTTATACCGGAGGCGAATTACTACGTATTCTTGTAAACCATCCAAACGTTGAAATTGCCTTTGTTAATAGCAATAGTAACGCCGGTAACTTTATCTACGATGTTCACACTGATCTAATCGGCGATACTGATCTTAAATTTACCAGTGACCTTTCCCAGGATATAGACGTACTCTTCCTATGTGCTGGTCACGGCGATGCCAGGAAGTTTTTGGAAGCAAATCCGGTTAACGATAAAATCAAGATCATAGACCTTTCTCAGGATTTCAGATTGGGAAAAGCTTCTGGTATCGCAAACAAAGCATTCGTTTACGGTTTACCCGAGCTTAATAGAGAAAGAATAAAATCTGCTCAAAATATAGCTAATCCAGGTTGTTTCGCTACTTGCCTGCAATTAGCGTTACTTCCTTTGGCAAAAGCCGGACTGCTAAACAAAGAGGTTCATATCTCCGCAACTACAGGCTCGACCGGCGCAGGACAAAGCCTTTCTTCAACTTCTCACTTCAGCTGGAGAAATAACAATCTGTCGGTTTACAAAGCCTTCAGTCATCAGCATTTGAAAGAGATTGGTGAAAGTATTCATCAGCTTCAACCAACTTTTGCTGAAGAGATCAACTTTGTTCCTTACCGGGGTGACTTTACCCGAGGCATCATGGCCTCGATTTACACAGAATCAGATTTAAGCCAGGAGGACCTGGAGAATCTATACGAACAATATTATGCAGGACATGAGTTTACTCACGTTAGCAAAAAGAATATCGACCTAAAACAGGTTGTAAATACTAACAAGTGTTTAGTTCATGTAGAGAAACACGGAAACAAAGTACTGATACTAAGCATTATCGATAACTTATTAAAAGGGGCATCCGGACAAGCAGTTCAAAATATGAACCTTATGTTTGGATTAGACGAGAGAGCAGGATTAAGACTGAAGGCAGCAGCGTTTTAACCCCCTATCCCCCTGAAGGGGGAAATTAAAAGCTCCCGAAAGGGAATGGAGGACTCTCATTATGAATCTTTTTGATGTTTACCCAATCAACGCGATTGAGATTGTAAAAGGGCAAGGCAGCCTTGTTTGGGACAGTAAAGGCCAAGAATATTTAGACTTATATGGCGGCCACGCTGTAATTTCTATCGGACATACTCATCCTCATTATGTTGAACGAGTTACGGAACAACTAAATAAGCTTGGCTTTTATTCCAACTCTGTTGAAATTCCATTGCAACAGGCATTGGCTCAAAAACTGGGACAAGTTTCAGGAAAAGAAGACTATAGCTTATTTCTGATCAGCTCCGGCGCCGAGGCAAATGAAAATGCTTTGAAGCTTGCTTCATTTTATAACGGACGTAAGAAAGTAATCGCTTTCAAAGGTGCCTTTCACGGTCGTACCTCTTTGGCTGTTTCTACTACCGATAATCCAAAAATTGTTGCTCCCGTAAACGAGACTGATAACATTATTTTCCTTCCTCATAATGATGAATCTGCATTAGAGCAGGCTTTTATCCAGTTTGGGAACGAAATATCATCAGTGATCATTGAAGGTATACAGGGTGTTGGAGGAATAAAGGTTGCCACTCAAGGCTTCCTTCAAAAGATCCGTTCACTTTGTGATCAATATAACGCTGTTTTTATAGCCGACTCTGTTCAGGATGGATATGGAAGAACTGGTCAGTTCTACGCACACGATTGGGCAAGTATAAATGCAGATATTTATACGATGGCTAAAGGTATGGGCAACGGGTTTCCAATTGGAGCAATTTCAATTGCACCTAAATTTAAACCATGGCATGGAATGCTGGGAACCACATTTGGTGGGAACCACCTGGCTTGCGCGGCAGCGTTAGCTGTTCTGGAAGTTATTGAAGAAGATAATCTGCTTCAAAATGCTTCCACGGTTGGATCGTACCTTATTGAAGAATTGAATAAGTTCAGTCAGATTAGAGAAGTTAGAGGTCGCGGATTAATGATTGGTATTGACCTTCCAGAAGAGCTGAGCCACGTTAAAAAAGAGCTTCTATTTAAGCATCATATTTTTACCGGCGAAGCAAAACCGAATGTGATCAGATTACTTCCTGCGCTTAACTTGAGTAAAGCTCATGCTGATCGTTTCCTCGAGTCGTTCAGCACAATATTGAAAGCTGCAGAAGTAAGCGCTTAAAAACAGGGGCTTTCCCATTAATAAAATAAGAGCTATGCTTCCGACTGCTTAAAGCTTCGGAGCATAGCTTTTTTTATAATTTTGCCTTAAGGCTTTTGCAGGAAGCGTTCACCTTTCTGCTTTTACCTTTCACCTCAAAGAAATGAAACAATTCACCTCAGTACACGACGTTGCTAACGTTCCTGCTATTGTACAGGAAGCTTTAACACTTAAAAAAGATCCTTTTGCTCATCAGCATTTAGGAAAAAATAAAACCATCGGACTAATCTTCCTTAATCCTAGTCTTCGCACGCGCTTAAGTACTCAGAAAGCCGCTCTTAATTTAGGTATGACTCCAATTGTGATGAATATTGACAAAGAGGGATGGGCCCTGGAGACACGGGATGGAGTAGTGATGAATGGTACCACTGTTGAACATATCCGCGAAGCAGCTGGGGTAATGGGCGAGTATTGCGATATTCTGGGAATTCGTTCTTTCCCGTCCCTAAAAGATAAAGAAGAAGACTATAGTGAAGATATCTTCAATAAGTTTATAAAATATAGTGGTTTGCCGGTTGTTAGCTTAGAGAGTGCCACTCGTCACCCTCTGCAAAGCCTTGCCGACCTTGTAACAATAGAGGAATACAAGAAAACGGCGAAACCAAAGGTTGTTTTAACTTGGGCTCCTCACGTGAAACCGCTTCCTCAGGCTGTTCCAAATTCGTTCGCGGAATGGATGTGCAAAGCTCAGGAAGAAGGGATGATCGATTTTGTGATCACGCATCCTGAAGGATATGAATTAGCTGAGCAGTTTACTCCGGGGGCAACCATCACCTACAATCAAGACGAAGCTTTAGCAGGTGCCGACTTTATCTATGTAAAAAACTGGTCGAGCTACAAAGATTACGGCAAGATCCTGACAGAAGGCGAAGGCTGGATGATGAACCAGGAAAAGCTAAAGATCACCAACAGTGGCAAAGTAATGCATTGTTTACCAGTACGGAGAGACCTCGAGCTCGGATCGGATATTTTAGACAGTGAAGATTCTTTAGTTATCAAAGAAGCAGCAAATCGCGTCTGGGCAGCCCAAGCTGTTCTTAAAGGCATACTGGAGGGCATACAATAATGAAGCCTCTTTATGTTATTAAAATTGGCGGTAATGTTATAGATAACTCTGAAAATCTTCATTACTTCCTGAATGATTTTGCTTCCCTTGACGGATATAAGATCCTGATCCATGGAGGCGGTAAAATTGCGACGGACCTTTCTCATACCATGGGGATTGAACCAAAAATGGTCGACGGGCGAAGAATTACAGACATCGAAACTTTAAGGGTGGTAACTATGGTTTACGCAGGCCTAATCAATAAAAATATTGTAGCTCAATTACAACGGTTTTCCTGTAATGCTATTGGTTTAACAGGTGCAGATGCAAACTTGATCAGGGCAGCACGCCGACCTGTTAAAGATATTGATTATGGGTTTGTTGGAGATTTAAACCCCTACTCTGTAGACAGCCAAAAACTAGCTGCGTTGCTTGAAACGGCAGTTGTTCCTGTATTTTCAGCAATTACGCACGATGGAGAAGGACAACTTTTAAATACCAATGCCGATACAATTGCTTCTTCTATAGCCGTTGCAATGTCAGGCCTTTATAAAACCAGTCTTGTCTATTGCTTTGAGAAGAAAGGAGTATTAAGAGACGTAAACAGTGATGAGTCTGTCATCAGAGAAATAAGTTCTTCTGAGTTTGCAGGATTAAAAGCTGACAATGTAATTGCAGGAGGGATGCTTCCAAAACTAGAAAATGCATTTAAGGCAATCAATAGCGGAGTGAGCGAAGTTTACATCGGTAAGTCCGATGAGCTCCCTTATTTAAATGAACAAAGTTTTGGAACAAGATTATTTGAATAACATGAATTTAGAAGGAAACATCGCAATACTTGGAAGCGGAAACATGGGTTTAGCTTTCGCTGATGGTTTAGTAAAATCAAAGACTTATAAATCATCCCAAATAACTTTAACTCGCAGGAGCATCGAAAACCTGTCTGTTCAGAAACTCCAGGGATACTCAACTACCACTAACAATTATGAAGCAGTCGCAAACGCTTCAATTATTGTTCTGGCCGTACTTCCACAACAATTGAATGCACTTTTGGCAGAAATCAAAGACGCCATAGATGTTAAAAAGCATTTAATTATCTCAGTTGTAACTGGAGTTGCATGTAAAGATATTAAAACTCACCTTTCTGATGACATACAGGTAGTTCGCGCTATGCCTAACACGGCGATATCCATAGGACAATCCATGACCTGTATAACTACCGATAATGCGGCTCAGGGTAATGTAGATCTGACAAAGCAACTTTTTGAAACAGTTGGCTCTGTAGTTCAGATAAATGAAGAATTGATGTCTTCAGCTACAGCTTTATGTGCAAGTGGAATCGCGTTCTTTTTAAGATCGATCAGGGCAGCATCCCAGGGTGGAGTTGAAATCGGCTTTCATGCAGAAGACGCTCTTAAAATGGCCGTGCAAACAGCGAAAGGTGCTGCCGACTTATTACTGGCCCATGGATCGCATCCTGAACATGAAATTGACAAGGTAACGTCCCCGAAAGGCTGTACAATTGCGGGACTAAATGAAATGGAACATAATGGCTTTAGCGCTGCATTAATTAAGGGTATTAAACTAGCCTCAGTTAAAGCTGCCGGACTATATAAGGATACCAACTAATGTCAAAGCAATTCGCTGAAGATAGCATTGGCCTTTTAAGGACGTTGATCGCAATTCCATCTTTTTCGCGAGAAGAAGATAAAACGGCAGACGCTATTGCAGATTTTTTTCAAAGAAGCGGCCTGGAACCTAATAGACAGGGAAATAATATCTGGGCTTTTAATAAATACTACGATCCTGCCCAACCCACTATCCTGTTAAATTCTCACCACGATACTGTAAAGCCAAACGCTGGTTATAGCAGGGATCCTTTCTCTGCGGATATAGAAGACGGCAAACTATACGGCTTGGGAAGTAATGATGCAGGGGGATGCCTTGTGTCACTTATTGCAACCTTCCGGCATTTCTACCATCAGGAAAACCTGAAATATAACTTGTGTATGGCTGCTACGGCAGAAGAAGAGGTTTCTGGAAAGAATGGGATTGAAGCTCTCGTGCCTGCGCTTGGCCCTTTAGATTTTGCCATCGTGGGCGAACCTACCTTGATGGACCTCGCTATTGCAGAAAGAGGCTTAATCGTTCTGGACTGCGTGGCAAATGGAAAGGCAGGACACGCTGCAAGAGAAGAAGGTGAAAACGCTATATACAAGGCATTAAAAGACATCGAGTGGTTCAGAACTTATAAGTTTCCAAAAGAATCAGAATTATTCGGGCCAACAAAAATGTCGGTTACAGTAATTAATGCCGGTTCTCAACACAATGTAGTGCCAGCACAATGCACATTTACAGTAGATGTCCGCGTAACGGATGCTTATCGGAATGAAGAAGTTGTTGAGATAGTAAAACGGCATGTTTCATGTGATGTTACCCCTCGCTCAACTCGCTTAAAGCCTTCTTCAATAAGCAAGGATCATCCATTTGTACAAGCCGGTTTGGCTTTGGGAAGGAAAACATATGGATCGCCCACAACAAGTGATCAGGCTTTACTGGATATCACCTCTGTAAAGATAGGTCCAGGTGACAGCGCCAGATCTCATTCAGCTGATGAATTTATTTACGTAAACGAAATCTATGAAGGGGTGGAGCTTTATATAAAGATGCTGGAAAAACTTATTTGATTTACGAATTACGATTTTAGATTTACGATTCCTAGAAATTTCACCAATTTGCATACCGAAATACTAACAAAATTAGTAAGTCACAATCACTATATAGCAAATCTCCGATGGATAAAGAAATACTAAAGAAACGAACAAAAGCTTTTTCTATAGAAATAGCTCATTTAGTACAATCTTTACCTTTTAATATCATTAACAAGGATTATTCAAATCAAATCATACGCTGTTCTAGTTCTGTAGGAGCTAATTACAGAGCGGCATGCAGGGCGAAATCAAAGGCAGATTTCATTAATAAGCTAAAGATCGTTGAAGAGGAACTAGACGAAAGCATGTTCTTTCTTGAACTTTTAGTCGAATTCAATCAGGATCAAAAGACAACAATTATTAAAACCTGGAAGGAAGCTAACGAACTTCTTTCTATCATTGTATCTTCAATTACAACACTGCGGAAGGCAATGGCAAGTCAATCGTAACTCGTAAATCTAAAATCGTAAATCCAAATGAAGCTTTGGCAAAAAGATAAACAGGTAGAAAAATCAGTAGAAACATTCACTGTTGGAAGAGACAGGGAGCTTGATGCAGAGATGGCTGCGTTTGACGTGCTGGGATCTCTTGCTCATACCCGTATGCTCGAAAGCATAAACCTACTTAGCAAAGAAGACTTACTTGCAGTTCAGAAAGAACTAAAAAATATCTATAAAGAAATTGAAGCCGGGGAGTTTGTGATTGAAGATGGAGTAGAAGATGTTCACTCTCAGGTAGAGCTATTACTTACGCAACGGATAGGCGAAGCCGGTAAAAAGATCCATAGCGGACGCTCACGCAATGACCAGGTGCTGGTTGATCTAAAACTGTATTTCAGAAGTCAGATTCAGCGCACTGTAGAGAACACCGAGGTTCTTTTTAAGCAACTAATCTCTCTTAGCGAAGAACACAAGGAAAAATTGCTTCCTGGTTATACGCACCTTCAAATTGCCATGCCCTCCTCCTTTGGCCTATGGTTTGGAGCATATGCAGAAAGTCTGGTTGATGATCTGGAACTGATGCTGGCTGCATGGAAGGTTTGCAATAAAAATCCTCTTGGTTCAGCAGCTGGTTACGGATCTTCTTTTCCTTTAAACCGGACCATGACTACTCAGTTGCTCGGTTTCGAAGCATTGAATTATAATGTGGTTTATGCCCAGATGGGAAGAGGAAAAACGGAGCGTATCCTTGCTCAGGCAATGTCATCCATCGCTGCAACCTTAGCCAAGTTCTCCATGGACATCACCCTGTTCATTAATCAAAATTTTGGCTTTATCAGTTTTCCTGATGAGCTGACTACCGGTTCGAGCATTATGCCTCATAAAAAGAACCCTGATGTTTTTGAACTAATGCGTTCCCGCTGTAATAAAATACAAGCATTACCGAATGAAATTGCTTTGATGACCACCAACCTTCCTTCTGGTTATCACCGCGATCTGCAATTGCTAAAGGAAAATCTATTCCCCGCTTTTCAGTCGCTAAATGAATGTCTCGAAATGGCTGCCTTCATGTTGCAGAATATTACAGTTAAAGATGGCATACTAAAGGATGAGAAATATTTGTACCTATTCAGTGTGGAGGCTGTAAATGAAGAAGTGTTAAAAGGAATGCCTTTCAGAGAAGCCTATAAAAAGGTAGGATATGAAATTGAAAAAGGTGAATTCAAAGCTCCTGAAAAAGTAGCGCATACGCATGAAGGAAGCCTGGGCAATCTTTGCAATACTCAGATCAAAGACTTATTCAATCATACGCTAAAAAACTTCAACTTCTCAAAGGTTGAAACTGCTATTCAAGAGTTACTGAAATAGAACATTTAGCAGAAATATCAATAAGGGCAGAAGATCGATCTTTTGCCCTTATTTGTTTTATAAGAGTAATAAAACCTCTTGCCAGGCGCTAATTATCTGCATTATTATAAGGAGCTTAGCCTAAACACACGTATATTTGGCTCCATTCAGCCTAATTTACCAGGCTTGAAAATTTGCAGAAATTTATAACAAATGCCAGTATCCCGTTTAGCACAGCACTTGAAAGGCTCTGAGATCATTAAGATTGCAGGCGAAATAAATGAATTAAAGAAACAAGGTCAGCAAATTGCTAACCTTACCATAGGCGATTTTGATGCTTCCTTATTTCCCATTCCAGAGGAATTAACCAATGGAATTAAAGAGGCGTATGACCAACACCAAACAAACTACCCTCCGGCAGACGGTCTTCTAACCCTGCGTGAAAGCGTGAGTTCTTTTATGAAGAAAGAGTTTGGTTTGGAGCTTGGCACCAATGAGATACTTATTTCCAGTGGCTCCCGTCCTATTATTTATGCTACCTATCTGGCATTGATCGATCCGGGGGATACTGTAATTTTCCCGGCGCCGTCCTGGAATAATAATCATTACTGTGATCTTACTTCTGCCAAAGGAATTGCAGTACCTACATTGGCAGAAAACAACTTTATGCCAACGGCAGAAGATCTGCGCCCTTATATTTCCGGTGCTACCTTACTCGCACTTTGCTCTCCACTTAACCCTACCGGCACCATGTTCGGAAAAGAAAACCTGGAAGAGATTTGCGACATGGTACTCGAAGAAAATAAAAAGCGCCAGGCTGGGGAAAAACCACTGTACATCCTTTACGATCAGATTTATGCTATGCTAACCTTCGGAAATCATCAGCATGTTGATCCCGTAAGCCTTCGCCCGGAGATAAAAGATTACGTGATCTATATCGATGGAGCTTCCAAATGTTTTGCCGCCACGGGTGTTCGTGTAGGCTGGGGTTTCGGACCAGCTCATGTAATTGATAAAATGCGTTCGATCGTAGGCCACATGGGGGCATGGGCACCAAAACCAGAACAAGTAGCTATGGCAAATTACCTGAATAATGGAGAAGCCGTATCAAAATACTTAAGTACATTTAAACAACGGATCCAGGCCAGTTTGGATACCTTGTACAAAGGGTTTCAGGAATTGAAATCCGACGGTTTTGCAGTAGATGCCATAGAGCCAATGGGAGCTATTTATCTTACCCTGAAACTTGACTATACCGGAAAGACCACCCCAGATGGAACTGTCCTGCAGGATAGTTCAGATATCAACTTTTATCTCATTAAAGAAGCTAAAGTAGCTTTAGTACCATTCTCCGCATTTGGTACCGGACATGAAATTAATTGGTTCAGAGCCTCAGTAGGAGCATGCTCTGCAGAAGAAATTGCTGCCATGATCCCACGAATAAAGGAAGCTCTTAGCAAATTAAAATAGGTACTTTATTCTGCTTTCCAGGCATCTTCAGGGCCTTGAAAGCAGGATTCTATTTTTGCTGCTATCCTCTTGGAAAACCTATCCTTTTTATCTTTATATCTTTTGCAGATTCCTTTCTTGTGATCAATAAGGGTACACCTACTCCGCCAGCAAGTGCCATCAGGATAAACATTACTTTTAATCCATTATTTACGGTCTCAGAAAGAATATGATCGAAAGTAGTAGGATCAATCTTTCCTGAAAGGTGCATCAGTCCTAACATCATCCGGTACGCAAATATTCCAGGAACCATAGGGATAACAGCAGGAATAGCAAATACAGGGGGCGGTGCATGTCTTACATGAGCAAACCAAATACTTAGAAATCCAATAGCAGTAGCTCCGACAAAAGTTGCAAGGATCACATTTATCTCAAAGTGCATTAAGAAGACTTTGGAGAGGCCACCAATAGCAGCCATCACATAGATCGGAAGAAGCGTTCTCTTAGGCACATTAAACAGTACGCCGAATCCTATTGCAGCAAGTCCGAACCAAATTCCTTTTTCTAATAATGGCAGCCAATCCATAGCTAATATTTATATTATTTGAATATTCTAATCACAAACAGTCTTCCCCTTTGCTAAAGCAGCATTGAAGTAAGCATTCCAAGGGCAATAGCAAAAGAGATAATAAAGCCGTTAAGGCCTCTGATAAGCCCATTCTGCGAATTACCTTCAATCATGTCTGAAAACGAATTTATAAGTGGCACCCCGGGTATTAGGAAAAGGACCGAAGTTGCGAAAGCATGCTCCTGCATATGTCCCGTTCCCAGACGAACCAGAGGCCCGGCAATAAATGAAGCGGTGAATGAGGCGAAGTAAATGCACATATAAGGGTTGAATCCCTTTTTCAGTGTTTCCTGTCTGATAAAAAGTCCTGAGAAGGTTGCAATGAACACCACCAGCATATCTATCGTCGTACCACCGGCTACGCGGCAAAAAGAGGCCCCTGCCAAGCCTACAAGCACCAGAACAATCCATCGTGAATAATGAGGCAATGCAACAAGGCGCTCGACTTCTTCATTGATCTGTTTAACCGTCCATTTCTCCTCCAATACCTGCCAGCTCATTTTACTAATGCCCGAAAGAACCGTAAAGTTTACGCCATGTGGCGAAGTCCTCTTTAAACTATTAAAGAAATAATTATTGTCTTCGTCGTAAAGACTCAGCATTAAAGTTCGTTGGGAGATCAGCATATCAGCGTTATAGCCAAAGGAAGTGGCTATCCGGGTGATCGTATTACGGATCCTCGCAGTACTTGCTCCAGAAACCATCAGCAATGCCCCCACATTTAGCAGGATTGCTCCTAATTCTTTAACTTCTTTGTCGGTATGATGTTCAGCCATGTTGATTCTGCCTATCCTAGGCTGAACAAAGTTAAATTGCTATAGTTACAAGAAAATTGACAGTAGTCACTTCATAAAAGGATCTTAGTCTCTTATCCTGTTAATCTTGAAACTTTTCTCAACTACGCCGCCGTAGAAATATGCTTAACAAGGCTCCTCTTAGCCAGTGGCAAAAGTGTCTGTTCCAGAGGGAACTTAATATCTGTTTCAACGTGGTAAACAGCTGGATTAGGAACTTCCCTCCTCACATGGATAAGCTCTTTTCTGATGGCTTCAGGAGTATTAATAAAATTACGTTCGAAACTTGCAACGAAAGTGGTATTTATTCCCCGGTATTTTTCATCGTGATTTTCAAAAATAGTGACCTGGTACTCGTACACATTGGTGCTTCTTTCATCTCCGTTGCGAAGCAATAAATATCCATGATAAGGATAAAGAGGAATTACACCAATAGGTTCTATCCTTAGGCGACTTTCAACAAACTCGTATATCTCACGTCCCTCCTTCAAAGCCGGATCCATTTTCCGTAAGGAATAGCTGATAATATGCTCTATCTCCAGCATAAGAGAATCGTCCTTTACCATCTTCTCATAAGTAAGTTTAACCGCTTCGATATCTGCGTTGGTCAACCTTTCCGGAAATGCCTTTTGTAAGGCCGTCTTATTCTCCTTAAACTTCAGCAGGTTATTGTAATGAAAGATCAAGTCGTTCAAATCGGGGTAGAGCTTAGTTTTGTTAAAATGCTGATTGATCTGCTGTAAATAGCCCAGCAACTGATATTTTTTAAACTCGAAATCCAAAGAACCCTCAATAAACCAATTAACGCTTAATGACTTCATATTAAGTAAGATTATTTGTTGGGATTTCACCGATTAAATATGATTACAATGATTAGTTTTGATTACACTGATTAGCTGTGATTACACTGATAGTGATGATTTCACCGATTAGCTGTGACTATGCGATTAATTTAAATACACTAATAAAAGTTAAGCATATATGCTATCTCTATAAATCTGCGTAATCCTATTTATTCGGTGTAATCAACTATATTCTGTGTAATCCTACTTACCCGGTGTAATCAACATAAATCTGTGTAATCTCAATCAATCTGTGTAATTCCATTTAATAATAAATAAAAAACCTCAAATTTGCAATAATGCCAAAAGGGACACTCTTTCTTATTCCAGTGCCTCTTGCTGAGAATTCAGCGAGTAAAGTACTTACTTCTTATCAGCAAGAATTGATAAACAACATTCGTACCTATATTGTAGAGAACGAAAAGACAGCGCGGTACTGGTTGAAAAACATGAATCTGAAGATTCCCCAAAGTGAACTGTCGATTCATGTATACGGTAAGCATTCTGAAAAAAACGACATGAGCTCCTATTTCAAGGAGTTGGAGGCGGGAATTGACGTGGGACTAATGAGCGAAGCTGGTTGCCCGGCTGTCGCAGATCCAGGATCGGACATCGTAGCGGAGGCTCATCGGAGGGGAATAAAAGTTGCACCGATGGTTGGACCCAGCTCAATTTTGCTGGCTTTGATGGGATCCGGGTTTAGCGGACAAAGTTTTACGTTTCATGGTTACCTACCGATAGACAAAGCCCAGCGTACAAAGAAGATCAAGGAGTTGGAACTGAATGCGCAGCGACTGGATCAGACACAAATATTTATTGAAACTCCATTCAGGAACAATCAAATGCTTGAGGAGCTTCAGAAAACATGCACAGCTAAAACAAGATTATGTGTCGCCGTAAACCTTACCGGCGAAGATGAACAGATTATTTCCCAGTCCATCGAACTTTGGAAAAAGCAAAAAGCAGATTTCCATAAGAAACCTGCTATATTTCTTTTATATCGTTAAATAACCCGGCAAAGAAGGCCTTTCAGATACTCTCCCTCTGGAAAGGATGCTCTTACCGGATGGTCTTCTGGCTGACAGAACTGATAGATAAATTGAATCTCTTTTCCTGCATCTAAAGCAGCCCAGGCAAGTATTTGCTTGAAATGGGCTATATCTACAGCTCCGGAGCAGGAGAATGTAGCAAGTAAGCCACCGCTATTTAAAAGTAGCATTCCTATACGATTCAAATCTTTATACGCCCTGGAAGCTTTATCCAGAGTAGAACGTGAAGGAGCATATTTCGGGGGATCAAGTACGATGATATCAAACTTTTCACCGTTCTCTTTAAGTAACCGCAATTGTTTATTAACATCAGACTGTACTGCAGTATGCTTTGCATTTTCAAACTGATTCAGCTCGATATTCTGCTTCAGCGTTTCTATTGCCAGTGCCGAACTATCTACACTCATAACTTCTGCTGCACCCAGTTTCAAGGCATTCAGCGTAAAACCGCCGGAATAGGAAAAACAATCGAGAACCCGTTTTCCTGCTGCATGTTCAGCTACTATCTTTCGATTATCACGCTGATCGCAAAAGAAACCAGACTTTTGTCCCTCTGCTATATTAATGTGATACCTAATTCCGTTTTCTATCACCTCCACAAATTCAGGTGGTGCTTCTCCGTACAACACTCCATGAGATGCCTCCATCCCTTCATGGGCCCTTGCTCCGGCATCACTTCGGTCAAAAATCCCTTTTGGTTGTAATAGAGTGGCCAATTCCGAAATGATCGTCGACTTTACTTTTTCAATACCAGAGGTGAGGATCTGAACAGAAAGATAATCTGAATATTTATCTACAATGAGACCGGGAAGGTAATCGGCTTCGCTAAAGATCAGGCGACAAGCATTGGTATCATCTGAATTCAGAATTGATCTTCGGGATGCCACAGCTTTTTGAATGCGCACTCTCCACCAGTCCTCATTCACCTCAACTTCCTGATTCCACTCCAGAAGCCTTACTGCTACCCGACTTTCTTTATTGTAAAAGCCATAAGCGAGAAAATCACCAGACATATCTGTTACAGTAACAAGATCACCGTTCTCTGGCTTTCCCTTTACAAAATCAATTGCTCCCGAAAATACCCATGGATGTAACTGGCGGACAGCCTTATCTTTTCCCTTCTTTAAGCGAACTGTAAACATCCTCCAAAAGTAAGGATAACATTTGAAGGCACTAAAAGAATTATTGAGCTATTAGCTGTTCAACAATGAAACTAGCCAAACAAGGAGCCAAACACTTCTTCAATTTTAGATACGCTTTTGATTCCAATTGCATATCTGCTAAGGTCCAATCCTTTCTGATTATACTTGGATATGTAGATCTCTTCAAATCCTAATTTTTGAGCTTCGGCTATCCTCTGCTCTATCCGGTTCACTGCTCTGATTTCTCCTGATAAACCCACTTCAGCGGCGAAACAAACTTTAGAAGAAATAGAGATATCTTCATGCGATGATATAATAGCAGCAACGATACCCAGGTCGACTGCAGGATCTTCCACCCTTAATCCCCCGGCAATGTTAAGGAAAACATCTTTGGCACTTAGGCGAAAACCACATCGCTTTTCAAGAACGGCCAATAGCATGTTCATGCGCTTGGTATCAAATCCTGTAGCGGAACGCTGTGGAGTTCCATACGCAGAGGGACTTACCAATGCTTGTGTTTCAATGAGCATAGGCCGCGCTCCTTCAAGCATTGCAGAGATGGTGATTCCGCTTAGCTCTTCATCCCTTTGCGATAATAATATCTCTGAAGGATTAGACACTTCTCTTAGTCCCGTTCCCTGCATTTCATAAATCCCGAGCTCTGAAGATGAACCAAAGCGATTCTTTACTGCTCTTAATATTCTGTAGACATGGTGCCGGTCGCCTTCAAATTGAAGCACCGTATCTACCATATGTTCCAGTATTTTCGGCCCCGCTATCGTTCCATCCTTCGTAATATGTCCAATAAGAAATACAGGAGTGGAAGTTTCTTTCGCAAAACGCAGTAATTCAGCGGTACACTCACGTACTTGAGATACACTTCCTGGTGTAGACTCAATATGAGCAGAATGAAGGGTTTGAATGGAATCTATGACTACTATGTCTGGCTCAAGCTGCTCAATCTGCTTAAAAATATTCTGAGTAGAGGTTTCTGTTAAAATAAAGGCCTCTTGCCCAGGCAAAAGAGGTGAAAGACGTTCTGCCCGCATTTTTATTTGATGCTCGCTTTCTTCCCCAGATACGTATAGGACTTTCATGTCAGGCAAGCTCAAAGCCACTTGGAGCATCAGTGTAGATTTGCCAATCCCAGGCTCGCCTCCAATAAGAACAAGCGAACCTGGAACAATTCCTCCTCCCAAAACCCGGTTCAGTTCTGCATCAGGAGTTACAAAACGGGATTCTTCCTGGTAGATTATTTCAGCTATACGGGAGGGCTTTGTAACACGGGAACTATTTCCTAAAGAGGCATTTACTTTCCAATCCGGTACACTGGCATTTGCTTTTTGAATAACTTCTTCCACAAAAGTATTCCATTGAGAACAGGCAGGACATTTTCCCAGCCATTTTGGAGATTCGTAGCCGCAGCTCTGACAGAAATATGCCGACTTAGTTTTAGCCATTCTGAAAACTTAAAAATGATTCAATATTTAAGGTATGTATCGTACAGCCATGCCAGACCAGGCAATCCCACAATCTATTAATTAATCTTCTTATTCCTACCTATGAGGAGATAAAGCAAAGATCCTAACACGGGCAGAAAAAGAATGATAAAAATCCAGATCGTCCTGATCGTGCTATTCTCAAATTTGCCTTTTACAGCATCTATAATGCTAAAAAGCATCAATCCAAACGGGATCAGACCGAAGAAGGCAATAAGGATTAGCTCAGGAAATCCAATTTTAAAAAGAAGTAAATTGCTCATTGAAATTAATCCTGTAAAGAAAGTTTTTCCCCGATCTGTTGTCTCCACATCGCATAATACAGTCCTTTCTCCTCTATCAATTCTGCGTGACGTCCTGATTCAATAATTTCACCTTTTTCCAATACAAAGATCTTGTCTGCGTGCATGATCGTTGAAAGACGATGGGCAATCAGGATAGTTATATGATTATTCATATTGGAAACATCACGGATAGTCTTTGTAATTTCTTCTTCTGTGAGAGAGTCCAGAGCCGAAGTAGCTTCGTCAAACACCAGAATATTAGGTTTCCGAAGTAAAGCCCTTGCTATTGAAAGTCGCTGTTTTTCTCCCCCGGATACTTTAACACCACCTTCTCCAATCACCGTGTCTAAACCTTTATCAGCTCTGGCTAGCAGATTATGGCAAGCAGCCTTTTGAAGCACCTGCATACACTCCTCGTCAATAGCGCCGGGACGTACAAATAATAGATTCTCGCGAATTGTTCCTGAGAATAATTGAGTGTCCTGAGTCACAAAGCCTATCTTCTCTCGAAGTTCGTCCAGATCGATCTCGGAAGAAGCTATGTTATTATAAAAGATCTGTCCTTCCTGGGGTTGATAAAGGCCCACCAGTAATTTAACCAGCGTTGTCTTACCAGAGCCCGATGGTCCTACGAAAGCGATTGTTTCTCCCTTTGTTGCATCGAAAGAAATGTTGGTTAAAGCATTTCTCTTCGCCGTGCGATGCTTAAAACTAACGTCCGAAAACCTGAAATCATTTACATAACTTAAATGCTCCGGCTTTGCAGGCTTAATATCAAGCGGCGTATCAAGGATGGTTTTAAAGTTATTAAGCGAAACCTGGGCTTCTCTCCATGTTAAGATCACATTGCCAAGTTCCTGCAGCGGCCCGAAAAGGAAGAAAGAGTAGAACAGGAACGAGAAATACTCGCCAGGAGAAATAGCCTTATCAAAGATCAGGATCAAAAGGACAACTACCATTGTACTTCTTACCAAATTTACGGTGGTTCCCTGAACAAAGCTCATACTTCTCACATACTTTACCTTCTTCAACTCCAGTCCCAATATTTTGTACGTAGTATTATTCAAACGCTTTATCTCCTGGTCGGCCAAACCCAGACTTTTCACCAACTCAATATTACGTAACGATTCGGTTGTGGAACCAGCCAGCGCTGTTGTCTCTCCAACGATCTTCTTTTGTATAGTTTTAATCTTTCGGCTTAAAAGTAAGCTTACTATAGCTATTACCGGAATTGATGCCAGGTACACTAATGTTACTTTATAGCTTACCGACAAGGAATAGACTATTACGAATACCATTCCTATAATACTAACAAAAAGAACACTAATGAATGAGGTTATGAATTTCTCCGAATCTTGCCTAACCTTTTGAAGGATCCCTAATGTTTCTCCGCTACGCTGATCCTCGAACACCTGATAGGGAAGCTGTAGAGAATGTTCCAATCCGTCAGCATACATCTTCGCACCCACCTTTTGGATAATGATATTGGTAAAATAATCCTGAAAGTTTTTTGCTATTCTCGAGACCATGGCAGCTCCAATACCTAATCCTACCCATTTTAAAACCCCGGCAATATAAACTGAGCGTTCCAAATGATCCTTCTTCTCAATAAAGCCGTCGACCACACGACCCGTTATATAAGGATCAAGGAGAGAAAAACCTTGATTTATTGCAGCAAGGAACAAGGCCAGAACAACGACGCCCCTGTGCTTGCTTAAATAGTTGATGAGTAGTTTCATGAATTAAGATTAGAAAGCAGCTTTGATAAATCGGACTATAAGCAATTTTTATAACCCAGTAGCACCGCCTATAACAAAAATAAAAAAGGGAATGAGTTTAAATATTCATTCCCTTCAATTTGACTTTGAGATTAAATCCTAAACTGTCATGATATCTTTTTCCTTCACTTCAGCGTGTTTGTCAACTTTCACGATGTAGCTATCGGTTAATTTCTGAACTTCAGCTTCGCCTACCTTAATTTCGTCTTCAGAAACGCCCTCTGCCTTCAGCTTCTGTATCTTCGCATTAGTATCCTTGCGAATATTTCTAATAGCGATCTTACCTCTTTCAGCCTCTTCTTTAACTTTCTTTACAAGGTCTTTACGACGTTCTTCCGTTAATGGAGGGACATTTAAACGAATAACCGAACCATCATTCTGAGGGTTTAAACCAACATTTGAATCAATGATGGCCTTCTCAATAGCACCCAAAATAGATTTTTCCCAAGGTTGAACTACAATGGTGCGAGGGTCAGGAGTGTTTACACTTGCTACTCCGCTTATAGGCGTTGGAGATCCGTAATACTCTACCATAACTGAATCAAGCATAGCAGGATTCGCTTTCCCTGCCCGAATTTTCACCAGTTCGGCTTCAGTATGAGCAACAGCTTTATCCATTAAGCCTTTAGCATCATTAAGTTGCTTTTTTATAAGGTCGTTCATATTGTTATTCTAATTTTGGCAAAACTAAAAAATCTTATCAAGTTGCTGGTATATCAAATAGTATTTGATCCGCACAACAAAAAAAAGCTGGCTGCTTTACTAACCTTTAACCAAGGTTCCAATATGTTCGCCATTTGCAATCCGCATAAAATTGCCTGGCTTATTCATATCAAATACAATGATCGGCAGTTTATTTTCCTGACAAAGAGTAAAGGCAGTCATATCCATTACGCTAAGGTTTTTGTCATAAACTTCCTGAAAAGTAATTTCATCATAACGAGTAGCCGAAGGATCTTTTTCAGGGTCTGCGGTATAAATTCCGTCTACCCGGGTTCCTTTTAATACCACATCAGCCTGAACTTCAATGGCCCTTAAGGAAGCGCAAGTATCAGTTGTGAAGTATGGGTTACCAGTTCCAGCTCCAAAAATTACAATACGCGCCTTTTCAAGATGACGAACTGCTCTTCTGCGGATAAATGGTTCACAGATTTGCTCCATTTTTATTGCTGTCATCAAGCGCGTTTTCACACTTAATTTCTCTAGTGCATCTTGTAAAGCCATTGAATTGATGACGGTAGCAAGCATACCCATGTAATCAGCCTGAACTCTGTCCATACCTGATTTTTCTGCGCTTAAACCACGGAAAATGTTTCCCCCGCCAATCACGATTGCTATTTCTATACCTTGATCGTGAACAGCCTTGATGTCTTTGGCATATTGCAAAACACGGTCACTATCTATACCGTATTGCTTGTCGCCCATTAAAGATTCACCGCTAAGTTTTAAAAGGATTCGCTTGTACTTCATTAATAGAGAAATTTGCCAAAAATAGCAAAAAGTTCGGATTGAGAACGGTGGATTGCAGAATTGGAACTTTTAAATGGCGTAAAAAAGCCTGGAAGCACTTAGAAAGCGTATGTCGGTTTAGCACTCGGATCAAGAATAACCCAAAAACAAAAAATCCCTGCTGTTAATCAGCAGGGATCTCATATTTTTATTTAATTCAAGCCTAACAGCCAAGAAAGAATTAAAATTTAAGCACCTAATTGAACGCGTTTGAAAGCAGTTACAGTTAAGCCTTTAGAAACTCCATCAAGGAATTGAGCAATTGATTTAGAAGAATCTTTAACGAACTCCTGGTTCAATAAGGTAGACTCCTTGTAGAACTTGTTAAGTTTACCAGCAGCAATCTTCTCAACCATTTCTTCTGGTTTACCTTCAGCACGGATCTGCTCTTTAGCGATCTCAAGCTCACGCTCGATAGTACGTGCATCAACATCACCTTTGTCAATAGCAACCGGGTTCATAGCAGCAATTTGCATTGCAACGTCTTTACCAGCTTCCTCGGCACCAGCAGCATCAGCGCTCAAAGCTACTAATACACCTAAACGATAGTTACCGTGGATGTAAGCAATAACCTTCTCACCAGAAACAGTCTCGAATTTAGAAACACCAATTTTCTCACCGATTTTACCAGTTTGATCTAAGATAAGATCAGAAAGTTTAGATCCATTTAAATCAAGCGCTGTAAGATCATCTACAGATGCTGGATTTTGCTCAATTGCCAAATCAGCAATACTGTTAGCAAAAGCGATAAAATCAGCATTCTTAGCTACGAAGTCAGTTTCGCAGTTAACTTCAACAACAATACCACGTTTGCCATCTGCTGTAGTTTTAGCGATAACAACACCTTCGTTAGACTCGCGGTCCTGACGGCTTGCAGCTACTTTAGCACCTTTTTTACGTAGGTAGTCAATAGCAGCTTCAAAATCACCATTAGCTTCGATCAAAGCTTTTTTGCAATCCATCATACCTGCACCTGTTTGCTGGCGCAGTTTATTTACGTCTGATGCAGAAATTTGTACTGTAGACATTTCTTTTTTTGTTTAAATTTCAAAGCCTCCGCCTTAAGGCGAAGGCTTGATAAATTATGTTATTTAAAATAATCTCCTTATTAAGGAATAGTAAACATTGCCATTCTGCCCTTTAAGGGGCTGAGAACTTTGCTTACTCTGCAGAACCTTCGCCCGCTTCAGCTGCTACTTTTGGCTCAGGACGTGCTTCACCTCCGTTGTCAATTTTAGCTTTTGCTGATGCTGCTTCCTTTTCAGCTTCGTCTTCTTTCTCGCGTTTACGCTCGTCTAGACCTTCCTGAATAGCTCTTATGATAATGTCTGTGATCAATTGAATTGATTTTGTAGCATCATCATTCGCTGGGATTGGGAAGTCGATATTAGAAGGATCAGAGTTAGTATCTACCATTGCAAAAGTAGGTACGTTTAACTTTAATGCTTCAGTAACTGCAATGTGTTCTTTCTTAACGTCAACGATAAATAATGCTGCAGGAAGACGGTTCAAATCAGCAATACCACCTAAAAGGGTTTCTAATTTGATACGCTCACGCTGAATCATTAATTTTTCTTTCTTAGAAAGAACGTCAAAAGTTCCGTCTTTAGTCATCTTGTCGATGTTAGACATCTTTTTGATCGACTTACGAACAGTCGCAAAGTTAGTTAACATACCACCTAACCAACGCTCAGTTACGAAAGGCATGTTCACTGATTTTGCCTGAGCCGCTACGATATCCTTAGCTTGTTTCTTGGTAGCTACGAATAATACTTTGCGTCCGGATTTAACGATTTGTTTGATAGCTGCAGCAGCTTCTTCCAATTTCGTTAAAGTTTTATTTAAATCTATAATGTGGATGCCATTACGCTCCATGAAAATGTATTGAGACATTTTCGGATCCCATTTACGGGTAAGGTGACCGAAGTGTACACCTGCATCCAATAATTCCTGATATGTTGCTCTAGCCATTGTTTGGTCCTCCTTAAATTAACGTTTACTAAATTGAAATCTACGACGAGCTTTTCTACGTCCTGGTTTTTTACGCTCAACCATTCTGTCATCACGGGTCATTAACCCTTTAGCTCTTAATCCTGATTTCGATTCAGGGTTTAATTCAACGATCGCTTTTGCAATAGCTAAACGAACAGCTTCCGCTTGTCCTTTAACACCACCACCAGCAACATTAACATTCACATCAAATTTACTGTTGTTACCAGAAACTTCGATAGATTGATTAACGATGTACTGAAGAGGAAGGGTTGGGAAGTATTCTTTATAATCTTTACCGTTTACGGTAATGTTGCCGCTTCCATCAGTTAAGTAGATACGAGCAACTGCAGTTTTTCTTCTGCCTGAAGTGTTAGTAGTTGACATTTCTTTTTCTCCTTAATTAAAGTTTGATTGCTTTTGGATTTTGTGCTGCATGAGGATGCTCGCTTCCTGCGTAAACATGAAGATTACCGAACAAAGCACGACCTAAACGATTTTTAGGTAACATACCACGAACAGCTTTCTCAATGATTCTTTGAGGATGCTTAGCTAGCAACTCTTTTGGAGAAACGAAACGCTGACCACCTGGATAACCTGTGTAACGAACATAAACTTTGTCGCCTAGTTTGTTACCAGTCAGTTTAACCTTGTCTGCATTAATAACGATAACGTTATCACCGCAGTCTACGTTTGGGGTGAATGTAGGCTTGTGTTTTCCTCTGATGATCATTGCGATCTTAGAAGACAAGCGCCCCAAAATCTCGCCCTGTGCGTCAACAACTACCCATTCTTTGTTAACGGTCTTTTTGTTGGCAGAGACAGTTTTGTAACTTAACGTATTCACTTGCTTGAAATTAAATTAATTAAACAATATAGTATACCCCTTAAATTGGGACTGCAAAGATAGGTCAAATAATTTAATAGTCAAGGGGTTGAAGAGAAAAAAATTACAGGCGAATAAATTAACTGGCTGCAACAGAAACTATATATAAAAGAGAAGGGCTCGCATTAGCGAGCCCTTCTCTTTTATCGGGCAATGCCCTGTTTAATAATACGCTTATATACAGTATTATTTTTGTTTGATCTCAACACGACGGTTTTTGATACGTCCTTCTTCTGTAGCATTAGAAGTCATAGGACGGCTTTCACCGTAAGCTTTAGTAGAGATACGGTTTGCATCAACACCAGAGTTCACTAAGTAAGTTTTTACAGAGTTAGCTCTGTCGCGAGACAAGTTCAAGTTGTAAGCTTCAGTACCTTCTGCAGAAGCGTGACCATCTAATTGTACTTTAGAAGCAGAGTTTCCACGTAATTCAGAAGAAATTCTATCTAAAGTTGGGTAAGATGAAGTTTTAAGTACTGAACTGTCAAATTCAAACTGGATGATGTTACCAGCACCAGAAGCTGCTAAGGAATCAGCTGAAGGGAATTTGATTGTACGACCAGAACCATCAACAACAGCACCAGCAGCGCTATTTGGCTCTTTGTCGAATTTATCAGACACTCCGTCACCATCAGCATCAGCAGAAAGTTGGTTAACAGTGTTCTCTAAAGTGCTTACGCGAGTCTTTAAAGCTTCAACTTCTTGACGTAAAGTAGGATCTTTTAATTCATCATACATTACAGCAATTGGGTTTGTCCACTGTAAGCTTGGTTTTGATTTGCTTCCTAAAGTAAATTCAAGACCTGCATAACCGTAAGACCATTTGTCTTTGTTAGACGCTCCATTTTTCCAGGTACGGTCTAAGTTATCAGCATCCAGGAAGTTAACATCATAACCTAAGTTTAATGCAATACCTTCGCTTAACTTAACATTAGCACCCACACCTACTGGAATGAAAAGCTCATTTCTGCTTACGTTATCATCTGGTTTGTAATTAGCTAATCCAGCACCAGCCTGAACGAAGAAACCTAAGTTTCTGGTTCTGCTTAAGAAAGAAACCGTACCTACATTAGCTACTCCCTTTAAAGAGATCGCGTAGTGTAATTCAGTGTCAAAAGAACTTGGTTGTCCTGCTTGTGGAGTCCTACCGTCGTTATTATCAAATTTACCCTGTAAGTTTCCACGGTGGAAATCTAATTTAGCTGCAAATGATGGAGCGAATTGCTTTTTGATGAAAGCACCATAACCAAAATTCATCTCCCAATCTGCATAATCATTGGTTCCGAAAGGTGCTATCGGAGCTAAAACACCTCCGTTAATACCAATAGACCATGTTCTGTACTGGCTAGCGCCACCAAACACCGTGGTAGCGGAGCTTGAAGTAGTTGCAGTCGTAGTTTCTTGTGCTGAAGCAGTAGTGATACCTGCTAGAGCTAAACTAGAAACCGCAAAAACTTTCCTTAATGTAGAATAATTCATGCTGCGTTTTTTTTAAGGTTAAACAATTTTTAATTGTGTAATTTTTTACAAAAATAAATATAAGTTTGATTTCACCAAATCAACCAAATACCGTTCCATTTTCTTAGGCTTTAAACAAGATCTTTATAGAATGGTTTGCAGTTTAATAAATTTGTCATAGCATGAAATATCCTCCTTTAGATAAAAAGCTCTTTCAAAACAATCGCTACAATTATATTAATTTACTGAAAAGCAACTCAATAGCTATCTTTAATTCCAATGATGAATTCCCCCGGAGCGGTGATCAAAATTTTCCATTTAAACAGAATAGTGATATTTTTTATTTGTCAGGAATTGATCAGGAGCAAACAATATTGCTTTTATACCCAGATTGTCCAAATCCTCTATACCGGGAAGTCCTGTTTTTAAGACAAACAAATGACCATATTGCTGTATGGGAAGGATACAAATACACCAAACAGCAAGCTAAAGAAACATCTGGAATAGAACATATTCTTTGGATTGAGGACTTTTGGAATGTCTTTAATAGCATAATTCATTATGCTGACGCCATATATTTAAATACAAATGAGAATGATCGTTCTGAAAATGCCGTTCCCTATCGCGATCTACGCTTTATCCACGACCTTCAATTTAAATTTCCTTTACATCATTACGAACGATCAGCTCCTTTATTAAGAACGTTAAGAGCAAGAAAATCCTCTTTTGAAGTCGACTTAACAAGAAAGGCCTGTCAAATAACTCGTGATGCCTTTATAAGGGTACTTAAATTTGTGAAGCCAGGTGTGAAAGAATATGAAATAGAGGCAGAGATAATTCACGAATTTATCAGACAAGGAGCCACAGGCCATGCCTATAGTCCCATAATTGCATCTGGTGCTAATGCTAACATCTTGCATTACAACGATAACAATCAGATATGCAAAGATGGTGAAGTGATCCTTTTTGACTTTGCTGCCGAGTATGCTAATTATAATGCAGACCTAAGTCGTTCTATTCCGGTCAATGGCAAATTCTCTAAAAGACAAAAAGACGTTTACAACGCAGTTCTGCGAGTATTCAAAGAAGCAAAAAAAATGCTTGTGCCAGGAACGATCTGGAACGAATACCATACAGAGGTAGGAAAAATAATGGAAAGTGAATTAATCGGCCTTGGGCTACTCAATAAGTTCGAAGTAGAGAAACAGGACGTTAAGATGCCTTTATATAAGAAGTACTTTATGCATGGCACCTCTCATCATCTTGGACTAGACGTACATGATTTTGCTGGCAGGTATACTCCGTTTGAGGAAGGAAACATTCTCACCTGTGAACCCGGCATATATATTAGGGAAGAGGGACTAGGAATCAGACTGGAGAATGATATCTTATTAACAGGTAATGGCAATATTGACTTAATGGCAGACATTCCTCTCGAAGCAGAGGAAATTGAAGAGTTGATGAATACTTAATGGTTTATACACCTTAGAAAGCAAAAAAGATGGATAATTATCGAAATATGCACGATTAATATTTACTTTGCAAACCAGGCTTTAAACGAACATTAAGCCTTTAGCTACATATGGCGATTCCCAAAACCATTTTCCAAACGTTTAAAAGTTCAAAACTACCCTTTATAACGAGGTGGCATATAAACAGGTTTAGAAAAAGAAACCCGGAGTACAACTATGAATTCTATGATGATCAGCGAATAGAGGAGTTCTTCAAATCGCAATTTCCTCTGGAAGTTTTTAATGCATATAAAAAATTAAATATTGGCGCAGCGAAAGCTGACTTCTTCAGATACGCCATTTTATATAGAAAAGGCGGAGTGTATCTGGATATAGATAGTGGGATCTCAGGAAGACTTGATGACTTTATCAGACCTGATGACACTGCTATAATTACAAAGGAAGGTGACCCTAGTCTTTTTGCTCAATATGCTTTAGTTTACGCAGCTGGGCATCCATTCCTAAGAAATACAATTGATATGGTGGTCGAGAACATAAGTTTAAACAAGTTCCCGAACGATGTTCATGCGATGACTGGCCCGACGGTATATACCAATGCAATAAAAGAATCTCTGCAGGAAGATCCTAACATTCCTCATAGGGTATTAGGAACGGATTATAATGGACACCTAAAGGTTAAATACCGATTTGGCAAGTTTTTCTTATATAAACGCGGGGATCACTGGAAAAAACAACAACTAACAACCCCTGTCATAAAAACAGATCTGCATACATGAATTCTGAAATAACAATAAGTGGCTTTTCATACGTACGAAATGGAATCGAGATGGGATATCCCTTCCTTGAAGCTATTCAATCAGCGCTTCCCATCTGCGACGAATTCATTGCAGTTGTTGGCGATTCCAGAGATGGCACGCGAGAGGCAATTTTAGCCTTGAATTCCCCTAAGATTAAAATAGTAGACACCGTTTGGGATATGAACCTTAGAACAGGGGGAAAGATCTTTGCTCAGCAATCCAATGCTGGGGTTGATGCTATTTCCGGAAAGTGGGGTTTTCATATTCAGGCAGATGAGCTGATCCACGAGAACGACCTGCACAAAATAAAAGATGCTATATATAAATACGATAGCGACCCTGAAGTAGAGGGATTCTTGTTCCCTTTCATGAACTTCTGGGGAGGATATAATTATATAAGGACCTCAAGAAAAGTGCATCGTAATGAAATCAGAGTTTTTAAGAATGATAAAGTAATACGTGCGTATCGGGATTCTCAGGGATTTAGAGTTTATACCAGTAAGGAAGCTTATGAAAATGGAGAAAAGGGACGCAAGCTTAACGTAGTTAAACTAAATATTCCCGTTTTTCATTATAGCTATGTGAGACCACCAAAGCTGATGACAAAGAAGGGAGAAGTATTCCACAGTTTTTACGATCCGAACTTAGTGGTAGATGAAGCTGAGAAAAACGAGTTCAAATATGAAAGTATCGATAAGCTTGAAGAATTCAAAGGCACGCATCCGAAACTAATGGAGAAATGGGTTAAGGGACAAGACTGGACTTTTGTTTACGATAAAAAGAAGGCTACAATGCCCTTCAAGTATAAAGTACTTCATTTTATTGAAGATTTGACAGGCTACCGTTTTTTTGAGTATAAAAACTACAGGCTGATAAAGAAATAAGCATTTCGCCGTTTTTATTAAAAAACAATTACAGCTGAAGCTTTTTTAAAGAGGAAACCGTATTAGATATAATTGCAAGTAATAAATTGATAAGGCACATACTAATAAGCAGAACAGACGCGATTGGGGACGTAGTCCTTACCTTGCCTTTATGCGGCTTAATTAAACAATTCATTCCTACTGCCAAAATCTCTTTTTTAGGAAATTCTTATACCAAAGAACTAATTGATGCATGTGCCTACGTTGACAATTTTGTTAACTATAGCGATTGGAGAAATGATGATTTCGCAGTGCAGCAATTGAAGACCCTGAATATAGATGCGATCATCCATGTGTTTCCTAAAAAACGCATCGCCTCTTTAGCTTCAAAAGCAGGTATTCCTACTCGAATCGGAACACGGAACCGGATTTACCACTGGATCTACTGCAACAGCTTGATTAAACTTAGCCGAAAGAAATCAGAGTTGCATGAAGCCCAACTTAATATCAAACTTTTAAAAGGATTAGGAATAGAGATAGAGCTAGATCTACCTGAAATCCAAAAACATTACGGTCTTCAACCAAAAACCAGGTTAGATGAGGGAATTGAGAATCTATTATCTAAAGACAAATTTAACCTCATTGTTCATCCAAAATCAGCTGGAAGTGCAAGGGAATGGTCTTTAAATAGGTATGCAGAATTAATAAACTCCCTCGACCCGCAGCAATTCCAAATTTTCATTACAGGTTCCACAAAGGAAAAGACCTGCTTAGACCCTTGGATTCAAGGTTTAAAGGATAGGGTTATTGATCTGACTGGTAAGTTCTCTCTGGCCCAATTGTTAACCTTTGTGAGCAAAGCCGACGGTTTGGTCGCAGCAAGTACAGGCCCAGTTCACCTTGCTGCTGCTTCAGGAATTAATGCCTTAGGTCTATATCCAAATTCATCATCAATTAATGCTCAACGCTGGAGACCAATTGGAGTAAAGGCTACTTATATTCAGGCAGAAGTAGAAGATATAGATGCTATAAATCCAGCAATTGTATTAGAAAAAATAAAACATTGGCAAAAATGATAAATAGGCCAGCGAATATCCTGGTAACTCTTGATTCCATGAAAAATCCGAATACAGGATTATTTTACTTTGGATACAGCCTGGCACAAGCACTTTTAAAACTCCAGAAAAAAAGTGATTTGGAATTGAATTTCTATCTTCCTAAAAAAGGAACGCCGTTGTTTAAAGGAAAACCTAATACAATCAGACATAATGAGTTCTATAAGTATTACTTTCCTAAACGAAATAAATTCGATCTAACCCACTTTACAGATCAAATTTGCAGACTCAAACCCACAAAGGTTTTGGGCAAAAAGATAATTACTATTCACGACTTGAATGTACTCTACGAGAATAAAGAACTTTCCAATAATCATATTGCCTATTTAGAACGCCTCGGGAATTATATTGGTTATTGCGATAGAGTTGTTGCTATTTCAAAATTTGTTGCCTCAGATATTCTTAAGCATTTTCCCCAGGCAAAGAACAAAATTGAAGTTGTATACAATGGGGCTGATGAACTTACCGTAGACAAAACTCACATCCCCGATTACCTTCCCCAAAAACCTTTCATCTTCAGTATCGGAGAACTTCTCGCAAAAAAGAACTTTCACGTACTACCCGCACTATTAGAGGATAATGATTATGAACTGGTAATTTCTGGCAACCATCATCCATCAGATTATGAAAGTAAAATAGTTGAAGCAGCTCAAAGTTTAGGCTTTAAAGATCGTTTAAAAATAACGGGCCCTATTACTGACAAGGATAAAGCATGGTATTATAATAATTGCCTCGCCTTTGCCTTTCCCTCCATTGCAGAGGGATTCGGGTTACCAATTATTGAAGCTATGCATTTTGGAAAGCCAGTTTTTCTTTCAACCCATACAGCAGTGCCTGAGGTTGGAGGTGACGCAGCCTTTTACTTCAAAAACTTTTCTCAGGCACACATGCAACAAGTGTTCAAAGAGGGCTTAGAAAAGTTTAATTCAGATCCCACGCTAAAACAAAAGGCGAAATTAAGAGCAGCAGAATTTACCTGGGAAAAAGCTGCAGCTTCTTACTTAAGAATCTACGATGAACTATTAAATAAGAATTAGCAGTCATCAATTTTTTCTATAAAGTTTCTTAAACTCCCTTATATGGTATCTAATCCAAATCATAGGACCATAATGTCTAAGTACCAGCCTTGACATGTTCTTCTTCAAAAGCTGATCATACATCTGGGATGAAATCCCTGTATGATTAAATTTTGCTATTATAAAATCCTCATAAAACCATTTGATAGACTTATCAGACCAGCATTCCATATTTAATATAGAGTCCGCCGAGATTTTATAATTTAAATCGTACCTGTGAGATCTGAATATGGAAGAGGAATAGAACATAGACTGGTGTGACATTCCGGTTTTTACCATCCTGTAAGGATCCATAAAACCCGAGCATTTCATACCTTTAAAAATAACGTTTCCATAATAGATAGAATGGGGCTCCTTTAACCTTGCAGCCATATCAGAAAAACCGTCAAGAAGTTCATCATCAGCACCTAAGAAAAGTATCCAATCGCCTGAGGCTTTTTGTATCGCCTTATTCATCGCATCATAGATACCTGTATCAGGTTCGCTATTCCAAAAAGCTATCCGATCAGAATTCTCTTTAAGAATCTCGATAGTATTATCAGTGCTGGCACCGTCTTGGATTACAATTTCGACATTAGGGTAGGCTTGCCTATAAATACTGTTAAGGCAACTTTGCAATGTTCTAGCTGCATTGCGGGTAACAATGATAACAGATATTTTAAATGGGTGCATCATTAAGAAAAAAGATCACAAGTTAAAATTATGATTTGACGACTGAGAACTCCTCTAGCAAAACCGGAGCATCCTTGTCATTGATATGATATAAAGGTACTTTACCGTAAAACGAAGCCCAGGCAGAAAAGGTGCTGGGGGGACCAATAATATAATCGCATGAGGATAAGCAATACAGGTCGGTAATAAAATGTCTGGACTTAAATGCAAAGTTAATTCCCTCAAAAACTGTCAAATTCACTTCATCGTTAGATGAAATATGAAACATTGTAGATTTTCCGGGGTGCTCTTTCGAAAATATGGATTGGACCTCCATCATTTTTTCCAGGTAGGTTTCGTCTTTATAAAACCATTTCCCATTGTCGAATTGCCTGTAGTCGCCCCGGCGAATATGGACGCCAACAATAACATCGTTTGTTGCTCGGTAGCTCTTTATCAAACTCTCAATTTCCTCCCGGTAGTGCTTTGTGGGAGTAAAAAGTTTTCTTATCCATTCCGAAAATAAAGGGAGATGCTTAACATCCCTATAAAGCCATCCTCTTGTAAGAACTCTGTCACATTTACAGGACAGCACAAATTTAGGGTCGGACATATCAAAGTCTTCACCTTTATTATCCTTATCACCAATATCGTGAATAGCAAGAAATCCTGTTTTAACCAATATACTTCCGCTATCCAACGACCTAAGAACCTTAAGTAATTTTCTATTTAAAAATTTTTGTCCAATTAGACTTAGACTGATGTTGCATTTAGCGGCATTGGTCTCGAAATCCTCAAAAAAGCATTTATATTCTTCGAAATAAGGGTAAACGAGTCTGTATTTATAATATTTACTATTCGCAATAAAGTGAGCAAAATGAAATAGGCGGTTCCCTAACTGTCCCGCTTCATAATTCACAATTACCATTTTGTAAAACTACACTTTCTGTTTCTAATAGTGCAAGAGGTAAGCTGACGTTTAATTAATGTGCTAATGGGTCGTCAAAAAACATAACAAACTAAACTATTACGTTGCTAAACTTTACCTTTGCAGATTATTCATATAGATGAAAACATACTTCAGGTTATTATCATTTGCATCTCCAATTGGAAAATTTGCGATACCTTATATATTCACAACTCTCCTCCATGTTGTTTTCAACACATTAAACCTGGCCTTGCTAGTACCGCTACTCACCTTTTTATTCGATACAACAAAGAAAGGGAGGATTTACGAAGCTCCGGATACACTCTGGGATATAATGGGGGCGTTTAACTATTATTCACAAGAGATAAACCGCACGTATGGTACTTATGGTGCACTGCAATTCATTTGCATCATTATCGTTATTTCTGTTTTACTAAGCAACCTTTTCAAGTACTTCTCCCAAAGAATTATGGAGAATTTAAGAATTCACACACTGCTTAATATTCGGAAAACGGTTTTTGAAAATGTGATGGGTATGCATCTCGGATTCTTTAACAATGAAAGAAAAGGAGATATATTATCAAAAATCACCAATGATGTACAGGTTGTCCAATTTACTGTAACAGGAACGCTGCAGGTAATCTTTAGAGAGCCATTTCAACTTATTGCATACCTAATCGCTCTTTTTGGGATTTCTTACAAGCTGACTTTCGTTTCTATTCTGTTTATCCCTGTTTCAGCCATATTTATTGCCAGACTTGTAAAAAGCTTAAAAAACCAGGCTTTCGGATCTCAAGCATCATTTGGCACGATGGTAAGCAATCTGGAAGAGGCTCTTTCAGGAATAAAAATTATCAAAGCATTTAATGCCACCAGTTTCATTACGGAAAAGTTTAACAAGGAGAACGAAAACTTTTCTGAGATCGGCCGACAGATGGCGAAGAGACAGCAGCTGGCGTCGCCCATTTCAGAGTTCCTTGGAGTAGTTATGGTAGCATTTATTTTACTGTATGGAGGAAGTCTGGTCCTAAGCGGAAGCTCAGAGTTGACAGCCCCGGCATTCATTGCTTATATCGGTATTTTTTCACAATTAACGCGGCCGGCAAAAGCACTTTCTGATTCTTTTACTGGTATCAATCTTGGTTTAGCTGCTGGTGAACGTATTTTAGAGTTAGTTGACATGAAACCAGCCATACAGAATTCGAAGAAGGCTAACGCAGTCTCTGGTTTTGACTATGCCATTGAGCTTGAAAATGTCTCTTTTTCATACGGGGAAAAAATAATCTTAAATGAGGTATCTTTAACAATACCTAGAGGAAAAACAGTAGCATTGGTTGGCCCTTCAGGAGGTGGAAAGTCAACCTTAATGGACCTTATCCCTCGTTTTATTGAACCACAGAAAGGCCGCGTCTTATTCGATGGAAAAGATATTAAAGAGATTGAAATGGATTCATTAAGAGCCCAAATGGGATTTGTGAACCAGGAGTCCATCCTATTCAATGACACGATCTTTAATAATATCGCATTTGGAAAAACCACTGCTACCCAGGAACAGGTAGAAGCTGCTGCCAAAATAGCTAACGCACATGAATTTATCCTTAAAACTGACGATGGCTATAATACCAACATTGGAGATAGGGGCGTTAAACTTTCCGGAGGGCAGAAGCAGCGGCTTAGTATTGCAAGGGCGGTGCTAAAAAATCCTCCTATTATGCTTTTAGATGAAGCGACCTCTGCCCTTGACACAGAATCAGAAAAACTTGTACAAGACGCTTTGAATAAATTAATGACAAATCGTACAACACTTGTAATAGCTCACCGCTTAAGCACCATTCAGAACGCTGACATTATTATAGTTCTTGACGCTGGAAAGATTGTCGAAAAAGGGAATCACAATGAGTTGATGTCGCATAATGGTCTATATAAACGTTTAATAGAGATGCAAACGTTTAGTGAGTAAGGAATTCACCTGCTTTAAACATCAGACCTTATTAAAATGATTAAAATTCTTTTCGATCACCAACATTTCTCTAATCAAGTATATGGAGGTATAACACGGTATTTTGCGAACATTCAAAAGGCATTGAAAGAGTCACCAGATTTTGAATTTAATCGAGGTATACTCTTCAGCAAAAATCATTACCTGAAAGATGAGAAACTGCCTCTCCCTAAATTCCTGGCGGGCTACATGCTAAAAAGGTATTCTGGTGCTAAGATCTACAGGAAAAATATGCGATACTCTTTGAAATTAATTCAACAGAATAATTTCGATATTTTCCATCCAACTTATTACGATCCATATTTTACAGAACATATTAAGAAGCCCGTCGTGCTTACTGTTCACGATTTGATTCACGAAAAATTTCCTCTTTACTTTCCCTTAGATGATACCACGTTGTATCAGAAACGTGTTTCAATTACAAGCGCATCTCACCTCATTGCTATTTCACAGTCGACAAAGAAAGATCTTCAGGATTACTATCAAATTCCTCAAGAAAAAATCACTGTGATTCATCACGGATATCAGCCTCTGGCTAACAATGAAACGGGAAATGCTAATTCCTATGGTGATTATATTCTTTTCGTCGGGGATAGAACAAGCTACAAAAATTTTATCAATTTCTTATATGGAGTAGAAGAGATTGTTCAAAGGTATCCAGAAATCAAGATAATTTGTGCTGGAGGCGAGAGCTTTAAAAGCGTGGAGCTTGAAATTATTATAAAACTAGGTTTAACAGAAAAAATCAAGCAGTTCAAGGTTAATGATCTGGAGTTAAACTCGCTTTATAAAAATGCCTTAATTTATGTTAATCCGTCACTTTACGAAGGATTTGGGCTTCCTATCCTGGAGGCGTTAGCCGTCGGTTGTCCCGCAGTTTTAAGTGATACCAGCTGCTTTCGAGAAGTAGGTGGAGAAGCTGCTTTATATTTTAATCCCTATGATCCAGGATCAATAAAAGATACAATTATAACGGCGCTATTTAATAAACAAATGAGAGACGAGCTAGTGAAAAACGCTGGTGCTCAACTTGCCAAATTTCCTATGGACAAGTGTATGGATAGAACTAAAGCTGTATACAAGCAGGTGATGGATTGGAATTAGTATGGGATATTACACTCAATCACCAGTACTACTTTTGGTATTCAACAGACCGGATTTAGCTAAAAAAGTTTTCGAAAAAATTAGAGAATCAAGGCCTAAAAAGCTGTATGTTGCCGCTGACGGCCCCAGGGAGAATAACGAGGAGGATGCGGAATTATGTAACGAATCAAAAAACATAATTGAACAAGTTGATTGGGAATGCGAAGTTCAAACCTTATTTAGGCCCAAGAACATGGGATGCAAGATAGCAGTATCCAGTGCTATTTCCTGGTTTTTTCAATGTGAGGAGGAAGGTATTGTACTTGAAGATGATTGCTTGCCTTCTAATGATTTTTTCAGATTTGCCGATCTACTCTTGGATAAATACCGTAACGACACAAGGATTGGCATGATAACCGGATGCAATCTACAGCGCGGAAAAACATGGGGTTCTGGAAGTTATTATTTCTCAAAAAACACCCACGTCTGGGGATGGGCTAGCTGGAGACGATCGTGGAAAGATTATGATGAAAGTCTTTCAAATTATAAAGAAGGGGAAGTTCATGAACAATTTTTCAAGGTTTTTGGTAATACGATTCTTGCCCAGGACTGGACCCTGATCTTGAAGAAGCTTAAAGCCGGCCTAATTGATACTTGGGACTACCAATTCAGTATATTAAACTATTTTAACAACCGTTTAACTGCAGTCCCTAATGAAAACCTTATATCTAATATAGGCTACGGTCCTCGTGGCACCCACACCATCGTACCCGATGACCCCAATGCTAATATCCCCTTAGGAGCCATGTCAGATAATATTATACATCCTCGTTTTATTCTCCCTGAGCCTGAAGCAGATTGGGCTGTATGGGAAAAGGAATTTGAAATTACTCGTAGAAGGAAAAAGGCATTTAAAAAAAAATTGAAAGATAAATTTGGACTTACATTAATCCAGTCCCTTTTAAAAAATAAGAAGGCCGAATATGCAGGAGACTGATCGATTGCCCTTAATAAGCATTATAACAGTCACTTACAATGCTGTTTTACATCTGGAAAAGTGTATCAATAGTATAATCTCACAACACTATCCAAGAATAGAACATATCATTATAGATGGAGGAAGTACTGATGGTACGCTTGAAGTGATTAAAAGTCATCCTGGTAATTTGGCCTACTGGGTTAGTGAACGCGACAATGGGATTTATGATGCTATGAATAAGGCACTAAGTCATATTCACGGCGAATGGGTTTACTTTCTTGGTGCAGACGACACACTTTATCCTGAATTTTCAGATTTAGCGAAAAAGTTGAAGGATAGGAATACTATCTATTATGGTCAGTGTACTTGGGGAGAAATGATCTTGGGAGGGGTATTCACTCCAAAAAGGCTAATACATGATTGCATTTGTCATCACAGTGTGTTATACCCAAGAAGAGTCTTTGAGAGATACATTTACAATTTGAAATATAAGATTGGAGCCGATCATTTGCTTAATATACAGTGCTGGACAGATCAAACTATAAAAAAAGAATACCACCCCTTTATTATAGCAAATTTTGCACAGGGAGGTCTTTCTCAACAAGACATTGACGAAAAATTCAAGAAAGACTTTCCCCTAATAATACTTAAATACTATGGATTATTTCATTTATTCAGGTATTGGTACAAAAGGACGCTGGGGAAATTCTAGTATGCCTTCTTCTCTCTGATCCTTTAGGAATTTAGAAGTGCCCTTCTATAATAATTCTTATAATAGCCTTGTAAAAGAAAACGAACTCTACGCATCAAAGACCGGTTTAGCCATGCTAAATCCAGCTTTTTCTCGTTATACTTCTGTGAACAATCTGTTTCCTCAATCAACTCTTCAGCATTTCTTAAGTATTTGAGATAAGGCCTGTAAATGAGGGACACCGCACTCTCTGGCAAGAAATAATGCTCAGCAGTCAAACGAACAGTATTATTTAAAACATATTTAAAATCATGGAAATGATAAAAAACAAGTTCAAATGTTTTTCCTGTCTTTAGTTCGACTCCCTGAATAGCTTGTTCCTTATTATTAAATTCGTATTGCTGCACATTCCATGGCGCTACCCCACCTCCTAAATGCTGAAGTTCGTGAACTCCTTCGAAATCAATAGTCCAACAGTCCAAATATTTCTGATCACCGAATTTTCCATTTTCAACCCTATTGTAACACCAGTCTATACATGCATTTCTCCACCAGTTTAACACCTTCAATCCATTCGTATCGTTTTTAAAACATACAAATTGGACGCAGTATTTTCCGTTTGCCGATTGATCGTGTTCCGGGCTAAACCTGTGCTCAGTTATAAGAACTGAATTTTCACCCATTTCATCCAAAAGCACACGGGGATCTTTAAAAAAAAGAAGGTCAGCATCGAGATATGTACAGTGATCAAGATTATACTTTTGTAAACAAAATAGTATAGTGGTAGGTGTACATGTCCAGCAATACTCGCCCGCAGTTCTTGATGATTTCACCGTTAGCAGCTGTTCATCCTCAAATTCACCGAGAGAAATGATAGTTGCTTTCTTCAATTCAAGTGCCTTTAGGAATAAGTAACATTCTTCGTCAAATGCAAAAATAAACAAATGAACCTTTGGACAGTGGTCAATCAATGATTGATAAAGTGCAAGCCCCCGGGAGAGATATGCAGAATTAAAAAGTGTACAAAAAAAGAGACCATCACTATTTATATTATTGTTTGAAAGTACTCCCGGGCTGTTATTAATCATAATATTGGAACTAAGCAATTCTTAGACAAACACCATGACAATTAAACCACGAAAAAGTACTAGAAGGAATTCATATTAAAATGATTTTTTAGCTATTAAGAATTATCCCTGGCATTCTGCATTTTTGCATAAGAATGAAGAAGATACTATTTTTTTTTCCGTTAAATCCTATCTCTGGAGATTCCGGTGCTAAAACGAGGGTCCTTAAACTTCTGCATTATTTCAACCGAAGAGGCTTTATCGTTGATTTTATTGGTCTGGAATATTGGGACGATTGGACGGAGGAAGGAATACTAAGTTTCAAAAGTAGCGGGCTAATAAGAAATCTTTTCCTTTTTAATAAGCCTCCAAAGCTGCGAAGAAAAAATTTTTTCGAACGACTGATTAAAAAAAAGTTTGCTGAAGAAATCTTTGAACAAATGAATAAGGTGGATGGAGCATTTGATAATCTAACAAATCTGCATATCAAAAACCGGTTCGATCAGGTACTTGCTACCCATTCCTATAATTTTATCATTATCAGCTATGCTTATTGGGCTGATTTAATTAAGGACATACCCTACTCTGATTCAAAAACGATTATAGACACTCACGATCTTCTAACTTCTCAAGTCCAGGAACAGGAAGGAATTGTTTTAGGAAAATCATTGGAAGAAGAATTTAGACGAGTATCACAGTTTGATGAAGTTTGGGCTATTTCTAGTGATGAGAAATTTTTGTTTAGCCAATTCATCAAAAGGAAGGTTCGTTTAGTCTCTTTAATGTTCGACACCCCCGAGGAATTGGCTAGTCAAAATCAGTTAGCAAAGTATGATCTAATTTATATCGCTAGCGATAATCTACATAATCAAATTTCCGCTTCCTGGTTTTTTGAAAATGTCTATCCTTTATTAAATCCTGAAATAAGAATTTGTGTAATAGGTGGAATTAACAGGTTTATTAGTAATTACAAAAACGTAAAGAATATTCTCTATGCTGAAAGCGTAGAGCCCTATTACCGTGAGGCCAAAGTAGCGCTTTGTCCAATGCTTTCTGGAACAGGAATCAAGGTTAAGGTTGTGGAAGCACTTTCTTTCGGACTACCAGTGGTTTGTAATTCACGAGGAATAGATGGCCTCCCAAATAAAATCTCGAATGGTTGCCTCGTATCTGACGATCCTGCCCGTTTTGCGTCGAATATTCACCAGCTATTAAATAATTCCTCATTATATAAAAGTCAACAGGAAATGGCAATCCAATTATTTAAATTAGCTTTTGAAACTTCGGTAGGCGAAAAGGTTCTTGATGAGGCTTTTGAACTCACTTAATTACCCAGGCATACTAAAGAGGAATACTACATCAACTGATTCACACGCCCTTTTTAAAGTATATTTGCAAATGGCATCATACAAAACGGTGAGTCCGATATTGCTTCTGATCTTTAATAGGCCAGATTTAACTGGCCTTATATTTGAAAAAATCCGGGAAACAAAACCTGCTCGCTTATATATCGCTGCCGATGGGCCCCGCCAGACCAAAAGCGGAGAAAAGGAATTGTGCGAAAAAACACGTTCAGTAGTCGAAGCTATAGATTGGGAATGCGAAGTAAAAACTCTTTTCAGGCAAAAGAACCTGGGATGTAAGTACGCAGTATCCTCAGCTATCGATTGGTTTTTCCAGCATGAAGAAGAAGGTATAATTTTAGAGGATGACTGCCTTCCTTCGGAAGACTTTTTCCGTTTTTGCGACGAGCTTCTGCACAAGTACCGGAACGACGAAAGAGTTTTTCAGATAACCGGTTGCAATGTTCAACCCGGCAAAAAATGGGGATCAGCGAGCTATTATTTCTCCAACAACATAGAGGTTTGGGGCTGGGCGAGTTGGAGACGTGTTTGGAATAAGTATGATGTTGAACTAAGCAATTACCATGAAAAAGATCTAGTACACCATTTGCGGGAGATTTATAATCATGAAACTATTACTCAAAAGTTCAAAGAGGCTTTTATTGATCTCAAGGATGGTAAAATAGATACTTGGGATTATCAGCTTCGTTTTATAAATTTTTTCGAAAGAGGACTTGTAGTCGTTCCAAACTTTAACCTTGTAAGCAATATCGGATTCAGGGCAGACGGAACCCATACTTTAAACGACGATCATATCTTTTCAAATCTAAAAACGGAACCACTTCCTGAAGAATTAACTCATCCTACAACAATTACAGCATGCCTTGATGCAGATCTGCAAACTTTATACACTGATTTTAACATTAAAAGGAAAAGTTGGATTGGAAAATTAGTAGACGCTTTTAGGTTGTAGAAACTATCTCCTCAAGAAGAAGCCCTTGTCAAAAGCAATTGGAACACCATCAATTTTAATATCAGTTTCGCCAACTACAAAGGAGCCAAATTCTGCGACTAATTTGTAGTCTTTGAAATGACTCAAGAATTTCGCTTCATTGAAAAACCAGGAAGGATATACTGCACTATAAATTACAGGGTCTACCCTTTGAACAGTAAGCCGGTCATCCTCCCTGTCTTTTATGAAAGCTGTTCGGTCAAAAATTAAATAATCGAAATTGTAGGCAGCAAGTTGCTGAAGAAATTTATGAGGTTCCGGCAGATATTGAACAGAACCCGAAAGTAAAACTACTTTAGGCTTATCAATTTTCATACAATCTTCAATGTCAAAAGCAAATTTAAGGGACTGGTCCTCAAAAAACTGCTTTCCACATTGTACATACTTCTCCTGCTCAACAATCGTCCAAGTCACCTCAACATTATCAGGTATAAAATCCTTTACCTGAAAATAGGTACTGCCCAAAGATCCGCCAAAATCAATAAGATTAAGTCTGTTTTCATTTTGCAGGGCAATATTCAACAAACACGAGATTAGGGCAAATGGATATTCCTTTTTATCAAACAAAACTGAATCACGCTCATAGACTGCTTCACCGTGTTTTACCTTCAAGAGCGATTGCTTAGTTTTCTCAAGAATATTGTCAGCACTGTAACCTGTCGAAGCGGCTAAAGCAGCATCCCAGCTTACAAAATCGCCAAACCAACCGTATTTATCTCCTTTGTTTTCCGCTTTAAATATTCGTTTGAGTCCTTTTAGCATCTTGAACTTTAAAAAAATATAAAATTATAACAATCCTGGTAATAACTGTAGGGCTTGGATCAGGAACATGAATTAAATCCTTCTTTTTATCTTTAACCCCGTTTGGTTTATTTGTAAAATCGCTTCTGGATCAAACATATAACGGGTTTCAGGGTTAAAAGAACATCATATCAACTATTCTATGAAATTAAACACATACGACTACTTAATAGTAGGCTCTGGATTATTTGGAGCCGTTTTTGCACACGAAGCTACCAAAGCTGGAAAAAAATGTTTAGTTATCGATAAACGAAATCATGCCGGAGGTAACGTTTATTGTAAAGAGATGGAAGGAATAAATGTCCATCAATACGGAGCCCACATTTTCCATACTAATGATAAAGAAATTTGGGACTATGTAAATCAGTTTGCCGAATTCAATCGCTATACCAATTCTCCTGTAGCTAACTATAACGGTGAGCTTTATAATCTTCCTTTCAATATGAATACTTTTTATCGCCTTTGGGGAACTAAAACTCCCGAAGAAGCTAAAAAGAGAATCGAAGAGCAAATAGCTGATCTTCATATTACTGAACCTAAAAACCTTGAAGAACAAGCATTAAAACTGGTAGGAACCGATATTTACGAAAAGTTAATTAAACACTATACAGAAAAGCAATGGGGAAGAAAAGCTACTGAGCTACCTGCGTTCATCATTAAACGCTTACCTGTTCGCTTCACCTACGATAATAACTATTTCAATGATAAATATCAGGGTATTCCAGTAGGTGGCTATAACAAAATCATAGAAGGTCTATTAGAAGGCATAGAAGTTCGCCTTGATACAGACTTTTTTGCGAACCGTGAAGAGTTAAGCCTGCTTGCTGATAAAATTGTATTTACTGGTAAAATAGATGAATACTATAACTACCAGTTTGGAGAGCTTGAATACAGAAGTCTTCAATTTGAAACCGAAGTTGTCGATACGGAGAACTATCAGGGTAATGCCGTAATCAATTACACAGATCCGGAAACCCCTTATACCCGTATCATCGAGCACAAACATTTTGAATTTGGAACTCAGCCTAAAACAGTGGTGACAAAAGAGTATTCTTTACAGGCTGCTAAAGGAGTAGAACCGTATTACCCGATCAATGACGAAAATAACACTTCGATCTTGAAGAAATACCAGGCACTAGCGAAAGAAGAAACGAATGTAATTTTTGGAGGTCGCTTAGCTGAATATAAATATTACGACATGCACCAGGTTGTTGGATCAGCTTTAGTAAAAGCAAAACGAGAACTGGGAACGGAAAAAGATGCAGTTGTGCTCAATGAAGCTGTATAACTCAATTGCTTCCATATAAAACCAAGAGGACTGCCAAAGCGCAGTCTTTTTTTATTTAATTACTTTTCAAATTCTTTCAAAGGGAAGACAAGTCCTATAATTGTAGTATAAATGGTGTGATAAAATAATAGGACTACCAAGAAAACCAAATGCCCGAATTAATTGACTTAAAAACTTTCACTGATAGCAGAGGGAATCTAACAGTAATAGATAAATGTATTCCTTTCGATATTGCACGTATCTTCTACATCTACGGCGTGGATAATTCTGTAAGAGGCGGACACAGACACGTAAAAACAATTCAAGCCGCCATTTGCATTCAGGGTTCCTGCAAAATATTTACTGATAATAACAAGGATCAGGAGTGGTTTGATCTAAGCAAGCCTTCGAGCTGTCTTATCCTTTATCCCGAAGACTGGCATACAATGAGTGAATTTTCTGAAGATGCTATTTTGATGGTCTTAGCTTCTACCAGTTTCGAGGCTAGTGATTATATTTATACCCCATATAAACAGGCATGATAGAGTACGAAGACCTATCAAGGGTTAACCATTCTTACAAACAGGAATTCACGGAATTGTTCGGAAAGTTTCTGGACAAAGGGTGGTTTGTTCTGGGCGAGGAGGTAAAACTCTTTGAGGAGGAATTTGCAGCTTATTGTGGAAGTAAATATTGCATCGGTGTGGCCTCAGGTCTCGACGCCTTATATCTTTCTTTATTAGCGTTAGATCTCCCGGAAGGAGCAGAGGTTTTAGTTCCATCAAATACTTATATCGCCACTATACTTAGTATCGTCAATGCAGGTTTAAAACCAGTATTGGTAGAGCCCGATCTAGGAACATATAATATTACCGCATCAGGGGTTGAGGAAAACATATCTTCTTCAACTAAAGCAATTATGCTTGTCCATTTGTATGGCAAGCCCTGTAAGATGGATGAATTGCTGAATATCGCCAAGAAGCATGATCTATACATTATAGAAGACTGTGCACAGGCACACGGTGCAAAATATCAAGACAAAGCAGTTGGTACTTGGGGTAACTTTGGAGCTTATAGTTTCTATCCAACAAAAAACCTTGGAGCCCTTGGCGATGCAGGAGCTATAGTAACCAATGATTCCCGAATGGCTGAAAAGCTAAAAGCCCTAAGAAACTACGGCTCTCAAATCAAGTATAAAAACGATTTCATCGGCATTAATTCGCGGTTAGACGAACTTCAGGCAGCATTCCTTCGAATCAAACTTCGCGAGCTTGATAAACTCAACCAGCATAAAAATATTCTTGCGGATATTTATAAAAAAGAACTAAAAAGGGAGTTTGTGATCTTACCTGAAAATCAGGAAAACACTTTTGAAGTATTTCATATCTTTAATATAAGGACAGAGAATCGTGACGAATTAAAACAGTACTTATTGGACAATGGAATTAAAACAGAGATTCATTACCCAACTCCCCCACACCACCAGGCTGGCTATAAAAACTTACTACATGGCTCTTATCCTATTTCTGAAGAGATACATCGAACTACACTTAGCCTGCCGATTTCTTTGATTCATACAGAGGACCAGATTGAGCAGATAGCCCGGACAATAAATAAATTTTTCGAAAAATTATAACCAATAAAAAAGCCACTTCAGAAAATTTGAAGTGGTTTTTTTATTGGTTGAGATATTTTATATCTTAATATTTAAGCCCAAAAGAACGTTAGTCCCCGCTTGAGGAAAGTAGAAATTCTCGGTGACCGGACCACCATAGATATAAGTGTAGGTATAGCCATTGGATTCATACTTCTCATTAAAAACGTTATTAACTAGCAGGGTGAGACCAATATTTTTCAGTCTTCGAGCCTGGATATTATACCTCAAGCTTATGTCATTAACGAAAAATGGGTTTAGCTTCCTATCCTCATTAGAAGTGTTATCCAAATATTGTTTACCTACATACTTAGATAACAAGGCTGTTTCAAATCCTTTAAAAATTTTATAAGACAAATCACTCCCTGCAATAACAGAGGGCGAGAAGGCTATGTCTGCTTTTCCATAGGTATTCGACGCCTGACCGCCGTTATCATAGTCATCCATGAATTCAGTATAGTTCTTGACCTTGTTTCTGCTTAAGGTAACATTAGCACCCCAGCTAAGATCTTTTGATAACAAAACACGTCCGTCTAATTCAAAACCCATGCGATAGCTGATAGGGACGTTCTGCCGAATGTATTCTCCTACATCATTAACCTTGCCGGTTAGCACCAGCTGGTTCCTATAAAACATTCCATAATAGTTAATACCGAAATTATAAGCTTTCTCGGCATTTCTGTATCCTGCCTCAACATTCTTAAGGGTTTCTGCTTGTGGAACTACTCCTGGCAAGGCGTAACGATAGTCGTCTCTGTTAGGTTCTTTGTTCCCGATGGCAAACGAAGCGTAAGCATTAGAATGGTTGTCTATGGAATAAGTGATACCTGCCTTGGGATTGAAAAACTTATGATAATACTGCAGATCTTGTTCAGCTAAGGTCTTGTCAGTACCCGTAATGCTATAATCCACATAGCGGTACTGCAGATCGTAGAATATTCGAGCTTTTCCCACCTGAAAGTCTATCCGACCATAAATATTAAAATCTTTCTTTAAACCATGACCTAAATAGTACTGTTGATTTATTGAAGAAACAGGTAAGGTAGCTGAAATTACCTCCCCAAAATGGTCACCATCATACTCGTTATAGGCACCACCAATAATAACAGAATATTCAGTGGAAGGAGCATAGTTTAAAGAATACGTTAATCCGTAAAAGTCATTCTTTAACCACCTTCTTCTTACTAAGTCAGTTTTCTGTTTTGGAGCTCCGCCAAATAAAGTTGAATTTAAGCCGTATTTCTCCAGCGTTGTGTTATTCTTGAACTCCTCGAAATAGCCTTTGCCAAAAGTATAATGCAAAGCCGTATTTAAAGACAATGCTGGATTAAATGTATGGGTATAAAGGCCTTGGTAATGAGTCTGATTGTAATTATCTGTTTGGTTATTATACAGGAACTGACTGTAGGTTCGCTTGTCAGAATTCCACAGATTCAATGAATCTTCCGGGGTGAAATACAAAGAACCCTGATTATTGTAATAATGTGTCAATAGGGCATCACTATTACCTCTAAGTTTAGCTTCAGGCACCCCGTTCCAAACCTGGTATGTTTTTTCCTTCCCACCGAAGATGTTTACTCGCAGCAAGTCTTTTTTTCCATAATAAGCCGCGCTGGAAAAAAAGGATTTAAGGTTTGAGGAACCTCTGTCTATGAAACCATCAGATGTTATTGCTGACAAACGTCCATCCACAGTAAACTTATTTGCAATCAATCCTGAGCCCGCATTTATAGTATTCTTCAAAGTCCCAAAGGAACCTCCGGCACTGTTTAATTCAGCATAAGCAGTATCGTGCCTGGTTGTTGTTTGAATATTCAGGCTGCCACCAAAAGCTACCGCCCCATTGGTAGAGGTTCCAACCCCTCTCTGAATTTGTATATTATCTACCGAAGAGGCAAAATCGGGGAGGTTTACCCAAAATGTGCCCTGACTTTCAGGATCATTATAAGGGATACCATTTATAGTAACGTTAACACGGGTTGGATCGCTTCCGCGAATACGGATACCAGTATAACCAATTCCATTGCCGGCATCAGAGCTGACCACTACAGAAGGGGTTTGATTTAAAAGGTAGGGCAAGTCCTGGCCCAGATTATTCTTTGCCAGCTCTTCATTATCGATGTTCTTAAATGTGGTTGGAGAACTTTCTGAAGCTCTTGTAGCTTTCACAATCACCGCATCGGTAACAAAGCTTGAAGCTTGCATACTAATATTCAGGTTCTGATTTGCTGAAAGGTTTAAAACCTTTGAAAAGGTATTGAATCCAATGAAGCTAACTTTAACTACATAATTTCCCGCCTTCAAATTAAGGAAAGAAAAATCTCCGTTCGCATCTGTTTGAGAACTATATTGATTTACGGTAACGTTAGCTCCAGCCAGAGGACGTTGGACCGATCCATCCACTACTTTTCCGGAAATTGTAAATTGTGCGGCAGCCCACAATGGTAGAAACATAGCCATGAAGGCTATCACATTCATCTTCTTCATACTTTTTGAATTTAAACGAATGCAAGGGGCATGCATCGTCAATAAATACTTCCTACGCCAGCATTACCTGGATCAGGTTCCTGTCCAACATCTTAAAGCCTGTTAATCGGACTAAAAGCCTATTTGTTTGACTATGGGTGTAATCTCAGCCTGCAAATATGATTTGGTTATATTTACAAGCACCCCTAAATTTCTGCAAAAGTATGAAAAATAAAGTAAGGACAGCGTTTTTTCTAATATTCATCACACCCCGACACGAAAAGCAGTAGAGTAAATGATTACGAAGAGCAAAGAAGGCATTCGATTCCGCCGCCCGAAACTATTAATGCACTCAGTTCCGAGACAAAGGTTGGTTAAGTATCAGTAAAATGATTTATTAAAACTTAATATCTCCTTTCGGAAGACCGGGACCTGATTTATTTAGCGAGACAGTAAGCTTTGCAGAAGGCTTAGTTAATTTTACAGCTTTATCCCTAAGCTCCGCGATCTTCATTAACATTTGAGGACCTTCATAATCAAATATCCAATCCCGTTCACTTGTTTTAACTGCATCTGACTTAGGTGTTTGCATCGCATCACTGGTTTCAGGAAGGGGAAGCTGCCATACATTCAAAAGCTCAGCAGGGCTCCGTTGTGAAGAATTTGTAGTTTCCATCTCCCCTATAAACACCTGATCATAAGCGTGTATAGACATACTTACCGCCACTAATCTTCCTTCGGGTACGACTTCATCCAACTCAATATTACCACCAGCATAGCTGTCTCGGCTACCTATTTTAATGTCCTTCGTCGAAACATAACTAAACACCCTGCTTCTAAAGTCAAATGCGACTACAGTAAACCGTAGAATATAATAAGCCGCATTACAACCCTTAATATCGTTTATTGTAACAGCAGGAAGATGTATACTTACCTTTTTATCCTGGCTTAACTGGGCAGAAGCTCTTACTCTAAGTACCTTATCAAGTGGAGAATTGTTATTGAACTGAAAACCTTTCAGGAAGCTCATATCACCATCATGGATATCCCTTTCGCCTCTTTCCTTGGCACTGGCAGAGACCGCTTTGCGCACCGCCGAGGTACAGCGATTGATCATGGCTCCGTCGTATCCCTTGTAAGCCCACTTAAAAGCTTTCCTGATTATCCTTGCTGTGCTGCTGCAAAGCCCAAACTCAAGGCTTGCCTCTTTAGAACTTAAGGTTTGCTTAACCTTATGCGGTTTCATCTGAACCACATTAAGATCTCGCCAACTACGATAAACGATATTAGATACAGAACCGTGAAGTACCCCTTTTTTATCAATTACTGCCATAAGGAAGGTTGTTTCAGTTAAATATTTTATTAATTTTACTTGTAAATTTAACTACCAGATTCCTCTTAGTCAAGGGGAAAGAAAAAATTTTCTCTTCTCTATCCTTCCACTTCTATTGCGCTAACCCACGCCCTACAAGAGCCTTAGCAACGACTATTCTGACTTATGGTGAATCTTTTTTAAATCGTATTTAACTCCTCTTTTAGTCCACGTCTAGTGATAAAAGGTGGACTGAACATGGCTTTTTTATGGAATAAATAAAGATTCATAAATAAGCTGGGAAGAAGTTAGGATTAATCTGGATAGGCAACAAATAGTAGCAGTAATTATGTGGGAATAACTAGCGTCGATGGACTCAGAGAAATATAAGGAGTCCTAACGGATACTGAAAGGAATCTGATTTTTTATCACAAAAATAGTAAAATCAGTACCAGGTGCAACTGATAAAAATCACGTCATCGTTCCCGGAAACGATTGCGTAAAAATTGTAGAGTGATTCGTCTTTTATGTAATATAAACTCTTTAAAATTGTTGAAAACTAGTCCCTTTACTAACGGAAGGCCAGCTACATAAAGATTTATAATAGTGCTTGTTAGGAAACCAAGCCGCAAAAACAAGCTTAAGATGTTCACCAACTGTGGCAGGCTAAAGCTTCTCTTTTGTAACAAACTTTATTCCTGGTCCCCTGCGGGATAGGATATTATTATTGCGAATTAACCGTTTTAACGAAAACCAAAATATAAATGACACATACATTTAAAGTACTTGCATTTCTGGGACTGGTGACGGCGATTGGGGCAACAAATGCAAATGCTCAATCGGCTAAGCCGCAGCAGTGGCCCTCCGTTTTGCCAACTGTACAACTTCCCCAGTTTAAAAAAGACACTATTAGCATCGTTAAAAATGGAGCTATCAGCGATGGCATCACATTAAATACAAAAAGTATAAATCAAACTATTGATGAAGTAAGCAAAAATGGAGGAGGAGTAGTTCTTGTTCCCCGTGGAATATGGGTAACCGGTCCGATAGAGCTTAAAAGCAATGTCAATTTACATTTGGCCAAAGACGCTCTGTTAAGTTTTACTGAGGACTTCTCGCAATACAAACTTGTGGAAACAAACTGGGAAGGCCTTGGAGCTGTTCGTAATCAATCACCAATTTCAGGAACAAATCTTGAAAACGTGGCTATTACTGGTTATGGTATTGTAGACGGAAACGGCGATGCCTGGAGAATGACTAAAAAGGAAAAGCTTACGGAGTCTCAATGGAAGAAATTAGTTGCTTCAGGGGGGGTAGTTAGCGAAGATAAAAAATCATGGTACCCATCTGAAAGTTCATTGAAAGGTTCTAAAGTTAAAACTGCAGGAGTTATTGGTGCGGGGAAAACCATTAAAGATTTCGAGGAAATCAAAGACTTCCTTCGTCCCAATTTACTGGTATTAACTAATTGCAAAAAAGTACTGCTTGAAGGAGTAACCTTTCAGAACTCTCCAGCCTGGAACCTTCACCCTTTAATGTGCGAGGATCTTACAGTAAGAAACGTTTATGCTAAGAACCCCTGGTATGCACAGAATGGGGATGGGATTGACGTGGAAAGCTGTAAAAATGTTTTGATAGAAAACAGCACCTTCGATGTAGGTGATGACGGTATTTGTATAAAATCTGGCAGAGATGAACAAGGACGACTTAGAGCAAAGCCAACAGAAAATCTGATAGCCAGAAACAACGTAGTATACCACGCTCACGGAGGTTTTGTAATTGGATCAGAAATGTCTGGTGGTGCTAAAAACCTTTATATCTATGATAATACCTTTATTGGAACAGATATCGGTTTACGCTTTAAAACTACTCGAGGCAGAGGTGGGGTTGTTGAAAATATCTTCGTTAAAAATATCAACATGAAGGATATCCCAGGTGAAGCTATTCTTTTTGACATGTACTATGCAGCTGTGGATCCGGTTCCTGCCGCGGGTGAAAAACGAGAAGCTCCTAAAGTTGAATTACTCCCTGTTACAGACGCCACACCAGTCTTCAAGAATTTTTATATTAGTAATGTAGTAGCTCAGGGTGCAGAAAAAGCAATTTTTGTTCGGGGCTTACCTGAGATGAACATCAGTAATATTTTCCTTGAGAATATTATCATCCAGGCAAAAAAAGGAATAGAGATCGAAGAGGCAAAAGGCTTATACCTTAAGAATGTAAATGTTGTAACTTCAGAAACTAAGCCTGTTGTTAATGTAAATAACAGTACTCAGGTATATTTTGATAACTTAGCTTTCAATAAAGGCGCAGAACTATTGTTTAACGTGAATGGTAAACGTACTGCCAATATTAATGTAACCAATACTAAAACTACCAATGCTAAAGTAGTTGCTTCCTACAATCAGGAGGCTACTAAAAAGGCGCTAAAAGTAAAATAAACTTATTTACACACATGAAGAGGATTTCAATTTTATCCGCTGCAGTAACTTGTCTGTTTTCTTTTCAGGTTGCAACGTCTTCTGCTCAGACCAAACCTCTGTCAGAAAGAATGGCAGCTCAGGTAATGGACATTTGGGCAGATTCGCTATGGACTGGAAGACCTTTCAAATGGACTTATGATCAGGGCGTAATTCTTGAAGGTATAGCTGATGTCTGGTATAAAACCGGAGATACAAAGTATTTCAATTACATCAAAAAAAGCATGGACCACTTTGTTCAGGCTGATGGAACTGTAAGAACATATAAACCAGATGAGTTCAATATTGACCATGTAAAAAATGGCCGGTCTGTGTTGCTTCTTTACAAAGTGACAGGTCAGGAAAAATACTTGAAAGCAGCCCAAAGCTTCAGAGATCAGTTAAGCAAGCACCCCCGCACCAAAGAGGGAGGTTTCTGGCACAAACAGGTTTACCCAAACCAGATGTGGCTTGATGGCCTATATATGGGAGAGCCTTTCTATGCTGAATATTCTGCTTTAACAAATGATGCTTCGGGGTTTAATGATGTTGCCAATCAATTTATCTGGATGGAACAACATTCGCGTGATCCTAAGACAGGTTTGATGTATCACGGCTGGGATGAGTCGAAAGAGCAGCAATGGGCAGATAAGAACACTGGCCGCTCCCCTCACGTTTGGGGTCGCGCAATGGGTTGGTACGGAGTTGGTCTGGTTGATGCATTAGAATATTTCCCTGAAAATCATCCAAAGCGCAAAGAGCTTATTGCCATATTAAATCGCTTTGCTGATGCCGTTAAGAAAGTTCAGCAACCGAACGGATTATGGTATGACGTGATTGATGTGCCTAACGGAAAGGGAAATTATTTCGAGTCTTCTGCAGCAGCGATGTTCGTAACTACTATTGCTAAGGGAGTGCGACTGGGTTACTTACCGCAATCCTATATGGCTGTAGCTGAAAGAGCTTATGCTGGCATGAAGAAAGAATTTGTAGAAGAGGTGAATGCTGATAAAGTAAATTATAAAGGAACAGTTAATGTTTCTGGCTTAGGTGGAAAACCTTATCGTGATGGTAGTTTTGAGTATTACATGCGTGAGAAGGTGATCACTAACGATCCTAAAGGTGTAGGTGCCTTTATGATGGCGGCTTCAGAAATGGAGATTGCTGCGCTTCCTAAAATGGGTAAAGGAAAAACAGTAACCGTTGATTCCTATTTCAATAATGAATTCCATAAAGAACCTGCGACAGGCAAAATGGAGCCTTTCCATTACATCTGGACTGAAAAAGACAATAATGGGTACTCCTTACTTGGCCATATCTTTAACGCAAGGGGAGCTAAACTTTCCACTCTTGAGGATGCTCCAACTGCAGCTAACCTAAAGAACTCTAGCGTTTATATTATTGTAGACCCTGACACGGAAAAGGAAACTGAGAAACCAAATTATGTACAGCCAGCGCATGTTAAAGCTGTTTCTGATTGGGTTAAGGCTGGTGGTGTGTTGGTATTCTTCCACAATGACGCTGGCAATGCTGAGTTTAAAAACTTCAACACTCTGGCAAATGCTTTCGGAATAAACTTTAATGAGGTAAGTAAAAACAGAGTGCAGGGTAGTCAATTTGAGCAAGGCGCGGTAATGATGCCTGCTAATCACCCTATCTTCAAAACCACTAAAAAAGCTTACCTGAAGGAGATTTCCACTTTGACTTTAACGTCTCCTGCAAAGCCTTCTGTAACTCATAATGGCGACGTAATTATTGCAACAGCCAAGGTTGGTAAGGGAACTGTTTTCGCGGTGGGCGATCCGTGGTTATATAATGAATATACGGACGGAAGAAAACTTCCTGCTGATTTTCAAAACTTTAAAGCTGCTAATGATTTAGTAGAATGGTTATTAAACCAGGCAAAAAAATAAATAATACAGGCAGTACACCCCATGATAGTAAACAGGCGGGTTTTAATGGGGGTTTATCTAAGTTTGCGTGCTTCTATAACCAACGGGGATCAGTAAATAAATCAGACAATACGAGTGACTCTTTCATCACAGACAGATACAGAAAGATAACAAAGTAAAAGAAAGTACTAATAGATAATGAAACAGTTTTTAGACGAGAACTTCTTATTAAACACGAAGACGGCACAAACGCTTTACCATGACTATGCTAAAGATATGCCGATCCTGGATTATCACAATCACCTGATCCCTGAGCAGATTGCTAAGGATGTGACCTTTGAGAACATTACACAGGTTTGGTTGTACGGCGACCATTACAAATGGCGCGCGATGCGTACTAATGGTGTTGACGAGTCGTACATCACGGGAAACAAGAGCGATTACGAGAAGTTCGAGAAATGGGCTGAAACAGTTCCATATACTTTAAGAAATCCACTTTATCACTGGACACACCTTGAACTTCAGAGATATTTTGGAGTTAAGGATATCCTTGACGGTAAATCGGCAAGAAAGATCTATGATATCTGTACGGAGAAGCTTCAATCGAAAGAGTACTCTGTGAGGAACCTTTTAAAAATGCAGAAAGTAGAGCTAGTGGGAACAACTGATGATCCTACTGATTCTTTAGAGTGGCACAAGGTTATCAATGGCGATAACTTTGGTTTAACAGCTCGTCCAACTTTCCGTCCTGATAAAGCGATGGCTGCTGAAGATGTTGCAGGCCTGAATGCTTATATTGACAAATTAGAAGGCGTTACTAACTTAAGCATCTCTGATTTTGACACCTATTTAAAAGCTTTAAAACAGCGTCATGACTTCTTCCATGAAAATGGAGCAAGGATCTCTGACCACGGTTTGGAGCAGATCTACGCCGAAGACTATACTGATGCTGAGATCAAAGCGATTTTTGATAAGATTCGCGCGAATCAGGTTTTAACTAACCAGGAAGTATTGAAGTTCAAATCAGCAATGCTGATCTACTTCGCGGTTTGGGATCATGAAAAAGGCTGGGTTCAACAGTTCCACTTAGGAGCGTTGCGTAACAATAATACGCGTATGCTTACTCAATTAGGCCCTGACACTGGATGGGATTCCATTGGCGACTTTAGTCAGGCTCGTCAGCTTTCTAAATTCTTAAATAAACTGGATACTGAAGATAAGTTAGCTAAGACCATCCTTTATAACCTTAACCCTGCAGATAACGAATTGATGGCTACTATGATCGGTAACTTCAACGACGGATCTGTAGCTGGTAAAGTTCAATTTGGGTCAGGATGGTGGTTCTTGGATCAGAAAGACGGCATGATCAAACAAATGAACGCTCTTTCTAACATGGGATTATTAAGTCGCTTAGTTGGTATGTTAACCGACTCAAGAAGCTTCTTATCCTATCCTCGCCACGAATACTTCAGAAGAATCCTTTGTAATCTATTCGGAGATGATATCGAGAATGGAGAGATCCCTAACGATATTGAGTGGGTTGGAAAAGTGGTTCAGGATATCTGTTACTTTAACGCAAAGAATTATTTTGAACTGTGATAACTAAGGTTTTATGCTTTGGCGAACTACTTTTGCGAGTGTCGCCGGCTCCAAATGACGTAGAAGAAAAACAGCCTTTCCATTTATACATGGGTGGGGCGGAGGCAAATACTGCTACGGCTTTGGCGGGATGGAATGTACCTGTGAAATATTGTACTGTGCTTCCCGATAACTTTATGTCGCGTTACATATTAGATTATTTAGAGTATAGGGGAATTTATACTTCCTCTATCCTCTTTTCTGGTAACCGTGTCGGGGTATATTACCTCGACAGGGGAGCCGACTTGAAAAGCAGCGTTGTGTATGACCGGGAACGTTCTTCTTTTTCTGAATTGAAACGGGGAATGATCGATTGGGATAAAGTCCTTCGCGATGTTTCCTGGCTTAATCTGACAGCTATCAGTCCCGCTTTAAATGCTAATGTGGCTGATGTTTGTTTGGAAGCCCTAGAGGCGGCCTCAAGAAAGAAAATTACTACTTCTATTGATCTGAACTATCGTTCGAGATTATGGAAGTACGGTAAACAGCCTATAGAAGTAATTCCGGCTCTTGTGGAGCACTGTGATTTAGTAATGGGAAATATCTGGGCAGCAAACAGCCTTTTAGGTACCTCGATTGATGAGCAGATCCATGAAAAGGGCAGAAAAGAAGATTACCTCGAACATGCTAAAGCTACTTCATTGGAAATCATGGAAAGATTTCCAAGATGTAAATCAGTAGCAAATACGTTCCGATTTGATAGTGATAAAGACAACCTGCTTTATTATACCAGTTTATATACCGATGGTAAGCAATTCAACTCTCCGGAATTCAGAACCAAAGGTGTAATTGACCGCTCTGGCAGTGGGGATTGTTTTATGGCTGGTTTAATCTATGGTTTTTATAATCACCATCAGCCACAGGATATTGTTAACTATGCTACTGCAGCCGCCTTCGGGAAATTGCAGGAACAAGGTGACGCTACAGATCAGGATGTGTTTACAGTAAGTAAACTGCGCACTGATAACGATGCTTAGTTAGTAGTCTTGCAGTGAGACGGGAACCAGAAATATGGCTTCCCGGACTTGAAAATGGAAATCGATTGACAAGCATTACCCGGGCGGTTAAGAAAAATTGAATTAAAAGATTTAAGATTAAATATTGATTTAGAAATCATGCAATTAAGTAAAAAAACGTATACAGGATATCGCGAATATCCGGAGAAGATTCTTCAGTTTGGTGAAGGTAACTTCCTTCGTGCTTTTGTTGACTGGTTCTTCCAGGAACTTAACAATAGTGGAAAGTTTAGCGGTTCGGTTGTAGCTGTACAACCTATTGCACATGGTATGGCTGATATGCTGAACGAGCAGGACGGTTTATACACCCTTTACCTGCGTGGTTTAAAGGATGGAAAGCCTGAAAGTAAGCATGTAACTATGGATGTTATCAGCCGTGCGATTAATCCATATGCTGATTTTGGTGCTTATTTAAAAACAGCTGAGAATCCTGAAATGCGTTATGTGATTTCTAACACTACCGAGGCTGGTATTGCATATGATGAGAACGATGAGCCTACAATGACTCCTCCGAACTCTTTCCCTGCAAAGCTGGCAGTTTGGTTAAATCACCGTTATAAAACTTTCAATGGCGATGCCTCAAAAGGTATTCATATCATCCCTTGTGAGCTTATTGACAAAAATGCGGATAACCTTAAGCGTATCATCCTTCAATTAGCCTCTAAATGGAGCCTTGAAGAAGGGTTTGTTAACTGGTTAAACACTGCATGTACTTTTAGCAATACATTGGTTGACCGTATAGTACCAGGTTACCCACGTGAGCGTATAGCTGAGATCACTGAAGAATTAGGTTACGAAGATAAACAAGTTGTTGAAGCAGAGCCTTTCCACCTTTGGGTAATTGAAGCACCTGAGTCATTACAACAAGAGCTGCAATTCCCTTCTCTAGGTCTGGATGTTAAATATGTTCCAGATATGAGCCCTTATCGTACCCGTAAAGTAAGGATCCTGAATGGTGCGCATACTACTTTAGTTCCTGTAGCCTATTTGTTTGGATTAGATACAGTGCGTGAGTCAGTTGAGCATGAAGTAGTGGGTAAATTCCTGAAAGATGCCATCTACGAAGAAATCATCCCGACTTTAGATCTACCAAAAGAAGAGCTGGAGCAATTTGCTGCTGATGTAATTGATCGTTTCCGTAACCCATACATCAAGCATTTATTGATGAGTATCTCTTTGAACTCATGGTCAAAGTTCGAAACTCGTGTATTGCCTTCAGTGTTGGAGTATATTAAGAGAAAAGGCGAGATCCCTCAAAAATTAGCTTTCTCTTTAGCTGCAACTATTGCTTTCTATAAAGGAAAACGTGGCGAAGAGGCGATCAACTTGAATGATGATGCACCATTAATCGAGCTTTTGAAAACGTCTTGGGCTAAATATGATGGAACTGATGAGTCGTTTGAAGACGTAGTTACTTCAGTTTTAGGTTTTGAAAGAAACTGGAAAATGAATTTGAATCAGGTAGAAGGATTAACTGCTGCTGTAACCAAACACTTAACTAACATTGAGACGTTGGGTATGCAGAAAGCAATTGAGACTGTTTAAAATAACATTAATAAGACAGCGGGAACCGAACCCTTTTAGTAAATTTGTAGTATAAGGCTTTGGTTCCCATCTGTTTAGAAAGGATTGATACATGAAAGAGTTTATTAAAATACATTCGAAGGATAATGTGGTGATTGCACTGAAGAGTTTCAGTGTTGGTGATGTAATTGAGGTTGAAGGAAAACGCATTATTGTAATTAGCGACGTTGAACGCGGACATAAAATTGCTACTGAAGATATAGCTAGCGGTTCTGATATCATCAAATACGGTTACCCAATTGGTCACGCAATTTCTGATATTAAAACTGGTGAGCATGTGCACGTACAGAACGTTAAGACTAATTTGAAAGATGTTTTTGATTACTCTTACGAACCTGCTTTGCTTGAAAACCTACCTCATGCGTTTGAAGGTCGTACTTTTAATGGTTACCGTCGCGCAAATGGAGATGTAGGTATACGTAACGAAATCTGGATTGTTCCTACTGTAGGTTGTGTTAACGGAATTGCTGAGCAGATCATCCGTGAGTTTAAGGCTGAAGAAAACCCGACAGATTTAGAGGGTATCGAAGTGTTTAAGCATAGCTATGGCTGTTCCCAGTTAGGTGATGACCATGAGAACACTCGCCAAATCCTTGGTGATATTACTTTGCATCCAAATGCAGGTGGGGTATTGATCCTGGGACTTGGTTGTGAGAACAACAAGATCGACGAATTTGAAGCTTCGTTAGGAAACTACGATAAGAGCCGCATTAAATTCCTTTCCAGTCAGAGCACTTCTGACGAAGTTGAAGATGCGAAAGCTCTATTGAAAGAAATTTATGAAGTGGTTCGTCAGGATAAACGTGAACCTATCCCGGTTTCAGAACTTAAAGTTGGTTTGAAATGCGGTGGTTCAGATGGGCTATCAGGTATTACAGCTAACCCGTTACTAGGTTACTTCTCAGACTGGTTGATCAGTCAGGGTGGAACTACCATCTTAACTGAAGTACCTGAGATGTTTGGTGCTGAAACGATCTTGATGAGCCGTTGCGTGAATGAAGAAGTTTTTGATAAAACTGTTCATTTGATCAATGATTTCAAACAATACTTCATCGATCAGAAACAGCCTATTTATGAGAACCCTTCCCCGGGTAATAAAGCTGGTGGTATCAGTACTTTAGAGGATAAGTCTTTAGGTTGTACTCAAAAGGGCGGTATTGCAAATGTTGTTGACGTATTGAAATACGGTGAGCGAGTGAAGACTAAAGGTTTAAACCTTCTTTCTGCTCCTGGTAATGACCTGGTTGCTACCACTGCTTTGGGAGCATCTGGTTGTCACATCGTTTTATTCACTACTGGTCGTGGTACTCCATTCGGTAGTTTTATCCCAACATTGAAGATCTCTACTAATAATGAACTAGCTACTAAAAAGCCTCACTGGATTGATTATAATGCAGGTCCTTTAGCTGAAGACAAGACTTTTGATGAAGCTTTAAAGGAATTTGCGGATAAAATCATCAGAGTTGCAAGTGGAGAGAAAGCACACCACGAAAAGAACGGATTCCGCGAGATCGCAATCTTTAAAACTGGTGTAACATTATAGTGCATATAGTCGAGTTTTAAATAGAAAAGGGGCATCAGAAATGAGGCCCCTTTTTCGTATCTATTAAATGTGGTGCTTCAGTCAATTCTTCAACACCGTCCTGATAATATTTTTATTTTTGCCCTCACAAAGAGTCTGCTTAATTTGATGTGCCTAGGCCAAGAGCTTTTATTATGAATAATTCGAAATTTAGAGTATCCGTTGTAATTCCAATTTTTAATGAAGAAGGAAATGTAGCGAAAATTGTGGATGCTCTTTATGAAATACTTAACAGATACAGTGACTTTGAAATTTTATTTGTCAACGACGGCAGCACAGACGGAACATTACAAGTACTAAGAGCGATCTCATCGGAAAAAAATCAGATAAAGTATTTGTCCTTTTCACGAAACTTCGGACACCAAAATGCATTAAAAGCCGGCTTGGATAATGCCGAAGGTGACTGTATCATTTCGATGGATGGAGATCTTCAACATCCGCCACATCTTATTCCAAGCTTAATTGAAAAATGGCTGGAGGGTTATGATGTTGTTTATACTTTAAGGAAAGAAGATCCCAGACTTGGCTTTTTCAAAAGGTGGTCTGCTAATTTGTTTTATAAGACAATAAACTCCTTATCAGATATTTCAATAGAAAAGGGAAGTGCCGATTTTCGTCTAATCAGTAAAGCAGTCAACGAAGTGATCCGAACTCTGCCAGAAAATCCTATTTTTTTTCGAGGCATGATCAAATGGCTCGGTTTCAAGCAGATTGGTATAGAATATATGCCGGAGGAACGTCTGTGGGGAAAATCAAAGTATTCCTTAAGCAAGATGTTCAAATTTGCAATTATAGGCGTTACGGGATTCAGTATTAAACCTCTCCACCTATCAACATTGATTGGGTCGTTTCTGTCGTTTTTCTCCTTCTGTTACGGCCTGTACGCCATTGCCGCATATTTCTTCTCTAACGCCACGGTCTCTGGATGGACATCAATCCTGGCTTTGATTGCGTTTATAGGGGGAGTGCAATTACTGATGATGGGTATTATAGGAGAATATTTGGGTAAATTATTTATTGCATCGAAACAACGCCCACAGTATATCATCGCAGAAAAAAAACTTTAATATTTCTTTAGTAGAATTCCATTTTATGAATAAACGCAATGATTCCTTCGTATTAATAGGTTTAGCCCTTGTGATCTTTTTGTTCCTTTACCTTACCGGGACTATTACCTCAGGCTATCACAATACCGACGACCACGAGATCTTAGACATATTGAAGGACGTTAAAAAGTTACCGATACAGGACGTTATTTACAAATGGATAGAAAACGACCTTAATATTAGATATCGTCCAATGTACTTTGTCCACCGTGTTTTACAGACAGCTATATTTCAAGATGATCTGTTGCTCTGGTCTATTTATAACTATATCTTATGCGTCTGCACATTCTTTTTATTTTATAAAGGAATGAGAAATCTCAGATTCTCTATATTAGAGTCGTTGCTTTTTAATATTATCGCGTTTTGGGGGACCCAGATTGCGGTTTGGTGGATGCTCGGGCCAAATGAAACGATTGGATGTTTTTTTCTCTCCATTAGTTTTTATTTCCTCTCAAAGTGTAATGGTGAAAAGTACTATACCAAAAATTCTATGCTATTTACTCTTTTTTTGGCCTTAAGTTCCTTAAGCAAGGAAAGCTTTACTCTTATTATTCCAGCAATGATCCTTCTTAAAGTTTCGAATGAAAAAGAAGTGTATAATTCATCCTGGGAAAAGGCAATAAGAAAAAATAGACTTCAATTATTATCATTTCTAGTTCTCCTATTTAATCTGCTTGTTATTGTACTATATGTTGGAACAAATAAGATTGGATATGCGGGCGTAGATCAGGATGTCCTTTACAAGTTGAAAGAGATCAACCAAGTTCTGGGAAGTCTTTCTAAATACCTTTTGATACTAGGTATATCTTTCCTTGGTTTACTAGTTGCAAGAATTACTTTAAAAAAAGGAACAATGAAGGACATCTGGATTCCAATTTTTATTTTTCTTCTGATAGCAATACCTAATATTCTACTGTATACAAAAAGCGGAATGTCTGGTCGCTATTTCTTACCTGCTACAATAGGTTTTGCTTTTATTATTATTTTTTTACTCAGAGCGTTTAAGCCTCTCAGTTCTGGAAGCTATTGGCTGCTTATCTTAATATCTCTTTTTATTCTGAAAAAGCCCATTAGAAAATCCGTGGAGGAAGCACGGAACTTTGCGAAAGAGGGCCATGAAAATAATGAACTGCTTGCCGAGGTACTTAAATTTTACCATGATGGAAAAAATACAGTACTTGCGGCAGATCCAGTTGGTGCTCATGAAGCTTCCAGCTCTATCTTCACATACTTAAATTTCAATCAACAAGTTAAACTATATGCTTACGAAATAGAGGACAAAACTTCTTGGGGAAATGATAGTGTTTTTGCAAAAAGATTGACCGATGCTTGGAGAGGATGGTTTTCCAAGTCTTTATATAAGGATATGAAAGGGAGGCCAGATATGATTATTTTCCTAAAGAAAGATTTGTCAAACCGTTTCTTTACAGACTCTAAAATAGACAGTCTAGACTATACTAATACCATTCCCACAAATTCAAGATATTCTTTTTTTGTTAAAAAACAATAAAGTCTGCGTTTTGAATAGTTTAAAATCTAGTACTAGCTTTAGTAGTCAAAAAAATACCTGAACAACTTTTCGTTAAAGCAATTGAGCAAATGTATTCTTTGCTCAATTGCTTTTACTGCTCCGACAAATTATATTTTAATTTTAACAACTAATTTCTTGACATTGCCCTCTCCAATCTGAGGAGCGTGTACGTCTTCAGGAAAGAAAACTGCAAACTGACCAAATTGAAGGTCGAAATAAGTGCCTGGCTTATCCTTCCAAAAAATCACATCTTTTTCAGAATTGTATTCGCCTGCAGGATCTGAAACAGTGCTTCGTTCAGAATATCCGAAAGTCTCTCTTGGGGATAAAGCTACCTGGATATCCATCCAATTGTTGTGGCATTCAAATTTTGCAGTTTCTGTTGTATAAGCTTCTTTGTCTGATGTACCGGCTTTTAATCCTTCGGCGATCTCCCATTTACCCACTTCAAGGGAAGATAGATCCTGGCTTTTAATCCACTCGAAAGCTTGTTTGAAAAGCGGGTGAACACCGTAATATTTTTCCGCGTTCTGTAATGAATCGATTATCATTTAATTTTCTATTTATATGGTTGTTAAAAATAAAAAAATCCGCCTTACTTGTGCAAGGCGGATATATGAGTTTTACCCATTCTCCCCCTTAGGGGACAAGGTGTAATTAGCGTTGTACACGACCTGAAGCGTCACCGTTCATTAACGTTTCAACTTCAGATAAAGTAGCGTGATTTAAGTCGCCAGGAATTGTGTGTTTTAATGCAGATGCAGCAACACCAAATTCAGCAGCTTCGCCCATTGATTTTCCAGTTACTAAACCAGTGATAAAACCAGAAGCGAAAGAGTCACCAGAACCTACACGGTCAACGATACGAACTTCGTATTGTTTAGTGTGGTAGAATTCGTTTCCATCGTATACTAATGCAGACCATCCATTATCGGAAGCACTGTGGCTTTCACGTAATGTAGAAGCGATGTATTTGAATCCGAATTTCTCTTTCATTTGCTTACATACTGATTTGTATCCGTCAAGGTTCAATTCACCTTTAGTGATGTCAGTACCTTCAGCTTTGAAACCTAAACTAGTTTCAGCATCTTCTTCGTTACCAATACAAACGTCAACATACTGACAAAGTTCAGTCATTACCTGACGAGCTTTTTCTTTGCTCCAAAGTTTCTTACGGTAGTTAAGGTCGATACTTGTAGTGATACCTTTAGCTTTAGCAGCCTTTAAAGCCTCTAAAGTAAGAGCAGCAGCAGCATCGCTCAACGCTGGAGTGATACCAGTAGTGTGGAACCAGTCAGCTCCTTCGAAAATAGCATCCCAGTCAAAATCAGAAGCTTTTACTTCAGCGATAGCAGCATCAGCACGGTCATAAATAACCTGTGAAGCACGCATAGAAGCACCTGTTTCAAGGAAATAGATACCTAATCTTTTTCCACCTCTTGCAACATACTGAGTATCTACACCATAACGACGTAAATGGTTGATAGCAGCTTGTCCGATAGCATTATCAGGAACTTTAGAAACGAACACACCGTTTAAACCGTAGTTAGTTACTGCTACAGCAACGTTAGCTTCACCACCACCATAAGTTACATCAAAGCTATCGCTTTGTACAAAACGCTCGAATCCTGGAGTAGATAAACGTAGCATGATCTCTCCAAGGGTCACTACTTTTTTTGACATCTTTAAGTCTATTTAATTATTAGAGGTTTAAAAATCAAGTTAAAAACTTGGCAAAAGTACATTAAAGTTAAACACTTAGTGTATTTGAGCGGAAAAAATCATCGGGAACGATTGCATAATTTTTTTGTTACCAGAGGCGTGATTCTCATCACCTTTGGGGTAAAAAGCTACATACTTTTATATAAAATTTCTACTTTAGCCCTCGATTATAAATCATCTAAAAAAATTCCAATAATTTAATATGAGCAAGAAAGAAGAAGTTCTAAAAGTAATTACTGACCAGGGAATATTACCGTTGTATTTTAATAAGGATGCTCAAACTAGTGTTGACTTATTAAGAGCATTATATAAGGCTGGCATCAGAACTGTTGAATATACAAACCGCGGCGAAGCAGCATTGACAAACTTTGCTGAAATGAAAAAAGTTATCGACGCTGAACTTAGGGGAATGCTTCTTGGTGTAGGTACAATTAAAGATGCTGCTGCTGCTGAAGCTTTTGTTAATGCAGGTGCAGATTACGTTATTAGTCCCGGATTAGTGGAAGATGTAGCTGAATGGGCAGAGTCTAAAGGTATTCTTTGGGTTCCTGGCTGTATGACCCCTTCGGAAATCATCAAAGCTGAGAAACTAGGTGCTAAATTCGTTAAATTGTTCCCTGGTAATATCTTAGGTCCAAGCTTCCTTTCAGGAATCAAAGCATTATTTCCAAACCTTCTTTTCATGCCTACAGGTGGTGTTGATACAACAAAAGAAAACATTTCAGGATGGTTTAAAGCAGGAGTTTGTGCAGTAGGTATGGGTAGTAACCTGGTTACTAAAGACATTATGGACAACAAGCAATATGACTTGTTAACCGAAAATACTTTGAAAGTTCTTGAGGTGATCAAGTCCTGCAAATAACCAGGGTTATAAACCTACATTAAACGAAAATGGAAAATCAAAAAGCAAGTAATTACAGGTGGACCATTTGCAGCCTCCTGTTCTTTGCTACAACTATCAATTACCTCGACAGGCAGGTACTTTCTTTAACCTGGAAAGATTTCATTGCTCCGGAGTTTCACTGGACTGATAGTGACTATGGTACCATAACTGCATTGTTCTCTATCTTTTACGCAGCTTCTATGCTATTCGCTGGACGTTTCGTAGACTATATGGACACGAAAAAAGGCTTTTTATGGGCAATATTTATTTGGTCTCTGGGCGCTTGTCTTCATGCTTTCTGTGGTATCGCAACTTCAGGTTTGGTTACCGGCGATTGGATGGTAGGCTTTGAAGGAGCGAAAGAAGCTATTTCAAAAGTTGGCGACACAGCACTGGTGCTATCTACCAGCGTAACTTTATTTATCGTAGCACGCGTAGTTTTAGCATTTGGCGAGGCCGGGAACTTCCCAGCAGCTATTAAAGCTACTGCTGAATTTTTTCCTAAAAAGGATAGAGCTCTTGCTACAAGTATCTTCAACGCTGGAGCAACAGTAGGAGCCTTAGCTGCACCTGTTACTATTCCCTTAATAGCTAAGAATTTCGGTTGGGAAATGTCATTTATCCTCATTGGAGCATTGGGCTTCGTTTGGATGGGATTCTGGGTTTTTGTTTACAAGAAACCACATGCTCATCCTCGTGTGAACAAGGCGGAGTTGGAATATATTCAACAAGATATTGTCTCAGAAAACCAAGTTATTGAGCCTGTTATAGGAACTGAAAAAAAGATGAGCTTTGCCTCATGCTTCAATTATAAACAGACTTGGGCTTTCGCCTTTGGAAAGTTTATGACTGACGGAGTTTGGTGGTTCTATCTGTTTTGGTTCCCGGCTTACTTAAGCTCCGTTTATGGATTAAAATCAGATAATCCTTTAGCCCAAACAATGATGTTTGTGTTATATGCGATCACTCTCCTATCCATAATTGGAGGTTGGCTTCCGACTTACTTTGTTGATAAGAAGAAAATGAATCCTTATGAGGGTAGAATGAGGTCGATGCTTATTTTCGCGTTCTTTCCTCTTTTAGCTTTATTAGCTCAGCCACTTGGTAGCTATTCGGCTTGGTTTCCGGTTATCATAATTGGTATAGCGGGCGCTGCTCACCAGGCATGGTCTGCAAATATCTTCTCAACAGTGGGAGATATGTTTCCAAGATCTGCCATTGCAACCGTTACCGGTATCGGGGGAATGGCTGGGGGATTAGGATCGTTTTTCATCAATAAAGGATCAGGTATCTTATTTGATTTTGCAAGAAAAAGCTGGACAACAGTAAATGGAGAGCCTCTGGCTTCTGTAAAACCAGAATGGGTTACTGCTGACTTTAAGTTAAGCGATACCATGCTGAAAGACCTTGCTAAGGAAGGAGTGGAAGTTGCAAACGGAGTGAATACAGGTTATCTGATCATTTTCTCTATTTGTGCTGTTGCCTACCTGATAGGTTGGTTTGTGATGAAGACGCTTGTTCCAAAATACAAGCCTATACAACTGTAATTGCTGAACTAGCAAAAAAAGAGGCTGAAACCCGATAGGTTTCAGCCTCTTTTTTTTGCCGCTTTCGTACCTGCTATAGTTATCTGTGCTTCATATTTTATTACTCTATTATTCTAATACCAAGTCACTCAATGACAATTGGTACTGGCTTGCATTAATTATTTACTTTCAATTGATCTATTCCACTTCCAAGTCTTGCTCAAAACCGTAAGTTTGCCTTAACCGTTATTAAAATTCTTTTGGAGCAAAATAGCCAATAGAATGAAATTTTACTAAAACAAGTAATTTGGAAGCAACATTAAACCTGGAATCGATTTTCTTAGAGGAAAATCAGATTCCATCAGAGTTTCTGATTGAAGAAGTTCATCAGAAAGAGTATCTGAGCAATGGAGAGATGAAACGCTGGGAAGGAGACACAAGCTCAGTTTATTCTCCCGTATGCGTAAAAACACCAGAAGGCCTTAAGCGAAAGCTTATTGGAAGCTACCCTGTTTGTACAGAGAAAGAAGCTATGGAAGCTTTAGCGGCAGCTGAAGCAGCCTATGACAATGGTAGAGGGCAATGGCCTACAATGAGTGTTCAAGACCGCATCAAATGTGTTGAAGATTTCACGAAAAAGATGATCGAACAGAAAGACATCGTGGTGAAATTGATCATGTGGGAAATTGGTAAGTCCTATTCTGATTCTGTCAAAGAATTCGATCGGACCGTTGAGTATATCTACGCTACTATCGATGCTTTAAAAGACATTGACAGGCAATCTTCCCGGTTTGAAATAGAACAGGGAATTGTGGCGCAGATACGCCGCTCTCCTCTAGGGGTGGTATTGTGTATGGGACCATTTAACTATCCGCTAAATGAAACCTTTACTACCTTAATTCCTGCATTAATCATGGGGAACACTCTCCTATTCAAACCACCTAAGCACGGAACGTTATTACACTACCCTTTATTGAATGCATTTAAGGATTCGTTCCCTAAAGGGGTAGTAAATACTATATATGGAAGAGGAGCAACGATTGTACCTGCCCTTATGCAATCAGGAAAAATCAACGTTCTTACTTTAATCGGGTCTTCTAAGGTTGCCGACCAGTTGAAAAAGCTGCACCCTAAAGTAAACCGTCTTCGTGCAATTCTTGGTCTGGATGCTAAGAACGCAGCTATCATATCAGAAAAAGCAGATTTAAAATTAGCAGTTAGCGAGACAGTACTAGGTTCCCTCTCTTTTAATGGGCAGCGTTGTACAGCCTTAAAGATCATCTTTGTGCACGAAGCTGTAGTTGATCAGTTCCTGAGCATGCTTGCGGAAGAAGTTTCAAAATTGAAGTTTGGTATGCCATGGGAAAAAGGAGTTGCGTTAACCCCACTTCCAGAGCCACACAAGCCTGCTTATTTGAAAGAGTGTATTGATGATGCAATTGCTAACGGCGCGAGGGTAGTAAATGAACATGGAGGAGAGAGCTTTGAATCTTTTGTGTACCCTGCAATTGTTTATCCAGTAAAGAAAAACATGAAGCTTTACCTTGAAGAGCAATTTGGTCCGGTTATTCCAGTGGTTCCTTTTTCTGACGTAGAGGAGCCGATTGAATACCTGATTGAATCCACTCATGGTCAACAAGTAAGCGTTTTCAGTAACGACGCGGACGAGCTTGCTTCACTTATTGATCCTTTAGTTAATCAGGTGAGTCGTGTAAATATCAACTGTCAATGCCAGCGCGGACCAGACGTATTTCCTTTTACAGGAAGAAAAGACAGTGCTGAAGGAACTTTGTCAGTAGTTGATGCTCTTCGGTCTTTCTCAATCAGGTCTTTAGTAGCTACTAAGCTGAATGATAACAACAAGCAATTGCTGAACGAGATCGTAGCAGATAATAATTCGAACTTTTTAAGCACTAAGTTTATTTTCTAATTGCTTATTTTATTAAAAAAGCTCCCATTGATCGGGAGCTTTTTTACGTTTTTGCCGGATGCCTAGAACCACTAAAGCTCTTCCATCTGATGGTGGCCCGGTATGATCACGTTTTCGAAACCTGCATCCTCTAGCTTGTGCTTGAAAATCTTTTGAACATCATATTCCCCATGCACAAGAAATAACTTTTTTACAAGCTTTGGATCCTGACAGGAAACGAACTTCAAAAGGTCTTCATAGTCCCCATGCGCACTCATCGATTTGATCACCTGCACCTCTGCCCGAACATCATATTCATCTCCAAATATCCTGACCACCTTAGATCCATTAATTAATCTTCCGCCCAAAGAGGTAGGCTCGGCGTAGCCGACCATAAGTATAGTATTCTTCTCATTACCGATATTATTCTTGATATGGTGTCTGATCCTGCCTGCCTCTGCCATGCCGGAAGATGAGATAATTACACAAGGACGTGGATCTGTATTAAGAGCTATTGATTCCTGCACCACCTCTATAAACTTCAGGCCTTTAAAATGAAAGATATCGTCGTCGGTCTTCATTACCTGCTGAACATCGCGGTTATATTCATCGGGATGTTCCTTCAAAACTTCCGTAGCCTTCTTAGAAAGTGGGCTGTCTACATAATAAGGTACGTCTGGGAGCAAACCTTTTAATTCAAGGGCATTCAACGCGTACAATAATTCTTGTGTTCGACCGACACTAAATGCGGGAATTATAACTTTCCCTCCTTTTACTATGCACGTCTGATGTATAATTTCCCTTAGCTGCCCTTCTATAGGGTCGAGATCTTTATGCAATGAATCCCCATAAGTAGACTCCAGCACTATATAATCCGCCTGAGGAAAGGTTGAAGGACTTCTAAGAAGCATATCACCAAAGCGCCCCACGTCTCCGCTAAAGGTTAATTGTTTGAATTGACCATCCTCCAGAATTGTCAGGTGGACAGCAGCACTTCCAAGAATATGCCCTGCATCGGTAAATCTCAGTGTTACCCTCGGATCAATTTCAAAATCTTCATTGTACTCCACTATCTTAAACAAGCCTATTGCCTTAACTACATCGTCTTCTGTGTATATGGGTTGAATAGGTTCAAGTCCTTTCTTCTTCCTAATGGTATTTTCATACTCTGCATCCTGCATTTGAATATTTGCAGAGTCGGCCAGGAGGATCTTTGCCAGGTCCATGGTTGGAGCGGTAGAAAAAATAGTTCCGTTAAAGCCTTCGGCTACCATTTTAGGAATCAATCCACAATGATCTATATGAGCATGTGACAGTATTAAGTAATCAATATTATCTGGCCTGAAACCAAAATGGTCATTCAGGCCCTCCGTCTCGTCCCCAAGACCCTGAAACAAACCGCAGTCTAACAATATCTGAAGGCCGCTATCGAGTTTTATTAAGTGTTTGCTGCCTGTTACATTTCGTGCAGCTCCGTGAAACGTAATTCTCATTCTATCCTATTTGGAATAACACAACAAAAGAGGGGGAAAAGAGATTTATTTTAAACTAACTAAAACTTTAGTTTTAAAACTAATGTTTTAGTTATGTATTTGAATTGATATTTATACTAATGGAAATTAAAGAGTTAACTAAAGCTGAAGAACAGGTAATGCAAGTTTTATGGACTTTGGAAAAAGCATTTGTGAAAGAGATCATAGACGAGATCCCAGAGCCTAAGCCTGCGTATAATACTATCTCTACCATAATTCGAATCCTGGAAACGAAAGGATTTGTTGACCATGAAGCATTTGGTAAAAGCCACAGATACTTCCCTCTAATCGGAAGAGAAGAATACAAAAGCTATGCGACCGAGAAGCTTTTAAGCTCCTATTTCGGCAACTCTGTGGAGAACATGTTTTCCTTTTTCGTTAAGAAAGAGAAAATTGACCTCAAAGAAGCTGATGAAATAATGAAACTAATCGAGAAACTTAAAAATAAATGACCATGACTTTCCTAAATTTCCTTATCCAGGTTAATATCTACCTGACGCTATTTTATCTGTTTTATGTACTGCTTTTGAAGAACGAAACATTTTTCACATTAAACAGGCTTTACTTAATTACAACAGCATTTCTATCATTGATGATTCCCTCATTGCAGCTGGAATGGGTTCAAGATCTACTTCCAACGCAGAAAGCTGGTGAGATGGCGTATAGCATTACTCTCAAAGCAGTTCCTATAGTATACAATGACCACTCTAGTCGAAACGACTTAGCCCTTATTGATTATTTAAAATACTTCTACCTATCTGGAGTAACCATCTTTAGTGCTCGTTTTATAATTAATTTAGCTAGCACTATCTATCGTAAGTCAGAAGCTAACCAGGCCTATTCATTCTTCGGGAAAATAAGAGTATCCCAGGCGTTTGAAAATCGTGATGTTATTATGAAGCATGAGCTAGTTCACGCAAGGCAATTTCATTCAGCTGACGTCATATTCTTGGAACTATTAGCTATTGCCAATTGGTTTAACCCAGTGCTATATCAGTATAAGAACGCGATTAAACTAATTCATGAATTCATAGCTGATCAACTCACTACCGAAACAGAGGACAAAGCAAAATACGCAAGCTTACTTTTAAGTCAAGCCTTAAATTCTTCGCATAATTTAAGTAATAGTTTTTTCAATAGATCACTCTTAAAACAAAGAATACTTATGTTACACAAACCCAAATCAAGCAAGACAGCCATTTTGAAATATGGCTTCTCCCTTCCTCTTTTTGCAGGAATGCTAATTTTTTCCTCTGCAGCTTTAAAAGCAGGAACAACAAGTCGGTTGGAAAAGACCTTAGAAAAGTTAGAGGGGCCTTCCCTAATCAAAGTAGAAACAACACCAGAGGAAACATTGACGCTTGCCAGGCAATTCACAACAGAGACAATACGTCCAGGAAGAACAACACAGGAAACTCCAAAACCCCTTGTTGAAACAACGACTTCCGATCTAAGTGACCTCGAAGAAGCATCTCTAGCAGACTCAATATTTGATATAAGAACATTGGATGCGCTACCTGAATATCCGGGAGGGCTTGATAAGTTCTATTCCTATATAGGACAGACTTACAAGTATCCGCAAGCTGCTAAGGAAAAAGGAATCCAAGGCCGTCTTATACTTAATTTTGTAATAGGAACTGATGGTTCATTAAATGATATAAAAGTACTTAGGGATCTTGGCTACGGCACAGGAGAAGAGGCTGTAAGGGTGTTGCAATCTTCTCCAAAATGGAATGCTGGAATAAAAGCAGGGAAGCCCGTTAGAGTAAGTTATACCATTCCTATTGTAGTAAACTCTGGCAACTCCCCCCTTAAAGAAATTAATATTACTCCCTCTGATGGGTCGAAAAACGTTTATATAGTAAACGGAAAAAAAATATCTCAAGAAGAATCCAGGAAACTAGATATGAAAACGATAGAATCAATAAACGTAATTAAAGATGATAAGGAGAAATTTAAAGAATACGGAGCACCCGAGGATGCAACTGCTGTAATTATTATAAAACTTAAATAAATCTAAACCTTATGAAACACAAGAGCCCGGAAACATTGCTGTTTCCGGGCTCTTTTTTTCCTCCTTGCCTCGTAATGCAAAGCTAATCAATTTCTTCCTCTTTAAAAAACTTAGCGTTGAAATAATCTCTGCGCATTCTATTGATATTTGTAAGAGAAATCTCTTTTGGACATTCGATTTCGCAGGCTCCTGTATTGGTACAGCTTCCGAAGCCTTCCGCATCCATCTGAGCAACCATCGCTTGTACCCGACGATAACGTTCAGGTTGACCTTGTGGCAATAATGCCAACTGAGAGATCTTCGCTGAAACGAATAAAGATGCAGAAGCATTTTTACAAGCAGCTACACAAGCACCGCACTGAATACAAGTGGCTGAGTTGAAAGCCTCATCCGCAATTGTTTTAGGAATTGGAATTTCGTTGGCATCCGGAATACCGCCAGTATTTACTGATACATATCCTCCGGCCTGCTGAATTCTATCAAAGGCAGAACGATCTACAGCTAAATCCTTAATTACAGGGAATGCAGTTGCTCTCCATGGCTCGATCGTAATAGTCTCACCATCCTTAAAGCTACGCATGTGTAACTGACATGTTGTAATTGCCCTTTTCGGCCCGTGAGGTCTGCCATTGATATACAATGAACACATTCCGCAAATACCTTCCCGGCAGTCATGATCAAAATGAATTGGATCCTCGCCTTTTTTCGTTAATCCCTCATTCACTACATCCAACATCTCCAGGAAAGACATGTCCTGAGATATACTATCAGCTTTGTAAGTAACAAATCCCCCCTTGTCGTTGGCATTTTTTTGTCTCCAAACTTTCAGGGTTAAATTCATGTTTCCGCTCATCTTATTTTGAGTTTGGAAGTCTGAGGTCTGAGGTTTTTAATACCTCAAGCCTCAGGCCTCAATCTTTTTACTTATAACTACGTTGTGTTAATTTTACGTTCTCGTACACTAAGTGTTCCTTGTGAAGTTCCTGAGGTACATTGTCTCCTTTGTATTCCCAGGCTGCCACATATGCGAATTCGTCATCATTACGTTTAGCTTCTCCCTCTTCAGTCTGGCTTTCTTCACGGAAGTGACCACCACAAGACTCTGCGCGGTTCAAAGCATCACGAACCATCAGTTCACCAAGTTCAATAAAGTCTATAACGCGGTGTGCCTTTTCAAGTGACATATTGAACTCTTCATTCACACCAAGAACCTTAGCATTTTTCCAGAAATCAGCCTTTAACTCCTGTATCAAACCGATCGCTTTAGTTAAGCCAGCTTCATTACGGGCCATTCCACAGTATTCCCACATAATGTTTCCAAGCTCACGATGGTACTCATCAACAGTCTTAGTTCCATTAAGAGCAAGAAGCTTATTAACCGTCTCCTCTACACCTTTTTTAGCTTCCGCAAAAGCAGGATGTTTATCATCAACTGGTTTTGGACCAATGGTAGCAAGATAATCGCCCAAAGTGTAAGGGATTACAAAGTAGCCGTCAGCAAGTCCCTGCATTAAAGCAGAAGCTCCTAAACGGTTAGCCCCGTGATCTGAGAAGTTACATTCTCCCAAAGCATATAATCCAGGTACGGTAGTTTGCAGGTTATAATCTACCCAAAGGCCACCCATTGTATAGTGAACAGCAGGATAGATACGCATTGGCATTTCATACGGATTCTCGTCGGTGATCTGATAGTACATATCAAACAAGTTACCATACTTAGCTTCTACAGCGTGTTTACCCAAACGTTTAATTGCATCAGCAAAGTCAAGATAAACTGCTTTACCAGACGAACCCACACCCCGACCATCATCAAATGCTTCTTTAGCATTACGTGAAGCAACGTCACGAGGTACAAGGTTACCGAAGGAAGGGTACTTACGTTCTAAGAAGTAATCTCTGTCTTCTTCTTTAATGTCTGCAGCTTTTAATTGTCCTTTACGAACCTTCTCGGCCATTTCACGAGTCTTAGGAACCCAAACACGTCCGTCGTTACGTAAGGACTCAGACATCAGCGTTAACTTAGACTGGTGATCACCACTTACAGGGATACAAGTAGGGTGGATCTGAGTATAACAAGGATTTCCGAAGAAGGCTCCTTTTTTATGTGCACGCCAGATGGCAGTAGTGTTACTACCCATCGCATTTGTAGATAAGTAGAATACGTTTCCATATCCACCTGTACAAAGCAATACTGCATGACCTGCGTGAGATTCAATCTCGCCGGTAATTAGGTTACGAGTGATAACACCCTGAGCTTTTCCGTCAACTTTAACAATGTCAAGCATCTCATGGCGGTTGTACATTTTTACTTTACCTTCATTGATCTGACGGTTTAAAGCTGAATAAGCTCCTAAAAGTAATTGTTGTCCGGTTTGGCCTCTAGCATAGAAAGTACGGGATACCTGAGCACCACCGAAAGAACGGTTGTCAAGTAAACCTCCGTATTCCCGTGCGAAAGGAACGCCCTGAGCCACACATTGGTCAATGATATCTACAGACACTTCAGCTAAACGATAAACGTTAGCTTCACGTGCACGGTAGTCACCACCTTTGATGGTATCGTAGAACAAACGGTAAACAGAGTCACCGTCATTACGATAATTCTTAGCAGCGTTTACACCACCCTGAGCAGCAATGGAGTGAGCACGGCGAGGACTATCCTGAAAGCAAAATGCTTTAACGTTATATCCTAATTCTGCTAAAGATGCCGCAGCAGATGCTCCTGCTAAACCTGTTCCAATTACGATTACAGTATATTTACGCTTATTAGCAGGGTTAACTAGCTTTAAGTTAAATTTATGTTTAGACCATTTTTCGGCCAATGGCCCTTCTGGTATTTTCGAATCTAAAATCATTTTAATTTTTTTTACTCCTCTTAACTTACTAACGAATTATTTCAGGAAGAAAAAGTACAATGGCATGGCTGCAAAAATTGCAGGAATAATTATGCTAAATACCCAAAGACCAAGGAAATCAATCAGAGGCTTATACTTGCTGTGATCAAACCCAAGAGTTTGAAAGCCGCTTTGAAAACCATGATACAAGTGAAAGCCCATGGCAATCATGGAAACAACGTAAAGCACAACGTACCACCATTGTTTAAATGATTCGCTCACGATCTTATAAAGATCTTTAGCAACTACTACCTCTGTTCCTTTTTGAGTATCTACATACTGAGAATGAACCAAATGTTTACCATCAAAAGGTAACTCTGTAACCTGTACATCTGTAGCGTCATTCAGGTTCATCTCGTATCTGGCATAAGGCAATTTACCCCAATGATACTGAGCCCAGAAGTTACTCATGTGAACAACGATGAAGATTAATAAAATAGTACCCAGTATACCCATGTTTCTTGAGCTCCAGGTGCTGTTTGCTTCACCTTTTGTTACCGCATATCCAACAGGACGAGCCTTCTTGTTAGCAGTTGTTAAAATTAAAGCGTACACAGCATGCAAAATGATCGATGCGTACAGCAAATAAGAAACGATTTTGATGGGCGTAAAATGCGTCATGAAGAATGAATACTCATTGAACGCCTTTCCACCATCATCTTTAAATAATTGAAGGTTACCTATGAGATGGACTACTAAAAACAAGGATAAAAACAGCCCTGTTAAGCCCATGATCAATTTCTTCCCCAACGTAGACGAGAAAGCTTTACTGAAATTGCTCATTACTTTTCTTGATTGATTTAATTAATTTTTCGGGATACAAAAGTATTTAATTAGGTCGAATATATACACTATGTAACGCGACTGTCAAAAGATTTACATTATTTAGAAACATTCTAAAATTAAAATTCCATATGATCTACATCATAATATTAAAGGAGTTTAAAAGAAGAAAGGAGATATTATAAAGAAAGCATAGAAAAATTACTACAATTCAATCACCTTTTCGTTAACTATACCAAAAACCAAAGAAGAATCTTCAACTTCTACACAAAAATTTCCAGTAAATCTTCCAAAAGCTGGCAAAACAGCTTGTTTAACTCCAAAATAAAAGCAAGAAATAGTCAAATTCTGCCTGGCAGAGCCTACAAGCTTCACACCTGGGTGCAAATGCCCTGACAAAACGTACTTCTCTTCCAAATTCAACTGTCCTGCACTTAGGGGTTCGTGAATAAATGCAAACGTTGAAGTCACAAGACGGTCTGTCACTATAAACCCAGCCTCTTCATAGAACTCAGGATTAAGGATATCATGGTTTCCCTTTACAAGGATCATTTCAATATGAGGGAATAGATCACGCCACAATTGCAACCAGTGCCAGTCGCTGTTCATATCACTATGAAAAAGGTCTCCAAGGAAAATTACTCTATAGGGCTTCCATTCATGGATCAGATCAGACAACTTGCTTAAATCTTCCTGTTCAAGGTTCCGGGGGATAGCGATACCTGCTTTTCTAAAATGTCCCACCTTACCTATATGCAAATCAGAAACAATAAGGGAGTTTTCTTCCTTCCAGAAAAGGGCTTTCTGAGGAAGAAGATAAAGGGTTTGTTCAAGAAATTTCCACTCCAGGCTGCGCGCACTTATCATACAATCGCAAAAATAAAAAAAGCCTTCTGTTTTTCCACAGAAGGCTCTTCCTTAATTATACCTTTTGCTTAATTAGTTAAAGGCACAGTTAGCATTATCTTTCCACCTTCCGGAGTTATACCGTCAAGTCTTAACATATTATTTTTCGAAGCACCTAAAGCAGCATTGATATCATCTACCTTATTAACAGGCTTTCCATTCATGCTGGTAATTATAGTACCGGCAGGAATCTCATAGTCTGATAGTAAACCTCCCGGCTTAATATTCGAAGCTACAAGGCCTGAATTGATTCCAAAACGTTGCTTTTGAGCTCCGGTCACCGGACTGAAACTTGCACCTAATTTATCAACTACAGCTTTTGAAGATAATGAATTAGCTGTCTTAACTGTTTCTTCACCTTTAAGTGTAACGTTCACTGTTTTATCATCACCACTTCTTTCGTAGGTTAGTTGAACCTTATCTCCCGGACGTAATCTTCCAACCCTCTCTTGAAGATCAGCAGACGACATGATATTTGATCCATCAACTTTAGTAATGATATCACCCTCTTTGATTCCTGCAGCAGCAGCTCCGCCGTTCGGCACTACGCTATTCACATACAAACCATTGATACGTTTAACCCCAAGCTCTTTAGCCACACTTGCATTTAACTCACGGAAAGTAACCCCCACAAATCCACGTTTAACACTGCCGAATTTGATAAAATCATCCATAATCTTTTTGGCCAGATTAATTGGAATAGCGAAACCGTATCCCTCATAAGTACCAGATTTGGATGCAATGGCAGAGTTAATTCCTACAAGTTCCCCTTGAGCGTTTACTAAAGCACCTCCACTATTTCCTGGATTGATAGCCGCATCAGTTTGAATAAATGACTCAATTGCGGAATTTACTCTTTGTTGAGGCTGCTCATCCTGTTGTGACCAGCTATCACGATCATTCTGTTCACCAAGAATACCTATACTCCTTCCTTTAGCACTTACAATCCCAGCAGTAACTGTAGAATTTAATGTTAACGGATAGCCTACCGCTAAAACCCATTCACCAATTTGCACATTATCCGAATTACCAATTTTAACTACAGGCAAGTTTGATGCTGTTACTTTAACTAATGCCAGGTCGGTATTAGGATCCCGTCCAATAACCTTGCCTTCGAAAGAGCGATTATCCGGAAGAATAACTTCAATTTTGCTGGCGTTTTCAACTACGTGATTATTAGTAACAATGTAGCCATCGTCGCTCACGATAACCCCTGAGCCTGAGGCCATTTGTGGCATACGCTGCATGTTCCGTGGAGATCCAAAGAAATCTCTGAACATATCATCAAACGGATCGCCACCGCCACCGCTTCTACCTCTGTTAGAGGCATTCGTATTTCCATAAGTTGTTTGTATATGAACCACTGCCGGTGTTACCGCTGCGGCAGCTTGTACAAAATCAACTTGTCCGGCTGAGGAAACATTTAAAGGGTTATTAGTAAAATAAACCTTCTGTTTCTCATCGATACTCATTTTTTCGGCGTACTTGGTTTCAACAAGCTTATATCCGCCTATTGCTACTGCACCTCCAATAAATGCAGTTAAAAGTGTTACTCCTATTTTTTTCATACCTTATTTTCCTCGTGTATTTTCTGTTTTCAAATTTAATACCAGTTAAACGGTTTTTGCAATTCCTGCATATTTCAAATCCTGTTAAAAATTGTTAAAACCGTTTATATAGCAGAGTGGGATTATAATTAGAGCGCAATATCTCAATTATATCCACAAATTTCCTTCCACAATTCGTATTCTTGCTTGTGTTTTTCCAAAGCATTTTAGTTCATTTCTTTTAATTTATGAAACTCCATTTTTACAAATATCAGGGTGCAGGGAATGATTTTATCCTTGTTGATAACCGAAATTCTGACATCAATCACAATGATCCAGCTCTCATATCCTCCTTATGTGATAGAAGATTTGGTATAGGTGGTGATGGAATGATGTTTCTGCAGAAGAAAGAGGGCTTTGATTTTGAAATGATCTACTATAACTCAGATGGCCAACCTAGCAGTATGTGCGGAAATGGAGGCCGGTGTATTGTAGCATTTGCGCATGATCTGGGAGTGATTGAGAAAAACACTAACTTTTTGGCAGTAGATGGTCCTCATTATGCCACAATTTCAGCAGAGGAAAACTGGGTAAGTCTTCAAATGATAGATGTAGAAGAAATCAAGATGGATGGAGAAGCATCTGTCTTAAATACAGGATCACCTCACTACGTATTACCGGCTGCAAATCTTAAAGAGAAAGATGTTTTTGAGGAAGGAAGGGCAATTCGTTACAACGATACCTATAAAAAGCAGGGTATCAATATAAACTTTGTTGAAGATCTTGGAGATCATTACTTTGTAAGGACTTATGAACGAGGGGTGGAAGACGAAACCTTCGCTTGTGGTACTGGAGTAACAGCGGTTGCACTGGCCATGGCTAAAAGAAAAAATCAGACAGGAAGTTTAAGTACTCCGATAAAAGTATTAGGAGGCGATCTGAATATTCGTTTTGATCATGACGGAAATCACTTCTCAAATATATTTCTTGAAGGGCCTGCAAAGTTTGTATTTGAGGGAGACATCGAAATTTAATACAAGTCAACAAAAGAAATTTATACCTTAGAAGTACGAAAGGGACTTATTAATAAGCCCCCCAATGAGATTTACAATCCGTACTTATTTTTCAGTTTCAAATAGTATATCCCTCAAAAAATATACTTTTGCACCTCTAACCGTAATTTTATGCATAGGACACATACCTGCGGCGAATTAAATATCAATGATTTAGGCAAAGAAGTTACCCTGGCAGGATGGGTACAAAAGTCGCGCGATTTAGGTGGAATGACTTTCATCGATGTTCGCGACCGTTATGGCATTACACAGCTTTTATTCAATATGGACGAAGATCCTTCGCTATGTGAAGGTGCTCGTAAATTGTCACGTGAGTTTGTTATTAAAGTAAGTGGCAAAGTGGTAGAAAGGACGAATAAAAATCCTAAAATACCTACTGGCGATATTGAAATTAAAGTTTCCGCATTGGAGGTTTTAAATCCCGCTAAATTGCCACCCTTCCTTATTGAAGACGAAACAGATGGTGGAGATGAATTAAGAATGAGATATCGTTATCTTGATCTTCGTCGTAACCCGGTTAGAAATAATCTGATCCTTCGCCATAAAATGGCCCAGGAGATCAGGAAATATTTAGACAATCAAGATTTCTTAGAAGTTGAGACTCCGGTTCTCATTAAGTCTACTCCAGAAGGTGCACGCGACTTTGTTGTTCCAAGTCGCATGAATCCCGGAGAGTTTTACGCCTTACCGCAATCACCACAAACATTCAAGCAATTGCTGATGGTTTCAGGCTTTGACCGTTACTTTCAAATTGTAAAGTGTTTCCGCGATGAGGACTTACGTGCAGACAGACAACCGGAATTTACACAAATAGATTGCGAGATGGCTTTCATTGAACAGGAAGATATTCTTAACCTGTTTGAAGGGATGATACGTCACTTATTCTCTACTGTAAAAGGTATTGATCTAGGGGAGGTTCCTCGCATGGTTTATGCTGATGCAATGAAGTATTACGGTTCTGATAAACCTGATACCCGTTTTGGCATGAGGTTCGTTGAGTTGAACAACCTGGTAAAAGGCGCAGGTTTCCCTGTGTTCGATAATGCCGAGCTCGTCGTTGGTATCAATGCAAAAGGCTGTGCTCCATATACTCGTAAGCAAGTTGACGAGTTAACTGACTTTGTTAAACGACCTCAGATAGGCGCTACTGGGTTAGTATACCTTAGATACAACCAGGATGGATCTTTAAAATCATCAGTTGATAAGTTCTTCAACGAAGATCAATTAAAAGCATGGGCAGCTGTTTTCGAAGCTGAGCCGGGCGATTTAATTCTATTAATGGCAGGTCCTACAGATAAGGTTAGAAAGCAACTGAACGAACTTCGTTTAGAAATGGGAACCCGCCTTGGCTTAAGGGATAAGAATAAATTCGCGCCACTTTGGGTAATAGATTTTCCTCTATTGGAGTGGGATGAAGAACATGCACGTTACCATGCAATGCACCATCCCTTTACTTCACCAAAGCCAGAAGATATTGAGTTATTGGATTCAAAACCGGGAGAAGTTCGCGCAAATGCATATGACCTGGTAATCAATGGAACGGAAATAGGTGGCGGATCAATCCGTATCTTCGAAAAAAGCTTGCAATCACTGATGTTTAAGCACCTGGGATTCAGCCCTGAAGAGGCTCAAAAACAGTTTGGATTCCTTCTTGACGCTTTTGAGTACGGCGCTCCACCTCACGGAGGTATCGCATTTGGTTTTGACCGTCTCGTATCAATCTTTGCTGGTCTGGATTCAATCCGTGACGTAATGGCTTTCCCTAAAAATAATTCGGGTAGAGATGTGATGATAGACTCTCCTGCAACCATCTCGGATGACCAGTTGAAGGAGTTAAATATTAAGACGACGGTATAAGATAAGTTATACCAGTATATAAGCAAAAAGCCTTCTGAAGTTCAGAAGGCTTTTTGCTTTAAGGAAAAAACTAAACTATTTTATAGAGAAAACTACCTGAACTACACTCTTTAACTGAGGCAAATTACATGATGTAACAGCTTGCATCTGCTCAGCCTCCTCATTATTAATTGGATTAAAAGCAAGCAGGGCAACAACTAATAACACGGGAATCAATAAAATGATAAATGGAGATATGTTGTTGATTGAATTTTTCATGTCGTTAAGCTTTAATACTTCAAAGCAACAACATATTATCATGAAGAGAAAAAGCTTTAGACTAACAGTTTAAATTTGTAGATAAACAATTAGCAGAGGAATTCATAGCATAAAAAGGAGTTCGTCGATCCTTCAAGCCAGTTCATCGAACAATTAACTCTGTATCCAGCATCCTCGTCTCAAATTCTGTCACCGGATATTTACTTTCAATCAGCTTTATAAGTAACTCTGTAGCCGCCTGGCCAATTTCAAAAGCCGGCTGGCGAACAGCAGTAAGCGATGGACTAAATAGATCTACTACATTTGAATTGGTAAATCCCGCTATTTTCACCGTGCTTGCATAGTAGGGAGCCAGTTTTCTTAAAGCAAGCAGACATCCGGTACTTAGCTTATCCTGAGCAATAAAGATAGCATCCGGACGCTCTGGTAGAGACAAAAGATCAGATACAGCATGCTCCACCTCATTTTGTAGCACCCCTGCATACTCACAGTACTTTACATAACTATCATCAAATTGCAGTCCATGCTTTTCAAGTGCTGATCTATATCCTTCAAACCTCTCTTTGGTTATCGACAAATGAGCTGCATTAGTAATATGAGCAATCCTCTTCTTACCCAGTCCGATCAAATACTCTGTAGCATCAAAGCCACCTTTAAAATTATTAGCTATTACCTTATGCGTTTTTATTTCCTCTGAAACCCTATCGAAAAAGACTATTGGAAGTCCTTTTCCATAAAGATCCTTCAGCAATGAAACATCAGAGGTTTCAGAAGAAAGGGAGATCAGCAGCCCATCTACAGAACGTGACGCCAGATGTTGCACATTCACAATCTCTCTCTCATACGACTCATTACTCTGAGTAATAATAACATTATATCCGGCACTATAGGCAATAGACTCAATTCCATTAATTGCTTGAGAAAAGAAATTATTAGCGATCTCGCAAACAACAATACCGATAGAATGGCTGCGGCGTTCCTTCAAACTAAGTGCAATAGGATTAGGCTTATAATTTATTTTCGCAGCATAGTCTAAAACTATCTTTTTTGTTTCTTCACTAATCTCATATCCTCCCCTAAGTGCTCGCGAAACAGTCGAAGTCGAAAGTCCCAGTGCCTTGGCAATATCCTTTATAGTTATTGTTTCAAACTTCATTAGCTAGTGTGTACTGTCGAAAGTAATAAAAAAAACACAAGGTACAATACCTCTGTAAATACAATAGCCGGTAGCGGTTTTAATACACTGCCGGCTAATAAATATGAAATTAATGATCGAAGCAATTGTTTTAGGCAATTAAACTGCCTGGTGGTCTAATGCGGAAGTATATTTAGAAGATTACTCATTTGATGCCTTGCCAAGCGTTGCTAAGATTCCCCCGTCTACATATAGAATGTGACCACTAACAAAATCCGAAGCTTTTGCTGCCAGGAAGATAGCTGCTCCTTGTAAATCTTCAGGTTCTCCCCACCTTGCCGCAGGTGTACGACTTATAATGAAATCGTTGAATGGATGACCATCAACACGAATGGGAGCTGTTTGAGTGGTTGCAAAATATCCGGGACCAATTCCATTCACTTGTATGTTGAACTGAGCCCATTCTGTCGCAAGATTCTTCGTAAGCATCTTTAAGCCACCCTTTGCTGCAGCATAGGCACTTACAGTAGCTCTTCCCACCTCGCTCATCATAGAACAGATATTAATAATTTTACCAGCACGTCTCTTCACCATATATTTCCCTACAGTTTTCGACATAATAAATGGACCTGTAAGATCTATTTTTATTACCTGTTCCCAATCTGCAACCTCCATTTCAAGCACTGGTATCCGTTTAATAATTCCAGCATTATTTACCAGAATGTCAATAGGCCCTACTTCCCGCTCAATTTTGCTGACTGCATCAATTGCAGCATTCTCGTCTGTTACATCAAACTGATAACCTAATGCATCAATTCCATTTGACTTATATTCAGCAATAGCATTATCTAACTTCTCCTGAGAGATATCATTTATGATGATCTGGGCACCCGCCTTTGCAAGACCTGTGGCCATAGACATTCCTAACCCGTGGGTTGCTCCGGTAATCAGAGCTCTTTTTCCTGTTAAATCAAATAGAGATACCGACATAGTTTAATATTTTAAATGGTTTATATTGAGCTTTTCTAAACGATACAATGTTAAGCCACAAGCCTTGGGTAAAAAATGATGGGAATCAGTCGAAATAATAAAATATGTTATTTTACTACTTCCTATTCTTAGGCATAAACAGTAATTTGCGCCGCATATTCATCAATAGACCAATGAGTAACCAAGATTTTTTTAGCCTTGAAGGCAAAATAGCGCTTGTGACGGGATGTAATCGTGGGATAGGTAGAGCTATGGCAGAAGCACTTGCAGAGGCAGGAGCAGATATAATAGGGGTTTCGTCTTCCATCGCTTTAAGCGGAAGTGATGTCGAAAAATCTATCAATGAAATTGGCAGAAAGTTTAAAGCATATCAATGTGATTTCGGTGATAAGGATTCGGTAACTAATTTCCTAAAAAAAGTATTAGCAGAAAATCAACAGATTGATATTCTTGTGAACAACGCCGGTACAATTTTACGGCAGCCTGCAGCAGAACACTCTGATGAGTTCTGGTATAAGGTGATAGACATTAACCTGAATAGTCAATTTGTTATTACGAGAGAAATTGGAGCCAGAATGTTGGAACAAGGTTCTGGAAAAATTATTTTTACAGCCTCTCTTCTTACGTTTCAAGGTGGTGTTAACGTACCAGGATATGCAGCAAGTAAAGGAGCAATCGGAAGTTTAGTTAAAGCATTTTCAAACGAGTGGGCATCTAAAGGCATAAACGTTAATGCAATTGCTCCAGGCTATATATCAACTGATAATACAGAAGCACTAAGAAATGATCCGGTTAGAAGCAAGTCCATATTAGACCGGATCCCTGCGGGAAGATGGGGTGAGCCGGAAGACTTTAAAGGACCAGTGGTGTTCCTTGCATCTAAAGCTGCGGATTACGTAAATGGCACCATACTTACAGTTGATGGTGGCTGGATGGGAAGATAATAAACTAGTATAAAAATACAAACATGATAATGAATCAACGTTATGCACAGGGCCCAAAAGAAGTAGCTGCTTTAAGTACAGCTGAACTTAGGGAAAACTTCCTTGTTGAAGACCTGATGCAAGCAGACCAGTTCAATTTCACTTACTCACACTATGACAGAGCAATCGTAGGTAGTGTTTCACCGGTAAGTCAAACACTTGAACTTCCAAACGATTACGAAAACCTTCGCTCTGACTATTTTTTGGAAAGACGCGAAATGGGGATGATCAACGTTGGCGGAGATGCAGAAGTAACTGTAGATGGAACAACTTATTCTGTATCTAAACTAGATGCAGTTTATGCTGGAAAAGGAGTTAAGTCGGTGACATTCAAAAGTGTTTCTGCAGAAAACCCTGCTAAGATCTTTATTTACTCTGTTCCTGCTCATCACTCATATCCTACCCGTCTGATGAAAAAGGAAGAAGCGTCGCCCTTAGACATTGGAAGCAAAGAAACGGCGAATGAGCGTACAGTTTATAAGTATATCCACCTGGAGGGAATTCAAAGCTGCCAAATGGTAATGGGACTTACAGTTCTTAAACCAGGTAGCGTTTGGAACACTATGCCTTCTCACGTTCACGATCGTCGTATGGAATCTTATTTCTACTTTGACGTTCCACAAGGACAAATTGTATTGCATTTGATGGGACAACCTCAAGAAACCCGACACCTTGTAGTTCAGAATCACCAGGCCATCATATCTCCACCTTGGTCTATTCACTCTGGATCAGGAACTACTGCTTACGGCTTCATTTGGGCTATGGCAGGCGAGAACCTGGTATATACAGACATGGACACTTTCCCTGTAAATGAATTAAGATAAGTTCTAGAAATCTAATAAAAAGAAAGCCTTTCTGTAAACCGGGGAGGCTTTCTTTTTGCGCCATATTTTCCTGGAACTTACAAGAAGTATACAAAAAAAGGCCCAGTTGTGAAAACTGAGCCTTTGAACTTTATTCCTAGCTTACTCTAAGAACAACCGCCTTGAGTACCGCAATTCAAACATTTGTAGCAAGTTCCTGAACGAACCATGATATGACCACAGTTAGTACAAGCAGGAGCATCACTTTGACCTCCACCTGAAATATCAAGAACAGGTTTCAATACTTTATCTGATACCGTCTTTGTTACTTCTATAGCTTGTGGAGCCTGAGGATCATGATTAACGTCTTCATCTGCCATTTGAGGGTTTCCTAAGATGGCCTTTTGTTCTGTAATCACGTGAACCAGGTCTGTACGATTTAGGTACTCATAACCAAGGATACGGAAGATATAATCAATTATCGAAGTAGAGCTCTTGATGTTATCATGTCCACTAACCATACCAGATGGCTCGAAACGAGTGAAGGTGAACTTGTCAACAAACTCCTCTAATGGCACACCATACTGAAGGCCTACAGAGATAGCGATAGCAAAACAGTTCATTAACGAACGGAAGGTTGCACCCTCTTTATGCATATCTACAAAGATCTCACCTAAGGTTCCGTCTTCGTATTCCCCAGTTCTAACGTATACAGTTTGACCACCTACTGATGCTTTCTGAGTGAATCCACGTCGTTTTGAAGGCATGCTCTTCTTCTCCACCACAGATGAAAGCTGACGTTTGAACGTCGTGTCGGTCGACTTCTCAAGGATTGCGCGAGCGGCTTCTAATACTTGCTCAGGTGTAAGATCACTTAGTCTCACATTAGCTGCTTCTCCAAGTACTTCTTCTACGCTGTCAAGTTTATCTTCTTTAGTATCCGACTTGGTGGATAACGGTTGAGACAGTTTGCAACCGTCACGATAAAGAGCGTTTGCCTTTAATGCCAATTTCCAGGATAACTCATAGCAATCCTTAATCTCTTCCACCGTTGCTTCATTTGGAAGGTTGATGGTTTTAGAAATTGCACCAGAAAGGAAAGGCTGGGCAGCAGCCATCATTTTAATGTGGCCGTGAGCGTGGATATACCGAACTCCTTTTGCACCGCACTTGTTAGCACAATCAAAAATCGGATAGTGCTCTTCCTTCAGGTACGGAGCACCCTCAATAGTCATTGTACCGCAAATGTATTCGTTAGCCTCATTTATTTGCTGACGGCTAAATCCTATGGAGCGAAGAAGGTTAAAATCAGGTGCATTATATTGTTCTGATTTAAAGCCCAGGCGTTTCAAACAATCTTCACCTAGAGTCCACTGGTTAAATACGAAACCGATCTCAAATGCTGCAAGTAAAGATTTGTCGATCTTCTCTAATTCATCCTGAGTAAATCCTTTAGCCGCAAGAGAGTCAAAATTGATATGAGGAGCACCTTTTAAAGTTGCATGTCCTTTTGCGTAATTTACAATAGCTTCAATCTCATGCTCTTTATATCCCTGATTCTTCAAGGCAGCAGGAACACCCTGATTAATGATCTTGAAGTAACCACCACCTGATAGCTTCTTGAATTTAACCAAAGCAAAATCTGGTTCAATGCCTGTTGTATCGCAGTCCATTACGAGACCGATTGTTCCGGTAGGAGCAATAACTGTTGTTTGTGCGTTACGGTAACCATATTTTTCTCCTAATTCTAAAGCCTTATCCCATGCATTACATGCAGCCGATAATAAGTAATCAGGACAATGTTTTTGATCAATTCCCGGAGGCGCAATTTCCAGGCCTTCATAAGCATCCGTAGCATTATAAGCTGCATAGCGATGGTTACGCATCACGCGAAGCATATGTTGTTTATTGTCCTCGTAGCGTCTGAAAGTACCCAGCTCTCTAGCCATTTCAGCGGAAGTAGCATAAGCTGTACCTGTCATGATTGCCGTGATAGCTCCACCTATTGCCCGAGCCTTGTCACTATCATAAGGGATACCTGCAACCATTAGCATAGAACCTAAGTTAGCATATCCTAAACCTAAAGTTCTGTAATCGTATGATAGTTGAGCAACCTCTTTAGAAGGGAACTGAGCCATAAGAACCGAAATCTCAAGAACCATAGTCCAAACGCGGCAAGCATGCTCGAAACCTTTCACATCGAAAGTTAATGTATCAGGATTGAAGAAGTGTGCAAGGTTAATGGAGGCCAGGTTACACGCTGTATTGTCCAGGAACATGTACTCAGAACATGGGTTAGATGCATTGATGCGACCGCCCTCTGGACAAGTATGCCATTCATTGATCGTAGTATCGTATTGCACACCCGGATCAGCGCAGGCCCATGCAGCAAAGGCAATATCCTGCCATAATTTCTCTGCAGAGATCGACTTCATTGTTTTTCCGGTAGTACGCGCTACCAAATCCCAGCTCGCTCCGGTTTCTAAAGCTCTGAAGAAAGCATTTGGAATACGAACGGAATTATTTGAGTTCTGGCCAGCAACAGTGCGGTATGCTTCACCTTCGTAGTCTGAAGAATAACCTGCTGCTATTAAAGCAGCAACCTTACGTTCCTCTTCTACCTTCCAGTTAACAAAGCCTTCTATCTCAGGATGATCAAGGTCTAAACAAACCATTTTGGCTGCACGACGAGTGGTACCTCCTGACTTGATAGCACCAGCTGCACGGTCACCTATTTTCAGGAATGACATTAAACCAGAAGAATAACCGCCTCCTGATAATTTTTCATTTTCTCCACGAATGGCGGAGAAGTTAGTACCTACACCCGAACCGTATTTAAAGATACGAGCCTCACGAACCCAAAGGTCCATAATGCCACCTTCGTTAACTAGATCATCTTCTACTGAAAGAATGAAACAGGCATGAGGTTGAGGACGCTCGTAAGCTGAAGTAGATTTTTTTAGTTCTTCAGTTTCCGGATCTACGTAATAGTGTCCCTGTGGTTTACCTGTGATTCCATAAGATGAATGCAAACCAGTATTAAACCACTGAGGCGAATTTGGAGCAGCAAGCTGACCGACAATTGTGTATACTAGCTCATCGTAAAATATATCAGCATCAGCTTTTGATGCAAAGTATCCATAACGTACACCCCACTGTCTCCAGCAATCAGCCATACGGTGAGCTACCTGTTTTATGCTTTTTTCCGATGAGGTAGTTCCATCTGGCTGTGGAACTCCCGCCTTACGAAAATATTTCTGAGCTAGAATATCTGTAGCTACCTGACTCCAAGAAGCAGGAACTTCTACGTCGTTCATCTCAAATACTGCATCCCCGGCTGGGTTTCTGATGACAGAAGATCTTTTCTCATATGTGAATAAATCATAAACACTCAGTCCTTCTTTCGTGAAGTAACGCGGAATGCTCAAACCGCCACCTTTTCCTGTTTTTGCTGCAGTATTTTTGCCCATGTCCTATAAAAATTAATGTTTCTAATGCGTTTCTATGTATAAAAAAACTAAAGGGGTTTTTTACCAAATTTACTCTCCATAATCAGATACCACAATTTCGGTTTTCCACACCCTTTAACTCAAAACGCTTGTAGAAGTTATCCACATTTCTTAATACGCTTAAAAACAGCTTTTTACAATGTGGAAAACTTCAAAAAACATCAAGAAGTTATGTCCTTTTTATGTCATAACTGCCTGATAATTATTACACTATTTCTACTCTATCCTGTTGGAAAAGCCGCAGCTATTTTGTAGGTAAAGTGTGAATGATATTTACGATAGTTTTGGCTGAACTTATCGGGATAACATTACAATAACTTTATCTTCCTTCAGCTTTCGTTAAAGGTTTTACAAGGAAAGCAAAAGGCCCATTGGAATAGACCGGAATTCCTGCAATTAAAAGAAGTAGTAGGAAAAGAAAAAGCCCCGTTGATCAACAGGGCTTTTCCTAAAAAAATGAGGTTACTATTAGCAGCTCTTAATCCACTATTGTAACGCGTATCATGTTTGTTTTACCTTTCTTCTCAATAGGCATTGCTGCTGTATTGATTACGATCTCACCTGGCATGATGAGGCGCTCATCGCGAAGAATACGGTTTACATCACTTATTGACTGGTCTGTACTTTCTGCTTTATCGTAGAAAAATCCTCTTACCCCCCAAAGCAAACTTAAAGTATTAAGAAGCTTTTTATTATTAGTGAAGATAAAGGTGCTTGCTTTTGGACGGTGACTGGATACTTCAAATGCAGTATAACCGGAAGAAGTCATTGCAACGATACCAACAGCGTTAGTTTTCTCAGATAAATATACAGCTGAGCCACAAACAGCATCAGACATATAGCGTGGAGAACTTTGGTTAAGCTTCTTAGGCGTTTGATATGGATAAGCAGTCTCCTCGATATTGGTGATAATCTTAGCCATTGTTTCAATAACGATAAGTGGGAACTCGCCAACAGATGTTTCTCCACTCAACATTACCGCATCGGCACCATCAAGTACAGAGTTAGCAACATCGTTCACCTCAGCACGGGTTGGACGAGGAGTTGTAATCATACTCTCCAGCATCTGAGTAGCTACGATAACAGGCTTAGATGCCTCGCGACATTTACGTGCAATCATTTTTTGAAGTACTGGAACTTGTTCCATTGGCATCTCAACTCCCAGGTCTCCACGAGCAACCATCACACCATCTGTAGCAGCGATAATTGCATCTATGTTGTCAATAGCTTCAGGCTTTTCGATCTTCGCAATAACTCTTGCTGATTTTCCGCTTCTGTTAATGATTCGTTTTAACTCAACGATATCTTCTGCTGTACGAACAAAGGATAAACCAATCCACTCCACATCATTTTCAAGAACGAACTCCAAATTATTTAAGTCGTCTTCAGTAAGGGATGGGATAGAAATCTTTGTATTTGGAAGGTTAACACCTTTACGCGACGTTAAAACTCCACCATGAACAACTTCACATACCACTGTATCTTTGTTATTACTATCTATAACGCGCATTTGCAGTTTTCCATCGTCCAAAAGGATGATTTCACCAGCTCTTACGTCTTTAGGGAAGTTTTGGTAAGTAATATATATTTGCTTTTCGTCGCCGATCAGCTCGTTGGTTGTAATCTCAATACGGCTTCCGTTTACTAGCTGAATTCCGCCTTCTTTCACTTTTCCAATGCGGATCTTCGGACCTTGAAGGTCAGCTAAAATGCCAACATTAGTTTTGTATTGCCTGTTAATTTCCCGGATAGTGTCGATTACTTTCTGGTGATCTTCCTGACTTCCGTGAGAAAAATTTAACCGGCACACATCTACTCCGGCCTTAATCATGCTCAGCAAGGTTTCCTTTGGAGAAGATGCCGGGCCTAACGTTGCAACAATTTTTGTCCTTTTATGAACTTGTCTCATTTTTTTAACCTTTTAATATATGGTTGACTGGGTGTACAAAATACACTATGAAATTATCGGCTAAAATATCAGATTTTCTTTAGATTTCAACTTTTCAGGATCAACTTCTGCTGCTACTACCACTTCCTGAAGTTTATTTAAGCCGTCGATAATATAATTTAAGTCTTCTTGGTCTATAAAATTTTTAATTAAAATAAAATAATCTACCCTTTTCATTTCAGGAATCAGATAAGATTCTGTGCCTTTATTGGCAAGAAGGTAAAATTCGGTATCGGAATTAGGGATTTGATAAAAATAACGCGAAAAAAAAGAAGAACTGCTGCTTCTTGAGGAAAGACTTAGTTCTTCTATCTTATGGAAATTAGTATTCAACTGTTTATTTATTTTAAAACATAACGTGTAATCTTTCAGTGATGAGGTCACTGCGATTAAAACAAAATCGAGATCCAGTTCGTATTTTAATATAAGCCTGTTCAAAACTCCTTTTTTCGATCCAAACAAAGGTAACAAAGAAAGGGGTTTCCTATTATGACTCAGGTCATTTTTGTGCAAAAACAAAAAGGTTTGATATTTATTAGAATTTATTTTTCTTTGCACTGAATTATTTAACCCATTTAAAAAATAAAACTATGTCTGATATCGCTTCAAGAGTAAAAGCAATTATCGTAGAAAAATTAGGTGTAGATGAAAGTGAAGTAACACCTGAGGCATCTTTCACTAATGATCTTGGCGCAGACTCTCTGGACACCGTAGAGTTAATTATGGAGTTCGAAAAAGAGTTTAATGTTGCTATTCCTGATGACCAGGCTGAAACAATCGGCACAGTAGGCCAAGCAATCGCTTACTTAGAAAAAAACGTAAAATAATCCACGCATCCACAATATAAATGGAGCTTAAAAGAGTTGTAGTAACAGGATTAGGTGCGCTTACTCCACTGGGGAACACCGTTGCAGAGTACTGGAACGGTTTGATTAATGGAGTAAGCGGTGCCGCTCCGATTACAAGATTTGATGCTACAAACTTCAAAACCAAGTTTGCCTGCGAAGTCAAAAACTTCAATCCCGAAAACTTTCTTGACAAAAAAGAAGCACGTAAAGTAGACCCTTTCGTACATTATGCTATCGCCTCAACAGACGAAGCAGTTAAGGATGCAGGTTTTACTGATTTCAGTAAATTTGATACTAACCGAATTGGTGTGATCTGGGGTTCTGGAATTGGTGGGTTAAAAACCTTCTTGGATGAAGTATCAAATTTTGCCAAAGGTGATGGTACTCCTCGTTTTAATCCTTTTTTCATTCCTAAAATGATTCTGGATATTGCCCCAGGTCATATTTCAATTAAGTATGGTTTAAGAGGCCCTAACTTCTCGACCGTATCTGCGTGTGCATCTTCCACAAATGCACTTATAGACTCCTTCAATTATATCAGACTGGGAATGGCTGACGTGATTATTTCAGGAGGATCTGAAGCGATTATCAACGAAGCGGGCATGGGCGGGTTCAACGCAATGCATGCGCTTTCTACCCGGAACGATGATCCTCAAACCGCATCCAGGCCTTTTGATAAAGACCGTGATGGGTTTGTTGCAGGAGAAGGATCCGGAACTATTATTCTCGAAGAACTGGAGCATGCCAAAGCTCGCGGTGCTAAAATCTACGCCGAGATTATCGGAGGTGGAATGAGTGCTGATGCTAATCATATTACAGCACCTCATCCAGAAGGACTGGGTGCAAAGCTGGTAATGACCAACGCTCTAAGAGATGCGAAATTAACTACTTCAGACATAGATTACATCAATGTCCACGGTACTTCAACTCCGCTTGGCGACATTAGCGAATCAAGAGCAATCATTGATCTATTTGGAGAGAATGCTTATAAGCTAAACATCAGCTCTACAAAATCAATGACAGGGCACTTGTTAGGGGCCGCAGGAGCTATTGAATCTATAGCTTCCATACTTGCTGTACAGAACGATATTATTCCTCCAACAATTAACCACTTTACTGACGATCCAGAAATAGATCCAAAGTTAAATCTGACTTTCAATAAAGCTCAGAAGCGTGTGGTAAGGGCTGCTCAGAGCAACACTTTCGGTTTCGGTGGTCATAATGCGTCTGTGATCTTCAGAAAGTATGAGGGTTAGCAGGAACTTTTGCTCAAAGCGAGCATATAGATTGTCGAAAATGGCTATTTTTATGTAACAGTATCTTACGCTTTTATGTAAAATATACGCATGCCATTAAGCAAGATATATAAACTCTACTTTTCTCCGCAAAGAAAATACGTTAAGACATTAAGGAACTTGCTGGGCTTCGTGCCCGGCAACCTTAGTTTATACAGAATGGCGTTCCGCCATCGCTCAGCAGCTGTTATGCTTAAAAACGGCACAAAGAACAGCAACGAAAGACTTGAGTTCCTTGGGGACGCAGTTCTAGGATCCGTCATAGCAGAAGAGCTCTTCAAACGTTATCCATATAAGAGCGAAGGCTTTTTAACAGAGATGCGCTCCAAAATTGTAAGCCGGGCCAATCTTAATCAGTTGTCAAGGAAACTTGGCCTCAACGAATTGATAGAGTACGATAACAAGATTGTAAATTACCCTAACAAACAGGGATCCTTATTAGGAGATGCTTTTGAAGCTCTTATAGGTGCAGTTTATCTCGATAAGGGATATGATTTTACCCACTCCTTCATTTTAAACAGGATAATAAAACCTCATGTTGATATCCACACCCTCGAGAATACGGAAACCAATTTTAAGAGCAAATTAATTGAGTGGTGCCAACGCCATGGAAAAGATATTACGTTTGAGCTAGTAGCTAATAACGAGGGTGATAGTAGCAAACTGTTTACCATCCAGGTGAGTATAGATGGAGAAACGTATGGGTTAGGTAGAGATTACAATAAGAAAAATGCGGAAAAGCTTGCCGCAGAAAAAGCGTGTGAAGCTTTAAGTCTCTAAGATTAATATACTTCTTTAAAAAAACCAAATCATATTGATCTCTCTGATTGTTCTTGCTTAAATAATTAGAACAATAAAGTTATGAGATTAAAATCTGCACTACTATTTGCGTCGGCAGCATTTGCCTTTGCTTCATGTCAACCCAAAAATGCCAATCAGGAAGCCACTGATACAACTACTATTTATGGCAATTCCACAGATACAGGACGTCGGGAAGGCGATACTGTTATTGATAGAGGAATGGGAGATACTGCTGGAGTACAATCTGGAGGAACTAAAACCAATGTAGGACAGGATACCGTTGGAAAGCAACCTCATGATCACTAAGTTAGTCTATCTCTTTTGAACGTCGTTATTCAGGCCCAAAATAGCAGTAAGCGTTTTAATGATATAATAATTTACTTTGGAAAGCTGTTTCATTTGAAGGAATTTTAGATGTAAGTTACCAGCAGAAGATGAAGGTAGCATGAAGACAACCATAAATCTCAGTATTTTGTTTACAAATAAAATCGACAAAGGACTTCGTAGAAATAGCATTATCTGTACATCGTAGCAGTTACAGCTTTTTAACAAACCTGCATAAAAAATAAAAAGCCGGAAGATCCGGCTTTTATTTATAAGAGAGTTAATCCAGAATAGTTTCTTATAGAATATCAGACTACAAGCTTTTGAAATAAGAGATATCGTTACTTGAACTAATCTTAACCACAATCTGGGTATCTGACTTGCGTAAGCTTACGAAATAGTAAGAATTTCCACTATCACTTGAAAAGCTGTACGGTAAGGTGCTTACTTGACTGTCAACTTCGAAATGAAGTACTTCTCCGATAATATAGCCCTTGTATAACTTTTGCAATTTCGCTACGCTGGCAGCAGGAATTTTATCCGCTTTAATGTATTGGGTAGTTGCAACGTACTCTCCCTGAGCATCAAAAAACGCTGACTTCTTTTCACCGTTTAACGTAAAAGACGCCTTGTAATAATTATCCACCTCAGACCATTCTACGTCTTTTGCGCCCTGGAATTTTGAGGTGAAATTATTTTTAGCGAAATAAGAAGCTCCTGTTTCCTTTTTAACAGTTTTGTTTTTGTCGACCGCAAATCCGTTTACAAGCAACGCCAGAACAAAAAAGGCTGATAAAAATAAATTTTTCATTTTGTTAAATTTTATTTTTCATAACAAAGATGCACAGCTAATATGATATTCTAAAACTTTTTTCACTTTTTATAAATATTTCATAATAAAAAGGCGCAATTAATAGAACTTTTAAAAAATAAAGCTCCAGAGGTTAAAAATTTGAGAATCTCTTAAAAAAGGAAATACACAGAATTATATAACATCGGGAAGATTTAAGCAAAGAGGTAGGGTTTAAAGATAATTTATGGTAGAGTACATAATAACACGGTGATTACAAGCTGAGTACCCGTTTTTATTTTTTTTAAATCTATTGTTAACCTTCACTGTTAAGACATAAAATCTCACAAAAACAGAAACTATGAAAACTAAAATGTTAACAGTGTTGCTTGCCACGGGACTAGGCCTTGCCTCTTGCTCTTCAAGCAAACAAGGAAACACCGGATCTGATTCTGCAACGGCTGATTCAATGGGTGGAACAACTGTAGACACAACAACTACTGGTACAGGAATGGGTACTACTGACTCAACTGGTACTGGAACGGGTACTGGAACAGGTACGGGTACTGGCACTGGCACTGGCACTGACGGTACCGGAACTGGTGGTACTGGTACAGGTACCGGAAATGGCGGTACTGGAACTGGTACTGGTACTGGAACTGGTACTGGTACTGGAACTGGAACTGGTTCAGGAACAGGAACTGGTGGTACAGGAACAGGTACAGGTACAGGTTCAGGAACTGGAACTAGTGGTTCAGGAGGCGGAACAACCACACCTCGTCCATAAAAAAAAAGCCCGACTATTTTTTCTAGCCGGGCTTTTTTCATAAATATATAAGATCTTATTTCTGAACGTATAGAACGTTTTTCACTGCTTTAACTACACGCTCTGCATTAGGCAATGCTTCCTTAATAAGAGTAGGAGCATATGGAAGCGGGGTATCGGCTGAAACAACACGAACTACAGGAGCATCAAGATAATCAAAAGCATCCTTTTGAACTTTGAACGCAATCTCGGTAGCGATTGATCCTAGAGGCCATGCCTCCTCAACTACTACCAGGCGATTAGTTTTCTTAACAGAATTAATGATAGTGTCATAATCGATCGGACGAACAGAACGTAGATCGATCACTTCTGCATTGATTCCCTCTTTAGTTAGTTCTTCCACAGCAGGGTTCACCACTCTGCTAAGCATTTTACCAAAAGTTACGATCGTTACATCAGTACCTTCTTTTACAATGTTAGCCTTGCCTATCTCGATGTAATATTCCTCTTCAGGAACTTCACCCTTGTCTCCGTACATCACTTCAGATTCCATGAAGATCACCGGATCTGGATCTATTATAGATGATTTTAACAAACCTTTAGCTTCGTAAGGAGTCGACGGAACAACTACCTTTAAACCTGGACAGTTAGCATACCAGTTTTCGAAGTTTTGAGAGTGCTGCGCTCCAAGCTGACCAGCATTTCCAGTTGGCCCACGAAAAACAATTGGCACTGTGAACTGGCCACCGCTCATAGAATATACCTTAGCGGCACCATTGATCACCTGGTCAATTGCTACAAGCGAGAAGTTGAACGTCATGAACTCAACTATCGGTTTTAAACCGTTCATTGCAGCGCCGGTTGCGATACCAGCAAAACCAAGTTCAGCAATTGGAGTATCAATTACGCGCTTCGCTCCAAATTCATCAAGCATTCCCTGGGTTACTTTATAAGCTCCGTTATACTCGGCAACTTCTTCACCCATGATAAAGATCTTATCGTCTTTGCGCATCTCTTCGTTCATTGCTTCACGAAGCGCTTCTCTGAACTGTATTTCTCTCATTTTATGTTAAATCAATATTTTGGAACGCAAATATAAGGGAGTATAACTGCAAATCCAACGAGTAGAAAGATAGGATTTGTAATATTTCTTATTATAATTACCGTCCGCACATCTCCTTATAAGCACAATAACCACAGTTAGCTGCTCTGGACGTTTGTGCAAAAGGAATTTCGGGATTAAACAACTCCTCCAGCAGCTCCCTCAGTTTAGTATAGAAGCCTGATTTAATATCTTCCAAATGCTCTGCCTGGAGAAAAGCCTTACCATTTCGCCCTCCCGAAAAAAACAAGGTTCCATCATTTTTCATCTTGCGGATGATATAAAGGTTTGGCTCAACTTTTTCTACCTGCTTCACCTGCTCGTAGATATAGGTGTAGAACAAAGTCTGTATCATGGCCTTATTTTGCCTGTCTCCATCCCGTTCAAATAGTGCATCCAGGTCGCTATACTTAACCTCGTCACTACCTGTCTTATAGTCAACTATACGAATAGTCCCATCACGTCTATCTACACGGTCAATTATTCCGTAAAGAAGAACCTGATGTTCTCTGTCTTTGATAGAAATTGGAAAACGAAGCTTATAGTCCTTTTTATTCTCCAATTCAATTATTGCAAAAGGAGCAACGTTTTCATCATGACTAAGTATAGCATCCACATACTCCTCTACAATGCGAAGTATTATTTGCTGCATACTATTTGCTGAGCGGAGTTTAGTTTTATTTCCAAAGAGGACCATGGAAAGTGCCTGCTTACATAACTGAGGGACCTCTGATCTCTTCTTCTTTATGTCTTCTGCAGTAATCGCTTTCTGCCCTTTTGATAAGTCTTCATAATACCATTCCATCACCTGGTGAAGAACAGACCCAACCTGGTTCGCTTCCAGATTTTCCGTTATTTCTTCGGGCTCCTTAATCTTAGCCACGTATTTGAAGAAGAACTGAAGGGAACAATTCAAATAGGTAGTTAAAGCTGTCGCTGATATCTTCTCATCATCCCAATTTCCCTTAGACTGAAGGAACTTTTGAAGAGAGCTCCACACTTTACCTTTTTTCTCTACCACCAGATCTTTAGCGGATTCGATCTGAACAGGCTGATTCTGCAGATAATATTTAAAGGTAAAACCGCTTTCGAATTCCAGCTGCCTCAGGAACCTGCTTGGTTCACCACTGTTACTTTCATCGATGAGACTATTATAGATGAAACTAATATTTGTTGACCTCTGCAATAAACGATAGAACAAGTAAGCTGCAATAGCATCCTGATTTTCGAGAACAGGAAGCCCGTGAACCCTCCGTATACTGTCTGGAATGAAAGAAGGAGAGGTACTTAATTTTGGCAGAGTGCCTTCGTTTACACCCAGGATAATAACATTCTCAAAATCGAGGCAGCGGCTTTCCAATAGCCCCATCACCTGAATTCCCCTTAATGGCTCCCCCTCTAAGGGTACTGACAGTCCTTGCAAAGCCTTCCTAATTAAAGACAATGCAAAGGTCAAGGGTAAATTGTCCTGATAAGTACTTAGTCCATCAAATAGCAGATTTAGCTCCTTACTTACTGCCATCAACAAATTTGCCTCTAATTGCTGCAATAAACCTTGTTTCTGCCTTTGCTCGAGCACCGCAGTAAGCAAAACGTATAGTGCATCTATAGTCTGGAGGCCTGCATGTTTTACTGTAAAGAAGTTTGGTGCTAACAGTGAAGAAAAATGCAATTCCGTTAGTGGGACCTCCACCCACTGATTCTCCAGCATTCGTTTCTGCAGTATATCTTTCTCCCTATCCTGAACTCCTGTCAATGGGTGCGACAGGAAAGCAAGCACATCTTTATAATAAATGGAATCCTTACGCTCTTTATGCACTTGCTCCTGAATGCTTAACCAAAGGTCAATCAGTCCAAAAACAGTTGACTGGGCTAAAGGAAATCCCATTGTTACGTTAACCTTAGCGGTATCAGAGGGAATAGTTTGCAGTACCGGCAGCAACAAGCTCTCGTCGGCTATGATAATTGCTGTCTTCTCAGGGTCGTTCGCTGCTGCCAACGAAGTCTTAATATTCTCGAATTGACTTATAGCTTTTGCCTGGGAAGCGTGACCATGGGTTTGAATTACCTGTATCTTCCTTCCCTCACTCTTAATCAAATTGGGAGATTCTCCCAGGGCATTAATTAAACCGCTTTCTGAAAGGTTCCTTCTGATAAAAAGACCTGCCTCCTGCAGTACATCGTCAAGATAATACGAATCGGTATCGAAATAAAAGAGCGCTTTTTCTATCTCCTGCCAGTGCTTGAACAACTTTACCTCTGCACGATTTAAAGCATTGAAACCTACAAAAACAACTTTCTTAAATTGATTAACAAACTCAGAACTTTCGCTTTCTGCCAGATTCCTGTATAATGCAGGGATGGTAGCATAACCGGCCTTCTTCAATTCCTCATGAAAAGCCTTATACAAATCCGGCATCCTTTTCCAAAGATCAATGAACTTCTGCTGGAAGCTCTGCTGCTTCTCTTTTGAAAACGATGACCAAAACTGCTCCAAAAACTGATACTGCTCAGGATTAAAATGCGGGAACTGTTGTTGAATAACGGCAATATCCTCAAGCTGGCAAAAAAGGTCCTCTGCATTTACAAGATCATAATCTATCTGAGAAAAATCACCTAAAATGATTTCTGCCATAGAATAAAACTTGTCGGGACTTATTTCCTCTTTTCCTTCTTCTTTCAGAATCCGGTTATACTCTTTATGCAGCACAAAAAATTGAGTAAACTGATCTGCTACTACCAGGTTTGATGATTTAGCAAAGAACTCACCCACAGTAAAAAAAGCTGGGCTCCATAAGGATTTTCCCGCCAACTCACCCAGATGCTTCTTCAGGAACAATCCCGGACGCTTATTATTAAAAACGATAGCAACATCCTGAAGATCGTCGTTAAAACGAGCCAGGAGATCTGCAGCTACTTCCTGTAAAAATGATTTCATTTGAATAACCCGCTTCCCAAAAAGCACAAATGCTTCTCTTGTCTAAACTTCCTTTAATTCTTTTAAATACCCATAATACAGGTATGCCTTTATATTACCATATCCCATTTCGGATAACAATTCTTTATAGGCCTCTACCTGTTTGTAATGTTGAGGCTTTGGCTCTTCCGTAAACTTAAAATCTATAAGAACCACCTCATTCGGTCCTACAAGAACTTTGTCCGGCCTATAACTCTCCCCCTTACCACTAATAATCGTCTGCTCATTAAGATTCTTATAAGGCTTCTCTAATAAAGCTTTTAAGTTAGGCTGGAGTAGCACACTTTCTGCCAATGATTTGATTTCCGGTTCGTCGGCCCGGCGAAACACGCCCTCCTTCTGCATATCCCTTATAACACCAGGCAAATCTTCTACTGCGGTTACCCGTGATAAGATTTCGTGAAGGATCAATCCCCTTCTTCTTGCTGAATTTCCACTTAGCAGATCAAGCTGTTCAAAAACTTTGTCATTTGATAAGGCTTCCTCCAACCTATCTGATGTAGGATAAGATACGAAATACCAATTAGTACGATCACTTGATGCTCCATCTGCTGTTTTTTTCCCTTTGGATTCTACAGGGACATCAATCAACAAAGTCTGTTCATCAAATTCCGCATTCAGTTCAGCTGCATATAATTTTAGGGGATGAAAAATAAGGTCGCCAATCAGATTAAACTGATCGTCCTTCCCTGAAACTTGGCCAGGGGCTGTAATATATAAATGCTTACGTGTACGGGTAGTAGCAACATAAAGCATATTTATAGCATCCATATAATTGAAAAGCAACTCCTCAAAATAGGCTTTACCGAAGGCCGACTGTCCTAAGCTTTTCTTATAATGAACAGGAACGCTGCTTAACATCGAATAGGGTGTATGACCGGCGTCTACCCAAAAAATACCATTAGTCATTCCATCTAAATTCCAGCAACAGAAAGGCAACATCACTACGTCAAATGCTAATCCCTTAGACTTGTGTATAGTCATTACCTGAACCGCATCGCTCTGCTCAGAGGAAGGCAATGCCTTACGCTCACCTTCTTCCTCCCACCAGGTTAAGAACGATGATATGCCTTTCTCACCCTGCCTGGCAAAACTGCTAACCATATCCCGGAATGCCAAAAGATAAGGCAAATGAACCTGAGAGAAATTCAGGCTATATGCTTCAATTAGTTTCTCAACCAGCTCAAACAAGGGTAATTGTTGCCATGAGAGCCAATTATCGCAGAGGACTGCCGGAAGGAAGCCCTTTAAATTCTCTACATCTGTTTTATTAATTTTTAGCCATACCTCTGTAGGCACCGGCTTATTCATCTCTAGATTATACAGGTGAATACAATTTGCTTTATATAAAGCCCTATCATCCTTCTTGGCTATCATAGCATAAAAAGTATTGATGATAAGCTTAACAGCCGTGTTGTTAGCTATCAATAATGCTTCTCCTGAGATAACAGGGATATTCAAGGCCATCAAATGCTCAACAACACTTCTGGCTTCGGTATTGCTTCGAACCAGCACGCAAATTTCACCAGCCTTATAACGGGGCGTGTCGGTTAACAACCAATCTGCCAAAGTAGCCGAAAGACGAGCTAAGGCAGCTTCCTTGCTTTCTGAAGCACGGGTCCTATTGTCTTTTACTTCTAGAAAATCGATTTGAATGGAACCTCCTTCTAAGGTTGAAGGAGCTTTCTGCTGGTAGCTTTGTTCATAAGCACTTTGAATGATCGAATCATACCCTTCGGCTCTCCACCAATTATCAAACAAGCTAATTCCACCGTCTTCTATTACCTTATTGTTGATATGAGATTGAAGAAGTTGTGGTGCATGCTTAAAGAGAAAATTATTGAAGTTTATGATGTTGCCAGCACTTCTATAATTCTCCTTTAAATTATCATCAATCACTCGTAACTCTCCAATATGTCTTTTTGCATGGCTATGCAGTATTCTCCAGTCGCCATTACGCCAACGGTAAATAGACTGCTTAACATCTCCAACGATCAAATGATCGGTGAGTTTACCGTTAGCTTCTGCAATAGCATTTTTCAGCAGGGGAAGAAAGTTTGTCCATTGAAAAGAAGAAGTATCCTGAAACTCGTCAAAAAGGAAATGGCGAAAACGGTTACCTACTTTCTCCCAAATGAAAGAAGGGTTATCCACTTGCTCGGCTGTAATACCTTTTAATAAATTCTGGGCGTCGCTTATCAACAAGGAGGAGTTTTCCTCCCGGTACTCTTTCATCAGGCCTGCCATCTCCTGCATTAAGCGCAGGTAGTATAAATTAGCGTCCAGGGCTTTAGCCATCTGATACCTGGGTAACTCCTCATGATAAAACTCGTATAGCTTATTAAGCAAAGGGTTCAGGCTTGAGTATAAAAGACTGATATTTCCATCCATTCCTCCTTTTTGCCATTCCTCAGGCTCATTCAGCACCTTTTCAAGACCTGCTATTTTAGCATAATCACCATCAACTATTTTTGTTAGGTTGTTCAGAGGTGATCTCGACTTCCCCTTTAACTGATCCATTAATACTCCGGAAGTTCTAAATACTTGAACAGCTTCTTTCGCGATATCCGTAACAGCCCCCTCAAAAAAATTAATAAGGCTCTTCGTTAATTCCTGAAGATCTTTAAAGAGAACATCTGGTTCTAAATCCCGGATAGCATTTTCAAATGGTTGATACCTTTCCTTAAAGATCTCGTCGGCAAGACTAAGCAAGGTTTCACGATAATTCCAGCTTTTATTATCTCTGATCCTCTCCAGAGCCAGATTGATGATCCATTGTAAGAGTTCTGGCTTTCGTTCCAGCTGTTCATTCAGTTTCACTGCAAGTTCCCGCTTCACCTTGTCCAGGTTCATCTCGAGGCGGTAACCCGCATCCAAACCTAATTCGAATGAAAAACTGCGAATAACCTTTTGAACAAAACCATCAATTGTATTGACTGAAAAACGACTATAGTCGTGCAAGATTCGACGGTAAATGGCATGGGCTTTTAATTTAAGTTCTTCTGCTGCGAGCCCGGGATAAGCATTGAGAATAATATTCCGATAAGTCTCAACTCCCTGATCACCTACAGCAATCCCTCTCAACGTTTCAAGAATTCTGCTCTTCATCTCCTCCGTTGCCTTATTGGTGAAGGTTACAGCAAGGATTTCCCTGTACTTTGTCTCTGAAGAGAAGAGTAAAGTAAGGTAGTGGGCAGTAAGACTAAAGGTTTTTCCAGAACCGGCAGAAGCCTGAAGTATTTTTAGAGGTTTAATTTGCATTGAAGTATCGGCAATCGCGCCTTCTTTAACCGCGGATCAAAACAAATTTACTAATAAAAATAGCAAGATACTTTTTAATTCTCCACATTCAGATAAGCTTGAATCCTACAAAAAATTTAAATTGTAAGACCAAGGCCAGGAGACGGTGGTAGTATCCAACTACCATTTTGAAATGCGGGCATATTAAAGGGATTATTTGAAGTAAGGAAAGGCCCGTCAAGGTCGGCCCAATCACATAAGGGAGCTAAGGCCGCTCCAGCAAGGGTAGCTATACTCGTCTCACTCATACACCCGATCAGAACTTTCATATTCAGCTCTCTTGCACGGGATATGATCTTAAACGCTTCATGCATTCCGGCACTCTTCATCAGCTTAACATTGATTCCATGATAAGCATCCTTAATGATTTCGATATCCTTCAGGCGTTGAATAGCTTCATCTGCAAGGATGGGAATAGGACTTCGCTCCGTTAACCAGGCATTCCCCTCCAGATCAGTCTTAAACATAGGTTGCTCGACTATCTCAACGCCCTGCTCTTCTAACCAGTATAACATATCCAATGCTTTGAACTTGTCATCCCAACCCTGATTGGCGTCTGCGTACAATGGCTTGTCTGTAATGCTGCGAATAGTTTTAACCAGGTTCTGATCGTGGTCTGATCCCAACTTCACCTTCAACACCTGCGCTCGCTCTGCATCCATTACCTTCCTCACTATCATTTCCGGCGAATCTATACCAATGGTAATAGCGGTAACAGGCATATTTTCTGGCACAGAGTTGAACATGGTATAACAAGGGATTCCTTTTAACTTTCCCTCTAAATCATGAAGAGCAATGTCAATCGCAGCTTTAATTGCAGGACTGCCTTGTTCCAGCGCATCCAGATAGTCTACTACTTCCTCAAAATCGAAGGGTGGTTTAAACCGTTGAAGCTCTAGTTTGTTCAGGAACGAGGTGGCTGTTTCTACACTTTCTCCCATATAAGGCACCATCGAGGCCTCCCCATATCCTACCTTCCCATCGTATTCTATAGTTACAAGAATAAGAGGTGTTGATAATCTGGAGTAGCCTGAAATACCGAAAGGGTATTTCAGTTTCAGCTCGAATGCTTTAAAGGTAAGTTTCATGAAAAAGATCTCGTTCAGATTTTAAATATACTCATATCATACAAGTGTTAATTGTTTTTGTTGCTTAAGCTAAATGAACTGCTGCTTTGTACCTTTGTCGCGATGAGCAAAGCTATATTCCGCCCTTTTGATCGCTATACTTTTGGTGAAGATATCTGTTTTCTAACTGGTGAACCTGCTGTGCTTCAGCAAACTGTTTTTCCTCAATGGGTATTGCAACAGTTTGATCTGGAAGATAAGCCTTTCAAAATGATGGATGAGCGGATAGCAACTTATGGTGATATAAAAGTTCCCGTTTCTGCGGTAGCCATAACAGCAATCCATGCTTTGGATCAGGAAATTGAACAAGCATTTAACTCAGGATATGAAGCAGTAAAATTATTACCTGAACTAAAGTTATTTCAATGGATAACCAAACAGGTTTACGGAATTATCCACTGGGAGGTAAGGGCCGGAATCCGTCAGCAAAAGGCTGTAGGGGAGGATTTCAATTTTTCACAGTCCATTGCTCATAAGTTTGGCAACCTGCATATCATGCTGCAATCACTGACAAGGGAAGTTGAATTCGAAGGAGTGCTTCCATGGAGCATAAAAGTACTCCCGGTTAATAATACCCCTGAAACTTTTGGATATCGTGATGAGATGAACACGCTCGTGTTCTCGCTTCGGATGAAAGACTTTGGAGTAATAGCTTGCTTACAGGACAACAATGAAAGTTTAAACTATCACAGAGAGGTACTTGAGAAGGTCGAAGGTAAGCAGCTTCACCCCATACAATTCGAGGAATTGAGCGCGCGTTTTTTCTATTCAGCTTACCTCTTCAATCGCTTACCCGAATATACTATCCTTCCTACTGAGGAAGCTATATACATCGAGTCTATGCCGCTTAGGATAAGCAGTAAACCTGTTTATGACAACTGGCAAGTGAAAACATACGGACAGGTTTTGGAAGCCTTTTGGAAAGCATGGGGCTATTCCCTATTTGAGATCATCAAAAATCCGGAACAGCCCATGAGTTTTATTGAGAATGAAGATGGAGCTTTTATCAGCGCTGAAGCTATTGAATTACCACTTTAGTACGTGTAAACGCTTTTCATATTATTGACGAACCGGTAAAAGCTTCACGTGGAACACCTGTTGTTTTTAAACAACAAAGAGTTATTAGCCTCGATACTTTTCGAACTATGGCTTACTTGTCCGTTAAAGTCTTTAAAAATGCTACAATTTCCTTTTTTTCTATTGGAGAAAGATTCAAAGGGTTTGAAGGAAGCGTCTGGAATTCCAACTTGATACCCAAACCTGCCCCCCCTCCCTGGTCATAAAAGTCGATCACCTGCTCCAGGGTTTTAAAGGCGCCGTTATGCATGTAGGGAGCAGTTTTAGAAACGTTTCTTAGAGTAGGGGTTTTGAAGGCATATTTTAACTGTTCAATCTTCGTTCTGAGATATCTGCCAGAATCAGGGTCTATTTTACCAACTCCTGGTGATACAGGAACACCGAGAACTTCGCCTTCAGTCGAAGAAAAAACCGGAGGAGCGGTACCATTAAATAAAGGCATAAAATGGCAGGTTCCACATTTAGCTTTTCCCATAAATAGATTGAAACCCTTCTTTTCCTCTTGTGAAAGTTGTCCCTTGTCTCCCCTCATGTATTGATCAAATCGGGAATTAAAAGGACTTAAAGATCTGATATAGCTTGCAAGGGCAATCATGACAAAACGAGGTTTTAGCTCATTATTCTCCATAGTAGAAAATGCTGCTTTGAATTGCTTCATGTAGTTTTCCGACTTACTCAACTTCTTTGCTGCCTCTTCCACAGATCCGTGCATCTCGTCTTTGTTGGCGATGACGTCCATTGCCTGGTTCTCCAATGTAGGAGATCTCATGTCATAAAATTGTGCATGTTGAAAGCCTGCATACATTAGGGTTGGAGCATTTCGCTTAACGAAAGTCCCCGGAATCAAGGCAGCACTTTTAGTTAAACCATCAGTAAATGCTAAAGCAGGATTGTGACAGCTTTTACAAGTTCTGTTAGAACCAGTAAGTGTGGGCTCGGAAAAAAGCCTTTTACCTAAATCAGCTTTCTCTTTCGTCATCCAGCCTTCCTTGTTTGTGCTGAAATAATTAATGTTAAATGCTGCAGGTTCAAATAATGTAGAGGCTGTACTGTTCAGTCCGCCCGATCCTTCAATAAGCTCTAATCTTAGATTCTTCTGCCATTGAGTGATCTCAGTTGTAATAGGATTCGCGTAATTAACAATAAAGCCCATTCGATCGAACGTGTTAAAGTCATTATTAAACTTTAATTCTTTAATTGCTCCGGCAGCTAGTCTCGAAAGGTTTTTATTCTCTCCGAAGTGGTTCAGCACTTCGATAACAGAGCCCAATGAAATAACCGATTCCTGGATCCCGGTTTGTGCGATAGGGGTATCAAATCCAGTGATACCTAAAGCGATTATACGAAAGACCTCTTGTTTACAGGCATTAAAAATGTGAGCATCAGACAACTCAGTACTCTCAAGAATGGTTTTTGCGCGGCCTAATATGGATTGCATAGCCTTAACTTCTCCAATTAGTTCCTCTTTATCACTTAGGTCTACATTCGGGTAGATATATTCTTCAATTACCTGAAAGCCTTTTGGTGGAAGTACTTTATTCTCTTCAATTTCAATCTCTGGCAAGGCGGCACCATTTAGTTCTTTAGCACCAAGAGGAGCATAGTACTCTACAAACCATTCCGTTTTTTTATAGGCTTGTCTTGACTCTACAAAGGCTACTCTAATTGAATCTTTATTACCTTCATGAATGGATTTCAACAGCTTTAATCCAATCTTCTTATCAAGTGAATCAAGCTGAAGTTCTAACATCTGTTTAATCTCAACATTCCTCCCTGCAGGCCTGTTACTTTGAGAGCAGAAGGAAAGAAGAAATACAAAAGAGACAATTACAAAGACGACTATTAGGAGTCTGAACATAAACTTTAATACAAAAGCCCTCTCCGAAGAGAAGGCTTACCTTTATATATAGATGTGAAAATAATTAACGATCTAAACCTGTAAGTATGATGGTTTGACCACCTTCCGAATTGACGACTGCGCCACTTCCATCCGCTCCCTTACCATCAATTAAAAAGCTGTTACTTGTCCAGGTATGAGGGTGAATATTAACAGTAAAGGTATTTGGAATACCTACAAGGTCTGAAACATCCATCATTGCGCCATACTCCCAAGAACTCAAACGAGTATCATTACCTGGATTATATTTGCTATTAAACGTTGGGTCCGTACGTCTGTGGTCCATTTCCAATACGGGCTTTAATGCTTTAGTAGCAAGGTTAAATTGCCAGATGCGTCCGTCATGCTTATTATTAGCATAATAAGAATCGCCATCTTCCTGAATGTAAACGTAATTCTTTGTTACGCATAAATTATCAGGATTAACAATGCTGTTACCTGGATTCTCAACACCGTCAATAAGTGGAGTAAGTTTTCCTTTTAGGGGATCATTAGAATTCAATTCTAGCTTATAAACCCGTCCCCACATTGTTAGTCCGCTTACTGGAGTAACTTTATCTGCCTGACTAACACCTGTGGCAGTAAAATAAACTACTCGGTTTGCTTCGGCGCTTCCTTTTCCATAATCAAGATCTTCAACTCTTGCAAATTGAATAGCACTCTTCGCGATCGTTTGCGCGGTCATTTGAACTCCTGTAGTGGCAGCAGTTACATTATCATACTCTACAAATTCAACATCATAACTTGTTCCTACAGCCATATCTGTTTCTACAACATTTAGATTGGTGCGACGAAGCATATAAAGCTTGCCACCTTTCAAGTCACCCACTGTATTAGAAAGGTACATATTTACCTGGCCATAGCTATTAGCAGCACCGCTCTCATCCTCACCAATAAAAATAGCAGTTTTTCCGGGATAGGCATTTTTAGGAAGCGGAACAGCGTTCTCTGCGCTGCAACGACCTAAAGCTGTTAGAGTTCGGTCTGTACGACTTTTATCTGCAGTAGAACCCAATGGATCGATAGCATGGATCATGGATTCAACGCTTGTTTCCCCTGCAGTTAAAAAGACAGGCCCAAAACCGTGTTCTTCCGGAGTGGCCATCGTTGCAGAACATAAACGCCATTGTCCACCAGTTCCGTTCACCAAATACTCACCCTTGACAGGCTTAAAATTCTTATCAAGGTAAACCCTCGAAACAGAACGCAAGATTTCATGATTCGTAATCATGATAAAACCATCGCTGTTTGGGTCTTTGATAATCCCTGCACCATCAGGCTGAGCACCATAAATAAAACCTGGTGATTCAGGAAGTTTATCATCACTACTTATTAATGGATACAATTTTAAAGCGTCAAAACCAGATAGCGTTTTAACCAAGGAAGGAGTAACAGAGTATGCCTTTAATTCAGCTACCGGCTGTTGACCGTTGCCATTGTTATCATCATTCTTCTTACAAGCAACGAAGGCTGTTGCTGCCGAAATTGCAGTAACAGCAAAGGCTACTGATAATCTTTTTTGTACAAAATTTTTCATATCCCGTATTAGATGAGCCAAAGCTACCGGGAGTATGTAAGCGGGGAATTATTCCTATTTTAAGTTTATATAAAGAAACTTGCAGGAATATTAAAGCTTTGTTAAGAAACCTGTCAATTTAATAATTGGGTAAAAAAGTGATTCAGCACACCGGGATTAAATATAATGGTAATGATAATTCCGGCAAGGGCTCCAAAGAAGTGAGCATCATGGTTAATATTGCTGGATTGTTTGGATGCATAGGCACTATACACCAAGTAAAGGATACCAAAAACTACTGAGTTGATGGGGATTGGAATAAACATCAGATAAAAAGACGCATCAGGAAAAAACAGGATATAGCTGAATACTATTGCAGAAATAGCTCCGGAAGCTCCTAAACTATTATACCAAAAATGGTCTTTATGCTTAATAATAGTGCTCATATCGCTTAAGGCCAGACTTGCAATATAAAGGATAGCAAACTTTACAGACCCTATTTGCCTCTCAAGGGTGAAGGCAAACATATAATAGGAGAACATATTAAAAAACAAATGGCTCCAATCCTTATGGATCAGGCCACTGGTAAAAATTGAATAAACTCGTTCTCCCCTGCTTACGCTATAAGGGTGAAGCATAAATTTTCCGTACACCTGCGGGTTAGAAAAAGCGTATAAGCTAGTTACAATGGTCAGCAGGAAGATAATTCCGGCAACAGGTGTATCGTAAAAAAATGACTCCATTTATTTTTCAGCAGTTAAAGAACCAAATATATTCTTTTTGCTGATGTTTGATTTAAATATTAGTATAAACCTTCTGGTCCAAAACAGAACTTAAGACCAACAGACAATACACCGTACATATCCGGAATGTTACTAAAGGCACCACCTTTCGATGCATCATTATATCCGTCCAGACCTTCCCCTGTTGTTACGTTAAATTGATAACCAACATTAAAGATATAACGCGTATAACCCCATCTGTCAAGAATATTAAAATTCATCCCTGCACTTACAGGAACTACAATCCCTGTACTTTTGTCCTTACCAGGGAATTCATAACCGTCAGTAGGTTTAAAACGCACAACATCCTTTACATTATTTTTTATCATTCCTACTCCCAAGCCCATATAAAGGCCACGGATAGCATACAAAAAATTGTTGCTTTCAAAATCCACAACCTGACCTAGTTGAACCTGCCCACCTAACGTAAGAGAGGAATAACTATTTTTAAAATATCTTAAATGTGGGTCATTCAACTTATCACCTCCGGTTAAGCTTCCATTTTGATACTCCAATCCTAACGTAGTGAAGGGAGTTAGATGGTAATTAAGATTTGCTGCCAAAGTTTGTGCCGGACGCTTCTTGTTAAGGTCAGCAAATGCAACATTTGAGCCAACATTTACACCCGCAGAAAGACGATAGTAGTTATATTGGCCGAAGCTTTTAACAAAAAAGAAACACGAAATTAGAACGAGTAGATAATTTCTCAAAGCAATACATTTAAAAGTCGAGGTAAAATAAGCTAAAAAATATAAAATTTCAAATACTTAATTATTAAATCACTATGAAACAAACGCATTTAATAGAAAGTTTAAAAAGTTATCAATATATCAGCCTGAGTAAATTTCTTAAATATGTCACTATTGACACTCAATCAGATCCACATTCCAAGAGCTTTCCTTCTACAGAGAAACAGAAAAACCTGGGGAAGATATTAGTGGAGGATCTTCTTGAAATAGGTGTTAAGGACGTACACCTGGACGAGCATGGCTACGTATACGCTACAATTCCTTCAAATTCTGAGAAATCTGTACCGGTAATCTGTTTTTGCTCTCATATGGACACCTCTCCGGATGCAAGTGGAGAAAATGTTAAACCTATCATTCATAAAAATTATAACGGAGAGGATCTGGTACTTCCTGACGACCAAAATCAGGTTATTCGCCTTAAGGACCATCCGAAGTTAAAATCTCAAATAGGAAATGATATTATAACGGCAAGCGGTACTACGCTTCTTGGTGCTGATAATAAAGCGGGTGTGGCAGAAATAGTTGATGCAGCAAACTTCTTTATCAGTCACCCGGAAATAAAGCATGGTGAAATAAAGATACTTTTCACTCCCGACGAAGAGGTTGGCCGGGGAGTAGAACGCGTAGACCTTAAGAAGTTAAATGCAAACTTCGGCTATACAGTGGATGGCGAAGCCAGAGGGACAATTGAAAATGAAACTTTCTCTGCAGACTATGCTGCCATCAGGATAAAGGGGGTAAGTGCACACCCTGGATTTGCAAAAGGATCCATGGAAAGTGCCATTAAAATAGCATCAGAAATTGTAGCAGCCTTGCCAAAAGACCGCTACTCGCCGGAAAGCACTTCAGATAAGGAGGGTTTTATTCACCCCGTTTCGATGAGTGGAACGGTTGAGGAGGCAACGATTGAATTTATTTTAAGAGACTTTGCTGATGAAGAACTAGCAAGCCATGCAAGGATTCTTGAAGCTATTGCCAACGAAGTGATCGAAGGATATCCAAATTCTTCTTTCGAGCTTGAAGTGAAGGAACAGTATAGAAATATGAAAGCTGTACTTGATAAATTTCCTCAGGTAATAGAATTTGCTAAAGAAGCTGTTGAAAGGGCCGGAATGGAACCAAAGCTTCAAAGTATCCGCGGAGGAACAGACGGTTCAAGGCTTTCTTTTATGGGACTTCCATGTCCTAATATTTTCGCAGGCGAACATGCTTTTCATAGTAAACACGAGTGGGTTTCCATTCAAGACATGCAAAAGGCTGTAGATACAATAATACATCTTGCCGTGGTTTGGGAAGAAAAATTCAATCAGGAAGTCGCAAATTATTAGTCATTCGTCTTCAATTTCAGCTTCTTTAGCTCAATTTAAAATAAGAGTTATTGAAGCTGTTATTTTTGTAAAATGGCTATTAAAAACCAGCAGATTAACAAATATCTTACGCCTGTAGGACATATCCTTTTTTGGATGCTCTTGCTGTTCCTGCCCCATATGGTAAGGATTTCCAGCACAGGCGTACGATTTTCCGACTCCGTACAAAACAGACTAATTGTAGGCAACCTCTTCCTGATAGCCTTCTTCTATATCAATGCCTATATATTTTACCCCCTTATTTATAAAAGAAAGGGAATGCTGCTCTATGTTATTGTTGTGGCAGTAACTGTATTTCTTTTTGTAAAAACGTCCTTTACTATTGAACGAACCTACTTTAGGATGAAACCGCCCCAGGTAGAAAGTGTACCAAATAACAAACCAGCGTCACCTAACGACGATAAAGCAAGGAAAAAGCGGTACAGAGAAGGAAACCTTTATTTCCTGATATTCCCATATATATTTATAATAGGAGTTAGCGTAAGTTATAGGATAATCCGGGATTCTTCCAGAGAAGAGAAAAGTCGTAAAGAGAAAGAAAATGAGAATTTAAAAACAGAACTTTCCTTTTTACGGTCGCAGGTAAGTCCGCACTTTATGTTTAATGTACTGAACACCCTTGTGGCAATGGCGAGAAAAAAGTCTGATATGATGGAACCCTCGCTAATAAAATTATCTCATATGATGCGTTACATGCTTTACGAGAGTAACGATGAGAAAATATCCCTGGACAAAGAGGTTGAGTATTTAAGGAATTACATTGACCTGCAACTTTTGAGATTTGGAGACGACCTTCTTCTGGAGCTTGACATAGCTGATGCTTATGAGGGATATGAGATAGAACCTATGCTTCTTATATCTTTCATCGAAAATGCATTTAAACATGGAATAGGAATGGTGGATGATCCCTTTATAAAGATAAAGCTCGAAGTGAACCGTAATACAAACTGGCTGGAGTTTAAAGTTGAAAATTCTGTTTCACCAAGGGATAGCGCCAAAGACAAGGCCTCCGGAATCGGCCTGAACAATATGCGCAGACGCTTGGAGCTTCTGTATAAAGACCGTTACAAGCTGGAAACAGTTTTGAACGGGAGTACTTTTGTTTCAAAACTAAACATCCAACTGAAATGATCCGCTGCCTGGTAGTTGACGACGAAAAGTTTGCTGCAGAACTAATGGAAGATAATATATCTCAAGTGCCATTTCTACAGCTTGAGGCAACATGCAGGAATGCTATGGATGCAATGAAAGTACTAAGTGAGAAAACAATAGATCTTATCTTTCTTGACGTTCAAATGCCTGGACTAACCGGTCTTCAATTATTAAAAAGCCTTAATAATCCTCCTATGGTGATCCTGGTTACAGCTTATGAGAAATATGCCCTTGATGGATTTAATCTTGATGTATTGGATTACCTGGTGAAGCCATTTCCTTTTGAGCGATTCATGAAAGCCGCTAACAAGGCCCTGGAGTTGTTCAACTTAAAGAATCCTCAGCAAATAAACCCCGCAAGCCCTGCAACCGAAAGTCTTTTTGTGAATGCGGATTACTCTCTGGTACGAATTAACTTACAGGACATCCTATATATTGAAGGGTTGAAAGATTATATTAAAATTTATCTCACTGATACGGATAAGCCTGTTATAACCCGCCTTAGTATGAGGTTCATGGAAGAAAAATTACCTTCAGAGAGATTTATGAGAGTTCATAAATCATTCATCATCTCGCTTAATAAATTGTCTGCTTTCAAAAAGAACAGAGTAGTTATTCAAGATACCGAAGTACCGGTTAGTGATAACTACAAAGAAGCACTGCTGCAATACATGGGACAACAATAGTTATAGACGAGATTAACGCTTTCGTCTCTTTATTCTTAGCCTAAGTATCATTTAGTTTAGAGTTACTTCTCAAGGTACTTTATTTGCAGCGTTATAAACTTTAAAAATTCAATCAAAATCTGAAATAAAACCACACATGAAAAAAATAGTACTAATGCTATTCCTACTGATTTCAACTCACCTGTTTGCTCAAACGGGACGACAAATTAGTGGAGTCGTAAAAGATTCTACGGGAATTAGTGTCATTGCGGGATCCGTAAAGCTGGTATCTGCGAAAGATACCCTGTCTACTGTAACTGATGTAAATGGCAACTTCACCTTTCGAAATGTTAAGTCATCTCAATTTCTTATTACTGTAGCAGCCTTAGGATATCAAACATTGAATAAAAGGTTCCTTTATAAAGATGAAGCCGCCCCATTAAAGCTTGAGGCTATTACTCTTCGTTCTGAAAGTAAGCTACTTAATGCTGTAGTAGTTTCAGGTACCAAAGGTGTGGTAGTAAAGCAAGATACAGTAGAGTACCGCGCCAGTGATTACCCTGTCAGGGAAAATTCAGTAGCCGAAGACATCATTAAAAAACTTCCTGGGGTAGAAGTTGATAAGGATGGAAATGTTACTACTCAGGGAAAAAGTGTAACGCGCGTTCGGGTGAACGGACGGGATTATTTCGAGGGCGACTTGAAAACAGCAACGCAAAATTTACCTGCAGAAATAATCGAGAAAATACAAATTGTAGACGACTATGGAGATCAGTCAAAAATTACCGGGATAAGGGAAGGAGAAGCTGATAAGATCATTAATATTCAGATTCGTCCCGATAAAAATAAAGGGATGATCTTAAACGCCAACGCAGGTGTTGGAAATAAAGGAAGATATCAGTTTCTTGGAAATGGTCAATTTTTGAACAATGACCGCCAGATAGCAACTATTCTGAACTTTAACAATACAAACGCTAATGTCTTTCAATTCCTGGGTGGTGGTACACGGGGATTTGGAGGTGGCGGACGCCGTGGTGGAAACTTTGGAGGAGGAGGGGGCTTCGGAGGTTTTAACCAGAACGGTATTACCAATACCATGGGAGGCGGTTTGAACTACCGTGATGAATGGAGTAAAAAAATTAGTGTATATGGTAGCTACAGGTTCACCTATAGAAATAATGATGTTATTAGCCAAACGGATACCTGGAATAACTTTGGGATCGACCAAAGGACAAATGAGCAGCGTGTTCTTAACGCGTTCAGAAATTCCAACACAGAGACTAAGACAATTTTCAATAACTTCAACTTCAATTTAGAGTACAAGATAGATACGCTAAACTACCTATTGCTATCACCATCCTTCAGCATCTCCTCAAACGATGTAGCCAGCAATTACTTAGAAAATCAATTCGGTACTGGTTTCACTACTGTTGACCGTGACAATACATCGTCTACAGACGCAACATCTCCTTTCTTTGGCGGTAATGTTATCTATAATCACAGATTTAAGAAAGCTGGTAGAAACCTCTCTTTTGCAGGATCTCTGGGTCGTTCTGACAACACCAGCTATCAGGAGGCAAGGGATGCATTTGACTACCTGGACCGTCAGGACAGCCTTTCCACACGGAGAGTGGACCTGGACAATCAAAGTATCACCTCAAATATTAATATTACATATAGTGAGCCAGTAGGAAAGTATGCCCGATTAGACTTCGGTTATAATTTTAGCAGAGCGTCTTATGATAATACCAGAAATACAGATACACTAAATAATGCATCGGGGGATTACGACTATTCGCCAAATTTGAGTAACCTTTTTGAATATTCTTTCACTACCCAACGATACAGTTTGAATTACCGGTTTGACAGGCAAAAGCTTTATAACTTTACAGTAGGGCTTACTGCTCAGCCAACATTATTGGAAGGACAATCGAAAACAGCAGGCATTAATGCAAATCCTCATAGAACTGGGTTTAATGTTTTCCCCACCGCTCGCTTCGCTTACTTCTTTGCAAGATCGAGATCCTTAAACATCAACTATTCAGGTCGAAGTACAGAACCAAGCTTTAGTCAAATCCAACCAGGCAAAGACATTTCAGATGTGCAACGACCTGTTATTGGTAATCCAGAGCTAAAATCAGCCTTCACGCAGAGTCTTAATGTCAACTACAATAATAACGATCCGGTTTCAGGAGTGTTCTTAAACCTTGGCTTAGATGCGAACATAATTAATAACCGGATAACCAGGAATGTTGTTACCAGGGAAAATAGTAATGTTCAGGAAACTTACTACTTGAATACCGATGGTTACTTCTCAACGAATGCTAACTATAGTCTGGGTAAACCTTTTCTCGAAAGAAAACTTCGTTTATCAGTATTCGGTAATGTAAATTATAGTAACGATATAACTTTCCAGAATAGCAATAAAAACATTGCGAGGAACTGGGGAATTACACAGGGTGCAAGATTGCAGATCAATCCTAATAAAAATATTGAAATATATCCTGCAGCACGTTATAGCACTAGCTGGGTAAATTATAGTTTAACTCCAGAACGCAAATCTTCAGCAGATAGCTGGAATCTTGACTTGAACGGAAGAGTTTACTTTCTTAAAACCTTTATTATTGGCTTTGATCTAACTCAGACGCTTAACAGTGGCTACGGCAGCATAGCTTCTAACCCATTAATTATAAACACGTATTTAGAAAAGCAATTTTTTAACAGACGTGGAGCGTTCCGGATCCAAGGATTTGATGTAATGAAGGAAGCTACCAACGTATCAAGAACACAATCTGAGAATTATATTAGCAACAGCCTTAACAATCGTTTAACCAGATATGTGATGGCCACGTTCTCATATAGATTATCAAAATTCCCTGGAAGTGGAGGTCAACAAGGCGATAACTTCCAGAGAAATAGAGATGGAGGTCAATTTAATCCTGGTGGAGGTGGCTTCCCCGGCGGAGGTGGATTTCCACGTGGAGGAAATTAATAGTTTGAACACCTAAAATAAACGCCCCAATAAATCAGAGTTTATTGGGGCGTTTATTTTTAATAACCAGGCAAGCTTTTGCTATTTTATTCCACTTGTCCTGAGACTATAGGTGGGATCGGGAAGTATTGAAGACCGTCCCCTGTTTTTAGCCCCGGGCTCACGGTCACTGGCAACCTTCCAGAGGCAGGAATTTTACCCGCCACCACTTTAGCTACCGCTCTCTGCATTTCGTCATTATTCTGATAGTTCACAATCAGGGTTCCGGCCTGCTCCAAAGCAGGAAGACCACCTATTGTATAGGGATTTGCAAACAGGCAAACCATTGGATTCATTGCCACCACATCACCTATAAACTTTTTTAATGTGTTATTATAATCTAAGGAACTTAATGGCCTTTTGCGATAGTCATGTATCGCAAGAACGATCTGCTTGTAGTTCCTCAATTCCTTCTTCACCCTGTCCACATCCACTTGCGAAGCAATTTTTGAAAGGATATAATTTGTTGAATTAGGAAAACTTATACTAACCTCTCTTTGAAACACCGTTAAGTCAGTTACCCCAACGCTAATTATAGCCGTATTTTCGGAGGGAGTGAAGATCTTCAACAAACTGTCGCCTTTTAACACAGTAACGGCAGCGTCAGCCAATTTCTGATTTAACGCCTGCGCTTCAGGACGATTTAAAAACGCAGAGATAGATGAGCTATCTGTTCCTGGTTGTTGTCCTACTTTTGCCCAGTACTTCGCTGCCAAAATCTTCTTAACACTCGCAATTACTTGAGACCTTTCAAGTCGTTTTGCTTTGATAGCCTCCCGTGCAAGTTTTATAGCCCGTTCTGTATTTTCGGAAAGCTCAATAATATCGTTTCCTGCCATGATAGCTCGTACATCTGCCTCACCATTAGAGAAGTATTTAGTAACCCCTTTCATCTCCATTGCATCGGATATTGCCAGGCCTTTGAAACCTAAATCTTCTTTCAACAACCCAGTAATAATAGGCCTTGAGAGAGTAGAAGGGAGATTTTCAGTACTGTCTAAAGCTGGGATATTCATATGAGCAACCATTACTCCTGAAGCTCCTTTAGCAATCAACTCCTTAAAAGGGTATAACTCAAGAGAATCAAGCCTCTCCCTGGTAAAATTCAACTTCGGAAGATCTCCATGCGAATCCACGTCTGTGTCACCGTGCCCGGGAAAGTGTTTAATACTTACAAGGACGCCTTCGTCCTGCAAGCCCTTCATATAAGCTGCAGCTTTAAGGGCAACATTATATTTATTATCCCCGAATGAACGATAGTTAATTACAGGATTACGAGGGTTATTATTTATATCAGAAACAGGCGCAAAGTTCAAATGCATACCTAATCGCTTAAAGTCCCTGGCTATTTCACGTCCCATTGCATAAATAAGACTATTGTCTTGGATAGCTCCCAATGTCATTTGGTAAGGATAAGAAATCGTACTATCTAAACGCATGCCCAAGCCCCATTCTGCATCCATTGCAATCAGCAAAGGAACCTCAGAGATTGATTGATATGTTTTAGTTAGATTAGCCTGCCTACCTGGCCCTCCCTGAAAGAAAACAAGTCCACCAACCTTATTGGTCTTAATCAGTTTAGCCACTGAATCCTCATAGGCTTTCCCAAGATTTGTGTGTGCTCTTAAAAAAAACATCTGTCCAATCCGCTCCTTCCGCTTAATTTTCTTAAAAACGGAGTCTACCCAATGCTGCTGTTGTACGTCGGGCTCCATAAAGGGCTTTAATGATTGGGCAAAAAGCCCGGTTGACGAACAAATAGAGAAGGCAACTACAAAAATTCTTAAAAGCATATATTGAATTATTCTGTATAAAAAAACATACAAGGTTAAAAAAAAAGCAATCAAATAATTACAAAAATTGTCAGCGCCTTGTTTTTTAGGATGATGAAATAATTTGGCATTATTATTTCTAGAATAAGATAACACAAAACACTTAGAATTATGAAATATCTATTTACCATTGCTGTTGCGGCCCTGTTGGCTGTAGGAGCTAAGGCACAGTCAGTGTCATTAAGAGCAGGAGCGAACTTCTCTAACATTATCAAAACCGGCGACGGTAATTTTTCTACTGATTTCAAACCTGGCTTCCATGCAGGGCTAGGTATTGATATTCCGATCGTCCCTGCATTTTCATTTGCTCCAGAGATCCTGTATTCACAAAAGGGATATAAGGCGGACTATTCAAGCGTGATCGGAGGTGAAACCAAATATTCGGTAACGACAAATTTTATTGACGTACCTATATTGGCAAAATTCAAGTCTGGTGGTTTTAACCTCCATTTAGGCCCACAGATATCTTTCTTAACCTCTACTACGGAAAGTTGGGACAGTGGTAGCCAGCAGTACCGGGAAACGGTTAAGGAGGATAACTCCAATCTCAAAAAAAGTATCCTTAGTGGAGTGGTAGGAATAGGTATAGATGTAACTCCGAAAGTATCATTCATCGGCCGATACGCTCTTGACTTCCAAAAAAACAATGAAAATGGGACTTCAGAAACCCCGGAATATAAGAACCAGGTGATCCAGGTAGGTTTAGGAGTTCGTTTATAAAGAAAATTTAAAAAATTAAAAGCCGGCCAAAGCCGGCTTTTTTTTATGGAAAGGCTTTATAGTTTCTACCTTAGGTATCCAAACTAATCTGGCGCTTAATGCTTTCCTCTAAGGATATAAATGTTTCAGTCCTCGAGATACCTTCTACAGATTGAATATGATCATTCAATACGATCCTTAGGTGGTTCGTATCTCTGCAAATGATCTTTGCGAACATACTCCAGGCTCCTGTAGTATAATGCAGTTCTACAATCTCTTTAATTTTTTTTAGCTTCTCAACAGCGTCTTTATACGTTGAACCTTTCTCTAGGTAGATTCCCAAATAGGCGCAGATATCATAACCAATCTTCTGAGGATCAATTAGTAAGTTCGAGCCCTTGATGATACCAAGGTCCTGCATTTTCTTCATCCGAACGTGGATGGTACCTCCTGATACAATCAGTCTTTTGGCGATTTCTGTATATGGGATTGTTGCATCCTCCATCAGTAGAGAAAGGATCTGCATATCCAGATTATCAATTTCTAAATTTGCGCCTTTTTTTTCCATATGATTTTTGAAGAACATTAAATATTAAACGAAGTAAATAAAAAGTTCACAAAAATTAAAATAAATCCTTAAAATATTTGCAAGAAATCTGCTTTTTGTTTTAAATTTGTATCAAGCAAATAAGCAATAGCCTTTGCTTTAACACTGTAGGGTGGTGAAATTGGCAGACACACCTCCTTGTCTCGGTGGCGGAGATCTTGGGAAAACCGGCAACGGCGTAACCACTCCTTGAAGGTTCGACTCCTTCCCCTACAGCTCCTTTCGTTTAATTTAGGTTTATAATTGGTTAGTTTGAGCAGGTGCCCATCACCTGCTTTTTTTATTGAATGGTTTTTAAGCTAGCGTAGCTTAAAAATAAAACCGGGCTGGTCATAAACCTACCCGGTTGGCATAAATTTTAAGTACAAGCTCTATATTAATTCACATGTCTCGGTCCAGCTTAGTAAAGCTTCTTGTACATATCTTTTAGAGCACGAGCAGGATCATCGCTTAAATTAACTGCTGCCGAAACAGCCACACCATAAACTCCAACTTCAAGCAATAATTCTATATCCGAAACAGAAACTCCCCCAACTGCTAATAAAGGAATATCTATTCCTTCATTCCTCATCTGAGAGACAATTGCCTTATATCCCTCTAAGCCCAGTAAAGGGTAATTATTAGGTTTAGTATAAGTAACCCTTAATGGGCCACATCCTACGTAATCAACCACTCCTGAAGCCATAATTCTCCTGATGTCTTCTATCGTATTGGCTGATGCTCCTAAGGTCTTATCTTCTCCTATCTGGGTTCGAATCGAAATAAAGTCTGCATTCATATCTTCAATATGAACACCCTGAACATCCGCCATGTCTAAAAGATGAACGTGATCTGTAACGATTAAAGTTGCACCCCAATCGTCGCAAATAGTCGAAATAGTTTCCAGGTCAATAAGCAGGTCTGTTTCATTTTTACCTAAACATCTGAATTGTATCCAGTTTGCACCAGCTTCACAAGCCAACTGTACTTGCTCTACGTGGCTCTTCCCGGGCAGATCTTGTGTCAAATAATGGAATTTAGATATGTACTTTCTCATGGCAACATCACTTCTTGTATTGATTTTCCGATATTACCATTAGGCTCCTGTATTCTAAGTAAGGCAGCAAGAGTAGGCGCAATATCAGTCATAAAGTACTGCTGCGAGGATCTTCCCTGCTTTATTCCCCAACCCATGAAAACCAGAGGTATATGAGTATCGTAAGGGTTCCAGCTACCGTGGGTAGTTCCAGTAACACTTGTTCCAGCCCCCTGGTACCATCCCGGACTCAAAATTAATTGGATCTCTCCACTTCTTTTTTCATTATAACCATTAATGATCCTGGTCTTTATTGCTTCGGGAACAGGAGCATTACCGATATTCTTAAGGTCTACTACATAAGCAATTCCTTCCTGCTTCCTATAGTGAGAAATAAGATCTTTCTTAATATTATCGATGTCAAGATTATTCTTATCGATCACATCATAATTCAAATTGATCTGATAGTTATATATACTTCTAACAATTTTACCGGCCTTATATTTTTTCTCTAGTATATTGTTAACCTCAGTAAGGTCAGTTTTTACCCCACTCATGCCAGGCCATAAACCTGCTGGAATGTTATGATCACGAAGGAACATAGGATTATGGGCAGCACCATGATCTGCGGATAAAAATATAGTGTATTGTCCTTTACCAATAGTTTGATCGAGGTAAGTTAAGAAACCTGCAATATCCTGATCCAGTCGAAGGTATGCATCCTCTACCTCTACAGAATTTGGTCCAAACTGGTGACCCAGGTAATCAGTAGACGAAATACTTACCGCAAGGAAGTCTGTTTCCGCACCTTTTCCCATCTCTTCATTTTTGATAATTGCTTTCGCAAAATCTAAAGTAAGTGTATTTGCAAATGGCGTACTTCTGATGGCAGCCCAATCAGAAGTTTTATTGGCCGGAATATCATGAGGAAATGCAGGTGAATCCTCCTTTTTATATTTCCCTTCATATGCAGGAGAGTTATCAGGAGAGCTTTGTTTATATGTTTCTATAGGATAAAGGGTATTCCATTTTTGCGTCAAGTATCTATCTACGGCCCGTTGATTATTAAAACCCTTAACCCAAGCTGGTAAATCATTCATGTAATAGGTACTGGAAATCCAATTACCAGTAAGATCATCAAACCAATAAGCAGCATTTGCCGAATGACCAGCAGGTAAAATTCCGCCGCGGTCCTTCAATGCCACCCCAATCACTTTAGAACGGAAATTAGTTGCCAACTTCAGTTCATCGGTAACTGTTGTAACTAACAAATTTCTTGGAGACATCTCCCCAGCTCTGGAACTGGTTCCTACCGACTTGACTGACGAGTCTTCCGTACAATAAGTTTGCTTACCCGTCAATTGATTATACCAATCGTTCCCGGCAATACCATGGATGGAGGGCACTGAACCTGTATAGATAGTTGAATGGCCGATAGCAGTAACAGAAGGAACATATGGGATATACGTATTTTCACAGGAGAAACCTTCTCTAAGCAGTCGCTTAAAACCGTTATTGTTATACCTTTCAAAATAACGATAAAGGAAGTCCCAGCGCATTTGATCGACAACCAAACCGACTACAAGCTTAGGCCGAGGTAAGGTTCCGACCTCTTTGGTTCGTTGTGCCTTAGCCTGAAGAAAGAAAACACTTGAAAGAAATAAAAGCAGAAGATTTCTAATTTTCATTTTATAGGAATAATAAACAAATGTGAGTATTCTAGATTAAATGAACGTTAAGAACTGACTGAAAATAAAAAAGGCGATCCAAAAGAACCGCCTTTAAATATCACTAAAAATTATACTATAATTTACGCTTCACTTCTACATTTTCGTAAGCCTCAACAATGTCTCCAACTCGGATATCATTAAAGTTGTTGATATTCAGACCACATTCGTAACCAGTTGCAACTTCTTTAACATCGTCTTTAAAGCGTTTTAAAGAAGCAAGCTCGCCAGTGTAAACTACAACTCCATCTCTTACAATACGAATCTTGCTGTTACGGTTAATCTTACCATCAAGGACCATACATCCGGCAATTGTTCCGACCTTACTGATCTTGAAGGTTTCGCGGATCTCAACGTTAGCGATGATCTTCTCTTCAAATTCAGGGGCAAGCATACCTTCCATCGCGGCTTTAACCTCATTGATAGCATCGTAGATGATTGAATACAAGCGTATGTCAATTTCTTCCTGCTCAGCGAGCTTACGCGCACCACCTGAAGGACGAACCTGGAAACCGATTATAATCGCATCAGAAGCACTTGCTAACAATACGTCAGACTCGGAGATCTGACCCACAGATTTGTGTATGATGTTAACCTGAATTTCTTCAGTTGACAACTTCAATAATGAATCGGATAGAGCTTCGATAGAGCCATCCACGTCACCTTTAACGATGATGTTAAGTTCTTTGAAGTTTCCAATAGCCAAACGACGGCCGATCTCATCAAGAGTAATATGTTTCTGAGTACGCAATCCTTGCTCACGTTGTAATTGCAGACGCTTGTTTGCAATTTCACGTGCTTCTGGTTCGCTTTCCATAGCATTAAACTTGTCACCAGCAGTTGGCGCTCCAGACATACCCAAAACCTGAACTGGAGTAGATGGGCCTGCCTTATCTACTTTTTGACCACGCTCATTTGTTAATGCTTTAACACGACCACTGTAGCTTCCCGCAAGGATAGGATCACCCACCCTAAGCGTTCCTGCCTGGATTAGAACGGTAGTTACAATACCACGTCCTTTGTCTAATGCAGCTTCAAGAACCGTTCCTACAGCTCGTTTATCAGGATTAGCTTTTAGATCTAATAACTCAGCTTCAAGTAATACCTTTTCTAGAAGAAGGTCTACATTTAAGCCAGATTTGGCAGAGATCTCCTGGGATTGATATTTACCACCCCAGTCTTCCACCAGGATATTCATACCAGCTAATTGCTCACGAATCTTATCAGTGTTAGCTCCAGGTTTATCAATCTTAGTAAATGCGAAGACTAACGGTACACCAGCAGCCTGTGCGTGGTTGATAGCTTCACGTGTTTGAGGCATTACACTGTCGTCTGCTGCAATAACGATAATTGCAATATCTGTTACCTTGGCACCACGAGCACGCATAGCCGTAAAGGCTTCGTGACCGGGAGTATCCAAGAAAGTAATTCTCTTACCGTTCTCCAACTTCACTTCATAAGCCCCGATATGCTGGGTGATACCACCGGCTTCACCACCAATTACGTTAGTCTTACGGACAAAGTCAAGCAAGGAAGTTTTACCGTGGTCAACGTGTCCCATTACAGTCACAATTGGAGCACGTGGCAATAGATCGTCCTCGTTATCTTCTTCGTCAAGGATAGTTTCCTCATCCTCTGGTTTAACAAAATCAACAGCGTAACCAAATTCGTCCGCTACGATTGTTAAAGTCTCAGCATCTAAACGCTGATTGATAGATACGAACATTCCCAGACTCATACAAGTTGAAATAACCTGAGTAACAGGAACGTCCATCATACTAGCCAGTTCATTTGCAGTAACAAACTCTGTTACTTTCAGAACTTTGGCCTGCATTTCTTGCTCTAATGCAGCCTCTTCTGCCGATTGGGCTATATCATCACGTTTCTGACGGCGAAGTTTGGCTCTCTGAGCGAATTTACCAGATTTTCCAGCACCGCTTAAACGCGCAAGTGTTGCCTTAATCTGATCTTGTATTTCTTTATCTGAAGGTTCCTCTCTTTGAGCAGACGCAGGTCTGTTTTTAAAGTCAGGCCTACCCGGGTGATTTCCTTTAGCTGGCTGATTTTGAGCTCCGCCTCCAACGAAATTAGGACGGTTCTGACCTGGCCCTTGTGGTGGACGGTTCTGACCTGCCTGACCTTGTCCCTGGCCCTGCTGACCTTGACCTTGCTGCTGTTGACCTGCGGGTCTCACACCCTCATTGCTATCTTTACGTTTGCGTTTACGCTTATGGTCCTGACCAGCAACATTTGATGATGATGCTACAGGCTGATCTTTCTTGCGTGGAAACTGACTCGACAAATCGATTTTCCCAATCACGTTTGGACCAGTAAGACGTTGCGCTTTAGCTCTGATCACTTCATCATCTGCAGATTCATCAGCAGGAGCAGCAACTGCGGCAGGAGCTTCAGGTGCGGCTGGAGCAACAGGTGCGGCAGGAGCTTCAGCTTTCACCTCAGCCACCGGCTCTTCTACAACTGGTGCAGAAACTGGTTCAGTTTTAACCGGCTCTGGAACTTCAACCGGCTTCGGAACTTCAACCACCGGCTCTACAGCTTTGGGTGGCTCTGGAACCTCTATTGATTTTTCAACAACCTCAGGAGCCTTCTCCGGAGTTGGAGTTGGTTCAACAGGTGGTTCAATTTTTATTTCTGGTTCTTTTACAGGTTCAGGAGTAACAGGTTCAACCTTCGGTGTTTCAACTTTTGGTTGTTCAACCGGCTCTGGTTGAGCCGCTTCTACCTTAGGCGCCTCTACTTCTTTCGGAGCTTCATTACGGCCTCTCCTGTTAAGAGAATCAAGATCTATTTTTCCAACTACTTTAACTCCAGGAACACTCGGTTCCTCCTGAACAGCTTGTTTTGGAGCTTCTGACTCTTCCTCTTGTGCAGCTTTTGGCTTTTCAACAGGAGGAGGGGTGAAAGTACTTGCGTTCTTTATTAAAATCTCTTTTTGTTCAAAATCAGAGCGACGAGGTTCTTGCCTTTCAGGTGCAGGAGCTGGGGCAGGTGCATCATCACGACGTATTTTACCAATTACAATTTGCCGTGCTTCCTCACGGACTATCTTATCCCCCTGATACTCTTTTAAAAGAGCATTATACATTTCTTCAGTAAGCTTCGTAGTAGGTTTAGCTTCAACTTTGAAGCCTTTCTTGTTTAATGATTCTACCGCGGTGCCAATACCGATATTCAGCTCTTTTGCAGCTTTTAGTAAATTTATATTTTTACCTTCTGACATTTAAAATTTATTACCTCTCGCTAATATTTAAACAAAAGTACGTTTTTTATATCGTTTATTAATAGCGAAACCTGAACAGTCTTCAATAACCTATTCAAATTCTGCTCTTAATATATCCAGAACCTCTTTAACTGTGCTCTCTTCTAAATCCGTACGTCTAACAAGCTCATCAGTAGAAAGTTCTAAGACAGATTTCGCTGTATCTAAACCAATACGTTTAAACTCATCAATAATCCAGCCATCAATTTCATCTGAGAATTCTTCCAGATCCACATCCTCATCGTCTTCCTCGGTTTCACGATACACATCTATCTCATAACCAGTAAGTTTACCAGCAAGTTTAATATTGTGACCACCACGACCGATTGCTAATGATACCTGATCAGGTTTTAGATAAACTGCAGCACGTTTTTCAACATCATCCAGCTTAATTGTAGTGATTTTAGCAGGACTTAAGGCACGTTGTATATACAGAGAACTGTTATTTGTGTAGTTTATTACGTCAATATTCTCATTTTTCAATTCACGCACAATACCATGAATACGAGAACCTTTCATACCAACACAAGCTCCAACAGGATCAATACGGTCATCGTATGATTCCACGGCTACTTTAGCACGCTCTCCAGGTTCACGAACGATTTTCTTGATGGTGATCAATCCGTCGAAAATTTCCGGAACTTCCAGTTCGAACAAGCGTTGCAAGAATTCAGGAGCTGTACGGGAAATGATGATCTTAGGATTAGCATTCATCATATCTACTTTTAACACAACCGCTCTTACAGAATCGCCTTTCTTGAAATAATCTGCAGGAATTTGCTCTGTTTTAGGAAGGATCAGCTCATTACCTTCGTCGTCCAGTACAAGTGTTTCCTTTTTCCACACCTGATAAACTTCACCGGTAACAATTTCACCAACCCTGTCTTTATATTTTTTGAAGATCTCGTCTTTCTCAAGCTCTAAAATCTTAGAAACCAAGGTCTGACGTGCAGCGAGAATAGCACGGCGACCAAAGCTTTCCAGGGTTATTTGCTCGATAAAATCGTCTCCAACTTCTAGATCAGGATCAATTTGACGCGCTTCAGCAAGTTCGATTTCTAAATCATCATCTTCAGAGAATCCGTCTTCCATAACCCTTCTGGTTCTCCAGATCTCTAAGTCTCCATTGTCCGGGTTAACAATAACGTCACAATTTTCATCAGTACCGTACTTTTTACGAATCATACTGCGAAACACCTCTTCCAACACACTAATTACCGTAGGACGGTCGATGTTTTTAAAATCTTTGAATTCCTGAAAGGAATCAATCAAATTAATACTGCTCATTTTATTTAAATGAAATTAACACCTTTGTTTCTGCTATCTGATCAAAAGAAATAAAGCTTTCTACCAGCTCAGCTTTCTTTCCTTTTTCTTTAACTTTTTCTTCAATTGTTATTCCTTCATCAGAAACGCTCAACAGTTTCCCTTCGCGTTTTACACCTTCTGAAAGTTTTATCCCTAAATTTCTACCGACATTCTTATCGTACTGCCTTTTCAATTTTAAAGGAGTATCGATACCTGGCGAAGAAACTTCAAGGTTATATGCATGTTCTATGGTATTTTCTTCTTCCAGTTGAAAACCGACGTGTCTACTTATAGCAACACAATCAGAAATATCCAACCCATTATCTCCATCAACCAGAATCATCAGCGTTCCAGTTCCATGCATCTTTACATCCACAAGGAAAAGATCTGCCCTATCGGCTATCTTTTGCTCAACTAATTCACTTACCTTTTGCTCAATAGTCATAATCTGTTGCAAAATAAAAGAGGGGACAAATTGCCCCCTCTTTTCAGAATAAATGCAAAGATAAATATTTTTTGGAAAGATGGAAATGGAATTATTGTGTTATTTTAACATGGAAAGGGACAGTTCATCATACCAAGTTAAGATACACCAATGCCTCCTTCAGTCCATACTCAGTCTATAATAAGTCCATAATGAGTCTATGTAATATTAAAATTCTATGGACTCACCATAGACTCAATATACAATCACCTTGCGCTAAAGAAAGCCTTGGTAACCCTTTGAACGCGGAATAAATACCAGAAGTTAAATGCAGTAGATTGCCATGCGAGTATCTGATAGCCAAGCTGACTAGCTTTTCAAAGTAAATCTTTCGACCTTCGCTCAAGCCCTTTTAGTTTTACTATATAGATTTTAGAACTAATATTGTGGCGAATTGTATTTCTTATTTTTACATCATGAAGTTTATAATTGAAATATTATTGATTGGCGTTGCTGTATCCATAGCAGCATTTTTAATTCCGGGCGTGCAGGTTAGCGGATTCTTTTCAGCTATCATCGCGGGAATACTAATAGGCGTAGCCAATGCTACCATTGGCAGCATATTACGACTTCTCACCTTCCCGATCAACCTGATGACATTGGGCTTAATGTCATTTATCATCACAGTATTGATGGTACTACTGGTAGATCACTATATGACTGGCTTTAATACTTCAGGCTTTATAGCCGCTCTTATTTTTGCGCTGGTGCTATCTGTAGTTAAGATGATTATTGGAATTTTTAAATAATCCCTGGCTCTTGCTACTACTTTACAGCGGCAGCAAGAGCTTTTTGTACGCTGGGAGCTTTATCAGAAAAGGCTTTCTGAAAGGTCTCCTGATTATCCCGGTTCGTGAAAGTTTTTGATAATACAGAAATAGCCGCAGCACGTACATAAGAACGCGTATCCGAAACAGCCATGCTCTTTATACTTTCATAAACCTGGGCTTTCTCTTCATCTTTCAGCTGATCTATGGCATTTACAGCAGCTAAACGTATCTGCCAGTTTTTATCGGATAATGCTTTAATCAAAACTTCCCTTGCTTGCTTTTCTTGTAGCAATTTTTGCGACAGAGCCTGAAATGCTTCCAAGCGGTCAAGGAATAAGGGCGCGTTTTCATACTGGAAAACGTATTGTAACAGACTCTTCTTCTCCATCTTCTCTCCCAACAAAATCTTCTCAGCATCAACATTAACCAATGAAGGCTGCGATTCAACATCAAAAACGAAGCTTTGATTCTGCCTTTCCAGCAAAATAGCTTTCCTTTCAGCTTTCCCGTCTACATATATATCAACTGAAAAAGGTAAACGATAAAGCGGATACTTATTCAAATCCTGTTGCTGACGAATAGTTACGGTAACCTGCTTCGTATTTGCATCATAAGAGTTCTCTATTGCCAAAACAGGATGTCCGGGAGAAAGGAACCATTGATTGAAGAACCAGTTTAGATCCTGACCAGTAACCTCTTCAAAAATCAATCTAAGATCATGCACTTCAGCTGTTTTGTAAGAGTATCGTTTAAGATAAACGTTCAGCGCTTTAAAAAATGCCTCATCGCCTACTACTTTTCTCAACATGTGCAAAACGCGCCCCCCTTTCTGATAGCTAACTTCGTCGAACATCTGCTCTTTATCTGCATAATCAAAGCGGATAAGAGTCCGGTCCTTGTGATCACTGGTTAGATAGGTCTGCAAATCTTTCCACCCGTACAGATCCGCATAGTCGCGGCCGTACTTGAACTCATTCCATAAATATTCGCCATAAGTAGCGAAAGACTCATTTAATGGAAGGTTTGCCCATGATTCGGCGGTAACAAGATCGCCAAACCAATGATGAAAAAGCTCATGAGAGATTATGCTCTCATAGTTCTCATCCTGGTATTGTGCGTCTGTCATATTCATTCCCTCAAAAAAGACAGTTGCCGACGTATTCTCCATCGCCCCGTCGGTAAAATCGTGAACTACGATCTGTGAATACTTCTCCCATGGATACTCTACTCCTAACTTTTTTGAAAAGAAAGTCATCATTTCAGGAGTTTTCCCAAAAACCAGTTTAGCATATTTAGCAAAAGGCGGATCTACGTAGTAATTGACCTCTTTATCTTGCCATTTATCTTTGATCACAGAAAAGTTTCCTCCTGCAACCATTGTTAAATATGTTGAATGGGGCTGTTCCTGGCGCCAGGAATCTGTTCGGGTACCATCACCATTATCGGTTGAAAAATCGAGCTCCCCATTAGAGAGGGTCACCATTTTTTTAGGGACAGTAAGATTTATCTCCTGAGTCATCTTTTCCTGGGGCCCATTAATAGTTGGAAACCAGGCTGAATTCGATTCCGTCTCTCCCTGTGTCCAGAACTGCTGTGGCTTATCATCTTCCTTACCAGTGGGGTTTATAAAATAAAATCCTCGCTCTCCTGCAGCTGCAGCCCCCTTTGCCTTAGAAGGCATCGCAGTATAATCAATATAAAGAGTAAATTTTTGCTCCGGGCTATAGGTTTTATTTAAATCTATTTTGAGCGACTTTCCGTCGTATACATATTTGAGCGGTAACAAATCGTCCTTATTAACTAAAGAGACTTGATGGATCTGAAAGCCACGGGCATCAAGGACAACCTGATTTATAGGATAAAAATAAGGCTTCGCGTTTATCCAGGCTTTACCTATCACAAAACAACTGTCGAAATCAAACTTCAGATCAAGCTTGGTGTGAACAATATCTGTAATTTTGGAATAACTACCCCTATAAATATTAGCACCTGGAGCATTTCCTTTAACCGTTATCGGATCAAGAACTACTCTTTTGGAGGAACAGGCTGTTAAGAACAATAGAAAAATGCTAAAAGAGCAGAGTTTATATAATCTCATCGTATAATTCAATCCTTTTGCAGACACAGTTGATTGTCGCCGCAAATGTTACATAATAAGATTATAATAACTACAGGATTGAAAAAAAGATTTCCAAGAATAGCATTAAGAACTAGGAGTTCTTAATTTTCTTTTCGATGGCTGTTGTAGAGTATCCATCAATGAATGCTATTGTTTTGACTTCCCCTCCATTCGCTAACACAACGTCAGCACCAACAATTTTGTCTAGCGTATAATCTGCTCCTTTTACTAATACATCTGGCTTAACAGCAGAGATAAGATCGAAAGGAGTAGATTCATCAAATAATACAACAGCGTCAACGAAAAATAATGCAGCTAGCAGGCTTGCTCTTGACTTTTCATCTGTAATAGGCCTGTTCGGTCCTTTCAAATTTGAAGTTGAAAGATCAGAATTAAGACCGATCACTAACCTGTCTCCTAAGTCGGCAGCCTTAGATAGGTAATCAACATGCCCGAGATGCAAAAGATCAAAACAGCCATTAGTGAACACAATTTTCTGCCCCTTCAATCGCCACATATTTAAATACTTCTGTAACTGATCAGGGCCTACCACCTTATGCTCGATGGTCTGTAATTTAGTCATGTTTTAAATAGGATTATTTTATAAGTAGATTATTATCGTCGGGAAAAACAAGTATAGGTTCGTATTTTCTTGCTTCATCCATAGGGAGAGAACCGTAAGACATTATGATAATAATATCTCCCACAGCGGCAAGGCGGGCACAAGAACCGTTTAAACAAACAACCCCAGAGCCTCTTTCCCCTTTTATAACGTATGTTTCGAAGCGGGCACCATTGTTATTATTCACAATCTGCACTTTTTCATTGGGAATAATATTCGCTGCCTCGATTAAGTCTTCATCTATTGTGATACTCCCTACATAATTCAACTCCGCCTGTGTAACCTTCACCCGGTGTATCTTAGACTTCAAAACCTGAATGATCATAGTACAAAATTATAAAAACTTTATCTGCTTACCTAAGATGCAATGACCCCTAAAGAGAGATTACTTAATTATGATATTGTCTATCAGCCTTGTATGACCTACTTTTGCCGCAACTAATGCAACCAGCCCAGGTTCTTCTTTTGATTCGGCAGGCAGCAACGTTTCTGCATTGCATATTTCAAAATACTCTAATTCAACCCCTTCCGAACTGTGTAAGAAATTCACTGCCTCTATTTGGAGTTCAGCAATTTGTTTCATAGAATAGTTTTCTCTGGTCCTCCTTAGTGATTCCGACAACGCTAAAGCCTCATTTCTTTCTGATGGCGACAAATGAATATTTCTGGAACTCATTGCTAAGCCATCTTCTTCTCTCAGTATTGGACACATTACAATTTCGACTGGTAGCGAATAGAGCTCCACCAGCTTCATGATCACTTTTACTTGCTGATAGTCCTTTTGACCGAAAAATGCTTTATTTGGTTGTACGACATCGAATAATTTCTTAACGATCTGCGTAACCCCCTGATAGTGCCCTGGCCTGAACCGCCCCTCAAGAATACGTTCAAGGTAGCCGAGATCAATGCTCCACTTTTCATCACCCGAATACATTTCTTGAACAGTGGGAAGAAAGAGAATATCGCAATCAACCTGCTCCAGTTTGGCGATATCAGCATCAATAGGACGAGGGTATTTTTCCAGATCTTTGGGATCGTTAAATTGAGTGGGATTAACGAAAATACTGCAGACTACATGATCAGTATTTCGGGCTGCAATTTCAATAAGAGATAAATGTCCCTGGTGTAGCGCCCCCATTGTTGGAACAAATCCAATGGTTCTTCCCTTTTCTTTTAGAGTTTCCAGATACCCTGATAACTCATGCTTGGATGTAAAAATTTTCAACGCCTCGCTGATTCTGTATTTGGGGCAAAGGTGTGCATTAATGAAAAAATATCAAAGGGATTTGCATAAATCGTTGATATATCATAAGATAATGCTTATATTTGCAGTCCCAAATTCTATTTTTCAAACTTTATAATTGGAGATGGCAAAAACGAAGTTACTGTTTATTACCCACGAGATGTCGCCTTTCCTCGAGTTAAGTAAAATTTCTGAAATCACACGGCAGCTACCCCAAGCGATGCAAGATAAAGGATTTGAAATCCGAATCCTCATGCCTCGTTTTGGAAATATTAACGAGCGCCGAAATCGCCTTCATGAGGTGATCCGACTTTCAGGAATGAACATTATCATTGACGATAATGATAACCCGCTGATCATCAAAGTCGCATCTATACCTTCAGCTAGAATGCAGGTATATTTCTTAGACAATGAAGAATACTTTCAGCGGAAGCATGTTTTCAGAGACGGTAATAACAAGTTCTTTGCAGACAACGACGAGCGAGCGATTTTCTTCTGTAAGGGAGCGTTGGAAACGGTTAAGAAATTAGGATGGTCTCCTGAAGTAGTACATTGCCATGGAAGAATGACTTCTCTGGTCCCTGTATATCTTAAAACTACCTATAAAGACGACCCAACTTTCAAGAATGCTAAAGTGGTTTATTCAGTTTACAACGATGAGTTTTCTGAAACACTTAATGCAGATTTTTCCCGTAAAGCTATTATGGGTGGAATGACGGCAGAGCACACGGAAGTATTTAAAGATGCTGACAGCAATGCTTTACACAAAGGTGCGATCACTTACTCTGATGCAGTAGTGTTCGGCGACGCGGAAGCGAACGATGAAGTTGTAAAATTTGTTAAAGAAAGCCAAAAGCCTTCATTAGCTTATGAAGATACTTCTGACTACGAAAATTATTACAATTTTTACGAAGAGATTTCCAGTGAAGATCTGGTATCCCTGGCGTAATTTTTAATTAAGGAACGACATCCTGAAAAAGGGGAAGATTTTAAGAATCTTCCCCTTTTTTATTTAAAATCAGCAAGGAAAAAAGCTGGCGGCTAGGCCAGCTCTTGGAAATTAAAACAACAATACCCAATTAATCATCATCTGAAGCATTAGGATCAAACTTCCATAGATCGTCAAAACGGGAAGTTCCTGAGCGTCCGGTTACCACATAGCCAAGATTCTTGATAGTAAAGCCTACAGTAGCCTCTCTGGCACTTCCTTCAAACGAGTCGACCTGTTCCCAGATATCACTAAGAGGATTGTATTGCCAGGAATTGTTTAATACAGAGCTATAAGTTCCAGTTGTTAGATAACCCTTACCTCCAATTGCAAATGCTGCTGGAGAAGTCCTTTGCAAATTATAATTATAATCGTCATTATCCTTGATGGCATCCGTTTCCTCGTCATCACCATCAGGATACAGGGAGTGCTTTTGAGTCCAGCTATTTGAGGACGGATTGTAAGCAAAGAAGGAAGCTACATAAGAACCATTGTTAGACCCACCTCCAACATAGGCAACGTTATCAATTACAAATACGAAAGGGTAGACACGTTTAGATTTTATACTAGCAACCTGTGTCCAGCTATTGGTAGAAGGATTATACTGATAGAAGTCTTGCTGGTCATTATCACCGTCGTTTCCGCAACCAACATATCCGTAATTGCCAATTCCGAAAGCAACAGCTCCGTAACGTCCTTTTGAGACCGGGAAATTTGCTATCTGTCGCCATGAATTTGTTGCAGGACTGTATTCCCAAAAATCTGTCAATAAATTTGTTCCATCAGTTCCCAGTCCTACATAACCTTTATTTCCAACAGAAAATGCGACAGCCTTACTTCTTGCCTTGCCAGGAAATGATGCAATAGTATACCAGTTATCCTGATCGGCATTATATTTCCAAAAATCACTTAATCGACTTTCGGTTGAAGTACTACTTGTGAATCCTGTGCCTACGTAAGCAGTATCATTGATAACAAAAGCAGCAGCATCGCTTCGTGACACACCCTCGAAATCAGCCTCCCGGGTCCAGTCGCCGAGTAAAACATCATCCTCTTCATCCTTCTGGCATCCAACCGCCATGGTAAGCGTTAATAAAAAAACTAGTCTTGTTAATAGTCTATTCATCTTCTCAATTTTTAATTTTTAGTGTATGTTATTTTTAGTTTGATATTAGCTTTTGAATTATCCATCGAACCTATCACTGCTCTCTCGAGGGTTTGGTGGATACTAGCAACAGGAAGGCTCAATAGAAAAGAAGTTGTTTGGTACTTTTTTGCGTAGTTACTGACGTACTCGGTTACCGGGAAGGTATAACTAGACACCTGGTCAATGTCTGCGGCTTGCGAAAGAGTGGTTGAGGAAGTATTACTATATGAATCCGTATAAACTTGTTGAGGATTATTATTCTTGTTGGCCAGGAGCAATATCAACTGTTGTGGCAGCTTAAATGGTTTGTCAGCACCGTAAGGACTTTGAATAATCAGCTCAGCCTTATTTATAGCTACAGAAGGATCTGCAGTAAGATAATTTAATCCTGGAAATTCAAGTTTAGTTACCAGGCCAACCCCGCCCTGGACATACGTTTTGTTTCCGCTTACTACTGAACTAATTATATTACTCTTATCGGATAAAGCAGAAAGCTTCAGGTTACTTCGATCTGAAACAATACGGTTGAATTGAGAGGTTTTATCAGAAAGAGGAAAGGAAACAACAGCTTTCTCTTTCAAACCATTACTGCCTGCATAACTGTAATATAGGTTAAGAGATACAGTGTCTTTAAAACCAATAACTGCATTTCCCGCATCGCCAGAATTTATAGTTAGGCCCTTAAAATAATTCTCAAACTCCTCTTCGGTTGACACCTGGGTGGCGCTATTTCTAACAAAGGAAAACAAAGTATTACCCAATGATTCTGGTATCTTAAGGAACAGGGTATCCTTAGATCTTGGTTTAGGACTTATTTGAAAAGTAAGCAATGGAGTTGCATTGCTGTTAAAGTAACTTCGATTATAATAGGTAGATCCTGAAGAAAAAACATTTTCCTCTTCCGGATCGATATAACCCGGAACAGCTTTATAAGCTATTTTTTCACTTAGTTGATGCACTGATAGCTCTTGCCTTACTAAAGTATCACCATAATAATATCCGGAATAATTCAGTGCTATTCGAACAGAGTCTAAATGAGCATCATCAGGAATACTTACGCTTCCAGGAATTGAAAGTTTAAAGAAGGTTGAAGCTTTTACAAGTCCTAGTTCAGGATCCCGAATATTTCCAACAAGTAATAGCCCATTTCCGGCTGTAGGAAGGGAATCTAAGAGCAACGTAGAGGAAGAGACAGTAAATGTATCTGAGACAATCACACCCAGGGATCCGGTATCATTCCCAATACTTATTGTTCCGTCCTTTTTGCAGGAGAAAAAAGCTGAAAAAAAGCATAGAAAGATCAATGACTTGAAGCCTGGAAGAGTAAATCTAAAGAACATAGCTATAAAATATGTGTGTTGTTTGCACAAATATGTACCGCTGAATGCCTTTGGAAATCAGTCTTAACTTTGTTTAACAAAACAATGGCTCCGGGAACGTTTTCCTTAACAACTATTAACAAAAATGCTGTTCCTACCCGCCCCTCCATTTTACATTTTTTTACAAATTACTTTCTGAAGCGATTCCAGATGTAACAATAGAAGAGAATCTGTATCGTTGAATAGACAAACCGAACATTCAAAACTCAGGACTTATAGAAAACTTATTTTCTCTATCTTAGCGCAATTATTTTTTAAGAAAAGACATCAAGTAAAATGCCTCAAACAAAATATTATATATACTCGATCCTAGCCACTTTCACCATCATTTTTGCTAGTTGCCAAAAATCAGATCTGATTGGATTAGACAATGGAAGCGCAAATGGCAAATCAGAAACGATCACTTCTGCTGTGGATATTGCTACCGTGCCTGAAGATAGTGTTGTTACAACAGGAGTAGCCCAACATCCTTTTGGATTTTTGAAGGATCCGGTTTTGGGAGAAACCGAAGCGAACCTTGCACTAGCGTTTAACCTGCCATCTTCCGCTTTTTCATTTGGCAACGACGCAACTATCGATTCAGTTGTTTTGGTACTTAAGTATGGCAACGAACTTTACGGTGACTCTATTTCAAATTACAACATTCGTGTTGCCGAATTAGCTGAGGTTTTTCCAAAAAGTGCAAGCTCTTCCACTACCTATTATTCTACCAAAACCTGGCAGAGCGCAGTATTAGGAACTACTAAACAACTTAAGGCATTTAGCTACGGTGATACTGTTAGAGTTCAACAAATAGTAGACGGTGCTACTGATACAACGAAGAAGTTTGCGCCTCATGTGAGAATACAGCTTAGTGCTTCATCTATATTTACTAAGCTAAAAAGCGCATTGGCAGTTGACTCCGTTACAAACTTTGGCTTTCAAAAGAATTTCAAAGGCTTGTACCTAACTTTAGATCAAGCTGCTATCACAAACAAAGGAGCATTAACCTTTTTTGATCTTGCCTCCGCAAGCAATTTTAGTGGCTTAGAGGTTTACTATAAGAACAAAACAACCGCAGGCGCTTTAGACACCAATATGGCCCTTTTCGCTACAAACGCAAGCCTAGCTGCATCTAATGTTATTCATAAACACCCTACGGCTGTTAAAGCTAACGAAGGAAATGTTAACGTTTCTGAAGTATATGTACAGCCATTGGGAGGCTATAGGGCGAAGATCAAGTTTACTGAACTTGAAGCTTTAAAAGCGTTAGTATCAAAAACTGCTGGTGAAAATAAAACCATCACTATTAACAGGGCAGAGTTGGTTGTTCCTGAAGTGGGCGAATCTAACCCTCTGGCAAATACTTATCTAGTGCCCGCGCCGCGACTTACTCTTTATCGTACCGACATCGCAGGAGTTCGTCAACCCTTGCCAGACAATGCCGTTCAAATGGATCCACGTTATCTTTCAGAGCCACTTTTCGGCGGCTTTTATAACAGCAAAACCAGAGAATACAGGTTTGTAGTAACATCATATGTTCAGGATCTGCTTACCGGAAGACTTAAAGAATTTGACACATTCATAGCTCCAATAAGAGCAAATTTCACCGGAGTAGCGAATATTACCGGAGCTGGAAATACGGCAAGAAGGGCTGTTTTGGCTGGTAAGACTAACACAAATTCTAAGGTTAGACTGAGCATTGTTTATACAAAACCTGACTAATCATCTTACATTAAAATACATATTGTAGTTTAGCAAAAAAATAATCTATGTGTGGAATAGTAGGCTATATTGGACATCGTGATGCCTGGGATGTCATTATAAAAGGGCTTAAAAGATTAGAATACAGAGGTTACGATAGTTCGGGGATAGCCCTGATCAATAAGGAAAACGGAATCAGAACTTATAAAAAAGCTGGCAAAGTTTCAGACCTTGAAGCATTTGCTAAGGGGGTAGACCGTTCAGGAAGTATAGGAATGGGCCATACACGTTGGGCAACCCATGGCGCTCCTTCTGACCGGAACTCACATCCACACAGTTCTGGAGACAGAAGACTTTCTATCATTCATAATGGCATAATAGAAAACTATGCGATCCTCAAGGAGGCACTTCAGGCTAAAGGACACGAGTTTCGTAGTGATACCGATACGGAAGTACTTATTCATCTGATTGAAGAAATTCAAAAATCAGACGGTCTTGATCTGTTTGAGGCAGTACGGGTTGCACTAAACGAAGTTGTGGGAGCTTACGCTATTGTAGTAATGAGCGTGGATGAACCGGATGTTTTGGTGGCAGCCAGAAAAGGAAGTCCAATGGTGATTGGGGTAGGGCAGGACGAATATTTTATCGCATCTGATGCTTCTCCAATTGTAGAATATACTAAGAACGTTATCTATTTAAAGGATAGCCAGATCGCTTATGTAAAAACAGATGAGCTGGTTATTAAAAGTATTGATAATCGTGTTCAGACACCTTATATACAGGAGCTCGAGTTAAAACTCGAAATGCTTGAAAAAGGTGGTTTTGATCATTTCATGCTTAAGGAAATTTACGAACAACCCCGCTCCATTAAAGATTGCATGAGGGGTCGTATTTACCCGAATGAAGGGAAGATTCAATTGGGTGGCTTAAGTGAATATACGGAGAAACTCAAGAATGTAGACCGCATTATTATTATTGCTTGCGGTACTTCATGGCACGCTGGACTGGTAGGGGAATATCTTATCGAAGAGTATGCACGTGTACCTGTAGAAGTAGAATATGCGTCGGAGTTCCGTTACAGAAACCCTATTATTACCGAAAAGGATCTTGTAATCGCGATCTCTCAATCTGGCGAAACAGCGGATACAATGGCAGCAATTGAGCTGGCTAAAGAAAAAGGTGCAACGATATTCGGTATTTGCAATGTGGTTGGATCTTCAATTCCCCGCATCACACATGCAGGTGTATATACTCACGCAGGACCAGAGATCGGGGTTGCCTCTACGAAAGCATTTACAGCACAGGTAACAGTTTTGACTCTGATTGCTCTCTTCATTGCAGAAAAGCGTGGAACAATCAAACAAAGTCAAACAGTGCAAATGCTTACTGAACTAGAAGACATTCCTGACCTGGTAGAAAAGTGCCTGGAAGCAAACGATCATATCATACAAATCGCTAAGAAGTTTACTGATTCCAGAAACTGTTTATTCTTAGGTCGTGGCAGTGGATTCCCGGTTGCGCTTGAAGGAGCTCTTAAACTAAAAGAGATCTCTTATATTCACGCTGAAGGCTACCCTGCTGCTGAAATGAAACATGGCCCCATAGCCTTGATCGATGAGGAAATGCCAGTAGTAGTTATTGCTGCAAAGAACTCTTCCTACGAAAAGGTAATAAGCAATATTCAGGAAGTAAAAGCAAGAAAAGGAGTGGTGATTGCAATTGTTACTGAAGGTGATAAGGAGGTTAAGAAGATGGCTGATTATACTATTGAGATTCCTGATGCCAATGAAGCTTTCCTTCCATTGATAGCTACAATACCTCTGCAATTATTATCTTACCATATTGCAGTACTAAGAGGATGTAATGTGGATCAACCAAGGAATTTAGCAAAATCGGTAACTGTTGAATAAGCGATCACTAATTTTCACGAATTGCTCTAATTTTCACGAATTTAATAGCACGAATTTAACAGCACGAATTACACGAATTGTGGCGAATTAAGGGAGTGTTTCTACATAAGTAGATGTAAGAATCAAAGGAGGCGTTTTACAACAGCCTCCTTTTTTTATATAGATATTAACGTAATTCGTGTAATTCGTGTAATTCGTGTAATTCGTGTAATTCGTGTTTATTATTTTTTTCTTGCTAACTACCACATCAGCATAAGCGCCCTTAGCTTGCCAAGCACCGGCAAAATAATTACTTGTATTTTCATTCTATCCTCCTTCGAATTTGTTTAAACCAAAGCCTATTTTTACTTCAGCAGTTCAAACTTCTACAAAAAGATGAAATAAAAGAAATTGATATTATTTATCTTTGAATAGATGTACACTATATGACACTTGTTCAGTTAGAATATATTGTAGCAGTTGATACTTACAGAAGTTTCGTTACAGCTGCAGAAAAATGCTTTGTTACCCAACCTACCTTAAGTATGCAGATACAAAAACTGGAGGAGAACTTGGGAGTAAAGTTATTCGATCGAAGTAAACAACCTGTAATTCCGACCGACATTGGTCAACAAGTTATAGAACAAGCAAGACTTATTCTTGCAGAAAGCACGAAATTGCAGGAATTAATTGCTGCTCATAAAAATGAGTTGGCGGGCGAATTAAAAGTCGGTGTTATTCCCACTATTGCGCCGTATCTATTGCCTAAAGTAATTATGAGCTTTACTGCTAAGTATCCTAAAGTTCAATTATCTATATGGGAATATACTACCGAGCAGATTATTCAGAACCTAAAAATAGGTTTGTTGGATTGTGGTATTCTATCCACGCCGTTAGAAGATAAAAGTCTTCAGGAAATCCCCTTGTTTTATGAAGACTTCGTGGTGTATTCGTCCAGCAACAGCAGTATTGTCAACAAAGAGAACATTTGTGTAGATGATATTAATATCGAGGAAACCTGGCTGTTAAATGAAGGACATTGTATGCGAAATCAGGTATTGAACATCTGTAAAAAGAAGACAGCAACTAATGGTATCAGATCTTTCGAATACAATACAGGTAGCGTAGAAACATTGAAAAGAATGGTAGATCTGAATGCCGGGATCACTATTCTTCCCGAACTAAGTCTTTCAGATTTCTCGTCTGAGCAGATGAAAAAAGTGCGAAGGTTTGGAGAACCAGTACCTGCAAGAGAGATAAGTATTGTTACCCATCGAAACTTCCTTAAAAGAGGCCTTATTAATTCGCTTAAAAAAGAAATCCTGGAAATTATACCCCAGGATATGTTAAATAGCAGCAATAAAGCGCTGATGGAAACCTTTTAAATTATCTGAAAACTTTTCGAATCAGCCAGATAATCAAGGCGATTACAACAACAACGATAATGACACCAGTATAAACACCTGTCTTAAATATATCGCCTACTAATTCGCAACTAGACAGTAACATGGTTACCATCATTGCTATAGAGAAAAATATGTTTTTTGTCATAGAATTAAAATAAAAAAGTAGTGTACTATTAAATACACTACTTCATGACAAAATGTTTTTTTCCTACTAATGAACTATTTTGCTTGTGCGTAACGCTCTGCTACAGCGCTCCAGTTAACTACATTCCAAAATGCAGCGATATAATCTGGACGACGGTTTTGATAGTTTAAATAATAAGCATGCTCCCATACATCCAAGCCTAAGATTGGAGTTCCCTTAACATCAGCAACATCCATTAACGGGTTGTCCTGGTTAGGAGTAGAAGATACCTGTAATTTACCATCAGCAGCGACGCTTAACCAAGCCCATCCAGAACCAAAGCGAGTTGCAGCAGCTTCACTGAATTTCTTTTTGAAGTCTTCGAATGAACCGAAAGCTTCGTTGATAGCCTGAGCTAATTCGCCTGTAGGCTCACCACCTGCATTAGGGCCAATTACAGTCCAGAACAAAGAGTGATTAAAGTGACCACCGCCATTGTTACGAACAGCCGGAGCGTAAGAAGAGATGTTTGCTTGCAGTTCTTCTAAACTTTTGCTTTCAGCATCAGAACCAGCAACTGCATTGTTTAAATTAGTAACATAAGCATTGTGGTGTTTGCCGTGGTGTATTTCCATTGTAGCCTTGTCGATATGCGGTTCAAGGGCATCAGAAGCGTATGGTAACGCTGGTAATTCAAAAGCCATATTTATATTTTATTAGGGTTAAACATATTTCAGCACAAAGATAACTTATGCTTAAAAAAATTGTTCAGACAGATGTCAGGTTTTGTTTCTTTTGCTCAAAAAGAAATCTTTCATAAGACTCGCACAGTCATTCTCCCTGATTCCGCCTATGACTTCTGTTTTAGGGTGTGTAAGGCGCTGATTGATACGACGAAAGCCTAATTTAAGATCATGTGCTCCATAAACAATTCTACTGATCTGTGTCCAGTAAGAAGCACCTGCACACATTACACAAGGTTCTACTGTAACATAAAGCGTACAATCTTTCAGATACTTTCCACCTAAAAAATTCGCAGCAGCAGTAAATGCCTGCATTTCTGCATGAGCGGTTACATCGTTGAGCCTTTCTGTCAGGTTATATCCCCTTCCTATAATCCTGCCATTCGAAACTATAACTGCTCCAATTGGCACCTCGTCCTCAGCAAGTGCCTTTTTAGCTTCCTTCAATGCCTCATTCATAAAAAAGTCATCGGGGGTTACCAAGGGTTCATCTGAAAAACTAACGTACTTCATGTATATATGGGGTTATAGATGCTAGTTATAACGACAAGTATAGGGAAATAAATTCTATCTTTGACTTATGATTAAATCCATGACAGGTTACGGTATTGCTGCTAAGGATTTTGCCAATGCTAAATACACCGTAGAGATTAAGTCACTTAACAGTAAGTTTCTCGAACTTGCTCTTAAGCTACCTAAATCCTTTTCAGACAAAGAACTTATTCTTCGTAATGAATGCAGTAAGCATATCGAACGGGGAAAAGTGACTATCACCTTTACTATCGAATATCCTGAAAGTGAAAAAAAAGCAGCTCACATCGATTCTGATCTGCTTAAAATATATTATAATCAACTGAAGGATACTGCAAGCGAACTAGGAGATAATGCATCAAATCTATTACAACTTGCATTAGGTTTTCCGGAAGTTATTCAATTCAACGAAGACTTGGTATCTGAAGAAGAGTGGCTGCAGCTGCAAGGCACCTTTTCGGATGCCCTTGAAAGTTTCCAAAGATTCAGAAAAGATGAGGGAGGAATTCTTGAAAAGGATCTTGTCCTTCGCATAAATAATATATTAACGGCACTCAAACAAGTAGAAGAACTTGAACCAAGACGTATTCCGGTAATTCGCGAACGTATTAACCAGCTTCTTAACGAATACGTAGGTAAGGAGAATATCGACGATAACCGCTTTGAGCAGGAGCTGATATTCTACATTGATAAGCTTGATATAACCGAGGAAAAAGTTCGATTGAAAAGCCACTGCGATTATTTCCTGAAAGCTTTAAAATCGCCTGATGCAAATGGAAAAAAATTAGGCTTCATTTCTCAGGAGATCGGTCGCGAGATCAATACTATGGGCTCAAAAGCTAATGATGCTGGTATTCAGCAAGTAGTTGTTGGCATGAAAGAAGAGCTGGAAAAAATTAAGGAACAACTATTAAACGTACTATAAAAGAAAGTATAAAGTCAAGATAACAATGAAACTCTGACTTAAAACTTTAATAAATTAAGATGACTCAGGGCAAACTCGTAATATTTTCAGCTCCTTCTGGTGCAGGTAAAACCACTATTGTTCATTACCTTTTATCAAAGATCCCTCAATTGGAGTTTTCTATTTCTGCAACTACCCGCGAGTCTCGCGGAACGGAAGAAAACTTAAAAGATTATTATTTTATCACCAAAGAGGAGTTCCTTCATAAGGTAGCCAAGCACGAGTTTGTTGAATTCGAAGAAGTTTATTCAGGAACTTTTTACGGAACATTAAAATCGGAGATCCAGCGTATCTGGGATGCAGACAAACATGTAGTGTTCGACATAGATGTTGAAGGAGGCTTACGCCTGAAGAAAAAATACGAAGACAATGCTCTTGCTATTTTTGTTCAACCGCCATCCCTGGAAGTTCTTATACAAAGATTGGGAGGAAGAGGCACCGACAGTCCTGAGAAGCTAAAAGAAAGGATCGATAAAGCAGGCAAGGAACTTCAATATGCGGAGCGCTTTGATATCATTCTTCCTAACAATGATCTTCAAACCGCATGTGAAGAAGCAGAAAAGATTGTAAGAGCATTTCTCTTTGGCGAAAAATAAAACTTTTAACCTTTAGGCTCTTTGATTGTTTGTAGAATCCTCACAGGGGATAAAAAAGCATGAAAGTAGGTTTATTTTTTGGTTCCTTTAATCCAATACATGTAGGTCATTTAATTATAGCTAATTACATGGCTAATTATTCAGACTTGCAAAGCGTCTGGCTTATTGTCTCTCCACATAACCCTTTAAAGGTTAAAAGCAGCCTGGCTAATATGTATGATAGACTAGAAATGGCAAGGCTTGCAACAGAAGATAATGACAGGATCAAAATAAGTGATATTGAATTTAAACTTCCACAACCTTCTTATACCATCGACACGCTGATCCATTTACAGGAGCGGTATCCGGAGCATCAGTTCACACTAATTATGGGGGCAGATAACCTAACTTCGCTTAAGAAGTGGAAAAATTATGAAATTATACTAAGGGATTATAAAATTCTGGTTTACCCGCGTCCGGGATATGACAATCAGGAACTTGCATCTCATCCCTCAATCAGCATAACAGATACCCCTGTTATGGAAATTTCATCTACCTTTATTCGTAGAGCTATAAAAGAAGGGAAAAGCGTACAATACATGGTTCCTAATAATGTATTTAAGTTCATCGATAGCAAAAATTTGTACGGATAAACAACTAGCTTTTATTATAAGGTTAAAATCAACCTTTCTTCATTCAAAGCAATAAGTCTTAACTTTGCAGTGTGAGCACCGAGAAAACAATCCTTAAACTAAAGCTTCCTACAGACCCTCGCTGGGTGAAAAATGTTGTAGAAAGCAATATTGAAGAGATACTAACAGATCATGCCTTTTGTGAGCAAAAAGCAGCTAGTAATGCCATTACCCTTATCGTACAGAATCCCAATTTGTCTGATTTGGTTCAGGAGATGGCCTTGCTGGTTCAGGAAGAAATGGATCACTTCAAAAGGGTACACGATATAATACTGGAGCGCGGTTATATTCTTGGTCGTGAACGTAAAGATGATTATGTGAACGAGTTAGCTAAGTTTATAATTAAGGGCGGCGGAAGACAACATCAACTTATTGACCGTCTGTTATTTTCGGCGATGATAGAAGCTCGCAGCTGTGAACGTTTCAAAGTGCTTTCAGAAAACATCGATGATGAAAAGCTTTCTGCTTTCTACCACGAGCTTATGATAAGCGAAGCTACCCACTACACTACTTTTATCAAACTGGCAAAAAAGTATGGAGAAGGTATTGATGTTGATAAACGTTGGGAAGAATTCCTGAGCTTTGAGGCAGAGGTGATTCAGAACTACGGAAAAAAAGAAACCATTCACGGATAATTAGACCAACCAAGGCTCGGCAAACACTTTTACAAGCAAACAAATCATTTAAGATCAGGTTGTTATAAAAAAACACCTATGTTAAAGAACACAAATTTTGCTATAAGCTTTGCAAGCCTGTACCTATTGATATTTTTGATTCTTCTCCATACAGGGTTTGAGCGGACAGTATGGATAATGTTTTTCTTCTCACCTCTTATTATTGTCTACCTGGCTTATGTTATTATTCGTTACGGAGAGTATAAGGGCCGCGAGTTGAATGAGAATGAAGAATGGGCTTACGGTGATAAGAAAAAGGAAGAACTGGGAATATTTTGAGCTTTAGAGAGTTGCTTATTTATTTTCTCCAGCCCATGGCTTCCTTCAGATAAATGTCAAGCATTTCGATAACAACAGCATCATTGAGATAACCAATGTGCATATCAGGCCTTATGATTAAGGCTTTTTTACTTTTCTCACTAACCTCAAAATACTCGAAGAAATGCTTATTCTTTTCTGAGGGAGGCAAATAATAAAAGTTTAGTCCCCTAGGGTACGTGTCAGTTATCCATTTAGCTAAAAGGAATAGATCCCGGTCATTTAGTTTCCCTACCACAAGAAGAGTAAAACCTGTCTTCAAACTCCAACTATGCAGATCTGTTTCTTTTCCAGTTTTCTCATCAAATATAGTAAGGTAGGGCAGCCGATCTCCTGCCTTAACTTTCTTACTACTACTATGATCAACCGATAACCTTTTTCCTCTATAAGTGATACCCGTTTGAGATAGCAATGTAAAAACCTGCTTTCTCATTCTTTCAGTAGACCAAAACAATGGAACTAATTTGGGAAGCACCCAATTTCTAAAAGTCTTAATTAACCCATTTTGAAACATTACCCAACTAGTCACTCTATCGGTAGTTCTTAATAATTGCTTTGCAACAGGCATTCTTTCTTCCTCGTAAGTTCTGAGTATTTTCGGATCAAAATCTCCCCTAACAACTCCTGCAAGTTTCCAGGCTAAATTATACGCATCTTGTAAACCTGCGTTCATCCCTTGTCCCCCGATAGGAGAATGAACATGGGCGGCATCTCCTATCAGAAAACAGTTCCGGGATCTGAACACCTCAGCAATCTGACGATGGGCCTTGTAAACAGAGAACCATGTGAGGTACTCCTGTTGTGTTGAAAAACCAAGCGTGTATGTTAAATAAGGCTTTATATCCTGGAAGGTTACCATAGTTCTCTGCTCTAGTGTTTGTGGCAGAACTCCTATAAATCGAACGTTACCTTCCCCCATAGGAAAATAACTTACAAACCCTTCATTTTTAAGAAGTATACGTATGGATTCCTGCCCTATCTCTTGTGGAAGCTTCAAATCAGCAAGGTAAAAGCGATTTTTGTATACACCACCTTTAAAGCCTATTCCAAGTTTAGTACGAACATTACTTGAAGCTCCATCTGCTCCCACCAACCAACGAGCACTTAAAACTTGCTGCTCACCATTCCGGCATATGTTTACCAATACTCCATCATCTGTTTGATCCAAATTCAGCAACTCGGTATTCCAATAAATGGGACAAGCATTCGAAGTGAGATAATCAATTAATATCCGCTCAGTTTTGCTTTGCTCCAGGATCAATACATAAGGGAAAGCGGTACTATCATCAGCCAGTAAAGAAAAATCTATTGTTGTTACTTCGTCAATATCTGAATGAATCGCAATCTCCTTAACAATGTTACCTTGCCTGATCAGTGATGTATCCAAACCCAACTGCCTGAAAATCTCTAATGATCGTGCTTGAACTACAATTGCCCTTGACTCTGAGGTAGCCTTGATTTTAGAATCTATAATTACCGGGTGAATGCCGTTTCGCAATAATTGAGCTGCCATCATTAGTCCGGAGGGACCAGCACCTACTATTAACACAGATATATCAGATGGCAGCTTTGTCATATATTCCAGCAGCAAGTTATCCTTGCTTACAGTGCAATTATTCAGCGAAGTTATGGTAAGATTATAATGCCTTCTCATCAGAGTTCCCTTCGGGAGTATTCCTTAAATGCAAAGGCTTTTCTGCTTTTGCTTTCATCTTCAAATTTAACATCTCCACTAATACAGAGAATGCCATTGCAAAATAAATATAACCTTTAGGGATGTGCTGTTCAAATGACTCTGCCAATAAAGACACTCCTATTAGCAGTAAAAACGACAAGGCAAGCATTTTCACCGTTGGGTGATTATTCACAAATGTACTTATACTACCTGCCGCAAACATCATTATAATAACTGCTATAATTACCGCAGCAATCATAACTGCTACTTCATCTGCCATTCCAACTGCAGTGATTACAGAATCGAGGGAAAATACGATATCAAGAATCAGGATCTGAATAATTACACCGGTGAAAGAATGTACTTTTCCCCCTTCTTGTGTATGCTCTGCTCCCTCCAATTTCTCATGAATTTCGCTGGTACTTTTATAAATAAGGAACAAGCCTCCAACCAGCAGGATGAGATCCCGCCCTGAAATAGCCATCTTTTCAATCAGAGAAGTATTGCTTACACCTATCCATTCGCCGATATTAAACAAAGGGGTAGTTAACTTCATAATCCAGCTTAAAGAAAGCAATAGCAAAATGCGTGTGAACATTGCCAGAGCAAGGCCTGTTTGCCTGGCCTTTTTCTGCTCGTGACCAGGAAGCTTCCCCGCTAAGATCGAAATAAAAATAATGTTGTCGATACCTAATACAATTTCCAATACCGTTAATGTGATAAGAGAGATCCAGATTTCAGGATTCGATAAAATTTCCATAAGTATAAACAATAGAGAATGTAAGCGTTTAAAACAAAAAAACCCTCCCATGGGGGGAAGGTTTTAATCATTAATTTAAAAAGAACTTATGATAGTGCTTAATTAAGCCTAATTAAAATGTACCGACCCATATTTGGAATTTACAACTACCTTAGCATCAGAGCCTTTCCCAATTTGCCCCTTGTAATTTTTGGTAAAATGTGGTCCTCTCGAATTAGTTTCAGGCGACCTGTTTACAACCACCACTTTATCATCACCATAGTTAAAACCACCATAACTTACAGTGACATCGAAATCAAAGCTAGCAGCTGGTTCAAAGCTTAAAGAAACATTCGAATAAGCAGCATCTACATTTAACGTTTTTATTTTCCTATCCACTTCAGCAATCTTAAAGCCTCCACAGTATCGTACGTTCACAGACCCATCACCTGATAGTTTCCCAATTTTGGCAGAAGAATAGCTTACTGTTGCATTAAGATTATCTGCCGACTCTAAAGTTAGACCTCCGTAAGCAATATCAAGATTGGCTGCCTTCAACTCATCAATATTAGCTTTTCCATAGGCAACTTTAATCCTGTTAGCTGAATTTAAAAGCTTATCGGCGCGGAGATTACCATAAGAACAATTAGCATTTACAATTCCGCTTAAAACAGGAAGAGTAACATTACCATACTTATTAGTTACATCAAGAGGATTTTTAGAAGGCATATATATCGTATAATTTACTTCAACCCCTCTTCTTTCGGTTACTCCGTTCAAACGTCTGATGCCCCAGAAATCGCCTCCTCTGTTTGCTCTGGCAATATGGGTAACAAATCCAATAACATTATGCTCTTTCGATTCTGAAATAGATACATTATTTAATAGCTCTTCGGCTTTTTCATCATCTCTTTCAAAAGCCTTTATAGATATCTCTACTTTTATCGAATTATTACTCCAACTATTTACCTGCACATTTCCAAACTGATTATCAATTGCAAGCTTGTCATTACCATCAACCTTATACTCTCTGACGATGCTTTTACTTTTTTCAGAGAACCTGGAATCCTGAAAATCAAATTGATTAAAATCAGGTGGCTCCGGAATATCTGGAGCGCCAGGGGCCTGGGGAACCTCTGGTACATTCAATTTAGGTCGCTCTAAACGGAGCACCGCTAATTTCTCCCCATTCAATTGGGCCAAACACTGCGACAGCTTTTCTACTACTTTTGAATTTATCTCCTGGTCAAGCGACTCAAGGCGCTTTAGTTCACTAAGCTCCTTTGGCCCTAAAATCTGGTTTTGTCCATGCACAAGGCTTGTAAACAAAACACAAAGAAGCACTATATTAAATACCTTTGTTTTCATTATTTTGAGTTCCTCTCAACTGCTTTAATTGTTCTATGACCGACAACTGCTGATTAAGTACCTGTGCCTGCACCTGCAAGTTTTTAATCATTGCTTTTAGTGTTACTTCCTGATTCGGACTCGTCTTCAAGTCTTTCTGAAGCTTTTTATAATTAGTCTGAAGTTTCTCGAGCTCTGAAGAAAACTCCTGATATAATTCGGGCTCCTGGTTTCTTATCTGAATAAGTTCCTCTCTTTTAAATTCAATTACTGAGACATAATGGGATTGCTGTTTTGCTAATTCAGGATCAATGCTGGCGATATCAATAGGAGCCTTCATTTGATGCCTGATATAAAGGATACCAAAAGTGCTAAACAATAAAAACATAGCGGCTATTCGTAATACTATCTTCAGTTTTACCACCTTGTCCTTCTTTGGCTGTTTTTTCTCAGCTTCATCCAAACCATTTTCAATCCTTTTCCATAGTTCTGGAGAAGGTTCAAACTCATCAAACTCTCTGCGGTTATCTCTAATAAACTGTTCTAATCTTTCTCTCTTTTCCATAAATATCTTAGATATCCTTCGCTTTAATTCTTGTTAATAAATCCATCAGCTTCCTTTTCGCCCTTAACAGCTGCGTTCTGGAGGTATTCTCGGTGATCTTGAGAATGAAAGCAATTTCTTCATGATCATAACCCTCCAGCAGATAGAGCGACAATACGATTCGGTAACCTTCGGGCAGCAACTGGATTGCCTTTTTCACTTCCTCTACCTGAAATTGAAGTTCTTCTTCATCAAACTCATCCTCATCGGCAATTTCAGAAAGATCAACATCTTCTACCGATAGAAATTCGAATTTCCTTTTACGTAGCTGTGATATACACTTATTGACAACTATCTGCTTGACCCACATTCCAAAGCTGGATTCCTGACGAAACTCCTTGATCCTTAAGAATGCATCGATGAATGACTCCTGCAGCATGTCACTTGCTTCATCGGCATTATTAAGAATCCGCATTGCTACATTATACATGGCTTTAGAATAAAGCTTGTACAATTCAAATTGCGCTTTCCGATTTCCTTCTTTACACTCAACCACCAGGCTGAAATGCGGGTCAATGTATACAGCTTCCAAATTATTTAGCTTCAGGTTAATAGACGCAGGTAATTTTTGAGTGTTGCATAAAAGGAAGGTTTTTTTACAAAAAATTATCAGACTAGCGTGATTTAAGGGAAGGGTCAAACTAAAATGGATTATGTTGGAGGCTATAAAAACAAAAAACCCTCCTGGTGGAGGGCTTTCTTTCGATCATTAATTTAAAAAGAACGTATGTATGCTTATTGAGGTAAGCCAAATTAAATTACCAAGCTACAGTTAAATCTAATACAATTACTATTTCCCTCTATTCACCTTAAACTGAACCTGTTGAAAATTTCTTTTATGGAATCCTTAAAGACGGGTATCTTTTAAGGAAATATGTTTCACCAACACTACAAAAGTAACATTCCTTCTTGAATTTTAATGTTAATATTTGTTAAGATATTGATCTATAGCATTAATCGCATTAGAAAGCCTTTCCTGATCAGTTCCAGATATGGTAACAAAGGAGGCATTTAAATCCTGTAGCTCTTTATACCAAACCTGCATAAAATGTTCCCGGAGGTGTGGAAAATCGCGCAGTGGATCCTCTTGCCAAGGCAGGTCAATGTCCATTAAGAGGTAAAGGTCATAAGTATGTTTAGGTAATTCGTCTAAGACTTCTTGTGGGGCTTTACCAAAAGTATAATCGCTCCAAATCTTTACTGTAATAAACGTAGTATCACAAATCAGAAGCTGCTTAGCCTTGGGCAGAAGTTCCTTTTCAAGTTTAAGTTGCCCATGAAACATATTAATTTCATCCTGCCAGGTACATGGTGCCGTTAAAGCTTCACAATACGCACGCGCATATTCAGGTACCCAAACAGTATTATAATGCTTAGCTAATTGTTCAGAAAGCGTAGATTTTCCTGTTGATTCAGGTCCGACAACTGCTATTTTCTTTACTGGCTTAACTTCCATGTTTTCTTCCAATCAAAATACCCTTTAGTAGCTAGGCCTACCAGGATCAAATATAATAAGGCAGTAAATGCAAGATTCTTATATAACAGCAATGGCACATAGCATATATCTACAATAATCCAAAGTAACCAATTTTGAAGCACCTTCCTTGTCATCAGAAATTGGGCTACGAAACTCATTGCGGTGCAGAAACCATCTGCGTAAGGAACGTCGGTATCGGTAAACTCGTCAAGATATTTACTTAAAGCTAATGTGAAAATTGCAATTGCTAATACGGTGTAAAGCCCTTCTCTTGAATTAAGGCTGACCACTGGTTTATCGTGCTGTTCCTTATTTTTAATCCAATAAATCCAACCATATATGGCGGTTAAAAGAAAGTATATCTGAAGGTAAGAGTCGCCATAGAGCTTATATTGATAATAGAGAGCTGCATAAGCACCGCAAGCTATAATGGAAACTGGCCAGTTTAAAATATGCTCTTTAGCAGCAAGGTAGATACAGGCCAGGGTAGTAACAATACCAAGCCACTCCAGGGAAGTAGTTGCTTCAAACTGCTTTACTACAAGTGAGAATAGTTCAGTTATTTCCATCAGCTGTAAAGGTACATAATAGGGCCGTGGAATTTTAGAATCAATTACGGCCCACAAAAAAGCCTCCCTTTTGGGGAGGCATCATTAACCAAACAATTATTATGAAGAAATAGTACCTACTGGGCAGGGGCGGAAGAGAAGCCAAGACTTGCTCTTACGCTAACATCTGTATTTAGCTGATTCCTTAACACATATTCCATTCTTAAACGTGCAGATGAACTTTTAATAATATCATCCAGGAAACGTGAATTATCAATATCTAATACAAGGCTTGAACCTGAAGAGGCGCTTACATCTGACCTTTGAGCAACCAGAACCTCCCCGGAGCCATCACTTCTGGAAAGATATAATTTTACAGAACTGAAAACTCCAAGGTTTTGGCTTGAAGGGTTGCTTGCTTCAATACGAGCCGAAGCAATTCTAACCTCTTTAATTTGAGAGTTAGTTTTAGTCCCAAACAGTTGATCAACACTGCTAGCCTGACTAACGGCAGAACGTGCGGTTCCGGTGCTGGTAGATGCAGGAATAATCAAAGTGGCAGTGTAGGGCAACGTAGATCGTACAATGGATTGCAGGGTACTACAACCAGCGAGCGCGGCAATAGCAATGAATCCTATTATTATCTTTTTCATGAGTGTGTGCGTGTGAAAAATATCTATGTTTAACAATTGCTATTAAGAATAGTTTTAGTTTTTGGTGAAAGTGATGGACCTGTCACGGCTATAAAAATTTTATCAAATCCGGGTTATGGTACTGCTGAAGAAGCAGTGCGGGTACTTAAGCGATTAAAAGGTTGGCAACCCGGGAAACAACAGGAAATACCTGTAAGAGTGTCTTACACGTTGCCGATTATAATGAACTTCAATTAACGTTGTTACTTATTTGAGAACCTTCTGAATTTGGCTTTAGAGACCTTGAAAATCACTATTAAAAGTCATACCGCTCTATAAAGTTACTTATAAAGAATAATTTCAATAAAATAAATGATAAGATTCATTTTACAGTTCTGTAAAAATCTATTTTTTTATACCTTTGCATCCCGACAATCAAGTCGGGATTTTTTCTTCACAGACAAGATTTCCTCTTGATTCTCAAGTCATCCGACTTTTAGAAATAAAAATAATTTAGCCCTAATGCCAAGAGACACCTCTATTAAATCAGTCCTGATTATCGGTTCAGGACCAATTATCATCGGTCAGGCCGTTGAGTTCGATTATTCAGGTTCGCAAGCTGCTTTATCGTTAAAAGACGAAGGAATTGAAGTATCCATTATCAATTCCAACCCGGCAACTATCATGACAGACAATGTCATCGGCGATCATGTTTATTTATGGCCGCTAACCTGCGATAGTATCGAGAAGATTTTACAAGAGCGCCACATTGACGCTGTTCTTCCTACAATGGGTGGCCAAACTGCGCTTAACCTTTGTAAAGAAGCAGAAGAACGCGGCATATGGGAAAAATATGGCGTCCGCATTATTGGTGTTGACGTTGCCGCAATTGAGAAAACAGAGAACCGCGAAGAATTCCGCCAGTTAATGGTAGACATTGGTGTAGGGGTTGCTCCTTCAAAAATTGCAAACTCTTTCCTTGAAGGAAAAGAAGCTGCGCAGGAAATTGGTTTTCCGCTGGTAATTCGTCCTTCATATACACTTGGAGGAACCGGAGGCGGTTTCGTACATAAGAAAGAAGATTTTGATGCAGCTTTAAGTCGCGGTCTTCAAGCATCTCCAACGCACGAAGTACTTGTAGAAAAAGCAGTTCTAGGTTGGAAAGAATACGAGTTGGAGCTTCTGCGCGACAGCAAAGACAATGTAATTATCATCTGTTCTATTGAGAACTTTGACCCGATGGGTATCCATACCGGAGACTCAATTACAGTTGCTCCTGCTATGACCTTAAGCGACCGTTGTTATCAAGACATGCGGAACCAGGCGATCAAGATGATGCGCGCTATTGGTAACTTTGCTGGAGGCTGTAACGTTCAGTTCTCAGTTGATCCAGCTACTGAAGCTATCATTGCTATCGAGATTAACCCTCGGGTTTCCCGCTCATCAGCTCTTGCATCAAAAGCTACTGGTTACCCAATCGCTAAAATTGCTGCTAAGCTTGCAATTGGTTACAACCTTGATGAGATTGAAAATCAAATTACAAAAACAACTTCAGCATACTTCGAACCAACTCTTGATTATGTCATTGTAAAGATCCCTCGTTGGAACTTCGACAAATTTAAGGGTGCCAATATGGAACTAGGCCTTCAAATGAAAGCCGTAGGAGAGGTAATGGGTATCGGCCGTACATTCATTGAAGCGCTTCAAAAAGCTTGTCAATCATTGGAAATTGGCCGCGCTGGCTTAGGTGCCGACGGCAGACAAAACCGTAACCTTGAAGAAATAATGTACGGTTTAGAGCATCCAAGCTGGAATCGTATCTTCTTATTAAAAGATGCGTTCAGTTTAGGAGTTCCTTTAGAATCTATACGTAAAGCTACTAAGATCGACAAGTGGTTCCTTGTACAGATTCAAGAGCTTGTTCAACTGGAGCAGGAACTTAAACGCTACTCGTTATATAATATCCCTAAAGACTTTTTCTGCACCCTTAAGCAGAAAGGGTTCTCTGATGTACAGATTTCCTGGTTATTAGGTAACGTTACAGAAGATGAAGTTTATGAGCGCAGAAAAGAGTTGGGTATCCGTCGTGTTTACAAGATGGTTGATACTTGCGCTGCCGAATTCCCTGCACAAACCCCTTACTACTACTCTACATTCGAAGATGAAAACGAATCTGTAGTAAGCGACAGAAAGAAAATTATCGTACTAGGGTCAGGTCCTAACCGTATCGGACAAGGTATCGAGTTTGATTACTCTTGTGTTCACGGCCTTTTAGCTGCTAAAGAATGTGGCTTTGAGTCTATCATGATCAACTGTAACCCTGAAACGGTATCTACAGACTTCAACATGGCCGATAAGTTATACTTCGAGCCTGTTTTCTGGGAACATGTACGTGAGATCATCGATCTTGAAAAACCTGAAGGAGTTATTGTTCAGTTAGGAGGGCAAACAGCTCTTAAAATGGCTGAAAAGCTTCATGAAAAAGGGATTAAGATTATCGGAACATCTTTCGATAATATGGATATCGCTGAAGACAGAGGTCGTTTCTCTGACCTGCTTAGAGATTTAGATATTCCATATCCACGTTACGGAGTTGCAGAAACTGCTGAAGAAGCTTTAGAAGTAGCTCACCACGTTGGTTACCCGGTTCTTGTTCGTCCAAGCTACGTTTTAGGCGGTCAGGGTATGAGCATTGTGATCAACGATGCAGACCTTGAAAATGCAGTGGTAAAATTACTAGGAGATCTTCCAGGTAACCGTGTACTAATTGACCACTTCCTTGACAGAGCTGAAGAGGCTGAGTCAGATTCAATCTGCGACGGAGAAGATGTACATATTGTAGGTTTAATGGAGCATATCGAACCTGCTGGTATCCACTCTGGAGATTCTAGTGCAGTTCTTCCTCCATTTAACTTGTCTGAAAACGTAATCAGACAAATGGAAGAGTACACCATCAAATTGGCAAAAGCACTTAATGTTAGCGGTCTTTTGAACATTCAGTTTGCAATTAAAGATGAAAAAGTATACGTAATTGAGGCAAATCCTCGTGCATCACGTACAGTTCCGTTCATTGCAAAAGCTTATGATGTTCCTTATATCAACATTGCCGCTAAGATCATGTTAGGTGTTAACAAACTTAAAGACTTCACAATTGTTAGAAAACTAGAAGGTTATGCCATTAAAGAACCTGTATTCTCTTTCGATAAGTTCCCTGAAGTAAATAAGCAGTTAGGCCCTGAAATGAAGTCGACGGGAGAAGCCATCAGGTTTATTAAAGACCTGCACGATCCGTACTTCGTTAAGCTTTACAAAGAGAAGTCCATGTACTTATCTAAATAAAACAAGAAGGCGGTTCTCGGACCGCCTTTTTTTTAAAAGTATAAACTGTTTGCTTAATGTTACCGTTTACTTTTAAATAAATCAGTTGTTTGGATTAAGCCCGCACAATTAAAGCTGTTTCTAAACGATTATATATACTATTACCATATTTTAATGACCATTATTCTTATTTTCTTCCTGGCTCACTGGTTCCTGTCGTTGTTCTTTCAAACATTCTTTTTACATCGCTATGCATCTCATAAAATGTTTAAAATGAACTTTTTCTGGGAAAGATTTTTCTACATGGGCACTTTTCTCGCTCAAGGAGCGTCTTTCTTAAACCCGAGAGCATATGCTATTATGCACCGTATGCATCATGCGTATAGCGATACAGAGAAAGATCCTCATTCTCCTCACTTTATTAAAGATGTTTGGGGTTTGATGATTCAAACCAAGAACATATACTTTAATTATCTAAAGCATAAGACTGAGCCAGAACCACAATTCCGTGATCGTTATCCTACATGGCCTATTATTGACAGAATAGGTGATCTTTGGTTTACTCGCATTTGCTTTATAGGTCTATATATAGCTTTCTATATCCTTTTTGCACCTCACTGGTTATTCTTTCTGTTACTTCCATTACACTTTCTAATGGGACCATTACATGGAGCTATTGTTAACTGGTGTGGACATAAATATGGCTATTCGAACTTTGATAATCACGATCATAGCAGAAATACCTTGCCAATTGATTTTTTAATGTTAGGAGAATTATTTCAGAATAATCACCATAAGAAACCGAATGATGTAAACTTTGCACAGAAGTGGTGGGAAATTGACCCTTCATACCCTGTAATTAAAGTTCTGCATTGGATGAGGGTGATAAAGCTTAGGAAGGATTAGAACTCAAAGTATATGGAAGGAGCCGGATAGGCTCCTTTTTTATTTACATGCTATTATGACTATCTGAAATTCCTTGCTTTCGGAAAGTTTTCTTCCTGTGCATTTTCACGAATTTGAGTTCGTTTATTAGTTGTAGGAAAAGGACTTTTTTCATCCGCCCGTGATAGTGTCAATATAGGTAAATTATCTGTCTCCTTTTTAGTTAATCCTCTCAATAACTTTGAAAGGTCGAAGCATCTCCTAACCACCACATGTATTACCTGACCTTCTCTCTGCAACTTTCCTTCAACCATCAGCAATTTCGCTCCTAATACCTCCTTGCGGTACTTCTCGAATAATTGTTGAAACACAACCAGGTTAGTAAAGCCAGTTTCATCTTCAATAGTAATAAAACAAACACCTCCTGCCGTTCCCGGCCGCTGCCGTACTAGAACCAATCCGGCAACCTTAACTAAAGCTCCTTCTCTGGCTTCGGTAATCTCTTTAGAGGATAGAATATGGAGGAGGCGAAGCTGATCTCGAACGAAGCTAACAGGATGAGCCTTAAGTGATAAAGAAGTAGTGGCGTAGTCTTGTACTACATGCTCTGCTGTGGACATTAAAGGAAGCTCAGTCTGCGCTTCTGTAACACTTGCAGAGGGTTGGCCCTCAAAAAGAGCGAGGGGCCGGTCATGCAATGCCGATACTTCCCATAATGCTTGCCGCCTGTCAAGCCCCAACGAACGGAAAGCATCAGCATCAGCTAACTTCTCTAAAGCTGTATGAGATACTCCGGCATCGCGTAGTGCTGGAATACTGTTATACCCGGCTCCTCTTCCTCTCAGCAAAGCCTCTATATCATCCTCCCTTATTCCTTTGATCTGGCGGAAACCCATACGAATGGCAAAATAATCTCCTGACTTTTCCTCAAGCAGATTATCCCATGATGAATAATTAATATCCGCCTCTCGTACCTCTACACCATGCTTTCGTGCATCAATTACAATCTGTGCAGGCTGATAAAAGCCCATCGGCATAGAGTTTAGAAGTGCCGTTGCAAAAACATCAGGATGATGATATTTAAGGTAGCAGGAGACATATACCAATAAGGCGAAACTAGCTGCATGGCTTTCAGGGAAACCATAGCTTCCGAAGCCTTCCAGCTGCTTAAAAACCCGCTTGGCAAACTCCTCATCATAGCCATTGGCTTTCATCCCATTTATAAGCTTCTCCTCAAACTTACTTACAAGGCCCTTCATTTTGAAGGTAGCCATACTTCGACGTAATTCATCAGCTTCAGCAGGAGTAAAGCCTGCTGCTACTATAGCAATTTGCATAGCCTGTTCCTGAAAAAGAGGAACACCTAGAGTCTTTCCTAATATACCTTCCAATCCTACAGGTATCTCAGGATCTTCTTCTTTATTCCTTCTTCTCAAATAAGGATGCACCATATCTCCTTGAATTGGGCCCGGCCGAACAATGGCTACCTCAATTACAAGATCATAAAAACATCGCGGTTTTAGCCTTGGAAGCATGGTTTGCTGAGCCCGACTTTCAATCTGAAAAACACCTATGGTATCGGCATCACAGATCATATCATAAACTTTGGGATCTTCCTCCTTGTTAATACTGGCTAAAGTATAATCCAGATTGTAATGCTTCTTTGCCAGGTCGAATCCTTTACGGATACAAGTCAGCATTCCTAAAGCCAGCACATCCACTTTCATAAATCCTAATGCATCAATATCGTCCTTGTTCCATTCAATATTGGTGCGGTTCTCCATCCGGGCATTTAGAATAGGACATAGCTCTGTAATTTTGCCCTGTGTAATCACAAAGCCTCCTGTATGCTGACCTAACTGCCGAGGGAAACCCATCATCTGTCCTGTAAGCTCTAAAACCTTTTTAAGCAAAGGATCTTCAGGATTTAAACCTTGTTCGATCAATCGCTCTGGCTCGAACCATTCTGTTGTAAATTCCCATATAGCACCAGCCAACCGGTTCAAGGTATCCTGCGACAATCCCATTACCTTTCCTACATCCCGCATTGCTCCTTTCTGATGCTGCTGGGTAACAGTAGCTACAATTGCTGTTCTATCCCTGCCATATTTGTTATAAATGTATTGGATCACTTCCTCGCGGCGTTCGTGTTCAAAATCAACATCAATATCCGGAGGTTCATTCCTGGCTGAAGAAATAAAGCGTTCAAAGAGCAGATCAAACTTGTTTGGATTAACGGAAGTAATTCCCAGACAATAGCAAACAGTGGAATTAGCAGCAGAGCCTCTTCCCTGACATAAGATCTTTTGCTCACGCGCATAGCGAACAATATCATAGACTGTAAGAAAGTAACTAGCGTAATTTTTCTCTTCAATGAAATTTAATTCATGCTTAATTGCTTTCTCAACCTTTTCAGGGAGCTCATCTCCAAAATGCTCCCGTGCTCCTTTCCAGGTAAGATGAATTAGTTCTTCCTGCGGTGTCCTTCCTTCAGAAGTTATCTCATCGGGGTATACATATTTTAGTTCATCAAGAGAAAACTGGCAAGCTTCAGCAATTTCAATAGTCCTGGCAACGGCATCCGGATAGCGGCTAAACAAACGATGCATCTCTTCCTGTTCTTTCAAGTATCGCTCCGCATTCTGATGAAGTCTAAAACCAGCTGTGTAAATAGTACATTTTTCGCGTACACAAGTTAATACATCCTGTAGCTCTCTTCTTTTAGGTTCATGATAGTGAACGTCGTTAGTTGCTACTAATGGAATGTAAAGCTGCCGGGATAACTGGTCTAAACGATAAAGTCTCTTATGATCATTGTTCTGGTATGATCTGCTGGCAGCAAGGTAAAAGTCTTTCCCAAAGAAGGTTTTATATTCCATAATTCCTTCCTTAAAAGAGTTATCAAAGTCAAAATCAGAATTTAGAGCATCGGGAGGAATAGCTATAAATTTAATGTCTCCGGCAATATTAAAAACGTCAGCCTTATATAGATCACATTTCCCCTTTTCAGTACGAAGGTTTCCTTTGCTCAATAATTCTGATAGCTTACTATAGGCGTTTTTACAGGTTGGATAAGCAAGCAAACTGGGCCCATCTAATAAATCAAGCCGGCAAGCAGGAATAAGTTTTATCTTCTTATCCTTACAAGCTGAGTGCGCTCTTACAATCCCAGCGAAAGTATTTCTATCAGTGATTGCTATTTTTGAGTACCCCATCAATTCCGCCTGCTCAACAAGCTCCTCTGGATGAGAAGCCCCTCTTAAGAAACTAAAATTGGAGGTTACCTGTAATTCTACATATGGCATAACAGTTACCTTTCTTAAGCAAAAAATCCATGAATAAACCAATCAGAGGTATCTGTATCAGAATAATGACCTGACCTGAACAGCCAATACCTTTTTCCTTCCTCATCCTCTACCTGGAAATAGTCCCGATGCTCTCCAGCCTCTAACCACCATTCCCTTTCTATACGCTCTGGCCCGTCGGACTTTTTAACATAATGCAGCTTGCCCTTGTACCTGAAAGTCATAGGAGGATAATCAGGTATAGGGGCAGTAACTTCAATTTTATCTGGCCTACTAAGCAAAAGAGTGGGACGGCTTTTTTCTGTAGGCCATATAACTGCAGGTTTATCGATAATAGACGATGCCAGCTGGATAGATCTTTCAGGCCAAAAGTGTTCATCCGGGAAATACCTATGAATAGCTTCCGAACCAATTCTGGCTGAAAGACGATCTAGAAGTTCACTAAGCTCCTCCATATTCTTACCCGCATTTTCTAACCATAAAGCTTCCTGAGATGGCGATATCTCTTCAACCTTGGTTGCTTCTATCACAAATAACTCTATTCCTAATGCAGGTTCGATAGAAGATATTTTTAATTCAAATAGCTTAAATAAGTGAGGAATGTGATGAGAAGCTTTATTAGTACCAATCTCAACCTGCTCTATTCGGCCATCTACACGGTAGCATTTCAAAACAACCTTTCTTATGCCCTTGCTTTCTTTATATAGGCGTTGACACAAGCTTTCCAACAGCTTTTGAATAGCGATTTCAATTCCTGATGCAGTTCGGATGGGCTCTAAACATGGAAGACGTTCCTGATAAGGTTCTACTAGATGTATAGAAACTAAAGGTTCTTCCTCTGAACCTAATGCTTGCGACAACCGCTGCAACATACCTTCCCCAAATCGTCTTCGCAGTACAGAACGGGGCATACTGATAAAACTGCGGATGTTATAAAGCCCTAATTTTTGAAGTCGCTGAAGTACTTCAATCTCTAAGCGTAAAGCAGCAGGAGGTAAGGATAATAGAGCTTCTGCCTGTTTCCCGCTTTCAACAACACTTCCATTTGTACCATAACGAGCCAAAGCCCAGGCTGCTCCAACAGTATCAGCCATTGCTATTTGAATATAATATCCTTTGCTTTTAAAACGATGGATTAATTCCTGCAGATATTGCAGCTCTCCTCCCCACAAATGCGTACAACCAGTAACATCAAGTACTAATCCATCAGGAGCATCAAGGGCGACTGTTGGGCTATAACGGATGCACCACTCGCCGATGGCTTTCAATAACTTAGTATTCCTGTCTTGTTTTTCATCAAATACTTCCAGTTGCGGAACCATTGCCTTGGCATCGGCTACCGGCATTCCTGTAAGTATACCATCTGCTTCAGCAATAGAGTTTACAGCGGTAATCACCTTGCGATTGTGAATAGAAGCTGCAAAAACAAAAGGTACATGAAACAATTCAGGCTTGCGGATACAAAGCCAGTCGGTAGTAAGATACCGGAACCATATGGATACAAAGCGCTTTTGCATATACTACCCAGCCTTTCGTGTTTCCTCCTCGACATTGATTGTAAATGATTTTTGTACTATTTGCTTAAATCCTTCAGAGCTCCATTCGAACTTCCATGAACCAGGATCTCCGTTTCGTACTTTCAACAGTTCTATATTCCAACGAGGAAAACCAAGTCCAGGCAAGCCCTCTTCAGGTTCACTGGCAATAGGACTAATTTGCCATCGGGCAGTACAGGCTGTTGAAGTAAGTTGACCTTTTGTCTTGAGCATAATAAAGCCAGTAACCTTACTTCTCTCCATTACTAATTGCAAACGACGTGATTGTGAGAAATTAATATCCTTTACCTCTGCAATCACAGCTACCAGGCCTTTACATTTTAAGGCTTCTTCAGTTGCCCATAAAACGTCTTTCTCCTTTACCAAATCAATAAAAATAACCCGGTCCGGCTCAACTCCAAAAGTTCTGAGAGCAGGAGGGAAGATGCTTCTGCTACAACTTATCCAAAGGCAATACCCCGTATTTCGCATCATTGCTGTTAGTAACCCGGCAATAAATCCACTGGTAGAAGCAGTATATTCAGGAAGAGGGTTTACAAACTCATGTAGAGTACCGGTAGGAAATACAGCATTAGGAAAAGCTGCTTCAATAGACTCTAACCCTTTAAACCGCAGGGATCCTGCAGTTGCAGGCTTAAACCCCTCTAATAAAAGGATCTCCTTTTGCAGTCTGTCTATTAGGATCTTCTTTGAAATACGCTGTTCCATACATTTACCAATACAAAAATAATGCTAATATTTTTAGCATTCCAAATATTGTTAAAAGAAATTTAGAAGCAACACTGGCAGGGATCCAGCTTTGTCAACCGTTAATAACTGACGTTATTTATAATATAGTTTCTGTTAAATTATTACGAGGAATAAAGCAAGAACTGGATTGTTCCTTCTGAAAACTCTCAGCATCTTTGCCAGCATTTACTTTATTTCTTAAAATGGACCTCTTTAACAGCGAACCCAATAGAGACAGTAATTATTTGCCGAAAGATGGAATAGTTAAGTATTTCGGTAAGGTACTCAAAAGGGAAGAAGCAGACCATTATTTAAATGTCCTGCTAAATTCTATTAACTGGAAAAATGATGAAGCAATAATTTTTGGAAAGGTCATTCATACTAAGCGAAAGGTAGCGTGGTATGGAGATTCAGATTTTAGCTATACCTATTCCAATAGCACTAAAACAGCAATCCCTTGGACTGCCGAGTTACACGAACTAAAAACAATCGTTGAAGAACAAACAGGAGAGCAATTTAATTCCTGTCTGCTTAACCTTTACCATGATGGAGAGGAAGGAATGGCTTGGCATAGCGATGCAGAAAAGGATTTGAAAAAGAATGGAGCAATTGCCTCTCTATCCTTTGGAGCCGAACGAAAATTTGCATTTAAACATAAAGAAACTAAGGAAACCATTTCCCTGCTCCTTGAACATGGAAGCTTACTAATTATGGCTGGCACTACACAGACCCATTGGTTGCATCGTCTGCCTCCTTCAACCCGTATAAAAACGCCTCGGGTTAATCTTACTTTCAGGACAATTGTTCAAAACCTCACTAAGAATGATTTTCAGAAATAAGGTTAAGAGGATCTGTGATGGAGGCTTCCCAACCAATTATGGCCGATTTGCGGTTTAATCCCCACATATAGCCTCCAAGGTTTCCGGAGGATTGTATTACACGGTGACAGGGGATTAGAAAGGCAACAGGATTACTTCCAATAGCGGTACCTACTGCGCGTGAAGCATTAGGCACGCTTATACTTTGAGCAATAGAACCGTAAGTAGAAAGCTTTCCCATTGGAATCTTTAAAAGACTTTCCCATACCTTCAACTGAAAGCTGGTCCCCTTTAAATGCAATTTGATCTGGTCCAGCTTCGTCCAGTCTTTCTGAAAGATTAGAAGAGCATTCGCTTGTATCTTATCAAAGCCTTCTAGATAATTAGCCTGTGGAAATGTAGATTTAAGCTTTAGCAGTTCGTTTTCCTGGTTATCATAGAAGGCCATATAACAAACTCCTTTCTCAGTAGACGCAAGTAGGAGAGGGCCGAAGGGACTAGTTACAAAACTGTACCGGATATGCAAGTCCTTACCTCCGTTCTTAAACTCAGCAGGAGTCATACCTTCTATATTAATAAAAAGTTCATGCAATCGGCTGTTACCCGAAAGTCCAGTTTCATAGGCCACATCAAACAAAGACGCCTCTGTTTCCTTCAGTAACTTTCTTGCATAAGCTATACTAATATATTGAAGGAATTTCTTCGGACTGGTGCCAGCCCATTCTGTAAATAAACGTTGAAAATGAAAGGGACTCAAACTTACAACCTCAGCGATCTCTTCCAATGATGGCTGCTTCTTGAAGTTCAATCGAATATATTCAATTGCCTTTGCAATACGTTCATAATTTAATTGATCCTGTTTCATAATCTAAACAAAGGATTAAAGGTCTTAAGCTTTTAGCAATTGTACAATCTGAATCTTGCTGTATTTTTCAAAAGCCAAACTTTATAGGCTTTTAGTTTGACTACGTTTATTCTAATAGGGGAATCTGTAAATTGTAAGTTTAGGAGAGAAGCCCTTCCGGATCAGGACTCTTTACCATAAGGGTAAATGACAGCATTGTACTTAGTCACTATTATTTTAATATCCTACCTTGAAGGGATTTTATAGTACCCCTAAAATTAAAAAAGCCCTATCAGTTACCTGAAGGGCTTTTGTTTAAAAGTTGGCACCGACCTACTCTCCCACATTTTACTGCAGTACCATTGGCTCTGGCGGGCTTAACTTCTCTGTTCGGAATGGGAAGAGGTGGACACCGCCGATATAGGC
>NZ_JAFEWE010000016.1 GCF_017355785.1 Desertivirga arenae
TAGCACCATTACTCCATGCATAAGAATAAGGAGAAGTACCACCAGATACAGAGATATCAATAGCCCCGGTTGAAGCACCTTTAACAGAGACATCCGTTTTAGAAGTTACTACAGCGGCTAATAGAGCGGAAGGCTCAGTAATAGTTGCAGAAGCAGTTGTAGTTACACCATTTTTATCAGTAACAGTAACTGTGTAAGTACCTGCAGCAAGACCGGTAAGATCTTCTGTAGTAGCACCATTACTCCATGCATAAGTATAAGGAGAAGTACCACCGCTCACAGTAATATTAATAGCACCGGTTGAAGCACCTTTAACGGTAACATCGGTTTTAGAAGTTACTACAGCCGCTAACAGAGCAGAAGGCTCCGTAATAGTTGCTGAAACTGTTGATGTCGCTCCATTTTTATCGTTAACTGTTAGCGTATAAGTTCCTGCTGCAAGTCCGCTCAAATCTTCTGTAGCAGCACCATTGCTCCAACTGTAGGTGTAGGGGCTTGTTCCACCACTTATTGAAATATCAAGAGCCCCGGTAGTAGCGCCCTTCACTGTTACATCTGTTTTGGATGTAATAGTTGCAGTTAATGCAGGATTAACGGTAATGGTCAAAGTTGCAGAAGTGTTGCCCGAGCTATTGCCGGCTGTAACGGTATATGTTGTTAAAGACTTCGTAGCAGTAGGCGTACCTGTAATTTGCCCCGTTGAGGTATTGAGGGTTAACCCAGCAGGTAGTGCGGGACTAATGCTATATGATGTTGCACTTCCTGTTAATGTTGGATTAAGGGCAGTAATGGCTGCACCAACAGTATATATGTTCGGCGAGGTATAGCTTAAACCCGATGGGGCAGTTGCTGAAACGGTTATTGTGTTTGAAGTAACCGAATTTAGACCTGAAGATGCAAAGCTTAATGTTTGCACCCCTGATCCGGAAATGGCCAGATCATTAAAGGTAACGATACCATTAACCGCCGTCTTGGTTAATGTTCCACTAAGACTTCCAGTCCCAGAACCGATCGATACAGTTACCTGAGTTGTACTATTGTTGGTAGCCAGGTTTCCGTAAGCATCATATAAATACACAACAGGTTGTTGTGATAATTGAGCACCACTAAAAGCAGTAGATGATGGTTGCTGATTAATTACCATGCTGCTTACTACGGCAGGACTGATTACGAAAGAATTTGAAGTTCCGACCGTTAAAGGGTCGGTGGTACTTAGCGTAGTGAGTGTATAGGTTCCTGCTTTTGTGAGTGTAACGCTATGAGACGACAGTACTCCCGCAGTAAAAGAACTTGTTGGTCCAGCCCCTGAAGACATGTTGGATGAGGACGCAACCGTATTCTGACCCGTATAATTCGTGTAAGTTGCGTTGGCCGCATCCTGGGCAGTGATAAGGACTTTAAATGGAGTACCAGCTATTTGGGTCCCAATATTTCCTCCCGCAGCAGCCTCGACCTTAAAGTGGTCTACACCCGCGACCGTGACAATATTAGAGAAATTGCTTTCAATTCCATTAACGGTATTAGTGGCTTTAACCTGAGCGCCTTTGTAAATATCGCCGGTCGCGGTAGTGATGCTCCAGGTAGCAGCATTCGATGTATTTGTTAGTGGAGTTCCGTCAACGTAAAGTTTCACAAGCGTATTACCTGCAGTTCCACTTACTGAAGTTGCTCCAGCATAAATAGGAGAGGTAACAACTGGAGCAGTTGGGGCGCTTGCCTGCACAGTCACCGAATTAGATGCGGCACTTAAGGCCTTATTGGTAGCGTCCGCTTTTGCAGTTAAAACGTCTCCCGAAGCAAGAGTTAAACCTAGAACTGACCAATTGCCAAAGGCATTGACAGTAGTTGTTCCAATCGTAGTAGTTGTACCTCCGCTTGTCTTATATAAGTAAATTGTTGTTCCTGAAATTTCTACTGAAGTTCCCGTAACCGTTTTTCCTGATCCTGCAATGTAGGTATTAGTAATAACCGGAGCAGTTGAAGTTGCTGAGGTTCCTGAAACTATAACAAGGTTGGACTCATTCGAAAGAACATCATTAGGTCCACTACCTTGCGCCCTTGCTGTTAGTCTGTCTCCTTCAAGTAAACCTGAGGCAGAAAAGGAAGTAGTGGCAGCATTGGTAAACGTTAAACTGCTTCTAGCTATTTCGATTCCGTTTTTATATAATATTAAAGTTGAATTCGAATAATTACTTTGAACAGTGATAGTTGTAGAACCGGTATTTGCGAGGATAGAAGTAGTGTTAATCGTTGGAGCAGGTGTAAGTGAGGTTGAATTACTTGCTCCGCTGGCCGCCGACATACCACTTACACAGCCGTTGTATTCGGCGGTTGCAAAAAGCCGGGAGTCATTGAATGTATTTTGCGCTTGCCCTGTAACAAATGAAAAGGAGCCCGCACCAGTGGAGGTGGCAGAGACATAAGTAGCTGTACCTGGGCTTAGTTCTGTGAAGGTGTTAGTTCCAGGTGTTTGTTGGTACACTCTTATCCTTACCGTGTTTGCCAAAATTGCAGACCCGTCCGGCATAGTCCAGGTGCCTGGCAAATTTTGAGAGCCATTAACTTTAGCACCTATAACGGGGGTCGGTGTATAACATAATTGTGGAGCAGTTACCTCTACCTGATTTGAACTGACTGAAGTACTTTTGTTAGTAGCACTAGCTTTAGCGGTAATAAGATTACCAGCAGCAAGACCAGAAACTCCAGACAAAGTCCATGCGTTACTTGTTACTGTCGTTGTTCCAATAGAAGACCCGTTTTTATATACAGTAATTATAGTGCCATCTGTTTCAACACTAGTTCCTTGAATAGCAATGCTGGCGGTATTTAAACTGCTTGTAATTACCGGAGCAATAGTAACGAGTTGCCCAAAACTTGCGCCCTGGGTTAAGTTGGAAAGATCCGTTGGAGGAAAACTGCCCACAACTGCTGCATACGCAGCATTGGTATTACTACCATATTTTTGATCGTTGATGCCATTAATATCTGAAGCAGTTCCACTAATTCCGCTTTGGGCGCTGGTAATGGTAGTGGCAGCAAGTCTTACACTTCCAGTGATCCCAAGATCTGCATAGGGAACAAAAAAATCATAGAAGTAATCTGCATCTCCGTCATTTGTACTTGCTGCTATAGAGCGTTGATGGTATTGATCAATAGTGTAGGTTTTAGTGTTAGAAATTGTTCCCGCTGATACGTTGTGAGTATATATTTTAACTCCAAAACCTGTTTCTAATACGATTTCTTTTTCAAACCCAGGGTTAGCACCCGTTAGCGAAAATAGATTATCAGTATCTATCAGAAGAGAATATCCTTTAGAGGCAGTCGAGTTTTTACCGATCCGAAAGCGGACGATAAAATAATCAACTCCACTAACCGTTTTTTTCAGCACAAAAACGGAATTAGAACCGTCTAAGCTAACTATTTCTGTATGACCTCCACTAGCACCTGTACTTAAATCTGCCGAAGGCTCTGCAATAACCAGTGGTATAGAAACCATTTGGAGTTCGCTGGAAGTCCCATAATCTTTTGCGGTAAATCCAGCAGAGCTAACAGAAGAATATCCATCACCATTTGGATCGAGTACTGAAAGACCAATACCACTGGCTGGTTTATATATTAACCCTGGTGTTTGCCCTTTTGATTCATTGCTGAAAAGCCCTAAAAGAAGGATCAAAACACCAAAAAAGACTCCAAAGTTGAGGCAAAAAGAAGCCCGGGCTTTGGCTAACAAAGCTTTTTTTAACATCTAATAAGTATTAAAAGGATTTTCTCCTAGTACACACGCTAATCAGTCAACCTCACGGAGATAATGTTCTGAAGTGTTGGATTTTACGCAGAGAGAAACAAAATTGTTACCTGTGTGATATTTTTTTTCAAAAATCTGATCATCATCACTTTAGCCTTTGACAATACTCATGTCCGGTTAAAAGATAAGCTGGTACTTTTGTATTAAATCCTGATTGAATATGAGAGCCATAGCATATAGTATAAGATCGAATGAGAAGGAGCCTCTGGCACTAGCTAATGTAAGACGGCATCATATTACATTAATTACAAACCGACTTACTCTAGCAACTGCCGACTTTGCGGAGGGGAAGGATGCTGTCATAGTTTCTTCTGCCGACGAATTATCTTTGGAGGTAATTGAGCGGCTTGTCGAATTAGATGTTAAATATATTTTAGTAAAAGGATCTAAAAGCTACAATCTGACTACCGAACAATCGGATGGATCCGCTAAGCCCTTACAGATTGTCGACCTCAGTTTCTTATACCATCAGCAGGACGTTAATGAAAATTTGATTTTAGAGCAGGTAGCAATAGAAACCGTCCTCACCTTAAACAGGTGGGAGGAGAGCAATCAGGAAGATTTCATACATTATACCTCCAGGGACTACTCAGGTATGCCACAAGTTCGAAGATCAGCCTAGTTTTTCCCTCTACTTTCATAGAGAGAAAGCTGTGTATTTGGAAGGTAGGATTTAATAAATTTTTTTAGCAATTTCCCCTCCTCAAACACACCAAATGAACGGAAATTCACCTGCCACTAAACCGCACTACCCAATCCTTGATGGACTTAGAGGTGTTGCTGCAATTACAGTTGTTATTTTTCATATTTTCGAAGCTCACGCCACAAGTCATTTAGATCAAATCGTCAATCACGGATATCTTGCGGTAGACTTCTTTTTCTTGCTCTCCGGTTTTGTTATAGGATATGCCTATGATGACCGTTGGGAGAAAATGACTGTAGGAGATTTTTTTAAACGTCGGGTTAGCAGACTTCAACCTATGGTTATACTTGGAATGATGATAGGTGCTATTGGTTTTTATTTTTCAGCTTCTCCAATGTTTCCTGAGATCCATTCTGTTCCTCTCTGGAAAGTTATCTTAACCATGGTTATTGGCTTTACCCTTATCCCTCTACCCATTTCAATGGATATCAGAGGATGGCAAGAAATGCATCCCTTAAATGGGCCAGGGTGGTCCCTTTTCTTTGAATACCTTGCAAATATCTTCTATGCACTTGGGTTACGAAAGTTGTCAAAAAAAGCGCTGTCTGTACTGGTAGTTATAACCGGTGCTTTACTAATCCACTGCGCAGTAACGAGCAAAAACGGTGATGTAGTTGGCGGCTGGTCACTTAACGCTGAACAGCTGCGTGTCGGCTTTACGAGGATGTTGTTCCCGTTTTTTGGAGGCTTGTTATTATTCAGAATTTCTAAGCTTACCCATATAAAAAATGCCTTTTTACTTTGCAGCGTGCTCCTTGTTGTTGTATTGGCGTTTCCACGGGTAGGAGGGAAGGAATATCTTTGGATGAATGGTCTTTATGATTCCTTGAATATCATTTTGATTTTTCCACTAATTGTTTACCTTGGGGCAAGTGGTAAGCTCCATACCGATCGTGAATCAAAGCTTTGTAAGTGGCTTGGCGACATATCCTATCCTCTTTACATCACTCATTACCCACTTATCTATATTTACTTCGGATGGTTAAGTGAGCATCGCGATTCAAGCCTTTCTGAAATTTTACCCAGGGCAGTTGCTACATTCGTTTCCGCTATCCTGATTGCTTATGCTAGTTTAAAATTATACGACGAACCTGTTCGCGCATGGTTAAAGAAAAAACAAGCTTAGGTTTAACCGATAGATAATTTATAAAATCTCAAATAGTAAAGAGGACGGTTATTGTTTAACCTGTTCCTCTTCACTCAAAAAGTATTAGTGGCTTTGTCCAAGCAAGGTCAGTAAGTCTCTATTAAATTCTTTTGTTTTGTTGCCGAGACGTGAGAAGAACTCCCGGTCAAAACTTTCTACCGTTACGACGGCCTTTTTCACCAGTTCTTTTCCTTTGGTCGTTAACTCTACGGTTTTAGCCCGTGTATCTTTTAAGTGTTCTTGCCGTTGTATCAATCCTTTCTGCTGCAGTGTTCTTAAAACAGTGGAGGTTGTCATCGGGTCAATTTTTGAATGAGAGGATAATGCCACCTGTGTTACTTCTGATTGATGTAAAGTAAGCCAGTGGGCGCTAGCTAGTAAGACAAATTGCGAGTGCGTAAGTCCATACACATCAAGTGCCTTTTTTATCTCCCGTTGCCATAAATTAGTAACCTGCCAAAGCAAAAAGCCAGAGCTCTCTTCTGCCTTATCCACACTAAAAGTATTATCGACCGATTTCATTTCCGCTTTGTGATTTAATAAATATCTTTTCTGTATACAAAGAAACTAAACAATATGAATTCGAATAGAACTTCTGTTTGCATTCGTTTCAAGCAAACAGCCGTCCAACGCTCACAGTTTTGAAGCCGCCTTAATTTGAGATTCTATATCTTTCTTGAAATTGTCTACAATATTTTGAGCCACAATCTTACGCCATAAGAAGCCCAGAATACCCGTTACTGTTATCGTATTTGTTATTCTTAAGCCCTCTGCTGTTTCTTCGAAAAGGTGGTTATCGTACATTTTAGCTAAGGGAAATTTTGTAACATCAAGGAAAGATCTGTTTTCAGTTGTTTCAAGTAATTCAACTTTAACATTTGGTCCTCCTTTAGGTCTCAATGTAAAGTAATTACCCTCCTTAAACTCTCCATTAATTTTTGCAAATTCTATTCCTTCATCCCAGGTATGCCAGGAATTTACGTCTGCAAACAGCTTCCACATTTGTTCTTTTGTAACTTCATTTGTTAAGATTGAGTAAGATTTTGACCACATAGTTTTTCATTTAATAGGTGCAAATATAGTAAGTGTACTTATTATATCAAGCGCTTATTATTTATTTCCAATTCTTGTTAATCCTGCTGACATAGGGTTGTCATCTATCACTGTTTTCTTTGTTGAACAAAATCTAGAAATCATGGAAACTACTCAAATGACAGAAAAATTAAATCAGGTTATTACTCCTCAGCAATTACTTACACATTGGCAGGGACATAGAGCACTCACCCGTCGTGTAATTGAAGCTTTTCCTGAGGATAAATTAAGTGATTATACAATTGGCGGAATGAGGCCATTTATAGGTCTGATTGCCGAATTAATTGATCTGGCAGAAGGAGGGGTGGAAGGATTGGCTACTGGAAATTGGAAATCGGCAGAGGAATGGGGACATGTTACCGGTAATGGGCCTAAGACAAAGGAAGAACTTCTTGCTAAATGGGATGAGGTAACAGAAAAGATTAACCTTTTCTTTCCTCAAATTACTGAGGATAATTTTCAGGATTCAGTTTTGGCTTTTGGACAATATGAAGGAACTGTTATCTCGATGATTTTATATTTTATAGACAATGAGAATCATCACCGTGGGCAATCTTATGTTTACTTACGATCTCTGGGAATTAATCCTCCATTTTTCTGGGAAAGATAGGAGATTAGTGATCTGATAAAAAAGGGAGTTGCAGAATCCACTCCCTTTTAAAACCTCACCCTTTATCTAACCTATGAAAATCTTTTTTTGCGATATGTCTGTGTGTACGTAGGTTTCCATAATAGGTTGCATTTAAAAGTTTTCTTCAGGCTGCTGACAATAATAATTATTAACAGATCTTGACGTTCCACCATACCGTCTTTTCAATTCGGGTATTTATAACCTAAGAACTTGTGTAAGGATCTTCGATAATAATGTCAGTTGAGGCATTTTTCCTTATGCAGTCAAGCTTAACGTTTCCGTATACACCTTTCCGAACGGGTCAGTAGCTACTACCTTAATTGCTTTCACAGAAGAAGCTGGTTTAACGAAAAATATATGATCTGTTAAATTAGGCTCAACCCATTTCCTGATGTTTGGCTTTGCATTTCCCAGGTAGAGTTCGTGCGCCCATGGGTCATAAGCTGTACGCTGCTCCGGCTGTCCCATAGCTTTACCATCTGCAAACCATTCCAATTTCCAGTTCTTATCGTAGTTCCATACATTGATGCAGGCTTCCTGTGGAAAGTCCTTCTGCCTTCCGGGAGCGTAGATCCGGATCTGGTGCTCTTTCGGTTGCCCTGTTGCTTTATAGTACCAACCTATTTCGTTACCCTTTACCTCATACACGCCATAACCTGCAGGAGTTCCGTCTCCGCAAATAGGACCGGACCACCATGCGCCACAAACTGTTCCGTGGTTATGTTCTGTAATGTTACCATTGCTCCAAACTTCGTTAAAATGTGTATGGCCAGACATAAAATGAACAGTGTATGGCTTCAGCATATCATACAATCGCTGACGGTTCATTACCACACCTCCTAAATCCGGCTCTGTTTTCTTATCACGTTTCCATTGGTTAGTGAAAGTTGGAATATGGAGGTTCACAATGAGCGTTGATCCAGCTGCAACAGTTTTCAAATCCTGCTCCAGCCATTGAAACTGTTTTTCTGTAAGGTAGCCCATATAATGCTTCTCCAATCCCATAAAAAATACATCATCCAGAACTACATAATGAAGCTTGCCTCGGTTAAAGGAATAGTAAGCCGGACCGAAGTTTTTCTTGAATGTGTGTGATGAGCCTTCGTCTGCACGTGCATCATTGTCCATATCATGATTACCAATAACATTGAAAAATGGAATGTCAGCAGTGTGAACAGCTTCACGGTAGTCAGCAAAAAGGTCAAATTCATCCCAAACCAGGTCACCACAACCAACACCGTGAAATAAAGTGCCTGCCGGATACGATTTTACAAGGTCGCGTAGATCTGGAGCAGATTGTGTTTTAAGTAAGCGAGCGTCTTCTTTAGTCTTTATCTGTGGATCTGCCCAAACAACAAAATTATGGTTGGTGTCGTCCTGTTTTAACTTCTGCAGAGCAAAGTCGGCAGTAAATACATTGCTATCACGTTTAATCGGACTATAAAAACTTGCAATTCCTTTGATATTAGGAATTTCGTAACCCGAGGGAATACTTATATAAACAAATTCGGCTGTGCTATTACTTATTAATTCATAGGTGCCATTCTTTCCCGTGAGGGTAACGTTTGTGCCATCTGTTACAGCAACGCCTTCTAATCCCTTACCATTGCTGTGCACTTTTCCCTTTAATGTAATATTCGTGAGATCGATAGCTCCTTTTGCCGGGTTGGCAAAGGTCTTAATTAATGTGCCTGGTGCTGCTAGCAGGGTACCAGTTAATCCTATTTTTTTTAAAAAGCTTCTTCTGTTAGACATTTTTAATAGTTAATTCTTCGGTGTATTTTGTAATGATTAATCGTCGTCGTCCTTCTTGTTTTCCATTAATACAAAGGCACTTCTCCGGGGAGCTGGCATAACTGAATTTTCGCCCTTCACATATTTCCAAACTACTTCATTCAAATCCAGGTCCGGGGCGGCATCTTCCTTAGCAAAGTTGAATTTTTCTGATCGTTCAGCACTTTTATTAGATGCGACGTTCCTTTCTTCAAGATTTACCCGGGCAGCTTTGGAGGTATAAGGTTTTAAATCAGGTACCGATGTAAAGCAATCTGCAAGAGGTTTGGCAGCTGCATCATATTGACTCATTGGAGGCAAACCAAGAATCAACTCCATGGTTCGTAAAATACCTGAGGTCGAATACATAGTATGATTTACGGAGCCCATTTTAGTGTAGGGACTGATAACGAAGGCCGGCGAACGATGGGCATCAATATGGTCAGACCCGTTTTGTGCATCGTCTTCCAATACGAAAATAGCTGACTCTTTCCATATAGGACTTTTAGAAATATGCTCAACTATACGACCCAACGCAAGGTCATTATCTGCTACAGCAGCAATCGGACTTATTTTCCCTTTCTTCTGTCCACTTGTATGATCATTGCCTATTCTGATACTGCTGAATTGAGGTATTTGATTCACAGCAAGTAAGGAATCAAAATCTTTTTTAAACACCTCGGCCCTGTCAATATCTTTAACATCCATGTTGAACCCTTCATAGCCTGGGCAAACCCGCCCTTCCAATGCTTTGATGTTAGCTTTGCCATTCTCTCCAAATTCTCCGTAAGTGCGGTAGCTTATACCGGCACGTTTACAATAGTCCCAGATAAATCCATCTTTTGGATAAGCGATCTTCCGGCTTCCTTCATAATCGTACGTTCCTCCGCGCCCACCATAGCTGATGGGCCAGGTTTTTTCAGTATAATCGGTAGCATAGGCGGCCATACTCCAGTTATGCCCGTCTGCACTTACTTCTGCATCTACATAGAAATTGTCAAGCAGAACAAACTGACGGGCAAGTGCATGGTGGTTAGGAGTCACCTTTTCCGGGAATATACAAAGGGATGAATCACCGTTCCCCTGGGGCATATCACCAAACACCTGATCGTAAGTACGGTTCTCTTTAACGATATAAAAAACATGCTTTATGGGAGATTTCGTATTAGGGCCTGAAGGAATAGGGTTTCCAGCTTCAACCTGTGCTTTTTCCTCTTTCTCCTTAGTGAAGGGGCTATTTGAAAAAACTTGTTGAGTGTAAGCCTTAAGTTGGGAATCAGAAGGCTTATCAATGATAGAAAGCGTACCCTTAAACAGGGCGGCAATATACTGCACTTTCTGGCCTGGGGTTATCCCTTTATGCGACCCACTGTTATCAGACTTTTTTACAGGTTGAGGTCCTTTCGGATTTGGAAGAGATGAAAAACCTTTACCGTTACTTACCAGGATTTTTTTTCCCAGTGTTTTAACTGATGTAGGGTACCAGCCAGTAGGTATAAAGCCCATTGAACGACTTTTTCCCGGCTCTGACACATTAAAAACTGCAAGACAATTGTTGTCTGCATTTGCAATATATAGTGTTTTCTCATCGTCAGAAAGAGCGAGCCCATTGGTAGTTGAGCCGGTAAGTTTAGTGGGGTAAAGTGTAGTAGAGATAGTTTCTATTACTTTCCGTTGTGCTGCATTAATTACAGATACAGAGTTATCACTGGCATTGGCAACATAAATAAACCTTCCATTCTTCGAGACCAATATCTCATTCGGGTGATTGTCTGTTTTAATTTCTGTAACAATTTTTTCTTGTCGAGTGTCGTAAATGGCTAGTTTTTCATCTCCCCACAGAGAAATGTATAGTTCGCTCTTCGCAGGATTCAAAACACAGCTATAAGCTTCTGTTCCAAGGTTTAATTTCTTAATCCTTTTTTTTGTGTTGAGATCTACTACGTACAGGCAACTGTCTTCCTTCGTCACCGTGTAAAGCCGGGCAGCCTTAGTGTCTACATCAATTCCCGCCGGACTTATCTTATTGGGCCAGGCTTTTCCAAGACGGATAGTATCAGCTTTTCCAAATTTACCGGAGGTAACAGGGTAGGAGAGGATGATATTATCATTTCCGCCCGATACATACAGCTTATCACTTTTCTCATTAAATCTTAATCCATACCATGCTTTTTTAATGGACACAGAGTCTAAGCGTTTCTCCGATTTGGGGTCAATTAGCAGAATGCTCTGATCTCCCTGTCCATTGTTAGTAACGGCTAGAAGCTTCTTGTTGGAAGATAAAGCAGTATTCAGTGGAAGATCGCCTAGTGGCAAGGAACGCCCGGCAGGACTCAAGGACCATCCGTTAGGCAATAGTACTTTAGATGCCTTCGGATTATTAGTGGGCAGTTGTGCCTGAGAAAGCATTGGAAATAGTAGGGGAAGGCAGATTATTACTGCTGCTTTTTTTAATGTTAAATTCATTGTTTCTTTTGAAGGCTTTCTTTTAATCGTCAATCCAAGTTCATAGCGGTATGTTGTCCTTACATTTCGTCTTTCAAAAATGTAATTCAACACCTGAATTCAAATTTCAAACTATTAACGCAAGCTGAAATTTAGGGCCGCCCTAACTGAATAACCATTCTGTACCGACCTGCCTATCTCTCTCATTGCCCCAGAGCCAAACGCAGTACTTTTGGTAGCATAAAACACAGGTCCACCACAAGCGGAAAAGGAAAGGCGAGAACCAGATGGGCGGTAATTCAGGGATGGTCCTACTAACATTTTAGCGCCACCCTCAGCTTCATCTTTTTCCCAGAAGCCTTCAAGATCCTCACCGATCGTTTCTACTCCTGCAAAAAAGTTCCCTTTAATTCTGTGCTGAAAACCAAGGCTTGTAGTGAAATCAACCTTGTCTCTATTAGATGCAAAAGGTTTTTCGAAAAGCATGTTTCCAGAAAGGCGAAGGGCAGGAGAGGTATAAGCAAGGGTGATCCTGCTTAAGGCAGATTTAACATTACTCCAGTCGCGACTTATTCCAAGCCCAATACCCAAGGCAGGTCCTCGTCCGGTTTTTCCACCTATAAAATTACGAATCACCTCTGCTTGTTGAGCTGTTTGAGTTCTGCCTCCGTTTGCGAAGCCAAGTCCCATATTCGCAATGAAAGTAAAGCGATGTCCGAGATAGGTATTCAAAGCCGCCTGCTGATTAACTCCATCGTAACCAAACGGTCCTTCCGTCCTTGCGCCCACACCTCCGGCGTAACTTATAGTATGCCTGGGTTGCTCTGAATTCATGGTGTTAGTAATAAACAAAAAGGGTTGGGCGGGTTGACTCGAACCTGCTACAGGAGTTTGTGCCTTTGCCGAAAAATTAATACTTGAGAAAATGACTATTGCAGTCGAAAGTCTTAATAAGTTCATAAGTGAGAGATTGATATGCTATCCGGGAAGCGAAAAAAAGATTGGCCTTTCCTTTCCGGATAGCTATATTCTTGAAGTTTAATGAATTAAATGTTTCTAGGATGTTAATTCACTACTTTAGTAACACCTGACATTGCTTCAATTACAGTTAACGGTGATTTGCTAGCTACCGCAACAGTTTTATGAACCCGCTTTGTAGTCCATTTTTTAGCCGCCGCATCATATACACCACCTAAGTAACTGAATTCACTATCAACTGGTGAACCGAACCTGTTAGTATTGGTACCTTGCAAAAAGAATGGCTGCGCTATTTCACCACTCATTGTACTATATTGATCGTTGTTAGTAATTGAATATCCTACGCCATTCCCAAATACGTTACCTGTACCGGCGAAAAATATTACATCCGCAGGTTGGGTTGTTTTTCCTACGTTTGAAGTTGGAAATATAGCAATACCAGCAGCGTTTCCACTGTTAGCCAAAAGGTTAGATGTCTTATCGCCGATACCTTGATCTCCGGGAACATCGTTATAGAGTTTACTAACTACCCAGTTTGCACCACTGATATCGGTGGAGCCAATACCTCCTATTTGTTTAAATCCACCCACATAGAAGAAAGTTCCTTTGGCAACTGTTCCCTTTGTGATATCAAATCTGTAAGTTCTCAATCCTCCCGTATTCCACCCTTCTAGCGGAAATCCAGTAGGAGTAGAGGCGCCTGCATTATTTGTGGTATATACAGTAAAATTCTTTTGCCTGAAGTCGAGGTCCTGGGTTGCCAGAAACTGAATATACTCGTAATTAGCATCTGTACTAGTAGGATTAGCGAAATACCCTGTTATAATTGCAGGATGAGGCCCTAGAGGAACCGTAGGATCTACAATAATACTTGTGGCAAAAAAGTCGCTCTTAATACGAGGCCATATTTGAGGGACTCTTGTTGTGGCTGAAGGAAGTACAAGTCCCGTTACTTTTGCCGTCCACGGCAATTTTTCTGATTTAAAATCAGCCGAATTATTTACATGCATCTCAATATTTCCTGAACCATCATTAAGAGATTTTACTCCCTCAATTGTTTCAATACCTATATTCGGCTCGAAATTGCAGTTGTTAAGAACTCCATAGCAGCCTTCGAAGTTATCAGGTTTTGCTAACATAGTTGCAGCAGAAAGTGGAGTTCTAAGGAGTCTAACATTTGATGCTACTTTCTTCACCTCTGCAGAAGATACCCCTGTTATTTGTAGTATTCCATCAACCCTTTTCAGTACGCCACCTTCTATTTTAACAGTTACTGAATCACCAGGAACATATCCAGCTGCTGCCTCACCTATATTAATAGCAATTCCTCTCAAAGAATCAATTCCATTTCCAGCTCTTCTTAAATTTTGAACAAATAGAAGACCCGGGGGAAGATTGTGTCCTGAATGGTCCGACGTTACCTGACCTGTTAAGAAGCTAGCTTCGCGGAGAGCCTCTTTAGTCAACACTACATCGTTACCTTGATAGAGCTTTTTTAGATCGAGGTTTGAAATATACGGACTTGGAGTTCCTACCACAAAATCACTATCTCGTTCACAAGACGCAAAAGTAGTAACCAAAGCGCAAAGAATCAGTAGGTGTATTTTTATAAACTTTTTCATTGAATCTCTTATGATTTTTTGTTCTGAAAAACCTGATTGCAACTTTAATTTAGTTGTATATAGGTCCTTAATTATAGGAATGAATCTTAAGGTCTTTGCCACCAAACAAGTGTGTTAATATCATCAGGGCCCTGCGCCGCTACAGCATTTTTGTAACTTGTAGGATTTGTTGACTGTATTATTTGAGGGTAATAAAGTCTTGATGGCATTTTTCCTCCGTTTGCTAGTCCTGTTCCCTTTGGTAATATAGGGTGGCCTGTCCTTCTATATTCAAACCATTGTTGGAAGTCAACCAGGAACATCGCATAATATTTTTGGACATGGATCATCTCCATCTTACTTTTATTGCTTGTGCTGGATTCAAGAGGAAGATCTGCGTCCCACTTTAAGTTTGAGGATGCGTTTACATAATCCTTAAACTTCTGATCCGTTGAACTTGTAATGTAAGTTGGCATCCAGTAGTTAATTGCGTCAGCCATCCCTTTATAATAATAGCTCTCAGCAGAACCACTAATCCACCCTTTTGCAGCTGCCTCAGCAAGGATAAAACTCACTTCGGCACAGTTCATAATAATGCCGGTGTTCTTATCAGTTTGTAGTGTTAATTTGCTTTCCGAATCAGAATTAAAGTGCGCTTGAGTGGTAAGACCTAAACCTGGCTCGTAGCCGCTAGGTATTCCTACCCAACCGTCGGGGCCTCTATCTATTCCTAAACGAGGAACTCCTGCTGTACCTAAATCTGGATCTACTCGTGGGTCATCCCAGGAAACCAACTTCCCTAAAAAGAAGTCTCCAATAGGCATTCCTCTAAAATCAACTGGCCGAATATTAACCATGTAAGGAGATGAGAAGACTGCGGTACTGCTATTGGTACCGTTCCAAAGAATCCTCGCAGTATGGGTATTGTTCTCCATTATCGGATATTCGCGAGGGTTTGTATCTACAATTTCTTTGATTTTTGCGATTACTGTTGATGCTACTTCGGATTTTCCTGATGCACGAAGTAATAATCTTAAATAAAGAGAATTTCCAAATCTTCTCCATCTTGCCAGATCTCCCTGAAAGACAGGGTCGCTTGTTGCCACTATTTGAGTGCCGTCTTGCAAAAGCTTATTCGCCTCTTCGAGCTTTTTAAACATGTCAGCATAAATGTCCTGTTGCCTATCAAATGCAGGTTGGACATTTCCATCTTTACCATTGTTAGCTTCAAAGTATGGTACATCTCCATACGTGTCAGTTAGTAATGAATAGGCCCATGTTTGTGTAATAAGAGATATAGCTTGATATGACTTATTAGAACTTTCAGGTTGGCTTGCTATTGTATAGATATTTTTAAGATCTGTCAAATTCAAGTACCAATTATTCCAGGTGTTATCTGCTTGATTTCTTCTGATATCGTAACGAAATATTCTACCTTCAGAATCGTTAATCTCCACCGTCACTTGCATCAATTGATTGTTAAAATTCCAGTTTCGAATCATATTCGTACTTAAAATATTAACCAGTGCTGGAGCCAACAATTGATTCGCCTGAGTGCTTCTTTGCCCTACAGGGTCTGTATTTTCTTCAATAAAGCCCTTCGTACAAGAAGAGGAAAGGCATATAATCGCCAAGAGGATATAGATAACTTTATTTTTATTATTTTTCATTATTTCTTTAGTTAAATCCCTACAACTACCCTTAAACCCATACTACGTGTTGACGGTAATTGACCAGTTTCAAATCCTTGCTGAATATCAGATCCTGCCAACGTTCCAAATTCAGGATCGAACGCTGGCCATGGAGACCATATAAAAAGGTTTCTACCATAAACACTTAGTGTAGCCCTATTAATTCCCATAGCATTTAAAAGTCTTTTATTAAGTGAATAGCCAATACTAGCCTCGCGGAACTTCAAAAAATCTGTTCTGAAAACACTTCCTTCTGCCTGACCACTTCCATATATCGACTCATAGTAGGCGGCGACGTCTGTAGCAATCACGTCATTCTTACGGTAAGTTCCATCAGCATTCTGAACCACACCATCGCCAATAACTCCATTGTATCTGCCCGGAAGGGTTACTGTATGTTTACCCAAAGAAGCCATTCTGGAAAATGTAAGAGAATGCCCTATAGCTCCTAGTTGAGCATCAAATAAAGCATTTACATTAATTCTCTTGTATGTAAAGCCCGTGCCGAAGCTCATCTTAAATTTAGGTATAGTATTTCCTAAGTAAAGCAGATCTGGATTTTCAAGCGCTACCCCTGTCTTCGAATTATATACTATTTGTCCGTCAGGAGATCGTAGGTATCCTCGTCCGTACATGTCTCCCATACTACCTCCGACATTTGCTACAACCTGCCCGCTTCCCAGTGCTCCTGTTCGAAGCACGAGAGAGCTGTCTGCTAACTCTTTTATCTTGTTCCTGTTCGCTGAAAAGGTGGCGTAAGTTGTCCATTTAAAGTTCTTGGCTTGTAAAGGAGTAGCATTTAAGGCTACCTCGATTCCTTTATTATCTACGCGGCCAATATTGACAACCTGAACATTATACCCTGTCGACTTATCTACAATACGATTTAAAATTTGATTCTTGGTATTCCCTTGATATACGGCAACGTCGAAATTTAAGCGGTTTTTAAATAACCTTAGGTCAAGCCCAAGCTCGGTTGTAGTAGTTATCAGCGGCTTTAAATTAGGATTGGGAAGTATTCTTGGATTGTTTGTTGCACTGTCAGGATAGATTCCCGAGGATGCATACTGATAGTTGTATGCTGTTCGGTAGGGAGTCGTACTTCCACTTCCTACTTGCGCCAAAGAGGCTCTGAATTTTAGAAAGCTGAAATATTGAGGAAGTTTCCAGAAATCAGAAGCAATGAAGGCAAGGCTGGCAGATGGATAGAAAAATCCTACATTATCTGTCCTTGTTGCAGTAGCAAGCGTACTATTCCAATCTTGACGACCAGTTATGTCCAGAAATAGATAATTTTTATACCCAAATGATGCAGCCCCATAAAAACTATTAATTCTGAATCTTGCAGTGTCTGGGACAAGAACTAAAGGGCTTTCGTTGTTTGCAAGACTATAAAGATTTGGGATAACCAGACCATCTGCTCGTTTCTCAAGAGCATTATAGACGTTGCGCATCCTACTTCCTCCAAGGTTTGCTGTCAATTGTAAGTCTTTATTGAACTGTTTGGTGTACTTGAATAAGAAGTCAGCATTAATTTCATAAGAGCGAATGTTTCCTACACGGTAAGAACCATGGGCGAACTTATTTCCTGCGGCATCCCAAGGTCGTTGCGTCCCGCGTTGATCCTTATTGAAATCTATAGAAGCACGCCCCATCAGGCTTAGCTCTTTAGTAATCCTGTAATTGCCCTGAATATTACCCAGGACACCATTGCGTTTTTGCGAGTTTATGAACTGCTCTGCAATAGCATAAGGACTTTCCGGATTTGTAGTTGTGATATTAATTAGTTGCTGAAATTCTTTTCCAGGAACCCAGTAGTCTCTGTACCAATCAACATTCACATTAGGTTGAGCAAACATAAACCAGTACATTAAAGATTGATTTCCGTATCCAGTAGCTGGCAAATTATCACTGTGTCTGTTACTATATTGAGCTTTTAGATTAAAGCTCAGCTTCTTTGAGGCATCAGTATTTGCATTTAACGAAACGTTGGTTCTTTCTAAACCCGTGTTTGGTGCAATCCATTTATTGTCACCATGACTTGCTGATAGACGCAAACCAATACTTTTATAAGTACCGTCCAAACTTACCGAGTTTGTTGACTCTGTTCCTGTAACAAAATATGCATCAATCGGATCTTCATAAGCAACCCATGGAGTTCTGTCAGCTCCTCTTGCTTTGGTAATAGGGTCGAACTGGTAGAACATCCCTCCCGTACTAAAGGCGGGGCCCCATGTTGAACTGGTTGCATTAGTACTTGGTCCGTCTGCAGTAGTGCCATAAGAGAAGTACGGTACACCAAAGGTACCGGCACCAAATTCTTGCTGACGATCTGGACCACGATTTACGTTTTCCCAGGAATTATTGGAGGTTATGGTAATACCCATTTTATTCCTGCCTTTAGTTGCAGACTTGGTAGTAATAACCACAGCCCCATTAGCTCCCCTTTGCCCATATAATGCAGATGCAGCTGGGCCTTTGAGCACTGTTACCGTTTCTATATCCTCCGGGTTTAAATCCGAAAGAGCATTTCCGTAATCGGCTGGCATAATATCTCCTGAAGTTCCGTATACCCCACCACCTGTGGCCGCAGTTCTTCTCGAACTACTAGATGCAACTACACCATCAATTACAATTAGAGCTTCATTATCGCCAGTAAGATTATTTTCACCACGTAAGATGATCTTATTAGAACCTGCAGGACCACTGTTCCTTACTAGGTTCAAGCCTGCTACTTTACCGGATAAACCATCTGTCCAATTTGTGGAAACAGCATTAGTAAGTTGAGTACTATCAACTTTCGTAGCAGAATATCCGAGTGATTTTTCATCCCTTTTTATCCCCAGGGCAGTTACAACCACCTCGGTTAGGGCATTTGATGTTTGTTTCAATTTGAAGTTATGCGTTACTTCTCCTCTTTCCGTAACTTTCACTCCACTTACTGTCGCTTTTGCAAATGATACATAGTTCGCCTCCAGTGTATATGTTCCGGCAGGAACAGCTATTGAATATCTTCCGTAGATATCCGCTGTCACAGCTTTATTTAACTCGACCACTTTAACTGATGCTCCTGGAAGAGATTCTCCTTGCTCATCTGTAACCTTACCTGTGATTTTTCCCGCAGGTTGGGCCTTTGGAACGATCAGGATATTTTTCTCTCCTGCAAGTTTGTAAGTTAGAGCACTTCCATTTAGTAAGATGCTCATGATCTCTGAAACGCTGCGTTCGCTTTTTTCAATCTGCACAACCTTTTGCAGGTTTAACTGAGCGTTATTATAGTTGATTGATGCTCCGGTTAGCCTTTCAATTTCTTCAAAGGCATTCTTTAAAGTCATCTTGCTTGCGCCCCAATAAATTCTCTTTGTTGAGAGAGGTTGGGCCTGTGCTGTCGGCAGCATTGTAGTAAATTGAGAGATGACGAACGCTACAGAAACAAGTAGCATTTTAAAATTCGGCTGGATCTTTTTCCGTCGAATACAGTGTTTCATTGCTTTTTGATTTTGGTAATACAGTTGTGCAGCTTTTATAATAGGGAGCTACTTACATTTTTCTATATTTACCTTGTTTTTAATTTTTTAAGACTGAGTTAAAAACTAATTAAATGCCGTAACTGTGACCAGCAGCTTGCGGCTTTTTCGTAATTGAGAAGCGTTTTTCCTAGTACATAATCCTCCTATTTGCAGTTCTTATTGTTAATGATTAATCTGTTTGCCTGAAAAGTATAGCTGCAGCCCGTTAGTTGAACAAGGATGTCCATAACCTCACGTAGCGGCATATTGTCGAACTTGGCGGTATATTTTGAATGTGTATTTTCAGGGTCAGCAAGAACAGTCTTAATGTTATACCACCGACTTAAAGTAATGGCGATTTCATCTAATGATTGGTTCTCTAAAACAAGCTTGCTGTTTTTCCAACCGAAAGCATTGGCCGGATTGACAGTATTGAAGGAATAATCACCAGTAAGGGTATTAATGTCTAATTGCTGGCCTGTCAACAAATATTGAAGGAACTTTTGACCGTCTTTCGAGGCTATACTAACTCCCACTTTGCCAGAAGCTACTGTTACAGCAACCTTACGTTCGCTAGGGAAGGCTTTAATATTGAAGCTAGTTCCGAGTACAGTAGTTTTAACGGCGCCGCTGCTAACCACAAAAGGTTTCTCCTTTTTGTGTGTTACATCAAAGAAAGCCTCTCCGCTTAGCTCCACTTCTCTGATCCCCTCTTCAAAATGTTTAGGGAAGCGTACCGAACTTTCCGAATTGAGATGTAAAATGGAGCTATCTGGTAAAATAAGCTTACTTCTCTTCCCTTTACCATTGTTGAAATAGACGTATTCTTTGGGATTTTGGCTCTGCTGCTCAAAGGGATTTAACCAGAAACCAAGTGTGGTAAGAATGAAAGCGATAGAAGCTGCGGCGTAATAGAATACTTTGAAAGTTTTCTGTTGAGGCACTGCCCCGATGGAGTTATTCTGAACAGCATTTTCTATTTTACACCAAGCCGCTTCCATATCGGGAGGGCTCGAAAACCAGTGGCGACTTTCTTCCAAAACTTTCATCGTTTCGCAAAAGTCGCGTTGATGGTCAGGGTGCAGATCCATCCAGTCACGCAATTCGTTCAATCCTTCGTCGCTTATTGTGCGGTCAAAGTATTGCGTTATTAATTCCTGGTAATGCTCATTCATACTTGTGTCTCTGTTAATAAAGACTGTATTCTGAGCTCTGCTGCTTAGCGTGTTCGGTTAAGAATCGATTAAAAAAATGTTAAATGTCCGAGGATTGTTCTTTTCTGAAAATCTTAGATCTAAGCTCGCGTATTGCTTCGTATAGAGTAGACTGAACAGTTTTTAGGGAAAGATTTAAGACTAGAGCAATCTCCTCGTTGCTAATGTCTGAAAGGCGGCTCATTAGTAATACTTCTCGTTGCCTGATGGGTAGTGTATCTATTAATTTTATTATCTCCTGCTGAGTTTCCCTGCTTCTCATTATCGACAATGGAGAGCGCTCATCGCTAAGCACTTCACTGTATTCTTCGAGGTGTTCACAATAAGTAACCTTCAATGGTTTCTTTTTTAACAAAGTAAATGACTGATTTCGGGCTGCCGTAAATAAGTAACTTTTAACTTTTTCAATATTACTTTTCGCCCGCGCTTCCCAAAGCTTAATAAATACATCTGCTATGATCTCCTCGGCCAGTGCGTTATCATTTACGTAAATACTGGTAAACTTACAAAGAGAATTGTAGTAACGGCTGAATAGAGCTTTAAAGGCTAAAGCATCATCTAACCTAATTAATGTCAATAACTCATCGTCAGAAAGGAAGTTGTAGTCTTGTCGGACCATGTCGCAAAACTAGATTTCGGAGATTAGGGAAATGTTAAGAGGGTGTGAAGTTGTGTTTAAGAGAATGCAGGGAGCATAATAACCGATCATTTTGGTGCTCGTTTTTTTGTTGTTCAGAAAATGATTGTTGTCACTTATGAAAGATAATTATTAAAAGTGAGAAGCTTTTTCTTTGCCTTTTGTATCTTTGCTGTTAATAAAATCTTAACACAATGAAATACCTTAAATCAGCACTTTTAGTGCTCACAGTTTGCCTTTTTGGTTTTACAGCATGTAAGAAAGACAATGATGATAGTTCTGCTGAATCGTCAATGTCTGCTAAAGTAAGTGGAGCAGCTAAGACAACCATTACTCCCCCTACTGCTGTTTATTACTCCAGCGCAAAAGCAGTTCAAATTTCAGGGCAGTTTACAAGCACAACCGGTATATCAATAATGATTGACGAGCCGAAAGTTGGAACTTATGATGTTAGTGAAGATCAGGTGATGGCGATGTATCTGCCAACCAACGCAGCTGGAGTAGGTTACATGGGAAATTCAGGAACGGTAAAAATCACTGAATGGTCTGAATCCCGAGTTAAAGGAACATTTGAATTTACAGGAGAAGCACTTTTGTCAGATGAAACAATTACCATTAGCGAAGGTAAGTTCGATGTGAAAGTGACAAAAATGTAAGTGTTTTGACCCAACAAAGAGCCAGTTGAAATAGGACTAGCTTTTTGTTGGGCTATTTACTGCAGTATCTTTCACTCTTCCTCAAAACTCTCTCCCTTAATATTCCCCTAACATACGCTCCGTTTATTTGCATTTCATTCCAGCACAATGTCTGCAAGTAAGCTTTTTAATTTCATTTTATTTAGCCTGATATCTCTTCCCGCTATTTCTTTTTCTCAGGCAAACCAATTTAGAGAAACGCTGCGTCATACTGAGGAGATCAGTCATGAATTTCCTGACTCAGCCTTTAAACTACTCAAAGATCTGTACCCGAAAGTGCAAAAGGCTGAGGATATAATGTCAGCGGGTATTTGCTTACAGCAAATGGGAGAGGTGTGTTTTAAGTTGGGACACTATGCTCAATCGTTCGATTTCTATAACCAGGCTGATCAGATATTCCGGAAGCAAAATAATAAGCTTCTTTTAGCAAGAAATTTAAACGGTGTAGGACTGGTATATTACTATAATCAGCAGAAACAACGGGCGCGAGAGCAATACAATCAGGCTCTTATAATATTTAGTCGCTTGAATAATCAGGAAGGCCTCGCACAAACCTACAGCCGCCTGGGACACCTTTACGAAAAAGAAAAGAAACCAGACAGCGCTTTTGTTTTTCAACGCATGGCTTTGGCCTACATCAGCAAAACAAACCGTACAAACGAGATTGCAAAGATCTATGAGAATATAGGAAGTATACATGAAGACCTGGCGCGTTACGACTCGGCCGAGTATTATTTTACAAAATCTCTGGCTCTATATAAACAGGTAAATAATCAGCAGGCATGTATTGAGGTGATTAATAATCTTGGAGACATCCTTCGAAAAACAGGGAAGCCGGCGGCTGCTTTGCTTAAGTCTCGTGAAGCCCTTAAACTCTCCATATCTAAAAATGACCTTTACGGAAAGACTTCTGCTTTAAGGGATATTTCAAAGGCTTTTAATCTTCTTAACCGGAATGATAGTGCCTACTACTACCTTGAGCTAAGCAGGGATGTAAGCAACGTCCTTTACTCAACTGAAGGTACAAGGCAAACTGCTTTTCTACAGGTATTGTATGATTTTGAGAAGAAGAACAGAGAGATCAAGGACCTGGAAAATATAAGTCACACTAATTCTGTTATCACTGCTGCTACCATTATTATTATTGCTCTTTTAGTAATCCTCGGATGGGTTATTATTGGTCGGCAGCGTCTTAAGTTGAAGGATCAAAAATCATTAAGTGAACATAAAGATCGCCTTTACGAGAATGAGAAAAAGCTGATGGAGATAGCCTTGGAAAATCAACGACTGCAAGAGGAGAACCTCACTCAGTTACTAAATTCTAAGTCAGCTGAGCTATCGAATCATATTTTAAACCTGGTTCAGAAGAATCAGGTATTGGAGGAGCTGAAGAATAAGCTTATGAACATCATTAAGGATGATAAAAGGGATCACAAGAAACACCTTCAGCAGATCATCCATCAGATAAACCATAGTTTCTCTCAAGAGCAGTACTGGAAAAGCTTCACAGGAATTTTTGAACAAGTCCATCAAAGCTTTTTTGATAATTTAAAAAAGCACAGCGAGGATTTAACAGCCAATGACATACGTTTATTATCCTTGCTCAAACTCAACCTTCCGCCTAAAGATACGGCAACCCTGCTTGGAATATCACCGGAAAGTTTGCGAGTGTCTAGATATCGGCTCAAAAAGAAGTTGAATATCCCCGAAAATGAAAGTCTTACTTCTTTTATTCATTCCTTGAAAACGGTTTAAAAGATAAAGATATTTGAGTTAACAAAAAGCTAACGTAACGCTTATAGAAACTTAATGGCGTTTTTGATACGGTATTCGTGTCTGATTATCAGGTTTTTATATCCCTATTGTATACGCTGTATACTTCCTGTATATGCTTCTTGTAACGCTGTTAATGCTTTGTCTACGCTCGGTGTTCGTTAAGTTAATATTGCAATTGCAGATTTGCTCCCATTCGAAAATCACTAATAAAAAGCTCGAATGGCAAAATTTCTACAAACTCTTTTTTTAACAATACTTTGCCTGGCTACTTCCCAGGCTGCCGTTATAAAAGGTATTGTCCGCGATTCCAAATCTGGTGAAATACTCGTTGGTGCGCGTATTCTTTTACAACCACTTAATAAAACAGAACTTTCGGGACTTGATGGTTCTTTTACGTTTAAGGATTTGCCTGCTAATAGTGGTTACAACTTAAGTGCAACTTACCTGATGTACAAACCTTTCTCCATAAATATTCCACCAACAAGTGAAAAGGAAGTAAGGGTTACAATTCAGCTACAACCTTTAAACAGCGAGCTTCGTGAAGTATCCGTAACCGTGAAAAAAGACGGAGCAGCAGAAACAACGGCTAGAAACCTTGAGAAAACAGCAGATGGGGTAATGAATATTGTGTCAGGAAAGGCTATCCAGCTTTCTCCTGATCTTACGGTAGCAAACGTAATTCAACGTGTTTCCGGAGTCTCAATTGAAAGAAATAATAATGGAGATGGACAATATGCCATTCTTAGGGGGATGGACAAGAGGTATAATTATACCTTGGTTAATGGGATAAAAATTCCAAGTCCTGATAACAAATACAGGTATGTTCCTTTAGATATTTTTCCCTCCGAACTTCTTGAACGCCTTGAAGTGTACAAGACCTTAACACCTGCCATGGAAGCTGATGCCATTGGCGGAGCTGTAAATCTGACTATGAAGGATGCGCCTTCGAGGCCTGTATTTGATCTAAATCTTGCAGGGGGATTAAATCAGCTATTCCTGAACCGTGATTTTGCAACCTTTGATTACAAAGGACTTGCAAGTAGGTCTCCTTATGAGTTAAAAGGAAATCAATACGAGGCATCTTCAGCCGACTTTGGTAAGTCAAGTACCAGTTATAGCACTAACAAATCGAATCCCAACCTAATTGCTGGTATCACTTATGGTAACAGGTTTTTGAAGAATAGATTGGGAGTTATCCTTGCGGGCAGTTTACAAAATAGCTTTCGCGGTAGTAACAGCTTGTTCTTTAATTCAGAGGTAGTAGACATCCAGGACGGAGTGAAGCTTACAAAGATGAATGAAAGACAGTACTCTGAAGAGCAGAAGCGTTATGGTCTGCATTCAAAGCTTGATTATAGGATAAAAGCCAATTCAAAGCTTCAATGGTATAATGCCATGATGAGTTTGCAGAACATTCAAATCCGGGATATCATGGCCACCCAATTAAGTATAGGTGGATATGATCCTGCTAAAGGAAATGCTACCCTCGAGTATTCTACGCGGTCGCGTTTTACCAAACAAAATATTTATAACAGTACGCTGCAGGGCCAGCATTATTTTTCTAATGCCCTTCAGTTGCAATGGTCGGCTGTGGTATCAAAAGCAAGTAATGAACAGCCGAATACCACCTTAATTCCTTTAAATGGTCTAATGACCGATTTCGTTCCAACAAGGACTACGGTTAAGGATGCCTACCAAAGATGGGAACATAACTCAGACCGGGATGTCGCGGGTTACTTGAACGTGGATTACAACACACAAGTTTCTGGGTTGAATGTGAAGTTCAGTACCGGCGGTTTGTACAGGGATAAGAAAAGAGATAATTTCTACAACAATTACCTCTTTAGACCATCCAATTTAAGAGCTGAGTACGGAAAAGATTTCCAGAGCTATTCTCAAATTGAATGGAATCTCCAAAATCCCCTTGGAAGTGTAGCAACAGCGCTTAATTACGACGCCTCCGAAAAAATATCGGCTGGTTATTTTCAATTTAAAGCAATTACAGCGCTGTTGGAAGCGACTGGAGGATTTAGGGTTGAGCATACACAGCAAGGGTATCAGATGCTATTTCCAATTGGAGAGGACAGGCCCGCAGGAGAACAAGTGTACACTGATTTGCTACCAAGTTTGAACCTTAATTTTAAAGTCAGGGATAACCAAAACTATCGCTTGTCATATTACCGGTCACTTAACCGCCCTGGATTCTTTGAACTGGTCCCAGGTAAGATCGTGGTAGAGGATTATACAGAAAAGGGGAATCCTGATCTGAAAAGGGCTATTGCAGATAACATTGACTTGAGGTATGAACTGTTCCCTAAAAAAGCAGAGCAGTTGATGGTCGGGGCATTTTACAAATACATTCAAAATCCCATTGAATATACTCTTAGTCCCGACGCTGTACGCCAGCAGGATATCTTTTATTTTCCGGGTAACTTTGGGAATGCTACAAATTATGGAGCAGAGATCGACTTCATTAAATACTTCAGGTCTTTCGGCATTAAGGCAAACTATACCTATACGCACTCACGCATCACTACCGACAAGTCTAAACGCATCAGAAGAGCGGAGAATAACAGCGACCTTGAAACGATAACTGTACAACAAACACGGCCTCTTTACGGCCAGGCGGCACACGTAGCTAATCTTAGTTTCTTGCTTAATAACGTTAAAAGAGGATTTGATGCCCAGGTCACAGGATCATATACAGGTAAACGTATCAATACGGTTTCTCAATTTGTAGATCGGGATCTGTGGCAGAGGGGCTTTATACAGCTGGATGCCTCTCTCGAAAAGAAACTGAAACGGGGCATCAGTCTTTTTGCAAAGGCTAATAACCTTTTAAATACTCCATTAGAGGTTTATACCAATAGTACGAATCCTAACAATTCTGATGTCCCTGCTCAGGATATTAGTGGTAGAACTCTTATCCAGAGGGATTACTACCAAAGGTCGTACTTGCTAGGCATTCGATATAAATATTAATCAAAAACAATTTAATCAATCATTTCAGCATGAAAATCATTTCAAAAGCAAAGCTTTTTGTAGGTCTTGTACTTTTTGGCTCGTTCGTAACTAGTTGTAGCAAAGACGGAGAACCTGTTGTCGAAGAAAAACCGGTAGTAAGTGATAATGTCTCCGGAGAAGTTTCAGGAACATGGAAAAAAGGTAATACTTACAAAGTTACAGGTCACCTCGAAATTCCAGCAGGAAAATCACTGACAGTAGAGGAGGGGGTTACTATCCTTATGAGTAATAGTACATTGAAACCAGAGATAATCGTGAAAGGTAACCTTTACCTTCTTGGAACTGGTTCAAATCCTGTAAAGGTAACTGTTCCTGAAGAACTTAAAACTACAGCTAATCAATGGGGAGCTTTATGGGGAGGTATCATTGCAGCTTCCACAAGTTCAGAAATTGTGATAAACAATAGTGAAATTAATTACGGAGGTGCAGTAACAACTGAAGCTTCTCCTTCAGTTAAGGCAGGTCTTTATAAGGCCGCAGCCGGAGAGCACGTTCCTTTTCTCTACTATTCAAATACGGCAGGAAAACTAGTTGTAACCAACAGCACGATCAGTCACTTTAATGAAGACGGGATGTATATTGAAGGTGGTAATGTGATTATTGCAAAGAATAAATTTTACACGACAGGAGAAGCCGGCGGTGAATCAGTGAATCTAAAATCGGGAGTGATTGCCGATGTTGCTTTCAATTTAATGTATAGTCCTAATACCAACGCCATGAAGCTCTCTAATAGTGGCGAACGTTCTCCACAACTACACATTGTTGGTTATAATAATACCGTAATCAATGCTGGTTGGAGAAGACCTACTGCAAAGGGTGGTTCTTTATGGGTAGAAAAAGCTGCTTATGCAGAATTGTATAACAATCTTTTGGTGAACAGCCGTTATGGTATCAAAAGAGATAAAGGTAATCCTGAAGACAATCGCAGTAAATTTACCAACACCTTCTATTACGGATCTACAGAAACTGGAGTATTGCAGTTTCAGCCAAATACAGAGATCATTGCAGGGACAAATGATGTAATCAGCACAGTTGTTGCAGCTAACGATCCCCAATTTGAGAGTTATCCATTGAACACTGACAATTTAAATGCTGTATTTAACACCAGTTGGGACTTTCATTTAAAATCTACATCTCCTGCCTTGAATAAAGGAAAGACTGATTTTACTCCAAACTTTGTTAACGGTCTTGTTGTAAATGGCGTAACTTACAAATCTCCCGCTCCTGCCAATTATATCGGAGCTTATTCTACCAAATAATAAAATCTCCTTCAATTGATTCATGAAAAGAATATTTCCAGGTATTCTGGCCTTAGGGGCTGCAGGTCTTTTATATGCCTGTAGCAGCCTTGAAGCCAATACCTCTATAAGAGCTGCTACTATTAAACCTGTTATCATTACTGATACCGTTGATTTCGATTCCGATGATCCAGCTATTTGGGTCAACCCTTTAGATCCTGCTAAAAGCCTGGTTATAGGTACAGATAAAGATCTGAATGGAGGACTTTACGTATTTGACCTGCAGGGTAAGATCGTTAAAGATAAAGTGGTAAAAGGGTTGCAGCGACCTAATAATGTCGATATCGCTTACGGTCTTCAGCTTGGCAGCAAACCCACCGATGTGGCCATCACTACTGAGCGTTTCACACACAAGTTGAGAGCGTTTTCCTTACCAGATATGAAGCCTGTGGATAATGGTGGAATTTCTGTTTTTGAAGGGGAGCTACAACCTGAGTTCCGGGATTTGATGGGAATTGCTACATACAAAGACAAGGAAGGTAAGATTTACGCTATTGTGGGAAGGAAAACGGGGCCTGTAGATGGCTCTTACCTTTGGCAATATTTACTTCAGGACGACGGAACTGGAAATGTGAAGGCAAGTCTTGTACGAAAGTTTGGAAAGTATAGTGGTAAGAAAGAAATTGAAGCTATTGCCGTAGACAACGAGCTCGGCTTTATCTATTATTCTGATGAACAGGTAGGTGTTCGACAGTACTATGCCGACCCTGAGAAAGGAAATAATGAGCTGGCCTTGTTTGGAACCTCAGGTTTTAAAGTAGATCACGAAGGAATTTCTATTTACAAAACCTCAGATACCACGGGGTATATAATAGTATCCGATCAGGGTGCAAATCGCTTCCGGATTTACCGAAGAGAAACTGGAAAAGATAAACCATTTGATCATCCTTTCCTTAAATCGGTAAATGTGAGTGCAATACAAAGCGATGGTTCTGACGTAGTTTCTGTACCGCTGAATGACACTTTCAAACATGGCTTATTCGTCGCAATGAGTGACGACAAAACCTTCCACTTTTATAGGTGGGAAGATATAGCAGGCAAGGAGCTTTTAAGCATCGGAGGTAAATAAGATATCTTCGTTTTTTGCATAACAAAAAAGGGCAGCTGAAGGCTGCCCTTTTTTGTTTATTATCTTTTAAGCTTAGTCAGCCAAAACTTTAGTTACAAGATCAGCTGCTTCTTTCAATAAGATAGCAGAGTAAACCTGTAAACCAGAATTGTCTATCAATTGCTTTGCCTCTTCAGCATTGGTTCCTTGTAAACGAACAATGATTGGAACACGAACGTTACCTAATTCCTGATAGGCATCGATTACACCTTGAGCAACACGGTCGCAACGAACAATACCACCGAAGATGTTGATAAGGATCGCTTTAACATTTGGATCTGAAAGGATGATATTGAAACCTGCTTTTACAGTTTGTGCATTTGCAGTACCACCAACGTCAAGGAAGTTAGCAGGTTCGCCACCAGCTAATTTAATGATGTCCATGGTCGCCATTGCTAAACCAGCGCCGTTAACCATACAACCAACGTTTCCGTCAAGTTTTACATAGTTAAGGTTTGACTTGCTTGCCTCAACCTCGGTTGGATCTTCTTCCGACTCATCGCGTAAAGCAGCGTAATCAGCGTGACGGAATAAACCGTTATCGTCTAGATTTACTTTAGCATCAACAGCTAAGATTTTATTATCAGAAGTTTTAAGAACAGGGTTGATTTCGAACATTGAAGAATCTGTAGCTTCGTATGCTTTGTAAAGAGCAGCAATGAATTTAGTCATGTCTTTAAAAGCTTCGCCACTTAGTCCTAAGTTGAAAGCAATTTTACGAGCCTGGAAGCCCTGTAAACCAACTTTAGGATCAATTTCTTCCTTGAAGATCAAGTGAGGTGTATGTTCAGCAACTTCCTCGATGTCCATACCACCTTCTGTAGAATACATAATGATGTTACGACCTTTTGCACGATCTAGAAGTACACTTACGTAAAACTCTTTAGTTTCACTTTCGCCAGGGTAATAAACGTCCTGTGCAACAAGTACTTTATTAACTTTTTTACCCTCAGGTCCTGTTTGTGGAGTAACCAATTGCATACCGATAATAGCACTTGATTTCTCTTTTACTTCGTCCAGGTTTTTAGCAAGCTTTACACCGCCGCCTTTTCCGCGACCACCTGCGTGGATCTGTGCTTTTACCACAACCCAATCAGAATTGTAATCTTCTTTCAGCTTTTTTGCGGCTTCTACAGCTTGTTCCGGAGTGTCGGCAACAATGCCTTCCTGAATCCGAACGCCGAAGCTTTTTAATATCGCTTTACCTTGATACTCGTGAATATTCATTGTATAGTAAGTTTCGAGGCGTAAAACTAATACTTTGGTTTAACTTACGAAAAGAATTTATGCAAACTGAGTATGTAAAAGATGTGTTATCTGAAAAAAGAATAAATTTATTAGAAAATATGACGGCGAAACCACTTAATTGATGAATATCATAATAAAACCTATCTTCGCCACTATGCTTAAGGCTGATCAGATCAAGAAATCATACGGCAAACTGGAAATTCTGAAAGGAGTTGATTTTGAAGTGCAGAAGGGAGAAATCGTAACGGTGGTAGGCGCCTCTGGAGCAGGAAAGAGCACTCTACTCCATATCATGGGTACCCTCGATAAGCCCGATAGGGGAGAGCTGTTTATAAACGATGTTGATATTTTAAAACTTTCCTCCAAAAGGTTAAGCGCCTTCAGAAATCAACATATTGGCTTTATCTTTCAATTTCACCATTTGTTACCGGAATTTACATCTCTCGAAAATATTTGCATACCTGCTTTTATAGCTAAAAAAAGTAAAAAGGAAGCTGAAGTGCGTGGCAGGGAGCTTTTAGAAATGTTAGGATTAGGGCATCGCGCCGATCACAAGCCAACAGAGCTATCGGGGGGCGAGCAGCAAAGGGTTGCTGTGGCACGTGCCCTTGTTAATCATCCTGACCTGGTTATGGCGGATGAACCTTCTGGTAACCTTGATTCTGAAAATGCCACTGCACTCCACCGTTTGTTCCTTGACTTAAGGGATAAGTTTAATCAAACTTTTGTAATCGTTACTCATAATGAAGATCTGGCCGGAATGTCTGACCGGAAAGTCGTTATGAAAGATGGACAAATTATAAGTAGCTAAACATTGAAAATTTTAATTACTGCAGCTTCTACTGCTACAGCTTATAAATTAGAAAAGGAACTTGCTGGATCTGGTAGTCTTATCCTTGCTGATTCTGTTGATCTTCCTTCTGTTTTAATAAAAGATAAGCGCTTCATTAAAATTCCTCCTGCTAATTCTACCAGTTTCAGCCATCAACTGCTTACACTTTGCCTTGATGAAGGAATTGAGCGCGTGTTTCCTTTAAGAAGATCTGAGATTGAAGCATTATCAGAATCAAGGCAACTTTTCGATGAATATGGGATTGTGGTCATGGTTCCTATATCACCGAATCTTTCTTCTTATTGGGGGAATTCTAAGACAGGAGAAATCCTTATTAAAGAAGATGACGATGAATTTGCAGGTCGTGGAGTATACTTAATAGAGGAGGGATCATTAGATAACCTTCAAATTTTAACGGCAGATTAATGATCAGTTATAGCGAGATAGATCCTAAGAAGAAAGCTTTTGTATTTGAAATGGACAATGTTCTGTTTCCCGAAAAGGATTATTTGTTACAGGTCTATTACCTGTTTGCGAATTTCCTGGAATATATTGAAGCTTTTCCTCCCGCTGCAGACGTTACGAATTTCTTCAAGAAGGTTTATGAGAATCACGGTTCTCCTTTGATCTTTGATAAGGCCAGGGAAGTTTTTGGTTTCGAGGAAAAATATCGCGAGAATTTTGAACGCCTTCATCGCGAAGCAAAATTACCGCTGAAACTCCTATTATATAAAGAATCATTAAGTTTCTTGCAGGAAGTGGTTGTTGACAGGAAAGAGATCCTGATCCTAACCGGAGGGGATCCTTTACAGCAATTAAATAAGATCAGGCAAATCGAGTGGAACGGGCTGGAGAAGTACCTGCGCGTTTACTTTACGGACGAAATTGCTCCTAAGCCCTCAGCAGAAGCCTTGTTATATGTCTTGGCTCAGCATCAGTTAAACGCAGAGGATGTAGTATTTTTAGGAGCTACAGAGCTCGATTCGCAGTTTGCTAAAAATGCTGAGATCGATTTTATAAACGTAAAATATTCTTAACTTAAACCCAATTTAAATTTTCATAATTGTTTATGATTAAAGGAGTTACTAAATCTTGTCTTTCTGCTGGAAAATTCTATTTCTGCGCGCTTTTTTTTGCTTTAAGTATTATGCTGGCCTGTAAGAAAGACAAGAAAATTGTTCCGGACACTGGGTCAAGAACCGAACTTACTAAAGACTCGATTTTCCTTTATGCCAAACAGGCCTATTTATGGTATAACCAGTTACCTGAATACGATTCGTTCAAACCAAGGGGATTTAATTCTTCAAGTGAGGAATTGGATAACCTGGAAGCGGAGTTATTTGCCTTGACCCGTTATGCAAAAAACTCTTCCAATGTTTCTTATGAGTTTTTATCAAATGGTTCAGGTGGAGATGAAGGTCGTCCGAAGTACTCTTATATTGATAATACAACGGATCAAAATCCCATTGCCTTCGTTCCTAATAAAAAAGCTTCTGTAGACCTTCAGGGTAATGGTTATGATTTCGGATTGAAGTTAGATTTGTATGGTGAAAGTGTTAGTAATTACAAGTTGTATATAGAAGCGGTGTATCCTGGGTCAGATGCAGCAGCAAAAGGCTTGGGAAGAGGAGAGTATATAACTGCCATTAACGATAAAACTATTGGGACAAACTATAACAGTGAAATTGGGCTTGTCAATGATGTTTTCTTTGGAGACAAGTATACTACAGTTAACATCAAGGTGACTAAAAGGAACGGTACTAGTGTGACCTTGAACCTTTTAAAGAAGTCGTACAAAAGTTCCCCTATTTATAAGGACTCAGTGTATACTGCGGGTGCAAAGACAATAGGATATATGGCATATGCCAGATTTACAAATCTTAGCAATTCTCAAAGTGATTTTAATCGTGTCTTTGAAAGATTTGCAACTAGTGGTGTCACAGATCTAATTATTGACCTTAGATATAATGGTGGCGGTTATGTTTCTACTGCCGAGTATTTGATGAACTTAATCGTCCCCTCTTCTGTAGGAACTCAAATGATGTATGCAGAGCATTTCAATAAATTGATGCAGGATGGGAAGGCCACAATACTAAAGAATCAACTTATTCTTGATGCCCTAAATCACCCTCAAGATTCGAATAACGATGGTAAATTAGATACCTATGCTGATGCATCCTATACGGTTGCTTCTAATACGCGAAATTTTGCCAAGCAAGGGTCTTTGAATAATATAAATACAGTAGTATTCCTTGTTTCCGGTAGTACAGCTTCAGCGAGTGAATTAGTGATCAACTGCTTGAAACCTTACATGAATGTTAAGGTGGTCGGTCAAACAACTTATGGTAAACCTGTAGGATTTTTCCCCATCAGAATCGACAAATACGATGTTTACTTGTCCCTTTTTGAATCAAAGAATTCAAGAGGAGAGGGCGGTTACTACTCTGGTATCAATCCGGATTATCCAGTTTCGCTATCTGCTCCTCGTCATGACTTTGGTGATTTAAACGAAGAATCTATAAAAGCAGCTTATAATTACATTCGGGGGGGGAGTTATATTGCTTCTGTAAAAACACCTTCTACTGTTTTAAGTAAGTCTGTTCTTCCTTTAGAACAGAAGGGAGCAACTCTATCGAGAGATTCAGAATTTAAAGGAATGATAGAAGACAGGATAAAGGTAAAATAGCTGCTTTTATGGTATCTAAATTTGTTTTAGATTTCGACCTTTGCTGCTTGAAATTTTTTCGCGCGAGCTGAAGGACAGGTAGTTATTGATTTTCAGTGTCATCTTCAGGCAATCATTATTAATTCCGTTTTCTATGGTCTGCTTATTGTATAGACTTTGATCGTCTATATAAAAGAACCTATGAAAACGAAAATAGATATACGTAACCTTTCAAGGGCTATTCTGCCTGTTTTAATCGCAGCCATTTCATTGTCCTCTTGTTCTAAAGATGAGGCAATGGATGACGAATCTGTCGAAACCGGGAACGAAGCTCCTGCAGATGGAACGCGTGATGAACTAACGAAAGATTCTATTTTTCTTTATGCTAAACAGGTGTATTTATGGAATGATGCTTTGCCTTCATACGAAGCCTTCAACCCAAGAAAATATAATCAATCCTCAGACCCCCTTGATAATTACTATTCGGAGCTCTTTGCTATTACCCAGTTTAAAGTAAATCCTGCTACAGGAAAACCTTATGAGTATGTTTCTGCCTCTGCGAATTATCCGAAATATTCTTACATAACTGACGAAGAATCAAATAATCCCCCTACTACTGCCACAGGGTCAGTTCCTGTAGTGAGCGAAGTTACATTGGAAGGAGTAGGAACAGACTTTGGTATTGCTTTGTCTGCAGTAGGTTCTCAAACCTCCTACCAAATTTATATTCGATACGTTAGTCCGGGTTCTCCTGCAGCAAAAAACTCTCTTAACCGTGGCGATATACTTACTCAGATCAATGACCATAAACTAGGGGCCAATTTCGCCACTGACCAGGATGTGGTTAACCGGGCCTTCGACCAGGCAACTTTACGATTGACCGGAAAGAAGAGTAGTGGTGAGGCCTTTACCAGATCTTTAACGAAGCAAACCTACAATAGTAGCCCAGTTTACAAGGATACTGTCTTTACTTCCGGGGGTAAGAAGATTGGTTATCTGGCGTTTGCTAGATTTGCTAACCCGTCTAATGCTTTGGGCCCGTTAAATACCGTATTTAACAAGCTGACTGCAGTAGGTGTTCAAGATCTGGTGATCGATTTAAGGTACAATGGTGGTGGCTATGTTTCCACTGCAGAGCATCTTGCCAACCTCATAGCACCTTCCTCTTTAAGCGGTCAGGTAATGTTTACAGAATATTACAATCAAACCATGCAAAAGGGTGAAGCGACCATTTTAAAAAACCAACCCTTATTAGACGCTAATGGGAAGTCACAATTTCAGAACGGCCGGTTGATCACTTACAATGATATTGACTATTCGGTAGGAGAGAATACCTATAAGTTTCAAAAGGAAGGATCGTTAAACTCAGTTAAAAATGTGGTATTTATAGTTACCGGAAACACAGCTTCGGCCAGTGAACTGCTTATCAATGTGTTGCGGCCTTACCTAAATGTAAAGATCGTAGGATCCACCAGCTATGGTAAGCCTGTAGGTTTTTTTCCAATTAATATTGATAAATACGATGTTTATTATTCAATGTTTGAAAGCAGGAATTCGAAGAGTGAAGGTGGCTATTATCAGGGATTTGTTCCAGATGCAGCTTCAGCTGATGATGTAACGCGTGATTTTGGAGATCCTCAAGAAGCTTCCCTTGCTGCTGCAGTACGATATCTTACTACCGGAACTCTTACAGCAAGTATTCAGGCTACCACGAAGGTAATGGGTAAAAACGTAACCTTGTCTTCATCCACAGTGAAGGAGGTAAGCAAAGAAGATTCATTTAAAGGAATGATTGAACTACCTTCACGACTGAAACTTAAATAACTAGTCTTATTCATTTGCTAAGTATAAAGCCCCGGTCCACCAACTGGGACTTTATAATAGAACTTCGTTAGATATACCTGTTTTTCCTGGTAAAACCTGCTAATAGACAAAAAAGTAACTCGTCCTTTGTTAAGATGTCATTTTTCTTCATTTAGTAAAATGCTGATTCAGTAGGTTTTAATACAATTTCTGCTCTTCAGAGTTTTGATACAGAAGTGCCGGTGTTTATACCTGACAAAAATCAGGTATTTATGCGGGTGCTCCCGAAGTTATAAAAAAGAGATATTTGAGCTCTTTAACATGATTCTCAAATAATTTTAGGTAAAAATTGATAAATATATTTATAGTCGAAGATCAAAGTAATGCCCAGGATGGAATCAAATCTATTGTTGAAAAGGAGCCTGGTTTTAAAGTCATAGGGGAAGCAAAAAACGATGAAGAAGCTATAAATAAATTGTCCGAAGCCGGCGGAGCTAATGTCGTTCTGACGAGTGTAAATCAGATTGATCAGGATACTATCTCATTGCTTGAGGGGATCAAGGAACGCTATCCTGAAAACAAGTTAATATGCCTAACCTCTCTCGAGGATCAGAAGTACATCAGTAAAGCATTTAAAGCAGGAGTAAGTGGCTATTTGCTGAAAACAATAAGCCAGGATGAAATGATCTTTGCGGTAAAGCATATTGCTGCCGGAGAGAAGTACATATGCTCTGAGCTTTCGATCAAATTAGTGCAGCATCTTATTCATGCTCCTTATTCCAGCAATCTCCAGGTAGAACTTAGCAGAAGGGAATCTGAAGTACTGGGACTAATTGCTGAGGGATTTACGAACAATGAAATTGCTAACAAGCTATTTACCAGTCGTAGAACTGTTGAAGGGCATCGTCAGAACCTCCTTGATAAAACTAACACTCGTAATACCGCTGCTCTGATCAGGTTTGCAGTGAAGAACGGCTTGGTTTAATATCGTGACGAATAAACAAGTATTTGTTCCATAAAAAGGCGTATTTGTTCGCTGGATAGGCATTTTTTCTATTAGTATTTTTGAATTACCCAAAAACACTAATACCTATGAAAGTCGAATTAACCGTCCATCTATTAGATTTCCTTGCCGAGCAGGGTTATAAGTATCTATTGCTGCAACCTAATCAAAATTCGTCTCCTGGAGATATTGAGCGCTTCAATTTTATTTCTGTCAAAAATTTTGAAAATATCACCTCGTATTACTCAGGCAGTAGTTCCTGCTTTTTCCTCGACGCAGAACCGAGAGTAATGGCTGAAGGAGTTGCAGGAAAAGTATTTTACGTAATTGTAGATGAGCAGGAAGCCGTAGAATATAGTCGCTATTTGCTAAATGCAGCTATCAATTCTTAGCACGATTGCCGAAATAAGAGAATTTTATCCCATGCTTTCCTTGATACTCTGGAGTAAATAGAATTTTTTCAGAACTATTCTTAAAGTACGCTGTTGACACAATACAACAATACTTAATAACCCGAAATCTAATTCTATTTCTATGAAAAATTATAAAGACATATTAAATGATGCAGAATCGTTAATCAAGGACGTTTCAGGGCCTAGCAATGGGAAGATCATTGCTGCAGCAGCAATCGGCTTAGCAGCCGGAGCAGTTTTAGGTATCCTGTTAGCACCTGCAAGCGGTTCTGAAACACGTAGTAACTTAACTGATTCTCTTGCAGGAGCAGGTGGTTCTATAAAAGATAAAGCGAAACAAGGCTTCGATAAGATTTCTGATCTAAGTTCTCAGGCTGTAAATTCTGTTAAATCTAGAGTTCAGGGAACAGGCGTAGCTGATACTGCACCAGCAGTATAAAAAAGAAGTACATTTTAATTGATAGGATACCGGTGCGCTAGTGATAGCGTGCCGGTTTTTTTTTGAATAAAAAAGGGTTGAACTATTGTTCAACCCCACATCTACCTATGAAAAACATGCCCTTTTGGGAAGGACACGTTGTTTTACTATAAATATTGCTTAAGGTTACATGCCGAAATGATCTTTCTTTTAATCATTTGATTTACAGTGAGAAAAAATAGAAAATTCTACTTCTCTAACCTTCATCCAGGGGATAACTATTTTAACCTTCATCTTCCCGGTCCCGGTATTTTTACCGAAATTAGGGTAAAAGAACTCAGGGAAATAGATATTTATTTACATTTGGAAATCGATTTCCTCCAAGGAAGCGATACTCAACTAACTATATTAATCAACACCAATGCGCCTATTATTCTTATGCCTCTTACTAGGCTTAATTAAATTTTCATTTGCACAGGAAAACCAACTGAAGTTGTGGTATGCCAAGCCCGCTTCTAAATGGACTGAAGCTCTCCCGGTAGGTAATGGTCATCTCGGCGCCATGATCTTTGGGAATCCTCAGGACGAATTGATTCAGTTGAATGAGGCTACTTTCTGGAGCGGAGGACCGGTAAAGGCCAACGTAAATCCTGCGGCGGCCACACACTTTGCCAACACCAGAAAGGCGTTGCTGGAGCAACAAGATTATCAGAAGGCGAATAGCTCCGCAAAAGGTATACAGGGGGTCTATTCTCAGTCATATCTTCCCCTCGCTGATTTAAGACTTAGGCAGAAAATTGGTTCAGGTAAGTACGAGCAGTACAGGCGAGATCTGGATATAAGCACCAGTCTTGCAACAGTCCGGTTTAAAGCTAACAATGTGAATTTTAAACGTGAAATAATAGCTTCTGCTCCTGGAAAAGCTATTATTATTCGTTATACCGCAGATAAGCCTGGAATGATCAGTTTTAAAGCGGCAGTTTCCAGTTTGATCAAATATACAGTTAAGCCTGATGGTTCCAATGGGATTTTAATGAAGGGGAAGGCCCCTTCGCAAGTTGATCCAAACTATGTCGATTACAATGCCGAGCCGGTGAAGTATGATGAGAACGGTTGCAATGGTATGCGCGTAGCGTTGAAAGTAAAGGCGGTGCCTAACGGAGGCAGGGTTCAATCAGATACGTCTGGCATTACTGTAGAAAATGCAAACGAGGTCCTCTTATTTATTTGTGCAGCCACAAGTTTTAATGGCTTTGATAAATGCCCTGTAACTGCGGGAAAGGATGAATTAAAGATTTGCAGCGATAACTTGAAAGCTGCGATAAAACAATCCTGGACCAAGCTTCAGTCTGACCATTTAAAAGACTATTCCCTGTATTTCAACCGTGTTAACTTTAAGCTTGGAGCAGGAACGGAAAGCCCGATTGCAAAACTCCCAACTAACGAGCGTTTGATAAGGTTTAGCCAGGGAGAACGAGACCTTGATTTCGAAACACTTCTTTATCAATATGGCCGATATCTTTTGATCAGTTCTTCAAGACCAGGAGGCCCGCCTGCAAACCTTCAGGGAATCTGGAATAATCTTTTACGTGCGCCCTGGAGCTCAAACTATACTATTAACATTAATACGCAGATGAATTACTGGCCGGCGGCAATCAGTAATCTTGAAGAAATGGAATATCCATTATTTCAATTTATAAAGGACCTGTCTGTTACTGGTAAAGTTACTGCGAAGGAATTTTATAAATTGAGCGGCTGGGTGGCTCACCATAATAGTGATATTTGGGCTATTAGTAATCCCGTAGGGGACTTAGGGAAGGGTGATCCGAAATGGGCAAACTGGTATATGGGCGCGCCCTGGTTAAGTCGTCATCTTTACGAGCATTACCGCTTTACTCAAGATAAGAAGTTTCTGAAGGATATTTATCCAGTGTTAAAAGGTGCAGCAGAGTTTTTGGTAGATTTCCTTGTGGAAGATAAAAATGGGTATCTTGTTACTGCTCCGTCTTTCTCACCAGAAAATGAATATTTCGATGATAAAGGAAACAAGGCCAACACCTCTATTGCTACAACAATGGATATGTCTATTATCCGTGATCATTTCCGTAATTGCATAGAGGCGTCGGAAGCTTTAAATACCGATCCAGAGTTCAGAAATACGTTAAAGGCGAAACTTCAAAAGCTTTACCCACTGCATATTGGTAAAAAAGGTAATTTGCAGGAATGGTATAAGGATTGGGAAGATGTTGAGCCTCACCATCGCCATGTTAGTCATCTTTACGGTTTGCACCCAGGTCGCGAAATTTCTCCTTTAATCGATCCAGCGATAGCTACTGCAAGCAAAAAAACACTTGAGTTGCGGGGGGACGACGGCACAGGATGGAGCTTAGCCTGGAAAATAAATTTCTGGGCAAGGTTACTTGACGGAGATCATGCTTACAAACTTGTTCGTGATCTGATGCGGGATATAAGCGTATCAAAAGGGGGAGGACTTTATGCGAATCTTTTTGATGCTCATCCGCCATTTCAAATCGATGGAAATTTTGGAGCTACTTCAGGTATTACTGAGATGCTTTTGCAGAGTCATCTCGATGAGCTGCATTTGTTACCAGCCCTACCGTCTACATGGCCGGAAGGAAGCATAACGGGGCTTAAAGCCAGAGGAGCTTTTACTGTCGACCTAAAATGGAAAGGGGGGAGGCTAGAAACAGCGCTCATTCATTCAGGGAATGGAGGACCTTGTGTGATAAGGACAGAAACGCCTGTGTCTGTAGAAGGATCCTCTGTGTCAACAACCAGGTCGGGCGACAGATATGTTACGATCATTAATACTATGAAAGGGAAGACTTACAAAATTGTTGGAAAATAAAAACCTGAATAATGCTTAAAGAAGGTCAAGGGTACTAGCATCCTTGGTTTTCTTTCATTAACTTTGGATATAAACCGATCATAATATTAAAACAGACACACACTCTCTTAGATAAACCGGCTATGAAACCTTTATTTCATAAAGTACCTGTAAAGCCCGAAAGTACATTTAGTGTCAGGCATGATGTTAAATCAAATTTCGTGGGGATATGGCATTACCATCCGGAACTGGAGCTGCATTATATAATCAGGGGAGAGGGTGTGAAATTTATAGGAGATAAGATCAGTAATTTCTCTCCGGGAGAGATTGTTCTTCTTGGCGAAAACCTCCCTCATACCTGGCGATCCAGTGATCAGTACTATCAGAACAATTCTGACCTGGAAATTGAGGTGATAGTAATTCATTTTCTTCCAGACTGCTTAGGGAAACATATTTTAAGTCTACCTGAAGCTTACCTTCTTCCAAAGTTGTTTGAGAAAGCAAAAAGCGGAATGGATATTAAAGGTGAGACCAGGGTTAAAATAGCAGAATTAATGCAGGCGGCACTTAATGCAACAAACCTTGAACGGATTGTTATATTCTTGTCCATACTACAGACCCTTTCTGAAACTACCGAATTTAAACAGATAGTAACTCAGCAGAATGTGTATCAATCCAACGAAATGGATGTTGTACGCCTAAATAAAGTTTATAACTATACGCTATCTAATTATAACAAGGATATAACTTTAGAGGAAATTGCTTCAATTGCTAATCTGAGTGTTACTTCTTTCTGTCGCTACTTCAAATTGATGACGCGGAAGACATACTACGATTTTTTGATAGAAATTCGGATAAGCCACGCATGCAGGGCTCTGGTTGAAGATAAACTACCCACGGAGATGATATGCTTTGATTGTGGATTTAATAATGTCTCTAACTTCTATCGTCACTTCAAGAAAGTGACTGGTCTGACTCCTCTTGAGTATAAGCGCAAATATTTGCGCAAAAGCAAGCAAACAGCTTAGCCTCAAATTCCTATATTTTCCAATTTATTTCTTCTATAAGTAGAGGGCGTTTCCCCTCTCTCCAGCCCCTGATTTCAATTCTTAAAATCGTTCTTAGTTCACATTTCTATACTTATTCAAATTTTCTGTATCACCATGGTAATACCCTTATTTTAGCACAATAAGTCCACCTTTTACCAATATAATGTGGACCTATTGCGAAGCTTTTAGCTTTACAATACAGGTTGACTCGGGTAGAAGTCAAGAATTCCTTATGTTGCTCAGTAAAAAAGTGATTTTCGTCACCTTGCTTCCTGAGATAATTTTTGGTACTTATTTTTGTAATCATTGCTTATTACCTAAAGTATACGTATATGGCTATTATCGATAAAAAAGGTTTTTTCAGGGGGCCAGTGGGAAAGCTTAATTTTCGTTATTATCGTGGAAAACAGATAGCTCAATCGAAGTCCGAAAACATAAATCAGACCGTACCCAGCAGAGAGAGTGGTTTAGAGTTCGGTCTTTGCAGTGGTTCTGCAAGGGTAATGAGGGAAGCTTTTGCCCCAACGTTCTATGACTATGATGGTCCGATGGTTAATCGCTTTACCTCTGCGGTAAGGAATGCTTTCACAGCTTGCAGGCACAAGGTAAGGGGTGAGCGGGATATGCACGATGTAGATTTGAACTACCTATTGGGATTTCAATTCAACAATAATTCACGTCTTACTGAGGCATTAAACATAAGGGTCAAGGCCGAACTAAGTGAAGGTGGAAAGTTACAGGTAGTAATTCCTAAATTCGATTATAGCTATATCAAGGGGATAAAGGCTGATCATTATATTTTGAGATTCCTCGCAGTGTCATTTGATTTCAAATCCGAATGTTATCGATATCACCCCGTAAAAGATATTTCTGTTGGGCCTGGAACTGGTTTTGATGGAGGAGTAATTGAACTTGGTGAAGGTTTTCCTAAAGGAAGAGTGTTGCTATTAAGTATGTCTCTTCATGCTTATAGCGTAAACAGTCTAAACGAAAACATCTACCAGAATTCCAAAAATTGGAGCCCTTCTGAAATCGTAGGAGCCTGGAATATAGGGCAAGAGGAAGAAATGACTACATTCTTGCCACAAAGTAACGATGAATATCTTGTTGACATAAGTTGTCCTTATAATCGCGAAAGGTTATTGAAGCGAATTAATGATATAAAGTTACTGCGAACTGATGCATCAGCACAAAAGGAAAAAGATCCAGGTCCTGCTCAGATTCCTATAACAGAATTGCCGGAGGGTGACATAAGTTTCCGGAAATAACCTTACTTAATCTACAGCTCGTCCATATGCCTCAATGGCTTTAAGCTGGCTTGCAACAAGTTCGTCTTGTCCTTCGTCGGAATTAAGGTATCTTTCTTCTGTTGGATTACTAATGAAACCAATTTCAGTTAATACAGCAGGCATACCGGCTTTAGCTAAAACAGCTAAGCTTTGCTCCTTAAAACCCCTGCTTTGACGGCCAGTCTTTACGTACTCCGTTTGCAGCAACTTGGCAAACTTAATGCTTTGCGTACGATTAGTGTTTTTTATGAGGGAAAAAATGATAATACTTTCAGGATCCCGTGGATCATAACCATCATAGTTTTTCTGATAATTTTTCTCGAGTAGAATTGATGCGTTTTCCCTTACCGCAACATCCTGCTCCTTTGTCCTCCCGAATCCCGAAACAAAAGTCTCGGTCCCATTAGTTGTAGTGCGGGTAGGGGAATTAGAAGGCATTGAATTACAGTGAATCGAGATAAAAAGATCAGCCTTTGATTGATTTGCAATCTCAATCCGTCTATACAGAGGAATAAAGACGTCAGTAGAGCGCGTATATACCACTCTGGTATCAGGATAACGCTCACGGATCGCTTTGCCCAGTCTTAATGCAACCTGCAATGTCACAAATTTCTCTGATGATATTTTCCCTCTTGAACCAGCATCGATACCTCCATGGCCAGCATCAATAACGATAGTTTTTAGTGGAAGTGTATTTTTAAAAGAGACGCTTACAAAATATATGGCTGTAAGGAAAATAGTTGTGAAAATGATTCTCTTGTAAAGATTTACCGACATTTTTAGAGTTTGCGAAGATTACAAATTTAAAGTATTTAACAAATAGAACGATTATAATTATTTAGGTTTAACAAAGAGATAAAATTAGCTCTTATGGCTATTATCCACGTTTATTGTAGGAAGGGTGAACCAAAATACTGAACCTTCTCCTGGTGTGCTGTTCACCCCCATTTCTCCTCCATGTTTTCTAACTATACCGTTAGAAATATATAGACCCAAACCCAGGCCGGCAAAGTTCTGGGATGTTTGCTCTACCCTGAAATACCGTTCAAATATCAGTGGAAGTTGATCTTTAGGGATACCGATTCCGAAATCTTTAATAGAAACTTTTACATAACCCTCTATTTGAATTACCTCTGCAATAACCTTATTTCTCTCTGGAGAATACTTTACCGCGTTTGTTATAAGATTGATTAAAACTTGTTCGATTCTGAATTTATCTGCATTAACGCGGATATCAGGCTCTCCTTCGATAAATAGTTCATGAGTTTTAATAGAGTGGAACAGCTCATCAGATACTTCAAGAATAGCCTCCCTAATCGAAAACTCAGATAATTGAAGAGGAAGTCCTCCCTCATTAATCCGGGTCACGTCTAATAAGTCACGAATGATAGTTGTCAATTTGTTCACCTGAAGATTGGCCTTACTTACAAACGGGTAGATCCTTCGCCCTTCCTCTGATTCCAGTCTAACCCTTCCAATGAACTGTAAATAGGCTTTAATACTGGTGAGTGGCGTTTTCAACTCGTGAGCGGCTATACTTACGAATTCATCCTTTTTCACCATCAGCTCCTTCAGTGCATTAAAAGAATATTCCAGCGATGCAGTCATCCGGTTAAGACTTGCAGCAAGTCTGCCGAGAACATCGCTTTCTTTTTCCTGGAGTCTTAACTGATAATTGCCAAGTGATACTTGTTGAGATATATCCTCGATCAGTTTAATACGCTTGTCGGTGTCAATCTTCTCCTGCTGGAGGATCTTTTGCAGCTGAACATTCCTGAAGTAGGTGATTTTTAATTGTTTGCAGAAGTAGTAGGCTGTGATCGCTCCTGTTATGGCAATGAGTATAATAAGTAGGGGACTCAGACTTTTATATGTGCTCCATAGTTCTTCCCTTCGTTTCAGCAGTAGATCTTCATGTTGCTGCATCTGACTAATTGTGGTCCTTATGCTGTCCATTACAGCCTTTCCCTTGAAAACTCTTAAGCTATCAACCCTGTTACGAACCCTTTTATCTTCGATATGATCGTGCAAGATTTGATATCTTACTTGGATAAGCGACCGGAGTTTTGGTAAGGTAGACTGTTGTTCCTTATTGTCCTTAGTGAGTATCGCCAGGGAATTAAATGTATCTGAAACATGTTTATAAGATCCATGGAAAGGAGCTAAAGTTACCGGGGCTCCGGTGAGCATATATCCTCTGACACCTGTTTCGGCATCCTTAAGGTAAGAGCACAGCGCTTCTAACTGGCCCTTTACTTGTTCTGTATGCTTTACCCATTCGGCCCGGCTATAAGACTCCCGGATGGCAAAATAAGAAGCCGTGGAGCTTAATCCAAGCAAAAACAGCCCGGTAGCAAATGCCTTGTGCAGGTTTTTGATGAAAGACCCTTTCATTAATATTCTTAGGAGGTTTATATTTAAATAAGACCTAATCCGTAATATTGTTTCATCGAAAAATGAGTCTTATTGCTTTTTGGATACTATTTGCTTTTATACTAAATGGTTTATGGATATTGAAGTATTAAGAGAAATATGCGTTGGAAAGATTGGTGTTACAGAATCTTTTCCTTTTGATGAGAACACACTTGTATTTAAGGTAGGTGGAAAAATGTTCCTGCTAATTGATTTGGCTAATCCAGTAGCTTTTAATGCGAAATGCAATCCTGAGAAAGCTGTGCAATTACGTGAAGAATATGATGAAGTAACGCCCGGATATCATATGAACAAGGTACATTGGAATACCGTAAATATGCAGGGCAGGTTAAGCTTTCAGCAATTGAAGGAGCTGATTGATCATTCGTATGATCTGGTATTTAATAGTTTGCCAAAGAAATTAAGGGACGGGATCATTATGAACCCTGATGAGAAGAGAGCCTCGAAATAGATCAATTGCTTTAGGTTTAAACTAAAGCAATTGAGATTTTATTGATTGTTATTGATGAACAACTCTAAGATCTCCCTGAGTGTATCGTCACTTTTAGCCACTTGCATGGTATTTGAATCTCTGATATCCAGATACCCTTCTACTTTTTTGAATTCTTCCGGCGATACTGTCTTAAATCCCATCGACCATTCTGAAAATATCCTGCTATTTACAACTACTTCCTGAAGCTTGATCACACCGAAATGTCGCGGGTCCTGATTGATGATCTTGTAAAGGTTTTCGAGGTCTTGCTTATCCCCCTCAAGAACTTGCATAATGTTTCCGGCACTATAGATCAGTAAGCCAGTAATGTTTTTCTTTGCATTATTACTTCTGCTTTTTGTTAGGATTGCTTGTAACTCGCCCTCCGACAATTTTTCTGAGGCGGTGCTTACGTATACAATCCTTGTAAGTGGTGTTATTTGCATTTCAAATATGTTATCTGGCAAGAATACAAAAGCTGCGTCTTATTGTTTTAATTCCAATGTAAAAATTATCGTCTATACAGTTGCCGGATCTTGATTCAATTTTTGTTTCTTGAATAATTCCTGTTAGGGGAAAAATTATTGTGGAACGTTGCTCCTGAAAGCCGGATTAAAACTCCCGCAAGGACTGGACTAATTACATAAGGGAATTAGAGGCGTTGTATTTTTTCTGAGCCTACATTTGCTATCAGTGCTGTTGCTCCCAAGGTTGGCTGAAGGGTTAGGTGAGTTACAATAAAACTAAATTGATCTCAATTAAATATAAGCCGGAATTGGAATACAGTAGCTGATTTTGGTTAGTATAGAACAAAAGTTTCCAGGTAAACGAAACATCTGTTGGTTGTTCTGCGTATTAATTATTGAGAGCGTTAATTTAGATATAGAACGGCCAGGGATCTGATTCCTGGCTTTTCTATTTTACACCCTTTTTGATATCGCTGCCGAACCTATTGAAAATGAAATAAAAGTAACAATAAGCACATTAAGATTATAAATAGTATAAAGTTTACGCTATCCTTCATCGTTTTGATTTATTGAGGAGGTTAACCGTCTTCCACATCTGCTGCATTTTTTTCTACTAAGGTCTTTCCTTATTAACCATTTGTGAAAATCTAATTTGCAGATAAGAAGGAACATAACACTCGCTTTTCCTTTTTCTAAATTACGGATCGGAATTATAAAGGTTTAATATTTTAGTAGGGAATGTTTATTTGGAAAATTTCTGTATACTCAAAAAAACGAGAAAGGTGAGATCAATCATTTTATTTATCTCACCTTTCGATATTATTCAGAAACTAATTTAGTTTTAATTATAGTTTAACAAACTGTAGAACCTCTGGCAATCAATGTAGAGGAAATAACCGTGCTTTCTTCTGTCAAGATAAGACTGTTATACTTTAATGATTTAAGGAGAACGCTGGCTGCTTTTTTGCCCATTTCAAAAGCAGGTTGTGTGATGGTAGTAAGGGTTGGATTGAGGATTATTGCTGAGGATTGATTAGAAAAACAGATTACTTTAATGTCCTTAGGAATATTGATGTCCATTTGCTGACAAACAAGGTAAATCGGAGTGGTCAGTTTTTCTCCCGTAGCTACAATACCATCAGGCCTGTTGGAACTACTCATCATTTTTCTAATAATGCCGTACTCGAGTCCTGGCTCATCAGGGAAATCAATAATAGGGCAGCAATCCTCATTTAGTCCAAATTCCTCAATAGCCTTTTTATAACCTTCAGTCCTTTCTGAAATTATTGACAAACTGTTGGAAATAGATATTAAGGCAATTTTCTGGCAGCCTGCTTCAATCAGGTGTTTGGTGGCCATATATCCGCACTCAAAATCGTTCGTTGTGATTTTTGCAGTATCTATTTCTTTGCATACACGATCAAAAAAAACGATGGGGTAGTGCCGATTGAACTCTTTAATATGCTCAAACGAGGCTGTTTCTACTGTTACCGACATGATAACTCCATCTACTCGCCCACCTGATAATGATTTCAAAATTGATTTTTCCCTCTCAAGTTTCTCGTGTGTAAGATAAATGAGGGTATGATATCCTTTTTCCAGTGCAACTTCTTCAATTCCGTTAAGTGCAAGAGAAAAAAAACTATCTGCAACTTCAGGTATCAATACTGCAATAGTTTTACTCTTATTCCTGCGTAGGCTACCTGCATATGGATTGGGAACATAGTCTAATTCTTTAGCCAGGGCAAGCACTCTTTCTTTAGTTGCAATACTTATTTCGTGGCTGTCACACAGCGCTTTAGAGATAGTTGCTGTTGATAGATTTAATCGTTCTGCAAGTAACTTAATCGTGACATTGCTCATATTCTTGAGTGCTAAAAATCATTTAATAATGTGCAAAATATCATTTTTTACTTAATCGTTTAAGTAAATTTTCCACGGCGATTTGAAAAATGTGATCCTTTATTTATTGAACTTTAATGGCAGTAACACCAATTATAGTTTATGAATCCAGACGAAAACGCTTTATCGGCCGAAGACTTAAGGCCACTTTCGAACCTCGATGAATGGGAAGAGGATGTGTTGAATAGGTATCCTGATCCATCTGTAATTAACCAGGATAAAAAAGTCGAGGAGTTTAGGAACTACGAGGAAACTGAGAAGGACGGAGTAAGAGAATTTTACAGCTTAAATCATTTGTATCAAAGTTACGACTTTGTGATGCAGAAGAAGGCCGACTTCCTTAAGTTCGATAAGAAGGAAATGCCCATTTGGGAAGCTTTTACGTTCTTAAACCAATTAGTAGACGATTCTGATCCAGATACAGATTTAGATCAGATGCAGCACCTGCTTCAAACTTCTGAAGCTATCCGCAATGACGGTCATCCAGACTGGATGGTACTTGTTGGATTGATCCACGACATGGGAAAAGTATTATGCTTATTCGGCGAGCCCCAATGGGCAGTGGTCGGTGACACTTTCCCCGTAGGTTGTGCTTTCTCCGATAAGATCGTTTACTCAGAATTCTTTGAGCATAATCCAGACTATACCGATGAAAGGTACAACACCAAGTTAGGGATCTATCAAGAAAATTGTGGCCTGGACAAGGTGCACATGTCATGGGGGCACGACGAATATGTGTATCATATGATGAAGGATTATATCCCTGAGCCCGGCTTGTATATGCTACGCTATCATTCATTCTATTCCCAGCACCGGGAGCATGCTTACAATCATCTGATGAGCGAACATGACCACGAAATGTTCAAGTGGGTTAAGCTGTTCAATCCTTACGATTTGTATTCGAAAAATCCGAACCAGAAGAGCTGGGCGGAGTTAAAACCGTACTATGAAGATCTGGTAGCCAAGTATCTTCCTGCCACACTAAAATTTTAAGCTTCCATAGCAGTATTAACCAATTTAACGATCAAATATTTTAAGATGATGAGAATCGACCTTAGATGTACTATGGGCAGATGGATGAATTTTCTGCTTTTGTTTTTATTCTTTGCATTATCGGAAACTGCATTCGCGCAGACCGAACAACGTATTAGTGGTACAGTGGTAGATAAGGACGGGTTAGGTGTACCAGGAGTGAACGTAACCGTAAAAGGAACAAAAAAAATAACGTCAACAAGTGCTGCCGGGGCCTTTAATATAAGTGCCAAACAAGGTGACGTGTTGGTATTTACTGCGGTTTCTTATACTACAAAGGAGCTGGCTATAACCAGCCAAACAAGCTATAAAGTAGTATTAAATGACGAAAATAAAGCATTAAAAGAAGTTGTGGTAGTAGGATACGGAACAAGCAGTCGTAAAACACTGTCGAGCTCTGTAACTACGGTAAAACCAGAAGAGCTGAATAGAGGTGCCATTGCCGATGTAGGGCAATTATTACAAGGAAAGGTACCGGGACTTAATGTGAGTGCAAGTGGTGACCCGAATAAACCAGCTGCTGTTATTCTACGTGGAGCTTCTACAGTTAACAGTCCTGGAGCACCGTTCTATGTAATTGATGGAATTCCCGGTGCTGACATTTCAGCTATTGCTCCGAACGATATTGCTTCCATTGACGTATTAAAGGATGCCGCTGCTACAGCAATCTATGGAAACAGAGCAGCGAGTGGTGTAATTATGGTGACCACCAAAAGAGGTAAAAAAGGTCAGTCTCAGGTAACTTATAGTGGTTACATTTCTAACGAGAAAGTTAGTAGCGAGCTTGATCTAATGAATGCTGATCAATTAAGCGCATATGTAGCAGCAAACAATGCATCATTTTCACCAAATGATAGTTCTGGTTCAAATACAAACTGGATGGCTGCAATTCAGCGCTCTTCTGCTGTAGCCCACAATCACAACCTTTCTTTTAGCGGCGGATCTGAGCATAGTACGTATAGTGCGAGCATCAATTATTTCAAGAAGGATGGTATCCTCTCTAAATCATCACTAGAGCGTATTATCGGTCGCTTGAATATCGATCAGTATGCTTTGAAAGATAAGGTGAAATTCAGTTTGAATTTGTCGAACTCCAGCAGTAATTCAAATTATACACCATTACAGAATATTGTCTTGCAACAGGCAGCGAAACACCTTCCCATCTCTCCTGTAATGCGCAATAATGGTAACTATTTTGAAAATTTTAACACAACCGGGTATTATAACCCAGTTTCATTGATTGATAATGCTAAAGATGAAACGAAATATAATGTTTTAATAGGTGGTTTTAATACTGAGGTAAAACTCCCATTCGATTTAACCTACAACGTTAATTTATCCTACCAAAGAACAACTTCCCTGCATGGCGAATTTTACAATCGGTATTTTTCTCAATATCCTACTGCTGGATTTTATAACAATCCAGATCCTGGGATTGGTATTCAAAAAACCTTGATCGGCAATTTATTTGGGACCAATGGCTCAGCTTTGAGGAACACATTCCAGAATACAAATAAAACGTTAGAGACGTTCTTGACCTGGAATAAAAAGCTGGGTGACCATTCACTTACTGCAGTATTAGGTTATTCTTACCAGGAGAACATTTATGGCGAGGGTTTTCAAACGTCTAGCACAAACTTCCCGGCAGATAATATTGGTTATTCTAACCTTAGCTTGGGTAACCCTTATGCAATTCCAACTTACAGGATAAATGCCGGGGATGACCTTACTTACGGACAAATTAGGATGATATCTGATTTTGCCCGTCTGAACTATAATTACAAAGATAAATATTTGTTCCAGGGATCCATTCGTAAAGACGGAAGTTCTGCATTTGGAGAAAACAACTATTGGGGCTATTTCCCCTCTGTAGGTTTGGCCTGGAGAATTAGTCAGGAAGAGTTCATGAAGCAAATACCAGTGATCTCTGAATTAAAATTAAGAGGAAGCTACGGCGTAACTGGTAATTCACAGGGAATAGGCGCCTATAATGCGAAACTTCTTTACGGCATTTATGGTACTTACTATAACAATGGAGTTATGGAAGCCGCATATGGACCAACTCAGGGAGCTAATCCGGATTTGAAATGGGAGAAAACTACTTCAAAAAATTTAGGTTTTGATTTTGGAATCTTCAACAACAAGGTTACCGGTACCTTTGATGTTTACGAGAAAGATACAAAAGGAATGCTTTTCAGATACAATGTATCTAATGCACTGGTACCAGGCGGGGCCATCTGGTCGAATGGCGGAAGTATTAATAACAGAGGTATTGAATTTAGCTTAAGCGCAACCCCTGTAGCAAGCAAAAAAGTTAATTGGTCAACAAGCATTAACCTGGCAAGTAATAAGAATAAAATTACTAACCTTACCAGTCCTTATGCAAATGGAGATTCTATTGTATACACTCGTCCTGAAGGTCCTGGTCAATCTGGTGCGAGTCTTCAAATCCTGAAAGTTGGTTATCCGATTGGCCAGTTTTATTCTTTGAAATATGCTGGAAAGGATGCTAATGGCGTATCTCAATTCTACAATAGAGATGGATCTATCACTTCAACTCCGGTTAGTGGTACAAACTACTTTTATGTAGGAAGCCCTCAGCCTAAATTGATGATGGGTTGGAGCAATACCGTGAGATATAATAACTGGGATCTGAATGTATTCCTTCGCGGCACTTTTGGTAATAAAATATTTAACGCAACAAGAGCCGATCTATCTTTTGTAACTGCAGCTACGAGCAACAATTTATTAAATAGTGCAGCGGACGATAAGATCAACGATAACAAAAATTCCTTCTACTCAGATCGTTATATCGAAGATGGATCATATGTTCGTTTAGACAACGCTACTCTTGGATATAATATCAAGAAGTCTGTAAAAAACGTAAATAACATCAGGCTGTATTTCTCGGTAAATAATCTGTTCACCATAACTAAATACTCAGGAATAGACCCGGAAATTAATCAGGGAGGAGCTGCTCCAGGTATAGATTATAACAATTTTTATCCTAAAACCCGTACATTCTTATTGGGAGCTAACGTATCATTTTAAAAAAGAAGAAGATTCAAGATGAAAAAGATATTTAATGGAATAGCCAGTCTTTTAACCACGGCTGTATTGTTTTCTTCCTGTCAAAAAGTGGAAGTTGAAGTAACATCTGAGCTTACTCCGGAGGTTTTCCCTAAAACAGCTTCTCAGCTTACTGCAGCAACTGGACCGGTTTATATAAATTTAAGAAGCGATTATTCAGTAGCCTATTGGTTTTTGCAAAGTCTTTCAACTGATGAAGCGGTATTGCCGTTCTTTGGTTCAGACTGGGTGGATGGAAACCGTTACCTGGAGTCTCATCGTCATACCTGGACAAAAGATAATGGATCGGTTTCAGCTGTATGGAGTTACTTGAGTAATATTATTGGAACATCCAATCAAGCTCTTTCCATTATAGACCAGTCTGCTCCGGCCGGTAACGACAAGAGTACAACTCTTTCGGAATTGAGGACGATAAGAGCCTTGTCTTACTTCATGATGATGGACCTGTATGGAGGAGTACCTCTTGACACGGTTTATGGAAGCAAAGAATTAAAAGCAAAAGCGCCCAGAGCTGAAGTATTCAGTTTTGTTGAAAAGGAGCTGAAAAATGCCATACCTTATTTAAAGGGAATAACCGGAGCTAGTACCTATGGCAAGCCAACGAAATATATGGCATATGCAATGTTAGCCAAGATGTACTTAAATTCGGAAGTGTACACTGGAACGGCAAGATATAATGAGTGTATAGCGGCTTGCGATCAGATTATAAGCTCTGGTTTATATGCGGTTGAACCTGCCTCCACTTACTTACAACAATTTTATCCTACAAATGGTCCAAGCCAGAAGGAGTTTATTTTTGCAATTCCTTATGATGCGTCAACATCAAACGGTTATATGTTACATGCCCGTTATGACCTTAACCGGAATTTAGGTATCCGATATTCATATTCTGGATCAACACCAGGGACTTATACGAACCCTGTAATGAATTTAAATACCGGTAATGGACTGTTAAATGCCAGACCAAGCGGTCCGAGGATGACAACAGCAGAATTCTATGCTAACTTTAATGATCCTAATGACGTAAGAAACAAGCAATGGTTAAGCGGATTACAATATTGGCAGGATGGAAGTCCTATTATGGTAAGTACAACAAAGGGCGGCTACGACCAAACAGTAACAGGGGATGAAGCTAAAAAGCCCTACGTGTACCATCTTAATTTAACTCCACTTACAGGCTCGAGGTTTGGTGCAAATTCTTATGATCTTGGGAAGGATGAGATTGCCTGGAATACAGGTGTGAGGAACATTAAGTTCTATCCGGATTACACGAACACAGTTGGTAGAAATCAAAGTAATGATGTTCCAGTGTTCCGGTATTCAGACATTCTCCTTATGAAAGCTGAAGCAATTTTACGTGGTGGAACTCCTACCTTAGGAGCTACAGCTTTATCCCTGGTAAATCAGGTTAAAACTAACCGTACCACTTCTGGTGCTTATACTAGTATTAACCTCGAAGAGTTGTACAAAGAGAGAAGCAGAGAGTTTGCCTGGGAAAACTGGCATCGTAATGATATGATTCGTTTTGGAAAATTTGAAGGAACCTGGGGCCTAGGCAAAACTAATTCGGATCTTTATCGCCGTATTTACCCTATACCAACAACAGCAATGGCTACCAATCCTAATCTGGTGCAAAATCCAGGTTATAACTAAGAACTATAAATTACTAAAACTAAGTCTGCCTCCGGGCGAAAAGTCCGGAGGCTTTGTTTATCTTGTTCATATAATGCGAAAGCTATACCTTCTTGTTCCTGTTGTATCCTTTTTAAGTTCTATATTTTTTGCTACTGCCCAGGTACTGATTCGCGATAGTACTTTTGTACCTTCGGAAAATAAAGTACTGGTTAAAGAACCTCTGGCTCTTAATTTTATTGCTATGGGCGACTGGGGCCGGAACGGAGATGATCATCAGAAGGAAGTGGCCAGGCAAATGGGAAAGACTGCCCGCGATGTGAAAGCTCAGTTTGTAGTAGCAACAGGAGATAATTTTTATCCAAGCGGAGTGATCAGCAAAACTGACCCACTTTTTAAGTATTCCTTCGAGGATATTTATACCGATTTTTCATTGCAGTGGGATTGGTATGTGATACTTGGTAACCATGATTACAAGTCAAATCCTGACGCCCAGGTAGAATACTCATCTATAAGCAGAAGATGGAAGATGCCGGCACGCTATTATTCAAAGACATTTAATATCAATAATGATCCTTCCCAAAAGGTTCTTATGGTTTTCATTGATACTAATCCCCTGATTCCCGAATTTTACAAAAATGCTGAGTACGGACCGAATGTAAAGGGGCAGGATACAACTAAGCAAAAGCGATGGCTGGAGAAAACACTGCAAAGTGCGGGTGCTGATATTAAATGGAAAATAGTGGTAGGTCACCATCCAATGTTCACTGGCGGTAGCAGAACCGAAGGTTACGATACAAAAGCAATAAGAAATTCTTTGAAGCCAGTTTTGGATAAGTATGGAGTGGACGTTTATTTAACCGGTCATGAGCATAGTCTGCAATATATAAAGCCACCGGGCACTACACATCATTTTATTTCAGGGGCTGCTTCTGAAGCCACTTCGGCCCGGTTAATAGATCATAGTAAATTTTCTGCTTCAGACTATGGTTTTATGTTATTTTCTGTTACATCTAATCAACTACGTGTACAGGCAATCAATCATGAGGGAAAAATTTTGTATAACACACTTATAAAGAAATAACGATTCCTCTTCAATTAAAAGGTCAGTATGATTGAGTTAGCTACAGGTATTTCTGTTGACAATCCCCCGGTAACAAAAGTCAATACAAGACTATTGTCCCTGGATGCTTTAAGGGGCTTTGATATGTTCTGGATTATTAGCGGGGAAGAGATCTTTCATGGTTTTGCAGCTGCTATCAAGCAAAAGTACTCTTTGGTGCAGGACCCGGAAAGCTGGCAAATAGCTACAGATTCAAGATTATCTGTGTTAGAAAAGATAATGATCGGGATCAGTAATCAATTGCACCATTCGGTTTGGAATGGCTTTACATTTTACGATTTGATATTTCCCTTGTTTATTTTTATTGCCGGTGTTTCCATGCCCTTCTCCTATGCACGATACCTGGATGGCCATGAAATTAAAGGTAAGGGAACAAAACGGCAAATTTATGTTTCTCTAGTTAAACGTACGATTTTATTGATCGTATTGGGAATGGTAGTTAATGGATTGCTCAAGTTTCCGGGATACGAAAATACGCGTTTTGCAAGTGTTTTAGGCAGAATAGCTCTTGCTTGTTTTTTTGCAGCACTAATTTATTTAAATTGTTCGTTGAAAAAGCAGGTTATCTGGTTCGGGGTAATTTTGTTAGGGTACTGGGCAATGATGACTTTAATTCCGGTTCCTATTTATGGCAATGGAATATTTACTCCGGCCGGAAATCTGTCAGCATTTATAGATCGCTTATTACTTCCTGGAAAACTACATCGTCAGGTTTATGATCCTGAAGGTTTGCTATCAACTGTCCCTGCCGTGGGAACTGCATTACTTGGGGTATTTACGGGGCAGTTCTTAAGAACAAATGTTCCGATTAACTTAGAGTTTACTCCCGCCCGAAAGGGAGTAACAATGATTCTTGGAGGAATAGTAATGGTAGTTGCCGGCTTGCTGTGGGATTTACTATTTCCGATTAACAAGATCATGTGGACAAGTTCCTTTGTGCTTTTTGCCGGTGGCTTAAGCCTGTTAGTTTTTTCCATCTTCTATCTTGTGATAGACGTATGGGGATTGAAAAAGTGGAGCCAGCCGCTGATCTGGATCGGTACTAATTCAATTCTTATTTATCTGGCGGCTCACGGGTTCGTTAATTTTCAGGCTAGCTCAGAATTTATCTTCGGAGGGCTCATCAACCGGACTCCAGATGTACTCCATCATGCACTGATCTGGATTGGCGTGCTTATAATTCAGCTTTTCCTACTAAGGTTTCTATATTTAAGAAAAATGTTTATGAAGCTTTAAACTTCAATTAATTAAGCAATTATCAAACTAATCATCAATCAACAATGAACCAATTAAAAACCGCAGACTACATCGTCTTCTTCATCTACTTCGTCGTTGTTGCTTTTTACGGCTACTATGTCTATCAGAAGAAGAAGACTAAGGAAGTTAGCTCAAAAGATTTTTTCCTGGCAGAAGGCTCACTTACCTGGTGGGCAATCGGTGCGTCGCTTATTGCATCGAATATTTCAGCTGAGCATTTTATTGGAATGTCAGGTTCCGGCTTTGCTCTGGGACTGGCAATTTCATCTTATGAATGGATGTCTGCCGCCACGTTAATCCTTGTAGCGGTATTTATTATCCCCGTATATCTTAAGAATAAAATATTTACTATGCCTCAGTTTTTATCCAAGCGGTATAATGACAGTGTAAGCACCGTGATGGCTATTTTCTGGTTATTGGTATATGTATTTGTAAATCTTACCTCCATCATCTATCTGGGAGCATTGGCTATCTCATCTATTTCCTCGGTGAGCTTTGAATTTTGCATTGTTGCTCTGTGTGTTTTCTCCATGATTGTAACACTGGGTGGAATGAAAGTAATTGGTTATACTGATGTTATTCAGGTTTGTGTACTTATAATCGGCGGACTGGTCACTACCTATCTGGCCCTTACCTTACTGGCACAACAATATGGATTTGGAAAAGACATCTTAAGCGGATTGGCCATTCTGAGAAAAGAGGCCCCTGGTCACTTTCATATGATCTTCGATTCATCTAACAAGTATTATAACGAATTACCAGGCACCTCAGTAATTATTGGAGGGATGCTTATTAATAACCTTGCTTACTGGGGCTGTAATCAATACATCGTACAGCGGGCATTGGGTGCTGATTTAAAGACGGCCCGAAAGGGTATTCTCTTTGCGGCCTTCCTTAAATTATTGGTTCCTCTGATCGCTGTGCTTCCGGGAATTGTGATGTATGTATTGCATAATAAGGGAATGTTTCAGGCAGAGATGACCGACAATGGAGTTTTAAAGCCAGATCATGCTTATCCAACCCTTATGAATTTATTACCTCCAGGTTTAAAAGGAATCGCGTTTGCTGCACTAACTGCTGCAATAGTTGCTTCACTCGCCGGTAAGGCAAATAGCATATCTACCATTTTTTCCCTGGATATTTATAAGAAATACTTCAATAAGGAGGCGGATGAAAGGAGGATGGTGAGGGTTGGACGTTGGGCGGTAGTTGTAGCCATGACCATTGCAGCTATTGTTACACCTGCCCTGAAATCACTCGATCAAGCCTATCAATTCATCCAGGAATATGTGGGCTTTATTTCTCCCGGCGTATTGGCAATTTTCCTTTTGGGTTTTTTCTGGAAGCGTACAACCGCGAGTGCTGCTATGGCGGGAGCTTTACTTACGATTCCTTTGTCTACGATTCTTAAGTTTTTACCAGTATGGACAAACGGAGCGTTTCCTGATTACCCTTTCCTTGACCGGATGACCATTGACTTTGTGATCATATGTATCGTTATGGTTGCAATGAGCCTTCTAAGTCAGCCTAAGGAAAGCAATGAAACGGTAATTGAGGTTGACACTTCCATGTTCCGCATTCATCCCAGCTTTGCTTTTGGATCGGTACTTATTACCGGGATACTTACAGCTCTTTATACAATCTATTGGTAGTCGAACTCTTATGCGCTTAAAAAGATCTTTATTTTGCTTTATCCTACTTTTCCCTGCATTATTTGTGCAGGCACAGTCTCACCTGCAAGCAGGAAAGGAATTACTTTCAAGGATCCTGCCTGGTTATACCAGTCTATTTATTGTGGAAGACGCCCCTGGCTTGGCAGGAAAGGACGTTTTTGAGCTGGAAAGCCGCGGTAAAAAAATAGTCTTGCGTGGAAATAACGGAGGCGCACTAGCGTCGGGATTATATTACTACCTCACAGAATATTGCCACTGCCAAATCACCTGGAATGGCAGCAATTTAAAAATGCCTAAAGTATTACCGGCTATTCCAGGTAAGGTAAGAAAGGAAACTCCCTATGAATACAGGTACTACCTGAACTACTGCACCTTTAATTATAGTATGAGTTGGTGGGATTGGAGCAGATGGGAAAAGGAGATTGACTGGATGGCACTCCACGGAATTAATATGCCTCTCGCTATAACAGGTGAGGAGTATACCTGGTATTTGGTATACAAGGAGATGGGTTTTAGCGATGAAGACTTGAACGGCTTCTTCACAGGACCGGCGTACTTCTCCTGGTTTTGGATGGGAAATATAGACGCATGGGGTGGTCCGCTGCCATTAAACTGGATGAAAGAGCATTTTGAACTGCAAAAGAAAATCCTTCAACGGGAGCGTTCATTAGGTATGAAGCCTGTTTTACCAGCCTTCACCGGGCATGTTCCGGCTAGCTTTAAACAAAAATTCCCAACTGCAAAGCTAAAGAAAACTAATTGGACCAACGGTTTTGCTGATACTTACATACTTGATTCCGAAGATCCGATGTTTGCCCGTATTGGAAAGATGTTCCTCGAGAAACAAACGGAATTATTGGGTACAGACCATTTGTATTCTGCTGATACCTTTAATGAAAATGAACCGCCTTCTGATGAACCAGAGTTCTTGTCTAAACTAAGTGCAAGGGTATATGAAGGAATGCGTCAGGCAGATCCGGACGCGGTTTGGGTGATGCAGGGCTGGTTGTTCTATAGCGACAGGAAGTTTTGGAAAGAACCGCAGACTGAAGCTTTGTTGAAAGCCGTACCAAATGACAAAATGATCTTGTTAGATCTTGCGACAGAAATAGAGCCGGTATGGAAACGCACAAGTGCTTTTTATGGGAAACCCTGGATCTGGAACATGTTGCACAACTTCGGGGGAAATACTAATCTTTTCGGTCGTATGGACGTTGTAGCCCAAGCTCCGGCAGAGGCTCTTAATGATCCTAAAAGTGGAAATCTGAAAGGAATAGGACTCAGTATGGAAGGGATCGAGCAGAATCCGGTGATGTATGAGTTAATGATGGAGAACACATGGCGAAAGGAATCTATTGATCTTAATGAATGGCTCCCAAAGTTTGTGTACAATCGTTATGGCAGTAAAAATAAAGAAGCAATCAAGGCCTGGAATATTCTGAGAAAGACGGTCTATACGGTTCCTGCAGATAAGTATATTCGTGATGGTGCAGAGTCGATCATTCAGGCTCGTCCTACCACTGATAGTTCCAGCAGATGGGCAAAGACCAAGTTGAACTATGAGGCGACAGAGATTCTTCCAGCCTGGGATGCTTTGATAAAAGCTTCCGAATCATGCAAAAATAGTAGTGGTTTTCAGTATGATCTGGTGGACTTAAGCAGGCAGGTTCTTGCAAACCACGCTCTACCCCTTCAAAGAAAATTCGTTGCCGCCTATGAACAGCGGGATAAACAGGCATTTCAAAAATACAGTAAACAGTTTTTAGATCTGATCGGGGATATGGATAGATTGCTCGCCTCTCAAAAAGATTTTATGCTTGGTCCATGGGTTGCTGATGCACGTGCTTGGGGAAGAACCGAAAAAGAGAAAGCGATCTATGAAATGAATGCAAAAGATCTTATTACCCTTTGGGGTGATAAGGACTGTCCGCTAAATGAGTATGCATGCAGGCAGTGGAGTGGTTTATTGAATGACTTCTATAAGCCGAGATGGCAAAAGTTCTTTACAGCAGTTCGAATGGATCTGGATGGGAAAAAGCCTTTGAATAAAGAGGAGTTCGCCAAAGAGATCAAACAGTGGGAGTGGGATTGGGTAAATGCGAGGAAGGATTATCCTGTTAAACCTAGCGGAAATCCTGTTGAAGAATCGAAAAAGGTTTACCAAAAATATAGGAAACAGGTGGCAACCCTGTTTTAAATACAGATTGAATCTTTATTGACTTTCTTCCGGAAAGTTAATAGGAATACGTCGCAAATAAAATGTTTTTAATTCATGATGAAGTTCTACGGGCTGTTATTATCAGCAGTAATTAATTTTTCCCTGCAAAGTTTGGCACAGGTAAAAGCCACGGTAGATAGTGCTGGAGAGGCTACCGTGCCTGCAGAGATTGAGAACCCTCAAATCTTAGGCATCAATAAAAGCCTGGCCCATGCAACTTTAATGCCTTATGCAAATCTGGAAGAAGCTTTAAATGGTAATCGTCGCGCCTCTTCATATGCTAAAAGCTTAAATGGAAAGTGGAAGTTCAATTGGGTCTCCTGGCCACAAAAACGCCCGGAGGATTTTTATAAGCCTGCATTTGATGTATCCGCCTGGAAAGATATCGAGGTTCCATCCAATTGGCAGATCAAAGGGTACGGAACTCCTTTCTATCGCAACATTGGCTATACTTTTCAAAAGGATTTTCCTCGCGTAATGAGCACTCCTCCAGAAAATTATACAGCGTATAAAGAACGAAACCCTGTTGGAAGCTATCGGCGCACTTTTACTGTTCCTGCATCCTGGAAGGGAGGGAGAACATTTATAACATTTGATGGGGTAGATGCAGGGTTCTTCTTATGGATCAACGGAAAAAAAGTTGGGTATAGTGTTAACAGTCGCAACGCTGCGGAGTTTGACATCAGCTCTTATTTGAGACCGGGGGAAAACGTTATTGCTGTTGAGGTATACCAATACACTAGCGGTAGCTATCTGGAGGATCAGGATATGTGGCGGCTGAGTGGGATCTTCAGAAACGTTACCCTGTGGCGGGCACCTGAAACCCATATCCGTGACTTTTTTATAAAGACCGATCTCGATGAGAATTATAAAAACGGCACTACTTTGATTTCCACCAAAGTGATCAATTACTCTTCAAAGAGGATAAGCGGTAAAAAATTGCTTGCTACTATCTACAAGGGCCAGGATGTAATAAAGTCTGCCGAAGCACAGGTGCCGGAACTTGGAAAAGGGCAGGAGCGTGAGGTGAACTTAAGCATTCCTGTTACAAATCCTGATAAATGGACAGCTGAAACTCCATCTTTATATACCTGTGTGCTTCAATTAGTTGATAAAAATGGAGTATCGGAAATCTTATCGCAAAAGATAGGCTATCGAGAAATCGAGATCAAAGGAAGGGTATTCATGGTGAATGGCGTTCCTATAAAATTGAAGGGGGTTAACCGCCACGAGAACTGGCCTGAAGTTGGACATGCCATTACGGAAGCCCAGATGATCCGCGATATTGAGGTTATAAAGCAGGGTAACTGTAATCACGTGCGTACGAGTCACTATTCTGATGATCCACGTTGGTATGAGCTCTGTGACCAATACGGTCTATATCTGGTAGCAGAGGCAAATGTGGAATGTCATGGATTGATGGATCGTTTTAATGACGAACCTTTAATGAAGCAAGCGATCATCGATCGTAATGTGGCCAATGTTGAAAGTTTTAAAAATCATCCCTCGGTGATCATTTGGTCTTTGGGAAATGAGTGCGGAACAGGAGGAGGAAATTTCAGGACAGCTTTAGAGATAGTTAAAAAGCTTGATGAAACGCGTCCAACTCATTATGAGGGTTTTTCTCGCGACAAAACTAATCCAGCTGATCTGGATAGTAAGATGTATTCACCTATAATTCCTTACGAGAATCCAAGCTGGAAGCAGAAGTTACTGTCATCGGTAGAATTAATCGCCGCGGACACGAGTTTAAAGAAACCTTTCTACTTATGTGAGTTTGCCCATGCTATGTTTAATTCTATGGGTTCATTAAAGGAATATGGAGATCTGTTCGATAAGTATCCTTCCATTCTTGGTGGTGCAATCTGGGAATTTCAGGATCAGGGAATTTATAACAGAAGGGATCCTAAACATCCAATTCTAGCCTATGGTGGAGGATTTGGTGAGTTTCCGAACGATCATTATTTTATCCATAAAGGAGTAGTCAACTCAGAGCGGGAGGCAAAACCGCACTATCCCGAAATGAAATATGTTTTCCAATGGATAAGCGTTAAACCTGTCGATCTTCAGAAAGGCCTGGTTTCCATCCGTAACAAATATCAGTTTGTAAACCTGGATAGATTTGACGCAACCTGGGAGTTAAGTGAAAACGGTATTAAGCGGGATTCCGGAAAGATTGATATCAGTAACATTGGCCCCAGGTCTGAAAAGCAAGTTTTCCTTCCTTATTCTGAATCTGCAACCAACTCCGCGAGTATTTACCACATAAGGATTTCTTTTAAGCTAAAGCAAGATGAGCTCTGGGCAAAGAAAGGATTCGAATTGGCCTCAGAACAATTAGAGCTTCTGGCAAGTACTCGAGTTGCTGCAAAGAAAGATCTGGGAGGAGCTGCTAAAGGTCCCAAACTAATCGTTGAAGAAAAAAAAGATCTTATTTCTGTTAATGGTAGTATGTTCCAAGTGGTGTTTGATAAAGCAAAGGGGACGATCATTGACCTGGTAAGCAACAATAATAAATTGCTCAAAGAAGGAGGGGGACCGGTATTGCATTTATGGAGAGCTCCACACCAGGAGGATGACATCTATGCAGATAAAGGATGGAATGAGTATGGATTGAAAGAACTTAACTGGAAGAAAGAGTCTTTGGTTGTTAATAAGCTTCCTGCAGGGTCTGTAAAGGTTACTGTGGTGCTTAAGGGTTTAGGAAAAAAGGACTTTACTGTTAACCATAAAGTAATATATACCATAACTGCAGACGGAAGTATTAGGGTTGAAAATGAAGTTAATTCTACTAAACCTGAACTGGTATTAGCCAGAATGGGTGTAAGAATGCTTCTGGATAAAAGGTATGAACAGTTCAGTTATTTTGGCAGGGGCCCAATGGAGAATTACTCCGACCGTAAGAGTGGTTCTGAAATAGGCATTTATAAAAGTACGGTAATGCAACAATTCACTCCTTACGAGAAACCCATGGAGTGCGGTAATCACGAGGATGTACGCTGGGCGACTTTAGCAAATAATACCGGAACAACTTTGAAGGTTTTGTCTGATAACTCGCTTCTGCAAGTTGCCGCCCTGCCTTATACTGACGAGCAAATGGCGCCGGTAGAGTACCGGATTGACCTGCCCGAGAGTAATACTACAGCATTAAGCATCGGCTATAAAACACTTGGAGTAGGCTCGAACGCGTGTGGCCCCAAACCAATGCCTCAATACACCGTTACCGCTGCTCCTGCATCCTTTTCCTATATATTAAGCTTATCTGTTAAGTAATATCTGATCTGAATGTTACGATTAAATTTATTAGAAGAGACACGGTTTGAAAAATTACCGGTAAGGATTTTTGAAAGTGAAGCAGAGGCTTCAAAGGTTGTTGCAAGGCGAATTAGCGATTTGATTCTAACCAGACAGCAACAAGATAAGATGGCTGTGTTGGGGCTTGCTACAGGGGTAACGCCAATTAAGGTTTATGCAGAGCTGGTACGATTGCATAAAGAAGAAGGATTAAGCTTCAAGAATGTGGTTACTTTTAATTTGGATGAATATTATCCAATGAAGCCAGATGCAGAACAGAGTTACGTCACCTTTATGCATGAGAACCTTTTCAAGCATATTGATATCGACCCCGCCAATATCCATATCCCGGATGGCACCCTTGACCGGAACGAGATTGAAGCCTTCTGCCTGAACTATGAACAGCAGATCAGTGACCTCGGCGGACTGGACCTGCAAATTTTAGGAATTGGAAGGACAGGGCATATTGGTTTTAATGAGCCCGGTTCTGCACCTAATTCAGGAACTCGTTTGGTTACCTTGAACGACTTGACCAGAAGGGATGCAGCCCGTGACTTTGGTGGAAAGCAAAACGTACCTACCAAGGCCATCACTATGGGAATAGGCACAATTTTTAAAGCCAGAGAGATTATTCTAATGGCCTGGAACTCGAAGAAGGCCCCTATTATTCGAAAGGCTGTAGAGGGAGAAATTTCTTCTGAGGTTCCGGCAACCTACCTGCAGCTTTCAGAGAATGTTGAGTTTATCCTCGACAAGGATGCAGCATCAGACTTAACCCGCTTTAATGCCCCCTGGTTAGTAAAGGATTGCGTATGGAATGCGGCATTGATAAAAAAGGCGGTTACCTGGCTTTCAGAAAAAGTCGATAAGCCAATACTTAAGTTAACAGTTGAAGACTATAATAATAACGGTATGGCCCAACTCGCTACGGAGAAGGGGCCGGTGTATGATCTGAATATTGATATCTTTAACAAAATACAACAAACTATTACCGGCTGGCCCGGAGGGAAGCCTAACGCCGATGACTCCCGCAGACCGGAACGAGCCTTGCCGGCAAAAAAGCGGGTGGTAGTATTTTCTCCGCATCCTGATGATGATGTAATTTCCATGGGCGGTACATTTATTCGTTTGGCCGACCATGGTCATGATGTTCATGTAGCCTATCAGACTTCAGGTAATACTGCAGTCTGGGACGATGATGCTTTGCGATTCGTTGAGTTCTCGATCGACTTCTGTCGCAAACAAAATCTCGATCTTAATTGTCAGGAAGAGCTTTATCGGAAGATGAAGGACTTTCTGAGTGCTAAAAAACCAAATCAGCCTGACCTTAAGGAGATCCTGGAGATAAAGGGACTGATTAGAAAGGGAGAAGCTACCGCTGCAGCTAGATTTGTAGGTCTACCTGATGAAAATATTCATTTTATGGATCTTCCATTCTACGATCGCAGTAAGGTTTCGAAAGTAAAGGATCATGAGGATGATATTCAGCAAACTATGAACCTGTTAAAGGAGATAAAACCTCATCAGGTATTTGCTGCGGGCGACTTCGCCGACCCCCATGGCACTCATAAAGTCTGCTTTGATATTGTTTTAACTGCTTTGAAGCGGCTTAAGCAGACGGAAGACTGGGTGAAAGATTGTTGGTTATGGTTATACCGCGGAGCATGGCATGAGTATGCGATACACGAGATTGAGATGGCTGTTCCTTTGTCTCCCCAAGAAGTGGAGCGAAAGCGCTTCGCTATTTTTAAACACCAGTCCCAGAAAGACCGGCCGGTATTCCCGGGTGATGACTCAAGAGAGTTTTGGGTTAGGGCAGAAGATCGTACGCGTGAAACTGCAAATGCCTACAATCAGCTTGGGCTGGCAGAGTATGAAGCGATAGAGGGTTTTTCGAGATGGCGTTTCTAATGAAGCTTGTTTTAAAGCCACTAGAAGAAAGATAAGCATTAATGTTACTTCAAGGCTTTGTGCGGGGGTAGAAGTGCTTTACTTCATTTGAAATAAAAGAACTTTTACTTAATCGGTTTCGTAATTAATTGCTGCCTGGCTGAACCTCCTAAGCTTTCATATTTATATTTTAGCAGTATCAATTATAAGCTTTAGGTTTGGTGAACCTTTAGTAAGAATAAACTTTTTTAATCAATCAGGCTCCTCTTTGAGCTTCCTGTAAATGAACAATGATGCTTATCGGAAGCTGGAACGATCTATATATTCTTTGATGAAATCTTAAAGTGAATAAGAAAAGGCTCCTCATAATCGTTTCGTTTGCAATTCTGACCTGTATGAAAGTACAGGCTCAGGATATTGTCTCTTATGTTCAGCCCCTGTCGGGCACTGCACCTGCCACTACCAAGGCTGCTTTGAAACATGGCAACGGCACTGAATTGAATGCGAATACTATTCCGGCAGTAGGATTGCCTTTTGCTATGACTCAATGGACAGCGCAAACCCGGCAAACCGAAGTAAAGTGCCAGCCGCCTTACTTTTATAAAGATTCCTTGCTTTCCGGTTTTAGAGGAACTCATTGGTTGAGTGGTTCCTGTACGCAGGATTATGGCAGCTTTACTATCATGCCTATAAGCGGCACTCTTAAAACCCTCCCGCAGGAATATCAAACACCCTTTTCCCATAAAGAAGAGGTTGCGGCGCCTCATTACTACCGGGCAAGTTTACCTGGTTATAATCTGCTGGTAGAGATGACGGGTACTCTTCGCTGCGGCTTTTTTCAAATTACAGCTAAAAAGGCTGATAGTGTTTATTTGCTGATCACTCCAAACAGTGACCAGGAGAAAGGCTTTGTTAAAGTGGATCAGAAGAAGGGCCTGATCTGGGGATACAACCCTGCTCACCGCATTTATCAGGGTTGGGGAAAACCGGCCGGGTTTAGTGGTTATTTTGTGTTGCAATTAGACCGCGGCTTTAGTCGCTCAGGAACATACAGTGAAAAGGAAGTATTTGAAATTGATAGTATCAGGAATGGAAAAAATATTGGCGCTTTTGCTGGCTTTACATTAAAAGCAGGAGAGAAGCTGAGGGTTAGAGTGGGTACTTCCTTCAGCAGCCTGGAAGGTGCATTGCTGAATCTACAGACAGAAGTTAAAGACTGGGATTTTGAAGCGCTTACCCAACGCAATAAAAAGGTATGGCTGCAGGCTCTCGGACAGATCAAGGTGGAAGGAAAGGATGTGAAAAGTAAAAAAATATTCTACACTTCGATGTACCATACGATGCAGCATCCGAGATTGTTTAATGATGTAGATGGAACTTATCCTGAATTTTCTGGTAATTACAAGCTAAACAAGATTGCCAAGGGCAGTTATTATGATGATTTTTCGATGTGGGACATTTATCGCGCTCACCTGCCTTTATTTGAGATCCTGCAGCCAGAGTTGATCAATAGTAGTGTCCGTTCGATGGTGCTAAAAGGACAACAAGGCGGTTGGTTACCCATCTTTCCCTGCTGGAACAGCTATACCGCAGCGATGATAGGAGATCATGTAACAGCATTCATTGCTTCCGCTTATGTCAAAGGCATTCGCGACTACAACCAGCAGGAAGCTTATAGATTGATGCGGCAAAACGCTTTTGCCCAGTCATCCACGCAGGATTATAAAGACGGCAAGGGGCGAAGGGCCCTGGAGTCGTATTTGAAATATGGTTACATTCCAATGGAGGATTCTGTGGAGGAAGCTTTTCATAAGAAAGAACAGGTAAGCCGTACCCTTGAATACGCTTTTGACGATTATGCATTGGCTAAAGTCGCGGAGGGATTGAATAAGAAGGAAGATCACCAGGCGCTGATCCGGCGCAGCTTGAATTACCGGAACGTCTTTGATCCTGCAGTAAATATGGTTCGTGGCCGGTACATCGATAGGACTTGGTATCAACCCTTTAAAGCCACAAGTAAGGAACCCTATATTACCGAGGGGACACCACAACAATATACTTTTTATGTTCCGCATGATGTGACCGGTTTGGCTTCTCTAATGGGAGGAGCGGAAAAGTTGGAGTCCTCCCTTGATAAGCTTTTTGATGGCGGGGAGTATTGGCATGGAAATGAACCAGGGCACCAGATCCCTTTTATGTACAACTTTACTCCATCGCCCTGGAAAGCTCAGTTGAGAGTGAAGCAGATCCTGGAGGATGAATACGGAGAGGGGCCGGGTGGCTTAAGTGGAAACGATGATGCCGGGCAGATGTCGGCTTGGTACGTATTTTCAGCCCTTGGCTTCTATCCATTGAATCCCGTTTCAGATCAATATATGTTAACCGCTCCTTTGTTCGATAGTTATAACATAACCGTACGGGGTGGCAAAAACTTCAAAGTCGTAGCCCATCGCAAATCTGGGAACTCCCACTTTATATCCTCCGTAAAATTCAACGGCAGGCCATACTTTAAAAATTATTTCACACACAGTATGATCACTAATGGTGGATTGCTTGAAATATTTTTAAGCAAGGAACCAAACAGGAATTGGGCGATTAAAGAAACTGACCAACCGATATCCCTTAGCAAATAATATGAGAAATAGATTTTTTAGAAATTATATCCTACTGCTTCTACTGATTGCAAGCCATCCTCTGCTAGCTCAGAAGAACTTATCAAAATCTCGGGAGTTCAGTATTACAGATTATGGTGCTGTGGCTGAACTGAAAAAGGATAATGCCAGAGCTATTCAGAAAGCAATCGATGCCTGCTCGTCGGCAGGGGGCGGAAAAGTTATAGTTCCCGCTGGAAAAGTGTTCATGGCCGGACCGTTTGATCTGAAGTCAAATATAGAACTGGTTGTGGAAGTGAATGCTGGAATTTTGGCTAATCCTGACGAAAGTGTTTATAAGAAGAGTGCCTTCCGGGACAATAAAGGAGAGGGTACTATTTGGATCGGAGGTGAGAATTTAAAAAATGTAACCATTTCCGGATCGGGGTTCCTCGATGGGAATGGGATCTCGTTTATGGGAGCCGAATTGGAAGATTCTTACGTACTGAAACCCTTTGACGTCATTGACCCTCGTCCTCATTTATTGACTATAGTAGGTGGTCAGAATATCCGTATTCACGATCTTATCATTCGAAACTCAGCCTATTGGACAGTTCACCTCATTGGCTGCGATGATGTGGCTATCGATAACATCACTTTATTAAACAGTTTGAAAGTGCGTAATAGTGATGGCATTGACCTGGATCACTGCAAGAATGTTCGTATTACCAATTGTTATATAGAATCGGGAGACGACTGTATATGCCTGAAAAATCGCCGGGAGTATGAAGAGTTCGGGCCATGTGAAAATATCACCGTAAGTAATTGTACAATGACCTCTCGCTCCTGCGCCATTAAAATTGGTTCGGAGAATATGGACAGGATCAGTCACGTAGTTATTAATAACTGCATCATCAAAAAAAGTAACAGGGGTATTGGGATCCAAAACAGGGACGAGGGGACAGTGACAGACGTGATCTTTTCAGATATCATAATAGATTCTCATTTGTTTTCAGATGTATGGTGGGGTAAGGCCGAACCTATTTATGTAACCGCTTTTCGCAGGGCGAATGGTAATCATAAGGATGCCAACTGGCGTTTCCCCAAGGGGAAAACAGAAGGTAGCGTGGGTAATGTGAGCCGCATTTACTTTAGTAATATTAAGGGGGTAAGCGAAAATGGTATTTATGTTGGAGCTGAGTCTTCAGATAAGATTTCAGATATTGTTTTTGATCAGGTAGATCTCCATATAAACAAAACTACAGATATAAAAGGTGGGGTTTATGATCGTCGCCCATCAAAAGTTGAAGGCTTACTTATGGGAAGCACTTCAGGTTTTTATTTGGATAATGCCAGCAATATCACTATTCGTAACAGTTCTGTGAAATGGGGGGAAAATAAGCCGGAATATTTTAAGCACGTCCTGGAAAGCCATGGCGTTAATAATCTCAAGACAATAAACCTCGAAGGCGAGGCTGCTTTCCCGGGAAAAGCGGAGGCCATTAAAAAGTACTAGGATGTTCAGGACTATTTTCCATATCGTTGTTGCTTTTCTTTACCTTCTTTCTTTCTCGAAAGAGGCCAAGTGTCAGGATTATAGATTTGTGAAGTATGTTGATCCATTTATAGGTTCTGAGGGACTTGGAAATGTCTTCGTCGGCCCTTCCTGTCCATATGGGATGGTAAAGCCAGGTCCTGATGTTAGTAAAGCTTCAAATAGTGGTTATTCACCCGACAAGGATATTCCACTGTATGGTTTCAGTCAGGTGCACGTAAGCGGAACCGGAGGTGGTCCTAAATACGGTAATATTTTACTGATGCCCTTTTCTGGGAAACCTGATCAGATCAGGCAAGAGTCGTTTAGAGATCAGGAAAAGGCCGATGCTGGTTATTATAGCGTATTCCTTAAAGATTATGGGATCAAGGCTGAGCTAAGTGCTTCAGAGAAAGTAGCGTTTCACCGCTATACTTATCAAACGGATAAAGCCAGGTTAATTAAAATTGATGCGGGTGAGTTTTTAGGAGAACGGCCGATCCCAGATTCCAGGGAGGCGCAGCAATTTGTTGGGTCGGAGATTGAGGTTGTTTCAGACACTGAAATAAGAGGTTATAGTCGCATAAGGGGAGGATGGAATAATGGCGCAGCCTATACAGTCTATTTTTACGCTATTACAGACAAGCCTTTTTCAGAGTTTTCGACCTACAAGAACGGTAATTTATACAAGGGTATTAAAGCCCAGGCCGATGACGGAAACAAAACCGGGGTGCTCCTTAGCTTTGGTCAGGATCCTACTAATGTTATACAAGTAAAAGTAGGAATTTCTTTTGTAAGTAGCCTTAAGGCCCGTCAGAACATTGAAGCAGAAGTACCGCACTGGAATTTCGCAAAGCTCCTTTCGGAGACACAAGGCAAATGGGAAGAGCTTCTAAAACGAGTAGAACTTGATAAGTCAGCCTCTTTAGAACAAAAGAAAATGTTCTACACGGCACTGTATCATACTATGTTGATGCCGGTTGACCGCTCAGGGGAAAATCCATTATGGCAAACTGTTCCTTATTATGACGACTTCTATGCTATTTGGGATACCTTCCGGTCTTCGAACCCCTTAATTACACTGTTAGATCCGGAGCGGGAAGTAGCAATTGTGAATTCTCTGCTTAATATTTATCAGCGTGATGGTTACATGCCCGATGCAAGAAGCGGTAACAGTAATGGGCGCACGCAGGGAGGCTCAAATGCAGAAGTTTTGATTGCCGACGCCTATGTGAAGAAGTTAAAAGGCATTAACTATAACCTTGGGCTGGAGGCAATGTTAAAAGACGCTACCGTGCCGCCAGGAGGAAACGAAGAAAAAGAAGGACGTGGAGGTTTAACAGACTATAATACTCTTGGTTATGTTTCTAACCGGTTCGTTCGCGCAGGTAATCGTACACTCGAGTATGCATATAACGACTATTGCCTGGCAATAGTAGCAAAAGGGTTAGGGAGAAATGGAGAGTACCAGCGGTTTATCAAACAGTCTGATAATTGGAAAAACCTATGGAGGCCCGTTACCGATCATGGTGCTACAGGCTTTATAATGCCAAGAGATCCTTCTGGAAAATGGATTGACAGCGTGCAATGTGTTGAAAGCAATGGTAGGATCACCTATGTGCCTTACACCCCATTGGCGCAGGAGTGGCCCATCTGTGTTTGCTGGTGGTGCGGCTTTTTTTATGAAGGAAATTCATGGGAATATTCTTTTTACGTGCCGCACAATATAGCTGAGCTGGTAAAAGCATCGGGGGGACCGAAAGCTTTTAAAGAAAGGCTTGATACTTTTTTCAAGAATGGATATTATACTGTTAGCAACGAGCCTGCCTTCCTGACTCCGAACTTGTACCATTGGGTTGGAAGGCCCGACTTAAGTAGTCAAAGAATAAAGCAGATCATCAAGGAAAATTATAATAGCTCGCCGAGTGGCCTACCAGGAAACGACGACTCAGGTGCAATGTCTTCCTGGCTGGCTTTTCACATGATAGGTTTATTTCCTAATGCAGGGCAATCATATTATCTGATTAATTCTCCAGCGGTGAAAGAAACAGTGCTGCACCTTCCGGGAGGCAAAGACTTTAAGGTGATCGCAAAAAATCTATCAGATAAAAATGAATTCATTCGGCAAGCGTGGTTGAATGGTAAGCTTTTTAATCAGGTCTGGATCGAACATGAAGATATTATTAAAGGGGGTGAGCTGGTGTTGGAGATGGACTCTCAAGCCTCTGCTTGGGGAAGTCGGAATGCTCCTCCATCTTTAGCGCCCTAATTTTCGAATGTCTAAATGGCAATTTCTTTGAATTACTATTCAATTCTATCGGTCTATCAAGCAGGGGTACTGATTGGTGTACACCATCGAAAATGGTTAACTGAGCTTTTACCTCGCCAATTTATTTGTGATTAGTAATCAATCTACGTGATTTTGTTGTTCTCTTCAAAAGGAATTAATTTCTCTTGAAGCCCTTTCAAAATTACAGGTAGAACAGAATGAGCACAGAACGTATTTTAGTAATAGGAGCCAACGGTCAGATCGGTAAAGTACTTTTTCCAGCTTTGCAGGAATTATGGGGGAAAGACAATGTAACTGCTGCAGATATACGGCCAGTATTTGATGGAGAGGGGATCTTTGAAGTTTTGGATGCTACTGAACCTAAAGCAATATATGCGTTGCTATCCAGACATAAGATCACTCAGGTTTATCATTTGGCTGCTATCCTTTCTGCGAAGGCTGAGGAGAACCCCTTGAGCAGCTGGGAAATAAATACCAGGACATTGTTGAATGTCCTTGAGACAGGGCGGGAGTGTAAAGTGAGTAAGCTCTTTATTCCAAGTTCAATTGCTGTTTTTGGTCCTTCCGCTCCGCGCACTAAGGTTCCTCAAAATACGTTTTTGGATCCTTCTACTGCTTATGGAATCAGTAAAGTAGCCACAGAGACCTGGATAGCTTATTACCGCCGTAAATATAACCTTGATGTACGATCCATTCGTTATCCGGGCGTCTTAGGGTATCAATCGATGCCTGGTGGTGGAACAACCGATTATGCGGTAGATATTTTTTACAAGGCTGTTAAGGGAGAGCAATACACTTGTTTCCTCGAAAAAGACACGCGACTGCCGATGATCTATATGAATGATGCAATTAGGGCTACATTGGAATTGATGCAGGCTTCTCCTGAAAATCTTAGTGTTGACATGGCGTACAATGTTGCATCGCTTAGTTTTACTCCTGAAGAATTGGGAACGGCAATACGTAAGTACATCCCTGCTTTTCAGATCACTTACGTTCCGGACTATAGACAAACGATAGCCCACAGCTGGCCCGAAAGTATAGATGATAGTGTGGCGCAAAAGGATTGGGGATGGCAACCGAAATTTGGGTTAGATGAGGTAGTTAGGGATATGCTGGAACATTTATCAAATCATTCTTGAGCTTAGCAAAAAAAATGCTATCTATGTTTTAACCAATTTAAGTACTAACCACGGGCTGAGGATGAGAAGATTTTTATTTTTGTTTTTTTTACTTTTCCTGTGCTGTAACGTTTATCCTCAGGGATTTACAGGCAATAGGACTTTGCATTTTGGGCCACAAAAGGGACTTTCCTTTGGCATTGTTAACAGTATCTGTCAGGATAAGCGAGGCTTTATGTGGTTTGCAACAGCCGACGGACTGAACAGGTTTGATGGGAATGCATTTAAGATCTTTAAAAATGAAAAGGACAATCCCCGAAGTCTTAGCAGTAATTTTGTGCAGTCTGTTTACGCTGATCCCTCTGGTTCTGTTTGGGTATCTTCCAGAGATGGTTTAAATCAATACGATCCTAAGTCTTCTGATTTTATTCACCACCGTTTTAATTCTGGAGCTACCTCTGCTTTTCAAAATGATATAAGTTCAATCATCGGAAGCAGGAACGGGAATTTATGGGTGGGTACCAGTAATGGCTTTATTTATTTTGATGTAAAGATCAAAAAGATAAAAAGTTATAATAGTAAGAACCTGGAAGGCTTACCATCGAATTCGAATTCCATTTTGTCTTTGTTCGAGGATTCGAAGGGAATACTCTGGGTGGGTACAAGTGACAAGGGAGTGTCTGCATTTAGAGTTAGAGGCGGTCAGGTCTTATCGCCTGTAAAGTTTTCTAATTCCGTAAAAGAAACACGCGTCAACCGGATTTACGAAGACAAAAATAGTGATGTTTGGATTGCAACTTCGAACGGACTTGCAGTTTATAAAAGAGCTGCGAATAGGTTTGAGTTTATGAATGGCCCTGCTTTTGGCCTGGCTAGTAACATATTCTTATCCTTACTCGAAAATCAACAGGGAGAATTGCTCGTTGGTTTGCAGGAGGGTGGCCTATATAAGATTAAGGCAAATAAGGATACTTACGCCTTCGAAACAGTTAAAGGCGAAAATGGTACCCCATTAACCCATCGTACTGTACAATGTCTCTTCCGGGATAAGGATAAAAATATCTGGTTAGGAACCTATGGTAATGGTTTGTATTTTATAAGTAGCCTTGCTGAGAAATTTCGAAAATTCCAGATCAAACAGCCCGACGAGAGCTTTGTAAGGTATTACGGGATGTGCCTCGATGACCAGGGGAACTTGTGGCTGGGCACAGATGGGAATGGAATTTATAAATCAACCGCCGAAGGTAAGATCCTGAAACATTATACTGCGGATGGCACTTCCGGAAGCATTACAGACAATGCCATTCTTTCGGCTTTCAAAGATAGCAGGAATCGCCTTTGGTTTGGAAGTTATCAAAAAGGACTTTTCTTGTACAACCCTTCTACGGATAATTTTAAGAATTATAAACGGGCAACAAATAACGATAGAGGTTTAGGCGCGAATGACGTAAGAGTAATTTTCGAAGATACTAAGAAGCGGCTATGGGTAGGCACAAACGGCGGAGGATTAAATCTTTTTAAGGAACCTGGTGATGACTTTGTCCGCTATAATAACGGAAATAGCAATATCAGTTCCAACGACGTCAGGTCTATTGTAGAAGACCGGAAAGGAAATCTTTGGGTTGGTACTTACGGAGGAGGTCTTAACTATTTCGACGTCTCTAAAAAACAATTCTACCCGGTATTCCGAACTGGAAAAGAAAAGCGCTTTATATCCAATAACGTAGTCTTTGCTCTTTACCTTGATCGGAAAGAGCAGCTTTGGATAGGAACAGAGGGAGATGGCCTTATAAAGTATAATACGATCACGAAAGAGCTGAAGGTTTTTGATGAGAAGAACGGGCTGGGTAACAATACTGTAAATGCCATCAGATCGGAGGACGGCAAAGTACTATGGCTCAGCACGAACAAAGGTTTGAGTCGGCTGGATGCTAGTACTGGCAAATTGATTAATTACGATGCCAGTGACGGACTACAGCAGGGCCAGTTCCATGAAGGATCTGCCGTTTACAGTAAAGAAAAGAAGTTCATGGTGTTTGGAGGAACTGAGGGATGGAATATCTTTAATCCTTCTGGCGTACGGGAAAGTACTTACCATCCTGATGTTTTGATCACAGGCTTAAGGTTATTCGGGAAGGAAACAGCAGAAGGACAAAAAGAAGAGACCACTGATATTACCGAAGCAGCTAAGGTTGTATTAAGGCCAGACCAGCCTGTCTTCTCGCTAAGTTATGTAATGCTGGATTATGCATTTCCCGGCGAAGGAGAGTTTGCTTATAAAATGGAAGGGCTTGATAAGGAATGGACATATGTGAAAGACCAGCAGTCGGCCACATACCGTTACCTTGACCCAGGCACTTATACCTTCAAGGTAAAGGCTGCTAACCATGATGGAGTATGGTCTGATAAATTTTCGAGTATCACTGTTCAAGTACTGCCGCCCTGGTATAAAACCTGGTGGGCTTATTTATTCTATCTCTGCTCCGCCGTCGGAGCTGTTTATGCTTATATACGTTATCGCACGGAGCAGGCAAAGCTAAAATATGAAGTAAAGACCGCCCATTTTGAGGCAGAAAAGGAGAAGGAACTGCATCGGAAAAAAGCAGATTTTTTCACTAATATTTCTCATGAATTCCGTACGCCGCTAACCCTGATCATTAATCCTCTAAAAGAAATGTTATATGAGGAGGGGAAAGAAACGACCCCTGCAAAATTAAATGTGGTATATCGAAATGCCCGAAGGCTTTTGAGCCTGGTTGATCAGCTTCTTCTGTTCAGGAAGTCTGAAAGTGAGGGTGGAAAGCTAAAGATCGTAAAGTTAAACATCACAAGCGTTTGCCGCGAAGTTGTACTTTGCTTTACCAATCAGGCCAAAGTGCAGAAAGTTGATCTGAGCTTTGAGACAGAGAACGAGGAAATAGAGATATACGCTGACCGGGAGAAGGTAGAGATAGTCCTGTTTAACTTGATATCAAACGCATTGAAGTTTACAAGCGAAAATGGTGCTGTGCGAATACGGTTAATGGAAAAAGAGGAGCAAATAGAAATTTTGGTATCAGATACGGGAGTGGGAATCCCTGAGAGTGTGGGAGCCAAGCTATTTGACCAATTCTACCAGGTGAGCGGAAGCAAGGGGCCAGCCAAGAGTGGCTTTGGTATTGGGTTATTTCTTGTCAAAAACTTTATTGAGGCCCATAGCGGTTCCGTGAACTATTCCAGCAAAGAAGGGCTGGGTACAACTTTTACTATTAACTTGCTGAAAGGGAAAATCCATTTCAATTCCAATATAATTTTTGAAGAGGTACCGGAAGCTTCAGTGTTTCTTGATGAACTGATAGAGGACCTCAAGCCGGTGGAACTTCCGGGTATCGAACCAGAGGAAGGAGAGAAAGGCTCGGAACTTTTTACGGAGGTTAAAACAATCCTGATCATTGATGATAACATACAGATACGCCAGTACATTCGCCAGCTATTCCAGCAGGAGTTTGAGGTGCTTGAAGCGGATAATGGGGCTGAAGGCTTTGAGATGGTTAAGAAGCACATTCCGGATGTGGTGATCAGTGACGTAATGATGCAGGAGTTAAGCGGAATTGATCTTTGCAGTAAAGTTAAAGAAGATCCTTCCTTGAATCATATTCCGATAATTTTGTTAACGGCCAGTTCCTCAGTTGAAGTGAAACTGAAAGGAATTGAATGCGGTGCAGATGATTTTATAAGCAAACCATTTGAAAAGGAAATCCTGTTAGCCCGTGTGTCGGGAATATTAAAAAGCCGCAATAATCTTCAGAACTACTTTTATAACCAGGTAACGCTGCAGAGTGATAATTCAAAGATATCTGCTGAATACAAGGAATTTTTAGATAAGTGTATTCAGATCATAGAAGAGCATTTAACGGATCAGGAATTTGGTATTAAAATGCTGGCTGATAAAATTGCTATGAGCAAGTCTACCCTGTATTTAAGGATAAAGTCTGTTTCAGGGCAGTCAGGGAATGCTTTTATTCGTTCAATACGTCTTCGAAAAGCAGCCGAAATGTTTATTAGTACCGGCGCTACTGTTTCGGAAGTAGCTTATATGGTTGGAATCAGAGACGTGAAGTATTTTCGTGAACAATTTAACAAGCTCTTCGGCATGAATCCATCTGAATATATTAGGAAGTACAGGAGAAATTTTAATTCGACCCATACGATAAAGAAAGAGATTGTGAGTAAGGGCGGGTAGCAGTCTTATTCTGCTAATACCGCCCGGAATAAGTGTACTCCTTTTTGCTATGCCCCAAAATGTAATAATTGGTTAAACGATCCTTCAATTGCTACCGCTGATGATTTTTAATTTTTAAGACTTGCTTTTGTTAAAACTGCGCTATTTATGCTTTAGGACTAAATTTTTAGTCTGATACCCCTCCTGCTTTTAGTCATTTACCCCTCACGCCATAACGCGTTTTACCCCGACTTTAGCTCCTGTCCTCAGCTCGTGAAAAGCCGGCTAGAATTAATTCACGAAGACAGGGTATAAAATTTTGCAGTATGAAAAAACGATTACGATAGTAAATCAAGCCAATTATTTCAAGCCAATTATTAAACAAATCATCTTTTAAGTATGCGTAGTAGATATGCCACAACCTGGTGGATTAAGCTTGGCTTAATTCTGCCTTCATTGATATTCTCTGTCCTTACCGCCTCCGCTCAGGTTACCGTTAGGGGTAAAGTATCAGACAACACAAATGCCCCACTGCCAGGGGTGAGTGTAAAAGTTAAAAATACAGCTACAGGTTCAAGTACTGATGTAAATGGAAATTACTCAATTTCTGTACCTGCTAATAATGCAATTCTCGTTTTTAGTTTTATCGGGTTTAAGTCTCAGGAGGTTCCGGTAAACGGTCGAAGTACTATCAATATTAGTTTAGCAAACGATTCCAAAGCATTGGATGAAGTTGTTGTAGTGGGTTATGGTACTCAGAAAAGAGCTACAGTTACAGGATCTATTTCAACTATTAAGGGATCCGACGTAGCAAAGAGTCCTCAGCCCAATCTCTCAAACTCATTAGCCGGACGTGTTTCCGGTGTTATTGCGACGAATAGAAGCGGAGAACCGGGATACGATGGTTCTCAAATTACTATAAGGGGTATATCAACTACCGGTAACAGAGATGTACTGGTTGTTGTAGATGGAGTACCGGGTCAGCTAGGTGGTATGGAAAGGCTTGATCCTAATGATATAGAGTCGTGGTCCATCCTTAAAGATGCCTCTGCTGCAGTTTACGGAAGTAGGGCGGCGAATGGGGTCATCCTGGTGACTACGAAGAGGGGCGCGAATGGTAAACCAAGCATTTCATATAGCTTTAACCAAGGATTTTCATCGCCGACCAGATTACCTGAAATGGCAGACGCAGCTACCTATGCAACTATCAGGAATGAAATTCAGTACTACGCCACTCCTGCTGGTGGCATGAATCAGGTTTATACAGAAGAGCAGATCGAAAAATTCAGAAACGGCTCTGATCCATTAAACTATCCCAATACGAATTGGGCTGATCAGGTACTGCGGAAATCAGCACCTCAAAGCCAGCATAGTCTTTCTCTTACCGGCGGTAGTGAAGCTGTAAAGTATTACGTTTCATTAGGAACACTTAATCAGGAAGCTCTTTATAAAAACAGTGCTACAAAGTACAGCCAGTATAACTTCCGGTCAAATATCGACGCTACTGTTTCAAATGATTTAAAGATAGGTTTGTCCCTGGCTGGAAGACAGGAGAACAGGCAGTTTCCTACCTCCGGTGCCGGAGATATCTTTCGCTCGGTTTATCGTGCTTATCCAACTATATCTGCCTATTATCCTAACGGTTATCCTACCAATGGCATTGAAAATAATAACCCTGCCACCATGGTAACTGAAATGGGCGGGCTTAATAAAAACCCAAGGTGGATATTGAATGGTATTTTCAGAGCCTCATACACAATTTCCAAGGTTAAAGGTTTATCTGTGGATGGTTTTTATTCTCTTGACAAAAATCGATTTGACGTTAGAAACTTTAGAAAACCTTATCTTGTATACCAATATAACTCCGCAACCGGAGCTTACGATGCAAAGACTGTAGGTGAATCAAAAGCGTCTTTAACCCAGTCGTCTAAAGACAGTACCCTCTCTACTGCAAACATTAAATTGAACTTTCAAAGGAAGTTCGGACAACACAGCCTTGATGCTTTCGTTGCATATGAGCAAAGTCGTAGCTCAGGGGACTTTTTTGAAGCTACAAGCAGGAATTTTCCAACAGCACTAACTCCAGAGCTATCTCAGGGAGGAACCGATCCTTCGGATAGAACGTTGCGAGGGTATAGTGGGAAAGAAAGCAGGGTAAGTTATTTAGGAAAGGTAGCCTATAATTTCAAAGAGAAGTATTTGGCTGAAGTGCAGTTCCGTGCTGATGGTTCCTCAATATTTCCAGAATCAAACCGCTTCGGTTATTTTCCAGGCGTATTGTTAGGTTGGCGAATTTCAAACGAAGGATGGTTTAAAAATAATGTGCCTTTTGTTAATGATCTAAAACTTAGAGCTACATATGGAGAGCTAGGAGGTGATAGGGTTATAGCTAATCAATTTATTAATAATTATGTCTTTAATAATCAGTACACCCTTGGTAACACAGTTGTGCCAGGTATAGATTTGGTAAAGCTGGCTAATCCTAATATAACCTGGGAAGTTTCAAAGAAGACTGACCTTGGATTCAATACAACCTTCCTTAATAATTTCAACTTCGAATTTATCTACTTCCGGGAAAACCGCGACAGACTTCTTTTACAGCGAAACGCATCTATTCCCGCAGTGACAGGAATTGTGAACCAGTATGAGGGTGCTTTAGTTCCAAATGAGAACATTGGAAGGATAGATAACAAGGGTTTTGAATCAACCCTCGGTTATAATCACCGCGGAAACTTCAGTTATGGTATTTCTGGAAATATCACTCTGGCTAAAAATAAACAAGTGTTTGTGGATGAAGCTCCAAGTGTTTTGGAGTATCAGCGTCAAACAGGAAATCCACTGAATTCTTATTTGCTTTACCGCACTACCGGAATTTTCAGAACTCAACAGGAATTAGACAATACCCCGCATGTTACCGGCGCTAAGCTTGGAGACTTGATTTTTGAAGACTTCAACAAAGACGGTAAGATCGATGCAAATGACCGGACAAGAACTGAGCTGGGTAATATACCGCAGCTAACTTATGGTTTTACATTTAATGCCTCTTGGAAAGGATTTGATTTCTCCTCTGTGTTTTCGGGACAAGGAAGGGTAAGACAATATGTGTTAGGTGAAGCAGGAACGATAGGGAATTATTATAGCTCATGGGCGGATAACCGTTGGAGTCCAACAAATCCAAACGGAACCTTTCCAAGGGTAGACACTCGTGCATCTTCAGCAATCAGTGGCGGTCTTTATCAAAATGATTTCTGGCTTTTCAATACTGCCTTTTTCCGACTTAAGAATGTTGAACTGGGTTATACATTACCGAAACGGTTGCTGTCGGGTATCAAGCTGCAAAGTGTAAGAGTTTATACTAATGCATTCAACGTCTTTACTATTACTAAAGTGAAAGACTTTGATCCTGAGCTGAACAACGAAAGCGGTCAATTCTATCCACAACAAAAAATTGTTAATCTGGGCCTTAACGTTAAATTTTAATGATCATGAAAGCGACAAAATTTTTAAATATAATTTATCTGGCTGCCTCGGTATCGCTTGTTGCATCTTGTAAGAATGATATGCTTGATGTTACTCCTACCGATAGAGTTTCTGATGCGGCTATTACGGGTGACTCCGTAACATTTGAGGCCTATGTTATCAACCGTTATTTGGGCATCCGGCTTACCAACAAAGAGGCCGAAGGAACTTTACCAGGCTTTGGTCGAGGATTTGAATATGCAATGTGGAGCTCTCTTACAGACGAGAGTATCTACAATAATGATGATAACACATGGTTAGTCCAGAAGGGGGAGCTATCTCCGGATAATCTGGGGATAGCAGGAACCTTCTGGGGCCGGAGCTACCGAAGTATCAGAGAGTGTAACTATGCTTTAGCAAACATTGATAAGGTGACTATCAGCGAAAGCCACAAGAAATGGTTGCGGGCAGAATTAAAGTTTATCAGAGCTTTCAGATACCACGACTTAATTAGAAATTATGGCGGTGTTCCTCTTTTAGGAGATAAAGTATATGAACTCGGCACCGATTATACTGATGGATCTTTATTTGAAAGAAAGAGCCTTGCAGAGTGTATAAACTATGCAGTAAACGAATTAAACACAGCTGCCGCTGATCTTCCCTCAAATAATAATTCAAGTTGGTTGAAAGGTAGGGCAACAAAGGGCGCAGCGCTCGCTCTGAAATCAAGATTGCTTCTTTACGCCGCTAGTCCTCTTTACAATGCTGGTACCTGGCAGGCTGCATTTGATGCTGCCAAAGCAGTAATTGATTTAAACAAATACAGCCTCAGTTCCAACTACCAGAACATGTTTATAAGTTCAAGTGAAAATAGCGAGGTGATCTTTGCGCGCTATTATACAATAGGTGCCAGACACGTTCCCATGGAAATTGCAAACGGACCCAATGGTTACGATGCATGGGGTGGAAACCTTCCTTTACAGAATTTGGTAGATTCCTATGAAATGAATAACGGTAAATTGATCACAGATCCTACATCTGGTTATGATCCTCAAAATCCATATAGTAATCGTGATCCTCGCTTCACATATACTGTCTTATATAATGGATCTCCCTACCGTGGAAGGGCAGTTGAAACTTTTGTGCCTGGAGGCAGGGATAGTAAAGATGGACCATCCAATTGGAATACTTCAAAAACCGGGTATTACCTGAAAAAATTCGTGGATGAGAGCATGCCTATTAATAACCCCTGGAACATTGCAGGATTGCAGCCTTGGATCTATTTTAGATATGCGGAGATTTTGCTTAACTACGCTGAAGCTGCAAATGAAGTATATGGTCCTGAAGTAATCCCAGCAGGAGCAACGCTTTCAGCTAAAGCTGCAATTGATCAGATAAGGGCAAGAAATGGGGTAAATATGCCTGCCCTTGCAGCAGGAATGACGAAAGATCAAATGCGGGAAGCTATACGTAGAGAACGCAGGGTGGAACTGGCATTTGAAGAGCATCGCTTCTATGATGTGCGTCGCTGGAAAATTGCTGAGCAAACAGAAAATGCCCCTGCGGAAGGAATAACTATTACTAAAACAGGGAATACTTTTTCTTACCAAAAGAAGGTGGCTCTGGAAGGAAGGAAGTTCCTGGAACAACATTATTGGTTACCAATTCCAAGAGCTGAAATCCAGGCTTCTGGCAATAAACTACCTCAAAATCCTAAATACTAGGTAGCTTTTCAAAGTTCACTATAGCTGGGGATTGTAAGGAATAGGATTAGAATGTTAATAATAGATCGGAGATGGCTAATTGTTAGTTAGCATCTCTGATCAATTTAAAAAGATGAAAATAAAACATATAACAGCTATTATTCCCTTTTTGATTTTTGCCGGTATTGTTGCCTGCGGGAAAGATAAAGACTTGGGAAAGGCAGGCACTAGTACCGACATAAGAAAAATCAGTGTAACGATTGATTTAAACAAAACTTACCAAACTATTGACAATTTCGGAGCTTCAGATGCCTGGGCTTGTCAATTTGTTGGTAATTGGCCCGATACGAAGAAAAGCGCCATTGCTGATCTTTTATTCAGCAAGAAACTGAAAGCCGATGGATCGCCCGAAGGGATTGGTCTTTCCATGTGGAGATTTAATTTAGGAGCAGGTAGTGCTCAACAGGGAAGTCAAAGTGGCATTGCAGATGAATGGAGACGGGCTGAGTCTTTTCTGAATGATAACGGAAATTACAACTGGAATTTGCAGGCGGGCCAAATATGGTTTTTGAAAGCGGCAAAAGAACGTGGCGTAAACCAGTTCCTTGCCTTTACGAATAGTCCCCCTGTTCAATTTACAACTACTAAAAAGGCTTTTGCAAATGCATCAATGCCTAACCTTTCTGCAGAAAATTATCCATCATTTGCCAATTATCTGGCCAACGCTATAAAAGGGATCTATGATAAAACTGGCGTCGCGTTCAATTACGTAAGTCCGGTAAATGAGCCTCAGTGGGACTGGAGTAATGGGGGGCAGGAGGGTACACCTTTTACTAATAATAATATTTCAGGAATTGTAAAAGCGTTGGACGCCTCTTTAAAAACAACCGGTTTACAAACCAAAATCCTCGTTTCAGAAGCCGGACAATACGAATTTTTATACTCCGCTCATGGTAAGGCCGATAAGGGGAATCAAATCGATGCCTTTTTCAATCCTTCATCAGCAGACTACATCGGCAATTTAACCAAGGTTGAAAAATTAATTGCGGCACACAGTTATTTCACTACATCTACCTATGCAAAAGCAGTTTCTATAAGAAAAGAAATGGCTTCAAAACTAGCTTCAACCAACAACTTAAAGCTGTGGCAATCCGAGTATTGTATTCTTGGTGATAATGAAAATGAAATAAAAGGAGAGGGACGGGACCTTGGAATGGCATCAGCTCTCTATCTGGCCAGAGTTATTCACAACGACCTTGTAAACGCAGGGGCCTCAGCATGGCAATGGTGGACTGCAGTTTCTCCTTATGATTATAAAGACGGTCTGGTTTATATTGATAAAAATAAAACTGACGGAAATTTTTATAGCAGTAAGATGTTGTGGGCTTTAGGTAATTACAGCCGTTTTATTGTTCCGGGTTCAGTGCGGTTAAATACTTCCGCTATGGGCGAGCCCGAAGTTCTGATTTCATCTTATAAAACACCGGATAACAGATTGGTAACCGTAGCTATAAATTCAAATGCTCAGCAAGCCGAATTAACGCTCAATACCAGTAGCGGGAAAATGAAAAATTTGACTTCTTATACTACTAATGCATCAAAAGATCTAACTGTAAAACAAGGTTTTCCTGCAGGAAGCAACGTTATCCTCGAAGCAAATAGTATTACAACGTTTATCTCTGAACTTGATTAAAAAATACACACACTTAGAATATGAATAGATGCTTTCTCTTTCTGATTTTAATCCTGCAGCTTAAGCTTGGCTACGCACAGGAGTATGGCAAGTCTTTGTTCAATGAGGATTGGAAGTTTCATAAGGGCGAGTTCAGGAATGCTCAAAATGAAAGCATCAACGACAGTGGCTGGCGAGCTGTAGATCTTCCACACGACTTTAGTATTGAAGGGCCGTTCAGCAAAGAGTGGGCGAGTGGCACTGGATATCTTCCGGGAGGAATAGGATGGTATCGTAAGTCATTTAACCTCGAAAAGCCTGATCCTGCGATCAAGACTTTCATCTATTTCGACGGTGTTTACAAAAACAGCGAGGTTTGGATCAATGGCCACTATCTAGGAAAAAGACCAAATGGTTATATTTCCTTTCAATACGAACTCAGCGCTTATTTAAAAAAGGGAAAAAACACTATTGCGGTTAGGGTCGACCATTCAAAGTTTGCCGACTCTCGGTGGTATCCAGGCTCCGGCATTTACCGTAATGTGTATCTTATTAAGAAAAATCTGGTTTATATTCCTACTTGGGGCCTTAGCTTCAGCACGCCTCAGGTTTCGGAGAAGAATTCTATTGCTCAGGTTAGTGTTTCCCTTGCAAACAGTTCCGCGTCAAATGCATCCCTCAGGGTTGAAGCTAGCCTTATTTCTGGTAACAAAACCTTCGCCAGTATCAGCAAGTCTGTTTCTATTTCAGCATCATCGAACCAGGACTTGAAGTTTACACTTCCCGTAGATCATCCCAAATTATGGTCTCCGGAAACTCCCGGTCTCTACACCTTAAACGTGAGAGTTTTAAAAGATGGAAAGCTGATAGATGCATATAAAAAGCAGGTGGGCTTCAGAAATATTCGCTTTGATGCCAATGATGGATTTTTCCTTAATGGTAAGAACATGAAGCTAAAAGGCGTTTGCGTACACCATGATGCCGGAGCTTTAGGGGCGGCTGTTCCGGAAGAAGTTTGGTTGAGAAGGTTGATGAAGTTGAAGGAGGTGGGATGCAACGCCATACGAATGAGTCACTATCCTCATCAGGATTATATGTACGATCTATGTGATCAACTTGGATTCCTGGTGATGGACGAAGCTTTTGATGAGTGGGAAGAGGGAAAGAACAAATGGATTGAAGGCTGGAATGTAGGCAAACCTGGCCGGGACGGATATCACGAGGACTTCAAAGAATGGGCTGAACGGGATTTGAGAGACATGGTATTGAGAACCCGCAACCATCCTTCTATTATTATGTGGAGCATAGGAAATGAAATCGACTACCCTAACGACCCTTATACTCACGAAGTCTTAAGCACTGGTCGTAACCCTCAGATCTATGGTAAGGGATATCAACAGGGTAATCCTCCTGCGAGTCGACTGGCAGAAATATCGAAGCGGCTGGTAGAGGTCGTAAAACAGGTTGATACCACAAGACCTGTGACTGCGGCATTGGCCGGTGTGGTGATGTCAAATACAACAAGTTATCCTCAAAACCTGGATATCGTGGGTTATAACTATCAGGAATACCGCTACGAAGAAGATCATAAGGCTTATCCTGGCAGAATTATCTATGGAAGTGAGAACGGAAAAAATGCAGAGGCCTGGAGAGCAGTAGATACCAGCAAAAATATCTTTGGTCAATTTCTCTGGACTGGCTTTGATTTTATGGGAGAAGCCCGGATCTGGCCTGTAAGAAGTAGTGGAGCAGGACTGCTTGATCTTGCAGGTTTTCCTAAGACTGACTTTTATGCCCGTCAGGCATTATGGCTTGATAAACCTATGACCTTCTTAACAGTATCTAAAATTACAGAAGGATCAGAAGAACGATCCTGGAGAAATAATAAGCCATCCTGGAACTGGGAAAAAGGAGATATTATCCGTGTTAATTGTATCACCAACGCCAACAAAGCGGAGCTTTTTCTCAATCGAAAGTCGCTTGGTGTGAAGACAAAGTCTGACAATATAAGAGGGCTGTTTTGGGAGCTTAGCTATGAGCCGGGGGAGTTGATGGTTAAAAGCCTTGAGAAAACAGGAAAAGCAGCTGCTTCTTTTTCGCTGAAGACATCTTCAGAACCTTCACATATTGGAGTAACAGTAGACAAAAGGCAACTAATTGCAAGTGAAAAGGGGGTAGCCCATGTTGAAATACAAATACAAGATAAGGAAGGAAATGCGATATTCGAAGCTGATAATGAGGTTGCTGTGCAGGTAGAGGGGCCTGCTGTATTACTAGGCTTAGAAAGCGGAGACCTTGCCAGTCACGAAGATTATAAATTAAAAAAACGAAAAATATACAACGGAAAGCTGCTGGCCTATGTTCAGTCAACCGGAAGGCCCGGCGATATAAAGATTACAATTAGTTCCGTGGGCCTGAAACCAGTATCCCTAACATTGAAATCAGGTCGATAAGAAATCAGAGATAAACACATAATTATGAATAAAATTGCTCGCAAACTTGCACTTCTTGGTTTGCTGTTGTCGGCAGGACAAGGGCTGCAGGCTCAAACATCATCACACACTTTTGCATTAGCAGATTCTGTTTTCCTTTTAGATGGGAAACCTTTTCAAATGATTTCGGGGGAAATCCATTATCCGCGTGTTCCAAGGGAAGCCTGGAGAGCTCGAATGAAAATGGCCAAGGCAATGGGGTTGAATTCTATCGGTACCTACGTTTTCTGGAACGTCCACGAGCCGGAAAAGGGGAAGTACAATTTTTCAGGGAATAATGATATTGCCGAATTTGTAAGGATTGCAAAAGAAGAAGGTTTATGGGTAGTACTGAGACCTAGTCCCTACGTTTGTGCGGAGTGGGAGTTCGGAGGGTATCCGTACTGGCTGCAGAATATTAAAGGACTGGAGGTACGTGGAAAGGAACCTCAGTATCTTCAGGCCTACCGCAATTACATAAAAGAAGTTGGAAAGCAGCTTGCTCCCTTACAGGTGAACCATGGGGGAAATATCCTTATGGTGCAGATTGAGAACGAATATGGTTCTTATGGTGCGGATAAGGAATACCTCGATATCAATCGGAAGATGTTCATTGAAGCTGGTTTTGATGGAATTCTTTATACCTGTGACCCTCAGGCAGCAATCAAAGACGGCCACCTTCCTGGCTTGCTCCCTGCCATTAATGGAGTGGATGATCCTAAGAAAGTAAAGTCCCTTATCAATGAGAATCACGGAGGAAAAGGGCCTTACTATATTGCCGAATGGTATCCTGCCTGGTTTGATTGGTGGGGAACTAAACACCACACAGTGCCAGCAGAACAGTATGCAGGTAAACTAGATACGGCGCTTAGAGCCGGTATATCAATAAATATGTATATGTTCCACGGAGGAACTACCCGTGATTTCATGAATGGTGCTAACTTTAATGATAAGAATCCTTACGAGCCGCAGATCAGCAGCTACGATTATGATGCACCCTTAGATGAAGCAGGAAATGCAACACATAAGTTTATGAAATTCAGGGAGGCTATTCAACGTAATCTTCCTCCGGGAACTGTATTGCCTGCTGTTCCTGCGGCTAAGCCTGCTACCGCTACTTCCGCAGTTACTTTCACAGGAAGCACAAGTATCTTCGACCTTCTGTCTAATCCTGTTTCAAACACAAAGCCTTTAACTTTTGAGGATCTAAACCAGGCCTACGGTTATGTAATGTATCGTACAACTGTTAATGGAGGTACAAGGCAAACGCTAAAGATCAAAGATCTCAGAGATTACGGAGTTGTCTTTGTGAATGGGAAAAGAGTAGGGGCACTGGATCGTCGCTTGTATCAGGATAGTATTCAACTGGACCTTCCAAAAGGGAAGGTTCGTTTAGATATCCTGGTAGAAAACATGGGACGTATCAACTTTGGTCCTTATTTGTTAAAAAACAAAAAGGGTATTACAGAACAAGCTTTACTTGGAGGAAAAGAGCTGAAAGGCTGGCAAATGTTCAGGTTGCCATTTGATAACATCCAATCTGTACCTGCTAAAACTTCTGCAAGCATCCTACCTGGCGTTCCTCAGGTGAAAAGAGGGTATTTTACAATATCAAAAGCAGCCGATACCTATCTTGATTTCTCTAACTGGGGTAAGGGAGTGGTATGGGTTAATGGTCATAACCTTGGTAAATACTGGGAGATTGGGCCTCAGCAGACTGTTTACGTACCTGTGGAATGGCTGAAATCAGGAAGGAATGAAATCATTGTTCTTGAACTGAATAAACCGGAACAAGTGAAATTGCAGGGAGTCGCAAAACCTATACTCGATGTCTTAAAACCAGCATCGCAAGTTGTATCCAGTAATAAATAGCAACCATAGCTTTATCACACATAAGGCCTCCTTGTGGAGGCTTTTTTTATTTAAATATCAGCTAAGCAAGGAGTAGAATATTACATTTGCTTGTTGATAATCGATTATGCGTAAATTAAAGCAGGAGCAATTTTTACCTATCACTTTAGATGAGGCCTGGGAATTTTTTGCTACTCCCCGGAATCTTAATGAAGTTACTCCGCCGGATCTTACATTTGAAATTACTTCAGATCTACCGGAGAAAATGTACGAGGGCTTGATCATTACCTATAAGATTAAGCCAATGCTTAATATTCCTTTAGACTGGTGCACGGAGATCACCCATATAAAAGATCGACAGTTTTTTGTTGATGAACAGCGCAAAGGACCTTATAATATCTGGCATCATGAACACCATTTTAAGGAACAGGATGGCGGCGTGTTAATGACAGATATACTGCACTACGATATAGGAAAGTGGATTATAGGCTGGCTCGCCGGAGAATTGTTCGTACACAAAAAGGTGAAGCAGATATTCACTTACCGGTATAAGGCATTAGAATCCTATTTCAATAAGAACACGAATACCTTTCAAAGGAGTAGTAGAAAAGTTAAGTATCGCCAGTAGGTTGACCTATTCTTTGTTGTTGCATTAAATAAATTTCTTTTTAACCTTAGTAGCAATTATGCAATCCATTCTGATAATAGACGATGAGCAAAAGTTAAGGGAGCTTTTAGCTCGGATTTTAAAGCTTGAAGGTTACAGAATTCTCGAAGCCGAAAGTATAAAAGCAGCAGAAGCACTTTTACAGCGGGAAGATGTTCAAATTGTGCTTAGCGATGTTCGTTTACCTGATGGCAATGGTGTCGATTTTTCCAGGGTGCTAAAGGATAAGTACCCTCATATTGAAGTTATTGTGCTAACAGCCTTTGGAACTATCTCTGACGGAGTTAAGGCAATCCAGAATGGAGCTTACGATTATATTGTGAAAGGGGATGATAATGAGCGTATCATTCCTTTAATCAGCAAGGCTTTTGAAAAAATAAAATTTCAGGACCGTATAAGAGAGCTTGAAAGCAAAGTTTCCAGAAAGTATAGTTTTGATAAGATAACAGGTGAATCAGCTGCAATAAAGCAGGCAATTACCTTGGCTCAAAGGGTGGCCCAAACAGATGCAACAGTACTGTTAAATGGCGAGACTGGAACGGGAAAGGAAGTTTTTGCTCAATCTATCCATCAAGCCAGCAGGCGTAGTAATAAATCTTTTGTAGCCATTAACTGCAGTGCTTTTTCTCGCGAGATATTAGAGAGTGAGTTATTCGGCCATACTGCCGGAGCCTTTACCGGTGCAGTTAAAAATAAGAAGGGGCTGCTGGAAGAAGCAGATGGTGGAACTTTATTCCTGGATGAAATAGGGGAAATGAGTGCGGACCTGCAAGCCAAACTGTTACGTGTACTTGAGAGTGGGGAGTATATCAGAGTAGGAGAAACGAAGGTTTCTAAAGTTAATTTACGATTGATAGCTGCCACTAACAGGGATTTACAGGAAGAGATAAAGTCTGGCAATTTCAGAGAGGATCTATATTACCGGATCTCTGTGTTTCGAATTGTATTACCATCGCTGCGCGAGAGAAGCGATGATATTCCCCTTATTGCTGAGTCTTATCTGGAGGAATTTAATATCAAATCTAATCAGAAAGTGAAGGCCTTAAGTGAGGGCTTGAGAAACAAACTAAAACAGATTCCCTGGAAAGGTAATGTCAGAGAATTGAAGAATGTGATGGAGCGAATGGTCATCCTTGCGGAGGGAGAACTATTAACAGAAGCTGATCTTCCTTTTGAATACCAGTTGGAGACAGGGAATAACCTCTCTTCTTTGAGCCTCGATGGGATAGAAAAAGCACATATTCAAAAAGTACTACAATTGGTGAAAGGTAATAAAGCGGAAGCTGCAAAAATACTGAATATTGGTCTTACAACTTTATATCGTAAGATTGAAGAATACCAGCTGACTTAATTTTCAAAATGGAAAAAGTAGTTTCATTTTGGAAAAATATAAACATGATTCTTCTAAGATATGCCCTTGTACGTGCACTATAAGGGCTTTTTCATTTTTGGCACGTATATAGAATAACCCATAATACAAATGAAGATAAAAAGTAAACTTCAGTTAGGCATCGGGCTCTTATTTCTGCTCAACCTTATAGTAGGTGTACTTGCAGGATATTATCTGCAACAGTTGTCGGAAGTTTCGCAGTCTATCCTTACATCAAATTATAAAAGTTTACAATACGTAAGGCAACTGAACAATCAGCTTAATAAGTCGGGCGACACGGGCGGGAATCAAATGGGTTTGTTCGAAAAGTATCTGAGATTGCAAGAGGAAAATGTTACGGAGCCTGGAGAGAGAGCTGCAACGGAACAGGTTCGAAGGATATTCAAGCAAACTGGAGGCTCAATGCCCGGAGAGGATCAAAAGATACGAATGGAGAAAAGCATTGACAGGATCGAAAAGATAAATCTTAAGGCGATTTATATCAAGAATATCCGGAGTCAGCAGATTGCTGAAAATGTCACTCTTGTCTTAGGATTGATCACTGCTTTTTGTCTTCTGGTCGGTTTTTCTTTTATGGTGAATTTTCCCGGTTATATAGCAAATCCATTACAGGAATTACTGGCGGGGATCAAGGCAATTGCCAATAAACAATACAACCAACAGTTGAAGATCTATACTGACGACGAATTGGGAGAGTTGGCAACTGCGTACAATGGTATGGCACAGAAGCTTGGAGAATATGAGAGTAGTAATCTTGCGAAAGTGCTGTTTGAAAAACGGCGTATAGAGACGATCATTAATAGTATGACCGATGGGGTAATAGGTTTTGATGCTGATGATAAAATCCTGTTCGTTAATCCAATAGGCTCTGATCTTTTGAAATTAAGTAAAGCAGACGAAGGGAAAAATGCACAGGAAGTTGCTGCACGGAACCGGCTTTTTGACGAAGTATTCCGGAAGGAGGATCACAAGGAGATAGAGTTTAGTACACGAAATGGAGAATGTTTTTTTGCGAAGGAAACAATCGAGGTGAAGAACCAGGAGGAGGCTATTGGAAAGGTGATGATCCTGAATAATATTACCAGTTTTCATGAATTAGATGCAGCAAAAACAAATTTTATAGCTACAATCTCTCACGAACTTAAAACACCCATATCTTCTATAAAACTAAGCTTAAAGCTTTTAGAAGATGAACGGATCGGTAAAGTGAATGAAGAGCAGCAATCTTTGATCCAGAACATACGTGATGATGCCACCCGGTTACTGCGGATAACAGGAGAATTGTTAGATCTGTCACAGTTAGAGAGCGGCAATATTCATCTTACGATACAGGAAGCGCCCGCAATGGCAATAGTTGATTATGCCCGAACAGCTGTTCAATTTCAGGCAGACCAAAAAGCTGTTAAGCTGAATGTGTTTACGGAAGAAGGTATAAGCACCATTACGGCAGATGAAGAGAAGACGGCATGGGTGTTAGTTAATTTTTTGTCCAATGCCTTAAGATATAGCCCTTCTGGTAGTAAAATCCTGATCCAGGTACGGTTGAAAAGAGACATGGTGGAGTTTACAGTTACTGACGAAGGACCGGGAATTGAGCTTCAGTACCAGAAGAAGATCTTTGAACGATATTTTCAGGTGCCTTCTGAATCAGGAAAAAAGACAGGAACAGGCTTGGGACTGGCAATTTCGAAAGACTTCATCGAAGCGCAAAAGGGACAGATATTTGTGATCAGCAAGCCAGGCAAGGGTAGTACATTTGGATTTACCATACCTAAAACCAGGGCTGATATTACATTACCGACCTAGTTATCTGAAATTAAAGACAGCAGAATAGTAATCATATAATCAGAATGAATAAACTGGAATTGGCGGGTTTTAGACCTGTCCGGGAAGAGAACACCCTAATCGGAAGCGTAATGAAGCCATTTGAGTTAGTTAAAGATTTAAAAGCAAGTGGTTTAATTTTTTTAACCTTGCTTCTTCTTCTAATCCTTGGTTGGCTTTCATCCACCTGTTCAAGTCCTGTCAAGTACGATTTTCTATTTTTTCCTGTTGTACAGAAAGCAGTTGGTATCAGAATCCCCGCAACAGATTTGCTGGACAGTACGGATCATCGATAATAATAAATTGTTAACCTTAAACTAAATACTATGCAACAAAAAAAGATGGATTTATTCCATAGACAACAAGCTTTTTTCGAAAAGAAGCAGGGCAACCTTAAACCTTAAACACAATTTTAACCTAACCTTATCACATACTTTTTTAACTATATGGAAACTCATAAACACGTACATAAATTATCAGCAGCAGGAATATTAATTAGTTTAGGAATAATTTATGGAGATATTGGTACCTCACCTCTATATGTATTCAAATCGATAATTGGTACACGGGTAATAACAGAGAATCTTATTCTTGGGGGCTTATCCTGTGTTTTTTGGACACTAACGCTTCAAACTACTATTAAATACGTACTAATTACCCTGCAAGCCGATAACAAGGGAGAGGGGGGCATTTTTTCGTTATTCTCATTAGTAAAGAGACGTGCTAAATGGCTTATGATACCGGCAACGATAGGTGGTGCGGCTTTGCTTGCCGACGGAATTATTACCCCGCCCTTTACAGTATCATCTGCAATAGAAGGCCTTGAACTGCGATATCCTCATATTCCAACTATCCCTATCGTGGTGGGGATCTTGACGGCAATTTTTATTATTCAACAATTCGGTACTGCCCTTATCGGAAAAGCCTTTGGTCCAATCATGTGGATTTGGTTTACTATGCTGGCTATTCTGGGTCTCAATTACATCATAGATTCTCCTCAGATCCTGAGAGGTCTTAACCCCTGGTACGCTTATAGCATCTTAACCACACATCCTGAGGCCTTTTTAATACTTGGGGGAGTGTTTCTTTGTACAACAGGTGCCGAAGCTTTATATTCTGACCTTGGGCATTGTGGCAAGGCAAATATTCGTGTTAGCTGGATATACGTAAAGTTATGCCTGGTACTAAATTACCTGGGACAAGGAGTATGGTTATCACAACACATAGGAGAGAAATTGAACAATCAGAGTCCTTTCTATAGTCTGATGCCTGATTGGTTCCTGGTGTACGGAATTGGTATTGCAACCTTGGCGGCTATAATAGCAAGTCAGGCATTAATTTCCGGATCATTTACCCTTATTGCCGAAGCCGTCCGTCTAAACTTATGGCCCAAGGTAAGAATCAACTATCCCTCATTGCAGAAGGGGCAGATTTACGTACCCTCCATGAACTGGCTTTTATGGATTGGTTGTATGGTAATTTTATTCTTGTTTGAGCGGTCTGAAAAAATGGAGCATGCCTATGGGCTTTCCATCACCATAACGATGCTGATGACCACTCTTCTGGTTGGAGAGTACATGAAAAGGAAGCACTATCCTCTTTTTCTGATTATTTTGTTCACCGTTACTTTTGGTATTATTGAGCTCACTTTTCTTGCTGGTAATCTTCCACGAGTTATGCACGGCGGCTGGTTCACCATCTTATTGGGAAGCTTCCTTTTTTCAATAATGTGGGCGTGGTCAAGAGGCAGGATGGTGCGTAGTCGCTATACCAGATTTGTTGAGCTGGAGGAATATCTCCCAGTAATTGAAAGGCTGAGTAATGATCATTCAGTTGCTAAATACGCCTCTCAACTGGTCTATCTTACGAGCTCTAACTTTCATTCAGAGATAGAACAATCAATAATGTACTCTATAATTCAAAAGAATCCAAAGCGTGCTGATGTTTACTGGTTGCTCCATGTGGATGTTACAGATGAACCATTTACTATGGAATATAAAGTAAGCTCCTTTATTCCTGGCAAGTTGTTAAGGATAGACTTTAAACTTGGTTTTAAAGTTGAGCCTCGAATTTCAGGTCTGCTTCGAAGTGTAGTAGAAGAATTGGTAGAAAGAGGAGAGGTAAATATATCAAGCCGCTATGAGTCTCTCCGAGAGTTTAAGATCGCGGGTGATTTTAAGTTTATAGTGATCGAAAAAGTTCTATCTGATGTTTATAGCTTAAACCTTATAGACCGGGTAGTAATGTCGTATCATCAGGTTTTGCGAAAAGTTGGATTGTCTGACGTTAAGACTTTCGGTTTAGATCTGAGCTCTGTGGCAGAGGAGAAAGTACCCTTAATGGTAGATCTAAACCAGCCTCTAAAATTGAAGAGAGTGGGCTAATATCTGTAAGGTGCCAGTACTACCGAGAGGAAAGTGATTAAAGCAATCGCCATAAAAAATATCGGCGGTTGCTTTTACCTTTTAGGAATTACTTATAAGTAACTCTTCGATAGACTTTCCAATATATTCTGCTGGCTGATGCATAAACCCTCCTTCAACCCATTCCCATCCACCATCATGGGTGTTATGAATTACTGCAAGGGGAACTGGTCCTTCGCAAAGAGTATAGTAGGATGGTAGCTCCTTGCCGTCACAACCAACAACCACATCTAACCTATAATTTCTGTCTCCAATTGCAACCCGAACGGTGAATGAGTTAGAATAATTTTCCATAACACGAATACGAACCTAATAACGTTGTTTTGGATGCAATATATAATTTTCCTCCGAGAAATTGTATTATCTGGATCACTTATAAAAGTAGTCTTTTTGTCAAGAGTATTTAAGAATCACCTTCAGTTTGTAAGGTGAAAGCACTGTAATTATTGTAACAATCGGATGACATTCGGGATATAACTAAAGCAAATTAATCTCGTAATAAACACTAATTGTGATAAGGTTTAGGTTACCCTGTTTGCTCTCATAGCGACAGGGTTTTTTATTGTTGATCCTTCCTTTTGTGCTTTTGCTTCTTGAGAACTACTCCTGCACATTTAGTCTTTCAGGAAGAATTTTCCCGTTCCTTAGGATTTTAAAAAGGGAATAATCGTGAGGAAAAAAGTGTAAATGTCTTTGCCTTAATTTAATACCACGTTGAAAACTTAATTTCTTAATTTTTCTCTTTTCTGCCAGTTTTGAAGCTCTAAAAATTCGAGTATGAGATTTAATGTTTTAGACAAAGTAAGGGTAAAAACCATAGATCAGTCAGGCTACATTTCGTTCCCATATAATGTCGGGGAAAAGGTTGTTGTTACATTAGACGGTGGAAAAGACAGAGAGTTTTTTGAGGAGGAGCTGGAACTGATCACTGAGGACGTGATCTTTTAGCCAGGGCAATTTACCCTGGTATAGTATTTCTTTGTAGTCCTGATACATTTTTCAGTGCAGACAGTAGTTCATCCATCTTGAACGGTTTGGATATATATATATCCATTCCTGCAGCAAAACAGGCTTCTTTATCCTCAGGTAAAGCGTTGGCTGTCATAGCTATGATGTGGGGTTGTCGTTGAGTTCCTGATCGAATTATTCGCGTAGCCTCGAGGCCGTCCATTTCAGGCATAAGAACATCCATCAGAATCAGGTCGTACAGCTTTTCCTGCGCCATTCCCACAGCTTCTACGCCATTACCCGCAATATCGATATGATATCCAAGTTTACCAAGTACTCTTAGGGCAAGCTTCTGATTGATCAGGTTGTCTTCGGCCAAAAGAATCGATAGGGGATACTCTTTGGCAAAATCAGCAGTTAGTTCAAGACCCTGGGAAAGCTTTACCTCCTGTTTTTTACCACCACTATTTCCTTTGAGTTCGATTTGAAGTGTTGAATAAAGCTGGCTCTCCTTAACAGGCTTCGTAAGAACAGATGAGAATAAATGAGGGTATTTACTACGGTTTTCGTCGCCCACGGCACTTAGAAGAATAATAGGTATGGCAGGTATTTTCTCCTTAATCTTTTGTGCTAATTCTACACCGTCCATTTCCGGCATTAGCTTATCTGTTATTACCAGGCTGTATTCGGAGTTAGTGTCAAGAAGAGCCAGTGCTTCTGCTCCTGACCCTGCAACAGCCACTTCAAGCTTCCACTGCCCTAACTGATGTTTAAGAACCTCAAGATAATGCTTGTTATCATCGACAAGAAGAACCTTCTTATTTTCGTTGGATTTAGTATTAAGGTTTGCATAATGCAGTTGACCTTTGGTAGATGTGGAGCAGTTAACAATGAATGAGAATGTTGTACCAACACCTAAAGTACTTTTTACCGTGATCTCACCACCCATCAACTGTACGATCTTGTCGCAAATTACAAGTCCCAATCCGGTTCCACCATATTTTCTTGTCGTTGATGAATCAACTTGAGAGAAAGCTTTAAAAAGCCTGCCAATCTTATCTTCAGGGATTCCAATACCTGTGTCCTTTACTTCAAATAAGACTTTAGCTTTCCCATCTTCAAATTTAAGCAGGGAGAGTTTAAGAAATACTTCACCATCCGGTGTGAATTTAAGAGCATTATTGATCAGGTTAATAAGCACCTGGCGAAGCCTGTGACTGTCTCCAATAAGACTGTTGGGAATTGCCGGATCAACCTGATAAATAAGGTCTAAGCCCTGAGTTGCTGCCTTGATAGAAAAAAGGTCCATTACCTCTTCAACACAAGTCCGGATATTAAAGTCATGCTGTTCAAGCTCCATGCTTCCCGATTCGATCTTCGAATAGTCAAGAATATCATTGATAAGCTCTAACAGAGCAGAACCACTTGTTTTAATAATTTCAAGGTATTCTTCCTGCTCTTTATCGAGCTTTGTGGAGGATAAAAGATTAGCCATTCCAATCACCCCATTCATTGGAGTCCGGATTTCATGGCTCATTGTAGCAAGAAATGTGCTTTTTGCCCGGTTTGCTTTTTCTGCTTCCTTCCTCGCATCCTCGGCATGTATTTTTTCCAAAAGTATAGCTGCGAGAAACTTCTTATGAAAGTCGAGTCCCATAAAAGAGAAAACCCAGCAAAGCGCAACAGATACCACCATGCTCTGAAAAAATTTCTCCCTCAGATTTTCCGGCGAAATGTATTGGTAGGGACTGTGTTCTTTAGTTGCGATAATGGAGAGGGCGAAGCATAAAGTACTAAAGCTAAGGTAAATTATGATCTCCTTTTTCATGCGAGGGCTTTCCTCAATTAAAAAGGGAAGTGAGAAAAAAACTGGCATAAAATACATATAGGTACCAGAGTCACGACCCTGCAAAATACTTAGAAGGCAGAAGAAAAGGTTGACCCCAACAATTGTTGAAAATTTAAGCAACTGAAAGTGCTTTCTTCTATACAGGTAGAAATCAAAAAGAAGCAAACCTGAATAAAGGCAAAGCAATAATACGGTGAGATTTAAGCCTTGTAAATAATTTATAACGATCAAAGGTATGTGAATCGCCAGCGTCACCTTTATGAATTTAACGATCCTTCTTGATACTTCAACAGAATCCAAAACAACCTCCCTCACATTTTCTCCCATCCTGTTCGCCTAAGTAACTTTTAATGAATCAAGTTGTACGGCATCAAGTATCTTTTGTTACTATTTATCATAAGCGCCTGTAAATATTACAATCCTAAGTTAAAGACTTAAAGTATTGAACAACTTATACTTAACTGCTGCAGTCTTAAAATAGTCAATAAGGAAATGGAGCGGCTTATGATCCGATGAGTGATATAAAAAAGCGTTATTCGCGTATTCCTAAATAAATTACAATTTTTAGGAAACCTTAAATATTTATTCTCGTATACCTGCCCGAGAGCGTTAATTTAGATTAGAAATGCCAGGTGTAATGCCTGGCTTTTCTATTTTTAGCCCGTAAGTTTCTGTTAATATTACATCCTGGCTAGCCTAAACCTTCTACCGATATAACGACTTATTTTTGTAAAAACAATACTTAAATCTCCATTTATAATCGAGTTGAAAATCTCTTTCGATAGGAGAACCCTTGCAACGGCTAAAGAGAATATAAGCAATAATATGCCGTAGGCGATTTCAACAGGAATTATAATGGCCGAATGAAGGGTGGATCCGCTGTAGAATAAGGAACTCAGATGCTTCCCGATGTATAACCAATATGGATGAATCAGGTAAATTAAAAACACAGTTTTCTCTTTAAAATAGTTCCCTGTCTTTATCCTATCCCGGTAATTAAAAATCAAAGCAAGTAGTAAAAATGTATATATGATATTGCTCAATCTAAGAATATTTCCTGGGTCTGTACGAAGATTTGCTTCTTGTATGGAATAGCTTTCAAATACGCTGAGACCAAAGGCTGAAAACATGGCGATAAAAGCAAAAATACGTAATAGGAAGTTAGATTTGAGGTAGCCAAGAGATTGCTTGATGGGTTGGAAATAAACAAATAGTAACCGGCCCAGGAAGAAAAAGCTGAAATAGGCAAATACAGCGCTATTGTGTTTACGGGGAACCCAATGGTAGTAAATATTGATGCTGTAGAATAGGGTTATCAATACTGCTGGAACCAGAAGGAATTTTACAAGCTTTATACTTCTTATATAATTGTTTAATAGTAGTATTAGAAATAAGTTGATCGGAAACCAGTAAATAGATCTGAAAAAAAGGTTAAAGAGCTCGTTGCCGGCAAAAGAAAGGTCAAGCTCCTGCTTGTTTTCCCCAAGCTGTGGGAGCACCAATACATTAAGAATAATCCATGGAAATATAAAGATGAGAGAAGGTATAAGAATAGTAAGCGCCTTTCTTCTGATCAATTCAGAGTAACTGTATTTGTTCACTGAATTTTGAAAAAGAAAGCCACCAATAATCATAAAAAGTAGTGAGCCAAATTTGAAGAACTGACTATAAATCAAATATCCAACAGAATATTCTGTGTCTGCTGCAACCCCAATCTGGGCGTGATTTAGGATGATAGCGACAATAGCTACTACGCGCAAATTCGCGATAGCTGAAAAACGTAAATTTGATTTCATAGGTGAGAAAGGGATTTCAAGGTGATTAACACTAACTCATCCTATCAGTTTTTATTAAATTTAATGAACGCTTAATCCTACTGTAACAAGTTGTTCACAATACCGGAAAGGCTTAGAGTTTTATGTAAGTCAAGCATCTTCAAACACTTTGGCCCTCATCACGAGAAATGATATTAATAACCCAAAGCAACCTATCAATGCATAAGAATAACGAAGGCTTGATAGAGCAGACACATAACCTATTAATGGAGGTCCAAGCAAGAATCCGAAATAGCTGATACTCGAAACCATAGCTAAAGCAGTGCCGGCTGAGATACGTTTGTTCTTGCCTGCGATACTATATAGTGTGGGAACCACACTCGAGACGCCAAGACCAACGAGCATAAAGCCCAACGTTGCAGGAATCAGGGATGGAAAAAATACAGAAATGGCCATCCCCGCAGAAATTGTCAGGCCGCTATACTGAATTGTCCTTTTACGACCGAATTTGGAGATAATGCGGTCGCCGATAAATCGGCCTGTTGCCATCATCACCATAAAAGAGGCATATCCTACTACTACAAATCGCGAGGGAGCTTCAACGATTTCTTTGAAGTAAACCCCACTCCAGTCAAACATGGCTCCTTCCGTACCCATGCAGCAGAATCCAACAACGCCCAATATGGCCAGTGATGCATCTGGTTTTACAAAAAATCTGCCTTTTTTATTTGCCTCCATGGCCGGTTTTGCCGGAACAAGAAAAGGATAATTTATAAGTGTATTCGAAAAGATCAGCAGGATGATGAAGCAAAAGTGCTGGAATGGTGTCATTCCAAAATTTACCATAAGTAGTCCTATTAGGGCTCCAGTAAATCCTGCAATGCTCCAGGCTCCATGAAAGGAAGCCATAATTGATCTTCCGAAGAGCTTTTCTGCTTCAACTCCCTGGGTATTACAAGAGATGTTAGCAATATTACCGATGATACCAAACAGGAATAGGGAAGCCATAAGAGCCAATGAACTAGTCGCTAGTCCCAATATACACAAACCCAGTACATACAGCGGCGCGGCAATTGCAAGTATTTTTTTACTACCAAAAAGCGAAACTAATTTTGCAGATAGGGGCATAGTACAGAGTTGACCTGCAGGAAGGGCCAGAAGAATAGTGCCGAGAGCAGCATCCGAGAGGTCGAGTTCATGCTTGATATCAGGAATACGACTAGCCCATGAAGCGAAGGCTATTCCTTGACCGAAATAGAATGCAGAAACTGCTATCCTCATCCGTCTCAAACTGCCAAACTGCTCCTTACCTTCATTGTCTTTGTTAGTGCTTATCGAGTGATTATCCATTCCTACGTTCTTACTGTTGCCAAAGATCGCTTAAACAACAGATGCAAAGAGCTATTGTATTCAATTTTTTCAATTTATACATCTTATCCGGGGGAATTGAAAGCTCTTTTAGCTAGATGACCTGAACCCAGGGGAGAGAAATATCGCGAAGTCAGGATAGGCAGCATTTAATTTTTACAAGGCTTGCTTTAAATTCGCTTCTTCTCAGGGGGTAATTAAATAAAATAGAGGGGTAATAACAATATTTTTAATATAATTGTATTACTGACAATTATATTTACAACCACACACTAATTACGATTCAACCAATGATTTCCCTAAGATCAATGTTTCTTATGTTGTCTGTTTTGTTAATCACAACGACTTATGGTCAGACAAGGAGAAAGCTGCCGAAAGAAAAACAAATGGGTGCCTATCTGTTGGTCTATTTCAAGGATGATACTCATGGACTATATTATGCGGTAAGTAAAGACGGTTATAGCTTTACGGATGTTAATGGATCTAAGCCGATCATTGCCGGAGATACTATTGCTGAGCAGAAAGGTATACGGGATCCCTATATATATCGTGCTCCTGACGGGATGTTTTATTTAGCTCTTACAGACCTGCACATTTATGCTAAGAAAGCAGGTTATAGAGATTCCGAGTGGGAAAGGGATGGAGCGCAGTATGGCTGGGGTAACAACAGAGGTATTGTTTTAATGAAATCGCCAGACCTCATTCACTGGTCACACACTGTTTTGCGCGTTGACAAAGCTTTTCCAGAACTTGCGAACATCGGCTGTGCCTGGGCACCGGAACTGATCTACGATGAGAAGGAGAGGAAGACGATGATGTACTTTACTATGCGATTCGGTAAAGAGAAGGAAAAGGTTTATTATACCTATATGAATAAGGATTTTACAGCCATGGAAACTTTACCAAAGGCGCTTTTTGAATATCCTAAACCCAATATTGCTTATATAGATGCGGATATAACTAAAGTTGGAAATAAGTATCACATGTTTTATGTACCGCATGAAGGTACTGCAGGGATTAAACATGCTGTGTCTGACTCCATAAACGCAGGGTATAGGTATGAGGAAACACAGGTAGACCCCGAGCGTGTGGGATGTGAAGCTCCCACGATTTATAAAAGGATCGGAGAAAATAAATGGGTGCTTATATACGATATATACCGAATTAATCCTCACAATTTTGGTTTTAGCGAAACTTCTGATTTTGTCCATTTCAAAAATTTGGGACATTTTAACGAAGGAGTAATGAAGGCAACCAATTTTTCTTCACCCAAGCATCCTGCGGTAATACAGATCACGGCTAAAGAAGCCAGGAAAATATCAAAGAATTGGAACTCGGGGTTACAGTTGCAGGGCAATTGAAGTTCCGGATTGAAGGAATACACTAATCAACTATATAACACAAGCTAAATTAGGCATGAAAAATTTTTTATTATCTCTTGTATTTATCCTGGCTACGCTTTGCCCGGGAACTAGCTTTGCTATAAACAAAGTTGGATACGATAGACCAGATTCCGTTTATTTATTCTCGTATGGGACCAATGGTTTACGCTTTGCCTGGAGCCTTGATAAACAAAATTGGACGAGAATAGGAAACGGGTACATTTTTCTAAAGAGTGATTACGGGACCTGGGGAGCAGAGAAGAAAATGTATACTCCATATCTTTTTAAGGGGAAAGATAACCTTTGGCAGCTAGTGTGGAGCCTCAACGATTATACTTTGCAATTCGCTCATTCAAGTTCCAAGGATCTTGTTAGCTGGGGGCCGCAAAGTTATCCCTATATAAACAAGGGTAAAAATATCTTAAAGCCGGTTATCTCTTATAACCACGCTTCGCAGATTCACGAGGTAAGCTGGGTGGATGGAAATGGTAAATACTACCAAACCACAAGCAAAGATCTAAAGAACTATTCGAAGGCAGAAGAGGTAACTGCCTCTGCGTACAAAAATAAGAGTGTAACAATAGTAATTGCCGGAGAATCTAACGAGGGGCAGATTCATAGAGTTAGCTGGAATATAGTGGATGGATTGATTAAAAGTTATGAACTTCAACAATTTAAGGCGGCCCAGAACTCGGAGGTGGCAAAGGACGACCCACAACGCTTTGCCGGACTAAAGCCGCTCGATGCCAAAATAGTGCTCCATCCCCAGGAAACTAAAAGAATAAGTGACCTCCTTACCGGGGTTTTCTTTGAGGACATTAATTATGCGGCTGATGGAGGATTATATGCAGAACTAGTTCAGAACAGGGGCTTTGAATATCACCCATACGATAAAAAGTATAGGGATAAGGATTGGGACGCGAGCTATGCCTGGTCTATAAAAGGGGAGAAGGCCACTTTAACTATCGATTCGCTCAGTCCCATACATCCTAACAATAAGCATTTTGCGGTATTGAAAGTTGAAAGACCTGGTGCTTCCCTCACCAATTCAGGATATGATGGGATAGCAGTCAAAAAGGGTCTTTCCTATAATTTTTCAGCTTTTATAAAGCAAGTTGAGGGGACTGGAAATAAAGTAGAAGTCCGCCTGGTGAGTGATAAACAAGGAGTTTTAGCTAAAACAGTGCTGAGGTATCCGGCTTCCGGATGGAAAACACTAAATTCAACTCTCAAACCTTCTAGTGATGCTGTCGATGTCAGGTTAGAGTTACAGCCATTGAGTTCTGGTGCTCTTGCCTTTGATATGGTCTCTTTATTTCCCACAAATACTTTCAAAGGGAGGAAAAATGGCTTGCGTGCTGATCTTGCTCAGGCTGTTGCCGATATACGCCCGCGTTTTATTCGTTTTCCTGGCGGTTGCGTTGCCCATGGTGACGGACTTGCAAATATCTATCGCTGGAAAAATACTATCGGGCCGCTGGAAACCAGGAAAGGAGACCGGAATATATGGAACTATCATCAAAGTATGGGCTTAGGCTTTTTTGAGTATTTCCAATTTTGTGAAGATATTGGAGCCGAACCTGTTCCTATAGTAGCAGCTGGAGTTCCTTGTCAAAATTCTTCGCACGGAGGCGGCGGTCAACAGGGAGGAATCCCAATGAGTGAGATGGACGAGTATATACAGGACGTTATTGACCTGGTAGAATGGGCTAATGGAGGAGTGAATACCCCGTGGGGAAAAAAACGTGCAGACGCTGGACATCCTAAGCCTTTTAATCTTAAATATTTAGGTATTGGGAATGAAGATCAAATTACAGAAGTGTTTAAAGAACGCTTCGAGATGATCTATAAGGCCGTGAGGAAAGCCCATCCTGAAATAACCATAATTGGTACTGCCGGGCCTTTCTTCGAAGGAACAGATTACGAGGAAGGCTGGAAAATAGCGTCTGACCTTAAAGTTCCTGTAATCGATGAACATTACTACCAGTCGCCCGGTTGGTTCATTAATAACCAGGATTTCTACGACAAATACGACCGGTCCAAGTCGAAAGTATATCTGGGTGAATACGCAGCGAGTTTACCGGGAGGAAACCGTACAAACCTGGAAACTTCATTAGCAGAAGCTGTATACCTTACATCGCTGGAAAGAAATGGAGATGTTGTTCATATGGCTTCTTATGCACCACTTTTAGCAAAAGAAGGACATACACAATGGAATCCGGATATGATCTATTTTAATAATACAGAAGTAAAGCCAACGGTAGGTTACTATATACAGCAGCTATACGGTCAGAACGCAGGGGACCAGTACATTCCCGCTAGTCTCAATCTTTCTAATCCTTCAGAAAATGTGAGGAAAAGAATAGCTTATTCTGTAGTAAGAGACAGTAAAACGAATGATCTTATTGTAAAGATGGTTAACGTACTGCCAACCAGCGTAAATGCCGGGATTAACTTCAATGGTATCACTACTGGCGGAAGGGTATTAAAAACAGTTATCACTGGTAATCCTGACGACAGAAGCGTTCAGCCTTTGAAATCTGAGCTTTCCTCATCAGCTTTCAATAATAATTTGGAATTACCTCCCTATTCTTTCACCGTATTAAGATTTAAACGTAAACAAAATTAAGCTTCCTTCAGGAAGTTAAATCGATCTGTAATGAACCAAAATCAAAAAGCGAAAAAAAGATTTTTTACACTATTGTTCCTGGGCCTTAGCGTTGTTTGCACCGCTCAGAATCTAAAGGTAAGCAGTCCGGATAAACTCCTTCAGGTAGATTTGTCTGTGGATAATGGCCGCCCTCGTTATACGGTTTCTTATAAGGGGAAGACGATGCTTGAAAAGTCTCCACTCGGTCTTGTAAGTAATGTTGCTGATTTAAGTCAGGGACTTACCCTAACTGCCAGGAACGAAACATTTATTGATAAAAACTATACCCAAAGGAAAATTAAAAAGTCGACAGTTCACTATCAGGCAAATGAACTTACCTGTACTTTTAGTAATCCCCAAAAACAAACATTACAGGTCGTATTCCGTGTAAGCAACAACGATATTGCTTTTAGATATGCCCTTCCGGCAGATGGTGAAACAGCACGTTGTATTATCCAGAAGGAGGCAACTGGATTTGATTTTCCTTCAGAGACAACCACATTTTTAACTCCACAAGCTACTCCGATGATCGGTTGGAAGCATACAAAGCCGAGTTATGAGGAAGAATACGAACCTGAGGCTCCATTAGGGAAAGCGTCTAAATATGGATTAGGTTATACTTTTCCCGGCTTGTTCCACGTAGGAAAAAATGGTTGGGTTTTAATTTCGGAGACAGGGGTAAGTAGTTCCTATTGCGCCTCCCGTTTGGGAGAAGGAACGAAAGATGGTTTGTTCAATCTCTCTTTTCCTGAAAAAGGAGAGAATAACGGTATTGGAAGTGCGGAACCTGGACTGGCTTTGCCTGGAGAAACTCCCTGGAGAACTATTACTGTTGGGGATGGATTGAAACCAATAGTAGAAACCACCATCCCTTTTGATGTGGTTGAGCCGCTTTACGAGCCATCCGTAGATTATAAATACGGAAGGGCAACCTGGAGCTGGATTATGTGGCAGGATAACAGTATGAATTACGACGACCAAATTACCTTCATTGATCTGGCGGCAAAAATGGGGTATGAGTACATTCTTGTTGATGCTTTATGGGATACTCAGGTGGGCTATAACCGAATGCCGGAACTTTTCAATTATGCTAAATCGAAAGGAGTAGGGATATTTCTCTGGTATAATTCGAATGGTTACTGGAACGATGCACCACAGGGAGCTAAAAACCGCATGAATAGTGCAAGCGCTCGTAAGAATGAGATGAAGTGGTTAAAAAGTTTAGGGGTAAAGGGCCTCAAGGTTGATTTCTTTGGGGGCGATAAACAAGAGACCATGAAATTATATGAAGACATTCTTTCAGACGCGAACGAGTATGGCTTAATGGTCATATTTCATGGGTGTACCTTGCCAAGAGGCTGGGAGAGAATGTATCCGAATTACGTAAGCAGTGAGGCCGTTCTTGCGTCGGAAAACCTTATCTTTAATCAACACTTTGACGATAATGAAGCTTTTAATGCTTGTTTGCATCCCTTTATCCGTAATACAGTAGGAAGTATGGATTTTGGTGGTACCCTATTAAATAAGCGTCATAACCGGAAAAACGACGGAGGCACTATACGTAAGACTACTGATATCTTTCAGCTCGCAACCGCTGTGCTATTCCAAAGCCCTATTCAGAATTTTGCGATAACCCCGAACAATCTGACAGATGTACCTGCATTCGAGATCGACTTTATGAAACAAGTACCTACAACTTGGGATGAAACTCGTTTTGTTGATGGTTATCCTGGTAAGTATTGTGTACTTGCCCGGCGCAATGGTGAAAAGTGGTATGTTACCGGTGTGAATGCAGGCAAGGAACCTCTTAATTTAAACCTTAATCTTCCAATGCTGGCAAACTCTGAAGTCTCTTTTTATATTGATAATAAGGATAGAACACCTCGTTACGGGAAGAAGAAAATTAAAGCTAATGGAACTGTAAGTGTTCAGATACAACCTGAAGGTGGGGTAATCTTCTGTAAATAAAACCGTTCATATTACATATAAGAGGGCCAAATGGCCCTCTTTTTATTTATCGCTACCAGGAAAAATAAAATTTTATTAACCTTGCTTTCACAATTGTTCTGGTAAATTCATCCTCAAATTTCACGAATTAGCACACATATATTCTTCTAATGAAAAAAGTACTCTTATTCATCTTTTGCTTAATTAGTTCTACGAGCTCCTTTGCTCAAAATAAAAAGTTACCTGGTATGAAGGTAGCAAGTTATAACCTTCGCCTCGACACGAAGTCAGATAGTTTGAATGCCTGGCCATATCGCAAAGAAAATGTTAAGGCTTTAATTGAATATCATGGTTTAGACCTGATTGGAACTCAGGAAGGGTATCTTCATCAGATAAAGGCGCTTACTGAAATTCCAGGATTTGCTTATTTTGGCGCAGGTCGAGATGATGGAAAACAAGCAGGTGAGCACTCTGCTATTCTTTACAGAAAGGATCGTTTTGCTATTCTCGATTCAGGAAATTTTTGGTTGAGAGAAACTCCTGCTCTACCGGGAAAAGGCTGGGATGCGGTTTGTTGTAACCGGATCTGTTCATGGGCGAAATTTAGAGATAATTTAAGTGGTAAAAAATTTTACATGTTCAACGTTCATTTCGATCACCAGGGAGTTGTCGCACGGCGGGAGTCTGGGAAACTTATGGTAGCAAAAATGAAAGAAATAGCAAAAGGTGCTCCGCTAATTTGCACTGGTGATTTCAATTCTACTCCAGAGACCGAGCAAATACAGACATTGTCTTCTTATCTTAACGATAGTTATACTGCAACCCGAATGCCTCCTTATGGTCCGGTTGGAACTTTCAACGCCTTCAAATTTGCTGCTCCTTTAAAGGAACGAATAGACTATGTCTTTTTGAGTAAAGACTTTTTGATAAAAAAATATGGGGTGCTTACTGATGCAAAAGAACAGCGCTACCCATCTGACCATCTTCCTGTAGTGGCTGACGTAGAATTTCTAAAATAAAACAGGCCTTGCTAATGGTCCAGTTCCTTAAGAAGATCGGTATTGATTATTTTATTGTCGGTATTATAAGTATGATCCTTCTGGCAAATCTATGGCCAGAAGGAGGCCTGGATACATCTCCTTATTCCCTGGGTACATTGGCTAATTGGGGAGTAACCGTTATTTTTTTCTTTTACGGCTTACGCTTGAGTCGCGAGAAACTGGTGACCGGTCTTACGAACTGGAAACTGCACGTAGTGGTTCAGATGAGTACATTCCTATTATTTCCTCTGTTAATTTTACTTGTAAAACCTCTATTCGGATCCGCTCCTGATCTTTGGCCGGGTTCCTTCTTTCTAGCAAGTCTGCCCTCAACTGTTTCTTCTTCTGTTGTAATGGTATCAATTGCCTCCGGTAATATTCCTGCTGCTATTTTCAATGCAAGTATTTCAGGAATTCTGGGAATTTTTCTAACTCCAATTTGGATGAGCATAGCTGTGGGGCCAGGAGGAACCGAGGGCGGGGATCTTAAAAATATAATCTTAAAACTAACCCTTCAGGTTCTCCTTCCGGTTATTCTTGGATTCGTTCTTAGTAAAAAGTGGGGAGCGTTTGCGGAAAGAAATAAGAAGTTCTTAAAGCTATACGATCAAAGTATTATTCTAATTATTGTCTATACTTCTTTCTCTGAATCCTTTGCTAAGAATCTCTTTGATAGCCTTTCCGTTAAAGAGCTGTTCGTACTGGCAGCAGCAATGGCTGTCCTGTTTTTCTCGGTATTTTATCTAGTATCATTATTCTCTAGCTGGCTTAATTTCAATCGCGAGGACCGCATTACTGCTGTTTTTTGCGGTTCCAAAAAATCTCTGGTTCATGGCACTGTAATGTCCAAAGTTCTTTTTTTGAATAGCAGTGCTATTGGGCTGATCCTGCTGCCACTGATGATCTATCATGCTACGCAATTAATCATCGCCGCAATGATTGCGCAAAATTGGTCGGAAAAGAAATAGCCTGATCAAAGATCCACCTGAATAATTACTTGTTTATTACAATGCCAGTAATGTTAAACAAGTATAGTTTTAGATATTTGTATCGTGCACGATATAAGTGATGCATTAGTAGTATGAAAGTAATTTATCAGACATCAGCAACAGCGAAAGGCGGCCGGAATCGTCATGTTAAAAGTATTGACGGAATCCTTGATCTTGAAGTCCGTATTCCGAAGGAAATGGGAGGATCGGGGGGATACACTAACCCTGAACAGTTATTTGCTGCAGGGTATGCCGCTTGTTTTGATAGTGCCTTGAATTTAGTAATGCGGCAGGAAAAAATAGCAACAGGTACGCAGTCAGAGGTTACTGGAACCGTAGGTATAGGTCAAAATGAAACGGGAGGGTTTCAGCTTTCTGTGAAGCTTTCAGTAAGTATTTCAGGGGTTGATAAGGAGAAAGCGATGGAACTTGTAGAAAAAGCTCATTCAGTGTGTCCTTATTCTAATGCGACGAGAGGAAACATTGATGTTGAATTGGAAGTTATCTAAAAATGGAAAGCAATTTTTATAATCTTACAGCCAGGACTCCACAAGGAAAAGATATTCCCATGTCCGATTTTAGGGGAAAGGCTGTTTTAATTGTAAATACAGCAACAAGGTGTGGGCTAGCCCCACAGTTTGAAGGGCTGGAGCTGCTCCACCAGACCTATAAAGACCAGGGGCTTGTTGTCCTTGGTTTTCCTTGCGATCAGTTTATGGGTCAGGAGCCGGAATCTAATGAGACATTGGAGCAGGTTTGTAAAGTGAATCATGGAGTGAGCTTTCAACTTACTGAAAAATGCGATGTAAATGGGAGTAATACCCATCCTATATTTAAGTACTTGAAAAATGAACTCGGAGGGCTGTTTGGAAGCAAGGTGAAATGGAACTTTACAAAGTTTTTAATAGGGAAGGACGGCAAGCCCTACAAAAGATATTCTCCGGTGACAAAGCCCGATGCTATTGAGAAAGACATCCAAAAATTGCTATTATGACAAATGGAGAAGATAGTTTAAAATTAAGTAATCAGCTATGTTTTCCTTTATATACAGCAAGCAGACTGGTAACTAAATGTTATCAGCCTCTTCTATCTAAACTCGACCTTACCTATCCTCAATATCTCGTACTGTTGGTGTTGTGGGAGGAGGACCAGGTACGGCTTAGTGATATTGCTGTTAAGTTGCAGCTCCAAAGCAATACCCTAACTCCATTATTAAAAAGAATGGAGGAGTTGAAGCTGATTAAACGCCTGAAGTCATCCGAAGATGAGCGAAGTATTATTATATCGCTCACCGAAAAGGGCATAGCTCTTAAGAAAGAAGCAGAGTGGATCCCAGAAAGTCTTGGAGAAAAGCTAAACCTATCCGCGGTGGAAGCAAAGCAGTTATACCAACTACTATACAAGCTTATCAACTCGGCTGAGTAATTAAAGAGCATTTGAAGTACAATAGTCTAATTTGCTGTATAGCTATTAAACCCCGATTATTGCTCTTTAACGTGTACAAAATATTATTTGAAGGCGCTGACTGCCTTTTTTCCTCCGGTTATAACAACAACAGCCAGCAGGCCTGCTATAATGCCAAACCCAAATTCTTTTATAGTTGAGTTTAAATCTGGCAGAATATGATGTAAAAAATCAATATTATGAACGAAAATACCCCCAGCTACCAGTAGCAGTGCGATAGTGCCAACAACTGAGAGGATGCGAATGATAACAGGAAGCGATTTTACCAGTAAAGTACCCAGCAGGGCCAGAGGACCTTTTTCATTGGCCCGTTTGATAAGCTTATAACCTGCGTCATCCATTCTTACAATAAGAGCAACTATTCCGTACACGCCTATGGTTGCAAGGAGAGCCACGGTAGCTACTGTTATAATTTGAGTGGTAAGTGATTCATCCATCACACTTCCCAGCGCTATAATTACAATTTCAACTGATAATATAAAGTCAGTTGTTATTGCCGACTTTATCTTTGTTTTCTCAGCCTGCTGCGGGTCTTCCTCAACCTCTTCGATTACCTCATGCCCTTCTTTTCCCCGGTGAAAAAAATATTCGATAATTTTCTCAACTCCTTCGTACGCCAAATATAGTCCACCTAAAATCAGGACAATCTTGATGGCAGCAGGAAAAAAAGCATTTAGTAACAGAGCAATTGGGACAATAATGAGCTTATTGAGCAAAGAACCTTTTGTGATAGCCCATAGTACTGGAAGTTCTCTTGATGAAAGAAAACCTGTTGCTTTTTCTGCATTTACCGCCAAATCATCACCTAAGATACCAGCTGTTTTACGGGTAGCGACTTTAGTTGCAACCGCAACATCGTCCATTAAAGCAGTTATATCATCTAAAATCGCAAAAAAACCTGATGCCATATTTTTTAAAAGTCCTTAAATCCTTGTTTTATAGTTTCAGCTATTCAAACTCCGCTTCTGCTATAATCTTGCCAATATTACTGAAAGGAATCGAAAGTTAAAGTATTGAAGTAATAACACTAACTTTTAAGAGAAATGTTCGATGTATACTATTTCGAGTAATTGAAAAAACGGGGTTTAACTACTAATTGAGTCCAAAGCCAGGAGTTAAATTTGTTTTTATCTCCTCCATTGCTCATGAACTCCAATGTTGACGTTCCTTTCAGAGCCGATACGCCGCCTTGCAATAATGCGATTTCTGAAAACTTATATCCTGCAGCAAGGTCACTTTCTACCGCCATGAATGAGCTCATGGGTTTTCCAGTATTAAGAACAGGAGCCATCGTATAAAATACATGAGGTGTAAGGTCAATATTAAATTTGCCTTTTTTGTACCGTATAGAGGCGTAAAGATCTTCTAAGCCTGTTTTGTTGGAAAGCCGGCCCCCAACAAAAAAATAATCCATAGTTCCGTTGAATTTGTGGTTTGTACCATAAAGCGGAGTAAATGAATGATTTTTGCCGTCAGATTCGTTCATTCCTGTTCCGGAAAGGATTTCACCTCCAAGAACGACAGTTAACATTTTCGACGTTTTCCACTTGATGTCCGTTGCCAGGTTCCATGCTCTTAACTTTTTGTGAGAAGCATCGTTTCCGCCTTGAAAGTATCCTTCCGTATTCCATTCCAACTGGTTCCTAACATATTCTATTCTACTTCCAATAGTCTGCGAATGAGATATTCTGCGATTTGCAGGGCTAGAGGTTGCCTCCTTATTAACAGTATATTCAATTCCATTGTTAAGGAAAAGGAGACTGCTGTTCAGATTTTTAAACTTTTTATTAAACCAAAGTATCAGTAAGTATTTGTAGTTATTTACGTCATAGATCTCGCGACTTAATGTCTCAGATTTACTATTCAGGCCTAACACAAGGTGTCCTTGAATTTGCTTTTTTGCATCTGCATACTTTAAAAGAGCTGCGTCAAAACTTCTGGCCTGCTGAGCCCAGTCTGAGTTACCTACAATCCTGGCGTTGTCATAGTTCAACTCATGTCGTCCTAATTTGAGATTCCATCGTTCAGCAAGTGCCAGTTCGATCCAAAACTCATGAACGTCAAAAGTATTTTTGTCTCCAATGTTCTGCTGCTCTGTTGATCCCCAGTTACGTACATCTTGCAATACTGCTCCCAGGCTTAGTTTCTGCTTCTCGTCACTATAATTGAAGTTCAGCCTTGAACGCTGGGTAATAAAACTTGCTGCCAGGTCAAGTGAATCGTTTGCGGGCCTTAATCTTCCATATCCATTGCGGTACTCAAACCTCGGTTTAAATTCACCACCGATAGAAAAGTTCTGAGATTTGGAGACAAAGAATGAAAAACAGGAAATTATACAGAGAACGTATTTCATGAGTTTATTTGAAAGGCTGATTTAACGAGAAACTCCCTTTTTTGTTACGATATGTTCTTTAATCCTGTACCGGAGATTCAAGGAAGTTTAGGAATATCGATTTGTCCGGTGGATTAAAAAAGCCAGCATTTTTCAAATGCTTAAGCAGCAGGTGATTGTGCCCCATCCTCCGCTAAAAAAATTTTGATCAGGTCCAGTAGTTCGTTCACCTCAAAAGGCTTTCTTAAAATTCCATTCGCCCCGTACTCTTTAATGGCTGTTTCGATCCTCTCATGAGAAGAAACAATCATTATGGGAATGCCTGCGCTCTTTGATTCAGACTTTATTTTCCTGCAGACATCCAATCCGTCATGACTCCCCATTTGAATATCCAGCATTATAAGATCGGGAAGAAATTGATGAATGTCTTCCTCAATATTCTCAGGAGACAGGGCTGTATATAATTCATACCCCTCTATAGTAAGGATCAGTATCAGAGTATCTAATATATCCTCGTTATCGTCAACTATAAGTATCCGTTTAGACACAGGTCTTTTATTCGCTAATTCAAATTAATTTGGGAGGCAAACATAGCAATTCTTTAAGGAAGTACGCAGTTTGTGAGTTGTAATAAATCCCGGCCTGATTTTTTCTTTAAGACACTGCTTTAGTTTTAGCAGATCTTTGTAATTCCAATCGAATTAAGCATTGCTAAAAATAAATTTCAAAAATTTAACAAATGGGCAGGTTTTTGCGGGAAATACTTGGTCTTACATAATTATTTAAGAATGGGAAAGTTAATACTATCGGTAGACGACGATAGGGATATTTTAGATTGTCTGGAACTGATTTTACCAGCAGAAGGCTATTCTGTGGTAACTTCAGTTGATCCTGAAAACATTAGAGCAGATATAGCAGAATATAACCCTGACCTTATTCTGCTGGATATCCAGATGGGAGCCTACAATGGTCTTGAGATCTGCAAGGAATTGAAGTCACTGGATGACATTCGAGATATTCCTATACTCATTCTATCCTCTGATGACAGAATTTTTGAAGCCGTTGGTAAATATCACGCAGACGGGATAATAAGTAAACCATTCGACATTAGTGGATTAATTGCCGCGATAGACAACTTTCTCGCTGCTAAAATAATCTCATTGCCCCGTGCCTCCTGAATTTCGAAGAAATAAAAGAAAAACTAGTTTTAAAAAGAAAACATTGTCTTATGATTAGGCCACAAGTTGATTTTTAACACTTGAAATTAGGTCATTTAAATCAAAAGGTTTAGATATTACATCGTCAGCACATACTTTTGCAAGTGCTTCTTTAACCTGATTATTTGTTGAGAGTACAATGATTGGAATATCCCGACTGATCTTTGAACTCTTAAGGCTTTTACAAAATTCAGCTTCTTCAAAATAGGGACTAATAACGTCGAGAAGAATGGCATTAGGTTTTCGTTTTTCGAGAAGCCCACGTAGTTCCTGAACGGTTTTTACACCTTCAACAACAAAACCTTCCTCGTGCAAAATCAGCGATATAATAGAAAGAATATCACTGTCCTTTTCCAGAACAAAAATTCGTTTCATAGTAGTAGATAGATCTGGTAGTGTACGGAGATTCAGAGACCGGGTTACAGAAATTTAATAATAATTCTATTATCTAACAATGAACACTTTCGAAGGATCGCCATGCGACTAAAACTTAACGTCTTTATTTTGGTATTTAAGTAGAACAAATGATTCCGTATCCTTGTACTGCGGCTATTTGAAAAACTTACATGTCTTCTAACAATATCGATTTTACACATCCTGAAGAACTTTTGATTTTTGAATCTCTTCCCGGTAACTTCCTTTTATTATCACCCGATCTTGAAATCATTGGGGCCAGTAACAATTATCTGGAAACGACTGGTAAAGAAAGGGAAGTAATTACGGGAAAGTATCTTTTTGACGTTTTCCCTATATCCCCAGAGTGGCTGCAGGGCCAGGATGGGGGAATCCGCGATTCTTTAGAGGAGGTGATAAGTAGCCGTAAAGAGCATCACATCGAATCAATGCGTTTTGACGTTCCCTCAAAAGATGGACAAAGTACTGAAGAACGATATTGGAAAACAACCAATAAGCCAGTACTGGGAAAAAATGGTGCCATCCGGTATATCATCCATCATACCGAGGATATAACCCAAGAGGTCCTTAATGAAAGGTATTTGCAGGAGGCGCTTAAAACTGAGCGAAAAGCTACAGCAAAAGCAAGTATGCTAAGTGTACAGATAGAGCGTTTATTTCATGATATACCTGCTCAGATGGCAATTCTTAGTGGAGATGATCTGGTTTATACTTATGTGAATCCACAATATCAGCAGGAGCTCTTCCCTGGTCGAGAGGTGCTGGGCTTACCCTTATTGGCTGCTCTGCCGGAGATCTTTGGTCAGGCCATCTGGCATATTTTGCAGAAGGTCTACCAAACAGGAGAACCGCACATAGAAGCGGAGATGATGGTTCATCTGGCGGCTCATAAAGGAGGAGCCGTTGAAGAACACTATTTCAACACCGTTTATCATCCAATGAGGAACGAAAGGGGAGAAATTGATGGGCTGCTCAGTTTTAAGTATGAGATAACCCAACACGTGGCAGCAAGGAAGAAATTGGAAGTTAGTGAAGCCCGTTTGCTGGAGGCTCATTTGGATTTAAAGGAGTCTTATGAAGAATTACAGGCCATTCATGAGGAACTCCAAGTATCGAATGAAGAGTTAAAGGCTACTAATGAGGAATTGAAAACGGCCCAGGAAAGTTTAAGCAGTTTGAACGCGGAATTGGAAGGAAGAATAGGAGAGCGCACAAAACAACTTACGGATAGCCTTGAAGAACAGCAGGCACTGAATGAGGAACTGGCTGCTACAAATGAAGAATTGAATGAAACGCAACTGGTACTTAAGAAGATACTTAATGGCTTGAGAGAAAGTGAGCAACGCTTCAGAAACCTTGTTCGAGATATAAAGGTTGGAATTGTTCTCTTGATGGGTGAGGAAATGGAAGTTGCGATAGTGAATGAAAGTTACGGGCGTCTTATTGGTCGCCCGGTAGAAGAACTGGAAGGCGAACTTCTTTTTGATGTTATACCTGAAGCAGAAAAAGATTTTCGCCCGATCATTGATCAGGTCCGTTTATCTGGCCAACCTTTATATTTAAATGATCATCCCTATTTTGTTTTTAAAGACGGGCAAACAATTAATGGCTTTCTTGACCTTGTATATCAGCCTTACCTAGAACCTGATGGTAGTGTTAGCGGCGTAATGGTGGTTTGTCAGGACGTTACTGAGCAGGTTACTGCACGACGGAAATTAATAGAAAGTGAAGAACGCTTTCGATTTATGCTTAACGCCATTCCCCAGCAAGTTTGGACAGCGAGCCCTGAGGGCGCATTAAATTATGTGAACCAGGTGGTCACCGATGACTTCGGGTATAACGGGGAAGAAATTGTAGGTTATGGATGGCAAAAGTTTATTCATCCTGAAGATCTTCAAAGCTGTTTGAAGGCCTGGAATCTGGCTTTATCAGGCGGAAAAGAGTATGAAACCGAATTTCGCCTGCTTATGAAAGATGGAGAGTATGTTTGGCATATAGCCCGCGCCTTGCCTTTCTTCCAGGATGGTCAGATTGTACAATGGCTGGGCACAAACACCAACATTCAGCTTCAGAAAAATAACGAACAGAAGAAAGATGAGTTTATGTCTATTGCCAGCCACGAATTAAAGACTCCTTTAACAAGTATTAAGGCTTTCAATCAGATCATGCAGCGAATGGAAGCTCCAGAACGCTTGAAAGTTTTTATAGGTAAATCGGCTGATCACATTTATAGGTTGGAAAAACTTATCAACGACTTGCTGGATGTTACAAAGATTTCTGCAGGAAAGATGGAGTACGACATGAAACTATTTGATTTTACAGCTATGCTTACTGATGCAGTGGAAAGTGTGCAGTTGAAAAGCGAGAAACATCAGATACTTCTTCGTTACTCAAAGCGTGTTAATTATACAGGAGACAGGTTACGTCTCGAACAGGTGATCAACAATTTTCTCAGTAATGCTATCAAGTATTCACCCGATGCGACAGAGGTTATAATCAATTGCCAGGTTGAAGAAAATAGTATAATTGTGTCGATTCGTGATTTTGGGATAGGTATCGATAAAGCCCATCTCGATAAGTTATTTGATCGCTTCTATCGTGTAGATAATACTGCTATGCGCTTTGAAGGCTTAGGTCTTGGTTTATTTATTTCTTCAGAAATATTAAAGAGACATCAGGGCTCATTCTGGATTGAAAGTGAACTTGGCCAAGGAACCACTTTTTATTTCCGTCTGCCTTTAGAGGAGCAAAAAGCCGAGATTGTTGTAGCCAATGACGATCTATACTATCATGATAGTTCAATTACTATCATGTATAATGATGAGGCAAAGAGGTTGGATGTCGACTGGACCGGCTTCCAGGATTTTGACAGTGTTCAAGCCGGTTGTTTAAAAATACTTCGAATACTGAAACATCATAAGGTAAGCAAGGTACTTAATGATAATACACATGTTATGGGGACCTGGTCTGAAGCAGCTGAATGGGTAGGTAAGGAGTGGTTTCCCATGATGGAAGAAGCTGGTCTCTGTTATTTTGCCTGGGTTTATTCTCCCAGTGCTTTCAGCAAGCTCTCGGCAGATAAAAGTGTTGAAGTAAAACTTGACGGTGTTATAACTCGCTTTTTTAACGATATACATGCTGCCAATAAATGGCTCAATTCTATTGCCGAAAAATTTTAATAATATAAAAACTCAAATTTAGTGTTCAGGTTATTAGGATAGCGACCGGAGTAATGACCGTAGGGCTGGGATTTGAGAAAACGAAAATAGAGGTATAATGAGATTTCTTTTAACTAAGGTATTGCTGATGCTCAGCCTACTTAGTTTTTCACAACAACAAATAACAACAGCTTCTATAAGCCACTATGTAAATTCTGAGCTTTACCTCAAAGGTGGGATTGTGACTTATCTTGGTGATAAGGCTGGGAATCCCTTGCCCGGAGGTAAGTTTGTAACGATTTATAATAGCAGTGGTAAACCTGTATTTTATAGTCCAATAGGCGGCGGGCGGTCCTTGAAAGAGTTGAAGCCTGGTCAGAAGGTGGTTGTGCCGGTAAAAAACGAAGCTCAGGCGAAGGCAGTTAAACTCTTAATGAAGTATTCTCCAGATGAAAGCAATTTTTCAAAACGGGTACCTTCATTAAGTAAAATGAACGCTGAGACGGAACGTAATCTGAAAAGCCCGACCCAGAATAAGGCGGTGCCTAATAACAGTATTCGTGCTGCAATAGAGACAAAACCCGTTGCTGCTCCTGTTTTTAAAACGACAATTACAAAGGCAGGTTTAGCGAAACATTCCCGGACAGGAAAATTAAATGCGAGTTCGGGAAAGACACCGGTAAGGGTATTGCCGCCATCGAAAGCAGCTGCTACTTCAGGCCCGTTTAATTGTCTGTATGCTCCTCAGCCTGCCTATTATACATTCTATTTCCTTAAGACGGGTAATGAAATCTTATTCTCCGATCCTTTCGGAGTAAGCTTTTACAGCGATGAAGATACGGCCAATCAGTTGCTGGACGAAGTTTTAAGCTGTATTGAGGAGAGGCTAAAGAAAAAATTTGATGAGAAGAAATTTGAAAGATTGTTGATCGACCCGGATAACGGACTAGAGTTGGGAGTAATGCATTTACAGCATACCTCAATGGGAGCATCAGAAATACGGGCCAGATATCCCTACACAACTTCAAAAGACCTGGCCTCAAAAGAACTCACTCGATGGATACAACTGGAAAGGAAGAACCATAAAGGGTTGATCTTCGTCAGGATTTAATCCGTGTATTTCAATGATACGAATGAACTAAAAGTTGAGAGTGATAGTGCCTGCATATTTTTTATATTAGGGGCCAACTAACTTTTATGAAAGTACTATTATTCTCATTGCTGGCGCTAACTTCTGCGCAACCTGGGGATCAAGACAATTTTGATACCCCTACCCCCCAAAGAATTAGCGAAAAGAAAGACAGCTGGAAACCATTATTTGACGGCAAGACAACCAAAGGATGGCATTCTTATGGAAGACCAGAAGCGGGAAAGGCCTGGAAAGCGGATAATGGAATACTTCATCTTGATGCCTCAAGCAAAACTGCTGGTGCAGAAGGGGGCGATCTGTTAACTGACGAAGAGTATGGTGACTTTCACCTTAAAGTAGATTGGAAAATAGCCGCTAAGGGCAATAGTGGGATCATCTTTTATGTGAAAGAAGATCCAAAGAACTACCCGAATACTTTTAATACTGGTCCGGAGATGCAGGTTCTGGACAATGAGGGGCATCCTGATGCTAAGATCCATAAACATCGTGCCGGCGACCTGTACGATCTTATTCCTTCCAGCAAAGAAACGGTGAAACCCGTAGGTGAGTGGAACAAAGCTGAGATCATTAGCAAAGGTGGTAAGCTGGAATTTTATCTGAACGGTACCAAAGTGGTTAGCACAACCCTTTGGGACGAAAAATGGAATGGTATGATTGCTGGAAGTAAGTTTGCGTCCATGCCGGGCTTCGGAACTTTCAAGTCCGGGAAGATCGCGCTGCAGGATCATGGCGATGAGGTATGGTACAGAAATATTATGATCAGACGGCTTTAATAGGGCCTTGCTTTTACCAATTTCTTCATGTTGATTAAAAGGAAATTATATTCATAAGACATAAAAGAGAAAAATAATTTCTCTTGCTAAAACGTTTTACATTATTATTTTTGCTTCAAATATGTATCTTAGTAAATCAGTTATAAACCCAATAATCAGAAAATGCAATTAACAGAAACAGAAGGAGCCTTACAACAGAAGGTAGGCCATTCTAGCGAGAAAGCTAAGTTCACCGAAAAGAGATTTTTAACCATACTGGTTTTTGTTACTTCCCTGTTTTTATGCTGGGGTGTGGCAATAACTATGGGAGATGTATTAAATAAGCATTTTCAGAATACATTGAGCCTAAGTCGCTCTCAATCTGCATTTGTTCAGTTTGCAATCTTTGGTGCATATTTCGTAATGGGAATTCCAGCCGGTCTATTCATGAAGAGATTTGGCTATAAAAACGGGGTATTGTTAGGATTGTCTTTATTTGCATTAGGTGCATTCCTATTTGTTCCAGCGGCAAATACTGCTTCATTTACGTTCTTTGGTATTGCCTTATTTATTTTAGGCTGTGGCTTATCTACCCTTGAAACTGTAGCGCATCCTTTTGTTGCTGCACTAGGGGATCAGCGTACCAGTGATCAGCGTATAAATTTTGCACAGTCATTTAATGCATTAGGCGCGATCGTAGGTCCTGCGATCGGCTCTTATTTCCTATTTAAAAACCATGTTCCGGGAAGTACTGATCTAAGTTCTGTTAAATTACTTTATATCATCATTGGAAGTGTTATTGCTGCAATAGCAATTTGCTTCGCTTTCGTTAAAGTTCCTACGCTTACAGATCCACACGCTGAAGTTATTGCGGATGAGGAAGCAGTTAACGTAGATGCTGCACCTGGCAAAACGCTTTTCCAGCATACACACTTTGTTTGGGCGGTCGCTGCTCAATTCTTTAATGTTGCTGCTCAGGCAGGCACCTGGGCCTTTTTTATTAATTATGGAGAAGAAGTAATGGGTTTCCCTGAAGCGAAAGCTGCTAAATACATGATGCTATTTATGGCCATGATGCTTAGCGGACGTTTTATTGGAACTTTCCTTATGCGGGTTATCAAGCCAAGTAGCTTACTTGCGGCTTTTGCAGCTGCAAATATCCTGATGTGTATCATTATTGCTCAAGGATTAGGATGGCCGTCATTCATTGCCTTATTGGCCCTTAACTTTTTCTTTAGTATTATGTTCCCTACTATTTTTAGCCTTGGATTAAAAAATCTGGGAAGTCATACTCAGCAGGGATCTTCATTCCTTTCAATGGGGGTAGTAGGAGGAGCTTTATTTCCCTTCCTTATGGGTAAACTAGCGGATAATATTGGAGTTGCTCATTCTTATTATTTACCGATCATCTGTTATCTCGTTATCTTTCTATTTGGTTTCAAGTTCTATAAAGTAAAACACTAAGATACGCTAACAACCTTTGGTAAATCCTGGTGATGGAAGATGCCTCAGGTAGTTGATTGTTGGTTTGCAACAAATAAAAGAACAATGAGGAACTGTCAGCAATAAACTTAGTTGACGGTTCCTTTAACCTAAAATTATAAACCTAAGATTTAGCATGAAAAGCAATAAATTATGTTTGTTTGCTAAATCATTTTAGTAACATGTTTTTCAGCCTTTATCAAGCTAATATTAAACACACCAAACGATATTAATATGAAAAGAAGAGAATTTCTAAGAAATACGGGAGTATTAGGTACAGCATATTTCCTCAGTACAAATTTTTCATTTGCTGCGGCTCCGGCAGCTTTTCCTGAAGTTCGTGTACCCTTAGCCAATAGGAACTTTAGCAGCAAAGCAATTGAAGCAGCGATCGCTAAATTTAAAAAGGAGGTTAAGCAACCAGAACTTGGATGGTTGTTTGAGAATTGTTTTCCAAACACCCTGGACACTACTGTAACCTATTCCTTAAAAAATAACCGTCCTGATACTTATGTTATTACCGGTGATATTGACGCCATGTGGTTAAGAGATAGTTCTGCTCAGGTATGGCCTTATTTGCCTTTTATGGAGAAAGATAAAGCTTTGAAAAACATGATTGCGGGTGTGATTAACCGCCAGAGTCAGTGTATTATTAAAGATCCTTATGCAAATGCTTTTTATAATGATCCTGCCAAGCAAGGTGAGTGGAAGGACGATATTACTAAAATGCAGCCCGGAATTCATGAACGTAAGTGGGAGATAGATTCTCTTTGTTACCCCATTCGCCTGGCTTATCATTACTGGAAGCACACAGGTGATGTTTCTCCCTTTGATGAAAGCTGGCAAAAAGCTGTGAAATTGACCTTTCAAACATTTAAAGAACAACAGCGAAAAGAGAATGATGGTCCGTACTCGTTCCAGCGTAAAACTGCCTGGGCTACCGATGGAGTCCCCATGAATGGCTTCGGCTATCCCGTTAAACCTGTTGGGTTGATATGCTCTGCCTTCCGGCCTAGTGATGATGCGACAGTGTACTCCTTCTTGATCCCTTCCAACTTTTTTGCGGTGGCAAGTTTAAAACAGGCATCCGAAATGATGTCTGCTATTGCAAAGGATAGTGAAACCTCTGCTCAGCTCAGTGCGCTGGCAAATGAGGTAGAACAAGCATTGAAAGAACATGCAGTAGTTGAACATAAGGTTTTTGGGAAAATATACGCTTATGAGGTCAACGGTCTTGGCAGCTATAATTTGATGGACGACGCGAATGTACCAAGTCTTCTGGCAATGCCATATCTTGGTTCTGTCCCTAAAAATGATCCGGTTTATATTAATACCAGGAAATTTGTATTGTCTGAATATAATCCATTCTTTTTCAAAGGGACAGCTGCTGAAGGAATAGGCGGACCTCATATTGGAAAAGATATGGTTTGGCCGATGAGTATTATCATGCGGGCTCTAACAAGTGATAACGAAGCCGAGATTAAATCATGTATCGCCACACTAAGAAAGTCGCACGGGGATACGGGATTTATGCACGAGTCTTTTCACAAGAATGATCCTAAGAACTTTACACGTAAGTGGTTCGCCTGGGCGAATACTTTATTCGGCGAGTTGCTTTGGAGAACTTATCAGGAAAAACCTGCCTTACTAGCTTAGTAGAAGTAAACAGCTTTAAATACTATAAATAGCCTTCCTTAAATGGCTGAATTCTCGCTCAGCCTGATACTATAAATTGATAATTGGTTATAAAGAGTGCGCACAACGCACTCTTTTTTTATACCGTTTTTAAGGGGCTGCAATATTATTCTTCTGCCTGTAATCAATTTAGCATTAATATTGTCTGATATTTGTGCTTATATGTTCTATATGCTGAAAAGTTTAAAAACTCGGCTGTTCTCAATATTTCTAAAAACACCTGCAGAACCTTCAAAATCCAGCAGCTGGTTAACCTGGCTAAGGAAAGGTCTTCTATACTTCCTGTTGTTTTTCTTTGTTCTATGGCTGTTTATATACATTGGAGTTTTTGGAGCTATTCCATCGAAAGAGGCTTTGCTTGAAAGGAGACACGAGAAACCCTCCGAAGTGTATTCTTCCGATGGCGTGCTGCTAGGCCGTTACTTTATTACCGATAAAAAGGAGATAAGCTACGATCAAATCTCAGCACATGTAATCTCTGCGCTTTTAGCTACTGAAGATGTCCGGTTTTACGAACATAGTGGCATTGATACCCGTAGTATGTTCAGAGTTCTGATAAAAAGTCTGCTTCTACAGCAATCAAGTGCCGGAGGAGGAAGTACTATTACACAACAACTTGCAAAAGGCCTGTATCCGAGACGTGACTACTGGTTGCTGGAAACACCAATTAACAAGATCAGGGAGATGATCATCGCTAAAAGACTTGAGGCGGTGTATTCCAAGCAGGAAATTCTTGAACTATACCTTAATTCTGTTCACATGGGTGGTAACATCTATGGTATAGAGCAAGGTTCGAGGGCTTATTTCAATAAGCCGGCGAGTAGACTAAAATTAGCAGAGGCTGCTGTTTTGGTAGGAATGTTAAAGGCAAGTACAAGGTATAACCCAGCAAGAAATCTGGAGAAATCTAAAGAGCGAAGAAATGTAGTACTGGCACAAATGGCGAAGTATGGATTTATTACTAGTCAAAAAGCAGAGGAACTTCAAGACCTTCCACTAAGATTAAGAAAGGGCAAGACGGACCTCAGCAATGGTACTATGGCGTTCTACTTTCGGGAGATGATAAAAAAAGGTCTGCTCACCTGGTGCGAGGAACATGAGAAAAGCGGAGGCGAGAACTACAATCTTTACCGGGATGGTTTAAGGATCTATACTACCATAAACAGCAAAGCGCAGCGTGCGGCCGAGAGCGCTGTAAAGAAAAGAATGTACGCTCTTCAGAGTCTGTTTAACCGGCATTGGTCAGGACGGGGCCTGTGGACTGAAAACAGATCGATCATTGAAAACGAGATTAAGCGAACAAGAAGATATAAGTTGATGAGCGAGGCAGGAATCAGCGAAGATGAAATTCAGCGCAGCTTTGCCACACCTGTTCCCATGAAGATCGTTAACCCTTATTCGGGAAGTGTGATGCAGCGGACTTTAAGTCCGACCGACTCCATAAAGTATTATCAGAAGTTTTTGAACACCGGACTGGTAGCTATGGAACCCGAGACCGGGTACGTTAAAGCCTGGGTGGGGGGGATCAATTTCAAAGTTTTCAAATATGATCATGTACTAAGCAAACGGCAGGTCGGTTCAACATTCAAACCTATCTTATATGCTGCAGCTCTTGATGATGGCATGGAACCTTGCCAGACCTTTGAGAATAAACAGGTTTCTTACGGCGACTGGACGCCAAAAAATGCTGATGATCAGTACGGTGGAAAGATGACAATGGTCCAGGCCCTTGCTCATTCCGTTAATACGATTTCCGCTCAGATCATTGATGAGGTAGGTGTTAGAAAAACAGTTAACCTTGCTGAAGATCTGGGAATTACATCAGAGCTTCCACGAGTGCAATCTCTCGCCTTAGGTACAGCAGAGATACCGCTTTTAGAGATGGTAACAGCTTACGCATCCATGGCTAATCAGGGAAAACGCACTAAGCCAGTGTTTATTACAAAGATCGTAGATCAGGAAGGCAATGTAGTGGATGAACATGTACCAGAAGCCCAGGATCAGGCGCTCGACCCGGTTCATGCTCAAACTATCATTGAAATGATGAAGGTGGTTGTAAACGAGGGAAGTGCAAGAAGGTTAAGAGGGCAATACGGGCTGGAGATGGATATTGCCGGCAAAACAGGAACAACACAAAATCAATCCGATGGATGGTTCATCGGTATTATTCCGGGACTGGTTACTGGAGTGTGGGTTGGCGGAGAGAATCCTGCTATACGGTTCAGGACACTGGAACTAGGTCAGGGATCCAGCACTGCTCTTCCTATATTTGGTAGCTTCATGAATTCTCTGGTTCGTAACAGGGGAGGCTATAAATATCATTACGCTCATTTTTCGGAGCCATCTGCAGAAGTTAAGAGTAAAATTACCTGTGTCGATTCTGAGTCTGCTCCTCAGGATGAGTATCATGTAAGCTTCCCTGAGCAGGTAGGGGAGGTGATAGAAACTGCAATCGAAGACTTCAAAACCAAAGATGAAAACGGGAATGCCGACAAAAAAATGGATGAGTTTTTGAAGAAGAGGGAAGAGGACGCAAAAAAACTAGCTGAACGTTATCGTGAAACAGAAAAGAAAGTCCAGGATATGATCCGGAACGAGCTGGAACAGGGGCACAAAAAAGATCAGAAAGCTAAAGAAAAAGATAAGAAGCAGCAAGAATAAGAGTAGTGGAGCTATAAAATAGAAAGGGGAAAGACAGGAATCTTTCCCCTTTTTTGATGCTGTTCCGGGAGATTAGAACCTGTAACGAAGCTCTGCCAGAAAATATCTGCTTTTCTGCGGCATTCCTGTCGAATTCCAGTATTGTGCATCGCCTATATTGTTCGCCTTCAGACCCAGGCGATATTTGCCATAGTTGTAAAACACAGTGGCGTTAACAAGGGTGTATGAAGGATTGGTGAACAGGTTAGCACTGTCAAACCAGGAATCGTCTACATAATTTCCTCCCGCGCCAAAACCGATGCCACTTAGTTTTCCTCGCAATAGGGAGTAACTTAACCAGAGGTTGGCAACATTGCGGGGACTAGAAGTGAGGTTCTTTCCAGTGAGGGCCGGAGATGCTTTTGTATATTTGTTCTCATTGTAAGCATAGCCTGCAATCACGTTAAAGCCTTCGAATGGATTTGCTGTTACATCGAATTCAAAACCTTTGCTGTTTTGTGTTCCATCCTGAACTGTGATCACCTGGTTTGCTGCACCGCCGCCAGGAGATACACTCTCCGTACGGGTTGAGTTCGTTACCTTGATATCGTAGTAGCTGGCCGAACCACTGATCCGGTTATTCATAAAGGCGAATTTAACACCCCCTTCCAACTGATTACCATACTGCGGCTTCAAACCTGTTAGATCCGAGTTAACTTGCTGTTGGGCGGGAGCAAGGTAATTGAACCCATTCATGTAGTTAACAAATAAGGATAGTTTCTCTTTAAGAGGCTGGTAGACTAATCCCAGCTTTGGAGACAAAGCGGTTTTATCAAAGCCTCCGGTGTATTTTCCTGTTGACGGAGAGAAGTTGCCTTCTGTCTTATAATATTCGCCGCGTAGGCTAAGCATAGCCATCAAAGCGGGGGTAATATTAAAAACATCACTCACGTAAGCAGAATAGTTGTTGCTTGTAAAGGAAGAGGCCGACCAACCAGTAAGGGATAAAGCGTTAACCCGGTCGATGTTGAAATCAGGGATAGCCTGATTGATATCTACTTCATCGTATTTAAAGGTTACACGATTTAAAGTGTTATAAGTTCTGTTATAATCCAGGCCAGCTACAATTCTGTTCCTGAAACTACCGAGGTTGAAGTCGCCAATAAAGTTTTGCTGAAGCTGAACATTGCCGAAGTTTTCAGGTGTTTGATTTCTAACTGTACGGTTAATCTTAGTATCACTTAAGATAGCAAATGTTCCCCAAAGCAAACGGTCGTAATAACCTTCCGAGAATAAGAACTTAGTTTGTGATTTCCATTGATCAGAGATCTTGTACTCCGCTTCTGCTCCGATCTCATTCACACCCACTTTAGAGTCTACATTGTCATCTCCCAAAAAAAGATCGTAAGGTATCGGTGATTCAGCGAAGCTTCTATAACTGATAGCATTAAGGTTTGCTGGCAAGGAGTAAGAAACAGTTGTATAATTAGTTCTTGTAATGTCTCCTTCAAAAAGTAGTTTCAATCTGTGGTTTACCTGAAGCGAGAAAGAGGGGGCAAATACAAAGTTCCTGCTAAACCCTTCGCTTTGGAATGATCCTTCGTTCTGGCCTGCAATATTTACTCGCAATAGTTGGGTACCTTCTTTGTTAAGAACGGTATTTACATCTGCTGCTACTCTTGCAAACCCATAATTACCTCCGGTCAGACTTAACTCTACTGCATTCTGAGCAAAAGGCCTCTTGGTTACGTAATTGTATACGCCTCCGAAAGTGGTGTTACGACCGGTACCAAATAAAGTACCTGAAGGGCCGCGCATCACTTCAACTCTTTCAAGTATAGCAGGATTCATCGGGTAAATTGCATTTGTGTTAAGACCGTTACGCATACCGTTAGTATTCAAAAAGCCTCTCTGACTTATTCCCTGCGAGCCGCCTGCTGAAAAGTTAGGAACTGCGCCGGGAATGTTAAGATATAGTTCGGTGCGATCTACCACGATCTGTTCTTTCATCAAAGCATTAGTCACTACGTTATAAACCTGCGCATTTTCCAGGTTTTTCAATGGCATCCTGGAAGGAGATTCAGATTCCCGTTGAATTACCTTTTTAGATGTGCGTCCGTTTACAACCACTTCTGTAAGATGTTGTTGATTTTCGGCCAGGTTGAAGTTTGCTACGGAAGTCTCCCCCTTATTGACGGTCACTTCCTGTGATCTGCTTTCGAAACCTACGTACGATGCTGTAATAGTGTAAGTACCAACTGGAATGTTCTTCATTGAATATGAGCCATTCTCATCTGCTACGGTTTTTCTTAATCCCTTAATGGTGATGATTGCAAAGTCTACCGGACTACCATCCTGGGCCTTAACATTGCCACTGATATTTCCGTTACCTTGTTTTGTCTGAGCATTTAGGGTGGGGTATCCAATAAATAATAGAAGGAAAATGAAGAGCGAGAGCTTACTGGAGATACTCATGATAGTACTGATTTTTCTGAGATTGTATGTTGATTGTTGGATTGTTCTTTCTTTTTAGATTTCTTTTTATAAAGCCACATGATCACCCCTGTAATAGGAAGGGAAGCAGCTATAAGGGAAGCGAGGAACGCAAAGATTTTACCTGGCCAACTAAACGCAGCCCCGGTATGCAGGTCGAAATTCATATACTGAACCTGGTTTAAAGCTGGCGACTGCCTGAAACTCTTCCCCTGGTAAAGTGCTTCTCCGCTAAACTGGTCGAACTTAGTAACCTGGCGATCATAGAAATTATCATCGCTTGCATATGCAGAAACGGTTACCGTACCTTCAGGCTTTGCAGGTATGTTGTAGTAATAGAAGACAGCTGAGGGATTAGCTTTCTTAGCCTTGCCTAAAATATAATCAGGAATATTTGCTAAAGTCCGTGTGTTGGTAGTATCGCTGGCCACCTCCGGAGTTTTCACCGTACTTAGTTCAAAAGACATCATAAGGCCGGTAAGTGCAATAACGAGCAGGAACAGGAAGGCATAAAAACCGGAGACATTATGAAGATCATAATTGATCCTTCTGAATTTAGCCTCCCATTTTATAGTAAAGCTAATTCGTATTTGCTTTTTTGTCCAGTGCTTTGGCCACCATAAAACTAATCCCGAAATGAGCAGGATTACAAAACCAATTACTGAGCATCTTACTACCATATGCCCTACTGCTTTCCCCATCAGAAGGTTCATGTGGAGACTTAACAAAATTCCTATAAATGAATTTTTGGCGTCTTCTGTGTAGATTATTTTAGCGGTATATGGATTTACGTAAACGCGGTAGTAGTATACATAGTAATTCCAGTGTCCGAAAGCTTTCGGGTCCATTTTCAAAGCTCTGAATTCATAAGCTCTTCCCGGAAGATTGTAAATTTTGGCCCTGGTTATCTTGTACTGGGAGCCTAGTGACTGCTGCGCAGTTTGGAGAAGCCTTCCAAAAGCTTGTTTAGGTTGATTTTTTTCAGCTACAAAGTATCTTTCTTTGTAGAGCTGCTCTTTGATATCGTCAGCAAAAACATACAAACAGCCGGTAATTCCTAAAATAAATACCACTAACCCGGTAGTTAATCCTAGCCATAGATGGGCAATGCGTACAGTCCTCCTAATCTTCATCGCTGCAAATATATATTATTTAGACTTAATTTAAATAGTATTATTATCTCAGTGTTTGTTAGTTTTAATTGTAACGAAAGTTAAACTGGAAAAAGGTTGATAAGTATCTGGCATTCCTAAGAGATAACTAACTTCGCGGAGCGTAATAACTATTACAATTCAGATCTTGTTATAAACCATGAAATATTTAGTGATCGGAGCCGGTGGCACTGGCGGCCTTATTGGGGGATACTTAGCTAAGAAGGATCTGGACGTTACTATAATAGCAAGAGGGCAGCATTTGCTTGCCATGAAGGAGAAAGGTTTGACTATAAAAACTTATGGTCATCCACCTGTGACTCTTAGGAACTTAAAATCAGTAGCTGAGGACGAACTGGAAGATCGAAGCTTTGATGTGATATTTGTTACAGTAAAAGCTTACAGCCTTGATGAAGTTATGGGAATTATAGAACAAACTTCTCATTCAGGAACCTTAATTATCCCTATCCTAAATTCTCTGGGTGCGGGTACCTATTTGCGCGAAAACCTTAGTGGACTTCAAATTTTTGATGGTTGTATTTACATCACAGGTTATATTTCTGCACTGGGTGAGGTGAGTCAGAATAATACAATTTTCAGGATTGTGTATGGACTTAATAGCCCCGAGGTAAGTAACAGCAAAGTGAGATTACAGATGGAAGCCGATCTTAAAAGCTGCGGTATCTCGGTACGATACAGCACCGCTATTACAGCCGAAATATTTCGCAAGCTCAGTTTTACCTCTGCCTTTGCTGCTGTCGCTGCCTGTTATGACAAGCAAGCTGCTGATCTGCAGGTGCCTGGTGTATATCGAAATTTGCTTGAATCGCTACTGGAAGAACTCTATCAAATTTCTGTAGCCGCTAAATTTGACTTTAGCAGGTCTCAAATTATCGATAATAATCTGAGCATTTTAGACAGCTTATCTCCAGATTTCACAGCTTCCATTCAGAAAGATATGAAACAGGGAAAACCGGATGAACGAGAACAATTAATCTTTGATATCGTGCGGCTCGCGGGGAGGAATAATACTGATGTTCCAAATTATTTAAGGATAGCAAATCATTTCGGGTATGCCTCATAATCTGCATTTTTTTTTAATCCAAAAGCCGCATGACGATTTCAAAGTTTTGTCTCTTCTGAATTTTTTCTTCTAATTGCTGAAGTACACTTTCAAGTCGTTCTATTGCTTCCAAAGCATTCGTTGGAACAACCTCAAAGGTCATGATTGCATCTAATAATGCCCGTACTTTAGTGGCATATGAGAATAGTCTATTGTCTTCATAGGTGCTTACTTGTTTGGCTGCCATTTCAAACAGCCTAATCTTTTCTTCTATTAAAAGATCATCCATGCCTTATAAACCTTGTCGAACCTTTTTTGTGTGGATTAGAAAAGAGCTTTTAAATATCTTTACAAAAATTGTAACGTAATTGCAGCCTACCAGTATTCAAGAAAATCAACTTTTCCTTCGTAATGAACTTTAGTTATCGCTCCCTTGTATTCGAATTCTCCATCAATTGAATATGTGTCCTTCATTTCTTTTACTTCGATAAATGCCTCCTTTATGTCGTCTTCAAAAGAGCTTATTTGCTCTTTAGCATTCTTCTCTCCGTATTGCAAAGACAAAGCATGAAAGCGGTTTAATTCCAGGGCATTAGAGGCTAAGGTCTTGTATCGATAGGTTCCTGCGGGCAAGGCTTTTCCCTGTAGCAATAGAAGGTCGATTTGTATGCTATTGTTTTCCTCCCTGTCTGTAAGCCAAATGGTAGAAGTATACTGCTGGTCCTGCTTATCAAAGCTTAAATCGGCATTCTGTAGACGATAGTATTTATTATTCCTTAATATATAGCTATCATAAGGAGCCTTTTCAGGTTCAATTTCTTTGTCCTTCTTACAACTGGAAAAAATGACTATTAAAATGAATAAGGAGAAAAGGGCTCGTATCATGTTTCGAATTTAAACACTCTACGTTAAATAACAATAAATTGTAACAGGCCTTTATGTTGAATAGTTGATGGATTCAGGAGGTAAAAGTGAAGCCAGCGAAAACGATTAAGTAGAAATTTTTTTAGACCAGCGCTTAAGGATATGAAAAGATAGTATATTTGCTGTACAAATAATTGTGATAAGGTTTAGGTTAGCCCGTGGTCCCATACTGCGGGTTTTTTCATTTTTGGCGCGGTTCACCTATTTATAAAGGGTATGCAGTATCACTTTTAGTCTCGGCCAATACAAAAAAGCTTTGAACTGTATTTATATTTGGTAGCATCGCCAGCTTATTCCTGTAAAAGTCGGTGTACTCGTTCATGTCTGAACATGCAACTCTAAGTATAAAGTCAAAGGCCCCTGACATTTGAAAACACTCCATCACTTCCGGGAATTTTACCACCTCTTTTTCAAATTCTTTAAGGGTAGCTGTTGTATGGTCGCTTAGGTGGACTTGACTAAAGGCAATAAGACCTTTGTTAACCTTTTTTCGATCCAGAATGGCTACTATTTTAGTTATGTAGCCTTGATCTTTTAATTTCCTGATCCTTTCATGGATCGTAGCAATTGATTTATGGAGTTTAAACGAAATCTCCTTGTTTGTAAGTGAAGCGTCTGCTTGTAATAACTTCAATATTTCAGTATCCGTGCGGTCTAAGCCATTCATTTGTCTATGGGGAAGAATAATAGTTGAAAAAAATAAAGATCTGTGAATAATGTGTCAGCTAAAATCGTAAAAAAAATGAATTAGTTAAATCAATTCCAGAAAATTTATGAGAATTCTTTAAATGATTGTATGATTTGATGGGCATTCCGACCTTTATGCTGATAAAATAAGGTACTGTAAATGAATTATTATTCGGCATTGGAAGTAGATTTGAAGGAGAGATTTGATAATCTCTGGAACCTGGTGGGCAACACACCCATGATCGAGATTTCATATACTTATAAAGGAAAACCTGGAAAGATATATGCAAAATGCGAGCACTATAACCTGACAGGCAGTGTTAAAGACCGGATGGCTCTTTACATTCTATACAATGCCTACAAAGAGAAAAAGATCCAACCTGGTGATGTAATCATTGAAGCAACCAGCGGAAATACCGGAATAGCATTTGCTGCACTTGGAAGAACCCTGGGACACGATGTAAAAATAATAATGCCGAACTGGTTAAGCCGTGAAAGGATAGATATTATAAAAAGCCTTGGTGCAGATGTAATTCTGGTAAGTAAAGAAGAGGGTGGTTTTTTAGGTAGTATAGCATTAAGCGAAAAAATGGCTGCTCAAGGCGGTGTCTTCCTTCCATGTCAGTTCGAGAACGGTTCCAATGCCTCAGCTCATCGCTTAACAACCGGTCCTGAAATATCAACCCAATTGCAAAATATAGGTTTAAGCTGCGATGCATTTGTGGCAGGAGTGGGTACCGGAGGGACGGTGATGGGAACTGGAGCATACTTAAAAACAGTGAATCCCGCTGTTAAGGTTCATCCTCTTGAGCCAGCCGAATCACCAACTTTGTCTACGGGTTTTAAAGTTGGAACCCATCGAATACAAGGGATATCAGACGAATTTATTCCCGCAATTCTAAAAATGGATGAGCTGGATTCGGTTGTTCAAGCCAATGACGGCGATGCGATAATCATGGCCCAGAAGCTCTCGCAGCAGTTGGGTCTGGCGGTAGGTATCTCATCAGGTGCAAATGTTATTGGTGCCATAAAATTGCAGGAGCAAATGGGAGTTGGATCGGTCGTTGTCACTATCCTTAGTGATAGCAATAAGAAGTATCTCAGTACAGATCTCGTGCGAGAGGAACCTGTCAAAGAGGAATATATTTCTACAAATACAGACTTCAAAAATTACCGGTCAATTCGTCGCCTGGAGAATCCGGCCTTCCTGAGTGAGTTGAACTAGCTGCCTTAAAGAGGTTAGCATTACTTGAAGATGCCTGTATAATTGTGCATCACTTTGGAGCTACTATACCAAACTACAGAAATCCGGCTCCCGATATTTGCCTTACGCTCGTTCTTTTTAGATTATGATCAGCCCATACCTCCGGTATGGGATTTTTTTTAAAACAACACCATCAATTTTCTTGGAAAATATCTTAAAACATAACTTCTCCGCTGGTCCAAGCATTCTTCCTCCTGAGGTGCTGGAAGGGGCCCGCCACGCAATTGGAAACTGGCAGGATCAGGGACTTTCAATCCTTGAAGTATCACATCGTACGCCTGAATTCAGGAAAGTAGTAGACGAAGTGGAAGAACTTCTCAGAGAGTTAATGAATATTCCTTCCGGATATAGTATACTTTTTATCCAAGGAGGAGCTAGTACACAATTTTCCATGATCCCATTTAATTTCATGGGAAGAACCGGTAAAGCTGCTTATCTGGATGCAGGTTTTTTTTCTAAAAGAGCTATAGTTGAAGCTAGTCATTTTGGATTGGTAGATGTAGTAGCAAGTTCAGCAGATTCAAATTATACCTTTATACCCTCTGATTATAAAGTCGATCCATCTTGTTCTTATTTTCATTGTACTTCAAATAACACCATCGAGGGGAGCCAGATGCACTCCTTTCCTTCGAGTCCTGTACCGCTTATTTGCGATATGTCATCAGATATTCTGAGTCGCACAATTGATATTTCTCAATTCGATTTGATCTATGCCGGCGCACAGAAAAATATGGGACCAGCAGGAGTTACGGTTGTTATTGTGAAGGATGACTTGTTGAACAATATTAATAATAAGGTACCGGCAATGTGGGACTACAGGATTTTTCGCGAGTGCCATTCGCTCTATAACACTCCACCAGTATTTTCATTGTACGTAATGCTGTTAAACCTGCGGTGGATCAAAAAGCAGGGAGGTGTTAAGGAAATGGAAAGCCGCAATAAGATCAAAGCAGATATATTGTATAAGGAAATAGATTCAAATCCGCTATTTCAAAATGCTATAGTAAAAGAAGACCGCTCCTTGATGAATGTCAGCTTCTCCATCAATAAGTCTGAACTTGAAAACGCCTTTTATGAATTTGCCCAGAAGGAAGGAATGGTAGGACTCAGAGCGCCCTTCGGTAACAGCTTCAGAGCTTCCCTTTATAATGCCTTACCTATCAGTTCTGTGCAGGCACTGGTAAATACGATGAAGGAATTCACCATATCAATGGATTTTCAGACGAGTTTGAATACATGTTACTTGTAAGCTTCAATTGGTCAATTTATATTGATGAAATTAGCGAAAATGTACGACTTGCAGGGGCCGTTTATCCACAATTTAGTACCGTTTGTCCTGCAGTAACACTCAATGTCCAGGTACCTTTGATTCAGAGGTTTGCTTCCTCGAAAATGGTATAGGTCTGCCGGACTTCTTCATCATCCGGCAGCTTTTTTAATTTATTTTTTATGGCACTGAAGAACCTTAAAACAGTATTCACTCCTGTATGGGTGCTATTCTGCATGAGGTTTTTTGAGCTTGAAACTTTATTATGCAAAGAGAAAAGATATTGATCACTGGCGCAAATGGCCAGATTGGAAAGGTCCTTACCGTAGCTCTAAGAGAGGTTTTTGGTCTCGAAAATGTTGTAGCAACTGATCTTCGTTCACCAAACATCTCACAAGGAATCTTTGAGCAACTTGATGCTACTGATTTTGAAGCGATGAGCAGCGTGGTAGTCAAACACGGGATTACCCAATTATACCACCTGGCGGCGGTCCTTTCAGCTAGAGGAGAAGCCGACCCGACAGGAAGCTGGCATATAAATATGAACAGCACACTGAATGTCCTGGAAGCAGGCCGAATATTTAAGCTTTCTAAAGTCTTTATCCCAAGTTCCATTGCAGTATTCGGCAGTTCTGCCCCCAAAGAGGGTGTCCACCAGTGCTTTTATCCAGAACCAGAAACAGTTTACGGCATTGCAAAGGTTGCAGGAGAAAACTGGGGTGCATATTATTTCAATAAATATGGACTCGATGTAAGGTCTCTAAGATTTCCAGGTGTTATCGGATATCAATCAGCACCGGGGGGAGGAACGACAGATTACGCAGTAGAGATCTTTCATAAAGCGATATCCGAAAAGAGTTACACTTGTTTTCTTGAAAAACATACCCGCTTACCGATGATCTACATGGATGATGCCATTCGGGCAACCTTAAGGTTGATGGAAGCTCCCGCTGACCGGATTAGCATTCGTACTGCTTATAATCTACAAGCACTAAGCTTTTCACCAGAACAGCTTGCTACTGAAATTCAGCAGCATATTCCTGATTTTTCTATAGAGTATAAGCCAGATTTCCGGCAGAAGATTGCCGAAGGATGGCCTGGAAGTATAGACGACAGTCTGGCCAGACATGATTGGAATTGGAAACCTGCTTATGGTCTTCAATCACTTACTAAGGATATGATCAAGCACCTTTCTGAAAGTCCTCAATTTGCATAGCAATTAGAAAACATGAATTCATTAGGAAACTCCGAACTATTTCAAAGAAGACATATTGCTCCTTCACAGGATAATGTTAGTCGAATGCTTACACTAATAGGCTCTGATTCTTTAGAGAGCTTAATTAGCGAAACGGTACCATCGTCCATTCAACTAACATCACCATTAAAACTACCGGCGGCTAAAACAGAATCAGAATACCTTGATTCTTTAAAAGAGATAGCCTCAAAAAACATAATTGCAAAATCCTTCATCGGTCAAGGATACTATAATACCTTAACCCCTTCTGTCATAAGAAGAAATATTCTGGAGAATCCGGGTTGGTATACTCAATATACCCCATACCAACCTGAGATATCTCAGGGCCGCCTGCAAGCCTTGCTGAATTTTCAGACTATGGTAACCAGCCTGACTGCGCTTCCTGTCGCAAATGCTTCATTACTTGATGAAGGGACTGCAGCAGCTGAAGCGATGTTCCTGCAGTTTAGCCAGAGAAAAGATAAAGAGGCCAGAAAGTACTGGGTTTCCCCCGAGGTATTTCCTCAAACCCTGGACATCCTTCGTACACGTTCTGCCCCTCTGGGTATTGAATTGCACGTTGCTGCCCACGGGGAGCCTATAGTTACGGGTGTTTTTGGGGCTATTGTTCAATATCCTGCGGCGAATGGGGCCGTCTATAACTACGAGGACTTCGCCCGGATGCTACAGGAAAAGGGTATTTCTCTTTGTGTAATTGCGGATCTGATGAGCCTGGCTTTATTAAAGCCTCCGGGTGAATTTGGAGCAGATATTGCCGTCGGTACAACCCAGCGTTTCGGCGTTCCTATGGGATATGGTGGACCTCATGCTGCATACCTGGCAGTAAAAGAGGATTTTAAGCGCTTTATTCCCGGGAGAGTAATTGGGGTAAGCGAGGATACTGCAGGAAACTATGCATTGAGGATGGCACTTCAAACCAGGGAGCAGCATATCCGCAGAGACAAAGCCACCTCTAATATCTGTACAGCTCAGGCTCTGCTGGCTATAATGGCTGGAATGTATGCAGCCTGGCATGGACAGCAAGGGATTAGGGCAATTGCTGGGAAGATCCACTCACTAACAGTCAAATTATCCGGCCGCCTTGCAGCCCTTGGCTTAACGCTAAGTAACGAGAGTTATTTTGATACAATAAAAATAGAGGTTGGGAACAAGCTTGCGGCAATACACCGCGAAGCAACAAGTGCCGGCCTTAATTTCAACTACGGATTCTCCAGCATCACTTTGTCGCTTGACGAAAGTACTAGCGAGAAGGATCTTGAACTGATCCTTGCCGTCTTTGAAAAAGCGCTTAATAAAAAATCTCCAGCCAGGACTGTTACAGTAGAATTCAATATACCGGAAGCCTTAAAGAGAACATCGGCATTTCTTGATCACCCTGTGTTCAATAGCTATCACAGCGAACATGAAATGCTTCGTTATATCAAATCCCTTGAAGCCAAAGATCTATCCCTTTGTCATTCAATGATCCCTCTTGGCTCTTGTACCATGAAGCTGAATGCAACAACGGAAATGTTGCCTTTAACATGGCCTGAGTTTTCTTCTCTTCATCCCTTTGCGCCAATTGCTCAAACCCAGGGATACAAACAGATCTTTGACGAACTTGAAGGCTGGTTATGTGAAATAACAGGCTTCGATGCAATGAGTCTCCAGCCGAATTCCGGGGCGCAGGGGGAGTACGCAGGTTTAATGGTGATCCGTGCATACCACCGTTATAATAATGAAACCCAGAGAAATACTGTCCTTATCCCAGCATCGGCGCACGGAACCAATCCAGCCTCTGCTGCTATGGCCGGAATGAAGATCGTTGTGGTAAAATGCGATAACAATGGAAATATCGATGTTGACGACCTAAAGGCAAAGGCCACGGAGTATAAACAAACCCTTTCTTGTTTAATGGTTACTTATCCTTCGACACACGGCGTATACGAAGAAGGGATTAAGGAGATTTGCAATATAATTCACGAATGCGGCGGACAAGTTTATATGGATGGCGCGAATATGAACGCACAAGTTGGATTAACAAGTCCTGCAAATATCGGTGCAGATGTGTGCCATCTGAATTTACATAAAACCTTCTGTATTCCGCACGGTGGCGGCGGTCCGGGCATGGGTCCTATCGGTGTTGCCGCCCACCTCAAAGGCTTTCTTCCCGGGCACACTCAGGTGGATATCAACCGGCTTAATTCCATTTCTGCAGTATCTGCAGCACCATGGGGTTCTGCATCCATCCTCCTGATCTCACATGCTTATATTGCCATGATGGGTGCCAAAGGATTAAAAGATGCCACCATGGCTGCAATACTGAATGCCAATTATATAAAAGCGCGACTGGAAGAGCACTACCCCGTGTTATACTCGGGAGCAAATGGTCGCTGTGCCCACGAAATGATACTTGACTGCCGCGAGTTTAAGAAATTCAATATTGAAGTGACCGACATAGCAAAGCGACTGATGGATTATGGTTTCCATGCGCCAACTGTTTCTTTTCCAGTTGCCGGAACCCTTATGGTCGAGCCGACAGAATCAGAGTCAAAAGCCGAGTTGGACCGCTTTTGCGATGCTATGGTCTCTATTAAACAGGAGATCGATGAAATTGCTACAGGTTTTGCCAATAAGGTGGATAACGTGCTTAAAAATGCACCTCACACGCTTGCGGTACTTACTTCCGATAGTTGGGATAGACCTTATAGTCGCCAGAAGGCTGCCTATCCGCTTGATTGGATCGTTGCACGAAAGTTTTGGCCATCAGTTGGAAGGGTGAATGAAAGTAAAGGCGATCGTAACCTGATCTGCTCATGTCCGCCTATAGAAAACTATACAGAAGAAACGTTAATGGTTAATTGATTTAAAGATGAACATACCAGATAATTTAAAATATACCAACGATCATGAATGGATCTCCTTTGAGAATGGAGAAGCGACCATTGGAATTACTGATTTTGCTCAGCGAGAGCTTGGCGATATCGTATATATCGATATAACTGCGCTAGGGCAGGAGGTAGGCAAGGACGAGGTTTTTGGATCTGTAGAAGCAGTTAAAACAGTGTCTGATCTTTTCATGCCGGTAACAGCATCAATTTCTGAAATGAACGCTGCATTGGAGAGCGCTCCCGACCTGGTAAATTCAGATCCGTATGGGCAGGGCTGGATAATTAAAGCTAAGTTGAATGATCCCTCGCAGCTGGATCAACTGCTTTCAGCTGATGAATATAAAGCTGTAATCGGACTATAGGAATGAAAGAACTTGTTCTTAATGAAATCCATATTGCACTTGGTGCAAAAATGTCTCCCTTTGCCGGTTATTCTATGCCGGTAATGTACTCGGGGATTATGGAAGAACACCATGCCGTTAGAAATTCCCTGGGAATTTTTGACGTAAGTCACATGGGAGAGTTCATTTTGGAGGGGGAAGGTAGTCTTGAACTTATTCAAAGGCTCACTACCAATGATGCATCAGTCCTTACGCCCGGAGATGTACAATATTCATGCATGACCAATGAAAAAGGAGGGATTGTAGATGATTTACTGGTATATTGCCTGGAAGCAGGAAAGTACATGTTGGTAGTAAACGCCTCTAATATTGAGAAAGACTGGAATTGGATCTCAGAGCGGAACGCGGGATCTGTAAAGATGACCAACATTTCAGATTCAACAGTGTTACTCGCTGTACAGGGTCCTGTTGCTGCAACTGCTTTACAGTCTTTAACACCAGTGCCTCTGGCTCAAATGAAATACTATACATTCACAAAAGGGCAATTTGCAGGAATTGACGACGTAATCATATCTGCAACAGGTTATACAGGAGCCGGGGGTTTTGAATTGTATTGTAAAAATGAGGATGCTGAACGGCTGTGGCAGGCTGTTATGGAGGCTGGAAAACCTTACGAAATAAAAGCAGCAGGCCTTGGGGCGCGTGATACCCTCAGGCTTGAAATGGGATATTGTCTTTATGGCAATGATATAAATGATGAGACTTCACCAATAGAAGCAGGCTTAGGCTGGATTACAAAGTTCAGTAAAGAATTTCCCGGTAGCGATCATTTTAAAGAGCAAAAGAAGAACGGAATTGAGAAAAAGCTTTGTGGTTTTGAAATAGTTGGTAAGGGATTTCCCAGACGAGGATACAAGGTTTTAGACGAGCATTTTAATGAGGTAGGAGTAGTTACTTCCGCCAGTATCTCTCCATCATTAGATAAATCCATCGGATTGGCTTATTTGAATAAAAGTGTCTCGGCAAAAGGAACCCCTATTAAGGTGGTGGTCCGTGATAAAGCGCTGGATGCAACAGTGTGCAGCTTGCCCTTTACGAAATAAATAATGAGAGAAGAGCGTATTTCCGTATTTGATATTCTGAAGATTGGGATCGGTCCTTCCAGTTCCCATACCCTTGGCCCCTGGCGGGCAGCCTTAAGATTTATCTTTGAGTTGAAAGAAAGGGAGCTTTTTCAGGAGGTAACTTCTGTTACCGTTCATTTGTATGGTTCTCTTGCTAAAACAGGAAAGGGGCACGGTACAGATGTAGCGCTTTTATTGGGGCTTTCTGGATTTGACCCCGTTCTTATAGATCCAGATCAGATTTCTTTGATTCTGGATGCCATTAAAAAGGAAAAGAAATTACATCTGAACGCTGAAAAAAACGTTCCCTATGATAGTCTGAATACTATCGTCTTTCATTTTGGTGAAAGTCTCGACTTTCATGCGAACGGAATGATATTCGAAGCGAGAAAGGGTGATGACCTGTTGAGCTCAGAGACTTTTTACTCTATTGGGGGAGGCTTCGTGGTAAAAGAGCACGAAGAAAAGCTTAGTGCTGAAAGTTTAGTACTTCCATATCCCATAGACGATGCTGAAGATTTGCTCAGGTGGTGCAAACAAGATAAATTGCGCATATCCGATGTGGTTCTGGAGAACGAAAAACAGTGGCGCAGCGGGGAAGAAGTAAGAAAGAAATTACTGGAAATCTGGCAGGTGATGGAAGCTTGCGTTTATCGCGGCTGTACAACTGATGGCATATTGCCGGGAGGACTAAATGTGGTAAGGCGTGCTTCAGCTCTTAGCAATACACACCTTGCCGGAAGGCAGCATAGTAGTTACCAGGAATGGCTTAAATTAATCAGCGAAACGCCTAACAGCTTCAATGATATTGTTTCCTGGGTAAGCTGTTTTGCATTGGCAGTGAACGAGGAAAATGCGGCCTTTGGCCGTGTGGTAACCGCTCCTACAAATGGCTCAGCTGGAGTTATACCTGCTGTTCTGCTTTACGCAGTAATATTTAGCAATGCTACCCAGGATGATGTGATACGTTTCCTCCTTACTTCGGCGGAAGTTGGTAGTATTTTCAAAAAAGGTGCAACCATCTCAGCGGCTATGGGCGGATGTCAGGCGGAGATAGGTGTTTCTTCGGCAATGGCAGCAGCTGGTCTTACAGAGATCAGTGGTGGCTCACCAGAGCAATGTTTAATGGCAGCCGAAATTGCCATGGAACATCACCTTGGGTTAACCTGTGATCCGGTAGGGGGCTTAGTACAGATCCCCTGTATTGAAAGAAATACGATGGGGGCTATTAAGGCTATAACAGCAGCCCAGCTGGCACTTGCCTCAAACCCTGAACAAGCACGGGTAAGTCTGGATGAAGTGATAAAAACAATGTGGGAAACCGCAAAAGATATGAACTCGCGCTATAAAGAGACAGCAGAAGGAGGTTTAGCAGTAAACATTCCTATCAGTCTCAGTGAGTGTTAATTATTAAATTTTATGTATACGCTTAAGGAACAACTACTTGAAGAACTACGGAGCATTGAAGATGCCGGATTGTATAAACGGGAACGCATCATTACTTCTCCACAAGGAGCAGATATAACAGTTGCAGGCGGAGCTCAGGTAATTAATTTTTGTGCCAATAACTATCTTGGCCTGTCATCGCATCCAAAAGTAATAGAAGCAGCAAAAGCGGCTTTGGAATCCCATGGCTACGGTATGTCGTCCGTAAGGTTTATCTGTGGTACCCAGGATATTCACAAGGAGCTCGAGAAAAAGCTTTCTGAGTTTCTTGGTACCGAAGACACCATTCTTTATGCTGCGGCCTTTGACGCAAACGGAGGGGTTTTTGAACCCTTATTTAATGAACAGGACGCCATTATATCTGACGAACTGAACCATGCTTCTATCATTGACGGAGTACGCTTGTGTAAGGCGCAGCGTTATCGCTACAAACACGATGATATGGCTGATCTGGAGGAGAAGCTTGAAAGTTCGCAACATCTGAGGCATCGCATTATCGTAACAGACGGCGCTTTCAGTATGGACGGTACTATTGCCCAACTGGATAAGATCAGCACTCTTGCTGAGAAGTATAACGCATTAGTAATGATTGACGAGAGTCACTGCTCTGGTTTCATGGGAAAAAATGGTCGCGGTACGCACGAACATCATAATGTGATTGATAAGATCGATATCATCACAGGAACACTCGGTAAAGCACTTGGCGGAGCCTCAGGAGGTTTTACATCCGGCAGGAAAGAAATTATTGACCTGCTTCGCCAGCGTTCCCGCCCTTATCTTTTCTCCAATACATTGGCTCCTTCTATTACCGGTGCTTCTATTGCAGTGCTGGACATGTTGAAAGAGAGTACCGGCTTGCGCGATAAGCTTGAAAACAACACCATGTATTTCAGGCAGAAAATGACTGATGCTGGCTTTGACATTCGCCCCGGAGTTCATCCTATTGTTCCAGTAATGTTGTACGATGCAAAACTAGCCCAGGAATTTGCAGCAAAGATGCTTAATGAAGGCATTTACGTCATTGGCTTTTATTATCCGGTTGTGCCAAAAGAAAAAGCACGCATCCGGGTTCAGATATCAGCTGCACATGAACAGGAGCATTTAGATAAAGCAATTGCTGCCTTCATCAAGGTTGGAACAGAATTAGGCGTACTGAAAAACTAAGGGTTGATCCCATTATTAAAGAGAATTGAGTCGTAAATAAAAAAGGATTATCTTCCACATTATTTTGAAAAAGGTTGTCGTTAGACAACCTTTTTTCCATTAGAACTTATTTTACAATTGTATGCAGACGGATCGAACGTTAGCTTTAAAGCAACTACGAGAATTAATGAAAAGGGACGGTATCGACGCCATGATAATACCCTCTTCGGATCCTCATATCAGCGAGTATCTTCCCGAAAGTTATCGATATATAAGCTGGCTCAGTGGTTTTACAGGTTCTGCTGGTACCCTTGTGATCACGGCTGTTTTCGCAGGGCTCTGGACGGATTCCCGTTATTTCGTGCAGGCTGAAGCTGAATTTAAAGATACAGAATGGGAATTGGTGCCCTTAACCATACAGGGAAGGCCGGAGTATGTAGACTGGTTATTTCAAAGGATTGATGCGGACGGAAGTATAGCTTTTGACTTTCAGGTGATGCCTTTGCTGATTGCTAAGGAGATCCATGCGAAATGCCAGGCAAAGGGTATCCAGGTAAAGCATTCCGATATATTGAATGAAGTGTGGACGAACAGGCCAGAGCTTCCGGCTGAAAAGGCATATTGTATTTCTGAAGACCTTTGTGGGGAATCAACTGCTGATAAATTATCACGTATCCGCAGTGCAATTAAACAGGCCGGAGCTTCTCATCACCTGATCTCGTCATTGGATGATATTGCCTGGGTGTTTAATATTCGTGGTGCTGATATTTCTTATAACCCAGTGGTGCTGGCATTTGCTCTGATCAGCTTAGATGAAGTATTGCTATTTTTGGATGATGGGAAATTCTCGGAAGCTGACCGGCGTAAACTCACAGCTTCTGGTGTCCATCTCAAGCCGTATAGTTCCCTTCAACTGAATTTGAAAGGTTTAGCAGGAAGTGCAGTTTTGTTGATCGATCCCCAACGAACAGCTAAGGGAACCATGACTGGTTTGAATAAGTCGATAAAGATCATTGAAAACACAAATCCTTCAACTTACTTTAAAGCTATAAAGAACAGGACAGAGCTTGATAACATCCTAACTGTAATGCGTAATGATGGCGTTGCTCTTGTTCGTTTTTTCAGGTGGCTTGAAAAAGAAGTACCAGGCCCTGGGATCACCGAGGTATCCGCTGCCCGGAAACTAATGGAACTCCGGGCTCAGAATCCGAATTTTGTAAGTAACAGTTTTGCAACCATATCTGCTTATGGACCAAACGGAGCACTGCCTCATTACAGGCCCAATGAAGAAAATCCTGTTTTGCTTAAGGACTATGGTTTATATCTTGTTGATTCTGGTGGTCAGTACCTCGACGGGACAACGGATGTTACACGCGTTATTCCACTCGGTAGGATCAGCAATGAAGAAATGCTCGACTATACACTTGTGTTAAAAGCAATGGTGGAAGGCTGCAGTACTATTTACCCTAAGGGTACCCGTGGGTACCAGATCGACGCCATTACCAGGAAGCCGTTGTGGGATCAAAGTCGCGATTACGGTCATGGAACCGGGCATGGGGTAGGGTTCTTTCTAAATGTGCACGAAGGGCCTCATGTTTTCAATAAGAGTAATGTTGCTATAGAAATTGAGCCAGGTATGATCACTTCTATCGAACCCGGCCTTTACAGGCCAGGAAAATACGGCATCAGGATAGAAAACCTTGTACTTTCCGTGCCCTACATCAAGAGCGAATTCGGAGAATTCTACTCCTTCGAAACACTTACGCTGGCTCCGATCGATACCCGGCCTGTAATAAAAGGGATGCTTGAAAAAAGACATATCGATTGGATCAATAGCTATAATAAGAACGTTTATACAATTCTAAGTCCGCTTCTTACTGACGAAGAGAGAGGCTGGCTTCGTAAAAAGACAATGGAAATATAATAATGAGAAAAATATCCTTACTGCTCCTTTTATCTGGGTTGAGCACTTGTGTCCTTGCTCAGAACAAACTTTTAACTATTCAGGATGCAATGATATACGCACGCGGCACGCTAGCGCCTGAGGACCTGAGGGGAATTCAGTTTATCCATAATTCACACGATTATGTGTATTACAAACAGGATAAGGACCAGGTTGTGTATCTAAAGGGAGGTTTAGGTAATGAAGCTAAGCCATTTCTTACCCTTCAAAGCCTGAATGAAAAACTTTCTAAAACTGGCCTGAAGCCGGTTGAAAGAATGCCTCTTATTCAATTTGGAAGCGAAGCAGGATGGGTGTTCTTTTATGAGGGCCAGAAGCTCGCTTTGAATCCTGAAAAAAATGAGGTTAAGGTTTTAGCAGATAAAAGCTTAAGTTCAGTTGAAACGGTTGAAAGCGGAAGTGATGGGTATACCGCCTACCTCGAGAAGCATAACCTTTGGGTGACAAAAGGAAGCTTGAGAAAACAGCTTACCAACGATGGGAGTGAAAATATCGTTTATGGCTCTGCTGTTCACCGAAATGAATTTGGAATTGATAAAGGATTGTTTTGGAGTACATCGGGAAAAAAACTTGCCTTTTATCGAATGGACCAGTCGATGGTGCAGGATTATCCAATCATTGACTGGACAAAGACGCCTGCGCTCAACAAGAATATTAAATACCCCATGGCCGGAGATAAGAGTCACCACGTAAAAGTGGGAGTATATGATGCGATTTCAGACCGCCTGGTGTACCTGGAAACGGGAGAACCCAGCGAGCAATACCTTACTAATATAGCCTGGAGCCCTGATGATCGTTTTGTTTATATCGCCGTGGTGAACAGGGAACAGAACCACATGTGGTTGCGTCAATACGATTCGCTTACCGGAAAATATATAAAAACTCTTTTTGAGGAGAAAGACGACAAATATACTGAGCCTTTGGTCCCAATGAGTTTTGTGAAGAATGACGCAAAGAAATTCATCTGGCAGAGCAACCGAGATGGTTGGAACCACCTCTATCTGTATAATGCCGACGGTTCATTGTTAAAGCAGTTAACAAAAGGCAATTGGGAGGTCACTGAAGTGAAGGGTTATGATGAGAAAGGAGAGAAGCTTTTCTATATGTCTACTGAGGAGTCGCCCATAACAAGGAACCTTTATAGTGTCAATCTGAAGACAGGTAAAAGAGAGCGATTAACAGAGGGCTTCTATAATCACAGGGTATTGCTAAGCAGCGACGGTAAAGTGATGATCGATAACTTCTCGGGACCAGAAAAGCCACGGGAAATACAGTTAAAGGATCTTGTATCAAAAAGGTCTGAGTTGCTTTTACAAGCTAAAAGTCCCTTAGCAGGATTTGCTACAGGAGAATCCAATATCTTTAAATTTAAAACGGGAGAGGGAATAGAATTGTACGGTACCCTATTCAAACCCGCTAATTTCGATCCCGCCAGGAAATATCCTGTTGTTGTTTATTGGTATGGAGGGCCTCATGCTCAATTGATCAGCAATAGTTGGAATAGTGGTTCCGGAGATTATTGGTTTCAGTATATGGCCGAAAGAGGCTTTGTGGTTTTAAATCTCGACACCCGTGGTAGCGATAACAGGGGGAAAGCATTTGAACAAAGTATTTTCCGTAATGCAGGTAAGGCCCAGGCAGAGGATTTGCTTAACGCAGTGAATTATCTAAAGTCCCTACCTTATGTCAATACGGAAAGCATGGGACTTTTTGGATGGAGCTATGGGGGTTTTAATACTGTTAACTTTATGTTAGAGCATCCTGGAGTTTTTCAAGCAGCAGTTGCAGGAGGTCCGGTAACGGACTGGAGACTTTACGAGGTGATGTACACTGAGCGTTATATGGATACGCCGCAAGAGAATCCGGAGGGTTATAAGAGCACTAATCTTATCGGGAAGGTACAGAACCTGAAAGGTAAGCTTTTACTTATTCACGGTTTGCAGGATGATGTTGTTGTTCAGCAGCATAGTGTTAATTTTGTGAAGGCGGCAGTGGATAAGGGTGTTCAGGTAGATTACATGATCTACCCGGGACATGCACATAATGTAATCGGTAAAGACAGAGCTCATTTATATCAGAAAGTTAGCGATTACTTTTTGAACAATCTGCTCGAATCGAAAAAAACGCTTGGGAACTGATAGTACCGTAAAAATGCAATGGTGTACCATTTGCAATTATTATAACAGCATACCTTTGTAAGGTGATTTAAGAATTAATATTTGGAGTTTATTGATTCATAAATGTCATACTATCGTAGGAGACTGTTTTCGGACAGTCTCCTTTATTATTTACCGGCTTTCTTTGTCCGGCTTTTGTATCTGCTATTACCTGATCTCTAATTTGATAAGCATATGAAAGTAGTTCCTTTTACATTACGCGCTTCCGAAAATACTACTGTGATTGTTGAGGAAGAGAAATCAACTAACTTTTATTGCCAGCTGCACAGGCATAAGGAATTACAGATAAGTATGATTGTAGAAGGTGAGGGCACCTTGTTTACCGGGAACTATATGCAGCGCTTTCGGGCCGGCGATATATACATTATTGGTGAAGACCAGCCCCATATGCTGAAACGCGACGAAACATGCTTTGGCATGCCAGGGGTACAAACTATTCATATCTATGTAGATACGTCAATACTCCTACAGCTTACAGCAATTTCTGAGTTTAATCATATCCGTACTTTCCTGAAAAATGCTTCATCAGGAGTACAGATGTTTATGGATATCAATGGAAAAGCATTCGAGAAAATCCTTCTGATAAGCAAACTCCGGGCTTTTGAACAAATCATGGAAGTGATAGGGCTCCTTAATTTCTTCTCTCAGGATGAGACAAACTGGAGATCCTTGTCATCCGGCTTATCAAAATATGCTTTTTCAGAATCGGACGGTGTCAGGATGACCCGTATCTATAAGTATACTGTTCAGCATTATCAGAATACCATAAGTTTAGAGGAGATTTCTTCAGTCGCCAGCATGACTCCAAGTGCGTTCTGCAAGTATTTCAGAAAACACACTCGCAAAACCTATATTGCATTTCTGAATGAAGTAAGGATCAATGAAGCTTGTAAAAAATTGCTGGAATATCATTCCGAAAGCATTTCTTCTGTGGCATATGATTGCGGGTTTAACAGTGCTATAACTTTTAACCGTGTATTTAAACGTGTTACCGGTAAATCGCCGGGGGAATATATACGCGAATTTAAAGTTCAGCAAAAAGTGCAGTACGGGTAGATTTCGGGTACTCTTTATAAAAAATTAGAACACCTGTTGCCAAGTGTTCTAATTGCTCATATTCATATTTATCACATCTGTAATACTCCGTTATTCCTGGAGGAATGGATACCTGTAGTCTACCGGCGGATTAAAGGTTTCCTTAATAGTTCTTGGAGATACCCATCTTAAAAGGTTGATCATTGATCCGGCTTTATCATTTGTTCCTGATCCCCGGGCTCCACCAAATGGTTGTTGCCCAACAACAGCACCTGTACACTTGTCGTTGATGTAGAAGTTTCCTGCACTGTTCCTGAGCGCATTCGTTGCTTGTTCAATAATATATCTGTCGCCTGCAAGCACAGCTCCTGTTAAAGCATAAGGGGAGGTTTGATCAATTAGTTTAAGGGTATCCTCAAACTCCGCGTCTTTATACACATAGATAGTTAATATAGGCCCGAATAGCTCTTTTTCCATCGTTACGAAACGAGGATTCGTAGTTTTAATCACCGTAGGTTCAATGAAGTATCCTTCCGATTTGTCGTATTTCCCACCTGCAATAATCTCGGCATCCGATGCTGATTCTACCTGCTTTATTACGTTTGCCAGTCCATCAAAAGATTTCTCATCAATAACCGCATTGATGAAATGGCTGAAATCCTCCACTGGTCCCATTTTTATCGTCGCAAGATCCGTTTTGATTTTCTGCTCAAGCGCTGGCCAAAGGGATTCAGCGATATAAACCCTGGAAGCTGCAGAACACTTCTGTCCTTGGTACTCGAAAGCGCCCCTCACAATAGCTGTGCAAGCTGCGTTTGTATCAGCACTCCCATGAACCAGGATAAAGTCCTTACCACCTGTTTCTCCAACTATTCTAGGGTAACTTTTATATTTATGAATGTTGTTGCCTATTGTTTTCCAGATGTCCTGGAATACTTCTGTGGATCCGGTGAAATGGATACCTGCAAAATCAGGATGTTCGAAGATCACATTACCCGCTACCGGTCCTGAAACATATATCAGGTTAATGACTCCATCCGGTACTCCGGCCTCGCGGAAGATCTTCATCAGAACTTCGGCAGAATAGATTTGAGTATTAGAAGGTTTCCATACCACTACATTACCCATCATTGCAGCTGAAGTAGGCAGGTTCCCGGCAATAGCTGTAAAGTTGAATGGTGTAAGGGCAAAAACAAAACCTTCCAGGGGGCGCTGTTCAACACGATTCCATGATCCGGCAGGAGATACAGGCGGTTGCTGAATGTAAATCTCCGACATGTACTTGACATTGAAACGCAGGAAGTCTGCCATCTCACAAGCAGAATCAATCTCAGCCTGGTAAGCATTTTTAGATTGTCCCAACATCGTTGCCGCATTTAATTCAAAGCGGTATTTTCCTGCAATCAGGTCAGCTGCCTTCAGGAAAATAGCTGCCCTATGTTCCCAGCCAAGCATCTCCCAATTTTCTTTTGCTGCTAATGCTGCGTCAATTGCATCCTTAACGTGACTTGCTTCTCCTTCGTGATAATAACCGAGCACGTGTTGATGTCTATGAGGCGGGCGGATAGCTTTTAGCTTTTCCGTTCTAACTTCTTTTCCTCCTATAAACATAGGTATGTCCTTTTCACCCGCGTATGCGCTCGTGATCGCTTTCTTCAATAATTCCCGCTCTATACTTCCAGGGGCATATTGCAGAACAGGCTCATTGACCGGCACTGGTACTGTAAAAAATCCTTTAATCATCTTAATCTGTTGTTTAAAAACGCAGAAACCAAAGTAAAAAAGAGTCGCGCGCTTACACAGGATCAAAATTATCCTTGTATTAACTGATATTATCAAGAAAGATCAAGGGCGTGCTTAGGCTACTACATTTGGGTTCATGGAAAGCTTACGCACATACAAGGAAGCAGAACTTAGCTTCGATAATACCCAGACCAGTTTTAGTTATAAAAGTGATACCGAACTCAAAAGAGCAAAGTGGCTTTTTTGGCTGATGAGTATCAATTGGCTGGTAAAGCTGGGCACCATGATCATACCTGTCCTCATAAAATGGAGGTTCCCAATTAAGGGAATCATAAAAAGTACCATATTTCCTCAGTTTGTAGGTGGTGAAAGTCTTATATCTGTAGGTCCTGTTTTAAAAGTATTAAACAATTATAAAGTTGGAGCAATTTTGGATTACGGAGCAGAAGGAAAAGAATCAGAGACAGTTTTCGACAAGACCTGCGAGGAATTTTTAAAGGTGATCAATTTTGCCTCCAATGTCCATCAGGTAAATCATATGAGCATTAAGGTGACAGCTTTAGCCAGATTTAATCTCCTGGAGAGAATTAGCTCCTTAATTAATAATGATAGAGACGTTTACAGTTTAGATTTGAATAAAATAAGCGAAAAGGAGAAGGAAGAATGGGAGCGGGTGGTAAAGCGTTTAGATGCTGTTTGTTCTGCTGCCAGTAGTAAGAGTACTGCGGTATTGATCGATGCGGAGGAATCGTGGATACAGGTAGCGATAGATCTTCTGGCTTACAATATGATGCAGAAATACAATACTGACCAGGCTATAGTATTTAATACCATCCAGTTTTACCGAAGAGACAGACTAAAGGTATTGTCAGATCTGATGACTGTCGCTAAAAAAGAAAAGTTTGTATTAGGGCTGAAGATTGTGAGAGGAGCCTACCAGGAGAAAGAAAATGACAGGGCGAAGGAGAAGAATTATCCTACACCAATACAGCCAAATAAGCCGGCAACCGATAGCGATTTTAATGCAGGTATGGAGTTTTGTTTAAGGAATCTTGACACTATATCTGTTATCATAGCTACTCATAATGAAGCCAGTAATCTATTGGCTGCCGCTATTATAAAGGAACTGGGACTTGAAACACACCCGCATGTGCATTTCTCGCAGCTATTTGGGATGAGTGATAACATCACATTTAATATGGCTTCTGCTGGTTTTTCTGTCAGCAAGTACATTCCCTACGGAGCTGTCGAAGAAGTTATTCCATACTTATTGCGTCGGGCCCAGGAAAATACTTCAGTAGCGGGACAAACTGGACGCGAGCTGACTTTAATTCAACGTGAGCTGGACCAACGTAAGCTTTAATTTTTATTCATTTTGATTTATTAAGTTAAAAGAAGCGCCGAAAGGCGCTTTTTTCATTACAATATTATTTGTGACCCTTGCTCTTATTATGTTCCATTTTGTATTATTCCTCCAAGTACTCTAATAATGACCATTGCTACCTCTAAAATTTCTAATTCATTTCGGGCAGATCCTGTTAAAATAAAGCGTTTCATGAATGTAACATTTCGGATATTTATTATATTCGTTTGCTGATGAGTGTGCCTGCTTCCAACGAGAATGATCTGCTTTTCAAATTACGCCAAGGGGATGAACGGGCGTTTGCCGAGATTTACAATCAATATAAGGGAATGTTATTTCTTCATGCATACCGGATGGTACAGGATGCAGATGAAGCTCACGACGTTGTGCACGAGCTTTTTGCTTCCTTATGGAGTAAGCGGGAAAATCTGGAAATAAAAACCTCAATTAAGGCATATCTTTATAACGCTGTAAAAAACCGGATCCTTGACTTTATTGCCCATCAAAAAGTAGTATCCCGCTACGTAGATTCATTGGATAATTTTGTCGAAAAAGGGGAATTTTATGTTGATGATAAACTTAGGGAGAAGGAATTGGAGGCTACTATCGCAATGGAGGTTTCTCTTTTGCCTGAAAAGATGCGTGAGGTGTTTGAATTGAGCCGAAATTTTAATTATTCACATAAACAAATCGCTGAAATTTTAGGAATTTCTGATAAAACTGTAAAAAAGCAGGTAGCGAATGCGGTTAAAATCCTCAGAAATAAGATAAATGCCGTGGTTTTTATTTTTTCTGCTCTCTAATTAGAAATTTTTTAAAATTCTTCTACTCCCTGGCCTTCACTTTCCCGTCATATTATTAAAGCGCTTAGAAAGCACGTAAATATGAAAGAGAGCAGGGCAAACGAACTGTTAGAAAAATACAAGAGCAATATGCTTTCAGAAGCCGAAAGGGCAGAGCTGGAAAGCTGGTACCTGCACCTGGCAAAGGAAAGCCCATCTCTTAATGATCCCAATATATTTCTTTCAGCTATGAAAAGGATGGACGATAGTCTGTTCCAGGATAAGCAGGTTTCAATCCCTTCCAAATCCAGTCCAGCTGGTGGTATACAAAAATTATGGTATAAGATCTCTGCAGCCGCTTCCATTATATTAATTTCAGCAGTTGCGTCCTATTTTATTATTAACAATGGAAACAAGGAAGTAACAGAAGCGGAAGTTGTACAGAACAATATAAAGCCCGGGACAAATATTGCAAAGCTAAAACTTGCAGATGGAACTGAAGTGATCTTAGATTCAGCAAGACTTGGTGAAATAACAGCCCAGGCGGGAATTTCAGTGAAAAAACTGGCTGACGGACGTTTGGTTTACGAAGTGGCCAAAGGAACAGCAGGGGGGCAATTCCAGGGACTAAACAGCATTATAACTCCAACCGGAGGCCAATACCAGGTACAGCTGCCAGACGGTACGAGTGTCTGGTTAAACTCATCCTCATCCCTTACCTACCCAATGCCCTTTGATTCGAGGGAACGTAAGGTTGAGCTAAGTGGAGAAGCTTACTTCGAGGTAGCCAAGCTGGAAAAGGGGGGACAGAGGGTTCCTTTTATTGTCGAGACAAAAGCCTGGATTAATAACCCTCAAGGACATAAAGTTGAAGTATTAGGTACTCATTTTAATATCAAAGCATATTCTGATGAAAAGACCATTGCAACTACGCTTGTAGAAGGAAGGGTTAGAGTAGGGGCACTCTCTGCTAACTCTGCTCAAAACAAAGAGCTTAAGCCAGGACAGCAATCAGTTCTTTCTGCTTCCCACATCTCTGTGGCTGATGTCAATACAGAAGAGGCTTTAGCCTGGAAAAGTGGCCTATTTATGTTTGATGAGAAGAGACTTGAAGAGGTGTTGAAAATGATTTCCAGGTGGTATGGAGTAGACGTTAAATATGAGAACGAGGGTTTGAAAAATTTGCTTTTAAGCGGTTCTGTATCAAGGTTTGCCAGCATGGCAAAAGTTTTACAGGTATTACAATCAACCGGAACAGTTGCATTTTCACTGGAAGGGCGAACGCTTTTAGTTTCAAAATAAAGGAATCCAACTATATATTTTTAATAATTAATTATTCAGTTTTTATGATGAGATATTTACGACAGAAAAGGTAAACAGTTAAGGGATAGCGTCATAAAGAAGCCCGTGTGCTGGTAACACACGAGCCTAAGAATTATGGCCTGCTTTCATTCGCGTTTAAACAGAATTTTTTCACAGCCAAAATCAATTCAAATGTATGAATTTTCACGTATTTAAGACGTGCCTGCCAGAGGCATGTCCGTCGGGGGGGATAATCAGGGTTATGAAACTCACAGCAGTATTATTATTAGCTTCAATTTTACAGATCAGTGCTGCTTCCAAAGCGCAGACGATCACCTACTCTCAGAAAACCAGCTCTTTGAAGGAATTCTTTAAAGAAGTAAGAAGGCAAACTGGGTACAATGTAGTATGGCTGCCAGAAAAATTACATGATCAGCAAAAGTTAAAGATCAATTTAATTGCGACACCTTTAGAGAGGGCCCTCGAGCAGGTGCTTTCTCCTTTATCGCTCAACTATGAAATTGTTAATCAGACGGTAGTTGTCAAAGAAAAGGAACTGAGCATCATGGAGAAGCTTGAAAAGGTTTTTGCTGCGATAGATGTTGAAGGGAAAGTGGTAGACGAGAGCAGTCGCCCTCTTGCAGGTGCCTCAGTTTCAATCAAGGGCAAAGGAAAAGCCATTATTACTGACGCAAAGGGCTTTTTCCGTATGAAGGGAGTGGATGAAAAGGCTGTTATCGAGGTCTCCTATATCGGTTATAAGACGATGACAATGCCCTTAAAAGGCATTAACGCCCCGCTTTTAATAAAGCTTCAAAGAGCGGAAGTTAATATGAGCGAGGTAGTGGTTACCGGTACTGGTATTACCCGGAATAGGAACACCTTTACAGGAGCCACCGCAGCATTTTCCGCCGATCAAATAAAGGCGGTGGGAAATAATAACGTTATACAGAGTTTAAAAACACTGGACCCTTCCTTTATTCTATTGGAAAATAATCTTTCAGGAGCAAATCCAAATGTTTTGCCTCAAATACAATTAAGGGGGGGCTCAAGTATTCCTTCGACAACTCTTCGGGATGAGTTTGCTACTGATCCGAATCAGCCCTTATTTATCCTTGACGGTTTTGAAACCACTTTACAGACTATTGTCGACCTGGATATTAACAGGATAGGATCGGTGACAATATTAAAGGATGCAGCGTCAACTGCCCTTTATGGTGCTCGTGCTTCAAATGGAGTAGTGGTTGTGGAAACGATAAGGCCGAAACCTGGTCAGCTTAATCTTAGCTATTCAAATGATGTTCGCTTCGAGTTGCCGGATCTTTCTGGGTATAATATGATGAACGCGGCGGAAAAGTTGGAGTTTGAGCGTTTGTCTGGACGTTACACCTACTTTACTTCAGGAAGTCCAGCTAACGAATTATATCTTGAAGAGTTATATAATTCTCATCTTGCCGCTGTAAGGAGAGGAGTAGATACTTACTGGTTAAATGAGCCTGTTCGAAACGGTCTGACAGAAAACAATTCTATTTTCGCCCAGGGCGGAGATAACTCATTCACCTATGGGGTTGGAGCAAACTACAAAACTCAAAGCGGTGCGATGAAAGGCTCTGGAAGGGATACCTGGAGCGGTAATATTAACCTAACCTACCGCAAAGGCAAGGTGAATGTTAACAATGTGGTTTATATAAGAGGCTTCAACTCTGCTAATTCTCCCTATGGGTCATTCTCCAATTTTGTTAATGCAAACCCTTATTTTGTCAAGGATCCTACCCAACAGTATTTGGAGGTTACCAGGATATCTACAGGGGCAACATATTATGTAGAAAATCCACTCTACGACGCTTCCTTGCCTAATTTCGACAAAAGCAAGAACCTTGAGGTGCAGAATAATTTTAACCTGACTTATTCTTTATCACCCAGCATAAATTTAAAGGGAGGTTTCCAGGTTATTAAAGGTGATACAGAGCGCAATATTTTTAAATCTCCGGAAAGTAGCGATTTCCGGGATATTGCCCTGCTTAAAAGAGGAGCGTATACTGAAGAAATAACATCAAATTTATCATATCAGGGGAACCTGCTTCTATCCTATGGCAGGGTAATTAACGGAATACATACCCTTAGTGCAAACGCGCGTGCCGAGGTTAACAACCGGGAAAAAAGTTCTTCTGGTTTCGTGGCAGAAGGATTTCCGGAAGGAAGTACCGGAAACCCTCGTTTTGCTTATGGTTATGCAGAAGGTGAGGCACCCAGAGGAGGTTCCAGTGTTTACAGGACTCTTAACGGAACTCTTTCTTTGAATTATGCATTTGATCAAAGATACCTGTTCGATGCTTCATACAGGATAGATGGTTCTACCGCTTTTGGAAGTAATAAGCAATTTTCACCTTACTGGTCGGCCGGCGCGGGATGGAATATAAAAAATGAAGCGTTTTTAAAGAAGGCCGGAAATGTTGACAGATTGAAGATCTACGCTAATATTGGCGTAACCGGCAACCAGAATTATGGAGATATAACCTCAGTGTCCGTCTATAATTACAATGATGGAGGTATTTATAACCAGTTCGGCCAGGGTTTAACACTTGGAACTTTAGGAAACCCAGATCTCGCGCCGCAGAAAACCACACAGATAAGTGGAGGAATGGATTACTCATTTTTTCAAAACCGAATAAGTGGGAATTTGAATGTGTACTCTAAAAAAACTGACCCCCTTGTTGTTGTTGTTGATATGCCTTCGTCAACCGGAATTTATGGTTATCCGCTCAACGCAGGTACGCTCTCTACTCATGGCGCCGAATTTAGAGTGGCTGTTATGCCTGTTCGAAATATGGCTAAAAATATCCAATGGTCTGTTAATGCGTTTGGAAGTACATTTAAAAGTAGGTACAAGGGATTCGGAAAGCAGTTAGCTTCTTTGAACAGAGAACAGGAATTAAACAAATCATTGGTAAGATACCTGGATGGGTATAGTCCGAATGATTTATGGGCGGTGAAATCTTTGGGAATTGACCCTGCTACCGGGCGTGAGCTATTTTTAACAGCTGATGGTCAATATACTTTCGATTATAGTCTCGGAAATGTCCAGGTAGTTGGTAACTCCACTCCAACTTTGGAAGGTGTATTTGGGACTTCGCTTACCTATAAAGGATGGAACATGGCAGTGAATCTAAGATATAGCCTGGGTGCAGATATATTCAATTCTGCATTATTCAATAAAGTTGAGAATATAAGTTATACAGATATAACTTTTAATCAGGACAAGAGAGCCCTCTATGAACGTTGGAAGCAACCTGGGGACAATGCCCGTTTTAAGGCCATTTCTCAAACCAGTGTTACTGAAATGTCTTCCCGTTTTGTGCAAGAGGAGAACTTAATTACAGGGGAATCAATAAGCTTAGGTTATACATTCATTAATTCTCCCTTCGTCCGGAGAATGGGAATGAAAAGTTTGAATTTCTCTGCAATTACGAACGACATATTCCGGGCATCAACGGTAAAACGTGAACGAGGAATTGATTATCCATTTGCAAACACCATCTCTTTTAGTTTAAGGTCATCATTTTAAGCGTAGCATATGAAAAGAGTTTATTTCCGAGTATTACTCGCATTATCAATGATTGTCCTGCTTACAAATTGCAGGAAGTTTTTGGACGTTCAACCAGAGGATAAGGTGCTGGAAGAACAAACCTTCACTACACCTAAGGGAATTAATATGGTTTTGAATGGTCTTTATCTCGATCTGGCTAAAAATGACCTTTATGGCAATAGGTTAACATTATCTACAGTGGACATCTTAGCTCAGAGGTATGATATTAGTTCACTCCACTCGCAGTACAAAATAGCTACTTACGCATATACTGATTTGACCGTGATGGATTCGTTAGACAAGGTATGGACCAACGCTTATGCCCTGGTATTGAATACTAATACTTTTCTGGAGAGTTTGGATAAATACCCTGGCGTGCTTAGCCCGGCTGTCGATTCTCTTTATCGCGGGGAGGCAATAGGAATGAGGGCAATGTTACATTTTGATATGCTTAGGCTTTATGGCCCTATGTATAACTCGGCTGATTCCACCAAACCATCTATTCCGTATTATCGCAGTTTATCGAAAGATATAAATCCGTTATTGCCAGCAAACGCAGCTATCGACTCCGTTTTGAGTGATCTTAATATTGCAGAACGCTTACTGGCAAATGATCCCATACGTGTATCAGGAGTGCAAAGGAAACTCGTTGGGGATGGGAATGATTTTCTTCGTGCCAGGAATTACAGGTTCAATTACTACGCAATTAAAGCTTTGAAAGCCAGGGTGAACATGTATAGGGGAAACAAACCTGCGGCACTGGCAGCGGCAGTTGAAGTTATTAATGTAAGATGGTTCCCATGGGTTAGCTCGAATAACGTTTTAGTGAATCAGGGCTCTCCGGATCGGGTGTTTACCACTGAAATGATTTTAGGAGTGCAAAACACAAAACTTTATGACAAGTATGAGGAGTACTTTGCCCCTACACTAGCTGATTCCAGAATACTAGCACCTACGCTTACTAAAACAAGTACTGTATTTGAGGCCGACGAGAATGATTTTAGGTACAATTTGAATTGGAAAGTACCTACGGATGGCGGTAAAACCTATCGTACCTTTTTCAAATATGCAGATATTGTGCGCAAGGATTCCATCTATCGTTTTACCATTCCATTGATAAAGAAAAGCGAGATGTACTATATTGCTGCAGAATGTTCTTCTGATCTCAATACTGCAGCTACTTATTTGAATACAGTAAGGAATAACCGTGGCCTTACCAACAGGTCAATCACCACAACTGCACTTCTGAATACTGAATTACAAAAAGAACATCAGAAGGAGTTTTTCGGAGAAGGACAGCTGTTTTACTATTACAAAAGGCGAAATCTAACCAGTATTCCAACAGGAACCTCTGCAGCTTCCGTTTCTATGAACGCCTCGAAATATGGGGTACCACTTCCATTATCAGAAACCCAATACAGATAATATTAAAATTTATGAAAAAGTTATTCTTCATCACTACTGCATTGGTACTTGCGATTGCTTTGGTCTCCTGTGAAAAGGATATTATTACTTATCAGGGAAAGAGTAATATCTATTTCTACGATGCTGGAAAGGTTCCAACTACAGTCGCCACTAACACTGATTCAACTGTTCTGTCCTTTTCATTAGTAAGCAATACTGATTCAGTTCAAAAGCTTATTGTTGCTACTAACGGAGCTCCTGCAGAGGTAGACAGACCTTATAAAATTCAGATAGACGAGTCTGCAAGTACGGCAATCAATGGTGTACACTATGAAATTTTGGATAAGGTTTTCGCCATCGGAAAAGGAAGTGTTCGCGATACTGTAAATATTCGTTTTATCCGGACTAAGGATATGCAAAGCACTTCATTTAAGTTGTTTTTTGATCTCATAGCAAATGAAAACTTCTCCACGGAAATGAAAGAGAAGGTTGTGAATGCCACCACCGGAAAGAAGATGAGCTTCCTCAAATACCGTTTCTTCGTAAATGATATTGTAAAGAAACCTGCTCGCTGGTTAGATACCTATTTTGGGACATTTACACGAAAAAAATTATTCCTCATCTGTGAAGTATTTGAAATAAGCCCTTCATATCTCGATACATCTATTTCTGTTGCAGAGCTGGTAGCTTATAGCAAAGTAATGCAGCGTTATCTAAACCAGCAGAAACTGCAGGGGAAAACAGTTTTTGAAGAAGATGGGACAGAAATGACCATGGGAACAAGTGCACAGTAATGACAAATAAATCACGACCGTATGTTATTTAAATTTTTGAAAAAGTCATCTTTTGCAGGTCTGATCATGCTGCTTGCTTTTTCTTGCAAGAAGGACCTTGGCAACTATGAATATATTAATTTGAATGAGCCCACTGCCTTTGTCGGCTTAAACGATACAACCGCCTTTTTTGGGAAGCGCTTCGTAATGAAACCTGAAGTGCTTTTCTCAAAGGATATTTTAAAATCCGATACTTCCCGTTATTCTTATGAGTGGTCTTATGCAGGCCCAAATGGTTTGGGAGGTTCTGCTTTATATCGAATTTCCAATGCCCGTTACCTGGATATTAATATGTCGCTTGCAGCTGGTACTTATCCCTTTTATTATGCCGTAACCGATAATGAGTCAGGGGTGAAGTACAGAAAAGAATTTATAATTACGGTAGTGAATCAGATCAACGAAGGATGGTTGCTGCTATCGGAAGTGAACGGCACTGCAAGGTTAGACATGCTATCTAAATCAACAACAGGAACCTTTGATGTAATAAACGATTTACTCGGTACAACAGTTTCAGGTTTAACACTACAGGGAAAACCGAAATTTCTGTACACCTATAATACCGGTGCTAATACGGGTGTGGGTATAAATCTTTCTTATGGAATTTATGTAGGAACAGACGCCTCCACCAATCGCCTTGATCCCGAAACGTTTAAATGGTTGCCAGGTTACAATGTAAAGTTCGAGATACTGGATGATTTGCCAGCTAATTTCACCGCAGATTTGGTACGTCAGTCTGGTTCAACAAGGTCATATTTGGTCGGCAATCATAATGCCTATATCTACGAGCGTGTAACAAATGTTAAATATAGCGTACCTATCAATATTATTGCAGGACAACTTTCCGGTTTCCGTATTGCGCCTTTTGTAGCTAATAATTATACCAGCAGTACTGCTGCCGCTATCCTGTACGATATAGACAATAAGCGTTTTGTTAAACATACCGGGACAAATTCAACATCCAGTATAATACCCGACCCTTCCGGAAAACTATTTAGCTATACAACAGGCCTTGATCTGTTATACATGACCTGGGTTCCTTTCAATGGTGGGGAAGTATTCAGTATTTTAAAAGATCCGGTAAATGCAAAGCGGTATTTAGCTCGCTTCAATCCTATAAGTAACGCCCAGTCCTACTATGCCGAAATTCTCGCGACAGATTTCGCTAACGCAGAACAATATGCTGTTAGTCCAACACTAGGTTATGTTTTTTACTCCGTCGGAGCTAAGGTTTACGAGTACGATATGTCAACTAAAGTTACCAAGTTGATGCTGGACAAAGGGACTGAAAAGGTAAGCCTTATCAAATTCAACGAATTTCTAAATTCCACCAAATATACCGATGGCACAAAGCTGATTGTGTGTAGTTACGACCCATTAAAGCCGGAGGGAACAAACGGAAAAATGGAGCTATACACCGTGCCTACTATTCAGGGAGACCTTGTTTTAACTAATTCCTACTCAGGATTCGGAAAGGTTCAAAGCATCAATTACAGGGAAAGATAGAAAATAATTAACACATAATTCATAGAAGAGCGATACTGGCGGCAGGTAGAATACCTGCTGCAGGTCCTCGCTTTGCCAAAAAATTCAACACTAATAAAATCTAACATGAAATTAAAAACACTCCTAAGTCTGTTGTTACTAACAGCAGGTTTAAGTACAATGGCCCAAAAAGCTGCAGTGCAGGTTCAGGGAATTCTGAAACGTAAACCTGCTACGGTAAAACTTTTCAAAGTATCAGAAGGAAAAACCATTGAGATTGCCAGCAGTACTCCTGAAAAAGAAGGCAAGTTCGGATTCCTTTTCTATCCCGAATATGAGGGCTTATATCTTATTGGTACAGGCAATACGCTTACTGCAGTAGACAACTACAAGTTTTATTTCAAAGGAGGGGAGAAGCTATCCATTGCTTTAACTGACTCCACTTATCAACTAACAGGAAAAGAGAATTCGAAAGAAAACGTGGTTCTTAGTCAGTGGTTCAACTTAACTCAGCCACTTTATTCACGGGCTGTAAATTTCACCCGGATCAATAGTACGTATGTCGACTATTTTCCACGTCAGGAAGAGGTCGTAGCGAAATCAAAGACCTTCCTTAGCGGTAAATCTACCGGAAATACCCGTTTTGATAAAACAATAAAGGATATTATGCAAATGGATCTGGCTATGTACGCCACAGCCTTCCTTTTCACGCCTCGAACAGCTCATCCGGCCGACGAAGAATTAAGTAGTTTTTACAGCAGCATAAAGGCCGATGATTTCGGAACAAAAGCTTCAAAAGTTTACCAATATCCATGGGGATACAGGACTCTTAATTCAGTTATTCAGTTGAATATGCGTCAGGACGGGAAGAAGTACAAGTCGGGACTTGAAGGAACCGATATTTTCCTCTCTTATGTTAAAAACGATACCCTAAAAGGGGACGTCGTCCTAGAGCAGGCGAGTAGATATAAAGGCTATACCGATTACGAGGAACTGATGAAGAAGTATGGCAGCCTTATGCTTACTGAGAGTCAGAAACAGCGTGATAAGGATATTATGTATTCACTTGTTTCCTATGCTCCCGGTTCTAAAGCTTTCAATTTCTCTTATCCTGATACAGAGGGGAAGAAGGTTAGCTTAGCTGACCTGAAGGGGAAGGTGGTTTTGGTTGACGTCTGGGCAACATGGTGCGGCCCTTGCAAAAAGGAAATTCCTGCTTTGCAACAACTTGAAGAAGAGATGAAAGGAAAAGATGTTGAGTTTGTAAGCATCTCTGTGGATGTAGAAAAGGATAAAGAGAAATGGATGAAGATGGTAAAGGATGAGAAGTTAGGGGGGACCCAATTATTCGCTTCTGGTTGGTCTGATATTACAAAGCATTATAAGATCAATGCTATTCCACGTTTCCTGGTCTTTGATAAAGAAGGAAAGATCGTAACAGTAGATTCTCCACGTCCTTCTGATCCTAAATTAAAAGCATTATTAGAAAAAACTCTAGCTAACTAATGTTCGGCATAAACTTAAATGTAGGCTTAATTAGCAGGCTCTTCGTTGTTGCCTGTTATCTGCTAATAGTTCCTGCGCTAAATGGGTACGCCCAGCAGAAACCAGTAGCCGAAATTCCCTTTGAGTTAGACGGGGCTTCCATTATCCTTAAAGTAAAAATTAATAGCTACCCACGGGTGTTGAGGCTGCTATTTGACACAGGGGCTGATGGTATGGCTCTTTCTAAATCCCTTGCCGATTCCATTGGCTTAAAAATCACTAGTCAAAAGCAAGCATCTGTTGTAGGAGGGAGTCTGGAGATCTCCATTTCAAGAGGCAATTCTGTCTTCCTTGACTCTTTTGAGTTAAAAAATCAAAGTATTGCGGTGTTTGAAAACATGAGCCGCGAGGCCGACGGTATCATTGGAAATAGGATGGCCGCACAGTATATTACGCAGGTCAACTTCGATTCGAAGAAATTATCCTTATACAATTTCTCTGACTATGAGTATCCTAAAGAAGGTGCAATTATTCCTTTCAAATATTCGGGAGTTTTTATGCTGCCTGGAACTTTGAGCGTTACCCCGGGAAAGACATACTCAGGAAACTTTGTGTTTGATACAGGCGCCAATTACGAACTGATCTGTTTCCGGCCCTTTGTCAGGCAGAACCGGCTGTTGGTAGACGGTTTCAAGCCTCAATCGCAGGGCTCTACTACCAGCATGGGGGTAACTGTTCCTTCATTTACTGGCAAGGCGCAGAGCTTCAGCTTTAGTGGCCTTCCAGAGATAAAGAACTTGAATGTGACCCTTACAGGAGGAGGAGGAGCTGCCGATCAATGGAATCCTAATGCTGATGGTTCTATCGGTATTAAGATGATCAGTCAATTTAATTTCAGCATCAATGTACCTAAAAGGGAAATACACTTGGTTCCCAGAAAACCTTAAATATGAAAAGACTAAAATTAGGAATTCTCTTATTATTGATATTTAGCTTCCTGGCAACAAATGCCCAGGAAAGTCAATTCACAACCATAAGCAGCTGGACTGAATTATTATCGAAAGCTAAACAGGAAAAGAAGCTGATCATTATTGATAGTTACTTCCAGGGTTGTCATCCCTGCAAGCAAATGGATGACGAAGTTTTTCCTCTTGAACCTGTCATGAAACTGATGAAAGAAAATTTCATCAGTACCAAGATAGATTTCCTGAAGGAAGACCTGGGTAAACAATTGCAGATCAAATACGCAGTGACAGGTTTTCCAACCTTTTTAATTTTGAACAGCGAAGGACAATTGCTTTCGAGGTTTTCAGGTTACCAGGAGGGGGATAAATTTGAGAACCTGCTAAGAATAGCGATTTCGAAGTCCGACAAAGGAGAGGTTTTGAAAGGTTTCAGTTCTTCCCTCGACATTAACTATCCTGATTTTTATATTGCAACAATAAAAGAACGTAAGCCTTATACCACGCAAGACTTGCTTAACTACCTGAAGGGGAAAGATATAGCAAAGGAGGCTAATGCAATACCTTTTTTGTTTAATAGGTCAGCGGCACCTGAGTTAGGGGAAATACTATTGAACAATTATAATACCCTCGAGGAAATGTATGGCAGGGAGTTGGTTTGGACTAAGCGTATCAACTCCCTTGCTGTAAAATTGAAGAGCAGGATCCCCATTCGGGACGATGCAAAGTTCGCCACGTTCCTGTCGGAAGTTCAGCCAATTTTTGCGGAAAAAGATTGGTCTTACGGAAAGTTGGACATCGCCGAGGAGTATTTTTATAAACAGTGCAAGGATCATAAAGCGTTCTTTAAATACGCCGTCGAGAATTTCAATGATGATGAGAATAAGGTTAGGTACATGGCTTTTAATCTTTCAGGCCCCGCAGTTGATGCGGAAGAGAAAATGCTTTATTCAGAGTGGATGCGGAAAGTAGTTAAGGAAAGCTCAAGCTATGAAGTTTTGACAATAGCTGCAAAACTAATGAATGACCAGGGTAATACGGAGCAAGCAAAAACCTATGCAAAATGGGGATTAGCAAAAAGTCAGTTACTTAAAAAGGATTCTGGATTTTTTAAAGGTATTCTGAATTAAGACAGATTCTACTTCCGAAAGTTCATTTTAAAGTTAAAAATCGCAAGCCCTGAGGTAGGGGCAGAGATTTCCAAATCGGATCCAAAGGAATCCCAGCGGTATATCGCATTACTATCCACCAGCGATCTGCTAGCTATCTTCTTGCAGAAATTAGCATTCAGAGACCACGCGGAGCTGAGCAAGAGAGCCCGCAGAAAGACAGTGACTCGTCCTGTATAAACTTAACATCGTTACGAACAAGTATTAATCACTAAATTTAAGTTACGATGTCAAAAGAAATCAAGGGTAAGAAGTTCGGTAGGCTTTATTTAGAGTCTTACAAGAAATCG
>NZ_JAFEWE010000017.1 GCF_017355785.1 Desertivirga arenae
AATTCCTCAACAACCATCCGCTTAAATACTTCGCTGTACTTTTTCGACGAGCTTTCTCTTTTTTGTTTAATTACCTGATAACTCATATGTTGACTTTGTATTAGTCAACTTTTTTCAGGACGAGACATAAAAACAAAAAAGCCCTGTGATAACTCACAGGGCTTTGAAATTACTTGTCTTAAAGAGACTATGCTGTTTCTTCCGTTGAAGAAGCGTCAGCAGCTGGTGCTTCTGTAGCCGGAGCTTCAGTAGCAGCGCTTTCTGCAGCAGGTGCAGCAGCTTTAGCTTTACCTGAACCACCACGACGACGAGTAGCTTTCTTCTCAGTAGCAGCAGGAGCTTCTTTAGTATAAACAGTATTATAATCCACAAGCTCAATTAAAGCCATCTCTGCATTATCACCAGGACGATTAGGTAACTTGATGATACGAGTATAACCACCCGGACGATTTGCTACTTTCTCTGCAATTTCGCGGAACAATTCAGCAACAACTTCTTTATTCTGAAGGTAGCTAAACACTGTACGACGAGAGTGAGTAGTATCGTTTTTTGCTTTGGTGATTAAAGGCTCAACATAAGTACGTAAAGCTCTTGCTTTAGCTAATGTTGTAGTAATACGCTTGTGTTCAATAAGCGAAGAGGCCATGTTAGCCAACATTGCCTTTCTATGGCTGTCGGTCCGACCTAAGTGATTAACTTTCTTTCCGTGTCTCATTTTTGTTTTCGTTTTACATGCCTATACCGTCTCATATGAGGGAATTACAAACATGTCGCTTATAAGTATATCTCTTCTCAGAGAGTATTTATTTACTGTAATCCTAACGAAGAATAGTTTATTCTTCGTCAAGTTTGTATTTAGAAAGGTTCATACCAAAAGAAAGACCTTTTGATTTAACCAAATCCTGAATCTCTGTCAATGATTTCTTACCGAAGTTTCTGAATTTCAACATATCAGCAACGTCATAAGAAACAAGATCAGCTAAAGTGCGAATATCTGCTGCTTTCAAGCAATTTAATGCACGAACAGAAAGATCAAGATCAACTAGTTCAGTCTTAAGGATCTTACGCATATGCAAGATCTCCTCATCAACCTCCTTAGTTTCTTCCTTAGCCTGAGCCTCTAACATGATATTCTCGTCAGAGAATAACAAGAAGTGGTGAATAAGGATCTTAGCAGCTTCTTTCAAAGCATCCTCAGGATGAATAGAACCGTCAGTAGAAATGTCAAGAACTAACTTTTCATAGTCAGTTTTTTGTTCTACACGATAGTTTTCAATAGTGTACTTAACATTCTTTATAGGTGTGTAAATTGAATCAATAGCAATTACACCTACAGGAGCGTCAGCATTTTTATTTTCTTCAGCGGCAATGTAACCACGACCCTTGTTCACTGTTAACTCTACTTCTAAAGTTACAGAAGGCTCCATGTTACAAAGCACAAGATCAGGGTTTAATACAGTAAAATTATTAGAGAATTTTGTGATATCTCCAGCCTTAAACTGCTCCTGACCGTTAATGATTACGAATATTTTTTCAGAATCGCCTGACTCGCCAGTCTTTTGAAAACGAACCTGCTTCAAACTCAAAATGATCTCAGTAACGTCTTCTACAACACCTTTGATAGTAGAAAATTCGTGAGAAACACCTGAAATACGAACCGAAGTGATTGCAAAGCCCTCAAGTGAAGACAATAAAATACGACGTAAAGCATTACCGATGGTAACACCGAAACCTGGTTCCAACGGACGAAACTCAAATGTACCGTCGAAATCCGTAGATTTCTGCATGATAACTTTATCAGGCTTTTGGAATGCTAATATTGCCATTTATATTCAGTTAATGTTTTTAAACTGTAATAGCCGCCCCGGAAGGGGCAGCTTAAATATGTTATTTAGAGTATAACTCAACGATAAGGTTTTCCTTGATATTTTCAGGAATCTCATCGCGGTTAGGATAGCTTAAGAATTTACCAGTTAAACTGTTTGCATCCCACTCTAACCAAGTATGTTTATTGATTCTTCTTCCGGCAACAGAATTAGAAATCGTCTCAAGAGATTGAGAACGCTCTCTAACAGCTACTACATCACCTGCACGTAGAGAGTAAGAAGGAATATTTACAACTTCGCCATTTACAGTAATGTGCTTGTGACCTACTAATTGGCGAGCAGCTGAACGAGTAGGAGCAATTCCTAAACGATAAACTGTATTATCTAAACGAGCTTCTAATAATTTTAAAAGGTTTTCACCAGTAATACCTTCTTTAGAAGAAGCAGTATGGAATAAGTTTTCGAACTGACGCTCTAAAACTCCATAAGTATATTTAACTTTTTGTTTTTCCTGAAGCTGGATAGCGTATTCAGATTGTTTACCACGACGCTTTGAAGCACCGTGCATGCCCGGAGGATAGTTCTTTCTTTCTAATGCTTTATCAGGACCAAAGATCGGTTCTCTGAATTTACGGGCGATTTTGCTTTTTGGGCCAGTATATCTTGCCATTGTATTTTCTTTAAAGTATCTGATAGCCTATAGCTACCGAATCTTAGCTTTAACAATTAATTTCTTTTTCGACTGTAAGCTTAAGCTTTAAGCCTGATGCTATTAGCAACGCTAATAACAATTATACTCTTCTCCTTTTTGGAGGACGACATCCGTTGTGAGGAAGCGGAGTAATATCTTTGATCGTTGTTACTTCAATACCTGCAGTTTGAAGTGTACGGATTGCAGACTCACGTCCGGAACCTGGACCTTTTACAAACACCTCAACCTTACGCAAACCTAGATCGTAAGCAACTTTACCGCAGTCTGAAGCGGCTTGAGATGCTGCATAAGGAGTGTTCTTCTTAGATCCTTTGAAACCCATTTTACCTGCAGAAGACCATGAAATAGCCTGTCCCTGACTGTTGGTAAGAGTAACAATGATATTATTGAAAGTAGCGTTAATGTGTGCCTGACCAACTGGTTCAACAACTACAATACGCTTTTTGGTTACTTTTTTAGTCTTAGCCATTACTTATCTGGTATTATTTAGTAGCCTTTTTCTTGTTAGCAACTGTTTTACGTTTTCCTTTACGTGTACGTGAATTGTTCTTGGTTCTCTGACCACGAACTGGTAAACCTTTACGGTGACGTAATCCACGGTAACATCCGATATCCATTAAACGCTTAATGTTTAATTGAACTTCAGAACGTAAAGCACCCTCAACCTTAATTTCGTCATTAATGATTGTACGGATTGCTGCTAACTGATCATCGGTCCACTCTTGTACTTTCACATTACGGTCAATACCAGCCTGATCTAAGATCCTTTGAGCCGTAGCTCTGCCGATACCGAAAATGTAAGTAAGTCCGATCTCTCCTCTTTTGTTTCTTGGTAAATCAATACCTGCTATCCTAGCCATATTTTATTTAAATGATTGAATGACTGAATTCATGAATGTTCCGATCTGGTGAAATCTTTCCATACACTCCTTCAATTAATTTTATCCCTGGCGTTGTTTGTACTTAGGGTTCTTTTTGTTGATAACATAAAGCTTACCCTTACGACGGATAATTTTGCAATCCGCACTACGCTTTTTAATTGATGCTCTAACCTTCATCTTATTTATATCTATAAGTTATTCTGCCTTTTGTTAAATCATAAGGAGACATTTCCAGTTTAACTTTATCCCCAGGCAAAATTTTGATATAGTGCATACGCATCTTACCTGAAATATGTGCAATAATCTCGTGACCGTTTTCCAACTCTACACGAAACATCGCATTAGATAATGCTTCCTTAATGATTCCGTCTTGCTCAATAGAGGCTTGTTTAGCCATATTTTATTGATTTCTATTTAATTAGGCCCGCTAATTCGGGAGCGCAAAATTAAACAAAAAAATTTAAATAATAATTTTTTTTATCTTAAAACTTCTTCTATATACTCAAAGGTTGATAGCACATCCGCACTGCCTTTCCTTACTGCTACCGTATGCTCGAAGTGAGCTGAAGGCTTATTATCCTTAGTACTAACAGTCCAGCCATCCTTCCAAAATTTAATCGCAGCTTTGCCCGCGTTGATCATTGGTTCTATTGCCAGCACCATGCCTTCTTCCAGTTTCATTCCCGAACCACGTTTACCATAATTTGGAACTTCTGGTTTCTCATGCAGTTTAAATCCAACTCCATGACCAACTAGTTCTTTAACCACTCCGTAACCGTGCTTTTCGGCATGTTCCTGAACAGCATAACTGATATCCCCTACTCTTAAGCCAACCACAGCTTTTTCGATGCCTTTAGCCAAACATTCCTTAGTAATGTTTAGAAGTTTCCTTGTTTCCTCCCCAATTTCGCCTACAGCGAATGTATAAGCAGAATCACCAAAGAACTTATTAAGAATTACACCGCAATCTACTGAGATGATATCTCCTTCCTTTAGTTCAAACTCGCCAGGAAAACCATGAACGACCTGATCATTTGGAGAAATACAAAGAGAATAAGGAAATCCGTTGTAGTTAAGGAAAGCAGGAACTCCCCCGTTATCACGTATATAAGTTTCAGCTAACTTGTTAAGTTCAATAGTTTTAACTCCTGGCTTAATAAGCTTCGCTACTTCAGCTAAAGTTTTAGAAACTAATAAGGAGCTCTTCCTTATTAGTTCTATTTCTTCTGAAGTCTTATATAAAACTTTTGGCATAATTAGATGGTAGACCCGGCAGCGCCAGTACCAGAGGCGATTGGAGTACGTCCTCTAAGTCTTCCAGTTTTCATTAAACCATCGTAGTGGCGCATCAATAAATGACTTTCCACTTGTTGCAGTGTATCTAAAACTACACCTACAAGGATCAGCAAAGAAGTACCACCGTAAAAGTGAGCAAACTGGCTGTTGATACCAAGTACGTTAGCAATAGAAGGCAAAATGGCTATGATCGCTAGGAACACTGCTCCTGGTAATGTAATTTTCGAAATTACAGCATCAATATATTCACCAGTAGTAGCTCCTGGTTTAACACCTGGAATAAAGCCACCATTTTTCTTCATATCGTCAGACATCTGAACCGGGTTAACGGTAATGGCTGTATAAAAGAAAGTGAATGCAATGATCAGAATTGCGAAAGTAACATTATATGCTACTGAAGTATAATTGCTTAAAGAAGTAAGAAATGAGCCTTGAGCACTAGGAAAAAACTGACCTATTGTAGCTGGGATAAACATGATTGCTTGGGCAAAAATGATCGGCATAACACCCGCAGCATTGACCTTTAAAGGAATATATTGACGTACTCCTCCATATTGTTTATTACCTACAATCTTTTTAGCGTACTGAACAGGGATCTTTCGTACCCCTTGTACAATAAGGATTGTAAAAACTACAATGAAGAACAAAGCGATCAACTCTACGATGAAAGCGATAATTCCTCCGTTACCCAATCTTGACTGGAATTCGGAAATAAGTCCCGCAGGCAACTGAGCAATAATACCAACCATGATTACCAGTGAAACACCATTTCCAATACCCTTGTCAGTGATCTTCTCACCCAACCACATCACGAATAATGTACCTGCAGTAAGAATAACCATTGTAGCAACAGTAAACCAAGGCTCGCCTAATACTTTCGCCTCAGCAGGAATCTGCGTACGTGCATAAGCTGCACCTTGAACAAACGTGATCACAACAGTAAGGTAACGAGTGATCTGGTTTAATTTTTTCCTACCGCTCTCACCTTCTTTCTGCATCTTCTGGAAATACGGAATAGCAATACCTAATAACTGCACAACAATAGATGCAGAAATATATGGCATTACCCCTAACGCAAAAATAGAAGCACGTGAAAATGATCCACCTGCAAACATGTTTAACAGACCAAGTATACCAGCTTTTTGCTGGCTTTCCAGCGCCAAAGGGTTAACACCTGGCAACGTAATAAATGATCCTATACGATAAATTAAAAGAAATAAGAGTGTGTTTAAAATACGCACTCTTAAATCCTCTATCTTCCAGATATTTGAAAGAGTAGTGAAAAGCTTCTTCATTAATTAATTACAATTTAACGATTGCACCACCAGCTGATTCAATTGCTTTTTGAGCAGTTGCTGTAAAAGCATGGGCGGTAACATCTAATTTAGCTTTTAATTCGCCTCTTCCAAGAATTTTAACTAAATCGTTTTTAGAAATTAGTCCGTGTTCTTTTAAAGTATCGAAGTTAATTGCAGATAAATTGAATTTTTCAGCTAAACCTTGTAGTACGTCAAGATTAATACCTACGTATTCAACGCGGTTGATATTCTTGAATCCAACTTTAGGTAAGCGACGTTGCAAAGGCATTTGACCTCCTTCGAAACCAACTTTAGTTGAAGTTCCTGAACGAGAACCAGCTCCTTTATGACCACGTGTTGAAGTACCACCACGGCCAGAACCAGTACCGCGACCAATGCGCTTTTTATTTTTGGTTGAACCTTCTGCAGGTTTTAAATTACTTAAGTTCATGATTAAATACTTTCTACTGCTACTAAATGATTAACTGCTCTTACCATCCCGATAATAGCCGGGGTAGCTTCAACTTCAACAGACCTGTTGATTTTACCTAAACCTAAAGCCTGCATAGTTCTCTTTTGGCGCTCGCTTCTGTCGATAACGCTTTTAATTTGAGTTACTTTGATCTTCGCCATGGTATTATCCGTTAAAAACTTTATTAAGATCAACACCGCGGTGCTGAGCTACAGTGAAAGCATCACGCATTTGTGAAAGCGCAGAAACTGTTGCTTTAACCACGTTGTGTGGGTTAGATGAACCTTTTGATTTTGCCAATACGTTGTGGATACCAGCACTTTCCAATACTGCACGCATCGCACCACCGGCGATAACTCCAGTACCGTTTGCAGCAGGTTTAATGAAAACAAAACCTCCTGAAAACTTACCATATTGCTCGTGAGGAACAGTACCGTTTATTACAGGAACTTTCACAAGATTCTTTTTAGCATCGTCGATACCTTTAGCAATTGCCTCGGTTACCTCTTTTGCTTTACCAAGACCGTAACCTACTACTCCGTTCTCATCACCCACCACTACGATAGCTGAGAAAGAGAAAGTACGACCTCCTTTGGTAACTTTCGCTACACGCTGGATGCTAACTAAGCGATCTTTTAATTCAATCTCGCTTGATTTAACTCTTTTAATATTTATTGTTGACATCTTTTTTTTTTGTTGGGATTACACAGATTTAAGAGGATTACACAGATAACTCGGTGGAATCATTAATAATCGGTGTCATCGGTGTATTTAGAATAATAAACCGCCTTCGCGAGCTCCTTCAGCCAATGATTTAACACGTCCATGGTATAAATAACCATTTCTGTCAAATACTACCTGACTGATACCAGCCGCAACAGCTTTCTCAGCTACTGCTTTACCTACAGCTTTAGATTGCTCTGATTTGTTACCAGTTGCACTAAAGTCTTTTGATAAAGATGAAGATGAAACGATAGTTTTACCGGTTGTATCATCAATAATCTGAGCGTAAATTCCTTTGTTACTTCTATAAACAGATAAACGTGGACGCTCTGCAGAACCGGTTAATCTTTTTCTGATTCCTTTTTTAATTCGCTCTCTGCGAGATAATTTTACTCCTGCCATGATGATTACTTTTTAGATGCCGATTTACCAGCTTTTCTTCTTAACACTTCACCAACAAACTTGATACCTTTACCTTTATATGGCTCTGGCGCACGTAAAGAACGGATCTTTGCAGCAACCTGTCCTAATAATTGTTTGTCGATACTTTCTAAAATAATTGTTGGGTTCTTACCTTTTTCTGCAGTTGTAGCTACTTTAATTTCTTTTGGTAACTCAAATACGTAATGGTGAGAATAACCTAATACAAGGTCTAATGTATTACCAGTATTTGTGGCACGGTAACCCACACCCACTAACTCCTGCTCTACTTTGTAACCTTCTGTTACACCTTTAACCATGTTAAAGATTAAAGCACGGTACAAACCATGTAATGCTTTATGTCGCTTTTGTTCAGACGGACGTTGTACTACAACTGTTCCTTCTTCCTGAGCGATTGTAATATCTGAATCAACTAACTGAGTTAATTCTCCTTTTGGGCCTTTTACAGTAACCAGGTTCTGTTCAGAAACTGTAACTGTAACTCCAGCTGGGATTGCGATTGGCGCTTTTCCTATTCTTGACATCTTTAATCCTCCTGATTAATAAACGTAACATAAAACTTCGCCACCGATGTTCAAGTTTCTAGCTTCTTTGTCAGTCATAACACCTTTAGAAGTAGATAGGATAGCGATACCTAAACCATTTAAAACACGTGGCATTTTTTCAACACCTGCATACTTTCTCAAACCAGGCTTACTCACACGTGTAATGGTGCGAATAGCAGGAACTTTAGTGATCGGATGGTACTTCAAAGCGATCTTGATAGTGCCTTGAATGTTAGAATCTTCAAACTTGTAGTTCGCGATGTAACCTTTGTCAAAAAGAACTTTTGTGATTTCTTTTTTGAGGTTTGATGCAGGAATTTCGACAACCCTATGGTTGGCCTTGATGGCATTCCTTACTCTTGTAAGATAATCTGCTATTGGATCTGTATTCATTATACTTGTTTTTGATGGTGGTTTCCTTCCCTGTCACAGGGACGACCTTCCATCGGTTAAAATTTAAAATTGGAACGCAAAGGTACAAAAAAAATTCAAAAACTATCAAATTGATAATTTTTGAATTTTAATTAACCTTTTTCCTAAAAATTCAAAAGTTAAAACTCAAATTCAAAAACACCTGCCGAACAGGTCTTTTGCTATTATTCTAACTTTTGACTTAGTATGTTATTACCAGCTCGCTTTCTTTACTCCCGGGATCTTACCAGCAAGAGCCATTTCACGGAAAGTAACACGTGAAATACCAAACTGACGCATATATCCACGAGGACGACCAGTTAGCTTGCAACGATTATGCAAACGTACCGGAGAAGCATTTTTAGGTAATTTATCTAAAGCTTCAAAGTCACCAGCTTCTTTAAGAGCAGCTCTTTTATCAGCATATTTGGCAACTAATTTCGCACGTTTAAGCTCACGTGCTTTTACACCTTCTTTAGCCATTATTTACTGTTTGATTTTTAAATGGTAATCCGAATTGCTTTAATAACTCAAGCGCTTCAACATCATTCTTTGCAGAAGTTACAAAGGTGATATCCATACCCTGGATCTTATTGATCTTGTCGATATTGATCTCAGGGAAGATGATTTGCTCAGAGATACCTAGTGTATAGTTTCCATTTCCATCGAAACCTTTATCGTTGATACCTTTGAAATCACGGATACGAGGTAAAGCTACTGCGATCAAACGATCAAGGAACTCATACATTTTGTTATCACGTAAAGTTACACGAACACCGATCGGCATTCCTTTACGTAATTTGAAGTTAGAGATATCCTTTTTTGATTTTGCAGGAACAGCTTGCTGACCAGTAATTGTAGTCAACTCGTTCAAAGCATTCTCAATTTGTTTTTTATCGGAAGTTGCAGAACCAACACCCTGGTTGATAGCAATCTTCTCTAATTTAGGAACCTGCATTACGCTTTTATACTGGAATTTATCCTTAAGCGCTGTGCGAATTTCCTCTTTATATTTCGATTTTAATCTTGGTACGTAAGCCATTACTTAATTTCCTCCCCAGATTTTTTTGCTACGCGAACTAATTTACCTTCGCTGTTTAATTTTCTGCCAACGCGTGTAGGTTTTCCTGATGTAGGGTCTACAACTGCTAAATTAGAAATATGGATAGGCGCCTCTTTCTTAACGATACCACCGTTAGGGTTAGCAGCGTTAGGCTTAGTATGACGAGATACAAGATTTGCACCTTCTACAACTACTCTGTTAGCTTTAACAAGTACTTCAATAACCTTACCTTGTTTTCCTTTAGAGTCACCAGCAATGATTTGCACTAAGTCACCCTTACGGATTTTAAGCTTGGCTTGTGTATTTTTGATATTTCCCATTTTACAATACCTCCGGTGCTAATGATACAATTTTCATGAATTGTTTTTCACGCAACTCACGAGCTACCGGGCCAAAGATACGTGTACCACGTGGTTCGTCCTGGTTGTTTAACAATACGGCTGCGTTGTCGTCGAAGCGGATGTAAGATCCGTCTTTACGTCTTACTTCTTTCTTAGTTCTAACAACTACTGCTTTAGAAACAGTACCTTTTTTAACGTTACCAGAAGGGATAGCACTTTTTACAGTAACAACGATCTTGTCACCTAAAGAAGCATATCTTTTTGCAGTACCGCCTAGGACACGGATCACTAAAACTTCTTTAGCTCCGCTGTTGTCAGCAACATTCAGTCTTGATTCCTGTTGTACCATGTTACTTAGCCCTCTCTAAAATTTCAACTAATCTCCAGTTCTTAGTTTTACTCAGCGGACGAGTCTCCATAATTAACACTGTGTCGCCAATACCGCAAGTGTTAGCCTCGTCATGAGCCATAAATTTAGTAGTTTTCTTTACGAATTTACCGTAGATAGGGTGCTTTACTTTCCTTTCTACAGAAACAACGATAGACTTATCCATCTTGTTGCTTACTACCAACCCGATACGGGTTTTTCTTAATCGTCTTTCCATGTCGACTTTTACTATTATTCAGTTTCAGAAGCGGACTGTAACTCGGCAGCAGAAGCCGCTTTGCGCTTAGTCAATTCTGTGTTTAAACGAGCAATATCTTTTCTGATGTTCGCGATGCGAGAAGGGTTTTCGATTGCAGAAACTGCATGAGCAAATTTTAACTTAGTTAAACTTGCTTTTTCCTCGTTAATCCTTGCAACGATCTCTTCTGTTGATAGCTCTAAAATTTCTGACTGTTTCATTTTAATTTCTTGTTCTATGTTGCAGGTTGTATGTTGTAAGTAAGTGATTACTTAAACTTACAACTCACAACTCAAAACCTTTTTATGCTTCTACGTAATCTCTACGTACTACAAATTTTGTTTGAACCGGCAATTTCTGAGCGGCTAAACGTAATGCCTCTTTAGCAATCTCTAAAGGCACACCTTCAGCTTCAAAAATCATTCTACCTGGGCGTACAACAGCTACCCAATATTCAGGAGCTCCCTTACCTTTACCCATACGTACCTCAGCAGGTTTCTTAGTAACGGGTTTGTCAGGGAAAATACGAATCCACACTTGTCCTTCACGTTTCATATAACGTGTAACAGCGATACGTGCAGCTTCGATCTGGCGACTAGTAATCCAGGCTGGTTCAAGAGATTTAATACCGAAAGATCCGAAAGAAAGTTCTGCACCACGAGTTGCAAGACCCTTCATTCTGCCTTTCTGCATTTTTCTGAACTTCGTTCTTTTTGGCTGTAACATTTTAGTATCTTTTTATATCGTCAAACGATTTTAAAAATTCAATTATTTCTTTCCTCTGAAACCACCACCCTGGTTTCCACCACGGTTTTGGCCTCCTCCACGGTTTTGACCACCTTGTCCACCACGGTTATTTCCACCACGGTTTCCTCCACGATCGTTTCCACCTCTTCTGTCTCCACCGCGTCTGTCATTTCCACCTCTTTCATTTCCGCCGAAGTTTGAAGCACCTTCGTTTCTTCCGCGAGTGTTAGAAGTTTGACCGATGTTTGGAGAAAGATCACGTTTACCGTATACTTCACCTTTACAGATCCATACCTTGATACCGATCTTACCGTAAGTAGTTAATGCTTCAGCTAAAGCATAATCAATATCTGCACGGAAAGTGTGAAGAGGAATTCTGCCTTCTTTGTACTGTTCAGTACGCGCCATCTCGGCACCACCTAAACGACCAGAACACATTACTTTGATACCTTCTGCACCCATACGCATGGTTGATGCGATAGCAGTTTTCATTGCACGACGGAAAGAAATTCTAGCTTCTAACTGTTTTGCAACGCTTTCTCCTACTAATTGAGCATCAAGCTCAGGACGTTTGATCTCGAAGATGTTAATTTGAACATCCTTTTTAGTAAGCTTCTTTAACTCTTCTTTGATCTTATCAACTTCCTGGCCGCCTTTACCGATAACGATACCTGGACGTGCAGTGTGAATAGTTACAGTAATACGCTTAAGAGTACGCTCGATAACTAATTTAGCGATACCGCCTTTAGAGATACGTACTGATAAGTATTTACGAATTTTTTCGTCTTCAACTAATTTATCGGAGTAGTTGTTGCCACCGAACCAGTTAGAATCCCAACCTCTGATGATTCCTAAACGGTTACCTATTGGATGTGCTTTTTGTCCCATTTCCTATAAATTAGTTTTGTGCGATTTTACTGTCAACTACCAATGTTACGTGGTTAGAACGTTTACGAATTCTGTATCCACGACCCTGAGGAGCTGGTCTAAGTCTTTTTAACTGACGACCTCCATCAACCATAACTGTTTTCACAAACAGTTCGCTTTCTTCAGGACGTTGACCTTCGTTTTTCGCTTCCCAGTTTTTTATTGCTGACAAAAGAAGTTTCTCAACTCTTTGTGCAGCTTCTTTATTTGTATACTTTAAGATATAAAGTGCCTTTTCTACACGCTCGCCACGGATCAGGTCAACAACCAGTCTCATTTTACGAGGTGAGGTAGGGCAATTATTTAATTTTGCTACTGCTTCCATGGCTTATTTTTTCTTTTCAGCGTGACCTCTAAAAGTTCTCGTTGGAGCAAACTCTCCCAGCTTGTGACCAACCATATTCTCAGTTACATAAACTGGAATAAATTTATTTCCGTTATGAACAGCAAATGTGTGACCTACGAAATCCGGAGAGATCATAGAACGACGAGACCAAGTTTTGATCACAGTCTTTTTACTGCTTTCGTTAAGAACATCAACTTTTTTCAACAAGTTGTGGTCGATATAAGGGCCTTTTTTAATTGAACGTGCCATTATTTTTTCCTCCCTTCGATAATGTAACGACTAGAAGCTTTCTTCTTGTTACGGGTTTTGTAACCTTTAGACAATAAACCTTTTCTTGAACGTGGGTGACCTCCGGAAGCTCTTCCTTCACCACCACCCATTGGGTGATCTACCGGGTTCATGGCAACACCACGAACGCGAGGGCGATAACCTAACCAACGTTTACGTCCAGCTTTACCTAATACTTCATTTGCTTTTTCAGCATTAGATACTGATCCGATAGTTGCAAGACAAGTTGCAAGGATCATGCGGGTTTCGCCAGAAGGCAATTTAATAATAGCGTACTTACCGTCACGAGCAGAAAGCTGTGCATAAGTACCAGCACTACGTGCAATTGAAGCACCTTGACCAGGATTCAATTCAATGTTGTGAATGATTGAACCCAAAGGGATATTCTTTAACGGAAGTGCATTTCCAACTTCAGGAGCTGATGCTTCACCAGAAACTACAGTTTGTCCAACTGTTAGTCCTTCAGGAGCAATAATGTAACGCTTCTCACCATCAGCGTAATGTAGCAATGCTATACGGGCTGTACGGTTAGGATCGTACTCAATTGTGGCAACTGTTGCGGGGATATTGTGTTTATCGCGTTTAAAATCAATCAATCGGTATGACTTTTTATGTCCCCCACCGAGATAACGCATAGTCATTTTACCAGTGTTATTTCTACCACCTGACTTCTTAATAGCAACTACTAACGATTTTTCAGGAACGTTTGTAGTAACATCTGAGTAATCGCCTCCAACGCGGAAACGAGTTCCAGGGGTAACTGGTTTAAATCTTCTAACTGCCATGTCTAATTATATAGTGCCGTAAAAGTCTATAGTTTCACCATCTTTAAGCGTTACGATCGCTTTTTTGTATTTGGCTGTTTTACCAGATACGTTTCCTGCTTTTGTGTAACGGCTTTTTGTCTTTCCAGATACCACGATAGTGTTTACAGCTGCGATGTTAACACCATACATTTGTTCAATTGCTGTTTTAATTTGCAATTTGTTGGCTCTGTGATCTACTTTAAATGCATAACGATTCAGCTTCTCAGTTAGAATCGATGCTTTTTCTGTTAAAATAGGTTTCTTTAAAATTTCCATATTACTTGGCCAGTGCCTCCTCTAATTTTTTAACAGAATCAGTAGTTAACAAAAGTTTGCCAGCGTTCAACACATCGTAAGTGTTTAATTGGTCAGCAGTGATAACTTTTGCTTTTTTGATGTTTCTGCTTGATAAGTACACATTGTTATTAGCAGCCGGTAATACTAACAAAGTCTTTTCGCCAGCAACATTTAAGTCAGCAATTAACTTAGCGTAGCTTTTAGTTTTGATCGCATCGAAAGAGAAATCTTCTAAAACTACAATGTTGTTATCTTGTGCTTTGTAAGAAAGGGCTGATTTACGAGCTAATTGCTTTAACTTTTTGTTCAGTTTAAAGCTATAGTCACGTGGCTGAGGACCGAAAACACGACCACCACCATTGAATAAAGGTGATTTAATGTTACCAGCACGGGCACCACCAGTACCTTTTTGTTTGTATAGTTTGCGGGTTGATCCTGCAATTTCGTTACGCTGCTTAGCTTTGTGTGTACCCTGACGTTGATTCGCAAGGTATTGCTTAACATCTAAGTAGATTGCGTGATCGTTTGGCTCTACACCGAAAATCGCTTCAGGAAGTTGCACCTTGGCACCTGTTTCTTTACCTGAAATGTTTACTACATTAACTTCCATCTTATTTATCAACGATTACGTAAGAACCTTTTGCTCCCGGAATGGAACCGCTAACAACTAATAAATTCTGCTCAGCGTAAACTTTCAGGATCTGAAGATTCTGAACTTTAACACGAGCACCACCTGTACGACCCGCCATGCGCATTCCTTTGAATACACGTGAAGGCCATGAAGAAGCTCCTAATGAACCTGGAGCACGCATTCTGTTGTGCTGACCGTGAGTTTGACCACCCACACCACCAAAACCGTGACGCTTAACAACACCCTGGAAACCTTTACCTTTTGAAGTACCAACTACATCAACGAAGTCGCCTTCAGCAAAAATTTCAACGGTAACAGTGTCACCTAAAGTCTTTTCGTCTTCGAAGGTCTTAAACTCAACAAGCTTGCGCTTAGGAGTTGTTCCTGCTTTAGCGAAATGGCCTTTTAATGGTTGAGTCGTGTTTTTTTCTTTCTTCTCATCGAAAGCCAACTGAACCGCTTCGTACCCGTCCTTCTCGGCGGTACGAATCTGCGTTACAACGCAAGGGCCAGCCTCGATCACCGTACAAGGAATGTTTTTTCCTTCGGCGTCGAAAATGCTGGTCATTCCTACTTTTTTACCAATAATTCCTGACATTTTCTTTTGTTTCTTTTTTCGCCCATCGAAGCAGTAGGGCTTCGCTCAAGGCATAGTACCCCCTAAATGGGTCGGCAAAGATAGAGACAAAACTTTAATTATCAAATAGTGAGGGAGTTATTTTTTTATTTTTTAAAGAATAAGTTTAGTTGTTCGGTATTAGCAGGTTGGAGGCTCAGGTAAACTTTATCCAACAATTGGCACAGGATAGGGAGAGGTAAAAGAAGTCAATATAAAGGCGGAACTGGGTACAAAATGCCATTCTCCTGAAAGGATTATTACCAAATAGGGAAAGAAAAGGAGACTGGGTTGGAAAAGGGCAGGAACAAGTTCGGGATTTGTTTGGAAAGTATTCGGAGGCCCGGCAAGGTCCAGGCTTCCCTTCGGCCCTCTGCCCCGAATCTGTCTGCCCTCAGTTACGAATCAGGTACGAAGCATATACCAATGATCCCAGAAGAAATATCGCTATAAGGTCGCTATAACATCGCTAAAAGGTCGCTATAAGGTCGCTGAAATTTAATTGGAATTAACTGGAGGAAGAATTACCTTAGATGATAACCTTATAAAGATACTATTAAACCTTTTCTTGTCATGAAAAAAAACAGAAAACTTAAAAAGAAAAAAGAAGAACTTACCACTGTTAAAAGTAACACTTATGGAGAACACCAGCGCGCCAAAAGAGGTACCTATACCGAGGTGAGCCTGAATGATAAAATGAAAAAGAGCAGTGAGGAACAGGGTTTATCTAATATTGATGCTTCCCTGATAAGAAAGGAGCTTCTGCCTTATTTCTACAATACCAAACCTCGTAATTACTGGCCCAGACTCTTATCCCTTACGCGAGCAGGATATAAAGGAGGTTCCTGTCTGGACCCTTCCATATTTATAAACATCGATGTGTACGAAGAATACAAATTAAACCGTCTGGCCTCTCCATTATTTAACATTAATTCCAGCGGCGATGTCTTAACAGTTAAACTGGAATGGAGCCAATCACCTAATTTCAACAGGAAGTTTCCGGATGGTTATTTATACGGTGTGCTATGCATCTTTATAGATAGGACAAACATACGGTCTGCAAGTAGTGTAAAGTATTCCGAGGTCTATAGTCTCCAGGTTAATAAGGGTTCATGTTCACTGGATTTTGATTTGCCCACTGATTACCAATATGCATTAGTGTTTCTGATCCTGCATCCTACTGAAAAAAACAAAGTTTATACAGGTGCCGCGTCGTCTGGCTTCAAATGCATTTGGGCAAGCAGCCTTAAAGATCAAAGTAAAGTGGCGATGGAAGAACTTGTTATTTCAGATATAACTTCTGCTTAACATTGTCAAAATACCTTTGAGCGAAAATTAAATACAGAAATTAAGATCAATGAATAAGGTATACGGCGCGTTATTAATCCTGAGTTCTTTTACCTCGCTTTCTGATTCAATTGCGCAGGAAAAATTGAATCAGGTGCAGATTATTGGTTCTCATAACAGTTATAAAAAGGCAATCGAACCTGCACTTTTGAACTATCTTATGGAGCGCGACAGTACGAAGAGACTGAATGGGCTGCAGTATGAACACATTGGGATTCCGGAACAGCTTACGATGGGTTTAAGAAATCTGGAGATTGATGTTTACCCTGACCCCAAAGGAGGAAAGTATGCTAAACCAAAGGGACTTGAAATGGTGGCGCCTGAACAAGCCTTTGACCCGGAAGGACTGATGAAGAAACCAGGATTTAAAGTGCTTCATATTCCGGATATAGATTTTCGAAGTTCTGCTCCAACTTTCGAAATTTGTCTTAAGCAGTTGCACGACTGGTCGCTAGCTAATCCGGGTCATGTACCGGTATTTATTACGCTAGAGCCCAAAGACGGCGAAAAGAACCACTTAGGAACGAGTCCCGAACCCTTCACAGAAAAATTGTTCGACGATCTGGACGCAACAATTAGAAAACATCTTGGAGCAGATCATCTAATCACCCCTGACATGGTGCGCGGCGATTACAAGACCCTTGAGGCTGCTGTTCTTGCAGGAAACTGGCCGGAGATGAAGCAGGCCAGAGGAAAATTTATGTTCATTTTGGATAATACCGGGAAAAACAGGGAGATGTATATTAAAGGACATCCATCTTTAAAAGGCAGGGTACTATTTGTAAATGCAGAACCAGGTACACCTGAAGCTGCAGCACTTTTAAGAAACAACCCTGAGGATACAAGTATACCTGAACTGGTTAAGAAGGGGTATATTGTTCGGACGAGGGCTGACGCAGATACCCGTGAGGCTAGAAAAAACGATTATACTCATTTTCATATGGCCGAAAATTCCGGTGCTCAAATCATTACGACGGATTACTATAAGCCCAGTACTTTTTTTCCATCTACCTATCAGGTTAAATTTGAGGATGGGACCTATGTTCGTCCCAACCCTGTAAACTCTTCCCTGAAATAGTACTGCTCTCCATAATAGGAATAGACTATTTTGACGGTAGTTCTCTTATATCGCCGGTAATCAGATCAACCGTAAAATGATTTGCCGGCGAATCTTTCAGGAACTTATTAAATATACTGAAGAACAAGATGAGGCCCTTTTCCTTTTGGTCAGTGATAGACTTCCTTTCGTTTAGATCTAAACAGAGGTTCGCAAGGAATTGATACTGCTGTAGCCGATGTGGATTAATGTCTTTAAGCGCCAGTTGGTCGGCGCTTCTTAACCGGTAAAAGTCATTTATCAAGTCCATACCATTCCACTTGGAAAATTCAGCGAATTTAAGCTTGCTTGCTTCAAGCCTGTTCATCAGATCCTGCTTGTACCTAACCTGGTTTACTTTTGAAGAATCTGAGGACTCGCTTAATAATAGTAGCAAATCCTGGCCTGAGCTTTTTGACAAAAACTCCCTCAGATATTCGGGCCAGTCCTGAGGCAGGAAACGCAGGCGAACCAGCTCTTCGAGATGATATCTTGTAAACTCCTTATAAGTTTTACTCTTCAATATCTTTTTATCCCAAATTGCAGCATCTGACTTCCCGGACAAGAATTCATATTCCATATGGTACAGTGCAAAAAGTTTGTCGAAACTTTTTACCTTATCTATCGTGATTGTTTCTATTTCGGCTTTACCCTCTCCTTTTAGCTTAAGTAATTTATACGCTGGGATATAGGCTGCGAGTGAGGGTGTCTGAATATTTACCAGAGTATTTCCTTTATCATCGGAGAAAACACCTGTATCATTAATATGCATGTGGCCGCCGAAGTGAATATTTATGCCTGCATTAATAAATTCGCGAGCAACATCCGGCAGGGGCATCCTTTTTAACTGCCATTTGTCTGGCCCCATCAGTTTAGCAATTTCAGGGGAAGCGTTGTCGTTATAATCAACCATGGGGTAGTGACTAAAAGCAATAAGTGTTTTACCTCTTTGCCTGGCCATTTCTGATATCCTTTTAACCCATGTAAGAAGATGCCGTTTATGTGTGATAACGTTATTATATCCAGCTTCTGCATTTGAAAAAGCTTTAGTCTTGCCATCATGACGAGGCAGATAAACATTGCCGTCAATTGCAAGTAACCATAAGCCTTCTACTGGTTCAACAAGATAGGTAGCATCTGGTATGGTATCACCTGGAGCAACTTCATACATGCGGTTACTCAACAGCGAGGCCTCTCTTGCTTTTTGATAATTATAGTTGTCTGGCGAAAAAGAGCTGAAGGGAGTTGTCCAGTACTTGTACTGAGGCTGTGCAAAAAAACCAAATTCAGAAAGATGATCCATGATGCCCTCGTAACCCAACTCAGCAATATCCGCAGAAATGGCTGTTGGATGTTCATGTGGAGTTGTAGGGCTATAAAGGCCCGGCTTACTAAAAACAGGTTGAGACATACCTTTAGCACCCAGGAAATCTTTTTTTCCGGCTTCTTTAAGGAAGGGACCAACAGGATCGTGATTGCCAGTAGTGATGAAGAACTGCATTCCGTACTTCTGTCTGTACTCCTGCAAGATCCGCTGCAATCCTCTTAGATGAACTGCCTGACCATCGTCGGAATAGTCGCCCGGAAAAGCCACTAAACGCACTCCCCTTTTAGCAACGTCGTCAAGGGCAGCGATAAATGCAAAATAATTCTCATTAAAAATACGGGTAGACCCTAGTTGCGACTGCATTGTACGCAGGAGTGTGTTCCGCCCATCTTTGGGATTTTTCGGCCCTTTAAAAGTTGTACCAGAAAGTTTACCGTAGAGATCTGCAAAATGTACATCTGAAATAAAGGCAACCTCTGTTCCTGTGCCTTTAGTTTGGCTGTATACATGTCCGGTAAATCCGGTTTGGAATACTAAAAGAAATAAAAGCCATTTATTCATCTCGCAAAAGTTCGCAAAAAATATTAAGCTAAGGTTAAAGAAGCTAAAATGGGTAAAAATGGAAACAGCGCCCTCTTTGCAAAGGAGACTTAACTAAAAGATAATTTGAAAATAAAGTTCAGGCTATCTTAATAGCGTTTCTTCGCCTCTACTTACAGAACTTTATGGGCAACCTTGCTAAGTTTGAAGAAATTTACTCACAGCATTGGGAAAAGCTATACGCCTTCTGTTTTAAGCTTACCCGGGACGAACACCTTTCAGAGAACATTGTACAGGAGGTATTTACCGATCTATGGGAAAGGCGCCATAAGCTGCAAATTTCCTCTATTGAAAGCTTTTTATTCCGCGCCGTAAAAAACCAAATCTTTAAAGAGTACCGTAACAATACTTTTGAGGTAGCATTGATTGAAGAACAATTTGAGGATTACGTTCAAGAAAGCTCATGCGCCCTGGAAACTGAATTGATGGACCAACTTTATCTGCTACTTGAAGAGTTACCCCCGAAACGAAAAGCGATCCTAATGATGAACAAGCTGGAGGACATGGACCTAGAACAAATAGCGGAGCGTTTGAACCTTTCCAAGCAGACTGTAAAGAACCAATTAAGCTCTGCTGTTCAGCAGCTGAAACTTAAAGCGGGGAAGCTTTCGGTTTGTTTGATACCGCTTCTGGTAGCCCTGCTTCATTTTATAATTTCTTAACGAATCATTAATATTTTTCGGTAGTACGATCTGGCTGCTTCTGGTACTTATAGATGAATTTATAAGGACAGATGTCAGAAAACAAGGCGAACTACTTAAGAAACATCTCAGACAAGCTTGACAGAGAAGATCTGTCGGAGGATGAGAAAAACCTGTTAGATGCTTTTTTTGAAAAAAAGTATGCAGAGGCAGTCTGGAATGAAAATGAAATGGGCAATAAAGAGGCTGTCAAATCCTCGATTCTATTTAAAATAAGAAAAAAGAGAGCAGTAAGCAATCTTTACCCCTATGCTGTTGCCGCGAGTGTTGCTTTACTAATTTGCCTGTCGGTCTTGCTCTTAAGAGTACCGTCAAGCCCTGTTATGCTAAGGAGAGCTACCAGCTCTCTCACAGATTCGGTTGTATTGCAAGACGGTTCAATCATTTTTCTTGCTGCTTACTCAGAGTTTGAGTACCCTAAAGAATTTGCCGGCCAAACCAGGGAAGTAAGACTATTAAAAGGAGATGCTTTCTTTAAGGTTGCCAGAAACCCTGCATGTCCATTCCTTATCCAATCCGGAGGCATTAGAACCAAAGTACTGGGCACCTCTTTTCATATCGCCCTCCATCAAAACTCTTGTACTGTGACAGTAGCCACCGGCAAGGTAAACGTTACTTCGGCCAAAAACAGCGTCGATCTGCTTCCAAATGAGGAAGCCTGTTTTAAAAACAATAAGCTGAGCAAACAACTAGCAGAGAAAGAACTGCTAACCAACTGGTTCAAGCAGGAGCTTTATATGAATCAAGTGAGCTTAGCGGAGGTACTAAGGGTACTAAGGCTTAGGTACGGTATAAGCTTTGAAACGGAGAATGTTCAGCTACTTAAAACAAAGGTATCCCTCAATATTGAAGCTGGACAACCGCTTAATGAGATTCTTAACCAGATAAATTATATCACTTCCCTAAAATTTAGAGCCTATGATAAGATAGTCAAAGTAAGTCATTAAAAAACCGCTTTGCTGGAACAAAGCGGCTTATTCAACAACATCAATTAAATCCATTGTCAATTAATATGTACCGTAAATATACTATAGAAATCTTCAAAGTCTTTTGTTTTTTAGCTGTATTCGTCCTAATAGCGCAACCATCCTTTTCAGTTGAATTAGTAAAGGGAAAAGTGGACCGTAAGACAGCAAGTAATACTCTTGTAAACCTATTCCATATCCTGAGCAGACAAAGCAATTTAAAGTTCAGTTACGGAGAGGCTGTTATTTCGGATAAAAATCAATACACCGTATCCATTAATGAGCCAATAGAGACAGTGCTTAGAGACCTTGCTGCGAAGGCACACCTGAGCTTCAACATTAGTAATAACACTGTACTGATTCGCAAGAAGGCAGACAATAAGGAGATCACAGGTACCAAAGCAGCTATTGAAACAATAAAAGGCAGGGTACTTGATGAAACTGGGGCTCCCCTACCCGGAGCAACCGTAAGGGAGGAAGGAACTAAAAACGCAGTTGTTACTGATGCAGCGGGCCGCTTCAGCATTAAAGTTGCCCTGGGAAAATCTTTACAGGTAAGCTTTATCGGATATCAGGTAAAAACGATTTCAGCTACTACTGTTACATTGGAAATACGTTTAGAGCCAGATGCAGCCAAGTTGAATGAAGTTGTGGTAGTAGGCTATGGTCGCCAGACGAAGAAAGACGTTACAGGTGCCGTTGCTCAGATAGATGAGAAAAGCTTTCGCCAGGGAGTAATTGTATCTGCAGATAATCTTCTTCAGGGAAAAGTTGCAGGGGTTAGAGTAGTAGGAAACAGCGGTGAGCCTGGAGGAGGTGTAGATGTTTCCATCCGCGGAGTTGGTTCTATCCGAAGTGGCAGTACTCCCCTTTTTGTGGTAGATGGAGTACCACTTACTAATGACGAAGCAAGTCCTGCCGGACAAAATGTAGGCTTTGGTAGCTCCAGGGCTAAAAACCCTTTAAACTTTCTTAATACGAGCGACATAGAGTCGATGTCGGTACTGAAGGATGCTTCTGCTGCTGCCATATATGGAGCGAGAGGCTCTAATGGAGTAGTGATCATCACTACTAAAAAAGGCAAAAAAGGAGACGGAAACCTTAGTTTCGAAAGTTATACCGGGATCTCTAATGTTGCTCATAAGTTGGATGTTCTTTCAGCCGAGCAGTACCGCAGCGCCCTTACTCAACCGGCATTCGATCATGGTGGAAATACCGATTGGCAGGATGTTATCTACAGACAAGCTAATACAACAAATAACTCCCTGGCTTTCTCGAAACAGTCTAATACAGGGAACTATTATGTTTCATTAGCGCATATGGATCAGCAGGGTATCGTCACAAACAGTGCCTTTAAACGCAGTTCGGCCAGGATAAATGCATCAGAATCCTTCTTTGATAATCAGCGATTGAAGATTGGAGTTAATCTTACCGCCAGTCAGACCCGTGATTTCGGTGTACCCACCAGTGATGACGGAGGTTCCAATGGGCAGCTAATTGTTCATACTTTAATGGCCAATCCAACCAGGCCCGTTTTTGATGAGAAGGGTGAGTACACCAACTTCAATATGAATGCGCACTACAACCCCGCTTACTTGTTAAGTGTGTATAATGATAAAACAAATACGCTAAGAGTTCTTGGTAATACGGACCTGTCTTTCAGAATCCTCAAAGGTTTTGAGTATAAGCTTAACGTGGGTATTGATCGTTCAACATCCGAAAGAAATACTACTGTATTCCCCAATCTTACCGATATCAATCCTACTGGAAGGTATGTACAGTTTAACATGGAATCGCAGAGTACGCTCCTTGAACACTACCTCACCTACAATATGTTTTCAAGGAAACACAGATTGGAAGTATTGGGTGGTTTCTCTTATCAAAAATTTGAAAGATCAGGAAACAGCTTCGCTCTTACCGCTATTGCAAAGGCCGAAGGGGGTGTTACACCAGAAAACAATCCTGCATTTTCGGGAACGCAAAGTGGCGTATCTGGATATGCACAGGAAAATGAGTTGCAGTCATTCTTTACCAGAGCTAACTATACCTTAAATGATAAATATCTTTTGACAGCATCATTGCGTGCTGACGGTTCAACCCGTTTCGGGGACAATAATAAGTACGGGTACTTCCCTTCATTTGCTCTTGGCTGGAATATTTCTCAGGAAAATTTCCTGAAGAACCTGAACTGGATGGATAATGTGAAAGTTCGTGCCAGCTGGGGCCAAACAGGAAACCAGGAAGTACAGAATAAGATAACGAAAGCAAGTTATGCTCTTTCGGGTGCGGATGGATACTATCTGAATAAAGACCTTACACTTGTAAACGGAATATCAGTAACCCGTACACCTAACCCTGACCTTCAATGGGAGGTTGTAACTCAGTCAAATCTTGGTTTAGATTTCGAGCTTTTCAGAGGAAAGTTTTATGGAAGTCTGGATTACTTTAATAAAACAACTACAAATGCCATCCTAAATATTCCTGCGCAGGTACTTAGTCCTACCACCACTGTTTGGGTTAATATTGACGGAGAGATCGTAAACAAAGGATTTGAATTTATGGTAGGTTCCAGGATCCTTAGAACCAAGAATTTCAATTGGTCTGCTGATGTTAATGGTGCTACGCTTGACAATACGATCAAAAACCTCCCTGTTTCTGAAATATATTCAGGTACTATATCTGGTCCAGGCCAGTCAGGTGTGGTAGCTAATATCTATAAAAGTGGATATGCGGCCGGCTCTTTCTACTTACTAGAACATATTGGGTTTGATGAAAAGGGTGCCAATATCTTCAGAGACAGAAACGGTGACAATACGATTAGCAGTGACGACCGGGTAATCATCGAGGGTGCAATTCCAAAATTCACTTTTGGTTTCAACAGTCAGATGAGTTATAAGAGGTTCGACCTTTCTCTTGCTTTTATCGGCCAAACCGGAGGCTATCTGGTTAATAATACCGGTTTAAACGCTTTAAATATCAACAACCTTGCCTCTGACAGAAACGTTACCACCGGTTATTTGGAATCTGGAGCTAATTCATCTAACGCTCCTCAGCTTTCTACACTATTCCTGGAAAAATCAGATTTCTTAAGATTAAACTCGGCTCGGTTAGGATACAATCTTAAGTTAAAGAACTTAAAATGGCTTCAGGGCCTTGGCCTGTATGTCACTGGTCAGAACTTGTTTACCATCACTAATTATAGTGGTTATGATCCATTGATCAACAGTCCAAAATCAAGTGGCGGAAATCAGTCGCTAGGGATTGACTATGCCAGCTACCCTACTGCAAAAACATTCATTTTCGGAGCAACTTTAAAATTATAATACAATCATGAGAACACTATATAAGCTAAAACACGCCCTTCTAATACTGTCGTTTGGGTTGGCGACCAGTTGTACCGACCTGGATGAAGTGGTCCTGGATGAGGTGCTGGGCGATAATGCCTCTAGCCCTACAGGAGCCTTAGCCGCCGCCTATGACCGCTTGGGTGATCGTACCTTTGTTGATAACGGAGGCATTTTCTCTTTGCAGGAATACACTACTGATATTGCAATGCTGCCTACCAGAGGTAGTGATTGGGGAGACGGCGGAAAATGGCGATCGATGCATGAATTTACCTGGAAATCGGATAATCCAATTGTGACCGATAACTGGGATTTACTGACAAACGGAATTACACGGTCGCTTACGGCAATTAATGAGATCAGTAATAGCAATGTAGAGCAAAAACCAATGCTACTTGCTGAAGCAAAAGGTCTTTTAGCCTACTATACTTACACTACACTGGACCTTTATGACCAGGCTCCATATCGCGATCCAATGCTTAAAAATGCACCGCTGGAAATTAAAAAAGCAGCAACAGGAATAGATGAGCTGATCTTACAAGTGGAAGCGTTGATACCTGACCTTGCGAGCCTTGGAGAAAGTTCAACACATAATGGTCGCTTCACTAAAGAAGCAGCATATGCGCTTTTGGCCAACATGTATCTTAACCGTGCGGTATACAAAGACCGTTATGCTTCCACGTTCAACTTCAACGAAAAAGCGGTGAGTGGGAATGATACAGATATGGACCGGGTGATCTACTACACCTCACTCCTTATTAACTCTTCAAAGTTCCGTTTAGCCAGTAATTACTTTGATAATTTCGCCATTAAAAATGAAAACGGGTCGGAGTTGATCTTTGTGGTTGTACAAAAGATAGATAATATTCGTAATGGTGATAATGACTTCGGCTATATGTGCGTTGAACGAAATCAAAGGCCTTCCCCAGCTAACCGCGGCACGAATGGGTCGTGCACAACGCCCGAATTTTACCACAGCTGGGATGGACACCATGATGATCCCCGGTTTTCAAGAAAATACCGGTATGCTGACGGCACCTGGTTTATGAATGATGGCCCTGGAAGCGTCCCCGCGATAAGTATTGTTCCAAAGAGCAACAATCTACCCTGGTTCCATTTTAACTGGGGCATTTCTGCCGGCCAGCAATACGGCCCCAAATTAACTCCTGCAGGAGGATTTGAGATGACAGCTGATGGACGTATTAAAGTATCTGAGTTGGTGATGGAAAAAAGCGCTACCACCAAAATGGACTTTACACCAGAGTTGAATTTTGATAATCCTTCGCAGGCTATCCTACAGCAAAATCAGATCAATCGCGGAGCGCGGATCTTTAAATTTGAATATGACCCTGAAGAGGACAATGGAAGCAGCAACGTTGATATTCCATTATTCCGTTTAGGCGGAATTTATACGATGCGCGCTGAAGCTTATTTCAGGAAAGGGATGAACGCAGAAGCCTTGGCGGACATTAATAAGTTAAGAACTTCCAGGACAAGGGAAGAACTATATGGTAATGCGCCAGGGAAAGAACTTTTAACCATTGACGAAGCTACTCTTTACCGGGAACTTGGGTTCGAGATGTACTGGGAAATGTATCGCAGACCTCAAATGATCCGTTTCGGAAAGTTTGATCTGGCTTACACCGCGAAACCTGCAACCCAACCTTTTAGAAGAGTATTTCCAATTCCTCAATCAACCATTGACGTTACCAAGGATTTCCAACAGAACTTCGGGTATAACAACTAGAAAATAAATAGAATTTAATGAAAAGGTAGCTTAAGGATATTGAGCTGCCTTTTTCATTTTTAATGATTGAAGAAATATTGTTTTCCTGCCAGTTGTACCTAGTTATAGCAACGTTATTGCAGGCACAATTTTCAAATCCTATTTCAGCTATATTTGAAATAAAGATATCATTATGCCGCATCCAACTGATCCAAAAATAGACGCATACATCGAAAATGCAGCTGGTTTTGCCCAACCGATCCTCAAACATATAAGAGGTTTAATCCACAAGGCGTGTCCGGAGATTAAAGAAACCATGAAATGGGGAATGCCTTTTTTCGACTATAAAGGCCCTGTTTGTAATATAGCAGCATTTAAACAGCACTGTGCATTCGGCTTCTGGAAGGGAGCTTTGCTGGATGATCCTCAGGATTTGCTTAAGGTAAATGCAGATCAGGCGATGGGACAGTTTGGCCGGATAGCATCAATCGAGAATCTTCCCGAAGACGATATCATTATGGATTATGTTAGAAAGGCAGCGCATCTGAACGAATTGGATAAGAAAGTATCTAAAAAGGTTTTGGAGAGGACTGATATAATTGTTCCTGAATTCTTGACAGAGGCTTTGAATAAAAACCCGCTTGCAAAAGAAAATTTTGAAAAATTTAGTTATTCGCATCGAAAGGAATATGTTGAATGGATCACAGAGGCTAAAACAGAAACAACAAGAAACAAACGTTTAGATACTATGATAGAATGGGTTAGCGAAGGCAAATCACGTAACTGGAAATATAGTCGATAAGCCCAGGGTAAACTTTCCTTTAAATATAGTGTTAATGATTTATTAAACTAAAAGGAAATGAAAATCAAGTATTTAAAAACAATTGCAATAGCTGCACTGCCTTTAGCTATTGCCTGTTCCAATAAAACGGGCAGCACATCTGAATCTGATTCAACTGCTACTGCCTCTGAGACTTCAGCAGACGGCACAGCTACAGATAATAGCTCAACAGCCTCATTCGTGACTTTGAACACCAGCTCAAGCACAGGTGCAGGCACCGGTTCGGGCTCTATTATTCAGGATACAGAGTCCGGTGGTGGCTATATCTATGCAGATACTCGCAAACCTATTAGTGATGATATGTTGTTTGTCAATGTCAGTACAGGAGATACGCTATACGGACCTACAGGCAATATCGTTAACAATGCCTTAATTCAACAAGACGGTGTATGGAAGCTTGATGAAACTAAGATCAAGAGAGACGGCAATAGTATAAAAATCAAATCAGGAGACGACAAGTTGAAGATGGACAACGATGAGATGAAGGTGAAGAGTGGAGATTCGAAAATGAAGGTTGAAACCGGAGACGATGCAAAGCTTAAGACTCCTGATTCGAAGACAAAAGTTGAAGAAGATGGGGAAACAACCGTGAAGCCGAAATAAGATTATTTTTGGAGGAGGATCAGGTTAGCCTTTTATCCTCTTCCTTTTCCTGCCCTCCGCTAATTTCTTTCAGTAAAACTCCGCTGAGCTTCCTGCTCATACTCTCATTTACCAGGTATAAAATCCTTTCGGCAGCTGTGATATAATCCAGTCCCTGCACGCTAATGTTTGAGATGCAGTTACGGCTTTCATCGGTTAAACCGGGCTTAGGATCATAAGTAAGATAGGCTCCCATGCTATCGGGACAAGTCAGGCCAGGGCGTTCACCAATAAAAATTATCGATAAAGAAGCCTGCAATAATGAGGCGATTTGATCAGCGATAGCCACCCTGCCGTTTTGAACCAAAATAAGAGGAGCTAAGGTATAACCCATTTCACCCAGCTGAGGAACCAGTTCATGGAGCAATGGTAAGGCATGCTGGTTAATTGCAGAAGCAGAAAGACCATCGGCAAGTACCAGGGAAACATCGTAACCTTTTCTGGGGTAAATTTTCAAACTTTGAAATGATTCATCACTTAAGTTTCTTCCCCAATCTGGCCGTGAAAGGTAGGAGCTTCTGTTAATCGCCTTACTTTTAAGGATGTAATGTTCCATATCTATCACCTTCAGCTCATTACTTATTAGCTGCAGGTCCAGCTCAGAATACACTGCGTCGCGGGCATGGGCGTGTGACATCTTGAACTCGAGCAATTCGTTCAACGGCATACTACAGCCCGCCCTTCCTACTGCTATCCGTGCCTGGGTGAACTGCTTTAAGTCACTGTACAAATCATTTTTTACAAATCGATTTTTTAGCGCTCCCATATTAAATCCTTAAAAATTCATCACGTTTAAAAGCCCTTTTCTTTTATCCTGTAGTACCCCCGTTTCCCTATCGAAAATCCCCCTCTTTACCAGCCAGTCCTCAAACTCAGGAGCAGGCCTTAGACCAAGTAATTTTCGAATATAGAGCGCATCGTGGAATGATGTAGATTGATAGTTAAGCATGATATCATCAGCACCAGGTACACCCATAATAAAGGTACAACCTGCTACAGCCAGAAGAGTAAGTAAGTTGTCCATATCATCCTGATCGGCTTCTGCATGATTTGTATAACATATATCCACACCCATGGGAAGTCCTAAAAGTTTACCGCAAAAGTGGTCTTCCAAAGCAGCACGAATGATCTGTTTTCCATCGTATAAGTATTCAGGGCCGATAAAGCCAACTACAGAATTAACCAGAAGAGGCTTAAACTTACGAGCTAAAGCGTATGCCCTTGCCTCACAGGTTTGCTGGTCTACCCCGTGGTGGGCATTGGCAGAAAGACAGCTACCCTGCCCCGTTTCGAAATACATCACATTATTCCCCTCCGTTCCGCGGTTCAACTCCAGAGTAGCCTGATACGCTTCTTCTATCAAAGAAATATTAACCCCGAAACTTGAATTAGCTTTTTCTGTTCCGGCAATAGATTGAAAAGCCAGATCAACGGGGGCATCCTGGCGTATCAGTTCGAGCGTAGTAGTTAAATGTGTTAATACACAAGATTGAGTAGGAATATCATAATGTTGCCTGAGCCTGTCTATCAACTGCAGGAGCTTTAATACTGTTTCCGGATTGTCGGTAGCTGGGTTTATCCCAATCACGGCATCACCACTACCATATAAGAGCCCGTCGATGATGCTGGCAGCTATACCACGAGGATCATCAGTAGGATGATTTGGTTGTAAGCGGGTAGAGAAGCGGCCTTTGAGGCCTATTGTGTTTCGAAAAGCAGTGATCACCTCACATTTATTGGCAACTGCAATTAAGTCCTGGTTCCGCATTACTTTGGAAACCGCTGCTACCATTTCAGGGGTAAGACCGGAGGCCAAAGCTGCCAATGAATAAGCGTCCGCTTCATCACTCAGCAGCCAATCGCGGAACTCTCCCACTGTAAAATAATCTATCGGACCAAAGGCTGCTTTGTTATGAGTGTCTATAATCAGACGTGTAATCTCATCCTCCTCGCAGGGAATCACAAATTCACTGAGGAAAACTTTCAATGGAAGATCGGCCAATACAAACTGAGCTGCAACCCTTTCATGATACGTTTCTGCAGCCAGGCCAGCAAGAGCATCTCCAGAGCGAAAAGGTGAGGCTTTGGCCATCAAATCCTTCAGATCTGTAAAACTGTAAGCGATATTTCTTATGCTTGTTTTATATGCCATGTTCCAACTCTTCCTGATGTAATTTATGGTATTGATCATTATTCTTTTTACCCCGGTCTGTAAGATAAAAAAGTGCTGCCATGATTAACATTCCGCTAAGAAACAGCAGACTCAACAACAAATTATAATAGACGATCGCCGTTAGCGATACAAGGGAAAGCAGGAGCGCCAGCAAGGGAAAAAGAGGATAGAAGGGAGCTTTGTAGGGCCTTTCCATGTCAGGTTCCTTTTTTCTTAGACGAAAAAGACTGAACATACTCATAATGTACATTACTACAGCGCCTAATACGGACAGCACTATTACCTGGTTGGTTGTGCCGCTCAGAATGGAAACAATTCCAACAAATGCTCCAGCCAGCAAAGCCCAATGCGGAACTTGCGTTCGGGAATGGACCTGCGATAATACAGCAGGCAAAAAGCCACTTCGCGCGAGTGCAAATATTTCCCTGGAATAACCAATAATAATACTATGAAATGAAGCTATCAATCCGAAAAGTCCGATACCAGCGAAAAGCTTTGTAAGACTATTGGACTTCCCCAGCACCATTCCTATAGATTCTGGTAAAGGATAATCTATATTACTTAGCTTTTTCCAATCGCCAATTCCTCCAGTAAAGATCATTACTCCCAAGGCCAGCGCAACCAGGGTTAATATCCCAGAAATATACCCTTTCGGGATGTTTCGATGAGGATCTTCAACTTCCTCAGCTACCAGCGCAACCCCTTCAATCGCAAGATAGAACCATATGGCAAAAGGCAAAGCAGCAAATACTCCCTGCCATCCATAAGGCATTGAATCCCGCATGAAGTTTTCAGTTTGATAAGAAGGCGCTACAATTCCTATAAAAAGGAGTAATTCTGCAACAGCAAGCAGAGTAACAATAAGCGAAAAAGTTGCTGATTCCTTGATTCCAAGCAGGTTAATTCCAGTGAATATTACATAAGATCCTATAGCTACCCAGACAACAGGAAGAGCGGGATAAAGAAAATTAACATACGCACCTAATGCAAAAGCAATTGCCGGAGGTGCAAGAACAAATTCGATCAGGGTAGCGTATCCTGAAACAAATCCACCCCATTTTCCAAATGCTCTAAAAGCATATTCAAAAGGACCGCCTGCATTAGGAATGGACGTAGTTAATTCTGTGAAACTAAAGATAAAAGTTACATACATTACTGTTACCAGAAGTGTCGAGATCAAAAAACCTACAGTCCCGGCTACTCCCCAGCCGTAATTCCATCCAAAATATTCCCCTGAGATAACTAAACCGACAGCAATAGCCCAAACATGCAGAGGTTTTAACGCTTTTTTCAGTGAAGTGGTAGAATTTAAAATCATAGACGGATTTCTCCTCTCAATATAGGGAAATCCAGTGGAAAGTGGAAATCAGCTCTCCTGTTTTGGGATTGTAACACGATATGTTTTATAAAAGTTTATTTAAGCATTAAACCTCGGCACTCTCATAATGTCATAGAAATATCACACACTTAGATTTTAATTATGAACACAATTAAACTTATTACAATCACCGCTCTTGTTTTTCTCTATTCTTTTGTTGATGGGCAACCTTCTTTCAGGGCGTCTTATTCTGAATATTTTGTTGAGGTTCCTGTGAGGGGCCGTTTTACTGTTTCATTAGGGGAAGAGTCTATTAGTAGTATAAATGGAAGGTTTAGGTTTTTTGATCTAAGAGAAGGGCTTCATCCAATTGTTATTGAGCACAACGATAGGCTTGTATACCGGGCAGAAGTAATTGTTAAGCCAGGTATGAGAACAATTACCGTTTTAAATCAGAATGTACTTAAGCTGGTAAAGGACCTTGACCTGGGAAGGTGCAGCTATGACAACTGGGATAAACCTTTGAGTGAAGGTTATAACAATCGACCTGGCAGGCCTTATGTTAACAATTGTCCTCCTTTAATGACGCCTGCTGCTTTTGAACGGTTTTCAAAATCTCTGAAACAAGCAAGTTTCGACAAGAATAAATTATCCGTTATAGACTTAACAACCCCTTATGCAGGTTTCACTGTAGATCAGGTTCTGGATGTTGTTAAGCTTATGGATTTTTCAGATGGTAAAATTTCTGCAGTGCGGAAAATGTTTCCTTCTGTGGCTGACCCTGAAAATGCATTCCTATTGTTTGATGCATTTGACTTCCAGAAAGACAAGGATAAGGTTAAGTCGATCATTGTTTCGGAAAGTTATCACAGAGTGGGAGGGTAAAACCGCCGTGTGGTTATACAACAAAAGCTTCTCTGTGAACGAGAAGCTTTTATTGTCACCTGGACTTATGATGTTAGTTTTTGTATGAGCCGGGCGCTTTGCCTTGCTCCTTCCTGAAGTCTATCGGCAAAGAAATCTTTCACCTGGTTAAAGTGAGAAAGATATCCCTCCATATCTCCATACTCAATAATAGAAGCCCATTCGCGAACTGCGGAATGGAACTCGAGATCGTCTGCCCTGATATGTTTGTCGTACAAAGCCGTTTGAATGGTTTCTTCCAACAAGTCATCATTTTTAAATAAATACTCCGCAATGCCGAGTCGCAAACGAAACGGAGGTGTTTGGCAGATCAAGTTTTCGTAAGGATTAATGTTGAGCTTATGCCATGCATCTACCATTGCAAGCAAACTTAAATGCGAGTTAGGATGATGGTGCTTAGGATCAGTACTCATTTTAAAATCGCCCATTACTTCCTGGTCAAGAGTAATAAAGTCCCTTTCCCCGTGGAACACAAACTCTTTCGCTTCCTGAAGACGTTTTCTAAAGGCTCCCTCATCTTCACAGATCATCATCTTAAATAGTTCAGATTCGGATTTGGCATATTGCCTCACTTGTTTCCTGGCAAAAGGATTAAGTATGGCAAGGCCAGCGTAAACGTGCGCCTTGTAGCTAAATATTCTCAGGGTAGTTAATATCTTAACGTTATCGATTCCGGTTGAATAAGCTCCATGATCCCAGGGATAAAAACCAGAGTTTTTCCAGGCCGTTCCCATGCTTTCGAAACCCATATGGGTAACAGCCTGAGTATCGGCCATGATCTGGTCATGCATGTGATAGTTTTCAACCTCTATAATTTCGGACTCCAGAGCCTCAAAGATTGGCAGGACCCGTAAATAATTCTCTTTATTTATACGGTGGGGTACAATGACTAGCTTTTGACCTTCTGTTGAAAATGCAGGACCATGAAGAGAATGACATGTAAAAATATGAACATCAGAAGGAAGATATTTCTCGAAAGCCTCAATCTCCGGATCCTTCACAGAAGTTTGCCCCGCGATAACCGCTCCGTATTTTACAGAATCGGCAGTAGCTGCTACCACCTGACCTATTTTTGCTGCTTCGACAGCATACATCAGGAAGTCGGATTTTCGAGCAACAGCTTTTGCAGATTCAAGCACAGTAACAGATGTTCCCTGGAAGGCGTTTCTCAGCAACTCATAACGCTCGGGCAAGTCACAGCCATAAACGGAATAGCCTTTCTCCGACCACTTCCGGGCATAAATTGAGCCCATGTCTCCAAGTCCTATTATTCCAATATTCATCACGGTAAACTTAGAGAAAAAATTTTGGAAGTTCAGGAAGCGCAAAACACCATAGTAAATGAAAAAGGTCTATTTCAATGCTCCATCGCTGTTGCTATTACCCCTCCATAAGATCCATGAACCGGATATTCCAGATTTAAAAAACCTACAATAGTTTTTGCTAACTGGTTATTATAATAGTGTTGTTTCTCTTTCATTTCTCCCAGTGCTTGGGTATCAGGACCCATAATCATGAACCAGGTATGATTTGAACCCTTTTGCAAGACCCCATGACTTCTCCAGGATTTTCTTCCGTTACCTCTTCCGTGGTCCGTGGTGATCACCAAGGTGGTTTTATCGCGATACTGTTCATCAGACTGTATCCAATTCCATACTTCCTGTATATAAGCATCGGTTTTATTCGCCGACTTCAGATAAGATAAGTAATGCCCTCCATGTGCATATTCATCTGTTTCTCCATAAGCAATTAACAAGAACTTAGGTTTACTATTAGCAAAGTACTCACTCGCGTATTGATGAGTAATTTTATCATAACGGGTACTAGACCACGGACTTGGAGATGTTTTATGCAATTGATTTAAAAATCTCTCCCGTGCGCTTAGTTTTTGAGCCCCTAACGTGTCATTCCCGGCATTTACATGAACTCCTGATCGCTGTTGATTCAATATATAATGAAAAACATCCCAGGAGGCAAATGCTGCTACCTTATCCTTATATTCCATTTTCTTGTTCAGGAACTCCAAAACTGTTTGGTTAGGGTTATTCCGCTTAGCATTGCTCTTTATACGTTTATCAGGGAAACCTGTAAGAAGTTCGTTATAGCCAGGGTAGGAGAATCTAAACTTGTTCCTGACATTAACTTTATTACCAAGACTACGATTACCGTAGATTTGGCCCTCTTTCGCAATTGTACCCCATATAAAGGGTAAAAGCTTTTCTCTTCTTTTTATAGGATCGTTGTCCCAATATTGACTGTCGGCATCTGCAGCATCTTCTACAAATCTTTTATCATGCAGTATATCTTTATCTGCTCCCTGAAAAATTTCCTGCCAACGCATACCATCCAGTGTAATAAGAACAACATTTTCGGTCCTTGATTGTCCTACAACTGAAATAGCTGGCAAAAGAAAAAGCAGAGTGATTGTCGTTAAAAATCCAACTCTCATAGTATCTTGTTTTAAGCTATAACAAGGAATACAAAAGACAAGTTGGCTTTTTGTTGTTATTATAAATTTATATTTTCACCCCTGGCTATTAACCTTACATTAACACTATGAAAAAAGGACTATTTAAAACTCTTTCAATAGCTCTTCTGCTGATCATCTCCTCGACGATTCAGGGGCAGGATACAGCAAGCGTAAAAAAAAGAGCTGCTACAACTACAGCTCCGGTTAAGAAAACATCTGTAAGTCCATCAAAACCTTTACAAAGAACCCGCAGCAGTGCGCCTGTAACTACATCAGGAACAATTCAGTCAACAACGACAAAAGCGATACCTGGCCGGCAAGCACCGGCTGCATATCAACCAGGCCCCACTAACAACACATTGGCGGGGCAGTACGATGAACTAGTTAAACGATCCTGGATGCAGCAAGGCTATCAGGTAGTTAATCCCAATAGGTTAAGGAACCTTTGGAAAAGTGTTCAGGATAGCTTAAGAGTATATAGGACGCAAGCGGCTCCACTTAAAGCTAAAATTTCGGAACAGGAAAAGTCTATTCAAAATTTAAAGGCCCAGGTATCAGAAGGTGAACAGAATCTGGAAGAGTCGAAATCAAGCATCGATCAGGTGAGTCTTTTAGGTATGAAAGTAGATAAATCGACATATAATACGATTATGTGGGGCATCGTTATTACCTTAGCTGCCGCTTTATTAATTGTGTTATTTACCGCTGGCCGAAGCATCAGGGAAGCAAAATATCGGAGACAGCTATTTGATGAAATGTCGGCTGAATACCAGGCTTACAAAATAAAGGCTAACGACAAAGAGAAAAAACTAGCCCGGGAGCTACAGACTGAGCGTAACAGGGTTGAGGAATTGTTGGAAAAAAACAAGTAATTCTATAGCTACGGTAAGGCAAAATAAGGCAGCATACACTGAATTTATTACCAAAACGTGCAGAAACTATATTTAAAGGCCTTAACCACCGCCCTTCTATTATGGCTGGCCTGGCCTCCTATGTCCTTTACAGCTCCACTCCTGTTGGTAGCTTTTGTTCCTTTATTACTTAGTACTGAGGCTATAATTGATGGGCAAGTTGCTAAGAAAGGACAAAAGATATTTGGTCTTGCTTTCCTTACCTTCTTCATCTGGAACACTTCCTGTATCTACTGGGTGTTTAACTCACTCAACTCTGTAATGCCAGCATGGGTAGCGATACTGATATCTCTAATCCCTTTTGGTCTTGCCGCTGTACTAATGACTATAGCCTGGTGGTTGTACTATCAGTTGAGAAAGGTTAGCAACAGATTTACCGGGTATGTTGGATTGGTTTGCTTCTGGGTGGGCTACGAATATCTTCACCAAACATGGGATCTATCCTTCCCATGGATGACCCTTGGAAACGGTTTCGCATCTTCTCACCAACTGGTGCAATGGTATGAATATACTGGAGTGTATGGAGGCACGATCTGGATTCTGGTGGCCAATATTCTGACCTTCGAACTAACGCTTGCAAGAAGCGTTTCGGATGACAAGGCTGTGGCCAGGCAGAAAAAGCTGCTGCCGGGATTATCTGCCTGGGTACTTGTTCCTATTATGGTTTCGCTTACGATGTACAACAAGTATCAGGAACACGAAAATCCTGCTAATGTAGTTGTAGTTCAACCAAATGTTGATCCCTATGAGAAGTTCGGGTCTCTCCCGGGATCTCTTCAAATACAAAATCTAATAAAACTGTCAGACTCTTTAGGACAACCTAATACTGAATATTTTATATGGCCGGAAACAGCTATAACGGACAATGCTGATGAAGATAAACTTCAGACCAATCCAGACTTCTTAAGGATACAGTCCTTTCTTGGCAAATATAAAAATGGAAATGTTTTATCAGGCATAGAGAGCTTTGCGTGGTATGATACTGAAAAGACCGAAACTGCCAGGCTGATCGAGGAAAACAGGAGATATATCGATGTATTTAATGCTGCTATCCAGATAGAAAATTCCTCGCGGGTGCAACTCTACCATAAATCGAAATTGGTTCCCGGTGTGGAACAAACTCCTTTTGCTCATTCTCTTGCATTTTTAAAGCCCCTTTTTAAAGCCTTTGGGGGGGCGACTGGTGACTACGGACATCAGGACGAGCCTTCGGTTTTTTATGCACAAAGCGGTATGGGAGTTTCGCCAGTGATCTGCTACGAGTCTATTTGGGGTGAATATGTGGCAGAAAGCGTGAAGAAAGGTGCTCAGTTTATTGCAATAGTAACTAACGATGGCTGGTGGGGTAATACTTCGGGCAAGGACCAACATTTTGCTTATGCAAAGCTTCGGGCTATTGAAAGCCGAAGATGGGTGGCCCGTTCAGCGAACACGGGTATTTCCGGATTCATCAATCAACGGGGAGATGTTGTAAAACAAAGCAAATGGTGGATGCCTACTGCTTTGAAAGCTGATATTAATCTCAACGAAGAACTAACATTTTATGTGAAGTACGGAGATTATGTCGCCTATTTAGCCATAATAGCAGGTATTGCTTTAATCATTCTTTTAGCTTTTAGAAAGCTGAGCGGCAAAGTAAGGAAATGAGATCTTTGAACTATCCTTTTGCAGGATTAGTCACCGAATAAGAAATATTAATGAATAAAAAACGGCCAGGTAACAAAGGAAACCTGGCCGCTTGCTTAACCCTTAATCACCCAACCTTTGTTTTTCTTAAGAAAATACCTTGGTCAAAAAATCAGGGTAAATAAATAACACTCTGTTTAATTAGTTGTTCTGAAATTCTACAAAAACTACTGGGCTGAACCGCTGAAATCGCCTTTAAAGTTCTCTTCAGAGACATCTTCCGCCTTTTCAGAAAGCATCTTCTCTTGTAAAGAATCTTCCCGTTCGATCATGTCTGCAAGACTTGTTTGTGTAAGGACATTTAATGTGGCATCGCGCACATCCTTCATCACATCCCTGATACCACAATACAACTCACTTGTGCACTCTTCACACTTTTCGTAGAAATTCAAGCTAACACAAGGCAGTAAAGCAATAGGACCATCTATTACCCTTATAATTCCAGCTAATTTAATTTCATCAGCCTTCTTCATAAGATAATATCCACCACCTGCTCCTTTTTTACTACCAAGGAAACCACTGCGCTTTAGTTCGAGCAGTATTGCTTCAAGGAACTTCTTGGGGAGTTGTTCTTTTTCTGCAATTTGAGCGATCAGCATTGGCTTATTGTCCTTATTTCTGGCAAGAGCCATTAATGCCTTAACTGCGTATTTAGTCTTTTTAGTTAACACTGCTTAAATATTTGAAAAGAATTTCAGCAAACTTACAACAAATATTTCATTTCTATCCGAAATGCAAGCCTGTCAGAATCTTATCCAAGTAAATAAGGAAATACTATATGACCGATCCACATTAAGGCTACAGCAAGGATCAGATAAAAAAGAAAATATAAAGGCTTGTATTTCCTGGCAGGTTTTGGTGAAGATACTGAAAGACCACTGGTAATACTATTCAACTGCCGGATCTTTTCAGAAAAATCTCCTTTAAGGCTATTCCGGATCTTCTCCATGTTATCCAGAAGATCATCAATTTCTGCAGGGAAGGTTTCGTTTAGAACTTCTTTAACACGTTTGGAGATGGTTGGAGATTTACCATTTGTAGATATAGCTATCTTCAAATTCCCCTTTTGCACAATAGAGCCGAGGTAGAAATCGCATAGTGCCGGCTTATCAGCTACATTTGTTAAGACTCCTCTTTCTTTACATAAGGCATGAATCTCTGCACTGATCTCTTTATCATTGATAGCAACAATAGCGAGATCTATTCCATCCAAGTCGCCGGGGGTAAAAGGTTTTTCAAGATAGGGGATACTGTGTTTCTGAAGAAGGTCTCGTACAGGAGGAAAGATCTCAGAAGCAACGAGCTTTACTTTTGCTTCCGGGCTATTATTTAAAACTGCCGAAAGTTTCTCCTCTCCCACATTTCCGCCACCAACGATCAGTAGGTTTAATTTTTCAAGCTTTAAAAAAACGGGAAAGAGCGTATTCTGCTCTTTCCCGTTTGTATTAGTATTTTGATTACTTTCTGTTATTACAGACATTTAATCGATTTAAATTTCAGTATTAACTAGTTGTGCCTCGCGGAACTCTTTAAGCTGCTGATTGAACAACTTAGATTGCTCCAGGTAATATTGAGCAAACTCTTTAGTTGGTTCATTCTGGTTTAGTTGGTAAACCAACTCGTCAAAAGAAGAGGGAAGGGCAACTTTTCCAGTAGCAACTAATTTCTCGTCGAAATCTTTGACAATACCTGCCTGTGTATTTGTTTTAACTCCTTCTGAAACTAACAATGCTTTAGCTGAATTAATAAAACCAGTATATGCATGGTAAATTGCATCTGAGTAATCAGACTTTGCAAAGGCTTCTTCGCTCCATTGAATTCTTTCTTCCGCTTCGAATAACAGCGTGGCTACAAGGTCAATAAGTACACTAGCACACTCACCTACCCCAATTTCAGGCTTGTAAGGTTCAGTTTGTTCCCAATCGATAAAATCATCCGGAGTGATATTCTCCTGGCTTGCAATGGGGTTCAGCAGTTCGTAGAAGTAAATCTTACCTTGTCTGTTATAGTACTGGTTGTATAATTCACCTTCCTGAGCATTAGCAAAGTAATCATCTAATAACGTACGAAGAACCTGAGGTCCACGTTTGCTGGGAACTTTGATCACTTTCTCTGAAGCAACCCCTGTTCCATTTCCTGTAGGTCCCCCGCCTAATAATACCTGAAGTGCCGGAGCAACCATCTTTCCAACTTTCATACTTGAACCATGAAAACCGATAGCTGCCATGGCATGCTGACCGCAGGAGTTTATACATCCACTAATTTTAATCAGGATGTCTTTATTATAGATCAATTCAGGGTATTCCTCTAAAAGGACCCGTTCTAATTCACGGGTGATACCGGTGCTATTTGAAATACCAAGATTACATGTATCAGTTCCCGGGCAGGAAGTGATATCAATAACGCTCTCAAATCCAGGCTGTGCAAGCCCCAATTCGTTCAATTTCTCGAACAAATAAGGCAGACTCTCCTCGCGTACAAAGCGCAACATTAAACCTTGGGTATTGGTAAGGCGAATATCATCTGCTGCTGTAGTACGAACAATATCAACCAGTTTACGGGCTATCGGAGTTTTAATATCTCCATTTTGCACTCTCACCCCTACAGACACAAAACCTTCCTGCTTCTGAGGATAGATATTTGATTTCAGCCACTGCTGGTATTTAACAGAGTCGGTTATCTCAAGAACAGGAACCTGGTTAGCAGGAAGTACAGGCTGAGGGACATCCCTGTTAATCTTATATTCCTTAACTTTCAGTGCCTTGCGCTCCTGCTCTGCAAGTTCAAGGATCTTGTCTTTTCCAAAATCCTGAATTAGATATTTAAACCTGGCTTTATTACGTTTAGCACGCTCGCCATAGCGGTCAAAGATCCTGATAATTGATTCTGCAAAGGGGATGATTTGATCTTCGTGTATGAATTCAGCTACCTCTTCTGCAATATGAGGCTGAGATCCTAAACCTCCTGCCATTACCACTTTGAATCCGCGGACTTCCTGACCATTCTCTATTTTCAACTTAGGAATGAATCCCAAATCGTGCATAAAGGCAAAACCAGTATCTCTATCAGAAGACGAAAACGCAATTTTAAATTTACGTCCCATATCCTGACAAATAGGATTTCTCAGAAGATACTCAAAGAAAGCTTGAGCATAAGGTGTTATATCAAAGGGTTCTTCCGGGTCAACTCCGGCCATTGCAGAACCTGTTACATTTCTTACTGTATTTCCGCAAGCTTCACGAAGTGTGATGGAATCTTTCTCGAGTTCAGCCCATAGCTCTGGAGTACGTTCCAGACTAACAAAATGTATCTGAATATCCTGACGAGTTGTAATGTGAAGATTTCCTGTAGCAAATTCATCAGAAACATCAGAAATGCGTAACAATTGTGCAGTAGAAACCTTTCCGTATGGTAATTTGATACGTACCATCTGAACTCCCTGTTGACGCTGCCCATAAACACCACGAGCTAATCGTAAGCTTCTGAACTTCTCTTCGTGTATCTTTCCCTCTCTGAACATCCTGATCTTTTTCTCAAGCTCAATGATGTCTTTCTGTACAATGGGGTTTTCCAGTTCAGATCTAAAACTTTGCATTACCTATAGAATTAATATTTGGAACTTCAAAACTACGAATTATAAACCCTTTGCTGAAATTTAAGTTTAAAGACAGAAGCACAGACAGTTAATTATGACATTCTTGATACCAAGGTGGTATTTTCTGTAAAAACATGGTACTAATGGAAAGTGTTAGAAAATAACGAACTGGAATTCTGCCGTTTGCCTCTATTAAAACCAAAACGGTTTGAACATTTTCCACAAATAGATTTACTTTAGATTCAAACACATTAAAAATGACAGAAGTTAACATTCCACGCCTTGATCTTAATGATTATTTACAGGGCAGCGCGGAGCAGAAAAAGCAATTTTCTGAGGATATAGGTAAAGCATTTACGGAGACCGGCTTTGTTACTATTGCTAATCATGGCATGACTAAAGAGCTAATGGATAGACTCTATAGCGAGGTTAAGAATTTTTTCAGCCTGCCTGAAGAAATAAAGCTTAAATATGAAAAAGCAGAGCTGGCAGGACAAAGAGGCTATACCAGTAAGGGTAAAGAAAAAGCGAAAGATTCGAAGACCCCGGATCTCAAAGAATTTTGGCAAAGGGGGCAAACCGTTACAGATGAGGATGTAATCAAAGACATTTACCCTGATAATATAATTGTTGATGAAGTGCCTGGATTTAACGAAGTAACTAAAGAGGTTTACGAACGTTTAGAAACCGCTGGGAAACATTTGCTACGCGCAATTTCTGTTTATCTTGGATTGGACGAGAACTACTTTGATGGCAAAGTACACAATGGGAACTCAATCCTTCGAGCAATTCATTACTTTCCAATCGAAAATCCAGATTCCATCCCTGCGGATGCTGTTAGGGCGGGAGCGCATGAAGACATCAATCTTATTACCTTACTAATTGGAGCGAGTGCAGATGGCCTGGAGGTTTTAACACGAAATGGAGAGTGGTATCCTGTTAAAGCCAATGTAGAAGATATTGTAGTAAACGTTGGAGATATGCTGCAGCGATTAACAAATAACAAGTTGAAATCTACCACGCACCGGGTAGTGAATCCCCCTCGTGAATTAATGAAAACGTCGCGCTATTCCGTTCCTTTCTTTCTTCACCCCAAAAGCGAGATGGACCTGACCTGTCTGGAGAATTGTATCGATGAGCAACATCCGAAAGCCTATCCTGATACTACTGCCGGAGAATATCTTGACGAACGTTTAAGAGAAATCGGTTTAAAGAAATAAGGATTCCAATATCTTTCAATTGATAAAAGGAGCCATTTTAGCAAGATGAATGGCTCCTTTTTTTAATAGCAATGAGGAGTCTTATGAGGAATTGAGAGCTTCTGCTCGCGAGTTTTTTTATCTACATTTAAATGTTTAACAATCATATTCTTACATGTTAACAAGAGAAGAAATTTTTGGATACGAAATAGATCCACAGTATTCCACTTCTGTCGCCTATTTTTCTATGGAATTTGCTATTGACCAGGCTTTAAAGATTTATTCTGGAGGACTTGGATTCTTAGCAGGCTCGCACCTAAGGAGTGCTTATGAAGAAAGACAAAATTTAATAGGAATAGGAATTCTATGGAAGTACGGCTATTACAATCAGGAATGGGATGAGAATGCACATATGAAGGCCTCCTATATTGAAAAAAATTACTCTTTTCTTGAAGACACTGGCATTCTCTTCGATATAGAGGTACACGGCTCGCCAGTTAAAGTGAAAGCCTGGCTCTTACGCCCTCAGGTATTTGGATCGGCTCCCTTATTTTTATTAAGCACTGATGTTCCTGAAAATGATTACTTATCTCAAACCATTACCCGCCGCTTATACGATTCTAATGAAAATACCCGCATTGCCCAATCTATTCTTCTAGGGACAGGTGGAGCCAGGCTTCTGGACATTCTGGGGTTGACACCTGATGTTTACCATATGAATGAAGGCCACTCTGTTTCTTTAAATTTTTATCTCTACTCTAAGTTTAAAAGCTTACCTGAAGTTAATAAGCGTGTTGTCTTTACAACCCATACCCCGGAAGCAGCGGGAAACGAAGAACATCGTTTTGAAAAGCTTAAACAGATGAGCTTTTTTTACCACATGCAGGATCATGAGGTGAAACATTTGCTGGGGATGCATGGTGATAACTTCAATTACACCCTGGCAGCTTTAAAATTTGCGAGAAGGGCTAACGCTGTTTCTAAAATGCATGAGACCGTTTCAAGAGACATGTGGAAAGGTTATTCTGGAATATGCTCGATCAACTCCATTACCAACGCTCAAAATAAAAACTATTGGGCTGATCCGATCTTAGACAAAGCGATTAAAGAGGACAATGACGAGGCAATAATATCGCGAAAAAGAGAGCTTAAAAAAGAGCTATTTAAGGAAGTAGCCAATCAAACCGGGAAACTATTCAGGGACGACATCCTAACTATTGTATGGGCCAGGAGGTTTGCAGCTTATAAGAGGGCAGATTTGCTAATGTATAATTGGGAGCGCTTTATCCAACTGATCAACAACAAAGAGCAGCCGGTACAAGTAATCTGGGCGGGAAAGCCTTATCCTGAAGATTATAATGCTATAGGTCTTTTTAACCATATAATAAACCGTATAAAACCCATCAAGAACGCCGCCGTGCTAACTGGATATGAGCTGGGTCTGTCCGGGATGTTAAAGAAAGGCTCTGACATCTGGCTTAATAATCCCCGACTTTATCGTGAAGCTTCCGGGACAAGTGGCATGTCGGCTGCTATGAATGGTAGCATCAATTGTTCGATCCCGGATGGGTGGATCCCGGAGTTTGCCAGGGATAAGGAAAACTCTTTTGTAGTAGAGCCAGCAGAGGAAGAGCTTAGCCTGGAAGAGCGTGATAAAGTGGAGGCAGTACGATTAATCGACACTGTTGAAAAAGTGGCGGTGCCGATGTATTATAACAACCAGAAAGAATGGTTACAGATCTTAAAGAATGGGGCACATCAAGTAGTTCCAGACTTCGAGTCGGGTAGGATGGTTAAAGAGTATTATGAACTAATGTATAAATACTAGATTGGAAGATCAAAAATTCGTCTCACCGCAAGGGCAACATTCATTGAAGAAATTCCTTAAAGGCTTCACTTATGCCTTTAAGGGAATTCAATATGCCTTTAAAACTCAGATCAATTTCAAGTTTCATACGACAGCCGGAGTGTTCACCATTTTGGCTGGCTATTATTTTAATCTAAATACAGCAGAATGGCTTTGGATAATGGCGGCGGTTTCGTTAGTTCTGATATCCGAGCTATTTAATACTGCCCTAGAGTTACTGGTTGACCTGGTATCGCCTGGATATAATAAAAAAGCAGGGGCAGTTAAAGATCTTGCAAGTGGAGCTGTATTAGTTACCGCTGTATTTGCCCTGGCAGTGGGAGTAATTATATTTCTACCAAAACTTGGCGTAAATTTAAGTCCGTAAGAATTATGCTTCATAAAACCCGGGGAATTGTTTTTAAGGTAACTGACTACTCTGAAAGCAGTGTTGTTGTGCAAATTTTTACTGAAAAGTTTGGACTTCAGTCGTACTTAATTAATGGAGCCAAAAAACCAAGAGCAAAGATCAGATTGAATATGATCCAACCACTTCATCTGCTCGACCTTGTTGTTTACCATAAGCCAAATGGAAATATACAACGTATCTCTGAGTTAAGAAATGCTCCTATTTTTCAAACCATTCCATACGATGTAATTAAAAGCTCGCTTACTATATTCCTTAATGAAGTCTTATATAAAAGTATTAAAGTACATTTTGATGATGAGGCATTATTCGAATTTTTATTTAACTCAATAGAATTATTGGATCGGACAGAAGAAGGTCTAGCAAACTTTCATTTACTATTCCTGATGAATTTGACCAGGTATCTTGGATTTTATCCTGATAAGAAAGGCAAGAATACTGCGGGGTATTTTGATCTTATAAATGGCCATTTCACTGATACGCTTCCCGAACATGCACTTATCCTTCACGATCAGCAACTTGCTGTGTTTAGCCAGCTATTGCAATATAGATACAGCGACCTTCACGAATTGAAGATATCAGGTGAAGACCGCAAAAACTTATTAAGGAATATTTTGAAATACTTTGAGCTACATGTAGAGAACTTCTCCCATATTCAATCTCATGTCGTATTGGAAGAAGTCCTGAATTAGTTTTAGGATGCTATTTTCTCCCGGTCATTAGCCACTTTGTCTATAACGGCTTCAAGTTCATTAAGATCAAATGGTTTCTCGAGATAGGTATCAGCACCAGCTTGTCTGGCAAGTGACTGGATATCGTTATTTGCTGAAAAATAAATAACAGGGATCGTCTTGAGATCTGCCTCTTTCTTAAGTGTCTGGGTAGCTACAACACCGCCTGTGTCTGGAATCCAATTATCCATAAGGATAACTTGTGGCATAAAACCGCGCACTGTTTCTACTATATTATTACAGTGCGAAGAAGTTTGCACCTCCCAACCTTGCTCCTCCAGGATATAGGTACAAATCGATAAAATATCAACATCATCATCGAAAATCAGTACTCGTTTAGACATGTTCAAAAACCTTTGATCTTAAAAAATAATATAAATCCTGATGTATTATACCAAACCAGCCTCCCAAAGAAGATATTGCAGATGTAAGTGTATAACATACAGGAGCCGGAGTTGTTTGGAGTACAACAAAATTATATCTGAAAGAAAACGCCAAAAAAAGCCGCCCTCGGGCAGCTTTATTGTATTTTTTATATTCTATTCGAAATACTCTTTCATTCTCTCAAAGAAACTCTTCTCGTTCTTTCCTGGCTGAGGCCTGAAGTTAGGAGAACTTTGCAGTTTTTCTAACAGCACACGCTCGTCTCTAGAGAGAGCTTTAGGAGTCCAAATATTAACATAAATAAGCTGGTCGCCCCGGTGATAAGAATTAACCTCTGGTAAACCTTTTCCTTTTAAACGCAGGATCTTTCCTCCCTGTGTTCCTGGTTCGATCTTGATCTTGGCCTTTCCATCTATGGTTGGGACTTCAACACTTGCGCCAAGAGCAGCATCAACAAAGCTGATATGAAGATCGTATACTACGTTATTACCTTCTCTCTGCAAAGTCTCATGCTGGATCTCTTCTATAAGAATGATTAGATCTCCGGGAACACCTCCTCTGGGGGCAGCATTTCCTTTTCCGCTCATCGAAAGCTGCATTCCCTCGCTCACACCAGCAGGGATATTGATAGAAATGGTTTCCTCTCCCCTAACCACACCATCGCCATGGCAAACATTACACTTATTAGTAACCTGAGTACCTTCGCCGTTACAGGTAGGACAGGTACTGGTAGTCTGCATTTGTCCGAGAATGGTATTAGTTACCCTACGAACACTTCCAGAACCACCACAGGTATTACAAGTATGGAAAGAAGATTTGTCTTTAGCGCCGGTACCATCGCATGTTCCGCAAACTACCTGTTTAGTAACCTTTATCTTCTTTTCTACACCCTTTGCAATCTCATCAAGAGTAAGCTTAACCTTGATCCTGAGGTTCGTGCCACGTGCAACCCGGCGTCCGCCACGAGACTGGCCGCCACCTCCACCAAAGAAGCTTTCAAAAGGACTTCCACCTCCGAAGATATCCCCGAACTGACTAAAGATATCATCCATGTTCATATGGCCGCCACCATAGCCACCACCAGCACCTGCATGACCAAACTGATCATATCGCTGCTTCTTTTCCGGATTACTCAAAACTTCATAAGCTTCGGCTGCCTCTTTGAACATTTCCTCCGCTTCTTTGTCTCCAGGATTCTTGTCCGGGTGATATTTAATAGCAAGCTTCCGATAAGCTTTTTTAATCTCATCGGCACTCGCGCTTCGGCTTACACCTAAAATATCGTAATAATCTCTTTTAGCCATGTTTTTTATACTGAGTGAATGAGTGAAGGATGGAATGACTGATCCTACGCACCTACAATTACTTTAGCGAAACGGATAACTTTATCGTTAAGGTAATACCCTTTTTCAACTTCATCCACTACTTTTCCCTTCAAATCATCTGACGGAGCGGGAATATTAGTTATTGCCTCGTGAATATCGGCATCGAAAGGATTTCCTTTAGATTCCATCTCTTTAAGGCCTTTATTTGCTAAGGTATTTTTCAGTTTATTATGAACTAAACTAATACCCTCTTTTACCGCAGATACGTCAGTTGCTGATTCCATTGACTTTGAAGCTCTTTCAAAATCATCGAGGATGGATAACATATCAACAATTACATCTTTACCAGCAGTCTGAAGTAGTTCCACACGTTCTTTTGAAGTACGCCTTTTATAGTTGTCAAACTCGGCATATAAACGAAGATATTTATCGTTTGCTTCTGCCAATTCAGCACGTAATTTTTCTTCTCCTGAAACTTCCTCAGCACCTTTATTTTCTGCAGTTTCAGCCTCGTTACTATCTGTTATCGTTTCTTTTATTTCCTCTTGTTCCTGATTCATCTCTTTATTATTCTGATTTTCAAGATTTTCCTGTGATTCTTGCTGTTTTTTCTTCTTGTTTCCGAACATGTCTAAAGATGTTACAAAGCCCTTACCGGCAAATAATTTGCCAGTTCATTATAAACAGTCATACTGTCAGTTGATCGTAATTCTCTATTTGTCAGTTAGCTAGCCAATCGTAGCGTCTTCAATTACTTTGCCATTTTCGCACTTAATAATCCTTGAGGGAAATGTGCGTATGATATGATAATCATGGGTGGCCATGATCACCGCGGTTCCAGAGCGACTGATTTCCTTTAGTAACAGCATAATCTCTTCCGAAGTCTCCGGATCAAGGTTTCCAGTAGGTTCATCTGCCAGGATCATCTCGGGATCATTGAGTAATGCGCGTGCAATTACGACACGTTGCTGCTCTCCGCCTGACAGTTCGTGAGGCATCTTTTTTAGCTTAGAGCGTAGTCCGACCTTCTCTAATACATCGCGGGTACGTTCAGCAATTTTAGTTTTATCCTTCCAGCCTGTTGCATTAAGGACAAACTTCATATTATCTTCAATTGTACGGTCGGTAAGAAGTTGAAAATCCTGGAATACAATTCCAAGTTTTCTTCTCAGATAAGGAACTTCTTTGTCTGAAAGTTTCTTCAGGTCATAACCTCCTGCGTGTCCTTCTCCTGAAGCAATATGAAGATCACCATAGATGACCTTTAACAAGCTGCTTTTACCCGAACCAGTTTGCCCGATCAGAAATACAAACTCTCCCTTGTCGATGCGAAGATTTACATTAGAAAGTACTAAATGGGTTTGCTGATATATGTCTACGCTCTGTAGCTGTATTACTGTATTTCCAATCATTTTAAAGTTCCAATTTTAGAATTTTGCCGAAGGGCAGATCTTTAATTAAATCCATGATATACTCGGACTTGTCACCTAAGCCAATTTTATCCAGAGATTTATCCGGTCTATCAACTCTAAAATATGCCAGCAAAGTAAACTTCTCGTCGCGTAACTGAACGTAGTCAGGAATTTTGGCAACGCCTTTCACTTTGATGATATACATGGAGCCAAAGTTAGGATTTTCCACCGACTGATCGATTTATAATTTCCTTAAAAAGTCGAGCGTATTAACCCCGTCTGCGTAATCCCATAAATCCGGAGCCTGGCTTTTACCGAATCCTACGGAAGGAACTGCAAGATTCAATTGCTTTTGAGACACTACAACTTGAATTTCATCAGCTACAGAATTAATATGCTTTGTCACCTCATCCAGGTTCTTGTACCGTTGGTAAAATAAAACGGCCAGAGGTGAGGTCATTGAGGCGTCTTCTTTTAATAATAAAAATCCGTTATCCAGATGGTCATTCCTGTTCACAAGGTAAATTGATTTATTATAATCGTAGTTGTTATTATACTTATGATTATCTCCTACCGACTTGAAAGACTGAATAGCCTCAAAGAACAGATCGAAATTATAAGATTCAGGAACAAACAGCTTTGATACATTCCTGCATCCCAAACCAAAATAACGGAATATATCTTCCCCTAACCTACCCAAATCTTCTTTTGACTCTAACCCGTCAAGAATTGCCACACTGTTCCTGTTCTTTCTGATAATGTTAGGTACTTTTCCAAAATAATAATCGAAATATCTGGAAGTATTATTACTGCCTGTTGCAATAACAGCATCAAAACCCTCCAGGCGATCAACCAACACTATTTGCTCCTGAAAATCAGGATCTAACTCAGCTAATTTTTGCAGAATATGAGGAATAAGGATTTTATCCTGTGAAGACAGTTTAATCATAGCCGTATGGCCTGCAGCCAGAACAGTAACAATATCATGGAATCCCACCATTGGAATGTTCCCTGCTAAAACTAAGCCTACCTTCTTTTTTTCAAATACGGCAGGATCCTTATCTCCCAGCCATATTTGAAGGTCTTTTTCATTGAGTGCATGTCCCCAGGCCCGAACAGCTTTCACTGTTTCTTCGGGGGTAAACCAACCATTGGAAAACTGAGCAGAATATATGATGCGATCTAACTTCTCGTCGGGCGCTAAAAGATACTCTCCCAGACTGCTGAAGGCTTTTTTTCGTTGCTGTAGTGTCAAAATGAAACTCGTTAAAATAATGTTGGCCGATATTGCTATATTTGCATTGTTTTTGTATCGGCTTAATAAGATACAAAATTAAGTTAAGGAAAAGACTTTTAGAACATGGCGATTAAAATAACAGACGAATGCATAAACTGCGGAGCTTGTGAGCCGGAATGCCCTAATAATGCAATTTATGATGCAGGTGTTGCATGGCGTTTTTCTGACGGTACAGCTTTAAAAGGCGTTATTGATTTTGGTGATGGAACGACTCTTAATGCAGAAGAGGCACAGGCAGCTATCTCGGACGAGTTTTACTATATAGTTTCAGACAAGTGTACAGAGTGTAAAGGATTTCACGATGAACCTCAGTGTGCTGCTGTATGCCCTGTAGACTGTTGTGTAGATGATGAAGATGTTCGTGAAACAGAAGAAGAACTACTTGCTAAGAAAGCGTGGCTTCACATGGAAGAGTAAGTTAAAAAGACAAGATAAAATAAAAAAAGGCAGCTTTTCAGTTGCCTTTTTTTATTTTTATACGTTTTTAAGCTTATTCTGCAACTAGCTGTGTGCATATTGCTTTTCAAGGTTTTGAATATTCCTCAAACATTCATGAATGGCTTCCCGCTGAGAAACAAGCTCCTGACGTAATTCATAAGTCAGGTTTCCATCAGTGAGAACTTCATCATAAGCTTTCATAGCAGACGTTTCACCTGTAATTGCTGCTCCTAAAACTGCTGAATTATCATTAGGAGTTAAAGCAGTTTTAATATCAATCCAGGTTCTGTGCAAAACACCCAGAGGTCCGCCGTGTTGATTATCTGCATCTCCACCGAACTGACGAATGAAGCTTTTCATCTCCATTTCAAATTCAGCTCTTTGAATTGAGTACGTTGTAAACAGCGCCCTTAATTCGGGGGAATCAGCATTTTCAGCTGCGTTCTTATACCCCTCTTTACCATCATTAATAATAGACAGGAGATGCGTTAGATTTTCAACTATCTTTTTATTACTTTCCATAGTGCCTCCTTGTTATTCCTGTTCAGAACTGGCTGCTTGATTAACAAAGCTTTCGGCAATCTGTGTTAATTTAACGTCTGTACTTTTTTCTTCCTCTAAAGTTTGAGCTAATAAATCCGCAGCTTCAGCAAGGCCAATAGTATTAGCTAAGGTCCTAAGTGTTCCGTAAGAAGCGATTTCATAATGCTCGATTTTCTGAGCACAAGAAATCAGAGCAGCATCACGTGTCATTGTACCATCTTCTGTATCTTCAAGCATGCCCTTAGCTTCTTCTACAAGGCCTTCCATAGCTTCGCATTTTTTACCTGCAGCTTTAACTCCAAGAATTTCGAAAACCTGCTCAAGACGGGAGATTTGATTCTCTGTTTCAGTAAGATGTTGCTCAAATGCAGCACGTAATTCTTCAGAAGTAGCACTCTTTGCCAATTTCGGCATCGACTTGGCCAGATGCTTCTCTGCCCAATAAATATCTTTTAACTCGTCCTTAAAAAGGTTTTTTAATCCTGTTTCTTCAGTACTTGGTGTGTTGTTTTTTGATTCTTGATTTTTCATAGTAGTAAGTTTTTAATAGGTTTTAAACCTGATTGCAGAGATTCTAACACGATGAAGAATAAAGAGTTTTTATAAAATCACTTAAACTTAATTAGTTAAAGAATTCTTCCCGAAAGTTAAATCTCCTCTCAGCTACAAAATCTCCACAGTACTTTTCTCGCATGCTTTTAAATTTGACTCGAAAACCTTTTTAATCGGAAACTTTCTTGCAATTGAATGGTGACGACTGGAAGACAGGAAATATTGAGAGCGTGTTCATTTTCTTGGGGAGATCTTGGTACACTGCCCGCCCCTTGATGTAGTACTAGTCCCTGGATGCTTTCGTCTGAATGGAAAAAATTTGCTTGAAAACTTTTTTTAATAAAACCTAAGGAAAAAGGGAACCCTATAACAAATAAAGCGTAAAAGGGTTTCAACTTTATTGTAAAAAAACATTATTATTGAAACGTAAAAGCCTTTATTAAATGCGCAAATTTTCCTTTCAGCAGCAAGTCCTTACGGGCTTCGTTATTACCTTATCTGCAATTTTCACTCTTGTATTTCTGATATATTACAAGATTAACACTATTGAATCAGTGGCCGTTGGAGTGGACCAAAGTGAGCAAGTACTGTATCATACAGGTTTACTAAGATCTCAGCTAACTGAGGCAGAAACTAGCCAAAGAGGCTATGTGATATCCAATTTACCTCGTTTTGTTGAACGCTTCAATTATTCCCTTCACGAAGTGGAGCCTACTTTACAGAAAGTAAAGGGCATATTAGAAGAATCTGACGAAAAAGACCTGTCTCACCTTTCGGACGCCGACTCGCTCGCAAAGTATGTGATTCTTAAGGTGAATCATATGCAAAAAGTTCTAACCGCCTTTCAGGAAAATGGTTTAGCAGCAGCAAAAGAAGATATAAGCGATCCTAAAGGGAAACTTTATAAAGATAAGGTTTACTCTTACCTTAATAAGATTGATGATCGTGAAGAACGCCAGAAAAAAGAGGGGAATATGGAAATTGACGGGCATGTTCACAACATGATGGTGATTATTTCAGCCGGGTGTTTCATAATCCTTTGCCTTGTCTTAGTATTATTTAACTATATAAGAAACTCTTTCCAACTACAAAAAGCCGCAGCGGTAGACGCATTAGAGAATCACAACCGTTTGGCCGAGATCACCAGAAAAAGTGAAAGGCAGAATTGGCTTCTGGAAGGTGCTGTCCATGTTGATGCTGCTATGCGTGGTGCACAAACTACAGAGGAAAGATGCCAAACCCTTATCGTTGCCTTATCCAAAATATTAAAGGCTGATCTAGGTGTTCTATATACTGCTGATGCATCTGAAAAACAACTAAGCCTCAAAGGAGCATATGGCTTTCCAATGGAAGCCGCTAAAAAAATATTAAAGCCAGAGGAAGGCCTGATCGGACAAACTCTTACACAAAGGGAAGGAATGTTATTTACCAATATTCCTCACGACTATATTAAGGTTGCTTCTGGCCTAGGGAACTCTACTGCTAAATCAATATTTGTTCAACCTGTCTATAATAATGATAAGTTGAAAGGGATCATTGAGGTCGCTTTCATCAATGAAGCGAATCCGGATACTGCTGAGTTTCTTGGGAATGTTGTTCATAGTATTGGTGTGGCGTTGTCTGCAGCAGAAGCAAGAGTAGAGATGATGAAGCTTTTCGAACAGACCCAACAACAGGCTGAAGAGCTTGAAAGCCAGCATGAAGAGTTACGTACTACGAATGAAGAATTAACCCGCAAAACCCAGCAACTTCAGGCTTCTGAAGAAGAATTGATGGTTCAGCAAGAAGAGTTAAGACAAGCTAACTCTGAACTTGAGGAAAAAGCAGAGCTTCTTGAAGAACGGAATAAGGCTATTGAGGAAGCGAACAGGGCAATACAGGTTAAAGCAGAGGAAGTGGAGCAAACTAGTAAGTACAAATCTGAGTTCCTGGCCAATATGAGTCACGAATTAAGAACGCCACTTAACAGTATCCTTATCCTTGCAAAAATCCTCAGAGAAAACAAGCAGAAAACACTTACAGAGGAGCAAATAAAGTATGCAGGAGTTATTCATACTGCAGGAAGTGATCTTCTTAACCTCATAAACGATATCCTGGATCTGTCTAAGATAGAATCCGGAAAAGTAGACCTAACGCTAGAAGAAGTAAGCATCCGGGAGATGAAAGTGGATGCTGAGCTACTATTTAATGAAGTTGCGAAAACGAAGAAAGTAAACTTTGCTTACAACATACGGGAAGGAGCACCTCTTCAGATTGTTTCTGACCGTCAAAGGATTGAACAGATCGTTAAGAACTTATTATCCAACGCATTCAAGTTCACTCCGGAAAGTGGGAATGTTACGGTAGATGTTGAACTGGCACAAGGAGTAGAATTCCAGAATGAAGCCTTAAAGCAAGCTGAAGCAGTTATCGCATTTAATGTTAAGGACACTGGTATTGGAATTCCAGTGGACAAACAAAGAGCGATATTTGAAGCGTTCCAGCAAGCGGATGGTTCAACCAGCAGGAAGTACGGAGGTACAGGTCTAGGCCTTTCGATCAGCAGGGAACTTGCTAACTTACTTAAGGGAGAGATTAAATTAGTGAGTGAACCTGGAGTAGGAAGTACCTTCACCTTATATCTTCCAGCAACCTTGGCGGAAACTGCGAAGGCAGACAGTCCACAGGCAGCCCCGGCAGTAACAGCTCCGGCACCAGTACCGGCAGTTGCCCAGCCCGCGAAACCTGTACCAGTGATTGAAAAAAGCACTGCAGGAAAAGCCAAACTTCCTGAAACAGAAAAAGAGTATACCCTTCTTATCATTGAAGACGATCCAAACTTCGCTGAAATCCTTAAGGATTACGCAACAGAAAGAGGCTTTAAACCTATTGTAGCAAATCAGGGCGACACGGGTCTGGAAATGGCTCGTACGCAAAAGCCGGATGCGATTGTCCTTGACATTATGCTTCCTGTAATGGATGGCTGGAGTGTATTGAAAAAGTTAAAGGAAGATGCCGAGACGTATAAGATCCCAGTACATTTAATGTCTGCTAAAGACGAAACAAGCTCTAAAGCGAGAATGGAGGGAGCTATTGGTTTCCTTAAAAAGCCTGTTGATAAAGACCAGTTGGATCATGCGTTCGATATTCTTATTGAGGATAGTGGAAAGGTTAAGATCAACAGAGTACTTCTTGTGGAAGATCAGAGAATTCAAAGTGATGCGCTTACCAATCAGCTCCTATCTAAACAGGTTGACGTAAAGCAAGCCTTTGACGGGGAGGAGACGATGCGCATTCTGCATGAGGATCAGAACTTCGACTGCATCATTCTTGACCTTAAACTTCCAGATATTTCAGGCCTGGACTTGCTAGAGAAAATCAAAAGCTTTGATACCCTGGTAAAAATCCCTGTAGTGATAAATACAGCTATGGAATTAGATCAGGAGAGCATGTCGCGAGTAATGAAATACACTCATGCCATGGTCTTGAAAAGCAATAAGTCTAACGACCGTTTATTAGATGAGGTTAATCTTTTCATGAACAAGATCAGAACAACCCCTCAGAGTAATAATCAGGAAAATAATACACAGGCACCAGCACCGAAACTTACAAACACTGTAACTATTGAAGGTGCACTGAAAAATAAATCTGTGCTGATTGTAGACGACGATATGAGAAATATCTTCGCGTTGACAAGCGCTTTGCAAGAATACGACTTCGAAATAGAGATTGCGAACAATGGACATGAAGCACTTAAGAAGTTAGATGAAAAACCTAGCACGGATATTGTACTTATGGACATCATGATGCCAGAAATGGATGGATATGAAGCAATGTCACATATTAGAAAACAAAACCGCTTCAATAAGTTACCAATTATCGCCCTTACTGCAAAAGCAATGAAGAACGACCGTGAGAAATGTATTGAGGCGGGTGCAAACGATTATATTTCAAAGCCGGTAGATATTGACAAATTAATCTCCATGATGAGAGTTTGGTTAAGCTAAGGAAAAGCGTAAGATGCAGGAATTTACCAATACGGAAACAATATCATTTGAACAACTAGATGAATTAGTGCTGTGGATCAATAAGATCCACGGCTTTAATTTTACGGGATACTCGCGGGCTTCTTTGAAACGAAGAGTAACTCGAATAATGGAACTGAGAGGTCTTTCGCTGTTTGACCTGAAATCTTTGCTGGTAAATGATTTTAACTTTCTAGAAGAGTTTATCATAGAGATCACAGTTAATGTTACAGAAATGTTCCGTGACCCTACGTTCTACAGGGCTCTGAGGGAAAAGGTATTACCCTACCTGGCCTCTTTTCAGAGAATTAAAGTATGGAATGCAGGATGTTCAACAGGGGAAGAATTATACTCCTTTGCCATTCTTTTGTCTCTCGAGAAATTGTACAACAGAGCTTTCCTTTATGGCACAGATATCAATACTTATGTATTAGATATTGCGAAGAAAGGGATTTACGATCTTAAGCAGATGAAGGTATATTCTGAGAACTACATGGCCACAGGAGCAACCGGAACGCTAGCGGATTTTTATACTGCAGAGTATGATGCTGCCAGTATTAACCATAGCCTAAAGAAGAACACGCTTTTTTCGGTACATAATCTTGTTTCTGACGGTGTATTTAATGAGTTTCAGTTGATATCCTGCAGAAATGTTTTGATCTACTTCAATGTAGAATTACAAAAACAAGTTTTAAACCTATTTTATGAAAGTTTATGTCCTTTCGGCTTCCTATGCCTTGGAGCAAAAGAATCTATGAGAGATTTGGACCTGTTGAAAAAATTTAAAATAGTGGATAAAACTGAAAATATTTACCAAAAAATTGCTTAATCTTACTTCAAATATAATTAGCAAGATCCAAAATGCAGAAATCCTCCTCATAGGATGTTCAGCAGGTGGATTTAATTTAGTATATGAGTTGGTTGCAAGCCTTCCGGCAAAGTTTCCATTACCAGTTATCGTAATTATTCATCGCAGCAGGAAGTACAAATCTTCAATGGAAGATTTGCTTGATAGTAAATCACGCATACAGGTAAAATTGTCAGAAGATAAAGAAAATGTTAAAAAAGGATGTGTGTATTTTGCTCCTCCTGATTACCATTTACTTTTAGAACCAGAAGGATGTTTTTCATTAGACAGCTCTGAACCCGTTTTATTTTCCCGGCCGTCAATAGACGTAACATTTAAAAGTGTGGCAGATGTATACAACGATAAAGTAATTGCCATGCTGCTTTCGGGAGCAAACGAAGATGGAGCTGATGGTCTTTGCTACATTCATGATAAGGGGGGATTAGTGATAGTTCAAGATCCCGACAGTGCAGAAGTTAGGAGAATGCCAGAGGCCGCATTAACGCGATGTAAAGGAGGTTTGGTTTTGAATAACCCTGACATTTTCACCTTTTTAAAAAGCATAGCCACCAATAGAAAGTAATAGAACAAATGGATAAAGTTAATTTGCTGATTGTTGATGATAAGCCTGAGAACATTGTGGCTTTAGAGGCTTTATTACAGCGAAGCGATATTAATCTTGTTACTACAACTTCTCCAAACGAAGCTCTCAAAATCTGCTGGGAACAAGATATTCCTATTGCCTTAGTTGATGTTCAAATGCCGGAGATGGACGGATTTGAACTAGTTGAAATACTAAAAAGCAATCCGAGGACACGCGAAATACTAGTCATATTTGTAACGGCTATCTCTACAGAATCGAAATATGCAGTGAGAGGCCTGGCAGCTGGTGCAGTAGACTACTTGTATAAGCCACTAGAGCCTACTATTACTACAGCCAAGGTTGATTCCTTTATTCAGATCGTCAGAACCCAAAGGGAGATAAAACGGAAGAATGCGGAGCTCGAAAGTTATCAAACAGAGCTTATAAAAGCTAAAGAAGCGGCAGAACAGGCAAAGCAAGTTAAAGAACGGTTTCTAGCGAATATGAGCCATGAACTAAGAACACCTATTAACGGAATCCTTGGAATATCTCACCTGCTTCAGAACACGAATCTTGACGACGAACAAAGAAAGTGCGTAGACCTTCTTAAAGTTTCGTCAGAAGCCCTGTTAGGTGTAATTAATGACGTTCTCGATATATCCAAAATTGAGGCAGGAAAACTGAAGATAGTAGAAACTGAGATCAATCTAACCAATCTGGCTAAATCAGTTGGAGACCTAATGAAATTCAGGTCGGACGAAAAAGGCATTAAACTAAATGTAAACTTTGTTGGTGCTCTTCCTAAGCTTGTGATGGCAGACGGCTTACGAATTAATCAAATCCTGATGAACCTCTTAAGTAATGGTATCAAATTCACAGACAAAGGTGCAGTTGATCTAACTTTAAAAGTTCATTCAAAAGAAGAAAAACGGATCCAGGTTGAATTTGCAGTAACGGATTCAGGAATAGGAATCTCACAAGAGCGAATTGATAAGATCTTTGAATCATTTGAACAAGCTTCTGATGACACGTCGCACAAGTATGGTGGAACAGGATTAGGCTTATCCATTGTTAAGCAACTGGTATACTTAATGGGAGGAACTCTTAATGTTACCAGCACAGAGGGCGTGGGAAGTACTTTCGCTTTCACAAATTGGTATGAAATTGTTGATGCCCAGGCGAACGAAGCGACTCCAAAACTAGGTGTAAATGAGCTGACGAAATTTGAGAATGTATCTGTCCTTGTTGCTGAGGACAATACCATAAATCAATTCATGATAAGAAAGGTCCTTAATAATTGGGGTCTGCAGGTAGAGATCGTAGAAAACGGAGAATTAGCCATAGAAGCAGTTAAGAACAATCATTTTGATATTATCCTTATGGATACGCATATGCCTGTTTTAGGTGGATTTGAAGCTACAAGGAGGATAAGGACAGAATTACCGGAAGAAATAAGCACCATACCGATCATATCTCTTTCTGCAGCAGTTTTAGAGGAAGAGAAACAGCTGGCATACGACTCGGGAGTGAATGCGATCGTAACCAAACCATTTGATCTAACAGTACTCCATCAAACGATAGAAGCATTAGTTAACAAACATAAAGTTGCAAAGGCATCTGAAATCTGATTATCAGTATTTTAAGACCCGGATCTTGATTCAGGATACAATAAGGTAGGATCCTAAATAAAAAAAAATAAAAAAAAGTTCCTTCAAAATTTGGACTTTCAAAACTAAACACTACTTTTGCAGTCCCAAACAACGGGAAACACCTAATGCGGAAGTGGCGTAATTGGTAGCCGCACCAGACTTAGGATCTGGCGCCGCGAGGCGTGGGGGTTCGAGTCCCTTCTTCCGCACTTGACTAAAGCAGACTGAAAAGTCTGCTTTTTTTATTTACCCACAACCCCACTCTAGTTCAATCCCTCAAAGCTTATAGAAATCACAGATTTATACGATAAAAATCATTATAAAATTGTATTTTTGCGCCCCATAATTTAGTGATATTATAGTCGTTATGACTTGATGGTCACCAGTATAAATTTAAATAGTAAAGTATTAATTATCATAACATGAATATTATTCAAGAGAAGATCGATAGCTTAAATGCTGTAGTTAAAGTAAACATCAAACCAGAGGATTACCAGGCACGTGTTGAAAAAGCTATTAAAGATCATGCAAAGAAGGCTCAGCTTCCAGGCTTCCGTAAAGGAATGGTTCCGGCATCTCACATTAAAAGGATGTATGGAAAAAGCATTTTGGTAGATGAGATCAATAATTTGCTAAGTGATTCTCTGAACAATTATATCACTGAAAACAAAATTGAAGTATTAGGGCAGCCACTTCCGAAGGCAGATGACTCCAAAGAATTTAACTGGGACTTCAACGAAGAGTTTGAATTCAATTACGAGTTAGGTTTAGCACCTGAGTTTGAATTAAACTTCTCTTCAGCAGACAAACTGCCTGCTTACAAGATTAAAGTAGATGCAGAAACTTTAGAGTCTCGTATTAAAAATCTTCGTAAGAGCTATGGCAAAATGACAAATCCTGAAGTTTCGGCAGAAGATGACGTATTATATGCTGAATTGGCTCAACTTTCTACAGATGGTTCCGTTTTTGAAGGTGGTATATCAAATACGGCTTCTATCCGTTTAGACCTGGTAAAAAATGAAGAAATTAAAAAGTCTTTAGTTGGTCTTAAGAAAGATGATGTAATTGAATTCGACATTCAAAAAGCGTTTGATAATGATGCATCACAAGTTGCTAGATTATTGAACATTTCTGAAGATGATGCTAAAGAGCTTCAGTCTAACTTCCGTTTAACTGTTAAAAACGTGAATAGACTGGAAGAGTCTGATTTGAATCAGGAGTTCTTTGATAAAATATTTCCTGCAGGAGATGTAACTACGGAAGAGCAATTCAGAGGAAAAATCACTGAAGAGTTGGAATCAATGATGGTTCAGAATTCTGATCAAAAATTGCAGTCGGAACTAGTGGAGTATGGTTTGGGTAAATTTGAGCTTCAACTCCCGGATGAGTTCCTTAAACGTTGGTTAAAGGCGACTAATGAGAAATTAACTGAGGAAGAATTAGAGCAGGGATATGATGATTTCGCTAAGAACCTTAAATGGACCTTAGTTGAGAATAAAATCATCAAGGAAAACAACATAGAGATCAAGTACGAGGACATCCTTGACGCAGCTAAGGCTCGCCTTGATGCGCAGTTTAGAATGTATAGCCCGACTCCTATCCCTGAGGATCAACTGAACCAGTATGCAGTTCAATTCCTACAGAATAAAGAGAATGCTAACAGAATTTTTGAAGAAGTAAAAGCTCAGAAAGTATTTGAATACCTGAAAACAGTTATTACATTAGACGAGCAGGAAATAGAATATAATAAATTTCTGGAACTGAATTAGAAGATATTGGTTATTAGTGTGCCTGAGCCAATTTCTTTTACAATTAATTGATTCATCGCACACTTAAATAAATTAATTTAGTAACCATAACTTTTAGACACTCATGGGAATTGACAAAAACGAATTTCGCAAATACGCAGTAAAACATCATCGTATAGGAAGCCAACATGTTGACAGCTTTATAGCAAGAGTAGAAGAAAATGCTATTCCGATGTCAATGACTCCCTATATTATTGAAGAGCGTCAATTGAACGTTGCTCAGATGGATGTTTTCTCACGTTTGATGATGGATCGTATTATCTTTTTAGGAGATGCGATTTATGATAATATTGCGAACATCATTCAGGCTCAGTTGTTGTTCCTACAATCTACCGACGCAAAACGCGATATCCAGATCTATATAAACTCTCCTGGAGGTTCTGTTTACGCCGGTTTGGGAATATACGACACAATGCAATATATAAGTCCTGACGTAGCAACAATCTGTACTGGAATGGCAGCTTCGATGGGTGCAGTTTTACTATGTGCAGGTGCGGCGGGCAAAAGAGCAGCTTTGTCACACTCAAGGGTAATGATTCATCAGCCACTTGGGGGAGTTCAAGGCCAGGCTTCGGATATTGAGATCACAGCGAGGGAAATATTGAAGCTAAAACGTGAATTATACGATATCATTGCACACCATTCAGGTGCTGAATATCAAAAAGTTCACGATGCTTCAGACAGAGATTATTGGATGATTGCAAGTGAAGCCAAAGAATTCGGAATGATCGACGAAGTTCTTGGCGTAAACAAGGGAAATGAGTAATGAGTAAAAGTTCAAAAGACATAAAATGTTCTTTTTGCGGTTCCGGTAAGCAGGATACGCTTATGCTGATCGCTGGTTTGGATGCTCACATTTGTGATAAGTGTGTAGCTCAGGCAAATCAGATTTTGTCAGAAGAGTTGTCGACCCGGAAAAACAAAGCTTCTCAATCGGCTTTAACTTTGATGAAGCCCACTGAGATCAAATCACATCTTGACCAATATGTAATTGGTCAGGATGAAGCTAAAAAGGTGTTATCTGTTGCAGTTTACAACCACTACAAACGTCTCAACCAAAAAGTTGAGAAAGATGAAGTTGAGATTGAGAAATCAAACATCATTATGGTTGGAGAGACTGGTACAGGAAAAACCTTACTGGCAAAAACAGTCGCTAAAATTCTTCACGTTCCTTTTTGTATCTGTGATGCTACGGTATTAACAGAGGCAGGATACGTTGGGGAAGACGTGGAAAGTATATTAACACGACTTTTACAGGCAGCAGATTATGATGTCACTGCTGCAGAACGGGGTATTGTTTATATTGACGAAGTGGATAAGATTGCCCGCAAAAGCGACAATCCGTCTATCACCCGTGATGTATCTGGAGAGGGTGTTCAACAGGCATTGTTAAAAATCCTGGAAGGAACAATTGTTAACGTTCCTCCTCAGGGTGGCCGTAAGCATCCTGATCAGAAAATGATTGCAGTTAACACCAACAATATCTTGTTTATTTGCGGTGGTGCATTTGACGGTATTGAAAAGAAAATTGCAAATCGTTTAAGAACTCAGACTGTGGGTTATAAGGTAAAGAAAGATGACCTAAGCGTTGATCTTAAAAACCTTTACAAGTATATAACGCCTCAGGATCTTCGTTCTTTCGGTTTAATACCAGAACTAATTGGTCGTTTGCCTGTTATTACTCACTTAAATCCTTTAGACCGGGAAGCATTACTGAATATCGTTACAGAGCCTAAAAACTCTTTAGTAAGACAGTACAAAAAGCTTTTCGAATACGAAGGAATAAAGTTAGACTTTGATAAGGAGGTGCTTGAATTTATTGTAGACAAAGCTTTAGAATTTAAATTAGGAGCGAGGGGATTGCGTTCAATCTGTGAGGCAATCATGATCGATGCCATGTTTGAAGCGCCTACTGATAAGCAGCAAGGCAAGGAGCTTTATGTTACATTAGACTACGCACTCGACAAATTTGCCAAGTCAGATCTCAAGAAACTTAAAGTTGCTTAATTGAGCCCCCGCCTTCCGGCGGGGGTTTTTTGTTTAAAAAAGGAGTGCATTTATGAATGAAGAAAAAGATGTTAAAAAAGACCCGGAAATTGTAGCCAAAGCAGAAAAGGTGAAAGAGGTTACCTCCCCCATAAAAAAAGGACTGAAGACAAAAGAACAAATCGTCAACAATTGGCTACCTCGCTATACTGGCAGACCTTTGGAAGATTTTACCGATTTTATCCTTTTGACTAATTTTTCCAAGTACCTCCAACTTTTTTCCGAATGGCATGATAACGCGCCAATCATGGGTCTTGACAAACCCATGCAAAGTGTGAAAGCAGAAGGAATTACAATCATTAACTTTGGTATGGGAAGTCCACTTGCAGCTACTATGATGGATCTTTTAAGTGCGATTAAACCAAAAGCTGTTTTGTTTCTGGGGAAATGCGGCGGCTTGAAGAAAAAGAACAATATAGGTGATCTTATACTGCCCATTGCAGCAATAAGAGGTGAAGGAACTTCGAATGATTATCTGCCACCTGAAGTTCCGGCGCTTCCCTCATTCGCATTACAAAAGGCAATATCTACTACTATCCGTGACCATTCCAGGGATTATTGGACAGGCACTTGTTACACAACCAATAGAAGGGTATGGGAGCATGATAAGACCTTTAAAAAATATTTAAAGGAACTACGCGCTATGGCGATCGATATGGAAACAGCAACGATATTTACGGCAGGCTTTGCTAATAAAATTCCAACCGGGGCTCTTTTATTAGTTTCAGACCAGCCCATGATTCCAGAGGGAGTAAAAACAGCCGAAAGCGATTCTAAAGTAACAGAAAACTTTGTAGAAACACATCTACGAATCGGAATTGATTCCCTTAAACAGCTTATAAATAACGGGCTTACAGTAAAGCATCTTCAGTTCTAATGATGCAGACCTTTGGCATTATGTATGTAGCCCCTGCAAGCTACTTACTTATGCTTTCTGAATAACCATTCCATCTCTACCTATCCTTCTACTATGTGGTACAATAACATCCTCGAAACTATTGGTAATACTCCATTGGTAAAATTAAACACAGTGACCAGGGAGCTTAAGGCCCTGGTACTTGCTAAGATTGAAAGTACTAATCCGGGTAATTCAATAAAGGACCGAATGGCGTTAAAGATGATTGAAGACGCTGAACAAAATGGTAAACTAAGACCCGGAGGTACTATAATAGAAGGAACTTCAGGTAATACAGGTATGGGATTGGCAATAGCAGCTGTGGTAAAAGGATATCGGTGTATTTTCACTACTACCGACAAGCAATCGAAGGAAAAAATCGACGCGCTGCGGGCAATGGGGGCGGAGGTAGTTGTCTGCCCGACAGATGTACAGCCTGAAGACCCTCGCTCCTACTACTCGGTATCATCGCGGCTGGAGCAGGAAATACCTAATGCATGGAAGGCTGATCAGTATAACAATTTGTCGAACTTGCAGGCGCACTACGAACAAACCGGACCTGAAGTATGGGAACAAACAGAGGGAAAGGTTACCCACCTAATTGCAGGTGTAGGAACAGGTGGTACACTTTCAGGTGCAGGGAGGTACCTCAAGGAACAAAACCCTCAGATAAAGGTATGGGGAATTGATAGCTACGGGTCGGTGTTCAAAAAATATAAAGAAACGAGAATTTTCGATAAGAAAGAGATTTACCCTTATATCACGGAGGGTATTGGAGAAGACTTTTTACCTGCAAATGTTGAATTTGAAATAATTGACCATTTTGAGAAAGTCACAGACAAGGATGCAGCACTAATGACAAGGGCAATAGCACAAAAGGAAGGTATCTTTGCAGGAAATTCGTCGGGAGCGGTGATAGCAGGATTGCTGCAATTAAAAGATGAACTGAAAGAAAATGATGTTGTTGTGGCTATATTTCATGATCACGGTAGCCGATACTTGGGGAAAATGTATAATGAAGATTGGCTGCGCCAGCAGCGATTCGTCGATTGATTAGGCGGATGCAAAACGGTCTTATACCGACATCACTGGTAGTGACATTTAATTAAACGCAGGCCATAAAAAAAGCCCCGCATACTGCGAGGCTAAACAAAGCTATGAATTAACTAATGCCCCTTCGGCATTACGTCTATTCGTTTAATGTCTGCACCTAGTGCCTTTAATCTAGTATCAATATCCTGATAACCTCTTTCTATCTGCTCTATATTGTGAATGATTGAACGTCCGCTTGCAGAGAGAGCTGCAATTAACAAGGATACCCCTGCTCTGATGTCGGGAGAAGTCATTTCTATTCCTCTTAGCTTAACCTGATGATTAAGACCCATCACAGTGGCGCGATGAGGATCGCATAGAATAATCTGAGCGCCCATATCAATTAATTTATCTACAAAGAACAGGCGGCTTTCAAACATCTTCTGATGAATGAGCACATTACCTTTTGCTTGCGTAGCTACCACCAGCACAATGCTTAAAAGATCAGGAGTAAATCCAGGCCATGGTGCGTCAGCTATGGTTAATATAGAACCATCAATAAAAGTATCTATCTCATAACTTTCTTGTGCCGGAATAAAAATATCATCTCCTCTCCTCTCCAGGTTAATACCAAGGCGACGAAATACATTAGGAATTATGCCGAGCTCGTCGTACTGAACATCTTTAATCGTAATTTCGGAACCAGTCATTGCAGCAAGACCAATAAAGGATCCTATCTCAATCATGTCTGGTAGCAGGCGGTGCTCAGTTCCTCCTAATCGTTCCACCCCTTCGATTGTAAGAAGGTTTGAGCTAATACCGGAAATCTTAGCACCCATTCTGTTCAACATCTTACATAGCTGTTGAAGATAGGGCTCGCAGGCAGCATTATATATAGTGGTTGTTCCCTTAGCAAGTACAGCAGCCATCAGTACATTAGCGGTTCCTGTTACAGAAGCTTCGTCTAAAAGGATGTGTGTACCCTGAAGATTAGTAGCGTCGACATTAAAGAAACTTGAATCAGAATCGTAGTTAAATTTAGCTCCCAACTTCTCAAAGCCAAGAAAATGAGTATCAAGTCTTCTGCGGCCTATTTTATCCCCCCCTGGTTTAGGGATTGCGGCGCTACCAAAACGGGCGAGCAAAGGACCAACAATCATGATAGAGCCACGCAGGCTTCCTCCTTTGGATTTGAATTCCTCAGACTTGAAAAAATCCAGTTTAATATTCTTCGCCTCGAAAGAGTAAGTATCTTTATTAAGACGCACAACTGTTACTCCAAGATCGCCGAGCAATTCAATCAGCTTATTTACATCCTTGATATCAGGGATATTACTAATAGTAACCATCTCTTCTGTAAGTAATACTGCTGAAATGACTTGGAGAGCTTCGTTCTTTGCCCCCTGAGGTATAATCTCTCCTTTCAGCGGTTTCCCGCCGTGGATTTCAAATGCATTCATTGTTTTTAGAAATAGATTGAAACAGAAGCTTACTTCCTCTTTCCGTTATTGTTATTTTTTGGACGACCGTTATTGCCTTTATTCATGCTCATACGTCCTTTATTCATATTTGATCCACCTGAATTACTACTTCCCGGCTTTTGTCTGACGCCAGGTGCATTAGTGCGGACCTCTACTTTAGCAAGCGTATAATTTTCATCGAGGATCAACTCTCCGTTAGAGAGCTCCCTTAAATCATTTACAATAGTTTCATCAGCAACAGTATCCTTATTCCAGGTTACATACGCCACCTTCATAAAACTCGCTATATTCTGAACCATAAGCTGACGTCTCTGAGGTTCATCAACTGCTTTAGCCCTTTTAATCATCATTTCGACAGTTTTGCCGTAATGTTTGAATCTTATTGGTCTTTGTGGGTAGCCCAGAGGATCTGGCCTTTTGTGCATTGCCTCTTCTGCTGGCTGCGGATATGGAGAATCTACGTCAATCTTGAAATCAGAAATAATGTGCAGATGGTCCCATAGTTTATGTTTAAAATCAGTTACATCTCTAAGATGGGGATTAAGGAATCCCATCAAATCAATTACAACTTGTGCATGTCTGTTGCGTTCTTCTTTTGTTGGCAAAGAACAGATATACGCAACCATGTTTTGCACGTTTCGGCCGTATTCTGCCAGGATTAACTTATCCCTTGTGGTATTATAATCGAATATCATTTTAATTTTGTTAGGACCGGAAGTTCAGCACCCGGGTCTTTTCTAATTTGGAATACCCTATATTACAAAGATTTGTGCTCTTTAGCAAAACCTGATTTCCCCGTTAAAGTTTCAGGAAAGGCGGATAAGTAAAATAATTCTCCAATCGATGCGAGTATGCCGAGTTTGGCATTACTTATCCTATTAACGTGGTAAAGATATAGTATTATGCATAAAAGAAAAAAAGATTTCCTCAGTAGCTGAAGAAATCTCTTTGATAAGATTACAGACTAAGCTTTGTATCAATCAATATACTCAAACTTTGTATAAGGGATCAAAGCTGCCGGGATTTTGATGCCCCTTTCGGTCTGATTATTTTCCAACAAAGTTGCTACTATTCTTGGTAAGGCCAATGCACTTCCGTTGAGAGTATGAGCTAGTTGCGCTTTCCCCTCTTTACCCTTATACCGAAGCTTCAACCGGTTGCTCTGAAATGTTTCAAAATTAGAAACAGAAGAAACTTCTAACCAACGTTCCTGTGCAGCGCACCAAACTTCCATATCATAAGTAAGGGCAGAAGCAAAACCCATGTCTCCACCACAGAGCCTCAAAACGCGGTATGGCAATTCTAACTTCTGAAGCAGGGATTGTACGTACAAACTCATCTCTTCCAATATCTGATAAGATCTCTCGGGATTGGCCACCTGAACAATCTCAACTTTATCAAACTGATGTAGACGGTTGAGGCCCCGAACGTGTGCACCATAGGAACCAGCCTCGCGACGAAAACAAGGTGTGTAAGCACAATTTTTAACAGGCAGTTCTTCTTCTTTCAAAATAACATCCCTATAAAGATTAGTTACCGGTACTTCTGCTGTAGGTATAAGATAAAGGTTATCAATACCGACATGATACATTTGTCCTTCCTTATCCGGAAGCTGACCTGTACCAAATCCTGAAGCTTCATTTACTACAATTGGAGGTTGCATTTCCCGGTACCCTGCGGTTTCCGCGTTATCCAGGAAAAAATTGATCAAAGCGCGCTGAAGCTTTGCTCCCTTGCCTTTATAAACAGGAAAACCTGCTCCTGCTACTTTATTCCCTAGTTCAAAATCTATTATATCATACTTAGCCGCAAGCTCCCAGTGCGGAAGTTTTACAGTAAGTTCTGGCTTTAGCCCATTTTCCAGAACAACTTCATTCTCTTCAGGGGTTAACCCTTCCGGTACTGAGTGATGGGGCAGATTAGGAAGTAAAACAATCTTGTTTTGAAGGTCTTCTTCTGCCTTTGCCAGTTTATCACCCAGCTCTTTAATTTGCTCCTTAAGCACAGGTGTCTTTGCTTTCAGCTCTTCAGCCTCAGCCTTCTTCCCCTGACGCATTAACTCGCCAATTTGTTTCGCAATGCTGTTCGCTTCAGCGGAAATTGAGTCTAGTTGCGATTGAGTTTGCCTTCTTTCTTCATCCAGCGAAATTATCTCATCTACTAATTCTAACTGTTTGAAATTTTTAACGGCTAATCGTTCTAAAACTTTCTCTTTGTTTTCTCTGATATAACTAACTTGCAGCATCGTTTTTAAAATTTTGACAAAGATATAAACTGTTTGCGGTTTGCAATGCGAGTTTACAGATAGTCTGATCCACGGACAACCTGTATTTTCAATAAAAGGGCACCGATAGGAATAACAGAAAAGGAAACATAATGAGCGGCAAACTATACCTGGTTCCCACACCGATAGGGAATTTAGAAGATATAACATTCAGGGCAATACGGATCTTAAAGGAAGCCGATTTAATTCTGGCAGAAGATACAAGGACAAGTGCGCCATTGCTGAAGCATTTTGGAATTGAGAAACGTGTGTTTGCTCATCATCAGCATAATGAGCATAGGGCGAGTACCGAAATTATACGTTTTCTTAAGGAGGGTCAGAAAGTTGCTCTTATCTCTGACGCTGGTACTCCTGCTATTTCTGATCCAGGCTTTTTCCTCGTCAGGGAGGCTTTGAAGAACGGGCTGGATATTGAATGCCTTCCCGGTGCTACTGCTTTTGTTCCTGCACTGGTAAACTCGGGACTTCCTTCGGACAGGTTTACTTTTGAGGGCTTTTTGCCAGTAAAAAAAGGAAGGCAAACCAGACTAAAGGAGTTAAGTGAGGAAGAACGAACGATGATCTTTTATGAGTCGCCTCACAGACTTTTGAAAACGCTGGAGGAATTTGCAAATGTATTTGGAGAGGAACGGGAAGCTTCTGTATCGAGAGAGCTGACAAAAGTGTTTGAAGAAACCGTGCGGGGAACCTTACCGCAAATAAAGGAACATTTTACTGAAAATGTGCTGAAAGGGGAATTTGTTATTTGTGTTGCGGGAAAATAAAAAGGATGCTCCCTTATCAGGAACATCCTCTACTTTAAACAATACTCAAAAAGCTCTATAAAGCAAAAACCTTCCCAAGGTTAACACTGCTATTGCAGGATACCTGCAAGTCTTTGATAAATCCTGTACCTATATCTATCACCCAACCGTGAATCTCCAGGTCAACACGTTCTTTCCAGGCATTCTGAATAATCGTTGTTTTGCAAAGATTAAATACTTGTTCCACTACATTTAATTCGACCAGTCTATTCGCCCGTTGTTTGTCATCAGTTATCAGATCAAGCTCATGACTATGCAACCTGTAAACATCTTTAATATGACGGAGCCAGTTATCAATCAAACCAAACTGCTTGTTTCCCATAGCGGCAATAACTCCTCCGCAACCGTAATGACCAGCAACAATAACATGTTTTACCTTCAACACGTTTACTGCATAATCCAGTACGCTTAGCATATTCATGTCTGAATGTACGCACACATTTGCAATATTTCTGTGGACGAAAACTTCGCCAGGCTTAGTGCCTGTCACCTCATTGGCGGGCACCCGGCTGTCTGCACATCCAATCCAAAGAACTTCAGGACTCTGTCCTGCAGCAAGCTTATTAAAGTATTCCGGATCTTCGGCAAGGGAACGCTCAACAAAAGCCTTGTTTCCTGCTACAAGTTGCTGATAGGTTCTTTTACTTTTCTCTTTTAATTCTTCTGCAAGTTCTGGTGATATATTAATAGCTGATGGGCTTGTACTTTCTTTATCTACTATGTTAGACATTGTCTTTTACGTTTTCTGGTTTAAAAATTAAATCTTTCAACTGAGGCACATCGTATTTGTGCTTAATGTTGACAAGTTGGACAATAATACCACGACTGAAGGCATTATGCCTAAAATTATGAATAATCTCTAATACGTCTAAGTCTATGTACCTTGAATTGGTCCCGTCTATGACAACGTCGGCACCGGAAGGTAGATGATTTAATGTATACTGAATCGCTGCTTTATTAAGAAAAGAAACCTCCTCTGCCAATTTAATCTGGATTACCTTCTTCTCGCCATTCTCGGTAATAGTATAAAAATATGGATTACGCAGATTATTGCGCAGTATATAAAACACCCCGATCAGCATACCGATCGCTACACCTTTTAATAAATCAGTAAAGACCACTGCAAGAACTGTAACAACGAAAGGGATAAACTGCGTTTTACCTTCCTTCCACATTTTCTTAAACAGGTCAAGTTTAGCTAATTTATATCCTGTCATCAACAATATGGCAGCAAGGCAGGATAAAGGGATGCTATTCAGTAAACCGGGTATTAGCAGTAGTGACAGTAGAAGCCAGGCACCATGCAAAATTGCACTCATCTTAGTTTTTCCGCCCGAATTAACATTAGCTGAGGAACGAACGATGACGGCAGTCATCGGAAGCCCTCCAAGAAGTCCGCTAGTAACATTACCTATTCCCTGGGCTACCAGTTCCCGATTAGTAGGTGAAACCCTCTTGTATGGATCGATCTTATCAACGGCTTCAATGCTTAAAAGTGTTTCGAGACTAGCTACAATGGCTAATGTAACGGCAATAGTCCAGACATCAGGACTAGTGATCTTACTAAAATCCGGTGAGCGAAAAAGCCCCGTAAACTCATTGAAGGATTGAACCACCGGAATCTTTACTAAATGTTCTGCTTTTATCTCCAAATTGCTCCCTTTAAACACATAACTTAGGATTATCCCCAGCACTACCACTATTAATGGCGCTGGTACTGAAGCAAGTTTTTTAAACTTGGGCCAGTAGATTAAAATTGCCAGGGAAAGCAAGCTTATGATTACAGCGCCATAGCTTATCCTCCCCAGTGCAGAGGTAATTGCAGAGAAGGTATTATTATTATCAGGACCTCTGAAACTTTCATCACCTTCGTAATCTGCATCGTAACCTACCGCGTGAGGTATTTGCTTTAGGATCAAAATGATGCCTATAGCAGCAAGCATGCCCTCGATCACTGAGGAAGGGAAATAGCTTGCAATAGTACCCGCTTTAAGAACACCAAGAAGAATCTGCATTACCCCAGCCAGAAGAATAGCTAAAAGAAAGGTTTCGTATGTACCCAATTTAGTAATAGCGCCGAAGACAATGACAGTTAAACCGGCAGCCGGACCACTAACACTTAACTGGGAGCCGCTCACGGACGCTACTACGATCCCTCCTATTATACCAGTTAAAAGTCCGGCAAACAAGGGAGCACCCGATGCAAGAGCTATTCCCAAGCAAAGAGGCAAGGCCACTAAAAACACTACTATACTGGAAGGAAAATCCTTTTTTAAATTCGCGAGCGAAAACGAGCTTTTTGAATTATACTGTGCATGCTCATTCAGAGACGCCATATTTCAAAACGTTAAATCATCAATAATTAGATACATAAACCGCTAATCGAGGCGTCACTATTCGCGCATCAATTAAAGCGATTAAAGGAAAAAATGAAGAAACAATTATACGTTTGGAGGGGGAGTAGGTACTGGAGGGTGAAAGGGAGTTACATGTTTGGCGTGATTAAAATTTCCTGTTATTAAATCCAAATGAAATATAGGATCAGCGAGAAACAAATGATATTCTGAAACAGTGAGGTACTCCTTTACCGACATCTCCTTAACGTCTATCGGTTTAGGCTCGTCATCCATTTCCAGTTGTGCAAGCGCAGCATTCACTGATTTAACATCAAAATGAGCAGCAACAACGGGGGCAATAGATATCATTATCTTACAAAAGAAGATCGTTAAAAAAAGAAATCCTGAAAGCTTTTTTGCTACAGTTTTGTTCATTTTATCTGGTTAGCCCTTATACAAATGTAATTAAATTGCCGCCTGTTTAATCAAGTATTTCTTTTTTTACATAAAGGGGATTTTTCAATTGCATCTTCGCAAGCCGCAATTGCTTGTTTTTTCGATCATCTTGATGCAACAATATCTTGAAATTCCTTTTTCTCTAAATAACAGAGCCTGGCATTTTTTCAATATACGTAACTTCGCAGTGCTATGGCAAAAGTTACCGGTAAGGCATATGATATCAATTTACTTAAACGTGTGTTTAAATATGTTAGTCCGTACAGAAGGATCTTCGCGTGGTCTGTTTTCCTTACCATAGTTCTTGCTGCACTGTCTCCTACAAGACCATACCTTATCCAATATACCGTTGATAATTATATCTTAGGGGGAGACAAACCAGGATTAGTTAAAATTTCATTCCTAATGCTTGGCTTATTAATGCTGCAGACAGCAGTACAATACTACCATACCTTTCTCACCAACAAGCTGGGACAATCAACAATCAAAGGATTAAGAATAGACGTCTTCAATCATATTTCAAAGCTGCGTTTAAGCTATTTCGACAAGACTCCTATAGGACAACTAATTACCCGCAGTGTTTCTGACCTTGAAACGATTGCTGATATTTTTTCTGAAGGTTTGATCATGATCATAGGCGATATTCTTCAATTAATTGCCCTTATCGCCGTAATGGCCTTGACCGATTGGAAGCTTACCTTAATAGTACTGGCCCCCATGCCATTACTTATTCTTGCCACATACATTTTTAAAGAATCTATTAAATCTGCATTCCAGGAAGTGCGAGCACAGGTATCTCATCTAAATACATTTCTGCAAGAGCACATTACCGGGATGAATATTACGCAGTACTTCGCAAGAGAGGACCAGGAAATGGATAAGTTTAAGCGCATTAATGGCAGACACCGGGATGCTCATATCCGCTCTAACTGGTATTACTCGATATTCTATCCCGTGGTAGAGATCATTTCTGCGATGAGCATAGGACTACTGGTATGGTTTGGCTCCAAGTCCATTCTGGAACATAATATTTCCCCTGGTGTGGTTATGGCTTTTATAATGTATATAAACATGATGTTCCGCCCGATACGAGAACTTGCAGATAAATTTAATACACTGCAAATGGGTATGGTTGGAGCAGAAAGGATCTTTACTGTATTGGATACACATGAGGAGGAAGATACCAGAGGTAGTTATAAACCACAGAAAGTAGAAGGAAAAATAGAATTTGAAGACGTTTGGTTTGCTTATAATGAGGATAAATGGGTATTGAAGGGGATCAGCTTTGAAGTTAAACCAGGTGAAACTCTTGCTCTGGTTGGTGCAACAGGAGCAGGCAAGTCATCAATAATAAATCTTCTAAACCGCTTCTACTCTATAAACAAAGGCAAGATTAAACTAGACGGAATAGATATAAAGGAATTTGAGCTTCAACACCTGAGAAGCCAAATAGGAACAGTTATACAAGACGTGTTTCTTTTTAGCGATACGATTAAAAATAACATCAGCCTCAATAATCCGGAGATCAGTATTGACGAAATAATTAATGCGGCTAAAGAAGCCGGGGCTGACGACTTTATAAGACAACTGCCGGCTGGCTATGACTATAATGTGATGGAAAGGGGGGCTACTCTTTCAGCAGGCCAGGCCCAGCTGATCTCCTTTATCAGAGCTATGGTTTACAACCCCAAAATTTTAGTCCTTGATGAAGCTACCTCCTCAGTTGATACAGAGACAGAGCATCTGATTCAGCAGACTATTCAGAAATTAATGAAGGGAAGAACATCTATTGTAATCGCCCATCGCTTGTCGACCATCCAGAACGCAGATAAAATCATTGTTCTTGACCACGGAGAGATCAAAGAAATAGGCTCGCATCAGGAACTTTTAAAGCAAAACGGGTATTACAAAAGGCTCTATGACCTGCAGTTTAACTCCTCGGGCATAGAAAAGAAGAGCACCTCTGTTTAAATGCCATGCATTATATTCAGGTTTTTATAAATACTGGGCAATTGCAGGTAAATAGTCAGACAAAGCATCAATATTTTTACTTTTTTAAGCTTGTGAGGAAAAGTATTTGTTAAAAAAATCTCTAAGTTTGCAAAACTTTAAAAACCGATCAATGAGTGTATTAGTAAATAAAGATTCAAAAGTAATCGTGCAAGGTTTCACCGGCACTGAAGGTACTTACCATGCGTCGCAAATGATTGAGTATGGAACACAGGTAGTTGGTGGTGTAACTCCAGGAAAAGGAGGTCAAAGCCATTTAGACAGACCTGTATTTAATACAGTAAAAGACGCTGTAGAAAAAACAGCTGCTGATGTATCTATCATATTCGTACCTCCTGCATTTGCTGCTGACGCAATTATGGAAGCGGCCGAAGCTGGAATTAAAGTTATCGTTTGTATCACAGAAGGTATTCCTACAAAGGACATGGTTCAGGTGAAGGAATATATCAAAGATAAAGATTGCCGCCTTATTGGTCCTAACTGTCCAGGTATCATCACTGCAGACGAAGCAAAAATTGGCATCATGCCAGGCTTCATCTTTAAAAAAGGCAGTGTTGGTGTAGTATCCAAATCAGGAACTTTAACTTACGAGGCAGTTGACCAGGTTGTTAAAGCAGGTTTAGGTATTACAACCGCTATTGGTATCGGTGGAGACCCAATTATCGGAACGCCAACTGTTGAAGCTGTTAAATTATTAATGAATGATCCGGAAACTAAAGGTATCATCATGATTGGTGAGATCGGCGGTGGAATGGAAGCAGAAGCTGCACGTTGGATTAAAGAGCATGGAACAAAGCCAGTTGTTGGATTTATCGCTGGTCAGACAGCGCCTCCGGGACGCCGTATGGGCCACGCTGGTGCAATTGTTGGTGGTGCAGATGATACAGCTGCTGCTAAAATGCGTATCATGGCAGAATGCGGAATTCGTGTGGTTGAGTCACCAGCTGAAATCGGTGCTGCAATGGCAGAAGAACTTAGCAAAGTCTTAGCTTAGATATATAAACTAAAAATAATATTAGATCCCGGTTACCAAATAGCCGGGATTTTTTATGCCTTAGATCTTCTATTCTGACCTAAATTACTGCTAATTACCTTAATCAGGTAGCAGCAGTCAAAGTATCACAAAGATGCCGCCAAGTTAAACTCTAACTTGAGCAGCTATTAAAAGATTATTCTAAATTAAAAGGAGAGCTTAATCAGGATTGCTTTATATAGATGCGGTCCCGGATTTCCTCGCCAGAGGAGGGGTCTGTCCCAATCAACTCAGCATACTGCACCTTTGGCCATCCTAAGGTACCCCAGGTAACCCGAACAAAGATGCGATTTAAGATTGCCTGTTTTTGTTTGATGCGAGCATAGATATGGTACTTGTTATCAGTTTCCGATTTAGTTAGGAGCAAAGGTAATTTATCGTAAGACACAAATCTTAACTCATACCGATCCTTTCCAAGGTACTTACTATTTAAACCATACCCTAGTCGACGTTGCATAGAAGATAGATCTTGTTTTTGCCCTTTCTCTTCATATCTAATCCAATATACATTCACCGGCTTATCCTGATCAACGGATCCATTTTTCAGGTTTAGCTCATAAATCACAGTGTTCTTATTAGGATCGCGTTGGAGATAAAAAAGTTCATTCTTTATTCCTTTTGGAACGGGCAAAGCCGGTTCCGTTTCAGCAGTGGCAGCCGCAATTATGTCGGATGATAAGGATATGATAAAAAAGAACAAGAAGCCTAACAGCCTTTTATTCAACCTGTCAGAGTTGGGAGTCATTATGTAATTTAGATTTTAATCTAGATCACAAAGGTAATACGATAATTTGATAATAGCTAAAAAAGCCCCGCGGATGCGGGGCTAAATTAAGTATAAGGCTCTTATTATTTAAAGCAATACTATGCTTGTTGTTTTGCTCTTATTATGTTCAAAGCAGCTCCTGCTTTAAACCACTCGATCTGCTGTTCGTTATAAGTATGGTTAACAGCAAAGGTATCCTGGGTTCCATCGGCATGATGAAGAACGACTTTTAACTGTTTGCCAGGTGCAAACTCAGTTAATCCGAGAATATCAATGGTATCATCTTCCTGAACCTTGTTATAATCAGCAACATCAGCAAAGGTGATAGCTAACATACCCTGCTTCTTAAGATTAGTCTCATGTATACGAGCAAAAGATTTTACTAGTATTGCTCTAACACCCAGGTGACGTGGTTCCATAGCTGCATGTTCCCGAGATGAACCTTCTCCGTAATTTTCATCTCCTACTACAACAGTTCCAATTCCAGCTGCCTTATAAGCGCGCTGAGTAGCTGGAACCGGCCCGTACTCGCTGCTTAATTGATTCTTGACAGAATCAGCAGTATCATTGAAGTAATTAATAGCTCCAATCAGCATATTGTTGGAGATATTATCAAGGTGGCCACGGAACTTTAACCATGGGCCAGCCATGGAGATATGATCAGTAGTACATTTTCCTTTAGCTTTAATTAGCAAACGAAGACCGTGTAAATCTGTTCCTTCCCATGCTGGGAAAGCGTCTAAAATTTGAAGACGACTAGACTTCTCATCCACAAGTACTTGTACTTTACTTCCATCTTCCGCCGGCGCCTGATATCCTGCATCTTCTACAGCATAACCTTTAACAGGCATCTCTAATCCCTGTGGCTCATCTAATCTCACTTGTTCTCCGGCTTCGTTTGTTAAAGTATCAGTCATCGGATTGAAGGTTAAATCGCCAGCAATAGCCAGGGCTGTTACAATTTCGGGAGAAGCTACGAATGCATGAGTATTTGGATTCCCATCCTGACGTTTAGCAAAGTTTCTGTTGAATGATGTAATGATGGAATTTTTACGGGTAGGATCATCTGTATGACGAGCCCACTGACCAATACAAGGGCCACAAGCATTAGCCAAAACCACCCCTCCTATTTGCTCAAATGTATTTAAATATCCATCGCGTTCTACAGTATAACGTACAAGTTCAGAGCCCGGAGTTACAGTATATTCCGACTTAGTTTTAAGATTTTTATCAATAGCCTGTTTGGCCAGGGAAGCAGCACGAGTAATATCTTCATAAGAAGAGTTTGTGCATGAACCTATTAGCCCAACTTCCAATTTTGCTGGCCAACCGTGTTCTTTAACAGCTGCACCAAACTTAGAAAGAGGCCATGCTAAATCTGGTGTAAATGGGCCATTGATATGAGGCTCTAACTCTGAAAGATTAATTTCAATCACCTGATCAAAGTACTGCTCAGGATCAGCGTAAACCTCAGGGTCTCCAGTTAAATAATCTTTAACCTGGTTTGCCAAATCGGCTATATCAGCTCTTTTAGTTCCGCGTAAATAGCTTTCTGCTTTATCATCGTAGCCAAAAATTGAAGTAGTAGCTCCGATCTCTGCCCCCATATTGCAGATAGTTGCCTTGCCGGTTGCAGAAAGAGAACGCGCTCCTTCGCCAAAATATTCAACAATTGCCCCTGTACCACCTTTCACCGTTAAGATACCAGCCACTTTCAAGATAACGTCTTTAGCAGAAGCCCAACCAGAAAGTTTACCTGTTAATTTAACACCGATTAGTTTAGGGAATTTGAGCTCCCAGGCAAAGCCAGCCATTACATCGCATGCGTCTGCTCCACCTACCCCTATAGCGATCATACCTAAACCGCCAGCATTCGGAGTATGAGAATCGGTACCGATCATCATACCTCCAGGGAACGCGTAATTTTCAAGAACTACCTGGTGAATAATACCAGCTCCTGGTTTCCAGAAACCAATACCGTACTTATTGGAAACGGAGGACAGGAAGTCGTATACCTCTTTATTTGTACTATTTGCGATCTCAAGGTCTTCATGAGCACCAATTTTAGCTTGGATCAAGTGATCGCAATGAACCGTTGACGGAACTGCAACTTGTGGCCTTCCAGCTTGCATAAACTGTAATAGCGCCATCTGTGCCGTGGCATCCTGCATCGCAACTCGATCGGGAGCAAAATCAACATAAGAAGCACCACGTTGATATGCCTCAGTGGCACTTCCATTCCACAGATGGGAATAAAGGATTTTTTCAGTTAAAGTAAGTGGTTTACCTACTGCTTTTTTAGCTGCTTCTACTCTATCGCCGAAACGAGAATAAACAGCTTTAATCATTTCCAAATCAAAAGCCATAAAATACTTGAATATATAACAAAAGTATTAACTATTGAGCACACAAAAAAGTTGCTTCACGAAAATGGGCGATTATAAACTGACATAATCCACGCCGAATTCTGAGAAATGAACAAACAAAAAACCATCCTGTTTCGCAGGATGGTTCTTCAATTTGTAATATTTATCTGTTAGTTCTTTTTTAGAAGATCTCTTAAAGATTAATTCATTAACAACTTGTGAGGAGGAGCAAACTTCGTGAGATTAATTCCTTCCACTGCTGCTTTATATTCTTCAATTGTAGGAGTTCTACCAAGAATTGTAGACAGGACCACAACTGGCGTAGACGATAGTAATGACTCTCCTTTTTTGCCTTCAGCATCCTCTACAACCCTTCCCTGGAAAAGACGGGTAGATGTTGCCATTACAGTATCTCCCTTAGCCGCTTTCTCCTGGTTACCCATACAAAGGTTACATCCCGGACGCTCCAAATACAACATTTTCTCGTATTCAGTACGGGCGGCAGCCTTAGGAGCATTATCATCGAACTCAAATCCTGCATATTTCTGTAGAACATCCCAATCTCCTTCCGCCTTAAGCTCATCAACAATGTTATAAGTAGGTGGCGCAACAACAAGAGGAGCCTGAAACTCAACCTTGCCATTTTGCTGCTCTATGTTCTTAAGCATCTGGGCAAGAATTTTCATATCTCCTTTATGAACCATACAAGAGCCTATAAATCCAAGATCTACTTTTTTATCTCCACCATAGAAAGACAAAGGCCTGATCGTATCGTGCGTATAACGTTTCGAAACATCTGCGTTATTTACATCGGGATCTGCAATCATAGGTTCTCCGATTAAATCAAGATCTACAACAACTTCAGCGTAATACTTAGCATTGGCATCAGGAATTAGAGCAGGTTTTTCACCTGATTTGATTTCAGCGATTCTCTTATCAGCCTTATTGATCAATCCTTTAAGCACTTGCTTCTCGTTGTCCATGCCTTTATCGATCATGATCTGGATCCGGCCTTTAGCAATCTCGAGAGACTCGATCAACGTATCGTCTTCAGAGATACAAATGGAAGCCTTCGCTTTCATCTCAGCAGTCCAATCAGTAAAAGTAAATGCCTGATCAGCTGTAAGAGTACCAATATGAACTTCTATAACCCTTCCCTGGAATACGTTTTCACCACCAAACTTCTGAAGCATCTGGGCCTGAGTAGCATGGACCACATCACGGAAATCCATGAAATTCTTCATTTCCCCTTTAAATGTTACTTTCACCGACTCTGGAATTGGCATGGAAGCCTCACCTGTAGCAAGAGCAAGAGCAACCGTTCCTGAATCTGCACCAAAAGCGACACCTTTAGACATCCGGGTGTGAGAGTCGCCACCGATAATGATAGCCCACTCGTCTATAGTAATATCATTAAGAACTTTGTGAATTACATCGGTCATCGAATGATAAAGACCTTTGGGATCACGAGCGGTAATCAAACCAAACTCGTTCATAAACTTCATCAACTTTGGAATATTTGCCTGAGCCTTTTTATCCCATACAGATGCCGTGTGACAACCAGACTGGTATGCACCATCAACGATCGGAGAGATTGTTGTAGCGGCCATGGACTCTAATTCCTGAGCAGTCATTAAGCCAGTAGTGTCTTGAGAACCTACAATGTTCACCTGAACGCGAACATCAGAACCAGCATGCAGTACTTTACCAGGAGTTGTCCCAACTGCATTTCTGTTGAAAATCTTTTCTACTGCAGTAAGACCTTGTCCTTCGTTTGAAATTTCCTTTGACGGAGCAAAGACAGCCGGAGCTTCGATCTCTAATAACTTAGCTGCAAACGTTTGAAGTTTTTTACCGAATACCACCGCGTAAGAACCACCAGCCTTTATAAACTCCATCTTTTGAGGAGTGAATGACTTAGAAAGGTCAATTAATTCCTTATCGCCACTATAAAGTTTTTTCTTTTTTGTATTAATGGTAAGAACAGTACCTGTAGCAACAGAATAAACCTGCTCAAGAACTGGTTCGCCATTCTCATCACGAACAATCTTGCCATCCGCATCAAGCTTCTTAACCCAATTTTTCAGGTCAATACCAATACCACCAGTAACGTCAACAGTTGTAAGGAAGATAGGAGAAATCCCGTTTGTTCCACCAACTATGGGTGCAATGTTTACAAAAGGAACGTAAGGGCTTGCCTGTTTGCCAGTCCATAACGCCACGTTGTTTACACCCGACATTCTCGATGAACCTACACCCATGGTTCCTTTTTCCGCAATTAACATCACACGTTTGTCTGGATGCTGCACTTGCAATGCTTTGATTTCCGCTTGTGCTTGTGGTGAAATCATGCATTTACCATGAAGTTCACGGTCGGAGCGAGAGTGAGCCTGATTCCCCGGAGATAGTAAGTCTGTTGAAATATCACCCTCGCCAGCAATGAAAGTAACAATCTGAATTTCTTCAGGAACTTCCGGTAGTTTTGTAAAAAACTCAGCCTGAGCGTAGCTTTCAATAATATCCTTCGCTATTACGCTACCGCTTTTAAATGCTTCCTTTAAACGATCTGTATCCGCATCGTAAAGGAAAACTTGCGTTTTCAATACGTTTGCTGCTTCTTTCGCGATGAATATGTCGTTACCCAGAGCAAGATCAAGCAGAACCTTAATTGAGGGCCCACCTTTCATATGCGATAAAAGTTCGAATGCAAAAGTAGCCGGAATTTCCTGTACAGCAGATTCGCCCAGAATAATCTCCTTTAAAAACTGAGCTTTAACACCTGCGGCAGGTGTAGTACCTGGCAATGTATTGTAAATAAAAAACTTAAGAGAATCTTCACGGTAAGGGTTTCCTGAATCCTTAATTTGAGCGATGATTTCGCTTAATAATTCAGCACCGTCAATTGGCTTTGGATGCAGCCCCTGGAGTTCCCGTTCTTCAATCTCCTTGATATAATCCTTATAAGTGTTCATACAAAAGTTTTTTTCAATGCGGAGCTAGATTTGCATAATAGTAAGAATTCGGTTCTAACTTCTTTGCCTCTTTAATAAAAGCTGCCAGAGATCATATGCCTGACTGTCTATTCCATGAGGTATAGCGAGAGCAGAATTATATCTGAACCTGCATATTTAGAATTCCTATCTACCTGCGAGAACAAAGAATTCTACAGTTGAAGTTATGAGCACTTACAGATTTACTTACCACTTATCATACAAAGAGTAAGACTCTAGTCAGCTTTTCCGGACCTTTTCTATCTCAAATGTCGCCAGTCATTGATTTTTATCTATTAAAAAATTAAAAATCAGTTATACAAGACTGAAATTGCGCGAATTTACAGAAAATGACTGACAGATATGATCTAAGTCATAGGTTTTTTTATCTTCAAATAAAGTAAAATGAAATTAAAACGACGATTAAAAGATTTCATCTTAGCATACTTACATTGAAAAGAAGATTTCCAGTGATCAAGAATGTTTAAAGGTTAACCTATTTACAATACTTCAAAAGTATATCCGCGGTCAACACAAGCCGCAAGTGTACCCGGCAAAGCTCGTTTAAGCCTTTCAAAGGCCTTTACGCTATCGTGAAATACAATTATTGACCCGGGAGATATGGTACTTAATACATTCTTCAAACAAGCATCAGGACTTAGTTGCTGATCAAAATCGCCGCTTAAAACATCCCACATAATAATCTTGAGATCTGGATAGGCTTCTCTTAATTTTGCTGCCTGTGACCGTTTGATTCTACCGTAGGGGGGTCTGAACAAGTCTGACTTAATAAGTTGCTGACACTGCTGGAAATTTTCCAAATAAACGTTATCCTCCGTAGTCCATCCCTTTAAATGATTAAAAGTATGATTACCGATAGAATGTCCTTCGGTTACCACTCTTTTAAATACCTCAGGATGTTTCCTAATATTATCTCCAATACAGAAGAAGGTGCCCTTAGCATTAAAAGCAGCTAGTGTATCCAGAACAAAAGGCGTAACTTCTGGAATGGGTCCATCATCGAAAGTAAGGTATACTTTCGCCTGATCTGTTGACTGCCGCCAGATAAAATCAGGATAAAGCCACCGCAACCAAAAAGGAGTTTTGATGAGATACATGTTAAGTTAAAATTATATTTTAAGAACGAACACAGAACATAATGAAATTAAATCCGACTGTAGATTGCCCTTAAAAGAAACAAAAGAACAAAATTATTATTCCTAAAAGAGGTTTCGAACCACATTACCCTTAATTATTAGTAAACTTGCCAACTCTTAAAACAGGAATTTTTAAATGGATTCAGTGGCTAAAATAGCGGTTATTGGAGGCGGAAGCTGGGCTACAGCGAACATTAAAATGCTGGCTGACAATCGCAACATTAAAGAAATTTTCTGGTGGATGCGTAATCAGGATGCGATAGAACACATCAAGACTTATCGACATAACCCTAACTATTTAAGTTCAGTTGAAATTAATGTCCCCGCCGAAAACATTAGCACTGACCTTAAAGAGATACTATCAAAAGCAAACATGGTTCTTTTAAATGTGCCGGCAGCATTTTTAAAAGAAGCGTTAAGCGATATAAACCCAGATGACCTTAAGGGGAAAAAAATTATATCCGCAATAAAGGGCTTCGTTCCTGATGAACATCTAATTATCGGAGAATTTATGCACTGCAAGTATAAAATTCCTTTTGATGACCTTATTGTGATCAGTGGACCATGTCATGCTGAAGAAGTTGCACTTGAAAAACTTTCCTACCTAACAATATCTTCCGCGAACACTCAACTTGCGCAGGACTTTGCCAATCTGCTAAATACCCGTTATATCAAAACGAATGTCTCTGACGATATATATGGGACTGAATATGCTGCAGTGTTAAAGAACATTTACGCGGTTGCAAGCGGAATTTGCCATGGACTAGGCTATGGCGACAATTTCCAAGCAGTTTTGATCTCAAATGCCATTAGTGAAATCAAGCGCTTTGTCGATGCTGTCCATCCAATTAACCGTGACATTAAAGAATCGGCCTATCTGGGCGACCTTCTGGTAACTGCTTATTCGCAATTCAGCCGCAATAGAATGTTTGGGAACATGATAGGTAAAGGATATACTGTGAAATCGGCCCAGTTAGAAATGAATATGATTGCAGAGGGTTATTATGCGGCCCACAGCCTGCATCAGATAAACCGGAATTTTAAAGTTCCAATGCCTATTTGCCGCGCAGTGTACGCCATTCTTTACGAGAAACACTCTCCACATATTGAAATGAAACTACTTTCAGAGAAACTTTCCTAATAGGACCCCTTATAATTTGGCACACTAATGGTTAGGTTACTGTGTAAAACACTGAAAATCGATGAAGAACACAACCATTTGGGGTCTTGTTGCTGGTGCAGCCACCGCGACAGCCGTATTGATGACCTATCGTAGAAGTGATGGAAGCAGACTTGCTGACGGAATTATTAGTTCTGCAAAGCAACTTGGCAATAAAATAAAAGACAGACTTCAGCATAATGTAAAGGGGCCGAACGGAGAATCGGTATACCTTGACATGTATGATAGACAGTTCTATGAAGATTCTGAAGGCAAACGGGTTTATTTAGATGTCCATTAATATACGCACCTATGAAACATATTATAAAAACCTTCCTGATTTTTTCTTTGAGTACAATAACTACTATCTCTTTCGCTCAGGAGAATAAAGACAGCACGGGCGTTCGTCATACTGTTAAGCAAGCAGGAAAAACAACCGGAAAAGTTGTTAAAAAAACAGGAAAAAAAGTTGGAGAAGTTGGAGCTAAGAGCGCTGCAAAAGTAAAAGACAAATCTCTAAAAGAGAAAGGACCCAACGGAGAGACCGTTTATATTGACAAATATGAACGAAAGTATTACGTAAATAAAGATGCGAAGCGCGTTTATATAAAATAAAAAAAGGTTCGGCAAATTGCCGAACCTTTTTTAAACTATAGTGTTTAATATCTCTTTCTACGTTCTCCACTACCGCTTCTCTCTCTGCTACCACCGCTACGATCTTCTCTACGTTTTCCAGAGAAATCACGGAAACCACCACCGCTATTGCGATCTCTACCTCCGCTACCATCTCTACGGCCGCTACCACCGCTTCGTCCGCCACGGTTTCCACCATCACGATCTCCAGCTACTTCGATGCGAACGCTTCTTCCATTAAATTGCGCACCATTAAAGTTTTGAATAACAGTTTCAGAATGAGCATTTTCAACTTCAAAGAAAGTATAAACGCCTTTTAAATCGATTTTCCCAATCGATTTACCACTGATCTTACCTGTATTGCAAATAAACCCAAGCATGTCGCCGCGAGTAAATTCGTCTACAGAACCTAAGTTAATGAACAAACGAGTGTAATCGCCCCTACTACCTCCTCTTGGGAAGCGTTCGCTACGCTCACCGCGTCCTTCAAACTCAGCTGAAACATTCAGATCTGGAGCATTTTGATAATACTCAAGGAAACGATTAAACTCTAAAGAAGCAAATCTTTTAATCACTTCTTCTTTTGTAAGGTCGTTAAACTCCTCCATAATACGAGGAATGTATTGTTCGATCTGCTCTTCGTTTACATCAACATTATGAACTTTGTGTACAAGTGCAAATAACTGCTTCTCACAAACGTCAAAGCCTGTAGGTATTTCAGATTTTATAAACTGCTTACCAATTACACGTTCGATCTGACGGATCTTTCCTAATTCTTTTGAATGAATGATAGAAATTGAAACACCAGTTTTACCTGCACGCGCAGTCCGACCACTACGGTGAGTATAGTTTTCTATCTCATCAGGTAGCGAGTAGTTAATAACGTGAGTTACATTGTTTACGTCGATACCTCTTGCTGCAACATCAGTAGCAATAAGAAGTTGTAAACTACGCTCACGGTAACGTTTCATTACTTTATCACGTTGCTGTTGAGAAAGATCGCCATGTAATGCATCCGCATTGTAGCCGTCTTTGATCAAAGCTTCAGCAATTTCCTGAGTTTCAATCTTTGTACGACAAAATACAATACCAAAAATTTCAGGGTTAAAGTCAACAATACGTTTGAATGCTGCATATTTATCACGAGCCTTAACTACGTAGTACTCGTGCTCAATATTTGCATTTCCTGTATTTTTCGTCCCCATGGTTAATTCATGAGGATCTGTCATATACTTTTTAGAGATACGACGAACTTCTGCAGGCATAGTCGCAGAAAACAACCAGGTTTTCTTTACTTCCGGAGTAGTTGAAAGGATTTGATCAATATCCTCCTGGAAGCCCATGTTCAACATTTCGTCAGCCTCGTCTAATACAACGTATTTTACCTGACTGAAGTCGATGGCGTTACGACCGATGATATCTAACATACGGCCAGGAGTAGCTACCACGATCTGTACTCCTCTTTTAATCTGACGTAACTGATCAGAAATACTTGCACCACCATAAACGGCAACTACATGTACATTTTTAATGTTCTTTGAATAGTTTTTTAGATCGTTGGTGATCTGAAGACACAATTCACGAGTTGGACATAAAACCAGCGCCTGTGGCTGATTTGCTTCGAAGTCCAACAATTCCAATAAAGGCAGGCCAAATGCTGCCGTTTTTCCTGTTCCTGTTTGAGCTAATCCGACAAAATCGTTGCTGCCTGAAAGTAATACCGGGATGGCTTGCTCCTGTATAGGAGTGGGATTAGTAAATCCCAATTCAGAGATGGCATTAACAATATCATGACGGATTCCCAATTCACTAAATGGGTTCATGATAATAAATTACGTGTTCAGCCTTAATGCTGAAGCAGCGGCAAAGGTAAGGTTTATTTTTGGTAAAAGAAGTTTCAGTATTAGTTATTGCCTCAGAGGCTATTAATCTGACATTATGATAATAATTAGGGCTATTAATAGCCGGTACCCTGAGTAATTTGAGACATACGAACTTCATTTAGTAAACCTGGCATCGCGTTTCCCATAGATCCTACAACAACGGCATACCTCCACCCCCTTTCGTCAGCAGCACCTGCCCACAGGTCTGAGGCTGAATAGTAGCGGTTGCGGCCTTTAATCTCGCCATTATTCGAATATCTCTTTCCGTCGGATTTAGGATCATAGCATTCGAAAAAGAGTGAGCCCGATACTCTCTTATATCCTTTGACTATAATATAATGAGGGTAGACAGCAGTGGGAATAGTATAGTAACCATGTGTATGGTCGCTTAAAGATTGATTAAACTGAATATGCGAAAAGTTAATAACAAGAATCACCAGGTATCCTTTATCGATACAATTAATGATATCTGTGAGCTCAGGAGACAAGGGCACTACTTTCCATGGTATCTCCTTTTTCGTTAAAAGAGAGGTTACATCAAGAGTGGAAAAGGGCTGTGGATTGACATCTAATGTTCCATCCAGTCGATATTGAGGAGAAGCCTCCTCCCTGGCCTGCAATACGCCATAAGAAACAAAGTTCGTTCTGTGGGTCCACCTGGCAGCCATTGCAACAACAGCTGCTCCGCCGTTTATGGAGGAATGCACTCCGGAAGAGTCTTGCGCGTAATACCACTCATAATCCCTTTCCAGTCGGTTTTGAGCCTCCATCGTACCCCGCAAACCAATTTTACTGTCATTAGATTCAACTTTTATCATCCAATCTACCGCTCTTCCGCTTTCTGAAATTACCTTATAAATAGCAGGCCTAGTAAAATCATTTGAACTTGTGCCACTCTGCTGCTTGATTCCATTGGAGGTGACACTGGCACCTTGTGATATCTGAAACACAGGGGTTAATCTCTTTCTATTGAAGTAATCGGCAAGTTCAATAATTATCTCGTTTTTTTCACGATCAATTGAGACACCTGTTGAATATGGCACGACAAAAGTTTTAAAAGAAGCTTCATCACTAAGAATTACATCCTTTTTTTGACACCCCAAAAACAAAAGCAAAACCAAAGTAGCAAAAACACTAGAAAAACACCTATAGGTGGCTGCTATCTTTGAAAATCCAATTGCCATATGGGAGAATACACTGAAGACTTTTATCCGTAAAGTTATATAATTACTTTTGGAAGAATGTCGCGTTTCTAGCGGTATTAGCACTTAATACTACAACCTTCTTTACAATATCTTAATAACCTTGTAAATTACTCCGGGAAAAAGAAACTATTAATATCACGTTAGTACCAATATATTCATCAAGCTTAAGAAGAAGAAAAAAGAGGTTTTATAGAGGTGATAAGCAAAGGTTCGTGAAAAGACGCTACAGGAGACCTCTTCTGAAAACCCCTGTAGCATATCATCTAATTTCTTATTGCCATTTAAAGGGCAAGAACCAGTTCTTTACGTCTGCACTTAATTTCTCAACGCCTGCTGGTACCGGTTGATTTGCTTCCTGGAATTTCTTTGCAATAGTATTTCTTAAGAACTCCCTACCTTTTCCTGGCTGATCTTTTTCACGTCGCAAAGCTATTCGAACTAAATCTTGCCAACGATTTCCTTCAAAAGCTAGTTCTAATGCAGCTTCATTGATAATTATGTTCTCCATGGCAACGGTAAGGCCTGCGCGTGTTGTTCCAGGTAGGAGCGGTTTGTTTTCTCTTCCTTTATTTGACATATCAAAAAATGCCGAGGAGTCAACGGTTACGGGAACAAGACCGACACGTCCTCTAATCCCCACATTATACGAGTATTTGTCGCGGTAACGCGGTATCTCTCCTTGACGGGCGTAGAAGACATAATCAGGGTTTTTATTTGCAGCATCAGTACTTATCATGATATTGGTAACATCTGTTGGAAGCGGCCTTAGTTTAGGCGTATAGGCCTCTCGAATTCCGAGGTTAACCAGAGCATAAGCTAATTTATCAATTCCATCCCTATTAGCAGTTTCAGCCATCCGTAGATGCAACAAGGCTGTTCGGTATAAAATCCACTTACCGTTACTAGTTGTAAAAGGTGAACTACTGTTAAATCCAGGGATCAATTTATTAACATAGGGAAGGCCAGCGGCCACGTCATAACTTTTTCCCAGGCCGCCTCTGTTAAGATCTCCGGGTTGGCCGTTAAGAGCAGCATCACTATTGCTTCTTAACTGATCATTCCAATTTTTAACAGCTAATAAAGAAGGTTTTATCTTGTATTTGTCTGTACTAGGAGCGAAAAGATTTACAAAGGGATTACCTGGACTGAATTTGATATCTAAAGGAATCATCCAAAAGTTTTCATGATTTTGAGCTCTTTCACTGTAACCCTGATTAAATATTCTAAACCAATCATTTCCGCCTAGATCATGGGGGTTTCCACCAACGTTAAAAGAAGCATAGTACTCTCTTTGTAGACCAGTAGGATCCAGCACACTTCCATACTCCATTAAGATCTTATAATATTTCGCAGCAAGAGCATATTCTCCATTCCATAAATGAAGATCGCCAAGCAGCATCGTCTTGTTAATGAATACCTTTTCGGTATTGTATGAATCCAGAGTAATCCGGAGCGAGTTACCACTAGGGATAGGGTCTTTAGAAGGTAATTTCTCTGCAAAATCAGTAAGCGTCGAGATTAATGTAGGTAAGTTAAGTTTCGGAAATTTATTAATGTCATTTATATCCGAAATGCTAACAAGCGGATCCGTTACGTAATAAACTTCTCCATACTGGATACCTAACTGTAAATAAATCCATGTTCTGAGTGCAGCCACTTCTGAATACCTAACTTTGTACTCATCCTGTGTCAATCGCTTATTATTCAGCATAACATCGAAATTTCGCATGGCGTCATTACAGTTTATGATCACCTCATACCACGGCTTAGGGTTTGCCCATGGGTTATCCTGCGATACATTATGCTCATTAATTTCACGAAGATATTTATCCGCATTTAGGGTTATGTCTTCAAGATCTCCCCTTAGTTCGTTTAATACAACATACCTGTCAGCAAGCGAGGTAAACTTTCCATAAATACCCATTATTGCAGCGTCGGCATCATAGACGCTTTGGTAGGCCATTTCTGCTGGTAAGGCATCCTCAGGCTCCAAGTCAAACATCTTTTTACATGAAAGCGTGCTTAAAGTAAGAGACACAAACAGTACCCCTTTAACCAGGCTCTTTAAATTTCTTTTCATACTTATCAAAAAAAGCTTCCTTATAATCCTACTCTAACTCCTAACTGAAACGATCTGAATTGAGGTTCTGCACCAGTATCAACTCCCTGAGTAAAAATTGAACCGGTAGAACTAAATTCAGGATCATATCCAAGATATTTACTGATAGTGAATAGATTGTTCCCGGTTAAATAAACCTTTGCATATTTGATCCCCTTATTAATTGGCAGGTCATACCCTACGGAAAGAGTTCTAAGCCTAAAATATGAACCATCCTCGATCCATCTGTTTGAGAATCTGGAGTTACCAGAAGGATCTCCTATTATCGCTCTCGGGACATCTGTGACCTGACCTTCTGCCCGCCATCTGTTAAGAACGTACGGTGTCTGATTTTCAAATCCGTTCATAGCTTCAACATTCCGCCGCTGATAGTTATAAATATCATTGCCGACAGAAAATGAAAACAATGCGTCGAAGGTGAATTTTTTCCAGGAAATGGTATTACTAATCATCCCAAAGAAATCAGGATTTGGATTACCTATAACAATGCGATCTTTATCATCGATATATTGTACTTCATCTGCCTTAAATGTACCGTCGGGCTGTATTACACCGTCTACATAGGTATTCAAAAACTTAATATCACCTGGAGCAAAGTCAGTAATAGTACCATCATTTCTCCTATTCTTTAGTTTGCTTGAAATCTCTCCACTGGATTGGTAAACCCCATTTGTTTCAAAGCCATAAAACAGGTTTCCAGCCATTCCTTTTTGTGTTAAAATCTGAGCACCTGCAAAAGAGGTAATCAAACGATCATTAGGAATCCTGGTTATTTCATTTTCATACTTGGAAATATTCACACCTAAATCCCATTTAACGCTCTTGTTTATAACACGTCCATTTATACCCAATTCTAATCCTTGCGTTTTCATGCCCCCATTATTAGCAAAGGCGTAATCAAATCCAGTCACTGTCTGTACAGCTTGCTGAGTTAACATATCGTAGGTTCGATTATAAAAATAGTCGAAGCTGAATTTAAGACGTTCATTAAGAAAGGAAGCGTCAAGCCCTCCATTATACTTCCAAATGTCTTCCCACTTAATGGAGGTATTAGCGATGTTCCCGCGAACCAAACCCTGAGCTCCCAGGAAGTTCTGACTTAAATAGTATTGGCGTGCAGTGTAATTTCCTAAATCATCATTTGCCACCATTCCAAAGCTAGTCCTTAACTTCAAAAACTCGACAATCTTATTATTTGCCATGAATGGTTCTGAAGAAACAATCCACGCACCCGCTACGGATGGAGTTATTGAATAAGCTACGCCACCTAACTTGATAGGAGCATTCGATTCTGCTCCAAACCTTGATGAACCATCGATACCTATATTTGCTGAAAAGATATACTTACTTCTGAAGGCATAGTCTGCATTAGCATATATATTTAACCATCTCCAGCTACCATTCTCTCCACTTATCCGTCTTAAAGCAGCTTGTCCCTGTCCTACCGTTACATAATCGTCTGTGGCCGCATTATAACCGTAACCATAATCGGTTTCCATTTTGTTATCATTGAATCTTACCCCAACATTAGTACTTAGATTATGAACATGATTGATTGTTTTATTGAAAGACAGACGGGCATCAGTAAATAATGAATATAGCCTCTCAACATTACTACCAGAAGACCTTGAAGCAACAGCCTGAGACAGTGTATCCGGAACTATCCCGGTATTTATCTTGGAATAAGTTTCCCGTACATTACCGTAGGTTACCCCTGCAAGGATATTTAAATTCAACTGTTTGCTAAACGCGTAATTGAAGCCGAGGGAACCTATTAAACGGTAATTATTATTAGTGCCGGCCATCTTTTGAATAACGGCACTTGGATTACTTCTGTTGAAATAGTCCACGCCGGCAAGATTTGGCGAGAGAACTCCATTTTCAGCTACCTCATTTGTAGAAAGAAAAGGCGCTTTAGTTAGAGCCAGATAGATAGGATTCGTCTTTATTGACAAGCCCTGATCTCTTAAGTCTTGATTATTCCTTACATAAGATAAATTAGCAACCCCTTTGAATTTTTTTGTGAGATTCAGATCTGCATTAAATCGAACCTGGTAACGCTGTAAACTAGTATTTTTCGTTACACCTTTATTATCAAGGAAACCTAATGAAAGTCCATAAGTAGCAATATTATCCCCACCAGTTACCTTCATATAGTAATTCTGGTTAAAAGAATTATTAAGTACCTGATCCTGCCAATTTGTGTTGAAATTATACCTTTTATAATCTATACTATTCGGGTCTGAATTCATAAATGGAGTTGCAGCGATTTGAGCATCGGTAGCACCACTGCTCTTCAACAAATCCGAAAGGTATGAACGGTATTGGTTTGCATTAAGTACCGGAATTAAAGAGGGCCTTACATTAAACCCACTAAAAACACCAAAATCTATTTGTGTAGCTTGTTGACGTGCACGATTGGTAGTGATATATAATACGCCATTTGCCGACTTGCTACCATAAGCAGAAGCAGTTGCGTCTTTGACAACAGTGATATTGTCTATATCTTTTAGATCAATGTTTGCTAGTGGATTATCTGTATACCCGGACAGTAAAGAAAGACCGTAGTTGGTGTTATCGTAAAGAATACCGTCTACAATTATCAAGGGTTGATTAGTGGTATTCAGAGAATTATAACCACGAAGAAACAAGCTGGAGCCAATTCCCTGAGTACCAGAACGTCTGATCGCATTTAGCCCGGTAATCCTACCCTGTAAATAGGTATCTGGTGTTTCAGTCGAACTCCGTTGCCAGCTATCTTTTACCGAAACAGAGCTAACTGCCCCAGACAGCTGACTATAGGACTTAGGACCTTGAGGAAACTTAACTTCTTCGTAAACAGAATTAAATCTATCTTCATATAAACTTACTTTTACTGACTTTCTACCCTTTAAAGCAACTTCTTTGGTTTGAAAACCTTGAGCATTAACCAGTAAAAGGGTATTATAATCAGGTACAGATATTGTAAACTCACCCTTTTCGTTTGTGATAGATGCTGAATACCCTGGAACACTGATACTAATTCCATCAAGCGGTTTTCCGGTTGAGGCATCAGTAATTACTCCACTAGCCTTGATTCTGTTATCATTAACCTTTCGAACAGTAGCCGAATCTGTAGAAAGAGAATCCCACTGTGCCAGTACAGTTTGGGAAGAAAACACCACAAAACACGGCAGAACAAGAAACTTAGCCGCTTTTATAAATATGTGCATAATTCGGATTTTTAACGCTTAATTCTTATGGTAATACAGGTACTAGTTTAATATAATCAAGCAATAGGGTATTGGTACCATTGCCAGTTGTTGTGTTTCCAACGAGATAAATTGGTAATGTGCTTGCTTCTCCGTTTTTCAGGTTATTACCATACACTTTATCAACGGTATACTCACCAAGATATATTTCACTATAATTGGGGTCGAAAGTGGGCTTACCATTTGAATCCAATACAGGCTGACCAGTTGAACTAATTCTTCTCACTACGCCAGGTTCGGCAATATAATTGAAGCCAGAAGTGACTGCCGTGGTTTTAAAAGCTAATCTCTGTGGGAAATGTACAAGATCAGTAGCTGTTCCGGTCACCGAAAGGTTGAAATCACGTACCACCCGCCAGTATACCTTATATTTAACAGAATTTACAAAAGAAGGTCTGTAGCGAGCTGCCAATGCATTTACTCCATGATTGGGTAAATATAATTGTTGGTATGTACTTCCGTCAGGATTTCTTTTGGTAACTGTGTTATAGGTACGAGAAGGACTGAAGAAAGCCCCTCTTTCCCCTTGAATTACAACTGGTTTAATTTTAGTGTAAAAGTCATTTGGTCCATTCCCTAAATCATAGCTAATGTTGTTCATCATATAAACAATTCCATTACTTACTCGCTTAGTGGCAACAATATGAGCTTTATTCAGATGAAATCTTACACTGTCTCCTATGGAATAAGCGTCGGCCGGAAAGTTGTCTGATTCAAGTATTCCCTTAAAAGCCAAATCTTTTATGATATTAAAATTTGTAAGATTTGTTGCGCTGTCGAGGCTGGTCTGATCTGTTCCGAACTGAAAATATTTGGATAATTTATTTTTCTCGTTATTGAAAGCCTGATCGGTTAACACGATATAGGTGAATAAGGAATCTTCATTACTGATATCCGCAGCACTATTATAGCGGTTTAGAAATCTGTTCCTCTTAACAATTCCGGTAGTCGGATCTAAAATAGGAATGCCCGTTTTAGGATCAACACCAATTTGCTCTGCTTTTGATGTATCCTGATACTCCTCATTATACGAGTTCAACAAAGTTTTCTGCAATGTGCTTGTCGATAATAGGTACTCCCAGGCACTTGGCTTCGGAAGAATTGCAGTGCCAATTGTATGAAGAACTCCGTTTCTCACATAAATATCTTTAGTTATGAGGCTAATTCCATCAACAGTGGCTTTAGTAAAAAGAATATTCTTTCCATTTGTAGCCTTAATTTTAGAGAAAGGTGTAGCTGCTACCGTTGTTAGATAAGATTGCCTGGAAATATGATTGCCAACAAATGCTATTCGTTCAGCCTCGGTATCTAAATAAGAAGGATCGACAGCATCAATTGCAGCATTAGTAGGAGCCCATACTGTAAAAGTATTCGAAGATGCCAGCACGGAGTCATACCGCGTCATCGTAAGAAGATCAGTGAATTTACTCAATTCCGGATCGTTCTTGATTTGTTCAAGCAAAGACTCATCAAGAAGTGGGTTTTCTAATTCGGTATGACTATCCCATTTTTTCTCGCAAGATGAAAAAAATAAGCTTATCCCAAGTACCGAAAGAAGAATAAAACGTAAGGATATATTCATTATGAAAAATATTATTTGTTACTCCCGGAGAGAAAAAGCTCTCACCGGGATATTGAATCGCTAAATCTTAATGGGTTCCAGGGTAAGGTTCAAAATCTGGTGTTCCATCAACTTTGAAACGAGGTAAAATCTGAGAACTCCAGTCAACCGGAATAAAATGGATCATGTCCAAATCGTTTGCATTCTGGCTGCCTTGGATGGCCTCAAGCCTTACTGTGTGGATATCTGTAGTTTTTATGTCTATAGTTCCAACTCTCTTTGATATCCAGGGATTGTTACTGTAAACCCCAGATGCGTTATAAGTTTGTTTCAGAAACGGACTTGCAGGATTCCCCGTTGAAGTGTAATACTTCCATCCTAAGGCCTCAAGTTCTGAGGTTGATCCCAAAGGAGCAGGCTCTCCGAAATTGAAGGTAATCGGCAGAGGATCTCCATCCACCACCACACGTGTTTGAGTGGCAATATTAGTCGGATAAGTTCCTGACTGGTTTCTTCTGCGGTAACAAACCCAAACCGCATATTTTCCCCTTACAATTAGAGGGCTTTTCATCTCGATGAACTCCTGACGGGCATTTCCTGCAACATTTCCTAAAAACAGGTTTAGGTAATCTGCAAATACCCAAGGCTCCCCGGCTGCCGCATTTCTATAATATACACCGTCGCCTGTTTTAGGCCACCACCAGCCTTTAATGGGACTAGCGGCGGTCGCAGATGATTTTGCATAAGTGATCGCAACCGCACCTGATTTTCTGAAACTTGGATTTTTGCGTGCTTCAGGGAAATCAGCTACGTCCCAATAGACTGGGAAAGGATCCCGCTTCTTAACCGCAAAATGACCAGTGGTTGCCGCAGCACCAGCAGGACTGTAAGGTGCTGTATAGTGAAATACTCCGTTTATTGCTGAATTATCACTTGTCGTTCTCGATAGTAGGAATCCGGGCTCGTAAGTCCCGTTAAACATTATATCGTTTATTAGTACTTGTTCGTTCTTTAGTTGAGAAGAAATAATTTCAGGACGAGCTAAAGTAGGGTGACCTTGAGATGAAACAATATCGGCCAGGTATTTCGCATAAAACAAAATATGATAGGCCGCCCACATGTGCAAGCCGTTATTTAAGTCCTTGTAACTCGTGGAATTAGGAGAATATTTATCAGTGAGATTCCTCAAGCTGAGGATACCAGCATTCGCCAAAACCTGATTAGACTCCACAAACACGGTCATGTACTTCTTCTGCAGATCAATATTATTATTCTCAGGAAGAACATTCAGAGTGTCATAAAGTCCGGTTACTTTTAAAGCCTCTACGAAAATTGAATTAGAAGGATTAGCTTCAATGGCTTTTGCGAGGGTTTTTGTTGAAGGTCTCAACATATTATCAATAACATGTACATAACCATTGCCAAGTCTGATATTCGGTTGAACTAAATTTGCCTGTCTGTTTACAGTTACTTTAGTTATCCCTCCCACATTGGTAGCTCCAGTAATTAAATACTGGTCTAACATTGTTAATGAATTTAATTTACCGTCACCGAACTTTTCAGTGGATATTGTATCTTCTATCAGGTGAAATCTTACTAAATCTTTAAGCGAATCTACATTCACCTGCTCGATTGAAGTTTTCCCGTTTTCCTGGAGATACTTCTTTACTCCATCGTTAGTTGGCAGGAATAAAGTGTAGGTGCCATATGCTTGAAGATACCCGGCAGTTCCTGTAATGTCCAGGATTCTGCGAAACTCTGAGAATTTATCGGAATTCTTATCAAGGAACGTAGTGATGTTTACCTGGTCACTAGTGATTGTGACTATTGGCTCCTTTTTGCACGAAATAAAGCATAAAAGAGCCAGACAGAACAGCAATCCTGTCTTTATCGATGTTGTGGACTCGTTAAATCTGTTCATATCGCTATTTTTTAGTTTGAATAAAAAGGGTTTTGAACCAGTTGCTTGTCAGCCTGAAGCTCAGAAATATGAATTGGCAGGTAATGGCTTCTGGTATCTCTATATTTGGTAATGATTGACTGTTGCCTGTCGGGCAAGGCGGATTCGGCAACAATTTTTAACATATAGTCGAGGTTAGCATAATTATTGCGTTTCGAATTCCTCAGAATGTCGAACCATCTTTTTCCTTCGAAAGCAAATTCACGTGCACGTTCATTCATTATATAATCTGATACTGCTGTTGGCGAAGTAACATCAGGAGATTCCTTAGTTAAATCAGGAGCGTTAGCTCTTGTTCTAATGTCGTTCACTATGGCAATGGCTTCCTCTCCCTTTCCTGTCCATGCTAATGCTTCTGCCTTCATCAACAGAATATCTGAGAAACGGTAGAAAAACCAATGTCTATCTGACGCTGCAGTGGTTGTAATTATATTTGTAAGGTCTGTTCCAACATACTTCATTATCACATTATCTGAACCCCGGTAAGAAACGCCGTTTCCTCTGATGTCTATTTTATCAGGTTGATTAGCATCATCCGGAAAGAAAATGGTCGCTAATTTGGGAGAGGCGATAAATCTGCGAGTTGAAGTATTCGCAAACATGTTGTACCAATTGTTCGGAGTCTGGCTACTAAATTGCAACTCAAATATACTTTCATTTGAGTTTCCTCTTATAAAGGTAGTACTAAACCATCCTGCCTGATTATTCGCACCCTGAATTAAACCGAAACGGTTTGAAGCAATTATCTTGTTACAAGCAGCAATAGCTTCAGGGTACTTCTCATTCCATAAATAAACATCCGCCTGAATAGCGTTTACAGCATATTGAGTGATACGTCCTTTATTCTGAGGATCCAAAGGAACTCCTGACACATGAACCGGCACAGCGTTAATAGCTGCAAAATCAAGGTCGGCTATAATCTGGTTATATACTTCCTCTTTGCTACTTTTCGGCAACTGCTCAATTGTCGCATCGCTTGAGGTAGCACGTAGTTGAAGAGGTACTTCTCCCCAAATTCTTAACAAGTAGAAATACATCAAACCCCTTATCGCCCTGGCTTCTGCCAGATAAGAGTTTAACTGGGCTTCAGTTAAGGTAGGGTCATTCGCTTTAACACCGGGACCAAACTCAATCACAGTGTTACAGTAATTAATTGTTCTGTAGATAGAGCTCCAATTTGCACGGTTATTTGTGGGCTGAATTTCCGCGTTCATAATATTGTAATCTGCGATATCTGCCACATTTCCGATCGCTAACATATCACCTCGCAACTCACCCCAAAGCAACATATTGTCCACTAAACCACTCGTTAACATATCTCCGTAGATTCCTATAACGGCCGACTTCAACTGTTCTTTAGTTTTCCAGAAGTTTTCCCTGATTAGTCCGTCCTGAGGTTGGAGGTCGAGCCATTTATTACAGGAAGTACCTGTTAGCAGTACTAACAGCAATAAGATTTTATAAGCTATATTTTTTTTCATTGCAGTTCTGTTTTTAGAAGCCAACTGTTACACCCATTAGTATATTTCTTGTTGGAGGGGTTAGTGCTTTGTCCTCATTATACTTAAATGGATCATTACCTGTACGCGATGAAACATCAGGATCTACTCCCTTGTACTTTGTAAAAGTTGCGAGATTCTCAGCAGTCAAATACACGCTGGCATTTTTCATTCTTAGCTTTGCAACCTGCTGCTTCGGCAAATTGTACCTAACTGTCACCTGTTTCAACCTGAGGAAAGAAGCATCTGAAACATAACGGTCAGACCCAAGCCAGTTATAACCATTTTGGTACAAGGCTCTTGGAACATTTGTTACGTCGCCAGGATTACGCCACCTCTGTAGGACCATAGTGCTTTGATTGTTATAGTTGAACATGTTTGTAGTATACATTAAGGTATTGTTCACAATCTTGTACCCTAACTTATAGCTGAAGAAGGCGTTAAAGGTAAGGTTACCTTTGTATGTTATTGAAGGACCAAATCCCCCCGTTATTTTTGGTATACTATTTCCAAGAAACACGATATCATCCTGATTAATATTACCATCATGATTGACGTCCTCATACATAGCATCCCCGGGTTGAAAAATGTAATTGTTGGTAGGATAGTTGTAACGCATTAAGACAACCTGATTATTTGGACCGACAATCTGGTTGCCATTGGCATCGCGGGCGATAGTGGCCTCCTGATCAGTATAAACACCTTTGAATTTAAATCCATAAAAAGAACCGAAAGGATTACCTTCTACCAGGTAAGATCTATAAACACCATTATCAATACTAGTTCCGCTAACACGAGGATAATACTCCGAAATTTGTGTGATCACGTTTGTGTTTTGGGCGATATTAAAGCCAAAGTTTACGATCCATTTTTTTGAGCGATAAGGAATCGTATTTATTCCTATTTCAAAACCCTTGTTTGTCATACTTCCAACATTTGCCATTAGTTGGGTGTATCCCGTATAGTTTGGAACTTGCAGCCTGTCAAATAACAAGTCTTTAGTTCTGTTACTATATACGTCAATATCAAGTTTTATAGCATTTTTCAAGGCATTGAATGTAAGTCCGAAATTTCTTCCCACGTTAGTTTGCCATTTCAAGTTGTCAAGCCCCAGCCGACCAGGAATTACTCCTGACATACCTATATAATCAGAAGATGTAGGTACATAAGTGTTGAAGAAAAGATAATTTTTATCAGGTTGTCCACCAGATTCGCCATAACTGGCTCTGAAACTAAAGTCGTCAATAAACTTAAATTGCTTCATAAAAGGCTCACCTGAAAGGCGATACCTAGCTGAAATTGCCGGGAACACTCCATATTTATAATTCGATCCAAAACGAGAATTTCCGTCGAGCCTTGCAGTTAGATTGATAATATATCTATCTAGGTAATTGTATTGCTGGGTTGTTGCAATACCTAAAGTCCGATACTTTGAAATACCGCCATTTAGGGCAAGATCAGAGTTTTGAGTTCTGCCAGGGTTCGAGGGGTCCTGAAGATAAGAGGAGGCAGTATTTGAAGTAACGATATTTTGTTCATTAACAGTCTGATCTTCCGTTTGAAACGTTAACAACGATTGGAGAGAGTGATTCTCCCCCAGGCGAGGCGTAAAAATTAAATTTAATTTAGTACTAACTCCAAAGAAATCTTTGTCGCTATCAGCAGCACGGTTCACTGTTGTTTCTGTAACTGGCCTACCCGTGGCTAATTGAGGTAGGAACGACTTCGTTTTTTGATTATTTATATCAAACTGAACATCGAAAGTTGAAACTAAAAGGCTATTTGGTAAGATATCATAGGTTAATTGGAATTTAGGAGTAATACGCTCACCGTAAACCCTGGCATAGGACTGCTCAACCATTGCGAGCGGATTAACTGTTCCAAGGATCTCACCTCTATTGTTCAAACCTGAATAAAAGCCCTGTACATTAGAAGCAGGAGAAAAATAATTAGGTGTTTGATTTCCAAATTCGTCATAACGATAAATACCCATGTTTGGCATTTTAGTGTAAGCGATATTACGTACCGAGCCTGAATAGTTTAAAGTATTTAAAACGTGTGTATACTTGAAGTCAGAACGAAAACGAATACGATTTGATACGTTATAATCTAAGTTGATAGTCGTTGTAATCCGATCAAGGTCAGTACCCTTTGTTGTTCCAGTCTGATTTAAATAGCCGGCAGAAGCATAATAACGAGCCTTTTCTCCCCCGCCCTGCATGGTAACATTATGATCTTGAGAATAGCCGATCTGAGTAATTGCATCAATCCAGTTACTATTCTGACTATAGTTGTAATACTGAAAAGGCATCATTGGGTCATATAAAAACTCGGTGTTCTGTGTGGTATTAAGGGGTAGCCCATTTCTGTTATTTACCCCTTCCAATACCACTGTAGAATATTGGTCTCCCGACAGTAGCGGAATATTTTCTGGTTGTTTAGAATAGGTACCTCTGAAATTGTAACCAATACTTGGCTTGCCAATAACCCCGCGTTTTGTTGTAATTAATAATACTCCGTTAGCTGCTCTTGCTCCCCAAATCGCGGTCGAAGCGGCATCCTTAAGGATGGTAATGGTATTAATATCAGTAGGGGCAATATTCAAAAGCTGTGCATAGCCTTGCTCATCGGCAGTAGAAAAATTGAAGTCGCTGGGAATATTTGTTTCAAAAGGCATACCATCCACAACGATCATGGGTTCGGCCGATCCGTTCAGGGAAGCTGTACCACGAATACGAATAGACATCCCAGCACCTGGGTCTCCAGAAGTAGTTCCTATATCAACGCCTGGCATACGGCCTTGTAAAGCCTGATCAATGGAAGCCGCTGATAGTTCCTGAAGATCTTTTGCATTAACCGTAGTAGTTGCAAAAGTGGAACTTCTTTCATCAATATTTAAACCAGACCCGTTGTTTACAGTACGCTTGCCAGTAATTACAACATCGGCAAGTTCGCTCGTGTTAGAGACCAACGAAATATTAATCACTGAACGTCCATTGATGGGCTGAACCTGAGTTTTATAACCCAGATAAGACACCTGAATAGAGTTGGCGGGATTACTGATCTGTAATGCATAATTACCGTCTATGTCGGTAGTTGCACCTCTGACAATACGTTTGTCTTTATCAAGCTCAACAACTGAAGCTCCTATAACTGACAGCTTATCCTTTGAGTCAATAACCTTTCCCTTTACGGTTATCCTTTGTTGAGTTTGGGCGTTCAGACCCAAGCCACTTAAAGAAAGACCTAGTATTATTAAGAAACTTAATACTTTGTAGAATGGGCTTTTCATACCTTTGAATATCTTCATTAAAATTTCAGTACTTGATTTATAGAATGTATTAGAGCCCTGTTGCTCAAATTATTGCTGTTCGATAAGTTTGCAGTGGCTGAAACAGGGGTTGCACTGTCGTCTTTTAACCTGAAATTTGCAACAGCATTAGAACCATCATATTCCACTTTGATCAACCTTGTATCTCCAGTACTTGTCTTCAATAGGGTTTGATATGCAGCAGCTTTCTTCCCATCAATAGCAACAGTTGCTTTGTTTATAAAGGAATATTTAATAAAGTCCTCTACTGCTATCTTTTGGGCACCTGACTGCTGGGAAAGAAGGAAGGATGGAGTAACTGTTGCACCTGAGATCGTTCCAGGCAGACGCCCTTCCCTAATTGCTTGTTCTATTGCAGCATTGGTTGGGACAAATAGTGTAGAAAATGCTCCTTTATCAACACCCGCTATTTCCTTTGTCGAATTATTCCATAAAGAAGAATTTTTAAGGTAATTAAAGAAATGACTAAAAGAACTAGCCTTGGACGAAGCAAGCCCCTCCAGTGTTGAACCCACTGTCACAGGTCCATCTTCAGCAAACTTAAGAACCCCACTTGCATAGTAAACCTTGCCATTCACATAATCCCGGCTTCCTGTTACAGTGACAAAGCTATTATCAACCACATTTCCGCTGGCCTGTAACCTGTTGTTTTCAAACTTCACGTATTCACCGTTATTTCCCTCGGCAATTCCAGTTCCGGATAGATTGTCAAATTCACCGCTTGGTGTAGTTAAAACGGCACTTTGAACAATCCGGTTTATCCTAGCTAAAGGTATTGCACCATATACAGGACTTGTACCGGGGGCAACATATTCCCACTGATTTAGATCCTCACGGAAACGGTAGCCCGCTGCAAGTAGGTCGTTATTGTTCATAAGGATCATTGTCTGGTGCAATGAAGGTATTTGAGTAATAGACCTTAGATCAGATCCGTCAATAGCCCTTGTCATGTTTAGATACGAAGGGTTTAAAAAAGCAGCAGCATAAATAGTACGAAAGACATTACCTTCCTGAGCCTTATTTACCCCATAAAAAAAGCCATTACTTAACACCTTTCGTTCAACTACATTTGTGGAAGAGAAGGTCGCTACTTCCGACTGTGCATTGAGTTCGCTATTTACTCTCTCTGGCCACACAGTTACCTTCCACATGTGAGAGTTAACTAAGTTTAATAACAGGGATTGAGGGGCTGCACTAAAGGTTTTGTAATATTCTAAGACTACATCGGTTAAAGGCTTTAAGGCAGCATTTGTTGGAACTGCGATAGACCAAGCTGCCGCCTGACCATCTGTAGAACCTGCCAAATAGCTCTCGTTATTAGGTGAAAAGGCAAGACCTGCGTTATACGTCTTAATATAAACCTGCTCGGAAGAACCGGTTAGAATACGATAGCGATCGGTAAAATCAGCATTCGGAATATAAGTAACAAGCGAATCAAGTAGCTTTTTAAAATCGCTGTATTCTGGCTTAGAAGCAATATACTGTTCAATATTAGGTAAAGGCGTAATAACTTTATCAATTACATGTATGATACCATTCTCTGCAGGCACATTTGCTTCGATAACTTTGGCGCCAGCCACATCAAAATCTGAAGGAGTTTGTCCGGGATAAAATGAAGTATAGGTAGAGTTTTGATTTATTTGGTTAAAGTCAAAATAACTACTTATGAAGTAGGGGATGTATTTATTATTATTTTCGTTAGGAATAACAGTTGCACCATTCCGGCTATTATCAACTACCTTCTTATTGTTTTCAGTATATACGAAATCATAATAAGCTGTTCTCCTTCTGAATGCTCCATTGGCAATTCGTCCAACAGCAGTCTGATAAGCTGTAAGTTCCTCTTTCCGGAAAGGGTTGTAAACCAAACCGTAGGTTGCAATCTTTCTTGCCATCTCTGGAGTAATCTGATCTATTCCCGAAATATTATTTTCCTGAAAATATTTCTGAAAGGCTTCGTCGGTCGGAGCAAAGAAGGTCCATGCACCAGATCTTCCCAAAATATCCTTATATCCAGACTTATCAATTACCGCGAGAAGAGTATTGAATTTGCCCATAGCCTGCAATTGCTGATAGATAGGAGGTGCTAAGTCATCGGGCCTACCATAGTATTCATCCCACTCCTTTTTATTACAACTCGTAAATAAGAAAACAGCTGATAAAAAGTACAATAACCTTTGTATCGATCTCATCATATGATTAATTGAATGAAAATGTATTTTTTTTGTATTGTTAGAACCTGAATCTTAAATCATTAGAAATGTCAAATCGACATCTTTTTAAGAAATCGGATGGAAGAAATGGAGAAAGTAAATCTTTTATCATAGAATTCCTCGGTTACTTAATTGGTAAATTGGCTACTATCCCGTAGTACGTTCACACTATCAATTGGTTGCAACTAAATTATGGGGATTGCAGCAGGCCGGCAACCTGTAGCATCCTGCCTTGTCAATTTAAAGGCAGAAATCGGAGAGGCAAGGAAATTCTAGATTGCAAAAAGGAGTGAACTTTTTTTTCATGGGAAATACTATTTGCTAATTCTGTTAAAAAAAAACTGACAAAAGGTTCAAATTCATGAAAAAATAACAAAAGTGCAGCAAAGTTGATTTATTACTTGTAAGGGGATCAATATGGAATTTTAAGGCATTCTGACCAACCTTGGCATATAACAAAAAAAGGAGAGCGCTCAACCGCAACTCTCCCTTTTTTTAACTTTATAATTACTAATAACCCGGGTTTTGATACTTTTTCTTGGCATCCGGATCCATCGGCCTCCCCTCAACGGTAGTTAAATTGATCTGTTGGGTTGGAATAGGACGAAGTTTATTATGCTCTTGAATACTGGTTGCCTCAGGATTGTATTTGTATGTAGTGCCCTGAAAGACGTAGGTACCGGTACCCTGATTAACACGCTGAAACAAAGTCTCCGTTCTTACCAAATCTTCCCAACGATATAACTCACCACATAACTCTCTGGTCCTTTCGTTCAATATAAAGTGAATGAACCTATCCTCTGTATTAGATACAGTAGTTGGATACAGCTCACTTGCAGCATTAGTTGTAAAGAGGGTCATTGTTGCCTCTAAGGCTGGGTAAGTACTACTAACGTCGCCTTTTGTAGCCCCATCGTATTTATAAGTCTGTGGATTTCTAAACTCCCCGGCTTTATAAGCTGCTCTCTCTCTTATCTTGTTAATATATGTCAGAGCGGTTGCGTAATTTGCTTTTCGTCCATGAGCTTCTGCAAGTATTAGATAGGTTTCACCTAAACGGGCTAAGATTCCGTTCTTCACGCCAGACTCCTCATTAACGATCGTACTAACACGAACAGGATCAAGATGCTTTACCAGTGTCAGGTATTTGTTATTACTAAAGCCTTTCACAGTTGCTCCATTCGAAGCAGCTTTGATCCACCTTGCATAAGTTCTATATCTAAACTTTCCTAAATCTGCTTCTGGGATCGCATTCGCCCGATCATTAACTATGAAAAATGCCGCAGTATCCCCTACACCAAATTTCGGCTTTCCAACTAAGGCCGGAGTGGGAGCATCTGATGCTGTGAAATTTACTTTTGCGTCAGCATTTGAATAATATGCTGTTCTAAATGATTTATAGAACCTGGAATCATTTTTACGGTCAAAAATATCAATCACATAGTCTGAAGGACCCATTCTTCTGAAAGGACGTCCATTGAACTGGTCTCTTACCAAGCCTGGGATTCCAGAATCATATTGCATAATAAAGTACTCGTGTACCCTGTTTCCAGCTGTTGTATTTGCAGCTACGTTTGTAGTAAACTGCGCTGCTAATATTACTTCTTTGCTTTGATTGGCTAACTTTATCTTGCCATAGTCACCAGCAGGCGCAGTACCATGCGTACCAAGTGCCGGGGTAGTAACATTGGGGTAGTTTGCCGGATATACCCCACTCCATAAGTTCATATAGTCCGCCTCCAAAGCATATCCATAAGGACCAGTAATAACGCCATTTGCATGAAAGATCACACTATCAAGATCAGTGCTCTGCATGCCCCTGTTTGCTTTCTCCTCATTGCTCTTTGCACTTGCTCTGGTTAAATATACCTTTGCCAGAAAATGACGGGCTGTCCCGGCGGATGCCCTCCCTAAGGCTGATGATACAGGAGGTAGATTATCCTTAGCATAAATCAAATCAGCAATTATCGACTTGTATACATCCGCGACAGAAGCTCTTGGAAAATCAGTCCTCAATTCCCGGCTGGATTGCAGTACTAGTGGCACTCCTCCAAATTGTTGGACAAGAGTGAAGTAATAATAAGCCCTAAGGAAATGTAATTCCCCAAGACGAACCCTTTTCTTAGCTTCGGTACCTAGCACCGTTGAATTAGGATCATTAAACTCACCTAATAATTCAATGCCAACATTACAGCGATTAATTCCTTCATACATTGCAATCCACATAGAATTCACTAAAGGCTCATCGGCATTTAAGCCTGATGCCGTATAGGTATTGTAGTAAGAGAAGTTGAACTGGTCTCCAAGAATAAATTCATCGTCCCCGAAATTAAACATAGCATAAGCCTGTTCTCCATTAAACTTCCAACGCAGCCTCTCATAAGCCGACTCTACCACGTCTTCGATACCTTTATCTGTTTTATAATAGTCAAAGGTCAGGTTACTTACCAGCTCCTCTTCTACAAATTTCTTACAAGAGAAGGTACTTAGAATTAGTAATAAGACCAAAGCGTACTTTGAAAATCTTTTCATTTCAATTAATATTTAGATTAAAATTGACACCACTTCAAAAAACCAGGATTAGCGTAAAATCTTATAATCCGCATCTTACTCCAAGCACAAAGCTTCTATAACTATAAGAAGTTGGAGAAGGACTGTTCGTACTTGAAGATGGATATGTGGATGAATAGGGAACCGTTTCTGGATCGTAACGCTTGAACTTACTAAATATAAAAGGATTAACAGCACTAACAGAAACCGCCAGATTATTAATTCCAAGCCGCTTAACTGTTGCTACAGGAACATTATATGCTAGTTGTATATTTCTAACTCTCACAAATGAACCGTCTCTGAAACTGAGTGATTGCCAGTAAGACGGAATATCACTTGTTCTGTTTGGCTGCTGATAGTCGTTTGATGGATTAGTTGGAGTCCAGTAATTAACTTTAGGTCCCGGATAACGACCAACGAGTCCAGGTCTGAAGTCTCTGACAGTAGAACCTTTACTGATATAAACAAATGTACTAAGGCTGAAGCGTTTGAACGAAACTGCATTATTAATACCAGCAGTCCATTTTGGGTTAGGTGAACCGATAAAAATCTTATCAGCTTCCGTTATTGTTGTATCGCCGTTCATATCCTCAACTCTGATCCTTCCAGGTTTGAATAAATCACTGTTACGGTTATTTCCCTTCTTCCACCAGTAATCCTTTAAGATTCCCCCAGACAAAGTATCTGTATATTGGAAAATCCCCTGATTTTTATAGTCCCAATAAGTCCTTACAGGTTGTCCATAAAACCACTGTTGTGCAATTACATTTTCACCTCTTTCATTTAAATAAGTTACTTCTTCTTTATTGCGTGCAAACGATATATCCGCTGTCCACTTGAAACCATCATTCTTTCTCGACTTATCTATAATTACTCCTGAAACTGCAACCTCTACACCTCTATTCCTTACGTTGCCCAGGTTAACAAAAGCCCCTCCTGTATAACCCAATGCCCCAGGAACCTGAATATTCTGAATATTATTGGTATTTGACTCATATAGATCTATAGAACCAGAAAGGCGGCCCTTGTAGAATCCATAATCTATACCAAGGTTCTTAGTCTTTGTCCTTTCCCAGGTGAGATTCGGAGATGGTAAAAGATTTGGAGAATAAGAGATAGCTATGGCGTCTCCAAAGTTATAATAGGTAGGTCCGGCTAAAGGTCCAGAAGTCTTATAAGGATCAATACCAGCATTACCTACTTCCCCGTACCCAATCCTCAATTTTAGCTGCTCTACGAAGCTCAGAGATTTCATAAAATTCTCCTGATCTACCTTCCACGCAACTGAAACCGACGGGAATGATGCAGCCTTATTTCCAGGAGCTAATACGGATGAAACATCGTGACGAAGAGCGGCTGTCAAAATATATTTACTGTTGAAAATATAATTTACTCTTCCAAGATAAGAGTACAGGCTACGCTGAGAGTAGGGTGTAGTAGAATTACTAATAATTGTTCCCGTAGCATTGTTTTGAAGAGCATACCATAGCTGGCTTTCGTATGTTAAGCTATTTGATGTCAACGAAACTTGCTCTTTATTTTCTCGCAATAACTCATTTACAAGCGTAACACCTAACTCATGTTTCTTACCAAAGCTTCTGTTAAAATTCAACTGATTCTGTACCGTCCATGTGAAATTATTATTTAAGATCTCAGAACCATTTGGATCCGCCAGGCGCTGAACAGAAGAGCGAGAACCATTGAACCGTCCATCTCTTTGGCCTGAAAAGTCAATCCCTAAAGTGGATTTCAGAGTAAAACTTTTTAGAAAGCCAATCTGACCGTAAACATTTGAAAGCAGTCTATTCGTTTTAAGCCGGCTTAAGACTGTATTGACATCATTTAAAGGATTAAAAACCTGATCATCAGCACCTGGGTTCAATAAGAAATTTCCATTTTCGTCATAAGGTTCAACCAAAGGAAATTGCCCTAAAGCTGCGCCATACAGATCAGTTCCTACATTTTGTACAGAGTTTGTGTAATTGATATTTGTTCCAAATTGAACGGAGGGCGTAACGTAAAGTGTATTATTATTTGATAATGTATACCTGGTATAATCCTGACTTTTAATTATACCATTTTGGGAGAAGTATCCTCCGCTAAGGGAACTACGAAGTTTTTCAGAACCTCCAGATACACTGAAATTATGGGAATTTGTTATTCCTGTTCTTAAAGCTTCATTACCCCAGTCGAACGTCGTAATCTTTGAAGGATCATAAATGGCTACTTCATTTAATACCGGATATCCCAGACTTGCTAAAAGGGCCTTCTCTTCAGCAGTAGTAGGACGCGTTTTAGCAACAAATTTCTTAACGGTACTGGTAACGTCAAGTTCTACAAACTCGTAAGCATTTTTAATATTGTTCCATAGCCTATTGTCATTACTGCCAAAAATGGTATAGTCAGATTCAGGATCGGGGAAATATTTCTTACTTGGATTATTTGCATTCGCTGTCGGATTGTATTGCCCAGAACCGATGTAGGCATCTCTTCTAAATTGCGCAAACTCGGATCCGTTATATACTTCCAGTTTCCGAACAATACTTTCTGCAGAAGTATTTCCCGAATACTCTACTGATACCTTTCCAGACTTACCTTTCTTCGTAGTAATCTGGATAACGCCGTTTGCTCCTCTGGAACCGTAAATAGCAGTAGCGGAAGCGTCCTTCAATACATCAATGGACTCGATATCCAATGGGTTTATATCATCAATGCTGTAAGTAATTGGCACTCCATCTACTACGTATAAAGGGTCGTTGGTAGCACTTAATGAACGACTACCTCTTAGCTTGATAGTAGACCCACTACCCGGCCTGAAAGAACTTGGTACAGACACCACACCAGCTACCCGGCCCTGAAGTGCCTGGCTAACGTTGGTAACAGGTACCTCTTTCACTTTATTCATATCCACAGAAGCAACTGCCTGAGCCACATTACCTCTTCTCTGCGTTCCATAACCAACAACCACCACCTCGTTCAGTGACTTTACGTTCTCTTCCAACTTCACGTTTATAACTGTGCGGCCGTTAATAGGAACTTCCTGTGTGCTGAAACCAACGAAGGTGAATACTAGTGTACCGTTTGTTTGAGTTGTTGGAACTTTAATGGAGTAAGTACCACTAACATTAGTTGATGTACCTGTTGCTGTTCCCTTTATCTTTACACTCACCCCCGGAAGGGTTTCTCCCTTTGTTGAAGTAACCGTTCCTGTAACCACAATATCAGCAACGCTTTTAATTACTGCATTTTCTGTTTTAAGCTTGCTTAGTACAATTTGATTCTCATAGGCTTCATAATTTATTCCCCTCGTTTTTAGGATTAGATCAAGGACATCTGAAAGCTTTTCATTATTTGCTGATAGGTAAACCTCCTGATTAACATCTACCAGATTTTTACTATACACGAACTTGACCGCCGCTACTTTCTCGATGGTTTTAAGCACATCAAGCAACGTCGACGATGTCTTTTCTAACTTAACTGAATTATCTAGTATACCCTGGGCGCTACTGTCTGTTGCATAGGAAACCCCAGTTAATATAATAGCAATGAGCAGCTGGCTTAATGTTATTCTCATAATATAACGCAAGTCACTTGAGAGATCTGAAAAAAATTTCATACATTAGTTTGTTTTATTTTTAGAAAGAATGAGACAATAACAAACCTTTCCAACGTTTTTAACGCGGTTTAACTAAAGGTTTTGAGTTAAGGAGTGCCCCCACACTTCTTAACTTTTTATCAAAGAAATCTTCTGCTTTTGTTTATATCATATCTGAGAATTTTGATTACATAAATGGTTAGTTTTCATTTGGTTTCGACATCGTTATGCCGCTTTCGTTGATTTCATAGGTAATTCCTAATGATTTAGACAATAGCTCGAGAACTGATGGTAAATTGACATTAGTAAAATCAGCATTTAGCTGGTATTGATTTATAATAGGGTCTTTAATCTGAATGTTCGAAGCAAACTTCTTATTAAGAGCTTTAACAACCTCCCCTACCGGTGTGTTATTAAACGACAAGCTCTCCTTCTGCCATATATTCATTGATACGCTTGTTTCTGCCCTTTTCTCAAATTTAACTTCAGCCACCGAGGCTATAATCTTTTCCTTTGGTAACAGAAAGGCTTCCTGTTTCACTTTCCCAGGGGATGAACTTAGCGTATATACCATTACCTTACCTGTAACTACCGAAACCTCTGTTTGCTTCATCCCCGGGTAACTCTTTACATTGAAACTTGTACCTAATACTTTAGTATATACTTCCCCTGTCTTAATTATAAAAGGCCTTTTAGGATTTTTAGTAACCTCAAAAAATGCCTCGCCTTGCATCGTTACATCTCTCGTTGGACCATTGTTAAAATCTTTCCTGTATTCTAAATGAGCAGAAGGACGCATCCATGCGATTGTACCATCAGGAAAGACATGCTTTGTCAGACTACTTGAGGTATTTTTTACTGAGATATAACTAGAAATTACAGTGTCATTTCCTGGAGCTGAAGAATTCTGAAAATAAAGAACGATCGAACAAGCTAAAAAGAACATGGCTGCCACACTAGCCAGTAAGAGATAAAAAGGAACAACTTTAGACTTATTCACAGAGGTGTCTTCACTTAACAGCTCTGACTTTTCAACTATGTTTTCGAACATTCTCTTCTTAAGGTGCACCTTTTCCTTTTCCGAGATCTGCGAAGTAGGATCAGCCAGCTGTTCGAAAGAATCATACCACTGGTATAATTTCTCTACCTCCTCCTGACTAGCTTCTCCCTTTAGGAACTTTTTAATTAATTCTGATGGTGCTTTCGGCTTCATTTCAAAAACTTTAGTGTCGCAAGCTACTATATAGTGGGTTAATCATTTTATATCCCCTACTTGCATTAAAATAAATTTCTATTTTTTTATAGATACTTTATCAGGCTAAAAGAGGCCTACTATTTTAATCAGGAAAGAAGTTAGTTTTGATTCAGGAATTGAACAATCAAGGCAATTAAAGATAAAGCATCTTTTAAGCTCAACCTGATATTTCTCAAAGCTTTTGTTAGATGGTTTTCAACTGTCTTTTCAGAGATACCAAGCAGGGTTGCGATCTCCTTATTATTTTTATATTCTTTACGACTTAACTCGTAAACAGTTTTGCATTTAGATGGTAATTTCTCAACCCCCTTCTCCACTACAAGACTTAGTTCTTTTAATGCCAGTAATTCTTCGGTGGAGTTGTCTTCAACAACATGTAATTGCTGTCTATTTTCCTGGTATGCCTTTCTGATAGATTCCTTTTGGTATTGATTATAGACCAGGTACCTGATCGAACTGAAGGCGTAATTATTGAAGGAACTATGTAACTGGAGCCTAGCCCTATTTACCCAAAGGCTTGTGAAAAAGTCTTGTACTATTTCTTCGGCAGTCTCTGTTGCACTTAGCCGCTTCGCAGCGGCGTTATAAAGTTTCTCCCAGTAGCGGTTATAAATTTCTTCAAAAGCAGCTACTTCTCCATCTTTAAGCAATCCTATAAGAGTCTCGTCAGATAAGTTCTTAATCTTTGTCATCAGCACTTTATACTAAGGTTACAATAGGACTAGAAAGAACTCTTCCCAGTTGGTTAGCGTAACAAATTGGTTATAAAGTAAACATAATATTAAAGTTACAATTCTGCAACCCGTTCTATCATGTATTGCTTAAGAAAGAATAAAAATAGTTAAACTACGGGGACCGTGGGCACCTAAGACTAAAGACTGTTCTATATCTGCTGTTTTTGAGGGTCCGGCAATAAACGCTCCATATCCGTATTCGGCACCAGCTGTAATTTCATAAGCCTGGTGAAGAGTAGGGACTATTTTGTTAGCTGGAACGATTATCACCAGGTGCTGGCAAATAAACGGAACTATCCTTTGGGGAACATTTTGTTCGGGAACCCATGATGCTCCATTTTCGGCTACTGCTAGAACCGCTTCTATGATGGAAAGTTCAACATCCTCTAATGAATGAGGGTCCACATTGGCTAGATTGGTCTCGGCAACATCACTGAATTCAGCTAACGATGCTACCCATCTTTTAGCCGGATCGAAAAACTCATTTAATTTAGATTTGATCTCTGCTATGCTTTCTACCGAATAAACCCGTGCCCCAATGGCCGTAGCTACCTGGGTGTATTTCTCTGTAAGCCCCTCATAAGAAACTGGAATATTAATCTCAGGTAAGTCACGCTGACCTGGCTTATTGGATCTTACTGCTGCTAATATTTTGTCGCGACTGCTCATTATTATTTGATTATACCGATTAATTATGATTACACCGATTAATTTGGTTAACGCTGATTATTATGATACAGTGATTTAATTAACCATCAGGAAAATCAATTGAAACTCGTATTTCTAACAAATGTATTTAACCTACTTCCCTGCTCTTTCCTTGGCGTACCACTCTCTGAAAGATTGCTTTGGAGGGGCGGGCATTTCACGCTCCTTGTACCAAGGATTAAGTTTGTTATTCACTACCGAAGGAAAATACTTCATCACTGTCCTTCCTGCTTTTCCCGCAAAAGAGAAAAATTTTGGCATAGAGAAGGTAAGCGCCATTGCCCTCATTCCCATCGCTTTCACAGGACTAACGTGCCCCTCTTTAACCAATACTTGCCTCCACTTATATAATTGATCGTGAATATCAATTTTCACAGGGCATACATTTGAGCACGAACCACATAAAGTAGAAGCGAAGGGTAGGTCTGCGTATTCCTTCATATCAAGGTTAGGCGCGAGGATAGAACCAATTGGACCAGCGATAGCGTTGTGATAACTATGGCCACCACTTCTTCGGTAAACCGGGCAGGTATTCATACAAGCTCCACAACGGATACATTTTAAAGAGTTTCTAAAATCCTCTCTTCCCAACTGTACAGTTCTTCCATTATCTACAAGAACAATGTGCATCTCCTGACCAGCGCGGGGCTTTTTAAAATGACTGGAATAGGTTGTTATGGGTTGACCTGTTGCACTTCGTGTTAATAAACGCAGGAAAACACTCAAATGCTTCCGCTGGGGAATTAATTTTTCAATGCCCATGCAAGCTATATGTACATCCGCCAGATGCGATGCCATGTCGGCATTACCCTCATTAGTGCACACAACAAACTCCCCTGTTTCCGCAACAGCGAAATTAACACCTGTTAAAGAAAGTTTGCGTGTAACAAAAGTTTCCCTTAGATGCTGACGGGCTGCTTCCGTTAATACCTGAGGATCGGCTTCCCCTGCTGCTGTTCCTAAATGAACATGGAACAAGTCTCCTATTTCCTCCTTTTTCTTATGAATACACGGAAGAACAATATGACTTGGTGGTTCATCAGCTAACTGGACAATGCGTTCCCCCAAGTCGGTATCAATAACCTCAACCCCATTTTTCTTTAGATAGTCATTCAAATGGCACTCTTCAGTCAACATGGATTTACTTTTCATCATCCTGTTAATATTGTGCTTCTTTAAGATAGAATGAACTATTTCATTATGTTCTTTTGCATTTGCTGCCCAATGTACTGTAATTCCATTTGCTTTCGCATTTGACTCAAATTGTTCCAGGTATTCATCCAAATTTGAGAGAACATTATGCTTTATTTGGGAGGCTGTCTCACGCAATAATTCCCACTCTGGTAGTCCCTGGGCCGCTTTGTCCCTTTTAGACCTGATAAACCAAAGTGTTTCATCGTGCCAATCTACACGAGATTCATTCTGATTAAATATATCTGCTAGACCTGAATGGTCTTTGGTTTCCACATTCATAAGTTAAATATCCTCGGGTGGGCATTTACTGGGCGCCTAAATCTGACCCTCTTATTAAACTGATTTTAAGGTAGATAGATAATAAAGCTATTCTGCATTTAATATCTCTGCTATATGAACCACTTTCACCTTGCTTTTTTGTCTTCTTAAAATGCCTTCCATGTGCATCAGGCAAGACAGATCTGCGCCTGTAATGTATTCTGCGCCGTTTTGTACATGGTCTGCTACTCTATCCTTACCCATTTTTGAAGAAACGGCTTCTTCGGCCACACAAAACGTTCCACCGAAACCGCAGCATTCATCCTTACGTGTAAGATTAATAAGCTCCAATCCTTCAACAAAATTTAGCAGGTACTCTGGCTTTGAGAAGCCCGGTTCTACCAGTTCTGACATTTGTGATAGCTTAAGACCTCTTAAACCATGACAACTCTGGTGAACGCCAACTTTATGAGGAAATTTAGCTTTCAGTTCTTTAACCTGAAGAATATCGGTAAGAAATTCGACAAGTTCATACACTCTCCCACGAAGCCTTTCTGCAGCTTCCGGATTCTTCTTTGAGTGAAGGTGCTCTTTCAGATGGAGCACGCAGCTCCCTGAGGGCGCCACCACATAATCGTACTTCGCAAAGCTTTCAGTGAAAAGCTCGTCACATTCGCCTGTCAGATGCTCAAACCCCGAGTTGGCCATAGGCTGACCGCAGCAAGTTTGTTTTGAGGGATACTCAACCTTTACTCCAAATTTCTCAAGTAGCTGTAATGTTGCTATTCCTGCATTTGGATAAAATTGATCAACATAACAGGGCACAAATAACCCAACTATCATAAAATTAACTCCTGTGAAGCTGAAAAAAACTTTAATTCAATAATGTTAGAAGGAAGTGTTCTCGAGTTCCAATGTTTATGAATTGACAAGGCTGCACCAAGAGAGGTAGCTTGTGCAACAGACGCCGCAAAAACTTCTTTACCTGGAAACGCTGCAGCTAACAACTGCATAAAAATTTCATTCTTACTAAATCCTCCATCAACAAAGATACGTTTTACCTCATCGTTCAAAACCATTTGAGTCGACTCGGTTTGAAGGGCAACCAGATCAGTAACTAATTGATGGTAAGCCTCTTCAATAGTTGAAAAAGAGCTCATATCACGATTAGCAAAGGCCGAGGTAGCCAATTCCGCTGAATCTAATACTAATTTGGCTGAATCATTTTTCTCCTGAAGCTTCGTAATTGTAGAGGAGTTGTATTTAACCTTTTTGTAGAAGTCTTCTGGCTTATTGAAGTACTCAGCAATTCGCTTTGACTGCTGTTCATGCTCATTTCCTGCAAAAACTCTGGAAGCTTTTACCGGCTTACCTTTGTAACTAATGTAGCAAAGACAATCAGATTTCAACTCCTCCTGAGTTAAAGGAGAAGAATTAAATGGATTTAAAGTTACACACCAGGTTCCTGTAGACAATAATATGAACGGTTCCTGGAAGCTTGTAAAAAACGGAATTAAAGCTGCAGAACTATCATGTAGACCAATACCGACGAATCGTTTAATATTTTCGACATCAACTTCTACAGCAGAATCAGAAGGATAAAGAGGAGCTAATTTGCTGGCTATTTCCTCCTTTTCAACCCATTCGTGATAATTGTTACTTGTAAAGTTCCACAAGTTAGTATGGCAACCTATACTTGTAATATCAGAATACGCTTTTCCTGTAATCAGGAAACTTAAATACTGTGGAAGGTGTAATGAATATTTGATTTTGGAAAAAAGCCCTGGTTTTTGATGCTTCAGTCTGTATAACTGCATTCCTGAGTTTAGATTACCTAAAACAGGTGATGCTGTTTCTGTAGATACCTGAAGCTCGCCCCCATATTCTTTGTAGAAATTCTCTTTCAAATTGTCTGGAAAAGGCTTGAGATAATTATAAAGAGGAGTTAGTGGTTTCCCTTCATCATCTATATGCACGAAACTTGCACCATATGCCGAAAAATTTATTCCTTTTATATCAAACTTTTCAAGCTTAATTACCTCTCCTAGCACTTCCTTTACCCATGACGTTAAGAAATCAAGATTCTCACAGGGATCTCCATCCTCATCTGTCGTTTCGTCGAACTTGGCTGTTCTCTCAAGTACGATCTTGTACGTTTCATCGAAGAAGAAAAGCTTTTTATTAGTCTTTCCAATATCAAATACTGCAATTACAGGTATCTTCCCCATATTTTAAGATATGAAATGCGAGATTTGAATTTGCATGCTGCTCAATTCATCCCGCAAGTAATTTTATAAATAAAAAAGATTTGAGACCTTAGGTAATCCCTAGGGTCTCAAACTTGAATTGTTATAAACCAGTTGCTACTGTTTTAAGACCTCTTTCTCCAATTAACTGCTCGCGTATTTTCAAATCGCGGAATAACTGAACAGGAGCGATAGCAGCACCAGAACGACGTCTTGCTTCAGCTACTAATGCACGAACGTCGGTACGGAATGCATTTTGAATAATTTCCTGAGTACTAACAACGTCGTTAGCATCACGAGCTGCTTCCAAGGCTACTCTATCTACTGAAAGAGCCTGCGCATAAGCAATCATAATTGCTTCGACAGATTGCAACAGATCTTCTAAAGGATCTTTTACATTGTGAGAAGCATCGATCATCCAACCTAAACCAGTTGCATGGTCTAATCCTGCCGCATCTAACCCGTCAACTAACTCATTGAAGATTAAGAATAGCTGATAAGGCTTTAAAGCACCTACAGTTACATCATCATCTGCATACTTAGAGTCGTTGAAATGGAAACCACCTAGTTTACCTTCATTCAATAATAAAGCAACAATTTGCTCAATGTTGGCATTAGGTAAGTGGTGACCTAAGTCAACTAATGTTTTTGCTTTAGGACCTAATTTATTTGCCAGTAACAAAGATTGGCCCCAGTCACCGATAGTAGTCGAATAGAAATTAGGCTCAAATGGCTTGTATTCCACCAGAACTTTCCAACTCTCGGGAAGAGCTGCGTAAATTTCCTGTAAGCTTTCTAATGTATTATTAAACGCTTTGCGGAAATTTAACTGTCCTGGAAAACAAGAACCGTCAGCTAACCAAACAGTTAAAGCATCAGAACCGAGTTCAACCCCGTGTTTAATTACTTCAATATTATGCTCTACAGCCTGTTTACGAACCGCCTTATCCACATGGTGTAAAGAACCGAACTTATAGCTGTATTGCTGATTTGGCTGATCCTGGAAAGTATTTGAATTTACAGCATCAAAACGAATTCCATTCTGCGCAGCTAAAGCCTTAATGGCAGCAGGATTGGAAGGGATATCCCATGGAATGTGCAATGACACAGCTCCACTTGACTGATTTAATTGATGAAGTAAAGCGATGTCTTCAATTTTTTCCTCTAGTGCACGAGGCTCACCACCTCCAGAAAATCTACCAAAACGCGTCCCGCCTGTTCCTAAAGCCCAGCTAGGTATAGCAATTTGGAATTTGATTAACTTTTCGATGATTTGTTCTGCGCCTGCAATTTCCTCAGCTGTGAACTGAAATTTCTTTTCATGCTGTTGAGCTAACTTACTGTTATGCTCCTCAATCTGATACTTTTCTAGTTTCATGGTTATTAATAGTCGTTTATTTAGGAAGTCCAAAAGTCGGAGGTCCGAAAGTCTGAAAGAAAAGTAAGATGCAAAATGATTGATCTCACAATCTTTCGGACTTTTCCGACTTCCAGTCTTTCTGACTAAAAATTATCTAACAAATGCCATTGCAACACCACCATCCACATTTAATACGTTTCCGGTCGATTTGTGCAATAATCCACCGACGAAAGCGAAACAAGCGTTTGCGATATCGTCCGGAAGGATAATTTGATTCAGCAATGTACGTTTCGCGTAATAAGCGGGTAACTCAGCCACTGTAATTCCGTAGGCTTTAGCACGGCCTTCGGCCCAACCACCAGCCCAGATATTAGAATCACTGATAACAGCATCTGGATTAACAACGTTAACACGGATATTATCTCCACCGAGTTCAGCAGCATTTAAGCGGCTAAGGTGCAGTTGCGCAGCTTTTGCACTACCGTAACCAGCATTGTTTGGTCCGCTTACTAAGGCATTTTTACTAACGATATTGATAACATCGCCACCGATTGCTTGCTTACGCATCACTTCAACTGCAGCCTGGGTAATGAAGAATTGACCTTTAACCAATACATCATATAATAAATCCCAGTCCTTCTCTGTATGATCCTGAATGGTTTTAGAAATAGAAAGACCCGCATTGTTGATAACGATATCTACACCACCAAATGCCAAAGCAGCTACTTCCATTGCTTCTTGGATCTGACCACCATTGGTAACGTCAAGAACAGCAGTTGCGTATGAATCTTTTCCGTATTTAGCTTTAAACTCATCTCCTGCACCTTGTAAGCGTTCGGCATTCATATCGTTTAATACAACAACAGCTCCTTCTTCAACAAACCTCTTAGCGATAGCTTTACCAATACCACCCGCACTACCGGTAATCAATGCGATTTTACCAGAAAGGGCTTTAGGCTTTGGCATCCGCTGTAGCTTTGCCTCTTCCAACAACCAATATTCGATGTTGAATGCTTCCTGACGAGGTAATGAAGTGTATTCAGAAATGGCTTCTGCACCTTTCATCACATTAATTGCGTTTGTATAGAATTCAGCAGCTACACGTGCAGTTTGCTTGTCTTTAGAGAAAGCAAACATTCCCACACCCGGGTAAAGAATAATAACTGGGTTAGCATCGCGGATAGCAGGGCTGTTAGCATGCTTGCAAGTATTATAGTACTCTGTGTACATTGCTCGATATGCTTCGAAAGCAGGAGCTAATTTTTCCTTCAAAGAAGCTACGTCAGTCAAATCAGCTTCTGGAGCAAGATCTAAAACAAGAGGGCTGATCTTTGTACGTAAGAAGTGGTCAGGACAGCTTGTTCCAAGAGGAGCTAATCTGTCAAGATCATTAGAGTTGATAAATTCAAGAACGCGGGGGTCATCAGTGAAATGACCGATCATATGGCGCTCACTTGAACAGAAACCTCTCAAGATCGGAGCAATCGCGGCCGCTTGTTTTTTACGTTGATCCTGTGGAAGTGATTGTATTTTTTGACCACCAAAAACTGGCGCTTTCTTACCGTAGTTTTCCTCAATGTATTCAGCACACTTTTCAATTACCTCCAAAGTATTGATATAGCTTTCGTAGGCAGTGTCACCCCAGGTAAACAAACCATGAGAACCTAACATAATACCACGGATGCCAGGATTTTCATCGAGACACTGACGCAACTGTAGACCGAGATCAAAACCCGGTTTTTGCCACTCAACCCATCCGATAGTTCCACCGAATAATTCTTCTGTGATCTTTTTACCGTCTTTTGCAGCAGCAATTGCTATAGCTGCATCAGGATGTAAGTGGTCGATATGTTTAAATGGAAGGAATCCATGTAATGGAGTATCAATAGACGGAGCTTTAGAGCTTAGATCGTAGATACAGTGGTTGAAAAGCTCTACCATCTCATCTTCGTGCTCAATACCACGATACACATTTTTCAAGCTGCGTAGACGATCAACATATAGAGCAGCTAATCCGCTTCTGGTTAGGGTACCGATATCACCACCAGAGCCTTTGATCCACATTACTTCAGTTTCTTCACCAGTTAAAGGATCCTTAGCGATCGCTTTACATGAGGTATTTCCACCACCATAGTTTGTTAACCTTAAATCTGCTCCTAATAAGTTAGAGCGATAGATTAATAAAGCTACTTCATCACCTGCTAATTCTGCGGCCTTAGCTTCGTCCCATAGGTAGCTAACGTGCTTAAAACGTGTTGTTTGGACAGACATGTTATTATTACTATTTATTAATTTATTTTTGAAGAATGACGTACCCCACGCCATTCCGGTACTGTGCATTATTTCAGTGAATTCCCGTATCCCACTATTAAGATCGATAGAAGAATGACAAGGATTCCGGTAATGATTGTTGAATACGTTTTCTTGGAAACGCCTTTCCATTCTTTAAGAACCAAACCCCAGGTATTTGCAATCAAAATAATAAAGGCCATGTGAAGGATCCATGAACTTGGTCCATTCCCTAAGCGACTTTCTCCCATGCCGTAGAAAAAGAACTGGAGGAACCAGGTAGTACCTGCAATGGCTGAAAATATATAATTTGCTACAAGTGGAGTTTTACTATTGCCATAATCTCCAAATGTTTTGTTCCGGGCATTGAGGAACATACACCAGATGAAATTTGTAGTTAACCCCCCCCAAAGAATGACGACGTAGGTAACGTTATTCATATAAAGGAAGTTGTCTGGACCTGGATGGGCAGACTTCCATTGTTGGTTAGCCAGATCCGCCATTGAGTGTCCTGCTTCAATTCCAAAGTTGAAACAAGCGCTTAATACTCCGGAAATAATTGAAACCAGAAGTCCCAGACCTAACTTAAACTCCGCATTACCTTCCCCCATTTCAGAAGCTGGTAAGTCCTTATCTTTCATTGCACCGGCCTTACCGCTTATAACTATACCGATAACACAAACTAAAATACCAAGGAGCACAACTTGTCCCCAGGTATTACTGATCAAATCTGTAAACGTATCTTTACCTTCAGTAGGATTTAAATCATAATAAATGGAAGGAATAAGGGCTCCAAAAACAGAGCAGAGACCTAAAATGATCGAACTACCTAAAGAAACTCCTAGATACCTCACTCCTAACCCGTAAGTTAAGCCTCCAATACCCCAAAGAACTCCAAAGAGATAGGTTAAACCAAGAATACCACTATCGGTTCCTTTAATAATTTCAAAGAAATTAGGAATAGTAAGATATGCGGCTAATGGAGGCACAATTAACCAGGAAAAAATCCCTCCAACGATCCAATAACTTTCCCAAGCCCATCCTTTTACCTTTTTGTATGGGATATAGAAACTCCCTGAGGCGAACCCGCCTATGAAGTGAAAAATAACACCAAAAATTGCTTGCATTTCGTTTGTATGGTTCTAATTGTTGTTTATGTTGGTAAAATTACAGAAGCAATTATATTCTTCTGTCATGCACTGTCATGAGAAAAGGGCATTTCTAAGGGGTAAATTCAAGTTTTACCCTGTAAAGAAATACATTCTTAGAAATTAATTAGCAGTTGAATCATTTTCTGTTAATTTTGCCGCAATTTAAACTTGTATGATGAAAAGAACCTTAATCACGATGGCAGTATGCCTAAGTGCCTTTTTTGCAAACGGACAAGAGTCCGAATCTGAACAAACAACAGTTAAACAAAGAAAAACAAAAACGTACAACGAAGACCAGTTAAAAGCTGAAAAAGGATCTATCTCCACGGAACTTAACTTTAATCCATTCAAAGGAGATCTTAAATTTAACAACTCGCTTAATCAAATTAAATTTAGGTTCTTCACAAAACCAAACTTTGCCATTAGAGCTGGGTTTAATGTAAGTTCGGTCGACTCAACCTTCTCCAATAAAAACTATTATGGAACTAACACAAATAGCAATTATGAAAGCAAGCGTGAGAGTTTTACTATAGGAGCGAATATTGGAATAGAAAAGCATTTAAAGGGTACGAGAAGATTATCTCCCTTTGTAGGAGTAGACGTATCTGTTACAGATAGGTCGGCTAACCAAAAAATTACCAGTGGGCAAGTCATTACTGAGTACAAGAACAGCTGGGCTAATGCAGTGCCCTATAATTATTACAACGGTTCTACAACTCAAGTACTTTACTCTTTAAATCCAAGTGACTATGGGTACACAAGAGTGGGATTAAATTTAATAACCGGTTTCGACTTCTATATGGCAAAACATTTCTTCCTGGGCTACGAATTCAATTTTGGAATTAACTCTACCAAATATAAGGACGCTGAAATCACACAAACGGGAAACACAAGCACAACACCTGTTAATGATCCTGTACTTAAGAATAAAAGTTTATCTTTTGGGCCTAGTTTAATGAATGGAATCCGTATAGGTTATATTTTCTAATCCAATCTCAAATCACAATGAAAACTATATTATCTAAGGGTATCTTCACCCTTATCTGTCTAATATTTTCTTTATTAATTCTTGAAGGGTGTAAAAAAGATGAATCCTCCCACCCTGAAGTAAGAACAATTACGGTACAACCTGTTTCTCCTGCAAGGGTGAAAGCTACGGGAGAAATCGTCCACAAAGGCTCCTTCAAAATACTCGATCACGGCTTTATGTACGGTTCCAGCTCAGCGGTAACCGCTGGAGCAGGAACAAAAGTTTCTCTTGGGGCAGATGTAAATGAAGAAACTATTACGTCTGAATTTACAGTAACCGGTTACTCAAGTTACGATCGTACAGTGTTCGTTAGAGCTTATCTAACCGATGAAAATGGCACAGCCTACGGTTCCGTTGTATCTGTCCAGCTTCCAAACACTGCCATTTCATCCATTAGCCCATCTTCTGGAAAAACAGGAGATCAAATCACGCTATCCGGCAGCTTTTATTCCTTAACTAAAGATGAAGTACAGGTTACATTCGCTAATGTTTCAGCAGAAATCCTCAGTATAACTTCTTCAAAAATTGTGGTTGAAGTTCCTTCAGGAATAAACAGCTCATCTTATAGCTCCAATCAAATTCCTGTAAGTATAAATGTTGGGGGAGGAATTACACAACTTAGCAATAGTTTCAAATTGATTCCAACTTTTACTAATTTCTCTCCAAAGTCGGGCTATCTTAATACTACGATTAGTATCTCGGCAACAAACCTACCAAGTTACTATTCTTATAGTTCCATAAGGGTATACTTCGGCTCAGTTATTTCTACTAACATTAATAGCTTAAACTCTGGGTCGCTCATGGTTACAGTTCCGTCCAATGTTACAGAAGAGAAGTTCCAGATAGCAGTAGAAGTTGATGGAGTAAAAACTGTCATCCCAGGCGAATTTACACTTATATCCCCTACAGTTTCCTCAATTTCACCTTCAACTGGTTTACCGGGTAGTTCCTTTTCAATTTTTGGAAATAATTTTTACAGCTCAGGCTCTTATTATCCCGGAGGCATTTCAGTTACTATTGGAGATGTACCGGCAAGTAATATAAATGTTATTTCAACAGGACAAATTAATGTCACCATCCCAAACGATTTCCCTGTTGGGGATCACAAAGTAGTTTTAAAATATGGGCCATTTAATGTAGAAGCACCACAGAAGCTTAAAGTGAAACCGGTAACAATAAGTGGATTCTCACCGTTGTCAGGAGCTCCTGGTAGAGAGGTGACAATACAAGGAGATTTTGTACCTAATTACAATTATACTGTATATTTCGGATCAATTACGACATCTGCGTATAGTTCAAGTACAACAGCGCTTAAGGTAACAGTACCAGCTGGTGTAAACACAGGTGACGTTAAAATATCTGTTAGAGCAGGGAATACAACAGTGACTGCAACAGACAACTTTACGGTGTTAGCGCCTTCTATCACCTCATTTTCGCCAACCTCCGGAGTGGCTGGAACAACAGTAACAATTAATGGTACCGGGTTTACTCCTGGGACATATTACTATAACAATAGCGTTAAATTTGGAAGTGTAGCAGCGGGACAAATTCTGAAGGCTACTGATTCAAGTATAGAAGTTTCTGTTCCATCCGGTCTTTCACCTGGCGCTATGAAGATAAGCGTCACTAATAGCTATGGTCAAACCGCTGTCAGCCAAAACAATTTCACTTTTACTAATTAGCAATTTAACTAGGAATGTCTTAAAAGTTGTTCTCTTTGAGGCATTCCTAATTAAAACTTTTGGTTTCAACAAATTAAACCCCAATTGCTTTATCTCGCGTATATTAGAGATCGCTTCGAACTGAAGCAGAAAACAAATAAACTGTTCAGCGTACCAACGCTTAGTTTTTCTTCCAGGTATTATTCTCCGAGTTGAAGTCGGGAAGCGCTTTCTCAGGATCCACCACTACCTTTTCAATTTCTTCTGTAGAAGGATACTGGAATGTCCAGCTATTATTTCTTGCCCATATTTCTACCGGAAAGTTTACCCTTGATGTTTTCCCTCCTTTTGTTGTAATATCCATAGTTAGAGGCATCGGTAACTTTTCCAAATTTGCAATAGTAATTAACGCTCCGTTCTTGGGATTCGATTTCACATAATTAACACTAAGTACAGCCTGATCAAGGCGCCAGTTACTCATAAACCATCCCCTCCAAAACCAGTCCAGTTTCTCGCCAGCAACATTTTCTATGGTCCTGAAGAAATCATCCGGGACGGGGTGTTTGAAAGCCCAACGTTCGATGTATGTTTTGAAAGCACGGTCAAATCTCTCAGGACCTAAAATCTCATCTCTTAATAAAGACAGGCCAGCTCCAGGCTTATAGTACGCAAGCATACCAATATTTGCTTCCTTCATATTATCCGGACTTACAAAAACTGGTTCCAGCTGCGACGACATTAAACTGGCAGCCCACTGGTGCATGTCTTTCTTTTGGGCCTTATACTCACCGTTGTTAAAGTTATCCGTAGTTAATGTATTAATAAAAGTATTAAAGCCTTCATCCATCCATGCAGACATCCGCTCATTACTTCCAACGATCATTGGAAACCAGGTATGGCCGAACTCGTGGTCAGTTACATCCCACAAGCTTTCTGCTTTATCTTTAAAACCACAGAAAACAATACCGGGATACTCCATCCCACTCACATTACTTGCCACGTTAACTGCCGCCGGGTAAGGGTACTCATACCATTTTTTTGAGTTAAACTCAATAGATGACTTTGTATATTCGGTTGCTCTCCCCCAGGCTTTACCGCCGTTACTTTCTTCCGGATAGGCTGAAATTGCTAAAGCTGTTCTTCCAGAAGGCAAATTTATTTTTGCCGCATCAAGAATAAAAGCGGGAGATGAGGCCCAGGCGAAGTCCCGGGAATTTTGAATTTTATAATGCCAGGTAAGCTCAGCTTTTCCTTGTGGACGGTCTGCACCGCTCTTTGCCTCCTTTGAAGAGCGAATTGATACGGTCTGATCGCTCTTCTCTGCCGCTTCCCATAGCTTTTGTTTCTCCTGGGAGTAAACCTCCTTAGGATTCTGCAACTCTCCGGAACTAACTACAACATGACTTGAAGGAGCTGTGATCTTCACATCAAAGTTCCCATATTCAAGATAAAATTCACTTGGACCAGTGTAAGGTATAACGTTCCAACCGTTCATATCGTCATAGACATACATTCTTGGATACCACTGAGCCATGGCAAAGACCTTCCCATTTTTCGTCTCGAGGATGCCCATCCGGTCTGAACCGTAAACAGGAGAGACGAAGGAGTAGTCTATTCGAAATTTAACTTGTCCTCCTTTTGCCTTTACTTCTTCCGGAAGAAAAACCTGCATCTTAGTATCATTGATAGCATAACGGAGATCTGTTTCGCTTGCTCCTTTTACCAGTTTAACAGATTTAATATTGAAACCTGCATCAAAAACTTGTCCACGACCACCATTGCGACTTCCGCTCAGGGGCACAATCGAGGAACCTCTTGATCCTTTCGTAAATAAGTTTTGGTCCAGTTGTAACCAGAGAAATTCTAAATTATCAGGACTGTTATTGGTATATGTAATATACTCTTGTCCAGACAGCTCGTTCTTCGCCTCATCCAGCCTCACGGCTATCTGGTAGTCAGCCCTGTTCTGCCAGTAAAGAGGCCCTGGCTTACCACTTGCCAGCCGGTACTCCGACCCACCATTTTTGTAAAAATTCGGCTTAAAAGCTTCTATATAGCTATAGTTACTCGTTACCTGGTTTTTTCCAGAACTTTGTTGAGCATAAGCTCCAATTTGGAATAGGAAGTAATATAAAATTAAACAAATGAATCTGTACATAGAGAACGCTGTGTTTACACGTGTTATAAAAATTACCGAAGGATTTTGTTTACTTAAGTAACGCTTCAATTGCTTCAGGATCGAATCCCAAAGAAATTTTACCTTCATTTTCTACTACAGGTCGCTTAATAACACTAGTCTTTTCCTGCATCAACTGAAATGCAGGTTCCTGCCCGATTACAGCATGTTGCTGCTCTGGATCCAATTTTTTCCAGGTAGTCCCCCTTTTATTTAACAGCGCTTCGTAGCCAACCTGCGCTGACCAGTCACTTAATTTATCTTTGCTGATACCTGATTTTTTAAAATCATGGAACTCATAATGAATCCCTTTATCGTCTAACCACTTCAACGTTTTTTTGACCGTGTCGCAATTTTTAATCCCGTAAATTGTCATTGAAATAAGAATAATGTTTAAATTCTGGCTGGTGGTGCAAGTTACTTAATTAAAAAATTTTGTGGCAAACGGAGTGATAAAAAAAGCATCTATACAAGAAAGAGCTATTGCATGACGTAAAAATTTCCGTGCGCATAACTCAAAATGGAGGATTACAATTAGACTTTCAAGAAAAAGCCGTTAATTTACAATCTCAACTTACGAAAATACTATTTGGATAAACATTTATGAGCAGACCTAAAAAAGTAATGGTAACGGGCTGTTTCGATCTTTTACATAGTGGACATGTTGCCTTTTTAAAAGAAGCAGCAAAGCTGGGAGATGTTCACGTGTGTATTGGAAACGACGCTAACGTATACCAATTAAAAGGAAGATATCCTGTAAATCCCGAAGCTGAAAGAAAATATATGATCGAAGCCCTTGCCGGTATAAAAGAGTGCCGGGTAAACAGAGGTTTTGGAATTATCGATTTCATGGAAGAGCTGGACGAAATAAAACCAGATGTTTTCCTGGTAAATGAAGATGGAGCTACTCCGGCTAAAGCAGAGATCTGCAAACAAAAGAATATTGAATACCAGGTTCTGCAGCGTATTCCACACGAAAATCTTCCTCCAAGATCTACCACAACACTACGCACGGAATGTCTCATCCCATTTCGTATAGACCTGGCAGGAGGATGGTTGGATCAGCCTTTCGTTTCTAAAAATTATCCGGGCCCGGTATTAACTATATCCATTGAACCAACTATTGGATTTAATAACCGTAGTGGAATGTCGTCAAGTACCAGGAACAAAGCTATAGAACTATGGCGTACAGAAATCCCTACAGGCGACAGAGAGAAACTTGCAAAAATCCTCTTCACCTACGAGAATCCTCCGGGAACTAAAGAGGTAGCAGGATCACAGGATGCAATTGGTATAGTTTTCCCAGGTCTCAACAAACTGAACTATAACGGAAACTATTGGCCTGAAGATATCGAATCTGTTTATGATGACCAAGTTCTTGATTGGATTGAGTCTCATCTTTATTTAGTAACTCTTGGACCAAGAACTTCTGAATATTCTGTTCTTGATAATACCAATGTGAATAAAGAAGGGGCTAAATCTTTGGCTGACGCAGCTAACGCTTGTTGGAAAGCTATCCGGGCAAAGGATGTTCAGGAGTTTGGAAAATATCTTACACAATCATTTGAGGCCCAGATTGCAATGTTCCCTAATATGGTTTCAAAGGAAATATTTGACCAGATTGAAGCTTATAAAGATCATGCTACAGGATGGAAATTAAGTGGCGCCGGAGGCGGTGGTTACTTGATATTCGTGTCAGAAAAACCTATTGAAAACGCCATCAGGATCAAAATAAGAAGACGTGATACAAACTAAAAAAAGGGCTAAGGCCCTTTTTTTAGTTTAATTACCTCCGCTTTTTCCTGCGACATCATCATTCTGAATACCTCTTTGATTCTTCTTTATAGATCCGTTTAACTTACCAAACTTATAGCTTAAACTAAGAGCAAAGGTTCGGTAGTAATTCTGAAATGTTTCAGATTGAATAAATTGTGCCGAGCTTGTTTCGTTTTTCCAATTCCTGAACTTTTGAAATGGATTATTAACTGAAGCAGAAATAGTTGCCTTCTTTTTAAGGAATTCTTTAGACAAGCTGGCAGATGTGTAGTAGTAAGGATTTGACTGCCCCTGCAAGGTAATCCATGCACTGTAAAATCCTGCATTCACCCCAGCTTTCCAGTCGTTTTTAAACTTATATCCCAGATAAGTATAGATGTTACCCTGCATGCCTTCATTTTGCATTTTGATCCCATCAATTATTCCATCCATCAGGACATAAGATAAACGGCCATTCAAATTAATATTGAACGCTTTCGTAATTTGTTGATTAGTATTCACATTAAAGCCAAAATCTTTGTTTTTGCCAATATTTTCAAAAGTAGCCCTTCCAACATTACCCTCAATTCGATTTACATATTGAATAGTATTATTAGCAAAAGAATAACTTATACCGAGATTCAACGAACCCTTCTTGAACCAGCTGTAGTTCAAATCGAAATTATGATTAAGTACTGGCTTTAAGTCCTTATTGCCAGAACGGGTAAATTTATCATTTAATTGCTCCTCAAAGGGGTTCAACTCCCAAATGTTTGGTCTTTGAATTCTTTGGGTGTACCCCAAATTTATACTACTGCTTTGTTTAAACTTCCTTTGTATAGATAGAGAGGGTATAAAATTATTGTAGTTCGTATTCAAAGGAGTATTAACAGATTCAAAATAAGCGTCTACCATCGTCCGCTCCAATCGCAGTCCCCCTTTAATCGCCCAGTCATTTAATTTCAGGTGGTATGAATTATAAAAACTATATACATTCTGGTCATAATTGAAATTGTTCGACTTTGAGGCATCTACAGAATATAAACTTTCCTTTGTTTCTCCTGCATAGGTACCGTATTCAAACTCACTAAAATTGTCCCGTAGTATAAGCTTCATTCCTCCTTCAATATTCAATTTTTTGAAAGGATGCACATAGTCCATCTGAATTGTTTGTTCCCTTGTTCCCGAATTATTCTTCTGCCCATAATTTGGATGCAAGTTCCAATCGTATTGATACCGATCATATGCGAAGAAGTTGTTCGAGTTATTATCTACTCCAGAGTTTATCTTATATGATCCTGTTAGCAATTGTTCCTTATTTCGCTTAAATCCCAATTGATAATTAATCCCAATATCATATCCATTCCAATCGTAGCTACTAGGATTTGAGATATTATAACCACTGGTCCTGGCACTGTTGGATACTAAGTACTCATTCATGAACTGCAGGTTATTGTTTTTACCATCTCCATAGTTATAGCCTAATTCCGCTGTTATAAGATTGAGCGTATCAATTTCATAGCTAATCTCTGCATTCGAATACATATAACTTCCATTATTTGCTCTATTACCGTTCATTTGCAGGGAGGTAGAATTGTCACCGAGAGTTGTTCTGGAAAGAGCAAAATTTGTAGCTCCTAGATCTCTCAAATTTCCTCCCACGTAAGATGAGATCCCCAGCTTTTTTCCCTTAAGGGTCATCTGCAAATTTGACCCCGGCCCATATGGGAAGTTATATCTTGTAGTTACCGTGCCATTGTACCCCTGATCTATTTTTTTGTTGGTAATGATATTAATGATTCCTGCTAAACCTTCTCCATCGTACTTAGCGGGCGGCGTAGTGATGACCTCAATCTTTTGAATATTACTAGCTGGCATACTTTTAAAAACATCCTTGGGACTACGCGCCACTAAAGAAGAAGGCCTGCCATTAATTAACACTTTAAAGCTCCCACTACCTTTTACCTGGATATTATCGTCGGCATCAATGGTTACCAATGGCACCTTGCGCAACATATCGAGTACATTATTTATCTTGCTCTCAGGGTCTGCCTGTACATCATAGGCGATGCGATCAACTTCCTGTTTAATTAAAGGCCTATCCCCTGTAATGGTCACTTCCTTTAGTTGACTGTTCAGGGATGCGAGAGGTAGTGTTCCAAGATCGATGGTTTCACCTTCCCCCGAAGTTTCAATGTCTTTACTCCATAATCCATAACCTACACTAATAAGAGATAGCTTATACTTTCCCGGTGGGACCTTCGAGAGTATAAAGTCTCCTTTTCCAGAAGTTATTGATGTTTTAAAAGGTTTATTCTCTGGGGTCTTCAATGCAACAGTTACAAAATCCAGATTTTTTTTAGACGAAGAATCAATAACAACTCCTCTTATAGAGTACGTCTTTGTTTCCTGTGCAAAGCCCGAGATAAAGGCCAGGATTAACAAGAGGGTAGAAAACTCCTGCTTTAGGGTCAGTTTCATAGTTTTAATTTGAGGTTATTTAGGTATCTATTGTGAAAACGAGCTTCTCTAATTCCAATCGTTACCTTCCGGTTTATCAGCTGCACTGTAACTATGAAATAAGATGACTAACTTAAGGAAGTTCCATAAATCTAATTGTTAAAAAAAGTTAAGCAATGTTTAACTAATAGACGTATTGGTTTAGGTTTCGTTACAGTCTTCTATTTATTGTAGCGAGTCATCGTTAATTCAGCTCCAGCTGTTACAAAACTTTCGATCATTTCGATCGATCTAACAATCAGGGCTGGCAGTTCGGGCACTTCGTCATCGTCGAAACCGCTCAGAACGTAGTCAACTTGTCTTCCTTTTGGATAATTGTCTCCTATCCCAAATCTTAGTCTCGAATAATTCTGTCCTCCCACAGTCCCCTCGATGCTTTTAAGTCCGTTATGGCCTGCACTGCTCCCTTTGGGTTTAATTCTGATGGCACCAAAAGGAATTGCAAGATCATCCACCAAAACAAGGACATTTTCAATGGGAATCTTAAGTTCTTGCATCCAAAAGTTGACAGCCTTGCCACTAAGGTTCATATAAGTAGTAGGTTTGATAAGATGCAGTTTTTTCCCTTTATGATTTAGCTCTGTATAATAGGCTAGTTTCAAATTGGAAAAGCGTACTCCTGCTTTCTTCGCCATTTCATCCAGGATCATAAATCCTATGTTATGACGAGTGTCTGCGTACTCACTTCCAATATTTCCCAGACCTACTATAAGATATTTCATGGATCAAAAATAAGTTTATTTGCGATTTAGAATTAATAATCTGCAGTTTTTCATGAAGGCTGGAGATTTCTTCCCGATGCACCTTCTGTATAATCGTCCAACGAAGGTGCAGAAACAAAAAAGGCAACCTTTTCAGGCTGCCTCCTTAAATCTGTGAAATCAACACCAATCAGTGTAATCACATAAAATCGGTGTAATCGACTCTAAACGGTGTAATCTCAAAAATTATTTTCCTTTTGCTGCTTCTTGCTCAGCCTGACGAAGAGCACGAGAAGTAGTTACTGATACGATAGTATCTTCAGGAGTGTTAGTGATTTCGAATTCATCAAATTTTAAATCACGTACACGTACTGATTTACCAACTTCTAAAGGTTCGATACTAACTTCTACGTTTTGAGGCATGTTAGCAGGAAGAGCTTTAACACGTAGTTTACGCAATTTCTGAACTAATTTACCACCCATTTTTACACCCGGAGAAGTACCAGTCAGTTTAACAGGGATTCCCATGATCAATGGTTTCTCAGGATTTAACTGAAAAAAGTCAACGTGCAGGATTTGCTCATTTAACGGATGAAACTGAGAATCCTGAATGATAGCCTGAACCTTAGTTCCTTCAATATCAATTTCTACAAACTGCACTTCAGGAGTGTAAATAATTGCTTTTAAATCACTTGCGTTAACAGCAAAGTGAATCTGCTCGTTTCCACCATACAAAACAGCAGGCACTTTACCTTCGTAACGCAGCTCCTTTGCATCGCGTTTCCCTACGTTCCCTCTTTTGGAACCGCTAATAGCGATAGTTTTCATGTTATATATATTTATATTTAATAATGCAATTTAATCTACTCTAAACAGGTCACTAATCGAACCGTGCTCATTTACATTAGCAATAGCTTTTGCAAACAGCTCGGCAGTGGATAGCACCCTTATTTTAGATGAATCCTGCTTAAGCGGGATAGTATCTGTAACGATTAACTCAGTTAATACTGAATTTTCGACAGTATCGTATGCTTTCCCTGACAGAACCGGATGTGTACAAACTGCTCTTACCGAGCTAGCTCCGTTCTGCATAATCAGATCAGCAGCTTTAGCGAGGGTTCCTGCAGTATCACAGATATCATCAATTAACACAATATCCCTGTCCTTAACATCCCCTATGATCGACATAGATTCTATTTCATTGGCTCTTTTCCTTCTCTTATCACAGATAACAACTTCTGCATTGAAGAACTTAGCGAAAGTACGGGCTCTGTAAGAACCTCCCATATCTGGTGAAGCTATAGTAAGATTAGGTAGCTTCAAGCTTTTGATATAAGGAACAAAGATTACCGAAGCATCAAGATGATCTACCGGAATATCAAAAAATCCCTGAATCTGAGCAGCATGCAAATCCATCGTCATAATACGATTTGCTCCAGCAGCAGTAATCAGGTTTGCAATAAGCTTTGCACCAATGGCAACCCTTGGCTTATCCTTTCTATCCTGCCTTGCCATACCAAAATAAGGTACCACAACAGTAATATAATGAGCTGAAGCTCTTTTTGCTGCATCGGTCAGAAGCAGCAACTCCATCAAATTATCGTAAGGCTGATTTGTAGACTGAATAAGAAATGCGTCACATCCTCTTACCGATTCATTGAAAGAAGGTTGAAACTCTCCGTCGCTAAAACGTGAAATCACCACATCTCCTAATTCTCTTCCGTAAGCTTTGGCTATTTTTGCAGCAAGATCGACTGTACCGGAACCGGGGAATAATTTAACAGGGTTGAACTGTTGCGGCATTGCTGTATTTTCTAATGGATTTAAAAAAAATTCGGATTGTGTTTTTCACAATCCGATTCTTCTTTTTTACGTTGCCCGACCAGGATTCGAACCTAGACAAACTGAACCAAAATCAGTTGTACTACCTTTATACTATCGGGCAATCTCCTGCTGAGAAAGTGTCTCTCTCAAATGGTGGTGCAAATATAGAGCGATAAACAACATCCTACAAGTCTTTTTTTTAATTTTTTGATAACATCCTGATTTAATGCTTAAAATATGTTAAAGGCCTATTCACAGAATTGCTAATTGAATACTAATCGCTATTTTCGGCATCGATAAAATTACAGCTTACTATATAGCTATATGAATTACAATAAAACTAATAACCTTCTTGGATGGCTTTGTTTCGCCATTGCCGCCATTACTTACACTTTAACCTTAGAGCCTACTGCCAGCTTTTGGGACTGTGGAGAGTTTATTGCATCAGCATATAAATTGCAGGTAGTGCATCAACCCGGTGCTCCCCTGTTTCTGATGATCGCTAAAATATTTTCTTTGCTTGCCGGTGGCGATAAGAGTAAAATTGCTTACTGGATGAATATGAGCTCTGCGCTTTCCAGTGCAGCAACTATACTTTTTCTTTTTTGGACAATTACGGCCCTTGTCAGGAAAGTACTTGCAAAAAGAGACGAAGAAATTACTACTGGCAAAATGATCTCCATCATGGGATCGGGAGTAGTTGGAGCGCTCGCTTACACATTTTCCGACACATTCTGGTTCTCTGCGGTTGAGGCCGAGGTATATGCAATGTCCTCACTCTGTACTGCTATTGTTTTTTGGGCTATTTTAAAATGGGAGCATCATGCAGATGAACCCGGATCAGACAGATGGATCATATTCATTGCCTACATCATGGGGCTCTCTATAGGTATTCACCTTTTGAATCTACTTGTGATACCAGCCATTGCCTTAGTTTATTACTTCCGTCGCTCCAACGATATAACCAGTGCGGGAACCATCAAAGCGTTATTAATTGGTATAGTAATTTTAGGTATTGTGCAATATGGTATTATACAATACATTGTAAAGTTTGCTGCTTACTTTGACCTTTTCTTCGTAAATACATTAGGAATGGGCTTTGGATCAGGGGTTATTGTATTTGCCTTATTAGTTATTATAGGATTAACTTATGGTATACTTTATTCTATTAAAAATTCTAAGGCAATCTTAAACCTCGCTTTAATTTGTACTACTTTCATCCTAATCGGATACAGTTCTTTCGCAATGATTGTGATAAGGGCTAAAGCAAACACAACCTTAAACAATAACGATCCTGATAACGCATTCGCTTTATTGAGCTATTTGAACCGTGAGCAATATGGCGACCGGCCTTTACTATACGGTGAGTACTTCGATTCACAACCCATCGAAAATAAAGAGGATGGTAATGTTTATCGTAAAGGAGATACAAAATATGAAGTGGTGGGAAAGAAATACGAAACTGTTTTTGATCGTAATACCTTGCTTCCAAGAATGTATAGCCGTAGTCCTCAGCATGCTGACTTCTATAGGGAGTGGATGAGGATTCCGGAAGGCTCGTCTCCTACTTTTGCGCACAATCTGGGATTTCTTTTCTCTTATCAGGTAGGTTTTATGTATGCCCGATATTTCTTATGGGATTTTGCAGGTCGCCAGAATGATGATCAGGGCCATGGAAATTTTACCTCAGGAAACTGGATCAGTGGTATTAAACCGATCGATGCAGCAAGATTAGGTTCTCAGGATCACCTTCCTCCCAGTATCAAAGAAAACAATGCCTATAACCGCTTCTATTTCCTGCCGCTTATTGTTGGTTTAATTGGTGCAATATGGCATTTTAAAAGAAATCAGAAAGACGCAGGAGTTGTTGGTTTACTATTTTTCTTTACCGGATTAGCTATTGTACTTTATCTTAACCAAACCCCATTGCAACCACGTGAACGAGATTATGCCTATGCTGGATCTTTTTACGCTTTTGCAATATGGATTGGTTTAGGGGTAGCGGGAATTGCTGAGTGGCTTGGCAAAAAGACTTCTTATACCAATGCAAGTATTGCAGCTACCGTACTATGCTTGCTTGTTGCACCGGGCCTAATGGCAAAAGAAGGTTGGGATGACCATGATCGATCAGAAAAAACTACGGCGAGAGATTTTGCGGTTGATTACCTTGAGTCTTGCGCACCTAATGCTATATTATTTACATATGGAGACAATGACACCTACCCACTATGGTATGTACAGGAGGTTGAAGGCGTGAGACCGGATGTCAGAATTGTAAATCTTAGTTTGCTGGGGACAGACTGGTATATTCGTCAGATGAAAGACAGAGTAAATTCAGCAGATCCACTGCCTATAACTATGGCAGACAGTAAATTCGTTCAGGGGGTAAGGGATGTAATTTACTATAGTGAATACACTAAAGATACTGTTGAATTAAAGGAAATCTTCGATATTATCACCTCTGACAATGACAATGACAAGGTTACCTTGCAGGACGGAAGCCGTGAAAACATCCTTCCTACCAAAAATCTAAAACTTACTATCAACCCGGCAGAAGTTCTGGCAACCAAAACCGTAGGTCCGGAAATGAAAGACAGCATAGCATCAACAATGCAGTGGACGTATAACCAGAATTATGTAACCAAGGCCGAACTTGCTATGTTTGATATTCTTGCCCATAATAATTGGAAGAGGCCAATTTATTTTGCTGTTACCGTTCCTTCTGAAAACTATATAGGACTTCAGAAATACCTGTATAATGAAGGCTTTGCTTACCGGCTAGTTCCGCTAAAACCAGTACTTGTAGACTCAACCAGACAAGCTCCGGAACTGTTAAACAGCCAGGCGATGTATAGCAACGTTGTTGGCAAATTTAAATGGGGTAATATGAAAAATGCTTCATATCTGGATCCTGAATCGACAAGGATGATAGCCACTATTATGAAGACCTTTAATAGCCTTGCAGAAAAGCAATTACAGGAGGGTAAAATTGCTGAAGCCAAAACCACCCTTAATAAAGCATTAGAGGTACTACCTGAGAAGAATTATCTTTTCTATTTTGTCCTGCACCGTTACTATACGGCAGATCTGTTGTATAAAGTAAATGAACCAGGAAAAGCAAACAAGTTGATTGAAGATACGGCAAATTATATTGATGCGGAGCTTAATTATCTTGCTGACGTATCACAGAACAAACCAAATTTGGCTATGAATGACGTCCAGCTTGGAATTTCCGTATTAAATGAAATGATTAAGACTACAGAACAGAATAAACAATCAGAACTTACAAACAAACTTCAGAATAAATTCAAATCGCTGGAGGCAAGATTCTCAGGAGCGGGTTTATAGTAAACCCGCTTATAAAATAAAAAACCCGGGAAGTAGACTTCCCGGGTTTTTTATTTTATAACAGATAAATTCTTATTCAACAACAACGCCCATAGCACAGAATTTCTCAATTCTCTCATTAATAAGCGTATCAGTATCCTTCTGTTTCAATGCTTCTATATCTTCAAGGATACGAGTTTTTATGGTAGCAGCCATTGCTTCGGGATCTTGATGAGCGCCGCCAATAGGCTCCGGAATAATACCATCAACCAGCCCATTTTTATGCATATCTTCCGCTGTAAGCTTAAGTACCTCTGCAGCCCGTTCTTTGTAATCCCAGCTTCTCCATAATATAGATGAACAAGACTCAGGTGATATCACTGAATACCATGTATGCTCGAGCATATAAACTTTATCTCCTACTCCTATTCCCAGAGCCCCACCGGATGCTCCCTCCCCAACTACAAAACAAACAATTGGAACTTTCAAAACTGACATCTCCAGCAAATTTCTGGCAATGGCTTCTCCCTGTCCCCGCTCTTCAGCTTCCAACCCAGGATAAGCTCCAGGTGTATCAATAAAAGTGACTACTGGCTTATTGAACTTTTCGGCAAGCTTCATCAATCGTAATGCCTTTCTGTATCCCTCAGGATTGGCCATTCCAAAGTTACGATACTGACGGAGTTTAGTGTTCGTTCCCTTCTGATGCCCGATTACCATAACTGTCTGACCATTTATCGTTGCAAAGCCACCCACTATTGCTTTGTCATCTTTTACAGTACGGTCTCCGTGTAATTCTATGAAATCATCACAAATCAGTTCTATGTATTGTAACGTATAGGGCCTTTCTGGATGACGAGAGATCTGCACCTGCTGCCAACCACTCAGGTTCGAGTAAATATCCTTTTTAGCCTCCTCTAGCTTCGCATCTAACTCCGCAAGAGTGGCAGACATATCTACTTTCGTTTTATCCGCAACCTGTTTTACTTTCTCTATCTGATGCTGTAAGTCAGCAATAGGTTTCTCAAAATCAAAGGATGTTTTCATTTGCTATTTGTAACAAAATTGGGCTAAGGTAGGAATTTAAATACTTTTACAGAAGAATAACGTTTCTGAGCAAGTATATAACCATTTCAATAAGCAGTTGAAACGAAAGCTTAGTCAATAAAAATTACAGATGAGCTAACCGGACTACTAGCGCAATTAAGCTCTATTCTTTATACTGCTTGTAACAACACTCTTCAATATGGCCGGAGATAGAGGCTTTGAATAGAAACCTCTTACGGCAGAATAAAGCTGCGACCTTGCCTCATCATTTGGATCAATGGAAGAGGTAACTATAAAAACAGGGATATCTTTCGCAACTAGTGATCGTAAGTTATCAAACATCTCCAAAAAATCCCATCCATTTACCTCAGGCATATTAAGATCTAAAAGAATCATATCAGGCATGGTACTAGTACCATAATAAGCATCCACAAGATCTATTAACGCACTTTTAGGATCAAGGTAGCATTTATAATCGTCAAAAAAATTATAATGCTTCATCAATGCTTTAGCTAAATGGTGATGAGTGGGATCGTCATCAATAAGTATAACTCGTGGCATTTTTTATAATTGTGTAATCAAATATACAAAAATAAATGATGTTGCAACATTTGTTCACACTGTAGTAACATTATTTTCCCATTAATTAATAACCGTGCTCATAAACCGCGAGGGAACATTTTTAGTGATGTGAAACAAAAATTAGCCTCTTAGCTTCTGTGAAATACGTTTTACATTAAACAAACTTGATAATAAATACTTAATTAGTAGTGCTTTCATTTATCTTAGAAACCATTGATATGTTATGTTTTGGTACGAAGACGAGGTTAAGCGTTTAGAAAGGGAACGAATATCTCTTAGCATTTCTCCGAGAACTGCCTTCTACGGCAGTTCATCAATCCGACTATGGCCTAATTTAAAAGAGGACTTCCAAAATCTTTCGCCTGTTAATCTTGGCTTTGGGGGGTCCACATTAGCCGCCTGCGTATGGTACTTCGACAGAATTTTCTCATCCTATAACCCTGATTTGATTGTGGTATATGCTGGGGACAATGATCTGGGCGATGGCAGACATCCTGAAGAAGTATTTATTTCCTTCAAACAACTCGTTGTTCAGATCCGTAATAAATACGGAACTATTCCAATCTTCTTCGTTTCTATCAAGCCGAGCATTAGTAGAAGGAATATTACCAATCAAATAAAATATACCAATCACATTATCCACAAGGAGATATTGAAAGATTCTACTCTTCATTATGTTGATATTTACCAGGAAATGCTTGATGAAAATGGAGAACCAAACCCCAACTTTTTTGAACCCGATGGCCTACACCTCAATGAAAAAGGATATAGCCTTTGGAAAAATATCATCTCAATAAATGTTAATTATTTCTTCAACCTCATTTAACTCCGGTTCAGGTAAAAAATCCTGATATTTCTGCCTATGCACAGGGAGTATCATAAGTGGTATAGTCCAAGTCTGAATAGAGATATGGAGTTGCTGATCTTCGGACACGGAGGCACTCCTGTACTTTTCTTCCCTACCCGTTGTGCCCGTTTCTACGACTATGAAAATTGGTCAGTACTTGAAGGAGCCAAAGCAAAAATAGAACAGGGGCACTATCGTTTCATTTGCCTTGATAGTATCGATGTAGAAAGCTTCTACTGCTATTGGTGCCGGCCCGAGTCCAAAATTCAAAGACACTTACTCTATGAAAAATATATCCTTGAGGAAGTTATCCCATTAGTCAAAAAAGAAAGTTCTGATCTCTTTATTTCAGCCGGTTGCAGCATGGGAGCATTCCACGCGGTAAATCTGGCATTTAAGTATCCAAGCCTATTTAGCAAAGTACTGGGAATGAGCGGTCGTTATGACCTCTGCTATGAAGTGGGCAACTTTAAAAATCTATTTGAAGGCTATTGGGACGAAAGTATCTATTTCAATATGCCTTCGCAATACCTTGCTAACTTAAGCGACTCAAAATGGATTTCTCAATTGCAACATATGGAGATAATTTTGGCAATGGGTAAAGAGGATTTATTTATGGAGAATAACTTATTGTTAAGTTCCCTTTTAGCAGAAAGACAAATCAATCACTCCCTCTACCTTTGGGAAGGTGAAGCTCATAAACCCTGGTACTGGCGTCAAATGCTCAGTATCTACTTTTAATAATTGGGTAATAACTTAATACTGCACCTCTGCTGGGACACGATCCAAAACCTCCTTGCATTTTTTCACTATCTCGGCACTTGGTTTGGAGAACTGAAGTAATATAGTTGCCGCCCATAGATCGCAGTTGTACTTTTCCTCCAGTAAATAATGTAAAAATAACTCTGATCTGTTACTTTCAGGAATAGCGTTAAATATTGCAACTAACGACTTATAGGGTTCAGAGTTCTTGCTGTCGGAACTAAGAGGATGAATACCTAAGAAAAAAGTTTCCTTACAGGTGTAAAGAAATGAATCGTTTCTTTTTACGTACATGATTTAAATCGATGTTTGCAAAGGTAACGAGACTATATTAAGAGAATATTAAATTATTTTTATGAGACTTTCAGTTAAAATCTAAGAATGTATTTGCAATAATAGACTGCTTAAGAAATGACAAAGGCAACAAAATTCATAAAAAAATAAAAAAATATCAAAGAAACACCCTACTTCATAAAAAATTACCAATAATCAATTTATACTGTGTAACTTTTTTGCGAATATCAAAAAAAGACCTATCTTTAAGACATACTAACTAACCAATTATACCGTATTACCCTCGCCAGTAGCGAGGGTTTTTTATTGTTAAATTTTCAATCTAAATTTTGATTAAACGCCCCTTAGATTCAAATGATCAATGATGCATTGGAGTTCAATTAGCTCGATCCTATTTGCTCTTAACTATCAGGGATTTAAAAAGATCTGGATGTCGCGAATTTTAAGTCTTTTCATTTCTAAAGCTGAATGAACCCATCCTTTCCTTGCAGAAGATAAACCGTTTACAGAATACAGTTGCTTCTTTTTCTTCTTTCAGCCGAATCTCTATATTAACCGCTGGTTAACACCTTCCTATGTAAAAATACCATTCAACTACCTTTCAGATCCGATTCACATCCGATTCAGCTACGTATAAAACACGTTATTTAAACGAGGTTAAATAACACCTGAATATAAACTAAAAGTTAAGCATATGAAAATTGGTTAGAAGACTTTCCTTACGAGGTCGGGATTTTCATAAGGCTTAAACAAAAAAAGAGCGTCAGGCTGGCACCTGCACGCTCTTAAGTATGATGAGTTTAGAAAAGGGGCTAATTAATCAAGCTCTGCATATACTGGCTTTCTTAAGCCATTGTCATATGGTTTTAAGCTCTTTTTAAGAAGCTTACGAGCTACGTGAATCCTTGTTTTTACTGTTCCAATAGGGATTGCCAAATGATCTGCTATTTCATGATATTTGAATCCTTCAAAGTACATACTAAATGGAACAAAATACTCTTCAGGAAGTTTGCCCAAAGCTAATTTTATATCATCCATTATAAATTTAGACTCTCCTTGATTCTTGGTTGAACTAAAAACCAGGTTCGCTGAAGATATTTCGTCTGATTTAGTTACAAAGGAACTAATTTTTACAAAGCGGCGGTAGTTATTTATGAAAGTATTTTTCATAATTGTATACAACCAACCTTTAAGATTTGTGCCTTCTTTAAATTTATTATAATAAGTAATAGCTTTTAAAAGAGTATCCTGAACTAAGTCGTTAGCGTCATCCGCATCGTGAGTAAAATGTAATGCATACATTCTTAACGAACTTGCCTGGCGCATCACCATGGTGTTGAATTCTATCTTAGTCATACTTTGAGGTCTTAAGGGTGATTGTTAATAATTTATCTTAAGCTGAATGTTTTTCTTTTAAACAAACTTGCTAGGATTATTACAACAACTGTGCTAAACCTCTCTGCTCCTATAAAAGGATCCTTGCCATAAGGAAGAATTAACAAAAATTTAAAACAATTTGCATTAAATTACATTCACTTCCCGCTCTAAAAGTACTCCAAATTTATCTTTAACATCTAATATTATCTTTTCGGAAATATCATAAATGTCTAAACCTGAGGCATTTCCATAGTTAACAAGAACTAATGCCTGATTTTTCCATGTACCTGCCTGACCAATTTTTTTTCCTTTCCATCCACATTGTTCAATTAACCATCCTGCAGCTAACTTAACTGTATTGTTTGGTAGACAGTAATGAACAGTGTCTGGAAAAACAGACTGTATTCTCTCAAATGTGTCCTTAGAAACTACAGGATTCTTAAAAAAGCTACCTGCGTTTCCAATGGTTGAGGGGTCTGGAAGTTTACTAACTCTTATAGCAGAAACAACAGTTGAAATGTCTTTAATGGTTGGTGCTTCAATTTCCCGGTTTTGCAATTCTGCAGCAATTGCTCCATATGTGATATTTAAGGAGGGCTTCTTTGATAACTTATAAGTAACAGCAGTAATGATCACCTTTCCTTTCAACTCCTTTTTGAAAATACTGTCACGATAGTCGAACTTACAGTCTGTATTACTGAAAGATAAAATCGCACCTGTTTCTATCATGTAAGCTCTGCAACTAAAAAACACATCTTTTAATTCTACTCCATAAGCACCAATGTTCTGTACGGGTGAGGCGCCCACAGAACCAGGTATCAGACTGAGATTTTCCATTCCTGCAAAATCTCTGTCTACACAATAGTTAACCAGGTTATTCCAAACCTCTCCCCCGCCTGCAGTCACATAAACATCATCACCATCCTCAATTTGAGTGATCCCTTTAATATTTACCCTTATTACTAAACCATCGAAATCCTGGGTAAACAGCATATTGCTCCCACCTCCAACAATCAGCCTTTCAGTTGACATCCATTTTGGATCAGAAAATAAATTGATGAGATCGTCTTCCTTATTAATATCTGCAAACCATCGGGCTTTTGCTTCTACCCCAAAGGTGTTGAAATTCTTGAGTGAAATGTTTTCTAAAATCTCAGGCATAGTGATGGAATTTTCAAATTGCGAAGGTCGCAGTTTAATTTGATTTATACTTACAGCATTAACATAATACTAACATAATTGCTATTTTTGAACCTAATGGAAAATCAGGACAGAAAAAGAGAGGTAATAATTGAAGCTGCCATTAAACGTTTCGCCCACTTCGGTTTAGCAAAAACCACAATGACTGAGATTGCTTCTGACCTTTCCCTTTCAAAAGCTCTATTATATTATTACTTCCCGGATAAGATAAACCTATATGCTGCTGTTCTTGATCATTTAGTCAAATTAATAGGTGAGGAAATTCGACTCGGTTTAAGTCTAATTGATAATAGTGTTGAAGCTCTAAATTTCTATCTGTCCCAACGCCATGACTTTTTAAAAAAATATGCCAACGTATTTGAATCTGTAAGAACCACAGAAATACCACAACAACTGATAGAAGTGCTTGAAAAAGCCAAACAAACAGAAATAGAACAAATTTCACTTGCAGTTCAAAAACAACAAGGTTTGTCAATTGAAGCGCCTGAAGCAGCGACCCTTTTGTTTGATGCCTTTATTGGTATGAGAATACCTGTTTTTCACAGCAAGAAAACATTTCAACTTGATCCGGAAGTTTTTGAGACTTTACTTGAAAGGCAGAAGAAATTAGGTGCTATTTTTCTGAAGGGCTTAAGCTTATAAGCTCATAATCTAATCCTGCCTTATCATACCTCCCGTCATTCTCGTGTAATCTTAACCTCTTCTTAACTGCAAAGATTCAAAACTCTTGCAGGACGCTTTGTTTGTCCGTATATTTGACTAATTAATTCAAAAAGTCAAAAGGTTAATTAGTAGAAAGGTTAAAAGTGATAGAGGCAGCAGATAAAAAACGTGAGCAAATACTCGACAAAGCACTGACAAGATTTGCTCATTTCGGTATCAATAAGACAACGATGAATGAAATTGCAGATGATCTGGCTATTTCCAAGCCATCCTTATACTATTACTTTCCGGATAAGATCAGTCTTGCAGTAGCTGTAGCTGGAAAGATCTTCGATGAATTTTTCCGTAGGCTCAATAGCATTAAGGAAAATGCAGGAAGCACAAAGAATGCGCTGTTCGCCATTATTGAATTACGCAAAGAGTACTTTGAGAAATACTACATGCTTCATCTTACTGAATCAACTACTGAGTTGAATATCAACAACGAGTCTTTCAGAAAGCTGATGGAAGAAAGCCGGGAGAAAGAAAAAACATCTATACAGGAAGTATTTACAAAAGACGAATCGCTCAGCCAGTTCCCAGCTGAACCTATTGCTGATCTATATCTGGATTCAATCATGGGATTAGGTATGTTCTTAATGGCTAAACAAACGAAACAACTACTTCCTGAAACCAAAGGACTGGAAGAAGTTATTGCTAAGCAAAAAGCATTGACGGAAATATTTCTTGATGGACTAGCAAATAGAGCTTAATAAAGAGGATTATAATGAGAAAGATAAAAAATAGATTGAATAAATTCCTGGTTGTCGTAATAACTCTCCTTAGCACCGGGACTGCTCTTGCACAGCCTGTAGAACTTACATTAAAAGAAGCTTTAAATTATGCGCTGCAAAATAATGCTGCAGTAAAAAAAGCGCGTCTTGATATAGAAGGAGGAAGATATAAAACTGACGAGATCAGAGCGCAGGCTCTTCCACAGTTGAATGGAAGCGCTGGCTTAACTGATAACTTAATAATTCAGAAAAATGCTATTCCTAATATCTTTCAGGGGAAGCCCGATGAGACTATTCTCGTTGCTTTCGGCCAAAAGTGGAATGCTAACGCAGCATTACAATTTAGTCAGCAACTTTTCAACCAATCTGTATTTACAGGACTTAGGGCGGCAAAAGCGGGAGAAGCGTTCTACAATCTTAATGCAGAAATCAGCGAAGAAACACTTTTACAAAATGTCACTTCTGCTTACTATCAGATATTGATTACACGGGAAAACCTTGCAGTTATAGATAGTAATATTAATTCATTAGGCAGAGTTGAGAAGACCGTATCAACTCAATTTAAAAATGGCTTGGCGAGAAAAATTGACTTAGACCGAGTAAGGGTTAATCTTACTAATCTGAAAAACCAACGGCAACAAGTAAAAAACGCTGTGACACTAGCAGAGAATGCGCTTAAATATAATATAGGAATGCCTATAGCTGCAGCGATTAACATACCAGCTGCAGCTTTATCTCAAATCAAGACGGATGCTAGCTTACTTTCAGCATCTCTTAACCTAAACCAACTGAAGGAATACCAGTTGGCAAAGAAACAGGAAGAATTGCTTGGCTATCAAAAGAAGGCATATCAGGCAGAGTACTTTCCCTCGCTATCATTAACAAGCAGCTATCTCTATAATGGACTTAGCAATAAGTTTGATTTCCTGAAAGGAAATTCGAGTGTTCAATGGGTAGATGCTGCAACGGTGGGACTAAGTTTAAGAATCCCAATCTTTGATGGCAATGCTCGTAAATCGCGGGTAAAACAAGCTGAAGTTGATATACAGCAAGCTAAAGAAGATACTAAAAATGCTGAAAACGCTTTAAACCTCAGCTTTGAAAATGCAAAGCTGCAAATAGAAAATAGCATAAACACTATTAATTCTCAGCAAGAGAACGTGAATCTGGCAGAAGAGGTTTTAAAAAGTACCCAGAACAATTATAAAAATGGACTGGCAACTCTTACGGACTTGCTTGATGCTGAGAATTCTTTAACAGAAGCAAAGAACAGTTACAACCAGGCTCTACTAAATTATCGCCTCGCAGAGGTACAATTGATCAAATCGAACGGAAATATAAAATCATTATTGAACTAATATAAAGATGAATAAGAAGGGTATAATAACAGTTTTATCAGTAATTGCAGTCCTATTCCTGATTGGATGGGTACTGCAAAACAATAAGAAAAAGAATGCTGAAACTACAGCTGTTGTAGCATCGGGAAATTCTGGTGCAGTAACGGTTAAAACAGAAAAAGTAACCAGAACAGATATAAACCTCGACTTTAGTTCAAACGGAACATTTGCTGCTAATCAAGACTTGACCTTGTCGGCCGAGAACTCAGGGAGAGTTACAAAAGTATTGGTTGATGAAGGGGCACGAGTAAGTAAAGGACAGATCGTTGCCAGAATAGATAATGAACTGTTGAGCGTAGATGTAGAAACAGCTCAGGCAAGTTACCAGAATGCACTTCGTGATCTTGAAAGATACGAGAGTTCGTTTAAAACAGGAGGGGTTACTCAACAACAGCTGGATAATGCAAGATTAAATGTTCGCACACTTCAGGCCAGGGTTCAGGCGGCCGCTAGAAAATCAAGTGATGCAAACATTAAAGCTCCAATTTCGGGAATTGTAAATAAACGTTTCATAGAACAAGGTTCTTATGTAAATCCTGGGGCACAATTATTCGAGATCGTGGATGTAAATAAGCTGAAATTAAAAGTAACGGCTAATGAAACTCAGGTAGTGAACCTGAAACTTGGCGATAGAGTAATCATAAAATCCTCTGTATTCCCACAAAGTTCCTTTAATGGCAAAGTTAGCTTCATTGCTCCAAAGGCGGATAATAGTCTAAACTTTCCTATAGAGGTTGAAGTTGCTAACACCACAGGTGGACAACTTAAAGCAGGAATGTATGGTACCGCTGTGTTTGACTTCCCTCAACAAGCTCCAGCCCTTACAGTTCCAAGAACCGCTTTTGTTGGTAGTGTTAACAGCAACAAAGTTTACGTGCTTAAAAATAACAAGGCCGAAGAGCGCGAGGTAACAGCCGGACGAATTTTGGGAGAGCGGGTTGAAATCTTTGCCGGACTAAAGGACGGTGAAACGGTAATAACCAGTGGCCAAATCAACCTGGTTAACGGCGCTGAAGTGCAGGCAATAAAATAATCTACATCTTAAATCAATAAAGATGAAAATAGCTGAAATATCTATAAAACGACCAACCATTGTTGTAGTGCTTTTTACCGTACTCTCTTTGCTTGGCTTTATAAGCTACAAATCACTGAACTATGAGATGCTTCCGAAATTTTCTCCTTCAGTTGTTTCTGTAGTAACTATATATCCCGGTGCTTCCCCTAGTGAGGTGGAGAACACTGTTACTAAAAAAGTGGAGGATGCTGTTTCTTCGATGGAAAACATCAAGAAGATACAATCTACGTCGTATGAGAGCATGTCTTTGGTTAGCATACAGCTAAAGACAGGAACAAATGTGGACGTAGCACTCAATGATGCACAAAGAAAGGTGAATTCTATTCTTTCTCAGTTGCCTGATGACGTTGAAGCTCCTTCTTTGAATAAATTTTCATTAGATGACCTTCCAATTATCACCATGTCTGCAACCGCTAACATGGATGATGCTCAGTTTTATGACCTGGTTAAAAACCGTCTGGTTCCGAGCCTCTCGAGAGTTGAAGGTGTTGCGCAGGTAAATATTATTGGAGGTCGGGAACGGGAAATTCAGGTGAATATCGACGAAAACAAGCTTGAAGCCTATGGATTATCACTTCTGTCTGTGCAGCAAGCTATTCAAACATCTAATCTTGACTTCCCAACAGGAAGTATTCGCACTGAAAATCGTGACATTCTAGTTCGTCTTTCTGGTAAATATGCAAGTGTTGCAGAACTTCAGAATCTGATAGTGTCGGATAAGAACGGTATTCAGGTTAGGTTAGGCGATATTGCCGAAGTTCGCGATACCCAAAAAGATGTTGAAAAATTGGCTCGCGTAGATCGCAGAGCAGCTATTGCACTTCAAATCGTTAAGCAAAGCGACGCAAATGCAGTGAAAGTAAGTGATGGCGTTAAAACAAACATTGCCACGCTAACGGGAGAATACAAAAAGATTAATCTTGATCTGACCATAGCTAATGACAGCTCGGTATATACACTTGAGTCTGCTGATGCTGTGATCCATGACTTATTCCTGGCTGTGATCCTGGTAGCGTTTGTAATGCTTTTCTTCTTACACAGCTTGCGGAATGCCGCAATTGTAATGGTCTCGATCCCGGCATCTTTAATTGCAACTTTTATCGGTATTAAAATGCTTGGGTATACACTTAACCTGATGTCTTTGCTTGGACTATCTCTCGTTGTGGGTATACTGGTAGATGATGCTATTGTAGTGCTGGAGAATATATATCGTCACATGGAAATGGGTAAGAACCGAGTGAGGGCGGCCTTTGATGCAACAAAAGAAATCGGGTTTACTGTTACCTCCATTACATTAGTAATCGTGGTTGTGTTCTTCCCGATTGCAATAAGTACAGGCCTTGTTTCCGATATCCTTCGTCAATTCTGTATGGTTGTTATTATAGCTACCTTACTAAGCTTACTAACCTCCTTTACTATCGTACCTCTACTTTCTTCCAGATTTGGAAAGTTGGAACATATTAAAGGAAAGAACTTCTTTGAACGCCTTATCCTCGCATTTGAGAAGAAACTCGACCAGTTTACAGCTTGGATCACTAATATTCTGCAGTGGTCGTTAGGCCACAAAAAGACTGTAGTTGGAGGTACGTTGCTATTACTCTTCGCTTCATTTGCTCTACTAGGCGGAGGTTTTATTGGAGCAGAGTTTTTCCCCAAGAGCGACCGGGGACAGTTCATTGTGCAAATAGAGCTTCCTAAGGATGCATCAATTGAGCAAACAAATTTAATGACTTCGAAGGCTGAACAGTTGTTAAGTTCGAAACCTGAAATAACTCGCTTGATCACACTTGTAGGGCAATCCAGTGATGGCTCGGGAGCTCAGCAAGCACCGGCCTATTCTTCCGAGATCACTGTTCAATTGGTCGATAGGAAGGATCGGCTGGACAGGGCGGACGTATACGCGGCAAAAATTAAAAAGGAACTTGCAGCACAACTTGTTGGAGCTAAAGTTAAGACAACTCCTGTAAGTATCCTTGGTACTGCAGAACGCGCACCAGTAGAAGTCATCGTAAGGGGTAGTGAACTGGATAGCGTGATGAGCTTCGCAAACGTAGTGAAAAATAAATTAGCTAAAATCCCTGGAACCACAGAAATAAAGCTTTCCGTAGAAGGCGGTAATCCAGAAGTAAAAGTTCAGGTTGATCGCGATAAAATGTCTGCTCTTGGCTTGAATCTTCAAACTGTTGGAGCCAGCATGCAAACTGCATTTAACGGTAATACTAATGGAAAATTCCGCCAGGGTGAGTACGAATACGATATCAATATCCGTCTGGACGATTTCAACCGTAAAAGTATTGATGATGTGCGCAGCCTGACTTTTATTAATAATGCTGGCCTGAAAATCAAACTGGATCAGTTTGCTACAGTTACTGAGGGCTCCGGTCCTTCGCGGCTGGAACGTCAGGATAAAACTACTAAAGTATCTGTTCAAGCACAGGTAGTAGGGCGTCCTTCAGGTACAATCTTTACTGAATTGGATAACCAGATCAAAGATCTTCCCCGTCCGGCTGGAGTAAACTACATCTTCGGTGGTGATATGGAAAACCAGTCTGAAGGGTTTGGAACGCTAGGCGTTGCCCTTATAATGTCTATTGTTCTGGTATACCTGATAATGGTGGCGCTTTACAACAACTATGTACATCCATTCGTAGTTCTATTTTCGATTCCATTATCAATAATAGGAGCACTGCTAGCTTTAGCACTTACAAACAATTCACTTAACATATTCACCATTCTGGGCTTGATTATGCTGATAGGTTTGGTAGCAAAGAACGCAATTATCCTTGTCGACTTTACCAACCAGCAAATAGCTGAAGGAAAATCGGTTCGTAAAGCTTTAATCAACGCTAACCATGCACGTCTCCGTCCAATTCTGATGACAACCATTGCGATGGTTATCGGCATGCTTCCGATTGCGATTGCAAAAGGTGCAGGTGCTGAATGGAAGAACGGCTTGGCATGGGTAATTATAGGGGGACTTGTAAGTTCCTTGTTCCTGACCCTGATCGTTGTGCCCGTGGTTTATGAAGCTTTTGATAAAATTATTAAGCGCTTTACAAAAAATAAAAAGCATGAAGATATAGAAGCTCTTATGACAGAACCGTTCACCGGTGAAATACTGGATGAGGAATATGAGGTTTTAGAGCTTCAAAAATAAACCCTTCAGGGGCTAATTGAGGTGAGCAAAGGGGAATTCCGAAAGGGTTCCCCTTTCCATTTTATAACGTGATGACTAGAGTCTCAACCGGAAACATATTTCCCTCCGGGCACTTTACTGATTATGAAAACAATTGAACCAGAAACTGCAAGACAGACTACTGTTGTAAGAGGAATACCAATAGCCGGATGAACGAAGAAACAATTGAGACCGGCTTTAGCCATCTCACCCAAGACCAAAACATGAATAAGATAGATCCCAAAACTATAGCGACAAAGAAAAATTCTCATTCGTTCAATAAACAATCCCTCGAACTCGAAATCATTTATCAACATAAAAACACCTACCGCTATAAGGAAGACATTGGGAGTTAGGAAACCATAGAATAAAGTATCTAAATCCCCTTTATGCCTGGAATAAAGAAAAGTGCCGCCAACAGTTATCCCAATTCCACTTACAATTAACAACACAGAATACAAAACTTTCCAGCTTTCAGAGGATTTAAACAGCGAAAGATAGTAGCCTAATATGAGGTAGCCAAGAAAGCCTGAAAAGTACGAGAGATCAAAATTGGGCTTATACTTGGAAAGCCATGGATGGCTTACAGCCATGGTCCCCAGCCATATGAGAAGAAAATAACTAATTTCCTTTTTTGTACTTGCTCTAACCCATCTCCCTATTACCGGAATAAATAGATAAAGACCAACTATCATGTATATATACCATAAATGATACGCTGCGCCATGAGCTACCTTATTCCATATAAACACAATGAGATCCAGGTTAATCGGCCTCTTCATGATATCGTAGCCAATGTAGACGAAGCTATAAAAAATGAAAGGTAGCAAAACTCTTAAAACTCTCTTCTTCAGAAATTCTCTTATAGGATACTCTTTACCTAGGAGCAGAGCTCCTGAAAGCATTACAAAAACAGGAACGCAAAAACGAACAGAGCTGTCAATAATATTTGCGATATGCCAGACACTTACAGTTACTTCACCGAATTTATATAAGATTGGGGAGGTAACATGAAGCAAAACCATGCTCACCGTAGCTATAATTCTAAGGTTATCCGGCCAGGAATGTTTTGTAACCATTGAAAAAACGTTTAAAAAGCAAAGGCTCCCGAAAAAGGAGCCTTTGCTTTTTTTAAGCTATTGTTTGCTAAATATGAATAGCACGGTTATCTGTTGCAGCTAAAGCAGCTTCTTTAAACGCTTCTGTAAAGGTTGGATGGGCATGACAAATACGACCGATATCTTCAGCTGAAGCACGAAATTCCATTGCAACTACAGCTTCGGCGATCATATCTGCAGCACGCGGGCCAATCATATGAACGCCTAATAACTCATCCGTTTGAGCATCTGCCAATACTTTTACCAAACCATCGATGTCCATGCTTGCACGAGCACGACCACTAGCCTTGAAAGGAAATGCACCGGATTTGTATTTCTTGCCTTGCTCTTTTAATTGTTCCTCTGTTAAACCAACGCTTGCAACCTCAGGCCAGGTATATACTACTCCCGGAATTAAATTGTAATTAATGTGTGGCTTCTGTCCTGCAATTGTTTCAGCAACGTAAACACCTTCCTCCTCCGCTTTATGGGCTAGCATCGCTCCACGGATAACATCACCTATGGCGTAAATACCCTTAACTGAAGTTTCAAGATGATCGTTTACAGGAATTTTTTTACCACGTTCTTCTAACTGGATACCAATTTTGTCAAGGCCTAAGCCTTCAGTATATGCGGTACGACCAACTGCAACAATGCAATAGTCACCTTCAATGCTAACTTTTTCTCCTTTTGGACTATCAGCAGTTACAACTACCTTATCTCCTTCAACAGTAGCCCCGGTAACCTTGTGACTTAATTTGAAATCAAAACCCAGTTTTGCAAGGGATTTCTGAAGTTCCTTACTCATTGTTTTATCCATGGTAGCAATTATTCCATCCATGAATTCAACTACAGTTACTTTAGCACCCAAACGAGCATAAACAGAACCCAGTTCTAACCCGATAACTCCACCGCCAATAACAATTAAATGCTTGGGAACTTCCTGAAGATTTAATGCCTCTGTTGAGGTGATGATGCGCTTTTTATCGATTGGCAAAAAAGGTAAAGCAGTTGGTTTTGAACCGGTTGCTATAATCACATTTTTAGTTGTGATGGTTTCTTCACCTCCTTCTGCCTTTGCAACTTTAATAGTGTTTTTATCTGTAAAAGATCCTAATCCCTGATAAGTTGTGATTTTATTCTTCTTCATCAGGAACGTAATTCCAGCTGTTGTCTGCTCAACCACTTCGTTTTTACGGCTGATCATTTGAGGAAGATCAACACTCAGGTTATCGAGGTTAATACCATGAGTTTTAAATGTATGAGAAGCATTATAGTAATGCTCTGACGAGTCTAAAAGCGCTTTTGAAGGAATACAACCAACGTTAAGGCATGTTCCACCAAGAGTACTATATTTTTCTACGATAGCTGTTTTAAGTCCTAATTGAGCGCAACGGATTGCTGCTACATATCCGCCTGGTCCGCCACCTATAACTGTTACGTCGTATTGCATGAATTATATTTGTTGGTTGCCCAAAGTTAAACGAATATTAGCTTTAAGGAAAAATAAATGAATTATATAAGGGGGTGACGTTGAAACTCTTTACTCCTGTCAAACAAAAAGCGATATGTATGATGAGTTTTGTAAATTTTTGCGCCTATTTGTTCTGCAACCTGCATCATTCTCGGATTAAAATCTCCAATCCAGTTCATCTGTATATCTGTATAGTTCGTTTTCTTCCGGATCTCAGCGGCTGCAGAAGCAATAAGAGCTACCTCAACACCCTTTCGCTGATATTCGGGTACAATTCCAAACACCAAACCGAATATTGTCCTGGAGTTTCCTCTCCATTTATTATATAGTAAGCGTAACTTCCCAAAGGTATCCAACTTTCCACCCACGTACTTCACGAATAATTGATTAAGTTCAGGCAGACTAATGAAAAAGCCGATAGGCGTACTACCATGGTAAGCGAACCAGATTATTTGCTCGTCAATCACAGGCTTTAAGCTATGCACAAGCATCATGGCCTGTTCCGCACTCATTTCTTCAATACCCTGATGATTTACCCATGCCTTATTATAAACCTCTCGGAAGTCTTCCGCAAACTTCTCGATTTTGTCTAACCTGAAATGCCGGAACCGGTAGTCGCTATTTCTCCGCACTCTTTCAGAAACTGCCAGCAAACCCGCCTTCAAGGGTTCTTTCACCTTTCGATGATAGGTGTATTGCTTGAAATACAAATTGAATCCATACGATTCAAACAAACCCTGGTAATATGCAGGGTTATAATTACTACAATAACAAGGAGCATGAAAACCCTCAACAAGAAGCCCCCACCATCGTTCACGGCTACCTAAGTTTATTGGCCCTTCCATCGCTGCCGCTCCCTGTTTCAAAAGCCAGTCTTTTGCAATATCAAACAAAAGATGAGCAGCTTCCTGATCATTTATACATTCAAAAAAGCCCATTCCTCCCACTTTTTCTGAATCAGCGTTAAAAGTGAGCGGATTAATAAATGCCGCAATTCGCCCAATTACATTTCCTGCAAGATCCTGCAAAAGCCAGCGTATACATTCCCCTTCCTTTAATAATTGATTCTTCACGGGATCGAAGATCTTTTCAATATCCTCATCAAGAGGACGAATGTAATTTTTATCATTTTGGTAAATAAACAACGGTAGTTCCAAAAACTTCCGCTGCTGTTCATTTGTCTGAACTTCAGTTAACTTCATTAGCAAGAGAACATTCTTCTGCAGTCTTATCTCAGACTACGGTTTGAGCATCTTATTTTAATATTATTGATATTTGTGAAATATTGGTGTGCCAAGATGATAAAAAGATTATCACTTTTAATACTTTTCTTAATTTCTATATTCAACGCCTTCTCTCAAACGCAAAGCACTGAAGAAGGTTTTACAAGGGCGGATAGTCTGAGGGGAATGCTATCTCCTCCAAGGACGTGCTATGATATCAATTATTATAATCTTGATATCAGGGTAGATATTGACACTCGCTCAATATCAGGATCTAATCTTTTCAGATTTACTGCCACCAGGGATTTCAGCCAGCTTCAGTTTGACCTTTTTGACAACTTTGAGATTGAGAAAATCGAGTATAAAAACCAAAGCTTAAAATACAGGACAGAGTACGATGCAGTTTTTGTAGAATTTCCTGAAACTATAAAAAAGGGTACAAAGGCTGATTTTAAAGTATACTATTCAGGAAGTCCCATCATTGCAAAGAGAGCCCCTTGGGATGGAGGTTTCGTATTTGGGCAAGATAGCAATCAAGCTCCCTGGGTAGCAGTTGCTTGTCAAGGTTTAGGTGCTAGTTCATGGTGGCCTAATAAAGATCATCAGGCAGATGAGGTAGATAGTATGCTGATTAGCGTGACTGTTCCAAGAGGATTACAAAATGTGAGCAATGGCCGTCTAAGGTCAAAAGTAGTGCAGCCTGATGGGTCAACGAAGTTCAACTGGTTCGTTTCATATCCTATCAACAATTATAACGTAACACTTAACATCGGCGATTTTGTGCATTTTTCTGACAAGTATCCAGGAGAAAATGGCGAGCTCTCGCTTGACTACTACGTCCTTCGTGAAAATCTGGAAAAAGCAAAAGAGCATTTTAAGGATGTTAAGCCTATGCTAACTTGTTTCGAAAGCTGGTTCGGGCCGTACCCTTTCTACCGCGATGGATACAAACTTATAGAAGCTCCTTATCTCGGAATGGAACATCAATCCGCAGTTGCATATGGAAATAAGTACCAAAAGGGATATGCTGGAGCCGATCTATCAGGTACAGGATGGGGATTGAAATGGGATTATCTTATTATTCACGAGTCAGGACATGAATGGTTTGGGAATAACATCACCTCGAAAGACATTGCAGACATGTGGATTCATGAAGCATTTACAACTTACTCAGAAAGCCTTTTTGTTGAATGCAATTGGGGAAAAGAGGCGGCTATCCAGTACCTGAAGGGGGAAAGGAAAAACATAAGGAACGACAAGCCTCTCATTGGTCCCTACAACGTTAATAAAGAAGGTTCTGGAGACATGTACTTCAAGGGGGCAAATCTTTTACACACAGTGAGATCAATAATCGCGGATGATAGTCTATGGAAAAGTATTTTGACAGGCCTCAATACCGAGTACGGACTAAAAACAGTAACTACAAATGACATCGTAGCTTATATTAATAAGCGCGCGAAAAAGGATCTTACGGGCGTTTTTAACCAATACCTAAAATACAGATCTATTCCCGAGCTGGTGATTAATCGAAAAGGCAAAGGCATTTTCACTTATAAGTGGAACGCAGATGCAGTCAGTTTCAACATGCCGGTAAGGATAGAGATCCCTGGAGAAAACCAATGGAGATTCATTTACCCCACAACTGAGTGGAAAACTCTTAAAAGCAGTAGGCACGGTGACATAAAAGTAGATACTGACAATTTTTACATCATTACTAGCTTAAAATAGCCGGTTCCATATTTTGATTGAGAAAGAGTACTACTATCCTTCCAACATAAGTCCTGCAAGATTGTATTTCTAGATGAAGTACTTTATCCGCCTCTATGAATACTTTATTTCCTATGCAGCCTATATATCCTTCTGGGTTCAGATATCTACCAAACTTTATCAATAAGGAAGAGGAAGACTCCCTCCTCTGCTTGATATCAACATTAGAGCTGCGCCCCTTTAAATTCCAGGGCTATGAGGCAAAGCGCAAAGTAGCTAGCTACGGCTTCGACTGGAGCTTCGAAACAAGAACATTATCAAAAGGCAAAAGCATTCCATCTGATTTTAATCACATTATTGGAAAAGTAGCTTCTTTAATTCCAGTGAACATTAAAGACATTGGGGAACTACTAGTTACCGAATATCCAGATGGCTCAGTTATTAACTGGCATCGCGACGCCCCTCCCTTTGATATCATTGTAGGAATATCCCTACTTACAGATTGCAAATTCCGGTTCCGACCTTACAAAAAATCTATGCAAACGCGTTCCTCTTTAATTTCCATCCCAGTACAGGGAAGGTCTCTCTATATTATAGAAGGAGAAGCAAGAACTGACTGGGAGCATTCTATTGCACCTGTTAAGACAAAACGACTATCTATTACTTTGAGGACGTTAAGAGGAGGCTTATAAAGGATCAAGCGGAAAATCTGGGGGGCTAAGAACTTAAGCATAGATTTTAGTTAGCCTGTATAGAAAGAAAGCGGTATCTCTTACCCCTCTAGATGTTGCTCTAAATGCTTTTATTTTAGCGTTGAAGG
>NZ_JAFEWE010000018.1 GCF_017355785.1 Desertivirga arenae
CATTGGTCTGGATCTGGTTACCGCTAATCTTGAAGGATGCATTATCTGTGCTTCCTGTTCCGCTTACTAACGAATAGGTAAAGGTTGCACTTGGATCATCACTTGTTGAGCTTAATGTTCCTGCTACAGTACTTACCGGAGCATTCTCATAAAGCGTACTTGCTGCCAAAGTAATGCTGGTTGGATAACCAGGTTTAACAGTTAATACACCAGGAACAAAACTGATCGCATAGTTAGCAGCGGTTGCCCCATTTACTGTGATTGGGTAAGTTCCCTGAGCTGAATTAGCAGTTGCTGTGGTAGAGAAAGCTGGTTGAGTAGTTAATACTGAACTCGTTTCTCCGTTTACAAAGCCTGAATAAGCTGCTGTGAAAGCTGGCAATGCCAGTCCCTGGAACTTCTCTTTGTTCTCAGCAGTGATCGTCAGCACTTTCCTACCAACTGTTAAGGTTCCTTTTACATAAGTTACAGTATAGTTAGCAGACGCTCCGCTTGCCGTGATGTCATAAGTCCCTATTCCTGATTGGGTAGTAGCCGTAGTGCTTACCGCAGGTGCAGGGTTAAGAGCTGTTTCACCATTTACCAAACCTGAATAAGTCACACTCAGTGCCGGGTTAGTATCACCATAGGTTTTTGCCTTGTTCTCTGCGGTTACAGTAAGGGCTTTCTTAGCTACCGTTAGTGTCCCTTTTACGAAGGTTACATCATAGTTTGAAGCTGTTCCGCTTGCAGTAATGTCATAAGCGCCTACACTGCTCGCTGCCGTTGCAGTAGTACTTACCGAAGGTGCAGGGTTAAGAATGGTCTCCCCGTTTACCAATCCTGAATAAGTTACACTTAGTGCAGGGTTAGCTTCACCGTAAGTTTTGCTCTTGTTATCTGCTGTTACCGTTAAGGCCTTCTTGTTTACAGTTAAGCTTTGTTCTTTACTTGAAGCAGGATCATATTCAGTGTTTCCTGCTTGCGACGCTGTGATTACTGTTGTTCCTGCAGAAACTACATGAACCTTGCCATTAACAATAGTTGCCACAGAGGTATTACTAGAGGTATAATTAACTGCGAGTCCAGAACTAGCTACAGCGCCAGCTACGAAATCTGCATCTCCATAAGTTTTTGTTGAATTAGCATCGAAAGCTATTGTCTGGGAATTTCTACGATTAACTTTAATTGAATAAGTTTTTAACGTCAAGCCATCTTCGGCAGTAACCGCAATTAAGATCGTATTTATTCCGACTGCCAGGTTAATAGCAGAAGAAGCTGTAGCGTTTTCAACTTTAACTCCATTTACTTTGACCGTAGCATTTGCATCAGATAAAGTTGGAGTAACAACAATGCTTGAGGTTGAATAATCTACATCAGTAACATAATTCAAAATCGCCGCGTTAAAGTCCGGACTAATAGAACCCTTACTCGAAGCCAAATTAGCAAGAGTAGCAACCGTGTTTAACGTTCTGAAACTTTTAGCTTCTCCATAAGATGTACCTACTGCATTTTTTGCGTAAGCTCTAACATTATAGGAAGTATTAGCAGCAAGAGAGCTTACTGTTGAAGAATAATCTGCTATTCCTTTGCCGATACTTAGCTTAGAATCAGCGGTTGTAGGATTTGTATTAGTAGCTGAATAAACAATACCGTACTCGTTCAACGGGTCCTCCTCACTAACAACAGTTCCACCAAGAATAGCAGACGTAGTTTGGATACCTGTAATACCATTAGTAGTAACTACCGGAGCCCAGTAATTATAAAGCTTACCAGTGAATTTATTCGAAGAATTATCGTTAAACGCTCTAGCTAATTGATTACTCTCAGCAGTTACGTTTGATTCTATTGAATAATAAGCAATAAGATTCGAAGAGGCTGGGTCGATAGTATTTGGAAGATTTGCAGCAATTTCACTGGCAGTGCGTGCTGTTTTCCAAATTCTAACTTCATCCATCTCTCCCTTAAATATCTCAAAATAATTTGCAGTAGAATACTCTGCAATACCCATATTAATCGAAAGTCCCTTTTTAGCTGCATTTATTGCATTTCCAGTGAAGCCAATAGAAACACCATTAACAAAGATCTCCGTGTTAGTGCTCTTCATCACAAAGGCTAGGTGATACCATTTATCTTTTGTAAATGCATAAGTAATGGAATTATAACTACTACCATTCCAAAGACCTATCCTGTCTAATTGATTATTAATATGGAAACTATAGCGAGAACCAGTAGTATTTCTTTCTCCAATTACAGTTGGGTTACCTGTCGCTGAACCTGCGACCCAGGTTGGCTTTACCCACATCTCAATAGTACCCTCTGTAAACTCTAACTCAGGGTTATTAGGAATGGATACATATTGATTAGAGCCATTAAATGAAAGAGTACTAGCAGAAGGAGGATTCAAAGGTGCCAGAACAGTAAAGGATTGCTTTACTTCTGTAGCAGCAGTGAAAACTTCATTTCCACTCTGAGTGCTTGTAATGTTCACTTTTCCTACCCCGACAATATGAATTTTATTATCGACAATTGTAGCTACAGCGCTGTTATCTGAAGCATAACTTACCGTAAGACCAGAGCTGGATGTAGCCCCAGGCGAGAAATCTTCTGAACCATAATTCTTTGCCTCGATAGGATTGAAAGTAATAGTCTGCATACCCTTAGGGGTGCCGGAGACCGTTTCAGCAAGACCGCTTTCGTTCCCCACCTTATCTGTTGCAGAGATACTGTAAAGATATTGAGATCCGTTGGTAAGTGACTCTTGCGTATATGTTGTTGTTCCGGCAGGGATAGACGCAATCAGCGTACTTTTTTTATCTGAACCTATAGCATATAAACTGTACGAAAGAAAATCTGCCTCTGCATTTGCCGTCCAGCTAATTACGTTCCGGGTGTCACCTGAAGTAACCGCCAAACCAGAGGGTATAGCCGGGGCTGTCTTATCAAAAGCAATGGAATAAAGACCTTCAGCATTTCCATAATTATTCGCGTCTGTTACAGAGTTAGGCTTGACTTTTAATTTCACAACGCCGTCTCCGGAAGGTATCAGATTAACAGTGTATGTACTACCTGATCCTTGAAGATCTTTAACTTCTGCATTTTCCGCTACTAGATCTTCTAAACTGAAACCAGTAACTGAATTATCAAATTCTATTGTAATGGCAATAGGATTCTCGTTTGTTATTGTTTTTTGAACACTGGTTAAACTTACGGAGAAGCTTTGGATATACTTTGAAATTTGTGAACCAGTACTAGAGTACCCATTGGCTGATCTCAAATAAACGCTTTCGCCTTTGTCTACCAAGATGTCATTATTAGGCGACATCATCATCATGATGTCGTCGTAATAATCTCTGCTTATATTATAACGCCATTTTTCCTTACCATTAGAATCAAATTTAATCAAAACGTCGTATTGGTTACTGGAGCTATAGTAAATAGAAGAGCCGATAATGTAAATATTATCTGAATTAGCGATCTTAATACCGGTGGGATAAAGGTATTTTCCAGATTCATCAGAACTAGAGCCAGAAGTTTTAACTTCCCATAAGAGTTCCCCGCTGTTACTGTACTTAATAGTAAACATATCGGTATTATTGTCCCGTCCTAAAACAACAATATTATTAGAATTATCTAGCGAAATGCGATAAGGCCATACATAAGGACTGTTACCATTATAAAATTTGGTCCAGGCAGTAGTAGCGTCAGATCCTAATTTTGTTAAATAAACAGCATACGAGCTGTTATTTGAAACTTGCGACGCAAGATATACATTCTGACTAGCGTCCAAAACGAAATCAACAATGCTTGAACTGGTATAATTAGCTGGAGTGGAAATAGTTTTACTCCAAATTATCTCACCGCTGGTGTCTAACTTTCTTATAGTGTAAGCTGAGTTATTTTGATCAACAACATAACTATTGCCCAAATTATCTACTTTCAAGAACGCCATCTGAGTGTAGCTACCAGAAGATACTACTTTTTCCCATTGCTTATTGCCTGAGGGGTCAAACTTTGCAACAATCGTCTTGTAGTTTGAATTTACGTAGTCAGTACCAGATACAATTATATTTCCTTTCGAGTCTACAGACCAGGGACCCATGCCAAAACTTGTAACACTAGTAGTTGGTATAAATTCGATCTGGAAAATATTATTTCCACTTTTATCATATTTCAAGATTGATGTTCTTGAACCATTAGTATTGTTCCCGTAATAATAGGAATAGCACACAACAACAATACTTCCATCAGCATTTAATTTAATGCCTCTTGGCTGATGAGATGTATCGTAATTATTAATTTTTTTTGAATAAGTTCTTTCCCATATCAACTCACCACTAGCATTGAACTTTTGAATCAGTGCAGGGGCATAACTTTGATTTTGGTTAAATCCCACGACATACATATTTCCTTCGTCGTCGAGTACAGAAGCTCCCTGATCAGAATAATAACTGTAGGAATATATATTTGGTAAAGTCTTCTTCCAACTCTCGCTTACCTGCGCGAAGCTTAATTGTCCCGGCAACAATAAAAACAAAGCTATTATTGTCCTGTATAAGCACCAAGCAATCTTAGCCCCTGATCTGTTACCGCGTCTAACCTTAGTAAGGCCTTCATTTTGTTTGAGTAAAAATCTCCTCATTGTTCTTTTAATAAATATCTAAATCCATATTCTTCTATTTGCTGGCTATAATCACTAAAGCCCAACCCTCACCGTCTATTTTAACTTCTTCATAAAACTCCCTTTTTGCCCTTTTCTACGCCGCAAAGAGACGCTTGTTATTGAAATTGAGTATCAAAATCAGTAGTTCGGACAAGAAAAACCCAGAATAAGAGTACATTTTGACGATAAGAACCCACAAACGGAACAGGATAGCCGTGGATGCCGGAAAACCCTTTCAATATTTTCAATTCATAATTGAAGGATCAAACAAGTTCTAATTAGAAGGCCCTGCAATCTATTGAGAGGAATAACTAATGGTAACCAGAATAACAGGGGGAAGGATAAGAGATGCAGGTAGGAATATTTGCAGTAATTACAAATATCAGTCCGAACAAAAAAGGTAATGGGAGCCGCCGACCTTGGGCTGGATTGTCAGACGGTCCCTTTAACCAAAAACTTATGCCGAAAGGTAATACTTTGCTGGCTGTAGATCTTGCAATACGGGGGTATTGAATATATTATCAAAGCATTCGAAGATCCTATCGAAATCTTCAAAACTTAGGTTACTGCCACTGGGAAGACAAAGGCCCCTGTTAAAAATATGTTCAGCTACACCATTCCCGAAATAAGGGAAGTCTTTGAAAACAGGCTGAGTGTGCAATGGCTTCCACACTGGCCGTGTCTCTATATTCCTTTCTTCAAACTTACGTCTTATAAATTCTGCATCAACACCGCCAGTTTCTTTTGGATTGATCAAAATTGATGTCAACCAGTAATTTGAGAAGAATTCGTCAGATGGCTCCTCCTGAAATGTGATCCCTTGCTGCGTACCCAGCTCTTGCTGGTATCTAAAGAAATTATCTCTCCTTGCCTTTACCCTATCCTCAATTACTTCAAGCTGTCCTAACCCTATTCCTGCAAGTACATTACTTAAACGGTAATTATATCCAATTTGGCTATGCTCATAATGCACCGCCTGATCTCTTGCTTGGGTGGCGAGAAATTTAGCTCTGTCTATAAGAGATTTATCATTGCTGAAAAGTGCACCGCCACCGCTGGTAGTGATAATTTTATTGCCATTAAAACTAACCACTCCTAAAGTACTCAGTGTTCCACAATGCCGGCCCTTATAAGTACTTCCCAAAGCTTCTGCACTATCCTCAATAACAGGAATTCCATATTTTTCTGCAATCCTTGTGATCTCCGTCATCTGGCAAGGCATACCAAATAAGTGCACCGGAATAATAGCCTTCGGTAATTTCGCTTTCTTTACACCGCTTGCCGTTTTAACCTGCCCGGCAAGGCATGCTAAAATGGCCTCCTCCAAACTTTCAGGGCACATATTCCAGGTAGCATATTCAGAATCGATGAATACAGGTGTACCTCCCAGATATCTAACAGGATTAGCTGAGGCCGTAAAGGTTAAACTCTGTGTAAGAACAAAATCATCCTCTCCAACTCCCAGCATAATTAAAGCAAGGTGTAATGCAGCGGTACCCGAACTTAACGCAGCTACGTAAGGTGTCTGAGTATAATTACTCAGTGCAAGCTCAAATGCATCCAGGTTTGGTCCCAAAGGAGCCACCCAGTTTGTAGCAAATGCTTGATTAACATACTTATCCTCGCGGCCGCTCATATGAGGCGAGCTAAGCCATACTTTTGTCCCAGTGAATATACTCATCTTAAAATAGCTAAGGAAGCTAAAAAACCCTTTTCTCTCTGTCTCCCGATCTTATTGTTGCTCAATAAGATGCAGACAGTTTGTTCTACGAATAATAAATACAGAAGTTCCACTTAACTTGAGGACAAGTGAAACTTTTATATTCTATGGCATCTGAATTTTCTTCAGATATGCATTGCGTAAACCCAATGCCTTAATCCTTCTAAGTCTGTCCTCTGCTAACTTCTCATCGTTAAATACGCCAAAGAAATACAAACTATGTCCTCTGTCGTCCTTCCGTTCAAACACATTGGCATTTAACCCTTTCAAATAAGAAATATTACCGTCGCCTACATTAGCAGACGAACCAAGATATATAGTGAAATAGTTTGTATTGCTTGATCTTGCAGAGTTGCTCGTATCTGCATCCAGCTTCATAAAGGTATTTATCCTTCCCAGCAGCTCTTCCTGAGACACTGTATCACTTCCAAAAGTGGTTTCGCCTAATTCCTGCTCTTTAAACCCTGAGAGATACAGTTCGCTTCTTCTGTTCTTCTGCTGCACAATATCTTTACAACCTTCACAATTATTAATTGGAGCCTTCTCACCATACCATGAAGTTGCAATCCTTTGAGTATCAATACCGCTGTTTTTCAAATAGTTCTTTGCAGATTTAGCCCTGTTTTGACTTAAAATTTTATTATAAGCAATACTCCCTCTCAAGTCTGTATGAGATTTAATCTGCAACGTCAGCGAGCTATCATTCTTCATGATGTTGCTTATCTTATTCAGTGTGAAGGCTGCGCTTGGTCTGATATAGTACTTATCAAAATCGTAGTAGATCGTATCTTTATAGAACACCCGGAATCTTTTCGACAACCTGCTATCCAAAGAAACAGCCATGGAGGTATCAGGATATGACCTCTCGGGTACAGCAGCAAGGGTGGCAGCCACAACAGAGTCACAAGGATTTTTATCTGGTGATTTCGGAGCATCCGGTACCGTTTTAATATTCGCCAGATTATTTCCCCCGCAAGGAAGACAGAAGGTGGTACCAAATGGAAGTAAAGCTTCCATCTGACTAATGAGTTTCCTATTATTTTCCTGGGTATATTTCTCCATATCCGCCGGTTTCTTCTTTCTCCATCCATACGGGAAAATGCTCAGGGAAACCTCAACGTGAGACACATCATAATAAGGTTTAAGGATCGGCATTTCGTAACTAACGTGAAAACCCACCTTGTCGTTAATATTCATCCCCAACATTCCGTATACAGCCTTCCAGGAACGCGAATACATTCCGATATTAACTGTTTTCTTCGGCATGTAACGATAGTAAGTTAAGCTATAAGTAGTTTCATGGATCTCTGTACTATCATCACGTTTGGCTTTATAATCCCTTAAATAAATTCCCTCTTTCCAGGAGTAATGCTCCACTTTCAAGGCATTTTTAGGATCAGGGCGGTAATAAATACTACTTAGTGCATTAACCCGGTATCGTTTAAGCAACCAGCCCATATTCTTGTACATCAGGTTATAGTCGGGATTGGTAATATTATATGCAGAAAAACCCGATTCAATCTTCAAACGATCCAGCGTCAGTTTATACTTTAATCCGGTGCTATAATTCATATAACCCAAAGATCCCTTGAAATTACCTGTTGCGTTAGCTGGAGTAAACCACCTTACAGGTCTTACATCGATAAGACGGTCGTATGGGCCTTTTGCCTCATCAACTGTTCCATATAAGTAGCTGGCCTGAAATCCAACCCGCAACTCCTGAAATTTATATTTGTCAATATAGAATTGCCTTGCCGCCGAAATACCAGCATATTTACCGGAGATAGGGATATTAGGAGAACCTGTTTGCAAATAATTCAAACCCACTCCCCACATTCCCTTCTTTCCTAACCGCATATCGGCTGATAGATTATAGAAATGATTATAGTCCTGCCTGTTACTGATCCTGGCAAAAAGCCCGGTTATCCTGGCGTTGCCTTCTTCAATATCACCTGTCTGGGCTGGATTAACCAACAATGGGATAGCTCTGTATTGAGAAACCCTGGCATCCTGAGCACTTGCTTTGGTTACCACTATTAATCCCAGAACTAAAAGCAACATTTTATATACTGCTTTTACTGTGTTAGTAAATTGGCTCACAACCACTTTATTGATTATTATGATTTTCAACTCGAAAAACAACTGATAAACTCCCTTATTTCCTTAATATTTCCCCATAACGCTGCACCTGTATCAATCCTCAGTACCGGAATTCCTATCTTATCAAGGAAACTGATCTTTGATCTATATTCAGCCACATTTTGCTCGATGTAGTCCCTAAGTTCACTTTCAGATAAACCCCGGTGACTGAACGTCTTTACACCGCCTTTTCTTCTTTGAAGGGCTCTTGCGAACACCTCATCAGCATCAAGTTCACAAGAAATAATGGCTGCAGGATTAACAATCAGATCGTTCAACCACGGCTCGGAAGGATATTTAGAAAAGAGTTCTGACGACAGGCCATGATGATGGTGTAACGGTCCTTCATCCAGAACAACTACATCATTATTATCCAAAATATTATTCAAAACACAGACATCATCGGCGCGCTTCTGGAACGCCTTCGTCCTTTTCTGAACAAGAGATCTGTCTGTCACATTACTTAATTTTTCAGATAATACCGAAAGCGAAAAGCTGTATTGATTCGTCAGGTTCCTTTCCAGGCTATTAAGCATCCTTACTGAAACCCCGTATCGTTTATCTTTAAATGCAGGCACCTTTAACAGTGCTTTATATAAGATATTCTTATTCAAACCAACCTTGAAGCGATAATTCGTGGCAGCCCTTACATGAGCTTCCTGAACACTAAGAAAGTTCCTGTCAGGAATGCTCTTATCTACTAACCTCGAGTATAAGAACGTTTTACCTACCCCTGAAGGGCCTAGAAATTCAATTACTTTCACTTCGATTAGCTATACGTCCTGCAAGACTTGTTCTTCCATAAAAAAATCGGAGGAGATACCGTAGTAGCTGAATAAATCATTTATTACCGTGTCATTTTCTCCATTTGCAATGTTCCTGGTAGTCAGTTGCTCTGCATTTGAACCACTGATAGAGACTAAGGATTGATTAGAGGAACTTGCAATTGAAAATACCTGCGTATTACTTCTAATAGCCATAACCTTTAACCAAAGATCATCTGCATGCAAAGCCATTTGTTTCAGCCTTTCTTTATCGAAAACGTCAGCATGTAAAGCGTTAGGTGGGTATAAAACACCGCATACTCCTAAAGCAATTAAGAGATGCGAAGGCTTCGAACTGAACTTGTAAACAGGCCATTTAATATAAGTAGCAAGCCTAGAATGTTCCCAAACAATAGACCGGGTCATCGACGCACAGATCGCATCAGGATATTTTACATGTCCTTTTTTCAAGTTCTCAATTAAGTTCGAAGGGTAAATTTTATCATCATCAACGGTGATGATATTAGCCTTCGGAAAAGCCTTCATTGCAAAATAATATTTGTTATGAGGTTTGAGGTTATCTTCTACAAATACAATTTGCAGGCCTCTTTTTTTCAAGCTAGTAAGACTTTCAGGTAGAACATCTTCATGGGCAAACTCATCCCGGGCCAGATACAAGATCAGACCATCAGGCTTCTCGCTTTGTCGTAGTATAGATTCTATAACGAGCCATAATTTCTTAATACGAGAGGGCTTAGAGGTTAGTGTTACAACCGTTACCCCATTCCTATTCAGATCATCGCTTATTATTATTTTAGCAAAGGGCGACCACCTTGTACAAGAGTACAAGAGGGTCGCCCAAAGATTTAAAAAAAAATTTTTGAGATCATTCATTTGAGAGCGTTAATATTGGGAGTCCTCTATGGATAAACCAGTAGAGATCCGGCCCTGTTTCCGGTAGCTCCGGTATACCAGTTTGTAGAGTTAACACCACCTGAAGTTACCCAATCTGAGAATTTCAGGAATGCTCTTGTCATTGATCTACCAGATTTAGTATATGGAATCTCAGATGGAACTTCAACAGCCCATGTTAAATTTGCTGCTGCACGACCACCATTACTTAAGTAATACTTACCTGTAGCTACAGAAGAACCATCATCTTCAGTACCAAATCTTCCTGTGTTCGCTAATACAGTAGGTCTGCGGTTAGAAAGATGAGTTTCTACGTTTCTTCTATCATTGGTAATAATAAACGGAGATATTTTGTTGAAATCAGCAACAGAAATAGGTGTTTTAAACCTTACTGTAAATGAAAATCTTTCTACAGGTCTGGTAATAGCACCGTCACCGGTGTTATTCACCACATTTCCTCCCATTATTGTACTAGCGGCAGTAAATACTTTCACAACAACATCTTTCGTATGGCCAGATTCAACGGCGTAAGTCCGGCTAGTGGTTGTATTCGAATTTACATTAGCAAGGTTATAATTATTTACAACCTGTACATTATTTGGAGAAACATCAGGGATCATCACACCAAAGCTGTTGTTCAACTGCGCAGACAAAGCCTTCAGATCAAACGTAAAGCTGATATCCGTTACCTTTCCGGTTTCATCTAAATAGCCAGTGTAATTATGGTTGATAACCAAGTCGTTCATATCAAAGTCGCCAAGTCTAGGCCAGCAATCTTCAAACAACAATGTTCCTTTCAAGTTTTTGCCAGGGAAGAAAACATAATCCTTATCAGTACGTGGAACGTCTGGTAGCTTAGGGTAATCCTTCGTTGGAATTGCCTCGTTAGGTGTCCAGCTTGCAAAAAATGCTACATCGGAGTAATCTGCGTCAGTTCCATCTTCAATAGCCCATACGATCTTATTGGTTGTCTGGTCATATAATACAACCATACGCTCTGTAATACCAGCCATATTACCAGAAGTTCCTGCTGCATTGAACCTCTTATCTGAATAATAGGTTGTCCGTGCAGTTCTGATAGTTCCAGGAGTATTAATATCAGTACTAGGAATAAATCCATTAGCGATAATGAAGAAACCTACTGTGGTTCCTGGATTGAAAGATCCATCAGCATTCGGGCCTTGCAGCTTTACAGTTTGCCCGGCAACTAAACCGCTGTAATCAGAAATCGCACTTCTGGATGTACTAGGAAAAACATATCCCTTATTTACAATTGCTGCAGGAGAAGCAGGAGGATTATTACTATCATACCAGTAGTAACCAAGAGTATTGCGGTATGTAGAAGTTGCAAACATGAAAGAGATCGAGATATCCGCAGTCTGACCCGGCTTTAGATCTAATACAATGTTTCTTGGAATCGAAGTGTTCAATAAAGCTGGATTCACCTTAGTCTTATAAGGAACTGCCGTTTGAAATCTCTTCACGAACATTCCACTTACATAGTACGGGTCGATAAGATAATTAGGATATCCAACATTGTTCCAGGTACGAGCAACTGCACTAGTGCTTGCCGATCCACCTGAAATACTCATTACTTTATTCGATAATTTCAAACTTGAAAGCGTTTTATTTTTAGCAACAGCAGCATCCGCACTGTATTGCAATTTAAAGCCGCTTGCAGTTCTATTTAACTCAAACACTTCAGGAATTCCTAAAGACTTAGATAACAGGTAAATTTTTTCTACATAGGTTGGAACTTTGATTTCTGAATTGTACTGTCCGTTCTTGTTCAAAGTAAAGCTTGAAATCATCTGAATTGAATCAAGCACAGCAGGATCATCAAGACTAGCTGTTGGATCTTCAAGATACACTTCGAATTGAGCACCTTCATAAGGTGTTTTACCCAACAATAGGACTTCTGCACTTAAAGGTTGTGATTCGGAGGTTGCATAAGAAAACTTATCCGGCACCACCATCGTTGCAAAATCCACACCGCCCTCTTCCTCAGAGGTGGTCTGACTCTCGTTCTTCTTACACGAGGATAATAAAGCTATTGCCAGTATTGGAATAGCTAATAAGGTTTTGTTCATGGAACGCATCGTTGTTTATTTGTGTTATTTATTTTTTTTAATTGCTTAACTAGAAAGACGTACTCTTCCTGGAACTCCGACGATTTTTGAATCTGCCGTAACATTTTCAACTAACATCGCCTGGCCTCCAATTACAGCCCCATCTCCAACTATTATATTCTGCCGGCTCGCTGCACCTATTCCCACATCTACCCCTTTTCCTATCTTGGTGTGTCCGCCCAAATTAACCCCTGGCGCCAGGCTTGTACATTCTCCGATACTGCAATTATGGCCAATCGCGCTATTCATATTTATTACAACAAAATCCTGAATATCACAACCATAATTGATAGACGCGCCGGGATAGACAATACTCCCAACCCCTATCACTGTACCCCTTGATATCCAGGCATTCCTCGATATCAGGGTTGGAAAACTTAAGCCTTTGTTAGCCTTGAGCTTTTCTATTATTTTAATCTTAATTTTCGGAAATGCTATTCCTATAACAACTGCTAGATTTTCCCTTTTCTGCAATAGATCTACCGGACCCAAAACTTTGTATCCAAAAATTTCTGTCCCCTGCTTCTTTGGATCATCATCTACAAATCCTAAAAGATTAAGGTCACCAGAATATTCCTCAAGATTTAACGCTATGTGTCCCCCAACACTTCCAGCGCCTACAATTATCAGGTCCATCAGCAAAACTCATCAATGGCCAGTGGGCCAATATTTCTCATGTATTCGATCAGTAAAAAACGTTTGTTACATATTTTTTACTTTTTCAAAAACAATATCACTACTCGGCTGTAAAGGTAAAAAATTTTCTCTAATTATTCCCGGTGAATCTAGGCATCGGGACTTCATTTGAACTATTGATATCACTTGCCTTTAAAACCTTTAAAACTGTCATAATCAGTATATTGAAATCAACAGCCAGCGACATATTATCTACATACCAAACGTCTAAAGCAAACTTTTGCTCCCAGCTTATACTATTCCTTCCATTAACCTGAGCCCAGCCGGTAATTCCTGGTTTCACCTCGTTCCGGCGTTTTTGAAAATCACTATATAATGGTAAATAATCCATCAGCAGTGGCCGGGGGCCTATTAAACTCATATCCCCTTTCATAACATTGAGTAATTGAGGCAATTCATCTATCGATAGCTTTCTTACCAGTTTGCCGACAGCAGTTAACCTGTCTTTATCCGGAAGTAATCTGCCGTTTTTGTCCCGGGCATCCCTCATCGTTTTAAATTTAACAATGAAGAAGGGTTTACCATGAAGTCCTGGTCTCTGCTGAAAGAAAAAAGCATCGCCATTATTAACTATCTTAAGGATGATGTAGGTCACTAAAACCAGTGGCGAAGTTAAGATCAACACCAACAGGGCTATAAACAGATCAAATATGCGTTTTAGGAAAAATCTATACATTTCTATTAATCTATTGCCTCTTCCATTCATTTTTATAGATCGGTCTCTTACCAGACTTCTGAGGCTTAATATCCTCTACCATAAGAATATCTACAATTGCTTTTACTCCAAGTACCTTCAAAAGGTTCCCTTTAATCTCGTCTAATATCTGTACCGGGATCTGGGTCCCAGATTTAACCCGAAGTTCATAGTGCTTTTCCCCAACCTGGGCGAATTGGAATTGATTATAAAAATTTCTTTCTGTTAAAGGCTTATGAATTAAAGGTCCGAGGGAAAGTGCAGCAATAGAATTACCCTCCGCGTTATAGATCATCTCGGTAGTCCTTCCCGAGATAGCACTTAGAGACATCAATTGTCCTTCCTTGTATTCGTGAGCAACCGCTATATCGCCGGTATCGTAACGTACTATCGGAACAAGATCAGCCTTTAGATCTGTAACTACAACCTTACCCGCTTCTCCCGCTGCCACCGGAAGATTATCATCCCCTAAAATTTCGACCAGAACATTATACCTATTGGTATAATAAACCCCACCAAACTCCCTTTGCTGAGCAATTAAACCTACTTCTTCATTACTATACCGGTCAGTTACCCTGCATCCAAAAGCCCTTTTAATAAATTTCCGCTTTGTTTCGTCCGTTGGTTCAGACGTGAATATTATAGCATTTACAGGATGATCAATCTTGTTTTCAGCTATATAAGCAGCCAGTTCGTAAACAACTGATGGAAATCCTATAATAACTTTTATTTGCTGGTCGCAAAGCAGTTTAACAGTTTCAGCAATCTGTTGTTCCGAAAGGTCTTTAGGAACAAAGCGATATTCATTCCTCAAAAACTGCCACCATTTTGGTTTCTCTTTTGCAGCGATAAGAAGAAATGGATCTCCAAGGGAATAGCCTGCAATTTCATTAAAATAGGCAAAGGAAGCAGTTCTGATACCAGCTCTTTCTTTAGAATATGGCAATTTAAATGGCTCTCCATACGAGCCACCAGTGTAAGCATAGGAATGAATGCTGGAAGGGTTTACACCAGGCAATCTACCAGAAATATCCTTCTTTGTCATCAAGGGCAAAGAATTCCATTCATTATAATTATATCCCCATTTAGACAAGTATATCTGAATGTCCTCTTTCTTAATAAGACTCGCATACGTATGTGCATCCCTGATCTTTTTAAGGTGATCATTTATGGATGTGCCAACTACACCTGCGTAGGCATGAAATAAAAGTTTAGAAATTATCCTTCTGATCATAGCAACGAGCTAAACTCTTTTGAACTCATAAACTCAACATCCGGCCATCTTTTAACTACTGCAAACAAGAGATTGTCCAATTCATTGATACCATGCTTCCTGTTCGCTTCATTCAATCCCCCCACAAAATTCACCCGGTGTGTTCCTACAACAGCGGCTTTTCCACATAAAAATGCGCCTTGTATCTGGCTTAACACGTGAGATATTCCTTTGTATGAGCCTTCGGAAGGCTCGAAATTACAATTGCGAACATAGTACTTCAGCCCCTCTGAGCTTTCCTGACCAGTTACATAATTTTTGTGCTCATACGCCCCACGCTCATTCCTCTCCAAACGTTTATGAGGAACAGCATTGAAACGTATTCCCTTTTCAATCAATGTTGAGTTAAGGGAAGGTACAAAGACAGCATTCGGTGCATTGAAAACATCGGGCGAGCATTTAAAGCCAGCCTTAAAAATATCTATTCCCTCCTCCAGAGAACGCTTCAGACCTTGCAAACCCGATTCTGATTCAATGTAAAAGTTTGGCCTGAAATCCCTGGCCTGTGCAGGGAAACCTGCGGGAGAAAAAGAAGCATACTCATTCTCGAATGCGATATGTATCCTCTTGTCATCCATCCGCAAAGCTTTCAACCAAAGCTCCGTAGCGATATGCTCTCTTCCATGAAATTGAGGTACAAATAAATTAGCAGTAATACCCTGTTTCCAAGTATTCATCATGTTAGTACTGCCATAACGTCCGTATGTTTCTTCGAAGGTTTCATACTCGTATACCTGATAGCCATTTTCTTTAATCCTGCCAAAGTCGGGGTTTGCCATATTGCAGAAAGGACTTATTACAGCCTTTCTTCCGCGCTGATCAGTATGCTTACTTAAAACATTGAACAAAGCTTCAAGATCCTCACTCCGTTCCAGTGCGTCGTTCCTTCCATACCTGCTTTTATCAACTGGAATTCCAGCTGCTACTAAATTTGCAAAAGCTTTTTTGGAAGGCATCCGGATACTTCCCCAGTCGTCTGCTTCTATTACAAGAATTTTTCTTCCAATCCTTTTTCCTGGAATATTTTTAAAAACAGAGACTAATGAACGCTTTAACGATTGAAAATTCATCACTATTTGTCTAAGTACTCTCCATAAACCTGATCCATAAATGCCAGAGAATTTTCGATTGAAAATAATTTCATCTTCTCCGCACTTCTGTCTCCGAACGTTCTCGCCAGATTTCTATCGATGTACAGCTTACTTACGTAATTAATAAATTGCTGTATATTCTCCTGTTCGAACAGGAATCCATTCACATTATGTTCTATCATTTCCTTATGCCCACGATCCTCGGTCGCAACCACCGGAATTCGGCAGAACATTGCCTCTGCCAATGCTAAGCCTAAGCCTTCATGTTTGCTGGCAGAAATACTAAGGTCTGTTATGGCAAGTAGCTGATCGATGTCTTTGCGGAAGCCCAGAAATTCTACATGATCCGAAAGCCCGTGTTTTGCAACAAAATCTTTCATATCCTGAAGCAATACACCAGAGCCGGCAAACAATACTTTCACAGTAGGAATAAAATTTCTCAACTCCAGCAATGCTTTCAAAACGAAAATATGATTTTTTCTTTTTATAAAATTAGCAGCATATAGCAGGATAAAACTGTCAGGACTATAGCCCGCTGAGCGCTTCAACGGAGCTTTATCCCCAAGTTCGGTATGGTCAAAACGAGAAGTGTCAATTCCAATACCTCTCATATAACGTGTTTTCCCAGCCCTGAAATCCTGCTCTGCAACATCATAATCCTCCTTATTAATGGTAATGAGAACATCCGTGTACCTGGATAGATATTTTTCTACGGAATAGAACAACAACCATGAAAGCAACGGTCCTCCCTTATAGAAATGGAAGCCATGAGATGTGTACATCACAATCGTTCCCTTTTTCCGCGCTCCCCTTGCTGCTAACCTGGTAATAGCTGAAGGTATTGGGGTATGGCAATGTATAATATCGTACTTACCCTTATCAATAATATTTTTGAGCTGTTTGTATGCAGAAAAAAGTTGAGTGGTAAAAAGGGTACGCTTAAACGGAAGATTAAAGGTATTGTGTGTATGCGGTACTATTCCATCTCCCCGAACTTCCACTGCCACATCAATCACACATCCTTGAGATTCAAGAAGTTTGAAGTAGGGCAGATGGAAAACCTGCAAATGAATATCAGAAGTTGCAACAATAAGTATACGTTTACCCACTCTACCAGAAATTAATAGCCATCATACAATTAATACTTTTCCTGCCCCTGCAAGATATTAAAGAGTCTTCTAACACGATTGAATTCAGCAAGCTGAGCTATTGTAGGATTAATGCCTCTCCGGTTAACAAAAAATTCTGTTCCGGTAAAAGGCAGCAGAAAGAACATGATCAATGTTTTAAGAAGGGCAACCAGTATTGTTTTGGCCGCCACTACAGGGGTTTTAGCTAGTAGCGCCATGTTCCGGTTTATAATAAGCAGGTTTGTTTTTAAGATCTTTTTACCAGTAACTGATACAAACTCAGAATAGTAATAAAGAACCTCCCCTGCAATCATATACTTCCTGCCATCAAGGTACCGGATAAAAAAATCAGTATCCTGAGCCAATTTCATCGACTTGTTGTAAGTAATAGCTTTTGCAAGGTGCAGCCTCACTATTGATGGCGCATGGGGAGCATCATACTTTCCTGCCACTTCTACCTGTCGTACGCAATCTGTTTTTGCCGGATTGGCTCCTCTTACCTTTAGCAATTCAAATTTCCCGTCGTAGGAGCCCATGCCGCAGCTTACCAGATCGAGATCAGGGTTTTCTAAAAATAGCCGGATCTGCTTTTCAAGCTTTTCAGGATGAAAAAAATCATCTGCATCAAGAAATGCGAGAAAATCGCCTTCTGCTGCATCTAACGCTGCCTGACGGGCATAGGGCCTGCCCTGATTTTTCTCAAAGTGAATCACCTTAAAACGATCATCCTTCAGGCTATCCAGGTATAATCTGGTACCGTCTGTTGATCCATCATTTACAATATAACAGACCCAGTTCTCATAGGTCTGATGCAAAAGACTTTTAACGGCAAGTTCGATGGTCTTTTCGCCATTATAAACCGGCATCATAACCGCAACAAGCGGATTGGTTGACAATAAAGGCATTATATTAAATGAGAGGTAATTGTAGTTAAAAATCGTTCTCCTGACTTTTCAAAGGAAAGCTCTTCCTGGATCAATCTCGCTTTATTGCCTGTTCGTATCCGAAGTTCAGGATCATCGATAAGACGTTGAACAACATTAGCTAAACCGCTTGCATCTCCGTCCTTTACCAGAAAGCCATTCTCAGCATGTGTAATAATATCAGAGGGCCCTGCAGAAATATCATAACTTACACAAGGAATGCCGGCGGCCATCGCTTCGCATAAGGCGTTCGGAAAACCCTCACTTCGTGAAGGAAGAACAAAGATGCCCGCTTCGGCATACACCCTTGTCATGTCACTTACTTTTCCCAGGAACACTACACGTTCCTTAAGATTCAGCCGGGCAACCTGCTCCCGCAGGGCCTGACTTTGAGGGCCGCCGTCTCCGGCAAGTACCAGGCTCCAGTCTGTTTTTAACATAGCAAAAACATCCAGAAGACGGTCTAATCCTTTTACATGATAATGCCGGCCTACTCCAAGTATATAATTCTTCCTTTCCAAACCCGAAGGCTCTACTCTTTTAACCGTGTTAGGAATAATGGTGATCTTTGCTTTTGCCCCCAATAACCTTTTCTTTTGATCTGAGGCACGACGTGTCTGCGCGATTATTCCAGCACTACTGCGATAAGTGAATTTCTTGAACACTGTATAAGCCCGGCCGAAATTTTTATCAGGACTGGATCGATCAGAAACATATACGGGCACTTTAAGTCCTTTTAAAGCAAGCAGAACCAAAGCATTATGGTAATCACCAAAAGAAAGTACGGTATCAAAATTTCCCATTTTAACCCGCGACCGGACGTACTTAAGTAACTTCAAATAATAGATATGCTTAGACGTGGATCTATAGTCCAGTCGGGGCTCTACCAACTGTATCCTTTCGTCAAGCTTATAAAACTTGTCAAAATTATAAAGAGTAATATATGTAACCTGATGCCCTCTTTCGCAGAAATAATTTGCCAGATTAGACATGGCTCTTTCCAGTCCTCCCATTTGCAGGGATGGCGAAATAAGACAAATTGAATACGATCTATCAGTCATTTGCTACAACCCTCCTATTGTTAGTCTGGCTTACCTTATCAACGACCAGATCAACCATCCAGGCATAAGGGTTCATAGAACCTTCGGTCCAATCCAGATTCTTATTCCAGAACCCTGGACATGAATCATAGGCTGGCGCTCTGAACCCATAACTAATTTCTATAATAACAGGTTGATGATCTTTAAATACGATATCAAAAGCAATACACTGACATTTCAACACATCATTTGCTTTAAATGCAAGTTCCACTGCACTTAGCGGGATATCCTCCTTCCTGTAAAGGATGTCGCCTCCGCCCGATGCTCTGAAGTCATTTTCTCTGACCATTCGCTTAATCGCAAAAGCTTTATTATCTATTACGATCACCCGTATGTCGCTGTCATTTCCCGGAATAAATTCCTGAAAATAGGCATATCCTTTTTCGCGGCCTTTAACATCAGCTGCCTTTGTAATATAGCCCAGCCTGGCCACGCCTCTTAAAACATTCGAGAAGGTTCCCTTGCCTGTGCGGTACTTACGATACCTTTCCTTAAGATTACTCCATGCCTGGTAATTACTAATGCCGCTGCCGAACACTTTATTAATAATAGATCTGCCTTCGGCCCTGGTCTTTATCAATTCGACATTTGAAGAACCCGACCCGCCCCTTAACTTAAATACTTTCGGTAAACTTGTTGAGTCCAACCACTTCAATGCCTCCTTTTTATTGTAAAAAACAAAAGACCTGGCAGATGGAATATCACAGGCTTCAAATAAGTATTTCTGGCCCACTTTATCATCAAAGTGCCAGGTTGTTTTAAAATCAGGAAAAACTACTTTTCCAGCTAATTCAAGCGAATACAGTAGCTGACGGGCGAACAATACATCTTTTGGTCTCATATGGCTATGATGCCACATTAAAGCATCACAATCCTTGAGATCATTCATTATATCAGAAGCATAACAATCAACAACCTTATAAGGTATCCCTGCCTTCTGGCAGTAGTCTATCCATCTGGTTGTAAATGAATCTCCTTCTTTATGTATCGCTATTTTCATTTTAAGATTTCCAGGTATCTTTATTCTTTTCAGTAAATGCTATATCCTTTTTCTGATTAAATCAGCATATAGTTTCATTTCTTTTAAATTTCTGATGACCAATAAATTAAGAAGAAAGAGATTTTAGCACATGCAATAAAACGTCTTTATGCGCTTCGCAGCGTACAAGGTTCAGGTGCAGCCTCCTTTGTTGCTTCGTAAAGAAGTACGGTAACACCTTAAACTTCTTTAGCCCTCTGATCAACCTGTTATTAAATGGTTCGAGATAGCTGGTATAGATGTACTTCTTCTTGTTACAAAATTCGCTAAACCTGTTATATAATTGCTTGTCATCCTGTATCACCTCAGATAGGGCACTTACTTCTTTAGTAAATCTCTGCAAGTCCTCACCCTCTATCTTTCTAACGCCCGGCTCTGCCATGTTCTGGATGTATGGAACAAGAGCATACTTTAACCCATCCTCCGCAAGTGTCAGTTCCACACAAAACCCTTCATTCCAAATGGTATTAGTATGCTTAGGATTTTTACTGCCATAGGCATCAAAAATAAAGTTCCCGATACCATAGAAAATAGGTACTTCCTTATACACTTCGAAGCCGCTGTAGCAGTGCTGATGATGATTGATTAACACGGAAGCACCAGCCTCAGCATAAAATCTATATAATTCCTTCATCCTTGGACTTGGCAACTGGTACATCTCGTGTCCTCCATGTACAATAAGAATTACAAAGTCAGCTTGTTGCCTGGCCTTCTGAAGTATATGATAATTTTGAATAACATTCAGGGAATGAGCACCGGGACTATCATCCGAGGTTGTTGAAAACTCGTTCTCACTTATATTAACGATTGCAATCCGATGGCCCTTAAGAGTTATATAGCTGGTTTCGCTGGCCTCGGAGGAGTTCATGCCTGCACCCACAAAACCCGTATTATTTTCTTTCAGGCATTTGATAGTATTACTTAAGCCCTCAGCGCCGAAATCCATGATGTGATTATTGGCCAGTGTCACCATATCGAAGCCTGCATCCTTTAAGGCTTTGATCGCTGAAGGCTTTGCCTTTAAGGCTGGTCCTGTCTTTTCAATCACCTGATCTGAAGAAGTAACTACGCATTCCAGATTTACGATTGAAAGATCTGCGCTTTGGATATGCGATAATAGATCATTAAAGATCTTCCCAACCTCCCCGGCCTCTGCAAGTCTTTCAATCCGGTTAGCTGAACAATAGTCACCTGCAATAAACAGTTTAACGTTCTCTTTCATTCCTATTAATGCAATGCTTTTTTTAAGATTAACTGACCTAACTGATCAGAAGACAAAAACTCGACATCAGGCCACTTTCTTACGATACCCCCTAAAAGGCTGTCCAGTAAGCGAAGGTTCTCATCTCTATTATCCTGCACAATCGACCCCATAAAGTTAAGCCGGTGAGAACAGATGATCGCGGGTGTTTTCCAGAGAAAAGCAGTCTCAATCTCTTTAAGACAATTGTCAATCGCGCTTGCTCTATTCTGCCTTAAGGAAGGCTCAAAATGGCAATTGCGAACCGTATACACCTGATTCCTGGCATTTCGTTCTCCGGTATAATGCTTGATAAAGCGTTTCTTAGAGAGATCTGATTTTACCTGTACCCGGCCCGATTGGATTATCTGAACGCCTCCCTGAAGAAGGGCCTCTTCTACTGTATCCTCCCAACAGTAATTAGGAGCAATGAAAGAAGCGGAATTATAGTTGAATACACGGGTAAAAGAACTTAAAGCCTCCTCTATAATGTGCTTATAATTGCCCTTCTCGCTCTCTTCATTGTAGTCGTAAGCCGCGAGAAAACTTCCTCTTTTTTCGGTTGTAATAGTTTGGCTTAAACCGAACAGGTTTTGCTCAAAAGCCTGCATTGTTTCCCTCGAGTCCGCGTTAAGGAACTTTAACCATCTCAAAACATTCACATGCTCTCTTCCATGGCACTGTGCCTTTAACAGGCCTTCTTTAATACCTGTATGCACCAGTTCTAAAGATCCTTCCCGTCCCTGGTATCTTTTATAAGTTTCCGGAAATAATTCGTTTTTGAAAGTTAAAGGACTGTCCTGCTTCATAGCATCAAAGTCAGGATTAGCCATTATGAAATTTGCAGTAATAAGTGCAGGCTTATTTTGCTTGTCCTTGTGTTTAGAAAGCACCTGGAACAGTTCTGATAGATCCTCTCCGCTTTCCAGCGAGTCGTATTGGTTATACGGGCATTTATCTACCCGTATGTTCTCTTTCAGCAATCGATCGTATGCCTCCTTCGATGGCATCCGGATACTCCCCCAGTCGTCAGACTCGATAACAACGATCTTTCGCTTGGTTTTCCACCCGCGATAGCTTAGAAGATTATCAGAGAACTGTTTTTTTAATTTAGTGATCATTATATGCTTCTTCCCTTCCAGTATTAATAGCTTAGTTCTTAATAAAATCAATCATTGCCATACCCGGATCTACTATACTGATTAAAGGATTCCCTATGAAAGTTAATACGTTGATGGTTTGGAAACCGAGCCTGAACTGAAATACTACAAAGAATACAATTAACGGCAGGCATACCAGAACTGCACGTTTAATAGCCCTTACCTCCCACCAATAATGCTGTAAGATCAAAAACACAAATCCGTAGAGCAAAAAATAGCTGATCATTTGAAACCTTCCCACTGATGGGATTATCCCGATGATGTTAGTTACAGAGCTAAAGAATAATATAAAAGCAAATACATAAAGGTAAACGGGATTCTTTTTAAGGATCTCAGAAGACCGGAAATAAACCAGGGTGGCTAATAATAAAGCAAAATATCTCAGAAAATCCGAGCGCATGATCACAAACCATTTGGTTGATTGCTTTGCCGTTTCAATACTGTCTGCATAATCCTGATTCACATAGGTATGTAGCTTCTTCTGAAATATAGCCGGCGAATAACGCATCAGAAAATCCTGCAGCGGCTGTAAATTAAAAGAGGTGACAAGAAAAGAAGCAAGGAAAAGATAGAACAATACCTTAAGGTTCCATTTTACAACCGAGGAACTGATCACAATAACCAAAGGAATGATAAAGGAAAAGTGAAAAAGGATGGAGACCGAAGCCATCAGCAGATGCTTCCGGTTCCTTTCGCCATACAAATATTGTAAAAGTCCGTACAGAAATATATGAGATGCAGCCCAAAACCTAAAGCCATTGATTGACCAAAAAGGCATCGCCAGTGCTACTATTGAAAAAATTGCGACAGAAAGGACTGGCAGTTTCCCTTCTACCTTATCTAACAGGAACCATAGGTTCCGGGTATAGAAAAAGCCATAAATAATGGCAAAGGAACCAAAAAGTGCAGAAGGATTATCAGTGAACCGCGACACAATGAACTGGATCACCGGGCAGGCGAAATCAAGAAAGCTACTTTCCTCGTCAGTAAGAAGACTGCTCAAAAAGTTTTCGAAGGTGATCTCCTTATTATGAAGAATAATAAAATTTTCAGCATACCTGTTGGCGTCCATTTTATCATCGGAGATCACAAAATTGAACCCGTAAAACACTATAAAAGCCCACAAAATATTCTTAGCCCACCCTGGATTATTATTCCTCAGGGAATACAGGAGTGTCAGGAATGGCGACAATAAAAAAAGCAGCCAGATATAGAGGGTAGATTTATAGTCCTTTTTCAACTAAACTATATTTAAAAACTTCCGACAAACATTCTGGATACGATACTGATCCGCATCCGGAATGATCAATTGATTTTGATAGTTCCCCTCTAAGAACTCCAGAAAAGCCTCGGTGTTAAACCCAAAAGTTTTTACAGAAAGAATGGGCTTCTTAATAATGGCATAATCGATCAGCTTACTGGGCGACTGCTTTGGTCCTTTGTTCTCGAAGTTAACCACAAAATCCATCTTCTGTAACTCCTGCAAAAGGTCTTGCCTGGGCATTGCAGCCTTTACTACAATTCTCCCTTTCGACGCTGCCTCATATTTCCTTACCTGCTCCACATTTTTAGTATAGATGAAGAAGCGAAATTTGAGGTCACTCTTACAGATGAATTCGAAGAATTCATGAGGATCACGGATCCCCGGAATCAATGTTCCCGCATAGGCGAAAGTAGGCACCTCATTACTTGCTTCCTCCTCCATTAACCTTACATCTTCAAATCTAAAGCCTTGTGGGATCACATGGATCTTCTTTCTGAATTCGGGATAATAAGCTGTTATAGCATCTGAAATAGGTACGGTAATAGCATCAGCTTTACGGCAGAACCACTTCTCAAAATATTTAAAGTAGAAAACACGCTTGAAGGTATCATTCTCTCCTCCCATAAAAGGATCTCCACAATCCGCTATCCATTTTTTAGCCACTTTGTGTTTGTCTGATACCGCCATGGCAGTTCCCCAATGTACGGTATGAGGCGCGGCAATAGTGATCATCACGTCATAGAGCTCAGTTTCCTTTTTTAGCGCTTTATTAACCATAAACATCATTTCACTCTCCGGAAAGAGGAAAAAAAGATTGGTTAACCTGGCTACAGCCCTTGTGACAAACCGATGCGGACCAGATTTTGCAATCTGCACCGGCTTCCAGCTGGCTTTCCCTAAATCTTTAATTACCAGCTTATGCTGTTTTTCAAAATCATCATGAACCCCTTCCTTCCGTGGAGTGATCACTGTTACATCGTGACCGCTAAAAGCGAATTCCTTCGCCAGCTCGGTTGTTCTAAAAGAGCGGGGCGAGTTATCCGGATAAAAAGTGCGGCTTACAATAAGAATCTTCTTTTTTTCCATGCTCACAAATTCAACAGTTCTGTAACGATTCTTTCGGCTGCTTTGCCATCCCATTTTTCCGGAATTGCACCTTTCTTCCAATTTCCTGCAGTCAGCTTCTGCAAAGCAGCTCTGATTGCGGCTGTGCTGGTTCCGATCAATTCATTGGTTCCTATTTCACACGTCTCCGGACGCTCTGTATTGTCACGCAGGGTTAGACATGGGACCCCTAAAACAGTGGTTTCTTCAGTGATACCGCCCGAGTCTGTAATCACCGCCTTACAATGTTGTACCAGGTAGTTGAACTCCAGGTATCCCATTGGGTCAACTATATATAAATTGTCCGCCTTTATTTCAAGATCTGAAAATATCTTTGCTGTTCTCGGATGTATAGGGAAAATTACAGGCAAGCCTTTTGCACCGTCTATGATCTCATTCATTAATTCCTTCAATTTCTGACCTTCATCCACATTGCCGGGACGGTGAAGGGTAAGCATGAAGTATTCCTTATCTTCCAATCCTACTTCACCCCATACTGCCGGCTTTGAAAAACGAGATTGATTTGCAAGCAAAGTGTCTATCATCACGTTACCTACAAAGAATATTTTTTCATCGGGAATACCTGCCTTTTTCAAATTTGCACCCGCCCACGCACTTGTAGTAAAGAAATAATCTGTAATTGCATCCGTTACCATTCGATTAATTTCTTCCGGCATAGTAAGATCAAAGGAACGGATACCAGCCTCCACGTGAACCACTTTGGTATTCAACTTCTTAGCAACAATACTACAGGCCATTGTACTTGTCACATCACCAACCACCAATACCAGATCTGTAGGGTTAGCCAACAGCTCCTTTTCAAACGCTATCATAATAGCTGCAGTCTGCTCTGCCTGTGAACCGCCGCCTGCTCCTAAATGCGCGTCGGGATGAGGGATATTAAGCTCTTGAAAAAAGGTATCACTCATCTTCGAATCATAATGCTGACCCGTATGCACAAGGCGGTAGTTTATGGCTGCACCTTGCTTGCCAGCCTCCTTTATAGCATGAATAATTGGCGCAACTTTCATAAAGTTAGGCCTGGCCCCTGCTATAATAGTGATACTTAACCCTTTAGTTTTCATTTATTTTTTCAATATTAATATCAAACTCACGAACCAACTCAGCAAATATCTTATCGTTCTGACCTTCTCCAATATTGCTATCTGCCAATCTAAAATTCTTCCTGGATAAAATGGGAATAAAAAAGCGAGGAAACTCTCCGGCCAGGCTTAACACTTTTGTACCAGCTTTAAGGCTCATAATTTTAAGCCAGAGGTCGTCGGTCCTTAATGAGTGTTTTATAATACCTTCCCTATCTAATACTTGTTGGGGTAGTGATCCTGGCGGAAATAAAGTGCCCCCCCCCCCCCCCATAATAAGGTTTGAATAGCAAGGCAATGTATTCTCATGCAAATACTGCCATTCTTTATATGGTCTTAACGATCCATCCTTTACCTTAATCCTCCTGCTAATAGCACAGCATATGGCATCAGGAAAATTCCTATGAAACTTTAGCAAGCTTGTTAACATTGACGGAGGATATAACATGTCGTCATCAATCGTTATGATAGTAGCATCCGAATATTCAGAAAGGGTATAATAATACTTCTTGTGAGGCATTAAATTTTCTGCACAAAACCGTATTTCCAATCCTCGTTCTTCTAATAATAATAATTCCTTAGGCAAGGAATTCTTTCCTTCGAACTCTCCATCAAAAAGCCAAAGGATGATCCTATCGGGCTTTGTATCCTGTCTCAAGATCGATTCTATGGTCATCCAAACTTTGCCGATCCTGGCTGGGAAGGTTGTAAGAGATACGATCAATTGATCTTTTCCTTTAGCTCCTGATCTTTTCTGACTATTAAGCTTGCTTCCGGATGACAGGCTAAAATACGAGGGCAGCAGAATATTAGCCAATCGTATAATTACACGGGTAAATAAGCGATCCATTGCCTTATTCCTGAAGTGCAGGAAATAAATACTATAAAGAAAACGATAAAGAGCCATTTAATTTAAATCAAAAGATACGCGTGTAACTAACCTATTTCCTGCAGATCAACCATGTTCTTAAAGTCAGGAACACTTTCTACAAGCCCCTCGAATGAATCCATTCGAAGAATCTTTCCGCTTCTCAGATAAACAATGTTATCAGCGTTCTTAACGGTAGATAAACGGTGTGCGATAACGAGGATGGTAAAACTACCCTTCAACTGCTCTAGATTTTCCTGTATCTCACTCTCAGTACTTGAATCAAGAGCAGAGGTAGCCTCGTCGAGAATCAGGATATCAATATCCTTGAACAATTCCCGTGCAATAGAAATTCGTTGTTTCTGACCACCGCTTAAATTAATTCCATTATTACCCAGTTCCCCTTCTTCCTTTTCAGGAAGGGATGAAATGAAGCCTGCTATTGCAGCCTTTTGACAAGCCTCATTGAATCGCCTCAAATTTTCAGGGTTCTTCTCAGACCAAAGCGTCACATTATTATATATGGTATCATTAAATATTACCGGGTCTTGAGTAATGTAGCCAATCCTGTTCTGATAACTTCCAATATTAAGGCTGTCCCTTGACACGCCGTCAACAAGCATCTGTCCTGATGATGGAGGGAACAAGCCGCTTAACAGGTTTATTAGCGTCGTTTTACCACTGCCGCTCTCACCCACAAAGGCAAGTGTCTCATTCTTATTAATCCGCAAATTTATGCCTGATAGGATCTGGTGCTTGTCATAGCTAAAGCTCACATCCTCCAGAACTATTTCAGACTCGAACTTCTTAAGCTCCACAGCAGCATTCTTTTCCTGGTGGTTCTGCAGTTCTTCCGTAAAAGAAGTCATATTGCTTAAAGAGCCAGACAATCCGAGGAAAGTATTCCAGGAGGTTTGAAGGATCATTAATGCGTTAAGCGCCCGATAAAAGAACAGTAAGCTAATCAGAATAACTGAGAGCGGAGAACCAATTAAAGTGGTTTGAAGAAAAATAACCGCCGAGACTACAAAAATGATCAAAGGTTCGCGGGTAGATGCCATGATCGCATTAGAAACACCGATCTTCAGGTTGTTGTGTTCGATGTTGTCTACCTGATGCTCCAGTTTTCTGCTGTAATACTTCAGACGGCCTGTGGCCTTTAAATATTTGAAGTTAGCAACCGCCTGTATTATTAAACCCTGGAAAATATTAGACTCGCGGGTAACCTTTTTGGAAGAACCCTTTGTGTTTTTATAGATCGTACGGTAGATAAGGTTTGTCGACATACCTCCCAGGCTCACCATAATGGCGAACTTCCAATCAACAAAAAAAGCGAAGGTCATATAAACTACCACCATCACCCCACTTTGAAAAGAATTGAAGTACGTTTGATAAGCACGGGAAACTCGGTCTACCTCCCCTGTAAGTGTATTTTGAATCCTTCCTACGTCGGAAGTAATGAAATACTTATAATCAAGCCCGGTTAGATTATTGATATTCCTGATCCTGATCCGCTTAATAAAGCTTTGTAAAAGAGTAGCTGAATAAACAGCCTGCGTATACTGAACCAAACCTTTGGCAGCGAAGAACAGAACGATGATCAGAAGCACCTTAAGCAGGGTTAACTCGATACCGAAACGGTTCAGCCATTCTACGATAAAGCCAATATTTCCGCCCTCATCTCCCCTCTTCATCTTACCGTCAACCATTTGCAGCAATGGCAAGAACATGGCAAGTCCAAACCCATCTAAAACCCCTACACTTATATTTAACATCAGGGAAACGAATATTTTCCCTCTCAAATGCCGGTAGAAGTAAGTGAAGTTCGAGAAGTTCTTCCTTAATAGAGTCTTTATTGCTTCCAAGATAATTTTAAAAGATAAATGTAAGTTTCAGATTATCGTATAGAGCTATCTTTAATGAGGTTACGGTAGTTATTCCAGTACCACTCAGTTGCTAATTCCAAACCTTCAACGGCGTTATATACGGGGTGATAATCAAAAAGTTGCTTTCCTTTTTCAATAGAAGCTTGTGAATGAGGAATATCGCCCGATCTCTGTGGCCCAAATTGCACCTGCACATCAGCTACCTTCTTATCAAACCGGGCGAGATTCGTTTTAAGGATATTGAAAAGATCTGTTAAACTTATATTTCCACCACAGGCAACATTAAAAACTTCAGATAGAGCACCTTCTTCCGGAACAGCTTCACCAACAGCTTTATAGTAAGATTGCTGCCTTTCAAGAATTAATTCTGTAGCAGTGGTTGCAGCAAGTTGATTTGCAAGCAGCACATTATCAATATAGGTAAAGTCTCTGCTGAAAGAGCCATCTCCATTTATCAGCGGGCTCTCCTGCTTAAGCAGTTGAATAACAAATTTAGGGATTACAGCAGCATAGGCACCAAAAGGATCCTGGTTACGGCCAAAAACATTGAAATACCGTAAACCAACGGTTTCAATTCCGTAGATCTTTGAAAAGTTTGCCGCAAAAAGCTCATCAACGTATTTGGTGATCGCGTAAGGGCTTAAAGATCTGCCAATTTTATGTTCTATTTTGGGGAGATCAGGATGATCCCCATACGTAGAGGAACTTGCGGCATATACAAACCTCTTTACACCTGCCTCAACAGAAGCATGAAGCATCTTGACAAAGCCTCCTATATTGACATCTGTACTGGTCATAGGATCCTTTATACTTCTCGGCACTGATCCTAAAGCAGCCTGATGAAGCACATACTCACAGCCATTAGCCGCTTCCTGACAATCTTCATAGTTCCTTATATCACCTTCAATCAGCCTGAACGAGCTGTTACCCAGGAAGGCTTCGATGTTACTGCGGTGACCGTTAGAAAAATTATCAAGGCAAACCACCTCATTTCCCTGCTTCAACAGCACCTCGCACAGGTTTGACCCTATAAATCCCGCACCACCGGTAACTAATACTTTAGAGTTTTTTATTATTGATATATTCACGTCTATTCTACAATTTAAGCAGGTGGATTCAGATATCCCCCTATTGAAATCAAACAAGAAAACGTAATCTGACCCTCAATTATCATGCTTCGAAAAATACTTTAAAACTGAATTTCATTCCCGTTAAATCCATCCCTGTTACGCTGGATAAATTTTCCAGTTACAGTTTTTTGCAATGAATATTGATCACGATCCGCGTCAAACCCAGAACTAATATGTAAACATTGAATCAATCAAAGCTCAAATGAATATGAGGAGAAGATCATGATGAGCTTCTCTTAATAGCAATTTATTCTGTCTATATTCCCCTTATAAAGCAAAAATACATCCTTTTCCTGAAAGTAATATTTGTTTTCTTAATTGCAGGAGGCACAGGAATTACTTCAATCACTCCCCGAAATGCAAACTTGTCATTTTTGTCTCCGATGTTGACTACTTTTGATGAAACAAGCTCCATCAATTTGAAACAGAAACTAGTATTCCTGGTAGTTTCTCTCCAGGCTTCCAACGGAACGGAGAGAGCCACGATCAACCTCGCTAATTCCTTAATTTCTGATGAAACTGCTATCTCTATTATTTCTGTTAGGCCACAAAAAAGAAAACCCTTGTTTACTGTAGATGCAGGGATCAAACTGCGATCTTTAGACATTGATATTAAAAAGCCTTCAGAGATCTTTCAATATTATAGTCAGTTGAAAAACTTATTGCAGGATATCCGGCCCGACTACATCATCTCCTGCAACTTCTACATTTCCTTTACCTTAGTGCCCTTATCTAAAAAATACCGCATCATAGCATGGGAACACGTCCTCTCCACATTCGCTGGCAGGCCCTTCCAATTCATCCGGAAATATCTGTACAGATCCTTATCCGGGGTTGTCTGTCAGACAGATTACGATGTACAACAGTATAAGAAAGATCAGATAGAGGCAACTTGTATTCCGAATGTGGTTGCTATGCGTAGCGGTTACCAAAAGCAAGATACAGCATTCAAACAGATCATTTGTGTAACGCGATTTAGCAGGGAAAAAGGAATTGACCTTTTGATGGAAATAATAGAGGAGACAAGCCCCTTACTGCAAGGAGAAAAAGTAAGGTTCCTCATCATTGGTGAAGGAGATCAAAAAGAGGAGTTCCTGACAAAAATGAGCCGGCATATTGCCGATGGTTTCGTTGTTGTAAAAGGTAAAACAGATGTCATTGAACAGGAATATGCAAACAGCGATGTTTTAATTCTGACCTCCCGGTCCGAATCGTTTGGATTAGTTATCGTAGAAGGTTTCAGTTACAGCTTGCCAGCGGTTGCATTTGCAATAGAGGGGGGGCCACAAAGGCTAATAACTGATAAACAGAATGGCTACCTTATCCCTCCCTTTGATACCAAGGAATTTGCAAAAAAACTCTTTGAACTGATCTTAAATAATTCACTTCGTTTACAGATGGCCGGCAAAACAACTGCAGTGGCAAAAGAATTTGATGCTGCTCAGATATCTGCTACCTGGTTACGCTATCTGAAGTCCTTAAACAATTAACCTACTAACCTTCAGTGCCTAATTGAAAAGATCAGTACGCAATTACCGCATACTGATCTAGAACACAAATATCTTTAGATATCGGAGATTTGCTTATAATCTAGCGTCAACCAAATCTTTATTCAAAATACCCTTCACATCATAAACTACACAGTTATCGCTTTTCCTGATATCAAGGCCAGCAAACTGCTTATGCGATACCGCAAGTACAACACCTGCATAGTCAGCAAGGTTAGGAACCTTATCGGAAGGTAAGATAGTTAAACCATATTCGTGCTTAACTTCCTCTTCATTTGCCCAGGGATCGTAAATATCAACAGCAACGTCAAATGCATGAAGCTCGTCAACAATAGAAATAACTTTTGTATTACGGATATCAGGACAGTTTTCCTTAAAGGTAAAACCCAGTACAAGGACTTTAGCATCGATCACCCTGATATTTTTGCGCATCATGCATTTGATAAGCTCCATCGCTACATGGCGTCCCATACTATCGTTAAGCCTTCTTCCGGCTAAGATTATTTCAGGGTGATAGCCCACTTCCTGAGCCTTCTGCGCCAGATAGTAAGGATCCACACCAATACAATGTCCTCCTACCAGCCCTGGTTTAAAAGGAAGGAAGTTCCACTTTGTTCCGGCAGCTTCCAACACTTCATGAGTATCAATACCAAGAAGATTAAAAATCTTAGATAGTTCATTTACAAAGGCAATATTGATATCACGCTGTGAGTTTTCAATTACCTTCGCTGCTTCGGCAACCTTTATGCTTGAGGCCTTAAAGGTACCTGCTGTAATTACAGAGCGGTACATGGCATCGATATAATCGGCTATTTCCGGACTACTTCCTGAAGTAACTTTAAGGATCTTTGTAACCGTATGCTCCTTATCTCCCGGGTTTATCCGCTCTGGCGAGTAGCCTGCAAAGAAATCTACGTTAAATTTCAGTCCTGAAACCTTCTCCAACACCGGAACACATTCGTCTTCAGTAACACCAGGATAAACTGTACTCTCATAGATCACCACATCACCTCTTTTCAACACAGCTCCTACAGTTTCACTAGCTTTTAACATCGGCGTCAAGACCGGACGATTATGCTTGTCTGTTGGAGTAGGAACAGTTACAATAAAGATGTTGCAGGACTCGATATCCTTAGTATTAAAGGTAGGCACAAAACCGAGGTCAGAATTAGAGCTTCCATCCAGGGAAGTCAATACAGATCTCAGATCCCCATCACTTACCTCGAGTGTTGCATCATGCCCTGAAAGTAATTGTTCAACCCTTTCCTTATTAATATCAAAACCTACCACTTTATATTTAGCTGCAAGTGCCACAGCCAAAGGCAAGCCAACATACCCCAGACCAATAACTGCAATTTTTGACTGCTCCAGAGGTTTAAGATCCAAATTTTTTATAGAAGTACTCATCATAATATTATACACAACAATCCAATCAATTTACAAATGGGACCTTTTCTTTAAGCCTGCGCATCAAGGAAGGCTTGCTTTCTTCATCCCCATAAATATATCCATAGCCATATCCATAATCTGCAGACAACTTCAGATCGTTGTATATCGCATAAGTTTTCTTAATTAAGCCCTTCTCCACCAGATCGTTAATATTGTCTACCGCATCCCAGTCTGAGAACTGATGGCGGAAAATGAAGAATGTTAAGTCAGATTCACCAAAAATATCTATCGTTTCAGACACGAGGCCGGATGGAGGACAATCCAGAATAATAACGTCGTAATGCATCCTCAATTCCTGCATCATTGCTCCAAAATTTGCGCTTCCTATTAATTCTGCCGGATTTGGAGGAACGGGACCAGAAAGAAGGATATCGAGATTTTCACGGCCTGAAGCTTTAATAAGACTCCCTAAATCACATTTCTTACTTAAGTAATTACTTACTCCCTTATCGTTATGCAGGTTAAAATCATTAGCGATCTTTGGTCTACGCAAGTCTAGTCCTACTAATAAAGTTTTCTTGCCACCCAGTGCATAAATAGCGGCAGTATTAATAGAGCAGAAGGTTTTCCCCTCGCCTGAAACACTACTGGTAAAGGCAATAACCAAACTGGAATCGCCGGAATGCAGGAAAGGCACACTTGCGCGTATGTTTCTAAAGTTCTCGCTTACGAAGGATTTTGGCTGTTCGAACACTATGTTATTAACATTCTGCCTGCTTCTGCCAATACTTCCAACCAAGGGCACCTTAAGTCTTTGTTCGAGCAGCTTTGAGTCGTATATCTTATTATCGAACATATTCCGTACAAATATGAACAGCAAAGGCAGGATAAATGCCAAAGATATGGCTACACAATAGTTCCTTATCGGCTTTGGAGTGATCATACCACCCATAGGCCGCGCCAGGTCAAGAACCTCGCTGGAGGGGATGTTACTAGCCCTGCTAATCTCAGCCTCATCCCTTTTTTGCAGCAGGTAGGTGTAGATGTTCTCACTAATGGAAAACTGTCTTTTAATACTTAGTAAGTTGCGTTCAACCTTGGGCATTTTATTCAAATCACCACTCATAGTTCCAATGCGCTTTTCAACATCGGCGTAAGAAAGCTTTGCCGTTTCATAGGCACGCCTAATGCTTTCCTTAAGGGTATTAAGAACAGTAGTATATCTGAAATTAAGATCCTTTAGGGTCCGGTTATCATCCGACAAGAACTGATTCAATCTCAAGCGATCATTCTGGATCGTGATCAACTCATTGATCAACTGATCAAGCACGGTCTCCTCTATACCTACTGAAGAAGGCACAGTTAATTGATTGATCTGCTCCTTTTGCAGGTAGCCTAATACATTCTGATAATACTTCAGTTTCAATCCAATCTTAGACTTTTCATCTTCAAGCGTGGCAAGTCTTGACAAAGCGAGATTACTTTGAGCGCCAACATCGAAACTCTGGTTATCAGAGCGGTACCTCTGCAACTGGTCTTCGAAGTACATCAAAGAATCCTGGATACTTTTAAGCTGTATATTGATGAACTCGGCCGTATTCGTTGCGGTTCTGTTCTTATTGATCAACTCACGATCCTGATAGGCTTCAATGATCTTATTCAAGTATTTTTTACCCTTTTCAACCATAGAGCTCTCCAGACTAAGAGAAAGTATAGTTGATTCCTTCTTCTGAGGCTCTACTCTCAAGGCCCTGCTATAAGACACCGCCAGACTATAATTGGATCTTAGTTTAAAGGAAAAATCTTTCAGCTTCGCGTCGGGAGTTTCAGACCTAACCATTCTGAACCTGTAATTCTTACCCTCAATCCAGGTATTTAACCTAAACTTACCTTTTAGCTCTTTAGGTACTAAAGCGCCACTCTTCTGATCTGGTGAGGCCGGATTATAGAGAGCAAATGCAGACTTTTTAAAGGAGATCTTAAACTCGGAGGGATTAATAAAACTTACGAATAACTCTCCTTCAATTAATTGCGGATGATTCCAGTCAACTTCCAGCTTATATGGTAAAGAATTATAGATCTCTACTTTCCGCCACAGGCCTTCCCTGTAATATTCCACGTTAAAATCAAGCTGCTTCAAGGTGTTATAGGCCAGGGTAAAAGATCTCATTATAGAAATCTCGTTCTCCATATTATCCGACGTCGTTTTTAAGCCAATGCTTTCAAATAATTCCTTCGACGCGGCATTTTTATCCTGCTTTATAACAATGGTAGCCTGCACCTGATAGGCAGGGGTAGTAGTCTGATTGATATAATAGGCTACACCAAGAAAAGCCAGCACTAACAGGAGAACAACAGGCCAGATGGCCAAAAAATCAAAAAACAGCTTCTTTATATCTGAATTATCATCCACTCCCTTACTGGTAGAAGTGTAGGAGGACTGGGATTTCATTATCATTTCGTTAAACTTAATACTAAAACAACCGCCGAAATAGCTGAAACAAGAACCTGGAATGTTTGAGCAGCAGTTACACCAGTACCAAACTGCCTCACTTTAAGAGGTTCTACATACAATTGATCATTAGGCTGTATAAAGTAATACGGAGAATTAATAATAGACCTGTCATTCAGATCAAGGATATGAATACGGGTTCCATCTGGATATTGCCGTAATAGTTTTACCTTACTTCTTTTAGCCTGAACCGTAAGGTCTCCCGACTGTGCAATCGCTTCAAAAATGGTCATTCGATCCTGAAGTACCACATACTTTCCTGGCTTGTTGAACTCGCCCAGTGTGCTGAACCTTATCCCACCTAACTTCACCCTTACGTATAGGTCTTCTACCGAAACTTTCTTGAAATATCCGGCAAGTTTCTGACTGATCACTGTTTCTGCCTGTCCGGTAGTTAATCCCATCACTTTCACTTTACCAATAAAAGGAAGCTTTATTTCTCCGTTCTGATCAACGGTATACCCGGTCATATAATAAACATCGCCATTGTTCTGGTTCATTCCCTGAGTAGAACCTTGTTTGCTTTCCGGGTCTTCCAACCCAAAAATCGCATTCATCTCCGGAATAGAGGTTTTTATCTTAACGTCAACAATATCATTATATTGAAGGTGGTAAACAGGAACGGAGTACTGAATTAAAGAATCTGTAACTAAAGCTTTATTCTTGTCTTTATTTTGCATGTAGATCACCTTTTTGTTCGAAATACAAGAAGTTCCGAACATGGTGATAAGTAGAAGAACTAACCAAAGCCTGTTTTCCAGAGAACGCCAGTTTTGCATAATAGATATTAATTCGTTATCAAATGTAGATGAATTGTTCCAACTCCTAGAGAATCAGAACTATTCATAGGATACGAATGTGTACGTCAATGTTTTTTAAAGGTTATCAATTTTATAATTAAACACATTCTTTTGTTTGCTGCAGATCTTTAACCGGCTTATCCAGATTACAAAACCGGGATTGATTACTTTTGAACTCCGGTATCAGGGTCTTAATACTTGCAACCATCCCCATCTCATCCATCTCATTCATATACGAGAAGATCTCGTTGAACTGGCTTACTACCTCTTGAAATGCGTAGGGCCTCACTTTTGCAATCATAATCTTTTTATTGTAGGTTGGCTTAGTATTTTCACCATTAGCCAGCAATTCCTCGTAAAGCTTTTCACCTTCTCTTAGCCCCGTATACTTAATTTCAATATCCCTGCCTAGTTCCTTTCCGCTGAGTTTGATCATTTTCACCGCGAGGTCATTGATCTTTACAGGCGTCCCCATATCAAAAACGAATATCTCACCACCTTTTCCCATAGCCCCGGCTTCCAACACTAAATTGCAGGCTTCACTGATGGTCATAAAGTAACGAGTGATTTCAGGATGGGTTATCGTCAGGGGCCCGCCTGCTGCTATCTGCTTTTTAAACAAAGGCACAACGGAACCGTTAGAGCCCAGCACATTGCCGAACCGGGTTGTTATAAATTGAGTTCCCTTACCTCCAAGCTGAGTATTTAAAGACTGCGTATAGATTTCCGCTGCCCTCTTAGTTGCCCCCATAATATTAGTAGGATTAACCGCCTTATCCGTAGACACCATTATAAACTTTCCAACTTCGTAGCTAACTGCAAGATTTGCAAGGTTATAAGTCCCCTGAATATTACAGTAGAAAGCTTCGTAGGGATGTTGCTCCTGCATCGGAACATGTTTGTACGCAGCGGCATGGAAAATAACATCTATCTTGTAAGTGCTGAAAATGTAATCGAGCCGCTTCTTATTCACTACATCCGTTAAAACCGGCACCAATTTCACGTCAGGCTTAAGGTTCTTTAGATCTATCACCAGATCGTGCAAAGGCGACTCTGCCTGATCAAGAACAATTAACAAAGAAGGTTCTTCTGCAATTATCTGACGGGCCAGCTCACTTCCGATAGAACCGGCCGCCCCGGTTACCATTATAGCCCGGCCCGAGATCATCGTCTGGATCTCTGCTTTATCTGTAGATATTTGCTCGCGGCCTAAAAGATCAAGGATCTCAATATCATGCAATTTTTCCGGTTTCTTCTTTTCCACAAACCAGATATCGTCATGAGGGATTACCTTAAGTTGAACGCCCGCCTTTTTACAAGCTTCAAATAGCTCTTCCTTTCGTGCATTTGAAATAAGCCGGGGCGAGGCGATGATTTGCTTTATTCCGTTTTTCTTAGCATACTGCTCCAGTCCCCTGGCACTTACCACAGGAATACCATTGATCAGTTTACTGCATTTGCTTAACTCGTCATCAAAAAATGCAACTACAGTAGTTTTATTTGCTCTGTCATTCTTGAGATAGTTAGATAATAGGATCCCTGATTCCCCAGCGCCAAAAACTCCAACTTTAAGTCCCTCGGCAGAAGCAGTACGAGCAAATACAAAAACATATCTGATTCCGATCCTATAGTTAAAAAACAGGAACAGGCTCATTACAGAGCTAAGAAAATAATAATAAAGGATAATAGTAGATGAATTGTTAAGTAAAGTAATTCCTATAATTTCAATGCTAAATAATAAAGTTAACTGAATTGCGCTGGTTTTAAGGAGAGTAAGGATGTCTTCCAATGAAGTATGCCTGATCACTCCCCGATAGCTCCTGGTGATTGATGTACTTATTAGTCCCGTTACAGTAAACTTAATAAGGGAGGAATAGAATGGGATCTGAAAATAGAAGTTATCGCTCTGTGAAATAAACACAAACACCAGCAACGCCGACACAAAAGAAAAGAACACATCAATTAATAAGATCAACCATGGTGGTTGAAAGTTTAACGTGTTCACTCTATACTTAAACCTGTTAACCATAACTGTAATTTCCCCTTTACTCCGACTCAACATTGAACGAAGTTGATACCTTTAACAAACTTTAAGCGGGATATATGGGAGATCCGCCTAAACTCATCGATACTTGATACGAAGTGTTTTGCTGCAGGTTTCGGTCTAATTGCTAAAACTGCATTTTTCAACTTCTTAAAGTTCGCAAAGGTAAAAAAAATTAACAATAGAGTAAACCCTCCTTCCCGGCAAGAAATAGAGAAAGGAAAAGGACAAAGCGTAGAAAAAAAATCCCTGGCAGGCTTATAAAGAATGCTTTAATTAACGATAGATAAATTTCCATTTATCTATCGTTGATAATTTAAAGGAAATTTTCCTCTGATAAGATTGCTTAATTTATCCAGAGCAAAACAAAGACGTTTCTGGTATAGGCTTTGTTAAATAATCTGCTGAAATTGATTTCCTATTAGTGAAGGTTCCAGTATTAATGTACCACGCGGTTAGTCCTCAAATCACGGGTGCGACAAATATTAATCCCGTCCATATACCTTTAAGCAGCTTTATTGATCAAATGAGGTGGTTGAAAAATGAAGGCTATCAAACTCTATCCATAGAGGAGCTTCTTATCTATAAAAAATATAAAAAGGAGCTCTCCAAAAAAGTAGTACTCACTTTTGACGACGGATATCTGTCTTTACTTGAACACGTCACCAAGGTATTGAAAGAAAATAATTTTAAAGCGACGCTATTTTTAACAACAGCTTCTGTCGGTTCTAAGAGCTATAATGAGCTAAGCCATTTAGGAAAATCTTATCCCGAAAATGACCGGCCTTTAAACTGGAGAGAGTTGCAGGAAATGGAGCAATTGGGTTGGAGCATTGAAGCTCATGGTCACGAGCACAGGGTGCATAACATGCTGCCGGAGCAGGAGCTGAAATTTGAGATGGAGATGTGTAAGCAGTTAATAGATCAGAATTTAAATACCTCTTGCTCTCATTATTCCTTTCCGTGGGGCCGATATAACATGCTATGTTTAAAGAGTCTCGAGGAGCTAACTTCTTTTCGGGGTTTTCGGTTCAACCGGGTCTTGTAACAAATAAAAGCGACACAAGAAGGCTGCCGCGAATAGAAGTTAACAGATTTATCGATCTGGAGACATTTAAAAAGTTGGTCCTGCTGGGATATCCTAATCATAAACAGAAATATAAAAATAAACTTATCTCTCTTCTCTACTGCAATCCGATAATTAAGGATCTGTTAAAGACTTTAAATGATAAGTTTAACAATAGAATTACATGAATTACTTTTCTCAAATAACATTACTGATTACACACTATAACCGATCTTCCTCTTTAAATAGATTGCTTGCAACATTAAAGGAGTTAGACATTTTTTTTGCGGAAATTATTGTATCTGATGATGGAAGTGATGCACTTCATTTGAAAGAATTGAGACAGTTTCAGGCAACTTATAAATTCTCTCTGATCACCGCGGAAAAAAACTCCGGACTTGGCAATAATATTAATAAAGGACAAAAGGAAGTAAAAACACCATACACTTTGTATGTGCAAGAGGATTTCGAGCTACAAGTGGTATTCACAGATATTTTAAGAGAATCAGTTACTTTACTGGAAAAAGATTCCGCTCTTGACTTAATAAGGTATTTTGCACACTTCAGATACCCTTACCTAAGTGATTATGCTACTGATTTTGAAGAAGTGACTATTCCTGCCATAGCACTTGATTACAACAAAATCTATGCTTACAGCGACACCCCCCATTTACGCAGAACTTCTTTTTGTGAAAAGTTTGGCTGGTATGCTGAAGGGATAAATAGTGATCGTATGGAATATAGAATGTGTATTTCATTTTTAAAGAAAAAAGGTAAATGTTTAATCCATAAAGATTTCAAATCGATATTTAAACATTTAAACTTCGAAGAAGAACCAAGCACAGTTGTCAGACCATCCTATCAGCAATCGACAGGAATTTTTATAGGCACTTTAAGATATATATATCGCCAGCTAAGGTACAATTTCGATCTAATTTCATTTTAAAATTTTCTCTCTCAATATTCTCGTGGTTCCATCTCAAAAAGGCATTTCAAGAAACTTAGTTGAGAAATACGTGAGATTTTATCGGAGAAATGCGTTGGTACAAAAGTTAATTTGTACCAACGATAACCATAGGTAGACTGATAACCGATTAGTAAGATTAAGATTTTCATCCAGCTTAGAATTCTTGTTAAGCCGTGATAAATAAATAATTGAGCCGTCTTTTATAAAACCTTATTACCTATTTAATAGCTGTTGAATAGTAGACACCAGACCTATAAATAAAACAGTATCGACAAGAACTGTAAAAACAAAGGTCTGTCCTATTGAAAACAAATCAACATCAGAGGTTCTGAGAACTTTTTTAAGGAGTAGAATTGTCATAGATGATGTAGAGCCATATTTTTCTGAACTAGTGGCCTGCGCATGCTCATTCCCATCGCAGACCTATATTTCGAACAAATATCCGTATAAATAGCTTTAAAAAAATCACCTTAAATAGCGATTTACGTAAATACCCGTTTTCAGGTATACGTACACCTTTTTACGGACATACTCATATAGTTTAAGCGATATTATTATTGCAAGAAGATTTACCTAAAAGTGGAAAGAAATTAGCAGTCATCCGGAGACGTATCTTTTCCAGGAAATGAAATGGCAGGCAGACTACAAAGCTTTTCCGAGTTGGAATACTCAAAAAGACCTATTAAAGCTGGAGACTTATTAAGTTATTTTTCATTGCATATAACACAAGACCCGCTGTATTTTTACATCCAGCTTTAAACAACAACCTTTTCCTATGGGTGTCGACTGTTCGCACACTTACATTAAGCTTTTCCGCAATGTCAGCATTCGTATATTCCTGACAGATAAGCTCAAGCACCTCAGCTTCTCTTTGTGTAATCCCGTCTGAATTTACAATTTTCCGAGTCTTTTCGTTATTTTCCCTTAACTTATCAACAACTTCGCTATTTAAATAGCTGCCAGTACGAAATACAGAATTTATAGCCCAAAGTAACTCACTAATCGCACAATCTTTCGGTAAATAGGAGGCAACTCCAGCATTAATCATTTTTGCGATGGTTACGGCATCTATATGCATTGACAATACCAATACTTTAATTTCAGGATACTCTACCTGTAGCCTTTCATTAAGTTCCTCACCTGACATTACGGGCATGTCAACATCAATGATTGCAATGTCGGGCTTTTTCTCAGGGTATGCATTCAAATGTTCAAGAAAAGCGATACCATCGCTATAAGTTTCAATAAAGTTAAACTCTGGGATAGTGCCAAGAGCCCGTGAAAGAAGTTCCCGAATTATTTTTTGATCATCTACTAATGATATTTTAATTTGACTAGTCGGCCCCCAGTTCATACTTCTCTAACGATAAAATAAATGTCAAAACTAAAAAAACACAAATCCAATATCAAAAACAATCAGCTGCTCTGATATACTATAAACAAAGCGTGTGCCTTCGGCGGAAAACTCTTTAATTTTATCGCAAAGCAAGCAATAGAAGGAGTTGTAGCAACATTAAAGGTAACTGACAATTCTAGATCTTCAAAATATGAGAGTAGTTTCCCCACAATTCCCCGCACCAAAAGAGAATAAGTTACAAATCAGATGATAATATTCTCTAGTTAAAATATCTTTTTTTATTAACGCGGTCTTTTTGATTCCTTATAAAGAGAAATTATACAAGTTTCTAGCAGGAAGGTGGTAAACAAACACTTCTCTTACAATTTCAGGCCGTATATTTGAACTGCAAATAAGCCCTTACTTGCATTTTCAGAGATGAGTATATTTAAATTTATTTTATGTCCGCTTGGTTTTCATCGTTGGCGTTATCGTTTCGATGGATCAAGAAAAAAATGCTCCTGGTGCGAAAAACGCATCGATCTGCCCGGACATTAGATACACTTTTCTTAAAGCAACCCTTCAGGCCACACACGAATGAAACCTCTTTCAAAATACTTATTTATCTTAATCTTCTCCCTTTTCATAACCCTTCTTTCGGTAATGGCGTTGATGCCCTACTTGATGCCCCAGAGTTTTTCAGAGAAGGTAAAACAAAACGTTAATAGCAATATCAATGGTGAAGTTTCTTTTGCTCAGATGAAGTTATCCTTCTTTGAGCACTTTCCAACGCTAACTCTGTCATTATACCAGGTTTCGCTAAAGGGCTCGGCTCCTTTTGCTTCAGACACCCTTCTAAAGGCAGACGAACTTGCCTTGGGAATTAATTTAAAAAGCTTAATAAGTAATGAGGTAATTGTTAACAGGATCTATCTCGACAGCGGACAAATCAGCGTAAAGGTTGATAGTCTAGGAAGGGCGAACTATAATGTGCTGAAGGACAGTAAAAGTTCTTCCTCTGGTTCTGGGCAGAGTTCGTCTTTAAAGATCGAAGACATTAGCATCACCCGGAGTAATTTAAGTTACGAAGACAAGAGCTTGCCGATGGTTATCAAGGCTAAAGGCCTTTCCTATTCAGGCAAAGGGGATTTAAGCAAAAAGATATTTGACCTTACAAGCCGTGCTGAAATTGAAAATTTCGACTTCATCTACGACAGCATCCCTTATTCTGCAGGAAGAAAGGTCAAAGCTGACCTTATAACCCGGATAAATACGAGCTCTCTTCAGCTTAGCTTCATAAAAAACAACCTTAGGATAAATCAAGTTCCCCTAAATTTTGCCGGGAGATTCGAATTCCTGGCCAACGGGTACGATCTGGATTTCAAACTGGAAAGCAGAAACGCCGACCTCGGAAGCTTAATAACTACCCTTCCTCCACAGTATCTGGAATATTTCAAGAACTTCGATGTAGAAGGAAAATCGACTTTTGAACTAGGATTAAAAGGACGCTATGTTGCAGAAAGCAATCAATTTCCCAGCCTGAACCTGACAGGCAGGATTGACGACGGAAGCTTTCGCCACCAACAAAGCCCGGTCCCGCTGGATAATATTTCGGTCAGGATCAAGGGTGCTATCCCTAATATGGATATTGAAAAGGCAATCCTGGATCTGGATACGCTAAGTTTTAATGTTGCCGGAGGTTCCTTAGCTGGCTCCTTACACACTCGCGGCCTCACTAACCCTTTCATCAATGCTAACCTTCAGACCCGGCTCGACCTTGCCAAGGTTAATAAAGCCTTAAACATACAGAAGATCAGTACGCGTGGGTTACTCAATCTTAGCCTCAGTGCAAGTGGTCATCTGCGACATGAGCTCAGAAAAACGGGGAGAGGAAAGGTCGATACGATCCTGAAAAGCATTCCACAGTTTGAACTTAACACAAATCTGGCCAATGGCTATTTTAAATATCTGCCAATGCCTGGCAATATCGATTATATTGATTTAAGCTTCCGCGCTTCCTGTCCTGACAGCAATTATAAGAACCTTGTGCTTGATCTGAAAAAAATAGACAGCCGATGGTTGAACAACTACCTGAACGGATATATCAAGCTAGAGCATTCCCCTTCCCTAACAGTTGATACACGGATCAATGGTTTCGTCGATCTTGCCTCCATTCATAAGATATATCCAATACCTGGACTAACAATGAAGGGGGCTTTAAAGATGGATATCCGGTCTAAAGGATCTTTGGCAATAAAGCAGCGGAAATATCCAACTACCAATGCATCTATTTCTTTAAAGGATGGATTTATTAAAACATCTAAAAGTCCATACCCTATCAGCAAAATTGAGGTTAACTCTGTCTTTTATAACAAGAATAGTGCGGCAAAAGATTTTCGACTGGTCATTGCACCTTTGTCTTTCAACTTTGTTAGCCAACCCTTTGTCTTAAGAGCAAACCTGGCCGATCTGAATAACCTTGCTTACAGAATCTCATCCCGCGGAACGTTAGATATAGGGAAACTTTATAGTGTTTTTGCATCCAATGATTATAATGTGCAGGGCTTGGTCCGTACAGACCTTGAACTTGCAGGAAGACAAAAGGATGCTAATAGCGGCAATTACAAAAAGCTCTTCAACCAGGGTACTTTCAGAATCAGAGATCTTGCTCTAAGCTCTGAACTCTTACCCAAACCATTTAAGGTAAATAAAGGCATTTTTAGTTTCAGCAACGACAGAATAAATTTTCACGCCTTCAAAGCTAGCTATGGCCAGAGCAAAATTGCATTAGAAGGTAACGTTTCTAATATTATCGATTACTTTACTACATACAGGGGAGTGCTAAGGGGCAACTTCAAACTAAAAAGCGATTTAATCGTTGCGGATGAATTTCGTACAGTAACCGAAATACCTACAGGCTCGAATACCGCAGCAACAAAGCCAGGTGTAATAATTATTCCTACTAACATCAACCTTCATTTTACCGGAGCAGCGAAAGAAGTAAATTATGGGGGAATGAAATTTAACAAAATGCTCGGAACACTAAGCATAAAAAATGGTCAACTGGACCTACAGGATCTAAGTACCACTTTTATTGGAACTCCGGTAAAAATGACTGCGGCTTATAAAAGCTTTTCTCCTAAAACAGCCTATTTTCAATATGCGATCAACGCTAAAGACTTTGACATCCAAAAGGCTTATAAAAGCAGTGCGGTCTTTAGAGAACTTGCCTCATCTGCAGCACATGTTAGAGGCACTGTTTCCCTTGATTATAAATTAAGCGGTAGATTAAATGGTAACATGGAGCCTGTCTATCCATCAATAAAGGGCGACGGCTTGATATCCGTTAAAAACGTTAAGCTAAAAGGCTTTAAGCTCTTTAATGCGGTCAGTAAAAAAACAGGGCATAAAGACCTGCAGGATCCTAAAATGAGCCAGATTAACATTCGCTCTTCCATTGCCAATAATATTATCAGCATCGAAAGAACACGTTTGAAAATTGCAGGCTTCAGACCACGGATCGAGGGGCAAGTGAGCTTTGATGGCGACCTTAACCTCCAGTTCAGGCTTGGCTTACCTCCTTTTGGCATCCTCGGTATTCCGATCCAAGTAAGAGGATCACAGGAAAATCCGAAACTAAAGATCGGACGTGCTAAAGAGGAAGACAAACTTCAAGACAAAGAAGACGAAGCAGAAGAAGTGGTGATGAAGACACAAAACCTATAAAAGCAAAAAGGAGGCCCGGGCCTCCTTTTTGCTTTTATAGAGAAAATGAATTAATCACATTTTAGATTGCTTAGATTCAAGCCGTTCTTAAAGATCATGAACTCTGTCCTCCTGTTCCTTTGTTGTTCTTCTTCCGAACAAGGAACATCATCACCACACTGATTTGTAAGCTGAGTTTCTCCATGGTAAGTGATCTTTATACGTTGAGGATTAATACCCAGGGAAACCAGGTATTTTTTAGCCGACTCAGACCTTCTCAATGATAATCCAACATTATAAGCTTTCGATGCGCGGCTATCACAATGGCTACTTGCAATTACAGTCAGTTGCGGATATTGCTTTAACAAGGAAGCCAGTCTGGTAAGTGCAGGCACAGCATCAGGCCGGATGAATGATTTATCCAGATCATAATAGATTGGGTTCAAACCAAAGAGCTTACTTAGCTGGCAGTTGGTGATTTCTGCAGCAGGAACTTTCTCCAGCGGACGATGCAACAACAGCTCCGTGTACAAAGTGGTCGACTTCGTAATTCCTTTGGTTGTAGTTGTCTTACTGTCTGTAGAATACCCTGCTTTATTAGCTGTTATGCTATAGTCTGTTTTAGGAGCAAGCCGGGTTGTAAAACGACCCATATTATCAGTGAATAAAGAATCAACCTGGTTGTCATGTTCAATTTTCACCAACGCATTCTCAACCACTCTTTTATACCCCCCGAAGTCTGTGTAAACGGTTCCCTCCAGTTTAAGAATAAAAGGATCATAATTGAAGCTCAAAATATCATCGCTGCCATAGCGGTTAGAACTAAGGTATCCGCTCTTCTCATCTCCGCTTAAAATGATACCGAAGTCATCCTTAGCGGAATTAACCGGATACCCAAGGTTATGGGGTTCTGAAGCTGGTAAATTATTCTTTAACTCAACGGAGAAGATGTCCAATCCTCCCAGGCCTGAAAGACCGTCGGAGCTAAAGAATAGCTTGTTCGTTTTAGAAAGGTAAGGGAACGACTCATCACCTTCGGTGTTAACCTGTGAACCTAGGTTCTTTGGTTCAGACCATTCCGCATCACGACTTTCACGGGTACTATAATAAATGTCCTTCCCGCCCAAGCCTCCCGGCATATCAGAAACAAAATAAAGAACTTTTCCATCCTCACTTAATGCCGGATGAGCCGTTGAATATTCTGTATTATTGAATTTGAAAGGCTGCTTATTATACCAGGTTCCACCTAGGTAATTTACCGAGTACATGTTTAGCTTATAAATGCCGTTCTTCTTGTCTTCTGCATTACTCTTATCGCGTTGGTTCCGGTTGTAGATCATGTAATACTCACCACCAGAGAAACTTGCAGGGCCATCATGATAAGCTGTATTCAAACCTCCCCTCAGCAGTTCTACAACCGAAGAATCTTTGAAAGAACTTACATCAGCAATCGTTCTCGGGTAGGTAATGTCCCCAAGCACCCTCGTATCGTTCACCGAAACCGGAAGGCGTTGTTTATGTGCTTTAGTAGCTCTCATTTCATCATTATAGAAGTAATTCGCAGGTGGAACTTTCGCAATTTTAGCAGTGTCCTTAACTATATAGAGATCAGTGAAGGGCGTTTCGGTCCAGCCAAAAACATTCCTTACTCCCCAGCGCCTGTCCCTGTTGGAACTAAAGATCAGGCCACGTTTAAAAAACACAGGCGAAAATTCATCTTTTGGAGTATTGATAGCCAAGTACTTAATTTTCCAGTCTGCAGAATCCTTATAAAAGCTTTTTAGCTTATTATAGCTGTCGCTTAGATTTTTTGCTCTTTTATCAGATGGTTTTTTCAGCAGGTACTGATTATAATACTTATGAGATGCTTCATACTGGCCATTAGCAGCCAGCACATCTGCATACTTTAAATAGAACGCTGCTGTTTGATCCGCTTGTTCCGCCTGCTTCTGATACCAGGCTTGTGCGTTTTTATAATCCTTAACAGCACGATACGAGTCGGCAATTTTCTGTATCACCTCCTGATCGGTAGTATCAGACAGCTTATACAGTTGGATGGCTGCTCTATACCTTAGAGCATTAAACTCCTTATCTCCTTTTGTTCTATATATAACCTTCTTCTGAGCAAAGATCTGAGAGGATATAAACAGGATTATTGAAAGTAAATAGATTCTTCTCATGATTAAAAATAACGCGGTCCAACAATTCTGTCCTTTCTGAAACCAAACTCATATCTGATCATGATCTCGTGCGAACCCGAGTTATAATCAACGAGCTTCGAAGTACTCCTGTCATAAGAGTATCCGATACGGATCTGGTCTGAAGCCTGAAGTTCCAATATTCCTGCAACAGCATCGCCGGTACGGTACTGGGCACCAACAGCAAAACGGTCTGCAATCCATAAGTTGCAGTTCAGGTCGAGCTGCAGCGGGGCTCCGGCAACACCTTTAAACAATACTGAAGGCTTTAATTTGAATGTCTGATCCAGGGTAAACACATAACCGGAAGACATGAAAAAGTGAAGATATTGCCTGGCGGCCAAAGCGTTTGAAGTTGTTACAGAATCATTAACCAGGCGATTGTTAAAAAGGTGAGGAGTAGAAAGTCCGAGGTAGAACTTATCTGTATTATAATAAATACCAGCACCAAAGTTTGGCATCACTTTATTCACATTCGAATAGAACGCCATGTCGGAAGGATTTGCTGAATTTAAACGAACAGAACTGAAATCAGCCCGGTACTGGGTAACAGAAGCCTGCAAACCGAAAGCAAGCGTGCCTTTTTCCATCAGTATCCGGTAAGCATAGCTCAGGTTAGCACCTGTAGTGTTCGTAACTCCCAGCTTATCGTTGAACACCTGGATGCCAGCGCCAACGCGCTTATTTGGCAAGGCGGTATCAAAAGACACCGTTTGTGTCTCGGGAGCGCCTTCAACTCCCACCCATTGCGACCGGTAAAGGCCTGTCAGGCTGGGAACGTTGCGACTCCCGGCATAGGCCGGGTTTATCGCTAAAGTATTGAACATATATTGGGTATACATTGCGTCCTGCTGGGCTCGCGACTGCCATGCTGATAAAACTAATGCAGCTGCTACAATATATTTTTTCATCGATATTAGATTACTGATTTTCATTGTTCTTTTACCTGTTAATTGTGATGAACCTTACTCTCTTCTCTTTTCCATCTATGATGGCTATGTAGTAGTAAGTTCCATCCGGAACATTCTGGCCTACATAAATACCAGCGTTACATGTTCCATCCCAATCATTTTTATAGTCAGGATTTTTATAAACCAGGTTACCCCAACGGTTATAGATCTCAAGATTCACTCGTCTCGGGCCAACATTCTCCAATTCAAACTTATCGTTTACACCGTCGCCATTAGGAGAGAATCCTTCTGGTATCACTACGTTAGTAGGATCAAGACTTATCGGTGTTGGCTTTGCTTCTCCCGCGTCAGATGGATTATTATTACCATTTGGATCTGGATTTAATCCGTCGGTTGAAACATCCGTAGTTAGGCCACCTGTATTAGCTCCAGTACCTGTTGCAGTTGCTGTATTTTCGAAAACGCCTGAAGAACCGTTAGGCATTACATTAATTGTAAGGGTTATTGTTTCCGTAGCTCCAACCGGCAATGTACTTCCTGCTGAAAGCAGCTCTAAACTATTTGTTCCGTTGTAACCAATGTTTGCTTTAAGCGTTCCACTAGCGATGATAGCGTTAACTTTTACATTCATTGGCGATGGGAAGACAGTTTGTAGGTTGTCAGAAACTTTCACATCGTTTAAGGCCACGTTTCCGTAGTTCTTAACATTCATGGTGTAAGTAAACGTGTAGCTACCATTTCCTTCAAGTTTTGGAGCCGACACCGTCTTCGCAATACCTATTTTAAGACTAATTGCCGTATTGAAGAATATAGTCGCGATATCTGTCAAGCCTGTTCCGACTTCCTTAAGTTCGTAAGGGATTGGCGTAGGATTGGTGATAAATCCAAATACGGGAACGAATGTGGTGTTTCCTGTTGCCGGATCGTAAGTCCAGGTTCCTTCACCGGTTACCGTTTTGGTATTTTGCACCCCAGGTGTTGAAGGATCAAGATCAACTATTATTTTATCAAGTGTTGCAGGGCTACCATCCGATAACTTATCGTTTGTTATGATATTAACAACGTTTACTCCAGGAACGGTACTGGTTCCAATATCGTTAACAGCATCTGGAGGAAGTTTGGTATACGTTATAGTTACCACTGCATTTGCACTCAAACCTGTGATCTTCTCTATTAACTTATAAGGAAGGGCGGTAGGATTTGTAGTGAAGCCAGTGTTCGGATCAAATGTAAGGTTACCCGTAGCTGGATCATACGTCCATACACCTTCTCCAGCTACAGTCTTTGTAAGATCTATAGTTGGTGTAGAAGGATCAAGATCGACCGTTACTAATGCAGGTAAAGCAGGGCTTCCGTCAGAAAGCTTATCGTTCGCCAGGATGTTTTGCGTTACGTTAGCCCCAGGCGTGTTTCCTGTTGAACTATCATTTGCTGCAACCGGAGGAACTTCTGTATAGCCCACGGTTACCGTAGCATTTGCACTTAGTCCCGTGATCTTTTCAATCAGTTTATAAGGAAGAGCTGTAGGATCTGTGGTAAAGCCTGTATTCGGATCAAAAGTAAGATTACCTGTAACCGGATCATAGCTCCATACTCCTTCTCCTGTTACGGTCTTCGTAACCTCAATACCAGGTGTAGATGGATCAAGATCCACAGTTACCAATGCTGGCAGAGCGACAGTTCCATCAGAAAGCTTATCGTTTGTCAGGATGTTCTGCGTTACGTTAGCTCCAGGAGTATTTCCTAATGAACTATCGTTAGCTGCAACCGGAGGAACTTTGGTGTAACCTACCGTTACATTAGCATTCGCACTTAAGCCTGTAAGTGTTTCTATCAACTTGTAAGGAAGAGCAGTAGGGTCTGTAGTAAACCCGGCGTTCGGATCGAATGTAAGATTACCCGTAACTGGATTATAGGTCCACACTCCTTCTCCTGTTACCGTTTTAGTCAGGTCAATAGCCGGAGTAGAAGGATCAAGATCGACAGTTACCAATGCTGGCAGAGCTGTACTTCCGTCAGCAAGCTTATCATTTGTTAAAATGTTCTGCGTAACGTTAGTTCCAGGCGTGTTTCCTGTTGAGCTATCATTTGATGCAACCGGAGGGCCTTTAACATAGGTCACTGTAACCACTGCATTATCACTCAAACCTGTAAGCTTTTCCGTTAATGAATACGGAATTGGGGTCGGATCTTTTGTAAATCCAGTATTTGGATCAAAAACAAGCGCTCCGGTAGCCGTATTATACGTCCACACTCCCTCTGAAGCTACCGTCAGGGTTGTTTGAACTCCTGCGGTAGTCAGGTCAAGGTCTACAGTAACTAAAGCTGGAAGAGCCTCACTGCTATCTCCCAGTTTATCGTTAGTTAAAAGGTTAACTGTAGCATTTGCTCCGAGGGTGTTACCTGTTGAAGAATCATCTTCAGCAACAGGATTAGCAGGTATATACGTAATGGTAACTGTTGCATTAGCCGAAAGTCCGGTAAGCGTTTCTTTCAATGTATAGGCTAGTGGCGTAGGATCTACCGTAAATCCAGCATCCGGGTTGAACGTTACTTCACCGGTAGTACTGTTATAGGTCCATACTCCCTCTCCTGTTTTAGTAAAGGTAGTTTGTACTCCGGGAGTGTTTACGTCAATGTCAATTGAAGAATTTGATGAAGTGGCCAGAGATCCGTCAGATACCTTATCGTTCGACAATATATCCAGAGTAACATCAGCACCCAGGGTATTTCCTGTTTTAGAATCGTTAACAGGGACCGGAGGTAATTGAACAGGAGTTGTACTTACAGAAGCGCTGTTATTTGAAGACTCACTATCTGCAATTAAATTTGAGCTGGCAGTGTTCTTATATTCTGCTGCAGTTTTTGCAGGCAGCACTTTTCCTGTAACGGCCAGTGTTTGAGTAGCGGCATTGGCTAAGGTACCAACAGTCCACTTACCTGTTGACGGATCATAAGCTCCAGCAGAAGGACTAGCTGAAACAAAAGTATAACCAGCAGGCAGGAGATCAACCACCTCTACGCCTTCAGCTACTGCAGGACCATTATTTTTTACAGTAACCGTAAAAATCACATTGGTATTAACAGTTGGTGTTGCGTTATTTACCGTTTTAGTAACTGCAATATCTCTCGTTTGGAAGACAACCGGAGTCGGGATATTATCATCCAAAGGACTTCCGTCTCCGTCTCCATCCGGATCAGTCGAGTTATTCGAGTCGTCAAAAACCGGAGTATCATCAGTTGTTACAGCGCTAACCCTGGCAGTATTATTATAAGTAGTACCACCCGCAGCTCCATTCATCTTAACATTTAAGTTAATGGTAATCGTGGCAGATGCTCCGGCAACAAGCGTACTATTGGCCGGATCTAATAAGGCAGAGTTAGCAGTCGTACCATCATAGCCTGCCGCCAAAGCAATCGTTCCTGTTTTAGCAGGAGCTGCGATAAGCGTATAAGTTAAAGGAGAGGGAAAGGTATTAGTTAATACATCAGTAACCTGAACCTTTTTTAAGTCTATAGTTCCAAAATTCTTTAACGTTATGGTATAAAGAACGTCGTAAGAACCGTCTGCTTTAATGGTTGAAACAGTTGCTGTTTTACCTATCCCGATCACAGGAAAAATAACAGGCGTTTGATCAGATAAAAGCCTGTTGATTGTCAAACCATCGTTTGATATATCTGATACAGCCACGTTACCAGGTGCTGTACCTTTTGCAGTTGCCGTGTTCTTAGCAGTGTAAGTAACCTGGGCAAAGGAATCAGGCCGACCCGTAAGTAATAAAAGGCCAATTACCGGTAAGGTAATTTTCAAAAATGTCTTTGTAATATTCATTTTATATGTTCTCCCGGTAATTAATTCAATTTGACATTAACTATAAGTGTGATCGTTCCTTCTGCATTAGCAGCCAAGCTAGAGGATGACGCTGTAAGAAGGTTTTTATCAGCTCCACCATTGAAACTGGCGTTTGCAACTAAAGAACCGGTCGCATTAATATTAACCTTCGTGAAGGTTTTAGGAGATGGGAAGGTTAAAGCCAGGTCATCCTCTACCTGTACATTACTTAGCGCAGTTGATCCTGTATTTTTCACTTTGAATGTGAAGGTTACATTATAACTTCCGTCGTTTTGCTGTACCGGAGTACCAGCCGTTTTAGATACCGCTATCTGACAATCCTCAATGTTAACGATGATATCATCCTGACTGGTAGTACAAGGGCCATTAGAGGTAGTCCAACGCAATTGATAAGCACCTTGTATAAGACCATTTACACTCGCATTAGCGGCATTTATATCGCTGAAAACAGGATCACTCGCGCCGGCAGGCTTAGTTAGTACTGACCATGTCCCAACTCCGGAAACAGGTGCAGTTGCATTAAGCTGAACAGGAGCATATAAACAATAGGTTGCAGAAACAGGGCCAGCATCAGCTGTTGACGGAGGATCAAAGGCTGTGATAGTAACTTCATCCTCATTGGTACAGCTGCTTCCATTAGAAAGTGCCCACTTTAATACATATACACCTGCCTTTAAATTGCTGACCGTTGTATTGGCTACAGTAGGACTTGCAAAAGCAGGGCTGCTACCTGCTGGCTTTGAAACAACTGTCCAGGTTCCAAGTTCAGAACCAACTGCTGCGTTTGCTGCAAGGGTCACACTCGCTGTTCCACCTATAGCGTTTGTACAGGTAGTTTGATCTGATCCTGCATTTGCAGCTGAAGGAGTTACGTCCGTAACATTCACGCTAACAGTCTGAGATGAAGGAGAACAAGAACCACTTGTTATTTCCCATTTAAAAATATAGGGGTTGCCGGGAGCGGCATTTAAGTTTGTAACAGTAGTAGTTGGAGAGTTTGGCGCTGTGATAACAGGGGTACTTGTACCACCGCTAACATAAGTCCAGGTACCATTTCCAATCAGAGGCGTAGTTCCGGTTAATACTACCCTGTCTGTACAAGCCGATGTTTGAGCGGCCATAGGCTGAACAGTTGTAGGAGGGTTGGAAACCGTAATACGAACTACATCTTTGTTTGATTGAGTGCCACTGCATGTTGCATTGCTTACTGTCCATTCAAGGATGTAAACACCGGCTTTAGTAAGGCCAGTAACCGTAGTAGATGCTGAACTTGTACTGGTAATTACTGCTGTTCCTCCTGTTGGCTGACTTCTGATACTCCAGGCTCCTGTTCCAACCGATGGTGCTGCTGCAGCTATCGAAACACTCGATCCATTTGCAGTACAAAGATCCTGGTCTGTACCAGCATCAGCAACTGATGGAGCCCCACTAACATTGATAGTAACATCATCTGATGAATTACCACATCCTCCGCTTGTGATGGTATACCTGAACACATAGCTACTGCCAGGTATCAGATCAGAAAGGACAGCGTAAGAAGTATTAGGATTTTGAGATAATGTATAAGCAGGTCCGGATACATAGCTCCAGGTTCCGATACTTCCCTCGTTACCTTGTAATAAAGTTGTTGAGGTATTACATAAGTTCTGGTCAGCTCCAGCATTGGCCGACTTGTTAATCGTAATCTTTACTGTTGAAGAAGATGGTGTACAGAAAGCACCGTTGGTAATGGTCCATTTTAGAATATACTCACCAAGTTCAAGGTTACTTATTGAAGTTAGGGGATTGCTTAAATCAGCAAATGTGGGATTATTTGGTCCACTAACTACAGACCATAAACCTGTTCCTACACTTGGGCTGTTCGCTGCAAGAATTGCTGAACTTACATCACAAAGTGTTTGGTCGCCACCTGCAAGTGATGTTGTTGGAGGCTCACTGATGTTATAGGTAATTTCAGCCGAAGAACTTGAACAAGCACCGTTTGAAATAGTCCATGTGAATTTGTAACGGCCAGATGTAAGTCCCGAAACCGTAGTGGCTGCCGAGGTTGGGTTAGCTATTACTGCCCCACCAGGACCGGCAGATTGTATCCACAGGCCTGTTTCAGCAGCAGCAGGCGAATTACCCTGTAAGGTAATATCAGCTAAGCTACATACATTTACAGTGGGAGCACCTGTTATTGTCGCCACGGTTGTTGGTCCTGAAACAGTAATGGTTACCGTATCCCGGGTTGGATTACAAGATCCGTTTTCCAGCTTCCATTCAAATTGGTAAGTACCATTAATGGCACCCGATACGGTCGTATTATAAACACCAGCATTAAATGCCGGAGTATTAGGAGCTCCCGGCAAAAGGGTCCATGTGCCTGTTTCTGCACCTGTTGGCGCATTTCCGGCTAAGGTAAAACTCGTGGTACCGGAAGTTTTACACTGGTCGGCACCTGCAAGGGCCTGTTTGGGCCCGTTGCTGCTATTCGTATTGATCGTAACATTATCGGTGATCGTACCGCAACTATTGCTGATCTTCCATTCCAGCTGGTAAGTTTTATTTGCAAGTAAGCCAGTAACAACAGCATTAGGATCATTGATGTTAGAAAACACCAGCGTACTTGCTGGTGAAGCAGGAGATTCTGACACCACTGACCAGGTTCCTGTTTCATTCAATAGTGGTTTGTTGGCATTCAATTTTACCGGGGTACCGTAGCAAGTAGCTATATCTGTCCCGGCATCAACAATAGTGGGAGTGGAAGCAACTACAACTTTGGTATCCGACTGGGTATCGCCACAGTCATTATCTCCGCCAGCAACGATCCATCTGAATACGTATACTCCACTTACAAGATTTGAAATTCCAGTAGTACTAGATAATTTGTCGGCGATAGTAGCTTTATTTGGTCCGCTTACCTGGCTCCATGCACCCTTCCCAGCATCACCGGGCGCGGGGTCGTTTCCTGCAAGCGTAGCTGTTACGGTACCGCAGGCCAGTAGCTGAGCCGTACCGGCATTGGCTTGATAAGGCGTTTTGGATACTACGATACTTATATCAGCAAATGCGTCAGTGCATCCCCCATTCGAGTCATTGCTGAACCGGCGAAAACGAATAACGTAAGTTCCCGGCTGATTAAGCCCGGTTAAAATCTGGGGACTGCTTGCTGCCGTTGTATAATTATTGAAGCCTGAAAGAGACGCAATATCAGATCCCGCAGGTCCGCTAACTAATGCCCATTGAGTAGTATTACCACCGCCTACGGTATAAGGGATACTTACCTGAGTAATCCCACATGGCAAGATCTGAGGACTGGTAAGTCCGATAGTTACAGAGGGAGGGGCTGTATAACGTATCCTATATATTCCGCTGGAAGTACAACCAAATGAATTAGTAATCGTGTAAGTAAAGTCGTAATTTCCTGAACCATTCAGACCCGAAATTGAAGTTGTTGGTGAATTTGGTGAACTAATGGTTACAGGGCTGGAATTATTTACAGCTGCAGTCCATTTAACTGTTTCACCAGTATACAAAGGTTTTACACCTTGTATGGTAGTTGAAGTACGACCATCGCAATAGATCCATATTCTATTTCCCGCGCCCGTTACACTCTGAGTTGGAGGGCCGACATTGATCGTAACATCTTTAAACCCACTAGCGCATGGTCCAACAACAGTCCAACGCACCACGTACGTTCCTTCTACCAGGTTGCTGATAGTCGCATCATGTCTGTTAATATCATTAAAGGAGGGAATACTTGGGCCGCTGATAAATGACCAGGTGCCTTGTTGCCCGTTCCCAGCGCCTCCATAAGATGCACTCAGTTGAACAGAGCCTGTTACAGTATAACAACTAACATTTACTGGGCTGACTGCCGTTACCGGCGAAACGCCACCTAAATTAGTTACTTTGATATCGGAAGTAGTACTACAGGAACCGTTAGTGATTGTCCATCTGAAAACAGTTACCCCTACTGTATTTCCTGAAATGGGAAGGTTCACTGTCGCAGTTGGCGAAGTTTGGGGAGAAGGAACCGGCAAATTACCGCTTACCACCGACCAGGTACCCGTTTCTCCAGGCTTAACTGCATTAGCAGCCATGGTAAGCACTCCCGGACATTGTTTAACGTCTGGACCTGCATTGGCTACAGTCAGGTTCGAAGCGATGTACTTTGCATCGTCCACAACCGGCGATCCATCGGTACATTTAGCAGATAAGCGAAACGTGTATTCCACATTTTGTGCGTATCCAGTCACCGTTGCTTTTGCAACTCCACCAGATACGGTTGTAGTAGAAACAGTTACGGCCGGCCCGGCAATTTGGGTCCAGACAGCTCCAGAAGCGAAATTACCTGTAGCGGTACCATTTAGCTCGAAAGGAAGGCCCGGACATATTGCTCTGTCCGCCCCAGCGTTGATTGTACAGTTTTGAGCCTTTGCAAGGTTGGCATAAAGGAGGATAAATGCCATGCAAAAAATCTTTAAGAATTTATTCATACGTTAAAAGTTTAGGCAGTACTTGCCCATGTCATTAGCTGAACTTGAAAAAATTGTAAAAAAATGGAAGGATATGATACTACATAGGTATATGTATCAACTGTAATAAGTAAAATTGCTTACATAGTAATTTATTAATATTTAACCGAATGAAGTTCCCCTTACTTCAAATATAAACTCATCCGCGATATATAGGTTGAGAGCAGGGCTATATACCTGGCGCAAATATAGTAATTGATTAAGATACAAGATATAAGTATTTGCAAAAAACTGTAGTATAACTACTACTTTAAGAAACTATTAATTAATTCTCTTTGGAAAAATCTGCCTTATTAAACTTTTCCGAAAGTTCTGGAAGACTAAAACCTTCGTAGATACGCTTCTTAAAGTTGCATCAGGTGAAATTTCATTGTGATCTCTTACGTAAAGGCAAATCAAAGCATTTAAAGAAATGAAGACAATTGGATTAATAGGCGGAATGTCGTGGGAAAGCACGGCTTTATATTACCAGATAATAAACCGAAAGATACAAGATACGTTAGGAGGAGTCCATTCTGCACGATGCATCTTGTATTCTGTAGATTTTGCTGAGATAGCCGAACTGCAACATAAGGGAGACTGGGATGCTCTAGCCGAAAAAATGATCTTCGCTGCTCAAAAACTTCAGGCTTGTGAGGCTGATCTCATTATCCTCTGTACTAATACTATGCACAAAGTAGCAAGCCATATTGAGAAGAACATTCAAATTCCCTTTTTGCATATAGCGGATGCAACTGCTGGAGAAATACATAAAAAATCGTTCAGGAAAGTTGGGCTGCTGGCAACGAAATTTAGCATGGAAGAAGATTTCCTAAAGTCGCGTTACCGTAAGAAGTATGGCATTGAAACCATCGTTCCTGATGAAAAAAGCAGGAATGATATTCATAAGATCATTTATGATGAATTGGTTAAGGGCATTATTAACAGGCAGTCTAAACAACGCTTCATGGAAATCATTGCAGATCTCGTTGAGCAGGGTGCGGAAGCTATTGTTTCCGGATGCACAGAGATAGAACTCTTAATTAATCCTCGAGATCTAAATGTAGAGCTGTTTGAAACGACGAGGATACATGCAGAAAAAGCAGTAGAAATAGCTTTAGACAAGAGCTGGTAGACCTAATATTGAAAGTCCTGATTTACCCGGCATGCCCTGAGCAGCTATTTCTTATACGCTAGCTGGTGCAGACGAACTTCTCCTTTCAAATGTTGAATGATCTCATTTGTAAATAGGATAGCTCCATTCTTCTTTAAATGACTTTGATCATAAAAATAATCCTTATTGAGGTAAATGGGATTTGCGGTATTATAACGAATAGAAGAGACACGCGGACCTGACAGTTTCCTTATCCTCTGTTCAAACTTCGGATTATGGTTTTTAAAATTGGGAGAATAGACCGTATATAACTTGATATTATGATGAACACATAATTCCTGTAGTCTACTAAATGCCCGTATTTTCTCAGGCAACTCTAAATCTTTTTCATACGGCCGGGAATCATGTTGGAATGCTAAGACGCGATTTTTCCTCTGGAAGGAAATGGGCATGGAGCCACAATTCATGAGCGTATCAAGAGCAGTAAATGATTTTCTCCTGATATCAAAATTTCGTTTGTTGATTCGTGCAAGCGTGAAGAATTTCGAGAGAAGGTTCTTCTCGCCCCTTTTAATCATTTCATCATTTACCTGATCGTATTTCGCAAGTGGATACAGCCTGTCTAAGCGAAAGGTAATGGATTCATTTGGTAATAGTTCATAAGGATCGTCCAGGGCTAATAGTACAACCTTAGGCTTTTTATTATTAGCGATCAACGACCTCAATAAGAACTCGTGAAACTCGATGTTTGATCCGGGATAAGAAAGGTTGTAGCTGGAAATATTTAGAGAATCTTCTATCTGACTGGCAATTATATTTCTTGCGCCACGAGATGAGCCTAATACGATGAGGTCTTTATTCATCTTGCTATTTAGCACCAACTCCAGTCGTTTATCTTTCTCTTTAGTAGGCGAAACAAGCAGAAAAATATAGAACAATTTATCGAATAGGAAAAAAACAGCAGCGAACAGCAATAGTTGAGTAAGGAACTTTTTCATTTGTTTAAAATTGGAAATAGATAAATTGTTGTTCCTTCCCATTAAATATGAAAAGCAAAATAAGGATCAGGAAATAGAAACTCCAGCGGTAGGTTTTCTGCCATTTCAGCCCAAATCTTTCAATAGCATATTGATTCTCCCTGCCCTGCCATTCCATCAAAACAAAAAAGACGATCAGAATTAGTATCATCACAGGATTCTGCATCCCTTGAAACACAGGAAATTGAAAAATTGAAGGTGATAAGATCTTAGAAATATAAGTTGTGGCATCACCAATACTATCTGCTCTAAAAAAGATCCAGGCAAAAACGGATAAGCTAAAAGTTATAGTCATTTGAAAGAGCTCTTTTAGCGATGGAAGCACCTTACCTTGTGCTACTGTTTCCATATTGTCCCGGTTTGTTTTCATCAACACCGAGGGCATAATGAACAAGGCGTTCAATGCTCCCCATACTATGAACGTCCAATTAGCCCCATGCCAGAAACCGCTGACGATAAAAATGATGAATGTATTCCGGATACGCATCCAATTCCCACCCTTGCTTCCGCCGAGCGGGATATACAAGTAGTCTTTAAACCAGGAAGAAAGGGATATATGCCAGCGTCTCCAGAACTCGGCTATGTCTCTGGAAAAATAAGGGAAGGCGAAATTCCGCAATAGCTCAATGCCAAAAAGTCTTGCAGTTCCTAAAGCGATGTCTGAGTAGCCTGAAAAATCACCATAGATCTGGAAGGTAAAAAATAATGCGCCCAAAGCCAGGGTGCTACCAGGATAATGGGCTGAATTATTAAAGATTTGGTTTGCAAATTCAGCACAATTGTCGGCGATGATCACCTTCTTGAATAGGCCCCACAGAATTTGCCTCAGGCCATCTACAGCTTTTGAATACTCGAAATTCCGTGATCTTTTTATTTGAGGTAAGAGGTGCGTTGCCCTTTCAATTGGTCCGGCAACCAGCAGTGGGAAGAAACTTACAAAGACCGCATAATCAGTAAAGTTGCGTTCAGCTTTAATCCTGTCTTTATAAATATCAATTACATAGGAAAGGCCATGAAAAGTATAAAACGAAATGCCGACCGGAAGTATGACCTTTAGTGTCCAGGGATCCAGATGTAAGCCTAGCTGCGCAAAGGCTCCCGAGAAAGATTCTGCAAAAAAATTATAGTATTTAAAAATGCCAAGAAAGCCCAGATTTACCGTTATACTGAGAATGAACCAGAATTTCTTTTGTTTACGATCGGAAGCATCCTGCATTTTCAATCCTGTGAAGTAATCCAGGAAGGTTGAGAACATTAACAACAACAGAAAACGCCAATCCCAGCAAGCATAAAAGAAGTAGCTTGCGCCCAGCAATAATAAATTTTGAAGTTTCAGGTTTTTGTTTGTCACAAACCAATATAATATAAATACTACCGGTAGAAATATGGCAAAGCTTATGGAGTTAAAAAGCATAATTCAATCAAGTAAGCCTTACTACGTACTTTAGACTCAGGAGGTTCGCAGAAATAATGTTCCTAAAAATCACTGATAATGAGCTGTTATACAATGATCTTTTTAGAAGGAGAAAGAGATCGGCCTTAACTGGAAATTATTGAAGCTATAGTTAAACAAGGAATAGAAGAATGAAATTTTTTTTATTTTTTATTCCAATTAATACTACAATTGTTAGCTGCTTAAAAACATGCGACCTATTGCAATTATGAACCTAATGTCAAACTACTTTCAAGCTAAGCCTTTTAATCCAGGCTATGGCAATACAATTTGGGTAGCACCAAGACCAAAGTCTTTAACATCTATCTACATCCCTCCTTTCTTTCATGGTGATTTCTAACTAAAAACGCTGGTGAATTTTGAAAATCAAAAGAAGTAGTCCTTTTGAGACTATTGAATTAATAGGCCGGGAAAAAGCCTGGACCAGCAGATTTTCTGAATTTTTTAAAAATTTATTTTTGTTATTTAATGTTAGAAAAAATTAAAAAAGTAGTGGTTGGTTTCCTTTCGAATGAGGAATTTACGATCACATCAAAACAACTAAATGAAATTGAGTCAGAGATCCTGGCAGATCTTTGCACAAGAAAAAAAGAAAAAAATATTTCCTCTTTTTACTGGAGAGTCGAGGAGGTAGAAGAGGATATAGGTAGAGTTTACAGGAAGCTTCAGCCGGTAGCTTCTGTTACCGGAGCTAAAATTTTATTGGTACTGTTGGATATCTACGAAAAGCTAAACGACCTGATAGCGGAATCAGGGAAATGCAGAGGATTCTATATGATCATGCTTCGGAAGCTTAAATTCCAACTAAAAAAGTTTGAACAGGAGTTTATCATTTTTTTAGACGAGAGAGAATATCCCGAGAAACTTCGATGGCTTGCCTTTTTGCCAATCCAGGAACTTCACAGCATGAAGGCGTTGGAAATTGTGAAGGCGAACAAAGTTAACTATGTTGGTGATTTCCAGGCTTCATTCAATTCAATCATTAATTCCGAAGCAAGGCTAAATTTTGGCAAATGGAAAATGCTGTGCAAGCTAATCGAACTAAACCTTAACCATCCGGATCTGGAGCAGTATTTCTACAAGGAGTATACAGAGCTGGCAAAAAGATGTAGTTCACCGGAACAAACAAAGCAATTGGAATTTATGCTAAAGCTACCGCTTTCCAGTAGCAAAGCACCGTTTGATCCTTTCAATAAATCCTTGAGTGAAACTTTACCAGCCTTCATTTCACAGCCTCTAGAATTCGGAGAGTTCGAACCCGATTCGAAATTCTCCTTTGCGAAGCTTGTATTACTTAAAATATTCTTGTCTGTTCCTCAAATTGGAGGTTTATTATTTCTTCTTTTAAAAAGAGGCAGCTTTGGCACAATAACCCACAGAAAATTGGCCGGCCACTTTGCAAACTGTTTCACCTCGTTGGAAACAGGCCAAATGAGTATAAAGAGTCTCGAAAACAATATAAAAATAGAACCTGAAACCTACACTTTTCTCCTCAAATTCTTACAAGATATGATCCAAGATCTGAAGGATGTTTATAAAAAGAAAGAAGAAGAGAAAAAACAAAAAAAAACCGCAGAAAAGTAACCGGCTTGTAACCCCATCGCTATTGAAAATCTCAGTAGTATTGGCAGAATTAAAACCTGATAACAATATCATGAAAAAGGAACAAGTAAATAACCTGTCAAAGACAGATTTCAAAGCAAAAAAACTTTTTCTAAGGCTATTACATGCTGCTGAAACAATTGAAGAGAATACAGCAGAGCTTATCCGTGGGTTACATTATCTTATCGTGCAGCTAGAGGAACGGGAAGGCACAAAGGTTATCCCTATTGCCAGGAAAAAACAGCAGGAGTTTCGTGAGAGCTGGCTGGATAAGCAGGAGGTGATGCAACTAATGCCAATTAGTGAAAGGAGCCTTTACACCTTAAGGAAACAAGGAGATCTTCCCTCCTATTCTTTGAAGGGAAAGGTGTATTTCAAATTGTCTGATGTGGAAGCATTAATGAGAGGAAAGCCAGGAGACGCGGGTGTAGCTGTTTAACATGCTGTGTGTAAAAAAGAAGCCCGGGCAAAATGTCCGGGCTTCTTAAGCTTGCTACTAATCGACCTTCTTTTCATCAGTTTTCGATTTATTCCTCTGTCGTACTTTCTTCAATGCCTCTGTCTCAAAGCTATTCAGCAGATATAGCTCCAGTTGTTCCAGCCGCTTCTCATGAAAGTTGATCCGCTCGAATATCCGTCTGTTCTCATTATGCATGTTTGCCTTGATCAGCTCGGTGCTGGTCTTTATTTCGAAAAGGTTTTGTTCCACCTTCTTGAAATCACTGTGCAATTGCCTTACAAAGAAGGCAATCACTGAGAAGATCAGCGAAAGGATACTTCCCAGGATGAGGCTGCTATTGGCCAGGTTTTCCATTTTCTTATTTTTGAGAGTTAAAAAAAGAAACCGCCGCTCCTTTTGAAACGGCGGCTTCTGCTTACAACTTATTCAACAATGGTGATCTTACCTCCATAGAAGGTATTAGAGACCTCTTTTCCATTTGCTGAAGCAACAAACAAGTAGCAATCCACCTCTTTACCAACCCATCCGGCTGGCACTGCTATATCTAAAGCAGCATCTGCACGAGTAACGGTGCCCAGGCTATATTCAGACTCCTCATCCACCTGATTAACCAGCAGCACAGAAACTTTGTCTGTATCCAAGGCTTTTCCTTTCTTCGAGTTGTCTGTCCAGCTGAAGCTTACATGACGCTCTGCTGCAGCAACCACTGCAGGATCTAAAGGTAGTGGTAAAATGCCGCGACTGAAACTTAATGCAGCGGCATCAATGGTATAATCCGGATAGTTACCCGAGATCGCATTCTTTACGTTATCCGCTACCGCAACATTATAAGCCGTTTGCTTTACCGCGAGCTTTTTATACCCAACCTCAATGAAAGGTCGAAGAGAGCTAAGGAAGGCCGTGATCAGGCCAAACTTGGCCTGCTGTTCCATTTGACCCTGGCTAGCCACCCTGTTTTTAGTCATCCTGGGCAAGCTGCGCAGATAATCAATTCCGCGCCAGTTGCTGCCTACTACATTGCCTACTTTTCCGTAAAAGTTTCCAAAAATTCCATTACTGAACTTTCCCATTTTTTTAAATTTTAAAAGATTAAAAATTCTGTTAAGCCTGCTTTTTTATACCGGTATGTCGCAAAGGCTGAACAAATGTAGAGGGCATTTTTGCAGCAAAAAAGACCTGAGAAGCCCCTTGCCGGCTTTTGCGAGGATTTGCTTGATTTTGCGAAGATTTGCGAACCGTTTGATACTTTGTTGTGGAATTGTTCGGGAATGAACCCCTATTTGTTGTGAAAACGGGGGGCGTTTTCCCAATAAACTCACAACAGGGTACCAAGAGGGTACGAACAAGTTTAGAATATTACTAGTGTTATTCCTTGCCATATGAACCCGTACCCAATGTAACCCCGTTTGTTTCATAAAATTTTTTCTGACTGATTATCTGCTAATTAAAATTCAAAAAAGGGGTTACACTTATTTTCGGGGGGTTACATAATCCCCCAGCTATTTTTATTTTTTTGACCTTGGCAGACAAGTAGTCAATACCATGAATTATATCAAACACTTATCAGATTTCTATAATCAACTTTATGGTGATGAGCGCCCTACTCCTATGCATGTTAGCCTGTATCACGCACTTTTTCAGCGATGGAACCATGCGCTGTTCCAGAATCCCTTTCCGGTGAACAGGGCCGAAGTGATGAGACTATCGAAAATTGGATCGGTGAACACCTACACCAAATGCATGAAGGAACTAGCTCAATGGGGATTTATCGATTATCTACCCTCTCACAGCATTCATGCAGGAAGTCGCATACGTATGATCACTTTTGATAATACTACTAATAATACAGGTGATCATACTACTGATCAAACAGGTGATAAAACAGCTGAGATAGAGCTGAGACCATTAAATAAACACAATAAACCTAATAAAACATTAACAAACATCTCTCTAAAAGAAGTTGAAGTTTTTTTTGAATTTAAAAATTCAGGAAAGGAAGAAGCATCACAGTTTTTCAACCACTACGAGGCTTGTGGTTGGATGATGGGAAAAACGCCCATCCAAAACTGGCATGCAGCCGCTGTGAAATGGATAAACTCAACTATTACAAAGGCCGCAAAAAGCAAGCCTGGCAGAGCGACCCCAGCTAAACCTGTCTCCGGAAACCTATTCGTTAACCCTGCAAAAAACTACCATGAAGCCTTCTGAAACAAAAAATATGCTCGAAGTAGCATCACTTAACGCTGCACCTAAGCAAGAACCGCAAGTGCAGGAGTTTGATGACCTGGCAAGCTATCTGGAACAAAAGGGGAAAGAGCTTTTGGGAGATCATTTCAGGCTCTTTCATGAAGATTACGATATCCTTTTCAGGATCCTGGTGTATCTCTTTAAAGACCAGTATCATGCCGATCTTCTGAACATTGACCTGAAAAAGGGCTTGCTGCTTACTGGACCGATAGGATGTGGAAAACATCCCTTATGACAGTGATTCGCTGCCTGCAATATCCAGGTCATCACTACCAGTTGGTGTCAGCCAGAGAAGTCTGCATGCAATTCATGTCTCAGGGAGCGCCGGTAGTGCAGCATTATTCCTCCAGCGGTGAGCGCATTCCGCAAGTGTTCTGCTTCGACGACCTGGGGTCAGAACCCAACATGAAGTATTTCGGTAACGAGGTGAACGTCATGGCAGAGATCATGCTCTCACGCTACGATCTTTTGATCCACCAACGTATTCCAACACACGTAACCACCAACCTCTCGGCCACAGAACTGGAACAAGCATACGGCAACCGCATCCGCTCGAGGTTTAGAGAGATGTTCAACCTCATCGCCTGGAACCCCGAAGCAAAAGACAAAAGGAAGTAGCATTCACTCATTCTATCATTCATTCATTCATTCTATCATTCATTCATTCATTCATTAAAATCTATAACAAATGGCAAAATTACCAAACGGAGTATTAGGCAACTTTTCCGGAAAAGTAGGAAACATTGTAGGTTACACCTATAAAGGGCAGCAGTGCATCAAACAGGCAACGCGAAAAACAACCAAGGCACCGACAGCGGCACAACTTGCACAAAGAGCAAGATTTAGCTTAGCAGGCAGGTTCCTCAAACCTATTAATCATTTTCTGAACGGGCTCCCCCCCAAGTCCAGGAATGCGAATTCAAGGAGTTCAACAGCGATCGCATTGGTGCAGAAAGCGATGGTAAACGATGGAGAAAGCTGGCGGATCAATTATCCGGAAGTAGTTCTGTGCGAAGGCAACTACGGCTATTTTAGTTCAGAGGTAGCTGCTTGTCCCAGCGGTTTTTCCTTTCAGTGCCAACAGGCTCCCTGGGCTCGTGAACGAATGGAGATGGTCTATTTCCTGATCTACCTTCCCGAATATGATCATTGGATCATTGAGGAAGCAGAATTTGAGGGAGAGAAAGCAAAGGGGGAGGTGGTATTTGAAAATTGCCCTAAGGAAACGACAGCAGAAGTCTTCGCAATTAGCACCTTTTCACGAGGGTCAAAAACAACCTACTCCTTTTACGCTGGCTCAGTGCAAATCACCCCAACAACAAATCCCGAATAATGGCCATAAAAGTAATTCGAGTAGCTGAGGGGAAGTTTAGTACGCTCAGTCATCTTTACCTCAACGATATCTTCCAATGCTACTTGCTCGAAGATAAGATCCGCAAAGAAAAGATAGCCGGGAAAACTTGTATTCCGGAAGGAGAATACCTGCTGAAGCTCAATACCACCGGGGGAATGAATCTGCGGTACAAAAAGAACTATCCCGATATCCATAAAGGGATGATCGAGATCTGCGGCATTCCGAACTTCAGCCTGGTATACTTTCATGTAGGCAATTATATCGATAACACCAATGGCTGTTTACTTGCCGGGCATTATTGGACCATGGTAGATGGCGACTACATCGTGCTGCAGTCCGGCCTCGCTTATCGTCTCGTATATCCACAACTCCTCGCCGCCCTGGAGAAAAAGGACAACAAACTAATAATAGAAAACAAAATTCAACCATGATGAACACAAAACTGAACCTTAGAAGGAGGATCAAGTCCCCCACTCCCAAGTTTTTCCGCAAAATTAGAAAGGCTGGCTTAATTGCCGGAGCCGTAGGAACAGCGCTACTAACTGCACCTGTTAGTCTGCCTGCTGTATTAACCACTGTAGCGGGATATTTAGTAACTGCAGGGATAGTGGCATCTGCGGTCTCGACCACGGCAGTGGAGAGGGAATGATTGGTTTTTAATGATCAAGCTAGAGATTACATAAGTTCTCGTAGCTTGATCTCTATAGCCTAAGGCAAACAATTAAACTTTTTTAGGAGGCAAATCAAATGCAATTGCTTCATGCTCAAAATGTCCGTTGTGAGATCCATCACAAAACGGCTTATTTTTAGAAAGTCCGCAGCGACAGACAGAGACAACTGTACGGCCTTGCAATCCATAAGCATTGCCATTCTTATCAACAATCTCAAAATCACCTTCGATTCTAACAGAGCCGTTATTGTTTATAGTAAGTTTTGTAGTAGCCATTCTTTTTATTTCGGGCAAACATAGCATATTTCCTCATTTGTGGGATTTAAAAATTACAAGAAGGGGTAGCGGAGAGCCAAAGCTGGTGGGTTTTTTATAGAATAGTTAGAAGTTTATTAATTTCTCAAATAAAAGGTATATCTAATTTCCGCTGTTTCAAAGCTTGAAGACATATTCGAATTGGCTTGCGCAGACGGATTTATTGAGAAACCTTTTAATCTTATTGATATCGAAACCCTAGCAACCTCTTTCGCTAATTAAAGTGTGTGATAAACTCATTGACGGAAATTGTAAATTTGAGGTAGCGGCTGGAAACTACAATATAGAACAACTAAAGCCTGTTTGTAGTAATCTTCAGCAGCATAAGGAAAACAAAAACGCTTCTAACGCGTCTATTACCTAATTTTAAATTGCTCTACTTTTAAATGATTCCAATTAAGTACATCTTTAGCCTTAAGGATTTACAATACACCTATGGCGCTTTCTCTATCATATCGCCTTATTCCAAGTGGGATTTTGATATGCCTAATAGAAGTCTGTTTAATAGAATGAATAAGTTTGAAATGGTATTACTTATCAATTCTCTTCAGCGAGCTTGGAATGTATATTCAAAAGAAGATTGTCTGAAAATTGAACGGCTTATCAGAGAGTATATGCCTGAGGAAATCAAAACACAAATAGATGTGGCAGACTGGTTGGTATTACATTGGGATGAAAGTAGCTTCACTCTGCCAACTAGCATGGTAGGTTAAAATAGACGGAGTTACCGACTATTAAAAAGAGAGAGGTTCATCTAATTTTTTAGTCATTTTGTAATTGTTCAAGTCGATACCTTCAAGAGTAACCGTTTGCTCTTTCAAAACCTTAAAGCCCATCTTTTCAAAAAACATCCGGGCAGTTTTACTTACATTAGAAGTAATTTCATTTGTACCCAAACGCTTTGCTTCATTTTCAAGTCGAATATAAATCTGACGGGCAATTCCTTGTCGTTGAAAGTCTTTATCAATAAAAAACATATCAATATAATTCCCCTTGTCGAGAGTACCGAATCCTGCTGCTTTTCCTTTGTCCTGAGCAACTATTACAAATTGATTCGAGAGTACGTCCTCCCAGCGCCTTTTATTTCTGACTGTCGAAGTCCATACGCTTATTTGCTCAGGGGTATAGTCCGTCTACAAACTTCTGTCACTGTGTTTAAAAATAACTGTTGTAGATTTTTTAAGTCCGTAATATTTCCTTCTCTAATTACCATTATTTTAACTTCAATTATTATTCTAATTAACTGACTGCACCTGAATATTTTAAATTTTTCATGATGACATCTTAGAATATATAGAATAGCTGCGCCTTTTTTTAAGAACTAGATTTTTATAAAGTTGTTAGCTGTGTAAATAGGCATGCTTTGAATCATAGAATTAATTTTGACACCTTTTTTAATTCCGCTCCTCCAACAGCTATTTTAAGAGCAAATGTACCAGACTTTACAGTAATTGATATCAATAAGGCTTTTTTAGATACATCGGGTACTAAACCTTCGGATATACTGGGAAGGGGCATTTTTGAAGCTTTTCCTGAAAATCCAAAGGATCCAAATTCTAAAAACAATATAGAAGCTCTTAGAAATAGTTTAACGGAAACCGTATTAAATAAAAATAAAACTGAACTGCCTTTGCAGAGGTACGATATTCCCATTCGGGGGACTAAAGAATTTGATACCCGATATTGGCAGGCTATTAATTCCCCAATTTTAGGTAAGGACGGAGAGGTGGAGTTTATCGTGCACGTTACTACAGATATTACCAAAGCCATTATGCTGGCAAAAAAAGAACGGATTTCCTTTGAGGTAGCAGACAGAAAAAGACGAGAATTGCATACTCTATTTATGGAAGCCCCTGGAGCTATCTGTATTTTAAGCGGTCCTACATTCATATTCGACTTGGTAAATCCGACTTTCCAGGATATTTTTCCTGGCCGGGAACTGTTGGGAAAGCCTGTGTTAGAGGCTTTGCCCGAAATGCGGCAACATCCGCTCATAGAAGTCTTAAAAACTGTCTACGACAAACAAGAAACTTTTGAAGGAAAAGAGGTACTAACCCGGTTAGCCCGGCATACTGAGGGACCTGTTGAAGATATTTACTGGAATTTTATTTACAAGCCCAGGTGTGATTTTAATGGTAAGGTTGATGGCATACTGGTTTTTGCCCATGAAGTAACAGACCAGGTTGTTTCAGAAAAAAGAGCTCAGGAGATTGAGCGACAGCTAAAACTTGCCCTTGAAAGGAAATAGAGAGCACAATGACAGCAAATGATCTAGTTCAAAAAGCTATGTATGGCTTTCATTGCTTCGTAAGGTTCGCTTATATGAGGACAATGCCCACTCGCTTTCATGATACGAAGCGTATTGTAGGGAATGTTGGACTTGATATAAGTCCCGATAGAAAGAGGTGCTATAATATCATCCCTACATTGCAATGTTAGACTAGGTACTTTAAGTCTGGGAAGTTCTTGTCGGCTGTCAGAGAGAAAGGTAACTTTTGCAAATTCACGTGCATTATCTGGATTAGTTGAACAAAAGCTGTTAGTCAGAAATTTAGCTAACTCTGGCCTTTCCGCATTCCCCATAATAGCGGGAGCAAGTTGACTTGACCAACCTAAATAGTTAGCGTCCATAAATTCGAAAAGAGCTTCCAAATCTGCTTTTTCGAAACCTCTAAAAATGTTTAATTAAGTACCGATAGGCTTAGTTTAATGATAATTTATCTCACCTGAAGTTCTGAATATACTTGACTTCCTCCGGGGAGGCAGCTTAGAAAGGAAAGCAAGAAGGTAAAAAGTATTTGTTTGAGGGGCGTTGGTCTTTTTTTTGAGGCCGCTGAACTATGTTGAAATTTGATACTACATTGGTAATTGACGGGAAGGAATTTCTCGTTACCGTTCAGGAAATGGAAGCCCATAAATCCGACGGGTCTATTTATTACTTTATCCACCACGATAATATCCTTATTGGGGTAATTAGTGTTGATGGTCATTGCACCTTTGAGGTGGTGGAAGGTAATTACAACGTGAATCAGCTGCAACCTGTTTGCAGTGTTATCCGGCAGCATAAGAAGGTGCCAAATTCCATTCCTTCAAACAACTAGCTGACGTTTGAAATTGTAAAATTACTAGCAGAGAAAAGCAACAGTTTTTCTCTGTTAGCTCTAAAGGAACTAACCTTATTTCTCATCCAGCCATTTTCTAGCGGATACGATATCCTTGAAAAATTCGGTGATTACCTCTCCCTCTTTCACATTTATGGTCTTTCGAGCCGAAAATTGGCTGAAAGTGCTGGGAGAGAAAATCCATGCAAAATAACGGAGACCGGCCTTTTCCATCATAGGAAACCACTCTCTACCCACCCATTCTGAAGCTTCTGACCAGGTTCCCTGAACATTTATGTTATCATTAATTACTTTAGAGCACTGGTTCTTTTTCAATATTTCCAACATTTTCATACAGCCTTTCTTTACTGAAGAAATATTTTGAAACCCTTTCCAATCTACTTCAAGTCGTTCGTCTTGCTGGTTATATAGAATGGTAACAAAAGAATCTTTATAATAGGTTTCAGTCTCTGCTGCCTCAACTTCCCCTTGCCTTTCAAGTGGCAACCTGAAATAGAAGGTTGAGCCTTTTTCCTGTTCACTTTCGATCCAAAAGTCGCCACCATGGCGCTTTAATATTTCAGAAGATATAAATAAACCTAAACCTAATCCTTCAAACCGCATCGAGGTATTATCTACCCTATAGTACCGGTCGAATAGTTTATCCAAATGATCCTGGGGAATTCCTATACCAAAATCCTGAACGGAAACAATGAGGTTATTACCTTGTAATACGCTGTTAACTACTACCTTTTCACCACCAGGAGAGTATTTTACTGCATTTATCAAAAAGTTATTCAATACTTGCTCTAGCCTCAAACGGTCACCTGTGTATTCTACGTCCACTGCATTTTCCACATAGATTTCGTGAGATGGAGCAAGGTGCTGAACACTTTCAACGCAATCAAGAACAATCTGCCTGAAGTTAAATGGCGCTATATTATATTGCATCTTTCCAGCATTGATCTTACTAACATCCAGGAGGTCATTAATAAGCTTCTCCAATCTGCCGATATGCTCGGCAGACTTCTGAACAAAATCAGGCAGCTTGGTCGAGTCTTTTGTACGCTGCATCAACTGGTTGAAGGCTTTTATACTAGTAAGCGGCGTTTTAAGTTCATGACTGGCGATAGACAAGAACTCATCTTTTTTTATACTAAGCTCTTTAATCTCTTCGTACAATTTTGCGTTATCGAGAGCTATTGCCGCTTGTGAAGCAACTCCAAGAACCAAACCCTCGTGCTCGTCTGTAAATACACCCACCTCTTTATGGCCTAAAAACAGTCCTCCGATAACTTTGCCCGATTTTGAAATTACCGGCACTGCGAGGTAACTCACTACGGGAAGATGACCGGCAGGCATTCCATTGTTAGGTGCATTCTTGCCATAGCGAGGGTCTTTGGTGATATCATCGACTCTAACAACACCCTCTCCCGCAAATGTGGGATGGAAAACAGCGGTATTGCGTGGCGTCCCCAATTTTTCAAATGCCTCTCTTGGAGCTCCTGATAATGTATATAGGAGGAACGCCTCGCCAGATGCATTTATCGTATTATAAAAGAAAGCCCCAAAATCAGCTCCTGTCAGCTTAGTCACTGCATCCGTCACCTTCTGTAGAATTTCCTGCAAGTCCAGACTCTCCGAAATGGATAATCCTATCGAATTTAATATTTCAAGACGTTCTGCATGGGCTTGAAGGAGGGCACTTGCTTTTTTCTGCTCCGAAATATCACGAACTTCGATAACTGTTGCAACCGGAACTCCATCTTCAAATATGGGGCTGGCAGCGCAGAGTACAGGAAGAGAAGTTCCGTCCTTTCGAAAAAAAAGATCTTCATGCGCTCGCATTTCAAAATTTCGGGGAAGCGCCCTGTCGAGCGGGCACTCTTCCCTTGGATATTCTCTACCGTCCGGATAATGATGATGAATCAGATTATGCAGAGGTTTACTCTTAATCTCGGTCAATGAGTAGCCGAACATGGTTTCGGCAGCTGGGTTCATAAATGTACAGTACCCTTTGTCATTCATTAAAAACAAAGCAGATGTAGCATTGTCTGTAATTGTCTTAATCAGCTTGTTTTGACTCTGAAGCGCAATGTCAGCCTCTTTGCCCGAAGTCACGTCGACTACTATACCTTCATAAAAAAGTTCTCCGTCTACCATCTTAGCCTTTGCTCTTGCTAAGACCCACTTCGCTTTCTCTGACGAGATTTTAACCCGGTATTCTATTTGATAGGGCTGGCTTTTATTTATTTGAGCCTCCCTCAGTTGATTAGCACGTTGAAGATCCTCTTCATCGATATTCCTCAAAAAATCAGCTAGTGGAATACCTTCGTCATTATACTCTAATCCGTACATAGCACTTAGAGTTTTATCTGCATACACTATTTTCTTCTGATAGTCCAGAAGATATGTACCAACCAGTCCAAACTCATGCTCGTCTTCCAATTGTCTTATCCTATTTAACCTCGAATCCATTTCTATTGTACTCAACCCTTGTCCAGCAGGGGTAAAAATAGCGTTGTTGGTTTAAAACTCATCATTTAAGCCAAACTTCTTTACGTCCCGTATAATTGGCTAATGAATTAAGAGGAAAGGTGATTAGACTAAGTGCTATGAAATAATTAGGAATAGATCATGAATATATACGAATATTATAATTCCAGGCCTTACCTAAGGTTGCTAAGATTGCTTCTCTTTAGCAACTATTCTTAATACAACAGGACTGCTTTTCCTAAGAAGATAAGTGTGATTTTTAAGTAATTGAAATCAAAATTGAAATATGTTTATATGGATGCACATTAAACCAGCATACTAAAAACTCTTGGTCAGACTCGAAAAAGTTGACGGCATAAGGTAGCTTAAATTAAGACTATTCAGATTTTGCTAGCATATGCAGCTCTTTGTCATCGAACTCGTTACGCTCCCAAGTAGCGATAAGTAGTATCAGTGAAAGTTTCTTTTCAATTTCTCCTTTTCTCAGAATAACCGCTTTCCTCGCGTATTCTTCACGAACCAGATACTTAAAAAACAATTGCCATTGCTCCTCTGGAAGTTTGAGCTTTTGTTCGAGAAAATGCCTGTGTGTATCCATAACTTAATGCTTTCAAAGATAGCGTTTAGTAGTGGTAGAAGTATTTAGGATTAGTAATGCAGGTATAAGCGCTACAAGCATTCTATGGTTATTGTAAGCTAAAAGCGGATGCCCGAAATGCTAACTGTTTTAAGCTTTCCTATCTTTTTAATTAAAAATTTGTGCCTCAGCCTTGCCCATTCTTTATCCTACTAACACCAGCAAATTGCAATCACATTTTGTTAAGTTCAAACCCTCCGTTTACTTTTGTTAGAGTTATGACAATTTATAATCTCCCAAAAGACCTTTTGGGACCTGGAGCAGCAACTATGGATGAGGTTCACATCCGTTGTTATACATCTGACCAGAACTCTCATAAAAACAAGATAGTACTGAGCCAGAACATGATCAATTTGCTTGTCAGTGGCACAAAGACTATTGTTTATCCCGATTCAACAGCAATGGTTAGGGCTGGTGAACTGGTGGTATTATCGGCAGGTAACATTTTGACTTCTGAACTGCTTACCGATGGAGGAGCCTTCAGTAGTGTATTGTTTTATTTTAGCAATGAGGTGTTGAACCGCTTTTTAATAAAGTATGCCTCGCTACTACCTGGAGTGATTTCTAATAGTAACAGGCAATCCTTTCAGATATTTCGGCAGGACACCTTTATCAAACAGTTTATTGCCTCGATTAAGGCACTTCTGGCAGAGAGCAAGGAACTGCCCAATTCAATCCGTCTCCTGAAAATTGAAGAACTGCTCTTATACCTGCTTCATGCAGACCCGGAAAGATTTCGCGCCATTCAGGTACTTAGCAGTGATAGAGAGCAATTGCATTTAAAAAAAGTGGTTGAAAGCCATATTGGGCAGCAGATCACCGTGGATGAACTCGCATTTATTTGTCATATGAGCGTTTCTACTTTCAAGCGAAGGTTCAGCGAAATATACCATACTACTCCTCAAAAATGGCTTCTTTCCCGCAAGCTGGAACTAGCAGCAGAATTACTAGGTTCGGCAGAGGAGAGCCCTTCGGAAATATATCTGAAAGTAGGCTATCAGAACCATTCCAGTTTTACAGAGGCCTTCCGTAAACATTTCGGCACTACCCCAAGTCAGTATCAGCAAGCCAGGTTGAACGTGCTTCTATAGTTGTTGGACGTCTATCCTTAACTCGTCCGGCCTTACCGTGCCTACTTTTGTTACATCAAATCAATAACAAAATGGAAACAATGGAAGACAATAAAGCAATTGTGCGTCGCTTCAACCAGGAAGTAATTGCTTCGTGGAATGAAGATAGTTTTAATGTCCTAATGAATGAAAATTTCGTTAACCATTCAGCTCCTGAAGGTATGGATAATGGACCTCAGGGAATGCGGTACTTCTTTAACGAAATACTACGGCCGGCAATATCAGATATTAAAGTCACGGTTCACAAACAACTTGCCGAAGGAGACTGGGTTACTACTCGTAAAACCATCAGTGGCACCCATACCGGTCCTCTTCTGAACATCCCTGCCACGGGGCGATTAGTTAGCATTAATGTGATTGATATTGTGAGGCTGAAAGACGGCAAATACCTTGAACATTGGGGCCTTACAACCCTTCCGGAATTATTGGCTGGCCTTTCAACCATCTAAGAACATAAATAAAGCGTATTTTACCGAACTAGCGGCATTCAGTCCTGGGCGGATAGAGAAGCGATTTACTAAGTTGGGGTTTTTCTTCCGCGAATTGGGTCAAAATTAAAACAACACTCCTCAACATCATTTTTTTTACTACTTGGAGCTGGTTGCTTAAAATCATTTACAACAGCACATGGAACTTAAAATGCGCTTAAAACAGTCCTAAATCGATCTTTTATTTAAGAGGAAGCGAATTTGGTATGGTTATGGTATAAGATCATATACCTACTCTTACCTATGAAAAATAAGGAACTGGTGTTAATCGGTTCCTTTTAATCTCTCCCCTTACTATAGCGAAATAAATAGGTTAAATCAAATCAATCAAATCTTACTGCTAAAATCAGAGTAACACTTAAATTAATTCCTTCAAACTCCTGTTTAAGCTTCTAACGGAAATACCGAGATAAGATGCCATATCCTCCTTGGAAAGTCTGATATCCTGTTTGGATTGCAGTTCTAAAAGTTTCTTTAAATTATACTCCGCAGGATGCAATTGCTGATAAGACGCACGGCTTGAGGTATTAGTTATTCTTTCTGCAAAAATATCCAGCAACTGACGATTAAGTTTAAGGTCGGATTCTATTAAGGTTTGGAAGTAGGGAATAGAAAAGGCAAAAACACTTACTTCCGTTATCGCCATTACACTGCATAAGCATGGTACATTCCGTAAAAATTCGATTTCACCTATAACCTCCCCTTTACCTAAAAACTCCAGAATATAGTCCTTGTCATTGTTTTCTGTAAAAAAGCATTTGGTTATACCTTCCCTTACCACCATAACTTTGGTAGCGGGTTCATTCTGACATAATAGTGTCTGACCTGGTACATATTTTCTTACAATGATGTCTTCTTTACGTTCTTGCTTTTCGTAAAGATTTTCAGCATAGGCTAAAAATGCCTGATTGGTTCTTAACATATACGTGCGGGACAAATGTCCTTTTTCTCTGGTTTTTCCTTCCTGATCTTTGCTTCGTGCTGATAAAAGTACAAAACAGGATATACAGGTGAAAAAACAAATAACAACGATAGCATTTGATGCTGATGATACTTTGTGGATAAATGAACCTTATTTTCAGGAAGCGGAAACTCATTTTTGCGAATTGCTGGAAAATTATCTCCCAGCGAGTGTTGTTTCAGCAACGCTGCTAAAGACGGAAATGAAAAATCTTTCTCTATACGGATATGGAGTAAAGGGTTTCATGTTATGTATGATCGAAACAGCCATCAACATTATGGGAAGTTCTGCAGGACCAGCCTTCGTTTCTAAAATTATTGAGATTGGTCAGGACCTGTTGCAAAAGCCGGTTGAACTCCTGGAGGGTGTGCCGGAAACGCTCGACCAATTGCACAAACACTACCGGTTGATAGTAGCTACAAAAGGGGATTTGCTGGACCAGGAACGAAAATTAAAACGTTCGGGATTGGAAAAATACTTCCACCATATTGAGATCATGAGTGATAAAAAGGTGAGCAATTACCTGAAATTGCTGAAACACCTGGATTGCCAGCCTGAAAACTTCCTCATGCTTGGAAACTCTGTGAAATCTGATATCCTGCCGGTGCTGGAATTGGGTGCCTTCGCGGCCCATATTCCCTTCCATACTACCTGGGCTCATGAAATACACGACGAGGACTTACAGCACCCCAACCTGCTGGAATTGAAAAGCATTGACAATATTTTAAATTATTTGAATTAAATGAAGACATTGATTGATCTAGGAACCTGGAACAGAAAAGAACATTTTTCTTTCTTCTCGAAATTTGAGGAACCGTTTTTTGGAATAACTGTTGAAGTCGATTGTACAAGAGCTTACGTAAATACTAAAAAGATGGGAAAATCCTTCTTTTTATACTATCTCTACCGGGCGTTGAAAGCAGCTAATCAGATTGAAAACTTTCGCTACAGAATTTTGGATGATAAGGTTTTTCTCTTTGACGAGGTCCATGCTTCTCCGACCATTCCGCGACCTGATAATACTTTTGGTTTCGGGTATATCGATTATCAAACTGAAGAAGAATTGTTCTACAAAAACGCACTGGAGGAAGTGCAAAGAGTACAAGGGTCGACTACCTTATATCCTACAGTTTCTGGTAGAAGTGTTATTCTTTTTTCTGCACTTCCGTGGCTTAGTTTTACGTCAATTTCTCATGCAAGTAATTTTTCTGCCAAGGATAGCTCTCCTAGGATCTCCTTCGGGAAGGTAAATGAGAAGAATGGCGTAAAAACAATGCCGGTTGCGATACATGTACACCATGGATTATCAGACGGTTATCACATTGGGCTTTTTGTCGAAAAATTCCAGGCGCTGTTGAATGAGTAGTGTGACGATTAATACCAAAAGAATTTGCTATGATAACAATAATAGATTATCAACCGAGATGGCCTAAGCAATTTTTAGAGATTGCAAAAAGATTAAAAGCGGCGGTTGGACCAAAAATGCTGGCTATTCATCATATTGGATCAACCAGTATTCCTGGTACGGCAGCAAAAGATGTTATTGATATTCAAATAACTGTTAGTGACATCGACAAGGATGTACTTGCCTACATTATGGTGTGTGGATTTATCCAACGAAAAGAAATTGTTAGCGACCACCATCCTCCAGGGATTGCCGTTCTTAACGAAGATGAACTTTTGAAGGTATTTTTTCAGCTGGACAAGCCCGCAGTAAACCTTCATATCAGGAAATTGGGAAAGTTCAACCAACGATACGCTCTTTTATGTCGCGATTATTTAAGAAATAATCCTGCCGCTACCAAAGCCTATGAACAGGTGAAAATCAATCTTGCCAAGAGGTTTCCAGACAATATGACTGCTTATTATGAAATTAAGGACCCAGTTTTTGATATTCTAATGGCAGGAGCTGAAATATGGGCAAAAAATGTAAATTGGGTTCAACCAGAATCAGATCTATAAAATGAATGAAATTTTTATTCCGAACCGGGAAGAACTGCCTGAACTGATTGAATTATGGGAGACGTCAGTGCGAAGTACCCATCACTTTCTTTCAGAAGAAGACATAGTAATGTATAAAGAGCTTTTAAGCTCAATATTACCGGTGCTGGAACTGTATAGCTTGAGTGACAGTACCGGTAAAACCGGCTTTATTGGTATATCCGAGGATACTGTACAAGCCTTGTTTATTCATCCTGAACATATGGGAAAAGGATTAGGCATGAAATTGATGAATTTTGCCATGCTTCAGAAAGGGGTACGAAAGGTAGAGGTAAATGAACAGAACACCAGGGCATTTGAGTTTTATAAGAAACTTGGTTTTGTGGTTATTGGCAGAACGCCATTGGATGGTATGAACCGCCCCTATCCTATCCTTAGCCTCCAGCTAGTCAACGAGGAACAGACCAGGTCACAAAATTAATCGTTATAAATTTAGGTTAAAAGGCTTTGAATTAATGAACTCAGTTTTGCTTTAAAGGAATTTCAAACCAGAAAGTAGATCCCTTTTCTACCTCACTTATTACACCATATTTTCCCTTGTGGAGTTTTATGATCTCGGCAATTATATAGAGACCCAACCCTAGGCCAGAAACATCAGTCAGTTTCTCGTCTACGCGATAAAATCGTTCAAATAGATGTTCCAGCTTTTCGGGAGGTATACCTTTTCCCTTATCAACTACCTGTACTTTGAGCCATCCTTCATAAACAGAAGTAATTACCTGAACAGAAGTCTCTTCCGGGGAATATTTGATTGCATTACTAAGCAAATTATTGATGACCTGTCCAAGGCGCACTTCGTCTGCTTCTATCTCTACATCTACAGGGCCCTCTATTTGTATTTGCCTGTGGCTTGAATAAGAATGAAGAACTTCTTCCAAAAGGCTACCAAAATGGAATGTGGTAATATTCAAATGCAACTTCCCTTCTTTAAAGCCTGTGTTGTCTAGAAGATCTCCTATCAGGGACATTAACTTGTTAACTTGTTGAGTTGCCTTTATTACAAACACAAGAAGGGTATTTTCATCAGAATGGTTTTGAATAAGGCGTTTCAAAATCTGAATAGAAGCCTTTATTGTTGTTATAGGTGTTTTTAGCTCGTGGCTTGCCACACTGATAAATTCTTCTTTCTTCTCTACTAACTTGTTTAAAACTTCATTTTCAGTTTTCCTGATCTCTGCTTCCTTTCGGTCTGTGATATTTTGTACTACAGCGATGTACTGCTGCACAGATCCTTTTTCATCCCTTTGAAAAACCATCCTGCGTTCGTTCAGCCACATCCACTCATCGTGATCAGCTAAATGCTGCTTTTTAACCCGGTATTCAATTTCCCGTATCTCTCCGTCTGTAGCCGTGTAAAAATGATCATGAAAAAATAACGCTGCCTGCCGGTCTTCGAGATGTACTAACTCTACCCTCTCCTCCTTATTCATCTTCTTGAGCTCTTCGGGACTGTAATTGGAAAGATGAGATTTATTCAGGTAGACTATAGATTCGGAAGGAATATCATAGATCATTATAAGATCTGGGGTGGTGGTGGTAATAGAAGTTGCCAGGTGAAGGCTTTCCCTGAGTCTGTCTTCCACCAATTGTTGCCTTCTTTTAACCAAAACAAAATCATGTATGTCAGTAGCGGTACCCACCCACAATGAGGGCTTTTTTTCTTTTGTTGGCAAGGGAACTAAACTGTCGGCATGCCACCGATATTCGCCTTTTTTGTTCAAAACCCGGAACTTCGTTTTAAAAGCTTTTCCTGATTCTACATTTTGATCCCAAAGCAGCATTTTTTTTTCAAAATCCGCCGCATGAATTCTTTCACCCCATCCATATCCCATGCCCTCTTCTATGGCTGTCCCAGTATATTCTGTCCAGCGTTTGTTGAGATAAACAACCTCCGCTTTTTCATTCAACATAAACGCAATGTGAGGAATGTAGTCAAGTACAAGACTTAATACCTTTATATTCTGAATGATCTCTTCCTGCACCGGGCCTTCACTATCCGCCAGGTTCAGGATCACAGCAACGCCTTCGTTCCATTTGTAAGCTGTAACATTGAACCATCGCGAATGGCTGAGAGAATAATACTGTTGTGAAACTTTTTCTCTTTGTAAAGATGCACGTATTAGAATATCAGATAAGAGCGCAGCTTCTTTGAAGGGGTACACCTCCCAGAAAGAGGCATGCATTAATTGTGTCTTCGCTGTATTAAAAAAATCACACGCACTCCTATTTATATATTGAAACTTGTATTCGGCATCCAATACAAAAAATACATCCGTAATACTATTCAATGCTATTTCAACCGGATCATCAAAGGAAATATGTTCTATCATAGTAAGGAGCAGATGAGACGAATGAATGAATGGCTAATGGTGTATTAGCAATATTTACTGGCACTAGTATATAACAACACAAAGCTACACAAGTGTTTAGGTTTGTTGGTTTACAGTTTTTATGAAGAATAAAATAAGTTTTACCTGACGGAAATTCTTCAGAAGTTCAGATTACGGATATTTTTCAATAATTATAAAAAAGGGCCAGATTACTCTAGCCCTACATCTACCTATGAAAAACATTGCTTTGGGAGCAATAACATTATTACTGCATTTCCCGGCAAATAGTTACACCAAAAAAGATTTCTGAGATCAAAACAAATTAGCACAAAGAATCTTTGCTATTAGGTAAGGTTAAATTCATTTTCTCAATTGTTAAAACTAAGTTATTGTAAGGGAGCTTTTAAGGCTCCCTTTTTTAATTTATAGACTCAGATCCTGCAGTACTAGATAGTTCCCTCAGAAGTTAATAACTCTATTTTCTGCAACAATACATCCATTTCAAACGGCTTTGCAAGAAACTCGGTTGCTCCTGCCTCCTTCGCTGTTTTTTCCAGATCCCGGCTTGCTGAAAGCATTATTACAGGAATATTCTGAGTTGCAGGGGAACATCTTAATAACTGGCATATTTCCTTTCCATCTTCTCCAGACAACCAGATGTCCAGCAAGATCAGATCTGCGCTTCCCCTTGCCAGGAAGGAGAACAGATCAGACCCTTTACTAAAGCTAGTTATAGTATAACCTGCAAATTCAAGCATCACTTCCAGGGAATCTACAATTCCCGGATCATCATCTACCACAACTATATTCTTATTTTTCATTCTTGAGCGTTAATTAATTTTTTGCATTAATGTCCTGGGGCAGGCAGAAGCAAAACGTTGATCCCTTGCCTTCTGTACTGCTTACCCAAATCTCGCCTCCTTCGCGCTTAACGATTTCTGAAGATATATATAAACCTAAACCCAACCCAGGAAAGGTATGTTCTTTAGTACCACTAACGCGGTAGAATTGTTCGAACACCCGCTCTCTTTTATTGGCTGGGATACCGATACCAAAATCTTGTACACACAACCGTACATTATTCCCATCGGCGCGTGAATAGATAATAACTTTGTCTGCCTGAGGGGAGTACTTGATCGCATTTGAAATCAGGTTGGTAATAACTTGCCCGATACGATCCCGGTCAGCAAAAACGCTTCCCTCAAATTCAAGTTTAGGAACAAGCTCATGCTTCGTGGTCCTTTGCAGCTCTTCAATGATCTCCTGGATCAGAGTATTAAAGTCAAAGGAAGCATCATTAAATTGCATCCTGCCGGTTTGTATTTTAGTTACGTCGAGCAAATCACCAATAAGAGAGGTAAGCTTATTCAGCTGCAGATCCATTTTATTTACCAGGGCTGCTTTTTTTGCGTCTCCGTCTGTCCTTAACATCGCTTCTAACACTTGCGTATAAGCTTTAATACTGGTAACGGGTGTTTTTAATTCATGGCTTGCAATTCCCAGGAAGTTATCCTTTTGCTTCTGTAAAATCTTAAATTCATTAATATCAGTATTGGTTCCGATCCAGCGAATTATTTCCCCAGCCTCATTTTTAATCGGAACAGCTCTTCCCAAAAACCAACGGTATTCACCTTCCCTGAACCGGTCAATAAAGCGGTATTCTATTTCATAGACAGTACCCGTTTGTACACATTTATACCAGGTATCTACCACGCGGTCCAGGTCGTCAGGATGTAGTACGGGGGCCCAACTTTCATCACCGAAGTTCTCTCTGCTGAAGCCAGTGTAGTCATACCACTGTTGATTATAATAGTCAAGATAGCCGTCAGCGCGAGCAGTCCACACTATTTGCGGCATAGAATCTGCTAATTCTTCCAGCTTTTGCTGACTTTCCTTCAACTTCAATTCATTCTCTTCGATCAACTTCCGTGATAGCACCTGGTCTGTTACATCGATGCACATTACTAAAATACTTTTTAGGTTCTCCTGGAAGGTTATTTGTTTGTAGGTGAAATTGAAGTAATAAACCTTGAGTTCGCCATTAACTATGATCTCCGCCTTACTTTCTGTATTGGTGTATTCTTCTCCCGTTTCATAAACCCTTCGAAGCAGGTCAGGATAAGCCTGACCTTTCAACTCAGGCATAAAATCCAACAATTCTCTGTTTAGGATAGTTCTGTCTCTACCCCAGATCTCCAACATGGCATCATTTACTAATTCAAGCACCATGTTCTCGCCGCTTAGCAATGCGGTAGGAACAGGAGCTTTATCCACGAGGTTTTTAAACCTCGCTTCACTTTCCTCAGCCCGCTGTCGTGATAGTACCAGGTCGGTTACATCGTACCCTAGCGACATGATAGATGTTACTTCTCCGTTTTCATAAATAGGGTGATATACAAAATTTATATAGAGTGTCTTAGGCCCATTATTATACATAATAGTAACCGGAAGTTCTGTACCATAGAAAGGTTCGCCATTGTGATATACATTATCAAGAATACCAATGAAGCCTTGCTCGATAAGTTCAGGAAAAACATCTACCACTTTTTGACCTATAACAGCTTCTGTTCTGCACCATATTTCGAGGGATTTGGCATTAGCTGTTTCTATAATAAATTCCTTCCCTTTAATTACCGCCATGGCTACAGGGGCTTGCAGGATCAGGTCTTTAAGCTTATTTTCGTTATTCTGTGCTTTTTGTCTAACTAATACTTGCTCGGTTACATCTACTGCCATGTTCAGAATGCCGTAGATCTCTCCTTTAGAATTTCTGAGAGCCTTGTAGCTGAAGTTGTAGTAGAAGCGTTGGAGCTTCCCTTCTACGATCAGGTCTACCGGGTCCTCCGTAGCCTTATAAGTGATCCCGGTAAGAAAAACCTGTTGCAATAATTGATGAAAAGGTTGACCTTCCAATTCAGGGAGCGCTTCGTTTAGTGTTTTACCTATTACTTTCCCGTCCTTTCTCCAAACATCTAACATGGCATCATTAGCCACCTCTATTCTCATTTCCTGGCCAACATATATAGCAGTAGCAACATCGGCTTCTAAAACCAGTCCTTTGAATTTCTTTTCACTGTCAATAAGACTTTTCTTTGCCAACACCTGTTCAGTTACTTCTGTGGCTACTACGCTAACGCCAGTAATTATTCCTTCCTGATCGCGAACCGGGGCATAGATATAGTTGAAATAAGCATCCTCCAGCTCCCCATGCCTCTGTAACTTCGCCAGGGTTTCATAACCCCGTTGTTCGATTCCAGTGCTATAGACCTTTTTTAGCAGATCAGGGAATTCCTGAGCCGAGATCTCGGGTAATGCTTCTATAAGTGGCAATCCTATAATTTCTTTTTCCTTCCCCCATAACTCAAGTATTTGCGTGTTAGCTACATCTACTAAAAGTTCTTCTCCTTTCAGGTAAGCCAGCGCCACTGGGGCTTGTTGAAACAAGGAAAACAAGCTTTCCTGACTAAACATTTCGAAATTCATTGTAAATTTTACAATTAAACATTTAAAAAAACAGTACTCTAACGTGCTTTCCAGATGTTGAGTACACCATAACGGAATCACCTTTTAGCTTTGAGAAAGCGGCAAGGAAAAATAAAAGCTACTTCCTTTATTTATCTCACTATTAACAAAAACTCTGCTTTGGTGGTGCCGGAGGATATTCTGGATAATATAAAGCCCCAAACCTAAGCCCGCCGCCTTATTGTTATTCTTTGTATCATTCACCCTGTAGTACTTTTCAAAAATCAGGTCGAGCTGTTCCTGAGGGATACCAACTCCAAAATCCCTGATTTCAATCTTCACTAAAGTCCCGCTAGCATTCGGTTCCAAATAAACCTCTACTTGGTCTGCATCAGGAGAATACTTAATTGCATTATTTATCAAATTAATTACAACCTGCATAATCCTTTGCCTGTCAGCGAAAACGGCGAGAGACAGGGTAGGATCGAATTGGGAAATTATAGTATGAGAGCGACGGGCAGCCGACACAATATCAATACATTCTTGCAGAGCTTCTGTAATAGAAAAGGTAGTGGGGTTTAGTGAAAGTTGATTAGCATCTATTTTAGATACGTCCAATAAGCTGCTTGCTAGGAATTCCAAAGAGTTAAGAGAGATATTAGCTCTTGAAAGAAAGTTTTCAGCATTGGCAGGCAGAGCTATTCTCTGAAGGATCTGATGGTAAGCCTTGAGACTGGTAATAGGGGTTTTTAGTTCGTGACTTGCAATATTGATAAATTCATCGCGGCGTTGGATAGACTTTACCTGACTGTCAATATTTGTACAAGAGCCTATCCAACGCGCCGGGGCGCTTGCTTCTTCGATATAAACCTCGCCCTTAATTAAATGCCACTCAAATGAATCAGCCTGATTTTTAAGCCTTATTTCGACTGCAAAGCCCTGACGTTTATTTAAGCCTGTTCTCCAGGCCTTGAATAATTTGAAGCGATCGTGAGTACATACCTTCTCCAATGCGGTATTAAGCGAAAATTCAGCAGTATTGAAATATTGATAAAATCGTCTGTTAACATAATCGATCTTACCATCCGCTGCGGCTGTCCAAATGATCTCTGGGTTAAAGTCAGATAGCACCTCGAATCGTTTGCGCTCTGCATCTGCTTTTTTCTTGGATAACAGTAATTCCTGTTCGTAAAGCTTACGCTCCCTGACGTCGTAAAGCGTGGCATTTACAGCTTTTACCTGGCCATCTTCTGCTTTAACGGAGACTGCACTTAGAAAAACAGGAAAAGAACTTCTATCTTTTGCCAGGATATCGTAGCTAAGCTGATTAACCACACCCGTAGCATTTACCAGGGGGCGAAAAAACATCTCAAAATGGAGAGCAGCGCCTTTAGAGATAAGGTCAGTAAATTTCTTCTTGTATAGCACCTCCTCTGAATTGTAGTTCAACCACCTGAGGAGCGTTCTATTTATCTTGATTATAGTTCCATCAGGCAGGAATGATAAATAGCCACAGGGAGCATTTTGATAGAGTTCTTCTGTATCAATTAATTCATCCACCACTCTCCGGTCAATATTACTCAAACTCAATATTCTAGTTTAAGAATTGCTTTATTGCTTTTATTGTTTCTTGTGGCTCACTGATATGTGGACAATGGCCACTTGCTTCCATCAGATACAATTCATTGAAAGGAGTGTGTGCCTTAATGTAGTTTCCAATACTCATTGGTGCGATTATATCATCTGTACACTGAAGTGTAAGACTCGGTACTTTTAGTTTTGGCAGGTCTGTCCTATTGTCCGAAAAAAAAGTAACCCTTGCAAATTCCCGTGCTATTTCTGGGGTAGTAGAGCAAAAACTACTGGTTAGAAATTCTCCTAATTCAGGTCGTTCTGGGTTTCCCATTATTGCAGGTGCTAGTTGAGATGACCAGCCTAAATAATTGGAATCCATAAAATCAAATAGAGCTTCAAGGTCAGCCCGTTCAAACCCGCCATGATAGCCTTGGTCGTTTAGGTACCGTGGAGAAGGACCTACGAAAACAAGTTTTTCAAAGAAAGAAGGCTCATCAATAGCAGCCAGCATTCCAATCATACTGCTCACTGAATGCCCTATGAACACGACATTCTCTAAATTGAGCTCCTCACAGATCTCAAGAACATCTGTGGCATAACCGTTAAGACTTCCATATCGTGAGGAATTGTAAGCCTTTAGGTCTGACTTGCCGGCTCCGACATAGTCAAATAACACCAGCTTGTAGTCGTCCTTAAACGTATCTTTCACAAATTGCCAGGAGTTTTGATCGCAACCAAATCCGTGAGCAAAAAGCAGAACTTTCTCGCCATTACCTCTGATGGTAACGTTATTCCTTTTGGATATACTATTTCTCATAATGTTATTATTTAGAACTTATACCCGAGTCTATAATAGACAAAAGTGTTATGCTTTTTTCAGTAAAAACTTCGAAGGAAGCTTCTTTCGTTTCCAGATTTGTTTCCTTTTTCTCAAAGCCCATACTCCAGTCGGGAAAAAAACGGTCATTAACCGGTCCCTCTCTTAGCGTTTGAACGTTATAGTGACGCGCATCGCGAAGAAGGTTTTGATATAATTGCTTGATTTTGTCTTCTTTTCCTTCAATTAGTTGCAGGTACATGGTGTCGAAGCAAACTAACATACCAGTAACCTCATTTTGAGCATTTGCCGCACGTGCTACATCCAACAGATCCTGCAGTTCCTGATCTGACAAATTCCTTGTCGGTGTACTAGAATAGATAAGATGATATAAGCTCATATGCTTTTCTCAGTCACAACGAAAATTTTACACACTAAACTCCCCGTGTTAACAGCAGACCTTAAGCAATGTTTGAGGTGAGTTGAAATTTAATAAAGATTTGGATACGCAGCCTTTGGTGTAAAAAAGCGCAGATGAGATATTTTTTAGATGGATCTATAAAAAAGGGCCAGATTGCTCTAGCCCTACATCTACCTATGAAAAACTTTGCTTTGGGAGCAATACACGTATTACGTGACTTATATCGCTAAAGTTACAGTTAGGTTAAAATAAAATGAAAAAACCTTCGTTTAAGCCCTTTACACTTTCAGCAACCAATCTTCTCCCTCATTTCCATCATTAAATAGGCGTGTTACAACCTTTCCTTGTAAAATGTCTACACTTTTATGGGCAGACAATTGGCTGAATGTGCTGTTTGAATAGATCCAGGCAAAATGCTTTAATCCTGCTGCTTCCATCATAGGAAACCATTCTTTGCCAACCCACTCCGCAGCATCTGACCAGGTCCCTAACACGCTTCGGTTATCATTAAGAACTTTTGTCAGACCTGTTTTTTTAAGCATATCCAACATCTTTAAACACCCCTGGCGAACCGACTCGTTATTCTGAAAGCCTAACCAATTAACATATAGAAATTTTTTTTCCTTATTTATAGAAATTGATATATGCAAGTTGGAGTAGTGATCTTCGGCATCGACTTCTTGAGTGACAGTTTGTAAACCTTTAACGGGCAACATGAAATAAAAGGTAGAGCCTTTGCCTTGCTCGCTTTCAATCCAGAATCGCCCTTTATGGCGGTTTAATATTTCAGATACGATAAATAACCCGAGCCCCATTCCCTGAAAATGCATTGCTGTTTCTTCGATACGGTAAAAACGCTCAAATAGCAGGTGAATCCGATCTTGAGGTATTCCTACACCAAAATCTCTTACTGCAACTACAAGATAATTCTGAATAAGGGAAGAACTTACCACTACCTTTGTTGCCTGAGGGGAATACTTTACAGCATTACTTAGCAGATTATTCAACACCTGCTCGAGACGCTGCGAATCGCCCTCTATCACTGCGTCTTGATTCTGTTCAACCTCGATCTGATGGGTAGTGACAGTAGATTGAAAATTACTGACAGCTTCCTGCAAAAGATCGGCAAAATTTAGTTCTGTTATTTTATAATCGAGCTTTCCTGCGTTGATCTTAGAGATATCCAGAAGATCTGTTGTAAGTTTCTGCAATCTGTCTAGCTGCTTCAGCGCCCCTGAGACGAATTTTTCAATCTGAGGCATGCTTGCAGTACTACGCGCTACTATTTGAAGAAAAGCCTTAGCACTGGTAAGCGGCGTTTTGAGTTCATGGCTAGCAACACTGATAAACTCATCCTTCTTGGTAGATAATTCCTGGATTGCCTGAAGCTGCTTTTCTTCCTGCTTACGCATTTGCCAGTGCTCGTACTGATGCTGTAAATATCGTCCGCACAAACGAAAGAACTGAATATAAAGTTCGTTACAACTGGTTCGGGAGCTCAATCCCAATAAAACATAGTTACGGCACTTGAAATGATTATAGGAATATGGAATTATATAGCAAAAGGTTGGATCTTCTTGCCAAGGCTTTAGATCGAATTGAACACCATTTTTAAGGATCTTTTGACTCTCAAAAACCCCTTCTTCTGAAAGGTTTCGAATAATATGTACTCCTTCGGCACTTAAAAAGCCTTTAATTTGTGGATCACTGTTACTTAAGCCAAATTTTGACAGACAGGAAAATGCTTCCTTTTCGATGTTATACTCAATAAATAAAGAGTAAGGCAAATCTTTAGGGTTATGAGAAAGTTGAAGATGACTTTCTTTAAGGAAATCTCCGGCAGCAGTACTATCAAAAGCTACAGGTAAAGTGTTCGCTAACATCTCCATCCGGCGCTCATGCAATACCCGATCTGTTGTTTCTAAACAACTTAGAAACACCCCACCTATTGTTCTATCTATCTTTCGGATAGGACTATAGGAAAAATCAAAATAGGTTTCTTCTGTATACGAACCGCGTTCGAGGAATAAATTGAAACCGGGGAAGCCGAAGCTTTCTCCTTCACGTAATACCTTTCTGAACATTGGTCCAATTACCGGCCAGATCTCCGGCCAGGTTTCCCGCGTAGATTTTCCTATCTCATCGTCTCCTTTTGCTCCTAAAATAGGAACGTATGCATCGTTGTAAAATTGAATGAATTCCTCACCCCAGGCCACATACATTGGAATACGGGATTCTAGCATGGTAGAAACTGCATTATGAAGCTCGGGCGGCCAAACTTCGATTGTTCCTAAGCTGCTATTATGCCAGGGATATGCGTTAATTAAACGCGCCATCCTGCTGTTCTCAACAAAAAATTTCACGCAATTAAATTATCCTATACAGTTTTGCTACCCTAGAACGGGGTAGTATCTCATCTTGTGCCTATGAAAACAAGGAATTTTATTATTTGTTCGGAGGGTTTAAGCAGCACAATTTAATCAATATCGCTGTCTCCTAGCTCTGAAGTAAGCTTCGTAAATCCAATAACTGATCCGTCATCATCATGAAGAGCCGTTATTACTATTCTTCCCCAGAAGGTTGTCCCGTCTTTCCGCAATCTCCTTCCGATATGTTTAGCCCGCCCTTCTTTAATAGCCTGTTTTAGTAAGGCTTCCGGAAGTTGAGCTTGCCTGTCTAAGGGTAAGTAAAAAAGGCGGAAGTTTTGGCCAAGTATTTCATCTTCTCTATAGCCTTTAATCTTTTCTGCTCCTTTATTCCAAGTCAATATGGTTCCATCGATATCAAGTAGGATAATTGCATAATCTTGTATTTCTGCAATCATTCTTTGATGTAACTTCTGTAATATTTCCACCTTTTGTGTTTCCATGGGATGTCTGGTTTGCGAATCTACGCACTAAGAAACATATATTGGTTAGCACATTTACTAATAGTAAAACATTACCTGGGAAAAAGGTTTTCAAAAAAGAACCTGCTTTGTGCCAGGCTAGCTTCTAACCTACCAGAACTTTGGCCGGCAACATTCCGTATACGGCTAAAATTTTTATAAGAAATATGTTCAAATCCTTCAGTAAGAACCTGGTTGTTGGATTAGTTGTTACAACTGCCTTGCTGGTTACCTTAACGGTTGTGTCTTTCTTATCGGTAAGAAGGTCAGAAGGGTCGCACAAGTGGCTGCTTCATACTCAACTCGTTTTAAGGAAGGTAAACTTGATTAATATCTCTCTGCTTAAAATGGAGGAGCAGGCCAAGAACTATGTGTTGACGGGCAGAAAAGAGGACTATCAGCAATACGTTAATTCAACTAGATTTGTTAGTAAGGATATACCCTACCTAAAGAATTTAGTGGCAGATAATGCTTCCCAGCATAGGAGGATCGAGTCGCTGGAAATTTATACAGCACAAAGGATCCAGGAGCTGAATAAATTGGTTGATTTCAGAAAGACAAATCCCTCATCTCCAGCCCTACCTTTAATACTCCAGGCGAACAGCAGTGATACCCGGTCTGCGTACGAAAAAAAAATAGATGAGTTCAGACAAGCAGAGCGAAGGCTGGGAAAAATACGAACCGATGGAAGTAATAGAGATAGCGCGTTCTCGCTTGCCGTCCTTTTCTCCAGCACTGTTCCCGGATTTGCCTTTATCTTCCTGCTATTCTTCTTTATACGGAAGACTTTTAAGGAGAAAGAGAATTTAAATAGAGACCTTTTAGAGACTATCGGGCGCCTACAGGAACAAGATAAGACCCTGGAAAAGATTAAGGAGTTCCAATTTCTTGCAGATTCACTTCCTCATATTATCTGGACTGCCAGTCCGGAAGGAAATACAGATTACTTTAATAAGTTCTGGTACGACTATTCGGGATTGACCCGCCAGGAGAGTATTTCAGGGGGATCAAGAGCACTAATACATCCGGACGATCTGGCCATGAGTCTGTCTGTAAGGGAAGAAAGCTTCCGGAAAAAGGTTCCTTACCAGATAGAGCTGAGAATAAAGAACGCAGCAACTGGGGAGTATAAATGGTTTTTGGCTAAGGCTGCGCCTTATTTCGATAATCACGGTAACGTACTCAGGTGGTTTGGATCGAGCATTGATATTGACGAGTATAAGAGAGCATTGGATCTGGAAAATAAGATCACCCAGTACGAAGATTTTAACCGCATTGTTGCACACAATCTGCGTGGCCCTGCAGGTAGCATTGATATGATGCTTGATCTGATCGCAGACACGGAAGCCGAGGAAGAACGAGCAGAATACTTTGAATTGCTTAAAGGGTCGAGCAAAAGCTTAAATGCCACGTTGAACGATCTAATGAAAGTGCTTGAGATCCGGCTGAGTAAGCATGTGGAGAAGGAAGATTGTGAATTGGAAAGCATGATTAAAGGTGTATGTACCATGCTCAACGGCCAGATTGCAACAAAAGAAGCTAAGATTTCCCTGGATCTGGATATAAAGGTTATTTCTTATCCTAAGGTTTATCTGGAAAGTATCATTTATAACATGGTTAGTAATTCGCTGAAGTATAGCAAGGATAATGAAATACCGGTAATTCAGATAAGCAGTAAGCGTGAACTTAACCGGACAGTACTACGCTTTAAGGACAATGGTTTGGGCATCGATCTGAAAAGGCATGGTAAAAATCTTTTTAAGATGGGCAAAACTTTCCATGCCGGGTATGATAGCAAAGGTGTTGGATTGTTCATGACTAAAACACAAATTGAAACCTTTGGTGGATCAATTGAAGTTGAAAGCGCACCGGGAGAAGGTTCTCAATTTACTGTCACACTCTGAGGATCTGCGGGCTGATCGAGACCACTTTTAATAGGAAGTGAAGTAATTTTCTTTATAAAGAACTATTGCCTTCACTACGATGCAAGAATTTTCTCTTTATTATGTAACGTTTTCAATTAATCTTCGTAATAGTTATTATTGCTCTCATAGCATTGTTTTTCATAGGTAGATGTAGGGTCAGACTAGTCTGGCCCTTTTTTTTCAAATTCCTTAATGCTCTTATTTACTAATCCTGTAAATGCCTCGTTGAATTCTCTTACTAAAAAGTAGCGATTCTGTCATGCTAAGCTCTGGCCTAGATTCTTCTATTGAAACAATAAAGTAATAAGTGGAGCGTAGAACGATCAGATCGCAAGCTTACTAAAGCAGAAACTTCCATTTAGATTCTGCAGCACAGCTTTTGTCGGGGGCCAGGTTGCAGCAATAACTAACTCACCATAAAGAAGGAACAGCGGGCGATTACCGAAGATTTCTGTAGAAGGTTGCACCTTCGCAGGTATTTGACTGATTTATTTCATAAAAAAGGGCCAGATTTCTCCGACCCTACATCTACCTATGAAAAACAATTGCTTTGGGAGCAATGACTTTAATACTGCAATTACTGCCCTGAGGTTACATGTTTTTTCACATTTATTATAAGAGCCAGATTTTCAGTAAATTAATTTTCAACAACCCCAAATTGTTTATCGAAGCAATTACCAATAATGCTTCCCATTGGTAGTTGAAATTTTCTTTCTTACCTATTTCAGTAGTATTAAGCGGCTTTATATAAAATTTTCTGAAGGATCCAGGTTTATTAGATTCCTTATTAATAATGCCTCAATTGCTTTAAGGGAATTAAAAGTCTTTATTTAATAGTACTTTCGGCCCAAACCAGCATTATTGCTCAAAGCAGAATGCAAATTTGACAGAAAAAGTCCAATAGTTGATTTCTTACTATTAACCCATTTAATATGAAAAGAGTCTTAATTATAGACGACGACGAAGATATAGCGAGCATACTTAATCTAATTTTCCTTGATCTGGGTTTTGAAACTCACACCTATTCCAAGGCCACTTCTATTCCAAATATTACTGAAATTAAACCTGATCTAATTTTATTAGATGAATGGCTTGCTGAAATAACAGGCAGCAGCTTATGCAGAACTCTTAAAACTAACCCGGAGTTGAAAAATATTCCTATTTACCTGGTCTCTGCAGTACAAGGGCTTAAAGAAATAGCTAAGGATTGCTACGCAGATGGCTATATAGAGAAACCCTTTGCACTGGAAGAAATAGAGGCCATAGCTAAAAATATAGGACGATAGAGCGTATTCCTATCTTATAGATATAAAATTGCAGCAAGAATGTACGAGGCTTATAGATAAATGCAAGATCAGATCTTTATTAAAAAACTGCCTGGAGTATTAAAACATCCACTCCAGACAGTATCTAACAACTACAATTTTTGAAAAGTTAATAAATCAGTTCCTGATGAACTTCCTGATGAGTGTTCTAATTGAACCTTGCTACTGGTAGTGTTTATTACTCTCCAGTCTTCGTTCAACTCCATGAACGAAGTGTTTGAGCCGAAGTTAAGCAAAAGCTGAGCCTCATCGTCGTCATTACGGATGCTCCAGCTGCCTGTTACTGTTGGCGAACCAGACCGCGTTCCTGTTACCACTCCGTTATCAGTAAAATCAAATTCATACCCATTAAAATCATTTACTGCTGTACCGTTTTGCGAAAATAGGGCTATTTTCCATCTGCCTTCCAAAATAGCCCGGGCAGTGGATGGCCCCTCATCATCTTTACTGCAAGAAGAAAGAGTAACAAAAGAAATGAATAAAAGAATAAAGGTTGTTCTCAAGTAAGACATAATAGAATAATGTTTAATACTTGATAATTATCCCCAAAACGTAGAGAATGTTTTGGCTTTTTGATAATTGGGGAGCTTTAGGACAAGCTGGACATTTTGTCTACAGGGCCAGGAAATCTTGAATAGCAGCTATTACTTCTTCAGGTGCTGAAACATGAGGATAGTGCCCTTCTGCATTGACCATCACAAGCTTACTGTCCTTTATGCGTGCATGTAAATACTCTGCTACCTCTTGAGGAACTGCAATATCTTTTTGGGCCTGCAGGATCAGAACTTTATTCTCGACGAATTTTAGGATCAACCTGAAATCGGACTGAAAAATAGATTTGGCCACTTCCAAAGAAATGTCTGGTCGCAGCGAAAGGAGGCTGTCTTCAAACTCTTTACTTAAGTCGGGTTTATGGTCGTTTCTCATCGCTACTTTAGAAAAGCCACCCACCCATTCCACATAGTTAGCGCGCATCTGGAAATAAAGACTGTCTAATTCGGCCTGGTGAAACCCTCCTACATAGTTCTTATCATTCAAATATCGCGGTGAAGCTCCAATCAGAACCATTTCTGAAAAAAGTCCAGGAACATTTAGAGCTGCTAACAGCCCGATCATACCACTAACAGAGTGTCCAACAAAAACAGCATCCTTCAACTGAAGCGCTGAACAGATCTCCTGCAAATCGTCTGCATACGCATCGAGACTTCTGTATTTCTCAGGAATGAAGCAATCAAGATCTGATTTTCCAGCCCCAACGTTGTCATATAATACAATTCTGTAATTTTCGCTAAAAGCCGGAACAATCTTTCCCCAAATCCTTTGATCGGTACCAAAGCCGTGTCCGAACACCATGGTTTTAGTGCTTTCAAGGTTTCCTGCGATCTTTATATTATTTCTTCTGAAAATACTGGGAGATGCTATCATTGATTCTAAGGTCAGTGCTCTATCAAATTTATTGCTTTTACTTTAAACAGGAAGGTAGGTTACAGTAAAATTTTCATCCTTTTTTCTATTGCAAAAACCTTGCTAATGAGAGAATTTACTATTATCGCATTCTTTAATCCTGGCTTAAAATGAACGGCAATTCTCCGCATATACTTAATACCTCATCTAATCTGTTAGGTTTTTGCTTTCTTGTAATTACTTCTCTAAAAATTGGCAATCGCACCGACCAGTCTGTTATAGATGAGATTTTAGTAATAGGTGCCCTCATTTTTATGAGTAGCACTATATTTTCCTTCCTCTCTATAAAAACCAAAAGCGAGACTAAAACTGTATTCTGGGAGAACCTCGCCGTTTATTGTTTTCTTGCCGGATTGTTTATCCTGCTCATCGTCATATTATTAATTGCGCTTGACCTGCTTTAAATATAAGATGTTGTGTAGCATCGGGTATACTTACTTCGTACAGTAATTAAACACATCCAATATGTTCAGACTTACTTTTTCAATTCTCCTTGCCGCTGCACTGCTTTCAAGCTGCACAAAGGATAATAATAATCCTCTTGTAGATAACGAAGAAAAGCTTTCTATCAACAAATACAGCTACAAATCCCTCAATGTAATGGTAGATTCTCTACAGTACAATAATCCGATGCAGCTTGATTTAAATGGAGATGGATTTATTGACTACGTGCTTAGCTCTGTATTATTGGAAAATAACGATCTACCATATCTCTATTTATATATTAACAGAAAAAGCCCTAACCAGAACAGGATCATTGTAAGACAGGGCGAGGAACTTCCTCTGAATGCATTATGGGGAGTCCCACTTGAAAAAGACTTTGTAGTACAGGAGAATTTATCTTCCGGTCTGCTCTGGTCTCTTGATCAGTATAAAACTGCTCTCCTAAATGTATCAGAAACAAGTAACTCACGCACTTTCGGAGGAGAATGGCTGGGCAAGAAGGAGAAGTTTCTTGGTTTGCAGTTCTACATCGAGGGCAAAAAGCATTACGGCTGGCTTAGAATAAGTCATAACTTAAACCAGGCGAAGCTCGCAATACAGGACTATGCCTACAATAAAATTGCAGGACAACCTATTAAGGCTGGCGAAAAATAGTTTTCTATATTTGTCTGACCCGTAGATAACAGGTCAGACCTTTTCTACTTTTGAATAAGTACTTCTCTCTTAGACTTTACCTTATAGCCTATATTATTTTCGGTTAAAATTTCTTTTACAGACATAAATTCTTCATCGGTATCAATAACAACCCTGTCGTTATTTTTCAAACCCGCAGCAAGGTCGGCATAAAGCGTTAATTCGACCAGGTCGGGAAAAGTGTATTTAGCAGATTTAAGACTCATAAGCGATTGTGTAAACAAAAAGGAAAAAACGAGAAAATTGTTTTAGCATTTAAGGTTAACAAGCGCTTCATCTACTGATAAAAAAAAACGCAGTATTTTTATCTATTGGCTATCCTAAAACTTAGCACAACTATTTGTAGATATGACTCCAATGAGTAACTAACAGCCAAATGTATATCCAGATCATCTAGCTGAGTGAAAATCAGTGTTTCAGGAGATATCTTCCCCGCGCATTTCCCTCCAGGATCTGCTCTAATTTTTCAGAAAGTTCCTCTATACTTATTATCCTTACCATGTTCTTAAGTTGCTGAGGCTTCCAATCGAGGGCCAGTAAGTTCCACACCTTCTGCCTGAGTTGCCGCGAAATAACTACCGAGTCTATTCCTGCCAATTGTACGCCTCGCAATATAAAGGGGAAGATGCTTGTACTTAAGGCAGGAGAAGAGACCATACCGCAGCAGGTTACCAGACCTCCATATTTTGTAGCTTTTAAAACCCCGGAAAGGATGTCCCCTCCTACGGTATCAATCCCGGCTGCGAAATGCTCTTTAGACAGTGGTTTAGTATTGTAAATGTTTATAAATTCCTGCCTGCTAATGATGGTACTCACACCTAAAACTTCCTTTAAAAACGGGTCCTCGGATTTACCGGATATAGCAGTTACCTTGTATCCCAGCTTTGATAGGATAGCTACAGATAAGCTCCCCACTCCCCCAGTAGCCCCACTCACTACTATTTCTCCTGCTTCTGGTTCGATTCCGCCTTCTACTAGTTTTAATACAGATAAACCCGCCGTTAAGCCTGCTGTACCGAAACACATCGCTTCTTCCGCACTTAGATTTTCGGGGAGTGGTAATACCCAGGAAGCAGGCACAGAGATGTACTCTCCAAATCCACCCCAGGTATTCATACCAAGGTCGAATCCTGTTACCAGCACTTCGTCCCCTTCCTGGATCGAAGGATCTTTAGAGCTAATTACCACGCCTGAGGCATCTACTCCAGGTACATGAGGGTAAGTTCTGGTAACGCCCTTATTTCCGCTTGCCGAGAGCGCATCCTTATAGTTGATACAGGAATACTGAACCCTGATGAGAACATCGTTCTGCGGTAATTTGGAGATTGGGATATTTTTAATTTGTTTGCTAAATCCCCCCTCAGTCTCCTCTATAAGTAGTGCCTTAAATGTATCCATATGTTATTGATAAAGAATTCGATTATTTTGTTCTACTGGGAACTAAAATATCAATAGCTTAACAATAAAAGAATGATGAAAGTCTTTTCAATATGAGCTTAGTTAAAATAAAAAAGTCCTGTCGTTGCCGACGGGACTTTGAATTGTAAGGAAAAACTAGGCGGGTTTTAAAGCCCGCCAGAAAGGGTATATTAAAATTTGTATGAAAGGGTTGTCATAAATTGACGAGGCGCTATTGGGTTAACACTATAGTTTTCATGAACAATATAGCTCAACTCGTCAGTGATGTTCGATACTTTAGCAAGCAATGAGAACTTTCTAAATGAATATCCTGCTGAAAGGTCAAAAGTAGTGTATGCTGAAAGAGGAATTAGACGATCGTTAGTAGTGGTTCTTCCACCTTTTCCATCTTTTTGATTATTCCAGCCAGCATTACGCTTACCTGTGTAAAAGGCTGATGCACCTAACTTTAAGCCTTGAGCTCTCCCTCTTTGGAAAGTATAGAACAAACTGCCATTAGCTGTATGAGCTGTTGTACCCACCAGTCTTTCACCTTCAATATAGCTATTTAACGTCTCGCCGGTCTTGGTAAATCGCATGAAATTGTAAGCATATCCTGAGATAAAGTTAAGGCCAGGAATGATAGTTCCATTTATATCTAGTTCAGCACCATCACTTGTTGTTTCTCCGGCAAACTCCTTCAGGTTTACATCAGCATTCGGAGTACCTTGTAAGTTTAAAGTTGCTGTTTGAGCAAGGTCGTTGTTGATGATCCTGTAATAAGAAATATTAGCAGAAAGCTTTCCTTTCAAAAAGTCATTTTTCACCCCCACCTCATACTGGTCAATTAAAGAAGGCTTCATAGCTCCGTTTGTGGCTACATTTATACCAGTATTAGTAACAAAATTATTGGAATAGCTAGCGAATATCGAAGTGCTTTCCAAAGGTTGATAAACTAAACCTATACGCGGAGAAATAGCTCTGTCGTACCGGTTGTCCGGTGTTGATTCCGGAGTTGTTCCTGCACCTAATTTTGCCCCATAGGCTACACGGTCGTCTGTGTTTACATCGTAAAGAATGCTTCTTGATGATTTTTGATACGTCCATCTAAGACCTGCCATAAATTTGAGCTTCTTAGTGATTGAAATTAAGTCCTGAAAGTATACTCCGAAGCGATAGGTTGGAACTTTAGCATACAGAGAATCTTGCGTACTCGGCATATCGGTACGCATTGAATTAGCATACATTGTAGGATCAAAAAGATTTATCTTATCATATGCAGCTGCAAAACGTTTGAAGGTTGTAGGGTTATTTATGTAGTTTTCAGCATCGCCACCAACGAGAATGGTGTGTGCTAATTTCCAGGTTTTAACATTTCCCGTCAGATTCACCTGACCGTTATAATAATTCTCATCGGTCTTAGTCCTTGTAATGCTTCTACTCCAGTCGCCCAGATTATTGGCTACTATCCTTTCTGTAGAAAAATAATCCCTTTTATACTCCTGAACGGCAATGATAGAATTCAGCTTCCAATTACTATTGATCTCATGATTCAAGTTAGCTGAGGCAGTGGCTTGTTTTCCCTTATTATAAGCCCATGGAGTGTTAAAAGATGCATTCCTACTTATGTTTGTTGGGATTGAATAACTTACTACGGTTGAACCATCCATTACCGATAAAGAACCTATACCGAAATCGGGAGTATTGTTATAATCAAGGTAATCCCCCTGAACAACAAGAGTAGTTTTATTACTAAATTTATAAAGTAGTGATGGATTTACGTAAGCTCTTTTAGATTCCACATTATTTCTAAAACTCTTGGCATTTTCGGCCGTGCCTACTACACGGAAAGCTAGTTTTTTTGAGATAGGACCATAAACGTCCACGGTAGGTTTGTAGAATTCATAACTTCCTGAACGTAAAGAAACCTCTCCTCCAAAATCGAACTTCGGTTGTTTTGTAACAAGATTCAATACAGCTCCTCCTGATACATTTCCATATAATAGAGCTGAACTTCCCTTTAAGATTTCAACGCTTTCCAAAGTGCTTGCTTCTGGAATAGCTCCAGAACTTACCCTTGAACCATTCTTAAATATGTTATTACTTCCAAGGCTATATCCTCTTGAATAGAATGTTTCTGAAGCACCACCTCTTGCAGAACCTATAGCAACACCATTGGCATTTTTCATGATATCACTTAAACGATTCACCTGCTGGTCCTGAATAACAGCACTTCCGATCACCTGCACCATTTGCGGATTATCCAGCGGCTTTATGGCAACCTTCCCTGCTGATACCGGTTTTTGGTTTACACTCTTATATCCTGTAACTACAACCTCACTTAACTTCTCGGCACTTTCTGAAAGGGTGAAATTCAAGTCGGCATTTTGTCCGGCTGCAACCGTAACTGTCGCTTCTTTTGAAACCAGGCCTACTGCAACTGACTTAACAACATACGTTCCCGGCTTAACATTCTTTATCGTATAAGAACCCTTTTCAGAGGAAATTGCTGACCTGTTTAATTCTTTAACTACTACAGACACTGCCTCTGCAGGTTTACCGTCGCTGGTAGTAACCGTTCCGGAGATCGTTCCGTGAGTTTGAGCCTGAGCATTAATGGTTAAGAAACCAGCCAATACCAGAAGGTTTAATTTAAGTAGGGTGTAAAGGTTGTTCATTCTTATTTAGATTAATTCTAACGGCGCAAAAATAGAAAGTCATTTTGTTTTCACAAAATTATTTAGAATTAATCTAACTAGCCTTTAGGTGGTTTCTAGTCCCCTTACTGCTATCTATTGGAAGTATGGCATTAAAAGAGATGGTTTATTGAAAAAGTATTAATACAAAGGGATTATCCTTTCATTAAACCGATGGTCTCACCTGTCCAATCCGGAAATAGCAATCCATTATTTTTGAAATTTAAATGCCTACTTGCAACCTCACTGAACACACTTCTAAAGTCTGTAGTAACAGCAAGATCTCGTCCGTCCTCCAAATTTTCCGGAGCCAGAGCCTGCATCTTTCCATGGACCTTCCCCCCATTGATGCCGTTGCCAAGGATAAAATTGCAGCTAGCTCTGCCATGATCCGTTCCACCTGTTCCGTTTTGTTTTACGGTGCGACCAAATTCGGTCATGGTCATTACTGTAACATCATCCTGAAAAGCACTTATATCTGTCCAGAAAGCCATTATACTATTACTAAGGTCTGCTACATTCCTGGCAAAAACGCCTGTTGCTGTTCCCTGATTGAAGTGAGTATCCCATCCTCCGGATTCTGTGAAGGCTACCTCCATCCCTACATCCATTTTAATGAGCTGGGCTATTTGCTTCAATGAATTACCGAGAGGTGAATTAGGATAAACCGCATTATTCGCAGGTCGATAATTCTTGACGTCGGTTTTCTGAAGCATCTTCATGGCGTCGAAGCTTTCCTTTCCTGTTTCCTTCAGCAAGCCGGAAGAGGTTTGATCGTAGAGTTCTTCAAAGCTTTTTGCTGCCATATTTGCCCCCACCGGATTTCCACGCATTTGAATAGAAAAATCTTCCAGGCTACTTATTGCCACAGCTGGATTATCGCCATAAAGTGAACGGGGTAAAGAAGAAGTCAGACTTACTGCCTGAAACGGGGTTGCTACTTCGTGCCCCATTAGTCCCACTGCACGGTTAAGCCAACCACTGGAGGTACCTTTACGGAAAGGAGTTCCAGACTCCATATAATCCTGGGCATCGAAGTGCGAGCGGGTATTATTCGGAGAACCGATGCCATGCACAATAGCTAGGCGCTTTTCCAGGAACATCGGTTCGAACGCTTTCATTGCAGGATGTAAACCAAAACGACCATCAAGGTCGATCAGAGGATTCGGATTGTTGCCTTTTGCAGCAGACATAAAAAGTGTAGGACGGGCTGCTTTCAGATAGTTATCAGTGAAAGGAGTAACGGCCATCAAACCATCCATCGCCCCACGTTGAAAGATGCAAACCAGTACCTTATTCCTTTTATAGGGATGTATGATCTTTTTTGTTTCAGCTGCACGTGCCAGGAAATTGGGCAAGCCGCCTAAGCTTATACCAAATAAGGCTAATCCACCTGCTTTGATAAAACCTCTTCTTGTTACCATGATTATTTGTTTGGGTCGTTTTTATCTGCGTTGAAATTCTGGGGAACCTATAATTACTCCTACTACCTGCGCCAGCATCGTATTAGTTCCGGTACTTGTTTGAAGCGAGATCTTGCCTGATTTATTGATACCTTTTACCTTCTGTGATCTATCACTTTGCAGCTGCATGTCGACTGGTGATTCCTGCATAGAAGTAGTAGCCTGCGAGGTCTTAGCTGCTGCTGCTTCCACCTTGGTATTCAAATTTGGATCGTTCAACAAGGGGGTAAGACGCTTCACTGTTACCTGCACATCTCTTTCCGGCAAAATCAATTGACTGTATTTTTGAAGGGCTGAGGCGGCGCTCTCGGGCTCATGGTTCTGATTTAATGCCAGCAGGTTTGCTTTTACTCCGGGAATTCTTCCTGATGCAATAGCGAGTCCGAAATTCATCCTGTTTAATAGGGAGCCTGTATTTATCCAATATTGACCGCGATCTGGAAAGCCGGTAGGAGCCTGGTAGTAGTAGATCTTCTGCCCCATCTTATTCATCCAGTTGAAAAGCTGGTAAGGCTGATCTACTTTAGCGTCGAGACACCTCACTGTACTGATAGCCAGTTCGAACGGTGATTTTGTTTTTTCGCGCAAAGCTTCTTTAGTCCAGAATTCAGGAGAGCTTACCATAGTAATTAATACTTGTCTTATATCTCCGCTCTTTTCAGTAAAGGTCTTTGCCATTTTATTGATGAGGGACGGGGAGGGGTTATCTGATACAAAGCGAATCGCTAACTTTTGAGATATAAATCGCGCAGTAGAAGGATGTGAGGCAAGCATCTGTAAAAGCTTCACACCTTCCTGATATCCTCCATCAATAAACTTCCTGCCAAGAACGATTTTCTCCCCTTCATCATGGCGGGTAGGTACAAACATGAAACCGCCCTCATGCACGTATCCTTTTTTTGCCATATTTTCTTCACCAACCCGTTCTATCAATTTGATGATCTGATTTCCAGCAGCTCCTTCTCCTGCCGGATAAACCGTCCAGCCTGTTAATACCCTTGCAGCTTGCGTTACATCATTTTGAGTATACCCCCCCTCAACACCAAGTGTATGTAGTTCCATAACCTCCCGGGCGTAGTTCTCATTTAGTCCCTGATTCTTTTTGTTTTTAGCAAGCTGACTTAAACGTTTGTTCATCATTGAATCGCCCTGCATCATCCCCTCTTCTGCATATTTCATTGCAGCGGCAACCTTAGGATTGTCTTTGGCAGGACCAGAGCTACTAAAATTATCGAGGTAAAAAAGCATTGCCGGAGATTTTGCCGTTGCGAACAGCAAGTCCTCAAAACGACCTAAAGAATTTGGACGTATCGCATCCCTTTCGTAAGGAAGAACATATTCAGCACATTGATTCTTAGTTAGGGATACATTGAAGTGATTGAACCAGAAATCTGTCAATACTTCCTGTAATTGATTTTTGGAATAAGCGGAACGAAGGATCTTTTGGTTAATCAACTCCCGGAACAGCTCCTGTTGCGGTTTGTAGCCTCTTTGTTCCATGTAATTACGGACAAGTCCCCTGTAACCCTGTTTACCAACTGATGCCACAGAATCTTTATCGATCACCCCTTCCTTTACCGCCTGGCGGATAATAAAACCATTTTGAGGGTAGGTACGAACGATCTCCTCAGAGCTCAGCTTTAGGGTTTTATAATCTGACAATAGATTATTGAGGGAATCATCTTCCAGACGGGCCTGCAATTGCTGATTAAACCATTTCTCCAAACCTTCCTTCATCACCTCATCTACCTGGCCAGGCTTTGCGCCATAGGTAAAACGGCTTAAAAGATGTACTGCCGCCTGCCTTTCTGTAAGCCCCGCTTGTTTATACGGAAATTTGTATTTGGGAGCACTATTAAAATTTTCAGAGCTAAAGGAAATAAAGAAGAGCGCAATAAGCGCTATCAAAAAAGTTGATTGCAGGGAAAATGGAGATTTCATAAAGGGTTCATCAATTGCAACTTAAGCTAAGACGAAGGGTCTGAAGATTGGTTTAACCGGAAAGAAAGATAAATTTGCGTATCGGTAACAAAAACTATCTTTAAAAAAAGAAATACCTATATTATCATGAAGAATAAGATCATCATTGCCTCAACTATTATCATAGTATTAATAGGAGGCTTTTTGTTTGGCAGGCAATGGCTGAACAAAAGTAATCCCTCCGAAGTAGATCAGTTCGTTAAAACCTTCATTTACTCGCTTGAGAATAAACCTGCAGATTCTGTAGTCACCCTATTTGATGTAAAACAAAAGAAAAAGGACCTTTTAAGGCTTGTTGATGTTCTGGCAGGACGTACAAGTTCGAATGGACGTTCAAAGCAATTGTTCAAGCGAAAGCTGGATAGTATGAAGGTGGAAGTGAAGGTTATCTCGGATAGCCAGTCGGAAGTGGTTATTCCCCTAATCTTATCTTACGAAGGCCTTTATGATCTAAAATCTTCCATCAAGCTTACTTTGCAAAAGCGGGATAAGAAAGAATATAAGATCATTCAATTTAATGGAGAAGACCTTTATACAGACTTTGTTGCTTATGAAAACGCTATCCGTTCGCTTACCATTCCTGATAAGGATATTTACGACCCTTTAACACTCACAGCTTTTGAAGGTGCAGAGAAACTGAAAGGCAAGTATGATTCGGTGATCTGGTTCAGTTACCTGGATAACAAGCCTCTCTATTACGTGGTAAACGGTGAATGGAGTATGCCCGAAAACCTGTTTGGTGAAGAGAACAGAGAGGAGAAACCATACCAGATGGGTCTGGTCAGTGCGGATTTTAAGGAGATAATTCCTGCCCGTTTCGACCTTATCCATAATATTAACGGGACTTTTGAGGGCCTAATTGAGGTTGAGAAGAACGGAAAGAGAGGATTCTATGACCTTCAGGGAAAGAATATAGTTCCTGTTGAATATGATCAGATCATTCCAATTGAGGACGGCGAGAAAGTAGCAGTGGTTGGCAGCGGAACGGACTATTTCTGGCTCAACAAGGACTTTAGCGTTTCAGAAAGAGACTCCTCTATAAAAATATCCGACATCCTTAAGAAAGTATATGTTTACCGGAACACCTACAATATCAGTGAAAACAATGTCAAAAACCTGATAGAGTTTAACTCTCGCCAGGATCATAATGCCCTTTATATCCCTCCTTCCCACCTGTCTGACTGGGGGATCCTCTCACGAGCTCAACAGTTCAAAAACCCGCTTCGGCATAACGTTGAATTTTATGACATGAGTTCTTCCGTGCAGGTAAAGTTCGCTAAGACGGATGAAGACTCGAACTGGCTGGAAACCGTTCTTTCATCCATTAGGGATAACTATGTAGGCGGAAGGTCTGATTTCTATGAAAAAAAGAATGTCATGATGATCGACCATAGGAATAACAAACTCTACAGCTATACGATCTGGGAGGATGAGGAAATGGGGGAGGCTGTAAATTGTAATAACATCTTTCAGACCAGAGCTCTTTCTGACACGTTAATCGAAGTAAAAACATCAGGATCAAACTATTTGGGGATTTCGGGAAAAGACCTGACAGAAATGCCTTTTTATCACTATATCAGTTTAAAAACAGGTAAAGCAGAAGGATTACCAAGCAAACGTTATTTTAATTTTACGGAGTATGTGAAGTTAAACGACTCGTATATTAAAGGGTGTTATGTATATGGCGGTAAGCAGTTAGACAAACTACCTAAGGATGTTCTAACCTTTATGAAAATGGAGATCTACGCCAACTATAACTATAATTTTCCAGACAATAAATGGAACGAAGTTTTTAATGATATTTATGGCGTTTACAAGCCGGAGAATTCGGATGTGGAGCAGTACCTGACGGAAATTGACAAATACAACATCAAATGGCTCGACCAGAGAATCAAAGGTCAGAGCAGCGAAAAGCTAGCCATATCCAAATGAGATTAAATGTGCTTCTGAGATATCTTGCTTTTTTTTGGATCGCTATATTAAGCCTTGCTTCTTTAGAATATTGGCAGCTAAAACCACAAACGGGCTTCCTTCAATTGAAGCAGGCAGCTGTAGCAAGCGGCTGGTATTTGCCAGCCTTCTACAGTCATATTTTCGGCAGCAGTGTTATCCTCATCTGTGGCTACTTTCAGTTTGGTAGAAAAAGTTTGGAGAAAGCTTCGCAGCATAGGGTCCTGGGAAATATATATGTTTTCGGGACCCTCTTTTTCGCCTCGCCGGGAGCCTATGTTATGAGCTTTTTTATCGACAGAGGCATAGCTGTACTTCTTTCTTTCCTTGTTCAGAATACCTTATGGATCCTGTCGACAGTTGCTGCTATTTATTACATAAAAAAGGGCAACATGAAAGCGCATAGTGATATGGCTGTGAGAAGTTATAGTCTCGCTTTCGCGGCAGTTACCTTACGCTTTTATGTCTGGCTATTTAACATTTTTGGCAACGGAGCTGACTTTCAGCATAACTACGTAATTATTGCCCTTTTAAGTTGGGTTCCCAATCTTCTTATTGCTGAATTTTTAATAAGAAGAAAGGTATATTCAGCGGCCATACCGGGAGACCTGCATTAGCCAAATACTATTTCTCTACCAGCCAGGCATCATAAATCAACCACTGAAAAAACTTCGTCACCTTCTTGAAACCCTCCGATTTAAGTAAAGATATCAATTCCTCTTCTGCAATATAATGCAGATCGTTCACAATATGATTTAATCCCTTCGGCAAGGTGTCATCATCTATATTGAGCTCCTGATAAGTTTTGAACAGCTCGAAATTCTTGTTGAAACTATTTTTACTTCCTGTGATATCGGCGAGAATAAAAACCCCACCCTCATTCAGGTGCTTGTAAATACAGTGATAGATCTCCTTCTTTACCTCAATTTCAAAAAAATGAGTGACCAGGATACAGGTGATCGCATCGAAACTCTCATGGATATTTTCAACCGTGCCTTTAATAAGCCTTACATTTGGCAGTTTAGCGGTTTTTTCAGTCGCCAGAGCTATCATTTGTTCTGAGGGATCCACACCTACAAATTCCCATTCAGGTCTTAATCGGGCAAGAATATTCAATTCATTACCTGAACCACATCCTACAACCAGTACTTTATGATCCGCCGCGGGGGCAAGACGGCTTTTCAGCAGTGGAAATAACAGCTCTATTAAATTGTCATAGCCAGGAAACCATTTTCTGATAGAGCTATCATAATGCGATACCCTGTCGCCTTCGAAAGATTCGATTTTCTTCATAGAATAGTGTGATAAGGATTAGACGAGGAAAATTGTTTCTAAGGGGACTTCCTCTTCAACCAATCCTTTGGCATGTGAACAATACAGATATTCATTGTCTTATTATCCTCCGAAAGCATAGCGGATTGAATTTCGAAACGGGTTCCGTCCGGGTGAAATGTGGGATGGCAGTGATCGGCTGCTGTTGTTTTGTGCCCGGTAGAGATCATCTTCATTTCACGGGTACGACGATCTATAATATATAAACTTCTGCTGAAGTCATCTCCAACCGCCCACCTGCCATCAGGCGATCCATGGACATGCCACAAGCCGCTGCCGGAAGGTGTTTGCCCGGCGATGGTGGTTTCACGGGTACGTAGATTAACTATAGCCAAACCAGTAGGCTTTTCACGGGTGCCCGCATTTCCCCAGTCGCTCTCCTGACCTGGGTTCGCTCCGGTGACGCCTGTTGCTGGAGCTCCAACGCCAGTATTAGCTGCCCCGGGAATAGCACGATGTCCCATCAAGGCCATTGCCACTTCGTCCTTGGATATAACGGCTTCGTGAGTTACCCACTCGTATGAAGCTTCCGGGTACAGCGGTCTTAGGCCTGATCCATCCGACCTTACTGTCCAGGTACGTTGTGGTGATTTACCACCTGTCTCCCAACAAAAAACTATTTCACCGGGATTCCATAAGTTGGCCTGAATATGACCTACCTGGAATGGAACAGACACGACATGTTTAATTTCACCGGTTTTTATGTTCATCCGCGCAATGCCGGCTGGTCCGGCTCCCATTTTTCTCGGGCCAAAGCTTTCTTCTACCTTAGTTCCCGCTGCCAGATGTTTCACTGCTGCTTCTTTACCAACCCTAAAGTAAACCCATTCCTCATCCGCATCCAGGGCCATATCACCACCTGCACCAATTTCAGGGGGAGTTATGCCGCAAATCCGTTGATAAGTACCTGCAGCCCTCATCGACCCTGATTTACTGTCGGCAAAGACTTTTGCAAGATCTACCTCCACTATTTCCAAGCCCTTAGACTCTTTTCCTTGTCCCGGATCAGCCTCTCTGGTTTGACCTATGCTCCGCATGAAATAGAGTTTCATTGACTTTCTGGCGATATTTAACATGCCGGTGTAACCTCCTTCCGAAACCTGGACGATATCGCCGCTTTTCTCATTTACCGCCATGGCCTCGTTCTTTGCAAGATCGGAGCGGAAGATGACCCATTGCCCATCTGAAGTCCACTGCGGATGAGTGGGATAGATTTTGGAATCCCCATGAGGCTTGCTGGTCAAAAAAACAAGTTTGGCGCCTGTGACAGGATCTTTAATTTCCTTTTTTTCTGAAGGGAAGCGTTTGCCGATCTGAGAGAAGACTGTACAAGGAACTAATGCAGAAAAAAATACTGCCAGAAGAATAGAAGTTCTCATTTCTTGGATCTGATTATAATTGGTGATCAAGTATAGGTATCCCAAAAATTCCTTTTGAAGTCAGGAGGTATTTCTTTTGTTACATAACCTTTTTGATACAAATTTTAAGGAGTAGAGCCCCTCGCTTGAGCTGAACTCACAAACGGAGGATGATCGTTAATTGGAGGTTCCTGGTGGATAAAACATATAGACTTTCACAAAAAAAAGGGAGGCTAGCTCCCTTCTCAATCATCCCACAATTAATCCTACTTAATCACCTTAAATATCGTCGTTCAAAAATTCTGTCAAGCTGCAAAACCGGGCTTGCCCTGTAGGAATATGGATCTTTTTTCCATCAAATATGATCGTTACATCACTTATGTTCCTTCCTACAACCTGAAACAAAAATCCCTCGTAAAGGATGTATCCCATCTCACTATTCATTGTCTTTCCTGGTAATGTAACATGCTTTACGAAGAGTTTTTGCAAGAGTTACAGAAAATGTTATGGCTGATAAAAAGATGACAAATTCAGAGATTTAATCCAAGGATGCTTTTTCGCAGAACTCAAACTAATCCAATACTTCTTAGTTATTGGAAAAGGAATTTCGGAAGATAGCGCAGCTTCCGTAGCCTTTATAAACTTATTTTTCACCTTAAAAAAACATTTCTTCATCTATGAATTCACCCGCTATTTTAGGTATAAATCGCACTCAGGATGGTACAATCTCAGTTTTTGACGGAGGTAAACATGTGATGTCTATCCACAAAGAAAGGCTAACAAAACGCAAGCACCACTGGGGAAGATTGGGTGATATTAAGATGTACAAAGAGCAGATCCCGGTAGTTGACCGCCCATACGACCTTATTGTTGAATGTTGGTCGGCCGACGACGAGTACCAGAAAAAGGAACAATATCACGAAGAATTAAGAACTGTTTTGAACCTGAAGGAAGGGGCCGAGATCATAGAGATCTCTCACCATTTAGCTCACCTTTACAGTGCCTATCATCCTTCCGGATTCGACACCTGCGCCACCATGATCATTGATTCAGTGGGCAGTCCGGTTGAACATATTAAATATGATTATCCGGGAAAGGGACAGAGGAACCTGTTTGAGGTTGCCTCATATTACTACTGCTCTAATGGCGAGATAAAATGTATCAAGAAACAGCTGCACGACCGTAATCCTGAACAGCCACACGGGCTGGGTAATTTCTATTATAAATTAACCAACTGCCTTTTCTCTGGTGAGGGAAGTGAAGGAAAGGTAATGGGACTTGCAGCCTATGGGGATCCTAAGAAAATAGATCTGCCTGAACTTATTGTAAGAGAGGGAGAAGTTTTGATTCCGGATGAATGGATCGAGGCCTTTAAAACCACTGATTATTTCTACAATAATGAGGTGAAAACCTTCGGTGAAAAGGCAGATTTCGCAGCAAAAGGACAAGAAGTGTTTGAGAATGCTTTGATGAAGGCTGCCCAATGGTTATCGGATGTAACAGGAACAAAAAACATAGCCTATGCTGGGGGCTGTGCTTTGAACTGTGTTGCAAATAGCAAACTATTGGAAATGGGACTAAATGTCTTTATTCCACCAGCACCGCATGATGGAGGAACTTCCGTAGGTTGTGCGATCTATGGGGCAGTAGAATGTTTTAAACTTCAGAATGAGTTTGAATGGCGCTTCGATTATCTGGGACCGGAAGTAGACATTGAACAGGTGACTGAAGTGATCAAGAACTATCCTGACCTGAAGATCGAAAAGCCCGAAGATTTGATAGAAGAATGCGCTAACCATATTAACTGGGGGCGCATCCTTTGCGTATTTCAAAGTCAGAGTGAATTTGGACCTCGTGCCCTCGGAAACCGCAGTATTATTGCTGATACCAGGTATGGGGTTAATAAATTCTGGATAAACGCCTTCATTAAAGGAAGGGAATGGTTCAGGCCAATCGCTCCTTTTGTATTGGAAGAAGATGTAAACGAGTATTTCAAATTTGAAGGCCGGACCCCTTTCATGCTATTCACCGCTTTTGTACAGGACGCCTATAAAGATAAGTTCCCTACTATTGAACATATTGATCATAGTGCGAGGATCCAAACTGTGAGTAAAGATGATAATGAATTTATTTACAATGTGATCAGACGCTTTAAGGATAAAACAGGTGTGGGAATTATTGCCAATACTTCCTTTAATGGAAAGAACGAGACGATGGTGGAAAGTTTAACCGATGCAATTAATTGCTTCGTGAACCACCCGATCCATCACCTGGTGGTGCCACCTTATATCATTTCAAAAAGTACACCGGTAAGCAATCCTATCCAGTTATCAAGCTATAAAGTGTGAGCTTAAAAATAAATATCCTGTCGCCGCATTTTGACGATGCGGCGTACGGGCTTACGCTAACCATTTCTAAACTACTTAACAGCGACGTGCCTGTTAAGCTGATCAACTGTTTTACGGTTACGCGCTGGACAGCTATACCTGTTGAATCTAAAGAAACAGAAGCTATAAGCCTGTTGCGTGCCGGAGAGGATCAGAGCTACAATGCCTTATTCGATTCGAAGATTGACATTGTAAACCTTGATCTGCTGGATGCTCCCCTCCGTAACAATTACATTTTCCGCTTCAAAGCGCTGGCGGAGGATGAATTAGCCCTTGCTGAAGATCTGAGGGGAAAATTAATCAGGGAGGTGGAAGGTGTTCTGCTTTGTCCTCTGAGTATTGGCGACCATGTTGATCATGTGATCTGTCTCGAGGCTGTATTAAAGCTTTATGCCCAATTAGATATCGCATTTTATGAGGACCTTCCCTATTCTGCAAGGATAACAGAGGAACAGATCGTGAACCATGTAGAGCAGGTAGCAAATAGATTACAGGTAAGCCTTATTCCGCTGGTAAATAATATGAGCAATTGCAGTATAGATAAAAGTACTGCGGTTCGTGTTTATCAAAGCCAAATGAATGAGGATATCCATTCGGAGATCCTGGCCCATATGGAAAATCTGCAGGGTGAACGTATATGGGGAGAAGAGAAAGTTCTGGAAAAGCTAAAGTTCAGCTTAGGTTGCTGATGCATATTTTCCTTTCGGTTTTTACTCTTTTGTAAATCTCTCAAAACCCTTGATGCTAGTGGGTGTTGGAATTTCATATCTACATATAAACAAATGAAAAACCAACAAGAGAACCCGGAAGAAAACAACGGACACGATAATACTATCGGTGGCGCACAAACTAATACCCCTGATCCTGAAACCCAAAATGACACAGGATTTGCAGGTACTACTAATTCATTAAGCGAATCGAGAAATGACGATGATGGGTATCAGATAGCAATAGAAGATACTATGATCGGTTACGACGGAGACGAAAGCCAGATGGATATGGATCTGGGAGAGGAAGACCGGAAACGATCAGGAAGATCGGGAATCGATGATAACTCCTAGAATAAAGTTTAAAAGGTCTGGCATTTGATGCCGGACCTTTTTGCTTATTTATCAAGCAATAGCTTTAATCATACACCTCCTTATTAACCAGGTAAGGAAGCCTTTCACCTTTAAGTCCGGCAATTATATTTTCAGCAACTCTTCTCACCATCTTTTCTCTCGTTTCCTCAGTTGAGGTTCCTATGTGAGGCAAAATAGTCGCGTTTTCAAGTTTAAGCAATGGATTATCAGGGCTCATTGGTTCCGGATTAGTGACATCAAGACCGGCACCCCAGATCTGCTTTTTCGCCAAAGCTTCTGTTAGGTCATTTTCGTTATGAATCTGTCCCCGTGCAGTGTTAATAAAAATAGCGGAAGGCTTCATCGCCGAAAAAACCTCCATATTAAACAGCCCCCTGGTTTCATTGCTCAGGACAGAGTGAACAGACAAGACATCACTTCGCTGAACAAGCTTATCAAAAGGTACTTTTTCAGCTCCTAATTCTTGTTCTGCCCGGAAGTTCCGGCTGCGGTTGCAATAGATGATCTTCATATCATAGGCAGCGCGACACAAGGCTGCCATCCGAGAACCTATATTCCCAAGTCCGAAAACCCCGAGGGTCTTATCTCTAAGCTCTATGCCTAAATGGGCAGTAGGTTCAAAGAAAGCCCACTCCCCCTTCAATATCCTTTTATGCTGATATAGGGCATTTCTTGCAACCATCAGCATAAGCATAAAGGCAGTTTCTGCAGTAGCTTCATCAACTACTGCCGGAGTGTTTCCGATGGGGATACGAAAGCGGGTAGCCGTCATGAGGTCTACATTATCGTAACCAACTGCGTGAAGGGCAATAACTTTCAAATGCTGGCAAGCCTCCAGGAACTGCGCATCAACCTTTATAGGTCCGGCTACAATAAGGGCGTCGTGTTGCCGGCATTTTCTGATCAACTCATCCCGGCTTAGCTCTCTCCGTTCTTCCCATTGGTTTACTTCGATGCCAGCTTCCTCCATTAAACGTATGCCAAGGTCAGTTATAACGCGTGTTGAAAATACCTTCATTAGTCTCCTATAAATATCCAGCGAAAGTAGAAGTATAATGGAAAGTTACACTATTCTTTCAGGATAAGATCCTGCTCCTACTCCGTATTCACTGTTTTAATGTTGAATTAAGGGGTCGCTTAAGGGTAAAGTCGAATTATTCCCCGATCTGTTGATTTTTAGGAGTCTAAGTGACCTCTAAGCTTTACGGTTACAAAAACAGGTCTTTTTGCGGAAAATACCCAAATTTCATTTAATTCTTAGTCTTATCTGGCTCCCAAATGGGTGTATATGAAGAAATAAGGCGTTTTTTAGCGAATCAGGTATTTTTTGGATCAACACTTCCGAAAAGCGGAACAAGAGAGACTCTTCAGTCCGGCACGCCAATTGGCAGACTTAGGCGAAAAAGAAACTATCTAAAGAAAAACATCATGAAAAAAGTGTGTGCATTATTAGCATTTGTTCTGGCAGCTGTTGTGTCAGAAAATAGTTATGCTCAAACAGGAAGTCGTAAAACCGGAACAAGTTCCGATACAACTACCAACAGCAGAACGATCAAAAAAAGCAAAAAAACTACAACTGAGGGTACCACAACTCCGAGAACTGGGACTACAGGTACTGGAACTGGAACTACAACCCAGGGAACTGACACAGGTACGGGAACTACTACAACTACTCCTTCTGGAACAGGTACAACCACCACTACTCCAAGATCAGGTACAGGAACTACAGGCAGTGGCACCGGAACTACTACTCAGGGAACTGGTACACCTACAGGCACAACGACCATTCCGTCAACAGGCACAGGAACTGGTACCGGAACTACAACTTCACCTGGAACAGGAACTACTGGCACTGGCACCACTACTTCACCAGGTACTGGAACCGGAACTACAGGTACTGGAACTACACAAGGTACAGGAGGCTCAACTACAACTACTCCTAAGCCATAGTGTATTGGTTTTAAATGTAACGTCCTAAAATAGGTTGACTATTTTGTGAATACTAAATTGGCGTAAAAACCTCAAACATCCTCAAAAATGTTTGAGGTTTTTTTATAGGTTTTAACTTCCCTATTTTGTTGACTGTGCATTT
>NZ_JAFEWE010000019.1 GCF_017355785.1 Desertivirga arenae
ACGAGATGAGTTTTCCATATAGGATCGTAGTAGACTACTACGTTGATAGGCTACAGATGTAAAGGTGGTGACACCATAGTCAAGTAGTACTAATCATCCGAAGCTTTCTTAGAGCAGATAAAAGCTGTTGTTTTCTAAATTACTTCTTTCAATATATGTCTTAGGTAAAAGCGAAAAGCTTTCACCTTAAATGATCTTCAGGTGCCTATATCGGCGGTGTCCACCTCTTCCCATTCCGAACAGAGAAGTTAAGCCCGCCAGAGCCAATGGTACTGCAGTAAAATGTGGGAGAGTAGGTCGGTGCCAACTTTTAAACAAAAGCCCTTCAGGAAACTGATAGGGCTTTTTCATTTGGGGATTTTTCTACTTTTAATTATGCCCCTAGTAAAGATCTTTCGTTTTATAAGAATTCCTACAGCCATTTGTGCCCTCTACGTTTACTTGAAACATATAATAGTTTTAACCCTGGTCTTTAGCTTCTAATGAAAATTTTGAAATAACAGGATAGATATTAGACTCCAATACACCTTGCTTATTCACAGGGGTATAAGTGTCGGTCCGAGAATTCTACTAATTAAAATGCAGCTATATTAGTTCTGAAGTGATCTTTGCTGATAGCAATGCCAAAGGTATTCCCCCTCCGGGATGTACACTTCCCCCCACAAAATATAGATTTTTAATGGAGGAACTGAAATTGGGGTGGCGTAAAAACGCGGCAAAACGACTGTTTGAACTGGTACCGTATAAAGAGCCTTGATAAGAGCTTGTTCTGCTTTCAATGCTTCTCGGATCAAGTATATCTTCGCAAACTATATAGTCTCTGAGATTAACATTCAAATTACGGCTAATCTTATTTATAACATTTTCCCTTGCTTCTGCAATCAGTTTATCCCAATCTTGTCCTGCGTTAGCTGGTACATTGATCATGACAAACCAGTTCTCACATCCTGCCGGAGCATCAGAGGCATTATATTTAGAGCTTATATTAATATAAACGGTAGGATCATTGAAGATCTTCTTTTCTTTCCAGATTGCTCTGAACTCCGCTTCGTAGTGTTCGCTAAATAGAATATTGTGAAGGTCAAGTTCTTGAAAGGTCGTGTTTATTCCCCAATAGAAAATAAGTGCCGAACTACTTCTCTCTTGATTCAATACTCTTGACGAAACGTACAGGTTTTTTAAAAGCTTTTTGTAAGTATGCCACACATCCATGTTAGAAATTACCAAATCAGCTTCTTCTAACTGACCTTGCAACCTTATGCCTTTAACTTTTTCGTCTTCCAATACAATTTCCTCAACTTTGCTGTTATACCGGAACTTCACGCCCAGCTCCTCAGCTAGTTTAACCAGGCTTGCCGTTATCATATTCATTCCGCCTTTAGGGAAGTATGCACCAAAATGCTGCTCAAGGTGAGGAATAACATTTAAAGTTGCCGGGGCTCGGTAAGGATCAGATCCATTATAGGTGGCATAACGATTAAAAAGCTGCGTAGTCCTTTGATCAATAAAATAACTCTCGTTCGCCTCATTCATTGACCTGAGAGAATCGATCTTTCCAATTTTAAGAAGGGAGTTAAGCGTAGCCGTATTAAGGTAGGTCCTTATTTTGTGAAGGGATTTTTCAAGGAATACATGGTGTGTTATTTCGTAGATCTCTTCAGATCTCTTAAGAAAGTCATGTACAGCATGCTCTGAATCTGCAGTTTTTCCCGCTATTTCCCGCGCAAACTTATGTTTATCTGCCCATGCGGTTAAGCGGGTTCCGTCTTCATAGAAATAGTTGCAGATAGAAGATAGCTTGTAGTAAGAAAAGTACTCTAATGGATTCTTTCCTGCCAGGTGAAATAATTCTTCAACATATTGAGGCATGGTAAATAAACTGGGTCCGGCATCGAAACGATATCCATCAATCACTATCTCAGACAGCTTGCCACCCGGATAAGCGTTTGATTCGAAAACTTCAACTTCGAAACCTTTAACCGCCAGTCGTATCGCTGAAGCAATACCTGCCACTCCTGCACCTATGATGATTGCCTTTGGCATTATTTATCCTTATTAACAAAATAGGCCACTATTACTGCAAAGATCACCAGGGCAGCTAATACTGCAACTCCTATCTTTCTTGTTTTCGCGTCTTTCCATACAATAAAGTAGAAAAAGAAGAAGATCATTGGTATAACGAAAACGAGACCAAAGATTATAGTTGAAAAACTCATGTATACGTGTTCAAATAAGATTAAAATTAAAAAGGCATTCTGGCTAAAGGAGCGATATCCTGTCCTACAAAGTCTTTATTAAGGAATTTGTAATAACCGGCAATTGCGATCATTCCAGCGTTATCGGTGCAATATTGAAACTCGGGAATAAAAACCTTCCATCCTTGTTGTTGCGCCATTTCTTTCAATGCAGATCTTAAGCCCGAATTGGCAGACACCCCACCGGCAATGGCAATACTTTTTATACCGTACTGTTTTGCCGCTTTTTTAACCTTACTTAAGAGAATGGTAATGATACGGTACTGAACGGAAGCACAGACGTCTGCCATATTCTTTTCCAAGAACTCAGGATCGTTCTTCTGTTTATCCCTCACAAAATATAAAATGGAGGTTTTGAGTCCGCTGAAGCTGAAGTCGAAGCCCGGTATTTGAGGTTCTGGAAACTGAAACGCATCTGGATTGCCTTCCTTAGCATATTTATCGATCAGTGGTCCACCCGGATAAGGCAGGTCGAGTATCTTAGCTGTTTTATCAAAGGCCTCTCCTGCAGCATCGTCCATTGTTTGTCCGATGATTTCCATATCAAAGTAATCTTTCACCAGAACCACTTGCGTATGGCCGCCAGAAACGGTAAGGCATAAAAAAGGAAATTCAGGAGCTGACCAGTCCGGATGATTATCATAAGGGATGAAATGAGCCAGAATGTGCGCCTGCATATGGTTAACCTCAATTAAAGGGATATTTCTAGCAAGGGTAAACGCCTTTGCAAAAGAAGTTCCAACCAGGAGTGAACCTAATAAGCCGGGACCACGAGTAAAAGCTACTGCATCAATCTCTTTTTTGTTTACTTTTGCGTTAGAAAGTGCTTCCTCTACGACGGGGATGATGTGCTGTTGATGCGCACGGGAAGCTAATTCTGGCACTACTCCACCATATTTTTGATGAACTTGCTGAGTAGCTATAATATTAGACAGCATTTTGCCGTCTTTACATACGGCTGCTGATGTTTCATCACACGAAGATTCAATTGCGAGGATTGTTGCCAAACCGGATATCTTTATTATTGTTTTACTTATACAAAACGCAAAACTATTAAAAAAGTACTTAAAATAACGCTTTGGACACTGACTGTGATCATTCTATTGTTTGCAGCTTTAGTTTTCTCCTTGCGATATAAGTCGGTACAAACCTACATAGCAAAAAAAGCGGCTGCTTACCTTTCTAAAGAGCTTAAGACATTAGTTGACCTAAAGGGCATTTATGTAAAGCCTTTTAAATCCCTGGTTCTTGAAGGACTATATGTGCAGGACCTGGACAAGGATACGCTACTTTATTCTCCTCAACTTACGGTAGATATTAATGTCTTCTCTATTGAGAACCGCCGGATAGGTATTGAATCTGCCCAACTTGATAGCGGGCAGTTCTACTTCAAGAGCTATAAAGGCGGAGGCAATAACCTGAAGTTTATAATTGACTATTTTAAACCTAAGCCTAGTGGCAAACCTAAAGGGAAGCCCTATGACATTACTGTGGATAGGATTGTACTTAATAAAATAGCTTTCAAGTACCGCAATTTTAGTCGGGATAATGCATTAAAACGAATTAATTTCGATGATATTGACCTTTCCGCTCTAAGTACTACAGTTCTAAATATCGATACCAAAAAGCATTTGTTTGATGCCCAGGTTAACAATTTGACTTTCAGGGAGAAGAGCGGTTTTAAGCTTCTTAATCTAACTACGAAAGCAAGTATCGATACTAATAAGATGGAATTCAGCAGGTTGTTGCTGCAAACGCCTCATTCCAGGGTCAGCAACTACTTACTAATGCGGTATAATCGCTTTTCCGACTTTAAAAGTTTCGTAAGTAAGGTTTATGTAAAGGCTAACTTAAAACAATCTCACATCCACTCAAAAGATATCTCCTTCTTTGCAGATGCCACCAGGAAAATGAACCTTGATCTTAGGGTTAAAGGAAATTTAAATGGTTATGTAAATAATATAAGGGCAAGGAATTTCATAGCAAGTGCAGGACAGGCGACCTATTTGAAAGGGAATTTTACTGTCAAAGGATTGCCTTCAATCAGTAAAACTTACCTCGAACTTCGGTTTGACCAATTGCATACCAACAGTAAAGACATACAATATTTGTCAAAGGCACTTGCACTTAAATTGAAAGCGCTGCCTCCGGTTGTAACAAAATTGGGAAATGTTAGTTATTCGGGTGTTTTTAAAGGGCTCGTTAAGAACTTCAGCATTAACGGGGAGGTGAAAACAGCCTTAGGAAGACTTCAGCCAAACCTGCGTATGAACCTGGCAGGAACTCCAACTTATTCGGGTGTTGTTAAGGCAATTGATTTTGATCTGCAGAGCTTGTTGAATCGACAGGACCTTGGTCGTGCAACTTTAACTGCAAACATCTCCGGCAAAGGGTTTGATGTTAAGAACCTAAGTGAAACGGTAGAGGCACGAGCTGATTATTTTGATTTCAGAGGTTATCGGTACACAAACATCGCTATCAACGGAACGTACAACCGCCGGTTCTTCCGGGGTAAGGCTAGTATTAATGACAGAAATATTCATCTTCAATTTAATGGAGGGATAAATTTGGACTTGAAAGTGCCCGAGTTCCATTTCGTGGCCAGCTTAAGGAATACTGATTTCAGGAAACTTGGATTCACCAAAGACACTTTAAAAGTTGATGCCGATATCAGGACAAATTTTACAGGCACCAACCTTAATAACATCCAGGGAAATTTTGTGGTGAGGAATATCCATTTGATCCGTCCGGGAAATTCTTTGGTTGTTAATTCTTTGGATCTGGTAGCTGGAGGCACAGGTAGATCTCGTTCACTTACAGTTAAGTCTGATATACTCGATGCTGAAATAGTAGGTCAGTACGGCCTGCAAGAGCTTCCTGCCTATTTCAAGTCGGTAGTCAAGAAATATATACCTTCTTTGCAGCTAAAAACTCAGAGAACTGCTCCTCAGATTTTTGATATTAATCTCAAGATTAAATATTTCGAACCGATAGCAGCTTTCTTTATGCCGCAATTGAAACTACCCGAGGGTGCGGTGTTCAATGGCAAGTTTAACTCAACTACTAACACTGCTACGATCAACGGGTCAAGTCCGGTTATCGAGTATCAGCAAATTAAACTTACTAATTTTATCCTCGACGAGTCCACTACTCCGGAAGCTTTAAATATTTTCGCTACTGCGGATCGTATCGACCTTAATAATAAATTTTATATACAGAATATAAACGTTGCTAACATCCTCAGAAACGATAGTCTGGCACTGAATGTTAAGTTATCGGATAAGGACGCAACGAACCAGCTCGACTTGAACGGCCTCGTTGAATTTTCTACTGATACCGCTGCACGATTATCTGTACTGCCGTCTGACGTTGTTATCAACAAAGAGGGTTGGAGGATTCAGGAGAAGGTTAGGCTGAAGTTTGATCAGAAGAAGGTTTATATTGAAAACTTTGAATTATTCAGGGATAACCAGTTGCTGACAGTAGACGGGGTATTGTCTGCCGATCCAAAGGATGTTCTTAACGTAGGTTTCAAGCAGTTCAAGCTGGCTACCTTCAATTCTTTAACCGCCGGGTCTAAGGTTGCCCTTGGAGGCATGATGAACGGTCACCTTATTATAAATACACCACTTAAAAAGCCTAAGCTAGAATCTGATATCAGCATAGATTCCCTAACAATGAATAGTACTCATATTGGGGACCTTACCTTAACTGCTAATCTCGACAACGAAACGAAGCTGGTAGAGGTCGAAATGAATATTCTGAAGGAAGGCAAGGAGACAATGTTCATCTCGGGAACTTATAATGCTAATTCAGAAAATAACAAGCTGAACCTTGATCTCATCATGAATAATAGTGAGGCTGTACTTTTTCAGCCTTTTATAAAAAACCTTGTTTCTGACTTGAATGGTAATGTTTCGGCATCCTTCAAGGTAACAGGTAATCCTCTAAATCCACACATCCGGGGAAGAGCTAAACTTGATGGGGTCGGATTAACAGTTAATTATTTAAAAACGCATTATCTCATAAACGATAGTGTAAGGGTTGAGAATAGTGTGATCCTTTTAAGGGATCTTGCTATCAACGATATTTATGGTCATACTGCTACTGCCAACGGGACCGTGGATATGAAGAACCCCAAGGTTCCTGATATAGACATTGTGATCAAGGCGGATGGTATTCAGGCTTTAAATACAACGGCCAAGGATAATCCTTTGTACTATGGAACCGCCTTTGGCACGGGTACGTTTAAGTTTAAAGGACCAACAAATAATATGAGGATTGATATTACCGCCCGGACAGAAGACAGGACGGTATTCAATATCCCTCTGAATAGTTCTGAGCGGGTAGGTAACAGTAATTTTATTACTTATGTAACTAAGGATTCAGCACTGGCTCCACCAAAGGCAAACTACTTTGCTGGTTTAGTGATGAATTTTGAGCTAACAGTGGGAGAATCCTCTCAGGTGAATATTATCACTGACCTTGGTAAGCTAAGCGGACAAGGCCGCGCCGATCCTCTTGTTATGAAGATCACCAGTGCAGGGGACTTCGAAATGCGTGGAGAATACCAGATCTCTCAGGGTAAATTTATCTTCACTGCGCAGGATTATTTCAACAAGCAGTTTGATATTTATCAGGGTGGTACCATTCGTTGGACAGGAGATCCTACTCAAGCTTTGATCAATGTTAACGCAGTATATAGTGTAAGAGCTAATCTTAAAGATCTTTATCTGGCAGCTAATGCCGGGCAGCAGTCTCAGACTGCTCTTACAGAAGCAATTATTAACCTGCAGGGAATTATCACTCAGCCCAAGATAAATCTCGACCTTAACTTCCCTAACGATGCGTACATAAAGGATCAATTGCAAAGTTATTTCAGCAATCCCGATAATACCCGTACACAAGCGATCAGTATTATCGTAAGAAGAGCTTTTACCAATACCAGTAACTTTGAAAATACTGCGACATCAACACTTGCCAACGCAGGTACAGAGCTGACGGTGAATATTCTTAACTCAATTATTGCCAAGTCTTTGAACCTTAAAACTGTCGATATAAACATCAGGTCGGTAAACGATTTCGGTTTGTCTGGCAGGTTCTTTAATGACAGGCTAAGGATCACAGGAAGTTTAACAGACGTAAGGGCCACTTCAAGTAATCTCGTTAATTTCAATAGTTCGACTGGAAATACCTATTACGCCCGCGATATTGAGTTGCAATACCTGATCAAGAAAGATGGGACATTAATTGCTCGGGCCTCTAACCGCCTGAGTAATCGCAGTATCCTTACTGCTACAAATGTGAACGGGCAGGACTATGTGAATGCATTGGGAGTAGTCTATAGGAAAGATTTTGATTCGCTTGGAGAATTTATCAGAGCATTTGTAGGAAAGAGCAGGAAGGAAGAAAGAAAGGATGGAACTCCTATTCCTAATCCAGCCGGCCCCGTAACTCCTGTAACTCCCAGTACTCCGGTTCCGGCTCCAATATCAGGTGAACCTGCCAAAAAAGCGGCAGGCCGTTAATCTTGTTCGTTCTTCATTATCGAATGCCCCATCTTATCCCTTTTCGTTTTCAAGTATAACTCGTTATGCTTGTTTGACTGGATTTCGATAGGAACGTTTTCTATAACTTCTAATTGATAACCAATTAAACCAGCCCTTTTAGTCGGGTTATTTGACATCAGGCGCATTTTTTTAACACCAAGGCTGCGAAGGATCTGGGCTCCTACACCGTAATCCCGCTGATCCATTTTGAACCCTAGCTGAAGATTAGCTTCGACGGTATCAAAACCATTTTCCTGCAAGTTATATGCATGTAATTTATTGATCAGGCCAATACCTCGGCCTTCCTGATTCATGTAAATGATCACGCCTTTTCCTTCCTGGTCAATCATCTCCATAGCTTTATGAAGCTGAGGACCGCAATCGCAGCGGCAAGAACCAAATATATCTCCGGTAATACATGAACTATGAACACGTACCAGGATGGGTTCTTCTGGATCCCAGGTCCCTTTGACAAGTGCAATATGGTGTTCCCCTGTATTGATCTGTGTATAGGCAACCATTTCGAAATCGCCCCACTCTGTAGGAAGTTTAACCGCTACTTCTTTTTTAATAAGAGATTCGGTACGCAACCTATAGGCAATAAGATCCTTTATAGAAATGATCTTCATGTCGAATCTTTTAGCGATCTCTACAAGATCATATAGACGGGCCATTTCTCCGTCCTCTTTCATGATCTCTACGATCAGACCTGCAGGCTCAAAACCTGCCATTGCTGCAAGGTCTGTAGCTGCTTCTGTATGTCCAGCTCTTCTAAGCACACCGCCTTCTACAGATCTTAGAGGAAAGATATGTCCCGGTCTGCCTAATTCTTCTGGCTTGGTTGCTGGATTTATCAGGGCAAGCACCGTTTTAGCACGGTCTGAGGCAGAAATGCCAGTAGTACAGCCATGTCCAATTAAATCTACCGAAATAGTGAAATTAGTTTCATGGGTAGCGGTATTGTTGCCTACCATCATATCCAGCTTTAGTTCATCGCATCGTTCTGCTGTAAGAGGTGCACAGATTAAGCCTTTGCCATGAGTAGCCATGAAGTTGATCACTTCAGGAGTGGCATTAGCTGCAGCAGTTAGGAAGTCGCCTTCATTTTCGCGATCTTCATCATCCACTACAATGATCACTTTTCCGGCTTTTATATCGTCAATAGCTTCTTCTATTGTATTTAATTTGATATCCATGTTAAGAACAAAATTACGCTATTCGAGCAAGCAAAAAATGGGAGTATATAATTGAAAGGTAAATTATGTGGATTTCTTAAACCGCTTGAATAGCTTCTGGAAGTATTGCTTATAATAATCCAGGTCAAACAACACAGAATCGGAAGCCGCTTTATAGGTTAAAAATGCTCCGAGAGGCGCAAGTACTACAATTGCTATCCACATACCCAACAGTGGGGTGATTGATCCTTCACGAGCTGCTTTCTCCCCAATGGTAGAAATAATGTGGAAGATCAGGAAGAAAATGATAGACACCACCACAGGCAATCCCAAACCACCTTTTCTTATAATTGCACCTAAGGGAGCGCCAATGAAAAATAGCACCAGACAGGAAAGGGCCAGGGTGAATTTACGATGATATTCTACAATGTACCTTCTGATGAGCTTATAATATCCCTCCTGTTCTTCTTTTCGCATCGTAAGTGACTCAGAAAGCGTTCTAGCCTGACTCATGGCATACTCGATCGACTGACTACGGTTGGTTTCGGGAATGATTTCAAGAACTGGCTTATTAGCAGCTTTAATCTTTGGATGCTGTGCTATTCTGTAATTCGAGAAGAATACACGGTAGGATGGTAGTAATGTTCTGTAGATTGCACTGGCATTGCTGTCGGCAATTTTTCCGGTAGAGTCCTGGTAGTATTTCAGCTGCTTTAGATTAAGCATAGCAGCATTGTTTTTGAAAAGATCTTCATCGGTGCGTTTCATCTTGAAACTACTGATGTTAAACTTTTGCTCGGTCTGTTGGAAAAAGAATCTGCTGAAGCGTTGACGGGGATTGTACACTTTATCTCCTGAAGTTTCCTCATAACGTACCCCATCTTTCAGGATCATTACAAGGAACTGGTCATCATGTGTTTTATACATTTTGCCAGACTTCGCTTTGATTACCGAAGAAGCGCCATTAGCTCCATTATTTTCGTAGATCAACACATTGTGAAGTGTTTGACCGTCAGGGTCTTTCTTTTCCACCTTTATGGCATAATTATCAAAGGTGCTGTTAAAGACCCCTTCCTGAATAAGTTTGGTGGATTTCTGGTTCCTAACATCCCAAAGCAGCGAACCCATTTTAAGGTTAGCTACGGGAAGCATATAGTCTGAGAAGAGGAATGCCGCAATACTCAGCATAGAAATGAGTACGACCAAAGGCATCATCGCTTTCTGTAAAGAAATTCCTGCTGCTTTTATTGCTACAAGTTCATAGTTCTCTCCCAGGCTACCAAAGGTCATAATAGAGGAAAGCAGCATCGCGAGCGGCAATGCCATTGCTACGTTTGTAGCCGAAGCATACCACATTAACTCCAGAATAACGTACCATTCGAACCCCTTTCCAATAAGATCATCGATGTATTTAAATAAAAATAGCATCAATAATACAAACATTACAATAAGAAAGGTCACGAAGAAAGGCCTTATAAATGCCTTAATAACCAGCAGGTGAACTTTTTTCACTATGCAAACTTAGATAAAATTTTTACTATGTGTCCCATACAAATAACACATAAAAACCTATCTTATTTTAGCAATTTAAAATTCAGGAAAATAAAATTAGGCTCCTAATACGCTGATAAGGTATTCTATCTGGTTATCCCAGATCTTCTTTCTTTCTTCTATTGCATCTTCCGGTGCAAAATCTGTAATAGCCAGGGCAACATCATTGGTTAGCTCGTCTTGCATCACCTCCATTTCAAAATAACAGTGCGGCTCGTCGTCAATCCATTTGAATTTTACGAGTTTGTTATCTTTTGCTGAAAGAAGTTTGGCTTTGTGCTCCTCGCCATCCCAAACGAAAGTATACGTTTGATCTCTGTAGGTTACCTCGTCTGCAAACCATTGAGACAGAGCATTTGGCTCGCTCAAAAAGCTGTATAAGATCTTAGGAGAAGACTTTATTTCGTACTCTAAATTAAACTTCTTTTTTTCTGCCATTCTTATTCCGTTTGTACGATGTCGTGTTTTTTTAGAATTTTCTTTTTAAAGAAAGGTAAATTAATCTATATTTGCAAACCCTTTCGGGGAGGCACTCATCATAAGTGCAAAATATAAAAAGTTTTGATCTTTGTTGAAACTTTAAAATAATGGCGGGGTAGCTCAGATGGTTAGAGCGCAGGATTCATAACCCTGAGGTCGGCAGTTCGATCCTGCTCCCCGCTACTTGGAAAAAAGGCTTTTAGGCGTTGCTTAAGAGCCTTTTTTATTGTTTGTTAGTTTGCCGGGCCAGGTGGCGCGTTTACTATTTTAAATTCCTAAGTAGTAAGTCTAGTTAGCCTTTCAACTTAAATCACTGTATTGATAATAGGGTAAATCAACCTATTTTTTCTTCCTTAATTATTTCGCTTTATAATCGAAAATGAGAGGTTACGAATTTCTTTGGCCTGATTTCTGAAAAGGTATAAGGCCAAGGGCACAACTTCGCCCCTGGCTTTTAAAACTATTATAACTTACTATACCGCTCTTTCAGCAGCTTCATCATGTAAACGTTATTAGCCCACTGATCAGAAATTGGTTTTTGAGAATATGGTAAGTGTACCATATAAGGGTACGGTCCGAATTCTGGGGTTATGGTTACCAATTCAGCATTTTCTGATTGTTTACGCTCCACAATCTTATCCCACCACCCTAGGTGATGCTGTAAGGCTTCATTCCATTCTGGTGCCGCCGGATCCGGAACTTGTGGTCCTTCTGGGTATCCAACCCGGGCATGAATATGCTCTGTTCTTGCGATAGCGAGTTCCAAAGCTGCCTGCTGATCTTCCAAAAAAGATTCTGCTACGTTTACCCAATGCGAGGCATCGAGGGTGATACGCAGCTCAGGAATCCTTTGGAGGTAGTCGAAGGTGATGTGCGCAGCGAAAGTGAACTTATTGCGATGAGTTTCATGATATACTTCAACCCCTGTAGCGTTTGTATGTTCTGCCGCCCGTTCTACCAGCTTTTTGTTCTGCTCAAAGCTGAAGTAATCTTTTCCGGTCTGCGAATCTATTTTCAAGGCCTTGTAAGGCTTTACCATATCTAACCACCCGCCATAGTTTTCGTAGTGTTTAGAGAAGTCTGAGTCGTAGGTTCCGTAATGTTGCGGGATAGCATCTAATCCGAACTTATCGAAATTAGTCCAGGCTTCGTCCAATTCCTTTACGTCGACCTCGTTCGGAATGCCATATTCAACACCGTCGTATCCTTCGTCCTGCACCCTCTGACAGAACGAATCCCAACTTACATGTTCATTACCCCATCTGGGGCAAAAGAATTTAAATTTCAAAGTAGTAGTTTAAAAATTTATGTTTTTATTTCACCTTCAGCGTGATTTCGTCTTCTTTTTGAAGGAAATCTCGGTCAGCAGATAAGCCTTTCGCCTCTGAAGAAATCACTGCGTTATTTGGTACTGTTTGCACTGGCGTAATGCAGGATAAGTTCTTCTCGCGGAAAGGTTTATTATAACTTAAATTATAAGCGGAGATCATAGACCAGCGAGGCTTATCGGAAGTGTTAGCTTCAGACATATGAAGCGTATTACTATGGAAGAACAAAAGGTCTCCTGGCTCTAGTTCAACGTATACCCTTTCAAAGCGGGTAAGTGATTCATTCACGAAGTCCATATCTGCACCCTGCTGCTCTCCAGCGAAACTGTGTTCTACCCGTCCGATCTTATGAGAGCCTTTCAATACTTGTAAGCAGCCGTTTTGCACGTTAGCTTCAGTAAGGGCAAGCATCACGCTGATCATCGCATCCGGAAACAGGAAGCCGTTCTTGTACCAGTAACCATAGTCCTGATGCCATTCCCAGGCACCGCCCACCTGTGGCTCCTTCTGCATCAGCTTGGAATGGAAGTGACAAACTTCTCCTTCACCTAGCAGGTCTTGCACAGCATTTACCAAAGCTTCGCTTCTGGTAAGTAAGCCATATGCATCGTCTCCCGGAGTGAACCAAAGGGTAAGCTTTGTTCTTTTTCCGGATTGGTCGTTGAAGTCGAAGGCCTTGTTCTTCAGGACGTCATCTTCTGTAGCAATCCCATACAAAAGGCTTACCTCTTCTTTTGACAGGAAGTTTTTTACAATAATATATCCATCTCTGTCGTATGCCGCTTTTTGTTCGGCTGTTAATCTTAACTCATTCATAGTATTAGTTCTTTAGGTAAATATTTTTAGGCACCAACTGCCTTTAGTGTATCATCAACAAAGCGTTTTGCACGCGGAATATCTTCTTCATCCAGATGCTCTATGATCAAAGGAATATTTGGATGTTTTTTAGAAAGTAATTTCAGATATAATTCATAGTTTAATATACCCAAACCTGCTGCAGGAAGTTCAACATCCCCTGCTCCGCGGAAAGTATGAGATTCTACAGCATCAATTGCTGCATGTTTTTCTTCGCTGTTTTCTGCTTGCTTTATGTCTTTCGCATGAGCAATCTTGATTCGGTCTTCAAGTGCATTGAAAATGCGGTAAAGCTCTGCATCTACGTTTTTAATATTTGCTCCATTGAAATAATTTGTAGGGTCCATAAGTAGCCCCAACCCAGGATGATCTACTTCTCTGAATAAACGAAGGAGCTGATCAACACTGCCAATTACATTATTTACGTAGTTTTCCACGAGGAACACCGAATCGTGTTTATAAGCGAATTCCGCAAGTTCTTCAATAACTGCTTTAATTTCCTGGAAGGCTTCTTCTGTGGCGTTGTTTTCGTGGAACACCCAATCACTGCTGGGCTCGTAGGTCCCGGTTTCACTGATCACATAAGGGGTACCAAATTCCCTGGCGAACTTTAATAAGGTCTTCACATATTCAATGTTCTTACGCTTTTTCTCTGGATCAGGAGAAATCAGATTGGTATACCCGGAGATAGCAACGATTTCAATATTAGCATCACGGAAAGCATTCCGGATAGTACGGGCTTTTTCGACGGTAAGGGTTTGCGGTAAAGTGTAAGGATCGTTCAGGTCGAAGTCTTTAAAACTTAGATCCAGCTGAATACAATTGAACCCATCTTTTTTCACTTTAGCGATAGTTTCTTCTAAGGTGTAGGGGTAGTATCCGTTAAAAATACCTACTGATATCATTTCTGTTTATTTAAGGGTTTGTAATGTTTCGGTTAGTTTTACTGTTCTTTCTTCCTTGATAGAGAGATAAAGTGCGTCGATAGTGGCCATGGTGCGCAGATTATCACGACCGTTTATTTCTGGCAAGCGGTCTTCCTCTACTGCACAAAGCAATGAAGCCATGGTCCCTTCAAAAGCATCGGGGAACCAAACGGTATCCCAAGAAGGCTCAATCCACTGATCAGGGAATTTACGTGTAGTGAACTTTAAGGTACTTAAACCTTTTTCAGGGAATTTAGGCCAACCGATTTCTCCAAGGGCCATTCCTTCTGTACCTTCTACCCTCCATTTTATATACATATCCTTTTGAGTTCCTTCGCCCTGCCATGCCCATACATCGTCCAGGCTGGTTGCCATTAGTCCATCTGCATACTGGAAGGTATATTGAGTGATACCATCAATATGAGGGAATTTGGTGCGTGGGTCATTTCTGGTAATAGCCGTTACTTTTTCAGGATCACCAAAGAGATACCGGAAGGTATCAATATGATGTATTCCCATGTTAAGCATCTCTAGCCGATCATATTCTTTCAGGAACTCCTGCCAGTGAGGAATAGCACGCATATCGATGGTTGCAAGGACGATTTCTCCGAAGTAATTATGTTCAAGGAGGGTTTTTAGGGCACGGATAGATTGGTCGTACCGCATGTTGCTATTAACAGCGAGCTTGATTCCTGCCTGCTCGCACAGCAACACTATTTCGTTGGCTTCTTCAAGGTTCATCGCCAAAGGTTTCTGGCAGAGTATTCCCCTGATGTGATCGTTTTCTTTAACCGCTTCCCGTACTATTTCAAGTTGCCTGTTCGGAGGGACAGCAATGTCAAGGATCTCAATGTCCTTATCCTTTATCAGTTCCTGCCAGGAATTATGAATCGTTGGAATATTAAATTCTGCAGCTACCTCTTCTGCCTTTGAGCGGTCTCTGGAAGCAATAGCATAAGAATTGAAGCCGGCACTACGGTAGGCTACCTGGTGACATCCCCGGACGATTGCACCTGAACCTATAGTCCCAATGCGCCAATCCTTGCGGGAAGGCATGCGGGCTGTTAAATTCAGATCTAATGTAAATTCATTCATTGTTTATTTAGGAAATGGTTTTGATGGTTATAAAATGTTCCTAGCTAAAGGCTTAAAACAAGAAATGTCTTACCTCACGTTATGCTATCCCCGCGCTCTGGTCTTAAGCTCGTATTTATAAAATATCCTCCTTGAGTTTCATAGGTAAGGAAGGACTAGTACTTGATTCAAATTAGTTTGCTTACCAAAGCTAATTATGCGCGGGAACAGGATTTTATAGGATATTTACATATTGATGTGAAATACTACCATGCTTTTGCCCTGGTAGTTTTACCTGCATACCTTCTCTAGGAAGGAGGTGACTGCATAAGTGGATAATTGCCCACCGGGACCGTTTATATTAAAGTCAAACCCGTGCGTTGCCCAGGGGAGGCTTAGGAAATGGGTCTGTATGTTATTCTCCTGGAGTTTCTTGTATAGTCGCTGGCTGTGTTCGTAGGCAACCAATACATCATTTTTTCCGTGAATAATTAAGGTTGGAACCGATTGTTTATTAACAAATAACAGGGGAGAGCTCTTTTGGTATTGTTCAGGTATTTGCTGGTAGGTGCCACCCAGATAATCTTCCATTACTTTTCTGGAATCCATTACAAGAGGATTGGCAGGGATAGAGTATCCCCAGACCATATCGGCCGGACCATAAAAATCCACAACGCCTTTAATTCCTGCATTTGCAATAGTGTATGCTGCCAGAAGAGCAATTTGAGCTCCAGCAGAGCGGCCAAGTAATACAAATTTTGTGGTGTCAATAGAAAGTTCCTTGGAATGCTCGATTAGATAGCTTAATGCCTGTTTCACATCTTCAATTGGCGATGGACTCTTGTATATTGGAGCGAGCCGGTAATTGATCGCAGCAACATGGTACCCCTCATATGCGAGATAGGAGTTCAATTCAGGCAATTGATCATTGTCTCCGCTTTTCCAGGAACCTCCATGAATAACAATGACACATGGCCTGATTCCTGCTTTTGAAGATGGAAAAAATTTTAGTTCTAATTTCTGTTTATCTTCCCTTGTATAGCGAAAGGACTTATAAGCAATAGTTCTAGTGTTGCTTCGAGTTAACAAGGTACTGAAGCTAAATGGAATGCTTTCGGAATTTGACTGTTGCTGCATGTTCCATTTTAATGAGCTACCGATGAAATAGGCTTTTATAATTGGATAACTGAAAAGCAGGATTGCTAAAATACCTATTGCATTGCCTGTGGTTTGCCATGATGAACTTTTCAACACCACCAGTGCCAGCAGACTAAGGAGTACAAAGGCCAATGAGTATTCAGTAACCAGTATTGCGATTAACCAAAGATGATAAGTGGGTGCTGGAAAAATAGTCAGCAGCGATAAAAGGAAAAGTATAACCAGAAATATCAGTCGGATCATAGAAGCTGTTAGTAAAAAAGGAAAGACGAAAGATCTATTCTTTACGATCCTAAAAAGCTACTGAACCATTTTCCGGAATCTTTAACTATTCTTTCCTGTGTTTTGAAGTTAACATAAATCAGACCGAAACGAGGATGATAGCCTTCTGCCCATTCAAAATTATCGGTAAGGGTCCACACGAAATATCCTTCTACCTTACATCCTTCCTGTTTGGCTTTTAATACTTGTGCTATATGATCCTGCAAATACTTGACTCTTTTTTCGTCTTTGACAGACCCGTCCTGAACAGTATCAGGAAAAGCTGCGCCATTTTCAGTAATTATGATCTTTCTTATCTGCGGGTACGCGTCGAACTTTTTAAGGATATGGTATATTGCTGAAGGATAAACCTCCCAACCCATAGTTGTGGTGGGCACTTTTCTTTTTTCAGCTTTTACCAGTCTTGCACCGATATAGGGTGTGAAGAAGGATGACTTTACGATTTCTCTGGTATAATTTTGCAAGCCAATAAAATCAAAATCGAAGGTAAGTTTTGCTTCGTCTCCAGATTTAATATGTTTTTCGAGCTTTCTTAGTACCGGGAGGTCATTTACAGGATAACCCAGGCCAAGAACCGGCTCGATAAATAGGCGGTTTAATAAAGTATCGGCCCTTTTTGCTGCAGCTAAGTCTCTCGGACTGTTAGAATAGGGTTCGATATAGGTACAGGAAAATGTAGTTCCTATTTCGGCATCTGGGATAGTATTGCGTAGAATACGTCCGCCCTCGGCAATTGAAAGGGCTGTGTGATGAATTGCAGGAGCAAAGTTGCCCATGCCTCGACGCCCCGGAGCGTGGATGCCCATGAAATAGCCTGCCCCTGTAAATACGGAGGGCTCGTTCATAACCATCCAGTGTTTTACAGTATCTCCAAAGTTCTGCGCACAGAGGGAGGTGAAATCCGAGAACCAGCCTACAACATCGCGATTAGTCCAGCCTCCTTTTTGTTCTAATGCGAAAGGCAGATCCCAGTGGTAAACAGTTAACCATGGATTTATATCCTTTTCCAGGCAATACTCTATAACTCTTTTGTAGTAATCAATTCCTGACTGATTTATTCGTCCTTTACCTTCAGGCAAGATACGGGACCAGCTAATTGAAAAGCGGAAATCGGGGATGTTGAGCTGTTTGATTAGATTGATGTCCCCCTGGTAGCAATTGTAAAAATCACAAGCTACTTGTCCGTGTTGCCGATCTTTAACTTTTCCTCTTTTTTGCGTAAAGACATCCCAGATGGACAGACCTTTTCCATCTACATCAAAGGCTCCTTCTATCTGATATGCGGCCGTTGATACACCCCAGCGAAAATTATCTCCGAATTGTTCTCGTTTTAGATTTTGCAAATTATCCTCTTTCATTTTGGCGCACAGGCCGTCTTTCTTCGCCCAATATCAGGAAATTTAATTAATGGCGGAAAGAAGATATCATAGCCTTTAGAAAAAGCCATTCTTTGAATGATAGCAACATTTGAAAAATTGAGTATTTCATAGCGTTTGTTTTTATCTCTTATCAAATCTAACTAGGATGTCTTTCCTTAATGTATAAAAGCTGTTATTAATATGTTAAGGATTTAGGGATGAGATTTAAACCTTTTGTTTTTCTATAGGTCTGATTTTCATAGCAATTTAAAAGAGGGTGAAGATGTTGGATTATGCTGAGGGATGGTGGAATAAGCCATATAAAGATGATTTACCACGTAAATACTTTGGGTTCTAAAACAAAGTTGTGAAGCGTTAATTATTGTTAAAAGAAAAATTCACTTTTGTCGGATTTTTGTAGTTAAGGAATTTGTTAATAATTTACTAGCGTAACGTTGCGTTTAGTGTAACACTTAGATAATTAGAGTATGATTCTACTAAAAAGGATAATAATATTGGGGCTTCTTTTGCCCTTGGGCGTCTATGCGCAGAAGAAGGAGGCGGTGAAGCCTAACTGGCAAAATCTTGACCTTCAGAAAGATGGAGTTTTTGGAATTAGTACAGAAAAGGCTTACGACCTTGTTAGAGGTAAGAAAAGCGTTCCGGTGGTAGTGGCTGTTATTGACGGTGGCGTAGACGAGGAGCATGAGGACTTGAGGAGCGTGATGTGGAAGAATCCTAAAGAAATAGCAGGAAACAATAAAGACGACGATAATAATGGTTATGTTGATGATATTTATGGTTGGAACTTTTTAGGTTCAGCTAAAGGCAACGTGCGTTTTGATAACCTTGAGGCTGTTCGTTTAATCCGCATTTACCAGGATAAGTATGCCTCTGTCCTTAATTCAACGCCACTTACTCCTCAGGAGCGAAAAGAGTTTAGTTTGTATAAGAAGCTGGTGACTGAGCAAATGGATAAGTTGCAGCGAGCACGCGTGGGCTATGAAAATTACTCAGTAGTTGCTAAGACACTTGATTCTATCGAGGCAAGGATTGGAAAGAAACCGGTAACGAAAAAGGATATTGAAGATTATAACTCAAGGAATGATGTTGAATCAAAAGTTCTGAAAATCGTAAAATCGGAGTTGAAAGATAATCCGGATTATCCAGCGGTTAAAGAAGAGCTTATGGACGCTGTGAAGTATTTTAACAGTCAATTGAACTATCATCTCAATGTGTCTTTTGATCCAAGAGATTCTATAGGTGACAATTATGCAAATAGCTACGAGAAGATATATGGAAACGCTGATATTACTGGTCCGGATGCTCTTCACGGAACTCACGTAGCTGGGATTATTGCAGCTGATCGTACGAACAAATTAGGAATTAAAGGTGTAGCGGACAATGTGCGTATTATGGGAGTGCGTACCGTTCCTGATGGTGACGAAAGGGATAAGGATGTGGCTAATGCAATAAGATACGCCGTTGATAATGGCGCGAAGGTGATTAATATGAGTTTTGGTAAAAGCTTTTCCTGGGATAAGGCTGCAGTAGACAGTGCAGTTAGGTACGCTGAAAAGAAGGACGTCCTTCTTGTTCATGCCGCTGGTAATGATGGTAAGAACAATGATTTTAGTAATAATTTTCCGAATAAGTATTACCATACTGACACAACTAACGTAAACTTTGCCAACCTGCCAGGTAACAGACTTGATCTTCTTGCCAGGGGAGCTCAAGGGAGAGGTCCCCAAACTATGGGTATGGGAGGTATGATGCGTCCTATGGAGATGCCTAAGCCGAAACCTGATTCTGTAAAGTTTAATGGACCACAAGCAAAAAATTGGATAGAAGTGGGAGCTTCAAAATGGAAGAATGATGAAACGCTTGTGGCTAACTTCTCCAACTATGGAAAGTACGCAGTTGATGTGTTTGCTCCAGGTGTTCAGATTAACTCAACTACTCCTGGTTCTAAATATAAGGAGGAAGATGGCACCAGTATGGCTTCTCCGGTAGTTGCTGGTCTAGCTGCCTTAATTCGTTCCTATTATCCTTCACTGACAGCTCCTCAGGTAAAAGACATCATTATGAGGTCTGTAGTAAAGGTTGAGCAAAAGGTGAAGATTAAAGAAGATGGAGAAAATAAGAAAGTAAAGTTATCTGATATTAGCGTAACTGGTGGTGTTGTTAATGCTTATAATGCATTAAAACTTGCAGCAGAAATAAGTAAATAATTTAACGGTTTAAATTTAGAAATTTAAGTATAAAAAAGCGGCTCATCGATTTCTGAGCCGCTTTTTTATTGCCTTTAATTAAAAAGCGAAGCCACCATTGATGGAAAAATAGCCTCCTTCTTTAGACATTCCGTAACCTGCTGAAACGAGAAACTTATTGTAGAAGTTAACCCATATACCTGGCCCATAACCTGTGTGCCAGGTATTCTTCTCAGGATTATCAGAAAATACTCTTCCCGAATCAAAGAAGCCGAAAACTCCGTATGTCCCTGTCAAAAAGTAGTTTCGTACGTTAGATACTGTTAATCGAAGTTCTGTATTGTTGAACAAATAGCTCCTGCCTGCGAACCTGTTATTTCTGTAGCCTCTTAAATATGTATTGCTTCCCAATGAATTAGCCTGAAAAAACTTATAATCACCAATATTCGTAGCAGCGCCAAATTGAACCGCAAGTGTCATTGGGAAACTAAAATTAGGTGTTCCATAAAAAGCAACATTACTTTTTAGCTGTAAGAAGTTGTGACCTGTTCCTCTGACTTCAGAAAAATACCTTGCGCTGTTAAACCATCTAATACCGCGAGTAGGAAAAATCTCCTGATCTACATAGTTAAGATTGGCAAAGGTGTTTACGGTTGCGAAACGGGAAGGATTATCGGTGTCCTTTTTATCCGGAAAATCCGCACTAGTAAGGAACCTGTTATCTTGTTTTTCCAGCCAGTAGTGCTCATAACCCGGCCCGATTCCTACTCTGAAAGCTTCTGTGAAGCGTTTCTGATAGAAGGCAGCAAGGCTCAAATTCTTTGTCCTTACCCTGAAGAAGTCGATGTCGTCCCCAATGTTAGGCGTCGAGTTACCCTCTCCGTAATAGTTGAAAGTATATTTAGGTCCATTGAAAGAACTGCGTATCAGCAAGTCGTTGTTTCGTTTAAAGAGTGAATAGAAATCTCCCTTGTAGTTTATTGTATAGGCTCCTGTTTTAGGTGCATAATTTGCTTTAACTGTTTGTTTGTAGCTGTAAGGTTGCTTTCTAAATCCGTAGTGGACCCTTGAAAAACCTGCCCCAAAAAAGAAACCATCGTCTGCATTGTAATCGAAAGACGGAAGGGGAGTAGCTATATCATAGTTAAACCAGTTTGGATCATAATAGTGAATGTAAGGGTTACCTGATAATTGAGTGCGAAGATTGTCTCCTTTATCTATTTTGTTACCTTCATTGCTGTCATAAAAAACAATTGAATTGCCCAGGGCTGCTTCACTCTTATCGGCAATAAAGTCTTTACCTTCACCTCCCACAACTCTGACCTTTATTTTAGATTTGTCTCCGCTTGCAACGATACTATCTCGTCCGCTAAGTGTAAAGATCTGAATTTCATCAGTTTCGGTTTTTTTGAAGGTTCGATCATAAATAGTTTGTTCAATCTTTTCTTCGCGGTTGATCTTGTTGATTTTTATCCGTGTGCTATCTCCGAGGCCAATGATTTGCACAAACTCCTTTTTGTCGGTGCCGGAGATGCGGACTTCCCTGGCGAGCTCTTTGTAGTAATCTTCTGCAACTTGTGTTATCTGGCTGCGTCTTGCTTTCAATTTGGCACTTATTTCCTCTCCAGACATTTTATATGCTTCTGGAGGCATACTCCTTACAGCCGAATCAATAGTTGCATCTGTTAATTTGCTCTTAATATCGTTAGAGATTTCCATCCATTCATTGGAGGTTAATTTATTTAAGAAGTTCCTGTCCAGATTTCGGGCTGCGGTATTTATTTTTTTAACGTTTTTTATTCTGTCTGTGAACGCTTCAATGCCCGGGGCTATGCTGCTTACCAATGACGGGATAAAACCGTCGTATTTAGAAAATGCCTGATCATGATCACGAGGAATAGGACGGAATAACGAACCTTTTTCCTTTTTAAATTCGGCCCATCGCCATTGGTCCTCATGGCGGTCCCAGTCATTGATCAACATATCGAATAGCCTTGCTCTCAGGAACATCTTCTGGTCTACTTCGTTATCATTGTCCTCACGTATTTCCTCATACATTTTCCGGGTACTAACAGCTTTATCTGCATTTCCAAAAGCTTTTACCCCTGATACGTCTTCGTCGGGCCTTATTTCGATGGTTCCTAACTTGCCTCCCACTTGCTGAATGTAAGGCCCAAGCAAACGGCTTGCCGGCATATACACTAGCTGGGGATTAACATAATAGATGCCGATCTTTTTAGCCATTGGCGGAATTACCAAACCTCCATAAGGGTTTGCCGAAGATATCTGATCCTGAAGGAAATCTTCGGCAAAGGTTTTTACAAGTCCCTGCGGGAGCAACGAACTAGGATCTTTACTGATAGATCTGAACTGGTAAAGCTTTCCATCTTTTCCTTGTAGCTGTAAGGAGGTTGTCTGTTTTCCTCCACCCATTTTTATCGGGGTTAGTCCTCCTCCGTAGGTTGAAAGGTCGAGATATGGCGCAGTGACGGGCACTGCCCAGGTATCACGATAGTGTTCACCATACAGGCGTCTTCTATACCCGCTGGCCTGATACTCTTCACCTGCTGCAATAACCTTTACACTGTCTTTATAATTCAGCTGTTTTTCTTCAGCCAGTTCTACTTTGCCTTTGGGTGGAATTGCATACAGTGGAGTCCGGAAAACAAGTTTGCCTGTCGACCCGTCTCCTTCAGGTTCCCAGAATTCCACCCAGCACTGACCGTTATCGTAGTAATTCAAACGGGCGAAGCCTTTATCTCCATGAGCAAAACTAGCTCCATTGCCTTTTACCAGGGGACTTGATTTTGATCCTGCACCACTGATAATATGGTTCAGGTTCTCGTATTTGTTAAATTGTAAAGCGTGCTCATGCCCCGTTGCCATCACAACGTTCGGTTCGTCTGCAAGAATGGCAAGTAAACCCCGTTTCAACTGCTGATAGTCCTTGTTGGAAAGGTCCTGGGGGGAAACTCCATATTTCCGCATCAGGGGATAAATTGATCCGATAACCGGAAGTGGAATATAGGCCCTATCTCGTATAAGGGTTAATGGGAATATATAGTCTTTTAGCGAAAAGAATCCTCCGTGTGTACCATTGGTAAACAAGGGATGATGTTGAGCAAGCAAAATATTTTTTCCTTTGTTACGAACGATAATATCTTTCACTTGCTCGATAACTTCAAGACGACTTCCTGCAGTACAGCCATTGTCGGGGGCTATCGGCTTTTCATATTTATGCAACCACCATTCACTGTCGATAAGGATCATTACCAGATCTTTATTCACCTGTAGCTCGACAGGCCCGGGACAACCATTGGTAGGTATGAAGGTATCTCCGTCGTTCAGATATGCTTCTACGAATGCTTCTTCGCGATTAACTGCTGCCAGCCCTCCCGGCCTCATCTCGTTCCAGTCGTGATTTCCGGGGATGAAGATCTTTTTGCCCCTGAAGTTTTTTACAACCTTCATCTGTTCAACTATTCTTCGCTCCTTTTCCTTCCGGTCTGCCGCTTCGGGCTCTGGTAAACCGGTCTCGTAGATGTTATCTCCAAGGAATATTATAATATCTTCTGGCCTTGAATAATTAGTATCTGCTGCCGAAAGAGTTGTTCTTGTACTATCATAAAGTTGTTTCTGCAATAATTTCAAAACAGGTTCCTGCCGGTTATCACTAGGTTTTCCAGCATCTCCTATTAAAAAGACCGAATATTTGAGTTTTATAGAGTCGGGTGGCGAAACTTCATTCCACTTTGATTGATTCTTCGCGTAATACGGCTTCAAGCTTATGCAGCTGCTTAAGGGAAGGAAACTTAACAGAACGTAAAAAAAGCACTTCACTAACTTACTCTGCATAATTAACCTCTATTATATTAGCTGGAAATTTTTTTCCTTCATTCGAGATATATAGCTTACCATCTGGTGAAAAGGCGAGCCCCTCGGGCTGGCTGAATTCTTTACCATCAAATTCCAATATCCGTGTTATTTTACTGGTCTTATCAAGGATCGCTATTACATTATTTAAAGAAGATAACGCATAAAGTTCTCCCGTTTGAGGATTAAGGGTGATCGCAGATGTCCGGAATACCTCGTTTAAGTTTTTATTCCCGACCGTCTTTAGTAGTTTTTTCGAGAACTCTTCCAGCTTGTCGCCGGAAAAATAACTCTCCACTTCTGTCAAACTGATGGAATAAACAGCTTTCGTATTGAGGGTTTTTGTTTTTAGATCAAAAGCGTAAATGTCTTTGTGAGATTTATCTCCGTCAAGGCTCAAGTCCTTCACTGATAACAGGAGGCGGTTATTTTTTTGATCATATGCCAACCCTTCCATGTTGTTTTCTGAGCTAAGCGGTGTTTTGTAAACCGTAGGCCTGGAAATACCCGCTTTAAAATTTTTCATTTCGTACAACGTACCATTGCTCTGCAGGACGTAAAGATCGTTACCTGCGATAACGAGATCTTCATAGTCTTTCCCCTTCCAAAAATCTTGTTTCTTTACGATTTCTTTTTGAATGAGATCATAGTAATAAAGGATCCCTTCTTCATCTTGAATAGCGATAACGGTATGGTCGTCCAGGAAAGCTATTCCAGAGATCTCTTTAAGTTCCATAGGTAATGGATAAAGCTTTGTGTCGTCTGGTTCGAGCACCTCTTTATCTCTCTCTGATTGCTCGGTCTTATCCTCCTTTCCGGCTTCTGACCGGTTTTTACTGTCGGAGTTTTGACAGGAAGTTAAAAAAGCTACTAACAAAAAAGCAAATATTCTGTTCATTGGATGTTCTGATGATTAGTGCTGTAACATTAAAAGTTTTATAATAACCCGCATTATAAATTATAGTTTTAAGCTTTGGGAAGAACTAATTGCCGGAATTTTGAGTTTTGGTCGGCAAATAAAAAAGAACTTTCCTTTGCAGCGATATCATCTTTAATAAAAACAGTTTTTTTAAATGAAAAATAATAACCCTATTGTTAAAAGCGCTCAGGAGTTTGTTTTCAATTTACTGCGCGAGAAGTTAAAACCAGACTTTGTTTACCATAACTATAAGCATACATTGCAAACCGCAAAGGCATGCCGTGAACTGGCAGAAGCCTATAATCTAACCAGTCGCGACTTTGAAATCTTAATGCTTGCAGCTCTTTTTCACGACACCGGTTACACAGAAACTTGCCAGGGGCACGAAGAAGTAAGTGTTAGAATACTGAAAGATTTTCTAAAGAATGATTATCCGCAGGAAGATATAAATAAGATTGAGGATTTGATCTTATCGACGAAGGCGTCCTCAAAACCGAGCGGTACGCTTCAGGAAATACTACATGATGCGGATTATATAAATATGGGTAAGAAGCGGTTTGCTGAACGTGCAGAGTTGCTTCGTATTGAGTGGGAGAGGGTGTTGAATAAGAAGTACACCGATTTGGAGTGGGCGGAAGAACAGTTAGGTTTTTTGATTTCAAAATCTTTTGTAACGGAAGAAGCTACGGTTCAATTTGGCGACTTTAGAGAGGAGAACATAAGGAAGCAGCGTGAAAAAATAGAAGTTTTGAGAGTTGAGTATGAAAAGTTGAAGGTTAAGCTTGAAAAAAACACGCCGGACAATAAGCCGAAAAAGGAAGGTCGCGGAATTGAAACTCTTTATCGTGCAGTTTATTCATATCATATCAATCTCAGTTCTATTGCCGACAATAAAGCCAATATAATGATCAGTATTAACACTATTATTATTTCACTGGTAATAACGCTCTTTGGTTCTGGCTATACTTTTTCAGGGCAGGATGAGTTCGGCAGTCTTCGCTTTGTAATACCTATTGCACTTCTGTTGGTAACAAGTTTACTCGCTGTAGTATTTGCTATATTATCCTCAAGGCCTAATGTTACTACAAAAGAACGTTATGAGCTTTCTAAAAAGGATAGCAGTATTTTGTTCTTCGGAAATTTCGCTCAATTGCAGCTTAATGAGTTTTTGGGCAGAATGAAAGAATTGAAGGACCGGAATGATGAATTGTATGACAGTATGACGGTAGATATTTATTACCTGGGTGCTGTATTGGTTAAAAAGTATAAGTTGTTAAGCTGGTCTTATAATATCTTTATGGGTGGCCTCATCCTATGTGCAATGGGCTTCGTAATAATAATGATGTTCTCCTATGGTTAAAAACCTTCGGGCTAAGCAGCAAGTGCTGCTTGGCTCTTATAATTCGTGTCAGTTAGGGCTTTACCGGTTGAACTGCCTCGATGAACTGCCGCTGGTAAGGAATATAGTAATAATGTACCTGTCCCAAATGATCATATTCTTCTGTGCCTTGCTTTAGCTCGTCCCAATGGAACCAAAAACTTACATCTTTCTTTTTTATCTTATTCAGGTAGCTTTCCGTTAAAAGGATATATTCGTATTCTTCGATTCCGTTTTTCAAAAGTTTATGAGTGATTATTACATCTTCTCCTATAAGCTTAGTTCGTCCTTTAATATTGGCAGAGCTAATATGACCAAAATGGATAATGATCTTTAATCCAAGTCCTCCATTCGCCAAATGCTTTTCATAATTCTCAGGATCTTCTTTTTGCACAACGTCAATGTAATTGTAAAAAGTTTCAAATAAGCTTTGACACTGTTTTGCAACTTGCTTAATAGCAGGCAGTCTACCTGTTCTGTAAAAGAAAATAGCATCCCCCTCGATCTCTCCTATATTCATACGCAGCATGTTCGCATTTATCAACCGCCTGAGTAGTCCTGCAATGAAGTCCTTGCTAAAGGAAATATCTGCCGTGGCGATAAATTTCGTAAAGCCCGTGATGTCTGGTACGCAAAAAAAAGCTGGTAAAATGTCGTCGTTTTTTTCCATATATTGGATATACGATAAGCATTTAAGAGCCGTTTTTGTTTGTTAGGTTTAAAGGCTTTGAAAATATAATATTGATTTTTTGCAGAATTAATTGTTTCTTAAAAATCAATTCCTAATTTTATAATTATCTTCCTAACTATCCTATTATTGAAAAATATTACATATGAAAAAACACGTTCAACTTTCTGAAGGGCAGAAGCTAGTATTTAAAGGTAAAGTTTTTGACGGCTTTGATTCCAATGATCCTTACCTTGTTTTCCTCGGTTATGATAGTAGTGGTTGGAATGATCTTTGGGTAGATTATCAGGGTAGGAAGCTTATGGTGAGAACTGAGGATGTAGAGCTTACAGAGGAAAATATTTAAATAGGATTAGAAAGCTTTTAAAGACAAACTTTAATCCTGATCTTACTAAGTATTCCATTAGCTTCAGGAGGATATATGCTTTTTTATCGGCCTTCAAATCTTGTTTCAAAATAGGGTATTGTGGTTTAATTCTCTTTGTTTAAGTCACATTTTCTCAACAGCTACTTCCAAAAACAATAAAATCCGTAACTTCGAAATCGTCTTTTGAATGATTAGCTGATGCCGGAATTTTCTCATTTACACGTACATACACAATTTTCACTGCTTGATGGGGCTGCGGATATTTCCCGGCTTTATAAAAAAGCTGCGGCCGATGGAATGAAAGCCCTTGCTATTACTGATCATGGTAATATGTTTGGTGTATTCAAATTTGTAGCTGAAGCAGCAAAGCACAATGTAAAGCCAATTGTAGGATGTGAGTTTTATGTTGTAGAGGACCGTCATAAAAAGCAATTTACCAAAGAAAATAAAGACGTACGTTGTCACCAATTATTTCTTGCTAAAAACCCTACCGGATATAAAAACCTAGTAAAGTTATGCTCTTACGGATTTATGGAGGGCTTGTATAGCAAGTGGCCTCGTATTGATAAAGAGCTTATTTTAAAGCATCACGAAGGTCTTATAGCCACTACCTGCTGTATTGGAGCGTCTGTACCTCAGGCTATCCTGAAAAAGGGTGAGGAGGAAGCTGAGAAGGAGTTTAAGTGGTGGCTGGATATTTTTGGCGAGGATTATTATATAGAACTGCAGCGTCACCGTATTCCTGAGCAGGAGATCGTAAACCAGGTGCTTTTGAAGTTCGCGAAAAAGTACAACGTAAAGATCATCTGCTCGAATGATTCACACTACGTAGATCAGGAAGATTCCAATGCTCACGATATTTTGTTATGTGTGAACACAGGGGATTTGCAGAGTACGCCAATTGCTACCGATGAAGAAGGTGGTAAAGGGTATCGCTTTGGTTTCCCTAACGATCAGTTCTATTTTAAAACGCAGGCAGAGATGGCTCAGCTGTTTCATGATCTCCCTGAGTCGTTGGATAATACAAACGAAATAGTAGATAAGGTAGAACACCTAAAGTTGAAGCGGGACATCATGCTTCCTAACTTTCCTATTCCTCAGGAATTCAAGATTCACGCCGATGATGTTTTAAACCAGTGGGAATTTCTACGTCACTTAACAATGACAGGAGCCCGTCGGCGGTATGAAGTAATTACACCCGAAATTCAGGAGCGCCTGGATTTTGAGTTAAACACGATAAAGATTATGGGTTTTGCCGGATACTTCTTGATTGTATCCGACTTTATCAAAGCTGGGCGCGATTTGGGAGTGTTTGTAGGGCCAGGCCGGGGTTCGGCAGCTGGTTCGGCAGTAGCCTATTGTATAGATATCACCAATATTGACCCCATTAAATATAATCTTCTGTTTGAGCGTTTCCTTAATCCAGACAGGAAGTCGATGCCCGATATTGATACGGATTTCGATGATGAGGGACGCCAGAAGGTAATTGATTATACGGTAGACAAATACGGGAAAAATCAAGTAGCTCAGATTATTACTTATGGTTCAATGGCTGCCCGTACCAGTATTCAGGACGTTGCACGTGTATTGGATGTTCCTTTATCAGAGGTAGCTGCGCTTAAAAAGCTTGTTCCAGACACCTTAGGGATTACTCTTAAGGATGCATTTGCTCAGGTGCCAGAGCTTCAGGATATCCTAAAAGGGACTGATCTGAGAGCGAAAGTTCTAAAGGAGGCTGGAAAGCTTGAAGGTTCGGTTAGAAATACGGGTATTCACGCTGCGGGTATCATTATTGCCCCGGAAGATCTTACCAATATTATTCCGGTTGCTACGGCTAAAGATTCTGATCTTTTAGTTACGCAGTTTGACGGTAAAGTGATAGAGGATGCTGGCGTTATCAAAATGGACTTTTTGGGTCTTAAAACGCTGACTATTATCAAGGATGCCCTCCGTATGATTAAGCGTAATCATCACGTAGATATTGATATTGATTACGTTTCGCTAACGGACGAAAAAACATTTGAGCTGTATCAGCGCGGAGATACAAACGGGACATTCCAGTTTGAAAGTGATGGGATGCAGATGTATTTGCGCGAGCTAAAACCGGACAAGTTTGAGGACCTGATCGCCATGAATGCCTTGTATCGACCGGGACCAATTGAGTACATTCCGAATTTCATCGCGCGTAAACACGGTCGCGAAATTGTGCAGTACGATTTGGCCGATATGGAAGAGTATTTGGCCGATACTTACGGGATCACAGTTTACCAGGAGCAGGTGATGCTTCTATCGCAGAAGCTGGCCAACTTTACCAAAGGTGATGCTGACGTTCTGCGTAAGGCGATGGGTAAAAAGGACCGGAAAACGTTGGATAAGCTGAAGCCTCAGTTTATTGAAAATGCCAAGAAGAATGGCCACGACGAGAAAACCCTTGAAAAAGTTTGGACTGACTGGGAAGCTTTTGCATCTTATGCATTCAATAAGTCGCACTCTACCTGCTATGCATTCGTTGCTTATCAAACGGCCTATTTAAAGGCTCATTATCCTTCTGAATATATGGCTGCGGTTTTAAATAACCAGGGCAATATTGAGAAGATTTCTTTCTTTATGGAAGAGTGCCGGAAAATGGGTGTCAATGTACTAGGTCCGGATATCAACGAGTCTGACTTCAGCTTCGGTGTAAATAAGAAGGGGGAGATACGATTTGGAATGGCGGGAATTAAAGGTGTAGGTGAGAAGGCGGTAGAGAGTATTATTGAGGAAAGAAGGATCAATGGCCCATATGCGGATATTTGTGATTTCGCCAAAAGGACAAACTCACGCACGGTTAATAAAAGAGTTTACGAGAACCTGGTTTATAGCGGTGCGTTTGACTGCTTTGGTTTTCACCGGGCACAGTTTTTCTTCAAACCAGAAGGCGCCATGTTAAATGGCATTGAGAGACTCATTAAATATAATAGTGACTATCAGAATAGTTTGAGTACTTCACAAGCCTCGCTTTTTGGTGGGACTTCTGATGCTCAGATTGCGGAGCCGCAATTAATGGACTGTCCGGAATGGGGACTGATTGATAAGCTGAAATACGAACGCGACATGATCGGTATCTATTTAACGGGGCATCCGTTGGATAATTATAAATTTGAGATGGAGCACTTCTGTCAACATCGTGTAGCTCATCTGTCTTTAATTAACAAAGCTAAGAGTGGTGAGTTGTCAGAGGTTGATACAGAAGAGTTTGCTAAGATTAAAAACAGAGAACTTGTAATCGGGGGACTGGTATCAAGCGCTTCGCACAGGACTACCAAAATGGGTAAGCCTTTTGGTGCTATGATGTTTGAAGACTATCACGAATCTTTTGAAATTGCTTTGTTTGGAGAGGATTACGTGAAGTGGAAGCAGTTTTTCACTGAAGGTTATTTCTTGCAGATCAGAGGAACTGCCTCTGAGAGGTTCAGGCAGAAAGACAACTGGGAGTTTAAGGTTACTTCTATTACACTTTTATCTGATCTTAGAGATAAAATGTCTAAAAGTCTTACTATTCAGCTTCCACTTCAGGAGCTTTCAAGTAAGCTGATCGACGATTTAGACGAGATGTTCAGAGTGAATGCCGAGCAGTATCCTAACCGTAACTGTGCATTGAAATTCACTGTTTACGATAGGATTAAGGAGGAGACTGTTGTGATTGATATGCCCTCGAAAACTTTCAAAATATTTCCTGGGAATGAGTTTTTAGATAAGTTACAGGAACATAACATCACGTATAAATTAAACTAGGAGTTTGTTTTACTATTGTTTAACATCTTTTAACTATTTTTCTAACTAAATTAATTTTTATTTAACATGCAATAACTATATTGCATTAAATAAACACACACACACTTAGACAATTATGAAAAAAACCTTATTCGCTGCGCTACTTGCGCTTGCCTGCACATTTACTGCCAAGTCACAAACAAAAGGAACGAATGCTATTGGGTTGGGAGTTAGTACTGAAGAATACAAGGACACCTACAAGGGGAACTCGTCTAGCACAACTACTAACCAAAAGCAGAACCGGTATTCCCTAACTTATGGCTACTTTTTTACCGATAATGCAAGAATTAAATTAAGCGGATTTTATGGCAAGCAGAAGTTTGATCAGGAAAATTCAAACTATGAAAATAGTAACAGCAGTTTTGGAGGCGCCCTAGCTTTGCAAAAGTACTATCCTCTATATAAAAAATTCTATGCCTATACAGAAGGTGGATTAGGATATTCACAAAATAGGACCAAATTTGTAAATTTTAGTGATCAACAAGAGTCAAAGATCAATTTGTATAGTTTAAATGCAGGGGGCGGAGTAGCCTTTTTTCCCTTCAAGCATCTTGCTCTTGAAGCTAATTTACTTAACGCAAGTGCTACGTATAGTAAAAATAGTCGGGACGAGAGTCCAAACCGCGATTTTAAAGGATCCTCCTTTAATCTTTCCACTTCTGGCTCTATAACAAATCTTGGTTTCAATATCTACTTCCTCTTTTAATCATTTCCCTGTCAGATTGTCTTGCTCCATTTGTGGTAAGGTTATTGATGATGTAAATTTGAATTCAATAACTGTTAATATTTATAATTATGGCTTTAGAAATTACAGATGCAAACTTCGAAGAAGTAGTGCTGAAATCAGATAAACCGGTTCTTATTGACTTTTGGGCTGAATGGTGTGGTCCGTGCCGTATGGTGGGTCCTGTAGTTGAAGAGCTATCTAAGGAATATGAAGGTAAAGCGATTGTAGGTAAAGTAAATGTTGACCACAATCCTGGTGTATCAATGAAATTTGGTATCCGTAATATCCCTGCTTTGTTGTTCTTCAAAAACGGCGAAATCGTTGACAAACAAATCGGTGCGGTGCCGAAATCAGTCCTTGCCGATAAATTGAGCAAGCAAATAGCATAACAAATAATATTTTAATAGAATGATTGAACTCCGTCCAGTTAATGGTCGGAGTTTTTTGTTTTAGAGCAATACTTTAAACCGCTAACTTTAATAATGTTAATTTGTACTTCTTGAATGCAGCCAGATTTAAATACTTATAAAGACTTGCAGGATTTTGGAGGCCTGGAGCTGATAGCCAAACAAGTGGTTGAAGGCTTTATTACCGGCTTGCACAAGAGTCCCTTTCATGGATTTTCTGTAGAGTTTGCGGAGCACCGCTTGTATAATACCGGAGATCCGATAAAGAATATTGACTGGAAGCTGTATGGCCGTACCGATCGTATGTTTGTAAAACGATTTGAAGAGGAAACAAACCTTCGTTGCCAATTGATAATCGATATATCTTCTTCCATGTACTACCCCAAAACGGACTTTAATAAATTGCTGTTCTCAGTTTACTCAGCAGCCTCTTTGATGTATTTATTTAAAAGACAGCGGGACGCTTTCGGTTTGAGTTTTTTTTCTGATAAAGTAGAGTTTTCTTCCCCGGCTAAGTCAACTACCGCTCATCAGAAGTTTCTATTCACGGAAATGGAGAAGCTGATTAAAAATGTGGGTAAAGATGTAAGAACATCTGTCTCATTAGCTTTGAATGAGATTGCGGAGCTTATTCATAGAAGATCTTTAGTTATGATCTTCAGTGATATGTTTGAAACTGGCACTGATGAAAAGGGCCTTTCCGATATTTTTTCGGCATTGCAACACCTTAAATATAATAAGCACGAAGTTGTTGTATTCAATGTTCTGGATTTTAAGCATGAGGTTAATTTTGACTTTGGAAATATACCTTATCATTTCGTTGATATTGAAACGGGAGAGGACATGAAGGTGCATCCACATCGGGTGAAAGAAAAGTATCAAGAGAGTATTGTGAGTTTCAGGAAAGAGTTGACGTTGAAGTGTGCCCAATATGGAATAGATCTTATAGATGCAGACATTAATAAAGGCTTTTACAACATCTTACACAGCTATTTATTAAAGAGAGGTAAGATGTTTTAATCGTTCTTCCTTAAATCTTAATGCTCATTCTTTTGTTATCCAAGAAAAGACAATTTCTATGAGCCACGTTTCTGAAGTTATACACGGGCATGTCGCTTCTCATATTTTTGAAGACGACGGGCAATTTCCTAACAATCCTAATTTGCCAGCACTAGTCTATAAAGGTGCTTTACATCTTCATCCTGGCGATGAATCGCAAGCTATTGTAGAGCGGTTTAAATTGAATAACTGGACCAATAGCTGGAAAGATGGAATTTTCGATTATCATCACTATCATAGCAATACACATGAAGTTTTAGGTGTATTTTGTGGTATGGCGGATATTGAATTAGGGGGTAAGGAAGGTGTATGTGTGGAGATCGTTCGTGGTGATGTTGTGATAATACCTGCTGGAGTAGCTCACAAATGCTTGAAGTCAAGCGATGACTTTTTGTGTATTGGCGCCTATCCTGATGGTAGTTCTTATGATCTTTTAAAGGGGGAGCCTGCTGAACACGAGAGAGCATTAGCTAATATATCTCAGGTGCCCATCCCTTCAACCGATCCGATTTTCGGTGAAGAGGGTCCTTTGTTTGAGTATTGGAAAAAATAAATAGAAAAAGAGATGCGGAAAGCATCTCTTTTTCATTAATAGCTATTATTTGCTAACCATATCACTGAGGGTTCCCAGGATACCGTCGTTGTTTGCCATTTGTTCTGTTTGAGCAAAGCCTTCGGGAGCAGGGGCACCCAATTTAGGTTCGTCTCCCAGAGGTTGCGCTTTTACAACTTTGAACTCTCCTTTGCCATCTATCGACGTGCCGTGAGTAAAGCGTGAACCCTCGTAAGTGAGCGCTTCATTTTCAATGTTGGTAGATACGAAAGAGTAATTGAACTGTTGATTTTCTTCAGCTTGAGGGAAACTGTTTGGAACAGGGTGAGCGTTGATTCCTCCAAGTTCTTCAATTACTGCTAGCCACTGGTTCTGGTGCATCGTATCTCTGGCGATCAGGAAGGAAAGCATGTCTTTCATCCCCGGATCGTCGGTGGATTTCCATAAACGAGTTGCCAAGGCCCTTCCTGTTGATTCTGCAGCAACGTTGGAGTACATATCAGCAACTGTGTTACCGCTGGCAACAATCCACGAACCATTAAAAGGAACTCCATTTGCGTCAGTTGCCATTGCGGCCAATCCTGCAGAAAGATAATGACGGGGATCCATTCCTCCCATTATTTCACCTACAACCGGGTTTTCTTGTACAATTTTTTCAACAATGTTTCCCGATGCCCCTTCAAGGTTTAAAGCGACAGCCGTAGATAGCATCTCGATGTGTGAAATCTCTTCCGTTCCAGTTTCCAGAAGCATATCCCTGTATTTCACCGGGCCACGGTTTCCCCATGCCTGAAATAGATACTGAAGACATACTCTGATCTCTCCTTCAATTCCTCCGATAGCTTGTTGAAGAAGTCTTGCAAATTGAGGATTTGGTTTTTCGACACGTACATGGTACTGCAGTCGTTTGTCATGATAAAACATAGTAGATGATTTTGTTAGAGTAAATAATTTGTTAATTATCAAAAGGGCTAACAGGTGTTATCGTGCTATGTTTAAGGTAATTAGGAATTGTTTGAATGTAAAAGAAAGTGCTTGTAATTTAAATTTCATACGCCGAAGCAGGCTAAGTATTTAACCCCGGCGTGGGTTATTGCACGGGTAATAAGTTCAAGCATTTTTGTTGAACAGGTAAATTTTCTCAAATCGGTTGGATTTTAAGCTGGAAGATCAAAGCCAATTCTTTTTCTTAAAATAAATCAAGGTTCCTGCTGAAGAGAGGATCATTAATAAAATAGCTAGCAAGTATCCATAATCCCATTCAATCTCGGGCATAAACTTAAAGTTCATTCCGTAAATGCTGGCAATGAGTGTTGGGGGCATAAAGGCAACGGTTGCAACAGTAAATATTTTTATAATATGGTTTTGCTCAATATTTACGAATCCCATAAAGGTGTCTTGCAAGTATTCAAGTCGCTCGAAGGCAAACTTATTGTGTTCAACGAGAGAACTAATATCTTTGATCATTATTCTTAAAACTCCCATATACTCTTCAGGGAAGATGGAGCTTTTCATTAAGGCAGAAACCAGACGTTGTTTGTCTATGATGTTTTCTCTTAAAGACATGGTTTCATTCTGAAATGAAGAGATTTGTATCAAAAATTCTTCGTCTGATCTCTTTTTTCTTAAGATTAACTGCTGATTAAGCTCTGCAATTCGTCTGGCAAGATTTTCAATCAGGTCGGCGTCGTTATCTATAGAGGTTTCTAGGATGGTAAGAAAAATCTGGTAACCATTTATGTAACTCGCAGGACTTGCTTTAATTCTTTTTACAGCTTCGCCGAAAGTTTTAAGATCATCATCGCGGTAAGTGAAAAGTATGCCTTTTTCTACGATGATAGATACCGGGCAATAAGCGAAGCCTTTCTCCTTGATAGATAAAAAGTTGGAGTTTATAATCAGCTCATCTTCCACTTCATTAAAACGTGAAGAACTTTCAATTTCCTGCGATTCTTCTTCAGAAGAGTATTTTATGTCAAAATAGGTCTCGACTGTTGCTTTCTCTTTATCTGTTGGATTTTGTAGATCTACCCAAATCAAGCTTTCGATAGGGATTTCTCTCAGTGAATCCAAATCGGTCTCCTTCGCCAATCTTCTATCTTTTTTGTAGTAAATCCTAAGCATAGGCCTTAAAAGTAAAAAGTAAAACCCGTAAGAGCAAGCAACGGCCTTATTAAGTATGGGATCACTAGATTCACTGTTGATTCCTAACGTGTAGGGAAAATATTAGTGGCTTTTGCAAGTAATTAAAGGCCGTTATTAAATTAGGCCTTGGTAAAGGATCCAAGAATCGTAAAAAAGCCTTTTTTTGTTAGCTAAATTGTTCAGCGGCAATCCGTTTTCCTATCTTTGAGGTTTATTTTACTGGTGTAGTTCAATCTGCACCTTATTTTATATAAGCAATGGGGACGCCGTTAGATTTTGGAGTAAAGCCGTACAATTATTATGGAGCGTATTTGAAAAAGAAATACGAAGGGAAGCGTGTGTTTAAGATAATAGTAGACGGTGGTTTTACCTGCCCTAATCGCGACGGAAGCAAGGGGTATGGGGGCTGTTCGTATTGTAATGTAGATTCTTTTACTCCTGAGCTATCCCGGAAAGGTCCCACCATCCGGGAGCAGATAGAAAAAGGTATGGAGAGAGCAATAAATGGATATGCAGCGGAAAAATTCATCATTTATTTTCAGCCTAATACTAATACTTATGCACCGACCCATTATTTAAAGATGATGTACGATGAGGCTTTAAGTATCGCTCCTGAGAATGTGGTCGGATTATCTGTAGGGACAAGGCCTGATTGTATAGATGCTGAAAAGGTTGCTCTGCTGGAAAGTTATATAGATCGCGGCCTTGATGTAGATCTTGAAATGGGCATGGAATCTGTTTATAATGACACATTATTAAGAATAAATCGCGGTTGTACACACGAAGAGTTGGAAACAGCCTTAAATCTGGTTCAAGATTCTCCTTTAGACGTGTGTGTGCACACTATTTTCGGGTTTCCCTGGGAAACAAGGGAGATGATGTTGAAATATGCCGATGAAATAAACCGTTTTCCTCAAATCAAGTTTGCAAAATTGCATCATTTGCATATTGTTGAAGGATCTATAATGGGAGTTCAATATAAGCGGAATCCCTTTCCTGTCTTTTCGATAGCAGAATATACGGATTTTCTTGCTGAATTTATTCCACTGCTCAGACCCGATATTGTCCTTCAACGCCTTTTCGGCCTGGCTGATTATGATCTGCTTATTGCACCTAACTGGGGATTAAAGAAGGCCGAGATCCAGACCTACATAGATAAAGAGTTAGAAAGACGAGGGGTTTTACAAGGAGCTAATTATGAAGCCCTGGTATAAGAGTCATGTTTGATAGGTTCAATTTATATTATCAATCCAAACCTTTCTCTCTTGTGTTCCTAATATTTATTCGATAATTACCGGCACTCCTGGGACTTTTCATACTATCTATGAAGTTGTTTTTAATAAAGTAGTTTTTATAGATTTATTTCTCCTCTCGTTGTTTTTCTGAAATCTTATTGCTGCACGAGCTATTTCCCAGGTCGTCTTTTCTTAACCCCAAAATTTCTTTCAGCCTTTCTGCTTTTCTCCTAGTTAAGTTCAAACCTTTAGAATTATTAGGACTCTCTTTTCTTTGTTATTTTTTTAGGCCTTATTGTTTAAACTCAGCTTTTGGTTTGTTTTTCTATAGTAACAGTTCGTTTTGCTGGTATAATCCTATTTTTACCATTATTAATTTTCTGTTTTTGACTTTTTTTAAAGTTTTGGGTATTTATAATCGTGTTTCTTCGTGTTTGTCTATTAAATCAGCCTGATTTGTCTTTGATTTTTGTCTTTTTGTAAAAAAAACATGAAAAATATTATGACTTTAAATGAAACTTGTTACTTTTACATCTATAATAATAAATGAAACAACAGTTTATTGTTAACAACACCAAAATAACAACCAAAATGAGTAAAAATGTAGTAAAACAAGCCGGACCATTCCTGGTTTTAGCGATTGCAGCAATCGCCGCGCTATTTATTCCTTCTCTTCCTGACTTTGACGGAAGTAAAGTTTACAACAGCTCCGACATCGCGTGGGTAATTGTGTCGACAGCCCTGGTATTCTTAATGACTCCAGCCTTGGCATTCTTCTATGGTGGGATGGTTCATCGTAAAAACGTGCTTTCAACCATGATTAAAAGCACTGTGGCAGCAGGAGTAGTGACGGTACTATGGATAGTGGTAGGATTTAGCCTTTGTTTCGGAGAATCAATCAACGGCTTTATTGGAAATCCTTCGACTTTCCTTTTCTTTAAAGGAGTTAATTCTGGAGCTCCGTGGAGTCTTGCTCCGACCATTCCCTTTACATTATTCTCATTATTTCAATTGATGTTTGCTATCATCACACCTGGTTTGGTTGTTGGTGCAGTGGCTGAGCGTATTCGATTTACATCTTACGTGAGTTTTATAGTTCTTTTTGGATTATTCGTGTATGCTCCCTTAGCGCATTGGAGCTGGCATCCCGAAGGCTTCTTGTTTAAAATGGGAGCATTAGATTTTGCAGGAGGAACAGTAGTTCATATTTCTGCAGGTTGTGCAGCATTAGCGGGAGCATTAGTTCTTAAGCGTCGTAAGGTACATATGGCGAATGAAGAAGTTCCACCAGCAAATATTCCCTATGTATTGATAGGAACCGGGTTGCTTTGGTTCGGATGGTTCGGATTTAACGCTGGTTCTGCTCTAGGAGCAAATGCCCTGGCTGTATCGGCATTCGCTACTACCAATACAGCAGCCGCGTCAGCTGGATTATCCTGGATGTTTTTCGATGTCATCCGTGGGAAAAAGCCCTCAGTATTAGGTTTCTGTATCGGGGCCGTTGTGGGACTTGTTGCAATTACTCCGGGTGCGGGTTTTGTAGCTATTCCTCAAAGTATCTTTATTGGCTTCATTGCGGCTATAATCTCAAATCTTGCTGTTTATTACAAACAGAAGTCAACACTCGATGATACCCTTGACGTGTTCCCTTGTCATGGATTAGGTGGTATGGTAGGTATGTTGCTTACAGGTGTATTTGCAACTAAAACAGTTAACGCTGCCGGTAATGATGGCTGGTTTTATGGAAATATTGATTTCTTTATTACACAAGCTAAGGCAATGTTAATTGTTGTAGGATATAGCTTCACAGTGTCTTACGGTATTTTCAAACTAATCAACTTGTTTCAACCAATTCGAGTGAGCTCAGAGGAAGAAGAATTGGGTCTTGATGAAAGTCAGCACAATGAAAAATATGTTCAAGGTACACTACTTGTTTCAGAGAACGGAGTAGTTGTTGAGAAAGAAGTGAAGGACTTCTAGAATCTTCTAATCTCGCACATTAATCATTATTCAACATTCGATAAACACTATTTAACAATCAATCTTTTCTATTATGTTTAAAAAAGTACTAGCTCTTATCGCGCTGGCGGGGACCAGCTATGCAAATGCTCAAGATTCAACTTCAACACCTTTGAGTATTTCCGGATCAGTTGATGCCTATTACAAATATGACTTCTCTAAGGTTCCAAATATCCCTACAAGCTTTGCAACTGATCAAAATTCAGTTTCTCTCGGAATGATTGATATAGCGTTAAAGAAATCAACAGGCAAAGCATCTTTTGTAGGAGAGGTTTCTTTCGGGCCAAGAGGACAATATCAATCTATTCCAAACGGCGATAATGTAGATGACAATTCATTTCATATTCAAAATCTATACGCCACATATGCGTTCACAGACAAATTTTCTATGACTGCAGGATATATGGGCACATTTGTGGGATATGAAGTTATTTCACCGGTAGGTAATGTCAATTATTCAACTTCTTACCTGTTTACTAACGGACCATTTCAAAATGCTGGGATAAAGGCTAACTACGCTATTTCAAGTAAAGTTGGTTTAATGGCCGGGTTGTTTAATAATAAGTGGAATGTTTATCAGGCTGATGCCAACCAAGGTGTTAATACCTTTGGTGCTCAGTTGTCAGTTACTCCAATAGAGGGCTGGACTGCATATTTTAATTTATTAACGGGATATTCTTCTGGAACAATCCTGGATTTGACTACGGCTTATCAAATTACTGATAAATTTAAATTAGGTCTAAATGTTGCTGATTGGTCCGCTGGCGAAGGCGCTGATGATACTGGTTATACTGGTGTGGCGCTTTATCCTTCAGTTGCTCTGACTTCTTCTATTGGTCTTGGTTTGCGAGGTGAATATTTCAAAACAAAGAAAAATGGAGGTGTTGGTTTCGGTCCGGCAGCAGATGAATCTGTTACAGCTCTTACTGTTTCTGGTAACTTAAAAGCAGGTGGTCTAACTTTTATTCCTGAAATAAGATTTGACAATGCTTCAGTTAATTCTTTCTATAAAAAACCAGAGAGCCTTACCCTTGGAACTGCCGATACGAAATCTGCTTCTCAGTTTTCTCTAGCGGTAGTTTACGCGTTCTAATAACAAAAAACGATAGATTGACATTGAACGAAACTAATTTTGGTTTAGTGTTGTGAGGAGGGTCTGGCGTGAGTCAGCCCTCTTCTTTCTTTTTTTAATGCTTCCTATTTTTTGCCTAAGAGCAACACATCATTTACTACTATTTCAGTTACATGCCTCTTGACTCCGCTCTTATCAGTGTAACTTCTCGAGCTGAGCTTCCCTTCAATGCTTATCTTTGATCCTTTAGAAAGATACTTTTCTGCAATTGAAGCATTCTTATGCCACAGTATAAGATTATGCCATTGTGTTTCTTCTATCTTTTCCCCGTTCTCATTTCGATAATTAGTATTTGTTGCAATTGAAATTTTTGCAACTTTTTTGTTTCCAACTATTCTGATTTCGGGATCGTTTCCAAGGTGACCTATTAGTCTTACGCTATTTCTTAAATTACTCATGACGTATGTTATTTTTTTAGTTTTAGTTTTTGTTTACTTTCAACGATACAAAGTTGGGTAAGAAGGGTGAAGGTAGTCGGATATTAAATGCTTTTATACGTTTATAAGCGTTTGTACATGGATAATATAGGCCGTTAAGTATGATAGAGCGCTATTGCCTTGATTGCGGAAATTCGATAAAAGGAAGGTCGGATAAGAAATTTTGTGATGATCACTGTCGCAATAATTATAATAATCGACTTAAGATCGAAGATAGTTCTACTGTGAAGCAGATAAATGCGATTCTTAGAAAGAACAGGAGTATTTTACAGAAATTAAATCCTGAGGGAAAACTGAAAGTTAGCGCTCAGAAGATCTTAAGACTCGGTTTTAATTTCAATTATTTTACCCACACCTACGAGACCTATAAAGGGTCTGTATATTTTTTCTGTTATGAATACGGTTACCTGAAGCTAAACCAAGATGATGTTTTGCTAGTGAAGAGAAACGGCCAATTTAATTTATAATTTCATATCTGAAATGTTTAAAGTTCGTCCCGCAGTTAGTGAAGATTTTGATGGAATCTTCAACTTATACAAAATAGTAGCTTGCACAGTGGGAGGAATATCCCGGCTGGAAGAAGAGATATCTGAGACTTATATTAGGGAATTTATGTCCCAAGCTCAGACAAATGGGATTCAACTAGTGGTCTGTCTCAAAGAAGATCTAAATCAGATTCTTGCCGAAATCCACTGTTATAAGCCAGTTCAAAGTGTATTTGCTCATGTACTTACTGATTTGACTATCGTTGTTGCCCCTGAAGTACAAGGGAAGGGCTTAGGTAAACTTCTATTCAGAAGCTTGCAACACGAGATAAGAACTAAACGAAAAGATATTTTAAGGGTGGAGTTAATTGTTAGAGAGACTAATTTCCGGGCCATTTCTTTTTACAGGAGTATAGACTTTAGGATAGAAGGTCGATTTGAGAGGCGGATAGATTCGAGAAACGGCCGGTTTGAGTCGGATATTCCTATGGCCTGGTTTAATTCGGAATTTGAAAATCCGTACCTGAAGCGCAAAGAAGAATAATTTCACGCCTAATTTCTATCAACCTTATCAAGATGAATCTAAAAGAGTATTTTGAGTTTTCTAAGAAAGAACTGAATGGGTTAATTATATTATGTGTTCTACTAGTGCTTATTTTTCTGGCTCCGGATGTTTACTTGCAACTTAGGTCGGTAGATCAGGAAGTCCAGGACACAGCTTTCGATGCGGAAGTTGCAGAATTTCTGGCTTCTGCTGTCGATGATAAAGAGTATGGTACTAAGATCTTCAGTCATAACAAATGGACGTTGGAGAGGAGGAAGAAAAATGTTAAGTACTTTTTATTTAATCCCAATAATCTTCCAGAATTAAAGTGGCTAGATCTGGGGTTGTCTGCCCGGCAAGTTAAAGTCATAAAAAATTTTGAGGCGAAAGGTGGCCGTTTCTATAGGAAGGAAGATTTAAAGAAAATCTACTCTTTAGCGGCTGAAGATTACGCCCGATTGGAGCCCTACATTTTGATTCCCGAGTCCAAAAACAGCAAACCTCATTACAAAAAATTCGAGAGGGTATATCTCAAGAAGGAAGATGCTATTATAAATATAAATACGGCTGACTCGGCACAGTTAGAAACACTACGAGGGATAGGACCGGCTTTCGCAAGTCGCATTATCAAATATCGGAATCGATTAGGGGGCTTTTGGAAAAAGGAACAGCTGCTAGAAGTGTACGGCCTAGACTCTTTAAGATATAAAGGCTTAGAGAGTAAGATTCTGGTAGAACCGGAAACGATATTGAAAATTAATGTAAACTCTGCCACCTTTAATGAACTCAAGAGATTCCCTTATTTAAGTTATAAACAAATTAACGCTATTGTTCAGTATCGAAAGCAGCACGGAAACTATATATCTGCTAATGACTTGAAAAAGGTGCTTCTCCTGGATGATGAGGTAATAGGGAAAATAGCGCCTTACATCACCTTTTAAAGTAGTTTATGGAATTAAGGGGGAGTAGATGATTATTTTTAAATTAATATTTTGACTGTGAATAATTTACTTAAATTTGCAATCCCGAAAAAAAATGAGAGGAGGTATAAGAACATGATTATTATCAACGTAAAAGACGGAGAATCTTTAGACAAAGCTTTAAAGCGCTTCAAGAAGAAATTTGAGAAAACCGGAGTATTAAGAGAATTACGTAGTCGTCAGGCATTCGAGAAGAAATCAGTTGCACGTCGTAACGTGGTTAAGAAAGCTGTTTACAAACAAACTCTTACTCAGGAAACTGCTTAAGATTTTTTTAAAATTTCTTTAAATAATATTAACCTATTTGTATATTGCTTTTGCATTATTCAAATAGGTTTTTATGTTTCTAGAGCGTTTTAAGAGTTATCTTCAGTATGAAAAACGATTCTCTGAGCATACAGTGACCGCCTACATGAATGACCTGGATCAATTCAGGAGTTTCATTGAATCACAAAATCCCGATATTTTATCTGTTGGTCATCAGGATGTACGTTCCTGGATGGTTGACTTAATAAATAGTAGTATTGCTCCTAATACTATTAATCGAAAACTTTCAACTTTACGTACTTTCTATACCTTCCTTCAGCGGGAAAAGCTGATTGAGTTGAATCCAACACTTTTGATAAAAGCATTGAAGGCACCAAAGCGACTGCCAGTAGTAGTGCATGAGTCGAAAATGGATGATTTGCTGGATAGTGAAGGTGCTTTTGCTGAAGATTTCGAAGGCCGGCGGGATAAGTTAATTATAGAGTTATTATTTGGTACGGGAATTCGCCTTGCTGAACTCTTAAATATAAAGGAGGCGGACATTAATCTTTTTGATCAAAGTATTAAAATTTTTGGTAAAAGGAGTAAAGAGAGGATCGTTCCTTTAACATCACAAATTATTAATGAGATTAAAGAGTATTTGTCTGCAAGACAACTGCAAAATTTCGAGAACCTTCCAATTGAATTATTCGTAACAAAAGATGGAAAGAGGGCATATCCTAGTTTAATTTACAGGATAGTAAAGCGGTATCTTGATCATATTACTACGAATCAGAAGAAGAGTCCGCACGTTTTGAGGCATTCCTTTGCTACCACTTTGTTAGATAATGGTGCAGATTTAAACGCAATAAAAGAGTTACTGGGCCATGCAAGTTTAGCTGCTACGCAGGTTTATACTCATAATTCTGTTGAAAAGTTAAAATCAATTTATAAACAGGCCCATCCAAGGGCGTAAAAAAAGGAGGAAAAATGAGAATTTCTGTTCAATCTATCCACTTCAATGCAGACAAAAAATTGTTGGCTTTTATTCAAAAAAAAGCTGAAAAGCTGTATCAGTTTTCTGATAATATCCTAAATGCAGAGGTGTATCTGCGATTAGAAAACACCGAGGATGACGCGAATAAAATAACCGAAATTAAACTGAACCTCCCGGGTAGTCAACTTTTTGTTAAAGAGCAATGTAAGTCGTTTGAAGAGGCTATAGATCTGGCAATAGAGTCATTAAGAAGACAGGTAACAAAACATAAAACTAAGAACCGTTTAAGGCTAACTAATTACAAAGCGGAGATGAACTCCGTCCAAGCGTGGGCTTAGTAGTATGTTGTTCAATATATGTCCGGCTGTTTTCTACTGCCGGATTTTTTTTAAAAAAAATTTTGATGGATATAATATTTGCGTAGATTTGCATTCCCTTTCGGAGAGGTTCTCAATAAGAGAAAAACGCTTAAAGGGACGTTCTTTAAAAGGATATAATAAAATTAAAAGCCTCCTTAGCTCAGCTGGTAGAGCAACTGACTTGTAATCAGTAGGTCATTGGTTCGATTCCGATAGGAGGCTCAAAAATTTTAATTTTTAGTTTGCGTTAATCAATTTAAGTTGTACCTTCGCAGACCGAAAAAGAAAGCCTGGGGAGATACCAGAGCGGTCAAATGGGGCGGACTGTAAATCCGCTGCTTCGGCTACGAAGGTTCGAATCCTTCTCTCCCCACAATGGTGAATTTAGGTTCACCAGTTCATGCGGAAGTAGCTCAGTTGGTAGAGCGATAGCCTTCCAAGCTATAGGTCGCGAGTTCGAACCTCGTCTTCCGCTCATGAGCTAATAAAAGTTAACTACTAAGATGTATTTCTTAGTAGTTAACTATTTAGTATAAGGCCGAAGTAGCTCAGCGGTAGAGCACTTCCTTGGTAAGGAAGAGGTCGTGGGTTCAAGTCCCATCTTTGGCTCAGCGAAAAATTATTCGTTTTATTTAGAAAGTAAAATTAACCTACTAATTAGTATAAAAACATGGCAAAAGAAAAATTTGACCGCAGTAAACCGCACTTAAATATCGGTACTATCGGTCACGTTGACCACGGTAAAACTACTTTGACTGCAGCTATCACTAAAGTATTGGCTGACGCTGGTTTGTCAGAAGCTCGTTCATTTGATTCAATCGACTCTGCTCCTGAAGAAAAAGAAAGAGGTATTACAATCAATACTGCTCACGTTGAGTATTCTACAGCTAACCGTCACTATGCACACGTGGACTGTCCAGGTCACGCTGACTATGTGAAGAACATGGTTACTGGTGCTGCTCAGATGGACGGTGCAATCCTTGTAGTTGCTTCTACTGATGGTCCGATGCCACAAACTCGTGAGCACATTCTTTTAGCTCGTCAGGTAGGTGTACCAGCTCTAGTTGTTTTCATGAACAAAGTAGATATGGTTGACGATCCTGAATTGTTAGAGCTTGTTGAAATGGAAGTTCGCGAATTGTTATCGTTCTACGATTTCCCTGGTGATGATATCCCTGTAATCAAAGGTTCTGCATTAGGTGGATTGAACGGTGATGCTACTTGGGTAGGTAAGATCATGGAGCTTATGGATGCTGTAGATAACTACATTCCAATTCCTCCACGTTTGACTGATCTTCCATTCTTGATGCCAGTTGAAGACGTATTCTCAATCACTGGTCGTGGTACAGTTGCAACTGGCCGTATCGAGCGTGGTGTAATCAACTCAGGTGATCCTGTTGAAATTCTTGGTATGGGTGCTGAGAACTTGAAATCAACTGTAACTGGTGTTGAGATGTTCCGTAAGATCCTTGACAGAGGTGAAGCAGGTGACAACGTAGGTTTATTGTTACGTGGTATTGAGAAAACTGATATCCGTCGTGGTATGGTTATCTGTAAACCAGCTTCAGTAACTCCTCACACAGATTTCAAAGCTGAGGTTTACGTATTGTCAAAAGCAGAAGGTGGTCGTCACACTCCATTCTTCAACAAATACCGTCCACAGTTCTATTTCCGTACTACAGACGTAACTGGTGAGATTTCACTAGCAGAAGGTGTAGAAATGGTTATGCCTGGTGATAACGTTACAATCACTGTAAAGTTGATCAACGCTATCGCAATGGAAAAAGGTCTACGTTTCGCTATCCGTGAGGGTGGTAGAACAGTAGGTGCTGGTCAGGTAACTGAAATCTTGAAATAAGATACACTAATAATATAATAAGTCCGTTCTTGTGACGGACTTATTCATCCACGGGAATAGTTCAACGGTAGAATAGAGGTCTCCAAAACCTTTGATCAGGGTTCGAATCCTTGTTCCCGTGCAAAAGCTTTAAAATGGCTAACGTAATTCAATTTTTAAAAGAATCATACGACGAGATGACAACGAAAGTTTCATGGCCTACTTGGTCTGAACTTCAAAGTTCTGCTGTCATCGTACTTGTTGCTTCCCTGATAATTGCTCTTGTTGTTCTAGCAATGGATCAAATGTCTGGAGGTAGCTTGAAGTTGTTCTATCAATCAGTTGCATAATTTAGAGAATCAATGAGTGATCAACTGAAGTGGTACGTAGTACGGGCTGTTAGCGGCAAAGAGAAAAAAGTAAAACAGTATATAGAAGCCGAGGTTAATCGCCTTGGTATTTCTCATTTAGTTCCACAGGTTCTTATACCTATGGAAAAATATTATCAAATGCGTGAGGGGAAAAAGATTGCAAAAGAGCGCAATTATTATCCAGGTTACGTGTTGATAGAAGCAGCTTTAGATGGTGAGCTTGAACATATCATCAAAAATGTCAACAGTGTTATCGGGTTCCTTGGAGATAAAGGAGGTAATGCTGTACCTATGCGTCAGGCAGAAATTAACCGGATCCTTGGAAAAGTAGACGAAATGTCCTCTCAGGGAGAAACGATGAATGTTCCATATTACGTTGGCGAAAACGTTAAAGTAATGGATGGTCCATTCAACGGATTCAGTGGTGTTATCGAAGAGGTGAATGAAGAGAAGAAAAAACTGAAAGTTATGGTTAAGATTTTCGGTCGTCGTACCCCTCTCGAATTAAACTACATGCAAGTAGAAAAAGAATAAGTCAGATCTGGGATTTTACATAACAAGATTGAGGTAAGGTATCGAGCCTCAGATCTTAATTTTGCGATCTCATATCTCATTATAAAGATCTTAAATGTTACATGCTTCCACTACTAACATTAAGTACTAATTAAATTAATAAAATGGCAAAAGAAGTCGGTGCGTTAGTAAAATTACAAATCAAGGGCGGCGCTGCTAATCCATCTCCTCCGGTAGGACCTGCATTGGGTGCTAAGGGTGTGAATATCATGGAATTTTGCAAGCAATTCAACGCACGTACCCAAGATAAGCCAGGTAAAGTATTACCTGTTGTAATCACTGTGTATGTAGACAAGTCATTTGAATTTATCATTAAAACTCCTCCTGTTGCAATCCAGTTACTGGAAATTACAGGATTAAAGAGTGGATCAGCGGAGCCAAACCGTAAAAAGGTGGCTCAGGTTTCTTGGGAACAAGTTGAAACCATTGCTAAAGACAAAATGGTTGATTTAAATGCATTTACTGTAGAGTCAGCTATGAAAATGGTTGCCGGTACAGCACGCAGCATGGGGATTACCGTTTCTGGTACTGCTCCTTGGAACAATTAATTAACACAAATTCAGTTAAGAAGTGGCTAGATTAACAAAAAATCAAAAACAGGCACTATCCAAAATTGAGGCTGGTAAAGTTTATTCTTTACAAGATGCATCTGCATTAGTTAAAGAAATCACTACTACCAAGTTTGATGCTTCTGTAGATATCGACGTTCGTTTGGGCGTTGATCCACGTAAGGCAAATCAAATGGTACGTGGTATCGCTTCACTACCTCATGGTACAGGGAAAACTGTTCGTGTTTTGGCTTTGGTAACTCCGGATAAGGAAGAAGAAGCTAAAGCTGCCGGAGCAGATTTCGTTGGACTAGATGAGTATATTGCTAAAATAGAGGGTGGATGGACAGATGTTGATATCATTATCACTATGCCTAGTGTTATGGCTAAAGTTGGTCGTTTGGGACGTATTTTAGGTCCTCGTAACTTAATGCCTAACCCTAAGTCAGGAACTGTAACAACTGAGGTTGGCAAAGCAGTTACTGATGTTAAAGGTGGTAAGATCGACTTCAAAGTTGACAAAACTGGTATCATCCATACTTCAATCGGTAAAGTATCTTTCGATGCAGATAAAATTTATGAGAATGCACTTGAAGTTCTTCAAACATTATCAAAATTAAAACCATCTGCAGCAAAGGGAACGTATTTTAAGAGTATCCATATCTCTTCTACTATGTCTCCTGGAATTGAAATTGAAACTAAATCAGTAGCGGGGATCTAAGCATGAACAGAGAAGAAAAACACGAAATTGTTCAGGCTCTTTCTGAGCAGATCAAAGAGTACGGTAATTTCTATATTACTGATACTGCAGACCTTACTGTAGCGAAAATTAACGCTATCCGTCGTAAATTTTTTGACAACGGAATTTCAATCCAGGTTGCTAAGAACTCTCTTATTCGTAAGGCTATGGAAGCTGCTGGAGTTGAAGCTCCTGAGCTTTCAGAAGCATTGAAGGGTTCATCAACAATATTGTTTTCTACAGTAGCAAATGCTCCTGCTAAATTGATAAAAGAACTTAGAAAAACTGGTGACAAACCGGTTTTGAAGGGTGCTTACATTGATACGGCTGTGTTTGTTGGAGACAAACAATTAGATGCACTTGCGAGCCTTAAATCTAAGGAAGAGCTTGTTGGAGATATCATTGGATTGTTACAATCACCTGCGAAAAACGTACTTTCTGCTCTTCAATCAGGCGGAACTACAATTGCAGGATTAGTAAAAACATTACAAGAAAGAGGTTAAGACGGACACCTGTAAGGACGTCAATTTAAACAAAGTATTGAATTTTAAAATTTAAATAAAATGGCAGATTTAAAAGCGTTTGCTGAACAATTAGTAAACTTAACAGTTAAAGAAGTTAACGAGTTAGCTCAGATCCTTAAAGACGAGTATGGCATTGAGCCTGCTGCTGCAGCTGTTGCTGTTGCTGCTGCTCCTGCTGGTGATGCACCTGCAGCTGCAGAAGAAAAGACTGCGTTCGACGTTATCTTGAAAGAAGCTGGTGGTCAGAAATTAGCTGTAGTTAAACTAGTTAAAGATCTTACAGGCCTTGGTCTTAAAGAAGCTAAAGATCTAGTTGACGGTGCACCTAAAGAATTGAAAACTGGTGTTGCTAAAGACGAAGCTGAAGCTTTGAAAAAACAATTAGAAGAAGCAGGAGCTGTAGTTGAGATTAAATAATAATCGAACTCAATAAATTAATGGACTAGACTCCGGTTTTCACCGGGGTCTATTGCCATTTCTATCATACCCATTTTTGTCTGACTTGCAGAAATTGGTACAAAAGTCCAAATAAGTCGCAGTTTATTATAAACTAAAATCTTAATCCATTGGCAAACAGAAATCAAAGCGAAAGAGTAAATTTTGCAACCAGCAAACACGTGATAGATTATCCCGATTTTCTGGATGTGCAACTGCAATCTTTCAGAGAATTTTTCCAGCTGGAAACAACTTCAGACGACCGTCATCAGGAAGGGTTGTTTAAAGTGTTTGCTGAAAATTTCCCTATCTCTGATTCAAGAAACATCTTCGTACTGGAGTTTCTTGATTACTTTATAGATCCTCCTCGTTACGACATTCAGGAATGTATTGAGCGCGGGTTAACGTACAGTGTTCCATTAAAAGCTAAATTACGTTTATCTTGTAATGACGAAGAGCACGAAGATTTTGAAACAATTGTTCAGGATGTGTATTTGGGAACGATCCCATATATGACTCCTAAGGGAACGTTTGTAATCAATGGAGCTGAGCGTGTGATTGTTTCACAATTGCATAGATCACCGGGTGTGTTTTTCGGTCAAAGCCGTCACACTAACGGAACAAAATTATACTCAGCCCGTGTAATACCTTTTAAGGGTTCATGGATTGAGTTTGCTACAGACGTTAATAACGTGATGTATGCATATATCGATCGTAAGAAGAAATTCCCTGTAACTACTCTCTTACGTGCCATCGGTTATGATTCGGATAAAGACATTCTGGAATTATTCGAGCTGGCAGATGAAGTAAAAGTTAGCAAGTCTGGCCTGAAGAAATTCGTTGGTCGTAAGCTGGCTGCAAGGGTTCTTAAAAAGTGGGTAGAAGATTTTGTGGATGAGGATACCGGTGAAGTGGTTTCTATCGACCGTAATGAGATAATCCTTGAAAGGGAAACTATTTTAGAAGATGACCACATTGATATGATCATTGATGCTGGTGTTAAGACCGTAATCCTTTCGAAAGATGATGGTGTTAGCGCAGCAGATTATTCAATTATATATAATACTTTACAAAAGGATACCTCGAACTCTGAGAAGGAAGCGGTAGAGCATATCTATCGCCAATTGCGGAATGCAGAACCACCAGATGAGGAAACTGCTCGTGGTATCATTGAACGTTTATTCTTTTCGGATAAAAGATATGACTTAGGAGATGTTGGTCGTTACCGTATCAACCGTAAGCTTAAATTAGATACACCTGATGAGACTAAAGTTTTAACGAAAGCTGATATCATCGCTATCGTTAAGTATCTTATCAAATTGATCAATTCTAAGGCTGAAGTGGATGATATTGACCACTTATCTAACCGTCGTGTTCGTACGGTAGGGGAGCAATTATATGCTCAATTTGGCGTTGGTTTAGCCCGTATGGCTCGTACCATTCGCGAACGTATGAATATTCGTGACAACGAAGTATTCACTCCTACTGACTTAATTAATGCACGTACACTTTCATCTGTGATCAACTCGTTCTTTGGAACCAATCAGTTGTCTCAGTTCATGGACCAGACAAATCCTCTTGCGGAGATTACGCACAAGCGTCGTTTATCTGCGTTGGGTCCTGGTGGTCTTTCCCGTGAGCGTGCAGGTTTCGAAGTTCGTGACGTTCACTATACTCACTATGGTCGTTTGTGTACCATTGAGACACCCGAGGGGCCAAACATCGGTTTGATTTCTTCCCTGTGTGTTCACGCTAAAATCAATAATCTTGGTTTTATCGAAACTCCATATAGAAAAGTAGAAAATGGTAGGGTTGTAGTTGAAGAGCCTGTTATCTACTTGTCTGCTGAAGACGAAGACGGAAAGACGATAGCTCAGGCGAACGCTCAGTATGACGAGAAAGGCAATTTCGACTCCCCGCGTGTAAAAGCACGTTTTGAAGGTGACTTCCCTGTTATTGAGCCGGAAAGGCTTGATTTAATGGACGTGGCTCCTAATCAAATCACATCTATTGCTGCTTCATTAATTCCATTCCTGGAACATGATGACGCAAACCGTGCATTGATGGGTTCGAACATGCAACGTCAAGCTGTTCCTTTGTTACGTCCAGAAGCGCCTGTAGTAGGTACTGGTCTGGAAGGCCGCGTAGCGCGTGACTCACGTACGCTTATTAATGCTGAGGGGGATGGAGTTGTGGAATATGTGGACGCTAACGAAATCCGTATCAAATACGATAGAAATGACGATGATCGTTTAGTATCTTTTGAGGGTGAATCGAGGACATATCGTTTAACTAAATTTAAGAAAACTAACCAAAGTACTTGTATCAACCTGAAGCCGATTGTTAAGAAAGGCCAAAGGGTAGCTAAAGGCCAGGTTCTTTGTGAAGGATACGCAACTCAGGATGGAGAGCTTGCTTTAGGTCGTAACCTGAAAGTTGCATTCATGCCTTGGCAAGGTTTTAACTTTGAGGATGCGATCGTAATTTCAGAACGTGTGGTATCTCAGGATATCTTTACGTCTCTTCATATTGAGGAATTTGAATTAGAAGTTCGTGATACTAAACGAGGAGAAGAGGAATTAACTCCAGATATTCCTAACGTATCAGAAGAAGCAACCAAGGACCTTGATGAGAACGGTATCATTCGTGTTGGTGCTGAAGTTAAGGAAGGTGATATTCTTATTGGTAAGATCACTCCTAAAGGAGAGTCTGATCCTTCGCCAGAAGAGAAATTATTACGTGCAATCTTTGGTGACAAAGCAGGGGATGTGAAGGATGCTTCATTAAAAACTCCTCCTTCGATTAGCGGTGTTGTAATTGATACAAAGCTGTTCTCACGTGCTAAAAAGACATCTAAAGCGGAAGAAAAGTCTCAGCTTGATAAATTAGATGCAGGTCATGATAGAGCAATGAAGCAACTTAAAGATAGTTTGATCGATAAGTTATTCACAATTGTTAATGGTAAAACTTCTCAGGGAGTTTATAATGTTTACAAAGAACTTCTTATACCAAAAGGGGCTAAGTTCACGCAAAAAATGTTGGTTGAGCTGGAATATGCAAATATCAACCCTACTAAATGGACTACCGACGACGATAAGAATGAGCTAATTAAGCAATTACTTCACAATTACAACATCAAGTTGAACGAAGAGCTTGGTGCTTATAAACGTGAGAAATTCGCTATCAGTGTAGGTGATGAGCTTCCATCTGGAATTGTTCAGATGGCCAAAGTATACATCGCTAAGAAACGTAAGCTACGTGTAGGGGATAAAATGGCGGGCCGTCACGGAAATAAAGGTATCGTTGCCAGAATTGTTCGTGATGAGGATATGCCGTTCCTTGAAGACGGTACTCCCGTTGACATTGTTCTTAACCCATTAGGGGTGCCTTCCCGTATGAACCTTGGACAGATTTATGAAACTGTACTTGGTTGGGCTGCAAAAGAGCTTGGAGTGAAATTCGCTACTCCTATTTTCGATGGAGCGACACACGAAGAGGTAGAAGAGTGGGTTGCAAAAGCAGGTGTGCCTGCTTCTGGAAGAACTTATCTCCACAATGGCTTAACAGGTGAGCGTTTTGATCAACCAACTACTGTAGGTATTATTTATATGCTGAAGCTGGGGCACATGGTTGATGATAAAATGCACGCTCGTTCAATTGGTCCATACTCGTTAATAACACAACAACCTTTGGGCGGTAAAGCACAGTTCGGTGGTCAGCGATTTGGAGAGATGGAGGTGTGGGCACTTGAAGCGTTTGGTGCCGCCAATATCCTGCAGGAGATCTTAACAGTAAAATCGGACGATGTTGTTGGACGTGCGAAAACATACGAAGCGATTGTAAAAGGCGAGAATCTTCCAACTCCTTCTGTTCCAGAATCATTCAACGTGTTGGTTCACGAGTTAAGAGGACTTGGTTTAGATATCACACTAGATTAATAATGAATGATAGAAGGATCGAATTCAAGAGTTCAATCCTTCCTTCATTCTCTCATTCAATTATTTGAATAAAGAGATATGTCTTATAAAAAGGATAATAAAATAAAAAGTAACTTCACCTCGATTACTATCAGCTTAGCGTCTCCAGAGTCTATTCTTGAACGTTCAAGCGGTGAGGTTTTAAAACCGGAAACAATCAACTACCGTACTTACAAGCCGGAGCGTGATGGTTTGTTCTGCGAGCGCATTTTTGGTCCTGTGAAGGATTATGAGTGTCATTGCGGTAAATACAAACGTATCCGTTATAAAGGCATTGTGTGTGACCGTTGTGGTGTTGAGGTTACTGAAAAGAAAGTACGTCGTGAGCGTATGGGACACATTAACCTTGTTGTTCCTGTTGCCCATATCTGGTACTTCCGTTCATTACCTAATAAGATAGGTTATTTGTTAGGCCTTCCTACCAAAAAGCTAGATCTTATTATTTATTATGAGCGCTACGTTGTAATTCAAGCAGGTATTAAAGAAACAGACGGAATCGCTAAAATGGATTTCCTTACTGAAGAAGAATACCTTGATATTTTAGATACGCTTCCAAAAGAAAATCAGTACTTAGACGATAAAGATCCTCAGAAATTTATTGCTAAAATGGGTGCTGAAGCCCTTGAGGAATTGTTAAAACGTATCGATCTTGATCAGTTGTCATACGACCTTCGTCACCAGGCAGCTAATGAAACTTCCCAGCAACGTAAAAATGAAGCATTAAAACGCCTTCAAGTAGTTGAAGCATTTCGTGGTGCGAGGGAGAATATTGAAAATCAGCCAGAGTGGATGATCGTTAAGATTGTTCCTGTTATTCCACCGGAACTTCGTCCATTAGTGCCATTAGAGGGCGGGCGATTTGCTACTTCTGATTTAAATGACTTATATCGTCGTGTTATCATCCGTAACAACCGTTTAAAAAGACTTATTGAGATCAAAGCTCCTGAAGTAATCTTACGTAACGAAAAACGTATGTTACAGGAAGCAGTTGATTCGTTATTCGATAATTCTCGTAAGGTTAATGCTGTTAAAACTGAAGGTAACCGTGCTTTAAAATCTCTTTCAGACATTTTGAAAGGTAAACAAGGTCGTTTCCGGCAGAACCTGTTAGGTAAACGTGTGGATTATTCTGCTCGTTCTGTAATCGTTGTAGGACCAAATCTGAAACTACACGAGTGCGGATTACCCAAGGATATGGCTGCTGAGCTATTTAAACCATTCATCATTCGCAAGATGATTGAAAGAGGTGTAGTTAAGACAGTAAAATCGGCCAAGAAAATTGTTGATCGTAAGGATCCATTAGTTTGGGATATTTTGGAAAATGTTCTTAAAGGACACCCAGTGTTACTAAACCGTGCTCCTACACTACACCGTTTGGGTATTCAATCATTTCAACCAAAGCTCGTTGAAGGTAAAGCGATCCAACTACACCCATTAGTTTGTACAGCATTCAACGCCGACTTTGACGGTGACCAGATGGCGGTTCACGTTCCACTTGGTAATGCGGCAATCCTGGAAGCTCAAGTATTAATGCTAGCTTCCCATAACATTCTTAACCCTGCAAATGGTACTCCTATTACTGTTCCTTCTCAGGACATGGTACTTGGTCTCTATTATATTACCAAAGGTCGTAAGACGGATGATAAGCGGGTAATGAAAGGTGAGGGGCAGACTTTCTATTCTGCTGAAGAGGTTATTATTGCTTATAACGAGAAGAAAATTGATCTTCACGCTTTTATCAAGGTAAAAGGAAAGATTAAAGAAAAAGACGGTTCGATCGTTACTAAGTTAATTGATACTACTGTGGGACGCGTATTATTTAATCAACATGTTCCTGAAGAAGTAGGTTATATTAATGAACTCCTTACTAAAAAATCACTTCGTGATATTATTGGTGAGGTGGTAAAGATGACCGGAATGGCTCGCGCTGCTCAGTTCCTTGATGACATCAAGGAATTAGGGTTCCAGATGGCATTCCGCGGTGGCCTTTCATTTAACCTTCAAGATCTTAATATCCCTGAAGCTAAGGTTAAATTGATCGAGCAGGCTTCTCAAGAGGTTGAGGAGGTAATGAATAACTATAACATGGGATTCATTACCAATAACGAGCGTTATAATCAGATCATTGACATTTGGACACGTATCAACAATCGTTTGACAGCAAACGTGATGGAGATCTTGTCGACGGATAATCAAGGTTTTAATTCTGTGTACATGATGCTTGATTCCGGGGCGCGTGGTTCTAAAGAGCAGATCCGTCAGCTTTGCGGAATGAGAGGCTTGATGGCTAAACCTCAAAAGTCAGGTTCAGGTGGTGAAATTATTGAGAACCCGATCCTTTCTAATTTTAAAGAAGGATTATCGGTACTTGAATATTTCATTTCTACTCACGGTGCTCGTAAAGGTCTTGCGGATACGGCATTAAAGACAGCTGATGCTGGTTATCTAACACGTCGCTTACATGACGTGGCTCAAGATATGATTGTTGGAGAAACAGATTGTGGTACTTTAAGAGGTATCTTCACAACAGCATTAAAAGACAACGAGGATATTGTTGAGCCTTTATACGATCGTATTTTAGGTAGAACTTCTTTACATGATGTTTACGATCCAATTTCAAATGAACTTTTAGTATCGGCGGGTCAGGATATAGATGAAGATATTGCTCATGCTGTTGAAAACTCAGCACTTGAAGGAATTGAAATTCGTTCAGTTCTAACCTGTGAGAGCAAGCGCGGTGTTTGTGCCCTTTGTTATGGACGTAACCTTGCAACTGGTAAGCGTGTTCAGGCAGGTGAAGCTGTTGGTGTAATTGCAGCGCAGTCGATCGGTGAGCCTGGTACTCAGTTAACACTTCGTACATTCCACGTGGGTGGTACTGCATCAAACATTGCCGCAGAATCTCAGATCAATGCGAAATTCGATGGTGTTATCGAGTTTGAAAATATACGAACTGTTCCTTATACAACAGAAGAAGGTCCGGTAGAAGTAGTTCTTGGTCGTTCTGGTGAGTTCCGAATTGTTGAACCAAACAGTGGAAGAGTAATCATGACTAACAACATCCCTTACGGTTCGTATCTGTATGTTAAAGAAGGTGATAAAGTAACTAAAGGTGACAGAATTTGTAGCTGGGATCCGTATAATGCGGTTATTATTTCAGAGTTCTCTGGTAAAATTGAATTTGAAGCTGTTATCGAAGGTGTTACCTTCCGTGAGGAATCAGATGAACAAACAGGGCACAGAGAAAAAGTTATTATCGATACCCGCGATAAAACTAAGAACCCGGTTATTAAGATTGTCGATAGCACTGGTGGGGCAGTAAAAGGTTACAATATTCCAGTAGGTGCTCACATTGCAGTTGATGAAGGCACTAAAGTTAAAATGGGTGAGGTTATTGCTAAGATCCCTCGTTCCACAGGCAAAACTCGTGACATTACGGGTGGTCTTCCTCGTGTAACCGAGTTGTTCGAGGCTCGTAACCCTTCAAATCCAGCTGTAGTAACAGAAATTGACGGTGTAGTTACCTTGGGAGGTGTTAAACGTGGTAATCGTGAAATATCTATCGAATCAAGAGATGGACAAATTAAGAAATACCTTGTTCCACTTTCTAAGCACATCCTTGTACAGGATAATGACTTTGTGAAAGCTGGTATGCCACTTTCTGACGGATCTATTTCTCCTGCAGACATCCTTGCAATTAAAGGTCCTGCTGCAGTTCAGGAGTATCTGGTAAATGGTATTCAAGAAGTTTACCGTCTACAAGGCGTAAAGATCAACGACAAGCATTTTGAGGTCATTGTTCACCAGATGATGCAAAAAGTTAGAATTGAAGATCCGGGAGATACACGTTTCTTAGAGAACGATGCTGTAGATCGTTGGGATTTCATGCTTGAAAATGATGACATCTTCGATAAGAAAGTTGTTACAGAACCAGGTGATTCTCCAAACTTAAAGCCAGGTCAGATAATTTCTGTACGTAAGCTTAGAGATGAAAATTCTATGCTTAAACGTAAGGATATGAAACTTGTAGAAGCACGTGACGCAATCGCTGCAACTTCAAGCCCACTATTGCAAGGTATTACGCGTGCATCACTAGGTACCAAATCATTCATATCAGCTGCTTCCTTCCAGGAAACAACTAAAGTGCTTAACGAAGCAGCTATCAGTGGTAAACGTGATAATCTTCTAGGATTGAAAGAAAACGTAATTGTTGGTCACTTGATTCCTTCAGGTACTGGTTTACGAAGCTATGATCGTATCATTGTTGGTTCTCAGGAAGAGTACGATAAACTTATGGCTTCAAAGTACGAAGAAGCTGAGGCTTAGTTAACTTTAAGGTCTTAAATCTAGACCTTCTTAAATAGAATAAAGTCCCTTCATTTATGGAGGGACTTTTTTATTTTTACAATATGGAAGAGAATAATAACGACAATCAGTTAAATATAGAATTATCGGAAGAGGTAGCTGAAGGAACCTATGCTAATCTTGCCATTATTACACATTCAAACTCGGAGTTTGTATTGGATTTTATTCGTGTGATGCCTGGGGTACCGAAGGCGAAAGTGAAATCGAGAATTGTTCTTACACCTGAGCACGCAAAGCGTTTGCTGCATGCCCTGGAGGATAACATTGCCAAGTTTGAGTCTGTAAATGGACGAGTGAGAATTCAGGAGGAAGGATTACCATTAAACTTTGGAGGTCCGACAGCTCAGGCTTAACGTTTTATGCATAAGAAAGGGCAGAATTAAAGGTCTTCTGCCTTTTCAGTTATATGGTTAATTATCAGATCCAGTTCAGACGGCTCGAACCAATTAAAACCTTTATCTTTTTTAAACCATGTAAGTTGCCTTTTGGCAAATCTTCGTGTGTTTTGTTTGATTTGTTCTACTGCTTCCATCTGTGTTATTTTCCCGTCTAGATAATCGAAAACTTCAGAATAGCCTACAGTATTAAGTGCGTTTAGATTACGATAAGAGTTAAGCTGCTTCACTTCTTCAACGAGGCCTGCCGTAAACATCATTTCTACACGATGATTAATTCTGTTATAAAGCTTATCTCTATCCATATTAAGCCCAATTTTTATGATATTAAAATCTCTGTTTCTCCGTGTTCCTGTCCTAAAGGACGAAAAGGGTAAACCTGTACTTAAGCAAACTTCTAATCCTCTAATTATTCTTTGGGGATTGGAAAGGTCAACTTCGGAGTAGTATAGGGGATCGAGCTGCTGAAGTTTTTTTTGAATTACTTCAATTCCATGCTCTGCAAATATCCTGTTTAGATCTTCTCTTATAGAAAGTGTCGCTTTAGGAACTTGGTCAAAACCGTCTGTAATGGCTTTAACAAATAGCCCCGAACCACCAGCAAGAATTAGTAAATTGTGCTTTTCGAACAGTGTTTTAATTAATTCAAGTCCCTGCTTCTCAAAATCGCCCACTGTAAAATTATCAGTTATGTGATGAGAGTTTATAAAATGATGAGGCGCAGCCCTTAGTTCTTCAAATGATGGTTTAGCCGTGCCAATAGACATTTCTTTATAGAACTGGCGAGAATCGGCGGAGATAATTTCTGTTGAAAAGTGCTGTGCTATTTTTATTGCCAGTTCTGTCTTACCTATCGCTGTCGGCCCTGCTATTACTATTAATGTTTTCTTTAAGCTCATGGCATAAATAGAAATAGTTCGTAGCTTGTTATAAATTAACTAACTACGAACTATTTGTCTTCTAAAACTCTAATCAGGATCTAATAGTCGTCCTTATTGTTGTTTCCGTAATCGTCAGAATCGTAGTTCTCGTTGTCCGAGAACTCGTCCATAAATTCGTCTTTCTCCTCTTCACCTTCACCTTCCTCTGTATGATGGCTCATACCAACTCCAAGATCTTCATCTTCTACTGCTAAATCATCTGTTTCCTCTGGTTCGAAGTCGTCGTCATTAAGTAAGAAGTCAAGATCATCAGGCTCTTCTCCGGTGCCAGCAGGAGCGATGGTTGGTACTATAGCTTTTGGAGCCTCTCCAACACTTTTTGAAAGTGAAGGATATTCTTTTCCTGGCTCAAGATCTAAAATTTTTACCAGCTCTACGTGAAAGTCGAAGGGGCGATCGAAATTATATGTATAATAGAACTTTTGGTGAGGATCATCAATGAAGCGGTTCAGCTTAGTCCCCGTCATCTGAGTGATACCACGATCTAATTTTCTTTGAGTAGGTAAGTAAGCTATTTCATCCCCTTTGATCCATTGATCGTTACTCACGTAGAACGACGAAGACTGTTCCGGATTGTATCCCGTACTTTTATGTATGGCATGATGCAAATCTTCGAATGTTTGAGTGGATTTTATATCGATCTCTCTTATTATATCATCGTAATCTTCGAATGAAACCCTAAATCTGTAAATCGCCATGTCTGTATTATTTTATGCGAAATAATAAAATTGGAGTAACATTTAACGCCATTTTTATTACAAAGTTTTAAAATTGTTAATTCTGATCTGTTAAAGGAGCAAGTCCTAATTCTTTAGCCTTTTCGAGCATAAAGTGAAATGCTTCATCTCTGGAGTTTTTAATTTCCCCCTCAAGAATAGCCTCCCGTATCTGATTCTTTATTATACCAACTTCCTTGCCAGCAGGTATCCCAAATGTTTCCATTATATCATTTCCGGTAACAGGTGGCTGCCAGTTTCGAATCTGATCACGTTCTTCCACGTCCTTCAATTTTTGTTTTACTAATTCGAAGTTTTGGCGATATTTCTTTTTCTTGAAATCGTTCTTGGTGGTAACGTCGGCATGGCATAACATCATCAAGCTGTCGATATCTTCTCCTGCATCAAAAAGCAATCTTCTTACTGCTGAATCTGTGACTACATCTTGAGCTAATACAATCGGTCTTAAATGTAGCTGAACAAGTTTTTGGACAAACTTCATTTTTTCATTCAAAGGAAGCTTCAGTTGAGTGAAGATCTTAGGAACCATCCTGGCTCCTTTATCCTCATGACCATGGAAGGTCCAACCGTGGATTTCATCGAAACGTTTGGTTGCTGGTTTTGCAATGTCGTGTAAGATTGCTGCCCACCTTAGCCATAAGTCATTGCTTAGTTCAGCTACGTTATCTAATACCTCAAGGGTATGATAGAAATTATCTTTGTGTCCTTTTCCGTTTTTATAATCCACGCCATATAGGGCTACCATTTGAGGAAATATAAGATGCAGCAATCCCGTGTCAAACATAAGCCGAAAACCAGTAGAAGGTTTTTTGGAAAGAACTACTTTATTGATTTCATCAATAATCCTTTCTATCGACACTATTTTGATTCTTTCTCTGTTTTGATTTATGGCATTTAGAGCTTCATCATTAATAGTAAAGTCTAGTTGAGTTGCAAAGCGAATAGCTCTCATCATCCTAAGGGGATCATCAGAAAAAGTCTCTGCGGGATTTTGAGGTGTGCGGAGTATTCTGGAATTAAGATCGTCCAAGCCGCCAAAAGGATCCAGTAATTCACCGAAAGTAGCTCCATTAAGCGATATTGCCATGGCATTTATGGTAAAGTCTCTGCGCTTCTGATCGTCAGACAAGGTCCCGTCTTCTACAACTGGCTTACGAGAGTGTGCTCTGTAAGACTCTTTTCTGGCACCCACAAATTCAACCTCAAGTTCATTGAACCTCAACATTGCAGTACCGAAATTCTTAAAGACATTTAATTGTACTTTAAGCGCATCTGCTACTTTTTCGGCAAAAGCTATCCCATTGCCAACAACTAAAATATCTATGTCTTTTGAGGGACGACTTAGAAAGATGTCTCTAACAAAACCTCCAATTACATATATTTCAGCCCCCTCGTTATCTGCAAGGACTGAAAGCTTTTTGAAAATAGGAAGTTTGAGGTGCTGTTTCATAAAAAGGAAATCTCCTTCCTTACTGAGGAGAGGATGATTTTTGACAAAAATAACTTAATTGTTTGGATTACCTGCGAATAAAGGCAAATCGGCCGTCTGGCTCAAGTTTCATTATTGTAGAGACTTTTTTTTCATCCAGGTCATCTTGCCCAAAGCTGGCTATTAAATCCACCCCATCTTTAACTGCCTCTGAAACTTCGCTAAAGTTTCTTGGGCTCGGCTGCCCAGAAATATTGGCAGAGGTGGATACTATTGGTTTGCGAAATCTTTGGATCAACTGTTGACAGAATTGATGCTTCACAATACGAATACCAATACTTCCATCTTCATGAATAACATTTTTTGCAAGATTTTTAGCACCGGAATAGATAATAGTTAAGGGGTTTTCAGCATACTCTATTAAATCATAAGCAATTTCTGGAACGTTAGAAACATAGCTCTCAAGCTTGTTTTCTGAGTCAAGTAATACTATCAAACTTTTACCCGCATCACGCCCTTTAAGCTTAAATATTCGTTCAACTGCTGCTTCGTTAGTTGCGTCGCAACCTACTGCCCAAATAGTGTCAGTTGGATATAGAATTACACCTCCCGAATTAAGAATCTCTAAAGCTTTGTTTATGTCGTCTTTAAGCATTGTTAAGCGCTTTATAGTATGTTTGAATCAAATTTTTTGAAAGCGTATTTTCAGTGAATTTTTGAACATATCGATGGCCTTCGGTCACTATAGAAGCTCTTTTTTCGGGGTTATTTATAATGTTATTAATCTGCCACGCAAGTTGAATTTCATCCTGGGGATGGACATACCTGGATGCAGGTCCTCCTGCTTCTTCCAAGCAAGACCCCGTAGCTGCTATAACCGGAACTCCTGAATACAGTGCTTCTATTACAGGGATTCCAAACCCTTCAAATTCAGAAGGATATACAAAAATTTCAGCTGATTGATAAATTACTGGCAGATCATTTATGGGAACATTTTTAAGAAAGATCACACGTTCATGCATTTGATGAGCCGCTATGTATTCTTTAACTTCCCTTGCATAGTCAGTTTCCCTGCCAATAACAACCAGCTTGATATTTTTTTGCACGGCATTATTAAGAGCTTTTACAATAAGCAGCAAGTTCTTTCTCTCTTCGATTGTGCCAACATTCAGAATGAATTTCTCGGGCAATTTATACTCCTTACGAATTTTCTGTTTCTCTTGCTCTGTGGCCTGATTCTGAAACAAATGATTACAGCCTTGATAAACGACGTCAATCTTATCTTCCTGGATACGGAAAAAGGATACAATGTCTTCTTTGGTTTGCTTACTTACTGCGATTATCCTGGATGCATTCTTACATGCATATTCAAATTTGTACTTGTATATCTGTCTGTCGATATAAGGATAGTAATCAGGAAAGCGGAGGAAAATCAGGTCGTGGATTGTCACAATAGAGGGAATGCCAGATTTAGCAATACCCATTGGTAGCTCATTACTCAATCCATGAAATAGATCAACTTTGTCTTTCTTGAGATCAGATACAATAAGCCCACTGCGCCATAAGGTTGAGTTTATTAGTTTGGATGGCTGACGGTATTTAATACAATTTGGAATACCCAGATTGTTTTTAGGCGACTTGGGAGTGTATAAGTAATATTGATTCTCTGGAAAATGATCAGCAAGAAGATTCAGAACGAAGCGACTGTAATTGCCAAGTCCGGTAAAGTTCTGAACAGCTCTTTTTCCATCAAATCCTATACGCATGTTTTTAGGTTTACTAAGAGGCTAAAGGTAAAAGTAAAACATTGTCTAAGCAATTTTGCTTCACCTTTTACCTTCTGCCTTTATACTTTTTCCCGATCGTTATACTGCAACGTTATGCTCCCGTAAAGCATCGTTAAGGGAAGTCTTCTTGTCAGTTGATTCTTTGCGCTGGCCAATAATAAGAGCACAAGGTACCTGATACTCTCCTGCTGGGAATTTTTTAGTATAAGAACCCGGAATAACTACTGAACGGGCAGGCACTTCGCCTTTATATTCAATAGGTTCAGGACCAGTTACATCAATAATTTTGGTAGAAGCAGTTAAACATACATTTGCACCAAGAACAGCTTCTTGTCCAACACGAACACCTTCTACAACAATTGCTCTTGAGCCGATAAAGCAGTTATCTTCGATAATAACAGGAGATGCTTGTACCGGCTCTAAAACACCACCAATTCCCACACCACCACTAAGGTGGACGTTTTTACCAATTTGTGCACATGAACCAACAGTTGCCCAAGTGTCAACCATTGTACCTTCATCAACATAAGCACCAATGTTAACATAAGAAGGCATCATAATCACCCCTTTAGCCAGGTAGGCCCCATAACGGGCCGTAGCCTGAGGGACAACGCGAACACCTAATTCTTTATAGTTTGTTTTCAACTTCATTTTGTCGTGGAAAACAAATGGACCAACTTCTATAACTTTCATCTGACGAATAGGGAAGTAAAGGATTACAGCTTTCTTTACCCAATCGTTCACATGCCAAACACCAGCAACAGGTTCAGCGGTACGAAGCTCGCCTTTATCCAGCATCGCAATTACGGTCTCAATGGCATTAGCGTATTCAGGGAAACTTACCAGATTGCGATTTTCCCATGCTTCTTCAATCTGTTTTTTAAGTTGTGGTATCATTATAATCTTAGAAATTTTTGGCAAAGTAAAGCATTTTTAAGGATTTTTGCGACAACGTCTTACTTGCCGCCTCGGATAGGTAAAAGCATAAGTTGCTGGCATCTTTTGTGTAGATAAATCTTTAGAGCAAGTAATGGTCGATTTAATGTATGGCTGAAAAGGAAAAATTGAGAATAGATAAATACCTGTGGTCTATCAGGGTATTTAAAACCAGGACTTTAGCTACTGAAGCGTGTAAAGCAGGGCGGGTTAAACTGGATGGACAGAATATAAAGCCTTCCCATGAAGTAAAAGTAGGGGAGCTCTATCATGTTTCTAAAGGGATTGAGAGAAAACAACTGAAGGTGACAGGTCTGCTATATAATAGAGTGGACGCAAAAACTGCTGTGAACTATTATGATGATGTCACTCCTCATGAAGAGACTTTTAAATACAAATCGATGTTTCATGCTCCCTCTTTGCAGAGAGATAGAGGAACAGGGAGACCAACTAAGAAGGATCGCAGAGAGATTGATGATTTACTTGATGAGTCGCCCGAAACCAAAAAGTTCTGGGAGGATGATGAGTAAATTTATTGGCACGAATTACACGAGTATTTTTAGGCATAATGTAAAAATGAATTATAGTTTTATTGTTAATAATCAATTTTAAACTCTGATACCTCCCATTTTTTAAAAGCCAATATAGCTTCGTCCCTTAGTAATTGAACCACTGGCAATTTTCGTTTTTCTACTTCCAGTTCTAATTCGTCATAGATGAATTTGTCATTAAAGCCAACGTCAGCTGCATCATGCTTCGTGTTCCCGTAATAAATCTTGGAGATTTTAGCCCAGTAAATAGCACCGAGGCACATGGGACAGGGTTCGCAGCTTGTATAGATGACACAGTCAGAAAGATCAAATGTCTTTAATTTTTTAGCAGCCAAACGAATTGCCGAAACTTCTGCATGGGCAGTAGGATCTGTGCTCGTTGTTACTTTATTCGCGCTTTTTGCCACAAGCTGCCCGTCTTTTACAACCACTGCTCCAAACGGACCACCTAAGGCTTTTTCTACGTTTTTTTCGGCTAGGTGAATAGCCATTCTCATAAACTTTTCGTGCTCTTTGTTATTGTTCATTGTATGCAAATCCAAAAAAAATCCCCAACTGAAAAGAAGGGGACCTGATTAAATAAATGAAAATATCTTTAAGCTGTTTTATTTATTTCTTTTCGCTTTTGTAAGAATCGTTAAGTTTCGTTACTACATCTTTTGTCACATCTAACGTCTCGTCAGCGTAAAGAATAGAAGGGTTGGTCTTAGAGTAAGTAAGAACAAATTTATAACCCTTTTCTTTTGCGTAACTTTTAAGGAATTGCGCTACCTTATCATATAGCTTAGCATTCTCATCCGCTGACTCATTTGCAAGAGCAGAGCTTGCATTCTGATTAAACGCCTCTAGCTCTTGTTGTTTACGTGCCAAACGCTGTTCTGTAACCGCGCGCTGATCTGCACTCATTGTTTGAGCATTCTGACGATATTCTGCAACTTCACGCTGAAAAGCATTTCCTTTAGAGGTTAAATCTGCTTGTGCTTTTTTAGATTTAGACTCTAATTTAGTTCTGATGTCTTTATAAAAATCAGCATTAGCAACCAAGGAGTCAGAGTTCACATACACTATTTCTGTTGCAGCTTTTGCGGGAGCAGAAGTAGTTGAAGGGGTGCTACTTGTTGTTTTAGATTGTTCTTTATTACATGCAACTACAGTAGCGGCTATGATTAATGAAGTACTTATTCTTGAGAGTGATACAAAACTTTTCATTTCTGTTTAATTTATGGCAAAGATAAGTTTTCGTCTGAAGTATCAAAGACGTTCTATGGATTACAGAAAATGGTATTATAAGATGATGTCTTTGTTGATCAGGTATAAAATTTATTAGCATTAATGTACAGTCCGTATAGATAACATTTTCGAGTGAAAATACCTCTTTTAATCGTCATATTTATTCTTAAGTAATGAAATGCCACTTTAAACCATTAAATTTGAAGTTATTGTTTAACTCAAAATATGGTTGAAGAAAAGGAACAGAAATCTAACTATTCGGCAGATAATATACAGGTTTTAGAAGGTTTGGAAGCAGTACGTAAGCGTCCTGCCATGTATATTGGTGATATCGGTATAAAAGGTTTACATCACCTTGTTTACGAAGTAGTTGATAATTCGATCGACGAAGCATTAGCCGGATATTGTACGGATATTAAGGTTACAATTCATATAGATAATTCAATCTCTGTTGAAGATAATGGTCGCGGTATTCCAACCGCAATGCACACTAAAGAAAAGAGATCAGCTCTAGAGGTAGTAATGACTGTCTTGCATGCTGGCGGTAAGTTTGATAAAGACACTTATAAAGTTTCAGGAGGATTACATGGCGTAGGGGTATCATGCGTTAATGCACTTTCTACTTTGTTAATTGCTACTATCCATCGCGATGGTAAAATTTTCCGTCAAGAATATGAAAGAGGTAAGCCTTTATACGATGTAAAGGTAATTGGTGAAAGTCAGCGTACAGGTACTATTGTTACCTTTCATCCCGATGCTGAAATCTTTACTCAGACCACTGAGTATAAGTATGACACTCTTGCAGCACGTCTTCGTGAATTAGCTTATTTGAACAAGGGGATTAGATTAAACCTGATTGATGAACGCGAAATACTCGAAAACGGTAGCTATTTGCAGGAAGAGTTCTTCTCAGAAGGCGGCTTGAGTGAGTTCGTTAAGTATTTAGATGGAACTCGCGTACCGTTAATTCCTGATCCTATCTATGTAGAAGGTATTAAACAAGGAATACCGGTAGAGTTAGCACTACAGTACAACGATACGTACTCTGAGAACGTTCATTCTTATGTGAATAATATCAATACAATTGAGGGAGGTACTCACGTAGCTGGATTTAGAAGAGGTCTTACCCGTACACTAAAAGCTTATGCCGAAAAGTCGGGCTTGTTGAAAAATCTTAAGGTTGAGATTACTGGAGATGACTTTCGTGAAGGCTTAACAGCGGTTGTTTCTGTAAAGGTTGCCGAGCCTCAATTTGAAGGCCAAACCAAAACCAAACTAGGAAATAACGAAGTTACAGGGGCTGTAGATGTTGCCGTAGGTGAAATTTTGGGCAATTATCTGGAAGAAAATCCAAAGGAAGCAAAGCTTATCGTTAACAAGGTTGTGCTCGCCGCTACGGCCAGAGCTGCTGCTCGTAAGGCGCGCGAAATGGTGCAACGTAAGAGTGTGATGGGTGGTTCTGGTTTACCAGGAAAACTTGCTGATTGCGCTGATAAAGATCCTGCACGTTGTGAGTTATACCTGGTAGAGGGCGATTCTGCGGGCGGTACTGCTAAGCAAGGTCGCGATCGTAACTTCCAGGCAATCCTTCCATTAAAAGGTAAGATCTTGAATGTAGAGAAAGCAATGGAGCATAAGATCTACGAGAATGATGAGATTAAAAATATCTTTACAGCTCTGGGAGTAAGTATAGGTACTCAGGAAGATGCAAAAGCTTTGAATCTTGAAAAGCTTCGGTATCACCGGATTATCATCATGACCGATGCTGATGTTGACGGATCTCACATTACTACGCTTATCCTTACGTTTTTCTTCAGATACATGAAGGAGCTTATTGAATATGGTTACGTATATATCGCAGCACCTCCATTGTATCAGGTAAAGAAGGGGAAAGAGTTTGAGTACGCCTGGAATGATGAGCAACGTGATGCGGCAATTCAACGACTAAAAGGGTCGGGTAAAGAGGATAGCGTACACGTGCAACGATACAAAGGTCTGGGAGAGATGAACGCGGAGCAGCTTTGGGAAACAACCTTGAATCCTGCAACACGTACACTTCGTCAGGTAACTATAGAGAATGCTGCAGAATGTGATCACATCTTCTCAATGCTTATGGGAGATGAAGTAGCTCCGCGGCGCGACTTTATTGAAAGAAATGCAAAATATGCAAGAATAGACGTATAGTTTACAAAGATGATTATAGTGGAAAATCCTGGTCAAAAGACCGGGATTTTTGTTTTCTAATTAAAAGAGCTTGCTTGTGGCCGGGTTAACCCTGGGATAATTCATCCGCCTTAATTCGTCAACAACATCTGTATTGTTCTGATAAATCATTTCATTTGGAAGAGAATAGTTTAAATATATCGCCGCGCTGTTTTGCCTATCAGAGGTAATATTAACTTTTTGTCTTTTATAACCGTCATAAACAATCATAGTACATGTATTCGGTGGAATTATCCCCAGATTTTTAGCATAAACTACAATTTCATTCATTCCCGATAATAGATCTAGTTTAACCTTTTTTGTAAAGGGCTTATTTGAAATCCGGTGATCTTTAATTATCTCTTGTCTGTTCAGATAAACGCTCACCGTGTCATAGTCCTCCTTTAAATAGTCTTTAATAGTAATTTCAATAGAAAATTGGTGTACATCCAGAATAATAGGTTTAGCTAAAGTTGTATTTAGAAAAAATATATCTTTTGAGGTATCCAGGAGTATTTTACTATAAACTGCATTAGGTATTTTTACAGTGTTTGCCTTTCCCAATGTTATTCGCTTTAGGAATACTTCGCCAGGTGGACAGTTGCCTTTAGTATTTCCCCACTTGCCTGTTAGATATTCACAAGTATCTTTTGAGAACCTGACGTTTTCATACTTTATACAGAGTCCGTACTTTTCATCAGGCATTTCCTTCTTAAGAATTTTAAGTTCGGTAAGTTTTAGAACATTTCTATCAACCTTTCCAATAAAATCAAAGATTCCCTGGAATACGAATAATTGAGTGCTATACAGATATGCTTTCCCTGTTAGAACATTGTCGTCCTGTGTTTTTACATCAAGTGTATATTCTGAATGGTTCAAAAGACCTTCTCCCGTTATATATCCATGCCACAAACCCTTAAAGTCCTGTCCCTTTCCAGCAAAACTATCCAGTAGAATTAGAATTAGAAAGAAAAGTTTGTTCATAGGTTGAAGGTTAATATAGGTTAGCTTAGTCTGAAAATAAAATCCCTTTTAATAGTAAGCGATTGTTACCTTACAGATTTAAATATACGAATTATTGCTTTGTTTTAGAAGGATTGCGTATTTGAACGCCATCAGCAGCTGTAGTTATCTTGTAGTACATTAAATCAGCTATAGAGGTAGCTTTCTGTTTAGCTTCTTCGGCTTTTGTGCCTTTAAAATTTTCGTCTATCGTTAGGAAGAAAAGCGATTTCCAGCGGTCAAAGTGCTCGTTCTGTAAAGGGGTCTGCTTATTTAGATGAAAATGAACCTCCATCGGATTTCCTTTAAATCCTTTTTGGCCAAGAATAATCGTTTCAAAAAACTCATACATCTTCGGAAGATGGGCCTCCCAGTTTACTTTTGCAACTTCGTTAAAGATAAAGCCGATTAGTTCATCTTTCTGAACCTTTTCATAAAAAGCGTTAACCAACGTTTCAATATCTTCCCGGGTTTTTATGTCTGCTTTCATAAGGCAAAACTAAGAGACTCACAACTTATTAAAATGATGCTGGTCATAGATGGAAAAACTCAAGACCTTTGTAGAATAGTCAATAATTGCACCATACTCCATTAAAATATCCCCTCCAATCACTCCAATTACAGCTTCTGAGTATACCTGCTGATAAGCCTGATTAATAGAAGAAAGATCAAGTACAGCAGTTTCAAAATTTTGAATCTTAAGCTCTCCTATCTCGAACTGAGGGATAGTGAGAATATAACTCTCCATCGTATTTGTGCCAAGGCCTGTAGAAAGCTTATCACTCAGGAGCAAAGTCTCCTTGTCTATATATTCTTCAACCGTGTTTTTATCAAGAACAGTTCTCGAAGCACCCGTATCCACAACAGCCCTGAAACGCTTATGAAAAACAACGACCTCCACCAGAAGGTGAAAGCCGTCATCATTTAAATTTAAGATTTCTAAAGGTATATTTATCATTACCCCTGTATTCGCATTACAATACGCCTGTTTCTTTTAACACGTTATTCATCGCTCTAACCGCTTCAGCACTCTTGTTAAATGCTGCTTTTTCCTCATCATCAAGACGTAGTTCAAGAATCTTCTCAATACCATTTTTACCTAACACAGCTGGTACAACAAGAGAAATGTCCTGCTGGCCATATTCACCGTTCAAGGCAACTCCACAAGAAATTAATTTCTTTTGGTCACGCACAATACTTTCTACCATACCTGCTGTTGCTGCTCCCGGAGCATACCAGGCCGATGTTCCAATTAACTTTGTTAACGTAGCTCCACCACCCATAGTGTCTTTAATAACTCGCTCTTGTTGCTCCTCATTTAAAAACTGAGTAACAGGCAAGCTATTCCAGGTTGCATGCTTAATTAGCGGAATCATGGTTGTATCGCCGTGGCCGCCAATTACTACGGCATTTAAATCTGCCGGAGAACAACCTAATTCTCTGCTTAAATAATACTTAAATCTCGCAGAATCTAACGATCCACCCATTCCTATTACTTGATTTTTTGGCAACCCCGAAGTTTTCAAAGTCAGGTAATTCATAGTGTCCATGGGATTAGATACTACTATAATTATGGCATTAGGTGAATATTTAAGAATATTTTCGGTAACTGTCTTAACAATTGAAGCGTTGGTACCTATTAATTCTTCCCTGGTCATTCCAGGTTTTCTTGGAATTCCGGAAGTTATAACAACAACTCTCGAATCGGCTGTAGCGGCATAATCATTAGTAACTCCTTTAATTTTAGAGTCAAAACCAAGTAAAGCAGCGGTTTGCATCATGTCGATCGACTTGCCTTCCGCCAGGCCTTCTTTAATATCTAATAGGATAAGTTCTTCAGCAAGTGCTTTGCGGGCAATATCATCAGCGCACGTTGCGCCAACTGCTCCAGCTCCAACTACAGTAATTTTCATAATGGACAATTAAGGTTATTTTCGGGGCAATTTATAGTTATATTTTTAACATAGAAACTCTTTTTCTTTAAAATGTTTTGCACCCTGTAGCGTTTTGTTAATAACAATCGTTAAAGCCTTAGTTAAGATTTTATTTTTGCTATAGATGTCTTTAATGCTTGATATTTCCGGTTTCGAAGCACTCTTTTCAGTCAATTATCAGGCCCTGTGCGTTACTTCCTATCGCATTGTGCAGGATAAAGATATTGCTGAAGATATAGTGCAAGACATCTTTTATAAACTCTGGGAGAATAGGGAGGCGTTAATAATCCGTACTTCCCTTAAATCATACCTTTTTCAACGTGTAGTAGATCAATCTTTAGAATACGTTAAACGATTTCGGAGTGCTTTCGGAAAGGAGAATTTCTACCCTGAAGATCGTTACTCTGACCAAGTTGACAAGGAACATACGATGGCCCTTAAAGGTGTTGGTAAATGGGTAGAAGAAGCAGTCCGTTCCCTTCCTGAAGTTTGTCGCATGGTTTTTATACTTAGTCGTTATCACAGACTTAGTTATCCTGAAATAGCCTCTAAATTAGACATCCCTCCTAAAACAGTCGAGGGGCAACTCACAAATGCTATCTGTCACTTGCGTAAATTTTTATTGCATTAGTATACCTATGAGCGAGGAGGCGTACCATAATTTATTAAGCCGTTATCTTTCTAACGAGCTGACCCTGCAGGAAACAGAAGACTTGTTGGAGTGGATAGGTAATGATCCTGATAAAGAGAAATTACTTAGAGATTTTCAAGAAACCTGGGATTTAGCCAAAGATTATCCTGAAAGTTTTAGAGTTGACACTCCTGCGGCATGGCAAAGACTAAGGCATTCGATTAAGGATATTTCAGCTCCGGCAGCAACAACTACTATCCCAGTAAATAAGTGGATAGTCATTGCTGCCGCCTTCATAATTCTGATAGTTGGCCTAATCTTAGTTTTCCAGTATTTCCTAGTTAAATAGCTACAGAAGGTTAGAATGGATACCCAATAGCCAGATTAAATACCAGGTTTTCTTTTCTCCACTCCCTGCTAAAATCAATATCGCTAAATACCCAACGCTCACCTTTCGGTAGCCACGGCTTCCGAATAGGAAAGGCAAGATCTGTTCTTAAAACGAAGAAATTTACATCAAACCTTAGACCAACCCCTGTGCCCACTGCCAACTCACTCAGAAACTCTTTACTGAACTTTGCACCAGCTACAGGCTGTTCCGGATCATCACGTAATAGCCAGATATTTCCTGCATCTAGAAAAACTGCTCCTCTAACAATATTATTAAATTTAGGGCGGTATTCTGTATTGAATTCTAACTTAATATCCCCCGTTTTATCAGGTGCAGCAACTCCTTTTTCGCGACTAAAGTTTGGTTCACTCGAGCCGGGCCCAATTGATCTGGCTCTAAAAGCACGCAAACTGTTTGACCCTCCTATAAAGAACTGTTTGATGTAAGGAAGAGCAGGAGAGTTTCCAAATGCAAACCCGTAACCTAGAATTAAACGACTTGCCAATTGGTTCCCGTATCCGAGATTAAGGTAATGTCTAAAATCGTTTTCTATTCTAATATATTGGGAAAAGGGAATACTTAATAAGTTCTTTCTATTCCCTGTTTTATAGTTTGCTCCACTGAACAAACCCATTAAAACACCTGATTCATCTATATTAAAGTTTTCATAGAAGGTATGTTTCTTGTTAGTTTGAACAGTGTTGGTATAGAGGAAATTATAGTTGGGGCCCACGACAAGCTGGGTGTCAATTGCGCGTCGCAATGCAGGGTTGCGAGCCGCACTATCTGCATACCTGAAATCAACTTTATATGGAAATACATAAGTAGCTGCAAGTAGATTTAGAGTATGTTCCCGTTTCTGATCTTCTTTCCATACATACCCAAACGAGGTTCGGAATGAATTCAGTGAATAAGCTAACTTCCGGTCCAGGTAATCAAAACCCAGCATTATTTTGGTGCGGGGGATAAATGCACTTGATGCATTAAATTTAAAAGGAGAGATCAATTTAGGAATATTCAAATTAGCTTCAGCACCGTACCTAAATAAGCTATTACCCGGATTTACTCCCGATACCTGAATATCCGTTCCGGCATAAGCACTAATTGTTAAAAGTTCGGCTCCCCTAAAAGTATTACGGTTTCTCCAGCTCACATTTATTTCCGATCCACTAAAATTTGCAGAAGTGGTACGACTAAGTAACTCAGCTCTTAATGATTTCTTTGGATATGGAGACAAATAATAATAGGTGTCAAGTTGGTTTCCGGTGCCGTCGATAGACTCAGTAAACTTATTTTTAACAAATTTAAAGGTACCCAAATTAACTAGTCGATTTAAAGACATGTTATGATCCGTACGATTATAAATATCTCCCTTATGAAAGAACATTGTCCTTTCAAATACTTGTGGCTTGAAAGTGTGAGCAGTGTCAACAACTATAAAATCTTTGTAACGCTCTCCGGCTTTTACATCAATAGAATCTTTTGACAGGTTATAATTTGGATAGATGAAAATATTGTTGATAGTATACTTCTGCCTGGCTTCTTCAGAAGTCGCATTTTTTATGTTTACTACCAAGTCTACCTTGTGTTGATTATTAATACTGTCAACCTGAACAATAATATCTTCCGGACTGAAGTAGTAAAAGCCGCGTTCTTTCAGTCTGGCGTCAATTCTCTCACGCTCCGATTTAATTATATCGAGATCAAACGGGTCACCTATTTTTAGAAAACTTCTCCTTGCTGTTCTTGTGAGGGCTTTTCCTAAGTCACTACTGTCTGAGGCAAAGCGTACCGTGCTGATGGTATATTGCGGACCTGGAAAGGCATGGTAAGTTAAGCTAGCCTGTTTTCTTCGAAGCGAACTATCAGCGGTTGCACTGGCTCTGAAATAACCGCGGTTTTCCATCCTGTTGGTTAGCAGCTGCAGGTTATAATCAACCTTAACAGAACTGAATAGTACAGGAGGCTCGCCGAATTTAGTTCTTATTTTGTTACCAAGGCCTTTGGTTTTCTTAGGGTTTCCAAAGGAATTATATATCCAAAGCTTAAAAGGTATGCCTAGAAACCGGCTATTAGTTCTAGGGCGTAATACTCCCTTAAGTTCAGTGGCCAGCGCCTTCGCCTCGCGCGATTTAACGTCTTTGTCTTCTATTTTTACCGAGGCTCCTCTATAGAGATAATCTCCTTCGGGTACATATTTAGTAGTACTGCAAGCTGCAGCAATTAGAGTGGAAAATAAAAAAATTACCTTAATAAATCTGTTACTCATCTGCTGCAAGTTTTCTTTCTGCCTTTTCTTGTTCCTGGCGTTGTTTTTCTTCTTCAGTTTTGCGTCTTAAAATTTCCTTGAACTTGTTGTAATCAAGGTTGAGGATAAAGCCTAAACCGGTTTCTATAACTTGCCCCTCAACTGCCACCTGGTATTGGTTTCTGCGATATGCTCTTAGTTTGTATCGACCGTCTCTCGATAGCAAATAGTCTACAGCGATATCACCCGCCACATTATTGGAAGATTGTCTCGGTTGTCTTGGACCTTCCAATTCGAAATTGCTTCCTATCGAAACATTAATTCGATCATTCAATAATTGTTTTGAAGCAGTTACATTTAAATCGGTGCGGTTTTTAAGTTCTCCAGTAGTATAGTCGTCAGTTGATTCAAGGTTGAAGCTTAAGTTGACGCCACCAATAAGATCACCAGCGATATTATTAAGCTGATCATTTAAAAGCTTGCTTACACTTTGGCGGGCAAGCGATTCTGGTGTTGAACCCCCAGAGCTGCTGCTAAATGGATTATCAGAAACAAAGCGGTTCAATAGCACCAATGCAAAAGCTTGTTTATTTAGCTCCGAAGGCTCTGATTTCAGCTGATCAAGCCGGGTATTTACAGTCGAAACTACTGTATTTGATACATTGTAATTTCGTTCTGGCAAATCGATATCAAAGCTTATTTGTGGCTTCATCAGTTCACCTTTCAAATTCAGAAGTAACTCAAATGGGAGCCGTTGTTTGTATTGATTAATAACAGCTGGAGTTTCTGATCCAAGCTGTGCCGCTACCAGATCTAATGGAGCTGTTTCCGCTACATAAACAGCTGTTACATCTACGTCGGCCATTGTAGGGTCTCCATTCCAGGTAATAGTACTCCCTGAACGAATATCAAAGCGACGTTTAATGAAGTTGTATGATAACTCATACGCTCCCTGATCAAGGATATAGTTTCCTGTCAGATTAATTTTTCCGCTGGGGTCAATTCCTGCATTAAGCTGTGCTTGACCACGAACGCGAAGGAAATCTCCTGTTCCCTGGTCAACAATTATGCTAAATTCAGCTTCTTTATCCACCTCGATATTAGTATTAATATCCATACCAGTAAAAGGTGAAGTCGTAGCTGAATCGAGGCTTGAAGTCAGAGCTTCATTGTTTTTTGGATTGCTAAGATCTACAAATTCTACTACGCCTTCCCGTTCTTCAATTCCCGGGTCCGATTGTGGAAGTACCAGCGTTAGCTTCGTGTCTTTCAAAACTTTCAGGCTTCCATCTACTACAGGTGCATTCATATCGCCACGGATGCGAAGTCGGGTATCAATAAATAGTTGCCCGTAATACATCTCGTTATCCTTAGCTGTGGAATTAAGGGCCTGGAAATTGTCACTGGTAATATCAAGATTAAAACGATAATCAAGATAATTAGAGGTTAATAAAGCTCCGTCAACACTAAGATTATTTCCTGCCGAATCAAGGATAGAGAAATTATCAAACCTAATACCCTCTTCATTAAATCTAATCCTTTCATCGTTAATTCTATAGAGAGAATTAAGCATTCCGATTCTAAATGCGGCGTCGTTAAAATTAACGTCCCCAATAACATTTGGATCTGCAGTTGTACCTGTAATGCTCAAGCGACCATTCACACTTCCGCTAGCATCCTTCAAATTACCCATGGTAAATCCCTGAATACTTTTAAGGTCCAGGTTCGCAATGTTAAGATTCATATCAAAACTGCTGTTATTGATATAATAAAACCCACTCAAACGAACATCATTGCCTTTGCCACTGATATTCATGTTGGCAGCTAATGTGTTTGCACTTTCGTTATTAACCTGCAATGCAATATTTCCAACAGTATCACCGCGGAAGTTCAAATCACCAATGGTAATATCTGATGTGAAGATTGGACTGGTTTGAAAATTACGCACAAGAGCGTTTCCATTAATTGTTCCTCCTATTAGAAGTGAGTCTTTCCTCGCGATTTCAGTAAGGGTTTCAATTTTAAAATTGCTGAAAGTAACTGCTAGGGGATTATTTAAGCCAGGAGGTGTTGTGTTCAGAGACAAGCTCTGGCCAGCGTTAGAAATTACGAAGTTTTGCGCCATTACTCCCTGACTGCCAAAGCGTATAAAGTTTCCATTACTTACGTTCCACCGTTGCTGATTAAGAACCAGGCCGTCTGGGTTAAGACTAAATTCATAATTTGAACCCATGGCTTTTAATGCACCAGCAACCAGGTAATTTTGCCGGTTTTGTGCATCCCTTACTTCCAATCTTGTGTTCAATATGTTATTCTGAATGTTCCCTGTAATTGAGGTATTTAACAACTGGAATGATGCGCCGTTCAACCTGTTAAGAGCTACAGAATAGTTTATAGCATCATTGCGTGTATCAACATTAAAATTAAGGTTGCTTAGATCATATCCACCATAGATTATCCTTGGAGCTGTTCCCTGAGCCGTTAGTTGACCTGTTCTTCCATCAAAACTACCACTCATATTTACCGTTGCCAATTCTTTAATTTGTGGGGCAAACTGCTGTATTAATGGCCCATTCGTTACCCTTGCATTAAATTGCAAGTGCTGGTTCGCAGCTGTGCGGGTGGTTACGGTTCCTGTATTATAATACTTATTAATTACAGATTGAATTGCTGGCCCTACTTGTGTAAGCTTATATTTCCCTTTAACATCTGCAGACAGGATATCAGAGCGCACATGAAGTGAATTACTGTCAGCTGAAGCGGTCGAGGTTACATCCACTGTATCAACCTGTATCCTTTGGCCCGATCGTACCATTATAGCATCTGTGAGGCGTATACTTCCATTGAGGTAATCCACGTCGGCAGTAGGAAAATCAGCCTCAACTTTTCCCCTGAATCTGAAATCTTCCGACATAAAGTTCAACTTCTGTAAATTTAGGCTGTCTACATTCAGGTCCATCTTGACTGCTGGATACTTTCGGTTGAAATTAGCATTTGCAACAAGATCGAAGTTGATGTTGGGGTCAGACATGTTTGCAACTGCGGATATTGCTCCATTACGAGCTCTTCCTTTCATAGTCAGATTACGATAGTTGTACCGGTTATATTGCGCCTGAATCACTTTTCCACTGAAACTGCCGTTTAAGGTTTTCGGATCAGTTCCACTTGCATCAACCCGGGCCACCATGGAAACCCTTCCCATCGTCTTCTCCTGTTTTATAATACGCCCAACATTTAAATTATAAGTACGAACATCCGCTTTGTAGCTTACCGTGTTTCCGTTTTTTACAAATGCTACAGCTTTTGCACTTCCATCACTCGAGTTTAGATTTAGATTTGTGTTAAAGCTAGTCATACTTCCCTTGAAGGTACCTGCCAGGCGTATGGCGTCAGGAACCCGAATGTTTGAAGGTATTGTTCCACGTGGGACCAGCGAATAAATATCCTGACTTCTGGTAGCGAAATTTTTTATATTCAGGTCGAAAAAGGCTCTGTTCATATCAGGAAGGCCGGTGATCTTCCCTGAAGCATTAAGTGTTGTACTGCCAAAACCTGAAACCTGGAATACAGGAATAGATAGATTTTTAACTAAACCATGTACTTCGCTATTAATATTTAGAATTTCTGACGAGTGACTTTTAAAGGGTTCGGTAGCGGCAAGAGTGGGAACAAAAATTAATACATCGCGCAAGCCAAGCCGACTATGTTTAAGATTAGCATCTATTCGTAACTCGCCTGGATTAGTACTCAAACTTTCAATAGAAGGATACGCTAACTGTATTTCATCCCTTATCACAGTTTGCGAAGTTTGTACATATAGTTCTTTTAGATAGGTTTTGTTTTTTCCATAGAAAAAGTTTGTATTTAACCGCTTTAAATTAAAGCCGCTTTTATCGCGCATGCTACCAGAGTTAATCCTTCCTGATATGGTGTCAATTCCGTATAAGAAGTTGGAAGCGCTGAGATTTAAGTTTTTTATATCCAAATGCCCATAGTCCATACCCACTCGCTGGCGCGGCATGTTCTGGTCATCGAATCGGAGATTGTTTTCAGCGAAGTTTATGTTATCTGAAGTGAATTTCCAAACTTCAGATGCCGCATTGGCATTTTCTTTAACTTCTTTTTTAACTACCTTCGCCTGGACCTTTTTTCCCAACGTAATTGCGAAGGTTGAGTTATTAAGGTTAATGTCTCCCAGATCAATTACTTTATTTTTAAGGTCTAATTTATCAGTCTTAACATTTAGCTTGCCCAGGTTTACGTCAGCGTCAAGGGCCGAAACGTCATTTCTGTAAACTACTTTAATTCTATCCAGATCAGCTTCTCCAAGAGTTAAAGCCATTTCAATAGGTTGCTGAGCTTCCACCACGTCTGCTACTTCTGAATCGGCTTTTACCGCGGGTTTTCCCTGAATTACAACAGCATTGACGTTAGATAAAGTAAACTTTGGAATATTATAAATACTCTTCTCCATGTCAAATTCCTTCACTCTGGTATCAAAATGCCCTAGGTAAAGTTTCACATCATTTGCAGTTGGAGCATCTTTGTATTTAACCCTAATCCTGTCTAAGTTAATTCTGTCAACAGAGAACTTCATTGGAGCTGCGGCAGTATCAACTGGTTGCGGCTTTTGCTGCTCGCTAACAAAGGCCTTTAATATATAGTCGAAGTTGAAAACGCTATCGGGCGTTCTGGAGATGTTAGCTGTTACACCGCGTAAATCTATTTCATTAATCTCAACGGTGTTCTTAATCAGCTTCAAAAGACTGATGTCTACTTTCAGTGTATCCCCAGCAAGCAAGGTGTCTTTTTGCTGGTCTTCAAAATATACATCCTCAAGTACAATAAGCTTGGGAAGATCGAGGCTCAGGTGATTTATTTCAACCTTAGTTCCTATCTTGTTTTCAAGAAAGTTGACAGCTTTGCCCCGTGCAAAGTTTTGAACCGCCGGTACTTCTATCAGCACAAATACCAGCATCACAAGGAAAAGAATAATCCCCACTATCCAGAGAAGAATCTTTAAAGAAAGTATACCGTAATTTTTCAAGGCACAGAGTATTAGTGTTTATTAAATTCGGATTTACAAAAAATGTTTGGAATTAGAATTTTTTTGCTTATATGGCACTCAAGGCCCTTGCAGGAAGGCAACTTTTGCTAGTTTTACAAACCAATTTATAGATCCTTTATGAAACTGAAATTTCTTTCACTGAAACTAATCATACTGCTCGGCTTGTCATTTCAGGCTTTTCCTCAAACTAATCTTGTATCAGCACCTCCTGCTACAGTTAATGTTAGCTTCGATCGTCTTCAGCGTATTGATGCCGTAATCCAGCAAAGTTTAGATAAAAAAGAAATAGCCGGAGCGGTTGCTCTCCTGGCACGAAATGGCAAGATTGTTTATAGCAAAGCTTTTGGTTATTCAGATATTGAATCAAAAGCTCCTTTACGTACGGATAATATTTTCAGAATTGCTTCACAAACAAAGGCTATAACCAGTGTAGCAGTTATGATGCTTTTTGAAGAGGGGAAGTTATTGCTTGATGATCCAATCTCGAAATATATCCCCTCGTTTTCAAAACCACTTGTTTTAGATAAGTTTAATCCAGCCGATTCATCTTACACTACTGTACCCGCAAAAAGAGAGGTTACTATTAGAGACCTGCTCACGCATACCTCAGGTATCGACTACGCGGTTATAGGTACTGCACCTTTTAAGGCTATATATGCTAAAGAAGGAATTCCGGTAGGTTTTGAAGGTGGTAAGGTAACTTTAAAAGAGGCTGTGGAACGACTAGGTAAAATGCCACTCGGCCATCAGCCTGGTGAAAGGTTTACGTATGGGCTAAATACAGACGTGCTTGGATATTTAGTGGAAGTTTTATCCGGCAAATCTCTGGACAAGTTTTTTGAGGAACGAATATTCCAGCCTCTGGGAATGAAGGATACGTATTTTGTCCTTCCAACAAATAAGCATTCACGTTTAACTCCTATCTATACTTTCGATACAAATAATAATTTAGTGAAGTATGAAAGGAACGGTGTCATTACCGCAGATTACCCCACACGTAAGACCTCTTATTTCTCCGGAGGTGCTGGTCTTAGTTCCACAATAACCGATTATGCAACTTTTCTTCAGATGTTACTGAATGGAGGCGTATACAACGGAAAGAGGCTCTTAGGGCGGAGGACCGTGGAGTTAATGACCTCCAACCAGATAGGAGAACTTAATGTGCGTACAGATAAGTTTGGTTTAGGATTTCAGATCACAAGCGAGCTGGGGCAGGCGAAATTAGGAGTAAGTAAAGGATCTTTTGGTTGGGGAGGTTATTTTGGTACAACATATTGGGCTGACCCTAAAGAGAAAATTGTGGGTCTCATATTTATTCAACAAAGTCCCCTAAAGTCTGATATTCACGATAAGTTCAGGGCCGCAGTTTACCAGTCATTGAACGATTAGTAAAGCTATTATAAATCAAAAGCCTTCTGATTATAATCGGAAGGCTTTTGATCTATAAATCCGAAAGCAATAGCTGGCACTATACGTAGCTCTCAAGTATTTTAAAGCCAGAATCTGTACTTATAGAAACTTTATTTACGTTAGCAGGAATAAGGATACTATCTCCCATTTTAACCTTTAGTTCTCCACCATCATACTTCAAGGTGTAAGAACCCTGCACGCAAACATGGATCACAAATGAATCAATAGAAGAGTAATCCCTTTCTGCTGACTGACTAAAATCAAGGATATTTGTAGTAAAATAATCGCAGGTAACTACTTGAACGGGCTCGTTCTTCTTTTCGTCATAAAGAGATTTGTACTCAGGGTAAACGTTGTAGTCGATAGCGGCTAATGCCTCTTCTGTATGAAGTTCTCTTTTGTTTCCCTTGTCATCTACACGATCAAAGTCGTAGATGCGGTAAGTGATATCAGAAGTTTGTTGTATTTCAGCTATTAATAATCCTTTACCAATAGTATGAACTCTTCCTGCAGGTAAGAAAAAAACATCGCCGTCTTTTACCTGTTCTTTGTTAAGAATATCGTTGATCTTGCCGCTGTTTAGTTTATCAAGATAGGAACCCTGATTCACCTGTTGATTAAAACCCGCAATAAGTGTTGCGTCCTGATCGGCCTGAATAACATACCACATTTCTGTTTTACCGAAAGAATTATGACGTTCTTTAGCCAACTTATCATCAGGGTGAACCTGAATAGAAAGGTCGTCATTTGCATCAATAAACTTTACAAGAAGTGGAAATTCGTTACCGAAGCGCTCGTAAACCTTTTTTCCAACTAGTTCGTGCTTGAAGTCTTCCAATAGCGTAGCAAGGCTTTTTCCTGTTAGAATGCCATTTTCAACTACAGAAACATCACTTTTAACTCCTGAGATCTCCCAGGTCTCACCGCAGTTGGGAAGTGGCGAAAAATCTTTGCCTAGGTAAGTTCTGATTTTTTGACCACCCCAGATCTTGTCTTTGTAAATGGTTTTAAATTTTAATGGGTAGAGAGATGACATGTTTAGTAAATATAATTTCTACAAGTATAATCATTGTTACAGGAAGTGTGAATTGCTAAATCAATTTAATACTTCTCAAGGGGAGAATACAGGATATTTTGATCTTACTACGGATAGAGATCAAGTTTTCTATATATAGTTGAATGAGCGCTATCATTTCTATAGTTACCGAAACATTGCATTTTCGTACTGTAAGTTTTAATCTCACTATAATATGGAACTAAAAGAAAACTCTATCGCTTGTAATTCCGAATTCAATAAGGGCTATGAAAAAGGCTATCATAATAAAGATTATACCTGGGAGGATGGTATCAAGTATGCTGCAGTAACCTGGCCTCAAGAACCAGAAGAATTTACAAAAGGATTTCTGCAAGGCCAGCAGGATCGCCTTAGGGATGAAATGCAAAAATGGATGTGTTGACAAGCGCAACCCAAAGCTATTAAGGCAAGTAAAGGCATTACGTCCTTTAAAGCTTTGCTTGCCTTTTTCTATTTTCCCAATCCTCTTTATTTACCTAACCTATCCATCTTAAAATCCCAAGCAAGTTTATAATCTGATAAAGCTTCAATTGTTTATTTCTTATTACAACGTTTACAATCTCATAATAGCAACGTGAAAACTATCTAGCGTTTTGAAAAATCGTCACATTTTAACTTGTTTAGTTAGTATTTTAATAAAAATTAGGTTTTTTCGTTGAAATATTTGTATCGAATTGAACTAGTGCTTATCTTTGTATCAACACTTCGATAAAAAGGTGTTACACACTGTAGGGTGGTGAAATTGGCAGACACACCTCCTTGTCTCGGTGGCGGAGATCCTGGGAAAACTGGTAACAGTTCAACCACTCCTTGAAGGTTCGACTCCTTCCCCTACAGCTCCTTTCGTTTAATTTAGGTTTATAATTGGTTAGTTTGAGCTCGAGCCCATCTCGAGCTTTATTTTTTTTCAGAAATTTTTGCAATAGCAACTGCAATGGAGTGCAGGAAGCCCTTAACGCTTGCAAGTCATTAAGATTATATTCTACAACTATTAGAGAAATAAATACAGGAATAGTTATAACTGAGCTAATATATTTGGAGCCATATAGACCTCAATAAATATGATTTTTTCTTTAAGGGCTGCTGTGGTTGCACTTGCAATCTTATTCACCGGCCGTATTGCATTCGCTCAACAAATTGCATTTCCCGGTGCTGAAGGGTACGGAAAATTTGCCAGTGGTGGCAGGGGAGGAAGAGTTGTCGAAGTGACAAATCTACATGGTGATGAATCTCCCGGGAGTTTGCGTGCTGCTCTTAGTACTCCAGGCTCTGATCCTATAACAATTGTCTTTCGTGTATCTGGAACTATCAGCTTAAATAAAGGATTGGTGAAGGTGGGCCGTTCCAACATGACGATTGCTGGACAAACGGCTCCAGGAGGCGGAATCTGTATTAAGGATGGATGTTTGAAATTTAACGGTAGCAATCTTATTATAAGGTATATGAGATTTAGGCCTGGCGATGAGGCTGGTTTAGCTGATCTTTCAAGTTTAGGTAACGAGAACTCAAAAAATGTGATTATTGACCATTGTTCTTTAAGTTGGTCGAATGAGGAAAGTCATACCTGTTACGATAATAAATATATTACTGTACAATGGTGTATCTTAAGTGAAAGCCTATATAATTCTTTTGATTCAAAAGGGGCAAGAAGTTATGCAGCACAGTGGGGTGGACAGTATGCTAGCTATCATCACAATTTGATTGCGAGTAATGCAAGTCGCTCTCCACGAGTAAACGGCGCTCGCTCTCATGATACAGTAGCTCTTTGCGATTACAGGAATAATGTGATTTATAACTGGGGTAAATCAGGTGCAATTTACGGAGGAGAGTTAGAAGTAAATTCTCCCTTGGCAAAATGTAATGTTAATTGGATAAATAATTATTACAAGCCGGGTCCCGCAACTTCTGCTGAACATTACTTTGCAGCTCCTTCTTATGAGTCTAACCGAGGAAAAGCGAAAGGGTATGCAAAATGGTTTTTTGCAGGAAATTTTATGGAAGGGGAGACTGCTTTAAATAAGGATAATTGGAAAGGAGTAGATATAAGTAAGGTGGGCTCGGCTAGTAATATTAAGGCGGAGGTAGAATTTTCAGTAGAAAAGCCAGAAACTCAAGCCGCTAAAGATGCTTATAAGTTAGTTTTGAAAAAAGCTGGTGCAAATTTCCCACAGAGAGATGCAGTGGATTCAAGAATTGTGGCCGAAGCATCGGGGAAACAAGCTCACATTGGAGGGGGGAAGTATGGTAATAATAAAGGAATAATTGATTCTCAAAGAGCCATAGGGGGATGGCCAGAATTAAAAGCAGGGTCAGCACCTCCAGATTCGGATCATGATGGAATGCCCGATAGCTGGGAGCAAAGGAATAAACTTGATCCAAAAGACTCTGAGGATAGAAATCGAAAATCTGCAGACGGCTATACAATGTTAGAAAAGTATTTGAACGAGCTTGCTCAGTCGTAATAGATTGATGATATCACCAACTGGTGGTGAATCTCACGTTTTTTATTGAGGCTTCTCTTTTTCAGGGGAAGCCTCTTCTGCTTTGTACCTTCCAATGTCAAATAAGGGATCCTGTTTTCAATATTCCCTTTTCTGTTCCGCCTTCTATAAATTTATTCCTCATTTAGGTAACGGCTAAACGCAAAGAAATACTTTAACGCCACAAATGTAAAGGGTAGAAATGTAAGTTTAGTACTGCGGCCAATGTCTGCGGCGAATTGCGGGGATTTGCGGGCTTTTGCGGCGAAATGCGGAAGGAAGAGTAATTTCTTCGAGGATTGTTCGAGAAAAGGGGGTACCTTCTTCGGAAATCCTCGAAGCCTTTCCGAAGTTGGTCCAGCCCTGTCTCAGTCTTGGGTATAACTTGGTACGGTCGACGTGTTGTATAGGCAAATAAACTTGTACGGTTATTTTAAGAGGAGACCAATCCTTAATTCTCTTACAATACCAAGAGGATAAAGAATAGATACTCCCCAGATAAAGCACAGATAAAGCACAGATAGTGGCCTGGAAAGCACTAAATGTATTTACGGGCTAAGAAATCAAAAACAAGAAATAATAAGCTAGCTCAAGCCCCGTTTAAATAAAGGTTTCACTAAAAAGAAGAGTAAAAGCTAAGTCAAACCAAACGCAACATACAAAGCCTCAGGTTGTTTGGACTTATTTCGAAAAAAAGCTTGACGGCTAAAGAAAAAACTCCCACCTTTGCAGTCCCAAAACGAACAGGACTGGGGAAAACGGAAGCAGCGCAAGGCTGCCCCGGAATTGAAAAAAGAGAGAAAAGGACGGCGGAAAATTATTTTAAAATACTTCTTGCCAGAATGAAAAAAGATTCTCACCTTTGCGGTCCCGAAACGGACAGGTTGGAAAGTAAGAGCGAAATGCTTTAATACTACTGAAAACCAGCAAAGAGCAAGTTTAAAGGAAGAAAAAAAATCTTCAAATAAATTTGCAGAGAAATAAAAAACTTCTCATCTTTGCAGTCCCAAACCAAAAGGGTCGCCGAAGCGCAATGCAGAAAGCGAAAATGAAAAAGTAAAATCAATGAAATTCCCGCTTCAAACCGGTGAAATCATATGAAGAAATAGGATCGGAGAAATCGAAATAAAAATCGGTGTAATCCTTTCCAAATAAAGCTGAACCGAGACGGAGAGGCGAAAAAGTTCTTAAAAAGATTAATCAGATAGCATAACGGGAAGGAAACTTTTCGTTAGAAAAATTATCCAAAATCAATTTTCTCGGATAG
>NZ_JAFEWE010000020.1 GCF_017355785.1 Desertivirga arenae
TTTCGCAATGGTTGTTTTATCGCATGAAAAAGCTACGGCAATTATTGCACGATTATAATGGTTTAATTTTCATAGTAGATGATCACTAATTACTTTAATACAGTAGACAGTAGTCTCAAAAAAGGATCTAAATATAACTAACGTTCGACCCATGTTTATTGCTTCTAAGGCAGCACAGTAAGGTGGTAAGTATCTATGGATTAATCTATAGATACTTACAATTTCAGTAAACTGTGCTTTACAACGAAGTCTTGTCAGGTTGTAGCAATCCCGTTCTTTTCTCCATGTTTTGACGTAAAACTATCATCGCAAAGGCCAATACACCAAATATAACTGTAATCCAAGGGGTAAACTGCACACCTTTAGAAATAATTATCCATCCTCCCACGGTCGTTCCCACGGTTACGCCTAAGTTGCCAAATGATGTAGCAAGACTGTTGGCAAACTCCATTGCCTCAGGTGCCGATGAAATCATATAGGTAGATGCATTCAGAAAACTCGGCGAGTACAAAAAACCCCATAAGGCGATTACAATAATTGTAGCAATTGTGTTAGCTCCTGAAAAGTGTAGCAGTATAGGTACTATTACTGTACCTGAAAGAAAAAACGCGGTAGTATATGTTACGTTTTTATTCAGCAATTTTCCTGCTGTCCAGTTAGCAAGTACACCGATAATACCGAAGACAAACAACATATAACTTACCATTGTACTATCCATATTTTTGGCTTTATTTAGGTAGTCAGCAAAGTAACTATACGTGGAAAACCATGCGGAAATCATAAAGAAATTCATTGCGGTGCTAACAATGAATGTTGGTTTGGTCAATATTTTCAACTGGCTTTCATAAGACTTTTTCCCTTTTACAGGCATTGATGGTAACACAGTGTAGATCGCCAGCAATGCCACAACGCTGATAATTACCTGGACCATAAACGAATATTCCCAAGAAAAAAGACTGCCTATATAAGTAGCGAATGGAATGGTTGTTACCATTGCAATGGCAACTCCACTAAATACGATACTCATCAATTCGTTCTCGTTCTGTTTATTGCCCTGCGATATTGCTACCGATAATGCCGTAGCGATATAAACAGGCTGTAAAAATGCAGGCAATATCCTGACAAACATCAACAGCCAGAAGGGTGGGGAAAATGAAGATACAATTCCTGTAATGAGAAAAATAAAGATAGCCGTCAACATTACTTTCCTACGGTCAAAGCCCGATGCCAGTAAAGTCATAAAAGGCCCTGTCAGGGCAATTACTAATGCAAAAGCACTCAATAAATATCCAGCCTTATCAATGCTTATCTGATAATGTTCTGCTACCTGCGGCAAAATGCCGATGATACCAAATTCCGTTGTAATGACCGCTAAAAACCCCAATGCTCCTATGTATGCGTATTTTTTCATTTTTTAAAAGTCCTTTTTAGAAATTCTCTGTATAATTGTATATCTCTATCTAAATCCCCGTTTTTCACAATGTCATAGAAGTGAAAACTTCCCAAATGTTCCAGCCCGATAAAAGCGTTCATCCGATGGAAGCCGTAAAGGATGCCATGGTCTATGGAAGTCTGACTGAAAAACTCGTTTGGCAGTGTAAAGGCCGTTTCAGGAGCATTCCAACTGGTTGTAACGACGTATCTGCCTTTTAGAAGTCCTCCTGTTCCGTAATTGATTTGGGGGTTTTCTGAAGATCGGCCGTCCCCTGTCCATATCCCTTTATTCTTGCCTGCATTCAATACCTCATCTAGGAATTTTTTAAATAGATTCGGAAGTTGCATCCACCATATTGAGGTGTGGTATAATATAACATCTGCCTGAGTGAATTTCTGAATTTCTATTTCAATGCTGTATGGTTCGTTAATGTCCGTTGCCTGAACGATGGCTTCCGTCTGCTCTTTGAAAAAGAGGCAAGATTGACTGGCCATTGTTTTATTAAAATATCCTTTTGCTTGGGCATAGACCTGCCCACCATTGATAATAAATATGTTCATATAATTCCTTAATATGGCTACAAAACTATTCAGTAATGAATAAATTTGCAGGTAAACAGCTATTTGTATGGTACTAACAAATTTGTAAGTTATGGGAAAAAGAAAAGAAAACTCAACCAATCTGCACAACGAGAAAGCCATCGTAGGAAGGTGTGATTTGACCTATGCAGTATGTATGATTGGCGGAAGATGGAAATTATTGATATTGTGTAAACTTGAAAATGGGAAACTACGCTTTAGTGAGCTTCGTGACAAGATTAACGGCATTACAGAACGAATGCTTACGCTACAGCTAAGAGAACTTGAGAAGGAAGGTTTGGTAAAGCGTACCGTATATGCGGAAGTACCTCCCAGAGTAGATTATGAGTTAACCAAAATCGCCACGGAATTGCTGCCTATTTGGGGGCAATTGAGTAACTGGGGAGCGAAGCATAGGAAATTCATGAAAAACCAACTCTAAAGTAAAAGTCACTTATATTTCAACAGAAAAATTTGATAAATACTTTAAGCTAGGTATTTCTATGGATTTCTTTGACTTGATTCAAGAAGATCGCTACTCACAAATCGATGACGAGTATACTGTCGAAGATTTTGAATTAAGTGAAGACCAAATCGAACTAATAAATTTAACATACGGTTTGAAGATTCAGCCGGAAGATCTCTTAGTCGACATTTTCGAACAAATAAACAAAGGCTGAATTTTATACATTGGGTAGTAGAGCCTGAATAGAAAAGCGAACAGGCCCACAAGAAGCTTCACCCGTGTCTCACAAAACGATTACATTCTGGAACAGTAGGTCGGCGTACATCAGATTCTTGGTTTACAATAACCATAGGATTTAAAATTAGGATCCGGAGAACAATCATGGAAATGATCAAGGGGCTGTCATCCTTAAAGAACTTTACGAAAAGACTTGCAAGTTTGATAATTCTCAGGAATAAGCCAGGAAGAAGTAAGGTTAGATTGAAGGTTGTAAACGAAGCTAGTTACTTTCCTAGGGATTTAAGAAAGCTAGCCACCTCTTCATCTGAAGCTATTTCATCATTAGATGAAGCGTAAAGAGCTCTTACCATTGCTCCATCCTCTTCTTCTTCAGTAATATCTAGAACAGTTATACTACCACCAAGATCTTGGATAACCTTGGTTAGGTATGCTTCATGTTCCGGACTTATATTATCTAGTAATAATCTCATTGAACGCTAGTTGCTACAAAATTACAACAATTAAACGCTAATATATCAATTCTAGTTTCATTTACTAGGAGGAAATGTATCATAGACTAGTCTTCTATGGCCAACTATTCTAAATGATATAACATTTCCTTCTAGCGATTCAATGCCTATCCTGTAATCTCCTAGTCTTATTCTATAGAATACTCCTTTTGCTTTTAGTCTCTTTACACCCTTTATGTTATCTAGGCTATTTGCCTCTGTTATATCTTTAATTATATCTGCCACATCTTTCTGAACAGCCACCGGTAGCTTTCCCGCCTGTTTAATAAAGTTTTTTGTTATCTGTATCTCCATAGTGCCTATGCAGTGATTGTTATCTTTCTTGTTATTACAAATTTCGTCATTTAATCAATGCGTTTTTTGCGCCCCTGACGAAGCTTAGCTCATAGCAAATCTTAAAAAATCTCTCGTCTAATAAAAGACATCACTTTTTTCACGCTTGTGAACCTTTTGTAAGTAAATATGCAGTGACCTATTTTGTTGCACTTACAATACTAAGAAACCTCATTTACTTCATAACCGACAACACGTTTAGCCGTCAAGTTAAGTTGGCTTTGCCTCTTGTATCAAAACCTTTTCAACTGACTTTATGCTAGTATATATAAGCCGGATTTACCTGGGTGAATTTCCCAACTGTTACTTGTCTACTAATGGACAAGTAAATTCCTCGAGAAATAAAATAGAGAGATAAACAGGGATTTTTACCAGAGCTTCCAATAAGTTGAAAAAATTCGATAATGTTGCCCTTATACCATGTAAAAGCTTTGCCTTAACAGGGCTGCCTTTATTATTTCTCGAATAGCTACATAAATGAGCTTTTACAAATTAACATAAATACATATTTACATATATCTAGCGATTTGCATTTACATATTCACAATATGCATTTACATATAATTAATTTTAGTACTCCTTTTGTATCCTGTGTGGAACAGCCTTAATAATTGTCCATCTCTAAGGGATTCATTGGGAATATTGATACAACCAGCATTTCTGTTTGATGATATGAAAAGCGGTTAATAAGACTTATATTTATACAAGGAGATACAACGGGGGCCAATAATAACAGTTATCAAAAGCGTCCAGACCTGGAGAGCTTCAAAAAAAAGTTGAAAGTAGGGTGCCTGTGGAAGTAGGATTAAATCTTATTGGTCCAATTTTGGAAAGTAGTATTGTGAATAAACGATGGGTAGCTGGACGCTTATCGGAGGATTATTTTGAATATTCAGGGTATGGAAAGGTTAAATTTTCATGTCTTGAAGAATTAAGTGAAAACATGAAAAGAGGAATAAAACAAGGCTCGCATCCTGGTGAGATATTGAAAGAAGAGGTAATTCGTGCTCGTGGTTTAACAATTAAAAGGGCAGCTGAGCTTTTGACCCTCCCCTCCCCTACCCTGTCTAAGATATTGAACGGAAAGTCTGCCATCACCCCTATTGTTGCTATTAAAATTGCAAAGGTATTTGGAGGAAATCCAGATTTATGGGTTCGACTCCAAAGAACATACGATCTCCGTCAAGCGCAGGTAGAATTTGAACAAAAGCCAGTTGATCTAAGGCCAATAAAATAAGGCCTTCCAAGACAAGTAATTTTTGTTAAAGAGTATTGATTCTACTGCTAAATATTCTTTTGTAAATATGTATTTATAGATTATTTTAAATCTATAATTCTTTATTTCTGTAGTTTCGTTAAGTTTTAAAAGCCCTTACCTTCTCTTATTCTTACTCTACTACCGGTCCCCCTAATCAACAAATTCCATGTTCAAGAATTGTACAACCAGGATAACGGATAGGTACTCTGAGATAGCAGCATTGATTTGATTTGGTCCCCAGGATGGATTCTACAAAAAACAGGTTTTATACGTCAGAGGTGCTTTTAGAGAAGTTCAGCTTTTTTGACTGTAATTAAACGTTTGGGATCTCCCTTTATAGTAAAACATCGTCCTATATTGCTTTTTACGGAACTTTATCCATAATAATTCACGAGGACACTGCTTAGTTTATTGCAAAAAACAGGTTTTATAAGTGCTTTTATACTTTTAGGTTGAATCAAAAAACAGGTTTTATACGTCAAATTCCCATTGTCGTTCTGAAGTACCCCGCCGGATTGGAAAGGTTTGCCTTTCTCAAAGCAATATCATACAGGGCTTTTAAAGCCTTTTTACGTAATTCCGGGCTTTCAAGGACCTTGTTGATGAGTTTGTTGTCCATAATGCCAATTGAATACATCCTGTTCTTTAAGGACGCAGCTTCCCTGTCTCCTTCGGATACCTCAAAAGGTATCACTGTTTGAAATTGAGGTACATACTTAATGGTAAAATTGATCTTATAGATACTTTTACCCTTTTTCTCGGTTTCATAGCTCACCCTGATATCAGAGGTCTCATTGATTTGCTTTATAGATGGCTCTAGAACGTTATCCTTGAATTGTCCCCACTGTTTATACTGTTCCGGTAACTTGCCCTTTGGATCCTTCAAGTTTAATCTGAATTTCAGTTGCTCTAGCTCATATGATAGGTAACCTATGTCTTTCCAGCGGGAAAATTGAACATACAGCCATTTAGCATATTTAGATGTCATCGAAAGAACGCAAAAGAGCTGAAAGCTTGTAAAGTTATTTTTCAAGTCTACCAGATAAGGTTTTAACTCCTCAGCAATAGTGAGTTGTATTCTACCCTGCCCTTTGATATATTTAGCGCTGGACATCAGTGCTACTTGTAATAAACCGTCCTCCTCCTCAATTTCGAAGACTTTACCAATTAAACCAGAGGTTGCATCTCGCAACTGCTGATAATTCCATTGCCTTCCTGTTAAATCTTCAATCTCCTTTACACTTATTTCATATTTACTGTTATCACCTGGCTTTAGTCTGCTTAGAAGCATAAAATAGATATCTAATTGAACTGCGGAAAGCTCATGTCTTGCGTTAGTTATAACATTATGCTGTCGAATCTGAACAGAATTCTCTTTTTTTGTGATAACTTCCATAACTTAAAGGTAGAAAAAACAGGTTAAATAAACAGTATTTTTTTTCAATCTGTTTTTTAGCTTATAATATCTGTTAGATTTTCTTATAAAACCTGTTTTTAAGCTTATGAAAACTGTCAGATAACGTATGAAACCTGTTTTTTAACTTATGAAACCTGTTTCGATATTCTTGTAGTTTATTGAAATACAGATAGATACGAAAACCTCAAATAATACAAATACTGTAAATATTCACAATTTGTGTTCTCCCTCCCACTAAAAGGCTTTTAGGAAAAAAAATTATACAGCAATAAAGTAAATCATCAAAAAGGGAGGGGAAAACTTATTATTGATTTAGCATTGGGCCCCGCAAAAAACAGGTTTTATAAGTGAGACCAGTAAAATTTGTTCTGGTACATATTTACATAAATCTATAACTAGTATTTTCTCCACTCAAACCACTTCCTTTATTTCAAAAATTTAACTTTTACGAAAAATTTTTTCTTTAAATACTTTTTAAAATTCACGATACTTACCGGTGGCTGAAAGTTTATCCTAATTTGAAGTTTTCTAATTAACAATATACCAACCTGGAATTTATTTAAAATATAAAAAACAGGTTTTATAACTGAAGAATAAAGGTAGAGAACTTTTAAATCGTAGCTACATAATTATGTAAATGCATATTTCTATTGTATGTTTGTTTATGGCAAAAATTATCACCATCGCTCATCAAAAGGGAGGAGTAGGAAAAAGTACATTAGCCTATAATTTAGCTACATGTTTCCAAGAACAGTTACGAGTTGCTCTTGTGGATATAGACTTGCAGGGTAGCATTTCAGATTTAAGAACTACCAATCCTTCTTTGGACATCATTAGCGACGAAGATTTTGATAAGATCAAGTCTTTGAATTATGACTTAATAATAATCGACACGCCGCCATATTTATCCAACAGACTTCCAGATCTCTTTCACATATCCGATTATATTCTTATCCCTACCAAAGCAGGATTTTTCGATGTAATGGCTATCCGATCTACATTGCATTTAGTTAAAGAAGCGATGAAAAAAAATACTGATCTAAAGTCAGGTATTGTTTTAAATATGATTAAGCATCGCTCCGGTATCACTGAAGAGGTCAAATCATTACTTAATTCATTTGATGCTGTCCTATTGAACACACTTATCCACGATAGGGTAAGTTTTGCCCGATCTCCGATAACAGGTGGTGTTTTACTTGGAGAAGACGAAAAGGCCAAAGAGGAAATTTATTCCCTTGCTGAAGAAATAGTAAATACTCTGTAATTCTTTATTTATGTATTTATGTAATTTTGTATATTTGTATTATGTCAAGTTATAAGAATAAGCTCGATAGCCTTGCTAATAAGCTGAAATCAGAAGATGTAAAGATACCTATACAAGAGGTATCTCCTGTAAAAACCTCTGGTGTTGCAAAGAAAGAAGAAGAGGCTCAACTCAATGTTTGGATACCGAAGTCTTTATTAAAGAAAGTGAAAGGATACGCATTAGAAGAAGAATTATCACTGAAAGAAATCACCATAAAGGCCCTGGAGGAATTTCTCAAGTAAGAGTAGTTCCCCTTTTTATGTATTTACATAATTATGTAAGTTCTATTTAATACGGAAATGGAAGGAAGCAAATTAGCTCAAAACTTAAATCTGCTCAACTGCAGTAATCAAACTGATTATCTACAAGTCCAGCGCTTATAAAACCTGTTTTTAAAATCCTTACCTATCATCTTGATCTGTGGCATCTGAAGATTATTGGGGTAGGGTAGGGGATTAACTCTATAATATTTGCTTATCATCCTTTTCAACTTAATAGTATTGTTAGTTGAACGATATTACAATATAGACGAATTTTATACAGCCCGTTAAGACAAAGCTATCTAAGAAACATTGGATCCTTTTCTTTTTATATTATTATATATAAAAAACGCTGTTAATAATATATAAATGTATAAGATTTATCAGGGGGAGAAATATTTAATTGTATAAAAATCGGGCACAGTAGTTCTATATAAATGTATCACGAGGATTTATAGGATTGTATAAAGACGCGCGTATATAATTATATAAAGAACAGGCTGCCGTGGTTATATATAAATGTATAAGGAGAAATCTATACTTATATAAATAATTCTCTGAGAAAGTAAGGTATGCTACAGATGTTGTAATATATAAATATATAAAGGCTAAAATATACAATTAAAAAAAAGGTCCTCCAGAAGTCATAAAACCTGCACTATATAGGTTAGATTACTTTTGTACTTTTAGTATGGCAAGATGTGAGTTTGTCTAGGCGTTTTTCAAACTACCTAGCCAGAACCCTTCCTTGCCTTTTTTGAAAAAAAGGATCTAAAAAACTCGGAACTCGTTTTTTTAAATGATTCACAGGTGCTATTTATTTATACTATGGAAACAAAAAGAATAAAGCGTGCTCAATTGAATTTGAGACTAAGTGACGAGGTGAAAGATAGGTGGAAGAAAATTGCGGATGAGAGAGGCTTGCATCTTACGGATATGGTCATTGCATCAGTCGAGAATAAATTGCTAAATAGTGACCGCAGGGAAATTATGTCGTTCATTGAAAAACAGGGTAATGTTTTTGCGAAGATTGAGAACAACATCAATCAGATTGCCAAGTATGTAAATACTCAGAAAAATATCTCGGACAGTGTTCTTGTCGATTACAATTCAAAGCTAAGAGAGTTGAATTGTTTGCAGATAGAACAAAACGAATTATTCAGAAAGATTTATAAGCTCCTGGCAAAATGATAGTTAAGATCTTAAACAAGTCGTCTCAGGAATTCAGTGCTGTAAGGTACAATGATGATAAGGTGAATAAGGGGACTGGTGAGTTGATGACGCTTAAGAACTTGCCTTATCATATAAACGCCAGTTCCAGTCAGGGTGAGGTGAAGGATTATTTGAAATCTATCAAAAATGATAAGGTTAAAAATAAACAGTTTCACGCTGTTTTGTCCACCGAGAAAAGGCTTCATTCTAAAGAGGTCTTAGCTGTAATGGCGGATAAATTTATGGATAAGATGGGCTACGGCAAGCAGCCATACTTGGTGGTCTATCATAATGACACTGACAACAATCATGTTCATATTGTATCCACCAGAGTCGACAAAGACACATTGAAAGGCATCAGTGATAGCTACGAAAAGCTTAAGGCTCAATCCGCTATGCGGGAGATTATGCAGGAGCTGTACGGTGTGAACCAGGACGAACGGCTTGACAAGCTGCTGACTTACACCTTCTCAAATCTTGGTCAACTGGAAAAGCTACTTACAAGTAGCGGATACCAGACTAATGTAAGAGACAACGCATTAAATATTATCCATAATGGAGTGCTTCTAAAAAGTCTTAGCCTCGATAGTATCAACTATACTGAGAACAGGGATGAGCAGAGGAAGAAACAGATTTATGCCATACTTAACCGGTATATGTCCACCTACTCTAATAACGTGTTCCAGGTCTTTGACCAAAGAACCCAAAAAACAGCCTATGTAAGCGAGTTACAGAAGCAGTTGAGGGAAAAGATGGGCATCGATATAAACTTTGCTTACAAGGACGATAAAACGCCTTTTGGGTACTTGTTAATCGACCATAAGACAAATGCAATATTTAAAGGAGGTGATATTATGAAAATGGGTGACCTTTTCAATTTTACCTCCGACAAAATAGACAAGCAGTTCTTTGACATACTGACTAATTACAACATTTTTAACAATGAGATCAAGTCGGCTCTAAAATCTTACTTAGAGTCGCAGTTTAATTGTGAAATCAAAGATTATATGCTTTTTGGTCAGGCGACCAAGGTGCCGTATCCTATCTATGATGAAACAAAAAATATTACTAAAAATTTTATTGAGAACTATAAGGATATGCGTTTCCTGGAATCCAAGATTGCTTTTGTCGAGAATGAAAACAAGGTTTTTGTAATCAACAAGTCTGAACATAAAATCTTCGATTTACGGGAGCTGGTAGGAGAGCAACACTACAATTGGTATCTCCGAAAGGTAAACGATGGCCCTTATGGTTCTCATCATTTAAAGCAGCAAACCCAAGTCAGTTCTTTGCAGCAAACTCAGGTTGATTCAAAGAATGTAACGCTCAGTGATTTGCTTACATTAAATTCTGCTTCCGATTATTTTTCACCTGCTGTTACAGCAGAGGAAGATGAACAGAAGCGAAGAAAAAGGAAAAGAAGATGATTATAATTTTCGGAACGCAAAAGGGCGGGGTAGGTAAAACAACCCTGGCTAATTATATTTCGCTATTTCCCGATAAGAAGGTCAATGTAATTGACCATATTTTAAAATAGTTTCTATAACAAAAACCTAGAAATGTAACCTTGAACTGTAAATCCTTACCACTTTATTACTTTGTTTTTAGGGATGTGAATTTATATGAATGTATAATCTCCGAGTATACATTTATATAATAATTTAATTAATAGTTCTATATCAAATAGAGGCCCTGACAATCTTTTTAATACCAGCTTTTGTACTTCAGGTATGACCTTTTTCGATTATAGATTAAAGATATTCAGAAATAAGACTCATATACTGCTTTAGATCCAGTTCCATATTTTCATAACTTTGAGGGTTAATTTGCTGGAGGTTTGAAAAGTAATGATTGAAGAAATTTAATACATAGTCGTTCGAAATATTAAAGTTTATAAAATCTTCAAATCCCTGATTAAGCATTTTGTAAGCCCGTTCTTCATCAAGGAAGCGGTCTTTTACTAGCATGGAGGATATCATGGCCTGTACCGATTCAGGATGATCTTGAATCACTCTGACTAGATCTTTTCGATCCTTTTTTTCTGAGACAGAGAAGTAAAAAGAGCAAGTAGCTATTAAATTTTCGTTTAGCGTGACATTATCATAAGTACCACTAAGGTTTTGATAGAGAACAAATATGTAACAGAACTTCACTTTGCCGTTTTTTTTCAAATAGCTTTCAACTTCGGGAAAGCCAAATACAGCAATATCAAAGATTGGCTTAATAGATAGATAATGAGAAGGGCGAGGCATAATTAAAAGCGTTTTGATGTGTAGCTCTGTTGGCTATTTCACATACAAAGATAGATAAATACATACATATATGTATGTGAATAGGATAAGAGGTTTATGCTTTTTGCATCCTTATGCCACGAGATTCAATAAAGACAGAAATTGAGCAGTATGTAATTGATCAGGTCAAGAAAATTCGGATATCTAAAGGTGTGTCTCAAGCGAAACTTAGCCATCTTATTGATCTATCTGTGGGCTTTATTGGCCATGTTGAAAATCCTAAACACATTGCTAAATATAATTTAAATCATCTTAATCGCATTTCCAAAGTACTAGATGTTCCATTTAAGGATTTCTTTCCAGATAAGGGTATCTGATTTTCAGTTCTAAACTCTATAAGTTTTGACAATTAAAAGGAGGTGTTCTCACTCTAATGATCATTCTGAGTGTAGATTTACATAAGTACATAATTGTAGTATTACACAAATACATATATTTAGCCTGTTGTAATGCATAATATGATATCATTTTAATTCATTGAGAAATAATAAAGGCACACTACCGGTTTTAATATCCTTTCCCAGAGAATTTCATTTCCTGCAAATCTTGCCATGAATATATCTAGGTCTAAAGGGGAGGGCAGCTAATACTCTAGCAATCCTCAATAAAAAATAATTCTTTATGGAAGCACAATATCTGAAATGGTCCGACGTTCTCGTGTTACTACGTCTGTTAAAAAAGCTAGGTTAGTTGAGCTGTAAAAAGAACTCCCGTTCTCTTTTTTAATTGTAGATCACTTTAATTCTTATTTCAAACGATTCTTCCAAATCTTCGCTATTTCCTTTGCTACTTCTTTGAACTCTGCTTCGGTGAATTCATCTGACTTTGCATTATTGCACCAGTAGCAGCAAAATTTGAGGTTGGTAATATTGTCATAAGTCTCATTGGGAAGTATACGCTCTAATTCAAGCTGCCTTCCCCGGGTTGTAATTCTTTTAGTGTAAATTTTATTTTTGGAGATTAGAAGGTTGATTTCATCCTGCTGAATTCCACAATAGTAACATTGCAGATCCTGCTTCTCAACCCAGGATAGAAAATCTTCAAATGGAAGATTTTGAAAGCCTTTTCTTTTATAAAGAGAGTATAACTTATCTCGTTTGTCTCTTTGTTCCTTGCAAGCCTCCACTAACTCACTGTAGCCAGCTTCAGATATTTGGAGACTCCTTAAAATCTCTGCTTTTGACTTTTTCTGAACGTACTTCAAACTAAAAAACTTAGGAACTAGGACGCTCATAGTCTGACGTATAATTTATTATTATCAAATTCAATTAATTTAAAACCTGTTCGAAGCAGATGCCGTGCTACAGTGTCAGTGCTTGGAGTGTTGCTGGTGTCACTGTCACTGAAGTTAAAATTCGGAAAACAACTCTGGTTCTGTCTTGCCCATTCTCGGGGAGTTGTAGTCATCTGTTCTGTGTCCTCAAAATATATTACAAAATGTTTCATACCGTTTCAAATCCACCTAATCCATTAGATTGGTGTACTGTTAGCTGAAATTCCCATGCAATTGTTATGTGCTGGATTCCATCTTTAATAATGAGATAGAAGGATATTTAATCCCTCTTTTTTTTAAGATAACAACTGAATTTTGAAGAAACAAGCTTTTTCTTGCGTTACTGCTAATTGCAAGATATTAGTATACTTAAAAAGGATCTCTAGAACTAAAATTTGAACTATAATTAAGCTTTCATTTAAAGAAGACTAAGATTTTTTAACTTTACAGATCAATCATGAGCTTTACTCACTGATTTTTCCTGTTTTTTATGATGCGTTTTTTACTTATTCTTTTCACAATTACTCATTTTATAATTTTTTCAATCGGCTGCAAGAAAAGCGCTGATATACCTTCAGATAGCGGAAAAAGGGTTTCTGATCTTAACGTTCCTGAGAATTTTTCATGGAAGACATCGCGAGAAGTTGCTTTTGAGGTTGATATAAGGGACCAGAGATACTTATCTGCAACGTACGTTATAGGAATCTATACGGCAGATGGTCGCTTATTAAGTAAAGGTGCAGCTCAAAACGGCGGGACCTTTAAGACTACTGTTTCACTAGCTAATACTATTAACGAAATTATTATCATAAAGACTAATCCTGATAATTCAAATGATTATAAGAAAGTCACTATTAAAGATCTTAAGGTTGCTGTGACTTTGCCTGAAAACCAAAAAAGCAGCGTCGCCTCAGTAAGTAGTGATCGACCTGATTGCTCTATAGGCTGTACCAGAACAGTAGAGATCACCGAAAATAATCAGTCGGTTCATATTGCTGAAGATGAGACCGTATGTGTAAGGGGCTCTAATAAAACTTTTCGTGCTGACTTTTCTTTCCGAAGGGGAGGAGTTTTGCGCATCTGCGGAACTAATCTTACCTTAAACTCACTGGGCTGGGCTATAACAGATAAAGTTAAAGAGCTAATTATTACTCCCGGCAGTACAGTTCATTTGGATGGTATATCTTTCGGACATGAGGGTAATAGGTTTACGAAGTTTACGAATTACGGCGATATTACGGTAAAGGGAGGAGCATTATTAAATTACCATAACTATGGGAATATTGTTTATCAGGGGGACTTTCAAGTGGAGGGAATCGTGACGAACGATGGAAGTATAACCGTTAATGGTAATGTTAGTGGAGGAACATTACTGAATAATGGAAGTGTAACAAGCACTGGAAATTTCTCGGTTGGAAATCTTATAAACAATTGCAAATTGATTGTGGGTGGGAACTCTCATCTTGGATTTAACAGCACGAATAGCGGATATATTCAAGTGAAGAAAGAAACTCGCGTGAGCTCCCTAACAATGAATACAAATGCTATGCTTTATACCAGAGATTTAATTCTGGAGGCACCTATTACAGGTTTAGGGGGCCCCTCCCTAGTAAAGGTGACGGGAGTAACCCAATCCAACTCGGATTTCGCAGTAATCAGCGGGCCAATTAATATTTGTGATATGAATGGACTGGAACAATTAAGGACGGATAAACTACTGAACGGAGCAAAATCCAGCTGTGATATCAATATTCCCCTTACAGGTTGTAATTCAGAGGGGAATGGAACCTTTCAGTTTTCGGATAGGGATGGAGATAGAATTTCAGATAACCTGGATGATTTTCCTGATGATGGAGGAAAAGCTTTCATCAATACTTACCCCGCTGGTTTAAATACTGAAAATACCTTACTTTTTGAAGATATGTGGCCCTATAAAGGAGATTTTGACATGAATGATGTGGTCATTGGCTTCTCCTATAAGATAATTACAAATTCCCTAAATAAGGTTGTTGAATGTGAGGGAAATTACCGTTTAAGGGCTCGAGGTGGAATTTTCAGTAATGGATTTGGAGTCGAGTTTCCCATGCTCGCAAGTACTGTTGTTAGTTGCGAAGGGGGAATTGTAGAGCAAGGACAGAAAAATGCTGTAGTTCTTGTTTTCGAGGATATGCATAAGGAACTTCCCCAAATGAACACCCGTCTATCCGATCCTTATGTTCAACCGAAATCTTTTAAAGTAAGGCTTCGACTTGAAAATGGCCCAGACTTGTATAACTTCGGCCTGAGCGAGTATAATCCCTTCATCTATAATTACCGTTTAGGAGGAAGATCCGAAGTTCACATGATAGGAAAAAAGCCGACGTCTCTGGTGAATGAAGGGTTGTTAGGAACAGGAGATGATTATACAAACCTTAAATGGCATGTTTTTTATATTTCCAAAGACGCTTTACCCTTTGCCATCATGTTGCCGGTAAATGATTTCAAGTATCCCTTGGAAGGAAAAGATATTGGCCTAACCTATATGAAATTGAAGTACTGGGTCCAGATGAGCCAAACTTTTTCTGACTGGTATAAGGACTATCCAGGTTATATTAATAAAGAAAACCTTTATCCGTATTAACTTCAATTTACTTCGACAAATAATGGAAGTGGATTAAGGTGGTAACACTTTTTAGTTCAATAAAAGAAGAAATGGAAACTGGCCGCGAGTCTAGTGCTCCTCGCCTGCTAATCTTCACATGTCGAACCACATTGCAATAACAGATATTATTTTGCTTTCCAAATTAGTTTTGATGCCATATATTTGGCTAAACATCTAACAATGAATAGGTTCCATATATTGTTCCTCGTTGTTTTATCTGTTTTACTTTCCACTTGTAAAAAAGATAAACAAGAAGACGCAAAACCAGATCCAAAGCTTAAAAAAGCTCTGTCGGAAAACACGAAAATTTTAGATGAGCAATCTAAAAGCGACCTACAGTCTTCTGATAGTACATCGTTGGTTTTTAAAAGCTCTCCCGCTATTTCGGCGATCAAAGTCGGTGATATAATTGCTTCAGATACGATGAAAAATGCTCCATATGGACTTTTAAGGATGGTAACTAATAAGCGGGAGGAAGGGGGTAAAATCATTTTTACAACTAGGCCTGCCTTGTTAACAGAAGCAATTGCCAATTGTGACGTTAAAGTGAGTATACCGTTAACCACAAGCGGAAACAATTCTGGCTTTAAACAGCAAAATAAAACTTTAGAAGCGTTCAAATTGAACTTTGACTCGGACTTGCCTGGAGGACTAAATTTGTTTCTTAACTGCGATATACACCCTCACTTAGATTACTCATTAAAGATTACAGACAACAAACTTGAACTGTTTGAATTTAAGGTGCGTGTTGATAACTCGCTAAATCTTAGAGTGGGGAAAAAAGTAGGCCCAGATAATATACTTAACGATATGCATATCTTTGGAGAGTTAAATTTTGGGCGAAAAATTATCACTATAGGTGCCCTTCCTTTGACAATAACTCCTAAACTAATTGCGCTTGGCCGTTGGAGCGGGAAATTTACCGGGAAAGTCTCTTTTGGATATACTGGCGATATGAAAGCAACGATCGGTTCAACTTACACTAACCAAGGCTGGCAAAAAATTTCAGAATTAACCCTTAACCACTCGGCATTACCCGTTGAAAACGCGGAAGCTGAAATTGAGCCAAAGCTACAACTTGGATTTAGATTTCAAATGGGGTTTTACGAGTTGTTTGAAAAAAGCCCGATGAAGGTAAAAGCGGACGTTTTTCAATATGCAAGATTAAACGTATCCCCCATGAAAGACCCTTGGTGGAGTTTGTTTAGAGGAGTTGAAGTCGTGGTTGGAGCTAGATCCGATCTGTTTCCACATTTCCTTGAGTTAAAAGAGAATACAATATTTAATCAAGAACAACTTCTTGCTTCCGCTCCGCACTTAAAGATCAGTAGTGACCAAGTCGCTTTTGTCACACAACCTGTAAATTTCAATATAACTCTTCCCGGTTTACTTTCAAACTACAGAGTTATTTGGAATTACGGCGATGGCAGCTCTCCAGAGATGAGAAATACCGAGAGTGCAGTACATTCATTCTCCAAACCTGGACTATATAGAGTGTTAGTCTCTCTTCAGGATGATCAAGGGAGCGAAATTAGTAAAGGAGTATTCAACATAACTATAAAGGAATATTCAATTGAACTAATTTCTGGTAATAACCAGATAGGTGAAAAAGGAAGTCGACTACCTATCCCTTTGGCTGTAAAAGTCGTCGACAACGAGCATAAGCCCGTTAAAGATTTCGATGTATCATGGATAGCCGGAAATACTAATCAAGTTCAACCCGCAATTTCTAAAACCAACAGCGAAGGGATCGCTACAACTGAATGGACATTGGGGTTTTCAGAAGGTTCGCAAATTGTTTTTGCAAAGGCAGTTTACTCAGGAAATAGTTTGATAACAGGCAGTCCTATTGCATTTAATGCGACTGTTCAAAAGACCGTTATCGTTAGTCACGTGGAGCTTACATCTCCCAAATCCCAAATAGAAGTTGATGAGTCGTTGCAGCTGATTGGTAAAGTGGTAGATACAGACGGAAATAACATTTCAGCGACCCATCAGATCGAGTGGTTAAGCAGCAATCCCGCATTCGCAACCGTGGATAAAGAAGGACGAGTAAAGGGTATCACTCCAGGATCAGTTATATTAACCGCCAAATCTCATGGGAAATCCAAGTCGGTGTCGTTGACAGTGACCAATAGGTCAAATCCTTTAAATAATAGCTTCTGGAAAGGTTCTTTTTCGTGTTCAAGTTGGCCAACAGGGATTAAGCCTATACCTGCGCAGATAATATTGCGGATAAACGGTTCCGTGGTCACTGCCGAATATTACCAGCCAGAAACAGGGCATCGAACGGGATTGAAAGGAACTATCAATGAAAGTAACACTTCAATAACATGGACAGAGCCTATCAATACGTCAGCACCTTACTTCAGTACAAGTTGGGTTTATCCAATCACTTGGTCTGTCTCCAAGAATAATCTGGGTGGCCATATTAGTCATTTGCCTGGAAAAGGATGTGAGGATACGACATATACTTTCACTAGAGAATAGCTATCTTGTTGTTTTTGGTCGGATTGAGGCTTCAGAACTCTTCGTACACCTATTTGCAATTATAAGCAAGTATACTTATTCCTGAACCGACTAGAGACAGAATTATGAATATAATATTAACCCTTCTTCCTATAGAAGTAGCAGCCATTTTTACTCTAATTACCGTTGGTAGTATTTTACTCGGTGGTATTTTAACAATAATTATAGATATGACAGGATCAAGCAAAAGTAATAAGCAAAATGAAACATCGAAAGGAGACCTTGTCTCCTGCGCAGAAATTCATCAAATAATAATTATTGGTGGGCCTGTGACTGTTTCGTACTATAAAAATAAAGCTGAACTATTACAGGATTTACAGCGACAAAAGCTTTGAATTATTCTTGCAGTAGCTATTTATACAAAAGCACTTATAGACTAAAAAAAACGACTGTATCTCGGCAGAAATTTGCATTGATTCAGCGTTAGGTAAAGGTTATAAAAAGGAGCGAGTCAGCTCCTTTTTATATTTATGATGACTAGGAGAACTTTGAGGGACAAACAAAGGACCGAATCCTTCCGACTTTACCATTGACACTGTTTCGAAGCGATTAAAAACCGAAGGTGACTTATTTGAATGCGTGTTGGATGAGAAAGTGTGGCATAAGAATGCCCAGATTTTGAAGAATTTATAAAATTAAGAATACATGTAACTCCTGCTGAAAACGACCGGATGAACCTGTATAAGAAATTAGTTCATAGGTTAGGTTACCTATGTTAGAAAAAAGGAGTTTCCAAGGCTCCTTTTTTAGTTTATGTTAACTAAAAGGAATTATCGAGAGAGATAAAAGAGGCCATAGTAGGGGATTTAATACCTTATTTATGTCTCGTTAAACCCCTACACTCCCCCTAATGCTGCTTTTACACTTTTTTATAATTCGTTTTACAAAGTTCCCATGATATAACACTTAAAAAAAGGCACTTAATAACTATAAAACTACTTGATTAAATAAATCAACAGTTTCTTTGTCAACTAGTGTGGAAATACTCTCGGGCTTGTAGCGAAATGTAGCATACAAAGTTCCAAAATTTCTGCCTTTACCTGCAACTGTCATTTTTAGTCCAGCTGATGATCCGTCAGGCGCGACTGTAGTACCTTTATTGGTTCCTATGACTTTTATCCAATCTGTCCGCGTATACATATCGCTATTAGGTGCGTTTACAGTTCCATACCCACAATCCTTTACACCTCCGCTACTTGCACTTGTACAACTTTTCTCGACTGAAAGTGTAACTTCTTTCGATTGGTATTCTGTCTTGCGTGCGGTTCTAAATGCTTCTTTTAGTTTACTCATTTCACTTTCATAAAGAACTAATTTCTGTGCAATAGTCAGGTCTGTTCTATCTTCTATTGCCTTAAGAATAATCCTGTGCTTGTCTTTATTAGGTTGCAGAAAATCTTTTAATGGCGCAACTGAATAATTTTGGCCTGAAACCCAAAATGAGGTTCCCAAAACTAGAGCACATACCGATAGAAAGTTTCTTAAGATAGCTTTTGTGGTCATTTTTCTTATTGTTAATAATTATAGTATAATATATTGTTTACAGTGATTTATTTCAAGTTAAAGGCCCTTACATAGTCCCCTAATTTGTAAGAGTTTTCCGCTTCGAGCTTTCGGCGAATATTTCTTCTATGAGTTTCAACGGTAGCTACAGAAATAAAAAGTGAGTCAGAGATCATTTGAGAACTTTGTCCTTCGGCTAAAAAGACGAGAACTTCTTTCTCCCTTGAAGTAAGTCTATTAAACTTCTGAACGTTCTCTCTTAAGAAATTATTCTCATCTACTAACCTCGCTACTTTTGCGGTAATATCATGAGATGGATCTATTGGAGTAGCGATACCGATTGTAAGTATAGGTTTTCCAGTCTCATTCCATAAAAAAATCTTCATCGAAGTATGGTACCACTTCCAATCATCAACAGTTTTAACTCGCTGGAAAAGAGTAATAAATTCTGTTTCTGAATTTCTTTCCAATAGTCCGATTATTTTAGGAACGTATTCGGCTGATTCCTTTTCATCAAAAAAACGGAAATGCCACTTATCTCCCATTTCTTGCAATGCGGCAAGTGTGACTCCTAAGGTTTTTAGACCACGTGAATTCATAAAGGCAACAGACAAATCCTTGAGATTATGTATAATAACAACCCCAGGGATCTCTTCGGCAGACTGACGAAAGGAGGATATCTTCTCTTCTATTGTCACAGTTTTAAAATAGGTTAAAATTTTTCTCCTATAAAATACCAGATTTCGGGTATTTCTAAAAAAAGTACAAATTTTAATCTTTAAACGATAATTCATTCATCCACAAGAAGTCGAATGATTGCGCCTCTCTATCATAACTACAATCACATTGAAATCTTTCTCACATTCTTCAATTCCTAATAAAAGAATCACATAAAAACTCCTTCTCCCACTATTGCATTTGCAGAAATGCTTGTGCATTTTTACCAATTAATCCTCTTTAATTATAGAGTTTAGAAAACCTTGTCAAACCTTACTTTTTATGACTATTGCTCAATACGTAGAACGTATCCAAACCCGGTATAAGACAGGGATCTCACGAGAACATAGCTACCGTGGAGATCTACAAACACTTTTAGAAACTATTGCTGAAGGAGTATTGGTAACCAATGAACCTTCGCGAATTGCCTGTGGTGCCCCTGATTATATTATTACCCGAAACGAAATCCCCCTCGGCTATATTGAAGCAAAGGATGTTGGAATCGATTTACAAAGCAAAAGCTTAAAAGAGCAGTTTGACCGGTATCGATCCTCTTTAAATAACCTCATCTTCACCGATTATCTAGATTTTCGGCTTTATATAGATGGAGAGTTTGTCACAGCAACGCAGATTGCAGAAATAAAGAGTGGGCAAATAGTCCAGAAGCCGGAGAACTTTGCCGAATTCACCAATCTTATAAAGAACTTCTGCACCCACGTAGGCCAAACAATCAAAAGTTCCAAAAAGCTAGCAGAAATGATGGCAGCCAAGGCTAGAATGCTTTCAGATGTGATCGAAAAAGCATTGACGAGTGATGAGGAGAATCAGGATAATAGTACGCTGAAAGAACAAATGGTGGGTTTCAAGCAGATCTTAATTCATGATATAAAGCCGAAGGAGTTTGCTGATATATACGCGCAAACTATCGCCTACGGTATGTTTGCTGCTCGTTTACATGATCCCACTTTGGCAACGTTTAGCAGACAAGAAGCCGCTGAACTTATTCCAAAAACAAATCCCTTTTTAAGGAAGCTTTTCGGTTATATAGCAGGCCCGGATATTGACAGCCGGATAAAATGGATTGTGGATGCTTTAGCAGATATTTTTAGGGCTACCGACATTGCAGCTCTACTAAAGAATTTTGGAAAAGCTACGCAAATGCAAGATCCAATTATTCACTTCTATGAAACCTTCCTTGCAGAATATGATCCGAAGTTGCGTAAGGCAAGAGGCGTGTGGTATACTCCGGAACCAGTTGTGAACTTTATCGTTCGCGCGGTAGACGATATTTTAAAAGATGAATTTGGCTTACCTCAAGGACTTGCTGATACTAGTAAAACGACAATAAAGCTCAACACTCAAAACGCTGACAAACGTTCTAGTACTGGATATAAACAAGTAGAACAGGAGGTTCACAGAGTTCAGATTCTTGACCCAGCTACCGGTACTGGTACTTTCCTTGCAGAAGTGGTAAAGCACATTTATAAGAAATTCGAAGGACAGCAAGGTATTTGGAGTAATTATGTAGCAAATCATTTAATACCTCGATTAAATGGGTTCGAGCTACTAATGGCTTCCTATGCCATGGCTCATTTAAAGTTAGATCTACTTCTTACAGAAACGGGGTTCAAGTCTAAAAATGACAAACGGTTTAATATATACCTAACAAATTCCTTAGAGGAACATCATCAAGATACAGGAACCCTCTTCGCTAACTGGTTAAGCAGCGAGGCTAATGAGGCAAATAGAATTAAGCGCGATACGCCTGTTATGTGTATTGTTGGGAACCCACCATACTCTGTAAGTAGTACCAATAAAGGAAAGTGGATTGAAAGTTTAACAGCAGATTATAAGAAAAATTTAAAGGAAAGAAATATCCAACCGCTTTCGGATGACTACATAAAGTTTATTCGGTTCGGTCAACATTTTATAGATAAGAATGGAAGCGGGATTTTGGCTTACATTTCTAATAACAGCTTTATTGATGGTTTAATTCATCGAGAGATGAGGAAAGATTTATTGAAAAGCTTCGACAAAATTTATATCCTGGATTTACATGGGAATTCCAAAAAAAAGGAAGCAACGCTAGAAGGAGGATTGGATCAAAATGTATTTGATATTATGCAGGGTGTTTCTATAAATATTTTCGTTAAAACGGGTAAAAAACAACTGGGCCAGCAGGCAACAGTTTTACAACATGACCTTTATGGAAAAAGAGAAGTCAAATATTCATTTCTAGATAGACATAATTTAAGCAGTATAAATTGGACTAGTCTAAATAGCGTTGCTCCAAATTATTTCTTTACTGTTAAAAATTTTGCAGAAGCGACTAATTATGAGAAAGGGTTCAAATTAGATAAGCTTTTCAATTTGTATGCTAGCGGAATAAAGACGGAAAGAGATAGTATATGTATCCATTTTGATGATCAGACGCTTAATGTTCTTGAACGCGACTTTCTTCAATTAGACCCAGAAGAATTCAGAAGTCGGTTTACACCTAAGCCTGATGGAAGGGATTGGAAGGTAAGTACAGCTAGAGAGGATCTCCTTAAAAACGAAAAGGTCAAAGCGAATATTTTGTATAGGCCTTTCGATATCCGGCGAACCATCTATACTGGAAAATCCAAAGGTTTTCACTCTTATCCCAGGCCAGAGATAATGAAGCATCTTCTAAAGCCGAACTATGCATTAATATTTGAAAGAAGTGCAACAATTGGAGAATTCACCAATGTGTTTGTGTCTAACTGCCTAGTTGAGTGCCATGCACTTGGAACTGCATTTTCATTTGGTTATACAGCCCCACTTTATTTATATCCAACCAGTACTGGCTCTGAGCTCATTAATAGTTCACAACCTCAACCAAATTTAGATTCCGATATTATTAGTAAATTTACAGAAAGGATAAGCGTCACATTTTCTGCTGAAAAAGGCAACTCGTCGAATGCTATTTCACCTTTAGACTTATTAGATTACATCTACGCTACTTTGCATTCACCTGCCTACCGCGAGAAGTATAAAGAGTTTTTAAAAATAGATTTCCCTAGAGTTCCTTATCCAAAAGACAGAGAAAGTTTCTGGCAACTCGTAAGGCTAGGTGGAGAGATTAGGCAAATACATTTACTTGAAAGTCCTATAGTGGAGAAGTATATCACCCAGTATCCAGTAGATGGAAGCAATGTGATGGGAAAGGTAAATTTTCAGAACGGCAACGTCTATATTAACGACACCCAATACTTCTCAAATGTCCCAGAAGTCGCATGGAATTTTTATATCGGTGGATATCAGCCTGCACAAAAATGGCTTAAAGATCGTAAGGGGTACGAACTTTCCTTTGAGGATATTTTACATTACCAAAAGATTATAGTGGCCTTAACTGAAACGGATCGTTTGATGAAAGAAATTGACCAGGTATTAGTTTTGGAATAACAGGTTCAGACAGCTGGGCCATTTTCAGAAAGCAAGCTATAAAATAGTTATTGGGCACTTTCGATGATTAGTCACCCTTGTACTGAAACAAAAAAGGTACAAGGCGGGACTATTAATATACCTCAAATATCTAAGTGGTTTGGTAGGAAAAAAGGTAGGTACGAGCCTAGAAATCGTACCTAAGGGTATCTAAATACCTAACTTATATGAAATATCTATAATCATATTCGACCTTCTCTTTGCTTTCAATTAGCTTTCCGATTCGAGCAATATCATTTGAAGATGAGATAGTAGCCGGTAATTGAGAGTACATGTTTAAAGAATTCCAATTCATTTTAGTTAAACCTAATATCTCATTAGCAATTTGTTCTAAGCTTCCGGTCCCGTGATGCTTGATCACCTTCAAGGGTTTCGGTATATATCTACCGCCTGGGTAAAAACTGAATTTCGGATTATTAACAGATGGTACAACTCCATGGGCCCACAACAATGCTTGACTCGCATTTATTTGAATACAAGTCCCTCTTGATACAGAAAAACCATCAATTTCCGTTCGTCCATTTTTAATTTTGCTAGACACGTATCGTATATCATCCTCGAAATTAATCTCTACTAAATCGACTGCTTCGATACTTGCACTATCATATAGACTATCCAAAATGCCATTTTTTTCCTCTTCGGTAAAGAAGGTTCTTTTATGAATAACCACTCGTTTAGGGATTTCATTTAAGGATTCATAAAAGAGATTTATAACACTTTTTCCAAATTCATATGCATCATCATAGCCTAAATGAGGCTTTTTATGCCTCCATTGAATTTTATCATTGCTGATTTTAGAAAGTTTGTATTTCAAGCCCTCACCAGTGGAACTATAAATATGGCTACAACCTAACACGATATGCCCCTTTTCTTCACTTTTTGAGTCAATACTATATCCGATTCCCGCAAATGCGGTAGATTTATCTGTATTATTCAAGATCCAAGGAGTTCTTAAAGACTTTACGAAATAGGAAAGAGATAACCACCAATTTATTTGGCAGCTCTGCCGGACATCATTAATCGTTTTTTCCCGAATGAATTGGGAAGTCACCCTCTTCTCTACACAAAAAGCTTTAACGTAGTCATGTAAGTCATAAGATTCTCCATTATCATGATAGCTTGTAAAATAATCCCATCTCTGCGGAATATAGATAATTATAACTTTTTGACTACCGGTAGCAGTTAACCTCATTATCTTATCACAAATATTCCTCTTGACTTCATGAATATTCTCCCTAAAATCATTACTCCTAGGTTCAGAGACATTTTCCCAATTTGAGGAACTGGGCTCGGGGATATTCAAGCTGAGTCCATATGTACGGTGAAAGCCTTTGAAATCCAATATATAATCATCTTTCTCACTAAACTTGGGTATCTCTTGATTCTGTTTGGATAAAAATTCAAATAAAACTTTAGAGTCTTGCTCTGGACATATCACTCCTAAATATATGGTAGTGTCTAAAAAAGTATTTAAACTAGTTTCATATGGCTTATTGTTTATCAATCCACGCATAGGGTGGGTATCAGATATGTGATTATTGCCATGTTTTGTGGAAAATAGTAAAGCTGCCTCCTTAAATTGTACGCCTCTCAACCTCAAAAACTTCTGGGGAACATTATGTGCATTAGAATAGGGATTATTTAGATCGCATATATTAGTAAATATAGGAGCTCGGGCAATGATGAAAGAGAATCCACTACCAGATTTTATAGGAAATTCGTATTTATCATTATCGTTTACAAACAGCTTTTTACTCCATTTTTTCACATAATCATTGAAATGATTATTCCAAATTTTATGGTAAAAGGTCATGCCAATTTGTTGTCTTATGCTTGAGTCAACATCCTCATTCTCTAATACAAAACTTGGATTCAGGGTAAGATAAAATTCGCCGTTCACTTTCTCTAAAGCGAACCTGAGAGCATGGAAAACTTTTTGATTTGCTATATTTTGATACTCATCACCCCAAACTTTATCGCGAAAGTTTGTCTTTACTGATATTGCTGATGCAAATATTTTACAAATTGTAGATAACATAAGACTGTTGATGCCCGAATTGTATATTCTGGTATCAGTCAAGGGTTTTCTTACAATATCTCCAGAGATCACCGATATCAATGCCTCCTTTACGGACTCTAATGTGCCCAAAGCCCATACCTTCTTTTCATAGGGTATCGCCGAAATATCCGTTCTCGTTAAAGACAAACTATTTAGCTTATCCCAAGGGTTTTCATTTAGAGTAGCATCAAAAACGAACACTTCCTCGGGAAATTTTATTGGAAAACAGTTGCTCTTTAGGACTTTGTTTGTTCGTGCAGGCTTTAAATCAAAGGGAGAAAAAGAATCATTACTACTGTTCGATTGCTGAATAGATATCAATTCTTGTTTCAGTTTACTCTCCCCAGCAAGAACCAACTTAGTGATACTGACCATTGTGTTATCGAATCCTTCTGTAGGAATATAATATGCTAATCTTTTATTCTGATTAGCGTGGTGGATCAACTCTGTAACCTCAGAGCTTGAATTCTCATGATAGCCACACCAAAATAACATCCCACCGCCTTTTTTTGAATAGGCCTCTTTGAGAGTATCCATTAATGATAGATCGCGGCCACTGTATCCCAGTACAATTAGATGCTTGTCCCCTAAATATTCTATAAGCTTCTGTCTAAAAGTTTGGTCTTGTTCCTTTAATTCTTCTGCAGTGTTTTTTAGTTCACCGTATTTGAAATCGCCGTGTAACTTAATTACGGGTAATTCACTTCTGTTTTGAGTTCTTTGATTTATTCGGTCAACAGTGTCTAATGAAATCTCGATACTCTGAACACCTCCTAGGATGCAAGAAGTAGTTACCAATTCATCGAAATTTGTCGTCCAGACCGAATCAAGCATCCCATGTTTAACGAGCAAAGGTATCGTTCGATAACCTATAGAAGGTTTTGCATTGGAGCATAATGCTTGAAAATACTGGCTTCTATTTTTCTCAATTGGGAAACATTTTTTTGCATAAAAGGAATACTCCTCCTTACTTCCAGCTTCAACATAACCACCTTGGTTGTCTAACCAAGCTTGTATAGTTCTTTGTACTTTAGGATTTTTAAAGTTCTCAATCCAGCCAGTAGCAGAATAATTATTGCTTTTATAAATAGTTGCTTTCCAGTCCCAAATACAATCATTGGCAGAAGAAATTCCAGAACTTATTGAACTACCTGCTCCCAATAGCAGAGCAAAGGTATCGTTCTTACTTATTGCAACAGATCTTAGAAATTCATCAAATTGTAACTCGTTCATGGTTCACTAAAATTACTCAACATATATTAGAAGTAGTGAAAGTTAACTAAACTGCAGACTTATTGGAATTTGACTTTTCAACAGCTAATTGTGTCGGGCAGACTTACGTTATGAATTTCCGATTAATTGTAAACCCAGCTAAATCGTTCTTTACATTCTATTATCAAGCTAATCCTTTATTTATATCTCGAGTTCGCTATCAATCCAGCAATTGATCAACCTCATCAATGTTGACCTGGTTCCAATAGGGCTCAAGCAGGCGCATGGTCTTAAAAGGTTTGAAGGTTAAGATTTTATTAGCATTATTTGAATACGTTACTTCCACAAAGAAATCTCCTAACTCATACAAAGCATAGTCATTAAGCTCCTCCTTACGATGGGCCAGGAATCTTCCTTGATCCCAGATTGCGTTCGTCTGGTCCAGATCGTTCAGCTGCAGGTATTCGTATAGCGTCATTGATTCCCTATATTATTTTTCTGGAATGATTTTGAACTTGATTTGCTCAGGATTAGTAACTACAATTTGCTTCCTGCCTTTGTATTCGCTCACTATACCGTCAATTGAAACTGTTTTTCCTTTAAATAATTCTTCAGGAACACTAGCAAATTTTTTACGGTCATTACCTCTTATCACTACCGTTAGTAATTGATTAGGGTAATCAGCACCTAAATTTAATAAGGTGAGCCCAGTATTATCTAAAAATTTACCACTATAAACCTTGGAGGTTAGTAAAACCGAATCACCCACCTTAACATTTGCTATATCATCCGTAGTGATAACTTTGAACGGTAGAGATTTAGCTTTAGCCGTAACAATTCTTTCTGTAGTAGTCGTTTGAGCGTAGGAGGTTAGGCAAAATAAACTAAGTGCTATAAGGAATAGTCTTTTCATAATGCAAGTTAATAAATCAGGGTTAACAATTAAGCTAACCCTAAAATTCTCACATTACAGATAATTTGTATCTAACAGTATCACCTTACTTAATAAACGTTGTAACATCTATTTTGTTTAAAGATCGAGCCGTTGACTATAGAAATACTAAAATTTTTAGCAAATTTGTAGCTATAAATTTTGGTACAATGGATGATTATGTTGTAGCTCTTCAACTGTCTCAATTTCTAAAGGATTGGTTCAACAGCTCTGAAAAAACTAAAATTAGTACGGCCAACCTTAGTAGTTCTTTTGACTACGATAGGGGGTATATCATCATAGATGTAGACCATATCAACACGGAATACTGCAAGTACTTCAAGAAAGATGTATTTGAAAAAAATGCAGAGCTACTGATAAAGAAACTAGCTGAAGTTACTAAGGTTTGGATGTGGTGTAATGAGGTTCACCAGTACCATCTACGATTGAGAATCAGGAACCGGAATAAGGAACTTCAACAACAGGCGCTACTAAAAACTGAAGGATACTAAAAACCCACTAACGCAGCCTACGTTAGTGGGTATGTTCAACAGATCAAAACAAAATTTTCAATCAACCTAAGATGGAATAAGGGGTGGAAGTGTGAATTGTTTTGACAGAAGAATTTTGAGAGATAAAAAAAGGCTGTCAGCTGGTTACCGCTCCTCTCATTTCCCGTTGACGATTTTGTAGTGTAAATTTAGCTCGTTAAAATTCAATCTTCTGGATTTATCTGTAGGGGTATTATTACATCATTAAAGTTAAGTAAGATGCAGGAAATGATAGACTGGGAAAATCAATATCATTTTGATTTTGTCATCCCCGAAAAGTTTAATGAATATAAAGCTCATAATATAATTGATCAGGGGAAACATCTTAGACATTTGAAAAAGGAAGATCTATTTTTTTTAATAAAAAGCCTTCCTCAAGATCGAAGTGGATTATTAGCTAAGCCTGACGAAGTGGTCAATCTTTTTTTTGGAGGTGATAAACCGACTTTTATTCAAAATGAAAATTCTGATTATGAATATATAAACTATGTTCTCTCATCTGCATTGAAAGATTTGGAAAGTAAAGAATTTCTTGATCCGTCTTCTGAAGTTTTTATACGAGTTCTCTATTTTCGAAAACTAACCACCCTTTTTTGCCAGGCATGGTACCTTTCAAAGAGAGTTAATTTCTCTAGGGAAATACTTTCAGATCGATTGCAAAGGTTTGGAGATATACTCTATGGTGAAGAATATATCTCTACAAATAAACCACTTAATAAGTTAGACATTATTAATCGGTTTGATGGATCATCAATGTCGATTGAATATCTGATTGAAAATGATTATTTACATTATGACTTTTATGTTTGTGAAAAAACGCTTTTAGCTTCAATACTTTTTGAAGGAAACCAAACTGCTCACTCTAACGATAATGAGCTTAGTTTAATTGAACCCTTACTCACTCAGGCCGAGGATGGGAAACTTCTGTTTTGTCTTTTTAAATAGCTCCCTCTTTGCTCCTTTATTTATTTCTAGTTTAGAATCCGCTATCAACCCAGCAATTGATCAACATCATCAATAGACACCTGGTTCCAATAAGGCTCAAGTAATCGAGCTGTCGGAGATTCAAAAGGAAAATGATATTTAAAAACAATTATAACAACTAAAGATATCATTATATTTTAGTTTATTACATTCTCTAGTTCTGTCTTCCATTTCAAAAACCCATCAACGCTCTCTGAGTAGTCATGATAAATTCTTTTAAATGAATCCTCGGTTGTAATTAAATAAAGTAGTTTTCCTTTGGCCTTAATTTGATTGATAATATGGTCTATCTTACCTAAGGTAGCCTTTAATAACTTTTTATCCCCCTTGGGAGCGTCCCATACGTACGTTGCTTCCTCCGTGTTCAATGTTTCCCAAACTATATGATAGTTTATCTTTCCCTCCAATAGGAAGACAAAGGAGAACGGTTTTGGGACAAACCTAAGTTTCATTGTTGCATGATCATGTTTGCTTGATAGAAATCTTAGATGCTTGTAGTGTTTAGTGTTTGATATCGTCAACAGATCCTCGAATAGTTCCTGATCGCTTTTATGAAAGGTATCAGGTTTGACGTTTTCATCGGCAAACGTATCAAGATACTCCTCCGCTGTGAAAAGGCTCTTTTCTCCCTCTAGCGTTTTTTTTGACATAGTAGATTTTACAAATTCTAATCTTACCTGTTCAATTAGCTGCTTATCTATTCTAGCTATCTCTGGGGACCTTACTTTAACAGATGTTATCGCATAGTCTTTAGTTTCCACTTCGACTGTAACTTCAATTTTCCTTGTGCCCAGGACATTCGCGAAATAGTTCTTTACTGCGTCAAATTCCTCAAAAATCTCGGGATTTGATATTATCAAATCCAAGGTTTCCCTGTGTTCTTTAAGCTTCTGCCTGAAAAAGACACCTCCTTGCCGGAATTGTATGTTTTTAATAGGCACATAAAAAGTTTCTGTTATAGTTTGAATCCGAGGTTCCGGTGGTGCAAAGTAGGTTTGTTTTCTATATACAGGCTGTGAGGCTTGCGGGATTAAAGAGCCGGATCCATTTAAAGTAGCGAAAAGGCCAGGGGTATTGATCTCTCGAAATGTAATAACTTCGACTTTATTCAGATCTTCTGCAAGCTGTATTTGAGTAAATGAAAATTCCGATTCTCCCACATTGTAAGAAATAACTTTACAATGCAGCCGCTGTTCTGAAGCTATATAAGCTAGGACCTGGATTGGCCAGTAGGCTGGGGATTTAAAACTGACGGCAATTTCAGGCAGATTGGTTTGACTAAGATTGATGGCTTTGTCATTTGTGAGGTAAGCTTTATCAGCTTTAAATTGTATTATAAGTTCTAAACCAGTCATTGTATAAACTTTAGTCGTTATCTGGTTTTACCCTTGTTTAAGGTATTTTTCCTTGTATTCCTGATACTCCTCACCCATTAGGTTTTCAATATATTCCTCCATTCCGATATCATTTTTCTCATTCACGTACCGTCTAAAGGAAAGAACAGTCTTACACTCTTCAAATCCTTTTTTACTCATATCCAATCTAACGTTCTCGGAAAGACCCTCTAACCATTCTTCAAAATCAGTAAAGGAAGGATCAAAGTCGGTAGCTCGTTGGTAATAAAGATAACTGGCATTCCCTACTGCAAAGAATAGTTCGTGAAAGCGTCTTTCTTCCTGGCTTACCTTGGATAGAAACTCTTCCTGTTGCCTGTTACATTCTTCTAAAGGATGCTTTACTGTTATCATTTTACTGCAGAAATTCAATACAAGTATATCTAATTCCTTTTGAAGGAAGAGGCCATTGGTCAAAAATTAGATATGGTTGTACCTAGTCAGATAGCTCTTATAGGACCTTGTATGCGAGAATAGAGGGAACAAATAGAGGGAACAAAAAAAGCCAGAGGTGTTAGCTCTGGCTGTATAATATCAATAATCTTTTTTAAAATTCTATAGTGGTTGGTGTTGCGTCCCAATTGGAATTAACAAATATGGAAAAGCCTGTCGAATTTGAAAACAACTTGCCTTTTAGTACTACCTCTCGATTTTTCAAAATCGAAACATTATTGATAACCTTAGATACTATAATCTCATTTTTGTTATTAAACGCGGTAATAGTAATGTCGATTGGTTTACCGGGTTCAAATAGGCGAATTGCCCCAAGGAACTTACCCCCTACCACTGCCGGATAACTTTTATAGTTATATTCTTCAAGAGCACGTACTCCATTGCGAAAGTAATAACGCCTGGCAGAAGGCATTTTAATCTCATAATAGCTTACCGACTCGGGGATAATGTTATCGGTAAGCATTACCGATAACATTCCAACAATTCTCTCTAGAGTTACGTTTTCATTTACACCATCTCTTGTTACCGTTATCGGAATATTTTTCAAAAAATAGTTTGGATTCCTGTCACTCTCTCTAAGAGAGGCGATCTCATAATACGATTGATCGTCTATTGGATCACCATATGGACTATTTTGATCAGAACCTAGAAAAACAATGTTATATTGTCCCATAGGTAAGCTATCCTGTACTATCCCAAAATGAGAAGACGTATCAATAGATTGAGTTCTTGATTTCACAAGCTCCCCTTTATCATCGTAGATAAAATAATATAATGCTCTAAGATAATTTACAGCAGCAGTAGTATCCGATACCTTGCCACTAATAGTTTTACTTTCTTGTGTAAAACTTGATGTATTAAAAGTTATAGGATAAAGTTTCTCTTTGGGTTCTATTTCTTGCTTACTTGTCTTTCTGCATGCAAGAGTGGTTATAAGCAATAAAAGAATTGCTAATTTTTCTTTCATTATGACATACGTTAATTAAGGACTATACACAGGAAGGGTAAAACTAAAAGTTTATGGTTGAACTTTCACCCCAACTAGGACTAACAAAAATTGTAAACCCTCCTGGATGATTGAAATCGTTAAATAAAGCTCCAGTAACAATAGTCTCCTTATTTCTCGATAGCGCAACATTATTAATTGTTCTATCGACTACTAAGGTATTTGTACTGGTATATGCCCTGATATGTATGTTAGTTGATGTTAGATTTGGTAATACAAAATTAGTTATCGTGTAATTTGCAGAGGCACGATCTAAAGATGTTATATTATAGTAATAAGTCTTCTGCTCTAAATTATAGTTCTCCTCTCTACTTGGGTAATAGTGACTACCATCTAAGTACTCTACAACAAGTTGGGAAACATTAGCAGGAATGATATCCTTCAAGACTATAGTTAATTTACCTACTATACGATTAAGAACTATATTTTGGTTCACCAAGGGACCACTGACAGTAAACGTAGCTTTATTGGCAAACAAGTCGTTATTATCGTTATATACGTTTGTATTAGAAAGGGTGCTTAAAATATTATATGATAAATCACCTGTGGACGCCATAAAAGTGGCTGTATAATTACCTGCAGGAAGACTATCAACGATAGTTCCAAAATTAGGCGAGGTATTTACATCCTGAGCAATTGTACGGAGCAACGTTCCGTTGCTATTGAAAACAGCGTAAATTATTTTTTTTAACACTTTTTTAGCTGAGTCGGTAGCTAGAGTACTTTGCATCCCTTTTGTACTCTGTTGAAACTCTGATGCCGAAAAGGTTACAGGATAAAGTTTCTCTTCAGGCTGTGCTTCCGTTTTGCTAGATTTTTTACACGCGAATAATACCAGCACTAGTGCTAGTGAAAGTAAGGGTAGGGTTTTTTTCATGTTTATTAGTATTATCTGAAGGAGATAAGAGAAAGCCAGAGCTAACAGCTCCGGCTTTCCTATTCATTTTATCTTTAATTTAAAACTCCACTACTGTTTTTGAAGAGTCCCAAGTTTGATCAGCAAGGACTGTAAAGCCACCTTCGTGATTTACGGAATTGAATAGTGTTCCTGTTACAACTGTCTCTTTGTTTCTTGTTAGAGCAACATTGCTAATTGTTTTGTCCACTACTAAGGTATTTGTACTCGTGTAAGCCCTAATATTTATTTTAGTCGAACTAGTATTTGGTAATACAAAATTAGTTACAGTATAATTTTTAGAGGCACGATCAAGAGATGTAATGTCATAATTGTACGTTTTTTGCCCTAAACCATAGTTGTCTTCTCTACCGGGGTAATAGTAACTTCCATCCATATACTCGACAACAAGTTTGGTAACATTAGAAGGTATTACGTCCTTCAATACTATAGTTAATTTCCCTACAATACGATTAAGCGTCACGCTCTGATTTACCAGGGGACCGTTAATAGTAAACATTGTTTTATTAGCAAACACGTCATTATTATTGTTATATACATTTGTACTAGATAGTTGAGAAATACTATAGGGTAATTCCCCTGTAGATGCCATAAAAATAGCTGTATAGTTACCAACAGGAAGACTATCAAGGATAGTTCCAAAATTAGGCGAAGTATTTACCTCCTGAGAAATTGTACGAAGTAATGTTCCACTGCTATTAAAAACCGCGTAAGTTAATTTTTTGAATACATTTTTAGCTGAGTCAACAGCTGAGGTATTCGAAATACCTTTAGAAGTTTGTTCAAAATCAGACGCTTTGAAGGTAACTGGATAAAGCTTTTCTTCTGGCTGTATCTCAGTCTTGCTGGATTTTTTACACGCGAATAATACCAGCACTAGTGCTAGTGAAAGTAAGGGTAGGTTTTTTTTCATACTTATTAAATTAATGTAAATGAGATAAAAGAAAGCCAGAGATGTCAGCTCTGGCTTTTTGTTGAATGTCTTTATTAAAACTCTATAACAGTAGGTATCGGCTCCAAATCTTTATTGACAAATATTGTAAAGCCTCCATCATGATTTATGGTATCAAATAGTTTTCCGGTAACGATTGTTTCCTTGTTTTTGGTGACGGTTACATTATTAACGGTTTTATCAACTACTAAACTATTAGATGAGTTGTATGCTCGGATATTAAGTGAGAAAGCATTTCCTGTGTATAAGATAAAGGTACTGTATGTATAATTCGATGTTAATCTATCTGACGACTTAATATCTGAAGATCTTTCCTCAACGCTTCCAAAAAATGTCTGATCGAAATCGGCTAACCTGTCATCTACTAATCTAAAGACTAATCTAGTAACGTTAGAAGGAATTGCATCTTTAAATTGAACTGTTAGTTTACCAGTAATTCGATCTAACGTAATATTCTGACTAACTGGCCCAGAAACTGTGAGCGGGATTTCTTTCGAGAAATAGTCCCCATTAGCTCTATTAAAGAATCCTTGCGAGTAAGTTCCCGAATTCAGCGAGAGACCATATCGCACCGGAGAACCCGATACTAAGATCTTGTATGTTCCAGCGGGCAAGCTATCTCTTATTGTTCCAAAGTTAGCCAGAGCGCTGTCTTGTTGCATTGATCTCACAAATGTTCCGCTACTATTAAAAACAACATAATGTAAGTTCTTTAAGTAACTTTTTGCAGAGTCAGCTGAGACTGTAGATATCCCTTTTGTAGTTTGTTCAAACTCTGAAGCTGAGAATGTAACAGGATAAAGTTTCTCTTCTGGTTGGGCTTCTGATTTGCTAGATTTTTTACACGCGAATAATACCAGCACTAGTGCTAGTGAAAGTAAGGGTAGGGTTTTTTTCATGTTTGAATTAAATGTCTAAACTCGCATTAAAGATATTAAGAAGTTTTCCTTTAATGACAAAGATTAGTTAATTAATTAACAAGTGGTTGACCTATAGAAGAATAAGTTTTATAAGTAGAAATGATAGTTTTCCCTGGAACTTGGAAGACTATGATTAATAATTCAAAAAAGAGCCTCGCTGATTTATCTAGAGATAGCGAGGCTCCTGTGTCAACTTTAAAATAGATTAGTGTTTCGCAACACGCAGAAAGTATCATCAAAAGCAACGAGGAAAATATAAGGCTTGTTTTTATTTTAATACCTTTTGCTCGAACTCCTGAATATCTCCAACAGTATCGATTTTAACAGATTCCAGGAAGTCTTCACCTACTGGCTGAATGACTTTTAATCTATCCTGAACAGGTATTTCACTATCCAGCCAAATCTTAGAATCTTCCCTGGTAACAAAGGCAGGCATCCGGTCATGTATTTTGCCCCATGCTGCTACTGCTTCATGGGTGATCACTGTGCAGCTGCTTATGATTTCTCCGGTGCCTTTATTCACCCAATCCGACCAAAGACCAGCCAGGAGGGTGAGATCTTCGCCCTTCTGCTTGATGAAATGGGGCTGTTTCTTCTTTTTCTTGTGCTTGTCGTCTGCCCATTCGTCCAGCTCCTCCCATTCGTAATAGCCATTTACTACCACTAAACAATGCCTCTTTCCCACTAAGGGCTTCCAGATGTTGGAGTTGAGAAGCTTGTCGTAGCGTGCATTGAAAGTGCTGAGTTTCACCAGGGGCTTTCCACTTTTAGGATCAGGTTGAGCGAAAGGGGGAATAAGTGACCATCTTTTATAAGACAGCTCTTTAGGGTTTGCATCGGAAATAACAGGCACACTTGCCGTAGGAGGCACGTTAATATCAATAGGATGCTCTTTTTCCTTAAGGATAAGATCCAGGGCAGTAAAAATATCTACCGATTGTGGCACTGCTACTCTTCCGCACATAAGTAATTACATATAACGTTTCTCAATCTGGTTACCGATTGCTTCAGCGAGGTCTTCCCCCAGACTTCCATCACTCCAGGCCCATCGCTCCGGAAATTCCATTTTTAGGATTCCGCAATCCTCTCCATCTAAACCAACGATAAATTCAGCGTCTTGTTTCTTCGGGTCTTGTCCGGGTATAACCATGAACTCGTAGGGAGTTCGGTCTATATCCACGTTAACGTTAAAAAATTGTTGGGGCATTTCTTCTTCTACTTTCTTCATGTTTCTAAAGGTTAATTATTGCAGATATTCTGGCAGGTATGTTTCTATGTATTCTCCAATCAGATCAAGGTCATCAGCGTTAAGCTCATAAGGCCAGCATGGGCAAGTATCAAGTCTAAAACCGGGACGCCAGAATCCATCCTTTTTTTCAATACTTCCAAGTTTCCAATTCGACATTCCTACCTCAAAAACATATCGGGCAGGTTCACTACTGAGGTCCATTTTAATGTGTGGCTGAATAGTCAGCGTCTGATGCCTGTCCTCAAACACGAAACCTATAGTTAGATAAGTCGTTTTATGAACCTTAATCACATATTTAAAATTGCTAATATTTTTAGCAAAAATAGGAGATTTTTTAGAAATTTGCTTGAAAGAATGATCTCATGGATATTGAATTAAGCTCGGAAAACCTAATACAACACCTGATCAACTGGTTCAATCTTAACCCAAAGACGGAGATATTAGATCGTAATAAGCGGGAGGCTATTGTACTCAGGGGAGAATGGATTGAGATTCATGTAGATTATATTAATACCTCCTATGGCGGCTATTTCAAACAAAGTCTGTTTATGCAAAATGCTGAGCTGCTATCAAAGAAGTTAGTGGAGGTAGTTAAAGAATGGATGAAGGATAACGGAGTTCCGGTGATGCACCTAAAGCTTAAAATAATGAAGCAGGGCGCTCAATTCCCAAGGCAGGGATTGATAAGAGTTTAGGCGTAACAATCTTTAAATTTAGTAATTCATATATCAACTGAAAAATGGCTGTCACAACTGAAGGTAGTTGTAGACAAACTTCAGAATCACCGTTATCTTCTTTCCCAGTTAGGGATATAGGGAGCAAGGTGCCGTAAGAAATCGTGATCAATTACCGGCTTTAATATTCTATCCCAAACAGCTTTATTTCCTCCCAATCTAACCATGAAAATATCTAGTTCCCTTCGTGGCATGTATTTATTAATTAGATTTAATGTCCAGGGAACTGAGGGATTACCAGCTAAAGACATCCAGTGCCATTTCTCCTTTAGTTCCTCTAGCAAATATTCATCAAAGGGAATGGCTCTGTTTGTACTAAAACTACTATTAGGAGCATCATAGAGCCACCTATCTTTATATTTGATGATGAACCTAGCGTCAAAGGGAATAGCGGTGTTGCGAGATAATTGATCGAATTTTAGTTTATCTTGATAGTTATTAATAAAGCCAGTGGACCAACAAAAACTTTCATTTGATGAGAAATTAGCTGGAAACTTCAACAACCTGTCCTTGTAACGCTCAAATAAATCAAGAGTCCAGTCAATCCTTCTATTTCTCGCAATACCACTCCAATCCAAAATCTCTTTATAGGTTAAAAGTTCATCTTCTGTAAGGTAAATTTCCGAACAAAACCATGAAAATTGTTGAGGGTTACGTTCCTGCGCTTTATTTATTAATGTTCGAGTCCATTTTATAGATTTAGAGGCACGTGAAAATGAAGTATCTAGTTTCGGCAATGCTTCCAAGAGCTCTGCTTCAGTCCACAAATAATTATCGTTTTCATAGTTCTTTTGTTCCGGTGACTTGTGATTCAGGTATGTATTGGGAATTCCATCGAATGCTCCATTGATATAAAAGGGTACTGAGGGGTCAACAGTAGAGTCATTATAATCTGGATGATGATATTTAAGGTCAGAATATCTTCGGCGTAAAGCATCAGGCATTTCTTTTAACTCATTCAAGGATAGGTAAATATTTCTGTTATGCTTGAATACACTACCCTGATTAGTGGCCCAGTAATCCAATGTTCTCCAGAACCTTCTAATCATATTTTTATCCCATATTACCGTTTCATTCCACTGAATTTGCCTTGGGTAAATTTTTTTTTCATAAACCTCTAAAAGTTCTGGCGTCCATGGATACCTTTCCCCGACATGACTTAAGAATACACTTGGATAGTTTCTACATAGAGCTTCGACACTTTCTGAATACTTCTTTTTCAGTTCTTTATGTTCCTTCTTTAACTGTTCAGTTGCTCCATCAGATACTAATATTTCTTCCGCTCGAAGAAACCTTGTCTCTATATCTATGTCCTGATCTCCTGCAAAAGCTAAGTCTTCCTCATTCAAAAAAACATCCTTATCGTAAGTATTCGTCAATGGAGGGTGAAGCTTCAGAAATTCGGCAAGGTTCAGTACCTGATCGCTGTTTTGGATCAAGTTCTCAAACTGAAGCTTATAGGTGTCGATTATTTCTGGGTAATCTAGTTCGATAACATTTTCCCAATTATTATTTTCTGCTGCATAAGTCCAGTTATAAGATCCGGTAAACATCTTTTTAGAGTCGATGATGCAGAACTTATTATGCATTAACTTGGCATTATTCGAGAAATAAAACTGGATATTCCTGTCTATCAGCTTTTGAAAGGGTAAGCCACTGTCTCTATTGTTTAAATCATCATTAACTATGATTAGACGAATAGTAATTCCTTCTGAAGCTTTCTTTAAAAGTGTGTTGAAAAGCTTATGGTTAACAAACCAGCTGACTGCGACTGAAATGCTTTCTGTTGCTATATTAATTTCGGAGATAAGAATATTTTCTATTCCTGTGAAATGGCTTCGGATGGGCATTAAAGGTATTTTTTAAAAATGCTAGGAACATTAGCTATTGATAAATCAAAAGGATGATGGATCTCTTTTGGGAGACCCATCCGTTTATTTATTGAAGCCTCAAAAACTTAGAAACTTGATTGTAGTTTTTAATATCAATGTGAGAATTTGAAAGCACTTCAACTGAAGCTGCAGGAATAAAAACAATTTTCAAGTCAAATTTAGCTGCTTTAACGTCTGCTTCAGGAACTGCTTGAGAGTATCCGCTAATACTGATTTTGTCAGTTTTAATAGGTTCAATATTAACTCCTAATTGAGTTTGGTAGTTCTCATCAGCAATAAGATAAGTACCTTCGTTATCCCATCCGTTCAAATCACCCGACTTCCTAACGTAGACGGAAACTATACCATTATCATAATAGCCATGATACTTCGCATCAATAGAATAGGTTGACTCCATATTGAACGCACCAACTGCGATTAACTTTGTAGTAAGCGTTATTAACTCATTAATTTCTTCAAGATACCTAGTATTAGAAGAGATGGTACTTTCGTAATTGCTTTTTACAGTGGCTAACTGAGTATTGTACTGGCTTTGATTCATCCAGCCCTTCTTATATGCCTCTTCTATTTGAGCAATCTCATTTTCGTATTGAGTTTTAAAAGATGCAATAGAGCTCTCAGTTGAAGTTTTAGATCTCAAATAGCTATCTAAATATTCTTGATAGCGTTTATTTTCCTCATCATCAGCTGTAACTTTCTGAAATACTTGATTCTTGTAAAGAAGAATCTTAACACTATTAGTATCTGGAGCTTTTAAGCTCACCGGACTTCCCCAGGAAGTTGTAGTTTTAGGACCATAGAAAGCCAGATTTTGAGCATCAAAATAGAAGTCTCCTTCGACGCCAGCTGTAGCAGCAGGAACACCTGATCCGCTTAAGATCTTGCTACCATCTTTCCCATTGGTGCCGTTAGTACCATTTGTACCGTTGGTCCCGTTTGTTCCATTCGTTCCGTTGGCTCCTGTAGCACCGGTAGCTCCTTTCAAACTTGTTGAAGCTCCCCATCCTGTAGCAGTTTTAGGTCCGTAGAAGTTAGTGGTAGACTTGTCCAGGTAGAAGTCTCCTTCTTTTCCTAATAAAGTAGCAGGTTCTCCCGTTCCGGAGAGGATACTTGCTCCGTTTAATCCTGCGATACCTTGAACTCCCTGAGCTCCTGTATCGCCCTTTTCTCCTTGAGGCCCGGCTGGCCCCTCTTTTTCGCAGCTTGAGAAAATAGCTAATCCCAAGACAGCAAAAGCCATCATACGTAGATGTGATAGGTTAAGTAATGACATAAGTTTAAATTTTCCGCAAAAGTAAGACTCTCAAAGCTGATATTTCATAATGGTTTATTTTTTTACCTTTATTGCCTACATCTAACACTTAAATTCTTATGAAAAAACACTTACTATTCTTGTCATTAGCCCTATTTCTATTTTCCAGCTGTTCTAAGGATGACACAAATGCTGCTAAGACCGAGAAAGAGAAGATTCCTGTGACTTTTAGTATCTCCGATCTTAACGTTTCTGTTGGTGATTTCAAATCTGCATCTACGACGCTTGCTGATTCAGTAAAAAAACATGCTGATTATCTTAGCTGCAAGATTTATGACAAAGATGGAACACCCTTTACGGTGATAAACCAAACTAAAACAGCACTAAATTTCGGAACGATTACAGTGGATTTACCGGTAGGAACTTATAAGGCAGCCTTTGCTGCCTCTACAGGCGGATTCTCCTGGAATGACGCAAACAACTACATCGGCCAGGATTACATTAGTACAGGCACCAGAACTTACGATCTTTTTTTCAAAAGAATAGATGAAATTAAGGTAAATGAGCCCACTACCCAAGAGGTTACCCTTGATAGGATTGTATCAGGGATCGATCTTGTAGTGGAAGATTCGATTCCTTCAGTAGTGAGCAAAATCAGTATTATAACTAAAAATGAAGGAGGAGTTTATATGGTTACCGGCAACTATTCTATGAGTAGCGCACCATCCAGGGTAGCTACATTTACAATAGCTAGTTCCGACCGCCGGAAATTTAATAAGACTTTTACCACTTTCGCTTTACCTAATGATGACGGTGTATCTACATCTGTTGAGGTCACAGCTTACGATGCTAAGAATAACGCGTTATTGTCCAAGCAGGTGAACAATGTTCCTTTCATTAAGAATAAGAAAGTTACTATACAAGGAAAGCTATTTACGGGATTATCAACGGGTAATGCTACTCCAAGTTTCTCTATTAAAGTTAATCAAGGCTGGGATACTAGCACTACAACGATTAAGATTCCTTAAAATATACCTCTATTAATTATGTAACTATTGCTTTCTCAATACGTAGAACAACGTATTGGTTTAGAAAGAAAAATATTTCATAGATTGATTAAGGTGAGGTTTGGTTTTTAGAATAAGGGAGGTGAAAACACCTCCCTTTTCTTTTTTCTTTTTATTTAATATTTCAGATATTAGTCTCCACAAATAATTGTGATAAGGTTTAGGTTAACCCGTGCTCTCATAGTACGGGTTTTTTATTTATCTAAAGCGCAATAAATAACTGCTCTTCAAGGCCCGTTGCCTTTATTATCTCTCGGCTACTAATTGCAGGCCATTTTCTGCTACTGGCCTTCCTGTCAGTTCGGCTAATCTTTCAGTATCGTATATATTTATATAAAGTTCTCTTACTTTTTATTCCTGTTGCCCCCAGAATCTCCTCTGTTGTCAGGCCCTTCAATCTAAGCTCGTAAGCTTTTGCTGCTGCCTTTTTAGCACTATCAGATAATCCTTCTGGCTTGCCACCAATCCTTCCCTGCGCCCTGGCATGTTTTAAACCTGCGTATGTTCTTCCTCTGATTAAATGCCTTTCAAATTCGGAGACTGCCCCAAAAATACTTGCTATTAATCGCCCCTCAGTTGAAGAAAAATCTAAGTTAAGATTTTCAGATTTAAGGACTATTTCAAGTTTTAAAAATTCATCTAAAAGAAAGATTAAGTCCATTGAATCTGCAGCATGATCTAATTCCTAAAATTATTGCCTCTAAAGGAACCTACTAGTCCGGCAAGAAGGGTTGAGAAAATGGAGGATATATTTGATGGTAAATCACCATTGATGCTATACATCGCAACAAAGGAAAGCAACGTAATTATAAAAAGCATGGCTAGGATGATATTGATAGTATGCTTTCCAGTAATTTTATCAATCTTACTGTCACTCTTATTATTTTTTTTAGTGCCCATGATAAGCCAATTAAAAGGTTAATGCTCCAATTAGCCTTATAACTTGTTAAAAATAAAGGGGAGAGGAAGTAACAAGGGAAATAGAACCGATGCCTCCTTCCACAAACAATCATTACCTAAAACAAGATAAGACTATTCGTGGCAGGTCTTCTGACTTATAACCTAAGTTATTTACAGCAGCGGCAACTGTTTTGGATTTTCACCAAATTCCCTTTTAATCCTACAGAGTAGGAACCAGAATGATAATGTAAAGATAATAAAAATTCTCAAACATAATTACGTATAAAACAGAGAAGGGCTAGAATCAATCTAGCTTGAAAAAAGTTTTCTATATTATGGTGAATAGATGGGCAGTAGCTTTCTTATATGCTTCTAGATATTCCGCGTCAGAAATAGGAGTACCTACCTCATAGGTGCACCAGGTTCCGGTAAGTTCAAACGGCTTATCCGGATTAATGGGATCATACGGGTAATTGTGTTCAATAGAAATAATGGGCTTCTCATTCAAAAAGTTGATTACCTCCTGGTATCCATGCTTTGTCTTACCGGGGCCTCCATACACTTTATAATAATGGTAGATCTCGCCTCTTTGATGCCTTTTGAAAAATGCTATTTCCATTTATTAATCCAGTTTACCAAAACCGTACTTTAAAGCTAGTAAACTCAAAGCTGAAAGTAAACAACAATGTAAACTAAATATTGAAGGAATGATGCTCAGTCGAGTAAATATATTAGTAGAAGAATGATTCGGACTAATAGTAATTTTTATTATTTCTATTGGTAATAATTATCATATCGGCCCTATTATTTAGTTCATTAAACCTTAAAAACTAATTTTCCTACAATTATGGCTGCTGTTTGCCATTTCAGTGCTTTTTAACGACCGTTAAAATGGACTTTTAAATTCAGCTGTTTTATTTCAATTATTGAAATCGCTGCAGTTTTCATGAAAGAAAGAGCAGGTCCAGAAAGTAACATAACTTTCTCAGCCTTGAAGTATGTCTCATAATTAAAGGTCCAAAAAATAGGTTCAAAAACATCTACTTCAGTTTGAATATGCTTTTCATTAAATAACCTTTCTACCTTGCAGTCTAATAAGGCCAACTGTAAACCCGACTCCACATAATGTCATCAGTATGCCGACTAGTAAGGGAGAAGTAAGCCCTAGACCTGCTGCAATTGGCAGACCTCCTAAAAAGGCGCCCAGTGCATTGCCAATATTGAAGGAGGCCTGAGAAACAGAGGCTCCGAGCATTTCTGCCTCTGCTGCTGTCTTAATCATCAACAGTTGTATGGGAGTAGCCAAGGTAAAGGTGATAGCACCTGTAATAAAAGTCATCAAGGTGGTAAAAACCTTATCTGAAGACACAAAATAATTGATTGCAAGACAAATCCCTATAGCTGTAAAGCTAATGATACATGCTTTTATAGGCGGAAACTTGTCGGCTAGTTTCCCACCAGCCGCATTTCCCACCAACATACCCACCCCTGCCAGGGCCAAAATATAAGGAACTGCTGAGGGATCAAATCGAGTCACCTCTATTAGCAAAGGAGCAATATAACTAATCCATGCAAATAAGCCTCCGGTACCGATAGAGGTAATTAAGATGAGCAGCCAAGCTTCTGTCCGGCCAAAAAATTGGAGCTCATTACGTAGGTTCCCTTTTCGCACTACTGGAAGATCCGGCAGCCAAAAGGCAATTGAGGCTACAGTTATTATGCCTAAGATAGCTATTAGACCAAATGTAAACCGCCAGGAATAGTGATGACCGATATAGGTTCCAATTGGTACCATCATCAAGTTTGCAACAGTCAGGCCGGCAAACATTACCGATATAGCTTGGGCTTCCTTGCCTTTACTGGCAATACGACTGGCAACAACAGAGCCAACGCCAAAGAAAGCTCCATGAGGTAAGCCGCTGAGCAGGCGAACAAAAAACATCAGGTGATGGTTGGGTACAAGTGCAGAGAGACCATTAAACAGCACGAAAATGGACATTAAAAACAACAATACCTTTTTGGGTGGGTAATTGCTACTGATAGCTACCAAAAGGGGGGCACCTATGACAACTCCCAAGGCATATGATGATATCAAATGTCCCGTTTGAGGAATAGTTTGATTAAAATCTCTTGCCATTTCAGGCAATAGTCCCATTACTACATACTCCGTTGTCCCGATACTTAATCCCCCCAGTGCTAACGCAAATAAACTTTTTCTCATTCCAATCAAAATTCAAACCTTATAATTGCGGGCGAAAATAGATTAGACATGCTGTAAGAAAACTGTATAAAAACGACACGTTGTTGTATATTTAAGACATGCGAATTCTTAGGCAATTTGATTCCTTACTCATTGATGACTTTGAGGAGTCAGTTTATAGTTATCCGGATCATTCCCATACCTATTTTGAGTTGGTTTTTATCCGATCGGGGAAGGGAATGCATCATTTGAACGGCAATATCGTTCCCTATTGTGATGGCAATCTATTTATACTGACCCCTGGAGATCATCATTTCTTCGACATTAGCATTAGCACGCACTTCACTTTCATCAAGTTCACAGAAAGCTATTATCATAACCACCGGTATTTGGTTGAAGAAGCAAGCAATTATTTTGCACCCTCCTCTATTAACCAACTAAAGCTGTTTAAAGAAACAAGAGTAGAGCTGCAGGACCCTTTTAAAGAGATCTTAAAAAATACGGTAGAAAATATTGTGCTCTATTGTGAAAAAATGCCGGACGCTAGTTTTTCTCCGGTCATATTCTTTCAATTACTCTCCATATTAAATTTGCTCAAGACCTTTGCACTAAGAATCCCTGAAAGGAAATCAGGCGCACACCCTTCTTCCGAAGCCGTAAGCACTTATGTGCATGAGAATATTCTTAGTCGTAGTAAGCTATCCATTTCATCAATAGCTAATCAGTTCTCGATTTCCCCAGGTTACTTTAGTAAATATTTTAAAAGGACTTTTGGTATCTCCTATAAAGATTATATAGGCGAATATCGTTTGAAGCTGATCCAAGAGCGGCTTTTATCTGGGAATTGCACTTTACGTGAAATTGCAGATGAATTTGATTTCTTTGACGAAAGCCATCTCATTAAATCTTTCAATAAAAAGTTGGGGGTAAATCCGAAGGAATTCCGGAATAAGGCTCTGATGAACACCATCATTAAATAAGATGCTTACCAAACTCTTGCTTCATTATTCTGGCGGAATACTCTAAACTGTTTTAAAATAAAATAGAGGTTGTTAGTGCTTGAGAAAAGGATAATACTTTTGGAAGCAAGGCATTATTCTTATTAACAGTATCCTGTCTTGAACTAGCTTTTTGCTTCATACTTTTTAGGTGTAACTCCCTTAACTCTCTTGAAAGCTTTAGAAAGGTGACTCACATCTGTAAAACCAAACTCCCGGGCGATCTCTTTTAGCTTTAGTCCCCCAACAGCTAGCCTCTTTTCTATGAGCATTACCCTGTAATTGTCCAGGTAATCCTGATATGAAATACCGAAGTTTCGCTTGAAGTAATTGCTAAAATAGGTGACTGATATATGGAAATAAGCTGACACGTTTCTAACTAATAGTTTCTCCCTGTCATAAATGTTTTCGTGAAGGTAGGAAAGCAGCTTTTCGAAATTTAACTCTGCTTTGTTTACATTATTGTTTCTTGATTTTAATACTTCTCTGATTATTCCAAAAATGCTCAGTAACTGGTAATAGACAATCGGTGAAGAAGCCAGTTCCCGATAAGAGCTGTATAGGATTATATTGTTAATGGTAGCATGCAAAATCTCCCTGCAAGGTTCGTATAGCTCAATTTTAACGTCTTTCAGCCATTTCATTTCCATCAAAATCTCTGGAGAACCTACTTTGAACTCGTCGGGAGAAAGATGTTTTTTACTTTCAAAGTATGCCTCTGTAAATTTTATGTAGGTAAAATGAGTCGGTTCTTGGATCTGAAACGAATGCTGGTCTCCAGGAGCTATTAGAAAAAGATCTCCAGCAGTGTAGGCCACCTTATCATTGTTAAACAAATGTTGGCCCTCCCCTGAATGGATATATACTATCTCGTAGTAAGTATGGGAATGATGAGAGCAGGTAAATGAAGTTTCTTTAACATCATCTACCAAAAGAGGATCAAATTGCCTAAAAACCTTCATTTATAACATACTATTACCAAAAAATGGAATGATTTTACAAATTTACGGGTTTTATTACTGATAGCTTTGTATAAAATAAACATTAAGCAAACGGGACAAGCAGTATTATTCTGACGTTTGCACTTAACGATAAAAGAGATGGAAAATTCAAAAATTGAGCTATTGGCAGCTTATTTTACCATTGCAGGAGATATCTATCCTTTTGGGCCTACAGAAATAAGCCCTTTTGACTTCGCCCATCGTGTTGAGGCCGCTGCAGGTGCAGGATATAAAGGTGTTGGTCTAGTCCACGCTGATTTGATTTCGACAGCTAACAGGATTGGCTTAAAAGAAATGAAGAATATTTTGCACAGTAATGGTATCACGCGACTGGAGTTTGAGTTCCTGGGAGGGTGGTTCGCTACAGGAAAGGAACGTCAGGAATCTGATCAAATGAAGAAGGAATTGATGGCTGCAGCCGAGATTTTAGAAGCTACAAATATCAAAATAGCTCCAGGATTACATCTAGATGAAAGCCATAATAACATTTCTTTGATGATTGATGAGTTCGGCAGTCTTGCTCAGGAAGCAGTGGATCATGGAACTAATATTGCTTTGGAGATAATGCCTTTTAGCAATATCAGGAGCCTGGAAACCGGTTTAGGCATTGCCCAGGGTGCTGATCATCCTAATGGAGGGTTATTGTTAGATATCTGGCACATCAACAGGGGAAATATTTCCTATGCCGAGCTTAGCAAAGTTCCGGGCAAATACATTAAATCAATTGAGTTGAATGATGCTGACAAATATCCCATTTCGCCACTTTGGCAGGATACTATTTATAGAAGAAAGCTTCCCGGAAAAGGCGTCTTCGATCAGAAAGGATTTATAACGGCAATCAGAAATACTGGATACGAAGGACATTGGGGAGTGGAAGTTCTGTCTGAGGAGCTGCGAAAGTGGCCATTGGAAGATATGGCAAAGAATAGCTTTGACAGTTCAATTGAACAATTCGAGGAATTGACCCTTTTGAAAACCTAGTGGCTCTTAAAAGAATAAAAATAAAACGATTTCTATAAACTTAAAAATGATATCAAAAATCAAAGCTGTAATATTTGACCTGGATGGAACACTGGCCGATACCTTGCCTCTTTGTATCGAAGCTTTCCGCCATTCCGTACAGCCACTCATTAACCGTTCAGTTTCCGATTCTGAAATAATATCCACCTTTGGACCCTCGGAAGAGGGGACTATTATGGCCTTAATCCCCGATCATTATGAAAAGGGAGTTGCAGATTACCTTTATCATTACGAAAGGTTGCATCCAAACTTCCCCGTGCCTTTTGACGGAATAGAGGAACTACTGGCTATTTTAAAAAATAGAGGAGTGCGAATAGCGATGGTAACGGGAAAAGGACAAAAAAGCGCCGATGTTTCCCTGAACCATTTCAAGATGCGCCACTTTTTTGAGGTGATTGAGACCGGCTCTCCAAAAGGATCCAGGAAAGCAGAGGCTATCAAACTACTACTTGACGGTTGGAGTGACATTGAAAAAGAGGAAGTAATTTATGTTGGCGATGCACCCAGCGATATAACAGCCAGCAGAGCAGCTGGAGTTGCCGTGATTGCAGCAGCTTGGGCAGAAACCACCGAGGCGGAAAAATTAATTGAACTGGAGCCAGACGAAGTGTTTTATACTGTTGCCAACTTTTCTTCCTGGTTGTTGAGAAAAATTGATTAAGAAATAATTAAAGATCGTAAAAAATTATTCTAAGTGAATAGCATTGTTTTTCATCTTAGAACTTATCTGGCCCAGAAAGTCATAGCTTTCTGGCCATACCTCATTTCTTGCCTTTGGCGTTAAGGCACCCGATTAACATAGTTCAAAAACTAGCTTCATAAACACTAGTATTTTCTTATTTGACACCATTTTTTTGAACTATATAACTGGTGTTTTAGCTGGCTACATAACCTCGCGATCAAAAAAACCACCGTTAAAATGGACTTTTAAATTTTTAGCAGAATTTATAATTATTAAAGTGGCTGCAGTTTTTATGAAAGAAAAAGTATGAATCCACTTAAATGCAGTCCCAGCCTACCCATTAATACACTGTAGGAATGGAAAAATAAAATGTGCTTCCATTGCCTAACTCACTTTCCGCCCAGATATTCCCTTCGTGTCGCTTGATAATTTCACAACATAAGTAAAGGCCTATACCGAAGCCTGCAATGTGCCTGCTTTCGTTATTTTCAACCCGGTAATAGCGCTCAAACAGTTTAGGTAAGTCCTCTTTGCAGATACCCTGACCTTCATCCTTCACACTGATAACCGCCTTTCCGTCCTGCGCTACACATGCAACCTGTATAGTGCTACCCGGTGTAGAGTATTTGGCCGCATTACTAATTAAGTTTTGTATCACCTGGGCGATCTTATCTGGGTCAGCATTTACTATAGTGGGTTCAACAGGCGCAAAAACTACCTGGTGGCTGCTGATATGAGCTAAGGCATCTTCCTTCGCTTCTTTAATCAATTCAGCCAGATCCACATGTTTGCAATCAATAAAGATCCCGGCTGATTCCAGTCGTGATAGGTTTAGGAAGCCGTTGATTAGCCTGGTCATTCGGCTAACTTGTTTGTCAGCTTTATCCAGCATCGATACAGTTAGCTCATCCCCGTCTTTTTGAGCTTTTCTCTGTAATACCTGAACAAAGCTCTTCATGGAAGTTAGTGGCGTTTTCAGCTCGTGGCTTACCATCGAGATAAAGTCATTTTTGCGCTGCTCGCTTTGCTTTTGCTCGGTAATATCGATAGATGCACTGACATATCCCGCAAATGAACCGTCTGTATGCCAGCGTGCTGAACCATCAGCTAATAACCACCGGTACTCTCCATCTTTATTCAATATACGAAAGTCGCCATGGAAGGGACCTTTCACCTTGAATGCATCAAGGTAAATTTTAAGGTACCGGTCTTTATCTTCCGGGTGTAGCAAATCTACCCAACTATAAGCCATTAAATCTTCAACTGTCCGGCCGGTTAATCTGCTCCATGCCTGGTTGAAATAAATTGCATTACTTTCCTGGTCGGCCATGGCTATATAGATATTGGTTCCTTCGGCCATGATACGAAAGCGGGCTTCGCTCTCTTCGACAGCCTGCTCCAACCTTATACGGCCCGTGATGTTTGTGGTTGTGTTAATAAGGTAAGCCACGTTACCTTCCTCATCTAAAATAGGTTCATTTAAATTTGTCCAGTAGTGTGTTTCTTTCCTACCTGTGTTGTCAACAACTATTTCATATTTGAATATGGGCAGCTCGTCCGGCACCCTTGTTGCGATGACGCGCATAAATGAACTTTGAACACTATTCTGCTCCGACGGATCACCCTCGCTTCCAGGGAACGCCTCAAAAAGGCCTTTACCCAATATTTCTCGGCGTTGCTTGTGTACGAGGTTTAAGTAAGTATCACTGACCGCCAAAATGGTAAAACGAGGCGCATCGGCCTTGAGTACCAACGAACGCGGTGAATTTTCAAAAAAAGTATGAAATTCTTTACTGGTATAAAATGAATCGGTGTTTGAATGGGTCACTCGCAAAAATAAGAAGGCTTACAGAGAAAATACCTGCAAGTCAGCTAACAGCTACAAAACTACCTTAAATTCAGGTAAATGAATTAGTACACAAGACTTCAAAAGGGGATGCTCTATTAACATTCATCTTACATACCATGCATTTCTGATTTATTTATCAAAACCATAGTCCCTTTCAACTTTGGCTATTCTCGTTTTATAATGTTTATACCAATCAGATCTTCCTTTATTTTGCGCAATCAGATGGTCAGAATTCTGTTTCCATTTTCTAATCGAATCCAAATCTTTCCAGTAAGAAACAGTAATTCCAAGTTCATTTCTTGCGCTTTCAACCCCGATAAACCCTTCTTGCTCACGGGCTAATTCTACCATTAAATCAGCCATTTCAGAATAACCATCATTTACTTCTGTTCTAATTGAGCTAAATATTACAGCATAGTAAGGAGGTTGTGGTGTGTTTGCTATCATCATTAAAGATATATTGTTATTTAATTATTGATGTTTGGTTTGATTCATTCCCTGTTTTTCAAATAAATAATGTTAATGCGTGACTTTCATTTTAGATATATAGAATTCAGAGTGCCCTCACCCTTAGTATATTGGCTGGTTATTAAGTCAGTGGAAATAACAGTCGCAAATTCATCCTTTAAACTGGCCAGGGCTGTTTCATGTATCAATTCTGCAGAAAAGTTCTGACCACCCAAGCCTTTTTTGTTAAAGGTTGCAGTTGCATCCGAAACTAAGTACGTTTCATAGCCGTAATTGCCCGCCATTCTAACAGTTGTGGATACACAATGGTCTGTGGTTAGTCCTACGATTACAAGCTGAGTGATTTTCTCCCAGTCCAGTAGTTCTTTTAAGTCCGTATTAATAAAAGCACTATTAACACTTTTTTTAATTATTCTTTCGCCTTTAATTGGCTCGACAATTTCTTTAAATTCATTTCCTTCGTTAGACTCATGAAGCAATGACGCTGGATTTGAAGAACAGTGCTTGATGTGAAAAATTGGAAGATTGCTGTCCCTCCAGAACTTCAAAAGTTTACTAGCATTATTTTCGGCATTGGGGTTGTTTCTTTGTCCTCCCCAATAGTTTAAATTGTCAAACGCTTTTTGAATATCAATTAAAATTAGTGCTGGTTTCAAAAACTTTGAAATCCCCCTTTCCATATTATGATGTTTTATTCTTAATAGTACTTTTTTCTCTTACCGGAATGTTAGATACCCTTACGAAGCTATTGAGGATTTTGCTACATGGGTAAAGATCTCTGATATTCTTATGGTTAATCGTCATGATATTCTCCAGAGCGTATTTAGTAGAACAATTTGCCAACATTTAACGTTTTTAAGTAGTAAAGGAACCATTTTATAAACCACCTACACAAATAAGTAATGATGAAGTTTTTTGACTTGGATATTATTCCGCCTAATGAAAGCAAGCGTCTTGAAAGCCTTTATAAGTATAAAATCCTTGATACCGGGCACGATCAGGTATTTGGCAATATGGCTGCTCTTGCAGCAACCATATTCAATACTCCCATTGCCCTGATAAATTTTGTTGATGGGAACCGGGTATGGACCAAAGCAGATAAGAGAGGCCAGGCTGGAGCGGAAGTCCCACGCGAGTTGAGTGTTTGCTCCCTTGCCATATTAAACGATGATACTACAATTTTTGAAGATGCGAGTCAGGCCCAGTGCTTGCTTGCTCACCCTTTCGTAACCGGGGCATTCGGACTGCGGTTTTATGCTGCTGCACCTATATTGTCAAAAGAAGGATATAAGATTGGAGCATTTTGTGTAATCGATACAAGGCCTCGTAAGTTTCGGGGTGACGAGTATAAGAGATTGGAATGGCTTGCCAGTAATGTTACAAGAGAGCTTGAACGACGAATAGAGGAAATTGAATCATACGAAAAAGCACAAATATAGCCAGGGACATATTTCCCTCTAACCGACTAGCTCGCATCTAAAATTTGTATGTTTACTAAAAGAGAAAAACAAAGGTTTTTCTCTTTTAGGTCAAAGTGGAATATGCTCATTTCCCGTCCAACCATTTCTCAGCCAAACTGATATCTGTAAAAAATTCGGTGATCACCCTACCCTCTTTTATATCTACGCTCTTTTTAGCGGATAATTGGCTGAAAGTGCTGGGAGAGAAGATCCATGCAAAGTAACGGAGACCAGCCTCTTCCATCATAGGAAACCATTCCCGACCTACCCATTCTGCTGCTTCTGACCAGGTTCCCTGAACATTTCTGTTATCATTAATTACTTTATAACACTTATTCTTTTTTAATATTTCCAACATTTTCATACAGCCGTTCTGGACCGAAGAAAAATTTTGAAAGCCTTTCCAATCCACTTCAATTCGATCGTCCTGCTGGTTATATAGAATGGTAATAGAAGAATCTTTATAAGAGATCTCTGTCTCTGTTACCTCCGCTTCCCCCTGCCTTTCAAGTGGCAGCCTGAAAAAGAAGGTTGAGCCTTTCCCCTGTTCACTTTCAATCCAAAAGTCGCCACCATGGCGCTTCAATATTTCAGATGATATAAATAAACCTAATCCCAAGCCTTCAAACCGCATTGAGGTGTTATCTACCCTGTAGTATCTGTCAAATAATTTATCCAGATGGTCCTGAGGAATTCCGATACCAAAATCCTGTACCGAAACTATGAGATTATCACCTTGTAATGTGCTGTTAACTAATACCCTTTCCCCACCAGGAGAGTATTTAATCGCATTGGTCAAAAAGTTATTTAATACCTGTTCCAGCCTCAAACGATCGCCCGTATATAGAACGTCAACAACATTTTCAACAGAAATTTTATGAGAGGGAGCAAGGTGCTGAACACTCTCCACACAATCTGTAATAATCTGCCTAAAGTTGAATTGCTCCATACTATATTGCATCTTTCCGGCATTGATCTTACTAACATCCAAAAGGTCATTAATAAGCTTCTCCAATCTGCAAATATGCTCGGCAGACTTTTGAACAAAATCCGGCAACTTTGTGGAGTCTTTCGTGCGCTGCATCAACTGGTTGAAGGCTTTTATACTCGTAAGGGGAGTTTTAAGTTCATGACTGGCGATAGACAAAAACTCATCTTTTTTTAAACTAAGTTCTTTTACCTCTTCGTATAATTTTGCATTATCCAGGGCTATTGCCGCTTGCGAAGCAAGCCCCAGGACTAAATTCTCGTGTTCTGCGGTAAATACATCTGCATCCTTATGGCCCAAAAATAGTCCTCCAATAACTTTACCGGACTTAGAAATTACCGGTACAGCCAGATAGCTAACAACCGGAAGATGCCCTTTAGGCATTCCATTATTCGGCGCATTTTTGCCATAGCGTGGATCCTTAGTGATATCAGCTACCCTGACTACGCCGTCGCCGGCAAAAGTGGGATGAAAAACAGCAGTATTGCGCGGTGTGCCAAACTTTTCAAAGGCCTCTCTCGGGGCTCCCGACAATGTATATAGTAAAAAAGCCTCGCCAGATGCATTAATCGTATTATAGAAGAAAGCCCCAAAATTGGCGCCTGTCAGTTTAGTTACTGCATCGGTAACCTTTTGTAGTATTTCCTGCAAGTCTAAACTCTCTGAAATTGATAAACCTATCGAGTTTAATATTTCAAGACGTTCTGCATGGGTTTGCAGGAGCATGTTTGCTTTCTTCTGCTCTGAAATATCTCGAACTTCGATCACTGTTGCCACCGGAATTCCATTTTCGAAAATAGGGCTGGCAGCGCAGAGTACAGGGAGAGAAGTTCCGTCTTTACGAAAAAAAAGATCTTCATGCGCACGCATTTCGAAGTTTTGTGGTAGCGCCCTATCCAGTGGGCATTCTTCCATTGGATACTCCCTACCATCAGGGTAATGATGATGTATTAAATAGTGCAGAGGTTTACTTTTAATCTCCGTTAATGTGTAGCCAAACATGGTTTCGGCGGCTGGGTTCATAAAAGTACAATACCCTTTGTCATTCATTAAAAACAGGGCAGAAGTCGCATTGTCGGTGATAGTCTTAATCAGTTTGTTTTGATTTTGCAGTGCAATATCTGCTTCTTTGCCTGAAGTTACGTCAACCACTATGCCCTCATAAAAAAGATCTCCATCCATCATCTTGGCCTTAGCTCTTGCTAAAACCCACTTCGTGTCCTTAGAGGAGATTCTAATCCGGTATTCAATCTGGTAGGGCTCGCTTTTATTTATTTGAGCCTCTCTCAACTGATTGGCGCGTTGAAGGTCCTCTTCATCGATGTTTTTTAAGAAATCAGCTAGTGGGATACCTGCTTCATCAAACGGCAACCCGTACATAGCACTTAAAGTTTTATCTGCATACACTATTTTCTTCTGATAGTCCAGTAGGTATGTCCCTACTAGTCCAAATCCGTGCTCGTCTTCCAATTGTCTTATCCTATTTAACCTCGAATCCATTTCTATTGTACTCAATTCTTATCCAGTAGGGGTAAAAGTAGCTTTGTTAGTTTAAAACTCATTAATCAAGCCAAAACTTGTTGCACCTGGATGAGGAAGGGAACTCATTTTCCTATTTAAAGTTGGGCAAGTTATAGTTTCGATGACTTTCCGCCTAATACCGCTACGCTGCCAGATGATTTTCTACAACCTGCAGCAGGATATCGATATCGAAGGGTTTTGGAATAACTTCATCTGCACAGATTTTCTTTGTCTGGATAGCTTTGTTATGTGTAGATAAAACAATAACAGGTATATGCTTAATAGAATCAAGAGCTTTAAGCTTTCTGCAGAGGTCAGTTCCTTCAGGAGTTACATGGATAACATCTAAAAGGATTAAATCAGGCATAGCTACTGAAGTATAACTTAGAAAATCTTCTTCAGAACTGAATCCCTTTACCTAATATCTTTCATTAACCAAAACATGCGTAACTACCTCCAAAATGTCCTGATTCTGCTCAAACACAACTACCCTTTTCACTCTGTTAAAATGCCCTTTTTATGGTATACTCCAAAGTATAGGAAGAATCGTTATTCTTCCGCAATCAAACGATCCTCTGGCATTTAAAAAGTTTGCAGCCTATAGAGCTTCCATGAAGAGTAAGGTAATACTCGCCTGATTCCGGATTATAACTTCTAACGATCGCTCCTTCTACCCGCTAAGAGTATTCATTATGCGGATTACTACTGCCATACTAGGTATTGTTCCTTATAAAATCCTTACATAGTCGGGCCACGGCATGCTCCATGGTCAAGAATTCATCAAAATATTCTTTCTGTTCCTCTGTAATGAAACTATCCAGGCCCCGGAAGCCTTCCCCCCCAATTACCTTAAGCGCTAATGGGCTATCTTCGAAGAAGCGACAGGGCAGAGCCCCATCATATAACTTAATCATGCTATGATGTGCAGGATGTTTTTTTGCCTGTTCATATTCTTTATAAACCTCTGCTTTTTCTCCCTCAACCAGAATAAGGTTATTTCCACCTGCAAAAATCGTCAATCCGGAAAGATTTGCCTCTCGTCGCTCTTTTCGCACTGTTTCTAAAATACTATGGGTCATTTCAGGTGTGGTGTCTTTTATCGTTGAACTTACAAACACCATGCACCAAACTTCAGTGTCTGTGGCTGCCATAAAGAAGGACTTAAGTTTTCTATTGATTAGTTAGTTGCCCTTTTTACGAAGGATATGCAGAAATTGTTACCTTCACCTCTTAACATAATCTAATACTTAATGACGGATAATTGGCCAATGATCGAGATATATGGTATTCAAAGAGACATAAATAAAGGAGAGCTAACACGGCAGCTACAGGTCACTCACTCGTATAGGAAAGCGGGGAGAAATTAACCATTAACTATTTTCGGTGGAACGATGCTGTCCCATCCGTCTAAAACTGAAATTATTGCTTCTGCTCCTACTTCAATGGAGTATTCTAGATCAGTAGAACTCAACAAAAATGGCCAGTATTCTAGCGCCCTATCAACAGTAGTGTGTCCGAACTGATTCACCTCAGCTGAAATTTGAGGGGCGATTATCAGGATATACTTAATTCCGTAGGCAGCCAGCCTATCAAGCACTTCTTTGTCTAAAAAAATTTTTAGAAGATACAATTATTGCTTCCTTGTTACTGGCATATCCGACAGTATCGTTGTTTAAAAAATTGGTAACCAGCGTAATCTGATGCTTCCTTCTATTAGCCAGGGCAAGTGGCTGCTTCTCCCTTGTGTCTATATTATAAGCTGTTACTCTCATTTTACAATTAGTACAAAGTAATGAAAATAGGGTAGATACTTAAGTGAGGCAAATTAAGAATAGATGTAATCTTTATCACTTTTCCTGCAAGTCATGAAAATGAATAATTAAATGAGAGAAATGGAAGGGGACTTTGTCGATAGGAGATATAAAAGTGATGGGTAAGTTAAAGAGACCACTCGTTTTCTTAATAGTCCAACTAACCTAGCTTTCCTTTATGGGCCAGTAGAAGCTTAACGTCAAGGTTTTTCAAATATTGTGTTAATGAAAAAATATTTTGGAACACTTTAATCCACGATTTATTTCTGCACGGGTAGCAGCATTATAACTTCCTGCAAGAAAATGGTTCTTCCGCCCAGGGCAATCGGACGGATAGCATTCTCAATTAGCGGAGTGCCCTGCCTAGCGCACAAAAAAGCCCTGTAGCTATGAGAGCAGCAGGGCAACCTAAACCTTATCACAATTATTTGTGGGACACAATATCGGAAATATAGTAGAAATAGAAAGTAAAGTCAGGGTCATTTTCTAGAAACCAAACCTCCCTTAACCAACCTAACTTCTTTAACTTCAGCCCGTACAATTAACGTTATTTAATAAATAACAGTAGGCCGCAGTTGGTCTACTGCCTCTGACTTCACTGATACCTGATAATTTTCTTTAGATTTGTCGCTTCGACAATGGCAGAACTAATCCTTATTGATGATGATCCTACTCATCATTATCTAGCAGAAATATTGATAAAACATCATAAGACATTTAGGAAATTCAAGAGCTATATTGATCCAAAGACAGCATTAATTGATTTAGTAGACGCCTATTACGAAGCAATGAATCTTCCCGATATAATTTTACTGGATTTAAATATGCCGGATGTAAATGGATGGGATTTTTTAGAGATGTTTGAAAACTTAAGGGCATTGGTTAATAAAGAAATCAGCGTTTTTATCGTTACCTCCTCTATTGATCCAAATGATGTGGCCAAATCACAATGTTATCCTGCCGTTAAAGGATTTTATTCAAAACCGTTATCTAACGAAATATTAAAGGCTATTGTAAACAGGAGATAATCTATTTAAATTAATCTAATACAATCGATTATCCATCTGTAAGAGTCTTTTTATAGATATAACTACCCAGGAAGATTAATTCTCTTCACCAGCTCTTCTTCATACAACCGTATTGCTTTTTCTAAAAAGTTAAGTGTCAAATCCAAATAGTTGAAATCAAAGGTGAATATATATTTATGTGGGAATGCATTAAACCAGCTTATCAGAAACTCTCGGTTAGACTCGAAAAAGTTAATGGCATAAGGTAACTTAAAGTCAGACTTCTCAGATTTTGCTAGCATAGATGGCTCTTTGTCATCATACTCGCCACGCTCCGAACTAGCTATAAGTATTATTAGTTTCAGATACACAAAAGCTAATTCTTCATAGTAAAATAAAAATTGAGTTGTCCCGGTATCATCTATGAGTAGACGATGGGAAACTTGCAATCTTTTTGTAAGGTTAATTCCTTTCCGGCATTGATTTAAGTACCTATAATATATATCATTGCCCTGCATTTACTCCTTGTAATAGTTCTCTCTAATATTTCTTACGACTATAACAAGGGAAAGTTAGTTAAAATGAAGTAATATACTTGTTTTATGATTATATTAGAAAGTCCATCTTGCTGAAGCTAATAGTATTTTTTGCTAAAGAGTACTCCTTCCCTAACTGAAAATAGTATTAATAAGGTCAACGTATTCGTATCTTAAAAGAGAAACAGCTGCTTCTGGACCTATTTTAAATATGGTTATAGAGGTATTGAAATGGTCATTCTCCCTCCAATTCAAGTACAAGTCTCATTAAATCTTATAGTGATAAGTTTGACACTTATACTTCGAGATCCGGAGTTTCAATGAAAACATCGAGGTGACTAGAGGCCTCAATTAATTCTTGTGTTGCTTTATCAAATTGTTCAGCTAATTCTTTATCTGAAAACTGTGAAAACCGCACCTTTTGCTCGATTTCATTAAAAAGCCGCCTTTTTTCAGTACCAATGCTCTGCAGTCTGTATAATTCTTTTTTTTGCTTCCAGTTTAAATTAAGCATTTCTTACATAAATGGATCTATAACTGAAAGTTATAAAATTTAATCAAAATGCCTAAAAAATATTTCTATTATAACTTCAAATTAGAACCGTCACTAAAACCATCAGTACTTTAAACTAAGGACTAAGTTGCTGTTTTAAGCTGGTTGTATCAAAATGGGAGTGTTATGGGAACAACTCCCTTTTTCTATTTACTTTACCCTTAGAAAATTGATTATTAAAGCGGTGGTGTTTTATATTGTTTTTAATAATTCCCTAATTTTATAAATATGATTTCCAGGAATAGATAAGTTTGGTGTTATGGTTTTATTAAGAAAGTTTTTAATTGCCAAAAATTTGGAGTAGGTCCAAGTTCAGAAGCTACTTAAAGACCGGGCTTTAGGAAATATATCCATTTTGATATTCTCCCCTGATACAATCGTTATTGTACATCCTTACTATTTGATTTCCAGAATTATGCAGAATCAATTCTTTTCTTACAAATAAGCAGGAAAAATGTAACCTTAAAAGTTGATTTGAAGTACTAGCAGCATTGCTTTCCAGGCAATATTGTTTTTAGGTAGATGTAGGGCTGGAGTATTCCAGCCCATTTTTAAACTAATGATAAGTTCAATAATGCAGGTATGCCTAATGTATCAGACTCTTTCATTCTTCTGACTTTACCTTAATTGTCTGTCGGGATTAGAAGCTGTAAGCTCTCCGCTATTTAAATGATCCTTTTCGGTAATGATAACAGGACTAGAATAAGTGGTCTTAGTATTTGAAGTGTGCAGATGATTTAAATGGAAAATTAAAAGGAACCGATTAAGACCAGTTCCTTCTTTTTCATAGGTAAAATGTAGAATGTATATACGAATGCCAAAATTATACCAAAAGGAATCAGCTTTTCCATAAATCTAACTTGCTTGGTATAACAACTCGCAAAATGAAAGCTTCTCTATTAGCAGCTACAACTCATCCATCTTTAGAGTTGAGAACTCCTATTTTGCCTTTTACCCAATATGGGGAAGAAAATACATGCTACTTTACTATTAAAGCTGTTCTAATATGTAATAGTATCGATAACTTCTACTAATTCAGCAGAAGTATTAAGGGTCTGTTATAGTAGATTCAGACAGGCGAACTTCATATCTTGAAATTTCTAAAGCCATTTCCTTTATTAGTTCGTCCAAATCAGCAGTGCATTTTCCAATGAGGGATTGTAATTCCTTTATCTCCTGTAGTTCATCCGTTGAATTAGCAATATCTACCAGGCTTAGTATAGAAGCTACAGGCCGTCTAACTTCATGAGAATTCGTCCAAGCTAATTTTTTTATCGCTTCATTATAATCTCTTATTTGTTCTTCTCGCTTTTTTCTTTCAGTGATAACACTTTGAACAGAAATGTACCTTTCCAACCTGCTGTGCTCGTCAAGTACCGGGGAGATGTTGAGGCTAACCCAATATTCGTGTCCATCTTTAGTGTAATTCAGGACCTCAAAATCTTCAAAGCGGTTCTTTTCAAGCGATTCCATTATTTTTTTTTGGATTCCAAGTTCCGTTTTCGGTCCTTGTAGAAAATGAAGTGTATTGCCAATGGCCTCTTCATAGGTGTAACCTGTGATTTTCACAAACGCTTTGTTTACCCAAGTAACAACCCCATAGGGGTCCGTTATTATGACAATATTATTTATCCTATCTACTATTTCTGCTAATTTCTGATTCTCTAAACCAGCCTGTTTAATCAGTAAGATATGTTGCTGGAGTTCCTCTTTTAGCTTTTTTTCTATTTGATATGCTTCTTTTATTGTTTCTTCATACTTAGCCCGAACAGTAATATCTTGTGCCATAACCATAACAGCTTCAATTCCATTAAACTTAATTTTATGTGACTTAATAGAAACAATAATTCTTTTCCCATTTTTCTTTATGTGACACCAATCTCCTGAGACATGGAAAGTTTCGGGCATCCTCTTAGTTGTTTCACGCACTTTTTCCCAGTCTTCGGCTGGTCGGATGTCTAAAATGGTCATCTTTTTAAATTCCTCCTGACTATATCCATACTGCCGAACTGCGGCATCGTTGCATTCTAAAAAATTAAGAGTACCAAGGTCATAAATCCACATAGGATTTGGATTGGAGAAAAATAAGTACCTATACTGTTCCTCTGAAATGCAAAGCTTCTTCTTGTGAATGGCTAGCAATACAAAAAGCAGTGCGCTACTCGTCAAAACGAACAAAGCTCCCTTAGCCGTTTGAAAAAACGCTTCATCTATCTTCTCATTAAAAACATGTACTATCCGGTCGCTTAGAATAATCCAGAGTATTCCAAATAGCAAATAACCAAAAACAGGCTTATAAATACCATTATTCATATAATAAGATAGTTTTACTTTCTTCAATCGATAGCACCAGAACTCTTGTTAATTTGTTTCAGAGGAATTATATCGATCCGTTTTCTACAGAAGCTACATTTTTTTCTCTCGCCATCGTATCGGTATTTCCATTTATGGAAGCCCAGGGGGCAGAATAATAATCGAAAAAAAAGCTTGATCAATGACTTGTTTTTTAGGATAAAAATTTCTTATTAGACTTTATGCAGTAAGGTCTGCTTCAATATCGCTTTAAGGTCTTCGAGTTTTAAAGGTTTTGTTGCAAAATCGTCCATTCCAGCATTTAAACATTCTTCCCGGTCCTCAGCCGAGGCATTAGCAGTCATAGCTACAATCCGTGGTTGTTCAAGTTTCATTGACCGGATCACTTTAGTTGCCTCCAATCCGTCCATATCAGGCATCAATACATCCATCAAAACTAGATCATATTCTTTTAGCTTAAGAATGTTAACTGCTTCGACTCCGTTATTTGCCATATCAAGGGAATAGCCTAACTTATTTAGAACTCTTGATATTAGCTTCTGATTAATCAGGTTATCCTCTGCTACCAATATTCTCTGAGGATAGATTTCAGCAAAATCTTCGGAGAAAGGGGTAGGAACATTTGAAATATTTGGTATATCTGGTCCCTTTAAACCAGTTTTGCTTTTATTAAGTTCAGTCTGAATAGTATTGTACAGCAAATTTTCCTTGACCGGCTTCGTTAGTACGGAGGAAAATAAATGCGAAAACTTCGTTCGGGTCACATCTCCTACGGTGCTAAAAAGAACGATAGGAACATACGGCTGGATCTTCTTAATCGCTTCTGCCAGTTCCACTCCATCCATTTCCGGAAGCACTTTATCTGTAAAAATAAGGTCGAAACGGGTGTTTTGCGAGACGATTTCAAGCGCTTCTTTAGGTGTTTCTTTGCATATTGCAACCAATCCCCAATGCTCTAGCTGGGCTTTTAAAATATCAAGATAGTTCCGATTATCATTAACAATAAGTATTCTTTTGTTCTTAATATCCTCTGAAAGGATCCGCATATTACTTTTTATGCTTTCTGACGGCTGATATGGAATATCGAATGAAAAAGTACTTCCAGCACCCACAATGCTGTTTACTTCTATTTTTCCTCCCATTAGATTAACAAGCCGTTCTGATATAACTAGGCCAAGACCTGTCCCTCCATATTTTCTGGTTGTTGATGAATCTACCTGGGAAAATGCTTTGAAAAGACGGGAAATTTTATTTTCGGGGATTCCAATCCCTGTATCAATCACGTTGAAATTAAGAAAAAGCCCTTTCCCTTTAGATTGTTCCAGGCCTACTTTCACCAACACCTCTCCCGAAACAGTAAACTTAATTGCGTTATTTATTAAATTAATCAAGACCTGGCGCAAACGATGACTGTCTCCCATGATATTGGAATTGATTGCGGGATCAGTGGTATAAATCAAGTCTAGACCTTTATCTGCAGCTTTGACAGCAAAGACATCCATTACTGATTCAATGCATTCAGTCAGATTAAAATCGTGGTGCTCTAACTCGAGATGACCAGCTTCTATCTTAGAATAATCCAGAATATCGTTAATTAATGATAGTAATGCATCTCCGCTTTTGCTTATTATATCTACATATTCCTCCTGCTCGCTATTTAAAGACGTTGAGGTTAAAAGCTTAGCCATACCAATTACCCCATTCATTGGCGTACGAATTTCATGACTCATCGTTGCCAGGAACGAGCTTTTTGCCTGATTTGCTTTATCTGCCTTTGCCCTTTCTTCGTAAAGGGCTCTGTTTAGTTCGTTTAAATTCTCTGTTTGAACAGTCAACTCCTCGGATTGTGCCTGCAGTTCCTCATTAATTGCCTGAAGCTCTTCTGTTTGCACCTGTACCCTTTCCAAACTTAATTTTAGATCTGTAATGTCTTTAGATATGTTATGGATCCCAATGACCTCTCCATCAACAATAACAGGAATTTTAGATACATGAATGAAGCATCTTTTACTTAAAGAAGGAATAAAGAGTTCTTGTTCAAAAGTTACCGGTTGCCCCCTTAGGGTAATTTGTAATTGTTTTTCAGACGCTTCTACTTTATCTGGTTCAACAAAGAATGAATAATGCTTATTAATAACAGCTTCCGGGGGAAGACCATATAGAGTTTTGACAGAATTGTTGATATCAGTGATATATCCATCCCTGTTTTGATAGTAAACCATATCAGGGTTGTTTTCGAATAGAGATTTATACTTGATCTCACTTCTCTTAACCTCAAATTGAGCCGTCTTAAATTCAGTAATATCGAAAGTTATTCCAACAAACTTGGGAGCCCTGCCGGAAACGCTATCTACAACTACCTCTCCAATATCTCTTACATACTTCAGTGATCCATTTTTCAAGACAATCCGATACTCAATATCATAACGGCCTCTTAGCTCTATTGCGCGGTGAACTTCCGTTTCAAAATATAAAATATCTTCGGGGTGAATGAAACTAAGATAAGTATCATAATTTAGGTCGACGCTTCCTGGTTCTATTCCTAATATTCGAAAAAGCTCCTCGGACCAATAATTTTGATTGCTATAAACGTCGCCTGATAACATTACTTCCCAACTTCCAGCCTTGGCGATAGAAAGCATCGCATCCCGGTGCTTCGCCTCTTTTTCAAGCTCATTCAATTGAAGTTTAATGGAATTGACCTCTCGTTCTAACAGCGTTAAGAGTTCCGGAGCGTTATTCAAATTTTCTGTACCGGAATCATTAGGTTTTATAATGTCAGGTCTAAGACTACCTAGAATTGCTGCAAGCCTTCTCTCTATAACATCCGGATCTGCTAATCCTGAACTCTGGACGTAGAAATCGTTATAATCCTCAAGGATCTCTACAAACAAATTTTTATACTTTTCAGGAATGCTTTTATATTTTGGATGCTCCTTTACCCTTTCTAAATGCATGGATTAGTGTACGGCGTAGTCGAAAAAAAGTTGCCAAGTGTGCTTCTTAGTGTAATAAAACCAGTACCTCAGATGAAACTAGGCACTGATATCATCCGTATCAAAATCCTTATTAAATAACGACCGTTTAAATGGACTTTTAAATTCTAATCAATTTATCTGATTTATTGGGGTCGCAGCTGTTAAAACAGTAAAGCCCCTGAAAGGGCTCTACTGTTTTTCATTATGTTCAATTAAAAACCAAATTTGCCGTTCTGATTTTTCCATTCACTTTGTGGAGCGATTGGCTCTATCACATCCCAGTGTTCAGCGATCTTTCCCTTTTCTACTCTAAATAAATCGTAGAACGAAGTTAGCTTACCAGCTAAATGACCTTCACTTACTACCAGCACAAAGTTACCTTCTCCTAATACTTTATGAATGGTATCATATTTCATCGTAATTCCCTGTTTAGCCCATTCTCCGAGTGCCTGTCCTAAGCCTGACAATTGATCTGCAATTTGTGGGTTATGCTGAATGTAGTTATCACCATTGAAGTATCCCGCTAGTTTTTCCATTTTTCCATTAACCAGGATATCATCTACGAAAGCTCTGACTAATATTTTATTTGCTTCAGTCTTTTCCAGTTCAGATGCTTCTTGGGGCCCATCTGTCATTGTGCGCCCACTCAGATTTGCGTTCACTGGCTTTTCTTGTAAATTGTCCCAGTGCTCTACAATTTTACCATCCTCAAAGCGGAAGATGTCAAAGCCTATTTTCGGACCAAAGAAGTTATAGTCTGTGTGGGCGAACACAAAATTCCCCTCTTCAAATACCCTTACGGTATTAACCCTTGCGGAACCTTTAGGTAGTTGAGCAAGAACAGCACCAAAGCCCGCCAAGCCATCTGCTATTGCTAAGTTGTGTTGTTTGTATTTAGCTGCATTAATTACACCTACTGGCTCTGCCGCTCCGGTTTCAATAGCTTTTAATAAAGCTACTACTTGTTGTTTCTTATTCATGACTGTTTCTTTTTTTATTATTTCTCTTTCCTGTGATGAGCAAGAACTGAATGTTATTGCTGCTGTTATTGTTAATAAAGTCTGCTTGAAATATTTCATATCCTTGTTTTTTTCTGCTACAAAGATTGGAAGACTTGAAGCCCTGGAAAAGGTAGAAACAGCCGTTTGAATGATACTTTTGCGCCAGTTACTATAAGAAGTTCTCCCTGAATTCAAAGGGCGTACTGGAATTGTGCTTTTTAAAATATTTTATGAAGTTTGTAGGCTCTTCAAAGCCAAGGGTAAAGCCTACTTCCTTTATGCTATCGGTTGTATGAGCCAGCAATCGCTTTGCTTCCAACATCACTCTCTCATCAATCACCTGTTTAACGGTCTTCCCCAAAATTTTTGAAGTTGCCTGATTTAGCCGCTTTTCGGTTACGCTCAGCTTTGAGGCATAGAAGTTTACTTGCTTTTGATGTTTGAAATTTCCCTCCAAAAGATCCCGAAAAAGAATAATATAATCTTTGTCAGCTCCTTTCTTTACTTCCAAAAAGCCATTCTTTCTTCTTTCCCGCTCAGCCAGTAGCAAAAAGCTATGAAGGAAATTTTTTAGAATTCCGGATTGATAGGCATCTTCGGCTTTCAAAGCTTCCTCCTGCATAAGGGTTAATAACACTTCAAAAGACGCGCCAGCACTATCAAGTTCTAACTTCGAAATGGAGAACAGATCGTTAAATAAAACATTCTCCTTTAAAAACTTTATGTCTGTATCTGATTTTGAAAAAAAAGCCTCGGTAAATAAGATTGCTTGTCCCTGGAAAGGTTCAGGGTTAAACATCTGCACTATATCCTTATTTAAGAAAAGAATAGTATTTGCAGGGGCGGTTACAGATTGAAAGTCGATTATATGGGTAGTACCTCCCTTTTGAATCCATATAATATGATAGAAACCAGTTCGATGAGGTCGAATAATCATCTCCCGCTTATCTCTATATAGTTCAGTAATATCTACTATTTCAAACTCGATGGGTAGGCCATGTTTAAATTCATACTTAACTATTTCCTCTGACATGTTCTGCTTAATATTATTTAAAGTTGAAAATAATTGTGGTTTTCAAGAATACTTAAAGAGCCAAAAAGTCATAACTTCCTGGCCTAGCCTCTTCCTTTTTATTCCCTTTGAAAAGTAATCAAAAAGAGGGTTCAAAAAGTAGGTCCAGAAAGACTTGTATTTTTCTTTTTTGATACCAACTTGTTGAGCCACTAAAGCTCCCTTCTTTGCCTGCGAATGAGTCCACCAAAACGAACGATAAAATGGACTCCTTGACTTCAGTTCTTTTCCCTCCCTTTTAATCCTATTATTAGTTCATTAATATCGTATACAAAAACAAATTCCATTATATTGCAAAAGAAACGTTAAAGTGTACAATGCAAATAGGTTATGTAAGGGTATCGAAGAACGAGCAGAATTTAGATCTCCAGGTGGAAGCTTTGAAGAAAGCAGGATGCGAACAGATCTTTAAAGAGAAGATTTCCGGAGCTGAAAAAGAGCGACCTCAATATTTAAAAATGATTGAGGGTCTACGCAAAGGTGATACTGTTACCGTTTGGAGAATTGACCGGCTCGGAAGAACAACCCTGGAATTGATAAAGCTAATGGTGGAGTTCCGGGAAAAGGGTATTGAATTTAAAAGTATTGTCGAAGGTATCGATACCTCTACTTCTATGGGCAGGATCTGGTATATGCTAAGTTCTATTTTTGCCGAGAATGAAAGGGAGATCATAAGGGAACGGACGAAGGCTGGACTTGCTTCTGCAAAAGCCAGGGGCAGAGTTGGAGGCCGACCTAAAGGTCTGACAGAAGATGCAAAGAAATTAGCGGCCACAGCTGCCACTCTTTATAACACCACAAACCTTTCCACTGCGGAGATTTGCAAGATGCTGAATATTGGCAGTAAAACAACCCTGTATCGATATTTGAGGTATGCTGGTGTTGAAGTGAATGGTTGGGAGAAGAATAGTGTAGGTGATAGGAAAGAAAAATG
>NZ_JAFEWE010000001.1 GCF_017355785.1 Desertivirga arenae
CATTTTTCTTTCCTATCACCTACACTATTCTTCTCCCAACCATTCACTTCAACACCAGCATACCTCAAATATCGATACAGGGTTGTTTTACTGCCAATATTCAGCATCTTGCAAATCTCGGCAGTGGAAAGGTTTGTGGTGTTATAAAGAGTGGCAGCTGTGGCCGCTAATTTCTTTGCATCTTCTGTCAGACCTTTAGGTCGGCCTCCAACTCTGCCCCTGGCTTTTGCAGAAGCAAGTCCAGCCTTTGTCCGTTCCCTAATGATCTCTCTTTCGTTTTCGGCAAAGATGGAACTTAACATATACCAGATCCTCCCCATCGAGGTGGATGTGTCTATACCTTCAACAATACTTTTAAATTCAATACCCTTTTCCCGGAACTCCACCATTAGCTTTATCAATTCCAGAGTAGTTCTTCCAAGCCGGTCAATTCTCCAAACAGTAACAGTGTCACCTTTGCGCAAACCTTCAATCATTTTTAGATATTGAGGTCGCTCTTTTTCCGCTCCGCTAATCTTCTCTTTAAAGATCTGTTCGCATCCTGCATTCTTTAAAGCTTCCACTTGAAGATCTAAATTCTGCTCGTTCTTCGATACCCTTACATAACCTATTTGCATTGTACACTTTAACGTTTCTTTTGCAATATAATGGAATTTGTTTTTGTATACGATATTAATGAACTAGTAATAGAATTAAAAGGTAAGGAAAAGGACTGCAGTCATAGAGTCCATTTTATCGTTCGTTTTTCTGAACTACTAGATTTAGTATATTACAACCAGGAACTTCTGCTATTATCGTAAGTGGGCTAATAATATTGTGGTAGTAGGTTAAGAAGTTTTATATTTAAGTGTGCTGTAAACAACTGCTTCATCGCTCATTGTTTCCGAGCTTCATAGATGTTGGGCAATAAAAAGAAGATCGTCTGGGCTTTATACAGAAACCTTGCCGGGATAGCAGAGGTGCTTAAATTCTTATATTCGTTATCATAATTATCTTGCTATGACAAATATTACCTATTACTCTTATATAATTTTACTATCACTCACCTTACTCTTTTCAACGAGCTGTAAAAAGGACAAAGATCAGAAGCGTCTTAGCATAACTCTATACGATAAGCCTCTTTCTATTATCAAAAGTTATATTCAAGGAAATTGGCAATTACATTATGGAAAGGGAGGTATTTGCAGTATTTGCATCCAGAATTATGAGAATAGCTATTTCAAATTCCCTCACGGTGATTCAATTAGAATTACGACAAACAATGTAACCTATACGAATACCGCTATTGAATGGATAAATGATTCCGGAATATATACCAACAAAGTTCCCACATTCACAATGAATTTTAAGGATTTACGAGGCTATCCTAACATTTATATTGTCAAAGAAATTGCTAATGACACATTAATATTGAAAAGTTATGGGGCAGACCCCGTTTCCTTCTATTTCACGAAAGCTAGATAGTGAGCCTGTAATTCTTTAAGGATCAAAAATCCATTTTAACGGTCGTTTTTTGTACACAACCTCCTCGATTTGTGGATTTATGAGTTGAAATAACACAGAGGTGCGTCGTTGTGAACACCTCATCTGAACTGACCTACTTTATCTAAAGCAGAAAAAACAAGGAAATTTTGATCAGGATCGACTTATAGGCTATCCATTTTCTTAATCCCTTATCTTACAACGTATCGTATCAGTTGCATCTTCAGAGGATATGGAAATAATTAAATATTCTGCTGTTCGTGATATTTCAACGTCTTTATCGTCTAAATCTTTATAATCATTTTCTTTCAACCAAGCGATAACCTCCTGGTCGGATCTGGTGTGCATATCATTTGGGGGAGGAACGGGTTCGAATTCATCTATAATAACTCCGGGAGAAATTCCTACATAGGTTTCTATATCATCTTGAAGACCTGAATTAATATTAGAATACTCTTTCGTTTCTACCTTGCTCGGAGGTGGAGGGGGAGCTTGTTCTTCTTCCTCAGATACTGAAATGACTCTTGTAGTTATGATATTGGGTTTTGGTTCTATTTCGTTCTCCTTTTTAATTTTGCCCATAACCTTTTATTTAGCTAACACAATGTAATTAAAATTTATTCTTTTTAATTCACGTTTTCAGGCATTTATATGCAGGCGAGAACCGCCAAGATTTATGATTAGTAATTTTAAGATGTTAGTTTGAATAATTTTTTCCGTAATTGGTGTTTGAAGCTGCCCTTCATAAAAGTCCATTTTATCGGTGGTTTTATAATTAATGTTTGTACCGGTTTTACAACAGCGTAAACTCGCGTTTATCAATTTAAGAAACGGCACACTCCGCTGCAAACTACATCAGTAATTATTAATTTAACTCGATTTGGGTTAATGTTATATGTTGGATAGTAACTTCAGATGGATTCATGGTAGGCTGACACAGAGATCTAACTTTTCCAGAAAATTTCACTTTTAATGTTGTTTCTCCTGAGCTGCTTTTTAAGTTCTTCATTTCCGAAGTCAAAAGAGATTCATTGCAAATGATATAGGAAAAGCTCATTCCATAGGCAAACTCACCCACCCAATATCTATTATTATAAAAGTTGTCGGCTGGTTCCAGTTGCTTCTTGTAAGACAATTTTCCACTTACTTGACCAATTTCTGCGATAGCTTCACTATCGCATCCACAAGCTGCATCCTCCTTCTTTTTACAACCTAAATTAGTGAAAGTAATTAGTAAAAGGAGAAGACAAAAAGAGACAGACCGACTCACAAAATTTTTGTTAGAGATTATGCAAGTAGCAACGTGATAATAAAGGTAATTAGTAATTTTCCTCATATATTGTGGTTTAATTTTCAGATACTTCGTAAACAATCACCTGTTTGGGGGCTATAATATTGGTAGTACAAATCATAAAGTAATCACTAGTTTCAAGCTCCCTAATCTTGAATTTAATAGCCGTTCCAACCGCCTTATAACTGCTTGGAAGAGTAAGTGTGGCTACGGAGTCCAATTTTTCATTATCAAGCACATCAATTATGTATGGTCGCCCAGTCGGTCCAGTACAGCTTACTATTTCAGCCCTTACTGTTCCAAAGTAAGTTTTCGAATCAGCCTCTTTTTTACAAGCAGTTGTTGAAATAGCAAGCAAAGCTATTGACAGTGAAAAGGTTAAATGATTTTTCATTTATGATAATAAGTAAAAGTTAAAATATCCGTTATGGCCTAATAGATGCAGGATTTGCAGAACAAGGATAATTACTGTTTAAGTATTTGATTTAAAATTCAGGTTAATAAATTGCGATAATAGACAATTTGAAATTCCATTTTAACCATCGTTAAATGTCCGCTTCTCCAAAGCTCTTTTGCCTGGTTCGTTTTTATTAAAAGGGTAATAGGTTGAAAAAACAATAGACTTCCTCTCTAACAGCTTTATAAGGCCGCAGGCCCTCTGCCTGTTAATTGCCAAGCATCCTTATAGAAGTGCGAAAAATCGTTGTACCCGAAATCATCGGTGTTGAAATTCGAACCGTGATGTTTGTAGTTCCTTAATGCCGCCTTGAAGCGAAGGGATTTCTGGAAGAACTTGGGTGAAACACCAAGTGCATCTAAACAATACCTTCGCATGGAGGAATAAGTGAGGTTAAGTTTAAAGCATAAATGCTCTATGTTTAGCTGTTTGACATAATTCGTGTCCGAAAAAGATTGCAATAGCAATTCAGCGTAAAGTTGTTGATAGGAAAGCCGTTTCGGATCAGCAGCACGTTCTAAATAATCTTCAATAATACTTACGCGCGACTGGAAATCCGTTTGCTCCTGAAATCTGCACCCGCTAAAGTTTTGAAGTGCAGATTCCACATCTACCTGGTTGTTCAACAATTCGTTACCGGGAAAATCAAATAGCGTAAATTTGGCCAATGGTTTAAGTTTTACATAAAAAACTGCGCTTGACCCAGGAAAGTTGCCGGTAAAAGGTGTGCTTGAATTTCCAAGCAGTGCAATGCGAGGAATTGAAATCCATTGCCCTGTTTTCTCATTTCTACTTCTGGAATTTCCTTCCAGTTGAAATGCTAATAGCGAGTTAGCAGAAGGAAGTCCAAAGATATTTGCCTCATCCTCTGATCGAACCTCGAAATAATACTCTACAACACGTTGAAGGGAGCGCCGGGGATAAGCGAATTTGATGTAAGAACTTGGATCATTCTCAAATATAACACGATTCATATCAGCTCTTCTTCTAGTTTATTAAGTAGTTCAAGGCCGAAGCCCGAAATACAATATCGCTCTTTTTTGTCATTCAGAAGCTTTTGCGTCCAGTCTACCAAACCGCCATCAGCGATCTCTAACTCCCTCCCGAATTTTTTTATCACAACTTTGAACTGGACACCAAGATAATAGTTGTTGGGCTTTGAGTCAGAATCAATGATTAGTTGAGTGCTCTGAAGCTGCGATGTAAGATAATTAGTCAGCTTGGGTATAAAACTATCATTATAGGAGCCCCGCGGTTGTAGCTTTACGTAAAGTTCATCCACCTTGAATACCTCAATTAACAATTCAGTCAGCGTGGAAAGGTGATCTTTGATTGCAGCGAATTCAAAGTTAAAGTTTCCCTTATCCCTTCCTGAGGTTACCAGGCATCCAATGGTAAAATGAGGGTCAAAGCCTTTTATATTTGTGAACTGAGCTCGCATATGACGTTGAACTGTGCTGTGCTTTATTATGCTATCTGGTTGCCCTTGTGCCCTTAACTTTCTTTTCTGGTCTGCAATATCCAGGGCCATTGCGTTGGTAGCATCAGATAAAATTTCGCCATTACGCGTTGCTGATACCACCTTGTTTTGATCTACGGTTGCCAGGACAGAGCACGTGCCGAGCGGAACCAAAGGAGAGAGTTGTTTCGGTACAAAACCTTTCTCAAGAAGAAATTCTAAGGTTGTTGCCGAAGTGTGAAGTAATTTGATGAAGTTGGTTTCAGCGGGTTTTGCAAACCTGTTGCTCTGGTAGCTTTTTAGGAGTTCCCCCGGCGAGATCTGATTTGCACGCATTGCAAAAACCTTCATCAATAATGAATTTAGCTCCGACCCTGACAGCTTATTAACCATAATATCAATCAGGTCGATGCCTAGTTTACCCTGGATGTTAGTGGCTATTTTTTCATTCATCATCCTTCAATTTTGCAAAAAGATAGTCATTTACAAATTCCTTATTCTTTATAACCGCTTTCCTTCGTTTGCCCTCCATTTGGAAACCGTTCTTTACCAGCACTTGTTTCGAGGCGATGTTTGGCTCAAATACGGCCGCAAACAGTCTTATTATATTTAGGTCTCTAAATGCATATTCACTACCCAGCCTTACCGCTTCGGTCATAATGCCTCTACCTTGAAATCTCTTTCCTAACCAAAATCCGATCTCAGCCGAATGTCTATAAATGTCCTCCTGAAAAGTGAAACTAATTATACCAGCAAAGTTTTCCCCCGAGAAAATGGCCAGACAGCATAGCGCTTTATTATTTCGCTGAAGCTCAATAAATGATTGAGCATGCTCCGGCGTATAGGGATAAGGGAAAATGTCTCTTAGATATTTTCCGATCTGACTGTCGTTTGCTTCTCTTGAAAGAGCGTCAGCCATTGCTTCGGTTAATGTTCGAAGTGATACTCCTTGATAGCCAATTATACTTGTGTTCATTATGCAATGGTAATGAAAGAACATAATCGTTATGGTGTAAAAATCTTGCAAAATATATTCTCAACCTTCCCAACGCTGTCCTGTAATGCTAAGGATTGCCAGGCGAAGCTCACTACACCTCCAACAGCTTTTATATTCCTGCAATTATTGTTTATTTTACAACATGTACGAAGTGTTTCAAAGCTACTTAAACAGTAAAATAAAATTATCAGAAGACCAGTCTAAATATATTCAGTCTTTATCTACTATTAAAAAGCTGCGAAAAAGACAATACCTGCTGCAGGAGGGTGATATCTGGAAATACAATGCTTTTGTTTGCAGTGGCTGCCTTAGGACCTACTCCCTGGACGATAAAGGATATGAACATATCATTGGATTTGCAATTGAGAACTGGTGGCTGGGAGACCGTGAAAGCTTATTATCCGGCGAACCCTCTCGCTTTAACATTGATGCTATTGAGGATAGTCAGATTCTGTTGATCACCAAAGAGAATTTTGACAAGATATGCCAGGAGATTCCTCCATTCAATAATATGGTAAATTCCATCCTGCAACACAGTTTTATAGCTTCTCAAAATCGCATACATGCAGCTATAAGTTATTCTGCTGAAGAAAAGTACCTGAATTTTGTAAACAAATATCCGGCATTAGCCAACAGAGTGCCTCAAAGTATGATCGCCTCTTACCTGGGGATAACTCCCGAAACACTGAGCCGCGTACGAAATCAGTCGGTTAAAAAAGTTAAATAGCTTTGACTTATTTCGAATTATTTCTTAGCCCCAACGGAAAACATTTGGAGCTCTAAAGGTACTGAATGACGATACGAATCTTATTTCTACATAGACCGCCCTGGCAACATCAGTCAGGGCTTTTTTATTCCCCTACCTATTCATCCCTTGACATTTATCAATTGCTTTCTTACGAAATGTCAAATGTCAGCCTGGCCCAAAAAACAACCTTTGTAATGTTCAATCACAACAAATAATAACACGAAAAAATATGAAAAAGGTAATTTTTATCACAGGTACAAGCACAGGATTCGGCAAATTAACAGCAATCACTTTAGCAAAGGCAGGCCATCAGGTTGTAGCGGGAATGAGAGGCGTAAATGGAAAAAATGCGGAAGCAGCTCAAGAGCTTTCCAGTGTGCCAAACATTGAAGTTGTTGAAATAGATGTTACCAGTGACACTTCTGTTAAACAGGCAGTAGACACTGTACTTGAAAACTATCAGAGAATTGATGTATTGGTAAATAATGCAGCCGTGGCAGGTTACGGGCTTTTAGAGGCTTACTCTCTTGACCAGATCAGAAACATGTTTGAAGTTAATTTCTACGGCGTTCTGAGAACTTACCAGGCGGTCCTTCCGGCCATGAGAAAAGAAAGGAACGGACTTATCATCAACATCACCTCTGGTGCCAGCGGCCATACACTTCCATTCATGGTTCCTTACCTGGCATCCAAGTTCGCGGTCGAAAGCATTACGGAAGGCATTCAGGAGGAGCTTCGTGACTATGGGATAGAAAATGTTAGTATCCAGCCAGGGGTATACCCAACGGAGATGAACACAGGAGTTAAAACTGGGGTTCATGCCGACAAAGCTGATATCGTTGCCGAATATGGAGAAGCAGCTCAGCAAAAGTTCAATGCCCTCGGAACTGCTTTCTACACTAAGATGTCTGCATATAATATGAATCCTCAAACCATTGCTGATGGCATTCTGGAGCTTGTTAATTACGAGAAGGGAAGCCGCCCACTTCGTTTTCCTTTAGATGCTATCGCCGAAGGAACTGACGCTGAATTTATAAAAATGCGTGCTGACATCAAAGAGAAATGGTTGGCAAAGTACCAAGGCTAAAGAAATCGTATTTGTACAATTAATCAAATTTTATCAATGGATGCAGCAATCAGAATTACCCGATCGCTGCGTCTTCTAAAAATCATACACAATGAAAACGACCATAAATAATCTAACCAATAAATTATTAGTAGCCGGCGCAGTTGGACTGGGAGCTGCACAATCTTCAGCCCAGGCACAGGAAACATTCTTCAAAGGAGTAGATCATGTAGGGATCAATGTACCCAATCTTAAGCAGGCGGAGACTTTCTTTTCAGAGATCTTTGGATTTAAAGCAGTAACCCAACTTGGCCCCATTCCACTTAATGCAGCATGGAAAGATCTGACCGGTATAGACAAAAGTACAGCGTCTGTAACGATTAAAATGTTCCATGCAGGAACGGGAGCAAGTATTGAAGTATTTGAATATCACCCTACAATAAAAAAGGCTAAACAGCCAGGCGCTGATGCTATATCTGCCTCCCATATTGCCTTTTACACCGACGATATAAATGCGTCTGTGCAATATCTGCGTTCGAAGAATGTGAAGGTTTTAACTGATCCATTCTTTACCACCGAAGGACCCACTGCCGGAGAAAGCTGGGTGTATTTTGAAACGCCCTGGGGCTCAAGAATGGAGCTGGTATCTTATCCTAATGGGAAGGCTTATGAGAAAGAAAATCCAGCTATCAGGTTGTGGTCGCCTGCCAGAGAAACAAAAGGAGGAACAAGCACTCTGCAAGTTGAAGCCCTTACTGAACAACAGGCCAGACAGCTCGTTCAAGCACATCTAAAATTATGGAATGAAAAAGATAGTGATAAAAGAAGTTCATATATTAAAGAGGTTTATTCTGATGAGCTAGAAATGGTAGACCGCCATTTTATACTTCGGGGATTAAATGATGTGAATGATTTTATTGAGAAGCTACATCAGCTCCACCCCGACTATCAATTCAGAGAAGCAAAAACTTTCAGCAGCCACAACAACATCATTCGCGTCTACTGGCGCTTCGGAAATGACAGTCAACCCAATATTATTGAGGGAATGGATCTGTTCGTAATAGAAAATGGATTAGTGAAGAAGCTTTACGTTTTTGTTGACAAGGAAGAAAAATAGCTTTAAAATTTGTGTTCTCGGATATATATAAAAGGTGTCTAAAATAGTTGACAAAGTGCTTGCATCACATTTTTTGAACCTACTCTGTAGCCTCTAAAATTGCTACTATCTATTCAGGTTCAGAATTTTATGAGTTTCTGGACCTACTCTTTCTATTATGAAAACTGCAGCCACTCGAAAGATATAATCAACTATTATCATTTCCGCCATTCTTACTGTTTATTAGTCCTGGCTTCGTTTAAAAGGTCTCATTTATCAATTCTGATTTCCCGGTGTGCATCTTTGCTGGTTCAACCCTTACATCAAAAAGAGCTTATTAATCATCTCATTAATCCTTTCAGCTTTAGTATCCTCATTTTTAGCCGAGTAAATCCATTTCAAATATTCCTTCTTAGAACTGGCAGAGAGCTTCTCAAACTTTTGATACGATTGTTCTTCTAGTTTTAAGCATTCAAGTAATTCTGAGGGAACTTCAACCGGCGATGTGTTCTCGAAAAGTATCACCTTAATGACGTCTCCAGCTTCTTTTCCAAGCTTTTTACGAAGCTGCGCGTTTACGGGCAGAAAAAGTTTACCGCCTTTCATTGGCGCTAAGTTGCAATCCTTTATTTCGATATGATCAACGCGACCTTTTACTCTTACCCAGCCGAAACTGGATTTGATGGTTAGAGAAACATCAAGGATTTCTGCATAGGTCCAACCTCCCTTCCCCGGAAATTTCTGCAGCAGTAGTTCAGAATCGACGATTAACTTTTCCATTACAAATTGTATTTTAAGCGATTGTGCAGCAAATTTAATTGTGAATATACCCAAATATTAAATTCATTAATGCTGAACCCTCAACTTCCGGTTCTTCACCTGAAATGCATTTTAACGGTGTTTTTTTTACACAACCTCCTCCATATATACAATGTTATGATCACAATTAGGAATTAAAATTTAGAAGACTAATAAAATATCCTTCTCGTTTGTTATTCCTCCTCTTTTGAGACAACCTCAAAAACATCATCAGTTGATAATTGCCTAGTATTTAGGTTTCCGTAAGTTTCCGGGATCTTGGATAGTCTTGATCTTTTTAAGCTTGTTACCGTTCCAACGATAATATTCGGTCGTTTTTCGAATCCATTCCGGTTTATCTTCCCCATTTTATCCTTTAATAACATCCAGATTGTCGTTTACTTAATAGGCTCCTTCTTCCTTTTTAACGACGACAAGTTCTTCAATCGGAACATAGTTCCTCTTAAAGGATATTTAGAAGCGCTGATAGGTTGCAGCTAACTTTAACACATTAGAAAATATTCTATATTTGAAATATGGAAACGTCATCAAAGCCTTCACATATTGGAAGAAAAATAGCTCGCCTAAGAGAACTTCGGTCCATTAAACAAGATTCCATGGCGTTTGAGTTGGGGGTAAGTCAACAAACCGTTTCCCGAATAGAGGCAAGTGAAACAATTGAAGATGAATTACTGGAAAAAGTGGCAAAGGTGCTAGGGGTAACAAGTGAGGCAATTAAGCATTTTGATGTTGACAAAGCAATAAACGTTATTTCCAATACATTTCATCAGCACGCCTTTATTAATAGCGTCGGTACCTTCAATATTAATCCCATCGAAAAATGGCTTGAAGCTCTAGAAGAAAATAAAAAACTCTACGAACGTCTTCTACAAAGCGAAAGGGAGAAGATTGAAATCTTAAAAGGGAATCAGAAATAGTTCGTAATTTCGTGTACATTGCATGACGGTGCAGGCTCGATCAAGAACAACTCTTCCTCCTATCGATATGAGCTGTGATTTGGTAGAAGAGTATAGAAAGTTATATGAGCGTTTTCTGCAAAGTGAACGTGAAAAAATTGAGTTTTTGAAAGGGAACGCCAAATAGAAACTTTAATTAAGGGTCAATAGTTTTAACAGAAGCCCGTTCTTCAACAGGGCTGAGCAATCGAATAAAAATATTCCCTAGCGCCAAACCACAAAAAATTCTTCCTTATCTTCCAGAACCTAGTTTACCGTGGTACGTCAGTAACCCTCCTCCCCCCTGCTTCTGGCCTTCTTCTTTATGAGTCTTCATTGAATCCTTATTAAACCCATATTAAGTCCACCTATTCTTAGAAAACGTGGACAAATTAAAGCCTTACGGTAGGTTTAAATTACTTACATACAGAACATGGTAGCCACTTTACTTCAACCTGGGTTTAATCCGACTACTTACAAATATGCTTGGGAAGAGAAGATAAAAGTGACGAGAATCACCCTATTTTTCATTGACAGACAGGCTCTTACTGGTTATTTTTGTAATCAAAAGTAATAATATTTTAACTTTAAAAAAACCACCCTTATGGCTACAATTGATAAAAAAGGAGATATTCACGGTTCGGTCGGCCCCAATGTTTACCGCATGTGGCGAGACATCAAGGTAATTCAATCAAAACCAAAAAGAAAAGCTAAAAGAACACTTAATTCAAAAGAAGCAAGTTTAGAATTCGGCATGTGCAGCAGCACAGCAAGAGTGATCCGCGAAGCTTTCAGTTGGGCTTATAAAGCTTATGATGGTGGAATGATAAACCGGTTTACGAAAGCCGTAAGAAGCGCTGTTTTCGCATCGTCAAAAGAAGTAGGCGAAAGGGATATTCATGATGCCGATTTAAGCTTTTTAAAGGGGTTCCAATTTAACAATAACTCTCCACTAGATAAAGTCCTCAAATTAAGGCCTTCTGCTGAGCTTAATGAAGAAAATAAGATTATTGTAAACCTTCCTCCAATTGCTAAAAAGGATATTAAAGCACCATACGCAGAGGAATATGGCATCCGATTACTTGTTATTGCATTTGATTTTAAAGAGAGAGTGTATAGTCATATTGCTGCTAAAGAAATAAGGATAACCTATAATCAAGCTTTTGAAGGAGGAGCAGTAGTGTTTGACGAGACTTTGCCCAAAGGAAGACTAGTGGCAGTAAGTATGTCTATTTTTGGCTATAAACCGGGTTTTGGAGATGTAATGGAAACAATAAATACTGTACAATGGAGCCCTGGAGAGATTTTGAATTTATGGCAATTGCCAAAGCCAGCAGAAAAGGAAACAAATGCAGTAGTGAAAAACGATCCTCCTCCGTACAAGAATCTTCCAATGACCTACCAGGGTCATTTTAGCCTTGCACAAATGGCTTGGCTGCGCAGGAAAGCTGAAAAAGCGAAAACATCTTCTTCAAAATCTGCAGTGAAGCAAGCTCCGGTACCGCCAGACTTACCTAAAGGGGACGTACGGTTCTAGATAGTACTGTTATTTAGGCAGAGTAAAGAAGTAAAAAGAAGCTAAGCAGCAGGCAAGTAGTGATGTTAGTAGTCTTGGTTCCATGTCTATTAAGTTAGCCTATAACCATGATGGTTTGCGACGGCGAGCGGTCACAAAAGATCGTCGGGGGGCTATTGCAAACTATTTGTTATTGCCAGTGCTTTTTTATAATTCGATTGATATTTTCACTTTGCCTCCTAAGCCCTTTTCCACAATGTCGAAGAGAGTTTTCAAGGTCAAGTTGCTCCCATTATTTTCAATTCTTGAAATGTACTCTCGCTTTCTGTCCACGAGGTCAGCAAGTTCAGATTGAGTTAAATGTTTATCTTCTCGGGCCTTCCGAAGTAATAGTCCAATTTTAAAGCTTTCAAAATCTCTGTCAAATTCATCACGTCGTTTGCTGCCTTTGGCGCCATAAACCGTGTCCTTAATTTCTTTCCAATTTTTAGTTTCCATCTTCTTTCGCTTTAGTGTTAAAGTATTCCGCCATTAAATTAAGGGCCTTTTCAATCTCGCTTTTCGGTGTCTTCTGGGTTTTCTTCTGAAAGCCATTCAGCAAAATCACTAATCTATCATTGTCGAAGAAACAGAATACTCGCCAAATATTTGAACCAAGTTGTATTCTTGCTTCATAGAGGCCGTTGGTTCCAACCAGAAATTTCAAATAGTTCGACGGAACCCTTTCGAGAGTTTCAATAGCTTCCATTATCTTGAAAATTTTATCCTGACTTCTTTCGGTTGGTCGATAAGAAATTTCTCAAAGTAATTTTTAAAGCTATAACTTCTCTTACTTTCATTAAATCGCAAAAGTCACTTATAAGTTACTAGTTTCAAAATATTTGCTTTCCTAATTGTTGATTGGTCGAATTTCCTGATCCACCCACGCATTCCAACATACGTAAGCACCAACCTCTCGGCCGTAGAGCTGGAACAAGCATACGGCAACCTCCGCTCAAAATTCAGGGAGAGGTTCAACCTCATCGCCTGGAGCCCTGAAGCAAAAGACAAAAGGAATTAACATTCACTCCCCCTGGGCTCATGAAAGAATGGAAATGGTCCATTTGCTGGTCTACCTTCCGGAATATGATCACTGGGTAATTGAGGAAGCAGAATTTGATGAAGAGAAAGCTGAGGGGGATGTGGTATTTGAAAACTGCCCTAAGGAAACGACAGCAGAAGTGTTCGCAATTAGCACCTTTTCAAGAGGATAAAAACAACCTACTCCTTTTACGCTGGCTCGGTGCAAATCACTTCAACAACAAATCCCGAATAATGGCTATAAAAGTTATCCGAGTAGCTGAGGGAAAGTTCAGTACCCTCAGTCACCTTTACCTCAACGATATCTTCCAATGCTATTTGCTGAAGGATAAGATCCGTAAAGAAAGGATCGCCGGAAAAATCTGCATTCCCGAAGGAGAATATCTGCTGAAGCTAAATACCACCGGCGGAATGAATCTACGGTACAAAAAGAACTATCACGACATCCATAAAGGGATGATTGAGATTTGCGGCATTCCAAACTTCAGCCTGGTATACTTTCATGTAGGCAATTATATCGATAACACGAATGGCTGTTTACTTGCCGGGCATTATTGGACCATGGTGGATGGCGACTACCTTGTGCTGCAGTCCGGCCTCGCTTATCGTCTAGTATATCCACAACTCCTAGCAGCCCTGGAGAAAAAGAACAACAAACTAATAATAGAAAACAAAATTCAACGATGATGAACACAAAACAGAACCTTAAAAGGAGGATCAAGTCCCCCACTCCAAAGTTTTTCCGCAAAATAAGAAAGGCAGGCTTAATTGCCGGAGCCGTAGGAACAGCCCTATTAACAGCTCCGATAGCTTTGCCGGCAGTTCTGACGACGGTAGCGGGTTATTTGGTTACTGCTGGGGTGGTGGCAAGTGCAGTTTCGACGACTGCGGTGGAGAGGGAGTAGTATGGTGTATTAGCCGATGAGGTTTGGTTGGAGCTTCATCGGTTTTTGAGTTTTAGTTACAACCAAAAATTCTGACCGGGTTTCTTCACATAAGGTAGCATTTGTATCAACTAGTTTGCCTGAACATTCGTTAATCACCTTCCCGACTGAAGCAACCACAGGCTATGTTATAGCCAGTTGTTCTTACTGGTATTTCCCAGAGTTTTCATAAAAAACGCTATCTCTGTTTTCGTTAATCCTTTTTTTATTTATTAGTGATACGCCGTTGATTACTATTGTGTCTTTACTAAAGTCAATTTCTGTATAGGAGCCTCCTAACCTAAATATCTCATTAGGGTCATATCTTACGTTCAATGTTCTGTTACCCGCCCAATTTAAAACAACTATTTCTGGTGGCAAAGTATACCTAATAAGGTCGTTGTCATAGTCATCATCTGCAAGCAGAGATTTATACGACCGGGTACCTCTCACACCTACATCGAGCGTGTAATATACCACAGCAATTTTTCTGTCTGGTGAATACAACTTCCTGTCGACAGTAACATCTTTATTGCCTATATAATGAGGATTCCAGTCGTAACGACAACTTCTGAATATTAAGGTCCCCAAAATTCCTGAGATAAGAAGTATCAAAATTAAAGGACTGTATTTCGACATCAGGTAGTCTTTTTACAATTGGCTATAATGTTTAAGAGTTTATATCGTGCCCGCTTAAAAGCACTTTCGTGTCGAGCAGCACTAATGTAATTAAAAGGCAGAAAACTTTGAGTATCACGTCGCCCGGGCTTAATTCAAACATGATGTTGACCGCTGTAACTTTTTAGTCCCGCGAGTACAGTTTCTTTCCATTTGTCATCGTCCTCGGCGATAATTATAGTGGCAAAGTTATATCTCTCTCCTTCAATTTTTAGTCCAGCGGAGTCGTCTACATGAATGTCAATACCAAACGCAGGTGGAAATTTAGAAGTCCTTTTTCGATCTCCTCTCAATACTCGTTCATGAAGACTTTGGTTTATTATTTTTTTAGCTGAGATTCGATAAGAAAAAAGCATAAGCCTTATTTTACTGGTTGAGCGGAATGAGGTCGTGTAAATAAAAATAGAATGACCTTGTCTTTGCAGCTCCCTAAAAAGGTCAATAGCTCCGTATCTAATCTGTTCAATTCCTAAAAGTCTTTGCAGCCACGTTCTCCTCTCGGTTACAAAAGTCTTTACTCCTGGAATAAGTAAGTCGTCGAGGTCAAACGAAATTGTCATTATGTAGGTGTTGCTAATTGTTTTACTTGTTAAGGTGCCGGAATAACTGCAACACTCGTACAAGATTGATTTAAAGATATTGGAAACACCGGAACTTTCAAAAAGCAACAAAACCTGCATGGCAAGTAGTTTTTGTTACCGGTTGTTGTTTTAATTGAGCCCTTTGCAATATCCATAATAGAAAGGAACGCTAAACTGGGAACTGTCACTTTTGCTTTTAATCACTACCAGGCGTTGGGATGTATTATCCATCAATACTTTTTCTCCAAAGCGCATTGGTTTGTCAGTCTTGTATGTTAAAAACAAAGTGTCTCCGGTCTTTCTGTAACTACCAACGTAATATTTGTCGTAAAAAAAAACACCAGTCCAATGGAGTTCAAAACGGTCTTTTCCCTTTAACTCGAAAGTAGCTTGATTTTGAGTGCCCTCGAAACAAGCTCTAAACGTGGTCTTTCCATAAAGAGAAGTGAGGTCAATTTTAAATAGGTTGTATTGTAGATCAAGAAATACCGCTAGTGCAATAAGGATCGGAAAAAAAAGGTTCAATTTTAGTGCTTTTCTGTTTTTAAACAGTTTAACCAGCCCTTTAATGAAATCGACTAATAAGATTATTAGAAGAATGCAAATGATTAGAAAAAACAGAATATTCCAGAAGCCGCCAATTTCTCTGGACCAGACTGGACTTGTACGAATTAACAATAGCGATAAAAGTCCGGCTGTTATTGAGTAAATAGTTGTTGTGTTCATATTATACAGTTTGTACTTCTCCTATTCCCCAAATTTATCCTTAGTCCTGAATCCTTCAATTTCAATTCCGCTTCCTATGCTTAATATTACCCTTTTGCTTATTTACAAATTGTATTACAGCAATATCATTATTACAATGATATAAGCCCGATTCCTCGCAAGTAATATAGGTTAGCTTTACAAGTTTTTTCAGGTCATATTTATTCAGTGTATTTTCAACTTCGAGGCTGTCTAGAGGAACACCGTTTATTACATAAAGCACTTTCCTTTTTTGTTGGAACCTTACATCAAGTTTTCTGAATGCGCTGTCGACCATCTGTCTTGTTACTTTTTGAGCAAACATTGGGTTTACAGTAACTAGAAAAAGTAAAAAAAGGAGGTACTTCATCACCTTCACTGTAATTAAAAAATTAAGACTTACCTGTAACCTATATTCTGAACCAAATTAGGGTTGAGAGAAAGTCCCGATGTAGGTATAGTCTTCCATTTTCTGGTAGCTCAAGAGGGTTAAGGTGAAAATAAATAAGAGATGAAATAAAAGAGTTCGTTGAAATTTCATTTGCGATAAGGTTTTACGTAGCACTATACTGGAAGCATTATGTTCCTTTCAAAAATAAATATTTGCCATTACTTCTCAAATCTTTTGATCCCAGCAGCTTGTTCTGTTTGTTTTTACCAATACATTTTTTGTGATAAATTAATTGCAATGTTAGGGATATTGGGAAAAGAGTCTTTCAAGGGTTGAAAATTGCGAAATAATTCTCAGGGCTTAAATTATGTTGCCGGGCTCCCTCGATACCTGTTCAAGAGATGCCGAAACAACCTTATTACCCCATCAACAACTCCAGCATAATGGAAATTAAAGTAATTCGAGTAGCTGAGGGAAAGTTCAGTATCCTCCGTTACTTTTACCTCAACGATATCTTCAAATGCTATTTTCTGGAAAATAAGATCCGTAAAGAGAAAATTGGCGGAAAAACCAGCATTCCCGAAGGTGAATATCAGTTGAAGCTTAATACCATCGACGGCATGGATCTGCGGTACAAAAAGAACTATCCCGATATCCCTAATCGGATGATTAAGATCTGCGGCATCCGCAACTTCAGCCTGGTATAGTTTCACGTAGGCAATTATATCGATAACACGAATGGCTGTTTACTTGCAGGGCATTATTGGACTATGGTTGATGGCGACTATATCGTGCTGCAATCCGGCTTGGCCTATCGCCTGGTATATCCTCAGCTCCTCGTCGCCTTGGAGAAAAAGAACAACAGACCTAATTATAGAAAACAAAATTCAACGATGATGAACACAAACTGAACCTTAAATGGAGGATCAAGTCCCCCACCCCCAAATTTTTCCGCAAAATAAGAAAGGCAGATCTGATTGCCGGAGCCGCAGGAACAGCCCTATTAACAGTACCAGTAGCTTTGCCAGCAGTTCTGACCACGGTAGCGCGTTATTTGGTAACTGCTGGAGTGGTAGCATATGCGGTTTCGACGACTGCAGTGGAGAGGGAATAGAGTGAGGGTTGTTTTAGCCAATGAGACTTGGTTGGAGCTCCATCGGTTTTTGAGTTTTAGTTACAACCAGATTTCAGCATGACAGTAGAAAACACCCAGTCGGAATGTCTAAGTCCTGCGGCGTCCATCATTGGAAACCATTCCCCCCCTATCTGTCCTTAATTGAAGGCCCAGTCACTTTGAAATGCTCGACTTTCATGTTTTCACACTTTCGTTTAACGGTTAAGGCTTTTGCGAAGATGGCGGATAGAAGGCACCTAATTGTCACCCGGCACAAAACTTACCTAAATGTAGAAAATTTCGAGAACTACGTCACCCGCCATTTTTGCAAAGGTGATATTACCTGCTGCTTTTTTTCGGTCATTTTGCATTTAATATTTTGTCAGCTATTACCAAACAGGATTCAATAGTGCCACGCATTCCCATATTTTCAGTTTCAAGTTTATGAAGTCGATTAGCAATTTCTTGCCTGCTTGCGTTTGACTTTAGAAGTCCAAAAATTTCAGGCACGTAGCTTTGATATTCATCTCTACGCGCCATGTCGTTAATTCCAATTGGGTCCCAGTCGAACCAAAGTATGTCGTCGATTTTTTTATAAAGTAAAAGGTCCTTTGCTGCGATTAAGTTGCCTTTAAACTTATTGTTACGGCTAAATAGCAAAAGGGCTGACTTCACTTCTTCTTCAAGTCTGTCGTCTGCAAAATATTCTGTCGCTTTAAGGGCCAAACTTGAAATGAAGTGCCCGCTATCGCTGTCAAATGGCGCTGGTTGCCCTGATGCATTGTAAGTCACTTTAGCAACAAGCTCCGCAAGTCTTAGATATTTGGGTAGATAGTTTTCATTTTCAAGTCCGAATGTTCTGATTTTAGAAAATTGTTTGTGGGCTTCCTTCCAGCAGTCTTTATCGTCAATCATCGGAAAAAGTTCGAGGATTGAAGTTGGAATGTCTTTTATGTAATTGTCAAACCGAGATAAAACAAGTCCCGCCCAACCTGGCCGGATGTCGTTGGGTAAATTCTCGAAAATATCCTGTCCGAGCTTAATGTTAATTTTTATGTCGTGGTGGTCCGTTCTCATGAAGTGGCAGGTAACGTGTGAGGCTTGTTGCTGTTGCGGCATTAATTGCACGACAAGTTCAAGCCAGCACTAATGTAATAGAAAGCAGCGAAATAACATAAACCGAAACCAGCAATAGCAACAAGGTGATGTTACCTGTTGTTGTTCTTTACGGCTCAAAACTGACAGTCTTTCGTTCTATCGATTCATAACCCTCAAGCATGAAGTGAAGGCGCGTTGAATCTCTGTCGTAATTTACCTGCACTGATTTGAAATCGAAGGCATTAAAGTCGGACCGATACAAATGTTTTTCAAACAAGAAGTGCTTTTCAAACACGTCGATTCTTGGAGGGCCTAGTACACCGATAAAAGTTGATTGTATTCGAAGCTTATTGTCTTGATAATATACTTCATTTGCCGGTTCAATAAGTTGTCCTCCAAGGGAAAGAACCAAAACAACGCCTAAAAAGGGAACTAAGAATAAACCACCTACAATAACTGGAAGAAACGCAAAAGCTTTAAAATAAGTTCGTTCAAACTTCCTAACAGCAGATGTTGAAGAAATAAAATGAAGGAAACACCCAGTTAATAAAGTCAGTAAAATGACAAATCTTGTCGTCCATAAACCTCTGAGTCCAAGATCAAATGCACCGTAAAGAAGTCCGACTCCACTTATTATTGATAGTCCTACAAAATGGATGTTTTTAATAGTCTTAGAAGGTCGTTCATCTAGCCTCCAACGCACTAGTTTCTCCCAGCGAATTAGAAGATAACAATAAACAATCAATAGAGGGATGGTCAGTACGAGTGCCAAGGTCTTTACAATAACAGGTAACTTGAATATAGATACACCACCTGCGTCTATATTTTCTATTAATGCAGCAATTTATTATAAGTTATTAATAATTAAAACATCCGAAGTGCTTATAGTGCCGCTAATAGTTTTAGTACTAACTTAAGTAGTTTTAGTTTACGCTTGATTAGTGGTAGCAGAGCGGATGTGGTCTGAGGAGATGCTCAGACCAGTATAGAACTTGCCATTAACGTCTAGGCTTGTTGCTGGCGCGGCATTAATTGCATGTCACCTCAAGGTAGCAATTATGTAACAGAAAGCTGTGAAATAAAACGCACCCCAGAAACCAGCGATAGCAACAAGGTTCTGTTACGCGCTTTAGCTTTTAGCGAGTTCGTTCTTCGTCGACTGTAAAGTTTGACGCCAATTTTGAACTTTTAGAGATGGAATCAAGTGCCTGAAGAACTCTTTTCTTTTCCCATTTGTTTGTTATCCCTAATCCAGGTGAGGGGATATAGAAAGTTCCCGCACTCTTATTGTATATATCTTCTGCATTATCTGAGACCTTCCTAAGTATCCCTTTATCAAGCATGTAGAGTCCGTACTCGAGATTTTCAAGGTGCGCTCGTCTCTTGGTAAGTATAAAATCTTCATATTTGAAGCTCTTCTTCTGGTTTTTCTTGAAGTAGGCATCAATATTTCCTCTGTTTTCCACAATGTTAGCATCTTTGGAGACCATTGATCTTATAGAGTCCTTAATTTCATTAAATCTTAATAGAGAATCTTGAATCTGGCCATTTTTGACGTAGTACCATCCAATATTTGCAGAGGCATGCTCCTTGTCGACAAATGCTAGATACTCTTTAAAAATCCTAAAAATGTTTGGGTTAATCTTCGCCTCATAGACCATTTGCTTTCCGCTATTTAAATGTTTCGCCAGCCCCAAATCGTAGGAAAAATCTCCAAGAGGGCCGTTTCTCACTAGACCAAGTATGTAAATGCCTCCACTATCGAGCACCTCTAATGTATCCACGCGGTCAATCGAGACTAGACTAGATATCTCAAAAACAAGTTTATTTTTTTCTTTACAGCCAAAAAGCAACCCGGAAATTATAGAGATTACTGTCGAGTAAAAAAGTGTCGTTTTTTTAAGCATTTTGACTCTTGCTATTGCCCATAACTAACGGTTAAGGCTTGTTGCTGTCGCGGCATTAATTGCAGGTCATTATAAAGCCAGCACTAATGTAATAGATAGCTGCGAAATAACATAAACCCCGTCAGCCGCAACCGCAACAGAGCCGATGTTGTGTGCTGTTTCTATTGTATTTCAAAGTGCAGCACGTTGCTTTTCAGATCTACCTTAGGCATATTTAGAAAATGAGAACGATACCCATTAACTTTATTCTCGTATTCAGCCTCGCTTAGAGTCAAGAGGTCTAAACTCGAATTCCACCCAATCCAACGATCTAAGGTGTCTTGATTCGTTGAGTAAAAGAAGCGCACTCTATATTTACCTCTATGTTTGAAAGCCTCTCCATTAATTAGCCGATCTCGATAGGTTTCCTTGGCCTGTAAATTAGGATCAAAGGTTTCCCCTGGTCTTAAACACAGAAAAAATGAACTGGGCAAGCCATCCTCATTCCCACATCGTAAGCTCGAATCCAATACCAAGCTATCATTTCGATATATTGAGTATTTAGCAACTGGATATCGAGAGCCTAAATCCGAACCAGCCAGTCTAGGTAAAAGCTCAACTTCACTTTCACTCGCATTTTGAATGATTGCACTTATTTTCGGTATTTCTCCGAGTCGGTATAGTTCCTTGTCAGCCGTTATGGACATTGCTATCTTGCCCTTATTCTTTAACTCAAAAAAAGTCAGTAATTCTGGTCGCCTAATCGGCTTTGATGTACAAGCAGTCAGAATTAAAACTATTATGATTAGGCCTCGTCTCATTGCAATAGCATACAACTAAAATATAGGCACACCACCTGCGTCTATATTTCCTTTTAGTGCAACAATTTATTATAATTTATAAATATTCAAAGCATCCGAACGGCTTTTAATACCGCTAAGAGTTTTAGTTCTAACTTAAGTAGTTTTATTTTGATCCATTCGTTTCAGCGCGGTGGGTCTGAGCGCGACGCTCAGACCAGTACATCTTGATCCCTGGTTGGCCCAATTTCAGAGATGCCAAAACAATAATACGTGGCACAAAGCAAAAACCCCAAAAACAAAAAAGCCTGACACTTTCGTATCAGGCTTTCGTACCCAGAGCCGGAGTCGAACCGGCACGGTTTCCCACAGGTGTTTGAGACCAGCGCGTCTACCAATTCCGCCATCTGGGCATTGCTATTTGCTTAGCGGTGAGCAAAGGTATTTAAACTCTCCTTTATTCGCAACAAATATTTTTGTCTGTAGTATAGATCTTTGATTTTCAGAAGGAATAATTCTTTTTCGCTCTGTTTTTCTTCTTTATCGTACCTGGTTGTACAGGAATCCAGCTCTAAAAGCAGCTCTTCTTCTATGGATAATACTTGTCTTTGCAGCTTTTCCAGGGCTTCGGCATTGGGATCGAACTCCAGCTCCATCAGCTCTTCGTTCACTTCCATCATTTCCATCAGGAACTCCTGGGGCAATTGGTACTTATCTCCTTCTGCAATCTGCTTGTGCAACTGAAGGATGTATTCCAGGCGCTTCTCTGGCTTAGAGAGTACCTGGAATGCTTTATTGTTCTGCGTAGAGAGCTCCAGGATCTCCTGTTGCTTCTCGGGCGTATCGTTCACGTAAAAGTCGGGATGAAACTCCTTACTTAAGGAATAGAATTTCCGTTTTACCTGGGCTTCATCTACATGAAATGCTTCAGGCAACTCATAAAACTCAAAGTAGTTCATTATTTAATTACGTGCTTCAGAATGTCATTACCTAAAACGAATACCATCAGGGCAATTAGGATGAAGAAACCTACAACCTGTGCTTTCTCCATGAATTTATCGCTTAATGGTTTGCCTTTGATCATCTCGATGATCAGGAAGGTAGCATGGCCACCATCCAGTGCCGGGATAGGTAAAAGGTTCATTAACGCTAAAGCCATCGAAAGAAGACCTACAAGGCTCCAGAACTTCAGCACATCAAATTGGCCACCGAACATATTCGCAATCCCTACAGGGCCTGTAAATGCTTTCTGAGCCTTCACTTGTCCGGTTACTACCTTACCGATACCACGGGCGTTGTCCATAAAGGCTCCCCAGGCTTTGGAAGCCCCAATTGGAAGCGATTCGAACAGTCCGTACATCTGGGTTTGCTGAGGAAGATCTTTCACGTCTGCCGCAAAACCGATCTGTCCGTCTGAATCTACGGCCGGGTTAAGGCTCACGGTATCTGTACCGCGAAGGGCTTTAAGGGCTATGGTTTGATTTTTAGCCGCAGCAAGCTCTGTCTTTAACTCGTCGAGGTATTGCAGCGGCTTGTTGTTGGCCTCAATGATCTTATCCCCAACTTTTAAACCTGCTTTCTGGGCATTTCCACCTGCTACTACATCACCAACCCAGGCATGCATACGTGGTGTTACAAATTCGCCTATGCCGTAATCTGCTACTTTTTCTAATACGTTACCGGGAACAGCGATGGTTTTAGTAGTGTTGTTACGCTCAATGGTAAGCTGACTGTTACCCATTAATACTTTTGAACTGGTTACTTCGTCGAAGCGCTTGATCGGATTGCCATTTACGGCCACGACCCTATCCCCTGCCTGAAGACCAATCTCTTTCCCTATTTTACCGGGTACCAATCCGTTCACCAATTGATCGTTCGGGATATAGGTTTCTCCGGCTTTGAAGGTAAGCATCCAGAAGATGAAGATACCCAGCACGATGTTTACCGCAATACCACCAAGCATAACGATCAAACGCTGCCACGCTGGTTTGGAGCGGAACTCCCAGGGCTGAGGAGGGCCGGATAACTGATCGGTATCCATCGATTCGTCGATCATTCCGGCAATCTTTACATAGCCGCCTAATGGAAGCCATCCGATACCATACTCTACATCTTTATGCTTGAAGCTGAATAACTTATAGCCCCAGGCGTCGAAGAACAAATAAAATTTCTCTACTTTAATACCGAATGCGCGGGCCGCAAAAAAGTGCCCTGCCTCGTGTAAAATAATTAATATTGATAAACCCAGCAGAAGCTGGCCTGCCATAACTAGACCGTCCATTTAATATCTTTTCGTTTTTGGATTTTTATCCGAGTGTTTTGTTACATCCCTGCCTTAGCCGGAGGTAACGTGTTTATTTAATACTTAACCTTTGATTTTTGTACCAATTCTTTAGCGTACACCCTGGTTTCCTTATCGGTCGCCAGATAATCTTCTAAAGTAGGCTGACTAATATAAGCGATTTTATTCATACACGATTCAATCACCTCGCTCATCTCTAAGAAGCCCACCTGATCATTCAGGAATTCTGCCACGGCAACTTCATTGGCTGCATTGATCACACAAGCAGTATTTCCGCCTTTTCTCAGAGCTTCGAATGCGATGGCCAGGTTCCGGAAAGTCTTCTTGTCCGGTTGCTCGAACGTAAGCTGTGGATACTTCAGAAAGTCAAAACGCTCGAAACTGCTATTTATTCTTGAAGGGTAAGCCAGAGCGTACTGAATAGGGAGTTTCATATCGGGCAAACCCATCTGTGCTTTCATAGAACCATCGTTAAACTGAACGATAGAATGAATGATGGATTGGGGATGAACGATAACGTCGATCTGATCTGCCTCCAGGTCAAACAACCACTTGGCTTCGATCACTTCCAGGCCCTTGTTCATCAGGCTTGCCGAATCGATGGTGATCTTGGCACCCATCACCCAATTGGGATGCTTTAAGGCCTGAGCTTTAGTCACTGTAGCCAGGAACGTACTGTCTTTTCCCCTGAAAGGGCCACCAGAGGCGGTAAGGTAGATCTTTTCTATTGGATTGGAACTTTCTCCCACCAGGCACTGAAAGATGGCTGAGTGCTCCGAATCTACGGGAAGGATGTTCACCTTGTATTCCTTAGCCAGGGCGGTAACAATATCTCCGGCAACAACAAGGGTTTCCTTATTGGCCAGCGCGATATCTTTACCGGCTTTGATCGCAGCTATGGTTGGCCTTAATCCGCAGAACCCTACTAATGCCGTCAGTACGATGTCTATCTGGGGTGATTGGACCACTTCGCAAAGTGCTTCTTCCCCAGCTAAAACCTTTATAGAGGTATGGGCCAGTGCTTCTTTTACAGTAGTAAATTGAGCTTCCTCTACGATCACAGCATATTCCGGAAGAAATTCCAGAGCTTGCTGGATCAACAGTTCTGCGCTTTTATTGACTGTTAATACAGAAACTTTAAATAACTGAGGGTTCTCTCTGACTACCTCTAAAGCCTGTGTTCCTATACTACCACTGGAACCAAGTATTGCTATGTTTTTCAATAATAATATCCTTTAAAATATAATCCCGGTATTACGATACCACGTAGGCTTTCAAGCTTTCCGCAATATTCCTGTCGTTCGACAAACGGGGAACTTTATTCTGTCCGCCTAATTTCCCCTCGGCCTTCATATAGTTGATAAAGGAATCGGGTTTTAAGGAGCGAATGACCAGGGGCTGCAATATCTTTCCTTCGATCAGATCGAAATAATAGACATTCTTCTTCTGAAGGGCTTCATCTACTTTCAGCCTGAATGCATTCATATCTGCAGGAGCTTTTGCAAATTCTACAAACCACTCGTGGTAAGGTAATCCTCCTTCCGGATCTGTTACCTGAGGAGCAACGGTAAATTCGGTGATCTCTACGCCTTCGCTTTTCGCAACCGATAGCAAGGCATGTTCTACTTCCTCTCCAATAACGTGCTCTCCAAAGGCAGAGATGTAATGCTTGATCCTTCCCGATACGATGATCTTATAAGGGTTCTTAGAAACAAACTTTACAGTATCCCCTATGCTATAGCCCCACAGCCCTGCATTAGTGTTCAGGATAATGGCATAGTTCTTACCTAGTTCTACGTCCTTCAAACTGATCCGTGTAGGGTTCTCATTAAAATATTCTTCTGAGGGAATAAATTCATAGAAAATACCGGAGTTGACCAGCAGCAGCAAGCCTTTTTCTGTCTGCGAATCCTGATAGGCTATAAAACCTTCAGAAGCGGGATAAGTTTCTATAGAATCGATCTTCTTACCGATCGACTCTTCCATTTTAGCCCGGTAGGGTTCAAAGTTCACTCCGCCATAAACGAACAGGCTGAAGTTCTTGAAAATATCTTTGATCTTTTTTCCGTCTGAGCGTTGCGACAAACGGTCGAAATACATCTGTACCCAGGGTGGGATCCCAGAGATCAGACGCATGTCTTCGTTAATGGTCTCCTTTACGATCGCGTCCACTTTCTCCTCCCAGTCTTCAATACAATTGGTCTCGTAAGATGGAAGCCTGTTCTTTTGAAGGTATTGAGGAACGTGATGTGCGGTGATGCCGGAAAGACGGCCTGTGGGAACTTTGTAACTGGTATCAAGAACAGGACTTCCCTGCAGGAAGATCATCTTGCCGTTTACAAAATCAGCTTTCCCAGTTTCGTGAATATAGGTTAGGAGCGCGTTCCGGGCAGCCTTAATATGCTCGGGCATCGACTCTTTAGAGATCGGAATGTATTTAACCCCAGAAGTGGTTCCCGAAGTTTTTGCGAAATAAGCAGGAAGGCCCGGCCATAGCACGTTCTCCTCTCCCTTCACTACACGTTCTACGTAAGGCTTCAGGTCTTCGTAATCCCTTACCGGAACTTTACGTTTAAAGTCATCGTAAGTACGTATCTCTGAAAATTTATGATCCCTGCCGAAGGCAGTATTTTTTGCGCTTTCTAATAATTTCTGAAGAACCTCTTGCTGTACCTCAACCGCATTGTATTTCCATTTCTCTACTGCCCGTACTGCAAAATAGGCAAATGGCTTACTTAAAGCCGATTTTAATCCCATACGTCTTTCTTAGATTATATTTTCTAAAATCTCCGGGTCCTGGTCTCCCTCGTACTCCGTCATCATCCTGCGATAAGCTACCGCAAGGGCCACACTCGACAATGGAATAACCAACAGAGAATTTATAAGGTTAATTGCCCCTGAAATAATAAAATCTCCTTCATATTTAGCGAATAAAAATGATAGTATTTGAAAAATGGCAAGGCATGCGAGCAGTAGCAGAATCTTAGTAAAGTTTCCTCTGGTTATAGCAAGGCTAAAGCGAAGAGATTTGAAGGAAGAAGCATCCTGATCTATAATGAAAAAGGGAAAGAATGAAACTCTGATCCAGGTGAACAGGATTCCAAGCACACCTAGTGAATAACCCACCTGCAAGACCATATTTCTGAACTGTTCAGGAACAAGGATATATAGGGGAAGAAAGATGATCGTTATGGCGATAAAAACGAGAAAGATACAGATAGCAAAATACGAGGTTGCTACCAGGAATCTGATAATTTGCTTTGTTGTTGGAAAGGAATCTTTAATAAATACATCCTCCCTGTCTTCATCGAGCACCCGCAAGATAAAACGGAACAGGGTAAGTTGAAAGCCAAAGTAGGCCAGAACGAAAAAAAGGAATAGCAGCACCTTGATCCCGAAATTATAGGAATCAAAGAAATAGGCAAGCACTCCGGAAAGGTGAAAAAGGAGGAACATAATGAGGCCTAAACCCACAATTTTGAAATATTCCTTTTTAAGAACTTTCCAGGCTACCTGTAGAACATCATTAACTGCAAAAGTACTTTCCTTTAAAAATTCGATCATGATTGTCTAAGAATAATTCTTTTCCCAAAGTCTTGCATAAACCCTAACCCGTACGCAGTCAATTGAACAAACGCTGCAATTACACTTAGAAAAGCAACTTTTAGAGATTTGTTTACCGTTAAGGAGTGAAAATATATTAACAATGTAAATACGGCTAATATGGGGTTACACACGTTCGCTAAAGGGAGCCTAAAAATATTAAGAATAAGTGTAAAAAATAGAAACAAAGTAAACATTGCCGGAAAAAAGTGAACCAGCTTTAGTTGCGCGGGAAAAAACTTATAGATATTGATCCTGGCCCTGCCGAAAAAATGCAGTTGTTTATAGAACTGACTAAAATTTGTGCGTCGTTTATGGAAAACAATGGCATCAGGGATAAGGCCTATTTTGAAGCCCATCGAGTGGATCCGGATACTGAATTCAATATCTTCACCCAGTCTTGTGATTAAAAACCCTCCGGTTGCTTCCCATACTTTTCTCGCTATTCCCATGTTGAAGCTCCGGGGATGGAACTGTCCGCCCATATTCTTTTTACTTCCACGTATCCCGCCTGTTGTAAAGGGTGAGGTCATAGAATAACTGATCGCTTTCTGTACAGGAGTAAAAGAGCTGTGTGCCCCATCGGGACCACCGAAGGCATCCAACCAGTCCTTATCCAGATGTGCTTTTACATTCTGTAAATAATCTTCGGGGATCAGACAATCTGAATCAAACACAATGAAGTAATCGCCTTTGGCCCTTGCAAAAGCAAAGTTGCGGGTAAAGCCCTGCCCTTCATTCTGCTTAACATAATAAGAGATACTAAGAGAAGATGAATAGCTTTCTACGATTTCTCTGGCAGGTAGCTTTGAGCCATCTTCAACTACCAGAACCTCGAAGTTCTTATACGTTTGCTTCGTTAGCGTTTCCAGCAACTCCTTAATTTCCTGAGGCCGGTTATATAAGGGAATGATTATCGAAAAAAAGAGATCAGACATGTAATGGTTGAGGAGTTATCTTCTCGATCTGGTAATTATTCCTTTCTGCCGAATTTCTGGATACCAGTTCGGCTACGAAGCCGGTCAGAAATAATTGAAAACCTACCACTATGGCTACCAGGGCTATATAGAACAGCGGCTGGTCGGTTACGTTGCGATATTTTTGGTGCTGAGCGATCTGAATAAGTTTATCAGCGATCAGCCAGATAGTAATGATCAGGCCCGCAAAAAAGCTTAAGACGCCCATGGTTCCGAAAAAGTGCATGGGTCGCTTTCCGAACTTGCCTACGAAAAAGATCGAAAGCAGATCGAGGAAACCATTTACAAAGCGGCTTAAACCAAATTTTGTTGTTCCGTATTTACGAGGGCGGTGTTCAACCACCTGCTCCCCTATTTTCCTAAACCCGGCCCATTTAGCCAATACAGGAATATAACGGTGCATTTCGCCATACACCTCGATGCTTTTTATGACATCCTTACGGTAAGCCTTCAGTCCGCAGTTAAAATCATGCAGGTTATCGATACCCGACATTTTACGGGTTGCCGAATTGAAAAGCTTGGTGGGAATTGTTTTACTTAAAGGATCGTGACGTTTCTTTTTCCAACCGGAGATCAGATCGTACTTTTCTTCCTTTATACGGCGGTACAGTTCAGGTATTTCATCGGGACTGTCCTGCAGGTCGGCATCCATGGTGATCACCACATCGCCCTGAGCAGCTTCAAATCCTACGTTAAGGGCAGCAGATTTGCCATAGTTACGGCGGAACTTAATCCCGCGGATACGGTCGTTCTCTTGCTGTAGCTGTTCTATTACCTCCCATGAACTATCGTTACTTCCATCATCTACCAGGATGATCTCGTACGAAAAACCATTTGCTTCCAAAACCCTCTTGTTCCAGTCAACCAGTTCGGGAAGCGATTCATATTCATTATAAAGAGGTACGACTACCGATATATCCATTCGTTCTGAAAAACCTTAATATTATTATTATTCGGAAACACTCTTTGCAAAAACAGGAGGTTCCTTTTTAAAGATAGCAGCAAAGATCAATGCAGCTACAAAGATGATAATGATAGAGAAGAAAATTCCCTGTATAATATGTCCTACGGTAGGATTCTTACCTGCCTCTATACTTTCTTTTATCTGATCGATCTTTTCATCCAGCTCTTCCGTAGGCACATTCTGCTTACTGGCAAAATCAGTAGTTACCTTGACGATATTTAGCTGTACCCTTTCGGTGATCCCCTTATCTACTTTGTGAGCGTAGACGTAATTACCCAGGGAATAAATAAAGTAGGCGGTTAGGAACATGATAAATATCCCGCTGGCTGCCTCACGCATAGACCAGTATCCGCCTGCATAGTTACGAAGTTTGAGGGTAAAAAATATAGCCAGTCCGACAGGAATGGCAAAAGAAAGCAAAACAGGTGAAGCTATGATTACGGGCATTGCCCTGGTGGAAGCTATCCAGTAAAGCGCAATAATGCCGATGATAAGAATAACCACCCCGTAAAGCAGACCGTAAACAGCCGCCTGTTTTTGCATTGATCTTTTATCGATCATTTCTTTATTGATTAAAACCAACTACCAGTTTGTACACTGCTCCATCGAATTCAGGGTCCTCGCTGTGCTTAAGGTATTCTGACATATCTTCTTCCGAAGGATTGTTTTGATAGAAGAAGCCCATGATAGGATAGAAAAAATCTTTGATCTCCGAAGAATCATCCAGATTTTTAGCTACGCGGCCGATCTCTGAATAATTGCTCTCCATCAGGATCTGGTGGGCGATAATGTCTTCATAGATACGGTATTCATCCTGGAACTCATCTTCATCCACCAATAAGAATTCTTTCAGAAAGTCTTCCAGTTCTGGTTTGATGTCTTCGTCTTTACACTCGCGGATGTACAGCAATACATTTAAAAGCTCTGAGCCTCTGTCGATCGTCTCTTCTTCAATCTCTTCCCATTCTTTCGATTCCAGGTAATCTTCTTCAAGCTTGTCAACATCTTCAGCAAAGAAGTTAACCATCAGAAGGTCGAAGAACACTTCGCGAAGGGGATCGAATTGAGGGGCATCATCAAAAGCATTATCTAAAGCTTCAACTTTTGACATGAAGTCGTTATCACCCTCAAATACTCCGGTGATAATATTTTTAAACTCGGTTGATGCGTCTCCGTTAAATTGCTTTAATGAAGCGGCAATTGCATTTTCTACTTGTTTGTCCATTTTTAATAGGTATTGCTGAATAACTGATTGTTATTCCCTGTAACAATTACTTTGCCTTTAAGTGTGCTGCCAATAAAGGGTGAATTCACAGCCTTTGAGCGGTTGGTTTCTGTATTGTATTCCCATTCCTGCTCTGTATCAAATAATACGAAATTTGCTTCCTCTCCTTCTGCAAATGAAGGTACAGGAAGGTTAAGTACCTGGCGTGGTCTGACAGCAAGTTTATCTACGATCTCTTCAGTGCTTAATCCAGCTTTTATGGCGAGAGGCAAAACGGTCTGAAGTCCGATAATTCCGTAAGATGCGATTTCAAACTCTACATCTTTAAATTCGATTTCGTGAGGGGTATGCTGTGAAACGATGGCATCAATGGTACCGTCTTTTAAACCGGCAATTAAGGCGTCCACATCACTTTGTAAGCGTAATGGTGGCTTTACTTTGTAATTGCTGTCGAAGCCCTTCAGCTCTTCGTCGGTAAGCACAAGATGATGTGCGGCTACATCACAACTTACTTTAAGTCCCCTGCTCTTGGCCTTGCGGATCAGCTCAACACTGTTTGCTGTAGAAATAGTACTGAAGTGCACCGGCGAATCATTGTATTCCGCCAGGTAAAGGTCGCGTGAAATATGAACTTCTTCAGCAAGGGCAGGAATCCCTTTCATTCCCAGATAGGTGCTTACCACTCCTTCATTCATCTTACCTTTTCCGGCAATAGATCTGTCTTCAGGAAAAGAAAAGATCAATCCATCAAATCCCTTGGCGTACATTAATGCGCGGCTCATCAGTCCGGAATCGGCTACTGGTTTCGTTCCATCTGAAAAAGCTACAGCTCCTGCCGAGCGCATATCAAAAAGTTCCGCCAGGTCAACACCTGCCCTGCCCTGACTGATACAGCCTACCGGGTAGACCTTTACAAGAGCGTTACGGGTGGTATTGATGATATAAGAAACTTCATTTTTAGTGTGTACCGGCGGTTCGGTAGAAGGCTGTACTGCTACCCCGGTAAATCCGCCTGCTGCAGCTACCAGGATCCCGTTGATCAATCCCTCTTTCGTTTCAAATCCGGGTTCACCGAAGTTAACGTTCAGATCAAAGAAACCAGGGGCAAGGTATTTACCTGCAGCATCGATCAACACAACATCTTCATCCGCTTCAATAGTTTCCGCTATCCCGGAGATCTTTCCATCCCGTATTAAAACATCGGCTTTTTTACCATTGAATTCTGATCCTGGGTGTACAATAGTTGCTGAGCGAAAGAGTACTGGTTTCATTAAATAGTATCTGAGATTTGAGATATTAGATTCGGGAACAATAATAGTTTAACGACATTTAATGGTTTCGGCTTCTGAAACCTGTCAGGTGACATACAACTTCTGATGATAGTATCTCTGAAAATGAATAAGTTCATTAAACTTGTATCGCTGTTTTTGCTGGTTTGTAAAATCTTAGCAGAAGGATTTCAAGCGCCAGAAAAATCAGTGCCAAAATTAGGCAAAGTTTCCACAACTGCACACCTTTATTTACTGCTTTTATTGCATCGCTTACAGACTCTTTTCCTGGTGTGAATATTTTGACTTTCGTATTCGTAAACAGGCCTTCCAGATCTTTTTCTGAGAGGTAGCTCATATCTGATTCGGAGCGATTATCGTTGAAGGCATACCGGGCTATAAGCTGGTTTCCTTTTAGCAGATCATAGATCCCGGCCTCTTTTACCTGGTCGGCAATAAAAATACGGGTAAGGCTTTCTGTCTGACGAAGATCTGGAATAGCCTCAAAGTTCTCTTTCTTCAGCACTAAGGTTTGATTTGCGCTAAGTGAAACAGGTGTCGATTCGAGGAACTGATCTTTCCCGATAGTGTACGACAAACGATGCTCGCGGAGACTGAGGAAGGCCGATTGGAACATCAAGGGAACAAAAACAGAATGGCGAACCAGATTTGCACTTTCTTCTTCGAGGGCTACTGCCGACAGGTATACACTCCCCTTACCTGTTCTGTACTCGCTGAGAAAATTACCACGGCCAGGAAAACTTAATATCTCCTGACGGGAAGTACGGCCTCCCTGCCCGTACCGAACGTATTTCTTAGCTACAGGAAGATTTATATTCCGGGGAAGTTTTTCGAAGACTCCCTTAAATACTTTATGCTGTAAATTGATAGCGGTTACCCGCTGCTCCTGACTCAGTATTTCTATTGGCCGGTCTGTCCCTAAACTTGCTGTCAGCGTCTGTAATCCGGAAACATCTGCTGTTACCGAAGGGAATACCATCAATGTTCCTCCCTCTTTTACATAGGCGCTTAGCTGTTGTGCCAGACCTGAAGGAATAGTACTGAGATTGTTTAAAATGATGAGCGGATAGTTTCCGAGAGATGAATAATTGATATTTCCCGATGAGCTATTGCTCAGATTAAAAAAGGGGTCTGACTGATAAAGCGCTTTTAAATACTTATTGGGCCCCTGATCATCTATTTCCAGGATGCTCATCTGTTGCTCTACATAGAAGCTGAAATAGGATTTATCGTCAAAAACTATTGGATAGTCTTTCAGGCTTATCTCTCCTTTTTTCCAGCCGGCTGATAAACCGCTAAAGGACACGGTATCTTTTGTTGTTCCCCTTACCGCAATCGACATACTTCCCAGGGCTTTTTGCTCATCATCGATCATCACTTTATAGGAAGCACTTGTTACAGGCTGGTCTGAATTATTACGAAGACTGATAATGAGTTGCTCTGTCTCCCCCACCTTATGCGCAGGAGAACTAAACCAAACAGAATCAACTGAAATATTTGGCTGAGGATTGGCTTTAAGCTGAACCAGGCGAATAGCCGTTCCGGATGTTGTTTTTAGCTTCTGGCCGCTATGAAGGTTTTTCTGGAAGTCTGAAATAATATAGGCCGTCTTTGTTGCATGAGGCTCGGAACCAAGCATTTCTTCCTGGCGGCTGATCACCTGCCCTAAATTCCGGTTTAAAGGCCCTACCTCAACTTCTTCCAGTGCTTCCAGAAATTCTTCCCGGTACAATAAGCGCTGATGCTTTCCCTGAAAATCGTTGGTTAAAAGTTGAAACCTGGTATTTGGATCATAAGCGGAAATGATTTCCCTTGCCCGTCTTTTCGCTTCATCCAAAAGCCTTCCCTCTGTGCTTACCGCTTCCATACTGTAAGAATTATCCACAAAAATGCTGACAACATCCTGCTGATTGGACAATTGATCTGTGCCTGAAGGAATATAAGGCTTAGCGAAGGCAAGTACGAGAAAAACAATGGCTAATATCCTCAGAGCGAGAAGCAGGTAGTTTTTAAGCTTTCTGAAAGAGGTAGTTTGCTGCTGAATGTCTTTTAGGAACCTTACATTACTGAAATAAACCTTTTTGTACCTCCTGAAATTGAAGAAGTGTATGATCACCGGGATCAATACGGCAGATAACGCAAAAAGGAATCCTGGAAAAAGGAATTTCATCAGTCTTCAAAATTAAGGTTTTGATTGACATTAACGTCTGAAAGAGGAAAAGGATTGTTTTTGCCGGAAGAGGAAATGAACAAGGCGGTGATAAACCGCCTTGTTAGGTCTTGTTATTTTGATTTAAGATCAATTATGCCGGCTTGCAATCCCTTTCCTTCTACCCTAAGTTGAATGTCGCCAGCCTTGCTGGTCGACTGTACCAATACCACCAGCTTACCACTGAATAATTTCATGGTTGGCAGGTGGAATTGCTCGAGGGAGCTGGCATCACCGTTGCAGGCCGCCCTGTAGGTTCCGTTGCCGCTAACCTTAAAATTCAACTGGTTGTTTGCTGTTGCACATGCGTTTCCATCTTTATCTACTACAGACACGGTTACAAAGGATATATCATTACCATCTGCATCGATCACTTTGCGGTCGGGTTCTAATACGATCCGGGCAGGTTTTCCGGCGGTTTTTATTGTTTTTTCGGCTGCTGCTTTTCCTGCTTTATCGTAGGCAACTACTTTTAGGGTTCCTGGCTCATACTTCAGGTCCATCCACATCAGGCGATATTTTGCCTGAGGAGAGGAATCGTTCTTTTTCTGCACACCCATGCTTTTCCCGTTCAAGAACAGCTCAGCACTGTCATAATTGGTGTAAACGAAAACGGGTGTTACCTGTCCTTCCCGTCCTTCCCAATTCCAGTGAGGAAGGATATGAAGGGTATTCTCTGTTGTATTCCACTGACTACGATACAGATAGAACCTGTCTTTAGGTAAGCCTGCCAGGTCATTTATCCCGAAGTAAGAACTGCGTGAAGGCCAGTAGCTATCATAGGGGGTAGGTTCTCCTAAATAATCAAATCCCGTCCATACAAACTGCCCGATCACCCAGGGCTTAGTATCCTGTAAGATAAAATCATCCTCTGGTAAGTTAGACCAGCTGCAATACTCCATATCATAGGAGGAACATTGATGGTCATCGTAGCGCTTTTCTGCTGCTTTAACCACAGGAAATTTATAAACTCCTCTGGAGCTTACCGTAGAAGCAGTTTCTGAACCCAGAATTAATCCCTGAGGAAATGCTTTGAAGGCATCTTCGTATAAATGAGTACGGTAATTTAATCCGGGAATGTCGAGTAATGCTCCGAAACCTGAAGCCATGGTAGCCTTAACCTGATCCATACCCACCGTTACCGGACGTGTGGGATCTTCCCTGTGAAAGATCTCCTGAAGCCATTTTGCTCTCTTTACTCCTTCTGCGCCGAACTGATCAGGTACTTCATTTCCGGAGCTCCACATCACAATGCAAGGATGATTGCGGGTGGCACGGATAAGATTAACCACATCTTTCTCTGCATCCTGATCAAAGAACCTGGCGTAGCCATTCTTGACCTTCGGCTTAGCCCACTCGTCGAAAGTTTCGGCAAGGAACATTAAACCCATCTCGTCACAAAGCTGAAGCTGCTCCAGGGATGGCATATTATGCGAACTACGAACAGCATCGCAGCCCATGTCTTTCAGGATCCTCAACTGCCGGCGCAAAGCAGAAACATTAATAGCTGAGCCAAGAGGACCAAGATCATGATGCAAACACACCCCCTTGAACTTCCTGACTTTCCCGTTTAAACTAAAGCCTGTTTTAGGATCGTAATTGATCTGCCGGATGCCGAAGCGCGTAGAGCTCTCATCTTTAAGGGTATTTCCGGAATAAAGACGGGATACTGCCGTGTAGAGGTAGGGACTTTCAGGGCTCCAGAGTTTAGGATTTTGAACAGCAATGTTCTGTTCAAATTCTTTCCCAAAGATGGCGCTTGTTTTATTAGTGGCTACGGTGTTACCCTGGGCATCAAGAATAGTCGTTTCAAGGCTCAGGTCTTTTCCTGCTGCCTTTGTTTTCACATTTACCTTTGCCTGTGTATCAGAGACAAATGGCGTGGTTACAAAGGTTCCCCAGTGCTCGATACTCTCCTCGTTCTTCACGATCAGTTTTACTTTTCTGAATAGTCCTGCGCCCGGGTACCATCTGGAAGATAGTGGCTTGTTGGACAAACTTACCGCCAGTGTATTTTTTCCATTCTGGATCTGATCGGTAATATCGAAGTAGAAGTAGTTATAGCCGTAATTCCATTCGCCCACCTTAGTACCATTTACATAAACCTTCGGTTCGCTCATGGCACCCTCAAACTGGATAAACACACGCTTGCCTTTTTGAAAACCGGGGACGGTAAAGTAATTCCTATACCAGGCATCCCCAATATGAGGAAGGGACCCGGTGCGACCTGTTTTCTCGGTCGGCACCTTCTCTCCGTTCTGTAAAATAGCCACTACTTGTTTATCTACTTCTTTGTCGAAAGGACCATAAATAGCCCAATCATGTGGTACGGTTACGGTAGACCATTTTTTATCATTAAATTCTTTTTGAGATGCCGAAGCATTTTGTCCTTTGTAGAACTTCCAGCCCTGATTCAGCTCAATCTCCTGTCTTTGCTGGGCAAATGATACTTGAAAGAGCAGGACTAACAGAAAAAATAAACCCTCGCGTTTCATTTATTTAGGAATAATTGAGGCAATAATAACAATAATAAGCCTTGGGACAGCGGGTTAGGAAAATTAGATTGCCCTGAAATAAAAAATCCCGCTGCCTGGCGGGATCTTTCATGTTATTATTATTGGAGAAAGCTGCTTACAGATCGGTCTTTAAAACCGCTCCGTTACTTGCATTGGTCACCAAGGCTCTGTATTGACCCAGCCATCTTGAAGTAAGCGTTTTCTTTACGGGAACAAAATCCGCTTTACGTTTAGCGATCTCTTCATCGGTCAGGTTTACAGAAAGGATATAATTATCTACATCAATATGAATTTCATCGCCGTCCTTAACCAGGCCGATCATTCCACCTTCAGCAGCTTCCGGAGAAACGTGACCAATTGAAGCACCCCTGGTTGCCCCGCTGAAACGTCCGTCTGTGATCAGTGCTACTGAGCTTCCTAATCCCATTCCCATGATCAGACTGGTTGGTGTTAACATCTCCTGCATACCCGGTCCTCCTTTGGGTCCTTCGTAACGGATCACCACTACATCACCGGCTTTTACTTTTCCCATCAGGATACCTGCAATGGCTTCCGGCTGTCCGTCAAAACAAACTGCTTTTCCTGTAAAAACCCTCGAGCCTGTAATGCCGGCAGTTTTAATTACCGCACCTTCCTCCGCCAGGTTTCCGTAAAGGATGGCTAAACCTCCAACAGCGCTATAAGGGTTGTCTATGGTATGAATGATATTCTCATCTTTGATCTGAGCATCCGCTATCTTTTCGAACAGCGTCTGTCCGCTGATGGTCAGGTTGTCGATCAAAACCTCGTTGCCCCTTTTGGTCATCTCCTTCATCACGGCATTTACTCCTCCGGCACGGTTGATATCTTCCATGTGAACGGTGGTAAGACTTGGAGAGATCTTAGCGATATGAGAAACGTTTTTGGAGATCTTATTAATGTCTTTCAGCTGGAAGTTTACGTCGGCCTCATTGGCAATGGCCAGCATGTGCAAAACGGTATTGGTACTTCCGCCCATCGCCATATCTACTGCGAAGGCATTTCTGATGGCGTTCTCGTTCAGGATGTTCTTCAACTTGAACTTTTCACGTGCAGCCTCATCCTTAGCAATTTCGCACATCCTTCTTGCCGCTTCCCTGTACAATTGTTCCCGCTCAGGTGTTTGTGCCAGGATAGTTCCATTTCCAGGAAGGGCTATTCCCATGGCTTCCATCAGCGTGTTCATCGAGTTTGCTGTAAACATTCCTGAGCAACTTCCTCCGCTGGGACAGGCATTGCACTCGATGTCTTTGAGCTCTTCATCGCTCATATTACCGGCTTCGTGCTTTCCTACCGCTTCGAAGGCTGTAGCAAGATCGATAGGCGTCCCATCTTTTTTGTATCCCTTTGCCATCGGTCCTCCACTCACAAATACAGTTGGGACATTTACCCGCAGCGCCCCCATGATCATACCAGGTACGATCTTATCACAATTAGGAATGGCGATCATCGCATCCAGCTTATGGGCGTTCATCACACTTTCTACCGAACTGGCAATTAACTCTCTGCTGGGCAATGAAAATAGCATTCCATCGTGTCCCATGGCGATACCATCATCCACGCCGATGGTATTAAACTCAAAAGGAACACAACCATTTGCTCTGATTTCTTCTTTAATGATTTCTGCTACCTTGTTCAGGAAAAAGTGCCCCGGAATGATCTCTATAAAAGAATTTGCTACCCCGATGAAGGGTTTGTCAAAATCTTCGTCTTTCAGGCCCGTAGCTCTGAATAATGAACGGTGAGGTGTTCTTTGATACCCTTTTTTTACTTCATCACTTCTCATTATTGATCTTTATTATGAATGCTAAATAATTTTACCGGGACAAAGTTGCTGCAAATAATTTTCAAAAACATTGACCTGCGTCAAAATCGGAAGATTGTTAGAACGGTTTTATCCGGAAAGCTTGAGTTTATTATTTAGGTTCCTTGTTCTCGTCGAAAAGTGCCAGCACCAGTTCATAAGGTGCTTTCTTCTCCCACCTTGCCATCAGCCATGTAATAAAGCTTAAGGTAAAAATGTCATGGTTCTCCTCGTTGTGGAGCTGGTTTAAAACAGCCTTTCTATAAGCTGGATCAGAGATCACATCGGGATTCAACAGGTATTTTTCCACCAGCTTTAGAAACAGCAGGACGCGTTCTTCTGAAGTCCTTTGCAAATACTTCTTATACCGGCGACGGAAGCTGGTTAATCGGGACATGGCAAGTTCTATGTTAGAGAATTGGGCATGGACTAAAATCTCCATTACATTCTTTCTGATGGTCCATAACATGCCCATTTTCTTTTCATACCAGGAGTCGCTTTGGGTTAGTAAAGTCAGCTGTTTCAAACATCCCCGGTCATTACGGAGCGCTAAGAACATGGAAAGGCATATCCGCAGGTCCTCAACATCTTCCGCTTTAGACTTTTGCCTTGTATTGGAAAGTGATCCTTTTATTAGGGCGACGGCATTATCCGCATCACCGGTAAAGAAAAGGTTAAGGGCAGTAAGTAACTGATGTCGTAAATGAAAGATGGTGAAATAGCGCTCGTCTTCCACCATAAGGGCATTCATCTCCTTAAGGTAGGACATGCTTGCGCCAAAATCCTTCTGCCGGAGATGGAAGTTCGCTAAAAAATACAGGATGGAGATATGGTAAAAAAAATAGGCTTTTCTGGTTTGCTGCTGATTTTGCAGGAATTTATTTGTTCGATCTATGAAACGCTCGATCAGGCTATAATTTTGCTGTATAGCCGCATATTCATTGGCAATGAAAAGGATCTGGTAAACGGCCTTATATGTCATGAGGTCCTGCACAGAGATCTTATACTTCCTTATCGTTCTTATTATCAAAGCGGTCAGATTCACCACCTTGCCTTTAAGGTGTATCTCCTGCAGTTCCTGCCGTAGAAAAGCATAGGCCATGTTGAGCTTAGCTTCACGCTGCATCTCCGACTGGTTGTTCAGGAAGCGGATGGTCAGGGCCTCTAATTCTTCTGCCCCTGGTAAATGCGCGTACTGGAGCTTCAGAAGCAAAATCTCATTCAACAGATTGAACTGCTCCAAATGCTCCCCCAAACGTTCAGCTTTATCCAGGCATTTGAACGCTACCTTCGCTACATCGTTTTCCAGCAGGAATCGTGCTACCACCAGCAGCCGGAGTGCCTCATAGGCCTCTGACTGGTTGCTTTCGAAGGTCTTTTGCGATAGGAAGAGTAATAAAGAGTCCTGCAGCCTTTTTCGTAAAGCATGATAGGCATCCTTATTTTTCCCTGGTTCATAGAGCTTGGTTAAACCTTCTATATCGTCAGTTTCTAATAAATTGAGCAAGTCAAGGTTTTTAACATCTTCTCTTTTGTTCTTCCGTTCTAAAAACTGCCTAAAAAGCTTTTTATCATAGCTACTAAGTAAGTTTATTAACTCTTGAATCGGGTCCATTTGAGGTGAATTAGCGCAGGTAAAAGTATAAAATCACGGAAATATATCGTCAGCATTTGCCTTAAACTGCTTTTTACAGCTCCTTTTTTCAGCCGACATTTGATTCATAATAATTAACAAAATAAATATGGAATCGCTACACAACAGAACTGAAGAAAACTCATTGAACGCAAAACATGCAGAAAGAACTCAAAACCCCTTTAAACCTACAGGGGCATTTATTGGAGCTTCTTGGTTTGCTTTATTAACAGGAACTATAGGATACTGCATCGGCTTATGGAATGCAGGAATGGAGCTGAACGAAAAAGGCTATTACTTTACTATTTTATTATTTGGCTTATTTGCAGTGATATCGGTACAAAAAACAGTGCGGGACAAAGCTGAAGGGCTTGCTGTTACCGACCTTTACTATGGCATTAGCTGGTTCGCCACCATTGCCGCGATGGCTTTGTTAACTGTCGGATTATGGAATGCGGATATCACTCTCAGTGAGAAAGGGTTTTACGCCATGGCTTTCTGCCTGAGTATGTTTTCTGCTATCGCTGTGCAAAAGAATACCCGCGACGCAAAGTTGTTAGAGGATAAAGATCTGTAACGTAGCGGTTGCTTCCCCCCGTCGGCTTGCATGGCAAGGTGTGGCGGGGGTTTTTGTTTTTTGTTGGTCGGTTCGACCCGAGGCATTGGGATTAACTTCGTTGATCCCTGAGGGGGGTGGCTTCAAATCAAATGCTGGTCGCTCTGCTCCCTGGCATTTTAGTAGATCTTGGAATTTCTGGGATTAACTCCGTTGATCCCTGGAGGGGGTGGCTTCAAATCAAATGCTGGTCGCTACGCTCCCTGGCATTTTAGTAGATCTTGGAATTTCTGGGATTAACTCCGTTGATCCCTGGAGGGGGTGGCTTCAAATCAAATGCTGGTCGCTACGCTCCCTGGCATTTTTTGTTTATCAGCTCGCCCGAGTGAACTCGGCTCGCCGTAAACAAAAAATGCCACCCTTCGGGCAGCATTTGATTTGGCGGAGAGTGAGGGATTTCTCACTCGCACGATGCCTGGCTATACCCATTCGAGAGATAGTTCGAACCCCTGGCCTACCCTTCTGGTTCGAATCCCTCCTAACGCACGAAAGGCATCCCATAAGGATGCCTTTCTTCGCGGAGAGTGAGGGATTCGAACCCCCGGACCTGTTACAGTCAACAGTTTTCAAGACTGCCGCAATCGACCACTCTGCCAACTCTCCGGGGGCAAAAGTACAATTCTCAACCACATCTCCAAAATGGGATGTGTTATTTTTTTAATTTTAGAGCTAATGCTTCTGAAAACCAGCTTGATATTTTTACCGGATGGTGTTTTTTGTGATGGTTTCCTCTACTGGTTCGCGTCTGAACGAGTTGAAAAGAGGCTTCACAATCTTGATACTCCGCTTGGAAAGATCAATACTTGCATTAAATTCGAATCCAAGCAGAATAATAAAGGAATTTAAATATAACCAGATCATCACAACGATGATGGTACCGATCGATCCGTAGAGGCGATTAAAATTGGTGAAATTGTTTATATAGAACCCGAACCCCCAGAAGGTAAATAAGGCTAGAGCACTGGCTAACCAGGCACCGGGACTGAATAACTTCCACTTCTTGGTGTGGGCGGGACCATACCGGTATAAAATAGAAATAGTGACAAAATAAATGGCGATCAGGATAAACCAACGCACAGCGGCCACCAGGAAAACGTAGAAGGCTTTATTAAATGCAAATTCCTTCTGGATCTTTGCAATAGCCACCTCCGAGAAGGTAATGATACCGAGACCGATCACCAAGGCAAAGAAGAGGACAAAGGTAAGGGCAATTGCAACCAATCGCTGCCTTAACCAACCTCTGGACTCAATGATCAATGACGACTTATTAAACGCCTTCATCAGGTTAGTGATGCCGTTAGTGGCAAAGAACAGTGCAGCCACGAAACCGAAAGAGAGTACTCCCCCATTCTGTTTGTTAATAATATCTTCCAGCGTTGACCTTACTGCCAGATAACTGTAAGTGGGGAAAACGAGTTTCAGCTGGTTCATCAGCTGGTTCTGAAAACCATCTACCGGGATATAAGGAATAAGAGTGAAGATAAAGATGATCGTCGGAAAAATAGCCAGCATGAAACTATAGGCTAAAGACGAGGCCTTATTAGCCAGAGAATCTCTCGCTATTTCCTGAAAGAAAAATGAACAGATAGTATATAAAGGCAGTGGACCGAAACCGGGTATCACAAATGCTTTCGTCCATTCAATAAAACTTGAATAAAGACGGTTTTTAAGAAGAAATTTGTGAACGCCTTTCATAATTTATTCAAAAAACGGCTTCATCTTCTCCTGAAAGAGAGCCGGAGGCATACAGGGCCTGTTTCGTTTCATATCAATGAAAGCAAGTGTGGTTTCGCCCTCATGAATAAGCTCTTGTTCTTCATTGTAGAAATAGTACTTAAAATGGATCTTTACGCCCGGCATCTTCTCAATCTGAGTCTTGATCGTAATTTCCTGATCATATAATGCTGGCTTAAGGTATTTCGCGTGCATTTCAAGTACCGGCATCATTACTCCATCTTCTTCCATAGAACGATAGGTCATTCCCAAACTTCTTAAGGATTCGACGCGGGCAACTTCGTAAAATTCAGCGTAGTTACCGTAATACATGTAACCCATCTGATCGGTCTCACCGTACCTTACTCTGACCTTAGTTTCGTGACTGAACATTACTTTTTGATGTTACGTTCGTTAAGAGCTTGCTGGAAACGCCTTGCATTGGCCTGATGCTCTGCCTGCGTTACTGCAAAGTTGTGATAGCCCGAAAAATCTTCCTTCGCACACATGTAAATGAAATTGTGCTTTTTGTAGTTTAACACCGCGTCTATTGCATTGATACTTGGCATCATAATAGGACCCGGAGGAAGACCTTTATAAATATACGTATTGTATGGAGAATCCTTTAACAGGTGTTTGTTCAGTACGCGACGAATAGTGAAATCTTTGTTGGCATAAATAACAGTTGGATCTGCCTGTAACTTAATACCTTTCTTATAACGGTTCATGTATAGTCCGGCAATAGTTGGCATCTCGGCATCGTAAAGGGCTTCAGCATCAACAACAGCTGCAAGAGAACTTACCTGAACAGGAGTTAAACCAATGGCCTCTGCTTTGCTTTTTCGTGCAGGGGTCCAGAACTTCTGGTATTCTTCATACATCTTATTGAAAAACTTCTCTGCCGATGTATTCCAATACATTTCATAGGAGTTGGGAATAAAGACAGCGTAAACGTTATCCTTATTGAATCCATACTTGCTGATATACGCTGTCGAGTCTAATAAACGAACTAAAGAAGAAGAATCAGCTTCGAGCTGGGATGAAATATACTTGGCAAAATCCTCTTTTATACGGTAGCTTTTGAAGCGCAGTTCTACAGGTTCCTGGTTTCCGGCTTTGAGCATATTGATGAAGTTCCGGTTGCTCATACCCTGTTTCAGCTTATACTTTCCAGGTTTAACTACGGCCGGATAACCCATCTTTTCTGCCGCCCATTTAAAGACTTCAGGATTTTTTACCATCTCTTGGCCTTCGATGCTTTTGTATACATCATCGAACGTTGAACCCGTACGGATATACAGATATTCGGCATTATCGGTAACGCTTGGGCCAAAAAACTTCATGTAATAGTTAAACAGAGTAACCCCTAAAGCCAATAAGACTACTGCAGCCAGCGCTATGATTACTTTCCACTTCTGACTTAGTCTTCCTGATTTTTGATCAGACATTCTTAAATTAATTTTTTATTCTACGATTCTTCTGTAGGCGAGAAGCCCACCTGTTAAATTCCTCACCTTAGTAAACCCGGCAAGGGATAATTGTTTACACGCAGTTTCACTTCTTATACCGCGCTGGCAGATCACTACTATTTCTTCGTCCCGGCTATACTCCAGATCATCAATATCTCTAAGTAAATTTCCAAGAGGCAGATTATCTCCACCGATGTTATAGGTAAAATATTCCAGCTGCTCCCTTACGTCTAACAGCTTCAAATCCTCTCCCTGCTGAAGTCTTTCTTTAAGCTCTGCAGGAGCTATATCACTTAACTGGCGTTCCATTGGATAAAATTAAATCAACCTTTGATCCAATACTAACTTTGCTCAAACTATCAACAGAAGGATATTGTCTTATCACCCGGGCTCCGGTAGTATCGCTGATCTCCCCTTCGTAAGTTACCATTCCAACTCCAAGAGAGGAGCCCTTCAAGGCGAATGTTGCTTCGGATAAGGTGCTTCCGGCAAGATCTGGGAGATCCACTTCACTGGCTCCCTTACCATCTCCCAATACCAGGCTAATAACGGAACCTTTCGCAACTTGTTGTCCTGCTGATATCGAGCGTCCTTTCAAAGAAGCCTCAAGCACCCGATCCCTTACGATATCAGATGTATAGGAGGTATCTCCGATTTTTATCCCATAATTACTTAAAACAGCTCTGGCTTCGAGGAAGGTCATTTCGAAAATATTAGGGAAACCAACTTCAGGAGCATTCTTTGTGATGACGGTAAGATAGATAGTACGGTTTGCTTTTACATTCGTATTGACATCAGGATCCTGCTCGATGACAAGTCCTGGCGCTTTGCCTACCTGGAACACGGAGTCAACCTGGTAGTTAAATCCCTGTGATTCCAGCAATTCAATAGCTTCATCTACTTGCATACCCTTCAACTTGGGCACAGGTTGCCCCTCACCATGTCTGGTATAAAAGCGTAGACTGAAAAATATAACCAGTAGAAAAACTATTATTGAAACAATAGCAATAATCAGGTTTTTTCGAAAGGTATCTGTTCTGAGGTAAGCTAAAAACTTGTTCATTTATTTGAGCAATCGCAAATAAGTTCCAAACTTAAGTCAAAAAACCTGCAACGGCAAGTATTCGGAAAAAGGGCAGAAAGTATTTGGAGGAATATATTCAGCGCTGGGCATGAAAATAATTAAAGACGGCCAGCATACGCAAAAGAATATAAGAAAGACATAGGATCAGGGAAAAGACAAAAAGGACTTTGTCTAATGAGGTAAATTTTCTTTTCATTGTGCAGGTTGGATTAGATGATCTAAGGTATCATTTTTCTCTAATTGCCCCCAAAAAAAATAAAACTTTCAATGATTAAGGCTTCATATGCAGGAATTCCCTAAGATCTATCGGTTCTTGATACGAGAAGTTCACTAAATGCTTTAACAAAATCCGACAGCTCCTCTTTCGTTTTTGCATCTGTCACCTCACCTCCCGAATTTATTTTTCCTTTTATACCCTGGACCAGTAATGAGGTCTCGTCCTTCAATTCTGCCCCAAGGGTTTGCATGATCATCTGCAATTCCTCATGCCCTTTTTGTCCCTGGGCTGAAGCTGTTATAACTCCTACAGGCTTATCACTGAATATTGTTGTTGCCACGCACCATTCTAAAGCATTCTTTAGGCCGGCAGGGATACTAAAGACATACTCTGGCGTGCTAAAGATCACCCCATCTGCTCTTTCTACCCGGCTCCGGAATTCTTTTATGGCCTCAGATGGGTGATCAGAAGACTGCTCAGGCTCGAAATGCGGCAGGTTCTTTAAGTCCTTAAAAACTTCTACCTGTATCAAAGGATTCAATAGTTGAATTATTATGTTAACCAGCTTTTCGTTTGCTGAGTTCAGGCTTGCACTCCCGATAATAAATAAAATAGTTTTGCTGTGCGCCATCGTTGAGATCTGTTAAAGATCAAACATAGCGTAAGGCGACTAAAGTTTCACGTTACTCTGTAGCAAATTACATTTCCCTGAACTTCATATAAAAATCAGAGTTACTGCAACTTGTCCCCGCCATGGTGGAAAACTTGGGTCGCGTTGAAAACTATACCTCTCCCTGGACGGCTAAAAAATGTTGAAGATTCTATTTTTGAAATGCACAATATGTTTTATGAAGGAAGAAATACTAACTGTTATAACCCTGCTTGCTGGAATTAATGCTTTTATTACTGCTCCTGCTTCCGAAAATCCAATACTATTATTTTCTACAGCAATAGTCTCCTGCTACCTTGCTTATTACTTCCAGAACCGGAAGTATCAGAAAAAGCATCAGGAAGAGCATGCAGACTAAGGCGCTATTTAGCTGGCTTTTTAAATACTTTATCTAAGAAATCCGCCATATAGTTAACAGATTCATCTGCCCAGGGATGGAACAACCAGAAAGGGTGCATATTCACATTAAACTTATAGACTTCGTGATAGATCCCCCATTCCTTAAGCTGGCCAATCAATTCGTCTTGCCCTGCATGGAAACGAGAAAGGCCGCTGTTTAAAAAAAGCATTGGCACCGATCTCTCCGTTGCCCAATATCCTGGAGAGGCTTCTTTCCAGATTTCAGGCTTTTCAGCAAATAGTCCACCAAGCCATTGTACATCCGGAGAATTTTTTGACCTTGTTGAATTCAAGGATGATGGAGCCATAAAACTTATAGCTCCATCAAAATCTATGATTGCCTGAACAGCACTCGAGTAAGTATTAGTCCCCATAGTTCCCTCAAACTTCTCCACACCATTAGTAAGTCCTACAAGGGAAGCAAGTTGCCCACCAGCAGAACAGCCGGAAATAGCAACTTTAGCGGTATCGATATTATATCTTGAGGCATTTGCTTTTATCCACCGTACCGCAGCCTTTATATTATGTACTGCAGCAGGGTAAGTAGCCTCAAGAGAAAGCTGATACTCTACTGGAATGGTTACAAATCCTTTTGCCGCCAGCATTTCAGCCATAGGTACCTGCATGGATTTATCTCCCGAGCGCCATCCTCCTCCGTGCACCATGATGACTGCAGGATATTTCCCTTTTTTTGCAGGTCTGAAGATATCTGCATGCAGATCTCTCTTACCAAAAGGGGTATTAGCTAAGGTAGCGTATACTACATTTCGCTCGGCGACTACCGCTGCCGGGACCTCATCAATTGCTGGTGTAGCATAGGGGAAGTTTTTTTTGATCTGGTTGTAAACCTTCCTTACATTATACGATGTATCGCGAGGGATTTCCGGATTTACCTGGGCAATAACTCTCGCATTGAAAGCAGATGCTGCTATTAGAAACCCTAGACATATTCTTTTACTAGTGAAGGAGGAAGGAAACCTGATCATTTGAAATAGTATCTAAAACAATAGTTAAAACTAATCTTTGAGACTCCTGGGAATAAAATTCATTTCTATCATCCAACTTTCACACAGGGAGGTCCATTGTTCCGTTGAGCCTGGATTATTTCTTAAGGCTATGGCGTGTCCGCCTTGTGGGAGGATATGCAAGGTAGATTGGACATTCTTTTCTAACAGGGCCTTATAGAACAACAAGCTGTTGTGAGGACTCACCGTTTTATCATCAAAAGCATGGACAATAAAAGCCGGAGGCGTGGCAGAGCTCACGTTTAAATGCGGCGAGTACCGGTTCAGCAATTCTTCAGAAGGGTTCTCACCCAACAAATTTTTGCGGCTGCCTTTGTGAGCGTAAGTACCAAGATCTATTACGGGAGACACTAAAATGCTAAAATCAGGCTTAGGAGATATTTTATCGAGGCTATCTCCAATAAGGGAAACATCCAGCGTAGAAACGCTGGATAAAGCTGCTAAATGACCTCCGGCGGAAGAACCCTGAACACCTATTTTATCTGGTTTTATCCCCCATTTTGCGGCATTGCCCCGAATTAGCTTAATTGCTCTTTGGGCATCCTGAAGTGGTCCGGTCTCCCTTTGCTTAAGATCGGGAGAATTAGGTAAGCGGTAGTTCAAAACAAAGGCAGATACTCCAATAGTATTGAACCACTTTGCCAATTGAGTTCCGCTAATAATATAGGCGAGACGTTCGTAACCCCCACCCGGGCAAATGACTACCGCCGCTCCTTTATTCTCAGAAATTGAGGGAAAGAAGGCATAAAAGCCGGGAGTACCAACTTTGAAGATCCTTTCATTAGCAATACTATCCTTTATCTTCATCCCCTTCGAATTGGGCATTTTGCCCTTGGGCCACAGCGGAATAAACTCTTGTGAATGAGCTGAAAGAGAGGCCAATACAACTAGCAGAACAACTAATCTGATTTTTAACATGGCGATGGGTGCGAGCTAGTCAACCTTTGGAATCCAGTTTAGATCTTTAGAGAAAATGTTTTCAAGGGTGTACTGCTTAGCTTGCTTCTTTGAAAGCTGCTTCGACCATTCCACACGTTTCTCTGCGTTTGCACCAGGTCCTTTACTTTGATACTCTGCATAGTACGCAGTCTTTTCCTTATTTGGAAACATCTTGTCGCCTGGCCAGGGATTCCAGCCTTCGGGGATAATATGTGCTCCCATCTCCGTGCGGATAAAAACAGTTTTAGCATATGATCTCCATGGACGACCTAAGTAGACTTTATTAGCTTCGGCGTTTGCTATAAGCTTACAATCGAAAAATACATAACCAAATCGCTGAGCCTCTCTTTGCGCTGAAGCAGTAATATAAGAATTCGTTAAACTCCGGATAGTACAGCTCTGAAAAACGCAGGTAGCTTCACCGAAGATAAAATCTGTAGTTCCTTCTATTTCACAATTTTCATAGTATTGACGGCTTTCCTCTTTAGAAGTATACAAGGTATCCTGATTGCCCAGGATCCGGCAGTTCTTTACAACCGTTCTATCGCCTTCAACATGAAGCGCCACCGCTTGCCCTACTCTTCCCGCTGTGTTTTCTATGGTCAGATTTTCGAGAACAACATCATTACCCTGAACAAGTAAGGTATAGGAAGTATAGGTAGAGAATTTCTCCAGTCCAAGATTGTCTTTTCCATTAGGAACAGGCTTTCCTGAAAAGTCGTTACCAGTAATAACAGTCGACGCAGCACTTTCGCCTATTAATGAGATATTAGTTTTCCAGGAAGGGATAATTACCTTCTCCTTGTAAATCCCTTTTTTGATAAAGATCTTAACTCTTTTCTGTCCCAGGTCGCGCACCGAGTTTACAGCAGCCTGAATAGTTTTATAATCGCCACTTCCATCCTGAGCTACGGTGAGTGTAGATGGATAATTTTGTTGGGCGTTTATTGGAGAAATAGAAATAAATAAAAGGAAGGTAGCAATAATGTATCGTATCATAATTGTTATACTATTGAGTTCATGGAACAATGCATATAGCCAAGAATTTATGCAATGTCAACGTTGGTTATAAAATGAATGCAAATAAAGCCAAAATTAGTTCACTTAGGTAGATGAGGGGTTTAAAAATTAGCATTAAGGGTATAATTTTTAATACGACCACCAATACACTTGCTCTTCCCGGATTGACTTGCCGGAAGTAATGAAGTTAATTTAAACAAATACTTTATTTTTGCTTGTATGGAGAACCTATTGAATACCATTCCGGAAGCAATTGAAGATGTAAAAGCAGGGAAACTGATCATTATTGTGGATGATGATGACCGCGAAAACGAAGGCGACTTCATGGTAGCGGCCCGCTTTGCCAGTCCTGAAGTTGTTAATTTCATGGCTACCCATGGTAAAGGCCTGATCTGTGTTCCTTTAACCGAGGACCGTTGTGATGAATTACAGCTGGATCTGATGGTGGGTAAAAATACTGCTACCCATGAAACCAACTTTACCATCTCCGTTGATCTGATCGGGAAGGGTTGTACAACCGGGATCTCTGCTTCCGACAGGTCTAAAACAATTCAAGCACTTATAGATCCAGAGACTCGTCCTGCTGAATTGGGAAAGCCTGGTCATATTTTCCCTTTGCGTTCCAAGGATGGTGGAGTTCTCCGCAGAGCGGGCCACACGGAAGCCGCCACAGATCTGGCACTTTTGGCCGGATTAGAACCAGCAGGAGTGATTGTTGAGATCATGAAAGAAGACGGTGAGATGGCTCGTCTCCCTGATCTGCTCAAAATCGCTGCCGACCTAAATATTAAGATCATCTCCATAAAAGATCTGATCGAATATCGCTTACAGCATGAAACCCTGATCAAAAAGGAAGTGGCTGTAAAAATGCCGACCGCCTGGGGTGATTTTGATCTGGTTGCCTATACACAAACAGATAACGGGACTCATCATCTTGCCTTAGTAAAGGGAGAATGGAAACCTGAAGAACCAGTGCTTGTAAGGGTGCATCGTTCTTGTATAGTAGGGGATATTTTTGGTTCCTGCCTTTGCAACTGCAGCCAGTTACTTCACAAATCCATGGAAATAATTGATCAGGAAGGGAAAGGTGTTGTAGTTTATATGAATCAGGAAAGCATCGGAGGAGCCCTGATCAACAAGCTGTACAATTACATCGGTGCGGAGAACGGGATTCAGGTGAAACCAGGAGCAAAGAAACAACAGATTGATCAACGCGACTACGGAGTAGGAGCTCAGATCCTGAGAAGTTTGGGTGTCTCAAAAATGCGTTTACTTTCAGACAATCCTAAGAAGCGGGCAGGTCTGAGCGGATATGGGATTGAGATTACAGATGTAGAGCCGATCTTAAAACGCTGATCATCCTGCCCGGGCTAAAATAGACTTTGCAGACCTTCCTGTGGTCTGCAAATTAAATCCTCCTATTTATTCTTCTTTCCTATATAAGTTTGCTCTACCGCGCTATACGGACTTTTACGCCCATCTAAGCTTATATATATGCGGTCAAAAATAACTCCGGGGTCTATCATATAAACCCTTAGTTTATGTTTTCCCGCTGCAAGATTGGGTAAGACCAATGATTTTACAGCATTGTTGCGCAACACATTCTCTTTCCACTCTTCGCTTCTGCCTACCGTTTTAAAATTCAAAACCTTTACCGGCCCCTCATCTACTTTTACTGCGTATCTCATCTGGTATTGATTGTTCAAAGGATGCGTAGGAATGGTATGAAAGTAAAATTTGGCGGGACCTGAGTTTAAGTTATAGAAATCAAATTCAAGTGCCGCGCTTTTAAGGACCGGCTGTTCTCCTGTATCCACTTTTGCATCAAGAGGCAGGGCTTCGACCCAATTCCTGCCAGCTGAAGCCGTTGGGAGGATTGTCCATTTCCTGCCTGAACGCTCCTGTGCATTAGTATAGTTAGCAGCATCTATTGCGATGTAGCCATCAGATTCAATAAAGCCTTCATAGTTTTCAAGCGCAGACAACCGGCGATTATCCCCAGTGACCTTAATCCTATATTCCTTACCAGGCGCTTTAACATTCACTTCTCCGGTAAGCAGCTGTTCTGGTGCTTTTGTCCAATCAATATCTACCCATAACCTCTCTTCTGTGAACGAATTTCTGGAAGATAAAAGGCCCTTGGTTCTACTTACCCGGATCCATTTTGCAGAGGGTTCTACCTGGTAAGACAGGCTTGAATCAGCGCTGAGATATACGTCTATAAAGTATCGTTTTTTTAAATACCGGTTAAAAGCAGGTAATTCCTGGGTTTCTGGTACATCAACAAGTGCAGAGTCTTTAAGTCCTTCCACCCGTGCGATAAACAATGAAGACCCCTGAGCCTTTACGGCGTTAAAAGCTGGCAGCTGATAAACGGGAAGCTCTCTTGGTTTCATTGACATCATCCATTTCCATTTCCCATTTGCCAAAGAATTATTATAATAATCGGTAGCCTTTACTATTTCATCGTAACTTTTGCGTGCAAGATCAACGTAGTTTTGAGCAGAGGCCCGACCCTGTAGTGCATATAACCAGGCCTTGTCCCGATATAAGAACTTCTTGTTCATATTTGCAGCACCTTTTACGGGATACTCTACCAGCTCGTAATAAGCATCCTGCAGAGACGCACTTATTTTCGGTTTTAGCAAGGCAACGCTTTTCTCCAAGGCTTCATACTGCCCTATCCTTTTTTCTGCTTCGTCACCATACCTATGGTGGACATAGGCTGTGTAATTAACCGGAGTAGTTGGTTCAGTTCTGCTCCAGCCCATAAACTCGGGACGCCTTTCAAAGGCAAGTTTATAATATCCTGATAGTATCCCTGCAATTTCCTTTGCATTTGCGGTTCCGAAAATACTTCCGGCCCAAGTTTCCGAATGCTTTGCGACATAACCAGCAGACATAAAGGGATCAACATTATAGGCCATATCCAAAAACAGCTGCATGTTATATTCAGCAGGCTTAATATCGCCGATGTTAAGCACCCAGATCTTTCGGGCATCCATAATGTAGGCCTTTGTCATTTCCTCACGCATTAAGGCTGGATTAGTGCTAGATAACCATAGATAATCATGAGGCCTACCCCAATAAGAAGCGTGATAATATACACCAGCGCCGCCCTTTCTTTTCCTTTCCGCAGGAGTACCCAGTCGCTGAATATATCCATAATTATCATCCGGCCAGTTCAGGATGATGTCCTCGGGAACCTTTAGTCCCGCCTCATAAACGTCAAGGACTTCCTTATAAATAGAAAAAGTTTGAGGTACTTTTTCTATATCCTGGTGGATATGTGTTGAAAGTAACTCACGCTGATCAGCAAATATCTGCTCCAGCAAGGGGACTGTTTCCTGAACTGTCTTTACCCCTTCCATCCCACTATCATGTACTCCTCGCATTCCCATAGTATAGATGACATTATTACCCTTGCTCTCTTTGATCCGGTCTTCCCAATAGCGTAGAACATTAGCCTTATTAGTTTTATAATTAAAAGCTCCGGAGGTTTTCGCGTTCCACTCGTCAACATTATTCCTTAGCATGGGCTCAGCATGGGATGAGCTGACCACTATTTCATAATCGGCGGCAATCTCTTTATTCTGTGGATAGTGATAATAAGCTTTCGTACTTTCATGCATCGCCGGCCAGATCAAATTGGCCTTTAATCTCAGAAGTAATTCAAAGATCTGTGCATAGGTTTTAGGGCCAATATCTTTTACTCCCTGCGACTCATAATTCTTCGCGGCCCAGGGCTGAAGCCCCCAGTCTTCGTCGTTCAAAAAGATCCCTCTAAACTTTACGCTCGGTTCCTTAGATATATAATCTTCAATTTCCAGCGAGAGATCAGGCTGCTTAACAGGATGTGCATCAGCCCACCAGTACCAGGGACTCACTCCTATTTTTTCTGAGATACCAAATACTCCATATGCCGTTCCTCTTAAATCACTTCCTGCAATCAGCAGAGCGTTAAGGATCTTTGAATTAGGTTTCCTGATCACTTTATAGCCGAAGCACTCCCACTTATTAATTAAGCTTTTCGCCAGATTTTTGTCGAAAGATCGTATTAAAGAAGATTGAATGGTACCAATGATTATAACATTTCCCTGAGCTGTACTGAGATTTGTGGAGACCCCCGGCAAATACCCCGTTACTCTTTCGATATCTTTGGCCAGCAAGTTTGCCGCGATCGAATCAAGCTTCCTATCCTCTACTGCATAGACAATAGAGACTTTAGTTTCGGGTGTAACAAGTTTAAATACACCAGCCTTAACATGGCTAACTAATAAAAATAATAATGACAAAAGTGAAAGGGAAAACCTTATTGGGGCAGGCTTAAATCGAAGAGTTAACGTATTTAACATAATTAGCAATATAAGAAAGAACATCAATCAGACGATGCTCATTTAATTGGTTATATCGAAGGCGAATATAAAGGTATTGCAGGCAAGAAAAGCCAATAGGAACAGTTGATTTGTAAAAAAGGTAATATCGTAGAGACCCGCGTTTTATACAGTTCTAAGCGGGATTAACCAGTCGGCTGTCTTAAAAAAGATACACTTCTTACCTGATTTTACGCTTTAATACCTTAAATTCTGGATGGCACAGAATTGGTAATACTCCTGTCATAAAAACAAAGACTATGGACATTACCCTTAATATCACCGATTCATTAACTAAAGAGTTTGACCAAGAATTAAGAGAGATCCTTATTCAAGATCTAAAGAGATTTAAAGCCGAAAAAGGCCAATTCCTAAGCAACAACCAGGCAAGCACCCAGGATAATGACCTACTGGTAGCCTGATCTATATATATACATTTCATATTAATCATTCTAACACATAAAAAGAGCTTGGCCAATGCTAAAGCTCTTTTTTTATGCAGGTAGTTCTATTTCCAGTCTTTCCAGGGATACTCCTTTTTCAATTTCCAGGGCCCTCCCAGATACTCCCAAAGTGCTAAGCCTGTTGAAGGAACTTTACGGTCTTCAAACCTATCCAGGAACTCGTTCATACAAACCCTTGCCTGCTCGGGAGAGACCTTATTTTGGATGGTAATATGAGGTCGTAATTTCTGTCTGTCTTGATTTGTAAGATACATCCACCATTTTTTTTGCAAGGAAGCGTGCAGGTTTTCAAGCTCGGCACTTTGCATCTTCACAGCAAAGCCCATCCCCAGAAACATCAGCCCACTTGTTTCGAGCATGAACGTATTCTGTTCTAAGGTGTAGTTTGATAGGTCCTCATCTATGATCTTTATATCGGGAAGGTGATGAAACAAGGTTAGATGAGCTTTGAGAAAGTTCTTTTCTACCGGGAAATATTCATCACGTAAGGACGTAAAGTAAGCAGAGGGTTCTTCCTCCAGGATTAATGTTAAAATTAAGGGAACAGACATTCTCTAATCTACACTGATCCAACCATGGTTGTTTTCTGAAGATATGAAGTAGAAATCATTGAACTTGCCTAAAACGTTTACCGTTGCCCCTGTAGATAAAAGGATCTTTCTTGGAGCCTCCGCCTTCGGATTATCCAGCAAGGCTACTTCCTTTTCAATTTTCATACGTCGTAAAGGTTCAGAAAGGGGAGTAAGCGAGGTGCCTGAAATAAACCCTTCCCTCCCGTCGGGAAGACCTACCTTATACCAACCGGCCGAAGCAGCTAAAACCTGCACTAAGGTGTTTTTACTCAACTGATCAAACAACTGCCCTTTGGAAGTTCCGGGACTTTCACGAAAAGCAGTTTTTGCAGCGTTTGTTCTCAATGACTTGCCTATGTTCGACACAGGCACAGTAACAGGAGAAGGTTTTTTATCAACAGGCCTAACGAAATTTACCGGGTCTATTGCACCGCCAAAAGTGTAAATACCGAAATGCAGGTGAGGGGCTGTATGAATCGCATTTCCGGTATTGCCAACGAGGCCAATAGTGTCTCCCAACTTTACCCTTTGCCCGTCTTTTACCAGTTGCTCATCCAGATGTGCATAATACAAATTGAAATTTTTGTTCTCAGGACGCAGAAAGACAACCTTCCCTCCCAACCTGTTCTCTTCCACGCGACTAACTACCCCGTCCGCTGCAGCCAGGGCGGGAGTCCTTTTCTTTGCGAATATATCGATACCTTCATGTCTCCTGTTTCCTCCGTCGCGGTCGTCTCCCCAAAAACTTCCTATATTTCCTTTTTCTACAGGAAATGCCAGAGAGGGTCCGGAAGCGATTGTTAAAGTATATTCTCCGGATACAAGAAGCTCAGGCTGTAATCGTAAAAGGTAAGTGCCCTCATCTTCAATATCATAAGAAAAAGGGGCAGCATTGGTATCGGCATAAGCAACAAGCTTTTTATTTTGATTATTCTTTACCTCCCACAGATCCACATACACCGTAAAATTGGTCGATGGCTTTTTAAGAAGGCTCACTGATATCCTTTCACCCCTCTTTGTCTCGAACTTCAAAGAGACCGCCCGTGGCTTTTCAGCCGGAAAGTAGCCTGCTTCCTTATAGGGAATGGTTACTAGCAATGGCTTCTCCAAACTTTCCTCGGCCTGCTGCAGCCAAAGCTTTCCCAATACGGTTTGCTTAAGTCCGGCGTCTGCAAGTTTTTGTCCATACTGTTCGTGAGGACTTTTCTTTCCGAATATTCCTGAGGGACCTGTAACGGAACAAGAACCAAGAAAAAAAATTAAAAAAAGTACGGAAGATATAAGAGGAAGAGCATTGATCCTAAAGTTTTTCATAGCACTTATATTCAATATATTAATGAAAATATTGCTTCTATTAAACCAGGAAATGAAAGGATTATTTTAGTGAAAGGTTCTTTTATTTTTTGACGAGATGCAAGTTAGGTACCTACGACAGGACGATTCTCTGTAATGTTCATGGGCGGCTCACTACAGAGAATACCTCCTTGCCTTGGCTAGCAAACGTTAATGTTCCATGTCATCCCGTTTGCACCTTTTATTTGCTGGGCAACTAACACAACTTTATTCTCGCCGAATGAAAGTTCTTTAGAATACACTGATTGCATTGATGTCTTTGCATCAGGAAGCTCCCTCAAAAAAAGGTTGATGTTCGAATTTAAATCGTAAGGGTTAGTTTTCTTTGGCATGTTGATTTGAATTGGTAAGAAAAGCAACAGAGAATGCCCCCGGATGTTTTGCACCGATATCACTTTTCATTCAAACCACTCTATTACAGTTGAATATAATTAAATCACCAAAAAACACTATGAGCAATTCAAATAACTGAGGATTGTGCTATCAGCCAGAAGCAACACTTCTGCCTGATAGCTTTTTTTGAATTAATCATAGAACGCTGGAAACTCCTCTTCCTGCATCTCCCTTGTTTCTATCCTATAACCACAACGGTCGCACTGAAAAAAATCAGCCACCAGTTTTACCGGCCTTTCCATTACCTGGACATACATTATTTTGCCGTAACACATGTTGCAGGTAAAATCTGTAGGATTCTCTCTTAAAAAGGTATCGCCGTTCGCTGTAATCATTACTCCTCCTTTTAATTTAAACGAGCCTCTGCGAGCAGCCTGTTAAAATTTATGCTTTTGTTTAATGACACTTGCTTAGCAAAGGCTACAGTATCTTTGCAAGTTCGATACCAAAATAAAATTACCTTGAAGAAAATTTACTCTTTATATAAGGATCATTATCGTTCCAACCTCAATCTGGCTCTACCCGTGGTTATCTCACAATTGGGCCATACTTTGGTTCATGTAGCAGATAGTGTGATCGTAGGACACTTTGCCGGCACTATTCCTCTGGCTGCTGTTTCACTCGTCAATAGCATTTTTACAGTTGTGATGGTGATCGGAATCGGTATTTCTTATGGACTCACCCCCTTGATAGCACAGGAAAACGGAAGGAAGAATTTTAGGGAATGTGGCAAATTACTGTCTAACAGTTTACTGATCAATGCCGTCACAGCATTACTACTCTTTGCAATAATCTATTTTGGACTACTTCTGAGCATCGACTATCTGCATCAGTCGCCCGATGTTGTAAAAGAAGCCAAGCCCTACCTCGGACTTCTCGGAGCGTCTATTATCCCGCTGATGATCTTTAACACCTTTAAGCAATTTGCCGAAGGCCTGGGATTTACAAAACAATCGATGGTGATTTCTATTGTCGGAAATATTTTGAATATCTGCCTTGGGATCATCTTTGTGAAAGGCTTGTTTGGTGTTGAACCTATGGGAGTTCGTGGAGTAGGCTTAAGCACTTTGATCGACCGGACATTAATGGCTTTAGCTATGGGCTTCTTCATCCTGAAATCCAAATACTTTAAAGAATACCTGAAAAGCTTTAATATCAAACGCATTAGTAATAAAAGAGCTGGAAAAATTTTAAAAATAGGTGCTCCTGTTGCTATGCAGTATGCTTTTGAAGTAAGCGCATTTAGTGGTGCTGCTATCTTGATGGGTACAATTGGAGTAGTTGAACAAGCAGCACACCAGATTGCAATAAATCTTGCAGCCATGACTTATATGATGGCCAGTGGATTTTCTGCAGCAGCAACCATTAAAACAGGAACAAACCTTGGAAAGAAAGATTTTTCAAATATGCGGCTTTCTGCTAATTCAAGCTATCACATTGTATTGCTATTTATGCTTATCAGTGCCATCTTCTTTTCTGTTTTCAGGTCCTATCTTCCCTGGATCTACACTTCAGACACCAATGTGATTTCGGTGGCAGCGCAACTACTGTTGCTGGCGGCATTCTTCCAGATCTTTGATGGAGCGCAGGTGGTAGGACTTGGGATCCTACGGGGATTGGGAGATGTTAATATCCCTACCCTAATTACTTTCCTTGCTTATTGGATTGTTGGATTACCCGTTGCATTTTTTCTGGGCTTGCATACAAAGTTTGGCGCAAATGGGATTTGGTTCGGTCTGACTCTGGGACTGCTGGTTTCGGCCGTCCTGCTTTACGCACGTTACCACCTCGTTATGAAGCGGGTAACAGAAGAAAGATAAAAAGCAGGCAAACGAATGCTTGCCTGCTATATTTATATTACTCGACCTTTTTAAGCGGATTAATTGCCGGACCTTCCAGCACTTCCCCCTCTTTAGAGAAGCGGCTTCCATGGCAGGGGCAATCCCATGATTGTTCTGCCGTATTCCAATGCACAATACAGCCCATATGAGGACAAACAGCTGAAACAATATGCAGCTTTCCTTCACCATCACGATGAACGGCATGTTTAGAACCCTCAATGTCCATAATCTTCCCTTCGTAAGTTCTTACCTCGGAGAATTTTTCAACATCATTGGCTAACCAATCTTTAACCAGCTCGAAGGCCACGTTTATATTCTCTTTTGCAAAATTTGGAGCTGAAGCAATCGGAGTTAACCTTGAAGCCGTATAAGTATGGCTCCACTTATTTTGCCATCCTGTTATCTCGTCTGAAATGATCATTGCAGCAAGCGTTCCATACGTTAATCCATCTGCTGCAAAACCTGTAGCAATAAAAGTTCTGCGGTCACCAGTGCTTATACCTATGTACGGAATAGTATCAGCAGGTTTGTATTGTTGGGCGGACCAACGGTAAACTACCTCTCCAACATCAAAGCGTTTTCTTAAAAACGCCTCCAGTTTATGGAAACATTCCAGGTTTTCCTCTTTTTGACCAACTTTATGCATTTCTCCCAATACCATCACGATCTTTCCTTCTTCAGAATCAAAGGTGCGAACAGAGTAATGTTCGGTTTCCTGCATATCCCAGTAAATCCCGGAAGAAAGCTCATCTCCATTTAAGGTTGCAGCAACAGCATATTCCCGATAAGGTCCAAGTGTGGTATGAACCATATAAATTCCTTTAGGAGTATGCGTAGCCATTATAACGTGGTCTGCGGTAACACGGGAGTGTTCCGTTTCAACGTTACAGATCTCCCCTTCTTCTACCTTTACTACTCTTGAGTTTTCAAATATCCTGCAAGTATCCGACTGGATCCTGTTGGCAAGACCTACTACGTATTTAAGCGGATTAAATTGAGCTTGATTCAACACGCTAAATCCGTCCTTTACTTCAGCAGTATAGGGTACTGAACTTACTACAGGTAATCCTGCCCTGATTGCAGCATCCCTCTCCTGTTCAACAAACTTCTGGCTTTTACCCTCTACGGTAAACAGAGACCAGGGTGCCCGTTTGAAATCACAGTCAATATTATGTTCTTTAATAATCTGCTCTATAAGATCCACTGCAGCGGTGCGCGATTCAACAACTTCGCGTAGTTTTTGATCGTCGAATTTCTGTGCTATTTTATGCATTCCTTCGCCACCAATAGTGGCGTAAAGGTTCCCGGTCGAAAAGCCTGTAGAGCCTTCTCCCACCTTCCGGGCTTCTAAAACTGCTACTTTTTTGCCAGCTTTAGAAAGAAGGTATGCCGCAGTTATTCCGGTTATTCCACCTCCTACGATGGCTACATCAACATGAAATTCTTTGCTTAGAGCAGGAAATGAAGTAAGTTCAACTTCTTCGTGCCATACTGAAAGGTTTCCCATACGTTTTTTCAAAGGTTATTTGTTATGAATAATTGCAAAACAGGTTAAAAGTTTTTCTTTTTAGCAGGAAAGAGATGTTTTCGAGGAATGCCCCTTAGGAAACTTTCAAAGTGAAGTCTGCTAAACCTTCCTTAGCATGGAATTGTTAGGCTTAGTATGAAAAACATACAAGACATCAATCCCAGAGAAGAGATCGTTAATCCCGAAAAGGAAAAAACAGATTTGGAAGCATGGGAAGAACAGACGGAAAATGAAATTTTTGATGATGATGACTTCATCGGAGATTTAGAAGAGGAGGAGTAAGTGTAAAAAAATGTTAAATTCCTTTCTTTAAGGCTATTTTCTTTAAGCCTCGTGTAGCATTTGTTTTTTTCCTGCGTCATTGGTTAAAACGCTTAACTTATGACACAGAATCTGCTTATCCACCTCCAATCACCGAATATCTTCGGCCTATATCCCTTTTCACCGCCCAATTCCCCCTATCTACCGAGAACTACATTCGGTCAACCTAATTATCATTTATCTGGTCGACTATCCACTATAACTTTGATTCATCAAACAGGAAAAAAACAGTAAAACTCACTCTCTAAAATACAAAACAATGAAAACTTTAAAAACTCTTACAACTGCCTTATTGATCATCTTAACTGCAAATGCTTTTGCCAATGATAACGATGATACCAAGAAAAGTGAAAAATTATTAATGGACTATACCATCAAAAGATATATTAATGCAATTAGTCACGGAGAAGTTAAAGGTATCGCAGAAATATTCGATAACGATGTTAAAATGACTACTACCAGAAATAATGAGATCCTTAATTATGGAAAATCCGATATTCTTTGGTCTTTGAAATTCACGCAGGATGCAGAACAGAACTGTACCACTGACTATAAGTTTCTTGAGATGAATCCAACCCAGGCTGTAGTGAAAGTAACAATGAAGTATGAGGGCTTTAATAAGGTTAATGTAGTAAGTCTGGCAAATACAGCAAAAGGATGGCGTATTACCAATATTTCCACTTCTATCAATTAAAGATACACCATAGATTGGTTCTATATATAAAAAAGCCGTCCAATGTTATTGAGACGGCTTTCCTGTTTTTATAAGCTAAATTTAAAAGTTCGGCTTCAAGACATACTTGTTGTAGAAAGTGAAGATCTGCTCGGCAGCTTCTTCTGCCGTATCTACCAGAGAATATAGGTTCAAATCTTCCGGACTGATATTCTTCGCGTCCAGCATGTGATTTTCAACCCAGTCCAATAAACCTCTCCAATAATCAGAACCTACCAGGACAATGGGGAACCTGGCAATCTTACCTGTTTGAATAAGAGTGATGGCCTCAAACATCTCGTCCATTGTACCAAAACCACCAGGCAGGACGATGAAGCCCTGCGAGTACTTCATGAACATTACTTTGCGAACAAAGAAATAATCAAATTCAAGGATCTTATCCCGGTCAATGTACTTATTATGAAATTGCTCAAAGGGCAGCTCGATATTTAATCCGACCGATTTACCGCCGTTTTCATAAGCGCCTTTATTTGCAGCTTCCATAATACCAGGCCCACCACCAGAGATAACCCCGTAGCCCCTGTCTGTTAATAAACGTGCTATATCTTCTGCTATCTTATAATATTTATTATCCTGGCTGGTACGTGCAGAACCGAATATAGATACACAAGGGCCTATTTTTGACAGCTTTTCAAAGCCCTCTACAAACTCCGCCATGATCTTAAAGATCTGCCAGGAATCTGTGATCTTAATCTCGTGCCAATCCTGATTTTCGAACGCGCTTCTTATTTTATCGTCACCTGTCATAATTCCTATTAAATATTGTTTGTTAAAATCTTAGCAGGCTTGCTTGTTAATAATAATAAAAGAAAAGTTATCAAGCCATTGTATATTATCAATTCAAATCCAATAACATAGCCTATCCAGGCAGAAGAATTTGAATCTAATAAAAAGCAAAGTGCAGGCGAAAGTATGCAGATGAAGGGAACTAATTTATCTGCAACATCCCTTTTCGTTATCATTCCAAAGCTAAACAGTCCTAATAGCGGACCGTAGGTATACCCTGCTGCTTTAAATATAGCATTTACTACAGAATCGTCATTAATAACTTTAAAACCCAGGATCACCAGGAGCATTAAGAACGAAAATGCAATATGGACTATATGCCTTGTACGAACAAGATTTGGCGAGTTTTGATTGGTCTCCTTGTTAAAATTTAGAAAATCCACACAGAAAGAGGTAGTTAAAGCGGTAAGGGCCGAATCTGTGGTAGCAAAAGTTGCAGCAGTAAGACCCAGCATAAATATGATGGCAGGAATAATGTTCAGGTGATTAAGGGCAATTTCGGGAAAAAGATGGTCTGGCGTTGCGAATGAAGCAAGATCAATATTGTTTTTTGCTGCAAACATGTAGAGAAGCGCACCTACACTTAAGAAGAATAGATTGATAACCACGAAAATAGAAGTGAAGGTTAACATGTTCTTTTGGGCCTCGCCGATGTTCTTACAACTCAGGTTCTTTTGCATCAGGTCCTGATCCAGTCCTGTCATTGCAACGGTAACGAATATGCCACCCAGGAATTGCTTAAGGAAATGGGTCTTGCTCCCGAGGAAATCCTCCCAGAAGAAGATCTTCGAATAACTGCTATTCTTAACGGCCTCAAAGGTCTCACCTATTGTAAGATCCAGACTTTTTGAAATAAAATAAATAGAAAGAACTACTGAAGAAAGCAAAAATACCGTTTGCAGGGTATCGGTTATAATGATTGTTTTTAAACCTCCTCTGTAAGTATACAGCCAGATGAGCAGGAGACATATTAAAATAGTGATGGCAAAGGGAACACCCCATGCATCAAAAATGAATTTTTGTAGAACGATGGCAACCAGATAGAGACGAAAGGCGGATCCGATAGTTCTGGATATTAAAAAGATCATTGCTCCGGATTTATAGCTCCAGAAACCAAGGCGTCTCTCCAGGTAAGTGTAAATAGAAACCAGATGCATTCTGTAATACAGAGGAAGCAATACTGTTGCGATCAATACAAAGCCGACCGCATTCCCTAACACGAATTGGAAGTAGCCAAATCCTGTTTTCCCCACTGCGCCCGGAACTGAGATAAAGGTAACTCCCGACAAGGCTGTTCCTATCATTCCAAATGCTACCAGATACCATTTAGAATTCCTGTTGGCAATGAAAAACGATGAGTTATCAGAAGAATCCTTTGAAGTAAAGTGTGCTACAACTATTAACAGGATAAAGTATCCTACGATAAACGATAGAAGTACAATTGGCGACATACGTAATTAAAAACTCTAATATATACGTATTAAGATGATTTATGTTGAAAGTAGCAAGGAAATAAGTTTGCTTGGAGCTAAATCAGGCATCCTTTTTGAAACGTTCTGAGCAACCAACATCTACAGCTATGACTACTGAGAAATTTAAAATACGCGATATTCCTTCGCTTTTTAAGGAGACCTATAAGGAATGGATGGACGACGAGCCTTTTGATCTAAGTGCAATCGTTGCGTACTATTCCATCTTTTCACTTCCAGCACTTTTGATTATCATTATAACAATAGCCGGAAGTGTCTTTGGGCAGGATGCCGTGCAGAATCAACTTTCGGGACAAATCGGAGATGTGATAGGTCAGGATGCAGCTAAGCAAATACAGGAGATGATAGCTAATTCCTACCAAAAAGGAAATAATGGAATTGCACTTGCCATAGGTATTGCTACCCTTCTTTTTGGTGCAACAGGAGTATTTGTTGCACTTCAAAAATCGCTGAACAGGGTTTGGGAGGTAAAAGCTGATCCTAAGAAATCAGGCTTTAAAACGCTGTTGAAAACTCGTGCCACTTCATTCGGAGTTATACTCGCCATCGGTTTCCTGCTATTAATCTCGTTGGTGCTTACGGCTGGATTAACTGCGGTGACTGATTATGTAGCTGCGCGAATGCCGGATATCATCCTTTATATCTTTTACGCAGTTAATTTCCTGGTCACATTTGGTATCATCACCCTATTATTTGCTCTCCTTTTCCGTTTCCTTCCCGATGTGAAAATTGAATGGAGAAGTGTATGGGTAGGAGCTGCTATTACAGCCTTTCTTTTTGTGCTTGGAAAGTTTGCTCTTGCGCTTTATTTCGAAATGGCCAAGCCTGCTTCAACTTATGGCGCCGCAGGTTCGATCATTCTGGTTCTGCTTTGGGTTTCCTATTCTTGCATCATTCTATTCTTTGGAGCAGAGTTTACCCAGGTTTACGCTAAACGTTATGGACACAATATAGAACCAAATGCTAATGCCATACGGATCGAAGACGATTATGAAGTACTAAAAGAATATACCCGTTATAAACAAGAAAAAGAAAATTCTGAAAGACGGGGATTCAGTCAGGGGAACAGAGGTTTCGCAACCGAATAACACTGAAGACTGTATTAAAAACGGGAGCTTTACACAGTTCCCGTTTTTTGTAACTATCCTTATTAAGGAGATTATGATAATGCTTCGGGAGCGGGTGGGGCCGAAGGCCGGGATCTATCCTCAGGCAAAGGGATAAACTCATGATTGTCTGTTGGAGGGAGTAATATCCGCCCCTGCTTCCAATCCTCCTTAGCCTGTTCAATCCGTTCTTTTCGGGAAGATACAAAGTTCCACCAGATAAACCGTTCACCTAAAGGCTCTCCTCCTAACAGCATCAAGGTTGAAGCTTCCCGCGCTATGATAACAGGATCGATACCTTTAGAATACACCAGCAGTTGACCGGGCAGATAAGTTTGTCCGTTAACTTCAATAGATCCCTTTGCCACGTATACACCTCTTTCACTATGTTCAGGAGGAAGGCCGAAGCGCGCATCCTTTTCCAATTCAACATGAAGATAAAAAAGAGGGGAATGGGTTTTTACCTCATTCTTCAGACCATACGCATCGCCGGCGATAAGACGCATCCAAACACCGGAATCAGTAAATACAGGAAGTTGTTCTGGCTTATAATTATTGAAGGCCGGCATACATTCCTCGTCCTTTTCGGGCAATGCTACCCAGGTTTGAAGCAGTTCCAGCTTACCACCGGCAAGCACAGCCGGATCTTCAAATCGCTCCGAATGAGATATTCCACTACCCGCTGTCATCCAATTGACCTCACCCGGACGAATAATTTGTTCAACACCCAGGCTATCCCTGTGGGTAACTTGTCCGCCGAGAAGATAACTTACCGTAGACAAGCCGATATGGGGATGAGGCAAAACATCTATGGAGGGCATTAATTCGGGCAAAATGTTGACCGGCCCGGCATGATCCATAAATATAAATGGGCCTACCATTCTTTTTAATCTGAAAGGAAGGATACGGCGCACTTCCATTCCCGGGGCAATAGATGCTTTTCTGGCTTCAATAACTATATCGAGCATAATAATATTCCTATATGTAAACCTAATGTTCGCATTTTAACTGAACATTTCAAAACCTGATAAAAGATTCGTAATAAATCGGAACCTTCCACTATTAACCTCTACTTAACATTAACTTAAAACTCCCGGCCTAGCTTTGTTGCATCTACCGGGACTTCATTCTCTTTGGCGGGCTTTAAATATTGATTTATGCCAAAATTTTCGTTTCAACAGCAGGTTCTTACAGGTTTTATCATCACCCTGCTTTTTATTTTCTCAGGAGCTTTAACTGCTTACAACCGCATTCAGGAATTACAAAATGATAGTCACGCTGTAGACCGCAGCCAGGATGTCATAAAATTTACCAATCAGGTCTTGATCAATATAGTTCAGGCAGAAAGTAGCGTAAGAGGCTTGACTGCTACTGGAAATAGCTATTATTTAGATGCGTATAATGAAAATCTGAGCAAAATAAACCCCTCCATCGATCGGTTAAGCTCATTGATAAAAGACAATCCCTATCAATCGATTCTTGTCGATTCTTTAAAACAGCATGTTTCTCAGAAACTATACGTGATGAGTAGCATCCTTTGGAGTATTAATGCAGGCGAGTTCGATAAAGCAAAAGCAGATCTGCTTTCGGATAGAACTATAAATCGAGTACAAAGCCTTATCGATGCTATCAAGTTTAAGGAGAACCTGGATCTTGCTGAGAACAGAAAGGTCAGCGACGCCAATGTTAAAGAAACCCTCATTGTCTTTCTCATCGGAAGCGGAATTATTATCGGCTTATTCCTGCTAATGTTTCAATTTATTCAGCAGAGTTTCAAAAAACGTAAGCTCATTGAAGATAATCTCCTCGAAACCAATCAGCAGCTGAAGGAGATATCCGAGGAAAATAAAACCCAGAACTGGTTACTTAAAGGTAGTACAGTTATTGATGAGGCCATGAGAGGAAAAAAACAGATCTCAGAATTATGTGACGCAATCATCAAAAACCTCTGTATTTATACCAATGCTAATATTGGAGCGATCTACAGGTTAAATGAAAACAACAATCTCGAATTAGAGTCTGGATATGCTTTCGATCCTGATCTTTATCATATTGAAATTACTCCGGGAGACGGACTAGTGGGACAGGTAGCTTCAAGTCATGAAACTTTTATTCTAAACAACATTCCCCCAGGTTACCTTAAAATTAAATCAGCTTTAGGCGAGAGCTCACCTCGTACAATTTTAATTCAGCCTCTTTTATTTGAAGGTGAACTTAAAGGTGTAATGGAAATTGGATTTCTCGAAATGCCCGAATCGACTGCTAAGTTTATTGAAAGAATATCTCATAATATCGCTGTGGTAATGAATAGTGTACAAACAAGATCACAGGTCCAAAGCCTGCTGAAGAATACTGAGTTGCTCGCTGAGGTAGACGACTGCTAATTGTATAGAAAAATATACAACAATTTATTTATCAGCAACTTAGATAAAAATTCCGAAACTATTACAAATCTTCTCCGTAAAGGAACGCAATCAGAACACAACACACTTATATATATAGGGTGACGTTTTGATTGTGTAATTTTTTTAGGGAAGTGACCTCATGTTACTTCCTTTTTTTGTGAAGGTCCATTGGCTCTTGATCGGACAAAAGAACTTCCCATCAACTTTCATCTTCCGTTTCTGAGCTTAGCTCATGGATGTTTTAATGCGTTTCCCCCCATCTGTAGGATGAAGTTTCCAGACCCGCCAGGTCGAGAACTCTGCTTACTACCGTTGAAGCAAGTTCTTCAATTGTTTGGGGTTTACTATAGAATGAAGGTATAGCAGGACAAATAATTCCGCCTGCTTCGGTAACCGTTTTAAGGTTATTAATATGAATTAAACTGAAAGGAGTGTCTCTAGCTACCAGGATCAGCTTGCGCCTTTCCTTCAGTATAACGTCTGCCGCCCTGGTGGTCAGATCATTCGATACTCCTGATGCAATTCTCCCTAAAGTGCCCATTGAGCAGGGAACAATGATCATCGTATCGTATTTAGCGGAGCCGCTGGCAAAAGGGGCCATAAAATCGTTCTTCTCATAGAACCTGAATGGATAATTCTTATACGAATCCTCATCCAGCTCATATTCCCAGACCTGTTTTGCGTTATCAGACATTACAATAGCTACCTGCTCCAGCTGATCTTCCAGCTTCAACAGATTGTCGAGAAGCAGCTTTGCATAGATTGCTCCACTGGCACCTGTAATTGCTACAACTATTTTCCGTTTCAAGACTAAAAACCTCCTCTTTGTCGTACAGCTTCATATAAAATTATGCCAGCCGAAACTGAAACATTCAGAGATGAAATCTCACCGAACATTGGGATCTTCGCCAGGTGCTCTGAAATTCTTATAAGCTCATCAGATATCCCATCCTCTTCTGATCCCATTACGATAGCTGTCGGCATCGAGTAATCGGGCTTATAAAGGTAATCGTTCGTTTTTTCCGTACAAGCTACCAATTGCAGACCTGATTCCTGCAGAAATTTGGCTGTCTTAAGCAAACTATCGTGTCTGCAAACCGGAACTTTGAATAAGGCACCGGCAGAAGTTTTAATTGCATCGGGATTTATCTGGGCAGATCCCTTAGAAGGAACAACAATAGCATGAACCCCGACGCACTCAGCCGTACGGGCTATAGCACCGAGGTTTCGAACATCAGTAATACCATCAAGGATTAAAATTAAAGGAGTTTCTCCCTTCTCGTAGACTACCGGAATAATATCTTCAATCTTCTGATAGGTAACAGGTGAAATAACCCCGATCACTCCCTGATGATTCTTTGTTGTAATTCTGTTAAGCTTTTCAACTGGCACCAGTTGATAAGATAAACCTGTTTCCTTCAGCAATGCTTTCAGTTCCAGGAGCAAACCTCCGCCTAAACCCCGTTGCACGTAAATAGCTTCGATATCCTTGCCACTTTTTATTGCTTCAATAACGGCACGGATACCAAACACCATTTGATTTGCCTCTTTCTTTGGCCTTTGAGGATGATTATTCATTTATGAAATTTTTGGCGACAAAGTACTGATTATTTTTTGTCTTATGGTCAGGCATTGAACAGCAAAACATTTCGTTATTAACATGGACAAAAGTTATTAACAATACACTTGTAGCTATATTTCGCTGCTTTTCTGCTATATCCACACTTTATCCACACACAAATGTTAAAACATAACACATTTTTTCCACACATTTTTATGCCGGTAATTCAAGGCTGTTCACAAAGTCTTTTCGGAGTAGAGCCGCTTATGTTTAACTTTGTAGAATGAGTTCGGACAAGGATACCAATTACAATTCTTCCAGGAAAACGGGCGCGGGAAATGATCGCAGAGGCCGCCTGACAACAATAGCCAGTGGAATGGGCAAGCTTCCTCCACAGGCTATCGATCTAGAGGAAGCAGTTTTAGGAGCATTAATGCTGGAGAAGGATGCTCTCTCTGCTGTAATTGACATTTTAAAACCTGAGGTTTTCTACAAAGACAGTCACCAAAAGATCTTTGCAGCTATCCATGCGCTTTTTCAGAAATCTTCACCTATAGACATTCTAACCGTTACCTCTCAGTTAAGGAATCAGGGAGAACTGGAGCTGATAGGCGGCGCATATTATATTACCGAGCTTACCAACAGGGTTGTTTCTGCTGCAAATATTGAATACCATGCACGTATCATTTCCCAAAAATATATCCAACGGGAGCTGATCAGAATATCTTCAGAAATCATAACTAATGCCTATGAAGACACGACTGACATTTTTGATCTTTTAGACCACGCGGAGAAAAACTTATTTGACATTGCACAAAATAACCTTCGTCGTGATTCAAGGAAGATGGATGATATCGTTCGGGAATCACTTGAGGCACTGGAAAAACTGCGCGACAAAACAGATGGACTAACGGGTATCCCGTCGGGCTTTACAGGTCTCGACAGGGTTACATCCGGTTGGCAACCTTCCGATCTTGTGATCATCGCTGCTCGTCCTGCGATGGGTAAAACAGCTTTCGTATTGAGTTGTGCCCGCAACGCGGCAGTACAATTTGGCAAGCCTGTTGTAGTTTTCTCTCTGGAGATGTCCTCTGTTCAGTTGGTGAATCGTCTTATTTCTGGTGAGGCTGAAATTGAACAGGAAAAACTTCGTAAAGGGAATCTGGCGGAATGGGAGTGGCAACAACTGCACTCAAAGATCGGGAACCTTACAGAAGCGCCCTTATTTATTGACGATACCCCTGCCCTCAATATTTTCGAGTTCCGGGCTAAATGTCGACGCCTGAAAGCCCAGTACGACATTCAGCTGATCATCATTGACTACCTTCAGCTTATGCATGGTAAAGCCGAAGGAAAGGGTGGCGGTAACCGTGAGCAGGAGATCGGTAGTATCTCCCGGGCCCTTAAATCAGTAGCTAAAGAGTTGAATGTTGCAGTATTGGCGCTATCTCAGTTAAGTCGTGCCGTTGAAAGTCGTCCCGGAGCCAGTAAAAAACCTATGCTCTCCGACTTACGGGAATCGGGTTCTATTGAGCAGGATGCGGATATGGTACTTTTCTTATTCCGTCCTGAATATTACGGATTAACAGAAGACGAAGAAGGAAGACCCACAGCAGGTGTTGGTGAGGTAATCATCGCAAAGCACCGTCACGGTGAAACAGGAACAGTACCACTTCGATTTATCGGTAAGTATGTTAAGTTTGCTGATCTTGAGGAAGATTTCGGAGGAGGAATGCCAGGAACCATCGGTGGTTCGGGAGCTCCATCAAATCCTTTTGCAGGAATGGCTCCATCAGAAGATTTCGACAAGCCAAATAATTTTATTATCCGTCCATCACGAATGGATGACATGGATGAAGAACCTCCTTTCTAACTATTAAGGCTATCGGCTTACCTAATACTAATCCGGTGAGCTGGTAGCCTTAGTAATACCTCTTAAAAATAAATGCCTAATAATACGCCTGCTATGATCAAGACCGGAGTACTTATCTTTGTATAATTTAGTATGAGGAATGTCAGGACAACAATACTAAGGGAGATGGGGTTTATTCCCAAAGGTTGAAGCAGAAATATAAATGCTGCAATAATAAAACCCACCGCCACCGAATTAATACCTGATAATGACTTTTTGATTCTGCCGATCCTTCTTAGGTCGTTCCAGAAAGGAACAAAGAACAGCACCAGTATAAAGCCGGGAAGATTAATGCCCAGGGTCGCAACAATACTCCCTATAATTTGTCCCCATACATTTTCACCTGCATTCTTCATGGTCATTGAGCCCAGAAATGAGGTAAATGAGAATGTTGGTCCCGGCAAGGCTTGTTGAATTGCATATCCGGTTAAAAACTCATTTGCAGACAAATAATGCTTCATCTCTACAAACTCCGTGAACATTAAAGGAACCAGAACATGCCCCCCTCCAAATATCAAGGCACCATTACGATAGAAGTTCTCGAACAAACGAATTGGTAAACTAAAAGGAGAAGTTTTATTAATCACTGCTCCGAGGGCTGCAAAAAGCAGCAAAATTCCAAGAAAGTAGAGTACCTTATTCTTGTTGATCTGAGAGAAAAGCTTTACCCTTATTTCTGTTTCCTCGGCACTTGCCTCCGTAGCTGAAGATATGATCCCTCCCATGAGGATAAGCATTGGAAAAACGTAAGCATTCTTCAGAATTAGGGTTACTATTACAGCAGCACCAGCAAGCCAAACAGATACTTTAGACTTAATAACCGACCTGGCCAGTGAGAAGGCAGCAAACCCTACTATTCCAACAGCTATCGGTTTAACATAATCAAGGATATGCTTAAACCGCCCCTGTTCCCCCAGCTGCTCATAAAAAATAGCAATCAGGCAAAGTGCCGTGGCTGATGGTATGATCCAGATAAGAAAGGTAAGAATGGAAAGCCATACCCCTCCAACTTTATAAGCAATACCAATAAGCGTTTGTGTGGAAGATGGTCCGGGGAGAACCTGGGTTAGTGCGTTTAGCTCTAACAATTCTTCCTCGGTGATATAATGCCTTCTATTCACAAAATCCTTTAGCATGATGCCAATATGCGCTTGTGCTCCACCAAAGGCCGTAAGCGTATATAAAGTAGCGTCGCGAATAAAGAGAAATTGCTTTGCTGTCACTAGTCGTCCTCGTAATCTAATCCAATTGCCGAGTTGTACACGGTCTGCAACTCACTTAATGCATGATTATCTCGGGCTGCTCTTGCTACCTGCATTCCTTTCTGATAGGTAGCAATGGCGTCATCTTTCCGGTCCAGCTTCTCATAAAGCCTGCCCAGGTGATAATACGTACCTACATAGCTTTCATGATTATCTTTGAGATCTTCGAAATAGCTTAACGCTTTTTCCGGATCATTCGCTGTTAGATATTCTGTTGCCAATGCATATTTCAGGAATGGATCATTGGGTTCATTCTGAAGGAATTCAAGTAATTTCTGTAAACGACTTACACTCATTTGCTATATTTCAATAAAATAAGGCCTTAATGCCGGTTTTTCGATGGTCAGGCAAAGTACTATAATTTTTATATTTTGTAGAGTTAAATTTCAAAGGCAAAATTTTCCGTAAGTTTGCAAAAAATACGGGGTAGAAACATCTGCCTTTTAATTTTTATAGTTTGTTGACAGGATCACAGGCATCATTTACAAAAGAAGGCCAGGATTAGAAGTTTGCTGCGACTCCAGCAAAAAGCATTAAAAAACAAGGGGTTATTCTACAAACCGCAGAACGGAAAATTAAAAGGATGACAACCATTGCAAAAAATAAAAACTAAATATCAGTTAAGGGATTTAGGAATAATAGGTTGTGACCTCGAATTGGTTCCAAAATTGATAGAAAATAAAGAATTAAAAGCAACAGGTTAAAGCCGTGAAGGCTTAAAACTATCATGAAGAAAATAAAATTAGACATAGTAGGTTTATCATATAGTCAAACACAATCAGGAGCTTATGCCCTTGTTTTAGGTGAAGTAAATGGCAGAAGACGCCTCCCTATTATTATAGGTGGATTTGAAGCTCAGGCTATTGCTATTGAAATCGAAAAGATGACTCCAAGTCGCCCCTTAACCCACGATCTTTTTAAATCTTTCGCACAATCCTACAACATACAGATAGAAGAAGTGATTATCTATAATCTGGTAGATGGGATCTTTTATGCTAAGTTAATTTGTAACGACGGCAAAAAGACTACAGAGATCGATGCCCGTACTTCGGATGCTATTGCCCTTGCAGTTCGCTTTGAATGTCCTATACATACCTATGAATTTATTCTGGCCACTGCGGGGATTATGATAGAAGGAAACGACTTCGTATTCCTGGAAAACATTGAATCTCCTACAGAAGAGAAGTCACCTAGCTCGCAGGGCAGCTATTCTTCTTTAAGTGACGAGGAGTTGAAAGAAAAGCTACAACAAGCTCTTGCTGACGAAGCCTACGAGAAAGCTGCCAGCATAAGAGACGAACTTACAAAACGAAAAGCATTATAAAATATTAACAATATAAGTCCAAACCCGAACCTTTTCCATATTTTCACGCAACACATTAATTATTTGTTCAATACATGGAGAGATTTACGGGTCTGCTGGGCATTATCTTGATTTTTGCCATTGCTTTTCTAATGTCAAATAATCGCAAAGCCATCAATTACCGCTTAGTGTTTACCGGTTTTGCCATTCAAATTCTACTTGCTGTTTTTATTCTTAAAGTTCCGGTGGGAAAAACCATTTTTGCCTGGCTTGGAGCTGCCGTTACTAAAGTGCTTGATTTTTCCCAGGCTGGTGCATCTTTCGTTTTTGGCCCTCTTGTAAACCGCGATTACATGGGAAAAGCCTTTGGAGTGGGCAATGAATTTGTGTTTTTCTTTAGTATTATCCCCACTATTATCTTCGTAGCCGTTCTGGTGAGCGTGGCCTATTATTTAGGGATCATGCAGAGAGTGGTGAAGTTCTTCGCTTTTATCGTTTATAAATTAATGGGAGTTTCAGGAGCAGAGGCCTTGTCTAACGTAGCGAGTGCATTTGTAGGCCAGGTAGAAGCCCAAATTATGATAAAGCCTTACTTGCGGGGTATGACAATGTCTGAACTTCTTGCCTCTATGGCTGGGAGTATGGCATGTATCGCTGGCGGGGTAATGGCCGTATATATCGCGCTTGGTGTGCCTGCAGAATATCTGATCGCAGCTAGTATTATGGCTGCACCGGCAGCTCTGGTGATCTCTAAAATAGTTTGGCCCGAGACCGAGGTATCTGAAACCAAAGGGCAAGTGTCGTTGGAAATCAAGAAAACTAACGCTAACCTTGTTGATGCAATTTCACATGGAGCTAGCGACGGTTTAAAGGTTGGTCTGAACGTGATTGCGATGCTTATCGGCTTTATTGCAATCATAGCATTATTAGATTATATTTTAGGATGGATAGGACTTGGACTTGGTCACCTGGGACTTTCTTTATCCTTTATAGGTATTGATATCAATCATCTCAGCTTAAATCAGATCCTTGGCAGTCTGTTCTCCGTCTTTGCCTGGGCCATGGGCGTTCCTGGTAAAGATATTCATACTGCAGGTTCTTTAATGGGGACCAAGATGGTGATCAACGAGTTTGTTGCTTATCTAGATTTGGCAAAAGTTAAAGGTTCGATTGATCCTAAGACCTTAATAATTACCAGTTTTGCTTTATGTGGATTTGCAAATTTCAGCTCTATCGCTATTCAGGTGGGAGGCATTGGCGAGCTTGCACCTGAAAGACGCGTTGATCTTGCAAAGCTTGGTGTTAAGGCGCTGATCTGTGGAACTTTAGCTTCCTATCTTTCTGCAACTATTGCAGGAATAATGCTTTAATTCAACTAAAAGACAATGTAAAGCTTATAATATAAGAAACATTTGTCCATAGAAAACCTTTATTAAATCAAGCCAGGATAGTATCTTGCGGCGTAACATTTTTCTGTTCATTCCCGTAATGACTGATGTTACACCTATGGCGGAAGTAGTGGTTTGGTTAGACGTATTTTGAAGAGAGCTTTCGTCTTAAATTGAAACATATACCGTAATGAAAATTCTTATTGCTGAGGATGACTTATTAATGCTAAAAACTTTAGAGTACCGGTTAAAGAAAGACGGGCATGAAGTGATTGTGTCGAGAGACGGAATGGAAGCATTAGAAAAAATTGAAGAAGCATCGCCAGATCTAATTATCACCGACATTATGATGCCCTATTCATCAGGGTTGGAAATTGCCGGAGCTGTGAGACAAAAATCCAGTACACCTATCATTATTTTGTCGGGAATGGGACAAGAAAACGTTGTATTGGAAGCATTTAAACTTGGAGTAGACGATTATATCACAAAACCTTTCAGTCCGAATGAGCTAATCGTCCGAGTAAGAAGATTTATGTTTGCGAATGCAGTGAGATAACTAATCCACCTTCATGGGTCATTCACTAATTACCATATCGATTCAACTCCCTGATGCTAGTTCTTTCTTAAGTTCTGAAACTCATAGTTTAATCAAGGCGGTTATTTTTTTACTGGCACTGATGACTGGTTTGCTGGTATATATCCTGATCTCTTTACTATTTAAGAATCGAAGGGAACGCCTGAGAAAGCGCCTATCAAGGATAACAGACCTTCTGATACAACGCATGCTCTTCAATGAGGATCAGGAATTCGCTGGAAACCTTACTTCCGGGGCAGGACGTTTTTTAAAGCTTAAAACCTTTAGGAACCTTCTTATCGAGGAGCTTGTCAGAGCTAAAAAAAACTTTTCCGGCGTTGCTGCTAATAACCTTCAGTTACTATACCAGGAATGCGACCTGAGCAACGATTCCTATCAGAAACTTGTAAGCCGCAGATGGTATTTGAAAGCTATGGGGATTCAGGAGTTGGCAGAAATGGGACAAAACAAATCGTTCGACCTGATTTTTGAACTAACGAATCATAGCAATGAGCAGGTTCGTATGGAAGCTCAAAATGCTGTAGTTAAATTTTCGGGTCTTACCGGTCTTAACTTTCTTGACTTTCTAACCTATCCCCTGTCTGACTGGCAACAGATCCAGTTGATCAACCAACTTGGAGATGTGGATCAGAATGCATCTGATTATATTAGAAAGTGGATAGGCTCCTCCAATAACTCTGTAGTTATATTCTCATTAAAGCTTGCGGCCAGATACCATCATTTTGAGTTGCATGACCGCGTAGCGCTTTGTCTAACCCATCCCTCTGAAGAAGTAAGATACCATGCCATAAAAACCCTGAAGGAAATCTTTGATGAAAACACTTCTGCCAACCTGGTAAAGTTATATGATGCAGAAGGACTTAGAAATCAGTTAGTGATCCTTGAGGTGCTTCAAAATATTGGAACCGAAAAGGAATTGCCATTCCTGGAAAGAGAATTCACAAGGGATCAGAATGAGATAAGACTGGCGGCCGGACGAGCCATTGCGAGGGTGGCAGATATGCAGTACCTGGAATCGAGAAGTGTAAGTACAGAATATCCCTGGACTGAAATTATTCAACAAATTAAAGGAGAACTAAGGAAATGAGTTGGCAAACATTTATAGTAGACTTTTTCACTTATGGGATATTATTGTATTCTGTAGCTCTCCTGTCATCTTACGTTTTCATTGCCCTTTATTCAGTCGGTATAACGCGTGATCATTTGAGAAAGAACACGTTCACAGACTACAGGATCTTAGCATCCTCAGACCAATTGCCGGGTTTGAGTATCCTTGCCCCTGCTTATAATGAAGGCAATACCATAATAGAGAATGTTAGATCGCTGCTATCTATCCACTACAATAATGTGGAGCTGGTAGTTATTAATGATGGTAGCAAAGACGATTGCCTGCAGAAGCTAATTGAAGGTTATAACCTTTACAAGACCGACCACTTCGTAAATGAGCAACTATCTACAAAAAAGGTTCGAGGAGTCTACAGGAGCCATAACCCGGTATATAATAAGCTTATAGTTGTTGATAAGGAGAATGGAGGAAAAGCAGATGCCCTGAATGTGGGGATTAATATTGCCTCTAAAGATTACATTGTTTGCATAGACGTTGACTGTATTTTAGAGCAAGATGCCCTGCTAAAAATGGCGCTTCCATTTATGGAACATCCGGGCAAGAGAGTAATAGCATCTGGTGGAGTAGTTAGGATTGTGAACGACTGTGTGGTGAAAAACGGGAAGATCCTTAAGATAAACCTTCCTGAGAGCTTCATTCCGCGTATGCAGACCCTGGAATATATTCGCGCATTTTTATTAGGAAGAATGGCCTGGAGCAGAATGAATGGACTGCTCCTTATTTCCGGAGCATTTGGAGCATTTGACAAGGAAATTGTAATTAAATGTGGGGGCTACAATCATAAAACCGTTGGCGAAGACATGGAACTGGTAGTAAGGATGCGCCGTTACATGGAAGAGCGGAAGGAGCCCTACAAGGTAACCTACATCCCTGATCCGCTTTGCTGGACAGAAGCACCTAACTCCTTTCAGATCTTAGGCAGACAAAGGAACAGATGGACTCGTGGCACTATTGAAACTCTATGGTTCCACCGGAAAATGTTCTTTAATCCCAAATACGGATTTCTTGGCCTTGTGAGTTACCCTTATTGGTTCTTTTTTGAGTTTCTGGCACCGATCATTGAGTTTGTAGGATTCATAGCCTTATTCTTCTTTGCGATCTTCGGGCTAATAGACTGGGTTGTATTCTTGTCGCTGTTTGCCTTCATTTTGAGCTTTGGACTTTTATATTCCATGTTTGCTATCTTCATCGAAGTAATAACCTACAACCAATATAACAGGACCAGGGACATATTTAAGCTGATATTAACAGCTATTGCTGAGCCATTTATTTTTCATCCATTTGTTGTCTGGTCGGCCATCAAAGGTAATATAGACCTTGTACAGAAAAAGAATTCATGGGGGGAGATGACAAGACAAGGTTTCGCAAAGCCAAAAACGAGTTAATATGAAGACTGGTACTACTAGTAAGCATAAAAGTCTGGAAAAATTTTATCTGGCTTGCAAAGATTTTGCGGCTATTTCCCTTACATTACTGATTCTGATTTTAGTGATCAGGATTGTTGAATTTATTTATAACGGTGTTGTTCATCAGTTTCCCCAACCATTCTTTTTATCCTTAATAGGTGGTTTGATCAACAGTACAGGGTTATGGTTCAAGTATCAGTTTTTCTTTTGGCTGCTGTATATCCTGGTATACCAGGTTCGCCCTAAATTGGCGCAAGGAATACTTATTGTTATTTTCACTATCATAACGCTGATTGAAATTGCTTTAATAAGATATTTTTCTGAAGCTTTAATCCCTCTTGGAGCTGATGTATTTGGCTACTCGAGGGAGGAAATTATGCAAACGCTTGGTTCGGCGGGCGCTTTTTCCTTACTGTCGCTTTCCTTTTTCTTAATCGCCGTAACGGTGATCGTAACTGTGCTATATCGTTTAAAGAAAGGTTTAAGACCATCAAAGCTGCTTGCCTTAATGATTCCCTTAGTGTCATTCATTTTTCTATTAAGCGGATTCTCTTCGTCAATTTATCCCTCATCATTCACCTCAGACTTTACGAATAACCTCGTCATCAATAAATCAGACTTCTTTTACGGCGAACTTTATAAACATTACTTTCCAGGTGAAGTTGAAACAGATATCTATGATGACGGCTATTTGGGAATGTTCAGCGATTCAATGGATAAGCAGCCACAGGGTTTTACTTATGTAGACAGGAAACAGTTTCCATTTCTTCATAAGGGGGATACCTCGAATGTATTGTCTCCTTTCTTTCGCAAAGGAAATACGAAACCGAATATTGTAATAATTCTTGTGGAGGGTCTTGGGAGAGCCTTTAGTAATGACGATGCCTATCTTGGAAGTTTTACCCCCTTCCTGGATTCCTTATCTACGAAAAGTATTTACTTTTCTAACTTTCTTAGTTCAGGAGGACGTACTTTTGCTGCATTACCCTCAATTCTGGCGTCATTGCCTTTTGGTAAAAATGGATTTCTTGAATTAGGAGAAAAAGCACCACAACATTTATCACTGTTAACTATTCTTAAGAGTTCGGGCTACCAGACCTCCTTTTATTACGGCGGAGATGCTCGTTTTGACAAGATGAATGTGTTCTTGAGAAAAAATAAGATAGACGAGATAAAGGATATTGCAAGCTTCCCTTCCGGGTACTCGAAATTGCCGGCTCAAAATGGTTTTAGCTGGGGATATACCGACAAAGACCTTTATAAATGGTATCTTAATTCAAGACCTGCAGATAGCCGGTCTCCTCAAATGAGTATACTTCTTACTGTAGCATCCCACAGTCCCTTTCTGTTGAATGAGCAAGGTAAATACTTTAAGGTTTTCGACAAGCATATACAGAAATTGGGGCTTAACGCAGAAAAAACAAAGGAATATCAGGCATATAAATACCAATATTCCAGCATTTTGTATACCGACGATGCTCTAAGATCGTTCATCAATGAGTATAAAAAACGTTCTGATTTCGGAAATACTATATTTTTGATTACAGGCGATCACCGGATGCCCGAAATTCCGATGAGCTCCAAAATTGATCGCTACCATGTGCCTTTGATCATCTATTCTCCCCTGTTGGAAAGAACAGCTAAAATTGAATCGGTGTCAACTCATTTTGATATTGCGCCTAGCCTGCTTAGCTTCTTAAGGCAAGACTATCAGGTGAATATTCCTTCTGTCAATACATGGCTTGGTAAAGGGCTGGATACCAGCCGTTCTTTCAGAAACGTACATTCGGCTCCCCTAATTCAAACCAAGACAGCATTTAACGACTATATTTCTGGTGATTACCATTTGAATGGGCAAATGGTGTATAAGCTTTCAAATAACATGGAGGAAGAAAAAGTAGAAGATAAAAATATATTGTTGAGGTTGAATAGCCAGTTTAATGAGTTCAAAAGCAAAAACAATAAAATGGCTTTAAAACAAAGTTTGATTCCGGACTCGATCTATCAGAAATACTCTCCTCAAAAAAAATAAGAAGCATTGTATGAGCAAAAAGTATCTAATTATAATTGCCTCAATCCTGTTTTCACTGCAGCATCTGACTGCTCAGGAAAAGCTTTCATCTGATTCGCTTTTTCAACTGGCACGTGAGGCAGCTTTCGATAAAAAAGATTACTCTACAGCTATTGAACTATCTAAAAGAGCTCTTAAACAAAGTCCGGATTACACGGATATACAGGTGTTTTTAGGACGTGTGTATACCTGGAATGACAAACCCGATAGTGCAAGGGCAGTATTTGAACAGGTACTTCAGCGTAAGCCAGGAAATGAAGATGCATCTTTCGCTTATGCTAGTCTTGAGTTTTGGAATAATAACTCGAATAAAGCGCTTTCAATTGCCGAGAACGGATTAAGCACAAGTCCTGATTCTAAAGATCTCTTACTAATTAAATCTAAGATCCTGAACGATCTGGGTAAACCGACAGAAGCCAGTAATACTATAGCTTACTTGCTGAAAAAAGATCCTAAAAATACAGAAGCAAGGGCACTGGCAGAACGACTGAAAGAAAACTCTTCCAAAAACAAAATAGGTGTAGGATATGACTTTGTATACTTCGACGAGCAGTTTAGCGATCCATGGCATCTGGCAAGTATAGACTATGGCCGGCAAACTCCAATAGGATCTGTAACAGCGCGGCTCAATTATGCAAACCGTTTTTCCGATAACGGAACACAAGTAGAATTAGAAGCTTATCCGAGTATCTCTAAAACTTTTTATGCCTACGTGGGAGCTGGCTATTCAGGCGACGTAGGGATATTCCCTAAATACAGGGCGGGGTTCTCCTTATATGCAAACCTGCCTTCTTCGTTTGAAGCGGAAGCCGGTATAAGGTTCCTTCATTTCACTGACAATACAACCGTATATACATTGTCAGCCGGCAAATACGTGAAGAACTATTGGTTTAATTTCAGGACCTACCTTACCCCTTCAGGAAATGATATATCTCAGTCTTATGCACTGACCTTCCGCTATTACTACGGTGGATCAGACGACTATTTTAGTGTTGGCGCAGGAACAGGGATTTCTCCTGATGAAACCAGCAATAATATATTGCTTAATACAGGTTATAAACTTCGTTCCAATAATATAACGGGGTCTTTCAGGCATCTTTTTAACCGTACAAATGTTTTGGCGTTGAATGCATCCTGGCAAAACCAGGAATATAGAAGGGATACAAGAGGGAACCAATTTACCGTAGGCTTAGGTTATCAAAAAAGATTCTAATGTTTAGCATTAAACGAGTGTTAACGGCAATCCTCCTCATTATAGTGCTGATCCCGCTATGGATGTGGTTTGCCTGGCTCCTTACTCCTAAAAAGAAAATGGTGGCAGCCATTATTGATAAAACGGTTCTAACCAGCAAAGGACAAGAACATGTAAGTTTTTCGTGGCTGCTGAACAACAATCGTTTTGCTAAAACTCAAAGTAAGCTTTATCATGCCGGACACGACTATTTCGGTTTTTTTCCGAAAGCCGAATATCAATATGAATTGAAAGGACTTGAAAGATTCTCTCTCGAAAACCTTGATCAGCTAAGTGATGATGCAGACCTCACTTATTTTACAGACACCTACGGGATATACAAAAACGAATGGTATACAAGTGAACAAAGCACAGAACGATCGGGCCTTGTATATGGCGGAATGAGCAAGCGGGATGTCGACTTTCTACAACTGATGAAAGATAAACACAAGCTTATCCTCAGTGAATTTAATACGATAGGCTCCCCTACTCCAGATAATATCAGGGCGAAGTTTGAAACTATGTTCGGAATGAGGTGGTCAGGCTGGACGGCGCGTTATTTTCCTGTTCTTGATACCGTAAAGGATAAGGAACTTCCGTTATGGTTGATCAATAACTACAAACGGGACCATCAGGGTAAATGGCCATTTCACAAAGCTGGAATTGCTTTTGTCAGTTCTTCCGACAAAGTAGTGATTCTGGAAGAAGATATTCACTTATCTGATGCTATGACCTATATAAGATCAAGGGAGGCAGGGAAAGCAAACCTTGATCTACCCGATCTTACTAAATACCCTTTCTGGTTTGATATTATCGTTCCTGATAAAAGGATAAATACTATCGCGGCAAACTTTGAAATAAATACGACATCTATGGGGCGTCAGGAATTAAAACGCAATGGTATTCCTACAGAAATTCCAGCGGTGATCTACCATAAGGGAACAGATTACCAATTCTACTACTTCTCGGGCGACTTTTGCGATAATCCGGTTTCGATGACCAGCTCTTATTTTAAAGGAATTGACTTTTTTAGTGCCTTGTTCTATAACTCCGATAATAAAGAAGACAGGTCAGGATTTTTCTGGCGATTTTATTACCCTATGATGGATAAAGTACTTTCCGAATATTATAGTTCGCTAAAGAAATAAATTAGATTATTAACAGCTTAACTAAAAGCAGCAGTATATTTATAGAATTATTATTGGCTAAATTATGACAATTAAATACCCGCTACCGGCTAATGAGTTCGAACGGATTATCAACCTATCCGAATTTGATCTGGATTACACCAATCTTCAGGACTCTTTTGAGAATTTGGCCAGATTAGCAGCAAAGATCGCAGGGTCTGAAATTTCCCTGGTGAATCTGATTGATACCTATACCCAATGGACTATTTCAAGTCATGGAATTTCGTTGGACCAGATGGGAAGGGAAGAATCTGTTTGCCAATATACTATTGTAGAAACTGATAAGTTTGAAGTATCTGATCTAACGGCCGATGATCGTTTCAAAAATAAATTTTATGTCGTAGGCGACCCGCACTTGAAATACTATTATGGAATTCCTCTCAGAACTAAGGAGGGAATTAATATTGGGGCCTTATGTGTAATGGATAAGGAGACCAAAATATTAACTCCTGAAAAAACCGAGATGCTCCAAATAATAGCGGAGGAGGTGGTTAACCGATTGAAGGCATTCAAAGCAATCGCACAACTTCAGGCAGCTTTAAAAGAATCGAATGAAACGAAGAAACGTATTGTTCATGACGTTAGAGGACCATTAGCAGGTATTATTGGCTTAACAGAGATAATAGCAGAACAAGGAGACAGCAACAAGATTGAAGAGGTAATGGAATTCATTAATTTGATCAATAAAAGCAGCAGCTCCATTTTAGACCTTGCTAATGAGATTCTTACCTCTGAAAAGAAATTAGAAAAGGCACCTGCCTTAAAGGCCGACGAGTATAACCAACTGGTATTGAAAGAGAAGCTTTTACAACTGTATACGCCACAAGCGATGAACAAGAACATCAAGTTTGAAGTTCATACGGCGGCAGATACAGAAGTAATTCCTTTTTCCAAAAACAAGTTGCTTCAGATCATCGGCAATTTAATTTCGAACGCGATTAAATTCACACCAGAGGGTGGACAAGTTGTGGTTGATCTGAAACTTAAAATAGGAACGCATACTAATGATCTTATTATCCAGGTAAGGGATACAGGCATTGGACTAAGTCAGGAGTCCATCGATGCTGTTGTAAAAGGTCAGGGAAGTTCAACGAACGGAACTGAAGGAGAAATAGGCTTTGGATTTGGATTGGCGCTTGTGAAACATCTTGTAGAAACCCTTGATGGGATCCTCAACATAAACTCTATTCCTGGAAAAGAAACAATCTTCGAAATAAGCTTGCCTCAACCGCAGAAATAAATGAAGAAAAGCTTTAACTTTTTTAATAAGAGAAGTTAAAGCTTTTTTAATACGGTGATAATTTAGATATTTCCTTTTTCAGCGATTTTTTTTCATTCTCCGTATTACTAAGAGTTATTGAATTCATCCAATTGCTCATTATTTCCTGCATCTGCTCAGGTGAAGGCTGACCGCCAGGGTTAGCACTGTTTCTAAAGATTAAAACAAATTCTTTCATGATATTAATAATTTACCCAATGACGATCTTGTCTTTAAGATGGGGACATTAATTCAATTTTTAAAATAAGTTCTCTTCAAAATACTATTTCATAAGCGCTCATCGCATTCCGTTCTAATGGTCTTTGTTCAATAATGCGGGAAATAAGGTTGATGAAGGAATAATTTAAAAAAAATTTAACATTGATCCTAAAGCATTTAGGGAAAAACACAGTGTTAAATAAGCAGAAAAGCATTTTTCAATTTGGAGGTGAACACCTTTTTTGTACTTTTGCCCCCGGAGAGTTGGCAGAGTGGTCGATTGCGGCAGTCTTGAAAACTGTTGACTGTAACAGGTCCGGGGGTTCGAATCCCTCACTCTCCGCGAAGAAAGGCATCCTTATGGGATGCCTTTCGTGCGTTAGGAGGGATTCGAACCAGAAGGGTAGGCCTGGGTTCGAACTATCTCTCGAACGGGTATAGCCAGGCATCGAGCGAGTGAGAAATCACTCACTCTCCGCCAAATAAAATGCTGCCCGAAGGGTGGCATTTTTTGTTTACGGTGAGCCGAGTTTACTCGGGCGAGCAGATAAACAAAAAATGCCAGGGAGCGTAGCGACCAGCATTTGATTTGAAGCCACCCCCTCTAAGGGATCAACGAAGTTAATCCCTGCAACAAAAGCCTTATCTCCTCATTCCTACTCTCCTAAGTACCCAAAACAAGTATAAACCCCCACCCCTACCGTTTAACTACCTGTTTAGATCATTTCAGAAACAGAAAGGTAGCTTACAAGTTGTTGCTACAAAGCTATTCCCTATGAATAATGCACTTTTTAAAAATATGATCCCCAATAATCTCTTACTTGCTAAGACCACCCTAATCTTGAAAAGCAATAAGGAAAACAGATCACAATCGAAGAGCTTCAAAGCCAGATGGAAGTTCGTACATCCGAATTAAAAACGCAAAACTATACATACCAAAACCATGAAAAACATAATAATAGCAATTAATCCAAAGGAGGAAAGAGACCTTTTAAGAAGATTGCTGGAAACAAACACAAACCTTGGAATAATCAGAGATGCTAATTCTTTGGAAGACGTTATATTGATGGCAGAAACAGGAATAGCAGGTATTGCGGTAATTGAAAGCGACCTAAGTCAGGAAGACGAAATTTTGAGATTACGGAAACTACACTACCGCCATCCGGACCTACAAGCAATAGTAGTATCGGATAATGATCATCAACAAACCGTTAAAAAAGCTTTTGAAATAGGTGTAAAAGCCTATCTGCTAAAAGATTGTAGCGTTGAAGAACTTCATTTCGCAGTAGATCAGGTTGCTAAAGGACGGATTTATGTTTGTTCTGTCCTCGGGCTTAAATTTATGAAGCAGACGAGCCCGCTAGCAAATTCGGAAGATACAGCGGTAAACCTGACCAGCAGGGAGCTTGAGGTTCTTACTCTTATTGCAGAGGGTTATACTAATTACCAGATAGCAGACAAGTTATTCACAAGTCGTAGAACTGTAGAAGGTCATAGACTAAGCCTAAGCCGTAAGCTTGGGGTAAAAAACTCAGCACAGATGATCAAAGTAGCGTATAAAAGCGGCTTAATCGAGGCAGCTTAAAATAAGGGTACCCTTTTACAGCAATTGAAAATACTGCTATAAGGTGATTGAAATAATACTCCTTGTAGCGGTATCTTTTCAGGTGAATGGGTAAACTTAACTCCCAATCTTCAAAGCCGGACTATGTAGTATTTGCAGAGACTTTTGTATAGAAAATTCCATAAGGCTTTTATTCTTCCTTTTTTTTATCTTCCAGATATTCGTCGGTGAAGTGCTTTTTTTGCTTCGGCTCTGAGAACCTCTCTGAGTTATACATTGCCGATTGCCCCTTAGGAATAGAAAGAGAACTCCAGGACGACGCGCACATCTTACCAATAAACACAATCTGACCAATATGATAACTGTAATGGGCGAGCTGGCGGTTGATTGCCTCCATAACTGTATGTCCCTGATTACGTATGTAGATCAGCTGTGCAAGATTTTCATTGCTTAAAGAGTACAAGGTGTCAAAAAACACTTTCCACCCTTCATTCCACTTCGTGATCATATCATCCTTGTTCATTACATCATTAAAAAATTCAGCTTCACGATCACGCCATTCTTTCTCACCATCACTTGTTAGAAAATCTGTCCAGCGACTTAACATATTCCCCCAAAGGTGTTTTACGATGGTGGCAATACTATTGCTCTCTTCATTGTATTGCCAGAACAATTTCTCTTCCGGTACCTGGGAAAAAGTTTTCTCTCCAAGCATTTTATAATATTCGAACTGTTTTATTACGCTCTCAAGGTATCCGCTATCCATAACGATTTTTAACAAGTTTAACATGTCTTAATTATCTCGCAGAAGTCTTTTCAAAGTTGCAGGAATACTTAGAAAAATAGTTACTGTAATAGGTCAACAACTTTCTCTAGTCGCTCATTTAAACAGGAAACTGACTGGGAGAACAGCCAAAATACTTTTTAAATTCGTTGCTAAAGGCTGCAAGGTTGGCGTATCCCAATTCTGTATAAATCTCAGAAGGTCGCTTCTGAAGGGAAAGCAGAAAGCGGGCTTTATCCATTTTCATCTGCTGAAAATATCTTTGAGGGGACATTTTATAGGTACTCATGAAATGTCTTTTAAAGGTGGAGACGCTCATATCGCATAAAAACGCCAACTCATCAATACTTAAACCTTTATTTAAATTCAGGCTTACCACCTGTCGAAGCTTAATTTCCGTCTTATCATTAAAGGCCTGGAGAACGAAAGCTTTGAACTGATCAGGGTATCTTACACTCACATACATGAGAAGTTCACGAGCTTTTAATTCATCCATTTCTGAATTACCCTGTCTGCGCAACAATTGCAAAGATTCACAGAAGTTATTGATGAACGGATCCTTTTCGAATTTGCAGATCCCTTTGGCTTGATCAAGATTAGTTTTTGAACACAGACTTGTTGCTGCATAGTCAGACAATACCTTGTTACTAAAAAAAATAAGAATAGCTTCATATTCCTTATTCTCGGCAACCCTCTCAGACATTAAAGTACTTCCACTGCTTAGCAGTAGAATATCCCGATCTGTGATCAATTCTTTACCTTCTGCTGTTTGAACTTCTTTGACTCCAATCTGCAACAGGCAAAACATATTTGTGGTAAAGATTACTTTGTTCCTTATGGAAGACCTGTTATTGGAATAAAAATAGATCCGGCAGTCGGTAACTTCTATTCCGAAATCCTGAGGTAAGGTAAAGATGTCTTTATCCATAGCAATGTAAAGCTAAGTATTATAGAAACCTTCCGGAACTGCTATTTGAATTTGTTATTGAAAGAAAATTGATCGCAATAAAAAGCCCTGTAGCTATGAGAGCAGCAGGGCAACCTAAACCTTATCACAATTTGTACAAATATAAAAAAACGTAAGCCAACAAAGTCGGCCCAGATTGTCAAAGTATTGCTATTAAAATTTCTCATGCAGGTAATGCAAGGAGTATTTTTAGTACAAAGAACCCGGTATATTATTGAGAGCCTACTCTAAAGAATTTGCAATTTTCCCAATCACTAATAGTTTTCGGTAAAACCTGGCCATCCTCGAATTTTATGTAAATAAGATTAGCCTGATAATCGAGTGATGATACAACAAATAAGCTTTCTCCATAGTACAAAAGATCCCCCTCTTGCACGGTATTTATGTCTAAAATGGGCTTCACAGCTGAAAATAAAGGCTGAAAGTACGAAGTAGATGGAACTATCAATTAACTAAAAGTAAAATTTGAAACGATTTTAAATAACCATTTTGTAAAACAAAACAGAGGATCTGGTCCTGGGACAAACATTTTCAGAAGAAAAATCTGGTAAGTTGCAAGGAGTCAGAGGATAAAACAAAAAACAGTTTACTTTTAACACCCCTGATTCTGATACCGGCGCTCAATTTTCTATTTTTGCCGCAGCTTAGCTAAAGCTTTAAATGGAAAAAAAGGTAGTCTTAAAACCCATTATGTTTGTTGGTACTTCTTCCGATGTTGGAAAAAGTGTGATCACGGCGGGCTTCTGCCGCATCTTTAAGCAGGATGGCTTCTCTCCTGCTCCTTTTAAGGCACAAAACATGTCGCTTAACAGCTTCGCCACTCCAGATGGCTTTGAAATTGGAAGAGCGCAGGCTGTACAAGCAGAAGCTGCAGGCATTTCTTGCCATACTGATATGAATCCGGTGCTACTTAAACCAACATCTGATTCCAGTTCGCAGGTAGTGCTGCATGGAAAACCGGTTGGAAACATGTCGGCCAGGGACTATTTTAAGGCTGAAGGGCGCGAAAAGCTTTTCCAGGAAGTCACCGCCTCTTTTAGGCGTTTAGCTTCTGATTACATGCCTATAGTACTTGAAGGTGCAGGAAGCATTTCAGAATTGAACCTAAAGCATCGTGACATCACCAATATGAGAATGGCAAAGGAAGCAGGCGCCGCCACTTTCCTGGTTACAGACATTGAGCGAGGTGGAGTTTTTGCGAGCTTATATGGAACTATGGCATTACTCGAACCCGAGGAAAAAGCATTGATAAAGGGAATCATAATCAATAAATTCCGCGGCGATAGTGCCTTGTTTGAAGAAGGAAGGGTTATGATCGAAAAGCTTTGCGGAGTACCTGTGGTCGGGATCCTTCCCTACTTCAAGGATATTGTGATTGAAGAGGAAGACTCAGTATCCCTAAAACAGAAACTGAATAAAGCCTCCGGGGATAAAGTAAATATTGCTGTTATTCTCTTAAACCGTCTCTCTAACTTTACTGACTTCAGTCGCCTTGAAAATGATCCGAGAGCTAGCGTTTACTATACCATTGATCCTGAAGAAATAGGCAAGGCAGATATCATTATCCTGCCAGGAAGCAAAAACACCATTGAGGATACGATAGCTATTAAAAATAATGGCGTTGCACAGGCTGTTATGCAGGGCTTTAAAGATGGTAAAACCATTATAGGGATTTGCGGAGGGTACCAAATGCTAGGGGAATCTATAGACGACCCTTACGGGATAGAAAGCAGTATTAGTTCTACCGCAGGACTTGGAATACTTCCTGTTAAGACTATTCTGCATTCGGAAAAAGTAACTAAACAGTCTACTTTCAGATTTCAAGAGCTGAATAATGAATGTTTGGGGTATGAGATCCATATGGGAGAAACAAGCACAGAGAAGGCACGTCCCCTTAATTTTCTCAGCGATGGCAGAGTAGATGGCTACTTTCTTAACGAGCGATGCTGGGGAACGTATATGCATGGCATCCTTGATAATCCTGCAGTAATTAATCATCTGCTAAAACCATACACCGACTTAGAAAACATCATGGACTACCAGGAATTCAAAGATCTGCAATATAACCGGCTGGCTGATCTGATCAGGAATCATCTCGACATGAAGTTCATTTATCAAACTTTAGAAAGCTAACCATGCTGCACGGCCACGGCGACGACGGATACCTGTATCAAAAGCAGATCCAGGCAGATTTTAGTACTAACGTGTGGTATGGCGGAGAACCTGCGGGACTTAAGGAACACCTCTTTTCTATATGGCCAAGTATCAACAAGTATCCTGAGGTGGTAGCAGAGGGCCTGGTAGAAAAGTTAAGTCACCACCATCAACTTCCTGCTGATTCATTTCTAATCAATAACGGCAGTACAGAAAGCATTTACCTGGTAGCACAAGCTTTTGAAGGAAGAAAGACGGCAATTACGATTCCTGCCTTTGCTGAATACCAGGATGCCTGCAAAATGTACGAACATCAGATAAGTTTTATCAGATGGGAGGAGCTGAGAGCAGATCTTATAATCAACGCTGATATCCTTTTTATCTGTAATCCAAATAATCCTACTGGTTATGCAATTCAAAATATGGAGGCTATAATCAGAGCAAATCCTGGTGTTCTATTTGTTGTAGATGAAGCTTTCATTGAATTTACACTTGCGATAGATTCACTCATCTCATTGGCCAGTCATCTTGAAAATCTCATCATATTAAGATCTCTGACCAAAGCTTATGCTATACCAGGGTTACGGCTAGGGTATATTGTCGCAGCAAAGGAGATCATTGAGAAATTGAGATCTTTGAAATATCCCTGGTCTGTAAACACACTGGCTGTAGAAGCCGGAAAATTTATCTTTGACAACTACAATTCTATTCAGATTCCCTTAAACCAATTATTAGAAGAGAAAATACGGTTCTCTGAGTTGCTCCGAACTACGGGGATAAATGTATTTGATAGCAGCACCCATTTCTTCATTGCAGAAACACCAAAGTACACAGCGGCCGACTTAAAACGCTTTTTAATTGATAATTTTGGCATTCTTATTCGTGATGCCAGCAATTTCAAAACTCTAGAAGCGAAACATTTCCGGCTTGCGACTTTAGAAGCAGATAAAAATGAACTTTTAATCAAGGCAATGAAAGAATGGATGAGTTCCGGTTATTAGTTTTCTCGCTATTTACAGGCTACCTTCTTGATCTCATCTTTGGCGATCCTGAGCAACTTCCGCATCCGGTAAGGGTTTATGGAAATGCCATATACAGAGCTGAAAAGCTCCTGAATAAAGGCAAAGGAAGATTCATAAAGGGGTGCTTGTTAGCAATATCCCTTTGCACTCTTTGTTTTCTATCCTTCTATTTCCTTCAAAAACTGTTATTTCAGCTCCATCCTATTGCTTATTTTATCAGTGCCAGTGTTTTTGTTTTTTACGGGCTCGCTAATAAAGGATTAATCCAGGAAGGCAGAAATGTTTTTCATGTTTTGGAATTTGAGGGACTCGAAGCAGGCCGAAAACAGCTTTCAAGGATTGTTGGTCGCGATACAAGCAGGTTAAGTCCTCAGCAAATAAGAACAGCTGTACTTGAAACAGTGTCCGAAAATTTAAGCGATGGGGTAATTGCCCCCCTTTTTTATTTTGCAATTGCTGGAGTACCTGGGCTTATGACTTACAAAATGATCAATACCCTGGATTCTATGCTTGGATACAGGACTGATCGTTATGAAAAATTTGGGAAATTCTCTGCCCGGCTTGATGATGTCGCCAATCTTATTCCGGCACGCCTTACTGCAGTGTTAATGGCGCTTTCAGCCCTGAGTATGCGAGCTATTCAATTTGCACTGAAATATGGGAGCAAGCATAAAAGCCCTAATTCGGGCTATCCGGAAGCTGCCCTTGCAGGGATATTGAACATACGTTTTGGCGGTCCGAATGTTTATCATGGTGTTTTAGTTGAAAAGCCCTTCATTGGTTCAAATAACAGAGAGATAGATCACGGAGATTTTAATATCGCTGCAAGAATTAATCATACCAGTACTTTACTTATGATTATTCTCATAGCAGCATTAAGTTTTGCTTTACATGCCTAAATATATTATAACGGGAGGCCCCGGAGCGGGAAAAACGAGTTTACTCAACGCATTAGAGGAGAAGGGATTTTCTGTATCCGAAGAAGCTTCTAGACAACTGATCATCGAAGAAGTGGCCAAAGGATCTGAATGCCTCCCATGGATTAACCTTCCTGCCTTTGCCGAAAAAGCGCTGGAAAGAATGCAGTCACTGTATCATGCAGCTCCGAAAGGGCAGGCCACATTTTTTGATCGTGGGATACCTGATATTATTGCCTATCTCAAAGCGGCATCTATTGATCCTGATGCGAAGTATTATCAGGCTTTGTTCAAATGCCAATATCATCCTCAGGTATTTATCCTACCCCCCTGGGAAGGTATCTACGTGAATGATACCGAACGCTGGCAAACGTTTGAAGAGGCAAGCCAGTTGTACCAGTCAATCAAGGAAACCTATGAAGAGCTTGGGTTCGAATTAATTGAGCTACCTTCTGCAAGTATTAAAGAACGAGCAGAACTTGTAGTGTCACATATTGAAAATTTTGTTTCAGCAACCAGGTAATGGAACAAGATCGATCGATACCGCAATTTCTGATAGCCGCGCCTTCCAGTAATTCTGGCAAAACCACACTTACACTAGGTCTGATTAAAGCTCTTTCTAATATGGGACTAAAAGTTCAAGCCTTCAAATGTGGTCCCGATTATATCGACCCCATCCTGCATAGGAGAGCGAGCGGACAGCATTCTATCAACATTGACATGTTTATGGCTTCTGCTGAGCATGCAAAGGGCCTGTATGCCAGGTATACAACTAATGCTGATGCTGCTGTTGTAGAAGGGGTAATGGGACTTTTCGATGGGGCGTACAAAATGAAGGGAAGCGGAGCTGAAGTAGCTATTATGTTGGATATCCCGGTGGTTTTAGTGGTTGATGCAAAAGCAATGGCCTATTCAGCAGCGGCTCTTATCTATGGCTTTAAAAATTTCTGTAAAGACATCAACCTGGCGGGAGTTATTTTTAACCGGGTTAAAACAAGTTCTCATTACAGCTTTCTGGTTGATGCCTGTACAGATGCAGGTGTTGAAGCTTTAGGATATCTCCCCCCTCAGGAGAACATTGAAATTCCTTCCAGACATTTAGGGTTGAGCATAGATACCCAGGTTGACATTGCAGCAATATGCGGCAGGATTGCTGAATCACTTGAGAAAACAGTTAATCTGGCGCGACTTGTTGAATTAACATCAAAACCTGCTCCTGCAGCATTTGCAGAGAGGGCCTTGTCAGTTTCAGAAAGCAAAGAAAGGATACGTATTGCTGTGGCAAAGGACGAAGCCTTTAATTTTACCTATCAGGAGAACCTGGAAGCCTTGAAAGCTTTGGGTGAGCTGAGCTTTTTCAGTCCCATACATGATAAACGCCTCCCTAAATGTGATCTCTTATACCTTGCCGGGGGATATCCAGAGCTTCATTTAGAACGATTGAGTCAGAATCAGGAAATGCTTTCTACTATCAGAGCCTACTGTGAGGCTGGGGGAAGAACACTTGCTGAATGCGGTGGGATGATGTATTTAGGTCAATCCATTACTGATCAGGAAAGTAAAGTTCTCCCTATGGTAGGATTCTTACCTTTGACGACCTCTATGGCTGTACCGAAATTGCATTTAGGATACAGGCAAATTGAAATAAAAGGTTTAACCATAAAAGGTCATGAATTCCATTATTCCAACTGTAGTGCTGCAAACGAAGCTATAGTTACCAATTGCAAAATTCTAAATGCAAAAGGAGCTCAAGTAGATTCTAAGATCTACAGAAGAAATTCCACAATTGCATCTTACATCCATTTCTATTGGGCTGAAAATCCTGGCTTCCTAAATAACTTGTTTGCGTTTTAACCTTTATCAATCCTATTTAAAATCGTAAACCTAGAGTACCCAGCACTTACTCAATTGTAATTCGTAAATCTAAAATCGTAAATCTTAATACCTTTGCTCTCTTCTGTAATTGAACAGCTCTTACAGAAGGTGCTTACACATCCGCAATGAGAGAAATAAAGCGACAAAGGATTACCCGTCCAGATGGTAAATCTATAAATCTGGTACAACGAAGAGGACACCTGTCCTATTGCTATAATGCCTGTTGTTGCGGCAGGACAGACCGGGGATATGCAGCAGTTCCAGTTGATCTTTATAAGAATGAATGGCTGAAACGAAAACTTAGGAACGTTGTGCATCTTACCAAGGGTGGTTGTCTTGGTCCCTGCACCCTGGCAAACGTTGCAACTCTACTTTTCGACGGAAATTCGGTCTGGTTTCACTCAATTAACAGCGATTGGCAAGTAACAGCTATTTTTGATTATATCCAGAGCATGGTAGAAGCGGATTGCTTCCTTGTTCCTCCTGCTGAACTGAATGAATATGTTTTTCAGTTTTATACCTGGAAAGGATCCGAGACTGATACCCTTGCCGGAGAAGCACCCGATCCGTCAGAAGGCATCGTATTCCTCACCCATGCCGATACAGATCTTCTAACGTTGCACCGTGCTATACAGGTGTTACCTGACGACTTCCCTAAAACACTAGGTATGAACCTGCAGGCTGTCAAAACAGAAGCGCATATGGCACAATTGCTTGAAAGGGAACTGGCAGCAGCGCAAATCATTATTTTGAGGATCCTGGGTCGCCCAAGCAGTATACCGGGTTTTAATGAACTGGTAAAAAGGGCTAACGAAAGGAACCAACAATTAATTGTTGTTAGCGGAACAGGCGAACTTAATCCTGAATATGCCGCTATATCAACAGTTTCGCCTGCAATTCTCCAGGATACGCTCCTCTACCTGCAGGCGAGTGGACATATCAATCTGGCAAACCTGCTTCATTTCCTATCCGACCATTTATTGCTGACAGGATTTGGATATGATGCTCCGGTTGAGCTCCCCGATCATGGAATATACCATCCTGCTCTTCCAGAAAATGCAAGCCGGGAAGATTGGGAAAAAATTTGCGATCCAGATCTCCCAACGGCCGGAATTACATTTTACCGTGCACATTTCTTAAGTGGGAACACGGCGTTCATCGACAAGCTTGTAGAAAGCCTGGAAGAGAAGGGTATGAATGTATTGCCTGTCTTCACTTCCTCCCTGAAAGCTAAGGATCAGGAAAGCGACTGGCCTTCAGCCTTTAACTTCTTCCGCAGGGATGATGAAACCCTAATTGATATCCTAATCAATACGGTTTCTTTCGCCATGCAGAATTCTGACCAATACTCTAGTAGTTCTGATAGTCCCCTAAACAGACTTGATGTTCCCATCCTGCAAGCTATTAGTAGCGGGATGACAAAAGGGTCCTGGGAAAACTCGACAAGGGGACTTAACCCTCTTGATACTGCAATGAATGTTGCTATTCCCGAATTTGATGGAAGGATAATTACTGTACCTATCTCATTTAAAGAAAAGGAAAGGGAAACAAAAGGATACGAAGCACACGATGACCGGATTGAGCGTGTTGCCGGTATCGCTTATCGCTTCGCCCGTTTGAAACATCTTAAAAATTCTGAAAAGAGAATTGCTTTTGTGTTTACAAATTCAAGCTCCAAAGCTTCCCAGATCGGTAATGCTGTCGGTCTTGACGCACCGGCATCCCTCCTGTCTATTTTGCAGGCAATGCAGGCAGAAGGCTATGATATTGATGAACTACCAGAAACAGGAACGGAGATCATCCATGAATTGATCAATCGCTGTTCGTACGACGAGAACTACCTCTCTGCAGAACAACTTGGGAATGCGGTTGGGAAAGTAAATGCAGAAACGTACAACAAATGGTTTTCGGAGTTACCGGAATCCTTGCGAATTAAAATGAAAAAACATTGGGGTAACCCTCCGGGTGAGACCTATGTACATCATAATAACATCTGTTTTGCGGGCATTAATTACGGAAATGCACTTGTCGCGCTTCAGCCTCCACGAGGATATGGAATGGATGCCGACGCGATCTATCATCAACCCGACTTACCCCCCACCCATCATTACCATGCCTTCTACCGTTGGTTGAGAGATGGCTGGGGTGCAGATGCCATCGTACATGTGGGTAAGCACGGGACCTTGGAATGGTTACCCGGAAAAGGCCTCGGGCTATCCGAAAACTGCTTTCCTGATGCGTTTTTAGCAGATCTACCTTTGTTTTATCCCTTCATTATAAATGATCCCGGCGAGGGTTCGCAGGCAAAACGACGTGCACATGCCGTTGTTATTGACCACCTTACCCCGCCTATGACAACAGCAGATACCTATGGTGAACTGGCTCAACTCACTCAGCTGGTGGATGAATACTACCAGGTGGAAACACTGGATCCATCAAAACTACCTCTTCTGCAAAGACAGATCTGGGAGCTGATACAGAAGGCAAACCTGGATAAAGATCTTGCCCTGCTGCTTCGAAAGGATCATGGCGACCATGTTCACGAGTGGGATGATGAGTTAACACCGGAAGGTGTACCGGTTAGTCTGGCGGAAATGGAAGGAAAAGACGTCTCGCATTTGATCGAAGATATCGATGGATATTTATGTGAATTAGGTGCAGCGCAGATTCGGAGCGGACTGCATGTTTTAGGGGAAATGCCACAAGATGAAGCTCTTGTTGATATGCTTCTGGCCTTAACCAGGCTACCAAATCCCGGTATCCCAAGTCTTCCTGCTTCCATAGCATCCTTTTTTGACCTTGACTTTCAGAGATTGCAGTCAGATAAAGGGAAACGTTTGGATGAGCTATCGGAAAGTTTCAAAAGATTTGCCGGCCGTCCGGTTACATCGGCTGCGGATGCCCTGGAAGTAATAGATGAATCAGGAAAGCACCTATTACTTCTATTAAAAAAACATGGTTTTAGAAGAAACGCGATTGCAATAGTACTAAAAGAAACATTCGGCGAATCCACAGCGGAAAGACTTGCTGATATCCATCATATCCTGGTGTATATTTGTGAAAAGATACTTCCTAACCTGGATCAGACCTATGATGAGATCAGCAATCTTTTGCATGCCCTTTCCGGTGGCTACGTCCCGGCCGGACCAAGCGGTGCTCCTACACGGGGTATGGCGCATATCCTTCCAACGGGTAAAAACTTTTACACCTCCGACCCAAGAGCTCTTCCCTCTCAAACAGCATGGGAAGTAGGTCAACAGCTTGCGAGAGAAGTGCTTGACAGGCACCTGAGAGAAACCAACCGCTTTCCGGAGAATGTAGGAATAAGCATTTGGGGAACAAGCGCAATGCGTACACAAGGCGATGATGTGGCTGAAATCCTGGCTCTTTTGGGAGTTCGTCCGGTATGGCAAACTGAAAGCAGAAGGGTTACAAGCCTTGAGGTAATACCACTGGATGAATTGAAACGGCCAAGAATAGATGTTACAACGAGAATAAGTGGTTTCTTCCGGGACGCATTCCCGCACTTGATAGAACTTATTGATCAGGCTGTTCAACTGGTTATTAATATCGACGAGCCCTTGGATCAGAACTTTGTCCGGAAACACTATTTGAAAGATCTGGAAGAACTGCAGCAGGAGGATATCAGTTTGGAAGAAGCTGAACAAAGAGCCTCTTACCGCATTTTCGGTTCACCACCTGGAAGCTATGGTGCAGGAATACTCCCTTTGATACAGGAACGTAACTGGCAATCAGACGCTGATTTTGCTCAAACTTATATTAATTGGGGAGGATATGCTTATTCTTCTTCTGTAAGTGGAGCCGACGCAAGGAACGAGTTTAAGCAGCGTTTATCCGGGGTCGAAGTAGCTCTCCATAATCAGGATAACCGGGAACACGACATTTTCGATAGTGATGATTACCTGCAGTTCCACGGAGGTATGATTGCTTCTATCCGCAGCTTAACCGGTCACCGGCCGAGAGCCTATTTTGGCGACAGCCAGGACCCTTCAAGGGCGGTTGTCAGAGACATCAGGGAAGAAGCATTACGGGTTTTCCGGTCAAGGGTCGTAAATCCGAAGTGGCTGGAGAGTATTAAAAAGCATGGGTACAAAGGAGGTTTGGAACTGACCGCTACCGTTGATTACCTTTTCGGCTACGATGCCACCGCGCAGGTTGCAGACGATTGGATGTACGAAAAAGTAGCAGAAACCTATGCTCTAGATAAAGACATGCAAGGCTTCTTTGAACAGAATAATCCCTGGGCCCTGAATGCTATTGCAGAACGCCTGCTGGAGGCGGCACAACGCAACATGTGGAAATCTCCTGATCCTGATACCCTGAAATCGCTACAGGAGATCTATCTTCAAAGCGAAAATATACTGGAAGAGAAAAATGAAGCATAACTAATATAAAAATTTCAAGAGCAAATTCCGAAACGGAGGATGAAGTAGCCGTAAGATTTTTATGTTAAGTAAAAACAAATTAAACTCTCATTAAAAAGCAATAGGCACATGATATATCCTTTTACGGCAATAGTAGGGCAGGAAAAATTAAAAAAAGCACTTCTATTATGTGCGGTAAATCCCTCTATAGGGGGAGTTTTGATTAGAGGCGATAAAGGGACGGCTAAAAGTACAGCGGCAAGAGCACTGGCGAAGATCGTTCCTCCTATCTCCAAAACCGTTGGTTGCAGGTTTAACTGTCCCGACTACGCTCCTTTAAGCATTTGTGAAGCCTGTATGCAAATAGAAAAAGAGCTTGAACTGGTTCAGGTCCCTTTTGTCAACCTACCTCTGGGAGCATCAGAGGAACGGGTTTTGGGACAGCTGGATCTGGAAGGCATCCTGATTGAAAAGAAAAAAAAGCTTCAACCAGGCTTGCTTGCATCGGCCCATCAAGGGATTCTTTATATAGACGAGGTTAACCTGCTTTCAGATCATCTGGTGGATGTACTCCTTGATGCAGCAGCCATGGGGGTTAATACTATCGAACGTGAAGGTCTATCGATTAGTCACCCTTCGCGATTTACGCTGATCGGGACTATGAACATTGAAGAAGGGAACCTTCGACCTCAACTGCTCGATCGCTTTGGATTAATGGTGGATGTAGAGGCCCCTGCAAGCATTGAAGAGCGCACAGAAGTTGTTCGCCGGCGTGTGGCCTATGAAAGTGACCCTGCAACCTTTATTTCGCGGTGGAGAGAAGAACAGGAAACATTACGCAGTAAACTTATTACTGCTAAAGAACTTCTACCCCAGGTGCAGCTAAAAGACGACCTTTTAACACTGATTAGTGAACTTTCTATGGGAATGGGTGTAAAAAGCCTTAGAGCAGATATAGTGATGTATAAGACAGCACAAACGATAGCTGCATTAGATGGTCGTACTGAAGTAACAGCAGAAGACATCCGCGAAGCTGCAGAGCTAGTGCTGGCACATAGAAGTCACCAAAGACCTTTTTCTGACCCAGGCTTTAACAAAGATAAACTTGACGATATGATCAGCCGGTCGCAGTCGAAACAAGATAACGGGCACGAAGACGAACACCAAACGAATACCCAATCTGAGGAAGCGGAGTTGGACGATTCTGGATCATATCAGGACAGTTCGGAGGAACACACCTTCAATGCGCAACAGCAACAATCAATACCAAGGATAGAATTAAAGATCAATACCAGCCTGGATGAACTTAAGGAAGGTAAGCGAAGTCTAGTTGACCGTGCAAAAAAAGGAAAGTATACAAGAGCAGAACGATCAGGAACATTAACAGAAATCGCAATTGACCCTACCATTTATCATGCAATCCATCGCGATCCCGAAAACTTCGAATTGCGAAAGGAAGACCTTCAACAAAAGGTACGAAACGGAAAAACAGGAAACTTAATCCTTTTTGTTGTTGACGCTTCCGGATCTATGGCAGCAAATAAGCGAATGGAAGCAGTAAAAGGCACCGTATTGAACCTTTTGAAAGATGCCTATCAGAGAAGGGATGAAGTAGCCGTTATTGCGTTCCGGGGAATAGAGTCAAAAGTATTACTACAACCTACCCGCAGCGTTGAACTAGCTGAAGTAGCATTGCAGAAACTGCCTACCGGAGGCCGGACACCTCTCCCCCATGCCTTACAAACAGCTTTTCAATTAATGAAGAAGGTTGGTACCGCAGAAGAATTAAAACCGATACTGGTTATTCTAAGTGATGGGAAAGCAAATGTACCGGTGGCGGGTGGTGATCCCTGGGAAGAAACTTTAACTATTTCTGCGGGTATTAAGAATGATGAAATACCAGGTTTGGTAATTAATACAGACATTGACTACCTGCAGCTTGGCCGGGCTCAACAAATGGCGGAAGCGTTAGGCCTGGAATATATTTCTTTAGCCGATATTGATTCAGACAATCTTACTCCGGTGGTGAAAAAGGTTTTATAAAGTTAACGAAAAAGCTCGTAAATGAAGAAGCTGCCTAAGGCGGCAGATGCAATACCGGCAATCCCGTTCATCCATTTAAATAATATCATATTCTTTTGCAGAAAGCGGCTCATCGTTGAGATAAGGGCATAACTATATATTCCCATAGTGATAATTATTCCGATGGATTCGATCACTAAAACCATGATTGATTCCTGCATAGTGGAGGCACCGATCACTAAAGCAGAGGTTAAAACGCCTCCTGTTCCAGCCAATCCATGAAGCATTCCTACCCAAAAGGACCGGTTAAAAGGTCCTTTCTTTTTCTCCTGATCATCAGCCTTTTGGACGTGATGGAACGACTTATCATAACCAGGGTTTTGCTCCTGATATCTGGTCATCATCAGGTCGATCTTCTTGTTTCGCTTTATAGCCTGAAAGCCAAGGATGATCATAATGGGACCTATACTGATCTGCGCCCATTGAGAAATATCACTAACAAAAAAATGCAGGGAAGATTTGAAGATTAAAGCTATACCACCAAAAATGAGCAGGGTAACAGAATGCCCCAGGGCCCATTGCGAAGCACGAAGCATAACGCTCCATGAAAGCCTTTTCCTGCTTGCTGCGTTTTCTGCGGCAAGCACAGAAACAGCCGTAACATGATCTGGCTCAAAAGAATGAAGAACGCCGGCTAGTAGAGGCCTGCTGATACTTAATAAACTCATTTTCTATAGGTTAGAGCGTAAAAACGCAAGTCGAATCCAGCTTTGAAAAGGCTGGCAAGATAACCGTTTTTTTTAATATTAAATTATCCGGTAAATTACCATACATTTGCAGCGCAAAAGGTAGCAGTTCTATATAGAACGCTTTAATAGGGAATACCGGTGAGAATCCGGAACAGTCTCCGCTGCTGTAACCCCCAGAAAGAACCTGCAAAAATGCCACTATTGAAACATCCTAATGTACAACGGGAAGGCGCAGAGTTCGGGGAAGTCAGAAGACCTGCCTTGAATAATTACTCATAAATGCTTTCGGAAGAAAGGCAGAGAATATGCTAGAAATCAAAAATCATTTCAAGTCAGTCAGGGAAGGGATTTTTCTGAAAGGCGCAATTCAGACAGTAAAAACAGGGGTTATTTTAGTACTGCTATCTCCTTTGTCATTATTTGCCCAATCAGGAAAAGCCACCCCAAAAAGCACTATTAAATATGCTAAGGGCTTTGCACTGAGCTATCGGGGCAATTACAAGGTATTAAGCATTCTTAATTATTATAACGATCAGGTCGATACCCTTCGTTATTTGTTGCTCGATCGTAAAGCCCCTGTTCCAAAAGGCTTTTCAAACACACAGATCATCCGTACCCCTGTTAAAAGTCTTATCACGATGTCTTCTATGCACATCGCACTCACCGAATTTGCAGGAGCCGCTAATCTGATCACCGGTCAGGGTAATTTCAAATATGTTTCCTCTCCCCTGGTCAGAAAGAACATAAAAACCGGAAAGGTTAAAGAGGTGGGTTTGGATGGAGACTTAAACCAGGAAATGATCATTTCAATGCGCCCTGACGTTCTCATGGTTATGGGTAATCCTTCGGCTCGTTTCAGCAAGTACCAAACTTTGATGAACGCTAAGGTTGCTGTTTTAGCAATGAATGAGTGGCTAGAAACCACTCCCCTGGGGCGAATGGAATGGGTAAAGTTGGTAGCAGCGCTCACCAATAATGAGGCTGTTGTTAACCAAAAGTTCGAAAAGGTAGAAAAAGAGTATGCAAGACTTGTTCAGGTAGCTAAAAAGGCTAAAACGCGACCACTGGTTATTACAGGAATGCCTTTTAAGGGGACCTGGAATGTTCCTGACGCTGATAGCTATAATACTAAACTGTTCCTGGATGCAGCAGCCTCATACCACTGGTCGAAACAAAAAGGAACAGGCAGTTTACCCTTAACATTTGAGGCAGTTGCTCCCGTAGCACTAAAGGCTGATTACTGGTTAAATATCGGCTACGTTAATTCTAAACTGGACATTATAGCTAAAGACGAGCGTTTTGCTTCGTTCAGGCCTTTCAAATCCGGCAAAATGTTCAATTACAACAAAAGAATTAACGATGTTGGCTCTAACGATTACTGGGAATCTGGAGGTGTGAACCCTCATTTGATCCTTGCCGATCTTATTAAGATCCTTCACCCCGAATTACTGCCAAACTACAAGCTTTTCTATTACAAACAATTGCAATAAGTATTTCAATTATTGGGGTTACCCACTTTTTAATTCAATTCAATGAAGTTCAAATTTCGTTCGTCTTTGGCTGTGCTGGCTCTTGGCTGTGGTCAATTCAACTATTCCCTGGCTCAGGATCATCCCTCAGAGATCTTATCCTCAAGGCAACAACTAGACACTGTAATCGTAAGTTCGACCAGAAACCCGGTCAACAGGAACAGGGTCCCGCAAAACATTACTGTTATCAGCAAAGCTGCAATTGCATTAACACCTTCGTCAGAGCTGACGGATATTATTAAAAAGAATTCTTCTGTAAACGTCATCCAATATCCCGGCCTATCTGCGGGTGTTAGTATACGCGGGTTCCGACCTCAATTCAGCGGACTAAATCAAAGAACACTCTTACTGGTAGATGGAAGACCGGCTGGAACAGCTAATATAGCAACCATAAACACTTCTGACGTTGAGCGTGTGGAGATTCTAAAAGGTCCTGCCTCTGCATTATATGGCTCTCAAGCAATGGGTGGTGTGGTAAATGTGATCACCAAAAAATCTACGGGAGCACCGAAGACTAGTTTGTTTGCAGAATATGGTTCTTATGAAACTTTCAAAGCAGGTGGAAGTACAGGAGGCTCAATTAATAAGCGCCTGGATTATGACTTATCTTTCAATATTTTTGACCGTAACAAGAATATGGAGCTTGGGAAGAATAACCTGCTTCGGGATTGGTTTGGATACGACGTCGCTGTCAAAAATTTCCTTACAGGCGACACGGCGCACATAGACGACAGACGTTCGGATGGATTAAAACGTGAATATACAAGGGTAAACTATAACAATGAGAACATCCGTTTTGGCTATAAACTTTCTGATAACTGGAGAGCTGATGTGAAAGCAGAGCGATTTGCAGCGGTAAATGTTGAAGCTCCAAGCGATATCACTTACATCAATGCCCGGCCTTCCAGTAAAGACATCAACAAGTATATGGGAGAAGCTTCGGTATCAGGAAAAGTAGCCAATCACCAGGTTTCTATAAGAGGATATCTAACCACCGAAGATAGTGCCAACAAAGATCTTCAAAATAACGGAGTTTCTATCCCTCCTTATGTTTCCTACATGGCTACTTCGAAATGGAACGGGCTTCAGTTGAAAGATATATATACCCTGGATCAGCATAGTCTGATAGCCGGCATTGATTATATGAGCGCCACTACCGAGTCGAGAAGATTTACAGATAAGACGGAAATTGGAACATACTCTCCAAACTATGAATTACAATCAGTTGCAGCCTACTTACAGGCTCAGCTAAGCTTCCTCAACAACAGACTATTGATAAACCCCGGTGCCCGTTACGACCTGATCACTTACGATGTAAAATCCACCCCGTTTTTAACAAATTATAGTCCCGGTAAAGAAACTAATCCATTCTTTAGTCCGAGTTTAGCAACGCAGTTCAACATCTTCAAAACTCTTGCTGTTCATGGTACCTTCGGCAGGGCTTTCGTAACCCCTGATGCTTATAATGTAGCAGGCTATTCGGAAAATACAAATGCTGGTAAAACAGATGTGACACGTGGCAACCCAAACCTGAAGAATGAAAGTTCTGTATCATGGGATGCCGGAGTTCGTGTTTTCAAAACTGATTTCGGACTATCTGCAGATATCACTTATTTCTTTACAGACGTAAAGAATAGGATTACAAAAAGTGTTTCTGCAGCGGCGGCGGGAGAAAAGACACCCGATGGGGCTCAAATCACTAATATTACTACTTATGTGAATGCTGACAAGGCCTTTATCCGGGGCTTGGAATGGGAGGTTTCATATGATTTAGGTGCATTACATAATAACGCTTACGCCTTACGCTTCTACGCGGATGCAACGCATAACTTCAAAGCAACCGAAATAACGGCAGGATCTAACGGATCAACCTATAAGGATATCAACAATGTGGCCAAGTTCACCGGAAACTTTGGTATCGAGTACAACACGTTGAAAGGCTTAGCATTCCGCTTAAACAACCGGTACGTAGGGAAACGTACAGATATCTTCAGTGATAGCAAAGCACCAGTGATTGTCTACCCACCCTTCATGACAGTAGACCTGTCTGGCAGCTACACTTATGCGAGGAAGCATACTTTCACCTTACTTTTAAACAATATCACCGACGAGAATTACTATGAAAAGAGAGGCTATAACCTTCAGGGAAGAAGCTTTTCGTTAAGGTACGGTTTAAGTTTTTAAAGAGTCTAAGATTCTCGTTCATTAATCCAGCCATTGTGACGCTTTGCTTAACGTGAAGAACAGGATTGCTCTACCGATGGGTTTTAACTATCGGTAGAGTATCACTATAGTGTCTCTACGGGTCCTATTTTAAAAACGAGCCGCTGAGACTTAAGCGCATTTATAAAGCCAGTTTTCTTAGTTCCCCAATTAGTTGTTCTATAGAGGAGCATTCACTACTGCTGGTATTGGTTCTGATTAACCAGCTATTGCCATGAGCTGCAACTTCGATAAGCGGAAGTTGAGGGTTCTCTGCAACCACAAATCCGTTCCTAATCAGGGCGCGTTTGGTCCAGAAGGCCGCGGCGCCGCTTCCTTTGAGATTGATACTCCTTTGCCCTTCTTCGTGAATGCTGAAAGTTCCGCTTTCACGGTCGAACAAGATTCCATTTTTCTCAAAAGCTTTTTCGAACACCTCGTTTAAAACCAGATCTTCCGGCAACCCTGCATCAACATTACCGTCCTTTTTCAGCAACCAGATCTTATCGGCAACCTGTAAGGCCAGATCCAGTTCATGGGTGGATACCAAGATAGCTTTATTAGTTTCCTTGGCAAGACGGTGTAATAAGCGCATCATCTCAATCCGGCTTGGCAAATCCAGGTGTGCGGTAGGTTCATCGAGAATAATAAGCGGCGTATCCTGCGCAAGGGCTCTTGCTAACATCACTTTCTGGGATTCGCCATCGCTTAACTGCCCCATCTTCCGATCCAGGAAGTTCTCCAAATGAGTAGCAGAGATAGCGTTCTGAATAACCTCCCGGTCCTTTCTCCCCAATCGTCCAAGCCAGCCGGAATAGGGATTTCTCCCCAGGGAAATAAGGGAGTAAACATCCAGGTTGGATGACCTTACAGAATCTGTGAGGACCACACTTAGTTTAGTAGCAATCTCCATTGGTTTGAGATCGGACAGGAGTTTTCCATCAATCTTAACAGTTCCTTCGAAGGGGTCCTGCAAACCTGCTATGGTTCTGATTAACGTTGACTTTCCCGCACCATTTGGGCCTAGCAGACAAACCAATTCACCCGCCTTCATTGCAATATTAAGAGGCCCCGCAACCTTAACTTTTTTACTACCGTTCCTATACCCGATAGTAAGACCATCTATGTTCAGCAGCGTTCCCATTAAAACCCTCTTAAATTCTTATTCCTTACAATCACCCAGATTACTACCGGAGAGCCAATAAGGGAAGTGATTACATTTATCGGGAGAGCAGTTTGACTTCCTGCGATTTGAGATGCGATGTCGCAAATAAGCATTAAGCCTACGCCTATTAAGCAACAGGCTGGGATCAAGATCCGGTGGTTGGAGGTATTAAATAAGGCACGTGCCAAATGGGGTACAGCGATACCAATAAAGCCTATCGGGCCGCAAAATGCAGTGATACTTCCCGCAAGCAGACTGGTACTGCAAATAATTAGTAAACGGGCACGATTTACCGTTAATCCCATACTGCGCGCGTAATTTTCTCCCAGCAGCAGAGCGTCGAGCAATTTGGAGGAGGCAAAAGATACAATAAGCCCAATTGCTACCGCGACAGCCAATACAATAAGGTGTTGCTTAGTTACTCCTCCCAGTGATCCGAAAGTCCATAACAGGTATTCTTTGATCTGTTCAGGCGAGCTGAAATATTGCCATATACTTATAATCGCAAGGGTAATATTACCAATCATCACGCCAACAATCAGCATAACAACATTATCCCGCAAGGAAGCAGAAATAGCAAGGATAACAAGCATTATAACAGCTGCCCCTACTGTCGACGCTGTTATCAAAAGCCAGCTTCCCGAGAGTCCCATTTCCTTGATCGTATAAATACTTGTAATGGTGCCGGCAGACAGCATGATCAGGGCAACGCCCAAACTTGCTCCTGCAGTGATACCCAAAATGGAAGGACCCGCAAGAGGATTCCGGAACAAGGTTTGCATCTGCAAACCGCTAACGGAGAGTCCGCAGCCAACTAATACAGCAGTTATCGCCTTCGGTAGACGTATCTCCTGCACAATGAATAACCAGGCTTCGTCTTGAGATTTTTCGGAGAATAGGATCCTTACTACTTCCCTGAACGGAATAGAAATAGTACCAAAAGCAATATCTGCAATAAAACAGATTGCTAAAGCAAGAATAAGAAGAGGAACTAAAAGGCTGCTTCGGATTTTCGAACTTCTTCGCACCTCTTCATCTACTGTAAATTTGCCCGACATTTATCTTTTTACAATCTAACCGCTAACCTTCTTCTGTTACAGCTTTCTTCTTCCTTTTATATAAAAACAACTGCCATTTTTCTTCAGCAACCCCTGCTTTGTCCATTTCTGCCCTCGCAAGGGTAAAGAACAGATCAGACAGACGGTTAACATACGAAATAATGTATTCTTCTACACAAGCGGGATCTGTCTTCATCAAAGTAACCAGCCTTCTTTCTCCTCGTCTTATCTGCGTTCTGCAAACATGACAAAGAGCAGAGATCTCATTACCTCCTGGCAAAAGGAAATAGTCTGAAGGAGAAGTAATACCTGCTTCAAGTTCATCGAGCCATTGTTCACAAAAACTTGCTCCATCCACTGGTTTCGGATTTGTATTTTCCTTGGTGGAATCAGAAGGACGGGCAAGGTGAGACATCATATCCATCAGATCTTTTTGTATACGGTGCAGGTTTGGCTGCCATTCGTGTTCAGCGCCTAATTTAGCTCTAAGCAATCCTATAGTCGAATTTGCTTCATCTAAAGCGCCGTTACATTCAATTCTGGGAGAATCTTTATCTTCTCTCTTGCCACCGAAAACCCCGGTAGTTCCTTTATCGCCTTTTCTGGTATAAATCTTCATTATATCTATTTTCTTATTTTTTAATTGATAAGAGCTACGCCTGTAACATCGTCATAGGATCCGGAAATTTAAACACATACCCTAATCGCTGTTTCAACTTGTTTGAATTGATGATCTTGAAACTGGTTTGAGGATTAACAGCAAATTGAGGTGGCGCAAGACCTATAGTTAAAGCAGCCAAAGAGTAAAAATCTGCCCTTGTTGGATGTATATCTGAACAAGCGTTAAAAAGCTCTCCCCATGCCTCTTGTTTAATGATCTGATATATTATTTCAATACAGTCCTCCCGATGGATCAGATTGACTGGAGAAGTACCATTCGGCACATCCTTCTTCCCGGCAAGAAATCTTCCCGGTAATCTTTCAGGCCCTACCAGTCCAGCAAAACGCAGAACAGTTGTTTCAAAATCTTTCTGCTGCTGCAATAAATCTTCTGCAATCTTCAAGGCTCTACCGCTTCCTTTCACAGGTTCCAGCTCGTCGGCTTCGAATACTTCCCTGTTTATATCAGGATATACAGAAGTAGAGCTGACAAACAATACTTTCCGAATACCGTGTTCCCGGATTGCCTTAATTAAGTTCCTTATCTGTTCCGGATGATATTCTTCGATATCCTCCCTCCTCCGGGGTGGAAAGTTTACAATCAATACATCGCAATTGAAAAACATCGAAGGATGATCGGCTTCAAGTTCAGGAGTCAGAGCGACCCTGAAAGGATCTATACCTGCCCGCCTTAAACTTTCAAATTTCATTGGATCAGTAACAGATCCCTTGATTTTATAGCCCTTCTCAACTAAAAAGGCGCCTAAAGGAAGGCCAAGCCAACCGCAGCCTAAAAGACTAATGGTCATAAAACTGATGATTTAAATAGCTGCAAGCGTGAACCGCAGGCGGGTTGACTTTAGTGAAACAAGCCTGAGTGGAAAACGAAAAAAATATTCTTTTCATCGAATGATTTTAAATTTGAAAATCATTCATAACCAGGGGCATCAATAGATGCAAAAGCATCTACTCATCAGCTTTTTACCCGAAAGCTATGAATTTTGCGTTAATGGCAGGTCTTCTGACTTGCTTTTACTTGCCGCCTTCCCGTTTAAACAGTGGCATTATGGCAAATTTGATAAAGCTTACAGCAGCGGGAACTGTTCCGGACTTGCACCGGATTCCCTATTAATTCCTTCTTGGAAACCTATAACGGCTGTAAAGGTACTTAAACTTAGCTTAAAACCAGAAAGAATATATCAGGGGGACCAGCACCGACCTGCCTTGCAATACAACATAAAAGAGACATCAAAAAAATGTTGCTTTCATAATCTGGGTCATACTTTTCTATCTTTGAAAATCTAACCTTCGTTCAATCAAAGTAAGATACAATGGAGTTTTCACCTATTAGACCAGTTTTGACATGATCATTTATATCAGCGGAGGCGTGCGAAGCGGTAAAAGTGCCTTTGCTCAACAGACTGCACTTGGCCTTTCTGACCATCCTGTTTACGTTGCTACGGCAAAGATCTGGGACGAGGATTTCAGGAAGCGGGTGGAACGTCACCAGCTGGAAAGGGGATCAGAGTGGATCAACTTTGAGGGCTACCAGAATATAGCAGATCTCCCTATCAAAGATAGAGTGGTGGTTATAGATTGCGTTACACTGTGGCTCACTAATTTTTTTATGGATTTTAATAATTCTATAGACGATTCGCTTGTAGCTTTTAAAAACGAGATCGATCAACTGGACAAACTACAAGGTACTTTTATCATTATTTCTAACGAGCTTGGAATGGGATTGCATGCGGATACTGAAGTTGGAAGAAAGTTCGCAGATCTGCAGGGATGGGCTAATCAGTATGTAGCATCTAAAGCAGAGGAAGCTATTTTCATGGTATCTGGACTACCCTTGTATTTAAAAAGAAGGCAACCATGTTAAGTTTAGAGGAAATTTTCCATTCAAGAAGAGACACCCGGCATTTCTGCAGTGAAGAAGTTCCGGAAGAAGTTATACGTAAAGCCCTTGAAGCAGGTCATGCCGCTCCTTCTGTGGGATTAACGGATGCTACAAGATTTTACCTGATCAGGTCGGCCAAGGTTAAGCAAGAGATCAAAAAACTATTCGAAGAATACAATCAGAAAGCCGTTGAGCTCATCACAGATCCGGGCCAAAAATCCAGCTATTCCTCTTTAAAGCTTGAGGGTATTCTTGATGCTCCTCTTGGTTTAGTTGTGGGATATGACCGGTCAGTATTAAACAACTTTACCATTGGTACTATTGCCAGTAATGAAACTATTAAGTTCAGCGCAGTATGTGCGGTCCAGAATATCTGGCTGTCCCTTACGGAACAAGGGTACTCAATGGGCTGGGTTTCCATATTGAACTACTATAATTTCAAAAAGATCCTTAACCTGCCTGACGAAATCGAAGCCCTGGGATATTTCTGCGTTGGCAAGCCTGCAACCGATTATGACAAGCAGCCGATGCTGCAGCAATTGGGCTGGAAGATGAAGTCGGCACAGCCGGTAGTTGTAGAAATCAATTCAACAAGCCCAATAACCGAACTTTACAGAGAATCAGCTTTAGACAAACCAGAAACTTCAAGAAGCCTGGAAGAAGAGCTCCAACATCTCATCGATAATAAAACAAAGCCTTTAGGATCGTTGGGATTATTGGAAGATCTGGCCAAACAAATAGGACTCATTCAAAATACTACCAAACCACAGATCAGTCGCCCGCACATTATCGTTTTTGCTGCAGATCATGGTATTGCCCAGCACGGCGTTAGTGCCTTTCCACCGGAAGTAACAAGCCAGATGGTAAATAACTTCCTCACCGGGGGAGCTGCTGTAAGCGTGTTTTGCCGTCAGCACCAAATCACCTTAAAGGTGGTTGATGCCGGAGTTAATTATGACTTTCCTGGCAATAAGGGCATAATTGACAATAAAATAGCAAAAGGAACCCAAACCTTTCTCCATGGCCCGGCTATGAGTCAGGAAGAGCTGCAGCTTTGTTTTCATAAAGGTGCTGAAGTAATTAAGAGCCTTTATGACGAAGGTTGCAATACTGTGGGCTTTGGAGAGATGGGAATTGGAAATACCTCCAGCGCATCAGTATTAATGAGTGTACTTTGCCATATTCCGGTCTCTGATTGTGTAGGTAAAGGAACAGGACTTCTGGATGAACAACTAAAAAGAAAGATCGAGATACTAGAGGCGGCAATACAGAATTATTCAGGTGAAGACAAAGCAGAAAGCCTTATGGCGCATTTTGGTGGATTTGAGATCATGCAAATTGCCGGAGCAATGATCGAAGCCAGTAAACGAGGAATGATCATACTGGTAGATGGTTTTATCTGCAGCAGTGCATTCCTTTGTGCCTGCCTGATAGACCCTGAAGTAAAAAGAAATGCAATCTTTGCCCACCAATCAGACGAAAAAGGACATAAGCTTTTATTGGATTATCTGCAAGCCAGGCCATTATTGCATTTATCTATGCGCCTTGGCGAAGCTAGTGGAGCAGCCATTGCATTTCCAATACTAAAAAGTGCAGTGGCATTCCTTAATGAAATGGCAAGCTTCGAAAGTGCATCAGTCTCTAACAAAAGTTGATGAAAAAACAGTTGAAGACTTTTCTTGCAGCGATCTCTTATTACACCCGCATCCCTTGTAAGGTTCAGCTGGAAGAAAGCCATTTGTCGGGCTCCATCCGGTATTTCCCCATGATAGGATGGATAACTGGTATAAGCAGTGCTTTAGTATTTTGGGCCGGTAACTATCTCTTTGACAGACCTATTGCCGTTATTTTAGCTATTGTAAGTTCTGTTTTGTTAACCGGTGCAATCCATGAAGATGGGTTTGCCGATGTATGTGACGGTTTCGGCGGGGGATGGACAAGAGAAAAAATATTGGCAATAATGAAAGATAGCAGGGTTGGGGCTTATGGTGTTTTGGGAGTTTGCCTTATCCTTCTTCTAAGGTTCCTTGCACTGGAAGGGATTTTAAATTTGTGCTCAAATCAACCGTCTATCGAATTGAGTATTATTGTCTCCGCTCATAGTTTCAGTCGGTTTAACGCATCAACCCTTATTTATAAGAATAATTATGTGCGAGAGACTGAGAATAGCAAAGCCTCCTTTGTTTCGCAGAAGAATATTTTAAAAGATCTTACGGTAGCATCTACCATGGCAGCCTTGCCGTTTATACTATTGCTAAGGCTTGCAGAAAAGCCCCTTCTGCTCCTACTTATCCCGGTTCTTTTCCTGATCAGAACCTACCTCAGAAATTTTTTCAGAAAATGGATCGGAGGATATACAGGAGATTGCCTGGGAGCTGTTCAATTGATCACAGAAGTTAGCTTCTATTTGTTTCTTATTCCCTTATGGAAATTTACCTTATAAGACACACACGACCGCAGCTGACAAAAGGACTTATTTACGGAAGGACAGACCTGCCTTTAGCTGAATCCTTCGAAGAGGAAATGATAAACGTACGATCAATTCTCCCTGAAGACATTGAAGCTGTTTACTCCAGCCCCTCACAACGGTGTTCCCACCTTGCACACGCTATTTCAGCAAAGCCTCTCCTGGATGAGCGACTATACGAATTGCATTTTGGGGAATGGGAAGGCAAAACATGGGACACGATTGATCGCATGGCGAGTGAAATCTGGATGGAAGATTATATGAACAGACGTCCTCCTGCAGGAGAAACAATGCTTGAAATGAAAGAGCGGGTGAAATCTTTTTGGGATGAGATCAAAGCTACAGGTAAGCAAAGAATTGCGGTAGTGACACATGGTGGGGTAATACGTCTCCTGCTAGCTATTGAGGGACAGATAGCCATTGAAAACATGTGGGAGCGAGTTATTTCCTTTGGGGAAGTAGTCTGCATCAGCACCTGATATTATTGTTTATCTCTCCCACCCTTTTCTCCATTCTGATTCCTGCTCTTTTGCAATTCATCTGCAGACATGGGCCTCTTTTGATTCAGCATCCTCTGATTCAAATAATGGCTTCCATTCATATCCAAACATTCCCCATCTGATAACATGTATCGCTTTTTATCTTTCAACTCGTATGCTCCATCAGGAAAAACCACAGTCCCGTTGTTTAGCTGTTGCTCTTTCTGCAGCTCCTTCGACTCTCCATTCTCGACCTTATGAACCTTTCCATCCTTAAACAACAAATGGGTTTCCTGAAATCTGATACACCCTGCCAGATTTGTTACAATTGTTTCTACTCCAGGAACAGCGAGCCCGGTCGCTCCAGCATTGTAAACTAAAAACATTACAGGAATGATAAATGCAACAACCTTTTTCATGACAAAAGAATCTATGCATCCAATTTACGAAATCTTTGTTGATCCCACTATGATGAATGTCACTCCTTCTCTCATCCATTCATTCATCCATTCATTCATTCATTCATTCATTCATTCATTCATTCATTCATTCACTCCTTCTCTCCTTCTCTCCTTCTCTCCTTCTCTCATTCATTCTTCAAACACAACCCACTGTTTCGCCGATGCCCGTTTCGTAACAATAACTCCCCTAGGTTTTTCCTTTTTTTCAGGCTTTACCCCGAACATCATACCCAGCCATTTAATCCGTTTCAAGAGAAGTAGATGGATGCTTATCATACAGAAAAAGGTTAAAATCGTCAGCAATGCAAGCTTCGAAAAAATAGAGCTATTCATTTTTATAATGTAATAGCCGAATGCCACAATAAAAGTTTGATGAAGGATATAGAAGGGATAGACGGCAGAAGTAGTAAAACTCAGCGAAGAAGAATTAAAATTTAGAAAGCGTTTAGCTAAACCAAAAAAAGTTAGTATCCAAAACCATTGATTTGAAGATTTGAGAGCGAAAAGAAGGAAGTTATCTGTTCGTATCAGATTTTGGAAATAAAACTCCGGGTTGCCCGATCTATAAGACAAGTAGTAGAGGATGAATGTACTAACGCAAGCCAAGGGAAGCGCCAGATAAGCATTTCCTGAAAGACTGCCACGAAAAGTATCATTCGACCAAAGTATACCGCCGCAGATGAAAATAGGGAAATAATACAGGAACAGGGCCGGGTAGTCTGGAAGCGGTTGAAAGGCGGTGAACAGATAGTATGGAAGATTTACCAGTACGCCCAGAAATAATATAATGTAGGGCCTTGAGAAAATGCCGGCAACTCGATTAAGATAATACTTGCCCTTATCTGTCCGCATAAAGAGAAGAACAGGCAAAAACACAAGGCTGTAAACCAATAGGTAAGCTAGATACCATAAATGAATAAAATGCAGGTTTCCTTTTGGAGAGAAATGCCAATTGAATTGGAGGATGCTTTGATAAAATTCGACGAAGGACTCTGTACTTCCCCGATACTTTTTAATGAAGTATATCTGCGGAGGAATCACAACAAAGATGGCAAAGAGTAGTGGAACCATTAAGCGCTTAAACCTTTCCTGAAGAAAATTTTCAACAGTCTTCCGTTTGAAAGAAGATGAAACCACTGCTCCTGATATTATAAAAAGCAGTGGCATACGCCATGGTAGGAAAAAAGCCGTAAAGAAACTTACAAGATCCGAAGTCTCCTCATTTTTGATCCAAAAGTTCCAGTTAACAAATACTTCTGCACAATGAACAAATAGTAATATTAAAAATGCAATGCCCCTTAGCCAATCAAAATAATAAAGACGCGGAGAAGCCGATAAAGTGGAGTTCTGATTCATAAATTTGATTATAGGTAGAAAAATCGGTCAATTTTTATTATTACCAAGATAAGACTTCTATACCAGCACTTACTTCACATTATCCTTTACAATATCTGTTGGAACATCGGTTAACAATGAACAGAGAAATAAAAAAACCGGCTGTCTGCAATGCAAACAGCCGGCGCCCAATTAAACTACCAAATTATTATAAATTCACCTCCATCGTCTCATTAATACGCCCATCCAAGGGCGTTTCTACTTTTTTAGTTTCCAGCGGATGCTGAATCAGGTCGACGTAGTCCTGTAATGTTCCATCATTCAGGCAGGTCTCAATAATCTTCCTGCCAAGAGGATGAAGGTCGGGAACTAAATACTGCTCAAGTTCCTTTTTGAAGAACTCTGTAAGAATTGCAGCTCCTGCATCAAATCCCTCAACTCCGTTATCTTTCTGCTGATCGATCTGAAGGAAATGCTTTGGCACAATCTGTCCATCAATTTTTAACGATTCCAACGCATAACCTAGCAATGGACATCTGGAAGCAACAAGCGGTTCTTTTTTAAAACTCACATTGCCTCTTCTTGACAAGTATTCCCTGGCGATCCATTGGCCACTAAATCCTACTTTATAAGCACCGATGTATTGGTTAGGGATAAGGATGTAACGTGTCAATGGCGTATTCAGGATCTGATCAAGCAGTATATTAGCCTGATCCACCATCAAACCTGTAGCAAAAGGCCAGTAAGACCCAACACCTTCACTTACCATTCCTCCTGTTGTACTGGTAACACTCGGGTTAGCATGACCTCGCGGCGCTACCAATCTCCATAGCCAGGCTAGTGCCGGGGGAAGAATGTGAAAAATTCCTATGATACCATAGCTGGGATTCTCCCTGGTACAAGGGGGAGTACGTATCCCGAAGCTCCGAATATCTATTTCAACTGGTTCGTCGATCGTATTCTCAACAGACTTTCTTGGCAGGATCACTCTTGGATTTGGGCAGGGTTTACCAGGCGCGTCCAACGTATGTTCCCAGATCAGACAAGTGGAATCAGGTTTTCCGTCCATACTCAGGAAAACTAATGGTTCTTTCGGATGGATGGTAGCCCGTTCTATTTCCGGATCTGTTCCGTATTGTGTGATATGATTGATCCTTAGGAACCAGCCATATTCAGCATCCTTGATCACTAGCTTTTTATTATTCTGCAAAGATGGAAGGGCAAGAGCCATATCATCCGTTACGGGATGCAATTCAGACTCCTCTTTGATTTCTATGTAATACTTCTCCTTGCTTTTTATGTTCACCCCTAATAATAATCGACCGTCCGGTTCACGGTGTGAAGCCGCTGTCATTTCACTTTTGCCACCCCCGCTTGCTCCTTCGTGCATGATCGTGAAATCATTTTCATAAGGGGTGATCACTTTTACTGCAGAGGCATGTAAGGTTGTCCAACCCTCTTCTTCGCCGATATTCAGCAGCACTCCATAAACACCTTTCTTTGCACTTGGTCCGGGATAAAGGTTATAGGCGAACATCTCATGCATTTTATGAAGGCGATTATGAACAACAACCTGTTTCCCTGCAAAGTGAGTATGTCTAAAAGGAGGAGCTACATATATAATGGCCCTTGGCTTAAATTCAAAGGTGATCTTACTTCTTGGAATGAAACCCTGAAGATCAGCCAATCCAGCAGCGAAAAAGCCTGCATTAGCCGGACCAACCATCAAAGCAGGATATCCAGACTCTTCTCCCCCCGCCATAAAAGGCACAATGATCAGTTCTTCCTGTTGGTCAAGCCAGTCAAATGTTTCCTTTCTTAAACCATCAAATGGAAAGCCATACCGGTCAACAAACTTTGGCTTATCCGTTGGCCTGTCGTCGGCGATCACCATACAATCCGGATCGCGTCTCCTAAGATATGGATCAGTATAGTTTACTGAAATTCCGTTTTTACACCTTACAACTGTTGCTTCGATCACCTTACCGATGCCCGGTGTATCATAAACAACTTCATAAATATTTCCATTAATCCTCCCAAGGGAAAGATCAATCAAATCTTCCCTGCTTTCGGCCAGGATTACCTCTTTAGACTCAAGGATCGCACTTAGTTCATCGGGTAAGACAAGTTTCTTAAAAATTGATTTTTCCATTATTAGAGATTATTGATCAGGCTGGAAGTCAGGATTTACACTGCTCTTCAATACTCCAATTTTAAGAAAGAACTCAGGTTTAGGAAATGATTTGTATCACCGATAGTTGTGACTTTAAAAGGGATGATAGAAGGGCTTGCCTCTGTTTACCTTAAGAGCACCCATAGACAGTCGTTAACGGTTTTAACAGCCTTGTTATACAGTGCTCTATTTCCTTTAGTGATCTTTGCCAGCAAATTCTTGCACTCTCTTAAAAAGACAGCAGCAAATTCAGGGTCTTTCTCTGTTATTTCCCGGCAATTATCGATGATGTCGGCATATTTGATGGTTTGGGCATCAGCACTTGTTTTCTCTATGCGTTCAGCCTCTCTTGCCTTTCTTAATCGCCGGTTCCACTTAGGGTAGTCCTTTTTAACAAAAATATCTGTGAGTTCCATCACCAGTTTCAGGGTATAGTCAACTTCATTTTTTTCCATTACGCCATTTAGGAAAACCCTGATCTCCTCCTTTTTGACAGGGGTGTCTTCCAGAACATCATGCAGAAGAGCGGCTGCCAGGACTGGCAATTTATGATTGTACTCCCTGCACATCTCCGTCACCCTAACAAGATGAAAGATATATCGTTCAGGAGAGTATTTTCGCGTTTGTTCTCCGTGTGCTCTCTCAGCAAACCGGCGTACTTGTTCAAGTATTTCTTCCATAGAAGTATGGAGGCATATCAGATCTCTCCTTCGATTTAAAGGGTAAAAACATCAAAAAGTTTAGCAGAAAGAAAATTTGCAGATCAAAAGCACAGTACTAAACAATTAGGAGAAAATTCCTTTAATTGTTTAATAAATAGATTTGTAAATTGCACGTATGACTTTACCCATATACCAGGCTGATGCTTTCACGGATAAACTATTTGGCGGTAATCCAGCTGCTATCTGCCCATTGGAACAATGGTTGCCAGAACCAGTGATGCAAAAAATTGCAGCAGAGAATAATCTTGCAGAAACTGCTTTTTTTGTTCCGGAAGGCGAGGGATATAAATTAAGATGGTTCACTCCTGAGATGGAGATCGACCTCTGCGGGCATGCAACGCTTGCTTCCGCCCATATACTTTTTACAGAGCTTGGTTACTCAAAAGATATCATCCATTTTCACACACTAAAGGCGGGAACTTTAATTGTTAGTCGCAATGACGACCTTTATACCCTGGATTTTCCTTCCCGTGTACCTGAACTGGCGGAGGCTCCTCCAGAACTGATTGAAGCACTTGGGGCAGGTTCTCCTGTTGAAACACATAAGTCGAGGGATTACATGCTAATCTACGAGACAGAGGAGCAAATTGCTTCCATCCAGCCTGATTTTAACGCTTTAGCTAAAATTGATGCCATCGGAATTATCGTCACTGCGCCAGGAAACCACAGTGACTTTGTTTCCAGGATGTTTGCACCAGCTGCAGGTATACCAGAGGATCCCGTAACCGGGTCTGCACATTGTAACTTAATACCTTATTGGGCTGAGAGACTTGGGAAAGCTAAACTCCATGCTTTTCAGATATCAGCCAGAAGAGGGGAACTATGGTGCGAGCTGAAAGGCGACCGGGTGCTGATGTCTGGGAAGGCTGTAACTTATTTGAAGGGAGAGATCTTTGTATAAGATCTCCTGTCCTCCCTAAAATCCTTTCTACTCCCACCTATAGGTGATCCCAACCCTCCATATATCCAAACTTCTAAAATCCTTCTTGTTTGATTGGATCTGGTAAGTGCTCATATAAGCGGGAGTAAGGTAAAATTCTTCAAATAGTTTAAACTGTAATCCTATTTGAAGGCGGTTCTGATCAAATTTATTAAGGTCATTAAGTTCCTTACCAAAGTTTATCATCGGTTCATCGGAAATAAAAACATAGCCTTTTTGCTTTTTTAAAATCGGCGCCTGCACCTGAAACTGGTAGCGTAAGCGGTAATTGTAACGCGTGCTTCTATCATCCCTCTGAAAGCGTTCTTCCAATCGCAGGCGGTGACTGAACCTTAAGAATCTATATTTGTGGGCAACTGCCAACTGTTGCCAGGGCCTGTTCTCCCTTCTTGTTCCCGAATTTGTAAAATATTCGGAGTAGGCATATCCCGCAGATGCCGAAAAGAAACTATTAAGCTGATGATTAACCCCTATCCGTCCTATCCACTGCACTTTCTCGTTAAAATCATCATACCGGTCAGAATAATCTGCAGAAACAGACCAAAGCGAATCAACGGGAACCTGAAGATAATACTGAGGCCAGAACTCCACCCCTTTGTCAATTAATTTTTGCGCTTTTGCCGAAAAGACAAAAGCTATCATTACTTGTAAAACTACAAGCTCTTTGCTTCTTAATAAAAAACGCATTAAAACTTTGGACGATTTAAAATAGCTTCAGCAATTACAGCACTCCTCATATCGAATTCAACCGGGTTTTCCACTTCAGGTATCGAAACCTCCCCATGCTTATGAGTTCTGTGAATTTTCCGGTTAGCTTTAATTTCTTCAGCTGGGATCTCAGGATTATAACCTTCTCTCGCTATCTGCATTTCTTTGTTAGATAGCTCATTAACTTTAGGCTCATACTCTTTGCTGTTCCGCTTCTCCCGTTGGTAAAGATGTTTGTATTTAGGTTCGTAAGGATTATTCGTATCAGTTACTTCTTCAATAAGGAAAGGTTGAGGAACATTTGCAGGCGCCGCAGCCTGACGTCGCTTAGAATCTACAGATCTCTTTTCAGAAGTTCCAGACTTAGCCGGATTTCTCTTCCGGGCTTTCTCCTGCTCTTTGCTGAAATTTGACCAGACCTTATAAATAAACAAGGCAATTCCAATCAGAAAAGGAATAAAGTTTTCCATAATTTACAAGTTACAAACATCCACAAAAAAGCCCGTAATTTTCTCCCTAAATTTAATTAAATACCATAACTTGGTGATCTTTTTTTAGAAGAGTAAGGGATAGAACCTGTTGAGAAAAAATGCAATTAAACAGACTGGAAATTAAGGGCTTTAAGAGCTTTGGAGATAAAATCACGATTCATTTTAACGAAGGGGTAACGGCAATTGTGGGACCAAATGGATGCGGAAAGTCCAATGTTGTTGATGCCATAAGATGGGTTTTGGGAGAGCAAAGCACCCGTATGCTTCGCTCTGAAAAGATGGAAAACATCATTTTCAACGGAACCAAAACCAGGAAACCAGCACAACTAGCTGAGGTTTCACTGACGTTCGACAATAACAAAAACATCCTTCCCACGGACTTTACGCAGGTAACTATTACCCGTAAACTTTACCGCAGCGGCGAAAGTGAGTACCGTCTGAATGATGTACAGTGCCGTTTAAAAGATATTACCGACCTTTTCCTCGACACCGGTATCGGTGCCGATTCTTACTCCATCATAGAGTTAAAGATGATCGATGAGATCATTGCAAATAAAGAAGGCTCAAGAAGGGTTCTTTTTGAAGAAGCTTCAGGTATTTCCAAATATAAGCTTAGAAAGAAGCAGACACTTTCACGACTTAAAGAGACAGAGGGTGATTTGAGCCGTGTAGAAGATCTGTTATTTGAGATCGAGAAAAATCTGAAAACCCTCGAAAATCAGGCAAAAAAAGCAGAGCGTTATTATAAGCTAAAAGAGCAATATCGTGCACTGAGTGTAACATTAGCAGCCTTTAGGATCGTTGGATTTAGGAATTCCCTGGAAAGCCTTGAACAACAGGAACAATCGCATGAGAATCAGAAATCGGCTTTGGTTACCGAAATTGAAAAGCTTGAAGAAGCGATCAAGCAGTATAAAACAGACAATATTACCAAAGAAAAGAATTTAGGAGCACAGCAAAAGGCGACAAATGAGTTTACTGCCAAGATCAGAGCCTACGAGAGTGAGAAGAAAATAAAGAACGAGCAACTGCGTCACTTACAGGATAAAGAGGCGCGTTTAACAGATGAACTCGAGAAAGACAAAACGCAGTTAAATAACGTTCTTTATAATATCAAAAGACTAAATGAAGAACAGTTACAGGAATCTCAACAGTTTGAAAGTGTAAAAAACAGTCTTGCAGATAAAAAGGAAGAACTGGATGAGTTGAAGATCCAGCAACAAACTACAAAGAACAAATTAGATCTCCTGGTTAAAGAAAATAATGAGATCCAAAACCAGCTTTATAAGATTGAAAAAGATGTTGCTGTTCTGAACATCCAGAAAGACGCACTTCTACAGGAGAGTAACCGTAACCTGGCAGATACAGCGTCAAAGGAAACCGAACTTAATGAATTTAATAAAGCGATAAATGAATTGGAGGCAAAAGCAGAACAAAAGCAAAAAGAGCTTGGTGAGCTTTTAGCCTTTGAAGAAGACCTTACTCAGCAGATTCAGTTTACCGAGGAAACAATAGCGAAATATAAAGACAAGGTATCATCGGAGTCCCGGAAGCTGGACGCTAAACAGAATGAGTATAACCTTACCAAATCCCTTGTAGATAATCTGGAAGGTTTTCCTGAATCTATCCGTTTCCTTAAAAAGAACGCGGGGTGGACTAAGCAAACTCCTTTGTTCTCTGACGTATTGTTCTGTAAAGAAGACTATCGTGTAGCAATAGAGAATTATCTGGAACCCGTAATGAACCATTACGTGGTGGAAACACAACAGGACGCAGTTCAGGCCATTCGTCTATTGAGCGACTCGTCAAAAGGAAGATCGAACTTCTTCGTTTTAGAAGCGCTGAACAAAACCCCAGAGCCCGCGAAACTGGACCTTGTGGCTGATAATTTAATTCCTGCGCTTAGTATCATTGATGTTGATGCTAAATACGGTAAACTTTGTCGCCAGTTATTGAACAACGTTTATATCCTTACTTCGGGAGATGATGAAGAGCTGAATAACCTGATGCCTGAGAACAATATCGTGATACTTAGCGGGAGCGGGAAGTTCACCAAGAGCCGTATCAGTATGGCTGGCGGTTCTGTAGGCTTATTTGAGGGTAAACGTATCGGCCGGGCTAAAAATCTTGAAATACTTGCGAAGGAAATCAAATCCCTTGAAGCAGAAATAGGAAATCTAAAGTCTTCTATAGAGCAGGAGACTCAAAAACTTCAGACTTTAAAAACTTCTTCCCGGAAACCAGATATCCAACTCCTGCAGCAAGAAACCAACCGTTTTGGAAATGAACTGATCTCACTGAAGACCCGCCAGGAGCAGTATTTAGCCTTTATAAGGAATAGTCAGAACCGTAAACAGGATATAGAGACAAAGATCGCTGCAATCACGGCAGAAATAGCCGAGTCTGAACCGCTTCTTGCAGGTCTGGAAAAACGGATGAAGGAGATGGCCGATGAATTGCGTGACCAACAAAGTTCCTATACAGAACTTACTGAGTTGGTGACGGAGAAATCGACTGCTTTTAACCAGGAGAATATCCGGTTTCACCAGCAGCAAAATAAGGTTTCTAACATTGAAAAAGACCTTGACTACCGGGATACGCAGCAGCAAGCTTTAGACCAGAGGATAGCAACAAACAGCGTAGAACTTGAAAAAGTAAAGACAGAAATCGCAGATACAGTACAGCACGTTGACCATAATGATGAGGGCTTGCTGGAAATGTATGCTCAAAAAGAAGAACTGGAAAAGGGTGTACGCGAAGCTGAGCAGGATTATTTTGCTTCCCGCGGTATGATAACGGAGACGGAAAACAATATCGCCACGTTAAGAAGGAATAAAGAAAATGCCGATTTCATTTCAAACGAGATAAAGGATAAAAAAACAAGTCTTCGCCTGGAGCTGAATGGCTTAAAAGAACGCCTCTCAGTGGAATTTAATATCGATATCGCTGATCTTTTTGATACGGAGATCCCTGAAGGAGAAAGTGAAACAGACCTTAAAATTCAAACAGATCGACTGAAAAAGCAGCTTGAAGAATTTGGAGCGATCAATTCCACTGCTATGGAGGCTTACCGCGAAATGAATGAGCGCTATACCTTCATTATGAATCAGAAGAAAGACCTTCAGGAAGCTAAATTAGCCCTTCTGCAAACGATCAAAGAAATTGATGACAGTGCGCAGGATAAATTCATGAATGCATTTCTAAGTGTTCGTGAAAACTTTATCAGGGTCTTCAGATCGTTGTTTAACGAAGAAGACAGCTGCGATTTGATCCTGGATAATCCTGAAAACCCATTAGAGTCTGATATCGATATTATAGCACGACCAAAAGGAAAACGTCCGCTATCTATCAATCAGCTTTCAGGTGGAGAAAAAACGCTTACAGCAACAGCTTTACTGTTTTCGCTGTACCTGCTAAAGCCTGCACCGTTCTGTATTTTTGACGAGGTGGATGCTCCTTTAGATGATACAAATATCGACAAGTTCAATAATATCATCAGGACGTTCTCTGATGAGTCCCAATTTATTATTGTTTCACATAATAAGCGTACCATCGCAAGTACGGATATTATTTACGGTGTTACAATGGTTGAGCAAGGTATTTCAAGGGTAGTAGCAGTAGACATGCGTGAAATGGCTTGATCGTGCTAAAACAACTATAATAGAAATGGCCTCAGATAAACGCTGAGGCCATTTCTATTATAGCACTAAATTATTTCGCTGGATTTACTCCCTGTAGTCATTTGAACCTTCCCTTAACCCAGGGACCATGAACACTTTCACTCATGGAATAGAAATTCTTTTCCGGGAACTGGATGTACACTTATAATGGTAGCACAACTTTAATAAAAACTAAAGACATTATTTATCTGAAAAAATAAAATTTGTTGTAACGGAAGAAATAGCCTTGCGTCTATTATACAAAACCAACCCAACAACAAAAGATATGAAAACGCTAAAGACTCTCCTAACCGCATTTTTAATGGTGATCACCATTGGAACTTTTGCTGACGAGCTTAACACTTCTAACAAATTAAGCATTGATTACGCTCTTAAAAGTTATTTAGACGCTGTAAGTGAAGGAAAGATTAAAGGCTTTGCAGATGTGCTAGATGGTGACGTAAAATTTACGGTGACCCGAGGTGAAAAAATTGTGAACTATTCAAAATCAGAGATGTTATCATCTTTGAAGTCATCAGAAGGAGTAAAGCAAAATTGTACTACAGAGTACGCTATTGTTGAACAAAATTCAACTCAAACAATTGTAAGGGTAACACAGAAATACGAAGAATTTACGCGTATTAATTTTGTAACATTTAACAACACATCTAAAGGCTGGAAGATTACGAATGTGTCCAGTTCTTTTAGTTAAGATATTATTTGGTTATAGTTGAGAAAAAGGAGTCACTGATCTTTCAGGACTCCTTTCTTATTTTATAGTATTCTTATGCAGCTACTGTTTCCTCAACGGTTTCTACGCTTGCTGCCAACTGTGCATCGTCTTTTTCTATCCGGAGATTCCCCACAATATGCTGTTGTCTAACCGGTGTATTCTTACCCATGAAATACTCCAGCAAGGAATGGATATTTGCATCCTTCAAGATCACAGGCTCCAGTCTGATATCCTTTCCGATAAATAAGCCGAACTCGTCCGGAGATATTTCTCCCAAACCTTTAAACCTGGTAATTTCGGGTTTTGCTCCAAGTTTAGCCATTGCACGTTGCTTTTCCTCCTCATTATAACAATAGATAGTTTCCTTTTTATTCCTTACCCTGAATAAAGGAGTCTGCAGGATGGAAACGTGCCCTGCTTTTACCAGATCCGGGAAGAACTGAAGGAAGAAGGTCATCATCAGCAAGCGAATGTGCATTCCGTCTACGTCGGCATCTGTGGCAATAACAATATTGTTATAACGAAGGCCATCTAAACCGTCTTCAATGTTTAGGGCATGCTGAAGAAGGTTAAACTCTTCATTCTCGTAAACAACCTTCTTGGTAAGACCAAAACAGTTTAAAGGCTTTCCTTTCAAACTGAATACAGCCTGAGTCATTACATCCCTGGATTTAGTTATAGATCCGCTGGCAGAATCACCCTCCGTTATAAACAGGGTAGTATCCTGCTTGCGCTCGTGATTATCCTCGAAGTGTATCTTACAATCTCTTAGCTTTCGGTTATGTAATGACGCTTTTTTAGCCCGCTCATTTGCAAGCTTCTTAATACCGGCAATATCTTTACGCTCACGTTCTGATTGAAGGATTCGCTTTAATAGCGCATCTGCTGTTGCCTGGTTCTTATGCAGATAATCATCCAACTCTTTTTTAAGGAAATCATTGATCAAAGTACGAACAGTGGGGCCTTCCGGACCGACATTCTGAGATCCCAGTTTAGTTTTAGTCTGAGATTCGAAAACAGGCTCCTGAACTTTTATGGCAATCGCTGCAACAATAGAGGCTCTGATATCAGCGGCATCAAACTCTTTCTTATAGAAATCTCGTACAGTCCTTACTACCGCCTCTCTAAAAGCTGCCTGGTGAGTTCCACCCTGCGTTGTGTGCTGACCATTGACAAAAGAATAATACTCTTCACCATATTGCTGACCGTGAGTCATGGCAACCTCTATATCCTCCCCTTTCAGGTGGATGATAGGATAGCGGATAGTTTCAGTATCTGTATTTTTTGTGAGAAGGTCGTGTAAGCCTTTCTCAGAAAAATACTTCTGCCCATTGAAGTTTATAGTAAGTCCTGAATTAAGAAAAACGTAATTCCAGATCATGTTTTCAATAAATTCAGGGATAAAGCGATAATTCCGGAAAATAGAATCATCAGGAACGAAGCTTATAGCTGTTCCATTTCTCTGAGTTGTATCCTTCTCAGATTCATCTCTTATTATTTCACCCTTAGCAAATTCTGCAATCTTAGTTCTTCCATCCCGGTAGGACTGAACAGTAAAAGAAGCAGACAGGGCGTTTACCGCTTTGGTACCTACCCCATTCAATCCTACAGATTTCTGGAAAGCTTTTGAATCATATTTACCACCAGTATTTATCTTGGATACACAATCTATCACCTTTCCTAAAGGGATCCCGCGACCATAATCGCGAACGGTTACTTTATGTTCAGTGATATTGACCTCTATGGTGCGCCCTGCCCCCATTACAAACTCATCAATAGAGTTATCCATGATCTCCTTAAGTAAAACATAGATACCATCATCATAAGCAGAACCATCACCCAGCTTCCCGATATACATTCCGGGCCTTAAACGAATGTGTTCTTTCCAATCTAGAGACCGTATACTGTCTTCACTATAATTTACATTATTCTCAGCCACTACTTATTAAGTTTAATAGATTGTAATATATAAATAATCCTATTACGGTAGCCCCTTTTCAACTACCATTTCACGATATACAAAACTAAAGCTTTTAGCTAGTTTAACCACTGTTGTTCGACAGTTTTCGTACTAAATTTCATACAAGCAAAATACGAATTGTAGGGAAAATACATCTTTTGTAGGATAAAGTCAGCAAAGTAAAACAACTGAGAAAAAAGCAAAAAACTGCTATCAAGCTATAAATCAAAACCTTAGACAGCTAAGTTTCTCAGCTGAGGTGAAAAATCTCCGAATTGGTATGGATTATGAATAATATTTGACACAAGCGATAAACAAATGGTCGTCGTCAATAAAATAAAATTACCAAAGGAGCTAAAGGATAATGACCAGCCCGAAGTTGACTGGGAAAACCCTAAAGATCCGGAGCAGTCACATGATCCAAGGGACATGGAACAGCTGATCCGTCAGAAGAATGAAGCTGAGAGAAGGAAGAACAATCTCAGTGAAGACGAAGAGAATACAAAAGAAGATTAATCACCCAAAAAAATACTCGATCAACCTAATTTTAACTGTTATGAAAAAATTCACCGAAACTAAAATTGTTAAGTTAACAGAAAAGTTCGACAGACAACTGCTTAAAATCCTTAATAACGAGCTAAAAGCCGTAAAAGAAGCTAAAGAGCAGATAATTAAAACGTTAAAACCTGGTTCAGACGACGGCCTTTTGGTAGCATAAGCATCAATCTCAACCCTACATACATACCTACGAAAACAGAAAAACAATTACACAATCGTTCTTTTTCCCTCAGTTAAACAACAAGAAATAAGTCCGGAAAAACGGACTTATTTTGTTTATGATCTTTAGAGTTCGCGTTTCATACACACGCTTTCAGTCATTCCTACATAAGGACCGAAATTGTCTATGATCAGGAAACCATGCTTGGTGTATAGCTTGATGGACTCAGGTTGTCGTTTTCCTGTTTCCAGAAGCGCCTCATTATAATAAAGCTGTTTCGCCCATACCAGCAACTCATCAATAATAGAAGAAGCCACTCCAAATCCCCTGAAGTAGGGATTTACAAACATCCTTTTTATTTCCACTGCGCGGTCTGATATTTCCTTGAAACAACCACAGCCTACTGCTATATCCTGAATATATGCGATAACAACTGTATTTAATTTTGAAACATCTGTGTAAGCATTAAACTGATACTGGACATCCTGATATCTTCCCTGAAGGTCACTATCCAACTCCATAGTCAGGTTTTTAAAATCTATGTCCCTACTGGACGTTCTTTTTAGCCGAATCATAATTGTCCTCTTATTGTCTGCATCAGCGAAAGCAAGTATACAAATTTTTCAATTCTTCCTGCTATTCTTTAACAATTTCAATATTTTATTCTACAATTTTTATATTATTAAAAACGAAACAATCATTTAATTAGATAAACATTTTAAAAACATGAAAAATAAAACTAGCAGGGGCTATTAAATCACCTCATTTCGAAGGAGAGATCTTCGTACAAATGTGCACTTGCCTTTCGAACTCTGTTTTATTCGCAGCCTCTCATATGAGACTATACTTTTTTCAACCGCTTAAGCGTGCTTTTCACATGATCAAAATTCTGACCATTGTGCATAACATAAACCTGTGGATAAGTCCTGCAAGAAAACGTAAACCAAAAGGGGGCTCAACTTGTATTTAAGTTTATTTATAATTCGAGTACTTTTTTTTATACAACAATGAATCCGGGAATACTAATTATTGAAGATGAAGAGCATGTGAGAGAAACCATAGCCTTACTTTTACAGAATGCAGATTACCGGGTAAAAGCGCTTTCAGGTGGAGAGGGTCTTTATGAAGCTATAGATACTTTCCAGCCTGACGTAATTCTGCTCGACATCATTTTGAAAAATGAAGATGGTCGGACCCTTTGCAAGGAACTTAAGAGTAACCCGGAAACATCAGTAATTCCAATAGTAATACTTTCTGCTGTTCCTGAAATTTATAATACGATCAGTGAGGTAGGTGCGAACGATGTTATATCCAAGCCATTCGACGAAAGAACGCTATTAAGCCGCATACAAAGGCAGCTTTCAAATTCGGCCTCGGCCAATCTTTGTTAAAGCAAAACAGAACTTAGTCCCGCTATAATTGTTGGACATTTAATTCAGATATTAAACAAATGGAGAACAATTCGATCAATCAGGAAAAGCTAAAAAATATGGAGCACGTGGAGCACGACTATGAGCACCACCAACGTAATCCGGGGCCTTCGCATGAAGCTGTACATCAGGAAAATGATGAAGGAGCAGGGCCTGCATTAAAATGGATCATTCCACCCCTGGTTTTAGTACTAATTATTACCTGGCTACTATTCATGCTTTAGATAGAAATGGGGGAAGATTCTTTGAAAAACTTCCCCCATTTCAAAATAAACTCCTTTTTTAGGCAAGCAAACCCTTTTCCAATTTAGATCTCACTCCTTTTTCCTCCAATATCTTAGCTACAGACTTAAGGAGTAGGCCAGAAGCTTCAATCTCTTCTTTTCGAATAGAAACACTTTCTATATTTAAGCCAAAGGGTATGTTCTTGTCAAGGCAGTAATCAATAATCTCCGTGGCAATCTGAATACAAAGATCTACAGATCGTGACAATATATTATTCGAGTAGGTTAACTCATTTACCAGCCATTCGGGTACATGAATACCTAACCAGTCTAAAAATTTCAATGTTTTAACAGAACCGCAGGGGGTTAGTGTAAAAATAAGTGTAGGAATATCAGTACCTGTCTGCTGAGACGAGAAGTATAGATCAGAAACAAGATTCTTTACATACTCAACATTATAGACACACTGGGTGATAAAAAAAGAACAGCCGCTCTGCATCTTATTAGCAATACGAATATGCTCATTCTTCTTAAGGTTATGCCTTTCTGGTATCGCTACTGCCCCTAACAATGATGAGGGATTATAATCCTTCCAGATCTTATATGCTTTATCCAAGGATAACTGCACCTGATGATCTCTGGAAGGAGCGCCCACAAAAACCGTCGCGTTATTCCCCTGTCCTTTCTGAACCTGTCTGGACAACTCATCTTCAGTTAGCTTACCAACAGAGCAATATACGATCTTTGAAAGATTAAGATCACGGAACCATTCATTAGCATAAGTAAATGCATCAATAGTCTGAAAAAAAGGAAAAGGCCTCTCCATAGGGTTCCGGGTAGCTTCGTCCTGCAGATCATAGATCACCAGCCCGTCAATATCCAGGTCCTGAACGCGGCCGATAGTCCTCTTAGTGATCTCCTCTATTTTCTCAGCAGAATTATTTGCTTTTGGAGGCGTAATACCATATAAAAGAATCCCCGACTGCCTCTTCTCAATTTTACTATTAAACATCCCCGCAAGATACAAGGAACCCGTCTATTAGAAAAATCTGAAGATAAATTTCCAGGATTTACCTAATCTTTTGAATTTGGGATGAAATTAAGGTCAGCCTCATCTTTGATAGAAACATACACACGTTTCCAGGGCTGATCACCCAGCATTTTCCAACGATGAGCAGAGCCAGTTACGTCAAGTGCTATTAATACCTCTCCAGGTCGCAAAATAAACTTCTCTCCAAGGCGTGTCTCAAATTCGAGAGTACCGGTTAAGGTAAGAACATATTGCTTTGTAGGGGCATTATGCCAGTCGTACTCGAAATCGGCAGGCGTTTCCTTAAACCTGATACCCTCTACATGATGGATTAGATTTTCAGCCACCGTACCCTCTTGAAAGTGCGAATGTCCATCTTCTCCCGTAAATAACTTATACGCTTTGATCATACAACAAATTTGTAAAGTATTAGAAATAGTACAAGCGCTTTAATTGTTTAGGGTAAAAGCGAGGTTTATTTTAAAATTCCTTGTAACTATTCTTGTTTTCAACCACTCTTATTAGCACTTAACCAACCCAAGAATATTGAGTTACCAGATCAGATCATAAGATGAAATTATTAACGCTACCAATTATAGTTCTTGCTCTTTTCCTCAACACCATTAATAGTTTTGGTCAGAGCACTTATTCGATTAGCGGAAAAGTTGTGAACGAACAGAAGGAACCGCTGAATTTTATTTCCATCAGCCTGCTTAATCTGAAAGATTCTACCCTGGTGAAAACCGCGCTGAGCGACAAACAGGGTGAATACCGCTTCACTCCTTCAAAACCTGGAACTTATTTAATAATGGCAAACTCTGTAGGGTTTTCCAAAACTTATAGTGGGCCTCTTCAATTAGATTCGGCTCATAATTCTATAAACCTTCCAGCGCTTGTACTAGTAGGGGAAAGTAAAACCTTGAAAGCAGTTACCATCACTGCTCAGAAACCCTTTATTGAAAGGAAGGCAGACAGACTGGTCGTAAATGTTGAATCCAGTGCTTCCTCAGCAGGAAATACGGCATTAGAGGTTTTACAAAAATCTCCGGGAGTATCTATAGACAAGGATGATAATATTTCCATGAATGGCAAGAACAGCGTACTGATCATGATTGATGGTAAGCCAACGTATATGAGCAGTGCAGATGTAGCCAACATGCTCAGAAGCATGCAAAGTAACCAGATCGAAACCATCGAACTCATTACTAATCCCTCTGCCAAATACGATGCTGCGGGCAACGCCGGCATTATTAATATCAAAACCAAAAGGAACAAAAACCTGGGCTTTAACGGAACGATCAATGCAGGCACCGGGTATGGTAAGACTTCTAAATACAATACAGGAACAAATCTGAACTTCCGTAAGGGAAAAATCAATGTCTTTGGAAATTATAACTACAGTAACAACGGAAATATCAGTCGTTTTAATTTGAACCGCCTGGTGACCGACGATAATGAAATAACATCCTTTACCCAAAATAATGGCTGGGATGGCAGAAGGTTTAACAATTCGTACAAAGCAGGGATAGACTTTTTTGCAACTAAGAAGACCACCCTCGGCGTTATGATCAACGGTTATAACAACTCTGTTGATGAGGACGCGAGCAGTGGGACGGGGATTAGGTATCTTTCCGCAAATTCCACCTTCAAACCGGAAGAGGCGATCAATGTAGACGGGAGGAACAATCAGCGCTATGTGAATACTGCTTTTAACTTTAACGCTAAGACCTCACTTGATACCAGCGGGCGCGAGATCACTTTTGATGCAGACTACTCGACCTATAATGGTAAAATGGACGAGTTCAGGGATAACTTTTATAGCCGGAACAATATTACCAGTCGCCCGGTGAAATCTATTCATAACCTTGCCCCTGCCGATATTAATATCGTATCTGCAAAACTGGATTATACTCACCCTTTCTCAAAGACACTGAAAATGGAGGCAGGACTAAAAAGCAGCTTTGTAAGAACTGATAACAATTTCAGGTTCGATACCTTAAGGAACGATGCCTGGATCACTGACGGAGGTAGATCTAATCACTTCATTTACGATGAAAATATTAATGCCGCCTACCTTAACCTAAATAAGCAATTTAAGAAAACTACTATTCAAATTGGGTTAAGGGCAGAGCAAACCTATTCTAAAGGAAATTCGAAAACTCAGGATAGTGTTATAAAAAGGGACTATTTAAACTATTTTCCAAGTGCATCGGTAAGTCAGAAGTTAGGTAAAGATCATCAGGTTGGATTAAGCTTTAGCAGAAGAATAGACAGACCTAATTATAATAACCTCAATCCATTTATTTATATCCTCGACGATTACACCTACGAGCAAGGCAACCCTTACTTAAGACCTCAGTTCACCAATTCTACAGACTTGTCTTACACTTTCAAAAGCGTTTATACACTTACCTTCAATTACAGCAAAACAAACAATGTAATTGCCCAAATCACCGAACAGAACGATGAGACAAAGATTACCCTAGCACAGGAAAGGAACCTGAGTAGCCAGACTGTTTATTCGGTTAATCTTTATACCCCGATACAGATCGCCAAATGGTGGAAGATCAATAACAATACTCAGGTGTTCAACATGGGCTTTAAGTCAGATTTATTAGGTTCGCAGCTGGATGTAAATCAAACTGTTTTTCAAATAAATTCGGATAATCAATTCACTATCAACAAGAAAACCAGTGCCGAACTTTCTTTCTGGTACATGTCGCCCTTGCGCTACAGTATATTCCAGATCAACAATACTCCCGCTTTCAACCTGGGATTAAAAAGAAGCTTCTATAAAGATAAAATGAATCTCCGGGCCAACATAAATGACATTTTTAATATGCGTGAAAACCGCGGTAAGACCAGTTACGCAAATATGAACCTGAATTTCAATAATAAATGGGAATCAAGGGTCTTCAACTTATCTGTTTCCTATAAGTTCGGCAATAGCAACATAAAACCTGAACGGAACAGGAATACCGGACTTGATGCCGAAGCAAACAGGATGAAGAACTAAAATTAACGATGGACTGTGTAAAGGTTAGGCTTTACCTGTTCATCTAAATACTGTACCTCCTCAGCCTCGAGAGGAGGTACATCAAAAACACCTATAGCTTCTGAGAGATGTTGCAGGGAATGAGTTCCAAATACAGCGCTTGCTACTACTCTTTTAGAAAGTACATATAGTATTGCCGTCTGAGTTAAAGTCCTGCTGGTACCGGAAACTTCTCTGACAGCCCTTGCAGCAGTATCCACCTCAGCTAACGGCCTTTCCAGGTAAGCTTTTGATTCCTTACCTGCCAGCAATCCCTGGGCAACCACTCCTCTGGCCAACACAGCAATTTTATTATCTTCCAACAGCTGAAATGCCTCTTCCTCAGGGCGCCTGTCAAGAAGACTAAACTGCATCATCACACTATCTATTCTACTTTTAGTGACATATTCCCTGATCACATTTGGACGGATAGAAGAAATGCCATAAGAGCGGATCTTCCCTTGCTCTTTTAGTATTTCAAATGCCTCTATAGTTTCATCTATTGAATCCTCAATAGTTCCCCCATGCAGCTGATAGAGATCTATATAATCCGTCTGCAATCTCCTAAGACTTTCTTCAATCGCTTTGAGAATGTACTCCTTTCGCGGATTCCAATCCCAGCCCGAGCCGTCTGCCTTCATTTGATTTCCAACCTTGGTAGCAAGAATAAGGTCCTTCCTGCGACGTTGTAAAAGCTTACCTAACTTTGCTTCATTGGCACCCCTTTCGTAAAGGTCTGCTGTATCAAAAAAATTGATACCTGCATCAAGGGCTTTAGAGATCACAGGCTCAATTTCTTCAATACTTCCAGTTAGAGACATGCATCCAAGCCCTATTTTACTGATCCTTAAATCTGATTTTCCAAGTATTGCAAATTCCATAGTTTAATGAACAAATAAGCAAATATCAGGTTTGGGTGCAAATATTCTTCCAAATAACCTTATATGATCTTGTACCCAAGGAAAACAAGTCAAACTTTTACAGTGCCTACGGCTGACATCACGCTGAGCACATAATCTACTTCTGAAGAGGTATTATTTCTGCTAAAAGAAAAACGAATAGTTTCCTTCCTCTCGCCTGTCCCAAGGGCATTAATAACATGTGATTTTGAGCCTCCTGTACAGGCACTTCCCCCACTCGCATAAATTCCTGCGATATTAAGTTTAGCTAAAATTGGCAGTTCATCATCAAGGATATCCATGGAAACACTAAGAACAGAACAAAGACCGGTTTCTTGTCCGGAAGTTCCATTAAACTGTGCTGAAGGAAAAATTTCAATAATCCCTTTCATTAATCGCTTCTTAAGTTGGAGGATATGCTGTTGATGATTTTTCATATTGGTACAGGCTATCTCCAGGGCCTTGGCCATACCCACGATTCCGGCTACATTTTCTGTACCGGCACGTAATCCCATTTCCTGTCCCCCTCCGTGTAAAAATCGCGATAAGGCTATAGTGGGGCGGCGACAAAGGAAGCCGGTTCCCTGAGGGCCATGAAATTTATGAGCAGAGCCTACGATAAAGTCAGGAGATGTTTCATCGAGCATATCCATCTGATAATGACCTACGGTTTGTACCGTGTCTGAATGGAAAAGTGCTCCGTAGCTATGGCAAAGCCTGGCAATTGAGCTTATATCATGCATGGTAGCTACCTCATTATTGGCATGCATAAGTGTTACCAGGGTTTCTCCTTTGATTAAAAGTAAACTCTCCAGCTGGTCCAGATCTACTCTTCCCTGGCTATCGTGATCAAGAAATACAATCTCTACAAGTTCCCGGGCAGAAAGATCTTTCAAAACGTTTAATACAGCATGATGCTCAAGATGACTGCTAATAATCCGTTTAACTCCATGAGCCCTAACCGCAGAATGGATTGCCATATTGTCGGCTTCCGTACCACCTGAGGTGAAAAAAATGTCTGCAGGGGCTGCATTCAGACATTCAGCTATTGTCTTTCTGGCCTTTTCTACTTCAAGTCTTGCTCTTCGCCCTCTGGTATGTGTTGCCGAGGGATTTCCAAATGCTTCCCTGTAAAAAGGAGCCATAACATCAAAAACAGCAGCATCCATGCGGGTAGTTGCTGCATTGTCCAGGTATACTTCCAAAATTTCCAGCTTTAATAAAAAGCTAAGGTCGGCGATGGACCGGAGAGTATATGGTACTATAAATGAAAACTACAGGACATTGAGGACTTAAAAGGCATCTTCGAGTAAAAACTTCCTGCTATCCTTTATTGCCTTGAAGCCGCCCTGGATATCCCAAACCCTTTCGAAGCCTCTTGCCTTCAGTAAGGAACAAAAGATCATTGAACGGTAACCTCCGGCACAATGGATAAAATATTCCTTTTCCCGGTCCAGTTCTTCCACTTCTTCGTGGTAATAATCCAGAGGAATATTAAGAGCGCCTTCAAGATGACCTGACTTATATTCACTCCTCTTTCTAACATCGAGGACTATTGCCGAATGCTCTTCCATGCTCGCAAATACATCAACACTTATGGAATTTACGGTATCCCAGGGCCTTCCGGTAGCCTTCCATGCATCGAAGCCTCCTTTAAGATAACCAATGCTATTATCAAATCCTACACGGGCAAGACGCGTTACCACTTCCCCTTCTCTCCCTTCGTCGGCAATGATCAGAATTTTAGAAGACAGATCAGTTACTATCGCACCAACCCAGGGAGCGAAACTACCATCGATGCCTATATTTAAAGATCCAGGAACAAAGCCTCTGGCAAAATCTTCAGGACTACGCGTATCAAGAACAATCAGGCGTCCAGCACTTAAAATAGAGGCGAAGACTTCAATCTCAATAGGCTGAGTACCTTTATTGTATACCATTTCGAAAGAACCATACCCCCCCTTGTTCAGGGAAACGTTGGCGGGAAAATATTGTGGAGGAGGCGTAAGTCCTTCAGTTACCTCCCTTATAAAATCCTCCTTACTTAAATCTGCGGCTAAAGCGTAATTCGCTTCTTTCTGATTACCCAAGGTGTCACTGGTTTGTTTACTGATGTTTTTTCCACAAGCAGAACCGGCGCCATGAGCGGGATAAACAATAATATCATTACTCAGCGGCATAATCTTCTCTCTAAGCGAATCATATAATAAGCCCGCTAAAATGTTTTGACTTATTCCTGCCGTTTCCTGGGCCAGGTCTGGCCGTCCCACGTCCCCTATAAAAAGAGTGTCACCTGAAAAAAGGGCACAATTCTTACCCTCTTCATCCTTTAGCAAGTAACAGACGGATTCCATGGTATGCCCTGGAGTGTGCAAGACAATAATTGTAAGTTTTCCCACCGAGAACTCTTCATTATCCATCGCGATATGAGCACCAAAACCAGGATTGGCATGGGGACCAAAAACAATCACTGCGCCCGTTTGATTGGCGAGATCAACATGCCCCGATACAAAATCAGCATGAAAATGCGTTTCGAACACATATTTAATGCTTGCTTTTGCTGCAGCTGCCTTCTCAATGTATTGATCCACCTCCCGCAGCGGGTCAATTATGGCCACCTCACCATCCGATTCGATAAAGTAAGCTCCTTGCGCCAGGCAACCTGTATACATCTGTTCGATAATCATATCAAAAAAATTTTAAAAAGACAATCAATTATTAACGCTCCGGCTTAACTCGAGGATAAGGATCAACAGACCGATAACCAGGACAAAAAGCCCGAAACCTTTCTTCAATTTATCAGCGCCGACCTTCCGGTTCAGTGCCCGGCCACTTATTACCCCGCAAACTGCTAATCCAGTAATGCTCAACAACAGCTTCCAGTTAACTGTGATATGATCCAGATCGCCAATAAAACCTAAGAGGGAATTAAAGGCGATGATGGACAAGGAAGTTCCAACCGCTGCTTTCATAGGCAGTTTAAAGAACAACACCAGCGCGGGTAACAGAAGAAAGCCACCACCAGCACCCGTTAGTCCGGTTACCAATCCAACCAGCACTCCATAAAAGGGTAATGTAAAAGCATTCATTTCACTTTTAGCAGGGTAATTGGCATTTAGGGTATCATCCTTCAGTATTGCTACTGCTGCCCAAATCATCAACAGGGCAAAAAAAAGCATTGTTAGAAAAGCCTTGGTTAGATCCAGACCAGCGAGAACAAGGATCTTATCAGGTATTCGCGGCAAACATACCCTTCGTATGAAAAGGATCGTTAAGACAGAAGGAATGCCAAAAAATATGGTGATACGAAGATGTACAAGCCGTTCACGCAGATAAGCAAGAGATCCGACAGCACTAGTGAACCCAACAACAAACAGTGAATAGGAAGTAGCAAGCACGGGCTGAACTCTAAAAAGGTAGACCATTACCGGGAGAGCAAGGATCGAGCCTCCACCGCCCAACAGTCCAAGTAACACACCTATCGCAAAAGACGCAAAACAGCCTAATATTTCCATTGCTTATTGCTCTCCCCTTCTGAAGGAAACTAAACACCCAATTTCTTGGCTATCCCTTTTGGAAGGGCATGTTTATTAACCATTATAGAAGTAGTTTTGTAAGCGAAATAATTTTCAGAAGCATACAGGAACCTGCCTGCAGGATAACGGTCTCCCCAGGAGTTCTTTACCTTAAAATACTTAGCACCCTTTCCATCTTCCGCTAGCCCAACCAGCAACATTCCATGATCGTCCTGCGTATCGAAATTATCAAAGGCCTTTTGTCTCTCTTCCGTGCTTACAGGCCTCCCTTCGTTCGCCCGTGCAATCGCCTTGTCCCTGCTAAATCCGGAATCGCTTACATCTGCCGCCCAGGCAACAGGATAACCCTTCTGAAGTGCAACCTCCGCAACTTCTGTAAGCTCAGATACAGGAAGATTGTACACAGTCTCCCAATTCCAATTGTCCGGAACCTCAAGCACAAACGGCTTGTAATAAGGGTGATGAGTAAAGGATGTGATTAGAATATAATCATCAGCATTCAGTCCAAGTTCTTTTGCAAAAGATTGAGGCGTATACTTTTTCCCTTTATAGTCGAAACTCTGCGGGATTTTATCAAGATATTGATCAAGGACAGAATTAAGATCTTGTTTCCAGCCGGTATCGATCGTCGAAGGAGCATTTGCCACTTTGCTCAACATGGGCTCCATCTTTTCAAGTAGTTGCTTATGGTTGTAGGTTCCGTCCTCAGCCTTTCCGGAATAAGCCGTCTGAGGAACAAGACCAAACCTTCTCAAACAAATAAGGTTATCGCTAAAACCTCCTCCTTCGCCAAAGTTCGCTTTCCCATGCATCCTAACGAAGTTCTCAGCTTTTAAGGGATACATATTCCTGACAACAAACATCTCACTCAAATTCAAATCATCTGCTTTACCCATTCGCAACAGTTCAGCCTGGAAGAAAGACATTCCTGAGAAAGACCAGCAGGTTGAAGATTTCCCCTGATTTTCAAATGCACCTGAATTGATAACCTTAATATCCTTAATCGTTGTCTCCTGAGCGAAAGCGTTTCCTGCTAACGCAGCAAACAGCGCTATCATGACCTTAGACTTATTTTTCATCATATTTTTTCTGTGTCAACTTCCTGCAAGGCAAAAGAATTTGAATTAAATTTCCAATCGAAACTTCAGCTTCAGCTCTCAACAAGGATTTATCAAAGATCGGTATCCAAAGAATTGGCTTCTTGTGCTTCTGATCCATTATATGGTACATTTAGACGAAATTTTCGTAAAAACATTGCAACCTCTACGCATCTTAATACGTATAAGGCTCAACCTTAAGCTAAACTATTATAAACCCAATACCAATTAAAAATGGAACATCGTGGACAAATCATCGAAAAGATCATCAGGACCAGGATTAGTATTTCCGAATTTTCAAGGCATCTAAACGTTAGCAGAAGAACCATTTATAATTGGTTCAAGAAACCCGATCTGAGTTTTGCTATAATCGAAGAGATAGCCCTGGTTCTTGACTATGATTTCTCAGAAGAACTTCCTGAGTTGTCGGCCAAAAAGAACACCGATAGCAAATCCAGTCGCGTTAATGCTTTGTTCTGGAAGCAGAAATATACCGATCTTCTTGAGCTTCATCACGCCTTCCTGCGAGATCATCCTAACTCTGCACCTCATACCAGGATTTGAATTCCGGCTGATAGTTTACTTGCCTAAAGAAATTCCAGCTTAATCAGCAGAATTGAAATAAACAGAAAGTCTACCAGCAGAGTAAACGTTAAGGTCTGTAAAAAAGAATATAGGTTAACGGGCTCGTGGAAGAACCGCTTAAATAAAAGAAAAGTCATGTTGTTAGTAGATGTACCACTAAACTACAGATTTTTTTCAGGAATCAAATAATTTATAAAGCAAGTTTATTTTATATCGAACTAAAGCAAGGGACCTAAACGTTTTTTCATTCAGGTCCTTTGTTCCTGCCTGCTACTTAAACACCTTGTGCATAAAGTCGGCCATGTAATTTAATGATTCATCTGCGCAGGGATCAAACAGCCAGAAATCCCTCAACCCTACTCAACTCCCTTCACTGCCATTTTTCTTATGTAGATCCCCTCTGATGCTGTTATAAATAGCAGATCTTTCCTCTTCCCTCCAAAACATACGTTGGCTGTCCATTTTTCTGGCACAGAAATGTGAGCAATTTGGTGCCCCGAAGAGTTGAATACAGTTACACCTTTACCGGTAAGGTAAACATTCCCTTTATCATCTATAGTCATACCATCCGAGGCCATATTAGCAAATACCTGACGGTCGAATAATGAGCCATCAGCAGCTATGGAATATTTGAATGTCTTACCCTGTCCAAAGTCGGCTATATAGAGAACTTTACCATCCGGGGTACCTACAATGCCATTTGGTTGCTTAACATCATCTGTTGCAATCTTCGCTGAATCGGCACCATAACACAGGTAATACACCCTCTGTTTTTCCATATCCGGTTGTTTCCTTACCCAATAGTCCCTCTGATAATAGGGGTCCGTAAAATAAATCCCCCTGCTTCTGTCTGTCCAGACATCGTTCGGGCCATTGAACTTTATTCCTTTAAAATCCTTCAAAAGGACCTTTACATTTCCATGGCGATCAATCTGCCACAATTCATTATGCTCATCGGCGCAGGTGATTAACTTGTTCTCCGAATCGAAATACATTCCGTTTGAGCGGCCAGCATCTTCTTTAAAGACCTCCAGATGCCCGGTATTTGTGTATTTCCAAATCTTGTTATTCGGTTGATCGGTGAAATAGATGTTTCCCTTTTTATCTACCGCCGGTCCTTCGGTGAAAGAAAATTGTCTGCTTACCAGCTTAAGTGCTGACTTAGGATGAAAAATAACCGTAGAATCGAATGAATTATTTTGAGCTATTGAAAGCACAGAAAATGAAAAAAGGAACAGGACAGATACTAAAAGGGAACGGATGTGAATCATATTTAGAGGAATGGTTAGCAAAATTCAAGAAGCACCGACCCAAATTTAATAGTTTCCAAATTCTTAACGACACCAATCCCAATTTACTTATCCAAAATTCTACCCAAATTCTGAAATGATAAAGGGTTGAAAAATACTCCTCACAATCGTATCAAAAAAGCCCTGAACCGTTAAGTTCAAGGCTATGGCTTTTCTGTAGCGCAAACACTACTTTTATAACATGACCCAATAATTTGACTACCTTATTTACGCACACTTTTATCACCGACATCGGCAGTTATCACATCGAGGTCCTTTATTTGTTGCGGAAACCAAATGAGCATTTCTCCTTTGCCCCTGTTCGCCCAGGAGTAATAAGGTATTGCAGTAAGATCCTTTTGCACTGTAGTAACGTTCTGTCCCTTAGCATCAATTTCAATGACCGGCACTTTCGCTTTGATTATGATAACGCCGTTGAGAAGATCAGGTCGGAATTCAGTTTGAAAAGCAGCTTCAGCTGGCACTAACATATTTGAAGCTTTTCCATTATTGTCTACCCATTCAGCGCAATAAACGAGTGGACCCCGCTGAAGAGCCACTTTACCCATATCCTCTTTAACTTTTTCATTGGCCACTACTTTCTGTACATCCATCGGTAGATTTACATCAATAACATCTCCTTTTTTCCAGGTTCTGTTAATGTAAGCGTAACCCTTTTCAATTTTATAATCTTGTGATTTGCCATTTACCCTGATCTCTACTTTTGATGGGACATTATTCGTGAAGCGGTAAAGATCAGACGGCATCGCTTCGTTCCTTGCCCAGCCAGGGATACGGATCTTCATTCCAAACGATGATGAACTCTTAGGAGAAATGATAAACCTTAAAGCTCCCTGCCAGGGATAGTTATTTTGTTGCTCTATACTTACTGAATTGCCTTTTACATTTAAAGTTGCATTACTCTTTACAAATAGGTTAACATATACATCCTGATCTTTCTGAGCATACACATAACCAGGAATAGAAGGAAGAAGTCTGGTCATATTGGTTGGGCAGCAAGAGCACTCGAACCAGCCTGCCCTTTCTGGCTCCATTGCACTATGGGAAAAGCTATGTTTAATTTGCATGGCATTACTGTAGAAAAATGATTTGCCATCTAAGGCTACACCTGATATCAACCCATTATATAAGCTCTTCTCCAGAATGTCCATATACTTTGAATCACCGTGAAGCAAGAACATACGATGGTTCCAATAAACGTTAGCGATAGCCGCACAAGTCTCATTATAAGCAGTAGTATTAGGTAGCTCATAATTATCTCCAAATCTTTCTCCGCTTGGTACAGCACCTATACCACCCTGCACATACATCTTCTTACTAACTGTATTTTCCCAAATACTATCCACTGCTTCTAAATACGCTTTATTTCCGGTAAGTGCAGCAACGTCTGCCACTCCAGAATACAGATAGGCAGCCCTTACAGCATGGCCGATAGCTTCCTTCTGCTCTGTAACAGGTTTATTATCCTGCCAGTAAGCTCCGTTCTTCCATGGGTCACTACTACTTTTATCATATTTCGCATAGCGGCCGCGTTCGTCAATAAAGTCTTTCGCAGTTACCAGATATTCCTTCTTGCCAGTAATACGATATAACTTCACAAGTCCCATTTCTACAATTTCGTGTCCGGGAGCAACATGTTTTTTGCCTTCACCGAAAACAGAACAAACCAGGTCGGCATTCTTAAGCGCTATATTCAGCAGATTCTTCTTCCCGGTTGCATAGTAATGAGCGGCAGCAGCCTCGTATAAATGCCCTGAATTGTATAGCTCGTGACTTAACTCGCGCTCTTTTTCCCAGCGCTGTAATCCAGCCCAGGCATGGGGATGTGAAGGATCGATTGTACGAGCCGTATACAGATAACCGTCAGGCTCCTGGGCATTTGCCACTTTTGTAATAAGACCATCTATATAAGACTCCAGTTTCTTATCCGGAAAAAGGCTTAGTGAAAAAGAAGCACCTTCTATTGTTTTGTAGATGTCAGTATCATCAAATGGGAATGTCGTGCAGAACTTCCCGCTTCTTGACGCAGCCATCTCGAAATTCTTAACCCGTCCGGTATTTTCACAGCGCTCAAAGGAAGCGGGTATAGTGGCCGTATGGTTTATTCGAAGACGTGGAAGCCAGAAATTATCAGTAAACTTTACGGAAGTGAAATTTACCGCATGAAAGGGATAATCTTTCTGCTGTGCATATGACGGAACCAATGCTCCTGAAAAGATCAGAGCCAGAGTTGCTTTAATCAAAGTACTTTTTTTCATTGCTTAATTATTTATCATTCATGTGTGTGCGGCATAAAAAGCCATCGGGCAATGCCCGATGACTACCAATTAAATCAACCCTTGGTACGAGTTAATAGCCTTTATTTTGAGTAAGATTTGGATTTTTTGCGATCTCCGGTCTTGGAATTGGAAAGAGGTTCTTGTCTGGGTTATTATCTGCATTATGAGAGAACCAGGATTTGGTAGTGAATGCCCCAAAGCGGATCATATCCTGCCTTCTTCTGCCTTCCTGATCAAACTCCCAACCCAATTCATCCAGAAACCTACCATAGGTAATATTTGCTCCACCTTCGTTGGTAGTAACATCTTTATCTCTGCGACCATAATTATATGTGCTTCCGTTCTGAAGCTGAGCGCCAGTAACAACAGCCTTGTCTGGAGTGCCTGGAAAAGCCCTTCGTCTAATTTCGGTTACAATAAGAGCAGCAGCATCAGCCTGCCCGGTACGCAACAACGCCTCTGCCTTCATCATTAATACATCAGCATATCGAAATAGCGGAAAATCATTACTTAACTGAACGGTAGCACCCATTTTTATCTCAAATTTCCCTAAGCGTAATCCATGGACAGATTCTCCAAAATCAATGCTTGGAATTTCATTAAGATAAACAAGCGGCTTATCTTTCGTAGCACCCATAGTACCAAGTAATGGAGTTCCGTCAGCGGCATATTGCTGCCCCTTGATCCAGTTTTTCCTGAAACGCTGATCGTCAGGATCGTAAGAGCTGATAAATTGAGGAATTGCAGCCATCCCCCCCCATGGAGCAGATAACAAATTATACGTCTTCTGATTTTCGGGAGAAAGAGATTGCATGTGAAGATCAAATGCATTCCAGTTATTCGTATATTTTTCATCCAGAGGCAAAGCGAAAATTATTTCCTTTGAATTCTCATTATTGGTGAGAAATACATTCTTCTGGTCGGCTTCCAGTCTGAAGCCTGCATTAGAATTAATAACAGCATTACAGGCTTCAATACATTTAGCCCATTCAGCTGTGCCTGAATATACCTGGGCATTAAGGTACATTTTAGCGAGCAGGGTATAAGCAGTCCATTTGTTAAACTTGCCATAAGTGGAAGCATCGTTTTTCTCGTTAAGCAAAGGAATGGCCTCTGTTAATTCCTTGATAATAAAATCATAGACCTGTTTACGTGTACTCTGCTGAGGCAGAAAACCTTCAGGCAAGTCGAATTGAGTTACAATTGGGACATTTCCAAAAATGTCACATAAGATATAGTAATAGGATGCCCTTAATGCTTTTAACTCTGCTATTGTTGCTTCCTTCGTAGCACCCAGTGGGATTAATCCTGTTTCAATCTGGTAGATCAGCCTGTTGCAGTTAGTGATTCCGGCATAGGTGCGGCCCCAGGTATTGACAACAATTCCTTCGTCTGCTGTCCATTTATGATCATGGATCCTTTTATAAACGCCTCCATCTACCCAACCGTTGGGTCTTCCAGGAATGACTTCCTGATCTGCAGACAGTTCTTGCGCTCTCCATAATCCATCCCAATCCAGTAAAACGAAGCGCCAGTTCGAATAGGCTGCCCCTAAAAGAGCTGCACTACTTTGATCATTAACTGTAAGCTGAGAGGAAATTATAGTTGTATATGGCTCATCCTTTAACTTGGTACAGGAGAAGCTGCCTAGTAAGATAGAGGATAAGAAGATGCCTTTTATGTATTTAAAATTGGTTTTCATATTACATTCGGGTTATAAGGGAAATTTGTTATAATTCCAGCGATAGCAATACCGCTCTGAAAATTAAATCATTGCTTGGATGAAACTCTTTAAAACCAGAATTAGAGGTTCAAATTAAGTCCGACCGTAAAAGTGCGTGTCGTCGGATACCGGTCACGTACGTCATTACCAGGAGAAAGACCACTTCTGTTAACCTCAGGATCTATCCCGGAATAACCTGTAAACACAAACGTATTTAAGCAGCTGGCAAAAACCCTTGCACTTTTAAGATACTTTGTTTTCAGCTTATTAAAGCTATATCCAAATGTGATATTATCGATCTTCCAAAAATCACCATCTTCAATATAATAGCTGTTAAATTCCAGGGGCTCATTTAACAGGCTCTTCCCAAAAACCATTTCCTCCGATGACTTCAAGCGGTTATAATTTTTAATCGTAGGATTTTCAAGGTACATCCTTTCGAAGTTCAGGATCTGATAATCGAACGCACCACGCATGGTTACTGACAGGTCGAAGTTTTTGTACTGAAAATTATTGTTCCAACCTGCATAATATTTTGGAAGTCCATTGCCTAGCACCTTTTTGTTTTCGAAAGTTCGAGCGAAGCTAGCGGAAGGCACCCGGTCACCGTTATTGTCTTCATAGATCCATTTTCCATTCTCGTCAATATCCACCACCTTGAAGCCATAGAAGTCTCCGATACCTTTCCCAATGAAAACAATATTGGTAAACGTTTGAATAGGTTCTCCAGTTCCACCTGTGGTAAAATAGTTGTTAGTAGTTTTATACAGGTCGTTAGATAAACTTATTAACTTGTTTGTATTCGTTGAGAAGTTGAAACTGGTTGTCCAGTTGATCTTTTTGGACCTTACAGGAACCATACTTATGATCGCTTCGAGTCCCTTATTTTCCATAGTGCCCACATTGGCTCTCGTGGAGGGATATAAGTTAGGGGGACTAGGAACCTGGTAGTCGTAAAGCAAGCCCTTTATCCTTCGTTCGTAGTAGTCGAAATTACCGAAGATTCTTCCTTTGAACATACTAAAGTCAATGCCATAATTGGATTCATGCTTCTCCTCCCATCTGATATAGGGATTCGGATTTGTAGAAGGCTCCAATACCTGGATCCACTTCCCGTCACTATAGACAAAAGAGCCAAACCCAAGGAGTGCCTGACTAAGAAAACCGCCTGCAGGTGGATTCCCTGTTACTCCGTAACCCGCTCTTAACTTCAGGTCATCGAAGATCTTCTGGTTCTTCATAAAGCCTTCGTTAGTAATTCGCCATCCGACGGAAACGGCAGGAAAGGTACCGAAGGGTTTGTTTGCGCCAAAAAGCTGACTAGCACCTTCATGCCTCACATTAGCCATCAGGAGATATTTATCTTTATAGCTATACGTCATCCGGCCAAAAAAACTTACAAGGTTAGACTCGCCTTTACCACTTCCTATTGCCCCTTTTCCGTCCTTTATTGCCCGGCCTAACGCAATGTTATTATACCCAAAGTCATCCAGAGTAAAATCCCAGTTTTGTATAAAATTGTTGTACGATTCAGACTCTTGGTAACCATAGCCGCCCAATACGGTTAGCTGGTGATCCTTGATCTTCGTTGAATACTCGGCAGTAAGCTCCATTAAGCGGTCTATAGACAAGGAACTTCCAACTGCTGCATATCCATTCATATTATCACGTATGTTAGAAATATGACCTTTGGTTTCAGAATAACCGGAATTGGAGTTAAAGCGGTTGTAAGAGAAAAGGGAGGACAACCTCAGTCCTTTAACGGGATTATAGACGAGGGTTCCATTCACCCTTGAATTTATACCCTTCGTTTGTCCGTCACTTTCGTAGATCCGGGCAAGAGGATTCTCGTAGTTAAAATTCCCGGGCAATTCCAGCCATTTACCGTCTGTTCCGTAAACTGGTTCTGTCGGGTTTCGGATAAGTGCCTGCCGGTAGGTATAACCATTAAATGAGCCACCATTTTGTGTTTGAGTAAAATTATTGTTCTGGCTTAAAAGCGTAAGATTTACCTTCAATTTATCATTAAGCATGAAATGATTCACATCCACCCTTCCGGTAAAAGTTTTGTTATCCGATTTAAGGAAAATACCTTCCAAAGCCCTGTAATTTAAAGAAGCCAGATAATTCGTTTTATTACTACCTCCTCTGAAAGTTAAATTATGGATCTGTGTTACCGGCGTTTGAGTTATTTCGTCTAGCCAATCAGTTGAAGCACCGTACTCCTGGTTGGCATCACGGGTTCCTGCTGCTATCTGTGCCCGATAGTCTTGAGCTGTAAGCATTTCAGGGTGCTTTGCAATGGTCTGAGTACTTGCAGAACCGCTATACTCAACAGCATTGCTAAAGTTTCCGCTTGCACGCTTTGTTGTAATAAGTATTACTCCATTAGTTCCTCTTACCCCATATATCGCTGCTGCTGAACCATCTTTTAATACATCTATGGATTCAATATCTTCAGGCGCTACAGTTTTAAGACTGCCGGGTACCCCATCTATAATAACAAGAGGATCTCCATTGGCACCAAATAGAGTAGTATTACCTCTCAGGAGAATCTGGGAGCTGCCAGTTGGATCTCCATTAGGATTTGACACTGTTAAACCAGCCACTTTACCCTGTATCAATTGGCCAACATCCTGCACAGGTCCTTTAACAAAATTCTCAGCTTTTACTGTTGCAACAGAAGCAGTAACATTTGCCCGCTTTTGCGAACCGTAACCGATCACTACAACCTCATTAAGATTGTTGGTTGACTCGCGCATAACAACTTCGACATTTGTCCTGCCATTCAGTGGAACTTCCAGTGCCTCATAACCCAGATAGGTAAACACAAGTACTGTATTCTCTGTAGGTACTGAAAGACTAAAGCCGCCGCGAGTATCAGTAGTAGCTCCTCTTGTGCCCCCCTTAATTTTAACAGCAACCCCGATAAGAGTTTCCCCCTTTTCACTTTTCACCACTCCTTTCACCGGAATATCAAGTAACTCCGCTTTTGAAACTTCTTTGTTTTTCTGGGGTGCAGACCTTGTAATAATGATTATTTTCTTATTCTGTTCAAGGTAATCCAGTTCGGTATTTTTTAGGACTTCCTTCAAAATATAATCTACCGCCTTATTCTTTTCAGAAATGCTGATGTTCCGGTAGGTGTCTATCAGCTTATCATTATAAATAAATCTTAAGCCGCTTTTTTTCTGAATAGTATTCAGGATGTTTTTCAAGCCTTTGTTCTCGGCCTGCAAATCAATTTTCACTTCGGATGCAACCTGTCCCTCGGAGGTACTGGCTAATAAAAGCTGTGTACTTAAAGCCAGCACGAAGAAAATTTGACAACTAATTCTCATGGTTTGCTTAAGGGCATAGTTCGTCCTTATGGTATAATTTTTCATACCTTTGATGATGTTTGGTTAATAAATGCGTTTATTACTAAAGAGCAGACAGCCTATTAATTGGCGTTAGGAAGCTGTCTGAAACCGGTTTGACCAGCTCATGCCGGTTTTTTTGTGTACATACTCACGTCATAGCTTTCTTTTTTAAGTTTAATTGATGTTAGTTTTAAATGTGATGGTATTTCCTGTTTGAGTGTATTTCAGGTTATTAGCTTTTGCTATAGAAAAGAGGATTTCCCTAAAGCTGTCACTGGAGTTAAAAAACCCGCTGAACCGTATCCTTCCAATAGATTCATTTGCAAATTTAAACTGCACTCCGTAAGTATTCTCCAGTAGTGTGCTTACATCCGTTAAGCGTTCATTATTGAAGATCAGTTTTCCCTGGGTCCATCCGAGAATTTCATTACCATCCGTATAAACCTTCTTCTGATCTCCTGTATTTCGGTTGATCTGCAATTGTTCATTTGGTAACAGGAGCTCTGCCCCACTAACCGGCCTCTCATTTTTATCTGTCTTGCAAACCCCTACCTTTCCGCGGGTAACAGTGATTTTTATATCTGTAAATGAACGGTAAGCCCGGATGTTGAAAGCTGTTCCAAGTACCTGGGTACGGGTTTTATCGCTGATAACGATAAAAGGTTTTGTCTCGTCATGAGCAACATCGAAATAAGCCTCCCCTTCCAGGAGCTCCACCTTGCGAATACTATCATTAAACTTCAGAGGATACTTTAAACGGCTTTCAGCATTCAGAATAATGGTAGTACCATCGCTAAGCTTAAGGCTTACTCTTTTTCCAGATTCTGCAGCCGACACTGCATATTGGGTAGCAGATACAGTTTTGAAAGATCCCCTTTTCCAGAACAGAAATGCGATTGCAGATATTAACACTAAGGTTGCTGCAACTTTAAGGAAGCCCCAGCCAGAATTAGTTTGACGATTATTTACTTCGATTCCTGAATCAATTTTTGACTTAAGCTCAGAACTTATTTTCGTTTTTTCTTCATCCGACCATACCCACTCTCCCCTCTCCGAAGTCTTTTCAAACCATATATGGAGTTCATGCTCCTCCTCAGGAGTAGATGTTCCTTTTGCGTGCCGGTCTAATAAAGAGATAAGTCTATCCTTGTCCATAATCGGTTAGTATAAGTAAGTACATTAAGGGGGGGCGATGGTAGTAGATTTTTTTTAAAAAAAATTATCAGGACTTGAATAGCAGGTTTATAAGCAGGAATATGCTAATTAATTTTTCCCGTTGAAGGCTAAGACGGAATATCTTCAGGGCATTACTGATCTGCTTTTTTACGGTTTTATCAGAAATGCTCAATCGCTCGGCTATTTCCTTATAGGACAGTTGTTCCTTACGGCTCAGAATAAAAACCTGCTGCATTTTGGAAGGAAGGTTTTCAATAGTGCTATCGAGCAAACTATTGATGTCTTTTACAGATTGCAGAGAGTCAAGAGAATTATCCTCCTGTGCTGACTGGATTAACAGCGCGTCTATTATAAAACTCTTTTTACTTTCTCTCTGAAGGAAGTTGAGCCCTTTAAAACGCACCGATGAAAAAAGGTAGGCATTTATAGATTCGATGTTTTCCAGCTCGAACCTTCTGTTCCATACCGAAATAAATACCTCCTGAATAATGTCTTTGGTTTCCTCCTCGTCTTTTATAACCCGTACCAGGTACAAGAAGAGCTTTTCCCAATACCGGTTATAAAGCTCATCAAAGGCTTGTTTGCTATTTAGCTTTAGCAACTCAAAAAGCGAATTGTCTTCCAAATATTTTAAATCCTTTGAAGCCATAAATGTTTTTAAGTAGCACGAACTGCCAGCTTTAATTGGTTATTAGTTTGAAACCCTAAGGTAACATTCTTCTTGCAATTGTCTAAATTACATTTATTTTTCCGGAAAAGGAATTTTCTGAATATCCCTGAAATTCAATATAGTTCACTTACATCTCGCTATATTAAGAGATGAATGGCCCGCCTTTTACAAAATGAGAACAAACAGAAGCATCAAATTTTTTAAAGTTATTCATAAACTTATCAGCTAATACCCTCGCTTTTTCCTCATATTCAGCTCTGTCTTTCCAGGTAGATCCGGGATCAAGAATAGAGGATGGCACACCAGGACAACTTGTGGGAATAGCAACTCCAAAAACGGAGTGCTCACTATACTCAATAACATCCAATTTATCGTGCAGAACCGCCCTTATAATTGCCCTGGTATATTTCAAGCCAATCCTCTCCCCAATGCCGTATGGTCCTCGCGTCCAACCAGTATTAATCAACCATACATTAACATTATTCTCTTTTATTTTAGTTTCTAATAACTTAGCATATTCAATAGGATCGAGTGGAAGAAAGGGTGCTCCAAAACACGTGCTGAATGTAGGGACAGGCTCAGTAATACCTAGCTCGGTTCCTGCAATTTTCGAAGTATAACCACTAAGAAAATGATAGATCGCCTGTTCGGTGTTTAACTTTGATACCGGAGGTAAAATCCCATAAGCATCACAGGTTAAGAAGAAGATGTTCTGAGGTACCTTTCCTACGGAGGGAGAAACAGCGTTTTCAATAAAATGTATAGGATAGCTTACACGGGTATTTTCTGTAATTGTAGTATCATTAAAATCGATCTCGTTGGAGCCTTCAACAAAAACTACATTTTCAAGTAAGGCCCCGGGTCGGATAGCATTAAATATCTGTGGCTCCTTTTCCTTGTGTAATCCCTGACATTTAGCATAACAGCCACCTTCGAAATTAAAAATCCCATTATCTGACCAGCCATGCTCATCATCTCCAATTAAGTAACGATCCACATCTGCACTTAAAGTAGTTTTGCCCGTTCCGCTAAGTCCGAAGAAGAGAGCAGTATCTCCCTTTATACCTATATTAGCACTGCAGTGCATGCTCAATACCTTCTTCTCCAGAGGTAGGATCATATTCAAAACACTAAACATTCCCTTTTTGATTTCTCCGGTATAGCCAGTACCACCAATTAAGATGATTTTTTTTGAAAAATTGATGATCGAAAAGTTTTCTGACCGTACTCCATCCTGTCCAGGAATAGCCCTAAACGATTCTATATGATAAATAAGCCAATCAGGTCCAAAAGCTTGCAGCTCGTCTAAGGAGAGTCTCAAGAACATATTATAGGCAAAGAGATTTGCCCAGGGTGTATCCGTAATCACCCTCAATTTCAAACGATATAGACTTTCGGCACAAACGCTTGCATCTCTAACCCATGTATCCTTACCTTCTATGTGCTGAAGCACACGCTCATATAGGTTATTGAAAGTACTCTCGCTTACCGGATTGTTGAAGTCGTTCCAGGAAACAGTTTCTTTAGTATAGTGGTCACTCACTATATACTTGTCTTTAGGAGAACGACCGGTGAACTTACCGGTTTTAACAATTAAAGCGCCCGCATCATTTAATACTCCAAGTCCTCTACCAAGTGTTTCTTTAACTAGTGCCTCGGGGCTTAACTGATAAAAAACATTAGATGAAATAATCCGCCCGGCTGACCTGAAGTCAGCTTTGTTAAATGTATAGTTAATCATTTTTCCTATGTTTTTGGATTTGAGAACCTCGTTTTACGGGTTCAAAACTAGGGGCTTGAATTCGCTTATCATTTCCGCTTATTATCCATTTCTTAACAGATATTAATCAGTGAAATGGGAACAATGGATATTGAAGGGCAGCTAACAAAAGAAGGATGGAAGATTTTTTGAAGAGGTCTAATTCCTGTTAAAATCAAGCAATTATTAGCTAAAATTAACATAGATCACTACAAGGAATGTCTTTAGTTTTACAATGCTGCATGAGTTAGCATATAACCTCCTTAATAGTTAAGCTCTCTTAGATAATAATAAAAATATCAATAATTTAAGCGAAGGCTTTAATGAACACACATATGAGAAAATATAGTATGCTTTTCCGCGGCATGCTAACAGCAGGTATTTTTGCCTGTGTTTGCAAAAGCGCTTTAGCACAAAATGGAGATCAGATATTAGATGGGATTGGTGAAACCGAAATGATAGCCCGGTATGTTTTTAACGGAGATACCAAAGACTGGTCCCGCAATACACTCCATGCTAAAACTCTGGGTCCCAGCGTAAGGTTTGTAACGGATGACCGCTTTGGAAAGGTTCTGTCCCTATCCGGAGAAAGCACCTCCCATGTTAAAATACCTGGAGAAGCTTTAACAGATCTGGAATCACTTAGTATTTCTGGATGGATATTCCTGCGCTCGAAAGAACCTGGTCAGCGCTTTTTTGATTTCGGCAGGGATGCCAACAGGCACTTTTTTACTGCGCCTGTAGGGACAAAGAAGCAACAAGGCCTTCTGGCACTAATTACAACTGAAAAAGACAGTAAAAACGGAGCAGTATCTCCTGCTATAGAATTGAATAAGTGGGTCCACCTGGCCATAGTCGTAGATATTCCTTCAAAATCGATAACGACCTATGTAGACGGAAAGCCAGCCGGAATGTCAAAGGACACTCCTCGGGAGCTAACCGATGTTTTCGGAGCGAAAACAGGAGAAAAACTGCTTTATATAGGAAAATCACTGCAAGCAGAGGACCCTTATCTAAATGCTATGATCCATGATTTCCGTCTCTACCGGGTAGCTCTAGACAGCAGGCAGATTGCAGGGATCTACAACAATGCTCAAAAAGGCATTAATCAGAGTTCTGTAAACACAAAGCCTGAGCAGGTGGATGATCTTCAACGTTTTTCAACCAACACTCCTCAGCTTTATACGGCTTATTTAGCTGGTGTTTCAGACGTACAAGTTGAAACTGAGGCGGGCAATTTACCACGACTTCCAGCTGTTGTAGAGGGAACTTATAAGAATGGATTGAAGGGCCCTAAAATTCGGGTGATATGGCCTGCGCCTGTCGATAACACATCTGTGATCAAGTCTGGCCAATATACTATTACAGGCCGGGTTCCCGGAACTGCTTTTGAGCCTAAGGCACTTGTTACGGTTAAGAACACGGACAAAGTTATTAAACCTAAGCTCAGATTGGAGGCATTTAATCTTGATCAGGTTTCCCTCAAATCAAACATTAACGGACATCAAACGAAGTTCATAGAGAACCGCGATAAGTTTATAAAAACATTAGCTCAAACCGATCCCAATTCTTTCTTATATATGTTCCGCCATGCCTTCGGTCAGAAACAACCTGAAGGAGCAAAACCTCTCGGAGTTTGGGACAGTGAGGACACGAAATTAAGGGGACACGCTACCGGCCATTATCTGACGGCCATTGCCCAAGCTTATGCCGGTACGGGATACGATAAAGCGCTGCAAGCCAATTTCGCAAAGAAGATGGAGTACATGGTAAATTCCCTTTACGAGCTATCCCAGCTATCAGGAAAAGCAAAAGAAGCAGGAGGATCAGAAGTTTCGGATCCAAGAGCAGTTCCTTATGGTCCAGGAAAAACAACTTATGATTCCGATCTCAGCGATGAAGGGATCCGGAGAGATTATTGGAACTGGGGTGCCGGTTTTATTAGCGCCTACCCTCCCGACCAATTTATCATGCTCGAGAAAGGAGCAAAATATGGGGGGCAAAAGAACCAGATTTGGGCACCTTATTACACTTTGCATAAGATACTCGCCGGCCTGATCGATGTTTATGAAGTCAGTGGGAATAAAAAGGCCCTGGCAATAGCGAACGGTATGGGTAATTGGGTGAATGCCCGACTTAGCAATGTTCCTACAGATACATTGATAAAAATGTGGAACACTTACATAGCCGGAGAGTTTGGAGGAATGAACGAATCGATGGCACATTTATACAGGATCACCGGCGAGCAGAAATACTTGAAAACAGCTCAGCTGTTTGATAATATAAAGGTGTTCTTTGGCGATACTGCTCATTCTCACGGGCTGGCCAAAAATGTCGATATTTTCCGGGGCTTACACGCTAATCAACATATCCCTCAAATAGTTGGAAGTATCGAGACTTACCAGGCGTCAAAAAATCCAGAGTATTACAAGATCGCCGAAAATTTCTGGTATAAGGCGGTAAACGAATATATGTACAGTATAGGAGGAGTTGCAGGTGCACGTAATCCTGCAAATGCAGAGTGTTTTATCAGTCAGCCCTCAACGCTGTACCAAAACGGTTTTTCTGCCGGTGGGCAGAACGAAACCTGTGCTACTTACAACATGCTGAAACTGACCAGTCAATTATTTTTCTTTGATCAACGGGCCGAGTATATGGATTACTACGAACGCGGTCTGTATAACCATATTCTGGCTTCCGTTGCAGAAGATAGTCCTGCAAATACTTATCACGTACCCTTGAGACCTGGATCAGTAAAGCAGTTTGGTAACGATGATATGAGCGGTTTTACTTGCTGTAACGGTACAGCAATAGAAAGCAGCACGAAGCTTCAAAATTCTATCTACTTTAAAGATAAAGATAATAAGTCCCTTTACGTGAATCTGTACGTCCCATCAGTATTAAACTGGACAGAACGTAAGGTAAGCGTGGAGCAAGCCACTAACTTTCCAAATGAGGATCATACCAGTCTGACTGTCAGAGGTAGTGGAAAGTTTGATATTAATGTGCGTGTCCCTTCCTGGGCTACAAAAGGATTCTTTGTGAAGATCAACGGGAAAGAAGAGAAGATCAGTTCAACTCCGGGAACTTACTTAAAGATCAAACGTCAGTGGAAAGATGGGGATAAAATAGAGTTGAAGATGCCTTTCCAATTTCATCTGGATCCCGTTATGGATCAGCAGAACATAGCAAGTTTATTCTATGGCCCGGTACTGCTTGCCGCACAGGAACCCGAAGCCAGAAAAGAATGGCGCAAAGTAACTTTGGATGCCGAAGACATTGGAAGATCAATTAAGGGTGACCCTAAAAAATTAGAATTCACTCTTGATGGTGTAGTGTTCAAACCCTTTTATAATACCTACGGTCGTCATTCAGTTTATCTGGACGTTACGTTGAAGTAGAAGTTTAAAGAATTGAAATCATCTGTTCTCTTATGTTTAGTAGACAGATGATTTCTAAAAGCCAGGAGAGAACAGCCTATTCCTGTTTATAAAACCCATTAAACTTAAGGTTCCTTATAATAGAATCAGCTTGTTCATCTACTGATCCTTCTTCTATCTCACATCTGGCAAAATCTTTAACCGGCCCATTGGCTATAAAATCAAAAGTTTTATTACAAATCTGAACATACAGGTTCCCGAAGTCAAGTTTATCCTTATTCTCATCTTCTAAAAAGAAGTTCACTTCCTCACGCGCTTCGTACTTAAACAGCAATTCTTTCGTCTGCTCATCCCTATACTGTACTCCTAACATAATAATTAGCTTTCCCGAATTATAGCTTACTTTTTCACTGTCTATTACTGAAGTTAACGAATGAGACCCAATGCTGTGCTTTTTAGCTAAAAAAGAGGGATAGACCTCATAAGATATAATTTGGCTGTGATGGTCTTTAACGATCATAAGGACAAGTTCCAGTAATAATTTCAACAACCTCTATTAATAAAAAACAGCTACCCTGTGAAGAGTAGCTATTAAACAAAACAAACCTGAGGCAATAAAAATTATTGCAATCTCAGAAGTTCTTCTTTATATTTTTCCCGTAATAGATATCTGCTGGAATATGATGACCAATATAAACTTCACTCAAGATCTCATATAAAACCGGGTCATACGCTTTTAAATCATCCGGTCCCTGAAGTCGTGTTTTTCCATCATTGAATTCGAAGTTAGACCAGAACCACCATTGCGTCCCCTCAGCCCAATATTCGTCAATGGTGTTAATGGCATACTGGTTCTTATACATATCCTTTTTCTTTGCATTCTCATAGGCCTTTTCCACCCTTGATATAAGCTCAGGATCACAGGTCCTCAAAGCTTCCATAATATTATGGCTCCATTCATGTATCATGATGTTCTCTCCGAAATACTTGGTACCAGGAAATCCCAATAAGTTTTCTTCGGCGCAGGAAGTCTGAATCCCTCCCATTCCCCGAGCTCTTTTGTTCCAGTACTCCTTATCTGTCATACTCGCAATCCCACCTGGTTTATCATAGTTTTCGCGCTCTGATGGGATCAGACGGATATCATCCTTCGCCGGCTTTTTCCAATCTCTGTATTCCGGCAGGTCAGTTTGCATTTCCGTATATGCCATTATCGAAAGCATCGCCTTATCTTTCATCATCTGAGTTCTAACATCAGGGCGCTTCGCCAGCATATAATTGATGATGTCTCTTGCCATTAGTAAAGCGGCATCAGAAACTTTTTCAGAGGATACAACCGGAATCCCACAAGCATCGATATACTTTTTATAAAATGCATCGAAATTTAAAGAAGCCGGAGGCCTGCTTATTACAACATTTTCATACTTATTAACCAAGGGAGTACCTTTCATTGGGTAGTACTGCGGTTGGGCTGAAGCATTCTCTGATGCGAACAGAGCAGCCGCTATAGAGCAACAACAAGCAAATTTTAAAGCGCCTTTTATAATCATTGAAAATAGATTAATGTATGTATTATTTTTCAGGTGTGATCACAGCTACCCATCCTCCCCCTGAAGCCAATTTTGCTGTAATTGACTTTGAAGTAAGATCTTGATCCTTCAAAATTTTATAGTCGGCGGCATGCTTATCTGCATTTACACCGTCCTGAAGGATTTGCATTTTATATTTACCAGGTTCCAGAAATGACAGGTCAACCTTTATTTCCCTTTCATCCCAGTTAGTCATTGCCCCGATATACCATTTCGATCCGTTCTTTCTTGCAGTAACTACATATTTACCAGCCTCGCCTGCAAGCCCTATGGTTTTATCCCAGGTGGTAGGCATTTGAGCAATGAAACGGGTGAAATCCGGCTCCTTCCTGTAGTTGGAAGGGTTATCAGCCAACATCTGCAATGGACTATCATAGATTACGTACATGGCAGCCTGATGGGCTCTGGTACCCATACTCATCGGTTCGGTAAATGTGATATGAAAATTCTTTTTAGTGGCGTTAATCATTGCTCCGGGCGTGTAGTCCATCGGCCCTGCAACCATTCGGGTAAAAGGAAGCGTAACGTTATGTTCGGGTGTGATCGTTTCCTCCCACTTGTTGTTTTCAAGTCCGCGAACACCTTCATAATTCACCACGTTAGGATATTTCCGGTTCAATCCCACGGGCTTATAAGCGCCGTGCAGATCAACCAATAATTTTCTCTTAGCAGCAGCTGCGGCAACGCGTTCATAATAATTCACCATGTACTGGTCTGCACGTGCCATAAAGTCAACCTTTATGCCTGCTGCGCCCCACTTTACAAATCGATCCAGGATCCGGTCCATATCCTTGTCCAGGGGTTGCCATAAGGCCCAAAGAATCACTCCTACATTTTTGCTCTTGCCGTATCTTATCAGTTCTTCAATGTTAAGGTCAGGAGTAGTAGCCAACAGATTAGTTGTTGTCAAAGACCAGCCCTCATCCAGAATGATATACTCTAATCCATATTCCGAGGCAAAATCAATATAGTACTTGTAGGTATCTGTATTAATTCCCGATTTGAAGTCAACGCCATAAATATTATTAGCATTCCACCAGTCCCAGGCTACTTTTCCAGGCTTAATCCAACTGGGATCGGCTATTACATTAGGACTGGACAACTTGTAAACCAGCTCGTTCTCCAGCAGCTGCCGATCGTCAGGGCTGATTATAATTGTTCTCCAGGGGAAAGTTCTGGCACCCTTTGTTTCTGCGATATAATCTGCTTTTCTTACAATAATCTCAGACCTGTCGGATTTCGGCTTCAGTTTATTTTCCAGAATTACTTTAGGAAAGTTCGCTTTAAGTGAGTTGCCTCCACTTCCAAACAAGAACATGTTAGGGTAGTCATAAAGATCAGACTCTGTTACCACCATTTTAGTTCCTTTTCCCGTAGAAATATGGAGCGGGAGAAAGCCGTATTGCCCATCGCTTATCTCGTTAAATTTCTGTCTTTTGAAGTTCCCTTCATAGTGCGATTGCATTTCCGGATCCTTCTCCTGTGGAAGGTAAACCTCACAGTTTTCGTTGAAGTTGAAGTCAGCAATCTCTTTTACAACCTGCACTTTCGCATCTGACAAAGCTGACTCGAAGCGGTAAGCTACGCCATCATTATAAGCCCGGAAAACTACGGCAAAGCCGCCTTTTAAAACCAGCTTCAGTTCGTTATAATGCTCTGGAATTTGTTTACTCCTAATGGGAACAATGGATGTAATTGTAGAGCTAACCGTTGTCCTCTCGACTTTATCAATCGCCGGTGAAGTGCCAGCCGACCTGCCATTACTAAAATATAACGCGATCGTACCAGGATCAAGTAAAATTTCTTGCTGCCGGCTTACTGACCATTTAAGATCTTTATCTGCAAGTACCTGTATTTTAATCTTTTTGTCTGGCGACAAAAGATCGTAGGTTTTAGAGTAGCCTAGGGAGACACAAAGGAGAGAAGCGAGTAGAAATATAAAAATTCTAAATTTCATTGAATCAATATTGAAGTTTTAAAAGAGGCCCATTTAAACCTGCGTAGACAAAACCTAAATTACCAAACCATCCCCGATATGGAGGTTAAGATATTAGCAGGCTGTTACCCAATCTTAACTTTATATCAGCCATTCTACTCGTTCTATCAGTTTTCTTTCCTCAGGCTTACTGAAGTTTTTCCTTCACCTAAGGGTACTACGATCCGCCCTCTTTCAGTCGGATAGTTTCCAGCAATGCTATACTTATAAGCCTTATTCATTTGTTCCATCTGAAGGTATGCTGAGGGAGTCGACCCATCATCTTCTGCTAAGCTTAAAAGAACTTCTCCTGAATTAATATTGTAACTTATCTGTTCAACTTTGCCTGCATCCAATGTAAGCCATAAGCCCGCAGGAGCAATAAACACTTTCGACTTTGCTGCAGTGGTAATCTTTGTATTGATCCATTTGCCAGATTTCTCTAGCAATCCACCGAATGCCAGCCAGCCCAATTGTTTGTCATTTAGGATATAAGAGGAGGTATTCACAGCATAACCGTAAAAATTTGAACCGTAGTCTCCTGAAAGGGCATCGATCTTTAGCGTTGATGGAAATGAATGAAAAGCAGCGGAGCCAAACCCGTCTTCGGTGATGTTTGATACTGCACCCATCAAGCCGCCATATCCCACACGCAATAAATAAAGGTCCTCCGGATTCTTTCTGTATTCCTGCAGTACCGGAATAGCGTTTAATCCGGATCCGTAATGGTGCAACTGTCGCTCTACTCTCGACAACTTCCCTCCGTAAAGGAAATCCCAATATCTTCTGGCACTGCCATTGTATCCCCAATGAGGTACGGTAGGCATATAAGCAAGTATCGCATCCAGCGTTACTTTCGACTTATCATTATAGCCAAAATAATCTGACCACATATATACCTCCTCCTGTCCTGTTGAGTCCCATGGCATTTCACTGCCAAATGGATAACTTAAAGATTTCCAGAGATCAGCCCTTTTCTTCATTTCGGTTTCGAGCTTCTCTGCGAGATCATTGTATCCTTCTGCCTTCAGATCCTTCAAGATGTATAAGAAAACGCTCCCTTCCATCTGCCCGAACTGAGCATAATGCGGTGCTAATTCAACCATTGCAATTGATGTGTGAAAGGCATTTTTTAAATGCAGGTCCCAGGAATGCTCGGTTACAAGAGCTTTATGAAAACGGGCAAGTCTGTAAAAAACCCAATGAGCGGCAGCAACATGAGGATAATTATAGGAACGCCCTAAATTGAAAGCCTCTTTTTGCGGCCAGGCCGACCAAACTTTATAGTTAATATCCTTGCTATAAGTACCGGCAGGCATTTTATCAGGCTCGTAATAGAACAAGCTTTTTTTCACCCCATATTTTTGATCTCCATCTGCGACCTGCAAATTACCCCAAAGTGTATGATTAACAAAGCGTTGCAGCTTTTCAACCTCAGCCTTCTCCGGCTGGACCAATTGTTTCATAATAGCAGCCAACCATCCGCCAGCTCCACCTTCATCACTCAGTCCTGCAATCCAAACACGGTTATCCTCCGTTACCTGCTTTTTAGTTTCGTAATCATAGCTTATCACTGATTCGCTTCGTTTGAACGGATCTGAATCTTTTTTATACCACTGCTCGCTTGTAAGAAACTTCCCGAAGTTTGAAAGAACTTTCTCTTCCGGCTGAATAACCTTGTAATGAACCGTTTGAGTAAGTCCGTTCGCGTAGGTTACAGAAAGCCTTGATCGTCCCCAAACCTTACCAGTTACCTGGTAAGATCTCCAGCCATTCCTTCCTTTGGATACTGGTGCAACTGCCAATGATCCTTCAGGGAACACTTCTGTTTTAAGCACTTTAGAGCTATAGTTAAGGAATAACTTAGCGGGAATATTCTGTGATATAACATAACCTGGGATACCCACAGCTACCGGACGCTTTTCTTCCAGTAACTTTGCTTCTATCTTTTTTACAGATTCCGCTATGGTAAATTTAAGTGCATAATTCTTACTTTCTCCGGCAGCCAGGGTCGTTGATGTTGGCTGATTCCAGGGTTGGGCATTTTTCCATTCGTTCTCCGCATAAGCTTTGCTATGTATCATCCATTCATGAAATCCCTCAAACGTAATTCCACGGGGCGTAGGATCATCCAGAAGAGGGTTGTATGCTTCAAACGACGCATTTTTAGCGGGTAGAACAAGCAACACCGGCCCATTCCCCTTTAGCCGGCAAACCTGAAGGTAACCCGCGTCCCTTCCGATATAAGGATCGTAAAAAACGTTGCTTGCATGGGTTTGTTCCAATGTCTTTTCATGTAAAATATTGTTAAATATCATCGGAATACCAAGAGCACCTATCTCGACAGGAGAGTTTGAAGTGTTCTTTATTTCAAACCGGAGCACCAGATCTTTACCATCTTTTTCCCAATAGCGAATCACCCGCAAAGGGATATCTGCAGGAAGCGTTGCAGCAAGATTTGCAGCAGCTAATACCTTTCCCCCTACAGTCAAACTCGCTACATCCATTCGTTTAGCTGCTGTAGAATACAGTTTCCATACAGCATCAGCACCTGCTCTTAATCTTAGGTTCAGATCTCCCAAATGGTATAGGCCATCTTTGCTTCTCAGATTTAACCGCTCGCCTGGTGTGAAATCAAAGCCAGGCTCTAATTTTGAACTTAAAGCCGACAAGGTCTGCGACGAACGCAGAAGCTTAAGCGTAAAATCTTCAGTAGCCACGTCTATAGTACCATTTTCTACATGGAGATTAGAGGGGCGCTTGCCTAAAGCTTCCCATGGCGATTGGGCCTCAGCCTGCTTCGCCGGCAGAAGAATTGCCAGTATAAAAAGGAGTTTTTGAAAATATCCTCTATTCATATTGATCTAAGTGTTGTTAAACTTTAAGCAAGCCGATGTAAAAGTTAAAGGTGTCTGCTTCTATATTTTCAGCTGTTGCCCCAGGTAGTTTAATTTCAGAAAAATGATCCGAAGTAAGTTCGACAATAGAATATTCAGAACCTTTAACTCTTAGTCTCACTGGCATATCAAATCCCGGGGTGTTAGCGATCCAACGGCCCATTAATTTGCCTTCTTTCCGGCGGATCTCCAATACAGGAATGCTGGTGTAATTTAAATATTGATCAAATATCCTGCTGAAATCCCTTTTAGCCTCTTTATTGATATACCCGATAACATCAGCGGAAGTAACCGTTTGATGAAAAAACTGCTCATTCAGGCCCCTTAGAATTCTTCGCCATTTTTCATCATCGTTCAATATGGTCCTGATCATGTTGAGAAGATTACCTCCCTTATAATACATATCTCCCGACCCGGTTGCATTAACATGGTAAGCCGGGATGATGGGGACATCGTTTAAGATCTTATTTCTTGTACCATTAACGTACTCCGTTCCGGCTTTTTTACCATAATGAAAGTCCAGGAACAGCGATTCTGAATAGTTGGTAAAGCTTTCATGGATCCACATGTCCGCCTGATCTTTGGCTGTAATATTATTCCCGAACCACTCGTGCCCGCTTTCGTGAACAATGATGAAATCCCATTTCATGCCCCAACCGGTTCCACTTAAATCTGTATTCTTGTACCCGTTCTGAAATTTATTTCCATAAGCTACAGCGCTCTGGTGCTCCATCCCGAGATGCGGGGCTTCAATAAGTTTATAACCGTCTTTGTAAAAGGGATAAGGACCAAACCAATGTTCAAAGGCTTTCAGCATCTTTTTCACATTAGCGCCAAAGTGAACTTTTGCTTTATTCAGGTTCTCCGGAAGAACCCAATAGTCTAGTCGTAATTTTCCAGCTTCCCCAACAAAGCTATCAGAGAAATGAACGAAATCACCAATATTAAGGACCACACTATAATTATTAATCGGGTTAGCGATAAACCAATCAAACTGGGTATAACCATCTTTACGTTTTGTAACTTTTCTCAGCGTCCCGTTGGAAATATCCTTTAATCCGGCAGGAACACTTACACTGAGCAGCATACTGTCAACCTCGTCAGACTGGTGATCTTTATTTGGAAACCATACGCTTGCTCCAATTCCCTGGCAAGCCGTTGCTATCCATGGCTTTCCCTTTGCATCTTTGGAAAACACAAAGCCGCCGTCCCAGGGAGCCCTTATAGCCACTGTTGGAAAGCCGGAGTAATAAACAATAAAGCTTTGATTACTTCCCTCTCTAATTAAATAAGGGAAGTTGATAAACACAGCATTATGTTCCCGCGAAAAAGGAACAGCTTTACCGTTAAAGACTATGCTATCCACTTTAAGATTGGCGAAGAGATCGAACTGTAACTTATCAAGATCACCTGTCGCTTTGAATTTAAAGAGATTGGATCCCTGAATGAACTTCTTTTCAGGATCTACCTTAACGTTAAGATGGTAATAGGTGATGTCGTAAACTGATCGCAGTGAAGTTAAAGAACCTCTTAAAGAATCCGCCCTGCTAAAAACTTTCTCCTTTTTATAAAACTGAGCATGCGCTGAGAGGGAGAAGCATAAGCAAAAGAAGCACAGAAGAGAAAACTGAAGGCGATTTATTCTCATACCCCTATAGACTACCTGCCCCCAGGAGGGCAGTGCTTTTTCAAAAACTCGGTGAATAACGTTGCTAAATGTTCTGTTGTCCCTGCCCCTTCAGATATGGAATGGGTTCGGTTTGGGTAAGCCATCATTTCAAACTGCTTATTGTACTTTACTAATTCGTTGATCAACAGCTCGGCATTTTGATAATGCACATTGTCATCCCCGGTACCATGAATGTAAAGAAGATTTCCTTTGAGATTTCTAGCATAAGTAAGTGGCGAACCTTTAAGGTAAGGCGTGCTATCTTGTTTAGGATTACCCATATAGCGCTCCTGGTAAATATTATCGTAGGTAAACTGACTTGCAACAGCTGCTATAGCAATCCCGGTTTTGTAGATCTCGGGATATTGGAACATTAAATTCAGGGTAGATGAACCGCCACCGCTCCAGCCCCAAACCGCCACGCGCGAAGAATCTATAAAAGACCATTTAAGAATTTCTTTAGCAGCCATTGCCTGGTCCCTTATATTTACAGTACCAATGCTTTTATAAATTGATTTTCGCCAGGTTCTACCTTTTGGAGCTGGAGCGCCCCGGTTTTCCAGAGATATATAGATGTAGCCATCGTTTGCCATGCTCCCCTTATAAAGTCGGTTGCGTCCAGCGCCGTACCTGTTTGTCACGGTTTGACTGGCCGGCTCTCCATATACATAAAATAATACAGGGTACTTTTTCTTAGGGTTGAAGTCGGTCGGTTTCAACATCCACCCATCCATTTCAACACCCTCCGCTGTTTTAATTTTAAAAAACTCGGGGCTGGCAGCACTTGCTTCAGCAGCATTTAATTTACCAGACATGTTCTTATGATCAGCTAAGCTTACAATTTCCTGCCCCGGTAGCGTTGATGCGTTTGAAAAACGATGTATAGCAAACTTCCCCTTGTCTGAAATCTGATAAGAATGACTACCCTTCAGTGATTGGGGAGTTACTTTTTCAGCATTACCATTGCCATCCAGCCTTGTTCTATACAAATAGCTTTCTGTAGCATTATCAGGCGAAGCCATATAGTAGATATAGCCATTAGGTTCGTCGACAAGGCTAAGTGAAATCATATCATAATCGCCCCGGGTGATCAGCTTTTCTTTCCCCTCGCGATCTACCCTATAAATATGCCTCCAACCATCCTTCTCAGAGACCCATAAAAACTCTTTGCCTTTATTGATCCAATCCCAACCTGTAGGGTCCTCGCTCCACCTGGCTTTTACGTCAATCCACGCAGGATCGGTTTCTGTGTATATTACTTTTGAGTTGCCCCCATTTACATCGCAAATGATAATATTACTGAGGTTTTGCTCCCGGTTTAGTTGCTGCAGGATAATCTGATCAGAGCTGGCTGCCCATTCCATCCTCGGAATGTAGTTTTGCACAGGGTCTCCGGGTATATCCATCAGCGTTGTCTCTCCGGTGGCTATATTTACCACAGCAATTGAACATTTACTTGGATCCTCCCCGGCTTTAGGATATTCTACAGGTATGGTACGTGAATAAATGGAATCTGTAGTATTCAACATCAGGTAATTCCTGGTCTTCCCGGCATCCAGCTTCCAGAAAGCGATACTTTTACTATTATCAGACCAGCGGAAGCCATCCCTGCAGTCGAATTCCTCTTCATATACCCAGTCAAACGTTCCGTTGATGATCTTGCTACTCCCATCTTTTGTTAGAGCCGTGATTTTTCCGTTTGAAAGCTCTTCGCAATACAAATTATGGCCGGAGACGTAGGCTACTTTGGAGGCATCCGGCGAAAACTTCGCAAACATCAAAGAAGCTTCCGGCAGTGCCTTTCCGATTTGAAAAAGACGCTTCGTTTTAAGGTCCATCACCCAATAATCTCCACGGGTCTCGTACCTCCAAACCTTGCGGGTATTGGTACTTATGAGGATCAGGGATCGATTAGCTGAGAAGGCAAAATTCTTGATTTCGAGAGGACGGCTGGTTCCAGCTGGTATCAGATCCGACTTCTTGACGATTACATTACTCACTGCACCTGAAATGTCTCTTACAATAATATTATTATCAGAAACCTCGTAGATTCCTTTATTGTCTAGAGTCCACCGTACTGCCTGAGCAAGTAATAGATTGCTTGAAAAGAGTTGAAAAAGGAAGGCAAAGCCAATTGCCCTGTAAACTGTTAACTTCTGCATAATTTTAATTCGCTACCGATAAAACTTTCTGATCATCAAGATCGGGTTCAACCTCCTGGTACGCATCCTCAGTCCGTTCTTTCAAAAATGGAGTAATGATCATAAATAACACTATAAAAACACATAGTAGCGTTATAAAAAACCAATAGTACCTTGCTCCGCTTAAATCGCCAAAAAAAGTAGTATTGGATGAAATACTACGATTCACAAGCGCGGTAAATAAATTTCCCAGGGCTGTAGTAAGTAACCAGAGGGCAATCATTGTACTTTTCATTGATTTGGAAGCCTGGGTGTAAGCGTACTCTAAACCAGTTACAGAAACAAGCACTTCTGCTGCTGCTAATATTGCATAGGCTAATATTTGCCACCAAACGGAAGGAGCAGCTCCCTGATCGATTTTCTCCTGTAAGAAAGCTATCACCACAAATGAAAGAGCTGTCAAAACTAATCCTGCACCTATTTTTCGTAAAGGGGTGATTCGAATACCCATATTTCGTAAAAAAGGAAACAAGGCATAATTAAATAATGGAATACAGATCAAAAGAAAAGCAGGATTGAAGGTTTGAACCTGTTCGGGTAGCAGCTCGACGCCTAGAATATGGCGGTCTAACTTAGTGGCCTGCAACACCCATTCTGATAAATTCTGATCCCATAATGCCCAAAACACAGGAATAAAAGAGAACACGATCAGCACATTGTAAACAGTCTTCACGTCTTCAACTTTCTCCGGATTAAAATTATCCTTGGCTACATCCAGCCAGTGCTGTCCCTTCCTTTTCTTTCCGAAATTAAACAGGGCATAAAAAGATATGAATACGAAATTGTTCTTATTTACACCTGATGGCGGAACTTTAACATAGTTCTTCCGGCCGAGGAAAAATACAATGGTGGCCAGCGCCATTAATATTCCCGGTACCCCAAAAGCCCAGGCTGCCCCAGCTTTAGCATATAGCATGGGAATAAATATTGTAGACAGGACTGATCCTACATTGATGCTAAAGTAAAACCAGCCATAACTTTTAGATAGCAAGTGCCGGTTGCTCCTGTCAAATTGGTCACCTAAATTAGCGGAAACGCATGATTTGATCCCTCCAGCTCCAATCGCGATAAGCAGAAGACCATACTGAAATTTGGTTAGATCTGTTTCAAACGAAGCCAGCATTAAATGTCCAAGACAGTATACTACCGATATATAAAGAATAACTTTATACTTTCCAAAAAACCAATCGGCCATTAGGCCTCCAATAAATGGTAAGGCATAAGCTAAGGACACAAAGAAATGAGTAGCTTCATTGGCTTTTGCTTCAGCTACAGTTTGAAGGGCAGGATTCAATGTTGGATTAAAAAACTGGGCAACCAGAAAAGTCGCCAGTATTGATCTCATCCCATAAAAGCTAAATCTTTCGGCCCCTTCATTTGCAATAATATAAGGCACACTGGCAGGATACTTATTACTTCTTATCATATTTCAACAGGTGTAAAAATCGAGTAAAAACGAGTCGTTTTTTAGCCAGATATTTACTTTTTCAAACCAGATATTAACATCACAGAAACTTAGGGCAATAATTTAGAACAAAAACGAATGATTCATCCAAAAAACGAACACTAAACCTCGCAAAATATTAAAATAATAAAAAAACTGCGTAAAATCATTCAGCAGTAGGCTACATTCCTTCAATCCGATTAAAAATACTTTAACAAATCGCAAAAAAGAAAAAAGAAACACAAGAACGACACCCTTCATTCTCGAATCACTTGTTGCCTAATAAATTAAAATCAGATGCTGCTTAGAGGAAAATGGTTAGTTATCCTTAGTTTACAATCAATTAATAAAGCGAATATCTTATTAAAAAGACTGAGATGATTAGCAAATATTCGCTCTATTATACCAGATATTAGCCTCTTTAATCTAATACTTCTACCAATTCTGCTTTTTAATTACTTTCAATCTTTCAATTCTAATTGAGCCATCAAATGTTTGAAACTGAAGTTTATTTATCAAGGAGAGGAAAATTAAAGCAAAGAGTACAAAAGGGACTATTACTATTTCTTGGTAACGAGGAAAGTCCTATGAATTATGAGGCTAACACCTATCATTTTCGCCAGGATAGCAGCTTTTTATACTATTTTGGAATTAGTGCGCCAGGCCTTGCAGCAATTATAGATCTGGATCAGAATACGGAGATGATGTTTGGAAACGAAATGAACATTGACGACCTGGTATGGACAGGACAGTTGGAGACCTTGGAAGAGAAGTGTCTGAAGGCGGGAGTAAAAGGAGCTTACCCGGCTTATAAGCTCGCTGAAGTTATCAAACATGCGAAGGACCAAGACAGACCGGTTCACTTCCTACCACCCTATAGGGCAGAAAATAAGATAAAGCTGCAGCAGCTTCTGGCGCTGGATTTAAATAAGATTAAAGAGTCGGCTTCTGTCGAGTTCATAAAAGCCGTAGTAGAACAAAGGTCAGTCAAAGGTGCCGAAGAAGTAGAGGAAATTGAAAAAGCAGTAAATACATCAGTCAAGATGCATAAGCTGGCCATGTTAAATACCAAACCAGGTTCCACTGAATCTGAAGTTGCTGCCATGATCCATGAGGCTGCGCTGAAGGACGGCGGGAATCTGGCTTATCCTATTATCCTTACCAAGAACGGGCATATCCTCCATAATTACAATAGGATCCACACTCTTACTGACGGAGACCTTGTACTTAACGATTCCGGAGCTGAAACCGCAATGGGATATTGTGGAGATCTTACCCGAACTTTTCCGGCTGGGAAAAAGTTCAGCGAGCGGCAAAAAGAGATCTATAAAATTGTACTTGATTCACTGAGATCAGCATCAGAGGCACTTAAGCCAAACACAAGATATTTGGATGTTCATTTTACTGCCTGCAAAAAACTCACAGAGGGACTAAAAGATCTGGGCTTAATGAAAGGAGATCCGGATGAGGCAGTAGCTGCAGGAGCTCACGCTATGTTTTTCCAATGTGGAACGGGGCACATGATGGGCATGGACGTTCACGATATGGAAGACCTGGGAGAAGAGTATGTAGGCTACAACGATTCCGTAAAAAAAGAAACTGAACTATTTGGTCTTAAATCACTGCGATTAGGTAAAGAACTACAACCTGGATTTGTGTTAACCGTGGAACCAGGTATTTACTTCAATCCTTATCTTATTGATCTTTGGAAGGCAGAGAAGAAACACAGGGAATATATCAACTATGAGCTTCTGGAAGAATATCGTCACTTCGGTGGAATTCGCATCGAAGACAATTTTTTAATTACCAATGATGGTGCAAAAGTATTGGGACAACCCTTGCAGAAAACTATATCCGAAATTGAAGCAATGAGGGCAATTGCCTTTTAAATAATCTTTAAACTATCTAGCTATGTCTGTATTCCAATTAATCTCCGTCATCCCTGTCCTGTTCTTTTTAATAATTGCAGTACTAATTATTGTGATATTCAAATTTATAAAACATACTACCCAGCGAAATCTGGATATAAAACAACAGCAGAATGAACTGTTAAAGGACTTGATTCATTATTTAAAACAGTCAAAATAAAGAGCAACAAAGGGGCTTTTCGCCCCTTCTCGATCATCATTTAAAATCTATCTTCCTGAGACAGATAGTTCTTTACTTTCATCCCTGTTTGGTATATCTACATGATGCAGGTGCTTAAGAAAGAAGTCCCTTTTTCTTCTTCTACCATAAGTGCCACCATCGCTGTGCCCCATCCCGGGGATCATCAGAAAGTCGAAATCTTTATTCGCTTTAATCAGCGCGTCGGCAAACCGGTAAGTAGACTCGGGAGGAACGTTCTCGTCGACCTCACCAACAATCAGCATTAGATCTCCCCGTAACTTTTGAGCGTTGCTTATATTCGACTGCTGATCATAATGAGGCCCAACCGGATACCCCATCCATTGTTCATTCCACCATTGCTTATCAATGCGATTATCGTGACAACCGCAGGAAGCTACAGCGGCTTTATAAAAATCAGATTGGAACAATAATGCACCAGCTGCATTTTGACCGCCAGCGGAGGTGCCATAGGCCCCTACCCTGCTAATATCAGCCTGAGGATATTTGGCCGCCAATGCTTTCATCCATAAAATGCGATCAGGAAAACCAGCATCAGCTAAATTCTTCCAGCAAACATCATGAAATGCCTTCGACCGGTTCGCCGTACCCATGCCATCTATTTGAACAACGATGAAGCCTGCATCCGCCAGGCTCTGCATCTCGCTATAGGCAGAATAATCTTTTCGTACGTAAGAATCCTGGGGACCGGCATATATATTTTCAATAACAGGATATGTTTTATCAGGATCAAAGCTAGTTGGGAAACAAGCGATACCATAAATTTCTGTCTTACTATCCCTTCCTTTTGCGGAGAAAGGAACCGGAGCTTTTACACCAAGTTTTTCCAGATCTCTAAGATCAGCAGTTTCAAGCCGCATAATTACCCTGCCGTCAGATGTCCTCTTTAATTCTGTAACAGGGGCAACGTTTATTAGCGAATAGGTATCAATAAAGTATTTTCTATCAGGAGAATATCTAACCAAATGCGTCCCCTTTTCCGGTGTAAGATTTATCAGATTCTTCCCATCAAAGCCGATCCTGTAGTAATGAATAAGGTAAGGATCCTCATCAGGGTTCATTCCACTTGCCCTGAACCAAATTTCCCGCTTTTTAGCATCAACGCTGTCTATACCACGTACAACCCAGTTCCCTCGGGTTATCTGCTGCTTTTGTTTACCTGTGCGCTCATCGATCAGGTAAATATGACGCCAGCCATCTTTCTCGCTTATCCAAACAATTTCCGCGGTCTTAGGTAGATAATGTGTGTAAATCCGCTGCTCATAAATAAACGTAGGAGTTTGTTCATCAATAATATTCCTGCTTTTCCCGGTAAGAGCATCCACTTCTATCACTCGGAAGCGCTGATGTCCGCGGTCAACTTTCTCATAAGTAAAATAACGGCTACTCGCATTGCGCCAATGTAATTCTGGTGCACCGAAAAAATCTATCTTCTCAACCGAAGGCTTAATATGCGACCTGGTTTCCGGACTGAATAAATTCATTTCATAGCTGGTAAACTCGTCGCCAGGCTGCGCATAAGGCCTGGATTTTAATTGCGCACGTGTGGTACCCGATACTGAGCTTAGAAGTAAGTGCACCTCCTTCTCCTTCCGTTCATCTACCTTCCATGCTACGATAGTTTTTCCATCAGGAGCCCAACTTAAGGCATCATAAGGGATTGCGGCAGTTCCATCGGTACTTAACTGCTTTACCTCTGTTCCATTTTTTTCCTTCAAAAATACATTTCCGTCCTTTACAAGAGCAACCCATTTCTGATCGGCAGAGACAGAATCCCTTTTAGGGTCTTCCCATCTTGGCCGGGAATACTGCAAGGGCCTGCTGTCTTTATAGCGCTCCCCGCCGGGTAGCTTTGCTTCCACGAACGAGTAATCAGTAAGATCTATCAGATACCACTTTCCCTTATTTTTTAATTGAAGATTGCTCCCACCTTCCAGAAAATACATCTCATCAATATTCAGCCGATCCTGCAACACTCTCTTACCTTCAAGCTCGGAAAGTACTTTTGCAATTTTACCTGCATCAAATGCTTCACGTTTAATACCTCTGCCCGGATCTACATAAATATATTCTTGTTTATCACCTGCCAGCCTGTTAACATACCAGAAAGAGTATCCATCAGGATTCCAGTTTGCACTAACTGTTGTTTTGTATACTGATTTTCTTGCCGTAGAATCAAGCATCTCAGCCCGGCGAAAAGCAATTTTTAAATACTCCCGGGAAGGAACGAACGGAGCAGGTTTTGTTTGAGCCACAGCCTGATTAACCAAAAAGGCCAATAAAAATGCATTTCGTTTTGTAAGAAACATAAGGAAAATCTATTTGCTAAATATATTTAGTAATCGCATCTCAGCTTTTTCGTATTTTATCAAAAACCTACCAGGAATTAACTTGAATCAGGAATTTTCCGACATTCGCCCAGGGGATTAGCATTGACAGAGTCAGGAGAATCTTTTGGATTGATGCCGGGGCGCAATGTTTTTACACGATACGGGGATTACAAAATCAAACTACTACAAGTTAAAATCCGGTTAGATTGGAGAAGATGGGAAGTTATTTTAGTGCTTGTATAAACTTAGTCATTCATGAACTTTAAAGAAAAGTTAGCCGCTATCCGGTCTTTAATGTCAGAACAGGATATAAATGCTTATATCATTCCTTCTTCCGACTCACATATTAGCGAGTACGTACCTGAATATTATAAGATACTAGCTTTCGCATCGGGCTTTACCGGCTCTGCCGGTACCCTGGTTATTACCCGGGAATTCGCCGGTCTATGGGCAGATTTCCGCTACTTCGTCCAGGCGGAAGAACAATTAAAAGACAGCGGTTACGAGTTGGTAAAGTTAAAAGTTCAGCACACTCCAGAATATATTCAATGGCTATATCAGGAACTCCCTGAAAATGCAAAGGTGGGATTCGACTTCAGCCTCCTTTCGATGCAGATAGCTTATCAACTGAGAACAGAATTGTCTTATAAGAACATTTCCATAAACGATTGTGATTTCATCTCTCCTATATGGGTTGACCGCCCCGCCTTACCAGCTCAGAAGGCTACTCTGCTTGAGGAAATCGCGTGCGGACTATCAGTTGCTGAAAAACTAAAACATGTAAGGTCTGCAATGAAAGCATCTAAGTGCAATCTCCATTTTATTTCTTCCCTGGATGACATTGCCTGGCTCTTCAATATTAGAGGTAATGACGTAAACTTCAATCCTGTGGTTCTAAGTTATGCTATGATAGGTACCGAAAGCTGTGCTCTTTTTATAGATAAAGAAAAACTTAGCGAAAACTCAATCAGCAGCCTCCACATTCAGGGGGTACAGGTAGAGCCTTACGAAGAAGTTTATGGCCAGATCAACCAGCTAACGTCGGATTCTACAGTCTTAATAGATGATAAAAGAAATGCGTATAAGATCCTGACTTCAATTTCCACTTCTGCCAGGATAATTAAGGAAACCAATCCCAGCACCTTGCTCAAGGCGATTAAGAATCGTACCGAGATTGAAAACATGCAGCAGGCGATGATAAAGGATGGTGTTGCACTAACCCGCTTCTTCAAATGGTTATATGAAACCTTGGGTAAAGAGGAAATTACTGAAATCACGGCATCAGAAAAAGTAAAATACTTCCGGGAACAAAATGAAGGATTTGCGGGTGTGAGCTTCGCTTCAATCGCTGGTTACCAAGCTCATGCAGCCTTACCCCACTATTGCCCTACACCACAGACTGACCTTGCACTTGAACAGAGAGGTCTGTTTTTGTTAGACTCGGGGGGACAGTATTATTACGGCACCACAGACATTACCCGTACCGTTTCTTTGGGAGAAAACACCCTGGAAGAAAAACGTGATTATACACTCGTACTTGCTGCGCTTATTTCTGGCTCAGATGCAAGCTTTCCGAAGGGAACCCGAGGTTACCAGATAGACGCAATTTGCAGAAAGCCATTATGGGAAAATAAGATAAATTATGGCCACGGTACCGGGCACGGCGTAGGGTACTTTTTGAACGTCCACGAAGGGCCACAAAATATAGGCCCCGCTAATGCCCCCTTTGCTGTAGAGGAAGGTATGATCACCTCTATAGAACCCGGAATTTACCGGCCAGGAAAACACGGGGTGAGGATTGAAAACCTGGTATTAACAGTTGCTGACGGTAGCAGTGAATTCGGAGAGTTTTTAAAATTTGAAACTATTACTCTTTGCTATATCGATACATCTTTAATCCTTACAGACTTGCTTGATGAACAACAGATAAAATGGTTGAATGACTATAATGAGTTCGTCTATTTAAAATTACAACCCTATTTGGAGCCTGAGGAAGCAGAGTGGCTTAAAGAAAAATGCGAAAAGTTGGAAGCTTAATTAAGGCGTGTCTCTTGCAAATTCGTTAAAAAAATCAATAAAACGACAGCATAAATTAAGAAATCAGCAATACGATTGAGTAGATAGAAGGCAATACTCCTTAGGAAAATATGATTTCTGTCATATTTTCCTTCAAACTTACCATATATTAACCAACCTTAATCACATTTTCACCACTTCGAGATACTATCTTGCATATCACCACAAATTATCTTAGATTTAACAGTAGGTTAACCATCCGGGTTAATTTATGTATAACCATCAATTCTTGTGAGCATGAAAGTACTACCGTTTACCATCCCTGTTCCCTTTGACCGGACAGTCATTATTCAGGACGAAAAGCTTCCCTATTTCTACAGTCATCTTCACCGCCACGAGGAAATTCAGGTTACCTGGGTTCAGGAAGGCGAAGGGACACTAATTGCAGGAAATAACATGCACATGTTTAATTCGGGGGAAATTTTCCTGTTGGGGGCAAACCTGCCGCATCTCTTTAAAAGCGATCCTTCATACTTTGAACTTAACAGTCAAAAAAATATTCATGCAACAACGATATTCTTCAATCCCCGTGGTAAACTCAATTCTTTATTTGATCTTCCAGAGATGAAGAACATCACCTCATTTCTGGGGAAATTTCAAAACGGGTTTAAAGTACCAGCGCAAACTGTATCGCGAGTGTCAACCAGTATTAGTTCCATGCTTAAAACTGATGGAATAGAACAATTCATGATCTTTTTAAATCTTTTAAAAGAAATGAGTGGAACCCAGGATCTGGAGCCTTTAGCAGTTAACTCTTACCCCAAATCCATAAACGACAGTGAGGGTATGAGAATAGCCAACATCTATAATTATATAATGCAGAATTATAACAAGCCTTTAACCCTGGAGGATGTAGCTGACCAAGCGTTTATGACCCCTCATGCTTTCTGCAGGTATTTCAAAAAACACACCAGGCATACACTTGTCACGTTCTTAAATAAGGTAAGGGTGAATGAAGCATGTAAAATGCTAACGAGTGGTAACTTCTCAGGCATTTCAGAAGTAGCTTACACCTGTGGTTTTAACAGCATTACAAATTTCAACAGGGTATTTAAATCTACAACAGGATTATCGCCACGATCTTATACTGATCAGTACGTTAATTAATAATAACAAAACCCGCAGGAACCGAATTCCCAAACAGGGGAGCAATTGAAGGCGGGTTCTTTAGGACAAAAAAAAAAACAAATTAGAATTCAAGTATAAAGGCCGGGTGAATCCAATCACCATGGCCTTTCTTATAAACACTATTAATTTACTAAAACCTATTGGGAGAGTAAACGGAAACATCGAGAGATGTTTTCTCCTCCTTTATCAACTCAGATACAAGTTTACCTGTGGCCGGACCAAGACTTAGCCCCATCATGCCGTGTCCTGTTGCTACAATCAAATTGTTCAACTTTTGCGAACGGCCGATGTAAGGCAATCCGTCGGGAGAGCAGGGACGGAAGCCATACCAGACATTTGAAATCTCAGGAAGTTCTGGTTTTAAACCCGGAAAATAATTCCTCGTAGATTCTACAATACCCTTTACACGGTTCATGTTAACCCTGCTATTTATCTTATCAATCTCCATCGTGCCTCCTAAACGGATACTTCCGTTCATTGGAGTAACGGCAACTTTAGCCTCGCAAAGTAGCGCGGGGATATGCATACGCTTCTGAGGTTCCGGCAACATAAAAGAATATCCTTTCCCCGGCATCATCGGGATCTTCAGTCCTGCCAGAGCGGCAACTTCAGGCGACCAGGATCCCGAGGCTAATACATAGTAGTCGGCCGTAAAATGTTCATCTCCGGAATAGATACCCAGAATTTTCCCCTCTCCGGTTTTAATTCGTGTAATTGCCTTATTCCTTGCGAACTTCACTCCTGAAGCTTCCAGCCGCGAGATAAGCATCGACATTAGTACATAAGGATACAAGTGCGCGTCACACTTGTAATGAACCGCTCCTTTTATATCCACTTCTAAACCAGGCTGCAGATCTTTGCATTCCTTAGCTGAAAGCTGCTGGACATCCAGTCCTAACGAACGCGCCTTTTCTGCCAAATGCAGCTCCTCCTCCTCCGTCTTTGCCGTTTTATACATCATTAGGATACCATTCTCCTGCAAGCCAAAATCACCTAAATCCCGCTCAATATCCTCAAACAAGGCTTTACTTAATAAGGATATGTCACGTAGAGGAATCGCAGCTCTTTCAGCTTTTTCAGAGGTAGCGTTCTGCATAAACTTCAAGCCCCAGGAAAATAAGCCGGCATTTAAAGAAGGTCGCACATAAAAAGGACTCTTACTGTTGAACATCCATCGTATACCCTTCTCTATCATTCCTGGGGCCGCAAGTGGGACAAAATGACTGGGTACAATCATTCCTGCATTTCCGTAAGAACAATTGTCCGAGAGGTCGGATTTATCAATTATGGTTACTTCGTAACCCGACTTTTGCAAATACCAGGCAGATGTTAGACCTATTATCCCGCCGCCTATTATAATTACTCTGGACATACTAATCCTTAAAAAACATTAATGATATACTTAAATTACCTGAAAGCCTTCTGCATAAGGATCCTCTTCATCAATCTTAATCGTATTATAGCCATAAACCCTTGCCCAGCCTTCAATGCTCGGAATTATCGCTTTCTTTCCGTTGAGCTCAACCACATCTTCAACCTTGCCGATAAACTGGCTTCCAATAATACTTTCGTGAATGAACATGTCACCTTTTTTCAACTTCCCTTTTGCAAACCATTGCGCCATCCGTGCAGATGTACCCGTTCCACAGGGCGACCTGTCTATAGCCTTATCTCCATAAAAGACTGCATTTCTTGCGGTGGCCTCTTCTGAAATAGTTTTTCCAGCCCATAGGATATGCGAACAACCGTTAATAGTGGGATTTTGAGGATGAACGAAAGTATACTTCTCATTAATTCGCTTACGGAGTGTTCTACTCCAGGATATCAATTGATCCGCCGAATGATTCTCGATCCCTTTGAAATTTTCCTGGGGGTCAACAATGGCATAAAAATTCCCTCCGTAAGATACATCAACACGAAGCAAACCAAGATCAGGGCATTCCACTTCGAGATTTTCAGCAGCAAGAAACGAAGCTACATTTGTCAGTTTAACTGATTTAACCTTTCGTCCTTCCTGCCTGTACTCAATCAGAACAAGACCCGCCGGAGCTTCCATGCGGATTATTCCGGGTACTTTCGGTGTGATAAGTCCTTCCTCTACTGCTATGGTAATTGTTCCAATAGTACCATGTCCGCACATCGGCAAACAACCACTCGTTTCGATAAACAAAACAGCAACATCATTTTCAGGATCATGGGGCGGATAAAGTATACTACCCGACATCATATCGTGCCCCCGGGGCTCATACATCAGGCCTTTCCTTATCCAATCGTATTCTTTCAAAAAATGCTGCCTTTTCTCGCTCATATTCTCCCCTGACAGATTCGGCCCACCCCCTGCCACCAGGCGTACAGGATTGCCACAGGTATGAGCATCAATACAAAAAAAAGTTTTATTCCGCATATTAGTCTTTAGTCCAAAGCTTATTTTTCAATCGCCAAATATTCAAGGGATTGCCATCTTGCAACTCTTCCGGCAGGAGATCATGTTCCCAGCTCTGCCAACAGACCGGACGAACAAAGCGCCTAATAGCAGTTGCTCCAACCGAAGTGAATCTGCTGTCTGTAGTGGATGGAAAAGGTCCGCCATGCTGCATTGCGTGGCATACCTCTACCCCTGTCGGAACTCCGTTCATCAGCACCCTGCCGGCAATTTCACTTGCTTTGTCTAAGATAGAACTATAATTGTGAGTTCCGCCGGAACCTGTCATTATGGAAACCGTAAGCTGCCCGCCAACAGAATCTAACACTGTCTCTATTTCTGACGTTTCCTTTACCGTAACCAGTAAAGACCAGGGACCAAACACTTCTTCCCTAAGTTCCCTGTTTTGTAAAAACTCGCCCGAGGATATCTCAGCTACAGTTGCTAAAGCCTGGTTCCTGGCACTCTGATTTAATTTATCAGATTTGCTCAGTAATTTAACTCCTTCCTGCTCCAGCATCTTGCCTAAAAGCGAGTGATAATTTCTACAGATACCCTCCGTGAGCATAGTGGAGGATTCAGAATCAGTTACTGCCTTTTGCAATGCAGCTTTAAAACGTTCTAATGCAGGAGATTCAATTCCAATAAGCAATCCTGGATTAGTGCAGAATTGCCCGACACCAAGTGTTATGGATGCAGCATATTCTTCAGCAATTTGTTCAGCTCTTTCCTCTAAAGCTTCAGGTAACAGAATTACCGGATTAATGCTACTCATTTCCGCGAAAACCGGAATGGGTTGTGTGCGTTGTGCAGCTAATTTACTTAAAGCGATACCGCCGTTAAACGAACCGGTAAAAGCGACAGCTTTAGCTACCGGGTGCTTAACAAGCATCCCACCAATTTCATGTCCCCCTCCGTAAACAAGGGAAAAGATACCTGCAGGCATTTCAGTCTTTTCCGCTGCCTTTACTATCGCAGCACCTACAAGGGCACTTGTACCCGGATGAGCAGGATGAGCTTTAACAATTACAGGACATCCGGCTGCAAAGGCGGAAGCAGTATCCCCGCCCGCAACAGAAAAAGCCAGAGGAAAATTACTGGACCCGAAAACCACCACCGGCCCGATCGGCACTAACATCCGCCGTAGATCCACACGGGCAACAGGCTGACGATCAGGCAAAGCAGAATCAATAATTGCTTCAACCCAGGAACCTTCCTCTACCTGATCGGCAAACATATTCAATTGGGCGATAGTTCGGCCTCTTTCCCCTTGCAGCCTTGCAACCGGAAGTCCGCTCTCTTCACCAGCCCTTTTAATCAGATCATCACCAAGAGCTAAAATCTCTTCACCTACTGCACGGAGGAATGCAGCTTTTTTAGATTTGCCGATACTTCTAAAAACAGAAAAAGCCGCATTTGCTGAATCAAAAGCGGCGTTAATCTGATTGGAGTCGGCCTGGTAAAATTCTCCATCAAGCTCCAGGCCTGTAAAAGGATTAACAGCCCTGAAGGGACTATCAACAGACTCAACATATCTGAGTGCAATAATATTTTTAGTGTTCATGTGTGTTTTTAAGGTTGTTGAAATGTCTGGCATCTTTACTACGCCAGACACTTCCTTTTGTTGAGGCGATCAATTATGCCAAAACTGTTTCTCTTCGTCCCCAGCTTCCTTCAGGTAATTCTGGTCTTGTAGCTAAAGAATCCTCAATCACTTTAATCACACGTTCACGGTTCTTACCGCTAAGTGGAAGGCGGGGCGCTCGCACATTTTCTGTTCCTAATTCTGTGTAAACCTCCGCTAACTTGATGTTCTGAACAAGTTTTGGATCAATATCAAGCTCAAGCAAAGGAAGGAACCAGCGATAAATGCTCAAGGCCTCTTCATAGCGACCTGCTTTGGCAAGGCGATAAATAGCAACCGTTTCCTTAGGGAAAGCATCAACCAAACCTGCAACCCAACCATCAGCTCCCATAAACAAACTCTCCAGGGCTAAGGGATCAACCCCGCAAAGAATTTTAAAACGATCCCCAAAGCGGTTAATCATTCTGGTTACATTGCTGATATCCCGGGTAGATTCTTTTACTGCCTGAATGTTATCGAACTTAGACAATTCGGCAAACATGTCTAAAGTAACTGTAGTCTTATAATCAACAGGGTTATTATATATAATAATAGGTAAGGGAGTACGTTCGGCTATAGTTGCAAAATATTGAATGGTTTCCTCCACACTTGAAGAATAGCGTAGTGGGGGTAAGATCATGAGGCCACTTGCTCCCTTTTCAAGAGCCTTTTCAGCCAGATATACTGCAACCTTGGTAGATTGCTCTGCAATGCTGAATATTACCGGAACTTTACCATTTACATATTTTACTGTGTGCTCTGTTAAATCAAGTTTCTCCTGATCAGAAAGCGTGCTTGCTTCACCCAAAGAACCACTTACAATTATTCCATCAACACCAGCATCCAACTGACCTTGTAATCCCTTTTCGTAAGCTTCGTAATCTATTTCATCGTTCTCATTAAACTTTGTTGTAATTGCCGGGTAAACCCCTTTCCAGGTAACATTCATAATCTCAACTTTAATTTTATTTAATTCAAAAATACAGACTGTGCAAACCGTGCATTTATTAGAAATTAGCACATAGTGGCTTGATTTTAACTAAATCGCAAGGCTAAGGTTTTCTACCTACAAAGGGCAGATTAACAGTTAAAACATAGGTTCCGGGACCATTGATATAAAACTCGAAAGCAACATTTGCATTCCTGTTAATATCCACAAAACGCCCTGGCACTCTATAGTAGGATAAAAATCCATTTGTAGAGGTTAAGAAGGGGAACGGGAACTTTTTAGGAAATTTGTAGACTAAAGCTGTATCTGTTCTTTCTTCCGGATAGTAGGGGTTCATCTTAGCCAGATTTCCTCTATCGCCCCGGTGAACTACTTCTCCATTTTTAGGATTGAACACATTTCCGTTGCGATCAACAAATTTCAGTATTATTTTATCTTCTCCACTAGGCACCCGGCGCACGTTCACGCTTGTTTCTGCATTAATAAAACCGTCTTCGCTGCCCAAATTAGAATGGCTCGCAAAAGGAGCCCCCTGAAACCGGTAGCTCTCCATCGGGACCAGATGAATGTCTATAGCATTCCGGAGTATCCGTGTCCCCTTAAGGTTTGAAACCTGCACATCCAATGTATACATTCCAGTATCTACGTTAGCTGTGGCTGGAGACAAGCCGATTCGTCCGCCAACTTCATTGACACTTAAAGCAGGAGTGGGTTTAAGCGCAATTTTTTTAAACAAGAGCTCGAGGGTAGAATCAGCATGGGTAACTTCAGACAAGTACTGGGGGACCTCATATTCCTGCGTAAATTCGGGAGCAGGTTTCCCTGTCCTTTTATTTCTCACTTCTAAAAGTTTAACACTTGCAGGCCCGGTTCCGCCATCTAGTTCAATGGATGTTGAGGCTGTTGTTACCCCTTGCAATGCTACAAGTACTTTCGGACGATAGTACATATAGTCACTGATATAGCCTTCTTCTGGCTTGCAAGAATATATGAACATGCTTGTGAACGAAGCAATGAACAACATTTTTTTTATCTTCCTTTGCATAAAAATATCGATGAGGGTAAACTAGAATCTTATAAAAAAGTGATTGTTGCTTAAGACGTTGATAGTGGTGCCAGAGGATGTCACAATCCCTGTAGTTTGGCACTGTACTGCAATATCGGTTTGATTTGGAGGAGGAGGTACCCCCACAACATCCCGGCTTCCTTTAATTTTAGTAAGATATAGATAATATACCTCTGCGCCAGACCACGACTCTCCCGCCCGCGGTTGAAGAACTTTTCGATAATCGAATACTTCATTAGTGACACTTGTTATTGGGGTAGAAGTTGTTGGTGCGGTACCAAGCGAAACGTTTTCCTTAAATAAGTACTGCGCAAGGGAATCACGGGAGATCTCCTTAACAAGAGTATCCAGGGTGTAAGGGATATTTTCGTCACGTCGCAGCTTCTTGGTGTCGATAAATCGTTTAATTGCATAGTCCGTAGGAACGAAAAATGTACCTGCAGTATTCACTTCATTCTTCATGTCTAATTTATCGATGATCACGCAAAGGGTATCAAACAGTTTACCGGGATGTTGATTTAAATAATCAAAGGCGCTAAGAGGAGTATTTGGGGTATGAACTCCCCCATCTTGAAGATAGTCGCTCTTTTTACAACAAGTAAAAACGACCGCCGCCAGTAATATTAAAATTATATTATATAATGATTTCATATACAAATGATTAAATCTTCGAATTCCAAAATGGCGTCTGGGTAAGAAGTTTGTTTTCATTAAGAAGAGATGGGTCTAAAGGCCAGTAATACTTTCCCTGAAGAAAATCAGTAGTAGTCATTTTAGGACCAATAGCGGTAGTTCCAAAAAAGCTAACCTTTGAAACATCCTTGCGCGTTAACCTTATTACATCGTAGAAGCGATGTCCCTCCAGGAACAATTCCCTTCCTCTTTCTTCTATTATTTCCTCGAACAGCAGATGATCTGGGATATTAACTGCCGTAGCATCTGCAAGAGACCTAATTTTGTTGAGCATTGTTCTGGCGGCGGAATATTGACCAGTAGCTGCCAGAGCTTCAGCTCGCAAAAGATAAATATCCGAGTATCTGAAAACCACAATATTATTTCTGAAAAGAGGTGTCGCTGCCGATGATTGTCCTCCTCCAACATAGCTGATATTAGCATACTTGGTACACATTGGCGCAGCAGTATTAGAAAGGTTAAAACAAGATCTGAAACGTTTATCGGTTGTTCCTTTAGGAAACATTCTATAAACAGTATTTGAATCAATAACAATTTCAACACCTGTTTTACCTGTAATATAGGGGGCAGCTAAAGTGAATCTGCCAATACCTAATATGGTTCCTTCATTTTCACCTGACTGAGCAATTTCAAAGACACCTTCGTTTGATCCCCCTTTATAAATACCCCTATAGCTCAAACTATCCCGGGAAACGAAGCCGTATAGCGTTTCCTGTTTGACGACTTCGTCAGCAGCGAGCGCACATTTTTCATACTCACCCATCCATGCATAAAGATGAGCTAATAAGGCATAAGCAGAACCTTTGTTCGCTCTTACTGCCTTATCGGAAGCGCTTGCATATTGCCATGGTAATAAGGAAATAGCTGTCTCAATATCCTTTATGCAAGAACTTAATACTTCAGCCTGCGGAGTTCTTGGCAAGTTCACAGCAGAACTCACATTAACAGCACCTGAGACTAAAGGTACATCTCCCCATATCCTGGTCATATAGAAATAGTTGAAAGCTCTGAGAAAATAGGCCTCACCGATTAATCTGTTCCTTTCTTCCTCTGAGCTGAACTCTGATGCAGGGATATTCGGAATAAATGCAATACACCTGCTTGCCTGGTCAATAGCACGGTAAAACAGGTCAAACCGTCTTAACCTTCTAAGGTTGCGCCAAGGCTCACCAGAAGGAACATAACCGGTTGGATTTAACTGTACAACTGGTCCTAAATCTGAAAGATTTGAACTCAAGATCTCGTCGCTCACTAAATCTCCATACGCGAAAAAACTAACGCCTTCCACTAAATTAAATGCCTGTCTAACTAAGGCATAACTACCAGCAATAGCTGATTCTGCTTCTGCCTCATCCTTCCAAAAGGAATCATCGGTTGATGTGCTAAGAGGCTCCTGGTCTAAGAACTTGCTACAAGAACTAAAACCAGCAATAATTAAAATACATAGAAATATTTTTTTCATCTTGATTTTTTTAAAGGGTAATGTCCAGACCGAAGGTGTACTTCTTTGGAATTGGGTAGTCATTTCCGCTCGAATACCCATCAACTCCTACGGCCTCGGGGTCAGGTACCGTTGCATTTGACCAAACGCGAACGTTATCCAGAATACCATAAATGTTCATTGATTTTACTCCAAACCGTTTGGTTAATTTGGATGGTATTGCATAGCCCATACGAATGTTTTTAAGTCGAATGAAGCTGGCATCCTCCACATAGAAAGATTGAGCGATATGCCATTTATCAACGGTATTAGTAATTAGACCTGGGTAACGGGCAACATCACCAGGTTTCTGCCAAAAATCAGACATGTTAAAATCAGAGGAAGGCCCCGACCGCGGTCCCCATAATGCATAAGGATCAGAAGTTCCCGCATCCTGCATCTTGTCGGATAAATATCCATTCCATAAGCTTCTTCCCGAAATAAATGTTACGAGGAAGTTCAAGCTAAAACCTTTATAAGTTAAGGTATTATTTAACCCACCTGTAAGATCAGGATTTGGATTTCCGTATGGAACTTTATCTAAGTGATCTATTGTATAGTCGCCATTAACGTCTCTCCTGGCAGGATCACCTGCAGAAAACTGCGTTGAAGAACCTAGCCATGTTATTCTTCGTCCGGTCAATGGATCTATAGGTACATCCGAATTAGTTGAATAGATTCCTCCGACCTCCCAGACTGAGAATGGATATAAAGGCTGACCAATGGTTAACGTACGCTCCATCCAGCTGGGTCCAAATCTAAACTCTCGCCCGCCACTTGGAAGCTTGGTAACGTAGTTCTTATTATAGGCAATATTAAAGTTAGTAGTCCACTGAAGCTTAGAATTCTGCGATAAATTTCTAGTATTGATTGCAACTTCAAAACCTGTATTACGAACACTTACAAAGTTATTTCTAACGCTTGTGTAACCCGTTGTAACAGGAACCGGCACGTCAAATATCTTTTCCTTGGAGTCCCTGACATACCAGTCGCCAGTTAAAGAAATTCTGTTATTAAATAGACCGATATCTGTTCCAATATTTAACTGGGGACTTCTTTCCCAACCTAAATTAGAATCGGCTGCAGGCTGTTCATAGTCTGGATACATCACTGTGGTCCCATTATAGGTCCCTGCATCGCCGCCATTTCCATTTCCTAACACAGATCCTGTGTAAGCGGCATTCGATATCAAATTATTGTAATAAGCATAGTAACTTCCGGGATCTAGTCCCGTTATACCGTAACTCGCTCTAAACTTTAAGTAAGGAACAACGTTCTTAATATTCTCAAAAAATGCTTCCTCACTTGGTACCCACGCTGCGGATGCCGCCGGGAATGCCCCCCATCGATTAGTCTTGCTATACCTTGATGAACCATCAACACGGTAACTCAACTGAGCCAAGTATTTTGATTTGTAATCATAACCTACCCGGCCAAAATAAGAGAGGCGTGTCCGGATAGATTCAGCACCGCGGGCGAAAAGGTCTGCACCGGAAGGTACTCCTGCTGGTGTTTTAATTGCATTTTTATTACCAACGCTGTAGGTGTAATTATCATATTGATTATTCTGCTCCATTCCCTGCCCCAGTAATGCTGTAACAGAATGATCTTTGATTGTCTTTGAATAGTTAAAGTAGTTTTCCAACTCATATCTTCTGTTTTGATAGATCCAGCTATAAGCCTCATTTCTACCAGAACCACTTAAAATACTCGGCTTAAAATAGTTACGAGTATTGTTATACATATTATAAGACAGTTGGCTTTTTAAACTCAACTCAGGCAGGATAGTTAATTGAACTGATGTATTGCCATTAATACTACTTGTCCGGTCGTCGTCTCTCAAATCTTCATAACGCCCTGTATATAATTCTTTCTCAACCTCCGTAATTTGCCAGAATGAAGATGGGAAGCCCCAGGTATCGAAAGGATATTTACTCTCATCTCCCTGACCATGTTTCGATTTGGTAAATCCTAGAAATAGGTTTGACTCAAAGCGCAAGTTTTTAAATGGGGTGGCATTAATATTCAGACGGGGAGAAATGCGGCGGGTATCGTAACCGATCATTACGCCTTCTTCGTAATAATGTCCGAAGGAGACACGGTAGCCGAATTTTTCGGTAGATGATGCAATACTTGCGTCAATGTTATTAATAGGCGCAGCCTGAAGGAACAACCCTTGCCAGTCTGTATTATTGTTAAATGCCGGATTTAAGCTGTCTGTAAGCATCATGCTCAAATTCTCCATTCTTGCATACTGTCCAGAAGCATAAAGCAATCCCATTTTCTGTCTCCGCTCTGCTGTACCTACCAACATGGGCTTCATGGCTGGTTTATCCGATATACCACCATAAGCCGATACCCGCACTTGCGGCACCCCGGGCTTTGCCTGTTTCGTGCGGATAATGATAACTCCATTTGCAGCTCTTGCTCCATAGATTGCAGAGGCCGAAGCATCTTTTAGCACGTCAACCGATTCTACATCATTCGGATTGATCGCTTGAAGTGGACTACTGTTTCCATAAGCAGACTGGATGTCATTTACGTCATATATAACACCATCAATTACATAAAGAGGAGTACTTCTGCCCCCAACATCCACACTACTGTTTCCCCGGATACTTACTATGTTATTAGATCCCGGTTCACCGGAAGTACTTAAAACGGTTAAACCAGGAACCCTTCCCTGAAGCATACCGTCTATGGTAGCATAGGGAGTATTTTCAAAGTCCTTCCCCTTTACTGATGCAATGGCACCGGTATTTTTCCTTCTTTCGATATTCTGATAGCCGATTACCACAACATCTTTTAACTGTGAACTTTCTTCTTCCAATTTGACGGTTACCGAGCTCTTGTCGCCGACCGCCAGTTCTTTCGTTTTAAAGCCAACGAACGTAAACACTAATACCGGGTTCGAGCTGCTTGCTGAAATCGAGAATTTGCCTTGAACATCAGTGCTTACTCCGACCTTTAAGCCCTTTTCCTTAACAGAAACTCCAGGCAAGGGGAGATTCTTTTCATCAACCACGATTCCTGAAATTCTTTTCTGAGCGAATGCAAGCCAGGGAATACCGATACAAAAAAGTAACATCAGAAACCGTAAGCTTCGATTGTAAGTAATGTTAATACTCATCATATTGAGGTTATTATTAAGAATGAGATTGAGTTGTTTTAAATTTTGACATTAGAAAAGGCTCTTCTCACCTTTACCAAATCTATAGCTCAGGAGAAATTCCTGGGTATTATTGTTTATCTGACCGAGGCCATATTTAGAACTGTTGAACTGATAGCTGTAACCTAACCTGAAACTCTTAAGGTCCAGTTGAGCAATACCTGCCAGACCACCGTATGATCTTACATTTAGGCCTAATCCCATTAAGTCTTTTATAAAAGCCATACCTGATGCTTCAGCCTGAACTTCCGAATCCTGACTTAGAGCAATAAGCCCCGATGGCCTTAATTTGAAATCATCAGCAATCTTTAAAATTAGTCCGCCGTTCACCAGGAACTGATTCCGCAAACTATAGGAATAGCTGTTTTGATCCTGGTTACTCAAAACATATTTGGGCATGGAAACACCTACATAAAATTTTGAAGGGTTGTACAAGAGAATGCCAGCTCCAACTATTCCTTTTGATACCTTGTTGCCGTTTGCAAAAACCGGATCTCCGGGTTCCAAATTGGAGTAATTACTACTAAAGGAATTCAGACCAGCATTAACAGACAAAGCGAAATAGCTATTTTCTGATAGCTGAACGGATTTTGCTACAAAAACTGAAACATCAGTATTCTGCTCCTCTCCAACTTTATCATATCGAAAATTTACACCAAGGGTAGCCTTCAAGGATCTGTAAGGTAAATAGGCGTTTCCCCAGAACGAAACCGGTGCTCCCTCTATTCCCGACCATTGTTGCCTGGAAACTAAACTGACCTGACCATCAGGATTAATTAAACTGGCAGCACTGTTCAATGGTGATAGATTGCTGCTATACTGGTTGTATGTAGTTAGTTGCTGAGCCAATGATGATTGGAAGGCCAAAAAGCATAATGCTGACGCAAGCAATGAGACAAGTGTGTTTTTCATTGGAATAATTTTTTTTTTAATGGAAATGAAGCTATCATTTGGGCAATTTTTATTGATTCCAGTGTGTGAGTAATGCTCATGATGATTCATCTGCTCCTATTAAAGATTTTTGAATTCGATTAATTATACCCCAGAGCGAAGTATCCCTTCATCACTTTCCAGGCCTGGTCCTTGTCCCTGATCTTTATTACATAGAAGTAAGTACCGGCAGGAAGCCTGGCCCCCTCATTTGTTCTGCCATCGAATAAAACGCGGGCATTGTCATAGCCTTTGGCCTTGTAGACTTCAACTCCATTGGAACTTAAAATTGATACAGCGTTGTCTCCATACAATTCAATGCCCCGGATATTGAAATAATCGTTAATACCATCATTATTTGGAGAGATGGCTTTATTAACCAGAACCGGTCCGTTGGCATCGTCTTCAATTGTGACCGTTAATTTCACGGGAGGAGCTGCATCATAAAGGTTATTTCCTGCCTGACGAATGATTATATCAGTTGTTCCAGGCTGTTTAAACTTTAAGTTCGAACCGTCCAACCAGCCTATCCACCCATTTGTAATTTCGAACGACAGGGGCAAGCCAACCGTGCTGGATGCTGTGAGTATTGCTGAACCATTCTGGAGCTTTAATACACCAGGATCGACAGCGCTAATGGATTGAACTCCTTTATTTATGGTTAGGATCCGTTCAGCTAATGCCCGGTTGCGGTAATTAGAATTGATCGGCGTTACGGCAGTGATCTTTACAGTCCCAACTCCTTTAATAGTCACCGTGCCGTTTGGATCAACTTCGGCAACACTCGTGTTTGAGCTGGTATAAGTGATGCTTTCATTTGAACTTGATGTAACTCCCAAGCTGAAAGCAGCCTCGCCATATCTTTTTGTTGCAAGCTCCGGAAAGCTAAGAGTTCTTTCAGGAAGATTTCCAGCCTCTGCACCGCACATTAAAAATTTAGAGAAATTCATTTCTGCTGCAGTGTAAAGAGTTACAGGTTTATTAATATCATTATTCAGTTCATGATTTACCAGGCCGTCGCAGGCACTCCTGGGTGTAGATGTAGGGCTAAACATAATCCCGGGGCTTTGCAAATATTTACCAGCACTACAAGTTCCTCCAATCTCAGCATCCCCACCAATTTCAATTGTACCTCCAAGGTTTTGAGAGTTCGGCGAGAAAGCATTTCCATAAATCTTCGCACTGCCTGTTATATTATTCCAGAACAAGGCGGCATTCTGGCTGATACTTGCGTTTTCCTTTACTGTGGTATTATGTACATAGGCGTAATTGGAAAGCTGGGCATTCCCCGAAATATTGGAGTTACCGGATACTACCGCAAAGTCTTTTATAACTGCATTACCTGAAATACTGGCATCATCTCTAACCAAAGCCTTTCCTTCAATCCTTACATTTCCTGAGAGTTGTGCCCTCCCCAGAACAGTGGCATTTGGGCCGACATATACCGAAGAGGCAACGCTGGCAGTTGAGGCTACAAAGCCTCCTCCATTGCGGTGTCTGGAACCTGCCGGTAATCCTGTTTGACGAAACCCTGCCTGATATCCTTCAGGCACTGCACCTTGAAGAGAAATTTCGTAAGGAAAGCGGTATAGTCTTGGGAAACCAGCTTCGAAGAGATCGGTATGTTTTTGATAGCTTGAAGGAGCTCCCAGAACCACCAGGTATAATTCAGTTGAACCTGCAGGAACCTTATAAGATATTTCTGCATCTCCGGCCTGAGCATTACTATAAATGGCAGTTCCAGCATTATCAACACTTACAAATCCATATCTCCAGCCTGCGAAAGCATTCACATCCGCATGACCTTTAAATTTAAGGTTCACATAATTATCGGTACAGTTAGAGTATCCCTGCTGCACGTGCAATCGAACAATATTGAAGCCGTACTGCTGTGGTGCGAGGTTATTCGGAATGGCGTAATGATCCTTACCTATGGAATCAAGAATCACGGTTTTTCTGAAATCCCAGAAAGGATCAATCGTTGTTTCCAGTTTCTGAATATCAGCCTTATTACTAAAATCTCCTTTCACCCTTCTCATAGCATACTCCAGCATCATATCGTTCATTTTGCTTTGATCCAGGCCGAGCAAGCGACTGATGGTTTCAGTAGGATGCTCTTTTGCCGCAGGGTTTGCTTCTCTCCAGATCCTATTTATGAATTCTATCCCATGCTTGTCTTTCAGGTATTGCAGCAGATAGAAGTCGGAGTAATGTTTTCTGGCTGAACCGAAATGGTAATTAGTAAAATTCCAGGCCCTGGGATAATCTGTATTGCCGAGCAGATTTGGATAGCGCTGAATTGCCATAAAATTAGCATGCGTTTCCCAAAAAAATCCTGAGTGTGCGACACCAGTAAAGCCCGCACCAGGATAAAGGAGAGGAATCATGTATTGAAAGGCATGGGTGATCTCATGAGCCAGCACCCAGGCATTCTCTCTTACCGTTCTAGGGTCGATATACATAGCATTGATCACGTTGTCAAAGCCTCCCCCAAATGCCCAGCCTGTATAACGATCCTGGTTCCAGGTGTTATTCATTACTACAATGGTTTTATACTTCTTTAGATTTCCGGTTTCCTCAACGTATTTCTGATCGTCGATCATAAAATCATAAAGGGCTTCCATGGAGTCAAGAACTGCCTGCGGCTTAAATACAAGGTCGGGATTGCTGGCCTTTGTTGGATCATTACCAGCCAATGGCCCCCAAACTACTATAAAGTTCTCAGAAGCCAGAGAGCGATTAGTAAGATCGATCTGTTCTTTTAATGGGGATGATTTCCATTCATTTGGGATATAAACTGTCTTGGTCCCAATTGAACTTATCCTACCAAACACTTTCCACTCAATAATTCCGGTAGATTGAACGTTGTTCTTCATACTCACCCGTAATTTGGTAGTAGAAATAGAGCCTAGGTCCAATGCATTGTACTTATCCCGGTCTGTACCTATATTACCTATACGCACCCAGGAATCTGTTAGTACATCATAATACTCTACATAAGCCTCCGTCGGTATCATGATACCTCCGTCATCTGTAAACCAGTAGATTTCGGTACTGCTTAGTTTGGCCGGACTGCCCCACTCATACTGCACCCAACGGAATGTGTTTGGCGAATCCCAGTTCCCATATACCGTTTTGCTTCTGTCTGTGGAACTTGCGGGCTCAAATCCGTCGTTAACAGCCTCAAGCTTTTCCCAGCCCGAAACAAAGCTGGTACTTGCCGAAGCCCGCGGAGCTATATTTACAGGACTGGCATAAACCTTCCATTCAATAATACCGGTGGATTGGGTAGTATTCTTCATGCTTACCCTGAGTTTGGTCGTTGTAATCCCACCCAGATCCAGATAGTTATACTTATTTCCATCCCTCCCAATATCACCGACCTTAACCCAGGCATTGGTAGCAGCGTTAAAATATTCAATGTAGGCTTCAGTAGGCAGAAGAATTCCACCATTATCGCTGAACCAATAAATGTCTGTTCCGGCCAGTACGATTGGAACAACCCATTCATACTCCACCCAACGAAAAGTGTTTGGCGAGTCCCAGTTTCCATAAACGCCGTTGGTTCTGTCTTCAGAGTTTGCCGGATCAAAACCGTCATTTACTGCTGCCAGCTTCTCCCAACTAGAAACCTTATCGGTAGTAGCGGTACCCTCAGGAGCCACATTTTCTAAACTTGGCAAAGCAGCTGCAACCGGAACGGGCAAGGATTTAGTTATAACGGGGGAAAAATCTTTCCCTGCTTTTATTACAGCTTCGCTACCCGGCCTTTTTTCTGTTTTATCTCTCCTGAAACTCATCGTTTGGGAGATGATAGTTCCGCTCACCATGGCGGCAAAGAAAAATAGTAGAACTTTTCTCATAGTAAAAAATTTATAAAATATCCTTTTGCTTATTAGTCACTCAGCCAGAGTTACGATGTCCGTTACTCTTGGCCTGCCTGTATCGAATCACCCGGCAGCCCTGCGGCAAATCTGTTTTTTTGCCCTTATTGTTATCATAAAGTTAAATTTTCGGCATATCGAATTCCCTTTGGAAATTAACCACTTCTTGCATTTTATTAACCGAATAAAGGATTGCGGCAGATCAATAAGATTAATGGTAATAAGGTTAACCAAAGGTGTATAAATAAAAAAGCCGCAAACTCGTTGCGGCTTTCATCATCCCGGTATTATTTCTTTCTCTGCAGTATCCTGAAATCTTTAAATTTCGCCCAACCTGCATTTTTCCCGTAAGTTGCATGGTACAGACCTACCCGTACTGTCGCTCCCAGATCTTTCTTTATCGCCTCTGTCGTTAATGGCTGCCAGCTTTTGCCGTCATCGCTGCCGCGTAGATAAAAATTATCTCCATCTCGCTGGATCTGGAGAAACTTTAAATATTTCCATCCCGCCTGATTATTCACTTGTTTTCGACCTTCTCTTCCAAGTTCAGTAATGATATTTCCCACTCCCCATCCAGGCATGATACCGCTTTGGATAAGATTTCCCTTTTTGTTTTTGGCCAAAACCATTAACCCACACTCATTAGCTCCACTCGCCTTCTTTTCCTTTAAACCAATAACATCAGCCACCTCTACCTCAGCAACAAAGTCTCCTGTTAGCTCTTTGTACAAAAAGGGGCCTTCTTGCTCGTTGCCATCCCAAAATGTATTGACTGACTCCAGCATGAGTTCCTTACCGGATATTTCTGCCCGTGCAGCCCCCCCTTGCATCCCGTCCCATCCTGCGGCCGTAGGATCTACTTTTAACAAATCTGCATTTGCAGAAAAAAGGTTTGAAACGATGCGGAAGGAACTTGCATTCGTATTTACCGCAGCCACTTCTGAAGGTGAAGTAACATTGCCATAATTATCCCTGGCTTTAACGGTATAGGAATACGTGGTATTTGGAGTCTTGCCATCGTCTATCGCCCGAGGATCATCTTTCCATTGTTGGCTTACGGTTGCATCTCCCGTTCTTCTGCCAACAATACAGTATTCTACGCTTTCGCCTGGCAGGTTAGGCCGTCCAGCCTCCAGCACTATCATTTCCGGACTGATGGCTACTGGCTTCCTTTTAAAGTTAATGGCCGCAGGAATGGATTTAGGAAAGGTACCTATCCAGCTTGCATAAAGTTCTTTTATCCTTGTTTGACTAAAATTTTCTGAAAATACAGTAAGAGAAGCTACTGCACCCTTAAAACCGCCTGCATTCAGGGAGAGTCCGGTCCGCTCTAGTTGCATACTCTTAATAAGAGGTGCTGATCCCGGCATTCCATCTATATACACCTGATGGTCTTTCCCATCGAAAGTGCAAACCAGTTGATGCCATTTTCCATCGTTGAACTTTGCGGGCAAACGCATCATAAAAGTAGAGCCGCCGGCGACTGGCCAGCTAATTACGCGGTTGTCATTTCTGCCTTTATTATTTACGATGGCAACCATTGTATAAGGCAGCTTTCCGGCAAGTGATTCATTTATCTTTGATGCTGATAAGAAAGCATTATCATCAAACTGCAAGCAAATCTTTCCTTCAACATCCCTTACTATAGGAGAGACCCCATGCGCGACTAAATTTCCCCTCTCAAAACCCTCATTTTTCCACTGCGTCAATGGGCCGTAGGGAAGCTGAGCGGCATCCAAATAAACTGCCACATTGGATGTATTTTTCTCCTGGGTCTGCTGCTTAACCTCATCTTCAGAAAGTGCCACATCATAAACTTTCAAGGAAGAAATGGCTCCGCTGAAATAAGCGTTTTTATCTGAAGTAGTTCCGATGACGAAGTTCCTTAAATTTGCAAGGAACAACATTTTCAGATCCTGCTTATCCAGGTTTCCATCAACATAGATCTTTTCATAGGTTCCGTCGAAGGTAAATGCAATATGATGCCATCTTCCCGCTTCAGGGATATTCTTAAAACTCATATCAGGCCAGCCCCAATGCGCGGCAGCACCCCATTGCCTGTGACTGCCAAAACCGAAAGTGGCATTTGTAATATCAACGCCGCCCCTTTCTGTCCAGGATATCACAGGTTCTTCTGATTGTACTTCCGGGTTAAATAACCACATAGACACTGTGAAGCTGCTATTTCCGCTGAGAGTAGAAGGCGCCACAAAGTCAGACTGAAGTGAGATTCCACCAGGGAACACCACTGCTTTCCTTCCTTCAATAATATTTACAATAGGTTTCCTGGCAGATTCAGGGGTAAATGTTCCCTTCAGGCTGCCAGAGTTATTCCAGGAGGATACCACTGAACCAAGGGCCATTTCCTCGGCGTTCAGATGAACAAGTAATCCTTTTGCCTGCCGTTTTTCTACAGGTTTTCCAGGGACCGTCTTTGCCACAGGCTGATAAGAATCGTTATCAAAAACCCTGATGTTCCAGACTGCTTTGTTTAATCCCGGGTATTCGGTATTTACAATCTTTAAGCGGACATATCGGGCAGATACATTACTAACATCCACCATAGGACTTCCATGGATGGTGTTTTCAGACTTATCTGCAAATACTTTCCAATCGGTACCATTCAGAGAATATTCGATGATGTACTGGTAGTACCAGGTTGCATATTCAAACTGGGTATGTACGCTTTTGACATTCTTAACAGCTCCCAGATCTATAGAAAGCCAGGCATCACTCGTATTATTTCCCGGTTTCCACAAAGTTCCGTTGTTATTGTCAACAGCGTAGGCAGCCTTAAATTCATCACTGTAAGAAGATGAGGCGGTTACTCTCTTACCAAAAGCCAGATCAGTGTGAGGATTTACATTCTTACCTAAATATCCTATCCCCTCATGTGAGGGGACGAGGCTTTTTATATTACCTTCCTTATCAAATTCCAGTTTGTCTGCAGCCACCTGACGATGGTAGCCTCCATTGTTATGAGGATTATTATGCCGGTGATAGATCAAATAAAAATCCTTACCATTCTCTAATACCGATTGGTGGCCGGGACCATGAACAGAGCCATCTGAATTTGTTACCAGGATGGGGTTGTTCTTGCCCTCAACAAAAGGCCCCATCGGTCCTGTTTTGCTCATTACATAACGGACTTTATAGCTGGCATCTTCACAGCGCTCAGAAGAATAGGTGAGGTAATAAATACCGTTCCTTTTAAACATGAAGGGTGCCTCGAAAAAGTCCTTCGCTACAGTATTTGGTATCTTGTCTGTTTTTGCAAAAGATTTCATATCCGGATTCAGTAATCCTACGCCGCATCCGCTGTTCGGGTAAATACCCCAGGTCCCCCAGAACATGTAAAACTTTCCATCATCATCCCTGAACGTTTGCCCGTCCAAAGTGATCACATCAGGAACATAATAATTGCGAATAATAGGTTGCCCTGTGGGAAGCAATGAAGTCCAGGGACCCGTTGGGGTACTGCCTGAAGCGCCAAAGATCTCGACCGGTTGACAGTAATACATGTAGTATTTTCCATCATTTCCCTTCGTAACGTCGGGAGCCCAGTAGTGGCGGGTTGTGGGCCAGTTCATATCATCAAGACTCCAGTTAACGAAGTCTTTAGACTTCCAGACCTGCGAAGGGCCAAACCCTCCTCCGTTACCGTCAGTAGTTGCATAGATATACCAGGTATCGCCAAATTTCTTAACCGTCGGATCAGCGAAATAACCTGGCAGAACAGGATTTCCAGCACCTGGATCAGTATGTGCTTTTCTTTGAGCAAATGCAGTGTTGAAAAGAACCAGGATAGAAACAATTACATATCTAATACTCATAGACCCGATCAGAATTTACTGTACTATCCACTCGTGAATCCCTGAAGCATTATCAACAGGTAGTTTTAACTCCAACTTAAGAGCTTTCGTTTTCACTGGTTTAAACTTCAGAACATTGTATTTATCTTTCTCAATCCCTGAAGAACTTAGCTGACTTACAGGCTCCCATTTCCCATCTTTTAGATACAATACCTGATAAGAATCCGGAATTCGGCAGCCACCCCAGGGACCATCATCAAACCAATAAACTTTTGATTCTGACACAGTCTCTTCCTTCTCAAAATTATATTGCACAAATTCCCTGGTATCCTTCTTAGGCCACCAGTGGAGATAAGGATAACTAGCGTCTTTAGAATCCACCGGATCATACTGATCCTTAATTGCAGAAATCAATCTTTCATTTTTCAGCGAAGCCGAAACAGCACTTCGTGATGCAATTGTTGGAGCGGGCTGAGGTTTAGCTGCCGATTCTTCATAAGGTATCCATACTGCCATTTCGCTATGACCTCTGTTATTCCAGGCGTAATATGGAATCGCCCTAACCATTTGCTTAGTCTTTAGGATCCCGGCGCTATTCAGTTGCCTTCTGGCACTGATACCATCAATGGTTAATTCATCTATGCCATTTAACTTTTGAGACGCAAAAGAGACCTTTGCTGGCGCATCCTTTTCGATCATTATATTATGCACCAGGCTGTCTTTGTTATCCGGTCCTTCCAGGCAGTAAACTATCGGGCCCCTTTCAAAAGCAAATTTCCCGATATCATCCTTCACCTTAGGGTTTGCCACTACTTTTTCCACTTCCATAGGTAACGTAAAGCTCACCTTGTCCCCCTTCTTCCAGGTACGGTCAAGTACGGCATAGCCTTTTCCAAGTTTATAATCCACAGCCTTTCCATTAACTAAAATAACCACTGGACTCTTTTTTGTATCAACATAGGAATATAGGTCGCCCGGAACAACCTGTTTTTGAGCCCAGCCCGGAATTCGGATATTCAAGGAGAACTTCAGGGCCTTCTCTGGATTCACCTGCAGATCTACCTTACCGTTCCATGGATAGTCGGTGGTTTGACTAAGCTTTACTTTTCCAGCGGCTAACTCTACTTCTGCGTCATTACTCATGAAAAGGTTCACGTAGAGGTCGTTCTTATTCTGAGCATACACATACCCAGGGACAGAAGGCATAAATCGGGTCATGTTAGAAATACAACAAGCACAGCTAAACCATGCACTTCTCTGGTGCTGGTGCATTGAAGCCAGAGGATTGGGATAAAAGAAGCGGTCGCCACTCAGAGACACACCAGAAAGCAATCCATTGTAGAGCGTCCGTTCCAGCACATCATAATATTTGGAATCCCCATGTAGTTGGAACATCCTGCTATTCCAGTAAACATTAGCTATTGCTGCACAGGTTTCAGCGTAAGCCGACATGTTAGGTAACTGATAAGCTTCACCAAAGGCTTCACCTGCTCCCGTTGCACCAATTCCTCCTGTTATATAAAGCTTCTTATTTACCACATCCTGCCAGATAGCATCAATCGCTTTCAAATATTTCTCATCTCCCGTGAGTGCAGCTACATCGGCCATTCCCGTATACATATAAGTGGCACGTACGGCGTGCCCTACTGCTTCATGTTGATCTACCACCTTTGCATGACTTTGATGATAGGCGTCACCCTTTGGTCCTCTCACATCTAGGAAAAACTTCGCCAGATCAAGGTATTTCTTATTCCCTGTTACCCTGTATAGCTTGACCAATCCAATTTCCACTACCTGGTGACCAGGATATCTTTCTTCCTTTCCAAAACCAAAGTCTTTCACAAGCAGATCGGCATTTTTTATCGCAATGTTCAGGAAGTTCTTTTTTCCTGTTGCCAGGTAATGAGCTGTTGCCGCTTCAAATAAATGTCCAGAATTGTAAAGTTCGTGACTTAAATCTTCCTCCTTTTCCCATCTTTTACTACCGATCCAGGGATGCGGTTTTGCTGCATTAACTGTACGAAAAGTGAATAGGTACCCATCCTTTTCCTGGGCGGCCCCAATGATCGTTATCAGTGAATCAACATACCTTTCGAGCTTTGGATCTTTCTTTACCTGCATAGCGTAAGAAGCTCCTTCTATGACTTTGTATATATCAGTATCATCAAAAGTAAACTCAGACAATTTATCTCCACTCAGCAACTTTGCTGCCCTGAGGAAGTTATCCACGCGTCCGTTCTGTTCACATTTTTGCAAGGTGTAGGGAATTGTTGTATTAACATTCACCTCCATCTTAGGTGCCCAAAATTTATCATGGACATGAACTTTAGTAAAGGGGACGGGCTGTATGGGATAATCTCGCTGTTGACCAGTCGCATTCAGAATACTTAAGCCTGAAGTGCAAACAATGGCAACAAATCTTTTCCTGTTTAATTTCATAATTATATGTCAGCTAAGTTGTGTACGAATTAATTACGGTCTGAACTTCCACCTTTCGTTACTCAAATATATCGATGTTACAATCTTCCTATTGATCTGATCTTAGCCTTATTGCGTTAAATATTAACTTAATTCAAATCCTCGAAGAGATTGATCTCTTGATAAAATAACCTAACGTTCTATTGCAAATTCCCGTCTTTTAACCTGCGATAAGCCAGGGTTGCAGCAGCCAAATCTTCTACGGCCAGCCCCATTGACTTAAATAATGTAATTTCCTCCTTCGAGTTCCTTCCTTTATGCCTGGCACTACAGAGCTCAACAATGTCGGCCTGTACAGAATCAATGGAAATTAGGCCATTCTTCAGTGGAATAGCTAGCTCACCCGCTTCATGGAGAGCTCCATCACGAGAGTCGACGAATAAAGAAGAACGTTCTATAGCAAGGTCGTCTGCTTCCCGCATATGAGGTTTATAAGCACCAACCAGATCCAGATGCTGTCCTGGTTTAAGCCACTTTCCTTCAATTAGTGGCTCCGCTGACATTGTTGCACAGGATATCACATCTGCTTCATCAACCGCATCTTCTAAAGAATTGGCCACTTCTGTCTTAAAACCAAGGGATAGCAATTTCGCAGACATTTTGCTGGCTTTGTCGACGTTCCTCCCCCAAATGATGATCCTCCTGTAATTCCTTATTTTACAGTGAGCCTGCACCAGATGAAAGGCAACCTTACCCGTTCCAACCACTAGCAAAGTTTCTGCATCCTGCCGTGCCAGGTATTTTGCCGCCAAAGCTGAAGTACAGGCTGTTCGTACTGAAGTTAAATATGCAGCTCCCATTACTGCCAGTACCTGCCCCGTATTGGCATCAAGCAGGGTATACTGAGCGTTTATGGACGGAAGGTTCTTAGCGGGGTTATCAGGAGCAACTACAACCTGTTTTATTCCCAAAAACTCACTAGTCCAGGAAGGCATCAGAATAAGCGTATTTTCAGTCCCTTCTCTAGAGTGGTAGAAATGGTGGTGCCTCAGCGGCATTTCAAAATCACTTACAAATACTTGTTGAAGTGCTTCTATTACTGAAGAATAATCTAAAACAGCGATAAGGGTATCGAGACTAATGTTTAACATAAAGACAGTGCGGCCATAAACAAGAGGAGGCGTTACGCCCACTCCTACCAATTATACTAACAACCAATTTTTATTTTAACTATTGGGCATCCCACCACACACGGTCAGTCAGCTTGGCCGAATGTTGAGGTTGCGGATTTGTTCTCAGCTCCGTTTCAGGATACAATAAGCGTCTCGGGATAGCTGACAATGCACCATTAACTGCTGTTGTAGTGGGAAAACCTGTCCTTCTCCAGTCATTATAGTTTTCAAGGTTGAAGAAATTCGAAATACTTTTTTCTTCAATTATCCGCTGAAGACCGTTAGTTTCCGTTAAGGTACCTCTGGCAAGAAGATAAGCTAAGATTTGTGTTTCGGGTACCCCCACCTTTAACATATGCTGCCTGATGGCGTCCTGATAGATCGGTTGCGCCGCTACAGCTCCCGACTTCCAAAAGGTAGCTTCAGCTTTTATAAAGAGTGCTTCAGTATAATTAACAAGATACGAAGCAGAGCCAACGCCGGCGTAAAATTCTGTTGGATAAGAGTATTCAGAGAGAGTTCCAGGAGCAGTACCTATTCTTCTGCCTTTGTATAATCCCGTTCCTTCAGCTGGCTGCACCAGTTTTGAAAGGCGCGGATCATTCCTGGTTTTAAAGCCTTCTACATAAGTCTCATTGAGTACGATAGTAGATACTGGGTTAAAAACTGTGAAAAGTATATTCTCTGCGCCCGCCGCACCCGTAAACTGAAATTTCAGGTCGTCATTATTTGACTGCATTCCATTGGCAAGCGCTGCAAGAGCAAGGTCAGACTGTGTCTGAGCATTGTAACCAGGAGCCTTAGTCAAATGAATATAGAAACGGGCCTTTAAGGTATAAGCAAGCCGTAACCATTTGGCCATGTCTCCGTTATAGAAATAATCATTACCAGCGGGCTTGGTCGGAAAATTCTTATTAATATCTGAAATGGCGTTATCAAGGAGCGATTGAAGCGTTTTATAAATATCTTCCTGCTTATCGTAGGCAGGTTTAAAATTATCAGCAGATCTGAACGCTTCCGAATATGGAATATCACCCCAGAGATCAGTGGCACAGCCCAGAGTATAGGCACTGAGGATCTTGGCAATTGCCGCATAATTCGAATTACCGCTTGCTTCTGCTTTTTCGTTCATCAGCTTTGCGTTTTTAAGAATGTTCACGTAATAATTGTACCAGTCGCCATCCACATCCCGGTTAAACATCTGGTAGTTCCAGAAACCTGGATTAGGTTGATTTGCTGCAACTTCCTGCAACCAGTACTGCAGAATAATACTTGCACTTCCTCCATAAACCTGATCTGCAATATTCAATTCGATCGGTGGAAGAAGAAGAGACTCCTGAACATCGATTGGAGCATTAGGGTTATCGTTAATATCCAGGGTTTCCTTGCAACTGCCTAAGACGACAACAGCAAATAATAGCATATAAAGTGTTAACTTTTTCATGGTCTTAAACTGATTAGAATCCTAATTTTAAAGAGAAGCCAATGGAACGGGCCGTTGGTGTGGTAAATGAATAGATAGCACGATCACCATTTGAGGTTCCGTAAGTACTTACCTCAGGGTCGGGACCGTTGAAATGAGGTGCATGGATCCATAAATTTCTACCCGTTACCGTTAAAGAAGCACTTTTGAACGGCGATTTTTTAAATAAGGAAGGGGAAAGATTGTAGGATAAACTTACGTTCCTTAATTTGATATAGGTGCCATCTTCAATCGTCTCTTCATAAATACCGCTAATCCCCTGATAATATTGCTGAGCCGATATTTCCTTTGTATTAGGCAAACCTGTTGCTGCGTTAACTCCCGGAACAACTACGGGAGCACGATTCTCTGTTTGTTTTGACGTTCCATAAAACAATGCAAGGCCTTCAAAATCATTCTGAATGTCGCCACCTTTTTTCACGTCGAAGAAGAAGCTTAAACCAAATTGCCTGTAGCGCAAGGTGTTATTAAGCCCTCCTAGCCAATCAGGGTTAGGGTCGCCCACTACACCTAATCCATCACTGTAAGGAAGTCCGATATCGTTGATAAGCAATTCACCGTTCGCATCCCTCGCATATTTCGGCCCATAGAAGACCCCTGCAGGGTACCCCACCATAAACCTTCCGACAGATGTTATACCTTTTTCGTCATTTATTTGAAGCACTTCATTACGAATACGAGAAAAATTCAAAGAAATATCCCAGTTAAAATCCTTTGTCTTCACAGGTGTTCCTGTCAAAAAGAGTTCGATTCCCTTGTTGCGCATACTTGCTGAGTTTACTGTAGTTCCACTAAATCCGGAAGCTGCAGAGATTTCGACGCTTGGGATAATACCATCGGTTTGCTTCCTGTTAAAGTAAGATCCCTCAAGAGATAGACGGTTATCGAAGAACTTTAATTCCAGGCCGGTCTCAAATTCTTTAAGAGTTTCATTCATCAGATAAGGGTTAGATAAGGTACCTCCCTGCATAAACCCGGCCTGCCCCTGAAACGGAAAATCTGTATAACCAATTGCGGTGCCTCTTCCGGGAGAATAGTAAGGAGTGGTCAAAGCGTATGGTCCAATAAGGTCATTTCCTACAGTAGCATAAGAAAACCTTAGTTTTCCAAAGTTCAATACTTTTGAAGCTTCAGGCATAAAACGAGTGAAAATAAAACCGAGTGCAGCAGACCCGTAAGGATAAAACTGTTCTTCCTTGTACAATTTTGAACTGCCATCGTATCTCCCTGTGAGAGAAAGCACTAAAAACTTATCGTACTCGAGATTACCCTGGGCATAAAAGCCAACCTTTCGTTCCAGATAATTTGCTTCAGAGCTGGTTACTGTTGAGCCGGCGCTCACATTATAAAAACCTTTTATTTGAAGGCCATTGGCATTTATGGAAGTATTTTGCGAATAAATAGAATTAAAGTTATTTCCCAATAATAAGTCTGCGTCTAGTTTTCCAAACTGCTTTCTGGCACTAACAATAAGGTCGTGGTTCAATTGACGGTAGTTAATATTCTGATCCCGGATCAGTCCAACTTTACCAATTGCGGGACTAGGATTTTCCCAGAACTTGATTTGTTCAACCGAAACATCTGCACCTACCCTTTCTGTAATAGTAAGCCATTTAGTTGGGGTATAATTAATTGTAGTAACTGGGAGAAAACGATTAACCAGGTCCTTATTATTCATGTTGTCGAGCGTCCACAAAGGAGCATTTCTGGAGAAGCGGAACAGCCGCATTGCCCCATTAACATCATAAATTGGATAGGGATTCCAAGAGACAGGTTGGTAAAGCACCAGGGCAATAGGCCCCTGAGAATTTCCCTCTGGTAATCGGTGCTGCGTAGAATTGCTGTAGCCCAACTGAAAGCTTGTCGTTAAGTTCTTATAAACCTTTGCACTATATTTTGCCAGGAACGAATGCCTTTTAAAATCGTTGCCGGGATTTATACCTTCCTGGTTGAAGAGGGAGTATGAAAGGTAATAAGTAGCCGTTTCTCCACCTCCACTTATGTTCAAGCTATTATTATAGGTTTTACCAGTCCTGAAGAAATCGTAGGGATCATAGGAAGGTGCAGGCGCACCGTTAATCCTTAAAGTATCCATCCTGGGACCATAGGAAGTACTGGTTTTCTGATCTTCGCCGTTAGCAAATAGCCCATTATTTCCCTGAGCATAAATAGTCTGACGTTTAGGGTTTATACTGTTTTCGAACGAGTAGTCAGACATGAAGTTAATAGACGGTCTTTTGTTTAAACCACCAGTCTTGGTAGTTATAATAACAGCGCCTCCTGCTCCTCTTGATCCGTATAATGCAGTTGCAGCAGCTCCTTTAAGCACATTTACGCTTTCCACATTGTTAGGATCGATATCAATGATACGGCTCACTCCTGATCCCGCAGGATCTCCACCTACACTAGTTTCAGAGTTATCAATTGGAACACCGTCCAAAACATAAAGAGGATTGGAACTATTTGTCGAAATATCTCCACGGATAACAACACGGGAAGCAGAACCAGCTACACCACTTGAATTAGTTATCTGTACACCGGCAACCTTTCCCGTCAGAGAGTTCAGCAAGCTGGGTTCCTTTGCCCTGGCAATATCGTCAGCCTTCACTTCTTGCGTGCTATAAGTGAGCAGTCTTTTCTCCCGTTTTACTCCAATTGCAGTTACCACAACCTCATTGAGAGAGCGGCTTGCCTCAACCAGGGTAATGCGCAGCGAAGTTTGACCGTTGATTGAAACTTCCTGACTTTCATAGCCGATCGAAGAGACTACGAGGGTTGCCTGCCCCGTATAGGAAATATTAAAATTTCCGTTCTGATCAGTATTAGTTCCTGTATTCGTTGCTTTCAACTTAATACTGGCGCCAGGAATTGCTTGACCGTCTGATCCTATCACCTGCCCTTTTAAAAGGGTCTGGGCAGATATTGTCATGCTATACAACAAGCAGAGGACGGTGAATAGAATTGTCTGAAGAGAAATTCTGCATCTCATAATAATACTGGGTTGGTTAGAAAAATGGTTGTCACCTTTGTATAAAATTAGATGAAACTGAACTGTGGATATTCTTAGAATTTATCAATAAGGAGCCGGATATTAACCAGTATAGAAAATGCTTCCTGAAGAGACATTATTTATAATTATAACCCGGCAAAGACTCTACTGGATGGGAGCTGTACCTGCTAGTTTAATTTTGTAAGGCCATTGCTCATCGTTCTCTTCTTTCCCATCGGCCAGATGTTCCCAGTGCTGTTCAGGAGCGCCGCTAACAATCAACCATAGCCATTTGGCATCTTTCGGAACTTTAAATGAGGCATTGCCATCCTTGTCAGAAAACACTTTACCATACACCCGGGCTCCGTCTGCCTTCACCGCTAAGAACCCGTATCGCCATCCAGCCCTTTCCAAATGAATTTTACGAAAACCTTCAGCTCCGGGCATCCCTTCAAAACTCAGTTTCACCTTCGCACCACCCGTTGGAACCTTTAAGGAGATGGCGTTATACCCATAATTTTGAGGACAATTTACTGGAGACACGGTGTACCAGCCCTTATCTGCAGCCACTAGAGAAGTTGAATGTTGGTTGGCATACTTACTTGCAACCTTCTCAATCCTTTTCATATCCCATGTTACAAATCTTCTGGCAGCATCAAACATCTCATCATTAAACGCTTTCTGGGACTTCGATGTAATTCGTTTATAGGCCATTACAACGTCTTCCCCAGGCCTAGCCTGCTTCCAGAGTTTCCCTACAAAGTCTTTCCCAAATTTATTTGACCAATACTCCAGTACAAAGGGTGAGTGGTATTGATTGGTCTCATGTAAGAAAGCATAATGTGTTTTTTTCAGATAGTCTCTCAGGTGATAATTCTCAAAGGTCAGCCATTCTGGCTCCACCTGCCAGAGCATGTATTGTGAGGTCATCTCAAAAATAGTTTGACCATGCGCCCCAGCAGGAGCGGTAGAAAAGCCCCAGGGACCATCGAAGTGGACCAGAAACTGGAAAGAGTGCCCCAACTCATGAGCCAAAGCCCCAAAGGGAGGCTTAGCCACCCTTGCAGCAGGTGACCATAATACTCCCACCTTATCCTCTTCGCCGCCGCCAAAAGCAGTACCTTCGTTCCCGGGAAATATGAAGAACAATACTTTGTATTTATCGGTGAGTGAATGTCCTTTGTCAACAAACTTCAAAGTATCGACATAATAGGTATAGAACCTTTCACAATCTTTCAACAGTGCATAGACATCAAATCGAAAGCGACCATCTGCATTGCTCAAAGGATTTTCTCCAAATTCCCTCGCCCAGAATATTGCAACATTATCAGATTGCACCATTCTCTGGATACAGTACTCGCTATCTTTATTATTATAATTATTATTCTCGGGCACCCGCCATATCTTTTTTGGCAGGTACAATTCTTTCTCAGCGGCCTTCTTTAGAGAATCGTTCGGATGAATGTAACTGGCTGCTACCAGATCAGGGTTAAATTGAAGCAGAAATAGTAAGGGTAATAAAAGTCTTTGAACCTGGCTTATTGTCATTGATGATTTGCTTTGAAGAGATGTCCTTCTACAAAGCAAGCAGATAAAGCCTAAGGTGTCTTCTTAGATGTTCCCAATTAGTTGCACAATTTTAACTTAAGCTGAGATAGCCAAAACAAATGAAAGATAAAGCAGCTTGAAGATTTTGCGAGGAATTTCAATTGAAAGCACTAATTAAAGACGTTCAAACCCCATTGATCTAACCATCCTAAAACGGGTAAGCCGTTTTCAAACTTGATAGGTAACCATACATATCTTCCATCACTCGGTTTCTTTGGTTTCCATCGATCTGCCATGAAAATAAAAGCATCCTTTTTTCCGGCTACAGGCAGAATATAGGTACTTTGAGAATTGAAAGTAAGATCGGCACCATCTCCATTGCAGGGATTCGAGTGTTGCTTCCACGGACCGAATATACTGTCGGACGTGAAAAGTCTGGCAGCGTTAGGATCCCATCCTGTGCAACCAGAGGTGATCATGAAATACGTACCCTCCTTTTTAAAAACGGACGGGGCTTCATTATGTCCACCCGGTGCCACCCGCACATATCTTCCGGTGTAGTTCAGGTAGTCGTCTGTAAGCTCAGCAATTTGCAAGGTAAGGTTATCTTCTGAAGAATAAATATGATAAGCTTTATTGTCATCATCAACAAACAGTGTCATGTCGCGACTCATTTGCCCTCCCATAAAATCGCGTCGTACAAATAAGCCATCTTCAACAGCTTTGCGCCATTCAGGCGTCCACCAATCTTTAAAGTCAGCAACGGTTGAGGTTGATTCTTTTTGTTCTTTAGTCATGTCCAGAGGATATTTCCCCGCATTTACCCTCGAGTTTTTCAGAAAGGTGAATTTTCCTGTTGGTGAATCTGCGATAGCAATTCCTACATTAGCAGCTGCGTATCCTTTATCCAGTAGTTCCAAATGGAAGTACATCACAAATTTTCTGCTGCGCTCATTAAAGATTACTTTCGGGCGTTCAATAATACAACCCCTTACTATCGGGCTCTCTTTACTATCCGAAACTTCCAGCGCCACACCCTCATTTTTCCAATTATACAAGTCTTGGGAGGAATAGCACATTACACCCACCAATGCATTATTCGAGTTTTCGCTTTTGTTTTCACCATACCAATAGTAAGTCCCGTGATGGTAAAGCACCCCACCGCCATGTGCGTTAATATGAATACCCTTGTTATCTTTCCATATTTCACCAGGATGAAATTCCTTGTACTGTGAATAAAGGCGCAGGTTAACTAGGCATAGGGCAATGAATAAAATTATCTTTTTCAAATTCCTGATCTTATTTGCATTTCATGATCTCACCATAAAAAATATCAGGGACTTCCATGAGCCCCTGATACAATGTCTCGTTTTATTATTGAGTGCGGCTTTCATCTTCAACTGCCTCTTGCCAAATTTCCCATTTAGGAGTATTTGGATCATATCCGGGATATCCAAAATTCTGGCTGAGTTGACCTTTATTATTAGCTGTTATTGCAGAATTTGGAATAGGCCAGTAGAGATTCTGTTTGCCCATCGTGAAAGTATATGTCCGATTTCCAACTTTTATTTGCTTTCCGGAATTGTAAAAGCCATTATTATTTGTGCGGACAATTCGTTGATACCAGTAACTTCCACCATCAGGATCGGTACCGGATTGCTTATCGTAAGTATTCACATTATATACATTTCCCCACTCATCAGGTTTGCCACTAAGGGCAAGACTGTAAGAAACACGGCTCAGCTCTACGTGACGCCATTCTTCTAGATATAGCTCCCGGGCGCGCTCATTCATTATGTCGCCTATTGTAACAGTAGTATACAGTTGCTGACACTTAGCCCTTTTTCTAACTTCATTTACATCTGTAGCCGCCCCTGCCGGATCACCCAAATAGAATTTTGCCTCAGCCCGAAGAAGATAAGTTTCTGCTAAGCGGTAAAGGTACCAGTCGGCATTACCACCTGTAGTTGCACCATTAAACTGATTAGAGCCAGGGGTAGCTTCAGCCTGTACATCATTCAGGAAAATTTTATAATGTGGAAAATCAAACCAGGTACGAAGTGTGTCTGCAGACAACAGGGCATTGGTGGTAGGATGATTTAATCTGAGGTTCTGACCGAAATAAGTTGATGTCTTATCGTTATACTTCAGTGAAGTCATAGAAACCCAGTTACCAACAGCACTGCTATGTCTTAAATCTCCTGCATCCATCACACCATTTACTCCCCACATTGCGTTCTGAGCAAAATAAGTTGGACGAATGGTTCCGATACCCCGCCCAATTGCCCTCACATAATCGTATGCTTTATTGTAATTGCTATTGTTACGAGCGTAGTTATTGACTGCAGTTTTACCATCTGGGCTCTTCACATCACCACTATTCCAGAACGGACCAAATATCCGCATCGTCAAAAAGTTTGTAAAGGACTCAGAAGTACCACGATTGGGCATGCCCATAATAACTTCCTTATTTGCTGCTATCAGTTTATTTTCAGGACGATGCAGATCCCATATAACATTTCTGGTAATTGGCCAGGTTTCAGGTTCGCCACCAGGATTGAAAGTACCGAAGTTATTCTGCATCAATTGATACCCCGATTGGTTAATAAGAATATCGGCCTGATCTTTTGCTTTTTGAAATTGCCCGGTAGCGAGGTAGCATTTTATAAGTAACTGCCTGCAAGCACCTTTGTTAACAGTCCCAATATATGGGGAGGAGCCTTGCTCTGGAACCCATTGCACTGCAAACTCCATATCTTCCGTAATCTTATTCAGGATCGCCTCTTTTTTAGTTGAACGGTAATTTTGTTTTGGCACCTCCAATAACTTAGTGATAAACGGGATATCACCAAACTGAAAAACAAGAGACAAATAGCGGAACGACCTATGAAAATAAGCCCTCCCCAAATACGCATTTTTTGTTGCTTCACTCAATCCTGCAACTTTATCTGCATAACTGATCACTGTATTGGCATACTTGATTCCGGCATATCCTTCGTCCCAGAAATAACTGATACGATTATCATCATTGTTTGCAGCTCCGCTAGTAGGAGTGAGCTCAAGATTTACATTATCTAACAAATCCATATCAGTTTTCGAACTAACTGCGAGTTCGGAAAAAGTATACTCCGTCATAATAGGAGTAGAAATGTTAGCCCCAACTGTCCAGTAGTTACGAAGATGTCTGTCAGATGTTGCCAGTGCTGCTTGCAATCCAGATTCTGAAGTAAATGTTGCAGCCGGTTCATAGAATGATAAAGGGTCGGGTTCCAAGAACTCTCTTTTACAGCCACCCAATAGCAATGAGCTCAGTAAGCCGATAGAAAGGCTTTTCACTAAAAACAGTTTATTTGACCTTGTATATATCGTTTTCATGTTTTGATTTCTATTATAAAGTGAAGTTTAGTCCCATACTGAACATTCTGGTGGCAAGTCCACCTGTTTCAGGATCCCCGTATTCCCAGTCTTTGTTCCAAACTCCTACATTTCGGATGGACCCAAATACTTTTGCTTTATTCATATGTAATTTTGAAATTACTGACTTTGGTAAGGAGTAGCCAAAAGCTATGCTCTCAAGACGAATAAACGAGCGATCAAATAGTTTACCAGCGCCAGTTGCTCCTACCGGACCACGGGCATCCAGACGAGCATAATCATTAGTTAAATTCTCAGGAGTCCAGTATTCTTTCCTGAAAGTATTGAATCCATAAGTAATTAATGAACCACCATTATCTCCATTTAAATATCTCCCATCTATACTCTTATGTCCCATGTAAGAATAGATACTGAATGATAAGTCGAAATTTTTATAGAACGTGAAGTTGTTTCGCAATGACCAGTTTACTGGAGGAGCGGTTTGTCCTAAAAATTCTTTATCATTATTATTATATACTGGTGTTACTGTCCCGTTAGCATTTTTTATATCATCTGCAGTATAGTTATTGGCAACTTTCGGGTCTCCCGGTACTTGCCCGTATTTTTTGGCTTCCTCGATCTCAGACGGCTGCCAGATACCGGTAACGCGATAGTCCCAGATTGCACTAATGGGATGCCCAATAAACCATCCGTTGTCCCTGTCATCCATTTCCTTTGTACCGGTAACATTTCCGTTTGCGTCAACTACATTTTCATACTGGTAGTACAAGTGTTTAATCTCGTTCTTATTGTAAGAAAAATTCAAGGTTGTACTCCAGGTAAAATTATTCCTTTGCATGTTCTGGGTCGTTAATCCAATTTCAAAACCCCGGTTTTGTACCTCCCCAAGATTTGTTGCTATAGACGTAAAACCTGAAAATCCAGGAAGTCGTTGATTCATAATCATATCTACTGTATTGGTCTTGTAAACATCTATGCTTCCAGAGATTTTTCCATTAAGAAAACCAAAATCCAGCCCTCCGTTAATTTGATCACTCTGCTCCCATCTTAAATTCGGATTTGCCAGACGATCGATTCTTAAATAAGGAATGTCAACTAAAGTTCCTGAAGAATTAATATACTGTTGGCTGCCGCCTTTAACCAGATTTGCCAATTGAAGATATGGATCAGCAAGGGCACGATTTCCATTCCGCCCCCAACTAAGTCGTAATTTACCATAGCTCATTGGTTTCCAATTAAAGAATTTCTCATTAGAAAAGGTCCAACCTGCACCTACTGCCGGAAATGTAGCATATGGGTTAGAAGCTCCAAAGGCCGAATAACCATCACGTCGAACAGATACACTTGCATTGTAGCGGTCGCTAAAAGAATAAACTAGGCGTCCCATCAATCCATCTGCAGTTTGCCGAATGTCGTTAGAACTGAAAGAACTTTCTAGTTTTCCGGCACCATTGGTTAAGTGTAAACCCAGGGCATCTGTAGGTTGAAGGTTACGAGCCTCTACCCTATCCTGCCAATACCTGCGCTCTTCAGCTTCATAAACAGCGGTAGCGACCAAGCGATGCTTCTGAGCAAAAGTTTTCTCCCAATTAAAGGTATTATTAATTAACCAATCAAAACGCTTTGCCTGCTCCCTGTTCACTCCCCGATTTGTAGGAAGCGTTTCAGGACGCTGTGCAGATTCGAAGTAGCGATCGTAGAAATATTGGTAACGTGGTTGCGCGTTAAATGAATAGGTAATATTGAATGGAAATTTCACCTGAGCAGTAAAAATACTGTTAAGTACCGTGTATCCCTTTTCAAGATCCAAATACTGTCGTTCGAATTCATAATTATATCCCCTCTTCACAGTATTTCCCATAGGGAACATTGCCAAATTTCCTGCATCATCTCTATAATTTGCATATGGACTATTGCGTAGTTGATTATTCTCCCAATAGTTGGTTGAGAGGCCTGGTTGTAAATCACCATCACTGCGATCCTGGAAATTAACGTTTGCTCCAAATTGAAGCCAGTCAGTTACCCTCCCGTCTACCTTCAAATTAGAACGTATCGCCCTATAAACATTTCCCTGTACAGCTCCTTCATTGCTAAGATATCCAGCAGACATATAATAATTAATTCTGTCACTTGCACCTGATACACTGGCGTTATAATCTTTATTAAAACCCTCCCGGAATGTTTGGTCATACCAGTCAAATGTTTTGCCAGACAAATAATTTTGAAGAACTGCATCCTCTAAACCAAGTCTTTTCGCATAAATGCTCCATTCCGATTCACCTGTAGTATTAGTAGTATAGGCTTTCCATTGATCAAGGGTTATGCCTTGCAATCTATCGGGGCGGTCAAAGTAACCAGGCTTAGTTGCCGTAGTACCAGTTTTATGAGCCTCGTAATTACCCGTGGTTGTGTTAAGCCCATAAGTTGGTGTTTTATACCAGTCCTCACGATACTGCATGTACTGTTCAGGATTAAATGACTCTGGATAGGCGCTTTTCGTATTTAAAGAAAAATTGGAGGTAAAGTTTATTACAGGTTTCCCTTGTCGTCCTTTTTTCGTTGTAATGATAAGGACGCCATTAGCAGCCTTAGATCCATACACTGCGGCAGCGGCAGCATCCTTAAGAATGTCAATTTGACCAATATCATCGGGGTTGATCTCCGACAATTCACCAAAGAACGGCATGTTATCCACCACAATTAAGGGATCGTTATGCCCGCCTGCAGTATAAACTGAACGCTGTCCACGTAATTGAATGCTACCTCCTCCTTTTGCCGAAGGATCCATACCCACACTTACCCCAGGAGTTCCCCGAAGAATATCCTGTACGGTAGGTGGATTTTCGTTTGCGATGTTATCCGGCCGGATTTGAACCACTGCCCCTGTCAGATCCTTCTTACGCATGGTACCATATCCAACTACCACAACTTCGTTAAGGGCCTTTGAATTTGAATTAAGCTTAATCAGTAATTCAGTCTGGTTCCCGACGTTGATATTTTGAGAATCGTACCCCATATAAGAAACGATTAATACAGCCGGATCAGGCACCTGCAACCTGAATGCGCCTTTCACATCAGTGCTTGTTCCGGCAGAGGTATTCTGGATTTTTATGGCTACCCCTATAAGGGGTTCTCCGGTCTTTGCATCCGTTACCGTACCTCGTATCATCCTGCTTTGGGCAAGCCCAACTACTGGCAATAAAAGGTAACAACAGGATATTAAAAACAGGCGTATAATTCTTGTAGCTCTGTTTTCCCTAAAAAATAAATTCTGGCTTATCATGATCTTGTCATTAAATATTAACTTGGTTAGTGACTAAAGGATACTTCATTGGACGCTTTTCGCAATATGAATAGCATGGACTTGCCCTTGCTAACCTCAATGAGTAAAACACCGGTAATTTGAATACCGGAAAATCCAGTATAAAATGAGATCGAAACATTATCATATCAGATCCTTTTCTTAAAATTTGTACTTGGTCAAATCACAATTCCATCAGTCAAAATTGACTGAGCTCGCGCTTTAATTATAGGTTAGTAATAATTGGTTAAATGCAATATAGAATGAAGATCATCCTCCTTCTGTTGCTTATTGAAGCAATATTAGCGTCGAAATGCATTAGGAATAGGGAGAAAATCGTCAAAGAAAGGGGATAGAATCATACGAAATACCTAATCTCTTAGTTCTTTTTCCTGACAATCTCGTTCCCAAGAAAAATCTTGTATTCCTTTACTCTCCCGGCCGAAGAGCTTCCTGCTTTTGGAATATACTTCAACCCTGTTACTACCTCCTCTCTTCCAAGGTCTATCACCAAATAGTGAGGATAAAGCGCCTTTTTATAACTCCACTCTGAACTCCAGAAATTAAAAGTCTGTCCATCTATCGCATTTTCAGCACCACCATTCTCTTTTATCAATTCTTCACTGCTTACATATCCGATAGTCCAATTTTGATGGCTTATCGGTTTACCTGTTGCATCAAGCAAATCAAGCTCGGCAATAGTAGCTACGTCATTGCTAAAAGAACTTAAAGCAGCAAAACAGAAATAACGACCTTTTCCAGATTGAGGAAAGCTAATACTCTGCATCTTGTCTGAATCCGGGAACTTTCCCTGGTATATAGGAAGAATATTTTCCTGGTTAAATACAACCTCAGGTCGCTTAGACCTGGTAAAATCCTTTTCAGGATGCAAGTCATTTAAAATTGGCTGCTCGAGCCCCCTTAATTCAGCAACTTCTGGTCCCAAAAGATCAAGTATTCTCACCTCATTGACTCCTTTTTTCAACCACGGTCCCGGTAAATACATCGTCTGTGTGGGCCCAATATTCCAGAAACGACCCAAGCAATGACCATTAACCCAAACAACACCTTTCCCCCATTTGCTTAGGTCCAGGTAAGTGTCACCAGTCTTACTTAAGCTGAATTCTCCCTTCCATATTCCCGGGGTAACACCCTGATCAATTTTCTTTCCGTATTTAAGGCCCTTCAGCATTTCCTCTGAATAAGAGAGATTATACACATTCCAATCACCTACCATCAAAACCTTTTGTTGACTATCCACAAATTGAATAGGAGATACTAACCCCTTCCGATCATGCACTTCTGGTCCAAAGTTTATCCGGCCCATAGCATGTACCAAAATATCCACCCTTGTCTCCTTAGCTCTGGCAGGAATAGTTAGCTGAAAATTTCTTTTTCTTCTGTCCATTACACCAAGGTTCTCGCCATTGATATAAATCCAGGCAAAGTCGTGAACAGCTCCGATCTTAAGGGTACAAGCAGGTCCAGAAGGTAAAGTTGTCCGATAAAGAATACTTCCTTGTGCCTGGTCATAATATTCCATGGTTTTAGGACTAGTTGTAGTTGTAGGCGCAGGAAGGTTTTCAAACAATGGTGCAAAATTCGTAAGGCTTACAGATTTGAAAGTAATTGCAGGATCTGTAGAAGGTGGTGGTGGGAGAGCTGGTTCTCCAGGCATGAGATACCTCGAAATAAGGGCCCTCGTCTTGAAGAATTTCTCTGTCGGTAGCCCTGCTTCACTTACAGGTGCTCCATAATCATAGCTGGAGACGTCGGGTTTGAAGGGCCTGTCAGCCCCTGCCCAAAATCCAAAGGAACTGCCTCCATGGGCCATATAAATACTGAAAGAGTTACCGTTCTTTAGCATGTACTCCATATCTTTCAGATACTGGTCGATCTTTCCGTAATTATGAGGAGTACCCCATGTGTCGAACCATCCCGAGTAAAACTCTCCGCACATTAAAGGGCCTTCAGACTGAACTTCACGCAGAGATTTAAATGCTTCCTGAGGATTTGTTCCAAAATTCACCACCTGAAACAGATCTTTTCGAAACCCTTTCTTTAGGTGATAGGGCGGATTGCATGCAAATAGTGGTACGTTGAACCCAGCATCTGAAATGGCTTTACGCATTATACCCATATAATCGGCGTCGTCCGCATAAAATCCGTACTCATTTTCTACCTGTACCATCAATATCGGACCACCCTGAGTTATCTGCAGTGGAGCTAGTACCTTTCCAACTTGTTTAAGGTAATTTTGACAAGCGGCTATGTATCTTAGATCCTTAGACCTCAATGCGATGTCATCATATTTTAATAACCACCAAGGCAGTCCGCCCATTTCCCACTCAGCGCAGGTGTAGGGTCCGGGACGAAGAATAACCCATAAGCCTTCTTCCTGCGCCATCTTACAAAATGCGGCAATGTCTGCTTCCTCATTCCATTTAAATGTGCCAGGGCTGCGTTCGTGAAAATTCCAAAAAAGGTAGGCACACACGGTATTCATCCCAAGAGACCTCATCATTTTTAGCCGGTGTCGCCAGTAAGGCTTGGGGACACGAGCGAAATGAAGTTCACCACATCTTATTTGAAATGGTTTTCCATTCAACAAAAAATGTTCCTTCCCAATTTCAAAAGTTTGTCGGGCCTTATCCCCTTTAAAGGAACTGAATATAACAATCAACAAAAAACACAAGCCCAGCCTTATGGGGGCTAACTTTAGATTTAACATTTAAAATTCAACTTTGGTAAAGGGTTATCTTAGGAAGGCATAGCTTGTAATGCCCAGGGCAATATTAACCCAATCCGATACAATAAATCAGGTATCGAATCATTTCAAAGAGGGGTGATATTCGTATTTTATATAGATTGTTAGTTAATTCCCGCCTATCAGGAGATTAATTATTGCGGCTTTTGCACAAAAAAATAAGACAAGTGTTGCCTTAATAATTCAATACCTGAGTCCTTCTATCACGAAATGTAATTTGAATTTTTTGATTTCCAATTTCCTGCGAACGCTCAACTTTACGAACAGGTAAAAGTTCATCTTTCTTCCACTTCTCTCCTGATCGCTTCCATAACAATAAACTTGCGTAAATAATTCCCTCATTCCTGTTTCCAGTAAACGTATCAGAAGTATTAATTACCGAACTACTATCCTTTACCGGATTCAAACCAGTTGTTTCTACAACAGCCAATTTGTTCCAACCACTTAAAGGAATCATAGCAAGCTGGTATATCCCATTATCAACTACTTTTACTTGCCTTCGCTTAACTCGAAGTGTCTTAATGTTAATTTTACCGTTAATTGCAGGTAATGAATAATGTCCCAGCCGAAGGTCGATCGAGTCTGAGCCAATAAGCCGATCAACCCTAAGAATTCCCCCTGGTAATGGCATCTCTGCGAGATCAATTTTTACGGTAGAATCAGAAGCCAGAACCGACTTACGAAAATAAAATCCATCCTCATACTTGGAAAAATTAAAAACGCGTAAGGCTTCCCACTCGCCTTTTCTATTTTTGAAAGTATAGTTCATTGAGACCTCCCCATTCTTTCCATCCGCTTGCCAGGGAAAAGCGCTATTATATGAAAGTCTGTTGTAGTTTTCCGTTCCCTGATAAACTCCAACGCTTTTACTATTACACCACGCTCTTATTTCAGAAGCCCCTATTGAGGCGTAATTTGTAATGAGGATATTTGATGAAGAGGCAAACTTGTTATAAACTTTATTTTCTTCGAATTTGCTCTCCCAAGGTCCTTCATTTTCCGTTTGGTTCCAGAAAGAACTGTTTTCCGGCACCAGAAGTCCAAGAAAAAGTTTACCAAGCCAGAAAGCACTTCCACGACAACTATAGGTTTGAACGGCAGGTTCAAAAGCACCATAAAAGCCAAGGGTAGGAATATTATTTTCTAAGAAGTCGGGATTTTGCAAAAACTGGAGGATAGAGCCAGAAGCGATACGACGCATCCATCCATAGTTAATCTCAGCTCTATTGGTAAAACCCATTAATGGAAATGGAACAGGGGCCCCCATCCGGTAAGAAATACTTCTTCCCCACATGATCATCTCTCCCTTTCTGGAGAACGTATAAGGATAGTTGTCCTGAAGATCATCAAAATTTACAGCAAGCTGTTTCGCGTAGTCGGGATAATACTTTTGACCAAAATACTCAGACCATATCTTTCCATACATCTGAAAAGCCCACATACTATAGTAGTCGTAATAAGGGCTGTCATGATACCATCCTTGTCCCTTATACTGATCGAGCGTTTTTTGCAAAAGATCCTTCAAATAGTTTTCATTCACCTTATAGCCCTGTTTCTTAAAGAAACTGAGAATCATAATATTGAAATAACGCCAGTTCATTCCAATTGTAGGTCCTTCGCCATAGCTTAACATTGTTTTCGCAAGAGCATCTTTGGTCTTAGGTTGCAAAGGATCCCAGAAAATCTCAGGAGCAGTAAGCAATGATACAGCAAGGCCCCCAAACTCAACCAGTTTCTGGCTTGGGCCTCCTTTTGCCCCCAAAGGCTCTATGTAAATATCACTTCCCGGAACGAGCATTTTTTCTATCTGGTACCGATAGTAATCTCCAACTTTCACCCTATTTATTTCAAGATCAGGATGTTCTTTGAGCAAGGGTCCGGCAATGAACATTGTTCGACATAAACCTTCCATATTCTCCGTAGCATTAGGTTTACCATCTCTCGGATAACTCTTGCCACTCTGCTTTGGAAATTTCATTGGATCTTCAATGCTCTCTATATAACTAAAAGCTCCATTCAGCAAATATAATCCGGCCTCTTTCCAATGCTTCCTGGTCATACCCGTAAACGGACTTAACTTGAAATCCGGATTAGATACGTTGAATATCCTGTTACCGGGTTGTTTCAAAGTGAAAATACTATCAGATGTAAGAATCTGAGAGCGTGAAATATTACAAAGTACACAAAATATCGCTGTGCACCATAGCTTGTATCCTAAATTCATCTACTAGATCTACTAAAATTAAGGTATCTATAAATCGCTGTAATCAGAGGTTCCGATTTACTTTATAAGGCTTTTTTACAGACTTCCTATAAATCTTTATATACTCAGATGGCTTCATGCCAAAAACTTTGGAGAACTGCTCCCTGAAATACTTTACATCATTAAAACCACATTGATAAGCTCCCTCACTTATATTACAGTCTGTATTTATAAAAAGCTGCGCAGCCTTTCTAAGTCGGATAAACCTGATAAACTCGTTGGCAGAGCGACCGGAGATTAGCTTTATGCGTTTATATAAAGCCGAGTGGCTCAAATGCAGCTCTTCTGCCAAGATCTTAACATTAAAGCCAGGGTCATCCAAATGATTCTCGGTTACTTCAATACATTTCTCAAGAAATTCCTTAAAATCAGGAGACACCTTAAAATCATCAGACTTTAAGGTTATTTGATTAAAAAAGTGCTTTTGCAGGTTGTTCCTACTCTTCAATAAATTAACTACCCTTGCTATTAATATTTCCTTGTCAAAAGGTTTAGTTATAAAATCATCTGCTCCACTTTCAATTCCTTTAAGTTTGATCTCAGCAGAAGAACCAGAGGTGAGTAAAATAACAGGAATATGGGTTAAGGCAGGATCTTCCTTTATTTTCGCACACAAATCAACACCGCTCATCTCTCCCATAACCACATCAGTAATAACGATATCAGGTATTTCTATGTTGATTATTCTAAGTGCGTCTTCCCCTGAAGCGGCTTCAAAAACAACATAGCTTCCCTGAAATATTCCTTTTACATAATTCCTAATTTCAATATTGTCATCAACAACCAACACTGAGTTTTTTTCTGTGATCACCTCCAGGGAGGGTTCAAATACGGGAACGCTTTCCTGAATTAATTTGTGTTCAGACTCCTTAATTAAGTTTCCAATAAAAACAGGAGTCTCATTTTGTTCCTGAGACAGGTGTACGGAATCGAAATGCTTGTAGCCTTGAGGCAGTTCCAATATAAATTCACTTCCCTCTCCCTTCCTACTATTATAAAAAAGCTTCCCCTTATGAACTTGCGCAATCTCCTTGACCATGTGGAGGCCAATTCCGAAGCCAGTGTTATTGCTCTTCCCTTTTTCTGAAATCTGGAAAAAGTTCTCAAAAATTCGATCTCCTACTCCCGCATCTATCCCTGAGCCCGTATCTTTAACCTTAATTATGATCTGCATTTCAAGATCCTCTAATATAATTTGAACAGTACCTCCGGCAGGAGTAAACTTGAAAGCGTTTGAGATAAGATTGAAAAGAGCTATTTCTATTTTTTCCTTATCAGCCCAAAGGTCCACCTCCTCCTTCTCGCAAATGAAGTCAAATTTGATCTCCTTTAACCTTGCCTGTTGAACGAAACAGAGGTAAACCTCTTTACAGAAGAGGGCAGCGTTAAATTTCGATATCTTTAATTGATTAGCATCTGTCTTTCTAAAATGAAGCAGTTGGTCAACCAGACTTAGCAAACGTGTAGCATTACGGTAAACCACAATAAGTTCTTTTGTTTCAACCTGGCTGTCTGTACTATTCAGAAACTCCTTAATAGGATTGATAATTAAGGTTAAAGGAGTCCTGAACTCGTGCGATATCTGGGTAAAGAAACTAAGTTTCTTCTCATTCAGTTCTTTTTCCTGAATAACTTTTGCATCGGCAAGCTGAATCTGGTATTTCAAACGCTCCTGTTCTCGCTGATAAACATTATAACGATGGATAATTACCAGAAAAGCTGAAAGATAGAACCCATAGGCCCACCAGGATCTCCACCAGGGAGGAAGTACAATAATCTCCAAAGATTGTGCATTGTTCACCCAGACCCCTTCAGCATTAGTAGATTTAATTCGAAGTACATAACGGCCCTCTCTTAGTTTTGTGTAATTAGCTGAGCGAAGCTTACCACAATAATTCCATGCCTTATCCCAACCTTCAAGGAAATAGGCATAATTTATAGCTTTTGGAGATGAATATTCAAGAGCCGCAAAGTCAAAAGAAAGCATAGTTTCATCATAGGAGAGTCTCAACTTTTTAATAGAATTATCCTTTACTCCGGCCACCTCAGGTCCTTCCGTTGTCACCGGGCTTCCCATTATGCGTATGCCCGTAATAAAAAGGGGAGGAGCATTTAACCCCAGGGTAATGCTGTCGGGATGGAAAATACTAAAGCCCTTAATCCCCCCAAAAGCCATTTCTCCTGAGGGCAGACGAACCCCAGAGCGATAAAGGAATTGATTGCTCTGCAGGCCATCCTCCTGGTAAAAGTTTTTAAATTTCCTGCTCCTGGGGTTGAAAGATGAAATACCATTGAATGTACTCATCCAAAGTATACCTTTTTTATCTTCTAAAATTGTCAGGACAGAATTGTTTGCAAGTCCATCAGAAGTAGAAAAACGTCTGATTTCCTTGCCTCTTCGCCTGTCAAATAACAAAAGCCCTCCCCCCTCAGTTCCTATCCAAAAATTCCCTTTAGTATCCTCAAGAATGGCTCGCACCGGTTTCCCAATCTCGAAGTAAGTATGCTTTTTAGCGAACTTGTCGAGTTTAATAAGTTCGTGATAATCTCCGCCCCAAAGACTGCCCTTTCTATCCTCTGTCAACGTATTAAGGTCATATATCTCCTGATCAAATACTTCAAACCGATCGGTCACCCGATTAAATCGATACAATTTTCCAGCAGAGAAAGTAGAGGCCCACAAAACGTTGCTCCTATCTTCATAAAGGAGCCACACATTCTTGTTTTCAAAGTGCCCTATGTCATTGTAGCAAGAGTAAAATTTAAACTTCCCTGTTGCCTCATCTAATCTATTAATTCCACCCTCGAAAGTTGCCACCCAGATCTTTCCCTCGTGATCTTTAAGTATTGAGCTGACCCAATTACTTCTTAGCGAACCACTTTTTCCTGCTTCATGAGAGAAGGTTGAAAACCTGTTATTTCGACGATTCCAAACGCTAATTCCTCCACCGTCAGTACCAATCCAAAGATTCGCATTTTGGTCAAGGCAAAAAGAAGAAGCAAAATTATGAACAAGACTATTTTTGTTAAGGGGATCATGAGATATCGTACGAAACCTTGCTTTTCCGGGATTTACAATATTGAGCCCCCCATTCACTGTTCCAATCCAATTACGACCTTCACGATCTTGAAAAATTGCCGCTATATATTCACTGGACAAGGAATTTTTTATTTTCCCTGGGCGGATATAGATAAGTTTGCCTGAAGTGAGGTTCAAAACATTTACACCTCCCCCCTTAGTACCAATCCATAAACTTCCCTGCTTGTCAAGAGAAAGACTGGAAACGATATTTGCAGTTAGCTTTTTGTTTTCCTCATTATAGGGACTAGACCAGGTTCCTGAAGAAATTTGATATTTATAAAGCCCGCTTATTGACCCAATCCAAAGACCTTCATTTGAATCGGCAACAATTTCGTAAACAATTTCAGGGGAACCCGGGATTTGTCGAAAAACCTTCTTGCTTTTATCGAAAAGATATAGACCCATGCCGCTCACGAATACCCATACCCGCCCCTTTTTGTCCACACAGATCGCCCGGACATTGTAGCTTAGTAACTCTTTTCCATGTCTATCGAAAAGAGGAATATGAGAGCCGTCCTTGCTCCCTTTATATCTAACAATTAATCCCCTTCCATTGGTTCCAATAAATACATTTCCCTGTCTATCACTTGTAATTTCGCTAATGCTTACTGATAATTTCCGACGCCCGTCCACACTTAGGTCGTAGTAATAAAAAGGAGAAAAACTATCCGAACGTTCGTTATATAAACAGGCGCCCTGCCCAGTGCCGACCCAAAGGTTTCTTTGATAGTCGGTATGTAAACAGTATATATAATTATGGGGTAATGAGCTCGAATCCTTCAGCTTATTCCGGTAAACTTTGAAATCATACCCATCAAATCGATTTAATCCGTCATAGGTACCGAACCATAAAAAGCCTTTACTGTCCTGGGCTATGCTCTGCACAGAGTTATGGGAAAGTCCATCCTCTATTCCCAAATATGTAAGTTGAGGAGTCTCTGCTGTAAAGGCTTTAAGACCAATAACAGTTATTAACAATGTAAAAATTAACGTAAGTACTCCCCTTGAACTATTCACCTTAATGGTTTGAATTATCATTATCGTATAAAACCATTTGCTGCCAAAAACTGCACCTCTTATTATACTTTAATTTCCCGTCTTTTATGACATCCTGAACTTTCCTTCCAATTAAATATCAAGGGCGAAACAAGCACTATCAGACATATGAATATGTACCGAAACAGCAATAGGAAAATCTGGAAAGTTAAAGCATTTCTTGGAGACTACTAACGCAAATTGGTTAAAGCCCGCAATTTCGAATAAAATTTTCAGATCCCCAAGGGGGGTATTAACTGTTATAGGGTGGTAAATTCATTAATATTTTATATGGGCTTGATTTTAAAGCGGAAAGAATATTCCTTAAGTGGCAATTGATACTGTTCTAAGGGCCTTGATCTCCAACTATCTATCCCCCCTACTCCCATTTGTTTGTAGTCAATATTAACCTGTGTCTGTTTGCGGGGACAAAGTTCAGCTGCATGCCTTTGCTGACGTTTTATCCCGTCATCAAGATCACTATCGAAATAATGCAGGGCACTCACACTCAAGGGAACATCAGAGCTTATTTCCAAACCACTATTTAACGTTTTAACTCTAAACCATCTGATGTCAGTATGATTTCCAGTTTCCTGGGGCATTACATAAGGAAAGTACTGTTGATTTACGGTCTGGCTATACTTCCCAAAATGCGCACTAAAATTTCTGTCCTGGTAGTTTTCATGAGGACCACGCCCATAGTATTCAACATCCTCGAAACCAGGCGCAAGGATTACTTGCATCCCAAACCTGGGAAGAATTTCAGCTTTCTTTGTAGTATCCCTTATTTGCAATTGCTCTTCAATAAGAATTTCGCCATTAGCATTGGCCTGATACTTCAAATTAAGGAAAGCCCCTATCCCTAACAATTTATATGTAGCCGATATGTAAGCAATCCCGTCCTTAAGAATTGTTTCAAATTTTTTCAATTCAGGTTTAAGTCCAGCATTTTTCCAAACCTCCAGCTTCTGCGGTAGCTGGGCACCATAATCATTATCATTTGGAGGCCGCCAGAAATTTGGACGAACTCTAAAACCTTCATCCGCAATAGGTTTTCCACCAACACGGTAAGCACGAATCCAACCGCTGCTTTTCTCGAATTGAAGAAGAAGCGATGAAGAAGTGAAGTCTACATTCTCTGAAGTCTCCACCTTTCTCAAATCTCCGCTTTTCTGAATAGCCAGTTCAAACTTATAATCGCCTCCCACCTTAAGTTGTTCAGTAGCCACAATGTGATCTTTAGGTAAAAGTGGCTCATCTGATTTTAAAGAATAAGTGAGGTTCAAATAGTTTTCACCGTTATCGATAATTTTATAGGGAATCAGAATAGTTGCAGAGTCCAGAGACGGTACAGACAAAGAGCTTAGCTCTCCTGATTGCATCCTCTGCCCGTTAAAAACAAGTTCCCATGAAAGCTTGATATTCGACAGATCCGTAAAGGACTTTTCATTGAAAATTCTTATTTTCTGGCTGCCAACAAGGCTCGTATGAATATCCTGATAAACCTTTTTCATCTCCCATGCATGGGGATAGGGGCTGCGGTTAGCATAAAATATCCCCTTCGATGCATAGTTCCAGTCGGTAATAGCTTCCTTCGGTTCATAATCTCCTCCGTAAGTATAAACAGTATCTCCTTTGGAATTCACCTCCTGAAAACACTGATCGACGAAATCCCATATGAATCCCCCCTGAAAAGCATGCTTGTTATTTCGGATAGCATCCCAGTAGTCCTTAAAATTGCCTAGAGAATTACCCATTGCATGGGCATATTCGCACATAATAAAGGGGCGCGAGGGATGAGGATTATTTTTTGCATAATTGTTCATGGCGGCCGGCGAAGGGTACATCGGGCAAACGATATCAGAATTCCAGTCCCAGCTCAAAGACTTATAGTCAGCCACTGCCCTTTCGTATTGTATAGGCCGGCTAGGATCCCGCTTTTTCATCCAGAGGTAACAGGAATAGAAATTATAACCGTTACCAGCCTCATTTCCCATACTCCAGATCACAATACTCGGATGATTTTTATCCCGCTCCACCATTCGTTGTACCCGCATCAAATGCGCATCTACCCAGGTAGGCCTATTCGCCAGCGTTTTTGTAATGTCGTAGCCCAACCCATGAGATTCAATATTAGCCTCACCTACCACGTATAAGCCATAGCGGTCACACAGCTCATACCAAAGCTCAGAGTTAGGATAATGACTGGTCCGGACAGCATTAATATTAAAAAGCTTCATAAGTTTAATATCCCTTATCATAGCTTCCTTAGAGATAACATGACCGGTTTTAGGATCAGTTTCATGCCTGTTAACCCCTTTAATAAGTATCGGCTTTCCGTTCACGAGAAATTTACCATCCTTAATTTCAACTTTTCTGAATCCAATCTGCTGGGGAATCACCTCTATCAGCTTCCCCTTGTGGTCGATAAGCTGGATCACCGCGTCATACAGATTAGGAGTTTCTGCAGTCCATAATCTCGGAGCAGGAACATCTAATGAAAGCGACTGTTGAGACACGTTATTGAAAAAAATGCTTTTAGTTGCAATGAGGTGGCCATTCTCCTTTAATTGAAATAATGCTTTATATACCTTTTCAGGATTTCTGTTAAGTTTCAACTTAAGGTTCAACGAGCCGTTCATGTAAGCATTGTCAAGACCAGGGATAATCTCAAGATCGTAGATATGAGTTGGATTCCGGGCAACGATATAACAATCGCGTGTAATTCCACTTAACCTCCACATATCCTGGTCTTCCAGATAATTTCCATCACACCAGCGCATTATCTTAAGAACCAAAGTGTTCTTTCCCTCCCGCAGGAAAGGTTTGATATTAAATTCTGAAGGAAGTTTGCTATCCTCGCCATACCCTACATATCGTCCGTTAACATAAACGGTAAGATTTGATTTGGCCGCACCGATGTGCAAGATCAATTCTTTACTCTTCCAATCTTTCCATTTAGTATCGATCTGTATTTCTCGTCTGTAAATTCCGGTTGGATCATAATGGGTTGGAACCATAGGAGGTTGAGGTTCGCCTTTCAGCAGATAGGTAAATTCAAAACCTGAGGTGTTGTAGGATCGAAAACCGTAGCCCTTTAATTCCCAGTTTCCCGGCACCTGCAGGTTTTCCCAAGTTCTGTCATTAAACTCTGCTGATTGAAAATTAGCAGGAAGGGAATCAGGGGATCCGAACCATTTAAACTTCCAGTCGCCATTCAAACTATAGTAGTTCTCACTTTGCTTCCAGTCATTTAGCTGAGCTTCATTCTCGGACTTAAAGGCAAAAAATGAAGAATGCATTGGCAAGCGATTTTCCTCGTTCCTGGTTTCATCCAGCCACATAGGAACCTGAGAAAATGTTTTATAAGAAAGGATCAATACAAGAAAAAAGATCGGAAGGAGCCTCATATACAAATATTATTACTAGTACGCCAGATGAGCAAAGGGCAAATGACTTGCGATTAAAGGTAGCAGACGTAATTTTTGAGTTTTAGCCGGATCTTAACGAAAAGTGCCCATAAATTAACCGACCACATGGGAGTAAGGCTGCTCAACTCCCTCCATCACCATTTTTCTTAAATAGATCTCAACATTCATGATAAACGCACAAATTCTGAGTATTAGAGATAGTTGTGTTTTAATAACCAATTTCCCTGTCCACCTCTAATATCTCATTTCTTCCTTCCATCATCAGCTAAACGTTCACATTATTGGATAATGATTTTCTATATAGAAATTGCTAGCAAACAGATGTAGCGATGCCGGTCATTCAATCTCCTGAAGTTTTTTTCTTGAAACAACCTGTTCTGTTACATCATGGGCAAATACCATTATGCCATCAACGTTACCCTTATAATCGAACCTGGGCTTGTAAATAAAATTCCAGTAAATATTTCCTACAGGTTCATCAGCATGGCGGGATATGCGGGTTAAGACTTCTTTTCCTTCAAAGGTTTCTTGTTTCTCATAGACTGTTTTTAATACTTCTATGAGAGGATGTTGCCCCATTTCAGGCAAAGCTTCTAACACAGGCTTTCCCAAAAGGTCACGTCCAGGAAGAATTCCCTGGAAAGTGGGATTTACCAACTCGAATACAAATGTAGGACCGCTTAAAATACAGATAGCGCCAGGAGCTTCCATAAACAGCGTATGCAGTTCACGTCTTTTTCCCTCTGCCACCTCAAAAGAGATCCGTTCTTTTTTTGCCAGTACAATGGCTTTGGTAATATCTGTAGTTACGTGAACGATGAACTCTACTTCTCCGTCCTCACCTAGAATTGGGGAATTACTAGCTTGCCAGTATCTAATATCAAATTCTTTAGTCCCGCGAATAGGAATATCATACTTCTGCAAAGGCAGTTCTGTTTTGTTTTTATTTAATACAGTCTCGATTAACCTATTCCTAAGCGCTTCCAGATTTTTTTTAGAATTAGAATCCTTTGGATTCTCAGGAAAGACTTCGAAAATCCCCTTTCCCAGGATATCCGAAGGTTTGGCACCGGATACCTCCAAGAACGCCCTATTGATATCGATTACAGTAAAGTCAGGTACATTTGCCCTTAGTATAACCGTTGGAGGAGCAGCATTAAAAAAGTCCTCAAAATCAAATCTATTCAAAGCAAGTATATTTACGTAGGTAACAATTCTTTAGGAATCTAGTTCTTCAAAAAAAGAACTCACTCTCTTCTTAATCAATTGACCTGAACAACGAGTGAATGTGCTATGAAAACCGACGAATGGAAATAACCTTCTTTAGAACCATGTTTTTTTAGTCGTTCATGGTTTTATTCTTAAACCGGAAAGTCCTTTTAACGATATGAATCTACTGTTTAACGATAAAGTCTAAAAGGTCTTAAATTAATTACGGAGATTTAACATGCGACAAAGATGGTTTTATGATGAAAACATTATTATATAAAGAAACTGGTTTAATAAAAGGTATCACGTAACGATGATGAATATTGATTTGGCAAAGAACTCCTCTTACAGAGATAGGCTTTTTCAGGCTGCTGGCTGGACTCTGTTTTTGGCCCTTCCTCTCGCTTTCCAAAGTTCCGAAATGACTTTAAAGGAACTAGTATTAATAGCCCTGTCAATCCCCTACCTTCTATTCTGCCTTACCTACATCCTGCTTTTTTTAATTATAAAGCGTTATTTGATACCGGTTTTATATTTCGGCAAAAAGAAAGGACTATTCTTTTCGGTTGTTTTTGTAATGCTAATTTTCGTGATCGTTTTGCGCCCCTATGATAGATTAGTACATTCGGGTTTGCGGGCAGGCCCAGGACCAGAAGTTTTAAGGCGGCCTCCGCCTCCCACAACAACAACTAACGAGCCTTCTCTATTTCAAAAACATCCTCCTAAGATTAGACCCATCCAACACTTTGATATTATCAGCATTTATCTATTTCTCACCGTTATAGCAGGCGCTATTACCTTAAGTCTTTCAGATCGTTGGCGGGAAATTGAAAATAGAATTCTTAAAGCGGAAACTGAAAAAGCAAATGCAGAGGCAGATAAAGTAACGGCTGAACTTTCGTTTTTAAAGGCTCAGATTAACCCACACTTCTTGTTCAACACCTTAAATAACATCTATTCTCTGGCGGTTATGAGAAGTGATAAAACTGCAGAAACGGTAGTAAAGCTTTCTAATATCATGCGATATCTAACGGAAGATGTTTCTAAAGATTTTATATCCCTGGAACAGGAACTGAAATCGGTCTCCAATTATATTGATTTACAACGGCTGCGTCTGGGTCCAAAGATCGAAACCAGCTTTGCCGTGATCGGGCAGCCCCATGGTAAATCTATTCCCCCTCTGATATTGATGACTTTTGTAGAAAATGCTTTTAAATACGGCATAAGTAAATCAGACCCCTATCCCATAACTATCAGGGTGACGATTAATGAGGAATCAATTTTGTTCTATAGCGAGAATAAGATTTCGGATAATCTTAAAAATATAGAACAAAGCAGTACAAGAGTTGGTGTATCAAATACGCGAAAACGATTAACACATCTCTATCTCAACAGGCATAGTCTGGAAATTAACACCGAAGATAATTTGTATAAAGTAAATTTAGTATTGAGCGTATAATGGCAGCAATAAAATGTATAGCGATAGATGATGAACCACTGGCTCTGGATTTGATAGAAGACTTTTGTTCCAAATTTCCTGCAATCAACCTGGTAAAAACCTTTGAGGACGCATTATCGGCAAAAGAGTTCCTTAAAAGTCAAAAGGTCGACCTGATATTTCTAGATATCAATATGCCAGACATCAGTGGAATCGATTTTGCCTTTTCGCTTAATGATAAACCCTTGATTGTTTTTACAACCGCCTATAGGGACTATGCGGTGGAGGGTTTTGAATTAAATGCGCTTGATTATCTCGTGAAGCCATTTGAATTTGACAGATTCGCAAAAGCCATAGAAAGAGCAGTTGAGACAAAAAAGGATGCTAATTATGCAGTGGGGAAAACAGCTAATGACTTTATTTATGTTTCTTCGGAATATAAACTGGTTAAAATAGATCTTTCAGAGGTCGATTACCTGGAGAGCATGGAAGACTATATTAAAATACACCTGCAGGGATCAAAAACCATCTTTACACTTTTAACAATGAAAGCCTTATCAGAAAAATTACCCATGGGTAGATTTATAAGGATTCACCGTAGCTATATGGTCCCCATTGCTCATATTAAATTTATTTTCAGCAAGAGGCTTGTTTTAAATTCAGGCATAGAGCTGCCGATAGGTAAAAGCTATGTAGATTCTGTAAAAGATCTGACGAAAGTGCTTAGCTTGAAAATCTTAGACGAAGGCTGCCTTTAATAATCGCATTCCTTCTCCGGCGTTCTTTTAACCTTCGTCGATAAATAGATCTAAATTTCCTAAGCGATACAGACTTTTGTATCAACAAACAGATCAAAGAATGGAAAGATTAGGGTTTATTAAATCATTGCTAGTTGGGGCCGTTTCAGCTCCAGTTGTGTTCGAAGCTTGTAAAAAAGATGCAGCAGCCGAATTAGCGGAGGATACCGCCTCGGCCACTAATACAGGTAGTGGAACCAGCACTTCTTCATGTACGGTTGCCCCTACCGAAACCGAAGGTCCATTTCCTACCAAAAGTCCTTCTTCTTACCTACGCAGCGACATCACCGATGGCAAGACCGGTTACGCAATGACCGCAAAAATTACCATTGCGAATGTAAACAACAGTTGTTTGGGACTGGCTGGTGCACTGGTAGATATATGGCATTGTGATGCAGAAGGAAATTACTCAGAATACGGTGGAACTCAAATGCAGTCAACTAATTATCAATCTGTACATTTTCTTCGTGGACGTCAGGTAACTGATACGAATGGGCTGGTGACATTCAAAAGCATTTTCCCTGGCTGGTATCAAGGCAGGGCCACCCATATTCATGTGCATATTTATAAAGCTGACGGCACTTCACTAAAAGTTACTCAAATAGCCTTCCCTGAAGGTTCTGGAAGTGCCGTTGCATTGGTGAATGGTTATTCAAAAGGAATGAGCGGATACACCTATAATAAGTCGGACAATGTGTTTAGTGATGATTCTACGGGTTTGCAAATTGCTAGTGTAACGGGCAGTAAAGCAGAGGGATTCGAACTATCAATCAGACTAAGCGTAAGCGCGTAATAAAACTATGGGGACCAAAAATCAATGAAAGTAATTACTCTCTGTTACCGAAAAGTTATAGATAGCTCTTCTGAGACCCTTTGGGAAAAAATGGTTTTTGAAGACTCCTACGCCGAATTCAGAATGCAATCGCAATATTTTGATCAAGAGAAAAAATATCAGCACTTTGGTGAGTTAATCCAGAACGTACCAGGTGCTGAGAGATTACACTTTTTAGTTAGCGCTTCTGTTACCGGTTATATTACCCAGCTAAACAGCCTTATTCCTGATGTTCTGGATAATCAAGGCAGGCGTTTTCTAAAATTTCATAATTACCGTTTCGAGATCATTAATTCAAGTATGAAGGATATCTCGAAACATCAGGTGGCCATTAATTTCTTTTCTAACAAGCTGGTATGGCACGATACTGTAGCAGATCAGCTTTTAATATCAGAAGAAATTCAACAGGACGAGAGCTTTCAAACACATCTTTTAAAGTTAATCCCTTTTTTATCTATTGACACCTTGAAAGTATGAAAACAGCACCTGGGAGAATCTTAATTGCAGGTAACAGAAGAACTGTAGAGACCAATAGCGGCATATTTATCCATACTTTCGATTGTACTGGAGAAAAAGATGAGGTAAATTCCTCATCTGAATTAGCGTTTTTTAGCGAGGAGATGCTGAATAGCGACGCTAACCTTGAGGTGGAATTAAATGAGTCCTGTTGGGTTCTTCTCTTACCGGTTACCGGGGATCTGGGCCTTGTACAGGAAACGACAGAAGTAAATATAGGTCCTGAAGAGATCATCATGATGTGTCTCGAAAAAGGGCAAACCTATTCCATCAGAAATAAAAATAAGCATTTAATCCATTATCTGCACGTTAGAATTAGAGCACAGGAGCCTACTCATTTCCCGCCCTCTGCCAGGAGATTTAATTTTAGTACTCCTGTTGCCTCTCCATTGGTTCAATTAAATGAAGACGCGTCAGCACCTTTTAAATTAAGTATTGGAAGTTTTGCAGGTAGGCAGGAAGTAGACTATGACCTGCAGTCTTCAAGCTCTTTGCTATTTACACATGTTCTTGCAGGCGCATTTGAGTTTGAAGGAAGATTATTAGAGGTTGGGGACGGACTTTCTCTTTGGGATTGCGAAACGGTGGAGGTGGAGGCTTTAAGTAATAACGCAGTCTTGATAATTTTAGAGCTATTTAATTGACCAGGCAAATTTAATACTTCGTTCTGCACCAAAGGGCATGGTTGAAACAACCTGGGAAATACTAGAATTTTGCACACGGAAACCCTTATTCTTTTACAGAAGTTTCCAAAAAGGATTGAATATCTGATGTTTTGATCACCACAGTTGCGGTACGGGAGAACCTTGCAATATTGATGCCCATAAACTTACCCTCACTCGTAAAGACTGGACTCCCACATTCATCCGCCCGCACTGCAATATCATGAACAAACACATTTTTGAAGCCATCACAACGTGTACTACTACCTCCGGCGAATTTGCCTGCCGGGTGCGACGTTTCAGGCACTTTTTTCATTGTTATTACTTTAACAAGGTTCGCACCATTTCTCTCCAAATTAATTTTTACATCTTCTCCTGGAATATATCCCCCTAGTGTTCTCCCATAATCGATAGGGGCAGTCATGGGAACACCCCCTATTTCCAGAATTTTATCTCCTAATTGCAGGCCTCCTGTTTCAGCCGGACTGCCCGGGTAAATACTTGACAATTCAACTTTACTGTTTCTAAAAACAGCGTTTGCTCCAAAAAATCCCCTACTAAACATTAAGGGCAGATCGAATGCTCCACTGCTTAAAGCACCGGTCATTACCTTATGTCCTCCTACCTGAGCAGATAATGGTGCTCCGGACTTAAGCTCCACCTGTCTTAGTGCACCTGGCAGCAGGGCTGAAATAGAACGATGCAAGCTCCCCTTAACCTTTAACAGTACGAGGTCTTTATCCTTGTCCCTCGCTACGATACTAAAGTTGTTTTTTCTACCAGCGGCAAGGATATATCCCTTGTCACCCACTTCAGAACTTTTGCTTAGGACGTACAAGGATCCTTTAAATTGAATAACTGTTCCCAGAATAGCTGTCTCTTTTCCATGGGCAACAGTACGGATACTAACCACACTGGCGGAATGCTTAAAAGCTGGTAAAGGCCCGAGCTCTGCCATGGTAAGAATCTCATCTTTCAAAGAATCCGTTCCAATGCTATCTAAGGTTGAGGGTAAAGTTTCGTAATCTTTAATTTCATTCAGGGCGGTCCAGTACTTTCTATAGAGATCCACCGGCACCTCGTAGTTATCCTTCTCCAGAGTATCAATTCGGCTATGTAATGCAATCACCCGGCCCAAATAATCGAAAAGCGGGCCGCCGGAGTCACCAGGTTCCATTTTGCAAGTAGAACGAAGAAATCCATAATGAAGTTGAGTATCTGCAATCACGCCAAATCTTATTGTTGGAAAAAGCTGATTCAGCTTCTCCGGATAAGCAATACTTAAGCAAGGCTCATCAGGTTTAAGAGATCCGGACCAAGCCATTTCTGCAAAGGGATATGTTCCTTTCTGTTGAATTTTAATCATTCCCATATCGGGCCGGTTGGCATCATTAGTCATACCTATTCGTCCGTGTGCCACTCCTAACACTTCCAGCCCATCCGGAAATAAAATTTTATAGGTATTCCCAGGTTTAACCGTATGTGCAACGGTAAGAACATGGCCCTCTGGCGAAACTACTACTCCACTAAATTGAGCGCTATTCTGTTGTTTTGAAACCGTATCAAAGCCCCAAATCCTTACACTCGCAGGTCTGGCTTTTTCAATAGCTTTGTAAATTACGCTTTGAATATCACCCGTTTGTGCTTTTACAAATTCAGCATTGCCGAGTTGTAGAAAAACAAAAACTAACGAAAAAAGAAGTTTCTTAGCAGCAAGCATTAGTATAATCACAGTTTGGTCCGGTTACAAACATAACAACAACACTGGATTATAACTTGGACATTGCAATCATTTATGTTGCACAATTGGCTCTACCCTCCGCCCGGCACATGTTACTCATATCCTTATACGCTTAATAATCACTCGACATGTTCACTTCCAAAAGCGCATTGATATTCATTATGCTCCTAAAGTTCATTTTCTGTATCAGTCTAGCCTAAATTTGTCTTCCAAATCAGGCTTCCATTATAAAAATAACCCTTTTATGGCCTTACCCTCCCGCCGAAAAAAACGGGAGGGTAAGCCTCAATTAGATTAAGAAGTGGGTATTACAAAGTAACATTACGAAACCGCATTAAATATTGACTCTCCTCCCTAAAGTATCAGATATATGTATTCGAATCCACCTGATCTACTGCCAACCCGGGTTCTGTCCGAGGTTTGGGTTTAGTTGGATCTGCCCTGTTGGGATCGGGTTCAGGTAATTCTTGTCTTTATCAAATTTCCTGTTTGCAATGGGATCCACTATTATGAATCCGTTCGCATCTACAACGGGTGTCAGCTTTTTCCTTTTTCCTGCAGCACCAGTATATGTTGTTTCAAATTCAGTTCCTTTAAACTTTACCCCCAATACAGGCTCCTTCAATTCGATATGAGCTCTAAACCATCTTTTAAGATCGTCGAGTCTGAATCCTTCTGCATTCAGCTCCACAGTTCGCTCCCTTCTGATCTCTGTCAACATATCTAGGCCGTTCGCCACAGCAAATGCATTGCTCAGTGCCGGCATAGTTTTGTTAACCCGATTGCGCACCAGGTTCAATGATCTGTTCAAGTCGGCATCAGCAATAGCACCGTTCTTTTCAAAAACTGCTTCAGCGTAATTTAGAAGAACTTCAGCATAACGAATAACCGGATAATCGAACCCCTCCTGATTATCCGGAACCTGCCTTTCCGCTACAAACCTGTAGGTATTATAACCTGAAGTACTGTTGTTAAAAGGATCAAAAGGGGATTCCCGCGCATTCTGTTTATCCTGAGGGCTCCAATTCCAATTTATCTGCCAATTCGCATTACCACTCCAGTAATAGCCTCCGTCCATATGAAACTGATACTTCATTCTGTTATCACGGTTTTCATATTCGCTTTTCAAAGTACCATAGCCCTTAAAAACTGCCGATTTTTCTATGGGCAAACCATCCTGAGCAAGGAACAGGTCGGCAAATTTCTTACTTGCATCCGATCCAAAGTTGGCGAAACTTACATTCCGCCTTATCTGTCTTAAGGTCTGATCATACCGATTTGCAAGTATATACTCCTTATTAGCTGATTTTCCAATACTGGCGGGGTTTGATTTTTGATTCTCCAGTATAAACAAATACTTCTGGGCCGAATCGCCCAAGGCAGGTGGTGCAAATAACTCGTACTCGTTACTGGCAATAACCTCAGTACTACTGGCAATTGCCTTATCAAGTAATAAGGATACCCTTGCAGCTCCCTCAGGCTTACCCTCCTTCAGATTCCCTTCAGTATACTTCTGCCAGGTTGCTTCATATAGGGCTACCCTGCTTAGGAAGCCTTGTGCAGCTCCTTTGGTAATACGGCCTTTTTCAGTAACTTTTGATTCGACAGGCAGATCTGGAATGGCCTCCTCCAAATCTTTAATAATGAAATCTACTACTTCGCTTCTTGAATTACGACTTGCATTGAGCTCTGGCGAACCGAGATTCAAGGGTTTCTCAACAATTACGGACGGCCCATAAGCAGTTAACAGATATTCGAAATAAACATAAGCCCTGAAAAACTTTGCTTCAGCTACATAAAGTTTTATTTCTTCACGGTTGGGATAGGCCTCAGCCTTGGCCAACAGGTAATTGATTGACCGGGTATAGGAATATGCGCTGTCGAAATTTGCATCTATAACCCCTTTTGTATTTATACCTCTGCTCACGTTATCCAGACTGGTCCCCAGGTCATTAGGGCCGTGATGTCCTTCCGTTCCAAAAGTCCTTAAATAAGTATAGAACTTGTTGGCCCCCAGCTTGAAATCGTTTGGCGATTTCCAAAAAGTAGCGTCAGAGATACGGTCCAGCGGTTCAAGCTCCAGACTTTTGTTACATGCATACTGACTTATTGCAATGAATGCTCCAGTAAGTATTATTATATGATTTAAAAGTGATTTTTTCATCTGATTTGATTCAGTAAAAGATTTGCAATTGCCTCAAACACTACAATGTAAGATTAACACCTACGTTTACCAGCCGGTAAAATGGATAACGTTGAATACCACCTGAGATAGTTCTGGTTTGTTCAGGATCCCATCCATCTTTTATCTTACTCCATTCCCAGATATCGCTTCCAGAAACATAAAGCCTCAAATTTTCAATCTTGGCTCGCTGGGTTAAAGCCTTCGGGAAGGTATATCCCAGGGAGATATTTTTCAGGCGCAAGTAAGCTCCGTTCTCCACAGACCAGGAAGAGATCTGGTAGTTATACCCGTTATAATTCGGATTGTTAGGCGTCCCAACTGACAGTAATGGATAGTAAGCATCAGGATTTTCAGGGGTAAATGTTTTTCCCACCCATTGGTTTGTTACGCCCTGACCAATGTTTCCAAAAGGAACTCTCCAGTTTCCATCCCTGAAAATTGTCCTTTTGCCCACTCCCTGGAAGATTGCAAGGAAATCAAACCGTCCATAACTTGCACTTAAATTTATTGCATAAGTATATCTTGGATCATTCCTTCCCAGGTAGATGATATCATCCGGGACAGTTAAAACCCCGTCACCATTCTGATCCACGAACATGTTATCCCCTATACGCGCACCTCCCCCTGTTGTGGGTATCGGCACGGCAATATTGCTGTTTGCCTTCTGCAAACGTGTATTATATTCGGTACGCGTAGCTTCATCTTTAATACGGCCGGCATATTCCAGTCCGAAATAGGACCCTATCGGATAGCCTTCAACATGAGGATCTGCCGCAGAGCCCGTTGTAAATCCTGCTTTGGTTAATAGCTGGCCACCGATGGAAACAAGTTTATTATCATTATCAGACAAGGTTCCTCCTATCGAATACTTGAACTTACCAATCTTGTCCTTCCAGTTTAAAGAAAGGTCCCAACCCCATACGCGTAAATGCCCGATATTGGTTTTAGGAGCATTCGCACCGAGCAGTGCAGAAACACTGCTGTTCGTTAGCATATTGCGATTATTCTTGATAAAATAATCAAAGCTTCCTGATAGGCGGCTGTTTAACACACCAAAGTCTAGTCCTAAGTTAGTAGTTTCAACTTTTTCCCATGCCCTGTCGATACTTACCAATTCACGGTTAGGCCCAACATAAACGGCCGGACTATTGCCAAGAATAGGAAAATTAGCACTGGTTGGGCCTCCGGTTGCTGCAACGGTAAGGAGCTGAATATAGTCATAGTAACCAATTCCACTTTGATTACCGATAGTTCCGTTAGACAATCTGAGCTTCAGATCGCTAATAAACCTAAAATTTTTCATGAAAGGCTCCTGGGTAATTCTCCAGGCAGCAGACAAGCCGTAAAATGGAGACCATCTTTTACTTGCAATAAATCTGGAAGTTCCATCATACCGGGAGTTGGCTTCGAAAAGGTACTTATTTTTATAAGCGTAGTTGAAACGGCCAAAATAAGAGCCAATTGCCCAATGATTCTGTGATTCACCGTTAACTTTAGTAGTATTGTCTCCGATACCCAATCCTAAGGACGGTACATCATCATAAGCCTGGTAGGATGACCTGGTATTGTAGGCATTAAATTCGTCCCTTTCATAGTTTGTACCAAGAGTTAGCCCGAAATCATGTACTGCATTAAAGGTATTGGTGTAATTGAAATACGCATTCAAATTGTAATAAGAATCTTTGACGAACCTGCGGTCATAATAACTATTTTGCTGGGAAGGGTTTGCCGCAGAAGAAATAGCTGTTTCGGCGTAATTATACCACTCCGTCAGTGTTTTTGATTGTTCTTTTATATCGGTCCCGTTCCAATTGTAACTGGCCTGCCCAACAAGGTCCAAATGTTTGCTGAACTTGTAAGTCGATAATACGCTCGTATAAATCCTGTTATTATACTCTTTATTTTCGCCCCCTAATTCTATTAGCCAGTTGGGCGTATACTGCGTTCCCCAACCATAAGGCTTTCCGTTGATCGTAGATGTCGGAAATCCCGGCTGGGAGAAATTACTGAGGGCATTACCCACACGAGTAGGCTGAACGATGTCGTTCTTTTCCAGTGATATGTTCGTTTCAACCTTGAAGTTATCAGAAAAGGCGTAATCATAGTTTAAACGTGCCGTGTAACGTTTGTTGGAATTTTCACCAAATTGAAGCAAGCTATTATCATTTAAATAGCCTAAAGACAAACGGTACCCCATTTTTTCCCCTCTGGCAGATAAGCTTAAATTATGTTGCGAGGTAGAAGCATTATCGAATAACACGTCCTGCCAATCGGTAAAGAAAAATGTGAAGTCTTTTACATCCCCAAAACCGATAGTGTTAGGCTCTTTTGTAAGATCAATATAACCACTTGCCGGGGGATCGAGGTACTTTTCAGCCAAACGGTACCACAACCAGGTCTTATCAAGATTTACTGTAGAATTATTGACCTGCGCTTCCAATAAAAGTGGCCCCCACTGTTGTGTAGACAATAGAGAAGGCTGCAGGCCTATCCTTTTCTGGGAAAGTGAAGCATCGTATTGAATAGAAGGTTTCCCGGCTTTGGCCCGTTTAGTAGTGATAAGCACTACCCCTCCCGCAGCCCGGGATCCGTAGATCGCGGCAGAAGCATCTTTCAAAAATGACATTGATTCGATATCATTGGGGTTGATAGAATTCAAGCCTGAAGGGCTTACTAAAGGTACACCATTTACAATAATCAAGGGAGGCGCTCCATTAACCGATGAGGCACCGCGGATCTGTAAATCCCAGTCTTCCCTGCCGGGTGCGCCAGAAGAACGTGTTACTACAACTCCGGGCACCTCTCCCTGTAGGGCTGCAAGGGGATTGGCCATTGACCCACGATCTTTAAAAACTTCGGATCCTATCTGCGCCACAGAGCCACTTAAAGTCTCCTTCTTTCTGCTTCCATAGCCCACAACCACCACCTCCTGCAAATTCCGGTTGTCTTGTTCAAGGATAACCTGTATCGGCCTGCTGAAATCGGCGACAATACTAACCGTCCGATAGCCTACGCTACTTATCTCCAGCACACTTCCCTCTTCCGCATCAATTTTAAATTCACCGTTAGGATTAGTGGCAGCCCCCTTGTTGGTGCCTTTTACTTTAACAGCTGCTCCAATTACGGGATATTTCGTTCCTGCCTCAGTTACTTTTCCAGTTACCTGTCTGTTCTGTGCGTAACTATGACAGTAAAATAAAACACAAAAAAGAAGAGCAAGAATGCCGCTTTTCCTGTGCTCATGTAAATCATACTTTGTCATAATGTCTGATGTCAATAAATTTTAGAAATATGTTGGTTTTAAAAGGTTAGATTCCTCATACTATTCTGTTACCTGATTTAATACGGTTCTTCCTCGTGAAGAAAGCTTATATCTTACTATTGAAAATAAGACAAACACTTATTCCTTTCATACTCACACATCTTCAACTTCGTGCTTTTTCTGGCTAACGTTGAATCATAAATTGGTGGCAGTACCAATACTCCCCTTACAATTCTCGATTTTTCAGTAAGAGAAGGAACAACATAAGAAACGCTGAAGTGAGGCTTTCTCCCTTCAGCGTTACTCTTATCCCATCGTTTATTTGTGGTTAATAATAATTGATCTTAAGGAGCTACAAAAGCCCATTGCTGATTATTGCTCGTACCCGAATTCCAGAATTGCATATTTGTACCATCAGCAGTACCTCCCCCGGTATCCAGGCATTTGCCATTAGCCCTGTTAAAAATTTTGAAATAGCCATTGCCCAGATCTATAATCTGCCATTGCTGATTTGGACTGCTGCCATTCGCCCATTGATGAACCGTGGAGCCGTTCGCTGTATTATTGTAACTATCCAGACATTTACCTCCGGTAACACAACTTAATTTATAATAGCCATTGCTGTAGCTAACTGTCCATTTCTGGTTATTACTAGTCCCGTCAGGATATTGCTTAACGTTAGCACCATCTACCGTTGAACCGGCATTATCAAGCATCTTTCCCGTAGCCCTGTTCTGCAGGCTGTAAGTTCCGTTAGCTATAGGTCTCGAGGAAGCATCGCGATAGAACGTCAGAGAACCATAACCCGGTTGGTCGAAAGTTGTGGCGTGTCCGCCAGGACCGCCCTCAGGGCGATGGATCGCTGCTCTCTCTGCCACATTTGTAACTGTTAGACCCATCCGGCCTGCATAATGTCCGTAAACCATTTCATAGATCGGGCGGATTTCCCCTCTGCCGGCTTCTGATACTACAGTGTGGGATTGAGGAGCACAATTCTGCCCCGAGCCCCAGTTATAGGTAGTAAAGGGAACACTGTTACCATTGTTATACCTTGCTACATATTCAGCACCTTGCATAAATCTGCTACTGCTATAACTATAAAGATCGATTCCCTGGTTCCAGGCCATTTCGCAGATGGCGCCCATCAAGCCTACCCCTAACTGGGCATGTCCCTGATCCCGCCCGCTCTCCTGCCACTGTCCTAGCCCGCCTGCATGGACGAAGGGTACGGCTTTTAAAATTGACCCATTTCCAGCACCTGTTTTAAAATAATTGACAGCCTGGTCAATCTTTGCCTGATCATCAGCAAAAATTCCAATAGCGAGCACCGAAGCCATATTGCAGAGGTCCCAGTTTGCCCAGTAATTTGTAATACAAGCATCGTTATGATTTACAAGGAACTGGTTGTTCATCGGGTAAAAGATATTTACCAGCATGTTACTGAAATTAGTAACATTAAAGCCACTGTAATTGCGCATCATCTCGCCGGCATTAGCCAGCTGATAACCGAAAATACCCGCGGCCAGGAAACGGTCAGCGTTTCCACCGATCGAAGTTAATGTACTTGACCAATGGTTTAAAATATCACGTGCTTTGTTGCCATTAGCGGTATTTCCACTAACCCTGTATATCAGTGCATTCTGGTATGCTGCTGCTACGTCATTGTAAAGCAACCCTACATTATCCCCTGTTCCACCTCTGATAATTGTTGCCGTGGCCCTTGAGGTCCAGGTAGCTGATGAATGCGGACTGGCAAGCAATTTATCCCAGCTTCCTTTCCAGGGCTGCGCACCCGCATTCACTTTCACCTTCATTCGTTCAAAATCAGCGTCGGTATGTAAAATTCCACCAACATGGTAAATTGCCAGAGTTTTCGAGCTCCCTCCTTTGGCGGAATGTATAACTTCTTCTGGTTCTTCTGCATTTAATTGTACAGTTTTCTTACATGATGTTCCTGCTAATAAAAGGAAAATGCAGGAAATTAAAATACTTAATGGTTTGTGTCTCATTTTGTGGTTTATATAATGATTAGATAAGAGTAGACCGTACGATGTGCGTACGTAATAAGGACACCCATCCTTAGGTTTAATACTCTTAATCTCAAATATTTTCAAACAAACCCGATCACTAACAGCCAGTACTAAAAAGAAAAAGAGATCAGCCCTTTTAAGACTGACCTCTCTTCCAAATTTCCTAAAATTATATTTCCTTTTACGGCCTGCTACTTTTTTACCTCAGCTTTCCCTGTTTTGAAGTTGACCTTCCAGGGTTTGGGCTCTGGTAATTTTAATTCACCGCCGCCTATTTCCAGTGGCATCCATAAATACCTGGAATCCCATTGGCTTGCCGGTTTCCATTGATCAGCCATAAAGATCACAGTAGTCGCCTTTGATCCTGCAACCTTAAGCATCATAGTTGATTGTGACTGATAAGTGTTGGTTTCAGGAGGAGCAATATGTTTAAATTCTGACCAGGGACCAGAAAGCGAAGTTGCCGTAGCGTATTTATTCGGATTGGGCCGCCAACCGGTCAAAGCTGAACCTATCGCATAGTACAAACCTTTATACTGAATAATGGCCCCACCCTCCAAAGGTGCATTGATATAGGCAGTTTCCTTTTCTACATTCAGGTAATCATCAGATAGTCTGGCAATATAAAAACCTTTGGTCGGACGGCTTTCAAATATCAGGTATGCGCTTCCGTCGTCATCAATAAATTGTCCAATATCCCGGCTTTCAAGTCCTAAAGGCCTGAAACTTTTAACGAACGTATATTCACCATCTGGTTTGTCACTTACCGCGATGCCCACCCTTGCAAACCTGTATTTTGCGTCATCAAGATGCATATACATTACAAATTTCTTCGACTTCTCATTATAATATACCTTTGGCCGTTCCAATACCCATTTCTCTCCCAAATTCTCGGGGTCGCTGAAAGGTATTTTTTTCAGGAACTTCCAGTCCGATAAGTTTTCAGAAGAATAAACGCCCACGTAACGAAAGGAAGGATCATTATCTTTAGCCCTGTATTCTCCGAACCAATAATATACCTTTCCAAGCTTGATAATACCGCCACCATGAGCTTGAATATGGTTCCCCATGTTATCAGGCCAGACACTACCCGGTTTGATTAATCCTGATTTACCTTTTTGTGCATAGCTGCTTAATTGTAGCAGTGTAAGAATGGTTATAAGCCTGAAATATTTGTTTAAATTCATCAATGTAGTTTTAGAAGATGTATGTGTGACAAAACTATCCATCGGCCACTAGTTTTTCACCGGAAGTAGTTGTCCGCCGGCAATACCCAAAGGGAAACGTTTGCTTATCAGCACCACATACCACTTTCCATTTATAAAGTCGGCTTTCTCATTGGCAATGAAAGCATTACTGCCCGACAAGCCAAAGCTTAGGCTTCCTGTAACATTAGCTGCCGGATTTTTGGTAGCGTCGACAATAATAGAAAAGGGAAAGGTACGCGCTGTAGCAGCAGTTCCAATCGCAGATCTGTCTTTGTAAAAATTCAGGCCCACCAGAGTGTCTGTTTTTACAAATCTGGTGTCTTTATTATATCTTACTGTAAATGCAAGACTATTCGATTGTTCATCATACCAGCCTGAGAAACTCCCCTTGGTAGTGTCATTTGCCGGAGCGGGACTAAGTGAAGCACCGTCCAGGGCTGAAGTTACCTTATACGTGTTTTGTGAGAGACCTTCTAAGTCTCCGCCTTTTGTACAGGCCAGCAGAAGGCAGGCCGACAATAAAAATATGGACAAAATTATTCTTTTCATTTTTCGAATTTTGGACCTGATGATCATTCAAATTATTCCCATCACATTAATACTCCCCTTTACAATCAATACCCTGGATTCTGCTTCAGGGCCGGAGATCTTACAATCTCGCTTTGGGGTATAGGGAAGAAGTACATGGCATCTGTGAAGGTATGTTTTCTTACCACTACACGTCTGTAAGAGTACTTTCCGGAAGCATCACGCGTGATCTCCATCCCGTGGGTTTCTCTGTTCTCTGTCTCCGGGGCTATTTTCCAACGACGTACATCCCAGAAGCGGTGCTCTTCAAAAGCGAGCTCAGTTCTACGTTCATTTCTGATTACATCCCTCATTTCTTCTCTGGTCATGTTCGCTTTTAAACCGAATAGTCCGTTAGCTCCTGCATCGATCTTTGCCCTTTCCCTTATCTCCTTTAACCATCCGTATACTTCAGCTGATGGTCCGGAATATTCATTAGTTGCTTCTGCAGCATTTAATAATACCTCAGCATATCTCATTAATGTCCATGGCCGGTATAACTCGCTTCCAGACCCTGTACCAAAATTATTCATGCTTTTAAATCTGAAGTATCCCGTAGGCGTACCTGTTGGCCTGTACATTCCGTCATCTATAGCAGACGTAACAGAGCGGTTGGTTGAAACCGGAATCACGCCGGTATAGGTATAAACAGGCTGATCACCAAATGCCCCGCCCATGTAACGGAGAGCTCCGTTGTAGTGAACCGTAAATGTAAGCCGGGGATCTCTGTTTTTGTACATATTGTCGCCATCTGTGTATCCGGAAGCAGGATCACTAATGGGCAATCCGTTCTTCATTCCAAAGGCATCAACCAATTCTTGTGTAGGGACATATTTTGCAGAACCCTGATAGCCATTATTAGTCCCCCTTGAAACAGGGTTCGCGCTATTTTCTACGTAGAAGTTATTCGCCGTATTCTGAGGCTGCCAATATAAGAATACTGCTTCCGGCAGGTCCTGAGGCACATTTTTCAGGAATTGCTCATAGAAGGGAGTAGCCCCGAGGGTATATAGTCTGTAAACGTTAAGACTAATAACCGCTTTCGCTGCATCTGCCGCTTTTTTCCATCGCTCATTATCTGAAGAAGGGTAAGATACATAATGGTCAGGATCGTCAGCTCTGGCTCCTGCATTAAATAAGGGACTTGCCGCATAAAGCAGCACCCTCGATTTCACCGCTAATGCAGTACCTTTCGAAACTCTTAAATTCTCCTGACTGCCAGGCTCAAAGGTAGCTGGTAGTAGGGCTGCAGCAGCATCCAGCTCGCTTACAATATAATTAACACAATCTTCGTAAGAACTTCTCTGCACATCTATCAACTCATCTCCTTCAAATACCTTATCTCCGATCAAAGGTATCCCGCCATAATGCTTTAAGAGCGTGAAATAATACCAGGCCCTTAAAAACCTTACCTGCCCATGCCAAAAGTCTTTTGTTACATTAGTAACGGGCACCTTATCTTTGTTTTTAATATAAATGTTGGCTGCCCTGATCATCTGAAAGCATCTCGTCCAAACATCTTTGTCGGTATTACTTGAGTTGATAGCGCCATTGGATAAGCGGTAAGTGTAAAAGGTGGCAATTGCATTATCATAAAGATTAGGCTCTGCATCATCAGTTGCCGCATCGAGAGGGGTATTACTGTAGCGGCGCGAGTTAAACGACATGCCGATATTTGAATACAAATTATTTAACATTCCCCTTGATCTTATACTATCACTAAACACACCTTCCTCGTCAATAGCTGATAATTTCTTTTGTTCAAGAAAATCCTTTTTACAGGCTGATAATAGAAGAGCTAATGCTAAAGGCAGCATCCAAAGTTCCTTGCTTCTATTCATGTATCTCATTACTTCCGTGATTTAAGATTAAAAACCTAGTTGAACGCCAAAATTGAAATTGGCTGTAAGCGGATAAGCTGCGCCTGTACTGCGACTAGCGATCTCCGCGTCTTGTTGAAACTTACCCATCCTATTAAGGGTAAGCAGATTGTATCCGGAGACATATACCCTGGCATTTTGCACAGCGCGGATCTTTCTTATCCAGGATTGAGGTATCTGGTATCCCACATCCACCGATTTCAATCGAACATACCCCGCATCTACATACCAGAAATCTGAGATCACTGCCGAGGTATTAAATGAATTACCGGCCACTCCAAGCCGCGGATAGGTGGCAGTTGAAGCTGTTTCCGGTGTCCAGCGCTCAAGGTTCCATGGGTTCAAATTCCCTACGAATGCATCGCCTGATCCTACAGATCTAACACGCAAAGAATAGTTAAAAGCGCCTTGAACAAGGGCTCTCACACTAAAACCTTTATAAGAACCTGAAAGTTCAATACCATAAGTTGTTGTAGGAAGATTTGGCCGGGCGAGGTAAGTCATGTCGGCATCGTCAATGATACCGTCCTGATTAAAGTCCTGAAACCGAAGATCCCCCGGTTGAATGGGCACACTGGTTCCTTTCGGAGCAGCAATGCCATTTTTAAGCTTACCAGAAGCATCGAAATCGCTCATTTGGTAAAACCCGATAAAATGATATCCTTGTTCAAGACTCAACTGTCTTCCTGTTTGTGCCTGGTAGGGATAGTTCGGTGCTTCACTTATATAGACTATCTTATTTTTAGCATAAGAGGCATTAGCACTCAATGAATACTTAAAATTACCATTGTTCTTCCTGTAGGTGATCATGCCATCAGCCCCTCTGTTTGATGTAATTCCGATATTCTTTTTGGGCAAGGACTGGCCGATCAGGGAAGGTACACCATTTTGATCGATCAGCTGGTCGTAGCGATAATTGTAGAAATAACTTCCGGTGATAGCGAACTTTCCATTGAACATGTTCGCGTCGATCCCAAGGTCAAACTTCCTCTCCTTCTCCCAGGTGATATTGGGATTTACCAATGAACCTTCTACCGTAGTACCGCCATAATAGTTTGAACCTGTGGTGGTATACTGAATAACCGGATTTGCCTGACTGATGGTACTTGCCGCACTGGTAGTATTTACATCTGTACCTACCAGTCCATAAGATCCCCTTATTTTAAACAGGTCGATAAACGGCAGTGCCTTATGGAAAAACTTCTCCTGCGACAAATTATATCCCCAGGACACAGCAGGGAAGATGCCGTAGCGTTGATCTTTCTGAAAAAGGTCATTTCCATTTCTTGCAATTGTAAAGCCGAGCAAATATTTCTGCTTGAAATCGTAATCCAACCGGCCTGTTGTTGCAAGATAATTTATGGGGATATCGAACTTGTTAATATAGTTCCGGCGGTTCAAAAGAAGAAGCGTATTTATATGATGACCGTTAAAGCTGCGATCATAATTGAGTGAGGCCGTCACAATTGTTGTTGAATTGAAAGCATCACTAGTGTTCGATATACCATAAACGGGAAGTCGGGTGCCTCTCAGAATATAGGAATTGGTAAGAGGATCGTATTTTGCTACCGGCAAACCATTACGTGTAAGATCCCGGCTTTCATTGTTATTACCAGCATAAGAAACAAGGATCTTTGCAGAAAGTCCAGTGGTAATAAAGCCTAATCCTTGATCCGCACCAACCACTATGTTATAGTTATTCTTGATGTCCCTTTTGTATCCGCCATTAGCTAGGCGGTACATCGGATTAATAATGGCATTACTTGTAGTTGAGGCTCCGGGGTAGCTTGAATAGCTGTAAGAACCATTTGGATTTTGTAAGGGCATGGCATAGGGAGCCAGGTAATTATAAGACCCGATCTCGTAGAACAAGCCCTCATCTTCCACAACGCCACCAGGATTATTTACCGTTTCAAAACGGCCATTGACATCAAAACGGATCTTTAGAGTTTTTGTAGGTGTGAAATCAAGGTTGGACCGATAATTATACCTCTTGTAAAAATAGTTGGTATTAACATCCTCCCCTATCGGTTCGTATTGTTTTAAAATACCATTCTGAGAATAAGCTCCAACTGAGGTAAAATACTTTATCAAATTACTTCCTCCGCTTATATCGATATTATATCGACCTTGGGTAGAGGAGTTATTAAGCGTGGCATCAACCCAGTTCACATTAGGGTGCCCGTAAGGGTCAGATCCTTCTTTAAATTTTTGCAGGTCATCAGCAGAAAAAGGTAGCACCGGAGCTTGCGAGCTTCCATAAGCATTATTCAACACGGCTTCATTCCGTAGCAGGGCCGTAGTATAAGCATCTAGGAACTGAGGCATCCTGATCACATTGTTAACACCGGTTTCGGCAGTAAGGTTGATTCGGGGTTTTCCTACCCGGCCTCTTCTTGTGGTGATCACCAACACACCATTCGCTCCTTTTAACCCATAAATTGACGTGGTGGCAGCATCCTTTAAAATAGTAACAGACTCAACCTCGTTCACATTCAATTGCTGAAGCTGACTGTAGTCATATTCCACGTCGTCAACAACAATGAGAGGTTTGTTATCTCCACTTAGAGAGTTAGTGCCGCGAATATAAAAATCAGCAGCGTCCGCACCTGGCTGACCACTGGTCTGCTGAGAGAAAAAGCCTGGCAAACGGCCAACTAAAGTATTCTGGATGCTTGAAGTTGGAACAGTTTTAATCTCCTCTGCCTTAATGGTGCTGACAGCTCCTGTACTGGTAATTCTCTTTTGACGGCCAAAACCCACAATAACGACCTCTTCAAGACCTTTAACATCGGGATTGAGTTGAATAACCTGCCTTCCCTGTGCACTTACATTTACCGTTTGAGCAAGATAACCGACTGTACGGACTATAATTTGGTTTTTGGTTCCGCGAAGCTGTAAGGAGAAATTCCCGTTCAGGTCAGTAATTGTGGTATTCTTTTCCATTCCAACCTCTGCAATCGTTGCTCCAGGCATTGGCTGCCTTTTTTCGTCGATCACATGACCGCTTATTGCTATTTTTTGAGCATATAATGAAGTTGTCTTTCCCAAAAAGACAGACAACAGTAGTATAAAGAGTATTCTCATATCCATTATTGATTTTTAAATTAATGCGACCGCACTAATAGCCCGGGTTTTGCTGCATTTCGGGATTAACCTGAATTTCTTTAATCGCAATGGGTAACAGATACATGGCATCTGTAAAAAATGGTTTAGCAACTTCTTTCAGCGTATAAGTAAAAGTGCCGTTTGTGTTTTTGGTAATAGTGACACCATGAAGGGTTGAACCATATACCGTTTTTGCGATCTTCCAGCGTCGTATGTCCCAGAACCGTTGTTCCTCAAAAGCCAGTTCAACGCGCCGTTCATTTCTGATCGTAGTACGCATTTCTGCTAGTGTTAAACCTGCAGGTAAAGCAGCCGGTGATAATCCAGCTCTCGTGCGTATCTGCTCAACCGCCTGATAAACTGAAACATCCGGTCCTGAATATTCATTCTTTGCCTCCGCATACATCAGTAAAATATCGGCATATCGTATTATTCCCCAGGCTGGTGTAAATCCATTATCTTTATAGATCGTTTTGGAATAAGCCGTAGACTCATCATTATTAGCACAAAACTTTTTTGCATAATATCCGGTGCGGGTTGCGAACAATGTTGCAACAGGCGGAATCATATCCCTGCCCCCCTCAAAAGTTTCAACAGCTCTTCTCAACCACCTTGCACCGTTATAAAAAACGGTTTGATTAAGGCGGGGGTCACGGTTCACATAGGGATTCGCTGGATTGAATCCGGATGCAGGATCGGTTATCATTTTACCGTTCTTCATGGGAAACGCATCTACAAATTCCTGGGTGGGACTAACCCTACCCTCACTGTTCCGTTGATTTACAGTATAGCCAATTGGTCCCATGTAGTAATTATAAAAATCCTCTGTCCGCGAGTCACTCATTCTGAAGAAGATATTTTCATTGTTAGCTCGCTCCGTAACAAGTGTGTAACGGTCTGCTTCAAGAGCAAATAAACCAAGGTCAATAACTTCCTTGGCCGCATCAGCAGCAGCTTTCCAGCGTTCCGCATTGTAGGAGGCATAGCCGGTATAAGACAATTGAGGGGTTGAAGATGGATTAAACAAAGGGCTGGCTGCCAGCAGCAATGTCTTAGATTTAATAGCCAGAGCTATACTCGGGCGCATCCTGCCAAAATTAGGATCTGTCCTTCTCTGTGAGAATGGGGCATCAGGAATTAGCGTGGTTTTAACAGCGTCAAGTTCAGACACGATGTAATTAATACACTCTTCGAAACTATTGCGCTTCAACTTAAATAGCTCCGGATCACTTGGCTTAAATACCTTATCTCCAATAAGGGGAACTCCTCCATATCGCTTAACCAATTCATAATAGAAGTAGGCTCTTAATGCTCTTGCCTCGCTGGCCCGTTGTAGCTTTATCGTTTGATTAGCCCAGGGCACCTTTTCGTAATTCTCAAGAAAAATATTCGCCATTCTTATGGCCGAGTAACTATTAACCCAGTTGTCGTCAAAAGTTAACAAAGGGTTATACCCACCTTCTACTATCTTAGAGGTATTATTCAATGGATTGGTAGGGATAGCATCATCAGAAGCACACTCCAGCGGTACGCCGTTAATCCTCGAATAACCAGTTGGAATCCTGGAATAAATTTTTGAAACCCAGGTTTCTGCAAAGGCTCCAGATTGGTCTGTTGCGTCCCATATATATTCTTCAGTTAAAAGATTGAGCGGTTCTTTTTCAAAGGTCCTTTCACAGGAACTTACAACTAAAAGCAGTAACAGTATGCAGACAATGATCGAATTCTTTTTCATATCCTTTGACCTAATTCTTAAAATTTGACATTAACTCCGAAATTGACCACTTTCATAATCGGATAAGCACTACCCCAGCTTTGAGGATCCATATCATCCCGCATCTTATGAATTTCAGCGAACGTTAACAGATTTAGTCCATTACAAAACACCCTCAAGCCCTGCGCGCGGAACTTCTTGCTAATACCCTGAGGCAGGGTATAACCTATCTCGACATTTTTCAAGCGTACGAAATCGTTGTTTTTCAACCAGAAAGTTGATGTAAGCGTATTATTGTCATTTGTGCCCAACCACACTCTCGGCTGGGTGGCAGTCTCTGAGGTTTCTGGTGTGAAGCGACCGAGATTATATTCGTAAGCCGCATTACGGTTATTACCAAAACCATTCATAAAATCTGCAGTATTCATTGTACCTCCAGCCATATATGATTGGCGGTTCATTGTCCCCTGAATTAAGCTGCTGAAATCGAACCCTTTTATGCTGAAACCCAGTACTAAACCGTAATAAATAGTTGGTTTTCCATTTCCAAAGGTCGACTGGTCATCAGCGTTAATTACGCCATCTGAGTTTTTATCCAGATAGCGGATATCTCCGGGTCTCAGGGCTTGTCTTGAGCCAAAAACCGCGATACTCGGGTCATTGATCTCATCATAGTTTTTAAACAAGCCTGTAGCTGTATACCCGTAAGACATGCCAGCCTGCTTACCTGCACGAAGCTGATAGTCATAGCTCTTAGGAAGTTCGCCACTTACAACTAACTCAGACTGAACCGAAGAAAAATTTCCTGAAATGTGATATTTAAAATTCCTGATTTTGCTTTGCCAGGTTGCTGTAAGATCAGCACCCCAATAATTGATGGCTTGCTGGTTCCTGACAGGAAATGTGGCACCTAAAACAGACGTTGTTATTTCGGATGTCGCAACCAGATCACTGTATTTGTTATAGAAATAATCACCAGTGAAGGTGAAGCGATTATTGAATAAACCAAGATCTAAGCCAGCATTGAATTTCTTTGCCTTCTCAGGGCCCAGATTTGACGTTGCAAGTGCATTCTCACCCGAAGGCCGAACAAGCGAAGAACCCGGACCATACCAATAGCCAAAGGCATTGTCATTGTTCGAGTTACTACTATAGGTTTGGATATAACTGAAGTAATCTCTGCTTACCTGCCCGGTAATTCCATAATTAGCCCTTAATTTCATATTAGAGATTGCCTTAACGTTGTTGCGGAGAAAGTTCTCATTATGAAGGTTCCAGCCCAAGCCTGCAGCCCAGTACGTAGCACCACGCTTCGAAGGTTCAAGCCAGTTATAATGCCCGTAACTTAAGGCACCTTCGGCAAGGTATCTTTCATTGAAACTATAATTAAGTCTTCCGGCATAGGCGGTATAGTTTTCGGGAATATTATTAGAATTAAATAATAAGGTAGATTGCTGGTTCGCCACGGCCAAAGCATTAATACTATGCATACCAAAGGTCCTTTCATATCCCATCGATCCTTCAAAGTAAGTAATCCTATACCGGTCTCTGGCATTTCCCGTATTGCCCTGCTCACTGGTTGTACCGAACTTGGAATACGTTCCATTAGGATTGTATTGATATACCTCAAAGTTCTTCGAACGTTCAGTAGTATAATAATTAGTGTTATTATTTGACCCGCGAACTTTAACAAACAGGCCTTTAGCAACCACATCCAATCGTTGTGTAAGTTCCAGGTCTACCGCCAGATCTCTTACATCCTGAAAGGAGTATCCCCGGCTTACCGCCTGCCCCCAGATATTGGCGTTCTGACCGAAATCGCTTGTCCCCCCGTAGGTTCCGTCAGGATTATAAACGGGATAGGCATTGCTGGGTGTTGTCAGCAATGAACTGAATATACTGCTTACGCCATTAGGCTCGGAAGCCGCAGTGCCACCGGGTTGATTGTAACGCTGCGTACGTCCCAGAACATTTAACTGGACAAATGTTGTTGGGGTAACATCAACACCTAAATTAGAACGCAATTCGTACCTGTCTAACTGGGAATTTGTATTATAAGAATTGATATCACTTGTTCTTAACAAGCCTTGTTCCGTAAGTTTATCAAGGTTGACGAAATAACGGAATCCCTTTCCGCTTCCCTGAAGATTTGCATTGTAACGGGTTATACCAGCGTTCTTTTTCAAAACCGTACTATACCAGTTTACATCGGGATAAAGTGTGGGATCGCTCTGGTTCTTATAAGCATCTATTGCCGCCTGGGAAAACCTTGGAGTAATTTGAGTTAAACCCAGGTTGTTTTGCTGAGCTTCATTATATAACATGGCATATTGCCAGGAATTAAGCGGCTTCGGAAGTGCAGTAGGCGATTCAGAGCCCGTTTGAACGGTGAATGAGATTCTCGGTTTCCCTATATCCCCCTTCTTAGTTACGATGGATAAAATTCCATAAGAAGAACGCTGCCCAAACATTACTGTAGAAAGGGCATCTTTAAGTACTGTAATTGATTCGATCTGCTCAGGAGAAATGGATTGATAACCCCTTTCAACCCCATCGATCAGAATCACCTGTGCCCTTGCCCCACGGATATTAAAGCTCATCCCATTTCCATCTAAGCCCGGGCCACCACTGGTAAAATTAATATTTAGTCCCGCCAATCTTCCAGGTAATGCCTGCAGGAACTGCGGACTCGGTGTTGTAGTTAATTGCTCAGTATATACCGTTGATACTGACTGTAAAAGACGGCTTCGAGCTTGAGTGCCAAACAGAACAGGTTGTAATCCCCCTTTCAACTGTTCTGTTTCAGAAATCTGTCCGTCCCTTTTCAATGCTGAAGAGTCAGGCTCCTGTATCTGAGCAAATGACTGCTGGGCGAAACCCACTGTCAGGAAAAAGGCGGCTATTTTTGAATAAACTTGCCTCATACTATTTTTAGATTTTTTGACTTCGAAATTTGAGTTTCAGACGAAGGCTCATACAATTGCCTATTGCAATCCGCTTGTAAGAGGTCCCTATTCTCATCGATTTTTTAAAAAAGCTGGTTAGTCTGGTACTGCCTTTTTAATGGTAAAGATTTTTAAGAGCTATATTTATGCAGCCCTGCCAAGCTTTTAAGTAAGATTCTCTCATAATTATTCTTTGGTTTATAGATCTGTGTGATTGATACTCATCAATTTATATCTATGACAGCTGCTTTTTAATTCTATACTCAGCTTTCCAAAGAATTCTAAGGATTCCTGAACAAGCAAGGATCAAAAAGAAAAATCAACATGAGCAGAAGTTCACAAACGGAGGATGAACGGAGGGCCTTCCTTCCCTAAAGAAACCATTAGACTATAAAAGCAAAATGTCCGGCTCCCACCGAACATCTTGCTTTTATAGTTTGAAACTTACTAGTTAACGATCAGCTTAGCTGCGAATCGGTCATTTAACAGCAAAGTATAAACTCCTTGTGGCAGGTAGCCATTAACGCGAGCGGAAAGGCTTGCAGAGGCATTTTTATATAACTTCTGAAACCTCAACTGCCCGGACACATCCAATACTTTAAGTTCCACATCTTTGTGCAACCAATCTGCATTAAGATCTACAGTGAAGCTATTATTACTTATTGGATTAGGATAAACGATGACTTCTTTATTTCCTAATGAAGGAAAGTTCTGTTTTGGTAGATCTGTTACCATCAAGGTTCCCTGGCCGCTAACTGGTTCGATACCAAAAACTAAAGACCCTTTGTAGTACACGCAAACGTGAGCGTTCTCACTAAAACTTCCACTTTTATAAGAATAATCATTTAGCTGATTAAATATTGACCAATCAGACTTAGCTATTCTGTACTTTATTTCCCCGGAACTACTAAGAGGGTAAAGCCTTCCTGCAGCAGAGTCTAACTTAATTTCAAAGTATTTGGAAGCGTTAAACTTCGCAGGGTAGATATCCCCAAATGTCCCTTTAACTTTAGAAGTGCCGAGCTTCGCATAATCGATCCAAAAATTTAAACTGGCGTTGCTTTCCGGCGTGAAGAAATATCTTAGCGCCATATCCTTATAATCAATAGGAACGTTTCCTGAATTTTCAAGTTTAAGAACCGTGCTGATCGTATTACTGCCAGCGTCTTTACTCTCGGTGTAAACCTTAACCGCTCTCTGTTCCTCAACTACTCCGGGCTCCTCACCAAACAAGAGAACTCCCTTCCGGTAAAGAGTAATTCGATTGTTTAATCCCAAAACGGTATTTGGGTTGTAAGAGAAATCATTCTCTTCATTAAGACTCTCCCAATTGGTACTAGCCAACCGGGTCTCGATTGGCCCCGAATCAGATCCCGCACTCATCAACCCGGCACTGCTATCAAAACTATATTCAACATAACCCAGGGCATTGCTCCTCGGCTTACCAAGAGTAACATAGCGTGCTTTTATCTTTGCTGATCCCACCTGTGCATAATCGATCCAGGTGTTAATACCTTCAAAATTTTCAGGACTTATCCAGTATCTTAAGGTGAGCTCATTGTACGCCACGGCTAAACTATCATTGTTAGAAATTTTGAAGTAAGGCTTAATCACATTGTTACTTATCGAGTTATCACCATTTCTGTAAAGCACCTTAAGATTTAATGGTCGCACAACAAGTTCCTGCTTAGCAGTGACGGCCTTATACATGGAATTTCCCGGCTGGGTAGCAGTGATTGTAACAGTCCCAGCCCTCAGTATGCGGGCAAGGCCTCCTGATACACTTACTATTTCATTGTCGGAGCTTTGAAATGCTACATTCAACCCAGACGAAGCTGAGGCCTCCAATATAAAATCAGCGTCTCCTGCCTTCTTAATTGTGATGGAAGGAAAGCTTATGCTCTGCTCTTTCTTCAGCACCTTTAAAAGTCTGGATACAGGGAGAGCAGCTGCAAAAAGAGCATTTCCAGTCTGTGTAGCCGTAATGATCGTTTCACCTGCAGAAAGGATACGGAGAGAATCATTAACCACAGCAGCTACAGCAGGATCAGAGCTGGTATAAGAAACGGGTAGTCCAGATGAAGCGAGGGCGGAAAGTTTAAGATCCTGGTCGCCAATCTCCTTTTCTTGAACAAGACTAAATGTAATAACCTGATTTTGCTTGCTGTAGATAGCGCCTATCTCTGCTGCAGAAAGGGCCTTGCTGTATATCCTGAATTCGTCCAGGGAACCTTTCAGTAATGGATCGTTGAACTGTGACTTTCCTAAGTAATTGAGCGAAGTGTTTCCGAGTGCTGAAGGTTTAAGACTCACATTGGTGTTGGTAGCTACAAGACTACCATTAATATACATTCTGCAAGTATTGCCTGACTGAGTTATTGCAAAATGCGTCCAGGAATTCAGAGGCAGAGAGTAGTTGAAACTAAGTTGCTGCTCTGCACTATTATTATTTTTAATCGCATACCTGATAATATTTGCTGTTCCGGCCTGTATGGTGAGGAACATAGAGGATGAAGTTCCTGTACCAAAGTCGAAAACCCTCATCCAGTTAGCTTTGGCATCCATTCTGACCCAGGTTGAGATAGTAAAATCGTTCAGCGAACTGACAATGCCAGGTGGCAAGGTTGCATAAGAATTAGTGCTGCCATCCAGTTTAAGCGCCCTAGCAAATTTTCCGGTATCCCTTAAAGCTCCTGCAGCTAAATTAGCATGACTCGCGCCGTAGCTATCGCGTGCTTTAGATCCCGTTTCTTCGTCAAACCTATAATTCACCAGCTGACCCTGATCCGGTCGCGCTGCGACCTCTACACTTCCCGCATTCTGAATGCTATCACCGGACGCAACAACATAGTAATACGTGGTGCCATTTACGACATTCACATCGGTATAAGCAGGTGTAGTAACCCGTGCAACAGTGGTATAAGGACCGCCGGACGAAGTGGATCTTCCGACTACATAATCCATTTCCGGAATAGCATCCCATTCCAGGATATTTTTCCCATCTCCTTCTGCGGCAAAAACGTTGCTCACCACACTACTCATTACTGTGAGACTTAATGTTACGGTATCTGCAGTGCTCGTGTTAGAAGCAGTAAGACTAACCGGGAATACACCTTGTACCTTGGGAATTCCGGAAATTACTCCTGTAAGGCTATCAATGCTCAAACCGGCAGGAAGACCGCTTGCACTAAAACGTACAGGAGACTTAATGGCAGTTATACTGTAGGTATAAGGCTTGCCCAGGAGCGTAGTATCTGCTTGAGCACTGGTTATAATAACGGGCAATCCTCTTTCGTCTAATAGCTGAACATCGTTGCCATTGCCCCCTTTATACGTGATGCGAAAGCTATAACTACCCAGAGTAAGCAGTGACATTTCAGGAAGATCTTTAAAGATACCGGAAACCGGACTGGTACCTGTATTTTCAATAATGGTGAATATTGAACTTTCCGTCACTTCACCCTGCGCAAGTTTTACAGATAAACGAGGGCCATTGTTCAGCGTTACGCTTCCGCTTACCACGTTATCAGAGAGCTTAGCTGAGGGATTAATATCTGCTACATAGGTTGCATCAGAGTATAGGTTTAAAGATGAAACTGTTAAGGTACCAACAGACATATTTCCAGGTTCAAGCACAGCTCCTGTTCCTGTTCCTGTTCCTATACTTACAGGGGCTGTACTCCTTCCTGTTCCCCCGAAGGATCCGGCTTCCGCAAAAACCGGACTGGTAAAAGTACCGGTAGCAGCATTGTTGTTTAAGAGAAGCGTTCCCTGCTTAACGGTTGTTTTGCCTCCATAACTGCTATTACCTGAGAGGATTAACGTACCGGCACCCACCTTTTCAAAGCTCATCACCGAGCCGTTTACGTTCGAAATATTTCCTGAAAAAGTAGTACTTTGATTTAATGCTCCCACCCTTATCACAGGAGTGCCTCCACCATTACAGCGTATCGCGCCCCTTCCACTTAAAGCTCCAAATTCGATAGTACCTGAACTAAATTGAAGACTTTGAGTATCGTTTCCCGTGTTATCCAGTAACCAAAAAGCTTTAGCACTACCGGACTGCGGAGTTTCAAACCGTGTCCTTGAATTACCGCTCCTGAGTTTAGAGATAAAGGTGCCCTCAAAGGAGCTGTTGTCTCCAAACAGATGAAGCCCTGCGGTTGTATTTCCATCCTGCTCAACAGTACCATTGCCAAGCAGCCTGCCTCTTAAATTCAATGCAGCTCCTGTCTGGAATATGTAGCTCCTTCTTTCATTTTTGATCTCGATATCGTTATAGAGGGTGGCGTCGGAACTTGAATATAATGAGCCTCCGTTCATAATAACTCTCCCTGTACCTAAAGGCCCGGCAGCAGGAAGGGATGGTGTTCCCGTTCCATGACCTGCAATTACAATAGCTTGAGTTGGGGGCCATCCCCCTGCCGTCCCGTTAATGACCGTGTTTCCTGTATAGGTATTATTACCGGAGATGAACAACGAACCCGTGCCGCTACGTGTAATACCTCCGTTACCGCTTATTGGCCCACTCAACGTAATATTTCCGGGACCACTGCTTACATATAATTGCTTATCTAATGTAATTGGAGCACTTAATATCTGGCTTCGTGATGAAGTGTTGACAAGATCATTATGCAATAGCATACTATTTCCGGAAATCGAATAAGAAACAGCATCGCTAGTAAATTGTATTCTTGCTGCCTCCAGGCCCGTAATGTCATTCGTTAAAACAGAATCAGCGGAGGCTAAAAAAGTTAATACTGCAGATTTACCTGGAACCATATCTTCCAGCCAATTAGCAGCCAGGTTTAAAGAATCGCTTAAAGGTGCAGGATTCCATGTTACACTGCTGGCACCAGCCAGGCCGAAAGCTTCAGAAGAGTTTGAACTTTCCTTTGTATTCCCCATAGAAGAAAGCACATAGTAATAGGGTATTCCTGCGGATACCGCCAAATCAGAGTAAGTAGTATCTGAAACTGTTGCAATGGTTGTGAAAGGTCCTCCGCTTACCGATCCTCTTTTTACTTTGTAAGTTACAGCACCTGAAGCAGTATTCCACTGCAGGTCAATTTGCTCAGGTTTATTAACAACTGCAGGCTTAATTGGGATAGCGGGAGGAACCGAGGCAAATACTGCTGCAGAATTAGCACTTTCCAAGTCTCCTGCCAAGGCAGACACAACGTAAAAGTTATCGACTTCAGGCTGTGGCCTTTCATCTATAAACGAGCTCCCGGTAATTCCGGTTTGCAAGGGAATGTAAGGTCCTTCTGCTGAAAGTGCCCGCTTCACTGTATATGAACTTGCCCCCGCAGTGGCAGTCCAGGAAAGAGCGATGCGTGTGGTGTTATTTACCGTTGCCGCCACGTTTACAGGTATCGCCGGAGGGGCACTGCCTGTTACATTTATTACTATTGTTGCATATCCCGATCCCAGGCTATTAACAGCTTCAAGGTTTACAGCATATTTGCCTGTGGTTAGAGGTGTTCCTGAAATAACACCAGTAAGACTGTCAATGTTCAAGCCCTGAGGCAAACCTGCGGCCCTAAAAGTTCCAGGATTACCTGATGCTGTTACTGTGAAATCAAAAGCCGTATTAAGTTTAGCATTTCCAGCTACTCCACTTGTAATTTCGGGTGCACCCGCAGCATTACCTGAAGCTATTTTTAAGTTACTGAAAGTGGCAGAATTTAAAGCTGAAGAGTTATTGGAGATCGTATAGAAACCTATGTACGAATCCTTGAATGTTTGACGGGAAAGTGCCAGATTAGTCCAGTGAGTTCCATCCTGGGAATGATAGGTAAAAATGCGATCGCCAACCCTTTCCAGTTTTAACCACCACGGTACTTTCGGCTGCCAGTGACTTGAGCTGATACCTCCGTTACCGCCTATACCAATGGCTATATATTTAGCATTTGAGGCAAGAGACTCCCGGAGCATTACTCCGCAATTGGAACTTGCTGACGACGTACTTTCTACTTTTACAATAACAGCAACATCTCCTGTAACTCTTTTGAAAGTAAAGTTTAAGGAATTAGCTAAAGAATTTCCGGCTCCTTTAACAATCCATTTTCCTTCATGGTAAACCGCACTTCCTGAAATTCCCGGATTACCAATATCCAAATTAGTCATAAGAGAAACAGGAACTGCATTATCACCGGGGTATACGACCGGAGTTAATGGAGCAGCCTGGGTACTATCGGCGGATTTGAGGTACAAAAAAGACCAACTGTTCTCGCCGAGCAGGGTTCGCATTTGCGTAGTATAGGGGGTAGGAATACCTTTACGGCGAGCATAGGCGTTCTCAATAATGTTATTGAACGGCGAATGCCTGCGGAATCCAGTAGGGATGCCCCAGCTTGTATAGTAAGCCGAGTATCCACCAAAGGGGATAAAAGGAATAGTTCCGGCTGGTGACAGGCTGTATCGATGATAAAGTTCACAAAGAGCCAGCAACCGGTTATCAAGCTCTGAAAACAGATCAATTCCCTGTTTCCACGCAACTTCCGCACTCCAGCCGAGTGCCTGGATCTGTACCCACCAATGATTATCCCGGCCTGTATCTCCAACTTCTCCGTTTGGCAAGCTATTACGCAGCCCTCCCCCGGCATCCATACGGTAAACTTCTATAGCCTCTTTAAAACGAACAGGATCCTTTAGATAAGCTGCAATCCCTATAGCTATTTCAAGCTGAATGGCTCCTTTGTTATGATCCCTTAGAGGTGCAGGCACCCAGGAGTGCGGATAAAGCACGTCGCGAAAATACTCCTCAATATTAGCTGAATTAGCGGCAGTCCAACCTGGAAAAGTACTGCGGAGAATATCAGCCGCAGGAACGAAGTAAGGAATATAATCACCAATATCCAGCATACTCTCATTTCCGCCCCAGCTCGTATTTACCCGTGCCCAGCTGTCAAGCAAATTAGTTGCCTTTCTCGCATAGGCAGAATCTCCTGAAAAGACATACATGAAAGTAAGGTTGTGAATGGCGAGCATATCGCTCTTCCAGGCGTCGTTATTCAAATTTGGCGCACGGGTAACTGTAGCAAAGGGTCCACGCGGAAAATAATCCAGCCTCGACCTGGCATCATTGCGCAAGGCGGTGTAGCCAGTAAGCCAGGGTTCACGATAAATATTGCTTTTTAATTGTGCAATGTCATCTCTCGTGAAGGGAACACCGGGACTAGCAAACTGTATATCCTGGGCGGAAACATGGCTTAGAAAAGTCAGGTGGCATAACAGGAATACTGCCAGCCACCCTAACTTTCTACCTACCTGAAAGATTGGTAATAGTTTACTCATAATCATAGATTTATATATATAATTGGGTTAGTTAAAGTACTCCTGTTATGACAAGAATAGCCGGTATTAATACTCAACTTCTTCAATTTTTATCTTTCGGAATTAAGGAAAGAGTCTTGGCCTGGAGTAAATTCAGGATAAACGATTGAAAAGCTAGTTTCTGCGGCGTTTGATGAATCTGGAAGCCAGGGTCAGTGTTTTGACAAGCCGCTCCTCTTCGTCTTTCTGCAGTGACTCTAACAGGATCTGCATTACATGCATTGACATCTGCTTAACAGGCTGCCGTATTGATGAAACCGGTTGGTCTAATACATCAAATATAGGGAGGTCATCATAAGATGCGATAGATAGCTTCTTCGGGATTTTCGCCTCCATTTCACGAATAATCCTTATTCCAACCAGTGCAAGGTAATGGGTTGAGAAAAATATTGCGTCCAGTTGAGAACTACTTTTCAGGAACTCTTTAATTTCCACCTCCAGAAAGTCCTGTTCATCCACGAAAGCTACTTCTTTTACCAAAGACTCAAGCTGCCTGGCTTTGATAGCATCCATATAGGCCTTGCAACGATCTGTCATCTGCTGCTGCCGGGAATTTGTTGTTATTATCGCCACGTTTTTATTTCCCTGATCTATCAAATCGATAACCGCAGCATAAGTACTTTCATAATTATCAGAAACAACATAACTACAATTTATTTCCGGATAGAACCGGTCAAACAACACTACCGGATAGTTTAAATCCACCAATTCAGTGATCTCCCTTTCAAGTCCGGGTGGTGGCGCTATTATCAGACCATCAACCATTCTATTCCTGAAGAAGTCTAATAATCCCCTGGCAATTTCCGGGTCGTTCTCAGTGCTACCATAAATCACCTTATAGCCGTTTCTAAAGGCAATTTTACCTATATGATAAGCTATCTCTGAAAAAAATACATCTGATATATTTTCCACCAGCAGGCCAATCGTCATCGACTTACCGGTAGAAAGGCTTTTTGCGAGTTGATTCTTCTTATACCCCGTTTTACGCACAAAATCATTTACCAGATCTGTCATTGATTTGCTTATACGCATTTCAGGGCCCTTACCATTCAAAATAAGGGAAACCGTAGTTGCAGAAACACCAAGTTCTTTTGCAATGCTCTTTATAGATGGCTTTTCAGGCATGTCGCAGAGAATATTTAGACTATTTGGTCCTTATGAATGTTATACCCTCCACATGGTCTCCAACATAGAAACCGGCTATATCGGAGGTTTTATACCATGCGGGCTTTTTCATGTCATCCGAAATAAGGAGGCCATTTATCGTTAAATTCTCAAATACTATATCTCTGATGGTCCTGTCTTTATCATAACCACAAATTATCGACGTAACCGAGTTACTCCCGCTGTATGTAATATTTTTAAAAAGGACATTTTCAATACCCCTGCCGGGAGAGGTACAATACTTTTTATTATAGAACACCCTTAGGTTTAACAGCTGCCCTTGCCGGAAGTCTTCCACACGTATATTCTCAAAACGAACTTTTCTTATCAGGTTGCTGTCTCCTGCATTTATTGCAAAGCACCCCTGATAGTCAAGCTGAGCCTCTTTATGATCCAGGATATCAAGATTATTATAAGTGATATTTTCAAGAATTTCCGGAGAAGGGGTGCTGCCATGAGTTCCAATAAGTATCGGGTGGGCTACGTCGGCCCATAGCACGGAGTTTTGAAAGACGATATTGCGGCTCCCACCTTTAAAACCGTGCCGGGTACCATAAACGGTACTACAATCGTCGGAGTTCCTGTTAAAAACACTATCTATCAACACATTATTACTTGCCATTATATTCATTCCATCACCCCACCCAAAGTAACTGATCGTTTTGACATTCCGGATAGTGACGCTGTCAGAGCCTCCCGTTAAACACTGGGTTGAGAAAAGTCCGCTCACAAATACATTTCTCGAATTAGCTATTTTTATTCCCATTTTCACCGCCTGGTCAACCATGCCGCGACCAAGAATCCGTACATTGCGGGCATTTTCAACGAGAAGCTGACCTTTTAGTACAGCTTCTCCATGCACGTATACTGTCTTATTTGAGGGAATCTTAAATTTTCCTCCATCAATTTCATGTATTCCAGGACCGAAATAAATCAGGTTCTTATTTTTCCGATCAGGCACAAAACTCTCTATAGGATTAGCAAATAGATGGAGGTTATGAAAAATATCTCCATTAAACTCTATGGAGATGTTTGAAGGTTTGACAAGCTTAAAAAAAACTGTACTTCCTCGCAGATCCTGAACCATATTGTACGACAGAGGGCGGATGCGGGCCGCCTTAGCATCTCCCTTTGCTAAAGTCACCGCCACTTCAACTTCACCGGCGAAATCGAAATTAGACATAGAAGCTTGTTCTTCACGGTGCATACCATCAACAACATGATCTACTTTTACAAGGTATGTGGGTATCCTTTGCCATTCCCCCCCGGCAGAACGGACCTTCACGGAAAAGGTATTATTTAGAATTGCTCCCTGAGGTGCCTGATAAACTTTTAATTTCGGCTGGGGTTGCTTTTCAGAAAAGCAAAAAGCTGGTGAAGAAATGAATAACAATGCACTAAGAAGCACTGAGAATGAAAGTCTTGCTGAGAAGGGATAAAGGTTATTAGCAAAACGCAGAATTGATCTAATCAATATCATAATACTGTATGTGTGTTTGAACAGTATTATGACAAGCGTTAGATCATATCATACTCAAAGGAAGGCAAAGAAATCTGATTAATTTGATGGTGAAAGGCCTGTAAAATTAAAAAGGCAGCTAACGGGAGTTAGCTTACCTTTCGCGTATAACCAATATAATGAGAAGGGACATTTCGCCATGGCTTAATGACAACCATGAACTGATGGACGAAATAAGCAGAAATTGATGTTACTAACAGGGGATAGATTCGTCAAAGAGGTGTTGTAAAAAGGCCATTCTACTTTTCAAAAGACCTTAACGACCTGATTCATGACTTTAATTGCTCTAATTGAAATAGAAGACTTATTTCCCCGGTACTCTTAAAAATGTCCGGCGATATTTTTTTATATATTCAGAAGGATTAACTCCGAAGATCTTGCTGAACTGCTCCCGGAAATAGCGGATATCCTGAAAGCCAACTTCATACGCAACCTCCTTTACTTGTACATCCCGAGAAATCATTATTTCAGCAGCCTTCTTCAAACGGATATACCTGATAAACTCACTGGTTGTAAGGCCAGACATTGCTTTTACCCTTCTGAAAATATTGCTCTGGCTCATTCCCATTGCCAACGCGAAATTTCTTACGTTGAAGTTTTCATCCAGCAGATGTTTCTCTACCACTTCAATACATTTTCTGAGGAAGGCGCTATACTCTTCAGAGATCTTCTCTGTATTACTTTTTAATGTCACTTCATTGAAGAAGTAGGTTTTTAATGAAGCTCGTCCTTTCAGGATACTTCTTATACGGGCGATAAGCAAATCTTTCTCAAAAGGTTTTGTAATATAATCTTCAGCACCACATTCTATACCTTTAAGTTTTATCTCAGGAGAGGAAGTCCCGGTAAGTAAAATAACCGGAATATAACCGTAGTCTTTTGACTCCTTAATCCTGGCGCAAAAGTCGACTCCATTCATTCCAGACATCAGCACATCTGAGACAATAATGTCGGGTTCTGCTTTCCGCATCAGTGTTAAGGCAGCTTCCGCACTTTCAGCTTCCAGAATTACATATTGCAGTTCCAGTACCCGTCTTACATACGCCCTTAGTTCAGGATCGTCATCTACCAGCAGAACAGTTGGTTTATTTTCTACCGCCTCATCAATCAGATCTTTCATGGCATCAGATACACTTGGCTCGATTGCATCAACTTCGGCTGGCTCAAAAATCAGTTCCGTCAATAAATGATTATCTGCAGCCCTTACCTCAGTTTTGACTTTCTCAACAGGAAACTCCCCTTTTGGAACGGTATAGCTAAAAACGGTTCCTTTACCCTGTTCACTTTTATATGTGAGATTTCCACCCTGCATTCCCGCTATTTTTTTGGAGATCGACAAACCAATTCCAAAACCGCTTCTTCTCTCACTTCTATCCGTTTGATCCATCCTATAGAATTTCTCAAACAAGCGCTCTCCCACGTATTCAGGGATTCCGGAACCTGAGTCAGTAACCAGAATTTCAACTTCTTCGTCAAGCACCATTAGCTCTACGATAACCCTGCCCTTCACAGGGGTATACTTTATGGCATTTGATATTAGGTTAAATAATACTATTTCTATCTTCTCCCGGTCGGCAAAAACCATTAAGTCATCTTCCCCCGTCCTGAATTCATAGTTCATTTCCTTTTTCCTTGCCTGGTTATTAAAACTAAGGAACACTTCCCGGCAAACTTCATTAAGATTAAGGACTTCTGGCTTTAGATCCGATAGTTCTTTATCCGTACTCTTAAATAGCAGCAACTGATCTACCAGGCTTAATAACCTGCGGGTATTGCGATAAACAGCACCCACATCTACCAAATTGATATTTTTACCATCATTTTGAAGAAGATCTTTTATAGGGTTGACAATTAAAGTCAAAGGAGTTCTGAGCTCATGAGCTATATTGGTAAAAAAAGATATCTTTCGATCATTTAATTCGGTCTCCTGATCTGCTTTCAACTTAGCAAGCTTCACCTCATATTGTAATTTTGCCTGCTGTTTTTGATAGTATAGATATACCTTTATCAGGCTTGCACCGATCAGGAAGTAAATACAATATGCCCACCAGGTTCTGTACCAGGGAGGCAATACATTCACTTGAATCAGTAAGGGAATCGGGTTCCAAACACCCGAGGCATTTGTTGATTTAATTTCCAAAATGTAATTTCCCTCATTAAGGCGCGAGTAGTTTATAGACCTGCCGTCATCTGTATAGTTCCAGGTCTTGTCCCAACCCTTTAAATAATAAGCGTACTTTATCTTTCGGGGAAGCGAATATTCAAGGGCAGCCACGCCAATAGAAAACATAGCGTCGCTGTAAGGAAGCGTAATTTTCCGGATATCATAAACAGATGCTGCATTATTTGAGATATCACTTCCGGCATCTACCGGCTTGTCTAAAACCTTTAAACTTATAATCCGCATTGAAGGAAACCGGCCATATGTTTTTATTTCTGATGGCTGAAAGATGTTAAAGCCTTTTATTCCTCCAAAAAGCAGTTCTCCTGAGCTTAAACGGATGGAAGCATTATAATAGAACTGATCCGATTGCAGGCCGTCTTCGGCGAAGAAGTTTTCAAGGCCCTTAGTTTTCAAATCCATACGACTCAGCCCATGGAAAGTACTCATCCAGATTTTTCCTTTTCCGTCACTTTCAATATTAAGGACATTATTATTGGGAAGGCCATGTTCCTCGTCTATAACTTCATGCTTTCCCGTTTTAGCATCCAGTACCCAAAGGCCTATGCCATTTGTGCCTATAAAAATCTGTTGCTGATCACCCGCATGAATAGCACGAACAGCAGAACCGATCTTGTACTTTATGATACTTTTATCAGCAAGGTTAACTTTAATAAGATTTGCCATGGTTCCCAACCAGAGATTGCCGGAGATATCATGATTTATAGCCACCACCTCTTCAGCTAAGGGAAAAGATGCTTCTTCAAACTTCTTGGATCTCCTGTTAAACAGATATAGGCCTTTGGTGAAATTGTTCGCCCACCTGCCTCTGATACAGCCTGCCCAAATATTATTAGCATTATCCACATGGAGGCTCCAGACATATTTTGCACCACCATCAGCGAAAGGGATATCGGAAAAGGTTCCAGCAGCTCTATCAAAAACCTTTACACCTTTACCGTAAGTTCCGAGCCAAATAACATTATTCTTATCCTTGACGATCGATGTAATAGAATTGATTCCCGTCGAAAACCTTTTCGAGTCCGGAAAGCGATAGTTTTTGAAACTGTCAGACCTTCGGTTCCACACACTTATGCCATTTCCATCTGTACCTATCCAAACGTTGTCATTGTCCTCACAAAAAGAAAACACTATGTTCTGAGCCAAACTATTAGGGTTGTAGGGTTCATTTCGTATAGTTCTGAAGTAGTTCCTGTTATAATCCAGAAGTACAATTCCTCCCCGTTTAGTCCCTATCCAAAGGCCCACCTGCCTGTCATAATACACCTTATGAAGAGCAAAAGAAGAGAGTTTACTTTCTACCTGGGAATTGAGGGTTTTGGAAATGTGTTTTGTGAGGGGATCAAGAATAGCCATCCCATCATCTGTGGCCACCCAAAGTTTTCCGTTTTGACCTTCCGTCAGATCAAATACCCGGCTTCCTTGAATAATCCCCTCTTTGACCTCTTGTAAAGTAATTCTTTTACTATCCGGCAGAAACCAGTAAAGTCCGTTACTTGTGCCAACCCAGATCGTACCATCTGTACCAGCCTTTAGGCAAAGGCCAGCAGTAACACCTTGATCCAGCGCCTTGAATTCGCGTTCTTTCTCATTTAGTAAACAAAGGCCAACCTTATCTACCAAAGCCCAAACGCTACCCTTTCTTGACAATAAAGCTATTACAGAATAGGTTCTAAGAATTGCAGCACCAACCTTAAGGGGCACTAGCCGGGCTGCTCCATGCTCATTTTCTACCCGCAACAAACCTAGTCCGCCTGTTCCTAAATATGCATTTCCTTTTGAACCAAATGCAATAGCATTAACAGCAGTAGGGATGTCCGAAAGATAGGAACCTGTATGAAACCTTACTTTCCTGAAGCTGAAGTTGGTTGCATTTACTACAGCAGCCCCCTTTCTGCTTCCAACCCATAACTCTCCCGACGGACTTTCATTGATCGTGGTTATATTATTGTCAGGGAGAGAGAAGGTATCTCTAAGGCGGTTTCTGTATACATTAAAGCTATTTCCGTCGAACCTGTTCAAGCCATCGAAGGTCCCAAACCATAGGAAGCCTCTTTTATCTTTGTGAATGGCAGTAATGGTGTTATTGGAGAGACCATTTTCAATTTCAAGATGATTAATGAATTGAGCATAGCCCTTTTCCAAAACAGAGAGCACAAGGAACAGAAAAAGAAGGCAACTAAAGTTTGAAAAAAGGCTAATCTTACGTGGAGAACTCTGCACTAAATTACAACTGGTTATATGAACCCTAATATAAGACATTTCAACTGCACCTGCTCAGATTCTAAAAATCACTTAAAAATGTTACGGGAAAATGTTTGATGATCTCGTTAGTGTAATTCTCAGAAGGATACTCAGAGAGGGATTAATCAGGCAGCACATCTATCAGGTGTAGTACTAAATTCATCTCTTAATAATTGAACCGCTCTGTAAATATGGTTTACAACGGATTGATATTTTAGCCCTGTAACTTCCACGATCTGTTTGTAGTCAAGCTCCTCAAAATATCGTAAATAGATCATCTCCCGTTGACGTCCGGGCAGTTTGTCTATTGCTACCCGCATCTTAGATTCGAGAATAGAACTTGCCTCTCTGTTCGTGATCAGTTCTTCGGCAGAAAACTGAAATTCGGGAAAATCCAAATTGAGGATGTTCGATTCTCTCACTTTACAACTTTTCAGATAATTAATACTCATGCATCTTACGGAAGTAAAAACATACGCTTTAACGTTAACAATTTCTCCGATCCGCTCGCGCTTTAACCACAATTTAACAAATAACTCCTGTACAATATCGTGAGCTACATCTTCGTCTTTAACCATTTTCCGTGCGTACTCAAATAGCCCGGTAAATAAATAGGAATGCAGTTCCGAATATGACTTTTGATTTCCGGCACAGGTCTCTTTCCACAACTTAGAATATTTCTCTCTCGCTAACATGTTTATAGTGGTTATGTAATTGGTTTCTATCAAGCAACTAAACCGAGAGCTTTCGTTCTCATTAGCAGTGCTAAACTCACAAAAAAGAAGGGGGATAAGAGGTAGCAAATAGGTCAAACAGAAGGGAGAAATATTGCAGAACCAGCTACTAAACCGCAAAAGCAAGCATTTAGGGCTAACCGTAAAAATATTGGATCGGATTTCTGAATCAAAGCTAGAATTTCAGACGGGGATCTTTTTGCCTACTGGCTTTGAGCAGCGAGGCCGAATAAATGATCCAATATGGTAGACTTGTATTTAAGACAGGCAGCCTTTCTGTTGAAAGGTCTTTTCATCAGAAAGGCTTGAAAATGTATTTACCTCACCTGTATATTATCAAAGTTGACTACAGTTTCATTAGCCATTCCCGAAGCAGCAAAGATGCCCAGCCAGCCTTTCTGAAAATTTAAGATTGCAGAGCCTGCGGGCGTCCAGGCTTGTCCATTTGACGAGACATACGCTTTAACCGCGCTTCCCTCCTTCTTCAGCCTGAGCCAGTAATAGCCTGTAAGGCGGCCGAAAGTAACTGCAGTGTCCGGCAGTTTTTGTACTAAGTTCAGCAATTGAAGAGGTTGACCGGACTTAAGCCTCTGTGAAAGTCTTGCATGCCATGCTGGTGCTTCAATTAATTCTGTTTTTCCAGGATTAATACTCAGAGACAAGTGCCGGGACTGTTTTGACTCACTCTCCCTGATACTTATACCGAAGGAAGAAAACTGTGAGCTTAATTGAGGGACATAGCGCAGAGTGATCTCCATATCTTGCTTCAGCGGTACTGCCGCAAAATGATAGGAATCATTAAGTGAATCAAGGCCTTTTCCCCAGGCAGTGAATGTATAATTCCTCCCGTCGAGATGGGTTGAGCCCCCATGATCAAGCTCTCCAATGCTCATCTGTTTCCATGGATGAGGTAATCCAGCCGAAACCGCAACTTCCTGCGATAAGTTACTTTCACCTCTGCCATTTGAAGAAGAGACAACATAGTAATAGATCTTTCCTTCCTTCACAGTAAGATCCTCGTAGTTTGTTGTCAAAATATTGCGGGAAAGAACATTGTAGGGACCTCCTTTTTTCTCCGAGCGACGCAAAATATAAGTTTTCGCGCCAATAGGCTCAATCCATGACAAGGCGATTGCCCTGCCCTTAGCTTCTGCAATAACACCAGCGGGAGCTACCGGAGTTCTTGAATCAGCCGCAGCGTTTCCAGGGGCAGGAAGACTGAAAAATAGCGTCCCGTAACCGGGATGGTCTGCGCCTGGTTTTCCAGGTCCTTCAGGCCGTATCTTTTCTGCCGCCTGCCTGGTAAAAGCAGCCTGCAGGCCCATCCTCCTCACGTAGTGATTGTAAACCTGTTCGTAAACCGCCCGGAGCGGCCCGCGATCCTGTCTTGCTATCGCTTTGTGATGATATTTCCCTGTATGATCCAGCGTTTCAACAAAGGGGACTTCGTTACCCAAATTAAACTTCGCCACATATTCGAATCCTTTCAATAAGCGATTATTGTTGTATCCGTAGAGGTTTAATCCCTGCTTCCAGGCAATTTCCGAGCATTCGGCCAGCATCCCAATACCCAATTGAGTGTGCCCCTGGTCGCGGCCACTTTCCTGTATCTGCCCTTCTTCGTTGATTACATAATGCGTCAAACGGCCGTTTCCATGTCCATTTACATAGTATCTTAACGCGTCCTCAAACATTGGCTTGTCACTACAGAAAACAGCTATTGCCATGACCGTCTTCAGGGCTGCAGCATCCCAATTACCATTTGCAAAAGGAGCATAGTTTTTGATAACAGGATAAATAACCTCTCTAAAATGCAATTCCGTTTTCCGGATGTCTTGCTCTTTCCACCCAGCATTGGTATAGCGTATTATCTCTGCCGCGTTCACCATTTTAAATGGGCCTAATCCAGCCATTAATACTGCATCGCGACCTGTTATTGACTTTAGCGAGTGCGACCATGCATTGATTATCTCTATAGCTTTTTCTGCATAAGCCCTATCCCCCGTAATTGCCCATTGTATTGCATTATGATGTGCTGCATTAGCGTCTGTGTCGTACACAGCCTGTCCTACTGTTGGATTTCTACCCACCATTTCCATCGGTCCCTGCATCGTATAATTGCTTTGGGAGACCGGATTTTCACTAAATAGTTTATACCCTGAATGAATGGGCTCCTCTTTCGCAGCAACGGCCTTCTTCATTCGCTCCAGATCCTCTTGCGAGTGAAGGATTCCGGGGTGAACAAATGTTTGAGATTTTGCCAGCGCCGAAAAAACTATCAGAAGGGCTATCAGTTGTATTTTCCTTTTCATAATAAAAATTGCTTATTGAGGCTCCAGCATAATAGCCGCGCCGCCTTTGGCCTTAATGTCTATTGAGAGCTTGTCTCCCTGCCTAAAAGAGTGGGCAGTTTTTAAGATCTCATTGTTTTCACCATCACTGTAAATGGTAGCCTTGTAAATCCTTCCTGCATCAAGGAAATCGAGTTTAACTCTTTCCTTCCAGTCGGAAAGGCCTGCGGCATTGCCGATAAACCAGGTTGAACCTTTTCTTCTGGCTACACTGATATTCTTGCCTATAGACCCTGTGAGATACCTTGATTCATCCCATACCGTGGGCACATATTTAAAAAATTCTATCTCCTCAAAGTTGGTATAATCCTTTGGCTGTCCGTACCAGAAAATGGATTGCAGGGGACTGAAATTCACTACAGTAAGCGCGAGTTGCTGTGCTTTACTTACTTTAATATTCTTTGCGAAGTCACTTCTTGAATTAGGGAAACAGAAGGTAAAATCGGCAGCACCGGCCAGGAAGCGTGTGAATGGTAAAGTTGTATTATGAAATGCGTCGGGACTATTTTCATCACCTCTGATACCTTCCTGGGTAAGAAGATAAGGATACGTTCTGCTTAGTCCGGTTGGTTTATAATTATCATGAATATTGAGCAGTAAGCCTGCATCATTTACTTTACTGATAGCCTGACTAAGCCAGGTAAGGCCCTCTTGGGTAAATCCATCAATAAATCCAAATTTCAAACCCGCAACTCCCCACTGCTTATACAGTGGCAGGATCTCATCTAAATAATTCTGCAATCCGAGATAATTCACGTAAAGGATTACGCCTATGCCATTCTTCTTCCCATATTCGATCACTTCAGGCATATTAATAGCAGGAATCACCACACGGGGATCAGAAGTTTTCGCTCTCTCAGGTCCGTACCATCCGGCATCAAACATAATGTATTTGAAATCGAGTTTTTTGGCAAGGTCTATACAATCGATCCCACTCTGAGTGTTTAACTGGGCCCGGATCAGTTTCCCGGGAGCAATCTTGCTGAGATCTGTGGGTGAGGGCTTGGATAATTTCAGGAAAAGCTCACTAAATTGATGCAGACCAATTGCTGTTCCAGAGATACTTATTGTTCTCCATGGAGTAGAAAAAGCGCTGTTGTATCTAACGGCACTATCGCGGGCAAAAGCAATGGCCAGAGAATTTCCTGCAGATCCTTTCTGAAGTTCAGCCTTAGTATAGCTGATATTTTCAGCCTCGCCGATACTCAGGAAAAAGTCCTTTGCTGTTACTGTAGCGGGAAGGTCGCAGGTAGTTTTCAACGTATCCAGGCTCGTGGGAGTAAAGATGGATTCGTGATGGTATTGGTAAATAACAGAGGGCGCAGAAATATTAAATGCTGTATTCTCTTTGGAGATCACAAATTTCTCATTGCCGGGAAAAGCATAACGAAAGGCAACACTTCCATTATAAGCCCTAACGATAAGGTTGTACGGCAACTCACCAGAAATGCAGGATACATCAAGTTCGTTGAAGGTATTATCGATAACTGAGTTTTCTCCTATCGGCCAGAAAATCTTCTCAGACCTTGAAACTGCCTTTGAAGACACAAACTTTACGTTCTTACCTGTTTCTCGCCCGTTTATTGTAAGCCCTAATTCAGATGGTTCAATAACCTTCCGTTTGCTCCACTTTACCTCGTAGTTAAGACTGCCCTGTGCATCGAGGAATAAATGTAGAGTTGTTTGCATATCCGGAGAGCTGAGTTTAAAATCCCTTGCCTGGCCTTGCACCAACACAGGATTTAAAAAGAGTAGCAATACAATAATCCCAGGCCAGTTCCCGGCGTTGATTCTGATTCTCATCATAAATTATCTATAAAGGTGTGCGATCTGTAATCTGAGGCTAATACCTTACCTTATAAAGCTTTATAGCAAACATAAAGATCACAAGGTAGCAAACAATTGGTAAGTAATAAGCGGCACCAACATCCTGATTAGCAAGCTTTCCCATGAAATAAGGCATAACTGCGCCGCCTACAACTCCCATTGAAATAAAGGACGAAGCCTGTTGAGTATGTGAACCCAAATTTTTCAAGCCAAGGCTGAAAATAGTTGGAAACATGATACTAAAAAAGAAATTGATACTGAAAATAGCTGCATAAGATATCCAGCCTAACTTCTGCGCGACAACGATGCAAGCCAAAACGCTTCCGAAGGCAAAGGCTGCAAGGATCTTGTTAGGTGCAATATACTTCATAAGATAAGTTCCAACAAACCTTCCCAAGGCCATCATTGCCATAAAGATACTCATGTGCTTACTGGCCTGGGAATCCGTATAACCCATAACTTCGTGACTGTAATTGATAAAAAAACTCCAGGTTCCTGCCTGCGCCGCTACATTGAAGAACTGTGCTATTGCCGCCCAGACGAAATGCCTTTGCTTGTAAAGCTTTTTACCCTGTTCTGCATCTACGATCACTGATTCCCGACCTAAGGCTGTATTATGAGGATTGGTTAGCGCAGGAATTTTGATAAATAGGAACGAAATTGCAACCAAAACTATAAAGCCCCCCAATCCAACATAGAGGGACTTGACAGAATCAAGCCCTCCGCTATCAGACATTGAGCTAGCCTGAAAGAGGAAATATCCTCCCAAAGCGGGTCCGATAATAGCTCCTACTGCGTTAAATGATTGGGCGAAATTCACCCGTTGATCACTGCTGCCCTGGTCTCCTAACGCTGCAGCAAAGGGATGAGCTACAGTTTCTAGTGTTGCCATCCCACATCCCAGTATAAATAAGGCTATCCTGAAAAAGCCAAACGAGCTCGCATTGGCCGCGGGGACGAACAAAAAGGTCCCAATGGCAAAAAGAATAAGACCCAAAATAACACCACGCTTATATCCAAAGCGCTTCATAAACAAGCCGGCAGGTATACTCATAAGAAAGTAAGCACCAAAAACAGAAAGCTGTATTAAGCCAGAATCTGCTTTAGAAACGTTAAGTACCGTCTGAAAATGCTTATTCAGAACATCACTCATAGAGTGAGCAATTCCCCAAAGCATAAAAAGGGAAGTAACCAATATGAAGGTAAAAAGGAATCTTTTTTCTGTAAATGCCGGTTTACCTTGTACTTCAAAAGCTCGCTGCTCCTGCCGTTCAGGTGTTAAAATCTCCATCAAAGTTTATCGTTAAGTATATTGAACTATTTCTATCTCGGACCAGCTAATTATTATTCAGTTCTCTCACATAATATCCCTCCCCCATGCTTCAATTCCCCTTTCACTATACAGCCTTTTATCTTTAACTCAAGCTGTTTAAATCCTTTTTAATTTATCCCTTATTTAAGTAATTTTAGCCAGATCGCCTGTCCTCCTGAGGCTAGCATTCTGCTATCTATTACCGTCTTTGAATTGACTTTTATTCTTTGAATACCAACTTTGTTTTTGGTCCCACCGTCTGGATCATCATTGTAGATACTTGCCTGATATTTTGCTCCGCGGGGAAGAAAAGCAAGGTCGACTCTTAGTGAGCGCGCTTCGGTATTATTCAAAGTTCCTATAAACCAATCTTGTCCTTTGCGCCTTGCCACTGTAATAAACTGACCCGGTGTTCCCTGAAGAATTTTCGTTTCATCCCATGTAGTCGGAATTTTATCCCAGAACTCCAGCTCGGGCTCGTTTTCAGAAAGTTCAGGCTTATCGTACCAATATAAAGTTTGAAGGGGACTGTAATACACCGCAGCCATAGCTAGTTGATGTGCGTGCGTCGTTTTTATCCTTTTATCGTAATAACAGATCGTATAATCTGCAGCGCCGGCTATATATCGGGTGAAAGGCAAGACGGTATTATGAGTTGCATCAGGCATTTCCTCATTACCCCTTATTCCCTCGGAGGTCATTAAATTGGGCCAGGTCCGCTGCTCCCCGGTTGGCCTCCAGTCGTCGTGGATGTTCACCATTATTTTCGCTTCTGCAGCCTGCTGGATAGCCTTTTCTACCCATGTTGTCCAGCGATGCGAACCTACCTGCACAAAACCAAACTTTACGCCCTTAACATCCCACTTTCTATAGATCTTAAATAAGGAGTCTGACTGGGCAAGCAAGGCTTGCTGGTTAACGTAAAGCCATACTCCTACACCTCTCTCCTTTCCATATTGAATAATTCCGGGCAGATCAAAGTTGGGAATAGCCACCTTTGAGGCATCAGAACTAAAGGAAAAAGCAGGTCCGTACCACTTCCAGTCAAAGAGGACATATTGAAGTTTATGTCGTACTGCAAAATCAATATTTGCTTTTGCATCAGCCGTTGTCTGGCTCATCACCCTCATAATCTTGCCCGGCCTGATCCAGGTTTGATCGGCGATTTTCGAGGGAGGGTTCAGGTTAAGGATAATATCATTATTTTGTATAAGATCACCGTATTTCTCTGCTACCATAATCACCCGCCATGGCGTACCGAAAGGTGATACAAGATCAGCAGGAGTATACATGGAGGTCAGAATAGTGTTAGGCCGGGAAGTGCTTAGCTTGAATTTGGTACGGGCATAGTCTACCATTTGAGCTTCCGCCAGGCAGGCGTATAGTCCATTAGGAAGTTCCAAAGTAAGTGGACGCTCACTTTCATCAGGCCAGTCTTTCAAGGGCAATAACCTATAAGGGGCCTGAGCCCAGGACGCATGCCATGCTCTGGTACCTTCAGGTAGAGAGAATTCCGTATTCTCCGAGACGATCCGGTAATAAGTTCCCTTTTCGTTTTCAGGAAAAAAATAACGGATTGCTGCTCCCTGATCATAAGCCCGGATCTCCACATTAACCGGATAGATAGGATTATCATCTTTTATCGCTTGCACCGTTAGGGCATTGTACCGGTCTCTGATAACAGCTCTTTCTCCAACTACCGGGCTCCATGAAGAATCCTTCGAACTGGTAGAAATATTCGTAATGGAAAGGTTTTCGAACCACTTCTCATGCTTATCCACCTTAAGCGCCATTGCACGTTCAGACAGGTGGTTATCCAGTTGCAGGTCTAACTCAGACTCAGCAATCACCTGCTTATTATCATAATGGACCTGGTAATACATCGCCCTTCGTCCAGGTCCGATCGCCTTCTGATAAAACTTTACCGTAAGCTTCCTGTCAGGAGATTGAATACTTGCTTCTGATCCTTTTACGGTTTCCTGCCCGTGTAAATACGCGGAAAATGCAAGGATTAGAGACATACATAGTAGTAGCTTGGCTTTCATCTGCAGGATCATAGGGGATTGTATATATTTTGGCCTTTTTCGAGTTTCTCCAACCTCAGCAAAGCCTCGATATAATAATAGTCTGCATAGATAATGGAAGCATCAATTTCAGACCCATTAGGTTTATGCCCGGTAGAATGCAACAGAAATGCCGAGTTCTTATCCTTGCTTAAATATCTGTCAGAAGACAATTCCTTTAGCATCATTTCAGCCTTGTCACGGTAAATTTTAGCCTTTGAATTGTCAGTCACCAGGGTTGATAATTCAAGCAAAGCTGAGGCTGTAATAGCAGCAGCAGAAGCATCTCGGGGAGCATCCGGAATTGAAGGATCATTAAAATCCCAATAGGGTATCAGATCAGAAGGCAATCTTTCAAGATAAACATCCGTTACCTTTTGTGCGAAATCAAGGAATCTAAGATCTTTCGTTTCACGATAGACCATAGTATAGCCATAGATTGCCCAGGCCTGCCCTCTTGCCCACATAGATTCATCTGCATAGCCCTGATGCGTGCCCCCTTTGATCTTCTTTCCGGTATTTCGTTCATATACTACCACATGGTAAGATGTATAGTCCGAACGGAAATGATTTTTCATGGTCGTAGCAGCGTGACTAACCGCAATATCATAAAGCTTCTTATCTCCACCATTTTTAGAGGCCCAGAACAACAATTCAAGGTTTATCATATTATCCATGATCGTATTGTGCTGGGGCCATTCCATATTTTGAACAGGGCGTGGCCAGGATAAAATAGTGCCTACATTGGGGTTATATAGAGTAGCTAAAGTATCTGCAGTTCTTAATATGATCTCTTTATATTCAGGATTTTTTGTTAATCGGTAACCGTTACCAAAACTGCTAAAAACCATAAATCCGAGGTCATGATCAATTGCTTCCATTCGTGACAGGGGAGTTAAAAGCATCGAGAACTTATCCGCTTCAAACTTCCAGCTATCCTTCTTGGTAGCTTCATAGAGATACCAAAGGGTGCCAGGCCAAAAGCCACTTGTCCAGTCTTTGTAAGTTACATAACGCCACTCCTTCATGCCGGAACTTATACTGCGAGGGATGGCAGTTTCTGTGTCTGAAGGAATACTTTTAAGAGTTTTATCTGCCTGTTCCTCCAGGTAATTAAATTGCTTCTTTCCTGGAATCTGGGTAACACTACAACCGGCAATAATAAAGATGACGCTAATTAGCAGGGAAAGCCTGCGAACGTGACAACTACGCTGCCCTGCCATACGTTGTAGTACTAATAAAAGGCCTTAAAATAAACCCAATCAGTGGAAAGACAACATAAGAGAACTTGAGCCTGGATGGCCGAATATGAAGTATCATGGCAATTAATATTAACAAACTACCATTGCATGACAGGTAAGAGGTCTGTTAATACTCAAGCTTAAGAAAAAAATTCTTTGCTTGCTAAACTTGGCTATCTATCACCACTCTTAACCAGCAGATAACATTTTGGGAAATGAGGAAAATGATGTGGTTGGGTATTTCGGAATCAAGATTGACAATATTAGTTCCATCGTCAAACCAATGTTTTTATTTGCTCTTTTAAAGATATTCAAAAGTGAATTTCCAGATGTCTGCCATGTAAAGCAGCAGTGTGTATTACCGCATCGAAACCTTCGGTAACCCTTAATATTGTGTGCTTATCTTTTACATCCACAATTAGATTCGTAGTTGCACTACTTGATATGTCTAAGACGGACACCCTATGACGAAAATTGGCCAGAAGCTTAACGGTAACACTACCAAGTTTTCCCGACGAACCGTTTACAAGAACTCTCATATCATCACAAATATTTCGGATAGTAGAAAGGCGTCATTAAAAAAATGATTTTGCATATAGAAATTGTTAACAAACAAATGTAGCGATGCCGCTCATTCAATCTCCTGGAGTTTTTTTCTTGAAACAACCTGTTCTGTTACATCATGGGCAAATACCATTATGCCATCAACGTTACCCTTATAATCGAACCTGGGCTTGTAAATAAAATTCCAGTAAATATTTTCTACAGGTCCATCAGCATGGCGAGATATGCGGGTTAGCACTTCTTTTCCTTCAAAGGTTTCTTGTTTCTCATAGACTGTTTTTAATACTTCTATGAGAGGATGTTGCCCCATTTCAGGCAAAGCTTCTAACACAGGCTTTCCCAAAAGGTCCCGTCCAGGAAAAATTCCCTGGAAAGTGGGATTTACCAACTCGAATACCAATGTAGGACCGCTTAAAATACAGATAGCGCCAGGAGCTTCCATAAATAGCGTATGCAATTCACGTCTTTTTCCCTCTGCTACCTCAAAAGAGATCCGTTCTTTTTTTGCCAGCGTAATGGCTTTGGTAATATCTGTAGTTACGTGAACGAGGAACTCTACTTCTCCGTCCTCACCTAGAATTGGAGAATTACTAGCTTGCCAATATCTGACATCAAATTCTTTAGTCCCGCGAATAGGAATATCATACTTCTGCAAAGGCAGTTCTGTTTTGCTTTTATATAATACAGTCTCCGTTAATCTATTCCTAAGCGCTTCCAGATTTTTTTTAGAATTAGGATCCTTGGGATTCTCAGGAAAGACTTCGAAAATCCCCTTTCCCAGGATATCCGAAGGTTTGGCACCGGATGCATCTAAGAACGCCTTATTGATATCCATTACGGTAAAGTCAGGAACATTTGCCCTTAGTATAACCATTGGAGGAGCAGCATTAAAAAAGTCTTCAAACTCAAATCTATTCAAAGCAAGTATTTTTACGTAGGTAAACAATTCTTTGGAGTTCTAGTTCTTCAAAAAAAGCACTCACTATCTTCTTAATTGATTGATTTTTAAACCATCGTATTAAGTATTACTTGTATACTAATTCTAACCATTCGGTTCAAAATTCTATAATCATGTGAGAATCATAACCTCACAAAAGGAATAAATAGTGATTTTGCCTGGAGTTATGGTGGTTCCGGAATGTTCTTGGTAATATACTCGAAGACCTAACATTTAAGAAGACTGATGGTTTAAACACAAAGAGCATAACTTATTCAGCTCGGCTTTCCCTCCAATATTTCTCATTCACGTGCACCCCATTTTCCCCATATCCCATATCCTCATCTTCTTTCTCATAATAATTAATCTCCCTGTTCAGCTCTAATATCTCATTTATGCCCTCCATAAAAAGCTGAACAATCACATATTCCGATGCTTAATAAGTAAAGCATCTCTTTACTACCAGAGATAAAGTGCAGGAGGATCAGATAGGAAAGTTTAGAGTTCCAATATCTCTTGCAATCTTTGGCTCCAAATCGCTTGAAATAGTTAGAAGCAACTAGTTTCGGTAATGACGAAAACAATTAAAATCTACCCTGCAGAAAAATATTATACTAAATAGCTATAAAACTATCTATTGAAAAACTCGTAGGTCCTACCGGCTTCTGTTTCCACATCATACACTTTTCCTTTATCAATAGAAATACCTTTCAAATTCGCCTTCTCTGATAAAAAAGGTTGTTTAACAGCTGACAAAGTATAAAAGGGGTTTGAGTTTTCTCCTTTTGCCGGACGCAACATGGCTACCTTAACAGCTAGATCGTTGTGGACTCTAAGCCTACAATTTCCGCCTAAATTGGATTTTATCCTGAGATAAGTAACCTTTCCATCCTTCCAATCCATATCGATCACAAATCCTCCTCGGGCGATAAGTCCTTTTATGCTCCCTTTTGGCCAAATATCGGGGATCGCCGGTAAAAGATGAATGGCGCCATCATGCGACTGTAGGAGCATTTCTGCGATGCCTGATGTGCAACCAAAATTTCCGTCTATCTGGAAAGGAGGATGTGCATCAAAGAGATTAGGGTAAGTTCCCCCACCCTGCCCTGATTTCTCGATTGACGCTGGATTTAACTGGTCTTCTATTAATTTGTATGCACGATTTCCATCCAGCAACCTTGCCCACAAATTAACTTTCCAACCCATGGACCAACCGGTTGATTTGTCTCCCCGGTAGGTTAAACTATTTTTCGCAGCTTCAAATAAGTCAGGATTGCGAAATGGAGATATTTGAGCGCTTGGAAATAGTCCGTATAGATGGGAAACATGTCTGTGATTGTCTGTCGGTTTATCCCAATCTTGCAACCATTCCTGTAGTTGGCCATACTGCCCGACCTGCATAGGAGGGAGGTGTTTGATAAGAGCAGAAAGTGTATCAGCAAAGAGATTATCTTTCTTCAGGATAGCTGCCGAGCGGATCACGTTAGAAAAGACATCAAACACTAATTGATTATCCATTGTGGCACCGGCAGTTATGCCTACACCTGGCTGATACTTGTTTTCCGGCGACATAGATGGTGATACAACCAACCATTTTTTTGTGGGATCTTCCTGTAATATATCAACATAAAACAGCGCGGCTCCCTTCAATACCGGATAGTATTCTTCTAAGAATTTCTTGTCGCCCGTAAATAAGTAATGTTGCCAGATATGTTGAGTAAGCCATGCCCCACCCATTGGCCACATGCCATAAAAGCCACCATCTACAACTCCGGTTATTCGCCATAGATCTGTATTATGATGCATGTTCCAGCCCCGTGCATGGTACATGCCATAGGCACTTTCCTTACCTGTAATACTTAGATCTTTAAGCATTTTAAACAAAGGTTCGTGCAATTCCGGCAAGGCTGTAACTTCTGCCGGCCAGTAGTTCATCTCAGTGTTTATATTCACAGTATACTTACTATCCCATGGAGGACTTAATTTGTCGTTCCATTTTCCCTGTAGGTTTGCCGGCTGTGTTCCCGGAAGTGAGCTGGATATTAAAAGATAGCGGCCAAACTGAAAGTAAAGTGAAGTCAGGGCGGGATCATTCCCTTTAGCAAATTCTTTAATTCTAATATTGGTTGGTTTATTAACTGCGTCGGTCGAACCGAGATTCAAGCTAACACGGTCAAAGTATTTTTTATAAGCAGAAATATGTTCTGACTTGAGTGTTTCATAGTTCTTCTTTGCGGCTTGATGCAGATAAAGCGCGGCTTTTTCAACCTCATTCCCGCTTATGTCATTATAGCTTCGATAGTTAGTGCCGATCGAAATAAGTAAGGTTGCAGAATTTGCTTTTGAAACGAGTATGCTGGTATCGGAAACTGATATTTTACCTCCTTGCACAAGAGGTTGAATTTGCACGTGATAGCGCACTTTGCCTTTCTTATTATCAACAGATGAGGTTAAACCCGAAAGTAACAGTTTGCCATTTTGAGTTTGCACCTGGTATTCTTTAAAGGGGCTATCCATTCTTAAACCGAACGAAATACTTCCCGATTTATCAGCTGTGAGCCTTACCGCGATAATCCGGCCTGTTAACGAAGCAATAAACTCTCGCTTAAAGTTGACACCTCCCTTTTGATAGCTGACGTTGGCCACTGCCTTGCTGATATCCAAGTCACGACGATATTTCGTGACCGGACCAGCATCGTTAAATTGGATATAAAGGTTGCCTGCTGTTTGATATTGCATTCCATAGTTGAGGTTAGCAGGTGCCGGACGAGGAAAGGTCATGTTGGACAAATTCTGCGCCTCCTTATACTTCCCTTCGAATAGTAATTTCCTTATTTGCTGAATTGGTTTATAAACGTTTTCCGGCACATTGTTTCCCGGCTCTCCGGCCCAGATTGTTTCTTCATTTAACTGAATTTGCTCATTAGTTACATCGCCAAATACCATTGCAGCTAGTGCTCCATTTCCAATTGGAAGAGCTTCGTTCCAATTTTCAGCAGGCTTGTTGTACCATAACGTTAATAATTTCGAGGGCTGAGCAAATACCTGCCCGGCAAGGATTAATAACAAAAACAGGTATCCTATTCTTAAGCTTGTCATTTTTTTATCTATTAAGTGAGTGGGTATGTTCATCGTTTGTTTTGGGATAGGTGGTTAACTAGTAAATAAGCAGTTTGAATTCCCTCGATTGGATATTATCCGGACAATCCCATATAGGCTTTGTTCAGCAATACAAATTGCAATAGGACCCCAAACCATTGAGGGATCTTAACTCGCATCATAAACTGCTAATCCTCCACAGGTTTTGGAACCCCGAAATAGAAATAGAGCGTTCGTTTTATAGGCCCGTTAAATTCATTGAGATCGCTGCCTGGTCCTAATCCTTTGACAGATTCGTAGTTGATTCCCATTTTCGAACCTACGGGTGGAATTCCATCTAGAAAGGAAATATTACCAGTTGGAAGTTGTGGATGAGGTTCTTGTCCATTACTTGCATAAAAATCAAACAGGCGCACGAAAAGATCATTATCAGGGCTTGCGATAGTAAATTTCCCTTCCATTGTACTTAGTTCCATCCATACGACTTCAGAATAGTAGCCTTTGAATTCCGGAAAGATCCAGGGTGAGGTACCAGTCTGGGTATTGTTATACCTTTTTTCAAACACGTTGAATGTTACTCCCTGCAACCGGTTTTTCCAGACACGATATGGCCCTTTTCCCAACCATTTCACTCCAGTAACTAACCCTTCAGGGTAATTGAAACTGATACCAGCAAACGGATATTTGCCGTTTAAGGAGTATTGATAAGACACCTCTACCCATCCTGAAGGCTGCATTTTCCACCTGACAGTCATATCCCCTGTATAAGAAGCTTCTACAATTGTATGGGGACCTTCTTTAATCAGCTTCATGCCTGTAAAAGTGCTATTTCCGCTCACCAGCACCGGGCCGTCATCGAAAGATAATCCAGGATTTTTATCATTCTTGACGTGAATCAGCTTACCCGTCCTTTTACTTAAGTTGATGGATATCCCATTGGCTTTCAAAGAAATCGAACTATCGGTTTCGGTTGCGACAACAATGCCGTCTGCTTTTTCTGCATTTAAAACATCTTCCAATAGTTGTGTATTAGACTTTACCTTCCAAACCCAGCGGTAAACCTCATTTTTATATGGATCGTATGCTCGAATAGCAAGAGCATCACAGCTTTTCCATCCGGCAGGTAAGTTTACTTTTAGAATTCCTTTAGCTACAGGAGCAACATCGGGAGCTGACATAACTCCCTTATTTATTAAAGTATAACCGGCGGAGTCGTATTGCCTTTTATTGAATTTAAGCAACTCCCACTCAAAACTGCATTCTTTCAGATTGATGAAATTAAAACGGTTTTCTACCGGAATTTCACCTTTGAAGTTTTCGGGCAATGCTTTCAGGCTTATTCTTACTGGTGAATAAATCTCGCGGATAGCGTTAAAACTTCCTTCCTTTTCGCGATGAGGACCAACAATTCCATCGGCAGCATTAGTGCCATTAACATCGATCATATTATTGAGATCTGCTCGCATAATGCCTTCATCTGCAAAATCCCAAATGAAACCACCTACTCCTTTTTTTGAATTCCAGTGGAGATCCCACATATCAGCAAGGCCTGCTGCACCCCCGCCGTCATGCATCGCATGAAGAAATTCGGTTGGCATATACAGATTTGTATCGGCAACTATTTTTTCTGCACTGTAATAATCTTCATAGTGATTACAATCGATACCATTGATAGCATTTCCCGGACGGTGGTGGGCATGGATGACTGTTCTGGCAGAAAGATCATATTTGGCAAAGTCATCATCCAGTTCCTTATTATGCCCACCCTCATTACCATTACTCCAGAATAAAATGGACGGGTGATTTGCATCACGAGTTACCATTTCCTTTACTCTCGCTTCTCCAACCTTTGTGTTGTATGCTTTTTGCCAGCCCGCCAGTTCGTCAATAACGTATAAACCAAGAGAATCACAAACTCGCAGAAAATTGGCATCGGGCGGGTAATGCGAGCAACGAACCGCATTCATGTTCATTTCCTTGATCAGCTTTACATCTATCAGATCTGCTTCTGGATACGTCGCACGTCCGGATTCTGGCCAGAACACGTGACGGTTTACTCCTTTTATTTTTATTTTAGTTCCGTTTATGTAGATACCGTCCTGCTTGCGGACTTCAATGGTACGGAAGCCGAATTTTTCCGAAGTTTCATAAACTACCTTCCCATTGTATTTAAGATAGATGTTAACCTTATAAAGGTTTGGAGTTTCTGCTGACCAGAGTGCAGGTTGCTTAACAGTAGTTTTGAGGTTAACAACCGAGTCTTTTCCTGTTGTTTTCACTGAGCCAGTTCCCACAACTCTACCAGCTTTATCAACCATCTCCGCGAAAACTTCTCTGCCTGATCCGGCATTTTTTAGATAGACGTTTAGGTTAAATGATCCGCTAGCCTTCGCGTCAATTGACACCCAGTCTATATGTTCTTTCGGTAGGGCTTCAAGTAACACGGGGCGAAAAATCCCTCCAAAAATCCAGTAATCTGCAAGACGTTCGGCATTGTTAACCGATTTATCTGCCGACATTTTACTAACGGTGGCCTCTAACAAGTTTTTCTGGCCATATTTCAGCTTATCGCTGATGTTATATTTGAAGCGATAGAACGCTCCCTGGTGAATTGGCCCGGCAGATCTTCCATTAATCTTTACTTCGGTATCCGTCATCGAACCTTCGAAGACGATATACACATCTTTACCCTGCCACGATATCGGTACCTCAAACTCGTGCTTATATAGGCCCTTTTCATCTTTAAATCGAAAGTTCTTGCCGTAGGTCACATAGTCGCGTCCGTAATTATAATTACCGAAACCATGTTGTTCCCAATGTGAGGGCACGGGAATAGAACTCCAGACTCCGCTTTTACGTCCTCCTGTAACCCGAAAATCCCAGGTTTTAGAATTCTTTACATCTGTTCCCGAAAGGTATTGAATCTCTTTAGTTGTCCCGGATTGTGCTACTGCTGTTACAGAAGTAAGAACTAAAAGTCCGATAGCATAAATCCATTTCTTAAATTTCATAATTAAGGGTATCTATTTTCTATATTGAATTAGTTGCTATCTGACTGGTACATCAACCATCGAGCATCAATTCTTCGTTTTATAATCTCTAAGTGCATTTCTTCTTGTCCCATATTCTAAAACCAGATGGAATGTTAAGGCTAAAAAATGGCATAGCACTCCCACCTTGCCTGCTTTTAGGCAAAAATCAATTTGCAGCCAGCTGTAATTACTGTTTAGATTTTAAATATTCAGATGGAGCAACATTATATTTTTCTCTGAAGCACGTGCTGAAATAACTGGAACTATTGAATCCGACCATATAGCCAACTTCGGTAACTCCCATTTCACCTGTATCCAAAAGTTGTTTTGCCCTTTTTAGCCGTATGTCTCTTACCAATTCAACGGGCGACATGTTCGTCAAGCTTTTGATTTTTTTAAAGAAGGTTGTTCGTCCCATTCCTATACCTTCCGCAACAGAATCAATTTTAAAGTGGATATCCGACATTTTAGTCTCTACGATCTGTATCACATCTTTCAAGAACTTTTCGTCCCGTGGCGTTATGAATACTTCGCTAGGTTCTAACCTTAAAACTTTCGTTTTCTCCAGAATATTGGTAAGAATTCTTTGACGCTGTGTTATCAAATTTTTTATCAGGTACTCGATATAATCAGTGTGAAATGGCTTTGTGACGTAATAGTCTGCTCCAACGGAAAGCCCGTTTATTTGATCCTCAATCGAGGACTTTGCCGTTAATAGGATAATTGGAATGTGACTTGTCTCTATATCACTTTTCAATTGATTAAGCATTTGAATTCCGTCCATCTCCGGCATCATAACGTCGCTGAGGATAACATCAGGTTGAAATTCAACAGCCTTTTTGCATCCTTGCCTTCCATTTTCTGCTTCAATAACCTGGTAGCTTGAACTAAACTGATCAGCAAGAAGCTTTCTTAACTCTGTATTGTCCTCAACAATCAATACTTTGGGGAGACCATCTGTATTTGCGGGTGGCTCAATAGCTTGAACTTCAGTAGGTTTACTTTCAACTACCTGATTAATAATAGTGCTTTCTGACACGATATCATAGGGGTTATAATGTGAATTCCCTTTAAGCAGTTCTACCGCCACTGTAATTCCTTCTTCTTTATTATTGCTGGCAGATATCCTTCCCTTATGAAGTGTAATTATATCCTTACTTAATGCCAAACCGATACCAGTACCTTTAAATGCCTTATCCTGCCTATTATCCCCTTCATAATAAAGTTTAAAAATATCTTGCAGCTTATCCTCGCTCACTCCTACTCCTTCATCAATAACACTGACAATTACATACTTTTCATTATGGGCGTCTACTTCGACATAAACATGCTTTCCAGGGGGAGTAAATTTGATAGCGTTTGATATGATATTAAAAAACACAATCTCAATCTTTTCTTCATCACCCCACACGATACATTCGTTGGACGAGCAAACTACTTTTAATTGGATATTCTTTTCAGAGCAAATATCATTGAAATACGAGGCTATCTGGTTGAGAAAGCTTATAAGCTCAATGCTTTGCACACTCAACTTAAATTGTTGACTTTGAATCTTTCTTAAGTCGAGAAGCTGGTTAATGAAGCGAAGCATTCTTTTAGTATTTTTATCTGCTATCTCTAAATACTCGCGACCTTTTGAACTTAGGTTTTCGGTTTCACCTATTCTATTTAACGGATTTACGATGAGTGTAAGAGGTGTTCTGAGTTCGTGAGAAACATTTGTAAAAAGCTGTAATTTCAGCTCTGTCATTTTCTTTTCTACAACTACCTTATTCTTTAATCTGATAAGCGTTAAACCAACCCTTCTGATTATCTCAATGATTACGAGCGCTATTAAACAATAGCCTAGTACAGCCCAATTACTAAACCACCAAGGTTTTAATATATGGATTGGTATTTCCTTTTCGGGAAGATTACTGAAGTAGTAATTGTCGGTGGCTTTTACCTTAAACGTATATTTCCCTGGAGGTATTTGCGTATAGGCAGCTTTCCGCTGATTTTTTACGTGATGCCAGGTCTTATCGTAGCCTTCGAGGATGTACGAGTACGAGATATTTTTTGACAACCTATAGTCTAAAACAGCATATTCAAAGGTTATGAAGTTCTGGTCGAATTTAAGCACAAGTTCCTTTGCATAATTGATAGCATATTTTATACCCGGATTTGAATTTCTTGTATTGACGTCTGTGTTATATAATTGAAAGTTGGTAAGCGCTAGTAACGATTTATATTTCTGATTAACCAGCTTTTCCGGGCGAAAAGAAATATATCCGTTGAGACAACCGAAATATATTTCACCTGTATTAGATTTGAAAGCGGCTGCCTCTGAGAAACGAGTTTTGGGCAGGCCGTCATAATTGTCATAATTTCTAAATTTCTCCCTCTTCTTATCTAACCTGGACAACCCATTTTCCGTCGCGATCCATAATGCGCCCGAATTATCTTCAACTATACTAAGAATTATGTCGTTAGGTAGCCCCCGTTCCCTAGTGTATGTGTGAAACTTTAAAGGTTGCTTTGGATTTGAAGGAGAGGAAATCAATTTACTTACGCCTCCTCCAAAAGTGCCTATCCAGATATTCCTATCACGGGCCTGATAGATATACAACGCATCATTACTACCAAGGCTAGATCTGTCACCAGGTATTTTTGTAGTTTCTATGAATGAAACGTTGTCCAGATTTTGGTTTGGATCAAAACGCAATAAGCCATCTGTCGTAGCTAACCAGATCCTTTTATCTGGCCCTTGAATAATATGCCTGATAACATTAAAAGTTTTATGCGGATATTTTCTGAACGTGTTATTACTGTTTCTGAACTTATATCTTCCGTTTTCAAAAACCAGTAGATTTAAACCTTTGCCAAATGTTCCAACCCATACCCTTCCCTTATCATCAACCAATATTGAATATATCTGGTCTCCACTTATACTGTAGGGATTATTCAAGTCACGGATGAACCGAGTCGACTTGTATTGGGTTCCTTCCTGATTTAGCGGGTCTAACTTTAACAGGCCCTGGCCTTTAGTGCCCATCCAAATGGTTCTGTCTTTCCCTTCTGTAATACAATATATCCTTCCTAAGTCTTGAGAAGAAGAACTTAAGAGTCCTTTAATTTCCTTACCATTTTTATATACCCGTAGTTTTCCGGTTTTCGAGGTAATCCACATTTTACCATCCTGATCCTGGAACATTGCCCGTACTTCATTATCAGACTTTAGATTTGGATCCTCGGTCAGCAGATGATGCCTAAAATTATTTGAAGGGAAAACGACTTTATTTAGCCCACCATTCCTGGAGCTAAACCATAAAACCCCTTTACTATCTGAAAGGGCAGACACAACACTATTAGAAAAAACCTTGTCTGATGCCTCGGGCTCATTATAGAAAAAATCAACTCTATCTTTTTCACGATTGAAATACCCGATATCTGCGTTTTTTAATCTTATCCATACCACATGGTTTACATCCTCGAAAATATTGTAGCCCTTGTCTCCGTAAGGATTGAGACCCTCCGAAGTAAAGTATTTAAGCTTTCCATCAGTTGGGGAATATTTATAAACACCAGCTTTGTCCGTCTCTATCCACAAGTTACCGTTTGAGTCTTCGAAAATGGATTGAAACTGCCTTCGGCTTCCATCACCTAAACGGCGAAATTCTCCGTCTCGTTCAAATGAAAACAGGCCGGCAGATTTGGTTGTGATGTAGTTTTTTCCTGACTTTGATGCACGCACATCAGATATATCAGTTGCTTGTATTTTGTAGTTTGAAAATGATTTCCCTTTGTCCTGATACTTGATTAAGACACCGCTGGTACTACCGAAATAAATTTCTCCTGAACTATTTTCGGAAACTGAAGTAACGCTTAAATTGCTTGCGTAAACACGCTTTGGAGAAGGTAAGTAGGAAGAATATTTGCTTCCGCTTTTTACCAGGCAAACAAGACCTTTTCTCGTTCCAAACCAAAACTTATGTCCCTTATCTTCATAAACGAAATTCACCGCCCTGCCGGCAAACAAATATTTTGGTGAACTAAAATTTACAACCCGTAAGCTATTATTAGTGCCGGGTGAAACGCAAAGAACTTCCCTATTTTCAGTAAGAAGCCAGGTATCACCATTCGCAAGGGGAATTATCTTTTTGAAATATAAAGGCTCTAAATCTTCTCCTGAAACTGACTTTGTAAGGGCCGTGAATTCCTCTGTTTTTTTATCAAAGCGATATACTTTACGGTCATAAGTCATCACCCATAGGTATCCAAGCTGGTCTTCTACAATCTCCCTTACTTTATTATTTCTGAGGCCCGACTTATCACCTGGCCTTGACTTGTATGTCGTAAAAGTGTGACCGTCAAACCGATTTATGCCGTCCCATGTGCCTAACCATATAAAGCCTTCTCTATCCTGTTTAATACACAATACTCCATCGTGAGACAAGCCGTCTTCGGTAGAATAGTGCGTAAACTTTGGCTCCGGAAGTGTCGCTAAAACTGCAAACTGGTTACCAAAAAGAAATATCAGTAGAAAACAAAGCTCTTTCAAATAATTAATCCTCCCCCTATCACTTTACAAATGATTATAGTAAATATAGACTCCTTTTTGATGACTTAGAGCAACGATATTCAATCGTTACAATTGAGATTAAACTTATGGGATGTACGGTTGCGGTACATCCCAATTATTAAATTTTCCTTTTATTATTCTATTTTCTATTGCTTGATAAATTTAAGGGTCTCTGCTCCCGAAGCTTTTACTATTTTGATAAAGTAAACGCCTGAAGCAAGATTACTTCCCGTAGATACTTGTTCCTTAGCCTGCCCTCTTTCCAACTCTTTACCTAACTGATCGTAAACATAGTAGCTAAATTTGTCTGCTGACTTGATCGTGAATTTATCTATAGATGGATTGGGATAAATTATTGAACTACTATTATTGGGTTCTATAAGTGATAGCTCGTGACCTTTTGCAGCCATAACAGTAGCTCCGGCGCAACTTAAAACACTTGGGTTATTTCCTGTTACCTTAAGATAATCAATATTAGAAAGGCCACTTGCAGTAGTACTTTCGAATCTTAGCGTGTTTTGCCCAGCTGCTAACAGACGAGTAACCGACACTTCTTTCCATGTTGTCCAGCTACCAGTGCTCGGGAAATTTATATTTTCAAGGACTTCAGATCCATTAACCAGCAGTCTTGCTACTCTGTTATCCCCTGTTCCATTTGCTTGGCGCCATGCTAACGTGTAGAGCCCTGCTGCCGGAACATTAATTCGCCATACTATCCCTGCATTTGCGGCATTATTTGTATTTGCAAAACCGCTGCCGGTAAATCCTGAATGATCCGAATCAATTGTTCCCTGGACACTACAAAAGCCCGTTGAATTTTCCTGAATAGTAATGCTTGTGCCTGTTGCCGAATCTCCACCAGTCAATGAATTAAGGTATTCCTCAAGATTTGTATAGCCATCAGCATCAAGGTCTCCATTATTATCTGCAACATTTATGTTCGTACCATTCGCAGATTCCCATGAATCCGGCATTCCATCATTATCAGCATCGTATGGAGCAGACCCACTATTTAAAGTACCAACCCCATTCATCGGAGCGTTATTCTCATCACTAATAGTTTGACCGATTGTTCCATACGATTGAAGCTCTGTAATTAGTCTTGCATCTGTTTTATCTCTTTTCTTATTATACCCTGCATTTGCAATAACATAATTTAAGGCAGCTTGAGGCGTTAGCTCCGTAACGGCGGGATAATCAAAAGGAGTAGTTTTCCAGGTTACAGTTCCGTAGCCCGATTGAGGTATAACGCTACCATTTAATACCCCGTCTTTATTAGAATCCTGGTAGTTATTTGCAGCATAAATACTGAAATTGGTATTTCCACGACTAAACGCAGAAGTAGAAGTCTCGGGGCCGTTGATAAAATAATTGTTGGTAACGTTAGCTGCTGAAGCGCCGTCTGAATCGCCCAATATATAGGCTGAAGCCACCCAGTTATAAATAACGTTATTTACAAATTGATTTATACCCTTCACTTTAGGGTTCCTGGAGTTATTATCGATATACAAACTTCTTAGAATGCTAATACCACCATCCGTCTGCAACAAGCCTCCGGTGGAATGTCCTTGAAGCCCCTGCGCAATGATGCAATTTTGAAATGTCATATCGCCAACCTCGTCTCCGGTAGCAGCACTAACATCTAATGTTCCATCTCTTCCCCAGGATACTGACACATGGTCGAAAATCATGTTTTTACCGTTCGCGATAGCTATTGCATCTTTACCATCATCTCCATTAATACCCATGCGGATACGAATATACCTTACGACACTATTGTCAGCATTTGTAAAAGAAAGACCATTGCCGTAAATCATAATACCATCACCGGGAGCTGTCTGACCAGCTATGGTTATGTTTTTCTGAACGCTAATACGTGTACTGATTCTTATTATACCTCCTACTGTAAAAACGACGGTCCGATTAGGCTGACTTACAGCATCGCGAAATGAGCCAGGGCCAGAGTCATTCAAGTTAGTAACCTTATACACTGTACCACCTCTGCCACCTGTGGCAAATCGGCCAAAACCTTCAGCCGATGGAAAGGCTAACTGCTGGCCAAGTACTGGTGGACCTAATAGCATTGCACTTGCAATGGCCAAACGACGAATTTGTATTCCTAAACTCTTACATGTATTTACAAATTGATCAATGCTGGTTTTCCTCATATTCTAGATCTATAATTGGTGTTACAAACCTATTGGTTAGTGGTCGGCAGCACTTATAAAAATTGACAAAAAACTTTAAATATTCGTCACACTGCCTATTTGAGGGGGATTTTTCGTGCAATAACACAGCAAAATGAATGTCAGAGGAAAGCAGAGAATAATGAGCTAAATGAAATAATACTCTCTTAATTAACAATTGTCTCTAAGGCATCTTCTTAAATCCTTCTGACTTCACCTTCCATTTACCGTTTTTAGGGAAGCCTGGATTTGGCCCCAACGTACCATCCCAACCACCAGCGAGCATAGCAACAGTAGTTAAAACACCTCCGTTGCCTGGCAGATAAATTCTTAAGCGGCCGTCCTGATAATTGTGTCCGTTCTTTAAATAGGTATTCGTTTTAATATTCATGAACAGGGCGTCAATGGCCTTTTCAGAGTTGCCAAGTCGTGCAGCGGTCATGGCAGCCATCGGAAAATCCCATCCCCAGGTATCATCCCATTGCCAAACCTTCCAAACAGTATCAAAGGTTCGCTGCATAATAGCATTGCTTAATTTAGGAGATGCTGGCACCATGCCTAAGGCACCTAAAACAGACGGATGATCGCGTAACCATTCCTTGTTGGTGAACGAATCCAGATTGTTCTCTGTTGACAGGTACACTCCCTTAGATACGGGCAGTGGTGCAAGGCTTTTGATCACTTTGTCCCACTCTGCGTTACGAGGCATTCCCAAGCGCTCCCGCCATTTTTGGGCAACACGAAGAGCCCAATCCCAATAGGCCAGCTCGTAAGTTGGGTTATAAGTATCCGATGCTTTGAAAACTTCCTGAGCGGGAATCAAGCCTTTGCCTAAGTTATAGCGATGTTTGATGCTATCATAAGCAGGGAAAGAAGCCATAAATTCCGCAGTTTGAAAAACAATGTGTTTGTATTTCTCAAGCACATCTTTATTAAGACTATCACGATAAAGCAGTTCAGCCATGTAAATAGGATGAGGTTGCTGCCACAAGATAAATGCACCAACAGACGATGGGCTTTCCAGACCTTCGTGATCGGTCATCTTTTGCCAGCGTGCACCTTTAAAGCCTTGTCTGGCTGCAATTTGCTTTGCTCCATCTTCAACTTTAAAATACCAGTCGAGACTCTTTTGCAGATATTCCGATCTTCCCCATAAAGCAAAGTGAACGGCATGCCACCAATACATTTCCAAATGAGGCTTTCCGAACCAACTGTTAAAAGTTAAACCAGTTTCTTGCGGGGGAAATGAGCCTGCACATTGAATCTTCGTTAAATACTGGGAAGTTACCACTCTCCTTTCCAGCTCTTTAGCACGCGGATCCGTGCTTCCAGCGAAGTCTATTGCTGCTCCACTCATCCAGAAGGATTTAAGAAGGTTACTACTATTATTTCTGCTTTCAGCGAAGTCGGGCAAATCTGCATTTCCGGGAAGCTGTTGCGAAAACAAGCAGTTCAGCTCAAATGAATCACTTCCCTTATCGGGACTTATTTGAAAATAGTGAAGAGTAGAGGTCTGAGCAAGAGATGCTTTCCCATTCCATTTCAACTTATTAAAATAAGTGATTCCTTCCAGTTGATGTGTTAAGACTGCACCGGTTTCACTTTGGGTACCTACCGATGAAAAATGTTTTTCGTTGCTTTTGTAGTTTACGCCCTCATCCAGGAACTCCATAGTTGGATAAGGATAGCGTACTCTAATTTTCAACCGCCCCTCCTGCAATAATAGCGTTTTAACTTTAACTGCTACAAGATCCAGCTCCTGATGACCAACAGTAACAACATCCACTGGTATATCCTCCACGGTAAAATGACTGGTAATCTCGCCGGTCCACATATTTAATGTCTGGTGGATGTTTTTTACATCAGAGGGAGTAATCAAAGTGCCGTCTTTTTTATAGATGTCGAAGCCGAGATTACCTAGCTGGATGCGATGTACACTTTTTCGAAACCAATCGGCGGCCTTTCGCTTGCGTAAGGGCTCGGAGGCCTGCATGCTATAGCTCCCTCTCTTTCCATTGAACGTAAACTCTTTGAACGTTTCTTCAAATTTATACCCAATGGTATCTTTCAGTCGGTTCCATCCCCATTCAGATTGCGTACCTAAACTAACTCCTTTTGCGTAACGTTCAGGAAAGGTTTGCAACCCTGTAGCATCTACTGTAAACGCAAATTTTCCATTTCCTACCGATAACGATTCCAGGGAATCTATCCTTGTATTTAGAATTGTATGCCTTTGAATAACCTCTTGCCGGTTTATAGGTTGTGCATTTGTTTGTGCTAAAACTGCTATCACGTACAGGGCACTACTGATAATCAATTTACCTAGGTTCATATAAACACTTATTATTTTAGTTGGAATTAGCTTTTATTACCAGGTTGACAACTATTGTTACTGGTTCTCTATATCGATTTGTGAGAGACATTCGTATGTTAAAAGAAGGCTGATTTTGAAGGTACTCGTCGCATTCTCCGGATAAGGCTTTCAATAATAACATGCTTGGGCCTAAATGCACCGAAGCTGTTAATTAAGATCTTGCAAAGATTGAGGAACTAAGTAGAATATAAGCAGCCAGAACGAATGAATCGCCCGGCTGCACTTTTAAGAGAAAAGTTTTCAATTTTTTTGGGTATAGTTTTTAATAACCCGGAAGTTCCTGACCTGTTAATCCTGGATTTTCATTTATCTTACTGATACCTAAAGGGTGTAATTCGGACTGATTTTTACGTAGTCCACTGAACACACCAGTTACCCAAGCAGAAAGCTGCCCGTTGCTTGTGTCGAAAAAGTTGAACCTGGTAGCACCGGTATTTACAACATCTCCATCTAAATTAACTAACTTATAACCTTCTGTTGTTAATCTCGTTCTTTCGGTTGAACTAGGCTGGGTCATGTAGGTATAATTTGGCACAATTTCTATAATTGGGTCTTCAAAGTTTACTGTACCTACCTTATAGGCTGCGTACCGAGGAACATTGGCATATTTAGAACCAGCTTCTCTTCTCGCAAGCTGTTGTAACTTCACCTGGGTCTCTGTAAGCTTTTCATAAAAAATACCCCATCGAACTAAGTCAGTCTTTCTCCATCCTTCAAATGCAAGCTCCAATTTCCGCTCTTCTATAACAGCATTCTTAAATGCCTGGTAGCTGGTTGGAATAACGCCAATTTTAGTTTCATCGCCATTAAATGCTCGCTTTCTTACCTCTTTAAATGCATTGAAGGCTGCAGTTGTCGGGCCATTATTTAGTTCATTCTGAGCCTCTGCATACATAAGCAACACATCGGAATAACGTAAAAATATCCAGTTGATATTACGTTTGTTATCCGCTACTCCTTTGTCTGCTTTCCAGACAACCCGAAACTTACCAATTCCCATCATAGAGTAAGGATTTAGCCAGCGTTCGTTCGTGCTGGTTAATCCGAAGTTGGCAATGGTAACACCTCGTCTTGTATCTTGTGCATCGTAGTCAAACCAAAGTGTTGGCATTGCGCCTTGCAACGGGAATGATCTTCCAAAATTTACGTTCCCTCTTAAAATAGCTATCCCGTTTGTGTAGCCGATAGCACTGCTATTGAAGTCATTACCAAATTGGCCATGCTCAAGCATAGACTCTGCATTGTATCTACCGTTTACGAGATCTCTAAAGACTGTCTCGAACTTTGGAAGAAGACGGTTTTCGCCCCTTTTGATAACCTCCTGACAAGCATCCGAGGCTATTTTATAAAGCTCCTGTATACGAGCCTGATCAGGTCTTTGCGCTAACTGTAATGATGAAGGGGAATAAGTATTTAAATCCCACCGTAAGGAATACCCTGCAGCATATAAAGCGGTTCTTGCTAAAATACCGTAGGCTGCATTTTTTGAGAAGCGTTCAGGAGTCGGAATCAGCCCCTCACTTTGCCATGGCAATAACTCTACAGCTTTTTGTAAATCCTGAATAGATCTATCGTAGATCGAATCTCTTGAAACCCTTCCTGAGGAATAGGATTTTGCATCCTCTGTAGGGATATTAGTATAAGGAACATCCCCAAAATGACGAACAAGATTAAGGTAAGACATGGCTCTGATGGCATAGCACTCTCCTAGTAGCATATTTTTCTTTTTTTCCTCTGAGGCATCCTTCGGAGTATAAGGAGGTAGCTTTTTCAGTACTAGGTTCGCCATCTCAATTGCCCTATATGCCGTAGTATATAGCCCACTGGGACTTTCCGAAGGCGTATAGTTATAGGTTGCCAGCCTTGTCTTGCTATTGTTGTTTTCAGTAGTTATTACCTCATCTGAATTAGCGGTTAAATTGTAATATAATTCCTGGTGGAAAGTACTGGGATATATACCTAAAACAGCCATATCCACGGCATTTAAGTTTTTGAAGACAGTTTCGTCATCCATTTTAGTTGGTGAAGGAATAGAAAGCCAATCCTTCTTGCAGGATGAAATAGCGATGATGGACAATACAAAAAGTCCTTTATATAATAGATTTTTCATCTTTTGCTCTTTTTATACTTTTAAAATGACAAGTTCAGACCGAATACGAAGCTCTTGGAGCGTGGGTAAGCAGAGTTGTCGACACCTTGCTCGAACCCTTTGCTTGAGTTTGATACTTCCGGATCGTATCCCGAATAGTTGGTAAAGACATAGGGATTATTAAGGGTAAAATACATCCTTGTAGTTTTTACCCCTACTCTCTTTAACACCATTGAAGGAAGGGAATAGCCAAGGGTAACGGTATTAATGCGAAGGAATGAGCCATCTTCAAGATAGTAATCCGAAGTTTCGGTTAAGGCGTTCTGATTTCTTGATTGCAAACTCCAAACCGCATCTTTTGCGTATTGATTAGGATTTAAGGCTGCAAGACGTTGCAAATCCGTAGTCTCTCTACCGGTTGCTGGATCTATCAAAACAAAACGGTTTGCCATTGGATAGAAAGAACTTGTAAAAGCCATATTTGGCCCCATAAAGCTTTGTTTGTTGGCATTCATAACCCGGTTTCCATAACTGAAATTCACGAATACACTTAAATCAAATCCTTTATAGGAAAAGGAATTAACCATACCTCCCGTAAATTTTGGTAATGCGCTACCGATAACAGTGCGGTCGTTGGCAGTCCAGACAGGGTTACCATTTGCATCAACTTCTCCTGCAGTAGGCACGTACTTCAAATCTCCAGGTTTTATTGTACCTCCCGGCGCTTTCGCTCTTGCAACCCCGTCTTTCAAAGTATAAGATCCATTTGCATTTTGCACAAAGTCGTCCGTTGTGTAAACGCCATCATATTTATACCCAAAAAACTGGCCCAATGGACTTCCTTCCTCTACAAGAAAAGTACCCGGAGGCATTCTCTTAGTATCCGTGCCGTATAGCTTCAACACTTTGGACCGGTTAAACGACATATTATAATCTGTTGTCCAGGTGAAAGCTTTATGAACGATATTTCTTGTATTAAGAACGAACTCAAAACCTTGGTTGCGAATAGATGCAATATTCTGATACTGGGTAGAATACCCTGTACTTTTTGGAATAGCAACTTCTAGTAATAAGTTATCAGATACATTTCTATAGCGTTCTGCGGTTAGGCTTACTCTGCCTTGAAGTATAGAAATGTCCAGTCCAAGGTTTGCAGATTTCGTTTTTTCCCAAACTAACTCCCGATTGCCTAGTCTGCTACCTGGCGCCAGAACTACCGGATTTGTGTTATTAATCGCATAAACACTCGCTCCGTAAGCAGTAGTATACATATAGTCATCGATATCACAATTCCCAGTTACCCCATAACCAACCCTAAGTTTCAGCTGATCAAAAAAGGTATTGTTTTTCATGAAGCTTTCTTCGGTGATACGCCATGCTGCTGAAGCAGAAGGCAAAAGCCCCCATTGCTTTCCTTTAGCAAATTTAGACACTCCATCACCCCTTAGAGAAGCCGTTAGCAAGTACTTTTCATTATAATTATATAGTGCACGGCCAAACACTGAGGTAATCCGGTAATTCGATAAACCTGATGACTTGTCATACACCAGCGTTCCGTCGAGATTATTTAAACCGAAATTTACCTGATTGAAATTATCATAACTATTGTTCAAGTACATGGATTGAGAGTTGTAGGCCTCTTGTCCAAGAAGTGCATTTATGTTATGCTTTCCAAAAGTCTGTTTCCAATTAAGGGTATTGGTGATCTGCCAGGAATATTTTTCGCTATTATTTCTGGATCCAAAAGGACGGCCTCCGTGATTCGCTATTGCTCCCTGAGTCGTTTCATCTTCCCAAGATTCCGATCTTTCTTGCTGCCAAAAATAGCTTCCTGCTGTTCGGAAAGTCAGGTTTTTTAAGATATTAATATCTACTCCCACATTTCCCATATATTGTCTGGTGAGTTGTTTAGAAGAAGTAGCATTGTTTAAAAGTATTGGATTATAAACGTTATAGGTTCCTACATCAGTCAGTATGCTATTATAGAAATCATCCGTATTGATCATTTGATCATTGGTAAAGCGTGTTCCTCCCGTAACAGGCGCCATAAGCGTCATCCTTAAACGGCCACCTAAAGATCCACCTCCCTCTAACTTTGTATTGTTGTAATTTGAGTTGAAGTCTACACGAATACGATCATTTACAGTATGGTTTATTTTTGCCCTTACGTTATTCTTACCATAACCGTGCTTATCAAGAATGCCCTGCTGCCCAACATTGTTATAGCTTAAAATAAAGCCTGTCTTGTTGGTTCCTCCCGAAACACTTACATTATGATTCTGAAGCAGCGACGAACCTCCAAAAACAATATCCTGCCAGTCTATCCCCTGAGTTTGAGAATAGGTGTCATGGATGTATTGAGACGCTCCGGTATAGAATGCAGGGTCTTGTGAATTACCTCCACCGAAATTCTTGGTAAATTGATCCATTGGAGTTCCACGCAACATCAGGAATTCGTATTGGTGCCTTACGTATTCTTCGGGACTCATAACGTCTATCTTTTCGCTAAGTCGTTCAAAACTTGCATAACCGTTGTAAGAAACCTGACTTTTACCCGTTTTAGCAGATTTAGTAGTTATAATTACTACTCCGTTTGAGCCACGTGCACCATATATAGCTGTAGCTGATGCATCCTTCATTACATCTATAGACTCGATATCGTTAATGTCGATATTCTTCAGGGCATTATCCATCTGAAAACCATCAACAATATATAATGGCGTAGTACTTTGAGTGATTGAGGTACCACCACGTATTGTTATATTGACAGGAGCTCCTGGTGCGCCGCTTTGAGTTACCACGTTAACACCTGCCAGTTTACCGGTGATTGCCTGAGCAGCACTGGTTACCGGGATATTTGCAATTTCCGACCCTTTTATAGAGACTGTCGAACCGGTCAGGTCTTTCTTTCTGGCTACACCATAGCCAATAACAACAACCTCATCCAAGGTCTTGGTATTTTCTTTTAAGATGATATTCAGTGAGGTTTGTTCACCCACATTGACCCTTTGGGTATTGAAACCCAGATAACTAACTTCTAACACAGCGCTAGGCTTGACATATAAGGAAAACTTTCCATTTACATCTGTTGTCGCACCTGATTGTTCGCCAACTACTTTAACCGTAGCACCGATAATTGGCTCGCCGTTGGCGGCAGCTACCGTTCCTGAAACCTGCTTTTGATTTTGCGCTACCGTTGTTTGCCAGCACAAACAGAATAGCATTAAAAGCGAGGACATTTTTAATAAGACCTGTTTCAATCTCTCGTTCATAATAATTAGTTTGTTAATAAAAAATACTTTAATGGTCTATAGACAATTGCGATAATTAGGTGGTAAAGAATATCCACGACTCTCCCTTACGGGATAGAGTCATGGATTTCTCGCCCTACATCAACCTGGCTCAGCCAGTAATTAAAATGATTTTTCTAAATGTTAGTTAGAGAACTGCGCAAGAGAAAATAACTGCGCTTTTCATGCCCCAAACGTACGCTGTTGCGAGATTTTTGGCTTTAAAAATTTGACGAAAGATTTTCAATATTTGACAGAAATCCTTTTGAAAAGCATTTATAACATAATTTAAAGGTAGTCCCTGCACAAAAGAGTTTTCTTTTTATTAATAATTGCATAAATGGTATTCAAGAGCTTGTGTAGTACATCAAGGTTAACATCATTTCCGAAAAATTGAATCGCTAATTAGCCCAGCTTATTTCCCTGCAATAATTTTAAAACTTAATGCCAGTTTAGAACCGCTTAACAAGAAAAAATAAACTCCAGGAGCGATATCGGTATCATAATCAAATGAATACTCCTGTTGTGCTTTTGCTGAGCCGGAGTAGATATTTTTCACTTTAACACCCTTTAGGTCGTATAAGTCCAAAGACACGTTGGACTGATCCGAAAGCAACTTAAATGTAACCTTTGTTCGTGCTGTAAATGGATTCGGATATACCGACAACGTGTTAATGCTACTTACATTAAGAGTATTAAGGCTATGTTCAGTAGTTTCAATTGCAGCAATTTTTCCAGATTCTGAAAAGGTGCAAGCGCCTAAATAACCACTTTTTTTCAAGTGCTCGGCAACCGCATTGTAACCAATGCTAACCTGTCTCCAGGGATTAGATTCACTGCCTGTTTTGTGGCAAACCAATACCTTATCACCTTTCTTTCCACTACGCACGTCTATAACGGTAATGCTAACAACAGCACTTGAAGTACATCCAAATTCGTTTGTAGCAAGCACATTAAATGTATAGGTGCCAGCAGCAGTTGGAGTAAACACCGGGTTAAAACTGTTTGTATCACTTAACCCCGTTGCAGGTGACCAGTTATACCTTGTGGAGCCATTTGCAGAAGTGGTGTTTGACGCAGTAAGTATTACACTTTGTGTGCCATAACCTAAAGCGATAGTTTTGTTGTCAAGACCAGTAAATGTTTCATCTGTTCTGGAAACACCAATTTTAACTACCGGAGTAACGCCAATGACATTTACAGTAGCCGGTGTTGAAGAAACGTTTCCGTTCACATCAGTAACCGTAAGCAAAACTGTATTGTTACCAGTGTTTGAGCAATCGAAATGCATTCTATCAATTGTTAATGATTTTAGACCACACGCATCGTTACTTCCATTATCGATAGCTGAAGCCGCGATTGTAGCTGAACCATTTACCAATGTTACGGTGATATCTTTGGCTACTGCTACAGGAGGGGTCGTATCTTTCACTATTACATTTTGAGTAGCTGTAGTAACATTTCCATTTCCATCATCAAATCTCCATGTGATAACATGTGTTCCTTGAGTGCTGTAAGTAAGAGAATCAATGGTTGTTCCCGTAATGGTTCCGGCACATCCATCGGTAGTTGTTGGAATATCGGTAACGGAAGCAGAGCATTCGCCTGTAACATCCGGAAGTTGTACTTGCACCGGTGCAATGCTGTCACGAACAGTTACAATTGCGGTTTTAGACGACACATTATTCTCGGCGTCTGCTACTGTAAGCAGTACTGTGTTAACGCCAATATTAGAACAATCGAAAGTTGTTTTATCCAGAGTCATTGAAACTATTCCTACATTATCGCTCGACCCTCCATCAATTTGAGACGGATCAATGGTTGCCCTTCCGTTTTCATCTAAAGGTATACTGATATTCTTTGTGATAACTTCGGGGACTGCATCATCTGCAAGATTTGTTTCATCAAATATCCATCTCAAACGGGTTCTGTCAGCTGGAGTGCCAAATGCCAGCGCACCTCCTTTTCCTGTTGCATCAACATTTCCGACGTTGAAACACTTCGTATTCAAATCCGAGACCTGTAAAGAATAGGCATGTTTCCCGTTATCTTCTTTCTGGTAATACGGATAGATTTCGACAGGGGATGCCGACAAATAATTATCAATTGTTAAATATGTCCCTCGAGCTTTGTTTTTTACAATAAAAAATCCTGGATTGGCTTCCGATTCAGATATAATCCACTGCGCATTTTTCTGTTTTTGAAGTACATCAACAGCTCCTGCTTTGATTTCATTATCACTTTTACCAATGATGTAGACCAGAGAATCCTTTGTACTGTTATAATTAGGAACAGCAACCAGGTAACGCCTTGCGGATGAAGCAGATGCGCTGGTTGTACCAGATCCGGAAGTTGTACCGTAACTAAAAATGTTATAAAGTTTCTGAGGATTATGATTAGCAAAGGTGCGAATTTGTGTGGCAATGAAATTGTTGACAGAAGTTTGCAAAGCCGTTGCTACATTATCCACCTCCGGCTGTAAGGTTGATGAATAGTCGACAGCCTCAACAAAAGCTTGTGCTGCTGCAATTTCCTGATTTAAAACAGCGATTGCATCTGGAGGATATTGCAAAACATCAGAGCCCGGCTGCGCGCCATTTGCCAAACTAGTAGCCTGAGTAATTAGGGTCCTCAAGCCTCCAAGATAAAGCGAAACAGCTTCCTTACTTACCGGTACAAAAGTGTAGAGCATATCCGCTCGGTTGGCATTACCAGAGGCCCAAAACCATTGACCTCCAAACGATCGAGGACGCAATTGGTTACTTCCATTATGTATTCTAAAAAAGGAGACTGAATCAACAACACCACCTTGAGATGGAAATTGATTTAGTCCAAAAACTACGCTGTAACCACCGTTAGGTTCGTTAACTACTGCCGTGGTATTATTGCTGGAGACGTTTCCAAAATATTTCCCTGTTCCAACATTCTTGATAATAAAGGTACCTTTACCTCTGCCGTCGTCGATAATTTCCCAAAGCAAAGTTGGATTATCCCAAACAAAGGTGGCTGTAGAGCCAATTAAATTATCCTGGGTGACGTTTATATATTTGGGGACGCCGGAAAAATTTGCACCCGAATTAAAGGCTACACTTCCATAATTAATTATTCGATAATATTTTCCTATTTGGGGAGCAAAAATTTTTGTTCCCTTTGGTGTACCTCCTCCGGCTTTTGTGACGTCATCATATATCTTTACGGTTTCAGAATATAATGATTCGCGGGTATCATCCATGGTTTTTAACCTGAAATAACATGGAGCGTCTGCTGTAACTGTTAATGTAGCCGTTGTTGCATCGGCAGCAAAGGTAGATACAATAGTATAGTTAATCCTGTCAGTAGACTTTTCCAGAATAATTCGTTTAGCCTTAGCTTCTACATTTGTCCACTTTAATACTGCAGTAGTTGGGTTAGAAAGCGAGACACTTAGGTTAACAGGGTACTTTAAGAAAGTCGATGAAGAATTAATGCTATTTATATAGCGCTCAATATTGGTATATCCATCCGGTCCAACAATCATTGCGTCGTCCGCACTTGCGTTTGTACCATTGGCATTTTCCCAATTATCTGGCATACCGTCATTATCCGCATCAGGAGCTTTTGGCGCATTAAAAATATTGCCTACATTTTTTGGTAACCCAAGCGAAGTCTCATTGTTAATCATTCTCCCTTGTGTTCCCAAAGATGTTAATTCGCGGATTAAAATAGAGTCGACAGGATCTCGAACAGGAAGAGACGCTCCAACATGTTTTACAATGTATTCATAGGCGGCGGCGGCGGAAGTCTGCGAAGAGATAACAGGATGAAGTGCAGGAATAGAATCCCATCCAGAGGAAGGATCACTCACCCATGTAGCAGGCCCGTAATCTGCCTGTCCACTTTCTGTACCATCAAGTACACCGTTATTATTGCTATCAAAAAAATTACCGCTTGCATATAGCTGGAAATACTGATTAGCACGGGTATAAGGTGCGGTAGGTGTTACCTTCCCTCCATCATAATTAAAGCCTGGTCCTTCAATAAAATAGCTATTTACTATTGTTGCCCAGGAAGAACCTTGGGAGTCTCCTAATATGTAGCCTCCCCCATTACCCCAATTATACACTACGTTATTAACAAACTGGTTCAGTCCCTTTACCTTAGGATTTCGTGTTTTATTATCGATGTAAAGATTACGAAATAGAGTTACTCCTCCATTTGTCTGGATCAAACCACCAGCAGAATGGGTCTGTAAACCTTGCGAGATAATAGAGTTTTGTATGGTTATTCTTCCTAACTCTGCGCCATCACCGTTTATTGAGAAGTTTTCATCCTTTCCCCAAGAAACTGAAATATGATCAAAAATCATATCTGTTCCACTGGCAAGTGAGACAGCGTCCTTTCCTGATTCGCCGTTTACGCCCATCCGAATCCGTATATACCGGCAAACAGTGTTGTTTGCACCGGAAAAAGACATTCCATTACCATAAATCGTGATTCCCTCACCGGGCGCAGTTTGTCCAGCGATTGTAACGTTAGAGGAAACTGAAATACGACTTGACGTTTTAATAACACCAGAAACGTCAAAAACTACAATTCTATTGGATTTACTGACCGCGTCTCGCAGAGAGCCCTGGCCTGAATCATTAAGATTTGTTACATGGTAGACCGAGCCATTTCGCCCCCCGACAGCAAAACGGCCGAAGCCTTCAGCTCCAGGAAAAGCAAGTTGTTGTGCCTTTAGGAGCAGTCCTGAAAAGCAGATAATAATTAAAAATAGTAGCTGTTTTTTCATTCTATAATTTAAGTTTTTGGTTTTTTCCCTATTTCTGCTTTCTCATTCTAAATTTGAGAAAAGCTTGATTTGATTAGTTGTATCCTCTGTTTTAAGCGATAATATCTATTGAGCATTTTAAAATAGGCCCATTACAGAGAGCGCTTAAAAGACTTCAGTTTTGCTAATAACTTAGCTTCATAAAATCTTAAGTGATAGTTCAGCTCCAGTCAAAAATGTGAATCAGTATGGGACCGATTCACGAACCAGTTTGATAGTATCAACAAGGATGCTGAAAAACTTCAATGCAAAATTGGATGAGTTATAACGAATAGGCTTTCAATTTTTGGTGAAATAGTTTAGAATTCTGACGCCGTCTTTTATTTATAACACATTTCTGAATTAAGCTGTCGAAGAAAAAAGATGAACATTCGTTCCTCTAATGGTATACTTTTCTGAAGAATAACGTTTAGGGTCTGGCCGTAACAGACTTGAATAAATATTAAAGAGTTTCATCAATTTCTTAAAGAAGAAAAAAACTTAACACCGTAGGTTTGAACCGAGACGGAGCAGGACATTATTAAACCCTCTGAGTACTGGAATATTTTCTAGAGTCTGGATCGATAGTACGAATACCTCATGGGCTAAAAGACTTACTGTTTGAATACCGAATTGGCTTTTTTTGATACGACTACTGACTCTTCTAAAAAGGTCTTTTCATCTCTTTAGCTCACTAATCTGAATTGGCATTGAATTATATATGAAAAAAACAGGAATAATTTTAAGTGCGGCTTTAGCCCTTGGGTTAAATGCGCAGGCGCAAGCACAAACAACACCAGCCCGAACTACTAATCTAGGCATTAGTGGACCGGGGTTGAAAGAAAACCCTCCCGGAAAGAATTTTCTAAAAGTTAATGAAAGGGTGACTGGTTCTGCTGTTAAGGCCGGGCTAGTGCCAGATATAAAGCCCTTAATCGAAGCACAAATTAGGGATGCAGTAGTTATTTTAGGGGGAGACGGGTATTATTATCTGACTGGCTCTACCGGGGACGACATATGGGACCACAATGATGGCGTTGAGCTATGGAGATCGAAGGATTTGCAAAGTTGGGATTATATGGGCTTGGTTTGGTCGTTTGAAAAGGATGCGACCTGGCAGAAGGAATGGCGTTTTCACAAAAAGAAAGTAAGAGCGTTGTGGGCTCCGGAATTAAGGTACATTAAAGGAAACTACTATATCACTTTAAGTATGCCTCCGGGCGACAGAGGAGTACTTAAGAGCGTCTCTGGAAAGCCGGAAGGTCCTTATGTAAACGCACTTGCAAATGACGCTAAACTTCCAGGTGATATCGACGCTACTTTGTTTGAAGATACAAATGGTTTAGTTTATCTAGTTTGGGGCGGAGGCTGGATTGCTCGAATGAAGGACGATATGAGTGGATTAGCTGAAGATCCGAAGAAACCAGTTTTGATCAATCCAGATATAGACCCTAAAAACCACGCATCCAGTTGTTCAGTTAAACGAAACTGTCAGGATATAGGACATGAGGGTGCTTTTCTATTTAAAAAGGATGGAAAATACTACTTAACTGCTGCTGATTCCTATCAGGGAAGATACAGCAGTATGGTGGCAGTATCCACTAATATTTACGGTCCTTATTATAACCGACATGAAGCCGTACCTTGTGGTGGTGGTACCAATTACTTCAAAGATAAATCAGGTAACTGGTACTGTGGTTTCTTTGGAAATGATAATCAAGCACCCTGGAGAGAAAAACCAGGTATTGTAAAAGTAGAGTTTGATAAAGGGGGCAGCTTCATTAAGGTATCTTCAAAACAGCCTGATTTTGTATTGAAAAAAAATGACCAAGAAAATCACCGTTAGATACATAGGGGATTAAATCATTTTATTGAATGTATCTCATCTTAAAAAAGCCCTTTGCGCATTTTGCACAAGGGGCTTCATCAAAAAACAATAGCTATTTAGACCTATCTGTGTTCAGATATTCAGGCTTCAGATCAAACTTCTGTATGCTGGAAGAATTGCTGCTTTCCGCTGATAGGTTGCTCTCCTGCGCTTTCTGATCATTGCATCGACTTTTATCGATAAGCCCAGAAGCTTCACTCAAACCAAATGTTATTAAAATTATCTTGGACCAAGAAGTTTGCTGAGCGTCTCCTCCAGTTCCTCCCCTCTTACATTGGTAGCGACGATTCTTCCGTTAGGATCAACCAGAAAATTCTGGGGGATTGCACGGACGGAGTAAAGTGCAGCAGCTTCATTCTTCCAGCCTTTAAGGTCAGACACCTGCGTCCAAGTTAACCCATCGTCATGAATAGCTTTTATCCATTTTTCCTTTGTATTTGGTTGATCTAAAGAAACTCCAAGGATAGTGAAGCCTTTAGATTTGTAGGCATTAAATGCTTTTACGACGTTAGGATTTTCAGCTCTGCACGGCCCACACCAGCTTGCCCAAAAATCAATTAAAACGAATTTTCCTCCGAAATCCTTTAGCGATACCTGTTTGCCAAGAGTATCAGCCATGCTGAACTCAGGAGCCATTGCTCCAACTGCAACGCTCTTTAATTTAGCAAGATCTTCAGCGTAGGCCTTACCAGCAACACTAGTTTTAATTGAAGCCGATAGTGAATTATAAAGAGGTTCAATTTCAGTAAGGTTAGGTACAGATCCTGCTACTTCTTTAATCAAAAACAAGCTTAATACCGAAGAGGGGTGAGTTTTAATAAACTCATTCTGAATACCCTTCTTTTCACCCTCTAAAGCTGTGTAACTAGCTTGAAGCCCATTACTGAACTCTTTGGATTTTTGCTTTTCAGGAGGGGCTGAATTATATTCCTTCATCACTAAAGCCATCTTGTCTTGTATCGGCTTCAGTGACCTTTTAAGTTCTTCATTATCTGAGTTTACTTTACCGCCAGCAATTTTTGCATTCGGCAAAGAATCAGGACTAGATACTAAGATTCTACCAGGCTCTAAATAGAAAGAAATCATTTGCAGATTTCTTTGGCGAATTCCTGTTCCCTTGGGGTTTATTATCAAGTAGGCACTTTGTGGCTGATCTACCTTCCCTGAAAACGAAAAGCAGCCATTTTTAATAAGAGTGGAGTCTGTTGCTGTTCCAATTGACGTCTGATAAAGGTAGGCCTTTGCTGTGGCCGACAACGAGGCAATTTTCCCATCTAAAGTGTATTGGCCATCTTGAGCCTGAGCAATGAACGGAGATGCACAAACAAAAATTGCTCCCCAAGTCTTCATTCTGTATTTCATATTTTCAATTTATCAGTTGATTGAATAAGATTGGATTCAGAGGGTAAGCTGAAGTTTCCTTGCCCTCTATACTCCAAACTTAAGTAAGTCCCCTATTAAACTTTAGCACATCCGCTCTCATCTAATTGTGCATTAAGACGCGGTTGATCACTACGATTATTAGCATTATATTTATTAATAACTACTATTTGTACTAGCAGTACATAGTTCATCATATTTTCAATTAAATATCTCTGCTAGCTTCTTTTCCATTGCTTCATCATTTTCCCCGCCGCCGCCGTAGCGTCCCACAATTATTCCATCTTTATCAATAAGAATCTTTGTAGGCAAACTATGAATACCGTAAGCTTCGCTTATGTCGTTAGACCTGTCAAATCCAGTAGACGTACGTTTCAAGCCCCGGAGCACATGTTTCCAAACCCCTATCTCGTCTTTATCGATAGCTTTACGCCACGCTTCAAGATTAGAATCATCATCAGAAACGCCAACAATCTCTAAACCCTTGTCTTTGTATTTCCTGTATAAGGATAACAAATGAGGGTTTCCCTTCCGACAAGGCACGCACCAGCTTGCCCAGAAGTCAAGAAGAACGTAATTTTTACCCTTAAAGTCGGCAAGACTTAGAGGTTGGCCGTTGATATCTGATGTACTGAATAGCGAAGCAACAGCACCAGAAGATCCTGCTTCCAATTTTTTTATTTCTTCAGCGATTAACTTACCATTAGAGCTCTCCTTAATCCGTGGTGTTAAATTTTCATAAACCGCTTTTGCCTCATCCACTTTCATTTGACTGATTCGGAAACGAAGAGAATAAGCGGTAAGATATGAATCTGGATGAGTCCTGACATACTCATTATCAATACGACCTATTTCCTCATAGTAAGGATCCATTTGATCTTTAATAGCTGTAGCTTTCGCCTTTAACGCTTCTTGCTTCACTTCTGGCTCTTTAGCCTTTACTGCTGCCATATATTCCATGTTGGCTTTATTATAAGCTGCCGAAATAGGCTTTAATTTTTCCTTTTGCTTTTTTTTCAAGCGTTCAAGCTCTTGATATTCCAATTGCGTCTTAGAACCCGTAACTTTAAGATTTGCAAAATCACCCGCAATTAATTCTATCTCCTGCGCTTGAGGCTCGATGAAAAATGAAGCCGTATTAGGATCGCCCATTGCCGGCGATGTTGTACCACCCATGATATAAGCCATTGTAGGCTCAATCAAGGTACCTTTGAATCTAAAGGCACCGTTGATAATAGCTGCGCTATCCTTCTTATATTCTTCTCCAACTGAGTAAAATAATCTAATATAACCCGAGCTCTGGCCTTTAATTTTCCCCATAAGGGTAAATGGTTTTTCCTGGGCCTGGCTCATCCCTAAGTTGGCCAGTGAAAACAAGCATAGAATTGTTCTTTTCATAAAGTTCTTTGTGTAAGTGCAGTGTGATCACACTACACTATATTAATATTCGTTTAGAGTCTAATTCGCTGAATACCCTGAGTTTTGTTCCCCAAATGCCGGATTATTTATGAATTCAGTAACTGGTACCGGTAAGATGAATTGATTCTGGCTTGTGATGGTTGGTCGCAACTGCCTAAGGAGGTTAAAAGGAAGCCGCAGGAGTGCCATCCATTCACTTCCGTCTTCTGCAACAAGATTTTTAGCAGTCTCTTTATAGAGTTCCATCAAGAGTTTATCGGCTGTATCTGCTGCTTCCGCAGCGAGATAAGGGATATTGTTAGTTGTAGCCATAATACCTGATTTGGACTGCACCAGATGAAGTAAAGAGCGCGCTGAAGTTAAACTTCCACCTGACCGAACAATGGCTTCTGCTTTTAACAAATAGACCTCAGACAGTCGAATGGCGTAGTCAGTTTCAGACAAAACAGACGCAGAAAGCCCTTCTTGCTGGTACTTAGTAAAGTAGTTAGTGTTAGGAGAGTAGGTAGAGTAGGGATTAGGAGAGCCAATGATCCAACTTCCCCGGGGATCACCAAAGTATAGATCTTTCAAAGCTTTCTTTGCGACATAAAGAGCGGAAGCTCCTGGCCAGTATTGTCTGCTTTTAGAGTAATTATCGCTCGCTTGTGAGGCTTGCGGTTTTATTCCAAGAATCACTTCCTTGCTTGCCAAACCGTTCTTCCTGAAGATATCCTGATAGTTAGTTTCCAGTTGATATTTCCCACTATCAATGATTTGATCCGCAAGTGCTATTACAGTTTCATAATCACTAGCAGATCCACGATTAATCAACACCCGCATTTTCAAAGCCATGGCCGCCCACTTGGTTGCATAATGATTAGGATTTATGTCAGGGGCATTACTAATGGCTTCATCTAAGTCTGAAAGAATAAAATCATAACTTTCCTTTACCGTACTCCGTTTCTTCTGGACATTTTCCAGCGTTGAAAGTTTATCCCGAAGCAGAACGCCTTTAGTGCTATTTTGATTAAACCATTCTCCATAAAAACTCAACAATTTAAAGTGCGAGTAAGCCCTAATAAACTTAGCTTCAGCAAGAATCTCCTTTTTTTTGCTACCTGTAAATTTATTGTCAGGCAATAACTCTACTCCTGAAATAACTCCATTAGCAGCATTTATCGCTTTATAAGATTCATCCCAATAATAACTCGCTGCAGTTTCATTCCGATTTTCCTCTAATTTCCCAGTCCCTAAGCCATAACCGAGGTAACCCGCCAGAGTAGCCGGAAGCAATTGGTGCTGCTGCCAATTTGCCCTTGTAGCTGTAGCATTAGCAAAATTATAATAAGCCCCATTAAGGGCAATCTGGGAAGTTGCCTGGTCAAGTATGGTGTTACCCTCTACTTTTGCATTTTTCGGTGGTGCACTTAACTCACTTTCGCAACCAATGCTTCCTGTCAATAGAAGCAGCATTAACACAGCTTTATAAATTGTTTTCATGTACTTTCTTTACTTTATTGATTTACTACCTTGAACTATAAGCCTAATCGAAGTCCTAAACTAAGTTGACGGACATAGGGATAACCGCCTGAATCGCTATATCCCCCAATTAAACTGTAAGGATCATTACTCGTCTCTGGGTCAACCCCTGGATAGTTAGTCAGTGTAAATAAATTGGTTGCTGAGACGTAGGCTGAAGCGCCGGTTAACTTTAATTTCTGCCTTATATTTATTGGCAATTGATAACCAAAAGTTAAGGATTTTAACTTTATAAAAGATGCGTCATAAACACTATTGCTAGCTGTATAAGCAAAGGAGCTTTGCCCGAGCAATAATCGTGGCCTGCTTGAGCCGGCGTTCTCGGGCGTCCATCTATCCAAGATACGTACTCCCTTATTTGTTGCTGAAGCGAGATCCATATTTTGAACATCTGCAAGGTAAAAAATGTCGCCTCCATAAGAGTACGTAGCCAAAGCAGTCAAGCTAAAGCTCTTATAACTTATTCTGTTAGTATAACCGCCATAAAACCTTGGTTCTGCATTGCCGATCACATCATTCTTAAAATACCGCACACCAGAGATACCCGAATAATTATCTTCCATAACATAACTGGCATCACCTATTCCAAGAAACTGTGGAGTAGACAATAATCCCTTTTTATAATTATTCACTTCTTCCTGAGTCTGAAGAATTTTATCGAAAACTCTACCGTACAACAATCCGACAGGTTGTCCAACTTTTAAAACAGTGTTTCCAAAACGATAGACCTTAGGATTTGCAGGGTCTTCAAATTGCGGAGATAAGGTCAGTACTTTTGATCGATTTCCTGCTATAGTAAAAGTTCCCGACCATTGGAACGGCTTAGTTTTTACAAATTCTCCAGTTAATTCAAGCTCCAGACCTCGATTTTGAATTTTTGCAATATTTGCGGTTACTGTACTGAAACCCGCACTTGAAGCTACTGAAGTAGGAAACAATATACCGCTGGTAGATTTATCATAATAACCCACCCCTCCTCTAATCCTTGAATTAAAAAATGCGAAGTCAACTCCTGCATCCTTCTGTAAAGTCGACTCCCACTTTAACCTATCATTACCCAGCTGAGTAGGAGAAAGCCCGTTCAAACCAGCGTAGGAAACCGGTGAATACAGGGTATAGAATAAATTGTCAGCAATATTTTGGGTACCTGTATAACCAGCGCTAGCTCTCAACTTGATATCGCTGATCCAGCTTACCCCTTTAAGGAAATTTTCTTGTGAAATCCTCCATGCAACACCTCCGGAAGGGAAATAACCTACACGGTTCGCTTCAGGAAACTTTGAAGAGGCATCAGAACGTCCAGTGAAGGTAAACAAGTATTTGTCCTTGAGACTGTAGTTGGCACGCGCATAAAAACTGAGTAATGAATTTTGACCTGAAAGGCCAGTAGAAGGTAGTGTAACAGCGGCTGATGATAGATTATTTAAGTAAGTATCATCGGGAAAACCCTGGCCGCTGGCGGAAAAGGAATTTGTTTTAGTGATTTGCCAGGATGTTCCTAATAAGAAATTAAGGCGGTGATTATCATTAAATTGCTTATTCCACGTAAGCGTGTTCTCAACAAAGGTATTCACTTGTTGATTCTCAGCCTGGCTTGCTGTTCCGTTATTTGAACTTCCCATGCCGTTGGATGTGGCTATCCCTACCGTACTCGGCACATAGTTGTTCTGCCGGTAATTGCTAAAATTAACAGCTATTGAACTTCTGAATTTTAAATCCTTCAAAATATCGTACTCACCCGCCAAACTGCCAAGTAGAAAAATATTACTAGCCTTATTTACTCCCTTAGTCAGCAATAGGGGATTTTGGAAACCCTGGTAGGCATAAGAATTAAGAGCTGTAAGATCGTAGTTCTTCAAACTTCCATCTGGATTGTAAGGATCTAGAGTGGGAGGAGCAAAAATTGCCTGGGTATACAGGCCATTAGTTATATCATTTGTAGTAAAACCATAATCGAGATTGGTATGAAACCGGAGCCTGGTGTTAATATCATTTTCAAGGCTTACCTTCCCTGCAATACGTTGAAAATCCGTTCCTGCAACTGTTCCTTCAGTCGTATTATAAGCTAAAGAAGTATAATAACGGGAGCCAGCCCCGCCTCCTCTAAGAGAAAGATCAACATTATTAAATTGCCCCTGGCGAGTAACCAGGTTCATCCAATCAGTAGTAACAGAGCCAAAAAAAGTTGCATCTGTCAGGATTTGGGTTGCCAATGCATTTGGGGCGAGGTTTCGCGCAGCCCTTTCATTATTCAGGTTTGATGCGCCCTCTTTAAGGATCATGATAAACTGGTCCCTGTTTAAAACCCTCTCTTTCTCAGCAATACTTAACCCTGTGTAATAATTAGCCTCCAATACCGGCTTCTGGTTCGTTTTTCCCTTTTTTGTAGTAATTATCACAACACCGTTAGCCGCCCTTGATCCATAGATTGCAGTTGCCGAAGCGTCTTTAAGGATATCAATTGATTCAATGTCATTAATATTAAGTCCCCCCAAACTGTTCAAGCCTCTCGCAAAAGACCCGGAAACGGAAGAGTTGTAGTTATCCTGACCTATCCTTTCGGTAGGACTAACCAGGTCTGCGGCGGCTTTTTGGTATTGATTCTGAACCTGTACCTGCACACCGTCAATTACGTACAAGGGATCGTTTCCCCCTAGAAGAGAAGTTCCTCCTCTTATTCTTATTTTTGCCACTCCTCCCGGGGAACCATCTGACTGGACAACCTGAACTCCGGCAGCTTTACCAGTAATAGCTTGATCGACAGTGGCAAATGGTACATCCTTTACTTCATTTAAGTCTACTGAGGCGACAGAACCCGTAAGGTCCTTCCTTTTTGCGCTACCGTATCCAACCACCACGATGTTATTCAATTTATTTAATTCAGGCTTCAAATGGACAGTTAATGAAGACCTTACCGGAACTTCCAGATTCTCATAACCTATGAAGGAAATGATAAGAACACTATTTTCATCTGGGACAACAATGGTAAAACGTCCTTCCCGGCTAGAAACGGTTCCAACCGTCCCCCCCTTTACTTTTATTGTTGCTCCGGCAAGAGGTTGATCCCTTTCATCAAGTACCAGACCTTTGACATCCATTCGTCGAAAAGCAGCGGCAGCCATATCAATAATTGATGGCTCTTCCTTTTCCTTCAATACTACTGTTTTGCCGCTCATTTCAAAGTCTATTCCTTGGCCTTTCAATACCAATTTCAGGGCACTCTCCATGGGAATATTCCTAAGTTTAATAGTAACCGGCTCAGCGGCATCTAAAAGACCATCACGGTAAACAAAATTGAATTTAGTCTGCTCTCCGATTTCCTTAAGCACAGCTCGCAGAGATTCATTTCGGGTAGAAAGCGAAATGCTTTGTGCCAGGCCGGAAGCACTAACTTGCATAAGTGATGCAAGCATGATAATAAAACTTAAGCGCATAACAAGCCAGAATTTTCGCAGCAGCGCGAATGCTGCCACAGATTTTGCGGAATTAATTCTATACATTTGCATTAATGGTTCTTTGCAATCCCCACTCGCGGTCAAACTTGAGGGTCTTGCTGGTAAAAGCTTAACAAAAATTAGTTTTGGGCCAGATACGTCGGAAATATGCCAGTATTTCCGACGCTTTTTCCGGAAGTATCCGGAATTACGTTCGTAGATCTATTCTCATATCAAAAATTAGCGTTCAACATTCTGTTAATATTCTCATTTATATTTCAAAAGAAGGAAGAGCCTTCCTGCACAGTTATTCTACGGCCATCCACTTTAAATTCAACACCTCCGGATTTTTCCAGCATCTTAAGAACTTCGGCTATATTTCTGTCCCGTGGTATTGCCCCTGTGTATGTTTCCAAAACAGGTTCCCCTTTATATTCCACCTCAACATTATACCAGCGGGAAATCTTCTTCATTATATTGACGATAGACTCCCTTTCAAACATGATCATTGAATTTTTCCAGGCGATGGCCAGGGTTGTATCTGCCCTCCGCACCGCAAGACCATTTTCTGACGAAACTGCTTCCTGTCCGGGATGCAACAATTTTTCTATTCCTCCTCTTCCTATGGCTATAGATCCCTCCACTAAAGTGGCAACCTGTCTTTCCCTGGGGTAGCTGCTTACATTAAAATGTGTACCCAATACCTTTATCTCCTGCTCAGCAGATCTAACAAGAAATGGGTGCTCCTTATCCTTTGCTACTTCAAAATATGCCTCACCTGAAAGTTCCACAATCCGGCTGGGAAACTTTTTGAAATTCGCAGGAAACTTAAGTTGTGATCCAGCATTGAGCCAAACATGCGTACCGTCTGCCAGAACAATACGTACAGACTCTCCTAAAGCTGTTGATAAGGTATGTGTTCCTTTTCCAAGATTTTCGCGGTCAGCTAGAACCTCGTAACTGAGTTGCCCTTCGGGGTTCTTGGTAATCCTGATTGCTCCCGAATCATAAACTTCACCTTTAATGATTTTAGAAAGGTCTATTTTGCTCCCATTAGCAAGTGTAAGGGTCGCGGCGAATTTACCTGAGGGTATATCATTTGCTAGCCGCCTGGATTCATCATGTATAATGAAATGAAAGAGAGATAAACCGGTTACGCAAACAAGTAATATTGATGCCGCTGCCAACCATCGTCTCCTCTTTACTCTTAATTTTTTTGCAATTCCTATTTCTTTATTTATTGTTAACAATAACCCTTCAACCCGCTCTCTTCCTAAAGGAGCAATAGAGGGCGACTGTTGCTGGAATGAATTAAACCAATTATTGTACACTCTAATCTCTTCATCCGTTGCCTGACGACTTTCAACTTTCCTTGCAAGTTCTATAAATTCCTTACGATTCATTCGCGGCTTTTTCCAACTCATTTAAACTATAGACACCTCAAATCACCCTATGGCCCAAGAAAAGATTTATTTTTTAAAAAAAAACAGAGTTAGAAAAAAAACAAGTTAACAAATGGAAGAATCACTAAGGAATATCAAACCGCCAAATAGCCATTCGACTAAAAAGAGAGAAAAAAAGGATATTTATGGCAAGAAAAAACAAAAATAGGAGCCGGGGAGCCCCTTTTACTAGAAAAATAAAAGACATGCAAACTTTGCAATGGAAGTTCGAAGCTTTTTGAGTGAAATATTAATTTGATTACGAACAGTTTTCTCTGAAATCCCTAATTGATCTGCAATTTCCCCGTGAGATAGCTGTTCATTACGGCTCATCTTGAAAATCTTCCTGGCAGTATCAGGCAATGTTTCCGCTACTTGATCAATGAAAGCTTTCAATTCTTTGACTTCTATGTTATTTTCAAAGGTGCTTACCTGTTCGTTGGTGTTGCCTATGTTATAAATCACTTCCTCTCGAAACTTGCCATTACGGATCACATTTAGCATTCGGAACTTAACTGCAGTGTATAAATAGCCTTTAGGGTTGAGTATTTCTATAGTTATGCGATTTTTCCATAGAGAGACAAATACATCCTGGACAATATCCATGCAGGCATCTTCGTCCTTTAAAATATTATAAGCAGTTCTATAGGCAAATTGAATATAACGCTCATAAATTTCAGTAAAAGCCTGAGGGTCGTCATCTTTCAAAAGAGCAATCAAATCTTGGTCACTAAACTCCAAATACTTCCGCATACTTCTAAATAAGCATCGTTTAACTTCAATATTAAAGAAATCTTTATAAATCCTAAAATAAAGCGCGATAATTTTTCATAGATTCACTACCATCAGGTAAAAATTAGGGACAAAAAAGTAAAATAAAACGCCCCATCCAATCAAACACTTCAGCTTCGACAGTTAAATACCTATTTTTTTCAAAAAATCAGATCGGAGTTCTAAATTGAGAACACTTTAGAAGTTTAAATGCCAAAGCTTCGTAAAAACTCCAATTTATTCTTCCCCAACAAAAGATTAAAAAACAAATATAATCACAATAACCTACAAAACCAATAGAGTAAGAATTTAAGTTCTTATTAGAGTTTACCAGAGGAAATCTCTGCGAGTGAGTCAAAATTTTAACTGTAGAAGTATTTGTGCTAAATGTATTTCATTAATTGTTTCAACAATTTAACATCCCGATTAGTAAAGAAGGCCCTATAGGGCCTTCTTTACCAATATTAAACCATCTTTATCAAGACTTCTTCCCTCTCTAACTACTCCATCTTCCACCCTAATTTCCCCATATCCATATCCTCATCTTCATCCTCATAATAATTAATATCCCTGTTCAGCTCTAATATCTCGTTTATGCCCTCCATCAAAAGCTGAACATTTGCATCTTCCGATGCTAATTCTAGTTTGCCTTCGAAGAAATAATCGTCAAAAAGACTGATTGCTGTTTCCGGAACTTCTTCAGTTTGATGAGCAAGCATCCAGGTGGCAAGAAAAGCATGAAGAAGTTCGCTGTAAACAAATCGTTGGGCGTTCAGGTAAACACCGAGATCTGGAAGTTCATTTTCTTCCTCCAACTCTTCCTCCGATTCATAGCCCTCTGCTTCAGTCAGCTCTTCCTCCGAGAGGGCATTCAGGTTAACCAGAGAACTTTGCATTTTTATAAGTAATTCAATGATCCTTACAAATCCAGCAATAACTTCGCTTTCCAGCCCTTTTAAATAATTCAGATCGCGTGGTATTTCATCATCTTCTTCGAAAATGTCCTGCATATCCGAAAGCTCACCTTTTACCCCGACCCTTATTCCGAAAATATAAAGTTCGTCAATGAAGTACTGAAGGTCGTGGTAGATATTAATCAAGTGCTGGCGGTAATTAAAATTTTGCATAAGGCTTTAAAAAAATGTTATTAAATATTGAATAAAAAATACTAACTGAACTAATCAAACAAAAGGGGAAGTAGCTTGCACCTCCCCTCTTCCAAACTCTATTTTCCCTTTTTCCTTTTCCGGTCCTCCAATACCTGCAGGAGGTATTCTTTGGTGTAATAATCCCGACCACCCAATTTTGATCCGACCAGGATACCACGTCGCTTCATGCGCCAAAGCGTTGTTTCGCTAATTCCTAGAAACTCTTTCACATAGCCATCGTCTTTCAAGCTCTCCTGAGAACTTCGTTTAGGCTTGAAGAAATCTTCGAAAAATTTACGAATGTCTTTGAGCACCTGGAGTTGCTCTACCAATAAGGAATGGATTTTTATTTCATTTAACATAGCAATTAGGGGTCTTGCCCATTAAAACGTTAATATTTATTTGTTGTAATAAAGTAGATGGATATTAACAAAGCAGAAAGAGTAGTATTAAACTAGTAGCTGCCTATTAAATCCAATTTTCAATGAATGATTATGAAAAAATTAAATTGATCTTCAACCAGGAGGACTCCTCGATGTTTCGGAATAAGATTTAGTAAAATTTCCAAGCATAAAACCTCCTTTTTTATTGTTTAAATAAAATTAGTTGGGATGCAAGGCCGAAGTGGTGACTTATCAAAATAAAGTAATCAACAATAACGATCTTATTAACATTTGGAGCACAATCTAGCTTCCTACCCCTGTTTGAGAACGGTTCAAGAATGATATGTTAACCCTCCAACTCTCCTCCGAGTCTCCTCCGAGTATTGGCCCACTTTTTTAAAAGAAAGCATAAGAAAAGTAAAAGACACCTAAAAGAATAGTAAAGCCTGTCCCGAATCTGCCTCGAGCCAGTCTTAGCCAGCAATAAAAGAAAGGGCGAAAAACCGACGAAGAAAGCCGCATTTTAGCAGCGTTCTCTTTTCAAATCCTTTCAATTTCTTTCAATTTCTTTCAAATCCTTTCACTCATTTTTCCAGGAGAAATTCTGCCCTTACCATTGCATCATCAAAACAGATAATACCGGTATTCAAAGGTTTTGAGAGATAATTCACAAATGGTTAAACTTTAAATTTTAAAAAAAATGGCAGAATTTAATAATGGAGCAAATGGCTCTTTCAGTGGTAAAGTTGGAAGTGTGGTAGGCAGTAACTGGCGGGAAATTAATTACATCCGCGGAATTGCAAAACGTAGTAAAAAAGATCCCAGTCAGGGGCAGATCGAACAGCAAATGAAGTTCGCGATGATGGTGGCCTTCCTGGGTCAGGTGAAAGATCTATTGAACCTTGGATTTGCCGGTGGTAAAACAGGACGCGCAACTGCCTATAACCTGGCGGTACAATACAACCTTACCAATGCGATTGCCGGAGTATATCCTGAATTCAGCATTGACTACTCTAAGGTGCTACTCAGTAAGGGAACGCTCAATTTACCTGGTGCTGCAACGCTCACTGCAGATACAGCAGGACAGGTTAAGGCAAGCTGGGATCCTACACCAAATGAGTTCAATGGCAGCGTATCCGACAAGGTTACGGTGATCCTCTATAACAGTATTAAAAAACTGTTTATGAGTAACAGTCTTAGCCCAGCACTTAGGGGTGATGGAACGATCGATATTGAGGTTCCGGCTACCTATGCCGGCGATACTGTTCATGGTTATATCTTCCTTACTTCTCCGGAAAAAGGAAGGCTTTCCAACTCGTATTACATGGGCGAGGTAACCGCATTTTAATTAACCTAGCGGGCCTGGCGGCCCGCTCTTTTCAAATTTACCCTTAAAAAATATGGCAGTAATTCGCAATTTAAAAAATATGTCCTTCTCCGGTAGGATCGGAGATATCATCGGCTGCGTTGGCAGCAAAAGAAAATACATTAGGAGTGTTCCCAGAAAGAAGACGCAACAGGAGTTCAGCGCTTTGCAATTAGCTTCGCACAGGAAACTCGCTATGGCTTCGGCCTTAATAAGCCCCATCAGAAGTCTTTTGGAGAAGACGATGACACGAAGAAGTAAAACGCATTCGACTGGATACGGTGCAGCCATTTCGCACCTTCTTCAGAGCGGATTTAAGGGAGAATACCCCGATCTGGAGATCAATTACGCCCAACTCATGGTTAGCTCAGGAAACCTGGCAAGAACGCGCGCCACCCTGGAATTGCATGAGCAATCTAACATCCTTTTGAAATGGGATCTCGACTGCACCTCTATTGATGCTATCAAAGAACAGGCGGCCCTTTTAATTTATAATCAGGATCGGAATGAATATGCTATGAAATGGAATATTGCCAATCGTTTAACGACTCAAGCCACAGTACCGCTCCCCGAGCATTTCAAAAATCAGCGACTGCACTACTATTTCTTCTTCCATAATAGTGAGTTCAAAAAGGCCTCGGCCACTCACTATCTAGGATTCACTTCTTAAACGAACAATTAGAAAAAGATGAACTTATTACTTAAAAAAGAGTACGCTATGCTAGGCATATCGTATCTTATCTTCCTTGCTTTCCCCTGGCTTATCAGGGTGATCGACATTACTTCAGCCCCGCTGGACCCCGGGATTTTAAGCGCCGTCTTTGTCGCTATCCTGGCTGTGCTCACTTTCAAAGCAGTTACCTGGATTATCATTCAATCGATCTGGCCCGACTTTGCCCACTATGCACAGGTTGACCTGATCGGTGATTTCCTCCGGCTTCATGAGCTTTACCGGGTACTAATCTTTCTGAGCTTCTATCTCGTCTTGCTACTAAGCTTTGTAATGACCCTGGCGGCTTTGATATAGGAGGAGAATTGATATGACGAGAATTTATACGATTGTAATCCCGCTCTTCCTGCTGGCATGGTTGCCCAAATTAAATACAGGGATTTACAAGGGCCAGGATTTAAAAACCCGGCAGAACTTACACGCTATCTATACAGCCGAGATTGGAGTTAGGGAGAAGAGCGGCAAGAATGATGGCGTACGGGTGGAAGAGTACCTGGCCTATGTCGAGTTAAAAAGAGGCTCTCCCTGGTGCGCAAGCTTTGTGTGCTGGGCACTAGGGAGAGCTGGAATAGCCAATCCAAGATCTGGGTATAGTCCTGCCCTCTTTCCTAAATCGAAATTGATCTGGATCCGGGGAAGTCCCCTGCCCAAAAAGCTATTACCAGGAGATGTCTTTGGAATTTACTTCCCAGAAAAAGGAAGGATAGCGCATGTTGGCTTTATCGACCAGATCGAAAGTAATCTTTTGATTTCGGTGGAAGGCAACACGAATGAAGCCGGTAGTCGTGAAGGCGACGGAGTGTTCAGAAAAAGAAGACTGCTTAGCAGCATATACGAAATATCGAGGTGGCAATAAGCTATCGAACAGCTGAATAAATAACAGATGGTTGAACCTAAAAATACGATACAATGAAAAATCAAAATACCTTAAGTTTAAGTACCCGCATAAGCTCCCCTTGTCCTCCCTTTTTTCAGAAGTTGAGGAACGCGGGCCTAGTGCTTGCCGCAATCAGTGGAGCAATATTAACCGCGCCTGTAAGTTTACCCGCAGCAGTGATCACCGCTGCAGGGTACCTGGCAACGGCAGGAATAGTAGCTTCTGCAGTATCAGCGGCTACCGTGAAGCAGGAGACTAAATAGCATTTTAGACATTAAGCAAATGAAGAAAGCCCGGCCCTCGGGCTTTCTTCATTTGGAGAAATTTCTCATGTCACCAGTTTTGTAAAAATAGCAGGGTAATTTAGTTCCATGAATTATTGCTATGACTATACATCCTATTTTTGTAAGACTGACAGAGCTTACCTCTATCTCCACTGAAACTAAAACCTCTCTTGTAGCCAGCTTTATCAGACAAGTATATTCCCCAAATCAGATCCTTCTTGGAGGAGGGCAAAAGGCAGGATGCATCTATTTTGTAGAAAAAGGATTGCTTCGCTCGTACTACCAGGTTAAATCAAATGAAATCACCCGCGACTTCTTTGCCGATAATGAATTTCTCATACCAGGCAATTTCTTCAGCAGAGGTATCAGCACCGATTATATTGAAGTTATGGACAGGAGTATTGTACACCTAATCAGTTACGAAGACTTGATGCTGGTGTTGAAAGACAATCCTGAACTGAACCAGGGAATCAGAGAATTACTGGAGTACCAGTATGAGCGAGTACAGCAGCGGGATCAGTTCCTACGGATCAACTCAGCTGCAGAAAGATACCGGCTATTCCTGTCGCGATACAGGTCCATAGCAGATCGAGCTACACTACCCATGCTTTCCTCCTACCTGAACATGTCGAGAAAGCACCTTAGCAGGATTAAGAACCAGGAAGCCTATCGCAGATAAGAACGCCGAGCGGCACATTTGCTCCCTACTTCAGCCTTATTCTTCCTTGCATCCTGCGACTTTCGACCCTTTACTTCCCGCTCCAGCTGATCTAATTTTAGGATAAGAACATCAGCTATGGAAATCGAATATAAGATCCTACATAAGGCAAGGCTTAATCATATATCTTCTGAACTGGTTACTACTACTTGCTACCTACTATTAAGTTTAGTCTATACCTATTCCTCCTTGAGTAAACTACAAAATTTCGAGGAAACTAAGAGGCAGATGCTCAACCAACCTGTTCCAGATTGGCTTGCTATAATCCTTGCCTGGTTTATTCCAGCGGTTGAATTGCTAACTGTCATTCTTTTATTTTTCCCTAAAACAAGAACGCTGGGCTTCAAGCTCTCGACTGGACTCCTGCTCGCGTTCACTTTTTATGTCGTAATGGCTCTTCTTGACCTTTTAGGAGATACGGCATGCACTTGTGGCGGTCTTATCTCCTATCTCTCCTGGGATGCTCATCTTCTATTCAATATAACGCTTCTCATCCTATCCATCACCGGCTTACTTATTAAAGAAAGGAGGACAAGGCAGTAATTCCAAGACAGCAGCAGCTTTTTCACCAGGTGAAGAAGCCGTTTAACTCTACATCTATTATTATTTAAAACACAAAAATTCAATCTATGAAACGTTACATTTTAAGCACAGCGGTAATTGCATTAGCAGTAATTGGAAGCGCGTTTACCAGCGCCAGAAGAACAAGCACCTGGGTATTTACAGGAAGTTCCAGCTCACAAATTCGCGATGCCTCTGCCTATCAGCAGGGAATATCAGAACATCCGGATTGTGGTTTGGGATCAGCCCTCCCTTGTTCCATCAGCACTGAGGCTTCCAATGCCGAGCAATTACAAAGTTTCCTTAATTCTAAGACAGATGCTCAAGTAGTTAGCATGTCTACAAATAAGAGAGACTAAAGGAACGCCGGAGCGCAGGCTCCGGCCTCCCTTAGCAACTCCTTAGGGGTTCTGCAGCATCCCCGTGATGTCTATTACCTCCTCGGGTATTGGTGCTGCAAATCGGACATCATTTGCCGGTAGTTCAAATTGCTTGTCTCCAATACTTCGTTTTAAACTCAAATTCAATCCCTCCTTATTGAGCCTTTTTATGTCCGGCCAGCGAAGGGTACGAAACAAAAGCTCTTTTCGCCGTTCGCGGAGGATAAGGCTTAAGGCCTCCTCAGCATTCGCTGCTACCAAAGGAACAAAAGTTCCGGTTTTCCATCGTCTACTTAATAAGACATTTAATGCACTCATCGCTTCGCTTACTTTTCCCTCCCTTGCATAACATTCAGCACGAATAAGGTAAATCTCATCTGTAGCAAGCCCTCCAAAAAAGCTTCCATTACCTTCATAGCCGCCTCTAAAGCTATAGGTATTGTCAGCATTTTTCATAAAAAACAAGGTTTTGCGAAGATCATTTGTCTCGTAAGACCTGTAAAGATTGGTGTCAATCTTCCCGATAGGACTTCTTAAAGCGGATGGAGAGCCAATTCGATTAAGTAGGATCACCTCTGGATTAGTATACTTAATGGGATAAGTTTCTGTTGCATTCAAGGTATTGTAATCTAAAAGCGAACTTTGCAAACGAAGACAAGAATCAGCATAAACTCCTGCGTCCCTGTAGTTCCGCATAAATAGGCAGGCCCTCGCCAACAAACCAAAGGCAGCGGTTTTAGAAGGTCGAAGAGGATGGGCTTTAGGCTGATTCAGTAATGCTGCTGCCTGCCGGAGATCAGCCAGTATAAGGTCATAAGTTTCTCCCAGAGGTGCCCTGACTGATTTTACATTGAAATCTGTACCTGTTCTTAGCGGTAAGCCTAAGGCAGTAGTAGCATTGGCCGGATCATAAGCCTGGCACCAAATGCTTGCTGCAAGAAGGTAAAATTTAGCCCTGTAATAATGTGCCTGGCCTTTAATATCCTCCATCTGTTTTATATTCGAACCTGTTTGTGGCACCGCATCAATCTGTTCCAGAACTGTATTGCAATAGTAAATCCCGTTATAGGTATTATTCCAGGCCGTGGAATTAATCCTAAAAAGATCCTTGCTCCAAACGTAGCCATTCTTCACCCCATCATCCTCAATTGCATTATAGTTGCTGTGATTGATATAGAAGTCGTCTGAAAATAGCTCCGGCAAATAGGAATGATTAAGACCAACTAAGGAAGGATTATCCAGCAAGCCTTGCAAATCAGCCAGCGTTTCTGGTACGACTAGCTTCTGACTCGGTTTGTCCTGAAGAAAACTGTCGCAGGAAGTAAGTATGGACAATACGAACAGGATAGAGATATAATGTTTAAGAGATTTCATAAGATGCTTTGATTAAAATGAGGCTTTGATTCCGGCAGCTAGAGTAAGAGGCTGTTCTAAGGTATTATAGGTGTAGTAATAGTCAGGATCTATGCCTTTGTCATTTGCCCGCCACAGGATCCCAAGGTTACTGGCATTCATATACAACTGGGCTGATCTAAAACCCAGAGACCTGGTTCGTTTATTATCAAGACTGTAAGCGAGATAAAGGTAACTCAGGCGAACATGATCCCCTTTCTCAATGAGTACTTCCGAACCGCTATAAAAATTATCCCTGGCTGTTGGCGCCGGATAAACCATAGAGGGAACATAAGTACTGAACTCGTCGCCTGGCTTTTGCCAGCGCTTTTCAAAGTCAGTATCCCCCCGCCAGTTATTATAAAGCGTTGAATAGGAAATACTTTCCCTACGGAAATAATATCCCAGTTTAAAGGACAGGGCAGCAGCAAAGGAAAGCTTGCCGTAGGAGAAGGTGTTACGCATCGAACCATAAACTGTTGGAATAGCAGAACCATGATATTTGAGGTCGTCAATGGTTGTAGCAGCTCCGGTAAGGGAAGCATAATTTTTGCTTACCTGTCCGTTCAGGTAACCCTGAGGATCACCTGTTGCAGGATCAAGCCCAGCCCATTTATAGGAGAAAATGGCGTACACAGGAAGCCCCTCTACTCCGGAGATAGCACTCTTGGTGTTGATAAAAACACTGCCCTGCTTGTTCTCCAGGTAGTAGCGCAGTACCTTATCCTTATATTTACTTAGGTTTAAATCCGTATTCCAGGAGAATTTTCCTTTAAAATTTTCAGTGTTTAACTCCAGATCCCAACCCTTAGCAGCCATCTTGGCTACGTTCTTCAATACACTAGTGCCAATGCCAGCAGTAGGGTCAACAAGGGCAGCTCCGAAAAGGTTATCGGCCTTCTTTTCATAATACTCTACGGATCCCTTTAACCAGCCACCCTTCAAACCAAAGTCAAGCCCCAGGTTTGTTTGACGCACCGTTTCCCATTTCAATTCCGGATTGGAAAAGTTGGTAAACCGGCCATAAGGCACACCACTAAGTGCAAAAGCAGGAACATATTCCATAGTAGTTACAGCGGTCATAGCCGGATTAACATTACCGCTAAAACCGTAAGTGGCGCGCAGTTTTAATTCAGGCAAAAAGCTTAAGGGGTAAAAATCCTCCTTCGAGACAGCCCAGGAAGTGCCTATGGACCAAAGCGGATTCCACTTATCGTTTGTCTTTAATCCAAACATGTTAGAGGCATCCCTGCGCACACTTGCAGAAAAGGAATATTTTGACAGCAAAGTATAAGCAGCATTGGAATAGATAGAAATAAAGCGATTGTTTGTTTTCGTGAAATCAGCCGGGTTGGGGATAAAGTTTGTTATACTGTTGATGATAGAAGGAAAAGCTGTTGTATAATCTACCGGTATGCTAGTAAGAATATTCCCGTTGTAGCCATAGGTACGGTAGAGGTTTCCCTCGGTAAGGGTTTCCCGCACTTCAGCACCTGCAATAGCATAAAGAGAATGGATCTTGCCATTGTACTGGTAATTGAGCTGGCCACGCAAATTATGGTTTGAAATGCGCGTTTCAGAAAGATCAAGGATGCCGCCCAAGGGCACCTTATAACTCAACGCTCCTGTTGATGCATTCAGTTGCGTATAGGTATTTATCAAATTCCGGGTGAAATAACTCTTTTCATTTTGATTGAGCTCCCCTGAACTTTGCTGCCTTTCATAGAGGTATTTCAGATCGAGTGTTAAAGAATTCAGGAGTTTGTACTCTAGTCCAGCATTCAGATTAAGATCCAGCATATTCCTTTTAGCAATAGCATTCTGATAATCTTCCAGAGGGTAATAATTCCAGTCCAGCAACTTCCCCGCTCCTGCTGTTGCTTTATAGTTTTCACGCAGGTCTTTCGGAAGGGAAACCGCCTCGCCATTAGCTCCCGCCAGCTGAGCATAGGGGTAAAAAGAAGTTCCGAGCTTAGAACCGATTTCGCCATATCCTGGCTTTCCACTTTCCGTTCTGGTGCTGGTTATAAACGCACCCGTATTTATTTGCAGATTTTTAAGCGGTTTTATACTGCTTCCAAAACGGAGGTTCAAGCGCTTATTTTGAGCATCCAGGCTGGAGGTATTATCATCATAACCAGAAGAAAGGTTCCAGGCAAAGTTGTCAGATCCTCCTTTCAAGCCCAGAAAGTATTGCTGATTTACTGATCGTTTATAGAAGTATTTATGAAGATCATCCCGAATATCATGCGACTTCAAATCATTCAACTGCAGTTCGGCACCCTCAGCACTGATCAAGCCCTGTTGCTTTTTCAAAAGGATTTCCACAGCAGGGGTCAATACAGGTTTATCGCCGGATGTAATCTGACTATTGAAAAATCCTTTATCGAAAAGCATTCGCTCTACCTCAATTTCATCTGTAGAAGAAATCTGGCGCACATAGTTCAGATCCGGCTTCTCTCCTACTTGTATATTGGTATTAAACTCGACACTGATTTTATGGTTATACCTGGCCTTCTTCGTGGTAATTACAATCACGCCGTTACCAGCCCTGGTTCCCCAGATAGAAGCCGCAGCCGCATCTTTCAGGATCGTAATACTTTCTACATCGTTCGGATTTATATTACTGATATCGCCTTCGTAAGGAAAGTTATCTACCACAACAAGCAAATTCTTTGGTCCGTTAATGGTACTTAAGCCTCTTACCATCATCCTGCCACTCATGGAAGTAGAGCGATCCACGGTAAAGGCAGGTGCTACAGCCTCCAGCCTTTCCATTATGCCGGGACTGATTTGCTGATTAAGCACTTTAGAATCCAGGAAGCTGAAGGAGCCCGTTGACCTTTCCTTCGGCAATTGCTGGTAGCCTGTAGAAACAGTCACCTGGACGGCAGCCATTTCCGAACGTGATGGAGTTAATTGAAGGACAAGAAATGTGCGAACTGAGCTTAACGCTATTTTTTTATGCTGGTAACCAATAAAGCGTATTTCCAGTGAATCGCTCTCCCTGGAAATCCTTAAGTTAAACTTTCCAAGATTATCGCTATGGCCTATTGTCTTCCCATCTATCAGCAGTGCCGCGCCTGCCAGAGCTTGGCCGTTTTCATCCGTTACCTTTCCACTTACTTCGAATGCTGTTGGTTGGGCAATAGTTCTTTTTCCCAGAAAGATTCCGGAAAGTGCAAGCAGAATCGCTATCAAGTTTATTTTAAAAGCTAAAGATTTTGTAGAATGCTGTATCATATTTTCTAGAATAAAATTTCATCAAGGGGCTACTTATCGTCTTTAATACAGAGCATTTCAAGCTCACGAACCTTTTCGGTAAGTTTCAGTCCCTGTTTTAAAAAGGCAGATTTCAGGTCGGTAATGCTGGTTGGGACCGAGGCGAAGGATAGATCAATATTTTCATTAAGACCCGTTTCGTCTACTACCGGCAGGGGAAGAAAATCTAATTCGTTAAGATTTATCAATAGTATCTGGGTTGAATAATTGACCATCTTAAAAATCGGTCCCCTGAAAAGTGAGAATTCCGCTTCCCCTCCCCTGGTCTTTAAGCGATCCTTGTATCCCGGGAGGACTGTTAATACATAGCACTTCACTTTACGTTTCTCTATCGAAGCTTGATAAGGCGTATAGCGGTTTAAGTCTTTCAACATGTAGGCATACAAACTGTCTGCTTCTTTTAAAGGGACCCTGATTTCGTAGGTACAAGAATTCTCCCTGGTGTCTGAAAGAGAAGGTTTTGCCGGACGGAAAAAACCTGATGAATCTTTAATACTTATAAGAACTCTTTTCTTACTGAAGCCAGGCATGATTTCGGATGCGGCGTGCTGATACATCTCATTCAGGTGCCAGTTATGAACTAATCTGCCGTACAGGATGTCACCAGATTTTCGAAACCGACCGCCGCTACTTAAACCGTCGATCTTGCCTTTAACAAAGAGCGAAAAAGTTGCAGAGGGTGGCAGATCGTCGTTAAAGAACAGAGGTTTTGTAGGATCTTTATCCTTCTTTTGATAGGGAGGGGTAGATCCTTGAAGAACTGCGGTAATGTTTTCGGCAGTAAGTTCTTCCCCGCTGGTTGTAGCCACTACCCTACCCGACTTGAGCCATACCAAATGAGGAATGAAGCGATGAGGAAAAAGCGCTTTCAAGTGCTTGTCTTCTGCAACACAAGGGAAGGAATAAGGCGTTCCATCTGTGTAGCGGGCTGTTTGAAAGAAAGAGCTCAGCTTTGCTCTGCTTTCATCACTTACTATTACTAACTGCATTTCCTTGCTGAAGCGATTCTGCAAAGCCTGGTGAGAAGGAAATTCAGCGCGGCAGGATCCACACCAGGTACCAAAGAAGATCAGGACTGTGAGGTTATCATCCTTACTTGTGATACGAATCGTTTCTGCGGGATCTTTGGTATTCACCAAGTTGCTAAGCGTAAGATCAGGGACAGAATCTCCTTTTTGCAAAGCTCTAAACCCAGCTAAGGGTTGCGCCTTCACAACAGACATCACAGAGGCTGCTATGAGAATTAAAATAATGTAGATTATTGCTTTGATCCCCCTTCGTTCAGGCGATTCCTTCGGATCATAGTAAACGGACATAGTATAATTTTTAAAGAATTGAATTAATGATCGAGTAATGTTTCAATAATATTCTGGCCCAGAAAGGCAATAGAATTCCCCTAAGGCTATTTTCAGCTTTTTTGCTGGCCTAGAATTATCAAGAAAAATTGTATTAGAAAAAGAAGAGGTTGACTTGGAATGGATCGTTTAGAATAGGCATCTAGCATTCCCCTCTCCTTGAGGAGGACCTGTCCCGATTCATCGGGAGGGATAGGGTGAGGTGACGTCTCCCATTTCCTAATCCCAGTCTTCTTTAGGTAGTTTCTATTCAGGAGGACAAATGAGAAGGGACCATTTCCTGGTCTTCAGTTCAGCGTTCATGTTCATGCGCTTTCCCCTTTCTTTAGCTGACTCTGTTGCTCATTGTATTGCTCTTGAAGCACCACTTCCAGACGATGAAGCTTCTCGAAAAAATCAGAAAACTCATGCATATCATCCTGAGATATGCCAGTGAAATCATTTTTCACACTAGCCAGCAGCCAGCGCCATAAGATCTTCTCCGTCTTTTCAGGAGGATAGGTTTTGAAAAAGTTTTCTAACAAGCTAGGGTCTGAGTCGGATTGAAGCTGTTGATTTAAAATTGTATTCATATGTTAACTGGTTTGGTGAAATCATTTTGACGATTGTTTGTGATTGCAACAGAGAAGCCAATATGGCTAAAGGGAAGTACCTACGCTACTCAGGCGCTGAGATTAAATTTTGCAGAAGGGTTTTTAATGATAAATGCTTCATACTCGTATTGGGATTACGAGTCTTCGAACTGATTCCAATAGATGTGGGGGAACCGTATTCGTGATCGCTTAAAGTTTCTGACGCCTTACGTGCCACGTATAACAGCAGCCCCACATCTATTGAGGTAGGCAAATATACATACCTACTAATAGAAAGTGGGGTACTAATCTGCTGTCTTACATCACGGCGTCAGAAATGCGATTGTAAGACTCTTATTAATACCTAATTATTTAACTCAAATATAAAAAATAAAATGGGAAAGTAAACATATATGTTGACCTTTAATTTTTTTTTCTTTTGAACTTGCATTGGTGGATAATGAGCTTGAAAAGTTTAGGGAAAATTTAGGGAAGCGTATAGGTCAACTGCGTGAGCAAAAAAACATTCCTCAATCTTCTTTAGCCGCAATTTTGGGCGGTAAGGATAAACAAGCTATTAATAGATACGAAAGGCAAGGAGCCAACCCTACAGCTTATAACTTATGGTTGATTGCTAAAGCACTAGATGTTACATTGAATGATTTAGTGGATTTCAGCAAGTTGAAATAGTTGTATTCTTGCCAATAGCCCTCACTCGAAAATTCATGCTGAAGACCTAAATTCAGTTTTGTTAGCTATCTAAGCGCCAAAAGAAGAAATTTGAGACTAACTTTTCACCGACGTGTTTAGAATGATCGCGATATACAAGCAGCAATAAAGTTTTAATTAGGGTTGAAGAATCAGAAGTAACATGCATAAAACAGAAAAATTTTGAAATCTAACCTTGCAGTAGAATTATAAACACTTAGTGCAGATTCCGGAGATGCTCCTATATAAAACGGAGGTCAATGGGCCAGTATTCTCGATGATCATCGTTCTTCCCTAATAGCGGTGGCAATGCTGGGGCAATATAACGGTTTTTCCCAACTTTTGGTCGTCGTTACCTTACATCTCCAGTTTGCGCTTTGGTACATAATTTGTATCCTTTATAAAATTTCATTTTAAATCATCATTGGGAAACCAGCCCTTATATAAATAGATCTACCAAAACAGCACGTCATGAGTACCAAGGCAGCAGAGCAACAAAAGAAGCAGCGTCAAAAAGAATTTAAGGAAAAAAAAGCACATCAGGAGTATGCTAAAGCCGAGGCAAAAAAAGCTAAAAACAAACATGACAGTGAAGCGGGCGGCTAAGTCAGCTAGCTTTCGTAAGCCAAGTACCCGGTAAATATTCCGAGGAAAGTACACTAGCATTCCACTGCAAAGTACACTGTCTCGTCCAAAAAATCTTTACAGATTTAGTTATTAGTCCTATAGGAATCTTACAGGCAGTGGATATTCTTCTCAATGTTGCCCTCCTTTTGCCTGCAAATAAAAATTAGGAAAATGCGTTTCCTGCGCTTAAACAAATTCCATTCCCGCTGATACTAAAAACATTTAGGGTAAGAACATTTTGCACATATTGTGTTCAAAGTTGTCATGCAGCCTCTTCCTATAACAATAAATATAGACAATCCGCGGAAAAGGAGAGTCGTTTTTTTAGACGCAAGAAGATTATCGGTCCAAATAAAACCTCACCCAGTAGAACGGCAGGCTCCACTTAAACATTGAATCGTAACATTACTTACTTTTGATCTTTGGTTTATCAAATTTCTGCCGCCTTCCCTCCGTTGGCGGAGGCGGTGGAGTAAATAATTTTTAGTTTCACCTACAATGTCACAGTTTTAAACCTCAACCGCTTATCATTATGAAAATGCTTACCACCTAAAACATAGTCTCTAATAATTGTGTCTTCAAGTTCGCCCATCTGATCTTCAGACATTATACTAACCTCTGCCACTTTTTCGAATCCAAAGCCACCATAAGAACTTCCTAATCTCAGTCCTTCATCCCCTCCTGCAACTAAATACCGATCATGAAATGGTGTTTTATCTGTTCCGTCTATCCATACAATCTTTATTGTGGTTGTCGGAGCTCGTTCGTCAGATATAGCAATCCAAGATTCCATGTACTCCTTTTCATAATCTACAATATCTTTGAGGCCTTCTTTTGATGTGAGTACGAAAACCTCTAATTTTGGATTAACTTCTTTGACTAATTTAAGAAACTCTACATCATGTGGCTTGAAATAGCTATCAATAAGAGTTATAGATTCGTATGTTACATCTTCCAACCACCTTTTAAAGAAATTTAAAGCCAGTTCTCGCTCTCCTAAACGAAAAAACTTCTTTTCTGCTGTTTTTGCCCTATTTATAATAGAATACCTATTACGCATATTTTGTATTGAAGATTGAGTCAAAGCGGAAATAAGTTTAGCATTAAATATTGTCGCCTCAAAAGCCAACCGTACTAAATCTTGATGCTTCATCCCATTTTGATACTTGCGAACTAAATTCTCAATGCAATAAGCATAGGTATTGTAAGAATCAGATAAATTGTACTGGGCGGCTGCCTCTAAAAGAGAAAATGTTTCCTTTGGATCTTTAGGAGTAAAAACACCCGCTTGTACTTTGGATAATAACTTGTAGGAAAACTCAGAAAGCTCTCCTCCTGATCTAAACTTTCTAGCCTTGGTAATATCATCCCGATATTTAGCATCTCGTTCTAATAAATCAAGTCGATCCTTCATTGTCTCAGTTAGTTGTCGATTTCGAGCGGGATCTTTATCTAAGACGTCTATATAGCTGCCAATATTTTTGGGATCATACTGATGCAGCAGATCAACTAATTTCCGATGCTTATAGTAAATATTTTCATCCTCTTTATCAATTATGATGGTCGAAATAAGCTCCTGAATAATTTTTTTAAACTGGCTTTTTTCTAAATCAGCCATAGTCGGAAGCATTTCTTCATGACGCATTAGCATATCAAAAGTCGAAGGAATTTTCTTTGCTTCCGCAAACGCATCCAACATCACCTCGAGTCTCTGAGCAGTGGATTTAAATTTTAATTCACGGGCAAGTATATGAAGGATTAGAGATCTATCACTAGTATTTGGTATCAGCTTGATTCTTCCAACTAAGTGTTCAATATGTGCTTTTTCCTGAGCACCTTTTAGGCTATCTAAAAAAATAGTAGCAGCTATCTTGTAACCATCATGTTTCACGCCGGTTACCGGGTTTGGTAACTTAGAATTGATAATAATTTCAAGATCTTTAGCAATAAGATTTCTTTGATTTACAGAAATTTCCTTAGTAACTTTTAGACTTTGTATTAATTCACTTATTCCAATATAAATTGAATTGTCATAGTCCATCTTCCTAATTAGTTCCAAAACATCAGTCGCTCTTTCGTAGCTTAGTGTCGGTCTATAATCTCCAAGATCATAATGATCGTCAGAATACAATTTTCTCAAAAGAAAATATACACAATCCATCAGAACTGAATCTCTGTCGAAACTATCTACCTTCTCTAAATAACTTGTGAAAGTATTTGGATGATAAAGATATAATGCCGGGCCTATTCTCTTAAAAATGAAGGTGTAATACTCCTTGTCCAAGCTATTTGACAGACTTGAAAAAGCTGGAATAACAAATTGTTTAAATATACTTTTAAATGTAGACTCTTCATTCTTATTATAAAAATTGATAGCCAAATTTGAATACAAACGAATCCTTTCTCCATAACAAGGTATAACTTCGATTAGGTCATAGAGCGTTTGCAAATCATCGTCATAGCTATGACCCTGTTTTATCAAGCCTCCAAACGAGCGGATACTTAATTTGAGGCTAAGGAAATATGCATGAGCAGAAGAATAAGACTCAAATACGCTATCGCATTTCTCTTGCAACCCATCGTCAAGATATTTTTTTGCTAGCTCTTTAGAATAATCAGCTATTTGAATAGCTATTTGAGAAGCTACCTTTACTTTTATCCACAGCGTATCAATTGCCTCCCACGATTTTTTTAAGAGATCAAGTAAATTTGCCACTACACTATCTTTCCCCCCCTTTTCAAAAACCTTTATAACCTCACAAAGCGCGTAACAGCGACTTTCTGAATCATTAATCTGTTTAATATCATCCAATACCTGAAAAAAGTATGTAATATTATCTAATTCTTCAGCAGCAACTAAATAATCAATAATTTGTATTAAGATGTGGTCTTTTATCGCTTTATAGCAAATTAGTCTGTAGCATTTAAGAATAAAGTCAATGTTTGCTTCGCTAGCTTTAACCCCCTCCACATATTTTTCAATTGCTAGCTTGTACGCAAAATCTCGCCTTACCTGTGTATTTAATCTATTAATAATATTTAGAACGAAGTCACCATCAAATTCGACAGAATATGAAATTACATATTCCATTACTTCAAAATGCATGGCAGTTTGGCCAATGATATTATTCAACAATTGATCTGCGTCCTGCTTCGCCAGAGCTTTTAAGCCTTCTTTCTTCTCAATCTCATCCTCTGGATCAATCAACTTTAATTTTAGCCATAAAAGAACTAAACAGTCATTTTTAATAGCAACATCATCTAAGGAGGCGATGTAATAATAAATATCAATAAGCCTGCAAGCTGCTCTCTTTTTTTCAAATTTGCCTTCACCTTCCGCCAAGAGTAATTGCAGCTTCACGTAGTCTCTAGTAGGAGTGATGATAGTCTCCTTTTGAGTATCAAATATTTCTATAATGTGCTCTAATGATTCATAATTCCTTATAAAAGGTAATGGTTGAGCTAGCTCCATTAAGGTGTTAGCGTTGGGGGTATCATCACCAGAGCTTTTGATTACCTCTTTAAGAGCTTCATTAATGACTTCCACAACATCAATATTTTTGATATTGAACTTAATCCAATTTTTCAGTATGTATAACTTTCTTGCAGAAGAATTTAGTGCATTTGCCTTTTCTATGATTTCAGAAGCATTATATTCTTCACTTAGATGAGATAGAGCAAGCACCAACTCTCGCTCTTCTGTATTTGATATTCTGTCTTGCAAAACCGTTAAGTCAGCAACGCTCGAATCAGAATTTTTATTAACTCGAAGTGCAGTTAAAGACAATAACGTGTAAACCTTATCAAGTTTTGTTCCCTCTTCCGTTTCTTCGGTAGTTTTCTCAACTAAATCTATTGCTAAATCGGGACATGAGTACAAAAGCGTGGATGCTAGTTTCACCGCTCCATCTTTCAAGGCCTCAACATTAACCGAATCATACAATTCTTTAATCTGGTTGATGATAGATGGGTCAATTTCAACGTTATTTATCTTTTGCTGTTTGGCCAGATTGGCGAGTAGTTTGAGTCTATCTTCAACAAGGAAAGTGCTATCAAGCAACGCTAACGCTCCTTCATTGTCCCCTAGTGCTACTCTTGCTTTAATTTCACTTTCAAGGCCATCTATTTTTTCTATTTCTTTAAATGAAGATTTGGGAAGTGAGAATCTCAAAAAGTCAAAATAGGCATTATTAGAGTCCTTCGAGGCTTTAAGGCCTATATTTAATTGATTTGTAACTGCATCAAATGATTTACTTTCTTCTATTAGCCTTAAAAAGGTTTCAAACGAAAGGTATTTCAATAGATCTTTCCACCTCTTGGCTTGCACGTATAAATTAGAAAGTTGATTGCCATTTCCAGCACCGGTATTGGAAACGTAAAAGTCTATCAGCAGTGCTAACGTTTGTTGTTCCTTATCGGCAAGTTTTTTTCTTACCAATGTTAAATATTCTTGATTAGCAAACGAAAGCGTATTTCCTTTTAAGGTTAAAAAAGGGATATTAGATGCAGAGAATTTAATGTCTTCTTCCTTAATCTGGAGAATTTGAGAAAGAGTTTTTAGTATATAAAATGGTTCGGAGAAAGCTAGGACAGAAAGAATCATTACTTGAAGCTCTGTATCCACTTTCTGCCAGTCCATCTCGAATAATGTAAGTCTTTTTTCACTCAATTCGTTCAACACATCAGACACTTCCTTTTCATTAAAATTCCTTTTGATTCTGGATAAAATCTCCGGCAATCCGCGGTTTGATAATAAATGAATGTCTTTAATTTGCTCAATAGTCAAGTTGAATCCTGAAAAATATTCAGCAATTTCCTCGATAGTAAAAAAACTTATAGGAAAAGACCTTATTTTCAATTTTGAAGTTGAAGGCAAAAGCGATTTTAACAGGTCAATATCTCCTGTAAAAATAAATTTTGCCTTTCCCCACGGCAAATCACTTAATACTTCTTTGAAAATTTCTAATGCCTGTTTAGTAAGGCACTCAAGACCATCAAATATTAAAAAAAGATATTCCCCTTTTGGTAGTTTTCGGATTTTTCTATCTAATTGTGGTCTCAATTGATAGATAAAGTTATCAGGAATTTGTACTATTTCTTCATCTGAAAAACTTAGATAATTATTAAGCTGATTGTATAAATTTATATTAAGCGACTCCCTTGATTGAGAATACCTGTCAATACTACTAACAAAATAAGAGATTGAATTTTTGAACTGTTTATTTATAAATTGGCTTATTATAGTCGTTTTTCCACTCCCTGATTTACCTTCCAAAAAGATCACATCGCTATCTTCTTCAATAAGTAATCTTTCAATAGTTTCAATAAAAACGTTTCGTTTTAGTTCATCATCTAAGGGTTCAGGAAAGGTAAAGTTAAAGTTAAAAGGGGCCACAATTTTTGCAACTGTCATAAAATAAGGTTAAGTACGAGTATAAAAGTTTCGATAATGCAAAATAGAAAAAAAACATCAAACATTATTCAAAAACATCTGTTAATAGCCCTTATTAATTTTCTATTAGAAACCCTGAATAAGATTAACTATCAATACATTTTCTGATACACAATCATAAGATTAAAAAGGAAGTATACGGTTCCTATGTTAAAGGTCTCCATCTAGAATTACGAACATCTGAACTTGATGGTTGGGAGGTATTTTTAATCATATCGTTTTCACAAGCCCCAAAATCTTCAAAAATTCTTTTGTGCCCGATGTAACGGTACTTTGTTTGGACCTCCGTCATCGTCTACATACTGTTTTTGAATAGGACAATCCTCCCAAAAACAAATAGAACAAATATCATAACGACCTGGAGGTAAAATAAGAGTCTTGTAACCACAACAAGGACATGTATATCTTTCCATATAACTACCTACTGCAATTTCTTTGATCGTCTTCTTAATACCATTACATACAAGTAAACCAATTGTGAATGCTATTACCGGGGTAATCAATCCAAAAGCAATAAGGGATATCACTGCAATTGACGACTTATCCCGATGAGGATTATCAAACAAGGCAATCGCAATAAATACAATTCCTGATATAGAAGTAAATCTTGAAGATAACCAAACCGAAGCAGAAAGCGCGGCTTTACCATTTCGTAGCGTTTCGAATGTTCTATATAATAGATCCCGATATTGATATTAAAACCATACTACCTCCTACATATGCTCGACCGTAAATTCCAACAAAACCTGCAAGAGTAACACTCTCACCTATAACAGCAAGAAAGATGTAAAGAATAAAAGCAACTGCTATTGAAAGCACCATTGCTGCACCATAAGAAAGAAATACCCATTGCCGTTTTAAATCTGCAATAGCTTGATTGTATTCTTGATCAACTTGCATGCTTTCGACTTCTAATTACTATTGTTACTACAAGGAAGATCATGATTGCATATAATAAAGTTAGGTCTGGTTCGGTTCTTTTTCCGGTAGGATCACCGGTGACCATAAATACCCCTCAGTTATAACTCTCGCCCCCAGTAAGCTTACTATTATTCTGATCCATACATTTTGTACTGAATTTAGTAGTGAATAGGTTTTATGTGGTTTGTTTAAATCATCTATATATTCTGTCAATGATCGTGTATCGACTCCATAAGCATTAAGATGGAAAATTAAGTTTATGACACCTGTCGGATAAAGTCTAAACCTGCGTTGCAGGATCCATGTTACTTTTTCATGGGGAAGAGATGTTAGACAAGGACGAAGAAATACTCGATTAAAGCTAGGGTCATCCCATGCCACTGCTGTGTTAAGTAATTTAATTACAAGTTCTATTGGTAAAGAGTCATATAAGTAAGCCAAATCAGCAACGAAATACATTCGTTTGTTATCGCCACTCCAATCCTCTAAAATAACAATCAACTCTTGAGCATGTGCAGCACTCAAAATAGGATTGTCTTTTTTAAACATGTTTAGCACCTCATTTTCACGTCCGTATTCGGGATCAAAGTAACTTCCAAGTTCCAGGTATTGTGTAAGGGCATCAGATATTGTCATTTGATGATTGCTGTTTCGTTTTCTCCACTGTCAATATACCTTAACCTACCCTTCTAAAGCTTTATGCTTAGGTTTACAATTAGATTAAGGCAATCACCCTCAGAATAAATTGATCTATTTCCTTCTGTAAAACACCCTGAGCACCTACCAATAAGCTATTTACTGTTCCTGGAAATTAATTTGAAAGACTCCACGTAATGTGAGATGACTTCTGGCTTCTTGTTCAAGTTGGATATATACAGATCTTTTTCTCCTGTTAAGGTAGTTATTACCAAATGAACTTTATCTGCTTCTTCAGAATCATGTAAACTTCCAGTTGTTCCTCTTTGTGTCTTTATATTATTAGTTCTACTGCTGTTTTATAGTTTCAACATCGAAATAGCACTCTCTAACAGACTTTTCGTCTGTTAATTCCTCATTACAAGGAGTTTGCTTCTTCTTACGCTGCTTAATTCCATTTTCATATTCTACCATTAACTCATTAACGTTTGATACAGGAGTTATTGAACCTATTCCCACTTTGCCTCTATCAACTTTTATTTGACTAATGACCTCGTATTGTTTTAGTCCGTCAGTGTTTAAATACGCCAGGTCAAGAAGATTAAGACATTGAGAACTAATCCAAGCACTTGGTATCTGCCTTCCAAAAAGCTTTGTTTTATTAATAAAACATAAGCCGATCCAGATACCGCGTTCATCTTTATCAAAATCCACAATGATAGCATCAATAACATTACTGTCTTTCTTAAACCTCAGTATTTGTCCGAATTTTACGGGTAGCTCACTAATGTCTATTCCTTTCCAATCAGGCTGCATCTCAATAGGAATTTCTTCGAATGTTTTAGGAGTGCGATTGTTACACCCCAGCTGTAGAATAGCAGCTGTTATAGCTGCAATGGAAAAAATTCTAAACTTCATTGTTGTAATAAGATCGGAAGCTTAAATGTAAGAGTTCCCCTTTTTATTTCAAAAGACAATGTATTTGTCGTTTTTCCAACTCTTAGCGCATTAACTTGTAATATAAGTGTTTTAATAATCCGGCTATGATAATTATAGCCTCAAATTAATGTCCAGTATAATACATTCTTGAAATATAGCGCCAGTTATTATTGACAATTGAGTCGACAAAGATTGTATCGCCATTAAGAGTTGTAAAATTATCAAGGCAATTGCATTTAATGCTTATAAGCTGCTGTTCGTAACGATGATTATAATCACTGGCGTTTCTATCTACATACTCCTTTAATATGAACCCGCAATTCCCGCTTTCATCCACCGCAAAATTATCTACATATTTACCTTTTAACCTTTTTAATAATGGGGTGTACTTGATCGAATCAACCTGGTTTAAATAGTAGGAATTTGTAAATACCCATTCCTCGTCGGAATCCGGCATAACCTTCCTGATTCTGGCCAGATCGTTCAATAATTCCTGCTTCAACAACTCGAACGCTTCCAAATCTTCCTTGCTAAGGTTGACTGTTTCTTTAGGATTGTATACATTTAAGACATCAAAGCATGATATGAAGCATAGCATGATTGACATGGTTAAAACTTTAATTCTCAGTGTCATCAAGTTAAGGACAACTAGGTATTATTGGTGTCGTCAATTATTACTTCTGATTCGCTAATTTAACCAGTGTAAGGACAGTTCCGAACCCTTTGCGATTTACCTCTAGAAATCAGGGTTTTTAAATAAAGTGTCCGATAATTCTTAATTAAGAAACGTAATGACAGCTTTATTCTCTTCCGATGCTATTTTATAAAACTCTTTCAATTGCTCGAAATAGTCCGTGACATAGTCAAGCGATTCTTCTCTATCCCATACTTCAGGATAGATCCCGGCTTCATTCATCTCCTGTCCGTTATATTTCCCTTTCAGTTCATCAATACTTATTTTATCAAGTTCAGCATCGAGTTGTTTAACCTGGTCAACCCTTAGATAATGTGCCGGTCCGTAGCCCATATCTTGTTCTTCGTCGACAATCTGCCCGCTGAATAAGCTCCATGATAAGGGAGCCTGCGCATCTTCGATTTCAGCAATGCTACATCCGGTTAACAAATAGAAGATAGCTTCCCACGATTTGTCAAGATCAAGTAGATCCTCCAGGTTTTCACCTTCATCAGCGTAAACCTTACTTTCAAGAATAGAGGAGTCTTTCAATATTTCTTCTAAGTCCTTTTCCGAAACACGGTAAAGGTTTCCAATCATTCCCATATTATATTATTAGTTTTAATAGATGAGTTCTTACCTTGATCAAGCGTGGTAGTCAAATCATTTATTTTAAATATATTAACTTTCCCAAGTAACGTGATCTAGCTCTCCTCGTTCATTTGTTTTAACAACTACTAGTTGATTAGATAGATCTCCATCTATTTCAATTGAATAATCGAATACGGCGAAATAGGATGTTTCATACTTTCCATCAGGATATAGACCTATTCTAACAAGCCTGAGGCTGTCAAGGATTTGTTGGTCTTTAGATTGCGAATCATTGTTATCAATAATACTGGCGAGCTCTTCTTCGCTTAATTCCTCGAGGTGAAATTGGATATAATCTACAACTTCACCACCTTCTTTGAAATTTCTTTCAATTATAGACTTGTTCTGATTATTGAATTCCCGAATGTTATCAAGAAATGCATTGATTCGCTGATAAACTCCTTCGCTTATGGAGGTGTTAAGGAAATTAATGTCAAGGCTTACTTGTTTATTATCAAAAGTCGTGTTGACATTATAATAGTCTAAAAGGGCTGCGATGTCTATCTCTCCAAAATAAGGCAGTGGTTTAATCATTAAACATTTTATTTAGTAGCTACTTGTTACTCTATCGTAATTCCATCGAAGTTAATTAGGTATTCGTTGTTTTCGAAGTCTGTTAAATAAAGTTTGTCATTTATAGCGAAGTAGTCTTCTTTGTCCTCAGGCTGTTTTGTAGCAAAAATTTTTCTTCCTACTATTTTACTCCCATCTGAATTAGTTTCTGCCCATTCTATTTTTCTGACATTTTGTAGAAGGAGATAAGCGAATTCCACCCTACTATAATTTTTCAATTCCAAAAACTTGCCGTGTAAAAAATCGATATTTATGAATGGGATTATCAAGTAGCTTTTACCCAGGTAAGTCCTTTCCGAATGGGATTCTGAAGTGTTTATTCCATCGATGTGATCTTTTATGTTTATCAGCTTGGCAAATATCATTCTTATTTAAAGGTAATAAAACAGTTGGTTAACCAAGGACCAAAAACCTTCAGGGTGTTCAAAAATATGCATCCTCTAGGAGCTTATCTTTTAGAAAGTAATACAGGCAATGGGAATTCAGGAAGTTTAACCTTTTAAAAGAGTAAGGATATTGAATATCTTTATCTTAACTGTATATTAGAATTATAACAAGAATCTGAATATGCGTACCTTTTACCCAAACAAATGACGGATAAACTGATATTCTACCCTGAACACAATTGTATTTGTGCTTATGAAGATGAGCCTATCCTTTCTTTCTATCAAGGTTACTTTGAATGTGTCTACGTTATGCTTAACCCATTTCAAAAGGTTGATAAAAGGGGAGATAATATAGGGTATCTATCCTGGAAAAAAGTTATTGAGCTCGCTGGATTTAAAAACATAAATCAACTTGATATTGCGTTAAGAAATGCGATTGGAGGTCTTGTAAGCAAGTACCGAAATTATGAAGATGTTGAGATATTGAAAGACACATGTGAAAGAAATGGATTAATTATACCAGGTGAAGGTTGTTTTTCTCAAGCAAACAAAATTGATATGCTAAGAAGCTTACTTGATGCTGGGTATCCACACATGTTTGTGGCAGATGAATTCGGATTTGAAAGGAAGCTTCATTATGTACAAGATGTAATAGACAAGAATGGAGAGGTAGAGCTAGCTACTGCTCATGAGAATTGGTATACTCCTAAAAACGAGATTCTTTACACCGCTCATTGGGATAGCTTCTATACAATGCTTTGCGCTGATAAGAAAACAGTTGAAAGAATAGTTCAGCAATATGGGTTCGAAGGTTTCTACTGTGACGAGAAAACGCAGATTTATTGGAGTGTACAATAATCACTGTTTGAGAGGTATTATACTTCGGATTGGAGTTGCTTTTGCTCTCATTACTCTTGTAACTGTTAACGAAAATAAAGCAAGTGATGGCGTAAAATGATTATTAATTATGGTAAAGTATTTGAAAATCACCCTGCTATATTCGATAGTCATATTCGTTCTCATTACGCTTTCAACAATTGTTGAACTTTCTGTTGAATGTCAGAGGTGTAATTATGATTCAGAAACGCAATACGGCTATCCGTTAACTTTCTTGAGGCATGTCCACTTAAAGGACCTACGTATAGGGGAGCAATACATTTTTAGTGCTGTAAACATTTTAATTGATTTTGTAGTAGCTTTAGTCATTGGTGGAGGTATAGTAGCTATCCATAAGTTGATAGGGAAACCGGTGAGTGAACCTAAGCACCCATGCAGAAAACCAGATATGAGATTTCAGATTGAAGAGATGATACTTGAAGTAGACTTTGATGCTACAGCTAAATACTATGCTGAACAGCCTCAAATAAAGGAAAACTGTTCTTGTGGAGATTGCAAGTATTTTCAAGATGAGTTAATCAGACAGCCAATTAAGCTTTTCGAGTTATTAAAGCAGATGGGAGTAGACCTTTCAAGGCAGCCAGATATCAATCCAGACGGTATTTTTTGTATTAATGATGATATAACCTTTAGAAAGAAATATGTGTGCTACTACCTTGTTGTTGGGCAAATAGTGGAATTTAAAGAGAAATCTTACACTGATAATGAAAGTAATTCACTGACTACTTGGGAAGTTAAGCAACAGGATGAGTTTTTAAAGTTCGATTTCTTTATCCAATACGATAGGATTTAGGTGCGTTATTATTATTCATTGATCATTCCTAAAATTAAGCAGGGTGATCCATCGAAAAGGCTCCCTTAAAGATCACAAAAAATGAGTTCTGATAACTTTACTGACTAGTGCTCGGCAAAATCATGAATAATAGAAAGATACAGGACTGACTTTACTTCAACACCTTTTGCTCGAACTCCTTAATATCCCCAACAGTATCAATGGTTACGGATTCCAGGAAATCCTCTCCAACTGGTTGAATCACTTTTAATCTTTCCTGAACAGGAATTTCTCTGTCCAGCCAGATCTTAGAATCTTCTCTGGTTACGAAAGCAGGCATTCGGTCGTGGATTTTACCCCAGGCTGCTACTGCTTTGTGCGTGATCACCGTACAGCTGCTGATGATTCCCCGGTACCCTTGTTTACCCAATCCCTCCCAAGGCCAGCTAGGAGGGTCAGATCTTCACCCTTCTGCTTTATGAAATGCGGCTGTTTTTTCTTTTTCTTATGCTTGTCGTCGGCCCATTCATACAACTCCTCCCATTCGTAATAGCCATTCACCACCATCAAACAATGCCTTTTTCCTACCAGGGGCTTCCAGATGTTGGAGTTGAGAAGCTTATCATAACGGGCATTGAAAGTACTAAGTTTGACAGGGGCTTGCCGGTTTTAGGATCAGGCTGCGCGAAAGGAGGAAAAAAAGTCCATCTCTTATAAAGTAATCTATTGAAGATTAAAATGGTGGAGCAGGATGCTCAGTTTCCTCGGCAGGGATTGATAAGGAGTTAATGAAGGTATGTCTCAATTTACCATCAAACTGAATTTAATCCTACTTTTTCTTGATTGCCTTCAGTTCTGCCATAAAAGTCTCAGCGTCTTTTGACGTACGAATTGCGATAGATAAACCATCACGACTTTGAGTTGCGTAACTATAAGTTATCTTCCCAGTTTTTTTATTTTGGTCAGACAGCCTTTTAATCTCAGCTATTTTTCCCTGGATGCGCGAATTCATACTCAAATATACTTAATCTTTCAATTGAAACATATAATATCTATAAAGATCATGCCGGTTCCGGGTATAGTCAAAGGCTTCCGGCCGGGGTTTGAAAAAAGGATTACCATTATAATCACGCTCGATATCTGTCTTATTTCGTAGTAACTTTACATACCAATCAACTCCAATTGTCATAAAATATTCATCCATTACTCTCTTGTTGGTTATAAACATACTATGATAAAGTATTGCCCTTAGATCATCTGACCCATCTAAACCAATAAGCGTTTCCGGAAAATCTATTAGAAAGGTAAGTGCGAATAAAATTGCTGTTGAAAAAACACGGCTCGAATCCCTATGTCTTAATCTGATACTATCATTAATCCTTTCTGCACCTTCTGGGGGGCCCATAGCCAGATTTTAAACGTTCCTTAATAACGGATCTGGATGAGGACTAAATACTATGCGCATTAGAACACTGTACCCATCAGTTTGAGGAGAAACAAATTCCGCAACGCTGAGCGCTGATTCTATAATAACTGAATCTAAATTGTACGTCTTGTCTAAATTTATATTAATCATTCAATCCTTTATTCCATTATGATTAAGGTAATTCCGAAATACAAAAGTCCAGGCTAAGGGAGCACCGTGCTTTTGTATAATTCATCCGTGCTGCTATAGGAACAGCATTACACTAAATGAATACGCCAGTTTCTCTCATCCTAGTGCACTCTTATCACTTAATTGAGCAAGACTGATAAAGCAGCTACGCTCTCTACCGTTAAGTTCTAACCATAGAAAGCGCAGCCATTTCTTACCAGTACTTGCTTAAAAAAGCCCTGTAGCTTTGAAAACCAGATCCACCACCCAGTCAATCCCCTTCTCAACGCTATCTCTGCCTTCTTTAGTGTTAATATCTACACCACAGAAGGTTGAACCGTTATTGATGGCATGTAAGATCAGGTAGTAAATACCCGCTGTTAGCAGGGCCATTACCGTACGAATATTAAGACCGGATTTTATAAATATCGGGTCTATTTTTTCAAAGATATCTTCACCTAATAATTCCCTAACGCGGGCGATACTTTGTAAAAGCTCCTCCTCCTCTCCACAAATCTCTGCCAGTATTATAAGCTGGGCTTCTTTGTTTTCGTAATAATAGTTGAACTGATTTTTTAATATCGTTGCGACAACTAAGGGGTAATTTTTAATGTCAATTACATTATTTATTGATTGCCGAATCTCGTTCTTATATTTTATCCAATAGTCTCTATCTGCAATATATGCATCCAGCAGTCCGTCACGTGATCCGAAATACCGGTTAATTAGATTCTTGTCATAACCCGCTTTTCTGGCTATATTGTTAAGTCCTAAACCCTTAACTCCGTCTTTTATAAAAATCTCCCCAACTGTTTCGATAAGTCTCGCCATTGTTAAATCTTTGTTCCTGCTTTGTTTAAAATCCATCATAGTTTTTAATGATTAATGTGAATTGAATATTTAATGAATTATTGTTTTTACTTTTTGGAATGCATTCAAAGCTTTATCCAGCTGCTCGGTGGTATGAGTAGCCATAACAGAAAGCCTAATGCGGGCGTCTTTTCGGGAGACAGCAGGATACATAATTGGGTTGACGTATATTCCTGCATTTAGAAGAATGCGCGCCGATTCTGCGTTTAGTACAGGATCGCCTATTTTAACCGGGATTATCGCCGATTGTGTATTTCCTATATTGAAGCCAAGATCAAGCAATCCCTTTTTCAGATAGTCTATGTTATTCCACAAGCGGTTCATCCATTGGGGTTCCTCATCGATAAGGTCAATTGCTCTTATTATTCCATGTACTGCTGGGGTTGCCGTTACAGAAAACAAGTGCTGTCGGGATTGATATTTAAGGTAATTTATGATCTCAGGTTTGGCGATAACATATCCACCAATATTGCCAAAGGTTTTGCTAAAGGTTCCAGTGATCATATCAATCTCCTGAAAGAGGTTATACACTTCAATCAGTCCCCGGCCTGTTTTTCCTAATACACCTGTTCCGTGTGCATCATCTACAATTAAAAAAGCTTTGTATGCTTTAGTGAGCTCAACGATCTGTTTTATTGGAGCGAGGTCTCCGTTCTGACTATAAACGCCATCGATAACTACGGCACGGGTACGGTAAGTACCTTTTGTATTTTGAAGGATCCTTTCCAGGGCATCCAGGTTATTGTGAGGAAAGGTTTTAACATTGGTGTAAGCGCAGCCTTCGTACATACTGGCATGTACTGCCATGTCAAGAATAGCGATATCCTGCTTCCTCAGTAAACTCATCAGTGAAGCACTGTTGGCTGTATAGCCAGTGGTATAAAGAATAGCATCTTTCCGTTTAAAAAAGGCAGCTATTTTATCTTCCAGAATCTGGTGGTAGCTAAAGTGGCCTCCTATCGCCGGCGAAGCACCAGAACCTGCCCCAAATTTCTCCACTCCTTTTATCACCGCCTCTTTCACTTTAGGGTGTTGGGAAAAGCCAAGGTAATCGTTCGAAACGAAGCTTACCATTCTTCTTGGTTTTGAACTTCCTTCAACATGTACATCCATTTCAGGCGAACAGGGACTGCTGGAAAGTAAACGGTAATTGAGGCGATCCTGACTTTTCAGGTAGCTTAAGAATTGTGTAAAGTAAGCTGAACGTTCATAAACATTAAGACCAGGAACATCTTCGAAGTCTTTAAAGCTGGCAGAGTAAAAGTCGATAGACATTTTGATATGATTTTAGGATTTTGTTTCCTAAAACTACCAGGCTTATGTTAATAAAACTATGACTTTTCTCACTTTTGTAATTTTTTTTAACAATTATTTAATATTAATAATAGAAAAAGTTGAAAACATAAAGCTATCGGTCAATTTTGACTTAAAAAGCGACCTAGTGAAAAGATATCCCTATTTATGGGTTTAAAAATACTATAACTGAAAGGGAAAACCTGACGAACTCTCAAAACTGCATGTGACAATCACTAATAGCCAGGATTAGGCGAATAAATGTCTTAGCATTGAGATAATAGTTCAGTATTTTCCAAACCAACTAGGTTACCTTCATTCTGAACAAAATAAGCCACAAGGTAGACAAGCTTATGCAAAAGAAAACAAGACTATTAATTGGGTTCATTGTAGGTATTATAGTTGTTGTAAGTAGGACAGCTGAAATGTTTGTAACACTATGCGCAATAATAGAAGTTAACAAGTTTCCTGATTTGAGATAGATATATCCGAATACAATCCCCGCAAAAATATGGCCAGTAAAATTTAGTAATGCCCGAGTGTCGAAGGGGAAGCTTAAATGAAACAATGCAAAGAGTATTGAAATAAATAGTAAACGAAAAAACGTATTGTTTACAACTAATACCTCTTTAAGTAGCACCCCTCTGAAAATAATTTCTTCATAAATTGGAGCAATAAGTATTGAAAGAAGGATGGGACTAAGAGGTAATTGATTATTTATATCTAGATACTGGAACGGAAGGATGAAATTCTTCATCGTAGAAACCGATAAAAACAATAAGATACCACAAACTAAACCATAACCAACCTGAACACTCCTAACTGGGGTAAAAGTCAAATTAAACTTTTTCCATAAATAAATTGCAACAACAGAGTTATAAACGGTGGCAGTAGTTAATCTTACAAACTCCTTATAAGAGCCGGATAAAAAAAAAGTTGGAATAGTACAGAAAATAGCCATCCCTATTAAAATTAGAATGGCTATTAAAGTTACTCTTAAATATTTAGAAATGATCATGCTGCCACATTTTCAAAAGTTCGTCCCTTGGGCCCATCTTCAAATGAATTTGATGCAATCTCCTCCATTACGTTGCTGATATCGTTATAATCTTCAGGAACAGGGGAATTTTCAAGTGGACAGTTCCATCATTCATACAAAGCATCATAAAATGCGCCTGATACTTGGTACCATGTCTCCCCTCCTGCATAAGATTCTTTTCAATTTATAAATACAAAGATAAACCTGAGACTTCCCTTTGTTTCTTTTTTCTTCTTCTTGCGCAGTAATGAAAAAGCCATCATAGTAGCTCTGGTAGCTCATGCTTTTCCGTTCTGATTAAATCTATTAAAGCCGTAAGACCTACTCTATATAAGTTATAAATTGCTCTGGCAATTGCCGAACTTTTTTCATTTTAACCAACCAGTCGTTTTGTTCATCCCGATAACCAAGGGGTAAAAGAACAGTGCTCTTTAACTCTAATTTATCCAAATCCAAAAGCTTATCCAGATCTTTATTAACAAAGCCTTCGATTGGAGTTGCATCAACCTTCTGTTCGGCAGCGGCCGCTATCGCCATACCAAATGCAATATAGCTTTGCTTCGCTGCATGCTGCGCCTGCCAGTCGGTTCCAAGTGGTAAATATAGATCCAGTAGTTGTTTTTTGTAGTCATCCATCGTGCCGGGAGGTAAGCCCCGTTCTTTTACAATAAAATTGAAAACGTTTGAAATCCGTTCATCGCTATATCCATTCCAGGCAGCAAATACTAAAAGATGTGAGCAATCAGTAATCTGAGTTTGATTGTATGCTATCTTTTTTATTTCTTCTAATAGTTCCTTATTAGCGATCACAAAAATTTGATAGGGCTGTAAACCAGAGGATGATGGAGCTAACCGGGCCGCTTCAAGGATGTAGTCGAGCTTTTCTTTAGAAACCTTTGATCCATTCATCTTTTTTGTGGCGTAACGCCAGTTTAAATCTTGTAGTAAACCCATGTTATATTCTATTTTAGGATGCAAAGCTATAATCAGAGTAGTGCATTAGCTATTTTTGTAGCTGGTAATAATGGTGACATTTGAGTCACCACCAATTTAATGATATGGATGAGCAGGATATACTTAATTCAGAAGAGTGCCGTAAACGGGTAATGGCAATTTATGACGCAATGGACGTAATAAACGGTAAATGGAAAGTTTCGATCATGTCTTGTCTGTGTTTTAGTCCTAAGCGATATTCCCATCTGCTAAAGAAAATACTGGGCATTTCAGGTAAGGTGTTGAGCAGAGAGCTGAAAGATCTGGAAATGAACCAGCTGATTAAAAGAACAGAGGGAAGTGGTTACCCAAAAACGGTAATCTATGAATTGACAGAGTATGGCGAAACTTTAAAAGAGGTTATTGATGTTATTGCTAATTGGGGGCTACAGCATCGGGAGCAGATCATCAGTAGTAGTAGAAAGAAAGTAGCTGATCTTCAAGAATAAATTACTGCTTCCCTTTTCAATAAGTTATCGATTCCTTTTAAAAATGTCCTATCACCAGGCCTTATATGGTGAACAACAACAAACAAACGATCATCTTTAAAAAGTAGCTTCTTAGGATTAGCATCGGTAATAACAGGCAAACTTGCCGTAGGAGACACATTAATAACAATATGATATTAATTCGTTCATTTGACAATTTCTTTCTTCATCATAATGTCAGTCTGTTCATCTTCACCCAGCTTAAAAATATGCTTGTCAAAAGCCACAAAACCATTCTTTTGATAAAACCGGATCGCCCTGGTATTTTCCTCCCAAACGCCCAACCATAGGTAAGTTGCATTTAATTCCTCTGCTACCTGTACTGCTTTGTTGTAAAGTACTTGACCGACCTTTTTACCATGATATTTTGCAAGCACATAGATTCGCTCTATTTCAAATGCATGATCGTCTTGAGCCTCGGTTTGAGCGTTACCAGTATTCAACTTTAGATAACCAACCACTTCCTTATTAAGTAGTGCAAAGTAAAATTGAGACGCCCCATTATGTACTTCCCTGGTAAGCTTTTCTATTGAAAAGCCTTCGTCCAGATATTTGGCCATGTTTTCCTCGTTGTTACTATCGGAAAAGGTTTCTGCAAAAGTTTCCTTGGCAATACGTTGCAAAGCTTCTAAATCGTCTACGGTTACTTTCCTGATTTCTATTTCTTCCATTATCGCTTGCTAAATGCTGCTTTTTCAAAACTGGGATTTTTTCTATTAACTCTACCAGCTTTTCTAAATTATTTGACAAAGGTTTAGCCATCATTACATTAAATAAATTGCATCTTCGTTTGAAAACCTCTCCTATATTCTCTAGGAGTGCAGCCATTTTTACGCTTGAAAATGCGGTTGAAGTTAGAAAGATTCCGGAAGCCGCAGGCGCTGGATATTGTAGCAATTGGCTGCGAAGTTTCTATAAGCATTCGTGAAGCTTGACTGAGACGTATTTTTGTAAGACTTTCTGTGAAAGTACAACCAGTATGTTTTTTAATAAACCGGCAGAAGCCTTCCTCTGTCATATTTGCCATCGAAGCCATATTTGACAAGGAAATCTGTTGCTCAAAACAGCAGTTCATAAGTTCTAAAGCATTTTCTATTATTCTGCTGGTATAATTTGAATTGCAGCCTGACTCATCATCGTCATGTAAAACGGTTCGATAACCTTTTGCAAGAGAAAGTTCATTCAGTATGCCCATTATTTCTGCGAAGGCAACAAAGCCAGACTTTCCCTTCAAAGCCAGCATTCTAGGTAATACATTTAAAATTGAGTCCTTCGAGAAAGCAATTCCCTGAAAGCTTTTGTTCAACATTGCCTTCAGGTAGTTCATTTGACTTCGTTGCAGGAACTTGTCAGCAAAAAGGTCTGCCGGCCATTGAACACTAACTTCTATTATTTCAACACTGTTGCATGCCTTTCCCGTCCAGCCATGCATGAGATCAGGCCCTAGCAGTACCATATCGAAATCGGTGATTGTTTCTTCTCTGCCTTCTACTACTCTCCTGGCACCTCCTGCATTTAGCAGTAAATGCAGTTCATATGTTGGATGGGAATGGGCAGGAACACTAATTGTGCTTTTGCTTCCCGAAAAAACTGCAAAGCAGTCGCCATTCTTAAATGGTGTTACTTCCTGAATTAGCTGCATTTAGATCCTTTTTATAATCTCTATACAAGCCCTGCTATTATGATAAGGGCATTTCCACAATCCTGCTTTGTCCTGATCGGCCATAATACTTCCATCGTCCAGCACTCCCCAAAACCATTCCCCGTTTTCTCTGTCGAGGATCTTGTTTTGTATAAACCGCCAAACCTTGATGGATCTTTCGAGCTGTTCTTCGTTCCCTGATAATTGCCATGCATTGAAGAAGCCAACCATTGCTTCTGCCTGCACCCACCAGTGTTTTTCATTGATCAGCTGCTGATGCCCTGGCTCGAATTCGTAATACAGACTGCCATCAGCTGCCAGGCCCCTGGCTGCTGCATTCGCTAATCCCAGAGATGCCTCCTTCACTTCCTCAATCAAATACTCATCCTGCATCTGCTCTGCTGCTTCCAATAGCAGCCATGCCGCTTCAATGTCATGACCGAAGGAAATGGTATCCGACTTTCGATTCCAGTTTTCGTCAAAGAACAGGATCAGATGGCCACTTTCTGCATCAATAATATGGTCGAGGAAATTAATCAGCAACAACTGAATCTGCTCTTTCAAGCCCTCATCCCTCCATATTTTGTATAAGGTGGTATACGCTTCCAGAACATGAAGATGTGTATTCATCGTTTTCTTCTCGTTAGCGTCTTTGTCGCTTAACCTGAAATCTGATATTTCCCCCCATTCACGTGTAAAGGCTTCGTAATAGCCGGTCTGCTCCTGGTCGAAACTCCTTTCCAGTAAAAGTTTATAGAGCTCTATTGCTTTGTCTTTTGCTTCAGGTCTGTTGCTTGCCAAAAAGTATTCAGCAAAAGCATAAATGGTAAAAGCCACAGCATACACCTGTTTCTTTGTATCAAGGGGTTTTCCTTTGTGATCCACTGTCCAGTAGACACCCCCAAACTCTTTATCAATCAGGTAATCTATTATGTATTGGTAGGCCCGGTCGGCTGCTTCAAGGTATGATTCCTTAGGTTCAAGATTATAAGCAGCAGAGAAAGACCAAAGGATGCGGGCATTTAGCACCGCTCCTTTTACCGCGGTATGATCACAGGCATTATCATTATCAATCCTTCCAACGAACCCACCATCCACCTTATCTGGTGCATGCTGCAACCAATAGCCCAAAATATTGACCAGTTCACGTTTTGCCTCTTTCTGGTATTCCTCCAGTGATGAGTTTAGTTGGATTGTTGACATTGATGTAATGCTTACCGCTTGTGTTATTATTTTGTGATCTTCATTCGCAGAGAATCCTCTGCCCCTCTTCATTTTAAATCTTGTTATTATCGATAATGCTATAGATCGTCTCTACAGATTTCGCAGAGCAAAGGCCATCTTCAGGAGTATTAATTGCGTAATCCAGCAACTGATCTATTGTTGAAGTTGCTACATGCTGACGGGTATCGGATGAGGCGTAGTAGATGAATACCCTGCCATCTTCGTCAGCTATCCAGCCATTACTGAAAACGACATTAGATACATCTCCTACTCTTTCTTCATTTTCAGGTGCGATAAAATATCCATTTGGCTTATGGATCACTTTGGTAATATCTTGCAGATCTGTTACGAAAACATAAAGTACGTAACGCAAACCAGCGGCCGTATTACGAACTCCATGGGCAAGGTGAAGCCAACCTTTCTCTGTTTTTAGGGGAGCGGGCCCTAAACCGTTCTTCGACTCGTAAACGGTATGATACTGTTTCCTGTCGATAACTACTTCCTTTTCTATGATAGCGTTCTCAATGGATTCACTTAATCCAAATCCTATTCCGCCGCCTTTTCCGGCCTCAATAAAGCTGTCTTGAGGGCGGGTATAGAAAGCATACTTTCCATCCACAAATTCCGGATGAAGGACCACGTTACGCTGTTGGGCAGAGGGAGTTTTTAGATCTGCCAATCTCTCCCAGGTAAGTAGATCCTTAGTGCGAACAATGCCACATTGTGCTACAGCTGATGATTGGTCTCCGTCGGAAGCAGCAGGATCTCTCCGCTCGGTACAGAATAGCCCATAGATCCAGCCATCTTCGTGCTGCACCAGGCGCATATCATAAATATTAGTATCAGGATCGTTGGTTTCGGGAATTAAACAAGGGTATTCCCAAAAGCGAAAATTATCAATTCCATTGTCGCTCTCTGCCACCGCGAAAAAAGATTTCCTGTCTGCTCCTTCAACCCTTGCTACCACTATGTATTTCCCTCTAAATTTGATAGCTCCCGAATTAAAGGTGGCATTGATTGCAAAACGCTCCATCAGGAATGGATTGGTTTCAGGATTTAGATCATATCGCCACTCCAGTGGAACATGGGCTGCGGTGAGAATTGGATTTTGATAACGGGTAAAAATGCCATTACCCAATTCTTCAGCTTTATTGGTCCGTTTGAGCAATTCATCTTGAGCCAGACGTAATGCGCTTAAACGCTTTTCAAAAATTTCGTTTGTTGTTAATGTTATTTCCTGCATCGCTAAATGGTATGTGTTAGGGATATATTTGTAATTGTGAGTTATTAGAGATTATCTACCGGAAGCTCTGGTAAACGGGTTCTGTAAGCGGGACCAATTCCTTCGCTGCCTTTTCTTTAGATTCCCGGGCTTCAGCCTGAAGTTTGTCCCACCAGGTTCGCTTTAAAATGATTCCCAACACTACCAAAACCAGCACTGTTACTAAAAGAGGCATTTTCATACCGAGAATGAGATACATGGGAAGTACGGTGAGGCAAAGCTGGGCTGCTATACCTACAACTACATTGAACATGTCGAGCTTAAAATTCCGGTTTGGTTCAAATGAGGGATCTTCGACTTTTACCTTTTCCAGAACAGGTGTCCAAAATCCCCAGGGACGCACTGTTTTATAGAACTTTATAAGGATAGCTTCGTCTGTTGGAGGCGCAGAATATGTTCCGAATAAACAACCGGCCAGAGAAATAAGGAATAACAAAGGCCATACGTAAAGCGGTAAAGTATCCGGAAAAATAAAAGGGAAAACAAGGGCCGCGGCAATTCCTGCTGCCATTCCCCAGAAGAATCCGTTGGCATTGAAGCGCCACCAGTACCACTTAAGCACATTTGCTGAGATATAACCACCATAGAGCGCCCCCACTATCCATTGAAGGATACTGTTGACGTCTTTGGCAAAGAAGCCTAGGGTTACGCCGATAGCCACTACCACAATACCTACCAGGTAGTTGGCAGAGATGATCTTTTGAGTAGAAGCCCCGGGATTAACGTATTTAAGGTAGATATCATTCACGATATAAGCCTGAGCTGCGTTCAACGTACCAGAAAATGTTCCCATGAAAGCGCCTAGCAAACCTGTTAACACAAGTCCCAGTATACCCACCGGCAGAAAGGTATTGATAGCTGCAGGAAGGATCCGTTCGAAGTCAGAAGCTCCACTTTCAGTAGTAATGTCAAGCTTATTGAAATACAGTAAGGCAAGAACAGTAAGGCCTATCACCATGGAGTAACGGATCGGAAGCAGCACAATTGAAACGAAGCCGGTCATTTTAGAGGCATCCTCAGGAGAGCGGGTAGATAGTACTTTCTGCATATCGTAGTTCGGTGCTGGTCCTGCCAAACTCGAAAGCACTCCTTTAAACAACATCATCATGAAAAATATTCCAAACAGACCAAACCCGTCTTCTTCGATCTTTTTATTTGCTGCTGGTATGATATTACTCCAATCCAGATCCAGCTTCCAACCGAAGAATGGATCACGCCATCCCTCTGGCACATGCAGATCATTTCCTTGCAGATTACTTACCGCAATAATGGCGATGGCAATACAACCCACAGTCATGATGGCATACTTGATCACGTCGCCTAAAACAATACTGTGCATGCCACCCAGAATGGAGTAGAACATGGCGAAAAGGGTAAATATGATCCCATAGAAATGCGCTACGTAGCTGGCAGGAACATAAAAGGGCAGATAGGGCTGCACGATATTCCATGGAACAAAGATCTCAATGAATTTGCCCAGGCCTACAAAGCCGTAAGCAAGGAAACCAAGACAACCGATCAGGGCAAAGGCTACCACAATATTATGTGAAGCTTTTACGCCTTTCCCTTCGAGACCGAAGCGGGTAGCCAGCCATTCTGCACCAGTATCGGCATTAGAACGGCGTAGCCACTTCGCCAGGAACATCATATTGAATACCTGGTTGAAAACCGGCCAAAGCCAGGGAATCCAGATACTTTTTAATCCATATACAAAGCATAAGGAGACCATCCACATTGTCCCGCTGATATCGAACATATCTGAGGCATCGCTTAATCCCAGCATATACCATGGTAATTTCTTTCCTCCCATCAAATAACTTTCCTTGTTCTGGCGGGCTTTATTGCGATAATACCAACCGATCATTACCATCATAATGAGGTAAAAGACGATCAATGAGACGTCGATAAGTGTTAAATTCATTTCTCCTGATGCAATTGTTTCGTTTGTTTATAATGGCGAGTAGAATGGGCACTTCCGGCCTACTCATTTGTTAATTAATGGATCAAATTTGAGCAGGATTAAAGGCCTTATTGCTTAAAAAAGGGGGTCGAAATGTTTATTTACAATCGGATCATACGCTATATATGACCCAGGCTGAGTGTAAAGGATAGGCTGGGCTTGTATAAAAAAAGCAGGCTCCGAATTGGGAGACCTGCTTTACCATAAACCAACTTTTAGTATATATTTTCGTCTACTTTGGAGACGTGTACATTTGCCGTTTGAGCTCTGAAGCAAACATTACATAAGAACTGCTTTTGAACACACCAAAATCAGCCTCAGCCGGATGATTTTTGTAAGGTGTCCAATAAGACGAAGTTGTATTAGCCCAAACCAGCACATAAGCCATTTCAATCTGTTGCAATTGCAGACTGGCAAGAAGTTTTTGCGTGTACCAGTTAGTAGTGGTCAGGTTTTGCTGTCCCGCTTCGGTAAAGGCAGCTATTTTATTCTTCTGTTTGGCGTAATCAGAAACGATCTTTAGTTTATTAGAAATGGTGGAATTGCTTACATTGCTATTCAAGGCATAGTTATCGGTACCTATAATGTCAACATAATCATCTCCGGGGTAGAACTCCAGGTATTGCGTTAAGCCATTATATTCTCCACCCGGCGACCAGCAATAAAGGAAGTTGTGAACTTCAAGTTCGTTTTTAAGGTAGTTAACCGTAAATTGAAAAAGCTCCTTGTATTGGGCAGGAGTACAATGCGTTTTGCCCCACCAGAACCAGGCCCCATCCATTTCATGAAAAGGCCTGAAGATAACAGGTACGAGCTTGCCGTCTGCTCCAACAAGGGATTTAGCATAGTCCGCAATCTGCTTTAAGGAGCCTTTGTACACCTCGTGATGCGATCCGCCAGGAAGAATTTTACTTACTGCTTCCACTGGCGATTCATTCCAATTGAAACTTCCTTTTGAAACGGGGTTGCTGTAATGCCAGGAATAGGTATTTATCCCTCCCCTGTTATAAGCCTCTATCGTTAACTCTTTGGCAATCTTTCTCTCGTAATCAAACCATCCACCTTCTGCCCATCCGGCTATATAATTAAAGTCGTGTCCGTAAACTACAGGGTAAGAGCCGGTAACATCCTTAACGTCTGACCTTTCTTTTGATACAGCCGGAAGATGCTGTTCGTTTGCCCAACCTGTTGATGCATTTATTACTCCCCTTTTGGTTGCATCCTGGTGTCCAAAAAGGATGTTCTTCTTCGAAACCTTTTTCAGGTTATAGAAGAGCCAGGCTGTTTCTTGTGTGACATTTTTATCTACCAACCATAACTTCACTGTCGATAGTTCAGGCACTACCTCCGTCTCCTCTGGTGCCGGCTCAGGAGCTGGCTCTCCTCCACTCTTCTTTTTGCAGGAAACTAAACAGAAACCTGCAAGGATCAGGAAGACCGCTATTTTGTTAAAATGCATATTGCGTGCTTTATTTATTTTTTAATCAACCACTCTTATCTTTTTCCTAATCTTAGCATCAATACATCCTGTGCAGGTATATTGGCTTTTAAGACCTTCTTCGTAGTGCCCTGATCTTTTTTCGACCATAGGTTACGAACCTTATATGTCGTAGTCCGGGCGTTTAACTCCCGTTTGGCAAAAGAATCGCTGATCGTATTGGCCTCCCAGTTCATTTCTATGGTCTTAGGACTTTTAGAACGATTAAGGAAGCAAACTGCCCAATCGCCGTTCTTCAATGGCTTATACCATGTTTCAACGCTGTCTTTCACACTATGCCGGAATCCCTGGATTCCCAACTCGTCCTGATCAACGGCGATAACCTCTTTATTAGTCAATATCTCTACCGTTTGCCTGTTCATGTTTCTTAGGTCATTGCCTGAGATCAAAGGAGCAGCAATCATTGCCCACATAGAAAAATGAGCCCGGTCTTGATTGGCAGGCATTCCGTTCCCTACTTCCAGCATATCCGGGTCGTTCCAATGCCCTGGTCCAGCGTACTCGCGAAGTCCTTCTTGTTTGTCAAGGATCTGCATAACTCCCCAGGATTTCCAGGTACCATGATCTTCGATACAATCAAAGCAGTTGAAAATATCTCCTGTAGTTCTCCACAAGTGGCCGACATTCTGGCCCCATTCCCAGGGCTTATCAGTTCCCCATTCGCAGATGCTCAATACAATCGGCCTTCCTGCTTTGCGTAATGCAGCAGCAATGGTTTTATAAGCGCCTTCCGCTTTTAGCCCCTCTGTATTACACCAATCGTATTTCAAATAGTCAATACCCCATTTCGCATACATTTGTGCATCCTGGAATTCAAAACCTCTGCTGCCAGGACGGCCCCCGCAGGTTTGGGATCCTGCATCAGAATAAATTCCCAGTTTCAACCCTTTTGCATGAACATAGTCAGCAAGGGCCTTGATTCCTGAAGGAAAGCGTTTGGGATCGGGGTGAATAAAGCCAAGACTGTCCCTGTCTCCATGCCAGCAGTCGTCGATATTGATATAGGTATAACCCGCGTCTTTCATTCCGGACGATACCATGGCATCTGCGATTTCCCGTATCATTTTTTCATCCACGTTGCAGGCAAATTTATTCCAGCTGTTCCATCCCATAGGCGGAGTTAAAGCCAGGCCTTCAAACTTGGTGTAATTTTGAGCATAGTTGTTTCCCTGGGCGAAGCCGCTTAAGGATAGGCCCAATGCCGCAACCAGGCCAAGTATTGTTTTTCTCATTTTATTAATTATCTAAGTGTTTGTTTAATGTTCAAATCAACTCTAATCGAAAGGATAGTTCCCCGTTTACGGACGCACCCTTATACTCCCGGAATAATCCGGGCCAGCCACACGAAAGAGAGGGTGGTTCAAGCCATAAACTCCCTGGTTGCCTATGCAACCAGGGATAGGTGCAGTAGAGCCTGCTTTATTTAACCAAGAGAATATTGTCCAGATAAAAGGTAGCCGGATCGCCGTTAACCTGCATAATAAAGTCGTCGAGTTTAGAAACTCCGGACCCTTTGAATAAATCGAGGTCGAATTTGAAATAGGTCCATTTGTTAGCTGGGATATTAAGCGCCTGAGTATTGGCCCAGTTGAAGTTAAAGCTTATTACCTTATCAACCTCAGCTCCCTTTACCCAGAATGTAACGTATTTATATTGTGCCAGATCTACCGGATTCTTCATGTGTAACTGAAATCCTCCCCATGAACCAGTGTAGGTAGCCTTCAGGGAATTGGAACCACTCACAGAAAAGGTATTTGCAGTTGCATAATTAATACTCCATCCCCAGTAATCAACATTCGCTGGTTGCCCTTCAGTAAAAATCTGGTAGGCATTGGAGATGTATACCACCTCCTGCTCTGTTGCTTTGGTACCTGAAGAATTGGTGATTAAGAGCTTTGCGCGGCTTTGTGTACTTGCTGGCATATCTATCACCAGTTCTTTCTTAGATTTTGAAACCACAACAGCTTCATCCGTGGTTCCGTCAATCAGCACTTTGCTTACATCTTCAAGGTTTATTCCAGTAAGCGTTACCCGTGATCCTGCCTCAACATCTTTCGCTGATACCTCGCTGACTGTTGGAAGGGCGATAACTTTAAAAGGTACTCTTACAACTTTTCCAGCCTTATTCGTGAATATAATATTTTGAGGACCGCCGCTTGCTGTATCCGGTACGCGGAACACAATAGCGTTCTCGTTATTAAATACAGGATTGAATCCTGCAGGTACGCTGTCTTTCTCGAACACAACGCTCTCTATGGCTCCTAATCCCGAACCCTTGACAATCAGAACGTCGCCTCCTGAGCCTTCTCCCGGGCCCACCTCCTGAATATTGAGCTCTCCCGGACCCGACTCGTTCATGCCATTAGAGTCTTTTTCACAAGAAGTAAAGAGGATACAGGCCCCGGCAATTGCAGCCGTGCAATTTATCCGGATATATTTTAATAAGTTCATTTCAATTTCCTTTTAAGGTTAATAATAGTTTACTGATGGCTGAGCTAACATTGGGTTTAATAAGATCTCAGCGGCAGGAACTGGAAGGAACAACTGGCTTTCTGATGTAAAATATCCTTTAACATCTGCATGATTAATAGTTCTTACACCGTTGTTTGTTACATACTCACCACGTTCCTGGTTTTCAAGGATTTCCTTTGCTTTTGCAAAGCCCTGACGCTGGACATCGAACCAGAACTCGCCTTCAAAATTGAACTCGATCATTCTCTCATGCAGGATCATGTCCTTCGTTATTGAGGTCTTTCTTTCTGTAAATCCAGCCCTCTTACGAACTTCGTTAAAGGCATCCAGCGCTGTTGCATCTGAGGTAGATGCATTGTCTCCTAGAACGGCTTCAGCATATATGAGCAGAACATCCGCGTATCTCAAAACATAGGTACACATGTTATTACTTACACCAATAACCTTTGTGACGCCGTCGCCGGGCCCAACTATGTATTTAGCAGTATTTGTACGTGTTGCTGTATAACTTCTTTTGGAGTTGTCTGTGGTCAGGGTATCGTAGGTAAAACCCGTGGGAAAATTATTGTTCACCCAATCGGTACGATGAAAGCCATGCTCCATTACGCTTCTCCGCCTTAAGTCGCCTCGTTCAAAGGCCGTAAGTAAATTAATAGAAGGGACTACAGAAGAATAACCGCCTGCTCCCAGAGGGTCAAGAAGAGCACCAGGACCTATGTTGGTTTGAACGTGATTTGCAGAAGACCAATCGCCATTTTCTATCCATTGAAAAGCGAAAAGAGACTCCTCATTACCATTTGCTGCAGCAGTTGAAAACAACTGGTAGTAGTCGGGATATAACTTATACTGACCGGATTTTATCACTTCCCATGCTTTTTCCTTTGCATTGGCATAATCCTTCATGTACAAGTAAACTTTGGCCATCATCCCTTTGGCAGAATAGGCATTTACCCTTTTCCTTGGAATTGAGGTTATTAAAGGAAGCCCGCTTTCTGCAGCTTTCAGATCCTCTATGATGAATCTTAATACGTCGGCCTGTTTATGCCTGGGAACATTGAAGTCTGAACCGGCAGCCAGAGCTACAGGATCTGTAATGATAGGCACATCTTTAAATACTCTCGTCAGATAGAAGTAGGCAACGGCCCGCATAAACCTTGCTTCTGCAATTCCCTTATTTAAAAATTCCTGGTCTCCAATTTTAGCTTTCTTTTGTTCGAAGGCATTGATGAGTATAGTTGAAACGCCAGCTACTTTGTAGAACGATTTCCAGGCCTTCATTACCTGGGCATCGTTTTCAGATACGGTGAAGTTCATATAGGGGGCATAATCACCAGGACCAGAAGTGATCCCTGTGCCGCCCATGATATCTCCTATACTTAACCAGGCACGATCCATGAAAGGTTGCCAGGCTGCACCGTATAGCAAACCGGTTGCTCCCTCCACTTGTGCAGCGTTTGTATAATATGTCTCCAGTGTAGGAGCATTAGGGTCTGGTTTTTCTAGAAAATCTTTGCTGCAGGAGACCATGCAAGTGGCCGCTGTTAGCAGGACTAATAATTTATGTTTCATTTCTGATTTCGTTAGTAATGGTTAGAATGTGATATTAGCTCCTATGGTAAAAGTCCGGGGATTAGGATAATTGCCATTATCAACATTAGACATCAGGGCATTATTATTATATGAGCCCAGTTCCGGATCTAAGCCGGAGTACTTTGTGAAGGTATATAGGTTCTGGCCCAGAATGAACACTCTAGCGTTAGAAATCTTCGCTTTACTGATCAATGTTTTAGGTAAGTTATACCCTAGTGTTACATTCTGTATTCTTAAGTAGGAGCCGTCCTCTACAAACCTTGAGGATAAAGATAGGTTGTCGCCATGCCATTGATTATAACGAGGCAATGAACCTTGAGGATTATTAACAGAATAACGATTGTTTAAAACGTCTACCGACTGGTTATAGTAAACTTTGTATGAACCCTCTGTCAATAGCTTGGTGAAATTTAAGATATCTGCTCCATAACTGCCTTGAAGGAATACAGAAAGATCAAAGCTTTTGAAAGTAAAGTTATTGGTTAAACCAAATGTGAACTTCGGATTGGGGTTACCTATAGATGTGATATCATAGGAGTCGATCTTTCCGTCAGGACTACCATTGGGTCCACTAAGATCCCTGTATTTCACGTCGCCCATCCAAATACCTTTTGGTCCGATAGCAATTAGTGGATTTCTGGCACTGCTGTTAATTTCCTGTTCGGACCTGTACAGACCATCTGCAATGTATCCGTAAAACTGACCTACCGGTTTGCCGATAACCGTTCTTGTAACAACCCGGTCAGCATTCAGGGCATCAGTAGCTGAATAAGTAATTGCACTTGTACCTGCATTCAACTCCTTCAGCACGTTCTTATAATGGGTAATGTTAAAGGAGGTTCTCCAGGTAAAAGGCCCCCGTTGAATGTTGTAGCTAGTAGCCGAAACATCGATACCAGTGTTTTGGATCTTGCCAGCGTTTGTAATCGGAGATTGAATATCATCCCAATTGGTTCCAATTCCGGTAAATGCAGGCAAATTAGATGGCAAAAGCATATCGGTAGTAATTTTCCTGTACACGTCAATGGTTAGTTCCAGTTTCTTATTAAAAAGGGTTGCATCCGCAGCGGCGTTATAGGTATTTACCGATTCCCATTTTAAAGCTGGGTTAGGAACATTACTAGGCCAGCTTCCGGGACCAAATGCACCTGTTTGTTGTCTTAACCCCGCAGTATAGGCATTTGCATAATTAGTTACACCTCTTCCTACAGCACCTGCGCCAAAGCGGAACTTCAAATAATTCAACAGTTTCAAGTTATCAGCAAACTTCTCGTTAGTAACTGTCCAACCGAAAGAAACGGCCGGGAAATAACCATACCTGTTATCGGGACCGAAATAGGATGTACCGTCCCTTCTGATAGAGAAGTTAACCGAGTATTTATTATCGTAAGAGTATCCGGCACGGCCAAAATATGAAGCCATTGCCTGCTCGCTTAAACTTCCCCCGGTTTCCTGCCCTACCGCCGATCCTGCAGCGATGGATTGGAAGTTCAGGTTCAAATCTCTTCTGCCTGCACTTAAACCATCCCATTTAGACTCCCAGGCTTCTTGTCCTAATTGAGCTGAGACGTTATGCTTATTGAATTTCTGATTATAACTTAGATAGTTGGTTATACTCCAGAAAGAGGCTATTCCTCTTGATAAGTTGATCCGGCTAACAGGGATTATTGCAGTAGTGCCGTAAATTAATTGCGGCTCGAAAAAATTGCCTTCGTTGACTGAATAATCTACTCCAAGCTGAGACCTGAAAGAGAAATTCTTGCTTAGCGAAACCTCACCATATAAACTTGCTAAGGCCTTCGCCTGAATGTTACGAATATCTCTCAGGGAAGCGAGAGCTATTGGATTACGGTTTTCACCAAAGTTATAGCCACCGATGCGAATTGCAGGTGCGAATTGATCACCAACAAGAATAGGAGCAGCAGGGCTGTTTGATACGGCAACACTGATAGGGGTAGCTGAACCATTCGTTAATGAAACTTGCTGATTAGAACGGGTGAAGGTTGAATTTAGTCCCACCTTAAACCAATCTTTCACCTGCTGATCCAGGTTGACCCGTATGGCATATCTCTTCAAGCCAGAACCAATAACCACACCTGACTGATCGTAATAATTTACAGAGGTATAATAGGTTGTTTTATTGGCTCCTCCTGAGAATGAAACCTGATGTTGTTGCGTGTTCCCTCTTTGAAATAATGCATCCTGCCAGTCGGTTCCTTTTCCCAATACAGATGGATCCCGGTATTCAGGAATTGGTACATAGGAATTCTCGTTTACAGTCGCAATCTCTTCGAGCACTTCATTCTCATATTGAGCAAACTGACTTAGGTTCATCATGTCAAGCTTCCTCTGAATCTGAGAAACACCAGCAAATACGTCATAGGAAATCTTCGATTCACCTGCCCTACCCTTTTTTGTTGTCACAATTACAACCCCATTAGCAGCGCGGGATCCGTAAATAGCTTGAGCTGATGCATCTTTAAGGATATCAATAGAGGCCACATCAGCTGGATTTATATTCGCAAGTGGACTTTGAGCGGTTTGGGCAGCTCCAGCACCTCCGTCTGTGAAATTGGTACTTGGCGCACCGCCGATAGGAACACCATCGATAACATAAAGGGGTTCGTTGCCATTTACAGAGGTAATACCCCCGATACGTACGGAAACACCGCCTCCAGGTTGACCACCGTTAGTACTTATAGTAACGCCGGCTACTTTACCCTGAATTGCCTGATCAACACCTGCAACAGGTGTATTTTTAATGTCTTTTTCTGATACTGAGGCAATGGATGAAGTTATTTCGGCTCTTCTTGCTGCGCCGTAACCTATAACCACAACTTCGTTCAGCTTGTTACTCGCAGATGGATTTAGGGTTACTTTCACAATGTTGTTGTTTCCTACACTTACTTCCTTTGTTTGAAAGCCAACAAAGGAGATCTGCAACACTGCATTACTTTGGGGAACCCTGATCGAGAAACTACCATTATCCGCTGTTTGAGCTGAAGCGGTTCCATTTTTTAGTTTAACAGAAGCGCCGGGGAGAGGCAATCCCGTATCATCTATAACAATACCGGTTATCACCCGGGTATCTTGAGCATAGGCCCCAAATACTGATAGCAGAGCTAGCAGGAGGCATACCAGTGGAATAAATTTTATACTATTATCTTTCTTCATGTTGATTAGCATTTTTGGAATTTGTCATAATTGGTCGAACTTGTTTTTAGTAAATTTTTCACTTCATGGTTTCATTTGTTTAAATAATTAGTCATCTTTTTACCCGGTTAATTTTTCGCTTACTAACAAAGGTTTCAGTGCTCCACTGATGTTGTTGGTTAGTAATTGGTTTGTGAAGTAAAAGTAGATTGGTTACAAAACTGTATTGCTAAAAAACAGGGTCTCAAATGTTAAACCACGAAAAAGATACTTATAATCAACTAGTTAAACCATTGCCTTAATGAAAATCGAGGAGAATATGGGGATTCTTTTTGCGTTTGTTGACTGGCGTGTGCCTCTGGAAAAATCAATTCAACGCAAGTGGCAGGTAAAGCTCTCCGCCGATCATTCCTCCCCGCTATGTTCCTTACTCTCCGCGTATTTGGAAGGTATTACGTCGAATTCGGCTTTAAAGGATTTTACAAAATTTTTGGAGGTTTTAAATCCTACTTTGTAACAGATCTGGGAAATAGTAAAATCTCCTCTTTCCAGCAATTGGGCGGCTCTTTTGAGGCGATAGGATTTAATAAAATCTAGAGGAGTTTTGCCTGTTAAGTTAAGGATCCGTTTGTAAAGGGTAACCCTGCTTACATATAGGAGGCTACTAAGCTCGTCTACAGAAAAATTGGTATTGGAGATATTCTTTTCAATGATCTGTATGACTTCTTGCAGGAACCTTTCATCTGCCGATTCTAGTTCCACATCTGCTGGTTTTACTTCCACCTGTTTCTGATAGGTTTTACGGAAGGATTCCTGCTGTTGTAGGATGTTACGTAATTTGGTTTGAAGGATCTCGAAACTAAATGGCTTGGTCATATAGTCATTGGCACCCGAATCCAGTCCTTTCAGTTGACTTTCTTCCCCTGTCATCGCCGTCAGCAAGATCACTGGAATATGGAAGGTCCTGTTATCGCTTTTGATCTTTTTACAAAGTTCAATACCTCCCATTTCAGGCATGGAAATATCACTAACAACGATATTAGGGTGATAGAACAAGGCTTTCTGCCATCCGTCCTTCCCATTATTGGCTTCGATAACATTGTAATCTTCTTTCAGGTTGTCTTTAAGATAAAACCTGAAATCAACGTCGTCTTCTACTATTAGTACTGTCAGCTTTTTACTGGAAACCACCATTTCTGCTGGCTTCATTATGTCTGCAGGTTGTTTTTCTTCAACTAGGATTTCTTCTAGTAAGTCCTCCGTTTTTGTGAGTTCAGAAACCCTTTCAAGCGGAAGAATAACCGTAAAGCAACTTCCGAAATTAAGCTCACTCTCTAGAACAATATCTCCTCTGTGCAAGCGAGCAAATTCTTTTGCAATAGACAAGCCTATACCGCTTCCCTGGTTAATAATGACATCAGGAATCTCGCTCTGAAAAAAGCTTTCAAAGATTTTGTCCTGCTTGTCCTTTTCAATGCCGATGCCCGTATCCCTTATTTTTATTTCTACCTTTTCGTCGGCAGTCAGGTCAAGCGCAACGTTCACCTTGCCATTCTCGAGGGTAAACTTAAAAGCATTCGATAGCAAGTTAAACAGGATACGTTCCAGCTTATCGTGATCGAAGGAGAATAGAAGGCCTTCGAATGCCGAATTGAATGAAAGTTGGATATTCTTCTGTTCTGCAATGTCTTTAAAAGAAAAAGAAATCTCTTTCACAAACTTCACAAAGTCCCCAGGTCGCTTTTGCACTCTTAACTCTTTCAACTCCATCTTCCGGAAATCCAGCAACTGATTTACCAAGTGTAAGAGTCTTCGCGCATTGCGTTGGATCATACCGATCTGCTCCAAGGCCTTTTTATCTTCAGTATTCTGCTTAAGCAATTTCTCTACAGGAGCCAGAATTAAAGAAAGAGGCGTACGGAATTCGTGACTGATATTAGTAAGGAATTTAATTTTCAGAGCATCGAGTTCTCTGTAACGCATTGCTTCAACCCTTTCCTGCTCAATGATCAGCCGAGCTTCCGCTTTCTCTTGTTCAATAAGCCTTTGCACTTCCAACTTTTCCTGTTCTGCTGCAAATTCAGCTTTGAGCTTCCGAATGCCTCTTTGTCTCAACAGGTACAAACAGGCAATAAAGGCCAATGCGTATAATACATAAGCCCACGAAGATTTATAGAAAGGGGGCAAAATCCGAACTTTCAATGAGGCTGCATTTTCCGTCCATGTACCATCAGGATTGGATACTCGTACCTTAAAAGTATATTCTCCGGGGTCTAGATTGGTGTAAGTTGCTTTACGAATATTATTATCGGCGGTGGTCCATTGATGGTCAAAGCCTTCCATCATATATTGATGTTTAACTTTGTGCGCTTCCAAATAGTTAAGGGAAGCAAAAGCTATGGTGAAAACGTTCTGGTAGCTTTTCAAAACAATCTCTTTGGTATCAAGGATGGACTGCCTGAGAATAATATCCCCATCTATAGCTTCTCCGACCTGCACTGTTTTGTTAAAGAGCTGAAGGTCGGTTATATAAACCGGGCTTTTGGTTTTATTGGTTTTGACCATTTGGGGATCAAAAAGATTGAAACCATCGGCACCCCCGAAAACCAATTCTCCGGATCTTAATTTTAAAGAAGCATTCCGGTTAAATTCCTTCCCTTGAAGTCCGTCGCTCTCATCAAAAGTTGTGAAGCGCAGGCTAAGTGTCGATTTGTCTCCAATGGTTGCCTTTGTTAATCCGTTCGAGGTACTTATCCAAAAAGCGCCTTTACGATCTTCTTCCAACTCCTGAATATTATTGTCTGGCAGGCCATTTTCGGTGGTATAGTTTATATACCGTTTCTTAGAGGGGGTATAAATACTTAAGCCTTCTCTCGTTCCGATCCAGATGTTCCCGGCTCTGTCTTGCCTGAGACAGTTAATCGTATTATTGATTAGGCTATTTCCGTTATCTCCACTATTGATAATGGCTCTAAACTTTTTTGCACCCCGGTCCAGTACGCTTAGTCCGTAGCCGGTTCCAAACCAAACACTTCCCTTTGAATCTTCTAAGATACAAAACACGTAATTAGAGTTGAGCTGCTTTCCCTGCAGGGTAAAGGCTTTAAACGTTTTGGTGTTCCTATTAAAAAGATTTATACCCCCTCCCATGGTGGTCACCCAAAATCTATTTGCAGAATCTTCATAAATTGCTGAGATCCTGTTATCGCTGATACTGGAGGGATTGGAAGGATTATTTTTAAAATGCAGGAAGTTTTTTCCATCGAAGCAATCCAGTCCACCGGAGTAGGTCCCCACCCAAAGCTTCCCGGTTTTGTCAATATATAAGCTTACAACTGCATTATGAGCCAGGCTTTGAGGATCGGAAGGATTGTGCTGGTAGGTTTTGAAAGTCCTTGTTTTGCGATTAAAATATACAAGCCCCTTTCCATTGGTAGCGATCCATAAATTCCCCGATCTATCTTCAACGAAATCGTTAATATCATTATAAATTAGACTATTAGGAGAACTGGAGTGCTTTATCAGATCAAACTTAACGATTCCTGGATGGTAATAATTAACTCCTCTTTTATAAGTGCCAACCCATACCGTGCCGGTGTTATCGTAGTAGATGGTTGAGAGATTATTCTGACTTAAAGACTTGTCATTATCTTCCTGGCTCGAAATGTACTCTACTTTCAAATTTGCCTTATCCAGCAAAGTAAGACCGCCGTGATCGGTTGCAACCCATAACTTATTCTTATCATCCTGAACAATACCTGAAACGATATTAGAGCTCAATCGAAGCGGAGACGAGGCCTTGTTAATTGTAGTAATTGAGCCAGAAGCAGCGTCGATCAGAAATACACCGGGAGAAAACATACTATCGTACACCCAAGGATCACCATCATTATCTACAAAGATCCTGTAGGTATCATTTTCAGTCTTAATAACATTGCTTTGAACATGTACCCGCTTTACAACCTTAAGGGTTGCTCTGTCTATTTTTTCTAATAGACCATCCGCATGAATAATCCAGATGTCGTTTCTAGTTCCAAACCGCAGATCGATGATAGGACTGGCTGATATACTGTATTTATCACGAAGAACGTGGTTTAAATAATCGGTTTCATTTGATTTGGGATCATAATGATAGAGGCCGGTATTAAGCGAGATAAACCAATACCAACCTAACTTGTCTTTTCTTACTCCGCGTGCAGAGTTTTCTGAAATATTTATTTTTCTAAGCTCGTTAGTAACAGAAGAGAAACGGTCGGTGCCTGGATCGTAAACCTGATTTCCAATTCTGCTTTCTACCCAAAGCTTTCCGCCCGGCCCCTCCGCTATACTTCTTATGTCGTTATCGCCAACTGTTGTAGAGTCGGATGATCTATGCTGAAAAGTTCTGAACGAATAGCCGTCATAACGGGCAAGGCCTGCCATAGTGCCAAACCAAACGAACCCCTTCTGATCTTTATAAATGCAATTTATCTGGCTATGAGGCAGCCCGTCTTTTATTGTCAGATGAGAAAAATGATATAAATGCCCCTGTGCATAACCCCTGCTTATATTGAAGGAAACTAGTAAAATGATTATCAGTCTTGTAAACATAAACAGGCTATTCAAATACAGTATAATACATGGTTAGCTCAAATCGTATACGTTATTGTTTTATAACGGTTACCAGGAGTGTTTCTATGCAGCTTTTCTCCTTTGTAAATCGGGCTATTTACGCTTAACAAATGGAGAACTCTCTGTTAACATTGCAAATCTAATAAGGGCAGAGGGCTAATTTGGTAAAAAATAAGGGCTGAAATGTTAAGGAAGGAACCATAAAACAGCAAAGCAGGGTCTTTTAAAACACCTGCCATTGCTATCTTCATATCAAGAAAAGATTTGCCTTATTTGTAAATCTGCTTAAGATCCGACTCAAACAAGGTATAGGGATCATTATAAAACTTTAAGAAATCCGGGACGGAAGGATGATCGGGGAATGGCGCGTAATAGTGCGTGGGACTAGTTGCATCATTACGCCATACCAATACGTAGGCAATCCGGATCGAGTCTCTTTTTATAACTTTTAATAAAGCTTCTGTCCACCAGTTTGGGTTAGCTACAGATTCAAGTCCGGTTTCGGTAAAGGCAGCGAGTTTACTGGAACGGGCAGCAATATTTGAAACAATGCCAAGTTTCTCTGCAGCTAAATCAAGCTTGTACCCATCGCGCCCCATATCGCCATAATTATCGGTTCCGAGCATATCTACCCATTCATTACCGGGATACCTTTCTAAATATTCAGATTCTGTAGTGAAAGTATTATCAGGCGAGAATGCGTAAATAAAGTTGTGAACGTTACATGAATCTCGCAGGTAAGAAATAGTAAACCGCCACAGATCCTTGAACTCCTGCTCGGTACAATGTGACTTTCCCCACCAGAACCAATCTCCATCCAACTCGTGAAAAGGCCTGAATATCACTGGAGCCAAAGTTCCATCAGAAGTTCTCAGGCTTTTAGCCCAATCACCAACCGTAGATAGTATTTTCTTATAATCCTCGTGATTCTTTCCTCCGGGAATAATATACCTGACTGCTGGCAAAGAAATTGAATCCTTCCAGTAAAACCCGCCTCCGGATACAGGATTTGAGAAGTGCCAGGCTACAGTAGTCACCCCTCCCCTTTTATAGGTATCTAATACGTTCTGTTTTAAAAAAGCTGCATTTTTCTTTATCTGATCTTCAGGCAATCCAGACAAACCAGAAAGGTCAATACCGATCACTGCAGGATGAGTGCCTACGACAGATTTCACATCTGATCGCCCCTCATCACCTTTCCATCCGTGCCCGTATTCGGTGGCATGTTGGTGCCCAAAAAGGGTATGTTTGGCTGAGAGTTTAAATAAGTTCCTGAAAAGGGCTTTTGTTTCTTTTGTGGCCTTCTTATCGATCAGCCTGCGCTTTTGACCAATTACATCCGCTACGAAAAATAACATCATAAACGACAGTAATAAAACCGTTTTAACATCTTTAACTTTGTGCATTCTACGTGTGTATTATTTTTTCCCCAAAGGGTATTAGCAAAATTAGACCGCGTTCAGGGCTGCATTGATTAAAAAGAGGTATTGGTTTGTTAAATTTCTCTAATTGTCTCTTGTGCTTTTGAAGTTGTCATTAAAAAGAGAACCTCGCGGCCTGGGAAACCGGAGGTTCTGCATAACCAATAAATATAATAAACCAATTTAGAAGGGACTTAAAAAAACCTTCCTAACGGAAGTCGACGAGGGAATTATCTTCCTTTTCGTACTACAAATGTAGAAGAGCTTAATGCTGTGAACTTTCACAAATAGGGTTTGAAATGTTAAAGTTTCGCCTTTAATACCTTTAAGTTTGCCTCCTATGCGTACACTGTAAAATAGAACAGCGGCTATATGTTTATAAAGCCGCTGTTCGAACATTAAGAATAATCTCAACCAACCACCCGGGTTGAAAATTATCACTATCCTTTATTTCAGGGATGGCATTTCATCCAAGGTAATTACATAAGGATGTGCCATGATCTTTTTCCAAAGCGTTAAGGTATTGTAAGTTCTCATTCTTGTATAATCGCCATACCAGGTCATAAACCAAGACCATGCTGCTGCATCTGCAACAAGGTTATCTGGGTCGGGATTAGAACCACATTCAGAAAGTGCTACCATTTTCTTGCCCCCATACAACGCGTTCATATTGTTAAACTCAATTGATTGAGAGCTATGATCACCCTGCTTATAAATGTCCCTTCCAACGATGTCAACATAAGCATCACCCGGATACCAGGCTTCATCATTAGGTTCGCGAGTCCACACCCAAATCAAGTTTTTTAAGCCGTGATAATTAACCATACGGTCATACATAATCTGATAAAGCTTTTTGCAAGGTTCAGGTCCTTTAGCTCCCCACCAAAACCAGCCCCCTGCTGCTTCATGTAAAGGTCGCCAGATAACTGGTACATTCTGAACTTGTAATTCCTTTAATAAGCCAGACACGTAGTCAATATCACTGATCATCGCATTATACTCAGGAGAACCAACAGAAAGTATCTTTGAAACATCGAAAGTTGTTTTATCTGCATAAAACTCTTCGGTTTGGCGGGAAGGATCCCTCCAGTGCCAAAGAAATACAGGGATACCATTCCTATCCCACCACGTTTTAGCATCACGAACACTGGTTTTATCATCATACCAGGTATAGCCACGGTTTACATGCATAAAATCGACGCCCATAATTGCAGGTTCCTTGCCTGTATTCTGCTTCAGCCAATTTGTTTCGTCAAAACTATTCAAGGTCATTACGCCTGATAGTATTTTCTTACCATAGTTATCTCGTAAAAACTGATAAACCTTGTTAGCTTGTATACTTGCGCCCTGGGTGACTAGTGAGGTGTTAATATTGAAGCGAGAGCTGGGATCAATGGCTTCTAATTTCAGGAAATCTATTTGCATATATCCCCATGAATTATTGATTGCAAGGGTATGTGTTCCCGCTGTTAGTTTGAAGCTATTTACAATTTTATAATCAGTAAAAGTTGCACTGGCCGGAATTGTAAAATTGGAGGATACCCCATCAATGGCAACAATGTTTGTTTTCTCTCCATAAGGAGAAGCTGCATTGATATAGATATTATAGTAAGCGTCTGAGGGTATACTTACCTGAAAAGAAACGGAACCAGAGTTCTGCTCGACAAAAAAGCCTCCGGAACGCCCAGCATCTGCCACAGCTACTGCACCACCTGATAATGTGCCTTGTTCAGCTTCTAATATTGGCCCTGTAAGTGGTGGAGTTGTTGTTCCCCCGCCCGGTTTACCAGAAATTACCTCTTGTAACTTCAGTGATGTACCTTGTTCGTCTTCCTTCTTACATGCTGAGAGGAGGCTCTGAATAAACAGGAATGCTAATAGGACTTTTGTAAGATTTGTTACTTTCATCTGTGTTTAATTTATTTAGTTTAATTGGTGGTTTCGCTGTCTGATGAGACAATCCTGTTTTTCCGTATAAAAAGACCGGAAGTATTGTTCTTACAATTGCATCTGAACTCCTTTGGATAAACTCTGCTGAGAGATCCTGAATTCAGTTGCTATAATTAGTTGTCAGGTCAAAAGTAGGGGTAGCAAAAGTTCTGTTTGTATAGAAAAGGGGTTGATAATGTAAAAGGGATAAGGGAGGAATTAACAATTGATGATGTGAAGAAGTAAAATTTTCCTATTTATTTTTTCAAGGGCTGTGGCATTTAATTCTTGGTTGAAGTTAGAAAGATTCCGAAAACGGCAGGCGCTAGATATCGTAGCGATTGTTGGTATTTAAAGCCAGGTGACCCTGAGCAAACCCAAGGTCTGTGCCTTGTCCGATTTAAAATAGTCTTCAAGCAGGTTTCCAAAGCGTACCAGAAGGTCTTTATTCAAATTATTCCTGGGTATAAATTGCCTGCCATAGTACCGAATACAGTAATTGAGTAGAAGCTCGATGTTGGAAACAATAAGTGTTCTACTATGCTTATCAATGTTTTGGTCTATTTCTTCCTCTATTTTTTTCGACAACCAACGATAGTATTTCTTTCTTTTTTCAATAGATAAAGCGCCTCGATTGTTGAAAAGGATATCGCAACATAAGTTAATCTAACCTGTTATAAAAAAATAAAAGAGACCAATGGAAGTAAAAGAAATTAAAGCATACGGAACGGCGGAAGCAACAGCTCCCCTGGATCAACTGAATATTAACCGCAGGAAGCCTACTCCACACGATGTAGAAATAGAGATCTTGTTCTGTGGAGTTTGTCATTCAGACCTCCATACAGCAAGAAGCGAATGGGGCCCTTCCATGTATCCTTGTGTTCCCGGACATGAGATCGTAGGTAGAATTGTTAGCGTGGGTGCTCATGTTAACAAATTTCAAGTGGGCCAGATGGTTGGTGTAGGGTGTTTGGTTGATTCTTGTCAGGAATGTCAGTATTGTAAAGAGGGGCTGGAGCAATACTGTGAACCGGGCGCGACGCAAACGTATAATTCTCCGGACAAGCACTTTCCCGGAAATCCAACTTTCGGTGGCTATTCTGAAAGCATCGTAGTAAATGAAAACTTTGTTCTAAGTATCCCTGAAAATCTTGATCCCGCTGCGGCTGCCCCTTTACTTTGCGCAGGGATCACCACTTATTCACCTTTACATCATTGGAAGGTGGGCCCCGGTCAAACTGTTGGTATTGTAGGCATTGGAGGCTTGGGACATATGGGCCTTAAGATTGCGAAAGCAATGGGTGCACATGTAGTAGCCTTTACTACTTCTGAGTCTAAGTTTGCAGAAGCCAAAAGGCTTGGCGCTGATGAAGTAGTGCTATCAAAAGACGCTGAACAAATGGCGGCCTATCGAGGTAAGCTGCACTTTATTCTCGATTGTGTTTCTGCAGAACACGATATTAATGCTTATCTAAATCTTCTCCGGGTAGACGGTTCTTTAGCTTTGGTAGGAGCCCCCGAAAAGCCGCTTCCGGTTGCTGCTTTCAGCTTAATCCCCGCACGCAGAAGCTTTGCCGGTTCAATGATAGGCGGAATTGCCGAGACTCAGGAGATGTTGAACTTTTGCGCTGAACATAACATTCCTGCCGATATTGAAATCATCAATATCCAGAATATCAATGAAGCTTACGAGCGCCTGCTTAAAGGCGATGTGAAATACCGCTTTGTAATTGATATGGCTTCATTAAAGAATTAATGATATGGAAATTACGAGGATAGGGTCTCACATTGCTATCCAGGAACAACTTGATGGAAAGGTGGTCGACTGGATGGAAAAGGTTACAGATGAACAGTATAAAAAATAAATAAATTTATATTAGAAGGCAATCGTTTGACGATTGCCTTTCTTTTTTGGGTCCAAAAGTCATAACTTTCTGGACCTGAACAGAAAACGTCGCAATCCAAGACCAAAAAGTAGTGTCAAAAGCCCTTGGTAACAGTCTTAGATTTCAGAAGGAAATATGCTCTTAAACGAAAATCCTATTAACGCAAACAATCGTATTTCTACTCTTATTTAGACAAATTAAAAATAATTTGTAACATTGCATTGCTTTTGAAGCAACTTCTGTTCTTTAATAGAAACAAGTGTAATGCAATCTTACTTCTCAAACAAATTTTGATCTAATTATAACTTTCTTTGAAATGAAATCTTTTTTACTTACTCTGAACATTCTTCTGGCTTGTATTGGACTTCAAGCACAAACCGGAGATTTATCAGGAAAGGTGTTTACTGCAGATAAAAAACCTGCTGGTAATATTTCGTTAACAATTAAAAACCTAAAATCTACGATTACAAATGAAACGGGTGAGTTTTGGATTAAAGGTTTAAAGCCTGGTACCTATACTATTTCAGCTAAAACCATTGGCGGTACTGCTCAAGGGTCAGTTACAATTGAAGCTGGAAAGGCATCTAAAATCGAATTAACTCTTGACCAAAATTCCACCGAATTAACCGAAGTAACTGTTAAGAGCTATGTTTCCTATCGTAATGAAAGCACCAATTTGGCAACCCGTACCTCTACTCCACTGATAGAGATCCCTCAGTCTGTGCAGGTTATCACACAGCAAGTGATTAAAGATCAGCAGGCCTTTACCATTAACGAAGTAATTAGAAATGTAGCCGGGATGAACAATTTTTCCACCTACCAGGATTATACTATGCGTGGTTTTCGGTCAAATGACGGAAACTTTGCCTATAATGGGGTACGGGGAGCACTTTACCAATTTGATATTCCTGGACAGTTGTATAATGTGGAGAGGATCGAAGCCATAAAAGGCCCTGCTTCTTCCCTTTTTAGTACTGCAAGTCCCGGAGGCGTGGTAAATATTGTCACCAAGCAACCCTTGTTTACTAAAAAATATGAAGTTCAAGCCACCTATGGGACCTATAATCAATACCGGCTTATGGCTGATGCCACTGGTCCTTTAAGTTCAAAACTTGCTTATCGCTTCATTGTTGGGTACGAAAATGCGGATGCCCTTAGTAAAAACCAGGAAATAAGCCACCTCTTCATTGCACCTTCATTAAGGTATAATTTCTCAGAGCGAACTAATGCTACTTTAGAATTAAATATTTACAATGATCAACGCACTATAGGATATGAAAGAGGCATTCTGGCTTTACAGAGAGCGGATGGCACCTATAACCTTGAGGCACTACCTATCCGTTGGTCCAGGAATAACCCTAATGATAATAGTCACACCAAAGGTATTTCGAGCCAACTTCGGTTCAGTCATAAGTTAAATGATCAAATTTCTTTCCATTTCTTAGGTCGTGCGGTAAATACAACCCAGGAAGAGGAAGATTACACCAGCAACTTTAATAGTTTGGTAAAAGAGGGAGAAAATATACTTAAAAATCGTTACTGGCAATTCTTTAAACAAGATCCCTTATATGCTTATCAGGCGAATGCTTATGCTGAAGTTAAGCTAGCTACTGGTGGAATTCATCATACCATTGTTGGAGGATTAGACCTTGGTAGCAGCGGTCGTACGTATTATTATGGAGCTTGGGGTGGTCCTGATTTAAATATCTATTCTCCAAATTTTTCTAACGATTTTCCGGTAGATAAAAGTGCTGATAACTTGAACTTTGGTGGTGAAACGAAAGAAAAAACTGTTTTAGCAGGAGGATATATTCAGGATCAGATTGATTTCGGCAGTCGCTTAAAGGCCTTAATAGGCTTACGTTTGGACACCTATGATTATACAACGAGCTCCACGGATGATACAGCACCTGGTGCTATCACAAGAGATTCATCAAAGGCAGACGCCTTTTTACCTCGACTAGGGCTTGTTTATCTTCCTCATCCTAATGTTTCTATTTACGGAAGTTACAGTGAAGGCTTCAAACCCCAATACTCCAACTTCTCCACCGCCGGCGGTCCCTTCGATCCGGAAAAAGGAGTTCAGTACGAAGTAGGGGTAAAAGCAGAGTTACTTCATGGGAAATTAGTACCAACGCTAGCGTTATATGATTTAAAGAAATCGAATATCCTTATTCCTGACGCTACTGATGAGACCGGATTAAGACAAACTTCGGCAGGTGAGGCCAGAAGTAAAGGAATCGAGATCACCGTTCAGGGAAATGTATCTGAGCAGTTGAGCGTCGTTACCAATTACACATATAACGAAACTAAGAATACAAACGGGGGGGAATTCGGAGGACTGCAAGGTGAATGGTATGCAAACGCCCCTCAGCATACCGGTAACCTATGGGCAAAATATAGCTTTATCAATGGCGCTATTAAAGGCCTGAGCATTAACGGAGGACTACAGCATGTGGGAGAGCGGAATACATTCACGGCTGGATTTAAACTTCCTTCCTATACGATAGCTGATGCAGGATTAAATTACCGCGTGGCAGGAGCATCCTTTGCTTTAAACGTCTATAACCTTACTGATAAAAGGCATTATACCGGAGGATATGGCAGAGGGATTTTCTGGGCGGGAATGCCACGTAGTTTCCGTTTAACAGTTGGGTATCGCTTTTAATGAAAGGGAGAAAGCTTTTTGCTCTCCATAGCATTTTAGGACTAATCACAGGAGTTTTACTTCTTGTGATTAGTCTTTCTGGTTCTATTCTTGTTTTTAGCGATGAGATAGATCATGCCTTAAATACGGATATATTAAAGGTTACTCCTCGCCATGAAAAGGTCTCCCTGGATTCCGCCTACCGCACAGCACTCAAAAGCTTTCCTGGTGGATTTGTCAGGATTAGACAACTGCCTGCCCAAAGCAATCATTCCATTGAATTTTCTGTAGAAAAAGGAGAAAACTGGACGTTTGCCTATATAAATCCTTATACCGGCAAATTGACAGGCAGTCGGAATGCAAGAACGTATTTTATCGGTTGGGTACTGTTATTACACTACTCTTTATTGGGCGGGACTATAGGAGAACTTTTAGTGGCAATACTTTCCATCACGCTGATGCTTTCAGTAATTACCGGATTAGTGGTTTACAGGAAGCATTTATTTAAAGTAATTACCTTTAAAATTAAATTCTCCTTTTCCAACTGGCGCAAAGCTTCCTCATCTTTACATCGCATAATAGGGGTTTGGTCGTTAATATTTAACCTAATATTTGCAATTACTGGATTTTGGATGTTGCGTTATGTTTTCCAACCCTCCACTTATCAGCAGCAAAGTAAACAGCAGCTGGTTAATACCCCCTTTTCAGTGAGTCTTGATTCGTTAGTCCACACTTCAAAATCTACTTTCAAAGGCTTTGCTCCAGCGGCTGTTCTGCTTCCTGAAAGTAAGGAAGATAATATGCGAATATATGGAGCCGTGTCCAGTCAAAATTCTTTATTTGATAAATATTCGAACTTCATCGAATTTCAAACAGATCAGGTGAAAGAAGTGAGACGATCTAATATTACTTCTACCTCACTGATGGAGCAATGGGATGCTATCGATTATACTTTGCACTCAGGACATTGGGGAAACACTATTATTAAACTGATCTACTGCCTTGCCGGATTAACTCCTGGTTTACTGTCTATAACAGGATTCGCCCTATGGTATAGAAAGAAGAAGCGCAGATAAGTTAAGGAAGAAGGTGCCTCATAAAGCAGAATTTAGAAACTGATGCGTTTAAGATTATTTTTACAGCATGAAACTTATAGCAAATGGCCGGGTTTGGATTGATTCGCCGGAAGGAGCTTTTCTAGGATACGGGAGAATTGAACTTCTTGAAAAAGTTGAAGAATTAGGGTCAATCAGACAAGCAGCTTTAGAAATGAAGATTTCTTACAAGCAAGCCTGGGATTTTATCGACCAAATGAATACTCGTGCCAACACAGCTCTGGTTATTTCGAAAAGAGGAGGTAAAGGCGGAGGTTCTGCAGAAGTGACCGAGGAAGGGAAACGTCTAATTTCACTATTCCAACAGTTTAATAAAGAATTCCAGGCCTTTCTCGCTGAGCAGACCGCCAAATTTGCTACTTAGATTTCCCCAAGTCGGCAGTAATACTTGTGTAGTAATAAGCTCCTATCTGAGGCCCCCCAAGGAAAGAATAATAACTCCTGTTCGTTAGATTTGAGCTACCAACCTTTAGCGTTAAGTTTCTTTTTGTAAACCTATAATTCAGTTGTCCATCCAGCGTGAAGAAGGCAGGGACCTGGCCATTCACAAGGAAAGATTGCCAGTAATAGGAACTTTGCCACCTTCCTGTTAGGTTAAAACCAATAGCTCTGAAAACTGATGGATTTCCTACAGAAATATTAGTCATCCACTTAGGCGTATTAAAGCCGTCTTCCAACCCATCATTCCCCGTCTTCCTATCCAGTTTAGCAAAGGATACATTACCCGAGGTCTTAAATCCTTTCGGCAGCTTATAATTTATACCAAAGCTTCCGCCGTAGTTGTAAACCGTGGTATTAGAATTGGTCCACATCCTATATCTATCCTGAAGTTTCTTATCATTAAGAAAGAAAGAGATGGAATCTGGATTTTTTGTTTTAGGGATATTAACTTCAATCTGGCCTATGAAATTTTTGTAGCGATTATAATAGAAGTCGACATCCAGAGACAGCTTCTGTTGGAAATATATACCGCGGTATCCTAACTCAAAAGATCGTAACTCTTCCGGTTTCAAATACGAATAGCTGTTCCTTTTTAACAAACTTTCATTTCTGATAATTGCCTCAGTCTTTGACACCCCACTATTAGCATCCTTGATTACTGCAGCCTGGAAAGCATCTATAGATGTTCTCAGGTATGAATTTTCGTAAATTCCACTCGACATTACGGGCAGGCCACCTACCCGTTTGACTCCGCCACTATTCACATTCGAAAAAGCTTCAAACACAGAAGGGAAACGATATCCTTTTTGGTAAGAGCCTCGAAAAGTATGCAGAGTCGCAGGCGCAAAAACAGCAGTAAACCGTGGCGTCGATTTTAGGTCGAAGTAGTCATTCTTATCCACCCTTAAGGTTGCCCCCAGCTTTAGTTTATCATTCAGCATTTTCTTATCCAGCTGAATAAATGCTCCTGTTTTCGAGTAAAGCAAGTCCTTCCCTTCTTTTCCCTGCACTGGATTAATAAAGTAGTTGCCGTCCGGCGTGATGCTGTAAGTTCGATGATCTGCTCCCAGCAAAATAGTCATCCTCATTCTTTGCCATAGTTCATCAAAAAGAAAAGAAGAAACATTAAGCTGAGTCTCGGCATGGTAGAGTCTTGACTTTACACGAAGCGCGGCTCCTATATCCCAGTTATTAATATCCTGAAGCCTTGTTAACTCTTGATTAAAAGCAGAACTACCCGGTTCAAATCTCCCCAGATCTGCTGCCTGTCTTGCACTTTCCATAGCACCTGCTATATTTTTCCCTGCAGCGGTCGCCTCTGTGAAGCTCCTTGTAAAATCGTTGAACCAGGTATCATCACTTTTAAAGCTTCTGTCTAAATTTTCAGCCATAGACCTTAAGTTGTAGGACTTTCCTGTATTTTCTGTTGTTTGGTATCCCTTGAATTGTAAAACCTGGCTCTTAAAGGAAAGTACCTGCTGTCCAAGAAAATATTCCTGCAGCCTGAAGCGATTGGAGCGCTGGTAAATATTGTTTAGCAAGGCAAAACGATAGGTGTAGGTAAGCTCGGTCAAAGGACGGATGCGATAGTGAAATGACCCGTCGCCTTTCAGATTTTGGAGACTGTAGTCTGCCACCTCATTCTCAAAGTAACCTGTGCGTGCAACAACATAATTTTTACCGCCCAGGTTAAGCGTTCTCCTATTGGAAGACTCGTTCCCATACCCATTTACAGCATCATAAGCAGGATTAATACCAGAAAGACCGGACGTAGCATTGATGGCTGGATTTAAGTCATTAATATTGTTGGCTGTAAAATCATTTCCCCTGGTAAAAGAACCTGTCAGTTTAAGCGCAATCTTTTTAGAAAAGGGATTAGCAAGACGGAAACTTGTTTCAGTAAAAAGCTTTCCTGAACTTTCGCCCACCCTGTTCACTCCGGTTTTTTGAATAAAGGAAATGCCGGGGTAATCGAAAGGGCTTTTGGTTAAAAAATTTGCAAGACCGTTGATTGCATTCATGCCATACAAGGCAGAAGCCATTCCTGGTATAATCTCAACACTTTGTATATCCAGATCATTTGGGCCCAGTGCATTCCCGATAGGTCCCCCTATATGCGGAGCCTGGTTATCTATTCCATCTACTAATTGCACGAAACGGACATTGGTAGGGTTAGCAAAGCCACGAGTATTAATAACCTTGAAACCCACACTTGGAGTGATCATTTGTACGCCTTTAACGTTTTCCAGAGCATCGAAAAAAGAAACACTCCCTTTTGAAAGTAAATCTTTGCCTGAAACTTTCTCAATACTAACCGGGGATTGCATTATTTTCTCGGACACACGCGAGGCTGAAATAATAACCTCATCTAAGGTGTCTTTCTTCAAAGAATCTCTTGTTATTTTAAGTAATACCTGTGCTGATAAATTACCAGAAAGTAAAAAAATAGAAAGAAAGACCAGGTTGCGAGACATAATTAAGATAGATAAAAAGCGTTGTATTAATTTTTATATAACGGTGGTGAAATTATATAAAACTTCTGAGGAAGTGAAAATTTATCTTCTACGACCTATGTAAAATCAGGTTCAGAAAGCCGTAACTTTCTGAACTTCAGTTGCAATCCTCCGTTTGGCGGGCTAAAAAGGCAGGTTCAGAAAGTCCTTAAATAATGAAATTTCAAACGAATTGGTATCATGAAGAATGATTACATACAATAATACTATTTGGAATAGAACCTATTTCTAAGCCAGAACGAGACGTTCACTAAGGCTATCAGAGCCGGCACTTCAACCAATGGCCCAATTACACCCGCAAATGCCTGTCCCGAATTAATACCAAAAACCCCGATAGCTACGGCAATGGCTAATTCAAAATTATTGCCGGTAGCAGTAAAGGCAATCGCCGTACTTCTTGAATAATCAGCACCAAAACGCTTACCTATAAAGAAACTGGCTAAGAACATCAGTGCAAAATAAACTACTAAGGGAATTGCTATCCTTATCACATCCATCGGGATTTGCACGATTAGCTCCCCTTTTAGACTGAACATAATAACAATCGTAAATAACAGAGCTACAAGAGTGATTGGAGAAATTAGGGGAACATATTTTCTTTGAAACCAATCTTCGCCTTTGATCCTGATTAAAGTATAGCGACTGATAATCCCCAAGGCAAAAGGAATTCCTAAATAGATTCCTACACTTTGTGCAATCTCACCAATAGTGATATTAATTTGTAGTGATTTTAAACCAAAAAACGGAGGTAGTACAGTGATAAAGATATAAGCATAAACACTGTATAACAGAACCTGAAAAATACTATTTAATGCAATTAACCCTGCTCCATATTCACGGTTTCCCTCGGCCAGCTCATTCCAGACCACCACCATTGCAATACAACGAGCCAGACCTATCAGAATCAGTCCGACCATATACTCCGGATAATCGGACAGAAAGAAAATAGCCAGGAAAAACATCACAACAGGGCCGACTATCCAATTGAGAAATAAAGAAGCCGTAAGCACTTTGGTGTCCTTAAAAACTTCCCCCATATTCTCATATTTAACCTTTGCCAATGGCGGGTACATCATCAGAATTAGTCCGACAGCCAGGGGAATATTCGTGGTTCCTGAAGAGAAAGAATTGATCAAGGATGATGACGAAGGAAAGAAGAAGCCTATACAGATTCCTACGGCCATTGCCAGAAATATCCATAAAGTAAGATAGCGGTCTAAGAAACTTAGCCGCTTTCGTTCTGCCACAGGAGCACAATTGTTAGCGCTCATTTACCCTAAGTGTTGGTTAACAAAGTTCTGGGAGTAAACCTTAATCATATCTCTCACCCTTCTAAATTCTTCTAGAATCTCTTCCTCGGTTCCTGTTGCCTTTGCCGGATCAGGGAAGTTGTAATGAAATTTAACTGCATTTGTTGGAAAGTAAGGGCAGCGGTCTTTAGCATTGTCACAAACGGTAATCACAAAATCGAAAGGGATATTTACATACTCCTCTACATTATTGGAGGTATGGCCAGAGATATCAATGTGATCCTCTGCCATAATTTGGAGTGCCCTTGGATTTACTCCGTGCGTTTCCACACCTGCACTATAAACCTTTGCCTTTTCTCCGGCAAAATATTGTAGATACCCCTCTGCAATCTGACTCCGGCAACTGTTGCCTGTACATAATACTAGTATATTCTTCATTTTTTAATTGTTCATTCTTAAACTTAAATGTACTTACCCGAACTAGCAGCAACCAGAGCCTGGGGTGCAACAGTCAGCAGTGGCGAGGTTTTTTAGAGTAATTTTTGGCTTTTTTTCTGTTGTAGAAGAACAACATGCTTCTTCAGTATCGGGAGCACCGCAGGTTTGGTTTCTCCCTAAGGCCTTGCATTGCACTGTATCCGCCTTTAAATTCACTATCAGGTTTTCTCCCTGGACTATGACTTCCGAAGGAAACATCTGACGGGTATCAAATTTGGAGTTTCCGAACTCGACCTTCACTTCTGCAGATGGATTAAGCTCGATGGCTTTTTCCACCAGTTCAACAATAGACAAAGCTTTACTTGCTTTCATCGGTTTTTCCTGATGCTTTTCTTCAGGTTCCCATAATTGAACAATAATTTCGGTCCAGGTATTCACCTTGCCACCGCAATCAACAGAAGTAATTGGAGCTTGCTTAATTTCAGTAATATGGTATGAGGGCTTCACCCATTCGCCTTCAGCATATTGAAACTGCAAATCAAGATCTTGATTTCCGGTGAGCTCTGCTTTGAAAGCTGACCAGCTCATAGCATTTGGATTGTTCATGTTCTTTTGTTTTTATTATCTATCGTAATTTTGCGATATAATAGCTCAAATTTTTTTAACAGCAGCTTGATGGTCCTCTATAGGAGGCAAAGAAATGTCCTAATTGATTCTCGAGTAACCTCCAATTTTCCGAATGAATGCAGTAGCATACACTTACACCTTCTATCGTTCCTTGTATTAAGCCTGCATTCTTTAGCTCCTTCAGGTGTTGGGATATAGTGGCTTGTGCCAACCCCAACTCATTTACAAGATCTCCGCAAATACAAGCATTTGCTTTAATGATCTCCTGAAGAATAGCGATACGGGCAGGATGTGCTATTGCTTTCAGCAGCACCGCCAGCTTATTCTGCTCTTCGGAAAATATTTCTGTTTTTGTAATTCCCATTTACATCGCAATATTACGATTATATTTTTTATTCAATAAATATTTAAGGATACCAGGTTGAGAAAGCCATAACTTTTTGGCCCCTGTCACTTTTTAACCATTCTCTCAAAGATGCACTTAAAAGTAGGGTTCAAAAATTAGGTCCAGAAACACTAGTATTTTTTCCTTTTTGATAGCAACTTGTTGACCCAGCTGAGGACAGTTTCTGTTATATTATGGAGTCGGAGATAATGGTAGTAATCCAGACCTTAATTACAAAAAGCTTCTCGATTATCATTTAATCAAAATGTCTGTTTCTTCTCGAGCTCTGGTATAACTTGATCAATTCTCTTGGCTAATTCAGGAAGTTTTATTGTAGGTACTGCTGGAAACAGATGATGTTCCAAATGGTAGAACATGCTAAATGTAATCTTATTCTTCCACCCTCCTCTTTGTGTTCTTGCCATTTCAGGGTTTTCTTCAGTATCATGATGAACTGTCCAAACTGCAAAGAATGACATCAGAAATTCGCCAATAACCATAATAATTATATGATAAATCAGGAAGTGTATTTGGAAATAGAAACAGTTAGCACTTGACCAACTAAGGGCTGTTGACAAAATAAGACTTAGCCGAAAACTAGGTAAGAATCGATAGTAGTACCTCTGACTTGATCTTAGAAACTTTACAACAACTTTTTAGCAACTAGAAGAAACTAATAATAGATAAGCTATCTTCGGATCGGTATACTTCCGAGTAAAAATCATGTAATGACAATGCAATAGGGTGTTAAAACTTGGGATAAATAGAGTGTGATGAATTAAGCCCACCCGTGTCCGCCAAAGCTCATTTTTTACCATCTGGTAAATAGAGGCCGTGCAACAAGCATTATTTTTAAGGCATGGAGCAGCTTATGGCGGTTACTTGAATTTATAATCTTTGAAGTAATTAAATTTATTAGAAACAAGGTCATACCGTTCTGGTCCCTGATTTATTTATAATAAAAATAAAATGTTAATGCCTCCAATCCGGGCGGATGGAGGCAATAACGAACCAATTTAATTTAACCAATTATGACGGCGATAAGGTATTCGGGTTATATCATAAAGCTTTTCTTATATCTTTAACTGTTATTTTATTGTTAGGCTTGGGGTAAATCTGAACAAACTCACAAATTGTTTTTTGTGGTGTTTCTCGCGTTCTTTTCCAATCCCGCTTTTTTACTTTGTTAATCTTTTCAAAATCCATTATAATTATTTTAAAGCCTATAGTCGTAGTAAACCCTCATACTTCTATACATGATTAATTTATATTGTAAACACAGTTATTGTGACTCCTGATGTCTATAGTAAGGCCTTCAGCTCCATTCTCATAAATCTGATTATCTCTGATGGTACCGTTAGAATGCCCATTTTGAGATACCCCAACCATATAATTATAGTAAACGGAGCAACCTCTAAGGCAGCAATTGGTCAATATGAATGTTTCTGGAGCAAAAGATCTCTGCATTAGCAAGCAGATTCCTTTATTTAATTTTAAATCTAAGCCATGTACTTGACTGTGTTTCCATGCAATTAGTAATTGTTTCGCGGTAATCTGCTACTTGTTTCCCCGAGGCTTCTGTGATTCCTAAATTCAAAGCAATCTCACTATCCAAAGCAGGCTTGCCTCCTAATAGAGTCCACGGAATAGCTATTTCCTGCCTATAAGAATTATTAGTTTTTGTGGTTTCACTACGAACCGAACTAATCTCTCTTTTCAACCAGCCTCCATTCTCCCCTTCTCGTACCACAATTTTATTATCGACCGTCACAAGAAAGGAAAAGATCCCCTTAACTGGTACCTTATAGCCATCCTTAAGCGTTGTTACGTAAAAAGTTACGCCGTCACTTTCATCGGGACTAGTATTAGCCGAAATCATATTATCCTTAACAGCGGTAAGAACATATAAATTCTCATTGTCATAATTTACGCCAGCTCTTACCTGCGTAGCTCCCTTATGGCCTACAAATAATGGGAATGGAGAATTCCAGGCATCTTCATTGAATTGTCCGTCAACATTTATTGACGACTGTTCTGCCTTAACGTTCGAGATGACATGTCCTTCTATCATCCATACTTCAGTAGAATTAGCTGAAAATGCATTGGTAGAAGTAAGAGCTATTACTTTATTGTCGCTGGTTACTGCCAGACTATTCCATAAAGCAGATTTATTTTCCGGAATAGTAAAGGGACTACTTTTAATATCGAAGGAGCGAGCCTCGGTATTCCCGATAACTACTTTCATATCTGCATTATCCATGGTATTGTTCCTGCCTTCAGTTCCCTGGTAAGAAAGAATGGTTTCACCAGAGGCCAATTGGCGGATAAAGGGAGCCCCGGCATAAATATTATCAGCAATGCGCTGCGACAGGGCATAGCTACGGTCAGCGCTTGAACTATTTACATAGCTTGTCCAGTTTTGGGAAAGGCTATTCCGGATGATGTAGGGTTTAAAGTTTGAGAAGCCGTTATCTTCGATCGCAACCACGATATCTTTCTTATTATTTAAGAGCAAGGGCACCGGCATTCCATCTCTGGAACCAGCTCTGTAACTTACAACCTCCGGAGTGCTGGTCCAGGTTATTCCGTTGTCACGCGATCGAAGCATGGATATATTCTGTTCGTTTGAACTTAAAAAGGTCCCTTCATTCGCAAAATACAGTTGAATCTCTCCTCCCGGCAATTGAATTGCAGAAGGCTCCCAGCAGCCATTCTCGAAATAATAATCTGCCTCATATAAAAGCTTGCCGTCGGTCCAGGTAAGCCCACCATCGTAGCTTTTCTTTGTCCGGATGCTAAACCTTCGGGTAGGCTGTGAAGGTCTGGGATTATAGCAAACCAGGAGACTTCCGTCATTCAGCTGCAAGATATCGGGAACAGACATATTAATTCCGTTTGCTTTTTCTTCTACAGTTACCGGTGGCGACCAGGTGATGCCCTTATCACTACTCTTGGTTACGACAACATTACCGTTAGACTCATACACACAGATAAAGCTATGATCAGCCGCTTCTATCATACGGGCATACCCATTGTAACCTGCGACCTTTGAAATTTTCCTTAACGTACTATAGTCCCACGAGATCCGTACTCCTCCAGTATAAGGTACAGCGGAAATTGCGGCTTCGGGCTGGGGCTGTATTTCCGCGGCAGCTTTCTTCTTACAATCAGTAAAACCAAGAAGTGGAATAAACAATAATAACAATGGCTTAAAACGATGTCTCATCTTGTAATTCTTTACCGGGGTTTATTTTCAAAAAGGAAACGGAAGCTGGCAGGATCAATAGTTGCAGAACCTTGCTTAGAAAAAGCCAGATTAACAATGGCAGTTTTTCGCTGACCTACATTCTGAGCAGATGAATGAGTATGAAAGACGTAGTAGAGCGTACCTTTCGTACTGCTGAATATATCGCCGTGTCCACTACCATTGTGTCCTGTATTTTTATAGCTGATTATCGGATTCCCGGCAAATTTTTTCCATGGTCCTAAAGGCGACTCTGAGGTTGCATAGCCTACCGAATAACTTTTGTTCCTGAAGTCGTTAGCGGAATAGAACAAGTAGTAAAGGTTTTCCCGTTTAATCACCGTAGGCCCCTCAGCTACAGGCCAGCTTACTTTGTCTGTATTTTCCCAGGGTTCCTCCGCATTAATACACTCTATCGCAGTTTCCGGATAGATATCACTAAGGTCTTCCTTCAATCGGGCTACATAAATGCGGTTACCACTTTGGAGCCTTACATGATAAAGGTATAGCTTCCCATCACTGTCTTTAAAAACATAGGGATCTATCTGTTTATCTGAGCCGGAGATACGTTTCGGTGCTGTTTGGATAAAAGGGCCAAGCGGACTATTGCTTTCTGCAATAGCAATATTTTCATCTGCAGTATAGGCCATATAATATTTGCCATTGCTAGTCCAAACCTGTGGAGCCCAAAAGCCTGATTTACCGTAGCTATCCCCTTTCAACAATGCAAGTCCGTTTCTTTTACCTGCAGGTGCCGACCAATGCTTCAAATCCCTTGAAGTATAAACCAGAAAACCATTGGGACTAGAAGTACCGTATAAATAATAAGTTCCTTTATCAAGAAAAATGGTTGGGTCTGCAAGCTTTAGGGTGTCTTTGTTCTGCTGAGCAGAAACATTCAGCATTAAAAGACAGTGCAGAAGTATCAAGCAAAGGTTTCTCATTGTATTATTTAAATTTTAAAAGTTTGAGTTTATTTTTTGCCTTTAGTAGCTCCCTTTGTGATAGTGGAGATAAAAGAGGTTTCCTCTTGTTTATAAGGAGTGCCATCCGTGTGGAATATATCATGAAACCATAGCGGAGGTTCAGAAGTGTAGGTCTTTGTCCAACTGTCCCATGGATAAATAGTTTGCGACTTTCCGGATACAAATCCCCAGTTAAACATCGCTACGTTATGCTTCTTCGCCAACGGAAGGAAACCTTCAAACGTACTTCCATTTGGGCGGGCCATGTATTCTGTACATAACAAAGGTTTGTTGTAACGCTGAAGCTGGTTAATTTTCATCTCGAACTGCTCCGGCTTATCGTAATTATGAAAAGAGATGATATCTGATTGCTCTACCTGCAATTTTTCTATTGGTTTAAGAGTTTGATCCGACGACCAGTTACCAGCCCAAATACCAGAAGTAAGTGGCTGTGACGGGTTCACCGACCGGGCCCAGATAAATGTTTTTCTCAGTAAAGGCAGCACGAAATCAACCTTATTGGGTAGTTCTATTTTCTCATAAGAAGGCCCGGTCATATTATCAGGTTCATTCCAAACATCCCAACCTAATATCCTTTTGTCTGTAGCAAACTTTCTGATCACACCCTTAATGTAGGCTTCAAGACGAGGGTAAGAGCTGGAATCCTTTAAAGCAACTTGTCCGGGACTTTGGACCCATCCTGAATTGTGGACGAAAGGTTTAGGTTCCCGTTGTGTTCCTGCTTTTGGAAAAGGATCCCAACAGGAATCGAAAAACACCAGTAAAGGTTTTATTTTATGACGTTGGGCAATTTCAAGGAACTTATTAATCCTTAAATACAAACCGATGGAGTCTTGCTGATGAAGCTGATCGTGAAGAAAGACACGGGCTGTGTTCATCCCTATTGACTCAGCAAGCCCCAGTTCTTTATCAATAGATACAGTATCAAAAGTATCCTCCTGCCACATTTCCAGTTGATTGATAGCTGTGCTGGGAAGAAAATTAGGGCCCACAAGCCAGGGCTGTTTCTTATACCAGGCATTTGCCTGTTTCGCGGTCCATACCCCTCGTTCTTTTGTTTTTTTCTGAGCGATCCCCTGTTGCAGGAGAAGGCATGCAAAGGAGAATATGAGTGCAAGTTTTTTTAAGTGCATGTTTTAAGAATTATTAAGTGTTAAAAAGAATATCAACGAATAATTTAGGGCTGCACAAGGATCGGTGCAGCCCATGAGAAATTAATACAGTGGGTTTTGAACTAAATTCGGATTGTTTAATACCTCGTCTTGCGGAAGCGGCAAGCGAATATGTTTGCCAACTACAAAATTATTGAAATCAGGATCTCGTTGGGCAACCTGGCTTACCTTTGCGGCAGTCTCCAGATCTCCCCAGCGTTTTAAGTCGGCCCAGCGAACGCTCTCTCCACACAACTCCAATACCCGTTCCTTTTTAATGCGCTCTCTGAATGCATCTTTACTAAGAAGAGCAGCAGGATATGCTGTAGCCAGTGGTGCATGATTTGCCCTCGCACGAACCAGGTCGACATAAGGGGCAGCTGTTGTAGTAAGGCTTAACTCATTAAGTACTTCTGCATACATCAGCAATATGTCGGCATACCGTATTAAGCGATAATTATTCTGTGCGAAGTAATCTTCGTTATTACGGTAATAATCTCTTGAATACTTTTTAAACCAGGCTTCGTTATTATCCCATTCCCAGTTCCTTCCGTAAATCTTATCGCCGAAGTCTTTGGTCAGATCAGGATAGAACAAGGTGTATCTTAAGCGCTCATCGATACCACCTGATAAGGTTGGCTCTTCCTTAAAAGCATTCACTAACCAGAACCTTGCTTGTCCGTCAGACCAGCCAATACTTCTTGGGGCGAAGAACTGCGGCCTGTTATTGCTCATAGTAGCATTCGGATCATCTCCATCGCCACCTTTGTTCACATCTGAGAATTGAATTTCGAAAACAGATTCGCTGTTATTCTCCAGATCAGCAGTGAAATTATCTCTGAACTTGCTCACCAATGAATATTTATCTTTACCCTGACCGGTAAAGAAGTAGTCGAGCGCAGTTTTTGCTTCGTTCCACTTACGCTGCTGCATCAAAGTTCTTGCGAGATAACCTCTTACAGCACCTTTTGTAGGTCTGCCAACATTTGGCGCGTCCCAGGTAACGGGCAGGTCAGCTTCCGCTTCTGTCAGGTCCTTTTCAACTTGAGCCCAAACTTCAGCCAGGGTGCTCTGCTTTGGTTGGTCGTCGGGTTTGGACGCGTTCAGCACGATAGGTACATTCTCCCATAGCAACGCAGCGTGATAGTAATGTAAGGCCCTTAAAAACTTGGCCTGAGCTACTATTTGCTTTTGTTTTGCAGGATCTGCGAATGTAATGCCGGGGACTTTATCCAACACCTGGTTACATCTGAAAATCGCTTTATAGGTATCTCTCCAGGTTACTACATTACCTTCCCAAAAGTTGTAATTGATGTATTGAAAGCGGGTCCAGTCGGCCAATTCTATCCAGGGACTTTTGCTGTATCCTTCGTCCGACGTTAAATCGAGCCGGAAGTAGATCCAACGCGACCACAAACCCGGCTTATAGAACATGGCATATGCTGCATTCAGTCCTTTTTGAGCATCATCTTCTGTTTTCCAGAACTCTGCTTCCGTTAAGGTATTTGGATTTTCAATAGTTAAAATATCTTCCTTGCAGGAGTTCAGGAAGATGCAAAGCATTAAGCTTAAACTGGCTATTGTATAAAATATCTTCTTCATTGTGTTGTTATAAATGTTGATTAAAAACCTAGCTGCAACCCAAGTGAAATCATTCGCACATTCGGGAAGGCACCAAAGTCATATCCTTTTTCGTAGATGCTACCGTTGCTGAATTCCGGATCCAGGCCGGTGTATTTAGTGAAGGTCAGGATATTCTGAGCAGATAAAGAGATCGAGGCATTAGCTAAGCCTACTCTTTTAATAGTGCTTGCCGGTAATGCATAAGCAAGGCTTACATATTTTAACCGAAGGAAGCTTCCATCTTCGAGCCAGCGATCCGTATCACCTCTTGAGTTAAGCGTAGAACCATAGTATGCCCGCGGCACACTGGTATCAGGGTTTTCAGGAGTCCATGGCTGAATACCTGCACGGTAGTTAGAATTATCATCAAAACGATCCGTAACACTTCTTGGGCCATTGAAAATAGTTGATCCAAAAGCACCGAACCAATCCATATTAAAGCTTACTCTTTTGAAGGAAACATTAAAGTTTAAACCGAGTTGATAGTCGGGATTAGACTTGGCTACAACAGACTTATCTGCGTTAGTGATCTGCCCATCGCCATTATTATCTTTAAATCTGATATCTCCCGGTTTAGCATTCGGCTGAATGATTTTTCCCTGCTCATTCTTATAATCATTTACCTCCTCAGGCGTTTGAAACAATCCATCAGTTTCAAGCACGTACCACATACCGATAGGTTGACCTAATTCAGTTACCGTATTTCCTACGAAGATCTTGCTTCTTCCATAACCAAGATTGGTAACCTTATTTTTAAGGGTAGTAAGGTTTGCAGTAACACTAAAATCAAGATCCTTTTTATGCTGACGATAAGTACCTGAAAACTCGAAACCAGAATTCTTCAAACTTGCGGCATTCACCAGCGGATTTCCGCCATCATTACCCGTAGTTAACGCGATAGGCATGCCAGTTAACACGTCTTTTGTATCGGCAATAAAATATTCAGCAGAAAAGCTAAACCTGTTTTGCAATAAGGAAGCATCCAAACCAATATTGGTTTGAGCAAGGGTTTCCCACCTTAGATCATTATTAACCAGCTTAACTTGTGTTGCGCCTGCCTCTATGTGTTGGTCCTGCCCCATCGCTATCGTCGAGAAATTATTGATAGTAGCCAGGTAATCCCAATAGCCAATATTGCTGCTTCCAAGTTTTCCCCAGCTTGCCCTTAACTTAAGATCGTTCACCAGACTATTCTTGAAGAAAGGCTCTTCGCTAAGTCTCCATGCTGCGGAGAAAGAAGGGAAATTCCCCCACTGGTTCTTTTCGTTTAATCGGGAAGTTCCATCACGACGGAAGACTGCGTTTAAGAGATACTTATCAGCGAAACTATACTCAGCTCTTCCAAGATAGGAAAGCAGAATAGCCTTCTGGATAAAACCTCCGGTTTGAGGTTCATTGCCCTGGTCCAGTTGAGTATAATAACTTCCATTTGAGTTAGGAACCAGGTTTCTTTTAGTACCCCATATCTGCTGATACTTCTGATTTTGGTAGGTTTGACCTGCCAGTAAGGTTACCTTGTGTTTTTGAAACTGCTTATTGAAAGTTAGGGTATTTTCGATAAGTGCATTGGAAGAACCAGCACGATTCTCGTTGACGATAGTTGGATCGGCGGGTTGATTCAAAGTCCAGTTGCCTTTTTTTCTTAGATAGTTATAGTGGTCGTTACTTGTTTCGTAGCCTACGTTTAGACGATACTTCAGAGATTTAAGAATACCCAGCTCTGACCATATATTACCTCTTATCCTCAGGTTCTCATTCGTACGATCTTCCAAATCTGCAATAGCGACAGGATTTGTTCCGAAAGTTCTGGCCCTTGATTCACTGCCATATCCGTATCCGCCAGGGTTTGCAGGATCGAAAACCGGGATAGTTGGAAGTAACCTTACAACATCTATAATAGGGTTGCCCGACATCTCATCTGCCTTCGCGTTGGAAATCGCCAGGTTTTCACCAATACTAAAAATCCCCTTAGATCCTCTTGTATTTACTCTAAAACTCAACCTGTCGAACTTAGTATCGATAACGGTTCCTTTGTTTCCATAATAGTTGGTAGAAACCATATAGCCACCGTTCTTGCTTCCGCCTGAGAATGACAAGTTATAATCTTGTATGTTCCCGGTTCTGAAAGCTTCATCCTGCCAGTTAGTGTTTATCTCCGTATTCAAATTCTGCCTTGTGGCACCTGCGTTGTCGTAAGCCATAAAATTAAGTCGACTGAATTCCTCGGTACCGGCAAGGTCATACCTTGGAATAGTCTGAATACTACTTTTTCCGGAAAAATCCACTTTCATCGGACCTTCCTTTCCCTGTTTGGTGGTGATAATGATAACGCCATTAGCAGCCCTCGATCCATATATTGCTGCAGCCGAAGCATCTTTCAGGATCTGTAAAGACTCTATATCATTAGGATTGAAATCGCGGTTGGCAGTAGTTATCATGCCATCAATAACGTAAAGGGGATTTGTATTACTTAAATTCTTCAACCCTCTGATCTGGATCTGGGCTTCAGAACCAGGCTGGCCGCCGCCGCGAATATTTACCCCAGAGGCGAGTCCCTGCATCGCCTCAGCTACTGTGGTGGCCTGTCTTTTTTGGATGTCTGCTGATTTAACAACCGATACCGCCCCTGTCAGATCTTTCTTTTGCTGAGTTCCGTAGCCAACTACAACCACCTGACTCAATTCAGTAGTTTGATCCTGCAATTTCACGTCAACTCTGGAGCGGCCATTCACAGGAACCTCAAGGGTGGAAAATCCTACGTAGGTAAATACCAGGGTACTGTTAGCATCAACGGCATTTAAGCTGTAACGACCGTTTGAGTCGGTACTACCTCCCCTGTTAGTGCCTTTCACCTTCACACTTACTCCGATCAGCTTTTCCCCTTTAACATCTGTAACCGTTCCCGATACTGATGTTAATTGTTGAGCCCCTGCTATCAGGTTAATAAACAGTTGAAATAAGATCAGAAGCATTGTCCATGAAACTCTGATGTTACTCTGATTGTCCTTGGTAGGATGCCAACTTCTGTTGCCACCCTTCGACTGAAGAAATAGACTTACATTCATAATACTGGTTAGTTTTAAAAAGACCTTCGGCAGCAGGTTTGAGAAACATCAGCTGCCTGGTAACAAAGATGAGGAGCTAAAAAATACTCGGTTGATCAATGTCTTCGCAATTTGTCTCAATCGCATTATTTTGCCTCAAATTCTGCGGTAAAAACCAGCAAACAGCCATATCAGAATGAGACAAAAAAGCAAAAAACAAGGTAGAAAATATGTTTACAAGGCCGTAAATGCGATAAATCAAGCAAGATTACCGGATGTTAAATTGACAATTTTTCGCAATCCGTCTCATTATTTTAGCCATTTATCTCAATTAAGAGATCTGATAAATAAAGTAGCCTCAGGCCCTCGTCCTTACCAATAATTCGTACTATTTTTACTTGAAACCAATTATCCCTTGAGAAGATTAAAAGCCTTTTTTTGTAGAAATCTGTTAGTTGGACTCTTGATCCTGCAATTTTTTCTGCAGGCATTTCTAAGTGGCGGAGTGGTTCAGGCGCAATCCTTTGTATTTAAGCATTACCAGATAGAAAACGGACTCTCCTATAATTCGGTTCTCTGCAGCATGCAGGATAAGAAGGGATTTATGTGGTTCGGAACTAAGAATGGATTAAATAGATTTGATGGTTATACTTTTAAGATTTACCAAAGAGATCCTACTAATCAAGCGGCACTGGGAGACAATATTATTTATTCCTTATTTGAAGATAAAAATGGAATCCTTTGGATTGGAACCCATAGCGGCTTGTATAATTTTGATCCTGCAACAGAAAAATTCACTCTGGTAGAAGGAACCAGAAATTACATTATCCGGGAGATTAAAGGAGACGCCAAAGCCCATGTTTGGTTTATTGCCAGCTTGATATTAACATCGTACAACACAAGTACCCGGCAAGTACATTTCTACGACAAAGAGGCTTCAGACGCCACTTCAATTGGTTCCATTGATCAGGATAAGATCTGGTTTTCTACAAAGAACGGTTATATCAGGAGTTTCAACTTTCGTAAGAACTATACAGAAAGCTATAATATCTCTACCATTCAGCACGGAAGTAATGATCTGTTTATAGAAAAAATGTATTCTGCAGCTAGTAATTTATTTCTGGTAAGTACAGCAGCACAAGGGATCAAGATCTTTAATACCGCAAATAAATCATTTCAGGATATTCTGCCAAGAGATGAAAATGGATCCGCTATTCATGCCAGAGACATTCTCTACATGGGCGGGGACACCTACTGGTTTGGATCAGAAGCAGGAGTCTTCATCTTTGATCTCAAAAATCGCAGCTATAAGAAACTACGACATTACTACAACGACCCTTACTCTCTTTCAGACAACTCGGTATATGCTTTAACTAAAGACCGGGAAGGCGGTGTTTGGGTGGGAACTTATTTTGGAGGAATAAACTATTACCCCCGGCAGTATAATTCATTTCACAACTTCTTCAACAAAGGCGCAGCCTCTGAACTAAAAGGAAAAGCAGTAAGGGAACTGGCCGAAGATAAATACGGGAATCTGTGGGTGGGGACAGAGGACGAGGGCTTAAACAGGCTTTCCCCTGATGATCATACATTTACCCATTATTTGTCTGCCACTACAGTACCCTTTACAAATATCCATGGACTACTGGCGGATGGTGATCAACTATGGGTAGGCACATTTCAAGATGGTATATCTGTATTGCAACTACCCGGGGGAAAAGCCATTAAACGATTTACAAGTGGACCCGATAGTAATAGTCTTAAAAGCAACTTTATAGAAACTCTTTATAAAACGAGAGCCGGCGATATTATGATCGGCACAAGTGCCGGACTTTATAAATATAACCGGGTCCGGCAAAATTTTTCTTCGGTTAAAGAAGTACCCCCAAACTTGCACTATGTCTCTGTGATTGAAGATAAAAATGGAACAATTTGGGTAGGATCGTTACGGGATGGTTTATATTACTTCAACCCCCGCACACGTCAAAAGGGCTCTTTTATGAACGATCCGGATAATAAGAATAGTTTGAGCAGTAATTTTGTAAACTCCCTTTTTATCGACTCGCAGCACCACCTTTGGGTAAGCACCGAAAATGGTCTTTGCCGATACAATAGCAGCGATCAGAACTTTAATGTTTTCAGTAAAAAAGATGGATTTTCGAGTAACATCTTTTATAAGATCCTGGAGGATAATTCTAAGCACTTATGGATAAGTACAGGAAATGGATTAGCCTGTTTTAACCCTTTAGAAGGAAAAATTGAAAATTATACTAAATCCGATGGACTCCTTACTGATCAGTTTAACTATAGTTCCGCCTTCAAGCGTAAAGATGGCCAGATGTACTTTGGCAGCGTTAAAGGCCTTCTTCGTTTTAATCCTTCAACTTTTTCCAAAAGTAAGTTCAGTCCTCCTGTATATATAACCGGAATCCAGGTAGACAATGATGAACTTCATATCAAAACGGAGGGATCACCATTAAAACAATCGATAACCTTGAGCAAAGAGATCAGATTGAATTTTAACCAGAGCACTTTTAGTATAGATTTTGCCGCCCTAAGCTTTTCAGCTCCGGAAAATATCCAGTATGCCTATAAAATGGAGGGCCTGGACAAGTCATGGATATACCTTAAAACTAACCGGAAAGTATATTTCACTAATCTTGCTCCCGGAAGCTATGTTTTCAAAGTTAAAGCTTCCAATAGTAGCGGTATCTGGAACGAGAATATTACCCAGCTTAAAATAATAATAACTCCGCCCTTCTGGGCGAGTAAAATTGCCTATCTCCTTTACTTAATAATTGCTCTGGCGCTTGGATATCTGTTAATACGCGAATACAATCAACGGGCAAACAGGAGAAATAGAGAACGTTTAAAAGAACTGGAAAGCCAAAAAGAGAAAGAACTATACCATGCTAAAATTGAGTTTTTTACTTATGTTACCCATGAGATCAGAACACCTTTAACTTTGATAAAAGCACCCTTAGAGGACGTATTGGATCAGGTGAAGGGAAGTGCTGAGGTAAATAAGAACTTATTGACCATCAAGAAGAACACGAACCGTTTACTCGATCTCACTAACCAGCTTCTGGACTTTAGGAAAACTGAAAGTAAGGGCTTCCGTCTGAACTTTATACCGACAGATATTTCGAAACTACTTGTTGACACCTACAACCGGTTTAAACCAGCTGTGGACCAGCGGCGACTCAATGTCGATCTCAATATTCCTAAAGAAGCTGTAATAGCTTATGCTGATCCTGAAGCAATGAATAAAATCTTAAGTAATCTTATTGACAACGCAGTAAAGTATGCAATCAGCCATATCAGGCTTCGACTGTACGCTGGGCGGGCTATGCCGAAAACTTTTGTGGTAGAAGTAATTAGTGATGGGAATCTTATTCCTGATACCGATCGTGATAAGATATTTGAGCCTTTTTATAGAATGGAGGCTGATAAAAATAAACGAGGTACAGGGATAGGTTTGCCATTGGCTAGGTCGCTCGCTGAACTTCACGAAGGGGAGCTAACACTCAGCACAGATAGCAACAGGATGAATGTGTTCAGTCTGATCCTTCCCTTCAATCATGCACAAAGCTTCGACTTGGTACCCGTTGCTGAAGAAGATCAATACCGGTCGGAGGGGAATCTTCCCGACGAACGTGAGTCTGGTTTTCCGGCAATACTTATAGTAGAAGACAATGTGGAGATAATGGATTTTATAGAACAAAAGCTGAGTTCCCAATACTTTGTGTTACGCGCAAACAATGGGCACGAGGCTACTCAAATTCTAAAAGAAAATGCTGTTCAACTAATTGTAAGTGATGTGATGATGCCAGTGATGGATGGCCTGGAACTTTGCAAATATGTAAAGAACAACGTAGAGTTCAACCATATCCCTATCATCCTTCTTACAGCAAAAAGTACAGTACAGGCTAAAATAGAGGGATTGGAAACAGGTGCCGAGGCATATATAGAAAAGCCATTTTCTCCCCAGCATCTGTTAACCCAGATTTCAAGTCTTCTTGCCAACCGGGAGAAGATCAAGAACCATTTTGCAAGTTCTCCGCTGGTACATATTAAAGCGATGGCCTATAACAAAACAGATGAACAATTCCTGGAAAAGTTGAACGAGGCTATTCATAAAAACTTAGCGAACCCTTTGTTTGATGTAGATGTGCTTGCAGAATGTATGAATATGAGCCGTCCTACTCTTTATAGAAAAATTAAGGTTATCTCTAATTTAAGTCCCAGAGATCTTATCCTGATCACGAGATTAAAAAAAGCCGCCGAGTTATTAGTAGAAAGCGATTATAAGATAGCTGCAGTATCTAAATTAACTGGTTTCAGTTCTCAGGGGCAGTTGTCGAGGTCTTTTAGCAAACAGTTTGGAATGACTCCTTCTGAATATGCGAACTCCAAGAATGGCAATAGAACTAATATAAATAAAGACTTATAAAAGCCCCATCTAAGTCTAGGTTAGGTCGTCGGTTCTAATATAACTGAATCTGTATTTATCATGTGCTTAGACTTGCTCATTTGATACAGATTTACTAAAACTGTGCCTTTTATACAAAAAGCCACTTTCGACTTGAGAATAGTTTTTATATTAAATTCTCACTTTTGTACCCTTGGTGCGCTTTTGCAGAGGCATTCCCTTTGTACAACTTTTATGCAGTCAGTACCTGCACATTCAATATAGGAATTTTAGTTCACGCTAATTCTTAAGCTACTAGCATTTATCCCTTTTGATTCAACTTTCAGAGATATACTTCCTTTTTTATACCCGGATTTGAGTACAACTATCGCCCTGCCATTAAATAATTTGGGTTGTAGGGAATTGAAACTTTCCATGTCATTTGGTGCGGCGTTACCAGAAGCAATGATCTTACCTGACTTTCCGCTTAGTGAGATGTTAACCTTTCTATCTGAATCCATAACGACATTCCCGTTTTCATCTACAAGTTCAATCAACACATAAGAAAGCGACTGTCCATTCGCCAGCAGCTCTTTTCGATCGGCTGATAATCTTAATTTTCTTTTCGCTCCTGGTGTCGCCAGGAAAATGGAATCACCGGCTACACCATTAATATCTTCAACTGCTTTAAGCTTTCCAGGTTGATAAGGAACGGTAAAGGTAGCTTTATAAATGCTGTCTGTTTTCTGTTCAGCCAAAAACTTCCCATTAAGAAACAGCTTGATCTTTGGTGCTCTGGAATATACATTCACAGAAACTTTTTTATCGATATGATCCGGGAAATCCCAGGCCAGGGTTTCTTCTGGCCAACCCCAAAAGCTAACTTTTCTAATCTTTCCTGGTTGGGCAGGCAATTCTACACCCATCGTAATGTTTCGTCGTTTCCAAACAATATCCCTATAGTACGACTGAGGTTTTTTAATACCCAACAGATCAATATCTCCGCACCAGGCATTGTACCAGGGCCAATCCTGAAAAAAGTGCAGGTTTTCCGACGGATCGACTTCAATGGAGCTGCCCAAACCAGATTCACCCAAATAGTCCATCGCTGTCCAAATGAAATCACCTATTACATAAGGTAATTTTTCTACTTTATTCCAGTTAGATACGGCTTCGGTGGCTACGCTTTCAGTGCCCATCATTATCCTGTTTGGAAATCTGGCGTGATCACGCTCATACAAAGGCCACATGTAATTATAGCCGGCCACATCAAGGGAAAGAAACGCATTGTCGATCGGAACTCTGTTTTTACGTTCTTTATCCCACTGGTTGTTTACCCCGGCAGTGATGGCCCTCGTTGTATCATATCTAAGCACCTCTTTTCTGAGGTAAGCTGCAATTTCCACCCCTCTGTCAGTAAGCCTTTCATATATTTCATTACCGATACTCCACATAATGACGGAGGGTTTATTGCGGTCCCTTAGCACCAGCGATCTGATGTCTCTCGCACTCCATTCTTTAAAATATTGGTGGTAGTCATCGGGATTTTTCTTTTTCTCCCATTGATCAAAAGCTTCATTTATTACTAACATTCCCAGACGATCACAGGCTTTCATAAAACTTTCTGACATCGGGTTATGAGATCGCACAGCGATGAATCCATTTGCTTTTAGAAGCTCGATCTTTCTTTCTTCAGCCCGGTCATATGCTGCTGCACCGAGCATGCCATTGTCGTGATGGATGCATCCCCCTTTCAGATCCAGAGACTGTCCATTAATTTGAAAGCCTTTGTCGACGGAATAAGCAATGGTACGAATACCAAATGGTAAACTAACGATATCCTGGACGCCGTTTTTATTAGTTAATGTCAACTTTAAGGTGTAAAGGGACGGCGTTGTTACATTCCACAATTCCGGACTAGTCACCGTGAAATCAAAAGCCATTGCTGTAGTATCGTTTGCGGCGTAAGGGACAGGTTTGTGTTCCTTACCAACAAGTTTTCCTGCGGGACTGATCAGCTCTGCATCAACTGTTAATTCTTTATCCGATTTGGCTTGGATAACCGTTGTGCTTATGTTCAGCCTTGCTTTGTTGTTAAGTATGGAGGTAGTCTGAATAGAACTAAGCCAGTCATCTAAATACGAGTGACCGGTCTTGATCATATAAACGTGCCTGTAAATGCCCGATCCGGCATACCACCGGGAGTTTTTTCCTTTATTAACTACTTTTATTGCAATTACATTTTTTTTACCGGGCGCATTGCAATATGGCGTAATGTCAAATCGGAAGGTGCTGTAACCATACATATTCTCCCATGCTTTTCTTCCGTTTATCCATATTTCCGATTGGTTGTATATCCCTTCAAAATACAACTCATGTCTTTTCCTGGCGTCAGTTGGAGCTATCGTAAATGTTTTTCGATACCATCCTTCCCCTCCCAATGTCTGGCCGGTTGCAGCACCACCTGGACTTTCCTTGCTGAATGGACCTATCGTTTTACCTGGAACCTGATTTTTAATGGGCTCTATGCTCCAATCGTGAGGAAGGTCCAATGAGCGCCAGTGTTTGTCATCAAATTCAACCTTTTTTGCATCCTCTGCTACTCCCAGATAAAATTTCCAGTCCTTGTCAAAAAGTTGTTTCCTATCATTCGCCTGCGTAAGCGCTGGGAATGATAGCATCATGATGAAAAAATATAGCTTAAAAATATATGAGGTGTGATCTGTATGTTCGGAGAGCAGAGATTTAAACATGAAAATTTTGAATAACTGGAAGCAAAAGTACTACTAAGCTATTGAAGTTTCAGTATCAGAACTGTTACGATTGGACTATTACCTTTACTAAATGCAATCCCCTGGCCATCTGGCTTATTTTCGCGGGCGAAAGAGATCTTTTTAGGTAATAGTAATAACAGTCCAATAGTTCTGGAATATGAGGAAGGTCGGAAGTGCGTTACTCACACCTCAGTTCACCGTCTCATCTTGCAGATAGCGGAGCTATATTTTTTTATACACTCATCCCGCTAGCTATAGATAAATTTAACAAATAAGTATCTTTGGGTTAATGGGGGAGAATTTGAGACATACCTGGGGGAAGTTCATTTCGGGAGATCAGGAGGCTTTAATGGAATTATATCGCCAGCATTACCTCGGCCTGATCAACTACGGCATGAAATTCACCCAGGACAGGGAGCTTGCAAACGAGTACATTATAAAGGTACTATCTGAGCTATGGGAGACCAGGACCCAGCTTCCTGAAGTGAACAACCCCCGGTCTTACCTCCTTACCTGTTTACGTAGAGAAATACAGCGTCATTTCAAAGCAGAGGACCTCAGAAAAATTAAAGAAGGAATGGCAGCAGGTTCGAATAGTGATCAACTAACCTATAATGACTATTTCGAACGAGTACAGGAGAACGCAGTTCTGAGGGAAAGCTTATTTAAATTAATGGAAAAGCTTACTGCACGGCAAAAAGAACTACTAACCATGAAATTTTTCAGGGACATGAGTTATGATGAGATTGCAGAAGAGCTTGGCATCAGCAAAAGAACGGCTTATAACATTATTAACGAGGCAATAAAAACAATGCGGGCGCAGATTAGCCCAAAAAACAATCAAAACCTATCTCATTTCATTAGCACATTAGCTATTTTCTGCACACTTTTTAATGAATTCTAACTCATTCTGGAGAAATATTGTTAAAAAGTAAAAAAAACTTCCATTTTCATGGTAAATAATCCTTACTTCTTCCCTCTATAGGGAAAATGAGGAAATGAAATACCAAAAGTACAATATAGAAGAGCTCTTATCCGATGAATCCTTCCATAAGTTTTGTTTAGGGAATGATACGGATGCAGTAGGCTTCTGGGAGAACTATATCAGGAAACACCCGGAAAAGAAGCAGGATATTGAAACGGCAAAAAGCTTCTATTTATCGTTAAATGGAGGTATTACATCACAGGACTTCATTCAGGATTATAACAATTTCAAGAAGGCTCTTCAACTGAACTACCCGGACAGAAAGAAAATTGATGAAATAAAAATTACTACCCCTGTTATTCCTTTATGGCGGAAATATCTGATGCCTGCTGGAATTGCAGCTTCCTTCCTACTGGCAATCCTTTATTTCTATTCCTTCCCCGGTAAGAAGGGCCAGGACTTTCCTACTCTTACCAGCTATTTCGCCCCGGCCGGCAGTAAAAAAACCGTTAGACTTTCGGATGGAACGACAATTCTTTTGAACGGAGGAAGCCGGCTGAATATTTCACGCAACTTTAACAAGAATGCACGTGAGGTTCAACTTTTAGGAGAAGCACTGTTTACAGTAACTCATAATGCAAAACGTCCTTTTGTCGTTTTCACTCCAACGGCTAATATTAAAGTTCTTGGAACCGTATTTAACGTAAGGGCCTACCCTGATTTACAAAGGATGGAAACATCCTTATTGAAAGGCTCGGTAGAGGTTTCTTTCAATGATAATTCCGGCAGAAAAATGAGACTTGTACCTGACCGGAAGCTGGTACTACCTGTAATTGAGGATGAGGACGAAAGGATAGCCGGCAATGCTATCAGGCTAAAAGCACTTGCCCATCACACAGATGATAAAAGTGTAATTGAAACAGACTGGACCAGGAACAAACTCACATTTTATGATGAGCCTTTCCCTGAGGTAATAGCTAAGCTAAATTCCTGGTATGGGGTCAGTATCATTCTGGAAAACGAAGACTATCAAAATTTTAATTTCTCAGCAACCTTTGAGAAAGAGAATATCAATGAGGCATTGAAGGCCCTTCAAGAATCGAATCCATTTAAAATCAGAAGAAAGGAGAATGGCGAAATAATTATCTATTAAACAATAAAGGGGAACAAAGTTCCCCCATCTTAAAATGCTGTAGGAACAGCGATCAATTGCGAGTTGCGAGCCGTTCCCGTTTTTCAACCTTTTAATTATTCAAATTTATGCAAAAAAGCACTACTAAGCGTGCCCTGGTTTCGTATTACCCTTTTTTTAGGAGATTGTTCGTAATGAAATTAACCCTGATGCTAACAATGGCATCCTGTATTTGCTTCGCGGCTCCAGGCCGTTCTCAGGATACCAGGATGTCTATCAATCTGGATAATGCATCTATAAGCACCGTCCTCAAGACGATTGAAAGAAAGACTGAATACAAGTTTGTATACAGCAATACTATTTTACCTGAAAACAGGGTCTACCTTAATCTTTCAGACACCAAGGTTTCTGAGATTCTTTCTGCAACCCTTCAAAATACAGGGATCAGCTACAAGCTTCTTAAAGACAACTTGATTGTTCTTTCGAAGGTGAATCAGGCAGCACAGGCAGTACGTGTTACCGGAATAGTAACAGATGAGCGCGGGGAACCTTTACCTGGCGTTTCCATAACCGTAAAAGGGGATCGTTCAACAAGTTCTGCAACAGATTTGAACGGGCATTTTAACATTGCAGTACCCGACGCCTCTGCTACTCTTGTATTCACTTATCTGGGGTTTGAAAGCAAGGAGGTGGCCGTGGGAACCAATACCAGTATTAGAGTTTCGATGAAGGCTAAAGCAGGGGCCTTGCAAGAAGTTGTCGTAGTCGGTTATGGAACAACTACACGAAAGTTAAATACTGGTTCCATTAGTTCTATCACCAGTGCAGAAATATCGGCCCAGCCTGTAGATAACTTGCTTACAGCAATGCAAGGCCGCTTGTCAGGGGTTCAGATCACGCAGGATAATGGATTACCAGGAAGTGGTCTGCGTGTACAGATTCGTGGTAACAACAGTTTATCCTCGGGAACTATTCCTTTATATGTGGTAGATGGCGTTCCTTTTACTTTGTTCAATGGTGGGCAGCCCGCAAATGACAATCTAAATGCTTATGGCATTTCTGGCGCTAATGGCGGTGTTAGTCCCTTCAGCCTTATTAATCCTTCAGATATAGAGCGCATCGACGTATTGAAGGATGCTGACGCTACAGCAATTTACGGTTCGAGAGGAGCTAATGGAGTGGTGCTTATTACTACCAAGAAAGGCACGGCAGGCAGAACTTCTGTGAATTTCAATGTCTACACCGGCGCAGGAAAAGTTGCCAGGTTCATACCGATGCTTAATACTGAAGAGTATCTGAAGCTTCGCAAAGAGGCCTTTGCCAATTCGGGAACTACACCAACCGCAACTAACGCACCCGACCTGACGGTTTGGGATCAGAATGCCTACACAGATTGGCAGGATTGGGCAATAGGTGGAACAGCAAATGTTACCAATGCAAATGCTTCCATAAGCGGAGGCAATGCACAAAACACTTTCCTGTTTAGTTCTACCTACCGTAAAGAGGGAACTGTTTTTCCTGGAGATCTAAGTGCGCAAAATTTTTCGAACCGGATCAATGCAGGCCATAAGAGCAAGAATAATCTTTTCTCCATAGATCTTTCAGCAAGTTATAATTACGGCAAGAACGATCTTATAGGAACGGATATCAGTAGCTTGTATAGCCTTGCACCCAACTATCCGCTGTATAATAGCAACGGAACGTTAAACTGGACCGCAACAAATCCCCTGGCTTATTTGATGAAAACCTTCGACAACAGATCTAACAATTTGATTAGCAATCTCAGCCTGGGGTATTCGGTATTGAAGACATTAAAACTAAAAACGAATGTAGGATTCACCTCAACCAACCTGGAGCAAAAACTCAGGAACCCAGCGGCCTCCAACTCCAATACTACGACAGGCTCGCTAAGGTATGCGGATAGTAAGAACTCTACATTTATCATAGAGCCTCAGCTCGATTATAAATTACAATTGGGTGGTAGTAAGATCTCTGCACTTGCAGGTACTTCATTCCAGAACACCCGTGCAGCATCAAACTCTTTTAATGGCAGTGGCTATCCAATTGAAGCTTTACTAAACACGCTTACAGGTGCCGGAGCGGTAGCTGTAAATTATAGTAATACTTTTACCTACCGCTATGCATCTGCCTTTACCAGGTTGAATTATAACTTTAAAGACAAGTACCTCCTAGATGGTTCTTTCAGACGAGATGGTTCATCCAGGTTCGGAGAAGGAAACCGTTTTGGAAATTTTGGGGCGATAGGAGCAGCATGGATTTTCAGTTCAGAAGGATTCATGAAAAATGCGCCGTGGTTGAGCTTTGGTAAATTAAGAACCAGTTTTGGAGTTACAGGAAACGATCAGATTCCTAATGACCTTTTTGCTGACCTATATAATGTTTCAGGTACGGCATACAGTTATCAAGGTACACCAACCCTTAACCCCGGCCCCATACCTAATGCAAACCTAGGATGGGAAACGAACAAGAAGCTAGATCTCGCTTTGGAACTTGGCTTTTTTAAAGACAGAATTCAACTAAAAGGAAACTATTTCCGTAACCGATCCTCCAACCTGCTCGCCTCCCTGGCTCTGCCAACCCAGGTCGGATGGAATGCAATTACCTCAAATGCTCCAATCACCGTTCAAAATAAAGGTTTCGAAGCGGAATTAAATAGTACAAATATTAAATCAGCGGACTTTCAGTGGAGCACAAATTTTAACATCACATTTTTAAGAAACGAGTTGCATTCCATTGAAAATCCGAGCGCCCTGTTTAGCTCGAGCAGTTACTTCGTTGGACAGCCCATCAATGCAATCCGGCTGTATGAATTCTCCGGAGTTGATGCTACAACAGGATTACCGACGTATAAAGATCAGAATGGTGACGGAGCAATTACTTTCAATGACGACCGAATATTCTCGAAAACAGGTAATCCCTTCTACGGAGGGATAAACAATAGCCTTAGTTATAAGAACTTTGAGCTTAATGTATTTTTCCGTTTCGAACATAGGTACGGTTATCTTAATAATTCACTCGGCCTCCCTTATGGAAGCAGTTCAACAACAAACACAAATGGAGCGGCATTAGACAGATGGAAAGCGGCCGGAGAAGTAACCGGATTACCAAAGGCGTTTAGTTCTTTCCAGCAGTCAATTTTCAATTATGGATCTTCTACTGCAAACTGGGGTGATGCTTCTTTTCTCAAATTAAAGACAGTAAACTTATCCTATTCACTTCCTTCGGCCTGGATAAAACCAGCTAAGATCTCGGCAGCGTCAATCTACTTCCAGGGTCAGAACTTATTTACCTGGGCAAAGCAAAAATACACACTGGATCCGGAAACTACTGTTCCAGGAACTGGAAGCGGTCTTGGAACAGGGCAATATATCGCAATGCCTCAATTGCGCACACTAATTATTGGTCTTAACTGCTCATTCTAAATTTATGAAAAAATACTCTATAAAAAATACAATTGTGTTAGGATGCATTCTAATATCACTTTCCTTCTCATTGGCTTCTTGCAAAGAATACGTTGATATACCCATTTCGGATAACTCCATATATTCCAAGGACGCGTTTTCTACAGATGCTGCGGCTACGAGTTCTGTATTGGCTCTATATTCATCCGATAACACGAGGACACATATCCTGAATCTGAATTACCTTGGAGGCATAAGTTCTGATGAAATGGTTTACCTGCTGCAAACGGATATGGGTATCGCAGAATTCGGCACAAATACAATATCGCCTGCAAACGGATTCATTGCGGGTCAGCTGTGGCAGTATCCTTATGGCGTAATCCGTATAGCCAACCAGGCAATCGCAGGGTTGAATGGACCTAATTCAGTAAATCCTACATTGAAAAACCAGTTACTGGGCGAATGTTATTTCTGGCGAGCATACGAACTTTTCTATCTTACTAATCTGTTTGGCGGAGTACCGATCCCTTTAAACTCAAATCCCCTGGATAATGTAGGCATCCCCAAATCAACAGTAGCGGAAGTTTACGCACAGATTCTGAAAGATCTTACAACAGCAAAAGATCTTGTAGGTGATGCTTATCCAACAACATTAAGAGCCCGGGTAAATAAGTCTGCCGTTTCTGCATTCCTTGCTAGGGTTTACCTTTACAATAAGGATTACGTAAACGCGGAAAAAGAAGCAAGTTCTATAATTAGTCAAACTTCAGTTTACTCGCTCCCTTCACCAGTAACAAATTTTGTAAATACAAGTACCGAGATCATCCTTCAACAAGCGACTCAATTCGGCAATTCTACCATTGCTGCAAATTACCGTTCCACTGCACCTAATAAACCTGTTTACGCTTTAAGAAATCAGTTTGTGAATACAACTTTCGAGGCAGGTGATACCCGCAGGACTAATTGGATAGATGAGGTAGTAACGGGTACTGAAACCACTTACCGTATTAATAAATACAAACTCGCTACCGCCAGTGCTACTACTACCGGGAACGAGTTCAATGTGATGTTTCGTTTAGCAGAACAATACCTGATCCGTGCAGAAGCACGAGCGCAACAAAATAACTTGACCGGCGCAAATGAAGACCTTACGGTACTTAGAGCAAGGGCCGGCTTAGGAAATAAATTTGCAGGGCAAACCTTTAATAAAACTGCATTAATGGATGCCATAGTGCAGGAACGTAAGGCAGAACTTTTTGGTGAATTTGCACACAGGTGGTTTGACCTGAAACGCCTCGGCCTGGCGGATGCAGTACTAACTCCATTGAAACCCGGCTACAAAACAGATTATCAGCTTTACCCGATCCCGGCTTCCCAGTCTCTACAAGCTGGATATGAACAGAATAAAGGATATAATTAAACAATACCAAATACAATGAAAACAAAGATCTTTAAGGGAGCAGCTATTGCAGCTGCCCTTTTTGTAGCCAGTACAGCATTGGCACAGAAAAACAGCAGTACCGACAGCTTGAGGACAGAGCTCGAAAACCTACTTAATTCAAAAGAAGCATCGTCAAAGTCTGAATTGAATACCAGGCTTGCCACTCTTGCTGCAAGCAAAAATGAGCGGGAAATGATCCTGGCTGCTAATTACTATTATCGCTTAAATAACATCAAAACGAGCGATTCTATAGTGGCGGAGCAAACTAAGAAATTCCCCCTCGGTATAAGGGCAAGGAGTATTGAACTTCAAAAAATCAGCACACTGAAAACAGCGGCAGAAATGGAAAAAGCCTTTATTCAGGCCCTGAAAAAATTTCCACCACAGAAGTTTGCGACTGGAGGGATAGACGATGGGATAGAGTACGATTATGTAATCGCTCACATTGCTCAAGCTTACGCCACAGAGAAAAATCCCGAAAAGGCGACAAAAATGATTAATCAGCTTTATGCGGATTTTTGGAAGGGCAATGCCTATAGTGGCTTGACACAGGCATTTTATAAGGCAGGCGACTTGGCGAGGGCGACGAAATACGCAAAGCTGGCTATGGAAAATGCTGAGTCCTATACAAATGATAAGAAAGGCAACAGCAATGCGGCCCGCTTTGCAGCTTCCGGATACCCGGGACTCACCAGCACCTACGCCAACATGCTGTTTGAACAGAAAAATTACAGCGAAGCATTGATCTATACCGAAAAGGCGTACAAAAGTGCTCAGGGTCTAAATCCTGGTTTAAACTACCGTTATGCTACTATTTTGTCTAACCTGAATAGGAATGAAGAGGCTTATGCAGCAATGGAACAAGTTGTAAAGGCAGGCAAGGCAAGCCCCGAGATGGGAGATCTTTTCAAAGCACTTTATATTAAAGTTAAAGGTAGCGATGCCGGATTCTCGGACTATGCCTCGGCGTTAAGAAAAAGCTATCTGGAGGATTTGAATAAGAGGTTGGCTAAAGAGAAAGTGAGCGAAAAAGCTCCCGGATTTAACCTGACGGACATTAATGGAAAATCTGTTTCTTTGGAGGAGTTGAAAGGTAAAGTAGTGATCCTGGACTTTTGGGCCACCTGGTGCGGCCCTTGTAAAGCATCTTTCCCAGCTATGCAAATGGCGGTTAACAAATACAAGAACGATCCAAATGTTAAATTCCTCTTCATCCACACCTGGGAACGAGGCGGAGATGCGACAAAAGATGCTAAAGATTATGTACTTGGCAACAAATACACCTTCGATGTTTTGATGGACCTTAAAGATCCTCAAACTAAAGCGAACAAAGTTGTTAGCTCCTACAAGGTTAATGGTATACCGGCAAAATTCGTCATTGATGGAGCTGGGAATATCAGGTACAAGTTGACAGGTTTTGATGGAAGCAATGAAGCTGCCGTTGATGAATTATCAGCAATGATCGAATCAATATCTGGAAATACAGCTGCGAACTAAGCTATAAACTGGCAATAAAAGGGGGTGGCCTGTGCTAACTCCCTTTTATTAAGAGAGCTGAAAAATTAATGGAGAGTTCTAGCTATTTTAGAAGCTTCGTCTTCTTCAAAACTTCTGTAAGTTCTGACCTTTCTTCATCGGTTAATTTTACAACCCCTTCAAGGACTTCTAACACCTGTTCCCTCTGTTCGCTAGCCAATAATAAATTTAAAAATCCTACTAATGTCTTGCTTTGCTCCTTCTTCAAGCCCTGAAAGATTTTGGGTTGCACGCAGTAAAGCTCTTTAACAACCAGTTCGAGATCCTCCTTTCGCGAAAGATCATTCTGCTTATCCTGGAACTTTGGAAAAATACCTGCTGTATGGTAATTAGATATTAATCGAACTGCCTGTGTATCCTTTACAAATTGCTTCTCCTTCTGAAATACATAGGTATTTAGAAACTTCAATAGGTGTCTAAATACTAAGTCAGCCTGGTTTTTTTCCGCAAATGCCATAACAGGGGCGTCTGTCTGCGTTTCTCTGAAATTATCAAAATAGCTTGATTCGATATAAACGGAATGGAAGAATTCCACCGTATTATTATTGAATGAAGTATGTTTCCTGGAAATTTCTTGCTTACCCGAGTTCAGGAAGTAGAAATAGAATTTGTCACCGATCAATCTGGCCCAGCGGATATAGCTGATGGTAAAGGTGTATTCATCAATAACGTGCGAGAATGACTGCTGCTCGCTTATTATCGGACTATAGTCTAAGGACGTTCCGTTGATGTAGATGGCATATTCTTTTTCCCGATTCAGATATAAAAACCAGCCAAATTCACTTGCAAGATATTCTACAAACTCTTTCTTTTCGAGCAGATCCGACGTCAGATCAAAGAAATGTAAGAACTGCACCTTCGTTCCTGTAGTGGTATTAGCAGAAATCCTTCTATCCTCGATCGTAAAGTTTTGCTGGTCTCCTTTATTAATACTAATACTATACTCCAGGAGCCCTGCTTCAGGAGTGCGGAAAGTGGTATTCCAAACACACTTGTTTGCGAAAATACTGAAAGCAAAACGCCCCTTCCCTTTCTTTCCCTTGATAAAACTATCACTCAAATAGGAATCAACCTTCATAGAATCCAGGAAGTTCCCGAAAGTCGAATCTATTGTTTCGATATCAATACCACTACCGTTATCAGAAATACTAAAATGGCTCAAATAGCCAACAGAATTTCCTGAAAAATCAATATTAATCCGGGTAGCGCCAGCATCAAACCCATTCCAAATGTATTCTGCTATAGCCTTTTTATAATCAGAAGGCATTCCGCCTTGTTCTATACTTCTGGATGTGAGCTTCGTGGTGTGTTTAATCATTGTGATAATTTACATGCTAAAAATAATGGTAGTGCGCTAGAAATACAAATAGCCTGGTCTAAAGATAGAGGAATACAGAGGTGCCAGGATTAGGCAGATGATCAGAACTAGATAAACTCCCTTTCTTTTTATGTTTGACTGATAATAAAACAGGCTATACGATCTTCACGTACAGCCTGGCTATCGATTAAAAAAATAAGTTTTTTATTTGTTAAAGAGACTCAAGGCTTCCTTGTCGTCATATTTAATGATCAGATCCTTAAGCCTTTGTTTAAGGTCTTTTGTTCTTGCACTATATTCTTTGGTTCCATAGAGGTTTTTTAATTGGGATGGATCTTTCTTTAGATCAAAAAGTTCCCAGCTATTTATCTCTCCATAAAAATGCACAAGCGTGTATTGCTCGGTTTTTATGCCAAAGTGAGGATAAACGTTATGTGGCTGAGGGAACTCGTAATAGTGGTAATAAGCATCCTTTCTCCAATTAGGTTTTGCCTGGCTTGATGTGGCGGTTTTTAGCAATGGAAGGATAGAACTTCCCTGAACATCACCAGGAGCTTTAACCCCTGCAATATCCAGAACAGTAGGCGCCCAGTCATTATTCAAAACAAGGGAATTGATCTTACTTCCAGGCTTTACTACACCCGGGTACTTTACAACCATAGGAATTTTAAGAGATTCTTCATAGATAAAACGCTTGTCGAACCAGCCGTGCTCGCCCATATAAAAGCCGTTATCAGATGCATAAATAATAACCGTGTTATCAGAAAGGCCGTTCTGTTCAACAAAGTCGAGAATTTTACCGATACTGCGATCAAGCGAATTGGCCACTGAGAAATAATCTTTCATGTACCGCTGGAACTTCCATTCTGTAAGCGCCTTTCCGCTCAGCTTCTTCTCATCGAACTCCTTACTTACTTTACCTTCATAATAATCGTAAACGGCTTTTTTCTGCTCCTCATTCAGTCGCGAATAAAGGCCTCCACGCAAATAACCGTTCAGCATTCTTTCCTGCTGTGGCGTAGGTTTTTTGCTGCCAAGTTGAGCAAGCAGCTCTTCCTTACGTTTAGCTATCTCCGCTTCTGTTGGTAGAACTCCGGCATGGATTTTTAGATCTTCCCGTAATCGCATTGTTTTATCGATTGTCATGTCCTGATCTGCAGCAGCAAGCCGGGTATTATAATTATCATAGAAGGTTGCAGGAAGCGGGAAGGTAATATTGTCGTAAGCACCTAGGTCCTGAATATCCGGTTCCCATGAACGATGGGTTGCTTTCTCACCTACTACCAGGAAGAAAGGCTTATCCTTATCTCTATCGCCAATCCACTTGGTAGCCAGGTCTGTGATCACATTACTTACGTATCCTTCGATCCGGACGGTGTCTTGAGTTGAGCTGATAAAATCGGGATTATAATAATTTCCCTGACCGGGAAGAACGTTCCAGTAATCGAAGCCTTTCGGCAAATTCCCCAAATGCCATTTACCTATCCATGCTGTCTGATAACCGCTATTCTGCAACAATGAAGGAAACAGTTGCTGGTCAACATTAAATTTCTGTTCATTCAATTTATAGCCGTTTTTATGACTGTATTTCCCTGTAAGCAAAGTAGCCCTGCTTGGTCCGCATATAGAATTTGTTACCAGGGCATTATTGAATAATGCGCCTTCCTTAGCCAGTCGATCTATATTAGGTGTGCGAGCCAGCTTATTTCCATAAGCTCCAATTGATTGGTAAGCATGGTCATCAGAAAGGATAAATATGATATTAGGGCGCTTGTTCGCAGCCGTCTTTTCCTGGGCAGAAGTTGTGCTTAAAGAGGATAGGCCGGCTGATAACAGGCACAATCCTTTAAAAAGGTAATTCAGTCTTCTCATTTTTTAAATCTTATTTTGGATAACCGTCATTTTGTGTAAGGTTCTTATTAACGTCCCGCTCCCTCTGCGGGATAGGATACAATACATGATAATTCTGGATTTTAGTATTGCCTTTTGCGCGAAGAACTTCGACAAGTTTTCCGGTTCGTACCAGGTCGAACCATCTTTGGTCTTCAAAACCAAATTCCCAGCGGCGCTCATCAAGAATTGCATCCCTGAAAGTTTGAATATTCAGGCCTGAGAGATCAACTGTTGCAGAAGGCTGTCCAAGAGATAAACCATATGCCCGGCGACGAACCTGATTAACAGCCAAATACGATTCAGCCGTTAGTCCCTGGTTGATTTCATTTAACGCTTCAGCATAAGTAAGCAACATGTCTGAGTAGCGGATAACCAGGTAATTCAAGCTTGCCTGCCTCAAATTAGAGATAGCAGAAGCATCGAAGAACTTATACCAATGAGGACGAAACGTTACCAAGCCTCCCCCTGCATTATATTGTGTAAAAAACGTTCTGTCTTTTCTTAAATCTCCGGGTTTGAAGCTATTGTAAAATTCAACCGTTGGAACATCTGCACTGTTTCCTGCAATAAGTTTTTTCCTTGCAGATAATTAATAAAGAGCTTAAAACACCTATAGGTAAGATGGGTGCTTTAAGCTCTTTAATGCTATTTTTTACTATTTTTCGACGTCTGACCAGTCGAAATTTTTATTCTCAGGTTGTGTTTTAGCTTTTAATTGCAGGGCCCGGAGTGCTTTTACTTTTGCGGGATACTTGGAGGCCAGGTTATTGTTCTCGCCGATATCTTCTTTCAGATTATATAGCTCAAGTATTTCTTTCTTGCCACTGTCTTTAAAACGGATCAATTTCCAGTCGCCCTGGGTTACCGCTTCTTTTAGCTCGCCTTCCCTGAACTGCCAGTAAAGGTAATCGTGTTGCTTCGTTTGGGCTTGCCCTGCCAGTGCCTGTGTGAATGAAAGGCCATCAATTCCGGCAGGAACCGGGGTATTGGTTAATTGCCCAACTGTTGGTAAGATATCCCAGAAGGCCCAGGCTACATCATTTACCTTACCGGCGGGAACTTTTCCCGGAGCTTTCACTAATAGAGGAACCCTTATCCCTCCTTCATAAAGATCACGCTTCACTCCTTTTAAAGGCCCGTTACTGTCAAAAAATACGGGGTCAGCTCCGCCTTCTTTGTGAGGGCCATTATCGCTTGTAAAAAAAATGTAGGTATTGTCGTCCAGTCCCAATTGCTTCACCTGATCGAGTATGCGGCCCACATCAGCATCTAATTTGGAAACCATAGCTGCAAAAGCGGCATGAGGCTGTGCCTGATCATCATAGTTATTATGCTTCTTGAATGGCTTTTCAGGCCCCAATTTGCTGGTACCATCAGGATTTTGGAACTTCTTGAGAAGCTCCTGTGGTACCACTAATTCCGCATGCGGAAGCGTAAATGGCAGATACAAAAAGAAGGGCTGGTCCTTATGATCCTTAATAAAGCCTAAGGCCTTATCGGCTATAAGATCCTGAGTATATTGGGAGCTGTCGATATTCACCCTTTCCGTTTTGTTGTTGCGAATTTCGAATAGATGGGATGTGTAATAGTCGTGTGCATGTGATTGGTCCAGGTAGCCGAAAAACTCATTATAGCCTTTTAGGTGGGGAGCTCCCTGAGAATCCGCATCACCTAGTCCCCACTTTCCAAACATACCCGTTACATACCCGTTGCCTTGTAAACGTTGGGCTATCGTGGTGTCTTGAGGTCTTAAAGCACCTTTACCATCTTTACCTTTGCCGTTACCTCGTATAAAGGCATGTCCCATATGATAACCTGTCATTAGAGCGCACCTGGAGGGAGCACAAACTGTATTGCCTGAATAAAACCTGGTAAACTTTGTTCCCTCAGTAGCAATGCGATCAATATTGGGCGTCGGTATTTTCGAGCCCTTGTTGAAGCTTGTCAGGTTACCATACCCTAGATCATCAGCAAGAATAAAGATGATATTCGGTTTCTTTGCTGAGGTCTGCGCTAGTGATTGATTGTATATAAAGCTCCCTAATAGAGTAAGGGCCGCTGCGAGTTTGGATATTTTTCTCATATTATTTACCATAGTTTGGATTTGGTTCTAAAGCTGGATTATTTTGAATTGCGATGGAAGGGATTGGCCACAAGTAATCCCTGTTTGGATTAAATGCGCGGCCGTCTATCCTTGCGCCTTTAATATTAAAGACATCAGTATTAAGTACCTGCTCGGCTATCTTCCAGCGGCGTATATCAAAATAGTACAAGCCCTCTCCCGCAAGTTCTATTCTGCGTTCGTGACGAATTTCTGCACGCATTTGTTCTTTTGTCAATCCGAGAGGGAGATCAGGCATATTTACCCGTTTGCGAACCAGATTTACTGCTGCAGAAACTGTCAGGCCTTTATCTGCTCCTGATTCAGGACCAAAAGCTTCATTCATTGCTTCTGCATACATTAATAATACGTCGGCATAACGGATCACAATTAGATTAAGCTCTGAATTATTAGCCGTTGGCACATTTGCAGGCTTCTCATCATCTTTAAATATTGTGTATTTCTTTAAGCCATATCCGGTACTTGGATATTGGTTCTCTGCAACTTTTGCACCCTTAAAAGTTGTTCCGGGAATGATCACTGTTGCCTGCAGACGAGGATCGCGGTTTGCGTAAGGCGCCGCAGCGTTATATACCGCCGATGTTGAGATGGGCTTGCCATCTGTTGCGTAGTAATCATTCACTAAAGTAGGTAAGGGAGCATTGCCTAACTGCTGATCAAGCATTACATCCAGCGAATGTGCAAATTCAGGAAGCTTGTATTGAACATCGAAGATCACTTCTGAATTTCCCTCATTTTCGAGATAGAAAAGCCCCCGGTAACTAGAGAATAAGGTATAGGCTTTTGAATCTATTACTTGCTTTGCAGCTGCTGCCGCTTCTTCCCACCTTCCTGCATATAAGAGTACCCGGGCTTTGAAAGCCTGTGCTGCTCCCCTGGTTGCGCGTCCTTTTGCCGCACCCGTTGTAGTTAGAGGTAATACATCGTTAGCGATTGCATCATCAAGGTCTTTCAGAATCTGCGCTAATACTTCATTAGCAGTATTACGCGGTGCTGTAGACTGTGTAACATAGGCAGGGTCATCAAAACTTTTGGGCGGAGCATCAGTAATGATCGGAGCACCTCCATAAAGGTTCCAGAGTGGAAAATAAAATAAAGCACGAAGGAACTTTGCTTCTGCCTTATATCTCTTTTTCACGGCATCATCCATGCTTACATTATCAATATTAGCAAGCAAATTATTAGCACGACCTATACCCTGATAACAAATATTCCAGGTAGTATTGAATGTGCCTGTATTGGCATTATGCAAACCACGGGAGATTAAATTTTCATCGGCATTGTATTGATAGGTATTGGGCGTTAAAGCGTCAAGATATATGAAATTACGTGCCGAATAGAACGAGTTTGCATTTAAAAGCGTAGCGTAAGTAGCATTTAGCGCTGCCTCGGCTTTCTCTTGTGTATTCCAAAAGTTATCCTGAGTAAATCGGTCCGTAGGAGTAACATCCAGGAAGGATTCCTTACATCCTGTTAAAGCAAAAAAAGCAAGGGCTATGTATATGTATTTTTTCATTTTAATTTCTGTTTGAGTTTAGAAAGAGACATTTACACCTGCAGTAATCGTTTTTGCGTTGGGATATTCAATTATATCTCCGCGTGTAAGCAATCTTTCAGGGTCGCTGAACTTGAAATTGGAAAATGTGAGATAGTTCTGAGCATTGACATAGATCCTCAGTGTACTCATACCCGCTTTGGAAGAAATTCGCTTTGGCACTGTATAGCTTAGCTGCACATTCTTCAGGCGGAGGTAGGAAGCATCACGAACCCAGAAACTAGAGGTTAAAAAGTTTTGAGGATAACCGTTAGATGTTGTTAATCTTGGCAGGCGTGCATTTGGATTTTCGGGAGTCCAGGAATCCGTTAACCACTCACGTGTTACACCTGCCCCATTCTTGTAAGGCTGGGCAAGGTTGCCTGTAAGATAGGTATCAACGTCTTCCAGTCCCTGAAAAATAGCGCTAAAGTCGAAGCCCTTAAAGCCTGCATTTAAAGAGAAACCGTAAGTATATTTCGGGATACTATTGCCGATGGCAACACGGTCATTATTGTCAATCACATTATTTCCATCAATATCGCGGTATTTGAGATCGCCGGGTTTGGTTCCTGCATTTTGAAACGGAGAAGCCGCCACCTCTTCTGATGATTGGAAAATACCCAATGCTTCCAGTCCGTAAAACGAATCAATAGGAGATCCTTCTTCAATTACTGTATTTCCACTAAAATATCTTTGTCCTCTGATGCTCACTACCCTGTTGGTTAAATAAGTAACATTGGCATCTATACCATAGCGGAACTGATCTATTTTGTTCTTATAACCCAAGGTAACTTCGATTCCTTTGTTAGATACTTTACCTATATTTTGAAGGGGCCCGGTTAAATTTCCAACTTGTGCTGGTATAGTAGTTTGGCGTAAAATATCGTCAGTGATCTTATTGAACCAGTCTATCTCAAACGTAAATGCGTTCTTGAAAAAGGATCCTTCCAATCCGATATCACTCATTTTAGTGGTTTCCCAGGAAATTGTAGCATCATTCAGCTGTGTTATTGCTGCTCCCCCAACGGTGGTTCCATTAAAATTATAATTCTGACCTAATCCAAATGTCGGGATGTAACGGAATAATCCAATCCTTTGATTTCCGAGCTTACCATAGGATGCTCTTAGCTTAAGATTGCTGATGAAGGCAACATCTTTCAGGAATTCTTCCTGACTGATCCTCCATCCTGCTGAGAAGGATGGGAAAAAGCCCCAGCGATTTCCTTTTCCAAATCGCGAGGATCCATCGTATCTGAAATTGGTCTCAAATAAGTACTTCTCGGAGAAATTATAGTTTAAGCGTCCGAAGTAAGACAGTAATTTAACCGGCTCGGTAGTTCCAGTCACTTGCTGAGCAGTGCTACCTGCATCAAGCTCTTCGAGTTCATTTCCAAGATACCCCTGGTTATATGCCGAGAACTTACCCTGGTTGAAGGTTTCCACACTAAAACCAGCCAATGCACCAATAGAGTGCTGTGCAAATTTGCGATCCCAGTTTAACGTATGGAAGTTAGTTAGATTAATGTCGTTTGTACTTATCTGTCTGATACCGCGTAAAGGTGTATTTCCGATCGGACTTATCACTCCTGTTTTGGTATTCGTTAGATTGATCTGCGGGTAATTGTATTTCTCAATTTCGTACCTGAGATTGGCACCAACAGTTGTTCTGTAACGGATGTTCCATGGAAGCTGCACTTCTGCAAAGAGGTTAGCTAAAGTGCGGAACTGATTGTCTTTACGGTATCCCTCATTTGACAGGGCCACCGGGTTCCGAAAAAAGTTATGACCAGGAACACGGATCCATTGATCTGCATAGGTTCCGTTCTGAGCATAGGCAGTTTGCATTGGTAAGCCGCGATAGATCAGGCCCATTAATCCACCTTCGCCATTCGCATCATCGGCAGTATAAGCACTTTCGCGGTTTGACCAGAAATTGCCGATCAGGTTAGCTCCGATCTTAAGTCTCTTATTAATATCGGAAGTGATGTTGGTGTTCAGGGAGTAACGCCTTCCATTCGTCTGGATCATAATACCATCCTGATCGAGGTAGCCTAAGGAAACTGAAAAAGAAGTTTTTTCACTGCCGCCTGATAAGCGAAGGTTATGCTCCTGAATGGCTGCGGAGCGGAACATTACATCAAACCAATTGGTATTGGGGTAAATAAAAGGATCAGTACCGGCCTTGTATTCGTCTATTAAGGCTTGAGAACTTTCTGCAGGCTTTCCCTCGTTAGCTAAAGCCCTGTTCTTTCCTTCCATATATTCTACGGAATTAGTTACTGCATCAGGGAACTGTGTTGCCTTCTGACTTCCGGTGTAGAAGTTATAATCCAGACGAAAGCCGCCTTTCTTACCTGTTTTAGTTTTAACCAGGATAACTCCATTTGCAGCTCGGTTTCCATAAATGGCCGAAGAAGCTGCATCTTTTAATACGGTAATAGATTCAATATCATTCGGATTTACATCCCCAAGAGGAAATTCTATACCGTCTACCAACACTAAGGGATTGCTATCGTTTAGGGTTCCTACCCCTCTCACCCGTATTGTGGCACCATCTGCACCTGGTCTTCCTTTAGTTTGATTTGTAAAAACTCCGGGAAGATTTTGCAGAGCCTGGGTAGAATTGGTAATTGGACGATTGGCAAGAACTTTCGAATCAAGCGTTGCTACCGAACCTGTAAGATTAACCTTCTTTTGAGATCCGTATCCCACTACCACAACTTCGTTTAACTGACTTGGCTGTTCGCTTAGTTCTATCACTGCGTTAGCTGTATTTACTTCAGTCTCCTTTTTTTCATACCCGATAAAACTTAGTTCCAGAGTATAAGGAAGCTTTTGGCCGGTCACGAAACGGAATACTCCGTTGATATCGGTTGTAACAGCGTGCGTTGTACCCTTGATATGAACGCTTACTCCGGGTAACGCTTCCTTTGTTTTTGCATCAATAATTTTTCCCGATAAAACTGTATTAGATACCTGAGCCCAGGTATTGGCAGAAGAAATCAGCATCAACGCCATGCTGAAGAAAATAATAAAAACAGGCAGCCCTCTGACTGGCCTCTTTAAGTGATCCATTATGTTAGCTAAGTTGTTTGTATTCATCATCTGATATACCTACTAGACTCTATGGAATTAGTAGAGTATTAGAGCGGAAAAACTCCTATTCCGCCGGCAAATATAAACACCTTTCACATAGTCTATCAATTTTATAGGTAAAGAATATTTTACATAATTGTAATGCCTTGTGTGATAAGACAGTTCAAATAATAGTCCTGTTTATCCTGATACCATTCTATAACATCCAATCTTAGCATCAAGAGTAATTTCTTACCTGTAAATAAATGGCTTATAACTTCTACATCAGTAAACGTCCCCTTCAGTATTTATAGTCCAGGGAGATAAAGATCGAACAGTTCCGTTCGAACAATCAAGCCTTTTATTTAGCAAGCTAAGCAAATAGCTTAAATTCTATTGAGGGATACCTACAATTAGCATGTTCTGATCAGCAGAGGGAGTTTTATACGCGATCGTCGCCGAGTGGTATTCCAAAATTCGTTTCACAATGCTCAAGCCGATCCCACTCCCCGATTTCTCGAAAGAATTACTACCTCTGGTGAAGGTATTAAAGAGATCTGATGTATCCTCTATCTTCGGTATAGGGCCAGTATTCGTTATGATCACCTCAAGCTGATCACCTTTATGATCTACAGAGCACTTGACAATCTTATTGGAAGAATAGGTAAAGGCGTTTCTGAATAAATTAGAAAAGGCAATTTGGAGCAGTATATCATCTGCCTCTACTTCAAGGTCTAGATCCGGGGATACACCCGATAAAATATCAAACTGAAACCTGAAATCAGGGTGAAGTTTTGCAACCTGTGCAGAAGAGGCAAAGAGAACTTCATCTAGTCTCACTTTTTCAAAAGTAGGCCGTCCACTCTCATTTATTTCCGAGAGTAATAATAAAGACGTAACAATTTCGGAAAGCTGACTGGCATCCTCAATTACACTTGAAAGCGTGTTTTTAATCGTGTCCGGGGTTTCCTTTCTTTTTGCCAGGTTCTCTAACTGGGCCAGGATCTTCGCGATAGGGGTGCGCAGCTCGTGAGAAGCATTTCCTGTAAAGGCTTTCTGGCTTTGATAGGCTGAGTTAATCCTGTCCATCATCTGGTTAAAAGAGTATGACAGAGCTTTTATTTCACTGTCCTCTACAGGTTCGGTTAGTCTTTTGTTAAGGTTTTTATCTGTGATTTCCTGAATATCTTTCCTGAAACGGTCCAGTGGTGCAAGACTTCTCTTACTTAGGTAGAAGGATAGTAACCAAACAGATGTTACGCTTACAATGGATGCAACGATCAGCAAATACCTAAGATATAAAAGCTTATTATTACCATACTTGTCTTCCGCCGAGACAAGTACATAATAATCTTTATCCTGAAGGGGGAAATGAATACCCAGAACATCGTTTTCCTTTGACCGTTTGAAGAGCGTATTCTTCTCTTTTATACTTCTCAGATCCTCCTTTGTCCAATTAATCACTGCATCGTCGATACTGCTGTAGATCAACTCCTGATGGTGGTTGAAGACCAGTATTTTTTCATTATAAAGTCTGTTAATACTGTTCCGGTCAATGATCTTCATTAATTGATAATCCACCTCTTTTACCTCAATGAGTAGCTTCACAGTCGTTTCCGCCTTTTCAGCCAATCTATCCCTGAATTCTTCCTGTCTGAAATTCGAAAACAGATAGTAGATCGTAAACATGACCGTTGCCAGAAGTATGGAAAAAAGCAGGCTAAAAAGCAATGAAAAGCGGAGTTTGAGGGTCATTCTAAATTTTTTTCAGGTAATATCCATAACCCGGCCGTGTATGGATAAGTTTAGTTTCAAAACCTTTATCAATTTTTGTACGAAGAAAGTTGATGTAAACCTCAATGGTATTGGTACCTGTTTCGAAATTAATATCCCAAACCTCTTCAGATATAACCTGCTTTGATACTGTTCTCCCCCTGGCTTTAGCCAATAGCTCAAGGAGCTTATACTCCTTTGGAGTTAACTCAATTACCTTAGAACCTCTCTGAACTTTCATTTCGGTTACATTAACAGCAAGATCGTCCACTTTGTAAATAATATCTTCTTCCTCTCTTACTGCTCTAGAAGATCTTCGTAACAAGGCTTTAACCCTTGCCAAAAGTTCATCAAGATGAAATGGCTTTACGAGGTAGTCATCGGCTCCAAAGTTTAGTGCCTGTACTTTATGGTGTACTGCACTGTAGGCTGTGAGCATTAGGATGGGACTTAAACTGTTTGTCTCCCTGATCTTTTTGCAGACTTCTATTCCGTTTACCGTAGGTACATTAATGTCAAGAAGATATAGCGAGAAATCCTTTAGGTCCATGCTGAGAAGCTCACCTCCATCATTCAGCACCTTGGTGTCGAACCCGTTATTGTTAAGAAACAACTTCAGCTCTGAGGCCATTTTCAGATCATCCTCAAGAATAAGAATATTTTTCATCGAACCAGGAATGTATGATAGTTTGAGACAGCAAAAATAAAGCCCTGTTACCAGGGCTTTCAAACTTATGGATCCGGTACCAGCATCGAAATACTTGACCTGCCTCAAATTTACCAGCAAGAGCTTAAAAACAGCTTAAAAATCCATCGGATTTTCGAATTAGCTGGCATTAAGTTTTAAGGTTTTTTTAAGGGTTGTTATGCATCTTTGACTGTTGTGTATTCAATATACACAGCTCAAATGTTAATTTTCAACAACACAACAAGCGTAACTGCTTTTATTACAGCACTTTCTGCTTACCTAATCATTTCTGCTATCGTTTCTTTTGATAAGAAGCAGATTAAAATGGTCAGGAAAGGGAAATTACCATCCAACTCGGCACTTTTACCGGGATGGATGGAATATTTATACTGGACTGAAATAATTCTACTGGTAATAATTCTGCTGGTAAATTGGAAGATCGGTATCGTTGTTTTTGTTTTAAGCAGCGGATTAGGGTATCTCGGGTTACTTCCAAAAGCAGGAAGCTTATTAATTCAAGTTGCCAAGAAGTTAAAGGCTAGCTGACATGATGAATTTAAATTTTTGGAATAGGATTAAGGCTTTAATTACACCTTCACCGAAAATCAGGTACAGTGAAAGTGTGGTTGTTCCGGGTATCGGAGTGCTCTTTTTCAACAAAGAGGGAGAGCGATCGTATTGGTCAGGGCATGTTCATAATATCGCTGTCAATTATGAAGTAGAACTCAGGATATATAATACGGCAATTAACGGACCGACAACTGAACAATTAGATGAAGTAGGTGATTTCGGAAAGCATTACGACGGGTTGAAGAGTGTTTTGCTATTTCGGCTAAAACAGTTTTTCTTGAAAAGTGGAAAAGATATAAGTTTCGAAGATCTTGAAAAGGTATTTTACCTCAGCCGGGTTGAGCTATCTGAAAGCTTGCAATGGAAGATCATTTTAGAGCCTTCTTATAAAGTGGAAAGTTCCTTTGATTTCTTTCCGCAGTTCGAACTGTTCAGGAATAGGGTAACCTGGACAAGCTTTGACAACTGATTATCCAGATAAAACTTATTACCTTTTTTCGACGTCCGATACCAATTTAAATTATAGTTTCTCATGGGTTTCTTTAGCGACTTAATTCAAAGCATTCTGGTAATACTACTGTTAATAGTAGGCACAGTAGGTGGATTTGCTCTATTAGTCTATCTGTTTGTTTTACTCTATTCATTGATGTCGAATAAAAAAGGTCTCAACTCAAAAGGGGAAGAGCCAGTTCAGCGATAATTAACTCTTCTCTATGTCAACCATTAATCTCAATTCCTTTAAAGATTTTTTTGCTTCAAAATCAGCAGGTGGGATCATTCTTCTTATCTGCGTGATCATCAGCCTTATTATTGCAAATTCCCCGCTGGAGGGACCTTTCGCCATGTTCCTTGAAACTAAAATTGGGACTCATGCAGGAGGTTTGCATCTGGAATATCCCCTAATGCTTTGGATCAATGACGGCCTAATGGCAATTTTCTTTTTACTGGTGGGATTGGAGATAAAAAGAGAGCTTGTTGAAGGAGAATTATCTTCAGCTAAGCAAGCTGCATTACCTGTTTTTGCAGCTATTGGCGGCATGCTTGTGCCTGCCTTATTGTTTGGCTTGTTTAATAATAATACTCCTACTGCAAACGGTTGGGGGATACCTATGGCAACCGATATTGCTTTTGCCATCGCTATTCTTTCATTACTTGGCAATCGCGTTCCAGCCTCCCTCAAGATATTCCTGACAGCATTAGCAATTGTTGATGACCTTGGAGCTATTTTGGTTATAGCCATATTTTATTCATCAAAGATCCAGTGGGATTATATGGCATATGCTGGCGTCGTGCTGCTTTTATTGGTAGCGATGAATCGTTTTCAGATAATGAATTATGCTTTTTATTTGATACCAGGATTGTTCCTATGGTACTTTATTCATAACTCTGGTATTCACGCCACCTTTGCCGGGGTGTTAACAGCTCTTACCATTCCCACCACGCCAGATAGTTCTGAATCGCCGCTTGAAAAGCTCGAACATCTGCTTACCAAGCCGGTTAACTTTCTGATCATGCCAATTTTTGCGCTGGCCAATACCAATATCCACTTTGAGCCTGGAATGATAGAAGGAGCAACCAGTAATATGGGTCTGGGGATTTTCCTGGGTTTAATAGTTGGTAAACCGATAGGGATTTTCATTATGGCCTGGGTAGCAGTTGCAGTGCGCTTAAGTTCACTTCCGGATGGAACGAAATGGGTACACGTACTGTCTTTAGGGGTACTTGCAGGAATTGGTTTTACCATGTCGATCTTTATTGCCATGCTATCGTATAAAGATCCCCTCTTACAAATCCAGGCAAAATTCGTAATTCTCATTACATCTGTTATTGCAGGTCTGACAGGCTATGTTCTCTTGAAATACCTGTACCGGCAGAAGGAGAAATAGTACAAAAGGAGAAATAATAACTTTTATAGAGACGGGATTTTATCATTGATCTAGGAGGCTTTCTTATCCCACTCTTCGTTAGTATCCTCAATCCGCTTCCAGAGATCATCTAACTCTTGCTGCGCTGGCTGATCCTTATCAGTACAAAGAGTTTGAATTAAAATAATAGCTTCAGCAAGGGTTTTGGCGTTTTCCGGATGGAGCAATGACCATTCCAGCCATTGCCCGCCTTCCCTTTCCTGAGGATTCATAACCCAGCGGATAAAGGCTTGGTCAACAAGTAATTCATCAAGAGTAAAGTTTAGCAATGACATATAAAGAAGATCGAGCGCTTTATGACTGGATAGAAAAGTCCGGCAAAGCGTTCCTTAGACAAGAAAACATAGCGGTTGTTACGAAAGGGCCAACGTTTTTACAATGGAAAAGTTAAAATAGAGTCTTTAAGAATTGCTCTTAAGGTAGATCTATTAAGTATGTTTTCAACAATTCTTTAGCCGCCAAAAATTAAAAGCTAACTTTACGGCCTATGGGAATGCCATTACGAATTACATTTAATGACGTTGATTACAACTTTAAGGTTGCCAATACAGAGCCAATCACAAAAGCTACAACCAAAATTCCTATTTTAATAAATGGAGAAACTATTGAACTAATAAAAGATACTAAAGGTTGGATCTCTAATTCAGCAACATCCGGTATTAATTCTGACCTCATTCAGGCGATTGGACGAGCCATAGAGTTACGGTTTAGATTATAGGATGATAATCCGGGTTTTGTCTTAAATATTTTAATTAAAACGGCGATGTTAATCATCGCCGTTTTTGTTATTTAGCTTTCAGTAAGAGGTCTGCTCCCTGCAAACCCTTCCCATCTACTGATAACTTAATATCTCCCGGACTAGTGGTCGATTGAACTAACACCACCAGCTTTCCACTAAATAATTTCATCGTTGGAAGATGAAACTGTTCCAGCGAGGTTGCGTCGCCGTTGCAGGCAGCTCTATATACTCCATTTCCGTTTACCTTGAAGTTTAACTGGTTGCCTGCTTCAGGACAAAGAACACCTCTCTCATCTACCACCGATACCGTAACAAAGGAGATATCTTTTCCGTCTGCATTGATCTCGGAACGATCTGCTTCCAGAACCAGTTTGTAAGGTTTTCCAGCTGTATAAGTTGTTTTCTCTGCCGCTGGCTTACCATTTTTATCGAAAGCTACTACTTTAACTGTTCCGGGTTCGTATTTCACATCCATCCACATTAGCCGGTATCTGCTTCGAGGACTAGAGTTATTCTTCCTTTGAACACCCATACTTTTTCCATTAATAAAAAGCTCGGCGCTGTCGAAATTTGTATAGACAAAAACCGGTGTGATTTGCCCTTCCCTGCCTGCCCAATTCCAATGGGGTAAAATATGAAGCGTGTTATCCTTTGTATTCCATTGACTGCGATACAGATAATATCTATCTTTTGGTAAGCCCGCCAGATCATTGATACCAAAATAAGAACTGCGGGATGGCCAGTAATCATCGTAAGGAGTTGGCTCGCCAAGATAATCGAAACCCGTCCACACAAATTGTCCGATCGTCCAGTCCTTCGTATCCTGCAAAACAAAATCATCCTCCGGCAAATTAGACCAGCTACAATATTCGAGGTCGTAGGAGGAGCATTGCAGGTCATCGTAAGTCTTTTCAACTCCCTTTACTACAGGAAACTTATAGATTCCTCTTGAGCTAACAGTTGAAGCTGTTTCTGACCCTAAAATAAAGCCTTGCGGAAATTGTTTATAGGCTTCCTCATATAAATGTGTCCGGTAGTTTAAACCCGGAATATCCAGAACTGCACCAAACCCTGAAGCCATAGTTGCTTTTACCTGATCCATTCCTACCGTTACAGGCCGTGTAGGATCTTCACGATGAAAAATATCCTGCAGCCACTTTGCGCGTTTGGCTCCTTCCGAACCATGCTGATCTGGCACTTCATTCCCTGCACTCCACATCACGATAGAAGGATGATTCCGTGTGGCATGCACCAGGTTCACGATGTCCTTTTCCGCATCGGTCTGGAAAAACCGGTTATAACCATTCTCTACTTTCGACTTTGCCCATTCATCAAACGATTCGGCCAGGAACATAAATCCCATTTCATCGCATAACTCCAGCTGCTCAAGGGAAGGCATATTATGAGAACTTCGAACAGCATCGCAACCCATATCCTTTAGTATACTTAACTGTCTTTTCAGTGCAGCAATGTTTATTGCGGAACCCAGCGGTCCCAGATCGTGGTGAAGGCAAACACCTTTAAACTTCCTGACTTGGCCATTCAGACTAAATCCCTTACCTGCGGTATAACTTATCTCCCTAATCCCAAACCGGGTAATAACCTCATCCTTCAGTTGATTTCCCTGGTACAAACGTGAAATTGCTTTGTAAAGGTATGGCGATTCAGGACTCCACAAGCGGGGCCTGGGAACGGCAATGTTTTGGTTAAACTCCGATCCAAAGACTTCCTTGCTCTCGTTCACTGCCACTGTATCTCCAGCCTCATTTAAAATTGATGTTCTTATCCTGAGGCCGGTACCGGCAACTTTAGTTTTTACATTTACCCTGGCTTGTTCTGCTGAAATAAATGGAGTGGTGATATTGGTTCCCCACTGCTCGATGCTCTCCTTGTTCTTTACGATCAGTCGCACATTCCTATACAGGCCAGCTCCAGGATACCATCTTGAAGAGCGGACCATATTGCTTAAATGTACTGCAAGACTATTGGCTTTTCCCGCCTGAACAAGGTGGCTGATGTCGAGATAAAAATAGTTATAACCATAATTCCATTCACCCGCCTTCTGCCCGTTTATAAAAACTTTCGGTTCGCTCATCGCTCCCTCGAAAAGGATAATAACCTTCTTGCCCCTGGCGAAAGCCGGCAGGTTAAAGGAATTCCTATACCATGCTTCTCCAACGTGTGGAAGCGCCCCTGTTCTGCCAGTTTTTTCTGTAGGTACTTTCTCGCCGTTCTGCTCTATAGCAACAACTTGTTTGTCCACTTCCTTATCAAAGGGACCATAAATTGCCCAATCATGCGGAACTGTTACCGTCTGCCAGCGTTTATCTTTAAAATTCGTGCGATAAGCTTCCGGGCTGGCTCCTTTTCGGAACTTCCATCCGGTATTAAGTGTTGCCTCCCACCTTTGCTGCGCAAAGGATTCGTTTAACAAAGCAAAAAAAAATAGAATAAATAATCCTGATCTCATTTAAAATAGAAAGAATGTGTGTTTATAAATGGAAGCTCTTACCATCCCAGTAGATCTTCTCACGCTTTAATAGGTAATTATAGGCCTGCAAAGCTGTGTTTTTAGATATTGAAAACCTAAGGCATAGGTTCCGAACCGTAGGTAGTGAAGCATGAGGCTCTAATTTACCAAGCTCTATTGCCCGCTCCATGACGCATGCCAATTGTAGGTAAACGGGGGTAGAGGAAACAACATTAACCTTAAAATCAAAGCGGTCCATAAGGGTAAAATTCTCGTCAAAGCGAATTCAAACCTACCTTTCAGAAACTAATTCCATTTGTCCTATTGGTCATTTATTTAGTTCATATGGACTTTTGGAGGGTTAAATACGTTTATGTTAATCCAGCAAACAGCTTTACAGTACCAGGTGGGCTGACAGAGACAAAAAATTTCAAGCTAGACAATCGGATTTAGGTAAAATAGAAAAAGAGCAGAACTCGCGCTGCTCTTTCATACCAAAACAAATTTATTTAAGTAACGAATTTCCAGGTAGATGGAAATTGGGTATTAGAATCTTCTTAATGATACTCTCCCTGATACAACTGCGAATTTGTATAGATCGCAGACAAGACATCCTGGCCACATTCGTATGAGATCATACAGCGCTCTTCAGAAAGCAGCTGCTTTTCTATATCAATATCAATAGAGCTGTTGATCATGGCTACATTGTTTTTAAACTGCTCTTTGAGTTTCTTCCTTTTAACAGCTTCAATAAAAGCGATCACTTCCTTCTGACTCTCCAATATCAAACCAGGAACAGTAACAGGCTTGTTCTCGTCATCCAACGCAACCATTGTGAAATAGCTGGTATTCGTGTGTTTTACCGTGTTCTTTTTTACATTTTCTGCCACAACCATTATACCTACCACAATAGAACTGTTACCGACATAGTTCACCGAAGCGTAAAATGAAACTAGTTCACCCATTTCAACTGCTGCCAGAAAATCAACTGTATCAACCGAAGCTGTTACACAATACGCATTTGAGTGCTTTGCAGCACATACATAAGCTACCTTATCCATTAATGATAAGATAACTCCCCCGTGGATCTTTCCTTCAAAATTTGCATAGGAAGGAACCATTAATTCTGTAATAACAGTTTCTGAGAACTTAACGGGTTTGAAATTTTTATTAGCCATATCAAGATTGTTAAAAAAATAAGAAAAGGCAGGTTTCGCTGTTTAAAATGGAAACCGGTAATAGTTAAAACAAAACAAAAACTAAGACAATCTATTAACGGCAAAAAGAACGACTGAAAAACAACTTAACAAACTTAAAAACCCACCTTCCCTTCACAACCTTCTGTTAAAACATTACAAATATCATATTTTATAAATAAAAGACAAACTTTTTTAATAAAAAAATATGATCTAAGTAATATTTATAGCTTAAATCGATAAAAAACAACTAAAAAAAACCAAAACAGGGCAAACGCAGCAAGATCTTCAGTCATTTTACAGATAAAAAGCAAGCCAAACCAATAAAAAACACCACAACAGAAAATAATAAAGGAAAAACAGAAGCCATTAAGAAAGAATCTCACTCATCTCGGCCGTAAACCGAAGCTCATGGGCATTAAGAGCATTTTTTGAAAATTTAAGTTTTTCTCTGCCTTTACATAAAGGGTTCATATATTTGCCGTTATGAGTATTTTATCGAACAGAATCAACAATCTTGCCGAGTCTGCTACCATAAAAATGGCAAAACTCGGAAGAGAATTAGCAGCTAAAGGCGTAGACGTAATCAGCCTTAGCCTTGGTGAAACAGATTTCTTTACACCTGATTTTGTGAAGGATGCATCCAAAAAAGCTATTGACGAAAACTATTCTTACTACACTCCAGTAGCTGGTTATCCTGATTTAAGGAAGGCTATTGCAGCTAAATTGAAGCGTGAAAACAAGGTGGATTATAGTTTCGATCAAATTGTTGTTTCTACTGGTGCTAAACAATCTTTAGCCAACGCAATACTTTGCCTCATCAATCCAGGCGAAGAAGTAGTTATCCCTACTCCATATTGGGTTTCTTACTCTGAACTGGTAAAATTAGCAGAAGGTGAATCAGTTTTCATTAATGCCACCATTGAAAGCGATTTTAAAATTACCCCTGAACAACTAGAAGCAGCTATTACACCAAAAACCAAGTTGTTCATGTTCTCATCTCCCAATAACCCAACAGGAACGGTATATACCCGGGAAGAGCTGGCAGCACTTGTTGCCGTCTTTGAAAAACACCCTAACATCTATATTATCTCTGATGAAATCTATGAGCATATCAATTTTATTGGAGAACATGTTTCTATTTCAGAATTTGAAAGCGTAAAAGACCGCGTTATTATTATTAACGGACTGTCAAAAGCCTATGCTATGACCGGATGGCGCTTAGGCTGGTCTGCAAGTAATAAAGAAATTGCTGTTGCCATTGAGAAATTACAAAGCCAGGTAACTTCAGGAACTTCATCAATTACCCAGATGGCTGGGATTTCAGCATACAACGGAAGCCTCGACAGCGTAAGAGAAATGCAAAAAGTATTCTTAAGACGCCGCGACCTGGTATATAGCTTATTGAAAGAAATACCTGGAATGAAAGTTAACCTGCCTGCAGGTGCATTTTACTTCTTTCCTGAGATCAGCTCTTTCTTCGGAAAATCTTATGAAGGACAAGAGATCAAAAATGCTGAAGACCTTTCTTTGTACCTATTGAACGTAGGTCACGTAGCTACAGTAAGCGGCGACTCTTTTGGAGATCCAAATTCTATCCGCCTATCTTATGCTGCTGCAGACGATAAATTAATTGAAGCTTGCAAACGTATTAAATCAGCATTAGAACAGTTGAAAGATGAAAAAACTGTTCCAGCAGTTTAGTAACTTAAATATATTAGTCATCGGGGACGTGATGATGGATTCATACCTCTGGGGAAATGTAGATCGCATTTCCCCGGAGGCTCCCGTTCCCGTCATCTCTGTTCAGAGAAAGGAAAACCGTCTTGGAGGTGCTGCGAATGTTGCGTTAAACATTCAGGCCCTTGGAGCTAATCCTATCATCTGCGCCGTTATAGGCAATGACATTGAAGGAGACGAGTTTATCCGCCTGATGGAGGCTCAGAAGCTTTCAAGTGATGGCTTACTTAAATTAGGATCTCGTCCAACTACGGTAAAAACCCGCGTAATTGGACACCATCAGCAAATGCTTCGCATAGATGCGGAAGTTGACAGGGATATAAGTGACGCCGAAACTAAAGATCTTCTTTCGAGGATCCTTTTAATAATCGACGAAAAAAAGATCGATGCCATCATTTTCGAAGACTATGATAAGGGAGCCATTACAGAATTCCTGATCTCTGAAGTGGTAACTAAGGCGAAACAGAAAAGTATAATTACCGTAGTGGACCCTAAAAAACGTAACTTTCTTAGTTATAAGGGCGTAACCCTGTTTAAACCCAACTTAAAAGAGCTACGGGAGGGCTTAAAAGTAGATATCAATCTTAAAAACCCCGGCGAATTAGAAAGTGCGGTAGCAAAACTACAGCAGGTTTTAAATGCAGAAAAGGTGATGGTAACCCTTTCTGAACACGGTGTTTTTATGCAATCATCGGGGGGGCATCAGATCATTCCAGCCCATATTCGCAACATTGCTGACGTTTCGGGGGCCGGAGATACTGTAATTTCAACGGCAGCCTTATGTTTAGCCGCCGGTTTAGATGATATAAAAACTGCCGCTATTGCTAATCTTGCAGGAGGATTAGTGTGCGAGCATGTCGGGGTCGTTCCTATCGATCTTGAACAGCTTTCCAAAGAGGCAAACAGCCTGTTTGATTAAGCATTACCATAAAGGTCATTACTGGGAGGAAGATTTTTTAGGTTTTGGCTTAAATTTCCTTTTTCCTTGTGATGACCTTCTTTGTTTGCTTTGAGCAGCTGCAAATTCTACCTGCTCTCCTACTTCTTCCGGAAGTCTCAATACAGGAAGCTCTCTCCCAATAATACGTTCTATAGACAATAGCTTACGCTGATCTTTCTCATTGACAAGAGTGATGGCAGTACCTGTTGCTTCAGCCCTCGCTGTGCGTCCGATCCGGTGAATATAATCTTCAGGATCTGAAGGGGCATCGAAATTAACTACCAGATCAATACCTTCAACATCTATCCCCCTTGAAAGGACATCGGTACCGATCAGCACCCGTAACGTCTGATTTCTGAACTCCCTTAAAATCTCTTCGCGCTCATTCTGTTCGAGGTCTGAGTGAAAAGCTTTTGCCTGAATTCCAATACTCTTAAGTGCGCGATGGAGATCTTTCACCTTCTCTTTCGTAGAAGCAAAAATGATTATACTGGCGAAAGAACCCCTCTTCAATAATAATTGTATTAAGGGTACCTTCTGAGCATCAGTAACTTTAAAGATCTGTTGCTCGATACCTGAAGCGGGTTGCGACGGTGCAAGATTGATCTGCTGGGGATTAATCAAGGTAGTTTTTGCCAACGAACGGATGCGCGGTGGCATAGTTGCAGAAAATAAAAGCGTTTGTCTCTTTTTAGGCAAATGATTTATGATCTTTCTTATATCATCGTAGAAACCCATATCAAGCATCCTGTCTGCTTCATCCAATACCAGGTACTTCAGGTTTTTAAAATTAAGGATACCCGAGTTTAAATGCTGGATCAGACGACCGGGGGTCGCAATCAAAATATTTACCTTATTCTGAATGGCTCTTCTCTGCTGCTCGTAAACAATCCCATCTCCTCCACCAAATATAGCCACCGAGCTAACACCGGAGAAATAAGCTAATCCTTCTACCTGTTGATCTATCTGCTGAGCGAGTTCGCGCGTGGGGGCCAATATTAATGCTGCTATTTCCTCTTTATTACTTTTTGCTATATTATTAATAACTGGTAATAGATAAGAAGCAGTTTTACCTGTACCTGTTTGAGCACAGGCAATCAAATCATTGCCCGCCAGAATTAAAGGAATTGCTTCCTGTTGAATTGGAGTAGGTTCGCTATAACCCATTGCTTCAAGGCCCTCGCCTAGATCGGGTTCAAAATTAAAGTCGTTGAAAGTCACGATATTTTTGGTGATGTTAATTCTTTTTTATCTTCCAGGGAAAAAATAGTAAAAGATTTTGAGTTTAATAAAAAAGATGTAAATTTAATAAATTATTATACAAGAATACGCGCAATTAACCAGAGGAATACATATAAATCTAATTTTTTAATTTTAATTTTTCCAGAACATTATAAACCTTTCATATGTTATACCTCTCAACAGTAGTCTTATCTGCATGATTTTCAAATTATAATTATTCATAAATTCTCACCTTTATTCTATTTAATCCATGAACATTTTTGTTGCCAGCCTTCCGTTTCAGCTTGAAGAAGACGATGTAAGGCAAACTTTTGAAGAATTCGGAGAAGTTTCATCCGTAAAATTAATCCTTGATAAAGAAACAGGTAAAAAAAGAGGCTACGGTTTTGTTGAAATGCCAGATGACGAACAAGGTCAAAATGCTATCAACCAATTAAACGGCGCTGAAATCCATGGTCGAGCGATCTCTGTTTCACAAGCGGAAGCAAGAGAGGATAATCGATCAAGAAATAACTTCAACAGGCCACGAACTGGAGGTGGTTTTAATCGCGAAGGCGGAAGCGGTGGATATGGTGGAGGTAATGGTGACAGAAACTTTAACAGAGGTGGTGGAGGTGGAGGTTTTAACAGATCTGCAGGAAGCAGAAATGGTAATTCCAGAGATAATCGCGGCGATAGCGGCAGAGGCGGCAATCGTTGGTCGTAGAAAGAACTAAAAGAACTAAATCTAAAAAATCTGCAAAAAGAGAGTTTTTGCAGATTTTTTTTTACCTAACCCGCTCAACTGGCTTCAGGTGCTGTAGCTTACTATCTATCAGGGCTTTATTTTATTTTTCTATTGAATAACCCAAACAAAAGAACCTGTACTTCGTTAATTATGGACTTATTTAAACGTTATGGCGAAGAGGATTTTAGCAGTAGACGATAACGAAGATATTTTAGACATCTTAGACCTTATGTTAACCATTGATGGTTATCAGGTAGAGACAAGCCTTTCACCTGCCTCAATCGAAAAACAAATTATAGATTTTAAACCCGATCTCATCCTTTTGGACATTCAGATGGGTACGTACAATGGTCTGGATATTTGTAAGAAGCTAAAGAGCAATCTCTATTCAAGCGAAATCCCTGTTGTTATAATTTCATCTGATGACAGTATCTACCAGGCAGAGCAATATGGTGCTGACGGCTTTATAGCTAAGCCTTTTGAAATGAATACCCTTCTTAGTAAAGCTGCTACATTTACTGAAGGCAGAAACACCGGATATTCGCGCGCCTCTGCCTAACCCGATTCATTTTATTTTCTATGGGTGGGTTCAATATCGTTGTTGCGTTGAATTTCTTCCTGAACTTCCTGGCTATTTGAACGCATAGCCGGAGATGCCATCGGACTTTCAGTAGGACGCTCATCCCCCAGCAATACTCCCCACTGCCTTAACATAGAAGAGCGGTCGAATACGATCTTAAGCACCGCAATGATCGGTAATGAAAGGAACATACCGGATATACCTGCAAGGCTTCCCCCCAGGAATACGCCGATAATGGTCATTAAAGCATTTATTTTCACCTTAGATCCTACTATCCGCGGCATAAGAATATTATTATCCAGGAACTGGACAAAGGCGATCGTTCCAAGCACCGCCAGTATTGGCCATAGTTGGTCGCTGGAAGTTAAAGTGATTAAAACCCCAATGATATTCCCAATCAGCGCTCCGACATAGGGGATCAGGTTTAAAAAGGCAAATATTACTGCGATTAACAAGGCGTGCTTTATCCCGATAAGTGTTAGTATGGTACCTAGCAAAATCGTCATATAAGTAACCTGGATTAATAACCCTATTAGATAACTTTTAATGATCACCTTTGACTCAAGGATCGCTTCGCGCACTTTATCATGACTTTCGTCGGGGAACCACATGAAAATAAAGCGAAGAAGTAAGTTCTTATAATAAAGTAAAAGATAAATATAAATCGGAAGAAGGCCAAGGAACACTAAGGTAGAGGAAACAGAACCTGCTGCACCAGTTAGCATCCCACTGGCATAATTTAAAAGCTTATTACTTTGATCGTTAATAAGATTTAACTGCTCCTTTGTTGAAAAGTCCGTTTTGTTATTGATCCAGGCACTTAAAGAATTGAGGTGACTGGTGATATTTTTCTTAATTAAGGGAAAATCAGATACCAGAGCTGAAATCTGGGAGGAAAAGAACCATACTATAGATCCTACTACTATTGCCAGCAGCAGGATTGATATAAATATTGCCAATGCCTCTGGGAAACGTTTCCTTACAAAAAACTGGAATACTGGTAAAAGCACTATACTGATAAAAAAAGCCATTGCTATAGGCATTATAATGCCTTGCCCCAGTACAATTATATAGGCTATCAGAACAAGACCTAATAGCTCGATTGATCTGCGCACCGTAATTGGTAACTCTCTCATTAATTTTTCTCGTGTAAAATGAACATTCAATAATAAAAACTAAAAATTTTAATCGGCTAATTGTTTGAACAATTAAAGTTTAATTTATTGACATACAATTTGGACTAATTATAAACAAGTATTACATTTGTAATGATTCTAAATAGATATGCAAACAAAAACACCTCAACATCTGATAGAGATTTTTAAAACACAACAGGGTGCTGTATATCAATGCAATTCTAAAAATGCTTTTTGTTTAGAATTCGGCAATAGCCGTTCCTTTTTCAAAATCAGTGATTTTCTAAATTTTACAAAAAAGATCAATAACATTGATGTTGCGGAGATGGCTAAGAACACCTCTCGTCATGCTGATATTGCTATCGTGATGCCACATTATACAGAGCGTTGTTTTGTTTTAACTATCACCGATATCATTGCTTTAAGGGAAATACTGAATGGGGCTAAGTTTATGCTTCAACTGAACAGTATTTTAAGAGAATGCATGACAAGCCTTGCGTAATATTTAGACTTATTCCGTATTAAAATTCTGGTACACTTTTCGTAGGTTTTACTGTTCTCATTCTATAAATTAGTAGTACACAACAGTAAAAGATATGAAAGACCTTCTTAGACTAAGAACTTCATTAAGCGAAGAAATCGAAGCTCTTTTAAACGAACAGATCAAAACAGAGGCTTACTCCTCTGCCGTATATTTAGCCATGTCTGCATGGTGTAACCGGAATGGATTCGATAACAGCTCGAAATATCTGGAGAAACAATCCTATGAAGAACGCGAACATATGATGAAATTGTTCCGTTTTGTAAATGATATGGGAGGCCATGCCATTTCTCCTGAGATAACTAACATTCCACAGGAGTTTGAGTCATTCAAAAGCGTTTTTGAAATTGCCTTACAGCAAGAGATCAGTGTAACGGCGCAGTTTAACCGGATGGCAGATCGCTGTTTTAAAGCCAAAGATTTCATGACTTTCCAGTTTATTCAATGGTTCCTTAAAGAACAGATAGAAGAAGAGTACGTTGCCCGACGGGTTCTGGAACTATTTGAGGTAATAGGCGAGGAAGGAACCGGAAGATGGGAAATTGACAAGCACATCCCGAAAGTTCATTATGATGGGGATTCGGAAGAATAATTTTAAGCCGCTATCGCGGCTTTTTTTATTTCCTACTCCCTGGGTTCGAAAATTAGAGCCTCTCCTGCTGGTCCATTTCAGCACCTTGTCTTAAAAGTTTTCTAACAATTCCTTAACATTCAACAAATTCCTACTTTTGAAAAATTTCTTTATTAATGAGTTTTCAGAAGACCAGGTACAGCGTTCTCTTTTCCTTCATCCTATTTTTTCTTTCATTATCATCTCTAGTCAGGCTAATCTTAATGTTTCTGGCTGGATCGAAGGCCGACTTTAGTTTATTCAGCCTGATTAGTACCCTTGGTAAAGGGGTGGTGTTCGACTTTGGTGTTTCAATATTCTTCTCAATAATATATGCCCTCTATTTACTTGCACTTCCAAAAAGATGGAGTAAAACTAAAGGCAATTATATCGCCAGCTATTTTCTGGTTTTTATGATGGTTTTGATTTCCATCTTCTCGTTCTTTGCAGAACTTACCTTTTGGCAGGAATTTGAAAGTCGTTTTAATTTCATCGCAGTAGACTACCTCATTTATACATTTGAGGTAATTAACAATATTAACGAATCTTATCCCCTCCCCATCCTGATTAGTTCTGTAGTAGGAGTTTCTGTTATAGTGCTTTTGATCTTTAGGAAAGCCTTTTCCCGGAGTTTTTCTTCGGCTGAATCTTTCTGGCAACGCCTTCCTATTTCCGGGGCAATTATTCTTATTGCTATTCTCTACGGTACAACTATTAATAATAAATGGGCTGAAAATAGTAACAATCGCTATCAGGGAGAATTAGCTAAAGCAGGTGTCTACTCTTTCTTCGCTGCTTTTAAAAATAACGAGCTTGATTATGAGCAGTTCTATTCGAAGGTGGATAATGAGACTGCGTTTAATATAATCAGGAAAGAATTACAGGAGCCCGGAGCTCAATTTACAGCAGACAGGGAGTCTGTTTTGAGAAAGATCAGCCATGGAAAGGACTTGAATAAACCAAATGTTATTATGATCACCATAGAAAGCTTTAGTGCGAGTTTTATGGAAAGGTTTGGGAATAAGGATCACCTGACCCCAAACTTAGATTCCTTAGCAGGTCATTCATTCATCTTTTCTAACATGTATGCCACCGGAACAAGGACGGTGAGGGGGATGGAAGCATTAAGTCTGGCTGTTCCACCCACTCCAGGAAATAGCATTGTGAGAAGACCTAATAACGAGAACCTTTCTACAGTAGGGGAAATTTTCAGGACGAAAGGATATGAAACGTCTTTCTTCTACGGGGGCGATGGCTATTTCGACAATATGAACCAGTATTTTAGTAGTAATGGGTTTAATATTGTTGACCGGGGAAGAAAGATTAACGTCGGAGATACATATAAAACCAAAAGAACTATTATTCCGGATACTGAGGTGCATTTTGAGAATGCCTGGGGGATCTGTGATGGGGATCTTTACAATGCCGTGCTGAAAGATGCAGACCAGAAGTTCAAAGAGGGTAAGCATATCTATGATTTTGTAATGACCACGTCCAACCATCGTCCATTCACCTATCCCGATGGAAAAATAGATATACCTTCTAAATCCGGACGAGACGGAGCAGTAAAATATACTGACTATGCTATCGGGGAATTTTTAAGTAAGGCCAGAACAAAGCCCTGGTTTAAAAACACTGTGTTTATTTTTGTTGCTGATCACTGCGCCAGTAGCGCGGGAAAGAATGAGATTGATATTTCCAAGTATCATATTCCTTGTATGATCTATAACCTGTCTGCCATCCATCATGATGAAACCAGTAAAATGTGTTCTCAAATAGACCTCTACCCTACTTTGTTTCACCTGCTGGGCTGGACCTATACGAGCAGCTTGTATGGTAAAGATGTTCTTTCGCCGTCCTATTTACCCCGGGCTATCTTGGGTACCTATCAAAAACTGGCTTATTTGAAGAAAGACAGTCTGGTAATTTTAAGTCCCCAACAGCAGATAGAAACCTATATTTATAATGGTGAAAGCAATGAGCAGAAACCTGCTGAATTTTCAAACGCAATTAAAAATGAAGCGATTGCGTACTACCAGAGTGCCTATTTGCTCTATAAAAGTGGAAAATTGAGAACTAAGTAGGATAGAACGATTTTTTGGCAAGGTATTTATACTGTAAAAGGCATAATTAAAAAAAAATCATTATGACTTTGAAAAACAGTTCAAAAACCGGAACCCTTTTGCTTGCAGGGCTTGCAACAGGAGCAGCTGCATGGTATTTATTAGGTACTGATAACGGAAAGAAAACAATTTCACAAGTTTCAGGATCATTAAAAGGATTCTCAGATACAGCCGTGTCTAAAGCAAGCGACACTTTCGCTAATCTAAAATCCAAGATCAACAACCATAATTCATAAGTATAAAACGTATACAGAGAAAAAGAGCTTGTAATGCAGGCTCTTTTTCATTTGAAAAACTTTCTGGCCATAATCCTTATTTACATTATACCTTATGAAAGCTTTTGTAATTTGTTTTATTATACTGACTACCTCTACTTACAGTGCCTTCAGTCAGAAGGAAGACGCTATCCTGGGCAAATGGATCAGTAGCAGAGAAACAGAAAAGATTGAAATTTATAAAAAAGACAACAAGTTTTTCGGTAAACTAATTTGGCTGAAGGATTCGGTAGACAATGACCAAAAGCCTCTTAAAGACATCCATAATCCTGATGGGTCGCTAAAAGGCCGTTCTTTAATAGGTATAGACATTTTGAAAAATCTTTCTTATGGGCGAAGGAATATCTGGCGCGGGGGTACATCTTACGATACCAAATCAGGAAGGTCTTATAACTGCCAGGTAGCTTTACCAGACTCCTCTAGTTTGAACGTACGAAAGTTCTTTGGACTCGCGATAATGGGACGAACAGAGAACTGGAAGCGACTTTCTGATTAAGATTTAATGGATTATCTTAAAGACGAGCTCTTTTAATAATTCTCCGTCAGTTGTGTTACCTGTTGACTCCACTCCTTTCGTCTTGAGATCATATTCTCTCAGATATCCGATTATTTCGATCACCTTCCAAACGTTAAAACTCTTTCCGGCCGCTTCATAATCCTTTACGAAGTAAGGATTAACACCTAATTCCTTTGCAAGATTTGAAGGGGTCTTATCGCCTATGTAATGATACCTGAGAATTTTGGTAAACCAGTTCTGCAGTGCTCCCAAGACCATTTGAATAGGATTATTTTTAGGATTTGCAGCGAAATAATCAATGATACGATTAGCTTTAAGAGGATCTTTTTTTGCCAGTGCATCCTGCAGCTCGAACACATTATACTCTTTACTGATGCCGATATTATTTTGGACGTCTTCTGCACTTATTTCGTGCCCTTTCTGCACATTTAACATGAGCTTCTCCAGCTCATTGGATATCTTGGAAAGATCGTTTCCCAGATACTCTCCCATTATTGAAGCCGCCCGTGGTTGAATACGATAAGCTTTCTCGCGCACATAATCCTCTATCCATCCTGGCACCTTATTATCATAAATAGTGGCAGATTCGAAAACAAGACCATTTTTATCCATTGCTTTATAGGTCTTCTTGCGCTTGTCGAACTTGGCGTGTTTGTAACAAAAAACAAGGATAGTAGAAGGCACTGGCTTCTCAAGATAGGTGAGCAGTGGATCATTCCCTTTTTTATCGTCATCCCCATCCTTACCCCATTTCAGATCCTGAGCTTCCTTCACCATGACCAACTGATATTCACTCATCATCGGGAAACGCTTTGCAGCATTAAGAACGGTGATCATATCCGTATCCCTTCCATACAGTACAGTCTGATTGAACCCTTTCTCGGCGTCAGACAACAGGTTGTTCTCTATATAATTTCCGAAAAGGTCAATATAATAGGGTTCCTCGCCATGAAACAGATATACAGGCTTGAATTTACGGGCTTTAAGATCGTTTAAAAGAGCAGCAGCAGTCATATCTTTGTCCAAACTTAGATAAAATTTCAGGCAGTTTCCAAAGTGTTGAAATTTTGGTCTGACAGATTTTTTAATTTTTTTTATTTTCTCGTAGGGGTAAGCCTTTCTTTCGGTGTCACATCTTCAAAATCGAAGAAATGAGACTTACTACTAAAACCAAACTTAACCTGCTAACAGCAATAGCTTGTTTTACAATGCAGGCCATTACGGCTTTCTCCGGAAAAGCACAAACGACAGACCGGGTTCACCTGGGCTTTATATACCCCATAAGCACTCATGGTAGTCACGCACCACTTGATACCAATGACTTTTCCTTACATCTTCTGGCAGGTGTTTCCGCATCAGAAAAAGGACTTGCTATTGCAGGTCTCTCCAACGTAGCCCGTGGTGATGTTAAAGGACTCGCCGTCGCCGGCTTCTCAAACCACCTTGGTACTAAGTCAGACGGATTACTGATTGCAGGCTTTGCCAACACCTATGGCAATGCTAAAGGGATGCAGTTTGCTGGTTTTGCAAATGTAGCGGCACGGGAAGTTGAAGGAGCCCAGTACGCAGGATTTATAAACAAAGCCGGAGATATGAAAGGAGTACAGGCAGCTGGCTTTATAAATGTTGCCCGTGAAGTTACGGGGATACAACTTGCAGGATTTCTGAACACTGCAAAACAAGTAAAAGGTTCACAAATTGCCGGATTTGGAAATGCAAGCGTTGGGGACGTAAGTGGTAGTCAGCTTTCCGGTTTTTTTAACCATGGAAAAGATGTTGCAGGATCACAGATTGCAGGATTTGTAAATATTGCACGCAAGGTAAAGGGAGCCCAGATAGCCGGATTTATCAATATAGCCGACAGTAGCGATTGCCCTATAGGAATAATTAATATTATCCGTAATGGGGAGAAATCTATTGGAGTAAGTATCGACGAAACTGAAACTACTCTTCTTTCTTTCAGGTCAGGTGGTAAAATCCTTTACGGAATCATTGGAGGAGGATTCAACTGGACAACTAACAATGATAACTATGCTATTGAGGCAGGTCTGGGTGCGCATTTTTTCCCATCTAAAGTTTTCAGGATAAATACAGAACTGGCCTCTACTTACCTGGGTCGGTTTGACTACGACGAGTATTACAGAGCAAGTCTACGGTTTATGCCCTCCATTCTTATAGGAAAACACCTGGAGCTAAATGCAGGTCCCTCATTAAACTACATAAATACTAACAACGAGGCTGGAAAGACTATGGTGAAGCATTACTTCCACGAACATCAAAATCGGTGGGACGATAATTTCCAGGCCTGGTATATCGGTTATAAAGCCGGCTTAAACTTTAAATTCTAAAACACACAAATATGAAGACAACAACTATCCTGGCATTTATACTGATCTTATTCAGCTCTTGCCTAAAAGACAGAATTGAAGCAAATGGACACATCATCGAAGAAACGCGGAATTTAAGAGATTTTAACACAATAAACCTTAGTGGCTCTAAACATGTTTATGTGGAATACGGAGATGAGTATAAGGTTGAATTACGAGGATCCTCTAATCTCCTATCAAAATACCGGACGGATGTAAGGGGAAACTCGCTTAATCTTGGTTATGAAACCCGTAGCAATATTATAGACGATGATATAAGGGTCTATATTACTACCCCTGAAATTGAAGAAGTGAACCTTAGTGGCAGCGGAAAGTTTTTCATTTCTGGGTATACTGAAGCTGAGCGATTCAGGGTAAGGATCAGTGGATCTGGTAAAGTGAAAGTGGAAGACGATTTTGAGGTAGACAAGGCCGACGTGCGAATATCCGGATCAGGAGAAGCTGACCTTGATCAACTAGAAGCTCACGAAGCCGATATCGATATTTCAGGAAGCGGTGAGACATGGTTAGAAGTCTCGGATTTCCTTAGGGCAAGAATAAGTGGAAGTGGAAAAGTTCATTATTGGGGTAATCCGAGTGTTGATAGCCGCATCAGTGGAAGCGGAAAGGTTATCAAACATTAGTAACCGGGCTGAAATCTCTTAACCTTCCTATGCTATACCTTAATTACCTGTAATATGGAGTGCGGTACGAAAGGAAGGTTAAGGTAAACAACCCACACCATACTCCCTATTTTGGGACAACAGTTGAAAAATTGGAATTAGAAGGCAAAAATTTTATATAAGTTTGAAGCAGATTTAAACAAGTGGACCCTATTACTGCTTCGGTTTCGACAAACGATTTTTATGACGATAATGCTTTTGAGCGTTTGTTCAAAGAGCATTTTAAGGCATTGCATGCTTATGCAAATGTAATGCTACGTGATGAGGATCTGGCGGAAGAGGTTGTGCAGAACGTTTTTCTTAAACTTTGGGAACGCAGGGAAGATCTAAACGTTGAGGTATCTGTAAAAGCGTACCTCTATCGAATGGTCCACAACGCTTGCTTAAATTACTTCAAACACAATAAGACCAAAGCCAGGTACGAAGACTACGCAGTACATTCAATGGCCGGAGAAAGCAATAAAGCATCACAGAGACTCGAACTTAAGGAGCTTGAACAGAAGATCGGAGAAGCCTTAAATGACCTTCCCCAGCAGTGCAGGTTGATCTTTCAAATGAGCAGGTTCGAGGAATTGAAGTATAAAGAGATTGCCGACCAGTTAGGACTATCTATCAAGACGGTAGAAAACCAAATGGGTAAAGCACTTAAGATAATGCGTAGTAAACTTGCCGACTTTTTACCATTACTATTACTTTGGCTATTTAACAGACTTTTGTAAGCGATGACAGATGAGCTATTGGTAAAATTCCTTTTGAAGGAGACCAGCCTGGAGGAAGACCGACAGGTGAAAGACTGGATTGCGTCTGATCCTGCCAACGAAAAGCAGTTTTCTGACTTCTCTCTTATTTGGAATACCAGCAAAAATCTTGAATCGAAAAGCAGTGTAGACGAAAACGCAGCATGGGAACGGTTCAAGCGAAAGGCTGCCGATAGAAAAGCTGCACCAGAGCCTGCGATACTTCCTATTAAGAGGGATTTTATATGGTTAAAGGTTGCGGCAAGTGTTATTCTTGTATCATTGATCGGCTTACTTCTGTTTCGAAAGTCGGAAACCCGATATGTAGCAGATAATAAGGTTATTACCGAAACTCTACCAGATGGCTCGGTAGTTACGTTGAATAAGAACTCTTCCTTAACCTACTCCAGCTCAGTGCTGGGAAGAAAACGGGGGGTTGAGCTTTCAAAAGGAGAAGTATTCTTTAAAGTTAAGCCGGATAAGTCTAAACCATTTGTCATATCCAGCGGTGAGGTATCTGTAGAAGTTGTAGGTACTTCCTTTAACGTTAAACACAAAGGCAGCACAACAGAGGTGATCGTTGAAACAGGTGTTGTTAAGGTAAGTGAGGGCGCGGAAACCGTTGTATTACATGCAGGCGAAAAAGTCTTTGTAGACAGTCAGCAAAAACTGAAGGTGGAAAAAAGCAAAGACCAGCTGCATAACTACTACCGCAGCAATATTTTCGTGGCCGATAATACACCCTTATGGAGGATAGTTGAAATTCTAAACGAAGCATACAATGCTAACATCATTATAGGAAACCCAGCACTCCGTCAGTTAACCCTAACTACTACGTTTAAAAACCAGTCCTTAAATGAAATTTTAAAGGTCATTAGTGAAACATTTAATATTTCTATTACTCAAAAGGATAATCAGATCATCCTTCAATAATATGTACCGCCTTACAATTCTCTTCTTTCTGCTTCTGGCAGTTAAAAGCCGTGCTCAACTTATTCCTGGCCATAGCAATAATTTAAACAGGAATATTTCCGTAAGATTTATAAATCAGCCTCTTAAGCTGGTGCTGGATAAAATCAGTAAGGAGGGAAACTTTTACTTTTCTTACAGTGGCAGTACGTTCCATTCTGATAGCCTGATAAGCTTAAATGTGCAAAACAAGCCTATAAGGAATGTTCTTGATATTCTGTTTAAGGGAGAGGTGGATTATAAAGAAAGCGGAAATTATATTATCCTTCGCACTGCTATTTACCGCTTCAATGTCGAGGCAGGTGACGTGCGCCCGGACAAGAATAGCTATGAAATTGAGGGCTATGTTTATAATCAACGTACCGGTGAAGGAGTAAAAAATGCGAGCGTTTATGAAAAAAAACAGTTAAAGTCGACACTAACGGATAACAAAGGATACTTCAAACTTAAGTTCAAGGGAGATCATCAGGGCTTGGTGATCTCTGTCAGTAAAGAGGACTTCAGGGATACCAGCATTCAGTTCCTTGCAGGCGTAACAATAACCGAACAAGGATATGCCGTAGGTTCAGGAGGAGAAGGAGCATTTTCAAATCGTGTGGAACGGTATGGTTTAAGCAGGTGGCTGGTATCTTCGAGGCAGCGCATTCAAAGCTTAAATATTCCTTCCTTTATTGCAAACAGCCCTTTCCAGGCCTCCCTTCTTCCCGGACTGAGTTCACATGGAATGCTTAGTTCCCAGATTGTTAATATGGGCTCCCTTAATGTTATCGGAGGCTATACTGCAGGGGTAGATGGAGCTGAATTTGCAGGAATCTTCAATATCAATAAACAAGATGCAAAAAAGTTCCAGGCAGCTGGAGTAATGAATATTGTAGGTGGAAGGGTTGAAGGATTTCAATCCGCAGGTATTTTCAACATAGTACTGGATAGTGTTATTGGCGGGCAATTTGCAGGGGTATTTAACAACGTAGAAAGAGATGTGCACGGGGTGCAGGGAGCGGGAGTTATAAACAGGGCCCGGGGTAAATTTATAGGCGGACAGTTTGGAGGTGTTGCCAACCTGACGCAAGGAAAATTTTCTGGTATTCAGGCTGCCGGAGTAATAAATATTACGGCTAATGACGTAACGGGATCTCAATATGCGGGAGTAACTAATATAAATGCAGGAAAATTAAAGGGAGTGCAAGGAGCTGGCGTACTGAACCTAAACTGGAAACCGGTTGAGGGAACTCAGTTTGCAGGGATACTTAACATAGCAGGAAACCGTATGAAAGGCGTACAGGTTGCGGGGGTATTGAATTTTGCAAAGAAAATGAATGGCACTCAGGTTGGTCTTGTAAATGTTGCAGATACCTCTTCTGGCTACTCTATCGGCTTGTTAAACCTGGTAAGAAAGGGTTATCATAAAATAAGTATTTCCAGTAGTGATGTAATGAAGGGAAGTATCAATCTAAAGACCGGGAACAACAAACTTTATACAATGCTAGGGGGAGGTGTCTTGAGTGAAAACTCAAAGAATGTGTATTCTGCGGGCCTGGGCCTGGGCCACGATTTCATATATAACAACAAACTCTCCCTCGCCCTTGAAGTGCACTCGCAGTACATATTCCTTAAGAACACTAATTTTAATAATCTTTCAAGATTGCAGACAAATCTTCAGTATCAGATTATCAAAGGGTTTACCGTTTTTGCCGGTCCCGGATTCTCTGTTTACAATGTTGATAGTGCAGAACCTGATGCATATCAAAAAAGTTTTATCCCTTCCCATGCCAAAAATTTGTTCAAGGGCGATCAGAAAGGATGGTTTGGCTGGCAGGCTGGCGTTACTTTCATGTAGCTTAGTTGAAAATTTTAAAGCTTCCTGTTTTAAAGCTATTTTGCGATATGAAATATTTAGCTAATCTCTACATTCAAATTTTCATATTCCTCTTTGCCCTGGCGTTTCGACAGGAAGCATCTGCACAAACTATAAAAAAAGGTAAAGTTGAGCGCCTGGTAATCCATGCAAAATCACTGGAAGGTAATCTTGCCGGAGATACTCCTGATCGGGAGATTTCAGTATACTTACCCCCAAGTTATTTCAGCAATCCTAAAAAACGCTATCCCGTAGTTTATTACCTTCACGGGTTTTCAGATGATGATGCCAAATGGTATGGAATTAAAAAGCATTGGATAAATTTACCTGCTATCCTTGATTCAGTTTATGCGAAAGGAAAATTACAGGAGTGTATATTCGTTACACCTAACGGTTACACTAAGTTTGCAGGTAGTTTTTATTCCAATTCGGTAACCACAGGAAACTGGGAAGAATTTATAGCGAAAGAGCTTGTTTCTTCTATAGACAAGCGATACAGAACCATCGACCGTTCTTCCGCCCGTGGGCTTGCCGGACATTCTATGGGAGGTTATGGAACACTGCGAATAGGAGAAAAATATCCGGATGTATTTTCTGCCCTTTATCTTTTAAGTCCGGCTATATTTATTCCCGGAACCACACCCTCAGTTACAGCCCAGGAGATAGAGAACATAAAGAATTTTGAGGATCTGCAAAGGGCAAACTTTTGGACTAAAGCCGCCTTCTCTTTGGCAGCTGCCTGGTCGCCAAATCCCAATAATCCTCCCTTTTACCTGGATCTTCCTGGAAAAGACCGTGAGGATGCCATTCCGGTACAAGCTAAGTGGACAGCAAATTTACCTCTGGCCTCTTTAGATCAATATATCCCTAAATTAAGACAATTAAGAGGTATTGCTTTTGATGCCGGAGACAGAGATGTGAGTTTCGCAAATGCAATACGGATCCTCGACAAAGAACTTAATGCTTATAAGATAAGGCACGAATTTGAAATTTATAAGGGAGATCATACCAATAGGATACATATCAGAATAAGTGATAAAGTTGTCCCCTTCTTTTCATCAACGTTGAAGCCATAAAACAAAAAGGTCCCTCCGCAGTATGCAGAAGGGCCTTTTTTAAGCCTTTCCATCCACCTTAACCCACTTTCTGATTAGCCTTTTTTAACAAAAACATATTTTGAAACCCCAATATTAAAGGCTTGAAAGATGAGTAAAAAAGAAAGCACCGTTTTTTCCGGTGCTTCAATCTTTTAAAAAGTGTGTAGATATATATTGAACAGTAGTTGATAGTTAATATCTCAACTATGCTGTTGATTGCGATGTTGACAGATCAATATATACAGAAAGTGTGCCAATCTATTTGTGAAGGATATCTCAACAACATGCTGGATTATTTGTCATACTTACCAGATGACAAGTATTAAAGTATTTGACTGGCACCGCATTTTTATTGGAGATCTGCCAACTCTCTTTCTGCTAGAGATAATATTTCGTACCTCCATCATGTATGGGTACACTATTTTCCTGCTCCGCTTTCTCGGGAAAAGGGGAATGGGACAATTGTCTTCATTGGAAGTGGCCATCATTATTTGCTTTGGTACAGCTATAGGAGATCCAATGATGGGCGTAAACGTTCCCATTATACATGGTTTAATAGCTGTAACCACCATAGCCCTTCTTCAGGTAGGGATGGAGCGCTTTATCAATCGCAACAAGAAAGTCGAAGAATTTATGGAGGGGACTGCAGATAAGGTGGTAGAGAACGGGTTGATATTGGTTGATGAGCTTCATAAAGAGAATATTTCTCACGAAGATCTTTTCCGGAGCCTTCGCAGCAACAGTGTCAAGCATTTGGGACAAGTGGAGCACGCTTTTTTCGAGACATCGGGCCAGATTTCTGTGATATTTCGTCCGGAAGATAAAGTAAAGCCGGGCCTCACTGTTATTCCTCCGGAGCAGCTGGCCGAGGATAAAATAATCCGCGAACGTGAAGCTGCTCCTGCAAGTGCCGTTTATTGCTGTACTAATTGCGGAAACGCTAAATACTATAAACAACAAGAATTAGTTGTTGCCTGCATTCTTTGCAGCTGCAATAACTGGACAGAAGCATCTATTTAATTAAATCATGGCAACTATAGCGTACCATTCTTCTCATGAACAATTCAAACCGAGTGAATTATTAAAATATGCAAAAATGGCAGAACAGGCTGGATTTGATGCCATCAGTTCGTCTGACCATTTTTTTCCCTGGAGTGAACGACAAGGCGAATCCGGGTTTTCATTTTCCTGGTTGGGGGCAGCAATGCAAGCTACTTCTGTTCCTTATAGTGTTGTTTGTGCTCCCGGACAGCGTTATCATCCTGCCATTGTTGCGCAAGCCCTCGCTACACTTGGTGAGATGTTTCCTGATCGTTTTTGTATGTATGCAGGTAGCGGCGAAGCGATAAATGAACTGATCACTGGTGAGAAATGGCCACCAAAACACGAACGGAATATAAGATTAGTGGAATGTGTACAGATCATCCGGGCACTCCTTAAAGGTGAAACAGTTTCGCATAAAGGTATGGTAAGCGTAGAAAATGCAAAACTTTACACCTTACCTGAAAATCCTCCTCCTATCTTTTGTGCAGCTGTTTCTGTCGAGACGGCCGCGTGGGCAGGCAGCTGGGCGGACGGGTTGGTCACTGTTTCAAAACCATACGATGAACTGAGGTCTTTGCTGGATGCCTTCAGGCAGAATGGTGGACAGGATAAACCCGTACACTTAAAAGTACAGCTCTCTTATTCCTCGACACCAGAAGCAGCCCTGGAAGGAGCTTTTGATCAGTGGCGAACCAATATCTTCCAGGGTAGTGTTTTAGGTGATATGCCTACAGTAGCTCATTTTGATGCAGCAGCAGAATTTGTTAAACCTGAAGATATGTTTAAACACGTGCGGATTTCCTCAGAGTTAACCGAACACATAGAATGGATAAAAAAAGATATTGATCTTGGTATTGAAAAGATCATCCTTCACAATGTAAATCGCGAGCAGCAATTATTTATTGAGGATTTTGGTAGAAAGGTGCTCCCTGAGCTGAAGTCATACGCATAAGAAGCCGTTGAAGGATCAAATCTACGACCATCATGTAATGTTAAACATCTAAAACTTCATAAGCAGTTATGGCAGATGAACAGAAATTTCCCGAATCAATAAAAGTACAACTCCCCTCTATCCTCGATAACGACTTCTATAAATTCACCATGCAACATGCTGTGGTTAAACTGTTCCCGAAAGCGCAGGCACGATATAAATTTATAAATCGAGGCAAGCATGTTTTTCCTCCTAACTTTGCTGAAGCCCTTCAGTCTGCAGTAAATCAAATGGCTGCTCTTAAATTAAGCATGCAGGAGAAACATTTCCTTGATCAGAATTGCCCTTACCTCGACCCGGTCTACCTGGATTTTCTTCAGGGCTATTGCTATAATCCTGAAGAGGTTAAAATAATTCAGCAAGGAGGTGATCTGGAAGTTTCCATAGAGGGCTATTGGTACAGAACTATCCTTTGGGAAGTGCCATTAATGTCTTTGATATGCGAACTTTTCTACAAGGAGACGGAACAGAACCGTGCATCCGACGATGAGATCATACAAAATACCAGCAAAAAGGCTGAGATGTATAGAAGACTGGGAGTAACTGTAGCAGATTTCGGGACACGCCGAAGGCATTCCTTTACAGTTCAGGATCTTGTAGTGAAAACATTAACATCAACAGGAAAAGGATTCTTTGTGGGATCAAGTAATGTACATCTTGCAATGAAGAATGGTATTAAACCAATTGGCACCCACGCTCATGAATGGTTTATGTTCCATGCAGCGAAATTCGGCTATAAGATGGCTAACTCTGAGGCGCTCGAAAATTGGACTAACGTATATCGAGGCGACCTTGGAATTGCTTTATCTGACACCTATACCACTAAATCTTTCTTCACCCAGTTTGATAAGAAACTTGCGAAACTATTTGATGGGGTAAGGCATGACAGTAATGATCCTGTTGAATTTGCGAAGATGACCATTGCACACTATGATAGCCTTGGCATAGATCCTTTGTCTAAGACGATCATCTTTTCTGATGCTCTTAATTATGAAAAGGTTGCCCGTATCACCGAGTTTTGCAGAGGGAAAATAGGATTTTCTTTTGGTATAGGTACCAATCTTACCAACGATGTCGGTTTGAAAGCGATGAACATTGTGGTGAAAATGACTGAAGCAAAACCCGAGAGTCAGGACTGGACACCAGTTATTAAACTTTCAGACGAAAAAGGGAAGTATACGGGAGATCCAAAAGAAATTGAATTAGCAAAAAGTATATTGAAGATAGACTAGTAGCTACGATATATGCGCTTCTGGAAATTTTCATATCTTTATGGAAAACCTTTTAAAATATGTACGGCCTATTATCTCAATTCGACAACTACTATTACTTTATTATAGGTTTACAAGCTGTTTGTGTGTTCCATGCTATGAAAAACGGGAACCAGGGAAAATGGATCTACCTCATTGTTTTCCTTCCTGTAATTGGGTGCCTGATCTACCTTTTTACGGAAGTAATCAACAAACGGCATGTCTCTTCTATTCAATCGGACGTAGTGAACATTGTTAATCCGGGAGCAAGGATCAAGGAACTGGAAAGGAAGTTTAAGTTTTCAGAAACTTTAGCCAACCGTCAAGCTCTTGCTGATGCCTATTTAGAGAAGGGTTTGTATGAACAGGCTATAGACCTCTACGAACCCGCACTAACAGGGCTTTTTGAGAATAACGAACATATTATTAACCAGCTGATCCGAGCCTACTTTGCCAAGGAGCGATATGAAGACATCCTTAGAATAGCTCCAAGAATAGCCGGCTCCTTTAATTTTTCTAAAAACAGAAGCGCCCTTTTATATGCGCTTGCTCTGGAAAAATCAGGAAAAGCAGAGGAAGCAGACAAACAGTTTAAAGCGCTGAATCACCGCTTTTCGAATTACGAAGCCAGGTACAATTACGGTCAGTTCTTAATCAGATCAGACAGAATTAAGGAAGCCGATTCTTTGTTTTCCACGATAGTGAACGAAGCTTCTCAAATGAGCAGAAAAGATATGCGCGACTCTAAGGTTTGGATTGACAAAGCTGCAAAAGAGCTTAATAATTTGCCAGTAGAATAATCAAAAATAAGAAAGGCGATTGGGTGATCGCCTTCCTTATTTTTATCTTCCGGTAGCACCATCTCTTACTACTTCATATCTTATCCATAAGAAATCATCATAGATGCGATCCACTGATTTAATTTTAAATTGGGTTGCCATTCTGCTTCCATAACCTTCTTCTGCTTCAAATACAGTAGGCGAGCCTATAGTTCCATCGGCAACAGGAGCAAGCACCAGACTAAATTCGTCGATCAGGTTTGCCTTTAAGAAAGATCCATTAACATGTCCCCCACCGTCAATACGAAGCGTCTGAATATCAAACAACTTACGTAGCTTCCTTATTACCAGATCAAGGTCCAAGGTGTTCTTCCCCCCAAAAATATAGGATACTTTACTTGACCTTAGGTGCTCCAGATAACCATCACTTACGGTTTCGGTAAGAACTTCTATTACGTGCTCTGTTGATACCATATTAGTTTCCCAGAAACATTTTCCGGAAGGGTCTATTACTACTGCATAGGTTGCTGATTTCTGAGCAACAAAATCTTCTTTAGGAACTGAAGCTCCATTCAGTAATTCAGGGGTATTTTTGCTGGAAAATTCCTGCATGGTCACCCTTCCCACTAACCAGGCGTCCGCAGCTATCTTTTCCGCTGTTTCCTCGAAATATTTATGATGGTCTTTAAAGCCCCAAATGTCCTGTTTGATGCGCCCATCAACAGAACCCAGCATATGACAAATTACATAAGGTTTTCCTGAATCCATAAACTTAAATTTTGTGGCAATTCTACAAAAAGTATTCCCTTAAATCCCGTTATTCTGGCTTTCGATATTCTTCCAGTGCATTGCATATTGCCGTACCAATCTCTTTGTAACAATAGCGATCGGTCAGAAAAGCCAAATCCTCCTTATTGGTAAGATACCCAAGTTCAAGTAATACGGCAGGAGTATAATTAGGTCGCAAAACGGCAAGAGCCTTTTCCTTTACGTTGCCTCTCACATTCATTCCTTCTACCTCATTAAGACTGTTCCAAAGACAACTTGCCAATCTTTTGCTTTTTGATAGCAGGATCGATTCAGGCATGTTCATCCCTGTAAATATCTCCATACCTTTTATCATAGCTCTTACGCTGGGCCCAATCCTTTCGGGAACGGTATTAGCATGCAAAGAAATAAATACATCGCCCTTTATTTTAGCCCTTTCTGTAAGGGGGATAAAAACATCTGTTTCCCGGGTCATTACTACCTCGTATCCCCGGGCCAGTAATTGAGCTTTTATTTCAAGAGCAATGTTCAATACAACATTCTTCTCATAAAAACTCTCTGCCTTGGTCGCGCTATCCCTGCCTCCATGCCCGGGATCGAGCACTACTTTAAGTCCGGGCCCATTCAGTCCGATAAAGCAATCAGACGGGAAAGCCGGAAGCTGAACGGCAAGCAGCAGATAAAGGAACAGGATAAATGGTCTATTCATAGGCTTATATCATGTATAAAGCAAAAAGAGTCTAATCCGCTTCCTGACTGCAGTAGTAAGGATCTGATTTCCCCCCGGTTTCCAGATCCTTGTCAAAACAGAAGCTGAATGAGGGGGCTGTAATCGACTTAATAAGACAAAAAAGCTCTTTAGAATTACCACCTGCACCTAAATTCATCCTCCGTGTTTCCTGTGCTCTTATATCCGATAAAATAATACTCTTCATATTAGAAGCCTCCCCATTCCAATTGACCACGTACAGGTTCACTTCTACCCTTTCCAGTCCTTTCGAGCTATTATTTTTAAGAATTAGATAATGATCATTAGTTTTATTTGGCTTAACCTCAATCTCTGCTTTTATATATTGAGCCCAGTTCTCCCTTAGAGGCTGGAAAAGATCGTGCTTTTTTGCGTTGGCTTCATCCAACTTCCCCTTATTAAGCCTGCCTGATTCCCATTTTAATCGCTCTTGGTTATTCACTTTTTCGTAATAGTGCTTTGCTACCCCTACAGTCAACGCTAGCGCTAATGCAGCTAACACGAGTGTTATAACTAAATTGACGGGCTTCTTTTTCAGGAATACATCATCCCGATCCATAAAGGGTATCTGATTAACTTCCGTTTTACCGCTTGTTTTATCGCCTTCAGTATCAATGCCCCTATCATTAATATTCATTGTTATACAATTGGTGTCTAAAATACTACCATTTAAAAAGCCGCTTAAAGTTTATCTAAGCGGCTTGAGGTTGTAACCCAAATATATAATATATCCTTATAAGGGAATAAGGAAGTCGGAATTTATTTATTAAGTAGCCTGAATTATAACATCGATCATACCACCTCCATATTCTTCGGGATGAGGGATATTAGCAGCATTCTCAGTCAGCACTGATCCTGAACTCTTTGCTTTTCCCTTTTTATCGGATGTACCTATCAGGCGGTCAACAAGATTATAATTGCTCTTGGATACCAGCATTGAAGTAAGAATTGCTCCAGCTGCAATTCCCGCAAAGATCGCAATGATCATTTTTGTATTTTCGTTTTCTGTCTTAAATGGATTGTTTGGAAGGTCGTAGTTTCTCATTTTAAAATCTTTTTTTCCGCGATATTATCAATACCGCCAAGACATTAACATAAGAGATGGACAAATTGATTTACGAAAAGATGAGGATACCTAGCAAAATACCTACTATCATTACTACATACAGCATTATCTCTGTGGAAGCAAAGCGCTTATATTTGGTCCAAAAGGAATAATTATCGTTCTCTTTATTCATTAAGCTTATCGGTTCAAATAAACGGCTATCTTGACGCCAGGCTGCTTAACCCGGTGTTTATCAGGGAATCAACCGGTAAAACTGAATAATAGTTATTTTTAGCACTTCCACATCTCGAAAAGTACTTATAATACCATCCGTCCTTTAAATTACTTATGATCACACCCTTTGAAGAAGATGCGTGTACGAAACGATTGTTTTTAAGATAAACACCCACGTGGCTAAACTTTTGCCCGCTGAAATCGAAGAAAACTAGATCACCCTCTTCTAGCTCCTCCTCGTACTTTCGTTTCACATTATCTGCCATACTTTTGGCAATACGGGGAACTGACTTATCAAAGATCTCCTTCTCCAGAAGCACAACAAAACCAGAACAATCCACACCTTTCTTATCCATACCTCCGTTCCTGTAAGGAACACCCATCCAATCATCAATAAAACGGTAAAGCTTCTCGTTCTTAATTTCCCGCTGAGAGACATCCAATAACGCGGCATATCGTTCCTTGAGCGATCCCTTAAACTGCTTGCCACGGTCTTTAGAAGAGTCAGTAAGCATCTTTTTCGACTTACAAGAAGCAAGGGCCATCAATAACACTAATAGAACCGCGCCTCCCCTTAAAAAACTCCAATTACACTTCATTTTACCAAAATCCTAAAAAGCTCTGTTCTAAAGTACCAGATTTTTTTAACATACGGTTAATAAGTAGAAAAGGTTATGCTTTTAAAAGGCGTTGAATTTCATCTAATTTCATAAGCGCTTCTACAGGCGTGAGTGTATTCACATCGAGGTTGTTGAGCAGATCTCTTATCTTCACTAACACAGGGTCGTCAATAGAAAACATTTGGAGCTGATAAGCTTGTTGCTGCACCTTCTTTATGCTGTTCTTTATGTTTTCGCCCCCTGTCCTTTCCTGCTCCAACCTTTTCAGGATTTCATTTGCCCGTGCGATAAGTTTTGGAGGCATACCTGCCATTTTAGCCACATGAATACCAAAACTGTGTTCACTTCCTCCCGGCACCAGCTTTCTTAGAAAGATCACTTTATTTCCTACTTCTCTTACCGAGACGTTAAAGTTCTTGATTCTGTTAAAAGATGTAGTTAGTTCATTTAGCTCGTGATAATGAGTTGCAAACAAGGTTTTGGCTTTTGCAGAAGGATGATTATGCAGGTATTCGGCAATAGCCCAGGCAATAGAGATACCGTCATAAGTGGAGGTCCCCCGGCCGATCTCGTCCAAAAGGATCAAACTCTTATCCGACAAGTTGTTCAATATACTGGCCGTTTCGTTCATCTCCACCATGAAAGTTGATTCTCCTGATGATAAATTATCAGAAGCGCCCACTCGTGTGAAGATCTTGTCCACTAACCCGATCCTGGCTTCCTTAGCCGGAACAAAACATCCGATCTGTGCCATCAGGACTATAAGTCCGGTTTGACGAAGAAGTGCCGATTTACCGGCCATATTCGGACCTGTAATGATAATGATCTGCTGGGTTTCATTATCGAGATAAGTGTCGTTGGTAATATAGTCTTCTCCCGGGGGTAAATTCTTCTCGATCACCGGGTGTCGCCCTCCCTTTACATCAAGAATAGAGTCTGTAGTTATCTCCGGTTTAACATAATAATTTCTGATAGCTATCGTAGCAAAACAGGATAGCACATCAAGTTGAGCTACCAGTTGCGCATTAAGCTGAATAGGTTTGATATATTCAGATAGCGCAAAGACCAGCTCGTTGTATAAGCGGGTTTCAAGAGCAAGGATCTTTTCCTCGGCTCCCAGGATCTGCTCTTCGTACTCTTTCAGTTCAGGTGTTATGTATCTTTCGGCATTCACCAGAGTCTGTTTCCTTATCCATTCTGAAGGCACCTTGTCTTTGTGAGCATTGGTTACTTCCAGATAATAGCCAAATACATTATTGAAGGCAATCTTTAAGGATGGAATTCCGGTAAGCTCGGCCTCACGTTTCTGGATCTCGATGAGATACCCTTTTCCTCCAAAGGCTATTTTTCTTAATCTGTCCAGTTCTTCATTTATTCCCTGACATATTACCCCTCCTTTTAAAAGCATGGCCGGAGGATCTGAGTTAAGCTCCTTTTCAATCCTCTCCCTCATCAACAAACAGGGATTAAGCTGCTCTGCAATAGTTTTTAGTGCCACATTATCCGACTGCTCACAACGCTTCTTTATGGATTCGATAGCATGCAATGCCCTCTTCAACTGACAAACTTCCCGGGGATTTGCTTTTAACAGGCCGATCTTCGAAATCAATCGTTCCAGGTCTCCGATCTGTCTTAATTCATCATTGATCTGCTCGCGCACTTCTTCATTATTCACCAGGTATTCCACCACATTCAAGCGATCCTCAATCGGCTTCTTCTCTTTAAGTGGCATTACAATCCAGCGACGCAGCATCCGTGCGCCCATCGGAGAACAGGTTTGATCGAGTACATCTACTAAAGTGATGGCATTTTCATTAGAAGAACCGATAAGCTCAAGGTTACGTATTGTGAACCTGTCCAACCACATGAAACGATCTTCTTCAATTCTTGCAATAGAAGAAATATGCTGAAGATTACGATGCTCCGTTTCATTCAGGTAATGAAGTGCAACTCCTGCGGCTGTAATAGCCACCTGCAGCCGCTCTATACCAAAACCTTTTAATGATTGGACTTCGAAATGCTTTAGAAGGCATTCATTTGCATAATCCCCTGTATAGGGCCATTCATCAAGACAGTAAGTATAAAAACGGTCACCAAAGGTCTCAGTAAAATCCCGACTCCTGCTTTTCTGGAAGATCACCTCACTTGGCTTAAAGCTTTGCAGCAACTTTTCGATGTAATCTTCTCCACCTTGTGCCACCAGGAATTCTCCGGTAGAGATATCTATAAAAGCGACCCCCAGAGTATTCTTATCAAAAAAGACGGAGGCCAGGTAGTTATTAGACTTTTGCTGAACAATATTATCACCATAAGCAACCCCTGGAGTAACTAATTCAGTAACGCCTCTTTTTACAATGGTCTTAACGGTTTTAGGGTCTTCAAGTTGATCGCAGATCGCTACACGTTGCCCTGCCCGTACCAGCTTTGGAAGATAAGTTTCCAGCGAGTGATGTGGAAAACCGGCCAATTCAATATGTGAAGCAGAGCCATTAGCCCTTTTAGTTAAAACAATCCCTAAAATAGATGAAGCCTTTACAGCATCTTCACCAAATGTCTCGTAAAAATCTCCCACACGGAACAACAGTAAAGCACCAGGATATTTAGCCTTTATCGTGTTGTACTGTTGCATTAAAGGGGTTTCTTTGGTAGCGGTCTTTGCCAAGCCTTTTTCTCCTTTTAAACCTGCTAATTTATGCCTTTGTAAGTTCTTTGTCTGTCTATGTGGAAAACTGAGTGTTTGTGGAGAAGGAAAAGAAATAAATGTGAAACAATACGTTCGTTGTGAAGTGTATATATTTGTATACATTTACAAAAACAATCTTTCAGACTCTGCGTTTCAAGAACACAGCATTATGGCAAAAATTCTAATCATCGACGACGAACGTGCAATACGTAATACCCTAAGGGAAATTTTAGAGTATGAAGACTATCAGGTAGTAGATGTTGATAATGGTATCGACGGCCTGGAAGTTATCAAAAAGAATGATTTAGACCTTGTTCTTTGCGACATCAAGATGAGCCGGATGGACGGAATGGAGGTGTTAGCTGAGGGATTAGGTATTAAACCTGACCTTCCCTTTATTATGATCTCTGGTCATGGTACTATTGAAACTGCTGTCGAAGCAAGTAAGAAAGGGGCGTACGATTTCATTTCTAAACCACCCGATCTTAACCGTTTACTGATCACAGTTCGAAATGCCCTTGAAAGAGGTAACCTGGTAACAGAGACTAAGGTCCTGAAAAGAAAGGTTAGCAAAGTTCGAGACATCCTGGGAAATTCTCCCGGAATTCAAAAAATCAAGGATACTATTGATCGTGTAGCACCTACAGATGCAAGGGTTTTGGTAACCGGGGCAAATGGTAGTGGTAAGGAGCTTGTTGCAAGATGGTTACATGAAAAGTCACACAGAGTTAATGCTCCTATTATTGAGGTAAACTGTGCTGCTATACCTTCAGAGCTGATCGAAAGTGAGCTATTCGGACACGAAAAGGGTTCATTTACCTCTGCTGTAAAGCAGCGTATCGGAAAATTTGAACAGGCAAATGGCGGTACTCTTTTTCTAGATGAGATCGGGGACATGAGTCATTCTGCACAGGCAAAGGTACTAAGGGCACTGCAGGAAAGCAAAATCACCCGTGTTGGAGGCGAGAAGGAAATAGAAGTTGATGTTAGGGTAATAGCTGCAACGAATAAGGATCTTTTAAAAGAGATAGATGCTGGCAATTTCCGGATGGACTTATATCACCGCCTAAGTGTTATCCTAATCCATGTACCACCTTTAACTGACCGTAAAGAAGACATTCCTATCATTGCTCAAAGTTTCTGCGAGGAAATTTGCAGTGAATATGGCATGCCCGTTAAAAAGTTCAGTGACGGAGCCATACTTGCTTTACAATCTCTACCCTGGACCGGTAATATTCGTGAGCTTCGGAATATGGTTGAACGTCTGATCATTCTTAGTGATAAAGTTATCACAGAAAATGACGTACTTACTTTTGCAAATCCGGCAGGTCCTACAACGGTAATCGCTACACCACAAAATCTTGCGACAACTATCAGCGCTACAGTGCCCGTAACTGCCGCAGCAAACGGTCATTCTTTCTCTTCCAACTTCGACCAGTTTGGCAGCTTCCAGGAATATAAAGATTATGCGGAAAAGGAGTATATCAAATACAAGTTAGAGAAGAACAACTGGAATGTATCAAAGACTGCCGATGACATCGATATTCAACGCAGTCACTTGTATAGCAAAATTGAAAAATACGGATTGAAACGTTCGGAACAATAGTACAAAGAAGGCTCCATTTAAGGAGCCTTCTTTGTACTATGTCTATTCTATACACCGAACTGCCGAAGGTGGTGATCAAGATGCTTCCACTGCAAAACATCCCATTCCTGCTCCGTCATTCTTCCGAAAAAAGGATGAGGATCTTCTGTCAAACCTTCCGGACCGCCCTTTGTAAACTTTTCTATCAATGCTGCCAGCTGTAATTTCTCCTTCACAAAATCCCTTTGATCGGTAACAACGAATTCCTTTGCCGTTGGTAAACTTTTCCTAAAGGGTTCGGGTTTAACCAATTGCTTCCTGGCAAAACCTCCAAACAATATCCCTACAAGCACTCGTTTAACAGATTGCTCTCCCAACGCTATACGTAAAGGCCACTGACAGTGAGCCAGCATTTGTGCTACATTCATTTTTCCCCAAAGTGGTTTCGAATCTGCTGTTAGCTTATTTAAACGAGAGATGATATGTTGGCTTTCTGAAGGGCTAAATAAACTTTTCATATATCTGATTTTCAGGGTGAGAGTGCCCCTGGGCTTATAATTGTGTAAGTTAAAAAGTCTATCGTTAAAAGCCAATGATTTTAACATTCCTTAAAACTTTTTTGACATTAAAGAGATTAGAAAAGCTTTTCTAGCTTTGCTTTTATTATGAGTGACTCGATTCAGGAAATAAAAAATCAGCTCTATCAAAAATGCATAGTGTTTGCAACCGAAAGGATTTCAAGTTTGGAACAAGCGATTACTTCAGCACAGGAAGCAGCCGCCAATGATACTAAAAGCAGTGCCGGTGATAAATATGAAACAACCCGGGAGATGATGCAGCAGGAAATTTCGAGGAATCAGGCACAATTATTCGAAGCAAAGAAATTAAAACATGCTTTGGATTCCATCAATCCTTTATCCAGATCTAAAGAAGTTAAAAATGGAAGTTTAGTAATTACAAGCAACGGAAACTTTTACATCTCCATCAGTGCAGGCCAGCTAAAAGTTGGAAGTGACCTTTATTTCGCCGTTTCTCCGGCCTCACCTGTTGGGAAAATATTAGTTGGTCTTAAATCAGGTGATAAAGCTACTTTTAAAGGAAAAGAATTTGTTATTCAAGAAGTTGCTTAGCTGCCTGCCTTAGCCCAATCCTAGGTTCTACCCTAACCTTCTCTCTTTTCTACCCTAAACCTCCTATCTCCTATTCTCATTCTTGATTTTTTCTTAAAAAAATTCCTTATCGCGTAGGGGTAAAATCTAAACCGGTTGTCACACCAGAAATAACACAAAAGAAAATATCACCTGGTATTATGAAAATTTCTGGTAACAAAAGGAATCAACGATTATCAAACGCGAAATCGAACAATAATTTTGGACATATTACAATGAAAAAATTTAAGCTATTGAGCACTCTCTTACTTGGTCTGTTTTTCCTGCCGGCCCTGGCTCAAAAGAAAGTGACTATAAGTGGACATTTTAAAGATGCTAATAATGGTGAAGTTTTACAGGGAGCAGCTATTACTGTAAAAAACACAAATACCAAGACATCCACTAATAGTTATGGATTCTACTCTTTAACCCTTTCTCCGGGCAATTATGTTGTCAATTACTCTTACGTAGGATATAATACGCAGGAGAGAACTATCCGTATCCAAAGGGACACGGTGATCAATATACAACTACAGCCAGCTTCTAAGGAAATGAGAGAAGTTGTAGTGAGCGGAAATGCGGCAAGAAGGACAGACAATGTAAGAAAACCCATTACGACAACAGCCCTTTCTGTTAATACCATCCGTCAATTGCCTCCTTTGTTGGGAGAGGCGGATGTTATAAAATCATTTCAGCTAATGCCAGGGGTTTCGACAGTTGGCGAAGGAGCATCAGGCTTTAATGTAAGAGGTGGCGGGGTGGACCAAAACCTTATCCTTCTGGATGAAGCCCCACTATATTTCACGTCACACTTGTTCAACCTGTTCTCCGTTACTAATCCGGATGCTATGAGAGATGCAGTGCTTTACAAGTCGGATATGCCAGCCCGTTTTGGGGGAAGATTATCTTCTGTGCTGGATACGCGGATGAAAGACGGTAATAATCAAAGATGGAGCGGCACAGGTGGATTGGGATTAATTGCGAGTAGGTTAACCCTGGAGGGACCAATTCAAAAGGGAAAAAGCTCTGTGATCATAAGTGGAAGGAGATCTTACACTGATCTCCTGACCAAGCAATCGTCTGATCCCCAGATCAAGGATAACTCCATATATTTCTATGATTTAAGTGCGAAAGCCAACTTCACCCTTAGCAGCAAAGACCGGTTATTCATCTCCAGCTACTTTGGCAAGGACTATATTAATGTAGCTAAGCGCTTCGGTATGGAATGGGGTAACGGAACCGGTACCTTGCGTTGGAACCACGTATTCAATCCCCGGTTATTTTCCAACACCAGCGTAATCTATTCCGATTATAAATATCAGTTGGGCGTACTCAATGATCCGGCTAATAGTTTCACATGGAAAGCGGGAATTAAGGATTACTCCTTAAAAAACGGGTTCACCTGGTATCCTGATTCAAAGAACACCTTGTACTTTGGTGCAGAGGCAGCCTTACATGATTTCAATCCCGGAAAAGCTTTCCCAACAGATGAAAGGTCAATTTTTAATACAGTAGAGATGCAGGCACAAAGAGCGGGCGATTATAATATTTATGCAGATCATGAAGTTCAGCTCTCGGATGTATTCAGCTTTGAATATGGGCTTCGCTATTCTCTGTTTCAGACAATATCAAGAGGAAAAACTACTGTTTTTGACTTTACCGGAGAAGCCGGACAAAAAAAGGAAGCCATTAATCCAAGAGAATTTAATGACGGCGATGTTATTAAATCTTATGGCAATTTCCAGCCTCGTGCCTCGGTTAAAGTAAAAGTGGGAGAAGAGGCTTCCGTAAAAGCTTCATATAGTCGCACAGCACAAAACCTTCATTTAATTTCCAATACCGTTGCTTCAAGTCCGCTTGACATTTGGCAACCCAGTTCTTTTAATATCAAGCCCGAGCTTTCAAATAACTTCTCTACAGGATATTTCAAAAATTTCAATAACAATAAGTACGAATTCTCTACTGAGGTCTACTATAGGACTATGAGAAACCAGCTGGACTTTATAAACAATGCTCAGACCCTGTTGAACGATACCCTGGCTGCCTCTATGGTCTTTGGTGACGGCAGGGCTTACGGAGCTGAGTTTTTCATAAAGAAAAATGAAGGAAGGTTAAACGGCTGGATCAGTTATACGCTAAGCAAAGTGGAGAAAAAGAATGAGCTGCAGGCAGATTACTACCCGGCAAGATTTGATAAAAGACACGTAGTATCTATGGTGGGAATTTATCAGCTGAAACCCCGCATCTCCCTTTCGGCAACATATAATTTTTCTAGTGGCACGCCAACCACCCTGGCCGACAGACGCTTCGAGTTCGATGGAATTCCGGTACAATATAACTCAACGGACCTCAGAAATAACTACCGTATCAGTGCGTACCATCGCTTAGACCTTTCGGCCACTTTCAAAAAGCGTGTTATTCCCGGAAGAAGATATACCAGCGAATGGGTAGTGTCACTATACAATGCAACCAACAGAAAAAATCCTTTCTCTGTCTATGTACGTCAGAATGAGGACAGTCCCGCTAATCTTGAACCGGTACAATTTTCTGTCTTCGGAACTCTGATCCCATCTGCAACCTGGAACTTCAAATTCTAATTTAAATTAAACCACTAATTACATTATGAAAACGTTCTTTTCAACCCTAAGATCAATGAAAACTATTAATATAATCCTAACACTTTTTATAGCTATCCTTTTTTCTTCCTGCGAAGACGTAATTGACATCAAAGCACCTAAAGGTCAAGATGCCCTGGTTGTTGAAGGATGGCTCACAAATCGTTCTCAAAATCATTACGTTAAATTATACCTCACCAAAAAACTTATGGAAAGCTCTCCCTACCCTGCAGTTACAGGAGCAAAAATTATATTAAAAGATAGCGATGGCAATAGCGAGACTTTACAAGAGACAAGTGCGGGTACCTACGAGATAAAGACAATGAAAAGCGTAGCGGGAAAAACTTACACTTTAAGCATTGAATCGTCAAAAGGTAATTATGAGGCTATCGCTACAACTCCTAAACTATCGTTAGTACCGGATTCATTAAGCTTTAAGTTCGAGCCTAAATCAGGAATGTATGATAAGGAGGGTTATTACCCACGATTCTACGGTCAGGAAACTGAGGGGAAAGGTGATTATATCCAGGTAAGGTTATACAGAAACGGAAAGTACATGAATATGGATGGCGACTTCAATCTCTTCTCAGATGAATTCGTAGATGGTAATTACATTGATAATGCCGAGCTAAATGTAAATGAGCCTTTTGCAAAAGGAGAAATGGTAAAAGGAGAAGTATGGTCACTTTCAGAACATGCATTCAACTTCTGGACAGACATACAAACGCAATTACAGAACGGACAAATATTTGCTACTGCCTTCGCTAATACCAGAACAAATATTACCAAAAAAAGCAATGCGACACTCAATGTAGTCGGCTATTTTGGTTCATCTATAGTGAAATCTGTAGAGAGAAAGGTCGAATAATTTTATTAGCTAAATGCCGATGTGAATGTACCTCGGCATTTAGCTTTATGAGTTATATAGCAGTTCTGTTAAATCTAATGTTTCTATATAAGGCATTAACCTTGTCATACTTTTAAAAGGCCTTATCTGACTTATAGCATTTTCAGTTTGGTTATAAAACACCTCAACAAAGAAGTTCTCAATGCTATAAAGCACTACATTAAAACCTTTATAATTCCTGTTACCTACAAAAGTTCCCTGCCAAATAGTATTAACTTGTTCTTCGGTTGATAATTCTATAAACTGATAGATGTTCATGTCCATATAACCTCGATTTATAGAAAAAGATTGAATAATTTTCATTTGTTCTGTGACGAAAATTATGTGCGCTAACCAATAAAACTTCTACCTATTCCCCTTAAAAAATAACGTTTTACTATAGTGTAGCACTCATAGTTCTCATTCTAAATTTTACCTTCCAGCGTTTCGTACAATTTTGTAACAAAAAAATTCACTCCTCGTATTAAAACCAGGAAGAGACAATTTCTAAGCGCTCTTAAGTAGATGAGTTATTGGGGAAGGCACCTGTCTTTCCCTCTATTAAATGTATAACCTGATCCTTATCGGTAAGATCCTGATTATTATTTGGCTTGTAATGTTTTAGTGTTGTAAAAAACAGGCCAATTAATATCTGGTTCTTCACATCAATTGCCCGCATATTTTTTTATTTTTTTCAAACAAAATCCAAACAAAAACCTTATGCTTGTGGAATCAGAAAGGGGGATATCCGGATTTATTTTCTTCGGACTAATTTTCTCGTTTGACTTGCTAGTTTAATAATATCTGTACTAGCAGTTTTCACTTGCGCCAAACAAACATTCGATACGCATGTCATTATCAATTTCAAAAATTTTACAGAAAAGAAAGAGCAGTGTCCTGGAGAAGTGGATACAAAATCAGCTTAGCGATGAAGGTCTAAGAGATGATTTAATTAGTAATGATGAGCTAAGGGCATCTTCAGAAGAGTTAGTAGATATTTTGGCTACTAACCTGAATGATACAAATATCGAAGATGCAAATTCTGAGGATTTTGAACCGGTCCTGGAAATTATTGCAGGCATTTCATTAACAAGAGCCAGACAAGGTTTCAGTCCTCGTGAAACTGGTCTTTTCGTCATGGGTCTCAAAGATGCCATTCTATCTGTTTTACAGGAAGAAATGCAGGAAGATCCGACCTCTCTCTTCCGCGAAAGTATGAAGATGATCAAGTTGATGGATAACTTCAGCATTATCACTTTTGAAACTTTTATTAAAGGACGTGAAGAAGTTATATTAAGACAAACAGACGAAATAGCAGAAATTTCCACCCCTGTTATTCGCGTTTGGGATGGAATCCTTGCTCTTCCAATTATTGGAACGCTTGACAGTGCCCGCACCCAGGTAGTAATGGAAAATCTACTACAGGAGATCGTGCAAACCGGAAGCAGCCTTGCTATCCTGGATATCTCGGGAGTTCCCGCAGTCGACTCTCTCGTAGCTCAGCATATTATTAAAACAGTGAGCGCAACCCGTTTAATGGGAGCCGAGTGCATTATCAGTGGTATTCGCCCTGAAATCGCCCAGACTGTAGTTCATCTCGGAATAGATCTTTCTACGATCATAACTAAGGCCACACTGGCCAGTGCCCTTAAATACGCTTTCTCTATCTTAAAATTAGAAGTAAGAAAGACTCAAAAAGAAAAGACCACTTTATTGTAAGCAGGATGGACAGAATACCTATTTTGAGGATGGGTCCTTTCCTGTTAGTGACTATTCAGGTTGACCTTTACGACCGGCTTGCACTTACACTGGAGAGTGATCTCGTGCAAATGGTTAATAAAACAGGAGCAAGAGGGGTGCTTATTGATATCTCAGCGGTCGAAATAGTAGACTCCTTTATGGGACGTATTATCGGCAATATCGCAAGTATGTCAAAAATCCTTGACGCTGAGACTGTAGTGGTAGGTATGCAACCAGCAGTAGCCATCACCCTGATAGAATTGGGGCTTCCGCTGAAAGGAGTTTACACAGCCCTTAACGTGGAAAGAGGGATGCAGCTTTTGCGTTCTATGATTGACTTGGATGAAGATCAGGATGAAGATGAGGAAACCGATGAATGATGGTCATATCTTTATCAAAGGATGTTATGCGCATCATCAAAGACCAGGACGTTGTTCCATTCAGGAACCGTGTAAAAGAAAAGGCCACTAAGATTAAAATGGGTCTGGTAAATCAGACCAAGCTTATTACGGCTGCCAGTGAACTCGTGCGCAATATGTTGAAATATGGCAACGGTGGTGAGATCGTTATCGAAGTAGTTTCCAGGGGAAGGGAAAATGGAGTAAGACTAACTTTTAAAGATAAAGGTCCTGGGATCGCAGATATCTCTCTGGCAATGAAAGATGGATATTCAACTGGAAAAAGTCTTGGTCTTGGACTTCCAGGGACAAAACGACTCGTAAGTGAGTTTGATCTAAAAAGCGAGGTTGGAAAAGGCACTACGGTGATGATAATAAAATGGGCAAATGGTTGACGCCACTCATATAAGTTTCAGAGCAGACGACAGAAGTTATTTTTCTCTTCTTAAAAAAGAAATCCATAGCAGGGTTTCTGAAGCAGGGTTCGGCACTCAGAAAATGGCCGAAATTGATATCATAGTTTCAGAAATGACCTCTAACCTCTTCAAGTATGCCATAGGTGGTGAGATATTACTATCCTATGGGCAGGAAAATGGGCTAGACTATTTTGAGATAATCAGCATTGATAATGGCCCTGGCATGGCTGATGCCTCCAAGATGATAGCAGATGGAGTATCTACTACAAATACTCTGGGTCATGGACTGGGAAGTATAAAACGACTTTCCGATAAGTTTGAAATTTACAGTCAGAAAGGCTGGGGAACAATTGCTCTGAGTCGGATTTACAGAGAAACACCGGCATTAAAAAAAAGACCGCCCTTAGAAATAAGGAGGCTGGTAGTTTCAAAGCCAGGAGAAAGCGTTAGTGGCGATGGCTGCTACTATGAAATGGGGACCGACACGGTTAAGATACTTGTAGCAGACGGACTGGGACATGGGATTGAGGCAAACAAAGCTGTAAATGAGGCTGTCAAAGCGTTTAAAGAGCTTCATTTAAACGACCCAACTGATATTGTCAGACACCTTCATTCCTCCATTAAAAAAACAAGGGGAATGGTTGGAACGGTGATAGTTTACGACATAAAAACCAAAACCTGGAAATTTTCAGGTATCGGTAATATTTCTATGAAGCTGCTGAACTCTCTTAGTTCAAAAAATTATATCTCATATAATGGAATAATAGGACATAATATCCCTACAACGATGAAAGCTCAGGAAGCAAGCAATTCGGACTATAATCTAATGATCCTTTGCTCAGATGGCATAAAATCGCGCTGGGAAAGTTCAAAGTATCCTTTAATCAGCAAATATGATCTTAGTATTCTGGCAGCTGCACTATATAAAGATTTTGCCAGAAAGACAGATGACATGTCGGTAGTTATAGCAAGAAGTTTTTGATATGTTTGAAATTGTAAAAGTTAGCTTAGAAAACGCTATGGATCTGGTGCTTGCACATAAAAAAGCATCACGCCTTGGAGAGAGGTTAAAACTTACTCCTTCAACACAAACGACTTTTTCTACCGCAGTTTCTGAAATCTGCAGGGAAGTGATTGACAGGACAGATAGCGGACAATTAACTCTTGGACTAAGCAAAGAGGATATCCGCTACTCATTAACTGCCAGAATTAAATACGACCATTCTGTAACTATCATACCTTCGGATCCAGGCTTTCAAAATGCCAGGCGACTGTTACCAATTGTGAATCAATTTCAGGAAAACAACTGTGATATTATAGAGCTTAAAATTGGATTACCGCGTTCAATAATAATAAGTCCTGAAAAGGTGAAAAGGCTAGCAGACCTTTTCGACACTGAAGCTCCTTATACTGCCTATGAGGCGCTGAAGAAAAAGAATATGCAGCTTCACGAACGGGCTGCCGAACGCGAAGAAGTCCTGGAGCAATTTAAACAGGACAATGAGCAGAAGAATGAATTTATTTCTTTAGCGAGTCATGAACTCAAGACACCTGTAACAATCATAAAAGCCTATGCCCAGATGGCGCTACAAGAGGCAAAAACTCTTTCTAACCCTAAAATATTAAACTTTATAACCCGAATTGAAGCCCAATCGGTAAAGCTAACCTCGCTTATTCAACAACTTCTTGACGTTTCGAAGATCGAAAGCGGCAAGTTAGATTACAGGATGGAGCAGGTGGATCTTAACTCCTACCTTAGTGATACAATTGGTATGGTGAAACATATTATCCCGGAACATCAACTGGAAGTATCCCTAGGAAAATCTTCTCAGGTAAGGTTGGATAAGCTCCGGATTGAACAGGTCTTGTCTAACATTCTTGGAAATGCTGCGAAGTACTCACCCGCAGACAGCAAGATAAAGCTTAATAGTACTACTGAAAACTCTCACATTATCGTTTCCATAAAAGATCAGGGCATCGGTATGGCCAAAGAAGACCTGCTAAAGATCTTTGAAAAATTTCATCGTAATGAAGGTGTAGTAAATAAATTTTCGGGACTCGGTATGGGACTTTATATATCTTCAAGAATAATTCGTGAACACGGTGGAGATATTTGGGTAGAAAGTAAGGAAGGAGAAGGCTCAGTGTTCCATTTCTCTCTTCCTGTTTAAAATCCTGAGTAACTTTTTAACAAATCTCACGTACCAAGACACATTAGAAAAACAATCGTTTTTCGTGCGTTCTTAGGTGAGATGAGGTTTGGTTATAAAAAAAGGTAGAATAAATTTCTACCTTTTTTTTCTTTATGCAAAAGTGTTGTTATTATTTCTTCTGTTCCTTCTCCTTTTCATCATAGTAGGTTTTCATTACGTAAAATGCCTTCTTCTTATTTCCCTTGTGATCAAAAAGTCCTTTATTATTCCAGCCCTCCTGATAAACAGGATTATTTCGACGGGGAGAGCGGAAATCGTTTAAGATCCATGGAGACAAACCAACAAAATTAGCCGGCATACGCTTCATCATTGCTACCTGCTCCTTATAATACCATTCCTGGAATTCTTCACTCCATCTTGTTAGACTGTCTGCTTTAAAGCCACTTAACGCTTCTGCACCAGTTTCACTAATGAACAAAGGCTTATTATAACGAATATCCCATTTAGCATTTTTAACGTCAGAAGGGAAGCCACCATACCAGCCCAGGTATTCATTCACAGAAACAAGGTCGGTATACTGACCTAGGGGATCATCCACTATCATGGTTCCTTTATCATTATGCACCTCTAGCGCTGCCGAAATCAATCTTGAATTATCCAGCTTCCTCGCTGTAGCCACAAGATTGCTCATGAAAGTAGTTCGCTCTGGTTTGACCGGAGTTTCATTTCCCACAGACCAGATCACAATGCTTGCTCTGTTCTTATCCCTTGCTATCATATCCCTTAACTGGGATTTTGCTTTTTCCAGAACTTCCTTACTCGCAAAATCTATCGTCCAATATACCGGGATTTCTGACCATACCAGAATGCCCAGAGAATCGGCAACTCTTGTCATATACTCATTATGTGGATAGTGCGCAAGTCGCACCATATTTGCATTCAATTCCTTCGCCTGCCTCAATAATTGGAGTGCATCTGCTTTGCTGTTTGCTCTCCTTCCCTCTTCTGGTATCTCTTCATGTATGCAGATACCTCTCAGGAAAACAGGTTTCCCATTCAGCAAAATCTTATTGCCCTGAACTTCTACACTTCGAAAGCCTACCTTATCTGTTATTGTTTCTGCTCCTGACTGTAACTTAAGAGAGTACAACTTTGGATTACCGGTAGACCACAACTGAAGTTTTGGGATTTTATAGGAGAATGAAACGCTGTCTGAATTAAGTTTAATTTCCTTTTTGAGTTTCAGTTCTGCAATCTCCAGGCTTAGTGTCTTTTCTGAGGCCTTATTTAATCTAATCCAACCCTCTACTTCGTTCGTGCTATTCTTCTTTAGTCGAATGGAGTAGTCGCGGATAAAGGTTTGAGGTACCTCCACCAGGAGGACATCGCGGGTTATACCTCCATAATTCCACCAGTCTGTATTAAGAGTGGGAATTTCATCCCGTTTACGCTTATTATCTACTTTTACTACCAAATAATTATCCTTCTCTTTCAGCGAGGTTGCAGGAACCTCAAAATTAAAAGGACTAAAACCGCCCTTATGACTTCCGAGCTTCTTACCGTTCAGGTAGATATGGCTTTCGTAATTGACCGCTCCGAAATACAAAAAAACCTTACCGGTAGGATTCTTTTTGGAATAGTCAAATGACCTCTTATACCAAACCGTCCCCTCGTAGTATAGGAACTTCGGATCCTGAGAATTCCAATCGCCTGGCACATTCAAAGAATACTTATCACTATACCCGTGCTCCTTCCGGTCTGATTTATTCTTTGGTATATCTGTATTCCAGTAAGCTTCCCCATCTCCTTCTCTCCTTTCAGCCCAGCGGTAATCATAAAAGCCGGTTTCGTAAGGGTCCACTATGTACTGCCACTTCCCATTCAAGCTGGTGATGTCTCGTGCATATACATTGTTGATAGGAGGCTCCTGGGCAAGCATTTCCGAAGCAGGACTTATCAGTAAAGTTGCAGATAGCAGACTTCTGTAAAATTTTCCTTTTATCATGTTTATAATTGGTGTGTTTATTTCAGATCTAATGCATGGTCGGCCGGTACATCTTGCCCATTCCATACTTTTAAGCTTGTCCAGGGTGCAGCGGGAGAGGCCCAGAACTCGTCAGTCTCAGGCAGACCGAGCGGAAGGAAAACGAGACTGCTTATGTATAAGCTACCGGTTGTTATATAAAAATCTGCCAGAGCAGACTGCTGTCCTGCAAGGCCGATATTCAGCCAACCCTTGTCGTTAAAGGTTTTTGCAGGCGAAAGCGTTCTTTGAATAACGGCAGTAAGGGCTCCGCGAACCTGAGCTGGACTGAGTGATGGTGGCAGGTGCTGTTGATAGGCCATGTCTGCAAGATGATGGAAAGCGCCCCCCCGGTAAACAATAGATCTCCCTGTGATCGGGAAAGAACCATCTGTATTAATTAACTTTTCCTGGATCTCGGCGTAGCGTTTAGTGATCTTATCAAGTTTTGGCGTAAACCATATAAATTGCTTATTCTTTCGGTTAGCGATATTTACGATCGTTGAAAGATATGGTTGGATAACATAACTATTGTAATAATCTAAATGGAACTGATTTCCATCAGAGAAAAGGCCATCGCCTGTATACCAGTGCTCGGCAAATTCCCTGACCCCGAACTCCATTCGCATTTTATCATACTCCATACCATACTTGCAGAAAAATGCCTCGATCATACCTGAGAATAGTAACCAATTGGTGTATACGGGCACAGTTTCCCTTGTAGCCTTAAAAGCTTCAACCACCTGTTTTTTTACCGTATCTGAGGAGTTTTGCCAAAGCCAGGGACATCGGATTAGTCCAAAAGCCATAAAAGAAGCATCCACAAGAGGTTGCCCTCCCGTCCATTGCATATAGTCTTTTGATGATGGATTTACTGCATTCGACAAGGCTTTAAGAGCCCATATGCGGTATTGCTCCCTTAAAGCAAGCTCTTCTTTAGATCCTCCTTCCAAATTTAACCAGGGACCGATCCCGCTAAGGGTCCGGCCAAAAGCTTCAAGATAAGCTACTTTTGAACGGGAAGCTGCATTATCAACATTTTTTGCCAGTTCAACTGGCATTTTTTCTTTCAGCCTATCTTCGGCAAGATTGCTCATTACCGGTCTTGCCACCATATCGAGGTAACCGAGCCAGATGGCCCGGTCATTTATTCCCTTTTTTGATTTCTTCTGCGCATTGACTACAGATACAAGCAGCAGCAAGGCAAGTGCAAGAAAGAGCTTTTTCAAACTACTTCTTGTTAACGCTGATGACATAACTGTAGGAGTATTTCTTATCCTGTAAGCGGTATTGTGGATGAGGCAAAGCTCCCCAGCTATTGTCACCTCCAACTCCTCTTTGTTTCAAATCGATGTTCAAATATACTTCCTTACGTGGCTTTATATCGGTAGGATGCTGTTGCTTTTTCGTAAGGCCCGGATCAAGGTCTTCAGTTCTAACATTAGTTGCCGAAAAACAAATAGGTTGGATCCCCTGAATGGTAAGTCCTTCACCAATAGCATTCGTTAATGACAGCCATCTCACATCCGTTTTATACCCAGCTTCCTGAGGACGGATATAATTCCAGGTAAACTGGTTTTTAACCTCATCTTTATAAAGTCCAACGAAAGCAGAAGTATTCCTGTCGCTATAATTCTCCCATGGACCTCTTCCATAATAGGACAGGTTCGAATAGTCGGGAGGAAGTTCCATGCGCATTCCAAATCTTGGCATTTCCGGAAGCTCTCTTCCTGTCATATCAATAGACGCAGTCACTTTGACGGAACCATCGTTTTGAATGAGATACTCGGTTGTATAAGGCACATTGATGCCATTAAGAACATATTCAACTTTGATAGGCTGTCCCTCTTCCGTTTGCTCCCCAATGGTTACACTCTTCACCTTGCGGTCAACATGTGCTGTTCTCCAAATACCAAGGTTTACCTGCATACTATTTCCAAAGTCATTATCTGTCGGCGCCCTCCAAAAGAATGGCTCCGGATATTGCCTTATCGGAGACGAGTTTTTTGAAGAAAGGGAAATAAACCTTCCCGTGGTCTGATCAAATTCTCCTTTAATATCTCCCGCAGCAAACCGTAATCTGTTATTTGCTTTTTCGATGGTCAATTTTCCCGAACCCGCTTCTCGTCCCGCAAAATAATCTCCTGCTTTTTTAAATTGTTCTCGCGCTATCTCATGTCCTGCTGGAACAAGGTCAGTCGCAGTTTTGGTGTAGGCAAATACGTTTAGATAAAATTCACTACTTGCGGGCGATTTATACATTGGGACGTTAAGTCTTACATCCTTTTGCTGATGAGGAGCAACATTTATCTCAAAAGTGCCTTCTTTTACTTTTTCCCCGTTCCTAAGTAATTCCCACTTGAAATCGTACTGGTCAAGGTTAGTAAAGTCGAAGAAGCTTTGTACTGTAATTACACCCGAAGCAAGATCTTTTTCTTTAAACAGGATATTCTGGTAGACTTTCTTCACTTCATAAATTCCTGGGTGTACTGTACGATTTGCCGCAATCAATCCGTTAGCACAAAAATTCTCATCATTTTGCAGATGATATCCACCTAGGTCTCCTCCGTAAGCCCAAAATAAGCGCCCGTCTGGTGTCGTAGTCTTCATCCCCTGGTCTACCCAGTCCCAAATGAAACCACCCTGCATGTTCTTGCTGCTCATAATGATATCGAAATACTCTTGAAAGTTACCGTTACTATTACCCATGGCATGGGAATACTCGCACATGATATAAGGACGGGTTTTTCCGGAAGCTGCATAAGCTTTCATATCCTGAATACGAGGATACATCGGACATACAATATCTGTATTCGAATCCTCCCCAGCTTGTTCAAACTGTACAGGACGGGTAATATCCCGTTGTTTCATCCATTTATATCCCTCATGGAAAACAGGACCGTTCCCACACTCGTTTCCGAGCGACCAGATAATAACAGATGCGTGGTTTTTATCCCTCTCAACCAGTCTTTTCATCCGGTCCAAATGAGCTGGGGCCCACTCTGGTAAGTAGGCGGGATGTTTTGATCTATCAAAGCCTCCCTGAAGCTCGGCACCCATTCCATGCGTTTCAATATTAGCTTCATCTACCAGGTACAGTCCATACTGGTCACATAGCTTATACCATTCCGGGTCATTCGGATAGTGACTTGTTCGAACGGCATTGATATTGAATTGCTTCATTAACTGAATGTCTTTGATCATTAGTTCCCGGTTAGGCACGTGACCTTCAACATCGTCGTGTTCATGACGGTTCACCCCATGTACATAAGACGGGACACCATTAATGAGAAGGCGGGAATCTTTAATTTCAACCTTTCTGAAGCCTATTTTGGCACCGGTAAGACTTAATATATTACCTGCATTATCTTTTAGAGTCAGGATACAGTCGTAAAGATTAGGGTGTTCTGCTGACCATTTCAGTGGGTTCTTTACTGTTCCTCCAAGCTTAATGGTTTGTAAAGTATCTGAACTTACATTAACGTTTTGAGTATTTGAAAACACCTTTTTACCGGCTTTATCTAATATGTCTACAGATAGCGATCCTCCTTTAACGGTATTGTTTCTGAATTGACGGAGATCAACTTCCGCGCTGAATATACCGTTTACATAGTTGGCATCAAGATCTGGTTTTAAAAAGAAATCCCAGATGCTCAACTTCGGTAGTGAATACAGGAAAACATCCCTTTCAATTCCACTGATCCTGAAAAAATCCTGGTCTTCCAGATAACTGCCGTCATGCCAGCGAAAAACCTGAACAGCCAGCAGGTTTTCTCCCTTTTTCAGGTAGGGTGTAATATTAAATTCAGCAGGTGATTTGGAAACTTTCGTCATTCCAACCCTTTGCCCGTTCACATAGACAACGGCATAACCGGTAATGGAACCAAAGTGAATAAAGGTCTGTCTTCCATCCCAATCTGAGGGCACAGAAAATGCCTTCCGGTAAGTACCAACAGGATTATTCTCTCCGATAAAAGGGGGATTTTTAGGGAACGGATAAACTATATTGGTATAGATAGCAGTACCAAAACCTTTACGCTCCCAATTGGAAGGAACAGGGATCTCAGCCCAGTTCTTGTCGTCCAGATCCTGACGATAAAAATCTTTAACCCTGTTCGCATATTTGTCTGTATAGACAAACTTCCACTTTCCATTAAGGCTTTGGTGATAAGAGGATTTACTGTAATCATCTGCTGCAACTTCTTTAGCTGAGTTAAATAGCATAAAGGTTGCGTGAGGTTTCTCTTTGTTCTGTTCGTAGAATTGGGGGTTTTCCCACTCATTATTCTGTGCCTTCCCCAGAAAAGGACTACCGAAGATCAAACAGCCGGCAATTATTTTTTTCATATTAAATCAGGTGTGTTTAACGGTTAGAATCTATTTATTAAAAGCTTTTACTATCTTAACCTTTACGTTTTTAGGTGTCTCAAAAACATCTACCGGAAGAATGTTACCCTTCTTGTCAAATCTCATAGGCGAAATACTTGTTTCGCGATTGTAGCCGTTCCCACCAGGAATTTTAAAGCGGTGATAGGCAATATACCATTCGTCTTTTCCAGGAACTTTAACTACTGAATGATGTCCTGCCCCTTTAACAACTCCCCTTCCTTTAAGCACTGGGTTCAATTCTGCTTTAGTAAATGGCCCCATAGGAGAATCGGCCGTAGCGTAAGCAACTGAATAACGCGGATCTCTGGTATCGAATTCAGACCACATCAGATAATACTTGCCATTCCTTTTGAATACAAAACTTCCTTCGTTATATCCCTTAGGTTTGATGGAAATTATTTTAGCAGGATCATAGGAGACCATATCATCGTTCAGTTTTACAATATTACAATTTCCCTGTCCCCAATATAAATAGGCTGATCCATCATCATCCACAAAAGCCATCGGATCAATCATTTGTCCTTTTAATGCTCCTTTAGGAACCAGTGGCTTTCCAAGAGCATCTTTGAATGGTCCTGTCGGCTTATCTGCAACAGCTACACCGATATTTACATCTGCGGAGAAGTAATAGTAGTACTTGCCGTTCTTTTCTGCAATCGCCGGAGCCCAGGCTCTCTCTTTTGCCCAGGTAAGATCTTTAGGCAGATCCAAAATAGTCCCTTCATTCTTCCAGTCGACCAGATTTTTGGAAGACCAGCAGGTGAAATAGGTCGACATCCATCCTTCAGTTCCATCTGTTGTGGGATACAGGTAAAAAGTATCACCGAAGGCTGCTATATGCGGATCGGCGAATACCCCGGGAAGAACTGGTTTTGGAGCATTTAAGGTATCCTTAATTTGTGCTGAAGAACTCAGGGCTGTTAGAAAAACAGCCAGGGCTGGAACTATTTTTTTTAGAACTTTCATTGAATTATTTTGATAAATAACGGTACATCTCAGAAGAAGCCAAAAGGAAAGCTCCTACACCAAAATTAGCAGTTGAATTTTTGTCCACGACCTGTCCAGGTATTGCTCTTTCACCAATAGGTTGTATATATCCTACCTTTCCATCGGCTTGTAAAGCAATCTTTGTAAGGTAATTCCAGGATCTAAGTACTACGGGTAAATACTCTTTCCTGCTTAAATAGCCATTGTTAATTCCCCATAGGTAAGCGTAGGTATTAAAGGCTGTTCCACTGGTCTCATAACCTGGAGCCTGGGCCGGGTCAAGAATGCTTCTTGTCCAGTAGCCTTCTGCCTGTTGAGCATCTTTCAATGCTTCAGCCAAACCTTTAAACCTATTTACGAACAAATTCCGGTTGGGGGCGTCCTTTGGTAGATCCTTTAATATTTTGGCAAGGCCAGCAAATACCCATCCATCTCCGCGAGCCCAGAAGTCTTTCTTACCGCTTGCTGTTTTATGCTTTGGATAAATGTATTTTGCATCCCTGTAGAAAAGCTTCTCTTCCTTATCATACATCAGACTATCCGAATACAGGTAATACTCAGATAACTTCTCCAGGTATTGTCTGTTTCCAGTTAGTTTGTATAACTTAGTCATTACCGGCATCACCATATATAAACCGTCTACCCACCACCAGTAATCGTGCTTCGAAGTACTCATTTCATATTCCATCACCTCTTTAGCCCTGGCCACTTTCCGTTCATCCTTTACAGCGTCGAGTTGATAAAGGTCTATATACGTTTGAAAACAAATTTGCCAGTCGCCAAAAAGCACAAAATCATCCTTCTCCCCATAAGTATATTTCCAGTCTGACTTATTGTTAGACTTAGCGCCATTCCATTCATTTTTTTCGGCCCACCTTTCTGAATAGGCACGAAAAGACTCATTCCTGGTAACCCCGTAGGCTTCCATGTTTCCGGTATGATAAGCTGCAACATCCCAGAAAGCACGGTCAGGCTCTGGGTGAGAACTTTGCCAATAGCCGTTAACCCTATTGATTATCTCTAAAACTTCATCCTTATTTTGGGAGATGTTTGCCTGCTTCCGAGTAGAACAAGCGGAAAACAATAGCAAAAAAAGAGTACAATAAGTAAATGAAGATATTTTGTTCATCTGGTGTATCTGTTTAAAACTTTGGCTTATATTCCAATACTTTGATGGCTTGAGGTTTCATTTCTGAAATCCCTTCCCCGTCGGCCTGCTCAGTATGCTGCACGAACAAATTCAATATATGCTTCTCTTTCCATAGTTCTGTATCAAAGCTGGGCTCCCACGAGCCTAAATTCTCCTCAGAAAGGTCCTTGATCTCCCAGGTTTTCTTTTTCAGCGTTGGCATTAACAACCCAGAGGCCTTACTTCCCCTATCCTCGTCCCTGAAAAGCATTAAAACACCAGCATTCTTTCCCGCTCCCTTTACCAATACCTGCGGCCGCGATATCGGAATCCTTTTCGTGCCACCTCCACTTAAACTAAAAGGCGTTTTCCTAAAATCGAGAGCAATAGTTTCCCAGCTATTACCAAGATTATAGATCAGGTGGTATTGAGGTACCTGTTGATTTTTGTCCCTCCAATAACTTACGATAAAGGGATTCCCTTTTTTATCGGTGGTCATAGACGTTTGGTTAATAAGTTCGCTCTTTGGGGGAATAACAAGGGCATGTTCTGCTGTAGCAGCAGTGATGGGCAGTGAGTATTTCTCACCGTTAGATTTCTGCCAGGTATGTCCTCCATCTATTGAGCGGGCGTAGCACATATCGTGATTACTGGCAACATCCGGACTTTCTCTCCACACCCAGGAAATATGGAGGGTTCCTCTGGTATCTATAAAGGCCTGCCAATAAGCATTTCTCTTCCGCTCGCCACTTATAAGATTATCCTGTAGTCTTGACCAAGTCTTTGTTCCGGTGTCGTACTTATTGATGATCAGATCTCCTCTGCCGGATCCTCCGTCCCTGTAAAAGAACAAGATGTTTCCATTGGGCAATTTATAAAACTCAGGATAGCTTAATTCCTTCTCGTCGCGGCCAATCATGGCGGTGGGACTTGCCATTTCCAGACTTCCCGGTTCTAAACTTCTACTATAATGCAGAGGGTTATTATGATGATCCCAAGCTAAATGAAGGTAACCCTCTCCATCAACCATAATGCTAATCACATTATGAGCGTCTTCAGTTTTGCCTTTAAAGTCAGTTTCCTTTGTAAACCATTCCTTTGAACCTAATTTACGTTTTGCAAGAACTACCTTTTTTCCCTCATTGTAATAAGCAGCATACTGGTAGCCCTCATAAGACACTAATGAGTTTTTCCGAAATATGATAGTGTTCACCGAATTGTTGGCCCAGCCTTCACCAATTACAGAACTGGTGGTTTGCGCAAATGAAAGCTGAACAGAAAGCAAAGGCAAAAGAAAGAAAGGGGCAATAAGCTTACTAATTGGCATGGGAGATTTAAAGGTCCTAATATCAGAAAAAAAGCCTCTGTTAAAAGGGGGTAAATAAAGATTTTGAGGGGGATAAAGAAATAAATCGAGTCTTCAAGCCAATTCTTTTAATAAATTAATTCTTAAAAATAAATGCATGTTATTTGCTTTCCTTTCATACTGTATAATTTTAGCAACAGACCAACCTTTAGGCTTATGAACTTTAATTTAATTATTTGGGGAAGTAAAGAATACGAAGAGATGGTTGAATTACGGCATAATATCCTCCGGAAACCTTTAGGCTTGCATTACAGCGAAGACTACCTGGCAGAAGAGAAAAACGACATATTGATAGGCGCCTACAAGAAGGATCAGCTATTGGGCTGCTGTATTTTAAGAATTGTGTCTGATGAAGTAGTGCAGCTAAAACAGATGGCTGTAGCAGTCGAAGCTCAATATACGGGGATCGGATCGCAAATTATATCTTTCGCGGAGGAAACAGCAAGAAATATAGGGCATGGAAGAATTTTTATGCATGCGAGAAAAATTGCAGTAACCTTTTATCAAAAACTTGGCTATCAAATACGAGGGGAAGAATTTGAAGAGGTTGGTTTGCCGCATGTTCTCATGACAAAAGAACTTTTATAAATAACAGCCTTCGTTCCAGTATTATTACCAGGAAGAAGGCTGCTACTTCTCATATTGTCTTATATCCCGCGGGATGCATCGTATAATTCGTACCAATCCTGATTATCTAACTCAATATTAAAGGAGTTAGCGATGTTACGAATACGCTGCTCGTTAGTAGTTCCAATTAATGGCAAAGCTCCAAGTTTAACTAACCATGCTACGGCAAGCGACTCAATATCTACTGCATATTTCTCAGCAATAGTTGTTAATTTTTGCCTTACCCTAACTGCATCATCATCTATGCCGTTTGCAATCCGTCCCTCTGCAAGCGGAGCAGAAGCTAATGGACGCATGTAACCTTGCTTAATGTAATCAACCTGCCCGTTATCTAAAGCTGATGTATTCAGCAAGTTCAATTCAATATGGTTTGTTACAATCCGGCTTTTAAGATAAGATGCCAGCAATTGGTGCTGAAATACAGAGAAATTAGCTACCCCGATCTGCTTGATCTTCCCCGCATCCTTCAACTGTTGCAAAGTATAAGCAGTTTCCTCCAGATCTGAAATAGGATCAAGGTGGTCTAAAAGAAAAATATCTATATAATCAGTACGAAGCTTTTTCAGAGAGTTTTCTATACTTTCGAGAATATGTTTTCTCGAAGTATCGTAATGCTTAATACGTACACCTGGCTGACTTTCATTAGGTACTCTTAAACCACATTTGGTAAAAAGCACAATATCCTCCCTTTTGAAAGATTTTTTACTGATTGCCTCCCCAAATAACTCTTCACAGCGGTAAGACCCATAAGAATCAGCGTGGTCAAAGGTATTTATTCCTAGTTCAAGGCAGAGATTGATTATTTTCTCCATTGTTCCAGGCGTATTAGCCTCTTCATTCCACCTGTAAAATCCATATATCGCTGGTGAAACTTTCGGGCCAGCGTCGCTTAGGTAAATCTTCTCCATTCAACTTTTATTATAAAAGGCTCTTCCTAGAGAAAAAGCCAAACTTTATTCACTATCGATACAATTATCGCACTAAATCACTCCAAAAAAAACTTCTTTGAAAAATTATTTTTCTAACACCTGCCTATCAATGCATTACAATCAATTCAGCTCTCTTAAATTTCAATTTTTTCTCAAAAATCTTGTAACCTGTCCAACTTAACTCCGTATAGCTCAGTACATAACCTATGAATATGAATATTGTTGGATTGTATATTCTCCATGAGGGCTACCTTAGAGAAGTTGTAAGTGAAGTTGGAGACTCATTTATCATAGAAATCGAAAGTGAATTCTTAGTAGTACCGAAACAAGCTTTTCCCGTTTATACCCTGAACGATCTTTCGGAAACTGAATAATTTGCTAAAAAAAGATACGTTCATAAAATATAAAAACGTTGTAACATATATTTTCCTGCTATCGTAGAAAAATCAAAATTAATATCTATAGCTATGTTTACAGAAGGGGCATTTGTTATTTACCAGGGACATTTAAGAGAAGTTGTAGGTCAGTTTAACAACGACTTAATTATTGACAACGGAGTTCAATACGTTATAATCCCTGGTGGTATTTATCAAGTTTTTGATTTAACAAATCGGGTTTACAACGATTAACAAAATATTTTAAAGCTTTCGCAAAAGACCTACGAAAGCTTTAATGCATTTTTTTCTTGCGGCGAGTATTCCTTCAGCCGTTATTATTTGTTATTCTTATCAAGTGAATTAAGATAAACTTCTACGTTGGTATAAGCTTTATCCAGCGAAAAGCGAGGGCCATCAGCAGCGCTTTTGGGATTCAACTTGTGCTTCAGCTCCCAGGAGTCAGGCATTCCATCGCCATCAGAATCTTTTGCGGCAGGAAGCGAATTCAATACAGGCCATGCTTTGGTGGTCTTCTCGTAAGGAGTTCCATGCTTAAATCCTCCCTGTACATCAATTAAACTACCGGTTCTATTCTGAACATTCTTTATAATTCTTTGGTCAAGAGTATCGCGGACAGGTAAACTAGCACCCACTTGAGTAAGGACTTTTGCATAAGCCATCTCAGCGCTTTGTTCTTTAATTTCTACTCCGGCAAAAGCTGTCTGTCTTTTCGATTGCTCTTTATCTGCCTCTGTACCCTTATTCATCACCACTCCTAGCCAATTATCCTTGCTTACCTCTGAGGCCCCGTCTACGTAATTCCCCGAAATAAAATATTTTCCAAAAGGAATTTTACCTTCGATCTTGTAGGGATTTGCTATCTGAAATTTAACTTTCTCGTTAGTACTAGGGCCATACTTATAGTAATTATTAACCATATTATATTGGCCGCCTTCTCCTGCATAAACGTTATTTATTCCCCAGTTATAGAGAACATTATTCCGAAAGTCGACAAACTCCTGTGGAATGTGCCTGTTTCCTTCAAACCGGGGTGTGCGGCTATTACAATGAGCAAATAAGTTATGATGGGCGGATAAATGCGCTCCACCCCAAATTCCGCCAAAACCATGATGCTCGAAGTCTGTATCCCCTTGTTCAAAATGGTAAGAATAGTTTAGGGGTTCGGAAATAATATTCCATTGCAAAGTAGTACTATCTCCGGCATAAACCGAAAAAGCTTCATCGGTGCTCCAGCTCATTGTACAGTGATCTATGATGATATTCTTCTTACCATTTCCACCGCCAAATGCATCATCTCCACCAGCACCATCCACTTTACCTTTGTTTTGATTCCTATCGCCCATTCTGAAGCGCACATACCTGATGATAGCGTTGTTTGCCTTTAACCCAACAGGATAATCAGCAAGACAAATTCCAGAACCAGGAGCACTTTGCCCGGCAATAGTAATATTGTCCTGATTAATACTAAGTGGAGATTCAAGATGAATAGTTCCTGAAACCTTAAACATTACGATCCTTGGGTACTTGGCAGTTACAGCTGCCCTAAAACTTCCGGGTCCATCATCGTTCAGATTGGTGACATAAAGGACTTTTCCCCCTCTACCGCCGCTTGCAAACTTTCCAAAACCTTCTGCACTTGGAAAAGCTATTTTCTGGGCAGAAACTAAACCTGTTGAAAAAACAAGTAGAGAGCTTAGCCCTTTCAAGATATTAGTTCTTAATCTCATTCGTTATTAAAGTCTATCATCAGATGCCGTAAAACAAACTATCTTTACCTAACAGTTCTTTATTTACGGATTTAATTGGTTAGGATCAATTTTAAGCCTTTTTTTAGATACTGGGAACGCTATCAGCTAAATAATTTATGCAAACGATGCCGGAATTGGTAATCGGGCAGGCAAATTAACAGAATTAATAAAATTGCAACCATGAACATACGCTATATCATCCCCTTTATCCTCGTCTTGAGCTTCTGCTTTAAAAATTCAAGGCCTCAGCAGCTCCTGTTAGATGTGAAAGAACTCTCGTCGGATAAGTATGAAGGACGAAAGGCTGGAACTGAAGGGAGCAGAAAAGCAGCCGGATACATTATCGAGCGATTTAAAGAAATAGGACTTCAACGAGTAAATAATAGCTGGAAACAGGAATTTAAACTTAATGGCTCGAAAAAAGGAGCATTTCCAGGAATTAATGTAATGGGTTCTATACCAGGAAAGAGAAAAGATCTCATTATTGTTTCCGCTCATTATGATCACCTCGGAAAAATAAATGGAGCAATTTATAACGGAGCAGATGACAATGCTTCTGGAGTTGCCGGATTGCTCGCAATGGCAACTTACTTTAAAAACAATCCTCCTGAATTTACGCTTCTGTTTGTTTGTTTCGATGCAGAGGAAAGCGGATTGCAGGGTTCGAAAACATTTGTTTCCACCCCTCCTGTTCCCCTCAATCTTGTCGCTTTAAATATCAACTTAGATATGATCAGCAGGGCCGACAACAAAAAAATATTCGTTTGTGGGACCCATCACTTTCCATACTTGAAGAAATACGTCACAAATAACAATAAAGGCGAAGTAAAATTGCTGGCAGGGCATGATGACCCAAGATTAGGGAGAGATGATTGGACCAATCAAAGTGACCATTACTCCTTTTATCAAAAACATATTCCATTTTTATACTTTGGAGTAGAGGACCACCCCGACTATCACAGATATACTGACGACTATGAAAAAATTGATAGGGAGACGTTTTCAAACACTTCAGAATTGCTCACAAAAACCGTCGCTGACCTGGATAAAAAATTAAGTCTTCAGAAAACTTTCAGAGAAAAATTAATTATGGAAAAATAGCCAGGGATACCACCTTCTGTTCATCAAGGATTTTGATGCGTTGGTGTAATAATTTAGATTTGTTATCAAAAAAAATCAGATCTTCAATGCACCATTTTTACAGTAAAAGATAAAAATCTATGTTAATTGATGGCGACCCGAACCTCACAGAACTGCTGTTTTACTCCATTAAAATACAGCTATCCATCGAAGACCTTTCGAAGGAGATCAGAGCAATACATCATGCGATTCATCAGGAGCGCTTTGTCCGCAATGTAGAATCTAACATTCTTTTAGCAAACCGGGAATCAGAAAACTGAAACTCTTCTCGCCCTTAAAGAATACTACCATTTCGTGTGGCTTGATTACATACATTTTTGATTTTAAAATTACAGCCGGGCTGCTCAAACTAATCCTGAATAGAAATGGCAGCTGATAGGAGATTAATTAATTATCCTATCAGCTGCCGTTATTTCAAGTCCTGAATACCTAATATTTAGGATGTTGCTGCCCTCTTAGTCCTGGATTAATATCTATTGTGGATGTAGCCAGTGGCAGGATTTCTACTTTCTCTTTTTCGAGGCCTCTGAATAGTCCAGTAACAACAGGTGCTGTAGGCGATAATACTCCCTGAGAATTGAGAGGCGAAGCATTATGCATCCTGAGCACAGAGAAACCTTGTTGAACCAGAGCAGTGGAATCTGTTTTGGTTAGCGATTTATAACCAGTGTAAGGAACGGCAATTACAGGATCTTCAAAACCAGTTGCTTTTTCAATCTTATAAGCCCTGTGCGAATCCACATTCTGGTACTCTCCTGTCCGTTGAGCTAGTCTGATCAACTTTTGCTTTGTCTCTGTTAACGCCTCATACAAGATTCCCCAACGGGCAAGATCTGTCCTTCTAAGAGCCTCAAAGCCAAGTTCAAACTTACGTTCATTGATAATAGCTTGTCTAAAATCAGTGTAGGTAGTTGGCGTTGTTCCTATCTTTGTTGCATCTCCACCAAAACCACGTTTCCTTACTTCTTCAAAAGCGGCAATTGCCGCGGCTGTAGGACCATTATTGTATTCATTCAATGCTTCAGCATACATCAACAAAACGTCAGAATAACGAAGGACCGGCCAATTGATATCGCGTTGATTAATGGCCGTGCCAATCGCCTTTCCCCAGGTAGACCTGAACTTACCAATTGTATTACTTGAATAAGTGTTCATCAAACGGCTATTATCATTTTGAATACCATAGTTAGCAATGGTTACATCCCGTCGCTGATCTCCTTCAAGAAAGTCAAACCAATAGGTAGGTGTTACTGCCATAGCAGGTTGACTTTTACCAAAGAAACTGGATGTGTGAATAAACATTCCATTAGTGTAACCGACAGCAGAGCCATTGTTATCTTTACCGAACTGACCGTACTCCAGCATATTTTCACTGTTGTAACGATTATTAATAAGGTCTTTCCACACCGTCTCGAATTTAGGAAGCAAAGCATTTTCTTTCTTGTCTATTACAGCCTTACAGGCATCTGCTGCTATTTTATAAAGTTCCTTAATTCTTTGGGCGTCCGCCCTCTGAGCAATCTTTACTGAAGCCGGTGAATACGTGTTCAAATCCCAGCGAAGAGAATACCCTGCAGCATATAATGCAACACGAGCCAGAATCCCATAAGCTGCATTTTTTGTAAAACGTTCTGCAGTAGGCACAGCTCCTGCACTCTTCCAGGGAAGTAGCTCTACTGCCTTTTGGAGGTCAGCAATACATCGATCATAAATAGTATCCCTGCTTACCCTTGATGACTCAAAAGTAGTAAGTTGCACTGCAGGAATATCCGTATATGGAACGTCCCCAAAAAAACGGACCAGATTCCAGTAGTTCATTGCACGAATTGCATAGGATTCGCCCAAAAGCATATTTAATCGTGCTTTATCAGCTTCTGAAGTCACTTGCATTTTTTGGATGCCTGCTATTGCTGCATTCACGTACTCTATTCCGAGGTACATTGCAGAATAGGTAGAAGTAGGAATATTTGCGGTGGTATAAACATAATTAGCCACCTGGTTCTTACTATTCGTTTCTCCTTCTGTAGACATACATTCATCAGTTCCCATTCCAAACTGGTAATAAAGCTCTCGATTGAAGGTTTGCTCATAAGCTCCTACTACGGCCATTTCAGCCCTCGCAGGAGTAGTGAAAATTGTTTCATTGTTGAAGCTATCGGCCGCGGGGCGATCCAAAAATTTCTCACATGAACTTAAGCCGGCTAATGCAAAGAGAACACTGCTTAACCCTAATATTTTTCTCATGATTTTCATTAGAATAACTTTTATTAGAATGATACATTTAAACCTACCACATATGTCTTAACTCTCGGATAAGCTGAATTATCGACGCCCATCGTAAGAACTGTATTATCTACATCATTTGCAGAAGACACCTCAGGATCGTAGCCTTTGTACTTGGTGAAAGTATATAGATTATTCACCGTAGCATAGATCCTTGCATTCTTAAGCTTCACTTTACTACTGATTAACTTAGGAATAGTGTAGCCCATGGTTACCGTTCCAATTCTCAGGAATGAACCATCTTCAACATAATAATCCAGAGCATCTGTTATAGCAATTGAATTTCTTGCATTCAAACTCCATACAGCTTTCTTATCATACTGTTGAGGATTTAGTGCAGCCAGCCTGGCAAGGTCAGTAGTTTCACGACCGGTATTAGGATCAATTAAAGTGAAACGATCACGTGTAACTCCGAGTTGATTTTGATTAGGCAGGTAGGGCCCAATAAACCGCTGAGTATTCATATTAAAAACGTCATTCCCTACCATAAAGTTCATGAATACAGTAAGATCAAAGTTTTTATAGTTTAAGGTATTGGTAAAACCTCCCTGGAATTTTGGCTGGGCATTTCCAATTACCACACGGTCTGCCGTTGACCACACCGGGCTTCCATTTACATTCTCGCCTGCCGTTGTCACATACTTCAAATCTCCTGGCTTAACTCCGGTACCTGTAGCATTACTTTTTGGTCGTGCAATTTCCGGTTTAAGGGAATAAGTTCCGTTAGCATTCTGAGTAAAATCATCAGTTGTATAAATACCATCGTATTTATAGCCGTAGAACTGGCCCAAAGGTTGACCTACTTTGATCATATAATCGATCCGGCTTCCGTAATTCCTGGTAAAATAATCTGCATCAGACTTACCATAGATCTTCAGCACCTTAGACCGATTAACAGCAATATTAAAATTGGTATTCCAGCGGAAGTCCTTTTTCCGAACATTTATAGTGCTAAGGACCGCCTCAAAACCTCTGTTCCGGAAAGAACCTATGTTTTGAGTTTGAGCAGGATAACCTGTAGACGCAGGGATAGCATTTTCAATCAATAGGTCATCTGAAATATTATTATACCAATCAAGACCTACACTTATCCTGCTTTTCAAAAAATCTGCATCCAATCCAATATTAGTCGATTTGATTTTCTCCCATACCAGTGCACTATTACCGAGCATGTTATTAGGAACTAGTGTTGGATACTTCAGGTTATTAATGGTATAGCTTCCCGAAACATAACTTGTTGCATAAACATAGTTCTTTATATTATTGTTACCCGAGGTACCATATCCTACACGGAGTTTCAAGTTATCAAATACCTTCTGATCCTTCATAAAGCCCTCTTCAGAAATCCGCCATGCTGCTGAAGCAGAAGGGAACATTCCCCATTTATTACCTGTACCGAACTTCGACGAGCCGTCTGACCTTAAAGTAAAGTTAGCTATATATTTCCCTTTATAATTATAGGCCACCCGACCAAAGAAAGATAGCAGAGTAAAATTTCCCCGGTTAGAGTTATACCTGTTTTTTGTATTTGAAGCCAAAGAAACATCATCCAACTCAAAATTAGCCTCGGGAAATTCATAATACGTGTTTTCCAGCCCGAGAGCTTCTTCGTATAGGGTCTCCTGGCCAAGCAGCAAGTTCAACTGGTGCTTATTAAGATCCTGTTTCCAGTTAAGGGTATTAGTAAGCTGCCATGCCGATTTTTCAAAATTATTCCTTGAGCCATAAGGACCTCCATTGGTAATTGCTGTCTGGGTGCGTCCATCATCCCAAAAATCATTTCTCCTCTGCTCCCAGGAATAGCTTCCCGCTGTACGGAACATTAGATTTTTAGTGATGTCTAACTCCAATCCAGCATTCGCTACCGCTTGTCTTGTAAACCCTGTATTGGTTACCGCATCATTAGTGATGATGGGATTATAGATGTCATATTGAGAGTTAATTGCCTTCATCTCATCACTCAAGTCTGTAAAAAGCAGCTGATCCTTGGTATATTTCACACCACCAGTACTGGGTTGAAGTACGCTCATTTTCAATGTTCCACCCAACGAGCCTCCGCCATCTATTCTTCTGCTGTTTACATACACATTGAAATCCGAACGAAAGCCTTTCAATACCTCATGGTTCAATTTAAATCTTAAACCATTCTTACTGTAACCATACTTATCCAGAATACCATTCTGACCAGTATTATTATAGCTAAGCATAAAACGTGTTTTCTCGGTTCCTGAAGTTATGTTTACGTTGTGATTCTGTGTTACAGCATGTCCTCCAAAAACTTCATCCTGCCAGTCTATTGTTTCGGCTGAACTATATTGACTATTAATTCGAGCAGCCGCACCTGTATAAAAATCAGGAGCATTGATATCACCACCGAAATAGGCCGCCCATTGATCTTGCTTTCCTGCCAATAACTGATACTCATACTGATATTTCGCATAATCCAGGGCGTTAAGTACCGGAAGTTTCTGACTTAGTCCCTCGAACCCAAAGTAGGTATTATAGGTTAGTTCGGTCTTGCCCGCCTTACCCGATTTGGTTGTGATTAAAACCACCCCATTTGATCCGCGTGCTCCGTAAATTGCAGTGGAAGAAGCATCTTTTAGTACATCAATACTAGCAATGTCATTAATATCTACGTTACTTAAGCCGTTATCCATCTGGAAACCATCCACGATATACAAGGGCTCTGTAGATTGAGTAATAGAAGCACCGCCACGAACAGTGATATTGTAGTTCGCCCCTGGTGCCCCGCTTTGAGTAACAATGTTTACGCCGGCTACTTTACCAGTTAAAGCCTGTGCGGCCGTAGTAACAGGAGCTATTCTTAAATCCTCCCCACTCACTGAAGCAGAGGCACCGGTAAGATCTTTACGCCTGACAGTAGCATATCCAATGGCCACCACTTCGTTCAAAGCAGTTGGTGCTGCAGTCATTATCACATCAATTACAGGCTTATTTGCAACAACTTCCTTCGTAGCAAAACCGAGATAAGTAAAAACGAGTACAGCATTTTCATCCGGAACGGTAATTGCGTATCGACCGTCAACACCCGTCATTGATCCAGTCTTAGCACCTTTAACCTTGACCGCAACACCTATTAAAGGTTGCTTGTCTGTATCTACTACAAGACCAGTTACACGAATGGCTGTTGCAGCCCTCTGTCCGGTCTTTTCCTCAATTTTAGGGGTAATAATAACGGTGTTCTGTTTAATAACATAACCTAGTTTTTGACCGAGGAGACATTTATCGAGAGCTTCCTGAATACTCGCATCCTTAAGTTGAATACTGCTGATACGAACATTTTTGATGAGTTTGGCATCATAAAAAATATTGTAGCCGCTTTGGTCCCTTATCTCGTTAAGGGTTTGGCTTAGCGAGGAATTTCGTTTATCCAGACTAATCTTCTGTGCTAAAAAAGAAGCACTAACCTGCATAAAAGCCATCAGGCTCAGAAAAAAAGTTAGTTTCATAATGCGGAAATAATTTGAATGGCGACAGGATTTCCACCTGCATAGAATTGCACTGTAGATTTTATACATTTGAATGTAGGATTCGTAAAAAATAGGTTCGTTAACTGGATTTTAAAAACGGGTTCTAACTTCGGCCTTGCCATCATTCCGGAGGCGGTGCGAACGCTTCCGGTTTGATTTGTTTTTGTAACCCTGTAGAAGTAGTTGTTTAGTTCATTATGGTTACCCTCCTTCCCTCAATTTTGTAATTTATTCCACCGGCTAGTTTCATCATTTCCAGTATCTCGGTAATCTCTTTAAAACGGGAAACGGCACCCCCGAATTCTTTGTCCCTTACGTCGCCTTCCAGCACTACTTCCACATCATACCAACGGGAGATTTTATGTGCAACTGCAGCTATATTTTCATCATGAAAAATAAACAAGCCATTCTTCCATGATACCGCTTCCTGTATATCTGCTCTCTGGGTTGATATGTCCTCTTCTGCGAGCTTCGCCGTTGCTGCATAACCTGGCGTGAGCAACACACTGCTTCCCTTATGTTCAAATCTCACACTCCCCTCTAACAAAGTGGTCTTTACCAGGCCGTCTTCAGCATATGCAGAAACATTAAAATGAGTACCCAATACTTTGACTTCCGTTCCGCTAGCTTCAACTATGAAAGGTTTTTCTTTATTTTTTGCGACTTCAAAATAACCTTCTCCAATAAGCTGGACCTTCCGTTGGTGCCCATTAAAAGCGAGTGGAAATCGAATGGATGAGCTTGCATTTAGCCAAACTTTAGAGCCATCTGCCAATACAATGCTATACCTCCCACCTTTAGGGGTCGAAATAACATGATAAAGAGTTTCGTCCACTGAAAGTTGCTCTTTTAGTCCGCTAAGGTTGTAAACCAATAACCCGTCTTTCTCCTTATGAAGTTTAATGCCAAACTCAGTTGTTAAATTGTTTTGTGTTGAATCAAGTAATATTTTCTTTCCATCTGATAAGGTTAAATAGGCTTTATCTTCTGCAGGAAGTACTGGTTTATAGGATGCTTTTGTGATCTGCTTATTTCTGGATATATTTCTATTCAGAAATAACATGCCTACAGATAGTATAATTAAAAGAGAGGCAGCAATTGGAAATGAATACCTGAAGAACCTTTTTCTCCGGCTTGAGGCAGCTACACTTGAAGAAACGGCATTAGAAATCTCATAATAGATCTCTTCCCTATCCCCCATACCCTCATTCCAGCTATCGTTATCCAGCTGTATCTGATCGTTATAGGCTTTTAACTGTTCTTGTTCTTCAACAGTAGCCTTACCAGACAAATATTTCTCAGAGAGCCTGATGAATTCTTCGCGGTTCATTAATTGGTATTTATAATGAGATAGTGTAAAGTTTAAGAGACTCCTCACATAAAATTTAAAAAAAATTTTAATTTGATTTTCTATCCTGAAATAGCTTACTTGGCACTACCATATTATAATGCCTGACTTTACTATAAGCGATACTGAACTTTGGTCATCTATTCAATCCGGTGACGCCCGCGCTCTTGAAAGCTTGCTTGATAGGTATTGGATACGTCTGTACAAAACAGCATTAAAACTTACCAAAGATCCGGAGCTTAGCAAAGAAATAGTACATGATGTATTTCTTAACATCTGGGAAAGGAAGGAGGCGCTTGTAATAGAATCATTCCCACACTTCATGCTTACAGCGGTGAGATACCAGTATTACAATAGAACAAGGTTAGCCAAGGCTCCCGTGATGCTCGTTGATAATTATGATAAGTTTAATAATACCCTTACAGCAAACGAAGGTGAAGTAAGACAAATTGAACTTGAGCTTGTTAATACTATTCGAGGGCAAATTTTACCACTGCCAAAGCGTTGCCAGGAAATATTTCTTATGAGCAAAACAGAGCATTTATCGAACTCAGAAATTGCCGACAAACTTCAGATCTCTAAAAGAACAGTAGAAAATCAACTGTCCATCGCTCTTAAATACCTAAGAAAAGTTCTGAAGAACAACTTTCTTACTGTAATGGAAATTACGACATTGATGCTTTCTCCTCTTTATCTATGATCAGATGATCCACTTTAAGCTCTCCAATGTGGAGTTGCTGGATTCTCGCCCTTTTTATTTTTAATTTTCCAATAGCCAAAGCACCTATAGCCAAAGCGCCAACAGACATCGCACCTATAGCGAAAGCGCCCATGGCAACTGCTCCAATTGATAGCGCGCCAACAGCTCTGGCTCCAATTGCCTGTGCTCCTACTGCCTCCGCACCATTAGCTTCCGCCCCTGTAGCTGAAGCAGCAAGGCCCTTAAGTAATTTTATATTTACTAGCTTCTGAATTTTCATAGGTCATTATGTTGATTAAACTCTTAAACCTATAAAACGCCGGGTGGTTCAATAAAAAATGTAATTACAATAAAAACCAATGAATGTAGGAGCATTCAGAACAAACAAGGCAAGTTGCACTCTTATTTGCCCAATCGAAATTAAAGAAGCTGGCTGCGGCTGTATTTAATTGAGCCTCTCGTTTCCAGAATGTGTCGCTGTTACAAACATGACAGATGAATTTTCTATTATGAATTTCGTAACTCGAAGGTTCGTCTTCAGAAAATAATCCCATATCTTAAGGTTAAGTGACTCTAATATAGGAGAAATTAGCGTTAAAGTGAAATACCTAAAATCTTACTTTATCCAGATCATTTGGGTGAAAGCCCCATTTGCAGCTATGTCCCAGGCTTCAACCCTCACCCATTTTTTTCCTGCCAAATTTGTAGACCAGCGAAACTCCTTCTTACCAAACGCTGTTGTACTGTTCAAATTAATTCTCTGCCTGTAAACCTTCGTACCATCACCCGAAATGATCTCGGCGTAATTCAAAGGATAAGTCCAGTCTATTTTAATTTTAACTTCCACATCCCCCTTGTTATCCAATATCAATGTCTCACCAGCAGCCTTACCATTTATGCTGAACGATGGGAAGAGCACTTCTCCTGTAGATACAAAAAACTTCCCCGCCCGCAGAACATCCAATACCTCCTTCCATCCATCCTTATAATCCGGCAACTTATCCATTTGTAAATAATTCACATTCAAATGGGCATACATCTCGTTCTGATGGGTGATCGTAAAAATATCAGATTCAGAGATCACGTGCTTCTTTAATCCCCAGTTAGCCATATCATCCATAAGATTTAAAACTCTCTTACTTAAAGTTTCCCAGGAAAGATCTGCAGGAATTGCCTTCCATGCAGCTCCCAAATAAGTATCAGACTTAAAAAAATCCTCATTCTTATACAAGTCAGGAAAGCCAGTGGAACCTTTCGTTCTCGCATGAGCTACCCATGCAAGGCCGCCCTCCAACTCCAGGAGTTTTTGCATCTCGGCTTTATTCCCAACATGGTAAACCCTCCCGTACCTCTGATCTTCTTTTAAAAAAGGTTGATCTGCACCTCTGGACATCACCCAATAAACTGGTTTTGGAAAAAATGCCAACCAATGCCCTCCGTAAAAATTATTTGCCTCCTCCCCTGGCATTAAGAGAAAGTCCTTATTTGAAAGCCTCTCAGTTTGTTCAAACAAACTCGCTAATTCTTTAAGTCTTACTGAGTCTGGCCCTTTTGGATGACCTGGCCCATGGAATTCTGCGAGTTTTACGATATCCAGACCAGCTTTTTTCAGTACATCTACAAATTCCGGATTTTCCGGAACTGGCTTTCCTGCTAAGGCAACATTCGATATGAATTCGTTGTGAAAATGACTAGCCATCGTTTTGTACCCAGGCAGAGGCTTGAACGCATCATGGTGTGTATACTTCTTCACCTCATTTAGTGCCTGCAGTCCATCACCTTTACTTAGAAGGCAAAAGAAGTTTAGCCTTTGCCTGGTACCAGGAGGAGCATTGAACCAAGGAACAAATCTTTTATCTCCCTCAGGATCCTGGCGAATTCCGAGGGCAAAACCGGAAATCATTTTCAGATAATCTTTTCCGTACCAGGTAAATTTCAAGTTATAAGCTTCATCCAGGGGGTAAAAGTATTGATGAGGAGCCGGAAAGAGTGCCAGGCTTCCTCCATGGCTTTCACCGATGATCGCACGATACTTTACTTCAAGATTTCTGCTGACATCGCTGGGGGAAGCAACAGTTCTTCTTAGCGTCCCTTGTAGATCAGACCATGCCAGACTTTTCCATACTACCTTTTCCGATACAAGTCCTGCATCATATAAAATTGCGGTAGAATCTTTATCTGTAGATACAGTTGCAGATATATTAAATAAAGGGCTTTCATTATAAAGAGTGATCTCCAGGTCTCCACTGAAACCGGGGGCTTTCACACCTGGTATAGTCACTACCGTTCTTGCACCTTCTGTCCTGATCTTGGCTTTCCTTTTTTCTATATCTAATAAATAAGTTTGAAAAGGCCTTGAGGGCACACGATCGAAAAAAACGTCCCAACCACCGCTTGACGGGCTGAGAGTCCGTTTGCCTACCCTCAGTACAAAGGCTGGGTTAAGATTAGAAGCGATTTCAGAAAAAGACTGTCTCTCTGCAAGTTGAATGCTTTTAAATAAGGGCTTGCCAGGATCAAGGTTCAACACTAACTTCCCTTTACTTCCTTTTCCAGAAGGCCAGGTTATCACCACTCCTTCTTTAGCATTATAAAATTCAGCACCATTCTCGCCGAAATTTTCAATATCCACGACCGGCTGAGCAAAGATACTGGCAAGTGAAAACAACTGAGGTAATAACAACAGGTATACTCTTTTCATAAACAGGTAGTTTCAAACATGAGGCATTGACTGGCAAAAAGCAAGTTCATCTCTTCAACCTCCAAGAAAAGCAATTCTAGATCAGCAATTGTATCAAGTTATATCTGCATTGTCTCAAATTGGCATTTAGCTAATTACCGGAATACAAAAATCCACGATGGACTTTCTTTCAGGGTGCTCATTAAAATTATTGTGATAAATCTCGAAAGGATTTCTTTCTGCCTTTTTATACCCATTCTCATTCATCCACACAAACAAACCTTGCCAGGACTTCTCGAACTCATCTAAGTGAATTTCAAGACTTGCAACTATACATTTTCCCGGATCCATGGAAGCAAGTCCAATTTCGCTACTTGGATCTACCGATTTGGTCAAAACTATACATGCACTCATCCTTACCTTGCTGGGTTCAGTAACTTTAAAGCTGTCATGATAGATCGTTAACATTTTAGTATCTCCATTGAGAAGCCCCTGTGGGGAAGCCCATCTCACCAACTTGTTAAAGGAGTCGGCCAGATTTTGAGGTCCGATATTGGAAACATATGCCAGGTTCATTTCTGGCATTTCTCTTACTTCAATCTTTGCATTCATTTTTATCCACTCTTTAAGTTCATTAATGATACAAAGGTATTTGTCAGAGTCAGGATAAGCTTGTCCAGTCTTGCTATCCAGTTGTCGGATCTTGCTATGTCTGTTGGGATTTTGCTTCTTGAATGTTGTGGGGCTTACTCCAAAAAACTTTTTAAAAGCCTTCGAAAACGAAGCGTCATCTGCATAGCCGTATTTATGGGCAATCTCTATAGATTTCAAGTTGGTATGCAAAAGGTCAGCTCCAGCTTTTTCTATTTTCCTCCGGCTAACATAGTCATTCAGAGTTTCGCCTGTTATAGATTTAAATATGCGATGGAAATGGTATGGAGAAAAAAAAGCAACGTCTGCAACAATAGATAGAGAAAGATCTGAATTCAAATTCTCGTCGATAAACTCAAACACACGGTTTAACCGGCGTTGATAATCAATCTTTATTTCTTCACTTCCGATCATAATTCAATTCATAAAATAAATTTGAAGCAAGAATACATGGTTTTTTGAGAAGACTTTAATAAAGTTTTTTGATAAAAAGAATCACCAAAATTAGTAAGTAAGAATGGGAGCGTTATGAGAACGGCTCCCTTCCTCTATTTACCTTACCCAAAATTTGGATTCTGTAAGAAGTAATACTATCCTGAATTGTTTTAAAAAGGTTTGAAGAGTTTCAATTTCATCTTAACACCTATGCGTTTATCCTCACCTGGCTTAAAAATATGCTTGTCAAACTCCTCGAAACCGTTTTTCTTATGGTGACGGATTGCCTGCAGATTTTGTCGAATTTAGGGCGATTGAATTGTAAATATCACTACCGTTCCTGAAGCAATGCCTGCTCCTGCTTACTTAAGCTTGCACTCCTTAAATTATTCAACGCAAGATTCACCTCTTTCCATTTTTTGCGACTTTTCCTCGTACCAGGAGCTTTTGCAGGATTAAAGAAATTAGTAAGATGGATCATTATTTCAGGGCTCACGTTTTGAAAGTGCTTCTCATTTAGTTTCAATAGCAGGTTGATATAACTATCATCTGCTATTGGATATTCTCCCCATGCTGTTGGAAAACCGGTATCAAGAGCCTTATTTGCAAAAGAAAGGGTCCCCGAATTCCCGTTTACAGTTGTTGCCTTTCTGTAGTAAACTAATGTGCTGTCGAAACTTCTGATAAAAAGCTTTTCTGCCTCAACAGTAGGCTCCTTGAACTTCAACTTTGCAAGAGGTCCGATTTTCGGGAGCACGGGTATTAATACAGAAAGGACCGTTGGAAAAACTCCTGCCCTTTGATGGTCTTTGCCAAATTCATGGTAATAGGTCCGATTTTTCATACGGTACGAGAAGATCCTTGCAGTTGCAGAAGGATTAAGCTTTTTAATGTCGGACTTCTTCTTTGCCCAGGCCGTTCTTACAATCGTTGGAAGTACGCTCTTTATAGTCCAGCGATAAGTTGATATAGCTACAGGCAAACTTTTGAATACATCCCGAAGTGCAACTCCGTATGTTCTGTAGAAAGCTTTCTCTATAACGGGAATTGAAATATTAAAGCCAATAAAGTCATGATACTGTTTAGAAGCGTAATTGCCTCTTGCAGTTTGCAGAACATCAAACGCAAATTCCATTCTTGAATGAGATAAATGGTCTTGGGCATAAGTAACGGTATCTCCGAAATCTCTACCAACCTGTGGATATACTAAAGGCACAGCTACATTTGTCGCTAACCGATGTCCATAATTATCTCCTAGATAATGTGCCAGAGCACCTAAGGCAAATGCAAGTTCATCCAGGGTTTCCGCTTCTTCCAATAACGCAGTAACATAATCGCCCGTTCTCACATTATGTACAAAGTCAGTGTATACCATACTTCCGAAGGGGCTGTACCCAATATCAGGCATTATGGCTCCACCATAAGCATAAGAATGAGCCTTCAGAAGCTCCTTTTCCTTGGCCTGGGGAAATCTTGCTAAAAGCTTTGGTTCGATAACCGATTTCCAACTTGCATCTATAATGGCTTCGTGAGTAAGCAAACAATAAGCTTTTGAAGAAACGGGATGCATCAAGACGCTGCAAGCAGTAACTAAACTTAGAAAATAATATTTTGTATATAAAAAAGAGATAGAGTAGAAATTCCTCATGCAGTATAATTGGTTACATAATTTCAAAAACAAAAAAGAGACTGGATTGCAGTCACAGCCTCTTTAATTATTAAGCTTTGGAAAGCTAGTCTTTAATAACAGTTCTCCGTTCCACGGTTCTATCAGTACCTCTGCCCCCTAAAAGAGCAAAAAGAAGAACTATCAATAATATTGCGCCTATCAGGTACATCCAGGGGAATGAGCTTCCACCAGAACCATCATTGACATTTAAATCTACGTTTGCGTCTACAGCCTTTTCCTGCGCAAATGCCATCACATTTATAAAGGCTAATGTTAACGCCATATTTAGCTTTTTCATAGCAGTGTGTTTCTGCTAATCATACAGAAACCCTGCCATAACAATTTCCTAACACCATACCACTTCCCTCCTTTTGCTAATTGTATGTTTAACCATACAAAAGCCACTTATTTATTAGGTTTCCTGTACACCGTTATATGTTTTTTCTCCGCCAGTCTTTCCTAAAATAAGCCATTTTCATTTGGGGAGTTCTTTTCGATCGCCTGCCCCAGATCCCAAAGCTCTTCAATCTTATTATTTTCAAACCGGAAGATGTGCACGACAACAATATCCATTTCATGCTTTACCACCAGAGAATGAGTAATAACAGTATTGTGGTCGACGTAAGAATGCTTGATATCTATAGATCTGTTAGGACTATTCCTATGGGCTTCTTCCATTGCCTTCTGCAAAGCCTCACGTGTTCCTTCAAAATATTGATTGTGATGAATGAAACTGGAGGCTACATATAAGTCAAATGCTTCCTTCACCTTACCGGTGCCTGCAAGTTTTAAAAATGAAATAGCGGTTTCTTTAATATCCATACCTATAAACCTATTTAAACTTTCTTCAATATCCCCTTTTCAACGCTCTTGTTTATTAGGTTTTCCGCAAAGTTCCATAAGCTCGTCGAACCTTCCTTAATTACCTTTTTTTTCTCGTAAACTTTATGATAGTCTACATTAAACTCCCGCCATGTTCCCCCATTATTTGACGTATTCTGCAGTAAAGGTTCAAGTCTGTCCATCGATCTTGCAAACTTCGCCTCATTACTTTGTCCTAATTCAAACTCCTCCCAGACGGCGATAAATTCCTCTGCTTGCTCCTTAGGTAACAACCCGAAGATCCGGTTAGCAGCTACTCTTTCTTCATCTGTATTGGAATGGCTTTTTGCGGTATCATAGATAAAAGTATCTCCAGCATCAATCTCGACGACATCATGGATCAATACCATCTTCAGAACCTTTAAAATATCGATGGGAACATTGGAGTGTTGAGCCAGAACAATCGTCATCATGGCTAAGTGCCAGCTGTGCTCGGCATCGTTCTCGTTCCGGTCACTGTTAAAAAGCTTCGTCTTACGTTGAATAAATTTGACTTTATCAATTTCCTTAATAAAAGCGATTTGCTTCAATAGATCTTCTGCTTGCATCATTTAAAAATCAAACTAACCTTAATAAAAAAATTAACCGTGAGTAGAACCCTTATGGAATTAACTATCAGAGAGCATCTACTAAACTATAAAACATAACCCAGTAAACCATGAAACTTTTCATCTCTACCTTAACTCTCTTTTTCACACTAAACCTTTATAGCCAAACACCGAAAGCTCCTCTTCCAATTAAAGACACAACTACCTTGCTGAAGGAAATCCGGCAAGTGATGGAACGTGAGAACATGCCGGGACTGATGATTGCTATAGTTAAAGGAGACTCAACAGTATATGCGGGCGCCATTGGTTATGCTGATCCGGAAAAAAGGAAGGCAGTGCATCCACAGACTCTTTTCCACCAAAACTCCGTAACGAAAATGTTCACCGCCATGGGAATACTTAAATTAATCCACGGTGGAAAGTTCAAACTTGATGATGAACTTAGGAAGATAGCCCCGGAGGTTAAATTTCAGAATCAATGGGAAGGTACACATCCTGTCAGGGTTATGCATCTGCTGGAACATACTGCAGGTTTTGATGATGTTCACCTTAACAAAATGTATTCTAATAAATCAGAACAGCATCAGGGCCTCGAAGCAGTAATGACGCATAAAAACAGCTTCATTTCCCGCTGGAGACCAGGGGAACGAATGTCCTATTCCAATCCGGATTATGAGATCCTGGGTTATCTAATAGAAAAGTTCAGCGGAAAACCGTGGTATGTTTTTCTAGAAGAAGAACTCCTTGCACCTGTCGGAATGAAATACGCGACCTTCTTTCACAAAAATAATAAAACAGAGGACTATGCTGTAGGATACCGTTCCTCAAAGGCGCAACTTACACAATACCCTTTCTATTCGCCAATAGGAACCGGTGCAGGAAGTGCCCTATTTGCAAGCGGTCTGGATATGGCAAATTTTCTAAAACTATTTATTAAAAATTGGCAATTAGAATCAGGACCATGGCTTCCAGAAACCTACTTGAATGAGATGGAAAAGGTCCATAGCACACTCGCCGCCAGGAACGGCCTCAAGCTGGGCTATGCCCTGGGAAATGATAAATTCCCTAATAACCCGAAGGTAACGTTCAGGGGGCATTTTGGCGATGGAGAAGGATTCAATTCACTGGTTTTATACAATAGGGAGCATAAGATTGGATATGCCATAAGTAACAACGCGGGAAAAGGCTTATGGCCTTTATCTCAGATTATAGAAGACTATTTAACCAAAGACCTTCCCCAAGCAAATACAACTGCAGCCATTCCTCTTACAAGCAGTATCGCCCCTTACCTTGGCTATTATCAATTTCAAAATCCCAGAAGCGATAAATGGAATTTTCTACAGACAATCCTTGGCGGATTTAAACTGCAAAAGTCGGGGAGCAACCTAGTAATAAAAAGCTTGTTTAGGCCAACTGACACTTTATACCGTGTGAAGGATCTTTTGTTTAAGCGGAAGCATGAGCTTGAACCCTATTACGTTTTAGGGAGAGATGACACAGGCAATACCTTCTTCCAGGGTTATAGAAGCGAATTCTACCAAAGAACCTCTTACTTTCCTATTTTATTACAGCAAATTTTGCTGGGACTAACAGCCCTGGTTGTTTTAGCAACGGTCCTACTGGCTTTTCAAACCCTCACACTTGCGGTTTTAAAAAAAGCAAGGCTCAATATCCTTGCACCAGTGTCTTTACCCCTTTTAGCACTAAGCTCAGCATATCTGGCCTACTGGGCCATGGTGAATATCGATTCTACCAATAAGCCTGCCTTTAATAATTTCAATATTTACTCAGCTGCTATCTTCCTTGGTTCAGTTGCTTTCAGCCTTTCTATTGTCTGGGGATTGATACTATTATATAAAAGATGGACTGAAATTGATAATAAGTGGGTTAAAAGAATACTCTGCTTCAATCTAACTGTCTTAGCTTGTTTTGCTATTTATTTAGCCGTCAACGGATGGATTGGAATCAGGGTTTGGTCACTTTAGATTAAAGCATATAGCAACTTTCGACGCTTTCAAGCAGACAGAGTTGCTATGTCCATAGTTGCAATTTCAGCCTGGAAAGCTCCTCCTATTACTAAATCATGAAAATTTCCTCAAAAAAGCTGTTTTATCTTTCCAGGAACATTCAGTTCAATTTACTCAGGCAAATGAACTATTGTGAGAAAAAGAACTTTAATTATATTCGCCTTTCCTGAATGATGTGGCGAAAAACAGTAAGCGTTCCGAATCAGCTGTAACATCAAAAAAGAAAATACGTAGTATCCTAACAACATAAGTTACACTGAAGGCACCCAAGAAAGTTTGTACCGATTAAAGTTATATATCCTGATATTTTTTATACTCAGCGGGTTAGGAGTATTAGGGACAGACCTATTTCTTGAAGAGCTTTCCGTCCTGTTAAACCTTAGGCCAACCCTTGTACACTTTATCATCACCCTCCTTTTCTTTTCCATCCTTCCCTATTTATTTTATCGATTGCAGTTAAGAGAAGTAAGGGCCCTACAGGAATTGGAACGAACAAAAGCTGATGCTGCTGATCAGATTAACCGTACCCTTGTAGAGAATGTCAGACTTTCTGCGTTGGCAGATAAGATCAATAGCCTGGTAATGATCACAGACAACACCGGAAAAATACTTTGGGTAAATTCTACATTTGAACGGTTTACAGGGTATTCCCTTATAGAAGTTGCAGGCAAGTATCCCAACTTTCTTCATGGTCCAAATACGGATGTTAGCGTCCAGGATAAGATCAATCAGGAAATCATCAAATCCGATTTCGTGCGGGGTGAAATTATTAATTATACGAAAGGTGGTGAAGAATATTGGGTAGAACTGAATATCTCTGCGATATATGATGATAGCTGTAAGGTAAGTCAATATATATCGATATCAAATATCATTACAGAGCGAAAGCGAAATGAAGCGATCATTGAAAGACAGAAAGAAGCCTTCAGGCAGGTTGCCTGGGCAAATTCTCATTCACTACGTCGCCCCGTTGCTTCGATCCTCAGCCTGGCAAGACTAAGCGAAGAATGCATCGAGGCAGACGAACTAAGAGAGATCCACTCGCTTTTAAAAATTTCAGCTGATGAATTAGATATTGAGCTAAGAAAGCTTTCAAAAGACATCAACCAGCTGGAGTCAGATATCGATACTATCGGGGAATAATTTTCATAATCTAAATGCAATATATCTTTTCTTAACATCCTTAATTCTTCAAAAATCAGGATTATTGCAATTTCAAAAAGAATATATGTTTTTAGAGCCGACAGAAAAAATAAAGATCTCTGCAGTAGATGATCAATTGATTTTTCGTGAGTTATTGTCGCGGGCATTAAAGTCTATTCCTGAATTCGAGTTTTTAAATGCCTATAGCGATGGGAGCGCTTTTTTGGAAAGTATTGCCACTACTCCTGCTCTTAAACCTAATATTGCCATCATCGACATTGATATGCCTGAGATGTCGGGAGAGGAATTAAACGAGATCCTGCATCAAAAGTATCCTGATATTAAAGTGATCGTACTTTCTATGCATACCGATTCACCTACTATATCAAGCGTTATTAACTCTGGAGCAGCTTCTTATTTACCTAAAGATAGTCCGATAAGCGAGCTTTTATGGGCAATAAACTCGGTTTACAGAACCGGATTTTATCTCAATAATCAAGTAGTTGATAAACTAAGGGAAGGGAAAGAACGAAAGACGGTTTCCATTAATGGAATCAGTCCCAGAGAGGTTGAGGTACTGAACCTTATATGTAAGGAATATACTAACGCTGAGATTGCAGATAAGCTTAATATCAGCATTCGCACGGTCGATACCCATCGAAAAAGTCTTCTTTTAAAGACGGAAAGTCGCAATACTGCTGGCTTGGTACTATTTGCCGTGAAAAATCAGTTACTTACCTCTTAGTTTTGCTCAACCACAGAACATCCAGCTCCAGCTCCAGCTCGCATTACAGATCCATCGAAAGCAAAACAACTTTCTAAGTTTAAATACTCATACCTTATCCGTAAAAACACCTAGCCCTAATACAAAACGCGTATTTTGAAAATTACCATTTTCACACTATGGTGGCTGAATGGAAATTTTCTGAAGTTTGTTTCATACAAGAACGCAAGGAAATCAGTTCTGCAGCGATAAAAGAAATAACACCATGACGCTAATATTATTAAACAGAATCTTTAAAACCAGGAAGTTTGATTTCTCTGCAATATTTCAATCATTAAACTTTGCATTGCTCATGGATGTAATTATTGCACTTGCAATAATTAAAAATTTCCACGCTTTATTTACTACGATTTTCAGATAGTGAAAATTTCTAAAAGAGTTAATAGGACACATTATAAAAGTATAATCGACCGGTACTTTCCCGTTAGAATTAAGGTGGGTATTTAGGGAAGGTACCGTGTTGATTTTTTAAAAGTGGGAGAATGAAGATCTTAATTGCCGAAGACGACGCAGTAACCCTGAAGGTACTGGAAACCCGATTAAAAAGAGCTGGCCACGAAGTTGAAAGTTCAATAGATGGAATTGAAGCATTAGAAAAAATAGCTGCTTATCAGCCAGATCTGGTGATCACTGATATATTAATGCCTTACTCTTCGGGATTAGAATTTGCAGGAGTAGTAAAGCAGAATTATGATATTCCAATCATTATACTCTCTGGTCTTCATCAGGAAAAAGTAATTGTAGAGGCTTTTGCACTGGGTATCGACGACTATATAACGAAACCATTTAGTGCGCTCGAACTGATATCCCGAGTTAATCGCCTGGTGTTAAAATAAGAATTTGGTTCAGCTTGCTCTCGCTCCACCCATTAAACGCTCTTGCGGTTTGGAGCGGGCCAGCAGGCTTTTACTTTAATATAAATTATTTTATACATCGGCAGAACTTCTGAGAAAAACTATCGTACAAAGATCTCGTTATGAGACGTATAAACAAAGGTGTTCTGTTGGCATGGCTGTTTTTCCTGACTGGAGTATTTATCGTTATTTTCTGGTATAACGAACAACGTTATTCAACAACTCCGTCATCTCTTCCTGCCAGTTATATTAAAGTTCCTTAAAAGCCGTAGAATTACGCAAGGTTGTGCGTTTTTCTGATTATTTCTTTGATCACATCATCAAGGTCTACTGCCGACTGGTATAGCAAAGGCATTAACTCGTTAAGAGTTTCCTGTTGCGGGTCCATGGTCATTAGATTAACCAATCCAAGGATCCTCGAAAGAGGTGCTCGAACAATATGAGATTGTACCCAGGCGATATCCATTAATTTCTTATTCTGGGCTTCTATCTCTTTAACGTAATTCACACTACTTGTAATATCTCTGCATATAGCGATGTAATTCTTGATAAGGCCTGTTTCATCACGAACCGGTGCGATACCTAAGGAACCCCAGTAACATTCCCCATTCTTTTTATAAAAGACAGTCTCTATACTGCAACTTTTACCTTCCGCAATAGCGTTACCTAGTTTTTGCAATTCATCAGGATCTGTTTCGGGCCCTGTAAGTATACTTGTCCTTTTACCCAATATTTCCTCTTCCATAAAACCCGTCATCCTATAAAATGAAGGGTTAGCATAGATGATTGACACCTCTCCGTCAACAACAACTTCTGGAGAGGTAATTAACACAGCATCAGTTGTATTGGTAATAACCGACTCAAATAAACGCAACCGATGTTCTTCCATCTTAAGAGCTGTAACATCCTTCATAGCCCCGATCATCCTTACAGGCTTTCCACCAGGATCACGCACTATTACAGCATGATTTACGATAATGGCATATTCCCCACCAGCCTTCTGGAACAGATATTCATCATGCCAGTACTGAGTAATACTGTCCGCCAGGGTTCGCCCTATCCCCGCCCACACTTCTTCGAAATCATCAGGATGCACCAGCGCTGTGATCCATGCACTGGATACTTCTGTACCCGCCTCCTGGTAACCAAAAAGCGTCGAAAAACCTTCTCCCAGAAAAACCCTGTCGTTCAATAGGTCAAAGTCCCATATTGCATCTGATGTAGCACGTGTAGCTAGTATAAATCGTTCATTACTTTCAATTAAACGTTTTTCTGCTTCGGCGCGGGTAGTGATATCATTGGCAATTACCAGCCGGCATTCTCGCTGGTTAATCTGAATAGCATGAGAAGAAATCTCTACTAAAATCAATTCGCCGTTTTTTTTACGATGTCTCCAGGCACCGAGACTGGAGGAGCGTTTTCTTGAGGCCTCTTTTACGAGTTTAGTAACACTAAGAACATCTTCAATAGGTCTGAAATCTAAGATACTCATCGAAAGAAATTCCTCACGACTATAACCATAAGATCTTATTGCAGCTTCATTAACTTCTACAATCTTTAGCGTTTCCAACTCGTAGATCCAGTTGGGAAGCGGGCTGTTTTGAAAGATCTTCCGGTATTTTTCCTCCGATTCGGCAATAGTAAGGTCGGCAAGTATTCTGTCCGTGATATCCTGTACAGTCCCTTCCATACTTATAACCTCTCCGGCTTCATTGCAGTTAGAATTAGCCAAGGCGTGAACATATCTTAAAACTCCATCCGCTCTTTTAATTCTATAAACAATATCTGTATTATGCTTTCCAGCTATAGTTTCCTTGTGATATTCCAGCAGCCGGTCCCGGTCTTCCACATACACCGATCCAAGGAAATGATCGAAGCTTACAGAAGTAGCTTTTGGCCATCCCCAAATATCATAATGTTCGTCAGACCAGAAGAGCTGATCCTTACTTACATCAAACTCCCAATATCCCAGGCGGGCAATCTTCTGAGCAGAAATCAGGCGACTATTAAGCTTAAAAAGCTCGAACTCGCTTTGCTTCCTTACTGTCACATCCCTGAAATTGACTACTATCCCCCCTAAGGCCTCATTTTTCAGCATGTTACTAAACGTAAACTCCATCCATTTTGATTGACCATTGTCTTCTGCAAGAGAAATAAGGACATTTTTTAACTGCGAACCAGGCTTCTGCTTAAGTCGCTCCAACAATTGATTAAGGTAAGAGGCGTTTTTGCTATCAAAATGCGATACAAATACAGAATCCAGCAATACTTCCCAGCTTAGTCCGGTTATTCTTTCTACCTGCGGAGATACATATTTCACTATGTTATCTTCCCCTAACAGCATAATCCCGTCCGAACTATTTTCGATGAGTCCTCTGAACTTTTTCTCACTTTTCTCCAACCGGTCTTCAGCCATCTTTTGCTGGGTTATATCTCTACCTGAAATACAGACACCAGTAATAACTCCCTCCTCTTTAATTGGATAAATAGAAAAACTAAAACAGTAAAAACCCTCTCCCTCTACAAACAGAGGTCTCTGATATTGTACCACATTGTCCTTCAACACACGGATAACCTGCTTTTTAAAATATTCTTTCCAGGGATCTTCGATATAATCCAAAAGGCTTTTACCTTCTTCAAACTTAAGGGGTGAGTCTTTTAATAAAATATAGTCATGAGCTCTATTATTGAACGCCTTAATCTTTAAGTCAGGATCGGTAAGGACGAAACCTTCTATAGAATTGTTAAAGATCGTACGAAGGTTTCTTTCCAGTTCAATTTCTACCCGGGTTTTATTTTCGGGTGCTGATGCCGTATCGTCTTCACCCAGACCACGAGTCGCTTCCTCCCGATTTAACACCCTGGACGTAATATCAAGGATGGTATGAATAATATACGCTAGCTCCCCTTTAGTATCTACTACTGCAGAGGTATGAGTTTCCCAATAGTTGATTTGGCTACTTGCTCCATTTCCTGTTGGCAAATCGTATCGAATAGGTCCCAGATCATATGCTCCCTTCGTTGTCCGTACCTTTTCAAGCGCCGTTCTGATAGACTTGATTGCAGATTTTTTATTGTCCGTTTCCAAATCTGGAAACACCTGAAAAAGAGGTTTGTCAAGCAGCTCGGGTAAGGGAGTACGAGTGGCTTTTATAAAAGCATCATTGGCGTCCATAATGCGATAATCCTTTTCAGGGTATAAAATTAAGGTGGGCACAGGATGACTTTTAAAAATCTCGTGAACGTCTTGTAATGGTATCATATCATCATCGAATGAAAGCGTACCGGCAATTGGTTTATAATCAAAAGAAACAATATAAAATGCTGGATTTAGTTTGCTATCACTGGTAAAATAGTAATGAGACTTGGAGCATTCGATAAAAGACCGCGGTTATAATATTGCAATCAGCTAATCGGGATTAGCAGCCATCAAAAAGAAAAATCAAGTACTTTGGAGGGTCAGAACCTGCTAAACAAAAAACCCCTGATGCTTTGGAGAAAGCAGCAGGGGTAGATCCACAACCATGAATCAGCAAATGAAGATTTGTAGTGAGCGAATATCCATTTCTTGTAGTAATAAAAAAATGAGGTTTATCACAAATACGAAAAAGAGAAGCTCTTCATCCGCAATTAATTCTCTTATAACCCTAAGCAATACTAAATTATTATTGTTAGACCACGATTAAAATGAAAATTTTGATCTCCGCTCCCTTTGTAGGATTAATTAATAGCTCTTTTAAAAGAAGAACGATTAATTTGTTGAAGAATACTATTAAAATGTAAAGCTTACCTAGATCAAGTTCTGCCCGATCAGATCCAGGACTGAATACCTCTTATTTTCAAAGACATGATCTTTTACGGCCTCAACTATTTTCCAGAGGCCGGTTACGTAAGACTGATGCCCCAGCACTTTTGTTTCAATTGATATCTGTTCAGATCCTTCTCCGATAATAATCTTGTGATAAGCATGCCTATCCAAAAACGCTGCAGGTATTCCGATCTCCGCTAATTGCCGTTCAGGTTCCCTCACAGATTCGATCTCGGGAAAAGGAATATTTAAAGACTCAGCAATCTTATAGGCTGTTCCCGGAGCGGAGGTTTTAGTTTTTTGATGGGATTCAACGATCCTAATCTTCTCCTTCTCAAAATATTTTCTTGAATCACTTAAAAGGCTAATGGTCTTAAGAAGTAAAATAGAGGTATTAGGACAAATTATGAGCGGAAAGTTTGGAGTCATATTCTCCGTTTTAAGTCCAGTTGAAAGCTCGATCAATACAGACTTAGTCTTTGCACAAAAATCAACGGCATCATCAAGTTGCCTTCCTGAGCCGGCATGAACCACTATCACCTCTTGAGAAAGAATCTCGCTATTAATCATATCCCAACTAATAACTTCACAATTCCTTAAATCCGGATTGGAAGATAAAATTGCATTTGCAAGCTTTCCTGCTCCGACAACAACGACCTTCATAATTCTCTTTTCGCGAAGATGCAAAAAGATAAGTAACGCAAAAAGTTTTATCGCAGTAGGAGGCTTTCGAACATCGCCAGCTCCCCGTTAAAAAGATTCCTGATTTTCATGTAGCGTTTTCAGAATCGAACACGTTTGGTTCAGACAAATCACATTCAATACCATGAAAAAAGCGCTCTATTACCTCCTTATAGCCCTTCTGGCTACTCAATTTTCCTCGTGTAAAAAAGACGGTGAATCGATAGATAATACCGCAGAAGAAGAAACTCCGGGTTCCATAGCCCCTGTTGGTGAAGCAGACCTTTCTGCCAGGATCTCCAAAAGCATTGGGCTGGGCGGTGGCAGTCTTAGCAGCAAAGATGGGACTATTAAAGTAGAAATTCCGGCAGGAGCTCTTGAATCAAATCAAGAGGTTTCAATCGTTCCCATTACCAATACAAACCCTTTAGGCATCAATAAAGGTTACCGGCTGGAGCCTCATGGTGTCGAATTTAAAAAGCCGGTGAAGATCACTTTTTCTTACACTGATGAAGATATACAAAACACCCTTCCTGAGTTTCTTGGCATTGCCTATCAGGATAAACGGGGCGTTTGGCGGGCAATAGGCGGTGCCCAGGTAAACAAAACGAGTAAGCAAATCTCTGTTAACACTACTCACTTCAGCGACTGGACTTTCTTCGAACTCCTCTATATGATACCGGTGCATACAACTATTGAGCCCGGAAGTTCCGTTGATCTTAAGGTGGTCTGTGATCCTGATATTCTCGGCCCGCTTGTTGAAGGGAAGGAATATGGGATCAATGAAGCTGAACCAATCCCAGCATCACGAGTAAAAAAATGGACCTTAAGCGGAGCCGGAAACCTTACGTCTAACGGCTCTACGGCAAAATACAAGGCACCCGGAACTACCCCTAATCCGAGTACAGTTGCTGTAACTGCGGAAATTGATATGGATCTACTTGGTAAATTCCTTGTAGTAGGTCATATAAGTATTGCTGGTTCTTTTATCGAGTTTCAGTTAGGAAATTCCCCTATGATAAAGATCCCTGCTTCCCCTGTAGTTAAATTCGGAGGCGACTATCTGCTTGCTAATCCTGACAACGAGGGTGGAGGTTATTTCTTATTAAGATGGCCGGGAGGTAAAGGTACACATGGTTACACTATGGAAAATTCAGGTGGTCACTTTCACTGGCTAGATGGCGTAGATTACGTAAATTACTACCTGGACGATGACAAGGTTACCATCAGTGGGGGCTCAATAAACATTACAAGCATGGGCGAAGATGACGGATGGGTGGAAGGCACCTTTACAGTTTCGCCTACCGGTTCCGGAAAGCCCTTTCCCCGTCCAAGCGTGAACGTAAGCGGCAGGTTCAGAGCTAGAAAGGGATTTCAATAATTACAAGTTCAGGTACTTTTCATTACCTATTATTAGCCCTTTGCACTTTAGGCAAGGGGCTAATCAATTTCCTTGATAACTATTCCTCTTCCTTTTACGTAAAAGTTCTTCAATGACTTTTGCATCAAGGGCTACTCTAGCTTATTTAACCATCAGCGCCACTTGGATCGTATTGAGCGACAGAATTATCTTTTTTCTCTCTGAAAAATTACGGAAGGAAGATATTCTTCTGATGCAAAGTGGGAAAGGGCTATTCTTCATTTCCTTTACAGCTATCTTGCTATACTTCGCCTTAAGACGGTATAGTGAGAGGCAACATAGGTACATTAATGAAATTAAGATCTCAGCAGAAGAGAATGAGAAGCTGGTAAATATTCTGAACTGCGTAAGTAACATGGCAATCTTAACGGATAAGGATTCGCGAATAGTTTGGGTTAACAAATCATTCAGCGAGTTCACTGGATATAGCTCCCAAGAAATATTAGGTCAACTACCTTTCATACTGCATAAAGAAAAGACAGACGTATTTACTCTAAACAAAATTAAAGAGCGTTGCTCCAGGCATGAGTTCTTTAAAGAAGAGCTTATAAATTACAAAAAAAATGGCGAGCATTATTGGGTAGAGTTAACGTTCAGTCCCCTATTTACCCCTGCAAATGAGTTCAAAGGCTACATTACCATTCATTCTGTAATTACCGACCGGAAGATTAAAGACGAACAGATTCAAAAGCAAAATGAAGTTCTGCGGGAGATGGCCTGGTTAAACTCCCATGAGATCCGAAAATCCGTAGCGAATATGCTAGGATTGTTATCCCTCTACCCTGATCAGCAAACAGAAGAAGAGTCTGAGGTGTTACGCCTATTGCGTGAAAGTACTCAGGAGTTAGACTCGGCATTGAAAAGAATAGCTGAAAAGTCGAACAAGGTTTCCTGATGTTAAACCAGAGAATTTCCGTCCCCCCTGGTTTCGAAATTTAATAAACTCTATCTTGCCGTCGGCTTCTACAAGCCCTTTCTACTATTAGATACTGAAAGAAATGAAATCCGAAAAAGAAAAAATGTTGGCAGGTGAGCCTTATGATGCACATTGTGAGGAAATGATAGCTATTCGTACTAAAGTTAAGCGTATACTGCACAAATTAAACGTTACCGAATATTATACCGAGAACTTTCAAGCTACAATGAACGAGCTCTGTCCTAACTCAGCTAAGAATGTGCATTTGGAGCCTCCATTCTATTGCGACTACGGCGAGAATATCTTTGCAGCAGACGGAGTATTCATCAATTTCGGGGCTGTGATCTTAGACGGTGCAAAAGTTACTATAGGCCGAAAAACATTAATAGCTCCCGGCGTTCATATATACACGGCGCGGCATCCCCTTAATATTGAAGAAAGACGCGTGTGGGAAGATTGCCTTCCTGTTACTATAGGCGAAGAATGCTGGATAGGAGGACATGCTACTATTTGTCCCGGGGTAACCATCGGAGATCGTGCCGTAATTGGAGCCGGAGCCGTAGTTACAAAGGATATTCCCGCTGATACATTAGCCGTAGGAAATCCTGCAAGGGTTGTAAAAAAACTGAATGAATAAAGTATTGCCACTATAAGAAAGCAGTTGTCAGAAAAACAAACAGTATTTTCGATTGCTATGAGTTTAATTGGCAAGTATAAGTGGCAAGTTCAACCTTAGCTAACACAGCCAATCTCAGTAAGTTTCTTTAGGAGGCCTTCCAGTAGTTCAGCCTCGAAAGAAGACAGATCAGGAGAAATATACGATTCAGCTTTTATTTCCAGGAAGTTGGTTCCTGGTTGCTGAAACACTAATTTGACCTTTCGGCTTGCAGAGTAATATTCAAAGTATTCGTATTCCGGATGATCAGGAATCCTTATCGCACCTGAAATTATCTCCTTATTTGATAATTTAAAATGAGCTGGAATTATTTGCATATTTATGTTAAGACCTCTACCCTGTTCTATCCAGGGTTCTAAAATCCATAACCTTCATTACAGTTGTTTGCTTAACGGCGGTAAGCAACAGAAACTTTGATTCAGTCTCCTCAAGCTTATTCTCAAACATTGAGAATCGGTTCTTTAATAAGTGCATACCCTCCTTGAAGGTCTTTAAGTTTTCTTTAAATTCAGCGGATTTCGCGTTAACCTCTGCTATATAAGCAGCAATTTGTTCTTTAGTCAAGATAGGTTAAAAGCAATTTCAAACCAGTTTTGTTTAAATTTTGAGGAAAATTACTGCTAAGAGTACAACTCTCCTCTCCCTACGCACCTCACCTTCTTCGGAACTTTTTACCTTAATCTGGTCGTTTACGATCAGGGGTGTCAAGCCCCCGCTGTTGCATCAGGAATAAATTGCTGGATTAACGCTTGATCAAACATTGGCGAAGCTCTGATGTTAACTAATTCTACTATGATTTACCAGCCCTTTGGCTAATCACTTAAATTAAACACTATGTTTTACCACGTAAAAGAGTTGCAATTTAACGCAAGGGTGTCAAAACCCGACCCGCGATTTGCCAGACTACTTCTTGAGCAGTTTGGAGGAGGCAATGGCGAACTTAAGGCGGCCATGCAATATTTTGTACAAGCCTTTGCTTGTAAGAACCCATACCCGGATAAATACGATTTATTAATGGACATCGCCACCGAGGAGTTTAGTCACCTGGAAATAGTTGGTGCAACCATACAAATGTTATTGTCAGGAGTTAACGGAGAATTGAAAAATGCTGCCGAAAGCGAGGACATCATGCAGATGCTAGACGGAAAAGCGGCAAAAGAAGGATTTATTCATGAAGCAATGATCAATCCTCAGTTTTGCGTTTTGTCTGGTGGCGGGCCGATGCTTACCGATAGTAACGGGAACCCATGGACAGCCAATTATTTGAATGCTAACGGAGATCTAACGGTCGACCTAAGGTCTAATATTGCCGCTGAATCGCGTGCGAAAATAGTTTACGAGTACCTGATGAAGTTTACAGATGACCCTTATGTGAAGGAGACGCTGAGATTTCTGATGACCAGGGAGGTAGCACACTACCAGCAATTCGAAGCAGCCTTAAGTACTATACAGCCTAATTTTCCTCCAGGTGTACTTCAAAGCGACCCACGTTACAGCAACCAATATTTCAACATGTCTTCAGGTTCAGAAGCTAAAGGACCATGGAACGAAGGAACGAGCAGTCAGCTGGGTGAGCAATGGCAGTATATCCAGGATCCTTTAGATGCGGTTACCAGTACTGAGGGACTTACAAGCGTACAGCCAACTGGAACAGACCGTACAGAAAAGACAGTAGCTAAGATGAACAAGGCACTAAGTGAAGAACGAAGTGCAGAGGTGAAGTCTGCTACACCTGTAAAAGATATCCAATGGAGTACTTATTCAGAAGCTAAAGTTGACGACACAAGGAAGAAATCAAAATAGTTCAGAATTTTTATTTCCACAAACAGAGGATCGGATAGAACTTACCTTCTACGCTGATCCTCTTTGTTGCTGGAGCTGGGCACTATTATTGGAAATTGAAAAACTAGGCCAGGCATTTCCTGAAATACTTAACATTTCTATTTGCCTGGGTGGAATGATCCAACGCTGGGAAAACTTTAACGACCCGCTTAACGCTATTAACAAGCCTTCTCAGATGGGCCCTGTTTGGATGGATGCGAAGATAAAAACAGGCATTCCCTTCAATGAAAGTATATGGGTTGAAGATCCTCCAACATCCTCGTTCCCTGCCTGTATCGCTATAAAAACTGCAGAGCTTCAATCAAAAGAACTTGGATGGCAGTATTTAAAATTAGTTATGAAAGGTGTAATGATGGAAGGCAGGAACATCGCTAAACAGGATATCTTGCTCGAACTAGCCGAAACCCTGTCCCTTCAGAATCTTGATTTCAACCTTCAGCTGTTTATTGATGAATATAACCAGGAATCTAGCAGAGAAGCTTTTAGAAAAAACATCCAGCAGGCTAAGATCAACAATATAGGGAGATACCCTACTGTCACCTTAACATATCCGGGCAAAAGAGGGATCATTATTACAGGATATCGACCTTTTGAAATTTTAAGAGATGCTTTCCTTAGCATTGCATCCTGATGGAAAATGGAGGACTTTCGATTATTGATAGCCTACAGCCTGCAATTGAAACAATTCCGCATAACGGCCATTTTGTTCAAGTAGTTCAGCATGACTTCCCATTTCAACTATCTCACCATTGTCAAGTACTAAAATTCTGTCGGCCATGCGGACCGTTGAGAATCTATGCGAAATAAGTACGGCCATTTTACCCTTAGTTAATTCGGTAAAGCGCTCAAAAACCTGGAATTCCGCCCTGGCATCCAATGCAGAAGTAGGCTCGTCCAAAATGACTAACTGAGCATTCCGCATGTAGGCTCTTGCGATCGCTACTTTTTGCCATTCCCCTCCAGACAATTCAACGCCTTCAGCAAATCGTTTACCCAGCATTTGTTCATATCCGTCCGGTAACTTTTTTACCAGTTCATCAGCCAGACTCTCTTCCGCGGATCTTCTAACTAATTCTTCATTAGATTTTTCCCTTATATTCCCTGTCGCAATGTTCTGTGAAAAAGTCATTTGATAGCGTAGGAAGTCCTGAAAGATTATACCGATATGTTGTCGCAGATCATTAAGATCATATTCCTTAAGATCATACCCGTCAAGGAATATCCTCCCTTCCGTCGGATCATATAATCTGGCCAATAGTTTAACCAGCGTACTTTTTCCGGCCCCATTTTCACCAACTAGTGCCAGCTTTTCATCCGGACGTAGAGTGAAATTCAAATTGCGGTTGGCCCAGCGTTGGCTGTTATGGTAGCGAAACCCTACATTCTCAAACCTAAAGCCTTCATTTATGGGATTAGGAAACGGTCGCGGTTTATCCGTATTATGGATCCTGGGTTGTATTTCGAAGAATTCAAAGAAATCTGCCAGATAAATAGCACCCTGAGATACACTGGTAAACCTTCCCAATACGTTTTCCAATAAACTCCGCAGCTGCCTGAATGAACCTGCCAGAAAAGTAAGTTCACCAATAGTAAGTTTCCCCCGGACCGTGTTGTAGATTATAAAGGCATAAGCACTGTAATAGCCAAGGCTTCCTAATAGAGCAAAGAGAGTTCCCCAAACCGAACGCTTTATAGCTATCTGCTTGTTTTCCGCGTAAAATTTATCAGACAGAACCTTGAAGCGTTCAATGATAAACCCGGAAAGGCTGAACATCTTAATTTCCTTGGCGGTATCATCGCTCGCACCAATGTATCTTAAATAATCGAGTTCGCGGCGTTGAGGGGTTTGTCTGCGGCTTAATGCATAACTTTGGTCATTAAAATACCACTCACCCATAAAAGCTGGCAGGATAGCTAGGATAAGCAATAGAATTAACCAGGCATTGAAGACAAACAGTCCTACCCCAAGAAATCCCATCGTGATGAAGTCTTGCAGCTGACTCATCACCTGCGATAGCAGTACGGTACGGCCGTTAGTTTGCTGGCGCGCCCGTTCCAGCTTATCATAAAACAAAGCATCTTCAAACTGATCCAGATCCAGGGTACCTGCATGCTCCATTATCCTAACGGAGGTATGATTTGCAAATAAGTCGCCTAATAGGCTATCCATCAGAGAAATGGCACGGGTAAGAGCATCAGACAAGATAGCCAACCCAAACTCCAACGCGATTAGCTTCCAGAGATAAATCTCGGAAAATGAGACTTGAGTACGAGTAAGTAGTACTACCTGATCAATAATTAATTTGCCTATGTAAAGCAAAAGGAAAGGAATCGATGCTTTAACAAAACGCAAAAGGATATTGGCAAGCATGATCCCCGATCCCGACCTCCACACGAGTTTGAAAAAAACAGGCAGGTTGCGCAATGCGTGTAAACGAGCTTTAATGGTGGGGTGTGAAGGACTTCTGTTCGCTCTGGCCATTGTAAAGACAAATAAAAACATTTGCTCTTTGTTTTTCTGCCTTCACAAAAATTCTTTATTACTCCGGATCAAATTCTACGATCCATTCAATACCGTATTTGTCTCTGAAACAGCCAAAGTATGAACCCCAGGGACTATCACCAATAGGAGCTTCTATTTGTCCATCAACCGAAAGTCCATCAAATAATCTATCGGCTTCTTCCTTACTTTCAGTACTGATCACAATCTTACTTCTGTTCTCATTTTCGTTTGTTTTTCCAAGGATCTCCGGGACATCGTTTCCCATCAACCTGTTACCTCTGCCGATAGGTAAAGAGATATGCATAATTTTATTCTCTTCCTTCTCTGCCACCTGAAACCCGGTGCTCGCCAAATCTTTAAAACGCATAACTTTTGCAAACTCTCCGCCAAATACCGATCTGTAAAAGATAAATGCTTCTTCAGCATTACCATTGAAATTAATGTGAGGATTGATTGTTGCCATGTTGATTGATTTAAATTTAAAGTTCAAAACTACAATTCCCGGATAAAACAAACAGGGTGTGATCACGACCAAAGAGAGGCAGTTTCTGCCAAAATCCACTTTCCTTTAACAAAAAGTTAATGATTTTATCGTCCGTTTCTTCCTCAACAAACATACATAGGATAACTGTCGTATTGCTGTTGCCTACTAAATATCTACGAGATCTAGGTGTACAGGTTGAACAAATATAGACTGCCTATTTGAAGCAAAAAAGGCTTAATAACCCTCTTGCCGGCTTTTGCGAGAATTTTCTTGATTTTGCGAGAATTTGCGAAATGAGTAGTACTTTGTTGTGGAATTGTTCGAGGATACCCCCCTATTTGTTGTGAAAACAGGGGGTGTTTCCACAATAAACTCACAAGAGGGTACCAATGTGGTACGAACAAGGCAGCCTTAACCTCCGGCCTCCTATCTAAGATTATTAGCCTTGTGGCATTTTACTCATGTCCATATAAATAGCACTCCACCTATGCCCGTCGAGATCCGTAAAACCGCAGCCGTACATCCAACCCTGACTTTCTCCCGGATTTCCATAGATCGTTCCTCCTGCATTCTTAACTTTTTCGGCAAGCTCGTCTATCTCCTGAGGGCTTTCAGCATCAATGGAAAACAAAACCGAGGCAGCTTCCCTGGTATCAGCTACAGGAAGCTGACTAAAACCCTGGAAAACTGATTCTGAAAATAGCATCAGAACTGTTTTTTTTCCTCCAACAAAAAGACTGGCCATCTGTGGCGTTTCCTGAAATCTTGTATTGTGTTCAAATCCAATCGATGTATAAAATTCCCTGGCCTTCTGTACGTCTTTCACAGGGAGATTTAGCCATAATTCCTTAATCATAACGGTTTTGTTTTATTTACTACAAAGTTAATACAGCAGGAGATACCGGGTAGGGCATACTTGCGACGTATTAAGGGCCAATCACGACAAGAATTGTTCGAAAAATTCAGAGGAGCTTATCTTGATGCTAATTGATTTCGTGGAGCTTCTTAAACCTACCATTAGGATCTACCTCAACGTAGGCATCTTCTTCCTCCAAAACCTGGGCATCGTTCATAGTTCTGGCTACACCAGCAATAAAAAGTATTGTAAAGATTGTGAGCGTTAAAAGGATCAACATAGCTAGAGTTTCATTAGTTAGTATGATTGCAATAACGCTATTAATTCAGCCCATGTCAATACGAGACATAACTTTTAGGAAAATATCATCCTTAAACTAAACTCGTTAATACCATTACCAGAATATTAAAGAATCTTTAAATATCCATTAATTATCAACGCTTTATCATTGCAAATTTGACATCCTGTCCCAGCTGCAGCCTGCCTCATATTAGAATTTGAAGTGGGGTAAAAAGGGGAAATTATGTGGCGAATTCGAAAAAAATTTAAATCATTTGCCTATGAACTTCTGAGAAATATTCCCACTGCTTGATTAGGTGTAAGTATAGATATTAACAAATTGCAGCCTATTGCTTGTAAATTTTTCCATCGATCTTTATCTCTTTCCAACCGGCTTGTAAGCCTAAGCCCTTGATGTATGTGATGGAATGAGGATGCCCTTTTAAATTTGGATGATACACCATGTCAAAGCTAAAAGTAATTTTAGTTGGTGTTTTTTCAATTACAGTTACTTTGTAATCGTTATAACTTTGGTCTCCTAATGTTTGAAAGCTTTCACCTTGATTTGCACCAAACCTTGCTTTTATGTATTCAGTATCGGGAAAACGAGGTGAGCTTGAAATCAGATTATTATTTTCATCTATCCGTAAGTAATCTTCTGTAATCACATCCCCTCCCGTTATCCCCGACATCTGATAGAATAATTTTCCATTAATCCTTACAGTGTCTTTGATTTCAACAAAGTTTTCACCATTAGTTCTCCAATAATTACCTATCTGCAAAGGCATAAAGGAATCAGATTCCGGAGTTAACGGACTTTGATAAACATCTTTCTGACAAGAGGCGAATGCTGACGCAGCAATAGCAAGTAAGATATAAATGCGTTTCATGTGTAGCGTATTTATATCATTACGGATTATGAGGTTGAGTTGTAACAAGCAGAGTATAATATTCTTTCTCCCTCTACCCTCACCCGAGCTTGATGAGTTCTCCATTAGTTCTTCATGGGAATTCGATGGGTTATTGATGGGTTACCACCCATGGTAGAATCTTGCAAGTACCATGGAAAACTCATGGAGAGTAAAAGCGGTATAAGAAAAAGCCATGCTGAAAACGTTAATCTTTTACCATTTCCACATTAACAACCACTTTAACAAATCTAAATCAAACAGTAGATTTTTTTAAAAAGGTGTTAAAACATCTAAATTTTAACTAACACAATTTCAATCATTTCTTGCTCGTGTTAAAATTCATGACTTTTCTGTGTCTTTTATTTTCTTTAGGTTAAATAGCTTTGCCCAAACCAAAATTAATATCATGAAAAAACTATTATTAATTGCTGCAATGGCTGTAGCATCTTTTACAGCATCGGCACAAGTTGAATCACAAAAAACCAAGTTCGGAGTAGCATTTGAAGCAGGTATCCCATCTGGTGATGCAGGAGATGCTTATAGTCTTGCTATTGGTGGATCTGTTTTCGTAGAGAAACCAGTTGCTGCTTCTTTCGCAGTTACAGGATCTGCTGGTTACACTAGCTGGTCTCCAAAAAAAGAATTCAAAGACTTTTTTGATAGCTACGGAGTTATCCCTGTTAAAGCTGGAGCAAAATACTATTTCGGAAAAAATTTCTATGGACAAGGAGAATTAGGTGCTGCATTTGGAACTAATGACGGCGCTAAGACAGGTTTTATCTGGGCTCCTGGTGTAGGTATCTCATATCCTGTTTCAGACAAAACAGATTTTGATGCAGGCGTACGTTACGAAAGCTTTTCAGTTGAAGAGTTTAACATGGGTCAAATCGCTTTCCGTGTAGCATTGAAATTCTAAGAGACTCTTAATGTTTTAGTTTATAAAAGCTCCCTAATTGGGGGCTTTTTTTGTCTTTACATAACTGCTCTAAAATGAGTCAGATTTCCCTCAGTTCTTAGTCTGTAATCGAGCCTCCTGAGCGAAGGATGACTGAACGAGAACTGAACAAGAGGTATCCTAAATCTGCATTTCAAATAAATTTATGACTTCTCCATGCTATTGCACGCAATGCCATTAATTCAAATGCATTTTCTTAAACTCAAGGGGCTTTAAACCTGTCTGCTTCTTGAATAAGCGGGTAAAATACGAGCTGTTTTCAAACCCTAACTGATAAGCAACTTCGGCTACACCCTGTTGCCCTTCACGCAGCAAATTCTTCGCTTCACTAATTAATGAAATATGGATCAAGTCTATTGCTGTTTTTCCCGTTTCCTGTTTCAGTAAATCGCTCAGGTACCTCGGAGAGACATAAAGACTCTCAGCTAAATAATTTACGGATGGTAGTCCCTGCTTTTGTAAAAGCCCCTTGCGGTAATAATCATGAAGAACTTCGTGAAAGCGGGTGGTTGTTTTACCAGATACCTCAGTGCGGTTAATGAATTGCCGTTTGTAATAACGTTGTGCGTACATCAATACAGATGCTATGTGCCCTAGGATAATATCGCGACTATATTCATCGGGGTTGTTCTCATATTCCAGCTTAATCTTGTCGTGCAACTCCCAAATCACGGTTTCTTCCTTTGGCGACAAATGCAGGGCTTCGTTCACCTCATAATCAAAGTACCCGTATTTCTGCATGGCTTTATGAAGCTCATGTCCGCTCAGGTAATCTTCATGAATAAGGATCATAAAGCCTTTTTCTTCAAATTCCAGGTTTTTAAGTTGGATAATCTGCCTGGGTTTAACAAACATCATCGACCCGTTTGTATGATCGTATTCTGTACGTCCATATAGTATCACCCCTGACTTAAGCTTTTTGAATCCGATCATGTAACAATCTGATGTGAATTCTCGATCACCAAGGGGACAGTCTCGCTGGCATCCCAATACACTGAAAAGAGGATGTTCAGGCGGTGCCCAGCCATTGGCTTTATGAATTTCTGCGAGTGTACTATAGTGTTTCATAACGGAATTTTGTATTTATAGCCGCATCTGCTGTTGATCCTAATTAGATCGTTCTGCGAAGATACGTTTTGACTAAATTTCTCCTATTTATAATTATCAATAGAGCATTAGAACGATCTCACCTTGACGTATTTGCGAGACCGTTCAGTATACTGTTATTAACCATGTGCTGCTACCGCTACATCTTCCCAGGCTTTCCAGGTATCTAACTTTTCTTTGTATATGCGCTCGGTTTTGCTTAAACCTATCTTCCCCAGGAAAAGGCGCAATGGCGGATTCTCTGTATCAATTAGCTTCAAGATAGCAGATACTGTTGCCTCAGGTTTGCCGTAGTCGTCAGGCTGTAATCCTTCTGCAGTAGCAAGACCTGCCTTAATGTTGTCATAAGCAGGGATAGCCTTGCTTTGCACTGCCGATGCTCCACCGAAATCAGTATTATAGCCGTTAGGCTCAACAAGCGTAACCTTAATTCCAAATCCAGAGACTTCTGATGCCAGGGCTTCTGTAAATCCTTCCACTGCAAATTTCGTGGCATTGTAGATCCCTAAAGTAGGCAACGACCATACCCCTAAAACACTAGATAATTGGATAATGTGACCATTGCGTTGTTTACGAAAAATAGGCAAAGCGGCTTGAGTAACCCACAAGGTGCCAAAAACATTTGCGTTGAACACGTCCTTGATTTCTTGTTCTCCAGCTTCTTCGACTGCTCCAAAAACTCCGTATCCTGCGTTGTTGATCACTACATCAAGGCTACCAAAATGCTGATAGGCCTGATTTACCGCTTTGATACTTGCTTCACGGTCTGTAATGTCTAAAGCTATCGGTAAAAAGCTCTCCCCGTATTTATCAGCCAGGTCTTGCAATCCGCTTATGGTACGTGATGTAGCAGCTACTTTGTCGCCACGTTTTAAAAAGGCTTCCGCCCAAAGTTTACCAAATCCTTTTGATGCACCTGTAATAAAAATTGTCTTGCTCATGATTGAAATATTCTTGTTGTTTTTGATATTTCAAAGGTGGCTCAATTCTCCTCGGATAAATATCCCGTTTGTCGGGAAGAATAGCACAAAAATACGTTGGAGGGAAATAAAGATATTGAGATGGGAGGTGATGGGTTATGGGAGAGTTACGTCCAGATGTAAACTATCAGCAACTACTTCCATTCTGCAGTTTTAAACCAACGGACAAATTTCATGAATCGGGTAAAGATGTAATAGGTTAGCCATAAACATAGTATAAGAGAAAGTGCTGAGGCTATGGTTACTTGAACTAGAGGCATAGTAACAAGGCCTTGAGATGTGCGATATGAAATTAAAATGCAAAGTATTCCGAAAAGAATAAAAAATGCCAGGCTGCTTAATATTAGCGAAGCTAAAAGACATAAAAGCATTCGGATTAGTAAAAGAAAAAAGCTTCCAGTCTTCTTATACATGCTAATGTTTGATATTTCTTAACGGTGGTAAAACACCAATACGAGAAATGGATATAACCTTAACTTGATAATTTAGAGAATAAGATCCACATAGGAGTAATCTAATTAATATTACTAATGCTTTTCCCGGACCTCTAAATCTGATTTTGGATCTGTAACTTTTTGCGGATGAAGCTTTTGCTGAATAACACTTAAAATACTAGCCAGCAGGAACGTTAGAATTAGCAGCGTTCCGGCTTTCTTATATCCCGCATCGTCTTTTCCCCTTAAACCCGCTATCAGGTACCAGAATGTGGCAAGTATTCCCAACAGGATAACCAGTAGTTTTAATATTGAAATTACCATCGTTTTATGATTAGCTAAGGTGATAAGTTTTAAGAACAATCTTACAACTTTTTTGAAAGAGATTTGGGTCTTTACTGTAGTTAAATCAAGGTTTAAAAACAGTCACTCTGCAGCGATTAAAAGCTAAAACAGCATAAGCGCTACTGAGCATTTATGCTGTTTTTGAAAATAGGAAAGAGTGTTTATTAATTTATTGGATCTGCTGCAGGAAAATCAAGGGGAATTTCGGTTGCATAAACGTAATTATCAGGTATCCATAACATGATTAGCCGACCAGTTCAACTAAAGCTCCTTCATCATACAGAGAAGCTATGGAATTTCGTGAAAACTACGTGATTTTAAAGTGTTACAACCACTTTCCCTACTGTTCGTCCGCTTTCAACTTGTGTATGTGCTGCGGCCATTTCTTCGAAAGGATAAGTACCGGAAACATGGGCTTTTAAAATGCCTTTTTCCAACAGCCCGCCAATTCTTTGCATGTCGGTACCGCTTGATTGTACCAGGATGAAATAACCATTCACATCTTTGGCCTTAGCCTTTTCAGTTACTGCTTCATTCAATCCTGTTGGTATACTAATAACAGTGCCTCCCCTTTTTGTAACCAATAGCGACTTGTCTATAGTATCACCACCAACGCCGTCCAGCACGAAGTCGAACTCTTCAGGATGAGTTGACCAATCATAAGTTGTATAGTCGATATGTTCATCAGCACCTAGCTGCAGAATAAAATCTTTGTTCCTGGCTGAAGACGTGCCGGTAACCTGGGCCCCCAAGTGTTTAGCCAGTTGAACAGCAAAATGACCAACACCTCCCGCAGCTGCATGAACCAGTACTTTTTGCCCGGCCTGCACATTGGCATTGTGTATAAGGGCTTGTAAGGCGGTTAAGGCAGCAAGGGTCGCAGCTGCGGCTTCTTCATGCGAAAAGTTTGCTGGCTTGATAGCAAGATGCGACGCAGGTGCAACTACGAACTCGGCGTAAGATTTACCATGGCCCGGGAAATTTACCATCCCAAAAACTTCGTCGCCTGGTTTGAATTGTTCTGATTTTGATTCTGCAACTACACCAGAAATATCCCAACCGAGTATTAACGGTGTTTGATCTTTAATGCGACCATACACACCTTTACCTGTACGAGTTTTTATATCTACCGGATTGATGCTGATAGCTTTTACTTTTACAAGGACCTCCCCTGCTTGAATTGATGGTATTGCTATTTCCTGAATCTGCAACTGGCTTACCTCGCCAGGATTATTTAAAACGATTGCTTTCATAATTTCATCTTTTTAATGAAGCAAAATTATACTTGCTAGATTTAATTTAATTGGTATAAATTTGCCATAAATCAGTATAAATATGAAGCGCGAAGATCTACATGAACCGTTTTCGATTGAGTACATAACTCTTGATGAAGGCTCGCGGGACGGACATAAGCACAGCTTTTTCGAATTAGTTTATATTGTAGAAGGAACAGGGATCCAATGCATTAACAAAAGTCAGTTTGCCTATCATCCCGGTCATATGTTCCTGATCACGCCAGAAGATTGCCACTCGTTCGAAGTTATAACAACTACAACTTTCTTCTATTTGCGATTCAATGACATCTACATCAGGGAGTCGGGGATTTTAACAAGTAATGTCCAGAAACTAGAATTTATTCTGCAGAACGCCAATCACAAACCAGGCTGCATTTTGAAGAACATAGTTGACAAACAAGTGGTGAAGCCGCTGGTTGAGGCAATCATCCGGGAATATGAAACACGCGACATTTATAACCAGGAACTGATCCAACAGTATGTTAATACGATGATTGTGCTGGTGGCCCGCAACATTGCTAAGTTTCTTCATCTGGAGCTTTCAGATAATACCGACCAAAGGGCTGCCAACATTTTAAATTTCATACAAGCTAATATCTACCATCCTGAAAAACTACGTGCAGAGTACTTATGCAAGCATTTCAACGTATCTATTAATTACCTGGGCAAGTATTTTAAACAGCATACCGGCAGTACTTTACAGAAGTATATTACGCAATACCGGCAAACTCTGATCGAGCACCGCTTACTACATAGTGATAAAAGGCTTGGCGAAATTGTTAATGAATTCGGCTTTACCGATGAAAGTCACCTGAACAAGTTTTTCAGGAATAACAAAGGAATAAGTCCCAAGACCTTCAGGGTTCAGAACTCTTTGAGAGTTGCAGCAATGGGGAGGTGATGGAATTATATAAAGTCTTCCAGCATATATAATTGCAAATTTTGTATAATGATTTCACTGTTGTAAGAGAATGTATAAGCTAATCTTTTGAACAGGTTATTCTGGGTCTCTCTGATGCTTCAAACTTTGGTTTGTAAGCCACTTGTATTTCTGCTACCTCAAATAGTCTGATTTGATTATCCATAATATTATGAATTGATTATGGAGCAGCAGCAAGCGTATGGCTAGATTATACGCAAAAGGAAACGGAATAAATGGACATGTGAGCGTTGAACTAAGGGTTTATGCTGTAGTCTTTTGCAGAGTATATTTAGACACTACTTAAATTTGTGAGATGATTAATAAATAATAATTCATCTAGATCTTATCATATTGGACAAAAAAATCAAACATCAAAAACCCATCCTGTTGCTTAACCTCCCAGGTAGTCAATGAATTACTTTCAACATCAGTATAGGACTGCTCTATAAATTCTACTATTTGCCCAATAACCAGATAATAGCATACATATTTTTTTGTTGCTTGTCCATGGTTTTAGGCTGTAAGTTGATACTGAAAATCTATAAAGCTACAAACTTGTGATTGTGACAGATTTATATTAGGATAACTGCAAAGGTTCTACCGGATTGCATTTTCTTGTAATTCCCTAAATAAGTACAGGATTGATCGATGGCAGAGAATCAGCATTATAGAGATTTAAGCTCTCTTACTAGGTTAATTCTAGCCTGTTCTTCAAATCTATGGTGGAAGTAATCCGTTTTATAAATCTTGGCCATTTGCAAGAAGTGTTTCAAGACCTTTTTCCTACCAGGATAATAAATACCATCTGAAAAGATGGAGTATTCTGAGCGTATATTTTGGTAATAAGCAGAATAACTATCCCAATCCGAGCCTAGTATTGATAAGTCAGCATCAGTAAAAAGGTTAGTGTCGCTATCTGAACTGGTGAGATGACCTTTGGTTGCTAATATTTGCTTTTTACACTTGTAAATCCTTTCGTCTACTAGCCCTATCCTTCTTAAACGTTCTGCTGCAAACTCAGCACTCTGTTCTTCATTTTTATCAGATGATGGATCATAAATAACATCGTGATAAATGATAGAGAAGACCATCAAATCAAAATCTTCAATAAGCTCCTTTACACCATTGAGTAGAGAGAAGAGATTGTCTAGATGACCGAGATTGTGATAATATCTGTTAGAGTTTTTATAAGCAAGTTCAATCTCTGACCAAAGTTCATGCATTAAGCTTTCATCGTCTGAATAGCTTGATGTCATAGATAGGAATACTTCTTTGATGTTATTCACTAATCATCAAGTTAAAGGTGAATTAGTTTGTTTTTTATAAGTACTAAAGCTTTCTGGATTCAAGCCAACTTAAACAATCAGCTTTTACAAAAGCTCCTGCTAAATAAGGAGTATTTCTTCAATCTTATCGTCAATTCTAGCTGAAGTAAAGAATTTCTAATATTGTTTATCTAATATAGGTATTGGTATCAGTAAAACAAGAAACCCCAAGCTGATTAAGCCAAATCCAATAGATCCTTCTTCAACCGAAGATTAATGGTTTTATAAGACGCATGTTTCTTTCTAGCTTGCTTGCATTTTCATCCCAGTCCTCCTCCCTCAAGGAAATTCCTGTTGAGCCATTTGTTTTCTTTCTCTTGTAGCAGAGCAAGTAATTTAAAGGGTAAATGCAGTCTTTCTTGGGTCTTCTTCGGTCTAAAAATAGTTTAATTGAAACCATGAGCTTTGTTCCTTATGGGCACTTTGCGTCGGTTTGTGCATGAATTTCATATGCAATTGTAGTAGAAATCGAAGCTAGTGAAACTATATGAGCGAATTAAGAATAATGCATGTGCATGCAGTTTGCCTGCACTCTTCAAACTTTTTTACTTTTCCTCTTGCAAATACTCATTCAATTCCTCATACTTGCAATCTCTTAAATGGGGGATTAGCTCAGCTGGCTAGAGCGCTTGCATGGCATGCAAGAGGTCATCGGTTCGACTCCGATATTCTCCACCAAAACCACTGCCCTTCTTGTTCCGAAGGGCTTTTTTAATGGGAGTTTAGCTCAGCTGGTTTAGAGCACTACCTCGACAAGGTAGGGGTCACTGGTTCGAACCCAGTAATTCCCACATATATTTCTACTAATTTCCTACCTGAACATAAGCGCATCACCTACTTTATACAATTCTAAAGATTTTATTTCCATTTACGTTTTTTTGTAAACCTGTAAAAACATTTCCCATCCTCCATCCCTTAATAAATTTTAGTTGATAAATTGTTTTGGACTGGCGAACCCACCAGTAATTGGTATGGCTGGTGGGTTATTTATTTTTATCTTTGCATTGATGAGCGCAGAACTACAGGAACTAAAAGATTTTTTCAATTCAGTTGAATTACCTAAAGGAAAATTTAGTGTAAAGCCGGGGGAGTACATTGAAGATGCTTACACTTGTATCGAAACCGCTTTCACTACACTCGAAATCCATCATTCCAATACTTCTTTTGCCGGTTACTGGGAACGGCTTCACCGAATCAAAGCTTATATAGAGGAAAATCAGCAGCAGGCTGGTTAAATGGCTAACAAAAGCGCCCTTTAACGTCAATCAACTCTCCTTTGTTACCAAAAACTTCTTCTATTAATTTATTCTCTCCCAAGCCTAACTATTTATAAACTAAGCCGTAACAGGTGAAGATGAATAGGGCAGAGCTGGCTGTAAGGGATATTTCCGGGGGACTTAAAGAAGCGGATTTTGTATTGAAGGGCGACCTTGTTATACGGAATGTGACTGAATTTAAGGCTGCATTTCTTGATGCTGAAGCTAAATATACCTCCCTCAATTTTATTTTTGAAGATATTACCAGGATTGACATTCCTTTTATTCAACTACTCGTTGCTCTGAAAAGAAATCCGGGAATTAAAGTTTCATTCCAATTTGAAAAAGGTGATTACCTAAATAAATGGTTTGCTATGGCAGGCCTGCCGAAAGGATTCTTTGAACAATGAGCAGAACAGTTTTAATAGTAGACGACTCTGACCTGGTAAGGAGAATCCTGGGGTTTACCTTGAAAAAAGAAGGTTATACTACCCTTTTTGGTGCCGATGGAAAAGAAGCATTGTCACTTTTTGACGGGCGGGATATTGACCTGGTAGTGTCTGACTTGAACATGCCGGTGATGGGAGGATTAGAGATGATCAGGGAAATACGTGAGATGGAGCATTACCGCTTTATGCCTATTGTGCTGTTTGTTTCGGATGCCGGCGCTGACATGGCCCACTTCATCCGTTCTTCCGGTGCTACTATCGTATTTGATAAGGACGCCATTAAAGAAAAACTGGCCTCAACCGTAAAAAAACTAATCGGCTAGCATGGATCAGTACAAATCATCTTTCACTGAAGAGGCTCATGAACTGATTGCAGAAATGGAAAGCTCATTATTGCAATTAGAACAGAATCCGGACGATAATAACCTAATCCAGCAGGTGTTCAGAGCCATGCATACGCTTAAGGGTAATAGCTCAATGTTTGGATTTAAGGTGATTGCAGAATTCACGCACCATTTTGAGTCGATCTATGAGTTTATCAGAAGTGGTCAGCAAAAGGCTACGAAAGAGATCCTTGATATTTCTTTGGCTTCTCTGGACCATCTTTCGGCTTTAGTGGATGATGACAGTATTTCTTCTGTAGATGACCAGAAGAAGCACGCTCAATTGACGGCAAAAGTAGTTGCTATTGTAAACGCTATTCAACATACTTCTGCATTCAACCCTACTGAATTAATTCCTGAAGAACTAAATTCAGAAGATGGTTTGAAAACCTATCTGATCCATTTTCGGCCGCACCGCCATTTCTTTTATAATGGCAGCAATCCGCTCTATTTTATAGATGAACTGCAAGCCTTAGGCGAATGCATCATAGAAATTATAACAGATGATATTCCGGCATTTGCGGACATTGATCCTACCTTATGCTACACCTCCTGGAAGATAAGGCTTGAAACAAAGTCTGATCAGGCGCAGATAAAACAGGTATTCCTTTTTGCCGAACATATTAGTGATTTAGAGATCAGGGAAGAAATGCAGTTTGATGAGCATATTAAGATTCCTGAACCCTCTACATCTACAGAACAAGCCATAAAAGCTGCTCCCAAAGAGGTAGTTGCCAAGAAAAGCGTGATTTCGAGTGTACGTGTTCCTTCCGAGCGTCTGGACACCATGATGTCTTTAGTGAGTGAATTGATCACACTTCAGGCGAAGTTGGGAACTCTGGCAGAACATCTTCCCCACTCGGAACTTTTGTCGGTAACGGAGAATCTGGAGAAGATCTCTACCCGTTTGCGTGATAATGCATTCAGCATGTGTCTACTTCCCATCAATCATATGCTTACTCCTTTTAATCGTCTGGTACGCGACCTGGCTGATGGATTAAACAAGGAAATTGAGTTTCTTACTGAAGGAACAGAAACGGAGTTGGATAAAAATATTATGGAGGGCCTCTCCGATCCGCTGATGCACCTTCTTAGAAATAGTATCGATCACGGAATAGAGGATCCGGAACTGCGTGAGCAGGTTGGGAAACCTCGTTGTGGCACTATTTTATTTAAAGCCTATTGTTCGGGCACCAATGTGTTTATAGAAATTAAAGATGATGGTAAGGGAATGGACCCTGAAACGATCCGGGAGAAAGCTATCCAGAAAGGAATTATTGGAAAGGACGAGATCCTGAATGAAAAAGAGATCTTTAATTTGATCTTCCTGCCGGGGTTTTCCACAGCTGAAAAGATAAGCGAAATTTCTGGAAGAGGGGTCGGAATGGATGTAGTAAAGCGAAAGATCACCGATATCCGTGGTCAAATAAAAGTTAGTTCTCAACTAAACATCGGAACTACGATCACTATTAAACTGCCACTAACTGTTTCTATTATTGATGGTCTTTTGGTAAAGGTTAATGATGCCGATTTTGTAATTCCGCTTTCATCGGTTGACCGTTGTTTTGAACTGCCTGGAGCTAATGTTTTAAACCGCTTTAGCAGTATGGTAGTACTCGACGGCGAGCAGGTCCCTTTTATTAGCTTGGCCGAAGAATTCTATGGAACAGAGAAAAACGGATTTGCTCAGGAAATTATCCTTGTATATCATGAAGAGCGTAGAGTAGCGCTGTTAGCCGACTATGTAGTAGGGAAATTCCAGGCTGTACTAAAGCCTCTGGGCCGCTACTTCCAGGCGATGGAAACTATATCAGGCGCGACCATTTTAGGTGATGGTAGAATCGCCCTGGTATTAGACACGAGTAAAGTTATTGAGCATTATTCTGTTAAAAAACGATTTGCATTATGTCATTAAGAACGCAGACCGATTCATATTTAACCTTCAATATTGAGAAAGAGTTGTTCGCCATCAATGTTGGAAGAGTTTTGGAGATCCTGGAGATCCAACCCATTACCAGAGTACCACAGTCGCCTTCCTTTATGCGCGGCGTGATCAATTTGAGAGGAAATATTCTGCCCGTGGTTGATACACGTATGAGGTTCTCACTCCCAGGATCAGATTTCACTATCGATACCTGCATTGTAGTTTTAAGTATTGAAAACAACAAGGAAGCAACACTACTAGGTGTAATAGTAGATGCTGTACAGAAGGTTATCGAGATCAAGGCAGATCAAATTTACCGATCAACAAGCATCAGCAGCCATTTTAAAGAAGAATATATAGCTGGCATAGCAAAGGTAGACGAAGAATTTATCATGGTTTTGGATGTGGATAAAGTGTTCTCCACTGAGGATCTGCTTTCCAATTCCCAAGAAAACTAACATGGAGATAACAAATCTTAATAAAAAAGCCTTCAAAAAATAGCATCATGATCAATAATATTAAAATTTCAACCAAGCTATTTATCCTGGTATTCTTTATGTCGATAGCTATTATCGGCACAGGTTTATACGGGGTGAATAATCTCCGTAAAATGGACGCCGCATTCGAGCAGTTTTACAAGAAAAGGATGATCCCTTTAAATCAATTAAAAGTGATCTCGGATATGTACTCGATAAATATAGTTACCACTATCCATAAATTGAAAAACAAGACGCTGAGCTTTAAAGAAGGGAAACGAAATATCGCCCGGGCCCAGGACGTGATTGAGCAGAACTGGAAAGCTTATGAAGCTAATGCTCTGATCAGCGACGAGAAGAAAGAAGTTGAGCATGTAAAAGAACAATTGGCCAATTCTTATGAATTGTTGGAAACACTGAAAGCGATTACAGAACGTGAAGATATGGAAGCCTTAAGTGACTTCTCTATCCAGGAGTTTTATCCACAGGTTGATCCAATGGCTGAAGAAATGAGTGAGCTAAGCGCTCTACAACTTTCTTATGCTGATAAGGAATATGCTGAAGCTACAACGCTGTACGAAGAAACCAGAACACAGTCCTACTCGCTAATCTTGGCTGGAGTATTAATTGCAACCGTCATTTCTATACTAATTGCCAGGAGCATCCATCAAAATATTAAGAATGCCAGCTCTATTATTCACCTGCTCTCTGAAGGTGATCTTACCGTAAATATGGAAGTTTCGCATAAGGATGAAATTGGTCTTCTGCTGCATGAACTGAAAGGCATGATCGATAAGTTTAAAAACATCATTACTTACGTTAATTCTGCATCCGATAATATCGTTGCTGCCAGTCAGGAACTAAGCTCTTCTTCCCAGATGATGTCTGAAGGAGCTACCGAACAAGCGGCCGCAACAGAGCAGGTATCTTCTTCAATGGAAGAAATGGTAGCTAATGTGCAGAACAACACAGAAAATGCGCAGCAAACAGAGAAAATAGCGGTGAAGGCGTCGGCAGATGCTTTGGAAGGAAATGAGGCGGTAACAAAAGCAGTGGGTTCAATGAAAGTGATCGCAAGCAAGATCACAGTTATAACCGACATTGCCCGTCAGACGAATATCCTTGCTTTAAACGCGGCAGTTGAAGCGGCAAGGGCAGGCGAACAGGGACGAGGATTTGCGGTGGTTGCGGCCGAAGTAAGGAAACTCGCTGAAAAATCGCAGTTAGCTGCAAATGAAATAAACGAGCTTTCGCAATCAAGCGTAGGTGTTGCAGAACGTTCCGGAATCCTTTTAAGTCAGATTGTACCAAGCATTCAGCATACCACAAGATTAGTCGAAGAAATCTGCGCCTCCAGTGTTGAACAAAACTTAGGAGTGGGTCAGATCAATAACGCCATGCAGCAGCTTAATCAGGTTACTCAGCAGAATGCAGCAACCTCGGAAGAAATTGCTGCCAGTGCCGAGGAACTATCTTCACAGGCCGAGCAGCTTAAAGAGATGGTTTCATTCTTTAAACTGGAAGATGGTATGACGCAAAAATATACGGCTCCAAAACTCAGCACTTCTCCCCCCTTCAGAAATAATGTAATTAAATCAGCAGGTTCCTTAGTTCGTCAAAGGTCAAACGGTATAAGTCTGAATATGGACGAACTGGATAACGAGTACGAGAAATTCTAGTCCTGCTGGAGAATGGCAATAACAGGTACACGTACAGCAATGGTAATGTCGGTGCACGAATTTCATCGCTTAAGTAGTTTTATTTATACGCATTACGGTATTAAACTACCCATGACGAAAAAGACCATGCTGGAGGGTCGCCTGCATAAACGCCTTGTTGCGCTAAAATTGCCTGGTTATAAAGCGTATTGCGACTACTTGTTTAGTGCGGAAGGAAAACTGTCTGAATTGATACAGATGGTGGACCTGGTGACTACGAATAAAACTGATTTCTTTAGAGAAGCTATTCACTTTGATTATTTGAGCAGGCACGTGCTTCCTTCTGCTGCCCAAAATGATCCGGGCAAGTTATTTAGTATTTGGAGTGCAGGTTGTTCAACTGGAGAAGAACCTTATACGCTCGCGATAACTTTAAGTGAATTTGCAGAACTCAATAGAGGTTTTAACTTCAGTATCTTCGCTACCGACATTTCTACACGTGTATTAGGTGCTGCAGTAAAGGCGGTATATTCCGAGGAAAAAGTTCAGCCAATACCTCTGGTTCTTAAGAGGAAATATCTGCTTAAAAGCAAAGACGTAAAGAATAAAACTGTTCGTATTGCACCTCAGCTACGTTCTAAAGTAAATTTTGAGCGAATCAATTTTATTGATGATGATTTTAGTACCATTCAGGTCTTCAATGTAGTTTTCTGCAGGAATGTTCTGATTTACTTTGACCGTGAAACACAAGAAAAAGTGATTCGTAAGCTGTGTTCTAAGATTGAAGAAGGCGGCTATCTTTTTCTTGGCCACTCAGAATCGATATCGGGTATGGACCTTCCCTTAATTCAGGTACACCCAACAATATTTAAAAAGATTTAGTGTTGATGGAAAAACTCTATTTATTTCCGGGAAATGTTTTTGTGAGTAAGTCATCACATATTGTAGATACCGTCTTGGGTTCTTGTATCTCTGTTACCTTGTTTGACCCTGTTCAGAGGTTCGGAGCCATAAATCATTTTATGCTTCCGGTTTGGAACGGCGAGGGCACTGCGTCCACAAAATTCGGAGATATTGCCATTCAGCATCTTATTACAAAGATGCTTGAAATGGGGAGCAATCGTAACGATTTGATCGCGAAAGTGTTTGGAGGGAGCGAGATCAATCAACCTAATGGTTACTTCAGAATCGGAGCCAGGAATACTGCCATAGCTTTTGATATTTTAAAAAGGGAGAAAATACGAGTGGCCAGTCATAGTGTGGGAGGTAATTTAAGCCGGAAACTTGTTTTTAGATCAGACAATGGAGAAGTGCTGGTCAAGTTTGTTCAGGCGAATAAGACGCTCAAATTTTTTTAACAAGCTGGATCTTTTATGATTAACGAAAAAATCAAAGTTCTTATAGTTGATGACTCAGCCCTGTTCCGTCAATTACTTTCCAGAATAGTTGCTGCAGATTCGGGACTGGAAATTATTGGCACTGCAGCCGATCCTTTTATTGCAGCCAGCAAAATATCGGTACAGGTGCCAGATGTAATTATACTAGACCATTACATGCCCAGGATGGATGGACTTACCTTCCTGAAAAAAATAATGTCACAACATCCTATACCTGTTGTTTTTATAGCAGAAGAAGCTGGAAAAAGCTCAGAATTAGCAGTGAAGGCGCTTGAGGTGGGGGCTTTCGAGGTATTGTCTAAAGAGATCTTCTCAGAATTGAATCAAAATGTAAGATTAAAGATATGTGATATTATAAGGGCAGCTTCCTCTGCCCCCCCTAAAAAGAAACTTCTTTCTGAGGCTTTAACAGTTAAGCCCAAATTGAATGCAGATGCAGTGCTGCAGAAGGTGAAAGTTACAGGTGTGGTCACTTCCGACAAAGTAGTTGCCGTAGGCGCCTCTACTGGTGGGACAGAAGCAATCCGTATGTTTCTGGAGGGATTACCACTTAACTGTCCGGGAGTTGTAATAGTACAGCATATGCCTGAAAACTTTACGAAATCTTTCGCAGACCGACTGAACGATCTTTGCAGGATCAACGTGAAGGAAGCTTGTGATGGTGATCTTGTAAAACCTGGTACTGCCCTCATAGCTCCCGGTAATCAGCATATGCTTTTGAAACGAAGGGGAAGCCAGTATTTTGTTGAATTGAATAAGGGACCATTGGTCAACCGCCACCGGCCTTCTGTGGACGTTTTGTTCAGGTCTGCGTCTATCTATGCTGCTCAGAATTGCTTCGGAGTTTTGCTTACCGGAATGGGTGACGATGGCGCAAAGGGTCTACTGGAGATTAAACAGGCTGGAGGCCGTACTATTGCTCAGGACGAGAAAACTAGCGTTGTTTTTGGAATGCCGAAAGAAGCTATTCAACTTAAGGCAGCCGAAAAAATTCTGCCTGTCCAAGACATAGCGCGATATGTGATGCAGCTGAGCGGGAAGTAAAAAGGGGAACTGCCCCTTTTAAACCAATTCGCAATCAAAAACCCTTTCAAAATTAGATCGGAGCAGCACACTTACTTCCGCAACAGATATGGGCTTCCCGAGTTCTTCAACGATAGAAGTAATTCCTCTATCCTCTGAGCTAATGCCACAAGGGATAAAGTACTTATACGGCCGAAGATCGTTATTTATGTTTAAGGCGAAGCCATGATTACTTATCCAACGTGAAAGATGAATTCCAATGGCGCAAATTTTTCTTGAACAGTTACCATCTTTACCTTTAACCCAAACCCCTGGATATTCCGCATCATAAAAGGATTCTAGCCCTAATTGATCAAGCGTTAAAACAACTACTTCTGCGAGGCTTCCAATAAACCACCGAATATCTGTTTTAAAATCATTCAGATCGAGAACGGGATAAACAACAAGCTGGCCAGGATTATGCAAGGTGATCTGGCCTCCTCTTCTGGTACGAACAACGTCCAGTTTATGGCAGCACAACCCATCCAGATCTATGAGCAAGTCATTCTCAGTTGCTGAGCTTCCAAAACTAATCACGGCAGGGTGTTCACAAAATAGAATGGTGTTCTCCCTTTGTATCTGCATCGTTCTTTGAGCATAGATTTTCTCTCGCAACTCCTGCTGCAACTTTAAAGCATCCTGGTACACCATAAGCCCAGGTTGCTTGTAGAAAACCTTAGATTTAATTAACATCAGTATCAACTACTTCACCATCAGCTAATACAAAGCAACGTTTTTTTAGACCATGCTCGGCAAGGTCTGAACTAATACGGGCACGACCTTCCCGTGAATGACTCAGGGCCTCGAGGTGAACAATATAATAACTGGATGAAGTTAAGACCTTGGCTGCCTGTATAAGGTCCTCGCTGGTCATTAGAATCGGTCCGCCTCTATCAAATCGTGCTGCACCTCCATTTAACACTATATGTGCCGGTTTAAACTTATGCAACACCGAAGCTATTGCATCGTACCATATTGTATCGCCTGCCAAATAAAGGGATTCTGCACTTGTCTGAAGAACAAACCCATGTACCGTACCCATCATCGCTCCTATCTCCCCTGTTCCATGCCTTGCTTCAGTTATATCGAATTGAACTCCTTCCCATTTAAGGGTCTTATTAACAGCCAAGGTATTTGTGAAACCCTGCTTATTTAACTCAGGCACTAACTCAGGGCTGCAGACAACGGGGAGTTCTTTGCTAAGCACCCTTTGAGCTTCTGCATCCCAGTGATCAGGGTGTAGATGTGTAAGTAGTACTGCATCGACATTTTGAAGCTGATCTTCCAATTCCTGCTTGCTGAATGGCAGGTCAACTAATGGATTGGGCAGCTGTTCTTTTAACATAGGTAACAATCCCATTGAGCCTTTCGCTCCTAACATAGGATCAACTAAAATTCGCTTGCCATTAATCTCCAGGAGCGTGGTGGCATTTCTCCATAACTGAATTTTCATAGTCTTAATCTTACCGCAGCAAATTCAACTTTATTATTTTTTCATCAAAGAAGTTCACTTTTTGGTCACCTATACACAAATTTGTAACCTATGAATTACGAGGAATTTCAGAAATGCGGAGCGCGCGTCACACTTTCTCTTTTGGCAGGAAAATGGAAGCCTTTGATCTTATTCTACCTTTTTACAGGATCACAGCGCTTTACCGACCTATGGAGAATTATGCCAAGGGTTTCAAAGAAAGTTCTTCTGGAACAGTTGAAGGAGATGGAAGAGGCAGGCTTGATCCGCCGGGTTGAGAAGAACGGGTTTCCACCAGAGGTCTTTTACGAGCTTTCTGAACAAGGTAGAACACTCGGTCCACTATTGAAACAGCTGGACGAATGGGGCGATAACTACATTCAGACAAAAGAGTAGTATGATAAAAAATATAATTAAGGGTATAAAGCAATACTATCCTGTATCTGATGATTCTATTAATGTTTTAGCTCAGTATTTTACAAAACAACAGCTTCCGAAGAATCATTTGTTGACAAAACCAGGTGTGCGCGATAATTACGTTTACTTTATAGAACAGGGCTGTTCCCGTACATTTTTATTTATAGATGGTAAGGAGGTCACCAATTGGTTTAGCAAGGAGGGAGATGTGACATTTTCATCAAACTCACTTTATCACAGAACTGCAGGGTTTGAATATATTCAGCTTTTAGAAGATTCACTAATTTACCGCCTGTCTATTGAAACGCTAAATAAGCTATACAGCGAGAACATAGAGATTGTAAACTGGTCGCGCGTTATTCATCAGGAGGTATTATTGAAGATGCAGACCCTAAGACTCGACAGGCTATCCTTATCAGCTAAAGATAGATACGAGAAGTTCCTTTCTGAGAATCCGGATCTATTCAATCGTGTTAACTTAGGTTTTATTGCATCCTATTTAGGAATGACGCAGCCTCATTTAAGTGCTCTGCGTGCTGAAATGCGATTTTAAGATAGATGAAAATTTAAAAGCCGGGCTTTTTATAGTTTTGAAGTCAATCCTACACGAATGAATACAGAACTTGAAAAATGCCTGAAGGGAGAGATCTATAACACATCGGATCCTGATATACAAAGATTAAAATATAAGGCCCGCCAACTGACAAAAGAATATAATCAAACGGCAAGCTCTGATATTGCCAGGCGACAGGAAATCTTAAATGCACTATTCGGCAATAAGGGAAGCAATGTAAAAGTAGATATCCCCTTTTACTGTGACTATGGAAAGCACATTTCTATCGGAAACAATGTGATCATTAACATTAATTGCACCTTCGTCGACTGTAATAGAATAGAGATTGGAAACAATGTAATGATTGCTTCCAATGTTCAGATCTATACTGCTACTCACCCCGTTGAAGTCGATGAGCGGCTTGTTGCCGACTGGGACCTGGATATGTCTATCCCCTACTTCCGTACTTATGCTTTGCCAGTAAAGATTGAAGATAACGTTTGGATTGGAGGAGGAGTGATTATTTTACCAGGAGTAACTATTGGCAAGAATACAGTAATAGGGGCTGGCAGTGTGGTAAATAAATCCATTCCCCCAAACTCTGTAGCAGTTGGTAATCCCTGCAGGGTAATCAGGAATATAAATAAATAACGGGTCCTCCTGCTACCATAATAGGCACTTGCATAAATACCAATCAGTATGTATCTTTGATCCATGGGTCGCAACTCTCATATACCAGCAGAAGATACAGAGCAATTCATCATAGAAAAGGCAGCAGAGCTTTTCAACAAAAAAGGCTTTTGGGGAACTTCTTTGAGCGATCTGGAAAAGGCAACCGGTTTGACAAAAGGTAGTATTTACTCGAATTTTAAAGACAAGACCGACGTCTCTCTAAAGGTGTTTGATTACAACTACAATAAGTTACGTGAGCCAATGGGAGATCGGGTAAAGGGAAAAACAACTGCGAAAGAAAAATTAATGGCCTGCATTGATTTTTACATCACCTACTTCCCTAGCATGAAATCCTCCGGAGGTTGTGCGATTCAGAATGCTCTTATAGATTCTGACGATACTAATATTGCCCTTTTTGAAAAAGCTAAGTCTGCATTAGGCAGCTGGAAAGATACACTGCAAAAGATCATTGAAGCAGGCATTCAGAATGGTGAATTCCGCCGTGAATTGAACGCAGGTGTATATTCTGCTTACCTCATAGCAATAATTGAAGGCGCCATTTTAGTAGGAAAATCCCTTGACAGTCATCAGCTCTTTTCAGATATGCTCGCTCATTTAAAAGAAGAAATAACAAGGATTTAAATTTTTTTAGGAAAATAGATACTAATTGGTATGAAAAACAAAAAGGTAGTAGTAACGGGATTAGGCACAGTAAATCCCCTGGGACTAAATGTGAAGGACTTCTGGAAAAATACGATTGAAGGGAAGTCGGGCGCCGGACCCATCACGAAGTTTGATGCCTCAAAATTTAAAACAACTTTTGCATGTGAAGTAAAGGGTTTTGATCCAGAACTTTATATAGAGAAGAAAGAAATAAGGAAATATGATCTATTTACTCAATATGCCATTTCTGCGGCCCAGGAAGCGATTGAAGATGCAGGCTTTGATTTCGCTCGGCTTTCGGATGAAGAAAGGACTCGAATTGGAGTTATTTGGGCCTCTGGGTATGGAGGAATTAGCACCTTTGAGTCTCAGCTTACTGAATTTAATTCAGGAGACGGAACGCCAAGATTTAATCCCTTCTTTATTCCTAAAATCATTACAGATATCGCCGCAGGCGTTATTTCTATGCGGTACAAGCTTTATGGTCCCAATTACTGCACGGTATCAGCTTGCGCTTCTTCAAACACAGCTATTATAAATGCTTTAGACCTGATTAGAAATGGCCGGGCTGATGTGGTTATCGTGGGAGGATCTGAGGCCTCTATTACGCCTGCGAGTATTGGTGGCTTTAGTGCGTCGCAGGCTTTATCTAGAAGAAATGAGGAAATAGAAACGGCCTCACGACCCTTCGATGTTTCAAGAGATGGATTTGTCGCGGGCGAAGGTGCGGGAGCTTTAATTCTTGAAAGCTATGAATATGCTGTTAAAAGAGGTGCTAAGATTTATGCAGAAGTGGCGGGAGGAGGTATGGCTGCAGACGCCTACCATCTTACATCCACTCACCCTGAGGGCTTGGGGGCTTTGCTAGGTATTAAGGCAGCGCTGCAGGACGCGGGGGTGGAAGCGTCGGAAATAGGATATATAAATGCACATGCAACATCAACCGGCGCTGGAGATTTAAGTGAAATGAAAGCAATTGCAGAAGTATTTCGTCAGGCTCCGGATCTATTGATTAGTTCAACAAAATCGATGACGGGACATATGCTTGGTGCTGCAGGAGCGGTAGAGTCTATCGTCTCGGTCTTATCTCTTTATAATGGAATAATTCCAGCGACGATCAATACTACTGAAATTGATCCCTTGATCCCTTCTGAACTAAATATTCTTACAGGCCAGGCTAAAAGGAAAGAGATCCGTTACGCCTTAAATAACAGCTTTGGTTTCGGTGGGCATACAGCTACCTCCATATTTAAAAGGATGAATCTATGAATTTGCAAAATCAGGTTCAGGAATTTCACTAGAATTTGCAAGAGCTTGGTGTGCTTAAGTGAAAAGTTTACAACGTGCTCAAGATTATATTTAAATTATTTTTTTAATTGTGACGTAAATCACTTGCAAAGAAGTTAGAAAAGTTGATATTTGAGAAGGAATTATTTTCATTATTTAGAAATCGTAAAATACCCCCTGCTCCCTAAGCAGGGGGTATTGTTTTTTGATTGCTTTTTATAATGGAATTAAAACATTTCTCCTAAGACACGTATTTATACGTGTATATTTGATACTTTGGTTTTGGTCTTAAGTCCCACTAGCAACTGGTAATGCTAGTGGGTTTTTTATTTCCTCGGAAGGTTCCACTTCTCAATTAATTCCGCATTTAATCCACCCTCTTTTCCATTTGGCTTCCCCTTCCCTGTTAAAATTATCCCCGGGCTATGATCTCCAGTAGTAGCGCTTCATTTTGAATGAACAAACTCTTACCGGAAAATGCTACGATTTTATTAGCTGTTAACTCCGTAACTACTTTAAAAAAGGTTTCATAGGAAGCCCCGGCATAAGCAGCAATATCCTGTTTATTAATATCGAGGTTTATAGAACCATCTGAGCGAAGCCCAAACTGATTTTTCATACTTACAAAGGCTTTAGCGATACGAGCTTTAACAGACATGTGAGCAAGGTCGCGCATACTCTTATGTGACTCCTGAAGATCGGTTGCCAGAAGTCGGACAAGTGCAACTGTAAACTTTGAATTCACATTAAGGGTGTTTTCAAGGAACTGCAGATCAAGAAAACAGACAACCGATGGTTCAAGCGCAGTAGTAGTAACAGGATAAGTGGGATCGAGGCCCAACCCAAGATAGCCGATAACATCTCCAGGCTTCGAGAAGCGAATGATCAGCTCTTTTTCATTGTCCCAGCGTTTGTGCACTTTAATGGTGCCTTTATAAACAAAATAAATCCCTGTTACCGGATCATCTTCTTTAAAAACCTGCTGACCTTTTTTAATCTCGAGATTGCGCTTATTTGCTTCAATAGCCGGCAACCAATCAGGAAGAACCAGTTGGCAAAGAAAACAACTTTTCAGGTCACATTTATTTTTACATTCCTTCATGGCGTGGCACACCAAAGATACAACATGACGAACTCATTCTGATACTTGTTATGAAGACTCTCCAAGAGCTTCTTATCTGGCATATCGCCTCCACACCTTGTACCAGTTTTTATTATGAGGATAGCTTCGGTGTTTGGTTCTGTTATTAAAAAAGATGGCCACAAGCAACAATATAAGTGCACCGGTAAATACCGGACTTAGCACATATACATACCCTAAGGCTTTAACCTTCTCTGTACCGATGGTAGCAATCAGAGCGGTAGCACCTCCGGGCGGGTGCAAGGTTTTGGTTATTTGCATAGCAACGATTGCCAGTGAAACGGCTAAAGCTGGAGCCACCCAACTTGCCTGAGGACATAGTTTACAGACTGTTACTCCTACGACAGCAGAAACGATGTGCCCGCCCAGTAAATTCCTGGGCTGCGCAAGTGGACTGTTAATTATTCCATAAATAAGTACGGAGGAGGCACCAAAAGATCCTATCAAAAATAGATTATCCAACGATCCTAAATACTGCTGATGCATAAGGCCAATTAAACCAATGCCCGAAAAAGCTCCGAGAAAGGTCCAGAAATGTTCTCTTAGATCAACAAGTGTCTCTTTGTAAATAATATACTTAGCAGCACGTACGTGCCGTTTTATTCTCTTCTTCATTAATAACGCTCTTCTGGCATCAACCTTTCAGAATTTTCCTGCTCGCCATAAGGATTTTAAGCCGGGAAGGATTAATAAAAATATGAATTCCAGCATCACTACTTTCACGGTGATGATGTTTATAAACGGTGATCAGGTCCTTATAGTCGATAACTCCTCTGACACTGTCTTCATCGATAACCGGCAGAATAAACTGTTCATTTTTGCCCATTACCTCAATTGCTTTGGATAGTGTATCGGAACTTCTAACAAAGGATAACCTCTTGTTCACAAGGCTCCGAACCAGAATATCAGCAGGCAAGGCAGAATGAAATAATGTGTCTCTTTCAATAATCCCTTCAAACGATCCATCCTGCGCAAGGAGAAAGCAATAAGATGCGGCGCTGGCCTCCTGGTGAAATCGCAATCTAGCTTCTGCGATGCTTACATCTCCAAGGATAGAACCTACAGCCTGCCTCATTACACCTGCCACGAGGCTTTTCTTTAAAAGATCAGGCTCATAAGAATCTGGGGTAACAACACCACGGCGGGAAATTTTCTCAGTCATGATCGTATTCTCCATAAAAAGAAGCGATACCATGAATGAGCCCGTACACGCCCCAAGCAGGGGAAGCAGTGCGTTGCTTTGCATGGTGCTTTCAACAGCAAAGGCAATGCTTGTTAAATAAGCCCGGGAAGCTCCGGCAAACATAGACGACATTCCAATAAGCGCAGAAAGGGGTATAGAAATGCCCGCGTCGGGATAGTACTGATGTATTAAAGAACCCAGGATTGCTCCGGTAGCACCTCCTATAGTTAGTAAAGGAGCCAGCGTTCCCCCGGAAGTTCCACTGCCCAGTGCAATAGACCAGGACAGGAACTTGAACAGGCAAAGAGTGGTAATAGCAATCAAAGGAAGCTTGCCAGAAAGAATATCGATAATATTATTATAGCCTACTCCCAATGTATTTGGATGAAAGTAACCTATCCCTCCTACAGCTAAACCTCCCAAAGCTGGCCACCACATCCAATGTATGGGTAACTGTTCAAACATATCTTCTATCCAATAAACCAATTTTGTAACGCCCATTGAAATAAAACCTATTGTCAGGCCCATAAAGCTATAAATAGCAAGGGACAAATTAGAAGGAACGCTAACTGCAGGCATGGGAAACACTGGTCCCGATTCAAAGAGCAGGTGGTGACCAGCAGCACCAGTTACGCAGGCTAAAGCAACGGGTAAGATGGCTTTTGGAGAAAATTCAAAGAGCAGCAATTCAATAGCAAGGAATACAGCGGCTATAGGAGTACCAAATATGGCCGACATTCCCGCAGTTGCCCCGGCAGCAAGAATGATTTTCCGCTCGTTCGTCGTTATCTTACATAACTGGCCCAGGGTTGAACCAAAAGCGCCTCCTGTTGCTATAATAGGGCCCTCTGCTCCAAATGGCCCTCCGGTTCCTATTGCAATAGCGGATGACACTGGTTTTAAAAAAGCCAGGGACGGCTTAATCTTACTTTGATTAGTCAGGATTTGCTCCATAGCTTCAGGTATCCCGTGCCCTCGTATCGCTTTAGAACCATACAATGCCATAAACCCTACTATTACACCTCCGATTACTGGTATAATCACTACGAACCAGCCGAGATTATTGGTAGCAGGACTACGAAACGCTAAATCTAAGGTTCCAAAGAAAGCAAGATTAGTAACTAAATTGATTAAGCTCACAAGAATTTTAGCAACAATACAGATGGCGAAGGCTACCAGAACAGACAATGCAGATATTCTTAGTATCCTGCCCTTTGGAAATTGCTGTTCCTGTATGCCGTCTGATTCATTGAACTCCTTAAGAATGGGAGAAATTGGAATTTTATTTTCAATAGTATTGCTCATATCAAAACGAAGAATCAAATAAGGATAAAACCAGGGACTGCAAAGGAAAGAATAAAAGATTGCAATAGCAATGTTTTTACATACAATAATACATATTTTACTAAAATTAGATGTATTAAGCAATTTTAACAATAACAGAATGCATTTATATTTTTTCATGTCAAAGTTTCAAGTACTACAGGCTTATTCATAACTGCAGCTCATACCTGCGGGGAATAGTTTACGGTCTATCTCGGCATAAAACTTGAAACATCCATCTTACTCAAGCGTATATAACCTGTTAATCAATCAAAAAACTGAATGAAACTTGTTTCAGGACTTGAATTCTTGTGCCAGCTGGGAGTTGAGAAGGAACAAGAAGAGTGGTTACAGCAAAAATTAAGGCTAACGAATGAAACGTCGTTAATTACGATATTTCTTAATATCCCTTATTTTATTGTCAACTGGCTTTATTTTCCATCCCTTACAATTTACTCCGTTGGGGTATTCCTGGCGCTGTTTCTAAGTTTTGCATTAAACTACTTCAAACTTATCAACCTGTCGAGGTTTATTCTTTCGATCAACGTACCTGTGTTTCTTACACTATACCATGCGTCCTTACTTAATCCTGGAGAGGACCTTATTCCCGGCCTTTACCAATTGCAATTGAGTATGCTGGTTTTCCCACTTCTTGTTTTCGGATTCAGGGAAAAAGGCTGGATTATAATTACGTTATTAATCAATAGTTGTATCGCATTTAGCTATCCATTTCTCGACTGGCTTTCCATCGGTGTCGATAATAGCTATTTAAGAGAAGGTCTGGGTGGTATCCTCACAACAGGCATTGCTATAATTGCACTGTTTGTAATCGTTATCCTTAACCTGCGCATCAACGAAAAATACTTAAGAAAGAACCAGATGATGCTGGTTGAAGTTGAAAGACAACAAGTGCTTACACTAAAAGCATTGGATGAATCTGAAAGGGCAAAGCAGGAAGCAGAAATTGCCAATCAGGCAAAAAGTTCTTTTCTGGCTACCATGAGTCACGAAATAAGAACTCCAATGAATGGTGTGATAGGAATGGCTGGTCTTCTGTCGTCAACACCGATAAGCTCTGAGCAGAAGGAATATTTGGATATTATAAAGACAAGCGGACAGTCGCTGCTCGACCTGATCAATGATATCCTTGATTATTCGAAAATTGAATCAGGCAATTTGGAAATGGAATGCCAGGAATTCAATATCAGAGAGTGTGTTGAAAATGTGATAGATATTTTTGCGGAGAAAGCAGGCACTCAAAAGCTTGATCTCGTTTATAACATTGACCCCGAAATTCCAGAAACCGTACTCGGTGATAGTCATAGGTTATCCCAAGTCCTGATCAACCTCATCAATAATGCCCTCAAGTTCACCTCTTCAGGAGAAGTTTTCGCACAGCTAAAGTGTAAAAGCAAAATAGGATCAGAAACTATAATTGAATTCAGTGTAAGTGACTCAGGGATTGGTATCCCAAAAGACAAACTAGAAAGACTTTTCAAGCCCTTCTCCCAGGTAGATTCCTCCACAACCAGAAAGTACGGAGGAACCGGACTTGGCCTGGTTATTTGCCAGAAACTTGTTAACCTGATGGGTGGCACCATTGATGTAAAAAGCAAGCTTGGCGAAGGATCTGCTTTTTCCTTTTCACTAAACTTTCAAAGTTCCCCGGTTGAACAAGTTGAAACTATACGTCTTGATTCGTATAATGGGAAGGTGCTTTTGGTAGACGATAACGAAATAAGCCGTAACGTTATTAAAACGTGGTTAACACGATGGGGATTAATTGTGCTTGATGCCGCCTCTGGTAAGCATGGTTTGAATATCCTTCTTAGCAATAAGGATATCAGGATGGTGATAACTGACAAGCTTATGCCAGAGATGGATGGAATTGAATTTGCTACCGAGATAAGGAAAGTAGATGCTTCTATTCCAGTATTTCTAATGGCGAGAATGGGTAATGAAGTATTTGTACAGCACCCTCATCTTTTTTCAAGGCAAATAACAAAACCCGTTAAGGAAAGGAATTTGCTTAATATTCTTTTGAGCGAATTAAAGGCTGGTATTGCTAAGCCTTCTTACGAGAAAATGAGCACTGGCTCTGCTCTAACAGAAGATTTCGCTGAGTCATATCCACTCTCAATCCTTCTGGCAGAGGATAACGTGATCAATCAAAAACTAGCGACAAGAATTCTTAATAAACTGGGATACGAAGTGGACCTTGCTAATAACGGTGTTGAGGCAGTAGCTGCAGTTCAGAATAAATCGTATGACCTGATATTGATGGATGTGCAGATGCCAGACATGGATGGATTAGAAGCTACTCGAAGCATACGATCTGGTTCTTATGTTCAACCTGAGGTTGTTGCGATGACTGCTAATGCGATGCCTGGGGATAGGGAAGCTTGCTTTGACGCAGGTATGAATGGCTACATTTCCAAACCGATAAATACATCTGAATTGATGGATGTGTTGAAGAATTGTGCGCTGAAGTTACAGTCCTCTTAATTGACTTATGCAATCGCTGATCAAGTATAGCCGAACGGATAACAATATTTCCTAACCATTTCGCCCCAGCCATCATTCTTTACAAGACTAAAAAAGGTACCAATGCTTTATTTGTTGCCCTTACGGTGTAAAAAAATGACATAATCTGGCATTAATTGGAAACCAGACTTTACATTAATTACGTATAATTGTCAACGAATGATCATTCGATCATCTTAAATCTACCTTTCCCTTCGCAGAATTAAAATCAGCATTTAGAAATGAATGAGGAAAATAGGCTAAAAAAATTAAGAAGTTACCGAATATTAGATACGCTTCCGGAGGACGTTTACGATAATATTACAAAACTTGCTTCTTTTATCTGTAAAACTCCGGTTGCTATAATCGCCTTTATCGACGAAAAAAGATATTGGATTAAATCACAGGTAGGTCTGGATGGAATTACCGAAGTGCCACGCAGTATATCTGTATGCCAGACCACTATTTATCAGGATACTATTTTAGAAGTACAGGACCTTAAACTGGATAGCCGTTTTTCTGAACTTCCAAATGTTAAGATGGAAGATGGAACTCGTTTTTATGCAGGTTGTCCCCTGATTACTGAAGAAGGCGTAAGTCTTGGCACCTTATGCGTGAATGACTACAAGCCGCGGCAGTTGTCTGAAGAACAAAGAGTCGCCTTACAATCATTGGCAAGAGAAGTGGTTGCACATCTGGAATTCTCAAGGAAGAACAGAGCTCTAAAAAAGGCTTTAAAAAGGTCGAGACGTTTTGAAGAGCTTTTCAATAACTCAAACGGAATTCATTGCATTACTGACAACAAAGGTTTTATTGAGTTCATCAATTCTTCAGTAACAGAGATTTTAGGATATACCGAAGACGAAATGTTGAAGAAGAGGATCTGGAACTACTGCTCAGAGGGCGAGAAAGAATCGATCATGCCGGGGATAAATTCTTTAGTAGAGAGCGGAAAAAACCGCTTTTCACTTGAAACGATTGTGATCAGCAAGTCTGGCATAAAAAAATGGATCTCCTGGTCGGGTGTCGTCAAAAACAACAAATGGTTGCTTAATGGCACTGATATTTCCAGACGCAAAGAGAATGAGGCTAGAATTAAGACACTCTCGGTATCTCTTGAAAAAGCAGCTGCGGGAGTTGTTATTCGAAATGCTGCAGGGGAGATTGAATGGCTAAATGCTGCAGCTGAAGGAATCATTGGATATAAACTGGAAGAATTAGAAGGCAGGCCTTTCGGGAACCTTTTAATTGGTTCCAAAACAGACTTAGCTGTTGTTGAACAGGCAAAGAAGCGGATAGAAGAAGGAAAGCCTTATGAACTGGAAATGGTGCTATATCGAAAAGATAAAACTCCGGTTTGGGTATTCACCTCAACGAATCCTTTATTTGACGAAAATGGCAAATTGGACAAGCAGGTTTCCATTGTTGTTGATATCAGCGACAGAAAGCAGGCAGAAGAACAATTGATCAAAACACGTGAAGACGCCATAAAATTAAGTAAGGCAAAGGAAAGCTTTCTATCAGTAATGAGTCACGAGATGCGCACCCCTTTAAATGCTGTGGTGGGTATGACGCGGATATTGAAGCAGGAAGATCCGCTGGACCGTCAGAAGAAGAACCTGGAGATCCTGGAATTCTCAGCTCAAAACTTACTTACGCTGATCAATGACGTATTGGATTTTACTAAGATCGAAACGGGTAACCTGCAGTTAGAAAGTGTTCCGGTAGAGATTGAGAGACTTGCAGCTCAAACTATCGAATCTCTGCAGTTTAAAACTGACGGTAAAAACTTGAATATAAAGTATGAACTGGATCCAGTCCTGCCAAAACGTATTCTGGGAGATTCGACAAGGTTATACCAGATCTTTATGAACTTATTAGGAAACGCTGTTAAGTTTACCGAAGAGGGAGAAGTAAAACTTTCGATGGTGCAGGAAAAGCAAACGGAGGAAGAAGTTACGATCAGATTTGAAATTTCAGATACCGGGATTGGTATTCCTGCTAATAAATTAAAAAGCATATTCGATGCTTATACTCAAGCAGATACTGACACAGCACGAAAATATGGAGGAACAGGTCTTGGCTTAACCATTACTAAAAAGCTTATAGCTCTTCATAGTTCATCCATACAAGTAGAAAGTGAACTGGGAAAGGGTACCAGGTTCTATTTTACCATCACCTTCCCAAAAGTAAAAACATTGGCAGCAGTGAAAGAGATTGTGCAGGATGCGCCTTTGGATGGCAATGTCCTGGTTGTTGACGACAATCAAATAAACAGGATCCTTGCGCGGAAGGTTTTGGAGAGATGGAACTTGAAAGTTGATTTTGCAGAAAACGGACTGGAAGCTATCAATAAAATAAAAGAAAAGGAATACCGTCTGATCCTGATGGATGTTCATATGCCGGTAATGGACGGATTGGAGGCTACAGAAGTTTTAAGAAGTATGCCGGAAGAGCGATTCAGATCCTTGCCGGTAATTGCACTTACAGGAAGCGTTATGAGCGGCGAAGAAAATAAATATTTCAATGCCGGAATGAATGACTACGTACTTAAGCCATTCGAGCCTTCGATGCTTTATAAAAAGATCTATCCTTTTTTGGCAAAGTCTTAAAGGTGCAGGAATAATTTTCGGAACAGGCTTGTGACGAATAGTGGTTTTGAACGATGCTTCAGTTTATAAACCCAGCTCCTGAAAAAATAAATCCCTATAGCTAGCCCCTATAGGGATTTCGTATTTTCCAATAAAGACACGGTTTCCGTCAATGTGACTTATCCTGGATTTATTTATGATATAAGATCTGTGCGTTCGCAGGAACAGTTCGGAAGGAAGCTGCAGTTCAAGGGCTGAAATGCTTGTTATCGGCAGTAAGACGGCGCTGACAGTGGTTACTCTTGTATAATTACCCAGAGCTTCTGCAAAGAGTAGTTCCTCAAAAGAAACCTTGAAGATCTTCCCTTCTGATTTCAGGAAGATATAGCCGGGAGCATTCGATACCGGCACCTGTTTTACCGGCACTTCTGATTTGCCAAGCCGTTCTATTGCTTTATCTACTGCAAGGATAAAACGATCGAAGGAAAAAGGCTTAAGTAAATAGTCACAGGCCGCAAGATCGAAAGCGTCTAAAGCATATTCCTTATAAGCTGTGGTGAAGATCACCTGTGGTTTTTGCTTTAGTATTTTCATAAAAGCAAGTCCGTCAAGCAGTGGCATGTTAATATCAAGAAATATAATATCAACATGTTGAACTTCCAGCTCCCGACGGGCATCGAGAGCATTCTCACACGATCCCACCACTGTTAGTCCTGGGTAAGAATTGCAATAGGCTTTCACAATATCCCTTGCAACAGGCTCGTCGTCTACAATAAGACAATTAATATTCTTCATTATCTAACCTTTAATTGTAGCATAACACTATACTGCTCCTCTCCTTCTTCTATCTTAAGATCGTGCTCGCCCGAATAAAGCAGAGCAAGCCGACGCTGCACATTTACCAGCCCCAAACCGTTATCTTTTCTACCTATTTTATTTTCATTACGCTCATTACTGCACGAGTTCAGAACCGAAAAAAGTATCATATTTCCCCAGACTTTTAGAGATAGCTCTATAAAAATACGCTTAGCTGAACTATCTTTAGAATGCTTGAAGGCATTTTCAATAAAAACGATCAGTAGCATTGGGGCTATCCTTATCGTTTCAGGAATTGCCTCATCAATCGCTGCTATTATTTCCAGCCGTTCTCCAAGCCGTATTTTTTCAAAGTCTATATAATTCTGGATATATTCTGCCTCGCTTTTCAACCTCACCAGATCGTCCTTTGAATTATAAATAGAGTGCCTTAGCAAATCAGAGAGCTTTAAAAGCAGAGCCGGCACTTTTTCGTGTTGCGCAATAGAAATTCCATATAGATTATTAAGGGTATTAAACAGGAAGTGCGGACTAAGCTGCGACTGGAGCAATTTCAGCTCACTTTCATTCCGTTCTGCAACAATAGTTACCGCCTGTAGTTTTCTTTTGCCGGAGAGTCTGATCAGCCTTACCAACAAGCCCCCGCAGCAACTCCAGATAAAGAATGGGAACCAATATAGAAGGATACTTAATCCCTCTTTTCCAAACTCAAAATCTGCATGCAGGAACAGGAAAACAATCAGGCCAACCATGGTTACGCCAAGGAGAGCCGGCATTTTCTTCTCAAGTTCCTTGTCTTTAAACGAGATTTCAGTCGCCAATACCCATCCTGAATAATAAAAGAGCATAAAAGCAACAGTGGCACCAAAGGCCAATTCTTCTTTCTCCCGATTTGTTACGATCTCTATATAATACAAAGAAGCTGTGTATACCGGGATACAAGCAATCAACCCGCTTAGCCAGAAGCCTTTTAAATCTGTTTCCTTTTTTGGGGATACCTCCCCTATCACTTTAATCATCGCCTATGGATATCTCTTTCTAAAGGTCCTTAATATTAAGCATATTAAAAAAGCGAATGACCTACACCACTAATTTAAGGATGAAAAGCCCTTATTGGCTGATTAAGTATTTCAAGCGCTTAAAATACTCGTCTGTAATCAAATTATACCCGTTGATCATAATTTTTTCAATCTTCTTTAAACGAAGGCAATCTTTGAGCTAATTCTTCAACCTTAAAAATCATAAAATGAACAAGCCCATCAACCGAAAGCACCTTGTAATTATACTATCTATATTACTGAATTATATTTCATATTCTGCTGTTAAGGCACAGGTGGTAACTTTCAAAGTATCTGGTTCAATTGCTGATTCCGCTAGTAAAAAATCGCTTCCTTTTCTAAGCGTCAGTCTGATTAAAACCAATACCACGACGGCAAAAACATCGCAGAGTGATGCCAGGGGATATTTTAAGTTTGAGAATATTAACGTAGGTTACTATCAACTTTTAATAAAAGGGATAGGTATACGAACAATTCGACTGAATCTGCAAGTGAAGGATCAGGATTACGAACTGGGACAAATTCTAGTTGAAAAAGCAAGCACCGATCTTAAGGAAGTAACCATTACCGGCAGCAAGCCTTTAATTAAGCAGGAGTTGGACCGCATAATTTATGACCTCGAGGGAGATCCGGAAAGCAAATCAAACAGTGTTCTGGAGATGCTGCCCCGTGTGCCTTTTCTTTCGCTCGACGCCAACCAGAACATTCTGTTACAAGGAAGTGGTAGCTATAAAATATTAATTAATGGAAAGCCCTCGGGAATGATGGAACGTAATGCTAAGGATGTCTTGCGAAGCATGCCGGCTTCCTCTATTCTTAGGGTAGAGGTTATCACTACTCCTCCAGCCAAGTATGATGCAGAAGGTTTAGCCGGATTAATAAACATCGTTACGAAAAAAAGGGCAGACGATGGTTATAATGGCAGCGTAAATGCGAAACTCCGCTACCCTGCAGGAGGTCCGGGACTTGGCGGATCCTTTGCCTATAAGCAGAACAAATTTGCACTTTCCAGCATTGCAGGTGCTTCGCTTAACAACACTCCGGAAAATACTAGTTCAGTAAAACGCATGACTGGAACAATTCAGCCATCTTACCTCGACCAAAATAATTATCGGAGCTCAAAGAGCAATACGGCTTACTTCGGTAGCGAATTCAGCTATGAATTTGATAAGTACAACCTTATTTCTGCACAAGTAAACATCAGTGAGAACCAGAATATTGGCCGTGGCCGGCAGCTTTCACGAAGAACCGGGGCAGAGAAGTTTATGGAATTGGAGACGAACAATAAAAAAAATGAAAAGGCTGGCTCGGCTGATCTTTCATTAGACTATCAGAGAGCTTTCAGGAATTCTAAAGAGCGAATGTTGTTCCTTTCTTATCGTTTTATGGGAAACAGAAATAATTCATGGACTGATCTGGATAGCCTTCTCCTAAATGTAAACTCAAACACCTTTACCCAAAATAACCTGGGTCTGCTTTCGGAACATTCTATCCAGGGTGATTATGCGCAGACTATCAGGAAAGTGACTATTGAAACTGGATTGAAAGGTATTTTACGAAATAACACGAGTACTTTTAGCACTTCGTTAAGCGATGCTGACTTGGGTTCGAGGAATGATTTTGAGAATACTCAGACTATCCTGTCATTCTATAACTCCCTTCAATATAAATACAAAAGCTGGGGTTTAAAAGCAGGCTTCAGACTGGAGCAAACCTTAATTGACGCAAGTTTTGAGGGTGAAGAACCTAAGTTGCGCCGCTCCTATTTAAGCTTTATTCCATCAGTAATCCTCGGAAGAAAATTGAGTAGTATTGCTAATCTTAGCCTAAGCTATACTACGAGAGTTCAGCGTCCGGGCATATCGCAGCTTAATCCCTTTGTTGACCGCTCCAATCCTGAATTTGTATCTTCTGGCAATCCCAACCTTGGTAGTGGGTATACACATGTATTTAAAATCGATTATACCCATAATGAAAGGGCTAATTGGAATATTAGCCTGGGATCATTATTCTTCCGTAATATGATCGGGCAGGTTTCGCAGTTCGATGAGCAGAACCAGGTAACACTCACTACTTTCGAAAACACCAGTACCGCAAATCTGTACAAGATCAACATCTTTCTTAATTATCCTCTGTCTAAATTGCTACGACTCACTCTTAATTCAGACATTAGATACATTAGTGCGGAATTTTACAGGAACTCTGAACTAATCAGGAATGAAGCCTTTCTCCAATACCTGAACCTGAACGGTAACTATAGTCTTAGTTCCGGTTTACGGTTGAACGCAGGATTCACCTATAACAGCAAGGGCTTCTCCTCGGTCCAAACCAGGACTAATGGCTATACAGCAACTTCTTTTGGAATTTCTAAAGATCTATTGCAAAAGAAATTGTCAATTTCAGCTAATGTTAGCAACCCTTTCAACAAATTCAGATTTAACCGAGAAGAGATTAATGAAACAGGCTTCTGGCAATTAAAGCGCCAACAGACGTACTATAGGTCCTTGAATACCAGTATTAACTATCGTTTCGGAAAACTAAAGGAATCAGTAAAGAAGAGTAAAAAAGGTATTACGAATGACGATTTAAACTGAGGATTGCTGTATTTATACGCTTAACATTTGGCTTGGCACTAAAAGAATAACATATTTGTGTAACACCAAACCAACCCTTTCCTGTAACCAATGAATAAACTGCTTCTGTTCCTTCTGTTGAGCTTTTGCTCCTGCTTATTATTAGCACAACAACCTGTGCCAGTTAAACCCAGGATTCTGGTAAGTACTGATATTGGCGGCACTGACCCAGATGACAACCAGTCGATGGCGCACCTGCTGATGTATAGTGATAAGTTCAACATTGAAGGACTTGTTTCTTCACCCTCCTACGGTGATGGCACCAAGGGGGAAATTCTGCGTATGATCGATCTATACGAGAAAGACTTACCAAAATTAAAAAAACATCAGAACGGACTTTTGGAACCTGATTATTTGAGATCAGTTACGAAGCAGGGAAAACATGGAAGGGCCGCCTACCCGGGGTTTAGTAAAGCAACAGAGGGTTCGGAATGGATTATTAAATGCGCAAAAAAGAAAAGTGATCAACCTCTATGGATCCTGGGCTGGGGTGGATTAGAAGACATAGCCCAGGCATTACATGATGCTCCGGAAATCCAGAAGAATATAAAGATTTACTGGATTGGTGGTCCAAATAAAAAATGGAGTGCAAACAGTTACGATTATATAGCGAAGACCTTTCCAAACCTCTGGTTCATTGAGGTCAACTCATCCTATTACGGCTTCTTTTCCAATAGCAATATCCCTGACAGTGTTAATACTAGCAATTACCATGATAAGTATATTCTCGGAGCTGGCAACCTGGGTAGGGACTTTAAAAGCTATTACCAGGGAGAAGTAAAAATGGGAGATACTCCTTCCCTGCTGTATATGATGGATGGCGATCCTGAAAACCCGGCACGTGAAAGCTGGGGCGGAAGTTTTGATAAGACAAATCGTAGTTCGAGGGTAATATACAACCGGCCAACCACCGCTGCAGATACGGTTGCTTTTTGTTCAATGGTTGAATTCAACTTCAAGGGCCCTGAAACTAACATTCCTGCCGACTCTGTATGCTTCTGGATGGAAACTCCTTATAAGACATCTGTTCAAAAGTGGCCAGGTTACTATCTTGGAAACGGAGTATACGGACTAAAATATGTCCCCAAACAAGCGGAACTAATTAATTACCGCTTTAACTCTACGATTCCTGGTTTGCAATTAGGCGAAGGAAAATTAGTTGTTACTAATAAATGGCCAGGTAAAAGCCATCCCACTGATTACAAACTCGGTTCCAACTGGTATACTGACAAGTCGGGCGAGCAATTCTATGATGGAAAAATACAAGGAGGAAAGACTGTTTCCAAATGGAGAGAAGCTATATTAGCGGACTGGGCGAAACGATGGAGTTGGTTAAAATAATTCCTTCGGAACCTTCTTGATTAACAGACGTATTTAGCGTGGTGCAAATTCAGGAAAAGCCCTGAATCACACTAATTAAATGAGAACTAAGATCCTGCTTCTGTCAATCCTGCTGTTCCCGCTCCTGTATATATCCTTTTGTAACCAGAAAAAGGCTCCTAAGAATGACAGTTCTTCTTTTCCCACGTCATTAAAAGAATATGGCCTTTTTGATGGACCAATAGATAGGCTGCAGCCTGCTGTAAATGTCTTTAGTTATCAGCTTTCTTCAGCTCTATTTACCGATTACGCTGAAAAACAACGATTGATCAGGCTTCCAAGGGGGAAAAGGATATAGCTGGAGAAGGGCTCGGCACTGTCTTTTCCTGAGGGAACTGTTATTGCCAAATCTTTCTACTATCCTAACTCAGGAGGACGAAGAAGGGTGATAGAGACGCGGATCCTGGAGAAAGTAAAAGGGAATTGGGTTGCAGCAACCTATCAGTGGAATGACTCACAAGACGATGCCTTATTAATTACCAGGGCTTCAAATGTTCCTGTAACCTTCAACGATTCAAAAGGTCGCAAATGGAAGACGGCCTACCGCATCCCCTCTCAGAAAGACTGTGGTACGTGTCATCAAAGAGCTGGGATTCTGTCTCCTATTGGTCCCGAGTTGGGAAACCTTAACAGAGCAATAGTGGGTACAGAAGGAAAACTGGTAAACCAATTGCAATTAATGCGCGCAGCCGGACTTCTTAACGTGCAAAAGGGCGCTCAAATGGATCAGGTCCTTCCCGCATATACCGATACAAATAACTCTCTGGAAAAACGAGCGAGAGCTTATCTGAAGATGAATTGTGCTCATTGCCATAATGTCCAGGGTTTCGCATCTGCACAAACCATTTCTCTTGATAATAATACAAGTTTAAATGCATCTGGATTACTACGGCACAGAAAAGCCATCCCCACCCGTATGAAAACTATGGGAGAATATCATATGCCCAAAATTGGAACAACCCTTCCCGATAAGGAAGGGATAGATTTAATTGAAAAATATTTGAATAGCCTGCCTTGATATCAATTGGGGAGAAAGTGTTCAAACCAGTCCCTTATTACATTTATTAATTTGATTAGCTGGTTTTTTTCAATGATATAGGGAGGCATAATATAAATGACATTCCCAATAGGCCTGAGCCATACTCCCTGATCGATCGCAAATGTTTTAAACTGAGCGAATACCGTAGAATCAGTAACTTCAATAGCTCCAATGGCACCAATAACTCTTTTGTCGGTGATAAGAGGTGATCTAAGATTCTCGAACTGATCCAGAATTATTTGATTAATACATTTAATCTTTTCCAGATATTGCTCCTCTTCGATCAATTGAATGCTGCGTAGTGCAACTGCACAAGCAAGAGGATTGGCCATGAAAGTGGGTCCATGCATTAACGCAGTTTGGTAGCTGTCCCCCAGAAAGCTATTGTAGACCTCAGTACTTGCCAGGGTAGCAGCGTGTCCTAAGTATCCGGCTGTTAATGCCTTTCCTATAACCATAATATCAGGACATATACCTGCATGTTCTGCTGCAAATAGTTTTCCTGTTCGACCAAAGCCTGTGGCTACCTCGTCGAATATAAGCAGAACCTGATACTTTTCACTTAGTTCCCTTGCTGCTTGAAGATAGAGTGGAGAGTAAATATGAAAGCCTCCGGCGCACTGCACAATTGGCTCGACTATAATGGCTGCTATTTCATCCTGATGATCTGCCAGGGTTCTTTCAAGTTCCTGAATAGCCGGAAGTACCTCCTCGGGAGATGCATCAAATCCCCCTTTAGGTATATTAAGCATAAAGCCCCGGTGTAATACAGTTGAAAAGGATCGGCTAAAATCAGAATCGTCGCTCACTTCCATGGCTTTAAAAGTATCACCATGGTAGCCGTTCTTCAGGGAAACAACCTTGTGCTTTCCTTCGTACCCTTTATTACTCCAATATTGAATGGCCATCTTCAGCGCTACTTCAACGCCAACTGAACCACTATCTGAAAAAAACACATGGTTTAACCCAGATGGAGTAATCCGGACTAAAGCATCTGCAAGATCTATTGCAGGCTGATGTGATAACCCTCCGAGCATGATATGGGAAAATTTATCGGCTTGCTCTTTTAAGGCTATGTTTAAAGCAGGGTGACTGTAGCCATGGATAACAGCCCACCAGGAAGAAATGCCATCGATCAGCGTTTTTCCATCTTCCAGGTTCATCTGCACACCCTTGCCGGAAACCATTTTAGGTAGCTCCTTCAGGTGTTTCATTTGGGTATAAGGATACCAGATCATTCCTTTTAAATTTTGCCAAAGATAAAGGGTATCCCTAGTGTTATGAGTGTCTTATGATATTTTGATAATATTAACGGGGCAAGCCTTTGCAATCACCAGCGTGCGGTCTAAGATGAGATCATCAACAACTAAAACAAAAATATCACGTTTGGAACTAGCATGTAATAAGGTTGCCTTTCCGTCTTTCTTAGACATACACCAAAGCTCGGGTTGCATTTCAGCACATACAGCACAACCAATACATTTTCCTCTCAGATGTATAACTTTAGGCATCAGCTGACAATCTTATAGAGTTTATCACCTTTGGAAATTTTATCAGTAAGTGGCAGTGTAAGCTTTTGTCCTTTCGCAGCTTCTGACTTCTCTATTCCGTCTACTCTGAATTCCTCTAATTGCAACTCCATTACACCTTTCTTAGTACCGGTTATCAGGATAGTATCTCCTTTTTTCAATGAGCCGGTTTCTATAATGAATTCAGCTACCCGTACCTGGTGGAAATAATTGCTGCCTTTTCCAACATAAACCTTCTTTTGGGTGGCCTGATTACCAGGATAACTGGTCCATTCACCCAGTTCTCTGCCTAAATAATAACCTTCCCAGAATCCGCGGTTATAAACTTTGTTTAACTCAGTCTTCCATTGCTCAACCTTCTCCTGATCATAATTTCCTGCTTCTATTGCATCAAGCGCCTGGCGATAACATTTTGTAGTGGTATAAACATATTCTGCAGACTTTGTGCGACCTTCAATTTTAAGTACGTTCACTCCTGCAGCGATTACCTGATCCAGAATATCAATAGTACAAAGGTCTTTCGGAGACATGATATATTCATTATCCACTAAGAGTTCATGTCCGTTCTCATAATCGATAACTTTATAAGGCCGACGACAATTTTGAGAGCAAGCTCCGCGATTTGCTGATGCGTTTTGAGTATGTAGACTTATATAACATTTACCTGATACAGCCATGCATAATGCCCCATGTACGAACACTTCTATCCGAACCAATCTCCCTGATGGTCCTTTAATATCTCTCCGGATTATCTCCCTGGATATTTCTTCAATTTGCTTTAATGTAAGCTCACGGGAGAGGACTACTACATCGGCGAATTTTGAATGAAAGGCAACAGACTGGATATTAGTAATATTTGCCTGCGTAGAAATATGGAGAGGCATCCCTTCTTGATCGCATAATTGTATGATAGCATAATCTGATGCAATTACCGCATCAATGCCACATTTTTTAGCTTCTTTAATCAGTGCCTCTGCAAGCTTCAGGTCATGATTATAAATGACAGTATTAAGTGTCAGGTAGCATTTAATACTATTATCTTTTGCAATACGCCCGATCTCCTCCAGGTCTTCTAAAAAGAAAGCATTTACTGATTTAGCGCGCATATTCAGCTGTTCAATGCCGAAGTATACTGAATCGGCACCTGCTCTTACTGCTGCATACAATGAATCGTAGGAGCCTACAGGTGAAAGTAATTCGGGAATTTTCATTTCAAAGATTTGCATAATCTGCGCAACACCAAAACTGCGCTTATTGGAACTGCAAATCTTTGGAAAAGCTAGAGGAATAAATATGATCTAAATCACAAAGCACTAGAAATAGATTCCCCTGTCCCCATTGATGGCAATCCTATACAAAGTATTCTTCGGGAATCTTCAGTCCTTCCTTTTCATCGTTCCACAACATCGAAATAATCTTCCAGGCACCATCGCTAAAAATGAATTGAATATAATTTACCCCCCGTTTCCAGGGTTGCGGGGCGTTTGATATTGATGCATGTTCATAAACACTAACACGGTGAGCAGTATTTCCAAAAACCTCAGTAACGTCGGCTATTTCCTGAATAGAATAGAATTCAGCGTTTCCCTCTTCTATTTGGTGCATTATCGCTTGAATATAACTTTGCACGGTAAACTCAAGAGGGTTATCGAAGTTTCCATTCACCAGCTTACCATCTCCATAAAAAAGTTCCTGCAACTGATCGATGTTGGGGTATTTTTCCTGACTGAAACAAATGCTTTCGTAAAACTTCTGGGTTAGGTGATCTATCTGAAGGTTAGTCATAATACAAACTGCTTTCATTCCTATACAAGAACCTAACTTTTTTGTTTATAAGAATTAAAAAACCGGGGAAACTTTTTAATATTGCCAACGTTGAAAGGGTTACAAAAAGAAAAGAAATAATGTGCTTTGTTTATGTAATTGATGATGATCCAATCCATCAGAAAATAACCGAAATACTGATAAGAAAGTCGGGAGCGTTCAAAAAACACACAGCCTTTCCAGGGGTTAGTGCGGCTATGGATGCTTTACAATTGCATAAAAACGAACCAGAGAACCTCCCCGATGTTATCCTGCTTGATTTAAATATGCCTGTATTGGATGGATGGGATTTCCTGGATCAATTCAAAGATCAAAAGGCCGAGCTACAGAAGAAAATTGCCATTTTTATTGTATCGTCAAGTGCTATACAGTCTGAAATTGACCGTTCTACACAATATCCTTTTGTAAAAGAATTTATAACTAAGCCCCTTGATACGCAGAAATTAATGGAAATAAGTAGCCTCTGCAGGTAACAGAGACTGTACTTTTATTTATTAGCTGCTAAACCGCTCTCCAAAAACTTAAGGTACTTATCAATATCAAACTCGGCACCGGACGGTTGCACCAGCAATTCTCCTTTATTGTTTAGTAAAACATAGTAAGGCTGAGAATTGGAGTTGAACCGGGATGCCTGAAAATCACTCCATTTGTTACCGATAGTTTTAATTTTTTTACCGTTGAAAGCAGACACGCTTTGTTCGTTCTGAGGAAGTTCCGTTTTATCATCAACATATAATTGTATCAGAACGTACTTGTCGCGTATGGTCTCCAATACCTTCTTGTCTGACCAGACAGAAGCCTCCATTTTCCTGCAATTCACGCAAGCATGACCTGTAAAATCGATCATTACAGGCTTATTAACACTTTTTGCATAAGCCAGGCCCTCCTCGTAGTCAAAAAAAGCATCAAGTGCTAAAGGTGCATGGAATTTATCAGAATACTTATGAGTGGAAGTTGAATGAGATGCTGAATTAGCGCCCAGGCTATTAGTGAAAAGATCAAAATCCTGGGTATGCTGAGGCGGAAGGAAAGCAGATATTGCTTTCAACGGAGCTCCCCATAAACCCGGGATCATATAAACAGTGAACGCCAGAGTTATTACTGCCAGGAAGAAGCGAGGAAGTGGAATAGAGGGAACGGGACTATCGTGTGAAAATTTGATCTTTCCAAGAAGATAAAGTCCGAGTAATCCGAAAATAACTATCCATAACGCCAGGAATACTTCCCGATCAAGAAGCTCCCAATGGTAAGCAAGATCTACGTTTGAAAGGAACTTCATTGCGAGTGCCAGTTCCAGGAATCCTAACACTACTTTTACACTATTAAGCCACCCTCCAGATCTGGGCAGCGATTTCAACCAGGAAGGGAACATTGCAAACAAGGCAAAGGGAATAGCAAGTGCCGCTGAAAAGCCAAGCATTCCTGCAGCGGGGCCTAATAATTCGCCCATAGTCGCAGCTCTAACCAGCAGAGTTCCAATAATTGGTCCGGTGCAGCTAAAAGAAACTAAAGCAAGGGTACCGGCCATAAAAAATAAGCCCCCAAATCCCTTGGTATCAGCCTTTGAATCCACTGCATTAACCCATTTCGATGGAAGTGTTATTTCGAAAGCTCCAAGGAATGATATTGCAAAAACAACAAGGAGAATAAAAAACAGGAAATTAAATATACCATTGGTAGACAGATTATTTAATGCGTCTGAACCGAAGATCACGGTTACCAGTAATCCAAGGACTACATAGATTACGATAATTGAAAGGCCGTATATCAGGGCTTTTCCAATAGCAGCTGTTTTTGAAGAAGAACTCTTGGTAAAAAAACTTACTGTCAAGGGCAGCATTGGAAAGATACAGGGCATTAGAACCGCTGCTAGTCCACTTAGAAAACCTTCCAGCAAGATTTGCCAGATCGACTGACCAGACGCGGTTTCTATGGGAGCTTTTACCGTTGTTTCTTGCTTGCCGGCCCTAGGTTGAGAGCTTACTGTTTCCGATGAACTAACAGTAGCCGAATCACTAATAGTATCTGTTACATCTGAAAAAACGATATCATCGGTGGAAATAGTGTCAGGAGATTGAGCGCGCAGCCCAGAGGAAAATACCAGAGCGAAAAACACTGGCAGAAATAATCTGAAAATTCTCATTTAAGATTTGCTGAAGAAGGACTACTTTACTGCAATACTAAAATCTACTTCATCGGGTGGAAGACACTGATGATCATTGCATACCATAAATTCCAGCTTTCCTTTTACGACAGCCTGATTTGCAGCAAGCTTTACCTTTTGCTGAAAGACAACGCTCTTCTCGAAATAGCTAACATTCATGTTAAATACTTTTTCGAATTTAGTTACTGGCTTTGGTTCACTTGTTTTGCCAGTAACGGTATAGGCTTTCGAAGGACTAAATTCAAATTTAGTGGCAACGGGACCTCCATCAGGAATATTCTGAGAATACAAATGCCAGCCATTATCTATAGTCGCCTTGAACAACACAACAGCTTCTGTTTTACTAATTTTTTTTGCGGCATAAGACCATTTCACAGGATTAACTATTTGCGCTGAAGCAAAAGTTGTGAGGAATAACAAAACTGCAACTACCAAACTTCTCATTAGACGTACTTTATTTAACACTACAAATGTAAATCTTACCATTTAGGATTTACTTAATGATTTGTTGTTATAGAGCCATTTTTCTTACGATAGTTTAATCAACCTATCTAGGTAATATAACAATAACATGGAGCTGAGCTACGGAAATAAACATAAAAAGGCAAGTTTGCAAACCATACGGGGATCTAACTACAAAAAAAGCTGCTCGTCTTGAGCAGCTTTATATAATTATCAGAATTTACAGACTAAAAAGTGTAAGAAAGATTTAACCCTCTATATTCCGGCGTGGTTACCGGAACAACGCTTAAATTATTAGAGGAGCCTTTTTTATGTAACTGAGGAACTAATATTCCAGCGCCGGCACCAACGGCATAACCTAAAAGATTGTCAGTTAAAAAGTGGTTGCCACTTTGTACGCGGTAGTATCCAACAACAGCCGGAACAACTGCAGCAGCAGCCCACACGTAAGGTTTTGCTCTGCTGTCTGGATTAAAATCGCTATAAACTTTAGCAGCAAAAAAGGTGGCCGAGGCTGTTGCGGCGGTATGCCCAGCAAAAAAGGATCTGCGCGCGCCTTTTTTCATACTTTTATCCAGGGGCGTTTCGGAGCCGTATACATATGGCCTGCTTCTATTGACAGAGCCGGCGGTAATCGAATAAACAGCGCCTGTTACCGCCATCGTTTCTACATACATTGCCATTACTTGCCCAGCTTTGCTTCCTATCTTTTTATTTAAAAGCATGGCAACAGGCATAGCGAAGGATGCATAGAAGGGATAGTAACTCAGTTTGTCAGCATTCTCAGAATAGTTGCCAGCCGCAAAACGATCAATACCATTCACATCAGATTTATGAGCTCGCTTGTACATTACTTCTGTTTCAGTTAAGCCTTCTTTATTTTTAATTAAGCTTAATCCCAGAAAGTTAAGTCCCAATGTTCCCGCAATAACAGGTCCATCAACCTTCCAACTCGTTTTGTAGGGAGAATCAGCCTTACCAGAGCTCTGACCTGAGATACTATTTGAAACAGATGTACTATCCTGACTAAAGACAGGAATGGTTAATATAAATGATAAGAATAAAACTATCGTCGATTTCATAGGTGTTAAAATTTATGTTAAATGCTTAACACCGTTTCTTTTTGAATGGTTTGAAAAGATAATAATGGTTCAGCTTTTGTTAATAATAATTTAACTATCTCAATTTTCTGAAGGTTGAAAAGTTTTAAAATAGACTTCAGTGCAAACCAGCAAGGCCTTTTTTTGTTAAAAAAGAAATATATTTAGTCAAATAATAAACATTTAACAATGCAACAATAATTTGATTGAAAAATTTACATACATTTACCTAGCAAAACATAAACTATGAAAATTTATAACGTAAAGATAAACGACCAGCTTTTTACTATCGAGCAACCGAACTCTGATTACAATATTTTTTATGTGAATAGAAAAAACGGCACTTGCTGCATCGCTAAAGACAAAGACAAGAATTGGATAATAGAAGCACAATATAATCCTTCGATAAATATTCCAGTGGAACAAATCGGACGATATTTGGACGAAGCTATTTTAAACTAGTCCTTCTATAATATCCTAAACTTTGGTTTTGCTTAAAAACCTACCTACTGAAAAGCTCTTGTTGGTGCAAACACCAACAAGGGAATCAAGGGATTTATAATCCTGGATCAGCAATACATAAATACGCTTAACTGTAAAAATCTATTAGAGCGCCAAAGTAGGCACCGTCCCATCCATCTTTAATGTCCTGAAAATCTTCATCAGGAATATTAGAATGCCTTAACTCTACAGATGTGCCGTCTTTATCGGGATGGAGTTTTATGGTGACGATAGATTTCTCCTCCTGATCCCCGAAATACCATTCCTGAACAATCTTCTTGCCATACTCAAATTCCAGGTTTTTACCCGAAATACTTCCTTCCCATAGAGAAAATTCACTACCAGGTTCAGTAGACATTTCCGCTTCTTCTCCTGTCCATAAAAATATTGTCGCCGGCGTTGTTAATGCCAGGTATATTTCTTCCGGTGACGCCGGAACTGAGTAGTATTTTTTATAGTCCTTCATATTTATTCTTTTTTCTTTTTCTGACCGCGTATCATCTCCCCATAAGTCATTCTGGCCGACAAAGCCTTCGCTGTTTCCACCAATCTTTTTTCCCTAGTGATCTGAGTTTTTGCTCCTTCTATCCATTTAACAAAATAATCACGATGAGATTTTGCTAAACTTTCAAAATAATCTGCTGCTAGCCCGTCTTCTTCCAAATACTCCTGAAGCTCTGCAGGGAGCACTAGTTTATACTCATTATCCAGCTCAATAAACACATCTAGCATAGCACCTTCTGCCTTCCTTATACCTTTCCTTATATTAGCGTTTAAAGGCAGGATAAAACTACCCTCACCCATTGGGAGCAAAGCAACACCATTTATAGGATGATTATCCAGCATACCTTTTACCCTGAAGCTCTTCCTATTACCCGGCGAGAGCTTCATCGCTACATCTTGAGGGATTTCAATATAAGTCCAGCCAGTCTTGTCCCCCTTCTTCTCAAACCTTAATATTTGTGAGATGAAACGTTGCATAACGCTGTAAAGTTAGATTTATTTCCTCTCCACCTTAAATTTTTCGTACTTATCCTTCTGAAAAACGTAGATTTGTGGCGATGGATGTTTTAGGGGAGGCACTTTCCGATTTTTACAACCAACGTTCTGGCAAACTCTTGTGGATTAACACCTCTTATGGAGCCCCTGAGGAAATGCCAGTTGAGGTATTTTTCAGAGACCAGGAAGAGATGCCAGATCTTGAGCTGCATGCTTTGAAAAGATGTGAGGGTTTGGTATTAGATATAGGAGCGGGTGTTGGGAGTCACACTCTGCTACTGCAGGAACGGGGATTAGAAGTTTCGGCGATAGAAATCTCGACGAAAGCTTGCGACATTATGAGAAGCCGGGGTGTGAAGAATGTAATTAATAAAGACATCTTCGACTATAAGGAGGATCAATATGACACCTTATTGTTTTTAATGAATGGAATTGGGCTTTGCGGTACCGTAGAAAACTTGAAAGCACTACTTAAACATTGCAGAAGCCTGCTGAAGCCAGGGGGGCAGATTATTTTCGATTCTTCTGATATTTCCTATTTGTATGAGGATAAAAATATACGGAGGCCGGAAAGTTACTTTGGTGAGGTTAGATTTCAATACCAATATAATAATATAAGTGATGAGTGGTTTAACTGGCTCTACATAGATCCGGTGACCTTAAATAATATAGCTGGGGAATTATCGTATAAATTCGAATTATTAATGCAGGACGACCAGGATCAGTATCTTGGAAGGTTATATTTTTAATATAAGTAGCAATTTCACTAACCTGCTTTTCGATTTTTAATTTTTACGAAACCTCAGGATACCTTCGACGTAGAAGGACAACATTGGGACGTTTACAGAGAAATAGTAACAGATTTTATCAGATTGTTTTGAAGAACAACAGCCTGTGGTATGTCCTCTGTAAAGGTGGAACATTGTCTCCCCCGGAGCATGCTCCTCCCGATTTTTAACGATTGAAATGAAATAATGAAAAAATTCTTTTTTAGCGCTCTAATCTGTTCTTTATTATCAATTCCTGCCTTTGCCTATTGCTCAGGCGAAGATGGGGAAGACACTAGCGGAGGAGGAGATGGTGGATGTTTAGACCCGGACAATGCCCCCCTTGATAGTGGAACTATAGTACTATTTGGCCTAACTGCTCTTTATGGAGTACAAAGACTTAGATCATCCTATAAAAAGGAAGTACAATAAAAATGTAGCTGCTGTTGACTACAGCAGCTAAACTCATATTGCCGATAGTCCTTCCTCATTTTTCATAAATTCTCTTTTCAATCTTGCTTTAATACTAACACTATTAAAAGCATTATTCCTTTACTCTATTGTCAATTACCTTTCCGATTTCACTTGCAGATATCTCCGTCTGATCTGAATCCTGTAACATCACCTCCCATTCCCCTGTCTCTCTCTTCCCCACCAAAAACTTCTTTCCACTATTACTTACCTCATACAAATTTTCGTGCAAGCCTTGCTTCACATAAAACTCCTGACCATTAACCATGATTAAAAATCCTTCCATAATTCAAATAGTATATCTTCTGATACCAATAATTCAAACACAATAATGTTTTACAATATACTTGAACAGCGAACAACAACATTTAGACTATAAGGAATAAAAAGGCAACAGGGGACATTACAATAACACAAAAAAACCAATAAATAGATCAAGATACATTTATATCACAAAACAAAAGACCATAAACCACCATTAAATCACGAAGAAACATCCAAACTAGAATAAAAAATAAAAAATAGACCTAAAATTAATTGACAAACTATCAAAATTTAGGAAAAAACCAGCAGTATTTGTTTTTCTAACCACTAAAAAAGGTTATTAAATTAATATTTTTACAAAAATCTCCTTTCTATAAAAGTTTTTCATGATTTAAATCATACTTAAAGATGTTTTTTATTTAAATTTGTCTTAAATCACATTAAATAAATCAAAAGTCGCTAGGATATTTAATAAGATTTAAAAAAAACGATGCTTTAACAAAATTTAGTCTTATGGTAAACGAAAAACCAACAATTGTTGTAGTCGGAAACGGAATGGTTGGATATAAGTTCTGCGAAAAACTTGTGTCTAAAACCGATGCTTACCAGGTGATTGTCTTTGGAGACGAACCGAGGCCTGCATATGACCGTGTTCACCTAAGTGAATATTTCAGTGGCAAAACTGCTGACGACTTACTGATGAATACTTTAGATTGGTATTCAGAAAACAACATATCTCTTCACCTTAACGATCCGGTTCAGGAAATCAACCCGGAAGCCAAAACGGTCCATTCACTAAAAGGAGAGGTAATCAAGTATGATTATCTGGTATTGGCTACTGGATCTTCAGCTTTCGTACCTGACATTCCCGGTGTTGAGAAAGAAGGTGTTTTCGTGTACAGAACTATTGAAGACCTTGAACTAATTTCTGCGTATGCAAAAAATGCAAAAAATGGAGCAGTGATGGGCGGAGGCCTTTTAGGCCTGGAAGCCGCAAAAGCTTTGATAGACCTCGGCCTCAATGAAACTCACGTAATCGAGTTTGCACCAAGGCTTATGCCAAGGCAAATAGACCAGCCTGGAAGCACTATGCTACAGATGAAACTAAAAGAACTCGGCCTGCAAATTCATTTAAATAAAAGCACCTCTGAAATTGCGGGTGAAGGAAAAATCACAGCCTTAAATTTTGCAGATGATTCTTCTCTCCCCGTAGATATGCTGGTGATCTCCGCGGGTATCCGCCCCCGTGATGAACTGGCTAAACTGGCAGGTCTGCATGTTGGCAACCGTGGAGGTATCGTTGTGAACGAGATGATGCAAACTTCTGATCCAAGCATTTTTGCAATTGGCGAATGCGCACTTCACGAAGGCATGATCTATGGACTGGTTGCTCCAGGATATGAAATGGCAGAAGTGGTGGTAAGCAAGATCACTGGTGGTGAAAGAGAATTTCACGGCTTTGATATGAGCACGAAATTGAAATTAATTGGTGTTGATGTAGCTAGCTTTGGAGATCCTTTCATTAACGAACCTGATTGCCGCACCATTGCCCTCGAAGACACGAGCAAAGGCATCTACAAAAGAATTAATATAACTAAAGACGGAAAGAGCTTATTAGGTGGTGTATTGATCGGTGATGCCGAAGACTACAACATGCTACTTCAAACCGTTAAAAATAACATCGCACTTCCTCCTAATCCTGAGGATCTTATACTTGGAACCAGAGGAGGCGAATCAACTGAAGGTGGAGCAGGAGTAATGAACCTTCCGGAAGAAGCCCTTATCTGTTCTTGCGAATCTATCACAAAAGGCGCCATATGCTGCAAGGTAAGAGACGAAGGAATCACCACGGTTGATGGAATTAAAAAAGCAACGAAAGCGGGAACTGGCTGCGGCGGCTGCATTCCAATGGTAAAAGATCTTGTGATCGGAACCATGAAGGAACAGGGAATGTATGTCAAAAACGTTCTTTGCGAGCATTTTGATTACTCCAGACAAGAGTTGATGGATTTAATCAAGATGAATAACGTAAGAAGTTATGATGAAGCGCTTGATCATTATGGCCGCGGAGATGGCTGCGAGGTGTGCAAACCGGCAGTAGCTGCAATCTTATCCAGCCTCTGGAATGATCTTATTGTTAAACAGCAGCCAATCCAGGACAGTAACGACAGATATCTTGCGAACATTCAAAAAGGAGGAACTTACTCCGTAGTTCCAAGAATTCCGGGTGGCGAAATCACTCCTGAGAAACTTATCGTAATAGGGCAAGTTGCACAAAAATATAATTTATACACCAAGATAACCGGGGGCCAGCGAATAGACCTGTTTGGAGCCCACGTTAATGACCTTCCTGCAATTTGGGAAGAATTAATAGACGCCGGATTCGAAAGCGGACATGCTTATGGAAAATCATTACGCACAGTGAAAAGCTGCGTGGGAAGCACCTGGTGTCGCTTTGGATTACAAGACAGCGTTTCTTTCGCCATCGAAGTAGAAGAGCGCTACAAAGGAATTCGTTCTCCGCACAAATTAAAAGGCGGCGTGAGTGGCTGTATTCGTGAGTGTGCTGAAGCTCAGGCAAAAGACTTTGGAATTATCGCAACTGAAAAAGGCTGGAACCTATATGTTTGCGGAAATGGAGGATCGAAACCACAACACGCTCAACTTATAGCTGCAGACGTGGATAAAGAAACCTGCATCAAATACCTCGACAGATTCCTCATGTTCTACATCAAAACGGCCGACCCATTAGCGCGCACAGCGACTTGGTTGAATAAAATGGAAGGCGGATTAAGTTATCTTAAAAACGTAGTAGTAAACGACAGCCTTGGCATCGGAGAACAACTGGAAGAAGAAATTCAACACCTGATAAACTCATACCATTGCGAATGGACTGAAGTAGTTAGAAATCCGGAGCTACGCAAACAGTTCTCACACTTTGTGAATGCGCCGGAAGAGAAAGACCCTACAATAGAGTTCGACTCAATGAGAGAACAGATCAAAGCTAAAGAGTGGTAAGATCTAACACTAAATTGAATTAAACTTTTGAATTTTTAATTATCAGTATCATGGAAGCAGAAACAACAACAGATATAAAATGGGTCCTTGCGTGCTATGCAAGTGATGTACCAGAAAATGGCGGAGCATGTGTAAAATACGAGGAGGAACAAATCGCAGTCTTTAATTTTACAAGAAGAGGTGAATGGTTTGCGACACAAAATCTTTGCCCACATAAACAACAAATGGTCCTGTCAAGAGGCATGATCGGCAGTACCGGAGAAGAGTGTGAACCGAAAGTTGCCTGCCCTTTCCATAAAAAAACATTTTCTTTAATCTCCGGCGAATGCCTGAGCGGAGATGAATATCAAATAAAGACCTATCCGGTAAAACTTGAAGGTGATAAAGTTTATATCGGAATAAGATCAACAACTTGAAAAAGTTGCCATTGTTAAATATCGTTTACCCGGCAGAGATGCCGGGTTTTTTACGTTTCCTCCTTCAACCTTTTACCCTTTAACCTTTCCCCTTTTACCTCCCCAAATCCTATATTTGCCGCAAATACCCATGTTCAATGAGGGATATTACTCACAAACAAATTACTCTACGAAGCGCGAGGGCTACAGCAATAATTTTCTGTTCAGCCGAAACTATAAAAATTATAGAGGAAGGTCAACTTCCAAAAGGAAATCTGTTTGATGTAGCGAAAGCTGCCGGCTTCATAGGAGCTAAACTAACTCCACAACTCTTACCCCACTGCCACCCGGTAACGATTGATGGGATGGATATCCGGTTCGAATTCCTTAGTCAGGAAACCCATGGATCTTTGTTTCCTGAAGGAATTTTTTCCAGAAAAGGAATTGTTATTTACGGTGAAGCAAAGTCTATCGGCCGCACCGGCATTGAAATGGAAATGCTTACGGCAGTTAGTGTTGCAGCCCTGGAGATTTACGACATGCTGAAGCCTGTAGATACAGCACTTGAAATTGGGCACATTAAGCTGCTAGAGAAAAAAGGAGGCAAGAGCGACCGCAAGAAGTTTTTCGCCACCTCCCCCACCTGCGCTATATTAGTTTGTTCAGATTCTTGCGCAGAAGGAAAACGCGAGGACCGAAGCGGAACACTCATCCAACACATGCTGGAAGAGACAAAAGCAAACGTTGTATATTACAAGATCTTACCAGACAACAAAGAGGAAATCCAGCAACAGATCAAAGATTGGGTCTCAGAAGATATTCAATTTATATTTACTACAGGAGGAACCGGACTTGGTCCCCGAGACAATACAGTATCTGCGGTAAAAGAAATATTAGAGCGGGACGCGGATGGCATCACGGAGGCGATGAGAAACTTTGGTCAAATGCGCACACCTTTAGCTATGATGAGCCGCGCGGTTGCAGGCTCCATTGCGAATACGTTGATAGTAACCCTGCCCGGCAGCAGCGATGGCGCAAGAGAATCACTAGAAGCTATTCTACCTGCTGTTTTCCACGCAAGAAAAATGATGAAAGGCGGCGGACATTAGGAGCCTATAGGTAAAGGGCTAAAAGTTGAAAGATTAAAGGTCACAGTATAATCTCAAAAACAATAAACAAGAGATATGGTCAATTTCCGGGAAGCACAAGAAACAATTACATCAAAGGCCAGAACTTTTGGTTCTGAAATCATTGATCTTAATGATGCTGAAGGCAGGATATTAGATGAAGATATTCTTGCTGACCGGGATTACCCTCCATTCAATCGCTCAGCAATGGATGGATATGCTATTAGACTAGAGGATTGGACAGCCGGAATAAGAGAATTCAGGATAAAAGAAGTAATTTTTGCTGGAAATTTAGCCGGTTCAAACCTGGAGAACGGTTGCTGCTACAAAATAATGACCGGCGCGGCGGTCCCCCTCGATGCTGACGCCGTTATCCGCCGGGAAGACTCAAGTGAAACTGACTGCCATGTTAGTTTCACTACAGAAGAGATAACGAAATTCCAGAACATTGCCAGAAAAGGTGAAGATCTTAAACAAGGAACATTAGCTATACAGAAAGACACCCTTTGCAACGCTCCCGTAGTAAGCACGCTTGCAACCCTTGGAAAAACAACAATTAAAGTAAAGAAACTTCCCAGAATCGCATTTTTTACAACCGGCAATGAAGTTAAACCAGTTGGATCAGATATTAATGAAATACAGATCCGCAACAGCAACGAGTGGCTGGTAAAATCTTTATTGAAGTCGTGGCAGATCAAACCTCAACTTTACAAACACCTCCCGGACGACAAAACACAACTATCAGTAAATATAGAAGAAGCACTTTCTTTCGATATTTTAATCATGAGTGGAGGTGTTTCTGCAGGTGACGCAGACTATGTACCAGAAATCCTTCAAAGTCTCGGCGTTAAGAAACTATTTCACAAGGTTGCCATAAAACCAGGCAAACCATTTTGGTGTGGAGAAATGCCCGCCGGAGGACTAGTGTTTGCTCTTCCCGGAAACCCCTTCTCTACGTTGGTTACCTTCAAGCTTTTTATTGAGACATTCCTCTCAAAGTCACTGCAGCAAAGTCCAACCAGGACCCTCCACTTGCCATTTACGGGAAAAAGAGTAAGAAAATCGGGATTTGACGAATTTTTCCCGGTAAAAATAGAGGGAAATCCATCCAAAATAGAACCGGTAGATATTAATGGCTCAGGAGATATCCGCCTGGGATTGTATGCGGACGCAATAGCTCACCACCCAAAAGAAAATCCCGAACTCTCGCCCGGGATCCTCCTAACCTGCTTAACTATTTAGCTTAGCAGCTGTTTCTTTTTAGAACTGCCGTCCTGAAATAAGTCAGTGTCACTAACGAAAACAGCAAGCTTTTCAGGATCGAGAATTTTTATGCTTTTACCCATAGTGGTAATTACTCCCTCAGATACCAGCTCATTAATAATACGAAATACAGTCTCATAAGTGGCCCCTGCATAAGAGGCAAGATCCTGGCGGGTAAGCTCTATGTCAATAAAACCTTCCACCGTAAGTCCAAACTTGTCTTTCAATGAGAAAAGCGCCTGAGCAATACGTCCTTTTACAGGCATATGAGCCAGATTCCTCATTTTTCTTTCAGATTCCTGCAATTCATCTGCAAAAAACATCATTAATTCATAAGTTAACTCATGATTTACCTTTAAACTAGCTTCAAATATATCAATTGGAATATAACATACTATCCCATTTTCAAGGGCTGTTCCCGAAACAGGATAATAAAGATTAGTACCAAGACCCCGATGGCCAATAATTGCACCTTTCTTTGCAAAGCGAATGATCAGCTCCTTATCCGGCCCCCACTTTTTATGAACTTTAACATTCCCCTCGTATACAAAGTAAACGCCTGTCACTTTTTCCCCTTCTTTAAATATCTGCTCTCCTTTTTTAACCTGATATGTCTGGCGGTGGACCTCCAAAGCCGGAAGCCACTCCTTTAAACAGGTCCTACATAAGAAGCACCTGTCTAGACCGCACTCATGTTTTGTTCTTTTCATTTTAAAATTCTTAATAATTTATCATTATCTAACGTGAATCTACTCCCCCCCCTGAACCATGTCGCAGAAATGAATTCAAGGGATCCCTACCTTTTAATTCAAGTATCAATTAGAGCTGACTGACAACAGCCAGCACAACCCCCTTTTTTTTAATAGATCAATACAAAAAAATCCATTTTAAAAGCTAAATCCAACTAAAACTATGCTTTTTTACAATTAATGCGCAATAAACTTGATGAAAAACATGATTTATATCAATAAAACGTCGATATAAAATTAAAAAATCAATAATTTTTCAATCTCGAACTACTTTCAATTTGATAAAATCTAAAAAAATGAAGTTTTATATTAATCAAATCATATAAATAACGATTTTAAATGCTAAAATTTTGGTTTTAACATTAAATACTCTACTTTTAGCTTAAACAAAAACAAAAACTAAGACGATTTTTAATAAACAGCAAAAAAATGAGGAATATTTAACAGAAAAACCACTAAAAAAGAAAAACCCCGTCGGAGGTCGCAGTCCAAACGGGGCAAAGTTTCAAGTGCTTTAACAAACTTAAAAAACCTATCAAATGTACAAAAAAGTTCTCGCAACGAGTATTACAAAGACTACATTAACAGCAGCAGCGGTCGCAATCCTGTCTGCCGGCAAAGTTTCGGCTCAGATGAGCCTTTCTGGTCAAATAAGACCAAGAGCAGAATTAAGGGACGGATTTTCAAACCTAACCCCTACTACAGCTTCACCGGGTTCATTTATTTCACAAAGAACCAGGTTGATTTTCGGATACAAATGGGACAGATTAACATTCGGCGCAACTGTTCAGGACGTAAGAGTTTGGGGACAAGATGCATCCACTATTAGCCCTGCCGACGGAAACAGACTAATGCTTCATGAGGGATGGGCAGACATTGTACTAGCTAACAAAGCAGACACAACAATTAAATTCAAACTGGTTGATAACCTTTCATTTAAGGTAGGTCGCCAGGAATTGATCTACGACGACGCAAGGTTAATAGGAAATCTTGACTGGCTACAACAAGGTCGTCGCTTTGATATGGCATTGTTAAAGATTGTACATCATGGCTGGCAGGTAGATTTAGGGTACGCCTATAATCAGAATGCAGAAAACAACGCAGGCACCCTATACACTCCAGGGAATGTACCTCAATACATCAGAGACAGTAACGGAGAACTGGTGACTACACCAGCAGGAGTCGTTCCTTTAACTGCAGGAGGATCAATTTCTGCCAATAGCTCTGCGACAGGAACACCAGCTTACAGCAATCCCGCTAATTCAAATGCTGGAAATCAGAATTACAAAAACTTCGTAAGCTTATACATTGCTAAAAAGCTTAACCAGACAAAACTTTCCCTTTTATTCTTTAAAGACGATTTTGGGAAATACACAACAACCGCTACACCAACAACCAATGGCGGCTTTGTTTACGGCAGAGCTTTTAACCAAAAAGGCACCAACAATCGCTACACCCTTGGAGGGATGATTAGTCCGACTTTCGGAAACGCATCAGGATTTGGAAAAATTGCAGCCCAGGCCGCTTACTACCAGCAAATGGGCGAAGACAGAGACGGAAAAGACCTAAATGCCTTTCACTACACAGCTGCAGCAACCTATTCAAAAGGGAAATTTACTGCGGGGCCTGGCTTTGACTTCCTTTCAGGAAACAAAACGACAACCGATGCCAACGAAAGCAAACGATTTGACCCTTTATACGGCACTCCGCACAAATTTTGGGGCTTCATGGATTTCTTCTATGCACCGTCTGGCTCACCAACTGCAGGCCTTAAAGACTACTATTTCAAAACGAAGTTTACTGCAAACGAATACTCTATAGCAGCAGATTTCCACCGTTTCGATGCCGACCATTCACCAGCAGCAGGCGCAACAAAGCACTATGCTCATGAAATCGATGTGATTACAAGCTATACGCTCAACAAATTTACCACCATCGATCTTGGTTACTCCCACGCCTGGGCCACAAGCAGCCTTCCCCTAGCAAAAGGCCTTACAACTACAGGACTGGATAAATCGCCAGACTTCGCATATCTGATGATTAATATCAAACCAGATTTCCTATTCACGAAACCAGTGGCGATCAAGCAATAAGGAACAGAATTAACAAGGCATTTAACTAAACGCGAAACGAATGAAACTTATATACAAATTAAAACAAGCTCTTACCTTCACAGCGCTTGCCGCTGCCATCATAACAATTACTTCAAGCACTGCTGAAGCTAAAAAAATCAGATTAGGCTTCATCCCACTTACAGATTGTGCCCCTTTAGTAGCAGCGAAAGAACTGGGACTATTTAACAAATACGGAGTCGACGTAGAACTTTCAAAAGAAGCCTCATGGGCCAATGTTCGCGACAAGATTCTTCTTGGAGAACTAGACGGGGCACATTGCCTTTCATCTATGCCTCTTTCAGTTTATACAGGTATTGGAGGAAAAGCTGGCTCAGAAATGAAGATTGCCATGATGCTAAACTTCAATGGCCAGGCAATAACACTGTCAAAAGATTTCTGCAGCCTTGTTGGTTATAAAGAAACTAACAAAGTAGCCGCAGCAGTAAAGAAAGTACAAGGCCGCAAAGAAGTCACTTTTGCGATGACTTTCCCTGGCGGGACGCATGACGTTTGGTTAAGGTACTGGCTTGCAGCAACAGGAACACCCAAAAATGTAGGAATAATTACTATTCCTCCCCCGCAAATGGTTGCAAACATGAAGGTAGACAACATGGAAGGCTTTTGCGTTGGAGAACCCTGGGGCGGGGTTGCAGCTGCTCAAAATATTGGCTTCACGCATATTGCATCGCAGGACCTTTGGAGCGACCACCCTGAAAAAGCTTTAGTTGTCAATTCAAACTTTGCAAAGAACGACAAAGATGAACTGAAGAAAGTAATGAAAGCAATCATTGAGGCCCAAAGATGGCTGGACAATTTAGGAAACCGCAAAAAAGCAGCACAATGGCTCACTAAACCCTACTACGTTAACGCGCCTTTAGCGGTAATCGAAGCAAGATTATTAGGATCAAGCGACCTTGGTTGCGATCTGGGAGTTCAGAAATACAAAGGCAACTATATGGTATTCTACAAGAACGGAACAGTACCTATGCCAAAGAAGGTCTACTCCTATTGGTTCCTTGCCCAATACGTTCGATTCGGATTGCTTAAATCAGAACCAAATTATACACAAATAGCAGAAAGACTAACTCTTGACGATTTATACGCAGAAGTAGCTAAAGAAATGAATGTGCCAGCTCAGGCAGACATGGGGATCATCAAAACGAACCTCGACATTCCGTTCGACCCTAAAAACATCGATGATTATCTGAAACGCACAAAAAAATAAAGGACAAACCTACTGCCTCCGGTTTCCCGGAGGCATAAAACAGAAAAAGATGAAGAAGATTTTCACACTCGACGCCCTGTACACTATCCTTGCCTTTTTTGGAAGCTTAATCATTCTGGGACTAACATGGCAACTGGTTTCCATTCTAACCAAACACGAGATTCCTGGCCCGGTGCCAACCTGGACGGTTTTCAAAGAACTGATCGCTGACCCTTTCTACGATTACGGCCCTAATGACAAGGGAATAGGCCTTCAACTAATGAGTTCAATCAAACGGGTATTTCTAGGCTTTGGAATCGGCTCTCTTATAGCTATCCCAATGGGACTTTTAATGGGATCGTCAAAAGTAACGATGCGCCTCTTCAATCCCATCGTTCAGATCCTTCGCCCTGTTTCTCCACTTGCATGGTTCCCTCTTGGACTGCTTGCCTTCCAGGCAGCTGAAGGCGCCACAGTTTTCATCATCGCCATCACTTCACTTTGGCCTACACTAATCAACACCTCTTTTGGCGTAGCATCAATCCCTGATGACCATAAAAATGTCGGTAAGGCTTTCGGATTCTCCAAATGGAAATACGTAACAAAAATCATGTTCCCCTTTGCTTTACCTCACATTATCACGGGTTTAAGATTATCGATCGGAGTAGCATGGCTGGTAATTGTAGCAGGCGAAATGCTTTCGGGTGGAGTAGGTATTGGATTTTTCGTATGGGATAGCTGGAACGGCCTTTCACTGGAAAAGATCCTTATTGCAATCTTAATTATCGGCACTGTAGGATTACTACTTGACAAAGTATTTAATGCGGTACAGCATGTATTCGCCTGGGAGAATAAATAATTTTTTACTGGTCAGATCTAAAAAATAAAACTATGGCACTAACAGATCAATTATCGGAAACACTAGTTGAAAGTCGCATAAACGGAAAAGCAAAAGCCACTAGCGCTCAGAATATATCCACAGTAAACTCTATTGAAGTTAAAGACGTAACGGTATCATTTAAAACCAAGAAAGGAATTTATACCGCAATTAAAGACATCAACCTGAATGTTAAAAAAGGTGAGATCATTTCTTTAATAGGGCACTCAGGTTGCGGAAAATCAACCTTAATGAATACTATTTCAGGAATGGTTAACCCAACCCAGGGAACCGTAACAGCTAACGATAAGATCGTTAAAGGCCCTGGGCCGGATAGAGGAATTGTGTTCCAAAACTACTCATTACTACCCTGGCTTTCAGTCTACAAAAACATCTATGAGGCTGTTGATTCGGTGTTAGTCGCCAAGTCACCTGCAGAAAAAAAGGAGATTACTACTAATGCCTTAGCTATGGTAAACTTACTCCCCCACAAAGATAAACTGCCCGGCCAACTTTCAGGAGGAATGAAACAGCGGGTAGCCATTGCAAGAGCTTTTGCAATCAGCCCAAAGATCCTATTGCTCGATGAACCCTTTGGAGCCCTTGACGCCCTGACAAAAGGCTCTATGCATATCGAACTACTAAAGCTTTGGAACCTGGATAACAGAAACAAGACGATTGTAATGGTTACCCATGATATCGAAGAAGCTATCTTTTTATCAGACCGCGTAGTAGTGATGAATAATGGTCCAGCGGCTACTATCAAAGAAATCGTAGACGTTCCTCTTGAAAGACCAAGAAACAAAAAAGACATTGTCCATGCCCCGAAATACATGGAGATTCACGACAGATTACTAAGTCTCTTGTTTGATAAATTCTCCATCAACGATATCCACTAATACAATCCCCTTCAACATTTTTTTCAATTAAAATAACACTAAAATGACAAGCAACAAACCACTATCAAAGCTCAACATCTTCAGTTTCAATGGAGTTCAAATGAGAACTTTCCATATCACATGGATGATGTTCTTTGTATGTTTTTTTGGCTGGTTCGGACTGGCTCCATTAATGCCTACTATTCGTGAAGACCTCGGCCTGTCTAAGGGCCAGGTAGGAAATTTGATCATTGCATCAGTATCCTCCACTATTATAGCCAGGCTAGTTATAGGACGCCTTTGCGACACCTGGGGACCAAGAATAACCGCTGTTCGCTTACTCATTTTAGGTTCAATTCCGGTAATGTTGGTAGGCCTTTCGCACGACTACAGCACATTTTTACTTTTCCGACTTGCAATAGGCATGATCGGAGCATCTTTCGTGATCACACAATTTCACACCTCGATGATGTTTGCGCCGGAGATCAAAGGAACAGCGAATGCTGTAACTGGCGGATGGGGAAACCTTGGAGGAGGCATCACCAATATGGTTATGCCGATAATTTTTGCAACCATTGTCGGAATGGGCTATACTAAAGGAGAAGCCTGGAGATATGCAATGATCTTTCCCGGAGTAATGATGCTTATCATAGCATTCTTTTACTTTAAATACACGAAAGATACTCCCAACGGAAACTATAAAGAAATTGGCTACACTAAAGCCGACTCCGGAAAAACAGACTGGTCTGTTTTAGCCGACTGGAGAGTTTGGGCCCTGGCTTTGGCTTATGGAATGTGTTTTGGCATGGAAATAACATTTGACAATGTAGCTTCACTTCATTTTGTCGACACATTTGGACTAAAACAAGAAACTGCAGGTTTACTCGCAGGTGTTTTCGGCGCCATGAACCTCTTCGCACGTGCATTCGGGGGTATCGTTGCAGACAAAGTTGGAAAATCATATGGATTAAAAGGCAAAGGCCTCTTACTCGCCTCCATGTTGTTATTGGAAGGCATTGGCTTAACATTTTTCGCTAGCGCCACCTCTCTTACTGCCGCCATTATTTACATGCTTTCATTTGCTATGTTCTTAAAGATGTCAAACGGAGCTACTTACGCAATTACCCCTTTTATAAACAAGAAAAATGTGGGATTAGTTAGCGGAATTGTAGGCGCAGGTGGAAACTTAGGAGGAATGATGTTTGGATTTCTATTTAAATCAGAAAACATTACCTACAACCAGGCCTTCACTTATATCGCCTATACGGTGATGGCTGTAGCCGCAATTATTCTACTTACAAGATTTCAAAAAGAATCAAAAACAGAAGAAATCACAAAAACATCACTTGAAAATGAAAAACTTGTAGCAAATCTGTCAAAATCAAAGTAAAAAAATCATAAAAATACCGCCATATCGGAGTGATTTTTTTAAATTATATAATAAATAAAGACAGGAAAATAAAAAAAGAACAAAATTAGGCTCAAAAAGATGATTTCGATCATGTTTTTGAGCCTTTATCTTTAAAATACAAGTATAATTTTATTATAAATTTCATATTTTTGATCATCAGACTTAGAATTACTGATTTTTATATATAAAATTCAATAACAAAGGGCTTTTAAACAATCATTAGCAATAGTATGACAGCAAAGCATCTACAAAATCAATTTACTACAACATGTTGCTATTGCGGTGTTGGCTGCGGAGTAGTAGTTGACAAGGAAAAAAACGGAACAATCAGCGTTAGTGGTGATAAGGACCATCCGGTTAACAGGGGAATGCTTTGCAGCAAAGGAATGAATCTTCAATACACCGTAAATGATAAGACAGACCGTTTGCTATATCCTGAAATGCGCTTCAATAAAAACATGCCAAGACAAAGAGTTTCCTGGGATGCAGCTTTGGACCGTACTGCAGCTGTTTTTAAAACATTTATTGACAAATACGGACCAGACTCAGTGGCCTTCTACGCCTCAGGTCAATGCCTTACCGAAGAATATTATGTAATAAACAAACTGATTAAAGGATTTATCGGAAGCAACAACATCGACACAAACTCCAGGCTTTGCATGAGCAGTGCAGTGGTAGGATACAAAATGTCGTTGGGTGAAGATAGCGTACCTGTGTGCTACGATGATATTGAACTAGCTGATTGCTTCTACGTTACGGGAGCCAACCCGGCTTGGTGTCATCCAATTCTATGGAGAAGGGTTGAAGCCCATAAAGCAGCAAATCCCGGTGTTAAAATAATTGTAGTAGACCCAAGGATAACAGATACTTGCTCGATCGCAGACCTCCATCTTCAAATAAATCCAGGGACAGATATCACACTGAACTATGCTATTGGCCGGGCTCTCATCGAAAATGGCGCAATAGATCCAGATTTTATAAATAACCACACCGAAGGATTTGAAAAATACAGGGAACTTGTATTCGGAAAAACAATTTTCGAAGCTTCCGTTATCTGTGGAGTAAACGAAGACGATATTCTTCTTGCCGCAGAATACATAAGTGATGCAAAAGGATTTATAACCATGTGGACAATGGGACTTAACCAAAGCTCTATTGGTACCAATAAAAATTTAAGCTTAATAAACTTAAACCTGATTACGGGACATATAGGCAAACCAGGATCTGGTCCTTTTTCCCTGACAGGACAACCAAATGCAATGGGCGGTCGCGAGGTAGGAGGTTTATCAAATCTCCTGCCTGCCCATAGAAACTTAGCAAATCCACTGCACCGGGAAGAAGTACAGAAATTCTGGGGAGGTACAACCATTTCAGAAAAGCCAGGACTAACTGCTACGGAGATGTTTGAGGCACTTCATGAGGGCCGGTTAAAAGCTATATGGATCCTTTGCACTAATCCACTGACAAGCCTTCCGAACACCCGTTTTGCAGAGGAAGCACTTAAGAAAGCCAAATTTGTTGTTGTACAGGAAGTTAGCAGCAAACCAGAAACCCTTCAATATGCTGATGTAATTCTTCCGGCAGCAGCATGGACAGAGAAAGAAGGCACTATGACTAATTCTGAAAGAAGGATTAGCTACCTGCACCAAATCATTCCCCCTCCCGGCGAAGCTTTGGCTGATGCTGAGATTATTTGCCGCTTTGCAAGGAAGATGGGCTATCATGGTTTTGATTACAGTTCCATGGAAGAAATTTACAGGGAGCACACAAAACTTACAGCAAAAACAAATCTGAATATACTGGGGCTTGATTACAACATTATTAAAGACCAGAAAACGATTCAGTGGCCCTTCAATAAAAAGAACAATACGGGTACTAAGCGTCTATTCACCGACAAAAAATTCTACACCCCAAGCACCAGGGCCATCATTCATGCACCTGAAGATACCTTCACCAGTGAAATGCCTGATGAGGACTTTCCCTTCATTTTAACAACAGGCAGGATTAGGGATCATTGGCATACCATGAGTAAAACAGGAAAAGTAAATAAGCTCAAAAAGCATATCTCGCAGGCCTTCCTCGAAATTCACCCCTTAGATGCTGATCAGCTAGGAGTTAAGGATGGTGAAATTGTAACGGTGAACTCAAGAAGAGGTGACGTACGGGTAAAAGCAAAAGTTTCCGGAAGCATCAAGCAAGGGGTTGTTTTCCTGCCAATGCACTGGGGGAAAATACTGGGCAATGATCTCAACAGGGCGAATAATGTTACGAGTACCTTACTCGACCCTTACTCCAAAGAACCTGATTTTAAATACTGCGCGGTTAATGTTATAAAATACGTAAAACCCAAACAACATATTGTAGTGATCGGTGCTGGCGCAGGATCATTTGGATTTGTAAAAAGCTATCGCGAAATCAATCAGGATGACGAAATCACCATATTCAGTAAAGAAGACTTCCCTTTCTATAACCGGGTAATGCTTCCGGATTATATCAGCGGTGAACAACAATGGGAGCAGCTGGTAAAAATGAAAGATTCAGAAGAACCTGAATACAGGATCAGACTTCTCAGAGGTGTAAGCGTTGAAAAAGTAAACCGTGAGGAAAAGTTTTTAATAGATTCAAGAGGTATAAAAACTTACTACGACAAGCTTATCGTGGCTACTGGTAGTCGCGCAGCGATACCCAGGAATGTCCCCACCCTTCCTGGTATATTCACTATGCGAAGTCGGACTGATGCTGATAATTTCAAAAAGCACGTGCCGAAGAATGGCCATGTAGTTATTGTTGGAGGCGGATTACTAGGCCTTGAAATGGCGGCTTCTTTACGCGAAATAGGAATAAAGATTACAATCGTACAGCGTATTTCAAGATTTCTCAACCGACAGCTAGACCCACTGGGCAGCCAGTTGCTGCACGAGGAAATGGTAGATCAGGGTTGTGATATTTATTACAACGATGAGGTACAATTATTCTACGGACGATCTAAGCTTACCGGTGTAGGCCTTGCGAGTGGAAGAAAGATAAATTGCGATGCTTTGATCATTGCAATTGGAACTACGCCAAACCTCGAATTGGCACGGGACTCTGGTTTGGAATGTAAAAGAGGCGTGGTAGTAAATGAGCGTTTACAGACTAGCGACCCTGATGTTTTCGCTATTGGGGAGATTGCAGAATTTGAAGGGGTATTGTACGGGATAACCGCAGCGGCAGAACAGCAGGCAGAAGTTGTTGCCCGTTCCCTGAGTGGAGATATAGCCAGCTACTATCAAGGCAGCTTGTTTATGAATATTATAAAGATCCAGGGTTTTGATTTGTGTAGTATTGGAATACCAGAATGCCCTGACGATAAGAACTACGAGGAGATAGTATTCATCGACAAAGCGAAACGATACTATAAAAAATGCATTATTCACGAAGACCGCCTTGTCGGAGCAATTCTGATCGGGGATAAATCAGAGTTTCAGGAGTTCCGGGAGCTTATAGGTAATAAAACAGAGCTAAGTGAAAAACGGATCCAGTTGCTTCGAAGCGGCAAAAAAGCAGACCCGGTACTGGGAAAACTCGTTTGCAGTTGCAATAACGTAGGAAGCGAAAATATCAAAAACAAGATACAAGGCGGATGTAGCGATTTTAAAGAGCTCTGCTCATCTACAGGTGCGGGAACGGGCTGCGGCTCTTGCCGTCCTGAAGTGAAACGTATCCTTGAAGAAAGTTTAAAAAATGAATTAGTTGAAAGCGCTGTAGTATGAAAGAGGAATTAGCATCACCAACACATTCCATAAAGATCAATCTCCCCGGTGGCATTGTTGCGGCTGGAGATTTACTGGTAATACTGAACGCGGCAGAAAAAGCAGGGGTATCGAAAATCAGTCTTGGTAACAGGCAACAACTTTTCCTCAGTGTGCAGGATGAAAAGCTGGAAGACCTGGAACATGAATTCCTTATGGAGGATATTGAGTATGAGAAAGGCTCAGACATCTATCCTAATATAATTAGTTCGTATGTTTCAGAAGACATTTTCAGTGTTTCTAATTGGCTTCGCGAAGGGGTTTATAAAGACATTCTGGATGGTTTTGATTTTAAACCTCAATTAAAGATCAATCTGGCAGATAACAATCAGAGCTTTATCCCATTCTTTACCGGAAATCTGAATTTTATAGCTTCAACCATTAGCAATTTCTGGCATTTACACATACGATTCCCTAAATCCAATAGTTTTTACTCCTGGCCAAACCTCGTCTATACAGAAGACATAGCAGCCTTGTGTAAGCTAATAGAAGAAAATATTTTCGCCAATAAGGCTCTTTTCTATGATCGGGATATCGTTGACGGATCTATTCTGTTTGAAAAGATATCGGCATTAAAGCGTTTTATTACACAGGCTCCTATAGAACCGCTGACGCTTCCCGACTTTCAGCTCCCCTATTATGAAGGCTTTAACAAATACGGGAACAAGTACTGGTTAGGGATCTATAAACGTAATGAAGAATATTCTATTGAGTTTTTAAAAGACATCTGTTCCATTTGCCTCCAAAGTCGCGTAGGTCAGATTTATACAACTCCATGGAAATCACTTATTATTAAAGATATAAATCCTGAAAACAGGAAACTATGGAACTTTATTCTTGCGAAAAACAGGGTTAATGTCCGGCATGCTTCCAATGAGCTGAACTGGCAGATAGAAGACCAATGCGAATATGGCCTAAAACTTAAACAGCATCTGGTGCGGCAGTTTGATCTCGAAGATATCCGGACCTTTAAACTTTGCTTCGCGGTTAAGATAAATCCCAAAACAGGATTATTTGGATCGGTTATTATCAAAAAGCATCCTGAAACAACTCAGGGAGAACAAGATAAGTTTGATGTATTACACACCCGCGACTTTAATCCGAACTCAAAAGACTTTTTAATCTACCGCACTGCTGTTTCTTTCGATAACCTTGCTAACACTTTGATTGAATTGTCGGATCATTTCTACACCCTGCAGACCGATGGGGATTCAATATCTCCTTCTATATTATCTTCGGGCAACGAACAGGAACAGGAAGAAGAGAAAGTGATAGTGCATCAATGCAGGCATTGTGGAACAGTTTACGATCAGGAATACGGAGAAGATTTTGGCGCAATACCAGCTGGCACACTGTTTTCTTCCTTACCGGCAAGCTACACATGCCCAACTTGCGATTCACCAAAAACAGATTTTACAGAAGTTGACAAAAACTCTTTAGTACAAATGGTACTTTTGTAGTAGAATGGATATAAACTTGCTGCTAGCACTATCTCTCTTTGTAGTAGGATTTCTCTACGCTTCTGTAGGACACGGTGGTGCCAGTGGCTATCTTGCCGTACTTTCAATCTTTGCAATACCCGTCTTAGACTACAAGCCCCTGATACTGGTGCTGAATATTTTGGTTGCAAGTATGGGTTTTATCCAGTTTACAAGGGCAGGCTATTTCAAATGGCGACTCTGTTGGCCCTTTTTGCTGACCTCCATTCCCGCAGCATTTATTGGTTCAAAGATGCCGGTTAAAGGTGACCTTTATAACCTACTTTTAGGTCTTGCTCTCGTTATTCCGGTAATTAGATTGCTGGGATTTACACCAGTAGAAAGACTTCGGCGAAAAGAGGTTAAAGTCCCGGTGGCACTTTTTATAGGGATTATCATAGGGTTCTTATCGGGGATGTTAAATATTGGCGGAGGCATATTCCTGAGCCCGGTTCTGATATTACTGGCTTGGGCAGATGCAAAAGAAGCTGCCGCTGCTTCTGCAATTTTCATCGTACTTAATTCCGCTGCCGGATTATTAGGATTTAAGGGAACAATAAACTTCGACATCTCATCTTCCGCCTGGTTTATAGCTGCTCTTTGTGGAGGAATAGCAGGAGCTTATTGGGGTAGTCAACGTTTTAAAGTGGTTACTGTTCGATATTTACTAACGGCCGTACTGGCAATAGCTTCTGTAAAACTTATATTTTTCATGTGATGGTTGAATTGAGAGATGATTTTGAAAGAAAGTTTAAGACTCTGCGGGTAAGTTTAATCAATACCTGCAACCTGGGCTGCGTTTATTGTACCTGCGGAACTGAAGATCTTAAGGAGAACCATATTCTTACCAAGGAGAAAGGATTGTCTGCCGATGCGCTTTCTGCTATTATTTCTCAGCTACATCATTCTCTTCAGCTGGAAACAGTCCGTTTTACCGGTGGTGAGCCTTTACTCTATAAAGATCTGATTAAGATAATAAGATCGGTAAAACAACTAGGAATAGATGATTTAAAGATAACCACGAATGGTCTTCTACTGGAGAATATTGCAGGGGACTTAGCTAAAGCTGGCATCAAATCGATGAATGTTTCGCTTGATGCTATTGATGAGGATATATTTTTTAAAGTCAGTCGCAGAAGCGGGATTCACAGGATCCTTAAAGGAATTGATAAGGCCATAGAGAGTGGAATTGATGTTAAGTTAAATTCTGTTGTAATGAAAGGCTTGAACGAAAGCCAGATCCTTCCTCTACTGGATTTTGCTTTTAAAAGAAACTTAAAGATAAGGTTCCTGGAAATTATGGCCATGGGGCATTTATTTGGCGAGGCAGATAAGCATTTCTTTTCTCAGGATGAGATCCTGGCCGTAATTAATTCTCAGCACCAGTTTCAAAAACTTTCAAGGACCAGCTCCTCCACTGCAAATTACTGGCAAACGATTGAAGGTAAAGTATTCGGAATAGTTGCAAATGAAAGCGAACCTTTCTGTGGCGATTGCAATCGCCTTCGGCTGGATTCCCTTGGAAACATTTATGGTTGCCTCAGCAGCAATTTCCCTATCGCTGTTACAAACATTGAAACTGAAGACGAATTAGCAAACAAGCTGCAAATCGCTATGTGGCAAAAGCAAAGCCTTAAATTCACGGGCAGCAATCTCAGCATGCTAAATATTGGAGGATAGTAATGACTATAGAAGTTTACGCAATACTCAAAGAATACTTTGAAAAGCAATTCATCATCAGCGAGCAGATCTCAGATATTAACGCGCTTAAAGAGCACCTCTCAATACAGAACCCGGAAGCAATAGATATTTTACGTTCCTGCAGATTTGCAGTAGACGATGAGTTTGTTGCCGATACTTATCAATTGAAAGAAAATGACAGCATCAGCATTATCCCTCCAAGCAGTGGAGGTTAGTCAGTGTATTTCTTCTGAACCTCTTGACCTGGCTGGTTTACTTGCAAAGAGCCACCACCCACTGGCAGGCGCGGTTGTACTTTTCAGTGGAGATGTGCGAGATAACAACCTGGGCAACCACGTAGACTATCTGGAATACGAAGCAAAAGAAAGCATGGCGGCAAAAATGATACAAGAAATCCTGCTGGAAGCAAAAGAGCGTTGGAATCTTAATATTGCCGTTGCCCAGCACCGGATAGGCAAAGTTGCCGTTGGAGAATGCGCAGTGGTGGTTATCACCGCAACCCCTCATCGCCGTGAAGCTTACGAAGCCAACCGTCATATCATTGACAGGATTAAGCATGAGGTGCCAATCTGGAAATGCGAATACTTTAAAGATGGTAGCAAGAAATGGGGAGGTAACTGTAATTGTCATGACATCACTGGCGACCCTAATAAGCATTTGTATGAGACAAGCACTTCAGGCTCTGACCTTCCCGCTCCCATGAAGGAGGAGTTTACAGGAAGCATAACTAGAAGAGTATAATTATGAACGATTTAAATTCCGTGTACAGCGGCCTAAGCAAACCCAGTGTAACCATTGAGTATTGTCCTAAATGTGGCTGGATGCTTCGCTCAGCTTATTTTGCTCAGGAACTTCTGACCACCTTTTCAGAAGATATAAAAGGGGTATTTCTGGCTCCGTCCGAAACTAGTGGTACATTTAAAATATTTATAGAAGCTGACCTGATCTTTGACAGAAAGACCAACGGAAGCTTTCCTGAAATAAAGGAATTGAAACAGCTGGTTCGGGACATTGTTAATCCGGAAAAAAGTCTGGGTCACTCAGACAGGAAATAGTCATGAGTAATTTAATAGGAGTTATTTTATGCGGCGGTGAAAGCAAGCGTATGGGTCGGGATAAAGGTCTGATTGAACAAAATGGAAAACATTGGGCTGTACTCATTGCTGAAAAGTTGAGGCAACTTGAACTACCAGTTGTGGTTTCAATTAACAAAAAACAGCAGGATGCGTATGACATACTTTTTCCGGATACTCCTCTTATTGTTGATAAGCTCACTATAAAGGGTCCGCTAAATGGTTTGTTAACCATTCATGAGAATTTTCCGGATAAAGACATACTTCTAATGGCTACCGACCTGATAGATATGGACGATAAAACTTTAAAGGAACTTTTGGAGGTATATCAAAACGAGACAGGTTTCGAGTTTTACGCATATGATAGTGAGGGCTTCGCCCAATCTTTCTGCTCAATCTTCACTGCCGCTGGCTTGAAAAAAGTATTTGAACGGTTCATGAATAACGAGTTAAAGAAATACAGCTTGCACGATCGGTTTAACGAAGGAAAAACCAGATTTATCCCTTTATCTAATATAGAAGCATTTAATAACTATAATAATCTGTAAGCGCCTTCAGAGAAGAAATCAGACTTTGGCCTATCAGTAAGGTACATGCAACTGTTCCGTTTGCTGTGTTTGAGCACTGAAGTAGCCCAGAGCACCTCCACTTATATTCGAAACCGGGTTTGCTGGTGTTACAGAGGCACCTCCCCGGCTCCTGTTCTGATCCAAACCAAGCCAATACCTGTAAATGACAGGGTCTATACATTGCATCTCAACCATCACCTTGTCTCCTTTTTGCAAATTAACGTCTACATCAAACAAGTCTCGCGTTACTTGCTTTCCGTCAGTAAAATCATCACTGTAAACAAAGATGGAACTGGTCTTAACACTGTTTATAGACAGTACAAACCGGTAATAATTTCTTATCTGTGGTGGATCTCTAAAGATCAGTTGAAGAGATGTTCTACTATTACTGAATATCGTAGTGCTTTGGAAGCCTATGGAGTCTATAGTAACCTGCGAAGGCATAGAAGATTGAGCGGAGTAAGTCTTTCCGTTATAGGCTATAGTCAGGTTATAAGTCCTTCCAGGAATCCCGCGGAAGCGACGTGAACTATATACACCGGGGGCTCTTTCGCGAAAAGCATAGCTGATACCCTCCTGATCTTTGACAGTAACAGTTGCGCCGGAAATACCTGTAGAACTATTAGATTCACTGATGGGAAGAGTTGTTGTTATTCGAACAGACTGTGTATCCGTCCGGTTATTGATCACGCCTTCCACTACCAACAGAGGCTCTGAATCTTTCAGGTCAATATCAATTACTTTTTCACAGGCCGAAAATAACAGCAGTGTAAACAGAACCAAAAAAGGATAGATCAATCGCATTGCACTAATATTTGAAGTTCCAGGTTACAGAGGGGATAATACCAAACAGTGATGTTTGCACCGCCTGAGTTCTCTTTAAGTCATCCGGATTATCCTTGAATTCAACAATATATGCATTCTTCCGGTTGTACAAATTATAAACACTAAAGGTCCAACTGGATTTGTAACGTTTATTACTTCTGCCATTTAAAGTTGCGCCGAAATCAAGTCGATGGTAATCGGGCAACCGGTAGCCGTTTCGCTCAGAGTAGTAATACTCTGTGTGGCCATCTAACTGATATTTACCACTTGGATAAGTTACAGCGTTACCGGTGTTATAGACAAAGGTGGCAGAAAGCGTCCAGCGCTTACTGAGATTATAAATATTTACCAGTGACACATCATGGGTACGGTCCTGCTTAGCTGGAAAATAATTCCCTTCATCGATGCCATCAAAACTTCGCTCGGTTCTGGAAAGGGTATAACCCAGCCATCCATTATATTTTCCGTAACGTTTTTTCAGAAAAAGCTCCACTCCATAAGCTCTCCCTTTTCCAAACAATAGTTCAGATTCAACATCTTCATTCCCTCTCAGATTAGCTGCATTCTTATAATCGATCTGATTCTCCATCTTCTTATAATATAACTCAGAAGAAAACTCAAAATTATCCTTAAAGAAATTCTTGTAATAGCCTACTGAAACCTGGTCGGCAATCTCCGGCTTAATATTTCTACTGCTCATTACCCAGGTGTCGGTGGGCAAACTAGCCGTTGAATTAGAAAGTAAATGCAGGTTTTGAGTATTACGGGTAAGGGACGCCTTTACTGAAGAATTGCCACTAAGCTTGAGACTTGCTGCGAACCTCGGCTCAAGATAGAAATAAGATGTGGCAATTTCTCCTTTCTTATACTCCTTAGAGCTTACAGTTGAGCCATTTCCGTCATATTTTTTTATAGTACCAGGTCCAAATAGTGCGAAAGAACTTGCACGCAGCCCATAATTTAAACTAAGTGAATTAGAGGGTTTCCATTCATCGGATATATACATGGCCCATTCAGTTCCCTGGCGACTTGTAATAACTTTATTATTCACATCGGAGCTTGAAGATGAGCTTATTTCCCCGGGCCTGATTTTATGGTGACTTGCGTTTATGCCAAAGCGCAGGGTATGACTGCTGGAAGCAAAATACTGATAGTCCTGCTTTAAGTTCCAATCCCTGATAATAGAAGTGACCCTGAAGTCACTGCCCTCACTTAAGTTCTCTATGGCATAATCATAATCACTATAAATTAAACTGGTATTGGAGAAAATTTTATCACTGAAAAGATGATTCCATCTGAAGGTAGCCGTCGAGTTTCCCCAATTAAAATAAAAGCTTTTATTTAAACCAAGCTGATCCTTCCCAAAATAACCTGAAATGTAAATCGTATTGTTCTCGTTCAGCTTGTAATTTGCTTTGGCGTTAAAGTCATAAAAATAGAGAACCGTTTTACTTAGTGCCGTATCGGAGGATAATTTAAGAAAGAGATCAGCATAGGTCCTTCTGCCGCCTAACATAAACGACCCTTTTCCATTTTTAATAGGTCCTTCCACTTTTAAACGGGATGCTATAAGTCCAACCCCGCCTTCTGCAGTATACTCCTTTCGATTGCCTTCATTCATCGTTATATCCACTACCGATGCAAGCCTTCCTCCGTATTGTGCGGGCATTCCTCCTTTATATACAGAAACATCTTTTATTGCATCTGAATTGAAGGTCGAAAAAAAACCTAAAAGGTGGGAAGCGTTATAAACATTCGCTTCGTCTAGTAGGATAAGATTCTGGTCAGAAGATCCCCCTCGTACATAAAATCCGCTATTCCCCTCACCAGCTGACTTTATTCCTGGTAGCAGCTGAATAGTTTTCAAAATATCGCGTTCCCCTAACAGAACTGGAATATTTTTAACACCCTCCATATTAAGTTTATCTAACCCCATCTGTGGACGGGTGATCTGTTCATTCGATGCACGACTGCTAACCACAACTTCTTTCAGCTGTTTGTCTGGCGCCAGCTCGAAACTCAGGTTTTGATTCCCTTGTACGCTCACTTTTCTTAAGACCGTCCGGTAGCCGATATAACTTAACTGTAGGGTATAATCTCCCGCACCTGTACTGATGGAGTAAAATCCGTAAGTATTGGTGGAAGTAGCTTTATCCTGCTCCAAAATTTTTACAGAAGCCCTGATAAGTGTTTCGCCACTCACAGAATCCTTTATTACTCCTTTGATTGTGTATTTTATCTGAGCCGAAAGCCTGGATGGGAACAGCAGAAACAAAGCAATAAGCAGGAACAGCGAAGTAAGAGGATATCTTATCCCTTTAAGCATGTGCGTTTCAAATATTCGCGAAGATAACAATTGAGACATTGGCGACATTAATAAATATGCATTCAGCCAGGGATTTAACGCTTGAAGCTTTACCGGAAATTAAACTTTCCTTAAACAAAAACTCTGTTCAGCCTTTTATAATAAGTATAAATTCTCGCTATGGAAAAACTACATGGTACAACCGTTCAGGAACAACTTGAGGAAATAGAACATATAAAAAAAGTGCGGGAGGTAGCAGATAAGCTTAAAGATATTAAAATTGCAATGCTTACCACTATTAATACGGAAGGAAAACCCCACAGCCGTCCCATGTATACTTTCGATGTAAAAGATGATGGTATTATATGGATGTTTCTCGCTAAAGATTCCCATAAGGTTAAGGAGATCGAAACAAATCCAAACGTAATCTTGAATTACAGCAATCCGCAGCATGATCTTTACATAACGGTGAACGGCTTAGCTGAAGTAAGTGAGAATGCTGCTAAAATTGAAGAATTATGGACTGATCGTTTTAAAGCCTGGTTCCCTTACGGAAAGACTGACCCTAATCTCGCTCTATTGAAAATTACGCCTCAGCAAGCAGAATACTGGCAAAGCCCTGATATTTTACTAGCTCAAATTGTTTCTTTGGTAAAGAACACTATTAGCGGAAATGCCTATGTGGAGGGCGAAAACAAGAAAATAGACTTTTTAAGCAATCATCACGGAGAGGACAAAACCAGGTCATAGGATCTGAAATTGAGTAAAAAGCTTAGTAAAAGCCGATATTAAATAAAAAGGCGCGGACCTTTCCGCGCCTTTTTATTTCAATCAGGATAAATAGGCATAGGTTATACCGTCTCCACCTCTGTCTGGATGTTCATCTTCTACCCTTGAAATTTGTGAGTATTTCTTTAGATAGCCACGAATAAGTTTTCTCAAGATACCATCTCCCTTACCGTGAATAATTTTCAAACTTGGAAAGCTCATCATAATAGCCTTATCCAGATATTTTTCTATTTCATAAAGCGCTTCCTCGCCCCGCATTCCACGTACGTCAATCTCCGGCTTAAAATTAGCAATAGCATCAGTAACCTGTGATGAATAAGAAGTACGTAATTCCTTTGGAACTTCCTTCTTAGATACCTTTTGAACCCTCTTCCGCTTAACAACTGATCGCAAATCCCCGATAGCCAGTATAACGTTATCTTTCGTTATATCTATTACCTGCCCCACTGTTTCTGCATCTACCAGCTTTACCCAGTCGCCAGCCACTATTTCAGAACTTTCAACAACTACTTTTTTAGGAGCTTCTTCTTTAATATGGTGTTTATTTAGCTCTTTCTGCAAGTTTTGCCGTAACTGCTGGGTTTTATCCTTGTCGGCCTTACTACTTTTTATTTCTGAAATAGTGTTTTCTACAAGCTTATTTGCATTCAGAATAATATTCCTGGCTTCCTGCTTGGCATCTTTCAGAATAGCCCGCTGATTCTCTTCGAGATAATTTTTAAGTTTCTCATTCTCCTCGAGCATCGCGGCCACCTTACGCTGTTGTTTTTCCACAGCAACACGGCTCTCCAAAAGCTCCTTTTTATCTCGCTCAAGATCAACAAGTAAACTATCCACCTTCTTCTGGTATCCACTTATCTTGCTCTTGGCAGAGTTAAGTACCGGGACAGGCAGTCCTATTTTCTGAGCTATTTCGAAGGCATAAGAACTACCTGGCTTTCCAGTTTCCAGAATATATAACGGACGCATTTCCATGTTATCAAACATCATCGATGCGTTTTCAATACCCTCGGTTACGTTAGCGAAAGTTTTAAGATTAGAATAGTGAGTAGTAATAACCCCCCTGATCTTTTTACGATTTAAGGCTTCAAGAACCGCTTCTGCGATTGGACCACCAAACTGCGGATCTGTTCCTGTACCAAACTCATCAATAAGCACCATCGTCTTACCCCCGGCATTCTCTACAAAATGTTTCATTTTAGAGAGATGGGCGCTATAGGTACTTAGATCGCTTTCAATAGACTGATCATCTCCTATATCGGCAAACACTTGTTTAAAAATGCCCAGCTTTGAGCTTTCATCTACAGGGATAAGTAAGCCTGCCTGAAACATGATTTGAAGTAAGCCAACAGTTTTCATACATACCGACTTGCCACCGGCATTGGGGCCAGATACGACGATGATGCGCTGACCTTCGTCTATTTTGATATTTAAAGGCACTACAGTCTGTCCCTCTTTCTTAAGAGCTCTTAATAATAGAGGATGGCGGGCATTGACAAGGTTAATGTCTGCCGTATTTACCAGTACCGGCATATTTGCCTCTGTTTCTATTGCAAACAGGGCTTTCGCTCTTACAAAATCCAGTTTGGTTAACAGCCCATGGTAAGCAATTAGCAAGGGGACGTATGGACGTAATTCATTGCTTAAGGCTGTCAGTATCTTGACAATCTCCCGGCGTTTATCAAATTCCAGGTCGCGCACCTGGTTATTTAGTTGAAAGACCTCTTCTGGCTCCACATAAACGGTTTGACCTGAAGCAGATTCATCATGCACAAAGCCTTTTAGCTTGCGCTTGTTCTCCGCAAGCAAAGGAATACACAAACGACCATCGCGAATAGTTAAATTTCCATCGGCAGTCCAATTACTGTTCTGTGCGCTTTTAAAAATATGGTCTATCCTTCTTCTTGCTTCCTGCTCAGCTTTGGCAATGGCATAAATAAGATTTTGAAGCTCAGGTGAGGCATTCGGTCGTATCTTCCCTTTTTCATCAATAACCTTCTCTATACTTTTGATGATCTTCTTTTCAATAGGAAGATGTTCAAACAAGGCTTCCAGGTTCGGATATCTGCCCTCCCTTTCATTGAAATAATTGATCACCGCAAAGACTGTTTGCAATGACAAAAGAACCTGCTGAAGCTCAGGCTCGGTCAGGAAGGCCCCTTCTATCCTTACTTTTTCTGCTAAAACTTTAATATCAAATAAATTCCTGATAGGTAGCTGGGCATCATTTTCCAGGATTTCTTTAAACTCCTGTGTTTGCCTTAAGAACTTATTTATCTGTTCGAAGCTCGTCATCATCTGAATACGATCAACCATTTGCTGGCCCATCTCACTCAAACAATGACTTTTTATAAGCGACTTTATTTCTGTAAACCCTAATTTATCTACTGCGTTTTGCGGGTATATCATTATTTCTTTTTCAACTTAAGCCTTTCCAGCTTAGCTTTTCTTATCGAATCTCTCTTTAATGAATCTTTTCGGAGTAAAGCTTTCCGGGCTGTTTCCTTTTTAACTGAATCGCGTTTTATAGAATCGATCCTTAATTTTTCGATCCTTTTTAACGAATCTGCCGTTTTCTTCTCGCGTTTCTGTTGTTCCTTTAATTTCTTTTCTGCTTTCTTCTGTTCTGCTTTCTGCAGAGTTTGAAGTTTTTCGGTTACTTTTCCATAGATATTCTGAAGCCTCGCCGGATCCTTACTGTAATATTCAAGACTCTTTCTAAACGTTAAAGAATCAATTTCATGATTATTATAAACTGTTTTATATAGCTCGACGATCTTTGCAGTGTCAACACTTCCAGAAGTGAAACCGTCAACAAGGTGCATGTCGGTTAATACATCAACCATTTTTCCCTCTGGGATTACTCCCTTAGGTTCAGTTCCGAATCTGCATGCCGCAGAAAAAATCACCAGAAAAAACAATACCAGTAAACGCCTCATTTCTTAATTTAGCCGAGTTTTCTGACAAAAGTACATATAAATGAGTATAGCAGCCAACCTGACGGAATTAAAGAAAGAAACTGATGCCGTAAAAGTGAAACTGATAGCGGTTTCGAAGACGAAGCCTATTGAAGAAGTTAAGGAAGCTTACGACGCGGGACAACGTGTGTTTGGGGAAAACCAGGTTCAGGAACTGGTAACAAAATATGAAGCATTACCCAAAGATATAGAATGGCATCTGATAGGCCACCTTCAAACTAATAAGGTAAAATACATTGCGCCTTTCGTTGGCCTTATCCACTCTATAGATAGTTTAAAACTCCTTCAAGAGGTGGATAAACAGGCCGCAAAGAACAACCGGGTGATAGATTGCCTTCTACAGGTCTATATTGCAGATGAGGATACTAAATTTGGATTAGGCTTTGATGAGGCAATTGAGCTTTTGCGTACTGAGGAGTTTGCTGGGCTAAAACACGTGCGCATCGTAGGGGTGATGGGAATTGCAACAAATACAGAAAACCAAAGGCAGATCAAGGAGGAGTTTTATGAATTGAAGACTTTCTTTGACGGATTGAAGCAGAGCTTCTTCAGAAAAGAGGACTCGTTCAAGGAGATTTCTATGGGGATGTCTAGTGACTACAAAATTGCAATAGAACAAGGCAGCACCATGATCAGAGTGGGAAGTACCATTTTTGGTCAGCGGGTGATCAAGCACTGGAAAGCTGGCCAATCCTCAAAAGCAGAAGAATAGCAGTTTTTAAATGCTAAATGTGCAAGCCAATACGAAATTGATGGACAATAATAGGTTGCCCCTGCCCGGAATAAAAGTACAATTGCGTTATGCTGAAAGAGATGACTGTCACCGGCTACTGGAGCTTATTGAGGAACTTGCTCACTATGAAAAAGCTCCTCATGAAGTTACAGTTACTCTTGCTGAGTTCGAAGAAGCAGGCTTCGGAGACAATCCCGTCTGGACAGCCATTGTTGCCGAAGTCGACAATGTTGTTCAGGGGTTCGCATTATATTATATCCGCTACTCTACATGGAAGGGATGCAGGTTATACCTGGAAGACTTTCTGGTTACGGAAAAATACCGGGGGCAGGGAATAGGTAAAATCTTGTTTGAAGCGGTGATACGGGAGGCCAGCAAAAAAGGATTTAAAGGCATGGTATGGCAGGTTCTCGACTGGAACGAACCAGCTATCAATTTCTATAATAAATATGCTGCAACCCTCGAATCCGAATGGCTTAATGCTTCCCTCAGCAATGATCAGATAAAGGCCTTCATAGACAAAAATCCGAACCTGGTGTAAGTTGCAGTGGTTCCCAACGAGAACAATTCCTTAAACAGGCTATTTATAGCGTTTGAATGCTATCAAGAAGTTAGGGAAACAATTTAACTATCGAAATAATTTAAAGGTAGCAAACGAAAGCTTGCCTGATAGTTGTTAATACTAATTTAAATTTATAAATCCGAATGACGGAAGTATTCAAATTTGGTGGAGCATCTGTAAAGGATGCAGAAGGCATCAAAAATCTCGCTCGTATAGTTAAGCTGAATAAAGATAAACAGCTTCTGGTTGTAATTTCAGCAATGGGAAAAACGACGAATGCTCTGGAAGAACTGACAAATGCTTACGTAAATCAACAAGAGGATATCCATCAGATTTTCGAGAGGATTAAAGAGTATCACGAGTCAATCATGATGCAGTTATTCGAGGATCCCGGTCATCCTGTGTTTGATGATATCGCTAATTCATTCGTAGAAATTGACTGGATTCTGGAAGAAGAACCTCACGAAGACTATGATTATATTTATGATCAGATTGTTTCCTTAGGAGAATTGGTATCTACTAAAATTGTAAGTACTTACCTGGATCATATCGGTATCAAAAATAAGTGGCTTGATGCAAGAAGCTTCATCCATACAGATAATACGTATCGCGAAGGCCAGGTAAATTGGACTAAAACAGAAGCAGCTATACAGGCTAAGGTCTCTCCAATATTGATGGACCGGGTGGTCATAACACAGGGATTCATAGGTGGAACATCCGAAAACTTTACAACGACACTTGGAAGAGAAGGTTCGGATTATACCGCCGCAATCTTTGCTTCTTGCCTAAAGGCTGCAGCTGTAACTATCTGGAAAGATGTGCCGGGGGTGCTGAATGCTGACCCGAAACTATTTCCGGATACCATCAAGTACGAAGAGCTTTCCTATCGCGACGCTTTAGAAATGACTTATTATGGAGCTACTGTAATTCACCCCAAAACGATCAAACCGCTTCAAAACTCAGGGATACCGCTTCTGGTTAAGCCCTTTCTGGCACCCGAAGAAAATGGAACAAAAATCACTGAGAGCAACGTGTTTATAACAGAGCCGGCAATCATTGTTAAAAAGAACCAAGTATTAGTAACTATTTCTACCAAGGATTTGGCATTTATTACAGAAGAGCATCTTTGCGAGATTTACGGACTTCTGGCTCAGGCACACGTAAAAACAAATACAATGCAACTATCTGCCATTAGTTTCTCCCTGGGTTTTGACTGGGATGAAAGGAAGTTCACAAAACTTAGTTCGCTGCTGCGTGATAACTATGCATTTAAATATAACGCTGGTCTAACCCTGATCACAGTACGCCATTATAAACCTGATGTTTTGAAGAAGCTGGTTGATGGAAAAACGGTTCTCCTGGAGCAACTTAGCCGGCACACTGCTCAATTGGTAGTTAAATTATAGATTGTGAATAAGGAGATCTTAAATATAGAAGTGCAGTCGTATATCAATAAACACCTTGGTGACGACGTTAATAAACTTCTGCTATCCAAGAGCCCTTTTTCAAATTTGACCTCACGGGATCTGGCGCAACAAATCGACAGTAAAAAACGAACGGAGAAGAAATTACCACGTTGGTTCCATACCCCCGGTATATTTTATCCCCCCAAACTGAATATAGAACAGGCCTCATCAGAACAAACAGCCGAATACAAAAGCAGACTGATATCAGGAAGTTCCCTGATAGATCTTACAGGAGGTCTGGGTGTTGACGACTATTACTTTTGTCAGAAAGCTGACATAGTAACCCACATGGAGCGGGATGCTGGCTTATCTGAAATAGCGTGTCATAATACAACGGTACTTGGAGCTACAAACATTAATTTTATCACTGGAGACAGTATTGAATATCTGAAAGGCTCCACTTCAAGCTTTGATACCATTTACATTGATCCAGCAAGGAGAGTACAGTCAAAGAAGGTATTTCTATTAAAAGATACAGAGCCCGACGTTGTGTCCAATCTCCCCCTATTTTTAGATAAGGCCCAGCGCATCCTCATAAAAACTTCCCCTCTTTATGATATCCAATCAGGTTTAAACGAGTTGAGCAATGTAAGCGAAGTTCATGTTGTAAGCGTCAAGAACGATTGCAAGGAGCTCGTTTGGGTTATAGACAAGGGTTTTCAAGCAGATGCAAAAGTAACTTGTGTCGCCTTAACTAAGGGGAATGAGCAAAACTTTAGCTTTTACTTATCAGCTGAAAGAGAAATAAAGCTTAATAATTTTAGTTTGCCATCAAAATTTCTTTATGAGCCTGATGTAGCCTTGTTAAAAGCAGGAGCCTTTAAATCCATCTCTGTAGCTTTTAACCTCGATAAGCTTAATATCAATACCCACCTTTATACTTCCGAAAATTCGGCACAAGGTTTTATCGGAAGAACATTTGAAGTCCGCAGTTGGAAATCCTACAAGAACTTTAGTAAAGAAAATACGATTAAGAAGGCTAACATTATTTCCCGCAACTTTCCTTTATCACCGGATGAGATTAAAAAGAAGCATAAGATCCAGGATGGTGGCGAGGACTACCTGATCTTCTGTACAGGACCTGGAGACGAATTACTGGCTATCCATGCCATAAAAGTCTAGAGCTTAATAAAAAGTCCCGGTTTTGCATTAAAACCGGGACTTTCTTTTATTTATTTGGCTGAGGTGTAAAGCGAAGATATGGTTTCACTATACGATGCCCCTTCGGGAACTTCGCAGGAATATCTTCTGTTTTAATTGCCGGAGTAACTACAACATCTTCGCCCTCTTTCCAGTCGGCCGGAGTTGCCACGCTGTAATTGGCAGTCAATTGAAGTGAGTCGATAACCCTCAAAATTTCCTGAAAATTCCTTCCTGTAGATGCAGGATAAGAAATGATCAGTTTAATTTTTTTGTCGGGACTGATAATGAAAAGAGAACGAACAGTAGCAGTTTCTGATGCATTTGGATGGATCATGCCGTAAGCTTCAGCTACTTCCTTGTTTTCATCAGCAATCAATGGGAAGTTCACTTCTACATTTTGGGTTTCATTAATATCATTGATCCAACCTTGATGTTTATCAACAGGGTCAACACTTAAAGCAATAACCTTAACGTCGCGCTTTGCAAATTCTTCACTCAGCGATGCTGTTCTTCCAAGCTCAGTAGTACAAACAGGAGTATAATCTGCAGGGTGTGAAAATAACACAGCCCAGCTGTCGCCAATATATTCGTAAAAGTCAAGCTCGCCCTGAGAGGTCTTAGCTTTAAAATTTGGGGCAATATCGCCTAATCGTAAGCTCATAGAATAAATATTTTAGATTCGAATAACTTATTTAACCCTACTAAGTTAATAGGTTTTCCTTAGTAATACTCTATTTTTAGTATAAGATTTATGTAAAAAGTTGGAAGTTTGTTTAGAACAAAAAAAGGGTCGAATATTAATATTCGACCCTACATCTACCTATGAAAAACATGCCCTTTGGGAGGGCAGTACAAATATATATATTAGCAATACATAGACAAAAAAAATTACAAAAAAATATGTGCCAACACACATTTAAAACATAAATACCTGAAAAATAGCAGCTTAAAATATATTTTAGATCCAAACTTTTCCCAAAACAAAATGTAAGATCGACTAAAATACCTTATTGCAAACGTCTTGTTCTATATAATATTGGAAATGTTCCCTGATATAAAGAGCCTATTAAAAGTAAAGCCTCCGGAAGAAACTTCCGAAGGCTCCTTTTTTATCATTAAAAAACCGGAATCCTTAGGAAATCAATAAAATTCGCGGTCAACCTACTAATATGATAAGATTTAGGACATGTCTGGGATGAAGCTTTACCATTATAATTCAGCCAAACTTGTTACTACTTATCGACGCCGGGAATGGATTCGAACCATTGTTTAAGGTTTTGCAGACCCTCGCCTCGCCTCTCGGCCACCCGGCTATCTAGAGCATCGAATAAACGATGCTCCTTTACATCATTAATCCCGATAGAATGAGTAAAGTTCGCTCGAAAACTACTCTTAAGATCGTGATCAGGATTAGGATGCCTGAGATGCTAATTCCGGTTCTTCCTGGCCAATAGCAGCGAAGGCCTGTTCGAAATCAGCTTTTATATCGGCTATATGCTCTATACCTACCGAAACTCTTAGTAAGCCAGGAGTAACCCCTGCAGCTGTCTGCTCTGTCTCACTTAATTGCTGGTGTGTTGTGGCCGCCGGCTGAATGATTAAAGTTTTAGCATCGCCCACGTTAGCCAGGTGACTAACTAATCTCAAACTATCTACAAATTTGATCGCCTGTTCCTTACTCCCTTTTATCTCAAAAGACAATACTCCTCCAAAACCATTTTTCAAATACTTTTTCGCGTTTAAGTGATAGGGACTGCTTTCTAAGCCGGGGTAGTTAACTTTTGCAACCTGTGGATGCTTCTCTAACCAGGTAGCCAGCTCAAGTGCATTATCCACATGTCTTTGTACACGTAGGGATAAAGTTTCTAGTCCCTGAATGAACAGGAATGAGTTGAATGGAGAGACTGCAGGACCGAAATCACGTAATCCCTCAACCCTTGCCCTGATGATAAATTGGATATTTCCGAAAGGGCCACCGATCCCAAAGACATCGTTAAACACAAGTCCATGATAACCTTCTGAAGGTTCTGTAAATTGAGGGAACTTGCCATTACCCCAGTTGTAAGTTCCTCCGTCAACAATAACACCACCAATGCTGGTCCCGTGTCCACCGATCCACTTCGTTGCAGATTCAACAACTATATGGGCTCCATGCTCTAGCGGACGGAACAAATAGCCGCCGGCAGCAAAAGTATTGTCGACCACTAACGGAAGGTCGTATTTTTGTGACAGTTGAGCGAATTTTTCGAAATCCGGTATGTTGAAGCCTGGGTTGCCTATACTTTCAAGATATAGCGCTTTTGTATTTTCATCGATCAGTTCCTCAAAACTAGCTGGGTCATCCCCTTTGGCAAATCTTGCTTCAATTCCCAACCTCTTGAAAGATACCTTAAATTGATTATAAGTTCCCCCATACAAAAAAGAAGTAGTTACAAAATTATCACCAGCCTGGAGAATATTATTTAATGCTATAAACTGAGCTGCCTGTCCGGAAGCCACTGCCAAAGCTGCCACACCTCCCTCCAGTGCAGCAATACGTTTTTCAAACACATCCGTAGTGGGATTCATTAAACGGGTATAAATGTTTCCGAATTCTTTTAAGGCAAACAAATTAGCTCCGTGTTCTGAACTTGTAAACACATAAGAAGATGTCTGGTATAATGGAACAGCCCGTGAATTTGTTGTTGGATCTACTTCTTGTCCGGCATGAATCTGTAATGTTTCGAATCGTAGGTTTTTCTCTGACATAGTATATTTTTTAACGTTGAAGATAAGGATATAACCCGATTCAACAAGCTCTTGAACCAGGATCAACAATGCAAATGTAAGACTTTAAAATTAATATCCTATAAAAATGGTAGATTATTATAAGTCTCTACTATAAATATATCTAAGAACCTAATAGTCAATGGCAAAACTATTTACATTTCTTATCCTACATCAATTTACAGTAGAAATTATCGCCTTAAATTTGATCAACAAACAAGACAGATCATCTTATTATATCAAAACAGATTAACATGAAAATAGCCGGCATTTGTGGCAGCCTAAGAAAAGGATCTTATAATTGGCTTTTATTAAAGGCAGCAGAAGAATTACTACCGGAAGGTTTGAGCCTTACAATTGCTTCCATTGATGAACTACCCTTATATAATGCAGATCTCGATTTTCCACTAACTACAGAGCGGCCTGAAACGGTAAATATATTCCGCGATACCCTGGCTGAAGCTGATGGTGTTCTTATTGTAAGTCCTGAATACAATTACTCAATTCCCGGTGGTCTTAAAAACGCAGTCGATTGGGCATCAAGAGGCTCTGATTCTCCACTTCTTAATAAGCCTGTCGCCCTCATGGGTGCTTCCCCTGGGCTTCTTGGGACAGTAAGAATGCAGTTGGCATTTCTTCCTGTATTTCAATTCCTCAATATGCAGGTTATTCATAAGCCCGAAGTATTGATTTCACAGGCAAACACAAAGTTCGATGAAGATGGCAACCTTCTTGATTCGAAAGCAAAGGAGCTTATTTCGAGAAAGCTCGAGAATCTAAAGGCGCATTTATTAAACAACCAAAAATAAACACATACATGAACTATAAAATATTCAGATCAGCCGAAAGAGGTGTAAAGAATTTAGGATGGCTGGTAAGCAATTTCACATTTAGCTTTTCCAACTACTATAACCCAGAAAAAAATGGTTTCGGTCTGCTAAGGGTTTTTAACGATGATTTTGTAGAGCCCGGAAGAGGCTTTGGTATTCATCCGCATAGTAACATGGAGATAATATCCATTATGCTTCAGGGAAAGATGAACCATAAGGATTCTTTAGGATACTCTGAGGTAGTAGAAAAAGATTGGGTCCAGATCATGAGTGCAGGCAGCGGTCTTCGTCATGAAGAATATAATGTAGGAGAGGAAGAAGTGCGTTTTCTCCAAATTTGGATAGAGCCAAAGCTTCAGAATATAAGTCCAAGGTACCAAAAGAGATATTTCCCCCAAGAAAACCGAAAAAATCAATTAAAAACGATTGTAAGTAATGAAGAGGGACAGGAGCATTGTTGGATAAACCAAAATGCAAAACTCTCACTGGGATATTTCGATGCAGGTCAAACTACCAACTACTTTCTAAATCCCTTAAATAAGATGGTTTACGTTTTCAACATTGAAGGTGAACTAACAGTAGAAGGCCAAAAAATTGAGCCCGGAGATGCCATTGGATTATGGAATACAGAAAAAGTAGCGATCGAAAACATAACCAACAGTAAATTTCTAGTAATCGAGTCCCCAATAAATCATTAGATATTTATTTTTCATTCATTCATTCATTCATTCATTCATTCATTCATTCATTCATTCATTCATTCATTCTCTCATTCTCTCATTCATTCATCCATTCATTCACTCACTCATTCTCTCATTCCCCACTAAACATCCCCCAGGTTTTGACGTTGAAGCTATATGCCACAAGGTACTCAACTTTTTGATGAGAAAACAGAACTCGAGAGAAAGCTCGGACTAACGGAGACGCTTTCCATCGTTGTGAATCGCATAATAGGCTCTGGTATTTTCAGAACTCCTGCTCCTATTATGCTGATCACAGCTTCTGTTAGTTTGTTTTACGGAGTATGGATCGTAGGAGGACTAGCAACTATCCTCGGGGCGTTATGCTACGCTGAACTGGTAGCGATGATGCCTAAGTCTGGCGGACCCTACGTCTTCTTAAAGGCGGCTTATCCTCCTATTGTGACCTTTTTAAGAGGCTGGGCAATGTTCTTTGTTTCAGAAACTGGTGCAATTGCTGCAGTGTCTGTTTTCTTTTCAGAAACGGCTTTATCAATATTAACCCCTGGCCTGTCCAAATATAGTATTGCTTTAGTCGCAATCACTTTGGTCTGGCTTCTTACTTTACTCAATTCCTTTGGGATACAATTTAGCGGCCGACTTCAAAACGTTTTTAGCTTCCTTAAAATAGGAGTCCTGACCATAATTATTGTGATGGGATTTTCATCTGGAATACATCCTGAAAACTTTCGAGATCCTGATCTAAGTCAAACCACTGGCTGGGCTGGTATTGTTGCTATCTTCACGGCAATGCGCTATGGCTTTTTTGCTTACAGTGGTTGGGAAGGAGCAACCTATGTAGCAGAGGAGGTAAAAAATCCACGCAAAAATCTTCCGCTGTCATTATTCATTGGGATAAGCCTTGTCCTTGTACTTTACCTGCTGATTAATACTGCCTATGTAAATACCCTTGGTCCAATTAAAATGGGACAGGCTAAGGTTGTTGCCGCCGACGCAATGCAGATAGCAGCCGGCACAATTGGAACTCTGATCATCGCCTCGGCAATAATGGTTAGCACATTCGGCAATGTTAATACCCAACTATTAGTAAAAAGTCGTACCTGGTATGCTATGGCTCGCGATAAACTTTTCTTTCAAAGCCTTTCTACAATTCACGCGCGATATAAGACACCCAATAATTCGCTTTATGCACAGGCCTTGTGGACAAGTCTCCTGATTGTATTTTCAACGTTTGCTGAAAGCGCTTACGAAGCAATCATAGACTATTTTTCTTTTACTTCTTCAGTATTCAATGTCCTAACATTCGCTTCTGTTATTGTCCTTCGCTACAAGTTCCCTGATAAGGAGCGGCCCTACCGGGTCTGGGCTTTTCCTTTTACAATTACTATAGTTTTGGGGATCCAGATAATTTTCATGCTTACAACCTTATATACCGCGCCGCTTCCATCCCTGTTAGGTGTCATCCTTACGGCAACGGGATTGCTTTACTATAAATTTGCAGTTCCCATGGAAGCGAAACTAAGTACATAGGAACCAAAGGATTGTAATTATCCCCCTGGCATCTTTTCATTTTTATCTCATTTAGATTTATTTTGCCTCTGATGTACACAAGGGAGCAGGCTTCACAAATTAAAAAAGAATTTTGGACAGCATTTGGTAATTACATGGCACCCATCCAAAGTGCGGAAGGTGTTCGCGTTAACTGGCTGAATTACAAGACAGGGTTGAAGAACGTTTACTTTCGCCTGGATGCAGACAAACCTTATGCATCCGTGGGTATAGAGATCAGTCATCCTGACGAAGGGATCCAGGAATTATTTTTTGAACAGTTTCAAGAACTTAAATCCATTCTCAAGAGTTATTTGAACGAAGAATGGGAATGGCTTCTCCACACGACAGACGAAAATGGAAAAACCATTTGCAGAATCTATACACAGCTTAATAACGTAAATGTATTTAATAAAAATGATTGGCCAGCGCTTATTTCATTTTTTAAACCTCGTATTTTAGCTTTAGATGAATTTTGGTCTGATGCCAGATACAGCTTCGATAGCTTGAAATAATTAATTTAACAATGGACATTAAAAAATTAAGACAAGGAAGCCTGATAAAAATAAGTCCCCGTGAAAACGAAGAGGGCTACTTAGCAATACAAGAAATTCAAAAAGATAATATCATAGGAGAAATGCTGGTCCCCCGGCAGGGCTATCATTTCAGAATCAAATTCTATGAGATCATTCCTATACCACTAAATGAAAAATGGCTTTCAAAAGCTGGCTTTACACAGGATGAAACAGACAAAAACCTATGGAAAGACCCGCATCAGCAATTAGACTTCTTCTTTTCAGAAAAAGATAAAAAGTTTAAGGATGCCGGTGTACTGATTGGAAAGGTACAGATAGAATTTGTACACGACCTTCAGAACGGTTATCTGTTTTTAACAGGAAAAGAACTAAACATTACGGTCTAAGCTGTAATGAGGAGCTTTAAAATTCCTGGCTAGTTGAATTACAACAGCAAGGGCGATCAGGGCAATAGCTATCTGTGCCGAGAAAATAATCATAGCATAGCTATCTGCTCCCTCTAGCTTTCTTTTACTTATAATTCCAAACAATGCCCAGATCACTACCATACCGAAGAAAACATCTTTGGTACCAAGTATGATAAAGAGAGAGATCAGGGTTGCGACAGCAATCAGGAATATGGTCCATGTTTGAGGAGAGATAGTTCCTCCATCCCAGCCTAAACCTACAAGACTGGAACTTATATTAGCAATGGTAGCGATACAGATCCATCCAAAATATATGGCCAGAGGAAATTGCGTAAATGCTCTTGAAGCAAGAGAACGATGCGGATTATAAATATGCAATCTCACATTCATAAGAATGAGAGTGACCAGCTGAATAAGCATAAGTACCACAGAGAGTATAAGGCCTTCATTCACCCATACTACAACCCAGGCAGCAGTAGCAATATTATTAAGGACAAATAGCCAGTTCAACTTGATCAGATCCTTATTGGCCTCATGTTCGCCGCCTGCCTTAAAAGCCTTAACCAAATGATAAATGACAAAGGCATAAAGAGAAGCATAGATCACCCCCCAGATAGCAAAAGTAAAACCAGCTGGCACAAACAAAGCTTTATACTTATCAGAAACATCGCCTATAGTCCTGCCCCCAAAAATACCGGTGTTAGATAAATAAGAGATAACATTGGCAGCAACATAAAAAATTGTATTGGCTACAGCTAAAACTTTAAGGCTCTTCATAAAAAATAGCATTTTGTATACAACATCAGCAATCACATAAAGTTAGCTAATAATAAGGAACATTTAATTCCGTTCCTTATTCTAACCCTTTAAATCAGCCTATTAATCTTATTTTTTAAAATCGTAATTTCGCAAAGTGATTGCAATTAATAACCTTACGTTCGAGATTGGTGCAAGGGCGCTGTATGATGAAGCTAACTGGCATATAAAACCAGGAGACAAAACTGGATTGATTGGTGCTAACGGTACCGGCAAAACTACTCTCTTAAAGCTTATCGTTGGCGCATATAGCCCTACCAGCGGTACCATTTCAATGGCAAAAGATCTGAAGATCGGGTACCTTAACCAGGACCTTCTTTCTTATCATTCCGAAAAAAGTATTCTCCATGTGGCGATGGAAGCTTTTGAGCGCCAGAATCAACTACATACAGAGATCGAAAACCTGCTGAAAAAGCTGGAGACCGACTATTCCGAAGAGATACTTAATAAGCTAAGCGATAAACAACATGAGTTCGAGGCCCTTGACGGCTATAGCATTGAGTTCAGAGCACACGAAATTCTGGCAGGTCTGGGATTTAGCGAAGAAGAGCAGAACCGTCCTTTAGCAACATTTTCGGGAGGATGGAGAATGCGGGTAATGCTTGCACGGATTCTGTTGCAAGCTCCTGATATCCTTCTGCTCGATGAGCCTACCAACCACCTTGACTTACCTTCTATCAAATGGTTGGAATCTTATCTCCAGGCTTTTGAAGGAGCTATCGTAATCGTCTCTCACGATAGATATTTTCTTGACCGTGTTGTAAACAGAATTGTTGAATCACGAAAAGGCAAGTTGATCCCTTACGCAGGCAACTATAGTTTCTACCTGGAGGAGAAAGCCCTCCGGGAAGAAATACAAGGCAATCAATTTAAAAATCAGCAAGCTAAGATACGTCAGGAAGAACGACTGATCGAGAGATTCCGCGCTAAAGCGAGCAAAGCCAAAATGGCTCAGTCACGCATAAAAGCCCTGGAAAGAATGGAGCGGGTAGATGACGTGGATGATGACAATCCGGAAGTTAATTTCAGCTTCAAATTTAGCAAGCAATCTGGAAGGCATGTGGTCAGGATTGAGGATGTTTCAAAAGAGTATCCGAACCTGAAGATCTTAAGTCACTCGAATGCAGTGATAGAAAAAGGCGACAAGATTGCTTTAATTGGCGCAAATGGCCGTGGAAAGTCAACACTCCTGAGAATTATTGCTAAGACGGATAAGGAATATACAGGACTAGCTGAGATGGGGCATAATGTTAGCGTTACATTTTTTGCTCAGCATCAATTAGAATCGCTTCATCTTGAAAATGAGATCTTAAGAGAATTGCAGGCTTTCGCTCCTAAACATTCGGAGACTGAACTCCGGTCAATTTTAGGCTGCTTCCTGTTTACAGGAGATGATGCCTTCAAAAAGATTAAGGTTCTGTCCGGAGGTGAGAAATCACGGGTAGCCCTGGCCAAAGCACTTACCGCAGATGCAAACTTCCTGATCCTGGATGAGCCAACAAATCACCTGGATATCCAGTCGGTGAATATCCTTATTCAGGCATTACAGCAATTCGAAGGTACTTTTATTGTAGTTTCCCACGATAGGTATTTCCTTGACAACGTAGCAAACAAGATCTGGTACATCGAAGATCAGCAGATCAAAGAATATCCGGGAACCTATCAGGAATACGAGGAATGGGCAGCTAAACGTCCGGCTGTTGCAAAAGCAACTCCTGCTCCTCAGCCTAAAAAAGAGGAAAAGCCGAAAGAAAAGCCTCCAGTTTCTGAAGATAAAGGAAAACAGCTTAAGAAGTTGAATCAGACGCTTCAACAGTTGGAAGAGAAGATGGGCGTGCTTGAAAAAGAAGTTCAGCGTGCAGAATTAGAACTCGGAGATGCCAGTATTTATGCTAACAAGCCAAAACTTGATGAGGTAAATGAACGGTATCAGAAATCTAAAACTGAATTACAAGCAGTACAAGCTGACTGGGAGAGCCTGGCGGAACAAATTTTAGAGCTGGAAAACGCTTAGTTACCAGTAGCGTTATAATTAAATGAAATATATCTCTATTGTTTTTATCCTGCTGATCAACCTTGCGTGTTTCGCTCAAAAGAAGAACAGGCAAAGGTCGGTTAACGAAGATATACCCGACCAGACTTTACTTTACCGGGACTGGGTATACCTCCCACAGATAAAAACAATAGAGTTTTACAATAGGAACAAAGAGCAATCCCTTCCAGTATTAACCCTGGGATCATCGGATGAACTGTTATTAGCCTTTGATGATTTAAGAGGAGGTACCAGGAACTTCTACTATACTATTGAACATTGCGATGTTCAATGGAATAGCAGTCGACTCTCTCCCATCGACTACCTCGAGAACTTTACTGAAGACAGGATAAACGATTATCGTTACTCCTTCAATACCTATCAAAAGTACACTCACTACGAGTTGATCTTCCCAACCTACACCATCAAACCCAAAATTTCCGGAAACTACTTACTAAAAATATACGAGAACAACGATCAGAGGAAGCTGATCATTACACGGCGTTTTTTTGTAGTTAACCAGATGGTGAGCATTAGCGCTGAGCTTCTTGCCTCTAATCAGATTGAAGCCCGTCAGCGTAATCAAAAGATAAATTTTATAGTTAATCATGGAGGCTTAAATATTCAGAACCCCTACCTTGATGTAAAGACCCTCATCATGCAGAATGGAAGGTTTGATATTTCTATTCTTGCTGATAAACCCACATTCGTTCGCCCTGGTCAGCTGATCTATAATGACGTACGTTCTTTCGACTTCCCAGGTGGAGGAGAATTCAGGCATTTCGACATCAGAAGCCTCAGGTTTAAAACTGAAAGGGTTGCCCGGATTACGAGAGATTCGGTAAATGTAGTACAGCTTTTGCCCGATCCTAACCTGAGCAATTCTAGCTATGCCTTCCTGTTTGATTCAAACGGAAGCTTCTTTATTCGGAATACAGATGGTCGTGACAACCGTACCGATGCAGACTATGCCCGGGTTGGCTTTACACTTGCGTCTCCCGCCCCATCGTCCTCCGGAGAGGCCTATGTAATCGGAAAGTTCAATGACTATAGCTTTAAAGAGGAGAACCGGCTGACCTACGACGCCAGTAAAGAGCGTTTTTACGGAGAGATGTATTTAAAGCAGGGAGTGTATGATTATCAGTACGTTTGGGTAGAACGAGCCGGATCAAAACCTATAATGGACCATACTGTCTTTGAAGGGTCCTACTTTCAGACTGGCAACAGCTATCAGTTCTTCTTCTATTACCGGAAACCCGGAGGCCGATGGGATGAGCTGATCGGCTTTTATGATTTCAAGAAATAGCCACCGCATTTCATACGGCACAGCATAGATTCAATATCTGGTATTGGAAAACTCTTCATTTATAGCCCTCTACATTTCCACTTTATTCTTACCTTTGCAAGCAAAATGAAGAAAAGCCCGCTTACATACCTAATTTCCATACTTTTCTTCTAAAGCCTTGAATTTTATTGATAATACCATTGCGCTTTTGGCGTATTAAGAAATATTATGAGTACTCATCCCGAAATAGAAAAAAGAAAAACCTTTGCGATCATCAGTCACCCCGATGCTGGCAAAACTACCTTAACAGAGAAATTCCTGTTGTTTGGTGGTGCTATCAATACTGCAGGCGCAATTAAAAGGAACAAGGCAAATCAGAATACTACATCCGACTTTATGGAGATCGAGAAGCAAAGAGGTATTTCAGTTGCTACATCCGTAATGGGTTTCGAGTACAAGGGAAAACGGATTAACATTCTTGATACACCGGGGCACAAAGACTTTGCTGAAGACACCTATCGTACTCTATCCGCGGTCGATAGCGTTATTCTGGTGGTCGATAGTGTAAAGGGGGTTGAGGAACAGACAAAGAAATTAATGGAGGTCTGCCGTATGCGCAGCACGCCCGTAATTATTTTTATTAATAAATTGGACCGTGAGGGTAAAGACCCCTTTGATTTGCTGGATGAGCTGGAAAGCACCTTAAAGATCAGTGTTTGTCCTCAATCATGGCCAATTGGCCAGGGTTATACGTTCAAGGGCGTTTACAATATTTTCGATAATCAGCTAAATTTGTTTGAGCTTGATAAAAGTAAGGTAACGGAACCTGTAATACAGGTAAAGGACCTTGAAGACGAGGTATTGAAAGAGCATCTGCAAGAGAAGGCTTTAGCAAAACTTAAAGAAGATCTTGAACTGGTAGAAGGCATTTACGGTCCGCTCGACAAAAGTCTTTATCTCGACGGCTTGCTGGCCCCCATCTTCTTCGGTAGTGCGATCAATAATTTCGGTATTCGAGAGATCCTTGACACATTTATTGATATTGCACCTAGCCCTACAAGCCGCGATGCTGAACAAAGAACTGTGGTGGCCACAGAGAAAAATTTCTCTGGCTTTATCTTTAAAATCCACGCTAACCTTGACCCCAATCACCGTGACAGGATTGCTTTTTTAAGGATCAGTTCTGGCAAGTTCGAACGTAATAAATTCTACTACCATACCCGCTTGGACAAAAAGTTAAAATTTGCCAATCCGATGGACTTTATGGCCAATGAAAAAAGCCTTGTCGAGCAGGCATGGCCCGGAGATGTAGTGGGTCTCTACGATAGCGGGAACTTTAAAATAGGTGATACATTAACAGAAGGTGAAAAACTTCAGTTCAAAGGAATCCCAAGCTTCTCACCAGAGATCTTTAAAGAAGTGGAAAATCGGGATCCAATGAAGACAAAGCAATTGGAAAAAGGTATCCAGCAGCTTACTGAAGAAGGCGTAGCTCAGTTGTTTATCCAGCAGCCAGGAAATAGAAAGATCATCGGGACAGTAGGAGAACTCCAGTTTGAGGTGATTAGCTTCAGGTTGGAGCACGAGTATGGAGCTAAATGTGCCTTCAGACCTCTGAACTATAAACGTTCAAGCTGGATCACCTCAACCAACAAAAAGCAGTTAGAAGAGATTGTTTATAGAAGGGCTTCAAATATTGCTTATGATAAAGACGGTAATATTGTATTCCTTGCCGACAATGATTGGGCGATTAATACTGCAATAAGAGATTTTCCTGACGTTGAATTCCATAAAACTTCTGAGTTCAACAAGAAAGACCTGGAAGGATAGAAAACTATCCTTCCTTTCTAGTTCCATTGTGGATTCTCAGGAAAATTAACGATATGTGCATATTTGGGTCCCAAACCCAGGATCACATTTTTCCATAGGTTATCGTGCTCGTCATCGAAAAGAAACTGAGAATCGTAGTTATTAGTAACCAACCACGAATTCTGCTTCAATTCCTTATCAAGCTGCCCCAGATCCCAGCCTGAATAGCCTAAAAAAAACCTCACCTCAGCTTCTTCTACCTCGTTATTAGCAATCAGAAGTTTTAAAGTTTCAAAGTTACCTCCCCAGAAAATTCCCTTCCCTATTTCCGCTCCGCTATGCATCTTATCGTTACAACGATGAATAAAATGGAGCGTATCATTGCCCACCGGACCTCCAACATAAACAGGAAATGAAGCATTAGGAAGCTCAGGTATTAAATCCTGAAGGTAATATCCGCTTTTCTGATTCATCACATAGCCTACAGTACCATCATCGTTGTGTTCTGCAATTAAAACTACAGACCTTTTAAAATTTGGATCTAACATAAAAGGTTCAGAAAGCAGCAAACTTCCTGATTGTGGTGCTACTGAATTTATCATATCTCGATAACAATGTCTTTCCAAGATATGTTTTTACAATGATTTGAGACGGATATGGTGTTAAAAATTTTGCAATGTGTAAGTTTGCAATACCATGGCTTTAAGTAAAGAAACTATTCAGAATTTGCGGCAGGAATATAAGGCTGCAACCCTGTCTGAAAAATCAGTTGCTCCCGATCCTATTAGTCAGTTTTCCAACTGGTTCGCGGAGGCAATGGATGCAGGAATTTTTGAGCCAAATGCAATGACATTGGCTACCTCCACGCCCGATGGGAAACCATCTATTAGGGTGATGCTTTTGAAAGGCTTTGATAAAAATGGATTTACTTTTTACACCAATTACTTAAGTCGGAAGGGTAAAGAAATTTCAAGAAATCCGAATGGAGCCATCTTATTTTTCTGGGGAGAACTAGAACGACAAGTTCGAATTGAAGGCGTATTGGAAAAGGTAAGTAAAGAGGAATCTGAGCAATACTTCCACGTACGACCTGTACAAAGCCAACTCGGCGCTATAGTTTCTCAGCAAAGCCAGGAAATACAAAGCAAACAGCTTTTACTGGATAAACTTCAGAAGTTAGAAAAGGAATACCAGGGCAAAGAGATCCCAAAACCTTCTCATTGGGGCGGTTATATACTCAAGCCTCAGGTAGTAGAGTTCTGGCAGGGAGGCGAAGCCCGTTTACACGACAGGATCGTTTATAAAAAAGCCGATAAAAACAACTGGAAGATAGTACGACTAGCACCATAACTATGTCTTTCAATGAAATAAAAGCACTTCTGATCAGGAAGTTCGGAGAGGAGGTGATTGTGGGAGAAGAGCTCACCGGCTTACAACCTGCTTTAATTATACATCATGATCGTATTGCCGAAGTTTGCCTTGAGCTACGCGACAACGAGAACACTTATTTTGACTTTCTTGCATGCCTTTCAGGGGTAGATTATGGAATTGAGGAGAATATGTTCGGCGTTGTTTATCACTTGAGTTCTTTGCCTTACAAAACCCAGCTCACGTTGAAAGTTAAAAAGTACCATGATCGCAGCCGCGAGGAGCTCCCCTCCTTTCCCTCGGTAAATCAGGTGTGGAGAACTGCCGACTGGCATGAGCGGGAGGCGTTTGATCTCGTTGGTATTCATTTTGAAAGCCATCCTGATCTACGCCGTATTCTTTTGCCCGACGACTGGGAGGGCTATCCCTTGAGGAAAGACTACAAGGCACAGGAATATTATCACGGAATTAAAGTCTGATAAAGGGGGAATCTATTGGAAGCAAATTCAAATACTCCATATAAAACTCATTACGAGAAGCTCATTTCGGAAGCTGAATCTACCGAAATGATACTCAACATGGGGCCGCAGCACCCTTCAACACATGGGGTATTACGGCTAGAACTAATTACAGACGGAGAAATTGTAAAAGAAGTTATCCCACATGTTGGTTATTTACACCGTTGTTTCGAAAAACACGCAGAAAACCTGACGTATCAACAGACCATTCCCTTTGCCGACCGCATGGACTACCTCGCATCCATGAATAATAGTCACGCTTGGGTGATGGGGGTTGAACGTATGCTGGGAATTGACAAAGAAATCCCAAAACGTATTGAATATATAAGGGTCCTGGTTTGTGAACTGAACCGAATCGGTTCTCACCTGATCGCACTTGGTACTTACGGTATTGATATCGGAGCGTTTACTCCCTTCTTATGGTGTTTCAGAGACAGGGAACATATAATGAATATGCTAGAGTGGGCCTCTGGGTCGCGCATGCTTTATAACTATATCTGGGTAGGAGGCTTATACTACGACTTGCCCGTGGGGTTCGAAGAGCGTTGCAAGGAGTTTATTGACTACTTTAAGCCGAAAATGAAAGAGCTGAATGAACTCTTGACAGAGAATCAGATCTTTATTTCCCGTACTGCAAATGTTGGTATACTGCCTCTGGATGTAGCCATCAACTATGGCTGTTCTGGCCCAATGCTCAGGGCTTCTGGTCTGAAATGGGATTTAAGGCGGGTTGACGAATACTCCGCATATCCTGAATTGGATTTTGAGATACCAATTGGAAAAGGAGAAATGGGTACCACTGGCGATTGCTGGGATAGGTTCAAGGTAAGGGTGGATGAAATTGAAGAGTCTGTAAAGATGATCGAACAATGCCTTGAACGCTTGATGAAAGATCTTAAAAGAACTACTGATTTTGATCCAAGGGCAAAACTCCCTAAAAAGATAATTCCCAAAGCGCAGGACTACTACTTACGTGCAGAGAGTCCAAGGGGCGAACTCGGTTATTATTTTATTACTGATGGTAAATCTGAGATCCCTAAAAGGGTTAAAGCTCGCGGACCTAGCTTCAACAACCTTCACGTTATCTCCGAGATTTCAAGAGGCATTCTAATAGCAGATTTAATTGCCATTATCGGTTCAATAGATATTGTTTTAGGTGAACTTGACAGATAAGCGGCACAGATCACTAATAAGAGAACGCAGCAGCAAAAACTTATAAAAAGAGAAAGCCTTTCTGTAATCACAGAAAGGCTTTCAGATATATAACCACCTTGTATTTCTATTAATATACTTTCACCATGAATACGTAGTCCTTGATCTTCTTGATCTGATCTTTACGACTTAGGCCCGAAAGTGAATTTTTATTACTTAGGATCAGATCATCTTTCACCTCCTGAGGTGCCTCATCTAATGCCTCTATCAGATACTTGGATTTTACAGCGAAAGAAGCTCCGTCTACGTTATTTTCTTTACCACTGATAACCCCTAAAACATTTCCTTTTGTATCCAGTAAGGGACTGCCACTGTTACCGCTATTAACCGGAATATCAATTTGATATTGAACAGTATCACCTTTATACCCGGTTCTCGAACTTACATAACCAGTACCGAGTACATAATCTTCACGAGGAAACCCTAAAGTAAATACATTCTCTCCCAGATCAGCTGTTGATCTCTTAAAGGTGTATGGTAGAGACTTTAAGGATGAGAAGTTTTTATCTATGATCTGAAGAACAGCAATATCGTACTGAGGTTGTGCATATACTTTTCTTGCTTTAAAAGAATTACCGCTGTTATCCTGGATATAAATTGAATCAGCGCCTTCAATCACATGATTATTGGTTACGATATAACCACTGGTCGTTAAAGCAAACCCTGTTCCGCTATATTCGCCAGGATTAACAGGGCCCTGCATGGAATGAGCCTTAATATTTTGCATTAGCTCTTTTTTGGAACGCTGGATCTTGCGATCAACTTCTTTGCTCATCTCTCTGCGGAGAGCATTATACCCTGATACAAGAGCATTACGCTTAGAAAAATAACCAGTAGAGAATAAGGTACTGAAAACTGCCAGCAAAGCTACAGAAGCAGCAACAGCCGCATTCATTCTATATTTATCCCATAATTTGCGAACGATCATAGACTTCGGAAGAACTTCTTCCTTAATTGCCCGCATATCAAGGGTTTCATGAATGGCATTCATATCAGAGATCAGCCTGTGCTTATTACCATAATCTTTCAGCTGCTCAATGAATGTTTGATGAGCGACTACCTGCTGATCTAACAAAGGATCTACTGCTCTTAGTTGTTCAAACTCGGCTTTTTCCCTCTCTGTCATCTCTCCCCTTAAGTAAGCCTCAATTTGTTCTGTCATTTTCATTTTTTAATAGCGTTAATCAGCTTGAAAAAATATCTTCTTCAAACGTTGCAGACACTTGTACTTTTGGTTCTTTGCATTATCTGCGTTCGTATAACCAAACTTTTCACAAATCTCCTGCATAGACTTATTGTGAATGTAAAAGTCTTCTATAATAGTTTTGCACGGTTCCCCGAGATGAACGAGCGCCTTCTCCATTTGTTTGAACTGTTTATCCCTTTCTTCATGCTTCTCAAGATCCTGTTCAACCGGCAAAACGTCTTCGAAATCTTTAACGTTTCCGGCATTGCGACTAAGCTGACTCAGGCGCTTCAACCATAATCTCCGGCATACTGAATAGATAAACGTTTTAAGCTTGCTGTTCAGTTCAAAGTTTCCGCTTTTTACTTTATCATAAAGAACTAATACCGACTCCTGAAATATGTCTTTTGCATCATCTTCATTTCCGTTATTCATTACAATCATCTGCAATATCATCGGAAAATATGCCTTGTAAACTTTTTCGAGGACGTCTTTTGAGCCATTAAGGATACCCAATATTACTTCACTATCCGTTGGTACAGACCTCTTTATCTCTTTGCTCACTATTTAATACGCTATTGTGTTAATTGTAACCCAATGATAAGTAAAAAAAAAAATAATTATTTTATTAAAAGTTGGGTTACTTTTTTGGTGACCTGGTATTAAGGTTAAATATTATTTGTTTAATCATTAAACTTGACCCCAAAAAAATGAAAAATTTATTCAAATTCGGATTCGTTGCTTTAGCTATCTCTTTATCAGTTGCTGCTTGTTCTTCTAACAAGTCAGAAGGTGCTTCTGATTCAACTGCTGTTGATTCAGCTGCTGTTGATACTTCATTAGCTACTGATACTGCTGCTGCTGACACTGCTGCTGCTGACACTGCTGCTGCTGCAACTACTGATTCAGCTGCTGCTCCAGCTGCTCACTAAGATCCGATTTAACGGAATAAAGACCGCCAGATAATATCTGGCGGTTTTTTTATGCCTTTCTCACTCATTTTACATTCGACCAGTTTACTGATATCAAAGTAAATATTTCGATCGTTGTAGAAACTCAAATAGTTTAAGTCCAGATATTTATCGTACCTTTATTTATCACTATAGAAGCAATACCTTTTCTATCGCTTCCATTGGCTTTAAATCACTCAACCCTTATAGCGACCTTACAGCGACTTTATAGCGATCTTATAGCGATATTCCGCTAGTTTTACCCGTATATACTTCATACATAATGCTTAGTCTACTTATTAATTAAGCTAGGAAAAGGTAGGGACCGCAAGCAGTTAAACTTCAGGCATCAGAACAATCTAAATAAGGTTAGAACTTAGCTTTATGCAATAGATCTCCGAAAGGCTTTATTCGAGGACAATAAATCTTTTTTAAAAAAATCACCAGAACCCAGGTTACCTTCTTGAGATAATAGTATTAAGGTTAAATATTATTTGTTTAATCGTTAAGCTTAACCTCAAAAAAATGAAAAATTTATTCAAATTCGGATTCCTTGCTTTAGCTATCTCTTTATCAGTTGCTGCTTGTGGTGGTTCAAATAAATCAGGTGGTGAAGGTGATTCAACTGCTGTTGATTCTGCTGCTGTTGATACTTCATTAACTACTGATTCAGCTGCTGTGGATACTGCTGCTGCTACTACTGATTCAGTTGCGACTGACTCAGCTGCTACTCCAGCTCACTAATCCGAATTAAAAGGAAAATAAAAAAATCTGCTCAGGACTTCCTGAGCAGATTTTTTTATTTATAAAGGATAATTCCTAAACCTCAGCAAAAAGAGAAGGGCCTGCAAAACTAAATTTGCAGGCCCATCTCTTTTAACAAAGAATCTTAATGCTTTTCTTCTACTATCAATTCTTCTTTATGATACTCAACTACGGGCTTCTTTCCAAAGAACCTCTTAACCCTTTTGGAATTAGTATCTGCAATCAGGTACATACATGGAACCAATACCAATGTAAGGAATGTACCAAACACCAAACCGAAGATCATGGTCCAGGATAATGGCCCCCAGAAAGCAACGTTGTCTCCTCCGAAGTAAAGGTGTGGATTAAATTCACTGAAAAGCTTAGCGAAATCCATATTCAACCCAACTGCTAATGGAATCAAACCAAGGATAGTTGCAGTTGCTGTAAGCAATACAGGAGTCATACGAGTACGTCCCGCTTCAATTACAGCATCTTTCACAGACATTCCCTGCTGGACCATCAGATCGGTAAACTCTACTAGCAGGATACCATTACGAACAACAATACCAGCAAGAGCGATAATACCTACTCCAGACATAACGATTGACATTTCCATCCGGAAGATAGTTATACCAAGGAACACACCAATAACACTGAATAATACCTCGCTCAGAATAATAAGTGGTTTACTGATCGAGTTAAATTGAAGTACAAGGATAATTAGGATTAATCCGAAGGCTGTCATTAAAGCTCCTCCCAGGAAGTTAGCTGTTTCCATTTGCTCTTCCTGCTCTCCTGCCATCTTGATCATTACCCCATCAGGAGCTTTAAATTGATCTATCTCAGTTTGAACTGCCGCTACAACCTCGTTTGGATTATAATCACCTAGTACGTTAGATGAAAGAATAATAATTCGCTTCTGCTGTTTGCGCTTAATACCACCGTAAGTATTTACATAGTCGATATCAGCAAAAGATGACATGGGTACCTGACGTATCATTCCGCCCATGGCCATATCGCGGTAAGTAACCTTCATATTGCGGATAGACTGCAAATTATTACGCTGGTCTTCCTGAGCCCTTACATTGATCTCGTAATCTTCATCATCATCACGGAACTTAGAAGCCTCCATTCCATATATAGCTGTACGAAGATCTTTACCAATCTGTCCTGTAGAAATTCCTTCACGATTGGCTCTCTCACGGTCAATGTCAAATAAGATCTCGGGCTTGTTATTCTGGAAGTCAGATCTCAATTCCTCAACACCTGCAATTTGCTTTGCGTCGAGATATTTTTTCAACCTATCAGCAGTTCTTACGATGGAATCCAGATTATCACTGGTTATCTCTATAGAGATTGGTTTTGCTGTTGGAGGTCCTGATTGCTCTTTCGTTACCGAAATCTGCGCTCCTGGAATACCTTTAACCGCATTTCTTATCTTATCGAGATATATCGCTGAACTTTCGCCGTGGCGTTTTCCAAATTCGACAAAGGCAACAGTTACCTTACCCTTATTGGTGTACTCACCCTGATCTTCATCCTGCGGATCTGTTACCCCAACAGTTACATTGGAGATAATGGAAGAAACGATCTTGTTATCTCTACCAACTACCTTAGTTACCCTGTCTTCAACCTTTTTAACAACCTCATTGGTATAAGCCTGATCAGTACCTACCGGTAACTGTACGTACACATAAACGAAGTTTGGATCAGATTCAGGGAAGAAAACAACTTTAGGCGGCAAGACGCCGATCAATACAATAGTGAATATAAACAAACCAATAGTACCGAAGATCATAGTTCTTGGACGATCAACAGCCCAGTGGAGCAGCCTTGCATATTTGTCCTGGAAACGTGGCCAGGCATTTTCCTGAAAGCGCTTCACCAACCCAGTCAGATAAAAATGGTTCAGAAGGTAAAGCAGTGCAAGAAATACTACAAAGTTTCCTAACCCGAAGGAGATCAGATAGCCTAGAAGAGCTACGACACCGAAGATGACCAGAACTTTCTTAACTGTCTTATCAAAGGTCGGTTTCTTATGCTCCCCTTCGTGATGTGGCTGCATAAAATCGACTGCAAAGACAGGGTTAATAATATAAGCTACTATTAATGACGCCAGCAATGTAATGATCAGCGTTGTGGGAAGGAAGAACATGAACTTTCCTATTATACCTGGCCAAAACAGTAATGGGACAAAAGGAGCTAAGGTTGTCATCGTACCAGAAAGAACCGGCAGGAAAACTTCCCCCGCAGCCATCTTAGCAGCTTTCACAATGGGCACTTTTCCGTTATCAAAGATACGGTGCGTGTTCTCAATTACCACGATGGCATCATCGACCACAATACCCAGTCCTAATAGGAAAGAGAACAATACAACCATATTCATGGTAAAACTGAAACCAGCTATAGAACCAAGGGCTGGCATGGTAAGGAATGCCACAAACATGGATAAAGGAACCGAAAGCGCTACGAATAAGGCATTAGTTACCCCCATAAAGAACATCAGGATTACTGTTACCAGGATAAAACCAATGATAATAGTATTGATCAGATCATGCAGAGTTACACGGGTCTGGTCAGACTGATCTCCTGTTAAGGTTACCTGAAGATTTTTTGGAAGAGAAGTTTCCTTCATTTCCTTGATCAAGGCATTGATCTTGTCAGATGCCTCGATCAGGTTTTCCCCACTACGCTTTTTTACGTTAAGCGTAATTACATTCTTGCCGTATAATCTAGCATAACTCTTCTGCTCCTTAAATGAATCCTTTACCTCTGCTATATCTTTTAAATAAATAGAGGCTCCGGTAGGACCTTTAATAACCATATCGCCAATTTCTTCAGCTGATTTAAAGTCCTTTTTAACATTTAATGTACGTCTGACACCATCCATTGGAACAGTTCCCCCCGAGATCGTCATATTCTCATATCTGATCGCGTTCTCAATGTCGGTAAATGACACTTGAGCAGCAGCCATTTTATTCATGTCTACATTCACCTGAATTTCAGGTTCAAGTGCCCCTACGATGTCTACTCCCGAGATTTCCTTTAATCCTTCAATTCTGTCTTCCAGATCATCAGCGTACTCTTTAAGGGTCTTCAAATCATAATCCCCTGAAATGTTTACATATACAATAGGAAGGTCTGCAAGGTTAACGTCAGAAACGGTGGGATCATTAGGGAGGTCCGTAGGTAAGTCACCTTTGGCTTTATCTACAGCATCCTTAACCAGTTGTTTTGCTTCTTTCGTTTCAACATTAGCGTTGAACTCAGCAGTGATCATAGAGAAATCCTGATAAGAGTTTGAGGTGATTTTTTTCAATCCTTTCAAACCTCTTAATTCCTTTTCGATCTGCTTAGTCACCAGGCTTTCCATATTTCCGGGAGATGTTCCCGGATAAACGGTAGTGACAAATATTTTGGGAATAATTACCTCAGGAAAATTCTCCTTCGGCATATTATTATATGCTATTATACCCATTATGGTGATGATAACAGTGATGACGTAGATCGCCATCTTGTTATCAATCGCCCAACTCGAGGGCTTAAATTCTTTAATTACGTCTTTCATCTTAAAAGAGATTTGAGAGATGAGCTAGTAAATTTTATACTAATTCTGCTTTATATTTTAACCGGATCACCTTCATTCAGGTTCTGGAATCCAAGAGTGATAACCTTATCACCTGCCTTTAAACCACTTGCTACTAAAGCCTGGCCTTCTGAAACTTTATCCGTTGTGATGATCACTCTTTTTGCCTTTCCTCCTTCAGCCACATAAACGAACTCACCACTTTCTGATTTCTGTACAGCATTCACAGGTACAGTTAAGGCTCCGTTGGATCTGAAGTCGACAATTTTTAACACAGCTAACATATTAGGTCTGTATTTTCCTTTTGCTGGAAGTTTAACGTTCACTTCAAAACTTCTTGAAGCAGGATCAATCACTCTGGAAGCAAATGTTACTTTCGTACTTAAGCTGTCCTGAGCGTCAGGAAGGATCACCATTACTTCATCCCCTGTATTTACTCTTCCAGCATAGGATTCAGCTACTTCTGCCTTCACTTTCAGGTTGTTAGCATTAACAACAGTTAGTCCAGGCAAACCAGGGTTCAAAGCCTGACCTAGTTTCCAATCCATCTGATCAACTGTACCCGAGATCGGCGATTTTACACGGTACATAGCTAATTGAGAGCGCAATACTGCGATTTGTTTTTCAACTGCTTCTTTTTGAGTTTTCGCAGTGATATACTGAACTTCTGTTCCGATCTTTTGCTCCCAAAGCTTCTTCTGACGGTTAAATAAGCTTGTTTGAAGCTCTAATTGAGTTTGTAACTGCGAAATATTCTGACGAACAACTTTATCATCCAGTTGAACAAGTGCTTGCCCTCTGCTCACTTGCTGACCAGGGCGAACATAAATAGCTGTGATCACTCCTGGAGCCTCTGCGCTCACCTGAACATTTTCCTGAGCATCGACCTTTCCCTGAACTTCAACAAAGCTTTTAAAGATCACCGGTTGAACTTCTACAACCGAAACTTCCGTAACCTGTAGTGCTTTTTTATCCCCTCCAACTTCTTTTTCCAGGCTTGCTATTTTGCTATCAAGAGAAGCGCGTTCTTTCTTAAGTTCGGCTAATTGCGTCTTCGGATCTTTCGATTTTCCGCAAGCTGCGATAATTGCTATTGCTATTAAATATGTAAATCTTTTCATGTTTCTATTAATTGTAATGGTTATTGAATTCGTCCGTAAGCGTTATCAAGATCAACTTTACTTACTAAAGCGTCAAATAATGACTGGATATAATTGTTTTCAGCTGTTTCCAACTCTGTTTGAGCTTGGGTTACTTCAATACTAGATCCTACTCCTTCCTGATATTTAATTTTCGAAACCCGAAGCACCTCTCGAGCTAAATCCATGTTTGCTTTCTGATTGTTTAGCGACTTAATGCTGTTTCGGAACGTAATCAGAGAACTTTCTTGCTGCAGAAGAAAACCGTTCTTCACTAGGTTCAAGACATTCTCACTCTTTTTTACCTCTATCTGCGCCTGCTTAATTTGATATTTTCTTTGAAAGCCCGCAAAAACCGGAACATTTAATTGCAAGCCAACAAAGGTTGTTGGGAATTTTCTGTCGTATAGATCCCTGAATTTATCAGACTGGAAACTATAGGAGGTAGTACCGAAAGCAGCAAGAGAAGGTAAATATTCGGATTTTAATCTTTCAACATTTAGCTCATTAAGCTTCCTTTGAGTTTGTAATAAATTAAATTCAATTCTATTTCTATATGCTGCAGTATCTACCGCTTGCGACTCATCAAGATTTAGACTTATATTATTAATCTTATCTTTAACTTCAAGCTTGTCGGTTATTGGCATTCCTATCTGGAACTTTAACAATTGAGTTGATAGTTCTACTAAACGAACTGTATTTTCCCGTCTTGTTTGTAAGTTATTATAGTTCACAGTTAACCGGTCTAGATCTATTCTTTCCACGAATCCCTGCTTATTTAGCTCTGTAGTTTCCTTCAATTGTTGACCTAATTGCGCAAGATTTGCATCAAGTAGTCTTATTTGTTCTCCGCTAACCAGAACCTGATAGTACGCTTTAGTTACAGCAACTGTAGTAGCAATCTTTGTCCTGGTTAGATTTCTCTCACTAAGTTCCTTATATGTCTTAGAGGCCTTTAAGCCAACTAAATAACTACCATTAAAAAGTAATTGGGTTGCAGATAGTCCTGCATTGCTCTGGTATTTCACACCAAACTGAACTGGCGCGAATGTACCCGGATCCCCACCGAAAAATTCGGCTGGTATAAGCGTAGTAGGTATCTTCAAATAGTCCTGAAACTGCGCACTTCCACTCACCTGGGGCAAACCAATTCCAAAAGTTTCCTTTACCTTGTATTTGGCGCTTTCTATATCAAGCTTGGCGTTCTTAATCGAATCCTGATTCTCATAAGCATATTGCAGACACTCCTGCAAATTAAAATTAAACGTTCTACCCTGCGGGTTTTCCTGCGCACGTATCGCAATACTGCTCAGAAAGATGAGGGTGATAAGTAGGGTATTTCTCATAATCCTATAATTGTTCGCTATGTAATTGTTTGTATTGTTCCACTTGTTTATGACCTTCCAGCGTGCATAATCCGTATAAAAAATGTTCAGTGATCTCTGTCATTACTTCCGAAAGGTTGAACTTTCCAGGGGCAAAAGACACCTGATTAAAAACTGCATCCACCTGATCCATTCTCATAATTGAAATTATCTCAGCGTTAATTTCCTTCCTGAATAAACCCTCTTTGATTCCCCTTTCAATGTTCTTGGTGATGCAGGTTTGCATGTACTCATTACGGTGTGTTGTAAAAACTTTCCAGGTTTCTGGATGATACTTCTGCATGTCATAAAAGATCATTGGGTTGATCTTAGACAACAACTCCTGCAAATGTGTTACAACCATTAGGATCTCTTTCACAGCGTCAGGCGCCTGTTCACAACTAACATCCATGGTACAGGTTTGCCTGTTAAGCATCTCGGTAATAAGAACATGCACCAATTCATCCTTATCTCTGAAATGCTGATAAATTGTTTTTTTGGACATCCCCAGATGCTTTGCTATATCATCCATGGTTATCCGCTTTATTCCGTACTGACAGAACAAGCCTTCTGCCTCGCTTAAAATTCTTTGTTTAAGATCCATACTTCCGGTTTCCCAATCACTTCCCAAAACTATGGAAACTTTTTTCTTATCCAAAGTTTCCACGCAAAAAACTTCACACTTTCAGTAAATCATTTTACAGCCAAGAAAATCACCAGATATAGAATGGCATATTTTAATTAGTACGCCTTCTGCCTGAAAAATGTAACTTTGCCAATTAATTTTTTGTATGAATTTGTCGCCTTTATATGCTATTTCGCCTGTTGATGGTCGTTATAGAAAAACTACACAGGATTTGTCTTCCTATTTTTCTGAAGCTGCTTTAATTGAGTTCAGGGTTTATGTAGAGATTGAATACTTCATTGCACTTGTTGAATTGCCTCTCCCTCAGTTAAAGGAATTTCCATCAGGAAAATTTGAAGCTTTAAGAGATATCTACCGGAACTTTAAAGAGGAAGACGCACAAAGGATTAAAGAGATCGAGAGCGTTACCAATCACGATGTTAAGGCAGTAGAGTATTTTATAAAAGAACAATTCGATACACTCGGACTTGCAGAACACAAGGAATTCATTCACTTTGGTTTAACCTCTCAGGATATTAACAATACATCTATCCCTCATTCATTTAAACTTGCCATTGAGAGATCTTACCTCCCGGCAATTACTGAACTGGTAGATCATCTCAAAAAATTAGCCGAAGACTGGAAGAATATACCTCTTTTAGCTCATACCCACGGTCAGCCGGCATCTCCTACCCGTCTTGGGAAAGAGATAATGGTATTTGTAGAACGCCTGGAAAAACAGTTGGAGCAATTACTGCAGGTTCCCTACTCAGCAAAATTCGGCGGTGCGACAGGTAATTTCAATGCTCATTTCATTGCTTACCCTCAAATAGACTGGAGAAGCTTTGGTAACGACTTTGTAAATAACCGACTTGGCTTATCCCGTTCTCAATATACCACCCAGATAGAACATTACGACAACTTTGCTGCTCATTGTGATGCTCTTAAAAGGATCAATAATATAATTATGGACCTTGACAGGGATATGTGGACCTATATTTCGATGAACTACTTTAAGCAAAAGATCAAAGCCGGAGAAGTAGGTTCTTCCGCTATGCCGCATAAAGTGAATCCTATCGATTTTGAAAACTCTGAAGGAAATTTAGGTATTGCAAATGCTTTATTTGAGCATCTTGCAGCTAAGCTCCCTATATCAAGATTGCAACGTGACTTAACAGACTCCACCGTTCTTAGGAATATTGGAGTTCCTGTTGCACATACCCTTATCGCAATTAAATCAACGATCAGAGGTTTGAATAAGCTGCTTCTTAATGAAAGCGCAATCCAGCAAGACCTTGAAGATAACTGGGCAGTTGTAGCTGAGGCAATTCAAACGATCTTGAGAAGAGAAGCTTATCCGAATCCTTATGAAGCATTAAAGGAACTTACCCGCACAAATACTAAAGTAAATGCACAAACCATTGCAGAATTTGTCCAAACTCTAAACGTTAACGAAGCGGTAAAAGAAGAGATCAGAAAAATAAGTCCCCAGTCCTATACAGGAATTTAATCATAAAACAGCAAGGATCCTGAAGGAGGCTTTAGAGTATTAATTATAAGAACGTTCAGAGAAAATAACTCTGAACGTTTTCGTTTATATGGCCTATAACTTTCACCTTCGGATTGTGCAATGGCTGCTATTATCACAAACCTGTCAAAACTTACTTATCCGGCAATTCCAAACCTCTTAACTGGTAATTTTGTTGTGTCAAGAAAAAGGAACTATGGCTATCAACATTAATGTATATACAGAATCTACGCCTAATCCAGCTACCAGGAAGTTTTTGGTAAACAAACTTCTTATTAACGGAAGTGTGGATTTCGCTACCAAAGAAAGCGCTGAAACATCGCCGTTTGCAAAGGAACTTTATAAATTCAATTTCGTTAACGGTGTATTCTTCGCGAGCAATTTCGTTACAATTACCAAGACAGAGGAGGCTGATTGGGCCGACATCGAGCAGATCCTTAAAGAATTTGTGAAAGGTGCCGTAGAATCAGAACTTAAGGTTCAGGAAAACCCTCAGGAAGAAGCACCGGCTTTTGAAGGCACAGAACAAGAGATAAAGATCCAGCAGATCCTGCATGATTACGTACGTCCGGCAGTAGAACAAGACGGAGGCGCAATCTCTTATAAATCATTTGAAAACGGAGTGGTAACGGTAGAATTAAGAGGATCTTGCAGTGGATGCCCTTCCTCTACATTTACGTTAAAAGCTGGTATAGAGAACCTTTTAAAAAGAATGGTGCCTGAAGTTCAGGAAGTTGTATCAGAAGCATTGTAATGCTATCTTGCTTTTAAACATTTTTAGTAATTTTATCTAAATCGATATTTAACAAAGACCGGTAGAGGGATAAAACCTTCGCCGGTTTTTTATTGCATTCTAAACCCCTCCTTCATCCTGAACTTGCTCCACGACCGCCCCTACAACTCAGCCTCTTTTTTATAAAACAGCAGATAAATCAAGCTTAACACAACAAAGCCGGCAGAAGCATAAAAAACCATAGGAATACGTCCGGGAAGATCCTGATAAAACCATCCAGCAAGGAAAGCTCCCAGGCCGATTCCCGCTTCAAGCGCTATGTACATTGTCGCAACTGCCATCCCTCTCCGCTCTGGGTGACTTAAATCAATGGTCCAGGCATTGTAAGCGGGCGAAAGGATACCTGTAGCAATGCCATAAATAGTTGATGCAATCAGCAATGCAGACATTGATTCAGCCTTTCCAATCATCACGAGAGAGGCAATAAGAACCACTGAAGCAATTTTGAGAACCCGAACACGACCGTACTTATCCGATGCCTTTCCAGAAACGAAGCGTATAAGAACAGAGGAAATAGTAAAGGTCATAAAGAACAAACCCTTGTTCGCAATCCCCAGGTGCTCACTCCAGTCTGGTACTACGGTCAGCATCGCCCCATAACTCATATAGGAAAGAAAAGTAACAAAGGCCGCAGGAAAAACTTTCCATTCCACCAACTCATTTCGCTGCATCTTTAGCAGTCCGAACTTGAACGCTTGCTTCTCATTCACCGTTTCCTTCATGTTCATAATGATCAATATTGATAGCAAGGCGAAGGCAGAAGAGCAATAGAAAAGTATATTGATGGAATAGTAGAGCGTTATCGCACTTCCAATAGCCGGCCCCAGGGCCATCCCGGTAGAAAAACACAAACCATGTATTCCCAGGGCCTCTCCCCTTCTGTCAACCGGAACCAGGTCTGCTACATAGGCAGCAGTGGCCGTAGGTTTGAAACCGGTCGAAAAGCCGTGTAATAATCTTAAAAAAAGAAAACCAGCAACAGAACTGAGAACAGGATAAAGAAAACCGCATACAAAACAAACGATAGAACCTACAGCCATTACCGGAACCCTGCCTATAGTATCGGTCAGCTTACCACTGAAAGGTCTTGAGATACCGGCAGTGATGGTAAAAAGTGCAATAATTAACCCTTTATGCTCTGCTCCACCCAAACTGCTTAGATAAGCCGGCAATTCGGGAATTAACATATTGAAACTCGCAGAGAATAGCAAAGAACTTAAGCAAAGAAGAGCAAATTGTAAGGTATATATAGACGACTTTTCAGAGAGCATAAATAAAAAAGAATATAGCGGAACTTAAGGCGCGACCGCCTGTTTTCGATACTTAGCCAGGTTTATCATCAGCACACTGGCCAGGATAACTCCTAGTCCCAATACCTGTAAAAAAGTGATTGTTTCATCTGCAAAAAACACACCCAGCAACACAGCAACCACCGGATTAACATAAGCATAGGTACTTACCTGAGTAGCTGGCCGTACTTCTAAGAGCCAAACGTAGGCACTGAAACCCGCAATAGAACCAAAAACAATAAGATAGGCTATCGATAGCCAGGCATCAACAGGAACTGTACCCCAATTGAAGCCAGAACCCTCATTCTGTATCATACTGCAGAAAGTAAAGGCTATACTTGCTATAAACATTTGCCAGGCAGAGTTTACAATGGCAGTTCCTGTGGAATAGTATTTGGAATAGAGCGAACCTCCTGCCCAGGCCATTGCCCCAACCACCAGTAAAGCCATTCCACCCATCTCAAGCATACTATCCTTATTTGAAAAAGCACTGATCATATTCTTATAAAACAATATGATCACGCCGATAAATCCGACAAATAAACCCAGAATGGTTGCTTTGCTGTTTAAATTATTCTTCCACATGGGCTTATCCAGCACAACAAACCAGATCGGCGCAGAGGAAACCAAAATAGCCACAAGTGCGCTCGGCAAAAATTGCTCCACCCAGATTACGGCACCGTTACCAACAAACAGTAACAGTAATCCGCTTACCAGTGCGTGCTTCACCTGATTCCACTTAAATACCTTCTCTCTTTTGTACAAACACCACAATAACATGATGAATGCTGCAGCAGCGAAACGCAAAGCACCAAGCATGAACGGAGGAAAACCGTGAATGGCTTTTTGAATAAAAAAATAGGTAGAACCCCAAACGATATAGACAATGGCAAAAGCCAAAACTACAAGCGAGGTTGATGCAGGTGTATGTTTTGTTGACATGTATTGATACTATTATAACGAAATCCTTGCGGCTTTCGCAACTTAATTCTCAATTTTATGCCATTTTTCCTTTAGCAACTCCACCACCCGCTGGTCGGTAGGAAAAGTAACATCATCCGGAGATAGTTCAGATATAGATTTCCAGCGGAAAGATTGTTTTATATCTCCATAAGTATCGAAGTCAAATGCTGCCTCCTTGAACCGCAGCCGGAGGGGGTTCTTGGGCACCACTAAGTAATAAATGCTAATGATCTGGCTTTCGTTGAATGCCGATTTACAGAAGAAGTCTGTCGTATAAAAATGTTCAACTACCTCCACTTCAGCTTCGCACTCTTCCACAAATTCTCTTTTCAGTCCTTCTATTAAGCCCTCGCCATATTCCAGTCCACCACCAGGAAACTTACTGAAACGTACACCATATTCTTCCTCGTCACTGATCAACACGTTCCCTTCTTCATTGAACAGCAAACCATAAACCCGAACATTAAAAAGATACATATCAGCAAAGGTAGTAGATTACATCTGAACTTCTTTATGCCGACGCACCGGGATGGTAAACCAAAACGTAGAACCATTACCAATGGCTGATGTCAGACCATATTCTCCACCGTGCTGTTTGATAATTTCCGCTGCTATATATAGTCCCAACCCCAGGCCCGAAAACTCCTGTGACTTATTATCCACACGGTAGAACCGGTCAAAAACATGAGGAATCTTTTCTTCTGGTATCCCTATACCAAAATCGGTAACAGAGATTTTTACAGATCCGCCTTCTTCCCCGGCCCTTACAATGATCTCTTTACCTTCCGGAGAGTATTTGATGGCATTGCTTAAAAAATTGATCAAGACCTGCTCTATTCTAATCCTGTCCCCTTCTATCTCTCCCACTACGCTGTTAAACACCTTGATTTCATGATGGTCCGTCATATGAGAAGCACAATCCTCAAGTAATTCCTTTACAGAAAAGCTTGAATAGCTTAAAAGCATCTTTCCTGCCTGAATTTTAGCATTATCAAGCAGATCTGAAATAAGTGAGGTAAGTTTATTCACCTGTTGATTTGCTTTTCCTATAAAGATTAATAGGGTTTTCTCGTCAGTATGCTTCTCAATAAGCCGCTTTACAATTTGAATAACAGCTTTCATAGTAGTAATGGGCGTTTTAAGTTCGTGACTTGCAACGCTCATAAACTCGTCTTTCTTCTCTAATAGTTTGTTTAGGAATGTATTCTCCCGGTGTCTTTCTTCTGCTTTTTTGCTCTCGGTGATATCCTGTATGATTGAGATAGTTTGACTAACCCCGCCCTGATCATCTATACTGAACACCCTGCCTCGCTCTCTTATCCAGCAAAGCTCCCCCTGAACATTGAAAATTCTGTATTCCACCTCCAGCAGCCCTTTACTTTGTCCCAACCTACATTTTTCACGAAACTCAAGGTACACTTTCTGGTCCTCAGGATAAATTATCTTACAGATCACAGAATCCTCCTTACTTTTAAGCGTGTCTATGAGGTAGCCTAAGAAACAATAAACCTGATTAGCATAGACCACTTTCTCGCCTACCTCATCATATACTAAAATTAAATCGGGAGAAGTGCTGGTGATCTGCTCCACAAAATTCAGGCTTTCCTGTAGTTTCTCTTCTGTCTCTTTCAGGAAAGTAACATCAGACAAATAACTAAGCAATTCCTGTACATGCCCGGTTTCCGTTCTCTTGAATACCACCGACTTCATTGTCACCCAATGCCATTCGCCATTAATATCCTTGATCCGGTGCAATAATTTCCTGTCGGTAGCCTGCACAGCTGCTCTTTCCAGCCAGTTTTTCACTTTCGGAATATCTTCGGGATGTATATATTCCTCAAAGAAACGTTCACCCAATGAATTGATAAATTCGGCGGAAAACCCCAGGATCTTATCCAGGCCTTTGTTGGTGTAAACGTATTCGTTGGTTTCGTAGTTATTAATCAGGATAATTTCAGGGGAGTTCTCGAGTACCGATTCGAGTGTTTCTCTGCTCCTCTCAAGCTCCTTCTCCTGGGCAACACGAGCTTCGATATTCAGAGCCATATTTAACCACAGGTCCCCCCTTTGCTCAACAGGATTCATACGCAGATAGTGCCAAAAATAATTTCCATCTTTTCGACGTAATCTTATCCGTGCGGCAAAGGGTTCAACGCTATCAAAACTAACACTGAAAGCAAGTTTTAAGTCTGAATAATCATCAGGATGAAAAAATTGATGGGTAGGGTTTTTCTGTCCCTCCTCGCCAAAATATTCCAGAGCCATGCGATTGAAAAACACACATGAAAAATCTGGGCTGCACACCCAAACTACCTCCTGTAAACTGTTTAAAATTTGATAGTAACTGGTAGACGAATTTTCGACGATCATTCAATAGGGCTCAAGATGTCAGTAGATGATAAAGGATATCTAAATTTAGACAATTTACTGATCATAACGAACTGAACTTAAAGATAATCAGGCTGTTTGTGAAAAAAATGAGAAATAATTTCATTGAAAAGTTTGAGGAAGAACAAAAAAAGCTGCCTGGCATAACCAAACAGCGTTTTTTGCTTTATTCGTTATTACTGCTCCAGTAATCCCCCCTTTTTCCAGTTCTCGAACACGAGAATAGTAGAGTCAGATAATTTAGCTCTTCTTGCCGGCATAAATCCATGTTCTCCCGGGTTCTTCTTAATGCTTTCGATAACATTATCAATCTCCGCTTTCATTGCAGCATAGGTGTTCAAAGGTTCCTTTTTACCCTGAGGAGGAATATGACAGGGGGAACAGTGTTTAACCACTAAAGGTTGAATATCTGTAACGTAAGTAACTTTAGTAGCAACTGTAGCATTCTGGGCTTTCTTCTTCGTGGTACAAAGCTGGAGAAGGAAGCTGGCTCCAATAAATAAAAATATGTAAACCTTTCTCATGTGAATTGATTGTGTCATCCCTAATGTATAAATATTCCCATTATTTAATCTTACAAAATTGTACACTACCCTTCATGTCACAAACTTGTTAAAACTCCGCTTGCTATACTTCTTACTTCTTCCTTTAATTCTACTGGTAAAACAATCTCTGCCCGGTCAGCAAACATTAAGTACCAGCGTGCAAAACCTGTAAGATAGGCGGTAAGAAAATGCATTTCTACTTTATCTCCAACGGTCCTTTCCGAGATCAGTCCATTATAGTATTTCTGCCCTTCCAGATAATGATGAATTTTCTTGCTGACCAGTAGCACTACTTCTTTTACATTGTGTTCCCTCGGTTTATAGTCTAAATACTCCTGCAGCGAGAGATGCTCTTTTTCAAAAGAAGATTCAGTAAGGCTGATGTTTGAAATCCTGTCTAACCGAAAATCCCGGTAGTCCTGCCGCATCCGGCACCAGGCGATTAAATGCCAGTAATTGTCGAGAAAAAATACACCTACCGGCTCCACGATCCGTTCAGATGCTTCCTGGCGATAGAAAGTAAAATAGTTGATGTGTAAGGCCTTCTTCCCCGAAATACTCTTCAATGTATTTTGCAATAAGTTTAGTTCTAGTGTACTTTCGCTTTTACGACGTGACTTCAACACAGTGATGCTCGAATCGATCTCTTCAAGGAAATCCTTCTCGGTGGATTTTAATACCGCTTTAATCTTATACATCGCAGAAGTGAAATCTGCTTTCAAAGAAGAATCTGTTAGTTGCTCTACCAGTTTTTCCGCCGTAAGAAAAGCAGTCGCCTCTTCCCGTGTAAACATAACAGGCGGAAGTCTGAATCCCTCTACTAGAGAATATCCTACACCAGCTTCCCCAATTATAGGAATACCAGCCTCTTCAAGCGTTTTTATATCCCGGTAAACAGTACGAAGACTAATGCCGAAGCGCTCTGCAATATCCTGAGCCTTCACTACCCTGCGGGTTTGAAGTTGGATAAGGATAGCAGATATACGGTCAATACGATTCATTTTATGACAGAACTGAGCTTGGGTAAAGCTAGCAAACTTTAGAAAACATACCCGCACTCAAAGTTAAAATACAGAAGCCGGGGTTCAACTAATCTGATTAAACTAAAACTGTTTATCTTTGCATATGCCGTATAAAGAACGTGAAATCAACAAGCTCTACTACACCATGGGTGAAGTAACTGAAATGTTTAATGTAAACGCTTCACAGATACGTTTTTACGAACGCGAGTTCGATATCATCCAACCTAAGAAAAACAAAAAAGGCAACCGGCTTTTTTCACCCGAAGACGTAGAGAACCTCAAAATTATTTTTAACCTCGTAAAAGACAGGGGCTTCACCCTTCAGGGAGCGAAAGACTATCTAAAAAACAATAAATCTGAAGTAAAAGAAAACCAAAAGATTATTGATTCGTTGGAACGCCTGAAACAGTTCCTTCTGGAGGTGAAGGAACAGCTGTAATCATACATCAGTGAAGGTACTCTTTGTTATTAATCCGAAATCAGGGAAAAAAGAAGGGGGAAATTTTGAGGCCGTAATTTCAGAAAAATCTCGGCAGCAGGGTTTTCAATTCTTAATCCACCGTTTGCATAAAGATATAAGTGAAAAGGAGATATTAGACGAAGTCAAAGAATACCAGCCGGATATTATAGCAGCGGCAGGGGGTGATGGAACGGTTAATTTTTTGTCGAGATTACTGATAAATCAACCCATCCCGCTTCTGATCGTCCCCCTTGGATCCGCCAATGGAATGGCTAAAGAATTAGGGATCCCTAATGTTGAATTCTCATTAAACCTTATAAGCAAGGGCGTAAAAAAGAATATTGACGTCCTTAATATTAATCAAAAGCTCTGCATCCACCTCGCTGATGTTGGATTGAATGCAAGGGTAGTCAAGCGATTCGAAAATGATAGCCGCCGCGGGATCACAACCTATGCCCGGCACCTTTTCAATGAAATCTTCCTGATTAAAAAATATCGTTTCTATATCACCCTGGATGATGGACCGGATATTATAAGGAAGGCAATATCACTTACTTTCGCCAATGCTTCTAAATATGGTACAGGTGCAGTGATCAACCCCTTAGGTAAAGTTGATGATGGACAATTCGAACTCGTCATAATAAAACCCTTCCCTAGAATCAAATTGCTTTCAATTGCCTGGAAGATGTTCACCGGAAAATTGAACACTTCTGAATATGCTGAAGTATTAACGTGTAAAAAAGCAAAGATCCGGACATCAAAGCGCACCACCTTACAAATTGATGGTGAAGTAATAGGAAAATTGAAAGAGTTTGAGATGGAGATCTTACCTCATGCCTTACCTGTAATTGTTCCTGAAACCGCTGAAGATCGCTCCTAAACGATTCAAAATCATTTTTACTCGCGGAAAAAAGCTCAGCAACTATCTCACATTTTAAAAAACTCTTTCACCATTCACGAGTTAAAAAAATATTAACAAGCTCTTATTCAAGCTACTTATGGAGTAAGATTTCTACCTGAATTAATTTTTAATAATTACTATCTATGAAATCAACCAACAAAACAGCTCTTATAACCGGAGCCTCAAATGGTATTGGCTATGAGTTAACAAAGCTTTTTGCAAAAGACGGTAACAACCTTGTTTTAGTTGCCCGAAATGAAGCAAGGCTAAATGAGGTGGCAAGAGAAATTCAAAATGAATATGCTAGCTTACAGGTGCATGTTATTGCCAAAGATCTTTCTGTTGACGGAGCTGCTGAGGAAGTCTATAATGAAACTCAAGACTTAGGAATAGAGATCAATTATCTGGTTAATGACGCGGGAATAGGACAGCGCGGCCTATTTTGGGAAACAGATTTTGAAAAAGACAAAGAGATCATACACCTTAATATTATTTCCTTAGTACATCTTACAAAGCTTTATTTAAAAGATATGGTAGCAAGGAACGAAGGAAAAATCCTTCAGCTTGCATCTATTGCCGCTTATCAGCCCACTCCTCTATTAGCTGTTTATGCCGCTAGTAAAGCCTTTGTGCTTTCTTTTGGGGATGCACTTATCAACGAACTAAAAGACACAAACATTACGATAACCTCCTTAATACCAGGACCTACCGACACCGACTTTTTCAATAAAGCTGATGCTGAACATACCGTGGCTGCACATAATACAGACGATGCAGCAAAGGTGGCAAAAGAAGGATACGAAGGCTTTTTAAAAGGCGAACACCACGTAGCCGCAACAGCTATGGTCGGAGCCCAGGCTGCCATGAGTACAGTAATGCCTAATGAAGCAGTTACAAAAATGGCACGAAAATATATGGAAGAAGATAAATCAAAATAATTAAACAAATCACATCTAACATTATGGGAAAAGATAAGAACGGATCGTTCCACCCGGCCAAAGGAAGGCCAACTGGTTCTCCGAAAGAAAGCACAGGTTTAAGAGATGCATTTGCTATTAACGATTTAGACAAGGATAATGAGTTATCTGAAAAGTATCTCGACGGCCCTGACGAACCAGCGGCAAATGTAAATGTCCGTCATATTAACAGACATACGGATAAAGGTGACGATAATGATGTGAACAGACAAGATTAGACATTCAATTTATGGAGATAATAACTAAAGAGGAATTTACCGCGCTTGGAAATTATCACGCTGATAATTGTATAAGCATTTACATTCCGACACATAGTTCCGGAATTGCAGTGAACGAACGATATGACCAGATCGTTTTTAAAAATAATTTGCAGAAAGCTAAAGTAGAGCTAACTGGAAAAGGGCTCGACAGCAGACAGGTAGAGTCCATTCTTACACCGGGTTTCGAACTTCTTAAAAATGAAGAGTTCTGGAACTTTCAATCGGAAGGTTTGGCTGTGTTTCTGGCCGACGGGTATTTTAAAGTATACCAACTACCCCTACCAGTAAAGGAAGAGCTCCTGGTAAACAGCTCATTCTTGCTAAACCAGCTACTTCCTGTAATGGAACGCAGACACCGCTTCTATATCCTCGTATTAAGTAAGCAGGACTGTAAGTTCTACGAGGCCGACCAGTTCGAAATGAAAAAACTGGAGGTAGAAGGGCTCCCTTATGGAATGGATGATGTGGTGCCCTTTGAGTTGAAAGAAAAAAGGCAGACTCATCGCCGTGCCGGTGCAGCTGCAGGTGAACGCGCAGTGGTTGGAGCTAACTTCCATGGCCATGGTTCAGGACTTTCAGATGAAGACGAATACCTGGTTCAATACCTGAAAGAAGTTGACCAGACTCTTTGGACTGAAGTGCTGCACAACCAACATGTTCCTTTGGTAATTGCTGCTGTAGATTATGAAATTGGCTTATATAAGCAGATTACCAACTATAAGCATATTTCTGAGGTAGCCTTACAGGGAAACTATCAGCATGAAGAACGTCATAGCCTTTATTTAAAAATAAGAGATAAAATGGCGACGTATTTCAGAGAATACTGCAACAAAGCTCTTAAAAACTTTTACGATAATACTACTACCAGGCTCTCGTTCACAACCCCTGAGGATATCATCCCGGCTGCCTTTTATGCACAAGTATCCGATCTGTTTGTCGAAAAAGGCCAGCATATCTGGGGCACTTTTGATGAAAAAGACAACAAACTGGTAATTCATCAGCAAAAACAGGAAAATGATGAATGCCTGATCAATAAGGCGATCTTCAAAACAATAATTAACGGAGGAGAGGTCCATTTACTCGACAGGGAGAAAATGCCTACACAAAGTCCTCTTGCTGCTTTCTTAAGGTTTGCTATTTAAATTGTTCATGGTGTTAACTAAGCCTTTCCAATGATAGGCTTAGTTTCATCTTGATTAGCAAACCGCCCAAAATCAACCCGGGCTTCCATAAAATCTTTCGCAAAAACAAAGCCGCACAGGAATACTGTACGGCTTTTAGTTTTTTAATTGTCTATCGAATTAATTCACTGCAATAGGTGTCATAGAAACACTATAGCTAACTAAAGTATTTGCCAGCTCATTCACGTTTCCACTAACAACAACATTTGAAAATGTATTAGTGATCATACCTAACCAGGTATACCCAACCTTCCAGTCATTGTTATTAATATAGATATTCTTACTGCCTGCTAAAGCCTGAGCGCGTACACAATGAGCATTCGTGTATACAGTATTGCCAGATACTGTAATGTCTGATACTACACGTGTAGCATTATAAGTACCCAATACAATTGCAGACGAATTTCCTGAAGACAGTCTGGTATCAACGATATTATTGGCTATTTTAACGTTATTCAGGTTATAACTTCCTCCACCTAACTGAATTCCTCCGGTATTGGCACCTTTAGTCTTTACGGTATTATTAGCAATCGTAACCATGGTAGCATCCTCGCCAATACCTCCCGAAATTGCAATACTTCCGGCCGCGATCGTATTATAACTAAGAGTATTGTAAGGTCCAAAGATCTCTAAACCACTTCTGTGATTACCCACACCACCGTTCATTACATTCTTAGTGATCGTAGTATTTCTGAAATAACCGGAAATACCATTTCCTCCCAAATTATTAGGGTCATTGAAAGTGTTGTTGGCAATAGTTGCATTTCTAACATATGCGGCTGCACACTCTATAGCAAACTGAATGGCATTTGTATTAGTGAAGGTATTACCCGAAATAGTAACATTGATGTTATCCTGGCTCTGTAATTGAAACGCAGGAGATGAAGTATTTTGTAATCCCCAGCGAGTGAACTGATTCCCTGTTGCGGTAACATCTTTTGTACCCCTAAGTTCTACTAAGCTACGTCCCGCATCTGTAAACTTACAGTTGATGATACTTAAGTTAGTAACCTGATAAGCATTTAAACCTTTAACCGTTAAAGTACCTGCATCGCGACTTCCAGAGAAAGTAACATTCTCAAAATATACTGTATTTACATTATCAGTTACATACATTGCAACTAGCTGAGCACCGGTATTACCCGCGAAGTTTGCATTTAACTTAATATTCTTGATCTTGATGTTGCTTTTCTGTGTAGGAACCCTGAAAACCCTTCTTCCGGAAGCAGAACCATTACTTAAAAAGATTTCAGTACTTTCTCCCTGGCCTTCTATTGATGCATTGGAAGGAATGATGATCTCGTCAGAGATAAGGAATTTTCCCGCAGGCAATACCAGGGTTTGACCTTTTGAAGCAAAAGAGTTAACCAGGTTTTGCAGAGCAGTCCGGTTATTCGTAGATCCATCTCCAGTCAAACCTACTGCATTTGGTACAGCCATCCCAGTACCTGAAGTTACCTCTGCAGCAGCAGGCTCTGCAGGAGCAGGAACTACCGGAGTTGTGGTTGTTGGAGCCGTTGTAGTACCTCCAGAAGAAGTGCCCGCACTTAACTTCTCTGTATACGGATAAATAGTTGCAGAAAAATTGTTAGGTGTAGTTACGTTATCTGTTCCCGTTAAGGTGATACCTCCGTTTTTGATATTTAAGCTACCACCAAAACTATTGTTTATAACAGATGATGAATTGAAAAATCCAAGAACGCCATTTCCCCCAATATTTTTAGCGTCATTGAAAATATTACCCTCGATCTTTGCTCCTGTAACCACTGCAGCAGCAGACTGAATAGCTCCCAAGCTTCCTATGCTATTAATGAAAGTATTGCCAGAGATACTAACATTGCTGTTATTTTGACTTGTTAAAGCAATTGCTGGTGATAATGCACCTTGTCCCGCCCATTTCTCAAAATAATTACCTTTTATTACCACGTCTTTTGCACCACGTATTTCAAGATCAGAACGACCACCTTGTGCAAACCAACAATTGATGAAAGAAATACCAACAACAGGATAGTCATTCATACCCTTAACTTCGGCAGAACCTCCGTCACGGCTTCCTACAAAGGTTACGTTTTCGGCATAAATTCCACTGGTATTATCTGTAACGTACAGGGCAGCCAGTTTAGACCCCGTATTCTGATCCTGATTCGCATTCAAACGGATATTCTTGATCCTAACATTCGTAGTTCTGGTAGGAATTCTAAAAACATTCCTGTTAGAAGTTGAACCGTTGGTCAACACAATTTCGGTTCCATCACCTGAACCCTCTATAGAAGTATTTGAAGGCAGGATAATCTCATCAGAAATGCGGAACTTTCCCTGAGGAAGTACAAGCACCTCATTTTTTAACGCTGCAGCATTTACAAGACTTTGAAGTTGCGATCTCGAATCGGTTAATCCATCCCCATCTAATGAAATACCGTTAACAGAAACAACCCCTACTTTTTCTGTAATTTGAAACTCTTGCTCATCAATAGAATTAAGACTGTCTTTCTTACAAGCAAAGAAGCTCAGGGCGGTAAAGACAAGAAGCCCCCGATAAAACATTTTCATAAAATAAACTCATTCACACTTGGCATTCTTTACGGAGTTGATTCCGTGGATGTTACAAAATTCTTAATGGAAGAATCAAGGCAATAAGATGTGGCGGCAGAAAAAATAAGACCGTGCCAAAAATTTCAATATTTCGAAAAACCTAATAAAAGGCTTTAAAAGAAGCACTTGCCATAGTGGAAAAATAGAATGTGCAAAAAAAGTGTAGAAAAAGTCACCAGATCGCCAAAACAATTAAAGCTGTTTGAACATTAATTCATCATCAAAAATTTGAAAAATAAAAATCCGGCTAGCTGAGAAATCGGTATCTTTGGTTTTTTATTTTTTCATAAAACAATTCCTTCAATTAGGAATTATATATCCAAGAGTTCGTTTTAGTATTAATAACATCAAAAAAATAATATTAAAATGAATTTTTAAAAAAACACTTAAAAAAAGGCCTTAGGCCGCTATTTACTTTGAAAAACTTGGAAAATGCAGTCCTTACCCCTGCAATTCTAAGCTAGTACCTGAAAAACAAATTGGAAAATGAAAAGAAACGTACTTCTATTAAACATCATTGTTTTATTAACGATCCTGGCTTCTTGTGGCTCGTACAGAAAAACAGCCTACTTCCAGGATTTGCAGAACAAATCCAGCAAGGAAGCTATCAACAACTTCACGCCGCTTACTATTCAGCCTGAAGATATTTTGGGGATCAATGTTAGCAGTTTAAACCCCGAAGCTTCTGCTATCTTTAATTACAATCTTAACACCGTAACCGGAACAAATCAGAACAACCCGAACAATCCTGTAATTGGATATCTGGTTGATCGTAAAGGCGAAATTCAATTACCATTGGTGGGCAACTTTAAGGTATCTGGTTTAACAACCTCACAAGTGAGAGACAATCTCCGCAAAGAACTTTTGAAATACTTAAAGGAGCCGGTAGTGAACATCCGACTTATAAACTTTAAGGTATCCGTAATGGGAGATGTTGCCAGACCAGGTGTTTACCAGGTACAAAATGAGCGACTTACAATTCCTGAAGCAGTAAGTATGGCCGGAGACCTGAATATAACAGCGCTGCGCAATAACATTACGCTCATACGTGAAACTAATGGTACACGTGAGTTTATTCCCGTGGACCTGACATCCAAAAACTTATTTAATTCACCATATTACTATTTAAAAAGCAATGACGTTATATACGTGCAACCTGGAAAAAACAAATACGCAAGTGTTGACAACAGTTACCGTACATTAAGTCTTTTGCTTTCAGCGTTATCTATCGCAGTTATCGTAATAACTCGTAACTAACGTAACACGTAATCTATCTTACCCCCTATGAAAACTGAAAAAATTTTACTCTCACCTGTAAGTGGCCGCCATGATGAAAATGATTCGTGGAGTTTAAAAGACGCAGTTGCGAAATATCTTTACCACTGGCCATTATTTCTGCTTTGCCTGGCACTCTCTATTACAGCGGCATATCTGTACCTGCAATACAATCAGCCCAAATACACGGTAAAAGCTAAGCTGCTTATTAAAGACCAGAAAGATAACGGAAATTCGCAAGCGGCATTGAAAGACATGCTAATGCCTTACCAAAGCGGAAAAAATGTTGAGGACGAAATAGAAATTATAGAATCTCGTGAATTAATGAGCCAGGTAGTAGACAAGCTACAGTTATGGGCTAATTATCAGGTACCTGGCAAGTTGTTCGATGATGAGATCTACTCTACAACACCTGTTAAGTTTAATATTGTAAAACCTACAGGACTGCTTACAAAATCAACGTTCGAAATCCTGATTAAGGATCAGAATCAGTTTGAGCTTGTGGGCGAAGACGGCGATTCAAAAACCTTCTCTTTCAATAACACCCTTAAGAATAAATTCGGTTCATGGAGACTTCAGAAAACCCCCGAGTTTGATGAGTATATCGGACAAACGGTAAGAATCACTGTTGAAGACCCAGAAATTGTTACCAGCAGATATCTTAATGCAGTTTCAGCTTTTCAAATGAATAAAAAAGCTTCAGTGGTAGAGCTTAGCATGAAAGATAAGGATGTAAAAAGAGGTAAGGATGTCCTGAATAACTTAATTACGGCATATAACAACTCTGCTCAGGATGAGAAGAAACAAATGTCTGCCGATGAACTGAAATTTATTGATGATCGTCTGGCATCTTTGAAAAAAGAGCTGTATTCAGTAGAGAAAGATGTGGAAGGATTTAGAAGCAGCAAGGGATTAACTGACATCTCTTCAGAATCCAAGCTATACCTGGAAAGTGTAAAAGACAATGACGCTAACTTAAGTGAGGTAAATGTTCAACTAAATATTATTAGTGGAATTGAACATTATCTTTCTACCAATAATCCTAATGGAGCTCCATCTACTATCGGTGTTTCTGATCCGAACCTCACCTCACTGATCAACAGCCTGGCTGAACTTCAATTAAAACGCCAACAGTTACTTGCTACCACACCTGAAGGTAACCCAGTGTTTGCAACTATCGACAATCAAATTGCAAGTACAAAGGCTGCAATCAGAGAGAATGTAAGAACCATGAAAAATTCCCTGGCTTCTACACGCAATCAACTGCAAGCAAATAATAATAGGTTCATGTCGAGCATCAAGGAGCTTCCAAGTGATGAGCGTCAGTTAGTGAGCATTAAACGTCAGCAAAGCATTAAAGAAAACCTTTACGTGTACCTTTTGCAAAAAAGAGAAGAAGCTGCATTGGGATCAAGTTCAAACCTTGCTTTCAGTAAAACTGTTGACGAGGCTTATGTCGACGGAACTGAAAGACCCTTAGCTTATACTTTCGCTCTTCTTGCGGGTCTTCTTGTTCCTACAGGATTATTGTTCGGCCGCAGATTATTAAACAACCGTGTTACTTCAGTAAAAGACATCGAGTTGCTTACTAACGTCCCCGTGTCGACAGAGCTCTTTTATGAAGAATCAGATTCTCCGATCGTTATCCAACCAAAGAGTGGATATATTGTAGGTGAACAGTTCAGATCTTTAAGAACCGACCTGCAATACCTGCATAATAAAAAAGACAGAGGCCGTGTTACATTGATCACCTCCAGTATTGCGAGCGAAGGAAAGAGCTTTGTAACCAGTAATCTGGGTGTAACGCTTGCTGCATCAGGAAGAAAAACCATCATTCTTGAGCTTGATATGCGTAAACCAAAGATCTCTCAGAACTTCAGCATGGATCAGCAAAAAGGTCTGAGCGACTTCCTGCAAGGACGCGCAAGCAAACAGGAGATCATTATTCCATCAGAATTCCATGCCGGCTTGTCCATCATCCCTACAGGAAGCATTCCTGATAACCCATCCGAGTTATTGGAACAAGTGGAACTTGACGAATTAATTAACTGGTTGAGAACAGAATACGATGATATCCTTATAGATACTCCTCCAATCTATCTGGTAACAGATGCATTAGTGCTTTCAAGATTAACTGATGCCGCCCTTTACTTAGTTAGACAAAACTATACTTATAAGGTTCATTTGGAATTCATTGAGCAATTGCACAAGGAGAACAAAATGCCTAAAATGAAGATCGTATTTAACGGCGTTCAGATGAAAGGCGAACACAGATACGGTTATGGATATTACGTTGACGGACAAAAAAACACAATACGTTCTGTGATGAAAGACATGTCCCGTCGATTAGCTATCACCGACTAGTTAGTTGAAAGTTTTAAGATCAGCCTTACTCTGTAAGAAACCGGCAGGCAGATTTAATAAGATCTGCCTGTTATAGCTGGTCAATGCTTACACTAAAAACATCTACCAATGTCTTCAAAGAATACAAAGCCTGTAGCAAGCTTAATGAAGAATTTCTTCTCCCTAAGCCTGGTACAATTCGCTAACAACTGCCTTCCATTATTAACAATGCCGGTTATTGCCCGGATTATTGGCCCTGATAAGTTTGGGGTGATAAACTTCTCGGCAGCGATAGTAACCTACTTTAGCTTGTTAATCAATTATGGCTTTGACCTTACAGCCACCCGTGCTATCGCTCAGAGCCGTGATAATGCAGAGGAAAGAAGTCGCATTTTCAGCAACATCCTGTTTGCTAAGATTTTCCTTCTGGGAATTTCTCTTCTTATATTCATCATAACCCTCTACACTGTTCCTCAGATGGCAGCAGATAAAACGCTGTTCATCTATACATACATCGCCTGTTTCTCGTTGGTGATCACTCCCAACTGGTTATATCAGGGCATGCAGGAACTGCATCAGATGGCCATTTTCAACTTTATTTCAAAGTTGATCTTCACCATATCCCTGCTTTTATTTATTAGGCAGCGTGAAGACTATATCTTGCAGCCACTGCTAACCAGCTTGTCTCAGATCGTCGTAGGCTTGGGCTCTTTTATCTGGGCTCTCAGGAAATATAAGATAAAGATCCACCCTGTTAGTTTTAACAAGGTATTTGAATTGCTTTGGACAGAGAAAATGATCTTCTTTTCCATGATCGTTGTAACACTGTATACCACTACAAATACCATAATCCTTGGTTTCGTTCAAACTAATAAGGATGTGGCCTTTTATACAGCAGGTTGGAAACTGATAATGATCATCCAAACTTTTGTTTCTCTTCCTTTACGCCTGTCACTGTTTCCTTTTATTGGAGAAAGTTTCGGTCGCAGTCAGACAGAAGGAGTGGCAAAGGTTAAACAAATTACACCCTTCATAACCATCTTCACTACCCTTGCAGGAATTGCCATCTGGATATTGGCGCCATGGTTAATTGAATTACTTTACGGGTCAGAGTTCCGGCAGGCTACAATAGTGCTTCGCATTCTTTGCTTTGTTCCAATGATCCTGGCTTTGGGCGACCTGTTCGGCATTCAAACAATGATCAATCTGAAGATGGATAAAGCATTCTTTCGGATCACCCTTCTAGGTTCTGTTATTGGCCTTGCATTGAATTACTCTTTATCCAAACAGATGGGAGCTGAAGGAACTTCATGGGCCTGGTTACTAACAGAAATTTTCATAACGGCAGCAATGTGGGTTTATCTGCACTTTAAAGAGATCTACCTGATTGATATAAACTACTTCAAGTACAAATATTTGATGGAAGTAGTAAGGCCATTTTACTATGTGCTGAAACAAAAAGTATACAAAGGCACCACATAAGGATACTTTAAAAAACTCGAAAAATCTATGAAAACTATTGCAGCTGTTGTTGTAACATACAATCGTTTAACGTTACTGAAAGATTGCATTGAATCATTAAGACGCCAGACGAAAAAACTAGACGCCATATTCGTAATAAATAATAGCAGTACTGATGGTACTAAAGACTGGCTTGATACTCAAACCGATCTCCACGTAGTACATCAGGAAAACGGTGGTGGAGCATTGGGCTTCTACCGGGGTATGAAGGAAGCATACAATAAAGGCTTCGACTGGATCTGGATGATGGACGACGATGTCGAGCCATTAACTACCTGTCTCGAAGAAATGCTTGAAGCTAATACTGAAGCAGGAAATGTTTATGATGTTCTTCAGCCAGACAGAAAGTTCTTCAACTCTGACTCAGAATGGAGATACGGATCTGAGTTCAATTTCAGAAACCCCTTTAAACCGGAAGCTATCAAGCCGATCAAGTCTTCCGACTTTAAAAATGAACGTATTAGAAAGATCGTTTCTTTTCCTTTCGAAGGTCCAATGTTTTCAAGAGACGTTATCGAAAAAGTTGGCTTTGCAGACAAAAGATATTTTATCCTGTATGACGACACTGATTATTCAGCCCGCGTATTTAAGGCTGGATTTAAAGTTGGATTTGCCCGCAATGCAGTAATGATCAAAAAGATCAATAATCCGGCAATGGGTATTAATGTTGATTGGAAATTGTATTACCAGATCCGCAATCAGATAATTCTTGATAGGAAACACGGAACACCATATATCACCGTTTCAAGGGCTATTGTAAGTAATGTAAAAAGAGTTTTAGCTGTAGTGAAACTGTCAGTGAAAAAGAAGACCTTCTCAGATTTCCCTAAAAATGTATCAGCAATCGCAAAAGCGGTATCTGACGGGTTTAGGTTTGAACTGGCAGAGCAATAACGTTAAAATAAGGATTAACATGAGCTCATTAAATGTACCAGCAATATATGCTTTAAAAATAGCGCGAAAGGCCTATGGGAAGCTTTTCGATGCCGCGAAGTTTTCGAATATAAAAGAATTTTCGCCAGACCAGTATGCAAGTACCTTGATTGAACAGGGCTTACGTACTGATAAACCATTTATGGTTGCCAGATTAGGGGCTGTAGAGCTTTCCAGCATTGCAAATTACTACAGTGTTAAGAATCATCATAACAACTTTCTGGGCTATATAAAAGGAGATTCAGAGGCGTTTTGGTGGGATAATAAAACACTGCAGAACATGAGTACCAACGCTGGATTTTTCCCCTCCACACCGCAGAACCTGGAGAAATTCGCAAGACTAATGCTCGATGACATGTCTCAACTGGATATTCTGGGATCATGGCTATGGCAGGAGAAACTTTTTCAAAAACAACTTTCTCACGCTAAAAAAATAAGTCTGTTCGACCTCGAACCCTATAACCACTCAAATCCCTGGAGCTATGCTCTGGAAGGACGCCGGGTTCTGGTAGTTCATCCTTTCGTAGATAGTATCAGACAACAATATACTAAACGGGAACTGCTATTCCCTAACCCAAAGGTATTACCACAGTTCGAACTTAAAACGATCCGTGCAATTCAATCTATTGCCAATAATTATACTGGCTTTAAAGATTGGTTTGAAGCACTGGATTATATGAAAGACCAGATCTCCAACACAGAGTTCGACATTGCCATCATTGGTTGTGGCGCTTACGGTTTCCCACTCGCTGCACACGTAAAAAGAATGGGAAAAAAAGCTGTGCACTTAGGCGGCGCAACACAAGCATTATTTGGAATTAAAGGCAAGCGTTGGGAAGAGAAAAAAGAGCATCAGATAGTTGCCAAAATGATGAACGAACACTGGATCCGTCCGTTAAGTTCGGAAACCCCTGAAGGGATTAGTAAAGTTGAAGGTGGCTGTTACTGGTGACAAACAAAAGGTTTAACAAATTGATTATACGATCGATATTTAAAATATTTACCCTTGAGAGCGTCAGTAAAACTATTTAATTATAAAATATATCTCAAAGAATTTTTAACAATATTCTTCTGTTATTTTTTCTTTGAACAAGCCCTGTCCTGGATTTTCACGCAAAATGCTCAGTTAAATAACGTTACTGTTAAAGGGATTAGCATATGCATCTATGCTTATATCTTAACACAGATAAAGGAGCTTAAGACAGGTGAGAAATTATTTGTTGGGATATTCACAGTCCTGATGGTAAAACTGGTTTCAGAATCACTTCTGCAATATCGCTCGGTATTTGCACACTTCCAGGTATTCTACGTGATCTTCCCGGTAGTATATACCGTCTTTATCAAACACATTTTAAGAAAGTGGCAAGCCAATATCCTTGAATTTGTTGCCGGATTCTATCTTCTTATATACTTGGTATTCATGGCATTGTTCGGCCACGATTTCTCGTTCAGCCTGAATGAAACTGCCAATACAACTGGTCCCTTCTCCGGCGATACACGGATACTCCATGCGCAATCCGTATATATGATGATCATACCTTTTTTATGGTATCTGAATAAGTTCATTACGACTAAAAAAGGAGGCGATTTCTTTCTGTTCCTGCTTTGTTTTGTGATCATTTTAATACACAACCACCGTTCTGTATGGAGCTCCGCAATTTTCGCTGTTCTGATTTACTTTATGGTGCTGATCAGAAATAGTAAGAGTTCCCTGGGAGGAGTTACTACCTTTTTCGCAATCATTATTTCTCTAGCCCTGTTTTCTCTAACTATAGTGTCAAGTGTCGCTCCCGAAATACTTGGAAACTTTGCCGATCGTTTCAGCGAAATCTTAAACCCTGGAAAAGAGGGAAGTACAGGTGGGTTCAGGCTTGAACAAGCTGCTATTTATATGGCTTACATACTTGAAAAGCCCTTCCTGGGATGGGGCTTCGAAGGTTTTGAGCTGGACAATCCGTATGTCGACTGGTGGGAAAGCGGTACCGGACACCACTTCCACCATGGTTATATTGAAATACTGTTCTACCACGGACTTGTGGGCTTATTGCTCAAATACTCGTTTTTGGTGTACATTTTGTATAAAGGGTTTAGCAAGAAATTAAATAAAGAATCAATCATTCTGATTCCTTTCTGCATCAGCGGTTTTCTTTTCTCATTCAACTACACCCTGCCCCTGGTCTTCTGGGGACATGTTGGAATGTGCCTCTATTACCTGGAGAAGTTACCGCTTTACTATTATGTAGAGGAGAGTGATGAGTTGATCCTAAAAGAAGATTAAGTATTCCTATTGACTGTAATTAAAAAGAATATTAACTGTAAAATTATCTATTATGAATCACATCTGTACCTGGCTGTGTGCGGATAAAAAAGGCGAGGAAAGTGTATTTCCTCAGTCCGGACAAAAATCCTCCAGTCAAAGTCATCAAAACATTTACTGGAGATGTTTGATCGTATTTTTTATCACCAGTAAACGTTTTAATAAAAGGGAGAAACATGTTCTCTTTACTAACGTAAGCCAACTGCCCGAAATTGACGGCAAAAAAGTTAGTGATATACTTCGTGATCTGGATGTTGAAATCATTCGTACTGATTTTAAATATAAAACCCCTAAAGGGTACCATGGATGCTTTCAAAACCAGTTCTATGAATTTTCAATACTTGAACACATAGCACTCAACAATAATAATCCTGAAGATAAATACCTCATTCTAGACTCGGATTGTTTATTTATCAAGCCTGCATTCCGCTTGTTCCAGGAAGCTGAGAAAAATGGATTTATTTCTTTCGAAATAGATAGCCCGGCGGACTACGTGATCAACGGACTAAGCAGACGCCAGATGCAGAAGGTATTTAGCGAACTATTGGAAAAAGAGGTCGCGGAAGTGCCTTCATACCACTTAGGTGAGTTCCTGCTCTGCAGCGTTGGAAATATTAAAAAGATTTATCAGGATTTTCTAGAACTATGGCCGAAACTTTTACAAAGACATGCGCTGGGCTTGGATAAATTGAATGAAGAAGCTCACACGTTGAGCTACCTTTATTACAAAAACGATCTGCATCCCAGCAGAAACAATATTTTTATTAAACGGATTTGGACCAATCCTCTATTCTACCGGAATGTAAGTACCACTGATGTTAATTTAACTATCTGGCATCTTCCAGCCGAGAAGACCTTTGGTTTTGCTAAACTCTATGAGCTGTTCGTTCTGAAATCAAATAACTACGGACGTTCGATCCTGAACTATGAGTATCAGGAGATGGTGCAGGAAGCAATGACGGTTCCATACTTACCGGTAGTACGTAAATTTAATTACTACACCATCAGCTGTTATAAAGCATTTATGAAAAAGGTAAGGAATTTTAACCTCAAAAATGTAAAGCTAAGAGCATTGCCCAATCCGGCATAATAAGCATCTACACCCTACATCTGCCTATGAACAACATGTGCGGCAGAAAAAATTCCGCACATGTTTGTTTCGTCGCTATTAGTTAACCGCGATCAAGGTCTTGATCCAACAAATGAAACAATACGATGAAAAAACGAATTGCTGTTTTATTAACGACTTTCAACAGGAAACAAAAAACGCTTAATTGCTTAAAGAGCCTGTTCGGTCAGAAACTTCCTGAAAACACTTCTATCGAAGTCCATCTTACTGACGACGGTTCATCTGACCGTACCGGTGCTGCTGTGGAGTTCTACTACCCGGAAGTCAAGGTTTATTACGGATCAGGTAATCTTTTCTGGGCAGGAGGAATGCGCAACTCCTGGAGAAAGGCATTAGCAGGCAATTATGACTATTACCTGCTGTTAAACGACGATACTGCACTCAACGACAACGCTCTGGAGCAATTATTAAAATACAACCTTTCTGCAGAAACTAAAGGAGAACCCAAGGCAATTTGCGTAGGAGCTACCTGCAATGAAGAAGGAAAACTAACCTACGGAGGAAAGAAGCTCAAGTCCAAATTCTTCTTAAAAAGTCAGTCGGTTCATAGTGATAACGAATTTGTTGAATGCGATCTTGGCAATGCCAACATCATGCTGGTACCTAACGAAGTTGTAAAAAGGATCGGCATTCTTTCAGATACCTTTACTCACGGTATAGCCGATTATGATTACACATTAAAAGCTAAAAAAGCAGGCTTTAAAGTTCTTACAGCACCAGGCTTCTTGGGCGTTTGTATCCATGATCATGGAAATAACTGGAAATCCGCAAATGTTCCGCTTAGAGAAAGGATCAAATACCTGATGAGCCCTAAAGGATTGGCTTATCACGAGTACCTGGCTTTTATAAAAGATCACTTCCCTTTATCCTACCCGGGCACTTTTTGTAAGCTCTGGCTTAAAACTTTTTTCCCTTTGATCTGGAGCACTTTTAAAAAATAAAGTCGTATGGCCTCTACTTACCCTGTTATCATATTCTGCTTCAAAAGGCAAGATCATCTTAAACAAACCATTGATTGTTTGAAGGAGAACTATTTAGCTCCCGACACAGATCTCTATATATTTTCAGACGCCGCAAGACGTTTGGATGAAACTGCAGATGTTAGCGATGTTCGAAATTATTTAAGAACGGTAACAGGCTTTAAAAGCGTGACCATTAAAGAAGCGGTAGAGAACAAAGGACTGGCAAAATCAATTATCAGTGGAGTTACGGAAGTGCTGGAGCAGCATGATGCTGCTATCGTTTTGGAAGATGATCTTTTAACCAGTAAAAACTTCCTCAACTTTATGAATCAGAGTCTGGTTCATTATCAAAATAATCTGAAGGTATTCTCAGTAGCGGGCTATACCTTCCCTATTAGAAAACCAAAAGATTTTCAGCACGACAACTACTTTACCATGCGCGGCTCCTCATGGGGCTGGGCAACCTGGAGAAACCGCTGGGAGACGGTTGACTGGGAAGTAAGTGACTGGAAAGAGTTTTCTAACGACAAGGGCGCACAAAGGGAATTTAATAGAATGGGTAGCGACCTGTCAGGAATGTTAGCTAAACAGATGGACGGGAAAATTAGCTCCTGGGCTATCCGATGGTGCTATCACCAATTCAAAACAAGCACCTATACCGTCTTCCCAACAGTTTCTAAGATCCAAAATATTGGTTTTGGTTCTGCAGCTACCCATACTAGCGCGGTTATGCAATCAAGATTTGCAACCGTGCTGGACAATTCGGGAAAAACCGATTTCAACTTTAATGATAAGGTAAGTTTACAACCCGACCTCATCAAGCAATTTATAAACAGATACAGCATTTTAACTCGCCTTAAATACAAGGCGATGGGATATATATTTAAATAACACACCTATGAAACAAGCGGCAATTATTACTATTTGGTTTGGTAAACTTCCTGCCTACTTTCCTTTATGGGTACGCTCATTAAAGGCTAATGAGAACTTTGACTTCCTGCTATATACAGACCAGATTGTAAGCTTAAAAAGTTTACCTGAAAACTTGAAGGTACATAGTATTACGTTTTCTGAACTGAAAGATCATATATCGAAAACATTAAACCTGAAGGCGGCGGCCGAGGCTCCTTATAAATTATGTGATTTCAGGCCTGCATACGGTGAGATCTTTGCAGAGGAATTGAAAGATTATGAATTCTGGGGTCACTGCGATATCGATCTGATGTTCGGCAAATTGGATAATTTTATTACAAGGGATATACTTCTTTTAAATAGAAAAGTATTTAATCGCGGGCACCTTACACTATTCAGGAACGAAGCTTCTGTTAACAGTCTTTATCGTTCATCCAAAAACATTGATTATAAGATGATTTTCGAATCGCCTGAATACTACATGTTTGATGAATGGCACGGCATCCATAAAGTATTCAAAGAATACGGAATAGAACAATACCATCAGGAGTGTATTGCAGACATTGAAGCTAACGCTGCAAGATTTGTATGCACCAAGATCGAAAATTATAAAAAACAACTATTCATCTGGGAGAATGGGGTTGTGAAACAATACTATCTGCAAAACGGGGAGTTAAAGCACCGGGAACTGGCCTATATTCATTTTCAGAAAAGGAAGCTGCAGGTATCAACACCTAAAGTATTCAGCAGCAAATCAGTGATCTTCACTCCTTTCAGCTTTGTTCCTTTTGATGGAGAAGTTACACCTGCTTTGATCCGCAAGTTTGACAAAGGGAATTATAACCATTACCTGAAACGCCAGTCCGACCGGATCCTCAAGAAATTAAATTTGCTGTCGCCCGGGCCTGTTATTTTCAATCAGACCTTAAAATCGATTGAAATGACTGCATAATTATAAATAGGATTTTTAACTGTAACTGTAATTAAATTGAAAATACTACTTATACATACATCATATGCAGAACGAGGAGGGGAAGACTCTGTTTTCTCGAATGAGGTTGACCTGCTTTCGGAAGTAGCTGAGGTAGACACTTTAACTTTTACCAATACCGGGTCAACCCTTAACGTTGTAAAGAAATTCCTCCTGGCTCCCTGGAATTTTGAGGCAACTTCAAAGTTGAGAAAGAAAGTCAAAGAATTTAAGCCGGATGTGATACATATTCACAATTGGCATTTCGCTGCCTCCCCTGCTATTATCAGAGCAGCTAAGAATATGGGAATACCTGTAGTAATGACATTGCATAACTACCGGCTTCTTTGTCCATCTGCAAATCTATTCTTTGACGGAAAGATCTTTACAGATAGCTTAAAAAAAGGCTTCCCGTGGAAAGCGGTTTTTAAGAAAGTGTACCGAAACTCTGCGGTTCAAACATTCTGGTTATCTTTTGTTCTCCAACTACACAGAGGTATTGGCACCTGGAAAAAAGTGGACCAATATATTGCTCTCACAGATTTCGGCAAAGATCTTTTTCTGAAATCCAATCTGCGACTTAATACCGATCAGGTAGTAACGAAGGGAAACTTTGTTTTAGACAATGGCTTCGCCATGGAAGGCAGGCAAAAGCATTTCCTATACGTAGGGCGGTTAACGAAAGACAAAGGCATAGAGGTACTTCTAAATGCTTTCTCAAAGACAAACGCCGAACTTAAGATAATCGGAGACGGACCATTAAAAGACCAGGTATTAGAAGCTGCGAAAGAAAATCCAAGGATAATCTATGAAGGGTTGAAAAAGCATTCCGAAATAGACGCTGAAATGAAAAAAGCCTCAGCGCTTATATTTCCTTCGGTTTGGTACGAAGGAATGCCTATGACAATACTTGAAGCATTTTCTTCCGGCACTCCTGTAATAGCCAGCAACCTTGGAGCAATGAAGAGTTTGATCACAGATTGCTACAATGGACTATTATTTGAGGCAGGAAACGACTTGTCTCTGGAGCGTACTATAGAACAATGGGAACATTTGGAAAAAGGCGAGAAAGAAAATTACAGGCTTGCAGCAAGAAGAACGTTTGAACAGCATTATACGCCTGAACGGAACCTTAACTCGATACTTTCAATTTACAAAAAAACAATAGATCAAACTTACAATTTAAATAATTGTAATAATATAAAGCAGTTGGCATTAAAATAGCTAGTTGGCTTTAGCATCTACATCTATATTTACATCTACTACTATGAACTATGATACTCTTACCTATGGAAATACTTCAGTCCTGGAGTTTCCGGTCTACAACATGGGCCTTGAACAGCTGGATTTGAATCGAAAGACGCTTATTAATACCATTAATCAATACTCTTATATTGTTACCCAGAAAGACACTGCATTCAAGAAAGCTCTAATGGAGTCGGATGTGCTTTTGCCTGATGGAGTAGGGATTGTTTTTGCCTCACAGCTTCTGAACGGACAAAAAATTAAAAAAATAGCAGGAGCAGATATACATAAATATCTTCTTGAGCAACTAAATGCTAAAGGAGGCAAATGTTTCTATCTGGGTTCAACAGAAACAACATTAGGCAAAATAAAAGAGCACCTAACGGAAGAATACCCCAATGTGAAGGTCGAAACCTATTCTCCTCCCTACAAGCCTGAGTTTGATGAGGAAGATAACAAGCGAATGATCGCAGCAGTGAACAGCTTTAATCCAGATGTTCTTTTTGTTGGAATGACAGCTCCAAAACAAGAAAAATGGGCCCATGCTCACAAACAGCAATTAAATGCAAAGACCATTTGCTCTATTGGGGCCGTTTTTGATTTCTATGCAGGAACAGTGAACAGACCTAAGCAGATTTGGATAAATTTGGGTTTAGAGTGGTTTATAAGGCTGGTAAATGAGCCGAAAAGAATGTGGAAAAGGTACCTTTATTATGGCCCCAAGTTTGTTTACGAATTGATAAACAAAAAAATTCAACAATTTCACTAAAAATTAACAAAAGAATTAACAAAGTGTCGTTTTTAGTTATAAATTTGCAATAACATAAAACAAAAAGTACAATCTACCTGTACTTTAGTTATCTATCTACTTGGTACATCTAACTACAACTACAACTATGAAAAACAAAACTTTACCCAACAAAAACTCTGCGGAGGTTCCGGACTAAATTTAAGTAGAACGACGTATTAACTGGCTGGCCTGTCTTTAAACTGGCCGAAGGATTACTCTTTTATTTATTATTTAATTTGGAACACTATGCAAAGCAGATATCTCTACTCATTACGTCTGCTATTAGCAGGCTGTGACTTGATATTAATTAACGTAGCATTTCTGGCTGCTTTCTTTTTCGGAAATCATCTGGACAAAGCGCTACACTTCGATCAATATCGTTCATATCTAATTAACATTAATATTCTTTGGGCACTTAGCTCAAACATGCTTACCCTTTACGCAAAGACTACGGTTACAAGCGTTGAAAAAGTTTATCGTGCTACCTGGAAAGCCTTTTTTGCTCACCTGGTATTTTGGTCACTGTACCTGTTCTTTTCAAAAGATCAAAACATATCCCGTGCATTCCTTGGATTGTTCTACGGATTTTTCTTCAGCGGCCTGTTTGTAAGCCGTTTCTTTCTGGCCCTTGTTGAAAATGTGCTGATAAAGCACTTCAAGATCAGAAAACAGGTAGCGGTTATGGGAAAAAATAAAACCAGCTTAAGACTGGCAGCTTTTTTCGAAAAGAATAACCATTACGACTTTGAAGGCTTCCTGGATCAGGACGACTATATGTTTGTTGACGATCAGGGAGAATTGTTACCTGCTGCTTGCGCTCAAATAAAGAAAGCCGCAGATAAGGGAATTAAAGAAGTCTATGTTTCTTTAACGGCTGATAAGATGTCTGAAGCTGGTAGTTTGCTACAGGAAGCTGAGAGGCAATGTGTACGCTTAAAGTTCGTTCCTGATTTCAGTCAATCTCTAGCATCTCCTTTCTCCATCAATTATATGGGTGAATTCCCTGTGATCAGCATGAGAAAAGAGCCATTAGAAGAGATGCATAACCGTTTCAGAAAACGTCTGGTAGACATTTTATTCAGTTCAGCGGTGATCATCTTTATAATGAGCTGGCTATATCCGATCCTGGCGATTATTATAAAGATCCAAAGTCCCGGACCTGTACTTTTCAAGCAATTAAGAAGCGGACGTAATAACGAAATGTTTTGGTGCTATAAATTCCGTAGCATGAAAATGAATAAGGACAGTGACGCCAAGCAAGCTACAAAGAATGATGACAGGGTTACGGCTATCGGAAAGTTCTTGCGGAAGAGCAGTCTTGATGAATTCCCTCAGTTCTTTAATGTGTTATTGGGTGATATGACTATTGTAGGCCCTCGTCCACACATGTTGAAACATACAGAGCAGTACCGTGCTATCATCGATAAATACATGGTAAGGCACTATCTTAAACCAGGTATTACCGGTTGGGCACAGGTTAATGGATTTAGAGGTGAGACCTCCAACCTGGAGCAAATGGAAAAACGGGTTGAGCACGACATCTGGTACCTTGAGAATTGGTCAGCCATGCTTGATGTTAAGATAGTATTCTTAACGATCTTCAATATGTTGAAAGGTGAGAAAGAAGCTTATTAAAAGTTCTCGTCATCATTTTCTACAGGCTCGGCAACAAGTACAGTATACGCCATATAGGCCAGACTTAACAACAGAGCGAATAGTAGCCACATTAATACAGGTGATGATATAACGTACATCATAATCAGTTTTAATAAAGTATACGCCTCGGCGAACTTCAGGTTACAACTATTCGAAATTAGAACATTCAACTGTTCAGTTATAAAATAGCTTTGGTTTGTCAATTGAATTTGATTTTGTAATATTAAAAATTAAAACACAGAATATCAACACATTACAACCCGGCTACTGATTTTTACAATATATGCAATATAGAGAAAGAAGCTAAACTACAATCTTAATATTGCTCAGATAATATTTCTATTTTCTCAACAGAAAACCTTCTTTATTTTCCAAGGGTAAGGTAAATAGAAAAAGGGAGTCCTTTTAATTAAGGCTCCCTTTGTTTATTTACGGACTCTCAACCTACTTCTTTACAATGAACTTAGAGGAAACAAGTACTGCTTCTGTGGCGCTATCCCTAACCTCTATTACATAGACACCTTCCGACAGATCAGTAATATTCTCCTGAACCTGAGTAGAAGAAGTAAACTTAGTTGATTTCAATTTCTTACCGTTCAGGTCATATATTGCAAGACTAACAGCTTTTGCCGAAGGTAATTTCACCTTAACTACATCTGATGCCGGATTAGGAAACACATTAACATTTACCTCGTTCGACAGCGAATAATCCAAGGAAATCACATTACTAAAATCGGTCCGTCCATCTGCATCTACAGATTTTAATCGATAGTAATTCTGACTTAAAACCGGAGACTCATCGATCACAGAATAAGTTGATTTACCAAGATCACTAACTTCTTTGATCTTTGCAAAGCTCACACCGTCTGATGAACGCTCCACTTCATACCTCACTACGTTATCTTCTGATTTAACATTCCAGATAACCTTCGCTCCGCTAGCAACCTTTTCTGCTTTGAATGTAGAAAGCGCCACAGGTAAGGTAGTGGCTTGACTAAACCATAAGCTCATGCGGTTATTACCATAAGTAGCAGCAATAGCCGGATCTATAGCGAACTCGTAAGAAGGATTAGCTTTTACATCAACTGTTGCATTAGTATAAGCATCTTTCAAATAAACATTATATCCCTGAACTGCTGAAAGGTCAGTGAAGTTTAGCTTTACTGATCCTGCAGTAGCAGAGTATACATACAACTTCATTGAAGAAACTTGATTGAGGGACGGCATTGCATTTATTGTCAATCTGGTATCCTCAGATGATAAAGTGGCTAAAGAAATACTGCTTCCACCAGGAAATGTAGCATCTTCTGTGGTTACGCCTGCACTTTCACCGTCAACAAACAAAGCAACCGTCTCTTCCGTGTTCCAGGCATCTTGAAGATTCATTCGCAATAGCTTTCGTGCTACAGAGGCAGAAACCTGAGCTGGATTTGAGGAAGAAGTCGCAGATATTTTAGCGCCATTTAATAATAGTTTATCCTGTTGAGGATTATACAAAAGGCGTGCAATAGATGTTGATTCAACTGACTTTGAAGCCTCAGTGAAGGTAATAGAAGAGTTAGCTCCTGTTGCATATACGTAAAACCCTTGTCCAGGAGGAATGATTCGAAGGTCAACATTATTAGAGTTGATGGATATATAAGACCCTCCTGAAAGCTTATACATTGCAAATCCACCTCCCGGTTTTATAAAACGAATATAATTAGCAATATTGGTCTTGGTTAACTTCTCCCAGTCAATATAAGCAGGATAAGGATTACCAACAAGATTTAAACCACTGACATTTGGCTCTCCCGGATTAACTGTGTAGGTTAAGTTTACCGTATAACTACCCTGATTGATAGGTCCGTTCCATTGCATTAATGTGGTTTCCGGAACAGAAAAGGGTGCATTAGTTTTTGCGGACGTTGCAGGATTTGTAAATCCTGATCTATCTCCTCTATAATACATAATCACAGCATTAGCAGGAGAAAGAGATTCGGTAATGCTTGCGATGTTAGTATAGGAAGTTGTTGCCGTTCCCGGTTCATAGTATTTTTGAAGAGTAATTGCATCTGTGGCCTTTGCTCCTCCCATATCAAAACCTTTAACAGTATTCCCCGGACCAGTAATTATTACATAGTCCTTTAGCTGTGCATAAGTACCTTTAGGTGAAGTAGCATCGTTAACAGGAGCAGAAACCAGTCTGTTACCTCTCATCGTAGAATTTCCACCAGTGAAATAAGTCTGCACTTTCACATTTCCCGTTACTGAAGCACCGCTAGGTATAGTGGCCACATTAGCGTTAGTTGTATTTGTAGCAAGTAATGTTAAGTTGTTATTCGCGTTTAATGTAGTACTGGCTCCCATGGTTAAAAGCTTAGAAATAGTAGAGGGAGAATTTACTGTCTTTGTACCACCACCCTGAGCCGTTAAGTTATAAAAAGCTGTTGCACCAGTGATGCCCTGTGCTCCGGCCCCATTAAGAACAACCGTTGTACCATCATTACTAAAAGCAGAGGTTGCCTCATTTACCCAGTTTCCGGTTAAAATAAACTTACCACCCTCGGTACTATTCTTAATTAAACCGTTAGCTTTATTCGTGTAGTGACCGGTTGTACCATCTATGTAAATATTGGAGCCCGAACTAATGACGATATTTGCACCATCGTTCCTTAACCCCTGAGCGAATCCTATCCCGGGAGCAAAAAGAGCAAAAAGTAATTTATAATGCCTAAACATATTGAAAGCGTATATTTAAATTTAAAGAGATTTTTCCCTGGCTTTTAATGCCCATTTTTCAAGGACATTCATTAATTCTTCCAACCTTACAGGCTTGCTGGCATAATCATCCATCCCTGCTCTCAAACACTCATCTTTATCGCCTTGTAAAGTATTGGCTGTCATCGCAATGATCACCGGCTGGGTACTTAAACATACCCGTATCATTCTTGTGGCTTCCAGACCGTCCATTTCCGGCATCTGTACATCCATCAGTATTACATCATAGTCCTTATGACTCACTATGTCTAATACTTCTTTACCATTCGATGCCAGGTGCGGCTCATAGCCCAGCTTATTAAGCACCCTGGTTACCACCTTCTGGTTCATCGCATCATCCTCAGCCACTAAAATACGAAGAGGATATTGCTTCGCGAAATCTGTCGATAGCTTTTGCTTATTCTTATCCAGTGCAGCACCTTTCTGCTTTACCCCAGAGATAATCGTCTCAGCAAAAAGCTGTTGCTTGAATGGCTTAGATATCGAAGCATAGAACAAGCCCTGATTCTTCCTTAAAACATCTTCTGCACCTGTACTCATCAGGATCACCGGTAGGTCTGCATTGATTCTTCTCACCTCCTGCGCAAATTCAACTCCAGACATACTGCTGAACTTAGAGTCAGAAAGGATAAGGTCGAACTTAGCCCCCTGTTTTAAAAGCTCAAGAGCCTGTCGCGCCGACTTAATAGCCTCCGTGCTTAGGCCTGTACCCAGATCTGTTATCTCTTCCGAAATCAGGTCGCAAGCAACCGAATTTTCATCAACCACCAGCACTTTCTTATTTTCAAATACCGGTTTATCTTCCTCAGAAAGGGGTTTTGTTGCCTGGGCACTTCTTCTTGTCAAGACCGTAAATTTGAAGGTAATACCTTCATTTTCCCTGCTAAATACCTGTATATTTCCTCCCATCAGGGATACCAGCTTCTTACAGATGATCAAACCCACATCAGTTGCGGTACTAGCGTCAACAGACGTATTAGATGGAAGTAATTCGTAAGAGAGGTTCTTCAATTTATTAGGAGACAAGCCGGGACTAGAGTCCTTTACTTCAAACTCAAGCTTTATCTGATTGTCTTCGTTAGTCTCTAACAAGTGTACACCAATAGCGATCTGGCCCTTCTTGATCATACTGAACGAGAACTCAATAATGTTCATCATGATCTGGCCAAGCCGCAGGTTATCCCCCACAATCTGCAGTGGCACATTTTTGTCGATTTTATAGAGAAGGTCAACGTCTGTTTGTGCTGATTTAGCAGCAAATATGTCAAGCACTTCTTCAATGTTATTTCTTAAGTCGAAATCCCTGAGTTCCAAATCTCTGCCAGATTCAACTTTTGAGTACTCCAGGATGTCGTTCATGAGGATGTCGTTGATCTGCGACATCAATTTCTCCCCGGAATAATGGATAGTCGAAACATACTCCTGCTGCTCCTGACTCAAGGCTGTCTCGTTAAGAAGGCTGGCCATACCAATGATCGTGTTCATTGGAGTACGGATATCGTGACTGATCCGGGTTAACAGCTGACTTTTATTCCTTGACGCATCTTCTGCTTCTTCCCTGGCACGCTGTTCGCTTAATTTAGAATACGATAAAAGCTCTGTTTTTTCCAGCAGGTGACGCTCCATCTCCGCCTTTTGATGCAACAGGGCATTTACCTTAGCACGATGAATAAAGTAGGCAATAGCTAAAATGAAAAGAACAATAACGGCTTGCAACCACAAAGGCTGTTTCGATATTGCCAGAATGCCATTTAAAAATATGCTTTGTAAATTACTCGTACTCATTATTCCCCCTTTTTACTAGCCTGCTAAATCCTCTCTTTTAACCTTCGTGATTTCTCCACAAGGTCCATCTGCAGGTTCTCTGTGCGATAAGCATAAATTACGCTGGCAGCGGTAGAAAGGTTACCTAAAACTGCAGTTCTAAAACCTTCAGCCTCACCACGATTCTTAAAACCAGTGATCCTTACCTTATAAAGCCCGTTTTCTATAAAAACACTTGCTTGTTTACCGTAACTTCCAGGAAGGTTTCCTATAAGCTTCTCAGCTTCAATTAAGTCTGAAAAACTTCCTGCAATAAGCGCAAAAAGGCTATTAGCAGGATCCTTCACCACGGTAGGCCTTACCTTTAATGCCGGGCCTTCTGTTGAAGCAATCATTGTTCGCACAAGGGCAGGGGCAGGTTTTTCTACCAAATTATTTTTATCTTTTTCTACTACTGCCTCTGCATTACCTATATCAGGATCTGAACCAGCTTTTTTCTTCTTATGCTTCTTCCCTTCCCATTCATAATTAAGACCGATCAGAAAGTATCTGTCGGAAGATTGCGGATTATAGGCGTATATGGGTAAGCTCCAGTTTTTGAAAGAGAATTGTAGCATGACACCTTTCTCAAGTAAACTTTTCTCATAAGTTGTTTTAGTATGTTGCGCCGAAACACCAACAGCAATATTGTCCGTCAGATCTAAAGAAAGATCTGACCAGCTATAAAGAAAGTTATTCTCTTTACCAGCTGTTGATAAGGTATATTGAGGCTGATGTGATAGATTCAAACGCTTGTAATTAACATATAAGTTAGCTCCAATCGAAGCACCCTTGTAAAAACCAAAAACTGCTCCTGCAATAGGTGTAAAAGAAACTGAGAGAGCCGAACTAGTTTCAAAAGTCTTACCAATATATAAGGAGCCTGTATTTATATCCTCGTAATTATACCGTCCCTCCAGATATAAGTTATTATTGAACTCGTAACTAACAATTGGAGCATACGTTCCTGGACTCCCCTTGTAATAGTAATAGTACTGCTGGAAACTCGCCGAAGGTTGAGCTTGACTTTTATTAAGCCACAACCCGAAGGTTATCAACAGCAACCGAAGAAGTTGACGTGCTATGAGAGGTACTTCTCTTTTCATTTTCTATTACAATTGATTCTGCTGTTGCTAGCTTATTCAGGAGACAGATATCTTTCAAATGGGGATTCCAATGAAAGATCAATTCATCAATAGGGTGCCATAACAGAACCCAGGCAAATACATCTAAACTATTGATCAAACCAGAATGAAGATTATGCTCTTCATCCAGAACAAGAGGCAGGAATCCCTGGTAGATAAGAACAACAAGGATCCCTACAGCAAGTACCGTCCAGTTACGTTTTTTAAACTTGGCGAACTCCTTTTCTTTTTCCGCATGTTTTTCAGAAAAATGCCTGCGGATCGCGTACATCAACGGCTCGGCATACTGCTTATCCATATCAGATACACATTTCAGCTTATAGAAAATCGCATCATACCTTTTAGCACCAGACACAGAAGCCATAATGTACTGCTCAAACTGATGACTTAACTGTCTTTTATAAATCGGAGCAGGGTCATGCTTGTTGAAATAGCTATCTACGACCTGCTTATCCAGGCTCATAAATACATTTACGCTTTTTGATGTTATCTGTTTACTCATAAGGTTTTAGTCACCCAGGTTGAATTAGATGGTACGATTTACTTTCCTTTTAGTTACAATTATTTTTTTTCAAGAGCAGTCACCTTTTGTTTTAACTCTTCGATCTGTTTTTGTTGCTCTTTAATTGCGTTGATAAGAACGGGAACAAGCTCAGTGTAATTAACTCCCAGCATTTCTTTACTCTCATTACCTACCACAATTTCTGGGATTATCTTTCTTGCCTCCTGGGCGATTAAACCTATTTGCTTATCTTGGCTTTGCTTAGCATCTTTCCAATAATAGGTAACGGGCTGCAGGGCCATTAATTCCTTTAATCCATAGTTTAGCCCCTTTATATATTTTTTCAACCGTCTATCGGAACTATAAGTAACGTTTGTAGCTTTAATATTTCCATTAACTTCTAGTTTTACGCCACTAGTTACTGTGGTTGTACCGATTCCAACTTCCCCTGTAGACAAAATCCTCATCCTTTCTGCACCGCTCGCGTCTTCATCACTAGCGCTTCCAGAGTTAGTAAAAAATATAAGAGGTTGGTTTGTTGCAGCATTACCAATATACATTTTGGCACCGTTAGCATATATATAAGCGGTATTTGCATCATTTAGAAGAGCATTATTTCCGCTCGCATAACTTCCGCTATTAATACCCATATCGATATATGATACCTTTTCGGTTCCATTGTTAGCCGTAGCAACTATATCCGTACTAGCCTTATTCCCACTACTGTTATTTTGGACATTGAACTGCAAGTAACTATTTCGGCTTCCTTCTAAATTCATGATTGAAGGATACCCACCATTGGTTGCAATTGACCCGGCATTAATATTAACAAAAGCGCTATCCGTTATTGTTGTACCAATACCTACACGTCCATTCTCTTTTATTCTTATCCTCTCGCTTGATGTCGATGATGCCGCGCCTGTCGTAAAAAGCAGTAAGTCTTCACCAGCCGTTCCATTCCCTACTGACAAATCGCCTCCCGTACTATAAAGGTAAGCGGTATTTGGACCACCTAAAACTCCTGTGCTTGTATTCCCAGTTGAATTAATCCCCATGTCTATGAAATTAGCACTTTCCGTTGCTGTATTATTAGAGGCTACAACATCTGAACTCGCCGCAACTCCAGCCGATCTGTTTTGGACGTTCAATTGCAGATATCCATCCTTCGTTCCTTTAGCTGAAATTAAATTAAAAGAGTTAGTTGTTCCTGCATCTACTAAGAACTTTTCGGGATTACCTGATGTAAAAGTTGGACTTGATCCAATAGCAACATTCCCCCCACCTTGGATTTGCATCCGCAAGGTATTATTAGTCCTAAATCTAAGCGGTTGATTATTTGTTGAACCAACAAAATTTCCTGCAGTAGAGTTCGAATCTAAGTTGGAGTTTCCTATCAAATTCCAAGCACTACTAGTTGAAGCTAATATAGAACCAGATGGGATACCCTTGATTACCCCCTCCTTGATTGTTAGAACACTATCAGTGTTAGTACCGCCCTGTATGCCATGTAGAGCTAAAGGATTAGTGCCATTAATAGACAGCCTATTAACAGGGGTAGTGGTACCAAGACCTAAATTTCCTGTTGAAGTTGTACCTGAGCCAAATTGAGCTATTGGTACCCATTTGAAGCCATCCCAATAGTAATACCCTTTTCCTAAAGCTGCATTTTTGTTATAAATTAACAGCGATTCAGCGGGAGAGCCAATGGTGGCGACGTCTGTTAAACTTAGCAAATTTACATTAGGTATCAATACTCCCTTATTACTAAAATTCACATCTAACCCTGCAGAAGCTGCAGGCGCAGCACCAGTACTATTTATACCAACATTTTGAGAAAAACTCGCAAAAGAAGCACCTAAAAAACAGGTCAAAAGGATGCCTTTTAATCTCGAGTAGAATTGTTTCATTATAAAGCGTATTTAGAATTTCGTTCCCAGTTATACGAAAGCATGGATTAAGAGTTGCAACAAATTTTATTTTTCGTACAATAAACTTCATTTCAAGCCGTTTCGCTGCTCATTTCGTTAAACTTTCCCGCCAAAAATTATTGATATGGCAGACCTTTTGATCTATACCATTCCTTAACATTCGCTTAATTTAAACTAAACACACTTATGAAATATCTGAAACTATTTGTACTGCTCTTATTCGCCACAACCGCAAGTGCTCAAAAAACTGATACCCTTGTGAAGAAGCTGGACAGTTTGGAGAAAAAGGCCGATAAAGTAGGCCAGAACAACAATATTAACCCAGGAGCCTATAACGAAAGGACTCAAATAACGCCGCGCTCCTACTTCATTCTCCTATGGAGTGATTTGAAACAACAGTACACCGCTCCCTTCCGCATGACGGGACAGGATTGGAAAAGAGCAGGAACATTCTCATTACTTGCCGGAGCGCTGGCCTTTGCGGATAAGCCTGTGCAGAAACAGGCAATAAAATTTAAGCGTAGCAGTAATACCGCCTCAAACATTAGCAGCTTCATTACTAATACCGGGGGAATTTATGAAAGTGTGGCACTACTGGGATTTGGCACCTACGGTTTTCTATTCAAAAACCAGAAAATGCAAACCACTACCTTCCTTGCTAGTCAGGCCTATCTAACCAGCGCAGCAGTCAGCTATACAGCAAAGTACCTTTCGGGAAGGCAGCGCCCATCCGTTTACAGCAGTGACCAGGTTACTGCAGATCCAACTTTTAGAGGTCCGTTTGCTGATCTGGGTAAAGACAAGAACGGAAAAAAACAAAACAGCTCCTTCCCATCCGGTCATACCACCGTTGCCTTCGCAGCAGCAACAGTGTACGCCATGGAGTATCGTGATAAGCCCTGGGTTCCTATTTTATCTTATAGTGCAGCATCGCTAATCGGATTAAGCAGGTTGACAGAAAACAGGCATTGGGCAACAGACGTGCTGGTAGGGGCTGCCCTCGGGCATTTATCCGGAAGACAGGTCGTAAATAACTATCACAGGTACCAAAAGATAAAATCTGCCCCATCCCCTTCGGTGAAAGAAAACTACAAGAAAAAAAGATTATCCTTTGGTGCGAACTATGTTGACGGTCAAGTACTCGGAAGTATAAGGTGGTCAGCTCAGTAATTAAGATCTGTCAAAGACGCAGAGAAGCTGCCCGGACGGGTAAAAACATCTCTGCGTCTTCTAAATTTATGTATCTCTTTATTGGCAATAAATAGAATCCTGAGACCAAACTTTAACTAAAATCTTCTCCCTATTAATACATTCGGGAACGTTCCTTCTTCGGAAAATCCAACTATCCCACGAATGATAAATTTATTAAAGGGCGTAAGATAGATCCCGCCTCCAACACCCTGATGCCATTTCGAAGAAGTATCATTCTCCCTCATCCAAACTCTTCCCACATCATAAAATCCCATTAAGCCAATCTTACCCGGCAAAAAGTACTTTAAGAAATTAGGGAGGTTTATGCGGGTTTCAAGATTATTGTATAAACTATGATCACCGGCAAATCTAAATCTGGTATATCCGAAAAGATTGTCGTGTGATCCGAGAAAGGCTGTTTGATTAAATGTCTCCTCACCTTGCGTAAACATTCCTCCAATCCGGTTAGCAAGGACAAAAGTTTTTTTCTTATCAAATGGAAGGTAAACAGAGAATTCAGGAATCACCTGCGCAAATTGTTTGGAATATTGTTTTACCCCCTCATAACCCTGCACTCTGACATGAAAGTTTACACCCTTTTGGGCCAGAACAGCATTATCACGAGTATCAAATTCTATTTCAGCAAAGGCACCTATATGGGCTTTACCTTTGGTAAACTCTTCTGCATTTGCAAAAGGTGAATTTGCCAGCCCTACAAAACGATCCCTGTTATCACTGTTCTTCAAATTCGTGTACTGCATGGAAGGCCCTAAGTTAAGCCTGAGGTTCTTACTGAAATTAAACCGGAAAAAGGGTTCGACGCGGTATAAACTAAAGGACACACGATTATATTTTCTAAAATCAGAATCCTTATCAAACGGCGTCTCATTTCCATAGCCAAAAAAGAAGAATCGGTTATTTGGAATATCAGCGCTGGCATTGATAACAAAATCGGTGGTTCCTGAAATTCCCTTCCACTCCCCGGTATACCGGGCTAGCATTGTTTTAGTAAATAAACTATGCAGCAGCGATACCTTTTGTTGATTTCCATAAGGTAACCTTCTAAATCCTTCTCCCTGCGATTTGAAAGACAAGCCCAACAAGATCCCATCATTTGAGCGGTAGCCTACCGCCGGACCAAAACCAGCTTTCGTATAAAGATTTGTCCAGGCCTTGGCTCTGTTTAAAGAATCAGACCGCAGATGCTTCCTTAAACTTCCCGCCTCTCCTAAAAACTTATCGTTCTTTCCGTCTTCATAGACTCGGATCTTATTCCCGGCGGCAATGGTGTTATAGGTTTTCTCTCCCTTGTCTCCAACAATCCTCAATGAAATATTCGACCCGGGCGAGTTAATCTCCACACTATCGCTACCCTTTCCTGTATAGATCCTTATCTCCTTCGTATAGGAGGCATCGTAGGTGTTATCGAAGATCACGGCATCGCTACCCTTTTTTCGCACAGTAAGTTTAATTCCCTGATTGTTTGCACTGCTGATCTTCAACAGCTCATCACTGTCAGACAGCCTAACATCCACTATTTTGTACAGGAAGCGATAATATTCATCCATTGCCTTCGTCAAACTATCCCTCCTTCCCTTAAGCTTTGAAAATAGGATATCTTTTCTTAGCGTTCTTGCACTTTCAGGAAGTTTATTCAGAGCATCATTCAGTACAGCATCTGGCAACAGGGCTACAAAAGCCTTCGTTTGTTCCATCCATTCCTCATAAGTAAACTGATTAAGGAATTGCTGATTGAAACTAGCTCCATTAAAGAAAAATGCAGGAGGATCTTTTATTTCAGAGCTAAACCCCTTTAAAAAAGAAAGGAATGCAGTGGACGAAGCAGCTTTCGGCAACCGGCCTTCGTTCACAAAGAACACCTGATCACGGTCCCGGGGAATTGGGAGATAAACAACAGCGCCATCATCCTTTTTCTGTGGCAACCAACGCCATTGATCCTGATGCCTGTCCCAGTCGGCCATCAATATATCAAGAAGCCGTGCTCTGAAAAACGTTGCAGTATCTAAACTGTACTTGTTATCCTTTTCCAGATTCTCTAGCATCTTCTTGGTATTATCAGATTCACCGTAGGGATTGCGCTCTTCCAAAAGGCATACCTGCCCCGCAAATTCCTTTTCGAACTGCCCCAAAGCCTTGTCTGGAGCAACCAAACCAATGATCGGGTTAGCATGGGGAACCTTAACAGCATCAGCAAGCGTAGCTACTACTAATGCAGAGTAAGGGTGCTGGGCAGAAAAATTATCCCTCAACCAGTCCTCATACATACTACCCTTAAGCATTTCGGGAGCAAATCCATTAACAAATTTATTTACCGTCCTTAACACCCATTCATTTCCGGCAGAATCTTTTAAGCGTAGCGAAATAGATTGATGACCTCCACCTTTCTCATCAGCTTTTAGTCCCCCGCCAAACTGCGAAACGCGGATTAGCGGCAGTTTGGTTTCTGCTGCCCATTCTTTTCGATAATTCTCCCCAAAGTTCTTGCGGCGATTCTTCGAAACTTTATCGTAACCAGGATTTACCCTAACTAACGCACTGTCAGCAGAACTACTCTGCGCCAGGGCCATGGTCCAGGGTAAGATCGATAAGAGTAAAAAAAGTATCTTTTTATCCATATGTTAATTGTGCGGGAATAACAGTTGGAGATTCTATAAGTTTTGCATCCTTATCATTGTCAGCCCCGGAAGGATTAATTTCCCTGCCATATTTAGTCCTTCCAAAGACACGGAGGCCAGCAATAGTCCCAATCATGTTGCCCCTATCACCAGGCCTCCGCAAGAACTTTCTACCTACTCCGCTACCTTTTGCTGCTCCGGAGCTTCATTCCAACCTGCAACCTCAGCATCCTGAGAGCCGGAATCAGAAGCAGCACTTCCACCATTGAGATAAGATTCAAGGGCGTCAAGAGCACTTTCCCAGCCTTCATAATGCGGTTTAGATGCTTCTTCACTTTCAAAACCTTGTTGCTTCACTCTTAACACACTTCCGGAACCCTGATCATTGAACTCGACGTCAAGTTGATAATCATTCTCAGTCGATGTTTCCTCCGGAAGTTCCCATTTCCAGGAATACACTAATTTTTTTCCCGGAACCACTTCAGAATATTCTCCTCCCACCGTGTAGGTCTCATTATTGTCAGTACGTGTGAAGGTGTATTGCACTACCCCCTCCGATTTCAGATCGTTCTGCAAATCCGTCAACTCGCTATTCAAAGGCTTCCACCATTGCTTTAAAGCCTCAAATTCTGTCCAGGCATTATAAACCTGTTCAGCCGGCACCTTAAACTCCCGCGTCACCTCAAGTGACAATTCATTATTCGTTCCCATAGATTTTGTTTTGGGGATTTAACATAAGCTTAGATAGATTGTTAAACGAATTTTGAATTATGACAAAAACCTTTCTATTAAGCATTTACCTAAAAAGAGCGGGTTTGCCGTTAAGATGCTTACTTTTGCTTCCTTTAATTCAAGTATTGTGTGGGCAGAAAAATTTAAGCTTAGTAAACAATTAGTAAGATCAGTAACGGAAGCCGGTTTCCTTTACCCGACGGAAGTTCAGCAAAGAACCTTATCCCGCATTCTTGGCGGACAAGATATTATAGCAATCGCACCGGAAGGTGCCGGCAAAACCTCCATTTACATCATTGGAATACTTTCCAGGTTAAAATATGGATTTGAAGAAGCTCCCAGAGCTCTTATCCTTGTTCCTGATAAAGACCGGGTATTACAGGTGATGGAACAAATTGACCTCCTGAATAAAAACAAAACTATACGAATAGTTGGCCTTTATGCAGGTCCCTCCATTGAAACTCAGGTAGAAGAAGTAACAGACGGAGTGGACATTATCGTGGCTACCCCTGATAGGGCGAGAGCCGTATACCTGAAACTGGGACTGAATGTAAATAAAATTCAGACAATGGTAGTAGATGATGCAGAGCTGATCGTAAAACAGGGACTGCAACTACCTGTGGTAGAATTAGCAAATAGTATTGGTAACTGTCAACACCTGATCTTTTCAGAAGTCTTTCATGAAAAGCTGGAAAAGATGATAGATCCTTTTATGAGGGATCCCGCTTTTATTGAAGTAGACGAACTCAGCGAGAACAGCACGGAGACACTTGATCAAATCCTTTATCATGTGCCAAACTTCAAGACCAAACAAAACCTCCTTCAACTATTGCTGGAAGACGAAGAAGTATTCACGAAGGCAATTGTATTTGTAAACACTCGCCTGTCTGCCGAGAAGGTCTATCAAAGTCTGCATAAAAAGGTAAAACAACAAACGGCTGTACTTAATCCAATCAGTTTTGAAAGTACCGGATTCTCAGACGTAGAAGAATTCGAAGCTAGCGAAGACCACCGGATTTTGATCGTAGCCGATGAGTTAAAAGCAGAAATTCCGGTAGAACTTTTCCCTTTCATAATACATGTTGAACTACCGCAGGAAAAGGAGGTTTACATTTCAAGGGTTATTAAACCGGAAGATTCAGAACAAGACACCATGGCGATCACCTTTACTACCGACCTTGAATTAGGAACAGTCCGGAAAATTGAGCAAGCCATTGGCAAGAAAATAGAAACAAGTCCCCTGCCGGACGATCTCTTAATAGTACAAAACTTTGATTCAAATAAAGGAAAATCAAAGACTAAACTGCAACCCACACAGGAGCCAAGAGGTGAAGCTTTCCATGAAAAGAAAGCTAGTAATGCCAAAGACTATAATCTTGGAGCGGGTGTAAAAGCTAAAATGACCAAAAAGAAAAAGCATTAATTGCTTTAAACACATATTAAGGCCAGAACGGAAACGTTCTGGCCTTTTTTATTAACCCCCAACAGCCTAAAAGCTATCCACTTTCCTTAGCTACCTCAATTTTCCCCCGAGATTTATTTCCTTCCTGGCAGCCAACCCTCCTTAAAAAACCCTCGTAATCCCTTATATAAAATCAACCCTACATAATCCTTAAAAAATGAAAACTTCAACTTTACTAACCATCCTCAGCTTAAGCCTATGTCTGTTCTTCAACTCTTCCTGTAAAAAGGACGACAAAAGCTCGCCGAAGCTTATTCAACTGGCAACAAGCGAAACCTTGGGACAGCACCTTGTCGACAAAGACGGGAGAGCTCTATATTATTTTTCGAACGACTACAACGGGCTTAACAACTGTCAGGGGAATTGCGCTTCCGTATGGCCAGTATTCAGTCTCGAAAACTTAACAATGGAAGACTTGGGTGATGGATTAAATCTTAGCGACTTTGGTACGATTACCACCGCCGACAATAAGAACCAGATCACTTATAAATCCTGGCCCCTTTACTACTATGCTCCAAGTGTTAACGGCACAAATATCCCCGAAGGAAGCGGCACCACTACGGGCGAGGGCGTAAATAATATCTGGTACGTAGCTAAGCCTGATTACACGATCATGTTGGTAAATGCCCAGCTAACCGGAGCCAACGGCAGTAATTATAAGTCGGACTATACGGTAGGCACAGGTAAAACAGTTTATTTTAGTGACGCAAAAGGCTTAACTCTTTATACCTTTAAAAACGACCGGTACAATAAGAATACCTTCACCAATTCCTCCTTCTCCAACGACCCGGTATGGCCTATTTATCAAACAGACAAGATCATTGTACCATCAACGTTAGATAAATCGCTATTTGGTTCTATAGACGTGTTTGGGAAGAAACAGCTTACCTATAAAGGCTGGCCATTATATTATTTTGGACAAGATGCCGGCTTAAGAGGATCTAACAAAGGGGTTAGCTTTCCACAAGTTGGTGTATGGCCTGTTGCCGTAAAAGATGCTACAGTGGCTCCGGCAGTCCAATAGGGCTGCGTTTTTTTTACCTGTTATCAGCAAGGGGACTGATAGCAGGTTTATTACCCCGATCAAACTTTTCTTAAGCCGCTTATTTTTACCTTCGCATTTTCAATTCTCTAAATGCAGTCAAGAATAACCGCAATAAGCGCTTACACTCCCGGAAGGATTGTTCCTAATTCTTATTTCGAAACCATTGTTGATACTTCAGATGAATGGATACAAACGCGTACAGGGGTTATTGAAAGACGTTTTACTGCGGAAGATGAATACACCACCCATCTTTGCTTTAAAGCGCTGAGGAATTTACTTCAGGATAATCCCGAAATTTCGGTCAGCGATGTAGATTTCATTATTGTTGCCACCTCGACACCAGATCATTCTGTACCTAGTGTAGCCAGTCAAGTCCAGAATGAATTTAATATACCGGGCTGTGGAACACTGGACGTAGCATCTGCCTGTGCTGGCTTTGTCTACGGACTGATCCTTGCTAAAGGGCTTATTGCAGCAGGAACGCACAAGAAGATCCTCGTATTTGGAGCAGAAAACCTTTCCCGTTTCACCGACTTCAGCAACAGGAACCTTTGTATCTTATTTGGGGATGCAGCTGGGCTTGCTTTGGTAGAACAATCAGCCGAAAACAAGATCTTCGATAGTCTTAGCGGAACAGACGGAAGTATGGGAAAAGAGCTTTACCGCTCCTCATTGTCTACTTTAATAAATAATGTCCCTGTTATTGCCGACGCCCGAACGCATCAGAACGGAAGGTTAGTTTTTAAATGGGTAGTTCAAACTATCAGCGAGAATCTGATTAAGCTTGCAGATAAGAACGGTTTAAACCTTGCCGCTATCGACTGGATCATCCTTCACAGTGCCAACCTCCGCATCCTGGAAGCCATTTCAAAAAACATTGGGTACCCCCTTGAGCGAATGCCGCAAAGCATTAAATATTTTGGCAATACCTCTTCTGCATCTATTCCCCTGGCCTGGAACATTGCTTTAATGGATGGTCGAATAAAAAAGGGTGATAAAATTTTGCTGATGGGCTTTGGAGGAGGAATGACTTTTGCAGGCTTGATGGTAGAATGGTAAGCCTGGATTGGTTTAAGGCATAAGGAAAGCACTGATCCCTATGCCCTAAAACTAGCTTATTTCGCTTCTGTATATTTTTTAAAGCTGTCCAATATCGCCTGCCAGCCTGCTTTTTGCATTTCAAGAGAATTAGTGGTCTCCGGATCAAAAGTTTCCACTACCTGAGTACTATCTCCCTGATCTTCAAATTCAATTCGAACCTTTCTGCCATCATCCATCGTGTACTCAATCAGTTTATTTTCCTCAACATTAGTATATTCTCCGCCAAAATCAAAACTGAAACTTCCATCCTTTGCCGCCATAGTTGTTCTGAACTTACCTCCGGTACGCAGATCGTTTTCAGCAAAAGGAGCATGCCAATCATCAGAAGCCTGACACCATTGGGTAATATCCTCAGGACTGTTCCAGCTCTTCCATACTTGTTCTACCGGTGCATTCACTTGTGCCTGAACAGTAATACTTGTGTTGCTTAACGTTTCCATTTTTATATTTTCTATAGTAGTTTCGAAATAGGTGTTCATTCATTGAACAATACAAACGTAGTACTTACTTCCCTTGAAGGCGCTGTACGAAAACGGCAATTACGCGGGCAATTTACGACAAGCTTCTTATCAGGCATTTAGTGAAACATAAAGCTCGCTCTGCGTTAACCATTCCCCCCGCACTTTCTTCCACATAGCTGAGTAATTGCCGTAATACTTCTCATTCTTATAGTTCCATTTTCCCTTCTCCCAGGCCATATTGCCGCTTTCATTGATAACGATCTCATCGGGTAACCTCTCGAATACCGGGCTACTCTGCTTAAACATATGCTTCCACTCCGACAAGACCTTACCCTTACCCTTTGAAAGACTTCCGTCACCTGCAATCTGAATAAAATCAGCCATCCAGAACCTGGCCACTCCATCGGCATCTTTTTTTGCTATCGCCGCATTCGAATGCATCCGGTATTCCCGGATCAATTGCACATCGTTTTCTTTATCGAAAATAGAATAACCAGAATTAGTAATCATACTGCAATTTGCACAATAGCAATTTACTCTGCAAGGCAATCTTCAGCTTCTACGTTCTTTGCTAATCAACTCAGCTGTAACTCCTATGTTTTAATTATCGGCAGAAACTATACATACTTAAACATTTCATAATAATTGCTTTACCTCAATCTTATAGCTTAGCTGATTGTTAAGATTAAAACAGCACACATAACTTCCTTCTGATAATACACGGCATGCAAATTAACGTAAGTTCAGAGATCGGCACCCTTCGCTCTTTAATTATCCATAGCCCCGATAGCGGCATTGGCAAAGTAGCACCTTCTAAAGCCCAGGACTGGCTGTTCGAAGATATACTTCACCTGGAGACTGTAAGAAAAAAGGAGTACGACCACTACGTTAAACTATTGCTTTACTTTTTGGATCCGGATAAAATTAAAGGCAGCTTGTCTGGTATCGATGCGGAATCTTCCCAGCGGGATTTCTATAAGCCCTGCAAACCGGAATTTCATAATTCCAACCGGGTGATCGAGATAGAGAAGTTACTGGCAGACATCCTTCATGATTCAGATATCTGTAAAAAGCTTACTGCCTCTGTTTGTGCTATTGAAGGCTGCAGTTACAGGCTTCAGCTAGAATTGATTAAATCTAAGCCGGCAGAACTCGCTAAGGTTTTTATTTCCGGTTCTATGGACGACGGCAATATGATCTTTGCCCCTATTCCTAACTTCATTTTCACAAGAGATATTGGTATTACCATCAATAATTCCATCCTGCTTAGTAAACCTGCTAAAAAAGCACGTTCGCGGGAAGCATTGCTGGCCCGTTACATTTTCTTCAATCATCCTTATTTCGAAAACTACCGGGAAAACATCCTGGAGATTCCTGATACTTTAAAATACTTTCTCAGGCCTGGGGAAGAACCCGGCGAAAAGACTACCATCGAGGGCGGCGACGTGATGGTGGTAAGCAAGAATCATGTTTTAATTGGTTGCAGTGAAAGAACTTCAGCAAGCGGTGCCAGCGAAGCAATTAAACTACTATTTGACAATGATGTAGTCGACAAGGTTACAGTGGTTAAAATACCGCATAAAAGAGATTTTATGCACATCGACACCGTCTTCACCCAGGTGAAACGAAATGTATGGGTAGTGCTTGGCTCGATCTCATCGCAGGAACAACATAAGGGTGCTGAAGCAGTAGACTATTTATCGGAAAAGCGAAACAAGGAAAAGCCTGAGATCATTCAGTTCAGCAAAGATAACATGGAAAAGCCTGTTACTTTCAGATGTATTGAGGACCTTCTAAACGATATCAGTCAAAACGATTTAAACAGCGATGAAGAAACCAAATTCATCTACTCGGGAGGAAAGCAGTTCCCCTACGATGTGCGTGAACAGTGGACAGACTCTTGCAACCTTCTGGCTTTGAAAGAAGGTGTTGTGGTAGGCTACGACCGTAATGATCACACCATTCAGGCCTTTAGAGAGATAGGCTTCAAAGCTATTGAAGTGACAGAGCTTTTAGAAAAACTGGAAAAAGAAGAACTGAAGCCTGAAGAGATTGAGAATACTTTTATTATGATCCCAAGTGCCGAGCTTTCCAGAGCCCGGGGAGGTTTTCATTGCATGAGCATGCCTTTGTTTAGAGAGGACCTTTAGATTTATTTAAACGACAATGGAAAAGCAAAGCACCTCCTCTATATTAATGGTTCGCCCCCGTCGCTTTGGCTTTAATGATCAGACAGCTGTCAGCAATTTCTTTGTGAACAAAGCCACTAAATACCAGGAGGTACACCAAAAAGCCTTGAGAGAGTTTGATCAACTAGCTGAAGTTTTAGAAAGGCACGGGATTAAGGTCTCAATATTCGAGGCAATGAACGAGCCATACTCGCCAGATTCGATATTCCCTAACAACTGGATATCCACACACGAAGATGGCAGCACGTTTCTTTATCCCATGGAAGCCCCGAACAGGCGTATGGAACGACGCGAAGACATATTGGCGACCCTAAGTCAATACTACCAGGTGAAGGAGATTATAGACCTGACGCATTTCGAGCGGCAAAACCAGTTCCTTGAAGGAACGGGGAGCATGATCTTAGATCGAAGGAATAAAATTGCGTATGCTTGCTTAAGCAGCAGAACCTCAAAATCTGCTCTTTCAGAGTTTTGCCGGATATCTGGTTATAGAGCGGTTACATTTAACGCAGTAGATAAGAACAATAGAGCAATCTATCATTCAAACGTTATGATGTCGGTAGGATCTGATTTCAGTTTAGTATGTACAGAATCGATAAGGGACAGTGAAGAAATTGATTCACTTAATAAATCGCTGCAACAAACAGAAAAACAGATCATCCCAATCACCCTGGAGCAGGTGAACCACTTTGCTGGAAATATTCTCGAAATACGTTCAAATAAAGGGGAACCGATGATTATAATGTCAGAACAAGCATTTAAATCACTACGGCCTGAACAGATAAAAAGACTAGAGCGGTTTGGCGACCTTCTCTTTTCGCCTCTCTACACAATCGAAGCTGTCGGAGGAGGAAGTGCAAGATGCATGATAGCCGAGATATTCCTGCCTATATTATCCGATAATTAATCTGCTTTACGCTGCACGTAAAGTTGTTGCTCGTACATGCATTCCTGGTGTCCTTAAAATCCTTTCAAATTCCAAACCTATACTTAGATCCAACCAGTCAGGATTTACATCCCGGATAACCCTTTCCTTTTGAGCGCGGGTATATTTACTTAAAATATCAAAACGCTGGATAGCCGACTCCTCGTTATTTAATTCTTCAAAGTACACTAAACGCGTAAGCTGTTGAGCACTGTCAAAAAACAGATTAGGCATCTGCCTGTAAAAATCAACAGTTTTTAAAAGATCTGAACTCATTCCAACATGCAAAGAATTCCTGTTTCTGTCGGTTACAATAAATACATACCTTTTCATATTCTTATTTATTTAGTTTTTGAAAAAAAATTACTAATTTTATTGGCATAAAAATACTAACAATTTTAGTAATTGCAAATTTATTTTTCACATGAGTAATATTTCTTCCAACCTCAAATACCTCCGTAAGAAAAAAGGCCTTACGCAACAGCAATTCGCAGATTTAATGGAGATTAAGCGATCTCTCGTAGGCGCTTACGAAGAGGAACGGGCGGAGCCAAAATACGAATTGCTAAAAAAATTCGCAGAGTATTACGAATTGAGTATGGATGAGATTGTTAACGAAAAGATCAATGACAAGTGGAAACCGAAGCTAAAAGCTGAATCTAACAGTCCCAGAATACTTAGCATTACGGTAGATAAGGAGGACAGGGAGAATATAGAACTGGTACCGGTGAAAGCAAGTGCAGGTTACCTGAATGGCTATGCAGATCCTGAATTCATTAGCGAGCTACCTAAATTCCATCTTCCAATGCTGAAACAAGGTACTTATCGCGCTTTCGAAATAAAAGGAGATTCGATGCTTCCCCTGCAACCTGGTAGTATAATAGTAGGAGAATATGTAGAGAATTGGAATGATGTAAAAACAGGTGAAACTTATGTATTTATAACTAATAGCGAAGGTGTCGTTTATAAGAGAGCAGGCAACAAGCTAAAAGAGAACAAGCCTATTAAACTTATTTCAGATAATCCGGTATACGAACCTTATACTGTAGACTCACAGGATGTCCTTGAAGTATGGAAAGCAAAGGCCTATATATCTACTGTATTCCCAGAACCAGTTCAGGAACCAACGATGGAAAGCCTGACGTCTATGATGGCACAAATGCAAAAGTCTATTGCTCAACTAAAAACAGGCAACAACTAATTTACAAATGGTGATTAAACCTTTTCTTATTTTGCTGTCTATAAGTCTAAAACACTAAGAAATTATATGAAAAAAGCATTTTTAGCACTAGCATTAGTGGCAGCAAGTTTCTCTTTCAGCTATGCTCAGCAAGGAGGAGGTTTTCAACAACGTACACCTGAAGAAAGAGCTAAACAAGGAACTGAAAGGATCTCAGAAAAAGTTAAATTAACTGCTGACCAAAAAACTAAGGTGGAAGCGATTCTTTTAGCTCAGTCTAAATCTGTGGATAGCTTAAGAAATGCTGTTGGACAAGGAGGCGACCGTCAGCAAATGTTCCAAAAAATGCAACCTATCCGTGAACAGTCAGACAAAAAGATTACTGCCTTATTAACAGAAGAGCAGAAGAAAGCCTACGCTGCCTATCAGGAAGAAAATAGAAACAGAATGGGTCAGGGCCGCCGAGGAGGACAAGGTGGTCAAGGCGGACAAGGCGGGCAAAAATAATTTCAGATAATATTAAAAGCGGCACTGGCCGCTTTTTTTATTTATACGTAGAAAAATTCTTCTTCAGTGACAGCATTTCTTCTGATTATTAACTAATATGTCAACTTTTGCGGGGGTGAATCTCTTGCTACCCCTGATTCCGCTCTTATTAGCTCTATAATTTTCTCTCACGTCTTGTTCCCGGTATCTTTAACACTTTTAAAAATATTCTATATTTGGGTATGGAATCCTCATCAAAACCGGTACATATCGGAAGAAAAATCAGCCGCATACGGGAATTGAAAAATATGAAGCAGGAGTCTCTTGCGTTTGAGTTGGGTGTAAGCCAGCAAACAGTTTCCAGAATGGAAGCTAGCGAGATGATTGAAGATGAGGTACTGGAAAAAGTGGCCAAAATACTGGGAGTTAGTGTGGATGGCATTAAAAACTTTAGTGAAGAGGCTGTTATAAATTTCATGCAAATACCTACAACGATAACGCCGCTTCTTATGGCCACTATTACAACTTCAATGCAATAGAAAAAATCGTAAGCCTGTATGACGAAAAAGTAGCCCTGCTAGAAAGACTGTTACAAAGCGAAAAAGAGAAAGTAGAAATACTTAAAAACACCATCAAGTAGGTTATTTCACTCAGACGACCTAATACACCTTTTCGTTTATGAAAGCTTTTTAAAAATCTTTCCCTAGATATTATTTTTTACCAGCCTTTTTATTACCCGGGCTACCCTAGCTTTATGCTATGTTTTGTATGAGTCTCGGATGAACCTAAGTTCAACCCATATTGAGTCCACCTTTTTTCATCAGAACGTGGACTTATTAAAGGCTTTATATAAATCCAAATTGCATTCATCCAAAAGTTGATCACAACAGAGCTCTTACATAGGAATAATTCGTTTTCTATAATTTACTGCTGCTGAGGGAAATAGTGACGAGAATCATCCTATTTTTTATTGACAGAAAGAAGCCTGCCGGCTATTTTTGTAAACGAAAATAAAAAAAGTTTAAATAAAAAACCACCCTTATGGCTAAAGTTGATAAAAAAGGAAAAATACGCGGAACTATAGGTCCCAATGTTCATCGCACCTGGCGGGATATACAGGTAATTCAGTCAAAACCCAAAAAAAAGCCTAAGCAGACTATTGGCTCTAAAGCTGCAGGTTTGGAATTTGGGATGTGCAGTAGCATCGCGCGGGGCATGCGGGAAGCTTTTGGCTGGGCATACAAAGCTTACGATGGCGGTATGATCAATAGATTTACAACCGCTGTAAGAAGTGCTGTTTTTGCATCATCAAAAGAAGTAGGCGAAAGAGATATTCACGACGCTAATTTGAGCTTTTTGAAAGGCTTTCAATTTAACAACAACTCTCCACTAGATAAAATTCTGAAACTAAGGCCTTCCGCTGAGCTTAGTGAAGACAATAAGGTTATTGTTAACCTTCCTCCAATAGCTGCCAAGGACATTAAATCTCCACATGCGGAGGAATATGGCATTCGATTGCTCGTAATTTCCTTCGACTTTAAAAAAGGGGTATATAGTAACATTGCTGGCAAAGAAATAAGGATAACAACAAAACAGTCTTTCGAAGGAGGGCCAATAGTATTTGAGGAAACATTACCAGAAGGCAGACTTATTGCAGTGAGCATGTCGATATATGGCTATGAAAAGGCCTTTAATGGAGGAATGGAAACGATAAATAATGTTCAGTGGAGTCCGGGAGAGATCCTTAATCTATGGCAATTACCTATCCCCGCAATGAAAAAGGCTAAGATTGAAACTAAAACTTGTGTTTATAAGGATCACGACATGGGCTACCAAGGTAATTTCAGTCTCCAGAACATAGCCTGGTTACGTAAAAAAGCTGCAAAATCACTAACGAAGCCCCTGGTGAAACAAGCACCGAAGACTCCATCAGCACCGGATTTGCCAAAAGGGGATATCAGTTTCTAATTTCGCTTAAAGAACACCTGCTAAATTCATAATTCAAGATTTAAAGTGCTTAAGACTTGAATTATCGATAGCTTTGACATAAGGTTGGAGAACTGTATGATCCTCAGCCCTGGATAATATCGTAACAAAATGCAGGACTTTTTAAACACGTTAAAAATTAACGAAACAAACTCAGGTGTCTCTACTGGGTCCCACTGGTTCTCCTCTTCCATCAACACGAGCTCAGCCTCCCCTGTTGATGGTAAAACGATAGGCACTGTACAGTTGGCTTCCGGATCGGACTATGAAACCATAATCCAGGAAGCACAAAAAGCATTTGCTATATGGAGATCGGTTCCTGCTCCTAAAAGAGGAGATGTTATCAGGCAAGTAGGTGATGGATTCCGGAGATATAAAAAGGAACTTGGATCATTAATCTCCTACGAAACAGGGAAAAGCTTACAGGAAGGGCTTGGAGAGGTTCAGGAAGTAATAGATATTTGCGATTTTGCCAGCGGACTTTCGCGGCAAATCTCTGGCCTAACTATGCATTCGGAGCGTCCTCTACACCGGATGTACGAACAATACCACCCACTCGGTATTGTAGGCATTATCACTGCCTTCAACTTCCCGGCAGCAGTTTGGGCATGGAATAGTGCTTTGGCTTGGGTATGTGGTGACGTTACAGTTTGGAAACCCTCACCAAAAGCTCCTCTAACAGCTATTGCTTGTCAAAAAATCACAGCAGAAATCTTTACCCTTAATCAGGTACCTGAAGCGGTGTCTTCCCTGCTCTGCGGCAATAATGATATAGGCGAATTACTATCCCGGGATACCCGCATTCCTCTTGTGTCTGCTACTGGATCGACAGCTATGGGTCGAAAGGTAGCGGTTGCTGTTGCGCAACGGCTTGGAAGATCTCTGCTGGAGCTCGGCGGTAATAATGCCATCATCATCACCCCTGATGCAGATCTTCAGCTTGCCTTAACTGCATCGGTGTTTGGTGCCGTTGGAACTGCAGGACAACGCTGTACCAGCACCCGGCGCCTTATTATTCATTCTTCAATCTATGATACCTTTAAGAATCAGCTAGTAAAGGCTTATCACCAACTGAAGATCGGCAATCCTTTGGAACATGGGATACATATGGGGCCCTTAATAGACAAAGCTGCAGTAGAAGGGTATTTAACTGCTATTGACCGGTGTAAAGAAGAAGGTGGTGCTTTCCTTGTAGAAGGAGGATTGTTGGAAGGATACGGGTATGAAAGCGGCTGTTATGTAAAGCCTTGCATCGCAGAAGTAAATCCAGATCTACCTATAGTCCGGGAGGAAACCTTTGCACCTATCCTTTATATAATGAAATATGAAACGATAGAAGAAGCTATTGCCATTCAAAATGGAGTATCGCAAGGATTATCCTCTGCTATTATGTCTACAAATCTTCGGGAAACTGAATTATTTCTTTCCAGCGTAGGTTCCGACTGTGGAATTGCCAATGTCAATATAGGAACTTCCGGAGCGGAAATAGGTGGAGCCTTTGGTGGCGAAAAAGATTCAGGCGGCGGAAGAGAATCAGGTTCAGACAGTTGGAAAGCTTATATGAGGAGACAAACTAATACCATTAATTTTGGAAATCAACTTCCACTGGCACAGGGTATAAAATTCGATCTTTAAACGCCATAAAAAAATTAAAAGCCAGTCTTTGGGAGAGAGCTTAAGACTTTGTAGTTGAACGCTTTTCACTATCGGCTTCAGGAATTCTCTCAGCAAGTCTATCGTCTTCCGAGCAGCGTTTATAGGCTTGCTTATAAATGTTAAGTATTTCAAGCTCATCTTTACTTAATTCCGCTGTAACATCCTTTCTCCGCGTCCGTCTTCTTTTCTCCATTTATTTTATTGCTAAATTGCTCTTGTCAAAAATACTAACTTCAACCTATTTGAATCATCAATTGCTGATTGGTATCATTCTTTTGCCGTTTTGTATCAATCTAACTCTCTCTATATCATTTACCGTGGGCATATTTTTAAATTCGTCCCTGGCTGAAAAGCCTATAAACCTAATTTAATTCGTTTAATGAGAAGATTATTAGCAGGTTTTTTAATTATCGCTTCTTTTGCAGCCTGTTTTACAGGTAAGCCTCCTGCCACTGAAAAATCAGCCTCCGCGCAGCAGTCTACGGAGCAAACATTTACTAACCCAATTGGCAATGGTGCTGATCCCTGGGTTATAAAAGACAAGGGATATTATTATACCTGTTATAGTTCTTCCGCAGGAAAAGGAAAAAGTGGTATTTCAGTAACCAAATCAGAATATCTGACCAAGCCGGGCGCAGGTAAAAACGTATGGACAAGTCCTGATACTGGTTGGAACCAGAGGAATGTTTGGGCGCCGGAATTGCATCGAATCGGTAAGAAGTGGTATATTTATTATGCGGCCGCAAAAAGTGGTCCTCCATATATCAATCAGAGAGCAGGGGTGCTAGAATCTGTTTCTGAGGATCCTCAAGGTTCGTATGTAGACAAAGGAGTAATAAAAACCGGAACCGATGATAAAGATTATGTGAAGACTATCTGGGCGATCGACATGACGGTAGCGAAGATCAATAAAAAATGGTATGCCACATGGTCAGGATGGGAGAGGAATAATACAACGGATAAGACTTCTCAACATATTTATATCGCAAGGCTTCTAAATCCCTGGACAATGGATTCAGAAAGGGTAAAGATCTCGTCTCCTGAACAAAGCTGGGAAACAGGAGGACCACTGGATTTGAATGAAGGGCCTGAGTTCTTGCAAAGGAAAGGAAAAACCTTTATTATCTATTCTGCGCGCGAATCATGGACAAAGGAATACCGCCTGGGACAGCTTAAGCTAAAAGATGGATCAGACCCACTGAAGCCAGAAAGCTGGGGAAAAAAAGGTCCTGTATTTGAGGGTACAGATCAAGTTTTTGGAGTTGGTCACGCTAGTTTCACCACTTCTCCTGACGATAAAGAATGGTGGATCTTCTATCATACTAAAAAATCAACAGATCATGGTTGGGACCGCAGCGTGTGCTTGCAGCCATTCACCTGGAATAACGAAGGAGAGCCTGTTTTTGGTCGCCCGCTGCCTGCTGGTACTCCAATTAAAAAGCCATCAGGAGAACGTCCATAAGATATACTGCCTTCAAACAACGCCTCGCGTGATAACCCGAAAGTTCTTTCCATCAGGAGCTTTCAATAAATGCAGGAACGGTCATCTTATTAAACCGATCCTGCATTTTAGTTTCTTCTATCGTTCAAAGTTGTGCTCCCCGCTATTCACGGAGAATTGCTTGTATGATTCTCCATTTGCATCGGGCACGTAGATTTCGGCTGTTGTATTTGGAGGAATGGAAACAGTCAATTTAAACTTGCTCCCTTCTATATTCCATTTACTGCGCACAATGCCGTATTCGCTATCATAGGATCCTTCTGCTGAGGTAAGTCCTCCTCCTATACAGGGTTTAATGATGATCTTTTTATACCCTGGAGCTCCTGCCTGAATCCCTGCAATGTTTTTATACATCCAATCGCCTATTGCCCCATAGGCATAATGATTATAGGAGTTCATAGAGGGCGTTTGAAAAGTACCATCAGGTTTTATTCCATCCCAACGTTCCCATATGGTAGTAGCTCCCATTTTTACAGGGTAAAGCCATGAGGGATAAGTCTCCTGCATCAACAGGTCATAGGCCACATTAGCCTGTCCGAAGCGACTTAAGACATGGCAAAGGTAAGGTGTACCCAGAAAACCTGTGGTAAGATGGTTCCCGTAATCCCTGATGTTCTGAACCAGTCTTTTTACGGCTTGATCTCTCAGGTTATCAGGAAGCATATCAAACTGCAAGGCCAGAACATAGGCTGTTTGGGTAGAAGAGATTAATCTCCCATTAGGTGTCAGGTACTCTTTGACATAGGCCTTCTTAATCTGCTCGAGTAAAGCGCTGTACTTTTCCTGATCCTCCTTTTTGCCTAAAACTTCTGCGGCATTAATTAGCAGTTGAGTAGAATGAGCGTAGAAACACTGTGCGATCATGTACTTATCCGTTACAGCTGCCCGGCCATCATTATCGTCGTCCGGACGATAGAATAACCAGTCGCCAAAATGAAAACCGGTATTCCAGAGGTTCTGATTGGAACGCGTTCCTATAAAGTCTACCCAGGCCTTCATACTTCCATACTGAGTTTCGAGAACTCGTTTGTCTCCATAGGTCGAATATATTCCCCATGGGATTATCGTACAAACATCTCCCCAACCGCATGCACCTGCATCACTTTGATTCAATACATCCGGAACTACGAAGGGAATACTCCCGTCCTTGTGCTGATCAGCTTTCACATCTTTCAACCACTTTGTAAAGAAGCCGCTTACATCCATATTATAGGCAGCTGTATAATAGAATGCCTGCGCATCTCCAGTCCATCCAAGCCGTTCATCGCGTTGAGGACAATCCGTTGGAACATCGACAAAATTGCCTTTTTGCCCCCAAATAATATTATGGTGCAACTGATTGAGCAATGGATTAGAAGTTTTGAACGTACTTGTAGCCTTCATATCCGAGTGAATGACCACCGCAATCAGATCCTCAGGCTTTAAGTCCTGCGGAAATCCCTCCACCTTTACGTACCTGAAACCCTGAAAACTGAAATGCGGAGAAAAGACCTGCTCCTCATTTCCTTTGAGAAAATAGGTATTTTGCTGTTTAGCTGAGCGAAGATTTTCAGTGTAGAAATTCCCCGCTTTATCCAGGACTTCAGTATGACTTAATGTGATCTTTGCGCCGGCTGGTCCCTTTGTTTTTAACTCTACCCATCCAACCAGGTTTTGGCCAAAGTCCGCAACTACATCTCCCTGGGGTGTCTTGAAAACTTTCAATGCTTTTATCCTTTCAAGTTTACGTACAGGTGGTCCACTCATTCCTACCAGGTTATCGTACCCATAGTTCTGTGTTGCGGCCACTTGCCATGAATTGTCTTCTAAATAATCAGCTTCGGCCCAGCCCTTTTTCTCCTTTCGGGAATCATACATCTCCCCGTCGTAATGGCTCGATTTCAACAAAGGTCCATAAGAACTCTTCCAACTACCATCTGTTCCTAATGTTTCCTTACTACCATCTGAGTACAAGATATTAACCTGCATCAATAAGGCACGTGTGTCTCCGTAAAAAGCCTTTCTATCGGTAAAAGCAACTCTTCCCTTATACCAGCCATCCGCAAGCATAGCCGCGAAAGAGTTCTTCCCCTTATTCAACAAAGAGGTTACATCGTAAGCCTGGTACTGTAAATGATCTTTATAACTGGTCCATCCCGGTGTAAAATAGGCGTCACCAACCCTTTTGCCATTGATGTAAGCCTCATAAAGCCCTCTTGATGTAATGTACGCGGTAGCCTGTGCTACAGTTTTAGGCAGATAGTATGCTTTCCGGAACAGAGGACTTGCCAAGGCAGTATCCGGCCCTGTAACAGAAATCCACTTAGCCTTCCAATCGGATGAATTCAAGCCCATTTGCCAGTATTGAGGATTACTCCAGGCTGAAGTATTTCCAAGATTGTCTTTCACCTTTACCTGCCAGTAATACCGTTCTCCGGCTTCCAATTCAGGTCCTTCATACTCAACAAGCAAGGATTGTTGGCTGGGTTTCAGAACATGCCATACAAGGTTCTTGCCCTTCCCCAAATCTCCTTCTTTATGAGCAACGCGAATCTCATACGATTTTTGAAAAATATTTTTCTCTGTAGATAGCAGCTTCCAGCTCATTCGCGGAACTTGAGGGACTACAGATAAAGGATTTACCTGATGCTCTACCTGCAAGCCGCTTACTCTTAGCTTTTGAGCTGAAGCCACAGAAAACAACAGAACCATTAAGGCTGTAATCTTTAGGCTAGTTAGAAATTTCATAGTTTATAATATATTTTAAAGCACCACGGCATTCGGCCTATTTGACCTTATAAAATTTAAGTCCGAAAAGGAGGATAACTCCATAGCAAATTATCGGGAGGTAATACGAGTTGGCCACTCCCACGCTATCTGCAACCCTACCCATGAGCAGGGGAAACACAGCTCCTCCAACAACTCCCATTGAAATAAAAGAAGATGCCTGCGGAGTATGCGTACCGAGGCTTTTAAGACCCAGACTAAAGATGGTAGGGAACATGATACTAAAGAAAAAATTGATGGCGAACAATGCCAAATAGGATACCCATCCAAGGCCCTGTGCTACAATCAGGCACATCAGGATATTGGCGAAAGCAAAAATAGCCAGCAAGGTATGGGGGCGAACAACCCTTATAAGGAAAGTTCCGATAAACCTACCCGTTAACATCATTGCCATAAATATCGACATGTAGCTCCCAGCTATTGCTTCTGGCAATTTCATCACTTCGTGACCGTAATTAATGAAAAAGGCCCAGGTTCCGCTTTGTGCCGCAACATTAAAAAACTGGGCAACAGCTGCCCACTTAAAATGCGAGTACTGGAAGAGCTTTTTACAGGGCCGGATCTCTTCATGAGCGGTTTCTCTTAGGACTCCGGTCGGTGCAATCAGGGGAGGAACTTTTACAAAGGAGAAGGCAATGGCTATCAACGCAATAATACCGCCAATTACAAGATAAAGATCTTTAACCGATGTTAGATCTGTGCCTCCTTTTACGTTATTTCGTAAAAGGAAGTAGGAGCCTATAGCCGGACCGACAATAGCTCCTAAGGCATTGAAGGACTGTGCGAAATTTAATCTCTGATCACTTGTTTGCTGGTCTCCCAGGGAAGCAACAAAAGGATGAGCTACCGTTTCAAGTGTTGATAAACCACATCCAAGTACGAACAAAGCAATTCCAAAAAAGGCAAATGAAGCCGTGTTAGCTGCTGGTACAAATAAAAATGAACCAAGCGCGAATAGTGATAGTCCCAGTAATACGCCTTTCTTATAGCCGAACTTTTTCATAAACAGTCCGGCTGGAATACCCATCACGAAATAGGCACCAAAAATAGCGAACTGAATGAAGGCCGACTGGGATTTACTAAGGTTCAAAGTGTGCTGAAAATGTTTATTCAGCACATCTCCCATAGTTATAGCTACTCCCCAACATAGAAACAGAGAAGTAACAAAGGCGAGTACTATAGAATATTTCCTTTCCGTGAATTCGGCACCGGCTGGCTCTCTCAACTCACCACTAACTACAGGTGCCTGAATTTCTGTCATTTCCATTTATACTGATATTGATCTTTGCGGTATTATTTCAATTCCTTTCCTTCAAGCGGAATAAGTGACGTGGGGTAAGCATGCTATAAAAGTTTACCTCTCAGATGGAGAGGCAAACAGGAGCTTTATCTTTTTCTTCTACCGGTTTAAAGACAAAGAATATGGTGAATCTGAGGGCTGTGTTCCTCTGTTCAAAGCAGGAACATTCCTCATCTTGAACAACATCTGTCCGCCCTGTAATATGGCGTCGTGGCCAATCCAGTTCTTACCGTATGGCTGACCTTTCAAGCTTATATTTTCCACATATTTATTAGCTGAAGAATTTTCAGGGGCTGAGATGGTGAATGTTTTTCCGTTTTCCAACTTCAGGTTAACTTTTTTAAACAGGGGAGCACCCAGAACATATTGATTTACAGCAGGAGTAACGGGGTAAAAACCCATGGCAGAGAACACATACCAGGCTGAGGTTTGACCGTTGTCCTCATCTCCGCAATAACCATCCGGCGTGGGTTTGTAAAGCTTGTTCATCGCCTCACGTACCCTTTGCTGTGTCTTCCAAGGCTGCCCCGCATAGTTGTATAAATAGATCATATGCTGAATAGGTTGATTCCCATGCGCGTACTGACCCATGTCTGCTATCTGCATCTCACGGATTTCGTGGATAACCCCGCCATAGTATGAATCGTCGAATGTTGGAGGGAGTGTAAATACAGAGTCCAACTTATCAGCAAACTTCCTTCTTCCACCCATCAAATTGATCAGGCCTTCCACGTCATGAAAAACTGACCAGGAGTAGTGCCAGCTATTTCCTTCGGTGAAGGCATCACCCCATTTCAATGGATTGAATGGTGACTGGAAACGACCATCCTTGTTTTTCCCCCGCATCAAACCAGTAGCCGGATCAAAAAGGTTACGATAGTTAAGACTCCGCTTAGCATAGAGATCAGTTTCGGCTTTTGGTCTGTTCAATGCTTTTCCCAATTGGTATATGGCAAAATCATCGTAAGCATACTCAAGTGTACGGGCTGCATTCTCATTGATCCCGACGTCATAAGGAACATAGCCAAGGTCATTATAGTATTGTACTCCTTTGCGGCCAACAGCCGTCATAGGACCTTCGTTATTTGCACCATGGATCAAAGCTTCATACAACTTATTGATATCGTAACCACGAAGGCCTTTTATATAAGCATCAGCGACCACCGAAGCAGAGTTGTTACCAATCATAATATCTGCATAACCAGGACTTGACCATTCAGGCAACCAGCCACCTTCTTTGTAATCGTTGATCAGCCCCTGCTGCATTTCCTTATTTATTGAAGGGTAAACCAGGTTCAGGAAAGGATAAAGAGCTCTGAATGTATCCCAGAAGCCAGTACCAGCAAACTTAAATCCTGGTAATACCTTTCCATTCTGGGCACTGTAGTGAATAGGTTGGCCGGCAGCATCAAGCTCATACATTTTGTTTGGGAAAAACAGGGTGCGGTATAAGCAGGAATAGAAAGTTCTGGTTTGGTCCACTGAACCACCTTCTACCACTATACGATTTAATTTATCGTTCCATGCAGTTTTGGCTTTGCGCATGGTTACATCGAAGGCATCAGAACCAACTTCCTTCTTTAGATTAAGCTCTGCCTGATCTAAACTTATAAAGGAGGTTGCCACTTTTAAATGAACCTTCTCTCCTTTTTCAGTCTTCAAACCAATAACGGCACCCGCATGGTCGGCCGTAAGCTCTGTTGCTGCCTGTAATTTATCACCGTTAGTGGTATAGGCAACAGTGAAAGGTTTGTCGAGATAGATAACAAAGTAATTTTTAAAATCTGGAAGCGGACCTCTGCTGAACTTAGTAGAATAACCTACGATCTTTCTTTCAGCCGGGATCACTTTAACGTAAGAGCCTTTATCAAATGCATCAATTACAATAAATGAACTATCTGATTTGGGGAATGTAAAACGGAATTGCGCAGCCCTTTCTGTAGGCGTGAGCTCTGTTGTCACATCGGCATCCGCCAGGAACACGCTGTAGTAATATGGCTTTGAAACTTCGGCCTTATGGGAAAACCAACTGGCCCTACTCTCCTCGTTAAACTTCAATTTACCGGTTACGGGCATTATAGAGAACTGACCGTAATCATTCATCCACGGAGAGGGCTGGTGAGTTTGTTTAAACCCCCGGATCTTGTCGGCCGAATAACTGTACATCCATCCATCTCCCATTTTTCCAGTCTGGGGCGACCATAAGTTCATCCCCCATGGCACACCTACGGCAGGATAAGTGTTTCCGTTGGACAAACTGGGTTTAGAATCAGTTCCCATTAAAGGGTTAACCCATTCGACAGGATCGGTTACCTTTTCAACCATCTGCGCCTGTACAACAGTTGCACCGGCCATTAAAACAGCGCTTAAAAAACTGCGAATCATCATTTTATCTAAGTATGTGTTTTTAAATTCTCCTTTTAAAAGGAGAGAGATTATTGCTTCTATGTAGGACAAGAACTTTTGATCAATTGAGTACGACCGCTTACAAATAAATTATACTATTTAGAAGCCGAAGCTGTTTCAGCCTTAAAAGCCCGGGGCGCAGATACCGAAAACGGCTTGTCATGCTCGCTCAAGCCTCTTGTCGTTGCCGGCTTATCGCTCATGCTGAATTTCAGGGTTCCTCCATTGATCAGATCGGAGTAGCGGATATAATTCTGGTTATAAACCTTGCCATTTAAGGTCGCCGATTGGATATATACATTCTCCGCAGAATTATTGGTAGCGTCAATAATAAACTTCTTACCATTTTCAAGAGTGATCGTAGTTTTATTGAACACCGGACTTCCAATCACATATTCATCTGTACCCGGACATACGCTGTAGAATCCTAAGGCACTTAGTACATACCAGGAAGATGTCTGTCCCTGATCTTCGTCGCCGGGATAGCCATTCTCAGTAGCATTATATAACTTCTTCATTACATTCCTTGCATGATACTGAGCTTTCCAGGGCTGCCCGGAGTAATTGTAAAGGTACACCATGTGCTGAATAGGCTGATTGCCATGAGCATACTGCCCCATATTCGCCATCTTCATTTCCGTCATTTCATGGATCAAACCACCATAAGTACCTACCTTAAAATCTCCTCGATGAGAAAAAACAGAGTCTAACTTTGCGTTGAAGTTGGCTTCGCCTTTCATCAGATTGATCAGTCCCTTAACATCATGGAAGACAGACCATACCCAGTGCCAGGCGCTACCCTCTGTAAACGGCCCTCCCCATTCTGTAGGATCAAAGTTAGCCTGCCAATCGCCCCTGGAATTCCGACCCCGCATAAAGCTGCTGGATGGATCATATACGTTCTTATAATTATACATCTGACGCGCGAATACGTCCTGGTAAAATTTATTACCGGTTTCCTTAGCCAATTGATAGCCACAAAAATCGTCATAGGCATACTCCAGAGTTTTAGCCGTTGCCTCGCCATATTCAGGATAAGGAACATAACCCAACTGGTAATACTCTTTCCAGCCGTGACGGCCATTAGCAGGTCCCCATGGACCTTTATTAGTTGCTTCGTGATAGTAAGCCTCAAGCGCTTTCTGAGGATCAAAGGTTCTAATTCCCTTTACCCAGGCATCTGTAAGCAAGGAAATGGCATGATTCCCAATCATACTGCCACCTTCACCCGGAAAAGACCAGGAAGGTAACCATCCGCATTGGTCTTTCGCGTCAAGCATGGCCTGCATATACCGGCCCTGCATGGTGGGATGCAAAATTGCAGTAAGCGGAAACTGTGCCCTGAAAGTATCCCAGAAACCGGTATCTGTATACATATAGCCCTTATGGATCTTACCATCATATGCACTATAATAATATGGTTGGCCATTTTTGTCGTATTCGAAGAATTGGCGTGAGAATAAACTCGCGCGGAAAAAGCATGAGTAGAAAGTAGCTTTATCATCCTCAGAACCGCCTTCAACCAGAATCCTGTTAAGATGCTTGTTCCAAACTGCTTCAGCGGCAACCTTTGTATCCTCCAGTCTTCTGTATTTACCCAACTCCCGCGTTAGGGTAAGTTCTGCCTGTTCTGTACTTATGTATGATGAAACTACCTTAGCCTGTACCTGCTCCCCATCTTTAAACTGGATATAGGCACCGGCTCCTTCTCCTTCTGCCGACTCCTGGGATTTCGAAATTGAGTTCTTTCTATTCTCCCAGGTACCGTAGCTTTTAAATGGCTTGTCGAAAACAATTACAAAGAAGTTTCTGAAATTTCCAGGAACGTAATGACCATTGTTAACCCAGCCTATTATCTTACGCTCTTTTGGAAAGATCTTCACCATACTCATTTTGGTATAGCCATCTAGTAGCACAAAAGAATTTTCTTCTTCAGGGAAGGTGAATCTGATATGTGCGCCTCTTTCTGTTGGTGAGATTTCAGTGTTAATGCCATTCTCAAACTTCACCTGGTAATAATGCGGCTTGGCAGTTTCGTTCTGGTGACTGAATTCGGAAGCCCTTTTATCTTCATTCACCTCTAAGTTTAAAACCGGCATCAGCGAGAAAACAGCATAGTCATTGCTCCATGAGCTGCATTGGTGGGCTTGCTGAAATCCCCGGATCGTCTTTTTCTCATATTGATATTTCCAACCGTCGCCGTTTCGGCCTGTTTGTGGGCTCCAGGTGTTCATGCCAAAAGGAAGAGCAGTAGTTGGATAAGTATTCCCCCGGGTTATTTCATGCTTTGAATTGGTGCCCTGCAGAGTATTCACATATTTAACCAAATAAGGAGTGTCTGCGCTAACTTGCAGACTTGATAGGAACAATAGTAAAGTATAGTAGTAAATCTTCATAATTTCTTCGTTTACACGAAAGCTAAAAGCGGAAAAAGCAGGCCGCTTAAAGGCAACCTGCTGTATTATTTTTAAGGCTGACTTGCATTGATGGTCCATTCCGAGAATTGAACAGCATCAGATCCCCTGTTAGCAGTAATCTGAGTCCTGTAATAGGTATATGCAGTAGCGTTGGACGTAATATGGAAAATACGGCGTCGTTGACGGGGTGAGGTAGCAGGATCAGTAACAGGTTCACCAAGATCAGGGCGAGCCTCCCACATGAAATTTGTTTTTGTATCCAATACTGTCCAGTTAACACCATCATTCGATCCTTCGAAAGTCCAAGATTTTGGATCGCGGTCTGGAGCATCATTACCAGAGATAAATGTGTATGCTTTTGCTACGATCGGTTCAGCAAATTGAAATGTTAGAACTAAAGGTGTGGATGATAAATTTAGTCCTCCTGCAAGGAATTTGGTGAAGGGATTTCCATCTATCGCTTTCAACGACCCTTCACCACCACTGGGTCCGGCACCATTTTCTTTAGACACAGTCAGTTGTCCTCCTTTGGTAAGGATATAGTTCTCTCCAACTGAATCTGCACTGAATACAGGATTTCTCAGATAAATAGGTACTTCTTTTTTTGAAGAAAGTCCTTTATCATTTCTGGCTGTGAGGATTATTCTAAACCTACCCCATTTTTTATAGGTATGGACTAAAGAGTCGCTGGTTGCAAGGCTATCGTCTCCCAACTGCCAGTAAAGACTTGTGTAGTTAAGCGACTTGCTCTTGAACGTGATCTTTTGCGGATCTGTTGGAGAGACCTCCCAGGTAAAATCTGCGATGGGGTATACCACAGGTTCTTCTTCTACCACGGCAGTAGAACCACTATCCTTTTTACACATTGTTAATCCCGCTGACATTAAAAGCAGGACTGCCAGGAAAATATTTTTAGTTTTCATTTCTTTTACCAGTTTTAATTGAGAGAATAGAGATGGAAGTTAAAGAACACCTCTCTATTCCCCGGATAGGACTATTTGATTACGGAGCAGGAAATAATTGGGTTTGAGGAATGACTTGCCTTCCAATTCCCGCAGAAGGTACTTCATACTTTAACCTTGCCTGTTGGCCCCCCACATTTTCCCGGTGATGAGCCTCAATTGTATAACGTACTCCTCTTTCAAGGAAAATCGTTGCTTTCCTGGTCGGCAGATCCCAACGATCTGTAAAATCATCAATGATAGCAACTCCATTTATAAATAATCGAGAACCATCATCCCAATCAGTCTGGTAAAAAGTATAGAGACCTCTAACCGGCGCCAAGAACTCACCCTTCCATCTGGATGAATAGTTATCAAACATTCCTGCACTACCTACCCAATCTCCTCCGAAATCTATCGTTGCATCAATTCGCCTTAAGGTTGGTTGGCGCCCATCAAAATCGAGCTGCTGATTATCTTTAAAGTATTCAGCTCTTAATCCAGTTCCATCCCCAACAATAAAGGAGTTATTATCCAGGTTGATGGAAGGATCCAAAAGCAGGATCACATAATTATTGGTTGGATGCAGGACATGTCTGGAAGGATTTCTAAGTTTAACAGCCAATGCAAGCTTTTTATTTGCCGCCATATTCGCATCGAAAACTCTCCAGGGAATTCTAACAGATAGACTAGCGGTATTAATATTGGACTTGAAATTAATATTTGAATCCAGCTCGTAATCCGGCAGAAAAATTGCGTTACTAAACCTTGGATCTGTAGCTATGAGCTGCCTTACGGTATCCACATTACTAAAAGCTTTTACAGAGAAAGGTTTACCAGCAACACCTCCCAAATTTACACCTAATGGAATAGTGATTCCGGCACTTGTTACTGCGTATTCTGTACCACGACCAATTTCGAAAACAGAACCTCCATGGTTAGCAATTGATAAATAGTGGATATCTTCTAATCTGGTGACATCCCTGGTATCAATCACTGCTATTATAGTTGACTTCGAAGCATCTATTGAATTTCCCTTACCTGCATTTGTGAGTTTAAAAGCAGCAGCAACCTTTCTAGGAAAGTATTGCTCAATTCCGGTCATTTTAAACCCTACCAATACTGTTGCAGAATCCGTTCCATATGCCACATTAATGACGTTAGGATATTCTAATGCATTTGAGGGCATCACTACTGTATTTTGCAGTGTATTATTTGCGACAAGCTTATTTAGAGTATCGGATGTAGCTTCAATACTGATCTGAAAAGCTTTACCTGCAGGTCCGGACAGTTTCACCCTAATAGGTACCATTACGAGATCGTCATCTTTGGTCATTGATGCAACATTTGCACCATCAGCTGAGACGACCCGTCCCGTGGCTGAAACAGAATCGAAATTTTCCAGTTCCTCTTCTTTACATCCGGCAATTGCAACAGCCATTACGCCCGCCAGCAGTATTTTCTTTACTAATTGTATCATAATTAATTGTCTTACTTTGCTGTTAAAAGCACATCTTAATTAAATCAAACCAAAACACATTATTGATCCAGCCAAACCCTTCCATCAAGCTGCCATATAGCTTTACGCGGTATGCGGAACCAACTGATAATTTGAGCTGGAATGTCGGCATTCTGGGGAACCATGTTAGACAAGGCCGCAGTAGAAGGCGAGCAGATCAGATCATTAAAGCTTTTCCACTCATAACTTCCGCTTAATTTGAAGTGATTTTCGAGAGGACTAAGATCCTTAATTTCACCACCTTTCGCATCTAATACAGGCCAGTAGCCAGCCAGATATTTATAATAAGGATGGGTTTCATCCACAGCAGTTTCGCATGCATAATTTTTAATAACCGCATCCGGAAGAGAAGTTCTCCAGATCCGGATATCCGCTACCTGCACATCACATTCACCATGACCATTACCTGGAATGAAACCAAGTGTAAGAGGTGCACCGGTCTTAAAATTCCCCCAATCGGTTACGTCCATCTCAGAACCAAAGTACACGCCGTCTGTATAAGTGCGGATATATCTCCTGTTATTTCTCTTTTCAAGCTTTGCAGCGATATGGTTCCAGGTACCTTTACCAAGATCCTGCCCACGCTGCTGACCGCGACGGTCGCCATTGTCTCCGCGCAGGTAGATCTGCCAAAAGGTTTCTTCCAGGAAGATGCACCATCCCTTCTCGTTGTCAATCGGGTGATTGCCGGACCATTCATTCATCTTACCCAGTACAGAAGGATAGTTCTGACGGTAACTACCGTCCTTCCGGGGATCATTCTTTTTAATTTTTAATTCTATAGTAAAACCAGCAGTATCCTGAAAATTATAAAGCTCTTCTGTACTTTCATTTGAAGGAACATTTGCATGTACACCACCTTCCCTGCCAAACAGCCTTACTGAATTACCAACAAAGCGATTACCGGTGTAGGGCTTGGAAATTCCTTTTTGAACGTACTTAGAAGCATAGTAAATGATAAATGTATTCGCAGCTGTATTACTGAACACCGTATTATCGTTTTGATTTGCGGGTAGAGTAAAAGCTCCACCGGTACTGGAAGTTATCACCACCAACCAATTCTCGTCCTTGTATTTTGGCCTGCTCCTTAAAGCGGTAAGAATTTCACCCACCTGGCCATCAAACTTTTCGATCGCTGCTTTATATTGAGGAATTGAATTATCGGAACCATATTGATCTCCGGCTTTATCAATTTCTGTGAAATGGGCAACAACAAAAGATGCTGAATCGGTTTTCAGGTTGTTAACTACGCCAGCTTTTACTTCTTCATCAGTTTTTAGTAAGGAATGAGCATTCGTACCGTGAGTGAAATTTGTATTAAATACTTCGGAAGAAGAAAAGGCAACGGTTTTAACCTGCGGATTCTCCTGTTTTACCAGATCAAATACAAGAGGAAACTTATCAAGATGATCATTTGTAAAATCAAGATCAGTAACCCCATGCTTCTCTTTCCTCACTCCTGTCAGCATATCTGCCCAGTTATTTACTTCTGTCGTAAGATCCGGGTTAGCTAATGAAACCCATGAATAAATAGCATTAGGCAACAAAGATTTAATGTTAGGAGTATTGGCATCGCGTACAGACACCCCCCTGGCGCCATCAGCAATAATATAGAGGACCTTAGGATTCCCATAAGCTATAGTGGCTGTGTCCTGATAATCTCTTTCCGCGATTATTCGTTCAAAATCTTTATTACAGGATGTTATGCTGAGCCCCAGCAGCAAGAAAGCACCGAGGCATATTAACAGACCTTTTTTCATATTAATTAGTCAATTACAATTGGTTTAATTTATTCTATGGTTACCCGGGTTATGTTGCTAACCTCCTGATTGTCAAAACGACCGAAACCACCTATCAGTAGCAGGGTGTTCTTCTGATCTGCATTCTTCATTTCAATTACATCATTCAGATAACCCGAAAAGCGTCCGGTATTGTTATACCTGTCAGCCAAAGTTCCATTAGGGTTAAGAATCATGAATCCACTTCTTGAAATGCCACTATAGGTTTTAAAGCCTCCTGACACGACGATTAGACCGTTGCTCAGCTGCTTGGCGAAACTGGCATACCCCCCGGAGATCTCTTTGGCTGTGAACGTATTATCAGGCGAACCATTTGAATTAAGCATAGCAATTCCCGCCGACACATGTCCACTATAGGTCCTGAAGCTACCTGTAATGAAATACTTACCCGTTGATTCATTATAAGTCAAAGAAGCTATGTTGTTATCAGTGCCGCTACCAGCCGTAAAACTTCCGTCGATAGTTCCATCCGCATTTAAACGAACTATGTTATTTACCACCTGACCATCGAACCGTGAGAACTTACCAAAAATGACCAACTTACCAGCCAGAGGGCCAGTAGTATGCATGTAGGAATCGATGTAACCGTTTGCACCCGTAAAGGCTTTCCCTGACTGGTCAAAACGATAGCTCTTATCGAGAGAACCATCTGCAGAAAGACGAACAATTTGCCTTACTTCTGTACTATCAAGAATGATAGAGTCGCGCGTTTGTAAATAATTTGGCTCGCTGTAAATACGCTTTACATAATACCTGAAGTTACCGGTCGCTATAGCCTTGTTGTTAAAAGTATAAAGGCGGCGAATTGGGGCATCTGTACCGCCATTAAAGCGGGGGAAAAACTTAATAACTCCAGTTATCTTTTTCAAATAGGTATCATACTGGGCGGTATCTACACTTCCATTAGAATTCACTGAAGTAATATTGCTTATGCTTCCCTGTTGGCCATATCCATTGAAGGCTCCAGCCACAATGAATTTGCCACCCATTTCGATGATAGAAGACAGATCACCGTTGGCAGCTCTACCTGTTCTGAAGGAACGGTCAAGCACCCCATCATCAGAGATTTTGATGATTCTATTAAGCGGACTTAGTAAACCTTTATTATCATAATCTGTAAAAGCACCAACAAGAATATTCCTGCCATCCGGCATTTTATAAAACTGATTAATATTTCGATTAGCTCCGGCAACAGCAACGAAAGTTGGATCGATATTGACTAAGCCATTAACCTTAAAATAAGGGCCTATAACGATCTGGTCTTTTACAACAAGAGAGGTTACCCCTGAACTCGCATTTTCGGGAACTTTCACTTTTACAGATGATTCTGTAATGGAGACGATTTGAGCATCAACCCCATTAAACTGGAAATGTACCTGATCTTTGTAGGCTAATAATCCTTTTACAGGAATTGTAACTTCTGCTCCGGTATCCCCATTTGCCGGACTAGGCAGGATCTCCCTGTTTAATGTGATTCCCAAAGGTTCTTTGGCTCCTTCATAAGGATCTTCAAAGGTTTCGTCCTCTTTCTTACACCCGGTAAATATTAACGATGCAAAGGAAATAACCGACAATATATAATATATTTTTCTCATAAAATTCCCTCCTCTATTTAGTTGAACTTGTATTGTTACGGGTTAAAGAAACTTCTTCTAAAAACTCGACAAAGTCAAATCCGAAGAATTCCTCGTTGCGCAAGGTGTGGACTATTCCATTCTTTGGCTGTATATCCGTAGACGAGGTCCTCACTGTTCTCCAATCGTCGTCAGGGCGGGAGGCATCAGGAACATAGGAGATGGTAAGCTGCCTGTACCCTAAGTACTTAACCCCATTTGCATCACCGTACTCCACGCCAATATTAAAAAGAGACTTGTCGTAAGAATGAAATAACTGACCAGGGAACATATTCTTTTGAACAAAGTCGATCTGAGGGTAGTCTTTGAGCTTGTAAGCGTCCCTGAACATGTGGCGTTGCAAATATTTACGCCAAATCACCGAGTCGATGTCCGAAAGCTTTCGGATAGGCTCCAGATTTCTGAATTTCAAATTTGCATTTAAATTGATGTAGGTCGTATCACCTAATGGACTAACTCGTGTTCCAATCAGATCTCTGATCCAGGTATCATTAGGAGCAAAAAAAGTGAGGTTTTCGTTCCTGAAAGTACTTTCTAGTCCCGCAAGTTTCACAATTTGAGCGATGGTGTCAAAGGGCACCGGCTTTGATTCGAGGTATTGCAGCATGTCGCCGTCGAATTCTGCAATAGCCTTTCCTCCATCTATATAGTAATCATCCTGCTTACATGCGGTTAAAGCAAATAACAGAGAAAAAATAAAAGCTAAATTTTTCATACTTTTTATCATAAAAGGTTATGATTCGGTTTAAATTCCTCCATTAACCCAATATTCTGTAAGGGTTATATACGGGTTGTTCCTTATGGCACTACCTGAAATGGGCCAGGTCCATCCACCTCTTAAAAATTGATCCTGGGTAAGAGGGCTAGAAGTCCAGGCAGAACTTACTATCCTGCGTGTTCTTATCAGGTCAAAATAATGATGCCCCTCGCCAATCAGCTCCCGGGAACGTTCCATAAAAATAAAGTCCTTTAAAGCTTGTCCTGAGCCATCGTAGGCAGGTGCCTGGGCTCTGGTTCTTACCCTGTTGAGGATTGTCCGGGCATTTCCATCGTCTCCCAGTTCAGCTAAAGCTTCAGCATACATTAGTAAAGACTCGCCGTATCTGAAGATCATAAAACTATTATCGGGATTAGCAGTTCCCTGACCACCCTGATTTACATTAACCCCTCCTAGCTTTGCAAAATTGAAAAAGCCATTATTAGCATACATTTCGACAAACCATATCTCTTTCCTGCGGTCGGCAACATCCTGAGGAAAAATGCTATTCATATAAGTGGCCTTATAATAAGCAGAGCTTCGCTCCCACTCGAAGAAAGGGGTTTTATAAGGATAATGCAGGAACATATGTGCAACAGCAGCCTTTTCATTGGTTGAAACTCCATAGTTCACTGTTTGAAAGAATTCGAAAAGACTCTCGTCAGAACGGCCTCCCGCTACCAGATACCATTGATCAATCGGCAACAGGCGGTGGGGATGATTTCCTTCATTGTCTACCAACTCTTTTCCAAGATTAGCAGTTGCCTGGTAATAGTCGCGAGCATGCTCCCGGTCAAAGCCTGCGTTCCACATGTTCATGTTCATAAGCAGGGCAATAGCACTTGCCCTAGTCGCACGAACTCCTTTTAAAGCAGGATCTCCATAAGACCATAGCATACCATCCTTCTTGGCGCCAAGATCAGCAATACAGTTATTTAAGACTGTAACCATAGACTCGCGGGGAAGAGGTTCAATGTGAAAAGCATCTCCATAATAAGGAACATCTCCATAAAGCCTCACCATTTCAAAATAGGAGAAACAGCGGGCGAAAGCAGCTTCCCCGATATAGTGCTTCTTCATTTCCTCGCTAACCCCCGGAATTCCTTCGTTCAATTTCTCGATAACGATACTGGCACCCTGAATTACTTCATAGAAGGTCCTCCAATCTGTTATACTTCCGAAGTTATAATTGTAATTCCCCTGAGCCCAGGGTCTTCCACCGTCTAAAACATCGATCAATTTGTTTCTGGCAAGAAGATCAATATAAGCGATCGATTCAGGATTTCTTGATGAGTTGCCTCTTACAGTTGGATCCGAAGCAACTTCTCCCGCCCGGTATTCACCCGTAGCACCAATGAATTGCGTTTCAGTTATCTTACCAAAAAGCTTTCTAGAAAGGTCATTTATGGCAGCTTCAACATCTTGTGGAGAGGTATAAAAGTTATTACCCGTAAGCTTGTCTATTGGCTTTACATCTAAAAACTTTTTGCAGCTGCTTAAGCTTGTACAAGCAAAAGCGGCAATTATTATAGAGGTTATAATCTTTTTCATTGTTAGTTTCTATTTTCCAGAGTTAAGCTCCATGTTTAAACCAATACTGAAAGTCCTTGGGACAGGGTAACCGTCTGAGTTATCACGTCCCAAACTGTTGACATTCTCCGGATTTGGTCCGCTGTAAGATGAGAAAGTAGTAAGATTATTGGCCGTGAAATGAACTCTGAGATTGTACAGACCTATCTTCCTGATTGCCTCCTTATTAAAGGCATAAGAAAGCGTAAAGCTGTTCACTTTAAAATAAGAACCTTCTTCAGCCCAGAGGGTCTGGTCTTTTCTGAAAGGCTGGATCGCATCGTACCTTGCGTAATCGTATGGATTTGGATATTTAGCTATATCTCCTGCCTGTGTCCAGATATTCAGGTTTTCCAAGGGAACTACTGAAGTAAGCGCAAAAGGATCCCGCATGATCGCGAGTCGGTCTGACAAGGCATTATTTAATATAGTTCGCTTTGCCGTATAAGAAGCATAAACGTTCAATCCCCAGTTCTTATAGGTGATATTTGTAGATAGACCTCCTGTAAAGAGAGGCTGAGAGTTGCCTGAAATTTCGTAATCGACACCATCAAGTATATAGTCGCCGTTTACATCTTTCAGGTTTGGATCGCCGGCTTCAAAGAAACGCCCCCCTGTTCTATATTTTAAACCAGTGACAGGATCTACCGGAACATCTGCATCTGTTGCATAAGTTCCCTGGTTAACCCTTAGATAATTAGAAAGCGTATTTCTACCAACCCGGTACACCAGGTGCTGTAAAAATCGTGCGTCCTCATCAAACTTGATGAATTGCCCGTACTGTTCCAACGGAAGCTTGGTAAGTACATCACGGTTTAACGCTCCATTAGCAGAAAGGGAAAAGTTCCAGTTCTTACCTGGTTTAAAGGGACGCACGGTCAGCGCTAATTCATAACCATAATTGGCGATGGCTGCATCGTTACTTACTACTTTGTTGAAACCAGTGATATTAGCCAATGGACGATCAATCAGCATATTCTCCACTTGTTTGAAATACGTATCAAAGTTCACTTCGAAGCGGCTATTAAAAAGCGACGCATCAAACCCTAAATTATACTGAACTGTAGTGGTTGGCTTTAAGCGGGGATTCGGGATCTGGTCATAATCTACTCCGATAGAAGGATTATTATTATAACTACCATTAACATTATAAAGTCCGTAAATGCTTTGTAAGTTACCATTGGGACTAATGTTCTTACCCCAGCTTAATCGAAGCCCGGCGTTATCTAACCATTTCAAATTTTGCATCCAATCTTCTTTGGAGAAGTTCCAGCGCAGTCCTACTGAAGGGTTTTTGGAATAGGGATTTTCCATTCCACTTAAAGAAGTACCATCCAGGCGGTAAGAAAGATCAACGATATACTTCTTCTTGAAGTTGTATGAAAAGGCTCCGGCAAAAGATGCGATCCGTTCGTCCCGGTAATTGTCTAAAACGCCGCCTCCGCGGGAGAAGTATGCATCGTATCCTACTGGTCCCTGAAGCTGGTCATTCGCTGTTTTCTCCTGCCGCATCACATTTGCCTGCCGAGCCTTTTTGTAGATCTCGTTAAAGGCATTGATGAAGATCTCATGGGAACCGAAATTCTTTGCATAGGAAAGGTTGTTCCTGTTATAGAGTGTATAATTTCTTCCGGTAAAGCCGTAAACACTTGCAAATTGATTATTGGCTGCAGCAGGGCGGAACGAATCTTCTGTATCAGAAGTATAATCGTAACTGACGTTAGAAGACAAAGCCAGGCCAGGAACAAATTCATAACGGCCTTCAACATTTGCTCTCAGGTTACGTGAATTATTATTATTTGCCGTTTTTAAAGCTGAAACAACACTGGAAGTAGCCTGGTAAAAGGATGGGGGAGGCAACAGAGATGAGGCTTGTCCATTCCGAGCGACGCCTTTTTGGAGTAATCCAACTCCGTCACCCTTACTTTGCTCACCTACCGCACCAAACAAAGCACCAAAGAAGCGAAACTTATTGTTGGGTTTGTACTCCATGTTCATGTTCACACTATACCTGTCAAAGCCAGTATTTTTAATCACTCCTTTTTCTGTGTAGTAGCCTAAATTGGTTTTGTAATTGAAGGTTTGATTGCCTCCGTCAATAGCGATATTATGCGTTTGATTGTAGGTGGTTTGATAAAATACTGACTGCCAATCTACAGAGTTATTAAAGTAAGCATTTAAACTGTCTGATATGAATGGAGTATAACCCAAACGGTTCAAATCCGCTTCCGACAACTTGTTCTTTAAAATCTGCTGGATCTTTAATTGTCGTTCAGCATTTCCCCCTATTGTCTCTCTAAGCTTGGGAGGCGAATTAACAAATGCCTGCGTGGAATAACGAACACGAGGGACCACAGAATTTCCGCGTTTGGTAGTGATGATAATAACACCATAAGCACCACGGGATCCATAGAGCGAAGTTGCCTGCGCATCTTTAAGGATTTCAATACTTTGAATGTCTTCAGGCGGGATTAACGACGTCGGGCTAATACCCGGGCCCTGGGTCTGAAAGCCAAATTCAGAGGCCTTATCTGCGTCTAGTGGTACACCATCAATTATGTATAATGGAGACTGCTGCTGCAAATAAGAATCACTACCCGATCCGGTAACAGATAAACTGGAAAGTCCGCGGATCTGAATTGATCCCCTAAATCCAGGGGCTCCTGTGTTCACCTGGATATTCAAACCAGCTACCTTTCCTTGCAATAACTGTTCGACGTTCGAAACCGGAACGTCTTGTATTGCTTTTTCTCCGATAGTGGTGGAAGCCCCTGTGGTGATCTCTTTCGAACGCTTCTGATATCCGCGGATCACGACTTCCTGGAGGCTTCTTTTATCGCTCTCCATATATACATTTACAGTAGTTTGATTAGGTTTTAACTTTACTGTTTGAGTAACAAAACCGACATAAGAAAATACGAGCGTTGCTTCAGGAGCTACATTTATAGTGAAAGTTCCGTTAATACTTGTATTTCCAATGGTTTTTGGCGGTGTCCCTGTTGCTATGGTTACTCCGGGAAGGGTTCCCCTGCCCTCCTTTTCAACAACAGTACCGGTTACCCTGACTACACTTTGCGCATAGATGCTAAAACATCCCAGACAGGCGATCAGGGTGATTATATAAGGAAAAGTTCTTTTCATGATTTTCAATTTTACATCATTAATCGTCTTCAAACTTTGGATCGTCAGTCAGGAATTTAAATACGATTTCCCAATCGCCTTCGCGGAAAATTGCAAAGTTCAAACTCAACGTGGCTGTATTCCTTGCCCCTCCAAATACTAATCTTGAATATTGCAATGCCACTCTTGCAGTATTACCATCAGAATAATTTGTTCGTCTTGCAGTCAAAGGAATCGGATAGGCTACATCATATTGTACATATTCGTTAGTCTTCACCATGTTGAAAGCATGCAACATCGTTGTCCACCTGGTTTCATTGAATTTGGAAGGGTTAATAGCGACGTCATTTTTGTCGATGGCCTTAATCCTGAGGTTATGACCGTTACCGCCTGTAAAAGGTCGAATGAATACAACTACATCCTTCACGTCATCGTTACTTACCAATTCCTTATTGCTGGTCTTTCCGATCACACCTGAAAGACCAGGTCTTATGAAGTCTTTCTTAAATGTGTTGTTCCTGAATTTGGGATCAGGAGCATCACCGCCCGTAAAATCATTCTTATCGTTGGAAGGAAAGTAGGGCCGTTCCCTGAATGGCCTTATCTGAAAATCTTTCAGAACTACCGAGCCCCCGGTATTAGTGACCTTTACATCAAAATATCGCGTATTTTGAGGGAGGTTACTGCTATCTGCAGCTCTCGGTGTAATAAGATCGTTATTAGAGGAAGCCCATAAGATAAACTCTCCTGATTCTCTAACTTCAAATAATGGATGATCTTCCAATTTCCTTTTAGCCTGGATCTCTTCAAGGCTTTTCTCGTCACCAGTATATTCATTGGTCCATACCCATACCGGCCGGGTTTGAAACAAGTCTGTCACGGGTCGACCGTCCCCCCATCTGGCATTAACTATCTCAAATTTTAAGGGCCAGGTAGAGTTATCTGTATTTAGTCCCTGGCGGCTTATGGTTGTGCGTCCCAGTATTGGTTCTAAAATTTTGCTACTATAGTTGAGGTTCGGACTTAAGTAGTCCTTTTCCTCGGGTAGATCAAAGACTTTTTCACAGCTACTCAGGAGTATAATTGCTGCAAAAAAGGCAGTAACACGGTTTATCTTTGCTGTTATAGACATTGATTAGTTTTTTTAATTAATCCCCTATGTTATTTAGCAGGTTCGTTCATCGACCATTCTGCGAGCTGGAAGGCAGAACCGCCGAATCGCATGGAATTGAAGGTTATGCGATAATAGCGATAGGCGGTTTTGTTATTAAAATAGAAGACCCTTTCCATAAAGCGCTCCCGGAACACTTCCTCATTTCGAGAGTCTAAAGTGGTCCACACTTTATTATCATTCGATCCATCCAATGACCAGGATGCAGGATCCCTATCCTCAGCGTCATTGGCGGATACCAAGGTGTAAGATCCCGCAACTACAGGCTCATTAAATTCATACTTCAACCATCCTCCCCTGAATGGATCTTCGAGAAATTTTGTATTTCTGTCGCGATCAATAACCCTATTCGAACCCTCAATATTATTGGGGTTGCAGGCAGAACGCGCACAACTTGAAACAGAAAGTTTTCCTCCCACCTTGGCGAAAAGATTAGGTGGAGGTGGGACATAGGTAAACCGGCTAACGAACTGTCTGAAACCGAAGATATGATCGGATGATACGACGTGAACCACACCATTCTTCGTTTTTATGTTATTGGAAGTAGTGGTAGTAGCCACCCAATTTCTTACCAAAGCACTTCTGTTCGTGTTTTGAAAAACAATATTTTCAGCGCCGCCGCTAGTGTACCCAGACGAAGAACTTGTTCCAAGCTTAGCATTCATTGGGTAGTTATACTTCACTCCGAATAGGTTCACTCCATCCTGGAATGCAAGCAAATTGGTAGTATAATTTCCTTTGATAATATACTGTGACATCATTGTATCCAAGTGGACGCCTTCGACGGAGCTCAGGGCCAAGGGAGGCAATTCTGACTTTTTCCGTAAATTATTTAAATTGGTCAGAGCGACTTGAAAGCTTTGATTGGGTACGGCGAAAAGAGTCACCGAATCATTCTTCAAAATATTCTGATAACCCATACGATCGATAACCTTGACCAGGGAATCAAATACTCCGGGCTTACTTTTGAGATACTCATAGGTATTGCCACTAAAAGTCTTGTCTTCCACTCCTGCATTATAGTAGCCCGAGTCTTTGCTACAGGAATAAATACATGCGAGTATGGTGGCAAACGCAGGTATTAAAAATCTTAAATACTTACTTTTCTTTTCCATGGCTTCATCTATTCCCAATAAGGGTTTTGCGTTAATAACTTATTTTGTTGCAGTACTTTCCTCGAAACGGGCCAGTATATTCCTCCGGATCTGATCAGGTTAGTAAAATTGGTATTGGTCCCTTTAATCTTATTATACCGCACCAAATCGTACCAACGGTGTCCCTCTCCCATGAGTTCGCGTTGACGTTCCTTAAAAATTGCGTCAATCAAGTCGCCGTTAATATTCTGATCATATGCCTTAAGGCCTCTTAATTGCCTGATAATATTCAGAACTTCTATCGCTCCCCCAGTTTCTCCAAGCACAGCCAACGACTCTGCCCTTAGAAGTGCAATGTCTTCCAATCGGGTAAAAACTATGGGACTAGTGAAGTACCTGAAATTGGGGTCTGTTTGTCCTCCCTGAATTGATTTGATCTTACTGAAAATAGGATACTTGCCGTTGTAGTTACTGAAATAGGCAGTATTGCGTGGGTTTCCGAGGGTATCTAAACTGAAGCGTTGATCGTCAGCCTCATTGAATATATTAAGAATAGAATCTTTTACCATGTAGATATCCGGGATCTTTTTCGTCACCACAGGTTCAGCAAGTGTTAATTCCTCAATATGTCCGGTTGTAGAGCCATCTTCGTGGCCATAGTCGGAATTGAACCCCAACAAGTGATTAAATCTCTTTGCGTCAAAGAATCCATTTCCCCTTGTGAGCTCATCTGTCGGCAACCATGACATGGCACTCTTTCCAAAATTGTCTATTACAAACTTTGAATATTTGGAAACATCGGCATAATTTCCTTGCCAGGCAGCCACATGTGCCAAAATCCCATATGCAGAAGTCTTTCTTGCAAGAGCGCCTTCCCAACGTACGCGGTCTTCATTGTAATAATTCCCTTGTTGCTGTGGATCATTATCACTGTAGATATAAGGTAGATCAGCAGCTGCTGCCAATAATTCTTTCTCTACCCAGGCTAGCACTTTGTCTTTACTTTCACGAGGCATCTTTTCAAAGTTGCCATCGTGTGAAGTGATGATAAAAGGCACATCTCCCCAAATCCGTACCATGTAGAAATAGGCAAAAGCCCTGAGGAACCTGGCTTGAGCGATATCAAGTTTCATGTTATTGTCTGTATAACGAAGGTCTTTCTCTTTAACTTCTGGAATCCTTTCGATAAAGAGGTTTGCAGCATTAATAGCGGCATACCACCTTGTCCAGTTAGAGAGTTCTTCAACCACAGGAAAGGAAGCATTCAAAGAGTTTTTGATCACGGCATTAAGATCCTGGCGAATAGGACTGGCAAAATCGCCCGAGCGTACATCACCGTAAATCCAATGTGCGTTGTTATCTATAAGGGCAGCACGGGTAAGAGCGTAAACTCCCATGAGAGCTCCCCTGGAATCCTCCAAAGAGTTCCACATATTCTCCTCTCCAACTGTTCTTACAGAATCTACCTCGAGTAGCTTCTTGCACCCTGAAAGTACAGCAGCGAAGAGTAAGCATGATAGTATTATCTTTTTCATCTAGTTTCTTTTAATTCAGATATGTAAACTATTTGCTATTAATTTGAGGCCTATAATTCCATCTTAACCCCAAGTGTAAATGTCCGCGGTATCGGAAGTCCGTAACCTGTATCATAGCCGGTGTAGTCTACCAACTCAGGATCGCGACCCGTATATTTGGTCAGCGTAAACACATTATTGATGGTAGTGTAGATATATAAATTTTGAAGCTTCATTTTGGATCGGGCCATCTTAGTCAGGTCGTAACCTACCGACAGGCTGCGCAACTTGAGGAATGAGGCATCTTCCAGAAACAAGTTTTGATCTGGACGGTAGGGTAATACCGTACTCCATGGATTATACAAAGGATATTTGCTGTAATCGCCGGTTTTTTCCCAAAAAGTGATCTCTTTAACCGAATTAATATTTGACTGCCCCTCCCTATTGATAAAATCAAAGCGGTTGGCCATATTCTGATTAATGATGTCCCTTCCCAGGTTATAGTAAAAGTTGAGGTTCAAATTCCATTTGCCGAAAGTCAAGGCATTATCAAAGTTTCCATAAAGAACCGGCAGAGCATGCCCCATCATTACTTTATCAGAATTGTCAATAGCATTATCGCCATTAATGTCTCTCCATTTCGGATCGCCCCCTTTAAGAAGACTTCCATTGAATTTCATTACCTCGCCATTCCTAACCGGAACTTCGGCGTCTGATTCATAAATTCCATCATTCTGCAAAAGCCAGTAAGAATCTATAGACTCCCCTACTTTCAGCAGCCTGTTGCTGAGCTCTACCTGCTGAATGTCACCCGGAAGGGCCTTTAGGCGATTTTTATTGACATTAAAAGACATTGAAGAAGTCCAGGAATTCTTCGGATTCCTGATAATCTCTCCAGAGACAATAACATCAAGACCAGTATTCCTTACAGACATTCCACTTTTGATAAACTCCCTGTATCCATACTCAGCACCATCAGGCACACCAAACAAAAGGTTCTTTTCCGTTTTGGAGTAAATGGTCGCAGCAAGCCTCAGTCTGCTATCGAGCGCTGCAGTACTAAGGGTTCCGTTAACTTGATTTGAATAAGCCCATGGGATTCCATATCCAACCCATCCGAAGTTATAAGGGCGGGTAAGTACTGCGAAGGCGTTATAGCCAGGGACCGTAACATTACCGGTATACCCAACGTTTGACATGTATTGCGGGCCTTCGGCATAATTATCATAACTATTTAATCTGCCAATGCGGCCAATGCCAAACTTAAGATCAAGAGCGGAGATTTGCTTTGACTTGCTAAACAGTTCGTTCTTTAAGTTCCATCCGATAGATGCAGTGGGTGAAAAGAAAAAACGCTTAGTAGGTTGGGCATTAGAAGACCCGTCAACTCTTAGTGTGGTAGAAAAGGAGTACTTGTTGTTTAAAGAATAGTTCCCGGTAGTGTACGCAGACAAAAGATTCGACCGTGTACGATCCAGGAAGCGAAATACAAGCTCTTTAGGGAAAGCTCGTGGCAACAAATACTCGTCAGGCTTATTTGGATCTGAAAAAAGAAGATTTATTTTAATGAAATCTGATGATCCCTTATAAGCGTAAGCATTATTGTATTTATAAGTATCCCATTGGATTGATTGTCCTAACTCCAGATGAAAGTTATTACCAGAATCAAACACTTTGTCGTATTTTGCACTATTTGTAAGAAGGAACCGCTGGTTAAATCCGTAATAATTAGAAGCGTAACTGGTATTTTGCATTAAGGATCTCGTATAAAAAATATCCCTGTAACCCTCATTGTAATTAACTGCAAGTCGAGAGTCAAAACGAATCAAGCCAAGATCAAGTCCCAGGTTAGCATACCCGTCAATGATATTCGTTTTATTATCATCAAATCCATTTTTATAGAGAGACAAATAATTGCCGTAGACATCTTTGTTAGGGCTAAGCGGCGAGCTTAGATCCGGGAAATAGTTTACTTGGGTAAAACGATCTCTCAGGCTCCTGTTCCTGTCACGCTCAACGCGGTTGGCATTTACCATCGCGGAGAAAAGAAGCCATTTTACAGGACGCATGTTTATGTTAAACCTGGTACTATAACGATTAACTGCTGTCTGGTCTGCAACTCCCTGGTTTTGAAGATTGCCGAGTGAAAATCGAAAATTAGCTCGTTTTGTTCCACCTGTTATGGAGGCATTAATAGAATAAGACATCGCATTCCGGTAATAGAGATCCGACCAGTTTGACGGTCCAAAATATCCCGCACTAAGTGAATCACTTAAATAAATTGGATATACCTCGTCTTCAGAATTCCGGCCGTTGGTAGTATAGAGGTCGTAGAAGCGCTGCCTGAATGCATTCTCATAATTACCATTAATGGTAGTAATTCCAGGCCTTGGAGAGTAACCGATATAAGAACTGAAGGTAACGCGGCGTACGGTATCTGCCAGTTTCGATTTCAAAAGAATAATCCCATTGGCGGCCTGTGGACCATAAACGGCAGTAGCCTCTACATCAGATAGCACTTCTACTGATGCAATGTTATCCATATCAATATTTGAAAGGACATTTGTAGCAGGGCCTATCCTGTTAAAATTGTATTGCTGGATATCGTAGGCAAATGGATGCTCATTTACCAGGGGCATTCCATCAAGTATTACAAGAGGTTGGGCATCATAGACATGCCTTGGGGAAAGCAAGGGTAGGGCGGCGCCGCGAATGAACATGGTTTGATTAGTACCAGGTTCACCTGATGACTCCTGTACATTTAAGCCGGCAAACCTTCCTTTAACATATTGCTGAAGGGTTACTGCAGGAAACATGGAAAGGTTAAAGGGTGTATTTGGCGAAAGTTTCCCCGATAGACTGTCTTTAAAAGACGATCGGCCAGAGCGATTTTTTTTATACGCTTTTACAGAATCTTCTAATGCAATCTTCTTTACAAAGATTGCATTTCGAATCTCATGAGTTCGGATTTTCTTTTCCTTTTCGACACCAGATGCCCTGGAAATCCCAGCAACTGCAAAAACAGAAAAGGCTAACAATAAGTATCGCATAATTAGGGGTTCATAATTTGAATTAGTTTATAGAATACTTTGAAAGAGCTTCCTCTTAAGCTTTGGAATAAAGCGCTCTAACTGTAGAGATTGGTTCGTATTTGTTCGATCATAGTTGGAATTGAGTTAGTTAAACAATAGTTATTTTTCTGATATTCTTCGTACTTACCGTGCTGGTTGATTAAGCATAGAGATCAAAGTGCAGCGGTGACAAAGCACTCTGATCTCTATCTTTCTATTTTAGCTTGTGATCAAGCATTTTTATAAAGTAACCTCCTACAACGCTGCGTGCTGTAAAATTCATCCTTCTGGAATTCGTTGTTCCATGCCAATCGCTCAGAGGTACTCGGTCAGGAGTTTCAAGAGCATATTTATACATGGGACTAACCAATGCATTAAAATCTTTTGGATTATCAGCCAGCGTTGCTGACCAAAGGACCCAGTCAGACTTAGTATAAGTCTCGCGACTGTCAAGAGGCAGGCCGTATACGTTTTGTTTGGTCAGATAAAAGTTCACCTCTTTTTTATAAACTTCTTCTGGAAATAGATTAAGGTTCAATACTTTATCCCAAACCAGGTTATATTTCTGACTCCAGCTATTTTTCTGATTAAACGTGAGAGCATAATGGTCTCCTGCGTCAGCAATATTCATCCAGCGTTTTGCCATATCTTTTGCCAAAGCCCCATACTTTTTGGCAACATCCTTGTTCCCCAGCATATCGGCCAGCATCGCATACCCACCTAATGCAGTGATGGCTTTCACAGACAAATTTGCGTTACGTGCAAGGTGCCCGGCAAAGTCGTCCGTGGATAATTGATTGGCGGGATCAAATCCTTCCTTGCTTAAATAATCCGCCCACACTGATAATGTCTCCCAGTGCTTCTTTGCGTAGTTCGCATTACCTTCTGCCTTGGCAATGGCCGCTGCAAGAATTAACATATTACCTGATTCTTCAACTGGCATATCCTCTCCATAAGTTTGCCCGTTAGCGATTGGATAACTACCCAGATCATGAGCGGCATAAGGTTTTTTCCAACGACCGCTTTCGCTATAGTAGAAAATTCCGTTCATCATTCCTTTCAGTAGATCGGGGTTGTAAATAAGGAATAGAGGAGCTGAGGGATATGTTATGTCTACTGTATTGATTGATCCATTACTAAAGTTCTCTTTCGATAGGAAAAGAAGCTCGCCTTCCGGACTTTTGGTTAAGATATGAGCAGATATTGCCTGTCTATAAGCTATTTCGCAAAGCTTTGCATATTGTTCACCTCCGCTTTTAAATGCATCATCATAAAGTTTTTTATCGAAGTCGACACATTTCTTCATGATTTCCTGGTATTGCTGAGAGGCTAGTGCAAATTGGTTCTCAATTGTTTCAGTACCGTTGATATTCCACCAAGGGCGAAGGTTGTTTTGGAAATACTGTACAGCAAATATCTCATCATAGCCGATCATTATATAATTTTCCACAGCTGCCCCTCCAACTGTACCTACTGGGATGGTCGTATTAAGCTTTAATTTTGCCCCCATCATTTCGGTAGCTGCAGGGTCTGTATCTGAAATAAAATTATTTAAAGCCTCTGATTCAGAACTTATATTTTGGATAGCGTTGCTTTGTTGAGGTACAGCGACATAAACCGATCCCCAGTCTATGCGAACATCATCACCGGTTCTTTTTAGTAGCGGTTGCTCTACAGTTCCCGCTTTTAAAATATTTAATCCATTTCGTGAATACTCCACTCCTTTTACCGGTTGGAAGGCTGCATGAACGGCCAGTGTACTTGAGGCTCCAAAGTAAAGCTTCACCAGGTGTTGTTTACCGTCGTTAGAATTTACTTTTGTCGAGATATAAGAAACAGGACGCGACATAAGGTTCAAGTCATCCATCAGCAAGGGGGAGGTGAAGGTCACATTAAGGTCAATTCCTCCACAAGTGAATGCATATATAGTTTGGGTAGCATTAAGGTCAATACTTTTTTGCTTTGCCTCAAGGACTCCAGGCCCCTTAGTAGCAGCTTCTTCAACCAATCCCATATCCAACCACCGTCCACCAGCTGTATTCGCAACATGAACAGCTATTATATTCCGTCCTGTTTTTAATAGCTTTTTATTTACAGGGATATAAGCGTAGTTCTCTGTCCAACCAGCCTTACTATAAGCAGGTTTACCGTTGATATAAACCTCAATATTATCATCGTGATTTAATTTAAGATATACAGCCTTCTCGCTGATCTTATTCAGGTCAAAACTTCTTCTAACCCAGATATCATTCGTTTTCCAAGGTGTTTTAACCTCACCTTTGTCTGAGCCTAGTGGCGCCGCTCCGCTCTTCCAGGCGTTATCGTTGAAACTAATTCCTTCCCACCCATTTGCTGGTCTCGTCTCCGTATACTGAACAGTATACTCTGATTGATCTGCAGCGGGTAATATAGGAGTGTATACTTTTTCAGCCTTCCCTAAAAAATTGTAGATCTTACCGTCAACACTTAGCATTCCATTCAATGACTGAGGAGCCCCGGTCCAATGCGTTGTTGTTGCAGCATTTAACGTGTCATTCCCTGACCAGATGCTAAAGTACGGGTGATGTGTAACTAAAGGATATGCCGGTGCCAGCCGATGCTGAGCATTGGCACTCGAAGCCAATAGCAGGGCAGCTCCTAAAAATAATCTCTTCATAAATATTAATCTGCGTGTGTTTGTGTCTTATTTTTTTGCTAATGACGTATTACTATCCTTTTTACTCATTAAAGTAAGCCCGGCATCTATAAATTGTCCTCCGATTGTTTGATGACAATGAATGGCTATCACATTCTTACCATTTGAAACCAATGCCTTCTTCGCACCATCTTCAATAGCTACAAGGGTATATTTTGGAGTGAAGCCCTTTATGTCCGCTGCTTTTACACCATTGATGTACACTTCACATTCATCATCATGATGAATGGAAAGCATTAGCTCATCTTTATTGATCTTCGAAAGATCACCTACCCTGAACTCATGTCTTAACCAAATATCGCTTGTGGTCCATGGCGTTCCAATGACAGCTCCCGGAGTTCCCTCTTTACCAAAGCCACCTTTTCCCGACTGCCAGTTCTGGTCATTGAACTCTTTGCTGAACCAGTTGCTGAAAGGTTTGCTGAAACTATACTTCCAGATCTTAGCATCACTTTTTGCATTAGCCAGAATATCCCTCAGATAGATATTCCCTTTAATAGCGCGCTCATTTGAAGCCCTAATCTTATCTATGGATCCTTTAATCACCTCGCGATCATAGGTAAGCAGTCCATTAAGTTCTATTTCCACATCTGTGATCTCCGTATATACCGCAGCACTTAAGCCATTATTAGTCTTGTACTGGGTAAGGTCGTTGGCGAACTGATCGTACAGATTCAAGTACTCTTTTTCATTGTCGATCATTATATAGGTTGGACCAGTTTTCCAGGTATGACCAGGAATGATAAAACCAATGCCACCATATTCACCGCACGCCAGCGTTTGGGTTGCACTTGCAGCAGGTACATCTGGAGGTGGATAACTGTGGATATCCATGACGTCTCCCACGCCATAATGACTTCCACCACTAGCCTGGTTTACTAACCTTGTTGGATCTAGTTGTTTTACTTTCTGTACAAGTGCGGGAGTATTATGCTGCGCCTGACTTTCATTAAAAACCACCCAACTTATTATTGAAGGTGAATTCCAATGGGTTTTAATCATGCGGGTAAGCTCTGATGAGAAGGCAGCAGTATCAACAGGAGGCACATGCTCGGTGTATGAGTTCGGTGAAGGCATATCCTGCCAAACCATCAAGCCTAATTTATCTGCCCAGTAATACCATCTGTAAGGTTCTACCTTTATATGCTTGCGGACCATATTGTATCCGAATTTTTTGATCATCTCCAGGTCGTAACGCAAAGCAGCATCGGTTGGAGCGGTATAGCCTCCATCCGGCCAAAAGCCCTGATCTAAAGGTCCCAGCTGGAAGAGAAATTTATTATTAAGGAACATCTTCTTGATTCCGTTCTCCTCTCCAATAGAGATCTTTCTCATACCGAAATAACTCTCTACAGCATCGATATTTCTGGATCCCTGTTTAAGTGCGATGCTTAGGTCGTATAAAAAGGGGCTATCCGGAGACCAAAGCTTAGCATTTTTTACAGGCACACTTATCTCTGTATTCGGTTGCACAGTAATTGTTTGTATTACTTTTCCTTTATCTTTTATCTGTATCGCAACTTCTAAATTCTGTGTTGTCTTATCTGTTTGAACGAACAGCTTTACAACGGATCTATCAATATCCGGAACAATCTTCAGATCGCTTATGCTGGTTTGCGGAACAGGCTCAAGCCAAACTGTTTGCCAAATACCTGTGACAGAGGTATACATAATTCCTTGAGGGTTCAAGGTTTGTTTTCCACGAGGAAAGCCACCTTTATCTGTAGGATCATAAACTCTAAGTGCAATATCCTGAGCTCCGGTTTCTTTTATCTGTGCTGTAATATCAAAACTGAATGGATCATATCCACCTGTATGGATACCCAGGCTTTTTCCATTCACGAACACTTCTGTTTCGTAATCAACAGCTCCAAAGTGTAATAATATACGTTCACCTTTCCAGGATCCAGGAACGTTAAACTTCCGGCGGTACCAAATACTTTCATGATGCTCCATTACACCAGAAAGTGCAGACTCCACCGCAAATGGTACAAGGATGGAACGGGACAGATCACCTGCAGGCAAAGCTTCAGTTCTGTTCGCAGCAGGCTGGAACTGCCATAGTCCGTTTAGATTGAGCCATCTGTTCCGCGCAAATTGAGGACGTGGATATTCGCTCAATACATTCTTCGGATCTACATCTTTTGAAAATTTACTCATTAATGCAGCTTTTTTCGGTTGCCATTCCTGTGCAGAGGATATGAGCGGCAATGAAAGAGCAGCAATAAGAATTAATTTTTTGAAATTCATACTCATTTATTTGTTAAGTGGTGTGTTTATAATTTCTAGTGCTTTTTAGAGCTTAAATCGGTTCGTTTTTGTTGGTGAGCTCCCAGCAGCTCATTCTCCCCTCTTTGTTACAATCCAAATGTCGCCAATGTCCATATTCCGGATTTCTCAAACTATGGCTCATTCGTCTCATTTTCAGTAGAAGGAATTTAGACAGGTCTATGTGGTGGTCTTTAAAGAGCGTTTTAACACCTGAATAAGGAAATAAGAAATTACAACCCTTGCTAGACTGTATTTCAGACAAGCTTTTCTATTATATTTGAATCAGCGGAACTAACCCATGCACTTGTTTAGACCAATTTTACCAGTCCTATTTTTTCTACTGGCACTTGAAGTAGTCCGAGCGCAGTCATATTACTTTAAGCACTATCAGGTGGAAGAAGGCCTTGCACATAATTCTGTAATAACCCAGATACAGGATAGCAAGGGCTACATGTGGATTGGAACAAAGGGCGGTCTGAACCGATTTGATGGCTATACCTTTAAGACTTTCAGAAACGACAAGAACAAGTTTGGCGCTATTGGCAACAACATTATTGTCTCTATCGAAGAAGATAAAAACGGAATGATATGGGTGGGAACTGGCAGGGGAATCTTCAAATATGACCCCTATCTTGAAACATTTAAAGAACTTATCCTAACTCTTAAGGGAGGGATCACCTATATCCGCACCGACAAACAAAACAATCTATGGTTTTTGGCCGAGGGTTGGCTTTATCATTATGATCAGCAAAAGGACAGGGTAACTAATATTGGCATCGAAGGATCTTGCCTTACCATTGGCAAACGGGGAAATATTTGGCTGGGTCGAAATAATGGAACGGTTGTAAGCTACAACCCTAACACAAAGAGCCTAAGTACTTTGCCTGTACTGGACAAGGCTTTACCCCCTCAGGAGAAGTTTATTACCAAAGTTCTTGATATGGGTCAGGACAGCTTGCTAATAGGGACCACTAAGCTCGGTGTAAAGGTTTATAATGTGAGAACCAAAGCAAGAAGTTCCTTAATACTTGGCAACGAGCGCAATACGGATCTTTTTATCCGGGACATGCTCGTATACGACGATAAGGAGTACTGGTTTGCCACTGAGTCTGGGATTTTCAATTATAATTTCAGGACTAAGAAGAGTGAAAGGATCGTAAAACGAAACGGGGATAAATATGGGTTGACTGATAATGCTGTCTACTCTCTCTGCAAGGATAAACAAGGTGGACTGTGGGCGGGAACTTTCTTTGGAGGTCTCAATTACTATTCAAAAGAAGGTGCCCGCTTCAAAAAATACTATCCAACAGATGATAAGAATTCCATTTCAGGCAATGCCGTCAGGGAGATCTGCAGTGATGAACAGGGAAATCTGTGGATAGGTACTGAGGATGCTGGAATTAATAAATTCAACCCGAAAACCGGATCTTTTCAAAGGTATATCCCTAATGGAAAAGCTAACAACTTATCTTATACCAATATACATGGTTTACTTGCTTATCAGCATCGTCTTTATATAGGTCCCTTTATTCGCGGGATGGAAATAATGGACATAAAAACGGGGCATATTACCGATCGTTACAGGCTTATAGGGGAAGATAAAACCAAGGTTACGGACTTTGTAATGTGTATTTACCTTACGCGAGACAGTACCATACTGATTGGTACAACTGGTAATCAGCTGGGGCTCTTTTCTTTCGACCCGGTGAAGAAAGTTTTTAAAAAGTATGGTTGGTTACCAGATGGATTTGACGTTTATGCCTTGTTCGAGGATCATGAAGGGACAATCTGGGCCGGCAGCCCGAGTTCCGGGGCTTCCTATTTCAACATTAAATCAGGTAAAAGAGGAACGATCAGTTTCCGGGATAAGAATGATGAGGCGGAATTCGACCGTGACTACCTCATTCAGGGAATTTACGAGGATAGCGACCATTGTTTATGGTTTGCAACAGATGGAGGTGGTTTAGTGAAGCTGGGGGCCGACCGGAAAACCATAAAGAAATACACGACAGAAACAGGACTGCCTACCAATGCTGTTTACCGGATGCTCGAGGATAATTCCAAGAACCTTTGGATTAGTTCTTTAAAGGGACTGGTGCGCTTAAATCTAAAAACAAATGCAATAAAAGTATATACGCAGTATAATGGTTTAATCACCGACCAGTTCAACTATAATTCGGCTTATAGAACGGCAAACGGAGAAATGTTTTTTGGTACAGTTAAGGGTATGATCTCTTTCTATCCTGATGAATTTGTTCAGACTAAAACTATTGTGCCATCTTACATCACGGGGTTTCAGATCAATAATAAAGACGTAATTCCAAATACAGAGAACTCACCTTTATCCAAATCCATCTCTTATACTGACACTTTGGTGCTAAACCATGATCAGACCAATTTTAGTATCGAATTTGCCGCTATAAACTATACTTCCCCGGAAGTTACGCGGTACAAATATCAGATGAAAGGTTTGGATAAAGACTGGAATTATTTAAGCAATAATCGAAAGGCGTACTTTACGGGGCTTCCGGCAGGCAATTATACTTTCATCCTTCGTGCAGAAAGTAATGATGGAAGCTGGACCAGCAAGGAAAAACGTTTATTTATTCTGATACTGCCTCCATTATGGAAAAGTAAGCCGGCTTACATGCTGTACATCACACTGTTTATCATTGCATTATACCTATCGTTCAGGTATTATCATTTATACTTACAGAGAAAAAACAGCGACAAGTTACGGATGTTCGAATACGAAAAAGAGAAGGAGATATATCAGGCGAAGATCGAGTTCTTTACTAATATTACTCATGAAATTCAAACTCCCCTCACCCTGATTGTGGGCCCGCTGGCACTTATCATGGAAAAGATAAATGAGTTTACGAGCATTAAAAGGAGCTTGTTAATGATGGAGCAGAACACAAAACGCCTATTAGAGCTGACCGGCCAGCTACTTGACTTCCGAAAAACAGAGATAAATCAGTTTGGACTCAACTTTGTAAATACAAATATTTCAGAAATCCTTATCCAGCAGGTAGAGGTATTCAGGCAGGAAGCTAATAAAACGTATATTGAACTAAGTTTTACCCAACCTTCTGAGCCCCTTATTGCCTTTGTTGATAAAGAAGCATTTATAAAGATCACTAGCAATCTTATCTCTAATGCAATTAAATACGGAGGAACAAAAGCCTTGGTGGAGATTGTTCCAATATCACCAGATTCTGCAAATTTCACCATCCGGTTTTCTAATGATGGGCCCGGTATATCTAAAGATTTCAGCCAGGATGTTTTTAAACCCTTTTTCCGGGTGCCGGGAAACAAAAAGCCTGGTACAGGAATAGGCTTGGCACTCGCGAAATCGTTGACAGACCTTCATAATGGCACTTTAAAACTGACTTCTACTACAGCTAATCAAACCGTCTTTGAGCTTACCCTACCTCTCAGGCAGAAATTTGAGTTTAAAGTCAGCTCCTGGAAAAAACTCCAGGAGGAAGCTCCGCAGCACACAAAAGAATAATTATAGCAGACATTATACAGATCAGGATTTACAAAAGGATTATATGAAGGATAGTATTTTAATAATAGACGATAACGAAGATATATTAGACTTTCTTTCTCAGGTGCTTGGCGAAGTTTATAAGTTGCATCTTGCTATTAATGGAGAAGTAGCGCAGGAAATTCTCCAGAATAACATGGTGAACCTTATTATATCAGATATCATGATGCCTGGAATTGACGGATTTCAACTCTGTAAACTAATTAAATCGAGGGTTGAATACTGCCATATCCCTATAATCCTTCTTACCGCAAAAAACACCTACCAGGCGCATATAGAAGGCCTAGAAGTTGGTGCCGATGCTTATATACAAAAACCTTTTGCGCCTGAATTCCTACGCCTCCAAGTAGCTAACCTCTTAAAAAACAGGATGAAGGTGAAAGAGCATTTTTCAGTAGATCCTATTAACGACCGACGTGAACTCGCATATTCCAAGATGGACGAACAATTCCTGCAGAAACTGGAAGATTACATACATGTAAATATGAGAGATCCGGACATCGATATTAATAAGCTGGCAGATCATATGAACATGAGCAGACCTACGTTTTACCGCAAGATCAGCTCGCTTTCTAATCTTTCTCCTAAAGCTCTGATAAACGTTATTAGGTTACAAAAAGCTGCTGATCTTATTGCTCAAAATGAATTTACCTTATTTGAAATAGCAAAAAAGGTAGGCTTCAGGTCACAAAGTGTGTTTGGCAAGAACTTTCAGAAGCATTTTAAGCTAAGCCCGATGGAATATTTGAATGATTTAAAAAAGAAAGCCTATGAGAAGTACTAGAAGTACTTCTCATAGGCTTTCCAGCAATTAAAAGAAACTAAGCTTGTCTGCTGTATTATTATTTATCGAGAGAAGATATCCACTGCTCAGTAGTACCCCAGGCTTTGTTTGGGGTAGCAGAAGAGATAAACTCCAGGGTACCTCCTTCCATAAGCTCCTGGTGACTAATCCAGTTCCTATTGAGCTTCTGGCCGTTCAAATACACCGCGCTGACAAATGAATGATCGTTTGAGTAGTTTTTAATATTAAGCTTTATCGTCTTGCCTTGAGGAAGCGCAACTTTTAATGTTTTGAACAAGGGCAGGTGAATATAATAAACAGGCTCACCCACGCAAGCTGGTGAAATACCCAAAGCAGCGAGAACAAACCAAGAGGACATTGCCCCTGCATCATCGTCCATTGTTCTAAGATAAGCTTGAGCTTCATTTTTATAGATCCGCCCGATATAAGAGCCTATCCCCTTGCTATTATCATTGAAATAATTTTGCACCATAGTATCGACAGCGATCTTCCTCATGAGTTCCTGCGACTTCCATGGTTCCCTGGTGGCATGATATAAATAGGGTGCCTGAATGTCCGGCTCATTAGCATGATTATAGTAATCTCCCTCAAAAAAACCATCTAACTGTTTAATAAATTCATCCTCTCCACCTGCCAGCTCTTTCAATCCTTTTATATCGTATGGCACCAGCCAGCGGTACTGCCATACTGTTCCCTGATACATCTTTCTTGCCGACATAGCATCTAGATCACCCTTACCCAGGTCCTGAAAATCTTTTTTCCAGTAGTTCTTGTATTCAAGGGTCTTTAAGTAGTATTTCTTACTCAGCTCATCTTTCTTCAAGTCTTTGAGTAGCTCGGTAAATGCCCATAAATCATAAGAGGATTCAAGAGCTTTATCAGGACTGGAGAAATTAAGCTGATCCATTTCTGCTTTTATAGGATCAAGGATACCTTTGAGAGGCAGCGGGTAGCCCTTTCGCAGTGCATCCAGTAATACAACCACTGCATGCTCAGTTCGTACGGTATTTGAGGGCTCATTCTGGGTAGCATAATCCTTCTTACCAAATCGATATAAATGGGCAATAGATTTAGCTATGTCCTGATACCTCTCCGAAAAAACAAATGACAATAAAGGTAGTTGAGTTTTGTAGTTATCCCAGATTGCCCAGCCATTATAAAAATCACTTTTTCCGTGTTGTAAAGAGCCATCATTACCGCGAAATGTTCCGTCCTTTTCTGAAATCTTGTAAGGGGATTGAAGAGCGCGATAAAGAAGAGAATAAAAAAGTTTTGCACGTTCCTTATCCCCTTCCACCGTAATCCGGCTTAACTGGCGATTCCATTCGTTAGTACTTTCAGTTCTCATGCCGGAAAAAGTTTCGTACTTAATATCCTTTTTTGCGTAATCAGGACTTACAGATGAAAAGGCAATACGCATTTCCAGATCACTAAGGTTTTCCTCTAGTCTTATTAGATATTGATGATCTCCATGTTTCTCCCAAGTTACCGGCTGGCTAAACTCGAGGTAATAAAATAACTTGTACTTGCCAGCATTACAGGTAGTACCGGCCTCTACGAATCCACTGAGTGAATTCCCTTCAACTTCATGTTCTTCTGCATAGAACCTGTTTGCCAGAACGCTGCTCAGATCCATTAACAAACCTTTCTTCCCCTTTGGAAACTGATACTTGTGAATACCTGATTTTTCCGAAACGCAAAAGGAAGCCTTTATGCCATTGGTAAAGCTAACACCGTAATAACCAGGGCTTCCTTCCTCCTTATATTTTATCAATTTCTGTTTTTCAGCAAAGCCACCGAGAAAAGGTTTCAATAAAATATTCCCACCGCTTCCCTGGCATCCTACCCCTTCGAAGCGATTATGAGTAAAGCCCTGAAACACCTTGGCCAGGTGCTCGTAACCAGTGTGAGTATTCGGATAAGTTACCGGACCAATACTTAGCATACTAAAAGGATATGAAGCAGCAGGTGAGAGTTGTCCGTGATCTCCTGATGTTCCCAAAAAAACATTTACTAAACCAGCTGCATTTTTACTACTCCCATCCTGCGCTTCAACCGAAAAAGGTACAATCAAAAAGAATAGTACATATAGGCTACGAAGTACGCTTTCGTACGTTTGATCAATCTTCAAGGAAATCAATTGAGATTTTTAATCTTAATACTTCTAAAACTTACATCATCGCCATGGTCCTGCAATAGAATATGGCCTTCAGGTGCCTCCCCGAAATTGATCCAATTTTTGTATTTACTGATAGCTACCAGGTCCCGGAACTCCTTTGAGCCTCTTACATACTCCAAAACTTTCACTCCATTAAGATAGTGCTCAACCCGGTTATCAGGATAGACGACCACACGCCCACTGTTCCATTCACCGATCGGATGAAGAAAACGATCAGGTTTATTAGCTGTCATCAGATCATATAAAGAAGACAGTGTGCGGTTCCCGTCACGTCCCAGTTTAGCATCGGGATGTAATTTATCGTCGAGCACCTGGTATTCAAGTCCAATAGCAGAACCTGCATTTTTTTCAGAAAGGGTGACAAAGTACTTCACTCCGCTATTAGCCCCTGGAGATAATTTAAAATCAAAGCTAAGGTCGAAAGCGCCAAATTTATCTTTAGTAACAATATCGCCCCCATTGGTTGACTCTGCACCATTTGACGGCAATACCCTCAGAACGCCATCCTTAATTACCCAACCTTTTTCAGGGAAGCTTTCCTTGTAAGCCCCAACCCAACCCTTAGAGCTCTTCCCGTCAAACAACAGTTTCCAGCCATTTTGCTTCTCTTGCATACTTAAAGAGTTTGGCTGCATGTTAACCACAAAGATGTTAGATGGAAAGGGCTCAGGTTTTAAGTTAGAAGTTCTGATACTGATGTTTTTAAAATAGATATTCTTTCCTGCTTCTTCCTCTTTTGACACACTATGTACCTGCAATCCAATGAAGCCCTTCTGATCTACCGTATCTATTAAATAAGCTACAGGCTGGCCATTTAACCAGGTTTTAGTGACGTTGCCTATGCACTCGATCTTAACATGATTATACTCTCCGCTTTTATACAAGTTCTGCGCGCCCGGATTTAAGGAAAGAGGGTATAACCATTGCCTTCTACTTTCATCATATATTCCCCCGCTCCACTTCCTGTCACTTGGATCTATTTCTACCTGCCTGCCGTAAACGGCACCCTTACCTTTGTTTAGCGCAGGATTGTAATGACTGCGGGTTTGAATACCTGAATTGATAGCTGCGCTTAGTTTGATATCCAACTCCAGGACAAAGTCGCCATACTCTCTTTCTGTAACCAGGAAGGTGTTAGGAGAATTAAGGACTGTTGTTCCTACAATTACTCCATCTTCAACTTTAAAGGGTGCATTTCCACCCATGGGTTTCCATCCTTTTAAGGTTTTTCCATCGAAGATCTCCGCTCCTTGCACATCTTTATGCTGTTTAAAGCTTGCTTTAGATATTGAGGGCTGAAGCAAAACAGCCAGAATAAGCAGAGAAGATAGTCGTGTAAGTTTCATAATTTTAAAAATTATATTCTGATTTCCAGGGCTTAATTTCATGCTGAGCAATAGCCTGATTTGCCAGATGTACACAAACAGAAGTAGTAGCTCCGGTTATTACATTGGACGCAGGCATACTGCCTGTAGTTATTGCTTTATAAAAATCGTTCAGGGCATACCATGTACCGTCCTTCGATCTCTCCTTCAATATGGGGATGCCTCCATTTGTATTCCATTCGATCTTTGACGCTCCAGTCACACCATCGATGGTCTCCAACTCCTTACGCGTTTCCTTCTCAGGATAGAACACTCCCTGATCTGTTAGTAAGGATATTGTACCCTTTGTCCCTTTTAGCCTGAACAAATATCCATCATAGGCATTTCCACATGTAGCACCAAAATTACCGATCATATTATGTTTGTTGTATCGTAAAGCGACCTGCACATTATCAAAAGTCTCTCTGCCGTCTTTGTAGAAGTCTATGCCTCCCGTTCCAAGAACCTCATCTGGATGAGTATTAAAAGCCCAATTAATAAAATCGATCTGATGCGACAAAAGTTCAGCGACAAGGCCTCCCGAATACTCTTTATACATCCGCCAGTTAACCTGTTTCTCAAGAGCCGGATTAGGAACACTACGTCTCCAATTCCAATTTCTATCCCATCTGCTTTCCACCTGGGTTACTTTCCCCAGATAACCTTTATCAATCATATCCTTAACCCGGTAGTACAGAGGTATGTACCGGTATTGGTGCCCCACCTGTAATACCTGTTTAGGGTATTTCTGCGCCAGCTTCACCAGCTTTCGGGCTTCAGAAATATTATAGGTCATCGTTTTTTCCAGGTATACATGTTTCCCGGCCTCTAATGCTGCTACAGCAGCAGGATAATGGACGTTCAATGGAGTAGCTATCAAGACAGCCTCGATACTCTTATCGTCAAGCAGTTTTCTGTAGTCTGAATATTGCATCAGCCGACCCTGTTCAGGGATCCTTTCTGCCTCTTTAAGGCGGAAATCGAGTATATCGCAAATTGCCGAAACACGAAAAGAGGTATTAAGCTGCCTGGCAGTATGCATTAAACCTTTTCCACGGTCGCCAGTACCAATAACGCCGAGATTAATTATTCCATTCGGCTTATGAGAGAATGCATTCAACATTTGATTTTGCAGTAGCAAAGACCCTGTAAGTAATCCTGCCTGCTTCAAAAAGTCGCGTCTAAACATTTATTTAAAGACTTTTCCGTTCACAATTACTTCCTGTTTTTTCTCATCAAAAGTTGCTTTTGACCCGGAGTGCGAGGCAGCAGTTGTCATAATATTGGCGATTGAATGATAATATCCGGCCTCGACAGGAGCATTCGGCTGTCTCCTGCTCCTAATACATTCCATCCAGTTAAGCATATGGTTGGTAGTTAACCAATCGCCTCCGGTATTTGCACTGGCAACAACCTGCATAGAAGCATCTGCAAGAGCAATAGTAGGCAACAAGTTAGCTTTCATGCCCATTGCAGCAGCATGATTTTCCTGCAATCCTCCATTAGGGGAAATCTGATTGGTGATCAAATTCAGCTCTCCGCCGTTTGAATAATAGATCTCTGCGGGCTTCTCAGATCCGTTATGCATCCTTGAACTGAATATTACCTGAAAGCCCTTCTGATCGCCTTCCAGGCCATAATCAAATACTGCTGTTGTAGTATCCCAATTCTTCCTGCCGTCATTCCACATATAAATTCCACCGTTTGATACCACACTCCTGGGATGTTTTAAACCAGTAAACCAATGAACCGTATCAATCTGATGACTCATCCATTGACCTGGCATCCCTGAAGAATAAGGCCAGAATAAGCGGTATTCCAAATACTTACGTGGATCCCATGGCTCGAAGGGCCGGTTCATTAAAAACCTTTTCCAATCAGTATCAGATTCCTTTAGCTTAGTGATCAAACCTGGCCGTCTCCACCGTCCGGGTTGATTTACATTCCAGGTCAACTCTACCATGGTTATATCGCCAAACTTTCCTTGTTTGATAAAGTCAGCAGCTGCATGGTAATTTGCACCACTACGTCTTTGTGAACCGATTTGAACTATCCTGTCTGTCGCTTTTACCGCCTTCAATGCCGCCCTGTTGTCTTCCATGGTTTCTGCAAAAGGTTTCTCAACATAGGCATCGCACCCTGCCTTTACAGCTTCAATAGTATGGAGGGCATGCTGAAAATCGGCTGTACTTATGATAACTGCATCAAGGTCTTTCATCTGATACAATTCCTCATTATTCACACAAGGCTTAATTTTCTGGTTGAGTTTCTGCTCCAAAAAAGCCTGGCCCTCCTCGCGGCGAAGCTTCCAGAGGTCAGACAAGGCAACAATATCAAAGTTCAACTTTGAATGATGGGCGGTAAAAGCTGGAAAAAGCGAGGTCCTGAAACGGTCGGAAAAGCCTACTATCCCCACGCGCACACGATCATTGGCTCCTATTATCCGGCTATAACTCTTAGCTGTAAAAGGTAAAGTACTTAAATAAGTACCCGCGGCTGCAACAGCAGCCTGTCTGATAAATTCCCTTCTTGAAGTCATTTAACAAGGTTTTTTCAAATGCAGAAAATCGATTAGTTTATAATTATTTCATTAGGTTCAGAAATGTCAGAAATTTAAACGCAAAACACAAGCGTTTATTCAAATTCTAGCATTATACATCCCCTATTTCAGTCCTGTCACAACAATGTTATCATACGATGGCATTCCATCGTATGATCGAAGCCCGATTGAGCCGCTGATGTATTCTGTATCAGTTACAGAAACAAGAGGCTTTGTTGTATTGTCAATAAAAACCTCAATCAAGGAGCCTGCTGCCTTTACCTTCAAGCGATACTTTTGTCCAGGACTAACTTTAAATGGAACCGAGTTCAGCATTTTGTAATTCCCAGATCCAGCCTTACCAATCTCTAAACGATTAAACCCGGGACTGATGCCCACATAATACCCTTTATAAAAATCAGCCCCGATAGATGGGTTTGAAACACGAAATATAACTCCTGAATCACCGATTTTTCCGGGCACAATATCCGTTTGCAGGATGAAATCGCTCACATCCACAGAAGGGGCAACCAACTTCGATCCGTGAATGCCTGCTCCCCATGATCCGTGGTTGGATGCGTTGCAGATGGCCTGATCTTTCACAAACCACCCTCCACCATAAAAGATCCAATCATTCATCTTCCCATCATTAAAGTCGGCACTGAACTTATTTTTCGTTGCCTTTCCTGGGCCTATTAAAGGGAAAATAGAGACCCTGAGATTTTCAGCCCCATAGGGGATCAGACGAAGTTCTTCCTCTGGTTCAGTAGATGGTAGCGGACTGTAAGGAACCTCAAAAGCGGAGATGTTGTTGTAGGACATTGTCCAGCCGGGAATCCTTTTTCCTTTAAACTTCAGCACTACCGGAGTATTATCAGGGTTGAAGGGATCATTGGTCAGATTGCTTTTTTCTACAATGACCTGTTCATTCAAATTTTCATTGTTCAATAAAAGTCCGTAGTTCCAATCTTTAACTGGGTAGAGCTCATAATCGGCGAAGCCAGCTACCGGATGCACCTTGGTAACTAGCTTTCTGGCATTAACTTTTAATGCATATACCAGAGGCCCTCGTTCCACACTTACTGCATTATTCACCTGTTTTGTTAATTTCACTGCCATTGGAAAATTTAACAGAACTTCATCCCCATCTTTCCATTCCCTTTTCAAAGCCAGAATATTTCCTGCAGTAGAACCAGTTTGGAGCTTTCCATTCACCTTTATGCTTGCTTTAGTGCACCAGGCCGGAATTCGTAAACGTAAAGGAAAAAAAGCAGGTTCTTTCATGGATAGATTCAACTTTACCTGTTCCCCGAAAGGGTAATCGGTTTCTGCTGTGATCTTTACCGGAATGTTATTTGCCACGGATGCCCGTACTTCTACAGGCGCATAAGCTATTATAGCCAGACCTCCGTCGGGGGTAGCCGCCCAGCTGTTCTTTACGAAATAGGGCCAGCCCATATGCATATTGAAGCGGCAACAACCCATCCCCGAGTAGGGACTTAAAAGTAGCGCCTCCGGATAATCTTCATCGAAACCGTTATTGCCCTGCATACATCGCAGCTGATTGGGTTGCGTATAATAAAGATGCTCTTTCAAGTCGGGGCTAAACTGTGCAGGAAGGGTATTGAATGCTATTTTCTCAAGCCGGTCTCCTATACTAGCATCTTCAAAGAACCGCGCTGCAGTTTCCAGGCTTTGCATCCATTCAACAACCGTACACGTTTCCACCCCCTGGACTGAGCTTTTACCGGCAAGGAATTCTGTGCCTGATGCTATTCCGGTTGGCTGAAGATGATCCCTGTCCAGGTGATCAATCCCTTTGAAAAAAGCCGCTTTATACGTTTTATCCGGCTTATGCTGATAGGCTATTGCCGGAAAGCGTAAAGCCTGACCTACACTTACTGCGTGCTTGGGGTGGAAATCATCACCAAAATGGTAAAAGAAATTTTGAGTGAAGATCTGCTTCCAGGGATAGGCTTGTTTCTCCAACAAGCTTGCCAGCTCGAGCAAATACTTCTCACCGGTCTTATTGTATAGCCAGAGGACCACTTCAATGTTATCAGCCGCCCTCGACCTGCTCCAATCCCTTAAAGGGTTAGCAGGAAGGTTCAGCAGTTGATATTCAAAATACTTGCTTAAAAAAGGGATAACTTGTTCATCTCGTGTAGCTTCATAATAGGTTTTCAGAGCGTATAACACCGGCATACGTGGCCACCAGTCATTCATTTGCGGCGGTCCGAAAAGACCATTCTCCTGTTGGCTGTTAAGGATATGATCGATCCATTTGCGGGCTTTTTCTTTTAAAGTTTCATCATTAAGCGTATAAGCAAGCGCAACCAAGCCCTTAACATAGTAAGCAGGCCTTTCCCATCCTTTACCTGTACCTCCCAGCCAGTCAGAACCCTGGCCCAGATTGTCAGATTCAGGGTAAAGCTCTTCTGCATGACCGGTGGCACCATCTGCCTGAAGCTCTAGCTGTTTTAATAACCATCCTTTTGCTTTAATGCTACCTAGTGGAAGTTCAGCATTAGCTAATGGATACAAGGGTGCTTTTGAAAAAGCATAATCTGCTCTAGTGTTTTCCTGGGCGGTAACTTTCCCATGGCTTAATATCACTAACAGCACTCCGGTTAACAGCCCGTGTGATGTACGCATATAATGGTTTTGTGTGTGTGTGTCTGTCCTTCCTTAGCTCTTCAAAAATCACTATTACAAGGCTTCTTTAATTCTCAAGCTTTGGTTGATTTGTCTCAATTTCCCGATGAAAAAAAATCCAAAACCTCGGTTTAAAGCAATCAGGCTGCGTTTTGCAGATCCATTAAATCCTGCAACTTCTTAGGGGCCTAGCTAAAAATCCCGCTTTAATTAAATTTGAGAAGAATTCTGTTTTTCTGGAACTACACACAACTAAATTTTTGATATATGGTAAAGGGGCTTCGAAATACTGCGATAATATTATGCATAATATCAATTGCCCTATTTACCAATTGCATTTTTTATCCATCCATTCAACATCCCGCTGGAGCTCTAAATGTTGTTGTTGACACGATTGCGAAAGACCTTACGGTACCATGGGATATATGCTTTCTTCCTAACGATGACCTTTTGTTCACTGAACGCAATGGTAAGGTGAGGCTCTTTAGAGATAATACGCTGCAAGACCTCCCGGTATTAACTATACCAGACATAGAAGTCAAGGGAAAAATGGGCTTACTAGGTATGTGTCTGCACCCCGGGTTCACATTAAATCATAAAATTTATCTTGCATATAATTATCGTATGGAAGGACAAACCTTTCTAAGAGTGGTTAGCTATACCTATCTTAAAGAACGGTTGGTGAGTCCTCAGGTAATAATAGAAGGGATACCGGGAGTTTTTAACCATACAGGCTGCAGACTAAAATTCGGTCCGGATCTGAAACTTTATATAACTACAGGAGATGCAGATATTCCCCGATTATCTCAGGATATCAAAGTCTTTAACGGTAAAATTTTGCGACTTAATGATGATGGATCTATACCGGCAGATAATCCATTGAAAGGTGACTCTGTAAGAAGAGAGATATGGAGTTACGGACATAGAAACCCACAAGGGATTTCGTTTCAACCAGGGACAGGCTTATTGTTCAGCTCTGAACACGGCCCAACTGGCGGTGACGAAATCAACATTATCCGCAAGGGCGGCAATTATGGTTGGCCGGTAGTACATCACCGTGAAATACAGGAGCCAATGATAAGTCCCGTAATGGAGTTTTCTCCTTCAATAGGCCCCGCTGCAACCCTATTTTATACCGGAAAAGCCTTCCCTTCATTAAAAGGTAACCTTCTGGTAGGCTGCATGCGTGGGGAAGCAATCTTAAACATCCAGTTAAGAGATTCGGAAATAAAATCTTATAATTATCTCTTAAAAAAAACTTTCGGACGGATAAGAGCGATAGCTGAAGACAGCAGGGGATACATTTATATTTCCACTTCCCAGGTAGATCCTCCAGAGAGCAGGCTGCAGACGGGCGAAAGGGACTATGATCTGATTCTGCGATTAAGACCAGCAGACAGCAGGGATCCGGAGAACAGGATCATCCGGATCAGTACTATAAATGAACTCACAGAAGCAATTAACGACAGCAGAGCTGCACGGGTTAATAGTCCCGGCAGAAAGCCCGAGATGCTGTACTTACAGCTGTGTGCTGGTTGTCATGGACAGAAGATGCAGGGCAAAGAAAGTACGCCTAGTCTTGTAGACAAACTCTGGTTGAACGGGGGATCAAAGGAAGCAATTTCCAGATCCATCAGTGAGGGAATTATCAAGAAAGGAATGCCTGCGTGGAAAGGAGTGCTAAGTGACAAAGAAATTGATGCAATCAGAGATTTAATTCTAAGGTCTACCAGTTCACGTCCAGGTAAAAGGCCTCCTCATTTTCGATAGGGACAACGCTAACTTTTGGAAATGAAAAAGCATCAGGTTTACATGTTCTTACCATCCCTGTTAGCACGCCTTTCCCATATTCCGGAGGGTATGGTGTATGCATCTTCAACCTGGCGAATTTCTTTTTTTCGTCAAAGCTCTCTAATAGGAAATAACCCACTTCGCCATTAATATGATTACTTTTATATGCAGCATCAAGGTTGATCAGCAAAGATTTGAAGTCTGCATTCGGGTCTGGTACAGTGGCACCTCTTCCTTTACCCAGCGTGAAAATTGTATTTGGACCATAAGTTACTGAGACGGCCTGCAAAGCGTCCAGCCAGTCCTGTTCATGATACCATCCCTCCATTACCAACCCTGTAAGACCATATTTAGCAAGGAGATCGTCAATGTTCATACTATGTTCTTTCAGAATGTTTACTGCTGATAATATAGCCCGTCCGCTTACTTTATTCTCTTCTGCAAATGCTTTGTAATACATAATATCTCCTGTTAGGAGCACTACTACGAAAAAACTTGGATAAGGTTATCGAATTTAAGGAAAGCAAATTAACCGGAAGGGTACCTAAAAGTATTTTACAAGAGTTCTCAGACTTAAAAGTATCAAGAGCACCCCTACCAATACGGTCATGGACCTTCTTGGAATTTTGTTTACCAGGTAGGCTCCTAATGGCGCTGCAATTATTCCTCCGACAATTAAGCCTGCAATCACCTTCCAGCCGCTAATACCGTCAAAAAGCATAAAGGTAATACCACTGGCGAAGGCAACCGCAAACTCAGCAGTGTTTACTGAGCCAATAGTATAACGCGGATCTCTTCCTTGACCCATTAAGGTGGAGGTAACGATAGGGCCCCAACCTCCACCTCCTATTGAATCCATAAAGCCGCCAAATAAGGCAAGAACTCCCAGTTTTTTAGTTTTCCTTTTTTGAATATTCCGTTTTAATCCCTTTATAATGATGACTGTAGCAAGGATGATCATGTAGACCGCGATATAGGGTTTGATAACATTACCATCTATAACATCAGAGAGCAGGTAAGCTCCAAGTATAGAACCAGCTACACCAGGTATAAGGAGGTTTAATACAAGTTTCTTATTAATATTTTTAAACTTATAGTGGGAAACAGCGGAAACCCCCGTAGTGAACATCTCAGCAACATGCACGCCCATACTACTAATGGCGGGAGGTACTCCAAAGGAGAGCAATAGAGAGGTTGAGGTAGCTCCGTAACCCATTCCAAGAGTCCCATCCACTAATTGGGCAAAAACGCCAATTAACAGGAAAATGAAAAATTCGGAATCTAAGCCCTGCTTTACAGCATCTATCGAAAAACTGGCGTGATAATTAAAAACAAGTATTCCGAGTAAGCCGACCACTAACACTGAGGGAACTGCATACCATAAGAAGTTAGCTTTAGTTCTGAGTTCCGATGTGCCTTGCTGAATCTTTGTTGACATATTGAAGGATAATATGTCACAAAAGTAGAGAAAAATATTAAGTATATAATACCGGTAGACTTTATTTTTTCAATTACTTCCTGCCTGAACTGGAATCTCTTACCGTAAGTTCAGTATCAAGTATAATCCGTTCATTCTGAGGATCTATTTCCTGCTGGTCCAATCTCTTGAGAAGCAAAGAAATCACTTGATCTGAGATCTTTTCAATCGGCTGTGCAATGGAAGTGATGGAGGGCGTGTATAGTTCAAACAACTCATTATCGTCGAATACAAGAACTCCTATATCTTCCGGAATCTTTAAGCCTAGTTCCTTTATTGCCCTTAATCCACTTATTCCTAAATAATTAGTTGCGAAAACAATAGCATCCAAATCCCTCTTCCTTTTCAGAAAAGAAACAATTTGTCTTACAATATTTTCCGAAGACTGGTTATAGGAGACCTCTTTAACGTGTTCCGTGAGCTTAAACTCTGCAGTAGCCTGCTCATATCCATGCAAGCGATCCTGCATTTGCGACTGCAAAGAATCAAGCGTAACAAAGCCTATATTCTTATACCCTTCAAGAACGAGATGTTTCATTCCAGTATAAATACTTTGAACGCTATTAACTCCGACAAAATCAACACCAGGAACATTTTCGAGAAAGCGGTCAAATAATACTACTGGCGATCCTGATTTTATCAGGGAAGTTACTTCCTCTTCAATCCCTTCTGGCGGAGCAATAATGTAACCGTCTACGTGTCTCTCCCTAAATATACTTAAGATCTGTTTTGTCTTTTCCGTATCGTTCTCCGTACTACTATAGATTATTTTATAGCCATTCTTATAGGCATTGTTTTCAATTAATCGGGCAATATTTGCGAAAAAGGGGTTGGCAATGCTTTCAACAAGTAGACCGATAATATTTGATTTTCCTGTACGCAGGCTTCTGGCTAAAACATTAGGCTTGTAACCTACCTCCTCTACAAATTTCAGCACTCGTTCTACCAATTCGTCACTTATCCTCTTCTCCTTTGCTCTTCCATTTAAAATAAAGGAGACAGTTGTGGTAGATATATTAAGATGCTTTGCAATGTCGATTATCGAGAGCTTTCTTTTCACTGGAGGGAAATTTGAGCCAAAGATATATTAAACGATTTAGTTAGAGAAATGTAACCTTGCAGGGAATATTTTTAATAAATTATTTCTGAATTTTAAAACTAAACTAATTGGTAGATAAACGGGAATAATCAATAATAACTTACAAAAAAACAGGCAGACCAAGATCTGCGATCTGCCTGAACCAATCAAAATATAAGAGAGCTCGTTGTTTAAACGTTTTAGCAACTAGTGCTTATGAACAATTTCTACTTCTTCTGGATGATACCAAAGGCTAGACGCGCCTATTAAGGCTGCCTCTTCTCCCAATAGCGCTTTAAACACGGGTATTTCTTTAAACTCATCACTTATTGATTCATGGAGACTACTCTCAAACAAATCATAAGCATTAGCAATATTCCCTCCCAGAATAATAGCCTCAGGATTCTCTGTTGCTATAAATTCATTTAAAAATTGTCCTAGATTCTGACCAAACTGCCTAAAGACTTCTGCAGCCAGGGGATCTGTTTCGGCAAGAGCAACAAGTACTCTGACATTAGTAACAACATTTCCGCTGAGCTCCTTATATTGTTTCAAAAACCAGCGAGTAGACAGATAGTCTTCTGCGATACTTTCTTTAAAAGGAGAATTCCAGCGGTCTGCATCAATAGCCATATTATCTGAATAAACCGAGGATCCTAATCCGGTACCCAATGTAAGCCCTATAATCCTTGAAAAACCCTTTCCTGCACCACCAAATGCTTCCCCCTGAAGAAAACAGGCGGCATCATTCATGAAACGAATCCTATCGGGACTTGTGCCAAGAGCTTTAGCAAGAAGTTCTTTTATATTCAAGCCATACAAAGAATCATACTTATCCTGATTCTTCACGAAGCAGATTCCTTTTTCGTAATCAAATGGCCCCGGCATGCCTATACCAATCTTAGTGATATTAATTTTCAATGATTCAAAAGCACCTTTTATTGCTTCGGTCCATGCCTGAATAATTTCATCCACCTCATCATGCGAATTTACATTATTTCTGGTCCAGGTGTCCTGAAGCACTTTCCTGGTATCCAGATCCACTAGTGCTGCAGTAATGTGAGAGCCCCCAATATCAACGCCCATCACTATTGAATTACTCATATGTAAAATTTATGTATAAAAATAAGTAGTAGCCCCCGTAATGATTTACTCTGCAAATTACATTTGGTATAACAATGGTTAGTCCTATAATTATACTCGGTGGTACTAACAAAAATAACGTTATAAAACGTTTTAGCAAATTAATTTTTAAAATAATGTTTCTTTAAAATTACTGCACCCTTCTTTTGATTCTATATGGAGGATATGCATATTCCAGGGAAACAACTAACAGTACAACCTAAATAATGATTTGCTCCCATGGTGTCTCAACAATCACTAATTGGGGCTTTTGAATTTCCCCATCCTGAAAGGCCCGAATTACATTAGTTAAAAACCCTGAATCTTCTCCTCGGGTAGTACTTAAGTGCCACCCCCCGCATTTGAACTCTTCGGAATTACAAGAAGGAATATTGCCTTGAACTATTAATATAAGATTTAGTGGCAGGTTTGCAGGTAATGACCTTAACTCCTTCATTAAAAGGTCAGAAGCGGGAACAATAGCGAAGACAAGAGATCCTTCGCGGCATCTTAATTTTTCCTGCGCCAGATGTAAGCCTCTATTTAAAATATTTGAAGAATTATCCTTTACCACAACCACCCCTCCTTCTTCACAAATTAAACTTTCACCTTTTTTCGCTAACTCTGGTGGATTATTACCAGCTAAAATAGGCTCGAGAAAGGTTGAATACCTCCAGGAGACGAGAAGCAAATGGAATTGTTCCTCTTCTTGTTTGATAAATTCACTTAAATACAGAGGAATAAGAAAATTCATGCAGCAAATTGTTTTCCCCCGATATTCAAAGTTATTTGAGCGAAGTTCGCGGAATATAGTTCGTGCCTTATGTGTCAGTGTATCTTGCTTTATCATACGCTTTAAACAAATACAACAATCTTAGTAGCAGTAAATATACAAACTAAAAGGTTTTAGCAAAAGGCTTTATCAAAATTATTTCTCTCAATCTTTATTACTAACATTGAAATTAACCAAAAAAAAAGAGCACTGGGAGTGCTCTGTAACCAATTTATAAATCTGACACGACTGATGATGCCTGTTGCAATACATCTTTGCCAAATTAGAAGAGTGTGATTATCCGTTGCGAGGATACAGTGCAAATATAACAAGTAAAACCTTTTAGCAAAATACTTTGTTAAAATATTCTTGGCAGCCGCATTCCCTGCATCTCTTGTAAATAGGCCTTCTAACGTGTTATTTGAAGTCTTGCTACCCAACCGCCTCCGGTGGTCATACTTATTTTATGTTTCGTATTGCGGTTTACCTCAAGACTTTCCATTTTAAAGTCCTTCGCATTCCTGTCTGCATTTATTCCGTCTTTCCAAACGTCCATCTTATACTTTGCATTCCCCAGGAAAGACAGGTCGAGTTCTAAGTTACGTGCGGTCCAGTCGGTCATAGCTCCGATATACCAGTCGCCATTCTTTGCCTGTCGGGCAACTGCCACGTAATCACCCACTTTGGCCTGTAAGGGAATTGTTTTCACCCATTCAACTGGCACGGCGGATAAGAATTTCATACAATCGGGTTCTTTATAGTAATGCGTTGGAAGGTCGCAGAGCATCTGCAGCGGACTTTCAAAAACTACATACATCGCCATCTGATTACAACGGGTGCCGAGGGTCATGGGCTCCCCTCCTACTCCGGCGAAAGCATCTTTTTGTACATTTAACATTCCCCCCGGCGTAAAGTCCATTGGACCGGCAACCATACGGGTAAATGGTAAAGTGGTGGTATGTTCCGGATCAATGGCACCTGTAAACTTACTTATTTCATTGCCGAATACGCCTTCGGAGGTTAATACGTTGGGATAAGTCCTGATCCATCCGGTAGGTTTATAAGCCCCATGAAAGTCAACCATCATTTTCCTTGCAGCAGCAGCCCTGGATACCTTTTCGTAATAATTCACCATATCCTGATCGTCACGCTGCATAAAGTCGACCTTAATACCCTTGATTCCCCATTTGGCAAATTGATCGAGGGCCACATCCAATTGCTTATCCAAAACCAGCCAGCTTGTCCACAAGATAAGCTCAACGTTCCTGCTCTTTGCATACCTTGCCAGTTCTTCGACATTAATATCCGGAGATTGCTTTAGCAGATCACGGGTATCGCACCAACCCTCATCCAGCAAAACGTATTCGATCTTATTCTTCGAAGCAAAATCTATATAATATTTATAGGTGTCGTTATTGATCCCCGCCCGAAAGTCAACCCCGTAGATATTGTTATAATGCCACCAATCCCATTGAACTTTCCCTGGCTTCACCCAAGAATAATCACCAGCAGAAGGTTTTGCCAGTTGATAAACTAATTGGTTGCTTAATAAACCCTTATCTTCCTTCTCGATCATCACAATGCGCCAGGGAAAAGATTGAGGCCCGTTAATCTTAGCAATAAAATCCTCCCTCGAATTAACTTTTTCATCGCGATCACTGGTTACAGCTTTCTCTTTCGGATAATGTGGAAAGACTGCCCGGAGAGCTCCGTTTCCTTTACCCCGGAGCCACATACCCGCATAATTAAATAATCCTGATTCAGTCAGCAGCAGTTTTGTACCCTTTACCTCGAAGAGTGCGGGTAAGCTGGCCAGCTTCTTAGCATCAATACTGTCTATCCTGTAATTCTTATAGGTGCGTTCATTGTGAGAATAAAAATCGTCTTCCTGCGGATACCAGGATCTCCCTGTTCTATCTAAAGAAAATTCAGCTTTCTCGTCCACAACCTTGTAAGAACCGTTTCTGTTGCTGATCCAACGCCAGGCAATTCCATTGTTATATACCCTCCATTCGAGCGACAAGCTATTGCTGAAGTCGACGTGTAATTGATTGTAATTATCCTGAATAGAATTACTTTTCTGGTAGATAACAGGTTGAAGGACTGCGTTCCTTGAGCTGGTTTGACTTTTGCTGACCTTCCAGCTCTTTGCCTTGTCAAGATCTGTCTTAAACGCTATTTCCGACTTCCCAATTAATTCCCCGGATTCAGACTGCACAGAATAAAAAATGGATTCCCCAACAGAAACATCGAGTTGAATAGCCTTATCAGGAGAGGAGAGTGAGAACCTCTTTTGGGCAAATGTGACTGCAGTTCCCAACAACAGCCAACTTAATAAGAGTGTGTGTTTAAAAAGCATAGTATTCCAGGTTTTCGAACGCAGCCTTCCTTCACTACAATGCATGCATTGATCCCGGAGCTTCGTTCAGTTGGTATTGGTAGTTCAATTATGTAATATCAAAGGTAGGAACTAAAATGATTTAGCAAAATATTATGAAAAGTTTTTATGGAAGGTCAGAGATAGTTTTGAGAAGCAGATTTATTAAAATGCAAAGAATGCCTGCCCGGCGAACATTCTTTGCATCTTTATTTTACTGATCTGCTGGCATGATCGAAAACGAAAGTTTAGCCAGAGAAACAGGCACGAGATATTGCGGGAGCTGTATTGGTCCGCAACTTCCATTGCCAAGCCCCATCTGCTTATAATCCAAACTTAGGACTGTTTCTTTCCGCGGCTTCAGCTGATACAAATGGGCTGCAGTCCCGAGATCCTGGTCTGTATAAGGCAGGGCACTAAAGCTGAAATGGTCTTTAGCCTTGATCACTATTCCATCGCTATCGCTACCGGATAATTTCACCCATCTCACCTCTTCCCTGTTTCCCATGGCCTGTGGCTTTTCATATTGCTCCACCATTTCTGAAACTTTCCGGCTATACCTTCCAAAGGCTGCAGACTCCTTTCTGTCTATATAGTTTTCGTGTGGCCCCCGGCCATACCATTCCACCTGATCCAATCCTTCCTCCAAAAGCATCCTCATCCCCAACCGAGGCAGAAAAAGACTGGTTGTGTCGGGTTTAAAGGTAGCGTCAACATCTATCTTTCCGTTCCCACTAATGAGATAATTTATTTCCAAACCAACTTTGTAACCAGACCGGGAAATTGCTTTAGTCCTGGTACTAATTAACACTTGGTTCCTTCCTGTCTTCTTCGTCTGCAGATCCTCAAGTTCGAACTTAAGGCTATCGAAACCAAACTTCCTGGTATCGTACTCCGTGCCCCAGTCGCCCGTGTGGTCATTATCGATCATTGCACGATAAAGATTAAATTCAAGACCATTTGCTGCATCTCTGATAAAAACTTTGTTCCCATATTGCAGAAGCGAGATTTTACCAGAACCACGATCAAAACTTAATTTAAAACCTTCTCCTGCTACATGCACCTGTCTGTCTTCATCTGTAAGCTTTAAAGAGGGCGCCTTCTTTGAAGCAGGCAGGGAAACTTGCGGATGAGTATCAGGTAGCAGAAATTGTTCCCATGCAGCCCGGTGTCCCTGTTCAGACCATAATGAGCTCTCACGGGTGCGCGCTTGCAGCATCAGCCTATATTCAGCCCCTGGCTTAAGTAAAGATTGCTTAAATGGTATAGTAAGCTCGGTTGTAGCATTTGGAGCCAGATCTGTTGGAGGAAGCTCTCCATCCTCGATAGTTTTTCCATTTTCAGATAAAGACCAGAATAGGGAAAAATTATTCAGATCCAGGAAATCGTATTTATTGATGATCCTTATTTTCCGGCTGGCTATTCCAGCATCTTCAAATTTCAAGTACTGATAAACCTTCTTCACCTCCTCAAGCGCAGGTTTAACTTTACGGTCTGATGTTACCAGTCCCTTTATACTGAAAGTCCCATCATTAGGCCTGTCTCCGAAATCTCCACCGTAAGCGTAATACTTCCTTCCTAATCTATCTCCAGGTACCAGCTTTTCCAAACCCTGGTCCACCCATTCCCAAATACATCCGCCTATAAGACGATTATGGGATTCGATAGCATCCCAATATTCTTTCAGGTTTCCAACAGAATTTCCCATGGCGTGTGCATACTCGCACATAAAATAAGGTTTCTCGGAAGTCGCTTTCCCCCTCTCAATGATAAAGTCGACGGAAGGATACATATTCGATTCGATGTCCGCCACACTATTCCTGCCTTCATAGTGAATGGGCCGGGAAAGATCGAGGGCCCTGACTGCTTCCCGGGCAGCCACGAAGTTGTCTCCGCTTCCTGCTTCATTACCTAAAGACCATATAATAACTGATGGATGGTTCTTATCCCTTTCCACCATCCTAACCTCGCGGTCAATAATGGCCGCCCTCCAGGAAGGATAGGCCGAAATTCGTTGGTGTCCATGCGTTTCGTGGTTCGCTTCATCAAGGATATATAAGCCATAAGCATCGCAGAGTTTAAGCCATAGCGGGTCGTTAGGATAGTGACAGCTCCTGACGGTGTTGATATTATTTTGTTTCATCAGGCGGATGTCTTCAATCATACTCCCGGTGGTTACGGATTTACCCAGGGTTGGATGGATCTCATGCCGGTTCACTCCTTTAAGTAAGATGGGCTCTCCATTAACTAAGAGCTGACTGTTCTTAATCTCCACCTGTCTGAACCCGATCTTGGTACTCATCACTTCTTCATGATTGCCCTTACCCTCATTTAGGATCAGCACAGCAGTATAAAGATTAGGAATTTCAGCCGACCATAGCTTCGGCCGCTTTAGCTCCACAGCCAGTTCAAGCAATTTTTCTTCCTGAGGCTTCAATGCAGACAATGTTGCTGTCGCATTTCCATGGGTCGAAACCTCTCTTCCTTCAGCATCAAATAATTTAAGCTTAAGCGTAGCCACACTAGCTGATACCTTTCCATAATTCCTGAGTTTTATGGAGGAAAGAAGTTTAGCTGAAGTATAGTCCTCAGACAATTGTGGCTTCAGGAAAAAGTCCCGCATATGCAGTTTGGGAGTAGCATAAATATAAACCCGGCGGTGAATACCGCTGAACCGGGTCATATCCTGATCCTCGAGGTAACTCCCATCGCTATACTTATATACCTCTACTGCCAATAAATTATTGCCTTTTCTGATGTAAGGAGTTATATTGAATTCTGCAGCACTAAAACTGTTCTCGCTGTAACCCACCTTCTTGCCATTTACCCATAGGTACATCGCACTGATTACTCCATCGAAATTTATAAATACTTCACGGCCATCCCAGTTTTCCGGAATGTTGAATTCCCTCCTGTAAGAACCTACGGGATTTGGTTCCCTTGCTACTGTCCAATCAGCCGGCACCTTTCCCATCACCCAGGGAGGATCATTTTTAAAAGGATAGGTGATATTAGTATAGATGGGAGTACCGTAACCAAGCATTTCTAGGGTGGAAGGAACCGGGATCGATTTCCAGTTACCATCGTCAAAGTTCTCCTTATAAAAGTCCTTTACCCTGTCTTCAGGTTGCTTTGCCCAACTGAACTTCCACTCGCCATTAAGCGATTGATAAAGAGATGATCGCGTAATACTGCCCGTATCTGAGAATGAAGGATCATTACGAAGAGCGTTCTCAGAAGTAAAGGGAATATAGGTAGCATGAGGAGCCTCTTTATTTACTGCAAAGATCTCCTCATTTTCCCACTCGGTTTTCTTTTCTCTTTTAGGAATAAGAAAGTTCTCCTTTAAAGCTTTTATAGTCCAAAATTGTGTACGGTCTGATGGATCAGGTTTAGTCTGGTAAAGAACAGAACGACCGTCTGTCAGTCGCACAGAGAGATTCATTCCGCTTGAAATGCTTGTGAAGGAAAAATTCCCATCGGCATTCTTCTTCAGCAGCCATTGCTGATTCCGGTTTTCAGGTTCACTATCCCAAAGCACCGCAGCTCCTTCAACTCCAGCTCCAAAATTGCCATTGTCTAGATTTTTTGGAGCCTTTATTGTTCCAAGGCAATAAAGGTCGTTTCCCAGCCGGGTTAAGGTAAAGGCCTGAGAGCTCTTTTTCTGATCTTGCTTTGATAAAGAAATCTGGCTCAGATTTTCAGGGTTTTCTCCAACATCAGCAACCGTCCCTACGGCGCTTATAAGATTGTATTGCTTCGTTTTGTCAAATACCTGCCCGGATGCAGGACTTACAGCAAAAGAAAAAGTTAGCGAAAAAAACAACAGACAGAACGATCGTTCGAAGTTTATCATGGTGTGTGATTATAGCGGTTGAAATACAGCAGAAATTCAATTTATTCCTGAAGGCCTAGCAAAGATATAGGGAGGAAAGTTAGAGTTTTAGCACTTAAAGAATTAAATATTGTACTATCCTTCCGATCCTATCTCATTTCATTCAACACAAGCGCTGGCCGGAGAATACAAAACTAAAACACAATAATACCATGCAGTAACAAGTCTAAGTAGTACCTTTAAGGCTGTAGTTAACAACAGAATCACTGATCATGCTGGTACGATTCGGGTAAATCAGCGTAATTCGACTTCATTCAATTCGTGCTAATTAGCGTAGTTAGCGTAATTCGTGTTCATTAAATTCGTGTTCATTAAATTCGTCCCTATATGAGATCTCTCCTCTTAGCTTCTTTATTCCCCCTCAGCCTTCCAGTATTTGCTCAGCAGCAAGACAATGATTCTATAGCCTTGCGTCGCTTGTCTACAGAAGTACTTACACATAGTAAAGCATATGCTAATCTAAGAGAACTTACTAAGACAATAGGTGGCCGCTTAGCAGGCTCTCCGCAGATGATAAAGGCAGAGAAATGGGGAGAAAAAGTATTGAGAGAGGCAGGAGCCGATAGGGTCTATACTCAGGCCTGCCAGGTTCCCCACTGGGTAAGAGGAGCTAAAGAAGAGGCAAGTATGATCTCAGCTCGCGGAAATAAACGTATTCCACTAAATGTACTAGCCCTAGGTAATTCGCTTGGCAGCAGCCCTGCAGGTATTACTGCTCCTGTAATAGAAGTCTCTTCCTTTGAAGACCTGGAAGCAAAGAAGGAGCAAGTAAAAGGTAAAATCGTATTCTATAATTATCATTTCCGGCCCGAGTTCATCCGGACTTTCGAATCGTATGGAGATGCAGTAAAATATAGGGGACAAGGGGCCAGCCGGGCGGCAAAATATGGGGCAGCGGCGGTTATAGTACGATCTATGACTCATGGCGCGAATAACTTCCCTCATACTGGTTCTCTGCGGTATGAAGAAGGCCTTCCAAAGATACCGGCCGTTGCAATCGGACTGGAAGACGCAGATCTCCTAAGCAAATCCCTTAAGAATGAGACCGGCCTGAAGCTCTACTTGAGAACAAACTGTAAAATGCTACCTGAGGTAGAAGGGCATAATGTGATCGGCGAGATTAAGGGCACTGAATTTCCAGACCAGATCATTACAGTTGGTGGCCACCTGGATTCCTGGGATGTAAATGAAGGCGCCCATGACGACGGTACAGGCTGCGTGCAAGCTGTGGAAGTACTCCGCGCATTCAAAGCGTTGGGCATTAAACCGAAGCGTACCATACGTGTTGTGATGTTCGCCAACGAAGAAAATGGTGCCCGCGGGGGGTTGAAATATGCCGAAATAGCCAAAGCTAAGGCAGAGCAACATGTTTTCGCATTAGAAAGTGATGCCGGTGGTTTTACACCACGTGGTTTTGGCTTTAGCATGCCGAAGGAGAAACAAGATAAGATCATCTCCTGGACTCCTCTGTTCCGCCCTTATGATGTATATGATTTTACCACTCAGGGCGGAGGTGTCGACGTAGGAAAACTCGCGGAAGCCATAGGCACACCAATTGGCGAATTACTTCCCGACTCTCAGCGCTATTTCGACCTGCATCATGCAGCAAACGATACTTTCGAGACGGTGAACAAGAGAGAACTTGAACTAGGAGCATTTTCAATGGCCGGGCTCATCTATTTGATTGATAAGTATGGGTTGTAGAATAAGATCTTCAACCCCTGATCACTCCAGTAGGGCTGCTGCTGTCCATAACACAGGTGCCTGGCCATGCATATCTCCGGTCAATCGCTTTCTATCCAGGTAGAACTGACGGTCATTCTTTTTATTTGTGCCTTCACATACATCGCGCACATCACCGTTTTCTTCAACAAGATCCACCAGCGCGATCCATGCTTTCCTTGCAGCAGGAGCATATTTCTCATCTTTAAGCCATCCACGCTTCACGCCACTAACCATAGCATAAGCAAACATGGCTGTTCCTGAACTTTCGGTCCAGCAATCTTCATCATCAATCAGCTGCCGCCACATCCCTTTCTCTGTCTGGTAGCGCAACAAGGTGCCCATCATTTTTTGGTAACCCTCAAGGATGCGCTTTCTATTTGGATTGCTTTCCGGAAGCGATTTTAGTATCTCGGTCATACCAGCAGCCATCCATCCATTCCCTCTTGCCCAATAGAAAGGGACGTCGGGCGCATGATAAAACAGGCCGTTCGGTTTTTGCAATGAGTCGAGATACAAGACCATTTCCCTTGCAGCCCGGTCTATATATTTCTTATTCTCTGTAGCCCTGAACGCTTGCACTTGTACCGCGTTGATCATGAACATATCATCTATCCATAAACGAGTTTGCCAGCTATAGCCCTTTTCCGCAAAGGCAAGTCCTTCCTTCGGGATCACCTGTCCTTCGGGCTTGTCCCATTGCTTATCAGCATATTCCCTGCCGAAATTGAGATAACTCTTCTTCCCCGTCTGCAGATATAGTTGCAATGGAAGGGCGCCAAATACAGTATAATCGACATGATTTGGAACGGGAAGCAGCGCCGATTCTTCCTCAACCAATTTCACATATCTCTTCTCCAATTCCGCTGTAAGTCGCGGAATCCTACCGGCCCTGCTAAATTTAAGAGCCCCAAACCAGGTACAAACTTCTGGATAGGTTACGAATTTAGGAGGCTCCGCACGTCCGTAATTGGTATGCGGACTCTGAAGAAAACGAAGGCTTAGCTTATTTCCTACCTCCAAAGGACTGTATCCTTTTTTCCAATTTCCCCAAATTTTGGAGGGGCTTTGCGCCTGGCAAGTGAAAATGATTAAAAAGAGAATGACGAAGCTGAAAAGTCTTTTTAGCATCTTAGTATAATTTTCCTAACTGTTCAAACTGAAAATGTTCTCCATCAGCATCCATTTCTCCCCTCGCTCAGCGCCGGGAAGGGCTTGCTGATATTTCCACATCAACTCTTCCCATTCCTGCACTTTAGGATTGGATGCATCCATTGCAGATTTTCTTTCGAAGCTGAAAGAATCATCTGCAGTGATAATCATAAATAAGCGGTTCGAATAACAAAAGATCTCCAGATCGGTGATCCCGCTGGCCCTGATACTTTCTTTAACTTCATCCCATACTTTTTTATGCCAGGAAATATATTCGTTAATCAAAGTCTGATCCTGTTTCAGATCCAGTGTCAAATAATACTTCTTCATGAGCTAAGCTATTTTAGGGTTAGTTCTATTTTAAATAAGGAGCTATTGCTGCTGCCCAAAGCTGGTATCCCTGAGCATTCATATGAATGCCATCAGAAACAAAGATCTCTGGTTTTGGATTTCCGTCTTCCTTCAGCAAGGGACTAAAAACATCTATAAACTGAGCTCTTTTCCTTAACAGCATAAAGGCCTTCATCTGCTCATTCAGCTCCTTTATCTGAGGAACTAATTGCAGTCGGGCGGGACTTGGTTTTACAGAAAGGACGCTCACCGTTGCCTTGGGATACTTCTCCTGGTAATGAATTATGATTTGTTTTAGGTCCCCCACTACTCTGTCTACCGTTTTACCTGAAGCAAGGTCATTGTCACCTTCATATATCAGGATCTGTTTAATTTTATGCTTCCCGGTTATGCGATCGGCGTACTCCAACAGATCGCTGGCTTGCGAACCTCCAAAGCCGCGGTTTAATACTTGTTTATCAGGAAAGTATGAAGAGAGGTTTTCCCAGCGTCGGATGGATGAGCTACCAGTGAAAAGGATTAGCTTCTTTTTTAAGGGCTTCTGGGCGTCTTCTTGTTCAAAGGCAGTTATTTCTTTTTCCCAGCGCGATCCTGTTTGTGCATAACCAGCCATCACAAAGGCCAACAACAGGGAAAGGACTACGAGTTTCTTCATATTTTTAGTTTAAAATAAGTTCAATAACAGGAATCTCCACCTCGGGACTACGTACCGGAAGCTCCAGGATCACATCATTCTCTCCCGTAGTTTCCGTGGTGTGACTCCCTGGCTTAATATCGGATTTAAATTTAATTTCTGAACCATCGTTCAACAACTGAGCGTACTTAAACTTCCCCTTGTAATCTTTCAAGTGCAAGGATTTGAAGGGCCAGGATAATACATGGATATATAACCGCTTTGTAACCGGGTTATAGGTTAGAAGACAGTTATCCGGCTTTGCAAAAATGGCAGGGGCTTGGGTGCAGCCATAAATGGAGCGGTTATTTAACTTCATCCAATTGCCTATCGCCGTCAATCTTTCGTCGGCTTTCTCCTCAAATAATCCTCTTGCTGTAGGGCCGACATTCAATAGCAAATTTCCACCTTTACTTACGGTTTCAATCAACATGGCAATGAGCTGCTTCTCCGACTTCCATGAATATTCGTCGCGATTATAACCCCATGAACCCGAAAAGGTCTGGCAGGTCTCCCAGGGTATATTTTTTCCACTGATACTGGGCCAGCTAGCTGGCATAAATTGCTCAGGAGTTTTATAGTCCCAGCCCCAGCTGGTTTCACTTAGGTCCAGGCGGTCATTTACGATGATGCCCGGCTGCAGTTTCCTGACAAGTTTAAGCAAGCCCTCAGAATCCCAGTCATCGCGACCTTTACCATTTACGCCAGGATAGGAATAATCGAAGAATAGCTCATCAATCTTTCCAAACTGGGTAAGCAATTCAGTCACCTGATCCTTCAGATACTGCTGGTATTTTTTCATATCGCGTTGCTGGTTTAAAGAAGCGACGTTTTTTTCTTCGCGAAGCGGGTGGTTCCTGTCTATAGTAAAATGAGGATGGTTCCAGTCGATCAGGGAATAGTAAAAGCCAACCTTTATCCCTTCTGCTCTCAGGGCATTGACCAGTGGCTTTAGAAGGTCCTTCCCTGCTGGTGTTTTTGTGGCTTTAAACTCTGTATACTTCGAATCCCATAAACAAAATCCTTCATGATGCTTAGTAGTGATCACTACGTACTTCATTCCTGCCTGTCTTGCTTTTTTTGCCCAGGCTATAGGATCGTACAAGTCGGGATTAAATATTTCGAAGTATTTCCGGTACTCCTCTCCATTCATTTTCTCCCTATTTTGTACCCATTCGTGCCTGGCAGCAGCAGAGTATAGGCCCCAGTGAATGAACATCCCGAAGCGGGCATCCCTCCACCACTCCATACGCTGGTTTTTCTGACTCTCAGTTTCCCTGGGCCATGCCGGACTATCCGGGCTACGGGACTCTTGTGCGTCTACATGATGAAGACTCGAAGCCAATAAAATGCTAAATGCTATTTTTCTTATAAAATGTGTTTTACCCATGTTAATTTCAGTTAAGAGGCTGATCTTTTCTTTCAAGCTTTACCGGAGATACTCCTTCAGCCTTTAGTTGTCCGGTAAGTACTTTAACAACGGCATTATGCATTTCCGGGCCATTTGAATAAGCATTTATACAAGTATTAACCCGTTCAAAATATTCGTTCAACAAATAAGGACTTCCAAAGGAAACAACGATCACTTTGTCTTTGGGCATCGCATTTACTCCCCAGGCCGTCTGCGCCTCATCGTCGTACAATTGCAATGGCCCGAATGGTGTATGGGTTTGACGGACAACAGCAACAATTACTTTATCGTACTTCGTGCTTACATCTTCCGTCCATCCCTGAGTTTCATATAACAAGTTTCGTTGGAAATCTACTGAAAATCCTTCTTTTTCCAGACCCGCAGCAAAGTTCTTTAACACTTCCAGGCCCCCGTCACCCCCTTTGCGACTGTCGGTGGTGACTGCTATCACTAATATCTTTTTTGTCTTTGAAGGGCTGAGAGGGATGGTCGAATTTCGATCGCGTACCAGGGTAACTGCCTTCTCCGAGATTCCCCGTGCGGTAGCGGCCGAGCTAAGTTTTTCTTCCCGAGTCATTTCCCTGATCAGCTGATTATCTTTATTCATCAAACCATATTTTTTCTTCATAGCCCATATACGGCTTACAGCATCATCCAATCGGGCCATTGGTATTTCTCCACGCTTTATCCGGGCTTCAACAGTGTCTAAGAACTCGTACGAGGGCCATAAAAGTACATCTACCCCGGCAAGAAAGCTTTGAATCTCTCCTTCCAGCTGATTAGGGTACCAACCCCTGAATCCTCCCATGGTCATAGCATCAGAAACGATCACTCCCTTAAAATTCATTTCCTCTTTAAGAAGATTTGTAAGCAATTCGCGAGAAAGTGTGGCAGGCGGGAAGAAACCATTCAATTTCTGTTTCTGATAGGACGGCAAGGTAATATGCCCCGGCATAATGGCCGCCACGCCTGTGTCGATCAGCGCCTGAAATACCTTTCCGTGATACTGTCTCCATTGCTCCATACTTAAAGAATTCGAAGTTGTGGTAAGGTGCTGATCCCGGCTATCTATTCCATCTCCCGGAAAATGTTTTATAGTGGCTGCCACCCCATTATCCTGTAAACCTTTTATTTGCCTGCTTAACAAGCGGATCGCCTTGTCTGGATCATCAGATATGGCCCTTGTGTTTACAATGGGATTTAAAGGATTGATACTAAGATCAGCAACAGGATGAAGTACCCACTTTACTCCCAGGGATTTCGCTTCCTTCGCCAGGCTCACACCATACTCATAGGTAAGCCTGGGTGAGTTTGCAGCCCCTAGTGCCATTTCCCTTGGCAGGGAAGTCATCCCCGGAAGAGAAATGCCATTCTCGTAATCCTGCTGAAACAGCAGGGGAAGTTTGCTGGCCGCTTGATAGGCAAGTACCGATTTCTTCAGATGCTCCACCTTTTGGTTTTCGGGCACATTAACGAAGAGTTTCCAGCCCATGAAAAAACCAGTAACAGGATATTTTTTAAAGAAAGTTTCCAGGCTTCCGTTTCCCAGACGCAGTTCCGATTCCCTGTCGGGAAGCATCAGCATGGTCTGCCCTATCTTCTCCCGTAAGCTTAATTTCTTCCAATCGTCACTGGTTCGTTCCTTTTTTGATTGAGCAAAAGAAGTGCAGGCCAATACCAAAAGGTATGTGGTAAGTTTAAATCTCATGAATATTTTTTTTTAGAAAGATTATTTAATCAGCTGATCCTCATCCCATTCATTTCCTGCCTTTCCCCGGTTTTGTAAACCTCCTGTCTCCTTGCGTGAAGGCAGAGCCATGCGGAACAGATCCTTCCGGAGACCGACGGCAGGAAGAACAGAATTTAGCTTTGGAAATTTCTCAAGGATTGCCCGATTACTCGTTGTAAAGTCGAGCATTTCACTATTCGTAAAAGACGCCTGTTCAAGGCTCGAAACTTCCAGGTTCCCCCTGATCTGTACATCGCCATGCTTCGGTTTAAGATAAGGGCCGCATTGCACGGAAACATTATCTATTAAAGCACAACCGTTAGGATATTCGGGATGCCAGGCCGGGTTAAAAATATCAGACCATAAGTTCGTTTTCAGTCCATACTCGGCCATTATCCTCTTACCATAAGACTTCCAGGGTTCCTGCAATGGATTCATTTCCAGAAGCCGGCTTTCATAAGGGCTGCCTAACTTATAGTTCCGGGCAATTCCCCTGTCGTCAATCCCTTGATCCTTACAGCGGATGAAAAGATTATTCTTTGCAATATTGCTATGTCCGCCGCCGAATTTGATCGCGTCAATAGCATCATAAACGATGTTGTTGTAAAAAATATCCCCACTGTCACCATCATCACAATAGAAGCCGTTCGAGCGGTTTATATGGTGGATAAAATTGTAGCGAAAGATATTGCCGTAGGTACTCCAGCCACCGTAATTGTAAAAAGCGCCATTATCACTCTCGCCAAGGGCGATGTTATGAACTTCATTGTATTCGAAGATACAGTTGTTCACCATGTCTGTCCTCACGGCACTCTTAGGCATATCGTGCATCAGGTTATGTCTGACCAAAATACCTACACTATTAGCCAATTGGATCGCCTCCCGAAAAGAAAGCTGGCCGATTTGATAGATATGATTATTCTCTACCATCACCCCCGAGTTCAGCAGCTGCTTTCTGTTGCCTGTATTCGCAATAAGAATCCCAGCCCCACCTGTCTGGAAAATGTCGTTACTTCTCAGCCGGTTATCCTTCCCTCCTTTTACTATCAGCCCATTATTCCCGACATTGCTTATTGAACAACCTGCAATCTGAATCCCGGAAGCATCGATAAGTTCCACACCATTCAAACGTGTACCAGATATTGAAAGTCCGCTAAATCTAAGGTTAGAACTGCCCGTTACTCTAATTCCAGGTTTATCTGTATCAGCTATCATGATGTCCAGGCTTTCTAATGCTGCCGGAGCATAAAAATAGATCTTCTGCTCATTTACGTCCAATGCCCATTCTCCCGGGTAATCTATCTCCTCAAGCAAATTGATCGCCCGCCACTTCTCTTTTCCCGTCCCGTTCCGCCATAAAGGGTTCTGACTAGCAATACTACTATATTTAGATCCCATTCCCCCATCGGGCTCCTCGCTCAATTGAATGGTATTGCTATTTATTTTAATACCTTCTACCTTTATTGTAAAAGGTTCCCAGGGCACACGCCAAAAGCCTTTGAGCCAAAGCTCATGACCTGATTTCAATGCTGCTTCCCAGCGCGCTGATCTTCCTGATCCGTCCAGGTCCAGTTCATTTACCTGGTCTTTATCTTCCGGTTTCCCTCCTGTACCATAAAAAAATGTTTTGTTGTCAAACGATCCATTGCAGGTTACCCAGCCTGGATCATTGTTATTTCTGATATTTTCTTCCGGATTTGGCCATTGCGAGAGTGGCTGCCTCCTATCATTGATAAAAAAATCGATTATATGCCAGCTGTCTGAAAAGCAATTGGCAGGTGCAAAACGGCGGGCATTGTGTAAATTCAGGCCCTTAAGGTCTATTTCGAACAGTTTCTCCGGATCAGCTTTTGGATGGATCCTCACCAGCGTCATCTTACTAATTGGCTTAACAAGATCCAGGGGTATAAGTCTGCCAGCAATTAGCTTAACCTTCCCTTTTTCTTCTGCTTCATATTGAATAGGCCCAATCGGGGTTCCGGAATCTTCCTTTGAAAATTCTAATCCTTCCGGCGTCAGATAATCTCCCTTTCCGATGATCACCTTAACACCTCCTGGCGGGAGAGTCCCCGAACCTTTCATCTTCCGGATCTTATTCCTGGCTGCTTCAATGGAATTTAATGGAGCGGTCTTGGTACCTGAATTATGGTCACTACCATTAACCGACACATACATAGTTAAACTCCTGTTCGTTTGACAGAACAAAGGCTTATCTCTGAAAAAGACTAAAGACAAGACACAGAGTAGAGCCTTGAAATAGAACAGCGATCTTTGTCTCCTGAAATTTAGAATCATTTGGTTAGTGATGTTTGAACTATGGGAACAAATGTATTTCTGATTCTTATTCCTGACCCCTGGAAATGTTGCAAAAAACATATTCAATCGTTCAAAATTCTACTTCCCTGGCTCTAATCAGGCTTTTGCTCTTTGAGGACATCGTTAAGATATTCTTTGGGAGATTTACCATATTGTTTCTTGAAGGAGGATGTAAATGAAGAAGGATTTTTGAAGCCTACTTCGTAAGCGATCTCTGATATGGAAAGCTTACGTTGCAGCAAGAGTTCCATTGAGTGCTTAATACGAACCTGGTATATAAGTTCGATGGGGGTTTGGCCGGTAATCGCTTTTAACTTCCTGAACAGGTGGCTGCGGCTCATAAAGACAGCTTCTCCCAGATCTTCAACAGAAAACTCCTCGTTGCTCAAATTCGCATTGATAGTATCCAGCACTTTTTGCAAGAACTGTTCATCCAGAGGGTTCTTAGCGATGTCCTTTGGAATAACCACTCCATCTCCTTTATATTTTTCAATCAGCCGGCGTTGCGATTCAAGGAGCTTTTCTGCTTTTACCTTCAGTATTTCAGGATGAAAAGGTTTCGAAATATAATCGTCGGCGCCGGTTTGCAAACCCTGTAATTTGTCTTCATCTGTTGATTTTGCAGTTAACAGGATAAAGGGAATATGGCTTGTCTTCAGGTCCGACTTCAACAGCCTGCATAATTCCATTCCAGTCATTTGCGGCATCATCAGATCGCTGATGATCAGATCGGGCTCCTCATCCTTTAGTTTCTCAAGTGCGTCATTACCATTAATGGCTCTTCTTACTTGGTAATTCGAATCAAAAAGTAAAGTCAGATAATCCAGGATCTCCTTGTTATCCTCCACAATAAGCAATTTAGGTTTCTCATCCTTATTCGGGACTGTTGAAATACCGTCTGCAAGCGAACTATCGAAAACAAGTACCGGAGATTCGGCAAAGTAAAGATCATTAGCCGAAATTATCGGGGTAACATCCTTCCTGTATGGAAGTCTGACAGTAAAACTTGTTCCCTTCCCCGGACTGCTCTCAACCTCAATTTTCCCCCCATGAAGCTCTACCAGATTTTTCGTAAGCGCTAAACCTACTCCCGTACCTTTCTTATTATGTTCCGAGTAGAAGCGTTCAAAAATATGCGGCAACTCCTCCTCGGAAACACCCTTTCCGTTATCGCGGATAGTAACTGAAACTTCTTCCTGATCTGATTCGGCAGAGCTTAGGCCCGAAAGAATAAGCTGAATCTTTCCTCCTTCCGGGGTGAATTTGAACGAATTAGAAATTAGATTGTTCAGCACCATTTCAAGTTTGTCAGGATCAAAAGGAAGGATCCTTTCACCAAGTTGGTTAAGCAAACTGAATTCGATCTGGTTACGTTCGGCAAGAGGTTGAAAATTCACGAAAATAGCTTTCAGAAATCCACTAAGTTCCAGAGGTACAAGCTTTAATTTAAGCATACCCTGTTCGGCTTTCTGGAAGGTCATTAGCTCATCCAGCAACAACAGCAATTTTTTACAGTTTCTGTAAATGAAACTCACTTTCTGCTTTTCCTGGCTACCAAGGGTCTGGTTTGCCAGTAATTCCTCTACCGGAGCAGAAATCAGTGTAAGCGGGGTTCTGAATTCGTGAGAGATATTAGTAAAAAAATCAACCTTCATCTCGTTCAGTCTCTTCAGTTGTTCTTTCTCCATCTTCTGATACTCAATTTCCTGCCTATGCCTGGATTGAATAAGCACATACCTGATCAGAACATAGAGCAGGATGTTAAACAGGATCACATAAAGGACAATAGCCCACCAGGTCTTCCAGGGAGGTGGTAAGACCGTCACCTTTAAAACCGCCGGCTTTTTACTCCAATTATTCATATAATTTGCCGCCTTTACCTTGAAATAATAGGTACCTGCATCTAAATTGGTATAAGTGGCAGTTCTGGCAGAAGCATCAGCATTGATCCAGGTTTTATCAAAGCCCTCCATTTTGTAAGAGTACCTGTTTTGCTCAGGATTGGAATAATGCAGGGCGGTAAAACCGAGCGTGAATACGTTGTTATGGTAATTTAGCTTAATCTCCGGTATTGAGGAGAAACTTTCGTTCAATATGATATCATCATTAAAAACCTGTCCTATTTCAACAGGCTGGTTAAATAGCTTCAGCTCTGAAAGAGCCACTAAAGGCGCGTCTCCAGAATTGGGAATCTGCGAAGGATCAAATGCGATGAAGCCGTTGCTTGTACCGAAAAGGAATTCATGAGGACTTACTTTATAGCTACTACCGATGCTGAAATTAACATTGGAAAGGTATGTTTGAAAGGCTTCTCTACCCAAATCAAAGCGCGCAAGTCCTTTTATTGTAGATATCCATAAAATGCCACTATCATCGGCAATGATCCCATTGATCGATTTGTCAGGTAGCCCATCCTTTTCCGTGAACGTTTTAATATCGTAGGCAGCAGATTTATTTCGCCCAAGATCTATTTTATTTAAGCCGGCCTCTGTACCAGCCCAAATTACGTTAGCAGGATATTCAGTAATAGCTACTACGTTTGAACCTAACAATCTTTGCTTCTGGCTGGTCTTGTTGAAATGGAAATGCTTCCGGGTACGGGGATTAAAGTAAAGAAGGCCTCCGTTTTCAAATCCGAGCCATAAATTCCCTTTCGCATCCTCATAGATCTGACGTACAAAACCTCGTTTTATGATCTCTGGTACCCTGCGATCCCTCGAAAGATCAACCTTTTTGCCTGAAGGATCTATCAGTAACAATCCTTTATTGGTTCCTATCCATAAATTGTCCCTTGAATCGCGCAGGGTGGCAAAAGTAGCCTGATTATTTATGCCTGCAGTATAATTTTGAACGTCAGCCACAGAAATCCTAAGGCTTCCTCCTAATGTTCCTGCCCATAGCTCACCATTATTTACATAGAGGGATCGGTAGGCGTTCAGGGAAAACTGACCAGGGCCAAACTTGAGCCTGGCCGACCGCTGGGTATTCGTATTGTATTGGTAAAGGCCTGAGCTAGCAGTCCCAAGAAAAACATGGGTACCATCGGCGGAAGCAATACTTCTAACCTGATCTGCAGAATTAATACCTCGGAAGGTATAATATTGAAAAGCCAGCAAGTTAAGATCAGATTTGTTTAAGCCAAGCTCGGTGCCACACCAGAGCACCCCACTGCGGTCTATTAATGCTCTGTAAACTATGTTATTACTGATACTATTCTTATCGAGAGCATTGTTTCTAAACAACTCGAGAACAGGCTTTCTATTCAGGTTTTTTATCCTTCCCAGTCCCTCCTCGGTGCCCAGCCAAAGATCATTTTGCTGCCATAGCGCTACATCAAAAACCTGCAATCCTTTTAAAAGAGAACCATTCCCAACCTCGTCTTCAAGCCGCTTATAGCCTGTAAACTTGTTCTGCATTGCGTCAAACTCCAGCTTTATTATACCATCGGCCCCGGTTCCTACAAAGAGCGACTTATCAGCTTCCAGTAAAGACCAAACCCTGTCGCCATACGGATTTGGCTTAATATTGATCTTAAAAAGTTGTGCCTTACTTGTTTTAGTGTTAAATCGCACTATGCCCGAGTCGCAGGCAAGCCATAGACAATTCCCCCAGGAGGGCAAAAGTTTAGCTATACCGCCCTTTAGTGGGTAATTGCTGAAGGTCCTGATCTGGTTGTTGCCAGGATTGTATTCCAGCAAGCCCTTTGATGTTCCTATCCATAACTTCTTATCCAGATACAAAAGGGAGGAGATCGGAACCTGAGTACTTAAGGGCGAATTACCACCTCTCTTACCCAGGTCGATAAACTGTTCTGTACTTCTGTCAAACTTGCTTAATCCATATTTTGTACCGATAAAAAGATTACCTTTTTCATCCTCGGCAATTGCGTGAGCCCAGCTGGTGGTAATTGTGCTCGTAGCATGGTTGCTATAGAATTTTTTGAAAGTATATCCATCGAAGCGACAAAGACCATTCATAGTGCCTACCCATAAATATCCTTTGCTGTCCTGGAATATATTTCGAACCCGGTTATCCGGGAGCCCCTGACTGCTAAAATATTGCTCAAAGCGCACTCCGGGACTGACAACAGCTTCCTGTGCCCAAACCGATCGGATAGCAATATACGCTATGCTTAAAAAAGAAAATAAAAAGCGCCTTCCGCTCATGAAGTTTTCCCGTGAAAATATAATTTGTTTTTGGATAGGCTGCAAAGAACCTGCTAAAAGTATATTTCCTGCTAAATAAAGGTATAGATCATAAACAGCAATAATATGGTGAGGAAGAGATAGGTAACCGTTAGCACCGTGTAATTTTTAATCTTCTGCTTTCTTTGTTCCATTTTTACCTTCTACCGCTGATCTTGTTCCTATAATAGTTTACTGATGCTCCCATACCTTTTTCCCCATGATATGCCGGCGAAACATATTCGAAAGAGAATGCCTTGTAAAGGCTAGCCGCCGAGGGATTTGCTTTCTTGAAATCTTCATATTGCCCCCAATACTTATCGTAGTTGAAAATGGCCTCGTGCATATCTTTGATATCGTATTTTCCTATTTTGTCTCCCTCAAAACCTAAGGCCATAACCTTCCATCCTTCTGCAATGATCTGGTGAAGTAATAATCCATACTTTGAAGAAACCTGCACATATTCCTGATCCTCTTTATTAGTCATCCGAACCTTCCGGCTAAGCTTCTCAATTTTCTTCCAGAGTTCTACCGCCTCGAACTTCTCCTGCACTGCCGCATCCAACACACCGTCCTTATAATACTGTGTAAAAGCCTTATAGAGCAGACCCTCAGAAGAGAATTGTTTAGGATTGGGATTAGGATCAGAACCTGAGAGGAACTCGTCGCGCATCCACCAGGTCCAGCTTGTTTGAAAAGGAAGTTTCACGCTGGAATGCCCCCGTATCACTGCTTTTGCCGATAATAAGGCCAGTTCCCTGAATCTCTTTCTTGATATTCCCTTAATTCCCATATCTGTCATCACCAAATTAAAAACCTCCTCTTCTGATCTTCTGGTATTAAGAGCCCACTTGCTGATCACATTCGCATTTAGTCGGCACCAAAACTCATTACTGATATATGGACCGACCCAGCCGCCGCCTCTTGACCAGGACCATACTCCACGGAAGTTCGGGCTATTTTTGATGTCCTGCAGACTTTTAAAGCCAGGTTGGGGCTTGTTTGCTGAATATTCCTCGAAACCCTCGATCACACCATTCATCACATAATCCGGATAAGCGCCCTTGCCCTCATACTCTCTTTGACATTGTACTTCAACGATTTGAGGGTGCTTTCCTAAGGTCAGTGTTGGGTTGAAATCGAAAGTTCGCTGATAATCGCCTTTCGTATGTTTTATCGCAAAAACCAGGTTGCGATGGGGCTCTATCTGATTGGTTACTTTAAGGTAATAGTCAGGCTGTTCATGCATCCCCCCGAAAGACCAGGTGCGGTAGAAGATCATCTTATTACGCTTCTCACACACTTCCTCCCGCAATAGCTCTAACAGCCTTACATGACTCTGAGGACCATTAGTAATAGGGCCGTTACCGGTATGATAGGGAACATTATTCAGATACGTTTCACCCGTACGGATCACCAATCCATCCAGATCAGGAAAGGTATCAAACAATTCATTCAACATTAATCTATGGATCTCCACAGTTTTGGGGCGTTCGAAAGAAATCTTTCCATCCTTGTCAGTGATCTCATCTTTGTAGAGCTCAACGAGCTTTTTAGGCAGGACAATTATATCTGTGAAGTAGTAAACTTTGATGCCTGAGGCATGTGCCAGCCTGATATTCTCCCTAACTTTCCGGGCTGCATTCTCAACCCATTTCCTTTCAGCCGAGCCCTCTGGAAAAATATTTTTATTCAATCGATCGAAAGTAATAGCAGCATGAGCAAAAGTAAAATCGTTTATCACCTGCCCGTTGTATCCCCACTTTTTGAGATAGGAAGGATCTGTAAATGCGCTTTTAGTGAGCGGTTCTCCGGGGTTATGGTGGACCATATCGAGGATAAAGAAAGCATTGTTCTGTGCCTTAATTGAGGTTCCGCTTAGCAGGATAAGTAAGAGGAAAATCAGTTTATTGAAGTGTGTGTTCATCGAAATAATGTTTACTGGGCTCCTTCGAGCTTAGATTGTGTTTCAGAAGAGTTGGCGTTATCCTTAAAGCTTGCCCCGGAAATCTTAAGCACTACCGGATTGGGCCATTTATTATCGGTATAAAAGCGCTGACCGTTCACTGCGCTTACTACCAAACCCAGATCTCCCGTTTGTATTTTTATAGAGGCATCGAAGTTTTGCCGGTACTCCACCAAATTACTTTCATAGCCAAGGATGCTGACGGAAGTTAAAGCGGATGCTTTCAGAGAAGTGAGAATTATTTCTTTGCGTTCCCCGTACTTCCAGCTGGTGCCTGGAATAAAAGCATAGATAAATCTTCCATCTTCCGAGCTGGTATACCAGATATTTCCTTCCCTGGTCCTTAACGCGGCCCGGACATTGTGGATCGCTTCTGTGTTTGCGAAGTTCCATAATGCAATTTCACGCAGGCGGGCCTCCTCCTCCTCGCGTAATGAACCATCCGGCTTCGGCCCGATATTTAGCAGCAGATTACCTCCCTTTGCCCGCGTTTCTATCAAGGTACTGATCAACTCTGTTCCCGTCTTGAATTGATCATTTGTCGGTTTATACTGCCAGTCAGTACCCATAGTCAGGCAGGTCTCCCACGGAGAGGATATCACTGCATCGGGCACTTTCTGCTCGGGAGTCACCATGTGTCCCCTGGTAACTACTATATCGGGCTGCAATTTCCAGCAATACTCCTTTAAGCCTTCTGCCGGCCCATCGAGGAAGACGATGTCTATCTTACCATAATTAGTTAAAAGCTCCTTTAACTGGGATTTATCATATTCCATCAATGCCGGGTTCTGTAATGGAAAGTGGCTGGGGTGCTGCAAGCGCCCAATCGGTGAGCCCGTTTTATTCAGGAAGTAAAAATCTTCAGGAGAATAATATAGGCCGATGGCTATCCCCTGTTTCCTGAATGCAGCTATGATTTCCTTCGTAACATCCCTTTGGAAAGGAGTATTTGTGATGCTGAATGAGCTCGTTCCGGTTTTGAACATACAAAAGCCAGAATGATGTTTGGCAGTAAACACTACGTATTTCATTCCTGCAAGGCGGGCAAGTATCGCCCACTCCTCAGGGTTGAACCTGGAAGGATTGAATGTATGAGGCAATTCATTAAAGAACTTGTTACGGTAGGCTTTAGAGGAACCAGCCAGGGAGTGACTGATCACAGCCCCAAGTTGCGAATCGAGGCTCCAATGGATGAACATTCCAAAGCCGAGACCGCTAAACCACTTTTCCCGCTCCGGTTTATTCGCCGCTTGCTGCGAATAGGCAAATGGAGAAATTAGAAAATAACTAATCAGGGCAATAAACCATCTCATACTGTAGCCTTTTCGGATGTTCAACTTAATTCTGCAAATCACCGATCAGCATGATATAGCCTGCATAACAGGCATTCTCCTGGTATCTCGATTCCTTATCCATTGTCTGGTTGTTACGTTGGCTTAATATTTCTTTCTTGTCGAGCTGCCTGCCGGAAACCTCCAAACGGACAGTGTGTAAACCTTTACTCAGTCCCTGCTTAAGGAAATACTGCGGCCGGTAATACGTAGAATAGCTGTCGAAACGAGGCACGAGCTCTTTGTCACCCCCATCAACACTTAATTCATACTGTCCGCAGCCAGGACCTACTACATCATACAATCCAGCTACCTGCCCTTTGAACCGGAATGACAGGCTTGCTCCCTTTTCGCTGGATTTGATAAATTCTGTAAATGGCTTTTTAAATATTCGTTGTAATTCAGGATCATCCGTAGTTACTTTTTCCCAGTTTCCTGTTTTGACTGCCTTCTCAACCGGGATAAGCTTTGCTGCCTCCCAATTATCCTTTATGAAGGGTTTTACAAGCCGTTTTCCATTTTTCTGTGCAGAATGTATAAAGATGCTATCCAAAGCTACAGAAAGTGCTTCTGCATATAGCTTTTGTCCGGTCTCAGGAAAGGGATGAACATTATCGGCTGAAAAAACTATTTTATCAGGATATTGGTCTTTCGCTCCCTTATATACCAGTTTCCCTTCGGTGGCAAGTTGTACTACCTTAAGTCCCATACTTACAGTCGGGATACCGTAGTGTTGGGCTATTTCCTCCATTGCGGCAGTGGATTGCGGAATTTTACCTTTCCCGAGGTCAACCCCCATGTCCCCTGTTAGGGTGTAGACGAAGCAGATGTCAGTTTCGCGGTTATCCTTCCATATTTGCCTGACAATACCTTCCATTGCTTTATGGATAAGGGTGGAAGGCTTGGAAATATCATTTACCGCAAATTCAACAAAGACGAGATCTGGTTTCTGACTTAATACTTGCGCTCTTAATCTAAAAACACCAAGATCAGACCCTGTCCCCCCGATTCCCGCATTAATGGCATTTATCTTAGCATTAGGGAATCTCTGTCGAATCTTTTCGGCCGACTGGTCCCGCCAACCATTGGCTGCCTCGGTAATACTACCTCCAAGATAGGCTACAGTTACCGGTTTTCCATCAGATATCTTCCGATAGAAATTAGGCAGTCCTTTTCTTACAGTAAAATCGGGCATAGCTTTATTAGACAAAGTCTGAGCAGACACATAGATCGTGCTTAAAAGCAAGAGAAAAGCTAAAATTTTAAATTTCATCTAAGGCTTAATTATATCCTAAGTTCTGGTCTACTTTATTGCTTGAGCGGTCAATCTCGCTTTGCGGAATAGGACGAAGCACATGATAATCTTTAATTCCGGCCATGGCATCAGGATTATATTTCTTCACTCTTTCTATCAGGGTTCCGGTGCGCTTCAAATCAAACCAGCGCTGCATTTCTCCATAAAGTTCTCTGCCTCTCTCGTCCAGGATAAATTCCATATTCATCTGGCCTGCTCCTATGCTTAGATCAAATCCGGGCATAGACCTTTTTTTCCTAAGTATATTTATAGTTGCAGTAGCATCATCAGGTCTGCTTTGCATCAACTGAGCTTCTGCAAGATTAAGATAAGCTTCAGCGATTCTGAACACAATAAAGTCTTTAGAACCCTCTACAGCCGTAACACTGCTTCGTTTTGGATCAAGGAACTTTATATTCGTTAAGAACTTGGTCCTCACCGTTTGCGAATTAATATCGTTTAAATCGTAGATCGCATACTTCTTTGTGGCCCTTACGCTGGCAGGTACGATATCTGTTGTAATAAAAACCGCAGTATCACCCAGGTTCATTCCAGCAGGAGCTGTAGTTCTATTATTGGCATAATAAACTCGCTGGAAGCCTTCCACATAACGCTTATCCGCTTTATTATCAAAGAGGCTGTTCCCATAGGGGGTAAGTTTAAAGCGATTGAAGGGGCGTCCGTTCAGGATATCCCTTTGCATTCCTTTTTCGCCATCATACACCATGATAAAGTAAAGGTGACTTTGATTTCCCGTTCCGTTAAGTAATGCTGTTGAATTATAATTTACAGCCCAGATCACCTCGGAATTTTTCTGGTTGTTGATGTCGAAGATCCCAGAATAAGAATCCTGCAGAGAAAAATTATAGTCTTTTATCACGCTGTTTGACAACTTTTCAACCTCTACCCAGTTTTTACGTACCATCTGTACTCTTGCAAGTAACATTTTTGCTGCTGCCTGGGTTGCCCGGCCATAGTCGGACTGCGTACGCGGAAGATTAGTTACAGCATATTCGAGGTCAGGAAGGATAGCATCGGTATAGATCTTTTCTGCATTTACGCGAATAGTTTCCGTTCTCACATCTTTGATCTCATTAAGGCTTAATGGGATATCACCGAAGGTTTGAACCAATACGAAGTAATAAAGTGCCCTCAGATAACGTGCTTCAGCAACTCTTTGCGAGCGTAACTGATCCGTAATATTACCTATAGCCGGCGCACGGTCAATAGCGGTATTACAAGTACTGATACCTTTATAGAAATTTGTCCACAAAGTACTTAGGATAGAAAGACTTGGCGATAAACCAGGGTTATATTGGTTTACATCGATAAAAGAGCCATCGCGACCGTGAGTATATGTATCAACACCGAACTCTGTAAGTACAAAGCCCAGCTCCTGTCCGTAGTAAGTTCTCAAAGGGGCATAGGCAGCGTTTACCACACCCGTAAGACCGTTAGCATCTACAATATATGAACCAGCAGTTGCGCCACTCACTATTTCTTCATCAAGGTAGTCGTTACAAGAAGTGCCGGTAACTGCGGTTAATGCAAGTGCTATAATAAATTTTGATAGTTTCATAATGATTCCTTTCTCTTTTTAAAATGTAAGATTTAAGCCTAGCATCACTAACCTGGTTGATAATACATTATCCAGAGTTACTTCGCCTGTTGAAGTTTCAGGATCGAGATTGTAACCAGGTATCTTTTTGTTCATTATTGTCCAGAGATTATTCCCCGTCACATAGATCCTTGCATTGCTGAGCGGGGATTTACCAATAAGTGATTTAGGCAGACTATAGCCAAGTGATACATTCTGAAGCCTGATAAAGGAGCCATCGAAATAATATAAAGGAGGTTTAATTCCTGTAGTTCCAGACACAGTAGGACGGGGAAAATCGTTAGAGTTGTTTTGGGGCGTCCAGTAGTTTACGTTCAGGTTGTTATACATATAAAAGCCAGTGTTTAAACGCTCGTGGATCTGGCTGTAAATAGTTTGTCCCTGGCGGATATAAACAAAGAACGAAAGATCTGCACCTTTATAACTGAACCGGTTAGTGATCCCTCCCCCCCATTTCGGTCTTGGATTCCCAACGATCTTCCTGTCAAAATCTGCATTGATCTTGTCATCATTATTTAAATCGACCAATTTCACGTCACCGGGAACTGCATTGTATTTTTTTGCAGCTTCTAGTTCCGAGCTTTGCCAAATCCCGTTCCGTTGATAATCGTACCAAACTTTAATAGGCTGCCCTCGGAACCATCCATTGCCAATATCATTAATCACTCCACTATTTAATGCAACAATTGATTCACGATTAGCATAAGCATTAGCATCAATGCTCCATTTGAAGTTCTTGCCTGTTACCGGAGTAGCTGAAATACTGAATTCTATCCCTCTGTTCCTTGTTTTTCCAACGTTCTCAAGAACACTGCCGAAACCGGTCCAACCTGGAATAGCCCTGTTAAGCAGGAGGTCAGAAGTATTCTGCTCGTACACTTCCACACTTCCGCTGATACGGTTTTGAAGGAATCCGTAGTCGAGACCTATATTCGTGCTTGCTGTTTTCTCCCAGCTTAAATTTCCATTGGAAAGGGCAGATGGTGAATATCCGTAACCAGCGTTTTCATCCCAGGCGTAAACTGTTTTGGAAAGCGCGCCCTGTGTAGAATACGGGTTAATACCGGTATTACCGCTTACACCATAACTTGCCCTTAATTTAAGTTCTGACAGAACTGCCAGGTCTTTTAGGAATGACTCTTCTACCATCCGCCAGCCCAATGCTACGGACGGAAAATATCCCCATTTTTTCCCCGGTGCCAGCCGGGAAGAACCGTCTGCACGCATCGTGAACGTGGCTAGATAACGGCTTTTATAACCGTAGTTTAATCTCCCCATGTAAGACATCAGGGACGTTTTGGTATAATCACTTGCTACAGCTGAAATTTCCGTTGCTGTGCCAAGGTTATGATAGAGCTGGCTGTCGTAAGGTATACCCCTTCCCGAAGTGCTTGAAGTTTCGTTAAAATCGCTTTGCACCGAGAAAAGACCCGTAGCTGCAAAAGAGTGTCCCTTGAATTCCTTCCTGAAGTTCAAAAGATTTTCAATAGTGTATGCGAGGGCACTTCCATTACTGATTCCCGCTGTTGCAAGCCCGTTATTATTGCTTAGAACACTGTTATAAGTACCATTCTTATTATTAGTATTGTCTACACCTGCATTAAGGCGATAATTAAGGCCCTTTGCTATCTCATACTCTCCATACGCGCTGGCAAACACCCGGTAACTCTTTCTTCTGTCGGCAGTAACGCTGTTCAGATCTGTAAAGGGATTCTTCTTGATTGTTTGATTATCCGGAGCCACATTTACTGTTCCATCCGGATTGAAAGGATTACTTAAGGGATCCAGAATGAGTACATTCTGGAGATATACATTATTAGGAATGATGCCATAATTTTGCACCGCGTAGGACAGAAAAGATGATACCCCAACCTTTACTTTCTTTCCTACCTCCTGATCCAGGTTCGCGCGGAAACCGTAACGTGTATAATCCGATTTCTTAACAACACCCTCTTCATTGAAATATTCCCCGGAAACCAGGTATTTTGTTTTTCCCGAGGCTCCCCTGATACTAAGCGGATGGTTTTGCCGGTAACCCGCCCGGAAAAGGGGACTTTGCCAATCTGTCGAGAAACTCTCGTTCAATGCTGTTTGCTGGTAAGGTTCCAAGGCAGCTCCTGTAGACTGCCTGTAAGATGCATATTCGGAAGCACTTAGCATGTGAATAGAGCCAATTCGCTCTGTAACTCCATAATACGGATCGTAGCTGATAACAGGACGGTCGCCTGTTCCTCTCTTTGTGGTGATCAGGATTACCCCATTAGCACCTCTAGATCCATAGATTGCGGTGGCCGATGCATCTTTAAGGACCTCCATTGATTCTATATCTGCCGGATTTACCGTATTAATACTTCCCGACATCGGTATACCATCAATAACATACAAGGGATTATTCCCGGCTGTGATGGAACGGTTACCACGAATCCGAATGGTGGCGGCGTCTCCCGGACGGCCACTATTATTGGTTACATCTACCCCTGCTACCCTGCCCTGCATTGCCTGAGCAGCAGATGCTACCGGCGTTTCTGCTATTGTTTTAGAGGAAAGAGAGGACACAGCCCCTGTAAAGTCGCTCTTCTTTTGGGTTCCGTAGCCTACCACTACCACCTCATTCAAGGATTTAGAATCCTCGTCAAGAATGATGCTTACGTTGCTGCGATTATTTAAAGGATATTCAAGGGATTTGTAGCCAACGTAGGAGATGAGCAAGATGCTGTTTGCTGCAGATACCTGAAGTTTAAAATTACCGTTCACATCTGTTGTTGCGCCGGTCTTACTTCCTTTTTCTTTAATGGCCACCCCTATCAATGGCTCACCTTTCCTGTCTGTTATCCTACCTGTAATTGCTATTTGTTTCGTACTTACAGAGGCAAGGGGAACACTACCTGATGTTGGATCTGCTGAGGCAAGCCCTGATAATGCACATAAGACGGATAATGCTATCACACTTATTTTACCTGACATATTTCGTTAGTTTACTTGGTTAATTACTGAAGATCCAGCTGAGATCGACGATGTAAAATTAATGTTATCCTTATGCTGCGACTTATGCAGATGTTGCAGAAACCTTATTTCCTGATGCATTATGCACATTTTCAAGCTTTCGATTCCATGTTGACCAGTAGCTGGTAATGTAGGAATACCTATTCCTTGATAAAAGATATCGCGTGGCTGCTTTTCCCTTTTTCCTGTACAGAAACCACGTAGTATCCCGGCTTTAATAGCGCAGTATCCAAATTCAAAAGAAAACTGTCCTTTGGTAAATTCACCTGTTTTTCCAATACAACCTGGCCGCCTGCATTGACGATCTTATAGGAAACTAAAGTCCCCATAGATGCCGGAATGACAACAACTGCTTCTGTCTTTACCGGATTAGGTGCAACCCTCAAGGCGTTTTCCTGGCAAAGTGATTTAATACGGATGATATTACTATAACGGCTGCTGCCATCCACATCTACGATCTTTAACCTGTAATACGCCTCCTTTCCACCCTGATTCACCAATTGATTATAGGAACCAGATGGCTGAATTTCTATCAAACTAAATTTGGAGAAGCGTTTGCCATCAGCACTGCGCTCCAATTCAAATCCCCTCACCGATCTCGTATCTTCTGTCGTCCAGCTAAGGTTCGCATTACATCCTTCCGAATAGCGGGAAAAACTGGTCATTCGCAGTGGAAGCACAACATTATTTTTTATTAAAACTGTTGAGGAATATGGAGGAAGTGTGATGGATCCGCTAAAGGTATTGCCCTTTACATCCTTGTAAGAGGTTGAACCCAGATTAAAAGTTTTAGAAGAAGCTTCATCGTTCACCGCAAAGAAAAGGTATTCGTCAGCACTAGTATTGGTAGTAGTTAAAGCTTTAAACTGAACGTTATCTATCCATACCAGATTCCCGGGATCATTTAAGGTAAGCTGTAAACTTACGTTATTTATACTGGCTACAGGACTGAAGATCAATGTAACTTCATTACGCTGAGTGCTGGTTTTAACGTATCGGTACTTTGCCACGGGCTGCCCTGCAAATACAGTAACCTTTAATCTTGCCGTATCAGTGCTTCCTTTAATGGAAAAAGAAACCTGGTAGAATTTGTTGAATTCGACATTTCCAATTGTTGCTGCCGCCCTTGATGTATTAGGCCCCGTTGCTCCGGCAGTGCTTAATTTAAGGCTTCCTCCATCCAGCACGCCAGTATTATCCCAGGTTGGAACAAGGGTTCCGCTTGATGGTGTTAAGGTCCAGCCTGAAATACCTGAATTGAAGGTACTGTTTGTAATTGTATTTGAGCCTGTAGCAGTTACAGTAAATGGGGATACCTTATAATTTGAAAGGACAGAATTTAGATCGTAACCCAGCTTCTTCCAATCATACAGAGAATAGATCCTATTGATCCGGGTGGCATAGTTCTCGTTCGTTTGGATAAAGGTACTGTCGGGCTCAAAAGGCTGAGCAAAATAATTACTGTCTAATAAGCCAAAGTTCTTCATGTAATCAAGATTGGTAGCCTGAGACATTCCGAGTATCTGAGAAGGATGCTTACTGAACCAAATATTATTTTTGACCGTCAAATTCTTTGCGGTTGTTGTAGTTGGGAAATAAGCAAAGCCGAACATGTTATTATAGAAGACATTACTGCGAACAATATGTGTGTTGGCTCCTTCGTTGATCATAAAACCTGCGCTGTTACAATTGAACACTGTGTTATTTGTTACAGTATTGTTTATGGTACTTTGATCGAGGTAGATCCCGACAGCATAATTTGTATTTACAGGAATAGCCCTTGTTCCGTAGAGGTTGGGCACACCATTGCTTATTATATTTCCGGTAATGAGATTATTCCCGTATCCATAACTCGCTGGCGCGAAGCCTTTAAACGAATAGATCCCTCCGACATCCGCCTTGGTTAATGCGAACTCGCTGATCACATTATTTTTCAAGGTAAGGCGGCTTCCTTCGAAACGGATCCCGCAATAACCTACTTTATTGATCCGGTTTCCCATTACCGTAGCGTCTGCTCCCACCATGTTAATAGCATTGTATTGGTTATTTGCCGGTTCGCCCATACCAGGCCGAAGAGCAGTATTGTTGATCGTATTGTAGTTACAATTATAAAATGACCCCGCTATCCAGATGGCGTTATTATTCGTATTGTTGATTGTATTATAATTTATATCAGAGTTCTGAATAGTGTTCAGATATATTGCATTATGAGTGTTAAGAAAATCGCAGTTCTCCACCTTGATCCCGTTTGAATTTTCGATTTTAATCCCGTAGGAATTAGCGTTAACAAATTTGAGGTTAGTGATGCTGACATGACTTATATTAGTACCGCTTAGGGTATTGCTTTTAGCAGGTGCACAGGTTTGAAGGGTGTTAGGGTCGGTTGCGGAGTAGAGATATATCTTATTATTAGCCGCATCAAAACACCACTCCCCTTGCTGATCCAATGTGGAAATATGGTTTTGGATGAAGTAACCGTCCCCCGCCGTCATATCATAATTGGTACCCACTCCCGAAAAAGTAAGCGTGCTTCCCGAATGGGAAATTACCGAAGCCTTATTTAGAATGAACAAGCGCACCCTTACCACCGCAGTACCACCCACAAAATTCTGCCCAGATAAGGGAGCATCTGTCAACTGGGTATTTCCAACAGAAGCATCAACAGAATTATATCCTGTATTGGTGGCATTAGAATTAGGCCATCGCCCAATCTGCTGACTTACATCATCCATGAAGAAGTTATTTAAGGTTGTCAGCGACCCGGAATAGTTTGCCACCCAAATATTTGTTGCATGGGGTAGCCAGCCGGTAACAGGTATCGCACCATTCAGTATAGCTTTAGTACCACTGCCGTAACTACCAAAATTGATTTTAGCTGTTGAAGTTCCTGATCTGGTGATGATCAGTTCCCCTGCAAATTCTTCGCCTCGTTTAAATAAAACAGAATCGCCCGGGTTAAACGTGCTCATCATCAAATTCACCTTCGCAATAGTTTTCCAGGGTGAACCAGGAGAAGTTCCAGTATTATTTTGATCATCGCCAGAAGCAGAAACATAATACCTGTTCTGCGACCTGGAGCTAAGTGCAAGAAAAACTAAAAAAAGTAAAATGTATTTTTTCATATGATTTATAATTGGTTTTCAAGGAAAGACAGGGCAGTGCTTAAAAAAGAAAACCACTCTTGAGAGTGGCTTCTTTTTCAACCATATATTCAAAATAAAAAGGCAATGGATTATTGGTCGGTAATGGTAAGTTCCAGCTCCTTAACCACTTCTACCTGGTTTTTAAGGGTCATATTTGATGCTACGAAGACCACTTTGTATACCCCGGGATTAGGGAAGGTGTAAGCGTAGCTTGTTACTTTAGTATCTACCCCCTTAACTGGAATAGCAGGATCTGGCTTTATTGAATTGGGGTAGAGCACTTTGCTTATTAGCCAGTCTTCATTTGCTGCGCTATTGATATTTCCGCCGCCGATACTTAAAGAGGGAGGTGTGGCTGTTAGGTTTATTGCCCAACGGTATGTCGAATTAAGAACATCTATGGCGGTCCAGCCGGCAGTAGTTAAATCAGTTACAGGGTAAAGATAACTATCTGCTTCATTCATTAGATTAAGCTGAAAAGATCTGATGGTCCATGCTCTTGGCTTCTGAGTAGTGCTTTGTTCATCTCTTTTTTTGAAAGCAAAATAAACAGGGCCCTTAGCGGGAACCAGGCTGGTCAAATCAATCTGACCTGAAGGTACGTTATCTGTACCGGTGGAAAGCGTTGCTTTTTGCGTAAGATCATTCCAGGTGGCGGCTCCTATGCCCGCTGCCGTGTAAGCTCCTTTGAAGTCTGTAGAATAAAGTATTTTCAGAGAATTTTCCTGGGCTCCAGCGTTTTGGGCAAACGTTGAGAATTGCAGCAAGAGCTTACCTTTCAGCGAATCTCTTTTGCTGAATTCATATTTTTTACCCTGCTCACCTGAATAGAACTTTATTACATCCGGGTTTCCCGAGATATTGAACGTCACCGTTGCCCCCTTTTTGTAGGTATTTGCATCTGTTGACACATTAAAATCCGGGCTATTTATACTCTTGTCGCAGGCCGTGAGGAACAGAGCGGCGAAAGAGCCAATTATTAAAACTTTTATATCCTTTAGCATGATTTGTTCATTTGAATTACCAGTTACTGTTTTGAGCAATTGCTTTGTTCAGTGACATTTCGCGACTTGGAATAGGGTAATAGAAATGCCGTGGCTGAACATTATCACCCACTATGGACGAAAATTTGCGATTAGCGGGAGCATTTTGCCTGATATCTGCGGCAAAATCCTTCAACGTGCTCACCAGTATCCCCCATCTTTTCAAGTCATGTGTTCTCAGACATTCGAAGGCAAGTTCCCGCATACGTTCATCAACAACAGCTTTAAAAAAGGCATCTTCACTTAAACCTGAAAGATCAGCCTCCGAAAGATTTGTTGCCCCAGGTTTCAACTTCCCATATGCACGTCTTCTCACCTGATTAAGTGCATTGTAGGCTAAGGCTGTAGCTCCATTAACTCTAAATTCTGCCTCTGCAAACATTAAAAGAACATCCGCGTACCTTAAAAGAGGAAAATTTATTCCGCTGGAGTTCTTAGTCCTTGGCAGGTTCGTTTCGAGGTCCCTGCGCCATTTTCCCGGATACCGGTTATAGGCGCTGTTGGCACTATAAGTCATCATCACCTTTGTCTTAGTATTATCATTCCAGGTATAGGGAGCAATTGCCCAGTCCCTTCTTTCGTCGGGAGAAAACTCGGTCGCGCCTGATCCTCTTGATTCATACTTATTGAAAAGCTTTGCAGTTGCATAAAGGAATGCATAGCCATACCCGGGGAAGTCGATATTATTCGAGGGGATCCCATTCCGGTTTCCATTATAACCTACTTCCCCGTAGATGTCGGATTTTGTTCCATAGAATTCCACCTCCCACATTGACTCCCTGTAAATATTATCATACTTATCCTGACAATGATTGATAAAGACTTGAGCATAGTCTGGGTTCAGCGCACTTTCTTTGGAATCGATCACCATTTTCGACCATTTTAGTGCATCCTGGTATTTGCTTACATCTTTCAGGTGCTCGCCGGCCATTGTGAGATAAGTTCTGGCTAGTATCCCTCTGGCCGTATTTTTTGAGATCCTGCCAGCCGAATTATCTCCCCACTCCAGTGCCGTCGGCAATAAGGCTTCAGCCGCCTCCATGTCCTTTACAGCCTGTGAAAACACTTCCACGGCCGGCGATGAAGGGATATCGACTTCATTTGCGGATTGAGTTGAACTTAATTTAATGGGAACCGCTCCCCAGTTATCGGCAAGCATAAAATAATAATAGCCTCTCAGGAACAGGGCCTGGCCTTTAATTATTTCCTTTGCCTTAGTACCAGCAATCGACTTGTCTATGTTTTCGAGTAAAACATTAGCACGGTTGATGCCGTAGTAAAGGGCGGTCCAAAGGTTATCAATGTTCGCCTCGGAGGGATCGTAGTTATAGACCATCGGTCCGGTGGTCTGCCCGGTGGCTCTCCAGATAGCTTCGTCATTACCGTATGAAAGGTAAGTGAGCAAACCGTTTGCATACATTGCCTCTTGTCCGAGAGGATCATATACCCCGTTTAAGGCAGCATTCAGCTGTGCTTCAGTTTCATAATAATTTACCGGACTTAAAAAATCCGAAGGTTTTGTTTCCAGCTTCTCGTTACAAGCTGAAAAAAATAATAGGCCTAAGAATGCTATATTTTTAGAAATGAACTTCATTACCGTAAGATTTAGAGTGATACATTTAAACCAAACACAATAGTCTTAGCCCTTGGATAAGCAGCATAATCAAATCCGGGAGTAAGGGCTGCACGCTTTGTTGAAACCTCCGGATCCAGACCTGAATAATTTGTCCAGGTAATAAGGTTTTGAGCTGAAGCATAAATCCTTAATGAACTAATGTTAACTGGCTTCAACCACTTCCCAGCGATCCTGTATCCCAGTGAAACCGTTTTCAGGCGCAGGTAGGACCCATCTTCGATGATCCTTGAAGAATAGGCCGTTGGTCCATAGCCCTTTGTTCTGAAATAGGTATTATTTTGATTTTCCGGCGTCCAGCGTTCAGCATAACTTGCAAACTGGTTCAGGCTAAGTCTTGGACTACCTTCGAAGACGAGGCGGTTCGCGTTTAAGAGCTCATTGCCGTAAGACCATTGAAAAAACACATTGAGATCGAATCCCTTATAGTTGAAGTTGTTCGATAATCCGCCGATGAAGTCGGGATTTGGGTTGCCAATGATCATCCTATCTGATGCATTCACTGTACCATCTCCATTTATGTCGGCATACTTAATGTCTCCGGGCTGAACTTTGTCTCTTCCTGTTCCATTATCAGGCACAGAAGCTTTTAAGCTATAAGTTCCGTCGGGATTCAGTTTAAAGTCGTCGTACTGATAATTCCCAAGCCACTTGAATCCATAGAACTGAGCTATGGGCTGACCAACCTTTGCCATATAAGGAGGTATATTACTGTATCCGGTTTCCCAGCCAATCGTGGTTAACATACTTTCCTGGTTTTGTGTAAGCTCGATCACTTTATTTCGATTGAAGGATATATTAAAGGAGGTGTTCCATTTAAAATCCTTCTTATTGAAGTTCATTGTACTCAACTCGAACTCCCAACCGGCATTCCTTACCTCGCCAATGTTCTTAAAGGCGTTTTGATAGCCGGTAGTTGAAGGTAACTGCGCGTTAAGAAGCAAGTCGTAGGTACGCTTGTTATAATAATCGACAGTTAAATTGAATTTAGAGTTAAGGAAAGACAGATCAAGCCCTGCATCCGCCTGCATAGTGGTTTCCCAGCGAAGATCCTTGTTCCCAAGTGTTGTTGGAATAGCCCCAATAAAATAAGCATTATTGAAGGTGTAATACCTTGAGATCGGGAAGGTAATAGTTGAGAGATATGCAAAGTCTGACACGCGGTTATTACCTGTTACCCCAATACTGGTGCGCAATTTTGCGTTATTTATAAATGTTAGGCTCTTCATAAACTTTTCATCGCTTAATCTCCATGCAAATGCTCCTGAGGGGAAATAACTCCATTTATTTTCGGTAGAGAATTTTGACGAACCATCGGCACGGAATGAAGCTGTGAAAAGGTATTTCGATCTATAATCGTAAGTTACCCTCCCTAAGTACGACATTAGAAAATTCTCTGATCTTGAGGAATTGAGCGTTTGGGCCGTTCCCTCTTCAAGGCCACTTAAACCGAGACTTTCATTAGGTAAACCAGAAGCCTGGTAGCCGAAGCTTAAGTTCTTCTGCTCCTGCATGGTGAACCCTCCTAATACCGTGAGGTTATGATACTTGCTGAACTTTCGTTTGTAGGTAAGAATATTCTCATTAAGGAAATCGTTTTTTTCCAAACTTGTTAACCTTCCATTAGCTCCTCTGCTACCTTGGGCGCTATTTATATCCCCGTACTTTGTTTGACTATTGTAAAAGGTTTCCAGGCGTGTTGTCTGCCGTGTAATACCTCCGGTTACTCGTAGTGTTAGATTCTTTAAGACCGGGAACTGAGCGTAGCCATTTACGATAAGGGAATTATCAAAATTATTGTTAAGCTCATTTTTGGCGGAGAGGATTGGATTATATCTATAATCAGCAGTTTCATCTACCTCAGGATCCATGGGCGAATCGATGAGGTCTTCCAGGGGCACATCGCTGGCGCTAACGGGCCTGTATCCCCAAACACTATAAAGTAAGCTAAGAGAATTACTGTTACCATTATAGCTTGATGGTGTGGTTCCATTGATACGCGTGTTCGAGTAATTGGCGTTCAGCCCCACCTTAAAATCTTTCCGGATATTTTGATCTAAGGAAATCCGGCCCTGATACCTTTTGAATCCCGAGTTTATGATAATACCATCCTGCCCCATCACAGATCCCGAGATCGAATATTTAGTCTGGTCGTTCCCGCCTCTTACTGATAAGTTATGATTTGCCATACCTGCAGCTCTAAAGACCTGGTCCTGCCAGTCGACCCCAGGAGCAGAACGATAAGCCTCCAGTGTTTTTCCGGCAGGAGTATACGATTCGGTCTTCCCAACAGGATCCAGTTCAAGCTGATAGCGCACGAATTCATAAGGACTCATTAATTGGGCCCGCTTGATTTCCTGCTGCGAACCGTAGTATCCATCATAGCTAATAACAGGTTTCCCTGTTTTCCCTTTTTTCGTAGTGATGATAATTACGCCGTTTGCTCCTCTCGCTCCATAAATGGCAGCAGCAGAAGCATCTTTCAAAACCTCAATAGACTCAATCTCTGAGGGATTCAGAGTATTGTTGTTAGGGCTTTCGAGAGGGAACCCGTCGACAACATAAAGCGGTGAATTATCCTGCGTGATAGAACTTGCTCCCCGGATAACAATATCGCTTGACATTCCTGGTTGCCCTTCAGGAGAACTTACCTGTACTCCTGCAATCCTTCCGGCAAGCGCTTCTTCAAAAGACCTTACCGGAGCTTTCTGAAGGTCCTCTACTTTAACCTGTCCTACTGCCCCTGTCAGATCCTTTCTTGCTACTTCCCCGTACCCTATTATGACCACTTGGTTCAATTCATTCGCATGTTCTTTTAGCGTAATATTCAAATTCCGATCGGCGCCGATCAGTCGTTCCATTTTATCAAAACCGAGGAATGTAAACACAAGAATGTTTTCAGGCGAAAAAGCCCTAATGGTGAAAGTTCCCTGTGAGTTTGTAACAACACCTTTGTTAGTTCCTTTTATAACCACACTTACCCCAGGCAGTCTTTCACCCCGGGTATCCTTTACAAGGCCCTTTACTATTATTTCTGCATTCTGGCTGTATCCAGTAAGGGCAGTAAATAAAAGCAAGACAAGGAAACAACTGCCGCTAGCTAAAATTCCTTTCATATAATATATATTATGAGCTTCCTTATTGTTCTAAAATTAATTATTCCCAGCAAATGAGTCTTGTAGTCTTGACGAGCAACAGCCCTTACTGTCAATTCCGTTTAAACTGAATGAAAAAGTCGGAGTGAGAATTTGAAACGCCCAAATTGTATGGGGCAAAAGTAGTTTTAGCATAATAAATTGGTTAGTTAATAATTCGAAAATTTCTACCCTTTTCGACAATGCTAAATTCTACTTTTTCTTGGGTAGCAAGCTTACGTGAATGTTGCACAAGAGGTGGGAGATGTTACAAAAAGCTTATTAAAAGGTCTTCTATTTGAGGTAGAACCTGAAGGCCATGCTGGGAGAAGCTTATTTCGACGAGGTCTTTTTTGAAAAAGGATTAAAGGTGTTTGTTACCGGATCTCGCGAAGACGGTACGGGGCTTTCTTAGCAACGCTGATCTGAAGGATGATCCTGCAATAAAAAATGCAGATGGTTTCATTCTCTATAAACAAAAAATGCCACCCATTGGGCAGCATTTTTATTGCGGAGAGGGCGGGATTCGAACCCGCGGTACCGTTGCCAGTACGACAGTTTAGCAAACTGTTCCTTTCGGCCTCTCAGGCACCTCTCCGGCTATCTTTGAATCAGCGTTAGCACTGATCTTGTAATCTTAAAAGAACTTCGGTTTTGCAACCATTTCCCCGTTTTTGGGTGTGCAAATATAGTAATAAGCTCTTCCCTTCAAAAAAAAATTTCACTTTTCTACAGGTCGTAGTCTACCCTCACGTGGTAAATACTCATTAACATACTCTTAAAGATCTGCCTGATCATGGCAATATCCTTTAGTGTAATATTGCTGTTATTCAATTGCCCCTGATCCAGCTTGTAGTCTATAATCCTGTCAACCAAACTGTTGATACTTTTGGCATCAGGATCTTTTAGACTTCTTGATGCTGCCTCTACTGAATCGGCAAGCATTAACACCCCTGTCTCTTTCGAAAAAGGAATTGGTCCAGGATACCTGAAAATATTTTCATCAACGAACTTTTCAGGGAAGTTTTTCAGGAAGGATTGATAAAAATAGTCCATCCGGGTATTTCCATGGTGAGTTTTAATGAAGTCTATAATGATCTCCGGAAGGTGATTTCTTCTCGCTATTTCAATTCCCTTCGTAACGTGACGGATGATGATCTGGGCACTGGCTTCGTAAGAAAGGGAATCATGCGGATTGGAGCCCCTATTCTGGTTCTCGATGAAGTATTGCGGGTTCTCCATTTTACCGATATCATGGTAAAGCGCTCCTGCCCTTACCAGCAATCCGTTTCCACCAATATTATATATCGCAGCCTCTGCGAGATTGGCTACCTGAAGAGAGTGCTGAAAGGTACCGGGTGCTTTATAGGAGAGTTCGCGAAGGAGTTTGGCGTTTGTATTGGTTAGTTCCATCAAGCTCACCTCAGAAGTGATTCCAAAGATCTGCTCAAACAAATAGATCAGCGGATAAGCTAATAAAGACAAAAGTACGCTGATGATAAATGGAATGAAGCTGACCCATTCGATCTGTAGGAAAGAACCATTCCTTATTAGAGAGATCCCTACGAAACATATAAAATAGTCTGACAGAATTAACAGTGCTGATATCAGGAACTGTTCCCGTTTTACGAGGTTCTTTATACTGTAAATAGCCACCATACCAGATGTTACTTGCAGGAAAGCGAACTCAAAACTGTTAGGGACGAAAAAGCCCGCTATCAATACCACCAGGAGGTGGATATTTAAAGCAAGACGTGTATCAAACAGTATCCTTATGATGATGGGAACAATAGCATAAGGGATATAATAAACATTTGGTATTTTGAATTGGATGGCCCAGGAGAGTGTTACCATCATGGAAGTGATTACGATCAGGATCAGCGAGATCTGGCGATTGTCCTGAAATATATCCCGTCTGAACAGGCGAAGGAATATCATCAGAAGTGAAACGATCAGCCCCCCGAGTAAAAACTGACCAATAAAAATGACCCGCTTATCTCCTCTTATCCTGTCATCCTTTTCAAAAGTGTTCTTGAGTGATTCCAGCTTTTGATAAACCTCAGGGGTAATAAGTGCCCGGTTGGCAACAATCAGCTCCCCCTGTTGAACCATCCCCCTGGTCAGGGATATATTCCTTAAGCCTTCTTCCTCCAGCCTCTCCGTCAAAAGTTCGTCGAAAATATAGTTCTGCTTAATACGATCTTTAACGATGCTTAACAGCCATTCCTTGTTTGCAATGGCCGCATTGTTTTTGATCTCGTCCTCGGCATATTTATTCGCTGCGTCCAGGGTAAAGGTTTCTACTGTATTAAGCTGTTCGGATACATTATTTTGGACAAGTTGAAAGTTATAATTTGGACCGCTTCGCTGGTAACGCTTACTTAAAGTCATCACCCCTCTCTGGTAAATACTATTTAAAAGACTAATACCAAAGTTCTTATAATGACCTTTGGCACCGGGCTTTTCGCCTGCTGTGGTCCACTTTAATTCAAAATCTGTAAGAAAGGTTTGAACTTCCGTCTCCATCACTTCTGTTTCAAGTTTGTAGATAGGTTGAACAGACTTCAGAACGTCTTGCCGGTCCTTTTCCAATTCATCAGGAGTCTTTTCAATGGCAAATCCATAAGGGGATATCAAATCCTGGTTCATCCATAATTTGCCCTTCTCGTATTCGTATTTAAAGCGGGGCTGTTTGGGTAGAAAAAGTGTTACGATTGCTACTGATAAAAACATCATGATGTATTTCAACCAGGATGCATATCTTCTATATAGGATGAGATGTGAGTTTTTTCTGAATTTAGCCACAATAGTTTCCTTACGCTTTCAAAAATAAACAATTAATCAGTACGGGACGAGAAATAGCTTAACGAGTACAATGTTAAGATAAGCTGCAATGGTCACGCGAAAATCAGGTATTGTATTTGTGAGAGAAGTACTTAAACTGAGCGACTGAAAAACAATCAAAGAATTAATATTATTGTTGCTAAACGTATCAGAAGTCAATAGATAAGAATGATCAGTAAATTATTATACATCATACTCTTTGTTTCCCTGTCTTTAAACCTTAAGGCACAGGGTTCTGGGAGACAGCAATTGGATAGCTACCAGGATTCGCTTGTTTTGCTTGGAAAGGAAACCATCAACAACACCAATGAGGCTGAACGTTATAATGCTACTTACAAAATGGTAAAGCTACTTGTTAAAGCATTAAAGGTTACGGGCTCATTCAACTATAGCTTTGACTCTCTTAAGACTGTGACGATCCAAAAATCTCCTGATAACAAGTTTAGGACATTTACCTGGCATGTTATGAACGATGATGGAAGTTACCGCTATTACGGTACGGTCCAGATGAACAGCGCTCAGGGATTAAAGCTCTTTCCTTTAGTTGACAATACGACTGCTATTAAAAAACCGCAAGATACTGTGCTTACTAACGAGAAGTGGTATGGATGCCAGTATTACAAAATAATACCGGTGGTGAATAGTTCCCGCCAGCCATATTATGTCCTTTTGGGATGGAAAGGAAATACGCCGAAATCGACAAAGAAAGTGATTGAGATTCTTTATTTCAAGAATAATAAAGCCTACTTTGGATTGCCAGTATTCGATGGCAATAAAGATTATGCAGGCAAAAACAGAATTATTTTTGAATATTCACGCCAGGCTTCTATGATCTTAAATTACAATCCTCAGGAAGGAACTATTGTATTTGATCATCTTGCAGCGCCCGACCCTAAATTAAAGGATAAGCCTGAGCTTTATGGTCCCGATCTTTCTTATGATGGATTAAAGTTATTTAATGGTAGATGGCGTTATGTTGCTGACCTTCCGTTGAAGAATGCACCTTCGGAAAACGATAATCTGTATAATAATCCGAAAAGTCCGGCAAAGAGTAAATCGCCGAGGTTAATTCCTTAAGGGTCCAAAGGCTTATTTAGGTATGCATAATTTCATACCCGCTCTAACTTCGGCATTTATGGAAATAAATAGAAACTCGTCCTTAATAGGTTGTTTCGATGAGCTTCATGGTCCGTTCTTTCAAAGGGGAGAGATTCCCCTATCCAATCTAAGCGGCTTTGTCTTTCCTCTTTCGTTCGTCCTTAAGAAACTTTAATAATATCTTTTCGTTGGTGTTTAATGCTACGTCTGTAACTTTAGGCGTGATATTTTCTACTTTTTTGAGGTAAGGATAAAGATCCCCCCGCTCAAAGGCTTCAATCAGGGAAGGGAAAACATAGTATTTTTTGCAGACCGCCCTCGTATTTCCCAGTCTTGCGGCTACTTCATCTAAAACCGCATTAGTGATCTTCTTTCGCTTGGATTCACTTTCCGCGGGTTCATAAATAGCGTAACACTTCAATCCTTCCAGGGTACCATACCAGGTCCGGAAATCCTTAGCGGTAAAGTCGCAATCTGTTATTTCCTTAATATAACGGTTAACCATTCCCGAGTCGATGGATCGTCGCTCGCCATCAGCGGTGTAATACTGAAAAAGTTCCTGGCCGGGAATATCCCTGCATTTCTTCACCAGCTTGGCCAGATTGCGATCTGTCAGATTGATCTCGTGCTTTACACCTTTCTTGCCAATAAAGGAGAGCTTCATATTACTCCCCTCAATCTTTACATGCTTATCTCTTAATGTACTTAACCCGTACGAACCATATAATTGCTTGTACGACTCATTACCGACACGGATAAGAGTCTTCTCCATCAGGCTTACAGAGATCGCCAGAACCTTTCGGTCATCAAAATTTGCCCTTTTCAAATCCTTCAGAAGGTTTTTCCTGAACTCAGGTAATTTCTTACCAAATTCAACCATCCTGTAAAACTTATTCTCGTTGCGTGATTTTGCCCAGTCATTATGGTAGCGGTACTGCTTCCTCCCGGCAGCGTCTGTTCCTGTTGCCTGTAGATGGGCATTCGCTTTGGGAGCAATCCAAACATTTGTCCACGCCGGTGGCAAAACAAGCCTTTTAATTCTGTCCAGCGTCTTCTGATCGGTAATCGGCTGTCCCTTTTTAAAATAAACAAAACCTTCTTGTGTTACCTCTCTGGTAATCCCAGGTGTGGAATCAGTAAGATAAACCAGATTATTCTCCTCGAGCAATTCTTCTATATCCGTCATTGCTCAATAAAAACAATATCTAGCCGAAATGTTTGGAGAGGAAGTTAAGCAGACTTGAGTTAAACACCTCAGGGTTTTCGAGATTAGACATATGACCAGCCTCTGGAACGATCACTAATTCAGATCTTCTTATACCTTCCTGTAATTGAACTGCCTGTGCAGGCGTCATTACTTTATCATGTTCACCGCGTATAATTAAAGCAGGAACGGTTATTTCGGAAAGTACGGCTGAAGTATCTGTTCTGGAAGCAAGAGCAAGCTGGGTTCCACAGATGGAAGAACCTGCAGTACTTAAAATAATGCTTCGAATCAGTTCTATTCCCGGATTCTTTTTTTCGAAAGAAGACTGAGCAAATAAATTCTTAAGGAAACTTTCGGCAAACTCATTTTTCTTGCCGGATGCAACCAGATCGATAGTAGCAAAGCGCTTTAACTTCGACTCGTCAGTATCGGCAATACAATTGGTATCACATAGTATGAGGCCCTTGATCCTGCTTTTATCAATTTGTGCTGCTCTAAGCGAAATATATCCACCCATAGAAAGTCCGCATAAGATCACTTGATGTAACTGGAGGGCGTTCAGGAAAGCATAAAGGTCTCTCGCAAAAAGATCAACAGAAAAAAACGAATGAGATGTAGTACTTTTTCCAAAACCGCGGACATCTGCTGCGAAAGCCTCTATACCATCAGGAAGAATTTCAAGCTGCTCCCTCCACATGGCAGAGCTGAAAGGAAAGCCATGAATGAAAATAAGTGTTGCTTTGGCACTAACACCAGCTTTCTTCAGGTAAAAGATCTCCCGATCCTCAATCTGTATCCTTCTTTCTTCAATCATCTGTAAACAACAGAAAAATACTCAGACTGTGTTTCCTTACCAAAGAAAATTAACGATACTATAGCTCTTGCGCTTTTTGGAACGGATAAAGAATGTTAACAGATTATTAAATATCAGACAGATAAGGAACAGGATACCGATCAGAACGAAATTACCTAAAGATCTGAAAGACAAGGCCACATAGATCATTAGAAGGTTAAAGCTCATCAAAATAAAAGTACTCTGAATGTGATTAAACCCTATATGAAGCATTCGATGATGTACATGATTACGGTCGGCCACGAAGGGTGATCCGCTTTTTATTGTACGAAGGACGAATACCCTAATGGCATCGAATATTGGTCCTATAAGAACTGCAACTGCTATAGAGGGTGCCGAGCCGTAGAAAATCGGATGATTTCCTCCAATTTTATTTAATTCAATAAATTTAATAGCAAGGATAACTGACAGAAAACCTATCATGAGTGAACCAGTGTCACCCATAAAGATTCGTGCAGGGGTTATATTAAAACGAAGGAAACCAATACATGAACCTGCAATTGAAAAGGCCAGACAAGCTAGAGTGGTCTGTTCCATATCGGCAAACATCAAACCCAATGTAAGATTAACCACCACACCCGTTACTCCGGCCAGCCCGTCAATACCATCAATCAGATTAAACGCATTGATAACGAAAGTAATGATAAGCATGGAAAGAAAAATGCTTACTCCGTAAGGGATATCGTAAACATTAAAGATCCCATACAAACTGGTTAAGCGAACATTTCCCAGAAGGACCATGATACTTGAAATAAGGAATTGCATTCCAAATTTGGTACTTGGATTCACTCCCCAAAGATCGTCCTTTAATCCTACAGCAAACAGGATCATACAGCAGGCAAGCAATAAACTAAACTCTTTCGACACCCCTCCGTTAGCAACAAGCAAAGCGGTGATCATAAAGCTGCAGAAGATTGCAACGCCTCCTAAACGCGGAATTCCTTTTTTATGCTCCTTTCTTTCTACATCGATATCGTCAAACAAAGACCGGTGATTAGCAACATGGATAATAGATGGAATAGCTATTAAAACAAGGACAAATGCGATCAATGTGACTGCCAGATAGAAAATAGGCTGAGGTAGATTTACCAATTGAAGCATAACTTTTAATTTCATTGCAATATTGACAAAAAAAATTAACATAGGCAAGCCTATTATTAATTCATTGGGATTAACAATATCAAAAGCGCAAATTCTATTAAAAGAGTTCGTTTATGATAATATTGACGTCGTTTTAGATCTCCAAACTACCATCTTGAATTCGATAAGAAGGGTAATACATATACTAATTTCAGAGAAGGACTACTTAAACGTTGATTAGTTACCGGATTAATTTCTCCAAAAGTGTAACCACATCCTACTCCTATATTATCCTTTATCATAAAGTTCAGGCCCATTCCTGTTTCAAGACGTACTGGTGATTTCACCTGAGCGATCTGAAACTGTCTGGCATCTGAGGCATCACACTGAATATAAGCATCGATCCTACCGCTTAGATTCATCTGGGCATAAAGCCTTGCACCAACCTGATTCTTTACAATGCCGTTAAGCATATACCCTTTAACAACAGGTCCAATAGAAACTTGCTGTCCCATCTCGTTCTTAAACCCACCCATCACCGCGCCGTTCATACTGGCCGTTTTGTAGTTACTTGTACCTACATGAGCAGAAACAAACCAATTTAGAGATTGTGCTTTTGTTGTTGAGAGGCAATTTAGAAGCAGAATTACTAACAGTAGTTTTCTCATCATGACATTTCTATTGCAAAAACAAAGCCACGTCGCGAAAAGAGTTTCCTATTCCTAAAAAAACATCAACAGGCACTTATACTTGAAATAAAACTTTCGGTTTCAGCTAATTCCATAATTCTACAATTTATTTTCCCCGGTTTTTATTTCCACACCCGGGTAGAAATTCCACACATCCACACGTCGTATTCTACAAATACATTCAAAACAAATTACTCGAACTCATTGTAAGTAAACTATTGAATGAACACTAATCAACCCTATGAGAAGAAACAAATTCATGTTCGCCACGGGAATTGAAAATAGTTATCCCATGATAACTCTGCCCGACGGGTCACGCAAGAGAGTGGATGAGATGGAGAAATGCGGACACTACAAATACTGGAAGGAGGATTTCAATCTCGTGAAGGAGATGGGAATCGAATTTTTGAGGTACGGTGCACCGTTGCATACCACGCACGTGGGGCCGGGACAATATGATTGGGCTTTCTGTGATGAAACCTTCAATTACCTGAAGGAACAAAATATTGTTCCGCTTGTTGACCTTTGCCATTTCGGTGTGCCCGATTTTATCGGTGATTTTCAGAATACCGACTGGCCGCATTACTTCGCCGAGTACGCAAGGGAGTTTGCAAAGAGATATCCCTGGATCCAATTTTACACACCGGTTAACGAAATCTTTGTGGCAGCAATGTTCTCCGGGCAGTACGGCTGGTGGAATGAGTGTAAAACGGACGACCGATCCTTTGTACGAGCGCTAACCAACTTGTGTAAGGCAAATGTATTGGCGATGAATGCTATTTTGGAGGTGCAGCCAAATGCCACCTTTATTCAAAGTGAATCCTCTGAATACTTCCATCCTGAAACCCCTGATTGCGACGCTCTGGCTGGTTTCCTTAATCAAAAACGTTTCCTCTCCCTGGACCTGAGCTATGGTTATCCTATATCTGTGGTCATGTACGAATACCTGATCGAAAACGGGATGACAAAACAGGAATATCATTGGTTTGAAAATAATATTATTAAGGGAAATTGTATCATGGGTAATGACTACTACATTACCAACGAACATATGGTACATGAAAACGGAAGCACCTCTGCAGCAGGTGAAATTTTTGGGTACTATGTGATCACCCACCAATATTATACCCGCTACAAACTTCCAGTGATGCATACGGAAACCAATATTTCTGAAGCGCATGCCTTACGCTGGCTTCAAACCCAGTTCGCTAACGTTCGACGCCTGAAAAGGGATGGGATTCCAATCTGTGGCTTTACCTGGTACAGCTTAACGGATCAGGTTGACTGGGATTCGGCATTGAGGAATGACGCTGGAAATGTAAATTCCCTGGGACTTTACGACCTTGACCGGAAGATACGACCTGTCGGTGAAGCCTATAAACACTTAATACATACCTGGAAGGATGCTCTTGAACATGAAAGTTACGTACTTACTTTCAGATCAGGCTACTACAAATAGATAAGATCGCAGCTAATTCTGTATTATTGCGGTAAAAACACGTCAATGCAAAAATCATTTGTTATTGCGCTTTTTACCGCAATTTTTATGAATGCCAGTTCTCAGACTGTAATCCCTCTTTATCCCGGCAAAATCCCCAATGCCATTGAAGGCCCGGATGAGGAGCTGAAAAATATAAACAATACCGGACAGGTTCGTTACGAAAAGGTCTCTAAACCTGGTTTGGAGATCTTTCTTCCTAAAAAAAATAAATCTATGGGAGCTGCCGTAGTTATCATACCTGGCGGAGGTTATCGCCATCTGTCGTACAGCCACGAAGGAACTAACATCGCAGCTGAATTCAATAAAATGGGCATTGCTGCTTTCGTTCTCAAATATCGCCTTCCTTCAGACAAAACAATGCCGGATAAATCAGTTGGTCCGTTGCAGGATGCTCAACAAGCTATTAAAACGGTTAGAAGCAGGGCAAGGGAGTGGGGAATTGATACAGGAAAAGTGGGTATAGTAGGGTTTTCAGCTGGTGGCCACCTTGCCTCTACTGCCGGAACTCATTTCAATAAGGCTGTAATTGACAATAAAGAAAATATAAATCTCAGGCCAGACTTCATGGTCTTGGTATACCCCGTGATTAGTCTGTCTGAAACGCTGATGCATAAAGGATCAAGGGATAACTTGATTGGCACTTCTCCTTCAGCAGAACTAACCCGACTTTATTCAAATGAGCTTCAGGTAAGTCCCCAGACCCCTCCTACCATGCTTATTCATGCGGGAGATGATAAAACGGTAAAAGTTCAGAACAGCATACGGTTCTACGAAGCCCTATTGCAAAATAATGTTTCTGCAGAAATGCATATCTATCCTAAAGGAGGGCATGGGTTTGGACTAGCGCAGGATCGGGCGCCTGACCATTGGACCGACCGGGTAGAGAATTGGTTGAAAGGATTAGGCTTTATAAAGAAATAAAATGACTAACACGATTAAATGGGGCATCATCGGATGTGGTGATGTTACCGAGGTAAAAAGCGGCCCTGGTTTCAGCAAGGCTGAAAATTCAGAGCTGGTAGCCGTGATGAGACGGAACGCTTCTAAAGCTGAAGATTATGCTAAACGGCACCAGGTAAAGAAGTGGTATACCGAAGCTTCCGAGCTAATTAACGACCCTGAAGTAAATGCCATATACATTGCCACCCCTCCACTAAATCACGAAGAGTATACACTGGAGGCTTTGAAAGCGGGAAAACCGGTATATGTAGAAAAGCCGATGACAATGAATACAGGATCGGCAATCCGGATGGCAGAGGCAGAAAAAGCTTCTGATACATTGCTAACGGTAGCCCACTATCGTCGCGGACTTCCTTTATTCATAAAGATTAAGGAATTACTTGATACGGGAGCTATCGGGCAGGTTAGATTTGTAAATCTGAAGATGTTCCAACCCCATCAGTCCGACCTTATAACTAAAACTGATGATAACTGGAGAGTAAATCCCGAGGTTTCCGGAGGAGGATTATTTCATGACCTTGCTCCACATCAGATTGATCTGATGCTTTACTTCTTTGGCAAGGCAGTGCATTACCAGGGCTTTGCAGTTAATCAGGGAGGTTATTATAAAGCCGATGACCTGGTGACGGGGGAGATTCTTTTCGAGAACAAGATTATCTTTAATGGAACCTGGTGCTTCACCGTCTCACCAGAAGAAAAAACTGATCTCGTAGAGATAGTCGGATCAGAAGGAAAGATCAGCTTCGCGGTTTTCAATCAGTTTTACACCCTCAGCAGGGGAGGTAAGGAAGAGCGATTTGAAATTCAGCCCCCTCAACACATTCAGCAGCCAATGATACAAATGGTGGTTAATTATTTTTTGGGCCAGGGTGAAAATCCATGTCCGGCTTCGGAAGGAATAGAAGTTATGAAAATAATGGACAGTTTTTGTAAAGAGCCAGAAAAATTGTAATATTGAAATAAAGAAAGCTGCTGAGCAAGGCCTGCCTTGAGGTAGCTTTCTTATTTAAGCATCTACCACTTCAATCAAACCCAAATTTTATCTGCCTGTACCTACTTGTGAAAATTATAATTTATTGCAAAACAGAATTTTGCTTTGTCCAATAGGAAGATATGACCTGAAAAGGGCAACTTTTAAACTTCGTTTACGTTTAAGTTGCGGACGAGGTATGTGATATTTTTGTACAAATGAGGGGCTTGGCAACAGACATCGTAAAGCAGCATATTCTTTTGTTAAATGGGGGAAAATTCAATAAAGGTTCCGGAATTCTTAAAAGGTGGTGGTGAGACTGGAGAGTTAATACGCTCTGGTGTCTGGCAGCACGTTTTGCCCGGGGATTTTTCTGAATGGCCCTCCAGTCTTTGCTTTTCTTTAAGTTTGTTGCTGAACTCAAACACCCCTATGTTTTTATTTTGGGGAGAGAACAACATCCTCTTTTATAACGACGCTTATATACCTGCCTTGCAAGCGCTGGGATTACACCCTTATGCAATGGGAAAAACAGGGGAAGATATTTGGGGCGATAGCTGGAAATTTATTTCGCCTGAACTTGAGGCAACACGGCAAGGAATCAACAAAACACTTCCTAACGAAGCAGTTCACCGGCTTAACACGTCTGATGACATCCTGTTAACCTACCACTTAAGTCCTATTAAAGACGAAAAGGGACTGGTGTCAGGGATCCTTGTAATTTGCAACGAGACTATTTCGATTGCTGCAAGACAACAACTCCAGACCCAGAAGCGATTGGAGCAACTCAACCGCGAGATCACTCATCTTTTCAACTCTATAAACGAAGGATTTTATTCAAAGGATATAGTAAATCAAAAGTACATCCAGCTTTCGGCTGGCTGTCCTAAAATTTACGGTTACACCTCTGAAGAGTTTTTTTCTAACCCGCAATTATGGGCAGAAGTGATCCACCCGGAGGATAGAGAAAGAGTATATGCAGACGACATTCAATTAGAAGCAGGCAATCAGACCCTTACCGAATATAGAATCTTCCATAAAAACGGAGGCCTAAGGTGGATTGAGGTTAAAGCTATTCCGGTTTTGGTTAATGGGGTACTAACAAGGGTAGATGGTATTGTTAACGATATTACTGCAAGGAAACGCGCAGAGAATGAAACTCTAAGGCAAAAAATCCTTTCAGAATCTATCGTTAATAGTTTGCCCGGTATCTTCTACTTCTTTGACCGCGGCGGGAATTTCCTTAAGTGGAATAAGAACTTCGAATTAGTTTCGGGCTTTGATGCGGAAGAAATTGCCACGATGCAACCGCTTGACTTCTTCTCCGAAGAAGACAAACCCTCACTTAAAACAGCGATCAATGATGCCTTTGAGAAAGGTGAATCTTCCTTAGAGGCCTTTTTCTATACTAAAGAAAAAGTAAAAGTTCCCTACCTATTCACTGCCAGAACAATTATTTTTGATGGAAAAACTTGCGTTGTAGGTACAGGTCTTGATATTTCTAATAGAGTAGCCATTGAAGAAGCTCTTCAAAAGAAAGAGGCTATGCTTTCCCATGTGTTGAATTCAATACCGCAGGCGATCTTCTGGAAAGACAAGGAGAGCCGGTACCTGGGCTGCAATACCGTCTTTGCAAGGGCTGCTGGTTTTTCTTCAATTGATGATGTTGTTGGAAAAACTGATTATGAATTCCCATGGAATAAAGAGGAGGCGGATAAGTACAGAGTTGACGATGCTGAAGTAATTTCTTCCGGAGTACCAAAGATCCATTTTATTGAAACGCAGACCCAAGCCTCCGGTGAGATGATTTGGGCTGATACAACAAAACTTCCACTTACTGATAGCAACAGAAATGTATATGGAATTTTGGGAATATATGAAGACATCAGCGAAAGAAAAAAGGCCGAGGAAGAGCGGGAGCGCATGACCCAGGACCTTATCGAAAAGAATATAAACCTTAAGCAATTTTCGTATATCGTATCTCATAACCTGCGTTCGCCAATCAATAAGATCCTGGGATTAGCATCCCTTATAAAAATGGCTCCTTTCGATGATGATCAAAACACGAAACTTATCGAGTATATTGCTAATGAAGCTACGAGTCTTGATAATGTGGTTAAAGACCTGACTACCATTGTTTCTTTTCAGGATCTTGGTGTGAACATCAAAGAAAATATAATAATAGAAGAAGAGGTAGAACTGGTAAAATCCTCGCTCGCACAGGAAATAGAAGAATCAGGCACCTTAATCGTCTGCGACTTCAGTGCAGTAAATAATTTCAAGAGTGTAAAGAGCTATTTTTACAGCATTTTATATAATCTTATTACTAACGCTATAAAATACCGAAATCCCGAACGAGCATCAGAAATTCATATAAGTACCCATTATGTAGACAACTGGATTTGTTTAAGCGTTAGTGATAACGGGATCGGGATAGATCTGGAGAAACATCGCTCAGAGATTTTTGGTTTATACAGCCGTTTCCATACTAAGGATATTCCGGGTAAAGGTATGGGATTGAACCTGGTTAAAACACAGGCTGAAACTCTTGGAGGAAAAGTAGAAGTTGAAAGTATCCCAGGAGAAGGCTCCACTTTCAGAATCTACTTTTTAAAAGACTGATAATAAAACATTTTTGTAAAGATATATAAACAGGCGTAACTCTTCAACTTCGTTCTCGTAAACGTGAGCGTATTTATAGAAATAAGGTTTTTCATAGTTCGAGTTAGTGAGATTGATTAAGGTTTGAGGAGATAGCTTAAAAGCTATCTCCTTTTTTTTAAATATTCTGTTAAAGAATGTTAAAAATTGACTAAAAAGTTTAAAAAGTCAGTTAGATGTTGTAACATTGTACCAATATATTGTGATAAGGGTTTAGACAAGTACTTTACTCTCATAGTACAGGAAGTTTTTCTAAATTCTAATGGTTTATATTTTATAATATCTCACACTTATATATTATAATTGGTTAGTTAACCCGTGCTCTCATAGCACGGGTTTTTTTGTCTTTATTTTTATCCGTCCCAGGCCGGTTCCGCTCGTTAATGTTTTATTTTACCTTTGCCACCGCTATGGGAAAATATTGGATCACTACAGCCTTTCTCTTACTTTTCGTGCAAGCCTTTGCACAATTTACGGATAGCACGCACTATTATCTCGGTTTTACTGGAACTGGAAATATAAACAAGACCAACACTGCTGATTCATATTTACTAAATAACGGTTTAAAATTTGGAGTTAGAGATCGCAAAGTGAGCCTCAACTTCAACAATTCCTGGCTTTTTGGAAAACAGGATCAGAAACTGACTAATAATGATTATACCACGAGTCTGGATTTTAACCTTAATCAGAAAAAGACCGGCTTTTACTATTGGGGACTTGGTAATTATACTACCAGCTATTCCCTGAAGATCATTAATCAGATGCAAACAGGACTGGGGTTTGCCTACACCTTCTTTGATGATGGGAAGAACCAGTTGAACCTGAGCAATGGTATCCTGTACGAAGCCAGTAAGATCAGATTGTCTGATACTACTTCAGAGAGTTATCAAACCTACCGGAATTCACTTCGGCTTTACTTCAAGTTTAGCTTGGGCAATGCTGTAGTGATAGATGGAATTGGTTTCCTTCAGAATTCTCTTAATTATAAGGAAGACTATATTATCCGGACGTCTTCATCCCTTTCATTTAAAATTAATAGATGGTTGAGCCTGAATACCAATATCAAGTACAACGATATTGCTAAGACAGATCGGCAGAACCTGTTATTGAGCTACGGATTTAAAGCTGACCTATACTTTTAATCTTTCGTATAGTGATAGTGCTTGAAGTTCCGTGTTACATTTTCTACCGTCCATGCAATGTCTTTCGTCTGAACCTCTGATCTGACTGGGCATTGGGGCATACGGCAGTAATGGCAACACTGCGGCAAACAAGGATCGGTATGAATAAAGAACTCCGTGTGAAGTCCCTTCCTGTTGATTAGCGTATCGATCTCGGAGATCTCATCGTGAACCTTATTTAGTTCGAAGTAGTATGGTAACGTAACATGACAATCAATATGTAGTTCATGTCCATACGTTTGGGTTCGAAGGTTATGAATATCTATCCAGCTGTTATGTCTGTTCGAATTTAGTATCTCAACCACTTGCTCCACTTTCACCAGATCCGATTCATCCATAAGTCCCCCTACAGATTTCCTTACCAGCTTATATCCTGAATAAATAATGTACAGTCCCATTATAATTGACAATATGCTGTCCAGATAATAAATGCCAGTAAAGTAGATTAGCAACAAACCGATAACGAGTCCCGCACTACTGTAAGCATCCGTCTGAAGATGTTTACCATCTGCGAAAAGAGTTAATGAATTCAGCTTCTTCGATTGCTTTACCATATAAAACCCCATACCATAATTTAAGAGGCCAGTAATCGCTATGATGATGGTACCATCAAAGAGGTCTTTTACTTCTGTCGGAAAAAATAGATTATACCCTGATTTAAAAAGAATAAGAACGCCGGCAAGCAATATGAGTATTCCTTCAACAAACATCGAGAAAAACTCCACTTTACCGTGCCCATAGGGATGGTTAACATCTTTTGGCTGTGAGGAAAGATAAATGCTGTAAAATGCAAAAGCACTTGCCAGCACATTCACTATACTTTCTGCCGCGTCGGTGAGAATGGCATTTGACTGGGTAATAAAAAACGCTGTGAATTTACCAAGCATTAACAAAATGCTTAGACTAAGCGCAAATAGTATGATCTTCTTCTGAGATTGCAAACCCATTAAATTAGGGTACAAAAGTAAAAGATAATAGTTTCCAAACTTCATCTTGATTTCATCTTTGCTCCAGAACTTAGCAATCAGAAAGAGATACGGAAGTTTTAATGAGAAATATAAAGCTTAAAATATTTTTTGCTTTTGCACTAGCGCCTTTTGCATTGATCAGCTGCAAAAAAGATAAAGGTGCTAGTCCGGAAATAGTGGAGGCAAGCAGAACACAACTCACTTTAGACTCTATATTCCTATATGCCAAACAAACTTACCTTTGGAATGAGAGCCTTCCTTCCTATGAGGCCTTTAACCCTCGTTCTTATGTAAGCTCAGGAACAGATCTGAGTTTTTTCGAGAAAGAGCTATTATATATTACACGATATAAGATCAATAGCTCTACAGGTAAAGCTTACGAATACAGTGCAGACGAACCCAACAGCCCGAAATATTCCTACATAGATGATAATAGTAATTCTGGAACTACATCTTTTGTTCCTTCAGCTTTTTCCTCTGTAGAGCTGGACGGGAAAGGAACAGACTTTGGAATGGGGCTCTCGGCTGTTACTGCCACTGATATAAGAATCAGATACGTTAATCCGTCCTCCCCTGCTGCCAATGCCGGGCTGAAAAGAGGAGATCGTATTGTTACTATCAACAATCATACAGCTCGCGCGGATTCAGAAACTGAAGTAAACTATATAAATACTGCTTTTAATTCATCTACCATGAGCCTTGTTGTTCAAACCACAAACGGAACTAGCAGAACTGTAAGCCTCACTCAAGCATCCTATACTACAAGCCCGGTGATCAAAACAACAGTAATAACCAGGGGCAGCAAAAAGATTGGATATCTGGTATTTTCGCGATTTTCTACTTTATCTAATGCTGAAAGCGCACTTAATAATGCATTTGCAGGTTTTGCATCAGCAGGAGTTACTGATCTTGTTGTGGATCTGAGATATAACGGAGGAGGTTATGTTGCTACAGCAGAACATTTGATCAACCTCATCGCTCCCTCATCGTTAAACGGGAAAGTGATGTATACTGAGTACTATAATGATATGATGCAAAAAGGCAATGCCTCAATCCTTAAATATCAGCCTCTGTATGATTCTAACGACAAGATCCAGCCCTATACTTCCGGGGTAAATGGAAAGTATGTTACTTATGCCGACGTGGATTATAGCATAAGCGGCAACACTTATAAGTTTAGTAAAAATGGTTCTTTAGACAATATAAAAACAGTATGCTTTATTGTTAGCGGGAATACTGCTTCAGCGAGCGAACTCACAATAAACTCTCTGAAACCTTATTTGACAGTGAAGTTGATCGGATCAACTACTTATGGAAAACCTGTTGGTTTTTTTGGGATAACTATTGATAAATATACTGTATACATGTCGAACTTCCAAAGCAGGAACGCAAATGGCGAGGGAGATTACTTTAGCGGCATGACGGCAGATATAACAGCAACAGATGACGTAACACGTGATTTCGGTGATGAAAGCGAAGTGTGCCTTTCAAAAGCACTTGCCTATTTAACTACCGGAACTACAATAAGTGCAAATACAACAATGAGCCTTAAAAATGGAACTACGGTTTCTTCAACTGAGGTGGTGCCTGTTGTAATTCCTACCGGAAATTCCTTCACGGGAATGGTGGAAAACCGGCACAAACTAAAATAGTCCTTCCTTTATTTACCATACCCTATAAGTTAAGTTAGTTAGTTAAGTTTAAAAGCCGCAGGATCCCAAATCCTCCGGCTTTTTGCATTTTAAAATATTCCTTTAGTTGTTATCCACAATATCATCCTGATCTTCCAGCACGGGCTCCGCAGCATTAGATACATCTGCAGTAATAATGTTCTTTTTAGGAAAATTAAAGAATTGAGATGTTAATACAGGAATAACAAATATGGCTACCGTAAATATGGAAACTGCCATATCCATGTGCTCGCTTTCTAAAAAATCTGCAAACGCAGTGCCTTTTGCGAAATGGGTATAAACAGAAGCTGACAGCTTCAATCCTAACACACCTATTACAATGAATGCAATAGCCTCAAGGAAAGTATATTTCTCCATCAATTTCACAAATCCCTGGGCAACAAAACGCATAGCTAATATTCCAATAAATACCCCTGTGTAGATCAGGAACATGTGATCAGTAAATGCAACCGCTGCAAAGACATTATCAATGGAAAAAGCAAGGTCCATTACTTCCACTAAAGCTACCGTCGACCAGAAGTTACCAAGTAATCCAACTGTTGATTTATATATCCAGCTTGAATTTTTATCTACGTTTTCGTCCTCTTCCTTATTGCTTGCTTTTCCCTTAAAGTAATCAAAAGCAAGATAGAGTAGATACAGTCCGCCCAGAGGCTTTAACCACCAGACCTTTACCAGCCACCCGGCTACCATCAAACAAAGTCCGCGGAATACATAGGCACCAATGATACCATATTTCAGGGCCTTTTCGCGCTGATCTTTCGGCAGATCGAGCACCATAGTAGCTAGAACCGCTGCATTATCAACTGATAATAAGCTTTCAATAATGATCAGATTAAGGATAATCAATAAACCTGCCTGAATATCGTCCCCCAGAAGAGTGTGTAAAAAGTCCATTTTTTAATTTGTTATTCGTGTTTAGATGCTGTCTGTGTTCAGCATTGTCTTTAAAATATTTGCCTGAACGTCAAAGTTGGCAATATTTTGAAGGAAATCTATATCTGAAATTTTTTTATAGTGTTCGGTGAGAAGATTTTTAATATCCGCGGGTATACTGGATTTTAAAACGTTAGCCCTGCTTTCAAGCTTGTCGTTTTTATCCTTTAGCTCGTGAATGATCCTCGACCTCTTCGATAGCCCGGAAGTGAGATCAATATCTGCAAGCATGGTTATATCGAAAAGCAGGAACAAAGTCCGGTTAGGGTAATAAAAGAAATACCTTTCCTGATCCAGGAACTTATAAACCTCCAATACCGAATCGCCGGCCTTCAGTCCGTAATAGAACTCAGTACGGAAATCATACTTACAAAGAAGCCCCATTAGCTTACGTTGTATCGTTGCATAAGCATTCGTGTAAACTTCGTTTTGCTGGTATTCTGTCGCCCGAAACATTGCCTCAGGAGAAATATCAAAAAAGAAGTCCTGGGAATACCGGGCATTAAATGAATTGATGTTCCTTGAAAATGGATATTCCGTTGAGTCTTCAGATAAAAATTGGTAAAGCCTCCGCAAGGAGGTATTCATTTTTACCGCCTGCCTCTGTTTCTCAAGATTGAAACTACTTTCTGTTAAAACGGAATGATCCAGCTTGTTGATAAGGTCGTCATTAAGCTGTATCTCGTCGTACAGCAAACTCACATTACGTTCGTTGGTCTTCTTTATCTTCTTGAGCAATTCAATTACAGTAGCAGTATACTGCAGATGAAATAGTTCAAGCTTATTAATGTCGAGTTCGGGGTTGCTTTCAAATAGTTGATGTATTACCTGGCTTCTCAGATAAATCTTATAAATGATCTCATCGCTAAAAAATGCTGAATGCAGTTGCAGCTTTGTTAAATATTTATTCGATTCATCTAAAATGCCTGCCCGTATCTCGTCCATCCCGGCTCTATCAATTTATATTAGTAACGTTCTTTTTAAGTTCTGTTTCTAAAGATTGTAATTCGTTATTCAGGACCTTACGGTTCTGTGTACCTTCGTCATGGATGCGTTTTACCTCATTCAAAGTTTCGATAAGCGATTGTGTTGTACGTTTTAGCGTGTCAATCGATACAACTGTTTTTTCGTTTTCACGTGCCACGTCTATACTGTTCTGCTTCAGCAATTCTGCATTTTTCTGGAGAATGGTATTCGTGGTATCTGAAATCTTCTTCTGCATTTCCACATTAGCCTTCTGCCTTTGAAGCGCCACTGCAATAGTAAGCTGATTTTTCCAAACGGGGATAGTGGTTGAAATAATTGATTGCGCTTTTTCTGCAATCGATGTATTATTATTTTGTACCACTCTGATCTGTGCCAGGGATTGTAGCATGATAAAACGAACTACTTTCATATCTGCCAGCCTTTTATCAAGACGACCTACAAAGTCCCTCAGATCCGCGATTTCGTAGTCATTATAGTTAGCAGGGGCCATTTCCATCTCAGCCAGCTTTTCACTCAACTCCTTATGTTTAAGCTGACCGGCTATAATCAGGTCTTCCATCTGTTTGATGTAGGTTACATTACTATCAAACATGGTTTGCAATGAACTATTGTCCTTAATTGCGTTAAGACGTCCTGCCTTGATCTTATTGGTGATCTTATCTATGTTATTCACCACCGTATCATACTTCTGAAAAAGCTTCTTAGCATCGAACACCAACTTATTCAGCAAGGGGATCTTAGACAGCAATTGCTTAAAGCCGCCCTGGTTTAACTCATCTACATCGATGTAATTCAGCTCGCTCAGAAGGTCATTGATCAATCCACCAACCTCGCCCGAATTGTAGGTACGAACAGAGGTTAAGAATTCATTACTATATCTCTCCATTGAATTTTGCACCTCGGCGCCATAATTCAATATTGAATTTACGTCTTTGCTTTCAAGGCTTTTACTTAGGCCCTCATACTTTGCTGCGTCCTGTGGATTAACAGCCGTTAAATCAACATTTCCATCCTTGTCTATTGCTTTTGATGGAAGCTGCTCTGTATTACCTGGAATTGTATCCATATTTTTTCTATTAACAGGACCATCCTCAATCTACTTTCATCGAAAGAGTTGCAGGCGGTCCTGATGTTTATTTCTATAAGTAATTCTGACGAACTGTACTGATCGATTCTTCCAGTTTGCGATCCCTGGTTGGTTCTCCTATAGCATTGAATTTCCATTCACCATTCTTCTTATAGAATACACCCATTACCATTGATGTGTGACCAGAGAAACCCGGATTATTAGCAATATCATATTTAGCGAATACCTCATTAACCCGCTTGGGTGTTCCCTCGTAAATACGAATTGATGCAAAAGGGATTGAACCAAAATCCTGTCCGCGAAAACTATTAAGTACAAACGCTACATAAGATACGGAAGGGTTCAATCTGGAAAAATCCAGCGTAAGAACCTCGTTGTCGAGCCCGTCATCACCGTTCATATCTCCGGTTAAGTCGTCGCCACTATGCTGAATTGCACTATCCTTAGAGCGAAGACTTCCGTAATATACGGTATCAAGATGCCTCTTATCTTCCGAATATAAGGCACAACTTCCATCCAGATCGACAGCTTCTTTCGATTTACCAAAACCGAAGAGTCCTTTTTTTTCAATCGCCCCCCAATTAATTCCAACGCACACATTTTGCAATTTTGCACCATTTTCTTTTTCAAGGTTGATGCGCTGACCTTTTTGCAGATTAATAGCCATAAGTTGTGATAATTTTAGTTGTACTTATTTAGATAATCCTCTAAACCACCTTTCATTCCAACTCCCACTGCCTCAAATTTCCATTTTCCATCGCGTTTGTAGATCCTTCCAAATTCTACTGCAGTTTCAATGGAGAAATCCTCCTCAAGTTCATATTTTAAGAGTTCAGCATTGGTAGAAGCATCAAGAATCCTGACATAGGAATTCCTTACCTGTCCGAAATTTTGCTTTCTGCTTTCTGCCTCGTGAATAGTAACAACCAAACACACCTCAGCAGCACGGGGATCGATTTTTGAAAGATCTACTTTGATCTGTTCATCGTCTCCTGCGCCCTCTCCAGTCAGATTATCTCCGGCATGTTCCACCGATTGATCAGGAGACTTTTTATTGTTATAAAATACAAAGTGTTCATCTGATAATAGCTTCCTATTATCACCCAGAATAAATACCGATGCATCTAAATCAAAGCTTGCGCCTGTTGATGAACTGTTAGTATCCCAACCTAAGCCTACTATAAATTTGGGGGCATCTAATGCCTCCCTTTGTCCTTTTTGAAGATTAATTGCCATTTACTATTAAATTAGCTTTGTTTATTAATAAGTTCTGTTTAATATATTTCAGGTTTTCAGAATAGTTTTCTATTCTGTGGTAACCGTTACCGATCGCCATATTGTACAAGCTTTCTATAAACCTTTCGCTTTGATCTTTAATAAAAACTAAGAAACTGTCCCGATCGCTGTTAAGGATATACTTTACAATCCTCGTGTTAATGTTAAAGTCTTCAGAAGTTACGATCGTACTAAGGTCGAAGATAGATTTTACAAAATGATAATTAAGAGTATTTTCGATAGTTGGATGGATTCCTTCATTGATTAGTTCCGCAAAGTATACCAGATATAGGTCATTATCCAGATTATTGCTTTTAATCATTCTATCGATCATCCGCTCATGACTTCCTGTTATCCTGATATCGTCAAGAAAGATCAGAACTTTGTTTTCAAGGAATGAACGGTCGATATGAAATGAATCATTTTCTATTAAAGCGAGCCTTTGCTTGGCATCCAGGTTACCATAATCCTCCTTATATGTTATGGTACGATGCACTTTTGCTTCCTGCACAACCGGATAGTGGTTTTCTGCCAGCCAGTAATTCAACTCGTAAACAAACTGAGTTTTCATGGCGAAGGTGGCAGTTGGAATAAATGCATATGGACTTGATATTACCACAATCTGCCTATGATCAACATTCTCCTCTAGTACATTTTCTATAAATCCCTTTGCCAGTGCGTTTCCAAATTTCTTTGCAATCGCCCCGTCGCCGAATTTAAACCGGCTATACTCATCCGGATTAAACACAAAACCAGATGGATCACTGATCTTGTGTAAGGAATAGGTCTTTCTCATTTCTTTATTAAATCTGCAATTCTTAACTCATTACTATTTATTAAAAAAGTATTTATTCCCACGGTTCTTGCTCCCTCTATATCAGCCATCACGTTATCCCCTACATGTATGATCTCCTCCGGATTAATTAGCTCTTTCCCTCTTCGTTCCACTACCTTTGTCAGCATCATTTCAAAGAACTCCTTACTTGGTTTTGAAAGCCCTGCTTCATCAGAGTATAGTTGAAAATCGAAAAAAGCACTTAGCTGCAGCTCTTTCAAGACTTTCCGAAGTGTATTTCCTTTTATAAATCCTGTGTTACTCAATATGCTTAAAGAATGAGTGGAATTTTCTTTTAGATGTGAAAGCACAGGAATTGTTTCATGGCAATAAACAAAAGGCAGATAATCATATAGCAAACCCTCCATATCCCTAAAAACCTGCTGAAGATCTACTTGTGATAAGGGTAAAGTATTTTCATTAATAAGACTGATGACCATCAAATACATTTCATCCGCATCAATATTCTTACCCGTCTTCTCATTGATTGCATTACTCATCAGATCTACCTGACGAAAGATATAAATAACCTCTTCAACAGTCTTTTTCAGATGATTGAAATTTTTATAGAAATACGCTGCTCTTTTATTCTTGAACTCAGGATTAGACCGGATAAGTGTTAACCATAGATCAAAGGAATAATGCTTATAAAGGTTCATGAAAGATCAGGTATGTTGCTACTGTGCCTTAGTTTTAATGTCTATCAAAACTAAGATCAAAATTGATATTATCAAATATGGCAACACTTTTTATTTACCGGTTGCTACCGTAATAACATAACACTACCAGACAAGCTCTTCCTGCCATTGCGTGGATCTAGAATATAATAATATGCTCCTTCAGGCAATGCCTGCCCATTAGATCTTCCATCCCAGGGATGTGCATACCCGATTGTTTGAAAAACTATCTGCCCATTCCGGTTAAAGACTTTAATGGTACAGCCAGGCAAGCTCTCGAGATGCTCGATCTCCCATACGTCGTTGGCCCCATCATTATTCGGGGTAAAAGTGTTCGGGATATACGGAGTTCCGAGCACATCCACAGAAACAGTTGCACTCGAGGTACACCCTTTTTCGCTTATGACAGTAACGGTATAAGTCGTTTTACTGGCAGGTGAGGCTATAGGATTAAAAACATCATCTCGACTTAAACCTGTTGCAGGAGTCCATTTATAGGAGATAACAGGAATATCTGTTTCCGCTTGCAGCTGAGTTTGTCCGAAAGCTACAATCGTTTTATCATCTCCGGCATTTACCCTCGGTGTAACCCACACCATAATATCTTTCTTAAGCGATACATCGCAGCCATTAGCATTACGGAAGGTATAAGTGATGGTATGAAGTCCCTCCCCCGCAACCCTTGGTTTGAATAAACCGCCCTCCGATATCCCGTCTCCGCTAAACCTGCCACTTCCACTATAGTTAAAAGGATTGCTTGCGTTTATTTGAAGCGAAGGCACCTCCATGCAAATATCGGTTGGAGAATCAAAATCTACCTGGGCAATACCGTTTAATGTGATCGTTTCTATTTTTTCGTTAAAACATACAGAACCCGAATACGCAACCTGCTTTACTCTGACTGTTTTTGTCGCCGGGTTAAAGAAGGTTGGATATTTATGAAAATACACTTTGCCGGGCTCCGGTTCTTCGTCCACTACTTTCAGCTCGGGCTCGTTGTCAAGGTCATAATACCACTCTACACGTGTAATAGAGCCGAAATTCACCCGGCTATTGTTAATAAAAGTCACTTCTTTATCGCTGCACTGAGCTCCTGCTGTTTGAAGGGAAAATGCGGCTATTGGAATTCCTCCATTTACGGTGCAGGGTTTGGAGATCACTTCCGAACAGCCAAAAGCTGAGGTAACAGTAAGAGTGACAGTATACACACCGCTTGCCTGATAGCGATGCCTTCCATTTTTCTGCGTAGATATACTTCCATCCCCGAAATCCCAATGATACTGAAACTGGCTTTGGGAATTATCTGAAATAGTGGAAGCATCAAGGAATTCAGCATAAGCATCAGAAATACATACTTCAGGCAAAGTGAAGTCAACAACAGGTTTTGGATGCACAGTTATGCTTTTCTCTAAAATGGCCTGGCAACCGCGATCGGTTGTAACTAAGAGCTTTACTGTATAATTGCCAACGGAAGCAAAAGTATAATCGAAAGCAGCCGGAGACGCTTTAGTCAAAACATCACCATTACCCATTTCCCAAATCCAATTCAGTATTTGCCCGTCTACAGATGTTGATCCATCTGTAAAAACCACTTTCTCTCCTACACAGGCATTAGTATTGCTAAAAACCGGAACAGGCTTCTTGTCAATCCTGATAGTTTTATTCACCGATATTGGGCCACACGTAGTATTACTACGAATAGTGAGCGTTACGGTATATTCACCTCCTTCAATATATACGTGGTGGGGGTTTTGCTCTTCTGATGTAGTTCCATCTCCAAACTCCCAGTGCCATTTCTTCAACTCCCGGCCTTTATTGTCACTATTATCTGTGAACGCTGTTTCTGCTCCCTGGCAACCTGGTACTACGGTAAAGTCAGGAACAGGGGGAGAATAGATTGAAAAGTCGATCGGTATTAGCTCTACGTCTCCGCATCCATCTGAGTTCTGCTTTTCGGCAGTAACCTCAATAGTGTAATCCTTGCTTTCCGCAAATGAGATTTCACTTGGAACCTTATACACATAATAGATATTTCCATTTAAGGTATACGATGAATCAGGCTGAGTATAAGTAGTTATCAACGGAGTAGTTCCGTTTTTAAAGTCCCAAACAAGACGTTTAACAGGATATACCAGATCAATGCGAAAAGTAAGATCTGCCCCCAGACAGCCGGAAGTAACCTGCTGATTGGAAGCTTTGTCTTTAACCAGCACATTCATCCCTTTTAAGTTTGTGCCTGCCGAGTATCCATAGGATTCTGCATTTCCAAATCCATAAGCTATAGCATTAAAACCCTGTTCAGCCTGCAAATGATGAACACCACCATTTGGGATAGACAATTGAGCATATGAGTACAAAGGGTTTCCAGGCACGACACGAAAGTTGTACTGCTGAGAAACACCATCTATCTTGAAGGAAGCTGCAGCTTCGGTTTTGATCACCACATTAATAAAGTGTGCCTGAATTGCATAAGCACTGGGAGAATAGACGGTTATATCATCAATATTTTGTTCTATCGGATTCAGATAGATCATCTCCGGGTCGCCGTATAGCTCCTGTATAGTTCCACAATCATAACTCTGGCTTTGGGTAACCGCATATTGTGCAACCTGTATTGGCTGATCAGATTCTATAACATTAACCTGCTGTGACTTAAAATCATAATAGAAGTTGTTAACAAAATCGGAGGGATTAATAAGAATTCCATTAAGTTTAACTACTGCTGCAGGATTACTTTTTACAATCCTTATTACATCGTAATTCCTGGAGGCTAATGGCGCAGTAATAAAGTTTTTCCCCCAGGCAGCTGTAGGATACACTTGTTGAAATAGATTATCAGAACTCCCAACTGCGCCTGGCCGGCATCCTATACCAATCTTTGCACTTCCGGAAAAAACTGCAATACGCTTACAACTTCCATTGCCGGTACTGACAGACCGGATAACTGAACCGGTTAAGTCAGCGCCATAATAATTAATGCTTCGAGGACCGAACACTTCATCTCCGGTTAACTCTCCTAATACCTGGTAAACTTCGCCCTTAGACAGGTTAACTCTAAAAGTCTCCCCTGCTTTTCTCCCCCCTTTAGTATCGGCGGAAGGGGTAATATCCACTTCTGTATTATCCTCTGTTGCAACAATAAAAAAGTAGGAATAAGCCTTATCTGCATTGGAAACCTGCTTGTAATTGATGGAATAATATTCTTTCCCCAGAGCTGAAACCGGAAGGATCAGTGAGGCGCCGGAGACATTTTGGTCGTAAATATGTCCATATACAACAATAGGCCGTTCTGCTGTAACATGAATACCTTTTTGAAATCCTCCTTCGTCATTTAAGAATGCCTGCTGAGGTACATTTACAATAGTTATGGAGTTAGCCGTCACAGTGAAACTGTCAGAGTAACCAATACCCGGCACCTCTATCTTGCCACTGGTATTGACGTCGGAAGTGATATAGAGCGCCATTTGTTGCCTGTTTACACTTACGTGTATTCCATAGCCAAGCCAGAACTCCTTCCCTTTATTAGAGGTATTTTGAGCAGTGGCAACAGCAGGTAGAACAAAAACAAACAGGCAAAGCAAAGCTCTGATGAGAAGCTTGATTGTAGTCATCCAGTGGTCAGTTTCTGCTTAAATATCAGAAAAAAACCAGAATTTGAAAATTGATTTACAGCATTTTATAGTTTAAGAATATTTTTAACACAAATTTGCCTTTGACCTAAGGTAATAGAATTACTAAAGACCTAGATAGAGGTATCAACCCGAGTTCTTTCTTCAATTATTTTAAGCAATTTAAGACTAACTGGATACTCAAACTTACGTGCAAAAAAGCAGTTCGTCCTTTGAATAGGAAGCCAGTCGCTCTCATCGAGGTTGGCAGGATAGTTACCATTTCTGCTTTCCCAGCAAATGTACCTCAAACTATTGTTTACTACCAGGGGCGCGAAATGCGAATTCATTAATATTGTTGGAAGAAGAAGTTCATCACTACAGAATACATGTCTGAATTTTTTCACGAAATCAGGGTTCTGCTTAGCATAATTGTACAGGTAGCTCAGACAGTCTGAAGACAACGACCACCAGGTTCTTCCGCCATAAATCGGAATACACGCAAGTTTAAATGTTCGCTCAATACCTAGAAGTTTTTGCAAAGACAAAAGTGTATTATTGATCCTTCTTAGGATGCCGGTTCTGGCTTTGAAAATATCAAATAGGTAGTAATACTTGAGACGGTTCAATCCTCCCTCATACCAGACTTCATTAGGCAACTTAAAGTATTCCATAAATTGCTTTCCCTCGTTCTCTTTCAGGTAAAGGGTAAGTTGCCGGCTGCTCTTTACCAGAAAATCCTGTCCACTCATTAAATGGGCATATTTAATATCTTTATCCTTTAAAATCTCACCGATTAATTGCAGAACACTCTGAACAATGAAAATGCTTCCCCAATTCATCTTGAACTCAGATATATAGGTCACTCTGGGATGAGCCCGAAGCTGTTTTATGTTTTCTGCAGAATAGTTACTTTTATTATCTATATTAATATAGAACGAGTAATCAGGATCGAAACTTTCTATTATTTTTACTAGATGCTCAAAGTTTTTGTGTGCAAGTATGGCAACGGCTTGTTTCATTTGTAATTTTGGGTTCTCGAACCGCCGATGCAAAGTAATATCAGAAATCCTTTCGTTCCAATTATTTTTGCTCCTACCCATTTTAACTATAAGTGGCCTGATTTGATTTTCATTTTTAGACTTTGTATTAGACAACGATCCAGCCTATGAGAGTGGGTATTTTAGGGGGCGGTATATCTGGATTAAGCATTGCCCGATTGCTTAAGGAAAATTTCAGCGTTGAGATACTGGAAAGTAAATCTGAGGCTGGCGGAATTGCAAGAACACGTTCTGTTGCAGGATATACTTATCATCCTGTAGGAGGCCATTGTTTCAATTCCAAGCACCGTTCTGTTATGGAATTTGTCTATGAACATGTATTAAAACAGGAAGAGTGGAATATTATCAAACGAAATGCAGGAATAAAACTCCATGGCAAAGACCTTACCTATCCCATTGAATATTCGGTTAAGGAAATAGCCGGATATGATCCTGGCCTTGCCGCTTCAATAATAGCCGATTTCAGTACTAAAAAAACGACAAACGACAGTAAAAATCTGGAGGAGTGGTTCAGGCAAAAATTCGGTGATACTTTATCAGAATTGTACTTTTTGCCTTATAACAAAAAGATATGGAATATGGAACCTTCCGAAATTAATCCTGATTGGGTTGAGGGAAAGTTACCTATCCCTGATCGGGAATCTTTCTTTAGAAGTTTAGGAAAGGGGGAGGTAGATGAAATGACCCATCGCTACTTTCTCTATCCGAAAACTAATAACCAAAATACATTTATTGATAAGCTCGCCGAGAAGCTGCCAATCGTTTATAATTACCAGGTATTGTCAATTGAATACGATAAAAACACCAATAAATGGCAGGTAAACGGTGAAAAAGCTTATGATCTGCTGGTAAGTACTTTACCTCTGAACTTATTACCGTCGTTAATTAGTAACACACCCGAAGTAATAATTGATACTGCAAAGAAGTTGAAATACAATAAGGTGACGACTATGCTTTGGACTTCTGAAAAGACTGAGAGGACCTGGACTTATATTCCTGATCAGCATTCTATCATACACCGTTACATTCATATTGGTAATTATTTCAGCCCCAGGCAAAATATTACCATTACAGAATCAATTGGGACAAGAACTTATGAAGAGATGCGCATTGCCGGAGGACAGGATCCCTTTCTGATAAAACCACTGGATTTCCATGTTTCTAATCACGCTTATGTTGTGTTTGATAAAGAATATAAAGAAGCTACAAAACGGCTAAAGGATTATTTCTCCCGGCTTGGCATTCACCTTCTTGGGAGATTTGGGGAATGGGATTACTTCAACATGGATGAATGTATAAACAGAAGTATGAACCTGGCCATGAAATTAAAGAAGGGATTTTAGAAATGAGTATACGGAAAAGCATGCTTAGTAACTTTATTCTGACCGTATCCAACATTGTATTTCCACTGATCACTTTTCCCTATACCACCCGTTTACTTTCCAGCAATGGCCTTGGTCAAGTATTCTACGTAGAGGCCTTTACAAAATATTTCATCCTCTTTTCCTGTCTTGGTATACCTGCATATGGAGTCCGGGAGATCGCTAAAAACAGGAATAATCCTGGGCAATACTCCAAAATAGTTCTTGAACTAATAATGATCCAGGCAGGTCTCGCTCTTATTTTTTCCCTTGTGTTCCTTTCGCTTCCCCTCTGGGTTCCGAGCCTCGTGGGACTGTCAAATCTTGTTAAAATATCTTGCCTAACAATAATATCCACTTCATTTCTTATGGAATGGTTTTACCAGGGGTTTGAGCAATACACCTACATTACCACGAGAACGGTAATTCTAAAAAGCATTAGTGTATTATCAATCCTTTTTTTGGTTAAATCTCAGAATGATTATATTATCTATTACTCTATTCCGGTTGCTATAAGTGTTTTAAACGCCCTGATAAACTTATATAGGTACTTAAAAAATTATCATCAAAAAGTCTCAGGGCGTCTAAGCCCTTTAAGGCACCTCAAACCCTTAATAGTTCTTTTCTCAATAAACGTTGCTGTAAGTGTCTATACATTGCTGGATACTATTATTCTAGGTCTTCTAACTAGTCCGGTGAATATAAGCCTTTATAATGTGCCTTTAAGATTAGTGAGGATCGTGTGGTCTGTGACGGCAAGTCTGGGAGTAGTTTTCATCCCTCGTATTGCTGATTTACATAAAAAAGGAGATCAAGCCGAGATTACGAAGATTATAACCCAGAACTTTAGCATTGTTTTATTATTTACTGCTCCCTTTGCCTTTTTCTGTCTTCTTTTTCCATCTGAAATCCTCAGCTTTATTTCAGGGAACAAGTATGAACATGCTTCTACCTGCCTCAGGATACTTGGGCCTATCCCTCTTATTATTGGACTTTGTAACGTAATGGGAACCCAGTATCTTATACCCTCTGGCCAGGAAAAACAAATTCTGAAAGCCACAGTACTCGGCCTCATTACCAGTCTTGCATTAAATTTTCTCCTTATTCCTTTGATAAAGCATAATGGAGCGGCCATTGCCTCTGTGTCTGCAGAGATGGTGGTAGTTTGTTATATATTTCTGGCGGCCAGAAAACTAATACCACTCCGGATTGACTACAATTTGATCGGTCTCCTTCTATCAGCATTAACCCTTACTTTTATTTCATCCGTCTTACTAAAAACCGTTTGCAAAGGCTCTTTGCTTCTTTTTCTTTCAGCGCTCACATTTATTATCAGCATTTTTACCTTGCAGATCAGCATATTTAATAATAGATTTTTAACTAAGCTAATCCAGAACTCTAAGCGAGATGAATAGTGTTGCCTTATTAATAATTTTCAACCATAACTACGAGGCAAACCTTGATAGGCTTCTAAAACTTTATAGATCACGCTTTAGGCATATTTGGTTTATTATGCCTTTTTATAAAGGGGATAGAGAGGATGTAATTGCGGTTTATGAGAACTCCTTTTATTTTCAAGGTTTCATAGCTACTGCTTTGCAAGCTATAAAAGGTCGTAATTTTGAGCATTATTTTTTTATCAGCGATGATCTATATCTAAATCCTGAAATCAACGAAAACAATTATAAAGAGTATTTTAAGGTTGACAAAAACACTTCTTTTATACCAGGAATTTTCTCATTAAACGACTCTGCCGAATCACGGCCCTTCCGGCCTCATGGGCCCTGGTGGCCTCACCTTCGCAGTGCAATAAATTTTAAAATTGATCAACCAGGAATTGAAACAGACGGGTTACTTCCTTCTTACGACAAAGCAGTAGAACTTTTGAACAAACACGGGTTCAACTTCTCCCCCTTCCTGCCAAGAAGAATGTTTTTTGGAAAAAATATATTCAAAGTAATCAGAAATAAAAGAGATGTATCTTTAAATATCGAACGATTGAAATTACTTTCTGAAAATTCTAAATACATTTTAACAGGGGCGAAACTAAAATATCCTTTAGTTGGCTCCTATTCTGATATTTTTATAATACCGGCTAATATTTCGGAGACTTTTGCTTTATACTGTGGAATTTTCGCGGCATTACATCTCTTTGTAGAAATCGCTATTCCAACTGCACTAGCCTTATCTGCTATTAATATTATTACAGAAGGAGAGATTGGGCTTCAGGGTGAAACTTATTGGAGGAATGAAGGAATCAGGGAATGTGAGATAAAGTACAGAAAATCGTTAAACTATTTGAACAGAAATTTCCCAAGCGGTAAGCTTTACGTACACCCTATCAAACTATCCAAATGGACTTGAATATTATAGAATTTCAATTAACCTCTTTACGTATTTTACGTAAAAGTTCTTGTCATCTTCCTAATGTTGCCAATAGTAGCGAGGAAGCTATTTATTAAATTCGATCGATGAGATTCAAGTTACTTTTACTATTCCTGCTATTTTCCCTAAAGCTCATTGCACAGCAGCCTTATGGCAATGAGTGGATCAAAAAGAATCAGTCGTATTTAAAAATTCGTGTTTCAGAAAATGGTATTTATAAGCTTACTTACTCACAACTTCAAACTGCAAACTTTTTAGGAACTAATCCCGACCCGAGGAACTTCAAAATATTCTTTCAGGGGAAAGAAATCCCTCTTATTGTTTCTGGGCAGTCTGACGGAAGTTTTGACAATGGTGACTATATCTTATTTTTTGGCAAACGCAACGATGGAAAGTTGGATGAGGTGCTTTACGAAAATGCATCTTTCCAGCCTAACCCGGAGGTAAGTCTTTTTACTGATGAGACGAACTACTATTTAACGATTGCGAATGAAGCAGGAAAGCGTTATCAAACCCCGGTAGTAGATGGTGCATCAACAAGTCCCGAGCCATTTATCATTTATACTTCTTCCCTCAATCTTATAGATCAGTACCAGCCTGGTGAATACCTATTGGATGTAATGTCTCTGTCCGAGTACATCAACGGAGAAGGCTACATGGGACCGGTTTTTGGAAAAGGCGAAGGTCAAACCAAAGCTCTCGCAACGCCTAACCGGATTACAACAAATGGGTTCAATAGCTATGTAGAATTTTACATCGCAGGTAGATCCAATGCGCTTTCAACTTCAGCATCAAATCATCATTTAAGGGTTTCCATCGGATCTAAAACTATAAAGGACACCCTTTTTAATGGCTATTCCACGATCCGGACAAAACTGCAGATAGATCACTCTGATATCAACGATATCACCTCGCTTACTTTTAGTTCAATTAATGATCTGAATGCCACCACTGATTATCAAGCACTTTCGTATGCCCGCATCACTTATCCCAGATCTCTCAATGCAGCTGGGTTGTCCTCTCTTTCATTCAAATTAAGTGCAAGCTCAGCAACAAATCTCCTGAGGTTTACAAACAGTGACTGGACTGAACCTTTAATTTTAGACACGACAAATGCAAGGGCGTATGCCGGCACAAACAGTAACGGTCACACCGACTTTATTATTAGTAATCCGGGAACAAACACTTTGTTTGTTACAACTACTTCCGCAGCAAAAACAGCTTTAGTGGAAAAGGTATATTTCAATTTAATTGATGGAAACAGCTTTAATGCAGATCTAATAATTGTTACGCACAGGTCTCTCTCAAATGCAGCCGAAGAATATTCAAGATATAAGACCTCTAAAGGAAATAAGCCGGTGATTGTATTCACCGATGAAATCTATGACCAATTCTACTATGGTCTTCACCATCCTCAGGCTATCAGAAATTATTTAAGATATATTCTCAGTTCGGCAAAAATAAAGCCTCAGTATTTACTGCTGCTAGGCAAAGGATATGAAACACCTCGATCTCTTCTTGCCCAAGACCTCGTTCCTACCATGGGTTACCCAGCCTCAGACATGGCGTTCTCCTCTCAAATTCTCGATAATACTTTAGCCCCGGCATTAGCAACTGGCAGGATTCCAGCTAAAACAAACGAGGAAGTAATTGATTACCTGAATAAGCTTAAAGCGTATGACGTCTTACCAGACTCTTTATACAGAAAGAATTTTATCCATGTAACAGGAGGACGTGATATTAATGAAAATAGTCTTTTTACCAGTTATTTGAATGACCTTGCCAACCTGGCCCGTAGGGAATTCCTTGGTAGCCACATAATTAATTACAACAAACAGGTTACGGATGCAGTTACCGATAATTTGTCTGATAAAATTGTAAAGAGTATTAGCAATGGAGCTGGATTTCTATCCTTCCTTGGCCATGGAAGCACCGGCGCAACAGAGGTTTCATTGGGTACTCCCTCCTATTACAGTCAGGATCGGCTTTTATTCTTTCTGATTAATGGCTGCAGTACGGGAAACGCCTTTACTTCTGGTTCACTTGGAGAATCATATATCCTGCAGAAAAATCGAGGAGCAATTGGATGGATTGGTACAAGCAGCGAAGGTGTAGCGAGCTACCTCTACTCCTTCAGCAAAAAATTCTATGATCATTCTTTCAAAACCCACTACGGAGCTTCGGTAGCAATGAATTTACTCTATACTACCCGCGACTATCAGAATCCCGACAAAAATTTGCAACAAGCACATACCAGGCAATATATCTACCTGGGTGATCCAACTGTAACGTTTTACACTCCATCAAAGCCAGATTTCGAGATTAAACAAGGCGACGTATTCTTTAGTGATAAAAATATTACCGCAAACAGTAAAGAGCTGAGGCTTAACATAGTGATTAGAAATCCTGGAAAGGCGATTAATTCTAATATTTCAGTTTCTGTAAAAAGAATCTTAGATGATAAAAGGGTCATCAATTACCCTGTTCAAACCTATTCATCTGTTTATAACACAGATACCTTGACATACCTTCTAAATAATGATATTGTTAATGCCAGTGGAAATAATGTTTTGGTAGTAAGTTTAGATCCGGGCAACACCATTGATGAATTAAACGAGAGCAATAATACCTATACTTATAATTACTTCCTTCCATCAATGGGAATAACCCTTGTTTCTCCTGCAGCTTATAGTATTGTTGGATCTTCACCTACAACTTTAGTAGCAGAACAAAACAATCCATACGTAAAATCTTCTGAATACCTTTTTGAAATTGATACCGTTAATACGTTTACCAGTGCCTGGAAGAAAACTTCTGATATAATCAGTTCGGGACTTTTGGCAAGATGGCAGCCGGGTATAATCTGGGAAGCTGGAAAAGTATACTATTGGAGAGCAAAAATTAATGTAGACGAGCAGAAAGGTGGGCACTGGCAGCAGAGCTCATTTACTTATATTCCCGCTAGCCGGGAGGGCTGGAACCAGGGGCATTATCAGCAATTCGAGAATATTACTTTTAGCGAAAGGCTTACTTTCTCTGACGACAAAAAGGCTTTTAAGTTTACAAACACCACTTATCCTGTTTTAGTAAGAACTCGAGGAGACCTGGCTCCAACATCCACAGAAAGAGCAATACGACTAGGTATCTCTGCGGGAAAATTTTCATTTAATACTTCCGAATTTCAGGGCTTAACTATAATCGCCCTGGACCCGATGAAACAAAATTCTCCTCTAAATTATCCCAGTCCTCTTAACTATAAGAATGATGGTGTTAACGGTACAGGTCAATTTTACTTTAATACAAGTCTTTCCTCAGGACAAGATTCGCTTATTCGCTATATCAACAATATCCCTCAGGGGTATTTTGTTATTGGCATGAGTGGAATAAATTTCGATCCTAAGACACTTCCTTCAACTGTAAAATCGGCACTCGGAACCTTAGGACTAACAGCTTTTAACTCTGTTGGTTTAGGAGAGCCTTATGCATTTTCAGGTATAAAGAGCAAAGGTACTGCGACTGAATTTATTGCAGATTACAGTCTTGGAACACCGGCGAGGGAACAGGCAATAACGGTCAATTTTAACCTTCCATATCCTTTTAACTCAGGCTTTTTCAATTCCGAGAAAATAGGTCCTTCACAGGAATGGAATCAGGCTGACTTTAACTTTAAGGTAGACAAGGGAGATGTTGTTAACTATAGTATTACTGGAATCAGGGAAGATGGTTCTGAGGCAACTTTATATCAGGGTACAGTAAGCGGAGGCCTTGGATCTGTCGATTTAAAAGATGTACAAGCATCAGTTTACCCATTCATTACGCTTAAGGCCAATGTGGAGGATAATACTTTTTATACACCCGCTCAATTAAATTCATGGAAAGTTCTTTATAAATCATTTCCGGACATATCCATCAATACAGACATTGCTGATGAGTTTTACAATAAAGAAATTTCGAGAGGCGATACATTGAAGCTAAAACTAGGTTTGAGCAATTTAGGCGATAGTAAGAGTGATTCAATAGTTGCTAGCTATAAAATTATAAAGCCTGATAATACAGAGATTAAAGGAAACATTACAACTCTTGCCTCTTTAGATGCTAAAGCGAATACTACTCTTTCATTTTCATATCCAACCACAGCCCTGGCAGACTCTAACATTCTCCAAATTTCAGTGGTTCCAAAGAATTCGAAAGATCCTCTTACCTTTAATAATCAGGTCAATTATTTCTTTTATGTTCAGCCCGACAAAAAGGGACCTCTGGTAGATGTATTATTTGACGGGCAACGAATCGTCAATGGAGAAACTGTCTCCCCAAAGCCCCAGATTTCAATTTTATTAAGGGACGAAAACAAGTTCCTACTCCTTAACGACACAACCTCTGTAGAGCTTTATTTAAAAAATAATGCCGTTGGTGACCTAAAAAGAGTAGCATTTAGCTCAAACAAAATAACTCTTCAAAGTCCCGGAACAACTGACAATAACAAAGCGACCTTCCTATTCGTGCCAGACCAACTTATTGATGGGCAATACACTTTAAATGTTAGAAGCAAGGATAAGTCAGGAAACTTTAGCAGTACTAACAATTACGAGGTATCCTTTGAAGTGATCAATGAAGCATCTATCACCCATTTTCTACCTTACCCAAACCCATTTACAACTTCTATGCAATTTGTATTTAAAATAACCGGGCAACAAGTACCAGATAAGATTAAAGTGCAAATAATGACCGCAACGGGAAAAATCGTTAGGGAAGTTTTAAAGGAAGAACTTGGGGATCTGAGAATAGGTAATAATATTTCGAACTTTAGATGGGATGGTACAGATCAGTTTGGTGACCGGTTGGCAAATGGAGTATACTTTTACAGGGTTTATGTTGAAAATAATGATAAATCAGGAATAAAGCATAGAACTACTGCCGCGGATGGTATGTTCAAGCAGAACTTTGGAAAGATCTATTTAATGAGGTAACGTTTTATTATATAAACAGCTTATTTATGCCTAGTTCTGTTCATGCCGAGAATAGCACGAATTATACAACGGAGATATTCATCTTTAAGAATTGCAGCAGCAAACCTTTTGCCTTGCTCCATAGCTATTCTTTGCAGATGCCGGTCGAATACGCTTAACTTCAAACCTGCGGTTCCGAAGGTTAGGTCTGCTATGGGAGAATTTTGATATAAAACCCTTTGAAGAAAAGTTACCGGAATACCCCTGTCTGAAAACGGAAAAGCAAACAAATTATAATCTAGATTCAGCCATCGCTTAACTGTATCGAGACTTTCTTCAAATTGCCGAAGTTGTTCTGCGCCTGATAGTTCTGCAAAAGGAGGATGGTCTATACTATGAGCCCCAAAATGGAAGCCTTGTTTTTCTAATGATCTTATCTCGTCCCAATCAAGATAAGGTTGATTGATATTCAAATATTTCTCAAAATCAACTCCAAGCAAGGCTGCTATCTCATCCAATTTGTATTGATCGGAATACCTTATTTTTTTAAGAGAGAGAAAATCTTTACCAAATGGTATCTGTTGCTCAGAGAACCAGTCATAGACTAAGACGGGTATACCGCCCTGTTCCTTCAGATTGTTTAATCGTTCAATAAGAAGGCTTACCTTATGTCGGTAAAACATTGCTTCGTTTCCAATAAAAGCCGGATTTAAAAAGCAAATTGCAGGCACCCCTTTTTTCTGTAAAATAGGTGCTATAATTTCCTTGAACTCCTTCAGGCCATCATCAAACGTAAGCAGAAAGTTATTACCCTTAAGGTTTCGCAATTCATAATTAAACTGTCGAAGCTCCTCCACTCCAATAGGCTTATAATACTTCAACAGAAAATCCAGGTCCTTTTCAAATTCAATCACCTTTTTCACTTTATATAAGTGTTTGATATGAATCAGTTCCACGTCAGAAATTGTATGGTAAAAAGGAAGAATAGCTCTCCGCCTTGAGAGATTAATTAGACCTCCAAGTGGTAAGACTTGACTTAAAGGAAAAATCACATCTAAAAGCCTTCTCATCTATTTAATAAGAACCCTTTAATGATTTACTATAAAACTTAACAAAGCGGTCTCTGACTGCTGGATAACCGAAGTGTAGTTCTGCCTGAGCTCTGATCACGGTTGGATCAAAGCGTTCCTTATCTCTTATCAGATCTTTCATTCTTTCAGCTAGCCTTTTATAATCTCCTGGTGGGGTCAAGAGTCCATTTTCTTTATTTACAATCTCTGCAATTCCTCCAACGTTTGTTGCAACTACAGGAATCCCTACACTGAAAGCTTCCAATAAAACACAAGGCTGATTTTCAAAGAAGCTGAAAAGAACAAAGGCATTAGCTTCTTGATAAGCAGCAACGAGTTCAGTTCCATGAAGCTCTCCCAAAAACCTAATAGAATCTTCTAGATAGAGATCCCTGACCAGATCTTTCAAATCTTGTTGATGAGTACAGTTGCCTACTAGATTCAGATTTACACAAGTACCTTCATTTTTAAGGATATAAAAGGCTTTAATTATCCCTGATACGTTTTTTGTAGAATCTGTAAGTCCTGAAACATGAAGAAATTGAAATTCTTTACCAGAAATTTCATTTGCTCTCCCGTGGAAAAGATTGAAGTTAACGGTATTGGGGATGATCATAAAGTTTGGATGATCAATGAAATGACTTTGCATAGCATTTTTCAAACTTTGTGAGACCGTGGAAATTCCTCTGCTTCTTTTTACTATAAATGATGTCAAGGCTTTTCGAAGAATTCCATGATAGGAATTACGCGCAGGGAGATATCTGCTCCAATGTTCCGAGATACAATAAGGCGTTTTAAATATAAAATTTGCAATCAACGCTACTACCCCTACTCTTGTGAGCACATGAACATGATTAATATCGGGGTGACCAAAATCCCTAACAACTCGAAAATATCCGAGTATTAGTGAATAAAAGTAGGTAAGCCAATTTAAAGGCCTAAGCAGTTTAAACTTAAATTGGTAGAAGTGATTCCGGTAAACGATCAGGTCATCTTCCACCGCTTTTTCAAATCTTGGACGCTTCCTCCCCCCCTGATCCGGACACACGTGAAAAACTGCCAGTGTTACGGAATCATTTAAAGCTAAGGCATGTTGTTTTACGAAAATTCCAAGTACTCGGTTGGAGCTGGAGGGATACCAGGCGGGAAGGAATAATACCTTTGTTCGCTTATTTATCATTTCCTTCCTATCACTTGCTTCAATACCGCTTTTAACTTCTCAAAAGAAAGCTTCATATTGTGTTTTCTTTCATCATAAACCACTAAAAAATAGGGCTGAAGAACAGGGTTGAAATAAGATTTAAAATTTGCAATACTTTCAAGGTTAGCACCGCAATAGTCTACTAATTTCACTCTTTGTGTGGACATCCATTTCAGCCCTTGGATATAAATATACGTATGAATATCCTTAATATCCCCCTTATGAATTAAAAGAGTATAGGCCTTCCGGAGCCCGTCCAACAAAACCAGGTTTGAACATACCAGTTCCTCGTTTTTGTATGCATTAAAAGAAACAAGAAATCCTGCTTCAGCTAATTTATCGAAAAATTTAAAATACGGTTTAACCTCTTTTTTTGAAAGTCCCTGTTTTGTTAAGAATGCCAGATTTCTTTCTATAGATAAAAGGCCTGGTTTTTCGACTTTGAAAGAAACACCTCCCTGGGATACTTTCTTGAAATTACTTTCGACGCTTTTATGCACCTCTGTTTCCGTTACATCTTTAATGTAGGTGAATTTCGGTTTTACTTCAAACCCCGTCCAAAGGAATGGTCGCATATCCCTTATTTCTCCCCCCCCTATTCTTAGTTGAATTCTACGCCATCTCCCCTGCATATACTTAAGCAGGTTTTGAAAAACTTCAAGATACCTCCGTTCGCTTATCTTGGAATCAATCAAGATGGATGAATAGGTGAATGTAAGGGGTATAACAATTTCAACGCCTTTCGTAAAGATTGCAGCAGCAGCAAGGATATTACCATCTTCAGCAGCTAGAAGATAGTGTACTTTATAGTGAAATGATTCAGCGATGACCTGAAGAAAGTCTGGTTCAAAAAAAACAGAATCAGTTAAACTGGATTTTCCATTATTCCAAACTTCCTTGCCAACTTCAGAAACCATTGGCAAAAGCAAGCGTAAAATTAACTAGTCTTCTTAGTTTAATCCAAATAGTTTGAAATAGTGTTCTATTACGAGAGTAATTGACTTCATAAAAATTTTCAAGCTCCGGATTAAATTTTGATTTGAACATCGCTATTTCGGGAATATTTGCACCGTACAAATCTACTTTTTCTATTCCCCTTTCTTTCATTTTTTTAAAGACATAGTCGTAAAGGAATGCGGGAAATCCCGACTGGTAGTGGTTGTAGGATTTGCTGATGAAGAACATGTAAGCTTTAGACTCATAACTATCTTCAAGGACAAGGTCGAAGGCTACCATTACCCCATCAAGAAAACCAGCAAAAATCAACATCTCTCCAGATTGGCACAAATGCCTGAAGGAAGAGATAACCTCTGGTACAGAAGATTTTCTAAACTTGATATGAAGTAGCTCAGGTACTAGTCTCTCTTCTATTTCTGAATTCCATTCAATAATAGAGAAGGTGTAAGCCTTGCTATCCTTTTTAAGTATTCTCCTGATGTTTTTGTGGTAATCAAGCCTTGTTACCTTTTTGACATAAGTATATTTCAAAGTAGATTGAAATCCCTGCCATAGAAAGGGTCTTATATCATCGAAATCAACAGGCAGTCGAAGGGTAATATTGATGAAGCTTTTCTTCAGGTATTCCAGAAGAAGTTTTAACGAGTTATTTACTGAAACATTCCCAAGGTTACGGTTAACCCAGAAAGGATTAAACATAAAGTAATTAGGGATAACTATTGTATTTTCTTTAGTAAAGCAACCTAACAAAGTATAATTCTTGGTTTTGTCTCTTACAATGTAATATTCGACACCAAGCTTGTAACAGTTGGAATAAGTCGACACAAAGGATTGCTGCCTAAAAACGTTGTAAAAACCTATGGTTGCACAGATGTCATCCCATTCAGCCTGACTAAGTGTCTCAACTACCATGAAAAATTAGCTAACATTAACTAGGTAATGTTAGCTAATCTAATTTAATTTTCCCCCATTGCAAACACAATTGGTATAGTAAACATCACACGGACCTTCCTGCCGTTCTGCTCTCCGGCACTCCATTTCGGCGATTTCTTGATTACCCTGGCAGCTTCTTCATCACAACCGAAGCCTATGCCTTTTGCAATTTTGATATCTGTCAGAGTTCCATCTTTCTCGACGATGAAATTAACATAGACCCTTCCGGAGATCCCCTGATCTTGCGCTGCACCAGGATAACGCAGGTTCTTTCGGAGATAATTGGCAAAGGCGTCAAATCCGCCAGGGAAAGCAGGCTGAACTTCCAAGGTTCCTGTATTATGTACTTCTTCAGCTGTTCCATCAGGTACCCCTTCGCTTAATCCATTGCCACCCTGTCCTTCCGTAGTTGCACTTATTGCATTAGTAGCCCCTGTTGTTCCTTCCTGGGTAATGGGTCCAATAACTGCGTGTTCAATTTCCTGAGGCGTTGCGGGGTCTTCGATAGTCGCGGAGTTTGCGGGCACAACTCTCGGAGCTACGTGCCTGATCATTTTTACTTTTTCTGGTTTAGATTGCCCTTCTGATTTTGCCGGTTCAATTTTTTTAGGTTGGAGATCTACTACTACTATTTTATCTGGGGGAATAACAACTGTGCCCTCAGAGCTGGAAGACACGGTATCCTCCCCCTTCAAATGTTGATAGATCAATGGTGAGCACACTCCGCCGATGAAAAGTGCAGAGGCGATGAATAAGGCTTTGGTTAGTCGCGCATTGTAATTTTTTCTTAATTCATAAGCTCCATAACTTTGGTTTCGGTTGGCAAATACAACATCAAGCCACTCGCTGCTGTACACGTTTAATTTTGAGCTAAGCATAATCGTTCGTTTATTGATGGGATGCTGATGAACCATCTGATTCCATAAGCTCTAAAAACTTTTTTTACTTATTCGAAAAGCACTCTTTTTTTAAACAATGTTTAGATAATTCAATACTTTTTGCAAATATTTGAACCTTAGAATTCTAGGTAGATTAGAAAAAATAAAAATTAAACGAGATACAATGGCAAATTTAAGGTTCCAGGCATTAAATACAGTGCTTTCAAGGAGCATTCCTGAAGTAAAAGCACCATCGGATAAAGTTTCCGAATTTTATGCGTCGAATGTTTTTGATAAAAAGAAACTAGGAGAATATTTATCTAAAGAAGCCCTTGAAAGTGTAAATGATTCTATTATCCATGGAGTAAGAATAGAACGCGATATTGCCGAGCAAGTTGCTTCTGCGATGAAATCCTGGGCTATTTCACGTGGTGCAACTCACTATACTCACTGGTTTCAGCCTCTAACTGGTTCCACTGCCGAAAAACACGATTCATTCTTTGAGCCGGCAGGAGACGGTTCTGCAATCGAGAAGTTTACTGGTGATGCTTTATCCCAGCAGGAACCAGATGCATCCAGCTTCCCTAACGGCGGAATTCGCAGTACATTTGAAGCTCGCGGCTACACGGCCTGGGATCCGTCTTCACCTGCCTTCTTGATGGGAAAAACGCTTTGTATTCCAACTGTATTCGTTTCGTATACCGGCGAATCATTAGATAATAAGGCTCCTTTGTTAAAGGCCCTGGCCGCCCTCGATAAAGCCGCAGTTTCTGTTGCCCAGTACTTTGACAAAAGCATTGAAAAAGTAAATGCATCTCTTGGTATTGAACAAGAATATTTTCTGGTTGACCTGGCATTGTTTAATGCGCGTCCTGATTTATATTTAACAGGAAGAGCACTTTTCGGACATATGTCAGCTAAAAACCAGCAGCTGGAAGACCATTATTTCGGATCTATTCCAGATAGGGTACTTGCCTATATGCAGGAATTGGAGATCGAGTCGATCAAACTTGGAATTCCTCTGAAAACCCGTCATAATGAGGTGGCTCCGTCCCAATTTGAGTGTGCTCCTATTTACGAAGAGATCAATTTAGCTATCGACCATAACCAGTTGTTAATGGACTTGATGGACAAGATCGCCCGTAAACACAACTTTAAGGTTCTGCTTCATGAAAAACCATTTGCTGGTATAAATGGATCTGGAAAGCACAATAACTGGTCGTTGATAACCAATACGGGAAGAAATCTTCTTTCACCTGGAAAGACGCCTAAGAACAACCTGATGTTCCTTACATTCTTTGTAAATACGATCAGGGCAGTTTACGAACACGCCGACCTGCTTCGTGCTTCTATTGCATCGGTAAGTAATGATCACCGTTTAGGTGCAAATGAGGCCCCTCCTGCCATTATATCAATCTTCCTTGGCAGCCAGTTAAGTAACGTACTTGACGAGATCGAGACTTCCCGTGTTACTAGCAAAATGAAAAATGAGGCTGCACTATGGACTAACATTCCCAAAGTCCCTCAGATCTTATTGGATAACACTGACCGGAATCGTACTTCTCCTTTTGCCTTTACAGGTAATAAGTTCGAATTAAGGGCGGTAGGTTCTTCAGCTAACTCCGCAAGTCCAATGACTGTTTTAAACACCATTGTTGCTGACCAACTGAATAAATTTAAAGTAGACGTTGATAAACTTCTTCGTAAAGGAGAAAAGAAAGACGTTGCGATAATGACCGTCATTAAGCGCTATATCAAAGAATCAAAAGCTATAAGATTCGAAGGTAATGGCTATTCTGACGAGTGGGAGCAAGAAGCTGCAACAAGAGGATTGTCAAACATCAAAACCACGCCCAAATCTCTTGACGCATTGGTATCAGAGAAAACTGAGCGCCTTTTTGAAGAAAGTGCTATTTATTCAAAGCGTGAAGTTCATGCCCGTCATGAAATCTTGTTAGAAAACTACTACAAGAAACTTCAGATTGAGGCGCGTGTAATGGGTGAATTGGTGAATAACGTAATTATCCCAGCTTCTATCGACTACCAGTCAGACCTGATTAACAACGTACGCGGTTTAAAAGAAATTGGTCTTGGCGAAGAGACATACCAGGCTCAATTAGAGATTATAACAAAGATCTCTGAACACGTGAATCAGATACGGGCCAATGTAAAGCAAATGGTGGATGCACGTAAACAAGCTAACGTGATCGATGCTCCACGTGAAAAAGCAGTTGCATACGATGAAACTGTGAAAGCTTTCTTCGAACCGATCCGCTACCATGTTGACAAGTTAGAGCAACTTATTGCTGATAATAAATGGCCTCTTCCTAAATTCAGGGAACTGTTGTTTATAAAATAAGCTCTTCTTTAGAGTTTCAATATGACCATATTTTAGGCCCGGAGCGAATTTCTATTTACTCCGGGCTTTGTTTTCTCAGCCTCAATCTCACTTCTAAATTTTTATCTTTGCAGCGATGTCAGATTTGAAATACAACCAACGCGGCGTTTCTGCCGGAAAAGAAGACGTTCATAACGCAATAAAAAACATTGATAAAGGAGTTTTCCCTAAAGCATTCTGCAAAATAATTCCTGATATTTTAGGTGGTAATGCTGAATGGTGCAATATTATGCATGCTGATGGTGCCGGAACTAAATCCTCTCTTGCCTATGTATATTGGAAAGAGACCGGCGATATTTCCGTCTGGAAGGGTATTGCTCAGGACGCCATTATCATGAATATTGATGACCTTCTTTGTGTTGGGGCAATTGACAATATACTTCTTTCTTCCACCATTGGAAGGAACAAAAATCTTATTCCGGGAGAAGTAATTGCTGAGATTATTAACGGAACCGAAGAAATACTTTCTGAACTTCGTGAGTTAGGAATCGGCATTTACTCAACTGGTGGCGAAACCGCAGACGTTGGTGATCTTGTAAGGACGATTATTGTAGACTCTACTGTTACCTGCAGGATGAAAAGAGAAGATGTCATTTCAAATGACAGGATCAAGGCCAGTGATGTTATTGTAGGTTTAGCTTCCAATGGACAGGCCTCCTACGAAAAAGAATATAACGGAGGTATGGGTTCAAATGGTTTAACTTCTGCTCGCCATGATGTTTTCCATAAATACGTGGCTGAGAAATATCCTGAGAGTTATGATCCTTCAGTACCTTATCACCTGGTTTTTGCAGGAGGAAAAAAGCTTACAGATGAGGTAGAGGTTGAAACAGGGGAAAAAGTGACAGCGGGTAAGCTGGTGTTGTCAGCAACCAGAACGTATGCGCCGGTAATAAAAACGATATTAGGTAAATATCGTGGCCAGATATCAGGCATGGTGCATTGTAGTGGCGGTGCTCAAACCAAGGTCCTTCACTTTATAGATAATCTTCATGTAATTAAAGATAATCTTTTCCCTATCCCTCCCCTATTTAAATTGATACAAGAGCAATCCGGGACATCATGGGAAGAGATGTATAAAGTATTCAACATGGGTCATAGGATGGAGCTTTATGTTCCTTCAGAAATCGCTGAGGACATCATTAGTATTTCAAAAGGCTTCAATATCGATGCTCGCATAGTGGGCCGGGTTGAAGCTGCAGATAAAAAACAAGTAACTGTTACCTCTCCTTTGGGACAATTCGTATACCATTAATGTAATTGAATTATTGCATTAGGAGCTAAAAAGGTTAAAGGGCTTAGCAAATTACAGGCCCTTCAACCTTTTTTTGTTAGCGACCAAATGTCGGTTTTTATATTTATCTACATCTTTAATTTACTTTTTTACATTATTACCTTCATTTTCATTCTTTGTATTCAATGTCTCCGGTTCTGGCGTCAAACCCTTCTCAGGTGCGATAGTAAAAGAGGGCTCAGAGGAATCTATGGCCTGCTGATAACGTTCCATATCAGAATCGTAATCGTTCTTATTAGCACTTTTATTGCTGTTATCTACAGTATTGTCATGGGCAGGCTTATCCACCTCTCTTTCTTGATTTTCTAAAGAATCGTTTTCCTCAGTGTTCATAATTCATCGTTTTCTATTAAAAACACTTGCGCAAGACTTTGTTTTGAACAATAAATTTTAATTAGGCAGGAACAATCCCTTATAAAACTGAGTTTACGGTCATAAACGAAATGCCCTCATCTAAACTCCCTATATATAGCGCGTTAGTGGCAAATCTTCTAATTGCCGTGACCAAATTTATTGCAGCTGCTGCTACAGGTAGTTCAGCTATGCTCTCTGAAGGAATACATTCAGTGGTCGATTCTACCAATGAAGTTCTATTGCTTCTGGGGATAAGCAAAAGCAAGAAGCCGGCGGATGAGAAACGACCCTTCGGGTACGGCAAAGAGCTGTACTTCTGGGCATTTATAGTTTCTATCCTCATATTTGGAGTAGGTGGCGGAATATCCTTTTATGAGGGAGTTACTCATATCCAACATCCCGAAACAATTAAAGATCCTAAATGGAATTACTATGTACTTGCGATCGCTATTGTTTTTGATGGAATATCTTTCATCACAGCTATACGCGAGTTTAATCGGCAACGAGGGACAATGCCTTTCTGGTTAGCCGTGCGCAAAAGTAAGGATCCTTCAACATTTGTCGTTCTTTTTGAGGACGCGGCAGACGTTCTGGGACTTTTGGTGGCCTTTCTTGGAGTCTATTTGGGACATACGTTAAAAAACCCCTATCTGGATGGAATCGCTTCTATCATTATCGGTTTAATCCTAACGTCTGTATCACTTCTACTCGCAAAAGAAAGTCGCAGCCTGCTTATGGGTGAAAGCGCAGAAAAAGAGATTTTAGACGGCCTGATAACCATAACCCAAAATGATGCAGCAGTTAGAAGCGTAGTTCAGCCTTTGTCTATGTATATGGCGCCCGACGAAATTATTTTATTACTCAAAGTGAAGTTTGATGTTAAGTGCTCGGCGATGGAAGTAACCCAGGCAATAGAGCGGATACGAGGAAAAATTCAGCGAGAGTTTCCAACTATAAAACAACTTTACATCGAACCTGAATGTTAATACTAATCTCCCTTATGAAAAAAACATTGATTCTAACCCTGACTATTTTAACCTTATGTACTATACGCAATAAAAGCCTATCTCAGGAAAAACCTGACGAAATGGATACCGACCGTCCAAATAGGACAGAGACACCAAAGACCGTAAAGAAAGGTCATTTTCAGTACGAGACCGATTTATTATTGCGAGAAAATAAAACCACAGGCTCGGATAAAGAAAAGGATTGGTTATATAACCAGGCAAACTTGAAGCTGGGGTTATTCAAAAATACTGATGTGCAACTTATAGCTCAGACGTATGGCAAAGAAAGCACGACTGAAATTAATACGGGAATAACTCAATCACGGGAAGGCTTCGGAGATATAATACTTAGAGTAAAGCAAAATATCAAAGGGAATAAGCAAGGATCATTTGCTGTAGCCCTTGTCCCCTATTTTAAAATCCCCACCAGCACCTTTTCCGACAACCAGAGGTATGAAGGAGGACTTCTCCTTCCGATGAGGGTTAAATTACCGGGGGAATGGGAATTGAGTTTCCAGGTCGAAGCTGACCGGTTGAAAGACAGTGAAGGGGAAGGCATGCACACAGAATTTTTACAATCAATAAATTTAAATCACGATATAGTGAGAAAGTTAAAGGCATTTGCTGAAACCTATTACACGTTTAACTTTAAAGATCACCACTGGAACAATTTTCTTGATGCTGCCTTACAAGTTGAAATAAAAGAAAATTTCAAAATAGATGGAGGTTTCAACTACGGAATCCAAAAAGATGCGGAGAAAAATGTCTTCTTAGGTGCTGCCTTTTGTTTCTAGCTTTGCTCAACCCACTTTCATTATTACGTTTATGAATTGGCAACGTCAACCATTCCTGGCACTGATAGAAACATAGAAGCAAAAAAAGAAACTATAAACTTGAAATGTGAAATAACTTCACAATTTTCACTTCTTACTCAGCTCTGTAAAACAATTAAGTAGTGTTGTTGTTATACTACTTAACATCTTAGCAAGATAATTATAAAAATATTGCCAGCTAAGAAAAACTTAACTCACTTTATTAACAATATCTTAAAATCAAAAAAATATTTTGGTTATTTAGAGTAGTTAACTTTAAACTGTAAAATTAATAGAACATGAAACTATCAAGCATAGAGATTACGGAAAACGAATATCTGATCAAATTAAACAAAGAAGATTTCGACCTTTCATTCATAAACACTCTTGTCAAAAGAATTCAAGCAGAGACTTTTTTCAATTTCGATTCCGTAAGCGACGATGATATAATTAGCAGGAACAGAGACAGAGGTCCATATTTCGATCACCTGGATGATAAGTAAAATCATTCGGTGATCCTTTGCCTTGAAAACAAGCCTGTCTATCTCCTACCCTCTTTTCAAATTTACAACTAAACATCCTCTGGATGAACAACCGTTCATTTAGGGCTTTACGTGGGCGCTTTTAATAAAACCTCCGCGAGCTGAACTTGCAAATAGCCAACCTTTTTCGTAAGGCCACAAAAAAACAATTAATTATCTCAATACAGGGTGGGCTTTCACAAAAAAAGCCCTCATTAAGGGCCTTATTTATTTACAAACGATTATCTTCTGAAACCACCACCACCTCTAGACTGAACAACGGTTTTATCCATTTGCACCATCTGGCCTTGCATCATTTTTATCTGCTCGGCAAGCAGTTTGTTTTTATCCGCTTTTTTAGCCTCCTGCAAGTACATCTGAGCCTCTCTTTTATTTCTTTTTGCCATTGCAATGCCTGCAAGGCTCAACTTTGCTAAAGCAACATTGTGATCCATGGTCATGCCCAACGACAAAGCTTTCTTGAAAAACTTCTCAGACTGCATAGGTGCTCTGCGAGATTCTATCAATCCCAATAACAAGTGATAGTATCCATGCTGTTGCTTTATCAACTCCTTCTCGTAATTCTTTATATTGTTAAGCCATTTTTCAGCTCCGTCCATATTCTCCTTTCTAAGGTAAAATTGAGCCAGAAGCATTTTCTCGTTAAAAAAGAAAGTAACAAATACAAGTATTGATATAAGCAGAGCAAGTATGCCCCATGCCCAGTGTCCAAAAACAAATAGTGTTACCGCAGCACCCAACACCGCAAAAGCTATAATTAACCTTAAAATATTTGGCATTTCTAATATTTCTTTATTTTGTGGCGCAAATATCTGCTTATTAAACTGCTTAAACAAGAAAACAGCGAATTATGGCAATTCAAATAGAAGAATCCTGGAAAGAGCTTTTGGAAGATGAATTTGAGAAGGATTATATGATTAAACTGCGGTCCTTTCTGAAGACAGAAAAAGATTCAGGAAAACTAATTTACCCTCCAGGCACCCTGATTTTTAATGCTTTTAATCACACTCCTGTACCTGATGTTAAAGTAGTTATTATTGGCCAAGATCCCTACCATGGTCCCAAACAGGCTCATGGACTTTCATTCTCGGTTCAACAAAATGTTTCCATACCGCCATCGTTAAGGAATATTTTTAAAGAACTGGCAGCCGACATAGACGGATTTAAGCCTCCTATTCATGGCGATCTTACAAAATGGGCAGATCAAGGAGTGTTGCTTTTAAACGCTGTCTTAACGGTAAGGGCAGGGGAAGCTGCGTCACATCAAAATAAGGGTTGGGAACAGTTTACAGATACAGCAATTTCGAAACTGGCAGAGAAGCGCGAGGGATTAATCTTTTTATTATGGGGGAAGTTTGCCCAATCGAAGGCAAATTTCATTGATATTAAAAAACATTTTATTCTTAAAGCCCCTCACCCTTCCCCTTTAGCACAGGGCTTTTTAGGATGCAGACATTTCTCCAAAACAAATGAAATTTTAGTACAACAGGGCAAGTCACCAATAGACTGGCAAATATAAAATTGTAGTTAGTCGTATTTTAGGGAGAATTCAACCTAATGAACCATCCCTCCTTCTCTTTTCAAATAGGCCTCTTCAACTACCTTCTCCAAAAGATCCAGGTCAAACGGCTTCGGAAGAGCATAATCTGCTCCCGCCTCACTTGCAAGATGATTTATATCGTTATTAGCTGTGATATACACTACCGGAATACTTCTAAAGGGCGGATGACTTTTAATTGTTTTGGTTGCTGTAATCCCTCCTGTTCCGGGGATCCAATTATCCATAAGGATCACAGAAGGATGAGAACTTTCAACCTGATCTAAAATGTCATTAACGTGAGTTGTTGTAAAAACTTCCCAACCCGCGTCGGCTAATACAAATTCAATAATGTCTAAAATATCCTGTTCGTCGTCACAGACCAGCACTCTTTTCATATAACTACCCCAACCTCTAACACCAAAGAACAGAAATCGTTCTAAAAAAAATCATTTTCTATGCTTGCACCTATTACGAAACTTGTCGTGTAGCATCAGATCACCTTTCTCACACTTTCGCAAACTTTTACACTGATGAAAAGTTTTCTGCTAGAACCTATGTAAGACAACTAATTGTCTGCTTAAAACATCTGCTAATGAATCCTAACGGTAGAAAAAGAGTAATTATTACTGCTATATCACCACAGGTTGAAGGTGGTATTTATCCTGCTAAGGCAGCGATACATGAAGATTTGCTCATTTCCGCAAGCATATTTGCCGACGGTCACGATGAAGTGGCCGCCGCAGTTGAATTAAGGAAAGCTAATGAAGATAAATGGACTGAAATTCCACTACAATTCGTCATTAATGATCACTGGGAAACCCTTGTTGAAGCCACTGAAATCGGTTTTTTCAGCTATCGCATACGAGGTTGGATAGATCATTTTACAACCTGGCAGCTCGGCTTACGAAAAAAATTTGAGGCTGGTCAAGACATCTCGGTGGAGTTATTGATTGGTGTTGAAATGCTGGAACAGGCAGCCAGGATCGCAGAGAAAACAGATGCTGGAACCTTAGCGAAGTGGGCGAATACTATCAAAAAGAATGAGGATGTTCAGACTTCGGTAGCCCTTGCCTCCGGAGATGAAGTATCGAAATTGGTTAGGAAATATCGCGACCAGACTTTAGATACTATCAGCCCGGAATATCCCTTTGAAGTGGAGAGGAAAAAAGCAGCTTTCAGTACATGGTACGAGCTATTTCCAAGGTCTACATCTCCTGAGCCTTCCAGGCACGGCACATTTCAGGACGTGAAAGAAATACTGCCACGGGTTGCTAAATTAGGATTTGATGTCCTTTATTTCCCTCCAATACATCCTATTGGAGAGGTTAACCGCAAAGGAAAAAACAATTCATTAACTACAGAACCTGGAGAACCTGGATCGCCATGGGCGATAGGAAATCGACTGGGAGGACATAAAGACATCCATCCCGAACTTGGCACTCTCCAAGACTTCAAAGAATTGGTTCAGGAAGCCAAAAAATTAGACATAGAGATAGCAATGGATATTGCTTATCAATGTGCTCCCGACCATCCATATGTAATAGAACATCCTTCATGGTTCAAATGGCGCCCGGATGGAACAGTACAATATGCCGAAAACCCTCCGAAAAAATATGAAGACATCTTGCCAATTAATTTCGAAACAGAGGATTGGGAGAATCTCTGGAATGAATTAAAAAGTGTTATAGATTACTGGATAGAACAGGGCATTACTATCTTCCGAATAGACAACCCTCATACTAAAGCCTTCCCATTTTGGGAGTGGATGATTAGAGAGGTTAGAACAAGGCATCCGGAAGTGATCTTTCTGGCTGAGGCATTTACCCGTCCACGAAGAATGGAACGACTAGCGAAAGCGGGATTCAACCAGTCATATACCTACTTCACCTGGCGAAATACCAAATATGAATTGGAAGAATATATGACAGAAATAACGAAGACAGAACAACGGTACTACTTTCGCCCCAACTTCTGGCCTAACACCCCTGATATCCTTCCTCCCGAGTTAACTTATGGTGGAGAAAATGCCCATATCCTACGTGTACTTTTAGCCGCTACGCTCTCCTCAAACTACGGTTTATATGGTCCTGTTTACGAATTCGGATTAAATACTCCTCGACCAGGCAAGGAAGAATATATCGATAACGAAAAATACGAAATAAAACACTGGGACTGGAACCAATACACCCGTATCAAAGAAGTTATTGGCCGAATAAATCGGATCAGGAAACAAAACCCTGCTCTGCAATCTACGTGGAACATCAGCCTTGCACCAACATCTAATGATAGTATTATCTGCTATGCAAAAACAGATAAGAAGTCTAAAAATGCATTGATAATGGCTGCTAATCTAGACGTTAATAACACCCAGGGAGCCATGGTTAAAGTACCATTGCAGGAACTTGGATTGAACTATGAGCAGCCTTATACTGTTCATGATTTACTTAGTGGAAGTAAATACACCTGGTATGGCGAATGGAATTATGTGGAATTAAATCCGTACGAAATGCCGGCCCATGTTTTTCGAGTAGAACAGGCAGAAGCAGAGCTATAAGAAAAACCATGGAACTCCAAATCGATTTTTTAAAATTTAACTGACATTCAGCTATGCTTGACGATAAACTTCACTGGTATAAAGACGCAATTATTTACGAATTGCATATCAAGGCTTTCCGGGATGGGAACTGTGATGGAATAGGAGATTTCAAGGGATTAATGGAACGCCTGGACTATCTTCAAAACCTTGGGGTGACCGCTATCTGGCTTCTCCCATTTTATCCCTCACCTTTAAAGGATGACGGCTACGATATAGCCGACTATTACAGTATCAATCCTTCCTACGGTGATATAGAAGAGTTCAAGGCTTTTTTGAAGGAGGCACATAAAAGGAACCTCAAAGTAATTACAGAACTTGTTATAAATCATACCTCCGACCAGCATCCCTGGTTTCAAAGGGCAAGGCGCTCGCCCAAAGGATCACCCTACCGCGATTATTATGTGTGGACAGATGACCCTAATCAGTTTCACGAAGTCCGTATTATATTTCAGGATTTTGAGGGCTCTAATTGGACTTGGGACCCGGTGGCGCAACAATATTATTGGCATCGATTTTTCCACCATCAACCGGATTTAAATTACGACAATCCTTTAGTACAAGAAGAAGTATTCCGGGTTTTAGACTTTTGGTGTAAGCTTGGTGTCGATGGTTTCCGTCTGGATGCAGTCCCCTATCTCTTTGAGCGGGAAGGTACCAATTGCGAAAACCTACCGGAAACCCATGCTTTCCTTAAAAAGTTACGAAAACATGTAGACGAAAACTTTCCCGGAACCTTGCTTCTGGCCGAAGCGAACATGTGGCCCGAGGATTCTGCAGCATATTTTGGAGATGGAGACGAATGCCATATGAATTATCACTTCCCTGTAATGCCCAGAATGTTTATGGCCTTGCAGATGGAAGACCGATACCCTATTACAGATATTTTTGATCAGACTCCTGATATCCCGGAGACCTGCCAGTGGGCCATGTTTCTTCGAAACCATGACGAGCTAACGCTTGAAATGGTGACCGACGAGGAACGGGACTATATGTACAAGGCCTACGTTAAAGACCCGAAAGCTAGAATTAACCTGGGGATCCGCCATAGATTGGCACCCCTAATGGAAAATAGCAGAGCAAAGATCGAACTATTAAACTATCTTCTTTTCTCGCTCCCTGGTACTCCTGTCATCTATTATGGCGATGAAATAGGGATGGGTGATAACTTCTACCTTGGAGACAGAGATGGAGTAAGAACTCCTATGCAATGGTCAGCGGATAGGAATGCAGGATTTTCAGAAGCTAACCCTCATAAGCTTTATCTTCCAGTGATATTGGATCCTGCTTATCACTATGAATCTGTTAACGTAGATATCCAAAGAGGTAATACAAACTCGCTGCTGTGGTGGACAAAGCGTATGATCAATATACGCAAGCAATACAAAGCCTTTAGTCGGGGAGATCTTAAGTTTATCCCAACAGAAAACTCAAAGATACTTGCCTTTACGAGAACGTATCAGGAAGAAACAATTCTTGTAATAGTAAACCTTTCAAGGTACTCTCAGCCTGCGGAAATAGACTTAAAAGATTTTAAAGGATATGTTCCGGTAGAGATCTTAAGTAAAAATAAATTCCCTTCTATCCTCGAGGATAAGCCGTATTTCTTTACACTAGGTCCGTTTGACTGCCATTGGTTCCAGCTTGAAAAAGTACATTTAGAAGTAACCGAGCGAAGAGATTTGCCCATAATAGAACTATCTTCCTGGGAGGCAATCAGTAATGATCATCACCTGCGAGTGCTGGAAACCGAGATCTTCCCCGAATACCTGTTGAAGGTAAGATGGTTTGGAGGTAAAGCGCGTGGTATCGAAAGTGTTCGAATTGTAAACAAAGCCGAACTTCCTTCAGCACATTACCCCAGCCTTATTCTTATAGTAGAGGTAAATTACCAAAACGGTTTACCGGAGACCTATCAGGTACCAGTAAGTTTCGCACCAGATAAGCTAGCGACTAAGTTATCATCGACAGCGCCTCAGTCCATCATTTGTCAGATAAAAATAGACGGGCATTTAGGCGCACTTTTCGACTCTGCCTTTAGTGAGGATTTCCAACAAGCACTGTTCAAGTATATGAGCGATCAAAGTACGGTGAAATTAACTGGTGGAGAACTTCGTTTTACAGGAAGCGAATTACTTAACACCTACGTGGCAGAGCATGATAAAGTCAAGTCAAAAGTTCTTTCAGCAGAACAAAGTAATAGCTCAATAACTTTCGATAATAAATTCTTCCTTAAACTTTACAGGAAGGTCGACACGGCTATTAACCCTGATCTTGAAATCAATAAGTTTCTGGCGGAATCCAACTTTGAGAATATCCCCCAATTGGCAGGATCTGTAGAGTGGAAGATCGGTAACTCTAATATGGTCCTTGGAATGATGCAGGAAATGGTGGAGAATAGCGGCGATGCCTGGTCCTCTACCATAGATCGCTTAACTGCTTTTTATGAAGAGATCCTTTCAGGCACTACTGTGGAAGCTCCAACGGCCGATCTGAAGGGCTCTCTCACCGCTCCGGCGGCCTTCGAAGAGGTTCCTGAACAAATCAAAAAGCTACTTGATGCCACAATTGCAGAGAGAGTAGAACTACTAGGAAGGCGGACTGGAGAAATGCATAGGTTACTTGCTTCCAATAATGAAGATCCGGCATTTAAACCAGAGGAGTATTCCTTACACTATCAGCGATCACTTTTCTCATCACTGCAATCACTTGTGAGAGCCACCTTCGATAATCAGCGAAGAAACTTGAATAAACTTCAGGGCGAGGCAAAAGATGAGGCACTTGAAGTTCTTGGAATGAGAGAAGAGATTCTGAGTACCTTCAAGCGGATTTATAGCAGGAAAATTGATGTAGTTAAAATACGGCTTCATGGTGATTACCATCTCGGACAAGTACTGTTTACAGGAAAGGACTACGTAATATTGGATTTTGAAGGAGAGCCGGCCAAAGCTTATAGTGAAAGACGATTAAAACGGTCAGCTTTGAGAGACGTAGCTGGAATGATACGCTCCTTTCACTATGCCGCATATGCAGGCCTCTTTCTTGATGATAAGATCAGCGAAGCTGATGCAGAGAGACTCATTCCGTATGCCGAGCAGTGGTATCATTACATGGCGGGCTTCTTTATGAAAGGATACCTCGAGACTGTAAAAGACACCATGATTATTCCCAAAGACAAGGAAAGTCTGGAAATACTGATCCAAACTTTCCTGTTGGAGAAAGCGGTTTACGAACTGAATTACGAGTTAAATAACAGGCCTTCATGGGTCATCATCCCGATAAGGGGGATTAAAGCAATATTGGGAGAACAAACCCTTGCTAAAACATAAGCTTTCCTTACACACTTGCAACTATGGCAACTAGAGAAGAAGACAATATTATATCTGCAAACCAGGAATTTACTGTGCCTTTTTCTGATGGCTTTACTGATGAAAACGGGCAATTTACTTTAATCTCTGATTTTGATATCGAACTGTTCAAGGCAGGTAGACACTACCACCTATACAATAAGTTGGGAAATCACAGGGTAAAACACAATGGACAGGAGGGTGTATACTTTGCAGTATGGGCTCCTAATGCCAGACTTGTGTCGGTTTTCGGAAGCTTCAATCATTGGTCTCGTGGGGACTATCAAATGACTAAGCGGGAAGACGGATCAGGTATTTGGGAGACCTTCATTCCGGGTTTATCGAAAGGCGACCTGTACAAATACTATATCGAATCTAACAATGGCTATACTGTTGAAAAGGGCGATCCCTACGCTTATTACTGGGAGACACCACCTAAAACAGCTACAGTTGTCAAGGATATTAATTTTGTATGGGACGATGACGACTGGCTTAAAAAGCGTGGTTCAGAAAATGCTTTAAGCAAACCTATCTCAGTTTATGAAGTGCATCTGGGCTCCTGGAGAAGGAATGAGAATGGCGAATTCCTAAGCTATCTGGAACTTGCTACCGAGCTTCCTAAATATTGTAAATACATGAACTTTACACATGTAGAGTTTATGCCAATAATGGAACATCCTTTCTACGGTTCCTGGGGTTACCAGATCACCGGTTACTTCGCTCCTTCCAGTCGTTTTGGAACTCCTCAGGATTTCATGTATCTCATCAACGAGCTGCATAAAGAGGGCATTGGAGTGATACTGGATTGGGTGCCTTCACATTTCCCTACGGATCAACATGGCTTGTCATATTTTGACGGAACCCATTTGTACGAATACGCAGATCCGAGAAAAGGTTTTCACCCCGACTGGCGAAGCAATATTTTTGATTTCGGCCGTAACGAGGTTAGATCATTCTTGATATCAAATGCTCTTTTCTGGCTAGATAAGTACCATATTGATGGCTTGCGGGTGGATGCAGTTGCATCTATGCTCTATCTGGACTATTCGCGAAAAGATGGAGAGTGGATTCCAAACATTTACGGAGGACGGGAAAATCTTGAGGCAATTTCATTTCTGAAAGAATTTAATGCTGCTGTACATGATCATCATCCAGAAGTATTTACTGTAGCTGAAGAATCAACTGCATGGCCAGGGGTCACACATCCCACCTCCATCGGCGGATTAGGTTTCGACATGAAATGGATGATGGGTTGGATGCATGACACCTTGCATTATTTTCAAACCGACCCCATTTATCGTTCCTATCATCAGGGAGAAATTACATTCAGTCTCGTTTATGCATTTACCGAGAAATTCACACTTCCGCTGTCGCATGATGAGGTGGTGTACGGAAAACATTCTATGATCAACAAGATGCCGGGGGATGACTGGAAGAAATTCGCCAACTTAAGACTCCTCTACAGCTACATGTACGGGCATCCAGGAGCGAAACTCCTTTTTATGGGAGGCGAATTTGCCCAAAGACATGAATGGCAGCATGATTTCAGTCTTGACTGGCACGAAAACTCCAATCCCTACCATAGAGGAATTCAGAGCGTGATTAAAGATTTGAATGAGTTGTATACTACAGAACCTGCCTTTTTCGAAAACAACTTTAGTCATGAGGGATTCGAATGGATCGATATCAATGATCATCGCAACAGTGTGATCAGTTGGGTAAGGAAGGGAAAAGATACGAATGACCATATGATCTGTGTAGCGAATTTTACTCCCGTCCCACAACATAACTATCGTATCGGATCCTTTAAGAAAGGGTATTATAGAGAGGTATTCAACTCTGATAATTTAAAATATAGTGGAAGTAACATTTTGAACAACGAGGGAGAAATAGAAACCTTCCCTATTCCGAAACATGGAAGGACTCATTCCATGAGCCTCACATTACCTCCACTGGGTTTAACAATTCTTAAATATGTAAAAGATCTGGAGTGGTAAATTATCGAACTTAAATATCAGATATATACAACCTTACGTTCCATTATTACGTAATCATGACTATAAGTTAGCTTGTTATGGAATTTGCATTAGTATTCGGATTGGGTTGTATTTTGATAGGGGGATTAATCTATATTTCATTGACCTGCGATGAAAATGGCCTATAGCTCTTAAATCTTCTGATATAACGAACATAACAATAGAAGTAACTCCGGTTGCTCTATTGTTATGTTTATTCGTATATTGACCTCTCCTTCGGCTACAAATCACTCCTTTAATTTTCTTAACCTTATAGCGACCTTACAGCGATGTTATAGCGACCTTATAGCGATATTTTTGCTACATCCTCCTTACATAACTCGTACATGGTTTGTACATTATCCACTATTGCTTCTAAGATACCTTCACTACTAACCTCTAGATAGATTACCCTACTCCCCGTGCTTGCGAACTAGTACAAAAGGAGGTCAAAACAAGTGTTGATACAAAAGCTAATACCCTAAAACAAAACACGATATTAATAATTAATGAAATAGAAATTAATTCACTAACTTTGCGCCCTAAAAAATTAATAAGATTTTATGAAATTATCGCAGTTCAAATTCAATTTACCTGATTCTTTGATTGCACATACGCCTGCTGAGCAACGCGATGAAGCTCGGTTGATGGTACTTGACCGAAACACAGGTGCTATAGAGCATAAGATATTTAAAGATGTACTAGGGTATTTTGATGATAAGGATGTGATGATTCTTAACAACACCAAAGTTTTTCCAGCCCGAATGTACGGTAATAAGGAAAAAACAGGTGCTACCATCGAAGTATTCCTCCTTCGTGAATTAAATAAAGAGCTACGCCTATGGGATGTATTAGTAGACCCTGCGCGAAAGATTAGAGTAGGAAATAAACTATACTTCGGAGACGATGATCTATTAGTTGCGGAAGTTGTAGACAATACTACCTCACGTGGACGTACTATCCGTTTTCTGTTTGACGGTACTGATGAAGAATTCCGTCGCAACATCGAAATTCTTGGAGAAACACCACTTCCAAAATATATCAAACGTAAAGCTACTGCAGAAGACAAGGAGCGTTACCAAACTATTTTCGCGAAGAAAGAGGGAGCTGTAGCAGCACCAACAGCTGGTCTGCATTTTAGTCGGGAGCTAATGAAACGCCTTGAGCTTAAAGGAGTGGAATTTGCAGAAGTAACGCTTCATGTGGGCCTTGGAACGTTCCGTCCTGTTGAAGTGGAAGACCTAACTAAACATAAAATGGATTCTGAGCAATTCATTATTGAGCAGAAGGATGCTGATATTGTAAACAGAGGTATTGAAAATAAAAATCGTATTTGTGCGGTGGGAACAACAACCATGCGTGCCATAGAATCAGCTGTTTCAGCAAACAGATCTCTTAAATCTGCAAATGACTGGACAAGTAAATTTATTTTCCCGCCTTACGATTTCAGTATTGCGAACAGCATGATTACCAATTTCCATACGCCTGAATCTACATTGCTAATGATGATTTGCGCTTTTGGAGGTTATGAGCATGTAATGAATGCTTACGAGGTAGCAGTTAAAGAGAAGTACCGTTTCTTTAGCTACGGTGATGCTATGTTAATTATTTAAAAATTATAAGCTGAGGTTTGCTTGCTTACCTCACCTTCCTTAAAGATCTGGGTTATTCTCATAATCCGGATCTTTTTATTTTAATGGAGAGGGTAAATTTAATGCATATCAATAGATGATAAATTACGCAATCATAGTGGCGGGTGGCACGGGAAGCCGGATGAAGTCTGAAATTCCTAAACAATTTCTTCCGATTAATGGACTTCCCATCCTTATGCATAGCATTACAGCATTCTACAACTCCATGAATGATGTTAAAATAATCCTTGTACTACACAGCTCGTATCATTTGTATTGGGAAAACTTGTGTAAGGAGTACAGCTTTGTTATTCCCCATTTTATCATTAGTGGAGGTAAACAGCGTTTTGATTCAGTAAAAAATGCATTGGAAAGGATAACAGAACCGGGCTTAGTAGCAATTCATGATGCAGTAAGACCCATTATAACAAAAGAACTAATTGTAAGGTGTTTTGATACCGCTAAAGAAAAGGGCTCAGCAATTCCCGTTATTAGTTCAAGGGATTCTCTTAGAGTTAAAAAAGGGAACATGACGGCAGCTATAGATCGAGACAGCATTCTAATCGTCCAAACCCCTCAGGTGTTTAGATCTGCGTTGCTTAAGGCAGCGTATGAGCAACCTTTTCATTCAGAGTTTACGGATGATGCTTCAGTTGTCGAACAACTAGGACAAGCAGTTCACTTAGTAGAGGGGGATTCTAGAAATCTGAAAATTACTTATCCTGAAGATTTGGACATAGCATCAGTATTCCTAAATAAAAGGGCATAAAAAAATCCGGCGAACCGGATCTTTTTAAATTATATCTTTCTGAGGCTAGACGGCTCCTCTTATAACTCTTAGGAGAACTGCAACAATTGCAATCACTAAAAGAATATGAATAATTCCGCCTGAAGCGTATCCTCCGAAGAAACTCACAGCCCAGATAATTACCAGGACAACTGCGATCAAATAAAGTAGATTTCCCATAGTAGTATGTTTTTCGTTTTAGATTGATTTACTTATCTGAACTAATATTTACAAATAATAAGCCAATTTCCTAAATCCCCGTAATTAGTATCAGAACGGCTCTTTTTATTATATTATGACAAAAATATGTCTTAAAAAAGCTCCACTATTAGGTACAAACGCATGGAAAAAAGGAGAATCCGCAGTCTTCGGGAAGTAATGGCAAAAAAAGAAAGGCTGAAGGGATTCACTCCTCCAGCCTTTCTTTTTTAAGCAAATATGAAATATTTAGTTGTTATCTAAGTTGGCCATATATACTTTTGCTTTCTTCATTTCCTCTTGAATGTCCTTCCTACCCGGACTAGCATCGAGGAGCTTCTGTAAATCGCTTATGCATGATTTAAATGAACTTGATGCTACACTTTTGTCATATACCTTCGGAACTTTCTGGCCTTTTAATATACCATAATCACGGTAAGCGATAGCGCGGTTCTGATAAAGTTTGATATCATCCGGAGTTAATTCTATAGCTTTTGAATAGTCACGAATGGCTGCATTTAAAAGCTTCTCGCGTTCCGCCAGGGTTAAATCGCTCGTTGCCTTAGCGGCAATAAAGTTCCTCGCCTTTGCTCTGTAATAATAAGCCGAAACCTCGCTTGGCCTTAATGAAATAACCTGACCAAAACTGCTTATTGCTTTTTCATACTCTTCAGAGTGATAATAGGAATATGCAAGCATATATAATACTTGAGGATTATTACCTTCTTCTGGCAAAGCCTTTTCCAAATGGGTTACGGCTTGTTTAAAGTTGCCATCCATCACGGCTTTCTGACCTAAATTAACGTATTTGTTATTACTTGCAGTTTTCTGCTGTCCATAGGCAACTCCGCTGAATAATAAAGCAACGGATAAAAATAAAGTACTAAATTTCATGTTAGATCGATATAATAAATCCTTCAGGATAACGGAAGAAAGGTAATATTATTTCTATTAAGTATAAGAAATATTATTTGGCTATACCGTTGAACGAAGGATGTTATAATACAAAGTAATACAAATTAATGTTTCCGGCATGACCACAGTTTTGTAAAAAACTCATAGATTGCCTGACTTTTTAACAGACAATTTTCTAATTTCATCGTTAGTAATAGCAATGTTCCTAATTGGCATAGGCCTTGCAACCTTGTCTGTTCATTAATTTTTAATCGGAAAAGACGATCAAACTGTCATCTTGACTTAAGAAAAGACTTGAATGAATATTAACGATATCGCTCACTCATTACCCATAATAAACGAAGACACCGAATTCTTTCCACTGATGTCACAGGAAGACGAAGAGGAAATGAATAATGAACAGACGCCCGAAGTATTATCAATTCTGCCTCTGCGCAATACTGTATTGTTTCCAGGTGTAGTAATACCTATTACTGTTGGTCGTGATAAATCAATTAAGCTTATCAAGGATGCTTACAAAGGTGATCGGACTATCGGTGTTGTTTCGCAAAGAGATGTTGCTATAGAAGATCCCGCTTTTGAACAGCTTAATACCGTAGGTACAGTAGCATTAATTATAAAAATGCTCCAGATGCCTGATGGAAGTACAACTGTTATTATTCAGGGAAAACAGCGTTTCAGATTGCGGGAACAGATACAATCCGAGCCTTACATAAAAGCAGGCATTGAAAAATTTGAAGAGATTCGCCCGGAAGCGGGAAAGGAATTTAAAGCTATGGTCGCCTCTATTAAAGAGATGGCCATGCAGATCATTCAATTTTCACCTAATATTCCGAGCGAAGCGGCAATTGCTATAAAGAATATAGAGAGTCCTTCGTTCCTGATCAATTTTATATCCTCCAACATGAATGCTGACGTACCGGTGAAGCAAAATATGCTGGAAGTTGCAAACCTTCACGAACGGGCAAGAATGGTTCTTGAGCATTTAACAACAGAGCTGCAGATGCTTGAGCTTAAGAACCAGATACAGTCTAAGGTTCGAACTGATCTGGATAAGCAACAACGCGAGTATTTCTTGAATCAGCAGTTAAAGACTATCCAGGAAGAGCTGGGCGGTAATTCGCCTGACCTTGAAATAGAGAGCCTCAGGACCAGAGCCTCTAAGAAAGCCTGGAGTAAGGATACTGCAACACATTTTAACAAGGAAATTGACAAACTTGCAAGAATGAATCCTGCTGCGGCAGATTATTCTGTTCAAATGAACTATCTCGAGCTACTCCTTGACCTTCCCTGGGAAGAGGTAACAAAAGATAATTTTGATCTTAAAAGAGCTCAGAAAATCCTGGACAAAGAGCACTACGGACTGGAGAAGGTCAAGAGACGTATAATAGAATACCTGGCAGTATTAAAGCTTAGGAATAATATGAAAGCTCCTATTCTTTGTCTTGCCGGCCCTCCGGGAGTTGGAAAAACTTCCCTCGGGAAATCTATTGCAAAAGCTCTTGGCAGGAAGTATGTACGAATTGCTTTAGGGGGCATTCGCGATGAAGCTGAGGTGCGGGGACATCGAAAAACCTATATAGGTGCTATGCCTGGCAGAATAATTCAGTCACTGAAAAAGGCTGGAGCTTCAAATCCGGTTTTTGTTCTTGATGAAATTGATAAAGTAGGCAATGATTTTAGAGGAGACCCTTCATCTGCCCTATTAGAAGTATTGGATCCGGAGCAGAATAATGCCTTCTATGATCACTACGTAGAGTTGGATTATGACCTGTCAAAAGTGATGTTCATTGCCACAGCAAACTCTTTGAGCACTATACAACCCGCTTTATTAGATCGTATGGAAATAATAGAAGTAAATGGGTATACTATCGAAGAGAAAATCGAGATAGCAAAACAGCATTTACTTCCTAAGCAGCTTGAACAGCATGGCTTGAAGCGCAAGGATGTTGTACTAAAAGCTCCGGTGATCGAAAAGATCATTGAAGATTATACAAGAGAATCGGGTGTGCGGGGACTCGAAAAGAAAATAGGATCGGTTGTGCGGGGAGTGGCAACAAAAGTTGCAATGGGCGATGAATTTGTCTCTACCCTTGGAAAACCGGATGTAGAATCTCTTTTGGGTGCGCCTATTTTTGATAAGGACCTGTACGAGGGCAACGAAGTTGCAGGTGTGGTTACAGGCCTGGCATGGACGCAGGTTGGTGGGGATATCTTGTTCATTGAGGCAAGTATTAGCCCTGGTAAAGGAAGACTTTCCTTAACAGGTAACCTTGGAGATGTCATGAAGGAATCAGCCACCATTGCAATGGCTTATCTTCGTGCTTATTCTGAGAAATTTAACATTGATTTTAGCCTTTTTGATAAATGGGACGTTCATGTACACGTCCCCGCAGGAGCAACCCCTAAAGATGGACCTTCGGCCGGCATCACCATGTTAACTGCTCTTACTTCTGCTTTTACCCAAAGGCGCGTGAAGAAGCACCTTGCAATGACAGGTGAAATCACCCTGAGAGGAAAGGTATTGCCAGTAGGAGGTATTAAAGAAAAGATACTTGCTGCTAAAAGAGCAAATATTAAAGAAGTGATTCTTGCGAAAGCCAATCAAAAGGACATACTGGAAATAAAAGAAGACTATATCAAAGACATGCAGTTCCATTATGTAACGGAAATGAAAGAAGTAATTGATATTGCTCTTCTAAATGAAAAAGTGAAAGATCCTATTGATCTTACTTTAAAATTGACCACACCTGATGGAGTATCAGAATAGTATTGACTTACAAAAGGGGCTCTGCCCCTTTTGTTTTTAAAGACAAGATAGCCAATCCGACTTATAACAATTTTTCAAATGCCCACCCGTTCTTGTTTCTCATTCGGATTAATTCATCTGATAATTTAATTACTGATAACCTCTTTAACTGTAGGGAAGTTGAAACGTTTACTATTTGTCTTTTTCGTTGTTGCACATTCCATAGCAAGTTTTTCGCAGGAAAAGACGTTTAATAACGAATTCGGATTTCGCTCTGACAATGATGCGTATCTGGGTATCGGTCAGGATCGCTATTACACCAACGGACTATTTATAACTTTCAAACATGCCAGCCATACGAGCAGACCAGCTATAAGGAAGAAAACATGGGAAGCTGAAGTTGGCCAATACATGTTTAACGCATATTCAGGAGACACACGAAACGTTGAGGATGTTGACAGACCATATGCGGGCTACTTATACGGCGGACTAAAATTAAACTGGTTTACAAAAGGAGAATCGGTGATGCAGGGAGCGTTACAGGTTGGAACAGTTGGCCCTAAATCTTATGCTAAGGAGGTACAGGAAACACTGCACCAAACTGTAGGATTTTATACCATTCATGGCTGGGAATATCAGATTAATAATGAAACAGGGATCAATTCTTCCTTTAGCTTTTCAAAGCTATTATTACGAAAAGGAAAGAACGACTTTACGGCCAGTACTTACCTCAATTTGGGTAACACTTTTGCGGGCCTGGGTGCGGGGGTGCTATACAGAACAGGAAGTTTAAATCCCCTTTTTAGTTCTGCAAGCTATAACAGCCGTATTACAAGAGAGAAACAAGATTCGTCGATTAAAAGAGAATCCTTTTTTTACGCCAGACCAATGCTAAACATTGTAGCCTATAATGCTACAATTCAGGGTGGTATGTTTAGCAAGAATAAGGGGCCAGCCACCTTTAACCCCAGTCCTCTTCTATTCACGCAAGAACTAGGATATATGTATTCGCAAAATCGCTGGACCTTCAATTTTGCAGTGATCTTTCAATCTAAAGAGCTAAAAAAGCAATTAGCTGCACAACAGTACGGATCCGTCAGTCTATACTACCGGTTTAATTAATATTAAAAATCAAAATTCCCTCTTCTGTTAAGCTTTTTTATTGCTTGTTTCTGTTTCTCTTGAAGCCGCCGTTCAACATCATTTTTCCTGGGTTTAGTCTTCTTTCTACTTTTTTGAATTGTAAGTCCGGTTTTTAGCAGCCCCAGGAGTTTATCAACAGCTTTTTCTTTATTAAGCAGCTGCCCCCTTTCTTCATTACTAATCACCTGTACTTTTCCTTCAGCGTTAAGCCGGTTGACAAACCGGCTCCTTAAGAGGCTCTTTTCCTCCTCACTTAGAAAAGCGGCTGATTCAAAATCAAAATTGAGCTCCACTTTAGTTGAAACCTTATTAACGTTTTGCCCTCCTTTACCTCCACTTCTGGACGTTTTGAAAACTATATACCGAAGTAAATCCTCCTTTGAAAAAGTCATATATTAAATTGCAAATTAGCCTCTCCGCTGTTTAAAATCACCGATAAACCCTACCTTTGTGTTACTATGTTAAATAATATAATAATCGCGATTGATGGGTATTCCTCATGTGGTAAAAGTACTTTAGCTAAAGCACTTGCGAAAAAACTTCATTTTATTTACATAGATACTGGTGCTATGTACCGCGCCGTTACCCTTTACTTGCAAAAGAACAAAATTGATATCACAAATGAGGAGCTGGTTGAGCATGCATTGGATGATATCCACCTAAATTTCCACTCAAGAGACTACCAAAGTCACATTACACTTAATGGAATCGAAGTTTCTGACGAAATTCGACAGATGATTGTATCTGAAAAAGTAAGTGAAGTAAGTGCAATTAAGGCAGTCAGACGCGAAATGGTTAAACAACAACAACGAATGGGTGAGTCTAAAAACGTTGTAATGGACGGGCGTGATATCGGCACTACTGTTTTTCCGGATGCTAAAGTAAAAATCTTTATGACTGCAGATCCTAAAGTCCGGGCAGAACGCAGGTTTAAGGAACTACAAGGCAAAGATGAAAAAGTAACGCTTGAGGAAGTGTTTGAAAATCTCGCCCATAGGGACTACCAGGATACAACACGCAAGGAAAGCCCCCTTATAAGGGCAACTGACGCTATAATTCTTGATAACACTAACCTTACCGAGGTACAGCAATTGGAATTTGTACTGGAAAAAGTTAAACCCTTTATGTTGGAGTATCAGTAACCCTACTGTACTCATTTCAAGACAATAACACAGGCTTTCTTTATTTTCACCTTCTGATTTTCGATCTCTTGCCTGAAATAATTATTTCAGCGGGGTACAAAAACTTTTGCACTTTCTTTGCTATTAAAGATAGAGCATAAGGGAAACTCCTTGTTTTAAAAATTGGCAGTTTTCCTTCAATGTACTTTGAAAACAAAACCAGGATGAAAATATCTATATCTACCATTGGAACACGAGGCGATGTACAACCATATGCTACTTTAGGTAAAGCGCTTGCTGCTAATGGACATGATGTAACGCTATCAACTTCAAAAAATTTCAAATCCTTGGTAGAAGGGTACGGGATAAATTTTCACCCTGTGGATGTTGATTACCAGGAAGTACTTAATTCAAATGAGGGAAGCAAAATTATGAAAGCAAATTTATTTGCTATTCAGAGAAATCTTGACAAACTTATTTATCCTCTTATCGAACAATCCCTTAATGAATGTTACCAATTAGCTCAATCGAGTGACCTTTTCATCTATAGGCCAAAAACATTATCAGACATATTTACCGGGAAACTAAAAACTAAGTGCATTAAGGCTGCTGTTGTACCTGCTACAGAAGAAACCGCTGCATTTATAAATCCAATTATTAGTGGCTTTAGAATTCCCGAGTTTTTATACAAATGGAGCTTCAAGCTCAACAACCTGAGGTACCAGTTGCTAAGTAAACCGATCAGTAACTTCTGCGAACAGAATGGCATTACAGACCACACCCCTCAGGATCCACATAAAGAATTATCCCTCTACGGTATAAGTGAGCATTTTCTGGAGCGCCCCCGTGATTGGTCTTCAGTGCATCAGTTAACAGGGTTTTGGTTCCCCGAAGCAGAGAAACAGAATCTATCCGACGATTTGACGGATTATCTGAGTAGCGGAACTCCTCCTATCCTTATTTCCTTTGGGAGTATGCAGATAAAAAAGGAAGTAGCATCAATGATCCTGCAGTCTGCTTCAGAAATCAAAGAACGGTTCCTGATCGTTGCATCATGGAGTGATTGGAAAACAGAAGAGGAAATTCCTTCAAATGTTCATATAATCAACAGTGCCCCGTTTGAAACCTTGTTTCCAAAGGTAAAAGCTGTGATGCATCACGGTGGAATAGGTACTACTGCTGAATGTTTGCGGGCGGGAAAGCCAATGTTCGTATGTCCGGTCCTATATCCGGTTGGCGATCAGTATTTTTGGGGTGATCTGGCCTATAAAAAGGGACTTGGAGTTAAACCAGTTCCTGTTAACAGTCTAACCCCCGGTCTTTTCAAAACCAGAATAGAACAACTTTTAAGCATTTCTACTGCTGAATGCAAAAAACTTGCACAGAAAATATCAGAAGAGAACGGCGTACAAAAAGCGGTTGAACTTATAGAGAAATACGTTGCGTAAGCTTCTAAAAAAAAACTTACGCAACTTTTCAATCCATACAAAACTTATTCAGAGCCTTCACTTAAATTCGTATCATCAAATTGCTGCTCATCCAATGGCTCAGACCATTCTTGTTTCTGGTATTTCTTATTAGACGTTTTAAACCCATCGTCTACAGGTTTTACTTTTGTATTTTGATCACCTTTAGCCGCCTTTACATCATCCTCCGAAGGTGATATCCTATCATTGTTACTTTTAAAATCTTCCATGTCCTTAGATGTTTCTTATACCGTTTAACAAGCTTGCACAAGGCATAGTTTTATTTATATCATATCTGCTGAAGCTGCTAACTATCAATAAAATAATGAGATAAATTTCTTTTTATAAAAATATATTTACGTAACTTTGTCGTCCCAATTGATGTTGGGAAAAAGGAGATAAAATAATTAATGGCCAAAAAACAAGAAGCAGAAAAGGAGCTACTTGCTAAATCAGCAGAACTCCAAGGCGACGACACCAAAGCGGTAACACAAAGAGAAGACATTGAGTCAGAAGCTGATTCACTGTCAATTGAAGACATTAAGTCTAAAACCCTGGTAACACCTTCAGGTGATTTTGACTGGGATGCAGACGAAAAAGGATTCGGAAACTACACTAACGAAGAGCGTGCTAAGCTTGAGCAAATGTATGCCGGAACTTTTAATCAAATCAACAAAGGTGAAATTATCACTGGTACAGTTGTTAACATTAACAACAAAGACGTGGTATTAAACATCGGATTTAAATCTGATGGTATGGTATCATTATCTGAATTCCGTGATACTCCTGATCTTAAAGTTGGTGATCAGGTTGAAGTATTTGTTGAATCTCAGGAAGATGCGAATGGTCAGTTAGTACTTTCACGTAAACGTGCAAAAACTCAAAAATCTTGGGAGCTTATTAACGAGGCTCTTGAATTAGACAAGATCATTACTGGTTTTGTTAAGAGCCGCACAAAAGGTGGTCTTATTGTTGATATCATGGGCGTTGAGGCTTTCTTGCCTGGTTCACAAATTGACATCAAGCCAATCCGTGACTACGACGTATACGTAGGAAAAACAATGGAATTCAAGGTTGTTAAAATCAATCACGAATTCAAAAATGTTGTGGTATCTCACAAAGTTCTTATCGAGGACGATCTTGAAAACCAAAAAACAGAGATCGTTGCGAAACTTGAAAAAGGTCAGGTTCTTGAAGGAACTGTTAAAAATATTACAGATTTCGGTGTATTCATCGATCTTGGTGGCGTTGACGGATTACTTCACATCACTGATATTTCATGGGGACGTATCGAGCATCCAAAAGAAGTTCTATCACTTGATCAAAAAATCAATGTGGTTGTTCTTGACTTTGATGACGAGAAAAAACGTATCGCTCTTGGTTTAAAACAACTTACTCCACATCCTTGGGAATCATTAGATACAGCTATCGAAGTTGGTTCTAAAGTGAAAGGTAAGATTGTTACAGTTGCTGATTACGGTGCTTTCCTTGAAATCACTCCAGGTGTTGAAGGCTTAATTCACGTATCAGAAATGTCATGGTCTCAGAACTTACGTAATCCTCAGGATTTCCTTAAAGTAGGTGATGAAGTTGAAGCGCAAGTTTTAACTCTTGATCGTGACGAGCGTAAAATGAGTCTTGGTATCAAACAACTTACTCCTGATCCATGGCAAGATATCGCTTCAAGATATCCTGTTGGTAGTCAGCACAAAGCAGTTGTTAAAAATATGACTAACTTCGGAGTTTTCGTTGAAATCGAAGAAGGAGTTGACGGACTAATTCACATCTCTGACCTTTCATGGTCTAAAAAGATCAACCATCCTAATGAATTCACTAAAGTTGGCGAAACTCTTGATGTAGTTGTTCTTGAACTGGATGCTGATAACCGTAAACTTAGCTTAGGTCACAAGCAGCTTGAAGAAAACCCTTGGGAAACTTTCGAAACAATCTTCACTTTGGATTCTATCCACACTGGAACTGTATTGAAAGTAACTGACAAAGGTGCTATCGTTGCCCTTCCTTATGGTGTTGAAGGATTCGCTCCAAGTAAACACACTGTTAAAGAAGACGGAAAAGCATTAAAAGCTGAAGAAACTTCTGAATTCAAGATCATTGAATTTAACAAAGAAGCTAAACGCATCGTTGTATCTCACTCTCGTATTTGGGAAGAAGCTAAAAACGAAGCTAGAAACGCTGAAGTAGCTCAAAAGAAAAACGATCAGAAAGCTACTACAAATGCAGTGAAGAAAGTTAAAGAATCAGTTGAAAAATCAACTTTAGGTGATCTAGGCGTTCTTGCTCAATTAAAAGAGCAAATGGAAGGTGCTGAAAAAAACCAAAAAGGATAATTCTAAACTGAATCGTTAAGAATAATCAAACCCCGCTCATTGAGCGGGGTTTTTTATTTTCCAAACCTTTATTTTTGTCGTCGAAAACGTTTTTTTTATACCTTTGCCCAAATCAACACTGATGCAAAACTTAATCCTCTTAGACGGTCAAAAGTTCCATATTACTATCAAACGGCTTTGCCATCAGCTTATAGAGAATCATAACGATTTTTCGAACTCTGTAATACTTGGAATTCAACCAAGAGGAGTTTTTCTTGCTGATCGTATCGCATCAGAACTTCAATCCATATTACCTCAGGCCAAAATTAATAACGGAAATCTTGATATTACTTTTTTCAGAGATGACTTCAGAAGACGTGAGGTATTAGTGCCAAACCGTACTAAGATTGATTTCATCATTGAAGGAAAAAAAGTTATTCTCGTAGATGATGTGCTATGGACCGGTAGAACAATTCGCTCAGCAATGGATGCAATGCTGGCATTTGGCAGACCTGAAAAAGTGGAACTTCTTGTCTTGGTAGACAGAAGGTTTTCCCGGCATCTTCCAATAGAACCTGATTATATCGGGATACAAGTGGATACTATAAATTCCCAAAAGGTTATTGTAAGCTGGAAAGAGGCTGAAAAGGAAGATAAAGTAGAATTAGTATCAGAAAATAATAGTTAACAAAACAAGCGGCAAGCGATTTACATATAGCAATGGCAGATAATCAGACTCTTAGTACACGTCATCTTTTAGGAATAAAGGATTTAACTGAAAAAGATATTCAACTGATTTTTGAAACTGCCGACACGTTTAAAGATGTATTGAACCGGCCAATAAAAAAAGTACCTTCTCTTAGAGATGTTACAATAGCAAATGTCTTCTTCGAAAACTCAACAAGAACAAGATTATCATTTGAATTAGCTCAAAAAAGGCTTTCTGCTGATACCATTAACTTCGCAGCGTCATCATCTTCTGTTAGTAAGGGAGAGACACTAATTGATACTGTTAACAATATCCTTGCGATGAAAGTGGATATGATAGTTATGCGCCATCCATACCCTGGAGCAGGAATATTCTTAAGCAAAAAAGTAAACGCACATATTGTTAACGCAGGTGACGGAGCTCACGAACATCCCACCCAAGCGCTACTTGACGCCTTCTCCATCCGTGAAAAATACGGTGATGTAGCAGGAAAGAAAGTTGCAATAATTGGAGATATTCTCCATTCAAGGGTTGCCTTATCCAACATCCTTTGCCTGCAAAAACTTGGAGCTGAGGTGATGGTCTGCGGACCAACTACTTTAATCCCTAAATACATTGAATCCCTGAATGTAAAGGTAGAATACAACTTAATGAATGCCTTGAACTGGTGTGATGTTGCTAACATGCTTCGGATCCAGCTTGAGCGACAAGACATTAAATACTTCCCATCCCTCAGGGAGTACTCTATGTTATACGGACTTAATAAAGAAATTCTAAACTCTCTGGACAAGGAGATTACGATTATGCATCCTGGCCCCATTAACAGAGGAGTAGAAATAACAAGTGATGTAGCTGACAGTAAGCAATCTATCATTCTCGAACAGGTTGAAAATGGAGTTGCTATCAGGATGGCGGTATTATATCTCCTTGCTGGCCAGCGTTAAACACTTTCAGCGCCCTTTTCTTTCGAAAGGTTTATACCGTTTTTGCAGTTTTAAACGTTATTTTTGACGGGTTTTCCACAGGTGTTAAATTCTACTGTGGGTAATCGGCTTTATTTTACTGTTAACTTCGCGACAATCAATAAGATATGCTAAAGAAATACGCACTTACTATAATATTACTTCAATCTTTAGTACTTAGCTCAAAGGCGCAGACCACCGAATGGTATACGTTAAATAATGCCTATAAGAGCGGAGTTGAGCTTTTTGAAAAACGGAAATTCGTTGCTGCAAGCGAACAGTTTAGCCGGGTTGAAGATTACCATACTATCCCCTCTACTCAACCCGTAGATAACCGACAGGTTTCTGTTCTTAAAGAAAGTGCTCAATTCTATATTGCCCGATGTGCCCTGGAACTTGGTAATACTAATGCTGAGGCACTGTTTCTGAAATTTATCCGGGAATACCCTACAAGTGCCCTTACCAAATCAGCCTACCTACAGCTAGGTAATTTCTACTTTGAAAAAAAGAATTATGAAAAAGCTTTAGATTGGTATAAAGAGATTGATGCTAACAGTCTTACTGCGAACGAAAGCGAAGAATATCGGTTTAAACTGGCTTATTCCTATTTTACCTTAAAGAAGTATACAGATGCTGAGCCTTTATTTGCAAAGTTAAAAGACGAAAAAGGGCCTTATAACGAATCCTCTATCTACTATTTCGCTTATCTAAATTATCTGGATGCAGACTACACTACTGCCTTGAGAGAATTTGAAAGATTACAGGGAAGTACCACCTACAAAGCGAGTTATCCTTATTATATATCCGCACTATATTTCCTCAACAAGCGCTACGATGATGTAATCAGCTATACGATTCCGGCGATCGAATCAATAGATCAGCAGTTTAAAGCTGAAATGTATCGAATTGTGGCAGCTACATATTTTGCAAAGGCTGATTATAAGAACTCAATTAGCTACTATCAAAGGTTCCAAAATCTTGATAAAGGAGCTATCCAGAATAATCAGGATGATTACCAGATGGGATATGCCTACCTGAAGCTTGGAGATCACAAAAAGGCAATAAAAGAACTTGAAAAACTTTCCACTACGGATGTATTCTATCAAAGCGGAATGATCACATTGGGAGAAGCTTTTATAAAAGACGGGAACAAACAAAGTGCAAGAAACGCATTTTTTAGGGCATCTAAACTCGACTTTGATCCACGCTTGAAAGAAGAAGGACTATTCAATTATGCAAAACTGTCTTATGAATTGGAGTTCCATTCCGTTGCTTTAGATGCCGTTCAGGAATTTATAAAGACCTATCCAAAGTCTACAAGAATAAATGAGGCTAAAACTTTACTAGGACAAGTTTTACTTTCAACGAAGAACTATAAAGATGCTGTCTTCATCCTCGAGACGATCAATAATAAGAATGCTGAAACAAGAGGAGTATACCAGAGAGTGACCTATTTTCGAGGACTGGAGTTCTATAACGAAAGAGCCTTCGAAAATGCGATATCAATGTTCATCCGTTCTCAGAATAGTGCTGTAGATGATGAAATTGAAGCATTAGCTACATACTGGCTTGCTGAAGCTATGTTTGAGGTAAGAAAGTATGGTGAATCTGTCGGCCAATTTGAGAAATTCCTGGGAATGCAGGCTGCGCGTAATACTGACGTTTATAATTACGCTAATTATGCACTTGGTTACTCAGCTTTTCAAAATGACAATTATAGCAAGGCGGCTACCTACTTCGAACGTTTTATTATTGGCGATGATAAAGATCGCAATACCATAAATGATGCTACCCTTCGACTCGCAGATTCTTATTTCGTAATTAAGAACTATGACAAGGCTATGCAGCAATACAATAAGATCATTACCTGGAATGGTAAAGGCCAAGACTATGCACTTTTTCAGCGCGGCATGATCCAGGGTCTGCAGGGATCAAATGATCTGAAGATCGCAACACATCAGTCGCTATTGAAACAATTCCCTAACTCTAATTATGCAGATGATGCAGGTTTTGAGATGGCATATACTTATTTCGTTAAAGGAGACTACGATAAAGCCCGTACTGATTTAACAAATTTAGTTGAGAAGTATCCAAGAAGCAGCTATGTCCCTAGAGCTCTTGTTACCATTGGATTAGTTAACTACAACCAGGATAAGGATGAGGAAGCTCTAACCTACTTCAAACGTGTTGTTCAGGATTATTCAACTACAGACGAAGCTAAAATTGCGTTAGAGTCAATAAAGAACATCTACCTTGATAAAGGAAATGCTGATGAATTCCTGAACTATGCAAACTCAACAAGTATAGGAAACCTAAGTACAGCAGAACAGGATAACATTACATTCCAGGCGGCTAATAATCGTTTTCTTAAGGGTGAATACCAAGGGGCTTACGAAGCCATAAATGCGTATTTTGATAAATTCAAGAATCCAATTCACGAGAAACATGCGAAGTTTATCAGGGCTGAGAGCTTAGTAAAGCTTAATCGTCCCGATGAAGCGATCCCTGATTACAATGTGATATTGAATGACTGGACCAGTGAGTTCACAGAGAGAGCTTTGATCAGTGTTTCTCAGCTTTATTTGAAACAAAAGAAATACAATGAAGCGGTTGCTTCTCTTAAAAAACTTGAATTAACCTCAGAGTACAAAGCAAACTATAGCTATGCTGTTAATAATCTGATGGAAGCATACTATAACATGGGAATGAGCGATGAGACTCTGAAGTATGTTGAGCTGATCAGAGCTTTCGATAAGGCTTCCACAGAAGACAAATACAGAGCTACTCTTTATTCAGGAAAGGCGCACATGTTAAAAGGCGACACCACAACAGCTTATAAGGAATTTCAGGAGGTGTCAACTAAAACTACCACTGCATCCGGAGCAGAAGCCAAATATATGGTTGCTTTTGTTCAGCACCAGAATGGAGAGTATAAGGCTTCAGAGAAGACGATATATGAATTAAGCAATAAAATGCCTTCTCATGATTACTGGGTAGCAAAAGGCTTTTTGCTCTTGGCGGATAATTTCGTAGCCTTAAAAGATTCATTCTCTGCAAAAGCTACACTTCAAAGTTTAATTGACAACTATGAGGGTAACGATGAAATTATTCCTACAGCTAAAGAAAAACTTAGCCAGTTAAACTCTAAGAAATAAGACAATGAAGTTTAGATATCTATCATATACCTTTTTCAGCCTGGTTTTAACTGTTGCAGCTAATGCTCAAACAAAACCAACTCAAGAAAACAAACCGTCTACGGAGAAAAAACCGACGACAAATACACCGCCAGAAAAAAAACCTTCTACAGAGCCTGCAAAGGGAACACTAACGGAAGAAATAGATGTTGTAAGACCTTACAAACCTGTTTTAGCAGATGCTGCGAAGATCAGGAGAAGTCCGGATTTGAATAACTACAAGGTGTTTAAACCAAACTTGAGTTATCTCGTATTGGATAAGAGACTGGAATTGAATAGTGACATTACGCAGTTACAGGCACAACCTCTCCAGCAGGCAGCCCCTCTTCCCTTTGAGAATAACTATGCAAAAGCTGGGATAGGAAATTATTCATCGACGCTGGGAGAGGTATACCTAAACAACGGACCTGATGAGGCGCTCCAGTTAGGCTTTTTTGCAAAACACCTTGCCCAAAGTGGATCGCTGAACAAACAGAACTATTCAAGGCAGCAAGCTGCCTTGTTTGGTAAAAGCATTCAGGAGAAGATCACAATCAATGGAGAGCTGAATTTCGACAGATTAGGATCCTATTTTTATGGAGTCAACCCCGAGATGGCCGACCAGAATCTGGATCCAAGGAAACAGCGTTTTGGTACGGTAGGACTGAAAGGGGAATTACTGAAAAACTACGACCCTGAAAGCACTCTTGACTATGCGGTAAAGGCTGACGCCTATACCCTAAGCAGCAAGTACAATTCAAAAGAAACCAGTTTTGCGCTGAGTGGATTCTTTAACGGGGTATGGAAACAGTTCAACCTTGGAGTTAACAGCTCTCTCGACTTTACCAGCACTAAGGATTCTTTAAATATTGGTAATCATATTTTCCGAGCGAACCCGTATATCAAGTTCCAGGGAAAAAACTATAAACTTTCATTAGGACTAAACTTCGTACAAGAATTCGGAACGGAGGCAAATACTAACCTCTTCCCTATCGCAACAGCAGAGCTTCCTTTAGTTCCTCAGTATGCTACTATTTTTGGTGGTTATACTGGAGATGTTCTTAAATCTTCTCTCCGGGGTTTCGCTTTCGAAAATCCATATTTGGCAAAGAGCATTATCAATAATGCCGTTGAGAAGTCCAACTTATACGGAGGGGTGAAAGGTAACGCAGGAGCGGGATTCTCTTTTAAAGGGATGGTTTATTTTAAAACCATTGAGGATATGCCTCTCTATGTAAATAGCAAATATGGATTTGAACGTTTTGAACTAGCTTACGATAAGGCAAAGGTAGTAGGCCTGGAAGGAGAAGTAAATGTAAAAGCATCTGAAACTTTAACCTGGACAGGTAAGATAGAGGCTAATAAATACAACATGACAGATCAGGCGGAAGCTTGGTTGAAGCCTGGTTTAAAATTGTATTCAAACTTTCGTTTATCTCTCAAAAAGAAATTTATAATTGACGGAGAGGTTGTTTATACGGGAGACAGAGATGCCTTCACCTATGACTATTCAAAAGGTATTCCCGCAAGTATTGAAAATTCAAGAGTGGTTGCAGTAAAAAGCTACCTTGATCTGAGCGGCGGTGCAGAATACCTCGTTAAGAATAAACTAGGAGTATTTTTAAAGGTGAATAACTTGTTCGGCAACAAATACCAGCAATACTTATACTATCCAAAATTAGGATTTAATGTAATTGGTGGGTTGAATTATTCATTCTGATAGTTTTGGCCTAATTATTTTTTCGTTTAATTTTACCCAGATGGATGTTGGTGTTTATGTAGCCGAATTACTTCAGAGGATTGATGAGGTAAGTCTCTCTGGAATTGGTACATTTTATAAAAAAAGAACTTCGGCTTATCATGACAATAAGCAAGGGATCTTTTTTCCCCCATCGGAAGAGTACGCATTTGATCCAGCACGCCAGGACTCTGGTTTTGCTCTAGTGGAGTATGTGTGTGCAGTTCGTAATATTTCCGAACCTTCAGCTCGTTATTTTATTGAAAAATATATAGACTCGATAAAGCAGTCCATACAGATAAAGGGCTATGCCACTATTGATTCTCTGGGGAAGTTACGATCATCTAATAACAGCTATATTCTTGAGCCGGCCGAGTTTGCAAATAGCTCAATCAGCTACGGATTGATCCCGGTAATGGAAATAGAACGAAAAGCTAAAAAGATCAATAATTCGAACGAACCTGACTTTTCTGCGATTCGAATTAAGTCCCCCGCACCAACTGTACAAGATGCTCCTCCTCAGGCTGTGCATAAAGAGAGCAAAGAGCCTCAGGAAAAATCGAATAAGTCTGCAATTCTTATTGTAATTACTTTTCTTGCTCTGGGCGCTGCCCTTGTGGCTGGTTATTTCCTATACCCTAAATTCTTCCGGCAAAAAGATCAGAACACTGTAATTGTTCCTGTTACAAAAACTACTAATCCGCCTCAGAGGAAATTGGACTCTGCACAAACTGCATCAAATAAAGAACTTGTAAACTCTGAGGCCGCTGCCGATAGCTTATTCGAAAATAGCATGACGCAGCTAAATCAAGAAAAGGGTATAACAGTAGAAAAACCAAGAGACACCGTGGTTATCACTACTAAAACTACCCCTTTAAGGAAAACAAAAGATTCAACTTCGACAGCAGTCCTTCCACCTTCGCCATCTTCTGCTATAAAGTTTGAAGTAATTGTGGCGGCATTTAATAAACAATCAGAAGCAGAGGACTACATCTCTCAATTGAGAAAGAAAGGGATTGATGCCAAAGTTGTAAACGATATTAGAAAACCGAAATTTAAAATAAGCACAGGTACTTTCGCGAACGAAGAATCCGCACAAAAAGAGAGACGCCGTCTTCGTGAGACTAAAATAGGTCAGGATGCCTGGGTTTTTACCGTTAAAAACAAATAAACACACATGATTCTACTACAAGATACTGTTTTACCAGATACCGTTGCCAGGGCAACGCAAGCAGTACAGACAACGCAAGACCTACGTTTTATTGATCTATTAGTAAAGGGTGGATGGGTAATGATTCCTCTTGGAATCCTTTTGTTCCTTGCCTTAGTGATCTTTATAGAGCGCTATCTCACTATAAGGAAAGCGGCTAAAGATGAAGCCAATTTGTTAGTTCAGGTTAAACAGCATATTCTTTCTGGCAATCTTGATTCAGCTACCGCTATTTGTCGCAACAGTAATTCTCCCTTAGGCAGGATGCTACAAAAAGGTCTTTTACGAATAGGGAGACCAATAAAAGACATCGAGGGGGCTATTGAAAACATTGGAAAACTTGAAGTATCTAAACTGGAAAAGAATGTAAGTATTCTGGGTATTGTTGCTGGTATTGCTCCAATGCTCGGCTTCGTAGGTACTATCGCTGGTGTGATCCGTATCTTTTATAATATTGCACAGACTGATAATATCAGTATGGGGCTTATCGCTGATGGTCTATATCAAAAGATGATCACTTCCGCTGCTGGTTTAATGATTGGTATATTAGCTTATGTTGGCTATCATGTGCTAAACATTATGGTTGACAAGGTAATTTTGAAGCTAGAGACTGATGCTGTTGAATTTATTGATCTGCTGGAACAACCAGGTAGATAAAACATGAATAAGTCTCAGTTTTAACAAATTAATTTATGGAATTTGCCAGATCTTGAATCTGAATAATAAAAGGTCTGGCAGGTGAACAAACAGCTTAAATAGCAACAATGAACTTAAGAAGAAGAAATCGTCCTCATGCAGAAGTTCATACTTCGGCAATGAATGACATCATGTTTTTCCTGATGCTGTTTTTTCTTATTGCTTCAACTGTAACAAATCCTAACGTAATAAAACTAATGCTGCCAAAGTCTGCTTCGGGACAATCAGTTTCTAAAAAAACCGTTAGTATAGCAATAAATCAGAACTTAGAATACTTCCTTGATAAGCAGCCTGTAAAGCTGGAAGAGATCCAGCCGAAACTCGCTTCTTATCTGCAACAAGCTAAAGAGCTTACAATTGTTCTTTCTGTTGATAGAACAGTAGCAATACAAGATGTAGTAGCAATTATGGACATTGCGAACAAAATGGGAATTAAACTTGTACTGGCAACAGAACCGAAATAGAGCGTTATGCAGTACCGTGAAGAAAATAATTATCCAAAAGCGCTCCTCTTCTCCGGGGGCGCAATGATCCTATTTTTAGTGATCAGTTATCTGATTACATTTGGAACAAATCTTCCGATAGAGGAAGTGGGTACAGGTGGCATTGTTGTAAATTACGGTACGTCGGAAACAGGAATGGGAGACGACCTTATGAGTGTTGAAGAACCTTCTGTTGCTCCAAACGCAAATAATACAGCACCCGATAAAATTGTAACTTCAGAGCCTACAGAAAGTACGCCAACAACCGAAGCGACCGACAAAACTGTAGTTACCCAGGATATCGAAGATGCCCCTGTTGTAGCCACTGCTAAAAAAACAACAAGCTCTACTCCTACCGCCTCTACGCCAGCGAAAGAATCAAAACCAAGTGTTAATCCTAATGCCTTGTATAAAGGTAAAAGGAATGACGGAAATGGCGGGGGCGATGGAAATGATGGCACTCCAGGCAACAAAGGAGATGTAGACGGAGATCCGATGGCAAGTAATTATGGCAAAGGTGGTTCGGGTTTTGGCAATACACAATTATCATTAGTTGGAAGAAAATTTGTAAGCGTTCCTCGGATATCTGACGATGGACAAAGTTCGGGAAAGGTTGCAGTAGAAATTCGAGTGGACAAAAATGGTACGGTAGTTTTTGCTCGTGGAGGAGTACGTGGGACAACAATATCTGATAAAGATCTTTGGGCTAAATGTGAACAAGCAGTAAGAGGTGCCAGCCTTAACCGTCTTGAATCGGCTCCAGATGTCCAAATAGGTACCGTTATTTTTAACTTCAAAGTAGATTAGTCTTTTTCATCCTTGATGACATATACTGATACGATCGATTACCTTTATTCCAGATTGCCAATGTTTACTAAAATAGGCGCATCTGCAATAAAGAAAGATCTTACCAACACTCTAGCACTTTGTAAAGTGCTGGGAAATCCATATAAAAAATTTAAGACGATTCACATTGCAGGAACAAATGGGAAAGGCTCAGTTTCTCATATGCTGGCCGCCATCCTCGAGGTAGCAGGGTATAAGACTGGACTTTATACATCTCCTCACCTCAGGGACTTCAGGGAAAGGATCCGTATTAACGGAGAAATGATCCCAGAGGAGGATGTTGTGAAATTTGTTACTTCCCAACAAGGGTCTATTGAGGCTATCGAGCCCTCTTTTTTTGAAGTTACGGTAGCGATGGCATTTGATTATTTTGCATCTCAGCGGGTAGACATAGCGGTAATAGAAACAGGTTTGGGTGGACGTTTAGATTCTACAAATGTAATTACACCAATTCTCTCCGTAATCACCAATATTGGTTACGATCACATGAATATTCTCGGAGATACTTTGAAGGAAATCGCTTCAGAAAAAGCAGGTATTATCAAATCAACAGTTCCGGTAGTAATAAGTGAACGGCAGGAAGAAATAGAGGAGGTCTTTCTAAACAAAGCGAAAGATACAGATTCGGAACTGCATTTTGGCTCAGATGAATGGGCTATTACAGAATTGGAATCAGATGCAAGAATTAAAAAAATTGAAGCAATTTCCTTGCCTGGAAAGCTTGAGCACTTACAAATAGAATTAGATTTAACTGGTACCTATCAATTAAAGAATATAAAAGGAGTTTTAAGCAGTGTCTCCATACTAAGAACTCAAGGATTAGAAATCCGAACCGAGCATATTAAGCAAGCTTTGAAAACTGTGCAAGAAATAACGGGCTTGCAAGGACGATGGCAGACCATTGGAAGAGACCCTTTAATAATTTGTGATACAGGTCATAATGAAGACGGAATTAGGGAGGTTCTGAAGAACATTAATACTATTTCTTTTACCAACCTTCACATGGTAATCGGAATGGTGAAGGATAAAGATAGTTCAACAGTACTGTCTCTGTTGCCTAAAGACGCTATCTACTATTTCTGTGCACCGGAACTTCCGCGAGCTAAACCGGCAGACGAACTAGCCTCTGAAGCCTCTAAGCTTAATTTAAAAGGAGAAGTTTTTTCATCGGTAAAAGATGCTTTAGCTACAGCAAAACAACGAGCAGAGAAAAATGACCTTGTTTTTGTTGGTGGCAGTACCTTCGTAGTTGCAGAAGTAATCTAAAGCCGAAATAAAATCATTCTCAAGCAGAAATAAAGAAGGATGAAGGTGTTTTATTACTTAAAACAAAAACCTTTCTAAGAAATACCAGAAAGAAAGGATATTATTAGGTTAGAGAACCTTCATACAAATTCGAGACCAAATTTACATTCATAAAAAAGGGAGGTCTCACACCTCCCTTTCATTATTACTAGTTTATCTCTTAAACTTTGGGTTCCTGCTGACTTAAACAATGGAAGCTTCCTAGCCCCCAGATAATATCTGTTGAATCAATCCCTACCACTTGTCTCTCTGGGAAACAGCTGCTAATGATATCTAATGCCTGATCATCAAATTTTGAACGATAAGTTGGTACAACTACATGTGCATTGCTAATGTAGAAATTTGCATAAGAAGCTGGCAAACGCATTTCGTCATAAACAACCTCTTCTGGCATTGGAAGTTCAATTACGTTTAATTGCTTACCATTCAACAAACGCATGGAGCTCAAGGCCTTGGCATTCTGTTGAAGAAGCTCATAGTTGTCATCGTTCACATTTGTTTCAACAACTGAGAGAACCGTATCTTCATTAACGAAGCGAATAGTATCATCGATATGACCGTCTGTATCATCTCCAACTATACCTTCCTCCACCCAAAGCACCTGATCGATACCATAATAATCTGACAAGTATTTTTCAATCTGACCTTGATTGAGATGAGGATTACGATTTTGGTTTAATAAACAACATGTTGAGGTTAAAACAGTTCCTTTACCATTGAACTCCACGGACCCACCTTCCATTACAATACCAGGATTAAAAACAGGTAAATTGAAATGTTTACCAATTAAAGTTGGGATAACATCATCAAGATCGAATGGAGGATATTTTCCACCCCAGGCATTATATCCCCAGTCAACAATTACCTTCTTAATATCTGCGTTTGGATTTATCAAGAATGCCGGACCGTGGTCCCGACACCAGGCGTCATTTGTTGGATGGAAATAAAATTCCACTTTGCTGAGATCAACACCTGCAATTTGAAGATGTGTGATAGCTGAACTCTTTAGAGCTTCGTCAGCAACATTAATTCTTACAATTTCACTTTGAGTAAGAATTTTTATAAACTGACTATAATTTGCATATATACTATCAAGCTTTCCAGGCCAGCTTGCTTCCTTATGAGGCCAACTTAGCCAGGTTGCTTCGTGTTGAGCAAATTCTGCCGGAAAATAGTATCCAAGATCTTTTGGCTTCTGTACAGCAGTAAAGTCCGGAAATCCGGAAGTTTGAGCACTTATCATCAATTGTAATTCTTTGAAAAATTAATCCTCGTCTATATATCGCTTGGTGATTGGCGCATAGGAATCAATTCTTCTGTCGCGTAGGAAAGGCCAATGAGTACGGTAACGATCAGATTTTGCAAGATCTAGCTCCTGAACTATCAACTCCTCTTCGGTGTGAGAGGCTTGATAAAGAACAGTTCCGAAAGGATTTGCGACAAAAGAACCTCCCCAGAACTTCATTGGACCTTCATCCCCTATTCTGTTCACACTTACAACATGTACTCCATTAGCAACTGCATGGCTCCGTTGTATGGTTTGCCAAGCATTATATTGTTCGGTATTAGTATCCACCTCTTGAGAGGATGCCCATCCAATGGCAGTTGGATAAAATAAGATCTCCGCTCCCATTAATGATGTAATACGAGCGGCTTCAGGATACCATTGATCCCAACATATAAGCACTCCTATGGTTGCAAACCTTGTTTTGAAAACTTTATAACCTAAATCACCAGGTGTAAAGTAAAACTTCTCATAATATCCAGGATCATCAGGTATATGCATCTTTCTGTACTTGCCTAAGTAAGAACCGTCTGCATCCAGAACAGCCGTCGTGTTATGATAGAGACCTTCTGCACGTTTCTCAAAAAGGGAAGCAATTATAACTACTCCCAGCTCCTTTGCAACGGCACTTAAGGCATCTGTAGAAGGGCCTGGGATGGCTTCCGCTAAGTTGAAATTATCATAATCTTCTACATCACAGAAGTACAATGATGTAAAAAGTTCCTGTAAACAAACGATCTGAGCCCCTTTAGCTGCTATCTCTCTAACTTTAGAGATGGCTTTCTCAAGGTTTTCTTGTTTGTCAGCTGTGCATGAGGTTTGCACAAGTCCCACTTTAACACTTTTCATTTACTTATAATTTCAAATTGGACGCAAAAATAGCCATATGATACGAAAGGGCCCTAACAAAGTTTTAGGTTTTTTGTTAAAGAAATAACACAATTCCTTGAGATATTTGTTAAAACATCTCTCTAAACAAAACTTATGATGACTGGGGAAACAGAAACTAATCCTAAATTATCCAAAGACGAGTTCTTCAAAGAGGAAATAAAAAAAGTTTCCGACTTTAAATTCGGCTCGAAAGTAGCTGGCGTCTTTGACGACATGGTAAGCCGTTCAGTTCCTTATTACGGGGAAATGCAGCGAATGATTGCTGAGTTATCAGCTGATCATGCTTTAGAAGGTACAAACGTTTATGACCTTGGCTGTTCTACCGGAACTACTATGATTGGTATGAATACCATGGTCCCTGACAATATTCGTTTTGTGGGAATTGACGAATCTCAGGACATGCTGAACAAGTGTGATCAGAAGCTAAAAGAAGCTGGATTTACAAGACCTTACGATCTTGTAGCAGCCAATATGCATGAAGACTTTAAAGTTGAAAACGCTTCTGTTGCGGTTTTATGCCTTACTCTTCAATTTATTCGTCCTATTTGCCGGGAGAAAGTTCTTAAAAAGGTATTTGATGGACTAGTTCCTGGTGGAGTACTTATTCTGGTAGAGAAAATCCTTGCTGAAGAAAGTTTATTCAACAGAAACTTTATAAAGTATTATTACGACATGAAGCGTCGCAACAATTATAGTGAAATGGAAATTTCGCAGAAGAGAGAAGCATTGGAAAATGTGTTGATCCCTTATAAATCCAGCGAGAATACTTTAATGCTGCGCGATGCTGGCTTCGCACATTGTGAGGTATTTTTCAAATGGTATAATTTCACAGGCATTATTGCTGTTAAAAATTAACAATGATTAGCATAGGTAACTTCTTCTTCAAATACAGGAATTTTCTTTTTATTTTCCTCTACCTCGCCCTATTCCTTCCTTCTCCCAAAATATTTACTGAGAACAATTTCGGCAGTAATTACTACATCTGGCCAATAACCATAGGGCTAATTGTAACTGTACTTGGTCAATTGATAAGAGGTCTTACTATCGGACTTGCTTACATTGTCCGGGGAGGTAAAGACAAAAAGGTTTATGCAGAAAATCTGGTAACGGAGGGTATCTTTAACCATTGCCGTAATCCCTTATATGTAGGAAATATCTTGATGCTCTTAGGAGTCGGTATTTTATCAAACTCCCTCATATTCATGGGAATTTTGATGCCCCTATTTTTATTTATTTATCAGGCAATTGTATTGGCTGAAGAAAACTTCTTGAGAAACAAATTCGGTTCTCAATTTGATTCCTATTGCAGCCGTGTTAGTCGTTGGGGTATTAGTCTGAAAGGTATTTCACAAACTTTCGCCAGCATGGATTTCCATGGTAGACGCTGGATATCCAAAGAATATAACACGCAGTTCGTCTGGCTTACCGGAATTGTACTGCTTCTCCTAGTCAACTATCCAGATGTTATCAGTACAGATACAGAGCTTAGAAACAAGATCGTTGCCGGGATCCTGATCCTATTAGTTATTGCGTATTTTACCGTGAGATCGTTAAAAAAATCAGGAAAATTAAAAGATAAGGTAGAGCACGCATAACTAGTTAGGAAATGACCTTTAATATAAAAAAACCGGCAAATGCCGGTTTCTTTATGCTCCATTTTTATCTAAGTCTTTCCTCCAGAAGTAGTAAATCGGCAGACCAATTAAAACGATACCTAAGCCTGGCCATGTATACTCGGGTTTGAACTTTATTAACAAAATACAGAAAGCTAAGCCCATTATGATGTACAAAGCTGGCAAAACCGGATATCCAAATGCCTTGTAAGGACGCTCTGCTTCTGGTCGTGATTTTCTTAATATGTAAACCCCAAGGATAGTAAGGATGTAAAAAATAACGACAACAAATGAGACCATATCCAGCAGGTCACCATATTTACCGCTTAAGCTTAATATACAAGCAACGATACACTGAACCCATAATGCGAATTCAGGTACTGCGTTTTTATTAAGTTCGGCAGTTCTCTTAAAGAATAAGCCATCTTTCGCCATGGTATAATACACTCGTGCTCCTGACAAGATCAGGCCATTATTACAGCCAAAGGTTGAGACCATTATCATGATAGCGATGATCTTAGTTCCTATTCCGCCGAAAATAACTGATGAAGCAGCTACAGCTACTCTATCCTTTTCAGCAGTTGCAATATCATGAAGTGGGAGCACCGAAACATAAATCACGTTCGCAAGTACATAGATTACTGTAACAATGAACGTTCCCAGGAAAAGACTTAAGCCGATATTGCGCTTTGGATTAACTACCTCGCCAGCTATAAACGTTACGTTATTCCAGGCATCACTACTAAAAATAGAACCAACCATGGCAGCAGCGACAGCGCCAAGAGCAGCAACTAAAGTATAATTTTCAATAGATGAATCTTTATTAAGCTTATGAATATCCCAGGCGTTTTCACAGTTAGCATTCCAGATCTCCGCTTTATAGGCAATAAAACCAAAAGCTATTAAGCCAAAAAGACTAAGCAATTTAGCCAGAGTAAAAGTCGTTTGTATCCATTTACCTGTTTTAACTCCTTTGGTATTTGTGTAAGTAAGAAAAGTAATAATAACAATTGAAAGGAGCTGAGCTGCCGAAACTTTGAAATAACCAAAGTCGGCAAGAACATTATCTTCACTTACCGCTGGAATGAGATAAGCAGTGAACTTAGAAAAAGCTACCCCTACTGCCGCGATAGTTCCAGTTTGGATAACTGTAAAAAAACTCCATCCATAAAGAAAGCCGACCAGGGGATTATATGCCTCCTTTAGATAGACGTACTGCCCTCCAGCCTTTGGAAACATACCACTTAATTCTCCATAGCTCAAAGCAGCCGTTAAAGTCATGAAGCCAGTGATCAACCAAATTGCAATAAGCCAGCCAGCCGAACCAACATTTCTTGTTATATCTGCACTAACGATAAAGATACCCGAACCGATCATGCTTCCAGCTACTAATAATGTAGCGTCAAGCAAACCGAGTTCACGTTTCATTGTTACATTTTCCTGAAGTTCTCCCATGAATAGTTAAAAAGAAATTTCACTAATATATCTAAAAATACTCCGCTTACTATGTCAATATCGGAAAAACCAAGTTTCGTAAGAAATAAAGCCTTTTGTTTAAGCCTAAATATTTGTATTAGTTCTTGAGCCTTTTATATTTGATTTTAACTAACCACTTTCTAAACAAAACAAAGACGTTCTATGGATTTCTTGTACAGTAATATTATCTATCTAATCCCCATCCTTGGCCTTGTCGGTATCTTTGTCATGCTCTCTAAATCAGCTTGGGTCAGTAAACAAGATCCGGGAGATGAAAATATGAGGACCCTGTCTGGATACATTGCTGATGGAGCAATGGCCTTTCTTAAAGCAGAATGGAAAATCTTGTCTTACTTTGCCGTTATTGCAGCTATCCTTTTAGCCTATTCCGGCACCTTAGTCGAAACTTCCAGTCCGATAATAGCTGTTTCTTTCCTGATCGGAGCATTCACTTCTGCTTTTGCCGGCTATATTGGAATGAATATAGCTACTAAGGCTAATGTCAGAACCACACAGGCAGCAAGAACAAGCCTGGCTCAAGCTCTAAAAGTATCATTTACAGGCGGAAGCGTAATGGGATTAGGAGTTGCAGGATTAGCTGTTCTGGGTCTTGGAACCTTGTTTATCGTCTTTTACCAGCTTTATGTGGTAAGCGAAGGAGCGAGCGTGAATGGCGAAGAAATGGAAAAAGCGCTTGAAGTACTGGCGGGATTTTCATTAGGAGCAGAATCAATCGCACTTTTTGCCCGGGTAGGCGGCGGGATCTATACAAAAGCAGCAGACGTTGGTGCAGACCTGGTAGGAAAAGTTGAAGCGGGAATCCCAGAAGATGATGTCAGAAATCCTGCAACGATTGCGGATAACGTAGGAGATAATGTTGGAGATGTAGCCGGAATGGGTGCTGATCTTTTTGGATCTTATGTTGCAACCATTCTTGCGACGATGGTATTGGGCCGGGAGATAGTGTCTGAAGATAAGTTTGGAGGTATCGCTCCTGTACTGCTACCCATGTTAATTGCGGGCTTAGGTTTGATTTTTTCAATTATCTCAACTTCATTCGTGAAGATAAAGAACGAAAGTGATAATGTTCAGAACGCTTTGAACATGGGCAACTGGTCTTCCATAATCCTAACTGCAATTGCTTCCTATTTTGCTGTTACCTGGATGCTGCCTGAAACTATGGAAATCCGAGGTTATAAGTTTAGCAATACCGATGCTTTTTTGGCAATCATAGTAGGTTTGATTGTAGGAGCATTAATGAGTTTGATTACCGAATATTATACGGCAATGGGAAAAAGACCTGTGATTTCGATCGTAAATCAATCGTCTACAGGACATGCAACTAATATCATAGGGGGATTAGCCGTAGGAATGGAATCTACGCTACTTCCTATCCTGGTATTAGCTTCAGGGATCTACGGTTCATACTATTTTGCTGGGTTATACGGTGTAGCCATAGCAGCAGCGGGAATGATGGCAACAACAGCTATGCAATTAGCTATAGACGCATTCGGTCCTATTGCTGATAATGCTGGTGGTATTGCCGAAATGAGTCAGCTTCCGGAAGACGTCCGACATCGTACAGACAATCTTGATGCTGTAGGAAACACTACCGCAGCTACAGGAAAGGGCTTTGCAATCGCCTCTGCAGCTTTAACCTCACTAGCCCTCTTCGCTGCTTTTGTTGGAGTAGCCGGAATTAACAGTATTGATATTTACAAGGCAAATGTGCTGGCAGGATTATTTGTAGGGGGAATGATCCCCTATATCTTTTCTTCCCTCGCAATCTCTGCAGTGGGAAGGGCAGCAATGGACATGGTCCAAGAGGTTCGCCGTCAGTTTCGTGACATCCCAGGCATTATGGAGTACAAAGCCAAGCCGGAATACGAACGTTGTGTTGAAATTTCCACTAAAGCTTCGCTTCGTGAAATGATGCTCCCGGGTGCAATAGCTCTGATAGTGCCAATCATTATTGGCTTCGCTTTCGGACCAGAGGTTTTAGGCGGATTGTTAGCCGGAGTTACAGTTTCAGGAGTTTTGATGGGCATGTTCCAATCCAATGCCGGCGGTGCATGGGACAATGCGAAGAAATCTTTTGAAAAAGGAGTGGAAATCGATGGAGAAACGCATTATAAAAAGTCAGAGCCTCATAAAGCTTCTGTAACTGGAGATACTGTGGGAGATCCGTTCAAGGATACTTCTGGACCTTCTATGAATATACTGATTAAACTCATGTCTATCGTTTCCTTAATCATTGCTCCCCATATAGCCCAGGTCGACAACTCAGATCTGTCAAAAGCTAAATTCAAACAAGAATCCAAGGCGGAAATAGCCATTAAGACGGTACAAAAGAAAATCAAACTATAATAACTAGAAAAAAGTGCAAAAGGATAGGATTCTATTACCTAACCCCTTTCTTTTTGCTCTTAAAATCTTTACGTTTGACCAACAGTAACTATTAGAGATGAAAATATGAGCTTATTTATAAAAAAACCTTTATCGGATTTGTTAGAGGATGTTTCAGACCATGGTAAAGGGTTGAAAAGAACCTTAACAGCAGGCTCACTTGTAGCGTTGGGGATAGGAGCAATTATAGGTGCAGGACTTTTTGTGCGGACTGCTGCTGCTGCCGCCCAGAATGCAGGCCCTTCAGTTACTATTGGTTTCATTGTTGCCGCTTTAGGTTGTGCCCTTGCAGGCCTTTGTTACGCTGAATTATCTTCTTCTATTCCAATTGCCGGTAGTGCCTATACGTATAGCTATGCGACAATGGGAGAATTAGTTGCGTGGGTAATTGGATGGGATTTAATTCTGGAGTATGCGGTAGGAGCAGCTACAGTGGGTATAGCTTGGAGCGAATATCTTAATAATTTGCTCGTTAATGTTCTACATGTTCCCCCAATTCCATATGAACTGAGTCATTCACCGTTTGAAAAATCATTAGACGGAGTTCACGGAATGATCAATATTCCAGCTTTACTAATAGTTACAGCACTAACCTTATTGCTTATAAAGGGCACACAGGAGTCTGCATTTGTTAACGGTCTTATAGTAATTGCAAAAGTTTCTATTGTTATTCTGATCATTATAATCGGCTGGGGATTTATTAATCCTGCCAATCATGCCGTTTACATCCCTGAACCCTCCACTTACACCGATCACCAAGGTATTTCTCATAATTTTGGAGGAATAATGGGAATACTAGGAGCTGCAGGAGTGGTATTTTTCGCCTTCATCGGCTTTGATGCTGTAAGTACCGCCGCTCAAGAGGCTAAAAATCCTAAAAAGGATATGCCGATAGGTATTTTAGGCTCACTGGTAGTCTGTACGATTCTATATATACTTTTCGCACACGTTTTAACTGGAGTAGCTACAACTGAAGATTTTCGCACTACTGGTAAAGAAGCTTCAGTAGCTTTCGTAATAAATAAGTATATGACTGGATATAACTGGCTGGCACAACTAGTGACTGTTGCTATCCTTGCAGGATTTTCGTCGGTTATCCTTGTTATGTTACTTGGCCAGTCCCGGGTGTTCTATTCAATGAGCCGGGATGGTTTGCTTCCTAAAGTATTTAGTGACCTCCATCCAAAATATCAGACACCTTATAAAGCTAACCTGTTTATACTTATCCTGGTAGGTTTATTTGCGGCCTTTGTTCCTGGAGACATTGTAGGAGACATGACCAGTATCGGAACTTTGTTTGCTTTCATGCTAGTTTGCGTAGCTGTGATTGTTTTGAGAAGAACTGATCCCGACCTACCCAGGCAGTTTAAAACGCCACTTGTACCATTTATTCCGATTTTAGGAGTAGTAGTGTGCGGTGCGATGATCTTTGGATTGGGATGGACAAATTGGCTCAGGTTGATAGGATGGCTGGTAATAGGATTTATTATTTATTTCGGATATAGCAGGAAGAATTCAGTTTTGAGAACAAGACATATGACTGTTCAGCCAGAAGATCCGAAACCAGGTTTTATAGAAGAATAAGAAGTTGTTTTTTACAAAAAGGTTCCGCCAGCTAAGCTAACGGAACCTTTTTATTTACCTTACAACTTAGGCTATAAGGTGCAATATCTCAGAAATTGGCTGATCAGAATCTATCAAAATACCAGTAATACCAGCAGCTTCCCCAGCGATTACATCCCTTTCCCTATCCCCTATAAAATACGCTTGCTTCTTATCTACATTGTACCTTGCAATTGCCTTTTCTAGCAACAAAGATCCTGGCTTACGACACATGCATTTTCCATTATAATTTGGATGATGACGGCAGTAATATACCTCGGTAATATGAACACCATTAGAAGCGTATGTATCTCTCAAATGCTGGTGCATCTTACCTAAAGTCTCCTCAGTATACCAACCTTTTGCTACGCCGCCCTGATTTGTCACAACAATTAACAAATATCCTCTATCTTGCAACTCCTTAAGTGGAGCAAAGTTGTGCTCAAGGATGTGAAAGTCATCAAAGTTACATACATAGTCACCGAGCTCTTTATTGAGGACACCATCACGGTCTAAGAAAACAGCTTTATTTTTATTCATCCTGGCAAAACTACGACTTTTTATGCGAAAGTTACCTTTGACAGCTCCGGGTAGAAGCTGTCACATACTATTGAAGGTTAAATTAAAAGCCAGAAAAACCATTCAAAATACTAACGATATTAGCAATTTAATTATCTTTAGTGTATGACATTATATTTGACAGCCATTCTACCGCCAGCTCCCCTATCAGAGGAAATAGACGATATCAGAAAGGAGATCTCCAGCAAATACAATATACATGCTGCGCTAAAACCTCCCGTTCATATAACATTGTACAAACCTCTAAAAATTCCTTCAGCCCAGGAAAAGCACCTTATACAAATGCTAAAACCAGTCTCGCTTCTGCATAACCCATTTAAGCAGGAACTGCAGAATTACGATAGCTTTAATAACAAGACATTGTTTGTCAATTGTGTGAAGGAGCCTCTTTTGAATAACCTACAAAAAGATATATCTGCTGTTTATCTTAAAAATAATATAGATCCGGAGGAAGTGAAAAGCAATTCAACTTTTCACCCGCATATAACTATTGCCTATCGAGATGTAAGTCCTGAAATATTCATTGAACTCTGGGCGGAATTTAAGAATAGGAAACTAAAGCGAAGCTTTACCATTGATCGTTTCACCCTGCTTAAACATGACGGGAAGAAATGGCAACCGCTGGAAGAATATCTATTGAAAAAGCCAGAAGAGCTAAAGCTTTTTTAACATCCTGCAAGGCTTAATTCTATTCCGCCTTGCAGGATGTTTATTTAAGAAACAACTTCGCTGTTTGCAAGAATGAGTTGTTTGTGATATACTATCAAACCGTCGATTGGAGATTTCAATATTTGGCCTGTCTTCATGCCATATTTCTCCGCTACTGATGCCAGGATTTCTTTAAAGTAGTAACCAACTGAACCGACTGAGTTGAACTCGTATTTCTGATAATCCGGATAAAGAGTAACTAGATTTTTAAAGAAGTCATCAAAAGAACTTTCTACCAACCTATGAATATGTGGGTTTTCGATGTGCTTAGCAATGAACTCACAAAAGCTAGCACAAAAACGGCTAACAAGAGGTTTGGTATAAATTCTATCCAAAATCTCGTCAATTGTATAATTATACGTCTGACTAAAACTATCTTTTATCTCCTGAGGCAAAGTTCCCCTTACCAAATCAGTAAGAAACTTCTTACCTATATAACAGCCACTACCTTCATCACCAAGAATATAAGCTGCAGAATCGATATGGTAAGAAATATCATTACCATCATAAACAGCGGTGTTAGTTCCTGTTCCAAGAATCGCAGCGAAACCAGCATCTTGATTTAATAGGGCACGGCATGCTGCCAAAAGATCATGCTCAATAAAAGTACTTGCTTTGGTAAAAATGCGGCCAAAAGCTCTTTCGAGAACTGAAGCCTTCTCTTTGTTATGTACTCCTGCCCCGTAGAAATAGATCTTCTCTACATTTTCAGGTAACAGATCTTCGGGCAGTACACTTTGCAAAGAAGACACGATGTATTCTTCGTCAACGAAATAAGGATTATAACCTTCCGAGTAGAAATCCTTGGTATTAAGATCCTTGCTTATTAAACTCCAATGAGTTTTGGTCGAGCCACCATCTGCAATTAAAATCATATCAGAAAATTTCGATAAAAATAAAAAAACTTAGTGTAAGTTCTACACTATGCTTTATTTATTTTTGTCAGGCAAATATTATTAACTTACAAAGCATAGATCAGAGCTTCATAGGGTCGAAGCTTATCGTACCTGCCCTTCATGTCCTCATAATTGGATATAATTAGTTTTGCGGAACTTAAGTCAATATCAGGGAGCGAGACTGTAGATTCATGAGGCTTGAAGTTTAATACCACCAGAAGCACCTCATCATCCAGTTGACGTTTGTAAGCATAAACATTGGGATTTTCCCTATCAATTAAAGTGTAAGTTCCATAGATCAATGTCAAATCACTCTTTCGATACTTAATTAACTTCCTGAAATAATTTAAGATAGATCCAGGGTCTTTTTCCTGTGAGCTCGCATTTACCTTATTATAGTTCTTATTAACCTTCAGCCAGGTAGTACCATTCTGGGTAAAGCCAGCATTGTCAGTATTGTCCCATTGGAATGGAGTTCTACTATTATCACGGGCTGTTATCTTTTGATTCTCAATAAATCGGTTTGTATCTCCTCCCGTCCTATGGATGTGCAGGTACATATTCCTTGTTTCGATATCCTGATAATCCTCAATGCTATCAAACTTAATGTTGCTCATCCCAATTTCATCTCCCATATAGTAATAAGGAGTCCCTCTCATGGTCAATAAGAAGGTCGTAAGCAGTTTAGATGATACTTCTCTAAACTCCTCAGAGTCGTTTCCCCAACGGGTTAGCATCCTTGGATTATCATGGTTAGCAAGATAAACAGTACCCCATCCCTTCTCAGCGTAAGTATAATCCCATCTTGTAAATACATCTTTCAGGTCTATAAGGTTGTATCCATTTGGATCAGGAGCTTTGAACTCGAACGGCAACAAACCTATACCAAGAGTATCGAAATGATAAAGCATGTTAAGCTCCCTTCTCTCAGGATCTACGAAGTTCAAAGCAGTCTCATTATTTACTCCTATACCCTCAGCAATTGTCATTATATCATACCTGCATAGGACTTCTCTATTCATCTCTTTCAAATATTTATGTAAGAAAGGGCCTTCAGAATAATACCGTGCATAATCATTATGATATTGCTCGGGAATAGGTGGGTAGGAGGTATCTTTTGAAATAAAGGGAATTACATCCATACGAAATCCATCAATACCTTTATCCAACCAAAACCTCATCATGCGATATATCTCATTTCGCAAGTGTGGGTTTTCCCAGTTCAAATCTGGCTGTTTTTGGGAGAAATAGTGAAGGTAATAGGAATTCGTCCTGTCGTCATACTTCCAGGCATCGTTATTTACATCAAAAAAACTGAACCGATTTGCAGGTTTGCCTTTTTCAGCTGGCCACCAGTGATAGAAATTACGATAAGGGTTGTCGCGGCTGCTCCTAGATTCCCTAAACCATCTATGCTCATCGCTACTGTGATTTACTACCAGATCGAGGATCAGCTTAATGCCTCTTGAATGCAGGCCCTTAAGTAGCTCATCAAAGTCGGCCATAGTACCAAACTCATTCATTATACCCTGGTAGTCACTAATATCGTAACCATTGTCATCATTTGGGGAAGAGAATATTGGGTTAAGCCATACAACATCTACACCCAGGCTTTCAATATAATCGAGTTTAGAAATAATTCCCCTCAAATCTCCTATACCATCACCATTGCTATCTTTAAAGCTTCGGGGATATATCTGATATACAACTGCTTCCTTCCACCATACTCGTTCAATTTCTTCGTTGTTGTTGCTACCTGTCTGCTCATTCGCCATCTATAGTTCAAAATTTAATCTATAGCACAACAGCAGGTGTGAAACTTGGTTTAGGTGGATAGTTAAAATAAATAGCATCAGTTACTCAGGCAACTCGAATTTTTCGCGCATTACCTCGCTCCCAGTGGTATCAGTCTAAAACTATCAAGCTGGCTCAACCCAATTGCCATCTGTCCTGATAATCTCAATTAATTCGTCAAGCGCGCTCTCCGTGTTTACGTTCTTCTTCACAACTTCTTTTCCCCTATAAAGCGTAATCTTTCCTGGTCCGGCACCAACGTAGCCGTAATCAGCGTCAGCCATCTCCCCTGGCCCGTTAACAATGCAACCCATTATTCCAATTTTGAGGCCTTTCAAATGACTTGTGCGACTCCGGATCATTTGTGTCGTCTCTTGAAGATCAAAAAGCGTTCTGCCACAACTGGGACAAGAAATATATTCTGTTTTAGAGATTCTGGACCTTGTAGCCTGAAGGATTCCGAAAGATGTGCTTACAACGGTTTTAGTATCAATTTCAGGAGCATCTAACCAAATCCCATCTCCAAACCCATCTACTAATAGAGCACCAGCGTCTGTAGAGGCATATAATTGCAGGTTAGTAGCAGGCGTAACAGCAGTATCCAATAACTCTTTGCTGTAGCTCCTCTTTATGATGACAGGAACTTTAATTCCTGCTTTAGATAAGGAAAAGAAAAACTGTCGCTGATCCGCCATACCATGGACTTCCATTGTTTCAAGCACGAACACAAGTGTTTGGTCTACTTGAACCTTAAAAAGCTCCTCTTTCTCCAGATCAGAATTTGTAATTGTAACCAGATTCAAAGATGAATCTTTCTCAGTTGCTGTAATATATTCCTGTAATGAGAATAAAGGATGGCAATTCTTTTTGTTCAGAAGCTCTCTCCAGGTACTATAATTATACAGTTGCTTTAAATTACCCGGCATAGAAAACGATGGTAGCTGATCTGCGAGATAAACAAAATCAACAGACTGCTCACCCATGTTATACTTATCCAGTAGTGGGGAGTAATTGTAGCCTGTATCCGTAAGAATATTTGGGTCTTTCAGATTTTTTGCAGAGAGGTCTACCACTACACGGGGAACTTGATGTCCTCCGATAAATGTATTTAATTCTACAGTATCTCTTTTTTTATAGTCGTAAGGAGAAAAACCTATTGGAAGATCGGAAATTATTTCCTTAGGATCCAAGGGATCGCTGCTTAAGCGCCTGCGCTCATATCTTTTGGCGAGAGCAATTGCTACAGGCGCTTCCGCTTCAGGTTCTTCAGTTAAAGAAACACGGATGGTATCTCCTAATCCGTCTTCCAGCAACGTTCCAATTCCTACAGCAGATTTTATACGACCATCTTCTCCGTCACCCGCTTCTGTTACACCCAAGTGCAAAGGATAGTTCATTCCTTCATTCTGCATGGTCTCCACGAGCAACCTGTATGCCTGGACCATCACTTGAGGATTACTGGACTTCATTGAGATCACCAGGTTATAGTAGTTCAAGGTCTCACACATCCTAATGAATTCCATAGCTGACTCAACCATTCCTCTTGGTGTGTCACCATAATAACTCATGATCCGGTCTGACAAAGAGCCATGATTTGTTCCGATACGCATAGCAGTACCATACTCCTTACACACTTTCACTAAGGGTGCAAATTTTGTATAAATACGCTCCAGTTCCGCTTGATACTCTGCCTGAGTGTAGTCCAGCTGATCAAAACGCTTCTTATCAGCATAATTACCCGGGTTGATACGCACTTTTTCTACAATACGGGCTGCTACCTCCGCTGCATTAGGGGTGAAATGAATATCTGCTACGAGAGGAACATTATACCCTCTCGCCCGAAGCTCCTTTTTGATATCTGCAAGGTTCTGCGCTTCCTTAATGCTGGGCGCTGTTATCCGTACATACTCACATCCTGCATCTACCATTCTAATAGTCTGCTCTACAGTTGCAATAGTATCCATTGTATTTGTAGTCGTCATACTTTGAATACGTATAGGATTATTGCCTCCCATGGGAATATCACCTATGTTTACTTCCCGGGTAACATAACGTGAATATTGAGTAAGTGAGTTACAGTACTTGCCCTTAAGCGCAGAATTTATATCAGAAGTCATAATTATTAATCACGCAAAATTACGTAAATGGTTTGGGAGTTGCTTGCGCCAGAGACGGGTTTAGATTAAATAAAAAGCCGTGCCTACTATGCAGACACGGCTCATTGCGTTATAATAATTTAACTCTAATACCTTTCCACCCTTGCCTTAGATAGTCCTCCGCTTATATTTATTACGAAATGAGGTTTTGCAGGATCATAGGCAGGCGTTACATAAGTGCCGTCTTCTCGTTTTTCAAATCCGTCGAATTCATTTGAAGACAAACCAGTATCTGAATGGATCTCGCAAGAAGCGCCCTCCGGAATAGATATAGTGAGTTTCGAAACACCAGTATCAGTATCTATGGTTGTAATCTGTTGAGGAGCACCAAGCTTCATATCAAAAGCTGCAGCTCCTCCCTGCAGTTTAATACTTTTTATTTTGAAGGGACTAAGATCAAAGTCTATTTTCCCAGCTCCTATTTCTAAATTCAGGTCCCAAATTGGTTTTGTATTTAATTTGAGCTCAGCTTTGCCTGCTCCTGACCTACCCTCAAGCTTATGCTTTCCAGACATGCTGAAAGAAAGGTTATCTGTGCTGTCTGAAGAAGTTTTAAGCAAAGAAAAGTTCGTTCCTCTTCTTTTAACTTCTGCAACAAAAAGCTCTCCGGTTGTATCTTTCAATTCGTACTTTGTTGCCCCACCTTCGATATTTAACACCGCATACTTCGTGGTAGCAGATATTGACTCCGAAAAAGTATTTCCCTGCGCATCCTCTTCCTCTGCATTCTCCTCATCATTATCATCAGACCTTTTATGGTCCCAATAAAATCCAGAGTCATTATCCCGATCCGGTTTTGTCCCTTGTACTCCAATAAATACAAGAGCTGCGATGGTAATAACTACTGAAATCATTCCTCCTTTGTTAGAGTCATCACTTGGAAATAACATATTTACGCCAAGGATAATCAAAACGAGTGGCCAGAACCGCCAAAGGACGCCCCAGTGGAAGTCTATTGTACCAAAATTATCCAGCAGCAGTACGCCGCCGATAAATAAGAAAATCAATCCCCAAATTACTCTTTCCGTTTTCATACTTTTATCTTATAGGCTCCTCGCCCGGTGAACTTTTCTCATTATCTTCAAAGGGTGTTTCCTTTTTAGGTATTTCTTTGTTTTTAGATGGCTTAGCCAGAATCACAAGCCCGATAGCAACAAAGACCAGGGGCCAAAGTTTCTCAATGGAGATCCAATCAGGAAGAATAAAAAATTCATCTAACAGAAAATAAGAACCTAGGGCAATCAAGATCATTCCAGTAATATACCTTATACTATTATCCCGTTCCTTTTTGTTAGGATTTGCCTGTCCGAAGTAGTTTGACTTGGGAATGTTCTCCTCATAAATTCTATAATCTGCTTCATTTCCATGAATAGGAACCTGAGTAAAGACCTTTGCCGGCACGGCAATCCATAGGATAATATAGATCCACACGCCAGAAAATCCAAAAATCGTCAGACAGATAAAGAGCACCCTAATCCAGGTAACTTCTACGTTTAAATAATCCGCGAGACCTGCAGCAACCCCTGCAAGCATTTTGTTTGATTCATCTCTTTCTAATTTCTTTTCCATGTTAAATATTCCCTTCAGAAGGCGTTATCAACAACTCATCAGGATTAGCACCAACACTCATCTTTAAACAACAAAGAACAGCATCAGCAACATCAGCAGCAGCTATAAAACGTTCTGGAGGAATAGTTGTACCCTCCCAAGAGCTTGTTAAAGTTGAACCGGGATGAATTGCTGTAACTTTTACCCTGTGAGCCATTAATTCTTGCCTTAATACTTTGGTTAGACTTAAAAGCGCAGCTTTTGTTACAGAGTAGGATCCAGCTGCTACAACCGGGGTAATAGCAGCTACAGAGCAAATATTAATGATGTGTCCTTTTCTATTATCACGCATTTTGCGTCCGAAAACCCGGCACAAATGATAAGCAGTCAGGTAATTGATCTGCAGTTGCTTCTGGAAATTACCCTCTTCTTCATCAAGTACAGATGCTGGAATAAATACCCCAACATTATTAATTAAAACATCAACGGTAGCAAAGTGTTGTTGTACAAAACCGGAAAAACGCTCGACCTGTAAGGAATCAGAGCAATCTGAGACAAGCCCTTGAACTGAAACAGAAGGGTTTAAAGCCATAAGATCATTACACAAAGTGTCAATTTCCTGTTTGTTACGAGCACAAAAGATGATATTATATCCTGCTTCAGCTAGTTTAAAAGCTATAGCTCTGCCCATTCCTTTGGTTGCTCCGGTTATTATAGCGTTCATATGATATTTCGATTTAAACTGTAACGTTAAAAAAACTTATTTTTAGCCGCAAAAAAGATATGATCTTTTATCCTCTAGGGAAATATATTCTACTATTAAAAGCAGCTTTCAGGAGACCTGAAAAGTGGAACATTTATCGCAAAGAGATCTTCAAGGAAATGGTGTCTATTGGTGTCGGCTCCGTTTGGATCATCTCGATTATCTCCGTATTCCTTGGAATGGTAACAACGGTTCAGACTGCCTACCAGCTGGTGAGTGATTTCATTCCAAAATCAATTATTGGTATGATCGTGCGTGACTCTTCTATCCTTGAGCTTAGTCCGACTATCTCGGCTATTGTTCTTGCAGGTAAGGTTGGGTCAAGTGTAGCTTCTCAAATTGGAACAATGCGTGTTACTGAGCAGATCGATGCTTTAGAAATAATGGGAATTAATTCTCCAGGTTACCTTATCCTTCCAAAGATGATAGCAGCTATAATTACCATCCCTCTATTGGTTATTATTTCTATCGGACTAAGTATTTGGGGAGGTTACATTGCTGGAACTTTATCAGGAGCTGTTACTCAAAATGAATTTATTTTAGGAGCTACCGATGGATTCAGAGGGTTTACTATAACAGTTTCGATGGTTAAAGCAGTGATCTTTGCATTTATCATTACCTCTGTTTCAGCTTATCAGGGCTTTTACACCTCTGGCGGAGCTTTGGAAGTTGGCATCTCAAGTACCAGAGCTGTTGTAGTTAGCTGTATCATGATTCTGTTTGCTGATTATGTTGTAGCCCAACTTTTATTATGATTGAGATTAAGAACATCCATAAGACTTTCGGAGAAAATTATGTTTTGAAAGGAATATCATCAGAATTCAAAGAAGGTATGAACAACCTCATTATCGGAGGTTCTGGGTCAGGAAAGACCACTTTGTTGAAGTGCATGGTAGGACTCCATGAGCCAGATGAAGGTTCAGTGATCTATGATGGCCGGGATTTTACGAGAATGAATTTTGAAGAACGTATAGAGATCCGGAAGGAAATTGGAATGCTATTTCAAAGCTCTGCTCTATTTGACTCTATGACAGTTGAAGAAAACGTTATGTTCCCACTCAACATGTTCACTAATCAAAAAAGAAAAGAGAAGTTAGACAGGGTTAATTTTTGCCTTGAACGTGTAAACCTTACAGGAAAGAACAAACTTTTTCCTGCCGAGCTTTCCGGGGGAATGAAAAAACGTGTGGGGATTGCACGTGCAATTTCAATGCAGCCGCGGTACCTGTTTGTTGACGAACCGAACTCAGGACTCGACCCAAAAACCTCTATCGTTATTGACGAGCTGATTAATGAGATTACAGAAGAGTATAAGATCACTACTGTGGTTGTTACCCACGACATGAACTCGGTTATGGGAATAGGGGATAATATTATTTTTCTTTACAACGGTAAGAAAGAATGGGAAGGTTCCAATAAGGACATTGCCCGGTCGGAGAGCAAGGAGTTGAACGACTTCGTGTTTGCCAGCCGCTTTATGCAAGCCGCTAAGGAGAAGTTATAGTAATCAAGGTTTCCAACTCTTTTTCTCTACCTTTGCCTCAAACAACAGAAAATCTGTACATCAATAATATAAATGATTCAACTCCTTACCCCGCAGCACTGGAAAGATTACGAACTGATTGATTGCGGTAATTTCGAGAAGCTTGAACGCTTTGGTAACTTAATTTTGATTCGTCCTGAACCCCAGGCAGTGTGGGATAAACAGCTACCGGAGTCGGAATGGCAAAAACAACATCATATAAAATTTAAAGGACGTAGTGCAACCTCTGGTGAGTGGGTTAAGAAAAACCCGAAGAGTCCGGATAGATGGCATATTTCTTATGAAAACAATAATATTGCTATTAAACTTCGACTGGGGCTTACATCATTTAAGCATGTAGGACTCTTTCCTGAACAAGCAGTAAATTGGGATTATATTTCAGATTCCGTCACGAGATTTAAAAATCCGGAGCCGAAAGTTCTAAATCTATTTGCCTACACAGGAGGTGCATCTGTAGTTGCAAGGGCAGCGGGAGCTGATACTACTCACGTTGATTCAATAAAACAGGTTGTAACCTGGGCCAACGAAAATCAAGAACTTTCAGGACTTAAGGATATCAGATGGGTAGTTGAAGATGCCTTGAAGTTTGTTAAGCGCGAGTTAAAACGAGGCAAGAAGTATAATGGCATCATTCTGGACCCTCCTGCGTATGGCCATGGCCCCAATGGGGAGAAATGGAAATTGGAAGACCACATTCTGGAAATGATGAAAGAAGTAACTCAGTTACTTGATGAAAAGGAGCACTTCCTTATTCTTAACACCTACTCTCTCGGTTTTTCATCTGTTATCGTAGAAAATTTGCTAAAGAACACAATTAAAGATCCACAAAACTTAGAGATCGGAGAGTTGTTTCTTCAGGCCACTGCAGGCAGTAAACTTCCTTTAGGTGTTTTTGGTAAAGTGAGAAAATTCGACATCTAAGGATGTTAACAAATTCGGTACAACGTTGAAATCTTTTATTTGTGATGCATACTAACATCGGCTATTTTGCATCAAAAAACATCTGACAATGACAAACAAGTATATATTATTTTTAGGTTTAGCAGTTGGTTTAGCTACTGTAAGCTGCACAGATAGTACGACCAAAGCGGGCGGCAATTCAAAAGGGTCAGGCAATGCAGCTAGTGTAAAAGACAGCTCAGCTTCAGCAGACTCGGCAGCAACTACTACAGCTGCAGTAGATACCGGCAAATACAATCAGAAGTTAAGAGAAAATGCTAATGGAGATACTACTGGCAAATGGCCGGTAAAGAATCAACCTTACCCTCTTCCAGGTGCTATTCTTCCATTTAAACGAATAGTTGTTTACTATGGCAATATGCACTCAAAGAAAATGGGTGCTTTAGGAGAGTACGCGCCCAAGGAAATGTGGAGAAGGCTTAATGCTGAAGTTAAACACTGGGAACGCGTAGATCCTAAAACTCCTGTACAAAAAGGAATCCATTATATCGCAACTGTTGCCAGTGGTACTGCAGGTAAAGACGGAGCTTACGTTAATCGTATGCCAGAGAAGCAGATCGATTCGGCATTGGCCATAGCTAAAATGGAGAATGCTATTCTCTTTTTAGATATTCAGATTGGACTTAGCACTATTCAGAAAGAGCTTCCAAGATTTGAGAAATATTTAAAGATGTCGCATGTTCATTTAGGTATCGACCCAGAATTTGCGATGCGCAAAAAGGGAGTTCCTCCCGGCAGAAAAATTGGAACATACGATGCAGAAGAAATAAATTATGCAACAGATTATCTTGCCCGCATTGTGAGAGAAAATAAGCTGCCACCTAAAGTTTTCGTTTTACACCGCTTCACCCAGGGGATGGTGACCAATTACAAAAACATTAAGCTACATCCGGAAGTACAGTTTGTAGTTCACATGGATGGATGGGGCGAGCCTGAATTAAAGTTAGGAACCTATAGAAATCATATATTTAAAGAGCCAGTCCAATTCACAGGATTCAAGTTATTTTATAAAAATGACTTGAAAAAGGCACCCAATAGAATGATGACCCCAGAAGAGTTAATGAAATTAAAACCAGTTCCACTCTATATTCAATATCAATAACCATAGAAAAATGACATTACTAAGGGCAGAAATAACATTCTGCCCTTTTTATTTGTATGTAACTTACAAGATCTGACGAAATCAAAAGTTCGTAGATTATTTAAAATAAATGAGATGGCATTAGAAACAGCAACATTCGGCGCTGGGTGCTTTTGGTGCACTGAGGCGGTATTTCAAAAACTAAAAGGCGTTTCAAGAGTAGAGTCTGGATATATGGGAGGTACACTTGAAAATCCAACATATAAGGACGTATGTAATGGAGATACAGGACACGCAGAGGTAATTCAGGTAGATTATAATCCTGCAGAAATCTCCTTCGAGGAGTTACTTTTGGTATTCTTTAAAACTCATGATCCTACTACCTTAAATCGTCAGGGAAATGATATTGGCACACAGTATCGTTCTGCTATATTCTATCACACCACCGAGCAAAGGGACCAGGCAAATGAGATGATCGATAATCTAACCAAAGAGTTAGTTTATGATCGTGCGATTGTCACAGAGGTAGTTCCAGTGAGCGATTTTTATAAGGCAGAAGGATATCATCAGAATTACTTCAATCTCAATAGTGGCCAATCCTATTGCGCATTCGTTATTCAGCCCAAGCTTGATAAGTTCATCAAACAGTTTAAGGATAAACTTAAACCAGAGTTTCAGTAAAAGAAAAAGGTTCAGAATTGTCTTCTGAACCTTTTTCTTTTAGAACAAACCTAACTGCCCTTTATCCATGTCTATATCTTCAGGATTTGTTATTTCTAAAGAGATATTTTTCTTAGGAGACTCTTCTGTTTCTGTCCCGGTTGCTTTAGCTGCAAGTTCAGCATCCTCGTCATCTGAAGTCACAATTTCCCTTTCTGCTTCTTCATCCTGCTTTTCTGCTTCAACTATTTCTTCCAGCGGAGTTTCTGGAACAGGGTCTGGTACGTCCTCCGGATCGTCATGCTCTGCTACAAGTTCTATTGACTTGATGTCCTGCGGTGAAAGCCGGTTTCCCTGAGCTCGCATACCTTTTACATCGATCACATCGGAGAGATTAATTTCAACAGCTTCGGAACTTTGCCCTTTTCCTTTCGATTGAGTTACCTGAACAATAGGTTGTGTTGCGCCTGAAATAAGGACCAGCTTTGAACCAGGCTCTTCGTTGATAATACTTACTATTTTGCCTATCGCTATATCCTCAAATATGAAACGTTTCACGTAGTAATTCTTTGACTTACCATCCAGGTGTATTACCGTATAAACTTTTTCAGGATCATATTTCTCGATCAAAATCATCTTATCATCGAAATGATTGGTCAAGTCAAACGAAGTAAGCTCGTAAGTTCCATTACCGATAACAGTGAGGATCTTATCTGCACCGTCGAATTCTCCAAGGAATTTCCCTCGACCATCTACATTCAGACGCTTAAGTATTTCGTCGTACCAAATCTTTCTTCCAGCGAGAGTAGAAACCCCTTTAGCCTTTAGAAGCACTTTCTTAATTGGAAACTTGGTTGCCGTGTTACCAATAGAACCTCTTCCTTTTATTGCAACGTCGGCAAAGCTCATGTCCATTTGCAACTTGCGAAGTTTGGAATGAGGTTTAAGTTGAACCGTCACTATTTCAGCTTCACCGTTAGGGTTAGCAGTGAAATACAACACCCTCGTGCCTTTAGTCCCCTTGGTCAGATCGTACTCCTTGTCTCTGGTTATTCCAAGTACATTAAAACGTTTAATATAGGATACGCCACTTTCTCCATCCTTATAGATCATATTATACACTGTGCGTTCATCACCTTTTTTGAACACACCTACGTGAATAATATCCTTACCTACAAAAATTTTCTCCTGAACTTTAGTTACAATAAAGCGCCCATCTTCGCGGAATACAATTATTTCATCTATATCAGAACAATCACACACGAATTCATCTTTCTTCAGACTTGTTCCGATAAACCCGTCAGTTCTGTTTACATAGATCTTAACATTAGCGAGGGCAACCTGGGCAGCTTCAACCTTCTCAAAAGTCCTAAGCTCCGTTTTTCGCTCCCGCCCTTCTCCGTACTTCGCTTTTATTCTTTCAAACCACGCAATCGCATAATCGGTAAGGTGCTTTAAGTTATGAGTAACCTCCTTGATCTCATCAGACAAGGCTTTCATTTGTTCATCCGCCTTTTTAACATCGAAGCGGGTGATACTGCTCATTGGCTTATCGATGAGCTTCTTGTAGTCTTCAGGAAGAATCTCGCGGTAAAACTGAGGAAAAAATGGCTCAAACAGTTTATTAAGAACCTGAACCACCACTTCAAAGTTCCCAGAATTCTCATAGTCGGGATGTTTATACATCCCCTCCTGAATAAAGATTTTCAATAATGAACTAAAAAAGATCTTCTCCTTTAATTCATTTAAACGTATCTCCAGTTCCTGTTTTAGAAGACTTTTAGTATGCTCTGCATTGGAGATCAGGATATCATTTACACTTAAGAAGTGTGGCTTATCTTCATGGATAACACAGGTGTTCGGAGAGATTGAAACTTCGCAATCTGTAAAAGCATACAGAGCATCAATGGTAACATCCGGAGAAATTCCGGGAGCCAGATGGATAATGATCTCTACATTGGCCGCTGTATTATCCTCAATCTTTTTAATTTTAATCTTGCCCTTATCATTCGCAGATATGACACTATCGATCAAACTTCCGGTAGTGGTGGTAAACGGAATTTCGGTAATTGCAAGGGTTTTCTTATCCCTTTCTTCAATCCGGGCCCTTACCCTTACTTTCCCCCCACGTTGCCCTTCATTGTAATTTGAACAATCAGCCATTCCTCCGGTGGGGAAATCAGGAAGAAGATTTGGTCTATTCCCTTTTAACACCTCAACACAGGCATCGATAAGCTCTACGAAGTTATGAGGAAGAATTTTAGTTGCTAAACCTACCGCAATACCCTCTGCACCCTGTGCTAACAATAAAGGGAATTTTACTGGAAGAGTTACAGGTTCCCTGTTTCGACCATCGTAGCTGGATTGCCATTCTGTTGTATCCGGATTAAAGACAACTTCTTTGGCAAACTTAGATAATCTGGCTTCTATATAACGGGGAGCCGCCGCGGAATCGCCGGTCATGGGATCACCCCAGTTACCCTGGGTATCGATCAGCAAATTCTTTTGTCCGATCTGAACCATGGCATCACCAATGGACGCATCTCCATGCGGGTGATACTTCATGGTGTTACCAATGACATTAGCGGCTTTGTTGAACCTCCCATCATCCATCTCCTCAAGAGAATGGAGGATTCGTCGCTGCACTGGTTTTAAACCATCATTAATGTGCGGAACAGCCCGGTCAAGAATTACATACGACGCATAATCAAGGAACCAGTTCTCATACAGGCCGTTGATCGAAGTAACGTTGTGTAATTTCTCGTCGTTATCAATATTGTCTAAAGTTTCGTCGCTCATCCTTTTCTAAAAACTCATAAAACGAGTAAAGATAGTAGTTTTAGGTAAATGAGTCAGCGATTGATTTTTCATTTTTATGCTCATTTCAGAAATACGTAAAAACAAAAAGCCCGGCTTATTACGGCCGGGCTTTTCTTTCAGGTAGTAAACAGAGAATTACTTCTCCTCTTCACTACTTTGAATATCTGCATGCTTCACATGGATCTTGATCTCTTCTGTTTCAACTACGTAATCTACTTCCATTACGTCGCCTGCAACAAGTTCTCCTTTAAGGATCTCTTCTGCAATAGGATCTTCAAGATACTTCTGAATAGCACGTTTCAGTGGTCTTGCACCAAAGTTAGAGTCATATCCTCTGTCTGCAATGAAATCTTTCGCTTTCTCAGTAAGTTCAATATTGTATCCAAGATCGTGAACTCTTGAGAATAAAGCTTTAAGTTCGATATCGATAATTTTGAAGATGTCTTCTCTGGTAAGAGAGTTAAACACGATCACATCATCAATACGGTTTAAGAACTCAGGAGCAAAAGCGCGTTTCAACGCATTTTCAATAACTCCTCTCGAGTGAGTATCAGCTTGTAAAGCTTTGGCATTCGTAGTGAAACCAACACCCTGACCAAAATCTTTCAACTGACGGGCACCGATGTTTGAAGTCATGATCACGATAGTATTACGGAAGTCAACTTTTCTTCCTAAGCTATCTGTCAACTGACCTTCATCCAATACTTGTAATAAGATATTGAAAACATCCGGGTGAGCTTTCTCGATCTCGTCTAAAAGAACTACTGAGTATGGCTTACGACGAACTTTTTCAGTCAACTGCCCCCCTTCTTCGTAACCTACGTATCCCGGAGGCGCACCAACTAAGCGAGATACTGCAAATTTCTCCATGTACTCGCTCATGTCAATCTGGATCAAAGCATCCTCACTATCGAACATGAAACGTGCTAATTCTTTAGCCAATTCAGTTTTACCAACTCCGGTAGGACCTAAGAAGATAAATGAGCCGATCGGCTTTTTAGGATCTTTCAATCCGGCACGAGTACGTTGAATCGCTTTAGTAAGCTTTTTGATCGCTTCGTCCTGACCAATAATCTTACCAGCCATTAGTTCAGGCATGGCCAGTAATTTCTGGCTGTCTGTCTGACCAACGCGTTGAACAGGAATACCTGTCATCATCGCCACTACTTCAGCAACATTGTCTTCAGTTACCGTGTAACGTTTTGTTTTCGTTTCAGCTTCCCAGGCAGCTTTAGCTTTGTCAAGTTCTTCAAGTAAGTTCTTTTCAGTATCGCGAAGCTTAGCTGCTTCTTCGTATTTCTGACTGCGAACTACTTTGTTCTTTTCAACTTTGATCTCCTCGATCTTTTGTTCAATGTCTATGATCTCTTGAGGAACATGGATATTGGTTAAGTGAACGCGAGAACCTGCTTCATCTAAAGCATCGATAGCTTTATCCGGTAAGAAACGATCTGTGATATAACGAGATGTTAAACTTACGCAAGCATTGATTGCTTCAGGAGTATAAGTAACCGCATGGTGTTCTTCGTATTTCTCCTTAATCCTGTTCAGAATTTCGATGGTTTCATCAGGAGTAGCAGGCTCTACCATTACCTTTTGGAAACGGCGATCTAACGCTCCGTCTTTCTCGATATACTGACGGTACTCATCTAATGTAGTAGCACCAATGCACTGGATCTCTCCACGAGCTAAAGCTGGCTTAAACATGTTAGATGCATCAAGGGAACCAGAGGCGCCACCAGCACCTACAATAGTATGGATCTCATCGATGAATAAAATCACATCGGGAGATTTCTCCAGCTCGTTCATTACAGCTTTCATTCTTTCTTCGAATTGACCGCGGTATTTTGTACCGGCAACCAACGAAGCAAGGTCAAGCGTAACAACGCGTTTATTAAACAGAACTCTTGATACCTTACGTTGAACAATACGAAGTGCAAGACCTTCAGCAATAGCTGACTTACCAACACCCGGTTCACCAATAAGGATCGGATTGTTCTTTTTACGACGTGATAAGATTTGAGAAACACGCTCAATTTCTTTCTCACGACCAACGATCGGATCAAGCTTTCCTTCTTCAGCAGCTTTCGTCAAATCACGACCGAAGTTGTCGAGAACCGGAGTTTTAGATTTGATATCAGAAACCTTTTTAGGCTGACTGAAAGAAGACTCCTCCTCACGGAAATCGTCGTCTCCAGCAGCGGAACCAGGCATTTCATCTCTGAAACCTTCTTTATTCTGTTCTACTTCTGCTTTAAATACATCGTAATTTACGTTGTACTGTAATAGGATCTGTGAGGCGATGTTATCGTCATCACGTAAGATTGAAAGCAGTAAATGCTCTGTGCCAATCACATCGCTCTTAAAGATTTTGGCTTCAAGATATGTAATTTTAAGAACCTTTTCTGCCTGCTTCGTTAGGGGAATGTTCCCCAGATTTGCTGTTGTGCCCGAAGTACCTTTTACAGCATCTTCAATAGAGCGACGCAAACGTACAGTATCAACACCCAACGCTTTCAGTACTTTTATAGCCATTCCATCGCCTTCGCGAATAAGGCCAAGTAACAAATGTTCGGTGCCAATGTAATCATGTCCCAGCCGCAACGCTTCTTCCCTACTGTATGATATTACGTCTTTGACACGAGGTGAAAATTTAGCTTCCATTATAAAACCTTTCTGTGTGTTGAACGCCCTAATCTATCAAAATGTTTCATAAATCAAAGGGCGATAAGTGTAAAAAATTTATCAACAATTAAGCCAAAGGACTATAGATGTATGATAATACTCTAATATAATAAAAATTGCTATGAAGTACGGTAAATCACGATATTTGGATCTCTTTTTCAAGCAAAAATGGCAGACGAAAAAATAATCTTTTCGATGGCTGGTGTAAATAAGATTTACCCTCCACAGAAACAAGTACTTAAGAACATATATCTATCCTTTTTCTATGGCGCCAAGATTGGCGTTATAGGTTTAAACGGTTCAGGTAAATCTTCATTGCTTAAAATAATAGCAGGTTTAGATAAATCTTTTCAGGGAGAAGTAGTTTTCTCTCCCGGCTACAGCGTAGGATATTTAGCACAGGAGCCTGAACTGGATCCTGAAAAAACAGTCCGGGAAGTTGTAGAGGAAGGAGTAGCTGAAATCACTTCTATCCTGAAGGAATATGAGGAAATCAACGAAAAGTTCGGTCTTCCTGAGGTGTATGAGAATCCAGACGAAATGGATAAACTTATGGCACGTCAGGGTGAACTTCAGGATAAAATTGATGCAACTGGAGCATGGGAACTAGATTCCAAGCTTGAACGCGCTATGGATGCATTAAGGACACCTGATCCAGATGCTAAGATTGCCACTTTGTCAGGCGGTGAACGCAGACGAGTAGCATTATGTCGTTTACTCCTGCAAGAGCCCGACGTTCTTCTATTAGACGAGCCGACCAATCACCTGGACGCAGAATCGATCGATTGGCTGGAGCAACACTTGCAACACTATAAAGGAACCGTAATCGCCGTTACACACGATCGTTATTTCCTGGACAATGTTGCAGGCTGGATACTCGAACTAGACCGAGGCGAAGGAATTCCATGGAAAGGCAATTACTCCTCGTGGCTTGATCAGAAGTCTAAGCGACTTGCTCAAGAGGAAAAAACAGAAAGCAAGCGTCAGAAAACTCTTGAAAGAGAGTTGGAATGGGTACGTATGGCTCCCAAAGCCCGCCACGCTAAATCTAAAGCCCGTATTGCCAACTACGAAAAAATGGCTTCCGAGGAAGGACGCGAGAAAGAAGAAAAACTGGAGCTATTTATCCCTCCCGGTCCACGCTTAGGAAATATCGTTATTGAAGCTCAGAATGTAACCAAAGCTTACGGAGATAAAGTCCTATTTGAAAACCTAAGCTTCACTCTTCCTCCAAACGGTATTGTTGGAATTATCGGTCCTAACGGTGCGGGTAAAACTACATTGTTCCGTTTGATCACGGGGCAAGAAACTCCTGACAACGGAACCTTCCGGGTTGGTGAAACAGTAGAACTGGGGTATGTTGATCAGATGCATAACGATCTTGATCCTGAAAAGTCAGTTTGGGAAAATATAACAGGAGGAAATGAGTCTATCCTTTTAGGAAACCGCCCAATTAACTCCAGAGCCTATGTGTCTAAATTCAATTTCAACGGAGCTGATCAGCAGAAAAAAGTAGGTGTACTTTCGGGAGGAGAAAGGAACCGGGCCCATCTTGCCATTACCCTTAAAAAAGGATCGAATGTCCTTCTTCTGGATGAGCCCACCAATGATATCGACGTGAATACCTTACGGGCATTAGAGGAAGGCTTGGAAAATTTTGCAGGCTGTGCAGTGATCATTTCCCACGACCGGTGGTTCCTTGACAGGATCTGCACCCACATACTTGCATTTGAAGGCGAATCACAGGTATACTTCTTCGAGGGTAATTACAGTGATTATGAAGAGAACAAGAAAAAGAGATTAGGCGATTCAGGTCCAAAGCGGATCAAGTACAAGAAACTCATCGCTTAGAATGTAATTAATATCAAATCAAAGCCCCGCATTTCTCATGGATAGCGGGGCTTTGTCGCTTTTAGACGTGATTGGGGTCATTTTTATTGCGTGTAATTGCTGGTATTTTTATTCAATAAAACCAGTATTATGCAAACCATTATAGTAGCTACCGACTTTTCCGAAAGCTCAGAGGTAGCATTAAAATACGCCTCATTCATTGCAAAATTTACAAGAGCAAAAATCACTCTTCTAAATTACTACCAGTTCAGCATTCATGTTTTAAATGCCAGGGTTAGTCCTACGGCTATGAGCAAATTGGTCAAGAACAATCAGGAACATTTAGAAAGCTATGCAGAGGCAGCATCCTACAGATACGAAGTTCCTCTCAACTGCAGCACACTTACCTCTCTGTCTGAGGACAGCTTAGCTGAGTTTGCGGAAAAGCAGAATGCCAGCATGATCATTATGGGAAGGAAGAAAGATTACAGTGCTTATCTGTCGACGGAAAATGTATCCAACACAATCATTGCTAATTCAACTATACCTGTACTGATCGTTCCTGAAGGAGTAATCTTCAGCTTCCCTGAGAAAATCCTCTACGCTTGCGACTACCATTCTATTCCACTGATGAAGAATCTGGCAGGCTTAAAAGAATTAGCTACAGCCTTTGAATCAGAACTTCAAATACTTCACATATGCAAAAACCAGGTAGAATCTGATGAAGAGTTTATTACAAGAACAGCAACTCTCGAATTGTTAGAAAATTCTATCAGTACCCTAAACCATACGTATAAGGATATAGAAGCTAAAAGTATTATTGCCGGACTTGAAAAAGGAATATGTGATTTCAAAGCTGATCTACTAGTGATGTCACCTCATAAGTACGGTTTCTGGAATTCACTATTCCACAAAAGCAAAACTCTTGAAATGGCATTCAAGACACGAATACCTCTGCTTGCTATTCCAGGCTAAGAACTAACACCTTTTGAAATGCTGTATTTAGAGTATAAGTACAGCATTTTTTTAAAATATCAGCTATTATCAGATACATCCTGCTCACCTGATCCTTCTGTAGGGGACTATTCCTTGTCACAAAACTATTATAAAAAACCTGAACACAATTAACCACCCTTGCTGTTGAATTTAAATGCATATCCTATTTAAACGACACGGACAGAAACGCCTGTTTAAACGCTTCGAAAGCATTGAGGCCTTAAACGCAGAAATCAAACTCGGTCACAACGAGAAGTTTCCCGGCAACAACCAGTTTCATTATGATATTGTGGCTAATGAAGTCAACATTCTGAACAACAGACTTAATGAGCTGGAGTGCAGAGAACAACTGGACGTTTCAGGCTGCCTACAACGCGCCCGTTAAGAACAATATCCGAATTTTGTTAGCCTCAAGTTAAGCAAATCTTCTAGTCTGGTTCGGGTTTGGTTCGGGTAAAGTTCGGAACCACGGCTTACAGTAGGCCATTCACAGGCACCACGCCTTAGGTTATGCCTGAGCTATGGGCGAAGCATGTACGGCTTAGTTAGGAATGAAATACGAAGAAATATCGCTATAAGGTCGCTATAACATCGCTGTAAGGTCGCTATAAGGTCACTGTAAATAGAAAGAGAAAAGTCAAAAGAGGAAAGGAAAAGGAATAGGGGGTATCTTTCAAACTAAGGTACAAAAAAATCCGGTCAATAGCTACGTAATAAAAAGGAGCCAAAAGCGGTATAACAGATAACCAGGGCCCTTAAATCCAAAAAAAGCCCTGCTGATAACAGGGCTTGTGTAAAATTAAGCAATGGAATTTTGCCTCGAGGCATTCAATTCATTATGCCGTTTCGAGCGAAGGCTCAATTTCTAATATTCGTCTTCGTTGAAGAAGAAGTCATCTTTAGTTGGATAGTCAGGCCAAATCTCTTCGATATTTTCATAAGGCTCACCATCATCTTCAAGGGCCTGTAAGTTTTCAATCACTTCAACAGGTGCGCCTGAACGGATAGCATAGTCTATCAACTCGTCTTTTGTAGCAGGCCATGGAGCGTCTTCCAGATGCGATGCCAATTCTAGTGTCCAATACATATTACTTACTTAGGGTTTAGCTTCAAAAATTTGTCGCAAAAGTATAATAAAAAATATAAGAATTTAAAATAATTTTTTTAAGTTTTAAAATCGTGGTAGCCAGACATTTTCTTCGCTTCCTGCATCTAAAGACACCTTCCTGCTTAAAACGAATAAGTAGTCACTTAAACGATTCAAGTATACCATCACAATTTCATTAACATAACTCTCCTCCGCCAAATGCACCACTAACCGCTCCGCCCTTCTACAGATACAGCGGGCAACATGGCAAAAAGAAGCAGCCTTACCTCCTCCCGGCAGAATAAAATGCCTTAGTTCAGGAAGCAGAACTTCCATCCTATCCATCTCCTGCTCGAGCATTAAGATATCCTCCTCCTTTAAATCAGGCAATTTCATCCTTGATTTCTCAGGATCCGAAGCCAAAACAGAACCTATTGTAAACAACCTGTCCTGCACCTCTTTCAACACTGATTTATGGTGAAGGTCGATTTCGTACTCCCGTATCAAACCGATATACGAATTCAGTTCGTCAATTGTTCCATAACTTTCAATCCTCAGATGATATTTGGGAACCCGCACACCACCAATCAAAGACGTTTGTCCCTTATCGCCTGTCTTAGTATATATCTTCATGAAATAGCTTAAGATTTGAAAGTCTCATTTATAAAGCAAAGCATCATACCTTTATCGACTTTAATCGATCAGGGCAGCAAATTAAACTTTTTCAGTTTTATATCTTTCCCTTGATTCAAAGATTTTTGTCATATTTTCTGAGGCCCATTCGGATAAGTGAATAAGCTGAGAGAGCAGGCTTCTTCCCAAGTCGGTTAGCTGGTATTCTACTCTCGGTGGAATTTCAGCAAAAACTTGCCTGCTTACCAATCCATCCTCCTCAAGGCTTCTTAAAGTAACCGTCAACATGCGCTGAGAAATTCCGTGTATCCCTTTCATTAATTCACTAAATCGCAGCTTTTCTGATTTACCCAGCAGAATGATCGTATGGATAGACCATTTATCACTGATACGATCTAAAACATTCGTAATTGGACACTGCATTGTCTTGAATTTGTCAGGAAAATGACCTTTTACAACTTCCGGACTCGCCTTAGCTCGTGTTTTGCCAATAGTTACTTCCATATAACTAAGTATTAAAATAGTGCCTTATTGTTTGGAACTAAGTTACTAAATATTTTTGAGTTATCAAAAGTAACTATTAAACAGAACACGAGAAATGGACATTTTATCAATATTAAACTGGCGTTATGCAACTAAACGCATGAACGGACAAGAGATTCCGGAAGAAAAACTAGAGCGTATTTTAGAGAGCGTAAGACTTTCAGCATCATCCATCGGCATGCAACCGTATAATGTGTTGGTTATTAAAGACAAAGAACTGCGTGAAAAAATTAAGGCAGTTGCTAATAACCAAGCGCAAATCACAGAAAGTTCTCACCTTTTAGTTTTTGCCGCCTGGGACAATATCACTCCCCAACGGGTAGATGAGTTTGTAAACAGAATTGCAGAAGTTAGAAAAGTTTCAGTAGACTCATTAGCTACCATGAGAGCATATGGAGAAAATTTTCTAAATAATTCAGCAGAACAAAATTTCAACTGGGCTGCACGACAATCTTATATCGCCTTAGGAACAGCTTTGGTTGCTGCCGGATCAGAACAAGTAGATGCCACACCGATGGAGGGCTTTAACGCACAAGCACTTGACGAATTACTAGGTTTAGAAGCATTAGGATTAAAAAGCGTAAGCTTACTTCCATTAGGTTACAGAGATCCGGAAAATGACTGGTTGCTTAACCTTCCAAAGGTAAGAACAGCTAAAGAGAAATTATTTATTTCCGATGAAGAGCTTGAGTCGAAAGTAGCGTAGGGATTAAAGAAGATATTTTTAAACGGGGCTTTGTGGCCCCGTTTTCATTTATACTTTTTAATAAGCTCTTGCAAATAGCACCCTTTGAGTAGAAGGTTTGCCAGAATAGATACAAACGCCCTCTTCCTGCTTGTTATTTAGAGGAATGCAACGTATTGTTGCTTTCGTTTCTTCCTTAATTTTTTGTTCTGTCTCAGGAGTACCATCCCAATGAGCAGCTACAAAACCAGCTTTTGAATCTAATACCTGCTTAAACTCTTCGTAGGAATTCACCTCAGTAGTGCTCTCCTCGCGGAACTTCAGGGCCTTTTGATAAATATTGGTTTGGATTTCCTCAAGAAGATCCTCAATCCTTTCCGCCAAACCGTCCCTGTTAACCGTTTCCTTTGTCCTAGTATCGCGACGAGCCAGTTCTACCGTTCCGTTTTCAAGGTCCCGACCCCCGATTGCCACACGAACAGGGACTCCCTTAAGTTCGTATTCTGCAAATTTGAACCCAGGTCTTTGTGTTTCCCGGTCGTCGTATTTTACAGATATACCCTTTTGTTTTAAGGCTTGCGATAATTGATCCGCTACCCCTGAGATCTTTGCAAATTCCTCGTCTCCTTTGTAAATAGGCACGATCACCACTTGAATAGGTGCCAGTTTTGGAGGAAGTACGAGTCCCTGGTCATCAGAGTGAGCCATGATCAAGGCACCCATTAAGCGAGTTGAAACACCCCAGGAAGTAGCCCAAACAAAGTCTTGTTTCCCCTCCTTGTTGGTAAACTTTACGTCGAATGCTTTTGCAAAATTCTGACCAAGGAAATGGGAAGTACCGGCCTGAAGTGCTTTTCCATCCTGCATTAATGCTTCGATGCAATACGTTTCTACAGCACCCGCAAAACGTTCGTTTGGCGTTTTAACTCCTTTCACTACAGGAACAGCTAAAAAATTCTCAGCGAAATCAGCATATACATCCAGCATTCTTTCTGCTTCCTCTATAGCCTCTTCAGAAGTTGCGTGTGCAGTATGCCCTTCCTGCCAAAGAAATTCGGCAGTTCTTAGGAATAACCTGGTGCGCATCTCCCAACGTACAACGTTAGCCCATTGATTAACGAGAATAGGAAGATCGCGATAGGATTGGATCCAGCCTTTATACGTATTCCAAATGATTGTTTCAGAGGTTGGACGAACGATCAGTTCTTCCTCTAGTTTAGCTTCTTCGTCTACAATAATGTTTCCATTACCATCGTTCTTTAAACGGTAGTGAGTAACAACTGCACACTCAGTAGCAAAACCTTCAACGTGAGATGCTTCCTTAGAGAAAAATGATTTGGGAATAAAAAGTGGAAAGTAAGCATTGGAATGTCCGGTATCTTTAAACATTTTGTCTAAAGCAGCCTGCATTTTTTCCCAGATAGAATATCCATAGGGCTTGATAACCATACAGCCTCTTACAGCAGAATGTTCTGCAAGGTCGGCCTTTGTCACCAGTTCGTTATACCACTGTGAATAGTCTTCATTTTTACTTGTAATTCCCTTACTCATAATATGTTTTGAAATGATTTTTTTTGTAACTTTAACACAAATATCGGAGGCGCAAAGTTATAAAACTAACCGAGGTATTTATATTAATTGATGCAACCATTTCTCACCAGGTTTCGTCATGCTGAGGGGGATTTGCAGAGAGAGTTCAAACACACACAACAATGAAAAAATTACTATTACCCGTTTTCGCAATCTCAGCATTATTGCTGGGATCCTGCTCTACACAAAAAATTGCCCAGCAACAGAGCAATGAGGATGATGTGTATTTTACAGAAGCAAAGGCGAAAGAAGTAACTTTTGCAGTCAGAGAAGAACGCAGAGAGGAGAAGAGCTATCGCACGGACGAGCAGTTGTACGGCGGCGGCAACTACGCGGATGACCGTTACGATAATAGTTACTATGATGACTACAATTATGACTACGGCTATGCATCACGTCTAAACCGCTTCTACGGTCGTTCTCCATGGAGGTCAAATTACTATGACAGCTGGTACGCTTATTCTTATAATCCATGGTATACTTACCGTTATGATCCATTCTTTTATGATCCATGGTACTATCGGGGAGGAATATCCCTTTCATTAGGATTCGGTGCTTATCCACGTTGGGGTGGCTACGGATACTATGACAATTTTTACATGGGATATTACGGAGCTCCATACGCTAGCAACTATTGGGGGCCTTACTCCTACTATAATGTATACCCTGGGTATGTATATAACAGAAGGTCCAATCCTAATTATGGCCCAAGGCCAACAAGAGGAGGTTCGGATGTGTACCGCTCTTCAGGAAGAGGAACGATAATAACTGGAGGTCAACCAAGAAGTTCAACTAATGGAAACGGCAGAACCAGTAGTTCTGGCGAAGAACCTAGCTACAGAAGACCGAGACCTTCTGGTCCGGATTATAATACTCAAAGAGAAAGACAGCCTTCCACCAGTTCAACCAGGGAGACTCAACCACAAACCCGTACTGAAAGACCAGCACCGGTTGAACGCTCAGCTCCGGCACCTTCCAGCTATGGCGGCGGAAATAGCAGCAGCGGTGGTGGAAATAATTCAGGTTCACGTCCTTCGAGAGGAGGCAACTAAGTATTAAAACAATGAAACACACATATATTATTTTATTGATCGCCTTGCTGGCGATTAAAGGGGAAAGTTATGCGCAGGGTTATGCGACGGATGCCTTAAGATTTTCGCAATACGAGTTTGGGTCGACAGCCAGGATTAAGGCATTGGGAAATGCACAAACTGCAATGGGTGGCGATCTGAGTTCTATCAGTGGTAATCCAGCTGGATTGGGTTTATATACTAAATCAGAGTTCGCCTTTACTCCTGAATTAATGAATTATAATACAACCAGTAGGTATTTCAATCAAAGCACTGATGCTAGTCGCGGACAAGTAGGCATTAGCAATGTGGGTGCAGTATTTGCCATAAAGCTAAATAAGGTCAAAGGACAGGACCTTAAAAAAGGAGCGCTAGCCTTAAACTTTGGTATCGGGTATAGTAAAACCTCGAATTTTGGCAATAAGATCATGTTTTCGGGGGTAAATAATCAGAACTCAATTGCTAATTTTTATGCCGATCTGGGAAACAACAGTAAGGGCACTAATCTGGCTGCAGGTAGTATCCCTGATGCAGCTTATGAAAGTCAACTTATAAATTATAATAACACCTACACTGCTATAACCAATCCAAATCCTACTCAAGAAGAAACGATCATCAGAAAGGGTTCACAATCAGAATTTAATCTGGCTGCAGGTTTAAATGTTGGAAACAAAGTATATTTCGGAGCTGCAGTTGGAATACTAGGAATCAATTATTCATCTGATAATACTTTTACTGAAAGTGGCACTTTATCTTACGCTGATCCACGTGGAAATTATCAGGAAAACTATTCAAATAATTATTATCAACGTTTTGAATCTAAAGGAACAGGAGTTAACGCAAAATTCGGTATGATCTTCAGACCGAGCAAGTTCTTGCGTTTAGGAGCTAACATTCAATCTCCTAACTGGTATACGATAGATGATAACTATTCTGAAAGTATTCGTACGCGTTTAACTAACAATCCTTACTTCACAGATCAGGAAGTTAAATCGCAAAATCAGCAATTTGAGACGTACACTTACAACCTTCGTACTCCAGCTAAGTTCAGTCTGGGAGCCGCCCTTTTATCCGGAAAGATTGGTTTTATTACCGGTGATGTTGAATTTGTTGATTATAGCAGTATGGAACTTAGTGAACCTGATAGCTATAATTCCGGTGATGTTGCTGAAGATAACAGATTCATAGTTAACAACTACAAAAACGCTGTAAACTATAAGGTAGGAGCCGAAGTAAAGGCAGGCCCACAGTTCATGCTAAGAGCAGGTTATGGAGTGACTGGCTCTCCGATGGAAAATTCAGTTCAAGATCTGGAAATCAAGACGTATTCTTTTGGGGGTGGTTACCGGGCCGGTAATTTAAGCCTTGACGTTGCTTTTATCAACAACACTCGCAATTCATCTTTATCTCCATACTTGTTAGACAGTGGCGTTAATCCTGTTGCTACATCTAAAAACGTTAAAAACGGAGTATTTATAACCATAGCTACTCGCTTCTAATATTCAACAGTGGCCGCAGCTTCCTCTGCAGCCACTGTTTTTAAATAACCATTACTTCCTCTATCACATTTCCCTTCACATTTCCCCTTTCATATTTTACCTTTGAGCTCTAGTATTGATATGAGCTTAAAAAACAAAACTGTTATTATTACAGGTGCATCTTCAGGTATTGGCCGGGCTTGCGCTGAAGAATTTGCAAAACAGGGAGCCAACCTTGTTCTGGGTGCCCGCCAGTTTGTTACTCTTTGTGAAATAGCACAGAAAATAGAAAAAGACTTTGGGGTAAAAGCGATTGCTGTTCAGTGCGATGTATCCAAAGAAGAGGATTGCGAACATCTAATTAAACAAGCAGAATTAACCTTTAACAGGATTGATGTCTTAATTAATAACGCTGGGATCAGTATGCGAGCTCTGTTCAAAGACCTTGATCTGGTAGTGATTAAGAACCTGATGGATATTAATTTCTGGGGTACTGTGTACTGTACAAAATTTGCCATGCCTCAATTATTAAAGAACCAGGGATCAGTAGTGGGAGTATCCTCTATTGCGGGATATCGGGGATTACCGGGCCGTACCGGTTATTCAGCATCTAAGTTTGCTATGAATGGATTCTTAGAAGCTTTGCGGGTTGAAAATTTGAAAACAGGACTTCATGTAATGATCGCGGCACCAGGGTTTACGGCTTCCAATATCAGGAATACCGCCTTGGCGAAAGATGGCAGCTCACAAGGAGAAACGAGTATGGATGAAGGCAAAATGATGACAGCTGAGGAAGTGGCAGCAATTATCGTTGATGGAGTGGTTAAACGCAAAAGGACCCTAATAATGACAGGCCAGGGGAAACTGGCGGTTTTAATGAATAAACTTATACCAGCCTGGGTTGACAAAAAAGTATTCGAACTGTTTGCAAAGGAAAGAGATCCACTTATCAAATAAAAATGCTTATCTAAAAACAATAAAAATGGCCAGTAACAACTCCATAACCCGTTTTGTCCGCCTTCCGGATCTTATTTCCCTTGGAAATGGAGTACTTGGCATCCTATCCATCATCTGCAGTATTCATCATTACACAGATCTTGCTGTTCTGGCTATCGTTCTAGCTGGAGTTCTTGATTTTCTTGACGGGCGCATTGCAAGACGAATGGGTTTGGCCTCTCCTTTTGGGGTTCAGCTTGATTCTCTATGTGATATTTGCTCTTTCATTGTTGCTCCGGCAATTTTTGCCTATACAATGGACAGCATTGATGTTACCATCAGGATTGCGCTGGTAATTATTTATCTGATTGCCGGATTGCTACGACTTGCACGCTTTAATATTACAGGCACCCTTGATAATGGGAAATATTTTGAAGGAATGCCGGTTCCTTTTAGTATTGCAATTGTATGCAGTTACTTTCTGTTCACTTACTTCGGCCTGCCCCTCCTTATTTGGATGGCACTATATTTTATTCATGCATTCCTGATGGTTTCGACTTTGAAAATCAGGAAGCTTTAATGTAAGGGCCTTCTCTTGATAATTCCCCCATTCGTTTCGGTAATTACGTTCATCACCATAAAAGCTTTACGATCTATAGCTGCGACCACCTCCTTTACTTTCGTAACTTCAAGCCGGGTAACTACAGTGAACACAATATCAATGTCCTTATCGGCGTGCATATTTCCTCCAAAGCCCCGTTCTCCTTTATAGATCGTTACGCCGCGACCAAGATTATATATAATAGCCTCCCGGATCTCTTTACTTCTTGAGGAAATGATAGTGACTCCCGTATACTCTTCTATTCCCTGAATAATAAAGTCGACAGTTTTAGAAGCAGCCAAATAGGTTAGGATCGAGTATAGGGCCGCTTCGATACCAAGAATGAAAGCGGCAATAATAAAGATCACTACATTTATGATCAGGATGATGTCCCCGATAGAAAAAACGCTTTTCCGGTTTATATAAACCGCCATTATTTCGGTGCCATCTAGAACGCAGCCCCCTCTCATGGCCATTCCGATCCCTGCTCCCAGGAAAAAGCCTCCGAAAATTGCGGTAAGAAGCTTATCGTTCGTGATGATCGGGAAATCCAGAAAGAAAATAACCAGAGCCAGGCCGGAGACTGCTGCAAGGGTATACAAAGAGAAACTTCTCCCTATTTGTTTAGCCCCCATGTAGATGAACGGAGCGTTAAATACCAATAAACAGACGGAAACTGGAATATTAGTTGTGTGATTAACCAGCAGGGATATGCCAGTTACCCCCCCATCAATAAATCCGTTTGGCACCAGAAAGCCCTTTAAGCCAAATGCGGCAAGAAAAACTCCGGCAACAACAAACAGGGCCTTTCCCAGCTTTTGACGGAAGGATAAAATATATTTGGTTCGCCTACTTTTCATATCTGGTTAAAAATAATAAAAAGGAATATGGAGGCAAGGACAAATTCTTTTTTCCAGTTCCAAAATATTCCCCTTATTTTGTAAGAATGCCAACGATAGCGTTTAATTTTTAAAATATTTCTACTCCTATAATATGAAGATAAAAAAAGCAGTAATTACTGCGGCTGCTCGGGGCGAACGCCTTTACCCTGTTGCTGACACGATACAAAAAGCAATGCTTCCTGTTATTGATGTTGATGGTTTACATAAGCCAGTTATCCAAATCATTGCAGAAGAGGCCTTTGCCAGTGGAATTGAAGAAATTTGCATTGTCTGTGCACCAGGAGATGGAGAGCGGTACAAAGCAGCCTTCAAATCCTTAAGGGACAATCTGGTAAAATCCTTCCAGAATGCCGATTGGGCAAACCAGGAAGCACAGAAAATTGACCATTTAGTAAACAACCTCCATTTTGCTGAGCAGGCAGAAGCTAAGGGTTACGGACATGCGGTGCTTTGCGCGGCAGAATTTACAGGAGATGATCCTTTCCTTCTGCTTCTGGGAGACTACCTTTACATCTCTGAGCTGGCACAAAAGCGCTGTGCTGCACAACTGATCGATCTTGCAACCCAGGAGAATTGTTCTGTATCTGCAGTAAATCCAACCCCTGAACATCTTATCGGACGTTACGGAACTTTAACCGGTAAACAGTTGAGCAATCAGCACGGCGTTTACAAAATCGATAAGATCATAGAGAAACCGTCCCTAAGCCTTGCAGAGCTAGAGTTGCAAACTCCAGGCCTGCGTATTGGATATTACTTATGCTTTTTCGGAATGCATGTGTTCACGCCTTCTGTAATGAAAATGCTTGAGCAACAAGTGCAAGGCGGTGCAGAAAATATTATGCTGACCCCTACCCTTCAGGAACTAGCAGAATCAGAGAAATATCTTGCGCTTGAAGTTAAAGGGTCGCGCTATGACTTGAGTCGCAAACATGGTCTGTTGCAAGCTCAACTTGCACTAGGACTTGCGGGTGAAGCAAAAAGCGAAACTCTGGGAACGCTCGTTGAACTACTTGCCGAAGCTAATTCCAGAAAATAAGGAGGTATGATGAATGTTTTTGTAGAAACAATTACCTCTGCAGAGCCGGAGAAACGCAACCGCTCCTTCTTTGAACTTGCTTCCAAATTCTCTTCAAGAGAACTTTTAAACGAGCTTATTCAACTGGAGAAATTTAGAAAGTCGACCGATAACCTTTACGATAAAGTGAGGGCGATCTTATTTTTAAATGCGGGCTTTCGCTATTTCTTAACAGAGGCAAAAGATATCCCGGAGACGGGAAAAATCCCCTACAGGGGTTTTGAAGATCTTTTGGGCAGGCGATTTGAAGAAGCCATTTCAGTCTTCTTGAATGATTTAAGCACGAACGGCCCTAATGCTGCTTTATTCAGCGGATTAGCTGAATGCTATCATCATCTCTCGTTCCAGATCTTAGCCGATCAGGTGCGTAAAAGCGTTCGTTCCAGTAAGGGAAATCAATGGATGTTCCGCGCTGGAAACAAGGATGAACACCCTATATCCATACATCCTCAACTCCTTCAGAGAAAAGATAATTCTTTGTTCTATCCGATCCTTCATGAGCAGACTTCAGTAAGGATGGATTTGACCCATAGTGGCTGGTCGGATATATTCTTCCTGGGAATGGACTATCCTGAAGGAGCACGTGTGATCAACGTCTCTATTGATCTCGGCGTATATGGTCGTGATAAAGATATCCGACCGCCGTTGAACTCGTATTTCAGAGTAATTCCAGAACCTGTTTTAAGGGTTACAAGCATCGACCTGGGTACCACGAAAGATATCACAGATCTTGACGATCTTTTTAATTTCGGAAATGATTATTTGAGTCTGGTTAAAGCAGGTATAATTGCTTCAGGTCTAATCCCACCGTCTTTCGAGGGAACTAATCAATCACTTCCAGCTGTGCTGGCAAGAATTGCCGGACAGGGAATGGGAATTGAACTGGTAACACGGGTGAATGACATACCTAAGGGCTCGCGATTTGCCGTATCCACCAATTTGCTGGGATCTATCATTAGTTTGCTTATGCGGGCAACGGGGCAGACGGAGAATTTAACCGGGGGACTAAACGAACAGGAAAGAAGACTTGTTGCTTCCAGAGCAATTTTGGGCGAATGGCTAGGCGGTTCTGGAGGCGGATGGCAGGATTCCGGAGGCGTATGGCCAGGGATCAAAGCGATACAAGGAGAATTTGCTCAGCCTGGTGATCCGGAGTTTGGTGTCTCAAAAGGAACATTATTACCGAGGCATAAAGTACTGACAGGCGAGGACGTCCATCCTGATTTCTTCCAGAAACTGACGGGCTCTTTGGTGCTAATGCATGGAGGTATGGCTTCTAATGTCGGACCTATCCTTGAAATGGTGACTCAAAAGTACCTTTTAAGAGGGCAACGTGAAACGGCAGCAAGACAGCAAACCAATCAAATCTTCGAAAATATATTGGGAGCTATCAAAGAAGGCGATGTGAGAAAGCTTGCAGAAAATACAGATAAAAACTTTGCAGGCCCTATCAAGACCATTATTCCCTGGGCTTCTACTCATTATACTGAGGAATTGATCCGCAAAGCAAAGCAACAGCTTGGGGCTGACTATTACGGCTTCCTTATGCTGGGAGGAATGTCTGGGGGAGGAATGGGAATGTTTGTAAATCCCGATAAATATGAGCTATACAAACAGCAATTGCTGGAGACCCTATTAAGCACTAAAAAAGCTCTTTCATCATCACTTCCTTTTGCTATGGACCCAGTTGTTTACAATTGGGATATTAATCATAAAGGGACAGTAGCAGACATGCTGGAGGGCAATGACGCGGTGATGCCTGAGCAGTATTATGCCATTCAGGTGTCAGACCTTGTGCGAAAGGAGCCATCTTCCATTTCATACATCAGAAGGGCTGAGATCGATTACTTTACCACCCATTGCGAGCAAAATAATATGGCCTATCCATTGCTGCGCACCATTGTTAGTAACCTATTTAAGGTATCAGATCCTTCTTCTCAGGGGAACCGGGATGCAGAGAATGAGAAAGCGAACCGCATTAAGAAGGAAAATGGATTTGACTTTATTCAACATGAAGAGATCCGGGAGGAATTGCAGAAAGGCAGGATCGGTCTTTCAAGGAACCGCCTTCCTGCTGAAACTCTGATAGAAGATGTAAAAGCAGAAGAAATTCAGAAGCTTGAAAAAATACAGTCAGTTGAAAGCGGGGAAAAGGCGATCCGGAGTGGAGAAGTTGGGGTAATAAGCTTAGCCGCTGGAGTTGGAAGTCGCTGGACAAAGGGTGCCGGTGTAATAAAGGCGATAAATCCTTTTGTAGAAATTAAAGGCATTCACAGAAGCTTCCTTGAGATCCACCTGGCTAAAACCAGGAAGGCCGCAGAAAAGTGGCAGGCAAGAATCCCTCATGTGGTGGCGACCAGCTATCTTACCCATTCTGCTATTGAATTAAAGTTAAAGGAGACCCGGAACTTTGGTTATGATGGTCCCGTTTATCTTTCTGAAGGCAGGTCTATTGGCCAGCGGTTCGTACCCATGGAGCGCGACCTACGCTTTATGTGGGAGGAGATGCCTCAGGAAACCCTGGATGAAAACAAGCAGAAGGTACGTGATTCAGTTCGGCAAAGTATGATCAACTGGGCTAAATCGAAAGGTGAAGGGACTGATTATGTAGATAATATCGCAGCACAGCGCTTCTCACCTTTGGGTCACTGGTACGAAGTTTCCAATTTGTTAAGGAATGGAACGCTGGCCCGCTTGATTCAAGAGCAACCTCAAATTCAAACGCTTATGCTTCATAATATTGATACCCTTGGCGCAGATATCGACCCTGCCGCCCTGGAGTATCACTTGAAAAGTGGCAATGTTCTAACTTTTGAGGTAATTCCGAGACGACTGGAAGATCGCGGAGGAGGTTTAGCAAGGATCAACGGAAACTTGCGATTACTCGAAGGGCTAGCTCAGCCCCGGGAAGAGGACGAATTAAATCTTAGCTATTATAATTCAAACACCACGTGGATTCAGATCGATCCCCTACTTAAGCTGTTTGGCTTAACAAGAGAAGATCTTGCTAAAGGAGATGAAGCGAGACTAGCTAAAGCCGTGAGGAGTGTTGCACACCGCATCCCAACCTACGTTACTATTAAAGATGTAAAGTATCGTTGGGGACACGCGCAGGAAGATATATATCCGGTTGCCCAAATTGAGAAATTGTGGACCGATATGACTGCTCTTCCTGACCTTAAATGTGGTTATCTTGCCGTTCCCAGAAGTCGCGGACAACAGATGAAGGACCCTGCACAGCTGGATAGTTGGGTGACCGACGGAAGTAAAGACTATATTATTGGTCTCGGCCAGTTTGAATAGTAAATACACTATTTTTAAGTGGCCGGGGAGATCCGGCCACTTTCTCAATGACCTTCCTATACTCTACATATCAGAATAAATCCTAATACCTTTCCGGAGTATTTATTGTCACAAACCATTTAAGTAAAATCCTGTATTACATAAACATCTTTAACTCCTTGAAATGATAAAAATAGTACTGGTAGAAGATCACAAAATTGTACGAAATGGCCTTAAAACAATGCTTGAGCAGGAAGATGATTTCTCCATCACCGGAGAAGCCGGCAATGGGGCAGAAGCTATTTCCTTACTTCAGGCAGGAACGAAGGCGGACATTGTTTTGACGGATGTGAACATGCCAGATATGGATGGCATAACCCTGGCTGGTACTCTCAAGCGAGATTATCCGGATATAAAGGTTATGATACTTTCAATGATGGATAATGAAAAATATGTTTTTCGAGCATTCGAGGCCGGAATAAGTGGCTATCTTTTAAAGAGCACCGGACTTGAAGAAATGATTTTTTCGATACGGCACATAAATAACGGAAATCAAGTGATCTGTGCTGATCTTGGTATTCGAATGCTCAAAAAAGCTTCGCGGGCAGCAATTCTGAATGAAGATGCAGAAGCTGCACATCTTCTTACTTCAAGAGAACTTGAGATACTTGCTCTAATTTCTGAAGGATATACTAACAACGAGATCGCAGAAAAAACATTTACAAGCCGCCGTACAGTTGAGGGACACCGTCAAAGCTTAATAGATAAGTTTGGAGTAAAGAATACGGCTCAATTAATTAAGCATGCCTGCAAGACCGGAATTTTGTGAAACAATATTCCGAGAAGTATAAGCTATACTCTTTGTTAGCTAGCCATAAAGGCTTCAACCATCCCCTGCTCTTCCGGCATCTCTCTTCTTGAAATTATCCTTGCCGGGTTTCCAGCGACAACACAGTTCGGAGGAACGCTTTTTATCACTACAGAGCCTGCTCCTATAACAACATTATCTCCGATGGTGATCGGACCGATAATAACAGAATGACAACCTACGTCTACATTATTACCAATCACCGGACAAGCACTATGACTTCCATCAGCAAGCGTTTTAATCCCTATGGTTGTGGTATGTCTAAGGGTACAATTTTTCCCAATTCGTGTAGCGGGGTGCAATATAAGACCCTGACCATGATAAAGAGCCAGACCTTCTCCAACCTCTATATAGGGTGGCATATTTATCCCCATTACAAAATCTGTAATAAAGCGGTATAGCTTGAGGTAGGGAAAAAAAAGGTATCGCAAAGCCTTATTCTTAAAAATAAAGTTTGCTAAACGGAAAAAAGGCATTACCAATCGGCCTTTCTGACTATCCTTATTACTTTTCCAATCCTGGAAGATAAATGAAAAAAGGTTCATGCGGTTGTTTTGTGAATGTGATTAAAGGATACTTAAACTTCAAAAAAACATTAACTCATCTATTTGAACTTCAGATAATTCAAAATATATGCCAGCTAAGTTGTGCCTATAGTGCTGCCTTTAAAAATCTTATCCTACATCAATATTAATTCTTACCCTTAGTCAATGTCTACCATAGAAAGGCGGCCTAAATTTGTCGGTATAGAAAAACAAAAAAATAAAGCAATGGAAAATCAAATATTAGGACTACATCATATCACAGCAATTGCAGGAGATGCAAAACGCAACTACGATTTTTACACAAAAGTGTTAGGCTTAAGACTTGTTAAAAAAACAGTCAACTTTGACGATCCTCACACCTACCATTTCTACTATGGTGACCAAGTTGGAACGCCCGGAACCATACTAACCTTTTTTCCCTGGGGAAACATTCAAACAGGCAGAAGAGGAACACGCCAGGCTACAGAAATAGGTTACTCTGTTCCTCAAAATAGTTTGGACTTTTGGTTAAAACGTTTGGATGCAAACAACGTAACATATAATAAAATTTCAGAAAAATTCGGAGAACGATACCTTACTTTTTTAGATCCTGATGGCCTTAAGTTTGAGTTGATCGAGTCTAAAACCCCAGACAACAGATTACCATGGGAAACATCAGAAGTTAAGGCAGAACATGCAACACGGGGATTTCACAACGTAACGATCACTACAAGCAAACTACAACCTACTGCAGACGTTCTTACCAAATTGTTCGGCTATACGTTACTTGAAAGCCATGTTAACAGGTATCGATTTGCTACTAACACTGTGGAGAATGCGAACATTATAGACGTGGTTGAAGTTCCAGGCGAAGGTGTAGGACATGTGGCAGGAGGATCAGTGCACCATGTTGCTTTCAGGGTAAAGGATGATAAGATCTTGATGGAATTAAGGAACAAGATCGTTGAAGCCGGACTACACGTTACAGAGAAAGTTGACCGTAACTATTTCTACTCCTTATACTTCCGCGAACCAGGCGGTGTGTTATTTGAAATAGCTACAGACAATCCAGGCTTTTCAGTAGATGAAACAATTGAAGAATTAGGTTCAGGATTGAAGCTGCCTGCACAATACGAAGGCCGCCGCAACGAAATCCTTACTTATTTACCACAGCTATAATCAGTAAGCTATATATTAATATCAGCACCATGAAATACGAGGAAATTGAATTGATAGATAACAAGCCCGCTCATAATTTCGAGTTATGGGTAGAGGGGAAGAAAGCCTTCATCGACTATAAACAGAGAGGAGATAAAGTTTATGTTCTTCATACAGAAGTACCAGAGGAACTTGAAGGCAAAGGTATTGCTGCAGCGCTTGTTGAAAAAGTATTAAGGTATCTTGACGAGAACCAATACCGGCTGGTACCACTTTGTTCATACACTCAACTGTTCCTACAGCGCCATCCGGAATGGTACAGGTTGGTTGACGATGGGGATATGGCATAAGGAAAAGAAACCTGCAGCTCTCAAGCTGCAGGTTTTTTCTTAAACATCTTTGATTTGATCCTGCTTAATGATTCGGGTGTGATACCAAGATAGGAGGCGATCTGTGTTTGGGGTACTCGTTGCACAATAGCCGGATACTTTTTAACAAACTCGAGATAGCGCTCTTCCGCTGATTTCGCTATTGAAGAATAAAACCTGTTTTCCAGCACCGCATAAGACTTTTGAATCATCATACGGAATACACGTTCCAGGCCTGGGACTTCCTCAAATAATTTTTCCTTGTTTGCATAATCTATTACCAGGAGTTCACTATCTTCCAGAGCCTCGATGAACAAGTTGGAGGGCTTTTGTTCTGAAAAACTTCCAATGTCGCTTATCCACCAGTCCTCTACAGCAAACTGGAGTATTACTTCGTCCCCTTTATCATCTATGTAGTACTTTTTCAGGCATCCTTTAACGATATAAGCTTCAAAATTACATACTTCTCCCTGCGAAAGGAGAAAACCTCGTTTTCTTACAATCCTTTTCCTGATGTAAGAGTGAAGCAGTTCAAACTCACCCTCAGATATGAACGTGTTTCTGGATAGGTGTTTGTCAATTTCGGAGTACATGAAACAATTTTAAGAAAAAGAGGGGAATTTTCTAGAAGGATACTGGCAAAAATAAAGGTACCGGCAAATAAAAAAGGCGGCCGGTGGCCGCCTTATATTTTCCATCTCAGGATATTATTTTATCCAGAGATTCACCGGATACTTCACAAATCTCTTCGCAATAACATAGCAGATATAGGCAAAGAATGGAGCACAAACTACGTCTATAGTAAAGTGTACATGCTGAATAAGAACAAGGATGCCCATTGCTATTGTTCCAAACAAAGCCATGGCTTTTTCTGACCTTCCTCTTAAGCAGAGATAAAACAAGAACTGAGTAGCGGTATGACCGGAAAAAAACAGGTCCTTTGTAACATAACTTTTCCCATAGAAATGATTACTAATAGGATCGACAATGGGTATCAAATCATGAGGAGGATCAAAAGGGATTAACGCAATGGTGAAGAACCGCACAACATTCATAATAATGAACCCGTACATAAATAACAGAAACAATTCGGGTCTCTGTAGTGTCCGCGTTATGGTTAATACCCCCATTAGCCATGTGACAATAAAAATAGGCATAGACACGTCTATGGCCGGCAGCATATGGAGAATGGCATCATGCTGATCGTATCCATTTCTAGCTTGAATAAACTGATAGAAAAGTGGGAAGATAGGCAATAGTGTAGCAAACAAACCTGCTCCTAGTAAAAACTTCTGTTTAAACTGCGAATCCTGCCATGCTAATTCCCACCTGCTCAACGACGCACTGATAATTTTTACTCTATTGTTGTTCATTTACAGAAATATAACTATTAGTTCACAATAAGTTAAGGCGGTGCAAATATAGGGCATTCCTGACTTTTTTCAGCTTTTGTTAAAAACATTCCTAAACATTTACAACTATTTAACGTTTCTCCTGATCTGTAGTACCTCACGGAAGAATTTCTATATCAATTCTTTATCTTTCGTTTAAATCCCCGAATAAGATTATTTTTGCATAAAGAATATATTAATGCCTCAAAATATCGCTCCGGGTAAAGCTTCTACTCCCGCCACTGCTTTCGAACGCCTTCTACAAATCATGGACACATTGAGAGAGCAATGCCCATGGGATAAGAAACAAACGATGGAGACCTTGAGACACTTAACCATCGAAGAGACTTACGAACTATCTGACGCTATACTTGAAGGGGATCTACAGGAGGTTAAAAAAGAGCTGGGTGATATTATGCTTCATCTAGTTTTCTATGCCCGGATTGGTTCAGAAGGAAATCATTTCAACGTTACGGATGTGCTTAATGGCATTTGCGATAAGCTAATTACACGCCATCCACATATTTACGGGGATGTTGAGGTTAATAACGAACAGGATGTTAAACGAAACTGGGAGCAACTGAAGTTAAAGGAAGGTAATAAATCGGTTCTGGGAGGGGTACCTGTTTCTCTGCCTGCTTTGGTAAAAGCCTCAAGGATACAGGAAAAAGCACGGGGAGTAGGTTTTGATTGGGAAGAGAAAAGCCAGGTTTGGGAGAAAGTTGAGGAGGAATTGCAGGAATTTAAAAACGAATTCAATGTTGCGGAGCTCAATTCTATTGATAAGGAAAAAGCAGAATCTGAATTTGGGGATGTACTTTTCTCTTTGATCAACTTCGCCAGATTTATCGATATAAACCCAGAGAACGCTTTGGAAAAAACCAATAAAAAATTTATTAAACGATTTCAGTATCTTGAAACGAAAGCGCAGGAGGCGGGTAAAGCGTTAAAGGATATGACACTAGCCGAAATGGACATTTACTGGAATGAAGCAAAAAAGTTATAATTTTTTTCATACCACTGTTACGTTTGGATTCTTCTCCCCGTAAAGGACTAAAACAATAAATTAAACTCAAATTAATCAATGTTTAAAAAAGCCCCCCTTTCTGAGGCCGAACTGGTACAGAAATGTAAAGCAGGCGAATTAAAATACCAGGAGAAGCTGTACAAGCATTTCTATGGTTATGCCATGGGGGTTAGCTTGCGTTATCTTAACGAGCGTGATGATGCATTGGAGGTAGTAAACGACTCTTTTATTAAAGTATTCAAGGCAATACAATTTTATAACGAGACGCAGCCTTTCAAAGCCTGGTTACGAAGGATTGTGGTGAATACGGCTATTGACCTGAGAAGGAAGAACCTGAAATTTCAGAACAATGTAGACATTGAAGAAGCTGTATATGTTGGAAGACAGGCTGAAGCTGTTGAACAGTTATCCGCTAAAGACATATTGAAGCTTCTGGAGGCATTACCTGAAGTGCAGAAAACCGTTTTCAACCTTTATGAAATAGATGGATATAGTCACGATGAGATAGGCGATATGCTTAACATTCCTGTAAGTACATCTCGCGTGTACTTAAGCAGGGCAAAGGAAAAATTAAGAAATTACTTGAACCAACAGGAGAAGAGTTATGCACGATCAGTTTGACGATAAGTTGAGCGAAAGGATCAGAGACGTGTTCGAGAATTTTGAGGATGGGTCTGCTGATCATGGCTGGAAGGAATTGCGGAAGCGGTTTCCGGGAGAAAGGGAGAGAAAAATTATCCCCATGTGGTGGTGGCAATCAGCCGCAGTGGCATTAATAGCTTTGGGCACCTGGGCATACTTTAATGGAAATGGAGATAAGACTTATTTGGCCGAGGGATCGAAAACTAAGCCTAAAATAGAAAGTCACACAAAAAATGGAGCTTCTTCAGGTACAGATACGCCAAGTGATCCACAAAGGGGATCTGAAAGTTTAACAACGCCCCTTGCAGCAACAAGGCCTTCCCTATCTAATAGTTCCGGACAGGACGCTACTCGTACGTATTCCCATTTCAGATCTCGTAGAAAAACTACAAAAAAGAATTATCAACCAGAGAACCAGCAAGCCAGGTATTCAAGTAATCCGGTTAACGCTACGACGGTTGAAGATCTGGCTATAGTAGCGAAGGAAGAGCAACGGGTGATCAGTGGAAATGCTACTGAAAGTCCTGATTCAGCAAAAGTCCTGGCCAGAAATTCCAGTGTTAATGCCCTTGAGAAGATGGTAGTTGCGGATATGCTGCAAAAACAGAAAGTAAAAAGAGCACCGGCCCCTGTTACTCAACTAGCAAATATAAGTGAGGATAAGATAGAGCCGGCTTCACCCACAAAAAAATCTAAAAAAGTAAGCATTGGAGTTTCCGCTGGCAGTTATATGAGCTACGCAAAAGGGAGCGAAGGATCTGTTAATACAGGTGTAGGACTTCTTTCAGAGATCGCAGTGTCTAAAAAACTTAAAATATCTACAGGAATATCGTTAGCGCAGAACACCCTCAAGTTCTCCACATCAATTCCTCAAGCTGCCAACGCGAGTTTTGTGGCAGCCTTACCTCAGGACGATGCTGTGGCTATAGATAAAAGCGGCTTTGGTTTTAATACCGGGGTTCCAGTTAGTTATAGCTTAAGCAAATACAATGCTTCTTTGTTGGGCTTAGACTTACCAGTGAATCTCAAATACTCCTTACTGAAACAGAAGAGGGAGTTGTACATTTCGGCAGGCCTAAGTTCAAACTTCTTTATTGAAGAGAACTATAGCTATTCTTACCAGGTAAACGCGGGTAGTACCAGCAGTACAAAACAGGAAGACGATAATGCAGGCAAAAGCAAATTTGAGAATTTTGATCTGGCCCGGATGCTAAATATTTCTGTCGGTTTAGAACAACCTTTAACCAAGCAAAGCAGGCTATCATTTGAACCTTTCCTAAAGTATCCTTTAGGAGGACAGGGAGCCCGCGATATACGTTTTGGGTCTGTTGGTATGAACCTCAAGCTTAACCTAAACAAATAAAAAAATACAGGGAATACAATCTAAGGCTTCAAATTCAAGCCAGATATAGTCAAAAAGCCTTAAGCATCAACACTTAAGGCTTTTTATTTTCACACATCTTCTATTAGTCTCACCCCCCTCTAGCAACTAATTGTTAAAAAACTCTTGTTTTGGTTAAAGTTTAATTTAACTTTGTAACCATAATACGCACTAGTAAGCGATTTTCATCGTTAACTACTTATCAATTTATTGTTTTTTAGACACCTAATCTAAACCCGTGTGAATAAAAAGTTATTTTTCTCCGTCATTGCAGGTACTATTATCTTGAGTTCCTGTGAAAAAGAAGATTTAAGCTCATTGAAGCAATCTCCGATCAACACCAGTTTTTCCAGTCAAGTCGACGAAAAAGTTTATTTACTTTCAGAGGCTGGGTCAATTACGTTTGCCATAACCTCTATCTCAGATAACAGGTGCACTGCGCATGATTTCTGTACAGACCCGGGTGACTGTTCCGTTAGAATAAAGGTGTCAAATCTTGATAACTCGACCGCCGAGAGTATTTTGACCATTGACAATTCGAGTGAGCACCAAACGCATGAGGTTCACCTTAAGCTGGGTAAGAAGACTTATTCGGTATACTTGAATAATGTTAACCCTAAGCCATTCTTGAAAAGTTTAACCACTGCAAAAGAAGCTGAATTCCTTGTTCAAGAAGGTAAATAGTATTATTTAAAGCTTATTGTCTTTACCGGAGAGATCCTGGTAACCAGCATAGAAGGTATTAATAATACAACCAGACACACGGCTAGTGTGCTGACGTTGAGAATTAGGATATCTGCTATGCTGAACTCCACCGGTACGAATTGCATGTAATAGGAACTTTGATCAAGCTCAAAAAAATGTGTCAGATTTTGGAAGAGGCCTAAACCAATTCCTACAAGGTTACCTAACAGAAGTCCAAATCCGATCAGGAATGCGGCATTGTTCAAGAATATTTTTTGCACCTGCCAATTAGTACTTCCCAGAGCTTTAAGGATCCCTATCATATTCGTTCTTTCAAGGATAATGATCATGAGCGCAGATATCATATTAATTACAGCAACTGCCATCATTAATATAAGTATAACTTCAGTATTTACATCTAACAAAGACAACCACTGGAATATTGTCTGATACCATTCCTTGATGGTATAGGTCCTTACATTATAAGACATAAATCCGCCTACGTCATTATTGATCTTATCCAGTTTGTCAAAATCATTTACCCTAAGTTCAAAGCCCCCCACCTCGTCCTTTTTCCATTTATTCAGCCTTCTGATCTCTGAAAGATCACCTATAATATAAGTTTTATCTACCTCTTCAACTCCCAGGTCGTAAATACCCACTATCTTAAACTTTCTTTTAAGCAACGATTGCTGCACGAAATACATCAGAAAATCGTCCCCGAGTTTAACCTTTAATCTATTTGCGAGGAATCTTGAGATAATAATTTGCTTCCTGGATTTAACACTGTCTGTATAATCAATCACCTTGCCTGCCACTAACACTCGTTTGAAGTAGGTCCAGTCGTAAGTTTTATCTACCCCCTTCAATATTACACCTTCCACCTCCTCGTTCGTATTTATGATCCCAGTCTTGATGGCGTAGGGCTGGATATGGGCCACACCTGGCAACTGGCTAATCTTTAACAAAGTATCTTTGGATATTGCAAAAGGAGAATTCTCATAAGAATTATTGAGGTCGTACTTCATGGCAATAATATCTCCCGAGAAGCCACGCATTTTGTCGCGGATCTCTGATTTAAAGCCTTTCACTACCGCAACTGATAAAATCATTACGGCCAGGCTTAACATTATCCCTATTATTGCAATACGTACGCTTAATTTAGAAAACGTTCGTTTAGAGTTAAAGGTAATTCTACGGGCAATAAAAGCTGGCAGGTTCAAAAGCAATGATGTTTATGTAAAGCAAAGATGCAAATTTTAAATTTGTTGATATAAAACCCGCAATACGCATAAATGTTGTCGATATTAAAATATGACAAATACAGTTAGAATGAAAAGATATCTTCTGCAATTAGTGGCGCTGTCACTGCTTCCAATTTTCCTTTCCTGCACGAAGAAAGTAAAGAAGCCAAATACCTCTGTTATTATAAACAAACAGATGGAGAGCAAGGAGAGTTCCGTAACCTCTGTCACAACCGGAGCTGCACAAACCGCCCTATACCTGCCTTTACTGAAAGGTAAAAGAGTTGGAATGGTGGTTAATCAGACCTCTTTAATAGCTGGAAGTCATAGCATTGATAAACTAAAGGCACTAGGAATTACTATCGTTAAGGCCTTTGGACCTGAGCATGGATTCAGAGGACAAGCCAGTGCAGGTGCAAAAGTACAAAGCGGGACAGATCCTCAAACAGGGATCAGTGTTGTTTCGCTGTACGGCTCTCATTACAAACCGACAAAAGAGGATGTCTCGGGACTAGACATCATGGTTTTTGATATTCAGGATGTTGGAGCTCGTTTTTATACCTATATATCGACCCTTCATTATGTTATGGAGGCTTGTGCTGAGAATGGTATTCCATTAATTGTCCTTGACAGGCCTAACCCGAATGGATTTTATATAGATGGGCCAATACTGGAGACAAAGTACGCCTCCTTTATCGGAATGCATCCAGTTCCTATAGTTCATGGCATGACCATCGGTGAATATGCAAAGATGATAAATGGTGAAGGATGGTTAAAAAATAAGGTCAGATGCAATTTGAAAGTGATCCAGATGAAAGGGTATAAGCATTCTATGCCATATACTCTTCCGGTGAAACCTTCTCCCAACCTTAATACCCAACAGTCTATTCTTCTTTATCCTTCCCTTTGTCTATTTGAAGGAACGATTATCAGCCAGGGAAGAGGAACGTACTTCCCATTCCAGGTATTGGGCGCACCGGAGTTGGTTGGAAAATATACGTTTAGTTTTAAGCCTGTAAGTATCCCTGGTATGAGTGAAAGTCCGTTGCATCAAAACCAAAGCTGCTATGGCCTGGATCTACGAAATTTCGACACAGGCATCTTTCAAAAGACTGGAAAACTTAATTTACAATGGCTTATTGAGCTATACAAAGCGTATCCTGACAAGGAAAAGTTCTTTGATTTTAAGCAAAGTAAACAGATGAATAATTTTGACAAGTTGGCTGGAACTCAAGCCCTGAGAAATCAGATCATTGCCGGAAAGACAGAATCTGAAATCAGAAAGAGCTGGGAACCAGGATTAATACAGTTTAAAGAGAAGCGGAAAAAATATTTGTTATATCAATAATCAGATAGCTATATCCGACTGACATTGACTTCTTATTTTTGAGGAATTTATGAGAATAATATTTATGGGAACTCCTGACTTTGCCGTTGCCTCTCTTGATGCATTGGTACAAGCAGGATTTGACATTGTTGCTGTAGTAACCGCACCTGATAAACCTGCGGGAAGAGGTCAGAAACTGAGTGAGTCTGCTGTAAAAAAATACGCAGTAGAACATCAATTACCAGTATTACAACCTGATAAACTTAAAAATCCGGACTTCATTGAACAACTAAAAAGCTACGGTGCAGACCTGCAGATTGTGGTAGCCTTCCGTATGCTTCCTGAAATAGTGTGGAATATGCCTCCTAAAGGGACCATCAATCTACATGCTTCCTTGTTGCCGGAATACCGGGGAGCTGCACCGATAAATTGGGCAATTATAAACGGTGAAAAACAAAGCGGAGTTTCTACCTTTTTCTTACAGCATGAAATAGATACTGGGAACATTATATTTTCGGAAGCAGTTGATATTGAACCTGACGACACCGCAGGAGATCTTCATGATAAGCTAATGGTGAAAGGTGCGGAATTACTTGTTAATACTGTGAAAGCCGTTGAGAGGGGTGAATACACAGAAACACCTCAGAAGGAAGTTACTTCAACTACTCCCACTCACGCCCCAAAGCTATTTAAGGAAGATTGCCTTATCAACTGGAACCAACCCGTTCAGAAGGTTTATAATCTTATCAGAGGATTAAGTCCCTACCCTACTGCGTATACCTACATCAATGAAAAAACGCTGAAAATATTTGCAGCAGACATTCTTGAAAAAGAACCAGGGATACAGCCTTCAGGGTTTCTGAGTGATGGTAAAACCTATTTAAACTTTGCCTGTGCTGATGGATTTATTTCTGTAAAAGACGTTCAGGTAGAAGGAAAAAAGCGAATGAGTGTAGAGGAATTTTTAAGGGGATTCAGGATTTAAGTACTCTAGCATTCAAGTCCTAAGATTCAAAACACATAAAAAAGGGTTACTTCTTGATAAAGTAACCCTTTTTCATATTATTCAAATACTATTTGTAGAGTAAGGGAAACTTTGAAGGATTTGTTTCGTGCATCATTTCGAGTACTAATTCAATTACATCATCCGTTGAGGGCTTACTAAAGTAATCTCCATCGGATCCGTAAGGTGGCCTGTGCTCTTTAGCCGAAAGCGTGCGCGGGGCACTGTCCAGGGAATAATAACCTTTCTGCTTTTCAATTACTTGCTGTAGTATAAAGGCCGAAGCTCCGCCCGGAACGTCCTCATCTACAACCAGAAGCTTATTCGTCTTCCTTAAGGAATCCACACAAACATTATTCAGATCAAAGGGGTGAAGGGTTTGGGGATCTACGATCTCAACAGAAACTCCTGCTTTTTCGAGTTCTTCTACAGCCTCTTCAACCACTCTTAAGGTTGATCCATACGATATAATGGTAATATCAGAGCCTTCCTTCACCACTTCAGCATGGCCAAGCGGTACTGTAAATTCTCCGACATTAGAAGGCAGCTTTTCCTTCAGACGATACCCATTCAAACACTCAATTACGATAGCAGGCTCGTCTGCTCTAAGTAAGGTATTGTACATACCAGCCGCTTGAGTCATATTGCGAGGTACACAAACGTGAATACCTCTCATAATCCCTAATATCATAGACATAGGAGAACCTGAATGCCAGATGCCTTCCAAACGGTGACCACGGGTTCTTATAATAACCGGGGACTTCTGTCCTCCTTTGGTTCTGTAACTTAAACTTGCCAGATCATCACTTACCACATTGATGCAGTAAAGCAGATAATCCAAATATTGAATTTCCGCTATCGGCTTCAACCCTCTCAATGAAAGTCCTATACCCTGCCCAATAATTGTGCTTTCTCTGATGCCGGAATCTACAACCCTTAAATGCCCATATTTAGCCTGAAGGCCTGCAAAGCCTTGATTAACATCACCAATGCTACCTACATCTTCACCAAAGGCAATGATCCTTGGATCTCTTGCTATGTTTTCATCAAAGCAGGCATTAAGTATTTCCCTGCCATCTATCAGCTTTACATCCTCGGCGTACTCTGCAGGGATCACAGGGATAGTGAAGGGAGAATTTACAGATCCAGTAAACAGCTTTGAATTATACCGTTCCCGGTTAAGCGCTAATTCCCTTTCATACCATTGCAATAACTCGTTTCTTTCATGCGAATTAACCTGTGCAGTGATACGAACAGCCTTCCTTACCGCAGAGGAAGTTTCGCGTCTTCCAGCGTCGGACTGGGACCGGAGCTCAGAAGCTAAACGATCTACCTCCGGGTGCTGCAATGCCTCCAAAAGAGCAATTGCTTCTTCTTTCTCGGCCTTTAATGTATTTAGAACTTCTGCCCAAGCTTCTTTTTGACATTCCCTTACATACGCTTTAGCAGTGTTCTCCATTTCTGTAAGCTCCTCATCGGTAGCAATGGCCGACTCTAAAACCCACTTGCGCATTTGGACGAGGCAATCGTATTCTGCTTCCCAATCCAGACGTTCTTTTGTTTTATACCGTTCGTGAGAACCCGAAGTAGAATGCCCCAAAGGCTGGGTCATTTCGTGAACGTGTATCATGGAGGGGATATGATTCTCCCGGCTTATAGTTGCTGCCCGTTCATAAGTCTCACAGAGCCCAGGATAATCCCATCCTCTTACCTTAAAAATCTCGAAGCCCTCTCCTTTTTCATCCCTCTGAAACCCTTTAAGAATTTCAGAAATATCCATCTTAGTAGTCTGTAATTCGGAGGGGACTGAAATAGCATAGGCATCGTCCCATACAGAAATCACCATAGGTACCTGAAGGACACCTGCTGCATTTATTGCTTCAAAGAAAACGCCCTCGGAGGTAGAGCCATTGCCTACAGTTCCAAAAGCGACTTCGTTTCCTTCTATGGAAAAGTCTGACAGGTATTTAAGATCCGGATTTTGACGATATAATTTAGAAGCCCATGCTAATCCAACCAGCCTGGACATTTGACCACCTGTAGTAGAAATATCAGAAGAAGTATTTTTCTGCTCCATCTGATTTTTCCAGGTACCATCCTCTTTAAGGATCCGGGTAGCAAAATGAGAATTCATTTGTCTGCCACCAGAAAAGGGATCGAAATTGACATCAGTATTACCATACAACTGAGAGAAGAACTCGGTTATGGTGGCCATACCTGCTGCAAACATGAAAGTTTGGTCCCGGTAATACCCCGCGCGCCAGTCGCCTTTTTTAAAAGCTTTGGCCATTGCAACCTGAGCTACTTCTTTGCCATCTCCAAAAATGCCAAACTTCGCTTTCCCCGTTAATACTTCTTTTCTGCCTAAAATGCTTGCCTGGCGACTCTCGTAACAGATGCGATAGTCATTAAGGACGATCTTTTTGAATTCCTCAAAACTTAGTTCAGAAATATCAAACTGATTAGTAACATGTTTTATCGATGACATACGTGCTGAGTCAATCTTCAAAAATAATAAAATCTAAACGCAATGAAACTCTATAATTTCAGATGCGTATATTGCACAGTAATAATTAAACAAAAGCAAATACCTTTATATTTGCATATAGTAAAACATCAATTTGCACACACACGATTAAACTATTTGCTTTTGATGTATTCTAATAACTGAAAACAACAATTTAAAATGAAAAAGCTATTAACTTTTTGCGCTGTTATCCTTGCTATCGCTTTCACTGCAATGCGTGCAGATGTACAGGGAGAATTTAAGTTTGAGAAAGAGACTCAGGACTTCGGTAAAATTACTCAAGGCAAACCAGTGAGTTATGATTTCAAATTTACTAACGTAGGAGATCAGCCAATTATTCTTACAGAAGTACAACCTACTTGTGGTTGTACGGTTGCTAAGTTTACAAGTACACCTGTTAAGAAAGGCGAAGTAGGAACGATCTCTATTACTTATAACGCTGCGGCCATGGGGCCATTCAGTAAAGCCATCACTGTAAAGTCTAACGCGAAAACTTCAGTTAAGTACATTTACATTAAAGGAGAGGTAGTAAGCGAGAACTCGAAATAAAAATAAAACGCTAAAAAAACTTAAACCTCTCTGGAACCAGAGAGGTTTTTTTATTTTTGCAGACTATGCCACAAATTTCAAATAAGGGGAAGCTAATGCCAGCATCTCCTATAAGAAAGCTAACCCCATACGCTGAGAGAGCGAAAGAGCAGGGAAAAAAGGTGTACCATTTGAATATTGGACAGCCCGATATAGAAACACCGGAGGTTATGCTTAATGCTATTAAACATATTGACTTTAAGGTTTGGGCCTATACTCAGTCTGAAGGAACTCTATCATACCGTAAAAAACTTGTCGAGTATTATAACAGGGCAGATTATAATGTAACTGTAGATGACATTCTGGTAACCAGCGGAGCGTCTGAAGCGATAGTGATCGCTATGCAAACCTGTCTGGATTCGGAAGATGAAGTAATTATTCCGGAGCCCTTCTACGCTAACTACAATGCTTTTGCCTGGATGAGTAATGTTACTGTAAAGCCTGTGCTTTCTGTAATTGAAAATGGTTTTGCAATGCCTCCCATCAAGGAATTTGAAAAGCTGATCACAGACAAGACCAAAGCGATCTTTATTTGCAACCCCAATAATCCTACAGGGTATCTTTACTCCTACGAGGAAATGGTTGAGCTGAAAAACCTTTGCCTGAAATACGATCTATATCTTTTTGCAGATGAAGCCTACCGGGAGTTTTGCTATGATGGCAATAAGTTTCTGTCTCCGATGCATTTGGATGGCTTAGATGAGCATGTTATTATTTTTGATAGTATATCTAAACGTTACAGTGCTTGTGGCGCCCGTTTAGGATGTTTTATCACAAAAAATAAAAAGGTAATTGAAACGGCATTAAAATTTGCCCAGGCACGCTTAAGTCCTGGTATGGTTGCCCAAATTGCAGGAGAAGCTGCAGTAGATACTCCACAGTCTTATTTTGATAAGGTGAACAAGGAGTATACCGAGCGAAGGAATATGCTGGTAGAGTCGCTTAATAAAATGGAAGGCGTATTTTGCCCAAACCCAGGAGGGGCGTTCTACGTAGTAGCAAAATTCCCTGTAGACGACGCAGAAGACTTCTGTCAGTGGATGCTGGAAGAGTTTTCTTATGACAATCAGACAGTAATGATGGCTCCTGCGGCAGGATTTTACAGTTCTCCGGGAGTTGGTAAAGACCAAATCCGTTTGGCATACGTTTTGAATAAAGAAGATTTAGCTAATGCAATGATCTGTCTGGAAAAAGCTTTAAAAGAATATCCGGGGAGAACAGAAGTTGGCAATTTAGAGTTAGCGGTTAGCAAATAATAGCGTATACTTGCAAACTCGAACACACTGGGGTCGACCGGAATTGACAGGATGGATGATAAGTGTGTAAGCATGCAGCGGATGAGGGTTCATCGCTATAATCAGTATCCTCAAACAACAAAAGGCGAAAATACATACGCTCTTGCTGCTTAATCTTAACCGAGTTAAGATTAGCCTTTGTTACGCTTTAGAAGCGTAAGCGAGATGTTTCCCGGGAGCCAAGTCTGGCGGCACCCGAACCGGAAGCACGGAAAAGCCGGAATAAGGATAAAAGAGCTTCGATTTTATCCCGACAATTTAAGAAGCTAAGGATTAAGCAGGCTGTTTGTGGCCAACTTAATCTCGAAAACCAATCACAAAATAAGCATGTAGAAAGCGCATCTGGTCCCATGTTTGGACGAGGGTTCGAATCCCTCCGGCTCCACTCTTAAAGGCCTTTCAACTATTTGGAAGGCCTTTTCTTTTACCCCTATCCAAACAACCATATGGATAAAACAAAGAGCGTTATAAATAACGCGAACAGTACGCCGGCAACTCTTAAGAGCTTCTTGATATCTTCTCCCATTTAGGCTGCAAAACTAGAAATAAAACCAGGTGGATGTTACTTAATTTTTTGATTAGGGGATATTAGCTTTTCTTTGCGCAAAATTATAAGAGGAATGCTCTTGTTCAGAAGAAATATTTTTTTGTTTTTAATATTGCTTTGTTTTCAGGCAAAAGCAAGCTTCGATTTTAATCCTCAATGTTTAAAGGCATACAAGGAAATCTATGCCTTACGATTAAATAACGCGCGTAATCTTATTGAGACAGAGAAGAAAAAGAACCCTCAGAATGCTATCCCCTACTTGCTTGATAACTATGTAGATTATTTCACTATCATTACTACTGAAAATAAAGCCGAGTTTGAGAAGTTAAAAAATAGCAAGTCCTCAAGATTAAACCGGATCGAGAAGGACGATAAGACTTCACCTTACTATCTTTTTGCGCAGGCCGAAATACATATGCAATGGGCCTTAACCTATGGCTATTTCCAGGAGTATCTTTCATCATCGATGGAACTGAAAAAAGCTTATTCGCTGCTTCAGGAAAACGGAAAGAAATTTCCTTCATTTCTACCTAATCAGAAGAACATCGGAATGTTGAATGCGGTTCTTGGGGCATTACCTTCAGGGCTAAAGAAAACTATATCCGTATTTGGGATGCGCGGAAATACAGAGACTGGTGTTAAAATGTTAGAAAACCTGGTCAGAACCTTACCAAACTCAGCCTATTCTCACTTTTATGATGATGCGGTCTTTTGCCTTGCCTACGTGCAAAGCGGTATATTAAATGATCGCAATGCTTTTCCAAAAATCGTAGCTAACGTGCAAAGGATAGACTCTTCCAGCTTGCTCAAAAGTTATATATTAAGCTATAGTGCTATTCGAACTGGCCGTACAAACGAAGCTATAAGAGTGCTGGAATCCAGACCCAAAGGAGCAGAATATCAGCCCTATTCCTATTTGGATTATCTTGCAGGAACAGCTCATCTTCGTAAACTCGATCTCAGTTCATTCAACTATTTTACGACCTACCTACGTTCCTACCGGGGTATTAATTATATCAAAGACACCTATTTGAACCTGGCCTGGATATCACTTCTTAAAGGGAACACAGCAGGCTATAAAGAATATATTCAACTTGTAAAAACTAAAGGATATACTTTTCATGAGAAAGATAAGCAGGCGCTACAGGAGGCTAATGATCCAATGCCCCATGCCGACCTTTTGAAGGCAAGACTATTATTTGACGGTGGTTTTTATGATAGAGCTTTAAACGAATTGAAGGATAAGAAAGCCGGAGATTTTAACCTGTTAAGAGACAAGATTGAATTCTGTTACAGGTTGGGCAGGATTTACGACGAAACGGGACGCGAAGATCTAGCTATAAAATTCTACCAATTTGCTGTAGACATCGGAAAAAAAGAAAGATATTATTTTGCTTCAAATGCTGCTTATCGGATTGGAAGTATTTATGCGCAGAAAAAAAACTATCAGAAAGCCCGGGATTACTACAGCCAGGCGATAGACATGGAAGATCATGATTACGAACGCAGTGTAGAGGCAAAAGCGAAAGAGGCACTAAGTAGGCTTAATGATTAATTCAAAAACAAAGAAGAGGCTATCTTAAAAGCCGGATATGTCATCATGAACAGTATAAAACAAACTGTTCCAACTTTTAAGACAGCCTCTTACCTACCTTCCGGTATTATTTCTATTGCCGAGATTATGATCTTTTGCAGTGGAGTTAAAATCACTCCTGCGATCGATCTTCTTCTTCAAATTGTTCCTTTTAGGAGGATTGATCAACCTCTCGGAAGGAATGTTGGAAGGAGTCTGGCCTGTATGATTATGCCTGTCTTTCTCGTCTTCCATTTTTAAAGATCTCTAGGTGAAATAGTACCTGGCTCGTGATCTATAATCCGGCTTGTAGAACGATCAGGAGCATCAATATTTACAGATCTGTTTAAACCTGCAGTAGTCGAAGGTTCATCGTCGTCGTCCAGATCATCATCATCCAGATCATCGTCACCTTCAAAATCATCATCGTCGTCGTCGGCCAAAAGATCGTCATCGTCCTCGTCAACTTCTACTGAATCTATTTCGTCAAGATCATCATCGTCGTCATCATCATCAAGAAGATCATCATCTTCTCCAATGGCATTTATTTTATGAAGGTCAACAACATCTTCGTCATCATCATCCAATACCTCATCGTCGTCTAATAAGACATCGTCATCATCATCCAACAGGTCATCGTCCTCATCCGGATTAACCATATACGCATCATCGATATCGTCTTCGTCCAGATCATCGCCGATTGGGGTAACTTCGGTGTTTTCTCCCAAATCGTCATTTTCCGGACCAACTTCATCGTCATCTTCCGGGTCAACCGTAAAAACATCTTCTCTTAAGTATTCATCTTGAACAGTTAAAAGTTCATTAGAAATTAGTGTCATAGGTAATTAGCTTAAGGTTGTTATCTAGGTAATAAACAGTTGGCCTTACCCTGTTTGTTTTGACTAAATAGAAAATAAGTTTGAAGGGTAGGAAAAGAAAAGGGTGGGTAATTATAAAAGGGAATCCATGGCAGTCTTCAGCTTAGTCACAGTATAATCAATCTCTTCCTTTGTATTTAATTTACTGAAAGAGAACCTGATAGCAGGCCGATTAGGATGCACTCCGATTCCTTCTAAAACGTGCGAGCCAATGTTTGTTCCCGAACTACAGGCGCTTCCTCCAGAACAGGAAATACCTGCAATATCCATGTTAAATAATAGCATGTCTGCCATGTCCATCTCAGGGAACGAAACGTTCAGTACAGTATAAAGACTTTTTTCGGGATGGGTATCTCCATTAAAGCTGACTCCTTCAATCTCCTTTTCCAACTGCTCTATCATATACGATTTAAGTCCCTGGATATACTGCTGATGTTCGTCTAAATGAGAATATGCAATCTCAAGTGCTTTTGCTAAACCTGCAATACCATACAAGTTTTCCGTTCCCCCGCGCATATTACGCTCCTGAGAACCTCCGTATATAAGAGGATTAATCTTTATTGCAGGATTTATATAAAGAAAGCCTGTTCCTTTAGGGCCGTGAAACTTATGACCGGCACAAGTAATAAAATGAACTTTAAGGTCCTGAAGATTGTGCCGATAATGTCCCATGGTCTGAACAGTATCACAATGGAAAATAGCATTGTACCGGGCACATATTTCTCCTACTCCCTTCAGGTCTGTCAAGGTTCCTATTTCGTTATTCGCTTCCATTAACGAAACCAGACTTCTGGGATTAGCCTGAAGTAATTCCTCCAGATGCTCCAAGTTGATATGCCCTTGTTGGTCTACTCTTACATAACTAAGCCGGATATCTCCAGCTTTCTCCAATGCTTCCAGAGTATGCAGAACTGCATGGTGCTCTATCTTTGAGGTAATGGCATGCTCTAACTTATAGTCAGCTACAGCAGAACGAATAGCCATATTATCGGCTTCCGTTCCGCCAGAGGTGAAGAAAATCTCAGCAGGCGAAGCCTTTAGAAGTCCCGCCACTGTTTTCCTTGCTTTCTCAACAACAGTCCTTGCCTCGCGTCCATGTGCATGGATCGAAGATGGATTACCGTAATAGGTTTCCATCACCCTGTACATTTCCTTCATAACTTCAGGGTCAATAGGGGTGGTAGCAGCGTTGTCGAGATATATTTTTTGCATGCGTTATTTAATGAGTGAATGAATGGATGAGAGAATGAATGAATGAGTGGATGAGAGAATGAGTGAATGAATGAATGAGTGAATGAGTGAATGAGTGAATGAGTGGATGAGAGAATGAATGGATGAGTGAATGAGTGAATGAATGGATGAGTGAATGAGTGAATGAATGGATGAGTGAATGAACGGATGCCTGCTAATGATCGCGTCTTTTTATATTTTCAGAAGCGGATTTTCGTGCTTTTGCTACTACTGCAAGTATCTGTCTTGCTTCTTCCATCAATGGTTTCATACATATTTCACTTACAATCCCTGACTCGACCATAACCTCCATCCAAAATAAAGTTTCATCTGCCTCTTCCACGACTATACTAATTTTCGAAAAGAATTCAGCTTGAGATCTTCCTCTACAGGCGGCTCTGTAATTTGCTCCCACAGAAGAAGAGCATCTCAACAACTGCTTTCCTAATATTCTTGCCTCGTCTGATTTAGGAAGATTTTTGAAAAGTAAAATATTATCGATGACAAACTTCTTAGTCCTTCTCTTAAACTTCTCAATAAACTCAACTTTGTCTGGTTCATTCATTTTATAAATTTACCAGCCTTGTTCAATTGATTAAATGACTTTAGGCAGTTTTAGTAATTCTTTCATTCATTAAATCCTTCCTTCTATCCTTACTCGCTCAGCTGTAATATTTCTTTGATATCAGAAATAATCTTGTTAGCCAGATTGTTAGCAACAGTCTCTGAATTTCCTTCTGAATAGATCCTTATTATCGGTTCAGTATTAGATCTGCGAAGATGGACCCATTCCTTATCGAATTCTATCTTCAAGCCGTCTATGGTTGAATAGGGTTGTTTTTGATATTTCTCTTCAACTTTCTTCAGCAATCCGTCGATATCCATCTCGGGAGTAAGGGTTATTTTATTCTTAGAGATAAAATAGCTTGGGTAAGTACCTCTTAAAGCAGAAATAGACTTTCCAAATTTAGCCAAATGAGTAAGGAACAATGCAATTCCAACTAAAGCATCACGGCCATAATGAAGTTCAGGATAAATGACACCGCCATTTCCTTCGCCACCAATAACCGCATTCGTTTCTTTCATCTTGTTTACCACATTCACCTCCCCGACTGCAGCAGCATTATAACTTCCGCCATTCTTCTCGGTTACATCCCTCAAGGCACGGGTTGATGATAAATTTGAAACGGTATTACCCGGTGTATTTTGAAGGATATAATCAGCTACAGCAACCAGCGTATACTCTTCACCAAACATAGATCCATCTTCTGATACAAAGCATAGCCGGTCAACATCAGGGTCTACTGCGATTCCTAAATGAGCTCTTTTTGCCACCACTTCCTGCGACAAAGCAACAAGGTTTTCTGGAAGAGGCTCCGGATTATGTGGAAAATGTCCATCAGGTTCACAATAAAGTTCATAAATCGTTTCTACACCCAGAGCCTTAAGTAGTGCCGGCACAAAAATACCTCCCGTTGAATTAACACAATCGATCGCTATTTTGAACTTAGCTTTCCTGATTGCTTCAACATCCACCAAAGGAAGTGCAAGGATCTTATCGATATGTTTTTGAAGATAGCTAGTATCTGTTGTGACTTTACCTAGTTGATTAACATCCGAAAAAGCAATATCAGTTTGTTCTGCAAGTTCCAAAACTTCCTTTCCTGAATCGTCATTAATAAACTCTCCTTTTTCATTCAAAAGCTTAAGGGCATTCCATTGTTTAGGATTATGACTAGCAGTAATAATGATCCCGCCTGCGGCATTTTCATCCGGCACTGCAATCTCAACAGTTGGAGTGGTAGACAAACCAAGGTCTATTACGTCTATACCAATACTTTGCAAGGCGCCGACGACAAGATTACGCACCATTTCTCCTGAAATACGGGCATCCCTACCTATAACAATTTTGTTCTTGCCTGATTGGGCAGTTACCAATTTCCCAAAAGCTACCGTATATTTTAATATATCAACGGGAGTAAGTCCGTTACCTGCCTGCCCGCCAATAATTCCTCTTATACCTGAAATAGATTTTATTAAAGTCACGTCAAAGATTTTATGAGCCCAAAAATAAGAATAAAAGCCAAGAGCCCCAATGTGAGCGATCTAAAAGGCCGGGCAAAGATGAAAAATGGGACAAATTACATTCAGATTATCTGTAATGGAGCAAATTTTTACAAACCCTGTAAAATTTAAAGACAAAATTTTATCTAAGTTTGTACGCTTATAAATACTCTTATGCCCATTAAATGGTATCAAAACTGGTTCAGTTCTCCCTATTACCACATTTTATATCATCAGAGAAACGACGAAGAAGCTGAGCTTTTTATTGACAGTCTTTGTGCTTTACTTAAGCCGGCTCATGGTTGTAAGATGCTGGATATTGCCTGTGGAAGGGGAAGACACTCGGTATATCTGAGCAGAAAAGGATACGACGTTACGGGTATAGACCTCTCTTATAGCAATATAAAGTTCGCGAAACAGTTTGAGAATGAAAAGCTTCATTTCTATCAGCATGACATGAGGCATCTGCTTTTCATCAACTATTTCGACATCACATTAAATATGTTCACAAGCTTCGGCTATTTCGAAAGTGAGCGGGATCATGTGAATGCCTTAAAATCTTTCCGCAAGTCATTAAAGTCTGATGGAGTCCTTGTTCTTGATTATTTCAATACTGAAAAGATCATTAAGAATTTGGCAAGACAAGAAGTGAAACATGTGGAGGGGATTGATTTTCATTTATCTAAAAAGGTAAATGAGGGAAAAATCATCAAAACGATATCGTTTGAACACAAAGACAAGGATTACCATTTCAAAGAGGAAGTTAAAGCATTCAGATTAGCTGACTTCGAGAAGATGTTCCGGTTGAGCGGGTTCACTGTTGACAAGGTTTTCGGAGACTATCATCTTAATAGTTATGACCCAGTTAAATCAGATCGTTTAATTTTCATTTGCAGGAAAGCTGATGTTTGAACAACTCATTCAATTTGACCACGAGCTTTTTACAGCAATAAATAGCGGACTTTCCAATGCCTTTTTTGATTGGTTAATGCCTATGTTAAGGAATCGCTATTTCTGGACTCCGATTTATGTATTTCTGATTATATTCCTTCTGAGAAATTATAAAAAGAGTGGTGCAATCTGTATCCTTTTCCTTCTTCTAACCTTTGCCCTTGCTGATTTCACAAGTGCATCTGTTATTAAGCCTTCTTTTCAAAGGCTGAGGCCATGTAATGAAAGTGGTTTTAAAGAAGAAATTATTTCCAGGGTAGCCTGTGGTGCAGGATTTAGTTTTCCCTCCTCACATGCAAGTAATCACTTTGCCATTGCCATGTTCCTTTCTGTAGTATTTGCAAGGAGATGGAAATGGATCTGGCTTCTAACTTTTGTCTGGGCATTTAGCATCGCGTTTGCTCAAGTTTATGTTGGGGTTCACTTCCCACTTGATGTTACTGCAGGAGCCCTGTTAGGATGCCTGATCGGCTACCTGACAGCAACTGGTTTTCTTACCCTTCTATCTGAGAAAAAATGGAATTCTGGCCTTTAATAATCCTGTTTGGCAGTTGCTTTTTAGGAGGTATGTCCATTTTCTACTTTAAGCAAAGTAATGCAGCAACCTTAAAGCTTATACTGTCTTTTAGCGGCGCCTATCTTTTTGCAATTACGATACTTCATTTAATTCCCGAAGTATATGAAAATGCAAGTCACAGAATTGGTCTGTTTGTATTAGGTGGCTTCCTGTTTCAAATACTCCTTGAACAATTTTCTGAGGGAATAGAACACGGACATATCCATAAGCATAATCATGATCACCATGTCTTTCCATATGGTATTATGATTTCCCTGTGCCTACATGCATTTCTCGAAGGGATGCCCCTGGCTAAGGGTTATCAAAACGAACTATTGTTCGGTATTGCTTTACATCATATCCCTGCTGCCTTTGCCCTTGGGAGTGTCTTACTGCAAAATCACATAAATAAGACAAAGATTATTTACTTATTGATCCTGTTTTCACTGATGTCTCCCGCAGGTTACCTTTTAAGCAATGCCTTAAGCAACGGCTCGATAGGAAACATTGAGCAATATTTTGACAGCATTATGGGTGTGGTTATAGGAATCTTTTTGCATATTTCTACCACTATTCTGTTTGAATCAAGTGTTGATCACCATTATAATGTAAGAAAGCTAATAGCAGTTTTGAGTGGAGTGGCTATAGCCCTTTTTAACTACCTGCTGCATTAGCCCCGTAACTTATCCAGAAGCAGATTAAGATGTTTTACCTCGCTTTCAGAAAGATTAGCCCGTAAGATATCCTCAGGAGTTATTACAGGATCCAGCTTCTTTAGTATATCCAGACCTTCCGGAGATATTATAATATCAACTGCACGGCGATCTTTCTGATTCACAGAACGGGTAACAAGTCCCTTTTGAACTAAACGATCGACGATACGAGAAGCATCGGACATTTTATCCAGCATGCGTTCCTTAAGCAAATTTATAGTAGCTGGCTTTGGGTGCTGGCCGCGGAGGATACGAAGAATATTAAATTGCTGTAGCGTTATCTGATAATCATCTAATCGTTCTTTCAGTATTGACGTGATCCAGTTGTAGGAGTAAACTACATTTACAACTACTTTTTGATAGTCACTCTCAAACTTCGATTGAATTTCCTTCTCAAGATCCATGTATTTTAGGTGTGATAGTGTTATTATTTGATGGTTGTTTTTTCTTTTTTTGCGCTTGGTGCCAGGGGCAATGCATGCATCCATTTTTGCAGCAATAACCTCGTTTCAAATGATAGGTAGCAGTAAAAACAAGCAGACCGCTATCGTTCAAGTAATAGTCTTCGCCCTCTTTCACCTTAATTCAATATTTTCACAGGTAAGCTTCCCGCAAAATAATCTTTTAGGAAAATTCCGTTACCATGTAGGGTCCATATTTCCTTCGGTTTAACTATATCAATGCTTTTTAGGATATCATCCCAGTCAGCATGGTCAGAGATATAGAGTTCCAAATCATTCTTTGCCTGCAATCTCTTCCAACCAGAAGCAAATACGCGAAGTACTCCCTTCGCTCTGAAATAGCTCTCAAATGTAAGAGGTGGCACAATATAAACAAATCCTTTTTCTGGTAATTTCATTAACTTTCTATCATAAGGCTTATAAACCCCGGGAGAAAAAGAAAAGTCCTCATAGATCTTTGTTATCCCTAACATAGAATGATGCAGAAAAATAGTTTTACCAGGACAATGTTTATTGAGTAGACTTATTAATCGCTGGGTTTTACCTAATGCATAGGCTCCCAGTAAAATATTATGATCCGATGCATTTAATTTATGCATCTCAGCATCAATATCAGGATGTTTTATGTCTGGATTAGCAAAGGTTGTCTCGGTGATGAACACATCGGCTTCTACCAATTCAAGCGGTTCACAGGTAGGATCGTCTTGCAGTTTAAAATCTCCGGTGTACAGGTATTTTGATTCCTGATATTCCATCAATATCAACGCTGAGCCTAGTATATGACCTGCCGGATAAAAAGTGATCTTTATGCCGTTAAGCAAAAAAAATTGGTGGTAGGAATAGCTGGATATATTACGCCCTGCATTTTTCTTCAAACGAAGCCGCATGATAGCAGCAGTTGCAGGAGTACAATAGACGTTATTATTACCACTGCAGGCATGATCACCGTGAGCATGAGAAACAACAGCATGATCTACAGGTTGCGAAGGATCGAGATAAAAGTTGCCCGGCTTACAAAACAGTCCGTTAACAGTAAAAACAAGGAAATCAGGTATAATCATTTGGTACTTTCCTCAAGAAAGCGTTGGTGTAATTTAATAATTTCAGGTAGCAGGAAATAAGTCTCGTTATTATTTAAAACGATATCGGCCAGCTTTTCTTTCTCCTCATCTGTCCACTGTCGCGCCATTCGCTTCCGTATTTCTTCTCCTGAGACATTGTCCCGTTGCATAACCCTTTTTAGCTTCAACTCAAGAGGAGATTTTACCAGGATTGTATAGCTGCAATCCTGATAAGAATTGCTTTCATACAGCAATGCGGCTTCTTTTAAAACGTAAGGCACGTTTTTCTGCTGCTCAGACCATAGATCAAAAGCCCTGAAGACTGCAGGATGCACAATAGAGTTTAACTTTTTAAGTTCCTTTTCGTCTCCAAATACTTTAGCAGCGAGGTAAGACCTGTTTAATTCGCCCGATTCAAAATATGCCTCATCTCCAAATAAGTCCTTTACGGCACTCACCAGAAGAGGGTCATTTTGCATAACAGACTTTGCTGCAATATCTGCATAGAATACCGGGATACCGAAGATCTCAAATACTTTGCAAATGGTTGTTTTCCCGCTGCCTATTCCTCCAGTAATTCCAATTCTTAGCATCTACTTTTGTATAATAAAATCAACTACCTGAGGTTCTATTTTTACAAGCCTGGTATAAGCAGGAAACTTTTTGAAAACAACTGGAAGTTGTGGAAATCTATTCTTTTGCCAGCCTTCCAGATCCGCTACAGCTAAAAAAGAATCACGTTCGAGAGATCGATAATTTCTCAAAGAAGTTAGAAGAGTCACCTTCACTTTTTCGGGTAGCAGGCGCACCTCCTGGTTCTGATCATTCAACACTTTAACAGGAATATCAAGAACCTTCTCTGTAAATACATCTACAGGAACCTTTATCTTAACCTGCTGAGGAATAACATCAACATTTGTTGCAGGTTTCTTTGTATTTACCTTACTGGCAATATTTGACTCCACCAAACCCATTGTAAAGATCTCAGTCTCCCAGAAATTAATTGATTTTACATCTTCAGCAGCTCCTGAAACTATCACCGAATCGGGCGAAAAAGTTAAAGGGCCCGACATCCCAAATCCCTTTTCGAATGCAAGACGATAAAGAAGCTTAACCGGGACTTTCTTGGTCACCCTTTTGGAGAAATCAAAGAACAAGGTATCTGGTGAGGCCGAGATGAATTTCTTGCCATTACTTAGCTGTGAACTTATCCGCTCTTTCTGTTCTGATAATAAAACCAGCTGATTTTGATTCAAACGTTTTAAGCTTATATTGATTGGAGTCGAATCTGATCTTAGTCTTGAAAACAATAATTGCCAACCAGTACCTTCAATATTAAGAGTAATACTATCATCATTTAAGGGTCTGAAAGCTTTATGAAAGGGAGGATCTACATAGTTTATCCTTACATGAAGAGAATAAGGATACCGGTTAGAAAGGGTAAAAAACAACCAGCAGAAAATAGCGATAAGCATACTTGTAAAAAAGACGGTTAGCCTCCGTCGCTCAATCCTGCTAAGTTTAAATACCGGCATATAAGCAAATTTACAATAGGCGGATGGGAATTAAAAATCAAATGCCATGCTAGTGCATGGCATTTGATGCTATAGGAAATCTTCCTTATGCTTTAGCAGCAGGAGGATTTAAACTTTTAGAAGAGTCTAGAGACACAGAAGCTTTGTCAAATCTGATCTTGGCACCACTTTCAACTTCCAGAACTATCGTAGCGTCGTTAATATCAACGATCCTTCCATGAATACCTGCAGTTGTTACCACCTTATCACCCTTTTTAAGGGCTTCTACGAATTTCTTCTGCTCTTTTTGTTTATTCATCTGCGGACGAATCATGAAGAAATAAAACACGATGATGATCAACACCATCGGAATCATTTGCATCATTCCACCTCCTACTTGTAATAAAATACTTGCTGTCATAATTTTTTTTATATCGTTTTATTTTTTTGCCTCCACTTCACCGATCAGGTACACCTCTGTGGCTGATGGAACTGCATTAGATGTAATAGTTACTACTTTATTCTGCATCCCTGATTTGCCAGCACTGTTAAATACAACCTTTATTACACCTGTTCCTTTTGGTGGGATAGGCGCATGAGGGAATTCAGGTATGGTACAACCACAGCTTGCACTGGCATTGGAAATGATCAAAGGACTTTTCCCGGTGTTCTCGAACTTAAAATCGTAGGTAACTTTTTCTCCTTCCGCAATCTTACCGAAATCATAGCTATTCTTTGCGAATTTAATTACCGGAGCATCCTCCGGATTTTCAACACTAGCATTGCTGGTACTGTCGGTTGTTCCTTTAGCCTCTTTTTTGTTGTTATTACATGCTGCAAGAAAAACAGAAACTGCTACCGTAGCAGTTAAAATAAAGTTTCTCATATATTGTTATTCAATTAATCCTCTTCCAGTTTTTCTGACCTTTCCTTCGGCCTTTAACTCTGCCAGAATTTTGTCTAAAATACCATTTATGAAAGAATTACTTTTAGGAGTACTAAATTCTTTTGCAATTTCGATGTACTCGTTCATTGTAACTTTCACTGGAATTGAAGGGAAATGCACGAGCTCGGTAAGCGCCATCTTCATTAATAATATATCGATAAGTGCAATACGATCGGCCTCCCAATTCTTTGTTTTCTCGGTGATATAACCCTGAAATTTCTCATCGTAAGCAATCACCTTGCTAAATAGATTAACGATAAAATCCCGGTCTTCTGTCCAATCAGGGCTTATTTTTGCTAATTTATTTTCATTAGGAACTTCGCTTTGAAAATTACTAAAGGTCTTGGCGACCATTGCATCAAGAACCTCTTTATCTACCGGCCAATTGATAAATTTATCTTCGAAAACCTGATCAACAGAAGCTGTAATCTTAATGATCTTCTTGTAAATAAATTTGATAATTTCTTTCTCAGCTCTAAGCGAATCATCTTCCGATGCAAGGTATGCTTCGTACTCCGGTTTGTCACGAAGGATATTATAGACAGTTTTAGAAACTTCCGGGTCGAAACTCCAGGATGCTCCGTACTTTTTCACTTCACGTTGATACTCAGAATTCTCACGTAAAGCCACCAGGAACTTATTTGAATGAAGCTTCGTATCAACATTCAGGTCTTCCTCAGAGGGAAGATAGCGGTTCTTTCTCTCATCCGCATCAATCAGCACATATTCGGCAGTATCCTGTAGTAAAGCCAGAAGCCAGATATACGTTTCATATACATCATCAACGCTTCCCAATAACTTTTTCTCAAAAGCCTTTACCTGTTTATCCTCCGATAGGTTATAAGCATACAGTGCTTGTAAAACCTTTACCCTTAACTGCCTTCTATTTAACATTTATAAGAACGATTTTTTATAATTTTTAATTAACAACAATCAGCTAAGCAAACCCTGCTTCACTGTATCCCTGCCAGCTTTGCTATAGTATAATCCCTTTTCTTAGTAGGAACCTTTGATCTTTTTAATATCCGCAATCCTTTTCTCAGCAATAATCGATGCGGCCTTGCTGGTGGGAATATTTTCTTCTTTGGACTTCTTAAGAACCGAGCGGGTAGCCGCATAAATGTTTTCGGCTAACTGCATTGTCCTTTTACGGCTATAAGCTGATTGAAGCTCAGAATAACAATTAATCATGCCGCCTGCATTAATAAGATAGTCAGGAGCGTAAAGGATCCCTTTTTCCAGGAGCATTTGACCATGCAGATCTTCATCTGACAACTGATTATTAGCAGAGCCTGCTATTACAGCGCATTTCATCTTCTGTATGGTTTCAGTATTAATGATTCCGCCCAGGGCACATGGTGCAAAAACATCGAATTCAAGATCAAGGATGTTATTATTAGATACCGCAGTAGCGCCATATTTCTTAGCGACTTGCCTCAATCTATCCTCATTGATGTCGCTTACATACACCTGCACGTTTTCATCCCTGAGCAAACGCACAAGATTTTCGCCTACGTGACCAATTCCTTGTACAGCTACAGAACGGCCTGCAAGCGAATCTGTACCAAAAACTTCTTTAACACAAGCCTTAATACCCAGCAACACGCCTTTTGCGGCTACCGGCGTTGGATCTCCGCTTCCTCCCAGTGATTCAGGCAAGCCAGCCACATAAGAAGTTTCCATACGGATATACTCCATGTCTTTTGTGTCTGTTCCTAAATCTTCTGCTGTAATGAAAGAGCCGTTGAGGTTTTTTATAAAGCGACCATAGCGGCGCATGAGTGCTTCGCTCTTCCCTGTTCGATTATCGCCAATGATCACTGCCTGACCGCCACCTAAATTAAGTCCGCTTATTGCCGCTTTGTAAGTCATGGTACGCGAAAGTCTCAGAACATCTTTCAATGCTTCAGTTTCAGAGCGGTAAGCCCACATCCTTGTTCCTCCGAAGGCCGGACCCAAAGTAGTATCGTGAATTGCTATGATTGCTTTTAGACCGGTGTCTTCATCACTGCAAAACACTACGTTTTGGTGAGAACATTTGCTAAGCTGGAAAAAAACAGAACTTTCTTCAAAAACCGTTGACGACATATACGCGATTAGGGCTGAAGCCGCAAAAGTACAAAATAATACATAAGTATAACTAAACAATGTTATGATCTTAGTTAGTTTTGTGGCATCAGTAGTAGATCGGGAGAAGATTCAACACCTTATGTTAACATGAAAGAACTTGCGTACCTTAATAAATATTTCTACAAATATCGCTGGCGACTTGTACCAGGGATATTCTTTGTTATTATATCCAATATCTTCGGGGTGTTACCTGCGCAGGTAATACGATTAGCATTTGATCTGGTTAACGAAAATATAAGCATATTCCGCCTCTTTAATGGATTTGAAAGGCAACAACTTATTTACCAGGTGTTCACTTCAAGCCTGCTGTTCTTTGGGGTCATCGTTCTTGTGTTAGCACTTCTGCGAGGGCTGTTTTTATTCTTTATGAGACAAACCATCATTCTCATGTCGCGACATATAGAGTACGACATGAAGAATGAGATCTACCAGCATTACCAGGAACTGTCGATGAGCTTTTTTCGCCGTAACAATACGGGGGACCTGATGAACCGGGTAACAGAGGACGTAAGCAGGGTAAGAATGTACGTAGGACCAGCAATAATGTATACTATCAATACTATTGTGCTTTTTGTTCTGGCTATTGTGGCCATGGTGAATGTAAATCTCAAGCTCGCCTTTTTCAGTCTTCTCCCCCTTCCTATACTTGCTGTAACTATCTATTATGTTCATAGCATTATTAATGTGCGAAGTGAGCGTATACAGGAGCAGCTCTCCCGTCTTTCAGGTTTTGTTCAGGAGAACTTTTCAGGAATTCGCGTGATAAAAGCTTATGGACGAGAAAAGGAGATCAGGAAGAACTTTGCTGAAGAAAGCGATCAATATAAAAACACCTCACTTGCACTAGTGCAGGTTCAGGCCCTTTTTTATCCTGCTATTCTTCTCCTGGTAGGGGTCAGCACTATTGTAACAGTTTATCTAGGCGGAATAGAGGTTATGAATGGCAGTATTACCCCTGGAAACATAGCGGAATTCATCGTCTACCTGAACTTGTTAACTTTTCCAGTGATGTCATTAGGATGGGTAACCTCGCTGGTTCAGAGGGCTGCTGCTTCACAAAAGCGGATAAATGAATTTCTACAGACGAAGCCTGAAATTGCCTGGAACAAGGAAGAAGAGTTTGATGTGCAGGGAAAAATTAAATTTGAAAATGTAAGCTTCGTGTATCCCGATACAGGAATTAAAGCGGTTGATAATATTTCATTCGAAGTTAATCCAGGAGAATTTCTGGCGATCATTGGAAGAACGGGATCTGGGAAGTCGACTGTTGCCAATTTGCTTCTTAGAATGTACGACGCTACTTCTGGAGAGATCTTCATTGACGGAAATCCTCTGAAAGAATTAAATCTTACCTCTTTTAGAAGTCAGGTCGGTTTTGTTCCGCAGGAAGTATTCCTCTTCTCTGACACAATCAGTAACAATATTGCATTTGGTAAAACAGAAACGATCAGCGAAAAGGTTGAGAAGGCAGCCAAAGACGCTGCAGTATACCAAAACATCATTGAGTTTGAAAAAGGTTTTGAAACGTTGATTGGAGAACGGGGCATTACTTTATCAGGAGGACAAAAACAAAGAGTTTCAATTGCCCGTGCCCTGATCAAAGACCCAAGAATTTTGGTTTTTGACGATTGCCTTTCGGCTATTGACACCCGTACCGAAGAAGAAATTCTCAACAATCTTGGAAAAAATATGCAAGGCAAAACCACAGTTTTAATTGCACATAGGGTTTCTACAATAAAAAATGCCGATAAAATCCTCGTTTTAGATCAGGGAAAGATAATAGAACAAGGAAATCATGAGGATTTGATGGATGCCAACGGTGTTTATAGGGATTTGTATGAAAAACAATTACTTGAGGAAGAGCAGGAAGACATTTCATAAATGTTCAAACACGTAAAAACTTCATCAATAGTATTTTGAACTATAAAATTTTTTACTTTATATTTACCGCAAGCAAACTTTAACGATAACATGGGAGATTTTGAAAACAAAGAGAGAGAAGAGGTTTTTTCAAAAAAAGTAAGAGCTGGTAAAAGGACCTATTTTTTTGATGTAAAGGCAACACGCTCTAACGACTATTACATCACTGTAACTGAAAGTAAAAAACGTCTTGAAGACGGCGTATTTGTTAAACATAAGATCTTTTTATACAAAGAAGATTTTGAGAAATTCAGCGAAGGATTAAAAGACACTGTTGAGTACATTAAAGCTCATCAGGAAGTAGTTGAAAAAAGATACGAATTCAGCGAAAATGCTTTTGAAACCAAGTCTGAAGACGACTTCTCTTTCGATATATAAGTTAAACCTAAATATTTGAAGACCTTAACCATTTCGGCCAACCGGGATGGTTTTCTTTTTTTAAGGAACCTTGACTTCATTTCTTTGTTAAGCTTAAAACTTTAACAAATGGAATACCTGCCTTCTGAAAAAAACTTTCTGGGCTTGCCGGATGAACGGCTTTATGCTTACGAAAGAAGTAAAGTTGTCATTCAACAAGCTCCTTATGAGTATACATCATCTTATCTCAGCGGCTCCCATAAAGGTCCGCAGGCTATCATAAAAGCTTCTGCCTATGTAGAGTGTTATGATGAAGAACTGGATGAAGAGGTAGTTGAAAAGCTTGGTATAGCAACTCTTCCCGCTATATCTTTTAAAGATAAGACCGATGCAGACGCTGTTCTACTAATAGAACAGGAGACAGATAAACTTCTGAACGACGGGAAATTCGTGGTATCCTTAGGGGCAGAGCATACCGTAACCCTGGGATTTGTTAAATCTTTCATAAAGAAGTATCCCGGATTAAGCATACTGCAAATAGATGCTCATTCTGATTTGAGGGATAGCTATAATGATAACAGGTACTCCCATGCATCTGTTATGGCAAGAATCCATGAACTTGGATTAACTATTTGCCAGGCAGGGATAAGGGCACAGTGCCGCGAAGAAGCAGAATTAATCAAAAGCTCTGAAAAGATCCATACATTCTATGCCCATCAGATCCGGGCCAATCCTCTTTGGATATCCGAAATTGTTGATTTTTTAGACAATGATGTTTATATCACCATAGACGCAGATGGTTTTGATCCCTCTATCATGCCAGGTGTGGGCACAGCAGAACCCAATGGCCTATTTTGGACAGAAACCTTAGAGCTTTTAAAGAAAGTATTCCGCGAACGTAATGTAGTTGGATTTGATGTGGTAGAGTGTGCTCCGATCAATGGCAGTATCTTATCAGAATACACCCTGGCTAAGCTGGTTTATAAACTGATCGGATACAAGTTTTCAGAGAAAACACGGTAAGTTAGCCCGGCCTCCCTTTAGCTAAATTAATTGCTATCTTTGCAGCCGAATTTTAATGGCTCTGATCAGATCATTAAGACTAAAGCCTGCTAGTTGGACGGTTACGAACGCTAGCTGAAGCAGGAGTAGTTTTATGTGCCGTTAGAATAAACGACTTACATAAAAAATAACAGAATATTAATGGCATTACAATGCGGAATTGTTGGCTTGCCCAACGTAGGAAAATCAACTCTTTTTAACTGTTTATCAAATGCGAAGGCTCAGGCTGCTAACTTCCCTTTTTGTACAATTGAACCTAATGTTGGGGTAATTACTGTACCTGACGAAAGGTTGAACAAGCTTGCAGAATTGGTAAATCCGCAAAGAGTAGTTCCTAATACCATTGAGATCGTTGACATCGCAGGATTGGTTAAAGGAGCAAGCAAAGGCGAAGGACTCGGTAATCAGTTTCTTGGAAACATCCGCACTACAAATGCCATTATACACGTATTACGCTGTTTTGATGACGGAAACGTAGTTCACGTAGATGGGTCTGTTGATCCTATCCGCGACAAAGAAATCATTGATACCGAGCTTCAGCTGAAAGACCTTGATACGGTAGACAAGCGCATTCAGAAAGTGGAAAAAATGGCGAGGACAGGTGGCGATAAGAATGCTAAGAAGACATTTGAAATTTTAAGTATAGTAAAAGCACATCTTGAATCTGGAAAATCGGTAAGAACCGCTCCAATTAGTGAAGAGGATCAGGAATTCATTTCCGACCTTAGCCTTCTTACCGTAAAGCCTGTACTGTATGTGTGTAACGTCGAGGAAGCCTCTGTAAATACAGGAAATGCATATGTTGAGCAGGTAAGAGAAGCGGTTAAAGAAGAAAATGCAGAGGTGCTGATCATTTCAGCAAAGATAGAATCAGAAATCGCTGAGCTTGAAAGCTACGAAGAAAGAGAAATGTTCCTGGCAGATCTGGGCTTGGAAGAGTCTGGCGTCGCAAAATTAATTCGCGCAGCTTATAGACTGCTTAACCTTGCAACTTACTTTACTGCAGGTGTTCAGGAAGTACGTGCATGGACAATTACCAATGGATTTACTGCTCCGCAAGCAGCAGGTGTAATTCACACAGATTTTGAAAAAGGCTTTATCCGTGCAGAGGTGATCAAATATGCGGATTTTGTTAACTACGGTTCAGAAGCAGCGTGTAAAGAAGCTGGAAAGCTGAGCGTGGAGGGTAAGACCTATGTTGTGGAGGATGGGGATATAATGCACTTTAGATTTAATGTGTAAGGTGGCTTACATCTAAATAAAAAAGGCAATTTGAGAATTCAAATTGCCTTTTTTATTTTCAAAGAATTTTGAGAATGACTTATGCTTTTTGACTTCGGTTTCTAAGAACTGCAATACCAAAAGTTGCGGAGACTGCTATTAACCAAACTACATGATCGTCTAAAGGACCTCGTTCATCACAATTCAATTCCTCACATTCATCTGGCGGAACCCCTCCGAATCCCGGATCATCAAAGCCAGAACTCGAATCAATCGATAAGGCCAGGATCAAACAAAACACTAAAAAAAATTTCTTCATAAACACCCTAATTCTTCAATACTTTATAATTACCAATAAGGGTATCTTCAGCAGTACGAACCTCTAAAATATACATCCCTTTATCTATTGATGACGCTACAAGCTCCCGACCTGCAGCCTGTATTATCTCCTTACCATTTAAATCAAAAAGGCGTAATCTCAAATCAGCCTTACTTTCGACCGTTTCTATTTTGAATACTTCGGAAGATGGATTGGGATAAATATTCAAGGCTACCGGTGAAATCAATGAAAAATCGGCTGAAATAACATTACTATAAGTGTAAAGACCATCGATATCTATGGACTTTAAACGATAGTAGTTTACGCCTGCTATTGGTGACTTATCAGTTGTAGTATAGTTCCTAGTTGTGGAGGAATTACCAGCAGCTTCGATCTTTCCAACAGTATAAAATTCCTTACCGTTCGCTGATTGTTGAATTTCATAATATTTGCTATTTAACTCACTAGATGTTGCCCACTGTAGAATTACACCTCCGGGGACCGCTTTACCTGTAAAAGTGGTAAGCTTTATTGGAAGGGTAGTAGCGGGAATGAACATTAATTTAAATCGATCGCCATAGGTGCTGCCTATTGTCTTGTCGATATCAAAAGAATACTGTTGATCTGTATTGAGATTGGTAACCGTTCCGTTATAATTATCCTTTAGGAAAACAGTAGTAGCATCCATTCCTTTCTGATCGGAGAGCTTAAGGGAATAATTTCCACTTTCCGTGGCTGTTGCATAAAGAGGTATTTCCTGTTGCTCAGATATCTTTGGAAGGTAATTTATTGCTAAATACTTACTGTCAGGCGTGACACTAGTTAAAGTTACTGGGCCCTCTCCCATATATGAAATGTCACTTTCATCTAGCGTTGGTAATGAGCCATCCTTGACTACTATTGTTGTTTCGTCTGTTGAATATTCATCTTTTGTCAACGCTATACTAACCTTGTTTATTGAGGATGAGTTTGTTTTCATGGAACTTCCCTTTTCGTTAGAGAATGAAATTAAAGGAGCGTCAAGAATACTCATAAGCCGTGTCGGGGGAGCAACATCAGGCACTTTCGCACTTTCTGAAAACGTAATAGAAGGATTCGCTTTATTGGCCTTCACAAAAAATCCTTGTCCCGGCAAAATAAATCTTGATCCGCCATTATTACTCACTGATGGCGTATATACCGCAAAGAGCCCATTCTGCTTTTGAATCCATATAGTGGTTTCAAGCCCATCTTTCGTAATGCCTGAACTTTCCCAGTCAATTACTGAGGGATAAGGATTACCAATAAGATTGAAACCATTACTGCCAGCTTCTCCTGCGTTGTTTGTATAAGTAATACTTGGTGAAATACTTCCACTATTAATTATTCCATAGTAGTCCATTATTACATCTTCCGGAGTGCCATAGCTACCGCCAACCTTTACAAACTTATTTCCCTTAGAATTATCCTTCTTTCCTCGGAAATAGAAATAGATCCCTTTACCCTGCGGGATAACTTCTATTGTTGCATTAGCAGGATATAAATACTGGTTTTGACTATTCTTCTGTGGTTCGTTATAGTACTTAATAGTACTACCATTAGTTGGAGATGCATCAAAACCATTTACTTCACCTCCTGGGCCTGTTACATACATTGTACTTTTATATCCCGCAACTTTATATCCCTTTGACGGACTACTTGCAGTGTAGACTGGCGAAGTTAAAGTGCGAAAGTTCCTATTAGAGATAGAGCTTCCAGTTAAAAAAGCCTGTACATGAACATTTCCTGAGACCTGAGCTCCATTTAACAGGGGTCCAATATTAGCATTAGTAGTTGCTGTTGCCTTAAGAGTTAAATTGCCATCAGATATTAGTTCGGAATTAGCACCAATCTGTAGATTACCAAACAATATAAGCTCATTTTCCAAAATGATATCTCTTGCCGCAGTCGCTCCGCCTACAATAAGCTTACTTAGACTGTTAGTACTACCAGGTGTTGTTTGATCAAAACGAAGATTAACATTTGTGGTGCCGGTAATTTCAAGTACACTTTTAGGGCTTCCAACAATTACTCCTGGACCGGAAATTGACGATACTGTAAGCTTTTTATCATTCAAATAAATCTTCACATTATTTTCCAATACTAAATTTCTTACTTGAAGATCCGCATTGAGTGTGAGACTATTCGATGTAAGAGGTATAATTACATCTGTTGTACCATTAGGTACAGCACTACCGTTACAGGTTGACCAATTACTTGTAGTACCAGAGGCCCCATCGCTTGCACCCGTCCATTTAATTCCGCCAAGCGATGCGAGTACAGGAGTTCTCGTGGTAGTACATGAATTCTTCCCATTAATACTTGCTTGAGCATAGTAGGTTTTATCAGAAGACGTTAAAGCAGGAGTTTCCCAGGTTGTTCCCGACCCAACTTGGTTGCCGCCTGTAGCAGAATCCCACCATGTTACACTATATCCCGATGTTGCTGTTGCCTTTAATGTAGCTTTTGCATTCGAGCATGCGGTTCCGGGGGTTACAGAGGTTATACCATTTATATTCACACCAACGATAACCGGAGAACTTTTACAGTTGCCATCCACTTTTGACACGTAGTACTCGTATGATCCACCTAAATTTGTATAAGGAACAGAACTTGCTGGAAGTGCTTCGTTTTTAACCACAAACTTTAAATTGTCGAAACAGAGTGAAGAGAAACTTGTACTCGTTAAACTTACTGTTCCACTAATTTCGGAAAGGGGTAAAACATTAGATGAGGCAATGTCTCCGAAGTGACCAGTTCCTGAAACAATACCAATCCCGTAAGTGCCAGCTTTATCAATGGTGTAATTGAAAATGTTTGTAATCTTTATGGCATCAGCAGCTGAAGTTTGGCTTGTAAGTGTAGAAGACTGAGCTAGCAGGGCTCCATCTCCATCATAAATTCCCAACCTTAAATCTGATACAGAACTATAGGGGCTTAAATAATAATCGAGCGAAGTTAGGGTAACGCCGGGGAGATAGGTTTTGAAATATACCTTTTTACCCCTATCATTAGTACTGCTGACATAAAAATTAGACTTAGGAATGGATCCATTCGAAATAACAGGACGGATTATACTCTCCCATAAAAGCGTTGAAGTTGAAAAAGTTGAAGAGGAAACACTAGTTCCCTGGCAAAAACTATAAGAACTAGATAAATCAGGAGAGGCTATTGAATTAACTATTACAGAAATTGTTGAAGTATTACTTTTGATACCATTTACAGTCTGTGACACATAGTAGTTATAGGTTCCTCCAACAGTAGTAACAGGTGTGGGTGCTACTGAAGAAGATAAAGTTCCGCTATACTGAATATTGCTGAATGCTCTGGTCCCCGAACTTGTTCCAGTAATATTCATCAAAGTTGATGTAATTAGAGAATAATTATCCTGATAAGCGTTTACTCCATTTCCGGCTGAAATAGCGACCGCATAAGTACCAGCAGAAGGTAGTAAGTAATTAAACGTAATAGTAGCTCTATTACCCGTATTAACAGCTGTCACATCTTCGCTATTAACAGTTTTTAAGACATTCCCATTATTGTCATACAAAGAGTATTTTAAGTTCGACCCAAAGCTTTGGTATGACGGGACATTAATATCTACTGATATTAATTTAACATTCGGAACAGATGTAGTAAAAAAGGTTTTATTACCTTCTCCGCACCATATTATGTTTGCAGACATTGCTGGGCCGACGGAAGATGCAACGGGACTTTCCCATAAGAGATTAGAACCAGTAGCGGTTAACGGAGACGCAGAAGCCCCTAGACAATAACTAATAGGACTTGTAACTTTGGGAGGTGAAACAGTTTGAGATGAAAGGTTCTCTATGCCTATACCCAGAATAAATAGGAATACAAAAATCCTTTGAATTAATGAATCCATGAGAGTTGCGTTAATGTTAAATGCGTTAAAAACTGGAAGCTAATAAGAGAGGCTTCCTTAATTACTCACCATACTTATGCTACAAGGAATTTTCGACGAAGAGAAAACTAAATCGAAAAAGCTCATAAGCTTTAACATTAAAGACAAAAACCTAACCAGAAAAAATGTTGCAACATCATTTATATTCCTCACGTATAAAAGCCTGATGAAAAGAATTTTACTGTGAGATATTTTGTAGCTGGAGAGCATTGAAGCAAAATAACAGAGAGTTTTTTCCCCAACATCAACGGAAAAGAAACAACAAAAAGAGAAATTAAATACCCAGTGTGAAATTATATTGGATGCATGAGTTCAACCCCACGTATTGGGAAATTCCAATACGGAACCAGCCAATACTTTCTGGGGGATAGATGGGGATAAGGTTCAAGAAATTAAAGGGAAATTGTACCAGCAATCTAATTGTCCCGGTATTAATATTTCCAGGAGTAGACTGAAAATAAAAAAGTCCCCAACTTGTGGAGACTTCTCATAATATTATACGGGAACAAATCGACAAAGAATAAGGGTTTTAGTTCAACCCGTTAGCCTTCTTCCATTTAGGAAAATCCTTCTGCAGAAGTTTAGCCGGCCATGTGCCATACCAGGCATATCCCATTCGCCTTTCATCGTCAATGTCTGCCAGCGCATATCGTACTACCGCATCGCGTCCTATAAAGATTGGTTTAAAGGTTTCTAACTCATAAAACCTTGCCCAGATGGTTGAGGCATCATCTTTTACCACAATACGGTCTTTACCTTTAGTCATAGCCGGAGCCTCGATATCTTTTGTATTGTAACCTGCAATTTTAACCAGATCAAACCAAACTACAGCGCCCGTTATTGCATCCTTCACTTCATTTGAAGGATTAGGCATACGCATCAGGAATTGAACGATAGCAACCGACTCAGCACTGCTGAGAGATGCAGGTTCAAATGCTCTTGCTTTAGCAGGGGTTAAAGTATTTTGATCATACTGTGCAGCCCATGCCGTTAACTTACCTTTCGTTTTAATCTGTGTTTTAAGAATACATTTTACACCATTATTAACAGCTTCTGCTGCCTTACTTGTAAAGCGGGCATCAACAACTTCAAAATCATTTGTTTTTTCAACAATATCCTGAAGAACGTTAAGCAAGTTAATCATCGCATTATCATTGTACGTGATCTGTCCTCTGTACAAATTTTTACGTGGGAAATACTGAGGCCAGCCTCCATTAGGATATTGTGCTTTGAGGATGTAATCAATTCCTTTTTCTGCCGCTTTCAGGTAAGCAGGGTTCTGGGTCTCCTTATAAGCTTTTACAAGGTATCTTATTTCGCGACTTGTAGCTTTGTTATCAAAAGTCCCGTCTTCATCGTTAATTCCACTTAATACCTCCTTTTTCTGCGCGTCGGTCAATACCCCCTCGTACACGACCTTTTTCTCGTGAATCGCCTTTGGCCATCCCCCATAGCTACGTTGATAGATAAGCATATTCTCTGCTATTGGGTCAGTCTTAACCTGGGCAGAAACTGATGCAGCAGAAGAAAAATAAAAAGCAAATACAATTAATAAATTACTAAAAATACGTGTACGTCTCATCATATGATCTGAGCTGTAAACGTAAGAAAAACAAGAAAGTTGCGATAGTTGAGATTTCTATTTTGAGAACATTCGGCGGGTACAAGAAGTATCTTAAACAAGAAAAGCTGCATTGCTGCAGCTTTCTCCAATTAAGGCTTGTAATATTGTTTTGCCTCCGGTAATCGTTTCTGGATGTTTGCAATCCTTGTTTGATCACTAGGGTGAGTACTTAAAAATTCAGGTGGCGCACCGTTTCCTTCTTTAGAAGAAGCCATTCGCTGCCAAAAAGAAACTGCACTTTCAGGATTATATCCAGCCATAGCCATAAAGATCAAACCTAACCTATCTGCTTCTGATTCCTGATTTCTGCCATATTTTAACAAAGCTAGCTGACCTCCAAGACCGTAAAGCTGCGAAACAGTCTGAGAGCCTGTTGCTGCTCCAACAATACCTCCCAAAGCTTGAGCTCCTGCTGTTTGAGAATATCTTTCTTCGGAGTGACGAGCTATAGCATGAGCAATTTCATGGCCCATAACAGTTGCTAAACCTGCATCGGTTTGAGTAACAGGCAGGATTCCGGTATAAACCGCAACTTTCCCTCCAGGCATACACCAGGCATTGATCTCCTTGCTTTGAACTACATTGAACTCCCATTGGAAGTTATACTGGTTGGCCTGACCATTTTGCGAAAGGAATGTTTCTATAGCACGAGCGATTCTGTTCCCCACGGTCCTTACTCTCTGAACATCGCTACCACTGCTAACTACTTTAGTTTTAGGATCAGAAAGGAACTGCCGGTAGGCTTGTGCAGCTTCCTGTTGAATCTGATCTGAATTTGCCAGATTTAATTGTCTACGTCCGGTGATTGGAACAGTAGAGCATGCTTCCATTATAACAAAGCACGCAAGTGTGCCTAAAATTTTTATCTTTCTCATAGAATGTGTTTTTGCAATTAACAGTTTACAGTTTATGCTGTTTTTTTTCGAAACAGATTTATCCTGTTTTCCTTGCCTTTAAGCAAACGCTCGATGTTTTTCTGATGAGTAACCAGAATCAATATACATATACACATTCCATACAGCACTATTGAGCGCAGTGGCGAATGAAAAACAAATATTATACTTAAGGGGAATGCAAAACCCGCACTAATAGAGCTCAGAGAGACATATTTTGACACTAGTAACACCACAAGGAAAACTCCTATGCAGATCAGGGCTGCTTGCAAATGTACAGCCAGTATCATTCCGCAGAGGGTTGCAATACCTTTACCTCCTCTAAAGCCGGCAAAAATGGGGAATAAATGGCCCATAACTGCAGTTATGCCAAGAGCGAGCTGATAATTTGTAAATTGAACAGAATGGAGGGGACCTGTAACTGAAAGCCCGATAAAATAAACAAGATTTGTAGCGGTCCAACCTTTTACAATATCGATGACCATGACCGCAATTCCTGGCTTTTTTCCCAGAACTCTAAAAGTGTTTGTGGCACCGGCATTTCCGCTTCCGTATTCGCGAACGTCTATTCCATAAAACGCCTGACCTATCCAAACCGCACTTGGAATTGATCCACACAGATATGCCAGGATGAGTGCTCCTATCGAGTAAATTGATATCATTCAGCTTGCAAGTATACTAAAAAAAGAAAAGTCAAATTCAGGTAAGAATTTGAAAAATTAACTTTTTAGGGCTTTTAAGCTCATATCCAAACTTTTAACAGAATGCGTTAGCGCTCCCATCGACACGTAATCTACCCCACATTGAGCGTATTGCAAAACATTTTGCTCTGTTATTCCTCCGGAAGCTTCTGTTACGAATTTTCCATCAACAAGCTTTACAGCTTGCCTTAAGGTTTCAAAATCAAAATTATCAAGCAGGATACGATCTACCTCGCCGCATTCTATTACTTCCTGAAGCTCCTTTAGGTTACGAACTTCTATCTCGATCTGTATATTTTTATTCTTCTCTTTGATATAATTTTTTGCTGCAGTCAGTGCCTGCTTAATCCCGCCCGCATAATCCACATGATTATCCTTAATGAGGATCATATCATAAAGACCGAAACGGTGATTAACACCTCCCCCAATTTTAACCGCAGCTTTTTCAAGGAAGCGCATGTTAGGAGTTGTTTTGCGGGTATCGAGCACCTTCGTATTTGTACCCTCAAGAGTTTTTGTAATACGTTGAGTAGTGGTGGCGATACCGCTCATCCGCTGCATGGTATTTAAAACAAGACGCTCGGCAGTCAGGATCGAGTATACTTTTCCTTTTACTTTCAACGCGATATCTTTAGCCTTAACTTCAGCGCCGTCATTTATAAACACTTCAACTTCCAGGTCGGCATCTACCGCTTCAAAAATTGCCAACGCCACTTCCACTCCAGCCAAAACACCTTCTTCCTTAATAATAAGCTGAGCCTCTCCTTCTTTTCCGTCTGGAATTGTTGATAATGAAGTATGATCACCGTCGCCGATATCCTCAAGCAGGGCGTCCTTTATAAATTTATCGAGTAAGTCTTTTTCGTTTTGCATACCTGCGGCTAAAATAAATATTAGATATGAGATGTGAGAACTTAGATTTGAGATGAAAACTCAACAAAGCCCTTCTGGTTTTGGGATTGTTGTTTTAGACTTAACTTCTTTAATCAAGCTGCAATACCTGCCCATTCAATCGTAATTCGTAAACAGCGAAGCCTTCTTGAAGGCCGCTGAAAGAAAGACAATATCTGAAAACTCTACCATCGTAAGTTCTAATGATCTATATCATTTTGCATCGCCATAATTCGAATGTATATTTGCGATCGTGGAAAATAAAAAATTAGCACTCATCATTTTAGACGGATGGGGTTACGGCAAAGCCGATGGATCAAACGCAATTGAAAACGCAAAAACCCCTTTCTTTCACAGCCTGATAAACACCTATCCCAATTCTAAGCTTGAAGCTTCAGGGATGGCTGTAGGATTACCTGAAGGGCAAATGGGTAATTCAGAAGTTGGTCATATGAACTTAGGCGCTGGCCGGGTAGTGTACCAGGAACTGGGGCGTATTCATAAAGCTACTGACGACGGTGAATTAGTTTCCAACCCAACTTTAACAGAAGCGTTTGAGTACGCTAAAGCAGAAAACAAAAAAGTACACCTGATCGGACTGGTATCTAACGGAGGAGTCCATTCACATATCAAACATATCTACGGACTTGTTGATGCTGCAAAAGCACACCAGGTTAGTAATGTATTTATCCATGCATTCCTTGATGGTCGTGATACTGATCCCAATTCAGGAAAAGGATTCGTTACAGATCTTCAAAATCAGATTAATGGAAATGCAGAGATTGCTTCTTTAATCGGCCGTTACTATGCAATGGATCGCGATAATCGCTGGGAAAGAGTAAAATTAGCGTATGACCTGATGGTTAACGGAACTGGTACTGCTTCCACCGACCTGATCGCCTCGATCGACGCATCCTATGCAGAAGGTGTAACAGACGAATTTATCAAGCCTGTAGTTAAAGTAGGTGAAGATGGCCAGCCAGTAGCAAAAATTGAGACTGGAGACGTGGTTATCTGTTTCAACTTCCGTACCGACCGTGGTCGCGAAATTACGGTTGCCCTTACTCAGAAAGAATTTCCTGAGCAGCAAATGACTCCCCTGGCTTTGCATTATGTAACAATGACCACCTATGACGAATCATTTAAAGGAGTTAAGGTAGTTTTCAGAAAAGACGATCTAACAGAAACCTTAGGGGAAGTTCTTGAGAAGCACGGAAAAACTCAGGTTCGTATTGCCGAAACTGAAAAATATCCTCACGTGACCTTTTTCTTCTCAGGTGGCCGGGAAAAGGAATTTATTGGAGAAAAGCGCCTTTTAGTTCCATCACCTAAAGTAGCCACTTACGATCTTCAGCCAGAAATGAGCGCTGAAGGAATCAGAGACGCCATCTGTAAGGAGCTTGCAGAAGGAAAGCCCGACTTCGTTTGCCTTAATTTTGCCAACCCCGACATGGTAGGACATACAGGAGTTTTTGAGGCTGTAGTTAAAGCCGTAGAAACTGTAGATGCTTGCTTACAAAAGGTGGTTGAGACAGGTCTTCAACTTGGCTATTCATTTATAGTTCTTGCAGATCATGGCAATGCAGATTACATGATCAATGCTGACGGTTCGCCAAATACAGCGCACACTACCAACCTGGTACCTTGTATATTGATAGATAAAGATTACAAGCATATCAACAATGGTAAGCTGGGAGATATCGCTCCTACTGTTCTCCAAATATTAAATGTACCAATACCCGAGAAAATGACAGGCGACGTGCTTGTTTAAGGAATGAGGTTAAAGTCAATACATATCATCAGCCTGCTTTTGCTACTAACGGGCTGTACGAATAAGCAAGAAGCTACTGAGGTCAAATCTTATTTTGACCTCAGTGGCTTTTTCTCTTCAGAGTCTGCGAGCTTACAGAACAAACATGCTACAGTTATAAAGACAGTATTACAAAATGGCAGAGCAGAGCAAAAAACAATTGGTAACATAAACTGGGAGACAGAATTTGAGCTGTTCAGTAGCTCTGACATTAATAAACCAGCATGGAACAAGAGTTATAGAGTACTTCACACTGCTCATGGCACTGAGTACATTGCCCTGGATAATAAACTTCGAACGAGAAGGATAAGGATAGAAAAAGCTCAGCGAGGAAAAGCAAAGCATATCTATATCCGAAACGAAGTGAATAATATGCTCTATTCCACAACAGAAGAGCTTCATTATTATCCTGATTCACTTTACGAGATCCGAAAGACGCAACATGTGATAATCCTGGGCAACAATACCTACAAAATATCAGGATTATTAAAAAATAAATAAACCTCCAATAATTTTTTGCGTCTTACGTTCATAATCTGATTTAGTGCGATTATGAGATATCTCCTGATAAGTATATTATCAATTTTAGTTACCAGCTTTTGTTCTGTTGCCACACCTGCTGTAAAAACTCCCGTAAAGGGAAAAAAAACGAGCACTTCTAAAGCAAAAGAAAGCTTTACAAGCAAAACCCCTTTGCTTTCAGAAAAAACCAAAACAGTTGCGTCAGAAGACTTTAAGCAAGAATTCCTTTCCCGTATAAACAAACTAAGAGCTGAAGGTTGTAATTGTGGAGGAGACTACATGCCGCCGGTTGGCCCGTTGATCTGGAACGATCAGTTAGAGATTGCAGCCCTGGGTCACGCACAAGATATGAACCGAAATAAATACTTTGACCATATAAGCAAGAACGGAAGCAAACTTAAAGACCGTGTTTTCGCCGTTGGGTATACCTATGACGGGTTTAAAAGCTTCTTTATTGGTGAAAATATTGCATTGGGACAAAGATCTATTCGCGAAGTGATGAATGGCTGGATAGGTAGCGAGGGACATTGCAGAAACCTTATGAACCCTAATTTCAAGGAGGTAGGAATAGCTTTAGTTAATCACTACTGGGTACAAGACTTTGGCGCAAGGAACCCTTTCCAAAAGAAGAAAGGCTGGCTCTAGATTGAAAGGTTTAATCTATAACTTTTACTCTGAGTGCGAACATTACACTTAGTTCATTATCGGTTTGGATCATACCTCCAATTTTCCTTGGAGGAGTGATATTGAAGTCGGTGAAGTTTATTTTCCGGGTTCCTATAAGATCCAGAACATCCTCTTTGCCAGAAAGGAATTTATAATCGACTTCGAAACGCCGTGTAACTCCCGCTAATTCGATACTTACCAGGCCTTTTACATAATCTTGTTTGATAGCAAGGTTGGGATACTTGCTAAGGCTTAGAAATCGAATAATAAGATTAGGATATTGTTTTGCTTTTAAAGTTTTGCGGAGATCGGCAGTCATAACAGGATTATGGCAGTCAAAATTCTGCACGTTCAACTTCACATCACCTGCAATACTTAATGCACTTCGATCAGGATTTTTCGAAATGTTAATAGTGTCGGGATTGGAGTAATTAGTGATCTCACAATTAAACTTGTTAATATTAGTACTACCATCTACTCTTAATGAACCTCCTTTCATGATAACCCATTTAGTTACTTGAGAATTATTAGTATTCCAACTAAAAGATGGAAGTACTATGATCAGGAAAAATAACAAATTACGTAATGGGAACATGGCTACTCCTTTCTACTATAAAAAAAGCAGGTTACCATGGCAACCTGCTTTTTCTAGTTTTAGTTTTTCTTAGAATCCAACGATAGCCTGGATAACATATCCATCAAATTTACCACCGTTCCTGATGTCTCCTACTGCAAAGTCTTTATATTCTTGTTTGCTATATTCACCTTTTAATAAGATGTTTTTTGTCAGGAACCAACCAGCTCCAAAAGAAACACGATTTACTTTTACATCCTGAATTGCAGTTCCTACAAGTAATTCAGATTTCACTGTGTTGTAACGCGCTCCAACAAACAGGTTTTCTTCTTTTCCAAATCTGTAAACACCTTCAATAGCAGCCTGATTAGCGGTTCTTAATTCAAGCTCTTTATTAGATTTACCTTTAGATGTTTCGTAAGTTCCAAAAACCTCCAAACCTGCAGCTTTCACAAATCCGTTCACTTGGTAAGATGTTATTTTCTTAGTGAAACCAGGGTTAAATCTTCCAGAGAAGGCAGCAGATGCATAAGTTGGAGCTGCAGCAGGTGTACCTGTCAAAGCTGGTTCCAATACCATAAAGTAGTTAGATCCTGTTCTGTCTCCACCGTAAAGGGTATTACCGCCTGCGCCTGCACCACCATTATGATAGAAAGATCCAGTTAATCTTACTCTTAGGTTTTCCTGTAATTGTTTATCAACTCCTAATTTACCAAAGATTGAAGGATACTTATGTTGAAGGTCATCTGTAACAGTACCATTAACCTTTGTAACAAGAACGCTGTCAATATTTCCTTTGATCAAACCATTAGTTACTCCTACCAAACCAAACAATCCGTTCTTTCTAACCATAACCTCACCGCCGATCTCTGTCGCAAACGCGTCCATTATATAGTTCTCAACAAAGGGGTTGTAGATCGTTTGACCACCGTCAGATCTTCTGAAATGCTGATCACCGTAGTTGATCTCCATGTGCCCCACTTTGATCGTAGTCACCTTCATGATATCATCCCAGATCTGACCTTTGAATGGAAGCTTGTCGAATTGAATATATCCACCTTTTACCCAAGTTTCATTGTGGTGACGAGAAGAAAGGTAAGTGGTCAGATTTAAACGAATACCGTCTGCAAGTTGGACATCAAGAAACAGGTTAGCGTTAGCTGTATTAAATCCTGGACTAATTTTGTACAGGTTATTTGCGGTATTCTCGTGTTTTAAATTTTGGAAAGATTGGGTGAAGCCCGCTCCCACCTTTACTTTCAAGTCCTCAAATACTGCGTTAGTATCCTTTGGAGCTTCGAAAACATTTATACCAGTTTTATCATAGGGACGTAGATTTGCAACTTTAGTTTGAGCATTTAATAATACTGGACTTGCTAATAAAAGTGCAGTAGTTGCGGTTTTAATAATGCTGGTTAATTGAGTTTTCATATCTGAAAAAATTTATGTTGTCTTATTCTGTTAGTAATTATTAGTTTTTAAGTTTTAGTGCGAGATCGATAGTTACTTCGTCGCCAGTTTTCAAAGCTCCCATCATAAAACTTGGTGCTTTAACCTTAAAATCACTCATCTTGATAACTTTAGAACCTTTAAACACCACCTCGTCGCCATTCACTACGTAATTTGCCTGAAGGGTTACTGGATTAGTGACACCTGAAATGGTTAAATTTCCGGTTGCTTTTACTGTTTTTCCGCTTACGGCTGCATCTGTCAGCTTGAAGGTGATCTGATTGTATTTCTCCTGATTAAGAGCTTTATATGCCCTGGTATTCATTAGATCTTCTTTAGCCTTTAGATTTGTTACCGGTAGCACGAAGCTTAGAGCAGAAATATCCTGGATCTGATCGCCTTTAACTACCGCGGTGGCAGTACAATTGAAAGAACTGGCGGCCATTGTCCAATCGTGTAGATTTGAGGTGCCGTTTACTTTAATCTGAGAACCGGCAACAGCTTTGAATGCTGTTTGAGCTTTTGCATTTTGCAATAAACCATTTAGACCAAGAGCTAAAATCAGTGTTAAAATTCTTACTGAATATCTTTGGATTTTGTCTGTGTTTAATTTTGAAACTTTCATACCTTTTGTTGTTTAAGGAAACCTGCGCTTGTTTCTATACTCCAAAGGTATGGCGACTATATGGGCTACAGAATGATGTTACTTTTCAAAAAATGTGATCTTAAACATTAAATAGAAAAAAATGTGACAATTGAGAAAACGATGATCAGGTGAAGGGACGATCTTAATCAAGTAAGTGAAAGATCTTAATCCATATAAAAAAAAAGAAGCAGTCTCGGAGGGGATCCGAACTGCTTCTAGCTGGTGACTTTGAGAAATATGTATTGAAAGGATTAACTTATCTAAGTTCATCTGTGTTGTAACTATAACGCTCGATTAGCTCGTTCGTCAGGTCAGTTACATTTACACTAAATGAATAAGGCATAACTAACAGTGGCACTTTTGCTGTATCTGCCATTTTTTTACTAATACTGGAATGAAACAGGCCCTGCAGGAAACCATACCTTTTGTGCACTAATGTTAAAATTCCAGGGCGGCTTGAAGTTGTTAATTGAGTGAGGCATTTAGCAATATTATCCCCCTTAATATTAATATAAGAGATCTTTGGATGCCCCTCCGGATACAACTCGTTTAACGTTCTTAATAAAATCTTTCCCGAATTCAGTCCTTCAAAACCCTTCCTTGAAATATGGCTTACAAGGATTTCGGCTTTAAAAGCAGAGGCAATTTTAGCAAGATAACTGATTACCAAAGTATCACTGAAAGTTAAGTCAGTAGCGTAGGTTATCGTACTAAAATCAGTCATACTTAAACCCTCCGGCAATAAAAGTACAGGACAGTTAACTTTGTCCAAAACTTCATGAGTATGACTACCCATTAGAAAACGGTTAAAACCCGTCGACTTATGTGCCCCCATAACCACCAGATCTGCACCTTTTTCCTTTACCAAACCTGCTGTTACCGGAGCTAACTTTCCAAATTCGCTAACGCAAGTAATAGAAGGCTGATAGGATGTTAAGTTTTGCTGTGCAAGCTTCTTTAAATGCTTACTTAAATCGCGAAGGTCCATCAAACTATCCTGCTTCAAAGCAATATTATCTGCTATGGGCCAGGAAATTCTTTCTGCCTCATCCTCGTCGTCTGCAAGCTCTATTGCGTGGCATAATACCAGATCTGCTTCGGTTTTAATAGCAATCTGTAAGGCAAACTCTGCAGCTTGCTGAGCACGAATGGTGAAGTCTGTAACTACGAGGATGGTATTCATATCCGTTCTGCTTGAGTGTAAAAGTGAGACTAAAAAATAACCCTGCGAATGATTTGCATCACTTTAAACTGTGATTGTTTGCAAATCCTTATATTTTTAAAAAGACCTTAGTAATGGGAATATAATTTGCCTGACATCTGCTTTACCGCATTAAATGCTCTCAAAAGATCTTTAAGCTTAACTTCTATCTTGAAATGATTTTCAAGAAGGCTGAGGTTATATACTGAATCAGGATGCTCTATCAGGGTAGCAACAAATGCAAGATAAGCCTGAGCTTCAATCCTTACATCTTCCATAATACTCCATACTTTATCAAAAAGGAATAATACTTCATCCGCTTCTTCGGAATTGTTTTCTGCCGATACACGGGAAAGCGCTTTCATATATCCCTTTTTCAAAACCCGTATATCTTTTTCAAGCAAATCGAGCTCTGAGAGCCAGTTTTTTCCTATTAAGGTTAGCTCCCTTAGTTCCTTGCTCAGTTCTTTATCTTCGATAGTAGTTGTCATAAGTATCATTTTAAAACAAAATTAAAACCGATCCTTCTGTTTTTGAATGACTTACAACCCGACGATAAATGATCTTCGTCAACCATTCCTTCTAAACTGGTCAGATAAGCCGATCCTTAATGATAAATATCAATATGGCGATCTCGGCAACTCCAGGCCTTCCGAAAGTCACAGAGCCTCATGATACCAGTCATTTTATCTCCTATTATTTTCCGGCAAATTTGATAGAGACATTTAATCTAATCAGAGCTATGGATTCAATTCTAGTACTTACCGATTTTTCATATACTGCATACAATGCAGCGAAATATGCAGTCAACCTGGCGAATAAATTGCCTGAAGCAAAAGTGATACTATTACACTCATTCAATAATTGTGAAGATCCTGCTCCCCCCTATGCATCGGAGGTTCAGGATCCCTGGATTAAAGCACTGGAACGATTAAACGATATGCAGGGACTTCTGGAATTATTTGCAAGCAAAACAACGCGTATCGAAATAAAAACAGATGAAGGCTGCCTTGAAAAGACGATTAAGAGGATCAGCGACGAAAAAGAGGTTGGGTTGATCGTTTTAGGTAGCAAGGGAAATTCTGACAAAACAAGCTTTATTGGAAGCAATACGCACAAACTTGCTCATATCTCTGAAATCCCCTTATTGATCGTTCCGCCCGATACCGAATTTCAAATCATTCAAAAAGCGGTCTTTGCCTGCGAACTCCATGAAACTGCTTCTATTTCCCTGCGTGATAACCGTAATTTCATTCACCTTTTACATAGCAAGATCTCTTCTATTTTTTATCAGAACGAATCGGAAGATTTTGACCCAAGAGCAGCCAAACATTTAAAGGCTTTATATCAACTACTTGACTCTATAGAACCAAATCTTTCTTATGTGCAAGGAGAACAAGCCGTTGAGAGTACAATCAGCTTTGCTCTTAATAATGATATGCAACTGGTAACGATTATCTTAAAAACACCTGCCTTTTTAGATACTATTCTTCATCCAAATCCGGTAAGCCAACTGGCACAATACGCGGATTTTCCAATACTTGTTCTTAAACCCGTTAATTTCAAGAAAGAATTTTCTGATAGAGATAAGGAAAAAAATAATCGAAAAAAGCACGAGACAGCCGAGGACAGGCTTTAAGGCATTCAAAAAAGAGAAAAAGGCGAAGGGAATCATCTCTTCGCCTTTTTTTATGAAGGCCATTAATATTTATTATAAATGATGCGCAAAAATAAAGGCGGCCATCATAACAATGGCCACCTTCGGTACATCTATTTGTAATGAAGCTTATGCTAATTCAAGCTTTTTCTCTTTAGGAGCTTGTGCAGCTTCCTTTCCTTTAAAGGCCTTTATGTAAATTTCCTTCAATTCGCTGATTAAAGGATAACGAGGATTTGCGCCCGTACATTGATCATCAAAAGCTTGTTCAGACATGTTGTCTAATGAAGCATAAAATTTCGCTTCTGGCACCCCAAACTCTTTAATGGATTTTGGAATACCAACTTTAGCTTTCAGCTCGTCTATAGCCTTGATCAAAAGCTCAATCTTTTCATCTTCGGTATTTCCTCCAAGGTTCAAATAGTCTGCTATACGTGCATATCTCCATTTTGCATTAGGATATTTATACTGAGGGAAGGCGGCTTGTTTGCGTGGGTTATCTACTGCGTTGAAACGAATCACCTCAGTGATTAACATTCCATTAGCTACACCATGCGGAACATGATGCGTAGCACCTAGCTTATGGGCTAAAGAGTGACAAATACCCAGGAAGGCATTGGCAAAGGCCATTCCTGCAATAGAAGAAGCATGAGCCATCTTTTCCCTGGCCTTTATGTTCGTTGTACCTTCATTATAAGCATCCGGCAGGTATTTGAAAATCAAACGAATTGCTTCCAAAGCCAAGCCATTGGTAAACTCAGATGCAAGAACAGAAACGTATGCTTCGAGAGCGTGAGTCAAAGCGTCGATACCTGAAGCAGAGGTTAGGCCTTTTGGCATATTCATCATCAGCTCTGCATCAACAATCGCCATATCAGGAGTCAACTCGTAATCAGCGAGAGGATACTTGATGTCTGTATTTTCATCCGTGATAACAGCAAACGGAGTAACCTCTGAACCGGTACCAGCAGAAGTTGGTACTGCTACGAACATTGCCTTTTCGCCCATTTTAGGGAAACTATACACGCGTTTACGGATGTCCATAAAGCGCATAGCCAGGTCTTCAAATCTTTCTTTCGGATGTTCATACAATACCCACATAATTTTGGCCGCATCCATTGGTGAACCTCCTCCCAAAGCTATAATGGTATCTGGATTAAAGATCGCCATCTCTGCAGCACCCTTTCTGGCACAAGAAAGCGTTGGATCTGGTTCAACATCGAAATAAACAGTATGCTCTATTCCTAATTCATCCAGGACTTTCGTAACGTGATCAATGAAACCTAAGTTGTAAAGAACTTTATCGGTAACAATAAAGGCTCGCTTTCTACCGAGGTCTTTCAATTCACGTAAGGCCACAGGAAGACATCCATATTTAAAATAAACCTTTTCTGGCATCCGGAACCAAAGCATATTTTCGCGACGTTTTGCTACACTCTTAATATTTAATAAATGTTTTACTCCTACGTTTTCTGAAACGGAATTTCCGCCCCAGCTACCGCAACCTAAAGTTAAAGATGGAGACAGCTTAAAGTTGAAGATATCGCCAATAGCACCTTGAGAAGATGGCATATTGATGATCGTACGACCCGTTTTCATAGCAGCGCCAAATTTCTCAATCCTCTCCTGACTCTTAACTGCATCTGTATAAAGAACAGAGGTATGACCAAATCCACCAGCTTTAACTAATTTCACCGCTTTATCCAATGCCTCGTCAAAACTCTTCGCTTTGTACATGGCCAGCACCGGTGACAGTTTCTCATGAGAGAATGGTTCTTCGTGCTCTACAGATTCTACCTCTCCAATAAGGACCTTAGTCTCTTCCGGCACAGTAACACCTGCTAAGGCGGCGATCTTGTGAGCTGATTGACCAACAATGTTAGCATTCAGAACACCATTGATCAGGAGAATTGCTCCGACTTTACTGGTTTCTTCTTTTTTCAGGATATATGCACCACGCTCTGCAAATTCGCGTTTCACTTCTTCATAGATCTTGTCTACCACAATCACGCTTTGCTCTGAGGCGCAGATCATTCCATTATCAAAAGTCTTAGAAAGCAGCACAGAGTTAACCGCCATTTTAAGGTGGGCAGTCTCGTCGATAATTGCAGGCGTATTACCTGCTCCCACTCCGATTGCTGGTTTACCAGAAGAATAGGCCGCCTTAACCATACCAGGACCACCGGTAGCCAAAATCAGGTCGGCCTGTGCCATTACGATTTGAGACAGTTCTACACTAGGCTCTTCAATCCAGCTAATGATCCCTTCAGGAGCTCCAGCTTTCACTGCCGCATCTAAAACGATCTTCGCAGCTGCAATAGTTGATTTCTTAGCCCGTGGGTGAGGAGAGAAAATAATACCGTTACGTGTTTTCAAAGCAATTAAAGCTTTAAAAATAGCAGTAGAGGTTGGGTTGGTTGTTGGCACTACTGCAGCGATAACACCTATCGGTTCGGCAATCTTCACGATTCCAAACGCCTCGTCGGTTTCAATAACGCCACAAGTTTTTTCGTCCTTGTACTGATTATAGATGTACTCGGATGCGAAGTGGTTTTTGATCACCTTGTCTTCCACAAGCCCCATTCCCGTTTCAGCAACGGCCATTTTCGCCAGCTCTATTCGAGCATTATTTGCGGCAATAGCTGCTTGTCTAAAAATCTCATCAACCTGCTCCTGGTTGAATGTTGAGAACTGCTTTTGTGCTTCCCGGATCTTTTCGATCTGGGCGATCAGCTTTTCGGTATTTGTTGTTTTCATGACTAATAATTTGATCAGCTTTAGTGGCTGATTATTCCTTAATTAATTGAAATCAGTTGCATGCAAATCTCTCTTCACAAGTAAAGATGGTGTAATTACTACACTAAGGAAATGATAGTTATCAAGGCTGTTTATGATACGTATCAAGAGTAGGACAAGAACAAAGTGAGCTAATAGATTTTTGGATCGATGTTCGGGTTAATTAAGGTAGCTAATCTCCCAAAATATTCTTATCCGGGAGGTTTAAGGCATAAAGTCACGAAACATTATTATCTGAATACAAGCCAGTTGAAACCAAAAAAACCACCAGACAAGGCTAAAGGGCAATGAACCTTTATAGGAGATAACAGGCGATTGAAAAAGATGAGGAGAATCAATTTTTGCTTTGATTCACCGGGCTGATATCACTCAACACCTCCTATTTCAGGATCACATTATCAAAATATTTGTCGAAAATCTTTTTCGCCTTTTGTTTCAATTCTTCTGAAGGGACCGGGGTATCTTTAAGAGGATAGTTCATCCCAAGAAGATCCCATTTATGACTACCTAACTGGTGAAAAGGAATAAGCTCAACGCGTTCAACTGTTTTATAATTTGTAAAATGCTGCCCCCATTGCTCCAGATATTCCTCCTGATCAGACCAGCCTGGCACAAGCACATAGCGCAACCACATTTTCCTTCCACTGTCTTCCCGGTATTTAGCCAATTCCAGCGTATTCTTATTGGTTAATCCAGTCAGCTTATGGTGCCATTCGTCATTAATATGCTTTACATCCAGCAAAAGGATATCGGTGTAGTCCAAAAGATCGTGTACTTCCTGGTTATTTAAGCGTCCATTAGAATCAAGACAAGTATTAATACCCTCCTCCTGCAAGCGTTTGAAGAAGGTAAGTAATTTAGTTCTCTGTAGTAAAGGTTCTCCACCGGATACTGTTACGCCACCATCCTTTCTGAAATAAGCCCGCTGACGCTTGGCCCTTTTTACCAATTCTTCAATTTCAACCAAGGTTCCTCCCTTTACATCTATGGAGTCGGGGTTCTGGCAGTAAAGACATCTGAACTGGCATCCCTGAACAAAAACCACCATCCGGATACCGGGGCCGTCATGGGTACCAAAGGTCTCCAGTGAATGGATCCTCAAATGTTCCGGATCGTTCACATTCAACTTGGCAGCATCTATATCTTGTAAAGGGAAATAATTCATAGTGTATTTTACGTTTTCGGTAGCGTTTTGTTCCGATTAAAGATCGAGATTAAAGCCTTTCATTTCTAAATCTGCAGTACAACTTCTTGCTGAGCGTCTTTATCAGGAGGCTGGGTATAGGGCAAAAAAAAGCCAGGCCCGGGGTAAAGGCCTGACTTCAAACCACAGACAAAAAACAGATTCTTTATCTACTTACATACTTTCGTGGAAAGTACGTGTAATTACTTCTAATTGATGTGCCCTTGATAATCTTACGAAGTTCACAGCGTATCCTGATACCCTGATCGTTAATTGAGGGTAGTTTTCAGGATGCTCGTAGGCATCGATGAGCGTTTCGCGGTTAAGCACGTTCACATTCAGGTGATGAGCATTTTGAAGGAAATATCCTTCCAACGTATTCACCAGGTTATTTACCTGTTCCTCTCTGCTATCTCCTAATGATTTCGGAACCATAGAGAAGGTGTTGGAGATCCCGTCCTGAGCGTCGTTATAATCCAGTTTACATACCGAATTTAAAGATGCTATAGCTCCGCTACAGTCACGACCATGCATTGGATTTGCGCCTGGTGCGAAAGCTTCACCTGCTTTACGACCATCAGGAGTTGCTCCAGTGTTTGTACCGTACATCACGTTTGAGGTGATAGTAAGCAGTGATAGTGTTGGAGTTGCATTTTTGTAAGCTACGTGCTTACGAAGCTCTGCTACAAAATATTTGGTTACCTCCTGAGCGATGCTGTCTACTCTGTCATCATCATTACCATACTGAGGATATTCTCCTTCAATTTTGAAATCAACGGTTAAGCCTTTTTCGTTCCTTACAGGGGTAACTTTTGCATATTTAATAGCAGATAAAGAGTCGGCAATAATTGAAATACCTGCAGCACCATAAGCAATGTCGATATGCGGATCAGTATCAACCAGAGCCATCTGTGCTCTTTCATAGTAATACTTATCGTGCATGTAATGAATAATGAACATTGCTTTAGCATACACTCTGGCGAGTTCGCTTAACGTGCGTTTGAACACATCAAACACTACGTCATAGTCCAAAGCGCCGTCTGCAATTTGAGGTATATTCTTGATCACCTCCACTCCGTCATGCTCTTCACGGCCACCATTCAAGGCAATTAATAAAGCTTTAGGAAGATTGGCTCTTGCACCAAAGTGTTGAATTGATTTTCCGATCTCCTGGTAAGATACGCAACAAGCGATACCATAATCATCTCCACCACGGATACTTCTCATCAAATCATCATTCTCATACTGGATAGAAGAGGTATCGATAGAAACCTGAGCACAGAACTTTTTGAAGCCTTCAGGTAATTGCTCAGACCAAAGCACTGTCAAGTTTGGCTCAGGTGATGCCCCTAAATTATAAAGGGTTTGAAGGAATCGGAATGAAGTACGGGTTACTTTCGTACGACCGTCATGTAAGATACCACCGATGGATTCAGTTACCCAGGTAGGGTCTCCACCAAAGATCTCATCGTAAGATCCAGGGCGAAGGTGACGAACTAAACGTAACTTCATCACGAACTGGTCGATCAACTCCTGAGCACCTTCTTCGTCTAACAAACCTGCTTCAATATCTCTTTCCAGGTAAACATCAAGGAATGAAGAAACGTTACCCAAAGACATCGCTGCTCCATCTTGTTCCTTTACTGCTGCCAGGTAGGCAAAGTAAACCCACTGTACTGCTTCACGGGCATTTTCAGCCGGTCTGCTAACATCAAAACCATATTCAGCAGCCATTTTGATCATATCATTCAAGGCACTGATCTGAGTGTTGATCTCTTCACGTAGACGAACTTTATGTTCAGTCATTTCGCCACCTACCTTAGAGAAGTCAGCTTTTTTGAATTTTATAAGCTGGTCAGCTCCGTACAGCGCAAGGCGACGGAAGTCACCAATGATACGACCGCGGGCATAATTATCAGGTAAGCCTGTTAAAACGTGTTTAGACCGGAAAGCACGGATCTCAGAGTCATAGGCATTAAACACCCCTTCGTTGTGGTTTTTAGCGTAATTAAATACATCCAGAACCCGATCTGAAGGTTTAAGACCTCTTTCTTTCAAAGCAGATTCAACTAATTTGATTCCGCCGAAAGGCTTCATTGCTCGTTTAAGTAGTTTGTCTGTTTGCAGACCAACAATAACTTCGTCCTCTTTTTTAATATAACCCGGACGGAAAGCTGTCATTGTAGAAATAGTTTCAGTGTCAATTGCAAGGCATCCGTTATTTGCTCTCTCCTGCAATAAGGCAACTTTTACTGTATCCCAGAGGCTTTGAGTCCTTGGAGAAGGACCGGCAAGGAACGATGCATCGCCTGTATATGGCTTTATATTCTTTACAACAAAATCATATACATTTAGCGCTGTGTTCCAATCTCCTGGCACAAATGGGATTGCTTTGACATCTGTTTTCATACTGTTTTGCTTTTAATTATGATTCAAAAGTAGCGGGAATGGGGCGGCAGAAGTATGATTCGCATCACAATTAAAAATGATTTGAGGATTTTGTGGGGGATACGCACTAATATCTAACTTCGTAGCCTGGTTTTATATGAGAACAAAAAAAGCCGATCTCCCGGTTCAGGAATTACTGGAAGGTGAGTACTTACGGGTAACTCGTCTGCATAAGGATTTAAATAATCTTTCAGTTGTCCCCCATCGTCATGATCATTACGAAATGATGATCGTAACAGAGGGTAATGGCACGCATTCCATAAACTTCAAAAACTATTACATAAAACCTAACAGGGTCTATTTCATTCATCCCGGACAAGTGCATATCATAGAACCCTTTGAACGGAGTGGTTGGCTCATCCTATTTGGGGAAGAACTTTTCAAACGTTTTCTGAACATTCATCCTCATGAAGATGAGTATGGATTACTTGACTCGTATACCCATAATCCCTTTGTGGATCTACATGCCGGTCTTAACAAAATATTCTCTCTCCTTATCGAGCAGTTAAACACAGAGTTATCCGACCCCAAACAAGACGTTGATATTCTATTACATTACGTATCTCTGCTATTGCTGCATGCCAACCGGACTCAAATAGTCCAGCACCCACAGATTCAGCTCCCAGCCCGGAACAAGTTGCTATTCCATAAGCTCAAACAATTAATAGAGGCCAACTTCAAGCAAGAACATTTAGCTGCATTTTATGCTAGTGCTTTGGGTACAGATATCAAACAACTTAACAAAGTATGCCGGCTAGCTACCGGGTTAACGGTTTTTGAATTACTACAGGAAAGACTATTAACTGAAAGCAAGATACAACTGCAAACTTCAGCAGGATCTGTAAAAGAAATAAGCTATGCCCTAGGCTTCAATGACCCCGCTTTTTTCGGACGTTTTTTCAAAAAACACACGCAGTTAACACCGGCCGAGTTTCGAAAAACCAGGATGATATAAACCACAAAACACCCGAAATGTACCAGATTTAACTTTTTATTCGCTCTACTTTTGCCAACATCATGTCAGAGCAAAAGAAAGTAATAAATGCCATAGGCTGGGGAGTAGTTGCTTCCCTGTTCCTATCCTCAACTTTCATTATCAATAGCATCCTTGCAGGATCAGGTGGATATTGGGCATGGACAGCAGCACTTAGAAGCCTGTTCCTAATTCCCATCCTTGGAATAGTGGTATTCTCCGCCAAGCAGTTGAAGCCATTAATAAGCGCATTTCTGCAGCAGCCCTGGATTTTTATAAAATGGGGAGTGATCGGCTTTGGTGTACTATATACGGCCTTAGCTGTTGCTTCACTTTTGTCTCCCGGATGGATGGTGGCCGCTACTTTCCAAATTAACATCCTTGCCGGAATACTATTAGCTCCGTTTATTTACCCGGATGAAAGAAGATCAATTCCACGCAGGGCACTTCTGCTTTCTGTGGTCATTATTGCCGGTGTTTTTGTTATGCAATTTGAGAAAATGAGTCAATTGAACTCAGCTAGCAATGTACTATTAAGCTTTTTCATAGTACTACTGGGCGCAATAGTATGGCCACTCGGAAACAGAAAATTACTGGTAGATCTGGAACATAAAGGAGTACATCTGAATGCTCTTCAAAGAGTGTTGGGTATGAGTGTAGGATGCCTTCCCCTGCTTGTAATTTTGAGTGTCGTTGGATATATGAAGGTAGGATTGCCTCCCCTTGCTCAATGCGAATCATCCCTCTACTCCGCGTTATTCTCCGGCTTCCTTGGAGGGGTAGGTTTTTACCAGGCAACTCAAATGGTGAAGAAAAACCCTGTAGCGTTGGCTACTATTGAAGCCACTCAGGTATTTGAAATACTATTTACCCTTGCAGGCGAAATGATTTTAAAAGGAACTCCCCTACCTGGCTTTTATGGCCTGCTTGGACTTATGATAGTGCTATCAGGTATGTGCTTCCATTTCTGGAACACTCTCCGGCACAGCAAGAAACTCTCTCTTGGGTTAATTAGTTGAGCAAAATTGGCCGGTTAGTTCCGGCCTTTTTATTTTTAAATTATTTCTGAGGGCCTTTCAAAAGAAAAGGCCTTCATAATTCATGAAGACCTTTTTGTGCACCCGATAGGAATCGAACCTATATCATGAGAACCGGAATCTCACATTCTATCCATTGAACTACGGATGCGGCTGGGCAAAGATAGGATTATGAGCTATTAAAAAAAATAAATGATAGAGAATTTAGTGAACACTGATCCTTCGGTTATATCCTTTGCTTCTTCTCTTCCCATAGTTTATGGAACATCTCTAGTTCTGGATCTACTATATGTTCTGCGCAACGATTTTCGGAACTCCAATACACGGATTCCCTTTAAAATCGAAACATTTTGAATGTAAAAAAAAGAATTGATTTTCATCTGCAGATAAAATATATCTCCATTTCTCACTATTTAATGGAGCTATTACAGGTAAATAAATAATTAGTTGGTGTTTTATTACTAATTAATAAAGTGACAGGCGAATCTTCTTTAATAATTCTATCAACTATTCTAAACTCAACCCTCATAGTCCTCTCTTTCTTTAAAGCACATGAGCAAGAGAATACATCAAAATAAAATTCATTAAAAACTTTGTCATATTTATTTTCTGTTTGTCCGCTTGCAAAATTGATCACACATTTTAAATTAAGATAAGGGAAGCTGATTGCTTTTCCAGCATGAGCTTAATTTAAATAGGCTACAGAGCGGTCAGAAAGACCAATATTTAAAATCATATTAAGTCGGGAATAACTTGGGAGGATATAAGCCTCTACTTATCCCCGACTTAATACGTCTAATAAGCAATTAACCGCTCTGAGGTTTAAGTTCTTTTCCTATCTAAATTGAAAACAGAACAATTAAGCCAACAATAGAAATAACAGCAGCCAGGATGATCAGGCATTCTTCAATGCTCAATCGAATGCGAAATGGCCTTTTATACATACCACTATTCTTTTTTGCTATCGCCTGAGAGAGTTACGCTTTCTGGCTCCTTCACCGCCTGCTCGAGTTCATGCAAACGATCAAAGAACTGCGAGAGCTCCTGGAGATCCTCCTGTCCAACATCTCTGAAATCATCGTTCAGACATAGAAGGAACCAGTGCCAGAATAATTGTTCAGCTTTAGCAGCTGGGTAATCCTTGAAAAAATCCTGCATTACTTTTACCTGAGAAAGGCTGCGGGAATCGGGGTTTAAGCTAGTACTCATTATGTAATTGTGTTAGAAAAAATAAGTTCGGTTATAGAGATTGAAACATCAAAGGACTCTGCCCTCATTTTATTTTTTCAAGCCGGAGAAACTTGAACAAAACAAGCAAGGGCAGAGCCTTTGAATAAGCACCCTTATTGTCCCCATTCTAATCCCTGAGTTCCCACATTCAAGGTTCAGATACAATGCAGATGCTGCAATTTCTTCTAAGTATAAAACTTGCGAAATATAATAGAAAAAATTTCTAATCAACTATCATTTTGAAATTTACGACAACACAATATTATAATTAATTATATAATTATAAAAACATTTATATATAAAAATATACAAACAAATAAAGAATATCCAAGTAAGCCTTCTAGCTAAGAGGATAAAATGATCCGCTGCGATAAATTCAAAGGGAAATACGCCCGTAGTAATAGCTCACGACAGGAGCAGATAAGTATAAAAGGGAGCTAGAAGAAGGATTGGTTTGTGGACCTTACTATCCAAAAAAACCAATTCCCTTAGCCATCAGACCTGCAAGCAGAGGAATAATTAACAGTAAAAGCAGTTCTAACCTTAGGGACCAAAATACAGAAGCCGGAATTTGAACCAGGTCATCCGCATTACCCTTCCTTTGCTTAATAAAGAAGATAGTAGGATGAATTGAAAGTAATCCGACTAAAATGAATAAGGTGATCTTAGTATGAAAGATCCAATTCTTCGTATAGAAAACAGTGGGCTTTCCTGCACCGCTTAACCATAAGGTTAATCCGGCACAAAGTAAAGTAAGTGCTGCGATACCGTATACTGCATCGATCCTGGCAAGGAGGCCGATCTCCTTTCTGACCAACTCCTCCTTCAACAATAGATGTTCTGAAACAAGCGCGCTGAATATGGTAAAAATGCTTATAAAATGAATATAGCGAAGAAAGATTTCCAGGGTCATATATAGTAGAGCTAATTTAATTTACCTTTCTTAGATTCTCCCTTGCTGAAAGAGTTACAGTGCCAAGAGCATTTTTGAATTTCTAAACCTGCAATACGCTCTTAAAAAAATCAATTAAACCTTCTTTATTTGATTTTTATAATTTTCGATTTGAATACCGTTATCCCTACCCCTGCATTCAGGTCTACCTTTGTATCAACAATTAACAAAAAGAAAATTAAAAGGAGATACAATCATGAAATCACAAGAAAACACAAGAGAACTAGCACAACAAGCATTTAAAAATCACTTAGAGTACCTTTCAGCAGGAAGAATTCCTGAATGGGTAGATCTCTTCACAGAGGATGGCGTTCTTGAATTTCCTTACGGTCCGAAAGGCTTTCCTCAAAGCGTAAAAGGAAAACAGGAGCTTTTGGAGTATATGAAAAACTTCCCTGAGCATTTCAAGGTTGAGTTCGAGAATTTACATTTCCATGCAACGGAAGACCCAACTTTAGTGATCGCTGAATTCACAAGTAAAGGTCATGCCATTTCTACCGGTAAGCCTTACAATCAGAAATACATCTCTGTTGTAAATAACACTATTGACGGAAAGATAACGAAGTATGTAGACTTCTGGAACCCCCTGGTAGCAATGGAAGCCATTGAAGCCCCTCTCGAGACGTTTGTAAAAGATAGCGTCGCTTAGATCAAACCGCAGGGGCAAACCTTGACTTTGTCCCTGTTTCAAATCCAACAAATGAAATTTTTGCATAATTTTATAGCGGTTGTTGATAAGCATACCCGGCATTACAGGGAGTATTTACCGATGAAACTGCAAACACTGGAACAATATTACACGGAAAGATTTCTTAAGAAACCTCTTGATTTTAATAACGGACGTGCTCATTTCAATGTATTTCAAATTAATGAGCTTGCAGCCACAGATTCACCGGCTGTTTCCTTCGATAAAAAGAACTACTTTAAGATCTGTTTGGTAAAAGGGAGAAGCAGGATCCATTATGCTGATAAAAGCTTCGAGATTTCGAACTACGCACTTCTTTTTGCAAATCCCATGATTCCTTACAACTGGGTGCCACTCGAGCCAGAGCAGAGGGGTTTTAGTTGTATCTTCTCTGAGGATTATTTCGACGGCTTTGGGGATTTAAAACGGTATCCTATCTTTCAGCCCGGAGGTTTTCCGGTGTATGAATTAGCAGATGAAGAAGTGGAAGGAATTGCCTCCGTTTACCAGCAAATGCTGGAAGAGATCACTACCGACTTCAACTTCAAAAATGATGTGCTGCGAAACCTGGTATTCCAGCTCATTCATAGAACCCTGAAGCTTCGGCCATCCGCAACCATCGCAGCCGATCCTTCTAACGCATCTTCAAGAATCTTCTCACTTTTCATCGACCTGCTGGAAAAGCAGTTCCCGATCACCAATGTGGGACAAAGGCTTGCCTTTCGGTCCGCTTCTGATTTTGCGGAACAGTTGGCTGTACATGTTAATCATCTAAACAAGTCAGTAAAGGAAGCGACCAGTAAAACAACCTCCGAGCTTATTCTTCAGCGACTGCTAAAGGAGGCTAAGATCCTTTTAAAACATAGTACCTGGAACATTTCTGAGATTGCTTATGCTTTGGGTTTTGAAGAAAGTACCCATTTCAATAATTTCTTCAAAAAGCATCTGGAGCTTACTCCATCTCAATTCCGGAAAAGCCAATGAGCATACTTCCCTTCTAATCCATATCGAGGTAAGAATTGATGCGGAAATGCTTCATCTATAAAAGAAGGTTTACCTTTACAGTTTGAATCTGAACTTTCAGGTTTTTTACGATTACCTTGTCTTGTACTAGATGAAAAAGCTTTTTCTGTTTATCTTATTATCAATATGTACGTTAGGCACTTATTCCCAGGTGCTTGGAAAAAGAACTACTAAACTGATGGGTAGCCGTTGGGACATTACCCTGGTGGCGGCTGATTCGGTTACGGCTCAACGGGAAATAGATAAGGTTATTGCAGAGGTTAGCCGGATTGAATACCTGATCTCGGACTGGAAGCAGGAGACGCAAATTTCTGAAGTTAACCGAAAGGCTGGTATCGAAGCGGTAAAGGTAGATAAGGAGGTTTTTGAACTGACGGAAAGAGCGATTGAACTGTCCCGGTTAACGAACGGCGCTTTTGATATTAGCTTTGCAGCGATGGACAGGATCTGGAAATTCGATGGATCGATGACTGAAATGCCCTCACCCGAAGCTGTTAAAAAATCAGTGGAGAAGGTGGGATACAAGGACATTGTCTTAGATAAAGAAAAATCCACAATCTTTCTGAGAAGAGCCGGGATGAAGATTGGGTTTGGTGCTTTGGGCGAAGGGTACGCTGCCGACCGCTGCCGTGAAATGATGCAGGCAAAAGGGATAAAAGCTGGAATCGTGAATGGTTCGGGAGATATGGCGGTGTGGGGTAAACATCCTAATGGAACCAATTGGAAGATCGGCATTACTAACCCCTTGAAAAATGACGAGATATTCAAGGTAATGACGCTAAGCAAAAACGCTGTGGTTACCTCTGGCAGTTACGAGAAGTTTGTTGTTTTTAATGGCAAGCGCTATGCTCATATAATTAACCCTGCGACGGGTTATCCAGCAACAGGGGTTTGCAGTGTTACTATATTTGGTCCAAGCACAGAGAAGGCTAATGGTTTCAGTACTTCCATGATGGTACTTGGAAAAAAGTCAGGCATTGAATTAATCAGGAAATTTCCGGAATACAGCTATATTTTAATCACCGATAAAGGCCGTATCTATTCGTCAAAAGATCTGCGATTAAAAATGAAGCGATTGAAACACTAATAACAATCCATTAGTAACTGGCCGTGAGATTGGTAATAGCTCAGATCTTTGCCGTTCTGCGTAGTACAGATGTTATTTAAAAGGGTAATCATATCTTTTTGCATAGATAGTGAACCGCAAAGCATAATTACTCCCTTATTTGCAAGAGACCCGGCAATAAAGGAAGCATCGCGTTCTACCAAATTGCTTACGTACTGTTTATTTTCCTCCCGGGACAGTGCAAGCTCAATTCTTTGCACCCGTCCTTCTGCATGCTGCCTGTCAAGAAAATCCTCATAAACTTTAAAAGAGCTTCGCTGACGAAAACCGCAATAAAGAGTGACCGAAGTTCCTCTCCTGTTCTCTGCGATCATCCCCAGGAAAGGTGCGATACCCGTACCGTTGGCGATCAGAATAACCGAAGGGCTGCTTTCGGGAAAGTGAAAATGCGAGTTAGATACCAACCGCGCCTGGATCTCCTCACCTTCCTTTAATTTTTTTAAATAACCTGAACCTAAGCCATTCTCGTGCAACTTTACACTTAGCTGGATCTCCTTCCCTATTTTTCCCACAGAATATAAGCGTTCTCTATGATCTCCGGCAGGATAGATAGCCAACAGATCACCAGACGTAAACTTAGCAGAACTTAAGCTCTCTATGCGAAGCAGGAAGGTTTCGTCCTTCCGGGCATCTGTAATAGCTAGTACCCGAAATTTCTCTAAGTTAACAGCCGCAGTAAGGTTGATGGAATCTTTTTGCTCGAGACTAATATTGGCCTGGCTGCTCCAGGCTTCCATCCATAAATTAAACTCATCGATCGACTTATCGTTCACCGTATGAACTTCCAAAAGGGCCGAGGCCCAATCTTGCAAAGTCAGCTCATTATTCACCTCATAAGCAAAGCGACAGAAATCAGGATAGGCATGAGATCCAAAACCAAGCACAGAAAAGTTCAGCTTCTGCTGCTGGGGGTATTTTTTAAGAAGGGAAAGAAAACGATCTGCATTACTCGGTGCCTCACCTAAGCCATAGGTAGAAGTCATTAGCAATAATTGTTCGGCCTTCGGAAATTGCTTATACCTGTTTAATTCGGTGATGAAGGATTTCTCTCCTTTAGCAAGCAATTGCTCATGCACGATCTTAGCAAATTTGAAGGTGGTACCGTTCTCAGAGCCAACAAGAATAACAAAACGTGCGTCATCAGCACTATACCTGTTCTTTCCTAAATTCTTCCGGCGTTTAAAAGTGATGACGAATCCCGAATAGATAAAGAACAAGATATTTCCCGCAGCAATCATAAGCACAACCGCCCAGATAGCATTCGTTCGGCCCGTATGCAGGTTGAGGCTTAATTTGCCAACCAGCGTAGCTTTTGACAGGGGTACTTCTGTTAGAACATCGCCCGTAACCTGATTTACCGTTATTTCCCGGTCTACCAGTTTTAGCGTATAGTAGTCTTCCACATCCTCCGAAAAAGGAAATTCTACCGATTCTACCTCCGACAGGGGGGTATGCTTGAATATCTCAATATTTTGTAGTTCTTCTTGGGGTGTTGATCGTATAGCATCAAAATTAACCTCCTTAGCTATCTTCTTTTCCTCTACCAGCTTGAATCTAAGCAAAGACAGGTAGGTCCCGCTAAGTGCAATAATCAAAATAGGGATTAAGCTTAATCTTCCTAAAACTACGTGATAGTACTGAGCCCAACTATCCCTCGCTATTTTTGCAAAAAAACGCTTTATGCTACGTTGCCGCTGAATAACAAGGATGAGTCCGGATATAGTAATTAAAGACAGGAGAAAAGCGTCCAAGCCTATAATGAAACGGCCTGTTTCATGAAGAAAAAGAGAGCGATGGAAGCTGGTTACCCATTCAAAGAAATCGCTTTTCCTGGCAGGCTTTCCCAGGATGTTTCCATTAGCCGGATCTACATAAGCCTCCAGGGCTTCACCTTCTTCATCAGTAGCCTTAATAAGGACAAATCCGTTTTGATCAACAATTAATTCGCTTATGTCAGCATATTTCTTTTTTAATACGGGCAGGGCTTTTGCCAGGGTGACTTGTTCAAAGTCAGACGATCGGAAAGGTTGAACTTTTTGGGTAATTGGCTCAAAGGCAAGGATAATTCCCGTCAGAGATGCCAGTGTCAATAAAATAAAAGAAGATATAGCCAGGGCCAGGTGGCTATATCTCCAGATAGATATCGTCATACCGGAAGGCTATTAATTGGGCATGAAGCGAACATAGCGGATATAGCCTGTTCCTTCATTTTTTCCGGAAAGAGTTTCTGTAGTCAGGGGAACCTCAACATCCTTAAGCTGATACTTGTTATCCTCCACTGCACTTTCGAATCTCAGTTTATAGCCTGCGTTAATCTTTGCATTCTCCACCTCTATAACGTGTACACTTCGATCTCCTCCGGCAACAGAAGCACCAGTAATAGCACTGATGTCCTGCTTTTTCTTAGCAAAAGCTTTATGCCATTCCTTCAGATCGGGATACCATTTCTTGTCGGACCCCATCACATATAAGGTCTTATCATAAGCACCTTTGCTATCGATCAACGACACCACAATATAAGCTCCCTCGCCCATATAGTTCGTCATCTGGATCATACACTTGTATTTGGATGATCCACTTTTCTGCGCGAAAGAAGCGGTCGAAATCGTTAACACTAATAAAGCGGCTGCTACCGCACCAAATATCTTATTCATCAGTTATTTTAAAAAATCTACAGAAACTTTATTTTTTGCCAGGAACTCATTTTCCGTTGCAAGATCGAATGCTGTTTCTTTGAAGTTAGTCTGAACATCCTTTTTTGCACCTAAGGAAACGAGGTATTTTAAAATGGCATCGTCTTTCGACACCATAGCGGCTTTATGAAGCGCTGTTAAACCTTCACTATTTCTTGTATTAATATCGATCTTCAAACTTTCAAAACGTTTAAGCAGCGACAGGTCATTCTTTAATACCGCGAGGTGATAAAGTGTATTGCCATTCTTTTGTGCTGTTGCCAGATTTACACCCTTTTCTTCCAGCAACTTCCATTTAGCAGCAAAATCTTCTAAAGTGCGTGGCTGATAAGCCTGAAGCAAGTAGGCAGCTAAATTATCACCATTCTTGTCCACTACGTTTAAAGAAGCACCTTTGTCTATCAGATATCTTACAACAGCTTCTGAATTATTGCCTACTGCAAGGGCAAGAGCTGTTGCACCTTTATTGTTAGCCTGATTAATGTTTTTGGTTTTTGAAAGCAGTAGTGCTAGTGTAGCTGTGTCTCTGTTCATTGCAGCAGCGTTCATTAACGGAGTATTTCCTTCCGCATCTGCTTTATTTACATCCACACCTTTCGAGATAAAATATTGGATGATCTCTTTTTGATTTGGTTTACGGGCAATGTTATGAAGTACATTCTCACCTCCCTTGCCTATTGCTGCCGGTTTTATTTTAAGGCTTTCAAGGTATTGGTAAACTTCAAGCTTTGTTGCGTCCCTTCGTGAACCCTGGCTCGCCATCAACATCGCGTTTTCATTAAAGCTGACACCTCTTTTTATGAGCGCCTGCATATTTTCAATATTGCCAGAACGTGCAGCATAATTAAAGGCTGTATTGCCTGCTGCATCAGTGCTTTTTATATCCACCCCCTTTGAGATGAAATAATCGGTAAGTGCAAGACCTTTATCATTGCCAACACCGATCAATAAGGCATTAGCTCCGTCGTGATTTACATCTTTCTTGAAATCTGCACCATTTTTCTGCAAAAGATCGTACAATTTTGTATTCTGCTGACCGGTTGTAGCGGCAAACGTTAAAGGCGTATACCCGTGACTGTCCTGAACTTTTACATCTGCTCCTTTCTGAAGCAGATACTCCATTATTTCAGTATTACCTTTACTGGCAGCCCAAAAAAGATAGGTGCGCCCATCATGGGTCAGTTTCTTAACATCATTGCCTTTTTGATCTAAAAGAAACTTCACTGTTTCATTTGGAGCCTGCGAATTAATTGCCAGAACAACAGGATCCATACTCATAAAGTTTAACTGAGAGGGACTATTTCCTTTTTCAATTTCAGATTTCACCTGGCTAACGTCCGGCTTTGTTTGCCAGAAAGTTTGATCAAGGAAAACGTTTTTTTGCGCCTGAGTGGAAAGGGAGACTACTGTTGAGATAACAATAAGTAATTTCTTCATTTTTAAAGACAATGTTTACTGTACATGTAAGGCTGATTTCTGCTGCCTTAAGCTGGCGCTAAGTTAGTAAGAATTAGTCTAAATAAGGAAATTAAATAAAAAGGGATAAGGATTACCGAGGATTGTTATACCTGAGATCACACTGATAATCTTCCTTATTGGTGGGGAAGATAAATTTTAAAACAGCTACCCTCCCCCAGGATACTATCTACTTCAATGCCTCCACCAACTGCTTCTACCTGAGTTTTTACTAATTTAAGTCCGATACCCCTGCCGCTACCATAACCACGCTGAAAATTGTTATAGAACTCAAATATCTTGTTTCCGACTTTTTTAAGGTCAAGCCCTATTCCGTTATCTTGAAAAGTGATATAAACTCCCGTCCCGGCATCAAAGGCATGAATATGTATTTTAGGATTCCTGTCGGGATGCTTATACTTCAGCGCATTACTGATAAGATTATTAAAGATACTGTAAAGGTAGCTTTTCACTGTTTTGACCGTTTCTACTTCAAAAACATAGGTTAGATCTGCCTGAGTCCTGTTTAACTCGTTTTCAAGATTTTTTTTAGACTCTGCAATCAGATCAGCCAGTGACATTATCTCTACTAATTTCCCTGCAGAACTTTGATTAGCCAAAATAGTGTTCAGGTCTTTGACTACCGTATCAAGACTGGACACTTCACCGGCTATATGCTCAATCAACTCTCCATTCAGTGCTGTATCAGGATCCTCTTTATCAAATAAGGAGGCTAGTCCCAATACCTTACAGATAGGAGCGCGTAAGTGGTGAGACACGATATAAGAAAAATCAGTCAGCTCTATATTTTTCCTGATCAGATCTTCATTGATCTTTCTCTGCTTATCTTCCCGGATTTTCTTTTCCGTAATATCATCAATCACTACCAATATACCGTAGACTTCATCGTTTTGATCTTTCAGAGGTATTTTGGTCGTATCAAGCCAAAAAACTTCACCATTGCTCTGAGCATGAGTTTCAATGTAATGCATTTTTGGTTGCTTGCTCCTCATTACTTCCTGATCGTCCTTCTGGTACATCATGGCTTCTTCAGGAGTTGTTGAAAAATCAAAGTCGTTTTTACCGATCAGCGCTTTAACGTTATCCACTCCCATTAAATTAGCAAAAATGCTGTTTCCCCCCAGAAAGCAGCAATTAGCATCCTTCCAGAAAATAGCTTGAGGAATCAGATCAAGGATATGAGAAAGCATCCGCTCGTTCTTTTGAAGGGTCTCCTGAGCTGCCTTTCTTTCCGAAATATCAATCCCCATTCCCGCTATACAGTTTTTTCCGTCGATAACTAACTTCTGTCCATTAAAGTAATACATGAAACTAAGACCACCTTTAACCTTTAGTCTCGCTTCTACATCTCCCTGTCCTTCCCTGAAAACTCCAAGCATCGCTTCTCTAACAGCGCAATGATCTTCTTCTTCAATAAAGTCCAATGGAGAGAGGTCTCTTATTTCGTCGGCCGTATATCCGGTTATCCTCTCAAAATTCCGGTTCCAGCTTAAATAATGCCCGTCTTCATCAAAAAGGTAAAAGATCCCGGGAAGGCTATTGATTATATTCTCTGAAAGTTCCTTTTCTCTTATCGTTTGGAGTTCTGCTTGTTTGCGTTTGGTGATATCGTAAACCACGCCTTCTACGCGAATCATCGTCCCGGCTTCAAACACTGGAAGGGTTTTAACCTCCAGCCATCTTATACTCCCATCCGGATGAGAGATACGGTATTCTGCAACGCTTTTATTTCCGTTCTTAAGGTCCCGCATCTCCTCCTCAGTCACATGCCTATCCTCTTCAATAATCACCTCATACCATAGCTTGCTATTATTTCTGAATGCATCCAGATCGTATCCATAAATTCTAGGTAAACCTTCCGAAAGACTGAGATATTTATCAGTGATGAGGTCTCGAGAGAAAAAACCAATGTTGATGCTATTCAACACCTCTGTCATCTGCCAGTTAGATAACTCGTGCTTATTTATCTCCGAAACGTTTTTACTATCCATGCAATAAATTCAAACTTGATGTGAATACTCAAATCTTCTTTGGCGTGTGTGATCTATAAACAATTAAAAGATTAGGTTGATTGTAGTATAGATTAAAAAGGTTTGATTGTACGGTATTGTTGCAAAAATGTTTACCAGATTTGAGATCGTATCTTGCTTATAGGAAATGAAATCAAAGTAAAAAGCCTGGATCCCTTGAGAACCAAGCTTTTAAAATTATGACTTAACAGGTAAAATACCTGTGACAACGGTATAATTATATTCCTGAGCGTTCGATACCCAACTCCAGGCCTCTTAACTCGGCAAGTCCTCTTAAACGTCCGATAGCTGAATATCCAGGATTGGTTTTTTTATTCAGATCATCAAGCATCTTATGACCATGATCCGGACGGAAAGGCATCCTAAGATCTTTACGACCTGCTGCCTCACGTTTCTTTTGCTCTTTTAATAAGGCTTTCATTACGGCATACATATCTACGTCGCCGGTCAAGTGATCCGCTTCATGGAAGTTTCCTTCCTCGTCGCGTTTGGTTGCACGAAGGTGAATGAAGTGAATGCGATCACCAAGGCGTTCAATCATACCAGGAAGGTCATTATCGGCTCTAACACCAAAAGAACCTGTACAATACGTTAAGCCGTTATTCGGAGAAGGTACAGCGGCATACAGTTCATGAATATCTGCTTCTGTACTTACTACACGGGGCAAGCCAAGGATTGGGTAGGGAGGATCGTCAGGGTGAATACACATCAATACTCCAGCCTCTTCCGCAGCGGGAACAACCTCTGAAAGGAAGCTAAACAGGTTAGCTTTTAGCTCTTTAGGTCCAATTCCATTGTAGCTTTCCAGTACCTTTAAAAACTCCTCTAAAGTATAACCCTCTTCAGATCCTGGCAGACCCGCAATAATATTTCTGATCAAAAGCTTTTGATTCTCCTCCGAAAGACCATCCAGAAAAGCTTTAGCTTTCGCCTTCTGCTCGTCATTGTAGTCATTCTCAGCACCCGGGCGCTTTAAAATATATAATTCAAAGGCAGCAAAAGCAGCTGCTTCAAAGCGCAGCGCGGTAGATCCATCTTCCATACGGAAATCAAGATCCGTGCGCGTCCAGTCAAGTACCGGCATGAAATTGTAACATACGATGTCGATGCCACAGTCCCCAAGGTTCTTCAGGCTCTGTTTGTAGTTTTCGATATAAGTTTGGTAGTTACCTGTTCTTTTTTTGATATCCTCGTGTACAGGAACACTCTCTACAACAGACCAGGTTAAGCCAACCGCTTCCACCTCAGCCTTACGCTTTAAGATCTCTTCTTTTGTCCACACTTCACCATTAGGAACGTGGTGTAAAGCAGTTACCACTCCTGTTGCACCAGCCTGTTTAACATCCCAAAGGGAAACAGGATCTTTCGGGCCATACCAACGCCAGGTTTGCTCTAAGCTCATTGTATTCTATTATTTTTTTATGTGTTTCTATTAAATTAAACTCCACTAAATGCACTGAATCCGCCGTCGACAGGTACTACTACACCCGTTACAAACTCAGAGCCATCGCCACACAGCCATAACAGAGTTCCTGTCAGATCATCCGCGGTACCAAACCTTCCCATCGGAGTATGCTCGATAATCGTATTACCGCGCGCAGTTAGGCTACCATCAGCATTGGTGAGCAAGGTACGGTTTTGTTCAGTAAGGAAAAAACCTGGCGCCAGCGCGTTTACGCGAATACCCACCTTACTAAAATGTGTTGCCAGCCATTGAGTGAAGTTTGAAATAGCTGCTTTCGCTCCGCTATACGCCGGGATCTTGGTAAGTGGACGGAAAGCATTCATCGAAGAAATATTGATGATAACCGAACCGGGTTTACTTACCATATCTTTAGCAAATACCTGTGTTGGCAATAAACTTCCTATAAAATTAAGATCGAAAACAAATTTTATCCCTTCGGGGTCCAGATCAAAAAAGGTTCTGAGTCCTTCTGTTTGCGCATCTACCTCTTCAGCTATTAAATGAGTTCCTGAAGTAGTTCCTTTAGGATGATTTCCTCCTGCTCCGTTGATCAATATATCACATGCTCCTAGTTTTTCTAGTACTATTGCATGCGCATCCTTTATACTATTTACATCAAGTACGTTACACGCTACACCTATTGCAACTCCTCCGGCTGCAGAAATTTCTTGAGCTACCAGTTCAGCATTTTCTGCTTTCAGGTCCAATACAGCAACTTTTGCTCCTTCTTTAGCAAGTGCTTTTGCCATGGTGCTGCAAAGTATTCCACCACCTCCGGTGATGACAGCTACTTTGCCGTTTAGATTTGATGACATAAATAATGATTTAATGTAAATTAAGTTTATAATCCCCCTATGGAATTGAATATAATTACAAAGAAAACGGGTTAGAATCTGATAATAGATGTAAATTTTAACAGGATTATAAACTATTTTAGCATGATGATTTAGATATGTAAATGAGGGCTGAATTAAGAAAAGTTGCTTCGGGGGTCACAGAATCTTTTAGTGTACGAAGAGACCTGGTACCAGACATCAATAACCGGTGGCACTATCACAATGTTGTCGAGCTAATTTGCTTCAAAGAAGGTAGCGGAACACACTTCATTGGTGATAATGTGAGAAGGTTCAACAACAATGATGTTGTGCTGATTGGTTCCAACCTGCCACATTTTACCAAATTTGATCCTGACTACTTTTCTACCTCAAAGCCTGATATCCTCGTGGTTCACTTCAGGGAGGATTTTTGGGGGAAGACCTTCTTAAACATTCCTGAAAATGCTCCGATCAAATCAATGCTGGAACGAAGTCACAGGGGTATTCTTGTCAATGGTGAGGCGAAAAAGAAAGTAGCTGCATTAATGGAGAGAATGCTCGAAGTGGGTGTTCAGGAACGTTTGATTATACTGCTGCAGATCCTCTATCTGATCGCTGACTCGAAATCTGAGGAACAGGTCCTTTCGTCAATTGGGTTTACCACCGAATACAGTGAAAGTGAACAGGACCGTATTTCTGCCATTTATAACTACACATTAAACAATTTCCATCGCAAGATCTATCTGGAGGAAATTGCAGAAGTAGCGAAAATGACTCCCGAGTCCTTCTGCCGCTATTTCAAATCGCGCATGAAAAAAACTTTTTCAGACTTCGTATTAGAGATACGGGTTGGGCATGCCTGCAAATTGCTAATTGAGGATAGTTTGAACCTGAAGCAGATCTGCTACGAAAGTGGTTTTAATAATGGGGTTACTTTTCACCGTTACTTTAAAAGATATACGGGATTGTCTCCCGCTCAATACCAGAGAGAATTTGGGTTAGACAAGGTTAAATAGCAGAAACAAAAAAGGAGCAACCAGATATCCCGAATTGCTCCTATTGCCACTACAACCTAAATTAGATCTTTTGATATATCTCTGCTTCTATAATACTTAAGGACCCTTTTGAGTTGCCGTCAGTTCTTGCCACGCCATCGTCAAGTTTCTTTCCGCCCATTTCGGTGCCTATGTTAGAATCATCCTTTCCTGAATTTTCTGAGTTCAGGCGAACCGTTACTTTCTTCCCTTTAACAGGCTTGCATTTCGCTAAATAATAACCAAGACCTTTTTCTGTATTTCCGTCGAACACGATCTTATCATCCACCAGGATCTGAAGCGGGTATACACGGGTCCTGAAATTATTCAGCTTCAAATTCACTTCATTTACTATTGCTGCTTCTTTTAATGTATAGGTGATCCAGGCGGTATTTAATTTACCATCATTTACCCAATCGCTTAGTTCGTTATCATCATAACTAGCCACAGCTTTATCAGCGTTCGCCCCTGCAGTAACGGCGGCTATCTTCAACGTTTTACGGGAAGGAATAAAGGACGAGGTTGTTGGGGTAGGTCCTCTTCTGAATGCCGGCTGCAAGCCATCTGCAGGCATATCCAATGACAAACCGCCTTCTACGGTTACCGGTACTGATTTAAATGCCACAGATACAGTTTTTAGTCCCTCTGACTCTGCAGTCAGGCTGATCTGGCCTGCTCTGGTCGTAGAACGGATCAACACTCTATTAACACCACACTCAACAGGAAGGCTTTTAGAAAGAATATAATTATCCGGTCCCTGGGCCAGGCCTCCACGCCATTCTGCTTCTCCATCAAGCTTAAAGTTGATCATATTTAAAGCGGTAGGACAACGGTTGCCGTCTTTGTCTACTACTTCAATTTGGGCGAGAACCAGATCCGCCCCATCTGCCTTGAACCCTGTGGGATTCATCTGGGTAGTTAAACGCAGCGCTGCTGGTTCTCCTGCTGTTTTAATCTCATTTTCAGCCACAGCCTTACCCTTAGTATCGTAGGTGATCGCTTTGATAAGCCCGGATTGCCATACTATATTCTTGAAGGTGAACAAGAAATTATTACTACGACTGCCAAAACCCATGGATTTCCCATTGATAAACAGCTCAGTTTTCTCTCCTGATGCTACCACATTGATGTCCTTGACAGTTCCGGGCTTATAGTTCCAATGGCCAATAATGTGAACGCGGTACTTTTCAGGATCAACCCATCCGTCCCACATTACCTGATGAGCATAGAATCCATCTTTGGCAATCCTCAAGGCATCTACCTCACCACTTCTGCGGTAATTCTCCGCACCGCGGAAATGGGTGTTAGAATCAGAAAAAATAATGTTTACACCACCGGAACTCGCTCTTTCACCTGTTCCAGGTCTTTCTTTCCAATAATCAAACCATCGAACCACATCTTCAATCGCATGCGAGTCCTGATTGCGATTGTACTCCTTAGCCGGAGCATTGCGATAAAGAGGGCCATCACCGTCTTTGTGATAGGGAGGTGAAAACTCATCCCAATACTTTCTTAAACCCTCATCCCTCGAATATTCGGTGGCCCATAGGGGGATATCTGCACTTTTATTAATATACAACATCTCCCCTCCATACTCTGCGACCTTACTATCCAGCATCTCTCGAGACCCGATAGCTCTTCCTCCATTAGGATCGTATTTATACTTGATGGCCTTCATCTCTGCCATATGTTCTTCGCTGATCGACTCGTTACCACACTCGTAAAAAAAGATACTTGGGGAGTTCCTGTTATAGATAATAGCATCGCGCATTACTTTAACCCTTTGTTCCCACCTCGTACCTTGTACATCAGCTTCCGCATCTCCTGCCGGCATCGCCTGAATTAAACCAACCCGGTCGCATGACTCAATATCCTGTTTCCAGGGGGTGATATGCATCCATCTTACGAGGTTTGCATTACTTTCAACCATCAGTCCATTGCTATAGTCGCTTAACCAGGGAGAGACCGAAAGACCAATAGCTGGCCATTCATTACTGGTACGCTGAGCATACCCTTTCATCATCAGTACGCGGTCATTCAGGTAAACCATTCCGTTCTTGTATTCCACCTTACGGAAACCGGTTTTTACAGGAACTTCATCTACCGTGGTTCCCTTTACTTTCAACCTGGTGCTAACTGTATACAGGTAACCGTAGCCCCAGCTCCAGAAATTGAGATCAGAAAGGCGGGCACTTGCAGAAACGATTTTGGATTCCCCAGCTTTGAGCAGCGTTTCTCCGCCTTGGAAAACTTTCACAACTTTATCGTTCAGATCTTTGACTTCCACTTCGTAAGTAAACCTCTGATCTTCTGTTTTTTCATTCTTCACCTCTGCTTCTGCTACTACAGTGGCCTTCCTTCCCTTAATATCGAAGTCTTTCGCATAAATATAGGTACCGGTGCTTTGCAAAAACGAATAAAGGGGAAGTGTTTGATGCAGTTTATCAGTTATATGCAACCAGACGTTTTTCGAAATCCCTCCATAGTTGGCGTTGAAGTTCTTATCGCTCCATTGAAACTTTGTGTTCGTTGTCTTTTCCCTGTAATCCCAGGAATTGTCTATTCTGGCGGCGATCACATTCTCCTCGCCAAACTTAATTAAGCTAGTAATGTCAAAACCAAAGGCTGTTATCCCATTTTCATGGAGACCAATAGGCTTGCCATTCAAATAGAATTCTCCTGCCTGACGCACACCTTCAAACTCTATAAATACCTTCTTTCCAGCGGCATCTTTAGGAATGATAAAATGCTTTCTATACCAGGCAATCCCGGTAGGATGCTGATCTATCGCCACTTTAAAAGCCGCGTCTTCGTTCCATGCATGAGGAAGGGTTACAGATTTCCAATTCTCATCATTGAAGTCAGCGGCTTCTGCCCCTTGTATATCTCCAACCATCAATTTCCATGATGGATTGAAATTGTATTTAAGTCTGGCTGTTTGAGCGAAAAGCCCTGCAAATACAAGCGTATTTATCAGAAGGCAAATTGCTCTTTTAAAAATCTTAGGTTGGAGAATGTATTTCTGCATTTTAATTCTGGTGTATCTTATCTTAAATCCTCTGTTGGTTAGCAAATGTTGGTTCGTTACTAAGCAGCCTCTTCTTTGCAAAGGCAAACTGGTTTATAATTGCCGGGATAAAATTAGGCCATGGCTACAACACTAAATAAGTAATACCAGTCCAAAAAACCATTCAAACTGATCCATTTTTAGAGTTTGTCACCAGGATGTTGCAGATCTGTCTGAAGCCCCGGATTCGATCCGGGACTAACTATGTGAGTTGTATGATGGAGATTTTATTCCTTCCAGCCTTTAGGTTTTGCAGGTGTACAATTTTTAAACTTTACATCATCTTCGGTAATTCCGGTCATCTTAACCTCCAGTTCTTTTCCTAACCCATCGAATCTGACATTATCGAAAAGTATATTTTTTGTATCAAGAAGGGATATAACGGGATTTTTTGTTGCTATAGTAGCATTCCTTACCGTAAATCCATCTACATCGGCCGCCTTAAACAAGTCATCCGCCTTAACAGTTACATTTTCAATAAGCACGTTTTTTAAAGGACTTTCAGGGATACTGGTAACAGAAACAAATTGAGTAGATTTTTCTATCAGAATATCCCGTGCAACAATATTTCTGAAGACTGGTGTAAGTGAGTTTACTGTTCTGACTGGAAGCCGGTTAGCCAGCTCACCAACGTATAACGTGCCACCAAGCATATCCCATCTGAATGCTGCACCTGTTAAGTTCATCCTTAATCTTTCGTAGTAAAGGTTTTCGCCCCCACCTCCGCGTGGTCGGCGGGTTTTGAAGCGAATACCAATCCCTGTATTATCAAAAACACAATCGTGCATGTATAGGTCGCGGATCATGCCAGCAGTCTCACTACCTACCGTTATCCCGCCGTGTCCCTCCCTGGCCAAACAATAACGTACGACAATATTTTCGGAAGGCTTGTTCACTCGGATCCCGTCTTCTCCCCTGCCTGCTTTAATCGTAAAGCAATCATCACCACAGCTCAGTGTGCTGTATTCAATTAATACGTTTTTAGAAGATTCAATATCTATCCCATCTCCCCGGGGAACACCAACTGAATTAACCGTAATTCCGCGGATAATAACTCCATCACAGTACACCGGAACAATATTCCAAAAAGCAGTATTCTCGAGAGAAATACCCTCAATCAGCACGTTTTTACAATTCGTTGGAGATATAAACATCGGAGGAAGGATCTCAGCCCCATTGTAACCTTCGAACACTCTCTCAGACACGGGGGTAGCAGCATCGATAAACTTTTCGATCACATCACTCTTCATGATCTGCTTACGTACAGATCCCCCTTTGGCTGGCCCTATTAAACGGCCCTTGCCTGTAATAGCTATGTTTTCCTGGTTATTGGCATAAATACAAGCGCCAAGCGACATCACTTCAACACCTTCATTCCTGGTAAAAACCGCTGGACGGTAATCCTCTACTTCACCACTAAAATAGAGTTCAGCACCATCCTCAAAATGCAGATTAACATTGCTTTTTAAACTAATCCTTCCGGTGTTCCATTTTCCTTCAGGAATAGTAACGGTTCCACCGCCCCGGCTATTTACCTCATCAATGCTTGCCTGTATCTCTTTGGTTACTTTTGCTCCTTGCTTTGCTCCTCTTTCGGTGATCCTTAAAGACAGGGCTGGAAACATTGGTCTCTTCAGCTGAGGCATGTTAAAGGGAGCCTTTATGGGTTCAATATTCTCCGGGAGGTTCAGAGCTCCCACCTGTTCAACTGATGGAATTTCAGAAGTGGATTTCTGAGGCATATTGCTTCTTGTGGATGAACAAGAAATAAAGGTTGCAGCAGAAAGGATGAAAACAAAAGCTTGCCTGACGGCAGAGAGCTTAACCCTATGTTTATTGAGCATTGTATAAGAAAATTTTATTCTGTTAAAAAATGGTTCAAAAGCCTGTTATTCAGAAAGCCCTGGATCAAGGCCAAATCAAAAATGCTGCTGAATACGCCGGGCAAACCTACAGCTTATTAAAGAGAAATAAGATGAGATATGTATCACAAAGCAGTTACAAAGGAATACAAGAAGAAATGACGGTCTATAAAATTAAAAAGCAGCCTCAAGGGATGAGGCTGCTTAACATGAGGGTATTCTTTCGATCGAAAACGAACTGTTACAAATTTTCCTTGATCTTGTTAATCACTTCGGTATACTCGCTCTCTGAAAGATATACTTTTTCATCAGGCTGCATGTCGAAGGTACTTCCCCACTTCGGTGCATTCTCATATTTAGGTACGATGTGAAAGTGAATATGAGGCATTTTATCACCATAAGCCCCATAGTTGATCTTTCCCGGGCTAAAAGCCGTTTTTACAGCCTTTGCTACTCTTGCAACATCTTTGGTGAACAATATCATTTCTTCCTCGCTCAATTCAAAGATCTCGTTCTTATGTTCCTTTTTGTAAGCTACTACACAGCGGCCTTTATAGGTCTGCTCTTTAAAAAGATACAGGATCGAAGCATCTAATTCAGCAACTTCTATCATCAGATCAGAAAGACGCTGATCTTTTGCGCAATACATGCACTCGGTATTTGTCGACATACTAAATTTGAATATTTATTGGTTATTGCGGCAATATCTGAGTTTTAATTTATACTGAATATGTCTATTATCAAATTTCTGGAATTAACCGGCATTAATATCAATCGCTTTAATTTAGCCAGAGTATAGGATGACGTACCGGAAGGTTTCTTAATACCTCCTCGACCTGTGGGTTATGGTCCAGGTCTTTCCAGGTATTGAACCAGGCTTTTTGCTTATAGGCCTTTGCTCCAAGTATCAGGAAAGGTTGGGCAACAGGCCAATTCTCCCAATACATCACATCCCAGGCAAAGGGCCAGTGCTTCTTATTCTTAACGTAGGGATACAGGAACTCAATACCTTTCTTTATGCTTCGACCATCGCTTAACTTGTAATTGAACAGGTTCTCGGTCTTATCTGAAAGGATCATACAGGTCACAACCATTGCATCAAGATTGAATATGGAGTAGCCATAAGGCTTGGTGCGCTTAAGCTCTAAAGGGAAACTGCCATCCAGGGCCATTTGCCCTGGTAGTAAGGTGTTCTTGTATCGATCTCTACAAATAGAGAGGATGCTTTTGTTATCAGTGAACCTTGCAAAAGCAGCAACCTGCATTACCCAACAGGTCCCATGATTGTTCGTAGCATTCATTTCGTCCTTTCCGTAAGGATGAGTTGTTAACCAGGTAATGTATAGACCGAACCAATTCTTAATTTTAGCAACAGTATTCTTTTCCATCGCCTTTGCCAGTTCCATTACCATGATCCCCTTTACCACTTCAATAAGATGGATCGTATCGATAATGCCTATACCCCGACCGGTAAACCGTCCTTTAATTGCCTGTGCATAAAGGAGATTGGGGTTCATTAAAGTACCCTCATCTACAAACCAGGCTTTCAGATGCATCAACGCGTGACGCACATATTTTTCGTCCCCCGTTATTTTGTAGGCTGATGCTAATGCTCCTATAATGCGACTGAAGCGAATCATGGCCTGACGATGCGCAACAAAGTTTTCAGGATTAGTGAGGCCGTCCTTTTGAATATAAGGACCGGATGGATTTTTAGGGTCTGGCCACCAATAGTCGCCCTCTGAATAAAAATCGTGTTTGCCTCCGGCACTTCTTGGAGATGAAGCCGCAGTAACAGTTACAGGTTGTTGCTGCAACGCCCAGGCCGCTTCTTCCAAAATTTGCCTCCGTAACACTTTAATGGCTTTTCCTTGAAAGCTGGCAAAACACTGAGCTACGATAAATAACTGTAAGATAATGATCCTTAGGACTCTCATGCTTAACCTTACTTCTTCTTGCTCCTTAATAAGGCCTCCAGATAGTAATAATCTGCGTAGGTCAAAGGAACATCAATTTCGCTTTTTGCCGGACGGTGCCCGGTACTGTGTATCAGAATAAAGCCTCCATTCTGATTTTTAGGAGAATGGTAGTTTTTGCTTAAAGAGGAAAGAATAGCATTAGCCTTTGCCCTGTATGTTTTATCATTTGCATAGCCCGACAGTTCATATAAGGCAGAAGCTGTAATTGCTGCAGCACTGGCATCGCGACTGGTATTAGGTATTTCAGGATCATTGTAGTCCCAATAAGGAACGAGATCTTTAGGCATTGAAGGATTATTCAGGATAAATGAAGCAATATGTTTAGCCTGTTCAAGATACCTTTTATCCTTAGTTTCCCGGTAGCAGAGCGTATATCCGTAAAGGCCCCAAGCTTGTCCCCTTGCCCAGGCTGATTCATCAGCATATCCCTGATGAGTCATTTTTTTATTCACCCCGCCGGTTTGTGGATTGTAATCTATTACATGATACGAGCTATAGTCCGGTCGAAAGTGGTTCTTCATCGTTGTATTAGCATGTGTAACAGCTATCTTATAAAAAGAAGAATCTCCTGAAAACTTAGTTGCATCAAATAACAATTCAAGGTTCATCATATTGTCAATTATAACAGGGTACTGCCAGATATCCTGATGGTGATCCCAGGAGCGGATAACCCCCGTTTGAGGGTTAAAACGAGAGGAAAGGGATTTTGCTGCCTGAATAATTATCGGCTTATATCTCTCATCTTTTGTTAAACGGTAAGCGTTGCCAACGCTGCAGTAGATCATAAAACCCAGATCATGGGTACCTTTATTGAACTGCTCTTTCTCTATATTTGCAGTAAATCTTTTAGCTTCATCAAGCCATTTCGGGCTTTTGGTATAGTCATACAGGTACCATAGAATTCCGGGAAAGAACCCGCTTGTCCAATCCTTTGACACTACAAGTTTTAATTTTGCGTCTTCGAAAGTGCGGGGGGATACCTGTCCCGGTTTAGCTTCGGCTTTAGGTATTTCCCGAAGCATATAGCTGGTCTGACTTTGGGCGAAATCAAATTCTTTCTTCACATTTACCTTCTGGGCATAAAGCGTATTTAAGCCAGCGATAAGCGCAGTTAAAAGCAGTGTACGTTTCATATTGGTTTTCGTTTGAGTATGTGTTCTGATATTTTTTTTTACGCAGCTGGCGTTTAATCTCCAAGTTTTAAGAAAGCTGTTCCGATGCCATCTATCGATGCACTTACAATACTGTTTCCCTTACCCGTATTTACCTTAATAATAGCGCGGCCATTGTATAGCTGTACAACCCTTGCCCCCGTTGAGGTTCCTTGATTATCGATCAGCTTACCATCCCCTGCAAGTCCGAACTTTACAACATTCGCTGCGTCCAGGCATTGTACCCCCGCAGCATCAAACAGTTTTACCTCCACGGTGATAGTTCCGTCCCTTTCATCTATTTTTTGAACTTCGAGTTTTGCTGGTGCTGTCCACTTCCTTGTTTCATAATTGAAGCTGATCGTATCCGAAACTACGGTCCTTCCCTTTGTTGCCGCCACCCTGATCGTATTTTTACCGGCCTGCAGTGGTAGGTTCCATCGTAATCCGGCAGCAGGGAAATCCTGACTGTTTCTGGTTTTAATGCCATAGCTTTTATCGTTCAGAAAAAGCTCGGCTTTCTCACAATTGGAGTATACCTTAACCATTTTAGATTGGCCTGCACCGCCCCACCTTACCGGCCAGCTGTGGCCATAGATATGCACCATGGGCTCGGTGGTCCAATAGGATTGAAAGACATAATAGGCTTCTTTTTTTGTAAGATCTCTTTCCACCACACCTTTCTGATTTACGTATGGAACAGGATTATCTGGTCGAACAGGGGTTGAGAAATCCTTAAAGGTCCAAAAAGCAGAGCCGATTAACCATGGCATGGTCTCCTGCTCCTTAAGATGCCAATCCATCAAATTACATATATACGATTCGCTCCAGTCGCCGTCTTTAGAAACACGGGCTGAACCTCCAAAAAGGGAAGCATCTCCGGCCCGTTCGTCTGCACCGTCACCTTCCTTCACCTGAATCAAGGCATTGTCGGGGTTTTCCGAATGACGGCGGGCATGGCTGTCGCCTCCCCACTCTGCATGAAAAAAATGTTTTACCCTCTGGTTCTCCTCCTCTGACACCTTTTTGTATTCGGTGTAGATTCCACGATACCAGCCTGCCCAAATTGAAGGAGAATAAACATCAACAATATCTTTGCAAAAATCACATCGACGTATGGCAGTTTTTCGTGTTGGATCAAGACGATGAGACAGATTGTTCAGCTCTTTCATAAAAGTACGGATCTGCTGCTGATCGAATGCAGGAAAGTCCCCTGGCCAATCGTTCTCATTCCCCAATCCCCAGATGATAACGGAAGGATGGTTGTAATGCTGCTCGATCATATTGGTAAGCATCCTTTTTGCCTGTGTTTGATAAACCTCTCCGCCTAAACCTCCACGGCACCAGGGTATTTCTTCCCATACCAGTATCCCAAGACTATCACATAGGTTGAGTACTATGCGAGACTGTTGATAATGCCCCAGGCGAATGAAATTTGCTCCCATCTGCTTGATCAGCAGCATTTCATTCCTAATTTGATCTTCAGTCATCGCTGCAGCTACGCCTGCATGATCTTCATGGCGGTGAGTTCCCCTGAGAAGTAATCTTTTTCCATTCAGAATAAATGGTCCCTTATCCTGAAACTCAAATTTGCGAAAACCAACCTTCTCCACCTGCTTAAAACTTCCTTCCGGACTGATCACCGAAGCTTCTATTGAATATAGGAGTGGCTTGTCAGGTTGCCATTTATCAGGATTCTTAATCTTTAATGTGCCTAACGTTAAATCTCCATTCAAAGACGTTAAAGGACTTTTTATAGTACCGATCTCTTTACCTTTCGGATCCTTGAGCTTAAGAACAAGGTTCCCCTTAACCAGATGATGAGGATTGTAGAATCGGCCCCTTACCTGAATTGTCCCAGTATTTAGATCATTACTTAGCACTGCTTCTGCAAATAATTTGTCGAAACTTAAAGCCGGCACATAAACAAGATTGAGATACCGGTAAATTCCCCCATAGATATTAAAGTCACTCAGGCTGGAAGGGATCATTTCAGCATCCCGGGAGTTATCACAACGAATGGAAACAGGTACCATTCCTTTAAACTGCTTCGTAAAAGCCTCAGTTCTTTTGAATGCTTCTACTGCTTCCGTAATATCAGTAGTCCATTCGTCATATCCACCTGTGTGCTCTGCAACTTTAGTAGTATAAACGTATACCGAGGTCTTCTGCCCGGCTCCTTCAAAATGTAGTAACGTACGGCCTTGATGATAAGGATTATCCACGCGGAGACTGGTCTTATACCAACCCGGGCCCTGATAATAGTTAAGTTCCGGATCCACTCCATCCTGTGCATTAAAGCAATGTGGCAAAGTAACATCTGTCCATAGGGGAACACTCTCTGAACTTCCCTTTGCTACTGGTCTGACTGCTTCCCATACGCTTCCCAGATCCTGTCGAAGGTACTGCCAGCCACTATTTATCCGTTTGGTTTGCTGGCTATAGCTATAGAGGGAGGTAACTACAAGGCTAAAAAGTAAAATATAAAATCTTCTCACGATTGATTCTGGTGCTGTTTTTTGCTTGTTTAATTAATTCTAGTTACCTGCAGGGCATTTAAAACAGGTTGTCCTACAATAGCATTGAAAGAGATCTCTATTCCTTTGCCATGTTCAGCTACTACTTTTAAGCTTTCATAACCTGCTCTTAGCGGCCCATAACGTTTGGAGATGTCGAAGTTTTGGAAAACAGGAATCTTATTGACAGAAATATTAAAAACCCGGTTCTCTGCCTTATTTTTTTGAACCGAGTTATCCAGATTATAAGCAAGAGCTTCCTTAGCTTCTGAGGTAGTAAGTTCTGCAAAATGAAGGGTGAGTGAATACTCTCCGTCTGCCAGATCCAGCTTATATTTTTGTATCCCGGTAACCTGAGTTTGATAAACAGGGTCATTAGGAGTTTCTTTAATATCACGATCAGTACCGTAACTTTGACGGGCATTTCCAAGTTTAAAAGGTTTGCCACCTATATAGCCCCATGAGCCCGCCTTATACTGATTAGAGGGTATCCATACCTGCCCTTTATCGTCCTCAAAAGAGCGTTTTGCCCCTAAAAGCAGGTTCAGGTGATTGATCTTATCGGGAGATTGCACATCGTAGTCTATTACCGCAACGTCACGGTATTCCTTACCATTAATCAAGGTCCTCGCCTCAATTTGGTTTTGTCCGTCTGTAAAAGGAACAAGCCAGGTGAAGCGTCCATTAAGTGGCTTTTTATGACCTAATGATCTCCCTGAATGAAAGAGTTCCACTTCAGAGGAATTTGAAAAAACATCTAGTTCCTGAGTACTGGTTACTGATGCCGAATCTTGTTCCCCGCTTCTCTTTCTCCAATCTGAAATACTTAGATAAGGTGTCTTCAGGAGTTGCGACTGATAAAAGCGATATAAATCTTTAGGCACACGGTCCAGGGTAAGTAAACCTTTATTATTAATATGCGGCATAGTTTCCTCTCTTGTTTCAGAGTTGAAGTCGGCCAGGTTCCATATCATACCGGCAGCAACAAAGGGCCTTTCCATCATCGCTTTGAGGTAAATATCATGAAAATTCAATGAATACTGGATACTCTTATCAAAGCGTTCAGGGTTTGAAGCCCGGATCCGGGGATCAGCATCTGCTCCATATTCGGTGATCATGGTTGGCTTTTCGGGGAACTCTTTGTGATAACGATCTAAAAATTCTCCAAAATTGGCTGGTGATCCCGAATACCATCCCTGATACAGATTCCATCCTACCACTTGAGGAATATCAATAAGGCCTGCTTGCTTATAGCGGTTAAAGTCGCCGTGATGAGCAATCATGGTATACCGGGAAGGATCTTCTGCCCTTGTAAGACTATCAAGCGATTGCGCCAATCTGGTAATATTATTGAAATAGGTCTTTTGACGTTCTGCCTGACCTATAAATTTAGGCCGAAGCATAATTTCATTCATATAGCCCCAAAGAACTACGGAAGGGTGGTTATAATTTTGCCTGATCATCTCCACTTGCATATTTCTGCAGTTCTGAGAAAATTCTTCTGTCTCAGTAATTGCATTGACTACCGGAATTTCTACCGAGGTAAGGATACCCAACATGTCACAAGCATTAAGCACAGCTTGATCCTGAGGGTAATGAGCTACACGCAAAAAATTGCCGCCCATATCTTTTAATAGCTTTACATCCCTATAGTTAAAGTTTTCAGGGATAGCGTTGGCCATACCCTTGAAATCCTGATGCCGGCTTGCCCCGATAAGTTTATAGGGTTTTCCATTTAGATGGAAGCCTGTAGCGCCGTCGAACCTAAACCACCTAACTCCTAAAGGATTTACCACCTGGTCCAAAATATCACCTGATTTAGCATCCTTTATTTGAGATACCACCCGGTACAAATAAGGATTTTCCGGACTCCATAAAGAAGGACTTAGAATATTATCTAAGGCTTGCTTAACATCTTTGTGTTCCCCGGATCTTAAAGAAAGCGATGTTGCACTTTCTTTAATAACTTTTCCCGAAGCATCCAGAATTATATTTTTATAAATGAACTTCTGAACTTTGGAAGACTGGTTTTCAATAACACCTTTTACAAGTACATATGCCTTCTTTTCAGACACAGAAGGAGTTGAAACGAAAACACTGCTTGTTCCTTTAGAATGCTGAAAGTGTACCTGGTTATTGATGATGAGGTTAACATTACGGTATATCCCGCCGAAAAAAGTAAAATCCGCTGAAAGTGGTGGAATATTATCGTTATGACTATTATCTACCTTCACAAGAAGCGTATTGGAAGCTCCCTCTTGGAAATTTAGAAAATTGTCTGCAGGAACAATGAACGCGGTATACCCACCGGTATGAGTGGCCGCTTGTTTACCATTTATATATACATGGCTAACCTGATTAGCTCCTTCAAATTGAAGGAAAATTTTCTTCCCTTTCAGTGACTTGTCTATTGTAAGTTCCTTCTTATACCAACAAGCTGCCCTGTAGTAATCCGGGGTATCATCAACTACATCTTCAGTATTCCAACTATGCGGAAGATTTATCCTCTCCCATTTGGTCTCAGGATCAACTTTATCTACCACTACCCTATCCTTGGTAAAATACCATCCTTGACTGAGGTTCAGCACCAACCTTCCCTGTTGCGCGAAGGCTGGACCAACAACACTAATCGTGATGATAAATACCAGGATTTGAACATACCTGGCCCTTGACATTATTCCTCTAAATTCAAATTGATTTAAAACACGCTCTAAGTTCATTTCCCTTTTTATTCATCTTACAAACCATCCTAATTACGATGTTGCCATACGGTACTTTGAGCACTTGCCTAATCCATTACCATGGCTATTGTCTATAACTGGTTTTGTAAAGTTAGTGTAGAATATCTATACCAAACAAGAGAAAAATCACTTAAAATATTGAAAATCAAAAGATTAAAACAAAAACAATACGCTTAAATCGCCTGAATATAAATCGTTATCCGGCTGATAGAGATGCCCTAAAATAGGATTCGGCCAGGGATCAATTTATTTTCCGATACGTTTTACACACAATTAAAAAAAATAAGAACCTCAGTTGGCTGTGATGTACATAGAAGTCGTCATAACGGCATCCGAATAGATGGCTAAAAATTATTTTATTTTTTTTCATTGCTTTTTATGCGTATCACCTAGATCTGCCTTAAGGAAAAGAGCAGTCTGTTTATCAGACAATTACAAGATTATAAAATTGTTAAGCAAGCGCATCAAATACATTTTAAGTGTTTGATTTACAGATATTTATGTATTTTATAATTCAATTATTGCATTTACCTTAGCCCTCGTTAACGAATGTTTATTCATTTTTTTATTAACCAATTATTATGAGAAAGAAAATTACGCTATTAATTGCGTTTTTACTTGTCATCATCACAGGAGCGAGAGCACAAAACATTACCGTAACAGGAGTTGTGAAAGACAGTAAAGGGGAAACCCAACCTGGGGTATCTGTAAAAGAAAAAGGAACTACCAGAGGCACAGCCACAGACGCAAATGGAAAGTATTCTATTTCCGTTCCTCAAACAGCCACCTTGGTTTTCAGCAGTATAGGGTTCTCCTTACAGGAGGTACCTGTAAATAACCGTTCCACAGTAAACGTCACCCTTCGTACAGACAATACTCAATTACAAGAAGTCGTTGTTATTGGGTATGGAACTGCAACAAAGAAGGACGTAACCGGAGCAGTATCAAGTGTAAAGGCTACACAGCTTGAAAATGAGAACCCTCAGAGTGTTTCTGATATACTTAGAGGTAATATTCCCGGTCTTAACGTAGGTTTAAGTACGAGCGCGAAAGGTGGAGGAGATCTTCTTGTTCGGGGAAAAACTACTTTAAGTGCTGGCACATCTCCCCTGATTGTATTGGATGGAGTTATTTATAACGGGCAGTTGTCTGATATAAACCCTAATGACATTGAGACCGTAGATGTTCTTAAGGATGCCAGTTCACTCGCTGTATTTGGAGCGAAAGCAGCAACAGGAGTTGTGGCTATTACAACAAAAAAAGGGAAAAGCAGTACGCCGACAATTACAGTTAATACTAACATCGGTTTAGCAAAGCTTGCCAGAGACCAGGAAGTTTACAACGGCCAGGGATTTCTAGACTGGCGGGCCGATGTTGCCAGAAGTGGTGCGACAAGTGCTGCGTATCTCTACAATAACCCTAATAATTTACCAGAGGGTGTAACGGAAGCACAATGGCGCAATGGTGTAACAGGAGACCTTACCAAGATTTGGCTTGACCGCCTCGGCTTGGTTGCGAATGAGCAAGCTAATTATCTCTCTGGAAAGACTACTAATTGGTATGATGAGATTTTCAGAACAGGCCAGAGACAAGACCATACAGTTAGCATTGCCGGTAGAAAAGATGAGGTAAACTACTATATGTCTCTTGGCTATCTTAAAAATGAGAACCTGATTCAGGGCGGACAGTTCAGTACTTTTCGTACCCGTGTTAATTTGGAGGCAAAGGCAGCCAAATTTCTTACCCTTGGACTCAACCTGCAATATGCAGACCGGAATGAGGGGGCTATTGAAGCTGATTGGAATCAGCTAACCAATTTGTCGCCCTATGGAGATATGTATAATGCCGATGGAACATTGCGTCGTATTCCAACGGACGACAACGGTTTAAATGCAAGAAATCCATTTCTTGATATGACTTACAATGACCGGTTTGACAGACAGAATACGCTATTTGGAAGTCTTTATACAAAAGTAGCCCTGCCTTTTGGCATTTCTTATCAGCTCAACTTTAGTCCGGGCATTGATATGTTCCGGACTTTTAATCACGCGTCGTCATTGAATCCTAATGTAACCACTCCCGGAGGTTCAGTTACACGTGCACAGGAAACAAGGTACAACTGGCAAGTGGATAATCTCCTTAAATGGAATAAAACCTTCGCGAAAATTCATAATGTTGATGTAACGCTTTTGGCAAATGCTGAAAAATATCAGACCTGGTGGACCTCAGCATATAATGAAGGGTTTGTACCGGGCGACTTTCTTTCCTACCACAATGTGTCAAGCGGAGTTAAACCTGCCGTAAACTCAGAAGATAAGGTTTATACCGGCGATGCACTAATGGGTAGATTAAACTATAGCTTGATGCAACGCTATAATTTAACATTATCCGTAAGAAGGGACGGGTACTCTGTATTCGGGGTAAAATCTAAAAGAGCTGTATTTCCCGCAGCTGCTCTAGCATGGACATTTACGGAAGAATCCTTTATGAAATCCCTTCCCTGGTTGAATTATGGAAAGCTACGCGTTTCATATGGTATCAACGGGAATCGTGATTTAAGGAATCCTGATAATGGAACTGTTGACCCTTATGCTGCACTTGCCATATTAAATACTGGAAAATACCAGTTAGTGACGCCGAGCGGAACAGCGGTTGAAGCAAATACAGCTGCTTTAAACCCAAGAATGCCAAATCCTAACCTGCAGTGGGAACAGACCGCTTCATTCAACGCTGGATTGGACTTCTCTATCCTTAGAGACAGAATAGGCGGAACTATAGAGGTGTACGATAAACAGACATCTGACCTTTTGATTCGAGAGTCGGTAGTTAGAGTTTCAGGATACAATAACGTATTTTCAAATATTGCCAAAGTTTCTAACCGAGGTTTCGAATTCAGTTTAAACACAAAAAACATTCGCAAAGACAATTTTAACTGGAATACCAACTTCAATCTCTTCTTCAACCGCAACCAGATAAAAATGCTTGCAAGTCCAACTGACGATCCAGGTAATGGCTGGTTCATCGGAAAGGATATTGATGTTATCTGGGACTACAAGATTCTAGGGGTATGGCAGGAAAGTGAATTAGCCGAGGCGAATAAATTCAATAAGGGAATAAAGGCAGGAGACTTCAAACTTCTGGATGTGGACGGGAATTACGTTTATAATGACGTCGACAAACAATTCCTGGGCTATACAAGTCCGAGGTTCACCTGGTCAATGAGAAACGAGTTTAATATCCTTAAAAACTTCGACTTCTCATTCCAGCTTTTATCCAACTGGGGGCAGAAGAAACGTTTTGACCAAGCGAAAAATCAACCAGGAAGTGTGGGATTCGGCCGTTCTTCTTCTTACATCCTTCCTTACTGGACTCCTGAAAATCCGCGTAATGACTTCGCTCGTTTAAATTCCGGATTAAGTGGAACAAGCTTTGGCGTTTATCGTGATAACTCTTTTATCCGCCTTAATACAGTTGCAGTTGCCTACTCTGTGCCTAACAAATTCGTGAATCAGGTTAGATTAAAAAGCGCTAAGCTCTATCTTAATGTGAACAATGCAGCTCTTTATGCTCCAACATGGGACTACTGGGATCCTCAGAATAATGGTCCAACTCCACGTTATTATACCCTTGGCCTCAATGTAACCTTATAATTTTTATCAAGATGAATACTCGAAAACAACTTAGTATATTTTTTATGGCGGCAGCATTAGTAGCTGCCGGCGGTTGCAAGAAAAGTTATCTGGACGCTGATCAGTTGTCCAGCTATGCGCCAGAAACCTCATTAGGTACTGCAACGGCGATGAAAGCAATGTTAAATCAGTGTGGGTTACAAATTCGCGGAGAATACTTTGGAGACTCGGCGCCAATGTTAACGGAATCAATATTCTCGGATGTTGCGGTTGAAGGAACAACAGACAAAAGCACACCAGCGCAGGACCTTATAACCAGGATCACTCCTGATGCGGAACTGAATAACAACGACTATAATAAAATTGGATATTATTGGGACGAAGGGTTTAGGGGAGTGCGCTACGCCAACACCATAATTACAAACATTGACCGTCCGAAATACGCTTCCGAGGCAGAAAAAAATGCAATTTTGGGATCTGCCTATTTCTATAGGGCCTATTTTTACTATCGCCTGGTTCATCAGTTCGGAGACGTTCCTTTACTCCTAAAGGATCTGTCTGAACCTAAAAAAGATTTTTACACCACAAAGAGAGAGGTGATCTTACAAAAGATGAAAGAGGATCTGGACCTGGCGAAAACCTGGGTTCCGGATAATGTTAACAAAGGAGAGGTTACCAAAGGAGCTGTAAATCACCTTTTAACCAAAATTAACCTCGCATTAGGAAAATTTGATGATGCTATTGCATCTGCAACGAGTGTAATAAGCGGATCTCCCTATGGCTTAATGACCCAGCGCTTCGGCAGTACAGCAGGAGATGTAACGAAGAATGTTGTTTGGGACCTGCACAGGATGGACAATAAAGCTTTAGCAACTAATAGAGAAGCTTTGTTTCTTGTTATTGACCGCGATAATCTTGCTTCAGGGTTTACTCCATTCGGAAGTCAGGTGATGAGGAACTGTGTTCCTGCCTGGCATTTTGCAAATCTAAAAACGCCTACAGGAAAACAAGGGATTGTGGATGCTGTAACAGCAGAGTTTCCACTAACAAGGATGTACGGTAGAGGAATTGGCCGGTACCGGGGAACACCATACAGCACTAAATACATTTGGACCGACAACACAGACCTGCGTCATGCTAAAGGGATGTGGATGGACATGACAGACCTTGTATATAACAATCCCGCCTTAAAAACCTCTACGGATGCGGCAGACAAAGCTATCTATGGGAAGCCGCTCCAGGAATACTCGAGCTCTAACTTAAATCAAAGGTTTACTAACGGAGGATTCGATACTATTCGCCACTGGTTTGGCTGGCCTCACTACAAAGTGTTCATCAATTCAACCAACCAATACGCGAACGATCCTTATTGGACTCCACCAAGAGGTACAAATACAGACTGGTATGTTTTCCGCGTAGCTGAAACATTGCTACTAAGAGCTGAAGCATACTATTGGAAAAATGATCTGGGACTTGCAATGGCGGATATTAATGCAGTAAGAGGCAGAGCTCAGGCTCAATTACTAACAGATGCGTCAAAGGTAACAATAGGAACAATCCTTGACGAGAGAGCCCGCGAGCTGTATTGGGAAGAGCCACGGAAAACTGAGCTAACCCGGATCGCTTACATTTTTGCCGCAACAGGAAAGCCAGCATATAACGGTAAGACCTATACATTGGCGGCTTTCTCAGACAACAACTTCTTCTACGATAGGATTATAGAGAAAAATGATTTTTATAAGAATGAAGTACCTACGGTGCAAGGTGTTAAATACAGGATAGCACCTTACCATGTATTATGGCCAATTCCAGCAGATGCTCAACGGTTCAACACCAACGGTCGGATCAACCAAAACAAAGGTTACTCAGGCTACGAGAACAACGTTGCTCCTTTGGACAAAATCACAGAATAATTTGCCTCACTTCTCCGGCGGGATTCATCAATCCTTCTCATCATCCGGAATTATATAAATTGGTTACACGCGGGGTCTAAAGGGCCCCGTGTTTTTTAACTAAATAATTTATGACTCAGACTCTTTCAAAAACCAATAGATCTGCCTATTCTGAAGGTCACCTTGAATTGCGGCCCCACGCGAGCCTCAGAATACCATCGATCGATGTTCTTAGAGCTGTCGTTATGCTTCTGATGATCTTAGTGAATGATCTGAGCAGCGTTTCTAACCTCCCTAAATGGATAGGGCATGCTGAAGTAACTGAAAGCAGACTCGGCTTCGCTGACACAATTTTTCCGGCATTTTTATTTATAGCGGGTCTCTCCATTCCACTAGCCATTAATGGGAAAATTAAACAAGGAAAAACTTCACTTTCGATAGCTCTCTATATCCTTGGGCGATCTTTGGCATTAATTATTATGGGATTCTTTCATGTGAATGCAGAAACCTACAACGACGCTTCAGGATTACCCAAAGCAACGTGGATCTTTCTGGTAACATCAGCCTTCTTCCTGATCTGGTTGCAGTACCCCAAAGGCTTTACAAAAGGAAAAATTTTCATATTGAGATTAGTGGGCGTTCTTCTTCTCCTGGGTATGGCTTACGTTTACAAGGGAGAAAATAAGGGGCAATTAGGGGGAATGCAACCATCCTGGTGGGGGATCTTAGGTATAATCGGTTGGGCGTATCTTGTTACTTCCTTCCTATTTTTAGTTTCCAGAAAATACGTGATTGCTCAGGCATTTCTACTCTTGGCTTTCTGTACTATAAATCTACTTACACATTTGAATCTTGTTCCTTTCAGTATTCCCATTGTAAACGATGCTTCAAGCATAGCTCTGATGTTGTTTGGTACGTGCACCGTAACCCTTTATGCTACACAGCGGTCTAATATTGTAATTTATCTTCCGCTTGCCGCCCTTTTATTGATAGCCCTGGGAATGCTTCTTTCCCCCATAACAGGCGGTATTTCTAAAATAAACTCTACACCAGCCTGGGTTTTTATTTGTGCAGGAATAAGTGGTCTTACTTTTTATTCTTTTATTATCCTTATTGACCGAAAAAATAAAGCCAACTGGTTCAATCTTATTAAACCGGCAGGAACAAGTACACTTACCTGTTATCTTATCCCCTATTTTTTATATTCCGGGTTTGAGCTTCTCCATTTCTGGTACCCTGGATTTCTAAACTCTGGTTTGTTGGGAATTTTAAGATCTCTCGGGGTTTCTTTTCTTATTATTCTATTTGTGGGGTACATCGAGAAAAAAGAGCTAATCCTAAAAGTTTAATTCAACTACATGAAAACAATAAAGAAAAATTTTCCTGCTCTTCTAATACTATTTCTGGCTCAATTTGCTCTTGGACAGCAAAGAATAGATAAACCTGTAATCATTGCATATGCAGGAGGATACAAGGGACTTATAGACACCTCGAAGATGGAGCCTCTTAAGATCACCCATATAAATTATGCTTTCATAAATATTAAAGATGGTAAGGCTTTTCTGGAAAATAAAAAGACAGACACTGTTAATTTCAAAAACCTCAATGCGCTGAAACGTATAAATAAGGATCTAAAAATTCTAATTTCCATTGGAGGATGGTCTTGGAGTGAAAACTTCTCAAATGCCGTTTTAACCGACTCGTCTCGCAGAGCTTTCGCTAAAAGTGCAGTAGATATTGTGCGGGGATACAAACTCGATGGGGTAGATATCGACTGGGAATATCCGGGAATGGCTGGAGAAGCAGGAAATTTATACCGCCCTGAAGATAAGCAAAATTACACGTTGATGTTCGCGGTACTACGGGAGGAACTGAACATGCTGGAAAAACAAAGCGCTAAGAAATTACTCCTTACAACAGCCACTGCCGGATTTGCATCTTTTCTTGACAATACCGAAATGGCTAAGGCGCAACAATACCTGGATTATGTCAACATTATGACCTACGACTTTTATTCCAGTAAATTGGCGGGTCATCATACCAACTTATTTTCATCTTCGCTTAATCCCTCTGATAACTCTGCAGATAAAGCTGTCAAAGCCTACGTTGCCGCTGGAGTACCTACCAATAAACTTGTTATGGGGATTGCCTTTTATGGAAGGAATATGAAGATTTCAGGCGAGAGCAAAATTGGCCTGGGAGGCAAAATCACCTCACAAACCTTTGGGGATGGCTATTCAAAGATTAAAGATAGCCTGGTAAATAAGAACGGGTTTAAAGAGTATCGGGACGAAGAAGCTAAAGCGCCTTATTTATATAATGATCAATCGCAGCTGTTCATCACCTACGATAATGAATGGTCTGTAAAGCACAAATGTGATTATGTACTGGAAAAAGGAATGGCCGGAGTGATGTTCTGGGAGTATGACAATGATGAAAAAGGGTACTTATTAAGTGAGATAAATAAGGTGCTGGGGAAATGATCTATTTCCCTTCGGCCCTCCTTCGTACTTTATTTACTAACAACTGCCATTCCATATAATCTTCATCACCGGATGCCTTTTTTATCACCTCTAAATAGGCTGGATCAAAGTAATCGGCTGTCACCAATGCCACAACTCCTTTAGATGGTATAAAATTAGCAACAATGAATCCTTTTTCATTATTATTGGCGCGTTGTCTGTCGAACTCAACCTTACTGTTTTGAAATTCCTTGTGTGTTTTTGCACCTGTCATAAAAGGAACCAGAAAATCAGTAGATTTCTTGATTGAGCCCCCTTTGGAGGATTCGATGGTAAAGTAATTTTTACCGGTTGCTCTTTGAATTACTATAGCTGTTTTAAGCAAGGGCTCTACACTGAAGATATGGTAATTCAAAGCATCTCGCTCGTAAAAATCATGTGTAGACCCGTCAGGATTCAAATTCACCTCTAACTGCCTGTTCAATTCATTCTCAACTATTTTGTCGTACTTACCCTCTTTGAGCACATAATTTATCATTGTCATCATCTTAATCCGGTGAGAATTCCAATTATTCACGGCAGTCCCCTTGTTTCCTTTACCGGAAGGATGATTAACCTCAGCAGTAGCCATTGCATCTAACCAGGCATCAATTAGTTTACGATCGTTAATACTGAGGGCTTTTCTTATCAAATCATATCCGAATACCAGATCCTCCAATTTGGTTTCATTTATAGGATTTCCATCAGGCTTATTTTCACGGGCCCAGGCTTTTAAAAATTCCACCGCTTTGTTTAGATATTTTCTTTCTCCCTTAAGTCTGTACATAAGTGAGAGAGCGAATATCTTATTCACATCTCCCAATGATTTCAAGCTGGACATCTTCGCAGGGTTCCCCATTAGAAGTCCCTGGGATTGAATCAGTTTAATCGGGTCTGGTGCATCCGTTAATGCTTTTTCAGCCCTGCTTTCAAATTCCTTAACTATATCCCTGGCTTTGGGATTATTCTTCAACTCCTTTTTCAACAACTTCAGTTCAACTTTTCTAAAACTTACATCTTGAGCATTTAATTGAGCTAAAGGGAATAAAAGTAATAGTGCTAGGATATTTCTCATCGAATGGCTGGTAATTGATTTTTAAAACAGAATTTTACAGACTTTGATCCGGGAATTGAAGCATTATTACCAACAAGATCAGAAAGGGCACAGATATGCTTATCATAAGAATACGCAGTTGAACCAATTTAATCATTTTACTCTGCTTCCCTCTCTGAACCTTGCGGTAAATAGTAATTATTGGAAAATTATTCTACCAATTCAAACTTGTTCTGAAGTGGTAAATTATCTGAAGCTGAACCAATCATCAGTTTAAACTCGCCCGGCTCGGCGTTCCAATTCATCCGCTGATCATAAAAGGCTAACTTTTCTTTATTGATGGTAAAGGAGATTGTTTTGCTTTCTCCTGGATTTAACATGAGTTTCCTGAAGTCCTTCAATTCCTTAACAGGTCTGGTTACACTGGCTACAAGATCTTGTATATACAGTTGGACAACCTCTTCGCCTGCATATTTCCCTGTATTTTTCAATGTCATTGTTACAATTATCGAGTCTGATAACTTCATCTTTTGTTTATCAAGCTTCAAATCACTTAAGGCAAAAGTAGTATAACTTAACCCGTGACCAAAGGCATACTTTGGCGTATTGGGCAGATCGATATACACTGATCTGTAAGTTTTATCATTCTCATTCATTGACGGCCTGCCTGTATTTTTGCAATTATAAAAGAGAGGGATCTGACCTTCAGAGCGAGGAAAAGTCATAGGAAGTTTTCCTGCAGGATTATAGTCGCCATAGAGCACGTTTGCAATAGCATTTCCAGCTTCGCTTCCCAACCACCACGTGTACATGATCGCATCAGCATTGTCGGCGGTCCAATTAAAAATCAAAGGACGCCCGGCCATTACCAATACAACCATGGGTTTTCCGGTGGCTTTTACCGCTTTAATAAGTTGTTCCTGACATCCTGGTAGTTTAATTTCTGCCCGGCTCTTTCCTTCACCACTCATGTCAAAGGCTTCACCAACAGCCATGATTACAACATCTGCCTTCTTTGCCACTTCAATCGCTTCTTCAAAACCAGCGGAAGCAGTATCTGAAATGCCACAACCTTTTGCATACAGAAGTTTTGTTTGCTTGCCCACTTTATTCTCCAGACCTTCATACAAGGAAACCAGATGATCATTATCCCATTTTACCGACCAGAAGCCTTTCATGTCTTCGTTTGACTTTGCCAGGGGACCTATTACTGCTATATTTTTAAGGTTCTTCGAAAGCGGCAATACCTGGTTCTGGTTCTTAAGTAAAACGATACTCTTTTCTGCCACTTCCCGGGCCGCCTTTCTATTTGCATCAGAGTTCAGTATCCTTTTCTCCCTGCTATCGCTACTAAATCTAAATGGATCTTCAAAGAGGCCAAGTTCATACTTCTTACGAAGAATTCTTCTCACCGCATCATCGATCAAAGCTTCAGACACCTTACCCTCCTTAACTAGTTTTGGTAAGCTAGTGACATAGCTACGACTTTCCATATCCATATCACTTCCGGCATTGATTGCAAGGCGCCCAGCATCTGAATTATCTTTAGCAAAGCCGTGCGGCACCATCTCCTTTATCGATCCCCAGTCGCTTACTATAAATCCTTTAAAATTCCACTTTCCTTTTAGAATATCTCTTTGAAGATAGCTGTTACCCGTTGCCGGGATACCATTCAGATCATTAAAAGAATTCATAAAAGTTGCTGCACCCTCATCTGCAGCAGCTTTAAAAGGAGGCAAATAAGTTTCCCATAAAAGCCTGTCGCTCATGTCGACTGTATTATAGTCGCGTCCAGCAATAGCGGCACCATAAGCGGCGAAGTGCTTCACACAGGCCATTACCGCATCAGTGCTACCCAAACCTTTGCCCTGGAATCCTCTTACCCTTGCCCTGGCAATTAGAGAGCCAAGGTAAGTATCCTCTCCAGCTCCTTCCATTACCCGGCCCCATCTGGGGTCACGAGAGATATCAACCATCGGAGCAAAGGTCCAGTGAATACCAGCTGCAGCAGCTTCTGTTGCCGAAACCCGGGCAGAAGTCTCGATCGCCTTCAGATCCCAACTTGCAGCTTCTGCCAATGGAATTGGAAATGTAACACGATAGCCGTGAATAACATCCAAACCGAATAAAAGAGGGATCTTCAATCGCGATTGGAGCGCCAGCTCCTGGACCATCCGGGTATCTTTGGCACCGCGCACATTCAGCATGGAGCCAACTTTCCCTTCCTTAATTTCGTTGTATTTAGTACTGTTTTCAGTAAGAGGGCCCGTTGCCAGACGGTCACTGGTATATTGGTTAAGCTGTCCAACCTTCTCTTCAAGGGTCATTCTAGCGAGAAGACTTTCAACTTTAGCATCGATACCATATTGTGCTTGTGCAAAGACAATCCCATTAAATTTAAGGGCGAAAACAATTACTCCGCAAAGAGTTTTTCCAGAGGTATTAAAGAACCTTCTAAACACTCTCCTTCCCACTACTGAGCAATCGCTCACGAAGGCTATTTTAAACATATTTATCAAAAATTGCAGGATTATCTTTAATAGTTTAATAGAAACAATGAGAGGTACATACACTAGTTATATCCTTTATTTTGGCCCAGTGCCGGTGCCCGGTTTAATTCATTTTGTGAAATAGGGAACAAGTAATTTTTCTCTGTAAATACTCTGTTCTCTACATTAAACCTTTCGAAATTGAACGTACCGTTTGCATTTTTGGTAATGCGCATCCCGGTTACAGGCTTATTAAAATAGGTCTCACCTTCTTTCCAGCGACGAACATCAAAAAACCTATGCTCTTCAAAGCATAACTCTACACGTCTTTCATTACGTATTCTTGCTCTGATAGCTTCTTTGGTTGGGGCTACATAACCGTTCCCGGCAGGGTTGGTTGTTTGCAGTGCGGGCATTGCTACACCGGCTCTTGCCCTGATCTGGTTTATTGCGCCCAATACCTGAGTCATGGCTGCAACTCCCTGTGCTTCATTCAATGCCTCTGCATAGTTTAAAAGTGTTTCAGCATATCGGAAGAGGATCCATGGACGGCGGCGATTAACTACAGGGTTGCTATTCCATGAAGCAGCCGGGTCCATAAACTTACGAAGGTAATAACCCGTTTTTGTGGCATTCACATTTACACCAATTCCGTCTTTTCCACCAATAAAAGTTTCAACTACAGAGGCAGGAGTAGTTGTTTTATAGGTTTGTCCGTTGTACAGGATTGAAAATCCGAGCCTTGGATCTCGGTTTAAATAAGGATTTGCATCACTGTAAACAGCCAATGGATCTGTTATTAATCGGCCAGTAGTTTTCATTTCAAAAGCATCAACAAGCTCTTGAGTAGGATTGGTGCGCCCAAGTCCTCCCTCATAACTTACCGGCGCATTTTGCCTGTCAAACTCGGCTGCATTGTAGGTCTGGGTTGCAAAGATAACTTCATCATTGTACTGATTTGCAGCAGTATTCCACATCCAGAGATTGCCGTAACTACTAAAGATCTTGTGTTTGTTTAAATCCATAATTGCCTTAGCAACATCTGCTGCCTTTTGCCACTTAGTTTGATCTCCGGATGGATTATACAAAGGACTTGCTGCGTATAACAATATCCTTGATTTTAAAGCCATTGCCGCAGTTTGCGTAGCCCTACCGTAATTAGCTGTATTTGGATTATTATTAGGATCGCCAATCATCCAATCCTTTGTCCAGACCGGTAATCTTGCAATTGCTGAGTCACAGTCAAGGGTAATTTGCGCAACACATTCTTCGAAAGAATTTCGTGGCAGGTTTAAATTTTCATCCGGACTCAACTCTCTGGTTATGATAACAGCACTTCCGTATCTCTTTACGAGCTCAAACAGGAAGAAAGCTCTGAGAAAAAAGGCCTGCCCGCGCATTCTTTTAACATCCTCATCATAGCTGAGGCCATTCATAGGAACAATGTTAGCAGTCTTGATTTTTTCAAGAAAAATATTAGTCTTACGAATTCCGCTATACATATCAGTCCAAACATCATCAACTGTTCTAACCGGTCCCCAGGTGCCATTGTTAAAAATACTGATATCACTATTTGGATTTGAACTCACGGCTTCGTCTGATGCATCTGCCAACAGAGACCATTCACCCAATACATTGAACCTATGTTCTACATGTGAATAAATATTATTCAGATAGTTCCGCGACCAGTCAGCGTGATTCCAGAATTGTTCTTCAGTTACATCACCGTCCGCAGGAATAGTTCCATCCTGCAGAAAGTCATCTTTACAGGAAACTCCCAGAATTCCGACTACAAGTAAAAGAGTATAAAATATCTTCGTTTTCATTTTTACAATCCTTAATATTAAAACTTAACATTTAAGCCCATCGAGTAGATGCGCATGTAGGGGTAAGTAGAATATCCGGCATCGGGTAATTCAGGATCTAAATCCAGCCCTTTCAGCTTGTCAAAAGTCAGCAGATTCAAACCGCTTATAAAAAATCTGCAAGTAGACAATTTTATCCTGCTTGTCAGAGAGGCTGGCAAGGTATAACCCAGCTCTGCATTCTTCAGTCGCAAATAATCGCCCGAACGAAGCCAGAAATCCGAATTTTGAGTATTATTATCACGGTCTCCGATTGCTAAACGAGGATATTCAGCTATTCCCGCAGTTTCCGGTGTCCAGCGATTTACACTAAACTGATTAACATAACCTGTGTTGTTACTACCCGCGTTAACTAAGTCTTTAATTGAAATAGTCCGTCCTTCAGTACCTTGAAACAGGAAGGAAATATCAAAACTTTTGTAGGATGCATTAGCGCCAAAACCAAAGAAAGCTTTCGGTACGAAATTGTAATCAGTTACAGAAAAGTCAAGATTATCAATTACGTTATCACCGTTGATGTCCTTGTAGCGGATATCCCCAGGCTTTACCGTTCTTGAAAATCGTTGCACAGGAGCCTTATCAATTTCTGCCTGGTTTTGGAAGATCCCGTCAGCCTTTAGGAAAGAGTTAACATAGGAGTTCCCCTGAATAACACTTGAAATAGCGTGCCCCTTTCTTTTCTGATAATCGGGTAAACCAGCACTCTCATTAATTGAAACAATTTTGCTCTTTGTATAAGTGTAATTACCAAACAGGCTCAGGTTTAAATTACCAATCTTCTTATTAATATTTATGTCGGCTTCAACTCCCCGATATTCACCTTCGCCTTCATTTACATTTACTAAAGACTGTCCTAATATATTAGGTAGTAACGACCCTGTTAACAGGTCAGACCTATTTTCATAAAAGTAATCTGCCGAAAGTGATAGTGCTTGTTTGAATAACTGACTATCAAAACCTAAGCTTGCTTTTTTCACCTTCTCCCAAGTCAGATTCTCGTTTCCAAGTGTACGTTCTGTAGAACCATTAGCGCCGTTGAATCCTGTACCAAAATTGTATCCTGTACCACCTCTATTCCAGGTACTGTTGAAGGAAAACCTCCTTGAAAGTCCCAGAGCATCACTGCCCATCAACCCGTAACTTCCTCTTAACTTTAAATAATCAAGGAAAGAAGCCGATTTCATAAAGTTTTCATCCGACACTATCCAGCCAGCAGAGAATGCTGGAAAGAAACCGTATCGCTTACCCGGCTTAAAATTCTCTGATCCGTAATAAGAACCTATAAGGTCAATGAAGTAACGTTGTTTATATCCGTAGGTTAGCCGGTTAGAAATTCCTTCTCTTTTTTCATCCAGGGCGAGGAATGTTGTAGCAACAGTTCGGTTAAACCTGTTTGAGAAGTTAAAACTGTGATCTCCAAAGCTTTTATCATAATCAAACCCAATCCATAGCTCATTATTCCTAAAATTTTCCCTGAATTCATTTGCTGAATAGTTAGCTACAGTTGCATTCCCAAAACGTGCATAGCTACCATTATCATTTCTTTGATATACCTCATAGGTTTGAGTAAAACCATGTCTGAACAATCCTCTAACATCGTAGGAGTATAAGGCATTTAAACTTAATCCATCAATTATAGAACCCAGTTTCTGACGCACGTTAATGGTTGCGAGCATATTTCTACCCACATCTGTACTCACACCTCCAGCCTGAAGCATTGCCAGGGGGTTATTCGACTGAAAATTGGAAGTCCCACCGTAAGTACCGTCTTCATTCAATACGGGAAAGGCATTTGCCGGAGTACTATAAATAGCAGAAAGGATGCTTGATGTCCCTACTCTCGGGAATCTGAGGTTTGTGATCCGTCCGCCTACATCTAAACTAACATCCAACGACTTATTTACATGCAGATCCAGATTAGTTCTCAAATTATAACGCTTAAAGTTTGTATTGGCATCATACAAGGGGTTCTCTGCGCCTTGATAAAAACCAGCCTGGTTAAGGTAGCTTATCATGGTATAGTACTTGATAAAGGCGTTTCCTCCGCTTACCGTTCCAATATATCGTTGAACTGGGGTAATGTCTTTTGTAAAACGGTCTACAAAATTGTTATTAGGATATAAATAGGGGTTAGAAGATGGATCCCTATAGGCAGCAAGTGTAGCATCGCTATAAGTTGGACTACTACCGCTGTTGATCTGGGCCTCATTATAAAGGCTTGCAAATGTATAAGAATCAAGTGGCTGAGCTATTTGCATAGGTGTTTGCCAGCCGTTCTGAGCATCTACAGTAACCCTGGTTTGAGTAGCAGAACCACGTTTGGTTTTAACATAGATAATACCATTGGCTCCGTACATTCCATACCATGACAATGACGCTGCATCCTTCAAAACACTAATACTTTCAATTTCATTAGGATCCATTGCTTCAAAAGCACGTGCAACCCCGTCCACAAGAACAAGCGGCTCCTGATTATTATTATAGGAAGAACGACCACGGATCATAAATGAAGAGACATCATAGCCAGGCTGTTGCGACCCATTCTGATAGATGTATAAACCTGACACACGACCCGAAAGAACCGTATTTAGTGATGATGAAGGAAGTTGAGGTAGCTGATCTCCATCAATCGAACTAATGGTGGCACTTACCTGCCTTTTCTTCCGGACTCCAAAGGGGATGTAAACATTATCCTGATCTCCGGCATACAAAAGTGAACGTTCAAGGATAATTGTTGCATCTTTAAGTTCAGCCGCCGGCTTTATTAAAGTACGATATCCTGCTAATTGAAAAACAATGGCATCACTTGAAGTACAGGTGATAGCGAAAAGCCCCTCCGCTCCTGTATTTAAACTCTTGGATTTTGATTCTTGCACAGAAATATTCACTCCTGCGAGAGGCCTCTTATTTTGATCTACCACTACCCCATTTATAGTAATGTTTTGATCAGGCTTCTGTGCAAATATTGATACGGATCCTGCCAGAATAAATAGCAGGAGCATTAAAAATCTTTTTAGATTAAGTCTCATAAAGAATGTTGATCTAATTATATGAATTATTACTCCCACCCAGGATTTTGCTTAAGGATACCTTTACTTTTATAGATCTCCGTTCTCGGAACAGGGTACCGGTGTTGTCTGTCTTCAAAAATCTTCTGAAAAGCATCCCCTAACAGGGCTTTCGTATAAGTAAAGGATCCATTTGCATTCTTTACCACATCCATTCTATACATGGGTGTATTTATAGTTTCGACACCAATTTTCCAGCGCATGATATCGTACCAGCGATGGTCTTCGAAAGCAAGCTCTATAGCTCTTTCATGCCTGATCCTGGATCTAAAGGCTTCCTGAGTTCTTTCAACATATCCAACGCCCGCAGGATTATCTGTCTGAAGAGCTGGCATATTTACTCGTGCTCTTATCTGGTTTACAGCACCCAGAATACTATTTTTGGAAAGATCAGATCCGGGGCCTTCTGCCTCATTCAAAGCCTCTGCATAATTCAATAGTATTTCAGCGTAGCGGAAGTAGATATAATTTAAGAGGGTTTGAGTACCACCATTGGTTGAATAAACTTCGGGCCAGTATTTCTTACAATAGTAGCTTGTAGCCGTGAACTTGATATCGGTACCAGCGTCCTTTCCATAAGTGGTTTGCTCTTTGCCGTTCACAACGGTAGTTTGGCGCCAGGTTTCAATTTTCTTACCCTGCCAGTCTGCATTATTATATAATATATTCGCATAGAATCGTGGGTCTCGGCCAGTATATGGAGACTGTGCGTTATAACCAGATCCAGTCTCGGCGGGCAGTTTTGCAGTTGCTGCCATCTCATACATATCCACATGATTCTGGGTTGGATTCATCTGTCCTTGTTGCCCGCCCGATGCTGGAGACATAGAGAAGTCTTGAAACATACCTGCAATAGGACGGTTTCCTCTCACCTTAATCATTATATATTCAGGAGATTCAGGAACATTTAATATATTACTATAACTAGCCTGTAAGGAATACCAGCCCTTGTCTATAAGTCCTTTTGCTGAATCTGCAGCTAATTTCCACTTAGCTTTATCGTTAGTAGGATTGTTTACAGGACTTGCAGCATATAACAGCACTCTTGACACCAGTGCTGAAGCCGCTCCTTTGGTAGCTCGTCCATAATTTGATGAACCATACTCCGGATCGGTATCCATTCCCAACTCGTTTACAGCTAGCTTTAAATCAGAAAGAATAAAGTTAACGGTCTCCTCCACCGTCGCCCTCGGCAGGTCCACATCATCATTTACAGTGTAAACCTTGTCCATAAGGGGCACTCCACCAAAGCGTTTAAGTAATTCAAAATAGCACAAAGCTCTTACAAAATGCATCTCTCCTCTTACCCTTTTAGGCCTAAAAATCCCCTGCTGCTCTGCTGTTTGTTGAGGGACCTTATCGATATTTTCAAGCATTTTATTAGCTATAGCTATTCCCTGGTACGACCTTTCCCAAACGTCACGTATATCATTAAGGGAGGCAGCTACAGCATGATCGTGATAGCGACCTTTATTTAGTGTAACTACTGTATTTTCTGAATTTCCGCTTACCGCTTCATCTGAGGCCTGAGATGTAGCTCCACGGTAGGCATTAAATCGTACATAGTCATTGATGAGATAGTTGTATGCTTCATCTGCATATCTGGCAGCCTGAACAGCATCTCCAAATACCTTTTCATCATTCAGCTCAATTCCAGGGGCCCTATTAAGAAAATCTTTTTTGCAGGCTCCCTGTATTAAAGCTAGAGACAAAAGAGCTGCTATATATCTTTTACCAAAAATCATCCTATTGAAGATTAATATTTAAACCTAGATTATACACTCGTGAAGAAGGGTAAAGTGCCTGTAGTGGGAAGGCCTGATTTACCGTATTTAAATTCTCAGGATCCACATACATTCTGAACTTTGTCCATGTGTACAAATTCTGCCCGTTTGCGAATATTCTTATACCTCTGATCTTCATCCTGTCTGTCCATCTGGATGGTACAGTCCACGCTAGTTCGACATTCCTTATTTTCAGGTAAGCTGAATTTTGAAGGATAAAATCATTAAGAGCATAGTTTAAACCCGTATAGCCTCTGGAATGGAGTGCAGGCCAGGTAGCAGTAGACGCAGTTTCAGGAGTCCAACGTTCCAGTTGAACGGGATACATTTGCTGACCATTATTTTGCTCGTTCAGGATTAGATTTGAACTTACATGGGCTGCTCCCTGAAATAAAACAGATAGTGATACCCCTTTCCAGGAAGCCCTTGGTGTAAAGCTGTATATATATTCCGGATTACTCGAGTAGCCAATAGGTTGTCTGTCTTCAGACGTAATAACTCCATCGCCATCCAGATCTTTGAATTTAAGATCACCCGGAATTATACTTTGTCCGGGGACAGCTCCCTGAGGTTTTACCGAATTATTAATATCCTCAATGGAAGTATAAAAACCATCAGTTACGTAACCAATAAATTGATTAACCGGCTTTCCCTCTACTTTTAATCTATCCGGTGTCCCCTCTGGTTCATCAAAATTTCGTACCACATTTTTCGCAAAAGACAATTGACCATTAATACCTAATGTTAACTCCCCTGTCTTTCTTTCGTAGTCCAATTCCACCTCATATCCCTTGTTATAGACCTCGCCATTATTCAGCAGTGGATATTTGTGACCGAATGAAAGTAGGCCTCTCTTAGCCTCGATAAGGATATTTTTTCTTGCCTCATCGAAGATATCGACATTAAATTTCAAAGCACCCTCGAAGAACCGGCTTTCCAAACCAATATTTCGCTTGGTGCTTCTTTCCCATGTCAATAGCTCATTACCAATATTGTCTGGCGAAATCCAGGTGATTGGATAATTGGTTGGCGACTGAGGCGAACCAAATTGAACCGAGTTGCCTGGTCCACCAAAATTAGTTCCACCATTCGTGTAACTTGTTAGAAACAAAAATCTTCTACCGCCTATATTATCGCTACCTACCTGTCCATAACTTCCCCTAACCTTTAAATAGCTGAGCCATTCAACCTTCTTCATAAAAGGCTCATTAGTTAGTGTCCAACCAAATGATCCGGCAGGGAAGAAACCGTACTGACGGCCTTTCATAAAGTTTTCGGAACCGTTATACGAAGCATTGAACTCGAAATAGTACTTATCTGCGTAGTTATAGGTGATCCGATTAACGAGGCCTTGCATAGCCCTTGGTGGAGACTGAAAGATATCAGCACCTGTATTAGTTCTCAAAAGCTGCCTTGTGCCCAATAGCAATGCAGTAAGACTATGCTTTTTAATACTCTTTTCATAGTTAAAGCCTACTTGCAAATTGGAATTGATATCCCCTGAAATAGGTGTGTAATCATTGGTTACGATTGCACCCAAAGGCTCATCACGCTGCCGTGTATCGGTTGATAAGCTGATTTGGCCCGTGCGACGGTCCCACCGGTAAGCGGCCCAGTTAGCATTCCTTCTTGCAGTATTAAGATAATAGGCATCATAACCGAAGTTTGTCTTAAAGGAAAGACCTCTGGTTACTTTATCCAGCTTCCAGTTAATATTAAACGTACTTTCGATGGCGTTGCGGGTATCTGTCCTTGTACCGAATCTTGTAAGCACTGCATATGGATTCCAGATATTAGTTCCTACATCTGCATTTTGAGCAATTCTTCCGTCCGGAAGAGTTACAGGAAATGCATAAGAAGGTGTTTGCAGGATCCTTGAGATCATTCCTTCCATAGTATCATAGGAAAAGGCTGAACTTGAACGCAATCCTGAGGGTTGGTAACGTTTATCAAAACGGCCACCTAACTTTATACCAAAAGTTATATCCTTACTTAGATTAAAATCTAGATTAGACCGGAAATTATATCTATTGTAATTCGGAACTGTATTGATTCCATAGGGAGAATCAAACTTTTTGAAAATACCATCCTGAAATAAATACCCTGCAGATACGAAGTACTTGGCAATTTTAGTCCCCCCGCTTATATTCACATTATGTTGGGTTTGCGGATAGTATTTACGTGTTAAATAATCAAACCATTGTACATCCGGGTATCCGTAGGGATCAGATCCGTCCTTAAACTTCTGAAGTTCTTCGTCTGTAAATGGAGCTGCTTTCTGGTCATTAACATAAGCTTCGTTAAGAAGAGATGCATTGTTGTAAGCATCCAAACCGCGCGGAATTCCGGTATAAGTTTGCAGACTCACATTGCCTGTATAAGAAACGCGGGGAGTACCTATTTTTCCTCCCTTTGTTGTGATAACAATTACACCATTGGCTCCGCGTATACCGTAAACTGCCGTTGAGGATGCATCTTTAAGAATGGAGATGGTTTCAATTTCATTAGGATCAATATCGCCAAAACCAGGTCGTTCAATTCCGTCAACAACCACTATCGCATTTGAATTTCCAGTAGTTGCAATACCACGGATGCGTAAAGTTGCTGCATCTGCGCCAGGTTGACCACTGGTTTGAATTGCTTGCAAGCCGGGAAGTTTTCCAATAAGACTATTAGTTGGGTTTGCAGTTGGTGATTTTAATATTTCCTGACTGTTAATACTGGAAATAGCTCCTGTTAGGGTAGCCTTCTTTTGCGTACCGTACCCAACAACTACCACTTCTTCCAGATCCGTTGTATTATCGGTTAATTTTACATCGATCACTGTCTTTGCGCCAACAGCTACTTCTTGTGATTTAAAGCCAATAAAGCTGAAAACCACAACATTAGAAGGCGTAGCCCCCCTCAACGTAAATTTCCCATTTAAATCGGTAGTTGCTCCAGTCTGTGCGCCTTTAACCTTCACACTAACACCTGGAAGCGGTTCTCCTTTTGAATCTGTAACAGTACCGGTTACTACGCTCTGAGCTAAAGCTGAAAGCATAAAACCAATGGTAAATAAAAACAGCAAAACAAAGGATTTTAACTGTTTGATATACCTGAACTTATTATCAAATTCTTTTCCCGGAGAATAGTAAAGTTTGTCCATGTAATTATAATTTTTTTTGCACCGGACCGTCAATTAATAGAAAGCCAACTCTTTAGTATTAATGGTTCAGTACGGTTGATAATTGGTTTGAATAAGTGTGTTAACTTCTTTGAAGCATGCAACCTTGTTGCGCTCTTCACCCTCTTTATTCCTTCTACTTTAGGTAATCCTCATTTTGAATAAATGCTTGTTCTAAACTCTAATTGGTGCTGTAAAGTTAAAGGGTTTTAATTTAAAAAAACAAGATAAGTTCCTGATAAATAGATACTTACAAAGTAATTGATACGCTTTACTAACGGGTAACATTTACTGTTAATACTTGATTTTGAGCAACAAATACCAGATATAGGTTAATAGCGTGGAGTGTAGCGATACGCTTAGATAACACTAAAGAATTTTCAATTATTTTTAACTGTTTCCGGGACACTGCTACCCTAACTAAAGATTAGTATGAAAAGAACAGAAAACGCGCCTAATTGAGTACGAGAGAGACCCTTTTTTTCTTTTACTAATGAGAAAAATAAAGCCCGGGACAGAAAATCCAGGGCCTGTAAAGTGGAAATAACATTAAAATTCGAAGCTTTACTACTCAACTACTTCAAGCACCAGCTTACTCCAACCTTTCTCACCTGCATTCTTCAGCTCACGCTTGCGCTCATCCATAACTTTTTTCATTTTGCTGCCATATGCCCAGCAGGTACTTTGCCTGATGGAGAGTATCTCTGAGAGTTTGTGCGACGAAATTTTACCCTTGGTGGAGTACACAAGGAACAGCATGTAAAAAGCTTTATTAATTGGAATTCTACTGTTCTGGAAAATGGTATTGGCAATAACTGATTCCTCGTATCGACATTTAGTACAACGCCGGCTATAAGGTAATTGTCCTTCATGGAAATTTGTGTTCCCACATTTACGGCAACTATAACCTTTGGTCCATTTCAAATCTGAGAGGTACTTAAAACACGTCTCCCGGTCAGGATAAATCTTGGAGAACTCCTCAAAATCTACCTCCTGAGACATTACCCTTGCCCTTGTTACTTTTTCTATACTTACTGTAAGCTCCTGATTGTCCTTTTCCAGAAGCAGGTTCATTCTGGATATTTCTTCAGCTTGTTGCTGTAAAAGCACATTCACAGCTGACAGTTCTTCATTTTTTTGCTCAATGATCTTAGCTTTTTCCACAACCTCCCTGGTGCGCTGGTCTACCAAAGTTGTTAATTCACTGTTCAGGGTATCCTTCAATTTTTCATTAACCTGCAACTGATAGATCATTCTCTTCTGTGCCTTGTCTTTACGCTTCCTAAGGTGCCGGATGTTATCACCGATAGCGAAAGACACTAACACCATCTCTACAACAAAGCAAAAGCTGAGACTGTAGTGAGTAACGGGACCATATGGTAACCAGCTTACATTTAATAGAACAAGTATTTTGGTGACAAACCCTAAAAGAAGGAAACTGTAACCGACCACAAAGAAGCGGGCAGGCTTATATCCTTTTTTCCAGACCGTGATTCCGGAATAAAGGGCCACAATTAGCGGTAGTATCTCAACTAATTTATAAGTAAACAGCCTGGTATCAAAAAGACATATTACAAAGAACAAGGTGCGAAGACCTATAACAATTAGAACAGTTTTATATAGAACCGGCGATTTACTTTTGAGATATAAGAAATTAAGAGAAAAGAGGAGGCCACAAACACTGCTTAGATACAATGCTATTCCATAAGAGTAATTATTTAAAATGGGATTGTTCGGCCAGAGGTACTGGAAGGCTATTCCGTCTACACACATTTCATACAATCCTATACTTAGATTATACAGAACATAGTACAAATACTGCTTCTGCTTTACAGCAAAAAACATAAGTAAATTGTAGAATCCAAAAACAGCGATCATTCCATAGAAAAGCCCGAAGAAAAGGTATTCTTCTGTGGCATATTCCGAGAACCATTTGAAGCTGCGGAGCACAACGATAACACTTGCTGCCTGTGTTGACTGCACCCTTATATAGAATACCTTTTCTTCAGATGTGGTATTAGAAAGATTGTAAGTAAAGTTTTTATGGGTATACTGCCTGTTCGAAAATTTGTACTTATCGCCGAAGCGCGATATTTTAAACTTTCCATTACCTATCGGCTCAAAAAGAGTAATATCATCTATGGTCTGGTCAAAGAATTCCAGCAGCCATTGCTGCTCTGACCTGGGAGAGAACTTAACCTTTATTCGGTACCAATATGCAGAATTCAGGTTGAATGCTTTAGGCGTATAAACAGCACTGGGTGTGAATCTACTTTCAAACTTTACAACGTCAGCTATTTTAAGGAGGGTAGAAGGATCTTCCAGCTGCTCAATCTCTTTGTATGAAAAGATATGTTGAGGAACAGAATCTCTGATCTGAACTGCAGGCTGGGAGAACACTGAAACAGAAACAAGAATCAGCAAAAGAGACAATAAAAGTCTCACAATATTATCTATTGCATTTTTAATAAATACATTACACTCACGCATCTTTTCGTTCTATCCCTTGAATGAAATTTGATTAGCTAAACCCTACCTATTGGTTTCAGAATTGATTAATTGGATATTGAGCTAAAGTATCAATTTTTAGCGTACAGAAGCAAGTAAATTTTGAATACTTTTAGTTCCAAATAACTTCTTGCTTTACATTCTTAAATGTATTGCTCTCGATCTTATTGTCAAACGGGGCAATGTTCTGCTGCAGCGGAGAAGGATACCGGGCTGGGTCAAATCTTCCGGTCAGATCAATATTCTTGCTATCACCTACTAAAATACCCGTTTCACAATCTCTGATCTGATTGGTTTTAATGACGCAATTACTGGGAGCGACATAAAAACCAGTTTCCATCTTCCCTTTACCGGCGCCATAAAGTAGTCTGATAGCTATTTTTACTCCTGATAGTTGGTTGTTTAAAACTATATGTTCCGTTCCGCTTAGCCGGATTCCGCTGTTTCCGCCCTTTATAATATTACTATCTATCAGACAATTATGACCGCCACGCATTACTATTTCACCATCGCAATCTTCCAGATAATTTCTTATATACTTATTATTCGAACTCTTGTTACTGATCACCTCGGCCTCTCCATTACACCTAATAAAAGTATTCTCCCGAACTGTTGCATTTGCCTTAATTGTTCCTAACAAAACCGGCTCCTGACCAATCTGGACACATTCTCCCCCATTCAAATTCTTCCAGCTCACCTTTTGTTTATCACGCCAAAGGTTATTTTGTATAAGGGTATTTTGAGGACAAGTTTCGCGTGTGATCTGAACTTTCAAATCCTGCGCATCTTTGTTATTTAAAAAACTACAACTATCCACTTCATTGTTCTTTCCATTTCCGGAAATAATGATCAAAGACATATTTTGGACCATTACCCTGTTGTTTTCGAAAATGCAGGAACTTATTCGCGAATTCTCAGAGTCATCAAGTTGGATTAAAAGGCCGTTCTTTCCTTCTGATTTAAAAAGAGTACAATTCTTAAAGTTGATATCCCGAATAACTGTGTACTTTGTGCGAAGATGAAATATAGGGGCAGAGAATTCCCCGGCAAAAACTACCTCTCCCCTCCTTTCAGCACGAATAACAATAGGCCTCTTAGCACTACCGTTAAGATTTACCTTAGTAGCCCAGCCATGGTACTCTCCATTTTTTATTGTAATGACATCTCCCGGCTTTGCCTTAGCTGCCGCGGCCTCAAACTCTTGCTGCGAGGCTACCTTGTACTCTTTGGCATTTAAGCTACCAAAATAAAATACTGCAAACAATAGTATCAGCTGATACTTAAATCTTCTTTCCATTTATGTTTAAAAATTGTAATTCACCCCAGTTTTTACAATGATGCCACCTTGTTTTACTTCGTTTAATTGCGTTATGCTCGTTTTTCCATTCGCCAGGAACAGCTGATCCGTTCCCCTGCCTGTTTGGGTAAACCAGGCTGCAGCACCAAAAGATAAAATAGTTTTGCTGCCTAACCTGGTCTTTAATGATGGTTCACAGTTAAGTCCGAAGCCCTTAGCCTTGTGTTTGAAACTAACCGGGTGTTCAAATTCTTCAATTAGATTCCAATTAGCCTTTGCCTTGTAGTGCAATTGATTATACGCTATACTTAGATCAAAAGAATAAACTTTACTTAACCGTTTCACAACCTTGGTCTTGAAATACCATCCTGTAAAGTTTGGAGCATAAGAGCTATTAAGGTTAGAACCAGGATCTGAAAGAAATAACCTGGAAGTTCTCTTCATGGGCCCAGCCGATATTCTTACCTGAGTTTTGGCTGTACTACCACAGGAATACCCAAGGCCGAGCGATGTGATGGAAGAAAATCCTTTCTTTGTTGGAAGGACTGTATAAAATACTCTTTCATCCCTGTCATCCTTACTAAAATCAGAATCGCTGACCTTGCCATTATAGATCCTCCCATAATAACACCCTCCCTCTGCAAAGAACTGTCTCAAACCAATGTGTACTCCAAATTCAACCAATGGCCCCTCTTGCCTGGTCCATTTTAACTCAGAGAGAATATTAGGATTTTTCCCTTCAGCGGTTCCCGCTATGGACCAATTAAGACTTTCAAAAAAAAAGCCAGTTCCGATGTAAATAACGGGCCGTAAAACGCTAATGTCCCTTTGCTGAGCAGCTAAAGGGACGATGTTAAAGGCCACTAAAACAAGGATTATTAATAGTTTCATACAGTAATGAAGGGGGTATCCCTCAACCAAGATACCCCCTGTATAGTATTAACTTGCTATTCTCGTCCAACTTAAATCGTTGTAGTAAATAAGGCCATCAGAAGTTGATTGCCAATAAGTATCACTACCTCCGCGGAAGGTATGGAATGTTATTTCCTTAATTTTTCTATAGGTATCATTCGTTGTCCATCTGAGGGAAGTACTTAAAAGGGTAACTCCGTCTATCTGGTAAAGAACACTACCATCAGCATTACTTCCATTGTTGCTTTTTACCCTTATCCTTACAGTGTACCATTGGTCTTTATTTAACCTTACACTTTGCTTGCCAAAGTTATTACCGCAGCTTTCTGGCATATCTTTATAATAAACGTAAGGTCTGAAATAAGGATTATCACTACCGCTGTTATCCTTTTGATTAGTTGGGTTATACCACATGAGACGAGCTGTACCACCTGTTCCATCCCAGGCAGGATTACAGCCGGTGAACCCATTTCCAATTGCAAATCCGAAACCTACTTTACCCCCGCGGCTCCACTGAAAATTAGGTCCGAAACGAACTTTAAAAGTAAGTTCATATTCCGAACCATCCGATACATCAATATTAACAATATTACCATTGGAAAGCGTATTAGCCGGGATTCGAATGCGAGCCTGGTTACTGTAAATCGAAGCATTTGCCTCTTTCCACGTGCCCGAGATATTTCCAAAGTCTCCGTTCGCCTGGGATAAGGTGTACGTTCCGTCTGCACGATCGAAACTGACTGACCGGCTGCTGTAAATGGCTCTGGGGCTAGTATCTTCATCAATTATCTGCGTATCTGCAGTAACATTTTTCTTGCATGAACTTGCTAATGCAAGAAGTGAAAGCATCATACCTGACGCTAGGATTCTTTTAGAATTCGAAGTGATGTTCATAAGTTTAATTTATAAGTTTACATTGGTTGAGTTCTGGATTCTAGCCCTGCTTTTTCTCTTCGAGAACCAAAATATTCTCCTCGATATAGGCGGCTTGCTCCTGATTAAGACCCTTACTCCCGGCGAGTGATTTTGCTTTCGCAAAAACCTTTTTGCATTCAGTAAGATCTTTATTTTGCAGATAGGCTTCTGCCAGGTATAGATGGGCTGGCACAGATTCGGGAAATTTTTTTGTACAGTATTCTAATACACGGATGGCCTTATGACGATCTCTGATTTTGTATAACAAACTCATTCCAAATTGCGCTAAGGCATCAGCACTACAATCGTATTTTTTAGCAGATCCCTCGCTTAACTGCTCGTACTCCTTCAAAACCGCTTCCAGATCATTGCTTTGTATAAGCTTTTTACCCAATGGAATACTTATAGGTACTTTAGGGTAGACCAGGGGTTTACCCTCGAGCCATTCTGCTAATTGTTGAGATATCGACGACACGTTCAGATAACCCGATATATTACTAAATACTGCAACACCAATCTTTCTTCCCGGAAGTAATACCAGTTCTGAATTAAAACCACCATAATAGCTGCTTTTTGTTAACACAATCTCCCCCCCCCTGCTTAATACGTCAAAACCTAAAGCCACTCCCTTATTCCCGGCCGATGAAAACTGAATTCTAATTAACTCTTTTTGAGATTCCTTTCTCAAAACTTCAATCTCCTGATACCTGCCTTCATTTAAAATCAATCGCATCCATTTTACCATATCGCTGGTGCTGGTATGAAAACCATTACTGCCCGCATTCTCTCGATTATAGGGATATAGTGTATCCTGTTTGAATTTATACAGAAGCCAATTATCGATCTTGAATGGTTTAGCTTCGTTGCCTTTGGGCTGAAGAAAAGTTGATGCAGGCATTGCCGCAGGTATGAATATTTCCTTTTCTATAAAATTTTCAAAGGGATGGCCGGTGATTTTATTGATAACATCCGCAAGAATGTCATAATTGTAAGGAGATCTGGAAATTCTGCTGCCAGGGTTAAACTTAGGTAGCTGAGAAGCGATACTCCGAGTGGTTACCTGAGGAGCGTTGGGACTATAATTTGGCGAATCCCAGATCATCTCGTACTTAGGAATTCCGGAAGTGTGTGTAAGCAAGTTTCGGATAGTAACTTTCTTATAAGTATTTCCGCCCATCTTAAAGTAAGGCAAATGGTCTATTACGGGGTCATCAAGGTTCAATTTGTCCTGTTCCTGCAGTTTCAGTATTGCTGTTGCAATTAATGGTTCAGATAAACTACCTGTAAATATTGGTGTGGTTACAGTAAAAGGTTGCTCCTCCTTATTACGAACTCCTGCTGTTGTATAGAATACTGAATCCCCTGAAACTAAGGCAACTCCTATAGCAGGTATCGGCAAGTCTTCCTGTAACTTGTTTATCAAGGCAGCTAGCTGTTGCTCTCTTGCATTTGAAAATGAAACCGTAGGTTTCCCTTGCTGCTTGGAACCACTGAGAACCTTCACTAGAACCAAAAACAATAGTGTAGATAATAGAAGGCCTATTGCCACGCGTTTTACTTCAATGGTCATATTCTTGTTGGTTGTTTATTTGCCTCATGGGGCTGGTTTATAATTGGTGAAGGACTAATTTCCTTCGGCAGAACAACACAAATAACTAAGGTTTAAATGAAAAAAGCAATAGGAAAACAGCAATATTTAACTGTATATCAGTAACTTACAAAAAAATCAATACGTTTTAGTAGTCCCGGCGGTTTTTTATATCCTGTTGAAAATGAATGCCTAACCAAAGAATAAAAAAAAATGTTGATACGCTAAATTCCACAAAACTTTTCTTCATTTTTTTATTCTTCATCCATTTCCCCCTGAACTGTTCGTCCGCTTTTTTGGTTCTCTTCATGATCCAGGATAAGCAAAGTCCAACCTTTGTCGGGATCTTTTTTCAGCTCCCTTTTTCGTTCATCAAGTACCTTTTTCATTCTGCTGCTATAAGACCAACAGGTGCTCTGTCTGATAGATAATATTTCAGACAGTTTATGAGAGGAAATCTTCCCTTTAGAGGAATAGACTAAAAACAGCATATAAAAAGCCTTATTAATAGCGATACGACTGTTTTGAAAAATAGTGTAGGCAATTACTGACTCTTCATACCTACATTTTGTACACCTTCTACTATAAGGTAGATGGCCTGAAAAATAATGATCATTGTTGCAGCGCCGGCACTTAAAGCCCTTGTCCCATTTTAAATCCGAAAGATATTTGAAACAGGTTTCTTTATCTGGATAGATCTTTGAAAACTCTTCAAAATCTACATCCTGCGACATAACTCTTGCTCTGGTAACCTTTTCAATATTAACTGACAGCTCTTGATTGTCTCGTTCCAGCAAGATGTTCATTCTTGTTATTTCGTCGGCTTGTTCCTTCAGTAAATTATTAGCTTGGGAAAGTTCTTCATTTTGTCTGATAATTATCTCTGCCTTTTCAACCACTTCTGATGTTCGTACCTCAACAAGTCGTTCTAAAACAACTTTTTGTTTCTTAATTGAGTTGATCCGATAGTGATAGAATAAAAAGGCGACAAGGAATATTGCAAATAGGATAAGTACTCTGAACCACCAGGTCATCCAAAACGGCGGTGTCACTGTTATTATTAACTGCATACCCTCCTCATTCCAAACACCATCATTGTTAGTAGCTTTGACGATCAAAGTATAGGTTCCGGGGTTTAGATTGGTGTAACTGGCCGAGGGAGTAGTAACGAAGTTCCACTGTTTCTCAAAACCTTCAAGGCGGAAAGCGAATTTATTTTTTGCAGATTTAATAAAATTGAGAATAGCAAAATCAATGGAGAAACTATTCTGATCGTAGTCAAATCTTAATTCCCTGGTAAGACTGATGTCTTGACCCAATAAACCTGTGCTGTCGTTAACACCGACCCTGCGGTTAAATAACGAAAGGCCCGTAAAAACTACTTTAGGTGTTTTTGTATTTTTTCTAATGCTATCGGGATAGAAGTTTACTAACCCGTTGTTACTTCCAAAGTAAAATCTTCCATTGCTGGCTTTAAATGCTGAATTATAACTGAAAACATTTCCAGGGAGACCATCATACGTGTTGTAATTGATAAATTCTTTTCGTTTTGAATCAAAACGAGAGAGTCCGTTATCCGTACTCAACCAAAGTATACCATTCTTACTTTCAAGAATACCTAGTACATTGTTAGTGGGAAGTCCGTCTTTAACTGTAAAGACTTTCAGCCTTCTTGATCCCGGCCTATAGTTATATAGCCCTCCAAAATATGAACCCAGCCAAATACTCCCATAACGATCTTCCCTGAACGAGTTGACGATGTTTGAAGCAGGACGATGGGCTCTATCTATAAAAGAGAAAAAATTAACAAAGTTTGCCCTGCCGTGGAACAAAACATAGGTACCATTACTTGCACCTACCCAAACGTTCCTTCTGGAATCCTCGTAAATCCAATTGATATATTTGCAAGTTACCGGTAATCCAAATGCCGAAGGAAGTAAGGTAAAAGTTTTGTCCTTTTTATTAAAGAAACACAATCCTTGATCCTCCGTGCCTACCCAAAACCTTCGCTCAGAATCCTCAAGTAAACACGTAGCGTCGTCTGAAGGAATAGATCGCTTATTTTGATCATTATGCAAATGGTGTACAAAACGGTTCTTTTTCTTATCAAAGTAATTCAATCCACCCTGATGATTTGCCAGCCATATCTCATTGTCCCTGTCCTTATATATCCATTTAATTAGATTTGAACTTATCCCCTCTTCCCCTCCTGAATCCTTATAGGTAGTAAATTTCCCGGTTTTGACATCTAAATAATTAACGCCTGCAGCTTCTGTACCAATCCATAGATTTCCAGAAGAGTCTGCACTAATTGAACTAATAACATTACTGCTAAGGCCATTGATTGCCTTGCCTGACTTTATAGTGTTAAAAGGGGTATCATAGAAATGAGTTACGTTTACTCCACCATAATAAGTACCGAGCCAGATAGAGCCACTTGAATCTTCGTAGATATCATATATTGAGTTCTGGTTTAGGGAATGAGGATCCTGGGGATTATTCTGGTATGAAATGGCTTGTTTTCTCTGGGGATCAAAAATAGAAAGGCCATTCTGAGTAGCTAGCCATAACTTGCCGTTCTGATGTACAAAGATTTTGCGGATGTAGTTGTTCACAATAGAACTAGGATCTGAGGGATCATGTGAAAAGCTGGTAAAAGAAGAAGTTGTGTTATTAAATAAAAACAAGCCTTTTTTCAAAGTTCCCACCCAGAGACAATGTTGCTTATCTTCGTTTATGGCTGTTATGTAATTATCTGTTAGGCCTGCTGCCCCCTTTTCAAAATGCCTAATTCTTGCGATTACATTTCCCTTAAGCTCGATTCCGAGTAATCCGCGCTGGGTACCTATCCAAATAATCTTCCTATGATCCTGAAAGATTACATTTACCTTAAATGGTTTGAAAGTAAAGGCTCTTCCCTGGTAAATAAACCTGTTTTGAAAAACTTCCCTTTTTCTGTCGGTTAATATTGCCAATCCTTCATTAGTGCCAATCCAAACATTACTTCTATCATCCTCGAAAAGACAGTTTATATAATTAGCATCAGAAGTATTACCATTAAACCTATTGAAGGTTGTAAAGGAATCTGCCAATGCTTTGTACAAGTTTAATCCAGCCCTTGTGCCAACCCATAGGCTTCCTTTTGAGTCTTTAAGCAGGGCCTGTACATATTCATTAGACCTGCGGGAGTCTGTTAGCTTTGAAGTACTTTTATAAATTCTAAAAGTGCGGGAGTCGTACTTATTTAAGCAATACCTGGTGCCCAGCCACATATACCCTCGGGGGTCCTGAGCAATGGCAAGAACTGAATTTTGAGACAGGCCCTGAGCTACAGTATAGTGTTCAAACGATAACTTCTCTTGTCCTTGAAGGTTGAAAGAAATGAAAAAACTGAGATAGCTCAAGAGCTCGAACAAAGTACGGCTGAGCCACTGGTTCAAACCCGGGAATATTGTTCTATTACAGAATACTAAAAGAGAATTAGGGCACATTTCAGATGGGTTAAGGTATACCTGTTTCTGCTGCACGAAGATTAAGGAATAACTTGTTTGGCAATGACTCTACTGTAGATTATCAATTACTAGTCTTCAAATCAGACTATAATTATGATAAAACCTAAATAAAACTAGGGGAAATAATGCGGGTATACAAAACAAAAACAACAGAAATATCTGAAAATCAACAATATAACGGAAAAACAATACGCTTTAATCTCAAGCTTAAAAATCTTTAATTAGCTGAATACCAAAAACAACCTTCCGCTGTAAAAAACAGTTTTAATACGGTTAAATAACATTTGTTCTTTAACGTCTCCAGGTAGAACTAAAAAAGCCCTGGCTGTTAATTCCAGAGCTTCTTGTTATTTTAAAAATTCTTAATTTCAAGCAGAGTTACTCATTTTCCCACTTTTAATTTAACCGTCTTAAATCCTACTGCTCCCATTAGATCTGCACCTTGAACTAGCACGGTATAGGTGCCTGCTTTATCGGTTGTATAAAAGTATACATTTGCCTTACCCGAGCTATTCGTAATTAAATTAGGAGCCCAAAAAACTGTTGTTCTATAGTCAGGAAGCTTAGAGGCGTTCGCTGAATATTTTGGTTGATAAAATTCCTTGGGCCAGGTAATAGGCAGAGGACGATAAACAGTAACTCCTGGAGTTCGTCTGATAGATATACCATTACCTGAACGCGTAGTAATTTCTACAAAAGCGAAGCTATTGTTAATATTCATCATTTCCTTGGTATCAAGAAACTGAGAAGAGTATTTTGAAGCGTATCGCTGATTATACATAACTTCGACACCCAACAAGTCAGTAGTCTCGATATTAGACAAAGCATCTTCAATAAACCTCGAATAATCATATAAAATTGGAGGATCAGACGGCATATAAAGGCGATTTAGCTCTACACCATCCACTACAAATCGCACGCGCTTCTCATTTAAATAGTAGTATTTATCGGTATCCTTTAATCGAAGACTAAAACCCTTTAAATACTTCTCCATATACTGTAATACATTCATTGTTCCAGCTGCCAAAGCATCTTTCTCATCCAGTATCTGATCTGCTTCACCTGCCCCGTTTAAATTTTTGGATGTTCTAATCGCCTTTTTGGCTGTAACCACAACATCCTTCAACATTTGGCCTTGTCCCTTAATTTGTTCAGCCGCTATTCTTTCCCTTTGTTTTACCGAATTTAAAGAGGTTGAATCAGCATTTACAAACCAGGGGACAACCAGTGGTTCATTTTGTTTAATGACAGGTGCTGGCTTAAATTCATCTACCTCTAGCCCAACATTAAAACTTTTTCCTCTGGCAGTACGGGCCTGCACGAAAAAACTTACAGTATCAACCGGTGGCAAGTTCCGGAAAGTAAACCGACCGGAAGAGTTCGTTAGTGTGTCTTTAATAAAGTGATATTTACCGGAAGCAAGTAGTAACAGCTTTGAATTAGCTACCGGCTTATTAAGAATATTAGAAACCTTACCAGTGACACGAAAATCAGGTTCAGGAGCAAAAGTGGGCCGGGTATTGACATTAAGAATTTGCGACCATTTATACCCTATCCAACCTTGCGTTAGCATCAGAAGGTCTCTTGCAACTGCAGCTTCCTTTGTTCCATTGAAATACCAGCCAGGCTCCTCTATGTATCCTTTTAACTCAGAACGGAGGTAAACCTGACTAAGAATATTGTTTTCGGCTGAATCTGATCTCACTTGAGAATCGTCTGTAACTGAAAGGGAAAAACTTCCCTGTACTGGTTTTCCATCAGGATAACTAACCTGTATGTTAACAGGGACGCTATCTCTTAAAGAAAGGCCTGGCTTCTCAGTGGACACTTTTATATCAAGTTGCTGAAGATGGTCAATGAAGGTGATACGCTCATTAATCGGCTCGTTCTTGTCGTTGAATAGAGTAAAATGAGCAATCCCGGGAGGAAAAAGACGTTTGTCAACTTTACCTCCTATCCGCTGTTTATTAGCAACAAAATTTGCTGCGTAAGCCACTTGTCCCTGAGCAAAACCTACCAGCTTATAAGTTTGATTATTAACAAGGCCTTCGCTATATAAAACATATACTCTTAATGAGTCGGCACTTGGAGTGTTTAGCACTTGTAAAACGGTACCCGAGGGCTTTGTAACTGGTAAAGAATAAGCCTTGTCTGTTCCATCGCTAAGTTTTATGCTTGCAGTATAGGATTCCCCCAGCACAGGGGTTAGGCTAAAAACCCCCATCCCCTTATGCGTAGATTGAAATGAAGTGACCTGCTCATTTTTATTATTCTTTATAACACCTTCAACGTCTACACCTTTTCCATCTCCATTTATTGCTTTAAATGCCACTGTGCAGGGAAGGCCAGCTACAAGATGACCACTTTCGGGCATAAACTGCAGATCAATATCCTTTTCCTGCCTTATGATTAAAGGAAAGGAGAGCTTTTGCTTTGTTCCGCCCTTTTCCTCAGCCTCCAGGTATAATGTTCTGATCGCATCATCGTTACTCAGGGGAATATTTATTTCGAGAGAATTCTTCAAAGTCTCATACTCATCCTTCATAATGATCCTCTTTCCGTCGGTCAATTTCCATTCTATAGTTTTATATCCTAGAGGCTGGTTGTTTGCAGTTTTGAATTGAATGGAACACCGGAGGGTTTCTCTACCATTCACCTGATCGATTTTGTTCGATTGGCTAACAATCCAGTGTTCTGGCGAATGATCACTGATATAGATTCGTTTTCTAAAAAAACTCTCCTCTGCCTGATTCTGCATCCAGTTAGTATAAGCTCTTAATACATAAGTACCTTCACTTAATCCATCAGGTAGGATAATTTGTCCCCAGGAAACACCCAAAAAGACAGGTACTGAAATTCGTTTGACCAGGCTATTGTTTGTTAGTAACTCGATATACATTAATCCGCTAAGTGGTGAATAACCCAGGCTCTCGGAAAAAAGGTACGACTTGAACCAGAGCGTATCGCCACGAACGTAGGACGATCTGTCTGTGTGTAAAAAGATTTTCTCCTGAGGGAAGCGGTTGCTGAATGTATCTACTGCTGCGAATAGTTGGGAAAAAAGAGGATTAGAGGGGAGAGTTTGCTTCTCCGAATTCTGGGCATTTAAAGTGTTAATAGCAAAAACCAGCAACATTAAAATGCAGAAGAGCTTTTGTTCCATGGATTTGATAAGTAATAGTGTTTAAGGCAAAAGGTCATTTATGCAGTAGAGGCCTAACGTTGGAAAGCGATCTATCTATAAATGGCTAAAATTCAAGACCAATCTAGTGAGATTATTTGAAGAAAGGAGAAGAGATTTAAATAATATAAGAGACAGGAGTTAGAATAATAACCTAACGATACAAGTATCTGTTGAAGAAATAAAAGTGGACAAAATAAAGGTTCTAAAATCTGTACCGTAAGCCGATCGCTCTTCCAATAGATTCTAGAATATTCTTATCGATTTGATGATTCGGATCTTTTGCCTGCCAGCTGTTACTAGCCTTCACCAGGGTGATATTCTGGCTATTAATATGAATAGGAATTTCTGTAGTATTTTTAGTAATTGGTTCTTTATTTAATAATGAGAAATTATAATCAGTATTGTTAATTGTAATCCTTAAAACCCTTGCCATAACCCTACTAAGTTATACTAATTTTTTTAGTCACACAAAAGCTTTTAATAAATAATTCTCATTTAATTCAGGAGAAATTTCTCTCCTTTTCAAGCAACTCTTAGTTATAAATAAATATCACCTGCGAGAAAAGGAGCAATTATCATGCATGGTAATATTCTACGGAATAACCTCTATATAAACGCGGATATAAAAAGATTCCTGCAAAACGGGAAAACCGTCTTACAGGAATGTATTGTTAGTTGAGTGCTACTGGTTTCAATTTACTTTTTAACAACACTGCCATAATTGCGGCCAATGAAAGTAAAGCGGCAAAAAGGAAGAATATACTTGAATAATTAGTAGTTAAAGAAATAAGCCAGGGACCTGCAAATGCAGCAACAGACCAGGCAATTAGAACATAGCCAAACACAGGTCCTAATTTCTCCGCCCCATATATGTCTTTTATAAAAGCCGGCATAGTAGCAAAAGCTCCGCCATAGCAACTAATAATAACGAAAACCAGGGTTTGGAATAAATACGCATTACTGGTTTGAGTAAGGAGAATGAAGCAAACTGCTCCTACCGCAAAGAAAATAAGATATGTATTCCATCTTCCGGCTCTATCAGAGATGCTCGACCAGACAAGTCTTCCTAATCCATTGAAGAGTCCAATGATCCCTACAAAGGCTATTGCCGCGGTTTCACTTATATGAATCACATCCTTTGCCATAGGGGCCGCTACTGCTATTAACGCAATTCCACAAGTAGTGTTAAGGAACAACATTAGCCATAAAGCATAAAACTTAACATCGGTAAGTAATTCGTTTATAGGCACGTGCGAGCCACCGCTATGGTAGTCCTTAACATTGCTGGAAGAAACAGCCGGAGCTTCCAGGTATAGTGAAGCAAACACTATCAGCAAAGCATAAACTACAGCAAGGGAATAAAAAGAATTGGAAACACCGACTGTATTCGTTAGCGGCGTAATAATTTGTGAGGCAAGTATAGATCCTGCTGCAAATGACATAATAACCAGACCTGAACCCAAACCAGGTTTATCAGGAAACCACTTTACAACAACAGATACTGGTGTAATATACCCGAATCCCAGTCCAATACCACTAATAACACCATAAGTTACATAGAATAGAGGAAGCGAGCCGATGGAACTTGCAAACCCTGCTCCGGCCAGTCCCACCCCAAAGAATATTGCCCCTAATAACCCTGCTTTCTTAGGCCCTATTTTTTGAACAAACTTTCCCATAAACGCGGCTGTGAACCCTAAAAAGCAGATAGCCAAACTAAAAGCAAGTTTTAATTGGTGAGCATCCCAGCCATTCAATACTTCTATAGGTTTTATCCAAACGCTGTACGCATATATAGAACCTATTGACAACTGCAAGATCATGCCTGCCGCTGCCATTAACCATTTATTTTTCGGAATCATATAGGATTAATTATACTTTACGAAGGTACAAGCCTTGATTTCCAGAAAAATGACCTGTAGCATAAGATTATGTGATATGAAAAAACAAAAGCAGTTTATATACGGTATCAATTTTTTCTATAAATTAGAACAAGAATAATAATCTAAATTGCACTCTCTAAACTAACTAACTCCAACGCACGCATTTAAAGGGCTAGTCGCAGCCTACATTTATGAAATCAGCATTTGAAAGAGCACTCGGTGTATTCTGTATAATTGTACTTATAGGCTTAATTATTTTAGGAATTTTAACGTTCCGAGTAAATAAGACAGTAGATGATACAAATAGATGGGTACTTCATACTCACGATGTATTGTTTAAAGCTGAACAAGTCCTTTTCTCTGTGAACGAATTGGAACATGCATTGGAGCCTGCCAGATCAACTAGTTTGATAAACACGCCCGGATTAAGTGTTTTAAAGGATTCTTTACTTAGCAAAATACATTATCTGAAATATCTTACCAGGGATAATAGCAGTCAGCAGGTGAGGATAAGAAAACTTGAGACACTAGTTAAATTAAGAACTAAACGACAATCGGTAGGCTTTAATACCAATGTTAGGTTCCAGGATAGCTTAAGGTTGGCTTCGCAAAATTTGGTTGACCAAATCCAAAAGGAGGAGAATGAATTGTTGGCGTCAAGGACAAAGGCAAATAACTCAAGCAGAAAAGCATTAAACCTCCTATTTTACAGCTTTCTTCTTGCTGGATTGCTCTTACTGATTTCGACCTACTTTGCCTTAAAGAAATACTTTGTCTTGCAAAAAGAAAGTGAGTTGACCATTTTGAAATTGAATCAAAAACTTGAGAAAAGAGTAGAAGAAAAAGCAAGTCAACTTTTAGAAAAAGAAAAACAGTATCAATTAGTATTAGACAATTTACTTGAGGGAGCACAGATTATTGACAGGGAATGGCGCTTTATGTATGTGAACGATGCATTGACAAGACAAGCCCGTTTCTCAGTCGAAGAAATGATTGGAGCAAAACTGACCGACTTGTTCCCAGGAATTGAGGAGACTGAACTTTTCAAACATTTGGAAAAAGTGATGACTATGCGAGTTCCGGAAAAATTCGAAAACACCTTTCATTATCCTAACGGAGATGTTGCGTATTTCGAATTAAGTATTGAACCTATAATGGAAGGTTTGTTTGTTTTATCTATGGACATCACTGACCGAAAGATTAAAGAATTATACAAGGAGCAATACATTGCCGAACTGGAAGAGGTATTATTCAAAATATCCCACGAGGTTAGATCACCGGTAGTAAAAATCCTTGGAGTGGCACAACTGATGGAACTTTCACTTATCGAAGAAAAGGAACTCCCCATGATTATTGATTCAATGAAAAGCTGTGCGCTTTTGTTAGACAGATATACAAGAGAACTTTCTGAGTTTGTAACAGAAATGAAAGAAAGCTCTGCTGATCAGTAAGAAGAATAAAGCTCTCCCTAGATCCACACTACAGCCACCTATTACCTTAATCTCAATCACAGTTAAAACTGATTCCGATCATTCTTTACCTTCCCTACTTCAGCTTTCTTTGTGCTATGCCGGCGATAGCAGGTTTTTAGAATTTCCATAATTTATATTTCTAAGGTAAGGAGGTGGAACAGTAATGCTCACCTCCTTTTTTTACAAAAGTGCTATGAAAGTCAGAAGGTGTTTTGTTGTTTTTATCCTGTTTTTTAAAGTTTCGTTTTCTCAAACTCCCTCTAAGCCGGTCACTGACAATAGTCAGGGATTAAAGGTCAACCTTAACCAGGACGGCTCGAAATTTCTGCGTTTTGTGATCTGGAATCAGATCTGGGCAAGGAGCATACAAAATAACCCGGGAACTTTGGTGGGGAGTGAAGCAGCACGCAGAACCTTTGATATCGGAGCTCGTAGAATCCGTACCATCGCTTACGCTCAGTTATCTCCCCGTTATCTTATCCTAACACATATTGGAATCAACAATCAAACATTTATTAACAATGGGAGCGCTGGAAATAGCGGTACAGGAGCAAACGGAGCGGGCAAAAAACCGCAGATTTTCTATCATGATGTATGGAACGAATATGCTATCATTCCGGCTAAAGATCCCGGGACAGGAAAGCAAAATAAATTTACTAACTTCATAGGTGCGGGTCTACATTACTGGAACGGTTTATCCCGCCAGAATTCAGCCAGTACATCTAATCTTTTGATGATCGATGCCCCTGGATTTAATTGGCCGACACTTGAAATGTCTGATCAGCTCACCAGGCAATTTGGAATATATACTAAAGGGGTCCTGGGAAAGATCCATTACCAGGCCTGCATTAATAAACCTTTTGCAACCAGTAACACTCCTGTTGCAGGTGGTCCTGCCGTTGATAATAATGGAAATTCAAAGGCTTCACTAGGCGGCTATTTTGATTATCAATTTCTGGATCAGGAAAGTAACATTTTACCCTTCAAAGTTGGAACTTACCTGGGAACTAAAAAGGTTTTCAATATAGGTGCAGGCTTTCTAAGCGATAAGGATGGCACAAAGAGTCTTACTACGAATAACGAACTTAAAAAACACGACATAAAGATTTATTGTGTAGATGCCTTTGCCGATCTACCTGTTGGCGGCAAAGCCAGTAAAATGTCACTAACTGCCTTGACATCTTTCTACAATTACAACTATGGCCCTAACTACATCAGGGCATCAGGAACAATGAATACGGGTGTTGTGGATCCCGGGTTTACAGGTGTTAAAGCACAGGAAGGTGCTGGTAATGCCAGATATGTTTTAGGAACGGGTAAAATTTGGTATACACAGGCCGGATTTCTGCTTCCTCAGCAGATCAGTAAAAAAGTAAGGATTCAACCCATGGCAGCATATACTGTCAAAAATTTAGAAGCTCTGGATGAGTCAGGAAGTTATTATGACATTGGATCCAACTTTTATATCGATGGCCATAATGCTAAGATAACAATCCAATATTCAGACAGACCCTTATACAATAACAATAAAATATTCGAAAGAGCGGGGGAATGGATAATGCAGTTCCAGATATATCTCTAATAATCCCCCTCCTATCAGTAACTATTCAGTCACCTTAAAACCAAATATTTTAATAGAGGTTATAGTTATACAGAAGCAAATAGGATTGTTTGATGGAGAAACCTTTATTGGTAATTGGAATTGGTGCCTCTGCAGGTGGATTGAAAGCACTAACTGATTTTTTTCAACACGTAGACACGTCTACAGGCGTAGCTTTCGTAATTATTCAACATTTGTATGTTCATGCACGCAGTCGACTCGACTACTTTATGTCAAGAACAACCAAAATGAAAGTTTGCAGGGTGGATGCACCTACAAAGGTAGAAGCAAATAAAGTTTATGTTTTACCGGAAGGTAAAATGATGGTCATACAAAAGGGCGTTCTATACCTTCGAGACAGGGGAAATGAAGAAGTAATTAACCGCGCTGTAGACATTTTTTTCAAATCACTTGCCGAAGATTGTAAAGAACGAGCTATCGGTATAATCCTTTCCGGAACCGGAACAGATGGACTTGAAGGCGCAAAAGCGATTGAAGATAAAGGAGGACGTATCCTCGTTCAAGACCCCGCTACCACAAGGTTCAACAGCATGCCATCTCAGATCGTAAATAGAAACCATCCTACACTTATCCTTCCACCTGCTGAACTTGCAGAATCGTTAAACTGGCACCTGGAACAACTAACCGCCACTTAACTCATAGAAGGAAAGGAAATTCCTTTAATCTTGCGGTAGAGTTCTACCGCATAGATATCCGTCATACCGGATACAAAGTCGAGGACAGCCATTATTTTCGAATAAGTATCCTCATTACCGGTCAAGAACTGCTTTGGAATTAACTGTACTAATTTTTCATGATAACTTGAATCATTCTGTAAATAAGCAGGAATAAATTCTTCCAGCAGGCCCCCTATTACTTTATAACCAGCCACCTCTATTTGAACAACCGAGCTGTTATTGTAAATTCTCTCTATAGAAACTTCCGCAATCTTTCTCCAAGCGTTGCTTAACTCGGAAGGGATGGCATCAGTAAGAGACTTATTAAAATCTCCTTTTAATAAAGTCTCCTGCTCATTAAAGAAAACATCGGAACATGCCCTTACCATTGCACTAATACTTCTTGCACGTAACAACCCCACCTTGGCATCCTCGTCTTCCATCTCTGCAAGTCGCTTAGGCAGATTTTCACTAAAGCATAAGGGCATCAATAGATCTTCAACTTCCTTATAAGTCAGGATCTTTAATCTGTGAGCATCTTCAAGATCGATAATGTTATAACAGATATCATCTGCGGCCTCAACCAGATAAACTAAAGGATGCCTTTTGTAGACTAATGGGGCATCTTGTACCTTCTCTAAACCTAACTCCTCAGCAATCTTCCTAAAGGTTTCCTCCTCCGTCTGAAAAAAACCATACTTCTTGGTATAGATATTCTTTTTATTGTGACCGGCAATTGAAGCGCAGGGATATTTTGCAATAGAGGCGAGTGTGGAATAAGTAAGAGCGAAACTGCCATTGCCTTTTCCTGCAAAGGAATGGGTTAAAATGCGAAGAGCGTTAGCATTGCCTTCAAACTTGATGATATCCCTCCACTGTGTTTCTGTTACCAGTTCCTTGTATTGCTTTCCTTCTCGTTCCTTGAAATAGTGGGATATAGCAGTTTCTCCAGAATGTCCGAATGCCGGATTCCCCATGTCATGGGCAATACAGGCCGCCGCAACAATATTACCGATTTCGCTGATAAGCGGTAAATTTTTATCCAGATCTGCTTGCTGTTCTTTCAATTTGTTGTAAAAGATACGTCCAAGAGATCTCCCAACGCTTGCAACTTCTAAGCTATGAGTCAAACGGTTGTGTACAAAGACACTGCCCGGCAAAGGAAATACCTGGGTTTTATTCTGCAGTCTTCTGAACGGAGATGAAAAGATCAGGCGATCATAATCAATTTGAAATTCAGACCGTGCCTCTTCTGCACTTTGTACTTTCTTCTCATTTCCCCAGCGTTTTGCTGAAAGCAGTTTTTCCCATTCCATGTTGCAAAGTAAACGAAAGACCGCGGAATTAGGAACCGGAAATGATAATGCAATGAACGAAAGCAAGCCTGCAAGTACGGCTTGCAGGGTGATAAAGCTAAATTGGTACCGACTTTGCTAAACAAATTTCAGTTATCAATTTTAAAGTAACCTTTTTTGTAGTTATAAGTAAACCAAATAATTAATTATTATTCTATCTAAAAAAGCAACTTATGAGTAAAACAGCAGCGGTAGTAAAAGATTTAGGTCGATCGCAAGTGATCAGATTTCTTTTTGTAGGTTTCATCTGCTTTCTTCTTGAGTTTTTCACATTTACTTTACTTATCGATGTTTTTCACGTAAAATATACACATGCTAACCTTCCGTCTATTAGTGTGGCGATAGTAGCAAGTTACTTTCTGAGTCGTAAACTGGTATTTGACTCAACTCGTTATAATGACCGTTTAACCTTTATTCTTTTTATTGCCTTTACATTGGCTGGTGTGGTTTTAAACCAATTTCTACTTTGGTTTACAGTTGAAAAACTTCACCTTAATGTTAAGGTATCTAAAGTTACGGCAGTAGCAGTAGTATCTGGCTTTAATTATATTACGAAACGATTCTTTGTTTTCTAGTTGAGTTAGAAGGAAAATCCCGAAAGAGAGAAGATAATTTTATACAAATATTGAGAAAGAGAAGAGGGTGCCTGAATCCAGGTACCCTCATTTTGTAAAGCGCTCAACTAAACAATCTCTTTTTTCTTAGTTTTTTTAAGCTTTTTCTTTGCCTGAAGATTTTTGTGCTGGATCTTCTTCGGGCGCTCTTCCATCTCGATCGCTATATTAAGCAGATCACGAATTACTACAGATGCACACATCCCGCCGAATGCAGCCGGTAGATAGGATATGGTACCGTATGCCGAACGTTTAAAGTTACTTCCGTCTGTCATGATTAATGAATCGCGTTTTACTTCCTCAATTGAAAAAACTGCCTTTATTCCAGAGGTGATTCCTAATTTCTTTCCACGCTTACGAACGTATTCAGCAAAACGACATTGGTAAGTGTCGAATAGATCAGTAACTCGAAGTTTAGAGGGATCAAACTTTCCTCCTGCTCCCATTGAACTTACAATTCGCTGGCCTGTGTTAAAAGCAGTGGATAGTAAGGTTACTTTAGGTGTAATACTGTCAATGCAGTCCATTACATAATCGAACTTAGTCTCTAATATCTCACGGCATTTTTGTGGTGTCAAAAAATCTCTTACCACATGTAGCCTCAGATCAGGATTAATAGAAAGCAACCTCTCCTGCATAATCTCTGCTTTTGAAACCCCGTGATTGGTTGCTAAGGCTGGCAGTTGCCTGTTCCTGTTTGAGGGATCTACCACGTCCCCGTCAACAATCGTCATCTCTCCCACTCCCGATCTGCAAATAAACTCAGCAGCGAAAGATCCTACCCCACCTAACCCAACAACAAGCACATGCTTTGTCTGTAATACATCAATACCTTCATTGCCCACCAATAAGGCAGACCGCGACAGCCATCCTAAATCAGTCATTCTACGAAATCAAATTCTATATTTCAATTAAAAGGAGCTTTGTGATGCATCCTTCCGTAAACTCACCCAATTTGCAAAGATAAATTCTTTCAGCTCATTCACCGTGCATTTTCTTACAACAGCGGCTGCTTCATACACTTCTTCAATCCGTATTTCCTGATCATCAGTCTCAAGGAATACTTTTTCGATAGGTAATTGTTCAAGCAATGCTCTTGCATTAGAACCTTCCCTCATAATTGCTCCCCCTATTGAGAAATAGAAGCCTGCTTTTAATAACTGTAATCCAGTTTCTACTTTATTATTATATCCATGTATTACCATTGGTACCCTTGGATTTAGTTTTTTCTTTATTGCCAGTAGTTCGCTGAAACACTTTACACAGTGGATAACAAGCGGTTTATTAACTCTTTCGGCCAGTTTTATCTGCTTTTCAAACGCGAATTCCTGAAATTTCAACTCAGGCCCTCGTAAACGGTCCAAACCGCACTCTCCAATTAAGTGTACCGTTTGCATTTCAGCCAGTGCCTCCAACTTATGAAATTGTTTTTCAAATTCAGACTTGTCAAGATACCAGGGATGTATTCCCACTGAAAATACCGAATCTTGTCCTTCAAGTACTTGAACATCATCCTTTCCAACAATAAGGTTTTGTACAGACTGAACCTCTGACTTTTTACCGGGAAAATGAGTGTGGAAGTTTAAGTACATCTAACGATCCATTGAGCGATAAAGATCAGAATAAAAGTTAAAAGCCTATAAAAAAGCTGATCAGGCCTTCCAAAGAAAAGCATAATTAACAGGCATTCCGAACTATTAACCTTAAAACCAACAACATCATTTAACAACCTTTTGACCATCAAGCTATTAAATACTCCATTATTACCTTTTTAAGCTTAAAGAAGTTACACTTATATTAAATCTCTAAAATCGGAGAACCCTAAACTTCCTCTTCCCAATTTGCCAACTTCTCCTTAATTTAGCGGCGATGGATAATTTTATAGTGTCGGCGAGGAAATACCGGCCAGCAACGTTTGAAAGCGTTGTGGGCCAGCAACACATTACTAACACTTTAAAAAATGCCATCAAGAATAATCAACTTGCTCAAGCTTTTCTTTTTTGCGGTCCGCGTGGAGTAGGAAAAACTACTTGTGCACGTATTTTGGCAAAAACAATCAATTGCCAAAACTTAACCCCTCAAATAGAAGCCTGCGGTGAATGTGATTCATGCCGATCTTTCCAGAACGGGAATTCCTTTAGTATCCATGAACTAGATGCTGCATCAAACAATTCGGTAGATGATATCAGAAGCTTGATTGAGCAGGTAAGAATCCCACCCCAAACAGGAAAGTACAAGATCTATATTATAGATGAGGTTCACATGCTATCTCAGGCTGCTTTTAATGCCTTCCTGAAAACCCTTGAAGAGCCGCCTTCTTATGCAATCTTCATCCTCGCGACAACAGAAAAGCATAAGATCCTTCCTACTATTTTATCCAGATGTCAAATCTTTGATTTCAACAGAATCAGAGTGGAAGACATGGCCAGTCACCTGGCCTCGATAGCTAAAAAAGAAAGTGTTGGGTTTGATGCTGACGGACTTCACCTCATTGCCCAAAAAGCAGATGGAGGTTTACGAGACGCTCTTTCTATGTTCGACCAGATCGTTAGCTTCTCGAACCGGAACGTCACCTACCGTTCTGTTATTGATAATCTGAACATTCTTGATTACGACTACTACTTTAAAGTAACAGACACACTCCTGAAGGAAGACATTGCCGGGACACTGCTCATTTTCGATGAGATCCTTGCTAATGGCTTTGATGGTAATAACTTCATCACAGGTCTTGCTTCCCACTTCCGAAATCTGCTTGTAGGAAAAGACCAGGCAACGCTGAAATTGCTTGAAGTAAGTGAAGGTATCCGTCAAAAGTATTTGGAACAATCTAAAGCAGCTTCCGCTTCCTTCCTGCTGTCAGGCCTCAATATTGCGAATCAGTGCGATCTGAACTATAAAAACAGTAAAAATCAGCGATTACAGGTGGAACTGGCACTCATAAAAATATGTCATATTCCTTCAGCACTAAGTTTAACCTCTTCAACACCTTCTGAAGCGGTAAAAAAAAAACCTGATACCCCAGTAAGCAATTCCACCCTCGCAGTTGAATCTCAGGCAGCTACAACTAATACCAGGGAGCCCGTAAGTCATCAACAGGCACCACCGCAGAAACCACAGAGCGGTCCTGCTACAGGAAATATCCCTGTTGCTAAGCCGTCAGGAACTCCTGTTTCTTCAGCGGCACCTGCTCCGGTAGCCGAACGTCCGAAAATTGCGATAAAGCCAGTATCAGCCATCCCTTCAATTATCCCAAGCCTTAACGATCTGTCGGGCAGTAACACAGAAAAGGAAGAAGATAAAGGGCCTCAGTATGTGACAGGTGATAGTCGTGAACATTTCAGCCAGCAGACCTTTGTACAAGAGTGGGCAAAGTATGCAGACAAGGCCAACCGGGAAAGTAAGATCAACTTGTATACCTTAATGACTTCAAATGCTCCTACACTTTTAGATAACTATCATATAGAAGTTGTTATCGAGAACAAAATACAGGAGATGACGCTTTCAGTTGAAAAGGTTGACCTTTTGAACTATTTACGAACTCAACTTCGAAACTTTGATATAGATATCGTTACCAGGCAGATAGAGAAAAACGAAAAGCGGCGTTTGTATACTTCTGTTGAAAAATACCAGGCTCTTGCAGAGAAGAATCCCACTCTTGAAGAATTCAAGAGACGATTTAATTTGAGCGTGGAATAAATTAAAGCAATACCTCAAATAATAAGAAAGGTAATAAAAGCGGAAGCTTCTATTACCTTAAAAAATATCAATATTTAATCGACCTTACTTCTCAACTTCGAACTTCAGTATTTTTACTTCAAATACTCATTTCCCCCAAGATCATCGGGACTTTCATCGTTCTTCGGATAACCCTCTTCATCCAAATCGTCACGATCATCTTCTGGTGTGTGGGCTAACTCTTCATCAAGAGGATCCAGTTCTACAATCTTCCCGCTGTCAATGTGCATCCCAAATTCTTCAATTGCCGGATCTACCACTTCAACATCATTTGCTCTGCGGTATTCGTCTACTGCTGTAATGTTTGCCTCATCATAATCAGAGTCGAAATCACTTCCGCTTTTTACAGCTGTATTATATGGATCGGGATGGTCATAATCTTCGTCTTTACTGTCAACATCCAGCTCGAAGCTGTCTGTATCCTCGTTAAAAGAAAGATCATCCTTACTTATCTCTGCGCCCAATTGTTCTTTCATTTCTTTATCTCTATCCAGATTTTCATCATTAGAACCCGGATAAAACGAATTTTTCTCTCCCATTAGATTAGTTTTTACTATATCTATTAAAGAAAAAATCACTTATAAATGTTTTTACACTACAGTAGAATTTGAAATAGAATCAAACACCGGCTTTTTTGCAATTTTTATATCTTTGCGACGCTCAGATAAACATAAAAACAAATTCAAAGCATGTCAATACAAAAAATCAAAGTTGCCAATCCGGTTGTAGAACTTGATGGCGATGAAATGACCCGTATCATCTGGAAGTTCATCAAAGACAAATTGATCCTTCCTTACCTTGATTTAGATATCAAGTACTACGATTTAGGTATCGAGTACCGCGATGAGACTAATGACCAGGTTACAGTTGATGCTGCTAACGCGATCAAAGAATATGGTGTTGGTATTAAATGTGCAACTATTACTCCAGACGAAGCACGTGTTGAAGAGTTTGGTTTAAAACAAATGTGGAAATCTCCGAATGGAACTATTCGTAACATCCTTGATGGTACGGTATTCCGTGAGCCGATCGTTATGAGCAATGTTCCTCGCCTGGTTCCGAACTGGACTGCTCCTATCTGTATCGGTCGTCACGCTTTTGGTGATCAATACCGTGCTACAGATTTCGTAACAAAAGGAAAAGGTAAATTAACAGTTACTTTTACCCCAGAAGACGGAGGCGAAGAGCAATCTTACGAAGTATACAACTTTAAAGGTGATGGTGTTGCATTAACGATGTACAATACTGACGAGTCAATCAAAGGTTTTGCTCATTCTTGCTTTAACACTGCATTACAAAAAGGATGGCCTTTATATTTATCTACTAAAAATACTATCCTTAAAAAATATGATGGTCGTTTCAAGGATATTTTTGAAGAGATCTATCAGGCAGATTACAAAGAAAAATTCGAAGCTGCGGGTATAGTTTACGAACACCGCCTAATTGATGATATGGTTGCTTCTGCGCTTAAGTGGAATGGTAATTTTGTTTGGGCTTGTAAAAACTATGATGGAGACGTGCAGTCTGATACAGTTGCTCAAGGTTTCGGTTCATTAGGTTTAATGACTTCTACATTAGTTACTCCGGATGGAACGGTAATGGAAGCTGAAGCAGCACACGGAACGGTAACACGTCACTACCGCGAACACCAGAAAGGACGCCCAACTTCAACAAATCCTATCGCTTCTATCTTCGCATGGACAAGAGGACTTGAATTCCGCGGTAAATTAGACGGCAATCAGGAGCTTATCGATTTCTGCCACAAATTAGAGGCAGTTTGTATCGAAACTGTAGAAAGCGGTAAAATGACTAAAGACTTGGCTATCTCTATCAAAGCTAAAGTTGAACATGGTACAGATTACCTTTATACTGAAGAGTTCTTAGAAGCTATCGACCAGAATTTGAAAGCTAAACTAGGTTACTAAGATTAGCAATATAATGTAAAAGCCCTGCTGCTCTGCATGCAGGGCTTTTTTATTTCATCTTACCTATCATCAAATATCAGTGGGCCTCTTTTATTAAAAACCGAAAGCCCTTTCTTTTACTTTATATACAAAATATCGCTACCAGTCCAAATTTCGTATGAAACTCTTCTCAACCTTTATTTTACTGCTTACTCTATTTTCATGTGGCGACAGAGAACAGAAGCTCCGTGAAAAAGAATCGGAGCTTAACCAGAAAGAACAGGAACTTTTAGAGCGGGAAAAAGCCCTGGAAGGTAAAGATTTGGGAGATCATACGGACAGCATTTTAACTGGTCAGGTAAATGCGGCAGCAAACGATTCTATCAGTGGCCTATGGTCTGTAACCATGACATGTATAGAAACTGATTGCGAAGGCTCAGCCGTAGGAGATATTAAGACAGAACGTTGGGATATTTCCTACAAAAACGGAACTTTACAGGCAGAAGCACAGGTTAATGATAAATTGAAGCGGGTGTACCGGGGAGCGCAAAATGGAGAAGCGTTCTTACTGTCGGTAAGACCCACAATAAACAGTAATGATACTAAGGCTAAAATGCTGGTACGGTTAAAACCTCTGTCTTATCAGGAGATGGAAGGCAGAAGGGAAATATATAGAGAAGGATGCAGGATAATTTATTCTCTTGAACTAGAAAAGCAATAATATGGAACTCCTTCTTCTGATCTCTAAGGTGGATTTTACTCTGCCATTGAAAAACCCTGTGGTGATTTTCTCACTGGTGCTTTTCATTATTCTTTTTGCACCCATACTCCTGCAGAAGATAAAGATTCCTCATATCATCGGGCTGATCATTGCCGGGGTCGTTGTAGGTCCCTATGGTTTAAATTTTCTAAGTCGTGACAGCAGTATTGTGCTTTTTGGAACTGTGGGCCTTTTATATATCATGTTTCTCGCCGGATTGGAAATTGATATTTCAGAGTTCAAGAAAAACCGCAAGCAGATTGCCGTATTCGGAATTGCAACATTTCTGCTTCCGCTTAGTATAGGTTGCCTCGCCAGCTATTATATCCTTGGATATAGTTTCTTATCATCACTGCTCCTGGCAAGTATGTTCTCCACACACACGCTGGTTTCTTATCCTATAGCTAGCCGGTATGGAATAGTTCGAAATCGTGCCGTAGCATTAACTGTTGGAGGTACGATGATCACAGATATCCTTGCCTTACTTATCCTTGCCGCTATTGCTGGTGCAGCCAAAGGAGAAGCAGGAACAGGTTTCTGGGTTCAGCTCAGTGTTTCCTGTGTAGCATTCGTGGCTACAGTTTTCTTCGTGTTCCCCCCTATAATAAGATGGTTTTTCAAAAACTTCCACGACAGTGTTTCGCAGTACATTTTTGTTCTTGCAATTGTGTTCCTTTCATCATTCCTTGCCGAAGTTGCAGGTTTAGAAGCTATTATTGGCGCCTTTTTCTCTGGATTAGTCCTTAATACCTTTGTCCCGCACTCCTCCCCTCTTATGAACCGGATAGATTTTGTAGGTAATGCGTTATTTATCCCCTTTTTTCTGATTGGCGTAGGAATGCTTGTTAATGTACGGGTGCTAATAACAGGTACGGGAGCACTGGAGGTAGCAGGCGTTATTGTAGCCGTGGCCTTGATAACTAAATACCTGGCTGCCTATATTACGAGAAAAACGTTTAAACTATCACGGGAGGAAGGAAATATCATTTTTGGTCTGAGTGCTTCTCATGCTGCTGCTACTCTGGCCATTATACTAGTGGGCTATAACATTATTATTGGGGAATCTGAAAATGGACAGCCTATAAGGCTTTTGGACGAAGATGTTCTGAATGGAACAATCCTCCTTATATTGGTAAGTTGTGCCGTAAGCTCATTTGTAGTAGAAAAAGCAGCAAGAAAGATGGCTGTTAATGAGGAAACATCAACTACAGAAGAAGAGGAAAGTAATGAACGAATACTTCTTTCCCTTGCCCACCCTGAATCTGTTACACAACTTGTAGACCTGGCGGTGATGTTAAAGCCGAAACGAAGTGAAGTGCCAATTTACGCCCTTCATGTAGTGAGCGACACTCTTAGCGATGAAAACGCACAAACAGCAGGTAGGAAAATGCTCGATGCAGCTACTAAATACGCTGCAGCTACAGAAAACGCCATTATTCCCCTTACCCGTTTTGACAGCAACATTAGTAACGGTATTGTCTATACGATCAAGGGTCACAATATTAGCGATGTTCTGATTAGCATTCAAAGGACAACCGAGCAACAAAGTTTTTTTGGGGCAGTGGCACAAGAAACTTTACAGAGAACTTTTGAGACAATTTTCATTTACAGGGCGATACAACCTCTTAATACATTAAAAAGGATTGTTGCTGCCGTTACTCCGTCTGGAGAAGACGAGCCTGGATTCGAGCATTGGTTACACCGATTGACAATGCTATCTAAAGAAGCAGCACTTCCTATAACCTTCTACACCACTCAGAAAACCAACTTTGCTATCCGCGCCTACCTGAAAGGTAGACCAGTAGAAGCAGAATTTAAAATCTTTGATAAGTGGGAAGATTTCCTGATTTTTAGTCGAGAGCTAAGAAGGAACGATCTATTTTTCATAGTCACCTCCCGCAAGGGCAATGTATCCTATAATGAAGTACTAGATAAGCTTCCCTATTATTTAATAAACTACTTCTCAGACTATAGCTTTATCTTACTTTACCCTAAACAGTTTGGACATGAAATAGACATAGAAGGGATCTCTACAAGTGATTATAAAATTATTGAAGCGCTATCAGAACGTCTTGGTTCTGTAAATAAGGCAGGTAGTCTTTTCAAACGGTTGTTTCGAAAATAATAGAAAATATTATTTCTAATAAAAGCTCGAAGTTTGCAACTTTCCTTTTGAAAAATCATCTTACCATAAACCCTAACACTAAATGAGAACTTGTCTTGCCTTGTTTGCTTTTCTGAGTATCTGTCTTTGCACTAAAGCTCAGTTTGTTATAAGTGGCAATATTACAACCAGCACTGGCAAACCTGCTGAGTTTGCAACTGTTTTATTAAGTAAACGATCTGATTCTACGCTAGTCAAATCTGCTCTCACCACAGCATTAGGACGATATACTTTTAACAATATTGCTCCCGGATCATACCTGATCAGGACCTCGCTATTAGGGTTTAAACGGGCAGAACGAGGCATTGAAATCTCAACCAAAAATGTTGATGTACCAGAGATCCGTTTAGTGGCAGCAGCAGCATCTCAATTAAAAGAAGTTACAGTAACTGCAAAAAAGCCTTTTTTGGAACAGCGACCAGATAAATTGGTGGTGAATGTAGATGCAAGTGCTACCTCTGCAGGTTCGACCGCTTTCGAGGTTCTTCAGAAGGTTCCCGGTCTAATTATCACGAACGATAAGCTTACTATCGTCGGCCGCGGCACACCTAATATCCTTATCGATGGACGAAGCTCCCAGTATACCGATATCAATCAGGTGCTAAAAGATTTAAGTGCAGCTAATATCGATCGAATAGAAGTGATCACGAATCCAGGAGCTAAATATGATGCAGCGGGAGGCGCTGTGATTAATATCATATTGAAAAGGAACGCTAATTTGGGGACAAATGGATCTATAGCATTAAGCAGTGGAATAGGTCTTTATGAACGAGGAACATATAACATCGACAGAAACTTTTACAGAGCGAGTCCTTCGATCACCCTCAATCACCGGGAAGGCAAAGTAAATGTTTTTGGCAACTACAGCTTCTTTCATAGAAACCTCTATGAATATAGCGAATTCGATCGCATCATTTCACCGAACCGTTATGTACAACTAAACTACACTCCTACAGCCTTCAGCAGTCACAACTTCAGGATAGGGACTGACCTTTACGCTGACAAAAAAAATACCTTTGGAATTATTTTAAGAGGCTTTACTAGAGACGGGGACAGGATGGCAACTAATGCAACCGAGCAATTGTTATCATCGGATAATAGTCATATAAGCAATTTTCAAACAGAAATTGCAACAGACAACAAAAGGGGAAATTTCTCAGGAAACGTTAATTGGAAACACAGCTTCGATACAATCGGAACGGATCTTAATATTGACCTGGATTATTCGCACTTCAATAGCTCCAATAACAGTATAATAAGTAACATTTTATCAAATGGAAGCCAGTATGAAAACGAACAACGAGTAAGAAACCCCGTCAATCTTGGTGTCCTTAAGATTGACTATGTTAAAACCTTTACTAAAGATTCAAAACTGGAAGCAGGTGCAAAAAGTAGTTTAGCTAGTATCGACAATTATCTTACCTACAGCAGCAATGGCATCTTTGATGAAAATCGGAGTACAGATTTTAAATACAATGAAAATATTAACGCTATTTATTCTTCTTATCAGCAGAAGTTTGGTAATTGGAACCTTCAGGCAGGGTTGAGAGCAGAACAAACCATAGCGAAAGGTAAAGACGAAGGAGGAACAGTTCTCGACAGGAATTATATTCAGCTATTTCCCTCAGTTTTCGTCACCAGAAATATCAATTCTAAAATTGCTTCAGTACTACAGTATAGTCGGAGAGTGAACCGGCCAAGTTTTAATCAGCAAAACCCTTTCATTGAATACTTAGACTCATTAACTTATACACAGGGAAACCCGAAACTAAGACCTGAAACTGCTGATCAATATAAGCTATCAATCACTTACGATAACCAACCTTTCTTCTCGGTAAGTTACAATAAAAAGCAAGATGTAATTTTTGATAATGCGCCAAAGCAGAACGGCAATCTAACCTATACAACTTCTGAGAATCTGGCATCTTTTAATAATTTAGCTTTTGAACTTAATTTTCCTCTAAAATTGGGTAAGAAGATTAGTGGTTTCGGTGGAAACCAATTCATCTACAATCATTACAAAGCTGACTATTTAGGATCCAAGTTTGATCGTGGAAAGTGGAATTGGCTGGCTTATTGGCAAACCGCTTATAAGCCCACAAAAACGATCAGCTTTGAAATTTCCGGATATTACATGACTAAGTTCCTCAATGAATTTATTTTGATAAAGAACCTGGGGAGCCTTAATGCCTCTGTTCAAAAAACGTTCTGGGATAACAAAGCGCGCTTAAGCTTAAATGTTCAGGACGTTCTGTTTTCAGACAAAGTACGAGGATCTATATTGTATCAGGAAATCAACGTAAATTTTCGTCAGTTCTATGAAAGCCGCAATGCGAGGCTAACGTTCAGCTATTCTTTCGGTAACCAGAAATTAAAAGCTGAAAGAAACAGAAAAACAGCTTCGGAAGATGAATCCAGTCGGGTAAAAAAAGACTAACGGAGATAACTTAGCGAAAATTGGTGTTGCAGAGCACTATTTGTTTAAAAATGATGGAACTTCTAAGTTTAAAATGAACTGTTATCTCTGGAGGGGTGAAATCTGTCGTGCAGCGGTAGGAACAGGATTTGCATGGCATTTCGATACTTTATCTCAGAGATCTCTTTTTGCCAAGATTGTGGTCGCGGATTAACGCTGATAGAAGCGCTAAAACTTGTTGTTCATTCTTGTGAACTCAACAAGGCATAATTAAAAGTAGAAAAAGCCCTAAAACTAAAAAAGCCCTATCAGTTACCTGAAGGGCTTTTGTTTAAAAGTTGGCACCGACCTACTCTCCCACATTTTACTGCAGTACCATTGGCTCTGGCGGGCTTAACTTCTCTGTTCGGAATGGGAAGAGGTGGACACCGCCGATATAGGCACCTGAAGATCATTTAAGGTGAAAGCTTTTCGCTTTTACCTAAGACATATATTGAAAGAAGTAATTTAGAAAACAACAGTTTTAATCTGCTCTAAGAAAGCTTCGGATGATTAGTACTACTTGACTATGGTGTCACCACCTTTACATCTGTAGCCTATCAACGTAGTAGTCTACTACGATCCTATATGGAAAACTCATCTCGTGGCTAGTTTCGCACTTAGATGCTTTCAGCGCTTATCTATTCCAAACGTAGCTACTCTGCAGTACAGCTGGCGCCATAACAGATTCACTAGAGGTTTGTCCAACCCGGTCCTCTCGTACTAAGGTCAGCCCCACTCAATTTTCCTACGCCCACAACAGATAGGGACCGAACTGTCTCGCGACGTTCTGAACCCAGCTCGCGTGCCACTTTAATCGGCGAACAGCCGAACCCTTGGGACCTTCTCCAGCCCCAGGATGTGACGAGCCGACATCGAGGTGCCAAACCTCCCCGTCGATATGAGCTCTTGGGGGAGATCAGCCTGTTATCCCCAGCGTACCTTTTATCCTTTGAGCGATGGCCCTTCCATGCAGAACCACCGGATCACTATATCCGTCTTTCGACCCTGATCGACTTGTCTGTCTCACAGTCAAGCAAGCTTTTGCTATTGCACTCCACGTACGGTTACCAAGCGTACTGAGCTTACCTTTGAAAGCCTCCGTTACCTTTTTGGAGGCGACCACCCCAGTCAAACTACCCACCAAACAATGTCCTCTACTC
>NZ_JAFEWE010000021.1 GCF_017355785.1 Desertivirga arenae
AATTCCTCAACAACCATCCGCTTAAATACTTCGCTGTACTTTTTCGACGAGCTTTCTCTTTTTTGTTTAATTACCTGATAACTCATATGTTGACTTTGTATTAGTCAACTTTTTTCAGGACGAGACATATTAAAAGAAAAGCCCGCTAATTAGCGGGCTTTTTTATATCTCAAAGTATCAATAGAAAAGTTCCTTACTCCCCTAGTTTAATTTGTATGGAGCTACCATAAAGAACTCTGGAATTTTAACTTCAAATGGTTCGTCATCGACAAGACGTTTCATTTCATAGGTGCCTTTCATACTTCCCATGTCCGTTTTCAGATTACAACCCGAAACGTATTCATGAAACGTACCAGGATCTATTACCGGCTGCTGCCCTACCACTCCCTCTCCTTCTACCTCCCTGTGAGCACCATTTGAATCAAATATATACCAATGTCTTCGCATTAGCTGTACACTATAATCGGTAAGATTTTCAATGCTAATTTTGTAGGCAAACATGTAATGATCGTTTGCCGGGTTTGAATATTCGGGCTGATAGATCGTTTCTACTGATACCTTTACGCCTTCAGTAATGTGTGTTACCATAACGTTTTCTTAATTTGATATTTATGGTTATTCAAAAATCAAGCCATCTCTGTTTCGAACTTGTTTTTTATTTCCTCAAGTATTTCTTCAATAAGTTCTAATGTATCTGCAGAAACTAATCGCATTCTATATTCTTTAAAGTTTGGAATGCCTTTGAAATAATTAGAGTAATGCCTCCTCATTTCAAATATCCCTGTTTTTTGTCCCTTCCAGGTAATTGATTTCTCCAGGTGAGTTCTGCAAACTTCTACTCTCTCAGCTAAGGATGGACCCTGAAGAATTTCTCCGGTTTTGAAAAAATGTTTAATTTCTCTGAATATCCATGGGTACCCTATGGAGGCGCGACCAATCATAATCCCGTCTATTTCATACTCCAGGCGCCAGTTTGCAGCTTTCTCCACAGAATCAACATCCCCATTACCGAAAATGGGAATTCCGATACGAGGATTTCGTTTTATTTCTCTTATTAAAGTCCAGTCTGCTTGTCCTTTATACATTTGAGATCGGGTACGTCCATGGATTGTAAGTGCTTTAATCCCTACATCCTGCAGCCTCTCTGCTACCTCATACACATTTTTTGTATTATCGTCCCAGCCAAGTCGGGTTTTTACAGTAACAGGAAGATGAGTAGACTCAACTACAGCTTTTGTCATCTTCACCATTTTATCAATATCTTGTAGTAAACTTGCACCCGCACCTCTGCAAGCAACATTTTTTACGGGACAGCCATAATTAATATCAATCAGATCAGGATCAGCTTTAGTAGCTATCTCCGTCGCAATCCTCATAGTTTCTATGTTACTTCCAAATATTTGAATTCCAATAGGCCGCTCGTATTCAAAGATGTCAAGCTTTTGTATACTTTTTGCTGCATCTCTGATCAATCCTTCAGAAGAGATGAATTCGGTATACATCATATCCACTCCGTTCTGCTTACACACAAACCTAAAAGGTGGATCACTTACATCTTCCATTGGAGCCAACAATAATGGGAATTCACCTAAATCTATATTTCCAATTTTTACGGACATGGGCTATTTTTAAACTACTATCTTTGCCTGATTTTATAATTGAGTTTGATATTGATTCTTGCCAGAATCAATACTTAATCCTCGTATTAAATTTGTCTAATTCGCAAAATTACAAATAATTACCTGATGATAGCTGAAAGCACTTCAAGTACTCGTCATCCTTTTGTTTCTTTATTAGGCCTGTTTCTATGGGTAGCTTTAGGAATGATAATATTTACTGTGCTGGGTATAATAGCTTGCGGAGTAATTTTTGGATTTGGCGATATTCTTAATATTAATAAAGGAGTTGGAAGCAATATAAATGCCCTTAAACTAGTTCAACTATTCTCATCTATAGGCACCTTCATTGTACCAGCTTTTGTATTTGCAAAGCAGGAAAGCAAGGATTCTTTCGAGTATCTGAATTTAAATAAGAGAACCGATCTTTTAATTCTCATCTCAGCGGTTGTTATTTTCTTCTCATTTACTCCATTTATAGAATGGACAATAGTTCAAAATTCTAAAATGAAATTACCAGGGTTCTTGAGTGATCTAGAGATCTGGATGAGGCAGAAGGAAGATGAGATGGCAGTTTTGACCCGGCAATTCCTGATAATGAAATCGCCTTCTGATTTGTTAATTAATCTTTTAATAATTGCTATCATCCCTGGTATCGGTGAAGAACTACTATTCAGAGGGTGTCTTCAAAAGATCTTATCAAAGTGGACAAAAAATTATCATCTTGGCATCTGGCTGGCTGCAGTAATCTTTAGCGCTATTCATGTTCAATTTTACGGGTTCATTCCTAGAATGTTATTAGGCGCCTTGTTTGGTTACCTTTTTCATTGGGGTAAAAATTTGGTAATTCCCATGATTGCACATTCTATTAATAACGGTACTGCCGTAATCGGGGCCTTCATTTTGCAAAAAAACGGGGAGTCTTTAGATAAAATAGATGAGCAAAATAGTTATCCCCTATACGTCGCTATCTTAAGTTTTATTGTAGGGGTAGGATTACTAGCTCTTTTTAAAAGTCAGCTTGAAAAAAAATCGATTGGCAATCAAACCGGCACCGATGTTTAAAAAGGTTTGAAAAATCCTTTTATTGAAAAATCTGGCTTTGACAGAAATATATATTAGATGAGGAATGATTGGATAAAGATTTATACTTCGAATGATTTTTATAAATCAGAATTAGTAAGACAAATATTGGTTGAACATGAAATCGAAGCAGTGTTATTAGACAAACAAGGCTTTCCATATAAAATTGGAGAGGTGGAGATTTACGTTCATCCGAACAATTTCCAGGAGGCTTTAGAAATAATTATTAAAAACGAACTATGAAGACAAGGGCTATAACAGGATTCTTCTTTGTATTAGTGATGCTGGCATCTGTATTAACCGGAGAAAAAACTTTTGTCCTTTTTTTTCTGGTATTGAGCTTATTATGTGTTAATGAGTTCTATGGTCTGGTGCAATCTGATGATGTAAAACCTCAGAGGTTTTTGGGAATAATTTTAGCAGCTGCTACATTTATTCCTGTTCTTGTTTACTTACTTACACGTGAGGGATTAGGGTATATCCTCATAAGTGCTCCGATTGCTATTATAACCTGTATAGCAGAACTTTATAAAAAATCAGAAAGGCCATTTCATAACCTTGCCTATACTTATTTTGGAGTAACTTATCTAATAATGCCTTTTGCTTTTTTTTCAGCATTAGCATTTTTAGATGGAACTTATAACTTTCATCTTCCACTAGGTTTCATGCTATTGCTATGGGCTAGCGATACAGGTGCTTATCTATTTGGAGTTAAACTTGGCAAGAGTAAATTATTTGAAAGGCATTCGCCTAAGAAGTCCTGGGAAGGTTTTTTTGGTGGGCTTTTCACCAGTTTATTAGTTGCGTTTATTTTAAGTACTCAGTATATTGAAATACCTACAATTCACTGGGCTATAATGTCACTACTAATTGTGGTTGGCGGAACTTTTGGCGACCTGGTTGAATCAATGCTTAAACGCAGTGTTGGAAAGAAAGATTCAGGTTCTATTCTTCCCGGTCATGGTGGTTTACTAGACCGTTTCGACGGATTATTATTTGCAGCACCTCTTGTTTTTGTATATTTATATTTTACCCTTTCTTTTTGATTAAATAATGACCAATACTCCGGAAAAAACTGAAGAGCAAATAGAAGAGCAATCATTGATTCAAAAAGACCGGTCCCTACTATATATGGGCGTTATTTTAGGTGTCATTATTTTGATAATGGGTTATCTGACTTTTTTTGTCGACGAGCCGTTAAAGCTATTCAGGGGAAAGGAAGAAGCTAATAAAACGGAAGATGTAAAAGAAGACGGAGATTCAAGTATCCTTGACGAGAGTTCTTCAATGAGTGACGAGGAAGTAAGGTCCTCACTTGTTAAATTCATCGAAGCATATTATTATGATGAGAAACGAGGTTATTTTGATCCTCCAAGCTACTTCGCCAGTATAACTGAAACTTTTTATAACTACCATAACTTAACCTACAGCAGGCTCAAAGATCTGTATTGGCAGCGTCGCAAGGATATGGAGAACTTGAAAAGGATATGGATCGTATCCTCTTTAAAGTTCGAACGCCAGGGAGATAGGATAGTAACCACCCACTGGGTTAAGGAAAACTATTTCAGGCCGTCAACCCGTGATCTTTACTCTGCCCACGTTCAATATGAATTTGTGATTGATGCGGATGGTAAGATTGTTTCTTTAAGAGATGTTGATGTTAAGAACGAAGAAGTTCATCCTATCCAACCTGATAGTATGGATTTGGCTCCCGTGGGCGCTGTAAGTCCTCAACAGGGAGCTATTACAGAACCTCCCGCTGCTGTGAATAATGAGAATAAAGTATTTAATACCAATGAGGTAGACGTTCAACCTGAATTCAATGGGGGGCAGAAAGAGTTGATAAAATATGTATCGTCCAACATCAAATATCCCGTTACTGCTCGTCAGGCCAATATACAGGGTAAAGTAATTGTAGCTTTCGTAGTGGAAAAGGATGGTTCTCTAAGTGATATAAAAGTTACTAAGGGAATTGGCGGTGGATGTGATGAAGAAGCTGTAAGACTAGTTCGTAACTCCCCGAAATGGAAGCCCGGAGTGCTAAAAGGAAGTACGGTTAGAACTAACGCCAACCTGCCTATAACATTTCAAACAGGTCAATAATCTAAATAATAAATGGGTTAAGATATACTTAACCCATTTATTTATACCATTACTCCTCCTGAAAGTTCTTCAAGTATAGAAATAGCTTCATCCAGACTTCTGATATCTTCGAAAGCTATTCGTAAAGTTGATTTTACTTCTTTTAAATTACATCTTCTTGGATGTTCTTTTACAAACTGAAGCACTCTTCCAAAAGCTTCACTCTCAAAGTATGAAGACTGTTGGTCAGAAACGAAATATCCTTTCAAAGAGTTCTTTTTGAAGGTAACTTTCTCAAATCCGATTGCCTTAGAAAGCCATTGAAGTTTTAAGGTATTTAAAAGTTCACGTACCTGTTTTGGAAGAGGTCCAAATCTGTCTTGTAATTGCTGGGCAAATTTATCCAGTTGCTCTTCATCTTCAAGCTTTGAAATATCGGTATAAAGGTTATAACGTTCCGTAATATTAGTAACATAACTATCCGGGATCAAAACTTCCAAATCAGTGTCGATTTGAGTAAAAGACACAATTGGGCGAGGCTTTTCGTCTTTAAACAAATCCTTGAACTCATCATCTTTTAGTTCCTGTATTGCCTCGTCCAGAATTTTATGATACATTTCAAACCCTATTTCTGCTATAAATCCGCTTTGTTCTGCACCTAATAAATTTCCACTTCCGCGTATATCCAGGTCCCGCATCGCAACGTTAAAACCACTTCCCAGGTCAGAGAACTCCTCAATCGCACTTAAACGTTTTCTGGCTTCAGGAGTAAGGGTTGATATTGGAGGACTCAGAAGATAGCAAAACGCTTTTTTATTTGATCTTCCTACCCTTCCCCGCATTTGGTGCAAATCACTCAAACCAAACATGTGTGCATGATTTATCAGGATAGTATTTGCATTTGGAATGTCAAGTCCTGCCTCAATAATTGTAGTTGCAACCAGCACATCATATTCCGCATTGATAAACTTAAGCATTACATCTTCTAATTCATCTCCCTCTAATTGCCCATGGGCGATTCCAACCCGAGCCTTTGGAACAAGCTTCTTAATTAATCCTCCTAGTTGAGCAAGATCCTGAACGCGGTTATGAATGAAAAATATTTGTCCATTTCTAGCAAGTTCAAACTCAACAGACTCTTTAATAAGCTTCTCATTAAATACATGCAGTTCCGTTACCACGGGCTGACGATTAGGGGGAGGAGTTGAGATGATAGACAAATCTCTTGCTCCCATTAATGAAAAATGTAATGTTCTTGGAATAGGTGTTGCTGTCAAAGTTAAGGTATCGACATTAGCACGGAACTGTTTAAGTTTCTCCTTCACACTAACTCCAAACTTTTGCTCTTCATCAATAATAAGCAGACCCAGATCTTTAAATTTAACATCTTTGCTTACAATTCTATGAGTACCTATGATAATATCAATTTTTCCGTCAGCTAATTTCTGAAGCGTTTCCTTAATCTGTTTGCTTGTTTTAAAACGATTAACATAATCGATATTGCAAGGGAAATCTTTTAAACGAGAATTGAATGTTTTGAAGTGTTGTAGGGCAAGGATTGTAGTTGGAACCAGGATAGCAACTTGCTTACTATCAGCAACTGCCTTAAATGCTGCACGAACTGCGATTTCTGTTTTCCCAAAACCCACGTCTCCGCAAACAAGACGGTCCATGGGGTGAGGCGATTCCATATCTTTTTTCACATCCGCTGTAGCCTTTTCCTGATCTGGTGTGTCTTCGTAAATAAATGAAGCCTCTAGCTCGGCCTGCAAATAGGTATCAGGATGAAAGGCATTACCAGTTTGGGCCTTTCGAACAGCATAAAGCTTGATCAGATCCCTTGCTATGTCTTTAACTTTTTTTTTAGTTGTTTTTTTAAGCTTTTCCCATGTATCAGTTCCAAGTTTATTCATTCGGGGAATAGTCCCTTCCTTTCCTGAATATTTAGAGATCCTGTTCAATGAATTAATATTCACGTAAAGCAGGTCGTTATCCGCATATATCAAGCGAATCATCTCCTGGGTTTTACCGTTGACCTCTACTTTTTCGAGTCCTGCATACTTTCCGATACCATGATCTATATGGGTGATGTAATCACCTGGCTTTAATTCCCTCAATTCCTTTAGGGTAATAGACTGAGAGCGTGAATAACCTTTCTTGAGCTTATATTTATAGTAACGATCAAATATCTGATGATCAGTATAACAGGCTATCTTTTGCTCATAATCAAGAAAACCTTCACGAAGGGATAAGTGAATCGGAGTAAACTTTACAGTCTTGTCAATATCATCAAAAATAGTGTACAAGCGTTCTGCCTGTTTCACTGAATCAGTGAATATGAAGTTGCTTATTTTTTCAGATTCGTTTTGTTTAATATTGTGTATCAGTAGGTTAAAATCTTTGTTGAAAGAGGGTTGAGGCTTAATTTCAAATTGTATAATTTCTGTAGCCTGATAGAAAAACTGTTTGCCAAATTCTACTATGGCAAAATCTCTTAATTGATCTGCCAGTAACTTCTCGTCCGTGAAATTGAACTTTGGATCGATCCATTCTGGGTTCTGCTGCTTGTCTGAGGCAGAGAGAGCTTTCCAGAGCTCGTTTGCTTTCTTGTAGCCGTCTTGCAGAATATCAAGGGTAAATTGAACATCTTTAAACCAGATGGAAGTGTCCTTATCAATGTATTCCAGCAAGGAGATATTATGTTCAGTTAAAAATTTAGATTGAACGTTAGGCACTATTGTAATACTTCTAACAGTTTCAATACTTAATTGCTCTTCTACATTGAATGTCCTGATACTTTCAATATGATCGCCAAAAAATTCAATTCTGTAAGGGTGATCATGAGAGAAAGAAAAAATATCCACAATTCCTCCCCGTATTGAAAATTGTCCGGGTTCGTAAACAAAGTCAACTCTTTCGAAGTCGTATTCAATTAAAAATTCATTTATAAAATCAATATTTAACTTATTTCCGGTCGAAATCTCCAGCGTGTTTTTTTCAAGAGAATCTCTGTTAATTACCCTTTCTGCAATGGCTTCAGGGTAAGTAACGATAAGCTTTCCAAATTCTGTAGCATGGATCAACTCATTAAGCACCTCTGCTCTTTGTAACACATTACCCGGATCAGGCTGAGTGAAATCAAAAGGTTTCCTATATGAAGAAGGGAAAAGAAGTATTTCTTTATCCATCAGATTTTCCAGGTCGCTAAGAAAATAGGCTGCCTCTTCCCTGTCGGGAAGTACAAATACCATGTGACTATGCTGAAGGAAGTAGAAGGTAGAAGCTACTACTGCATCACTTGATCCAACTAAACCTTTTACATGTACCCGGGGGCCTTTGCTTGCGTTAAGAGCAGAAGCAAGGCTTTCGACCTTTCGGTCATTTTTATATAGATCTAAAATATCCCTTACGTTCACAATACAAAATTCTGAAACAAATATACAAGCTGTGGTTAAGCTATTATGAAAATACTCTCCAGCTGCTTTTGTTTTACATCATTTAACTTCATTAAATTAAATCAAATGTAAATTGTTATATCTGTACGGAAGATAAAAGGAACAAATTCCTTAACTCATCTGTTAGAAATTTATCGACCAATGATGATTTAAAATTTGTTGTTATGAAAAACGCATTTAAATATGGTTCTATTATTGGGGTAATCAGTGGTGTTTGGATCTTTATTCTGCATCTGGCGGGTGTGTATGAAAACTCTTACCCAAGTGCCGATAAGGCTAGCTGGTTAGAATACTTGTCGATTATCATTCCTGTTACAGGTTTATATTTAGGGATTAAGAATTTCAGGAACCGCATAAACGGAGGACGGATGGAGTTCTTCGAAGGAATCTTCGAAGGCTTTAAAATAATGGTTTTTGGGGGGTTGATAGCTTGCTTTTTTGCAGCGGTTTATATTTCATATGTAGCACAGGATTTACAAATGGATTATATGGGAAGAGTTGGAGCAGCTGGTGTTATAGGCATTTTATCTACTCTTGTTATTTCTTTGCTTTTAATGAATAAGCAACATAATTTGTAGGTTAGCGATATTTGTTGATGAATTCTGTTGCTTATTTCTCTTTTTATTAATCTTATAATCCGCTTGTTCAGGTGGTTTAACTAATTATTACATTTGCGGATTATGGAATATATTAATAATCCTCAGGCTTTAACTCCTTTTTTAATTGCCACCCTTATCAAGTTGGTAATTATGGTTCTTTTCTGTCGTACTCAGGTAAGAACACTTGAATTAATTGAGCCTGAAAACCGGACCGTTCAACCTTGGTTAGTTTGGTCGCTTATCATACTGGAAAGTATACTTAGCTTTTTTGTGGTAATAGGTATGTCTAGATCGATAGCTAATGAATTAAAGAGCCGTAACTTTGAAGAAGAAGCTAATCCAGCACTAACTCCCGGACTTTTATATGCTGCACTGGGACTTATTTCTTTCATCATTCTCGGGTTAGAAATTAATGGTATGAAGGTTCCATCTTCTTACGCGCCTGTGGTGGCCGTTATAGGATTCAGTCAGATCTTTTTTATGGTTCAATACTGGTCTAAAGTTACCTGGTATAAAAAAATATTGGAGAATGATGACCAGGAAAACTATGGTGTTGAGGATAAGAACAGAGACGAAGAATAATGAAGTTACTTGAACTTACCTCCTACCTTGAAAGCCTCGCTCCTCTTGGTTATCAGGAAGAATATGATAATTCAGGGCTAATTGTTGGAGACCCGGAAACAGATATAACAGCAGCTTTAATATCTTTAGATTGTACAGAGGCTGTAGTAGATGATGCAATTAATAAGGGATGTAATCTTATCATCTCGCACCATCCTATCGTCTTTAAAGGTTTAAAGAAGTTTAATAATAGAACGTACATAGAAAGGGTAGTTATCAAGGCAATTCGTAATAATATTGCTATTTACGCTATTCATACAAATCTGGACCATATTTCTGGTGGTGTTAATGCTAAGATATGTTCTAAACTAGGTTTATCGAAAACAACGATCCTATCACCTAAAAAAGGAATATTAAAGAAGCTGGTAACATTCTGTCCTCTAAAAGAGGCTGATAGAGTACGTGAGGCCCTGTTCCAGGCAGGTGCAGGAAACATAGGAAACTATTCAGAATGCAGCTTCAATTCAGAAGGTTTTGGAACGTTTAAAGCTGGAGAAAATACAAATGCTTTTGTGGGCGATAAAGGGATCCAACATCATGAGCCTGAGGTCAAACTTGAAACCATTTTTCCCGAGGTATTTGAAAAACCAGTCCTCTCCGCACTATTCCGTGCTCATCCCTATGAAGAGGTTGCCTATGATATATATCCTTTGGCTAATTCGTACCAGGATATTGGTGCGGGAATGATAGGAGTGTTAGAAGAAGATATGGATGAACTGGCATTTCTAAAGCATGTTAAAGAAAATCTTAAAACGAAAGTTATCAGACATACAGCCCTACTTGGTAGAAGAGTAAAAAAGGTAGCTGTATGCGGAGGATCAGGCAGTTTTTTACTTAACAAAGCTATTTCTGAAGGAGCTGACGTGTTTATAACGGCGGATTACAAATATCACGAGTTCTTCGATGCAGAAAGTAAAATTGTAATTGCAGATGTGGGACATTTTGAAAGTGAGCAGTTTACACAGGAATTATTGTTTGAAATTATTCAGAAAAAATTTTCTAACTTTGCACTCCATTTAACAGAAGTAAATACAAACCCCATAAATTATCTAATTTAATGGAACAAACTGTCGAGCAAAAATTGAAAGCTCTGTTCGAGCTTCAAAACATCCATACAAAAATTGACAAGATAAGACAAGTTCGCGGAGAACTTCCAATGGAAGTATCTGATTTGGAAGACGAAGTTGCAGGTCTTGAAACCCGTATAAATAAAATAAAAGCAGAGCTTGACGATCTTGAAGATTCGATCGTAACACGTAAAAACATGATTCGTGATGCGCAGGCTGCCGTTAAAAAATACGAAACACAACTTAACGATGTAAAAAACAATCGTGAATACGATGCCATCTCTAAAGAAATTGAAATTCAGGGCCTGGAAATTCAGGTCTGTGAGAAGAAGATCAAGGAGCATGGTTTCGAGATAACTAACAAAACTCAGGTATACGACAAAGCATTAGCAGATCTTGAAGAAAGAAAGAAAGATCTTGATGCTAAAAAAGCAGAGTTGAATAACATCACGTCTGAAACTCAAAAAGAAGAAGACGATTTAAGTTCGAAGGCCAAAGAAGCTGAAAGTGATATTGAAGAGCGTTTGCTTGTTGCTTATAACCGTCTTCGCAATAATGCGAAGAATGGATTAGCTGTTGTAACAATTCAGCGTGATTCTTGCTCCGGATGTTTCAATCAAATTCCACCGCAGCGTCAGTTGGATATCCGTCAGCACAAAAAAGTAATTGTGTGTGAACATTGCGGCCGTATTTTAGTGGACGAGGCAATTGCCGGAGTTAAAGAAGAAGAAGCATTATAATTAAATCCAAATAAACGAAAACAAGCGGTTACTCATCAGTGCCGCTTTTTTTATGTCCTAGAATTTAGTTATTGTTATTACACGATCACTTGAGTACTCCGAAAACTTTCTTCCTGCGTCACTGCTAGCGTGGATCTTACTGACTCTGACCAACTAAGCCAGATGTATTCAGGGCCAATGACTACTAATAATGAATTCATAAAAAAAGGTCTTCAAACGGGGAGAATGAAGACCTTTAACTAACCAATTATAAACCGCTATAAAGATAAAAACAAGAGCTTTTAAAAAAGCCCTTTTAACAATCTTTAACATTCCGAAGTCTTTTAAAGCAAAAAGCCCTCACCGGTCGGCAAGGGCTTTAAGATCATATTTGGTTAGTTGAGCGGCTCAAAAATAACAACAATTATGATGTTCGCAAATTTTTATTAAAAAAGAGTATCAGTTTTAATAAAAAATAAATAAAACATTGGAGTGTCTATTTTTTTGTTAATAGACAATCGATTTCCATATTAATTATTCAAAATGCTTTTCTATTTCTTTACCTATTTCCTCCACTGGTATAGGATATTTTCCATATTGGTAACAGTCGCAAATCCACTCTCCTCCTGAATCTAATTTAATGTTATAACTACCATTACTATCAGTCACTTTAAAAGTTACCTTACCATTTCCCACTGGTTGTATGCGGTACTCTTTATTATCTAGTTTTACGTTGAATTCCATTTTTATAAACCTCCTTGAATAGTTTGCTTGAATTCTAACGGGTATAAATACTTGATGTTTTAAGTATTTTTACTATTTCATATTGTATTTCTACTCGAATTTTAGATGTCACTTATAATAATTACTTATTTAAAAACAATTTAAAGACGAAATGGTTACTGTTTTCTAGTCACGGAAGAGTGGCACTAATGGTGATTTTATGAAAGAAGGGGAAGTCTTAGAGAAGTTTTGTGTTCAACATTAAAAGCGACTACATGAGGAATTTTTACTCTTACCACTAAAATTAGCCCGCATGAGTTTAAGCGGGATGTTCTAAGCCTAAAGTATGATGTACAAGATAGACGCGTTGTCTGTCGTTTGTATTAAACAATTGATATAAGAATACATAAACACAGTTGTTCAACTAATTACACGTTGGATATCTGCTCAAAAACTACGACTCGTATTATTTATTATATGGAACAGGAAATCTTATTAGAAGGGGAACTAAACAGCATTCCTAAGAAAAATGGAGTTAAAGAAGACTCTCTTGACCTTAAAGAGCTTTTAAACGTTCTTTCTCAGGTTAAAAACGGGAAGCTTGATGTTCGTATGCCAGTAAAACAAGCAGGGATAAGTGGGAGGATATGTGAAGTCCTGAATGACATTATTGACATGAGTGAACAGTTTGTAACAGAGATCTGTACAGCTGAGAAGATTATTGGTAAGAAAGGCAATTTATCGAAACGGGTTGAAATGCCTGATGCACGCGGTCAGTGGGCTGTCGGTGTTAAGTCTTTAAATGGCTTAATAACTGACCTTACCTATCCTACCCTTGAAATAGCTGGCATGATTAATTCAGTGGCAAATGGTAACCTTTCAAGACAAATTCCTTTAGAAATAAATGGTCAGCCATTAAAGGGTGAGTTCCTCCGTATAGCAAAAGAATCTAATCAAATGCTCGAGCAGCTTCGACTTTTTACTATGGAGGTAACACGAGTTGCACGTCAGGTAGGAGCTGAAGGTAAGTTGGGGGAACAGGCAAAAATTAAAGGCGTTGCAGGTGTATGGGCGGAGTTGACAGACTCCGTGAATCTTATGGCTGGTAACCTTACTGCTCAAGTGCGTAATATTGCTGCTGTAACAACAGCAGTAGCGAAAGGTGACCTTACCCGTAAGATTACAGTAGAGGCAAAAGGAGAAATTCTTGAGCTTAAGAACACGATCAATACGATGGTGGATCAGCTGAACTCCTTTTCGTCGGAGGTAACACGTGTGGCGCTCGAGGTAGGTACGGAAGGTAAGTTGGGTGGACAAGCGAAAGTACCGGGAGTTGCGGGAACCTGGAAAGACTTAACAGACTCAGTAAACCGTATGGCTGGTAACCTTACATCTCAGGTTCGTAACATTGCAGGTGTAACTACAGCGGTTGCTAATGGTGACTTATCCAAGAAGATCACCGTGGACGTAAAAGGGGAAATGTTGGAGCTGAAGAAAACCATTAATACCATGGTGGATCAGCTGAACTCCTTCGCATCAGAAGTAACGCGTGTGGCACTTGAGGTAGGTACAGAGGGAAAACTGGGAGGTCAGGCGAAAGTAAAAGGTGTCGGCGGGGTTTGGAAGGATCTGACAGACTCCGTAAACCAGATGGGATCTAACCTTACCGACCAGGTACGTAATATTGCGGATGTAACCACGGCGGTAGCGAAAGGAGATCTTTCCCGTAAAATCACAGTAGATGCAAAAGGTGAGCTCTTAGAGCTAAAAAATACGATCAACACGATGGTGGATCAGCTGAACTCCTTCTCTTCCGAGGTAACTCGTGTGGCGAGAGAGGTAGGTACAGAAGGAAAGTTGGGTGGACAAGCAAACGTACCGGGTGTCGGAGGAACCTGGAAAGACTTAACAGACTCCGTAAACCAGATGGCTGGTAACCTGACAGGTCAGGTGCGGAATATTGCCGAGGTAACAACAGCGGTAGCAAAGGGTGACCTTTCCAAGAAGATTACGGTAGACGTAAAAGGGGAAATGCTCGAGCTGAAAGTGACCATTAATACGATGGTGGATCAGTTGAACTCCTTTGGTTCTGAGGTAACTCGTGTGGCACGTGAGGTAGGTTCTGAAGGTAAACTGGGTGGTCAGGCAAACGTACCGGGTGTAGGTGGTACCTGGAAAGACTTAACAGACTCCGTAAATAAAATGGCCGATAACTTAACGTCGCAGGTACGTAACATTGCCGAGGTAACTACAGCGGTGGCAAAAGGTGACCTTTCCCGCAAAATTACAGTAAATGCAAAAGGAGAGCTCCTTGAGCTTAAAAATACAATCAATACAATGGTGGATCAGCTCCGTGGTTTCGCATCCGAGGTAACTCGTGTGGCCCGTGAGGTAGGTTCAGAAGGCCAGCTGGGAGGTCAGGCCAACGTACCGGGGGTAGATGGAACGTGGAAAGACTTAACGGACTCCGTAAATAAAATGGCGGGTAACCTTACTGCACAGCTTCGTAACATTGCGGATGTATCCATCGCGGTAGCGAATGGCGACTTGTCCAAAAAAATTACAGTTGACGTACGAGGCGAGATCCTTCAGCTTAAAGAAACTATCAATACGATGGTGGATCAGCTCCGTGGTTTCGCATCCGAGGTAACACGTGTGGCCCGGGAGGTGGGTACCGACGGTAACTTGGGAGGTCAGGCATTCGTGCCTGGGGTAGCAGGTACCTGGAAAGACTTAACGGACTCTGTAAACCAGATGTCGTCCAACTTAACATCCCAGGTACGTAACATTGCTGAGGTAACAAAAGCGGTAGCATCCGGAGACTTAAGTAAAACGGTAATCATTGATGCGAAAGGTGAGGTATTGGAGCTAAAGAATACTATCAATACGATGGTGGATCAGCTGAACTCCTTTGCATCTGAGGTAACACGTGTAGCTCGTGAGGTAGGTACGGAAGGTAAACTGGGTGGTCAGGCACACGTAAAAGGGGTTGCCGGTACGTGGAAAGACTTAACGGACTCGGTGAACCAAATGGCTTCCAACTTAACGGTACAGATTCGTGGTATTGCGAAGGTGGCAACATCGGTAGCGAAAGGTAACCTGAAACAACGTCTATCCATCAACGCGATGGGTGAGGTAGCACAGCTGACCGACGCTATCAATGAGATGATTGATACACTAGCCGTATTTGCCGATCAGGTAACAACGGTGGCCCGTGAGGTGGGTGTGGAAGGTCGATTAGGTGGTCAGGCGAGTGTACCGGGAGCATCAGGAACCTGGAAAGACTTAACAGAAAACGTAAACCAGCTGGCACAAAACTTAACTGTTCAGGTGCGTTCAATCTCTGAGGTAGCATCTGCAGTAACAAAGGGTGACTTAACCCGGACAATCCGTGTAGAAGCAAAAGGAGAGCTGGAAGCATTAAAAGATACCATTAACCAGATGATTGCCAATCTTAAAGGAACAACCTTGAGGAACCATGAGCAAGACTGGCTGAAATCCAACTTAGCGAAGTTCACGCAGATGCTTCAAGGGCAGCGTGACCGGAACGCAGTAGCAAATAAAGTACTATCTGAACTTGCTGAACTGGTAAATGCCCGCTACGGAGCATTCTACATTTTAGAACAGCCGGAAGCTTCAGATGCCATGCTCAAAATGTTTGCTGCTTATGCGCATGATAATAAACGTACACTAAGCGAATCATTCTCTATTAATGAAGGGCTCGTTGGTCAATGTGCTTTAGATAAAGAAAGGATCTTATTAACGAATGTGCCGGGAGACTATCTGCAGATCAATTCAGGCATTGGAAGTGCAACACCTTCTGCCCTGGTTATCCTTCCGGTATTGTTCGAAAACAATATCAAAGCAGTAATTGAACTAGCGTCATTCGAAACATTTAGTCCAACCCACTTAGACTTCCTCGACCAGTTAACTGAGTCTATTGGTATCGTACTGAATAACATTGAGACGAATACACGTACAGAGGAACTCCTTGCCCAATCTCAGTCCCTTGCAAATGAGCTGAAAGCACAGCAGGAAGAGTTGAGACGTGCTAACGACGAACTTCACGATAAAGCACAACTTCTTGAGAAACAAAAGGAAGAGGTGGAGCAGATCAACAAAGAGGTCGAAGAAGCAAGAAGATCATTAGAAGAAAAAGCCGAGCAGCTCACGCTAACCTCCAAATATAAATCCGAATTCCTTGCAAACATGTCGCACGAGTTGAGAACGCCGCTCAACAGCTTACTCATCCTTGCGCAGCAATTGTTTGAAAACCACGAAGGGAACTTAACCGAAAAACAGATCAGGTACGCTAAGACTATCCACTCTTGTGGATACGACCTGATCCAGCTGATCAATGATATCCTTGACCTTTCTAAGATCGAGTCAGGGGTTATCTCGGCTGACATTATGCCTGTAAGCTTCCGTGAAATTGCTTCGTTTGTAGAAACTACCTTCAAACCAATTTCAGAAACTAAGAATCTTAACTTCGATATTCACATTGAAGAAGATCTTCCGGAAATTATGGAGACGGATATTCAACGTCTTAATCAGATCCTGAAAAACCTATTATCCAATGCCTTTAAATTCACTGAAAAAGGAAGTGTTAAATTAAGTATACAGAGACCAAGTGCATCTTTACGAAATCCGTTAACTGGAGTAGATCATGTGATTGCCTTCTCTATTGAGGATACAGGTATTGGTATATCTAAGAAAACGCAGGGAATTATCTTCGAAGCATTCCAGCAGGCAGAAGGTTCTACCAGCCGTAAGTACGGAGGTACTGGTCTTGGTCTTTCTATCTCGAAAGGTTTTGCGGAGCTCCTTGGAGGTACTATTACTGTGGAAAGCGAGCTTGGAAAAGGCAGTGCATTTACGCTCTTCCTGCCATTAAAGTATAAAGAAGGAACAAAACAGATAGGTGATTATGCAGCAGCAGCAGCTAGTACCTATCCTGCAGTGAACAAAACGACTCCAGAAGTAACAGAGTCGATTGTTGATGATGATAAACATAATATTCATCCTGGCGATAAAGTAATCCTAGTAATTGAGGATGACATTCGCTTCACTAAGATCATGCTTGACAAAGCTCACGATTTCGGTTTGAAGGCTGTCGTAGCTGTTAATTATATTGAGATCTTTGATGCAATCCAGAACTATAATCCAATTGCGATAACGCTCGATGTCAATTTGCCGGAGTCTAATGGATGGAAAATTCTTAAACTGCTTAAGAACGACTATAATTTGCGGCATATTCCTGTTCATTTAATTTCTGGAGAAGATAACAGAGCTCTTGCTTTAAAATATGGGGCAAAAAGTTTCCACCTGAAACCTTTATCCAATAAATCCTTAGATGAACTTCTTTCAGGTATCCTCAACTTTAGTGAGCGTAAAACGAAGAAAGTATTGCTTATCGAAGATGATAAAGAAGAGCTTCAGCGCATCTCTCAATTGTTGGAAAGCGAAAATACACAGGTTGCGACAGTAGAAAGTATGAAAGCTGGCTTGGAACAATTAAAGGAAGATCAGTTTGATTGTATTGTTTTAGATTACAATAAGCCTGATGCGGATCAGATCGCAAACCATCTCAACATTAACCGACAGTTCCAAACTTCAATCATTCTTTATTCCGAGAAAGAAGTATCTTCTGACCAATTGATTCACTTAAAGCGCGTAGCACATAAAATGATTGTGAAGTCACAAGGAACAGAAAAACAATTATTGAATGAAGTTTCCCGAATGCTTCACCTGGACATAAAAGGCCTACCTGAAGATAAGGTTAAGCTTTTGAATGAGGTTAAAGGCGATAAGGATATACTTGATAATAAAAAAGTTCTTGTAGTAGATGATGATGTGCGTAACCTGTTTGCACTAACAGCTGCATTTGAGCGTTCTCAACTGCAGGTGATAACTGCTGAAAGTGGTCGTGAAGCTCTTGAGATACTAAATGACAATAAAGATATTGACATAGTATTAATGGATATTATGATGCCTGAAATGGATGGTTATGAAACAATTCAATGGATTCGTAAGGAGCCAAAGAATAAGCAATTGCCTATTATTGCCGTAACTGCCAAAGCAATGATTGGCGACAGGCAGAAATGTATTGCGTCCGGAGCCTCTGATTACATTACTAAGCCTGTTAAGACAGATCAGTTGTTATCTTTGATGAAGGTTTGGTTATATCAATAGATCGATAAGCAACCTTATAGAATCTAAATTTTCTGAAGGGTTGTTTATTCTCCATTGATAAAAAATGAAACTTGTTTAAACCTGTAGGATAGTATTTTGTCATACAGGTCACCGATAAATATTACCTATGAGGATTAACCTCATAGGTTTTTTAACAATAATAGCAAACACGCACGCGAATTGGCTTCAGATACAATTAAGATTTTATTGGTAGATGACCGTGAAGACAACCTAATGTCTATGGAAATCGTGCTTGAGAAGGAAGGATACGCCTTTTCAAAAGCAACCTCTGGGATGGATGCGCTTAAAATCCTATTGAAGGAAGACGATTTTTCGTTGATCTTATTGGATGTAAAAATGCCAATTATGGACGGCTACGAAACCGCAGAATTGATCTATCAACGGGAAAAGCTTAAGCATATACCTATTATTTTTATCACTGGTCAGGATTACGAAGAGACTAATATTTTCAAGGGATATAAAGCAGGAGCGGTTGACTATATTCGAAAGCCTTTTAATCCCCAGATGCTCCGTTCTAAGGTTGCTGTATTCGCTGAACTCAATCAGAAGAATCAGCTTCTCAAGAAAGCACAGGAAGAGCTAAGGGAATCCAATGAGAATCTAAAGAAATTGAACCTCGATCTAGAGGACCGGGTGAAAGAGAGGACGATTGAGTTGGAAAACCTTAATAAGGAATTAAAAGATCTCAATCTGGCAAAAGACAAGATACTTTCAGTGATCTCTCATGATTTGAGGAACCCTTTTACAGCTTTATTAGCCTCATCTGAGAAGCTTTCAAGAGATATAGAAAAATTAGGTCCATCAGAGGTAAAGAACTTTTCTCAGGTAATTCATCGTACTTCAAAGAAAATACTTAATCAGTTGAATGAGCTGGTTGAATGGGCTAAAACTCAACGGGAGAAAACAAATTTCAATCCTTCCAGGCTCCAATTAGTTAAGGGAGCAAAAGAATCGATAGATGTCCTGCGAAATAATGCCGTACAGAAATCCATCCGACTCGAGAACGCCATTAAAGAAAATATTTTTGTAAATGCAGATGCCTTAATGCTTCGATCCATCTTGCAAAACCTTATAACTAATGCTATTAAATTTACACCTGAGGGTGGTTTAGTACAGGTTAGTGCAAAAGCAAATGAAAGAATGGTGGAAATATGCGTTAAAGATAGTGGAGTGGGAATGAATGATGAGATGAGAACAAGACTTTTTCAACAAGTAGCTCCCTCAATTAGCGGTACCAATAATGAGCAGGGAACAGGTTTAGGATTATTATTGGTTAAGGACTTTGTCACCCAACATGGAGGGACGATCAGTGTTGATAGTGAACTGGGCAAAGGCACTTGTTTTACGTTTACAATGCCTGTATTTAATGAGGACGCAAATATGGCTACAGCCTAAGTTAATTCTAATCAACCTTATTAATAATCCTATTTTTGAGATTATCAACACTTATATTTTTAGGGTTCTCGGTAGTGATCGTTCTTTCACTGGTAGATTCTTATGTTAATAATTTACTATCTGATAAGGTTAATCAAAACATTGTATTTCTTACGCGTTCAGAAGCTGTAATCAGGAATTCAAGTCGCTTGCATAAGAGTATAATCGAAATGCAGAGCGGATTTAGAGGATACTTACTTACAGATGAGCAAGAATTCTTACAACCCTATTTCTCCGGTTTAAAAGTTATTCCTAGACTTTTTAACGAACAACGTGCACTTATAAAGGAATCTGATGTTCAGTCAAGAAAACTAGATTCTATAGCTAGATTGCATCAGGAATGGATAAATTATGCTAACTCACTCATTGAGGCAAAAAAGGAATCTCTGGAAGAAAGCAGGGTTTCCAATCGCTACCAGTACCTTTTCGAAAACAAGCTTCGAAAGCAGGTAGGAAAAAAGATTAACGATAATATCGCCAGTATCTTTCGACGCTTTGATCGACTTGAATATCAAGTAAGGGAAAACCGTCGTGATCAGCTTTTGCTTTCCATTGATCGAACTAAAACCTTTTCGTTCATATTTTCGATGCTCACTGTTGCTGTTGGAGTTATGAGTGGAATTTATATTGTGCTGCTAATATCCCGTCGTATTAAACAGATGGTTAATTTAGCTGAAAGTATTTCTAAAGGACAGTTTATTCTGGTTAAGGACAATAAAAATGACGAATTAACTAGCCTTTCAAATTCCCTGAATATCATGTCAACAGAGCTTAGTAAGAACATTAGCGAGCTTGAGAAGAGAAATAGAGAGCTTAACCAATTTGCTTATGTTGTTTCGCACGATTTAAAGGCCCCTATAAGAGGTATTTATAATGTAGTACAATGGATCGAGGAGGATCTTGGAGAAGAAATATCCTCCGAAATGAGGAAGTATCTTAATATAATTCCTCAGCGCATTAATAGAATGGAAGATCTTATTCACGGTCTTCTGGACTATGCAAGAATTAGCAGGGATAAGCCTGTGAAGGAGGTTGTTGATGTTAATATAATGTTGCAAGGTATAGCCGAAATGCTAGTGCCCGAAAGCTTTCGACTAAACATTGACAAGATGCCAGTATTGTTTACAGAGAAGATCAGATTAGAACAGGTATTTAGTAATCTTATTAGCAACGCTGTTAAATACAGTAAAGGAGAAAATCCTGCCATTGAGATACAGTCTGAAGAGAAGTTGAATGCGTTTCAGTTTAAAGTTATAGACAATGGTATAGGAATCGATCCGCAATATCACTCGAAGATCTTTGAAATATTTCAAACATTACGGGAGAAACATGATAAAGAAAGTACTGGAATTGGTTTGGCTATCGTTAAGCGTATTATAGAAGAAAAACAAAGTACAATAAAAGTAGAATCGGAACCAGGTAAAGGAACAGCCTTTATTTTCACCTGGCCTAAAGACTAATATTTATGGAAGTAAGGAATATATTACTGGTTGAAGATGATGAGCTGGACGTGATCAGTGTGAAGCGCTCTTTAAGGAAGTTGGAACATTCCTATAATTTAGATACAGCATACAATGGAATAGAAGCTCTTGAAATTTTACAGCAGTGTAAGCTGCGTGAAAAACCCCTTCCTGATATTATTTTGCTTGATTTAAATATGCCAAAAATGAATGGTATTGAATTTTTGAAGGCGCTAAGACAGGATGAGAAGTTAAGGGACTTGAAAGTGTTTGTTATGACAACATCCGGAGATGAAGCAGACCGAAAAACCACCGAACAGTTAGGTGTATCAGGTTATCTTATAAAGCCTTTAAACTTTAATAATAATGACAAAAGAACCGATTCGTTGGAAGGCTTTTTCCAATTTCACTTGAGAAAGATTATTGCTCTGTAATATAATAATCACCTATTATGACCCGGTAATTTCTTCATCTTTTTAATTTGAATTTTGCTTTTCCAATCCGTTACTTTGATGCCAGAAAACAACTGGTGAAATAACCTGTAAGGGTTATTATAATCGCCGACTTGTTACTTAAAACATAAATTACACTTTAAAAAACAACTATGTATTCTGCTTTCTTAACTACACACTCTATCATCCGCTTCGCAGTAATTATAGCAAGCGTTCTTTCAATTCTGCTTGCGTTTGCGGGTTGGTTTGGGAATAAGGAGTATACTAAAGGGAACAAGGTATTGAATCTTCTTGCTTTGATTTCAGCACACCTTCAGCTTGTTGTTGGCTTAATATTATATTTTATAAGTCCTATAGTTAATTCAGCAGAGTTTGGAGCTGCAATGAAAAATAGTTCCCTGCGTTACTGGAAAGTTGAACACATGGCAATGATGATTATTGCGATCGTACTGATTACAGTAGGCTATTCAAAATCTAAAAGAGCTTTGGCCTCTGTAGATAAACATCGTACCATCGCTATTTTTTATACCATAGCTGTAATAGTAGTACTTGCAGCGTTGGCTATGAGTGGCAGAGGAATATTCGGAATGACTGTGGCTTAGTTTTCTTAGAGACCTTTAGTATCCTCAGATCGTCCTTTATTATAAAGACTTTGACAAAAAATTTGCTAATTAAAAAATCTTTACATTTTTTTGTATTCATGATGAACGCATTACATACTCAAAACTGGTGGTGGCAAAAAAGTATTTGCGCCGGATAAGGTATGTTTAATAGAGATATCAAGTAAAAGATCTTAATAAATATAACAACCCGACGCTAACAACGTCGGGTTTTTTATTTATCCCTATTAAACACTGTAACCAAAAGAATAAGATTTAGTAATAACAGTGACTTAAGTATAATCTTAACTCTTAAGTCTCAATGCAACCAAAAATGAAGTATATTTTAAATACTACCTATAAAAAACTTCTTGCAGACACCACCACCCCTGTAGCTATATATCTGCGTTTAAGAGATGTTTTTCCTAACAGCATATTACTCGAAAGTTCAGACTATCACAGCCGTGAAAATAGTATGAGTTACGTTTGCTGTGACCCTATCGGGGGAATACTTTTGGATAAGAATTCTTTAATAACCTACTTTCCAGATGGCAGGAAAAATGAAAAATCATCAGAGGGGATTAATCTTCAGGAAGAGGTTACCGCTTTTAGAAGTAGTTTTGAATCTAATTTAAAAGATAGCTTCAAATATATCTCAAGTGGCTTGTTCGGATATTTTGCTTATGAAACTATTGAATTCTTTGAAGATATAACGCTTACAACTGAACGAAAGGGAGAGCGTGATATACCTTTGTTACAATACCATCTGTACCGGTATGTTATTGCAATCGACCACTTTAAGAATGAGATGTACCTTTTCGAATCCAGGGCTTCAGAAGCAGAGCCTTCGGGGTTAGAAAGAATTCAATACTTAATTCAGAATAAGAATTTCCCAGAATATCCGTTTGAGACATCGGGTGACGAGACATCAAACTTCAGTGATGAGGGTTTCGTTGAAGTAGTTAATAAAATGAAGCAACATATCTTCAGAGGAGACGTTTTTCAGATAGTTCCTTCCAGAGCGTTTGCAAAACCATTCCAGGGAGATGAGTTTAATGTTTACCGAGCCTTAAGGTCTATAAATCCATCGCCTTACTTATTTTATTTTGATTACGGAAATTTTAAGCTTTTTGGATCTTCTCCTGAAGCACAGCTTACTATTAAAAACGGAGAGGCCTCCATCTATCCTATCGCCGGAACTTTTCGCCGTACGGGAAATGATGTATTAGATGCAGAGTTGGCAAAAAAACTAGAGAACGATCCCAAGGAGGTTGCCGAGCATGTAATGCTGGTAGATCTCGCTCGTAACGATCTCAGCAGACATTGTAATAATGTTAAAGTCAGGGCATTTAAAGAAGTACAATATTACTCGCATTTGATCCATCTGGTTTCAAAAGTTACTGGAAGCTTACAGGAAAAAGCTCATCCTTTTTATGTTGTGGGCGATACTTTCCCTGCAGGAACTCTTAGTGGAGCGCCAAAGTACATGGCTATGACTTTAATAGACCGATATGAAAACGGTCCAAGAGGATTTTACAGTGGAGCAATTGGTTATATGGGCTTTAATGGCGATTTTAATCATGCAATTATGATTCGTTCATTCATGAGCCGGAATAATGTCCTTCACTATCAGGCTGGGGCGGGTATTGTAGCAGATTCTGATCCTCAAAGTGAACTTAATGAGGTTAATACAAAAGTAGGTGCTTTGCGCAAGGCTTTAGAGCTAGCTGGTTCTATCGTAGCACAGGTGGAAAAGCCCGCCTAAAATTGGGTTAACTGGTTAAACAGGGAAAAGCCTTCCCTTATTAACCAAATAAATTAAAAATATTAAGATGAAGATATTAGTTGTTGATAATTACGACTCCTTTACGTTCAATCTTGTTCATTTACTGCATGAGTGTGGCCATGAACCGACCGTTTGGAGAAATGATAAATTTGAACTTAAGGAGGTAGAACAATTTGATAAAATTCTTCTATCACCAGGTCCCGGTATTCCTTCAGAAGCTGGATTATTGCAGGAGGTTATCAGAACCTACGCGCCAACTAAAAGTATCCTCGGCGTTTGTCTTGGGATGCAGGCAATGGGAGAGGTATTTGGAGGAAGCTTGTATAACCTATCCTACCCGGTTCATGGCAGAGCTACCGATATGCAGATTCTAGACGAAGAGGAACCTTTATTTAAAGGTCTCCCCGGATCTTTTAAGATCGGTCGTTATCATTCATGGGCTGTTAGTCGCGAAGGCCTGCCAGAAACTGTTAAAGTCACAGCAAAAGATGCTGAAGGGGTGATCATGGCTCTGCGGCATATTGAATATGATGTAAGAGGAGTTCAGTTTCATCCCGAATCGGTGTTAACAGAACATGGGAAAGAAATGATAGAGAACTGGTTAGTTCCTCATCCCTAAAGCGCAACTAAATAGCGCCTTGGCTTGTATAGGAGAAAGAAGGGCTGTTAGCAAGATCTTTCCTATAAATATTAATCAATAACAAAAAGGTAATCCGTATGCCCTTCTAAGGGACTAAGGACTCGGTATGAGAACAATTTACAAAGGACAAGGAAATACAATACTAGATAAGATAGTTATTCAGAAACACAAAGAAGTTGCTGAAGCCAAGGCATTAACACCAATTGTAAAGTTGGAAGAAGGTGAGCTTTTTCATCGAGAATGCTACTCAATGCGCCAGTTTATTTTAGACCCTGAAAGGACAGGCATTATATCCGAGTTTAAAAGAGCATCTCCCTCAAAAGGGATCATTAATGATAAGGTATTTGTTGAGGATGTTACGCAAGCTTATGCCGAGGCAGGAGCCTCTGCCCTATCTATACTTACCGATCCTCACTTTTTTAAAGGAAGTAATTTCGATGTCTTAAAAGCTCGCCCTGTCAATCAAATTCCGATCCTTCGTAAGGAATTTATTGTAGATGAATTTCAGATACTTGAAGCAAAAGCAATTGGTGCTGATATTATCCTTCTGATTGCGGCTATCTTAACTCCTGAAGAGGTAACCCGATTTGCAAGGCTTGCAAAGAGTGTGGGATTAAGCGTACTTATGGAAGTGCATAATCAGGAAGAACTAGATGCATGTCTTTGCGACGAACTAGATGCTGTAGGTGTTAATAACCGAAATCTTGCAGATTTTAGTGTTTCATTAGATCATTCGTACAATCTGGTTAATCAGATTCCTGATACTTTTCTAAAAATCTCTGAAAGTGGTATTAGTAATCCAAATACAATCAACGATTTAAGGAAAGCAGGCTTCAACGGTTTTTTGATTGGCGAGAACTTTATGAAGGAGCAAGATCCAGGAAAAGCGATAAAAGAATTTGTAGCGCAGCTCAGTTAATATTAATTTAAAATACATCAATCCTATTATCCTTATCACTGTTTAAATATACATGGGTAGACAAAAATTTTTTGATACAGCCATAAAGCCAGAGCGAGCAGTTCTGGTAGGAATAATAACTCCAGACGAGTCAGAAGAAAAAGAGAAAGAATATCTGGAGGAACTGGAATTTCTGGTAGATACTGCCGGAGGTGTTACAGAGAAATGGTTCACACAGAAACTATTAAGAGCAGACAGAGCTACATTTGTAGGTACCGGTAAACTCGAAGAAATAAAGGCTTACGTAAAGTCAGAAGAAATTGATATTGTAGTTTTTGATGATGAGCTTTCACCTTCTCAATTGCGTAATATCGAGAAAGAACTAGAGGTTAAGATACTAGACCGTAGTAATCTTATCCTTGATATTTTTGCCCGTCGTGCTCAAACTGCTCAAGCCAAAACGCAGGTAGAGCTGGCCCAGCTTCAATATCTTCTTCCCCGCCTTACCCGAATGTGGACCCACTTGGAAAGACAAAAGGGAGGTATCGGTATGCGCGGTCCTGGAGAAAGTCAGATAGAGACCGACCGCCGTATAATACAAGACAAGATTGCATTATTGAAAGAGCGTTTAACTATTATCGATAAACAAAACGCAACTCAACGCAAAAACCGTGGACAGTTGGTAAGAACGGCATTAGTTGGATACACTAACGTTGGGAAATCCACCATCATGAACATGATATCCAAATCTGAAGTGTTTGCCGAAAATAAGCTTTTTGCTACGTTGGATACTACAGTTCGTAAGGTGGTGATCGAAAATTTGCCATTTCTTCTTTCAGATACGGTCGGATTCATAAGGAAGTTACCCCATCATTTGGTCGAGTGCTTCAAATCAACCCTTGACGAGGTTCGTGAGGCGGATATTCTAATTCACGTAGTTGATATATCTCATCCAACGTTTGAAGATCATATTCGTGCAGTGAATGATACCTTAAAGGATTTGGGAGCAATAGACAAGCCTGTTATTACCGTATTTAACAAGATCGATGCTTACAAACCCGAAGGTAGAGAGGAAGGACAGCCAGTAAGTCTTGAGGAATTTAAAAGTACCTGGATGAGCAAGCATAATATGCCAGCAGTCTTTATTTCAGCCCTTGAGAAAGAAAACGTGGAGGAATTCAGATCACTTTTATACGAGAAAGTTAAAGCAATACATCAGCAAAGATATCCCTACGACAAATTATTATATCCTGATATCGAGGGCCAGGAAACAGAATAAACTCCACCTTTTTTAAAGATGGTATTTATCCACAAAAGAATAGAGGAGGCAATCATTTGTCTCCTTTTATATATACTTTAACAAAAAGGAGCAGGATGATGAATTCGAAAGCAACATTCGGCTCCAAATTCTCAAACCATTAAATGTTATTTCATTATGGAATCTAAACGTCAACAGAAGTTTGCAGGGGTAATACAGAAAGATTTAGCAGAGATCTTTCAACGTGAAGGAATGAGATATCTTCCTAATACTCTTGTAACTATTACTAAGGTAAGAGTTACTCCAGATCTAGCCCTTGCCCGCGTTTTTCTAAGCTTTTTCAACAATCAAAATACCTCTCTTTCATTAAATACTATTAAATCTCACTCAAACGAGATAAGATATAAATTAGGTAGTCGTATTAAAGATCAGGTGAGGGTAATACCTCAGCTAGAGTTCTTTGTTGATGATACTAATGAGTATGTAGAGCGAATGGATAAGATCTTTGATAAGATTAGTAAAGAGCCCCGGCAACCAGATCCGGAGGAGTAAAAAATGAAAAGGCACTCCAACGTGCCTTTTTTAATGTTCCTTAGTCTTTGTTTAAATTAAGCCTAACCTAATTGTAGCTGGTCCCTTTATTGAACTTCTTCAATTATCCCAGGTTCTTTCACCCTTCTTCATTTTATTTAATACCTTATGCAGTTCTCCATTTTCATTTTTTTCACCTGAAAGCCTTACTGCCTCGGCTTCCAGGGCAATTGCCTCTTGTTTTTTTCCTATTTTGTAAAGCAGGTTTGCATAGGTGTCCATAAACATAACTTCTCTCGCACTTGATCCTTCCAATGTTTTTTTGGACCAGGCAAGAGCATAGTTCAGCGATTTCTGATCGCTGTTTTTCTGGAAGATCTTCCATGCTACATTGTTAAGTTCATACTTGCTTACCTTTTCTGGATATTTTAAAAAGTACTCGTTGAAAACCTCGCAAAACTTAGCACTTTGGTCTGTCCAGTTGTAGTATGTCTTCTTGGCAGTTAGGAGAAGCTCTGTTGTATATTGAGGATAGGTTGAATTCAGGTCTTTTTCTATTATATCCCAATCAACGTCTTTTTTTACCTCTCCGGCAAATACCATCATTGCTCCATTTTGCTGTGGAGGACTTGTCCTTAGTTTTGGATATACATTTTCCTTAAGTATAATTGATTTAACGATTCCTTCACTGGCTCCCTTACCCAATACAGAGTCGGCTGCATTGGAATTATTCAAAAAAAAGGTGAAGCCGGCATCGGTACTTGATGAAGTTGCAAAAGGTAATAACTTAATAACCTCAGGTTTTGTCAAGTCAGGTTGAGTTGAGAAGTAGTCTTTCGCAACTACAGGAATAAAACCGCTGTCATATGCTTGTCTGGCAGCATTAATGAGTTTATAAAGGAAGTCTGGATCTTTTTTCCCAGCCTCATACTGGCGCTTCAATCCGTAGTATTGCCTGTCAGAATTTAATGCGTCCTTACCCTTGGCAATAAACTCTGAAGCAGGAGAAGAACCTACTGCCCTGTGCACCAATACACCATCAGAATTTAAAAATATATAAGTTGGATAAGCATTAATTTGGTAATCGTTTCCGATTTTTCTTGCGGCGCTGTACCATCTTCTGGTTTCCTCACTATCAGTTTTAGTTGAGTCCATTTGAACCTTGACATTAATGAAATTTAAATTGTAGAATTCTCCTACCTCTTTTAATGGAAAAACTTCTTTAGCCATCTGCTTACAAGGGCCACACCAGGTAGTAAAAGCATCAATAAAAATATATTTCTTCTCAGCCTTTGCTTTAGCCTTAATTTCTTCCCAGTTCTGGTTGTGTGCAAATTGAATTCCTGTGATTTCTTGTGAAAATCCTGAGGTTACAAAAAAGAGTAAGATGAGAGATAGGAGCTTTGTCATAGCTATAGGTTTTAAATGCGTTTTTCTACAATTAAGAAGATGTAATAGGTTTATATAAATGAAAGAAATTTTTCTTATAAAAACAAAACTATTAACGTATTAATTGAAGGGCAAATGTTATTACTAGGCAGGAAAGCAGTCAAGTTATTTTGATCCTTCGTTTTGGACTCCTGCTCGTGAAGGTTATTATTTATTCTAGCCACTCAAAGGCCAGATAAAAAGGAAATGGAGCTTGTTTATTATATACTTCCCATTACTATCATTTCATCCATAGTAGGATTTATACTTCCGCCTCTTGGCTCCAAAGTAACTGCAAAAGCTTGTGCGTTCTTTAGATTTTTCATTTTGATCATACCTGTGCTGTCTGCTTTCATGTCAAACACACCTAAGTCAACGGGTTTTCCGTCTACCAGGGCCCATAACTGGTACTGGTGCTTCTCGTCAGTGGCAGGCATTCTCAAAGAGGCTAGGTCAATCATTACCATTTCCTTTCTTGGACTAAAAGCAACCATCATTTTTGCTTCAGGAGCTTTTGGAAGGCCTTTTAATTCTACCATTTTAAACTCCTTAGGATTCTGATAAACATCCAAGGTATGTTTTACGTCTGATAGCTCTTTTTCTATATAATTTGCCCGGCTACTGAACTTCTGGTTACTGCTTTCGAGAATAGCTATTCGTTGATGTGATTCATTAAGTTGACTCCTCAAATTAACAATTGCCACGGTGCTCAACAACAGTAGAGCTACGGAAGCTGCAAAGGCATACTTATATACATTACTATTACCAGTAGTTCGTTCTGTTGCAGCAGGTAATACTTTAACTGGGGTTTCCTCTTTAAAGACAGTCTCTGTCCCTTGTTTAAAATCCAGAGTACCTAAAACTCGTTCCCTCACATTTTCCCTGGGTTCGAAAGAATGTTTCTCTGCGTATTTTTCTAATGCTTTTTCTATCTCATCAAGCTCATATCGTAACTCAGGATGCTTTTGGAGCATCAATTCAACCTCCTGCCTTTCGCCCGGAGACATGTCCCCTAAAGCGTAAAGCTCCAACACACCACTTTCGATATATGCTTTTAAATCTTCCACTTCTAATTAAATAACTTCCTCAGCGTATTAATTGCTAATCTAACTCTGGTCTTGACTGTACCCAAAGGTATCCCTAATTCTTCAGAAGCCTCAGAATGAGTATAACCTTTAAAATAAACTAGATCAAGAACTGCCTTCGACTCGGGTTTTAACTTATCAACCATTTCTTTAACACCTAGGGTCTCAGGGTTTAAAGTTGTATTGCGCTGATCATCAATTAAATTTACGGAATTTTCGAGATCCTGGTTTTTACTGTTATTACGAAAATCCTTAGATCTTAATTTGTCAACTGCTAAATTCCGGGCAATATTAACCATCCAGGTAAAAAGCCTTCCTTTCGTCTCGTCGAATGAATCAATAGAGTTCCAGATCTTAACGAAAGTTTCCTGCAATAAGTCTTGCCCAAGCTCCTCATCCTGTATTACCCGTAAAATAACACCAAATAAAGATGCGGAATACATATCATATAGTGCCTCTGCTCCTATCCGCTCTTTATCCCGAATAGCTTTGATCAGATCAGCTTCTGGTAATGATATCTTGTGTTTTTTGCTCAATGCTTATAAAAGTTTGCTTTTGACGTCAGCAGTATGCGAATGTCGGTTATTTTTTTTCAGAATCTCTATAAAAAGATTCAAAAAATATTTGAAGTGATTATCCTGCTATTGGAGCCTTTCCTCATTCCATTCCTGGATAAATAAAATTTTCAAAAAAAATTACTATTTCTCTTAACACCGAAATCCAGCCTAAGTTTTTCACCGTAAGTCAATTAAAAATAACCGATCCACTCAATATGAAAAATTTTAAACAAACAGAGGAGATGGCTTTTCTGAACGGTTCGGAAGAGCTACTGGATGCCCGGATGCAAAGGCGTTCCTTTTTGAAGTTTGCAGGCGCTGGAGCAGCAGGAATGGCGCTTGTAGCAGCGGGCTGTAAAAAGGACAATGATAACGATAATGGCATTCGTTTAGGTGAAGGCGACGTTGGTATCTTAAACTATGCCTATGCATTGGAACAATTGGAAGCCGCATTTTATACAAAGGTGGCAGCTACTCCTAATACAGGTCTAAGCTCTGCCGAAGCAGCCCTCTTTGTCGACATTAGAGATCATGAAATTGCTCACCGTGAATTCTTCAAAGCTGCATTGAAAGATAAAGCCATTGGTTCTTTAGAAGTCGATTTTAGCTCAATTAATTTCACCAGCAGAGATAGTATACTTGCCACAGCAAAAGCTTTCGAAGATTTAGGAGTTTCTGCCTATAATGGTGCTGGTAGATTGATCGAGAACGCAACGTATCTGCTGTTAGCCGGTAAAATTGTATCGGTAGAAGCAAGACATGCCGCTTTAATCCGCGACTTAATCTCCAACGGCAGCTTCGCTGATTCTTCAGTGGTAGATAGCAACGGTCTGGACTTATCCAGAAGCCCGGGTCAGGTTCTGGCCATAGCAAAAACCTATATCAAAACCGAGATCAGTTTAACAGGATTACCTAACTACTAATTTGAAAAGCCATGAATTTTCTAAACATATTAGATGAAATTGAGAAAATAGATGCAGACCTGACAGAGCGTTTGAGTCCCCGCAGAAAAGCTATACAAGCATTAACCGGATTTGGAGGAAAAGTGGCTTTAGCCAGTCTTCCCTTTGCATTGGGGTCAATGTTTAAAAAGGCCTATGGCCAAACTTCAACAACATCTCAAATTGTAGATGTACTTCAGTTCGCTCTAACCCTTGAATACCTTGAAGCAGAGTTTTATACAAGGGGTGTAAGTACTGCAACATTTGCTATTCCTTCAGATGCTGCCCGGGGAGCATTAACAACTATACGTGATCATGAGAATGCACATGTTAATTTCTTAAAAAGTACTATTAGTTCTTTAGGTGCAACACCTGTAGCGAAGCCAACTTTTGATTTTACTGCTCGTGGTACATTTCCTACGGTCTTTACTAATTATGATACATTTTTAGCGGTAGCTCAAGCGTTTGAAGATACGGGGGTGAGAGCTTATAAAGGCCAGGCGGGTAATTTACTTGGATCAAATGCAGTTCTTACTGCCGCTTTAAACATTCACTCCGTAGAGGCGCGCCATGCTTCACATATCCGTCAAATGCGTAAGGCTCGTGGAGCTTCTGTGAAACCATGGATAACCTCTAACGATACAGGAGGCATTGGGTCTGCTGTTCAAGCAATATATAATGGAGAAGAGCTTGATACCCAGGCAGACGTAAAAATCACCGGAATAGCAGGTATGAGTATTTCTGCAGCAGCAGCAACAGAATCGTTTGATGAGCCGCTAACCAAAAATCAGGTGCTCGCTATCGTTACTCCGTTTATAGTAGCATAAGTGAGGGATGATGTATAGTTTGGGGCAGCTGCAATTGTAGCTGCCCTTTTTATATAAGTTTAGCACCATTCGGTACCGGCCGTTCTAGGGCCGCAAGTACAATATTCCCATTTTCGTCGGCAAACCCGGTAACTAAAAACTCAGACATGAACTTTCCTATCTGTTTCTTTGGAAAGTTTATCACGCCGATTATTTGTCTTCCGGTCAACTCTTCTTTACTGTAATGTTTGGTGATCTGAGCACTGCTCCACTTTATTCCAAACTCCCCAAAATCCACTTTTACTTTGTAAGCTGGCTTCCGGGCTTCCGGAAAGTCCAATACTTCAAGAATAGTCCCTACCCTTAGTTCAACTTTCTCAAAATCTGCCCAATTTATTTCCTCCATTCTAATTACATAAATGAAAGCGCAATTTGCAATTGTTTACCAAAATGTCAAAAGCTGTTTTTCAATTTTGAATTACTCCATATTCTATCTAAGTTTAGAGTTTTTTAAGTATTAACTTCTACCTTATTTTTTGCTTTTTTAATGTTACGTGTAGATAGTTCGAAGCCTTGTAAGTTAGTTTATTCTTTATGCCAGCACGAGTTTCTGGGTTTTTTGATTGAGCCTCATGTAGTTCAGTTAAATCCTGACGGCGGTTTTTCATTAACCTATCAAAGGCTGTTTTCAACTACTGCTAACGAATTTGCTTCTATTCTTGATGATACAGATAAGAAGCTCATTAAACTTTTGGAAGAGACGGAGCAAGGGAGTATTATAAAAAGGTATTATAAAAAGCCTATACGCCCAATCGTTTACTTTTTAAAAATATTTGATGATAAGCTTTTTTCAGTTATTCGGCCAAAGATTGAAAAACGGCTTATTGAAGCATTGAGCCTTCTTGGAGATAAGCCTTTATATTTAATGAGTAAGGAAGGTTGGCCTGTAGAACGCAAGCTAGCGATAGCTTCAGAGCCTGCCACGGTTCTCTTTCATTTCAGAAGAAGTGAGGAAGAAACCCGGTACTTTCCTACTATTAAGTATCAGGGATTGCGGATCGAATTTATGTTCCGGGATGCCCAGGTGGTTTGTAACCAGCCTGCTCGTTTGCTGCTTGAAGATGTTCTCTATCATTTTGAAGGAGATCTTGAGGGGAAAAAACTTCAGCCCTTTTTAAATAAGCGTTACATTTCCATTCCTAAAGCATCAGAGAAAAACTACTTCGAACGTTTTGTAGCTCCGCTAATTGAGAAGCACCATGTTTACGCGGAGGGCTTTACCATCAACACCGAAAAGTTTGATGCCCGGCCTATATTGAAAGTGGTTTATGTTGAAGGTGGAATATCGCAATTGCAGCTCTATTTCAAATATGACCATTATGTATTTGCTGCCGGTAGTGAGAGTAAGGTTTCGGTAAGGATGGAAAAGAACGGGGACGATTATATCTTCCACCGGATAAAGCGATCTACCAATTGGGAAAAAATCAAATTAGATGAGCTGTTGGCCAGAGGCTTAAAAACTACTTCATCGCTTTTCGTTACCCTCGAGCCAGGACAAAGCAGTTTGGCAGAACAAGATGCTTCGTTTTCTATAATTGACTGGCTGAATGAAAATCATGATGAGCTGGTGGCTATGGGATTTGAATTTGAACAACCAGAAGGGGGCAAGCGGTTTATATTTGGTACTAATAAGATTAATCTTGAAGTGACTGAAAGCAATGATTGGTTCGATCTGAATGCTATTGTTTATTTCGGCACTCATCGGATACCTTTCATTGATTTAAGAAATCATATTCTTAACCGGATCCGGGAGTTTATTCTTCCGTCTGGAGAAATAGCCGTTATTCCAGAAGTCTGGTTTACCCAATATGGCAACCTTTTAAGCTTTGCTGAAAAAGGTGATGAAGGTTTGAAGCTTAAGAAGCACCATTTAGGTCTTCTGGCTGATTTTGCCAATAGTGAATTAGCTAGCATTACTATTGACAGGAAATTACAGCAGTTAACGAACTTCGAGCAGATTGAAGAAGCGGATTCACCAAGAGATTTTAAAGGAACATTAAGACCCTATCAGAAGGCCGGGTATAACTGGTTCCATTTCTTACGGAAATTTAATTTTGGAGGATGCCTTGCAGACGATATGGGATTAGGTAAAACCGTGCAAACGCTTTCTCTACTTCAAAAGGTAAAAGAAGAAAATGCAGATAAAGGTACTTTTGTAACCTCTCTTATCGTCATGCCGACATCCCTGATTTATAATTGGATGAAGGAGGCTGAGAAGTTTGCCCCAACTCTTAAGATCATGGCACACACCGGAAGTTCGCGGTCGAAAGATATCTCTACGTTTGCCCGTTACGATGTCGTGTTCTCTACTTACGGAGTTGCCCGTGTAGATGCAGAAATGTTATCGGGTCTCTTTTTCCATTATATTATTCTGGATGAAAGCCAGAATATAAAGAACCCCTCATCCAAAGCCTATAAGGCTGTAAAGCAACTCAAGTCTCAGCATAAGTTGATCCTCAGCGGAACGCCGGTTGAAAATTCGGTGAATGACCTTTGGGCACAGATGTCATTTATCAATCCCGGGCTTTTAGGATCTCAGCATTTCTTTCAGGAGACCTTTGTAACGCCCATCGAAAAGAAAAAAGACGAAGAAAAAGCCCGGAGGCTACAAGCCCTTATAAAGCCATTTATTCTGCGAAGAACAAAAGACCAGGTGGCAACCGAGTTGCCAGCTAAGTCTGAGCAGGTGTTCTATTGCAGCATGAGTGAAGATCAATTGGATTACTACGAGAAGATCAAATCTGAATATCGTAATGACCTGTTGCAGGCCCTGGAAGATGGAACGTTTGCCAAATCGCAGGTCCAGGTATTGCAGGGATTAACAAAGCTTCGCCAGATAGCAAACCATCCGGCCATGCTCGACAAGGATTATGAGGGCGAATCAGGCAAGTTCGAAAGTGTGGTCAATACTTTAGAGAGTGTTCTGGCCGAAGATCACAAGGTACTTGTCTTCTCTCAGTTTGTAAAGCAGCTCGACATTTATCGTAATTACTTCGATGAGCGGGGTGTGAAATATTCTTACCTTGACGGTTCTACCCAAAACCGTGGAGATATCGTTCAGGAATTTCAGGAGAACGGAGCTATCAAGCTTTTCCTGATCTCCTTGAAAGCAGGTGGTGTTGGATTGAATTTAACAGAAGCAGATTATGTGTTTCTCCTCGATCCATGGTGGAATCCGGCTGTAGAACAACAGGCAATAGATCGTGCCCATCGTATCGGTCAGAAAAAAAGCGTCTTCATTTATAAATTCATTACCAAGGATACGGTAGAAGAAAAGATCCTTGCGTTACAGAATAGAAAGCGCCTAGTGGCAGAGTCGCTCATTACTACGGAAGAAAGTTTTGTAAAGTCATTAACGGCTGACGATATCAGAGACATCCTTAATTAGGAATTTAAGAAAGCCATATACTGCTCTCTGCTGATAAATTCTGCTCCCATACTCTCCAGGTGCTCTGTATGCACCTGGCAGTCTATCAATTGATAGCCCTTATGTTGGCACATCCAGATCAGTGCTGATTTAGAAGCGTTGCTTATCCTGGAGAACATACTTTCTCCACAAAACACCTTTCCTACCCTTACCCCGTAGAGACCACCAACAAGTTCATTGTTAAACCAAACTTCTACAGAATGTGCAAAGCCTGCCTTATGAAGTTTATTGTAGGCTTCCTGCATTTCCTGCAAGATCCAGGTCCCGTCTTGGCCTTCTCTTTCAGCCTCAGCACAAGCCATAATAACTTTTGAGAAAGCCCTGTCTTCGGTAATGGTAAACTTACCCGACTTCAAAACTTGTTTCATGCTCTTGCTCACTTTGACCCTATCTGGAAATAATACAAATCGTTCGTGCGGAGAGTACCACAAGATTGGAGTTTCTTCGGAATACCATGGGAAAATACCAAGATGGTAGGCTTGGAGAAGTCGTTCTTCAGTTAGATCTCCACCCACTGCCAGTAAGCCGTCTTCTTCTGCCAGCTCTACAGGTGGAAATTGAATATCATCGTCATTAAGGCGAAAGATCATTGAATGTTAGCAATGTTTGAATTGGAAGCCTCATCTTTTACAGTTTTCTGCAATTTGCTTATCAGCCTTGTTGCTTCCCAAATTTTTTACAAAGGTAAAATCTTCGCACGCACCTTCCTTATCACCTTGTTTCAATTTCTGATTTGCCTGACGAATAAGCCTGTCTAGAAATTTCTCGTCAAATCCCAGTTGTTCCTTTATTTCGATGATTCTTGCTTCATCATCCGAACTGTAATTACCTTCATTCTTGCGCTGGTAATAGTTCGTTACTACCTTCGTCAAATCTTCATGAGCCCTATAGGCAGCAATTGCCTCCTTGATTTCATCAGCTGACTTAGCTTCACAATTATATTCCCGCAAAGAAAAATTAATTGGAATAGTTAGAAATTGCGTCGTATCAAAACTTGTAGGTACTACCCATTTTCCGGAAGTTAAACGTGTTACCCTAAGGGCCTCGTCATCGAGGTCAATGCCCATTCCTTTAGTAACTTTCGATTCAATAATCCTTCCCTTTTTATTTAAACGAAAGCTTATCTGGATAGTACCCTGCAAGCAATTAAACTTAGAGTATTCAGGATAGATGATCGATCTGCTGATTAAACTGTTTAAGCTGGCCGCTCCTCCCTTAAATTCAGGGATATCCTCTCGCCGAATATTAAGAAGAGAGAGTAGAGCGGTAAGCAGTACCAGTAAATAGTTGATGATCATGACCTAATATACTAATAAACTTAAGATTCTCATAAAAGAGTTTCTTACACGCTGTTACTAGTCAACCTCCGATTCTTAGTAATGATCGTCTATTTTCTAAGACTAAAATCCCCTTTTGGCAGTTCTTCCTCCATACCCGGTATTGGAGGTTGCTCCCTTACCTTATTGGCTATGCTTTTGCCCTGCTTTTTCCATAGATCCTTAAACTTAGCTTGGATCTCAGGACCAGAATAACTTAATGGATTTATGGGTACTTCTCCCACAACAGCCTTTTCCTTTTCCAGTCTGTTGGTGTTTTCTGGCTCTTCCTGTGCAGGAGCCTGCCATCCGCCAATTATTCCACCCGGACTCCAGGCTTTATTATTAACCCGTGTATAGCCATCAAAAGAATCGCAGTTGTAAGCGTAAATAAACATGCCAAGCAAAACCAGGCGGCCTTGAGGGATTGACTGAAGAACCTCTATTTCACCACCTTCAAATCCTTTTCCCTTCTCTATTTTGATTTCTTTATTACTTAGGTAGCTTGCAAGGGAAGTTTTGAAATTGAAAGATATGGCCATCAACCGGATTACATAATGACTTCTAGCAGGTCCGCGGAGATCATTGTCGGTAAACGCGGGAATATTAACCAGTATCCTTCCATCTTCAGTTAATCTAACCTGTGGTTTTACTCTCAGACAATCCTCCAGCGTGGAATTTTTATTAAACTGAAAACCTGAAAACATATCAGGATCGCCATCATGAATATCTCTTTCGCCTCTGCGCTTATGGGTAGCAGTTTTTATACTTTTTAAAGTTAGTGCGGTAAGGCGATTAGCCATTCCGCCGTCATTTGCTTTGTAACCAGGAAAAAATACAGCCCGAAAACTTGCTGCAGTGGTAGCAGCCAGTCCGAACTCCAGACTTGCTTCTCTGCTGGCGAGGCTTTGCTTAACTTTTGAAGGCTTGATTTGTGCAATCTGCATTCCCCGGTAAGAACGGTACAAGATATTGTCTACGGGGCCGTGCAAAATTCCTTTCTTATCAACGATAGCCATAAGGTCTGAATTATAGAGTGAAACAATGTTCGAGCAATATAAAAGCTATTGTCAAAAGAAAAAATGTTTCAAATCACATTTGGGTTTTAACCGCAGTAACACCTGATTATCCCCCGGCTTTATATGTTCGCTGTCTTTTCCCTGCTTAACTTCGGGATAAATCCACATCTACTGATAAAAAGGTGGACTCATCAGGGATATATGGAGGATAAAAGATGCAGACATACAAAGGCAGGGCAAAAGAGAACTAAAAGAGGTTTTAGCGTTGCATACTATTAGATGGAAGATTTATAGGAACTTATTAAGAAAGGTAGAGGTGTCAAGATAACGACGTTCAGCTGCAGTTGAATACTTTAGCTGTGGAATAACAATTTCCGGATTTAGGTAGACAAAAAGGAGCAATGTTTCAGCATTGCCCCCTCTCTGATTTAAATCAATTACTTCTTTTTCGATCTCGCATATTCTTTAACCTGCTTGATCAATCTTAATTTGAAATAAACGATTAAAGCAATAGCCGCGGCGAATGTTGCTACTACTAAATAATTAGTATGCTTAATTCCCCATACAAGGCATAAGCCAAAAGCAAATATTGCAAGGTTATAAACAACGTTTAAAATGATCTTCCCAGTCATTAGTAAACTGGCATATTTGGATCATACTTATCTTTCCAGGCTAAAATTCCACCCTCCAAGTTGTACAAATTATCGTATCCCAATTGTTGCTCCAATTGCATAATTGCTGCAGCACTCCTTTTTCCGCTACGGCACTGTACAATTACAGGCTTGTCTGTAGCAATTTTATCAGATTCAATCAGAATTCCTGCTAATGGAATATTTTCGCCTCCCAGGTTTGATACCTCGTACTCAAACGTTTCGCGTACGTCGATCAGTTGAAAGTCTTCACCGTTATCTATTTTCTGCTTTAATTCTTCTACTGTAATTTCGTTCATCGTTAAGGATTTTGGAGTTCAAATATAGGATTAATACAAATTGTATAAAGGTTTAAGGCTCAGCAAACAATTTATTTTACTTTCACTTGTAACAAGTAGTATCGCTGGTCGTTTTATTAAATATTTATTCTCTACGCTTTCATGAAGAAAATTAACGATTTTTTCTGGTTTTGTTCAGGCGCACATATTGGTACACTTAAACGATTTCCAACAGAACACAATAAATACGTAGGCATTGGTGCCACTATCTTTTTTACAGCCTTATTTGCTGCATTGTCGGGAGGTTATGCTATGTACTTTGTCTTTTCAGGAAGTACTGGTGCCGTATTTTTCGCTTTGCTTTTCGGTGCGTTATGGGGGCTGGCGATCTTCAATATGGACCGTTATATCGTATCAAGCATCAGCAAGAATGCCTCCACAAATAAACAGATTCTTCAGGCTACCCCGCGTGTTCTTCTAGCCATTATGATTGGTATTGTGATTTCCCGGCCGTTGGAATTGAAGATCTTTGACAAAGAGATCAGGCAAAAACTCAAGATCAGTTATCTGGGAGGACAACGATCTAAACTCGATACCTTAAATAGCACTTTTGCTAAAAAATACTCTGCAGAATTAGGTAAGATAGTAGATTTAAGAGCAGAAAGAGATTCTTTAACGAATGATATCAATCGTTCGCGATATCAATTGAATCAGGAGATCTTTGGTGATAAAACTAACCAGACTTCTGGTAAAGTAGGTTATGGTACTTATGCTAAGCAGAAGGAAGCCGTTTTGACTCAAAAAATGACCAGACTGGAAGCTGTAAGGTCTGAAATGGCGAAGATGGAGGAATTGATCACCCGAAGAAAAGAACTGGAAGGTATTGCTTCTGAACGTATGTTTAGTGGGAAGCAACTCGATAGTCTGGCGGATGTGGCTGGTTTTGCTGATCGTAACTGGGCTCTCGGTCAATTAAGTTTTAATAATGATGGAAGCAGGGATACAGGAACATATCTGGCCATTACTTTTATTGGCTTGTTATTTATTCTGTTTGAATGTCTCCCTGTTTTTGTAAAGCTGATGAGCAATAGAGGACCGTATGACATAGCTTTACAAAATGTTGAAGATTCGTCCGTTTATGGTTCGTTTAAAGATAAAGATGCAGATGTTGCGGTGGTTGATGGTGTATATGATACGAAGGTAGAAACGGAAATTGATAAGCAGAAGAAGATAATAAGAGGTCGTTCTGCCCGTGAACTAGAAAATTATTCCTGGGATTAAAATACATTTGCTACTAAATTCACTCCTCTGATCTATATGATGAAACGATTTCTTTCTGTCGTGGGATTTGCTGCTGTTCTTAGCGCTTGTTCTGTTCAAAAGCCTACACAACTTGTAAAAGACAAGGACGTGGAACGCATAATAAAAACACTTTCTGCTGATGATATGCAAGGACGCGGTATTTTTACCCCTGGAATAGATAGAGCGGCAAGTTTTATTGAGGCAGAGTTCAAGGCGATCGGATTAAAGCCACTAAATGGACTCTCCGGCTTTAGGCAGGATTTTTCAATGAACAGGATCGCACCTGCTTCTTATCAGATTAGTATTAACGGAAAAGCGGTAGAGAAGGAAAACGTGTTCTATATTTCAGATAAGCCTTCCTTGAGTTGGAGCAAGCCAACAGAAGTGGAAATCCAGTATATTAAGGCAAATGAATCCTTTACCAGCAGGTATAAAGCAATAATGCAATTGAATAAACCTGTTTTGGTTTATGTAGACGAGGCGCTATTCTCTGCCTTTAAGCGGTTCCGCGACCATTATATGGAAGAAAGGGTTGTAGGTGAATTTAGTCCTGTAGATGCCGTTTTTGTTCTTGGCAATGAAAATTCGGTTGAATCCTTTTCAATTAACCTTACGAACACGATCAGTAAGGCTCCGCTTTTCAATGTAGCGGGAATGCTGCCTGGTAGATCCAAAGCAAATGAATACGTTATTTTTTCTGGTCATTATGATCACTTAGGTGTTATCGAAGCGGTTGAAGGAGATTCTATAGCCAATGGTGCAGATGACGATGCTTCCGGTATTACGGCAGTTATAAGTCTTGCTAAGTACTATAAGCAGTTAAATAATAATGAGCGCACCTTGATCTTTGCGGCCTTTACTGCCGAGGAAGTAGGGGGTATTGGTTCGCAATATTTTTCGAGGCAACAAAATCCGGATTCCGTAATGGCTATGTTTAATATCGAAATGATAGGGAAAGATTCGAAGTTTGGGAAGAACTCGGCCTTTATAACCGGGTATGAGAAATCAGATTTCGGTCAGATCCTTCAGAAGAACCTTCAAGGTACTGAATTCAAATTCCATCCAGATCCTTATCCAGAGCAGAATTTATTCTACAGGAGTGATAACGCAACCCTCGCCGCCCAAGGTGTTCCTGCTCATACGATTTCCACCGATCAAATAGACCAGGATAAGTTTTATCACACAGTAAATGATGAACTTTCTACACTAGACATTGCAAATATCGTCTCAACCATTAAAGCAATTGCCCTAAGTTCAAGAAGCATAGTAGCCGGTACAGATACTCCACGGAGGATTGAAAAACTTAAAGAGTAAGAGACTAGTTTTCGACCAAAGTTTTTCTCATCACGTAATCATTCAAGACAAAATGATGGTAAGGTATATCTACTTCTTCAAGAATTTCGAAACCTATGCGCGTGTAGAAATTAAGTGCAGGATTATTTCGATTTACGTTCAGATCAAGAAAGCTTGCCTTTGCTCCTTTTGCTTCATTCTCTATAAAACTTAGCAGTTTAGATCCTACTCCTTTTCCTTGTTGAGAGCTAAGAATGTAGAGTTTATGGACCTTATAAGCAGGCAGGTTTGGCGTAAATGAGGCAAAGCCAACAGATTCCTCGTTCTCTTCTGCCAGAATAAAAATGGCCCCTGCTTGAATTTGCTGCTTCAATGAGGCGATAGAATAGATGTCAGCCAACATGAAATCTATTTGTTCATTACTTAGTATCCCCTTATAAGCCTGGTTCCAGATTTCTTCTGCCAGTTTATTTACTGTGTCAAGATCTTCCAGACGTGCTGTTCGAATATTCATTTATAATGCTTCTCCTACAAAAGTAAAGGGTTGTTCGAAGGTAAGGGTATAAAAGCCATCTTTCTCTGTCCTATACTTCTGCTCTGTCATTTTTATTAAGCCAGAGGTCTTAAGGTTCTTTACTCCATGTAAGATAGTTATTTCTTCTCCTTCTGCTTTCCACTTACTGAATCCTGAGTTGACTGGGAAGATGCGTTGATGCGGTGTCAAAACCACCAGGTTAATTCTCCCTATGTATAGAATATAGTCTTTTTCACAAAAGCTAGCGTCTATAATGTTTACAGAAGGGTATTGCTCGCCCACCAGATACTTCAGTGCATCTTGAAGGGGATTATTTTCAGTGCGAATGATTAAAGTGCTTTCTTGAAGATGGGTATGAAGCGGAGAGGTAACGATGGCATCAACCTTAATACCCAGGGAATCCACATGTTCGTATTCAGATTGGCTCGCGATAACCGTAGGGCTCCACTCCAGTAGCTGGCCCAGGTGCTCGAAATCGAAGTCAGTTAAATCCATGATCAAAAGGGCAGGTTCCTGCTTATCGCGCACTATATGATGTGATGACATACAACAAATTTATAGAAGAATTTAATAACAGATAAAATTATAATTTGCTGTAAGAATTGCAAACCAGCAGCGACTAACTAATAAAATTGAATCAGTTCAATTCAAACTCTAAAGTATTGAAAGAAGAATTTCTACAGGCGATTGATGAACATCAGGGTATTATCCTTAAGGTTTGCAGAATGTACTGTTCGGATAATTCGGACGCAGAAGACTTATATCAGGATATTCTTTTAGCTCTGTGGAAGGCTTGGCCTAAGTTCAGGAGAGATGCGAAGATCAGTACCTGGATGTATAGGGTAGGTTTGAATCAGGCTATCAGCAGATTAAGGAATTCAAAAAGAAATGTTCCACGTGAATCCTTAAATTTTGTTCATGATACTATTCCGGCAAATGAACAAAATCGCCTGGATATACAATTCGACAAGGAACTACAGACTGCAATAGCAGCTTTAGGTAGGTTTGATAGGGCTCTTTTAATGCTATATCTGGATGAGAAGACTTACAGGGAAATAGCAGAAATTTTAGGTGTTTCTGAAAGCAATGTGGGGGTTAAAATTAATCGCATAAAAAAACAGTTGAAGGAGAAGATTAAGCCTTGATTATGGAGTTAGACGAATTAAAAGCCAGGTGGCAACAGGAATCAGAAAAAAATATAGACATAAATAATCAATCTATGGAACAGTTAGAGACAATTTTGAGACAAAAGACTTCAAGTACGCTTGGTCATATTAAAGAAAAGTACAAAGGGATAATTTCCTATCTAATGGTGGGACTTTTACTTAATATTATTGTAAGTCCTTTTTTGCATTTCCTTTTGGGAGATGAGGGCCCGGTATTCCGCTTAACCTTTAATGGTTTATTCGCCCTGGTTACATTTCTAACACTGGGCTTGATCGTAGTATTTTTTTATTGGCTCAAGTACTCGGCATTTAATACAGAGGTAGCTGATACTGATGTGAGAACGACCTTAGAACAAAAGATCAGAGCATTGAGAAGGTCTTTAAGGCATGAGCTTACCCTCATTATAGGCATTTTTATTAGCATTTTTATTATTGGAAGAGCTAGCTCACAGTATTTAGGTAATGGCAGCTTTAGTGATATTTTCAGGAAAGACATCCTTCTTTCTTTAGGTGCCGGAGTGCTTATTCTTATCTTTTACATAGTAAAAAGGGTAAAGGCATATAATAGTTATATTAGGAAGCTAGAAGAGTATTTAGCGGAGTTTGAGGATAAAGGAAGTTTCTAGTTCAGATAAAGAGCAGCCTCAAAATAAATCCATTTGTTTCCCTCCTTTGGGCGTAAACAAACTTAGATTGTAAGAAGGCATATTTCTTTCTTTTAAAAACCTGTTAACAGAGATTTTAAAAAGTTGATGTATGCTTTCTGCAATTTTTCCATCTCCCCGCATCCTATTTCCCCAGCGACTGTCGTTTAAACTTCCGCCATGACAGCTGGCAATCATATTCAATACTTTCTCTGCCCGGTCCGGATAGGCTTTGTTTACCCAATCGGTAAATATTTCAGCTATAGCTCCATTCAATCGTACCAGAGTAAATATAGCATCCTTAATTCCTTCATCGGCTGCTGCTTTTATTAACGTTGGAATTTCATCACTATTGAGGCCTGGCACTATCGGGGCCATCATTAACCTTACGGGAATATTTTCTGAAGCCAGTTTGTTAATCACCATTAATCTGCTTTGAGCGGTAACCGTCCGAGGTTCCATCTTTTGCCTTAGGCTTTCATTAAGTGAGTTTATAGTCACCGTTACATGCACAAGATTGAGTTTTGCCAGTTCTTTAAGTAGATCGATGTCTCTTGTTATAAGGTTGTTTTTGCTTATAAGGCTTACGGGATGTTTATATTTTAAGAATACCTCCAGGAGAGATCGTGTAATTTTTAGCTTTCGTTCAATGGGCTGGTAGCAGTCAGTATTGCCAGACAGCATGATTGGTTGAGGTTCGTAACCCTTTTTATTGAAGAACTGTTCCAGTAGGGATGCTGCATTTCGCTTTACGATTATTTTTCGCTCAAAGTCAAGACCAGCGCTAAAACCGTAGTATTCATGTGAATTGCGGGCGTAACAGTAGATACAGCCATGTTCACAGCCTTGGTAAGGATTTATGGAAAAATTAAAGTTAAGGTCTGGACTGTTAGAAATACTAACAATACTTTTTGCATCCTCTTCGATCAGTTGGGTTGTAACATTCTCATGCAACTGTTCGTCGAGTCCCTCAATATGCTCAGTGATATATTTATTTTTTAAAAAACGGTTATGAGTATTAACCTGCGCACCTCTTCCCTTAAAATATTCGCTATTATCTTCAAACGGCATTATACAAAATTGCTAATAATATTAGCAATTTGCAATTTAAGTGAGGTTGTTTTTTACCGCATATAAGGCTAATCCAACCCGGCTTTTCACCTGTAATTTCTCGAATAAGCTATCGCGGTAATTATCTATGGTCCTTACACTTACAGACATCTCGTCGGCAATTTCTTTGTAAGTGAGTTCTGTGGCAATGTATTTTAAGAATTCCAGCTCACGCTGATTAAGTTCTGTTTTTGATGAAACAACATCTGCTTCTGGTTTTTGAAGCTGTTTCATCATATGTTCAGTAACAAACTGAGGATAATAATATCTCCCGGCGGCTACTGTATCCAGGGCTGCTTTAAATTCTTCAGGCTCGCTATCTTTGAGTAAGTAGCCTTTTATTCCATGCTTGAGAAGAGTAAGCACCGTTTTTTCATCTTCAGCCATTGAAAGGATGATTGTTTTAATACCTGGCTCGAAGGTATGCAGCCATTTTGCGGTGCTTACTCCATCCATCACGGGCATACTCAAATCCAGGAATAACACTTCGGGTTTTTCTCCTGAATTCAGCTTCTTAATAAAATCGTCGCCGTTACTGGCTTCAAGAATTATTTCATACTCTTTGAAATGTTTGATCAGACTTTTTATCCCACTTCTAAATAGGTTATGATCATCTACAAGCGCAACCTTAATTGGCATTTAGAATTTATTTGTCGGTTTTAATCTCTAAACTAATTTTTGTACCCGACCCAGGAGAGCTTACAACATCCAGTTTTGCCCCTATCAGTTTTGCTCTATAGTTAATACTTCGTAGACCAAGACCCTCTTTTAGGGTGTCAATTTCAAAGCCTTTTCCGTCGTCGGTAATACTTATAGTTAATAAAGATAGTCCATAAATCAATTCCACAAAAACATTTTTTGCTTCAGCATGCTTCAAAATATTGTTTATGCACTCCTGAAAGATCCTAAAAAGGAATATTTCGGTTTGAGGATCAAAGGTATGCGCATCCCCTTCCTGCTGAAATTGTAACTGTAGAGTTGTGCTTTTTTTGAGGCGTTCCACTTCAGTTAAGATAAGTTCTGCAATAGATTTCCCTCCTAAAGCTTCTGAGTGCATACTATGAGCCAAGCTGCGAACATCTTTAATTACTTGAGCAACCAGGTTTTTAGTCTCCTTTAACTCAGGATCGGGATTTAACGCAAGATTTAGTTTGATAACAGAAAGTAATTGTCCAATATGGTCGTGGATCTCTGCAGCGATATTATTCATCGTTTGGTCTTTGATCTCCAACTCAGATTTAAGGAGCTCCTGATTGAAGGCCTGCTCCATCTCCTTTATCTGGTGTTGATGCCTCAAATATCTTTTTTGATAAGAAAGAACGAAGAATACGATCGTGGATACAAGCAGGAACATTAAAAATGTCCCTGATAGAATTATGAGAGTGATTTCCGAGATGTCGCTGAGCATATAAATCCAATACTATATAAACTATACATAATGATATTCAAAATATGAATAATGGTATATAACTGTTTTGCCAGATCCATACTTACATGCATTATATAGTTAAGCAATCCCATAAAAAAGATATTGCATGGATAGAACACAAGTATTCCGGTACTTATCCAGAACATGGGTACGCGCAGCAATGGTTCAGGGTTGTTGTCATTTAGTAATTGATGATAGAATAGTAACACCGTAACAGTAACTAACATGCAGGAAAAGGCAAAGGTGTAGTTATTGAAAGTGTTAAGTCCCTGGAAAAATAGCCAGTTGCTTAGATATATCAGAGCTGTGACTCCAGCAAATAGAAGCAATAAGTTCTTTATTTTATGAGAAAAAAATAAGCGTCTGTATAGAAGAAAAATAGATGAAAATTCAATTACACCAAAAAGGTTAAACATCCAAAGATTATTCTTTAGGAAATGCCCTACAATTTCTACGATTGCAGTAAGAACAAGAAGTAAAGCAAAGCCCTTTAGATGGAAGGGTGACCTTTTAAAATGGTAAAGCCCTATCAAGGCGCTTAGAAAAATTGTGATAAGGTAAATTTGTTTTAACATTCCAGTCTGTTAACAGAGGGGTGGACACATGGCGCCATTGTCATAAGCAATAACGTTATCCTTATCCACCTCAAGTGAATCATCATTTGTTGCAGTTAAAATCACATTATGCAGTCCTACACACTCATCTGGGATAGGAACGCCCTGCCGGTCTTCTGGCACTACGCCGTAATGGATTTCAAGGCCAAATTTATCAGAATTTTCTTCTGTTGCCCCTGCTGCCTTAAATAATTCATCAATGGTCTTTTTGGAGAACCAGATTTTTCTGGTGTCGTCAATACCAAGTTGTTCTTTGATCAGATTTAATCTTTTCTGTTGATACTCATCTTTCATCGCTTGATAAAGCGAAGTGGGAATTGGGCTTCCCGGCTTTCTTTCTGCCATAAAAATTGTTGGGTTAATGAATGTGTAAAGTTATTTTACAGCAACGAAAAAAGGAAAAGGTTTTTTAACCCTGCAGGAATGGATGTTGGGAGGAGGCCATAGGCTGTTAAGGTTCGGGTTTCACGTTCTTAAAATAGGGTGTTTTACCTAATTGATCGATAATGCTTTTAGGCTGAGATTTGTGTTAACGTTTTGCCCTCATCTACCTATTGGCTTAAATTATCCCAACTGTTTTATTACAGTTGGGATGCAAGAGCCTTATTAAACCAAACAATTATTGTTATGAACTGGAAAAAAGGTTTTTACATTTTACTCGGCATTGTTGGAGTAGTATTATTAATGACTAAGATCGGAAACAGCAGCAGTCCTGATGTATTAGACAGGTATTCATTATTCACTACTCACGCTAAAGCTAAGTAGTACTTCTTTAATGTACTACCTGAGTTGAATCTTGCTGATCATTGTCTTTGTTAAGGTCTTTGCTGCACTTCAAGCCTCCTTCTGTCATTATTACATCTAATGGGCTAGACCAGTCATCCTCTTTCGTCTGGCAATCCCAGACATTAACATTTCTTATGTGTTGAGCAACTTCGCGATCTATTAATAATCGTGTTCCCAATGGGATCTTCACTATCAGGTTTAGTTCCTGAGCGCGAAATGGTATTTGATTATTTATTTTGAAGTGCTTATCAAACGTAAGCGTTGAATCTTGTTCAATCCACGTATATGCAATGCTCTGTGCATTTTTCAACGCCGCTTCTAGATTTTTTCCCCTGGCTTTGTATTGTTTCACAAGGATGGGAGTACTTGAATCACTATTTTCAATGTTGATATCTACATCCAGATTATCGTCGAAGCCCTCGTCGTCATCACTGATGATCTGGCCTTTAAAATTCTGGTTGAGGTTCAGGCTTAAACTATCCTGTCTGCTTAGAGACCTGCTGCGGTTAAGTTTTAAATGATAAGTGCCTTGTTTAGTGATTGGAACTTCTTGTTCGATGGCCGCATCTACTTTAAACTCGGATGCAATTTTAGAACCATAATAAACGGCCATCCCAAATCCGGTCAACCATAGGATGAGCATGGCAAATGCGCCGGTTTTAGAAATAAGCCTGTAATTAAAGATTACGCGAATGGCAAAAGATATTAAAGCGATAAGAGGGATTGAAAGAAGGACAAATGCGCTAAAAATAACTTCAGATTGATATCGGGGACTAACTGTGTTTAATATAAAATTATAAGCTTCTCCGTCTTTAAAGAATCCGATACCAAAAATTAGAGCTCCTATAAGTCCAATAAGTGCCATAGAGCCAGCAATAGCGATAAATAAACCCAAGGTTTTTACCACTATTTTCACAATTCGCCCAATAAAGTTAACAATGCTGCTGATTGCACTACCAATAGAATCGCCGGTCCTTGAATGGCTACCCATTCTCTCATTTCTGTTAAAGCTATCGCCATCGGTCTCAAAGTTTTTTTTGAAGCTTTGTAAATTAATGGGTTCTCCCTTCATTGCCATTTTCTCTTGCCTGCTGCGTGCTTCGGGTACTACTATCCATAGAATGGCATAAAGTATAACGGTTGTGCCGGTTGTAAAAGCTAAAATGACCATAATTATTCTTATCCATTTAGCCTCAATATCCAGGTAGTAACCCAAGCCAGAACATACCCCTGCTATATGTTTATCATCCGGGTCGCGTAAAAGACGTTTTTCTGTAGAAGTTGTATTTGAAGTACTTCCTCCTTCTTCCATAGGATAGTCAAAGTCGTTCACTGAACCCATAACACCTATCACTTCTTCAACGTCCTGCAGTACGATGACTTGTTTATTTGGAGCAGCAAGACGCTCATTGAACATTTCAGCCAAACGATTTTCGATATCGGTGATGATTTCATCGCTATCCGCTGAATAGGCAAAATGCCTTTTAACTTCAGTCATATAGCTTTTCAGTACTTCGTATGCGTCTTCCTCAATGTGAAAGACAATTCCGTTTATGTTGATGATTATAGTCTTATTCATGATTTTAAGAGTTTAGTAGTTTATGTGGTGGGGGTTCTTCCTTCAAGGGAAGTGTTAACAGCAAAGACGAGTTCCGTCCAGGTATGATCGAGTTGCGTAAGTACTTCCCTTCCTGCAGGAGTGAGGGTATAGTATTTTCTTGGCGGGCCCGAAGTTGATTCTATCCAATTATATGAAAGGAGGCCATTATTCTTAAGGCGTGTTAATAAGGGATAAAGCGTTCCCTCCACAATAAGTAACCTGGCTTTTTTTAATTCGCCGATTATATCAGAGGCGTAAATTTCACCTTTTGAAATAATTGATAGAATACAATATTCAAGTATCCCCTTTCGCATTTGGGTTTGTGTATTTTCTACTATCATAACATTACAAAGATATATGTTTTGTTTGGTACTATGCAATGCATACTACCTTGTTTGTAATTTTTTTTATTTTTATAATTAAAATGTGGTCTGGTTTGTAATTTTTTAATTTTTTTAAACGAAAACATCTTTGTTTTCCAAAAATTAAGGAAACTTTAATTTGCGATAGTAGAATAAAGAGTACATTTTTATAACGGCAAAACACATAGATAAAAAATGGGCAAATTTTTATCCTGTTTACTTCTTGTGCACTTAGTGGTCCTTTCTGCTGTAGCCCAGCAGAGAAACGTTAAGGGCAGTGTCATCTCAAATGACAATAATGAAGTTCTACCAGGAGTAAGTATTAAGGTTAAAGGGAGTAGAACTGTTACGCAGACAGATGCTAATGGCGAGTTTCAACTAAATTTAGCAGGTAGCAATGATTTGGAACTGGCCTATGTGGGCTATCAAACGCTAACCATTAGGGTTGGGGAATCAGATAGCTTTATAAAGGTTAAACTTATTCCGAATGAGGCTTCTTTAAAGGAAGTTATTATTACGAGTTATAGCAGGGAGAAACGAGCTCAATTTTCTGGAGCAGCTTCTGTTCTTACTGCCCAACAGATTAATCAGGTGCCGGTTGGATCTTTTGAGCATGCATTGCAGGGGCAAGCTGCGGGAGTATATGTTACTGCAGGCTCGGGGCAACCAGGATCAGCTGCAAGGTTAATAGTAAGAGGTGTTAGTACCATTAACGGATCTACAAACCCTTTATTTATCGTAGATGATGTTCCCACAGAAAGTACTATTGTTTATGCAATAAATTCTGCCGATATACAATCTGTCACTGTTCTTAAAGATGCCGCGGCTACTGCTTTATATGGATCGCGAGGATCAAACGGCGTAGTCGTTGTCACTACAAAACGAGGAGCCGTTGGACCTCTGAAATTCAACTATAATTCTCAGTTGGGGGTAAGTGTGAAGAACAATGATAATTATAGTATGATGACTTCCGCCCAACGCCTTCAGTTTGAGGAAGAAGTAGGGCTAGAATCACCGGATACCTGGAGGAGCGTTTCTGTTCCAGGATGGAACTTCTCTGAAAGAAACCCAGCTAATCTTAATCTTTCTACGGAAGCTAAAGCTAGAAATACTGGTATCCTTGACAGCTTAAGAAATATTAATACTGACTGGCGAGACGTGTTTTTCAGGAATGGAAAATATCAGCGCCATAATGTAAGCGCAGCGGGAGGCTCTGAGAAATTTAGATTTTTCAGCTCGGGCGAGTATTTTGACCAGGATGGAATTGCTGAGGAGTCTTATATGAAACGCTACTCTTTTCGAACCAACCTCGATTTCACAGAGAAAAGATTTTCTGCTAACATAAGTCTTGGTTTGGGATACTCAAGAACAAGCGGGATAGAGAATGAAAACAACTCTTCATCCTTTAATCCTTTTGCCTCTGTTTACTATGCACTTCCTTATGAGCAACCTTATATTAATGGAATGTTGTACCATCCCGGAAATGCCAACTCTGCACCTGTTTCCATTCTGGATCAAAGGGAAGGCTCTTCAGCTATTGAGCGGATGTTGGATGGGACAAGTTCAAGTGACCTTATTAAAGCAATGTTTACCACAAAGCTTCAATATAAATTAACTAATGATCTTTATGCCACAACAACTTTAGGTGTTGACTTTCGTGATCTGGATTTTATCAGGACACTATTGACTAGACCAGTAGCAAGTTTGCCAGCAAAACTAGGTTCGTATACAGAAGTAGTGAACAGGAATCTGCAGTATGTTTCCACCTCTGGGCTTAATTATAAGAAAGCCTGGGCAAGCAGACATCAGCTTGACTTGAAGGCATTATTTGAACTAAATAGATTGAAGTTTAAGTCGACAACATTTGTTGGCAATGGGATTAATCCTAAACTGATCGGATCTCCTGCGGGGATTCCTAACAGCACATCTGCTCCTTCTATGGCTACAGGAAGCAGAACACAAAGTGCTTTAGTGTCATTGATCGGTTTAGCTAGTTATAGTTATAACCAAAAGTATTCTGTAAATGTGAATTATAGATATGATGGTTCCTCCGTCGTTGGAAGGGAAAATAGATGGACTGGCTTTTATTCTGCCGGACTTAATTGGAATGCCAAAGAGGAGAATTTCTTAAAGGATATCTATTTTCTGGATGGCTTAAAATTCAGGGGTAGCTATGGTAAAACAGGGTCACAGTTCCCAGGTAATTTTAACGCTTTTTCTACTTATGAAACTACGAAGTATAGCGGCTCAACAGGGATAGTTGCTAACTCGCCCGGAAACTCAGATTACGATTGGGAAATTACTCATCAACTTAGTACGGGAATTGATTTTTCTTTGTTGAAAAACCGGATTTACGGTTCTTTCGATTGGTATAATAAAATCTCGTCGAACTTGTTTATCGATCAGCCATTATCTTCCACCTCTGGGTTCATCACTTCAAGGATAAATGCTGGTAAAATGAGGAATAGAGGATTTGAGGGCGAACTATCAGGAGATATCGTTAGTAAGAAGGATTTCTTTTTAAGAGTAGGCGCAAGCTTTAATTATAATCAAAATAAAGTACTTGATCTTGGCCAGGTTAACGATTTTATTGTGGGCACCACTATTGTTCGTGAAGGACTCCCTTTTGGCACTCAGTACGCTGTTAAATGGGCAGGCGTTTTTATGCAGACTGGCGATGCAATGTACTATAACAGAGATGGAACTATCACCAGTACTTATGACCCGACTAATCAAAATGTTACAGGCTTCGGCTCTTATATTCCACCATTCGTTGGCGGATTTAATTCGACTATTAAATATAAAGATTTCTCTCTAAATGCTTTGTTTTCTTTTGTGAATGGATACTATCGATTAAACAATGAACCATTGTATAATGAGAGTCCCTCTTTTGCTACGTCAAATAAATCGACCGCTCTTTTGAGAAGATGGAGGAACCCTGGAGATATTACAGATATTCAGCGATATGATAGAAATAGTACACGAAGATTATCATCAAAAGATATAGAGGATGCCTCCTATATCCGTTTTCGAAATCTAACACTTGGTTATACAGTTCCTAAAGATCTGATTTCCAAAGTGGGTGTTAAAAGTGCTATGTTGTATGTGCAGGGTCAGAATTTATATACCTGGACTAAGTGGACTGGATTCGATCCGGAAGACAATAATAATATTGCCATCTTCGAATATCCAACTGCCAGAACTTTTTCTTTAGGATTGAATGTTAATTTCTAAGAGCACCATGATTAATAGATATATAAAGTGTTTGATTGCGGGTACGGTGTTTCTTACAGCTACTGCCTGTAATAAAACCCTGGATATTTTACCTACAGATACCATTGTGGCCAATGTTGCCATTCAAACTATGTCTGATTTGGATCAGGCAGTGGCCGGAGTGTACGGCACTTTGGGAAATACGAATGTGCAGTACAGAACTGTTGGTAATGCAGACATCATTCTAAGTTCTCTAATGTCTGATGAAAATTATTTGCCTGCTGAGAATGTGTCAGGAAATGGCGTTAATATGTATAAGTGGCTCCTTCATCCAGACGAACAAAATACATGGGCAAACTGGGGCAGTTCTTTGACTCCTACAAACCCGGTAATCTTCACGGGTTCAAATTATGCGGTTATAGATCGGGCTAATCGGGTCTTGCGGGTTATAGATGCGGTGCCCACAACTACTAATGAAGAGTTGATAAGAAAGGCAAGACAAAAAGCAGAGCTTTTAACAATTCGAGCTTTTTGTCATTTTAGAGTGTTAAAGAGCTACGCCGAGAATTATGAGCCGCAATCTCTCGGAATTCCTTACATGGAAAGCATCAATGACGCTCCCGGAGCTGTCAAGCCTTCACGTTTAACGGTGGGTGAAAGCTTTGAAAAAATAGAAAGTGACCTTGAGGCAGCAAGATCGATATATCCTTCTGGTACTGTAACTGATGTAACACGCCTGTCAAAGTTAGCAGTATATGCATTAAAAGCTCGTGTATTTCTATATGAGAAAAAATGGGATAGCGCGGCAGTAGCGGCAACCGAAGTCATTAATACTATACCTCTAGCAACACGTGCACAATTTCCTGGAATATGGACAGATGCTAATAATAGTGAGGTGATCTGGAAATTAAAAAAGGATGTTGATAATGATAGGATTGGTTCGTTCTACCGAACTTCTGCAGGTATAGTGGAATATGCTGCTTCGCCAAAACTTGTCAACTTATTCGATCAGGCCGCAGATATCCGCTTCGCTTCTTATATTAAAATAGATAACACCAGGGGTAACAATAAAAGTCCTTATCTGGTTAATAAGTATGCCTATAATACGACCAATGTTGGGCTTGCGGATTTAAAATTGATTAGAGTTGCCGAAATGTACCTGATAAGGGCCGAAGCTTATGCAGAGAGTTCGAATGCTCCCGGTGGTCTTGCTTTAGCAAATAGCGATCTTAATGCCTTAAGGAGTGCCAGGATTGAGAATTATGTTCCGACAAGCTATAATAAGGAAAACCTAATTGATGAGATTTACCAGGAACGCTTTAAAGAATTGGCTTTTGAGGGTCATAGATATTTTGATTTAAGAAGAAGGTCAAAGGAAATTAACAGAACCCCTCTTGCTGCAGATGATGCGGGTGGATCTAAAACTATTCTAAAACCCACAGATAAGGAATATTATCTTCCAATTCCAGGCTTTGAGTTGAGAGCTAATGAGAATATGGTTCAAAATCCTTTATATAGATAAAATAGTATTGAAATAAGCTACCGAAGCCGCTACTGAAATAGCGGCTTTTTTTATTTTTTCAAGTTTCAAATGTGAGACTGACCAAAACCAGGAATTATTCAAAAGTCAAAACTTTTCAAAATTGTTACGGTTGTATACCTTAGATAAGGCCTATTCTTATCAGACATAGTGACTTGATAATTAACGATAAAACCTTTTTTGCTAGCGGGACTTCTTGGGAAATATAAAAATTAATGCGTTTAATCATTTTTTGTTGCTGAAATAAGGGAAACCTTTGGGAAATAGTTCACAACCTTTAACTATATCTTATATAGTTCATACTAAAGTTTGTTAACCATTGAGATATTAATAAAAAAAATATAAAATATTTTCAAGTTTTATATTTTATCACATATATTTATAATTCGATCATTAATTTAAAAAGAGAGTATGAGAAAAAATCTATTCAGTTTCTTTCTCTTGCTGCTATTTATTACTAACGTAATTGCGCAAGAGCGTACCATTACCGGTACAGTAACGGACAAAGGTGACGGCCTACCGTTGCCCGGAGTAAGTATAAGGGTGAAGGGTGGTACAACAGGAACTCAAACAAATGCAAATGGTAAGTACACCCTAAGAATTCCGGGTGATAACACCACAATTGTATTCAGCTACATTGGTTATGCTAATTCAGAAGTAAACACTGGCTCAAGAACGGTGGTGGATGTTGCTTTAGGTACTGATGCGAAGCAGTTGGGGGAAGTTGTTGTGACTGCTCTGGGGATTGAGCGTCAGAAAAAGGAACTTGGATACGCTGCAACAACTATCACTGGCGAAAATCTAACAAACGCCAATGCCGTAAATGCAATTAATGGTTTGCAAGGTAAAGTATCTGGGCTAAATGTTACTACTATTAGTAGTAGTGTTAATGAGGAAGTCCGAATTACGATGCGCGGTATGAGATCATTAACAGGTAATAATGATCCATTGTTAGTATTGGACGGGGTGCCGATGGCTGTAAGTTATTTAAGTGCCCTGAATCCTAATGACATCGAAAATGTTTCAGTTTTAAAAGGATCATCTTCTGCAGCAATTTACGGTCCTGATGCACGAAATGGGGTTATTGTAGTTACAACTAAGAAAGGCTCAGCATCAAAGCCTGTAGTTACATTTAGCAATTCAACTCAATTTTCTAGTATTTCTTTCTTTCCGAAACTTCAGACCCAATTCGGGCAAGGAGGTTACGGCGAATTTATACCATATGAGAACTGGTCTTGGGGTCCAGCTTATGATGGTTCGACGGTTAATTTAGGTCGTGATCTTCCAAACGGAGGACAGCAGACTGTAACTTATAGTCCAACAGACGAACGTAAAAAATTCTTTAATACTGGAGTTACGATGCAGAATGACGTTTCCCTGTCTGCGAAGGATTTTTATTTGAGTATCCAGGATGCTAGAATTAAAGGTGTTGTTCCTGATGATGAGAACCGCAGAACTGGTGTGAGATTGAATGCGTCAAGGGAGTATGGGAAATTTAGAGCAGGATTGAACGTTAACTATGTTCAAAATAACTTTAAGCTCTTTAATGACGATGCCATGTCTGATTATTTCACCGGCTTGGGCCAGGGGGGATATGATGGTTTGATGAATGCTATATATAGCACTCCAGCGCACATTCCTATTTCAAAATATAAAAATCTTAACGATAGATTTTCTACCTATAGTGGTTATTATAATGACTATGGCTTGAACCCATATTTTGCAATAGATAATTGGAGAAACGAGGGTAAAAGGCAAGAGATTTTGGCAAATCTTGACATGACTTTAAAGCCTACCAGCTGGGTGAGTTTAACGTGGCGTCCATCTATATCCTCTAGGAATACAGCTGAACGCATGTTTTCAAGAGGAGAAGTTGCGGACGATTACGCTATAAATGTTAGATCTCTTGGCAGTATACCTGCAAATCTTTCTGAAAAATCGATTAATTTAAATCGTTTATCTTCTGAATTATTTGCTGAGGTTAATAAAGATATTAATAGTGATTTTAAGGTAAGAGGAATTCTAGGCACATATGTTCGCCAGAACCAATCCCGTACTACAACAGTTGGTGCTTCAAGCCTTGTTGTTCCTGATTTATATAATTTAACTAATCGTACAGGGATCCTTACTGGAACCTCTCCAGAATTTAAGTCTAGGCTATTCTCCGTTTATGGAAGTGCGGGTTTAGGTTATAAAGGTTGGGCTAATATTGAAGTAACAGGCCGTAATGACTGGACTTCTGTACTTGCTATTGGAAACAACTCATATTTCTATCCAGGAGTGAGCGGTTCACTAGTTCTAAGTGATGCTGTTCCTTTGCTGAAGTCAAACGATATTTTATCTTATTTAAAGGTACGGGGAGCATGGAATAAAACAGGAAACGCAGATATTGATCCTTATCAATTAGCTGCCAGTTTCACTCAGCCTACTTATACAGGGTTTCCGTTTGGAGCCAATGCTGGATTCACTGCGGCAAGTACAACATACGATGCTAATCTAAAGCCAGAGTTTATTAATAGTACGGAAGCAGGAATTGAAACCGGATTCCTCAATGGAAAAATTAACCTTGAAGCCACTTACTTCTTCCAAAAGAATACGGATCAGATAATCAGCGTAAGAACTTCAGAAGCTACTGGTTATACTTTCGCAAATCTTAATGCTGCGTCATTTAATAATAAAGGAGTTGAGTTAGATCTTCGATTAACTCCATTGGTTAAGTTCCGTGATGGTAATGTTCAATTCAGAGCAAATGCAACTTATAATGATTCTGAAGTAACTAGTATATATTCAGGTCTTGACCAACTAAACATTGGAGGATATCTAAAGTCAGGAAACTATGCTATAGTAGGTCAACCTGCCATGGTTATTAAGGCGAACGACTATAGAAGGGATAGCCAAGGTCGCGTAATTGTAGATAGCTTTACCGGTTACCCAACGGAAGATCCTAACTTGAAGCAGTTCGGCCGGACTCTACCGTTATGGATCGTGGGTCTTAATCCATCAGTTAATTGGAAGGGATTGAATTTGTCAGCATTATTTGAGTATAAGGGTGGTCATGAGGCGTCTTTCTGGGTGATGGGAAGTGATATGACCTGGACTGGTGTTTCAGCCGCTTCAGCTAGGAATAACAGGGAAAGATTTGTAATGCCTAACTCTGTGATTGCAGATCCTGCTAATCCTGGTTCTTATATTCCTAATACCAATGTAGCTGTAAGCAATGTAAATGATTTCTATACCAGTGTTTATCAAAACGTAGCATCCAATTTCATAGTAAGTGCTGCTGCTTGGAGAATGAGAGAACTTGCTTTGTCTTATGATGTTCCAACTAAATTTATAGCGAAACAGAAAGTAGTTAAAGGGCTTTCATTGGCTCTGACTGGAAGAAACCTTTTTGTTTGGGTTCCAAAAACAAATGAGTGGACAGATCCTGACTTTAACAGTGTTGCTGATACTTACAGAAATACCTTTGGTATCGTTAACTCGCAATCGAATCCTCCGGTGAGACTTTACGGGTTTAACATTGTTGCCAAATTTTAAGTCGAACTATTAAATAGAAAAATACAATGAAAAAAGTCATATATAGCTTTATTACACTACTGCTTATCGTCTCTGCAGGGTGTAAAAAGGATTTTTTCGATATTAATAAAAATCCAAACGCTCCCACAGAGGACGTTCTTACACCAGACCTCATATTGCCGAACGTCTTACATCAGACCGCCCGGAAGATGGCTACTTCTTATGATTTTGCTGCCCATTGGACTGGTTATTGGGCTAGATCTGGCTCATTCGGTCCAAGTAACCCTCTTGAAAGTTATGACATAAACACCAATTATGAGACTAATGAGTGGGTAAACGAAAGTACGGCTAATTATAATCCTGCTGTATCATGGTACAATATAATGATGGACGCTGATGTGATGCAAAGGAAGGCTGAAGCTAGCGGTCAAACATTTTATGTGGGTATCGCCAAGGTTATTAAATCAATAGGATTTATGTACCTGGTTGACTCTTACAATAATGTCCCATACACTGAGGCTTTTCAAGGCACGAAGTTTATTACTCCAAAATACGATAATGGTCAGGATATTTACCGGGACCTTCTTGTTCAATTGGATGATGCAGCTAAAATTTTCGCTTCTGTTGATATGAATGCCAATGCGGGAATTACAACTGCAGATATCATGTTTAATGGAAATGCCTTGAAGTGGAGAAAGCTGGCGAATACTCAAAGGTTAAAGTTGTTGATCCATCAATCCGAAGTTTTTGGAGCAACACCACCAACAGCTGAAATTGCTAAAATAACAGCTGACGGTAGCGGATTCCTGGGTGCAGGAGAGACAGCCTCAGTAAATCCAGGCTACGCTAAGAACGAGTTCCAGCAAAACCCATTTTGGGATACTTACAAGAAGACTTTCAGTGGATCAACTTCTGACGACTTTAATAGAGCAAATAACTATGTTTTAAATAAGTTAAAGGCTAACGATGACATTCGTTACCAGTATTACTTTAGCGCTGCATCAACCCCTGTTGGTGGGTTGACCTATAGGGGATATAATTTTGGTTTTGTGGATCCAGATCCAAATCAACCGAAAGCTGCGAACTCTTCAGACGTTGCCGGACCTGGTTTAGTGAAAGGACCGGAGCAAGCTTTATGGCTATTCACTTCAGTAGAAAGTATGTTCCTTCAAGCGGAAGCTGTACAGAGAGGTTGGTTACCAGGCAACGCACGAACTGCCTATGAAAATGCAGTTAGAGAGTCATTCTCATGGTTAGGGGTAACTAATGCTACAGCAACAGCAAACACTTATTTAGCGGGGGCAGGTGCTTACCAAAGTAACGTGCAGTTTATTGTTATGCAGAAGTACTTATCTCTGGTAGGTATCAACAACTTTGAGGCATGGGTAGACTACAGAAGGTTAGGCGTTCCATCAGATTTACCACTTTCTCAATCTCCAAGTAGAGTGGGTGGTGTTCCCGTTAGGTTGCTTTATCCACAAGATGAGTATAATAACAATGCTGCTAATGTTGGAGCTCAAGGCGAAATAAGTGCTCAAACTTCTAAAGTGTTCTGGGATAAATAATTTAATCGTTATTAGAATGAAAAGATTTTTAAAAGTATTACCAATAGCATTGATTTGCTTTGGTTTAAGTTCTTGTCTTAAGGACGAGCCATATACACCCGATACAGCTGAAGCTGAAAACATTATCGAGTTATCTGAAGTGCCGGAGACGTCTGCTGATGCGTCGCATATTTATGCAACCACTGTTAAGTCGTTTCAAGTTGTTCCTAGTGATGAATTCGATGTAATTATAAGTTATTCTGGTTCTGATGTTGCTCCGCAAGATATCGTGGTGGACCTCGAAACAGATTTCTCGGTAGTAGACAAATACAATGCTAAAATTGTAAAAGATGCTAGGGACGCCGCCATTGAGGAAGGAGAGGATCCTGATGACGCAGAGGAGGCCGTTCAAGGTGAACTTTTCGACAAGATGCCTAGTAATTTGTTTTCATTGTCTTCTAAACAAGTAACCATTAAAAAGGGGGAGAAAACAGCAATAGTAAAAGTTACGGTTACTCCAAACAAGTTCGATTTTTCTTATAAATATGGGCTACCTATTTCTATTAAAAGTGCTTCATACGGCACCGTAAGCGGTAATTTTAATTCAATTATCTATGCTGTTGGTGCCAAGAATAAATGGGACGGAAACTATGAAGTAACTGCTACGGCGCCTTTTGTCGATCTAGTTAACCCTCTTGGTAGTGGCTGGTATCCGTTAGATGCTGATTTGATAACCGTTGACGCAAATTCGGTAGTAATGGCTAGTAATACATATCTGCAAGGCGACCCATATGGTCACCCATTCAAAAATAACGGAGGCAATTCGTATTATGGTAATTTCTCTCCAATTTTTACTATGGATGATAATGGCAATGTGATAAGAGTTACAAACTATTATGGTCAAGGTGGCACAACTAATGGAAGTGGACGTTCTGCAAGATTAAATCCTAGTGGGGTAAACAAATTCACTACAAATGCAGACGGCTCGAAAACCTTGGAAGTTAGTTACATAATGCAGGGGCCTGGATTTGTAGATCGGACTTTTTTCCACGAAAAATGGGTATTCAAGGGAGCTAGATAATTTTTTATTTACTCTTTATAACAGAAGGCTTTCCAAATACAATTAGGAAAGCCTTCTTATTTTACTGAAATTTCCTCCTCCCTCAATACCAATTCAATCTCCACTCTCAAATTCTTCATTGCCTCTTTCTGCACCTTCGATGTAGTTAAAGGTTGCTTCCCTCCTTTTCCCATACAAGAAAGACGAACTTCCTGAATACCATTTGCGATCAAGCGCTTTTTAACAGCTGTAGCTCGGTAAAAGGATAACCTTTGTAAGTAGCCCTGCTCGGTAAAGGGGTTATTATTTGTATGACCTATAATCTTTATATCGTATTCTGGATAAGCTTTTAGAAACTCAATTAAGCGATTAACATCAGGGAAGGAATTCGGTAAAATGATATCATTATTGGGTTCGAAATGAATATTGAACAGGATAGCCTTATTTCCAGCGATCACAGGATCAAGATTGAAGTTAACGGTATCAGCCTTTTGTTCTACTTCAATGTCTTCTGTTGCGAAGATATATCCACTGTGTTTTGCAATAATATTTATAGGTCTGTTTACTGGCACCAATAGGGTATAAATTCCTGAGCTATTTGCAACTGTTTCTGACAGTTGCATACCTGTAGAATCGTCTTCGCAGATAATTTTTCCTGCAAGAGGTTTTTTGGTACTGTTGCTAATTATCTTTCCTTTTAATGTTGCTAGGAGTGGGATTCGATTGGATAGTGTACTTTTGAAAGTAAAACCGCCACCATTATGATAAATATTGTCAATTACAAAGGCGAGAGTATCCCCTTTTTTAACATCGAGGGGTTTAGAAAAACTTCTACCTGGTCCCGGTACGGCATACAAATTTTGATATCCCTCCCGCATTCCGGTTCTGCCTGATACGGTTGCATCAGGCCTCGAAATATTAGATCTTATCGGTCTCGCAATGTCTTTTGCAATATCCTTCTTCAATCGATGGGAATACTTATAGATCATCCAATCAAAATCATCCCCTTCACTTTTAGGGGAGATTTCAAATGTCAGACATCCATTAGCAGCAATTGGCATTAGGAACCAAACTGTGTTCTTTTCTTCCTTGAATACAAATGAAGCCCTATAGGGATTTTTAGGAAATTCCTGGATAGAACCGTATCCCTGGGGTGAGTTAGTAAATGAATAATTAATATTAGGACGGACAAGGATTGCATGGTCTAGATCTCCAGCACTCTTATTGATTTTAAGAGTCTGGCCGGTGCAGGAAAATGCAGTTGCAACTAATACTACAATAGCCGAAAGAATGCGCATTAGGGTAAAAATTTTTCGATACCAGGAAATTAGGTTTAAACTCAGAATACTATCTGAACACGGTCAGCGGTAATATTTAAATATACATTTTTTCCAAAAATAATTGCGTGATTATCAGAAAGATGTCCTGCCGGAAACCCGAAGCAAATGGGGTAGTGGTAATCTTTGGTAACGTTTAGTATAATTTCTTCCACGTTTTGCCCGAATGGCTCATCGTTATCCTTCATGCTAGTAAAGCCTCCAACAATCAAACCTGCTAAGCCTTCTAGTTTTCCCGATCTCTTTAAATTCCACATCATCCTATCCACTGCGTATAAATATTCCCCTACGTCTTCAATAAACAATATTTTGCCTTTGAAGTCCATTTCTGATACCGAGCCCATCATCATAACAAGAAGGGATAAATTTCCTCCTATTAATGGAGCGCTGGTTTCTCCAAGTGCATTATAGGTATTAGGTTCCAATAAGTATTCCAAAGATTCTCCGAACAAAGCTTTACGTAATGATTCAAGTGAGGGCTTGGTAGCATCTGGTACGTTTAACGGCATTTGTCCATGAATGGTAGGGATATCAAGGTTGTGTATATGGCTATGGAGAGCGGTAATATCACTAAAACCAATTAGCCATTTAGGTCTTCGGCTAAAGGAGGAGAAGTCTAGCTGATCAATAATTCTGATAGTTCCGTATCCACCCCGGGCTGCAACAATTGCTTTTATTTCGGCATCATCAAGAAATCGTTGTAAGTCCCTAGTGCGGAGGTTATCATCACCAGCAAATTGATAGTGAGAAGCATAGACGGTTTCGCCAAGGACTACTTCAAGTCCCCAGCTTTCCAATAAAGTAATGGCGGAATTTATATCATGTGGAAGTTTTTTAGCAGGGCAGGTAATTGCAATTTTATCACCTTTTTTTAAATATGGAGGAGTGTTTAATTTAGCTAGCATAGCGTTTAGTGGGGCATTCCGCAGATAAGAAACATTAAAACCTGCTTGTTGCTTAACCAGCCTAAAGGTAGTAATTAAGAAAACTAGCGCTACTGATTAATTGAAAACAGGAAAATGATTAAAGAATGAGCCCTCCTGTTCTAACCCATTGACGTTAATGATGGTCTGCTAGTATAGAAAACTTGTTAGAGTAAGCAGTTGTTGACATCAAATAGTATCTTTGCGTTTTTTAATAGAATTCAATGTCGGAATTAGATAAATTTAAAAGATATACTGTTACTTCTGCTTTGCCTTATGCAAATGGGCCCCTTCATATCGGTCATTTAGCCGGAGCTTATATTCCCGCAGATACCTTCGTGCGGCATCTTCGCTTGAAAAAGAAAGATGTTGTATACATCTGCGGATCTGATGAGCATGGAGCTGCGATCACAATTAAGGCAAAGAAAGAGGGAACAACACCTCAGGAGATCATTGATAAGTACCATACTATTATTAAGAATAGCTTTGAGGAGTTTGGAATTGCCTTTAATATTTATCACCGAACCTCTTCCCCTGTTCATCATGATCTATCTAAAGAGTTCTTCTTGAACCTTTATGAGAAGGGCGAGTTTGTGGAGAAGGAATCTGAACAGTATTATGATGAAGACTTCGACCAGTTTTTAGCAGACAGGTATATTGTTGGTACTTGTCCGAATTGTAAGAGTGATGGTGCCTATGGTGATCAGTGTGAGAAATGTGGCACTTCACTAAATCCCACCGATTTAATTAATCCCAAATCTACTTTAAGCGGCAAACCCCCAGTTTTAAGAACAACCAAGCATTGGTACCTGCCACTAGATAAGTATCAACCCTGGTTGGAAGACTGGTTACTTGAAGGAAAAAAGAATAAGTGGAAGACAAATGTTTACGGGCAGTGCAGTTCCTGGTTGAAATCTGGCCTTCAGCCTCGTTCTATGACCCGCGATTTGGATTGGGGTATAGATGTTCCATTAGAGGAAGCGAAAGGTAAAAAGCTTTACGTATGGATGGATGCTCCTATCGGGTATATATCTGCTACCAAGCAATGGGCTGAAGATAACGGAAAAGACTGGCAGCTTTATTGGAAAAAACAGCAGAATGAAGAAGACGATTCCTGCCTGATCCATTTTATTGGAAAGGATAACATTGTGTTCCATTGTATCACCTTCCCTTCTATACTTCACGCGCATGGAGAGTATGTGTTACCTCAGAATGTGCCTGCAAATGAGTTCTTAAACCTTGAGGGTGATAAGCTATCTACTTCAAGAAACCATGCAGTTTGGTTACATGAGTACCTGGAGGAGTTCCACGGGAAACAGGATGAACTGCGTTATGTACTGACATCTATACTTCCAGAAACTTCGGATAGTGAGTTTACATGGAAGGATTATCAGGCAAGAGTTAATAATGAACTGGTAGCTATATTAGGGAACTTTGTAAATCGGGTGATGATCCTGATGCATAAATATTATGAAGGTAAACTGTCTGGAGCTATGTTGAAGGATGCCGCTTTGGATGCAGAGGTAAATAAGGTATCTGGTGATATAGATGAAAGTATAGTTTCATATAAATTCAGACAAGCACTTGCTTCATTAATAGATTTAGCCAGAAGCGGTAATAAATATCTGACAGAGAAAGAGCCTTGGAAAACATTTAAGACGGATGCGGAGGGCACTCGTGAGGTATTGGAGAATTGCGTGTATTTAATCGGGCATCTCGGTCGATTAATGCAACCATTCTTGCCAAATGCTTCCAAAAAGATCTTCGACATGCTTAATCTTCAAAAAGAAGTATTCTTTTATGATGATGATATCAAGTTTGAGAGCGGTCATCAGTTGAATGCAGCTTCCTTACTTTTTGAAAAGGTAGAAGATGATGTGATCGAAAAACAGTTGCAGAAATTGGCTAAGAAAGCAGAGGACGCTGTGGCTGCTAAACCTGTGGAGGTTGCTCCTGCAAAGGAAAATATTACTTATGAAACTTTCTCTACGATGGATATCCGTGTCGGAACTATCCTGGAGGCAGAAAAGGTAGCTAAGACTAAAAAGCTTCTGAAGCTTAAAATTGATACAGGGATAGATCAGCGGACGGTTGTCTCTGGAATTGCTGAGTTTTTCGAGCCGGAAGCAATTATTGGTAAGCAGGTAAGCATATTGGTGAACCTGGAGCCTAGGGAGATTAAAGGAATTCTTTCACAGGGAATGATCTTAATGGCCGAAGACGCGGATGGTAAGCTAAGTTTTGTATCTCCCTCTGCTGCTGTGGGTAATGGATCTGTAGTAAGATAAATACGCTTTAAGTGCAAATTGATTTAGAACTTTAATTAAAAATTCTGCACATTTGCAATCTCGATAAGCGATAGGTCTTAAGGTTTGAATCTTAAATCTTAAATCACTCAATCGTAAATCAGATGGCCCTGTAGTTCAACGGATAGAATAGGCGTTTCCTAAACTCTAGATGTGGGTTCGATTCCCGCCGGGGCTACAAACCGGAAAAGTGATTTAGTTCGCTTTTCCGGTTTTTCATTTCTAGGCCTTTTGATACTATTAGCCGAATTTATTGAACGTGTGTATTCTTCTGAGAACAATGGATTAAGAAGCCAAGTTGAATACAAACAAGAACTCCTTCAAGATTGCCCCTAATACTCCTAGAGTGAAGCCTGGATAAAGAATAGATACTCCCCAGATAAAGCACAGATAAAGCACAGATAGTGGCCTGGAAAGCACTAAATGTATTTACCGGCTAAGAAATCAAAAACAAGAAATAATAAGCCGACTCAAGCCCCGTTTAAATAAAGGTTTCACTAAAAAGAAGAGTAAAAGCTAAGTCAAACTAAAGGCAACACACAAAGCCTCAGCTTGTTTGCAACTATTTTCAAAAATAGCTTGACGGCTAAAGAAAAAACTCTCACCTTTGCAGTCCCAAAACGAACAGGGCTGGGAAAAACGGAAGCAGCGCAAGGCTGCACCGGAATTGAAAAAAGAGAGAAAAGGACGGCGGAAAATTATTTTAAAATACTTCTTGCCAGAATGAAAAAAGATTCTCACCTTTGCAGTCCCGAAACGGACAGGTTGGAAAGTAAGAGCGAAATGCTTTAATACTACTGAAAACCAGCAAAGAGCAAGTTTAAAGTAAGAAAAAAAATCTTCAAATAAATTTGCAGAGAAATAAAAAACTTCTCATCTTTGCAGTCCCAAACCAAAAGGGTCGCCTAAGCGCAATGCAGAAAGCGAAAATGAAAAAGAAAAATCAATGAAATCACCAACACTAGGCGGTGAGATCATCTGAAATAAAGCTGAACCGAGACGGAGAGGCGAAAAAGTTCTTAAAAAGATTAATCAGATAGCATAACGGGAAGGAAACTTTTCGTTAGAAAAATTATCCAAAATCAATTTTCTCGGATAGACAAAATAA
>NZ_JAFEWE010000022.1 GCF_017355785.1 Desertivirga arenae
ATGACCAAATACGGTCTGGATGCAGAACACATCGTTAAAGCTGTTCAGAAAGTAATTGCAAGAAAGAAGAACGCTTAATAAACACAAATAAAATTGGATAAAGGCACCGGGGGAGCTTCCCTTTGGTGCCTTTGTTGTTTACAAACTTCCCCAAAAAAGCTACACTAGAACATTCCAGTCAATTAACTAAGAAGAAAGATCCAGAGCTAAACCATGTTCTCCTTTTAAGCATATCTCAACCCTATTTGAACCGTATCTTAACCGACTTCGAAACGACCAGAGTAGTTGAAAGTGTAGACAAAGGAGGTTTAAAATATATTTCTTTATAGTAAAAATAGAAGGTTTGTTAATAAATAGCCTCTTGCTTTTTGCTGATTAAGATGAGCTCTCCTATTTTTACAAAAACACACAAGTCAACCCGAATGCCAGTACCAGAGCAAAAGAGATTTAAGGCAACAGATCTAATTAATTATTCAACTCAATTATTGGAACTTGAAGGATTGGGATTTGCAATGGCAAATACTGTAGCGAAAACGCTTGTTGAAGCAGATATGATGGGACATAGTACTCATGGTTTGCGATTACTCCCTGCTTATCTGAAGGAGTTAGAAACAGGGGGAATGGCTGCTACTGGAAAAGCTACGGTGCTGAAAGACTTCGGCGGCACTATTACACTTGATGGAAACTTTTTACCAGGGCCCTGGCTGGTACATCAGGCTATTGATCTTGCTTTAGAGCGTATTAAAGAACACCCGGTAGTAACTGTAGTGATCAAAAAAAGTCATCATATTGCCTGCCTTGCCACCTATCCTGAAAGGGTAACAAAAGAAGGTTTGTTAATGATGCTCACCTGTTCAGATCCTAACACTAAAACTGTAGCTCCTTTTGGGGCTATTACTCCTGTATTAGGCTCTAATCCTATTGCAGCCGGTATTCCCGCTAGAGCATCCACAGTTATTTTTGATATAAGTACCTCAGAAACAGCAAATGGCCAGATTCAACAAACTGAAGCAGAAGGTAAGCGCCTTCCTCATCCCTGGATCGTAACTAATGATGGAACGCTCTCTGATGATCCTGCGGATTTTTTAAATACCCCCGGTGCTTCTGTTCTCCCTTTAGGCGGAACTGCTACTGGTTATAAAGGGACTGCACTTGGTGTATGGGTAGAAGCCCTTACCAATGGTCTAAGTGGTTACGGTCGCAAACAAAATCCAGGTCGATGGTGTGCTTCTGTATTCCTTCAAATAATTAATCCTGCAGCTTTTGCTGGTGAGGACGAATTTTTGCAGGAGACCCAGTTTCTGAACGAAGCTTATCTAAGCGCAAAACCCATGGAAAAAAGTCAGGTCAGGTTGCCCGGAGAACGGGCTTTAAGATTAAGAGACGAGCAGATGAAGAATGGTTTGATAATGACCGAGAGTTTATTCAAATATTTACAGACTAACCTTGCTCAGTACCAACCAGCCTTTCCTGAGCCGTTTTAATTGTTCCTTTAACAATTATTTGAGAGATGGAAAAAATGCCTAAATTTAGCGTTATAAACACTAATTTAGATGAAACGGATCTTTCTACTAATTCCACTATTATTTCTGGTACTGCAGCTTTCTGCGCGTAAAAAGCCTATTTGGGCCTTTTGTTATTTTAAGGGGAATGGTGTGGATGGATTACATCTGGCCTACAGTGAAGATGGTCTTAATTGGAAGGCCTTAAAGAAAGACAGCTCGTTTCTTCGTCCGCAGGTAAGTAAAGATAAATTAATGCGCGACCCTAATATTGTTAAAGGAAAGGACGGCCTTTACCACATGGTATGGACAGTTAGCTGGACCGATAAGGGAATTGGTTATGCAAATTCAAAGGATCTGATTCATTGGTCAGAACAACGATTCCTACCGGTAATGGCCTATGCTCCAACAGTAAGAAATACCTGGGCTCCTGAAATTACCTATGATGATAAGAATGATCAGTATATGATCTACTGGGCAAGCACAATTCCCGACAAGTTTACGGAAACAGCCAGTACGATGGAAGCGGGCTACAACCACCGGATCTATTATACAACTACCAAGGATTTTAGATCATTTAGTGATACAAAAGTTTTATATGATCCTGGTTTTAATAGTATCGATGCAACTATTTTGAAGGACGGAAAAAGGTGGGTAATGTTCATCAAAGATGAAACGAGGGAGCCAGCGCAGAAGAACATCAAAATTGCTTTTGCAGATAACCTTACAGGTCCCTACACAAAGGCCAGTGCTCCGATTACCAAAAATTACTGGGCAGAAGGACCAACAGTATTAAAGGAAGGAGATGAGTGGATTGTTTACTTTGACAAATATCGCGATCACAAATACGGAGCAGTATCTTCAAAGGATTTAGAAAACTGGGAAGATATTTCGAACAAAATATCCCTTCCAGGGGGTATCAGGCATGGCTCAATTTTTCAAATATCGAAAAAGGACTTAGCCAAATTGAAGCGGCTTTCATCAAGTAACCTCTTGTTTTACAGCTTTTTGAATAAGCATAACAGTTCAGGATGGCTGCCTGAGAAATAAAATCACTCGGGCTAAAAAAATATCGGAAATATTCCTACTTTAAGCCCCGGAAATAAGAGTGTTTTCCGGACACTAAGTGTCTCCACCAATTATCAGGAATTTTTAGGTGTACTATTGACAATTAAATTGTTTTTTCTCACCTTGTAGTTCCAATTATCTTGAAAAATTAATTAATATTTATATAAACCTTTCTTCAAATGAATAGGCTCGAAACGAAAGATTACATTGTTTTTCTAATTTACTTTCTCATTGTATCCGTTTACGGTATCTGGATATATCGTCGTAAGCGCTCTGAGAGTTCAGGCTCGAAAGATTACTTCCTTGCCGAAGGATCTTTAACATGGTGGGCAATTGGTTCATCACTTATTGCATCAAATATCTCCGCAGAGCAATTTGTGGGAATGAGTGGTTCAGGATTTCAGGTAGGTCTTGCCATTTCAACTTACGAATGGATGGCTGCTTTAACCCTTATTATAGTAGCTACGTTCTTTATTCCGGTATATCTTAAGAACAAGATCTTTACGATGCCTCAGTTCCTGCACCAACGTTATAATGGTACAGTAGCGATGATCATGGCTGTGTTCTGGTTATTACTTTATGTAATCGTTAACTTAACATCTATCCTTTATTTAGGAGCTATTGCTGTTCAGGGAATTTCTGGTCTGGACAGAACCTATATCATGTATGCCCTTGCTATTTTCTCCATCATCATCACATTAGGAGGAATGAAAGTAATTGGTTATACAGACGTAATTCAGGTATTCTTCTTAATCCTTGGAGGTTTGGCTACAACTTATCTTGCATTAAACCTGGTTGCTGAACACTACGGATCAACAGGGGTGGTAAATGGTTTTAACCTGATGATGCAGAATGCTGATGACCACTTCCATATGATCTTTAATAAAGAGGATAATGAGAAGTTTATGGATCTTCCGGGCTTAACAGTACTATTAGGTGGTATGTGGATTGTAAACCTTAACTATTGGGGTTGTAACCAATATATCACTCAGCGTGCTTTAGGTGCTGATTTGCCAACTGCTCGTAATGGTATCCTTTTCGCTGCTTTCTTAAAGCTTTTGATGCCGATCATCGTGGTATTACCTGGTATTGCAGCTTATATCCTTTATAAGGAAAATGCAAGTGGGTTCCATCAGGAAATGACTGAAGGTGGAAAAGTATTGGCTGACAAGGCATATCCTTCCATGCTTAACTTGTTGCCAGCAGGTCTTAAAGGTTTATCTTTTGCTGCTCTTACTGCTGCTATTGTGGCTTCATTGGCAGGAAAAGCGAATAGTATTGCAACTATCTTTACCCTTGATATTTATAAAAAGGCGATCAATCCTGAAGCTAGCGAAAGCAAATTAGTTAATATTGGTAAGATCACTGTGGTGATCACAATGATCCTGGGTGTAATCATTGCACCTCACTTAGGTATTGAAAAGGGTGGATTTAAATACATTCAGGAATATACCGGATTCGTTTCTCCAGGTATCTTCGCCATGTTCTTGTTAGGTTTCTTCTGGAGAAAAGCTACCTCTAACGCAGCTCTTTTTGCAACAATAGGTGGTTTTATCATGTCTTGTATACTGAAATTCTTGCCTGGATGGATGGATCTTTCTTTCCTTTACCCTGCAGGTTTTGCAGTTCCAAACGCAGATGGTATTTATGAAATTCCTTTCCTTGACCGTATGGGATTCGTATTTATTTTCTGTATCATCGGTATGTACATTATCAGTATGGTAGAAAATAGCAAAGGAGACCGTGTAAACGGACTAGAGGTTGATAAATCAATGTTTAAAACCCACCCAAGCTTTACAGCGGGTTCATTACTTATTATCGGAATACTAGTTGCACTTTACACTGCATTCTGGTAGTAGGTCAGAAACATCAGATAAAGAAGAGGCTGAGCGCATGCGTTCAGCCTCTTTTGCTTTTATAACAAGTTTTTCGAGTGCTTTGTCACCTGAATTTGAGTAAGCTCATTTTTTTCTTAAACATCTATCTCGTCTTTTGTCAGGTCGGGGAAAATCAGGTTAATACATAACCTTTTAAAAACCACCTCGTACTTTAATAAAAGATGTTATTTTTACGCACGCTCAACCAAAAAGTGTTTATGTCTAAATTAACGCGCAAACAGGATGCTTTAGATTATCATTCTACTGGACGTCCTGGTAAAATTGAGGTAATTCCAACGAAGCCTACCCATTCTCAAAGAGATCTTACTTTGGCCTACTCGCCAGGAGTAGCAGAACCATGCCTTCAGATAGCTGAAAATGTAGATGACGTGTATAAGTATACGGCTAAAGGAAACCTGGTGGCTGTTATTAGTAATGGCACAGCAGTATTGGGACTTGGCGATATTGGCCCTGAGGCTGGAAAACCAGTCATGGAGGGAAAGGGGCTCCTTTTTAAGATTTTTGCAGACATTGACGTATTTGATCTCGAGCTGAATACAAAGAACGTTGATGAGTTTGTACAGATAGTTAAAGCTCTCGAACCAACGTTTGGCGGTATAAACCTCGAGGATATTAAGGCGCCTGAATGTTTTGAAATAGAAAGAAGACTGAAGGCTGAGATGAATATCCCGGTAATGCATGATGACCAGCATGGTACAGCAATCATTTCCTCTGCGGCATTGATCAACGCTTGTGAGTTACAGGGTAAGGAGATCGATAAAGTTAGAATAGTAGTGAATGGGGCAGGTGCTGCAGCAATCTCATGTGCAAGATTATATGTTAGCGTTGGTGCTTCTAAGGAAAATATCGTCATGATCGACCGCTCCGGGGTTATCCGCAAAGACCGCGAGAAGCTTGAACCGATTAAGGCTGAGTTTGCAACAGATCAGGATCTAAACACTCTCGAAGAAGCTATCCTGGGAGCAGATGTATTTATAGGCTTGTCTACAGCAGATGTTTTAAGCGCAGAAATGCTTAGCACAATGGCAGAGAAGCCCATCGTATTTGCTATGGCAAATCCTAATCCGGAAATTGCTTATGATCTGGCAGTTGCTACCCGTAGTGATATCATTATGGCTACCGGTCGATCCGATTATCCTAACCAGGTGAATAATGTACTGGGATTCCCTTATATTTTCAGGGGTGCAATGGATGTACGGGCAACTACTATAAACGAAGAAATGAAGATTGCTGCGGTGCGGGCGATTGCTGAAATGGCCAAGAAGCCAGTACCTGAAGCAGTAAATCTTGCCTATAACATTCAGAACCTGCGCTATGGAAAAGACTATATCATTCCTAAGCCAATGGACCCCCGATTAATTACAGCAGTATCTCCGGCTGTGGCAAAAGCTGCAATAGAGTCAGGAGTAGCCCGTAAGGAAATTGAGGATTGGGATGCTTACACAGAAGGACTGAGATTGCGTCTAAGTAAAGAAGACGCGCTCCTGAGATCACTCAACCTGAAGGCTAAGTCAGCTCCCAAAAGAGTAGTCTTTGCAGAAGCTGATAATTACAAAATTTTAAAGGCTGCGCAGATCGTGAAAGATGAAGGGATTGCAACACCAATCCTCCTAGGGAACAAAGAAGCTATCTCCCATATAATTAAAGAAAATTGTCTTGATCTTACGGGCGTCAGGATAATTGATCCGAAGGATGAAGCTGAAAAGCTTGGTAAATATGCCGAGTTCCTCTATAAAAAAAGGCAAAGAAGAGGTGTAAGTCCGCAGATGGCTGCAAGGCTTGTTACCGATCGTAATTATTTTGGTTCATGCATGGTAGAGTTTGGAGAAGCCGACGTGCTGATATCAGGACTAACCAAAGATTATGCTACCACCGTAAAACCTGCATTACAGGTTATTGGAACAAAGCCAGGAGTTGACAGGGTAGCTGGAATGTACCTGATGCTGACTAAGAAAGGTCCTATATTTTTTGGAGACACCACGGTTAATAAAAATCCTACAATAAATGAGCTTGTAGATATTACTGTTTTAATTGAAAAGGCTGTACGTACCTTTAATGTTGAACCCCGGATTGCAGTTCTTTCCTATTCCAATTTCGGAACAGTAGAGGGTGAGGTGCCTGAAAAAACCCGCGAAGCGGTGCGAATACTTCATGAAGATTATCCTGAAATGGTAGTAGATGGGGAAATGCAAGCTAACTTCGCCATTAATTCTGAGCTACTGAAGAATAATTTTCCGTTTAGTACGCTACGGGATCAACCGGCTAATACCTTAGTATTTCCCAATCTTGAATCAGGCAATATTGCTTATAAGTTATTACAGGAATTAGGAGAGGCGGAAGCAGTAGGACCTATTCTTTTGGGATTGAATAAACCGGTTCATGTTTTACAGATGGACAGCTCTGTGAGAGAAATCGTCAATATGGTTACAATTGCCGTTGTTGACGCTCAAAGTAAGTAAGACGTAAGGATAAGGGGATCCGCGTTAGCTCAGGAAGCAGATTTTGCTAGCAATTAAACAATTTATATAAGTATAAATGTACGCGTATATTGATGGAAGGTTGGTCTTTAAATGTCCAACCTATGTAGTATTGGAAGCCGGAGGAATAGGCTATCAAATTAATATTTCCTTAAATACCTACTCAAAACTTCCGTCAGAGGAACGTTGCAAGCTCTATGTTTGGCAGCACGTTAAGGAAGATGCCCATACATTATACGGCTTTATTGAAGAGGGGGAAAAACGTCTTTTCCTTCATTTAATCTCAGTATCAGGGATTGGTCCGGGAACAGGCAGAATGATCCTCTCTTCAATAACTCCTGAAGAAATACAAACTGCAATCGTAAAAGGTGACCTGCCTCTTATTCAACGGATCAAAGGAATTGGTCCTAAATCGGCTCAACGAATCATCCTTGAATTACAGGATAAGCTTAAAAAGGAGGGATTGGAGAGCCTGACAGCATTGCCTCAGTATAACTCGGCCCGTGACGAAGCCCTTTCTGCGCTTGTTATGCTAGGATTTGGTAAAAATCAGGCAGAGAAAGCATTAGATAACATTTTAAAGAAACAAGCTGGAACAATTACCGTAGAAGACCTCATTAAAGGTGCTTTGAAAGCCCTCTAATAAATTATAATACAGCTCTTTAAAATATTTACTGGTTTTGAAAAGATCATCTACTTTCTCTTTTTTAATAACTAGCTTTTTGTTATTCTTCTCTGCTGCAACTGGTGTTTTCGCACAAAATACCAGTCCAACAGACAGTTTGAAGCTGAGGTATCCCTTCAGCGATAGCAAGCTGATGGAATTGAACCCGAAGCCTGGCTTTTATTTGCCAAACCCCTCGAACATTCAGCGAACGGTTGAGTTCGATGCGGTTAATAAACGCTATATCATTCGTGAAAAGATTGGTGAAAGGACGTATCGTCCTCCCCAATATCTGACTATCGAAGAATATCAGCGCTATGAGAATGAACAGATCAAACTGAACTATTGGAAACAGCTTTCAGAAGCCCCCATTAAGGAAGCAAGAGAGCCAGGGTTTGTTCCTAGTGTAAAGATCAACAGCCGTTCTTTCGAGAGGATTTTTGGTGGGAACAGCATTGATATCAGACCTCAGGGAACTGCCGAACTAACCCTTGCAGGCCGTTTAAATAAAACAGCCAATCCGCTTTTTAACGAAAGACAACGTCGTCAGGGAAACTTCGATTTTGATCAGCGCATCCAGATGAACGTACTGGGCCAGATCGGTACCAAATTAAAGATCAATACTAATTACAATACCGAAGCGCAGTTTGATTTCGAGAATCAGATGAAGCTTGACTATACCGGTAAGCCTGATGAGATCGTACAAAAGATTGAGGCGGGAAACGTTAACCTTCCTTTAGCTTCAACCTTAATTAGCGGAAGCCAATCGCTCTTTGGTTTAAAAACTCAACTTCAGTTCGGTAAGCTGAACGTTACTTCTATTTTTTCCCAGCAAAAATCACAGCAGAAAGAGATCACTATTAACAATGGTTCTCAGCAGAATGAATTCAGGATCACCGGCGATAATTACGAAGCGAATAAACATTATTTCCTGGCACATTACTTCCGTGATCAGTACAATAATGCTCTTAAAAACCTGCCTCTTATAACGTCAAATGTTAATATCACGCGTATTGAAGTTTGGGTGACCAATAGAAATAATAGTACGACAGACTCCAGGGATATTGTTGGTTTGATTGACCTGGGAGAAAATCGTCGGATAAGTAATCCTAATCAGGTGCAGGGCGGACCATCCTTCGTGACTTTGCCGGCTGCCGGTCCTTTAAGTGATCCCGACTTTGGAAGGAAACAATCGAATAACCTTTTGACTCAACTATCTCAGGATCCTGCTAACAGATTAACGAACTCTAATAGCATTGGAACTTTCTTTCAGGGAAATGGCGCTAATGATAACTTTTCAAAGTTGTCTTATGCCCGTAAGCTAACAGAGAGGGAGTTTACGCTTAATCCTCGATTGGGATATATATCTTTAAATACTGCTCTTAATGCCGATGAAGTTTTAGCGGTAGCCTTCCGCTACAATTATAATGGAGAGGAGTACCAGGTAGGGGAATTTTCTACAGACGTGGCGGTAAACAATGAAACACCAAATGCTCTATTTGTAAAGCTACTTAAAGGAGAAACGCTGAAAACCTCATTGCCTACCTGGGATTTGATGATGAAGAACGTTTACTCGTTAGGCGCCTATCAAATCAGTCGCACTGCATTTAATCTGAACGTATTTCGTCTGGATGAAAGAGGAGTCGAAAGTCCTCTGGTTTCGGAGGGATCGCGGACAGCAGGAATGAGATGGCTTCAATTAACTAATCTGGATACGCTTAACCAGGCTGGAAGTCGCGGTTCTGATGGTTATTTTGATTTTATAGAAGGAATCACCATCGACCCGATAAATGGTCGTTTAACTTTTCCTTTAAAAGAACCTTTCGGAGAAGATCTGGAACCAAAGTTTGCAGAAACAGATCTTAGAGAAAAATACGTTTTTAAAGAGCTGTACGACTTGACAAAGGCTGATGCGCAGCAACTCTTTACCAATAAGAACCGCTATATCATCAAAGGAACCTTTCAGTCTGAAGTAAGTTCTGAGTTCCAGCTAAATGCGATAAACATTCCTCAGGGATCCGTGCAGGTATACGCAGGAACACTGCCTTTACAGGAGGGAAATGATTTCACGGTCGACTATAACAGCGGAAGAGTAAAGGTACTCAATCAGGCCCTTTTAAATTCGGGCCAAACTATCCGGATAAAAATGGAGAATGCCGAGTTGTTCGGGTTACAGCAACGATCTTTATTTGGTACCCGCTTCGATTATCGAGTGAATCATAAGTTGAATCTGGGCGGTACCGTAATGAACCTTACAGAGAAGCCGCTTACTCCTAAAATAAATATTGGCGAAGAATCTATCTCTAATACTATTTGGGGAATGGATGCCAATTACTCTTCAGACTCCCGCTGGTTAACCCGCCTGGTGGATAAACTGCCGTTTATCTCTACGAAAGAAACTTCTTCGATCACTTTCTCGGGCGAGTTTGCAAACATGATCCCTGGTCACCCCAATGCTTTAAATATTGCCGGAAGTAAAAATGGTGCAAGTTACCTGGATGACTTTGAAGGAAGCCGTTCTATCATCGACTTAAAGAGTGCCATAGCATGGCAAATATCAGGAACACCAGCCCGGTTCCCTGAGTCGCAGTTGTCTAACAATCTGGATTATGGAAAGAACAGGGCTCGATTAGCATTTTATAATATTGACCCGATCTTCTTCAATACAAGTAATACCCTAACCCCAAGTAATATAAGGGGCAACAGGAATGAAAGGTCTAATCACTACGTCCGTGAAGTTTTAGAGCAGGAAGTATTTCCATTTAAACAGTCCACTACCGGACAGCCTTTGATGCTTCCAACACTTGATCTTGCTTATTATCCAACCCTTCGCGGTCCATATAACTTTACCACTACCGGCTTAAATCCTAATGGAACACTAAGCAGACCTCAGGACCGTTGGGGAGGTATTTTCAGAAGGATTGAGACGAATGACTTTGAGGCGTTAAACGTAGAGTTTATAGAGTTATGGATGATGGATCCATTTATCTACAAACCGAATGCTCAAGGTGGCGATATGTATTTTAACCTCGGTAATATCTCTGAAGATATTTTGAAGGATGGCTACAAATCATTAGAGAACGGTTTGCCGCCGGATGGGGATCCAAGTAAAACCATAGAATCTGTTTGGGGACGTGCTGCAAAACTTCAGCCCGTTGTTCAGGCTTTCGATAATGATCCGGCTGCAAGACAATTTCAGGATATCGGTTTAGACGGATTGTCTGATAACGACGAGCGGCAGAAGTTTGCAACTCAGTTAAATCAGATCCGTGGACAGATCGGTGCACAAGCGGCGGCAGAATTAGAAGCTGACCCTGCATCAGATAACTTCCAATATTACCGCGGAAGTAACCTGGACAATCAAAACGCGGGGATTTTGAAGCGTTATGAGCGTTATAATGGTTTGGAAGGAAACTCAAAAACAACAGAGCAATCACGTGCGGAGACTGGAATAGAAAATACGGCTTCAACACCATTGCCTGATGCCGAAGATATTAACCGTGATAATACTTCTAACTCTGCCGATGCTTATTGGGAGTATAAGATCTCTATTCGTCCTCAGGATATGGTTGTGGGACAGAATAATATTACTGATAAGGTAACGAATACAGTAACTCTCGCTAATGGAGAGAAAAAACAGGTCTCCTGGTATCAATTTAAAATTCCAATATCCAACGGGGTTCCAGTTGGAAATATAGAAGACTTCAAATCTATCCGTTTCATCAGAACTTACCTGACCAATTTTACCGATACTACCATCATGCGCTTGGCAAGAATGCAATTGCTTAGAGGAGAATGGAGAAGGTTTAATGCCGATGGTACGCGTGATAAAGTTATTGCAGATCCCGCCCTTATGACTAACGGTACTAATCCTCCAGCAGATAATTCAAGTATTGAAGTGGCCACTGTAAGTATTGAAGAGAATGGAAAGCGTACTCCGATCCCTTATGTAGTTCCTCCTGGAATCCAAAGAGAGCGTGATTATAGCAACTTCCGTGGTCAGACTCAACAGAATGAGCAGGCACTTGCAGTAACGGTTAAAAACCTGAGAGATGGTTATGGAAGGGCAGCATTCAGAACTACCTACCAGGATTTCCGCTCTTACCGTAAGCTGGAAATGTTTGTCCATGCAGAAGGTGATAATCTTCGTGATAATGATGTCAGTGCTATCCTTAGGATCGGAACAGATAATCAGGATAATTACTACCAATACGAACTTCCTCTAAAGGCCAGTCCTTATGGATCAAGTGATCCTTATGCTATCTGGCCTGAAGCGAATAATCTAAGTATTGATCTGGCTAAATTCCAGCAAGCTAAAGCTGCCAGGAATAATGCTCAGGCTCCTCTTGACAGGCCTTTTACTTTTACAGACGGAAATGTGACCATCACTATTAAAGGTCAGCCGGACTTAAGCAAAGTAAGAGTGTACATGCTCGGGGTGAAAAATCCTTTACGAAACGCTGCAAATACGAGCGGAGATGATGGGCTGGAAAAGACTGCTCAAGTTTGGTTTAATGAGCTACGCCTTACAGATTTTGATGAACGGGGAGGTTGGGCTGCTACTGCCCGTATGAATGCAAAGCTTGCTGATTTCGGTGATGTAACCGTTTCCGGAAGCAAAAGCACCATTGGCTTTGGCTCTATAGATAAGCGTGTCAGCGAAAGAAACAGGAGTGATGATTCCTTCTTTGATCTGTCCAGTAGTTTGGAGCTAGGGAAGTTCTTTCCTGAAAAAACGGGAATAAAGATTCCTCTATTTATTAACTGGTCAAGTCAGTTGAGTGTCCCTCAATATGATCCACGTTCGCAGGATATCGAGTTAAAGAACTCTCTAATGGGACTTTCTTCTAACGAGAAAGATGCCGTACATAAAATAGTAGATAATTTTACCGGCAGAAGAAGTATCAACTTCACTAATGTCAGGAAAATCAAAACAAACCCTGATAGTAAAAGCCGTATCTGGGATATCGAAAACTTCAGTGGGACCTATGCTTTTACTGAGTACAATCATAGGGACTATATCAATGAGACATCCTTGCAGAAAACCTATAAGGCCGCTTTGGCTTATAATTTCTCTGGGCAACCGAAAAGTATTACTCCTTTTGCGAAGCTTATTAAATCAAAGAACCTCGACTTGTTGAAGGACTTCAATCTAAGCTTAATGCCTTCTACCCTTAACTTCAGGGTGGATCTCGACCGTCTTTATTCCGAAAGTAAGCTAAGGGATATCGATACATCAATTATTGGTGTAAGAAGTAAGCCGGCTTACAACAAGAACTTCCAGATCACCAGATTGTACGGAATAGGATGGAACTTAACCCGTTCTCTGCAATTGGATTTCAATGCTACTAATTACGGTATTGTTGATGAGAGACTGGGAGCTAATAACAGGCAGAACCGCGATACTATCTGGACAAACTTAAAGCGTCTGGGCAGAACAACGAATTACAATCACGCACTCAATGTAAACTATACAGTTCCATTAAGTAAGATCCCTGGTTTAAGATGGACAAACCTGGTAGCGAGGTATGGTACCAATTTTAATTGGGAGTCTGAACCTTTGGTAACTCTTAGAGATCCTTCCATTGATTTCGGAAACACCATTCAGAATTCAAGAACTATTCAGCTGAACCCGACTCTTAATTTTGTAACGCTTTATAATAAGCTGGCTTTTGTAAGAAATGCTACACGACCAGAGGCAGGCGGTTTTAAAAAGGCATTCGTTACTGCTTTAACAAGCATTAAGAATGTAACCGGAGCTTATGCCCGCACAGAAGGAATCTTTATGCCAGGATACACGCCAACTACAAATATTCTAGGCTATAGCTTTAATGCAAATGCTCCCGGATGGGATTTCATATTCGGATCTCAACATGATATTCGTGGAAGAGCAGTAGCCAACGGCTGGCTTACAATGGATAGTTTGCAGAGCAGGCTTTATGTAAAGACAAGGAAGGAAGATTTGAATTTCCGTGGATCTTTAGAACCAATAAAGGATTTGAGAATAGAGCTCACTGCTTTAAAAAGTCAGAGCTTCAATTATTCATCTACGTTCAAGTATGATACAGTAAGAGCAGTTTTTGATAATCAAAATCCGATAACAACCGGTGATTACAGCATTTCTTTCTTCTCTTTAAAAACAGCCTTCTCGGGGGATAACAAGGATAATACCTCCCGTCTTTTCCGTCAGTTTGAGGCTAATAGAAGAGTGATCTCTCAACGTTTAGGTGCAAGGAATCCAAATTCTACCGGGTCTGATGCTAATGGTTATGCTCAAGGCTATGGTGCAAACTCCCAGGATGTAGTAGTATCGGCATTTGTAGCGGCATATACTGGTAAGGATGCGGGTAAAGTAAGTTTAAGAAGCTTCCCTAAAATTCCAATTCCAAACTGGCGTATTACGTATAATGGCTTGACCAAGCTGGAGCTGTTCAATAGGATATTCTCTTCCTTCGATATTAATCATACCTATCGTTCTACTTACAGCGTGAATAGCTTTAGTTCATTAGCCCGCTATGGTGAAAACTCAGGTTTCTCCAGCGTATTCGATGCCAATCAAAATTTCTTGCCTCGCTACCAGTTCTCTCAGGTACTGCTTGCCGAGCAGTTCGTGCCACTTTTGGGTATTGACTTCAGGCTAAAGAACAACATGAGCATGAACTTTGAGTATAGAAAGTCGAGGGCTTTAAGTCTTAGTTTAGCTAACAGTCAGCTTGCTCAGCAAAGGGATAACGGTATCATATTCGGTTTTGGTTATAGAACGGCCAATCTGAGATTGCCATTCGGGCTATTTGGTGGAAGAAAGCTGAATAATGATATCAACTTTAAAATGGACTTCGGATTGAACGATCGCAAGACAACGATCTTCAGAGCAGATGTAGAGAATGCAGAAGTATCATCAGGAGCCAAGACCATAGGCTATAAGCCTTCCATAGATTATGTGCTGAACCAGAAGTTTAACCTGAGGATCTATTACGATGGTACGATCACCAAGCCGTATACTTCTCAGACTTATAATACTTCGTTCACAAACTTTGGAGTTAGTTTAAGATTCATCCTGCAATAAAGGGCGTAATTTGATTATTTCTTTATTTTTACCCAAAATTTAAGAATATGAATTTTCCTGCAGAATTAAAGTATACAAAAGATCACGAATGGATCAAGGTTGATGGAAACGAAGCCTACGTAGGTATTACAGATTTCGCTCAACGCGAGTTGGGTGATATCGTTTACATCGACATCAATACAGTTGGAGAAGAAGTAAGTCAGAACGAAGTATTTGGTACTGTAGAGGCTGTAAAAACCGTTTCTGACCTGTTCATGCCTTTAACAGGAAAAGTTCTTGAGATCAATGCCCAATTAGATAGTGCGCCGGAATTAGTCAATCAAGATCCTTATGGGGATGGATGGATCATTAAAGTAGATATTAGCGGAGCTGATACTGCGGGACTACTATCTGCCGATGAATATAAAACGCTAATAGGCCAGTAATGGTAAATACATTAAAGCACCAGTATCTGGCCATTATATGGTCGATAGTGGTGCTCATCCTATGCGACATGCCAATGGATGCAGCTGGAGGAGTACCAGCCTTCGAAGGCATGGATAAGCTTGTGCATACCATCTTTTTCTTTGTGCTAACAGTATTACTGTTCTATGGCAAAATCAGGCAACAAAGAAGCTACTACTTCCGTATCACCACCATTTTTAAGATCTTTTTCCTTACAGCAGCTTTAGGGGCAGGTATAGAAATTCTTCAATGGAAGGTATTTACCTATCGCTCCGCAGAATGGTGGGACCTTCTCTGTGATATGGCTGGCGTAGGAATGGGAATATTTAGTTATATATTTTTACATAGGAACGGACATGAAAAGTTTATTTAGGGTTGGATTAGTAGCGGTGGTTTTATTTTCAGCAAGCTCTTGTTCTATATTTAAGAAAGATTGCAACTGCCCCCATTTCAAGCAACAGGCAGCAGTTAGGAGGTAAATTCCCCTCTTTCTCCCCTTTTTAACAATCTTATTTGGATTTATTTCAAATAAGCTTAACTTTGTTTCGGTTTAGAAATTAACAATGAAGCTTTCTCAATTAGAAGCCGGACAATCTGGTATTATTAAAGAGTTTACAGATCTTGAAATGTCAGTTAAGTTAATGGAAATGGGATGCCTTCCCGGCGAACCTATCGTAGTTGAAAGGTTTGCACCTCTTGGTGATCCAATGGCCATCCGCGTTTCCGGTTATCAATTGAGTCTTCGTAAAAATGAAGCTTCAACTATAATATTGCACTAGAGAAAAACGGTAAGTGAGTGGTGATCTGAAAGTTGCACTGGTTGGAAACCCAAATACAGGAAAATCTACACTTTTTAATCTTTTAACAGGCTTAAACCAGAAAGTTGGAAACTTTCCTGGTGTTACTGTTGATAAGAAAACAGGCTTTTGTAAGCTTCCCGACGGCAGAAATGCAGAGATCATAGATCTTCCGGGCACCTACAGCTTATACCCTAAAAGCAAAGACGAAACAATTGTATTCGAAGTATTAGCTGATACAAATAGTCCTTCACATCCCGACTTAATTGTAATAGTTGCTGATGCATCTAATCTAAAGCGTAATTTGCTGCTTTATACCCAGGTTGCAGATCTTAAAATCCCGGTTGTTATTGCGCTGAATATGATGGATCTGGCAAGGAAAGCCGGAACCGAGATCAATTTGGATGAGCTTTCCGCAAGGCTAGGGGTCCAGATAGTAAGTATTTGCGCCCGGAAAGGAGAGAATGTCGATGCTTTGAAGGAAGCAATTGCTTACGCTCCTGCAACTCCTTTACAGGCCGATACAATAGAAGTCGAAGTTCTAGCGCCTGGATTGATCAGCAAAATACAGGAAGAAATCCTTGTTGACAAGCCATACACGGCATTACAATACGCTCATCAGCATGAGAACTTAAGTTTCCTTAGTCCCACCCAAAGCGATAGGATAGAGGAGATAGAAAAAGAGTTTTCGTTCCATTCCTCTAAGGCCCAGGCAGCAGAAACTATTGCCCGTTATAATTTCATTAATGATATACTTTTCGATACCGTTAAGTTTAAAGCTGAGGCCGAGAACGAAAGTATAAGTAACCGTATTGATAAAGTTCTTACGCACAAAATTGGCGGATTCGTCATCTTCTTCGGTATACTGTTTCTTATATTCCAGGCCATATTTGCCTGGTCAGAGTATCCAATGACGCTGATTGAAAACCTGTTTTTATGGCTAACAGATAGCGCACATAAGGTACTTCCTGAGGGAGCCCTTACTAATTTACTAGTAGATGGAGTTCTGGCAGGATTGAGTGGAGTACTTGTATTTATCCCTCAGATAGCTATTCTCTTTGCCTTTATCTCTATTCTTGAAGACACAGGTTATATGGCCAGGGTGACGTTCATGATGGATAAGATCATGCGTAAAGTAGGCTTAAATGGTAAATCAGTAGTGCCATTAATTGGAGGTTTGGCATGTGCTGTTCCTTCTGTAATGAGCGCCCGCACTATCGAGAACTGGAAGGACCGGATCATTACGATCATGGTTACTCCACTGGTAAGTTGTTCTGCCCGTTTACCCATTTATACCCTCTTAATATCACTGGTTGTTCCCGATGGTAAAGTACTTGGTATTTTTAGTCTCCAGGGATTAGCATTAATGAGTATGTATGTGCTGAGCATGGTTTCGGCAGTATTTGTGGCTTGGGTGATGAAATTTCTTATCCGCTCTAAGGAGAAAGGTTACTTCATTATGGAGCTTCCGGTATACCGTATGCCCAGATGGAGCAACGTGGGACTAACCATCTATGAGAAAGTAAAGGCTTTCGTCTTTGAAGCCGGAAAGGTGATCGTAGCTATTTCCATTGTATTATGGGTGTTGGCTTCTTACGGTCCTCCTGCAAGACAGAAGGCAATAGAGCAAAAGTATTCCTCTCAGGAAATGCTGAAGTCGTATTCTGCAGAAGAGCTGGAGGCGATGAAGTCATCAGAAAAGCTCGAGAACTCTTATGCAGGGGTAGTAGGGCAAGCAATAGAGCCTGCTATAAAGCCATTGGGATTTGATTGGAAAATTGGTATAGCATTGATCACATCCTTTGCAGCACGCGAAGTATTTGTAGGTACAATGGCCACTATTTATAGTGTAAGCAATAACGATGCGACAGAAGACTCCGTAAGGGATAAGATGAGGGATGCAAAAAATCCTGAAACAGGTGAGCCGGTATTCACCTTTGCCGTAGGATTATCACTGATGGTATTCTATGCGTATGCCATGCAGTGTATGAGTACTTTGGCTATTGTATACCGCGAAACAAAAAGTTGGAAATGGCCTGCTATACAATTAGGCTATATGACAGCTTTAGCTTATTTTGCAAGCTTATTAGTGTATAATTTGCTGAAGTAAGTATAGTTGTGGATAAAGTAAAGGTGCTTTCAAAATACCTCCCTCCGGAAGCAGCTCCTCTGGTTGCTAAATGGATCGATTATTTCAAATGTGAATTCAAGATTTCGAGGAATAGAAATACCAAGTTCGGAGATTACCGTTCCCCTTTTGGAGGGCAAAATCATCGTATTTCTGTTAACTATGATTTAAATCCTTATGCCTTCCTGGTAACCACGGTACACGAATTTGCTCACCTTCTAACCTGGAACGAGCATAAGGGTCGTGTAAAGCCGCACGGAACAGAGTGGAAGCATAACTTCAAGCGCATGATGCAACCCTTTTTCGATCTCCAGGTTTTTCCCGCTGATCTTAAGAAGGCTATAGCTAGTTATTTAGAAAACCCTGCAGCTTCCAGTTGCAGTGATCTTAACTTATTCCGTGCCTTAAAGCAATACGACCAGAAACAAACGATTTTAATCGAGGCTCTACCAGTTAAATCTGTTTTCCAAATAAAAGGCGGACGTCAGTTTACCAAAGGAGAGCAGGTAAGGAAACGCTTTAAGTGCGTAGAAAACGGAACGGGAAGAGTTTATTTATTTAGTCCGTTAGCAGAGGTGTTTCCAATTGGAGATTAGGCTTCCAACTCCCTTCCAAACTTCTTCCTAAACACCTCTTTATAAAACCCAACAGTTTCTTCAAAATTCTTGTTAATGGAATATTCACCTGCCTTTTTCAATCCTTTTTGTATCATAGCTTCTCTAACAGGTTTGGAATCCAGACTTAAAATTGCTTCAATATAAGACAGGTGATTAGAATCCCTATCTACAATTAAAGCAGCATCCCCCGCAACTTCTTTCAACGCCTCATTCCCAGCACATACAACCGGGCACCCTGCCTTCATCGCTTCAATAACTGGCATTCCAAATCCCTCATAAAGGCTCGGGTATAGCAGGCAATAAGCCAGGTTATAAAACTCGTTTAACTGATCTACCGAAACTAGATCATTATGCTTCCACCTGGCCCTACCTACTCTATTAAGGATATTTTTTTCTGAATCGGAAAGCGGTCCGCCTCCAATCAACAGTAATTCAAAGTCCCTCAGTTTCTCAATAACTTTAATGCATACCTCGAAGTTTTTATAGTGAGCTCTTCCGCCAACAAATAGAATTGTCTTGCTTCCTGGAAAATCCCCAATCTGTTTCAAAGGGTAGAACTGGTTAGAAAAACCATGATAGATCGTCTTAATTTTCTTTGGATTTGTCTTAGGATAAATATGAAGCAGAGCCTTCCGTGTTGTTTCAGAAACACAAATAATACCATCTGCCTGTCTAATTGCCGACTGTTGCAGAAATCTTTTAAATCTCGCTCTCCAGCCTGTAACCATCCCTAATTCTGCCGCTAAATCGTGGATGGTAATGATATTACAAATATTCCTCCGCAGGCTATAACGTAAATAACTGGAGTGGAACAAGCTGTAGGCTGGCAGTCTGACAAGTAAAGGGAGTAGGCGAGCTAAGGTTAAGGGAAGGTTACTATCAGGAATACACTTACCTTTCCAGGTATCTTCCAGAGATAAAATTGACTTGGAATCCTCCCTTCGAATCAATGATACATTTTCAAGACGACTCTGCTGCCACTTTCGAAGAAAAGCTTCCCAACAAACAGAGATTCCCCCAATGCGTTGAAGGGAAAAAATAATATCATCTAGAAATATTTGCGGTACTTGCTTTTTCAATGTGCTAGTTCCAAATCTATATTAAACTAACCTCTTAACCACCTTTACTAACTTTTCGGCCTCTGCTTCCCTGCTAATCCCGTACAAAAACCTCTCGGAGCGCGGAATTATAAAGCTTTCTCCTTTCTGATGCTTCTCCCACAGCTCTTGCATTGCTCCATAACACTCATTCTCACTATAACATACATAACCCGCATGTTGCTCTTTAATACTTTTCTCTACATTACCTTGGTCACTCGAAGGGAGCAAAATAGGCTTTTGTAATGCTAAGTAATCCAGATGCTTCGAGCTATCAATTTCAGTTCTGTCTCCGTATTTAAGGTGAAGAAAAGCAGCTGCAGTATAAGCAATTTCAATTGCTTCTAGTAAAGATAGTCTTCGTGTGATTTTGATAAACTCTGTCAATCCAAAATTAATAATCGTTTCAGGAAGTAGAGCATTGGATAGGGATCCCACAAAGAGAACCTCTAACTGACCTTGCGCTATTTGCTTAGATGCTATCAAATGGGATAAAGCCCTGAAGAAACTTAGATCAGTGAGCTGGTCATTGTACAGGGTTCCCAGATAAACAATCCTGAAGACAGGATAATGAGCAATAATACGCTCTGTTTTTATCACCTGAAGGTTAGCTCCATTTAGAAGCACACCTATCTTATCCTGGTATTTAGGTGGGAAAAGCTTCTTAACGGGTTCGCTATCACAAAATGCTTTTTCCGCAGTGGCTAGGCATAGTTCTTCCGTCTTTCTCTGCAGCTTGTTTTTTATCCTGCCAATCAATGCGTTCGAATCTAAAGGGATATAGGTATAGGTCCATGGATCCCGGTAGTCAAGAATGACTTTGCAGTTCTTTTCCCTGGCTAATTCAGCTGCCACCTTAAAAAGACTATAAGGAAATCCAGAAGCTATTAGTACATCTTGGGCTTGCAGTGGATAGGATTTAAAGTACTCTTTGAGCGAGTTTGCCGGATAATAAAAGTCACAACCCTTTATTAACAAAGATAAGAAGCCTAATAAAGTGGTAGCCTTCCTGTTATTCCCATTCCCAATAAGCTTTGCAATTAGCTGTTCAATTTTGTTTTCCCTTAATTCAAATGATAAGATATCATCACCATCACCCTCGTATTTCAGGATGCCCTTCGATTTAGCTTCAGTATCTCTTGCTAATAGGGGAGGGTTAAGGATTTTTACTGCTAAACCATGCTTAGATAAAGCAGAATAAAAAGATAAGATGCGGTTTCTAGCAGTTGTGTTAATATCAATATTATAAGGAGACAAAATATAGATCATTGCTATTGCTGGTTAACCACTGTCCCTAAATGAATAGATTTCTGTGATAATATCAATCACCCTTAACACCTCTTCGCTGGATACATCTTTTTTCTTTTTGCCCCGAATAATATCAATTACGTCTGCAATAATTAATGCGTGATTATTTCCAGGGTGCTGATTTAAATCCATTTCACTAGCATCATATTCTTTCACATCAAAATAAGTAATGGTATCCATGTATTGTCCCCCAATTTTTATTGTTCCCTTTTCTGCTATTACCGTAAGAGTAGTTTCCAGATTATGATTCATTACTGCAGTGGTATAGGTTAAACTTCCCATACCCCCTGAAATGAAATCAAAATTGACGAAGCCGGTATCCTCAACCTCTGTCAGATTCTGGTGTCGGAAATTGTTGAACTTTGCTTGGATATTCTTGAAGTCACCAAATATCCAGTAGAGCAAGTCAATGCAGTGAGAGAATTGAGTGTAAAGAGGACCTCCGTCAAGGGTTCTGGTACCTCGCCAGGAAGCTTCCTGATAGTACCGTTCATCTCTGTTCCAGAAGCCGTTCACTTGCACCAGGAAGATTTTTCCAAGTCTACCGGTCTCCACCATTTGTGTTAACCACCTTGCGGGATAGGAATACCTGTTAGGCAACACGGTGAACCAATTTTTCCCAACTTCATCTGCTTTTGCTATTATTTTTTCTGCAGCATCCTTATCTAAAGCCAAGGGCTTTTCAATTAACACATGAAGTTTTCGTTGCAGCGCCTCCAGAGCTTGCGTAGCATGAAGACCATTAGGAGTAGCAATGGTAAGAATGTCTGCTTTAATGCCTGATTCCAAAAAGGCATGGATGGAGGGGAAGTAATGAGCACCGAGAGAAGCAGAGATAGGCTTTGGGTCTATAACCGCAACAAGTTTAACATCGGGAAGGTCCTGGAGAATACTAATATGTCGCCTTCCAATGTGTCCCGCCCCTGCAACAGCAAATCGAACTAGTTCTACCATATGTAAGTTTAAAAGGCTCTGATAGCATCTGTTATATACTCCAAAGCATCTAGCTCTAATTCAGTATGCATGGGTAAAGATAAAACCCTTTTACAAAGGTTTTCAGTCACAGGAAGATGAACATTAGCAGATTCAAGAGAGGAAAAAGCCTTTTGTTTATGAAGAGCTAAGGGATAATAGATCATGCTGGGGATACCCTTGGATGACAGGTAGGCTTGAAACTGAACTCTATCTACAGTTTCAGCTAAGGTAATTGTAAATTGATTAAAAACATGAGATGAGTGCTGGGACTGTTGAGGTAGCGCTAGCCAGCCCAAATTATCTAAACTAGAATAATACCAGTTGGCAGCCGATCTTCTGCTTCCAATATACTCCTTGATGTACTTGAGTTTAATATTTAAAACAGCTGCTTGGATAGTATCTAAACGAGAGTTCAAGCCAATCCTTTCATGGATGTATTTAGTTTTCTGTCCGTGATTAGCAATCATCCTGGCTTTTTCAGCAATATCCTCATGACGGGTTATCAAGGCTCCACCGTCGCCAAAACAACCCAGGATTTTAGACGGAAAAAAGGATGTACAACCTATATGCCCAATAGTACCTGCCTTACGCAATGTTCCGTCGCTGAAAGAATAGTCAGCACCTAAAGCCTGTGCGGAATCTTCTATTAAATATAGATCGTGTTTTTGAGCAATTTGTAAAAGAGGCTCCATCGCAGCACATTGTCCAAATAGATGAACTGTAATGATCGCTTTTGTACGGGGACTAATTGCTTTTTCTACAGACCCAGGATCAATTGTAAAACTAAGCGGATCAACATCAACGAAGATGGGTACCAGATTTAAAAGAGAAATAACTTCAGCGCAGGACACATAGGTGAACGAAGGAACAATAACCTCCTCGCCCGGAGAAAGTTCAAGGGCCATCAAGGCTATCTGCAGAGCGTCTGTCCCATTAGCACAGCTTACTATTTCTGTACCTTGTAAGTATTCCCCCAAATGTCCTTCAAATTCATTTACCTGAGGACCGTTAATGTACTTTGATGAAAGCAGAACTTGCTGTATTGCCTCATCAATGTCACCCTTAATTCTTTGATACTGACCCTGCAAATCAGCCATAAGAATTTTTGGCTTTATCAAGGCCTCCATACTCTTGCAAATATTATCATGTCTGTGGAAAGATCCAAAGTCTTGGGAAAGATGTCGTCTACTAAACGCTAAAGATAGTATTAAGGCGTGAATAATAGCAATAGCAACAGTTTAAGTCGATTAAAAGTCCTGATAAATATCTCTAAACGAGCTTCTTAGGCCCAGGGTAAACCAGGTAGTTTTATCGTCACCTAAACTATTACTTTCTTTTCTTATAACAGCGCCAGCTTCAAGCCTTAAGTTAATCTTAGGATTCATCAGGAAGGACACTCGTCCATCCAGGTAAGTGAAATTAGTTTTAAGGCCTTGAGCAATGCTGTTGTCGTAATTAGCTATTCTCGTATTGTAAGATTTAAAGATATTCTTACCATAGTTAGAGCCATTTTGATCCAAGCCATAAACAGCAAAATTCCCCTGAGCTCTCAGCTGCCATCTTTTCAGATTATAGTTCCAGATACTCACAAACTCTTTGAAATTAGCACCGAATGGATGGGCGAGAGGTTGGTTATAGTGGCCATAATTAAGCAGACTGCTGCGCTGAGAATAAGTAAATGGTCTGGCTAGATTAAACTCAGCCAAAAAGTTTAAATCCTTAACCTTGAATGCATCAAATCCTTTAACGCCAAGCTGACCAGCAAATTTATTTGCCCAGTAGCCGTTTCCTGCAAATACCTCTTTTGCTGTGAACTCATCTAACAAAACTTGTCCGTACGCAGTCAGGTTTCTTGCAACCTTATATTTGGTATTAAAGCCTATCAATGCATTATCCGGAGAGCCGTTATATCCCTCTACAGTGCGGAGGAAAATAAGCGGAGTAAGATAACTAACATCAAAACCTCTTTTGCCAGCCTCATCAGCGTCTTGCCAAATAATAGCTTCAAAGAAGCCTAAAGAAAATCGTTTTGTCACATTCCAATCCAGGTAATGGAACGCGCCCCATTTTTTTCTAAAGCCGTTATCATAAGAGAAAGGAGCAGCCGTCAAATCCTCCAGCTGGGCCCAAATGTTGGTATATTGAACATTGCCGAGAGTGGTAACGATCTTGAAGAATGGGTAATTGGTAGCCACGTCAGAAAGGAGCATAGAGCGATAACCGTCCCCAATGAAATTCTTGTCTTGTCCCAGGCTAAAGGAGAAGTATTTGTTAGGCGTGTAGTTCAGTACTGCAGATGCATAAGCCCAATCCTTAACCACCCGGCTTCTTCCAAACTTATCGTTAACCTGGCCGGGAATAACGTTTGTGCTATCAATAAAGCTCCTTAAATAGGCAGGAAACCTGCTTTGGTTTTCAAAAGCGCTGGTATAGAAGCTAAACTTCTTTCCGATATTTCCCTGCACCTGAAAGCCTCTGGTGTTAAGCCAGGTGTTGCTTTTATTTGTGAAATCTTTGCCCACCTGAAAATCAGGTAAGAAGTCGATATAGACGTTGAAGTCCTCCCTTTCAATTTGAATAAGGTGTTCTGAAAAGAGCTTTCTGTGAACGAGGGAACGATGGGTGCTGTCAGTGTTTAGATTATAAACAGAGTCCAGGGCTTTATAAGCCTTATGACCAAAGTTGATGGGCTTTAAAGCCGTATGAATATTAGAATCAATGGAATAAATAACAGAATTTATCCTTTGGTAAAAGTTGTAGTCGTATTGGAAGGTTTGAGATTGTGCGAAACTTGCGGTGTATAGTATTAAAAAAAAAGCTACAAAAAATAATCTTCTCATTTCATCTGTGTTTCCTTGATCTCCTCATCAAGGTCTTCATATATCGAATTATTGCTTTTAAACTCCGGAACAATTTCCTTCATTTTAGCAACAACCTGCCAATCCTGCGACTGTGAGCCAAGCTTAATCAATTCCTCTATCTGATTGCTGATTGTTTCGAAATTGTACTCCCTCGTTTTCGCCACCATGATCTTTTCATGGTGAGTGGGCAAAGTATTCTCTTTATCATTTAAAAGCTCCTCATAAAGCTTTTCCCCAGGGCGAAGACCACTATATTCAATTTTAATGTCTTCCTCCGGTATAAGTCCCGACAATCTGATCATCTTTTTAGCAAGATCAATGATTTTAACAGACTTGCCCATATCAAAAATGAAAATTTCACCACCCTCACCCATAGATCCAGCTTCCAGAACCAACCTACATGCTTCTGGAATGGTCATAAAATACCTGGTAATTTCCGGATGAGTTACCGTAATCGGACCACCACGTTCTATCTGTTCCTTAAATCTCGGAATAACAGAACCATTAGACCCAAGTACATTTCCAAAACGCGTAGTGATGAATTTAGTTTTTTTATTCGCTCCTTCCTTATTCAGATGAGACAAACCATTGGAGTAGATAACGTTTTGCTGTCTAAACGAGTTGTAGAGCGACTGAACATAGATTTCGGCCAGCCTTTTAGAAGCTCCCATCACATTAGTTGGGTTAACAGCCTTATCCGTAGACACCATCACGAACTTCTCTACACCATATTTCACAGAGAGATTAGAAAGGATTTTTGTCCCCATTACATTTGTCCGAATAGCTTCAGAGGGATGGTGCTCCATCATTGGAACATGTTTATAGGCTGCAGCATGATATACATAATCCGGTTTGAACGTTTCAAAAAGAAGCTCCATCCGGTGCTTATCCCTTACGTCACCGATAAAGGCATGGCAGGTTGTATCAATATTCTTATCATCCAACTCTAATTGTAAAGCGTGAAGAGGAGATTCAGATTGATCGCTTAAAATCACCAATTGCGGATCAAATTTACATACCTGCCTTACAATTTCACTTCCTATAGAACCGGCGGCACCAGTAACCAATACTCTTTTTCCTTTTAGCTGGCCTGAAATAAGATTATTGCTGATCTGGATAGGTTTTCTTTCAAGTAATTCTTCGATATTGATATTATGGATCTGACGAGTATTGATATGTCCGTTAAGCCATGTCACGGCTGGCGGAAGTGTTAAAACCTTAATATCATTCTCCAGGCATAGATCAACAAAAGCATTTTTCCTTTCCAGGGAAATATCAGCCGCTAATAATACGTCGGTGATCTTCCCATCCGCTGCAAGTTTTTTTAATTCAGAAGGAAGATAAATCTTAATACTATCGATAGCTTTCCCGCGCATCCGTTCGTTATCATCAAGGAAGGCTACTACCTGCATGTTCAACTTTCTGTCGTGATCTAGCGTCCTTTTAACCGCTATTCCTGTTTCTCCTGCACCGTAAATTACGACTGCTTTTCTGTCCAGTCTTAAATTTTTGATATATAAGAAGCAATACTTAACCAATACTCTGTAGGTAATCAGTAGCAGAAAGCAGCAGAGACCATTTATCACCAATATGGAATTCCCAATGATAAGTGGCTTGTCCTGAGTTACCTGAAATATATTCCAAACGAAGAACAACGTATTACTTATAACAATTGAAAACAAGATCCTAAACGAATCCTGAGCACTAGTATATCGTATTATTCCTGCGTATGTCCGAATTGCTCCAAACACAGCACAATTGATTACAGTGAATATAATAAGGTTGCGTTGAAGCTCATTCAGATCAATAAAGGAAATATTGAAGTTGAACCTTACGAAATAAGCAAAGGCAAGGGAAAATAGTGAAACTGTGAGGTCCAGACAAAAAATTATCCACCTTGGAACTATGTTTATACGATTGAGCATAGAGGTAGCATTTTAAAGTTGACAAATATAGTGACTTAAGTTTTAGTATTTGGTAATTAAAATTCAAAAACTTGCTTTTTTATTAATCGCTCCTGTCCCTCGATTAACAATCGAAGACCTATGAAAATAATTCCCGCTAAAACTATCACGACTAATAACGAAGGAACCTGCTCAAATGAAACAGGACGAATTAAATAAATTAGTATGAGGTTTATGATTAATTGCGTTATGGCGTAAAGAAAAGACACAAATAGATGTGGGATTTTTTTTTCGTTTGCTAGGAATTGATAGAAATGACTCCGATGGGCCTCAAGAATATTTTCTCGTCTAATAACACGAAATAGAATAGTGGTTACGGTATCTAAGCCATACACCATCAAAAGAAGTACAAACGCATAATTATGGGTTTCCCGTATCAATTGGATGATAAGGAATAGTATAATAAAGGCTATACTAACACTACCAACATCTCCGGCAAAGCATTTGGCCTTTTTTCTGAAGTTGAAGAAATTGAAGACCAGCAGAGCAAGAATAGCTGATATGATTAAACTGTTAGACGTGAATTGAGAGTGATATTGGTTAACGATTAGAAGTGAAACGAGAGTTATAAGACTATAAGCTCCTGTGATTCCATTTATACCATCCATGAAATTGTAGGCGTTCTTTGTGCCTACTATCATTATAAAAAGAACAGGATAATAATAAAAAGGAATAGATAGGTCTAAGTTGTACAACAGTAGCCCAACAGCTAAAAATTGAAAAATAGAGCGAACTCCACTCTTTAAGGATGTAATGTCGTCAACAAAGCTAATTGTGGAAATTAATACTAAGCCTAGAACAAACCACTGAAATTGAAATCCAGACTGAACGAACCATAAAAGGACTGCAATTGGAAATATTATTCCTCCTCCACGGATAGTGATTCTTGTATGAGAACTTCTATGATTAGGCGTGTCGATTATGTTACACTTATCTGCAATTTTAAAATACAAGATTTCTATCGCAAAAAAAACAACTAAAAGCGATAAGGAGGCACGCAAGTCTGACATTTTAAAAAATAGGGGTATTGTGAAATTAAGTCCCAATTGCAAATGTATTATGTATTCTACTACTTTTCAATTTTATGATTTATTTAAAAGATTGTAAATCAAAAACAAGTACACAAACTAAAGTCGAGATATTTAAGAAAACATATATCGATTTCATGTCCTAATCACACAACACATTAGATACTACCTAAAAGAATTTGTTTAAGTATTTTTCTTATTACTAATAATAAGACTGTTAGAACACCCAAAACAAATGCTCCAATAACCATAGCCTTTAATTTTCCTATCCTATCCATTTCTAATGGAAGAATAGGTCTATCTATTATTTGTATAAGTGGAGTCTCTTTTCGTAAAGCTATTCTTGATGATTCTAAGTTTTTCACTAGTTCGCTTAAAATAGCTTGGTTTGCTTGTACATCAACTTGTCGTCGTTGGGAAGGGACCTTAAGTATTTGAAGGGCCGCATTAGCATTAGGATTATAGTCATTACTTACAGCAACACCACTTAGAGCAAGATTAAGTTGGCGTCTAACTGAGTCGGTTTGACGCTGTAAAATCGTAAGATTTTCTAGGGACTTTTTAGTCTTGGTCTCTATATAAAAATTAGAGACAACCTTTGCTAATGTTTCAGCAAATTCCTTTGAAAATGCCTCGTCTATTGTCTTTACCCTAATTGTTATAATACTAAGTTTTTTATCTACTTTTTCAATTGAAAGATTGCTCGAAATAATTCTTTTGTAAATGGAATTAAGTAAGCTATCCTTTGATCGTGAATTTCCTGGATTATAATTTTTAAAGGTTAAGAAATTACTCGACTTTTCATTTCCCTTATATGAAATCTTTGAGAAATTTATATAACGATCTGCCAGTATTTCCTTTTTTCTGCTGAAATTTCCCTCTGCCAGAAGTGATTTTTGAACTATTGTTCGAGACTTTAGTAAAGCCATTAGATTATCTCCTGTAAATGCGTCTCCACCTCCACTTCCCAAATCTAAGCCAAACTGACTTGCCAGACCCAGGGCTCCTCCTAAGCTTCCCCCAGAGTTCTGTTCCTCCAGAACAAAACTAAGCTCGGCAATAAATGTAGTCTTCTTATTATAAGCATATAGAAAACCTAGTAGGCCTCCTATTCCAGATAAAAGAAGTATCAGGAACCATTTTGACGATATATAAACTAAGAGAGATTTCCCATGTTTTATTAGATCTATGAGGGAAATCTCATCATTATTTTCTGCATTATTTCCCATTCTTTTATTTAACGCTATTTAATATTCCAATTATGATGGCTCCCATTGAAGCTACGGCTGTCGCTAGTCCAATAGTTTCGCCTGCAGTTAATTTTCTTTTTTCTTCCTTTGTAGGCACGAATATTTCTGCTCCAGATTTAACAATTGGGTAATTGTTAAATGTTAAAAATTTTTTGGTAGACTGAATACTGCCGTTTGGGTACAAGACGTAAGCCCTTTTTTTCAAAGCTTTTTGGCTAAATCCACCTGCATTAGAAATGTATTCCTTAAATCCCTTGTGAGAATCGTAAATAACAGTGACAGGAGATAAGACTTCACCGTTAACCTTAACAGTCTGAAGTTGTTTAGGAACCATTAATACGTCCCCTTCTTCTAGGATCAAATCAAATTTAGCTTTGGGATGCTCCATGATACGATCTAGATTGATACCCACCAGAGATGATCCTAAAATATTTTCATCAACTCTTTCAGTGGAATCATTTACGGTAGATTGAAGCCTTTTTAGTCGATCCACTTTTTCAACCTCAGTTTCTTTGCTACTAATTCTATTTTTCCCAGTTCCTTTTTCCGCAGCATCTCCTCTTTTGAAAGAGGCTCCGTCTAAATAAGCCAGGTCAGTAAATCCTCCTGCTCTAGCTACCAGATCAGAAATACGCTCATCTTTTCTAGTAATTGTATAAGTTCCAGGGTAAAGCACTTCTCCTTCAACTCTCACATTCCTCTGAGTTTCATATCCTGCTGCATTTCTCACTACTACAATATCAAATGGTTGTAATACGAATCTAGGTCCCTGAATTCGTAAATCCTGATCTACATCTACCTGAAATACCTGTGCTGTTTTGGAATTTGCTGCCCCTGCATCGGCATCTCTAACTCGTCTTGAGATCTCAATCCTCCTTGCACTTGCTCCTTCTTTAAATCCACCAGCTTGCTGGATTAGATCTTCCAAACTTTGGTTTTCAGAAAATGCAAATTGCCCAGGGTTTCTAACTTCTCCCTCAATAGTCACTCTATACTCGTCTCTTAAATCAAAAATAGAAGAGATAGTAATTGAGTCCTCTCGTGAAAGTGCTATATCAGCTGCAGTTTGATTCAAGATCCTTCCTAAATCAAATGAAATAAGTTCCGAAGTATTATCTGTTCTTAAGCGTTTGATATATCCTCTCGGTAAAAAAGCATCCTCTTTTACACCTTCAGCTTTCTTAATCAATTGGGAAAGCGTTAGCCCTGGTTCTAGTTCGTAAGCTCCTGGTCTGAATACTGCACCTTCAATTACTACTCTATTTTCAAAGCGTTCAAGGATGGGCTCCGCAAAGTACTTATCTCCACTATTTGGAGTATAAGTTGCAAACTCATTTGCAAAAACGTCGGTAATGCGCCGCTCTTTAGCTGTGTTTTGAATTACCTTGATTCTTGCAGTATACGCTTCCGTTGTAAAACCTCCTGCAAACTCGATGATATCCCTTAAGCGATCTTTATCTAAGGCCTCAAAGATATATGGTCTTTTAACTTCTCCGCTGAACTGAACTCTTTTACGATAGGTAGGGATACGAATAACGTCTTGATCTTGTAAACGAACATTATTGCGTTGAAATCCTCTAAGTAAAAAATCATAGACGTCAATAGTTGAAACAACACGGCCGTTACGAATAACTTCTATAGTTCTGAATGATCCATTCTCCGTTGGACCTCCCGACGCATATAAGGCATTGAAGGCTGTAGCAAGAGAAGGTAGGGTATAGGTTCCCGGACGGGTGACTTCACCTACTAGGGTTACTTTAATACTGCGGATGTCTCCTAGAGAGATGGCTACTTTAGTATTACCGCTATTAATGTTAGAGTAAATTGTAGCGAGTCTAGAACGAATTCTGGCTGTAGCCTGTTCCATTGACAAGCCTGCTACCTGAACTACTCCTACATATGGAATATTGATCCTCCCCTCTGGAGAAACTACTAGTTTATAACTAGCTTCTGAGTATCCATAAATGTCGATATTGATTTGATCATCAGGACCTATTGAGTAATTTGCAGGGGTTGCAATTCGCAAGTTGGGTTCAAATGTGATTTTTGAATTTTTGAACAGATCCGATCCAAATACTTTAGGCTTAAAAGCATTTAACGCTTCCTCTGCTTTTTCCGGATTTAATTCTACCTCTGATGAATCTGGTTCGTAGTTAAGTTGTCGCCCGCTAGTGTTATTGCTTCGAACATTCTTGTCATTTGAATTATTCTGGGTATTGCCACTTTTAGGCTTCTCGGTTGTATTTTGATTCTGCTTAAGTTTATTAACGCGTTCTCTTAGTTTTGAGATTTCCGAAGGAGCCATCCCCCTTGCAGATGCAACCTGCTCTAGTTGAGCTTCACTTAGTCCGCTTGCTTCAACTTGCTGGATAAATTGACGTATTTGAGCATCAGATAGCTCATCTACTCTAACAGAACTTAGGTTTTGAGTATTTTGAGCTAATACAGGCAAGGCAAACAGAAACAGAACAGAAAGTATTAACAGTCTGCAAATTTTATTAAGCTGTAACCTTGCAACAGATTTAGATTGTATCATATAAAGAGCATTCTCGCTTAAACCCATCTAGATAGATCGATTAATCGGTTTCTGAAAAATCGAACAAAAATAGAAAAATTAAGAGAAAGGGTTGAGGAAAAGTAGAATTATTTGAAACGTTTCTAGGAACAGAAAATATCTTCTGTATTAGGGATCTATGTTATATTCAAATAACACCATTGTCCAAGACTAATAGAATTTTTTAAGTTAAGCTAGCAATACCAATTACGAAAAATTTACATTTGCCCAGAATCTAATAATACTTATGTCACAAAATCGGAAAAACCTTATCTTATTTCTAGCCATGATTATTATGGCTTCCATGACAGCTTGCGAAAAAAATGATGAGCTAAAGAGGCAAATCTCTGAATTAGAAACAAGGGTAAGTGGTATCGAGAGTCAAATCAGCGAAATTAATAAGAATCTTATTACTCTGTACCAACAGGATAAGCTCACAGGAGAAGAGGTTGCCGCATTGAAAGCCCTAACTGGAGCGCTATCCACAATCACCACTGAGATAAAAAGTCAAGTTTCGCTCAATGCAGCAGAAATTGAGAAATTAAAAGCGGCAATTGCTAATGCAGCTACTTTAGTTCAATATGAGCAATTAAAGGCTACTCTCAATCAACTAGAAGTGCTTATTAATAATAATCACATTGAGCAGTTAGCGACTGATGAGGCAACAAAGAAACTAAACTCAATTGTTATTCAACTATCTGCGGATGTGGAACACCTAAAATCTGTTGAACAAGTTATTAGACTTGATAGGCCAATCAACGTAACAGCTACAAAAGGATCTTACGGAAATAGGATAATAATCAGCTGGACGCCAATGCCTCTTGCTAAAAATTACCAGCTATTTAAATTTAACAGTCTTAAAGAGCAATACGAGATGATCAGTGAAGGTTCAGATACTACATTTACTGATGTGAGCTCATTTAATGCATATGAGAAGGTATTTTACAAGGTTCGGGTTGTGAACAGTTCTACCGCCTATAGTGAGTTCAGCGATGTGAATTTCGGGTATACCTCAGGCCTCAAGTACAGTCTATACTTATATTTTGGATATGAGGGAAGCGCTCCAGGCTTATTTTCTTTTGCCATGCATGTCGCAACGGACGCTTCTGATAATATTTTTATCAGTGATGAAGGGAATAACAGAGTTCAAAAGTTTGATCGCTCGGGTAACTTTATGGAAGTCTTTTACAATGGCAGTGGTGCCAGAGCAGTTGCATTCCTCAAAAATGGTAATACTATTGTAACAAGAACCCAGAGTAGCTCTTATATACAAATTCTTAGCCCTCAAAAGGCCGTGGTCAGTGAGTGGGGTACTTATGGCACAGGAAACAGTCAATTTGAAAACATAGAAGAGATAACTTTGGATGATGAAGAAAACCTATATGTTGTAGATGGTACTAACAACTACGTGAAGAAGTTTGACAGCAATGGAAATTTTCTGCTGAAATTTCAAGGGGCAACCAGAGTTGCAAATCAATCAGATACAGGTTATCCTTTTGGTATTTGTTTTTTGAATAACAAACTTTTTGTAACTTCCTCAAGGAATTCTTTAGTTAGAGTGTTTGATAAAGAAGGAAATCTAATTAAGACCTGGGATGCTGGGAGTATTGGTTATGCGATAAAAGCTCATAAGGGACGGTTATACATAGCTTGTAGCGGTTATATTCTCAAAACAGATGAAAACGGAGAGGTAAAGGAGAAGATTGGTGAAGGGCTTCTTGGTAATTATGGTATTATAACAGGTTTGGCTGTCAATAGCAGGGATGAAGTTATTGTAAGTAACGTCTACGCCAGATCGATAAGGGTTTTTAAGGCTCTATAATCTATTTGCTGCTATCTCATAATACTCGTACTGGTCTTATAGTAAATTTTGACCGGTACGAGTAATTATCATTTCTAAGCTCCCAAAAAACATCTTATAAGTATTGTTTTAAGCTGCTTCACAAAGAAATAGGTGATTCATTTAGATCAACGGGAGCACACAAAAAAACCGCCTCAAGTTCCCTGAGACGGCCTATTCCTTCACAAATAAGAGAAAACCTTTTATTCGAAATAATTCAAAATGTTATATCCACCTTGTTTCAGATACTCATCTTTCTTAACCAAGTTTAAGTCAGACTGCATCATGTCTTTACATAGTGCTTGCAGGTCATATTTAGGCTGCCATCCAAGCTTAGTTTTAGCTTTAGTTGGATCACCTAATAATAGATCTACTTCAGTTGGACGGTAGTAACGAGGGTCTACTTTCACTACAGTCTGACCGATTTTTAAAGCGTCAAGGTTTAATCCAAGATCTAATGCTTTAACCTGATCGACGTCAATGATCACACCTTTTTCGTTTTCTTCCTGACCGCTGAATTCGATTTCGATTCCAAGTTCAGCAAAGCTCATTCTTACGAAGTCACGAACAGTTGTAGTAACACCAGTTGCGATTACATAATCTTCAGCAACATCTTGTTGAAGGATCAACCACATAGCTTCTACATAGTCTTTCGCATGTCCCCAGTCGCGTTGAGCAGAAAGGTTACCAAGGTGTAAGCAGTTTTGCAGACCTAAAGCAATTTTAGAAGCTGCACGAGTGATCTTACGTGTTACGAAAGTTTCCCCTCTGATCGGACTCTCGTGGTTGAATAAGATACCGTTACAAGAGTACATGCCATATGCTTCACGATAGTTCACTGTGATCCAGTAGCCGTACATTTTAGCTACAGCGTATGGAGAACGTGGGTAAAAAGGAGTGGTTTCGCTTTGTGGAACTGCCTGTACTAATCCGTAAAGTTCAGATGTTGAGGCCTGGTAGATACGGGTTTTCTGAGTCAATCCTAATAAACGAACGGCTTCAAGGATCCGTAATGTTCCGATTCCATCAGCGTTAGCTGTATATTCTGGAGTATCGAAACTCACTTTTACGTGACTCATTGCAGCAAGATTGTAAATCTCATCTGGCTGAATTTCCTGGATAATACGGATTAAGTTGGTTGAATCAGTTAAATCTCCGTAATGTAACTGAAGTTTAATGTTCGTGTCGTGTGGATCCTGGTAAAGGTGGTCTATACGATCAGTATTAAACAAAGAAGCACGTCTTTTCAGACCGTGTACCTGATATCCTTTTTTTAGTAGGAACTCCGCCAGGTACGCACCGTCCTGACCAGTAATTCCAGTGATTAAAGCTACTTTCATTAATCCTTTTTTATTGATTGAATAATTGTTGAATTGTTCTTTAGTAAATGTCCTGTGAAAATAGAAAAATTATTTCGTTTATGAAGTATAATTGAAAAAATCCTATTTTGTTTGCGCTCTCTTTGTATTTTTCATAAAAATATTGCAGATTCTCTCTCTACCAGAACAAATCGGCCTATAGAGGGTATTACAAGATATCGTGCTGCAGGATTCTCAGAAGATACTGACCATAGCCACTCTTCACCAAAGGAGCTGCCACTTCTTTCAATTCTTCAGCAGTAATAAAGCCCATACGATAAGCAATCTCCTCAATACATCCGATTTTCAAGCCTTGACGTTCTTCAATCACCTGTACAAACTGACCTGCTTGCATTAGTGAATTGAAGGTTCCCGTATCCAACCATGCAGTACCGCGACTCAATACACCAACTTTCAGCTTTTCTCTGCGTAGGTATTCTTTATTTACATCAGTGATTTCATACTCTCCCCTAGGTGAGGGCTCTATGTTCTTTGCGATCTCAATAACTGAGTTATCGTAAAAATACAATCCAGGAACAGCATAATTTGATTTTGGTTTTTCTGGCTTCTCTTCAATAGAGATAACCTGATTATTTGCATCAAATTCAACTACACCATAGCGCTCAGGATCAGCTACCGGATAAGCAAAAACTACACCTCCTTCTGGTTCTTTTAGCTCCTGTAATAAAACAGATAGACCATCCCCATAGAAAATATTATCCCCTAAAATTAATGCAACGCTGTCGTCTCCAACAAATTCTTCGCCTATTACAAATGCCTGAGCCAGACCGTTTGGCTGTTCCTGCACAGCGTAAGTGAATTTGCAACCAATGCGACTTCCATCTCCTAAAAGCTTCTCAAAGTTTGGCAAGTCATGAGGGGTGCTGATGATAAGGACTTCCTTTATTCCCGCCAACATCAAAATAGACAGCGGATAATAGATCATCGGCTTATCATAAACCGGCATCATTTGTTTACTTGTGGCAAGGGTTAGGGGATGTAGTCTTGTACCTGATCCTCCTGCTAGTATAATTCCTTTCATTATTAACTGAATTAATATTTAATCAAAAATGATTTTTGAAGAGCACATCTTGTTAGCTATAAATAGGCCACGACTGTTACGTCAATAGGTGTCATAAATGATTTCTATTAAAATGTGAATCCCGCGTTAAGTAAACTTGGTTCTCAACTATTTTCTAAATACTCGAATTAAAGATTTACAAGAATGTCCATCACCATGTCTAATGTTTCGTCTTACACTCGAAAACAGATTCTTTAAACTGTTTTGTTCGAAGGACATTAAAGCAAAACATGCCCTCCTTGATACCGTATAATCCGAATGTTTTACTCATAAATGAAAAAGTTGATAAATAAGGGGTAAAAGTAGTTTTTTTTTCCAACTCTTATTTACAATTTGTTCATTTCTGGCTGCTTAGCAAGCTTTTTAAAGTCCTAAGGATCCGACGCTCAAACATTTCTATGCACCATTGCCCATGCGTATAAAACTTTGAAAACGTACTGTCAAAAAAGTTCTAAAGGCCGCACAAAGCATTGAAAATGAACACAATTGTGGGGTGGTCAGGGGTGCGGCTCGTGGTGTATTGATATCAAATCGCCTTTTTAATAGTTTCGAGAACTCGTAAACAAAGCAGTCTGAATCGGGGAGGCTACACTTCCTGGTACAAATGCCGTCTCCGACGTGGTTAAATCTGGTGAAGTAATGTAATGGGCATTAATGGTTAGGTGTAATGGGATATTTCCAAATTTAGCTGCTCGGATTATTCATTTAATTTAAATTAAAAAATTACCTGATTTTTTCCTAGTTTTGCATCTTTTAAATTACTTAGTCATCTGTTGTAGATTTACATGGCTGGAGTTCAAAATATACGATAGGTTATTCAAAAAGAATAACAAATAATATGGATGTTTAAGAAAAGAAAAACTTTAACAGATCGGGTAAGGCGTATTAGGTTAGTTCAGTTTGCGATGCAACAGTAGTTGATAGTCAATGACCATCTTTGATTTATATAAAAACCTCTATCATATAAAATTCAATTTCATAACAGTAAGATGATCAATTCTTTGACCATGTCTATAAAAAAATTCTTCAAAGGACATGAGAGAACATTAAGTGCAAAAAGAAACATATTAGTCTCGTTGCTATGTAAAGGTGCCTCCATGGCTGCTACTTTCTTTTTAATACCAATGACTATTAATTACATACAACCTCGTCAATATGGAATTTGGTTAACTTTAAGTTCGATTATAAGTTGGTTTAATTTTTTTGATGTTGGGTTAGGACATGGATTAAAAAATCGACTGGCTGAAAGTAATGCTTTGAACCAAGATCAGGATTCGAAAGCGTATATAAGCTCTACATATGCAATGATTGGTGCAATCTCATTAATCGTTTTTATATGTTTTGCAGTTATTAATCCTTTTTTAAGTTGGAATAGCATACTTAATGTCGATGATTTAAGCAATAGTTATATAGCTACCCTTTCTTTAATTGTGATGGGTGGCTTTTGTATCCAACTAGTCACGCAGCTAATATTCAGTGTACTTACTGCATTTCAATTGGTTTCAACTGTATCTGTTGTTAATGGGCTAGGACAAATACTTTCTTTATTGGGTGTTTTTTTGCTTATTAGATTCACCACGCCGACTTTACTCTACTTAGTATTGCTTCTCGTAAGTATTCCAATCTTTTGTCAACTCGTTACTTCATTTGTAGTATACCTAACACGCTTTAAAAAATTTTCACCGCAGATATCGCACATAAAAAGAAACTATGCTAAGGGTTTGTTGAATATAGGAGGAAAATTTTTTTTTATCCAAATAGGCGCTCTTATTCTTTTTCAAACAGATAACATTATTCTAACACAGGTTCTTGGGCCAAAAGAAGTAGCTATATTTAATGTTACCTATCGCTTGTTTTACTTGATAGTGGCATTCTTTACGATTTTTATGGATCCGTTTTGGGTTGCATTCGCTGATGCTTATATAAAGAATGACTTAAGCTGGATCAAAAATGCATTTAGCAAGATATATAAAGTTTGGCTAGCATCAATTGTACTGGCAGTTATTATGCTATTGTTATCTCCTTATATTTATAGGGTATGGGTAGGTGAAAGCATTAAAATTGACTTTCTAACATCTGCAAGCATGGCTATTTATGCAGTAGCCATATGCTGGATGACCGTACATAACTATTTCATAAATGGTGTCGGTAAAATTAGATTGCAATTGATATTATATGGAATAAGTGCTTTAATTAATATACCGATAGGAGTATTGTTTGCCCGGTGGTGGGGCATAAGCGGTTTAGTTTTTTCGAATATTCTTATTGTTCTAGTGATGGGGATGACATTTTATTTTCAGTGCCGTAGAATTTTGAATGGTACGGCTAAAGGTATATGGAATAAGTAATATAAAATAAATTATTGGTCATTTCGAGAATGTCTCTGTTTAGATTCCTTAAAAAAAAGCATTTTGAATGGTATGTGAAGTATACCCATTTTATTACAAAGATACTGTTTCGCTTAAACAAGGTTGAGTTTAGGCGCTTCACGGCAGTGGGAGTGCCGATACTTGATATAGATAAAAATGGTAGGTTAAAACTCGGAGATGACGTCGGTTTAGTTAGTGAAGCTAAATATGCAACACTTGGCAGAAGTAACCGTTGCAAATTTGTTGTTTGGTCAGGAGCGAATCTTATAATAGGAAATAAGGTTGGAATGAGTAATGCAACTATCGTAGCTACATCATCGGTAAGTTTAGGAGATAATATTTTAATTGGAGGAGGTGTAACAATTGTAGATAGTGATTTTCATTCTCTCAATTATAATCACTGGCACACAGATTTAGATTATGAGTATATGAGAAAATTTCCAGTTGTGATAAAAGATAACGTTTTTATTGGTATGAATTCGATTATTTTAAAAGGAGTAACAATTGGTGCCAACGTAATTATTGCTGCTGGGTCGGTCGTATTTAAAGACATTCCTGACAATGAAATATGGGGAGGTAACCCTGCTAAGTTTATTAAAAGAAGGGACTTATAGTGGATATTGTAGTTGTTTTTAATGGTTTAGGAAACCAAATGTCGCAATATGCATTTTATCTTAATAAAAAGCGTATTAATAGGTCAACCTATATAATTAATTTTTGTAGTAATGAAAGTCATAATGGCTTTGAGTTAGATAAAGTATTCAACATACGGTTAAAGAAGACTCCTTTAGAATTCGTGTTGTTAATAGTTTTCAAGTTTCTATTGCTGAATAAGTATATTACGAGACCGATCAGAGCTTTTCTAAAATTGTTGGGATGCAACATTATTTTCGAAAATTTCGACTATACGTTCAACTCCGAGTATTTATCTCCTTCCAACAAAATAACCTTCTATTACGGAGGCTGGCATTTAGAGAAATATTTTAGTTTTTCGGAGCGGTTAATAAGAGAAACATTTAAGTTCCGGGAACTTAGAGCGAATGATCTTATTAATATAGGGCATGTTAATGAAATCCGAGGTTCTAATAGCGTTTCGATTCATGTAAGAAGAGGTGATTATTTGAATAATGAAAATGCGTCATTATTTGGTGGAGTTTGCACCTTGGAGTATTTTATGAGGGCTATACAACTAATCAAAAGTGAGATAGATAGACCTCACTTTTTTGTCTTCTCGAATGACATGAAATGGGTAAAAGAGAATCTTCTCCTCGACAAAGTGACCTATGTAACTAATAATAAGGATGATAACTCTTGGAAAGATATGTATCTAATGTCAATTTGTAAACATAATATTATTTCAAATAGCACATTTAGCTGGTGGGCAGCATGGTTGAATAATTATGATGCTAAGATTGTGATAAGTCCTTCAAAATTTTTAGCTACTGATACCTCAACTGATTTTTATCCTGAATCCTGGACAAGGATAGATATTTAACAATAACAATTAAACTTATATTTAAGCTGTATTTTTACTCCGGAAGTATGAAAAATGTTATTTTCACTATTTGCGCAAAGAACTACCTATCACAAGCTCTTGTACTTAAACAATCTTTAAAAACTACTAATCCTGACATAGATTTTGTGATTTTTATTGCAGATACTCCATCTGGTATAGAGGATGAAGATGTTGTCTTCCCTAACGAATCATGGATTCCAGAATGGAAGAATATGGCTTTCAAGTATAATGTAATTGAATATGCTACATCAATTAAACCATTTTGTATTAACCTGCTCCTGGAAAAGTACGATAATCTTGTATTTGTAGATCCAGATACTTACGCTACCCATAGTTTTGATTATATTTTTGATTGCCTGAAAACTTCTGATGTAATGATTACTCCCCACTATAACAATATTCAGGAAGTTTTTACAGGTGCTGTTCCCGAAGAAGAGATATTATTTGTAGGTATTTATAACCTGGGATTTTTAGCATTAAAAAGATCAGAAACAACAAATAAGCTAATCAAATGGTGGATGAACAGGTTGCGTGAAAAATGTTATGCTGATAAGTTTGACGCTCTCCATGTTGATCAGAAATGGTTTGATTTTATTCCAGCCTTTTTTCCTGACCAGGTAAAAATATCTCATCATTGCGGAATCAATACGGCAATCTGGAACTTGCACGAAAGGACGCTTGTTAATAAGGACGGTAGGTACTTTGTTCGGAATATTGAGACTGAGGAGGAATTTCCACTATTGTTCTTTCATTTTTCTGGATTCAATCCTAAAAACCCTTCGTTGATTAACAGAAGACATCCTAAATATAACACAGAAGCCTTTCCTGAATACAAGCCGTTATTTGAAGAATACACAAATTTATTGTTCGATCTTGGGTACGAACGATTTATGCAGCTTTCTTACGGTTTTAACGTTTTTAGTAATAATGAAAAAATAATTCCCCTCCACAGGAGACTTTACAGAGAGATTGAGAAGAGCATAAATTGCAAAGACCCATTTAATGTAGATGAAAATTTGTATAAGATCTTCAAAGAAAGTAAGTTGTTAACAGGTGAAAAGGTGTTAGATGCAAACTATTCAAATCCAAACTTGATTACCAATAGAGATAGCCAAATAAGAAAAGTATTTGTAGTGCTTAAAATTTTTAAAAAAATTATCGGGGTGAAGTATTATTCATTCTTTTTAAATTTTTTCTCAGTACACTACAGGTTCGAAAAGAATACATTTTTACTTAATCAAGATAGCGTTAATTACTATTCAAAAAAAGATGCCTAAAAGTTCTTTAGATTACTCTGTTGTAATATGTGCTCTCGCTAGAGATTGCGAAGATCAACTGCGACAGAATATTCCACGTATAGAAGAATTACGACGGTATTTTCGGTCTTCACATGTTGTGGTTGTGGAAAACGATAGTAAGGATTTGACTAAGCAAGTGTTATGGGAATGGGAGTCATCTAGTGAAGGGGTTAAGATAATATCAAAGGATTACAAGTTACCTACGATTCCGGCGCCAACATCAAAAAACGTTATACCATCTACAAGTTATTACAGAATTGAGAAGATGGCAACTTATAGAAACCTTTATTTGGAGTATATAAGTACATTGTCCGAAATCGATCTGGTAATTGTTATAGATATTGATATTCTTGATTTTGAACCCGGTGCTATAGTTAGTACGCTTTCAAAGGCCCCAAAAGATTGGGGGGGACTTTTCTCTTTTGGGTACACCAATTTAAAAATTTTCAACATTAAATTTGAAAATTTATATCATGATCTTTTTGCATTAAAAATTGAAGAACCGAGAGATAATACATATTTAACTTTTCAGGAGATGTTTGGAAATAGTAAACTAATTAGCAAGCGATTAAAGCGAAGTAGTTATGTTCCGGTTATCTCTTCGTTTGGTGGGATAGGACTATACAAATACGAGGCAATTAAAGGGCTGAGATATTCCAGTCTGTTGAATGATGATGAATTAATGGAGGGTGTTTGCGAACATATTCCTTTCAATTATCAAATTTTTAAAAATGGGTATAAAAATTATATTTCTCGGGCCCTATTAGTATATTACGGCGAAAGTAACAAATTAATGGTATTGAGAAACTTACTTCCATTAAAGGTTTTCAAGCTATTAGCATTTCTGTTTACATTTAAAAGGCTTAGAGCATAACATTTAAAGGAAATAGAATTGATCTATATAGCCATATTTACGCTTCTGGCCCCTTTAGCAGTTTTAGACCTGGTCAAAGTTCACATTGTATTCCGGCGACTTTTATTATTCCTTATATTTTTGGTTTTAGTATTTGTGTCCGGGATCCGGTGGGAAACAGGGCCGGATTGGGACTCATATTATAATTTTTTTAACGACTACTACAGGTATGCAAGCGGTTTATATATTAACCAATTTGAGCCAGGCTATTCTGCCTTAAACGGGTTAATTAAGTCTATTTGGGATAATTATACTTTTTTTAGCTTTGTAATTGCTTTCTTAACGATAGGAATTAAGCTATCTTATATTAATAAGCATTCTGGTGCAGTACTAATAATAACATTTCTTTATTATTGCTACTATCTGGCAGACATTGCATCGATAAGACAATTTTCTGCAATTGCCTTAACCTTATATTCAACAAACTTTATTATAAGTAAGCGTCCTTTGCTTTTTGTAATTTTCGTAGGTCTTGCCTGTACTATACATATTTCTTGTATCGCATTTTTTGTAGCTTATTTGATATACCATAGGCGATTTTCAAATAGAAGTTTAGTGGTTATATTGATAATTGCTTTTATTTCAGGATTTCTGAATGTTTCTGGGCTTATTTTATCAAAGATAATCGGTCTCTTTGGAGCAGGTTCTATATATGCAGAGAAACTATTACATTATAATGAGGTAGGACTGGACGGGGGGGGGGGAACCCATACGTTAGTTTTTTTTTAGGGGCTATAAAAAGGGCTGTAATTATTCCACTGTTGTTTTATTTCAAAGATAGAGTAGAGGATAAGAAAAGGGAAGTATATCGCGGTTATCTTAATTTGTTAATTGCAGGAAACGTCATATACTTTTTATTTATACTTAGCTTTCCTGATGTTACTCGCCTTTCGTTAGCTTACCTTTATTATGAGATATTCTTGATTGGGTTAATGATAAGTTCAATTCATCGGTTACAATTTAAAGTGTTAGCATTCTCGCTATTGTTAGTGTTTGGCGGATTTCGCTTATATAGCTTTATGGCTCCTTATCTAGATTACTATTTACCGTTTAAGACTTTTCTTAACTGATATGATTTATTGCTGCGAGATAAATAAGACTGACAACGAACATGTTATAATTAATAATTGTTTAATCAATTTGTTAATTGACACTTTCGAAAATGAGTCCATTCATTTCTGGATAGACAGAAAGCATTTTTCGAAGTTTCCAGATAAACCTAAGCAAGTTTCAATAGTTGATGTTGATGTCATTAATACTGAAATTGCAAATAAATGGAAGTGGTTTTTGAAATTAATTAGTGAATTATGGTATATAATAAAAATTTTCTTCTTCGCTTCTAAAGGAAATGTTAGACTTATTTATTTCTGTTCCCTTTCTCCTTTAGGAACATATGCAGTTACACTATTTAGTTATATTCTTTTTAAAAGAATTAGAGTGATTATAACCTTGCACAGTGAACTAGGACTATTAAAAGAGGAGAATAAAAAGAAAATTGTAGAAAGGGTCTACGCGAAGCTTCTATTGGCAGCCTTTAGAAAACAAGTAAGAAATTTAAAGTTTTTAATTCTTAATGAAGAGGTTGCTAATAGTGTAACAAATGAAAAATTCTTAAATGAACGTCAAATTATTAGCATTGATCATCCTTATATATTTGAAGTAATTCCTGAAAAGAGTCCTATAGATGGTGGTCCAATAGTTTTTGGGCATTTAGGTGTTGCTAAATTATCCAAACGTTCTCATCTATTTTTCAAGCTTGCAGAGAGTATGAAAGAAGAAATTGAGTTAGGAATAGTTAAATTTATAGTGGTTGGAAGAGTTCTTGCAGAAATGATGCCCTTCCTAAATAATTATGTCGAATATTCAACTAGTAATAAATTATTGGATAGAGACGAGTATATTAAACAGGCCAGAGACATAGATTATTCGGTATTTTTATACGACGATAAGTCTTATGGCTTCACTAGTAGCGGGGCAATAATGGACGCTCTAGCTTTTGAAAAACCAATACTATCAATACAGTTAGGTATTTTCAATACCATATTTGGGAAAGATTGCCCGCCAGGTTATGTCTATAATAATTTTGAAGAAATGAATATATCGATTCGAAGTGTTATTGACATGCATAAGGCCAATTATACAACTTTTAGAAGCTGTATGACTACAACTAAGGAAAGGTTAACCGTTAGTGCTCAACTGCCTTCTTTTAAAAAGCAATTAAGAGCGTTCTTGTCTTTGTAAGTCATCTATTTCATTGAATTAAATTACATCTTAGATTAATATAAAAAACCTCATGTCGTGTTTGGTTACTGTAGGTATAGCATTTTTTAATGCCGAAAAATATTTAGATTACGCAATTTTATCTGTTATTAATCAATCAGTAGATAATTGGAAGCTGATTTTAATGAATGATGGGTCCACGGATAGGTCTTTGGAGATTGCTAAACAGTATACCTCTTGTTCAAATGTCATTTTAATAGATGATTCGAAGCAAAAAGGTTTATCAATAAGGTTGAATCAGATTGCCGATCTTGCAGATACCCCTTATCTAGCAAGAATGGATGCAGACGATATTATGCACCCTAAACGCCTTGAGAAGCAACTGATATTCCTGCATGAGAATCCCGAGATTGATCTGGTTGGCACAAAAATTATATCTATTGATAATCAAAATATTCCCTATGGTATTAGGGGAAGTCTTGAGATTCCAAAAAGCCGTAAAGAAGCTCTGAAACGTTCTGTTTTTAACCACCCCACAGTTCTTGGAAAAACTAGATGGTTCTTGGAAAATAGATATAGGGATGATTATTGGAGGCTTGAAGATTACGATTTGTGGTATCGAACAGTTGAGAGCTCTAATTTTGCAGTTTTGGATGAATCTTTATTGTATTATAGGGAAGTTAACATACCTTATTTAAGAAAGTATCTACAAAGTAGCCGTTCGATGCGTAGGTTTTTTAGAGAGAAGCGTGAAGCCATAGGAAGTAAGTTAATGATACGTATGATTTTCGTAAGCTTAATTAAAGACACTATATACCTTTTATTTAATATTTTCGGCAGGGAACAGTACTTGGTAAAAAGACGATCTGAATGTTTACCTGCATCAGAGATAGAGGAGCATCTTTCTATAATTAATTCAGTAGTTAAGCGATAAGTTGATGGGTCAAGAAAAAAAAATCTTACATGTTGTCAATATCTCTTTTGTACTTCCCTACTTTATTGGCGATCAGTTTGATTATTTTAAAGAAAGAGGGTATGAGATGCACGTAGCATGCTCCCCTTCCCAACATTTAAATGAATTTGCGTCCTATAAAGGTCTTAGGTTGCTAGAAATAAATGTTTTACGTGAGATTGATGTTGTTGAGGATATTAAAGCGTTAATTTTACTAATTAAATACATCAAACGACACCGCATCAATATTGTTATTGGCCACACACCTAAGGGAGGTTTACTTGCAATGCTCGCCGCTTGGATTTGTAATATTGAAAGGCGAACATATTTTAGACATGGTTTATTGTTTGAAACGGCTGTAGGATTCAAAAGATCTATTTTATTAACTATTGAGCGTATTACAGGGCATTTAGCCAATAAGGTTGTTTGTGTTAGTCCCTCCGTTTTAGAGATATCTGTTCAGAGTAATCTTAGTAGAAAAAGTAGTAACTTATTATTGCACAAGGGAAGCTGTAACGGTGTAGATGCAGCTAAGAAATTTAATCCGAATTTGGTTGACTTATTAGAGCTTCGAGCGCTTAAACTTAAGTACGGAATTCGTGATGGAGATTTTGTCGTTGGATACATAGGAAGGCTTGTGAATGATAAAGGTATTCCTGAGCTTATTGAAGCTTGGAGAATGGTTAATAAAAAAATAACATCGTCTAAATTAATGTTAGTTGGTCCCTTTGAGGAAAGAGATAAAATTAAAGAGGAATATAAAAGGTTAATTGATAAGGACCCTTCCATCATTCATATTGATCTAGTTAAAAATACTGCACCTTATTACGCATTAATGGATGTCTTTATATTGCCCTCCTACCGAGAAGGATTGGGAACTGTTAATCTGGAAGCTTCAGCGATGGAGGTGCCTGTTATAACTACAAGAAGTACAGGTTGTATAAATTCAATAGAGCCAGGAATAACCGGCATTTATGTAGATATTACCCCATTATCAATTAAAGAAGGAATTGAATACTATTTCAGTAACATTGAAATTAGACGAATTCATGGTAAACAAGGGAGACAATTTATTCTTGAGAATTTTCAACAGGAGCGAATTTGGGAGGAAGTAAGGAAAAAAGTAATTGAGTAACAAATGGTTTTAATTACCGGAACAACAGGTTTTGTAGGGAAAAATCTTGTTAATTTTATACATAATAGCTATCAATTAAAGCTATTAGGTCGTACTGATTTGAACGATATTGGAAAGTTATCGTTCAAAGATGCGGAAGTTGTTATCCACCTCGCTGGAAAAGCCCACGATTTAAAAAAAGTTACAGATCCGCAGGAATATTATAAGATCAATTATGAGTTGACAAAGGACCTTTATACGGTTTTTTTAAAGTCTGAGGCTAAGAAATTTGTCTTCGTAAGTTCTGTAAAAGCGTCGGCTGATAGTGTTTTGGATTCTCTTTCTGAAAGCAATATTCCTAATCCGCAAACTCATTATGGGAAATCAAAGCTGATGGCTGAGCAGTTTATTCAAAATGAGCCATTACCTGCAGGGAAATCATATTACATCTTGCGACCATGTATGATTCATGGGCCGGGGAATAAAGGAAATTTGAATTTGTTATATCAGCTTGTAAAAAGGAACATTCCATATCCGTTAGCAGCTTTTGAAAACAAGCGCTCCTTCTTGAGCATTGAAAATTTATGCTTTGTGATAAAAGAGCTTATTGAAAGAGACGATATTGCTTCTGGGACTTATCAAATCTCCGATGACGAGCCTCTGTCAACAAATGAAGTTGTAAGGATTCTTTCGGCTTCAATAAATAAGGATGCAAAATTGTGGCGAATATCGCCTGAATTAATTCGATTAGTTGCAAAGTTAGGCGATAAATTACATCTACCGTTAACAACAGAGCGTTTGAATAAACTCACGGAGAATTATGTAATCTGTAATAAAAAAATAAAGAATGCAATAGGTAAGGACTTACCATTGAATTCGAGGAAAGGACTCGAGATAACTGCCAGTTCATTTAAGTAGATGAACGAATATAATACTCCAGTCTAAATAAAAAATGTACCTACCTAATCGCCTGTCTCTTTTCTACGGGCGAAAGGTAGATGTATCCGCCCGACCAACCGCGTCTTTTAAAGCTCCACTAATTTCTTAAAGTTCTGCGGGTAGAGATCTCTAATATTCTTATGGTTGATCGTCATGATGTTTTCCATTGCGTACTTTAACCACTGGTAAGGATTTACGTCATGTTTCTTGCAGATGGCAAAAAAGGAATAGAGCATTCCTGCACGGGTAGCAGCATCGTGACTTCCTGCAAAAAGATAGTTCTTGCGGCCTAAATTATGTAAAACTATGCATAATTTAGGTTATGACAAGCTAACGGTTATGCAAAGTAACCTTTCAAAAGGCCGTTATGAGCTTTGTAATGGCAAAAGCACTTTACATAATCATGGGTTGTTTCAATGGCCACAATACCGTGGCTGTTAAAACAACTAGTCATGAGAAACCTGAGTAGGATAAGCCACTCTTTCAATCAACTGATCTTCGATGCCGGCGAAGTCCTGAAAAACAAATTGCTGAGGGCAGACGGTACCGTTAAGTGGTATCGGTACCACTGGCGGCGAATGCACCTGTGTTTATCAAGCAAGGGTATCACCGAGTTTAACTCAAACATCGGCAGGCAATACCTGCTAGATCTGTTTGGCGAATTTGACTATGCTGCCCTTCCCAAGTGTGACAAAGATGTAGTGAAGATCATCAACGTGCTTTGCGAGTTTTACGATACCGGTACGCTGGTCAGTTACAAAGAGCGTATCGTGCTCGATGGCACCATTGGCAAACAGATGAAGCAATTCATCAGGCAACAGGAATCCTTGAGACTAAAGCCGTCGACCACCAAAGAACGTGAGCACTACCTGAGCAGGTTTTTGTTATACCTGAAAGACCGAAACATAAACGCAATGAGCGAGGTCAAAAAGGTCATTATTCTGGATTATCTCAAGACCCTGGACAGGCTTAAACCAAGTGTGACACACATGACATTACGCGCGATCCGCTGCTTTTTGAAGTATCTATTTGACCAAGGACTACTAAAGGTCGATTCGTCGACGTTCGTTCCCCGACACAAATACGTGAAGCAAGCACGTCTTCCATCGGTCTATAAAGTGGATGAAGTACAGCGAATGATCTCTGCGATCGATCGTTCAAGGCCACGGGGTAAACGTGACTATGCGATGGTCTTAATTGCTTCCAGGCTAGGTATGCGGGCATCTGATATCGCCGGGCTAAAGTTCGAAAACCTGTTATGGGAACAAAGCCTAATCTCGTATAATCAGTACAAAACAGGTCGGTTGCTTCAGTTGCGACTCCTTTCCGATGTTGGTGAGGCGATCATTGACTACCTGAAATATGCCAGGCCAGTTTCCAAAGAACCCTTTGTATTTTTGACAGGCCGATCTCCGGTTGCACGAGTTTACAGCGGTTCGGTCACTCATGCTGTTCAGGAAGCGTTTAAGGCTTCCAGAAGTTCTTGGCCATGGAGATTCACGGTCAACGCGATATTATTTGCGTATAGACCTGACTTCCATGAAACAGTGCATGTTAGATGCGCCACCTGTACCCGCTGCCTTTTACGAACAGAAAGGAGGCCACTTTTATGCGTAAGCAATTCGCGGGTATCTACGCGCCATATCTGGAGCGATACCTGGCCGACAAACGGCAACTTGGCTTTAAACAAGAAACGGAAGAGGCCATTCTAGGCATTTTCGACCGCTTCACGATGGATCGCGGCGAAATGCATGTGGGCATAACTGCCGACCTTTCACAAGCCTGGTTAAAAGCAAGCGCCGACTTATCCGGTTCCTACCATTACCACCGGGCAGTACTGATCAACCAGCTGGCGGCATTCTTAAATGAACAAGGTATCCCTTCTTACATCGCACGACTGCCGGTATGCAAAGATGACTTTGCGCCGCATATTTACACGCAGGCCGAATTAAAGAAGCTCTTTGATGCTGCCGACAGTTATCGAATCGATAAAGGTACCCGACAATGCATGTTCGCAATGCCGGCCCTATTGCGGTTGATGTATGCAACCGGCTTAAGAGGAGGCGAAGCATTAGCTTTAACTGTAAAGGATGTTAACCTGGAAGACCAGTATCTCATTGTACGTGACAGCAAGAATGGTCAGGAACGGGCGGTCCCCTTTTCAGATTCAATGGCGGTGGTGCTAAAGCAATATGCTTTTTACAGAGACAAGTTACCAGCCAGCCTCATCAAGGACGACCGCTTTTTCCTAGCTCCTGATGGACGAAAGATCAGACGAGCAATGATCAGCAAATGGTTTGGCCGGTTATTATCTGTTGCAGGGATCAGCGCAGGCCGAGGTGTTACGCCGCATGCGCTACGACATAGCTTTAGTGTTCACTCATTGGCGATGATGGCCGAAAGAGGAACAGATATCTATTGTTCCCTGCCTATCCTGGCTACCTATCTTGGGCATAAAGCAATTGAGTCTACCAATCATTACGTCAGGCTCGTATCATCCATGTACCCCGACTTGCTAAAGGACGTCGACAAGATCTGTATCAATGTTTTCCCTAATTCCACTGGCTATGAAACCCACTGACTTTTCGAAATACCTGTCAGGGTTTCTGACCGGGTACCTGGCTCACGAGCGTGGCGCCAGCAAGAACACGATCTGCGCTTACCGGGATACTTTCGTGCTATTCATCGGCTACATGACAACACAAGGGACACCGGTAAACCGGCTTACCCTGGAAGCCATCAGCCAAAGTGCTGTAATAGGTTTCCTTGACTGGTTACAAGCAGAACGCAACAATGGCAATGCGACCAGGAATGCCAGGTTAGCTGCAATACATGCTTTTTTTAGTTATATCCAGTATCAGCAACCTGAGCATTTGTATGAATGCCAAAAGATATTGTCTATACCGATGAAGCGTAAAGCAACTGTTCCGATGAATTACCTAACAATCGAAGGGATAAGGGCACTGCTAAAGCAACATGATATACGCACCGTTAAAGGCAGACGGGACCTGGCTTTGCTGTCTCTAATGTACGATACCGGGGCACGGGTGCAAGAGATCATTGATCTTAAACCAGCCAGTTTGAGGCTCGATGTATTGAACACGATCCGGATCGCGGGGAAAGGCAATAAGACACGCATTGTCCCCATGCTGGAAGACCAAGTCAAATTACTAAAGCCTTACATCGCCGAACACGGGCTTGACCAAGGTGCTAATAATGAACATCCTTTGTTCTTCAACAGCCGTGGAGAGAAACTCACCCGAGCTGGCGTGAATCATATCCTGCTTAAATATGCAGATATGGCCAGGAGCGCAAGGGAGGCTAATTTGCCTGATAAGATCAGTTGCCATGTGCTGAGGCATTCCAAAGCTATGCACTTGTTACAGGCCGGTGTGAATCTAGTATATATCCGTGATATACTCGGGCATGTATCTGTTCAAACCACAGAGGTTTACGCACGGGCAGATTCCCGAGCTAAGCGCGAAGCGATAGAGAAAGCCTACACGTCGGTGGCCCCACATAAAGAACCCGTTTGGCTGTCAAATGATAACCTGTTGGATTGGCTTAAACACTTTTGATATGATGATTATAAATAAAACACCACCAGTTATTATGCAAAGTAGACCACCATGAAAAGGTTGACTGCAGTAAATGCGCGCGAAATATCACGCTGCACTTTGCATAATCATTAGCTTGTCATAACCTAAAGCAATGGGACGGATAGCATTCTCAATGGCATTGTTATCGATATGAAGACTACCATCCTGCAGATACACGCTTAACTTATCCCAGCGTTCCATCGCATACCGCATTGCCTTTCCGATCTGGCTTTTAGGTAAGGTATTTTTAACCTCAGCAAAGATCCATTTACCCAGTTCATTCAGTACCGGAAGGGAGTCGTCCAGGCGCAGGTGTTTGGTTTGCTCTGCATCAAGTTGTTCTTCTTTTGCTTTACGTTCTACTACATAAAGCTGTTGAATAAGCGACAAGGCTTTAGTAGCTCTAATCTTATCATTATCCAAAGCTCGTTCAAACTCTCTTCGGGCATGTGCCCAACAGGCTACTGGCGTTACTTCTGTACGCTGACCTATCTTTTCGTACACGCCATAGCCATCACTTTGCAAGTAGCCTCTAAAATGAGCCAGCATATCTTTGGTAGCCAGAGCACCACGAGTGGGTGGATAGTCCATCAATACCATTCCGTTTAAAGGAGAATGATACACCCAGTACCAGCCCATATGGGCAGCACCTTTCTTATCACTTTCCAGCACCTTAATGCTGGTCTCATCTACCTGTAAATAACCCTTGGCTTTGATATCAAACCTGAGCTGCTGGTAAAGAGGATCGAGTCTTTCCAGAGCTTGTTTTACCCATCCTTCGATCGTAGAAGAGGCAATGGGAATATTCTCCCTTGCAAACCGTTGTTTCTGCCGGTACAATGGGAGGTGATTCATATATTTATCGGTCAGGATCATCGAGAGTAAACCTGCTCCCGGTATACCTTTGTCAATCACTCGTTCGGGAAGCTCTCCAGTCTTAACACCTTCGCCATTTTTACCTGCATACTTATAGCGGATATAACGACGGATAAAGAAACGTGCAGGCTCACACTCCAGTTCTTCAGTTACTTCTTTGCCGATACATACCATTTCTGTTAGGTCTCCCTCTGGGTAGATCTCAACTTCTTCAACTGGAAGATGCGCAGGTAAAGCTGCACGACCTTTATGAGCGGATTGCTTTTTACGGGTATAGCTGATCTGTTCTTTTATTTCCTCCTGCTGCTGTACTTCTTCCTCGGCTGGAGTTTCAAATGGTAAAACACCTTGAGCCGGATCGCCTTCAAAGCGTTCGCGCTTTTGGCCGAATTGAAGGCGTTTAAGAAGATCAACCTGATGTTTTAAGTGAGCGTTTTCTTCCTCACGAGCATGGATAATAGCAATTAATTGCTCTTTTGAGAGATTTTCCAGTGCCGTATCCATGGCATGAAATTACTCAAAAAACCGCTTTTAAACAAGAAAAAAGGCACTTTTATATCTGATAACGGCGCAATTGTCTGCTCTTTTGCACCTGTATCCCTTCAATCATCAGCACCAGGTCTGCCCAGCTTAACTCCTGTCTTTTAGGTAATGGAAAGCTGCCTTGTTCCAGGCGTTTGTAGTATAATACAAAGCCTCCGTGTTCCCAATGCAGTAGCTTGATATGTACGCTGACGATTTAAAAAAACGAATACATCTCCGCTGGTAGCATTTCTGTTCAGTTCAGAAATCACCAAACCGCATAAACCGTCGAACGATTTCCGCATATCGCAGTAACCCTGGTATAGGAAATAACGATGAGTGGAGTTAAGACTGAACATTAACCAAGGCTGATCAGCTGTGAGATTGTTTTTAAATCAGTTGAGGATACTTTTATCCGAACGCCATTGGGGTAAATTAGTTCAATAGAAGAAGATACACTGGCCTAGGGCTTTATTGGAACAAAACCTTTCTGACTGCTTTGGTTAATACGAGTAATCCAGTAACTAAAAGTACTTTCTGTTATTCCCTGTTGCTGGCAATAGTCCTTTTTCTTCAACCCGCTTTCTCGCCACCTTCTTACTTCAGCCTCCATTTCTTCTCTTGATTTCATTGCTTTCTATTTTTTTAGCAAAAGAAATCATCGAGATCAGTTCAAGCAATATGGGTTGGTCAGGTGCTTACGGTAGATATTGCTTCTTTTCTTATCCTCTTTCTGCCTCTAATCTCTCAATACATATTCTCAAACTATCTCTCCAGTATGGAATTTCAATTCCAAAGGCATTCTTGATCTTCGACTTATCCATCACCGAGAAAGCCGGGCGAACAGCTTTAGTAGGATATTCGGAAGTTTTTAAAGGGAGTGCCTTTACTTCAACTTCACCTAGATCAAATATGGCTTTTGCAAAATCAAACCAGGACGTCACTCCTTCATTGCTGTAATGATAGGTACCAAACTGCTGATTATCATTAGCGATGATATGTAAAATAACGGTAGCCAGATCAATGGCATAAGTAGGCGTTCCGATCTGGTCTACGATAATTCCTAACTGATCTCTTTCTTTGCCTAAACGGAGCATCGTTTTTACAAAGTTATTGCCGAATTCAGAATATAACCAACTGGTACGTAGGATGTAGTGTTTTTTAGTGTGCTCTGGAATTACCAGCTCTCCTTCAAGTTTAGTTACACCGTAAACGTTGATAGGCTCTGCTTTATCTTCTTCAGTTAAAAGAGCAGGAACATTTCCACCAAAAACGAAATCGGTAGATACATGGATCAAAGTGGTATGATAATCAGCACAAAGTTTTGCCAGATTCGCAGCTCCGTCTTTGTTCACTTTACGGGCAATTTCTACTTCATCTTCCGCCTTGTCTACCGCAGTATAAGCCGCGCAATTGATGCAGTACGCAGGTTTATGAGTGTCGAATGTTTTTTGAAGGACTTCAGGGTTTAAAATATCAGCGTCTTCTTCCGAAAGGAAAACGATGTCTGTAAATCCTTTTTCTTTTGCAACTAGCTGAAGGCATGAACCTAATTGTCCTGTACCTCCAAATACAATAGTTTTACTCATTAATGGATAAGATGATCAGTAATTAAAGTGTAAAAATAGCTTTTTTTATTGAATGCTGGTCCTTGGGTTATTGTATAGCTTATTTAGAAGTAGCAAATCTGACACTTTCTACCCCCTTTCTTCAGTTCTCGCTCATACCTTGTTTACCCTTTCTTCAGCTAAACAGGCCGGAAACGGGGTATGACCTGAACAAGAACTGAAGAAGTACTGAACAAGAGCTGAACAAATGGTTCGCTGTCTAGTCCTAGTATAGCTTTACACTCGTCCTGGATTAATTTGACATCGTCCTGAATAGGACTTAACATATCCTGATTAAGGATTACATTTTATTTAGCTCGAATATAGCAATTGTTCTTGCTGAA
>NZ_JAFEWE010000023.1 GCF_017355785.1 Desertivirga arenae
CATGCATTAGTAATGATCGATCATGAAAGTCAGATGGCATTCGCTACAAAAAGCATTGACATAAATGTACTTCGCCAAAATACAGGGATTGTAGCCGGTGCAGGAAAGATCTTTAAGGTTCCAACAATCATTAGTACCGTTTTCGAGAAATCATTTGCAGGACCGGTGTTCCCCGAGATCCAGGAGTTCTTTCCTGCCGGCAATTATATCGACAGAACGACCATGAACACCTGGGAAGACCCCAAAGCACATAAAGCAATCACCGGAACAGGTAAAAAGAAAATCGTATTTGCAGGGTTGTGGACAGAGGTCTGTGTGGTAGGCCCAGTGCTATCTGCCATCGAGGAAGGTTATAAAGTGTACTTCATTTCCGACGCTAGTGGAGGTGTAAGTCAGGAAGCACATGAAATGGCGGTACAACGTATGATCCAGGCAGGAGCGCAACCTATCACTTCTATTCAGTACTTGTTAGAGCTTCAACGCGACTGGGCAAGACAAGAAACTTACAAGCCAGTTACTGACCTGGTTAAGAAATATGGCGGCGCCTACGGCATCGGAATTCAGTACGCTCACGACATGTTAAAACATTAGTTTGATTAGTTAGGGTTGACTGGCAGGCTGAGAGGCCTGCCTTTTTTGTACAGTTATGAAAAATTTAATCTTAGCTTTTTCTACCATCCTTTATTCTTCTTCCTTGTATTCGCAAAGCGAACATCAGGACAGCTTAGTTGAACACCATTCCACTCCAGTTTCAATTGAAGCAAAAAAGAATAAAGAGATTATCAAACTTTCAGCAGACTTACGCTACCGCGGAGTATACCTCGAAAACGAGGATTTTGGAGAGAGTCCTCATAAATCGGAATCCTATTCCTTATTTCGAGCTCTAACTGGTGTCAGACTGGCTCCAACTAAAAATCTAAGCTTTTTTGGTCAGGTTCAGAGTAGTCTGATCGCTTCAAAGCAGTATCAGGTTAGTCCTGTTGATAGGAATGAGCTTGATCTCCATCAGGCTTCTGCCGAATTCAGCCAAGGGAAATTAGCAGTCCGCTTTGGAAGACAAGAATTGTCTTATGGTTCTCAGCGGCTAATTTCTGTGAGAGAAATACCGAACAACAGACAGGCATTTGATGGAATAAAAACCTCTTATAAAGCCGGGAATACTTCGCTTGATCTTTTATACACCACTTATGTGAAGGCGAAGGAGGGCATCTTTGATGACGAGGCTTTTAAGGGACCTCATCTTTGGGGAGCGTACCTGACGAATAAGAAACTTGCGGGACCTTTGGGTGCGGAACTTTATTACCTGGGATTACATAAACAAAAAGCAGCATTTGCAAATCGAAAGGGAGCAGAAGAGAGACATTCTATAGGAACAAGGCTTTTCGTTAAGAACGCGGGGATCAATTATGATCTGGAGGCTGTTTATCAATTTGGAAGCATTGGGAAAACAAGTATTTCTGCCTGGACAATATCCTCTTATCTTCAGAAGAAGTATTCCGCTGTTCCGTTAAAACCGATGGTAGAGCTTAAAACGGATGTTATCAGTGGTGATAATAACAGGGAGGGAAAATTCGGTACTTTCAATCCTTTATTTCCTAAAGGTGCATATTTCGGACTTGCTGCCTTAATTGGTCCAGCTAACCTGCTGGATATACACCCTTCTCTGGGATTGGAAATTAACCCAGACAAACTAATGATCAACCTGGAGAGCCTGTTCCTGTGGCGTTATTCTGTAAAAGATGGCGTCTACGGAGCCAACGGGGCATTGGCTTTTAACGCGCCTGAATCGAACGAGCGGTATATAGGCTCCCAATTTGCCGGAACTCTGAATTACACCCCTATCAAAAATTTCCTGTTAAGGGCAGAGCTTACTTTCTTTAATACAGGTGATTTTTTGAAAGCTGCTAGTCCGGGTAAGGATATGGTTTTCGCAGCCATTACCACACAGATTAAGTTATAAGTACCCGTTGATATTCAGTCATTTTACTATCCTTCCTTAACCTATGTTAAGCTCCTTCCTTAACCCCGGTCAAGGCTCTTTCTTACCTCAGGTCATTTCCCTCCCCCGCCCTTTGCTACATCTTTGAAATGTCGAAACCATCAAACACAAACACGTAAAAAACAAGAAATCATGAAAACGCTAATCAAATCAATCGCAGCAGCATTCATCTCCACAGTAGTATCGGTGGCAGCCTATGCTCAGAAGCCAGCAGCCAATCTTTTAAGTCCAACAGATCATGCATTAGTAATGATCGATCATGAAAGTCAGATGGCATTCGCTACAAAAAGCATTGACATAAATGTACTTCGCCAAAATACAGGGATTGTAGCCGGTGCAGGAAAGATCTTTAAGGTTCCAACAATCATTAGTACCGTTTTCGAGAAATCATTTGCAGGACCGGTGTTCCCCGAGATCCAGGAGTTCTTTCCTGCCGGCAATTATATCGACAGAACGACCATGAACACCTGGGAAGACCCCAAAGCACATAAAGCAATCACCGGAACAGGTAAAAAGAAAATCGTATTTGCAGGGTTGTGGACAGAGGTCTGTGTGGTAGGCCCAGTGCTATCTGCCATCGAGGAAGGTTATAAAGTGTACTTCATTTCCGACGCTAGTGGAGGTGTAAGTCAGGAAGCACATGAAATGGCGGTACAACGTATGATCCAGGCAGGAGCGCAACCTATCACTTCTATTCAGTACTTGTTAGAGCTTCAACGCGACTGGGCAAGACAAGAAACTTACAAGCCAGTTACTGACCTGGTTAAGAAATATGGCGGCGCCTACGGCATCGGAATTCAGTACGCTCACGACATGTTAAAACATTAGTTTGATTAGTTAGGGTTGACTGGCAGGCTGAGAGGCCTGCCTTTTTTGTACAGTTATGAAAAATTTAATCTTAGCTTTTTCTACCATCCTTTATTCTTCTTCCTTGTATTCGCAAAGCGAACATCAGGACAGCTTAGTTGAACACCATTCCACTCCAGTTTCAATTGAAGCAAAAAAGAATAAAGAGATTATCAAACTTTCAGCAGACTTACGCTACCGCGGAGTATACCTCGAAAACGAGGATTTTGGAGAGAGTCCTCATAAATCGGAATCCTATTCCTTATTTCGAGCTCTAACTGGTGTCAGACTGGCTCCAACTAAAAATCTAAGCTTTTTTGGTCAGGTTCAGAGTAGTCTGATCGCTTCAAAGCAGTATCAGGTTAGTCCTGTTGATAGGAATGAGCTTGATCTCCATCAGGCTTCTGCCGAATTCAGCCAAGGGAAATTAGCAGTCCGCTTTGGAAGACAAGAATTGTCTTATGGTTCTCAGCGGCTAATTTCTGTGAGAGAAATACCGAACAACAGACAGGCATTTGATGGAATAAAAACCTCTTATAAAGCCGGGAATACTTCGCTTGATCTTTTATACACCACTTATGTGAAGGCGAAGGAGGGCATCTTTGATGACGAGGCTTTTAAGGGACCTCATCTTTGGGGAGCGTACCTGACGAATAAGAAACTTGCGGGACCTTTGGGTGCGGAACTTTATTACCTGGGATTACATAAACAAAAAGCAGCATTTGCAAATCGAAAGGGAGCAGAAGAGAGACATTCTATAGGAACAAGGCTTTTCGTTAAGAACGCGGGGATCAATTATGATCTGGAGGCTGTTTATCAATTTGGAAGCATTGGGAAAACAAGTATTTCTGCCTGGACAATATCCTCTTATCTTCAGAAGAAGTATTCCGCTGTTCCGTTAAAACCGATGGTAGAGCTTAAAACGGATGTTATCAGTGGTGATAATAACAGGGAGGGAAAATTCGGTACTTTCAATCCTTTATTTCCTAAAGGTGCATATTTCGGACTTGCTGCCTTAATTGGTCCAGCTAACCTGCTGGATATACACCCTTCTCTGGGATTGGAAATTAACCCAGACAAACTAATGATCAACCTGGAGAGCCTGTTCCTGTGGCGTTATTCTGTAAAAGATGGCGTCTACGGAGCCAACGGGGCATTGGCTTTTAACGCGCCTGAATCGAACGAGCGGTATATAGGCTCCCAATTTGCCGGAACTCTGAATTACACCCCTATCAAAAATTTCCTGTTAAGGGCAGAGCTTACTTTCTTTAATACAGGTGATTTTTTGAAAGCTGCTAGTCCGGGTAAGGATATGGTTTTCGCAGCCATTACCACACAGATTAAGTTATAAGTACCCGTTGATATTCAGTCATTTTACTATCCTTCCTTAACCTATGTTAAGCTCCTTCCTTAACCCCGGTCAAGGCTCTTTCTTACCTCAGGTCATTTCCCTCCCCCGCCCTTTGCTACATCTTTGAAATGTCGAAACCATCAAACACAAACACGTAAAAAACAAGAAATCATGAAAACGCTAATCAAATCAATCGCAGCAGCATTCATCTCCACAGTAGTATCGGTGGCAGCCTATGCTCAGAAGCCAGCAGCCAATCTTTTAAGTCCAACAGATCATGCATTAGTAATGATCGATCATGAAAGTCAGATGGCATTCGCTACAAAAAGCATTGATAAGGCATCGGAATTCTTTACGCTCACGACATGTTAAAACACTAATTTCTATTCTTCACTTCAAAACCAGGCAGGTCAACCTGCCCTCACCTTTACATCATGAAAAAGTTATCCCTGTTCTTCGCTTTGGCACTACTCAATACTACTGCCCTTAAGGCTCAGCATAAAGCAGACATTCTACTAATAAATGCAAAAGTAAATACCCTTGATGATAAGCAGCCCCTGGCAGAGGCAGTGGCAATATCGGGTAATAGAATCCTGGCAGTTGGCAAAACAACAGAGTTAAGCAAGTACAGAACCTCTGCTACTCAAGTGATTGATGCAAAAGGTAAAACGGTAATACCCGGACTGTTTGACAGCCACCTGCATGTGATCAGGGCAGGCAGATTTTACAATAGTGAGCTTCGCTGGGATGGGGTAAAAACGCTGAATAGGGCACTTGAAATGTTAAGGGAACAGGCCAAAAGAACACCAGAAGGGCAATGGGTTCGTGTTGTGGGTGGTTGGAACGAATACCAGTTCGAGGAGAAAAGGCTTCCCACTATTGAAGAGATCAATGCGGCAACAGGGAATGTTCCAACCTTTATTTTATACCTGTACGGGAAAGCCTGGGTGAACAAGGCTGGTTTGCAGAAGCTGAACATTCAGGCAGAAACCCCTAATCCGGCAGGAGGCTTAATAGAAAAAGATATTCAGGGAAATCCTACAGGACTTTTAGTGGCAGAACCTAATGCTTTCATCCTATATTCTACCCTGGCTAAACTGCCCGAGCTGGGTGGTAGCGAAAAAGTTAACTCTACCCTGCAATATATGACAGAGTTAAATCGCCTGGGAGTGACAGCAGTTATGGATGCTGGTGGTGGTTTTCAAAATTTCCCCGACGATTATGCGATTACCGATTCCTTAAACCGACTTGGGAAAATTACAGTTCGCCTTCCTTATTACCTCTTTGCACAGAAAAAGGGTACAGAGATGAAAGACTACGGCAAATGGATCAAGGATGTGGATATTCATCATCATGAAAGTAATGGTGTGAATGAGGTGGATTACCATGTGCAGGGTGGAGGTGAAAACCTGGTGGCTGATGCTGCAGATTTCGAGAATTTCCTTTTCCCTCGTCCTGAGCTTCCAGCAAGTATGGAGAGCAGTTTAAAACCGGTGCTGCAACTATTGATAAAGAACAGATGGCCATTCCGCCTGCATGCTACTTATGATGAAAGCATCAGCAGGGATCTGGATGTGATTGAGGCAGTAAATAAAGAAACACCTTTAAATGGATTAGTCTGGTTTTTTGATCATGCAGAAACGATCAGCGAGAAAAATCTTCAACGGATAAAAGCGCTTGGTGGAGGAATTGCAGTTCAACACCGGATGGCTTACCAGGGAGAATCCTTTATTCGCCGGTATGGTAAAGCTGCCGCTTTAAATTCTCCTCCGGTAAAGAGGATGTTGGAATTAGGTATTCCGGTAGGCCTGGGAACAGATGGAACCCGTGTTGCAAGTTATAATCCCTGGGTTGCTTTATACTGGATCACCAGTGGAAAGACTATTGGAGGCAATGAGGTCTTAGCCATGGAAAATATTTTGGATAGGAGAACGGCTTTGAAATTAATTACCAGCGGGGGCTATGAGCTCATCAAGGAAAATGCAACTAAAGGAAAGATCAGTAAAGGCTTTTATGCAGATCTGGTCATTCTTGATAAAGACTACTTTACTGTTCCTTCCGAAGAAATTAAATCCATATCATCAGAATTGACCATCGTTGATGGAAAAGTAGTTTGGGCAGGCAAACCCTATTCTCAACTGTCTGCTCCAGCTTTACCTGTGATTCCAAGTTGGAGCCCTGTAAATCACTATGGTGGTTATCAAATCAAGTAGAAAAATGAACAACTTATTAATATTTAACAGGGCAGAATCTTCAAGGCTCTCGCTGAACATTAGCCTACTGTTACTTCGGGTAGGTATTGCAGGAGAATTGTTCTTCGTGCATGGACTTAAGAAACTAGGTGTAGGAACAGGAGTGGCAGAGGCTGTACCCAACCCCTTCCATCTACCAGAGACTCTTAACTACTGGACTGCCGTATCTGCGAACCTCTTTTTTCCAATACTGGTAATGGTCGGTCTTTTTACCAGATTGTCGGTAATTCCAACACTGGTGGTCACCTTAACCGGCTATTTCATTGTTCATGCGAACGATCCTCTCCTGGAAAAAGATATTCCTTATGTATACAGTCTGGTATTTATTTTCCTATTGATTGCAGGACCTGGTAAATTCTCAATCGACTACTTGATCTCAACCAAGAAAAAGGTAAGAAGTTAGAAAGTGATGGCAGACATGAAGGAGATGGTTCTGATAAGCAACTGACTGGCCTAAGCCGCGCCCATCTTTCGAATATGTAAAAGGTGTGAAAAAAAGGCTGTGGCCATCGTTTTATGCTCCAGGTAGGTGACATCAAACTCTTTGCAGGTTTCTTTCACCAACTTATTTATTTTGGGATAATGGATGTGACTTACTCCAGGAAACAGATGGTGCTCAACCTGGAAATTCAATCCACCTAAAAACCAGGATATCACTTTACTTTTTGTAGCAAAATTCGCCGTTGTGCTAATCTGGTGAATAGCCCACTCCTTCTGAATCTTATGAGAATCTTTATTAGGTTCCGGAAACTGCGTACCTTCTACCACATGAGCAAGTTGGAATACCATACTTATTGAAAAACCACATACTATAGCTGCAATAAGGAAACCCGTTATTGCCCATATCCACCCTACCATGATTATAGGTATAATAAGATAGATGGTTAGATAAGAAACCTTTGTGATCCAAAAAATAATATGCTCTTTTAAAGGAATCGGTTTAGCTTCAGGAGATTTCGTGATCTTAAAGTATTTTTCAAAGTCCTGATATAAGATCCACACGATATAGGATATTCCGTACAGGCAAACCCAGTAGTAATGCTGGAACTTGTGGTAAGATTTCTTAGGTTGCTCCTGGTGCATACGCATGAACTTTATATCGATATCATGATCTAATCCTTCGATGTTAGTATAAGTATGATGCTCGATATTATGCCTTTGTTTCCAGAAGTAAATAGTGCCTCCCAGGGCATTCAAAGAATATGCGGAAACATCATTTAACCATTTATACTTCGAGAAACTACCATGTCCTCCTTCATGCATGATATTAAAGCCGATAAAAGCAAGGTTACAGCCAAACAAAACACAAAGCAAAACAGAAACTGCTATACCAGGAGTAAAGAAAACCAGAAAAATATAAATGCTGATAGCTGAAGAAACGATTAGAAGACTTTTAGATAGAAGGAGTAAATCCCCGGTTTTTGACACCCCGTTTTGAGCACAGTAAGCGTTAACCTTCTCCTTTAAAGCTTTGAAAAAAACAGGATTTGAATTTTGGAAAGTGATTTTTGTCATAAAGTAGTATGCCTGGTCTATAATAGGCAAAGCAGAAATCGCTTATTTAACAGGCAGATTATAAATTAACGTAATTAAAACAGTTATATCGAGTAAAATGAATAATACATATTAAATATAATAAGCTTCAGGGTAACGAATAGTCATTCTTATTTTTCGCCTTCATTTTTAGAACGGGGACTTTTATAAAAATGACCAACAATAAAATCTAGTAAAGGAACACTGATAAACATCATCCAGGGAACCAATGAAATGGTTAGGACGAAGGTTCGCTGATATAATGGCAGCGCAGCAAGGGTCACGTTCCGTTAATAGTTCTCGACTCCTACTAAGATCGTTTACTAAGATAGTAGCTGATCTCCATAAGCCATTTAGGGTTGTGACAACCTTTAATGTTCTTCGCGGTCCACTCCCCCCTTTCGTTTTTAAGAAAATCAATACGAACATTATAATCTGGGATAGCGACAGAACATCTTATTTGATCAAATTCAACGATTTGAGCTTTTATTGCCAGTCGACTAAAATCTGATAACACAATTTCTTTCTCCATTTTTTCCTTTCCAAAACCGGCGTAAACTCATCTAATTTAAAACCCATTATTGCTAATAATGTTTACTAATCAAGTTTAAACAACCGCTTTCTGAATCTGAACCGGAAAAAACATTGAATGATACGCTCAACATTCCCATGTGATACTTACCTGGGTTAGACAAAAGAACCACGGCCTTACTCTCCCAAGATACAGAAAATCCACATTACAACTTTCCTGATCCGGCAAAGGCAACTGGAACAGAAGAAGAGTTTACCCCACTTCTACCAAGTTGCTGTTTATCATGCTTTTTATTCATTACGAAGCTGAGGTAAAGTCAATACAAAAGTAGAGCCTTTTCCCGGCTCGCTTTTCACTTCGAGGTTGCCAGAATGTGCACGCACTATCTCAGCCGAAATATAAAGACCGATCCCTAAACCCGAAAAGTTAAAATTCTTTCCTTCCGCTCTGAAATACCTATGGAACACCTTCTCTTGATTCTCTGGAGAAATTCCTATTCCAAAATCGGTTATCGCAATCTTAACCTCTGTTGCCGAAGACTCGGCATTGATGATGATCCTGGATCCGGTAGGAGAATATTTGATTGCGTTTGAAATAAGGTTTCCCAGCACTTGCTCCAGTCGGTTCCGATCGCCTTGGATAGTAACATCCTGTATATCCTTTAAATCCTCGACCAGGATTTGATGAGAAGGGCTAAGTTGCTGTGCAAAGACCACAATATCTTCAAGCAGATCAGTTAATCTTACTTCTTCAAAATTGTAAAGCATGCTTGAGGTGTGTATCTTCGAAATTGTTACCAGATCCCGTAAGTTTTATCAGCATATTCCTCCAGGATCAACAACTGCAGTAAGGTTTTTGTCAATTCGTCCATGCACTTACTACCAACGCTATTGCTAATTTCAATAAAAGGATTTATTTAAAACTAGCTAATAGCCCCAGGGCTGTTTCAAAACTTATTTGACTAAGAGGAAGAACCAAATCTTCCGGATAGGTTATTATTAAAAAAAGCAAAGAAAATGCTTGATAATGCAGAGCTTTTAAAGATTAAGAGGGTTGAACTGTAAAAGTAAAGCTTCTACATGCGGCAATGCGGGTGGCAACAATACATCCTCCGTTTCCCCATACGTTACATGATATGCCCCTTAATGACTCATTCTCTCTCCCTTTCTGCCCAACTGATCTAATGCCGCTCTGAAAGCAGTTGCCAGTTGCACCGCTGGTCCTTTTCCCAGGTAATGAAGGAATATCATTCTGGGGCTGTCTCCCAACATGTGGTTATGCAATGCAACAACTTCTATGTTATTAGCCCTCAAGGATCGAACAACAGCGTTCACTTCATGCTCCAGCATGGCGATATCACCAGCGATATAGGCATTCTCACTTGTTCCTGTAAAGGAAGCCCAGGAATTTAAGCCAATTGAAGCAGTTATTTCAGCACCCATAGCAATAACTTTAAGGTCATTCCTTCCAATCGTATACTTAATAGTAGGCCCATTGATAGCTGCTTCATACTTGACTACTGCGTTCAGTTGAGCGACGTCAAAAATATCTTTTCCGGTTTTTAGAGGAGGAGCTCCGGCCGGGCTCTGGTTTTTAGGCGAAATCTTTGAGGCACTAATTGCCGCAGCATATTTCTTTGCAAGTTCTTCAGGGCTTCCTACGCCGTGGATGTGCATATAGAAAATGCGGGGCGACTCGTAGAAGAAATGATTGTGGATGGCACTAATTTCTAAACCATTTGCATGAACTGCTGAAATGAGCGGATTAACTTCTTCTTCCAGTAAAACTGCATCGCTCATTAAAACAGCTGACTTTCCATCTAAGGTTCTCTTTATTGAAACCCAGCCACCAAAGCCAAATGCAATAGGAACAGGTTCAGCTTTAACTGTTACTTTCAGATCATTTCTAGGCAGCGGTACTGTATAAACAGCTTCTGCATCTTTATAGGTCCCCTTCCTGCCTATAACTGCTTCGATCGCTGCAATCTCTTCAGCTGTAAGGGCGGGAGTCTTTTTATCCTTAGCCAGAAAAGCAGCATCAGCCGATTTAAAGTTCAGCATGGTGGCACCAAACAAGAACGTTCCTGCTTTTAGCAAGGTTCGTCTCGAAAAAGAGCTTAATGATTTGTTTTCCATTTCAGTATAATGCAGGGTAGTATCTTAATTTATCTAACAATGATTATGTTTTCCATAAACATATTTTTCCGCTTTCTTGTCGCCTTTGTTAAAAACTCTTAATGATCACCCCTATGATAGCTGCAACAAGGATCACGTGGGGCTCTTGAAGCTTTTTAATATAGATCAGGGCGAAGACAGTGACAATAGCCAGTAAAGCGGTTGGAATATCGAAAATAGAGCGTGTGCCGATAATAATAACAGAGCCAGCTAAAGCACCAACCACCGACGCAGTAATTCCGTCAACAAATGCCTTTATGCTACGATTCTTGGCAATCTTTTTAAAAGAGGGTGCCAGTATTACGGTGAACAGGAAACAAGGAAGGAACGTTGCAGCCGCAGCTACTGAAGCGCCAGGGAAGCCTCCTACCAGGTAACCGATAAAACCAACCGTAATTACAACCGGTCCCGGAGTGATCATCGCTACAGCTACTGAATCCACAAATTCAGCTTCAGTAAGCCATTTATATTCCTGAACCACTCCAGCATGTAGAAAAGGTACAATAGCAAGACCACTGCCGAAAACAAATGCACCTGCTTTCGCAAAGAACAAACCTATCTTTATTAAAGTATCGTCGGAGTATTCCCAAAAACCTATACCAGCCAGAAGTATAGACTGTGCAGTTGCCGGCTTCTTTATCCATTGAGGAGGCGCCTTAACCAGCATATAGATTAGTCCCGTCCCAATAAATAGTAGCACTTCCTCCCGTTGAGTAATAACAGTAACAATCACCCCTGCTAGATAAAAGACCCATAATAGCCAGTTGGACTTAACAGCCTCTGCATTCAATTTACTGATGGATTTAATGGTTAGCTTGTAAACGCTCATACTGATGATGCCTATCACAGCCGCTCCAACACCGTAGAACACGGCTTGCATCCATGGAAGTCCGCTATACAACTTGTAAGCCATACCCAGCAGTAATACCATGATAAAAGACGGCAGAACGAAAGCTAGTCCCACCAGGGTCGCACCGAGCAAACGATAATGAACAAAGCCAATATAGATGCCCAATTGAGCTGCCAATGGCCCGGGAGCAAGTTGAGCTAAAGCCAGGCCCTCTTTATATTCCTCTTCCGTTAGCCACTTTTTCTGCTCTACCAGATCCCTTTGCATATAACCAACAAGGGCAACAGGCCCCCCAAATCCCCAGGTTCCTAACTTTAAAAAATAGAGGATAAGATCTTTCAAACTATAGGGAATAGAAGTAGAGACTGTGTTCTCTGCCTTATTCATTTCAACTGTTTTAGTTTCAGACTCCATAATAACAAGATTAAAGATTCGTAGCGATGAGGATAGGATGAAGCCGGTAGGGTTATTACCGGCCAGATTGGAAAATATTAGCTTACTCTAAAACCCTAATCCAAATTGGAAAGCGATGGTTGCAGAAGTAGGTTTATCATTTCCGAAACGAACCGGTACAGGTACCGCTACAAAAATACTGCTGTTCTTATTCTTCTTAACCACCTTGTTGATGATGGGCGTAAAACCATATCTCCCTGAAGTTTCGAAAGCTGCGCGACCAACGAAGGTAAAACCATGACCTAATGGAGCCAGCACACCAGGGTGAAATAAGAAATTACTCATTTTATCAACCCCTTTCTCAGATTTCACAAAAGGGACCACTTCGAATGAAAAACCAACTTTTGAAGATTTAATAATGTTTATTCCCGTCGGCATTCCTACAGTATAGCTTCCATCAAAGTTGGTGTGAGTTCCCTCACTGCTAAATGTTACTATAGGGTGAATTATGCCTACATACCCGGCAATTTTCGGAAAAGTTGCAGGTTGTGTTTGCGCAGCTCCTGTTTGGCTTAAACCAATAAGAGCTCCAAGGACTGATGTGATTGTTAAAGCTTTCTTAGTAATAAATAGTAAAAATTTCATCATAGTTCATTAAGTCTACAAAGCTAATAGGACAATCTAAGCTATGATAGAACGGGATTTACTATTTGTATAGTTTTTACCTTTATTACCTTTAAATCTCTCTACATTTATGATTCATATCCTTCCATATCCTATTTTCTGTCGTTTCCATCACCATAAACAAGCAATAGCCAAAGCATAGAGTACCACCTTTTTTCCCCACCGCCTATCAGCTTACCAAGCATTCTCTGAAGGGGTCTAAATAATCCAGTTGCTTGTCCTCAAATAACTGCTCCAGAGCTTCACAGCCGTTCTCAATTTTATAGTCCCGTTCTCTCTCTGTAATCGGTAGGAGCCAATAGCAATGAATCGTTTGGCCGTTCAGTTCAAATATTTCAAGTTCTTCACCATCCATGTAGGGCAAAGAAATAAAGCCATGGTCGCATTTGGAATCTCGAAGCCAGGGTCGACCAATATTAATAGTGTGATGGATGTTTAAGGGCGATCCGTTTCTATGATAGGAGGCACAGACTGTTAAAAGTTCAACTTGGGCTTCATCTTGTTGAGGCGAAAAAACAAAAAGCTCTATTAGGTGGTCATCCAGGCGATCCAATGACATACCTACAGTACAGTAGGTCCAGTAAGGGTGACGAACATTCGGTTTAAACTCTAAAACATAGAAATCTGGATGTAATTTCTCTTTAGGTCCTTTTTCTAAGAGCCTAGGTATTCCTTCGATCCCGAAATAATTTTCATAATGTTTTCGGAGGCTCGTTCTGAATGTGCTGGTCGTTTGTTGCTTCAAGTCGGTCTTAATTTCTTTCTCGTGGTTTTACGCTTGTTTTTACCAGTAAACTTTGCTCGCAATAGTTTAAGGTGGGGTTACCGGCCAGCATTTTTAGCAACGCTATCTCCCAAATAACTTCGATAGAAATCCTTTTTTAACTTGCCTTTCAATTCCCCAAAGTAACTCAGAGTCGTGTCGCCTAGCTCTTTCTACGTTAGGTCCGAATTTACCCCAAGCAAAACCGCTTTGATTCGGTTTGTTTCGTAAGTCTGCAATTACAAAATTTTCCGGAAGTGATAAGGCAAAGTCCTTTACAATCCTATCGCTAGATTGTCTGGCGTTTTCAAGTTCAACAAAACCGTCTTCTTTCTTCCATATATCCATTACGATCTTTTCGTGTATTAGATCAAGATTTGAATTCTTGCCATTTTTCCCAAACTCATTTACGTGCTCAATAAATTGGGTCAGACTATCCGAATGTTTAACAACAACCGCTGGGTCATGGCATACATAAAATACATTTCTCCAGTTTCCATTATTGTTAACATCTATGATCCAGAAGTTGCCAAATCCGTCACCAGCCAGTTGAACCGAATTTGGGAAAAGCATTTCCAACCCAAATTGCCCAACACCGTCAAAAGTTATTTCTTCAAATCCGTAGAATTCAAATCCACTCGAAAATTTGAGAAGTTCTTTGATTTCACCTGGTATTATTCCTGTTGGAAGCCTCCGAGATAGGTCTTCAAGTTGCAGGTCTGACAATCCGGGTTTAAGCTCAACTTTGTATTCCTCTCCGTCTTCTGAAATATATTGCTCTCCCAAAAGGCATTGTAGTTGTTCGACTGGCTTCATTTCTTTTATTGTCATTTAGATGCTGCTTAAGCTCGTTCAAACTCTCTTCGGGCATTTGCCCAAATTCACTTACGTTTTACTGGTCGCTTAAGCGATTATAAGAAAGTTGTAATTCTTTATTGATAATCTGGCCTTCATTTTTCCGATCTATTTTTCTTCTATCAGACTTCAGCTTTCTCATGTTTTTATTTACATGGCCCACGCACATCTCAGATTCTGCAAAATACGATCCCTGTTTGACCATCAATCCATTCATTGGGCATGTTTCATATCCGCAATTATGCTTCGAATATTCGCCAAAGTTTTTATGTCTTATTTTTTTATCTCGTAGTATCCTTTCTTGATTTAAGACAATATTTCTCCATAATTCTCTTTTGTCGCCAATTGTAAGTTCTGTCCCTAATGTTTTCACCTTAATATAGGTCCAGGGATCTTTTAATTGCAGGAATTCGAATGTTTTATCAAAAAACCTATTGGCATAATCCCTGATAAAGATCTTCTGATTCAAGTCGAGATTAATATTCTCTGTTAAAGACCGGTATAAACCGAGGGTATTGAAATCAGAATAATTCTCTTGGTTTTCAATAAAAAATTTATATTCTTCGAACGTTAAGGTATTAAAAGGTCTTCCTATTTTCATTACTGTGGGTCGTTGGTCTGGTTATGTTACTGATATATTGTAATTGAAAAATGCACAACAGACTTTCAGCTTCCTGCACTAAACCGTATCGTATCCCTAACCAGCTCTCTATCTTTCTTGTTAAAACTTGGTAATTCAGATACTATTTGCGGATTTACAGAAAGCCGTTCAGAGATGATTTTATAAGCGATGTCCAGAATAAAGTTTGTTAATTCATTTTGTTTGTTGTATTCATGCTTGATCACCTGAAGAAAAAGCTCCTGATCTTTAACTTGTACTTCCGTAGAATAAATATTAGAAATCTCTGTTTTGAGCGTTTTAATATCCTTTATATTATTGAAATAGTTGTTCAGACAGTTGAACGAATCTCTGTCTGACCTCCAACCCTGTAGCAACAAAGTCTGGGCCGCCTCAATATTCTGCATTTTGTTTTTGCTAAGTAAGGCAGCTTTCACGTACTGGTGTTTCTGACTATACGCATCAACAACTTTTTCGAAGTAATGCATCGCCTCTACCCGGTTTTGCAATTCAAGGTAAAGATCTCCTACTTTTTCATTTTCATTGAGTTCTTTGTAAATCTCAATTGCTTCCGCATACATCCTCCCTTTTTCATAACAAGCTGCGGCTTTACCTTTATTAAGACAATGTTTAATATAGATCGCTGCAGCTTCTGCGTACAAGTTGCCCTCCTCCAGTGTTTCAGCAGCCTTGAGGTAATTCTTGAGCAGTTTAAGGTAAATAAACGCAGCTTTTTCGTACTCCTTTTTCTTAATTAAATCCAGGGCAGTTTGTTGATATTGAGCCTGTAACTGGTAAAATTTATCTCCAATGTAGACATTGCCTGAGCCACCGGAAACCGAAGAGCCCGCTGTTAAGGAAAAGTCCAGCCAGCGTTTTGCCCAGCCCATACCCGCAGGAGTACTTTCACCACGTGTAACGCCCCTTTCGTCTAGCGGAATTGCATACTTCAAAGCTTCCTCCGGATTATTTTTTAGAAAGTCCAGCAGGCGGTCCACCTGGTTTTGATTCCTAAATTCAAGTTCTTCAAAATCTTCTTTTAAGTTCTCTGTCCAGCTTTCATCTTTTCCAAAAATACTTTTCGAAAAAGCAGCAAGCCCCGATAAGATAGGTTTTTGAACAGCTCCTCCTTTCCCTTCAGGCTTTTCTTTAGAAAAGAGCAATTTATAAGCTTCTAATTTGGCTTTTTCAAAGAGGTTTAAAGGCTTTATTTCTTCATTTTCCTTTTGAGGGAAGCTTTCATTCTCGAGGCTTTTAATAACTTCTTCTGGTGGCGGACAAGAAACCTGAAAACTCTTAATAGATCCTGGAATTCTAATGCCGGGAACTGGAGAATCAACACGATGAGGAATTAATAAAGGAGCTTCGATATATACTTCCCATAGAATTTTTTGCCCAAGCTCAACAAGCCCAAAATCAGGATGAAAAACCAGCTTTTTATCAGATGTTAATTTACGTAACTCTGCTTCCGTGACGGATGGAAAAAGACAAGACCGTTCAGGAATATATACTAACCCGTTAACCGATTGCAAGTATTGATTTCTTCCAATATCTAATACTTTTACATTCGAAACCACTACACAACCATAAACAGAATTCGCTGTATTTCCAGGAACAGGGAACACATCTGCCTGATTCAAATGGATGCCCATCAAATTAAGTTCTGTTAACCATTGTACCAATGATCCTCCCCGGATTAGAATTCCATTTAAAGGCCAGGCGTTTTGGTGATGTGGTTTAATTCTAAGCTCCATTTTTAATTGTATCCATAAAGGCATCAATATATCTTGAAAAAAAAGTTTTTGGCGTTAACATTTCCATTTTTGGATATTCGTCGCTTATCTCAATTGTTGCCATACCTCCTGCTTTTTCCAGCGCCCGTCTTAAATCGTTAGCCTTAGTTAAAGTAAGATCTTCAAATAATAAAACTGGCACAGTGTCTATTATAAATATAGATTCTCCTAACCCATTTCTTCCAAATTCATTAATCAAACCGGCTATTTTTGAAGGATCAGGACCAACCTGCCTTAAAGTAATGCTCGCCTTTTGCTCTTTGTAAAAGTACTCGCTTCCTGAAAAAGCAGCGTGGGTTGCCACTCCCAAGGCAGCATCTAAAACCGCAGGAATGTAAATATCCGGAATTTGAACATTGCTACTTTTTAAAATAAACAAACCGGAACGCTTAACCTCAACAGAACTTCCATCCTTAAAGACAAACCTATTCCTGCTATCAAGGCTAGCTTCAGCTTGCACATCAAGAAAGCCGCTTTGGTCAAGTTTAATTACCCCTCCATTATTAATATGAAGTTCATGAACGTTAAAAACTAAGTTATTTGTTTGATTGATAAACACACGGTTGACGTTCTTCAGAATAACTGATTGATACGCCATCTTTTGAGAGATGTCAGACAACTGCTTTTTCCGCTCTTTTTCCTTATCGAGAATGAATTTTGGAAATACGCTATTCTTGCTAACCTCACCTTTCAAGTCGATGGTCCAGTTATTATCCGAGGATATATAGTAGAACAAATCATTGTGAAATAAAAAGTTATTCTGCGAACTTTTAAACTGTTCAAACTTGGATGTAGCAGATGCACCTGTTTTTAGATTGAGAATAAAGATCTTTCTATCCTGAACCCTGAACAATAGCAGAAAATATTCATTGAATGAGCTAAATCCTATTTCACTAAAGGCAGGGGCGAAAGGTAGGTTTTCTGCAACCAGTTCCCATCCTCGTTCGTGCTTCTTTGACCATTTATCAAAAAACCTGTAGACCTTCTTATCCGAAGAAATTTGAAAGATCGCTCCATTCCCCGTAATAAATGTCTTAACATTTTGTGGAGTCCGAAGAAGAAGGGGCAGGTTAGCAAAATACCTATTCTGCTTTTTAGGGCCAGGCATAGATCTCCACAGCTGTTGTAAGGGAAGTTGGAACTCCTGGATATGCTTCTTATTTTTCTGCTGACGTTTTGAGAGAGAAACTTTCCCCTCCGAATCTATGGCAATCCAATAGTTGAAAAAGTCGTGATATTCACTCATCAACCTTTGCATCTCCTCCGATCGCTGGCTATCTACAGAGGAAATAAAAAACACCTCCTTTTTAACGCTTTTATCCGAAAATCTCTCGATAAAGCGTTGAATTCCTTTCACGGGATGCAAACAGCCACTCAAAATTTTGCTACTTTCTATCAATTCATGAACGCTGCCGAATGAAAGCTTATAGAAATCTTCACCAACAGCATAAGCAACGCAATCCATATCCGTTTTTGGGTGTTTTGCTATCGCCAGCATTATTGCATAAGCTATTGCTTTGGGAGTGCCCCAGTTTTTCAGGGAAACATCAATGAGCAAAAACCGCTGCAGTTTATTATTTTGAGGAGGAACCTCCCGGTTAAGATACAAGGCTTCATTATTGGCTAATCTTGATAAAAATAAGAGATCATCATTCGCAAATTCAGATATGAGGAGTTTATCGAAGTCGCCTTTGTTAGTCAGATCAGAAACGCCTCCAATAGGTTGTTCGCTTGGTAATGAATTATGGAAAGGTATAGTTAGTGCGCTCCATAAGTGTCGGATGAGCACGGCGATAGAATGAGTTTGTTGATCAGCTATCCATTGATCAATTAAGCTTTCCGGCTTTACAATTGGATTTGTGATCTTAAGATCGGTGATTACTTCTTCACCCAACTCAGCTAATGAAGCCATTCTTTCCAGAATCACTTCGGCATTCGGGAACCTTCTTTCAAGTAAACTGAGGGTCCGGATCTCCTGTATAATTAGCTCTCCTGTTAAAAACCCCTTTTCAACTAGCTTGTCTTTAGCAGAAGGATCCGAAGTATAATCACTAACTATTCTTCTTGATTTGCTGATAGAAACTATATTATGGCAGGATTCGAAAATTGCTTGCAGTAAAAGCAACCGCTTTTCGCCTTCTTTATACTGAGAAGGCAATTCTGATAAAAGTTTACAGAAGGAAACAGCACGAGCAAGGTCACTATCTTCGGTGGTATTAAGAGCTTTTAACAGAATACTATATACAACGTCTATATTACTTGATCCTTCGGCGTTGGTAGCGATTACTGCAAGCAATAAAGACCCAAACGGAGGTAATCCCTGCGGACTAAGCTTTCGCAGCATCGCGATGATAAAATCACGGTAGGCAATAGTACTCGAATTAGGAATAGCCAAAACTTCTGTACCCTCTTCCCATTGCCAGAAGTAGTCGTGGTAAGATTGAAAGTATCTGTTGAAATTCATCTACAAAGCTGTCTCGTTTATATTTTTCATACTTCGTCGAAATGAACCCAAGCTTAGTGCTGAAAGTTGATTTTTTCTGATGACAAAGTAACTCGAGTCTTCATTCCAAATGATCCAATTTGTGCCCTTGGCATTCAATATATAAGACAAGTCATCCGATAATAAAGGAGGATAAAGCTCATACCCGGCAGGGATAATGAAATCCTGATGCTGCCAGTAGACTTTTGCTGCTAGCGGAAGCAGAGGTTTTCCGAGTAAAAAGGCAAAATTAGGCCTGATTATCGCCCAGCTAATATTACTTAACCTTATTGCCGGAGCTGTACTCAAGTAGCTTTCAAGAATATTAAGAGGCACAATCATAGCATAAGCTTCTCGTTCAATCAACGTGGGTTCAAGGCTTATTTTCAGTTTTTCCTCCAAGCCAAAATAATTATGGTTGAGCGAGGGCAGCTTTACTGGTAATCCCCGCTCAATGGGCGACCACAACATTGAGGGAAGATTCCGTTCCGGGAGCAAGCTGTCTTTAAAAAATAATTTCCCGCCTTTTTCATAATATAACTTCTTGTCAGGAATGCTCTTTACCTCTACAGAATTAACCTGATCAGAAGTAAATCCTTTCAGCCATATTAAGCTTTCACAGAAGCCAATCATCAGGTTATTCCAATGCCTGATCGCTCCCAGATCATCCCTTTGGATATCATCAACAGACAAATAAAAAGTTATAGCGTTTGTAAGATCTTCTGCCATAGCCCGTCAATTTCCGTTTGTATATGCTGTTTGTGTTCGCCGTTCTTTACCCAGGAGCTCCTCGTTTGTACGTATCTTAGTTTATCTTTAATCACGTTCTGCTCTTCGAAAGACAGCTTTCCGCTCTCCCACTTATTCTGTAGCAGTATTACCTCTTTTATAAGATCTTCTGCATTAGGGGTCTTATTAGCGAAAGCCTGGGGATGTGCACCCTCGGGGCTCTCTTTTTCGATGATCTGATCAATAATACCTGACAATATTTCAATCTGCTCTTCTGTATCCCAGATGTACTTCACCACCCATAGATCAGACAAAACAGCAACTTTCCGCCCGCTCATCAAAGCACTTGCAGCTAAAAGGTTCTGTATTTTAACAGCCCGTCTGTCGGATACCTTAATGCCCGTATTCCTTAAATTGTGCACGAGGTCTACATATTGTTTTCGAATTGGAGAAAGGTCAACCTCCTTTCTCTGTTTCTGCAACTCAAGGATCTCATGAGGCATTATCTCGGACCTGTTAAGTCCCGCATCATTCTGAAGTTTCCATCCGGCAAGTAAAACCTGGTCGAGAAGATCGGTATCAACATAATCACATCGCACACGGATTAAAAACCGGTCGAGCAAGGCATTTAAAGCATCATCTTCAGGCATTACGTTACTTGCTCCGACAAACATCAGCGCAGGTAACTTTCTTGTTTCCTTGCCCCGTCTGAATATCTTTTCGTTAAGGGCAAGTAATAAGCTATTGAGAATTGCACTGTTGGCATTGAAAATCTCATCCAGAAAGACCATTGAGGCTTCCGGCATCATTCCTTCAGTATTCGTTATAAGATCTCCGTTCTTAAGAGCACGAATATCAAAAGGGCCAAAGATCTCGTTAGGCTCGGTGAACCGGGTAAGAAGGTATTCAAAATTTTTTCCTTCAATAATACATTCGGAAAGGCTACGAACTATGGCGCTTTTCGCTGTTCCGGGGGGACCTAGTAAAAAAGCATTTTCGTTTGCTATCAAACAGACTCCAAGCAAGTCAACAATTTCATTTTTCCCTACAAATGAGTTTTTAACGTAAGAAAGAACAGTATTTAATTTATCAATTCCAGTCATAAGGAGGAAGTTCGGGCTTTATAAAATCGGTCCAGAGTTGAGATGCATATATTCCCAGGTCTGAACCTATTCGTGGTGCAAAAAAAGGGTGATGAGCTAGCTTTAGATTTCGCTTATCTACGATGCGATTTAAGTACAATTGCATCAGACATCTACTTTGCTCGAGGTTTTGAAAGCTTAAGCCTTCGTGATTTAAGCTATATGAAATGGCGGAATAATGCCAATCGTGCAAAAGGTTTTCCAATATTTCGATAAGTGCATCTTCCGGATCTATTACCTTTAATTGGATGAGAATGTCTGGAAGAAAACGAAGGGAAAGGTCTGCAGAAAGGATTGCACCAGGTGTTATTTGTCCGGGAAATTCCCTGAACAGGTTAGGAAGGTCCTGAGCGCTGTTCTGTCGGTAGAGCAAAAATTGTGCAGCAGTATATAGAATCCTTGCTCCCCATAGCGCTGCAGCTTCGTCAAATTCCGGAACCTCAAATGGATAATCTAATTGCTCGTCCTCGTACTCACACTGCAAGAAGGTTCCAACTTGCGCTTGATCCTCTTCGGAAATTGCCGGAAAGTTCCCATACAACATAATCTCCTCATATACGCGTAGATGAGTGATCGTTTTCAAATAAGGTGAAGGTTCTGAAGACATTAAAAGATCAAGAAAAAGATTGTGTTTTAAGACAAGCAATTTAGGATTTTCCTGTTAAATATTTAACAGGAAAATAATTCATTAGCCACTATACTTTAGCTTTCATTCAACGCGAGCAAAGCTTACGGTACAATTGAGCTGAGACCTGTATATTACTTTTAAAATTCCAGCAGCCAACCTGTTCCAACTATATACGCTCTTCAGCATTCCAATTCCCTTTAGCTGGTCGCTGGGTTATTTATGTATATATAAATAACTTGGCCGCCTTACTTACCAATTTTACCATTCTTCTTCAGCACCTTTATGATCTTATGAAAGATGTCGGAGTTCGGATAAACTCCCGTAAATTCACGAGCTCCCGGACCGTAGGCAAATACCGGCACCATCACCCCAGTGTGGTCGTCGGTACTGAAGTTTGCTCGTACCGATCGATTAGCGGCCGATGCATCCAATAAGGACAAGCCGCCAGTCTCATGATCTGCAGTTACAATAACCAATGTCTCGCCGTCCTGGTCTGCAAAGCTCAGCGCTTCGCCTACCACCCGGTCGAAATCATGAAGTTCTGTGATTACGTAGGGAAGATCATTCGAATGGCCACCATAATCTATCTGCGCACCCTCTGCCATGATAAAAAACCCTTTTTTGCTTTTGGAAAAGAGGCGTACAGTTTCGGTCAGCGCTGTACTTAACATATTTCCCCTACCGTCTTTTACCGGCCTGCAAACAGAATCATCCAATAATACCAAGTGCCTGCCGTTTTCCACCGCTTTTAATCCATCCAGACTAGTAAGCATGGAATATCCCTTTTTCTCTAAGGAGGGGATTAAGGTTTTATCAGGATTGTCTGTAAAACTTTTCCTGTTGGAGCCTATCAGGATATCAACATTGCTATTAAGAAAGTCATGGGCAATGTCAAAGGACATGGAACGGTCCAGACGGTGCGCATAAAAAGCTGCCGGGGTGGCATCGGTTATATCGCCATTGCTGATAATTCCGCTGCTCATTCCCAAAGCTGCAAGGCGATCAGGTAATGCGGTTAAATTTTTTCCGGCAGCATCTACACCAATATACCGGTTGTTTGTCTTCTGACCAGTGGCCATAGCAGTGGCGCCTGCAGCTGAGTCGGTGATATCTGAATTGAGGGCCCTAGTACCAGAAAATCCAATATTCCGGAATAATGAAAGATTTAGAGCACCTCCATTCGCCGCAAGGGCTGCCTGAATCTGATTTAAGCCCATTCCATCCCCAATTAAAAGGATGATGTTTTTGGGTGATTTTTCAATACCGTCGTTTCTATAGTGGGGCTGGTATAAGGAGTAAGTCTTAGGACTTTGGTACATTGTCTTATCTCGTTGTGCATAGAATTCGCGCAACTTGTCGGGATGATCCGTCCCTATCCAATCCGCTCCGAGGTTCTCCAACTGCATCCAGCTGGTCGGATTATCCTTGGTAGCCCAAAACCTGAAAGGTTTCTCCAGCTGATGTGCTTTGGTCACCACCGCCCGTAGCTTCAACAGGTCCCGAGGTGTGGGAGTACCTTTTCCATTCCAGGTGGAATAAGAGCCGAGCGCATCGCTGATCATTCCTATCCGCTTCAATTGATCCCCACTGTAAGTAATTTCGGGACGTCCATCAAAAAAGATATACTCTGGAAACTCTGAAAACATCGCGGGAGGAGGAATATCCCCACTAAGGACAATTCGCACCGAATGCTTTGCTTGTCCAGGGTCAAATACATCACGATAAGCCTGCAAGGATCGTATCAGGACAGGCAGTACCTTCTTGTAATTATCCTTGAGGTCTATCACCAGTTGCAGGCTACGGCTGGTATCGGCATAGATCCTTCCCCTATTGGCCCGGAAGTACCGGGAAATTGGTGTTAGATACAAGCTGTCGAGCGTCCTGGATGGATCGATAGACTTTTCCTCATGCGCAACCAGCAGCTTCCCATCCCTCAAAAACACATCGGCTTCTATTGAGCCGAGTCCTGCCTGATAGGCCCGTAGAAAGGGAAGATCCTGCTCATAATCGTTGTGACTGTGCCCTCGGTTGATGTTGTATGAGCTTTGGGCATAAGAAGACGCTCCTGCCATTAGCAAGAAAGAGAGCAGCGGAAAAAAGAATTTTTTGTTCATAATAATGAAAGCTGCCGGAATTGACCGGCAGCTATAGATCTAACGGATAGCTTACCAACCCGGGGTCTGCTTGTATTTATTGTTACTTCTGGATATTTCGTCGGGACTAATTGGCCAGGCCATATGTTTGTTCGGATCAAACTTCCTTGCTGGCCATACTTCCTTAATTGTATAAGAAGAGTTTGGATCTGTTTTCACTGCGTGAATTCGCCCATGCAAAGGAGCATTGATCTTCGCAAAATCGCCCCATCTTTTGAGGTCATAAAAGCGGTCGGTCCACTCACAGGCCAGTTCTACCCTGCGCTCGTGCTTCAGATCATCCATCGTCGGACTATTTATGTCAGGTAAGCCAACACGTGCCCTGACCTCATTCAGCGGCCCCGCTGCATCAGCATTTCGCCCCATTTTAATCAAAGCTTCTGCTTTAAAAAGAAGAATCTCGGCGTAACGCATCAGGGGAAGATTAAGAGTAGTAGTCGGGTAATCGCCACTAGGATTGATCTGATTATTCGTCCCGGCATTACCATTCGTACCGTAGGAGTATGGCTCCATGTATTTATTGATTTGGAAACCGGAAAGACTATTGGTCGAGAAATAGGAACGCTCCTCACCAAAGTAGGTAAACTTATCTCCAAACTTCAGGATAGTCACTTCGCGACGCGGGTCATTCGCTTCGTATTCCTCATAAAGTTCTTCTGTGGGCTGGAAATAGCCCCAACCATTGTAAATACCCCAACCCTTATTTTCAAGAATGACTCCCGGAAACTCAGAGCCCCCCTGAATTCCCGATGTTACCGACCAGATATATTCTGAGCTCCAGTTATTTGCAGTAGTGAATACGGAGCGATAATTTGCTTTTCCACTTCCTTTTCCGGTAATAAGCGCTCTGTTTCCTTCGGATTTGATCTTATCACAAAGGGGAGGAATCAAAGCCCACTTAGAAGGATCGTACTGAGCCAGGTAAGCATAGGTTTTTACCAGATATCCCCAGGCTGCTACCTTATGCGCACGACCGCGATCGGCAGAGCCGTACGACTCGAAAAAGGGTAACAGTTCTGCTGCCTTCTCAAAGTCTTTAATAATCTGCTCATAGTTATCTTTCACCGAGGGGAGTTGTGGCGCAATGCGCTTCTCAAACTCGGGGTTTTCAGGACCATCAAAAGGGACGCCCTGGTCTTTGTGGCCCCAGATATAAGCCAGCCAGAAGTGTGCGAACCCACGAACAAAATAAGCCTCACCAAGAGCCCGGTTTTTCAACGCCTCAGAAGTATTTGTAGCCGCCGGAACATTCGCAATCACCTGGTTGGCCTTGTTCATCATAAAGTATAGGTCATTCCAGCCTCCGGTGAGATAGCCTTCGCGGCCAGTTGGTATGAAGTTCTTAATATTTTCCCCATCTGCTTTCACCCTACCAACAATAAGGTCGTCGCTGGCGTTTTGCACCCAGAAAAGGTCTCTTCCCCAGGTCGACTCGTACCGCATCGGCACATACATGGAAGCTACTGCCTTTTGTACGTCTTCTTCGCTTTGCCAGAAATAGGCAGTGGTGGGAGAACCATTTGGTTTTGTATCTACCCAGGCATCGTTACAGGCGCTGGTTCCTAAAACAATGGTAAGAACCAGTGCCGGTATATAGTTAATCTTAAATTTCATTGCAATGTCTTTGTTAATCATATAAACAGGATCAGAATTTCGCGTTTAAGCCAAATGAATAGATTCTTGATACAGGGAACTGGCCCCCGTCAAATCCTATTCCACCTACTTCAGGGTCCATACCCGAATATTTGGTGAACGTAAGGAGGTTGTCGCCACTGAAATACACTCTTAGAGTTGAGTTGCGAGGCAATTTCCGGAAGGTGTAGCCAATAAGCACGTTCTTCAAACGCAGGTAATCTCCCTTCTCCAAAAACCAGTCAGAGGGCTGCTGGAAATTTTTATTAGGATCGTTCGCCCGTATCCGCGGAATAGTTGAACCTGGATTTTCCGGAGACCATGCCTCGAGTATTTTGTCCCAACGATTATAACCCTGTTCCGCTCCGTTTAAGGTAGACTCCTTAAATGCGTGAAACAGTTTAACACCGCCTACACCCTGCAGGAACACACTTAAGTCAAAGTTCTTCCACTCGAAATTGGTAGTAAATCCGTAACTAAGTTTTGGAAAAGCACTACCCATAAAGGTTCTGTCGCCGTCATTAATAAGGCCGTCATTATTAAGATCAACGAATTTCAGATCACCCGCTTTCGCTTCAGGCTGAATTCGTTTACCATCCTTCACGTAAGAGGCTGCTTCCTGGTCCGACTGAAATAAGCCATCGGTTTTTATTAGCCAGTATGAATACAAAGGTTGCCCTACAACAGATTTAAAAGGACTTAGCACTCCACGCCAGGAATCTCCATCGTTCCAGGAGGAAGTTGGGTTATCGTCAATATATTGGATCCTGTTTTTAAGCGTGGCTATATTTCCATTCAGGCTGTATTTCAAAGCTCCAGCCTTACCAGTCCAACCCGCACTAAACTCCAGTCCCTTATTGCTAATTTCACCCTGATTGATAAGAGGTCTTCCTAAACCAAAGGTGTTAGGCCACAAGTTATCCTGCTCCTTGATTAGGTCATAGGTAAGCTTGTCGAAGTAGTCTGCACTGATAGTTAAACGTTGATTAAACATGCTTAGGTCAAGCCCAAGGTCCGTTTGCCTGGAGGTTTCCCAGCTCAGGTCCTTGTTCATCCTGCTATTCAGGTAGAGCGCCGGAGTTTGAGGAGCACCGGAACCAATCTGATAGGTTTGATTGCTGCTTAAGGTTGAATAACCATAATAGCGATAGATCGAACCCAGATTGCCGATCTTACCCCAGCTTGCGCGAAGTTTTACCAGATTAAGCGCCGGTACCTGGAAGAAAGGCTCAGAACTTATTTTCCAGGCAGCTGTTAGTCCCGGAAGTCCTTTGGAGCGGTTGCCTTCAGGCAGGCGACCTGCAATATCTACGCGGTAACTTCCCGTCAGAAAATAACGGTTAGCCCAACTGTAAGATAAGCGGCCCACATAGGAGGCATTACGGTCTTTCCAGTCGTCATCCCCAGGCCTGTCGGCTCCAAACACTGCGGCATTATCGAAGTACCTTGCCCAGTCGGCTTCATTTTCAAAGCCCTGCGCCCTTACGTTAAACGAACGGGCAGCCTCTTCCTGGCTGGTTGTCGAAACCATAGCTCCGAGCGTATGCCTGTTCAGCATTTTGCTGTAGTTCAAAGTATTCTCCCATATCCAATGATACCCACGATTGGTAGAATAAGACAAGTAATTCTGATTTACTGGCTTACCAGGTTCTGTACGTTTTGGTTCAAAGTTCTTAAACAAGTTGTTATTCTGACGATAGGAGAACCTCGTTACGAAATCAAGGCCTTTTACCAGGTTAGTCAGGTTTAACTCGGTTACAGACTGAAGGTCGCTGGTCTTATTTACCGGCTTGTTCCGAAGCAAGGTTGCCAGAGGATTAATCGCATCACCGTGAATCCCCAGGTAAGGCGATTCACGTGGCCCTACTCCGCCGAAGCTACCGTCTTCATAATACGCTGTTGCAGAACGTGGCATATAGATCGCCGAAAGTATTGAACCACTATAACCACTCGCTGTAGAAGTTCCGCGATTATCGTTATTGTTCCAGAACAGGTTTTCACTTAGTTTGAGGAATTTATTAAAGCGGTAACTGGTATTGAACCTCAGAGAGAGGTTCTGATTGTACGTATTTTCCAGGGTACCTTCCTCTTTCTCATACCTGCCCTGGATGAGTGTTTTGAATTGCTCTGTTCCTGCGTTCAGGCTTAAATTATGTCGCTGGATAAGTCCTGTGCGAAAAATTTCGCCTACCCAATCGGTACGGGTTTCCTGTGCGTAAGGGTTTTTCACTGCATCCCAACCATCAAGAGGGGTCATACCGGCATTGGTATAAGCCAGGTTTGACACCCTCGCCTCATCGGCTGCTGTTAAAGATTGCGGCAGTCGCCAGGCATTCTTCAAGCCACTAAAATGCGCATACTCCAGAGAAGGTTTACCTACCGATGCCTGTCTGGTCGTTATTAGTACTACCCCGGCCGCGCCTGCAAAAGCTCCGTAAATGGATGCAGAGGCAGCATCTTTCAGAACTGTTACTGATTCGACGTCCGCAGGATTGAACGGCGCATTTGGAACTCCGTCTACTACAAACAGGGCGCTCTCACCAGATCGCGAACCCATCCCCCGGATGGTGAGGGAGGGAGTACCATTGGGATGCCCTCCATTATTCACAATCGTAACACCCGGTACCTTTCCCTGTATCATCGCCTGAACATTAAGCACCGGCCGGCTTTTAGCTTGCTCAATGTCGGGAACAGTAGATACAGCAGCAGAAAGGTCCTGTTTCTTCACCGCCCCGTATCCGATCACCACTACCTGGTTAAGGTCCTTATTATCTTCCTTTAACACTATCTGGATTGTAGAGCCCGTAACCTGCACCTCCTGAGTAGCAAAACCAATATAGGAGATAACCAGTGTACTGTTTGGCGCCAGATCTCCAATCATAAATTCGCCCCTGGCATCTGTAACTACTGATAATGCAGTACCTTTTACTTTCACAGTTGCCCCCGGAAGCGGCAGTCCTGCGGCATCTGAGACCTTACCCTTTAATTCAATAGCCAAAGACTTAACGGTTATCGTCTCTACCACTTTTTTCCTGATAATTATAGTTTTATTATCAAGGATATACTCAAAGGGCTGCTCTTTAAAACTTTCGTTTAGCGCCTGCAGCACGCTTACGTTTTTGAGATTAAGCGAAACAGGGTTCCCCAGTTTCAAATCGTCGTACTTGTAAAAAAGCGAATATCCGCTCTGCTTTTCTATCTGGGAAAGTACGGTACTCAGGCTCATATTCCGGCCCGAAAGCGAAATATTCTGAGAAAAGCCTGCAGCGCTCAGTTGCAGGCAAAAAACTGTTAATAGAATAGCTGTGAGTTTCATCAGAAGAAACAGTTTCTTTGATAAAAACGGACGCAACGACGCCGTTTTACCAATAGGGATAAAATGCATACTTTTGTAAAAAAGGGTTTAAAAAAAATTTCGCAAGAGTTTTAAAGATCCTGCTCCCAGTGGGAGCTAAAGCCGGGAGTGTTCCAGCACTACCGGTTTTTTTTGATCAGGATGATACACTATGTTTTCATATCGTCTTTATTTTAGTTGTTTTCCACTGTTATTTTCCTGCCATTAATCGTAAAGCGCACATCTCCCAGCTGAAGCACACGAAGCACTCCTGAAACCTCCTCACTGCGTTTAATTTTTCCTACATATTGTTCAGTTGTAACCGGCGCAGCGTATTCTACTTCCACATCGTACCAGCGAGAGATCTGCCGCATAATTGCGCGGAGATCCTTTTTATCAAAGCGGAAATAGCCCTCTTTCCATGCTACTGCGGTTTCGGTGTCCGCATAGCTTACCCCTATCAACTGACCATCACGGGGTAAAACAGACTGCTGACCCGGCCGCAAAACGGTTTCAAGAGCCGGAGATTCTGCTGATCTTACTTTGACTGCCCCTTCGATCAGGGTCGTAACAATAGCATTTTCATCCGCATAGGAATTCAGGTTAAACTTCGTGCCGAGGACCTCTATAATCTGCGTCCCCGAAACAACCTGGAATGGCACTTTACCTTTCCCGCCAGGTAAGTTCAGCTTTTCAATTTCAAAATACGCTTCACCCTCTACAAGCACCTTCCGTTCGGTGGCACTAAACCTTGTCGGGAAGCGGATAGAAGAAGCCGCATTCAGCCAAACTTTAGAACCGTCAGGCAGGGTTAAGCGGTAGTGTCCGCCCCGGGGAGTACTAATGGTATTTAATCCGGCAATAGCAGTACCAGCCTCGGCCGTACTTCCGTTGGCATCAAAAACTACCTGTCCCTCTCCAGTTTTTCTGATCGAGGTACCACCTGTCTGGGCCAACTCTCCATCCATTTCGTCTTCCAGGATGATGGTAGAGCCATCCGCGAGGGTCAATAGAGCCTTATTCCCACCGGGAACTATTTTAGCTGATCGTGCTACCCTGGATTTTGTATTTTCAAACTTGGATTGGTAAATAAAGTAGGAAGACAAACTAAGAATGATCACTGCAGCAGTAGCGGCTATCTGTCGCAGGTAGGCAGGCAGTCTCCTAACACCTGGACTTTTTTCCGAAGACATCCCTGCTTTGATCTTAGCCCGAATAGCATCCTTCAATCGTTGTTTCTCCACAATGGACAAGCTTTGCAGCAGATCTTTCTCCAGATCGAAAAGTTTATAATAGGCAAGCAGAAAATCCTCCTCTTCCCTGGTGGCCTTGCCCTTCCTGTACTTTTCCAGGATCAGCATAAACTCTTCTTTCTGAATATTCATTACAGCTTTTATATCCAAGACAGCCAACCTGGAGAAACTCCCACGTTAACTTTACTTTTTTTTATAAAAGCGTAGGGCCATTTAAAAGATGATGAGAAATACTAGCACAGAAAGGAGCGAGATCTGCTCCTGAAGTTGCGATACACTCTTACCGAGCTGGTTCTGGACTGTTTTACGGGAGATATTGAGGCGAAGGGCAATTTCGGCAGTCGAATGTCCCTGATCATAGCGCATCTTGAAAATTTCCTGCTGTGAGGGACTAAGTTTTGAAACGAGGGCGTTGTAGGCATATAGGAATTCCTTCCGGAGAATTACAGCGTCCGCTTGTTCATCATCCTCCTGCAAATTCAGAAGCAGGTCGTCCACCGGCCGGTAGCGCCCTTCCTTCTCCATCCAGTTAAGTACTGTATTTCTTGCTGAGGTAAGCAGGTAGGCCTTCAAATTATTTATTTTATAGCTATTCCGGCCTGCCCAAATTTTTAAGAAAATATCTTGTGTAATATCACTGGCACTTTCAGTATCTCCCGTGCGCCTGGAGACTACCGCGAAAACCATTTCCCAATACCGGTCATATAGACAATCAAAGGCAACAGTATTGTCTTTGCGGATCTCCGCCAACAGCAAGGAATCGTCATGATAATCAGGATATTCTTCTAACATTACATGGATGATTACGAAAACAGCGGCGGGAGTACCGGACGATGCTGAATTCGGATCAAATGAACCACATAGCTGTTAAGTGAAGATTAAAGAACCGTTATCCTTTAAAGGGGCGCTTCAATTACCACTCCATCAAGGCATATTCTTTCTTTCGAAGCGCCAATTTCTATAATGGCGCAGAAAGGTTTGTTTTTTTAAATTTCACATTATAGCAGGCTTAGATTCGGTGGCGACTGTAGCTTTGGAGTCTTTCAAGCACTGTCTTTTGCCACCCGTCATCATCTTCTTTGATAATAATAGTAGCAAAGTTATATCTGTCTCCTTCAATCTTGAGTCCAAAAGAATCGTCAATATGAACGTCAATATTGAATGCAGGAGGATATTTGGATGTTCTTTTGCTTTGCTCTCTCATTACTTTATTATGCAGAGTTTGGTTTATTATTTTTCTAACAGGAATTCCGTAGGAATAAAAAGTTAGTTTTAGCCGCTCACACTTATCCTGTAATTTGCAATGACTGTATCAATTCATCAACTATATGTAAATGATAACTTAATACAATAGGACTTCCCTCAAAATTCCCTGAAACTTCTGCTTTTAAAATACTTTCCGTTGCAGTTTCTTCAAAGCTAAGCGGTTTCATGTTTGACTCGTATCGCTTGTTGGCATCTGCAATCCAATGTTCTATTTCTTTTCTTCCATTGTGTGTTTTGCCTTCATCAAAAACTACTGCTGTTTGGGCGAAACAGTTTGCATAGGCCATACTATCAAAGTTGTTCTGTGTTCTTACTAATTCTGATATTACTTCCGGTAACTTCATTTTTTTATTGTTAAGGTTATTAAATAGTAGGTACGGTTCCACCGTCAATTACGAATTGTGTTCCTGTAAGATAGTTTGCTCTTGGAGATACGAGAAAGCCGACTAATTCTGCAACTTCTTCAGGCTCTGCAGGTCTCCCGAATGGTATTCCTCCCAGGGCATCCATAACACTTTTTTCAGCCTCTTCAACAGAAATATTTGAACCCTGAGCGATTGTTTCCAAAAATCCTTTAACACTTTCTGTTCTGATCCAGCCCGGAGAAACAGTTAACACGCGGACACCTTTCGGCGTAACTTCGTTTGATAAACATTTACTATAATTTATCAATCCTGCTTTTGCAGCTGCATAAGGCAAAGTAGATTCATATAAGGGTAGTATGCCTTGAATGGAAGCGATGTGAATGATGACACCACTCTTTCGTTGGATCATTTGTGGTAAAAATCCTCTATCCAGTCGAACGGGAGCCAGCAGATTTGCTTGCAGTGTTGATTCCCAATCTTCATCAGTTAATGCTGAAAATCCACCGGCAGGTGTTGATGAGGAGCCCAGGTTGTTAACAAGAATATCCGCTCGTCCATACGTTGATAGCACGTCGCCGACTACCTTTTTCGCGTCCTCTGCCTTACTTAAATCAGATGGAATAAAATGCAACCTATTGTTTTCGGTTTCCGGTGGGTTCCTTGCAGTAATGATCACTGTTGCTCCTGCTTGAGAGAGCCTTTCTGCAATTGCTTTACCGGCACCTTTTGTACCTCCCGTTACCAGGGCAATCTTGCCGGATAACTCATTATTGAAATTAAACTGTTCCATTTTTAACGTTGTCTTTAGGACAAAATTGGGGTGTAAAAACAGTTGGCACAAGTACGGCATTACGATTCATATAGGGATAAATTATTCCCCTATTGCAGGGATTGAGACATAGGTTTAATTTTACAATATGTATGAAAGAAAGATAATACCGACCTTGAATTGTGGGCTTGATATAATAGGTGAAGTTCTTTTTGGTAAATGGAAGATTCGATTGCTTTGGTTTATCAATGAGGGACATAAGCGTCCTAGCGAACTACAACGCAAAATTCCCGATGCTTCACGAAGGGTTTTGAATATTCAGTTGAATGAACTGGAAAGACACGAACTTGTAACAAGAAAAATTTATCCGGTTGTACCGCCGAAAGTAGAATACAACCTTACGGAATTAGGTAAAACTTTAATTCCGGTACTTGCGGCATTAGGCCAGTGGGGTGATGCAAACGAAGAACGTTTGCGAGATGTGATTTTGAAACAGTTGGTAAGCTCTGATTTGTACGACACCTAACTTAGTAATTTGCCTACTCTAGAAGACTTGTCAGTGAGCAAGTAAAAATTCAAAATAAGGACCTTAGGTAGTTAAATATTTTATAATAACCAGGATTATTATAAAATATGGAGCGGGTGTCTGAACCTCCCCCCCCATCGCTGCGATACCTTGTAAGCAATTCGTTGCTTATGTGGTTAAATCTCTTTTCTCATTATTGTGTCTTCTTCGTCAAATTGATATTTTACAAAACCCATTTTTTCAACCAGCCGTATGGCTTTGGTATTTCTTGTTTTTGTTGGTCCAAGTAGTGCTTTTACACCTAATTCCTGTTTCGCAATATCTGTCAATAACTCAAATGCAGCTTGCATATAGCCTTTTCCCCAATATTCAGGAAACAGGGAACCTCCAATAACAATTTCGTGTTTTTGTTTATCCCAATGGTGTAAGGCACAGTCACCGATAATTAAGTTTGGTCTGTCGGTTGGTCTTATGGTAAAAATACATTCGCAGAGTGAAATAATGCGTTCAGTAAATTCTGTTGAGGTTTCATTTGGTAAAAAAGGTATTTCGTCAAAGTTTACGGTCAATGCTGGGTGTGTGTAGATTTCATAAAAGAAGTCAGCATCTTGCACCGTAAGATTATTTAGTATTACTTTATGGTTGGATAACATATCAAAGCGCATTTCTTTTCCATGATTTTGTCAGGTTGTGTAGTTTGTTAAATAGACGGCTGACTTGTTTATATTGTGCCCACTTAAAAGCAATTCCGCATTGAGCAGCACGAATGTAATCAGAAAGCAGAAAACTTCGAGAACCACATCGCCGGGCATAATTTAAACCAGGTGTTACCTGAAGTGCTTCTTCTACCAGCATTAGCAACAAGGTGTTGTTATGCCCGAGTGCTTTTTTAGGCTGTAGTCTTAGGTCGTCCTAATTTCTTTGTTTTTGGGTTAGTCTTAGCCGCCAATTTCTTTTGTCTAAAGAAGTCGCTAAGTGCCTTTTCCTCATCAGTTGTTAATGCTCCTTGTCCACCAATGAAGTCTACATCTAATACAACCTTGCTCGTTTTCATATTAGTAACTTTTAAAATATTTATTAATAAGTTTTAACGCTGAAGCCGTTTCAATAATCATAATCCTTCCTCCAAAGTGAAATGCACCTAATTTTCATAATGTGTCACCAATTGAGACTTCGAAAGAAATGATACATTCCCTTCATGGCCACGTTGAAAAGAAAGCTTACAAGCAAATGCTACCAAATTTCCAGCCACTCCAGAATAAACTTTGTTTTGTCCCTTATTGAACGGTGCATTCTCGACCAAGTGCATATAAAGGTGGTCAGATTTAACCTCTAAGCTTATGAGTCCTTGTATTATGGTCGGGTTGTTTACAATAGTTAGCTTATAAACATCTCTCATGGGAATTTTGTATTCCTCCCGCCAATTGAAAAGCCAACCTTTAGATTTAGTAATTGATTTTAGGTCGTTGGAAGTTAGTATAGAAATGTCGGTCGAAAAGCTGTCACCGGTCACTACGTTCTCAATCGAGTTCGTAAGTTTATCTATTATGAAGTCCAGACCTATTTCGGAGCGCTTTTTCACTTAGCTAATTTACGAAATATTGCCGTCTTATGCGACTGTCATTTACGGTTGTTAGGTTTTAGCATTGGGCATAACTTGTTTATATACGCAGCTTTTGTATATATAATTCCTGCATGAGTTTTTCTTAAATTTTATATTTTGTGATGCTGCTGACTTGTTTCAATATAAGTTTTATAAGAAGGAGGTTGGTGTTTACCAGGGTACGAGCCTTTTCTTGTCCCTGAAGTTCCCCAAGCTTCACGCTGATCCGAAAATAATGTATTTATTTTAAAAGTTGGAATAGTCGATTTTCAGCTGCCATTCTATGGGATTGGGGAAAATATCAGAGGCCAACCTTTTATACAACATAAATGTGTTGACCCAGTCAGCAAAATGAGCCTCACTTAATTCCCCATTCTCTAAATTCCTCATCGCTCATTCTTACCAATTCCAGCGGCTGCTTAGCAAATATGTAATAAGTGTTTTTTAAATATTCTTGTAAGCTGTCAGTAGTCGCCAATTCTACTAGGTCATATTCATAAGTAAGGTTTGATTGTGGCGTGTTCAAAATTGCATAAGTGTGAATAACGCCAAGAATATACTCAAGCTTATCTAATTGATATTCATTGCTTTCACTGCTTTGGATACGTGTTCTTCTTTTCATCGTTTTTTGAGACAGTACCTCAGTTATGACCTGTATTTTTTTTCCAGTTTCTCACCCAGCTCAATTATGTTTTCCATTCTAGCTAAGGAGACAATCCAAACCTCAGGCATTTCTTTCCGTCCATAATACAACCCCGCCAATCCGCCCGTAATCGCTCCATTGGTATCTGTGTCGTGCCCAAAGTTTATAGCTGTGAGTACTGCACTTTCAAACGATTCCGTATTGAGGAAGCTCCACAGGCTGGCCTCCAGAGACTCTATTACATAACCACCGGACAAAATGGTTTCTTTCTTAGCCTCTCGAATGTCGTTCTGTACGATTCGAGCAAAATGGGTCTTTTCCGCGTCCGAGAAATTCATTTCCTCCCAAAGCTGGTTAATGTCGCATCGGGTTTTCTGGTACGCGGAATTCTTGTCTTGCTCAATGAGAAGGTTCTCAGCCAGATTCAAATAAATCATACAGCTCATTGCGGCCCTTATGTGCCTGTGGGTTAGAGCGGAATTTTCCCAGATGATCTCAAATTGTTCCTTCAAACCTTTATCCTTTACCTCAAACAAAAGAGGAAGGATTCTCATAAGAGAGCCGTTGCCGTTGTCAAACTCTTCCGCTTCATATTTCAGCAACCTTAATTCTGCAGGGTCTTCTCCGTTTAAAATCTTTGCAAGACGTGTGATCGCTCTATTCGTGGTGACGCCAATGTCGAAAATTTCGTTTCGTGCTGTCCAATAGGCATAATTTCTCCATTTGATAAAATTGGCGGCTGTTGTATTCAAGCTATATCCTGCATGTAATGATTCAGCCAGGCAAAAAGTCAGTGAACTATCGTCCGACCATGTTCCTGCTGGTTGATGGTGCGTCCCGTATCCCACCATGCCTTTAGCTGGTCTCGCAACCATTTCTTCCCTTGATAAGAATTCGTACGGAACACCTAGTGCATCTCCAATTGCGACGCCCAGTAACAAATCAATTGCGTTTCCTTTCATTTATATTTTTATTAAGCCTGCCGTTGCGGCTATTTTCCCTATATCTAATTTTTTTCCAACTTCAAATTTTGCTTATCCCATCGTTTCATGACATCCTTAGGCTTTGTGAACGTCAAAGGATAGAATAACTTACCTATGCTCGAATGTCCTATTTCTTGTAAACCAAGCATAGCTTCTAAAGTGTATCAACAAAGCAGCTAAGTACCCTAAAAAGAAATATAGATCGAATACGATATCATTATAGTAGTCAATAAACTTTGTCAAAGGAAAAAATAGCATTGCAATTATCGGAACTAGTAACCACAGCCCTTTATTTGTACTGAGAAACTCCTTAATCCTCTTTAAAGGATTGATATATTTAACTAGCAAAACAGTAGTTGCAATTAACGCACACATTAATGGGTAGTAATAAACAAATATTCCGACGATAAAGCTATCCGCATTGGGTCGTTGGATTTTAAAATACAATACGAATAATAATAACCCGATTACTGCGGATATCAGTAGTGCAAAAAGAGCCGATACTACTTTTTGAGGCATAGATTCGCTTTTAGTCCGGCTATACTGTTAATGGCTCCTTGAGAAATCACATCCCAAAAAATTGAAGTTGCAATCATAGCTGAAATGGAGGGAGTCCTAAAGTTCATTGAAATAAGATTTAGAGCTAAATGTAAGTGTTTAGTTATTGAATAAAAAGGTCAATTTACTTTAATGCAACGAATTATGTGGATCACACCTTTGATCCTATATAAGTTAAGGAGTTGAATCTAAAAAGCTCCGGTATATTATCGTTTTCTGAGATCAGATTCTTCGAGAACCACATCATCCGGGCATAATTTAATCATTGTGTTATGACGGGCAATTTTAGTTCGCTGTTTAAGATTGTCGCCAATCAAGAATATTAGTTAGCATTCCCTTATTCCAACAGTCTAACGTTGTGCTTGCTGTTATTGAAAAGATATCTTTATTGTTTTGAGCGATGGTTTCTAAAGTCAAAACTGCTTCTTGTTCTAAGGTCGCTAATAAGGCTGTCGAAGTCCAAATTTTAACGGAGTCGTTGTTATAATTAAGTAATTGATAAAATGCTTCGCGGGTTTCACTGTTACCTTTTTTAATCTGGTCAATTGACTTCATCAAACTTTTGTGAATCTTGTTCCCTTTTTTTGAATCACCATTCAAAATGCATTCGCCATATTCACCAGCTAGTCTTATGTATTCTTGGATTAGATCGGTCATTGTTTTTTATTTTACTTGCCATAACGTTTAGGCATTGTAAAGATGGCGGTTAAAAAGTAGGTCATTGTCATACTGTACAAAGCTTTATTAAATGTCGGAAATTTCGAGAACCACGTTACTCACAATTTTTCCAGAGGTAATGTTAACTGCTGCCAATTTATCCGTCTTTAGATTTTCTTGGATTCTAGGCCTTTTGAATGATTAAAAAACTTTATGAGGTTTGATAAATTTGAACAGCGAGCTTATGCTTGTCAGAATAGAACAAGTAGATCTCTTTCTCGCAATTATCGCTGCAAATTTTTCCAGAGCTATATTGAGCTATAAAAGTCATTCTATTGCCTTCTGGGTCAAGTGGCGTTTCATCTTCTTGCTCCCAACGAGGTTCACCACCCGGTACAATAAAATTCATCCAATACTTTTTTTTCTTCGTTTTGTAATTATTCTTGGAGATGGTGTATGTTTCTTTCGTAAGAACAAACCACTCTTCCCATTCAGGGCTTAAGTCGAAGTAACGAAAGTCGGTAAGAAATTTATATTTTCCATTAACAACCTGAAAACCAATCGTATTATCTTTACAATACGAATTGAAAAATTTTGCTGTCTCGGTATTATATGGATCTTCATTAAATTGAAGCAAATGAATATGCCCTTTCCATCTTCTATTAACAGAAGAGAGGTCAACAGAACAAACTGGAAAAAGCAAATTGCTATGTTCCTCAATATTTTCCAAAAACACTTCTGAAGCTTCTGGAAAAGGCTTTATAGCCCCAAATGGGAGTCCGAGGAACCGGGAAATTTTTTTTAGCATTATACTCTATTATCAATAAGTCAGTCTCCAAATGTCACTTTCGGTTGTCTTCTTTTGGTTGAGGTTAACGATTAGCTAAACGCACTGCGTTTATTTCTTAAATAAGAACTGTAAATTAGGTTCAAGATATAAAATTTCATCGTTTTTTGAGACAGTACCTCGATTAGCTCTTTCTGCTATTTATCGGTCTAAATTTTCTCAATGCAAAGAAAGTGGCCATGACTAACAAGAAAGATATGAGATAATAAGCTTCGCCAAGAAAAGAATCGGGTATAGTTTTCATGATGATGAAATAAGATAGTATTCCTATAATAAATCCAATAATTAACCCTCTTAAACCATGTATAAATGAATTCTTGTTGGTCATTAAAGCGAAGAAAAAAGAGCTAAGAAGGCAAATAGATTCAAATCTTGCAAAATATCCATTGTCTTTCCCGCTATAGAATCTCATGTCGTAGGCGGAAATACCTTGATTTATGTATCGAGCTACGATAACGGCAAGTATAAGAAAGGCTATAATCTTTACTCCACTTTTCATAAAACGTCTGTCAGGATTTTGCAATTACAGCTAACATCTGGCTAATCTAACCTTTGTTTATTTCCAAAATTACGAAGTTTCTCAACCTGAAGTCTAAAAGATCCTATCGTTTTGTGAGACTAACTTTAGTTCCATAAACCGCTAATTTTCAAGAATGGCCGGAACTCCTCCTTAGTAAAAAAAAGCTCGATTATAGAGGTTTGGTAGTTAGGACCTTTAAACAAAACCTTAATCCCCTTACTATCAAGCAAAAAATTCGGATCGGGCATCTGAGATTCCCAATCTGATCGATGAAATTCCGATTCCTTTAATCGATCTTCTAATTTACTCATAACAATACTATCTACAGGGGATCTCTGATTTTCGATAAACAGATCATGGAAATTTATAAGCATTCCTGTCTGAGTGTTAAAATTTAGAGTCTTAAAGTCGCGAAAGCCATGCAATGCATTTTCTCCATATTCATAAGAAGTAATGAAGCAGCTAACCAGGGAATCTTTAGCAAAGGGAATAGTTGACTCAATTTCGTATTCCGTTGACCCTTCTGCCTCTAATAAAGCCGTCTTATAGTTTCGAAGGTTGCCCCTAATCGTTTCGTTAATTCTATTCTCAATATGTTTGCTTGAAAGTGCGATCTCCTGCCATTTTAGTACATAAGATCGGTTACCCGATAACTTCAATCTCTCGGAAATATCAAGAACACGGATTGAATCTCGAACAGGACCTTCTTTGGCTTCAGGTAAGGATAGCGTATCCATGTTCGACGGAATTGTACTCTTGGATGATTGGCTCTTCTTCTCGCCACAAGAAATTACCAATATAATGACAAGGGCTGATAGAATAAATTTGATCATCTTACTGGAATGCTACTCCTCTTTTACGTATAAAGTACTGGTTGGTTTTAGTTATCTGAGGGCTAATCCTTTCCATCGTTTTTTGAGATTAGTTCTCTCTCTACAACTTCTTTATACTCGACCAATTGGTAGATAAGGCGTAAGATGATGAAAATAGATATGCTGGTCCCAGGGGAATAACTCTTGGGAAAGTCTTTCGTCTTCCAAAAGTTCTTCCAGGGATATGGAATCGTTATAACCATAATTTCCATTCATATCAATTACATGGTCTATATCACCTTCTTCATTATAAAAGAAAACTAAACGATCATCAGGTTCATCATCATTAGAATCACCATAAAACTGTTTCTTGCCGCCTGCTTTAAGCTTTCCGGTTAAAAGATCAAATTGGCAGTCACAGATTAGTTGATGATTTTCATCATAGACATCAATCCCTTTGTATTTTAATCCTATCTTCGATTTGTAATCTTCTCTATCCCATTGATTAAAGGATCCAGAGGATATTTTATTAAAGAAAAGCGAGCAGAATGTTTTTTCAGGATATCTATCAAAGTGGGAATTTAGTATCACCTGCTTATCGTCTTCTAGAGAAAGAAAGTAATGTACGCTTCCTATGCGGTGCTGAGACAGAACAAGCTCGACTTTCATTACCGCCGTATTTTCAACTGTTATCTTTCTGTAGAAGTCAGAGGCCAAAGCTTGATCTGGAGAAATTTCCTTCCCAAAACTATTTATAAACTTGATGTGTGTTGTCATAGGTTCTGATTTCTAGCAGCATATGAAGATATCGTTTTTTGAGACTGCTCTCTAGCCTAGCAGCCGTAGGCAATAAAGAGCCTGCTGTTGTTCCTCATTGTCGAAAGCAAAATTTGCTTTAGCGCATCATAAGCTTCTGCCTCCATTGCTGGGACCTTATCTTGAACTGAAAGGACTTGCTCATAAAGCTCTCTTATTCTCTTACACTCCCATTTGGTGTGATTAAAAAATCCTGAGCGATTATACCAATGGAACAATAGGCTATCAGGGTGAGGATTTTCAACCATCGGAATTAGCTCAACAATAGTATAAAAATAACCGTACCACAGCTCTAGCTCCTCTATTATCTCATTCGATATTTTTCTCTGGCGGAAAACAATGTTAGGATCGCTTTCAAACCCAGAATACAAATCTATCTTCTTCATCGTTTTCTGAGACTAATCCTTAATTAAGGGAAATGCTACTTAGTTAGTTTTTATAATAATATTTCCCTAATAAGGACTATAACCATCTCCTTAAAAATTGGCTCCATGAAATTATAATTCCCTCAAAATCTTTAGTTGGAATCACGATTGCATTATCATTATTCCAAGCGTTCCTTAGAATCGTGCGAGTTTTATTAAATTCTGCCCATACCGGTGCTGTGTCTACTTCTCCTTCCTCTTTCAAATTATTCAAGACACTTGCAATCTCGGGAAGTAACCAACCCTCTATCTCTGACTTAGATAAGGCTAAGAGATAACTAACGATAAGATCAGGTCCAGTGGGAATATCCTCTATTTTCCACATAGATACCTTTTTAGTGAATCTCAATCCGTACTTGTCTAAAATTTGCTTATTCACTGTTACTTATCCTTTTTTGAGATACTAATGCCGTTAATTATTTAAAAAGGATTTCTACCCTGCTTTACTCTTTCTACGTTGTTTTCAACAAACTTTGACAGCGACTTTATTACTAAAGATATCCAATGCTCGCGACTTGGGTGATCAGAGTAGTGTGCCTCGTAAACTGGTGGGTCTTCACCTTCATCGAGATATACAAATAAGAACTGGTCAAATGTATTGTAAACATCAATTGCGAAAAATGGTCTGTCGATTTTCCTGACATCATCTCGTAAATTTTCTCTAACAAATTTCTGCAACTCTTCTTGGGATTCATTTAATCCTTTATCCAAAAAATAACAGTCCTTGCCCGCTAGATGAAGTAATTCCCTCAGGGCGATTGGAAAAGGCTTGCTGCTATTGTACTTTATCTCAAGTTCCTCTATTTCAAGTATTGACATTGGAATATTAGGGGAAGACCAGTGTGTTCCTTTCCTAACCGAGTTTTCTTCTAGCGACTTCAGATAAATAATTTGCATCGTTTTTTGAGATGTTGATAAGGCTTATCCAAAATCAGTATTATTACGTTATGAATCAACAAGTTTTGAAAAAGTATCAGTTAACTTTTGCCACAAGAGAGAATGGAGATAAGATTATTAAAGAA
>NZ_JAFEWE010000024.1 GCF_017355785.1 Desertivirga arenae
TTCTCCTCTAAATGAATTTCAAGTCCTGACTCTTTCTGTAGGACCTGCTTTAATTCAAAGAAATCTAATAATCCTTTAGGTAATAGAAGGGTAGCTAATTGTAAGTATGGATCTTGCAAGAGAGTACAATTTATGTTTTTACTACTTGCAAAAAAACACTTTTTATTTATTCCCCCCAAGAATTCCGCTTGATCCGTCCTATCACTGTAAAAGCAGGAATAAGAAAATAAAAAAGCCGGCTTGAAATATCAAACCGGCTTTAGTTGTTGAGCCTCCTATCGGAATCGAACCAATGACCTACTGATTACAAGTCAGTTGCTCTACCAGCTGAGCTAAGGAGGCTTCGTTGTTATGGCTGCAAAGGTAGAAAAGTTTTGGAATTCTGCCAGAGCTAATTTTCATTTTCTCACTAATAACATCATTATCAGCAAGAAAAATTTATTTATCATAAAGAGTTAACTCTAACTCCTCTATTTGCCTGAACTGTTTGTCAGCCGTAATGAGAGGAATATCCAAGAATAATGCTGTTGCTGCTATACTTGCATCCCCAAGTTTAATTTTATATTTCCTTCGAAGAGCGATGTAATGAGCCTTTATTTCTTCATTGATTGGAACCACTTCACAGCTTCTTATAAAAAGCCTGATATGATCCAACTCCCTGCTTGAAATAGCAGGAAAGCCGATCAATTCCAGCTCTGAGATTATTGAAATATAAGCCTGCTTTTCCTGAAGGAACTCTGCTAAAGTGGAGTCGCCGGTTAAAAGATATAATACAATATTAGTGTCAAGCAAAATCCTATTCCCACTCATTTCTCAACTGCCGTTGGATATCCAGTGGATCTTTGTCAAGGGAGATAAGACCACAAAACCTTTTGGCATCCAGAGTCTTTCTTCCAGGAAGTTTATTTAATAACTTATTTACCTTTTCAATATCTTCCTTACTTGCACCTTTCTGTAGTAGAACAACCATATCTAATAACCTTATACTCAAAGATAACCAAACTTACCCAAAATCTGTACCAACTAAAGCAGTCCTTTTTTCTGCAGTTCTACTTCTAACTCCTCAGGATTTGTAAAATGGATACTATCAATTCCAAGCTTTCTTCCTGCTTCTATATTTCTGAAGTTGTCATCGATAAATACAGCCTCTTCAGGTTTAACATCGTAACGATCCAATAATAGCTGATAGAACTCCGGTTGCGGTTTTCTCATTTTCTCTGTACCAGAAACCACTACCCCATCAAACCAGTTCAGGAACTCAAACTTCTCCTGCGCAATTGGAAAGGTTTCATGAGACCAGTTAGTGAGAGCATAGATCTTATACTTGCCACTATCCTTTAGTCTTTTGAAGATATTTACGGTTCCCTGTATCGGGCCATTTAACATCTCCGTCCATCTACCATAATAAGCACGAATGTTTTCCTCGTGTTCCGGAAATTGCTTAACCAGCAATTCTGTGCCCTCGGCTAGAGTTCTGCCACCATCCTGTTCCTCATTCCAATGATTGGTACAAATGGTGTCGATGAACTCGTTCATTTCAGCCTCGTCGCTAAATATCTGTCTGTATAAATGAAAAGGGTGCCAGTCTATCAAAACTGCACCCAAATCGAAGATTATTGTGTTTACCACGCTATTTAATTATTCAATAAGTAATGTTTAAATCCTTCAAAGTCTATTCCAAGCCCAACGGCTTGCTTTGGCTTGCCTTCCAGAACTTTCACCTGCTGGGGAATCTCAACCTGAGCAGCCATTTCTCCCTCATAAATATCAGGGAACTTACAAGGGTGTGCTGTAGAAAGGAAGATCCCTGCACTTTTCAGATCTCCTGTTACCCTTCTGTAATCCTCAACGGCTAACCAGGCTATGGCCGTGTGAGGACAAACAATGTAGTCGTATTTTTCATACACCTCTAACACTGCTGCTCTTGTTTGCTCGTCGGTATAACTAGCCGCCGATACTTCCTTTTTAACTTCTTCAAGTTCATTCTTGAACATCGTCATGATACGAACCCAGTTACTCGGATTACCAACATCCATCGCATTCGATAAAGTAGCTATAGATGGCTTTGGTTCATACTTACCTGATTTGAAAAAGGCAGGCACTGTATCGTTCACATTTGTTGCTGCTATATATTGCTTAACCGGCAATCCCATTTTCCAGGCCAGGAGACCTGCACCAATGTTTCCAAAGTTTCCGCTAGGCACAGAAAAAACCACATCCGTTTTCCCTTCTCTCTTCAATTGTGCGTAAGCATTGAAATAGTAGAAGGTTTGCGGAATCAAGCGGGAGATATTTATTGAGTTTGCCGAGGTTAATCTGAACTTCTCATTCAATTCCTTATCCACAAAGGCTTGCTTCACTAATGCCTGGCAGTCATCGAAAGTTCCGTCAATTTCTACTGCACGTATATTCTGGCCATTGGTTGTTAATTGTAATTCCTGGATGGGACTAACCTTCCCTTTCGGATACAAAATGGTAACCTGGGTATTAGGAACACCTAAAAAGCCTAAGGCAACCGCACCTCCGGTGTCTCCTGAAGTAGCAACAAGGACGTTCAATGTCTTCTCTCCCTCTTCCAGGAAGTATGCCATGATCCGGCTCATAAACCTTGCTCCAAAGTCTTTGAACGCCAGAGATGGCCCGTGAAATAGCTCCAATACGTAGGTGTTCTCGTCGAGCTTTTTTGCAGGTGCAGGAAAGTTGATTGCTTCCTCTACAATGGCCTTTAAATCAGCATCAGGTAAAGCATCCTGAAGAAGGGTCTTAGCAACCTTGAATGCAATCTCCTGAAGAGAATACTTCTCTATGTTATTTATAAAATCAGCATCTAAAGTGGGAATTTCGTAAGGCATGTATAAACCCTTATCCTGCGGCATGCTATTGAACACAGCCTCTTTAAAGTCTACTGATAATGCTGAATTATTTGTGCTATAGAGTCTCAACTTGATTTACGATTTTTTGATTTACGAATTACGATTGATTTGCAAACGCCCATTGATTTACGATTTGAGATTTACAATTTACCTTGCAAGCGCCAAATTTATTTGAGATTAATCATGAGCTGTTAGTCTAATATTATAGGGCCGTTTGCATTTACTTTGGAAACATATCCCTGGCTACCTATACTTAACGTTGACAGGTGCTTTTGAATTGCAGCAGTTATCTTTTCAGCAGTTTCCTGATCTTTTGTAAATGAAAATACTGATGGACCAGAACCAGAGATCCCGAAACTTAAAGCTCCCAGTCCCATTGCTATCTCACGCATTTTGTGAAAATCAGGTATGAGTATAGACCTTACGGGCTCTACCAGAACATCCACCATACTCCGGCCGATCAGATCCATATCTTTCATAAAAAGACCACTGACCAATCCTGCTACATTTCCCCATTGGGTAACAGCATCTTTTAAGAGCACTTTACTACGAATCATTTGCCTTGCATCCCGGGTAGGGACGTCTACTTCAGGAAATACTATCGCTGTGTGCAATTCCTCAGGATAAGGAAGCTTGATAACGTCTAGCGGACTGTAGCTCCTGACAAGGATAAAACCCCCAAGCAAGGCAGGTGCAACATTATCAGCGTGACCAAATCCACATGCTAATTCCTCCCCTCTCAGAGCAAATGGCAGTAGATCTTCCTGCTTCAACGGAAAATCTAAAAGTGAATTGATCGCAAACAGACCTGCAACAGTACTGGCTGAACTGGAGCCCAATCCGCTCCCAATAGGCATTTTCTTATGAAGTTCAATTTCTACCCCAATATCTGTTCTATCAATATGTTGCAAAAACATTTGAACGCAGGCACTTGCTGTATTTTTTGCAGGATCTAAGGGAAGTCTTCCATCATCTCCTGTGATTTTTGTAATGACCACTCCAGGTTCTGCCTTTCGGCGCATGATCACCTCATCACCGGGGGCATTTACCGCAAGTCCTAAAACATCAAATCCACATACCACATTGGCTACAGTAGCCGGAGCAAAAACTTTTATTGATTCTCTCATTGAACCACCCCCAAAAGGGTTTATTTAAAGCGTTAGAAAAACTTCCCTTCTATAGGGAACGGGACTTATGCCCCTACGTTTACAATATCTGCAAATACACCTGCCGCAGTAACTTCAGCACCTGCACCAGGACCTTTTACTACCAACGGGCGTTCCTTGTAGCGGTCCGTAGTGAAGGAAATTATATTATCACTACCTGAAAGCATATAGAAAGGATGGTTTTCGTCTACCATTTCCAGTGATATAGTAGCCTGCCCGTTCTCCAGCTTTCCGATATACCGAAGCACCTTGCCACTGCTTTCTGCATCATTCTTTAATTTCTCGAAGAAATAATTATTAGCTTTTAACTGCTCGTAGAAATCCTCAACAGAAGTAGCTTCCATACATGCTTTTGGAAGGATCGCTCCTATCTTCACATCTTCAGGTTCTAACTCGTGACCTGCATCTCTGGCAAGGATCAGGATCTTGCGCATAAAGTCAGTTCCGCTTAAATCGTCACGAGGGTCAGGCTCTGTATAACCTTTCTCCTGAGCTGTTTTAACCACATCATGGAAGGTTACATCTCCTTTGAAGTTATTAAAGATAAATGAGATGGTTCCTGATAGAATTGCTTCGATACGCACTACCCTGTCTCCACTCATCATCAGGTCTTTCAATGTACGAATGATAGGCAAGCCTGCACCCACATTGGTTTCGTAAAAGAAGTCAACACCATGCTTATGTGCAGCATCTTTAAAGGCCTTGTATTGAGCATAAGAAGAGGAATTTCCAATCTTATTGCAAGTTACCACAGATATAGTAGAACTTAGTATTTCTGCATACTTTGCAATAGGAGCCGGACTAGCAGTATTATCAACAAAAACTGCATTAGGAAGGTTCAGTTCTTTCATTTTCAGAACAAACTTCTCCAGGCTTGCAATTTCTTCAGAAGCATTTAATGTTTCTTCCCAATTCTGAAGCGATAATCCTTCCGGGTTGAAGACCATCTTCTTACTGTTACTGATACCGATCACGTTGATCAGGATACCATTTTGTTGCTTCAGGAATTCCCTGTGCTCTTCCAATTGACGGAAAAGCGTTTTTCCGATGTTTCCTGTACCAACACAGAAAATATTCAAGGTCTTTTTAAGATCAGTATAGAACGCGTCGTGTACAGCATTTAAAGCTTTTGCCAGATCATGACGGGAAATAATAACTGATATGTTGTACTCAGAAGATCCTTGAGCAATGGCACGCACGTTCACACCGTTTCTGCCTAAAGCATGGAATAAAGTACCAGCAATGCCGGGAGTCTCCTTCATGTTCTCCCCTACGATAGCAAGAACAGATAAACCTTCTTCTATTACCGGATTTTCAATCTTCTTTGCCTCAAGTTCAAGTTCAAACTCATGCTCGATCAATTGCTTTGATTTAAAGGCATCAGCAGGATTCACCGCAAAAGTGATGCTGTGCTCAGATGAACTTTGAGTGATCAATACAACGTTGATCTGTTCCCGGGCAAGCAATGAGAACAAGCGTCCGCTAAAGCCAGCCTTTCCAACCATTCCGCTGCCGGTTAAGTTGATAACACTAATATCATTTATAGAGGAAATGCCTTTTACACTGTGCTCTGAACTTTTTGCCTCGTGACTGATCACGGTTCCTTTAAAATCAGGTTCGAAAGTGTTCCTGATAACAATAGGGATCTTTTTTAAGAAAGCCGGGATCATGGTTGGGGGATAGATCACCTTTGCACCAAAGTAGGAAAGCTCCATTGCTTCAGTGTACGAAAGTTCTGTCAGAGGAAAAGCCTTCTTTACGATCCTCGGATCTGCAGTCATCATTCCATTTACGTCAGTCCAGATTTCAATGGCACTAACATTTAAGGCTGCTCCCACAATTGCCGCGGTATAATCGCTTCCACCGCGACCTAAAGTTGTAATGCTGCCAGCATCGTTACTACCGATAAATCCGGTAACGAAAATTAATTTATCTCTATTCTCTTCGTAGAAACCACGAACAAGTAAGTCGGTAACTTCAGTTTGAACCTTTGCGTTTCCAAAATTGCTGTCCGTTTTTATAAACTGAGAAGCATCAGCGAAAACGGAATCTCCAATATATTGTTCGGCAATCCGGCTAAGCATTAAAGTCGAGCAACGTTCACCGTAACTTAAAATACGATCGCGGGTACGAGCAGTAAGCTCATTCAGACTTGAAACGCCTTGCAAAAGGTCTTCAATCTCATTGAAGAATAGCTTCAGCTTTGTAAAAACAGGGTTCTGACGCGGTACTTCCAGTAAGGCTTTAACCACATCAAAATGGCGGTTCTCCAGATCCCTAAGGTCCTGAGAGAAATCCTGCCCGGTGGCAGCCTTATCAGCCATGCTCACAAGCAAATTTGTAACTCCGCCCATTGCCGACAATACAACAACAGGGCTTCCATTTTCAGCTTTCTCTCTCTGAAGGATACTGATCAGGGTCCGGATACTTTCTACCGAGCCAACTGATGTACCACCAAACTTTAATACATTCATTTATTTATGAGATTTGAGATGTAAGATTATAGATATGAAAACCTATTCTCCCCACCATTTATGTTATGCTCCTCACAAACGGAGCTATTCACTAAATTTTAAACAAAAGCGCCTTCCCCCTTTAAGGGAGGAAGGCGCTTTATGGTCTTTTATATTTTCATTTACACCAAATACGAACTTCCTCCCGACACTTTGTGTGTGGTGGTAATCGTTTTTGTAATGGTATAAGTAAACTTTATCATTGTTTTAAATTCGGGCGTAAAGTAAGCAGTAAATTTTCAAAATCGCAAATGATATTACTACTTAACAGAAAAACATCCTCGAGACAGTAGGAAGGACTATAAGCTCTGACATGTTCTAAATCTTTTAGTCATTTAAGACCAAAATGCGCCAAGATCTTTTAGTGTCAGGCTAATCGTAGAGAGAACTTTCAGCGCTTCGTTTCTTTGCTGCTCCTTCTTTCATATTAAAAACAAATAGGGAATTTTTAGATTCTAAAGAACGTAATTCGTGTAATTCGTGTAATTCGTGTAATTCGTGTAATTCGTGTAATTCGTGTTTAATCTTTTAACTTTGCTCCTAATGCAGGGATTAGTGATAAAATCAACCGGAAGCTGGTACCAGGTAGCAACAGAAGGCAACCGGGTAGTAGATTGTCGTATTAAAGGTAAATTCCGGACTAAAGACATAAAGACAACCAATCCAATTGCAGTGGGAGATCATGTAGATATCGAACTGGAGCCGGAACAAGACACAGCAGTGATCACGAAACTGTATGACAGGAAGAATTATATCATCCGTAAATCCGTTAATCTCTCCAAACAAGCTCAGATCATTGCAGCTAATTTAGATCAAGCCTTTCTGATCGTTACACTTGCTTCACCCAGAACTTCACTCGGTTTTATAGATCGCTTTCTGGTAACGGCTGAAGCTTATGATATTCCAGCCGGACTTATTTTCAATAAGCTTGACTTGTTTAGTGAAGAAGGACTGGAGATCCTGGCAGAGTATCAGGATATCTATACGCGTATAGGCTATCCTTGCTATGAGGTCTCGGCGCTGGAAGGAACAAACCTGGATGAAATTAAGGATCTGTTAAAAGATAAGGTAACCCTATTTTCCGGCCATTCAGGGGTAGGTAAATCAACGCTAATTAACCAACTGATACCAGATAAGGAACTTAAAACCGGGGCTATATCTGACTGGAGCGACAAGGGACAGCACACTACAACTTTTGCCGAGATGCATGAGGTTCCAGGTGGAGGTTATCTTATAGACACTCCGGGGATCCGTGAATTAGGCATTATTGATATTGAGAAGCAAGAGCTTGGTCATTTCTTCCCCGAGATGCGAGAGCGGCTTAATGAATGCAAATACCATAATTGCAGACACATCAACGAGCCTGGCTGTGCGGTAATGGAAGCTGTTGAAGAAGGGGAAATTGATGAAAGTCGCTATGAAAGCTATTTAAGCATCTTCAATGGCAATGATACGCGAACCTAAACCATCCCCCTTATATCTATTTAATTCATTTATTTAATGAGGGCAGTTATACAAAGAGTTAGCGAAGCATCCTGTACCGTTGAAGGAACAATTACAGGCGAAATTAAAGATGGCCTGCTAGTACTCCTGGGAATAGAGGATGCAGACACGGAAGAAGATCTGAAATGGTTAGCGCAAAAGATCGTTAACATGAGGATCTTTGCTGACGAGCAAGGCTTGATGAACCGGTCCGTTTTAGATATTAATGGCGGAATCCTTCTTATTTCACAGTTTACCTTATTCGCTTCAACTAAAAAGGGCAACCGACCAGGCTTTACCAAGGCAGCACGACCCGATAAAGCAATACCCCTGTACGAACAAATGCTGAAGGAACTTGAAATGCTAACCGGCACAACAACAGAGGCGGGAATCTTTGGCGCAGATATGAAAATAAGGTTAGTGAATGATGGTCCGGTGACGGTGGTGATGGATACGAAGAATAAAGAATAGATTTATCACGAATTTCGCGGATTATGCGAATTTTCACTAATCATAGGTCGCTAAATAACACCACTGATTTCTCGGATTAGACAAATTTTCACTAATCATAGTATCCCAGATTTCGCTAATTTTAATTTCTTAATTATTATTTTAGCTCATTACTTATCACATAATGGCTGAGCTTATATTTAAGGAAGAATCTTACAAGCTGATAGGTGCTTGCTTCGAAGTTCACAAGGCCCTAGGGTTTGGATTTAAAGAAGTAGTTTATCAGGATGCTTTAGAAGTTGAATTCAAAAGACAGAAGATTCCTTTTTGCCGGGAGCATCCTTTTACAATTTATTATAAAGAACAAAGACTTAAACATCAATTTATTGCTGATTTTCTTGCTTACGAAAAGATCATCATTGAGTTAAAAGCAGCAGGCTACATTGGAGTTCCGTACATCAAACAAACAATGAACTATCTTAAAGCATCCGGATTGAAACTTGGAATAGTTGTTAACTTCGGATCACCTTCCCTTGAATTCCAGCGAATAGTATTCTAACCCCTCGCACTTCAGCCGCCATGATTGGATTTCTTAATCGAGATGCACTCCCTTTAATCCCAGTGCATAGTATTATACACCCTTCATTACGCGCCATCATTAGTGAAAATTCGATAAATTCGTATAATTAGTGTTTATTATATTTAGTGCTTTTCAAATTATGACGATAGATCAAGCCCAGCAACTCGTAGATAACTGGATAAAAACAACCGGTGTTCGTTACTTTAATGAACTTACCAACACAGCCATTCTTATGGAAGAGGTTGGCGAGGTGGCTCGTATTATGTCTCGTAAATACGGGGAGCAATCCTTTAAAGAATCGGATAAGAAAGTAGATCTGGGTGATGAGATGGCGGATGTTCTTTTTGTATTGATCTGTCTGGCTAACCAAACTGGCATTAACCTTACCGAAGCATTGGAGAAGAACCTTGAGAAAAAGAACATCCGTGACGCTGAGCGGCACAAGAATAATGAGAAGTTGAAATGAATTTAGAAACTAACCTTATCGCCCCTGAAACCTCAGAGAACCAATCGATTTCCTTTAAAGGTATTCATGCTAATCTTAATTTAGTATTTATCCTTACCCTGTTTGGGACACTTTATATTCTTTCTTTTTTCTTTTTTATAAGCGAGAATGTAGGAGTGGAATTACTACGCCTTTTAGGGGCTGCTCTCCTATCCTTTTTTGGAGCGAGGTTTTTAAGTACCGTTCATTGTTCTGTTACAGTTAATGAGGAAATAATTTTAATTGAATCAGAATCTAACTTTTTAGGACTTCTTAAAAATCAGGAGTGGCAAAAGAAAGAAGTAACAGGGTTTGAAATAAATCACGGCAGGGCATTTTCTCAACTGGTAATCTATTCGTTCGATAGAAAACCATATATCATCTCGCTCACAGAAATCACCAAACCAATTGAAAAATTTTTTACCATCCATTTCAGGAAGCTGGGTAGCAGAAATAACTTAAGTCGCGATACGTTTGTCCAAGCCTTTAGGCAGAGCCTTTTTATACTTTCACTAATCCTGCTCGCCCAGATAGCTGTCACTTTCGGTATTAAACACTTTCTATATCCGGATATTGCTTATATACCACTGAGCAGACGAGCTAACTTATATTTTGCAATAGCAGCCCTAACTAACATTTTTATTTTCGACAGGCTTCATTACAAATTAGGGTACCGGCTAGCCGGGAAATACGCCGGAAGAGTTGTAATTATTGTAAATACAGTGCTTCTGATAGTTGCTCTTAATAGTTATGAAGGAACGCGTTTTCCATTAAAAGGATTAAATAAAACAGAGGATATCTTTAAGAACAGAAGAGACCGCTTCTTCAAGTTCCAAAATCGGTTAAACATAAATCTCGCCGTTATTGGAAACGAAACAAGGATTACAAGAGGAAGCGGGAAGTCGAAGAAAGATCAAGTAGCATGCTATCTTACAACTCCTGTCATTTTCTATGAGGAAGACTCCCATCTTTTTGTAGGGACAAGATATAACCTAAATCTCCCCAAAACCGATAATAAAGATCTTTTTGACAAGAAGCTACAGGATTTTCATAAACGCTCCCGTGATAAATTTATAAATACTGTTTTTACCGAAGAGCCGACTTTTTATGAAGTGGTTTATTCAGATTTCAATCCTTCTTTCGCTGAAGGCCCTTATCTAAGCAGCGCGATTTCAACTTACAGAAGTATTGTCCCTCTCATAGTAATAAAACCGCACCTGGATAATTTCAACGACTTTAAACAAGGCGAGGAATTCAAAGGGATAGCTTTCTTTGCTCTTACACTTTTAACTATATCCCTGGCTGCGCTTATTTCAGCGAACAAAAGGTAAAAAACTAGAACTTCACCAGTTTCTCTCCGTCAAGAACGGGGATTGCAGAGGTGATATCAATGTTCAAGCAGAAAGCGATATCCTCTTCTATTCCTAGTTTTTTAAGTCTTTCGCTATGGGATGTTTTAGCAAGATAGGCTCCTAAGTTATCTTTAGCGAGCGACCATAAATCAGCTGCAGCGATTGCAGAGTCGTCAATCTTATAATGCTCATCATTGCGAAGCTTATCTACTACAGCTCCTGCAAAAACAGTATCTTCCAGGTTTACTTTGTTCTTCCAACCGGCACATACCAGAAGGACGTTTTCATTTTGCTCCCTAAGCCAGTTGGAAAGAGAACTTAAGTTGAGGAAAGAACCGATAGCGATCTTTTTAGCCTGCCTGGATAGATGAATTGCATGTGTTCCATTGGTAGTGGTAAGAACTACCGTCTTTCCTGCTACCTTTTCTGCAGTATAAGAAAAAGGAGAATTACCGAAATCAAAGCCTTCTACCACCTCACCGTTTCGCTCTGCTGCTATCAGGTAACCTTTCTCTGAATAGGCTATACACTCCTCTACTTGTGAAACAGGAATGATAGCTTCTGCCCCATTTTCGATTCCATAACACATCGATGATGTCGCTCTGAAAATATCGATTACAACGACGATACTATTTTCTACGTCATAAAGAGGAAGTAAAGCAGGCGTTAGTACTACTTCTATTTTCTTCTTATCTGATGTTAACTGTACTACTTTCAAATCTTTATACTTTATAAAAAGGGAATTTAACAATCTTTGCCTTAACAGCAGTATTACGAATGCTGATAAAAATCTCTGTTCCTACCTGTGCAAATTCTGTCTCTACATAACCCAGGCCAACTGCTTTTTGCAAAGAAGGTGATTGAGTGCCGGAAGTTACTTTTCCGATCTGATTCCCTTCTGCATCAACTATCGGGTAGTCGTGGCGGGGAATTCCTCTTTCTATCATTTCAAACCCTACTAATTTCCGGTCGGGGCCCTTCTCTTTTTGATCCTTTAGAGCAGCCGAATTCGTAAACTCCTTATTAAATTTAGTTATCCAACCAAGTCCGGCTTCTATTGGCGATGTAGTATCGTCTATATCATTACCATACAGGCAGAACCCCATTTCCAGGCGTAAAGTGTCGCGTGCTCCTAAACCTATTGGCTTTATTCCGAATTCTGCTCCGGCCTCAAAAATTGCATCCCAGATGTGTTCTGAATGTTCTGCATCAAAATAGATCTCGAATCCACTTGCACCAGTATATCCCGTAGCTGATATCAATACGTTGTCTATTCCTGCAAATTTTCCTTTCTTGAAAGAATAATATTCCATAGAGGATAACTCTACTTCTGTCAGTTTTTGCAATGCCTGCACAGCTTTTGGTCCCTGTACTGCTAAAAGAGAAGTTCTGTCGGAGATATCCTTCATATCCACAGCCTCAGTATTGAACCTTGATATCCAGTCCCAGTCCTTTTGAATATTCGAAGCATTTACAACAAGCATGTACGTTTTCTCATCTATTCTGTAAACCAGAAGGTCATCTACAATACCGCCATTCTCATTGGGCAGACAAGAGTACTGAACTTTGCCATCAATAAGCTTTGATGCATCGTTAGAAGTTACCCTTTGGATCAGGTCAAGGGCTTTTTCACCCTTCAAAATGAACTCTCCCATGTGACTCACATCGAACACCCCAACTCCATTTCTAACTGCCGCATGCTCTGCATTGATCCCCTCGTATTGTACAGGCATATTATAACCCGCGAACGGAACGATCTTAGCGCCTAGAGAAATGTGTTTTTCTGTTAATGCTGTATTTTTCATTGAATGAAATTTTAAATGAGAGAGCTGCAAAAATAGAATAATAACACGAATTGCACTAATTAAGCGAATCAACACGAATGGAGTAAACACTAATTAAGTGAATGAACACCGAAGGAGCAGTTTAGTCCAAAGGGAGAAAACTGCACAAAGCCTAAAATTTAACGTGAGAATTCGTGTTAATTAGTAAAATTCGCGCAATTAGTGTGCTTGATAAAATTCGTGCAATTAGTGACATTCAAATAAATCTAACTGTGGATCCGTAACCCTGAACGAACGTCTGTGGTAAGGTGAAAAGCCATGAGTAAGGACCGCTGTACGATGTTTTATGGTAGGATAGCCTTTATTGCTCGCCCAATCATATTCAGGATGAAGGTTGGCTATTCCCTTCATAAAGTCGTCACGGTAGGTTTTAGCTAAAATAGATGCCGCCGCGATAGAGTAATATTTGCCATCACCTTTTATAATACAGGAATGAGGGACTTCGTTGTACTTCTTGAAGCGGTTTCCATCGACAATAATAAAGCCTGGTTGATGAGTTAACTGATCCAAGGCCCTATGCATTGCGAGAAAAGATGCATTTAAAATATTGATCTCGTCGATCTCCTTATGATCCACGGAAGCAACAGCATAAGCAATAGCCTTCTTTTCGATCATTTTACGAAGAGAGTACCTGTCTTCTTCCTTTAATTGCTTGGAATCGGTAAGTAATTTGTGCTTAAAATTTTTGGGAAGGATAACCGCGGCAGCGAATACCGGGCCTGCTAAGCAACCTCTTCCAGCTTCATCACATCCGGCCTCAACAAATTCATCCTGGTAAAAAGGCGATAACATACAGCGTTTCAAATTGAAATTAAAAGCTCAAATGATCAACTCATTGAGAACTAATACTCAAAAATAAAATAATAGTATTTAATACAGAAAATGTTTTATTAACACTAATGGATCTTCAATGTCAACAAAGTAATATCATCAGAATTCATTCTGGCAGCATAGGTTTGCTGAATGTCGTTAAGGATATTTGTATTTATTTCGTCAACAGGCAAATGAAGATGTTTGTTGAGGAGCTCGACTAGTTGTTCATCCTGGATAAACACCTCCTCATCCGGACTTTCAATTAAGCCATCTGTGTAGTTGAAGATCAAGGCATTGGGCGCAAGGGTTAAACGACCTGTATTCACAAAAGGCAAGTCGTCAAAAATCCCCAGCATTGTTGTGCCTTGTTTCAGGAAAACAACTTCAGAATCAGAAACAAGAATAGGAGAATTATGTCCTGCATTAACAAACTCCATCTCCCTTGTCACTTCGTTATAACGTGCTATGAATAATGTAATAAAGCGTTCGCCCTTTGTGTTAGAGGTTACCAGCGCGTTAAGCTTATTGATCACCTTCTCCAAATCCCTTTCTACCGAAGCCCATGCTCTTAAGCTTGCCTGAAGGTTGGCCATTAGCAATGCTGCTGAAACTCCTTTTCCAGATACATCCGCAATGCACCAGATAAACTCGTTCTCGTTAATCCTTAGGAAATCGAAATAATCACCGCCAATATTCTCGTGCGGGAGGTAAGTGGCAGATATTTCAAAGGCTTTACTCTTGGGCAAGCGCAGTGGAACTAACATACTTTGTACCTCGCTGGCAAGTTCCATATCGCGTTGTAAACGCTCTCGCTGCACTCGCTCTTTAAATAGCTTTTTATTTTCAAGTGCAACAATGATGATATTGATCAAGGTCTGAATAAAGTTCAGCTCGTGGCTCAGTAATTCGGGCTTGGTATTAAAATCACCGATCAGTACAAAAGCAAGGGTAGTGCTTTTATGCCGTACGGGAACAAAGAAATCGTATTTATTTAAGGTTTCGTCTTTATGGGTATTTAAGGAGGTAATGGATTTGATTGGATCGAGGATGGGACATATAGCGAGCAGCGCTTTCGAAGTTTCTATTTCGCCGCCGTATCTGGAGACACATGCGAACTGATCACTCTCGCGAATAAGTAAGCGCATCTTACCCACGTTCAAATTCACCCGGAGAATTACCTCGAGCATTTCAAATAAAACAGATGCTGCACTGTTTTTATTGATTGCCAGAGTTACCTCCAGTAATGCATTCAACTCAGCCTGCCTTTTTAGCAAGAGCTGAATTAAATCATTTTCCTCTCTATCTTTATCTGAACTTCCTACAGGTCCCAAAATGGTTGTTTGCTTACCTAATATTTAATACACCAAATAACAAAATTTACAATATAACCTCAAAATATATTTGAATGTTGGCTCTACTTTAGCGAACCAATCTGTCTTTCCAAACATACTTTCCGGAGTTGCCAGCTACCCCGATGTAAATTATATATAATACATGTATAATCGTTAGCAAAGGAAGAAGTTTTAATAATTCTTTCCTTCGTGTAAATTCTGTTATGTCTTTTAAAAAAACGTATTCTGCTATAAATTTAAGGAGTATTATCAAGCTGAGTACAAGCCAGTAAGTTTGGTTAATAAAGCCTAATAAGAAATGTAAAAAAACGGATACATTGAATACCCAGATAGCCACGCCAAGAAAAACAATACTTTTCTCCTTGTATTTAGTGCTTTTAGAGGCCCATCTTTTCCTCTGCCTGATAAACTCCTTCAAATTAGGCTTTGCAGTGGTATAAACAATGGCATGCCTTGATTTACAAAAACCGACCCCTTGTGGATACTTCGCGGCAACCTTATGTAAAAAAAGTTCATCATCGCCCGAGGCCAGATTATCAATTCCTTTAAATCCTCCCAGCTCAAAGAAAACATCCCTCCGGTAAGCAAGATTAGCGCCGTTACAAGTGGAAGGCTTCCCATTACCGATAGAAGAAGCACCCAAACCTATCAGATATAGAAATTCGAGGGTTTGGAGGCGCTCGAACTGACTTTTCTCCTTGAAATAAGAGACAGGAGAAGAAACCATTTTATAATTATTTTTCTCATAAAAGGAGGCGATGGAACGAAGCCATTCGGGTCCCATACGACAATCGGCATCAGTAGTTATGATTAAATCTCCCTTTGCCTCATTGATTGCTACCGTGATGGCCTTTTTCTTATAAGAATTTAAAGTCTGATCCTCCCGAAGCTTTATTAGTTTCACACCGTCTTTGCCATACCACTCCACGATATTTGCTGTGCGATCAGTAGAATGATCATCTACAACGATCAGTTCCACCAAACCCTGAGGATAGTTCTGTTTGAGTATATCTTCTATAGTAAAGGCTATACATTCCTCCTCATTCCTTGCAGCAATAAGAATACTTACACTTGTAAGGGGAGCCTTCGCTTCAGGAGCATAAAGAGGAAGCTTTTGCCAACCACTCCGAAAATAAAATACCGCTCCTGCATAGCCCATGGTGAGCAACAAAGCAATGGAGCTAATTACGATTAGTGCCAAAAAAATTCAATTTAAATACAAAAGGAGCTCCTAAAATAGCCGGAATAATAAGATTAACCAACCAGATAAAAGCCGTAGCAGCAATGATTGCCACGTCCTGATGTGTGATATAACTAAAAAAGTAACTTGCTGTAAAAGTGCGCACCCCAACATCCAGTAAATCGAGGGAAGGCAACGCTGATTGAATGAAAAATAGAATAAAAACCATCATTGCCACTGATAATATTGGCAAAGTTGGGATAAGCATTTTTATCACCAAACAGTACTGGGAGGTAAAAACCCCAAAACGTAATAAACAGAGGCCAAATACCTTAATAAGCTCGGTCGTATGATATCTTGAAAACACTCTGAAAAATTTAGAAAAACGTTTTAAGAACTTAAACCGGAGCAAATAACCAATGATCCAGTTTATATTGAAATAGAAAACCAGGAAAAAAGCTGAAAATAGAACAACAGCCAGTGCTATCAGAACAAAGAACAAGGTATTTCCTGGGATGAAACTAAAGAGAAACCAGCCTATTGCTACCGCTCCAATCACATTCGTTAAAACCATCTGGCCTAATGAACCAATACCCATGGCCACTACGCCATGCAGTCTTTTCCTGGGTGACAAAAAAAAGACCCGTCCACCATACTCTCCTATCCTGTTCGGTGTGAATACTGCAATAGTTAAACCACAAAAGACAGATTCAACTGCCTTCCACAGAGTGATCTGCTCAATTCTTCGTACGAGGTATCGCCATTTAACTGCTTCTATGAGCCAGTTAATGAGCATTAGAACAAACACAGAAAATAAAGTGATGGAAATCAGGGTTCTTGAAAGCCCCGAAATGAGCCTGTTGAAATTCTGAAGGTTGGTATTATCTGAAAGTTTATGGTAGATAAATACGGTTGCAAGACAAAGAATCGCAAATTTAAGGAGGTTGTTATAAATTTTTTTAAGACTAGATGTCAAGGCAGCAATTTCTATAAACCATCAAACTTCAATGAGGCACAAAAATGTAAATGTTTTTTTAATTATCGTGTAAGTATCTCATTAAATCCCAGATGTGGTTAAGCATTAAAATCGTATTATTGTTTGATAATGGAGAAAGAGAAGTCGAAAGAAAGGATAATTCTGGGTATTGACCCCGGAACGGCTGTGATGGGATATGGGTTAGTGAAGGAGGTGAACAAAAAATCTGAGCTGGTTAGCCTGGGGATTGTAAAGCTCGACCACCTTGATGACCATCCATTGAAGTTAAAACGGATCTTTGAAAAAACAGTAGCTCTTATAGATGAATATCATCCTGATTGTTTAGCTATCGAAGCTCCCTTTTATGGGAAAAACATCCAGGTAATGCTTAAGCTGGGGAGGGCGCAAGGAGTTGCTATGGCAGCAGCTTTATCAAGAGGCCTTCCTATTTTCGAATACTCTCCCAGAAAAATAAAGCAGTCTATCACGGGAAATGGGAATGCCACGAAGGAGCAAGTAGCCGCTATGCTGCAAACGCTCCTGAAATTCACCGAAACACCTCAGTTCCTGGACGCTACAGACGGCCTGGCGGTCGCTCTATGCCATTGCTTTCAACGCACAAGCACCAGTGGAGTTGGCTCTAAGAGCTATTCTGGCTGGGCATCGTTTGTAAAAGACAATCAAAAAAGAGTTGCGAATCCTCTAGCTATTCTAAAGGGCAAATCAGCTTGATTATAAAAAATATGAGGGTCTGGAAGCGTAGCAACCAGACCCTCATATTTTAGAATTTTCTAAAGATCTATTTTAGCAGCAATTCTTTGAGCTATCTCTTTCATTTCTTCGGCCTCCAGCTTAAGCTTTGGCTTTGAAAAATTCATATCGTCCATTCCGTTCATTGGAACCAAATGAATATGAACATGAGGCACTTCCAGTCCAATTACAGTAACACCTATCCTTTTACAAGGAACAGCTTCTTTCAGACCCTTTGCTACTTTCTTCGCAAAAAGTTGAAGTCCCGTGTAAACCTCATCCTCTAAATCAAAAATATAATCGACCTCCTGTTTCGGTATTACCAATACATGTCCTTTAATTAATGGGAACACATCTAAAAAGGCGAGGTAATTCTCATCCTCAGCCACTTTATAAGCAGGAATCTCTCCGGCAACGATTCTTGAAAAGATAGAAGCCATTTACTTGTTGAATTAAATTATTCGGAATACTGAAATTATCTAGAAATCTCAAGGATCTCGAACTCGATGTTTCCTGCAGGAACAGCGATTTCGGCTTTATCGCCAACCGATTTACCTAAGAGACCTTTTGCTATCGGAGACTTAACTGAAATCTTCCCTGATTTTAAATCTGCTTCAGATTCAGACACTAACTGATAGGTCATAGTTGTACCGTTCTTAACGTTTTTGATCTTAACTTTCGATAAGGCTAAGACTTTTGAGGTGTCGAGTTTAGACTCGTCGATGATACGGGCATGCGCAAGAGTATCTTCAAGCTTAGCAATTTTCGTTTCATGGTGCCCCTGAGCTTCTTTTGCAGCATCGTACTCAGCATTCTCCGATAAGTCGCCCTTATCCCGAGCTTCTGCAATAGCTTTTGCTATTTGTGCTCTTCCTTCAGTTTTTAAGAAATGTAACTCTTCTTTTAGCTTTTCTAATCCTTCTTTGGTATAATAGGTTATCTCTGCCATATCGCACTAATTTTGTGATTGAACATCTATAAAAAACAAACAAGACTACACCAGAATTAGCTGATATAGTCTTGTCTCTATAAGGACGAAGATATACGTACAGAATTATAAATCCAAAATTTGCTTAAAATTTGCCTTACAATCCCGGCCTTAATATCACGTCTCCTCTAGCAATTAATAATAGTTATAAACGTAAATAGTTTTGAATTTATATAGGAAAATATCAGGTTTGAGTTAAAAAGTCGGCCAGGTCATGGATGGGATTAGACAGAACCTTTCCAATTTTGATCTTATGCTTTTGGCAAACTCCGGTTAAAACATCCTGGAAATGATAGGCTATAGAACCTACGAAATGGCAGGGATAAGACTGGTGCGTAGGATAGGGTAACAAATGCGTTTTTATAAACTCCTCAATACCAAAATGAAGGATACTTTCAACATACTCTTCTCCCCTGTTTGAACTCAAGAATTTTGCAAAAGAGGCGAGATAAAAATTCGGTAAAGGCTCCTGATAAACATTACGAATTACAATATCCTTATTGATATCATAGTCCTTTTTGAACGCTTTTCTGACATGGGCAGGCATTTTATCATAGAGGTAGTCTGTAATGAGCTTTTTACCGAAGTAAGTTCCTGAACCTTCATCTCCAAATACAAAACCCAATCCGTGAACACCCTCATGGACCTGTTCACCATCATAAAAAGCAACATTAGAAGCTGTTCCAAGGATACAGGTAAACCCTTTTTTCTTCCCACAAGTAGCATAGGCCGAACCTAAGGCATCATTTTCAACGCTTATATAGGCCCGTGAAAATACTTTAGACAGGCCATTTGATACTATTTCCCTTTTATCAGGAGTAGTACAGCCCTCTCCAAAGAAATACACCTCCTTAACCCTGGAATTGTACTCCTGGATTTCATCATAAGCTGATAAAACTTTGCAAATGTCTTTGTCGGTCTGGAAGTAAGGATTAATACCCCGGGTAGTGAATTCTTTTAACTCAGTATCGCCTAATTTTAATATCCAGTCTGTTTTTGATGAACCGCTATCGGCTACTAAAATCATTACTTTATATCCTCAAGCGCCCGCACGGTAAGGGGCTTTCCTATAAATTTAGTGATTAAATTATTTGCTTCGATCTTTTTGAGGTCGTTGGGATCAAGAGAAGAAGATAAGACATAAATCTTAATATCAGCACTATTAACACCTCCAATTTCTCTAATCTTCTGAAGGAATTCAAAACCATTCATTTCAGGCATCCGGATATCCAGGAAAATGATTTCGGGCATCATGTGCTCATCAAAACATTTATCCAGGTATTCAATGGCTTTCACCGGTGAATCCATAACTACAATTTCATCAGCGAACTGACTACTCTCCAAAATTTTACGATTGATCAAGTTATCGATATAACTATCGTCAATCAGTAAAACAGTTTTGTATTTAGAATCCATCATAATTGCCCCTCTATAGCTGCCTTCTGGCTTATACGGTTGAATTGTCTTAGGGTTTTATAATTTTTCATCAAACATACAAAACGGTTTTTAATTTTTTAAGTTGAGGTTGCCCGAAATTTCAAGCAGACTGATCTCCGACTGCTTTGCCTGCGCTATTGCAGTATTAAGCCTTACGGTTGCGTTCAGGTAATTAAGCTGAGCATCGCGAATCTCTACTTGTGTAATACTGCCGAGGCGATACTTTGCAAGTGTAATATCCAGGTTTTGCCTGGCAATCTTCTGATTACTTAGCTCTAACTGAAGAAGACTCAAATTAGTTTGATAAGATTGAAATGCTGATGCAAGTTGAGAATTCACACTTTGTTTGATCCGCTGGTAATCCAGGTCGGCACTTTCAATAGCTATTGCTGCATTACGTTCATTTCGTTTCTGCAAAAAACCGTTAAATATGTTTATTGAAGCGGTAATCCCATAGTTGAAACCTCTGTTGGTATTTAGAGTAGAGAAACCTAATGCTGCCTTGTTACGGCTATTAGTATAACCGGTATTTAATCCGATCACCGGATATCTGTCGGCCTTTACCTGCTTCAAATCAAGTTCCGCAATCCTCCTGCTAACAAGTGCTGCCTGTAAAGAGGGACTTTGTTGAGATGCTACAGCTCTCAGATCGGTCAAACTCAGTTTCTGATCTACAGGAACTTCGTCTATAACAGAAAAAGTTAAATCTACCGGTCTTCCCATTAACTCATTTAAAGCGATCTGCGTGTTCCGGTATAACTCCTGCTCGCGTAATAAATTGGTAGTATCCGTGTTAAAATCCACTTGTGCATTAAGTACTTCCAGGCGGGCAGATTTTCCAATCTCAAACCTGGTTTGAGCTGTATTAACTCTTAACCTTGAAATAGCAACAGCAGTATCGTACGCTTTGAGTTGCTGCTTTTGCTGCACCAGTTCATAATATCGCCGGATCACTTCCCCCACATTCGTTAGCACAGTCAGCTGCAAATTCGCTTCACCTAATTTTTCCAGTTCTTTTAACTGCTCATAACGGGCAAACATCCTAAATCCGTCAAAAATAGTCCAGTTAAGGACAGCCCCATAGCTCCGGTTTGATCCATGACCATTCCTGGTGGTATTCACTTCCCCCGTAGCACGAGTCTGTGAGCCAGTTTGAATAGTGTTGTTATTGGAGAAATTACCGGTAATACTCGGCAGCATTCCCGCATTAGCACGGTTTACATTGTTCTCAGCAATCTCCACATCATTACTGGCAATTCTTATATTGAAATTATTTTCCAGGGCTATCCGTACTGCTTCTTCAACAGTTAGTACCTCCTGGGCATTGCTTAACAGGGAAAATGATAACCCCAGCAATAGGAATAATAAAAATTTAACTCTCATTGCTTAATTATGTACTGTTGCAAGTTCTCCTTTTTCGAGGGCTTCCAGATTATCAAACTCGGGCCGGTGTTTCTTTTCCCGCGCCCACATAAAGTAGATGGCTGGGATAACGAACAGCGTTAATATGAGGGAAAAAACGGTGCCCCCCACAATTACAACTCCCATACCCACACGGCTTTGGGCAGCAGCTCCAAGAGCCATGGCAATAGGTAATGCACCGAGGGCAATAGCAAGACTCGTCATTAATATCGGACGCAAGCGAGCCTCTGCAGCTTCCATCACAGCCTCCATCTTAGTACGCCCCTGCTCCCTGAGCTGATTGGCAAACTCAACGATCAGAATTCCATTCTTAGTTACCAGTCCGATAAGCATAATGGTCCCGATCTGACTGAAAATATTCCAGGTTTGACCAAATAACCAGAGCGAAAGCATTGCCCCTGCAACCGCCATCGGCACGGTAAGAATGATGATCAAGGGATCAATAAAACTTTCAAACTGAGCTGCAAGGATCAGGTAAATGAGAAGAAGGGCAAGACCAAAGGCAAACAAGGTGTTTGATCCACTTTCAACAAAGTCGCGCGACTCCCCTCCAAGATCTGTTGAAAAGGTTTCATCCAAAACTTTATCTGCAATTCTTTCCATTGCATCAATTCCATCGCCAATACTTTGTCCCGGTGCAAGACCCGCAGAAACTGTAGCAGAAAGGTATCTGTTGTTATGGTATAGTTGTGGAGGACTGCTTCTTTCCTGGATATTCACCAGGTTGTCTAATTGAATAAGCTGCCCGCTGCTGCTACGAACAAAGAGTGAGGCAAGGTCTACCGGTTCGTCCCTGTCTGCCCTGTTAAACTGACCGATCACCTGGTACTGACGGCCATTCATTATGTAATAGCCGAATCTTTGACCGCTTAGGGAAAGTTGTAAAGTTTGTGCGATATCAATTACTGAAACTCCTAAACTCTGAGCTTTCTCTCTATCGATAGTAACATTGATCTCGGGCTTGTTGAATTTTAGATTTATATCTGAAGTAGAGAACGTAGGGTCCTTACCTACCTCATCCATAAATTGCGGGATCTTCTCCTCCAGCTTTTGGAAATTGGGAGCCTGAATGATGAACTGAATAGGAAGACCTCCCCGTCGGTTAACCGATATGGTCGGCTGTTCATTCACCCTTACCTGTGCCTGAGAATACTTTTTAGTTGCTTTTGTAAGATATTCTGCCACTTCCCTTTGCGAGCGCTCCCTTTCGTCTGAAGGTTTCAAAGCGAGCCTCGCCATACCGTTATTAACGCTTCCCGCACCACCGAAATTTGGGGATGTTATTACCAGGTTAACAGCTTTCTCCGGAACGGAGTCGTTAATAAGCCGCGTGAGTTCTTCCATAAACCTGTCGGTATACTCGAAAGAAGAACCTTCAGGTGCTGTAACCTGAAGCCGCAGCATACTGCGGTCGTCATACGGCGCAGTTTCTTTCTGTAATATTTTAAAGAACAGGAAAATTAGACCAAAACAAACAAGAAGAATAGGAATACTTAGCCATTTCTTAGCCATAAAACTACCCAGAGCATCGGCGTAACCTTTATTCATTCTTACAAAATAAGGCTCGGTGATTTCATAGAACCTGGAATGCTTATGTCCCCCACTTTTAATAAGATATGCATTTAGCATTGGAGTTAAAGTAAGTGACACGAAAGCGGAAATAAGTACCGCAGCTCCGATGACCACACCAAATTCCCTAAATAAACGTCCCACAAATCCCTCGAGGAAAATCACCGGCAGGAAAACCGCCGCAAGGGTGATCGAGATGGAAATTACCGCCCAGAAAATCTCATTTGATCCTTTAACAGCCGCTTCAATCGGCGACATGCCTTCTTCCACTTTCTTATAAATATTTTCGGTTACCACGATCCCGTCGTCCACAACCAGTCCCGTTGCAAGCACAATGGCCAGCAAAGTGAGTACATTGATAGAAAAACCAGCCATGTACATGATAAAAAAGGTAGCGATCAATGACACGGGTATATCGATCAATGGCCGGAATGCGATGCCCCAGTCGCGAAAGAAGAGGTAGATAATGAAGATAACCAGAACAAGAGCAATAAGGATAGTCTCTGCCACTTCGGTGACCGATTGTTTAATGAACAAAGTATTGTCCATTGCAATATTCAGGGTAATATCCTTTGGCAGATCCTTTTTCAGTTTTTCAAACTCTGTGTAGAACTGCTTAGCTATTTGCAGGTAGTTGGTGCCAGGTTGAGGTACGATAGCCATACCCACCATAGGCTGGCCAGATTCCGTCATTTTCGCCTCGAGGTTCTCCGGACCTAACTCTGCAGTTCCAACATCACTAAACCGGATAATACTTCCCGAATCAGATTTGACAATCAGATCATTAAACTGCTCCGCAGAGGATAGGTTTCCAATTGTTTTTACAATCAGCTCTGTATTTGCACCGCTCACCTTTCCCGATGGAAGTTCAACGTTTTCTCGATTCAAGGCATCTCTAACGTCGGAGACTGTTAAGCCATAAGAAGCAAGCTTAACCGGATCAAGCCAGAGGCGCATAGCAAACCTTTTCTGCCCCCATATCTGCACGCTGCTAACTCCAGGTATTGTTTGAAGCCGTTGAGATACAACATTCTCCGCATAGTCGCTCAATTGAAGCTGATCACGGGAACTACTCCTGATGGTCATTGTAATAATAGGCTCAGAATCCGCATCAGCTTTACTCACTACCGGAGGAGCATCAATGTCCTGAGGTAAGCTTCTAATAGCCTGGGATACTTTATCACGAACATCATTGGCAGCTTCTTCCAGGTTTTTATCAAGATTGAACTCAATGTTGATATTACTTGTTCCCTGATTACTGGTAGAGGATATATTCCGTATTCCGTCAATGGAATTAATGGACTTCTCCAGCGGCTCGGTGATCTGAGACTCGATGATATCTGCATTCGCACCGGCGTAGTTTGTGCGAACCGATACTATTGCGGGGTCAATCGAAGGATACTCCCTTATTCCAAGGAAACTGTATCCAATAACACCGAAAAGAATTAAGACCAGATTAACTACAATAGTTAATACAGGACGTTTTATACTTGTTGTCGACAGACTCATCTTTCCCTCCTATTTCTTTCTTCCTGTATTTACCTTTACCGGTGCCTCCGGTTTTAAAGACATCAACCCTGAAGTAATTACCGTATCTCCAGGTTTTAAACCTGAAGTAATTAAAATATCTTTTTCTGTACGCGTAGAGGTTTGTACCATCACCTCTTTTGCCTTACCACTGTCGGCCACAAAAACCTTTTTACCTTCCTGAACAGGAACTATAGCTTCAGTTGGAACCAGGATAGCATCTTCGAGGGTTGCCAGCGGTAAGTCGACCGTTGCAAATAGTCCCGGCACTAAAACGCCATCAGGATTATCAGCCCTTGCCCTTAGCTGCAGCGTACGGGTGGTGGTCTCTACCTGGGGTTCAATGGCATAGACTTTTGCCCTGTATTTCTGGGTGGAACCCGCTACCGTGAATCTCACCTCTGTATTTAACTTTACAGACCTTGAATATTTTTCAGGAACTGAAAAAGTGATCTTTACAGGATTGGTATTAACCAGATTAGCAACCGTAGTAGTTGGAGTAAGGTATTCACCCACGGAAATAGCCCTTAATCCAATTTTACCATTAAAAGGAGCTTTGATCACCGTTTTTGACAGCTGTGCACGGATTAACTGTGTTTGCGAGCTTTGTGAACGGAACTCGGCCAGCGAAGCATCGTATTCTTCGCGACTGATCGCCTCTTTCTCTAAAAGTAAACGCGCGCGTCTCTCGTTCTGCTGCGCCAGGTTCTGTCTTGTTAGCGCCTGAGATAATTGAGCCCGGAGCTCTGCATCGTCTATAGTAAGAAGGGTTTGACCCCGGCGAACATTACTCCCTTCCTTAAAATAAATTCCACGTACCAGACCTGATATTTCACTTCGCACCTGTACCTGTTCATTCGGTTCAATTGTCCCGGTAACCGAGAGGGAGTTATCAAATTTCCGAGGTACTATCACTACCCCATTTACCCTTACCGGTTTGGCTGGCCCACCTGGTCCACCGGCACCTTTTGCAGCACCTTTTTCCTTTGCTCCAGACCCTTTAATTAGTCGATAGCCCACCAGGGAGCAAAAGCCAACGATAAGGATTGTATAAATAATGTATCTAAGTCTCATATTCTATTTAGGTGCGCGTTTCTAATAATAAATTTAAAGGGCTTTATATCAACCAGATTTGATCCAATTTGATTGAGCATAGCTGTAATGTTTTTATTAGTCCCTTTCGGAGTTCCCGAAGGTTTCTTTATTAGGGAAATAAACAATCTAACAGGTGCAATCGAGGCCTTATTCACGTTCTTATAACATCAAAACTAGCTCAGCGAATATATAATTAGTTGAGTGTATCAACTATTTTACAGCTCGAAATAGTTTATGTTTATTTCCCATTAAAAGTATTTTTGCAAAAACAGCACACATGAGATCATTATATTTTTCTTTTATAACATTAATCCTTATGTCTCTAACTCTCGATGAATCAACAGCTGCCACAAAGATCAATTTTGAGGTATCCTTCTCTGAACCACAAGCCCATTATATTGATGTAGAAATGTCTATTGCAGACTTAGGTAGAGACTTTGTGGATATAAAGATGCCCGTATGGGCTCCTGGGTCTTATTTGGTAAGAGAATTTGCAAAAAACGTAGAAGGTTTTAGCGCAGCCGATAGCAAAGGAAATACGCTGGGATTTAAAAAGACCAACAAAAATACATGGAGAGTATCACTTAATAATAAGAGTGAAATCAAGGTTAATTACAGGGTTTATGCCTTTGAGCTTTCTGTACGGACTAGCTTTGTAGATGCATCACATGCCTTTCTATCTCCAACAGGAGTATTTATGTATGTAGATGGAATGATTAAAGAACCATCAACGGTAAAGATCCGTCTGGCGAAGAACTGGGCAAAAGTTTCTACCGGACTAGAGCCGGTAAAGGGTAAAGAAAACACTTTCCTCGCTCCGGATTTCGACATCCTGTATGATTCTCCATTAGAAGTAGGCAACCAGGACGTATTTGAATTTACTGCAGCAGGCGTAAGGCATGAGGTGGCCATGTATGGTGGCGGGAATTACGATAAAGCAAGATTGTCTGCCGACATGGCTAAAATTGTTGAAACGGAAACAGCGGTATTTGGAGAAAACCCTAATAAACACTATGTATTCATCGTGCATAACACTTCTACCGGAGGTGGTGGTTTAGAGCATCTTAATTCTACAGTTTTAGGTGCAAGAAGATTGAGCTATGCTGATGAAGCAGGATATAAAGGATTTTTAGGTCTGGTAGCCCACGAGTACTTTCACTTATGGAATGTTAAGCGTCTTCGTCCTCAGGCACTTGGACCATTTAACTATGATCAGGAGAATTATACTACTGATCTGTGGATATCCGAAGGCTTTACGGCTTATTATGATAATTTAATGTTACGTCGTGCTGGCCTTTATACTCCAGAGAAATATCTGGACGTAGTTAATGCAGATATCAATACTGTAGAAAACCAACCCGGTAACCGTGTACAGCCTGTTAGCGAGGCTAGCTTTGATGCATGGATTAAGTATTACCGCCCGCACGAGAACTCCAGAAACTCAACAATTTCATATTATGATAAGGGAGCAGTATTAGCGATGGTTCTCGACCTGGAAATTTTGGGCTCCACTAAAGGTAAAAAAGGCTTGGATGATGTGATGAAAGCAATGTACGATGAGTACTACAAAAAGCAAAAACGCGGCTTTACGGATGCAGAGTTCAGGGCAATGGCTGAAAAAGTGGCAGGCAAATCACTAGATAAAATTTACAATGATTACGTGAACGGCACTCAACCTATCAGTTTCAATAACTATTTAGGTCATGCCGGATTAGCTTTGGTTGACGACAATAAAGGCAGGGTTCAACCTTTCTTAGGAGCAGCTACAGTTATTAAGGATGGAAAGGTAACAGTAACTGCAGTTGCAAGAGGAAGTTCTGCGTGGAACTATGGTTTGAATGTTAATGATGAGATCATTGCCATTGACAATAACCGCATTACACTTGCTGTTGACCCTAATACCAAGATAAGCGACCTTGACCGTTCAGTGGTGACTAAAAAAGTAGGAGAGAAAATTCAAGTGCTTATCTCAAGGGATGGATTAATCCAGACGTTAGATATTCAGCTCAGTGCGAATAATTCTTTCCGCTACAGGATTGCAGAGAGTGAGGATGTAACGGAAGATCAGATGCTGGTAAGAAGAAGGTGGTTGCACTTGTAGGGGATTCTTCTGCAGCGCTATAAATAAAGAAGGGCAATAGTTCAGGTTAGGATCTGAACTATTGCCCTTCTTTATTATTGAACGTCCGTTCTAGTTACTCGCGTAAACAACTCCCTTTCTCACAATCTTCCTTCCGGAGGATTCAATTACTTCTTCCGGACGGCGGTTCCAATTGGCATCACCTTTATGACTAAACTTAGTTACTACAGCATGAGATTTAACATCTGTTAAAGTAGCATCCAGGAACAAGTTGTATGTTTTCGCAGTGTTGGTTGGCGTTGTATTTACGTTATCACTCTTGCTGAAAATATTATCAAGGACAGCGCCTGCAACGCCAATACCTAAGGAAGCGGTTTCAGACATTATACGGTCCTTCTTCACCCTTACTTTTAAAACCAGGTCAGCTCCTAGTAATCTTCCCAGGCTATCCGGATCCATTGCCCATGCTTGCCTTGCATCTATTCCCTTCTCCGATAAAGTGCTATTAACCCTATCAACGTTGATCAGATCTATAGCCTTCCTCTTCTTGCCCTTTTTTGATTTGTATAGGTACTGTCCAAAAAGCTGCTGCTGGATCAGCCTTGACTCATCGTTTTCTAATTTGGTTTTGCCAGACTCTGTCATGTTCTTTGGTAGCCGCCCAGTTAACTCTACCTCAACCGGTAAGATCGCTACCTTTTTCCCATTAATGTCTGTTTGTTTCAAATAGCCTCTATTGTTATAAACTTGTGTTGAACAAGATTGTAATACTACTGCAACGGCTAATAACGTTCCTACAAGAGCCCCTTTCATCTTTGATTTAATTTAATTGTGAATATTATACTAAGTGTGTGTACATATAAGACGAGTCAAACAATTAAGATGTAACAGGATGCATGAAAAAATTAAGGAAGAAATATTGGGAATAAGTCCCTTTAAAAATTAATAACTTCGCTATATGACAAAATTTGCCGAGGATTTTTTAGAAACATCTGAAGATAAAGCATTTGACTTAAACCACCGCAAGATCATTAACTTCAATATGGGCAGGTACCATACGGCAGTTGAGCGTGGCTTGTCAAAATTGGCTAATCTTGAGCAGTCTAAACGTAAGGCACATACGATAAAATGGAAAGTGATGGAGAACCTGGATAAGTTTTTACCAGAGTTCGAAGCCAACTTTCAGAAACGAGGGGGTAAAGTGATCTGGGCAAATGATGCAGAAGAAGCTCAGACCGAGATCCTGAATATCCTCAAAAAAGCCAGGGCGAAGTCTGTCATCAAGTCGAAATCTATGTCGACTGAGGAAATTCACCTGAATGAATTTCTTGCAGAAAATAATATTGAAACGCTGGAGAGTGATCTGGGGGAATACATTGTTCAGTTACTTGGGCAAAAGCCTTATCATATTGTAACTCCAGCCATGCACCTGAGCAAGGAAGACATTGCAAAGTTGTTTCATGAGAAATTTGGAACAGCTCCCGACGCAACTCCGGAGCAATTAACTCAAAAAGCCCGTGAACTGCTTAGAGAGAAATATACCACTGCTGATGTAGGCATCACAGGAGCTAATTTTTTAGTCGCTGATACTGGCAGCATTGCCCTGACTGAAAACGAAGGCAATGGTCGTTTGACCACAACATTCCCTAAAATCCATATCGTTATTGCAGGAATCGAAAAGGTAATTCCTTCTATAACTGACTTAGATCTGTTCTGGCCTCTATTAGCAACCCATGGTACCGGTCAAAATCTAACCGTGTATAATAGCCTTTTCAGCGGCCCGAGACAAGAATGGGAGACTGACGGTCCTGAAGAGATGTACGTTATTCTATTGGACAACGGTCGCACAAATCTTTTGGCTCAAAAGGATCAGCGCCAGGGACTTTATTGCATTCGCTGCGGAGCTTGTTTAAATGCCTGTCCGATTTACAAGAATGTTGGTGGTCATACCTATCAAACTACTTATAGCGGACCTATTGGTTCGGTGATCACACCTCATATGAAAGGCATGGAAGATTTTAAGCACTTGAGCTATGCTTCCAGTCTCTGTGGTAAATGTTCGGAGGTTTGTCCCGTGAAGATCGATATCCACAAAATGCTGTTACTTAACCGGAGAGATGCTGTTAAGGAAGGTGTGGTTACTAAGATTGAGAAGACGGGATGGGCAGCCTGGAAGAAGGGTATGCTAAAAAGGAAGTTTATGGATTTTGTAGGCGGTAAGTTCAAGAATTTCTTCCTGAGGAATTTCTTTAAGAAAGCCTGGGGATCACATAGGGAATTACCTGAGATAGCACCTAAGTCTTTTAGTAAGCAGTGGCAGGAGGAACGGAGAGATGAGAGGTAAAAGGATAAAGGTGAAAGGCTAAAGGGAGAGTAGAGAGGTGAAAGCTGGAAGCTTATTTAGAACGAACAAAAACTGAGAGGCAAGAGCTGAGAGGGAAAAGGTGAAAGGGAAAAGGTGAGAGCAGAGAGGTGAAAGCTGAAAGCACAAAGCTTATATAAAACGCAAAAAGCTGAATGGCGGAGCAAGAAGCTCCTTACCTTTCAGCTTTTTTTGTGAGGCATAAAAATCAAAAGTTAAAAAAGGACCTTTCTCCTTTTACCTCAGACCTTTAACCTCTAAATTATCCTCTTATGGGACGGCTACGACCTGAAGAGTTTTCAGTACCTCCACGACTATTGCCCTGGTTGCCAGAAGAGTTGCCTCTTTGCTCGCCATTATTGCTGGGAGGATTCTGATTCCTATCAGGTCTGGCAGAAGGGCGTTCAGCATTTCCTCCCTGCTGTTCTCTACCAGTGGACCCTGAAGGACTTGGCCTTTCCGAACTATTACCCCTCATCCTATCATTTTGCTGACGGGAATAACGTTCCTGCTGACTTCTTTCCCTGTCCTGTGAATAATCTCTGCCAGGGCTATTACCTCTGTCATAAGTCCTTCCATCGTTACCCGGCCTTGAGTCACTTACATTCGGATTTCTATCCCGGCCAGGATAATTATTTCGGTCATCTACCCTTCCGTTGTAATCAGACCTCTGATCTCTGCTATTACCGTAGTTCCTGTTATCATCGCGATCTCGTCCGTTACGATAGTCCTCAATTCTACCATCACCACGAGAAGACCTGTTAGGTCTATCAATGCTTTCAGGACGATAAACACGTAAAGATCCATCCCTCTCAACAGTTCTTGAAGGTCGGTCGTTATTATCTACCCGGTATACATTTACCCTTTGGCGGGTACTACGCTCAATATCATCCCGGCGAGGACCGGAAACGTACCTCCTGTTTCCATTAACGTAAATATTATTGATCACGGTAGTGTTATGATAAACATTCACCACCCTTTGTCTTGGAACGCAATAATCGTAAACATTGCGGGTCATAAACCGGCTTCTGGGAACAAAGATCCATCTTGCTAGAGGAATATTAATGTTGATATTAATATCGACACCAGGACCGAGAGGAGCCCACCCGTAATAATCGTTATCAGATCTCCAACTGACCCATGCTGGTCCCCATTCATTCCCGGGGATCCATATCCAACCATAATATTCATCATACGTCCATCTACCATAATGAAAAGGAGCCCATCCCCAATCATAATCTGAAACCCAGGTATTTCCATACTCAGTCATTACCCAATGCCCCCTGGTTGCGTAAGGTTGAAATCCCCTTTCTACGTTTGGGATCCAGACTTCACCATACTCCCTATTGTTAACCCAACGTCCATGAGGCGCCAGATCATCATAGAAAGAATTGTAAGAAGAACCATACATCCTTGACTGAGCCATCACGGTAGTGGCTCCATTAAGGCTTGCAGCTACTATAAACAGTAAGCCCAGAGCCAGTTTTCTAAAAACTTTCATATCTAATGTGTGTGTTTATGGGACTTATCCCGATTGTATGACTTATTAAAGATTAAAAGGTTTATAATGCTTTTTGATTAATAGATAGACGAGTTGGATTAGTAAATGGTGTCAGGTTTATTTTTTGATTTAGGCCTTTCTATCGGACTATCTGTGCTTTATCTATGCTTTATCTGGGGAGTATGCGGGGAGTATCTGGCAAGTAAATGGGAGAATGAGTGGATGAGAGAATGAATGAAGGAGTAAATGAGTGAATGAATGGATGAGAGAATGATTGAACGAATGGAAATTACTTGTTGCCTTTCAAAATTTCGATCTTTTCACGCTCGCTTTGAAGAAGGCGTTCGTAAAGCTCCACCACCTTATCTAAGGGGTTGAAAGTGCAATTGTTGGCATAGAAAGCCCCATTATTAGAACTGCTATCATTGAAGTTGTTAAAGAAATTAATCACTGAATCTTCATTGAAACTTTTAATAGCTTCGGATGTAACGCCAAGTACCTTCGCTACTTTAGCAAGAACCTCATCCTCAACAAACTCACTCTGCTCAATCCTCGAAATCGACTGTTGGGATACTCCTAACTCCTGGGCCAAATGTTCTTGTTTAATCCCACGAATTTCTCTTATCCTGCTTATCTTTCTTCCAAGGTGCATTTTTTGAGGTTTGTCTAAGGCTTCCATAACTCAAATATAGGGATCAACAAGCGTAGAGCGAAAATTATTTACGTTGTATTATACCCAAACAGGTTGTGGATTACCAGAATGCAGCTTACATTCACCCTAGTTCGATGAGTTCTTCATTAGTTATGCATGAGTTCTCAATGGTTTATTGATGGGATATTACCCACGGTAAAACCTTGGAAAACTCATGGAAGAGCCATCAAGAGTAAGAGCGGAGTAAGAAAAGGATGATAAAGAATGAGTGAGAGGATGATAAATGCACGCTCGCCCTTTCTTAAAAAACCCTGGTGCTATGTGGCGGTGAAATGGCGGCAATTGGCGGGGAACTCATGACAATTCCCTTTCCCTGCGTGACTCGTCCTGTATAAACTTAACATCGTTACGAACAAGTATTAATCACTAAATTTAAGTTACGATGTCAAAAGAAATCAAGGGTAAGAAGTTCGGTAGGCTTTATTTAGAGTCTTACAAGAAAA
>NZ_JAFEWE010000025.1 GCF_017355785.1 Desertivirga arenae
AATTCCTCAACAACCATCCGCTTAAATACTTCGCTGTACTTTTTCGACGAGCTTTCTCTTTTTTGTTTAATTACCTGATAACTCATATGTTGACTTTGTATTAGTCAACTTTTTTCAGGACGAGACAAAAAGATAAAAAAGCCCGGTCTTGTCAGATCGGGCTTTTTTTACTTCCAATGCTTGTATAATGTCATAACATTTGTGCAAGATATCTTACCCCACTTTATCTTTTATCTTTGCAACGGAGTTCTTTAGCAAGAGACTCAAACCTTTACATGAGAAATCTGCTGCTTACAACAATCTTTATTTTTACTGCATTCCTGTCTGTGGCACAGCCGCATCTGGGATATAATAGCACAGGTGTGCAGTTCCGTATGCTTACACAAATGGTTAATAACCGTTATTGGTATAGAAATACAGAATTACTTGAAAATAATAAATACAACTTTAGGGTAACATTTAAAGATGGGACCACTAAGGATATCTTTTCCAAGATCTATACTGACACTGCATTACATGTCTCTTATCTGAAGCTGCCTAATAAAAAATCTAGCCATAATGAAGGCTCAAGAGAAGAGCGGATTTACCCGAAACAGACCTTGAAGATCAGTCGCCTCTATGAGAATTTCAAGCATCCTGAAAAAAAGGAAACTATAGAAGGGCTGGCTGCAGACAGTTGCTGGTTATTCAAGTCAATTTCCGGCAAAATCACAGCCTACTCCTTTTTGTCTGAAAGACTTGATATGCATACTGGCTATCTGTCGGCAATCCAAGTGGACAGCGGAGCTATATTGAACTTTTCGCCAGAACAATTAAGGGCTGTTATTTCAAATTCAGACAAAGCCATGAGGTCTTTCAACAAGCAAGACTATTATCAGGCCATTATTCGATATAACGCGGAAATTAAAAAGGCAAGCGCCGTAAAACAATAGCATCAAGCTTACGCTGTTAAATGTCAACAAGTTCCCATCTCGTTCGTAGGTTAGGCCTCGCTCAGGCTACGGCGATTAATATGACCGATATGGTAGGAATCGGACCCTTCATTACCTTGCCTATGGTTATCGGCATGATGAATGGCCCTTACTTTCTTTATGCCTGGATGGCAGGTGCTTTTCTTTCCCTGGTAGATGCAATGATATGGAGTGAACTTGGAACAGCATTTCCAAAGGCAGGAGGAAGTTATAATTTTTTGAAAGAAGCCTATGGCAGTAGTAAAGCGGGCCGCTTTATGAGCTTTTTATTTGTCTGGCAAACCATGATACAAGCTCCGCTCGTTATTGCATCTGCTTCAATTGGTTTCGCCTCTTATTTCTCCTTTCTGTTCCCCTTAAGCAACATTGGCTCAAAGTGCGTTAGTGCTTCAGTTGTGATATTAATCGTGGTACTCCTTTACAGAAAGATCGAAGATATCGGTAAAATAAGTGTTTTTCTTTGGGGTGGTGTTATCCTTACCATGCTTTGGATCATAGGAGGAGGTATTGCCAATGGTAATTTCACAGCGCCTTTAAAACATATCAACGACGGTCTTACCCTCAACTACGGTTTTGTAGCAGCTATTGGTTTTGCTTCTGTAAAAACGGTTTATAGTTATCTTGGATACTACAATGTTTGTCACCTTGGAGGCGAGATCATTAACCCCGACAAGAATATTCCCAGGAGTATGTTCCTTTCTATAGCGGGTATAGCCTTTCTTTACCTCATGATGAACATTAGTGTTGTCAGTGTAATTCCGTGGGCAGAAGCGAAAGAAAGTGAATTTGTGGTAAGCGTTTTTATTGAGCGAATTGCAGGAAGTACTGCCGCTAAGATCGCCACTGTTCTTATCCTTTGGGTAGCATTCGCTTCGGTCTTTTCAGCAACATTGGGTTACAGTCGCATTCCTTATGCTGCAGCTGCTGATGGAGCATTCTTTAAAATATTCGCCCGCTTGCATCCAACCAAAAATTTCCCTCACGTTTCTTTGCTGATCTTAGGCTCTGTTGCATTTGTATTTAGTTTACTCTTCAGATTAAGTGATGTGATTAGTGCGATCCTCGCCATGCGGATCCTGATTCAGTTTATCGGTCAGGCGTTGGGACTGATCATTTTAAGAAGGAAAAGAGGAAGGGAATCCTTTCCCTACAAAATGCCTTTGTTCCCCGTTCCAGTCATCCTGGCAATTTTGATCTGGTTTGGTATTCTAATTTCAACGGGCAGCAAGATGGTGTTGTCGGGTATTACCGTTATCTGCGCAGGAGCCATTGTCTATTTTATAAAAGCGAAACTAGCAGGAGATTGGCCGTTTCGGTCAAGAGAGCAAACAGCAGAAGAGGCTATAATCCGGAAGGATTAAGATGGTATTTCTTTAGCCGGAGTAGCAAAGCTTTGAACGAGCTTCTCCAATAATACCTCCTCCAATACGATTCGTCCTGAGATATTCTGCTCGTCATACTCCCATTTGATCAAGCGCATATAGCCTCCTTCAATTTCTATTCCCGTAATATCTCCGTCGCTAAAACAACAGCAGCCCGTGTTAAAGTATGTTGGTTGATAAGACAGAAAATCTGTCTTGGTATTTTCTTTCACTCCCCTGATCTTTATTTCTGCTTGCAAGCTCTCGACTTGTTCCCGATCATTTGCCTGCCTGGCCCGGAACAAGCGGCCAAACAACCTTTCAAGATAGGTTAAGGATAAGAAAACTGGCTGATGGGTATGCCCTGTAATGAGCAAGACGTTTTTAAGAGGCGCTACCCACTCATACATAAACTGATTGTGCTTAGATTTAAGAACGGTATTATAAGCCGGGGTGTTAAGATTAAGCTCAAGGTAGAGTTGCAAGGGAGCCCATATGGTAGATACAAACCATTTGCTAAACCAGTTCCCATCGCTTTGTTTATCTCCCTGATGACCGTGCGTAAGAAAAATACTAAGAGGCTGACTGCTCACCTGTATTTTCAGAATCACACCCTCGAACACCTTAAGGTCTTCACCGTAGATGCTTCTTAAGGTAACAGGAGCAAGAGGGTCATTATCCCAATAGAGATCATGATTGCCAAACACTTTGATGAAAGCCTTCCTTCTTAAAAACAACTTCTCTAACTCGAAGGATGACTTGTTATACTTAGTTACTGTCAGAATATTGTTTTCCCAAAGCTCTTCCGCATCTCCCAGACTAATAAATGTAAACCTTTCCTCATTATAATATTCCAGGGCCCTAAGGTAATTCCTCTCCGCATAGGAAAAATCGTCGGATCCGTCTTTGCCCCCTTTATGCTGGTCAGAGAATACTATAAACTTATCCGCAGGACTAACTGAGAGGACAGGTCCGTATTTTCCAGGCTTGGCATTAAGATTATGAAATAAATTCGTTAGGGCGCTATGCACCAAATCTTTATCAGGGCGAGATTCAAATCTGGCTGCCAATTTACTTACTGGCTTTTTAAGCAGCTTTTGAATGAGCTTACGCATGATGCAAAAAAGGGATTTTAATGATTTTGGTTTGAGGTACTGAATGATTTTAAAGAATGAAAATAAAACAGCAAATAGTTGAGGTTCGCCAATCCCTGTTGAGGAAACTTTTTGAATTACGCTATGTTACACTAGCGTTCGATGATGGCATCTCTTCAAGGTTATGACTAATAAACAGAGTTTTAAATTAATTGCCGATTCACCAGTTGCTACGTTTGTACTGGATGTATCTACTGAAAGCCTTGTTTACATAAATTCCGCCTTTAAAAATCTCTTTAATCTGGGGGATGATCTAAATTCAGTAACTAACTTTAGTTCTTACTTTACTGAAGAAGATAAATCCTATTTAAGGGAAGTTTATTCCGCATTATTGCAAGGGATAGAAAAATCAAAAGTCGACGTCAGATTTAATCCGTTAACAGGACCTACTAAATGGTTGAGGCTCCAACCCTGGGTAATTGACGGTGACTCTGGCAAACAGGTTGTTGCTACGGTGACACCTATTACTGAAGAAAGAAATAACTATTCATCGAAAGACAAGTACGCGAACAAAAAAAATGCAGTCCTTAACATCCTTGCACATGACCTTGCAGGCCCATTGGCAATCGCAAATACGCTTGCATCATCCCTTAGAAATAAGATCGATGGAGCGCTTTACCATCAGATTGAAGCAATAGGCAAGATCATTGCGCAGTCGCATAATCTGATCAAAGATTTAACAAACAGAGAATTTCTGGAGACAGCAGAGGTTCAATTAGTTAAAAACCGTATAGATATTGTTAAAAAGCTGAAGGAGTATTTTGAAGAGTACCAACAGAGCGAACAGTTGACAAACAGAACGTTCATTCTAAATTCTTCCGCACCATCCATCTTAATCGAAGTTGATGAAGCAAAGTTTATTCAGATAGTAAATAACTTAACCACCAACGCTCTCAAGTTTACTCACGAGGAGGCATTGATCTCCATCAACATTGAGGACAAAGGAGAAAAAATCATGTTTACATACAGTGATAATGGTATAGGAATTCCAGATGAGTTCAAGGAGGTACTGTTTGAACAATTTACACCAGCGCGAAGGAAGGGACTTCAGGGGGAACCCTCAACGGGAATGGGAATGTGGGTAGTAAAAACGATTGTTGAATGGCATAAAGGTAATATCTGGTTTGATAGTAAAGAGAACGAAGGAACCTCATTCTTTATTGAACTTCCCAAGCATTAATCTGCTTACCGAAGCTTTATTACCTTTGCATCAATAGGAGCAAAAAATACATGAGCGCGGAACAAACAAAAACAACAGCTGAAGCGGAATTTGAACGGAAACTTTTAAGTGCTATTTGTAAAAAACTTATAGAGCTCGGTGAGATAAAAGATGAGGCAGAGTTTCTGGAAAAATACCCTAAAGAAAATCTGGCGGACGTACATAACCAGGAAACCGGCGCGTACTACTTAATGACCGGGGAAAAACCTTTGAAGCTGGTTGAGTACAATCTAAAAACCTTCGATGTTCACCTCATTTCCTCAAATTAACCGAGCTTGATTAATTCGATTTGAACTGCAATGTAATAGACTGTGGACAATCGGTAGACTGGTATCAGACCAATGAGATTCAGGCCAGTTTATTTTCGAACTTATCTGCGTGCCAGTTCATCCCGGATAAGAGCACACTGTTCATACTGTTCCAGCTCCTCTTTTTCCACTAATAGCTCTTTCAATTCGAGTGATGACTTGCTGGCATACTCAATTTTTGTTACCGTAAGATTACTGATTGCCTCAAAATGTCCGTCAGGTGAAAATATGCCCCAGGTAGTTTGTTTATTCATGGTGATGGATTTTTAATATTATTACGGGAGGCAAATAGAGAAGGTTATAAAAAGGTTTGAAAATTGAAGATCGGACTCAACAAGGAATAAAATAAGAAAACCGGCCGTTTCCAGCCGGTTCTCCATTACCATTTAATTTATTGAACTATTTCTGAAAGCTTTGGCACATCACTGCAATTCCCACTTCCAAATTCTATCATCCGCTTGTTTTGTCCTAATCGTTGGAAGAGTATAGCTCCGGACCTGGGTCTGAACTTGTCAGAGCAGGAATATTTTAAGGTGTAAGGAGTTTTAGTCTCGGCAGCGATCTTGGTATTAGCTGGAACATTAGCGACCTCGAGTTGGTAACTGGCCTGATCAATTTCAATAACGTCATCGGAAAAATCAGGGGTAGCTGCGCCTAATTTGATGGTAGACCTCTTTTCGACGCTGAAATTGATGAATGCTCCATTGGTAGACGTGAACTTTCCATCCAGAACATTTAGAAGGAGGTAATTTACCTGATTAATGCTCTCGGTCCCGAAATTATAAGTGCCGCTAATTGCTGTATTACTAACCACATAATTTGATGGAGTTACGGAAATGGTTCCATTAGAGTAGTACATTAAGGAGAGCTTTCCAGAGCGGGAAGTGTTATCACTACAGGTTGTATTGATATTAAAATTCACATCTATCTTTTGCCCGCCTTCTACATCCTGCTTTGTTATAGTTGCACAAGACAAAAAACTTCCATTTTGATTTATTGCAGGTACCTGTTTAGCAATAAATTCAATTTCATTTAACACCCCTTCAACAGTTAAAATATTTGTCGCGGCAAAGGTGTCTTCCTGTAAAGCTTTCTGTTCTGGTGTCTGTTCGGGGAAGTCCTTTTTACAGCCGTAAAAACCTAATGCAAGTATACTTGCAATTAATATCCTGCGTGATCTCATCTCGTTTAATTTATACCATTACGAGATTAGTAGAGCTTGTGCTACAATCAGAGAGTTTTTTCCACAATGAAAACTAGGATGTGTCAGGGCTTTGGACAACCGACCAGGTTTTTATACAAAAAGAACGTAGAAACAGTCATAGAAGCATTTTATTTACAAGCAATTAAGCTTAAACAAAATCTTGCATAGTGTATTTAATACACTGGCATTGTAATTGTATAAAAAAGAGCAAAAGGTTTATAATTGGTTAGTTTAAAGGCTTTCATTCTCCCCGTTTGAAAGCCTTTTTTTAAAGCTCTTTTTCCAGAGTTATTTCCTGGATTTCCTCTCCTCTTACAACCCGTACTATTACAGATTCATTACGAGGTTCAAGGGTTCCGGAAATTCGCATAAGGTGTTCTTTAATTTTAGAACAAATCACATCAAAAGATTTGCTACTCTCTGGAACTTCTATAATAATCACACCTTCCGAGTAATCTACCTCATAGTCTCCAAATCCCAAAACTATCTCATTATAGTATTGATAGGTTATATTCATATTGCTATAGCTGAGCGACAAAAATAACGGGAATTGAGTTTCTTTTATCTTTGAGCGACAAAATACGTTAGGCAAAACCGGATTTCAGAATTCTATACAGCCTTTTTGTACATTTTTTTGTACAGATTTAATGAATAAGCCGTTCTAACACCTATTTAAACCCCGTTTTACTCCTTGGCATATTATTAGCGATACAAGTAACATCAACTTAAGAACATCATGAAAGAATCAACTACTACCACACAAAATACCGCTGAAAGATTAACAGATTTAGAATTGTTAGCTCTTCTAAAATCAGACCTGAGAAACTTCAAAAGTAAAAAAGAGGCATCTCAACAACATCCGCTTCAAGCCGCATAAACACATAAACAAACATCTACCTATAAAAACAACCCCTAAGAGTTCATTACAGAACTCTTTTTTTGTTTACAGCATTCTCAGCCATGATCCTTACAAAAAAGGCCCGGAGGAAAACCTGCGGACCTTTAGTAACTATGTGTGTGTGTATGTGGTTGTGTGCGTAAATAGCGTCTTATTTCCAGCCGCCTCCTAATGCACGATACAATCTTACAACGGATTGGTATTGCTGCAAACGATCGTTCACGCGGTTTAACTGGGCACTAAGGTAGCTTTGCTGAGCATTGATCACCTCTACATAATTGGCGGAACCATAGCGAAGAAGAGCTTCAGTATATTCAATAGATTTTTGAAGGGCTTCAATCTGTTTCTGGCGACTTATAGTCTTATCTGCTGCATTTTGATACAGTGCCAGTGCATCTGAAACCTCCTGACCTGCTGTTAAAAGGGATCTTTGAAAACCGAACAAAGCTTCTTGCTCCTGTGCTTTGGCTACTTCGAGCCTGGTTTTATTTGCCCTCTTGTTGAAAATAGGTTGTGTCAAGCCCCCTACGAAGCTTCCAAATACAGAACCTGAACTAAAAAAGTTTTGCAAGTCGACATTTGATAAGCCTCCTGATGCTGTGATCGTCAAGGTAGGATAAAAGAAAGCTCTGGCGACATTCACATTTTCAAAATAATATCGATAATTGAACTCGGCCTGCTGAACATCCGGCCGGTTACTGAGAAGCTGGGCAGGTACACCTACCGGAAGATTAGTTTGCAAAGTTTGCTGATCAAGATTATTCCGTGCGATTGCTCCCGCCGATCTTCCCAGCAGAACGCTCAAGGCATTTTCTGTTTCTCTGATACGTTGCTTTAAATCAGGGATCGTTACTTCGGCTGCGTATCGACTAGCTTCACTTTGCACAACAGCGGCCCCTGTTACACGGGCTGCGTCTTTTAATTGACGCATGGTCTCTACTGTTTTCACCCAGTTTTGAACGGTCTGCTGGGTTATTAACAATTGCTGATCCAGGGCTAAAAGAGTATAATAATAATTAGCAATATTTGCAACCAAACCGGTTTGAACAGCTCTTGCTCCTGCTTCACTTTGTAACAAATTTGCGTAGCCTGCTTTTCTTGAACTTCTTAACTTACCCCAGATGTCTGCTTCCCAATTTGAGCTCAAACCGGCTTGATAAATCCTGTTATTATTAATAAACTGTCCTCCCTGAGCGTCTGATAGCTTGTTAAATGTTGCTGATGCTGTTCCGTTAAGAGCAGGAAATAAAGCAGCACGATTTTGAAGATAATAAGCTTCAGCCTGCTGGATCCTGGCAGCAGCTATTTTCAGATCAAGGTTTTGAGCAATTCCCTCCTCGATTAATTTTTGAAGGTATGCATCCCCAAAGATCTGAGACCAGGGAAGGGTTCCAATACTACTGGTATCAGAGCTTGGAACATCACGGTAAAGTCCCTCCAGTTTAGCTTCTGGTCTCTTATATTTTTGAATTCCGCAGGAAGCTACCAGCAATGCAAGCGTTGCTAGTAGTCCCAACTGTATCCTTTGTTTTAATATCATGATTTCTGTTTATAGTTACGCTTGTGGTGCGAAAGCACAAACAAGCAGAACAAACGTTAATTAATTTGCAGCAATAGCTTTTTCGTCATCATCCTGTGAAGGAGTATGCGGAGCCCCGGATACTCTTTCCTGCAAGCCCTGGAAAATGATAAACAGTACCGGAATTACAAATACTCCGAAAATTGTTCCGATAAGCATTCCGCCTACAGCTCCTGTACCTATTGATTTATTCCCCACGGCTCCTGCACCCGAAGACAACATAAGGGGAACAAGGCCAAGGATAAAGGCGAAGGATGTCATCAGGATGGGACGCAAACGGGCAGCAGCCCCTTCCATTGCTGCTTGTGCAATTGCCATACCCTGTCTTCTGCGCTCTGCCGCAAACTCTACGATCAGGATTGCATTTTTAGCAAGCAATCCCACCAGCATAATCAGAGTAATCTGCATATATATATTATTCGTCACTCCAAATAACTTTGCAAAGATGAAGGCTCCTGCAAGTCCTACCGGAAGTGAAAGCAGTACAGAGAACGGAAGAATGTAACTTTCGTACTGCGCACTTAACAAGAAGTAAACAAATACCAGTACGAGCAGGAAGATAAATACGGTTTGCCCTCCTGCAGTTAATTCCTCCCGTGTAATTCCTGAGTACTCGTAACTATAGCCTGAAGGCAAGGTCTGAGCAGCAACCTCCTGAACTGCTTTGATGGCGTCACCAGAACTAAATCCAGGTTTCGGAGTACCCGTTACCGCCATTGAAGTGAAAAGGTTGAAGCGGGTGATTGCCTGAGGGCCGTAAACTTTTTGCAGCGTAATGAACTCACTTACCGGCGCCATTGCTCCTGTTTTTGTTCGAACAAAAATACTGCTCAGTCCTTCTGGATTAGCTCTGAACTCTGCTTCCGCCTGGTACATTACACGGTATTGCTTACCGAACTGGTTGAAGTTTGAAGCGTACACCCCTCCATAGTAACCTTGCATGGTGTTCAGCACATCATTAACTGTTAATCCTGCATCTTTAACCCGTGCTACATTCACGTCGATCTGATACTGCGGGAAGTTAGGATTGAAGGGAGTTGCAGCATACTGGATTTCAGGACGTGCGTTCAAGGCCGCGAAGAAGTCCTGACTAACCTTGTAAAACTTAGCGATATCACCGCCGCTCCTATCCTGAAGCTGGAACTCAAAACCGCCCGATGTACCGAATCCCTGAATGGTAGGTTGCGGGAAGAAAATAACTTTGGCATCGCGGATACCTGCAGTCCTTCCAAACATCTGACCAATGATGGCCTGTACGTCCTGGCCCTTTCCGGTACGCTGAGCCCATGGTTTCAACCGCATTATCACCATTCCATAGTTACTTCCGGTACCACTAATAAGGCTTCGGCCGGTAATACGAAGAATATGCTCCACTTCCGGAACTTTGCTTGCAATAGCCGCAATTTCCCTGGTTACTTCATCAGTTCTTTCCCTTGAAGATCCCGGAGCTAAACTAATGTCTGACATTACTACCCCCATGTCCTCGTTCGGTACAAAGGCTTTCGGTGTTGTTAATGTCAGCACATAATAAATGCCAGCGAACAAAGCAATACCAGCAATAGCAACCCATGGCTTGCGGGTAAAGAAGTTCAACGAGCGACGGTATTTATGAGTGGTCGCATCAAATGCTGTATTGAAAGCGGTATAGAAACGTTGGAGAAAACCCGCCTTATGTTCCCCTTCCTGATGTGGTTTTAAGAATATTGCACAGAGGGCCGGACTTAAAGTCAGCGCGTTCACAGCAGAAAGAATGATTGAGATAGCCAGTGTTAAACCGAACTGTTTATAGAATACCCCTGCAGAACCAGAGATAAAGGAAACCGGAATAAAAACCGCTGCCATTACCAGCGTAATGGAAATAATTGCTCCTGAAATTTCATCCATTGCCTCTATCGTTGCCAATCGTGCCGATGAATACCCATGGTCGAGTTTAGCATGGACGGCCTCCACAACAACAATCGCATCATCGACGACAATACCAATGGCAAGGACGAGTGCAAACAGCGTCAAGAGATTTATAGTAAATCCAAAAAGCTGTAGGAAGAAGAAAGTACCTATGATAGCCACCGGAACGGCAATTGCCGGAATGAGGGTGGATCTGAAATCCTGAAGGAAAACAAATACTACAATAAATACGAGGATAAAGGCCTCGATCAGGGTGTGAATCACCTTCTCGATAGATGCATCAAGGAAGTCGTTCACGTTAATAACAGTAACGTAATTCACACCTTTGGGAAAGGATGGTTTTGATTTTTCAAGGACCGCCAGGGTTCCTTCGATAACCTCTTTTGCATTAGAGCCTGCTGTTTGCGCGATGGCAACACCAATACCCTGCTTTTCATCCACCTTTGTTGTACTTGAATACCCTTGCGCGCCAAGCTCAATCCGCGCTACATCTTTAAGACGAAGTACTTGTCCGCTACCTGTAGATTTTAAAATAATATCGCCAAACTCTTCTGTATTCTTTAGTCTGCCTTTATACTTCAATACATATTGGAAAGCCTGCTTTCCTTCCTCTCCAAATTGTCCCGGAGCGGCTTCTATATTTTGCTCTGCCAAGGCATTACTAACATCTGAAGGAACCAAACCGTAGCTGGCCATTACATCGGGTTTTAGCCAAATCCGCATGGAATATTCCATCGTTCCGAAAACGGTAGCGTCGCCCACACCGGGAATACGCTTTATCTGAGGAATAAGGTTGATACTTGCATAGTTCTGCAGGAACTTCTGATCGTAGGCTGGATTATCACTGTAAAGAGTAAAAATTACCAGGTTACTGCTCTGTCTTTTTGCTGTGATAACCCCCGCCCGGGTCACTTCCTGAGGAAGCAAACTGGTTGCACGAGCCACCCGGTTCTGAACGTTCACCGCAGCAAGGTCGGGATTGGTACCCAGTTTAAAGTTAACGGTGATGTTGGCAGTACCATCGTTACCAGCCGAGGAAGTCATGTAAGTCATGTCTTCCACACCATTGATCTGTTCCTCAAGGGGTACAACAACACTATTTAATACCACATCAGCACTGGCTCCCTGATAAGAAGCACTTACCTGAACAGTAGGTGGTGCGATGTCCGGATACTGGGAAATAGGCAGGGATACAAGTCCCAGAATTCCCAGAATAACTATGATGATAGATATTACCGTTGATAGAACCGGCCTCTCTATGAATCTTCTAAACATAAATTAATGTAATTGATACATGTTAGTCAGGGAAATAAGCCCCCGAAATATTTTCAGCTTCAGATCTTATCTCTGAACTTCCTCTTGTTTGAGCGAATTAAATACACTGTCGGCACTTACTACCACAGGTTTAATTTTTGCACCTTCACGAAGTCCGGATATTCCTTCAATTACGATCTTGTCGCCCGCCTTCAGGCCGCTCTGAACGACATAGGAAAGGCCTGCAGCCGAAGGATTAATTTCAACAGGTGCAGAGGTTACTGAATCTGCTTTAAGGATGTAAACAAATTTTTTACCTTGAATCTCGTAAGTTGCTTTTTGAGGAACGAGAATAGCATTTGGAATGCTGGCTGGAATACGAAGTGTTCCCGTGCTTCCACTGCGAAGCAAACCAAGCGGATTGGGAAAAGTTGCTCTGAAGTTTGATGAACCCGTTTCTGTATTGATCAAAGCACTTGCTGCTTCTACTTTACCCTTTTGTGGATAAGGAGAACCATCAGGAAGAATTAGTTCAACTGCCGGAAGCTTAGAGAGCTTAGCCTGCAACGTTGAACCTCCTGTTGACTTCGAGAAGTCTAACACCTGCTTTTCGTTCATTGAAAAGTAAGCATACATGCGGCTTACATTTGCAACTGTAGTTAAGGGCTCAGGAATATTGCTATTTACTAATGCACCTACCTTGTAAGGAATGCGTCCAATAACCCCGTTGGCGGGACTAGTTACAAGAGAGTAAGATAAATTCGTTCTCGCGTTCTTTAGCTGGGCCTGCGCGGCAGCGAGGGATGCTCGGGCCGATTGCAAATTCAACTGAGCGTTCTGCAATTCAAAATTGCTGATAATATCTCTTTCAACCAGAGGCTTAACTTGATTAACTTTCAATTGAGCATTGCTAACGTTAGTGCGTGCAATCTGAACATTTGCCTGAGCTGTTCTAACCTGCTGCTCAAAAAGATCTCCGTTAATCCTGAACAGTCTTTGTCCTTTACTCACCCTCGCCCCTTCATCTACGTAGATCTGTTCAATATAACCGTCCACTCTTGGCCGGATTTCAACGGTTTGCTGGCCTTCGATAGTTGCAGGGAAGTCTGTGTGTAATTCTGCTACCTGAGGTGCTAACTCTATTACTTTATAGTCTTTTACCTGGTTGGGATCCCCTGCCATCCCTGGTGCAGCACCTTTACTGTTTCCTCCACCGCATGACGCTAATAAAAGCGGAACGGAGATAAACATGGAAAAATTTAAGAGGTGTTTTTTGTTCATGATTGATGGGTGTGTGATTATTTAGATGATTGTAATGTGTTTGCGTTTTGTTGGATCTGACCTAAAACTCTTAAAGTGGTCTCGTAATCTGCATCACTGATCTCCTCAGTAAGTGCCTTAAAAATCCCCTCTTCAATTTGCAAGATCTTGTCAAAAAGCTGGTCGCACTTCCCTGTCGCACTAATTGTATTTTTCCGCCTGTCTCCCGCTACCTGACTCCTTTTTACCAGCTCTTGCTTTTCCAGTATATCAATTGTTCTTAGCACGGCTGATTTATCCTTACAAGTATGATTAGCCATATCTTGCTGTGTTACATCCCCTTCCATATTTCTTAATCCATGAAGAAATATATATTGTTCTATAGTAATTGGAATATTATGCTTCACAAAGGCAGCACCTAATACCTTAAGAATTAACCGGCGGGTAGTTCCGATTACATATCCAATAGATGGACTGGTTCTGTTGCTCATTTCAATAGTTGATAATGTCAACAAATATAAGAAGATTGAATGTTGATAGAATGTCAGATTGCAAAATCACCTGTAAGACTTCCTATAATTCCATGATCTAAAATTTTTAGGCTGCTGACATAGGATTGTCACCTATGCTTAGCTCTTTTGAAGAATTAAAAAAAACAGCAACAAAATTCATACAATTTCATCTAAGCAGAAAAAGAAAAATGAAGATCCTGGTTTTTAAAACAAACGTGCGGAGACAAGAACAAATCGCCAAAATAAAAGCGCTTTTAAGCCCTGTACTTTCTATAAGAGAATGGAACCTTGATTTGAAAGACAGGGATAAGATCTTGAGAATTGTAACTAATGGGTTACCACCTATTTTTATTGAAAGTCTGCTAGAGACATCAGGTATTTTTTGTGAGGAACTTGAAGACTGAAAGATCTGAATATACTTTTGCTACAATTGGATCGCCTGAGATTAACGACTATCGAAACGATATGAGAAGTAATAAAAAAGGGCCGGAAAAGATCCCGGCCCTACATCTACCTATGAAAAACATGCCCTTTGGGAGGGCGAGTATTTATAAACAATTTACATGCCATTAAAACAATATCCAATTAATGCTGTTTAAGCTATTCCTCACGTCAAAAACGTAGAATAATTTACACTACGAAGAAGACTTTTCCTATAAATACCCACACTATACCTGATTCAAACTAATAAGGTTAATGCCCCTTAACTTACCACTTAAATGCATCAATTACCGATAAGCTTACATTCATCTTATTCAAGAAAAGCTATTTCATTTACCTTTGCGTATCTTTTATAAAGTGCTCACGGATTTTTTGCGTCAGCTAATTATTCAGATAAAATACGGGGGTTCAGCTAAGAATGTTCTCCTGCAACTAATACTACTCGAACATGGCCGGAATTTACCTGCATATCCCCTTCTGTAAGAAAGCATGTCATTATTGTGATTTCCATTTTACTACCTCCCTTAAAGACAAAGAGGTGTTGTTACAGGCAATGCATGATGAGATCAGATTACAAAAAAACTTCCTGGAGGGGGAAAAAATCGACACGATATATTTCGGCGGAGGAACGCCTTCTGTGGTTGGCGCAGATGAAATACAGCGTTTAATTGATACTATTTCTTCTTTACATCCGGTAAGTTCTGAGACTGAGATAACTCTGGAGACAAACCCCGACGATCTGGAAAGCCGGGCAGTAAATGAACTGAGACATACACAAGTGAACCGGTTTAGTATCGGGGTTCAATCGTTTTTTGAGGAAGATCTGATCTGGATGAACCGGGCACACAATGCGGCTCAAGCGGAAGCTTCAATAAAACGCGTACAGGATGCAGGCTTCGAGAATATAACATCGGACCTGATCTATGGCTACCCTCTTCTTAAAGACCATAAATGGAAGGGTAATATTCAGAAAATGATTGAGCTGCAGGTGCCGCACATCTCGGCTTACTCAATGACTGTGGAACAAAGAACTGCCCTGGCGCATTTCATTAAAAGCGGGAAGCAGCCCGCGATGAATGAACAGCAAAGTGCCGAACAATTCATTATCCTCATGGAGAGTCTGGCAGAAAACGGATTTGAGCATTATGAAATTTCTAATTTTGCACAGCCGGGCTTCTATTCCCAACATAATGCGAATTATTGGAAGGGAGTTTCTTACCTGGGGTTGGGCCCTTCCGCTCACTCTTTTAACGGAAGACAAAGACAATGGAATATCGCTAACAACTCCAAGTATATTAAGGGGATATTAGAGGGACTTATTCCTGCTGAAACAGAGATCCTGACTAAAGAAGATCAATTTAATGAATATATCATGACCTCTTTGAGGACTATCTGGGGAACAGATCTCCTATTTATTGAAAAAGAATTCGGATCTGATTTTAAGAACTTTCTTGTAGAGCCGCTTGCAGAGTTTAAGGAAAAAGGATGGGTTTCTGTATCAGATAACAAAGTTATACTGACAAAGGAGGGTAAATTATTCGCTGATCATATCGCTTCGGAACTCTTTATTTCTGCAGAACAATAATTTCAGCTTCAGAAATCCATACTCATTCCCATTTCGTAATTCTTCATGAAAACAATAAGAACCCATAATCATGAAAAGAATTACCCTGACAATTTTCGCAGTAGTAGCTACTTTATTTTGCAATGAAACATTTGCTCAAAAAACCGTGATGGTAGGTGGAGCTGCAATGTATCCTACTAAAGATATTGTAGACAATGCTGTAAATTCAAAGGATCACACCACTTTAGTTGCAGCGGTTAAAGCAGCCGGTCTGGTAGAAACTCTAAAGTCGGAAGGACCATTTACAGTATTTGCACCCACAAATGCCGCATTTGAAAAACTTCCGGCAGGAACGGTTGAATCACTGGTTAAACCAGAAAATAAAGCTACCCTTACTAATATCCTTACTTATCATGTTGTTGCAGGAAAACACAGTGCAGCTGACATTGCTGCTGCTATAAGAAAAGGAAATGGAACAGCTGAATTTAAGACTGCAAATGGCGGAAAACTTTGGGCAATAATGAATGGCAAAAGCCTTGTACTTAAAGACGAAAAAGGAATGACCGCGATGGTAACCATTAAAGACGTTTTTCAAAAGAATGGAGTAATTCACGTAGTAGACACCGTATTAATGCCTAATTAATCATTAATGCTCTCATGTAAACCCGGCCACCTCCAGCCGGGTTTCTTTTCTATAGGGATTTATCAAGAAGAGATGATTAAATACTATCCTCCCGGGGGTTGAACTATAGGCTTAAGCCCTCCTTTAAGGCGTAATTTGTCTTTTAACCGCCAGGAAGAACCTCCAAGGCTAGATCCCGGTTTTCTTCAAAAGTTCTGCTCCTAAAGGAATTTTTATAAATCCGTAAACCTTCATTCGAAAAAAAGCTTTTAGATTTAAATTGTGTTGCAAGAATGAAAGCAAAGTCACTGTCTTGTTTCTAATTTAAATTCTGATCAATGAAGAAAGTTGTTTGCTTCGGCGAAGTTTTATGGGATAATTTCAAAGATGGAAGAAAGCCAGGGGGAGCTCCTATGAACGCAGCCCTGCATCTTTTTAGAAATGCTGTTAATGCAGTAGTAATTAGCAGTCTGGGTGAAGATCAAAACGGAGAAGATCTTCGAACATTCCTGGAGACCCAGGGCCTAGGCACTGATCATATTCAGCAACATCCTACTCTACCAACCGGGGTAGTTGAGGTCAATTTGGATGAACAACAGCAAGCTACTTATACCATTGTTAAACCAGTAGCATGGGATGATATTAAGTTTTCTATGGCGCTCAGTGAGGTGATCGAAAATGCTGATGCACTATTATTTGGAAGTCTTGCCAGCAGGGATGAGCGATCAAGAACCACACTCTTTCAACTGATTCCCGTTGCAAAATTAAAAGTACTGGACCTGAACCTCCGACCTCCCCATGTTGACCATCGCTTGATTAAAGAATTGATTTTAAAAGCTGATCTTCTAAAATTAAACGAAGATGAACTAGCATTCCTTGGAGACTTGTTTAATGTCAAAGGAGACCATATTGAAGGCCTGATTTCTGCAGTAGCGGAAGCTACCGGAATAAAGACAGTTTGTGTTACACTGGGAGCTGAGGGGGCCGCTGTATATCACGACGGAAATTTCTATAAGCATAAGGGTTTTAAAGTAACCGTAGTCGATACTGTCGGTGCAGGCGACGCCTTTCTCGCTACTTTTCTTGCCGGATATTTAGAAAAAAGACCGATTGAAGCGGTTTTAGAACGGGCTTGCGCAGCTGGGGCTCTGGTGGCTTCAAGAGAAGGAGCTAATCCGGATTACTCGCTGGAGGATGTTTCAAAATTCCTGCACTAACTTCTCTTTTGAACTTAAAAGTGCTTATTCTACCATAAAACTAGATTATCTGTTGACTCTTTTTCTTTTTCCTTCAGCAAAAATTCTGACCTTTACGCTATGAATCGAATTACCGAGCAGGAATCGCTATACACCGACCTCGATAAAATGCCTATTGACGCTTTGCTTCGCGGAATTAACAACGAGGATAAAACTGTTCCCTCAGCCGTTGAAAAGGCAATACCTCAAATTGAGAAATTGGTAGAAGTTATTTCTGAAAAAATGAGGGCTGGTGGCAGACTTTTCTATATCGGTGCAGGTACCAGCGGTCGCTTAGGTATTGTTGATGCATCTGAATGTCCGCCTACTTACGGAGTACCTCATGATTGGGTAATCGGTATTATTGCGGGCGGCGATGGAGCGATCCGGAAAGCAGTTGAATTTGCTGAAGACGATAGAGAACAGGCATGGAAAGACCTACAAGCATACAATATTAGCGATAAAGACGTTCTTGTAGGAATTGCAGCATCGGGCACAACCCCATACGTGATAGGAGGCCTTCAGAAAGCGAATGAGACGGGAGTTGTCACAGGCTGTATCGTATGTAATGAAGGAAGTGCTGTGGCTGCCGAATCGAAATTTCCTATAGAAGTTGTTGTAGGCCCTGAATTCGTAACGGGATCAACACGTATGAAATCTGGAACGGCGCAGAAACTTGTACTCAACATGATCAGCACCACTGTTATGATTCAGTTAGGCCGGGTAAAAGGCAACAAGATGTTCGACATGCAGCTGAGCAATCACAAATTGATCAATCGTGCCGTTAAGATGGTCATGGAAGCTACGGGTACAGATGAAGAAACGGCACAAAAACTGCTCGAACAACATGGAAATGTTAGAAAAGCAGTGGAAGCTTTTAAACAACAAGATTAAAATTACTTCTCCTTACAGGGGAAACGGAGGGCAATATGCACGACATAGAACCATATTATAGGTGGCGTGACGATTATGTAGCAGCGGAAGATGAGAAGTCGCCCTTTTATCAGACGGAGTACAGTGAGTTCGAGTTTGATAAGAAGATCTACAATTACTACATCCATCCGCAGTGGGATTATTTTGGTTCGCAGACATTATATATAAAGATCCTCTACGTAGACTATGACCGGCATTATGCTATTATAGAATTCATTGGAGAATGGAATGATACATTGTATAATGACATAATGCTACTGAAACGAGAGATCCTGGAGCTGATGATGCAGGAAGGCATTAATAAGTTTATTCTGATTGGGGAAAATGTATTGAACTTTCACGCGTCTGACGATTCGTATTATGAAGAGTGGTTTCAGGACGTTGAGGACGGTTGGATTGCAGGCGTGAATTTCAGAGAACACGTAGTTGATGAGTTCAAAGACAGGAATATTGACTACTATATCAACTTCGGAGGAAATCTGGATGAAATGACCTGGAGGAATTTGAAGCCTATACAGTTTTTCAAAAATGTTGAAGAGCAGCTGACAAAGAGGTTGTATTGAAAAAATTTATTAACTTCCACCCGTATATCTAAACTTATTTAAAGGTGGAAGATCAAAATTATCAGTTTAAGAACGTTATTCAGCTTGACGGAGCTGAAAGTTCTAAAAAATTTATGGCATCTGTTTTTCTATGGATGTTCATTGCGTTGGGTATATCTGCAGGCCTTGCCTATTGGTTCGCTAACGATTATACTCTATTATCCTATCTTGTAGATCCCTTAACTGGCGGTACATCTTTACTTGGTAAAATAGCGATGTTTGCCCCATTAGGCTTCGTTCTGCTGATGTCGTATGGGTTTCAAAAGCTACCCTATGGAGTGCTCATTGTGTTATTTACCACTTACGCTGCAATTACAGGTATTAGCTTGAGTTTCATTTTGCTCGCTTATACTGCTTCTTCAATTTATGGTTGCTTTATAACAGCATCTCTCTTATTTGGAGTTATGGCCATTGCAGGCTATACCACCAGCCAGGATTTAACTAAAATGGGTTCCATCCTTATTATGCTGCTTATTGGCCTCGTAATAGCTAGTATTGTAAATTGGTTCCTGAAAAGTGATCAGTTAGACTACATCCTGAGCTTTATTGGCGTTGTCATATTCGTTGGCTTAACAGCCTATGACGTTCAAAAATTAAAAAAGATAAGCTATAGTGCTAATGAGCTGGGAGAAGTTCAAATGAGCAAGCTTTCCATCATTGGAGCTCTCACCCTTTATCTCGACTTTATTAATTTATTCCTTTATCTGTTGAGATTATTTGGCAGAAGGAAATAATCATAGCAATTTCATTTCGGGAGGCATTACTTAAGGGTGATGCCTTTCTTATTTGCAAATCACCTGATTTTATCGCATTTTTGCATTGCTTATTCAGAAAGACGGAGGGACTAGACCCTATGATGTCTTAGCAACCTGTGCTTACAAGGTGCTAAATTCTATCCGAGTCCGCACCTGAGGATTAGGAAAAGATAAGTAAGAAAGAAAGCCGGAAACCGACTTTTCGAAAATAAGCATTTTTAGATGTGAGATTTGAGATATTAGATACAGGACTTCTTACAAGTCTTAGTTTTAACCACATTCAAATTAATATTGCTGGACATTAGTTTCAAAACTCTTATGTCTCAAACTCGCATAGCATATCTAAATACAACATGGACATTAGAAAAGAGCTTGAGAAACGAATTCTGATTATTGATGGTGCGATGGGTACAATGATCCAGCGCTATCATTTAACTGAAGAAGATTTTCGTGGAGAAAGGTTTAAAGACCACCCTTGTGATGTGAAGGGCAATAATGACCTTCTAAACATTACACGCCCTGATATAATCAAGGCAATTCACGCCGAATATCTGGAGGCTGGGGCCGATATTATCGAGACTAACACTTTCAGTACTCAACGCATTTCTATGGCAGATTACCAAATGGAGGATCTTTCTTATGAAATGAGCTATGAAGGAGCACGGATTGCAAAAGAGGTGGCACTGGAATATACTGTCAAAAATCCAGACAAGCCTCGTTTTGTAGCCGGGGCAATGGGTCCAACAACGAAGATGGCATCTATGTCTCCAGACGTTAACGACCCCGGATTCAGGGCTGTGACGTTTGACGAACTTGCGGAAGCATTTTACGAACAGGTGCGTGGTTTGGTAGACGGAGGAGCAGATGTTTTGCTCTTTGAAACTATCACCGATACATTGATCACCAAAGCTGGTATCTTCGCCGTGAAACGATACGAAGAAGAGATTGGAAGGAAGATCGACATCATGATCTCCGGTACTATCACTGATGCCAGCGGCCGTACACTTTCTGGTCAGACAGCTGAAGCTTTTCTAAATTCACTTACGCACGCTAACATATTAAGTATAGGTTTCAACTGCGCCCTCGGAGCTAAAGAAATGCGTCCGCATATAGAAGAATTAGCAAAGAAGGCTCCGTGTTATGTTTCAGCTTACCCCAATGCCGGTTTGCCTAATGAATTTGGTGCTTATGACGAGCTTCCCCATGAAACTGCCCACTTTGTGGAGGATTTTATGGAACATGGTTTTGTGAATATAGTGGGTGGATGTTGCGGAACGACACCTGAACATATTGCCTGCATTGCAGAAAAAGCAGCGAAACTTGCACCAAGGAAAATCCCCCAAGTGGAACCTTATTTGCGTTTAAGCGGACTGGAACCTGTTACCATCACTCCTGAAAGTATTTTTGTAAATATCGGTGAACGCACGAATATTACAGGCTCCCCAAAGTTCTCCAAACTAATTCTAGGAGGAGATTACGAAGGAGCTCTCACGGTTGCCCGTCAACAGGTTGAAGGAGGTGCGCAGGTGATAGATGTAAACATGGATGAGGGAATGCTTGACTCTGAAGCAGCAATGACTAAATTCCTAAATCTGATTGCATCAGAACCTGATATCGCTAAACTTCCGATAATGGTCGATTCTTCCAAATGGACAGTGATCGAGACAGGATTGAAATGCCTTCAGGGAAAGGGAATTGTTAACTCCATTTCCCTAAAAGAAGGAGAAGAAAAGTTCATTGAAAGCGCCAGGAAGATATTAACCTACGGTGCTGCTGTAGTCGTAATGGCCTTTGATGAGAATGGCCAGGCTGATAACTACGAACGCCGTGTGGAGATCTGTAAGCGCTCTTATGATATTCTAGTAGATAAAGTTGGGTTCCCTCCTCAGGATATTATTTTCGACCCTAACATCCTTACTGTTGCAACCGGGTTGGAGGAACACAATAATTATGCAGTCGACTTTATCAACGCTACCCGTTGGATCAAAGAAAACCTTCCTTATGCAAAGGTAAGCGGAGGTGTTTCTAACATTTCATTCTCATTCAGGGGAAATAACGTGGTACGTGAAGCCATGCACTCTGCCTTCCTGTACCATGCTATTAATGCAGGTCTGGATATGGGGATTGTGAACGCGGGAATGCTGGAGGTTTACGAACAGATACCTAAAGAGCTGTTGGAAAGAGTTGAAGATGTACTTCTAAATCGCCGCCCTGACGCGACAGAGAGATTGGTTGAATTTGCAGAAACTGTTAAGGCAAAAGGCAAAGAGGCTGTCAGGGACGAAGAATGGAGAAAAGGAAGCGTAGAGGAAAGACTGACACACTCACTGGTTAAAGGTATAGTAGAATACCTGGATGCTGATGTTGAAGAAGCCCGTCAGAAATACGACAGGCCATTACAGGTAATTGAAGGGCCCCTGATGGACGGAATGAATGTAGTAGGAGATCTGTTCGGTGCAGGAAAAATGTTCCTTCCACAGGTTGTAAAGTCAGCTCGTGTAATGAAAAAGGCTGTAGCCTACCTGCTGCCCTTTATCGAGGAAGAAAAATTAAAGAACCCTTCATCAACGGGCTCAAGTTCAGCTGGAAAGGTGTTACTGGCAACTGTGAAAGGTGACGTGCATGATATTGGAAAAAATATCGTGGGTGTAGTCCTTGCCTGCAACAACTTTGAAGTGATCGATATGGGCGTGATGGTCCCTGCACAGGAAATCATTAAAAGAGCCCGGGAAGAAAAGGTTGACATCATTGGATTAAGTGGCCTGATCACCCCTTCACTGGATGAAATGGTGCATTTTGCTAAAGAAATGGAGCGTGAAGGCTTCAGCATTCCATTGCTGATCGGTGGAGCTACTACTTCCCGCATCCATGCTGCTGTAAAAATTGATCCGAACTATTCTGGCTCTGTTGTACACGTTCTAGATGCTTCAAGAAGCGTTACTGTTTGCAGCACGCTTATGAATGGTGAAGCAAAAGAGACATACATAACAAATATTAAAGCAGAATACGAGAAAGCGAGAGAGGCTCATCTAAATAAACGGTCCGACAAAAGATATAAAACGATCAAGGAAGCCCGGGAGAAAAAGTTTCAGATTAACCCCGATCTGGTAGCTCCTGCTCCATCTTTATTAGGAACCAAAGTTTTCGAAGACTTTCCTTTAAGTGAGCTCGAGGCCTACATTGACTGGACTCCTTTTTTCCATACCTGGGAATTGCGTGGAAGCTATCCTCGTATTTTTGAGGATAAAGTAGTAGGAGATGAAGCTAAAAAGCTTTATGAAGATGCGCAAAGACTACTGAGACGAATCGTGGACGAGAAGCTGTTAAAAGCTAAAGCTGTTATAGGTTTCTGGAAAGCGAATACAATAAATGATGACGATATAGAATTGGAGGTTGGAGAGTCATCTCCAGTGGTGATCCATACCCTTCGTCAGCAGACTGAGAAAATGGAAGGCGAGCCTTACTATGCACTTTCCGATTTCGTTGCTTCAAAGGAAAGTGGTGTAGAAGATTATTTTGGCGGTTTTGCCGTTACAGCGGGAATAGGGTGTGATGAGCTGGTAGCAGAATTCGAAAAGAACCACGACGACTACAACAGCATCATGACTAAAGCTATAGCTGACCGTTTTGCCGAAGCTTTTGCCGAGAAGATGCATGAGTTGGTACGTAAAGAGTACTGGGGCTATGCGAAAGATGAGGAGTTGAATAATGAGGAGTTAATCAAAGAGAAGTACCAGGGAATACGCCCCGCACCTGGATATCCAGCCTGCCCTGAGCATACAGAAAAGCGTACTTTATTTGATCTTTTGAAAGCGGAAGAAACAACCGGAATACATTTAACGGAAAGCTTTGCAATGTTCCCTGCAGCTTCAGTTAGTGGCTTCTACTTCTCCCATCCCGAATCCCGTTATTTTGGTTTAGGTAAGATCACCAAAGATCAGGTAGAAGATTACGCAAGACGCAAAAATATGACCTTAGAAGAAGCTGAAAGATGGCTGAGTCCTAATTTGGCTTATACACCTTAAACACCACTCTTAATGGGCAATAAAAAAACCGGCTCTTGGGCCGGTTTTTTTATTAATGAGCTGAGTTAGATTTTAAGTCCTATCGGATCAAGCGGAAAATCTGGGGGGCTAAGAACTTAAGCATAGATTTTAGTTAGCCTGTATAGAAAGAAAGCGGTATCTCTTACCCCTCTAGATGTTGCTCTAAATGCTTTTATTTTAGCGTTGAAGG
>NZ_JAFEWE010000026.1 GCF_017355785.1 Desertivirga arenae
CATTGGTCTGGATCTGGTTACCGCTAATCTTGAAGGATGCATTATCTGTGCTTCCTGTTCCGCTTACTAACGAATAGGTAAAGGTTGCACTTGGATCATCACTTGTTGAGCTTAATGTTCCTGCTACCGTACTTACCGGAGCATTTTCATAAAGCGTACTTGCTGCCAGAGTGATGCTGGTTGGATAACCAGGTTTAACCGTTAATACACCAGGAACAAAACTGATCACATAGTTAGCAGCGGTTGCCCCATTTACTGTGATTGGGTAAGTTCCCTGAGCTGAATTAGCGGTTGCTGTGGTAGAGAAAGCTGGTTGAGTAGTTAATACTGAACTAGTTTCTCCGTTTACAAAGCCGTTGTAAGCTGCTGTGAAAGCTGGAAGAGCCAGTCCCTGGAACTTCTCTTTGTTCTCTGCAGTGATTGTCAACGCTTTCTTGCCAATTGTTAGTGTTCCTTTTACATAAGTTACATTGTAGTTGCTTGCTGTTCCACTTACATTGATATCGTAACTTCCAACACCTGTTGCATTCGTTACTGTTGTAGTAACACTTGGCGCAGGGTTAAGAGCTGTTTCACCATTTACCAAACCTGAATAAGTCACACTCAGTGCCGGGTTAGTATCACCATAGGTTTTTGCCTTGTTCTCTGCGGTTACAGTAAGGGCTTTCTTAGCTACCGTTAGTGTCCCTTTTACGAAGGTTACATCATAGTTTGAAGCTGTTCCGCTTGCAGTAATGTCATAAGCGCCTACACTGCTCGCTGCCGTTGCAGTAGTACTTACCGAAGGTGCAGGGTTAAGAATGGTCTCCCCGTTTACCAATCCTGAATAAGTTACACTTAGTGCAGGGTTAGCTTCACCGTAAGTTTTGCTCTTGCTATCTGCTGTTACCGTTAAGGCTTTCCTAGATATGCTAAGTGTTCCTTTATTAAAGGTCAACTCATAATTTGCTGCCGCTCCACTTGCTGTAATATCATACGTTCCTACTCCAGAACCTTGCGTTGCAGTAGTAGAAACTACAGGTGCAGGATTTAAAGCTGTTTCGTTATTAACTAAACCCGAATAGGTAATGGTAAGCGCAGGATTAACATCACCATAAGTTTTATTCTTATTTTCTGCTGTAACAGTTAAAGCTTTCTTACCTACTGTTAGTGTTCCCTTATTAAAGGTCAACGCGTAGTTTGCTGCAGTCCCTGTTGCGGTGATATCATAAGTTCCCACTCCTGAAGCTTGTGTTACCGTAGTGGAGACTGTTGGTGCAGGATTTAGTGCTGTTTCACCATTTACCAGACCTGAGTAAGTAACTGTTAGAGTAGGATTAGCATCACCATAAGTTTTGCTTTTATTTTCGACTGTTACCGTTAAAACTTTCTTGCCTACTGTTAAAATTCCCTTATTGAAGGTTAACTCGTAATTTGCAGCTGTTCCTGTTGCTGTAATATCATAAGTCCCAACTCCTGATAGATCAGTAGCATTCGTTGTGACAGTTGGCGCAGGATTTAAAGATTCTTCGTTATTCACCAGACCCGAATAGGTAACAGTCAGGGCAGGATTAGCATCACCATAAGTTTTGCTCTTATTTTCTGCTGTAACTGTTAAGGCTCTTTTACCTACGCTTAGTGTTCCTTTTTTGAAAGTAAGCTCATAGTTATCAGATGTTCCACTTGCCTCAATATCATATGTTCCTACTATGGATTGTTTATTTGCAGTAGTTGTTATGCCAGGGGCAGGAGATAAAGCCGTTTCTCTATTGACTAGACCATCATACTTAACTGTGAATTGGGGATTCTCATCACCATAAGTTTTGCTCTTGTCATCCACTGTTACAGTTAAGGCTTTCTTGCCTACGGTAAGTGTTCCTTTATTGAAGGTAAGCTCGTAATTATCAGAACTTGCTATTGCCTCAATACTGTAAGTACCTACGCCTGATTCTCTTGTCGCAGTTGTTGTTACTGTTGGTGCTGTTGCTAAAGCAGTTTCGTCATTTACTAAACCGTCATAGCTTATTGTTAATTCAGGATTAACATCCCCATAAGTCTTGCTCTTATCCTCGGCGGTTATAGTTAAAGCTTTTTTGCCTACGCTTAATGTTCCCTTATTCAAAGTCAACTTATAGTTGTCTGATTCTGCTGTTACCTCAATATCATAAGTTCCAGCTCCGGAAAGTTTAGTAGCAGTAGTTGATACAATCGGTGCTGGCTTCAGAGCAGTTTCATTATTAACAAGACCGTCATAAGCAATTGTCAATTCAGGATTTGCATCACCGTAAGTCTTGCTTTTGTTATCTGCAGTAATACTAAGTGCTTTTTTGTCAACGGTTAAAGTTCCTTTTACAAAGGTCAATTTATAGTTATCAGACTCTGCAGTTACATCAATATCGTAAATACCTGCTCCTGATAATTCAGTAGCTGCCGTTGTTACGCTCGGTGCCGGTTTTAAAGCAGTTTCTCCATTAACAAGACCATTATAAGTTATTGTCAAATCAGGATTTGTATCTCCATAAATTTTGCTTTTACTATCTGCAGTTATGGTTAAAGCCTTTTTCTCTACTGTTAGAGTTCCTTTATTAAACGTAAGATCATAGTTTGCTGATTTTCCAGTTACATCTATGTCATAAGTTCCAGCTCCTGAAGATTCACTTGCGAGCGTACTTACTGCCGGTGCTGGCTTCAATGAAGTTTCATTATTAACAAGACCATCGTAAGTAACTGTTAAATCAGGGTTAACATCACCGTAAGTCTTGCTTTTATTATCAGCGGTTACTATTAAAGCTTTTTTATTGACTGTTAAGGTTCCTTTACTGAAAGTTAGTTCATAGTTAGAGGATCTTCCGCTTACTTCAATATCGTAAGTGCCAGCCCCTGATAGTTCAGTTGCCATTGTTGTTATAACAGGCGTGGGCTTAAGGGCAGTCTCCTGATTAACGAGTCCGTCATAGCTTACTGTTAATTCAGGATTAGCATCTCCATAAGTCTTGCTCTTATCCTCAGCGGTTATAGTTAAAGCCTTTTTACCTACAGTTAGTGTCCCCTTATTCAAGGTCAACTTGTAGTTATCCGATTCTGCTGTTACTTCAATATCATAGGTTCCCGCTCCGGAAAATTCAGTAGCAGTAGTTGATACAGTCGGTGCTGGCTTCAGAGCAGTTTCATTATTAACAAGACCGTCATAAGCAATTGTCAATTCAGGATTTGCATCACCATAAGTCTTGCTTTTGTTGTCAGCAGTAATACTAAGTGCTTTTTTGTCGACGGCTAAAGTTCCTTTTACAAAGGTCAGTTTATAGTTATCAGACTCTGCAGTTACATCAATATCGTAAATACCTGCTCCTGATAATTCAGTAGCTGCCGTTGTTACGCTCGGTGCCGGTTTTAAAGCAGTTTCTCCATTAACAAAACCATTATAAGTTATTGTCAAATCAGGATTTGCATCTCCATAAGTTTTGCTTTTATTATCTGCAGTTATGGTTAATGCCTTCTTCTCTACTGTTAAAGTTCCTTTAGTAAAGGTAAGCTCATAATTTGCTGATTTTCCAAATACCTCTATGTCATAAGTTCCAGCTCCTGAATATTCAGTGGCCAGCGTACTTACCGTCGGTGCTGGCTTTAATGAAGTTTCATTATTAACAAGACCATCGTAAGTAACTGTTAAATCAGGGTTAACATCACCGTAAGTCTTGCTTTTATTATCAGCACTCAGTGTTAAAGCTTTTTTGCTAACGGTTAGAGTTTGCTGCACGCTATTAGCTGCAGCATAAGTGCCATCTCCGGCCTGACTACCAGTAATAGTTGCAGTTCCTGCACCTACAATATGAACTTTACCATTCACAATGGTGGCTACGGATATATTATCTGAGCTATAAGCTATAGAAAGATTTGAACTGGAAGCTGCACCAGCATCGAAATCAATATCACCGTATGTTTTTTCTGGAATGCGATCAAAGGTAATTTCTTGGCTTTTCTTATTGCGAGTTACACTAACAGTGTAGGTTTTATTTGTAAGTCCATCCTCCGCAGTTACAACAACACCTATTGAATTGCTGCCGACAGCTAAATTGATACTTTGAGAAGCAGTTTGATTAGCAACAGCTAATCCCCCTACCTTGACTTTTGCGTTTGCATCGGAAAGCGAAGGTGTAACCGTAATACTGCTGACTGAATAGTCAACCGTAGCGGAATAACTAGTTGAATTACTGTTAAAAGTAGGAGAAAGGGTTCCATTGCTTAGACTCAATCCACTTAAAAGCGCGTTAGTATTCAACGTTCTGAACGTGTTGACATCGCCATAAGTTGTACCTACCGTATTAGTTGCATACGCTCTTGCATAATAGCTAGTATTGGCTGAAAGACCATAAACTGTAGTTGCATAAGTTCCATCACCATTTCCCATTTTTACTTTAGTGTCAGAAAGACTCGGGCTTGTATTTGTTGAAGAGTACACTATTCCATAATCAGACACCATATCTTCTTCGCTGGATACGTTCCCCCCTAAAATGGCAGAGGTAGATTTTATAGTCGAAGGCGTTGCGGATGAGACCACAGGCGCCCAATAATTATAAAGTTTACCGTTGAACTTATTAGCTGTTACATCAGTTAGAGTCCGGCTTTGCTGATTAGCAGTACCAGTGATACCTGTTTCAATCTGATAGTAAGCGATTAAATTCGCGCTATTAGTTGCAACAGGATTCTGATATGATGTAGAAATCTGAGTCGCATTACGAGGTGTATTCCAAATTCTAATGTCATCTAATTCCCCTTTAAAAATTTCAAAATAACTTGATGCACCAAACTCGGCAACTCCAACGTTTAGTGGTAAGCCTGTTTTAGCAGTATTAATGGCGTTCCCTGTAAATCCAATGGAAGTACCGTTAACAAAAATTTCCGTATTATTACTCGTCATTACAAAGGCTAAATGATACCATACTCCTCTAAGAAAATTGTATCTAATGGTATTATAGGCACTGCCGTTCCATAAACCCACTGCCTCCAAACCTTTATTAATGTGAAAGCTATAACGCGTTCCCGTAGGATTTCGCTGAGCTATCACTGCCGGATTTCCATTAATATTTGATGTCCCATCCCAATCAGGCTTTACCCAAACTTCGACAGTTCCCTGAGTGAATTCCATTCCGTATACGTTAGGAACAGATCCATACTGATTTGAACCATTAAAAGATAGCGGGGAAGTATTAGCCGTTTGTGCAATTAGAGATTGTGCCACTCCGACCAGCAGAAAGACAAACAGTAAATATTTCTTCATATCCTGCCCTCCAAACCGCTTCTTTGAAAATCTGATTTCACTCCAATTCTACCCTGGCAACCCGGCCAATGATTAGTAGAGCTTTTTAAAAACTGTTCTCTTTTCATTTAATATTAATTTAGGGAAGTAAGATTGCCAGACTTTTGTGGTGCTTTATCGAGCATCCATTTTAAGAAGTATAGCAACATTACATGAGCACTCGTACGACTGTTTTTTTAAACAAGTTTGGCAGTTCAGGTATCAAAATCAGTAGTTCGGACTAACAAACAACTGTCTCATAGCCGCTTAAGGGAAACATTTAGTTCTGTCGAATTGGTAGTAGTAAAAATTAGCTATCATTGCAAAGCAGTCATCCAAAAGCTAACCTATGGTCCGGTTCAGGCCATTACTTTAGCGATGAAGAAGAAAATGATTTGCAGCGTAAAGGAGTGATAAGCGATGAAAGTGTCTGGAAGTTAAACTTAGCATAAAGACTAGTATAACGAATTCTTAAGCTAAGGCCCGCATAGCTGTGATTTGCTCCAAATATTCTGAAGGAGTATTTCCAGTACATTTCTTAAAAGCCGTAAAAAAAGTGCTTCGGGATGAAAAGCCAGCTTCGAAAGCCAATCCTTCTAAAGTCATTCCCCTCCAATCGTCCTTCTCAAATCTAGAAATAACATAGTTCACCCGGTACTGATTAATAAAATCAGTATATCGTTTTTGATAATATGTATTGAGGATATAGGAAAGTGTTCGAGGAGGAATATCAACCTTTGCAGCAAGCCCAGTTATAATAAGTTTCTGTTCTCTATATAACTCCTGCTGTTCCAACTGACTTTCTAATTTTTCAACAAAGCTTGATAATTGCTTTGGAGACAGCAATGCTTGCTCTTTTTCAGTTTCAACTTCGGCTTCTTCATCTGTCGACTGTTGAGCGTTCATCAAAACTAAATCCACTACCGCATCCTTTACAGGACTTTCGATTTTCATAACTGCAGGTGCAGTATTAAAACCATAGAGTATTTCTGGAGTAAAAAATAGATTAAGAACAATCCCCAAAAAAGAGAACGCAATGAAAGTCATAGGAAGACCGTTCAACTCACTCAACTTCTTATGACTAGCAAGGTGAGTATCAACATCAAGCGTAAGTACGAAAAGATTTACATAAATAAGAACGACTAAGCAAGTGTAGGAAGTTAACCATCTGAGACACTGCTGGGATAATTTAACTTCGGGCTCTACATTTCGATTATAGTTTATCAAGGCCAAAACTTGAGCTCCTAAATAAACGAAAGCTTGGATCAAGCGTAAATGAAAATGAATTGAAGGACTCAGAAAGCCCATTTTCAGGGAGTGTGATCGGGTCACGTCATCGAGGATTGACAAAATATAGGAGAACTTTATACTTTCAGGCTGAAGGTAAAATGGGATAAGATCAAAACAAGCCAGGAGTCCTGGAATAAAATGAAGTAAATCGCTTTTCTTAAGTTCCTGACGGGCCTCTAACTTACCTTGGACGTAAAGATAACACACCGGAGGAATCAAGTAATAAAAAGGAAAAGCCACACTATAAAGAGCAGGGACTTGCAGTATTAGACGCGTTAACAGCGACTCATATACAATAAAGTATAGCGTAATTAAGAGAAGGCTAATTGCTAAAAGCCGTCCAAGATATTTATTACCAGTTTTTTTGAAGAAAAGAATACTACACAACATCAATCCTCCCGACAAGCCAATAAATAGTATAATATCGTAAAATTTGATCATCCCCACGCTTCTATTTAGAGATGTATTACGATCAGTAGATGAACGGGTTACAGTAAAAAATTCTCGTTAAAAGTAAAAGGGCCTTTGAAATTGAACAAAGGCCCTTTAGATCTCTCAGTTATTAACTTTAGGTGCAATAAAGAATGTCTCTATTTACTTCTTTCCCTTAAAAACTTCGCCTAAACTAACCCTCAGGTTCAGTTCGAAGTTGCCATTGGTATAATCCCGGATAGCTGCAGTTCCAGAAGTGAAGATCCCGCTAATCACCAGGTATTTCTGGTACTTAACACCCATACCGATGGTAGTGCTACGGGTACTGTGGTAAACTGCCATCACATTCACCTTATTTTCTGCCAGGCTCATGTTTGCTCCAAAGTCTACAATGTCTTCGAAACCCTTGATCTGGCGATAAGCTACCTTCGGTTCCAGTGTCATCCCATCTAAAGCATCAGCGAAGAACATCTTGTAGCTTGCTGCTGTGTACAGCTTTGATTCATCAGCCAGGTTCCCTTCCGCCTGATCTTTCTTAAAGAATGATTTTAAGTTTGGTACTGCAAGCTCCAGACCTAACTTCTTGCCTTGGTACGCTGCACCAAAGTCGCCATCAAAATACGTGTCGCGATCCTGATAACCCGCGATTGAACGGTCAGAACCATCAACGTTAGAACTTAAACGTTCCTGCATCAACCGGTCGTCGCTATAACCTAAAGATACACCGAAGCTTAGTCTTTGACCATCTGCATCCAAGGGAAGCTGGTAGGCATAGGTTCCTCTTACCCGGGTCCTTTTCTGAAGACCCGCTTCATCATTGTATAGGTTGATCCCTACTCCTGATTTCTTGCCAGATCCATACTCAAAACTTAACGCCTGGGTGGAAGGAGCACCTGGCATGTTCGACCATTGCCTGCGGACAGCAGCATTAGCATAAAAACCTTCTTCTTTACCAGCTAAGGCCGGGTTGATCAAATAAGGGTTTTGATAATAAATTGCCCCCAGCGGGTGTAACTGCGCTTTCGCCGTTTCTGCTTTCAATCCAATCAGCAGCAGGCCTAAGGCGCCTGCTCTGATGATTGATCTTATATTTTTTGTCTTTACTATTAATTTCATTTTTCTAAGCTTTATTGAGGGTTGAGGTGTGAGCTTGAGCTATCAGCTTTGAGCTTTCGCCTTTGACCTTTAACCTCAAACCTTTCACCTCTACCCTATTACCTCCAATTAGTCTCTTACAATCGTGATGTATCCCTGGATCTTTGGTTTGTTAGGACCGAAGTCTACCACATAGTAGTACGTATCTTCTGCCAATGGAGCTCCATTTAACATTCCGTTCCATTCTCCCTCTTTAGAGTAACCCTTCTTAGCATAAAGCAAGCGTCCTGCTCTGTCGAAGATCTTCACCGTATTGTTCGGATACATATCCACGTTATCGATCTTGAAGACATCGTTCACACCATCACCATTTGGAGAGATCAGATTGCTGCCTTTTAGCATCACATAATCTTCCGTTACCTCGATAGTGATCTCTTTGCTTTCAGAACAACCACTGGCATTAGTTACCAGCACACGGTAAGTCGTAGTAGCATCCGGACGAATCGTTAAGTTCGCAGAGTTATCACCACTTAGGATACCCGGAGCATTGGACCATTGGTATTGTGTTCCTCCTGCTGCTTTCAGCACCAGTACATCTCCTTTAGAAATACTGATCACCCCTTTATCTGTCGCAATAGTTGGTACAGGTAAGGCATTTACATTCAGTACAAAGCTTTTCAGAATCGTGTTCACTCCACCGTTAGCGGTGCCGCCGTTATCTGTAACCATCACATTTACTACTGCACTTCCTGAAGCGCCATCTGCTACCGTGTAGCGAACTTGTGCAGCTCCGTTGCTAGCCTGGGTAACGGTTAGCGATTTGAACAGGTTACTGTTGGTGCTGCTTACTGTTACGTTAGTCGTTTGATTCGCATCCTCACCTGCAGAAATTCCGCTTAGTGCTACTGTCTGCTGAGCAGGAGTATAACAGATCGTTTGAGCGGCTATGTTGTTCAGTGTTGGCTGTTCGTTTACGTTGTTTAAAGTGATCGTAAAAGTTTTGTCTAAGCTAAGACCATACTGAGTAGTTGATCTAACCAACACACTATAGCTTGCTTTGCTCTCAAAGTTCAACACCGCATTGGTCTGGATCTGGTTACCGCTAATCTTGAAGGATGCATTATCTGTGCTTCCTGTTCCGCTTACTAACGAATAGGTAAAGGTTGCACTTGGATCATCACTTGTTGAGCTTAATGTTCCTGCTAC
>NZ_JAFEWE010000027.1 GCF_017355785.1 Desertivirga arenae
TTCAGCAAGAACAATTGCTATATTCGAGCTAAATAAAATGTAATCCTTAATCAGGATATGTTAAGTCCTATTCAGGACGATGTCAAATTAATCCAGGACGAGTGTAAAGCTATACTAGGACTAGACACAGCGACTATACCGTTGGTATACCGTTGGTATATCTTTGGTATCCTGTTGATATCCCTCCGGGCTTCTCTTCGCTTTTTGTTCGCGGGTCTTCCAAGGAGTCGGAATGTCCAGAGAAAAAGAATGGATGTACAAGGGAAAAGTAATTGTATTCCTTAAGTTTGAACGCTGGGGTCCGCCATCTTCAGCCCATAAATGTTCTAAAGACCCAATCAAAATATGACTAATAATAAAGTGCGGCAACTTTTTGTATCACTTCTGCTGGTCTCAGCAACGAATGTAACATCACCAGTATTTTCACAGGTTAGTAAACAATGGAAGCAAGCAACTGAAGGGGGGTACACCTATCGCTATGTACAGGGTGATCCCATGCAGACTCGTTTTTATACACTTAAAAACGGTCTTACTGCTATGTTGAGCGTTAATAAGGCACAGCCGCGTATTCAAACCTATATTGCTGTAAGGGCAGGAAGTAATAATGACCCTAAAGACCATACCGGTTTAGCGCATTACCTTGAGCATTTATTATTCAAAGGAACAGATAAATATGGTTCCCTCAACTGGCAAAAGGAAAAGCCCTTATTGGAAGAAATAGAAAAGCTTTACGATAAATACAACCATACTACATCGGAGGCGGACAGGAAAAAGATCTATCATCAGATTGACAGCGTTTCAGGTTTAGCAGCTAAATATGCTATTCCGAACGAATATGATAAGATCGTAGCAAAACTTGGAGCTCAGGGAACTAATGCACATACCTGGGTGGAGGAAACGGTTTATAAAGAGGATATTCCATCTACCGCTATAGATAAATTCCTTGCACTACAATCTGAGCGCTTTCGTTATCCCGTTTTTCGTTTGTTCCACACAGAACTAGAAGCAGTTTATGAGGAAAAGAACCGTGGATTGGATAATGATGGCTGGAAAATTAATGAGACAATGATGGCCTCTTTGTTCCCTACCCATAACTACGGTCAGCAAACCACCATTGGAACGGTAGAACATCTTAAAAATCCTTCGCTCATTGCCATTCGTAATTTTTACAACACCTGGTATGTGCCAAATAATATGGCGGTGATCATGTCCGGGGACTTTGATCCATCCTATGTAATTAAAAAGTTAGATGCCGCTTTTTCCTGGATGAAAGCAAAACTTGTAACGGAATATAAGCCTGCGGCAGAAAGAGCGATGCTTAAACCAGTGGTTAAAGAAGTGCTCGGTCCGGATGCAGAGTCCGTAAATATAGGCTTCCGTTTGCCTGGAGCGATAGATCGTGCATCGGTGAACAAATTGAATGTGATTGCCGACTTGTTGAATAATGGAAAAGCAGGTTTGATCGATGAGGACTTGAACCGCAAGCAGAAGGTGTTGCAGGCGGGAGCTTATGTTCAGACCTTCAAAGATTATTCTGTTTTTACACTATATGGTAAGGCACGTCAGGGACAGAGCCTGGAAGAAGTTAAGGACCTGCTGTTTGCAGAGTTGCAAAAGCTTAAAAAAGGTGAGTTTAAAGAGCAACTGTTAAAAGCAATAATTGATAATGCGCGACTTTCAGAAATGCAGGCTTTGGATAACAACGAGAACCGGGTAGATGCACTTTTGCATGCCTTCATTCAACATAAGGGTCAGCAGTGGCAATCTGAAGTTAGCATGTTGGATGATATGGCAAAAGTGAAAAAGGCAGAATTAGTAAGTTTCGCCTCTAATGCATTTGCCAATAATTTCGTTGTTGTTTACAAGAGAAAAGGTCTGGATAATTCTATCGTTAAGGTAATAAAACCTCAGATCACTCCGGTTACTATTAATCGTAATGATGAGTCTGATTTCTCTAAACAAATAAATAATATTGCTGCTACTGAGATTAAGCCGGAGTGGGTAGACTATGACAAGGAGATCCAGAAAGGTAATGTGGGGATTGCTCCTTTATACTATGTCAAGAATAGAGAGAACTCAATATTCCGGCTCTATTACAAGTTTGATACAGGTTCGTGGAATAATAAAGTACTTCCTTATGCTGCCGCCTACCTGCGTTATTTGGGTACAGATACTAAGTCTGTTGACGAAATTAATGCTGTGTTTTACAACCTGGCCTGTAGTTTCAATGTGAGTGTTGAAAACGAGGAGACTACTGTTTCCATTAGCGGACTTCAGGAAAACTTTGATAAAGCAGTGGCACTGTTCGAAGATCTTTTGCAGAACTGTAAGCCTGATGAAAATGCATTGGCCTCACTTAAGCAGGGCATTCAAAAGTCACGCGATAATAATAAATTGAACAAGAGCCTTTTGATGCGTGGATTGGTAAACTATGCGATGTACGGACCTAAAAATCCATTTAATTACCAGCTAACAGCTTCAGAACTGAATGAGTTAAGTTCTAAAAACCTTACTGATGCGCTTCATTCTCTAAATGGTATTAGTCACAAGGTCCTTTATTATGGACCAACAGATCTTGCTACCATTCAAGGCTCACTTGGGAAGCTACATCAGGTGCCAACCCAATTCAGGGCATCAGAAAGCAAAATAAGCTTTAACAAAGTAACGCAGGAGAGCAATAAGGTTTATTTCGCAAACTATGATATGGTGCAGTCGGAAATTTACTGGGTTCGTAATGATGAGGTATTTGATAAAGACAGAGTTGCTTTAGTACAAACTTTCAACACTTATTTCGGTGGGGGCATGGGATCTATTGTATTCCAAACCATCCGGGAATCAAAGGCATTAGCCTACTCAACGTTTGCAAACTATAGCACTCCCTCAAAGAAGGGGGAGCGTAACACAGTAATGGCATATGTTGGTTCTCAAAGTGATAAAATGGGTGAAGCGGTTGCGGGAATGAACGAGCTGCTTGATGAAATGCCTGAGTCGGTATCACTGTTGGATAATGCAAAGCTGCAGGTGAAGCAGGATATAGAAACCCAGCGTATTTCAAAAGACGGTATTATTTTCAGTTACCTGGCGAATCAGAAATTAGGAATAGAGGGAGATAACCGGAAGGATATTTATATGCAACTGCCTCAACTGAATATGGATGCGGTAAAAACATTCCACAACACTGCTTTGCGTAAGAAGCCTTATTCTTACTGCGTAGTGGCAGGGGAGAATAAGGTCAATTTTGAAGACCTTAAAAAGTATGGCGAAGTTGTACGCCTTAGTCCTGAAGTGTTGTTCGGGTATTAAGAAAGGAAGATGTGGTAAAGTACAATAGTGTTACTATAAAGTGCTACAGCGTTTGTGCTTATAGTGACGATATTTGTCCCAATCCATAATCAATGCCGGATTAAAGATCAGGCTAATTTCTATTGGTTGTTAAATACGTTAGCCCACCTGACAGGACATCAGGTGGGCTTTTTTTGCGCTATTGTGTCCTGCTTGCTTTTTGTAGGATTGTACAATATATCGGCTTTTTTATCCTCTTGAGCTTTCCGCGGTAGAGGTATATTTGTATCGAAAACCATTTCAAATAGTGTTAGCAGGAAGATTGCTCCTTCTGGCTATTCAATTGGAATTATAATGATTAATGTAATTTAGTAATGCCCTATGAGCCAGGGTGTAAGCCGGTTGATCGATAAGATTGCCGGCTTTTTTTGTTTCGTCACGATAAATTTTCTGAATGACAAGCCCTGAACAAGTGAGGCGAGGAGGTTTATATAAGAGTGAATGTGCTGCATTAAAGTACTACAACAGCTCGATCTCCTCTATTTTGAGGCCAGTGAACTTGGCTATAGTAGTAGGTGGTAAGCCTTCTTTTTTCATTTGGAGCGCTATCTCAACCGCTTTTTCATGCTGACCTTCTGCTCTGCCTTGTTGTAAACCCTTTTCCAAACCTTGTTGAAGACCTTGTTGTAGACCTTGTTCTAAACCTTGTTCAACGGCATAATCCATTACATTCTGGTTGTCCCAACGGGCTTTTAAACTGGCATCGTACATTTTCTTTTCCTCCTTATTTAATTTACTGTATTCTGCTAAATGAAACAAATTTTCGAAAACAGAGGTGCGAAGGAGTGATGGGAACTGCTTCATCTGGCTGAGATGCTTCAGCAAGTAAAGCCACCAGTCAAGATTGCTCTCCAGTTCCTCCTCGGTCTTTACAAATTTAACTAATTCAATAAACTACATCTACCATTGGGTCTATATAACGGCAGGTATGAGATTCATATTAAAGTGATTTGGTTGAAAAGCTAAATTAGTGGAAATGGGCCGGGGAAAAATGATGTCTGTCACTGAACGGGTTTGTTTAGAGACTGGACAGTCTACCATTTTCAAACCCCCTTGTTCAGTTCTTGCTCATACCTTGTTTACCCTTTCTTCAGCTAAACAGGCAGGAAACGGGGTTTGAGCTGAACAAGAACTGAAGAAGTACTGAACAAGAGCTGAAGAAACTGTTCGCTGTCTAGTCCTAGTATAGCTTTACACTCGTCCTGGATTAATTTGACATCGTCCTGAATAGGACTTAACATATCCTGATTAAGGATTACATTTTATTTAGCTCGAATATAGCAATTGTTCTTGCTGAA
>NZ_JAFEWE010000028.1 GCF_017355785.1 Desertivirga arenae
TAGCACCATTACTCCATGCATAAGAATAAGGAGAAGTACCACCAGATACAGAGATATCAATAGCCCCGGTTGAAGCACCTTTAACAGAGACATCCGTTTTAGAAGTTACTACAGCGGCTAATAGAGCGGAAGGCTCAGTGATAGTAGCCGAAGCTGTAGTGGTTATACCATTTTTATCAGTAACGGTTAGTGTGTAAGTACCAGCTGCAAGACCGGTAAGATCTTCTGTAGTAGCACCATTACTCCATGCAAAAGTATAAGGCCCAGTTCCACCAGATACAGAGATATCAATAGCCCCAGTTGATGCACCTTTAACCGTAACATCGGTTTTAGAAGTTACTACAGCGGCTAATAGAGCGGAAGGCTCAGTAATAGTAGCCGAAGCTGTAGTGGTTACACCATTTTTATCAGTAACGGTTAGTGTATACGTACCTGCAGCAAGACCGGTAAGATCTTCTGTAGTAGCACCATTACTCCATGCATAAGAATAAGGAGAAGTACCACCAGATACAGAGATATCAATAGCCCCGGTTGAAGCACCTGTAACCGTAACGTTAGTTTTGCTCGTTACTACTGCCGCTAACAGAGCGGAAGGCTCAGTAATAGTAGCAGAAGCTGTGGTGGTTACACCATTTTTATCAGTAACGGTTAGTGTATACGTACCAGCTGCAAGACCGGTAAGATCTTCTGTAGTAGCACCATTACTCCATGCATAAGAATAAGGAGAAGTACCACCAGATACAGAGATATCAATAGCCCCGGTTGATGCACCTTTAACGGTAACATCGGTTTTAGAAGTTACTACAGCGGCTAATAGAGCGGAAGGCTCAGTAATAGTAGCCGAAGCTGTAGTGGTTACACCATTTTTATCAGTAACAGTAACTGAGTAAGTACCAGCTGCAAGACCGGTAAGATCTTCAGAGGAAGCACCATTGTTCCATGAATAAGTATAAGGCCCTGTTCCACCACTTACAGTGATATCAATAGCTCCCGTTGATGCACCTTTAACCGGAACATCAGTTTTAGAGGATACTACTGCTGCAAGTAAAGCAGAAGGCTCAGTGATAGTTGCTGAAGCAGTTGTAGTTATTCCGTTTTTATCAGTAACAGTAACTGAGTAAATACCAGCTGCAAGACCGGTAAGATCTTCTGTAGTAGCACCATTACTCCATGCATAAGAATAAGGAGAAGTACCACCAGATACAGAGATATCAATAGCACCGGTTGAAGCACCTGTAACCGGAACATTAGTTTTAGAGGATACTACTGCTGCAAGTAAAGCAGTAGGCTCAGTAATAGTAGCTGAAGCAGTTGTAGTTATTCCGTTTTTATCAGTAACAGTAACTGAGTAAGTACCAGCTGCAAGACCGGTAAGATCTTCTGTAGTAGCACCATTACTCCATGCATAAGAATAAGGAGAAGTACCACCAGATACAGTAATGTCAATAGCTCCAGTTGAAGCACCTGTAACCGTAACATCGGTTTTAGAAGTTACTACTGCAGCAAGTAGAGCAGAAGGCTCATTAATAGTAACGGTAGCAGTTTCTGTTATTCCGTTTTTATCAGTAACCGTCAGGGTATAAGTACCAACAGCAAGACCAGTAAGATCTTCTGTAGTGGCACCGTTGCTCCAAGAATAAGTATAAGGCCCAGTTCCACCAGTCACAGTAATGTCAATAGCTCCAGTTGAAGCACCTGTAACCGTAACATCGGTTTTAGAAGTTACTACTGCTGCAAGTAAAGCAGAAGGCTCAGTGATAGTAGCCGAAGCTGTAGTGGTTATACCATTTTTATCAGTAACGGTTAGTGTATACGTACCAGCTGCAAGACCGGTAAGATTTTCTGTAGTAGCACCATTACTCCATGAATAAGTATAAGGAGAAGTACCACCGCTTACAGAGATATCAATTGCTCCAGTTGAAGCACCTGTAACAGTTACATCAATTTTAGAAGTTACTACAGCCGCTAACAGAGCAGAAGGCTCAGTGATAGTTGCAGAAGCAGTTGTAGTTATTCCGTTTTTATCAGTAACAGTAACTGAGTAAGTACCAGCTGCAAGACCGGTAAGATCTTCTGTAGTAGCACCATTACTCCATGCATAAGAATAAGGAGAAGTACCACCAGATACAGAGATATCAATAGCCCCGGTTGAAGCACCTGTAACCGTAACGTTAGTTTTGCTCGTTACTACTGCCGCTAACAGAGCGGAAGGCTCAGTAATAGTAGCAGAAGCTGTTGTAGTTATTCCGTTTTTATCAGTAACGGTTAGTGTGTAAGTACCAGCTGCAAGGCCAGTAAGATCTTCAGAGGAAGCACCATTGCTCCATGAATAAGTATAAGGAGAAGTACCACCTGATACAGTAATATCAATAGCCCCGGTTGATGCACCTTTAACGGTAACATCGGTTTTAGAGGTTACTACTACTGCAAGTAAAGCGGAAGGCTCAGTAATAGTAGCCGAAGCTGTAGTGGTTATTCCGTTTTTATCAGTAACAGTAACTGAGTAAGTACCAGCTGCAAGACCGGTAAGATCTTCTGTAGTAGCACCATTACTCCATGCATAAGAATAAGGAGAAGTACCACCAGATACAGAGATAT
>NZ_JAFEWE010000029.1 GCF_017355785.1 Desertivirga arenae
TTCAGCAAGAACAATTGCTATATTCGAGCTAAATAAAATGTAATCCTTAATCAGGATATGTTAAGTCCTATTCAGGACGATGTCAAATTAATCCAGGACGAGTGTAAAGCTATACTAGGACTAGACACTTCGGCAAGTCTTTTACTCCGCTTCGGGAAGTATCTAAGACCGCTTCGGAAACCCTCCGACTCTTGGACGACTTTCAAGGGAGTCTTGGCCGACTTAATTAAAAGAGAAGTAAAAGAACTGTAAAAGACTAGTAAAAGAACAGTAAAACGAATATAAAAGCGGTCCCGAATCAGTCTTAACAAATAGTAAAAGAAAAGACGAAAAACAGGCAAAGCCGAGCCCTTTTTTTAACACCTTTTCTTTCAAATTCTTTCATTTTCTTTCAAAGCCTTTCAAACCCTTTCATCCATTTTCTGATCACTGGAATAGCCCTTAATATTGCTTCATCAAAACAGAAAATACTGGTATCATTACCTTTTGATCAAGAATTCACAAATGGTTAAACTTTAAATTCTTCTATCCTTATTTTTAGCTCCCAATTTGACTATGCTAACTCAGACCCTTTACCCTAGTGTCACAAAGCATTACAAATCAATTTCAGAAAAACATGAACGACAACGATACGAAACGGATTTCACGCCTGACGGCAATTTTAACTCAGCTGCAAACCAAACGGCTTTTAACGGCTACGGCTCTTTCAGAGAAATTCAATGTAAGTATCAGAACGATCTATCGGGACATAAGAGCTCTCGAACAAGCTGGTGTTCCAATCATAACTGAGGATGGGAAAGGCTATACATTAATGGAAGGGTACAAAATTCCACCAGTGATGTTTACAGAAAAACAAGCTAACGCCTTGATCCTGGCCGAACAACTGGTTTTAAAAAATAAAGACACCTCATTTATTAAGGACTATATTGATGCAATTGACAAGATAAAAGCAGTATTAAGACCAAGGGAAAAAGATAAAGCTAATTTGTTAGCAGACAGAACACGTTTCGAGCAAAACATTAATAGAGAAAGGAACAGCAACATAATGTCTGAACTGCAAAATGCTTTAACTAACTTTTACTTAGTAGAAATAGAATATACCAACGAAGGCGAAAAAACGACCAAAAGGACTATTGAGCCATTTGCTATCATTAGCACCACAGATAACTGGTTACTAATTGCCTGGTGCCGGTTGCGGAAAGAATTCAGGTATTTCCGATTAGATAGAATTACCAAAATGCAAGTTCTAACAGAGAAATTTGAGCAACATAAAATGACCTTACAAGAATATTTCGATAAATTTTACTAATCCCGATTTGCCCCCTGACATAAGGCTGTCACAACCCCAGCTCATCTTTGCATTGTAAATTTAAACAGTTCAAAAAATGCAAAAAAGATCAATTGACCCTTGGGCCTGGGGTAAAAACACAAATTCAGTACAAGCTGTAGAAGTAAAGCAATCAGAAGGAACACTTTACTGCTCAGGACAGGTTGCCATTGACGAAAATGGAGTGCCAAGTTCTGCCGACATGAGAAGCCAGCTGATCCAAACTATCACAAACCTGGAACAACTTATAACTGAATCAGGCTATGAGTGCAAAAATATTGTTCGTCTAAATGTGTATACAACAAACACTAATGAATTTTTCACTACTTGTATGGATGTATATGTACCGTTCTTAGCAAAACACGGTATTCAGCAGGCAACCACATTGCTTGAAGTTAAAGGGCTATTTGCCACATTGACGGTAGAGCTCGAAGCTACCGTGGTAAAGTAAAAAAGCAGAAATAAGAATATCTTATCCGACAAGCCGTACAGTTAGCGAAAAATGATTTGAAAAGATCATCTTTCCGCACAACTTGTATGGCTTGTCTTTTTTGGCATTTTAACTTTTCTTTTTCTCCTCTATAGTAGTTACAATAACTCGTCCTAATGCACCACTATGCTCAGTTTGTCATTCAAGCTGGGCTTTTTTTGTGCGTTGCTTCAATCCCTTAACCTACATCAAGCCTTATTCTTAACCCCGGTCAAGCCTCTTTCTTACCTCAGGTCATTTCCCTCCCCTGCCCTTTGCTGCATCTTTGAAATGTCGAAACAATCAAACACAAACACATAAAAAAACAAGAAATTATGAAAACGCTAATCAAATCCATCGCAGCAGCATTCATCTCCACAGTAGTATCGGTAGCAGCCTATGCTCAGAAGCCGGCAGCCAATCTTTTAAGTCCAACAGACCATGCATTAGTAATGATCGATCATGAAAGTCAGATGGCATTCGCTACAAAAAGCATTGACATAAATGTACTTCGCCAAAATACAGGGATTGTAGCCGGTGCAGGAAAGATCTTTAAGGTTCCAACAA
>NZ_JAFEWE010000030.1 GCF_017355785.1 Desertivirga arenae
GTATTCGCCCGACCAAGCACGTCTTTTAAAGCTCCACTAATTTCTTAAAGTTTTGTGGATAGAGATCTCTGATATTCTTATGGTTGATCGTCATGATATTCTCCAAGGCGTATTTTAACCACTGGTAAGGGTTCACCTCATGCTTCTTGCAGATTGCAAAAAAGGAATAGAGCATTCCTGCACGGGTAGCAGCATCATGACTTCCTGCAAAAAGATAGTTTTTGCGGCCTAAAGCAATTGGACGGATAGCATTTTCAATGGCATTGTTATCGATATGAAGACTGCCGTCCTGCAGATACACGCTTAACTTATCCCAACGCTCCATCGCATATCGCATTGCTTTTCCGATCTGGCTTTTAGGCAAAGTGTTTTTCACTTCAGCAAAGATCCATTTACCCAGTTCATTAAGTACCGGAAGGGAGTCGTCCAAGCGCCTCTGTTTGATCTGGGCTGCATCAAGCTGTTCTTCTTTTGCTTTACGTTCTACTACATATAGCTGCTGGATGAGGGACAGAGCTTTAGTTGCCCTAATCTTATCATTATCCAAAGCACGTTCAAACTCTCTTCGGGCATGTGCCCAACAGGCTACTGGTGTTACTTCTGTACGCTGACCTATCTTTTCGTACACCCCATAACCATCACTTTGCAAGTAGCCTCTAAAATGAGCTAGCATATCTTTGGTAGCTACAGCACTACGAGTGGGTTGATAGTCCATCAATACCATTCCGTCTAAAGGAGAATGATACACCCAGTACCAGCCCATATGGGCAGCACCTTTCTTATCACTTTCCAGTACCTTAATGCTAGTCTCATCTACCTGTAAATAACCCTTGGCTTTGATATCAAACCTGAGCTGCTGGTAAAGAGGATCGAGTCTTTCCAGAGCTTGTTTTACCCATCCTTCGATAGTAGAAGAGGCAATGGGAATATTCTCCCTTGCAAACCGTTGTTTCTGCCGGTACAATGGGAGGTGATCCATGTATTTATCGGTTAGGATCATCGAGAGTAAAGCTGCTCCCGGAATACCTTTGTCAATCACTCGTTCGGGAAGCTCTCCGGTCTTAACGCTCTCTCCGTTTTTAGCTGCATACTTATAGCGGATATAACGGCGGATAAAGAAACGTGCAGGCTCACACTCCAGTTCTTCAGTTACTTCTTTGCCGATACATACCATTTCGGTTAGGTCTCCCTCTGGGTAGATCTCAACTTCTTCCACCGGAAGATGCGCGGGTAAAGCTGCACGACCTTTATGAGCGGATTGCTTTTTACGGGTATAGCTGATCTGTTCTTTGATTTCCTCTTGCTGCTGTACTTCTTCCTCGGCTGGAGTTTCAAATGGTAAAACACCTTGAGCCGGATCGCCTTCAAAGCGTTCGCGCTTCTGTCCGAATTGAAGGCGTTTAAGAAGATCAACCTGATGTTTTAAGTGAGCGTTTTCTTCCTCACGAGCATGGATAATAGCAATTAATTGCTCTTTTGAGAGGTTTTCCAGTGCCGTATCCATGGCATGAAATTACTCAAAAAACCGCTTTTAAACAAGAAAAAAGGCACTTTTATATCTGATAACGGCGCAATTGTCTGCTCTTTTGCACCTGTATCCCTTCAATCATTAACACCAGGTCTGCCCAGCTTAACACCTGTCTTTTAGGTAAGGGAAAACTACCTTGTTCCAGGCGTTTGTAGTATAATACAAAACCTCCGTGCTCCCAATGCAATAGCTTGATATGAGTCCGCTGGCGGTTTAAAAAAACGAATACATCTCCGCTGGTAGCATTTCTGTTCAGTTCAGAAACCACCAGACCGCACAAACCGTCAAATGATTTACGCATGTCGCAGTATCCCTGATAAAGGAAATAACGATGAGAGGAATTCAGGCTAAACATTAAGCCAGACGGATCAATTCAGAAAGAATCGGAATATGGGAAGCACTGATCTTAAGGCGTACTCCGTTAGGATAGATTACTTCAATGCTTTCTGATATTGGTTTAACCTGTGGCTTTAGTGCAATGAAGCCCGCAACTGCATTTTCTCTGCTGCGTGCCACCCAACTAGCAAAAGTAGTTCGCTTTACTCCAATCTTTTCGCAATAAGCTTTTTGGGTCAATCCACTTTCTTTCCACTGCTGCACCGCCTGGCGCATTTGTGCTACTTTCTTCATCCTGCAAAGAAATAGTAGATTTAGGTGAAAGTAAAGATGGGGTTGGTCAGGCGCTTAC
>NZ_JAFEWE010000002.1 GCF_017355785.1 Desertivirga arenae
TCTGCTTTACTTGCAGTAGTAGTAACCTCTAAAACTGATGTTACCGTTAAAGGTGCATCAACAGGGGCTATTGATATCACTATTAGCGGTGGAACTGGGCCTTATACTTTTGCATGGAGCAATGGTGCTACTACAGAAAATCTTACCGGTCTTGCTGCAGGTACGTATACACTAACCGTTACTGATAAAAATGGTATAACCACTACAGCTTCGGCTACTATCACTGAGCCTTCCGCTCTATTAGCCGCTGTAGTAACTTCTAAAACGGATGTCACTGTTAAAGGTGCTTCAACCGGGGCTATTGATATCTCTGTATCTGGTGGTACTTCTCCTTATTCTTATGCATGGAGTAATGGTGCTACTACAGAAGATCTTACCGGTCTTGCAGCTGGTACTTACTCAGTTACTGTTACTGATAAAAACGGAATAACTACAACTGCTTCAGCAACTATCACTGAGCCTTCTGCTTTACTTGCAGCAGTAGTCACTTCTAAAACTGATATAACCGTTAAAGGTGCATCAACTGGAGCAATTAATATCACTGTAAGTGGTGGAACTGCCCCTTACACTTATTCTTGGAGCAACGGTGCCACTACAGAAGATCTTACTGGTCTTGCTGTTGGTACTTATACCCTGACGGTTACTGATAAAAACGGAATAACAGAAACTGCTACCGTTACTATTAATGAGCCTTCTGCTCTACTTGCTGCAGTAGTAACTTCTAAAACCGATGTTACGGTTACAGGTGCTTCAACTGGAGCTATTGACATTACTGTGACTGGTGGAACTGGGCCTTATACTTATGCATGGAATAATGGTGCTACTACACAGGACCTTAATGGTCTTGCTGCTGGAACATACACACTTACTATTACTGATAAAAATGGCGTAACCACCACTGCCTCTGTCACTATCGCTCAGCCGTCTGCGATTCTTGCAGTAAACGTGGTTAACAAAACAGATATAATCACTTTCGGTGCTTCTACTGGTGCGGTAACTGTATCTGGTGCGGGTGGTACTGGTCCTTACGAGTACAAACTGAGTAATGGAGCTTACCAGTCAAACGGAAGCTTCTCTGGTCTTGCAGCCGGTACTTATACTGTTACAATCAAAGATGCTAACGGTATTACGGCCACTACTTCTGTCACTATCGCTCAGCCTTCTGCAGCCCTTTCAGTTAACCTAGTAACGAAAACTGATGTAACTACATTCGGTGCTTCTACAGGTGCAGTAACCGTTGCCGGGTCTGGTGGTACTGGTCCTTATCAGTACAAATTGGGTAATGGAGCTTACCAAACAAACGGAAGCTTCTCTGGTCTTGCTGCCGGAACGTATCCTGTAACTATCAAAGATAACAACGGTATTACGGCTACCACTACTATAACTATTGCACAGCCTTCTGCAGCCCTTTCAGTTAACCTAGTTAACAAAACTGATGTAACTACATTCGGTGCTTCTACAGGTGCAGTAACCGTTTCCGGGTCTGGTGGTACTGGTCCTTACGAATACAAACTCGGTAATGGAGCTTATCAGGCAAGCGGAAGCTTCTCTGGTCTTACAGCCGGTGCATATACTGTAACTATCAAAGATGCCAATGGCGTTATCAGCACTACTACGGTAACTATTAATCAGCCTTCTACAGGTTTAAGCTTAGCTGTTTCAACAAAAGCTAACGTAAATATTTACAATACAGCAACGGGATCGGTAACACTGGTTGCAGCCGGAGGAACCGCACCGTATGAGTATAAGCTCGATGCAGGATCCTTCCAGCAATCTGCAGTGTTCAATAACCTAAGGGCGAAAACCTACACAGGTACAGTGAAAGATGCTAATGGCATCAGCGCTACCGTAACCTTTACTATTGAGCAACCAGCAGCACTAACATTAATACTGGTTTCTAAGCGAGATGTGATGCTAGGTGAAACAAATGCCGGTACCATTAAAGTAAAGGCTGAAGGCGGAGTTGGTCCCTACACCTTTAAGCTTGCTAACGGCAACTATCAGGCCTCTGAATCTTTTGAAAATCTCCTTGCCGGCACTTATCATGTAAGCGTAAAAGACGCAAATGGGGCAACTCAGGAAATTGAGGTAACCATCAATGGAGTTAGCGTATCAAATGTGTTTACTCCTAATGGAGATGGGATGAATGACACTTTTGAAATTGTTGGACTTGAGAACTATGATAGTGCCGACCTCACCATTTTTAATAGATGGGGTAATGAGGTTTATCGGGATAGTAAATATAAAAATACCTGGGACGGGACGGGTTTGAATGCAGGCACGTATTTCTTCATCCTTAAGCTTAACAAAACGGGCAAACAGGAAACGAGAAAAGGATGGGTATTAATACAACGGTAACATCTGAAATGAAAACTTTTTATACCACTAGAATGGCAAAATTTAACAGCGGCAAATTATTAATGGGACTACTCCTGCTTATTTCAGGAATAGCCCCTGCCCTGGCTCAACAAAACGTACAGTTCACGCAGTACATCTTTAACTCTTTAAGTGTAAACCCTGCTTATGCGGGCTACAAAGAAGAATGGTTTGCTCAAATGGCACTGCGTAAGCAATGGTCAGGGATAAAAGATGCTCCGCAAACTGGTCAGGTTTCAATTGATGGGATCCTGGATCCCGAGAAGAAGAGAATGGGATTAGGTTTACAGCTGGCAGCAGATAAACTAGGTCCTCAGTTGTCCAATTCGGCATACCTTAATTATGCATATCGCCTTCAGCTTAATAGTGATGATACCAAAAGATTATCCTTTGGACTTGGTGCCGGAGTTACGCAAAACTCAGTTGATCCCTCTAAATTAAGTGCAATAAACGGTTCTGACCAATATCTACCGAAAGGAGGAACTACTGATATTGTTCCTGATATCCGTTTCGGTGCCTACTACTATTCTCCAAAATTCTATATGGGCTTATCCTTAATGGATGCTCTTAGCAGCGCTTCTAATGTTTCTGCAACAAGTGATCCAAATACGATCCAACCCGTGAAGCATATGCGTCACTTATATTTGATATCCGGCCTATTATTTAATCTGGAAAATCAAATCAAGTTGCGTCCAAGCATCTTGTATAAGGAAGATTTTAAAGGCCCCTCTAGTGTCGATTTGAATGCTATGCTTATTTTCAACGATCGTTTCTGGATTGGCGCTGGTTATAGAACAGGAGCAAAGCTTTGGAAAAAAGACTACCAGGAGGGCCAGGGTATCACCAGTGTAAACTCTATTTCGGGAATAGCCCAGTTCTACATCAATAACAACTTACGTCTTGGCTATTCCTACGATTACTCCACTAGCAGCCTTCGGGAGATAGAAAGCGGGTCTCATGAAATTACACTGGGACTAACTATTCCGCCTAAAGCCTACCGTATTCTAAGTCCAAGGTTTTTTTAATCAGAACCAAAATTTAAAACACAAGAAGCAATTAAATGAAGAGCAGCTTTTGTATGAAAAAGAAAATGATAGGTCTTCTTTTCTCCGTATTTTTTGGAACAAACCTTTATGCTCAGGAGCAACAAGGAATACGAGAGAAAGCTGATTTACTTTATAATAAATACGAATACGCCAAAGCCGTTGTCCTCTATGAGAAGATAGCAAAGAAGGATGCTGACCTGACGGTGATGCAAAATCTTGCTAATTCCTATCTTAAGATGAAGAGGTATGACGAGGCTGGTAAGTGGTATGGGCAGGTGATCGACGATAGAAAGAGGACCATTGCTGATCTTTTAGCTTATGCTCGCGTTTTAAAATTAAACGGAAAATACAAAGAAGCGAAAGGGGCTTTTAATGCTTACGAAGTAGCATCAGGAAAATCTGCAAAAATCGAACGGGCTGGATGTGATTCTGCGTTAAAATGGCTAGCTTCTCCAACCACTCATATCCTGCAAAATGAGAAAATACTGAATTCTTCTCTTTCCAATTATAGTGTTACCATTATTAAAGACTCTGTTTACTTTGTGGCTGAGCCCGAGGAAAAGTATACAGATAAGTATGGCTGGACAGGAAACAGTTATAGCAGGATCTTTGCAGCGGCTAAAAAAGATGGAATGATCTCCGCTCCTGGCATTGCTGCAGCAAGTTTTAATAAGGGGACTTTACATATTGGACCTTTTTGTGCTGATAAAAACGGAAACACATTGTTTGTCACCAAAACTAATTCAGGGTCGGAAGCATTACTGCAAAGGCAGAGTTCTGAAAAATTCCACTCGAAGGTGCTGGAGATCTATATTTATTCAAAGGATGCTTACGGAAGCTGGAAAGGAACGCCATTCAAGTACAACAATGTAAAAGCTTGGTCAGTAGGACATCCTGCCTTAAGTCCGGATGAAAACATTCTCTACTTTGTCTCTGATATGCCAGGAGGTTTAGGAGGTACAGATGTTTGGTACACTGTTAAGGGCAGGGATGGTTCCTGGTCTGATCCACAGAATTGTGGGCCTAATATTAATACAGAAGGAAATGAGTTATTCCCTGTCATGAAGGAAAATGGCACCTTATTTTTTTCCAGTGATACAAGGGCAGGGATGGGTGGCCTTGATATTTTCAGCAGCACAGGGTCAGCAAACAAATGGTCTGAAGCACAAAATCTTAAATACCCAATAAACTCATCAGCCGACGACTTTAGCTTCGTGGAGATCAGTAATAAAACTGGCAGTACGGGATACCTTTCCTCAAACCGTGCAGGAGGAATAGGTGCTGATGACATTTACTCTTTTTCCTATACAACTCCTGTTAAAATTATCCTTGCTGTAAAAGGAACAGTGATGAACAAGAAGTATAAAAGCTCGGTTTCCGATGCTTCAATCACACTGTACTCTGAAAATAAAAAGATAGCAGACAAAAAAAGCAGTAATGTTAAAGGAGGGTTCTATTTTGAATTAAACAAAGATTCAAAGTATGCACTAAAAGCAAGAAAGCCCGGATTCCTTCCGGATTCTTTGTCCTTTACTACAAACGAAATCAAGGTTTCAGATACCTTAGAGTTTACCATGAACCTGGATCCTTTAGAGAAAGGGAAAACCATTCAACTTGACAATATTTTTTATGACTTGGGAAAAGACAACATTAGATCTGATGCTGCTTTAATCCTGAACGGACTTGAACTGCTAATGCGTGAGAATCCGAAGTTAAAAATAGAACTCTCCTCTCACACCGATAGCAGGGGTAAAGATGCTTACAATCTTAGCCTTTCGCAACGTAGGGCTCAATCCGCCGTGAATTATCTAATAAGCAGGGGAATTGCTAAGGAGCGTATGATTGCCAAAGGCTATGGGGAAACAAAGCTGATTAACAAATGTGGGAACACTGCAACCTGTACAGAAGAAGAGCATCAAAAGAACAGGAGGACAGAGTTTACCATCCTTTCTAATTAATGAAAAGATCGGTTCTAGGGATATAAAAGACCTGCCACAAAGATTATGGGGCAGGTCTTCTAATGTTAAACTTGTTCTAAATAATTCTTTGCGCAGAAACCCTCTACTCCTGCATCGGTCTTTACATAATACCAATCATTATACATTCGTTTGATTAGTTGTACAGAGGAATTGTGAGCGGCCTTTCCAATAATTTCATACTCGGTACCTGGTCCTTTCCTGATGTTAAGGTTTGACTCTTTTGTTACAACTTTCATTTTAATGTTCTTCGCAGTAAGATCCTCCATCTCTAATAGATTGGTGATTTGTGTAACTCCTTGCTGGGTCTTCAAGGTGGCCACAACCTTTTCAGCTGTAGCCATATCAGGTACAGTTCCTGCAACTGTTAAATTCCCGTTTACGTTTGCCACCTTCAGATCGTGAACAGTCAGTCCCGCTTTCTGTAAAATGGCATTATAGTCGTTTACCTGCTGCTGATTTGCAACGGCTTTGTTCACATTATCAAATAGTCCCATAGTTATTATTTTTGAGCGGTAAGGCTTACTGTATTACCATTATTCTTTAATACCAGTTCCTCATCAGACAATTTCTCAATCGTATAAACCGAGTTACTTTTACCAGCCTGAGAAATTGTGGAAAGATTTTTACCCTCTTTATCCAGACTGAAGGTTCCCTGATCTGCGCCGATACCCCCTGAGGAAGTATAATGTCCGTCTTTGGTAAATACCATTTGTGATCCGGACAGCATTTGAGACTTTATAGAGTCAGGTAGCTCTGTTGCTGTTTCAATATCGGTTACCTGCCATGTTTTCGCCAGCTTTTTAACTGGATCTTTTCCGCATGACGCAAGCATAAAGCCCATCACTGCAAAAAATAAAGTGGTTTTTCTCAATGTTTTCATAGTTAAATTTATTCTTGCTTAACACCTTTTCAAAGGTGTTGTTTCTTTGAGTATCCGATCTGTTAAGGCATTATAATTGGAACCATTTTTGAAGAACATACCAAAACAGATCATTTACCTAAGAATAGAAAAACAATGTTTGATCAGATTTTAGATCTTGTAAAAGATCAGATAGGCGGAAATCCGCAGGTGGCAAATGCTATCCCTGCAGAAAGAAAAGATGAAGTAAATCATGAGGTGGCAACACAGCTGGATCATAATCTAAAACAACAGGCAGCAAGTCAGGGTGGCATAGGAGGACTTCTCTCACAACTGTCTAACAGTATGACCTCCGGTAGCCCTGTTACAAATGCTATTCAAGGTGGAGTTGTTGGTGCACTAGCAAGCAAATTAGGATTACCTCCGGCTGCTACTGGAGCAATTGCAGCTGCCTTGCCTGGTATTCTACAGAAGTTTGCTCATAAAGCAAATGACCCAAATGATTCAAGTATCACCCCTGAGGGATTGTCCAGATCTTTAGGGGTTGATTTAGGTGGATTAGGAGGCTTATTTAAGTAAGGTCGAATATTCAGGAACCCTTTAATCAGGCCTCTTAACAGCTACAGGAAGAAGAGACTTTGAGATTAGATCTATATCTCTCAAATTCCCTTCTTCCTGTTATAATTATTAAAACCTAAACCAGGCCTCTTCGGTTTAAAGAAATAACTTTCTGTTAAACTCTACTTAATATTACTGGCGAAATTTAGCAGGATGTTTAAAATTATCTTCCCTGCTCTCCTTGCAGGCCTTATTGTAGTTGGATTCAAGTCTGTAGAAACATTGGACGTAAAAGTAGAATGGCCAGGGTTTAGTAGAGAGGCGCATCGCGGAGGACGGGGACTTGCTCCTGAAAATACTATTCCTGCGATGATTGATGCTCTTGACAGAAACATCACTACTCTGGAGATGGACTGCCAGATAACTGCCGATGGTGAAGTGATTGTTAGTCACGATTCTAAGATAAATACTCAGTTCAGCCTATCAGGATCAGGGAAAGAGATTGGAAAGGAGGAGGCAGAAAAACTGATATTGTTTCAGATGAGCTATGAGGAGATCAGGAAGTTTGATGTAGGCTCGAAAGCTTATCTTAAGTTCCCGAGACAAAAAAAGATCAATACATACATTCCCAAACTTGGTGATTTGATTGACTCTGTACAAGAAAACATAAGAATCAATAAGCGGAAACAGGTATTTTATAATATAGAGACAAAAATAAGTCCGGAGGGGGACAACAAATTACATCCTGAACCTGAGAAATTCGTAGAACTTCTGATGAATGTTATTAATCAAAAACGCATTTCGCCTTGGGTGATCATTCAATCGTTTGATCCTCGCACTTTAGAAATCATTCATCGCAACTATCCTGAAGTTAAAACCTCATTCTTAGTAGCGGCAGGCGACTTTAATACGAATTTAAAAAAACTCAGCTTTAAACCTGATGTATACAGTCCAATGTTCTCGTTGGTAAATAAGGAACTTATAGCCGAAGTTCATGAGAAAAACATTAAAATAATTCCGTGGACAGTTAACGAGGGAGAAAAAATAGATGAGCTAAAAAAAATGGGAACGGATGGAATTATCAGCGATTACCCCGACCTTTTCTAAATAACACAAGACTAAAAGATCTATCAGGGATACATAAACTTTAAGACTTCATTACAAAACAAGCAGAGATACTGAACAGTTGTACAAGGGTAACAATTAGAAAGCACTTGTATTTACAAAAAAATTCACCCTACATACGATTAATTGCAAAGGCAGGGCTCTTTGCCAAAGGTGTTGTATATTGTCTCATTGGGTCTTTTGCTATTATGGCAGCCTTCCATATTAATGGACATTCTTCAAAGAATAGTGATAGAACTGGAGTAATACAGAATCTATTAAGTCAACCTTTTGGAAGAGTAGCGTTGCTTCTGATTTCAGTTGGATTACTCTGTTATAGCGTTTGGCGTATCCTTCAAAGTTTTTTAGATCTTTCTAATAAAGGTAATAAGGCAAAAGGGATAGGTCAACGGTTTACTTATTTTTTCAGTGGTTTAACATACCTGTCAATTGCATTTTTTGCTGCAAAAGCATTTTTTGAACAGAGGGCAGAGTCGGATGGGGATTCCTACTCCGATCTCTCACAGAAATTGCTGGGTGCCCCAGGCGGAGCATGGTTACTGATCATTGCCTCTTTGATACTAGCAGGAATTGGGATTTACCAAATCTGGTACGGTATTAAAGAAAAGCACCGAAAGCACATAGACCTTCAGTCGCTCGATTCCAGGGCGGCGGCTACCCTGTTAAGAGCAGGGAAAGTAGGATATATTTCCAGAGGAATAGTTTGGCTAATTATTGCTTTTCTATTTGTCAAGGCAGCTTCCCACCGGAATCCTTCAGAAGCAGGAGATACCGGAGAAGCACTCAGTTTCATCCAACATGGTCCTTTCGGATCTTATATTCTGGTTATGATTGCCCTCGGGCTAATTTGCTACGGTGTTACTAATTTTTTAAGAGCCTTCTTTGAAAGGATTGCTTAAAACGGTCCTACAAGTATTTAGCCTTTCAGTGCTTTAATTAACCTGCAAACCCCAATCCTGATTTTCAGATTACATTTATTCCAGTTTTATCTACTAATTTGCTCCCCATTACTAAAAGGTGGAACATTTGTTGCCGCCTTTTCAGTAGTGGAAAAGGGATTGCCCTGACGCTCTCATAGCTCGGGGCTTTTTTATGTCTTAAAGATCAGACTTCTTCCCTGTTTAGGTAATTATAGAAAGCTCCCATCATTAGTGTTCCTCCAAGTATATTTCCAAGGGTTACCGGGATAAGATTATGAATTACACCATCTACAGAAATAGTCCCGGGATGATCTAGAACAAGGGCAATTGCAAAAGTACACATGTTAGCTACACTATGCTCATAGCCGGAAATAAAGAAACAAAACACAAAAAGTACCATTGTAAACAGCTTCGGCCCATCTCCCTTCAACGCCATAGGAATAAAAAATGCCATACAAACCAGCCAATTGCATAATATCCCTCTAAAGAACAGCTCTCCTGTCGGTATGTGCATTTTGTGACTAACCAGGTTGAGTAAAAAGCTATTCACCGTACTTTCTTTATAAAGCCCCGTTCCCAGGATCAGTAAGGCAAAAACGCAAGCTCGCAAAATGTTGCCCAGGTAACTTAAAGCCCACATCTTTAGAACTGTCTTCCATGAAAGTTCCTTTTGTAGGGCCGCGTAAGTAAAATAAAAGGTATTCCCTGTAAATAGGTCTCCTCCCCCATAGGCAATCAAAATAATGGCCGAACCAAAAGTAAAGGCAGCCATCGGATAAGCGAATGGTGAATGTGTCAGGTAAAAATAATTACCGGTTTTAAAGGCTACTATTACACCGAAGCCGATGAACATACTAGCCATCATAGAGCGTAGTATAAATTTCATACGGCTCTGCTTAAATACTTTGTACTTTTTCAAAGCCAGGTGTACCACGTTCTTTAATGGTTCTTCTTCCATTGCCATAATTATCCTATTACAGTATGATTCTTTTTATGTTTTAAATCCATCCAGGCTAATTTTTAGAATCCCAATGATCGCAAATTTCATTTCCCTACCTTTGCACCAATGATCAATGCTATTTTGAATAATCAAATATCACCGCCTTGAGCAATGATCCATCCCTTCGGATTGATTCATCTACTGCAAAAGCTAATTTAATCATCAAAATTTCCAATTTAACACTTGAGGATGAAACCTTACGTACGTCTTTTTGACTTTTCCAAACAAGTTAATTATAAAAACGAAGTTCTCGCCGGTCTCACCGTTGCAATGACAATGATGCCGGAATCCCTTTCATTTGCCATTCTTGCAGGCTTCCCCCCATTAGTAGGGCTATATGCCGCTTTCATTATGGGTCTTATCACCTCCATTTTCGGGGGACGACCAGGATTAATATCAGGAGGGGCGGGAGCCACAGTAGTGGTCTTGATAGCTCTGATGAAATCGCATGGACTCGAATATGTTTTCGCCACTGTTGCCCTGGCTGGCCTGATTCAAATATTAGTTGGATTATTTAAGCTGGGCAAATTTGTTCGACTGGTACCACAACCGGTAATGTATGGTTTTGTTAACGGACTTGCAGTGATCATATTTACAGCTCAATTCGAACAGTTTAAAATTGTTGTAGATGGACAGGTCAGCTGGATGAGTGGACAGCCTCTGATAATTATGGGGAGCCTGGTAGCAGCCACTATTGCTCTGGTGATCTTTATACCCAGGATCACTAAGGCTATTCCACCTTCCCTTGGAGCTATTATCGTTATTTTTCTTGTTGTACTTGGCTTCAATATTGACACCCGGACCGTAAAAGATATTGCATCAGTAAGCGGCGGTTTCCCTCCTTTTCACATCCCAAATATTCCTCTTTCTTTAGAAACCTTAAAACTCATTTTCCCCTATGCTGTGGTTATGGCAGGTGTAGGATTAACCGAAGGGCTTTTAACCCTTAACCTTGTTGACGAAATTACCTCCAGTAGAGGAAACACAAACAGAGAGTGCATTGCGCAAGGTGGAGCAAATATTTTGAACGGATTCTTCTTTGGGATGGGCGGATGTCCCATGATTGCACAAACCCTGGTTAATCTTTCTGCAGGTTCACGTGCGCGACTTGCCGGTATCATCGCCTCTCTCACTATCTTGTTGATCATTCTATTTGGCGCGCCTGTCATCGAAAGGGTTCCAATGGCAGCTCTAACAGGGGTCATGATCATGGTGGCTATTGGCACCTTTGAGTGGCTTAGCTTCAGGATCATTAATAAAATGCCAAAACAGGATGTAATTGTGATGATAGCAGTTACAGCAATCACCATTTGGCTTCATAACCTTGCTCTTGCTGTTCTTATCGGTGTTATTATTTCCGCCCTTGTTTTTGCATGGGATAGTGCTACCCGGATAAGGGCAAGAAAATACGTAGACACTACAGGGGTTAAGCACTATGAAATTTACGGACCTCTATTTTTCGGTTCTGTAGCTAATTTCATTGAAAAGTTTGATGTAGAAAATGACCCCGTGGAAGTTATCATCGATTTTAAGGATAGCCGGGTGGCAGACATGTCGGGCATTGAGGCCTTGAATAAATTGACCGGACGGTATCAAAAGGAGGGCAAGAAATTACATTTGAAGCATTTAAGCGAAGATTGCCGCCTTTTGCTAAAGAATGCTTCATCGGTTATCGATGTGAATATATTGGAGGACCCACACTATCATGTGGCAGCCGATAAGTAGGATATGAAAGGGCCAGATCTGGTAATGGAAGCCTGACGGAATGTGAAAGCATTAGCACAAACTGTTACGCAAGTATACAATTTGGTTTTTCTAATAGCGGGTTGAATCCTTCTTCCTATCTTCAACTAAAATCATTCCTATGAATCCATTAGTTGAAAAGGTAGCAGATCTGATCCCGGATAAGGTAAGAGCATCGATTAAAAAACGGACACAGGACTCTCTTTTTTCAGCCTTATCGAAGGTTTCAGGAGGCAGGCACAAAGCCTTATTGTGGACCTACAGTAACTTTGAGATGAATGCTTACAGCATTTTACTCAGGGGTTACTTCCAGGGTCTCATACCCCTTCCGAATATGTCCAATGGGCAATTTGTTGAATGGCATGATCCGGAATACCGCGGTATTGTTCCTATTGAAGATTTCAGGGCAAGAGGAGATTTGATGCGAGTGCTGAAGAAGAATCAGAGCTTGACCGATGAAAAGAGATTTATAGTAAAGATAAATACAGACTTTAAGAAAACGATTGAAAGTTGTGCCAAGCCCAGAAAGAGAACAAAACGGACTTGGTTGACACCCGCATTTATTGAGGCCGCAATGCAGTTACATGATATGGGTATTGCTCACAGTATTGAGACATATCAGAACGGAGAGTTAGTTGGCGGCGTTATTGGCTTTGCTATTAATGGCTATTTCGGAGATATAACCCTTTTCCATTTTGTTGACAACGCAAGCAAGGTGGCCTACTATCACTTGTTGTTAAAATTGAAAGAAAGCGGTTTTACCTTGCATGATTCAGGCTGGGGTAACACCTGGTTCAGCCAATTCAATTTGATCAATATGCACCGGGAAGAATTTAAACGGAATCTTACCCAGGCCATGATCACCCACGTGAAAATGAATGATGTTGTTCCAAAGCTTTACTTCTAGCCACCTAACACCCTCTGAGAAGTACGCAGCCATTCCCTGAACTTACAGCTTCCCTATCATCCTTAACCGCAACTAAAGCAGTAAAATAATAAAAGATAAATTTGTCTTTTATTAAACGAATACCCTACCTTTGTTATGTTCGATAACCATAGGTTTATCAGCCAATAACACAATACAAACAATATGAAAAGTACACGAAAACTCTGGCTGCTTTTTTCACTTGTAGTGGGACTATCTTTTGCCACCCTTGGCTATTACGGAATCAAAATCTACCAGAAAGCTCCCCCAATACCTGAGAAAATTATATCAGGCAATACCACTCTTTTCACAGGAGAAGATATTCAGGACGGACAAAATGTATGGCAGAGTATCGGAGGTCAGGAAGTTGGCTCTATATGGGGACATGGTGCATATGTAGCACCGGACTGGACTGCCGACTGGATTCATCGCGAGGCGGTGTTCATTCTTAATGTCTGGTCACAGAAGGATTTCGGAAAAGCGTACGAACAACTGGATGACGAGAAAAAAGCACAGCTGCGGTCTCGCCTTCAAAAAGAGATCAGGAAAAATTCCTTTAATGAAGAGAGCAGTACGCTGGAACTTTCCCCGGTAAGGGCACAGGCTTTCGTCTACCTCCAGAAGTATTACTCCTCCTTATTTTCCGATGATCCAAAGTTTAATAAACTAAGAGAGGCATATGCAATTCCTCAGAACTCTATTAAAGATCCGGAACGTCTTAGAAAGATCAATACATTTTTCTTCTGGGCGAGTTGGGCATGTGTAACGAATCGACCTAAAGAAGATGTGTCTTACACCCATAACTGGCCTTCTGAACCTTTAGTAGGAAATACAGCCACGGGAGATTTAATGCTTTGGACAGGCTTCAGTGTTATTATGCTTCTGCTGGGTATTGGGCTGTTAGTTTTTTATAATGCTAAAAACCACGAAGAAGAGGTTTCTGATGAAATCCCGGGAGAAGACCCGTTATTGAACATCAATGCAACCCCTTCCATGAAGGCCACACTGAAATATTTCTGGATCGTTACGGCCTTAATCCTTGTCCAGGTGATAATGGGAGTTGTCACTGCTCACTTTGGTGTTGAAGGTAGCGCCTTCTATGGAATTCCATTGGATAAAGTTCTCCCCTATTCACTCAGCAGAACATGGCATATACAAATAGCTATCTTTTGGATCGCTACTTCCTGGCTTGCAACAGGATTATATATTGCTCCTGCGGTTTCAGGTTACGAGCCCAAATTTCAGAAAGCAGGTGTTAATTTTCTATTCATCGCTTTGCTGATAATTGTGGCCGGTTCTATGATCGGGCAGTGGTACGCAATAATGCAAAGGCTTGGCTTTATAGAAAACTTTTGGTTTGGGCACCAGGGATACGAGTATGTCGATCTTGGCAGGTTCTGGCAGATCTTCCTACTGATAGGATTATTCCTTTGGCTGGGTTTAATGGTTCGGGCTCTATGGCCGGCACTCACCCAAAAATCCTCCAGCAGGCATCTTCTTATTATGTTTATTATTTCCTCTGTAGCTATTGCCATGTTCTATGGAGCGGGCTTAATGTGGGGAAGAAGAACTAATCTGGCAATAGCGGAATACTGGCGCTGGTGGGTGGTTCATCTGTGGGTTGAAGGCTTCTTTGAAGTTTTTGCAACAGTAGTAGCAGCCTTCCTGTTTACCCGTATGAAACTTCTGAATGAAAAGTCGGCTACCTTGAATGTGCTCTTCTCTACGATCATATTTCTTTCAGGAGGTATAATTGGAACATTCCATCATTTATACTTTTCAGGAACACCTACGGCAGTTCTCGCTTTAGGATCCACATTCAGTGCCCTGGAAGTAGTTCCATTGGTTATCATAGGTACAGAAGCCTGGCATAATTACCAGATCAGTAAGTTAAAACCCTGGGTGCAGGCCTATAAATGGCCGATCTATTGTCTTGTGGCTGTTGCATTCTGGAACTTCCTGGGTGCAGGTATCTTCGGCTTTATCATCAATCCTCCAATTGCACTTTACTACATGCAAGGATTGAACACAACCCCTGTGCATGGCCATACCGCTTTGTTCGGTGTATACGGAATCCTTGGAATTGGCTTGATGCTTTTTGTATTGAAAGGATTATACAGACAAAACGTATGGAAGGATAAACTGATCGGGTTCTCTTTCTGGTCTATCAATATCGGACTTCTGTTAATGGTATTAATAAGTGTCTTACCTATTGGTATGTTGCAAACAGTGGCAAGCGTTAACCATGGAATGTGGTATGCCCGATCTGCCGAATTTATGCAGCAACCATTAATGAACACGCTTAGATGGTTAAGAGTGATCGGAGACACTATCTTTGCTTTCGGTACAGTAGGACTAGCATTGTTTGTGATCGGGCTAAAAGTTGGCTGGAGTTACGAAAAAGACAAGTACGACCTCTAGTTTTAGTTTTCATATCTGACATTAGCCGGCCTCGTCCGGCTATTGCCGCTTTCAGGAGTTTCTATTTTTTTAAAGAGAGACAAGATTCAGTTCAGAACGCTACTTTTGTATTTAAAGTGGAAAGGTTTATGATCTACAGTAAATTCTTAAACTTTATCGGAACCTACTAAAAACGTTGCTATGGTCGATACTTCCTTTGAAGATCTGAATCTCAGTCCCTGTATAATTAAAGCCTTGAAGGAAGAAGGCTATAAAAGTCCAACAGCTATTCAACAGGCTGCAATACCTCTCATTCTCAGGAAAAGAGATTTGATAGGGTGTGCACAAACGGGAACGGGAAAAACGGCAGCCTTTGCCTTGCCAGTCTTACACTTGCTGGTAAATAAGAAAGTAACAGAAATAGACGACAATAAGCCAGGAGCTCTGGTGTTATGTCCAACGCGTGAGCTGGCTCTCCAGATAGGTGAAAGCTTTTCAAATTATGGCCAATTCAGCAGTTTAAGCCATGCGGTGGTATATGGAGGAGTTCCTATTGAAGATCAGATAGAAATTCTCCGCTCTGGAATTAATATCCTCATTGCAACTCCTGGACGACTTCTGGATCTTCATAAACAGGGCTACTTAACCTTAACTGACATTGAGATCCTGGTGTTGGATGAAGCGGATCGAATGTTGGATATGGGTTTTCGGGAAGACTTGACAAGTATCTTAAAGGTAATACCACAATCCAGACAAACCTTACTTTTTTCTGCTACTATCTCTTCCGCAGTTAAGGATCTCGCATCAGTAGTTCTAAATGAACCGGAAACAGTAGAAGTAAATGCAGGATCATATGTGATTGAAAATATTAATCAGTCGGTCTACTTTGTCGAAAAGAAAGATAAACCTGCATTACTAAATCATGTTCTGAAGAACAAAGGCATTAAAAACGTGCTGGTATTTACCCGCACAAAAACAAGTGCAGATGAACTTGCTAAGGCATTAGAGAAAGCGAAAATAAAGGTAGCCACTATTCACGGCAGCAAAAGCCAGGAGTCGCGGCAGCGGGCCCTGGAGAACTTCAAAGACGGGTCAGTCAGGGTGTTGGTTGCCACAGATGTAGCAGCTAGAGGTATTGATATCGAAGAACTAAAACATGTAATAAACTATGAACTCCCCATTCAACCTGAGACGTATGTTCACCGGATAGGCAGAACAGGAAGAGCCGGAACTGAGGGTGCGGCATTATCCTTCTGTGAACCTGAGGAATTGCAATTCCTAAAGGACATCAAAGAAACAATAGGTGTTGATATTCCCTTCGCTGATCATCCCTATCAGCTTTCGGTAAAAAGCTATACTAAGTCTGAATTTATCTCAGTAGCGGCACTTCCTAAAAAAGCTGTGTTAACGAAGAAGTCTCAGGGAAAAAATAAGAGTAAAAAAAGAGGCTTTTCAAAGACTTAAGCCTTATTCTTACTACCGAAGTTGAAATGCCAGAATGTAAATATCCCTGGCCGGATATCTACATTCTAAGAGAGCCAAAAGAAGCACTTCTACCTTTTTGCAAACCGTGCTACACCTTTTGGTTGTATAACTTTAATGTTTTGATCCTTATCAAAGTTCAGGCTGTCAATACACAACTGGCGTAATACATATTTCTCTTTTTGAGGATAGATCCTGTGATAAAGAATATAATCCTGCCCTTTTTCGTTAAATACCGTGTGATGGCCGGGACCGTAAGTCGTGCTATCTTTTGAAGTGAACAAAACGGGACTATTTACCCCCTTAACAAAGGGTCCCATTGGAGTTTCTCCAACTGCATAACCTACCCTGTATGTTGCGTCAATCGCTTTACCTTCTGAAAACATCAGGTAATATTTACCAAACCTCTTAATCATATTCGGTCCCTCAAAATAACCGGGAGGAGTAACCTCGTGCGGAGTTCCATCAAAAGAGACCATGTCTTTTTTCAACTTAACAGCCATACATCTTCCATTAATCCATTTGAATCCGGAACCCCAGTACAAGTAAGCCTGGCCGTCATCGTCGATAAAACAATCAGCATCAATATTATGGGTCGGCTTAAAATCTGTGTACTTAACTAATGGAGAGTTGTCTGACTTAGCATTTTTCCATGGTCCCAGAGGTGTATTTGCTACCCCAGCCCATATTTCTCCTCCAACAGCAACGTACATATAGTATTTACCATCTTGGGCTTTGCGGACGGAAGGAGCCCAAACCATGGCATCACCAGAAGTAGGACTTGTGCAAGCTTTTTTAGTAGGCCAGTTTAGATGACGGCGCTCAAACTTCTTAAAGTCTTTTGTTTCAAGTACCGCAAGCTCCTCTCCACCCCAGGGATCGATGGTTGCATAAATGAAATAGGTATCTCCCTCTTTAACAATACAAGGATCGGCAAAATAACCATCAATAATAGGATTACTTATAAAGCTGCGCGAAGTTCCTCGTAGATTGCCAGAGGTCTTACAGGCACCAGAGATGAAGATTGAAAGACAGCAAACAGCGCCAAACCTTGCTATGGCGGATAGTTTTTTCTTGAAAAGATTTAACATTGGTTGAAATGGATAAATAGCTCCAATTATACAAAATTATAATGGACTTAACATAATGCTCATGAGGAGCCATAATCAGCAATAGAATCAGGAAGTAATAAAGTTAAACAGGAAAAGCATAATGACAGAAAGCCCGCTAAAGAAAGGCACATTGCTTTCCTTGTTATAGGGTTGCATTACTGTATTTAACTTTTTCATAGCCCTGTAAAGCTGGGTATGAACTGTTTTGGGAGAAACATTTAGAATTTCAGCTACCTCTTTATATTTTAAACCATCTTCTTTAACCAGCCTGAATATTATTTTGCATTGTTGTGGAAGTGATTCAATAGCCTGATCCATCAGAAAGATCAACTCGCGTCTTTCAACTTCCTTCTGAGGGCACCAGGGATCAACAAACTCCAGTTCCGAATCATCAAGACTCACCAAATGAATATTCGAGTACTTTTTGATGTAGTTTAGTGACTGGTTCTTTACTGCTATGTAGAGATATGATTCAACATTCTGTACATGCGCAAGTTTTTTTCTATTGATCCAAAGATTTGTAAACACATCTGATACAATTTCTTCAGCTGCCTCCTGATTATGCAGATAAAAGACAGAGAACTTTATCAAACGGGAACTTAATTGAAAAAAGAATAACTCAAACGCTTTAGAATCGTCATTCTCTCTTATCTTAAGCCAAATAGATCCAATTTCTTTTCTTTCAATTGCCAAGTTCGTACGATTTTAGAAATGGTAACAAATATTTTATATAAAAGTAACCTATTAGTACCTGAAAAACAAAAATACTATACAAAAACAGCCATTTTTTTTAATTTTTTTCAGAAAAAGCTAAAAAAAGATGCAAATATCAGAAAAACACTTAGGATAAATACACAATCTTAAGCATAGTTATTCCAATGCATTTTGGCCTTTAACAAATTCTATTAAATATTTCTCTAAGGATTCTAGGTTATAATCGGTAAAAAAGAAAAAGCACGAAGGTGCCCTTTCATAGCGTTAAGTTACACTATTGCTTCGTAATTACAAAATCTTTTTGACAGAAATTTCAGAGGGATAATTTCCGTCAAAAAGATTTATTAAAATACCTGTTAAGGCGTGATAAAATGTGTACCCTTGACTTGTATGCGGGTACTTAATGGTAAGTTGTCAGAGCTACCCCCGGTCATTAAGGTAAATGAGCCTGGCTCAACAACCTGTTTCAGGGTACGATTATATAGGGCAAGGTCTGCGGCATCAAGTAAAAATTCAACTAACTTCTCTTCACCCGGCATAAAATGCACCCTATTAAATTTCGCAAGTTGCTTATCTGCGCTTACTACAGAGCTAATATCGTCCCTAAAATACAGCTGAACCACTTCATCTCCTTCCCTTTCGCTATTGTTCTTTACTCTTACTCTTACTTTTACGATCAGTTTATTTTCTGTTTCCTCAACGTTGGCGGACAGCTCTGAATATTTGAAAGATGAAAAGCTTAATCCATAGCCAAAACTATAAAGGGGCTTAGAAGATCCCTCAACATAATTATGCTTTCCAGGGCTCTTATAATTATAATATACAGGTAACTGACCCACAGAAACAGGTACAGAAATGGGAAGCCGGCCTGCGGGATTATAGTCGCCAAATAATACATCGGCAATTGCATTTCCACCTTCCTGTCCCGGGTACCACGCAGTTAATATAGCATCTGCCTGCTCTTCAGCAAGGTTCAGATTTAAGGGTCTCCCCTCTATCATCACCACAGCAACAGGTTTGCCCGTCGCTAAAACGGCTTTTAACAGCTCAGTTTGTTTACCCAAAAGATCCAGGCTCATACGGTCAAATCCTTCACCGCTTTCCATATCTGGAATTGCACCCTGCTTTTCTTCTGAAACTTTAGCTGCTCCTGTACTGATGTACTCCGTTTTAAAGTCACGGGCGCTGGATCCGCCTAATACAAGGATGGTGATATCTGAATTCCTGCTCAGTCGAACAGCCTCTGCTATATTAGATGAGCTTGTATCTCTGACGGCACAGCCTTTAACGTAATCAACACTTATCCCTTTACCAGCTCTTGCGCGAATACCTTCCAGTACAGTCACCACTGATTCATCTCTCTGTGGAGCCGTATAATCGCCCAATTGATTATAGAGATTATCTGCATTAGGTCCGATGACGGCAATCTTTTTAAAATCACTCTTTAAGGGAAGGACGTTATTTTTGTTCTTCAAAAGCACTATAGACTCTCTAGCTACCTGCCTTGCCAGTTTAATGTGCTCCGGTGTACCGACAGTAGTTTTTGCGAGGCTAGCGTCTACATAAGGTTTTTCAAATAATCCCATCTTGAATTTCAGCCGCAACAGATTCGCTACTGCAGAATCCAAACGCGCCTCGCTTACCCTGCCTTGTTTTACCGATTCAATTAACCCTTTATTGAATCCATTTCCTCCGAGATCTGCATCAAGTCCGGAATTCATAGCTAAAGCAGCGGCCTCTGCAGGATTTGCAGCCACGCGGTGGGTCATGAAAACTCCTTCTATACTTCCAAGGTCAGATACCGTGAAGCCATTAAATCCCCACTGATTCCTTAAAACATCTTTTAACAGGAAAGGATTGGCAGAACAAGGAACACCGTCGACAGAATTATAAGCAGTCATAACAGACTGGGCACCTGCTTTAACGGCAGATCTGAAAGGCGATAAATACGACTGGTAAAGCTCTCTTGGACCCGAATTGACACTTCCCCCATTATGTCCCCCTTCCGGAACTCCGTAAGCAGTGAAATGCTTTAAGGTAGAAATGATATTAGCTCCACTTTTCAGATCAGAGCCTTGGAAACCCTGTACCATTGCTATCCCCATTTCTCCGTTAAGGATTGGATCTTCGCCGTAGGTCTCTTCCACTCTCGACCAACGCGGTTCGCGTGCAAGGTCAAGAACCGGACCGTAGCCTATATGGGCACCCTGAACACGGGCTTCCCGGGCAATTGCAGAAGCCATTTTCTTTATTAGATCAGGGTTCCAGGTACTTCCCTGACCGATAGAGGTAGGAAAAACAGTAGTTCCAATAGCCATATGACCATGAGGACACTCTTCGGCAATAAATAAAGGGATCCCTAAACGGGTATTTTCCAGGGTGTATTTTTGAAGAGCATTAGTTGCGAGTGCAGATTCATAAGGAGACAAGCCGTTACTTAATGTTTTTTTTGTCCATGGATCTGCTCTCAAAGTAGCCCATAACATTCCGATATGCCTTTCTTTAATGGCCTGTCTGAATTTTGCTGACACCCCGATCTTAGCTCCGCCCTTTTCATACATTTCCCAACCAAGGAGGGCAGAAATTTGTCCTACCTTCTCCTCAAGGGTCATGCGCCCCAGCAGATCTTTCACTCGCTGCTCCAAATCTGCTTTGGGATTTTTATATACTGGAGTTTCCTTAAAAAGAATCTTTTGAGATACTCCCGGTTCAGTCTTTTCTTTTACCTGAAAGCCTTTTTTGCCCCCTGTCGAAAAGACTGGAAAAGCAAAATGCAATAAGACAGCAGTAATAAGTAAGTGTATTTTTTTATGAAGCATATCTCTAAAATTAAAAAGCATTTGTACCGGCAGTAATTAAGCGGCGTACCTTAGCGGCGTCTGTCACTTCGAGTTCCGATTGAAAGATGTGAGTAGAAGAAATTTGAGGGTTTACAAAATGGCTTCTGTCTTCAAGCACCCGGGCAGATGCATGGTACTCCTGCGCTCCTGTAATCCTGATCAACTCACTAATATTATTTTCATTGATCCCGCTACCAGGCATTATGACTATCCGGTTGTCTGATAGTTCTACCAGTTCTCTTAATCTACTTGCCCCTACTAAGGCTGTGGGAGCAGCACCCGAGCTGAGGATCCGGTCAAATCCCAGGTCAATAATTTCCGTTAACGCTTGCTTTTGATCCTTGCACACATCAAAAGCCCGATGAAAAGTTGCAGTGATCCCCCGTTTGCGGGCATAAGAAAGAAGTTTATAATTACGATCAAGATCAATCGTGCCATCCTTATTTAAAATTCCAAACACCACTCCTTTACATCCGGCATTCGCACTAGCTTCGAGGTCCATTTCCATCTCCTCCAATTCCAGGCTGGAATAACAGAAATCGCCCCCACGGGGTCTGATAAGAACATAAACAGGAATTTGGAGATATTTAACACAAAGACTTATCTGGGCGTAAGACGGTGTAGTCCCTCCTTCCGTTAAATTGCTGCAAAGCTCTATCCGGGACGCTCCTCCGGATTGAGCTGCCAGTGCCGAACGAACTGAATTAGCGCATACTTCCAGCTTAAACATTAGTAATGACTTTTACTTGCAAATAATCCTTCCTGATTTTCGCTGGTACATACTGCATAAGAAAATCCTTTCTGGATGGCATAAGCTCCATATTCCCCGTTCTTATTCAACGCAAGAAATCCAACCTGAAGACTTTTAGCCCTTTCTGGTTTCTTTTTAATGATCCGGTTCACTGCTTCCCTGCAAGCTTCATAAGGAGTATAGCCGTTACGCATCAGTTCGACAACAAGAAAACTTCCTACATTTCTGATCACCTCTTCACCAACTCCTGTAGATGTAGCACCCCCGATTTCATTATCAACATATAAACCGGCTCCAATAATCGGACTGTCTCCGACACGCCCATGTAACTTGAAGGCCATGCCGCTGGTGGTACAGGCACCTGAAAGATTGCCCTTCTCATCCAAAGCTAACATACCAATGGTATCATGATTAAACTGGTTCCCTGGAAGCTTATCCGGCCTGTAAAGTTGGTTTTCCACATTGATCACGGGGTTGTACTTAGCTGTCTTCAACCATTCTTTCCAGGCTTTCTCTGATTCTGGCGTAAGCAGTTTCTGTTCTTTAAACCCCATCTCCAAGGCGAATTGCTTCGCACCATCTCCCACCAGCATAACGTGAGGTGTTTTTTCCATTACCAGGCGCGCAACCGAAATAGGGTGATCGATATCTTCCAATGCCGCTACCGAGCCGCAGTTACCGAACTCGTCCATGATACAGGCATCCAGCGTCACTATCCCATCCCTGTCGGGGTAGCCTGCCCTTCCCACACTATGATTATTCAGATCTGCTTCGGGTATCCTAACGCCAGCCTCAACTGCATCCAGAGCCCTGCCTCCTTTTGAAAGGATACGCCATGCTTCCTTATTGGCAGGGATCCCGAAATCCCAGGTAGAGATCACTACAGGATATCTTTTTTCGTTAGTAAGGATGTCCGCCGCTTTAACCGGAATAGCCAAAGTGGAAGCTGCGAGAGTTGAAACCTTAATAAATTTTCTTCTGCTATACATAAGCGCTAGTTCTTGCCACTTCTGCGGGAAGCTGCCAGTCCGTAATAGAAAATAAAAATATAACAGGGCACCATGATCCAATAGGCAACCTGAAGATCGTATAGATCCGCCAGACGTCCATAGATCAAAGGAATAACTGCCCCCCCGGCTATCGCCATGATAAGCAAGGAGGACCCAAATTTCGTGAACCTCCCCAAACCTCTTAGCGCCAGTGGCCATATAGCCGGAAATACAAGAGAGTTAGCAAAACCAAGTAATGCGATAAACAAAACAGAAATGTAACCCGAAGTAAATATGGCAGCGACCGTAAAAACAACACCAATAAGAGCAAATCCTTTCAGCGCATTTTCCTGACTTAGATATTTAGGAATAAATATTACGCCCACGATATATCCCAGGATCATACCTACCAGGGTACATGTAGTGAAGAATTTCGCCGTAGAAAGAGGGATGCCATGATAAGCCCCATAGCCAATTACTGTATCTCCTGCCATCACTTCTACACCCACATAAAGGAACATTGCTATAACGCCCATTATCAGAAAGGGAAACTGCAGGATACTTGTCTTTCCATTATTTGCCAATGCGGTGTCCTCGTCCTCCTTGTCTGTATCGATCTCCGGCAGTGCGGAAAAATAAATCAGGACTGCTAGTACCAGGAGTACTGCCAGAATTATCAGATAGGGAACAATTACGCGCGCTGCTAGAGCATCTAATTCGGCCGTCTTTTGAGCCAGGCTCATGGAGGCTAGCCGTGCTGTTAATCCGTCAGCATTTTTTAAAGTAACTGCTCCCAGTGCGATAGGGGCAATAGAACCGGCCAGCTTGTTACAAATACCCATGATGCTAATCCTCTTTGCTGCACTTTCTGCAGGGCCAAGAATAGTGATATAAGGATTTGCAGCGGCTTGCAAAATCGTTAACCCTGCCCCTTGTATGAATAAACCTATTAGAAAGAGCAGGTAGGTTCGACTCAATGCAGCTGGAATAAAAAGTAGAGCTCCTACTCCCATTACTACTAAGCCAGCTGACATACCCTTTTTAAAGCCTGTGAGTTTTAATACCCCGGCTGCGGGTATGGCCATAACCAGGTACGAAATATAGAAAGCAAAGGCCACCATGTACGACTGACTGTTACTTAGCTCGCAGGCAATTTTAAGGTAAGGAATAAGGACTGAATTCAGCCAGGTGACGAATCCGAAAATAAAAAATAGAGCTCCTATTATAACGATCGGCTTTACTGCCGGCGCTTTAGCTTTCATTGCGTTTTCAACCACTTCTTCTGTGTATGCTGTTGACATAAGCTCTTATCTTAAAAGGAATATCTTACAAATGCTTCGATTGCTTCATATTCAGCCAATCCAAGCTGATTGTAAGCTCTGGCTGTTTCCCGGGTGCGGTCTTCTGCTCTTACCCAGAATTCCCTTGAATCGTCTCCTGGGAATACGGCTCTGTCTTTTTGCGATTGATGCTTGAAGATTGCCATGCGCTTGCGCTCTACTTCCTGTGGCGAAAGTGGAACTGCCATTTCTATTTCATGGATTTCAAACTCATGCCATGCTCCACGGTACAACCACAACCAGCAGTCTGCAATCCAATCCTCTGTTGCCTTCAGCCTTTGTAAAGCTTCATGGATAATATTAAAGCAGATCTTATGGGTACCGTGCGGGTCGGCAAAATCACCGGCGGCATACACCTGATGGGGCTTTACCTCTTTTAACAGCTCCATCGTTTGAAGGATATCATCTTCGTAACTTACCTTTTTCTGCTTCTTGGCCCTGTCGTAAAATGGAAGGTCCATGAAATGAATATGATCATCAGGAAGACCTGCATAACGGGCTCCGGCAATTGCTTCTCCCTTACGGATCAAACCTTTCACCCGCTGGATCTCTTTCAGATCCTCCTGATTGGGAGTCTTCTCGTCAAAGAAACCTTTCATTTCAACATATAACGCTTTAAGGTCCGTTGTATCCTGTCCTTGTGCTGCTCCAAAATCTATAGCAAACTCTACAAAGCGCAGTACATCATCATCCCATACGGCTGTATTTCCTGAAGTTTGATAAGCAACATGAACATCGTGACCATGATCAGCCAGGCGGATGAAGGTACCTCCCATAGAGATCACATCATCATCCGGATGAGGAGAGAACAACAGCACCCTTTTCTTTGCCGGATCCCTTCTCTCTGGCCGTTGTGAATCATCTGCATTGGGCTTTCCTCCCGGCCATCCGGTAATGGTATGCTGTACGGCGTTAAAGATCCTGATATTGATATCGTAAACGGGCCCCTGTTCAGTTGCCAGCTGAGCCATACCATTATTATTATAATCCTCTTCTGTAAGTTTCAAGATGGGTTTATTTACCGCCTTAGCCAGCCAGATCACCGCTTTCCTGATGTTCTTCTCATCCCAAACCATGTCTTTCACTAACCATGGCGTATTGAAGCGGGTCAAATCAGCAGCTGCATCCTGATCCAAAACGAATTCTACATTGTCGGATAGCTGAAGATAAGTTGCCGGGACATCAGAAGATATTTCCCCTTCTACTGCTTTTCTGATGATCGGAGCTTTCTTTCCGCTCCAGGCCATCAGGATAATTTCTCTTGCTTTGAAAATCGTTCCCACTCCCATGGTGATCGCCTTTACCGGAACGTTTTCCTTTCCTCCAAAATCATGAGCCGCATCACGACGGGTAAGATCGTGAAGGGTTACTACACGGGTACCCGAATTAGGTGCAGAACCAGGTTCGTTAAAACCGATGTGACCGGTACGACCGATTCCCAGGATTTGCACATCCAGTCCACCCAAGTCGGAAATCTTTTTTTCGTACTGAAGGCAGAACTCGTTCCTTTCCTCAGGACTCAAGGTTCCATTCGGAATATTCACATTGGCAGGATCGATATCAATATGGTCAAACAAGTTCTCGTGCATGAACCTTACATAGCTCTGTTCAGCACCAGGTTGCATGGGATAATATTCATCGAGATTGAAAGTAATAACGTTTTTAAAGCTAAGACCTTCCTCCTTATGCAAACGGATCAGCTCGGCATACACCTGCAAAGGTGTTACCCCTGTTGCCAGTCCAAGAATTGCATGTTCAGACTTTTCCTGCTTTACTCTGATAATACCCGCTATCCGCGCGGCTACAGCTTTAGATGCAGTTTCTTTATCAGCAAAAATAGATACAGGTAGTTTTTCAAATCTGGTTTCTTCTAAGAGATTTAATCTTGCCATATTATGGATTCGGAATTATAAATTGTTCGGACGTATTCCATCCGTTTATTGAAATAATAGGAGCTACATTATCATTAGGCTCCGGATACTCAACGACTAAGGACCTGCTTTCCCCAGGAATCACTGAGATGTAGTTATCGGAATAAAAAGCAGGTAGAATTCTTTGGCGCGTTTGAGGATGAACGACAGATACCCGGTTAAAGAAGGAAACAGCACCACCGTTTGCAGGGCAGGAAACTGTGACCTGAATTTTGCCTGCATCTAACTTTTTAGCTGTCACTACTGGTTTAACCTTTTTCAGGCTATTCAATCCAGAGTAACGTCCGTTCTTATCCGCCAGCCAGTAGAAATTGTCACTTATTGTCTCTTTGTTTTCGTCAAGAAGTTTCACAGATAGGAACATGCCTTTATCTGCAGCCATTTTATCTACGAAGTCTTTTACAGGCAAAAACTTCTTGGTTCCGCCCGCTTCCAATCCCATAAAAACCTGGGTTATAAGCGAATCTTTTCCCTCCATAGAATATGCTTTAATTTGAAGCATCAGGTTCTTATAGGTTTTAAGGGAGTTATTTATTCCCGTAACCATTCCGTCCACAGGATTATAAGCAACATGAACAGCTTCGCTACCCTTCCTTAAGCCGTACAAACAGGCATTCGGATCCAGATAATAATCGTACATCTGGCCTCGCATTGCGGTCCACGGGTTCTGTGTTTTCCAAATAATAACTCCCGTATACCAATCGTTCATGTGCGAGCTGAAGCCTTCCATCAAGGCCCTATACTGGTCGTAGTTGACAAGCTGCGCTTTCTTGGCAAAATCCCTTGCGTCTAAAGCTGTTCCATAGGGCTCTATAAAACCTTCATAACCCACTCCTTTATATTTATGGTAGTCCCACACGGAATCTACAATCTCTTCAGCTTTGGGATTTTTTGTCGTTGCAGGTATGTATTTAGGGGCAATCATATTCTTTTCAGGAATAAAACGCTCCAGGGATTCATAATCGCCAACCCCTACGGAACCCACTTCAGAGTTGAAAGGATAAGTGCGGTAGTCCCAGAATTTACTTATGGGTTGTATCGTGTAAGGTCCGTCACCGTTACCCCAAATCGTATTTCTCGACATGGAATCCGAGTTCGAATAATCGACAAACCATCTGGTGCCATCCAGTGAAGGAAGCAAAGAATCTCTGAGTGGAACAAGAATATCATCCGGGGGAGTCATCTCATTACCACCGCACCACATTGCCAGGGATGGATGATTACGAACCATTTTAATCATATCTGCAGCCGATTCAAGGAAAAGGTTATGATCATCAGGATACTTTCTCCTGGTCCACTGATCTTCCTTTTTAAGTGGATCCAGCCAACGGCCATTGCAATCGCCCGACATCCAGAAATCCTGAAAAACAAGCAAACCGTACTTATCGCAAGCCTGGTAAAATTCAGGTCTCTCAATCAAAGCACCGCCCCAGATACGGATGAGGTTAAGGTTCATATCCCGGTGGTGTCGTATTTCTGCGTCATATCGTTCATTACTGAACCGCAGCATCGCGTCTGAAATGATCCAGTTCCCCCCTTTGATAAAGATCTTTTGTCCGTTGACAAAAACCTGGCGACTTTCAGTTTTCGTGTTAAAGCTAGTCTGGATCTCACGAACACCGAAGCTGATGTTTTCGAAATCAGACTCTTGCTTATCTCTTGTTACGAAACGGAGTTTAAAATTGTAAAGTTCCTGGCGACCGTACATATGCGGCCACCATAGCCTGGGATTTTCTATTGTAAAATCAGGAAGAGAGACCTCATGATTTCCTGGTTTAAGCTCTACCTGTTTTGAAACCAGCTTCCCATTAAGCTCATACTCCAAAGCGCCTTTCACTGGAACGGAACCTGAATTTTCGAGGGTAGCACTAAGTTTTAGGGTAGCAGGTTTCTGCGGTCCCTCGGGCTGACGTACACCAGGAACCAGTGTGACAAGATGCGGATCCTTGATATTAACCGAACCTGTCTTCTCAATATAAACCTTATCCCATATCCCGGTATTCCTATCACGGATGGGCTGGATCCAGTCCCAACCCGCCACATACTGATGCGAGACATTCCTTGCAATAACTCCATCACCTCCCTGGCCGCCATTTGGATTACCCACCGGATCGGGCGGATATACGATCACTGCCAACCGGTTTTTTCCATCAGCTGCCAGCAAGGAGCTTATATTGTAAGTTTTGCGCAGAAACATCCCTTTATGCTCAGAGCTATTCAACTTCTTACCATTAAGGAAGACATCGCAACTATAATTGATCCCTCTGAAACTAAGCCAGAATTGTTGTCCCCTCTCCTGCTTTTGTTCAAAATCCTTTACAAACCAATAGGTATAATAATCTCTGCCCGTCTTATAAATATCCGGGATCCTTTCATTATTCATCCCATAGAAAGGATCAGGGATCAGCTTATTATGTAAAAGGCTGGTAAGTACAGTACCGGGAACGACCGCAGGCATCCAACCGGAGAGTGTTGTTGCTGTTTGAGATAAACTGCTACCATTGTCTTTAACCTTTCCCGCCTGCTGACAAAGCCAGCCGGTGTTTAACTCCACTTTATTCTGGGCTATAGAGGAAGTCAGAGTCAGAAAGCCCAGAAAAAGTGTTACTAAATATTTCTTCATGTGTGCGTATTAAATGTCCTACTAGTTATACTCAGACCGTGGGCGGTCTGACTTTTTCTGTCCAAACGTGCGGGAAGGCTCTGCTCCCATTTCTATCTGAAGCGTTCCTCCTTGCATAAGATCACTATGCATGATATAAGCCTTTGTGTAGGGCTTAGAATTGAAGAGAATTTTTTGGATATACTTGTTCTGCTTTGAGTTATTCAGCACCTGGATTTTCAAGGTCTTATCGTTTGCTACCTTCAATTCTGCAGAATTCACAAGGGGACTTCCAAACACATAGGCCCCTGAAGTTGGGTTTACAGGATAAAATCCAAGCGACGAAAAGATATACCAGGCCGACATCTGTCCCACATCTTCATTACCACACAAACCATCGTTCTTATCGGTATAGAGATTGTCCATAATATATCTCACTTTCTCCGCAGTTTTCCACTGCTGTCCCGCATAGGCGTATAAGTAAGGGATATGATGTCCCGGCTCATTGCCTTGAGCATAAGATCCGATCAGTCCTGTAATATCGTTCGAGGCTTTTGCTCCCATGTCGCCTTTGATGAAGAATAAGGAGTCCAGCTTATTCAGAAACGGCTTCTCGCCCCCAAGCATAGAGATCATCCCCTCAACATCATGCGGAATTAACCAGGTATACTGCCACGCATTTCCCTCTGTAAAATCCCCCTTCTCGTGGATCGACTCAAAAGGACTAAATGGAGATCTCCAGGTCTTTTCTGACAAGCGTCCGCGCATGAATCCCGCTTTTGGATCGTAATAGTTCAAATAATACCCTGCTCTCTTTTTGAAGTACTGAAAGTCGTCCTTTTTATTCAGCTTCTTTGCTACCTGCGCGGCACTCCAATCAGCAACAGCATATTCAAGACCGATGGAAACAGACTCAGCCATACTATCTGCAGGAATAAATCCGTACTTCTTCACATAATAAAGTCCCCTTTCATCCAGCATGGAAGAATTTTTAATTGCTTCAAAAGCCAGGTTCTGATCGAATCCTTTATAGCCTTTCAGTATAGCCTCAGAAAGAACAGGAATAGCTGGATTACCCACCATACAATTGGTTTCATTTCCGTGAAGATGCCACACGGGAAGTTTCCCTTGTTGTTTGTAAATCGCAAGCATCGTGTTAGCCATGTCACTTACCTTTTCAGGATGAAGGATAGTATAAAGAGGCTGTGCCGCTCTGTAAGTATCCCATAGCGAGAAAGTGGTGAGGTTATTGAAAGAAGCTTTGTTATAGATCTTTTTATCTGTCCCTCTGTAATCCTTATTATGATCATTAAATAAAGAAGGGGCAATCATGGTATGATAAAGGGCTGTGTAAAACACTCTCATTTGCGCGGGATCGGCAGTAGTGATCTTCACTTTCCCGAGTTCATCCGACCACTTCTCGTCAGCCTTCCTCATGACGGATTCAAAATTCCATCCTGGCGCTTCTGCCTTTATATTTGCAAGTGCATTATCTGTACTAACAGGCGATATTCCCACTTTAACTAAGATCTCTGTATTTGATGGGTCGAAAGTCAGGATGGCTTTGAGCCTTCTTCCTTTTTGTTCAGCTCCGTTCTTTACTGAAATACTGTCGTACACTGAAAATCCTTTGATTTTATCTGAGAACACTGCAGTAAAAAATATTCGCTGATCTACTGCCCAACCAGAAGAAAACCGGTAACCAACGATAGTTGAATCATTAACCTTCCTGACATAGTTCTCAGCCGAACCATCCCATCCAATACCTTGTTCAAGGTCAATGACCATTTTAGGCGTAGTTCCTTTTGGGTAGGAATAACGATGCATCCCAACCCTTTCTGTGGCAGTCAGTTCTGCCTTGATATTATACTTTTTGAGCTTAACCGAGTAGTAACCAACTTTGGCAATTTCATCATTATGAGAAAAAGGAGAATAATAACCAGATGCCGGATTTCCAGGCCTGCCTTTCGAAGGTTTCACCTCTCCTGTTACCGGCATAAAAAGAATATCTCCCAGATCACCTATGCCCGTACCACTTAAATGCGTATGTGCAAAACCGATAATAAGCGAATCAGAATAGTGATACCCTGAACACCAGTCCCAGCCTTCCGACATATTGGTAGGGCCTAATTGAACTGCACCAAAGGGAACATTTACCCCCATAAAAACGTGCCCATGAAAGCCCGTACCGATATATGGGTCAACATAAGAGCTAAGGGGCCCCAAAGGCTTGGTTCCTCCTGCCGCTATTGTTTGGGCAGAAAGTTGAGATGCCAGTCCCATGCAGCACATAGTAAACAGGAAATGGATTTTGGTAATTAAAGATCTTTTAGTATTCATATAATTTGGTCTAAGTGTGTTTTTTAAACTTTTCAAGGCTTTTCAGCACGTCTTCCGTTACATCGCCAAAAAGCGAGATCCCTCCGGCACCCTTATCCAGGGCAACCTTTATTCCGGCTTCAAGTTCCTCTTTATTTTTAAAATCAGGCAGAAAAACACCTGCATAAAGAGGAAAGCGTCCGTTGAGTGCTTTTACCCCTTCATTAACAGCGTCACCTATCCAGCTCACCGGTTCCTTATAAAAGCCATGATAGATCATTGGACATATCCCCGTAAGGTTCCAATTCACCCAATCCTGACGCACATTTCTTTTGGCAACTTCTGGCGTGGGAAACACTGCAGCGGTTATTGATTTCTTCTTTGAAGCTGCAACTGCCGCGAGCTGATTAACGATACCAGTAATAGCATTATAACGGAACAATCTCCAGGAAAGACTGGCTTCGGGATATTCCAGCTGATCGACATCCTGTCCGTATTGTTCCTTAAACTTCCTTTTACAATCGCTGCAATAGCAATAATCGTATTCCGGAAGTTCGCTGGTCTGAACGATCTTATAATTCTTCCAGAGGTTTACAGGAAGGATTATATCACAAAAACGAACATAGTCAAGGTGAATACCATCCACATAATCCTTATTGAGATTATGCTCCACATCCTTTTTCAGATAAGCCAGGGTTTCGGGCTTGCTGGGGCATAACCAGCGGTAGTAGTCTACATAAGGAGGCTTGTCAACACAGGACTCCCCTTTACGATTTATGGCAAATATTTCAGGATTGGCTTCCCGAAGGCTTTTCTCGCCCCTGTTCATCGTCCAGATCCAGCGATGAGCTTCGAGGTTGCAAGCTTTAGCTGTCCGGAAATGAACTTCGCTGTCTCCTTCGAAGAAGATGCCACGAATCCCAGCACTGTAATAACGAGAGTACCTCTGCTTCAATTCCTTTTCACTCTCACCATGCTTCGGGTTTATCCATACCCAGTGTTTAATAACCGGAGTATTTGCAATGGTACTCTTAAGTTCAGTTGCTGTAAGGGTTGAGAGTCCGCTAAAATTAGCGGCAGCTATTCCCGTTCCTGCTACAATGCTTTTTTTTAGAAAATTCCGTCTATTACTCATACCTACAAAGCTTGTATCAAACCTTCATCGTTTATACTCCAGGAACTTTTACCAGCACTGATAACTACGTTAAACTGCCGGGTCCCGGCTTCCATGTTCAAGCTGTTAAGCTTACCGGAAATGGAGAAAGAAGCTGCTGGAAAACCAAGGGTAGCTATATTGGAAGCATAGCGGCCATGCTTCGAATGATATTCCTTTTGCCGGTAGTAAAGCAGCCATAGATATTGTTTCTGTTGCTCAGAATAAGGAAGCACAAAAGAACCGGGCTCTTCTTTACTACTGAATTGCAGATACCCCCAACGCTCCGGCAGATGCATGTTAATCACGCCTTGGGGGGACCAAACCCAATTATTTTCCGGTAATACTTTCCCATTCTTGTCCTTCAGTTTTTCATACTTGCTTCCCGTCCCTTTAGTATCCCACTCAACTCTTGAAAAATTTATGCGCCAGAGACTTCCATCCTTAGGGATCACCGGATCATTGCCGATGGAAATGCAAGAGAAAGGGATAGCCATTTCAACAGTCCAGCCCTTGTCCTGATCACTGGCGTCATTAATGCTTCCTAAAACTTTTACTGCCGACTTCATCCCCTTTGCGTCCCAGGAGATCAAAGCTCCGGAGTTGTTACGGTAAGGTTTTGAAAGGAAAAGATCAAAAACGGTATTCAGAGCATTTAGCTCTATTTCAAAATACTGGTGTGTATTATTATCGGGATCTATAAAAACTTCAAAGTCGTTATCATAGAAGATCACTTCATCGTGTTTGGTAATATTAGCCCAGACACCAGGTTCTTCCATTTCTGCAGCGATATATAAACAGTTTTTATCCCAAAGCATTTTTGCCCTGGTGTTATGCCGGGGTTTTGGTTTCAGATCCCCTTCAATATCTGAAAAGCTTTCTGTCCACAACGCCCTTTCCCATACTTTATCTCCGTAAACATCTCCGTCTATTTCCGGGGCGACCTTCGCATATCCGGCAACATAAGCTAAAGGAGGAGTAAAAAGGTGTTTAAAATCTGCTGCTTTTGCCGGTGCAGGAGCTTGAGCAAGAGCCGCACTGCCTCCACCAAACAAGAACAAAGACAAAACACAGCAGAAAGAATATTTTATTAATTTATGAGTCATTTAGAACTTAGGGTGTTGAGATTAACTGTTCAAGAATAAGCTTTTCTATTCCCGTGATGCTCTCTTTTATGGTATCATTCAGCTGCTCGAAAACAGCAATTTCATTTTTACCTTTATTTAACCAGCAACTGGGAACATAAAGCGTTTGCTGGGGACCAACATTCCAATACCTCCCCAGATTGTGACCATTAACAAAAACAATCCCTTTTCCCCAGCCCTGCATATCAAGGAAAGTATCTCCTGTTTTTTGAAGGTCGAAACTTGCGTAATACATCGCAGGCTGACCTTGTTTATTACGGTTATTGAAATTCTCCATATTTGGAACAGTTTCGAACGGCATTTTGTACATTTCCCAACCTCCCGAGATCTCGAAATCATTGATCTTAACGGGACTTATTATCCCCTTTCTATTATTCACGATCTCTTCGCCGTAATTGATCCTGCCCATATTCTCAACAAGCAGCTCCAGGGTACTATTGAAAGGAATGTTAACCTCCAGTTCATACTGGTTAAGCATACGGTTTAACACCCCCACTCTCATTCCATTTACGTAAACGGTTGCATAATCACGCAATCCTTCAACTTTCAGCTTCCCTTGTACAGGTTGGTTAAAACGTTTACTGTACAGCACGTACCCATGACCCTGGTTTAAATCCTCAAAACTCAAAGGCTGAACATTAGAAACAGGCCTTATCGGCTTCTTTAGGTCTGAAAGCACTACGGTTTTGGAAAAGCGCAGGGGACCGAGTGAAATAACAGGCAAGGCAGGAGGCACTTCAGGAAGTTTCCCCTTGGTATACTTTGCCAGAAGTTCCCTTATTGCGGTATATTTTGGCGTAACCCAGCCTGGTTCTGAAACGAGAGCATCATAATCGTAACTGGTAATATCCGGTTGAATATCATGTTCATTATTATAATTAGCGCCGGAAGTAAAACCGAAGTTTGTTCCCCCATGAACCATATAATAGTTGAAGCTGATTCCCGCTTTCAGATAAGTTTCTGTTTGCTTAGCTACTTCCTCCGCGGAAATCCTGACGAAGGGTTCGCCCCAATGATCCAGCCAGCCAGGATAAAATTCAGCTACCATGTATGGCCCCTTATTTCCATTATACTTGTCGACGGCCTTTTTTAGATTATCAATATTGTTTTCTCCGTTCGCAGTGGGTAAAACCCCGGCAAGAGCGCCGCCCTCAAAAAGCCATGATCCATCACTTGTAAAAAATGGTCCTTCGAAACCAGATTTTAAAAGCATCCCTTTAATTGCCTCGTTGTACTTTTTATGTTCGGCAAGTGGAATATCCTTTCTTTGATTTACGTAGGATCCAAATTCGTTCTCAACCTGAACCATAATAACAGGTCCGCCTTTGCTTACCTGAAAACCTTTCACCTCTGCCGCTAAACGCTGGATATATTGGTTACAGGAATCGAGGAAGGGTTTGTTATAAGAGCGGATCACCAGATCCTTCTCCTTTTGTAACCACCAGGGATAACCACCGAACTCCCATTCTGCACATGCGTACGGGCCTGGTCGAAGGATTACAAACAATCCTTCCTCCTGCGCAATCTTCAGATATTCTCTGATGTCTTTGTTGCCCGAGCGAAAATCCCATACTCCCGGAGCGGTATTATGATAGTTCCAGAAAACATAGGTGGCAACAGTATTAAGGCCCAATGCCCTTAACATTTTCATCCTGTGCCGCCAGTATTCTTTAGGGATGCGCGCGTAGTGCATCTCTCCTGAGCGTACCTGTACTGGCTTGGAATCGTATAGGAACTGGCCCTCCTTAATCTCGAACGAGTGCTTCTTTTGAGCGAAAAGGCTGCTATCCATTCCGAGCAGCAAGAGCAACAAGAGAGCTATCCTGTTTATAGCCTTAAAATTCAACATTGGCCTGTCTTTGAATTGATCTATTTTTCTTTCTTAACCGTCGACAGAGGATCGAAAAATGCCCTGCTATAGTTTACCTTCCACAAGTCGTACCTTGAGAACTGAACTTTCAAGCGTTTCTCAAAATCGCTCCAGTCGCGACTCTCTTTCAGACTCCACAACACTTCGCTTAATGCACTCATCCTTGGGAAGATCTGATATTCCACTTTTGCAGGATTGGTAATATATTCAGTCCAGACATTAGCCTGGGCTCCAAGGATATACTTATGCGATGCCACAGGTAGTGCTGCTGGCAGTGGCTCGTAGCTATAGACTTTCTGAACTGTTGTAAAGCCCCCGAATGTAAGTGAATCCTCTCTCGCACTTTGAGAATGGTCGAAGTACATATAGCCACCCGGCGTCATCATTACATAGTGATTCTGCTTTGCAGCCTCAATTCCTCCTTCTTCCCCACGCCAGCTCATTACAACGGCATTAGGTGCAAGGCCTCCTTCAAGGATTTCGTCCCAACCGACAATCGTTTTTCCCTTAGCGTTTACATATTTCTCCATGCGCTGGATAAAATAGCTCTGCAACTCATGCTCATCCTTAAGCTTATGATCCTTTATGCGCTGCTGGCATTTCGGGCACTTCTTCCAACTGGTCTTAGGACATTCGTCGCCGCCGATATGGATATACTTAGAAGGGAAAAGAGGGGCAACTTCATCAATAACATCCTGTAAAAAAGTAAACACTTTATCATTACCAGCACAGAAAACATCATCAAAAACACCCCATGTTTCCTGAACTTTATAAGGCCCGCCTGTACAACCAAGGTAAGGGTAAGCTGTAAGAGCAGCAGAGGCATGACCAGGCATCTCTATTTCAGGAACCACTGTTATATACCTGTCGGCGGCATATTTAACCACCTCCTTAATCTGCTCCTGGGTATAAAATCCTCCATGCGGCGTGTTGTCGTTCCCCGTGCCCGGGTAATGTCCTATTATCGTTCCCTTACGAACAGACCCAACTTCCGTTAGCTTAGGGTATTTCTTTATTTCAATCCTCCAACCCTGGTCGTCTGTAAGGTGCCAGTGGAAGTAATTCATCTTATGTAGGGCAAGATAATCTATGTATTTTTTTACAAAAGAAACGGGAAAGAAATGCCGGCTTACATCAAGATGCATTCCGCGGTAATCGAAACGAGGTTTATCTTTAATAGTTAAAAACGGGATATCGAGACTTTTCTTTGCCGGATCCAGGGTTTGTATCAGCGACTGAACACCATAGAAGATACCCGTCTCTGTTCCTGCATTGATAAAAACGCCCTCCTTCTTAACGGTTAAAGAATATGAATTATCAGCTGTTCCAGACTTTTTGTCAAGGTTCAGATAAACACCCTTTGATGTTTGCTTGGGGTTCTCCTGAAGGTTCAGGTTATAGAAATCCTGCAAATAGGTTTTCAAAAAACCGGCTGATTTTTTCAAGCCCTGTTGCTTGTAAACAATCGGGGTACCTGTGCTAAGCGTAAAACTGCCTTTCGATTGGGAAAGGCTCATTTCTGCCGGACGGGGAATAATACTTACCTGCGCCCGAAGTTCCCTTCCAAGCGATAAAGCCACTAATAAGCCAACCAGGATCTTTTTCATTTTTGGTGTGTGTTTGATTGTATTAATAAGATTGCTTGTATAAACCGATCTCACTTAAAACCGGGTTCCTTCTTGATGAATGGATATTTATTCTAAACTCTTTCCCTTTAACTGCAGGAAATTTACACAGTCGTTTATAGCCTACTGTGGTCCCCTGCGCCAGGAGCTTCCACTCTCCATTGCTCTTATACTCCAGACTGAAAGCCTCAACTCTCTGCCCCTTCATAATATTCTCCTGAACGGAAAGGATATCTATTTCCTGTGGTTCTTTTAAAGTAATATTGATAGTGGCTGTTGAATCTTTTCCTTTGGTGGTCCAATCAGTGGAATAAACATTATCGGTTAGCGTTTTTATTTGTTGCTTATTGCTACTGGTCTTTCCTTCAGATGCATAGTTCCTAGAAAAGGTTTTATTAAGTATTGATCGAAAACCTTTAAGGCTGGTCACGTCACTGTTGCTAATCAAACCCCTTGTATCAGGAGGAATATTTAGGAGGAGAACACCATTTTTTCCTACCGAGTGGAAATAGATGTCTGTTAACTTCTCTGGACTTTTTACCTGGGTATCCTCCTCCGGATGATAAAACCATCCCGGTCGTATAGATACGTCTATTTCTGAAGGATACCACACCAAAGCCTTCGCCTTCAAAATCTTCTCCCGGCTACCCAGATCATCTTCCATCCTGTTTTTTGGAGCGAAGGAAACTTCTTTCTGGGAACCATCTGCAACACTTTCCTGATTCTGCAGGTCGACTGGCACTACACTCCATTCCGTTTCCCTTCCATATCCGGTTTCAGTACCTACCCATCTTACATCCGGCCCCATCACAGCAATTACAGCCTGCGGTTGCAACTTACGGATCAACCTATACCACTTGTCAAAGTCATAGTCCTGTTTCTTGCCTCCCGGTCCCTCTCCATTAGCTCCATCAAACCAAACTTCGTCAACCTGTCCGTAATTCGAAAGCAGTTCTGTTAACTGGTTCATGAAGTAATCGTTATAAGCCTGATTATTACCGAACAATTTGGAATTCCTGTCCCATGGAGAGAGATAAATACCGAAGCCTATTCCATATTTCCGGCAAGCCTCTACAGTCTCTTTTACAACATCGCCCATTCCAGCCTTCCAGGGACTGCTTTTAACGGAGTAATCTGTATAAGCGCTGGGCCAGAGACAAAAGCCATCATGATGTTTCGCCGTTAGGATAACCTGTTTAATCCCAGCTTCTTTACAAATCCTCACCCATTGTTCTGCGTCTAAAGCTGTGGGATTGAACTTTGACGGACTATCAGTTCCATCTCCCCATTCTTTACCCGTGAAGGTGTTCATTCCAAAGTGTATAAAACCTGTCATTTCCAATTGCTGCCAGCGCAATTGACGTGGAGCGGGAACTACAAAACTGGCCTTCTGTATAATCTGACTATACGTATCCGTACTCTCAATAATTACCGAATTTTTCTCTTCGGTCTGCTGAGCAAAGGAATTAGTAATCCCTGAAAAAAACAGAAAAGCACTAAGACAGTAAATATGGAATTTGGGATTCATAGCTTATTTTGATCTTATCAGCATCCGCTTTGTGTAGAGTGCGGCTAAGCCGCACTTTAACACTTCGAACACTAACAATCAATATGTTTAATAAGGACAATTTTCAGATGAAAACTGCTTACAGGAGAAACTTAATCCTGACTAATTTTTTGCCCTTTTTCCAGGCTCCAATCGTTACCATAATAACCAGCCTGCTTAATTGCAGAACTTCCCTTCTCGAGAAGGTCGGATTTAAAGATCATATAGTCAGCAAATCCGCTGCCTCCGGCGAAATACTGGTTTGCATCAGCAGCTCTCATACCCAGTAATCCACTACCTCCAACTACTGCAACCGACGCTTTTTTACTATCACTTCTAGGCCAAACGAAATAAGCTGCAAGATCATCACCTCTGTACTTTTGATTTCCCGCGGTTACTACCCCCTTGTCTATTTTGATCGGGCAATTTTTCAATAATTTATTATAAGCCGAATTGGTACTTGCATTACCGTAAATTATTACACCACGCTCGGCATACTTTGAGGGACTAAATTCCTTGTCAGCAACAACATCCACACTTCCATTGCCTCTGTAATACCATGATTCAGCGTCGTATCTTGCTTTGCTATAGGCCCAGGCTTTTTCTGCTGCAGATCCTGAAGTACCATAAACAAAGACCATTCTGTTATTGAATGCTTCTTTAATCGTACCATTCCTTACGGTACCTTTTTCTGTTTCGGATAGAGCATTTCCAATCGTCCATTGGCTATTATTCCTTCTCAAGAACACCTTGTCTGAACCAGACTTTGTACTGTACTTTATCTCACTACCATCCAAGGCAATCTTAACAGGAGTACCCGCCGAAAGGCCACTTAGATCGAATGAGACAACAGAGGCATTTTCCGTTGTACCGCTAATTGTTTTTAAATCATTCGAACGGGATAAACGGATGCGGCTATATTTCAGTGACTCCTGCTGTTGAAGAATAGAAGCCCAGTGGAAGGAAGAGGAAATAGCGGGATTAGCCGTTGTAAAATCAACATCTTTCACCGCTGTATCAGCAGGTATCGTGTGCCATTTGAAATATTCGAAAAGAGGAGCCCAATCAACGCTTTCATCTCCGAACCAGTGAGTCCCCCCAGGATATTCGTAATAACTCATATCCTTTTGAAATCCAGCAAGTACCTGGTGCATCTGGCGTGCAAAATTAACAGTAACCACTTCGTCACTGTCTCCATGGTGCACATACACACCTCCCGCCTTATAATTTTTAGCAAGCTGAAAAACATCACTTTGATTGCTTGCCTGCAAGATCAGTTTCTCCACAGCTGGCTTTCCCGAAATATCCGGAATTTTTCCGTCAGCAGAGCCATAACCTGCCAATGTTGGATACCCCGCACAGGGAGCGATGGCAGCCCACATACCAGGATACGTGGCTCCAAGGTACCAGGTACCATGACCTCCCATGGAGTGTCCTGTTAGATATATGCGTTTAGGATCTGGTTTAAATTCCTTTTTCGCTATCCCTAATACCTCCAATGCATCAATCCTTCCCCAGTCTTCCCAGTTAAATCCCCTTGGACGGCGGTTCGTTGCTGCTACCAGTACTCCTTCTTCCTTGCTTTTGTAAGCCCGGGCTTGATTGATGGCCTCTACTCCAGCTCCGTGAACTGAAAGGAATAGATCAGGGGTAGATTTTCCTCCTTGCTTCTGAGGACTTACACTGAAGTATTGAGTACTTCCATCGACATTGCTGACAAAAGTCCTGCTATAATCCTCGGTTTCCGTTACTGCCTCAATCCGGATATTTTGTACGTCGAGAGTTGAGGATCCCTTCAGGAGACTAAGAGAACAATCGTACATGCCTTTAGCAGAAATAGCCGAAGGATCAATGTTAAATGGAACCTTCCGTACCGACATTGCAGGGATGGAAGGAACGTTTAAAGTCGCTGTTTTTCCTTCAAGCTTACTGTTGATCTTAAGTCCGCTTAATATCTTGTCTGTATTATTTACTATTACCACTGCACCAGAAAGTACGTTCTTATCCTTCCCAGCGATGATAATAGGTAAAGTCGGATCTTTTATATTCAGGAATGTTAATTTCTGATCAAATAGAAGTTCTGCAGCTATCCCCTCTTCTGAGGAAAAACTGCTTCCTCTAACATAAAACTCGTTCAGGCCTTTTTTTAGCTGGACCGGTAAATAAAGATAGCCGTATGCATACAAGTCTCCCGCTCTAGGTTCTCCGTTTACATAAACCATGTTATTACCGCTTACATGTAAGATGGCCTTTTGCTCCTTATCTGACTGGTAAGTAAGATACAGGTAGCCGTTGCTTAGCGACCTATCTTTAAATTTTTTATCTGTGTTTACAGCCAATGATCTCCAGGAAATATTCTCACCCTTATCATTGGTTAAAAGGTCGGCATTTTCAAATGGTGTTTTTATTGCACCCTTGTAATAATTAAGGGCGAAAAAATCTTTATATAATGCCTCGCGACCGTAACGATGTACAGATGGTGCCACAAGGCCTTTTGTGAAATTATAGTTTTGTTGAGCAGTAGCAGCAGAAAAAAGTAAAAGGCTAAGGGGAATTGATAACCCGAAAACAGTCTTCAACTTCTGCGCTCCTGATTTAAGTGTGTATTTAGCAGTGTGGATCATAAAAATTTAGACATAAGAAAGCCTTAACACACATAATGTGCGTTAAAAGGGGAATAAATGTCAGGCTGCGGTATGCAACCTGACAAGAATGAAGGGAGTTAGTTAACGTCCCAGAAAATTTTAGTTGTTCTGGTATCTTCTGCCCTTACTGCGTCGTAGTTAGGGTTAAAGGTTTTCTCCTCTGAAGGATAAACAAGCCGTGTAGGCGGATTTTGATAATTTACCAGAGTTTGTACAGGGAAAGTTAATGAAGGAGTATTAGTCCTGCGATATTCAGACCATGCTTGTATTGATTGAAGGAATCCAAAATGTAGCCACTTTTGTGTATATATCTTTGACAATTTCTGAGCATCCGTTCCAGTATAGCTGGCTGAAGAGTTATTTACAAATGCATCGATTACACTGGTGGCTGGAGTAGCCTCGGTTTTAAGCGTAGTATTAAGATGATTTAAAAAATAATAGAAGGTTACTGACTGTCTCAAAGCAAGATCATATGCAGCTTTTGCGTCGCCTCCACCCCATCTTTGATAAGCCTCAGCTTTTATAAAATTAACTTCAGGAGCGGTTATCACAATTCCGGGCATGTTCCGGTTCTGCAGGAAAGTCGCCGAATCTAATATAGCGTAATCAGCCAAAGTACTAGCTTGTTGTTCAGAAGTAAATGAAACAGGCTGAGCCCTCCAGGTAGGATTTGGAACAAAAACATTATTTGTTGTTCTGCCATACTTATCAAACATTACCGGAATTCTCGGATCGTTCGCAGGAAGCATAACAGTGTTAAGCATATAATCAGGTGCCGAATAAGACCCGATTTCCGTTAAAGCGGAATTAAGATTGTCTGTATTAGTTGTTAATGGACGTAGTAATATATCTGAGCTAGCAGGGTTGTATGCAGCAACATTTCCGCCATCTACCAATGGGTACTGAGTCGGACTAGCCAGCATTTTAAGGATTTCCGTTTTAGCAGTATTTTCCTCTGCATTGGACATTCTCATTAACAAGCGAAGGCGTATCGAATTTGCATATCTTCTCCATTTGTCGACATTTCCCGATAACAAAATATCATATCTGGAGAAAGTGGCATTTGTTGTAGCTGTACTAAAATAAGTCGAGGCTGCATCCAGGCCAGAAATGATTGTACTGTAAAGTTCTTTCTGATCATCAAACTTACCGTAAGTAATAGTACTGTTGGAATGTAAACTTCCTGCTTCCGAGAAAGGAATATCACCCCACAAATCCACCATTTTTGAAGCCTCATCGTACAAAACTACCATTGCCGCTTTCATAATAACTTCATTCGTTTTCTGCTGGTCTGCAGGCATGGCAGAATAAGCATTTTCCATTTCCCTATAAAGGCTCAATGGACCTCCGCCATTACTTGTGGGCGCATAAAAGTCATTCCAATAGCCCTGAGCATAATTCTCATTTTGCTGGTAGGCCGTATTTCCATTGGTAAATGAAGCCGTTTGACTATATACAGCTGCATGAGGAAGTAAAAATGTTCTCACATTCCAATAGGAAGGGCGTACTCGGTCATTGTTGAGCATTGCAGAAAATAATCCAGGAACATCTGCTGTTGTTGATTTATCAGGGTTGAAATATTTTTCCTCAAGTTGATCTTTACAACCTGATAACATTGTAGCAGAACCTGCTAACAAACATATAGCGATTAATATCTTTTTCATTGGATCTTTATTTACCAGACGTGATGACGATCAAATAATCAATGATCTGATGATCGACGCTTCTGTTTCTGACTAAAATTGAGCGTTAAGGGTGAAACCAAAACTTCTTGTAGCGGCGGTTGAACCAACATCGTACCCTTGAGAATACCACCTATTACCAATAACAGCTTCCGGATCAAGGTTATCCAGCGTTTTCCATAAGTAAAATAGGTTACGACCAATTAGCGCAATCCTTAAGTTCCTTACATGCATTTTATTAGACACGGAAGCAGGAAGAGTATAACCTAAAACTGCCTCTCTCATTTTGATAAAGCTGTTGTCAAAAACGGACCCCTCTTCATTTAATGCATCTCCTCCCCAACCGAATGTAGTTAGATAGTAATCTGCAGCGCTTAAGATTGCCGTATTTGCAGCACCTGTTTTCTGATTCACACCTTTCAAAAGGACTCCGTCATTGTAGGTAACTCCGTTAACAGTATACTGTAATCCTCCATGCTCTGCATCACGGTACTGAAGGGTATTTTCAAACATACCCGCACCCATCATATACTTAGTATTATTGGAAATCATTTGTCCTCCCAGTCGATAGTCAACAGTGAAATCTAAATTAAACCTCTTAAAATTAAAGGAGTTAGTTAACCCACCTGTAGCCTTGGGCATAATATTTCCAACTTTAATATACCTGGATTTATCCATTACATAGTATCCTTCATCACTGATAAGGTAATTGCCATTTCCATCAGTTGCTCGAGGATACACAAGAATATCTCCTAATATCCCCCCCCTCTTAGCCACCATAAGTAATGAAGATTGCTCAGTATTTTTAAAAGTCAATTGATCAGATTGCCCATCAATATCGTGTAAGCGAGTTCTAACTGATGAAAAGTTTAAACGAGTATTCCATTTCAAAGCACCGGATACTGGAGTTCCAAACAATGATAGTTCAACACCTTTGCTACCGATCTTTCCTATATTAACAATTTGCCCGGTAGCTCCTACACTTGTAGATGTTTGTAGTTGAAGAATTTGATTCTTGATAGTATTATCGTAATAACTGATATCAAATCCAACCCGATTCTTTAGGAATCTTGTCTCCATACCAAACTCTGTCTCATACTTCTTTTCCGGCTCCAAAGTTCTGTTACCATAAACGCCAGACATAGTAAGAACTGGTACAGATCCATTCTCTGTCTGTATAGACTTTTGAGTATAAGCCACGTTTCCTTCATACATTGGAGGTCCGTTACCTACTACCCCATAAGAAGCTCTCAACTTACCAAAACTGATAAAGGAAGGCATTTTAAATGCATCAGAGAATACGAATCCAGAGTTGATCGAAGAGTAAAAATAGTCATTGTACCCCGGTGCCAAAGACGAAACGTACTCTTTCCGGGCGGTTCCCTCCAGGTATAGATAATCCTTGAAGCTTACGTTTGCAATACCAATACCTGCATATTGTAGCAATTCTTTGTTAGTAGCAGTAGTAGTTGCTTGTGCGTAAGAGTTCGATATTGAGAACCAATTTTCTGTTACAAGTCCGCTAGCCGTATTAGTCCCCTGATCTTTATAGTTCTCAGTTCTTGATTGAAATCCCCCTGTAACAGAGAAATCTATGTCTTTTCCAGCTTTATTTGCATAGGTTAAGAGGGCGTCTCCATAAAGAATAGAATAATACCCTTTAGAGATATTGTAGCCACCAGTACTTGATGTTGGTTGGTTATAAGCTGTAGGAACTTCATTATATTGCCTGTTCTCAATATTTAAAGCAGTATAATCATTTCCTATTCTTCCTCTAAGTTTCAAATGTTTTGCCACATCCCAGTTAGCCGTTATGCTAGACAGCAATCTATTTTCTGTCTCATCATAACTGTTGCGATACTGATTCCAGTAAAAATCTAATAGATTAGTAGCACGAATATTATAAATGAAGGCTTCAGGTGACTGTGATGCATTTGCTAACTGAACGTATTTGTAACCCTGACTAGTTTGGAACTTTTCTTTCATTAAGCTCATGTCTTCCGTGCGGCTAAAAAAGCCTCCAAATGAACCAAGCACCTGTCCTAACTGATAGGGCCTGTTATGAGTTAAGGTATTTATATAGCCTACAACTACGTCTGTACTTAACTTATTACTTAACTTTAAAGTACTGTTTAAATTAAACGTATTCTTCTCCTGTTTGCTGCCTGGATTTGTTCCCTTGTAATCTAAACGGGTTGCAGAAAGACGGTAGTTTAACTTATCACTTTGATTGGACAACGAAAGGTTAAAGTTTGAGCTATAGCCATTGTCAAATACATCTTTGTAATTATCAGGTTGAGCTGAATACGAACGAATAGAGCCATCCCACCATTTGACCTGTTGTCCTTCCATCTTGGGACCAAATTGTCCATAAGCTCGGAAGTAGGGGCGATACCCGCTGGGAGATGTTGCATCAGGGATCCAGCCTTCTGCTGTTCCTCCCGCCGAAACGTTTGTAGCTCTATCGTAACCAGGTCCATAGATATTTTGAAACTTGGGTAAAAAGGCTGCATTCTCAAGACTTCCTGCATAGTTAAAATCAACCCCTAAGCCACGGTCTTTCGATCCCTTTTTTGTTGTAATAACAATTACACCACTAGCTGCGTCTGAACCATAAAGAGCAGTGGCACTTGCTCCCTTAAGGATCGTCATGCTTTCTACATCAGCAGGATTGATATCCAGAATTCCATTTCCTCTAATCCTTTGATCATCCCAATAGTTATCATTGTTTGCACCTGCTGCGCCGTTTTGATTATCGTTACGGATCATGATTCCGTCAACCACATAGAGCGGCTGCTTATTGTAATTTAATGAATTAATACCACGGATCTGTACATTAACAGCGCTACTAGCACCTCCAGGAGCTGTTGTAACAGTAACACCTGGAGCTTTACCATACAGAGCTGAAGCAACGTTTGTATTTGCTGCCTCTGTTAAGTCCTTTGAATTAAAGGTGCTAACAGAATATCCCAGCGCCTTCTGCTCCCGTTTGATACCTAATGACGTTACCACAATTTCTTTCAGATTATTTGCAGCAGGATCAAGGCGAACCGTTATAGATGATTGTCCGTTTACAGGAACTTCTTTAGTGATATATCCAATATAGGAGATCACTAATACTGCATTATCAGCAGCATTTACGCTGAAGTTACCGTTAACATCAGTAGAAGTGCCTACACCTCCACCTTTCACCTTTACTGCCGCTCCAATTAATGGCTGACCTGTTTCATCAATTACGCGGCCTTTAATAACAGCCTGAGCAAGGTTTTCTTTTGGAACAATCACGATAAGATTGCTCTCAAGAATGTTATAAGTAAAACTTGAGTTTTGTAATACCTGATTAAGAACTTTTGATACCTCTGCATCCTTAACACGTACATCCACTTTCTGCTCAGCTGGAATATTCCTGTTGCTGAATACAAAACGGTAAACCGTTTTAGCTTCAATCTCTGACAACAGGTCCTGAAAACCAACAGATTTAAGGTTTAATGTAACCTTGGTCTGCGAGAAGGCACCCGCCAAAGCGTGAAAATTAAATACCAGCAATAATCCTAGGGTTAATTTCATCAAAAAAAGACACTTTAAAAGTCCATAGGGGACCCTGACGCCTTGACGACGTGTAAAAAATTCCATATTTTTACTTGATTTTAGTTTATTATTCGCTTCTGGCAGGAAGCAATGATTACACTTTTCAGCCGGAAATTACTCCAATAGTTTCCGGTTTCTTTTTGGTAGCATTTTTACTTCATATTCAATAATTAGAGGTTAATAAATTGTTACTGTCGACTTTTCTATCTTATATTTGAAACTAAAGCCTTCTGTCATTTGAAGTGTTTTTAAAGCCTCGTCTAAAGTTTCCTGTTCGTACGCTCCCGTAAATTTCAGGCCCTTAACATTTTCCTTCTGAAACTTCACGTCAACATTATACCAGCGCTCCATCTTTCGGGCAACAGACTCAAAGTCTTCCTGCTTGAATATCAGCTTATTTTCCACCCAGGAAGTCTCTATGGCAGTAGTATCACTATCCTTAAAATAGGTGATGGTTGTAAGCTTTGATATTTTATTAGTTTCTCCTTTTTGCGATAGTTTATTTTCAGCACTCGATATATCCCTGCTGTTCATGATCACTAGTTTCTGTGATGGTTTTAATACAACCCGCTCATCGGGATGATCATTCATTGAAACTGCGATAGAACCTCTTATAAGCGTGGCTTCAGAGGTTTTATCTCCCTTGTATGATTTAACATTAAATGCAGTCCCGAGAACCTTAATATTCATCTCGTCAGCATGGATGATAAAAGGATGCTTCTTGTCCTCCCTCACATCGAAAAAACCTTCTCCGGTAAAATAGACCTCCCGGGTTTTGCCATCAAATTCCTTTGGATATTCCAGTTTACTTCCGGCGTTTAAGATTATGCGGGTACCATCAGGCAAAATAAACGAAGACTTAACTCCACGCGGCGTAACTTTTACCAGCCAATTCTCACCTCTCTTACTTGTATTTTCGTCATTTACATAATTATAGGTAAGCATTGAAAGGACTGCAATTGAAACTGTAGCCGCTATTTTTAACCCAGCAGTGAACCAACGATTCAAAAATGGGCCTTTTACCTTGCTTTCTTCAAAAACTTCAGGCTCTTCAAAGAACGAAACTGAAGGCTCTTCTAAACTCTCCCGCTCCTTTATCTTTCCCAGAACTTTACTAAAAACGGCTTGGCTATCTATCTTTTTCTCATAACTTCTCCCCCAGTACATCCGGTATAGCTCAGCTTCCTTGCGGTATGATTCATCCTCTCCCATCAGATAAGACAACTCCTGCCTTTCCTGATCGGAGATTTCTCCTGCGAGGTCCTTTGTAAGAAGTTCTATAAATCTTTCTTTAATCATTTGTAAACGTGAAACACCTCCGTTTAATAGAAGGACAATAATTTCTTAATATATGCTTACAACAATATTATTTTTTTTTGAATTTCTAAACGAACTGCCCAATTAGCATTGAGTTGGGTTGACAAAGCTATTTTGCCGTATTAAAAGAAATAGCAATGGCGGCCCTGAAAAGAGCATCTTTATCTTTAAGCGAAGTTGGCAAGTAAACTTTCGTCGACCCGTTCTCCTTAGTCCAACGTAAAGTTTCACCTGTACTTAAGAGCTTCATTTTAGATCCTGCACGAGGCGCATTACCGTTCCATGAAATATATTCAGGCATAGATTGACTTGCAGGAGCATAAAGGGCATAAAGAGTTTTTGAATCCTTGCTCCTGGTAAACCAAACATCACCCTGCTTATAGTTATCAACTGCTCTGGTATTGTAGATCGCTGAACCGTTCCACTTCATCCATTTCCCGATATCTTCCAGTCGCTCAACGACAGCTTCTGGCAAAGTGCCATCAGCGCGAGGCCCGACTCCCAGTAATAAACTTCCGCCCTTTGCTACTATCTCTATCAAAGACCGGACAACTGTTGCTGCGTCTTTATACTGATCATTTGGAACATATCCCCAGGCACCGCCTAGTGTCATACAACTCTCCCATGGGTTATCGATTTTATGATCAGGAATCCTTTGCTCAGGTGTTTGATAGTTCTCATATGGACCATGCACGGTTCTGTCAACTACAAGTAAACCTGGTTGCGCTTGCCTTGCCATTGCAGCAATACGGGGAATATCAATTTCCTGATTTCCTTCCGGAATTTTGGCACCCCAACTTCTTACCTCGTCATTAACGGTTGAAAGGGGCCTTACCCAGCCCCCGTCAAGCCAAAGGATATCAACCGAACCATAGTTATGCATTAGTTCAGAGATCTGGTTGTAACTGAACTGCTTGAACTTATTCCAGCGCCAGGAATACTTACGGATATCATAGTTTGCATTTCGATCCGCCGTCGCATATTTGGGCCACCAGAAATATTCAGAATGCCAATCGGGTTTCGAGAAATACGCCCCGATCATAAAGTCTTGCTTCCTGAAGGCATCAAAAACATGACGGGCAACATCGGCACGGGGATTTGAAGCGAAAGGGCCGGCAGATATTTTAAAGTCGCTTTCTTTTGTATCGAACATAGAAAATCCATCATGATGCTTAGTAGTAAATACCAGGTACTTCATACCCGCATCCTTTCCCGCTTTTGCCCATTGCTCCGGATTAAATTTTACCGGATTGAATAGTTTACTCTGTCCCCAGTACCAGTTTTTATAATCCTCATAAGCAATAGTGCTATCACGCTCAATCCAGTCTTCAGAACAAATGGACCATGATTCTATAATCCCAGGAACAGCATAAAGTCCCCAGTGGATGATCATTCCAAACTTTTGATCCTGCCATTTGTCCAATTTCTTCTTTACCAGCGGATCTGTAGGCCATTCGTATAATTTCGATTGCTGGTGTACACCCTGCTCTTGTGCAGTTACGGCACAATAGGACAGTGTGGTCAATAAAAAAGCTAATATTTTTTTCTTAGGAAAATTTCGATTCATCATTATCTATGCAAAAGGTACCCGATGATAAAGACAGCGCATTTATAGAAAATGCTTACATCGTAAAAAATTAATCTTAAACCTGCGTTTCCTAAGTTGATGTAGTTCTGTAGAAAAAGAACCTCATTCAAGTAAAATCAAGAGCAAAGAATTCCACAGATAAATTTTTCCAATACTGAACAAAAAAGCCAATAAGTCAATTATTAAAATTTTCTTTTTAGACTTTTATAGTTAACTAATGTGAATTAAAATTACCTTAAAGCACCTCTCGCTTTTAATAATCTTGCTTTTACTTATTAAAAACCTCGCAGCTGAAATGAAACCAAAATAATTGGAAAAAAAATTGCACCAAATGAATTGAGTTTAGGAAAGTATTTCACACTTAACCTTTAACAAATTAACGCTCTCGACTTATTCACATAAGTGAATTAGATTTTATTAACGCTAAAGTGCATTCTGCCAATGGCAGGATGCACTCTAAAATCTAAGTTGATGGGTTTCTCTCTCAAAAAATTAATGTTGTGCGCAGCGGCAAGTATTATCTTATTGCCCTTAAAAAGCGCTTTTGCTCAAACCTCTGGTGATTACAGGACCAGAACAACAGGAAACTGGAATACGGTGAGTACCTGGGAACGGTACGACGGTAGCAATTGGATTGCCTCCCCTTCACAAGGCACTCCTACAAACGCAATGGGAGCGATTACAATTCAAGCTTCTCATACCGTAACGATTACTGCTAATGTAAGTGTTGACCAGGTAACTGTTGCTACAGGCGCACAAATGATCCTGAACAGCGGTGTTACTCTTACTATACCAAATGGCGCAGGCACTGACCTTACAGTCGCAGGAACATTTCGAAGTGCAGGAACAATCAACAGAACAGGTACCATTGTGATCAATAATGGAGGGAAATACCAACATAACTTCACAACCACAGCGGGATCGATTCCTACAGCCACCTGGAGCACAGGATCCACCTGTGAAATAATCGGATACACCACTTTAGCCACTTTAGGGAATGCTGGCTTCGGCCAGAGTTTCTATAACTTCACATGGAACTGTCCCGGACAAACTAATACATTAAGCATGGCAGGGGGACTTACAACAGTAACCGGAAATTTTTCAATTGCCTCTACCGGAACCGGTGTTCTTCAACTTGCAAACACATTAGCGGCTAACAGAACGTTAAATGTTGGCTCGTACTCGCAAAGTGGCGGAACATTAACTTTGTTAGGCACTAACGGTTCCTATTATTCTTACTTAAATGTAAAAGGCAATTTTTCAATTTCTGGCGGTATCCTCCAAAAAGGAAACGGAAACGGACGTATCTATTTTACCGGAACGTCAGAGCAGACGTATACTAAAACAGGAGGAGCCTTTTCTGGTGCAATCCCCATTACTATTAATAATGGGGCGATAGTTAATTTTGGCAACTCAGTTATGGATGGCTCTTCGGGTCCATTCTCTCTGGGAAGTGGTGCAACAATCATCACATCTCATCCAAACGGACTGGGAGCAAGCGGTACAATTCAAACGACAGGCACGAAGAGCTTTAGCAGTGGTGCAAACTACCAATTTCGTGGTGCTTCTACGGGTGCATTTACAACTACAACCGCTAACACCATAAATAATCTAACAATTAATAGTGTTGGAACCACTCTTGGCCAGAACCTCACAGTAAATGGTTCACTTACGCTTACTGCGGGATCATTAATATTAGGCAATAACAACCTAACAATTGCGTCAGCCGGATCAATAAGTGGATATAAGTCGACTTCTTATATTAAAACTGATGGTACAGGTCAGTTAAAAAGAACTGTTTCCAATACAGCTGTACTCTTCCCGGTCGGTAACTCAAGCTACAACCCTATAACCTTTACTAATTCCGGAACTTCAGACATTTTTGGCGTAAGAGTAATAGACGGAATTATTCCTGCAACAATTGCAAGTGCCAGTCAAACTGTTAACCGTCGATGGGCGGTCACTGAAACTACAGCTAATGGGAGTAATTTATCAGTTGTAGCCCAATACAATTCAGGTGAAGAGGGAGGCAGTTTCGTAAGCGCTACTTATAACTTCATCGGTTTTTATAATGGTACTTATTGGACTCAGAATACCGCTAACAAAGCCGGAAACAATCCTTATACTTTCTCATCATCCACTAGCTTCAATACCCTGGGTGATTTAAGTACCGGGACCAAGTATTTTGCAATAGGTCGCGATAACGGGTTTATCGCACCAACAAAGCTGGTCATAACTTCCATTTCTCCCTCAACGCCTGTTTCTGGCACCCCATTCAGTGTTACAGTTCAGGCACAAGACGCAAATAATCAACCCGCAATGGTTGCAACGAACACAGCCTTCAACCTTACCAGCAGTGGGACTGCCGGAGCTTTGTCCGGAACAATTTCCGGAACGATTTCCTCCGGTACAAACTCCGCTACGATTAGTGGTACAAAATACAATTCGTTCGGAACAGGAACACTTACTGCAACACGGACGTCTGGTCTAAGTCTCATTGCCGGTTCAAGTTCCCAATTTAATGTTCTTGCCTCTGAACCAGAAACACAAGCTTCAGCTATTACATTTTCTGATGTAGATGGCGGAGCGATGACCATTAATTGGACGCCTGCTCCTGGTACTAACAGTATCGTATTTATAAAATCAACGGGAGTAGTCAACTTTATTCCTGTTGATGGGATTTCGTATCCTACAAATACAACTTATGGTTCCGGAAGTGCATCAGGCAGTGGCAATTATGCCATTTATAGTGGTTCAGGAAATAATGTAAGAGTTAGCGGACTTGCCGCGGGTACTACCTACTATGTTGCCATATATTCCTATAACGGTTCCTCCTCCTTTACAAATTATTTATCAACTGATCCTGCCACAGAAAACCAGCGCTCCCTTGCTATTGGGGATTACAGGAGCAAAGGTAACGGCGACTGGGGCACTATCAGCACATGGGAGCGTTGGGGTGGGAGTACCTGGGCGACACCAACTACAGCACCTACCAATTCAAACGGAGTAATTACTGTCCGGGGCGGACACACGGTAAATGTAGCGACAAGCCTAACAGTTGATCAACTTGTAATTGAAACAGGCGGAACAGTGATAGTAAACAGCAACCGGACACTAACATTAAACAACATAGCTGGGACTAATGTAGACGCAGAAGTTAATGGAAGTTTAAATATTCTTGGAACGTTAGAGAATGCCAATGGGACGGCCACGTTATGGATCAATGGAGGATCTCTTAAAAACGCGGGCTCAGCCAACCTTCCAACAATAAACTATCTTTTCGACAATGCCGCCCTTTATGAGCATGCCAGAAACGGTGGTACGATTCCCAATGCCATTTGGGGCGAAGAAACGACTTGCCTTGTTACTGGTATTACCAGTGCAACTACCCTCACAGGCCTGACAGGCGAAACCTTCTATAATTTCACATGGAATTGCCCCTCTCAAACTTCAGCTTTGGTAATGGGAGTAGCTACCATGGGTGTTAGTGGTAATTTCAAGATTGCCTCCACAGGTACAGGCTCAATGATGTTAAATAACACCACGGCAGCGTTAACAATTTCCGGAGATTATATTCACACTGCAGGGATTTTCAATGTGGTTTCAGCAGGCACCGGTACAGTTAATATTGGAGGGAACTTCTCTCATACGGGCGGCACGCTCAGCGCTGCAACAGGTGGAACAGCAAAAATAATTTTCAACAAAGCGGGTAACCAGACTTTCACTGCTTCTAATAACACTATAGGCTCAGTTGTTGACTTCGCTGTAAACAGTGGCTCTACCCTTTCACTGGGAACAAGCGTTGTGACTGGCCGAAGTTTCACCCTTTCTTCAGGTGCTACTTTAGAGACCGCTCATCCTGCTGGAATTTCTTCCTCCGGAAATACGGGTGCAATTCAAACAAGTTCCCGCATTTTTAATACTGGTGCCGATTATATCTTCAATGGCACTGTTGCTCAGATCACCGGCAACGGGTTACCTGCAACCATCAGTGATTTAACCATAAATAATCCTGCAGGTGTTGTGCTCTCCTCTAATTGCACAGTTAGCGGAGCACTTAGTCTCAAAACAGGCTTGTTTAATGTTAACACCTCTACCCTGACCTTAAACTCTGATATAAACAAAACGGAGGGCAGTTTGGGTAGTGCATCCGCGGGAACTGTAATTTACAATAAGCAGAGCGATGGACAAACAGTAATTAGTGGCACTTATGGGAACCTTAGTTTCTCAAATTATAATAAAGTTTTTGAGAGTGCCCCATATAAAACTGACGGCACTCTTGATGTGGCAAATATTTTTATTGCAGGAGTACTAAGCCCTGGTACAGCTATTGGGCACAACACAGCTGAAAGTATTATTTCTTTCAATGGAAATAGCAATCAGGAAGTTCCGGCAAGTATGGAATATTTCAGTCTTTATCTGGCAGGAACAGGAACAAAAACTATAAAAGCAAGCAGTGAAGGACAGCTACGTATCAACTGGAACCTGGACGTAAACGCTGCTGTAGCTTTTACTAATATTTCTTCGATATACGTTGTAAAGAATGTCTGGGGTAGCCAGGCCCTCTTTACAGGCGCTATTCCTGTCACGATAGGCGGCGACTGGAAAAATTCAAGTACAGGAACTACCGTCACTGGTTTGTACACCTATAATGGGGAATCTTCAACAGTTCAGGAGGTGGGTGCTCTAAACTATAAAGATCTGACAATTACTGCCAGTAGAGGTGAATCTTTTCCTGTTACGGCCAATCTCGCAAGAGGACCTGTTACCGTAGCCCGCACCCTTACCGTAGGTCCAGGTTGTGAACTAGCCTCGAATGGAAACCTTACGCTTCTTGCTGCAGAAAACTCAAATGCAAATGTTGCACCGCTAATTGGCGACGCTACCATAACCGGCGATGTAAACGTTCAATCCTTTATAAAGGGTGGAGCATCTACTTTAAGAGGAACCCGGGCCATGAGTGCACCAATCAGCAGTACTAATATTTATGAGCAGCTACAAGCATTTATGCTAGTAACGGGCCCCACAGGTGTAGCCGGAGGATTCGATGCCGGTGGAAAAGGTCAGCCTTATGCTGTTACGATCACCAACTACAATGAAGCTGCCGGAGCTTCTCAATCAGCATTCATTCCAATTGAAACCCTTGATGATGCAGCTAATCCTCCTGGAATGGGCTTCATGCTATTCTTTCGCGGAAATCGTACAAATCCATCTACGAAATTAAACTCTCCATTCGCTCTTCCTGAAAGTGTCACAGTGATATACAAAGGACCGTTGAACCAGGGAGATATTGAGATTCCGGTACCGAATAGCAGCAATCCGGGGGATCCGTATAACGGATATTTGTTAGCAGGGAATCCCTATGCATCAACGATAGACATTCAGGAAGTGAGAGATGCATCCACTGGGATAAATCCTGTTATCACCATTGTTAAAGCCGGCCAGGCAGCTGCAACTTACCATACAGTTCTTAATGTATCTGTTAATTCAGGATCAAGATATATTCAGCCTGGACAGGCATTTTACGTTAGCGCAATTGAAGGAGGTGGCATATTGCGATTTAATGAAAGTGTTAAGAAAAACGGTGACGACATTATTCCGGGTAGACTTTTAAACCGGCCTGAAGAAGCAATTTCAAATAAGTCACTTAAGCTTAACTCTGCTTCTCTAACCACTTCAATCAATTCGAACGCCGCTAAGATCCTTAGGATGAGTTTGGCAGACGAGAAAAACACAGAAGAAGCTTTGATTGCATTCAGGGATGACTTCTCCAAAGCCGCAGACGAAAATGATGCAACTTATTTTTCAGGTACATCTGTGAACTTGTCATCGCTCTCCTCTGATAATATCTCTCTGGCCATAAACACGCTACCCTGGGAGGACCTGAAGGAGATCCCTCTTAACGTGAATGCTTCGTCCTCAGGTCAATTAACGTTGCACTTTACAGAAGTCCCTCAGAGCTCTCTTTACGAACTAGCTTTAAAAGACAAGCTTCTGGGTACAATAACACCAGTGGTTAGCAACAGTGATTATAATTTTCAAATTGACGCAAGTAATTCGAGTACTTACGGTGCAGATCGACTTTCATTATTGATCAACCCGGCAAAAACTCTGGCGGTAAATTTTAAAGACTTTAGGGTATCAAGGACCTCTACAGGGGCGGCTTTAAACTGGACTACCGCTCAGGAAATCAATAGCAAAAGTTTCGAAATAGAAAGATCAACAGATGGTAGAACGTTCAGTACCATTGCCTCCATTACTGCAGCAGGTAATTCTTCAACAGCTCAAACATACTCCTTTGTCGACAACGATCCCGTGATTGGGATAAACTATTACAGAATAAGGGAGGTCAGCCTTAGTGATAATACCTACTCTGAAATTACGAGTATAACCTGGCAATTAAGTAAAGACTTAGAAGTTTCAGTTTACCCTAATCCTGTCGAAAAGGTACTTTTCGTAAAGGCTAGTGCTTACGAGGGGGAATTAGAACTCGCCGTATTTGATTTACAAGGCAGGAGACTACAGTCCGTCGAAGGGGACCAGGTGAACGTGGGGAACTTACTGAGTGGGACTTACCTCCTTAAGATTAAGGACCGCAGGCATGGGAATGTAATAGGAACTAAAAAATTTGTTAAGAAATAATCTCCTAACGTGAACTCTCTCAAAATATTTTTATTAGCAGCTTTATTATTAGCTACATACACAAAAACGTTAGCCGATGAATGCGATAATAAGCTTGACCCTTTCGCAGAATGTCCCGATACGGATGAAGCTAGCCCTCTTGATAGTGGTGTTTGGTTCTTACTGATTGCAGCCGGTCTTTACGGAGCCAAAACAATACAAAGACAAGTAAACAGTGCAGAATAGTAATCGTATACTCCAGCGGGATATCCGGGATACTTCCTCACCATTATTGGAATATGGAAGATATTGGGAGTAATCGCTGTACTCATTCCCCGGCTCCCACTATTAAAAGAATGGGCATATGCAGGCTTTTTTTTATCATGACAGGGGCAATTTTTTCTCATGCAGCGATGGGAGATCCTTTAATAGAATTCTTCGGTCCCGCACTATTAACCGTGCTGACAATAGTGTCCTGGTATCTGAGACCCAGTGATAGGAAATTAATAGGTGGTAGTTGAAACAACAGAAGATCCTTCCGTAAGCATTTACCATATTACCTGGTAAATCAAAAAGAGCCTGAATTCAGGGAACTCAGGCTCTTTTCAGATAATTTTCTTGTTGCTCTACAAAGCTTCAATTTCAAGAATATTTCCAGGAGTTTTTGTTCCCTCATTGGAAACAAACAAACTTGCATCTGGCCTGAAGATAATGCCTTCAGGCTGATTAAAGTCAGACTTATTTAACTTTCTGAGATCTTTAATATTACCATTCTTATCCATTATAAGAAGTTTCGGCTTAGTGCCTTCGGTGATGTAAATGTCACCCGTTTGAGGATGGATAGCAATGGCTGAAGGAGCAATAACGGATTCCTGCTTCTTCGCTTTCACTTTTTCAAAAACAGGATGGTCAAAATTGATTTTATAGGTTGGTTCCTTAGCCATCTTAAAGCTTTTTAGATCGAAACTATAAATACCCTTATAGCCAACATCACTTCCTTCAGACCCTTTTACCGCTACTAATAGGCGATTATTCTTACTATCATAACACATTGCTTCGGTATCGTGCTTTACTGTAAGATGGGTTTTGTGAAGTACAGTCTCCGGCTTTCCCGACAAATAATTTTTGACTTCGAATATCTGTCCGTCCGCTCTCAACACATAGGCTGTTTGATTAACGATCGCCAAACCTTCATAATCACCTGTCCCTGCAAAAGGAATTTCTTTTTCTACTTTCTTTGTTGAAGTATTGTAAATGAAGATCTTGCCTATTTCATCCTGAACGCATCCAAACCTATCTCTATCAATATAGGTAAGCGCTGATATTTCCTTTAAAACATCTGGCATATCCCATTTTTGCCTTATAACAATACCTTCAGAGGGCTCATCGTCTTTGCTCTTGTCTTTCTTTTTCTTTTTGTCCTTTTTGCTTTCTTTCCCCTCTTCGGTCTGAGCTGACACCGAACTTCCAGAAAAGGCTCCCATACTTCGTACAACGAATGCGCCGATTACTACTGTTATAATAAATGCTGATATAATAAATGCTTGTTTCATAATTTTAAATCCTGCTTATCCCTAAAGAATAAGATCCTATAAAATAACTCAGTTTCAGGTCTCAGGTTTTCTCTTTTTTGGGATAACTCACACCTCTTCAATTTATATCTTTACAAATTATGCATCTTCAAGTCCATAAAATCTTTCCCGAACTTCAGCAATATATTAAACTAATATGTTCAATGGAGTGCGAAGGAGATGCAGACAATCAAGGCATCCTTGTACTTCCGGACGCATGTGTGGAACTTTTTATCAATTACACCAGTACCCCTATTGCAATAATAGATCGGAAGGTTTTTAATTCCAGTATTGTTAACTCACGCATGAGTAAGCCTAATAATGTAAAGATGCGCAAAGGCTCGGGCTGTATTGCTGTTTGCTTTTATCCAGGAATGGCCTATAAGTTTTTCCATCTGCCTATGCATACGATAACTGATCAAACAGTAGAATTATCAGAGCTTTGGAAACATCACATGAATGAGCTGGAAGATCAACTTCTGAATCAGATTAACAATGAAGACCGAGCTACAGTAATTCAAGAATTCCTATTAAAGGAACTGGAGAAATGTGAAGGAGATAATCATATTGATCTATCCTTAATATTAAATGTAGCCTCCACTCAACTGCTGTCTGTAAAGCAAGTAAGCGAAGCGATGGGTATTACACAACGTCATTTATCGAGAAAATTTCAGGAAATTATAGGCTTATCTCCAAAAGAATACTTCCGCGTCAACAGGTTTCTCTACTCTTTGCACTATTATAAACAGTATCCTTCAAATCAACTTACAAGAGTAGCGCACGAAAGCGGTTATTACGATCAATCGCACTTCATACGAGATTGCAAAGAGTTTAGCGGAGTATCACCAAAGGAACTATTTTCCTCTTCCCATATATTATATTAATGTCCGTTTTATACAATTCAAATTTGTTGGAGCTATGCAAATTGCATGAAAATTAATACAAATGAGAAAAGTAATTTTAGGATTAGCAGTTAGCCTTGACGGCTATATAGAAGGGCCTAATGGTGAATATGACTGGTGCTTTACAGACCAGGATTATGGACTTGACGAATTTTTTGCAGGAATCGATGCCCTCTTCATGGGTAGGAAAAGTTATGAAATGGCTCTGCAATATGCGGAAGCAAACGGAGGAGAGTTAGTTCCAGGGATGCCTCCTGTAAAGGAGTATATTTTTTCAAACACCTTACAAAGTGTGAAAAAGGGAGCAGTGCTTATATCAGGAGATAGTATAAAAGAAATTCAAAAAATAAAAGAACAGCCGGGTAAAGACATTTGGCTTTTCGGCGGAGCATCGCTTACGGATTGGCTAATGCAGGGAGGTCTGATAGATGAACTTTGGCTTTCTATTCATCCTATCCTTCTCGGTAGTGGCAAATTATTGTTCCGGGAGCTGGATCAGCGTATTCACCTCACTCTACTGGAAAGTAAAACATATGAGACCGGGCTCGTATCATTAAAATATAGTATCAGCAAATAAATGATAAATGAATGGTCCATCTTGATTATTCAAGCAGCCTGTCTTACTAGCGAACGGGAAACTTTTCAGACTTCCAGAGGTTTTTATATCTTAAAAAAACACGTCATGATACTACAATCTTTGATTGCTGAATTTGAACATGAAGTAAACAGCACAAGAAAGTTGCTGCAGGCTATTCCAGAAAAAAATGTTGATTTTAAACCCTCGGAGATTTCGTGGACCATGGGTGAATTAGCACAGCATATCGCCACCATTTACTACTGGTATGTTGGTACCCTCACCCAGGATGTCTATGATATTGCTGCTGATGATCTGGAACGAGCAGATCCAGGAAACATTCAAGCTACGCTCGACCTTTTTGAAAGCAACGTAGCGAAAGCCCGGACTGCCCTGCAAGCCACAACAGAAGAAAGCCTGCAATCAATGTGGACAATGAAAGTCGGTGACCGAACTGTTCTGGGACCAATGCCGAGGGGCGCGGTAGCACGTGGCTTCCTGTTCAATCACCTTTATCATCACCGGGGAGAAATGATCGTTTACCTTCGGGCAAGTGGAAATAAAGCTCCCGGTCTTTATGGTCCTACCTACGAGGAATCAGTTGGCAAATTTTAAAATTTGCCAACTGCGCTTACTCAGTTACGTCAAGATCATTCACCAACCATTTGAGACTTTGGATCACCTTTATACGTTTACTGTATAGGTCATACAGTTTCTCCTGAGTTTCCAGCACTTTTTGCTCGCGACTGTTTATCATGAAGATGGAACTGTCGCCATACCTGAATTTCATTTCTTCACCTTGTAAAAGCTGCTGATTACTTTTCTGTATCGTCGTATTAGATGCAAGCAGGTTATTAAGCGTCGAGTATTCGTTTACGTAGTTATTCCATTTAACAGCAACTGTGTTCTGCTTATCAGAAAGAGAGTACTCAGCTTCCCGAATCTTTAATCTGCTTAAACTATAAGCAGCTCTCTGCTTCGTGAAAGTTAAAGGCAAAGCTACAGTGAAGCCAATTTTCTGATTATTGGCAAAGTAGTCGGGATCCAGATTACTAACAGGATTAAAACCCTTATTCAACACACCTAGATTTACATTTAATTCCGGCTTCACCTCTTCCAGTTTCAACCTCCGTTCTATATCCAGCTGTTCGATCTTCAATCTTGACAATTGTACGTCCAGGCTCCTTTGAAGCACCTGATTCACCTCCCTGCGAAGGAGATCCTCAGGTGCCTTCTCATAAATAAGTGCGGTATCAGGATAGACTGCCAGCTTTTGCGGATCTACAGGAGCAAGGTTTTCTACCCATAAATAGGAAGCTAATTCATTATGCTTATTGGCCAGTGCCAAAGTGTACTCTGCGAGCTTTTGCTCCCTTGATTGCAGCAGAACAGAGGCCTCAATAGTATCGATGGCAGGTTTATCACCATTCTTAAACAACGTTTTTGTTCCTTCCAGTCTTACTTGTGCAAGCTTAACTGCCTCCTCATACACCCTCCTGTTCAGCCAGGCATTCATCCATTCAGTATAGACCTGAGATGCAGAAATAAATAAATTATTCAGAATCTGCTGCTGCTCAGCCTTCGCTTGTTTACCAAATACAGCTGCCTGCTTTAAAGCTGCGCGGCGTTCGTCAAGGAACAGACCCTTACCAAGGGGAACAGATAACCCAAAATAACTTAATCCTTCCTCGGGCACCTTATTTTCCGGGTTCACATAATTCCCTTTATATTGAGTATGGTTTGCTTTTAAATCAATACCATACCAAAGAGGCAGCTTCACCTCAGGGATTACATAATTATAATATTCCTTACCATCGTATGTTTTCTGGCCACCGTTGACCTCTATTTTCGGATCGAAACCTCCCAGGGCCTGACGCCTTTGCAAAAAAGCGCGTTGGGTATTTAATCCAGCCTGCAGTGCCACGGGGTGATATTCTTTTATCAGGCTAAGATACTCGGTCATCGAAAGTTTTCGTTCCTGCCCCTGTAAAAGCTTCCCGAAAGAACAAATCAAAATAATTAAAGCGATCTTTTTCATCTCTACTTTTTTGAATCCTTCTTAGGCTTTTCAACTTTATAGAAATCTGCAGGGAATCCATTCAACTGCCGCCATAGCTCGTACCAAACAGGAACATTATTTAAAAGGGCTATGGCCTGACAGCCAGTTCCAAACTGTAGATTCTTTGGCCAGGGCTTTTCGCCTTCCATCTGACTTATCCAAACCCGGAACTTTCCATTTTCTCCTATACTATTATCAACCGCAGCAATTTCACCGGAGAAAACTCCATAAGAGGCCTGTGGCCATCCTGAAAACACTATTGCCGGAAACCCGTCAAACTGGATCCTGACTAGCTGTCCTTTTGATAAAAGCGGAAGATCATTAGGACTTACATACATCTCTACTGCACGATCAAAGTTTTGAGGAACAATACTTAAAAGTTTTTCTCCGTCTTTCACAATCTCGCCGATCCCTGCCTTAACGTTCTGTACTACCTGGCCACTCTGAGGAGCTAATATGTAGTGAAATCCCCGACGGGTCCTGTAATTGTGCAGCTGATTCTGAAGCTTTGATACTTCTGCTTGTCCGGTAGCAGCCTGAGATAAAGCTGAAAACTTTTCACCGGAAACCTTCGACATCTTCTCGGCGTAATCCTGTTTCACGGAAGAAAGCTCAAGCTGGATATTCAAAAGTTCGTTCCGACTGTTGTAATACTTATTTTCAGCACTCATTTTCTTTGCCAGGGCATCCTGGTAATACTGCTGGCGTTGCTCGTATTCAGTAAGCGATTTCAACCCTGCAGTATAAAGCTCTTTCTGCCTCTTAAGCTGCTCATCAGAAATCTTTAACTGGCTATTTGCAGCAATCATTGCCATACTATCTGTCTTAACTTGCAAGGTATATTGCTTCAACTTATTTCTCAACTGCTCCGTCTTCAGCGAGAGGGCTTGTTGTAAAGCCGTCATTTGCGATTCTGTAGTTCCAGCCTTTCCACTATAGTACTTCATAGCTTCTGTCTTGGCTTGCAGCTGTTCGGCAGTACGATCAGCTAACTGAGGATCCAGGTAATCGTCTTTTACTTCTGCTAATTGCAGCAGTGTATCACCTTCTTTTACCATAGCTCCATCTCTTACATACCATTTCAGGATCCGGCCCGGAATAATGGTATTAACTTCCTGTGTACGCTGTTGCGGATCAATCGAAGATACCTCTCCCCTGGATTTAATGTTCTGCGTCCACGGCAGGAACAGGGCCAGAATAAGAATAATGACAATAATAATTGGCCATTTTTTATTAGAATGATGTTTACCCAGCATTGCCTTCCGGAACGACTCGTACTGCATCAGTTTCTTGTTGTCTATATTTTTCTCTAAGAACATCGCTTTCCTTTATCTAATTAAGAGATATCACCTTATCACACTTCGAACAAAGCTCCTCATTTTCTGTCACCACCAGCAGGCTAAAGCTCTTGTCGTCAATTAACTTATTAATGATTTTAGTCCTGTATTCCGGTTCAATACTTTGCCAGCCATTTTCAAGGATAAGCAAAGAAGGCCTGTTTAAAAAACAACGAGCCATCAGGATCTTGGACACGATGCTGTTTGAAAGCCTTTGCCCCATGGGGTCTAACTGCACCTGATAACCGTCTTTATGACTTTCTACAAATTCCCTCAATCCTACCAGTTCACAAACTTCTACAATTTGAGGCAAAGAGATGTCTGCATTACCAATGGTTAAGTTATCAATCAGGGTTCCACCAAACAGTTCTTCCTGGGCAAAGAAAACAGCCACTCTCTTCCTCCAATGCTCTACCGGAATATTTTTAAGAGGAATACCATTCACAATGATGGATCCGGTAAACTCAGGATATAAGCCTGCCAGGATCCTTAAAAGAGTAGTTTTACCTACCCCCTGCTTTCCTGCAACCCGCACTTTTTCACCTGGGGCAATATCAAAAGACAGATTATCGAAAATTGGATTGGAGCCTGGATATGCGAAACGGAGATTACGCACAGCAACGTTTAAAGGTTTACCAAGAATACTGTCTAGTCCCTGTTCCAATTCACGCTCCTGTTCATGTGGCTTTTGCAAAACCTTATCCAGCTTTTCGATAGAGGTTAAAATATCATATACCGTTTCAAGGCTAACTATTAGTTTCTCAACGGAGTTCAGTATCACAATGATAATGATCTCGGCTGCTACAAACTGCCCCAGGTTTATTTGCTGTTGGGTTAAAAGGAATGCCCCCATAATAAGCATTGAGGCTGTTATAAGAACCTTAAAGGCTATTAAAACCTTGTATTGCATTAAAAGTATTTTGAAATGAGCCGTTCTGGCATCAAGGTAACCTGCTGTTAACTTATCCGTTCTCCGAAGGTGTAATTCGCTATGGGAGAACTTAAAAGTTTTAATAGTTCTGGATATCTCCTCCAGCCAATGAGCTACCTCATATTTATAATCGCTCTCCTGCAAGCTTGTTTTAAAGCCTCTGCCACTACTAAAATAAAATAACAGATAGACGATCAGGATTAAAATAAGACCAAAGGCAATAAAGATGGGATGATAAAAACTTAGTAATGTTAAGCCAAAAACGATCTGAATAGTGGCGGCAGGAAAATCTAGTAAAAGCTTAGACAAGCCTTTCTGTAAGCTTGCCGTATCAAAGAAACGGTTAACTAGTTCGGGAAGGTAATAGCTGTCTACACTAAGCAAATCAATTTTCGGTATCCGGTTCGCATAGGCAAAAGTTAAACGGGCAAAGATGCGTTGCTGGATACTCTCAGTTACCCTCATCTGAAAAATCTGAAACACTCCTGCGAGTAAAACACCCCCTACAACAAATGATATCAACACTACTAAAGAAGCTGTGATAATACCCCCAAAAAGCAAACCGATGATTGCCTGGATGCCGAGGGGCAAAGACAATTGAATAAGTCCCCCTAATGTTGCAAATAAATAGATCCTGCTAACTTCTTTTCTTTCAAGGCTGATAAGCTGAAGTAACTTCGCGCCTGCAGCTCTTATAGATATATTCTGTTCTGCCATTAATAAACTACACTTTTAATAGGGTAAATTTACCAGTGCTATCTCATTTGTTTTTATTTATATTCGCTATGCTATCCATAAAAAGTATTTATGAAGTACACATTACATCAGCTCCAGGTATTTTCCAAAATAGTTCAGACCCAAAGCGTTACTAAGGCTGCTGAAGAACTTTTTTTAACTCAGCCAGGCGTATCCATTCAGCTGAAGAACTTTCAGGACCAGTTTGATATTCCCTTAACAGAGGTAATCGGCCGGCAACTGCACATAACCGACTTTGGAAAAGAGATAGCAGAACTAGCCGAGCAGATCCTTACACAGGTGGAAGAGATCGACTATCGTACGAGTGCTTATAAGGGTCGATTATACGGGCGACTACGAATAGCAATAGCCTCAACAGGGAAATATGTAATGCCCTACTTCCTTTCCACTTTCATACAAGATAAGCCGGCCATAGAACTAAAAATGGACGTAACGAACCGGGCTTCAGTGATCCGGTCGCTGGAGAATAACGAGGCAGATTTTGGCCTTGTATCAGTACTGCCCGACAAACTTAAAGTACAGGACGAACCTCTCATCGAAAATAAACTCTTCCTGGTAGGGAACAGGGAAAGCGAGATAGATGTAAATCAGAAAAACATTAGCTTGCTGGAAGAATTACCCATGATCTACAGGGAGGAAGGTTCAGCGACGAGGCTTGTCATGGAAAATTTTTTGGAGAAGAAAAAAATACGCATGAAAAAACGGCTTGAACTAACATCGAATGAGGCGGTAAAGCAAGCAGTATTGGCGGGACTGGGATATTCAGTTATGCCGCTTATTGGGATCAGGAATGAAATATTGGATGGGGATTTGAAAATCATTCCAGTTCCAGAGCTGCCTATCAGATCCACTTGGCGTCTCATATGGCTCAGGAACAAAAAATTACCACCAGTGGCATCAGCCTATCTTGAACATGTTCGAAACCATAAAACAGAAATTATACAGAAACATTTCTCCTGGATTGAAACGCTTTAGAAATAACTCCTCATAAGCAGGTACAAAAAAATTAATCGGACTCTTGACAAACAAATTTTCGGCTATTATTTTTGTCTCAAATTGTGATAAGGTTTAGGTTACTCTTCAGGGTTCCCATAACCCTGAGGAGTTTTTTTAGTGTTTTTCGTTTATTATTTCTATTGGTTGTGTCAATAGCTTTTCTACGGGACAGGCTTCAGCAATTTTATACATCCGGGATCTTTGTTCATCCGTAAGATTTCCAGTTATCTCCAACTTACAGAAAAAAGAATTTACAACAAACGAAGGATCTTCCGTTTTTCTAAGTTTCACTTCTACTCTGATAGATTCAACATTCCAACCCTTTCGCCTTGCATACATTCTAAGCGTAATAGCTTTACAAGAAGCAAGAGAAGCACATAGATAGTCTATGGGTGAAGGAGCTTCATCCTGCCCGCCAACCTCTTCCGGTTCGTCAGCAATAAAGAAATGATTACCTGCAACAATATCAGTTTCATAGATTTCACCTTTATTATCTGCAATTGCTGTAGCTATTATTTTTTCATTCATTGCTTTAAAATTAAACCATAAATTCGAGCATACCTTCAATTAATTCAATTCTCACCTCGGCCTGTTGATGGATCTCTACCGTTTCATCATCTACGTGAGCAAGCAGATCATGACATTTAATCTTTATATTCTTCGCCTTGCAAATGTCAAATAAATTTGGAGCTTCTATTCCCTGGAGTTTATTTCCCACATAATTAAGCAATTTTTCCTTCTGACTTTCAGGGATCAGTACTACTTCAAATTCACCGTCTCCCGGATTTGCATGCGGAGAAAGAACAAGATTTGGGCCTATCGACTGGGTGTTCATGATCTCTACCAGTAGAAATTTCCCCGAGTGATCAATTCCGTCCACCTCCAGCTCACAATAAGCTGGTTCATAACTTTCGATGATCTGATGTAAAATTTCGACAGCAAGCTTCAGTTTCTTCTCGGGCGTATCCTTCAAACCTTCCTCCTGTTTACCCATTTCCGTCATTAGAACAGGAAATACCCCGTAGCCGAAACTTTCAAGGAAAAATGAAGAGCCTTTTAAATTATGGATCCGTCCTACATCGTACTTTTTGATCTTCGGATTTTGCCAGTGGCTGATCACCAGGTCTTCGTCATCAGAAAGACTAAGAGTTCTTGCAATATTATTTGCCGTGCCTGAGGGGAGCAAGGCAATAGGATAAGTTTGATGAAGATCCAGCTCCAGAAGTGTTTCTGTAACTTTCCTTACGGTTCCGTCGCCCCCGGCAACTATTAAAAAATCAGTCTGCTCATCTATTTTTGTCCAGTCATCTCTAACAGATCTATAAACGCAATCTATATTTTGAGCCTCTATTTTTGAAACGAGTTCGTTTGGTGTAAAAGCCTCTTCTCCGGCTTTGGGATTATGCAATAATGTTGCTTTTGGCATATTCAGAATCAGTTAAACATTCAAACAGCCCTAGTGTTAATAAGTTGACTTTTTAACGAAATATTTGATTTATGAGGATTCTGATAGCAAATGATGACGGAATATACAGTCCGGGAATTGCTGCACTAGCGAAAGTAGCGAAGAAATTTGGAGAGGTTCGAGTAGTAGCTCCGGATGTTGAGCAATCTTCTATGGGACACGCAGTTACGCACTCCCGTCCTCTTACCTATAAAAAATCCCCAATAGAATTTCCCGGTATTGAAGCTTACCGGGTAAACGGAACTCCAGCAGATTGTGTGGCCCTTGGAACCCACCTGTGGAGTAACACAGATGTTGTATTATCCGGAATAAACATGGGACCAAATCTTGGTAACGGGATGTGGCATTCAGGAACCCTTGCAGCAGCTAAGCAAGCAGTCCTTCTTGGGATCAAAGGGATCGCTTTAAGTACTCCGGTGGGGAAAACCGAACCTGATTTCGAAGCTCTTGCACCCTATGTGGAACAGACACTGGCGTTACTGCTTGAGAAAAAGGAGCTAGGGCTTTACAATGTTAACTTTCCGCCAGAACCAACAGGTATCAAATGGACCAGGCAATCAGTAAGGCTATATGATGGAACTATTATTCCGGGTACCGACCCGATGGGAAGAAAACATTATTGGTTTACTGTAACACCACTCGAACCTGCAGAAGAAGGCACTGATCGCTGGGCTGTAGAGAATGGATTTGTCTCTGTTACTCCGTTAAGGCTCGACCTTACTAATGAGATGGAATTGCAAAAACTATCAAAAGAGCATCCTTTATAGGCAGCGATAAAGGCAGAACGCTCTCGAATGAACATTTACATTATTGGTATCAGCATCGTAGGGCTGGCTTCCCTTGCTATGGCATGGATGCCTGCCCTTACCGAAAAAACAGGAATATCCTATTCGGTGTGGTATATCCTGGCAGGAATTCTTCTTTACACCTTTTTCGATTTCTTCCCTAATCCCGACCCAATCCGAAAAGAATCGTATACCATTCACCTTTCCGAGTTGGTGGTCATCATTTCATTAATGGGAACGGGACTCAAATTAGACGAACCATTCTCTCTGAAAAGTTGGCGACTCCCCTTTCGACTGGTGACTATCACCATGCTCCTTTCTATAGGCTTGGTAACCCTCCTGTCCTATTATTCTCTGGGATTTGGTTTGGCGGCCGCTTTACTTTTAGGAGCTGTTCTTGCGCCAACCGATCCGGTGTTAGCTTCCGACGTTCAGGTTGGTCCACCGCTGGAAAAAGATCAGAACAAGGTGCGATTTGCATTAACGGCGGAAGCGGGAATGAATGATGGAATGGCCTTCCCTTTTACCTGGCTTGCCATAAGTGCGGCTTTAGGAGGAGTACTAACCAAGGAGAATTTTCTGGAATGGCTTTGGGTGGACATTATTTACCGAATTCTAGCTGGACTCGTAATAGGTTATGTGATAGGCCGGATTCTTGCCTGGTTACTATTTTATCTTCCCAAAAAAGGAATAACAGTGGAAATCAGGGACGGCTTCGTCGCCATTTCAACCACATTGACTGTGTATGGTTTAACTGAATTAGCTCATGGTTACGGCTTCATTGCTGTTTTTGTTGCAGCTGTAACCATGAGGAATTACGAGCTTGATCATCACTATCATACCAAAATGCATTCCTTCACCGATCAGATCGAACGTATCTTGCTTGCTATTGTCCTGATCTTGTTTGGGGGAAGTCTGGCTACTGGGATTCTGGAAAAGCTAAACTGGCAGATGGTCGCCTTTGCACTTGTTTTCCTGTTCATTATCCGGCCGGTAACAGCCTACATCTCTTTGTTCTCCTCCGGCCTTACAGTAAAAGAAAAGTTAGGGATCAGTTTTTTTGGAATAAGAGGGATCGGCTCCTTCTTTTACCTCTCCTTTGCGCTGAGTAAGGCAGAGTTTAGCCATGTTGACGAACTCTGGGCTACACTTGCATTAGTAGTGTTACTCTCGATTGTATTTCACGGTTGCACAGCAGCACTAAGTATGAAGTATATTGAAAAAGACCAACAACAAGGGGAAGAGACTTGATTACCAGAAACTAAGGATCGCTAGTCAGATTGTTTATTCTGCCTTTTCAAGGAACTTGGTAATACACCATATTTCTTTTTGAAGGCAGCTGTAAAGTGGTGAGGATTTTTATATCCTACTTCGTAAGAAACTTCATTAACAGGAGCGCCATTTTCTAAAAGGATCCGTGCCTTTTCCATACGAAAGTCGTACAGGTACCCGAATACGGTAGTCCCAATTACCTCCTTGAATCCCTTTTTCAGTTTAAAGTCATTCAACCCAACTTTATGAGCAAGTTCAATTAAAGAACAGGGACTTTGTATATTCCGTTCAATAAAGTCCTTTGCCTGATAAATTTTGTTCAAGTCATAAGTCTTAATAGAAATAAAGCTGTTCTGTTTACGTCGCTTGGTCTCGTTACTGATCAGAAGAAGAAGTTCAAGCATTTTAGCCTCATAGAATATCCTTCTGGAATACCCAGTGTGCCCGCAGCGAATAATACTATCAAGGACTGAACCCAGGGAAGGAGTAATTGGAAGCGACTTTAGCAAGCCATCATCCAGGTCTTCCATCAGCTCCGCCACTATCCTCTCATCAAAACTCAAGGCAACTAGTTTAAGGGGACCGTCTGCCTCCATTAGAAGCGACAAAGGAGTTCGTGGCAACACCATATACTGATTTTCCAATGAGCCTATTCGAATGTTGGCAGTATAGATCTCAGCCTTTCCCCTAAGGATGAATAAAATTCCACTGCATTGAGCATGCTTCTCTAAAATTAAAGAGGCAGTACTTCCCGGTTCAAAGCCAGCAATAAGAATATGTTTATCATCAAAATCAACCTCTTCAGTTTTCAACACTTTGCTGTACAGGGAAGCATGAGCATTTTCATAAACAGAAACAGCGTTAATGGTCTGCTTATAATGCTCCGGTAACTGATGGCTATAGTCTGCTATCTTAATTTCAATTCTCAAGTCTTTCGCTGATAATGTCCGGTGAGCAAAAATGCAAATAGTTTAAGAATAGAATTAATCTAAATAAACTTTATCCCTCTCGCGTTGATTATAATCCTTCTGCAATTGACGCCTGGTTTTGTAACACCTTTACTTTGTGGCTTTTAAAATCAGCTATGAATTTGTTCTGTTCGTCCTTATTTCTTTTACTTGGATTACAAATAGGCTTTGCACAGAAAACAGGAACCGTTACCGGGAGATTAATTACGCCAGAGGGGCAACCACTACCTTATATTGCCTTAAAGCTGGAAGGTTCAAAATCGGAGGCTAACACCAAAGAGAACGGAACTTTTTCGTTCACCGCCCCAGCAGGGCAGTATCACTTACAAATCCTTTTACCAGGCGTAAAATCTCCCGGATATCCTGTAGAGGTAATTGCAGGGCAAACGTTAAACATTCCCGACATTTCTGTCGCCACTTCTTCACTACAACTTCAGGATGTTGTTGTAACCGGACAGTATGAACCGCAGTCGCTGAAGAACGCCGTACAGAAAGTGCGGGTGATCTCTGCAGAACGGATCAGGCTTCGCGCAGCTACAGACATTCCTTCTTTGCTGAATACTGAGTTGGGTATTCGTTTTAACAATGACCTGATCCTTGGAGAATCAGACGTACAGATCATGGGCATGTCGGGACAAAATGTAAAAGTGCTGTTAGACGGAATCCCTCTGGTAGACAGGGGTGCATCCAGACAAAGTCTTAGTCAGATCGATATTAATACCATTTCCCGCATTGAAATTATTGAAGGGCCCATGTCTGTTAGCTATGGTACTGATGCACTTGCAGGTGTTATCAATATCATCACCAGGAAAAGTCAGGGAGAAAAGCTATCTGTTACAGCCAGATTGCAGGAAGAAACCGTAGGCAAGGAATACAAAGGTTTTACCAATAAGGGACTGCACAACCAACACATCAGCGCTAATTGGGCTAACAAACAGTGGGAGGTTCAAGGTGGCTTCAGCCGGAATGACAATGGCGGGTGGCAGGGGGACTTCCAAGGTAGAGCCAAGCAATGGCGACCTAAAAACCAGGGACTTGCTAACGGGAGGTTGGGATTCAGGATGAAGACCCTGTCCCTATCCTATCGTCTCGACTATCTAAATGAAGCTATTGACTCTCCTGGAGATATTAATACAGCCACCAACAAAACGACTGATGTTGAATATCTTACTGATCGTTATACTCACCAGGCCCAGGCAGAGTTGAAGGTCAACGAGCGCTTAACCGCAACAGGAGTAGCATCCTACCAGGATTACAAACGCAGGACTTTAACAACAGATATCGACTTTAGCACAGGGAAAAGAACCTTAAACACTAATGCGGGAACTCAGGATATATCGGCTTTCAACAGTAGATTATTTCGTGGAAACGTGCAGTACAAATTGACCTCCGGGATAGCTCTGCAAACTGGTGCTGAGGTAAAATTGGACGAAGCTTCAGGAGACCGGATCAAAGGCTCTCCTGCCATTAATGATTATTCAATTTTTGCTACTTCAGAGATTCATGTCAAACCTAAGGGAATCATCGGCAGGATCACCCTTAAGCCAGGATTAAGATTTAACATTAATTCAGTTTATGATGCTCCTCCTGCTATCCCCTCCTTGAGCCTTAAATTGGATCTGCCAGCATCCTTTGATCTTCGTCTCTCCTATGCAAGAGGCTTCAGAGCACCTGCTTTACGCGAACTGTATTTCAACTTCTTCGATGCCAATCACTCTATCCGGGGTAACGAAAACCTCAAGGCAGAGGAGTCTGATAGCTTTACGGGCTCTTTGTCCTGGGAAACAAACAATGTCTCCGTACCCCAATTTAAGTCCATTATCTCTGGTTTCTACAATCACTATAAAAACCAGATCGACTACGGCACAGACCCTGAAGATCCTTCAGTTTTTGTCCTTATCAATATTGGAAAATATAAAACCCAAGGCTACACGCTGGAAAACAGCCTGCAGTTCAAGAAATTGCAAGCCAGCGCGGGATTCGCTTATATCGGCAGATACAATCTTTATAATGAAACGAATGCGGAACTCCCGGCTTTTCTGTGGACACCTGAGCTAAATGGTAATCTTACCTGGAAGGCGAGTTCAAAAACCTCAGCCAACCTGGCTTACAAATATTCCGGCCGCCGCCCTAATTATATTGTAAACGGTGATGATCTTGTTCAGAGCAGCACTACAAGTTATCACATGGCTGATTTTAATCTCAGCAGGAAGATCACCGGGAATATTAATCTTAATGGGGGAGTTAAGAACATCTTCAATGTAACTAGCCTGACCAGCTCATCGCAATCTTCGGGTACCCATAGCAGCTCATCAGGAACACCCATAAGCTATGGCCGCTCTTACTTCCTGGGACTAAGTTTCCAATGGACAAAAATTTAATTCTATCAATATATATTCAAAAACACCATCATGATTCGTTTTTTCAAACTTCTATCGATCCCTGTCTTCTTTTTTCTGGCAACGGCCTGCCAGCAAGATGATCCTCCCCTTCCGGATAACACTTCAAACTTTGAAGCCTCGCTCCAGGGTTTTGACGGTAACGAAACAACTGTAAAAGTTAAACTAGACCGGGTAGCAGAGGTGAGTACCCCAATTACAGTTTCATTTCAAGCTACAAGACTTAATTATAGTTCAGAATTCTCCATCAGCCAAGCAACTGGAGCTGAATCTGTAACCGTTCAGCCGGATAATATAAACGGAACGGTTGCTCTCACTATCCCTGTCGGAAGCGATAATGCGTCCTTTAAGGTTAGCAAGCTTCCTGCTGCATTTTTCAATGGTGATGAAAGCATCAGCTTCAAAATTACAGCTGTTGGACAACCGGCCCTTATTGGAAAAACTGCCGAGCTTAAATTAAGCTTCGCCTCAATAACCTCTCAAGGGAGTCAACTTACGCTTGAAGGGAAAACGAGCGAATCTGCCTATACTAATTCCGTTTTTGCAGACTTAAGCGCTAATAAACAAGTTCCCGTCAACCGTAAAAGCTGGAACCTCGGTTTTAGCAGTGGTTCCTTGTTCCGGGTAGTGTTAAATCATGCATATCAGACAACAGCCGTAGCTACAACAAAAACAGATATCAGTACAGTTACTCTTGCTGATGCCGACCTGGTCCTTAATCTGGATCATGATATTTCCAATACGGCAACCAGTGTTCTTACCGATGCCTGGACCGGAGAATTGAATAAAACTGTGTTTGCTGAAGTATCTGCCAATGCTAATGAGAATAAAGTATACCTGGTCAGTTTTGAGGGAAGCAAGACTAAAGACAAATGGTATAAGGTGAAGGTAAACCGGAATGGAGATAATTACCGGGTTCAGTACGCCAGGATTGGTGAAACTACCATTAAAACAGTTGATATAGATAAAAAAGCCGACTATAACTTCAGCTTCTTATCACTTGAAAATAATGTAGTTGTTGAAGTAGAGCCTCGTAAGAACAACTGGGACGTTGAGTGGAGCTACAGTACTTACAACTCGGGACTAAACACGCCCTATTGGTTCCAGGACTTTATCCTGATCAATCATCTAGCAGGAGTACAGGCCGCAGAGGTACTAGAGGCTACAGTAAAATATGATGATTTTGCAGAGAGCAACCTTAGCGCTGCCACCTGGTTAAGCACGCGTGATGCTATCGGAAGCAAATGGCGATCCACCGCACCAGGAGGTACCACAGGCATCAAGAGAGATCGCTATTACCTCATCAAAGATCCACAATCAAACATCTACAAAATGAAGTTTGTAAGTATGGGCCTGGGAGCTGATGGCGGAGAACGTGGAAGACCTGTTATTGAATATAAATTAGTTAAAAAAGGAAATTAATCAGACCAACACCATGACAAGAACATATCTATTACTACTTATAGTAGCTTTTCTTTCCGGCACGAGCATGGCCCAGACAAAACTTGATCAGGACCGGAAATCAATAAAAGAAATGGCGGGCTTTTATAAAGTCACTTTCAATTATGCTGAAACCTTTGCTCCCGACAGCGCCTACAAATTCCACCCCAGGTATCAATCATGGGGTCACGAATGGGTCACGGTTGTTGAAGACAGTCCGAAGAAGATCTCCCTGCAACATCTATTGGTTGTTGGAGATAGTATGGTGATCAAACACTGGCGTCAGGACTGGTCCTATGAAGATCCTACCCTGCTCGTATTTGACAAAGAGAACACCTGGAAAAAGCTTCACCTAAATGCGGCAGATGTAAAAGGAAAATGGACACAAAGGGTATTCCAGGTAGATGATAGTCCCCGCTACGAAAGCACCGGTACCTGGGTACATGTAGACGGGCGGCATCAGTGGCAGAGTGAAACAGACTCTCCTCTTCCACGCCGGGAATTTACGAAACGTAACGATTACAATGTGCTTCGCAGGGGTAACAGGGTGTATTTTACTGAAACAGGCTGGATGTTTGAACAGGATAACAAAAAGATCGTCCGCGGTGAAAAAGGAGATAAATTACTCGCAATGGAAAAAGGATATGAGGAATTTATAAAAGCAGATCCTTCAAAATTTACCTATGCACAAAAATGGTGGAACGAGCAAGGGACTTATTGGAAAGACATCCGCTCTGTGTGGGATGAAGTCTTCGCAAAAAATGACAAGATCCATTTGCAAAACAAAAAAGATGGGAAGACCTTATTTGAGCGACTTTTCGAACTAGGCGACCAGTCAAGCAAAGAAAAATGGGCTTCCACAAAGAATAAAAGCGAAAGCAGAGCTGTTATTGCCTCTTATTTACAATAGGAAAAGAACGTCCATGCTGAAATAACCTCTTTACTTTTAATATACTTCATTTCCCTGGGGAGTTTTCTGAAAAGAAGCTCCCTTTGTTGCTTTCGGTTTTTGCTCCCCAGGCCGTAAAAAAGTCAGAAAAGAAAGCGTTTCCTATTCGTATGCTACCCTTGCCCCTTTCATAAGCAGGCTTTTCTTTAGCAACAAAATAGATAGACTTCGGGAGTAGCAAAAGGAAACTACAATAAGAATAGCTGGATAGACACGAAGACTGGCAACAAGGTTCCCGCAGCAAGCATCAGATCTGATAATGCTGAAAAACTTGTCAGGTTCAGGGCTCCCAACGTGGATACAGACTGGGTACTGATCTTAAGAGGCGACTAGTTCTCCGCCTCTTAAGACAATTAGTATTGTAATTTATTTCGAATAAATAGCCTATGCTCCACCAATCCGCTTAATTAAGGAACCGGTAAGTCCAGAAGATTGACAATAAATACTGACCGTATTTTCGACTTCGAGCACTCCAGTATTACTGGTTTCAAGGAAATTAATAGAACCTGCATACTGACTAATGGAAGTCTTTTCATTTAACACCGACTTAAAAGCTATTTGAACATGTACTAAGCCTCTCCTAAAAGGCTCAGGGAGTCCCACTTCAACTTCGCCATCTCTTCTCGAACCTTTTATATCCGTAATAAATGTATGATCAAGTGCAGGGGCGACAATAATATAGATTAAGGCATCTGAATCGTGCGCCTTTTCCTTCATCTCAGTACTCCACTTGATCACAATGGTCTCTTCATTTTTCTTTGCCACAGTTACTTCCTGCACCCCCGGAAGATCTCCATAACAAAAACGAGCCGCCCGATAATCAATATCAAAGCCATCGGTCGTTCTTATTAATGCATTTTTGTAATTATAAGATTGCGCGGAGAGCCTTCCATCCCAACTTAGATTGTAGTCCTTAAAATGAACCAGGAGAAATTTGTGCATACTGCTCAGCCAACTGCTTACAAAGCCAAAACCTTGCTGACCGATCTTTTGCTTCTCCGATGCTTCCTTGGTCGATCGTTTTGATTTGGCTTTTATGTAATAGATGTCCCGCCAGTTACTGGCTACAAGGTTGCCCATTTTACCTCTCAGTGGGCCTAGAGGTCCTGGAATATATTTTGCCATATCCGTGATAATTATTTAAGGTTTAAAAAGAAGTTAAATTTCTACTGAGTTAAATATAAATACTTTCCATGACAATACCAAAACAAAAACAAGTTCGAATAAAGACCGCTTCCAGCTGGTTCAACCCGGTGTAATACCGGCGCTTATCCGGCGCTGAACCGGTTCTGGTGAAAAATTCACCTACATTTAGACACTTTCGTATAGGTTAACGTGCACTCCAGAACCTAATGGCAATAGATATTCAATAAGCCGGGCAAAAAATCAAAGAGATGGTACCGGATATTTATAAATAAAATCCTAAGTTTGATGGTAATCTTCATCTTATCCAGTTGAAAAAAGTATACTGCCTAAGTCTCATTCTGATTTGCTCGGTACTTCAGCTATATGCCCAGAAAAACACGAGAGTATTTGGTTTTGTCGCAGATTCAGCGAAAGCCGGAATAGCAGGAGTGGATGTATTTCTTATAATCGATAAGGACACTTTGAGAACCGTTACTACCGAGGAAGGGAACTTCAGCATTTCAAAAGTGTATTCTGAGAAATTCACTCTGCAGTTCAATGCTCTTGGTTACTATCGCTCCAGTATTGCATATTCCTTTTCACAAAAAGAAAGACAAAGACGACTGGATACTATTTTCCTCAAAAAATCAAGCAGGATGTTAAATGATGTAGTTATTAAGGCCAAACTTACACCTGTTCGATATATGCAGGATACTGTTGAATTTAACGCTGCAGCTTTCGAAGTAAGGGAGGGTGATAATGTTTCTGATCTGCTAAAGAAATTGCCGGGAATGGAGGTTGATAACCAATACAATGTTAAAACTTCCGGGAAGGAAATGATCAAGCTGAGGGTGAATGGTGTTGACTTTTTCACAAATAATATCAAAGACTTTATTGGCAAATTACCTGCAGGCATCGTTTCAAAAATTCAGGTGATAGACCATTTTGGTGATGATGCAAATTTTACGGGTATAAAAACTGGGCAGCCTGTTAAGATGATGAATATTGTAACCAAGCCGGGGATGGACAAGGGTAAGTTTGGAGGCTTTAATGTGAGCGCTGGTACAAATAATATGCTAGGTAGTAATGCTTCGGCCAATTTGTGGAATGGCAACAAGCAAAGTTCGGCAAACCTAAACATGAACACTTCCAATAATGGTGCAGGGAAAAGTCACTCCACAGGTCTGGGGTTTTCAAATCGTGATAAATTCGGGAAACATGGTTATCGCAGCATTAATTATCATTTTAATGATAATGGGAATGCCTATTCGAGCGAGCAGTTTAGCGAGACCCTTAATCCCGAGGGAAACTTTATAAACAATTCTAAGAATGACGGAGAAAGCAGGAACAATAGTCATTTTTTAAATTATTCGATGGATTTTAATAATAAGAAATGCTTTATCATGGCTTCGATTGTTGGAAGTTTTAATGGTTCTAATAATGAGGGTACAGGTTTAAGCAATCAGTATGGTGTGATCCGGCAGGATTTACAAAATAACAACAAATCGAACAGCACTTCTCCTCACCTGATGACTGATTTTTCCTTTTCGAAAAGACTAAAGAATAAGAAAAATTCGTTCAGCATTAATAGTTCCATACAACTATCGGGATCAAATAATGAGCAAACCATCGGAACCAATACCATCTATTACGACAAAGGAACGGGTGAACTTCTCAAAGATTCTTTGCTGAACAGGGACCTTAACAGCAGTACGCGCAATGAAAATTTCAATTTGGGCTTTAATTACAGCATCGGCTTAAAAAGACCAAAAGACACCCTTGCGTTGCGAAGTCTCAACATTAGCTACCAGGGCTCTTCTTCGCAATCCTCCAATACCATTTCAACTATCGTATTGGATAACATCAGTAAAGCGCCAACCTTTGTCGATTCCCTCAGCAGTTCCTTCAGGTCGATTACGGTGCAGCATTCCCTGGGTTTAAATTACAATTACAATTCACGCAAATTGCGCTACAATATTAGTCTCAATGCGAAACCCAATATGTTGCGTAACCGGGATATTCGAAACAAGGAGACGATAGCAAATAATACATTTAACTATTCCCCCGGGCTGAACTTCAGTAAAACTTTTTCTGAGGGAAAATCTTTTTCCGCCAACTATCAGGGTGCTAATAATAACCCTTCCATTGAACAATTGCAGCCCGTAAGAAGAGCCCAGAGTTTACAAAATATCATGATTGGAAATCCTGATCTAAAACCTTCTTTCACGCATTCCTTAGGTTCAAACTACAATTATAACCATAAAAAATCCCGAGTTTCCGTTCAGGTGGGAGCAAATGCCTCAACAACTCAGAGAGAGATTGTCAGCGCGGTTAGTCTTCTGCCAGATACTTTAAATAGTTTGAAGCAAGTAACCCGTTATGAAAATGTAAACGGCAATTACCAGGCTAATGGTAATTACTACGTTTATATTCCGTTTAAGCAACAAAAACTCTCACTTAGATATTCAGGAACTATAGGATTCTCTAACCGCACCGTTCTCTTCAACAGTCAAAAGATATCGGGTAATGGCACTAATTTGAATCAGCAAGTCGAGGGTACGCTGTCCTTAAAAAAGTTTTCCCTTAATACTAGTATAAGTTATTACCAGACCAACAATAATGATGTTAGTTCAATGTATAGCTACTACGGAATCCAGTCACTTGGAATAGGTCAGATACCCACGCCTAACTTTTTCAAGACAACAGGTATTCGAACAAGACTAAATGGGGAACTCTTCCTTAAGAACCTAAAAGCTAACGGAAACCTGAGCTACAGCAGCAGTCGTAACGATGCAAGCAGTACCCAAACCAGGCAGAATGATTTGAGCGATCTAAATATGAACTTTTCAGGTCGTTTAACAGTAAAGAAATCCTACTTTATGAATTTCAGTGTATCAAAAGGATTTCGCTATGGCTACGCTTTTAATAATGCTAACCCTATGATCATAAACGGAGGGATTGAAAAGAGTTTTTTCAAAGACCGGACAATGAGCATTAAGCTTGAGGGAAGCGATTTATTAGGACAGGGGAACAATCTGTCACGAATGATAACGGGTAATACCATAACCGATAGTCGCTATAAACAGCAAACCCGTGTTTTTTCTGTGAACCTGCAATACAATCTGTCGAAGTTTGGGGGTAAGAATTTCCGGGTGGATCAGGATTAATCTAATAAACTGTATCTTACTTGTAACAAAAGCAGCAGCAAGACTATCCAAACTTAAAAATCTTATGAAAAAAAACATCCTAACCTCTATCCTACTGTCTTTCACATCGTTCCTGGGCTTTTCTCAATCTTTGGATAAGGAAAAGTTGAACTCCTACTTTGATGCTCTTGAAAAGAGCAACCGTTTTATGGGAAGTGTAGCTGTCTCGAGAAATGGTGAGGTTATCTTTACGCGATCTGTCGGTTTCGCAGACGTTGAAACAAAAACAAAAGCTAACGAGAAGTCGCGATACCGAATAGGCTCGATAACAAAAACCTTCACGGCCACGCTGGTTATGATAGGGGTGGAAAATAAAAAGATCCTGCTGGATCAGACCCTGGACAACTATTTTCCCGACATAAAAAATGCAGCTAAAATATCGATCAGGAATTTACTCAACCATCGGAGCGGTATTCATAATATAACCGACGATGCCTCTTATTTAGGTTATCACACACAGCCCAAAACACAGACAGAACTTTTGGATCTGATCACCAAGGCAGGAAGTGACTTTGAACCGGACAGTAAAATGGCCTATAGTAATTCGAACTACATTCTATTGACCTTTATACTGGAGAAAAGTTTCGGGAAGCCCTATCATGAACTGCTGAAAGAGTACATTACCAAACCTATAGGTCTCGCGGATACCTATGTGGGAAGTAAGATCAATCTTCAAAACAAGGAAACAAGCTCTTACACAAGCGGTGAAAACTGGATGAAGTCAACGGAAACAGACCCTGCTATTCCACTAGGCGCTGGCTTTATCGTTTCCACCGCTACCGATCTTGTAAAGTTTCTGGACGCATTATTTGCTGGAAAAGTACTAAAGGCAGAAAGTCTGGAACAAATGAAAACGCTGAAGGATAACTTTGGGTTCGGACTTTTTCAAATGCCTTTTTACAACAAAAAAGGCTTTGGCCATAACGGTGGAATAGACGGTTTTAGTTCTGTTGCTATGCATTTCCCCGGTGATGGTGTTTCTTATGCTTTAACCTCTAATGGCACGAAAGTTAACAACAATGATATTAGTATTGCAGTATTAAGTGCGGTTTTTAACAAACCCTACAGCATTCCAGAATTTAAAAAAGCGTTGGAACTTAATTCTGAAGACCTGGATAAATATTTGGGCGTCTATTCTTCCGCAGCGATTCCACTTAAGGTGACCATTACAAAAAAAGACCGGACTTTGATGGGACAGGCAACTGGTCAAGGGGCAATTCCTCTTGAAGCCACAGAAAAAGACAAGTTTAGTTTCAGTCAGGCTGGTGTAGTTCTGGAGTTTAATCCTTCAGAAAAAACGATGCTTTTGAAGCAGGGCGGCGGCGAATATAAATTCAGCAAAGATTAATTTTTAGCTCAGCTGTCCATTAAGTAACGATTTAGAACCATATCGGGATCGTGGTATAGTTTTTATTGGAACAAGGCAGTAAAACGCTACAAATCATCTTACTATGGAAAACAATCAAAAATATGCACTGATCACTGGTGGAACTGCTGGTATAGGGCATGAACTGGCGAAATTATTTGCGAAAGATGGATACAACCTAGTTTTGGTATCCAGGAACGAGTATGAACTGGCACGTACCCAGGCGGAGCTCCAGGATCAGTATAAGATCCAGGTTCAGACAATTGCCAAGGACCTGATGAAAATGGAAGCCCCGTTTGAAGTTTACAAGGAAGTAAGCGACATGGGAATAAAGGTAGATGTTCTGGTGAACGACGCCGGACAAGGTGTGTATGGAGAATTTGTGGATACGGATATTAATCGGGAAATTGATATTATCCATTTAAATATTATGGCCTATGTTGTATTGGCCAAGAACTTTGCACAGGATATGGTGATCAGAGGCGGCGGAAAGATCCTTAACGTTGGTTCTATTGCAGGTGAAATGCCTGGTCCGCTGCAATCCGTTTACCATGGTACTAAGGCTTTCGTAAATTCATGGTCTGAAGCCATTCGTAATGAACTTAAAGATTCTAATGTTTCAGTAACTGTTCTGCTTCCTGGTGCAACAGATACAGATTTCTTCGATAAGGCAGATATGACGGAATCAAAGATAGTACAGGAAGGAAGCCTTTCAAACCCGGCAACAGTAGCCAAAGATGGTTATGATGCTTTAATGTCAGGAGACGATAAGATCGTTTCCGGACTGAAGAACAAAGCCATGGTGGCCATGGGGAATGTGATGCCAGATAGCATAGTTGCAGAAAACATGCGAAAGCAGCAAGAGCCTGTAAATAAGAAATAAATCAGTAGGCAAAGAGGAAGAAATCTATTCTTCCTCTTTGCCTTTTCCTATTAAAGCTAACCTGCCCTCCCTTGTCCCCTCTTTTCCTAATGACTTCGGGAACCTCCATAGATTTTAGCTATCTTGTATAGAACAAAGTGATTGTGAAAGCAAGTATTCTTGTCATAGCTTTACCTCATCAATAATTGCAAAAGAGCAGTACAGTTCAAATACTAAGTTCAACGAAAATGGATAATAACTCAAACGACATCAGCAAATGTCCGTTCCATAACGGCAGCATGAAAAATAATGTTGCCGGGGGCGGAACCCGAAATCAGGATTGGTGGCCAAAACAGCTTAAGCTTAACATCTTGCGCCAGAATTCTTCGCTTTCAAACCCAATGGATAAGGACTTCAACTACGCCGAAGCATTTAAATCATTGGATCTGGAGGCAGTTAAACAAGACCTCGAGGTATTGATGACGGATTCGCAGGACTGGTGGCCGGCCGACTTTGGGCATTACGGCGGTTTATTTATACGTATGGCCTGGCACAGTGCAGGAACATACCGGGTAACAGACGGACGCGGCGGTGGGGGCGCAGGGTTGCAACGCTTTGCTCCGCTTAACAGCTGGCCTGATAATGTTAACCTGGATAAGGCCAGAAGATTATTGTGGCCAATTAAGCAGAAATATGGTAATAAAATTTCATGGGCCGATCTGATAATACTGACCGGAAACGTAGCACTTGAATCGATGGGATTCAAAACCTTTGGTTTTGCCGGTGGTCGTGAAGATGCATGGGAAGCTGACGAGTCTGTATACTGGGGTTCTGAAAGAACCTGGCTTGGAGGAGATATACGTTATTCACACGGTTCAGAGGGAGTTGTAGAGAATGGAGGGGTTTTGGTGTCTGATGATAACGCTGACGGCAGTATCCACACCCGTGATTTAGAAAAACCACTCGCTGCAGTCCAAATGGGGTTGATTTATGTAAATCCGGAAGGGCCAGACGGAAATCCTGATCCGGTAATGGCGGCTAAAGATATACGCGATACCTTTGGACGAATGGCAATGAACGATGAAGAGACGGTTGCTTTGATTGCAGGGGGACATAGCTTTGGTAAAACCCATGGTGCCTCTTCCTCTGATCACGTTGGGGATGAACCGGAAGCTGCAGGAATGGAGGCGCAAGGATTTGGTTGGAGTAATAGCTTTGGATCAGGAAAAGGACCGGATACCATTACCAGTGGACTGGAGGTAACCTGGACGAAAACTCCAACGCAATGGAGTAATAACTTTTTTGAGAACTTGTTCGGTTTTGAATGGGAGCTTACTAAAAGTCCGGGTGGTGCACATCAGTGGGTAGCTAAAGATGCTGAAGAAATTATTCCGGATGCGTACGACAGCACGAAGAAGCACCGTCCAACCATGCTGACCACAGATTTGGCCTTGCGATTTGATCCTTCTTATGAGAAGATCTCAAGACACTTCTTAGAAGATCATGAAGCGTTTTCAGATGCTTTTGCCCGTGCCTGGTTCAAGTTAACCCACCGGGATATGGGGCCCAAATCCCGGTATTTAGGTCCAGAGGTGCCACAGGAAGATCTGTTATGGCAGGATGTAATTCCCGCGGTAGATCATGCTTTAGTAGATGAAAGTGATATAGCGAGTTTGAAACAGAGGGTTCTTGCGTCAGGATTAAGCATTTCTGAACTCGTTTCTACCGCCTGGGCTTCAGCCTCTACCTTCCGTGGTTCTGATAAACGCGGAGGTGCAAATGGTGCTCGAATCCGTTTGGCCCCACAAAGGTATTGGAGGGTGAACAACCCTGTACAACTGCAAAAAGTGCTAGCTGTATTGGAAGGCATTCAAAAAGATTTTAATAGTACTCAAACTACGGGTAAAAAAGTCTCATTAGCCGACCTGATCGTATTGGCAGGTAATGCAGCTGTAGAAAAAGCCGCAGAAGATGCCGGCCATCCGCTAAGCGTTCCTTTCAAGGCTGGTCGTATGGATGCTTCCCAGGAACAGACGGATGTAGAATCATTCGGTTATCTGGAGCCGCTTGCTGATGGCTTCCGTAATTATCGTAAACCAGGTCTTCGTGTATCCACAGAAGAACTATTAGTAGATAAAGCCCATTTGCTTACCCTTACTGCACCAGAACTAACGGTATTGATGGGAGGTTTAAAAGTAATAAACATCAACTTCGATGGTTCAGCTCATGGGGTCCTTACAACCCGTCCTGCTCAGCTAACAACAGATTTCTTTGTTAACTTACTCGACATGCGCACAGCATGGAAGGCTAAATCGGCGGACAAAGAAGTTTTTGAGGGAATTGATCGCTCTAGCGGAGAATCAAAGTGGACAGCTACAAGAGCCGACCTGGTAATCACTTCACATGCAGAATTAAGAGCGGTAGCGGAAGTTTACGCCAGCGCAGATGGGCAGGAAAAGTTCATGAAAGACTTTGTAGCCGCCTGGAACAAAGTAATGAACCTTGACCGGTTCTAGTGTAAATAAATAGAGAAAAAAGGGGCTTTTCCAATTGGGTAAGCCCTTTTTCATATAACCTACTAACTCTGAAACAAGTCTTGAATTAATAACATCCGGGGTCGTCCTATCTCTGGAATAAATTAGCATAGCGATTATAATCCGGAGCAGGTATTATTCTAAATTACACTATCTTTGCACCTCATTTTAATATCCTGATTTCGTGATTAATGTAAATAATATTTCCGTTTCATTTGGCGGAACCACCTTGTTTAGTGATGTAACTTTTCCTATTAACGAGAATGATAAAATAGCCCTGATGGGGAAGAATGGTGCGGGCAAATCAACCATTTTAAAAATAATTGCAGGTGCTGCCAAGCCAACCACCGGTACTGTTACAGGACCAAAAGAAGCAGTGATTGCCTATTTGCCTCAGCATTTGCTCACCCAGGATAATGTTACCGTTTTTGAAGAAGCATCAAAAGCTTTTCAAGAAGTGCACCAGATGCAAAAGGAGTTGGAAGAGCTGAATGAGCAACTTACGATCAGAACAGATTACGAAAGCGACGATTACATGAAGTTAATTGAGCGCGTATCAGAGCTGAGCGAGAAATTCTACTCTGTTGAAGAGACGAATTATGATGCTGAAGTAGAAAAAGTATTAAAAGGATTAGGTTTTCAACGTTCAGACTTTACCCGTCAAACATCGGAGTTCTCTGGGGGATGGCGTATGAGGATTGAATTAGCTAAGATCCTATTAAAGAAACCGGATCTGATCCTTCTGGATGAGCCTACCAACCACATGGATATTGAAAGTATTCAATGGTTAGAAGAATTCCTGGTTAATTCTGCCAAGGCTGTAATGGTCATTTCCCACGACAGGACCTTTGTTGATAACATTACTAATCGTACTATCGAGGTTACTATGGGCCGGATCTACGATTACAAGGCTAAATATAGTCACTACCTTCAATTGCGTGCAGAACGCCGGGTACACCAAATTAAAGCTTATGAAGAACAACAACGCTTCATTGCCGACAACCAGGAGTTTATAGACCGGTTCAGAGGTACTTATTCAAAAACCCTTCAGGTACAATCAAGGGTGAAGATGCTGGAGAAGCTAGAAATCCTGGAGATTGATGAAGTGGATACTTCGGCATTGCGATTGAAATTCCCACCTTCACCGCGTTCCGGTCAGTATCCGGTTATCGTGGAAGAGCTAAGCAAATCCTATGGAGATCACGTAGTATTCGAAAAGGCTTCCATGGTAATTGAGCGGGGAGAGAAAGTGGCCTTTGTGGGTAAAAACGGAGAAGGTAAATCAACCATGATTAAAGCCATCATGGGCGAGATCGATTTCGAGGGAAGCTTAAAAGTTGGTCACAATGCCAAGATCGGTTACTTTGCGCAGAATCAGGCTGCCTTGCTGGATGAAAATTTAACCGTTTTTGAGACGATCGATCAAATTCCTTTAAGTGATGGATCTATCAAAATTAAAGACCTTTTAGGTGCCTTCATGTTTAGTGGCGACGATACCACCAAAAAGGTTAAAGTGCTGTCCGGAGGCGAAAGAACGCGATTAGCAATGATTAAACTCTTACTGGAACCGGTAAACGTATTGATCCTGGATGAGCCAACCAACCATTTGGACATGAAGACCAAAGACATTATTAAAGAGGCTTTACAGGATTTTGATGGCACGCTGATCCTGGTATCGCACGATCGTGACTTCTTAGACGGACTGGCTCAAAAAGTATTCGAATTTGGTAATAAACGCGTGCGCGAGCACTTTGAAGATATAAAGGGCTTCCTTGCTTATAAGAAAATGGCTAGCCTGAAAGAGATCGAACAGGGTTAGTAAAAATAGACTTTGTAAGGGCCAGCTTGCAAAAGGTGAAACGCTGGATAATAAAAAAGCAGCAAGAAATGTGATTTCTTGCTGCTTTTTTATTATGGAAGTTCGAAGTTCAGGATCTGCTCATATTCTTATTTTTGATAAATACTACAGAAATGGCGGCCAGCACAAGCATAATTCCAGCCTGTTTAATTGCCCTTCCTGGATCGCCATGGAGCAAGGAATTATAATACAAGGGCATGGAAATATTCTGAAGCAACATAGGGATTACAATGAACATATTAAATACACCCATATATACTCCTGTACGCTCTTTCGGTATACCGCCAGCCAGTATTACGTAGGGATTCCCCATCATACTTGCCCAGGAGAGTCCCATTCCTATCATTGGAATAAACACCATTGCCGGGTCTTTAATGCCTGGCAGAATAAACAACCCGATTCCTGCAAGAGTTAAACACGCAGCATGCACATATTTCGCATGGTACCTTTTAGCCAGGGCAGCCAGGCCGAATGCGGAGACAAAGGCAATAAAGTTGTAAAAAGCACCGATCTGTCCCGATAACAAATCAGCATTTCTGAAGGCGTCCGCCCTGCTGGCGAAGACTGTTGTGGATAAGCATTTGGCAATATAGATCCAATAAATAAACATAGCATACCAGCTGAAGAACATCATCGGTATCATTTGCTTCATAACAGGTGGCATATTTTTCAAGGCCTGCCAGATATCGGTAAATACTGCTGAAGTACCTCTGGGACTTGCCCTAATCTCGTTAAGTTCTTCCTCGCTTAAGGGTATTTCTTTGGTAGTCTTTAAGGTCCAAAGAATAGACGAAAGCGAAAAGACTGCACCTATCACGAAAGCAATAAGTGTTGTAATTGGGATATGGTTTTCATTTTCAGCGAGCTTACTTACTCCGCAAAAGATCAGAATTGAGGGCGTTAGGTAAGATAGGGTTTGTCCTAAACCGGTAAAAGCACTTTGTGTTAGAAAACCGATAGCATGTTGCGACTCATCCAGCTTATCGCTTACAAAAGCTCTGTAAGGCTCTTGAGTGATATTGTTAGCTGCATCTAAAATCCATAAGGTACTGGCGGCCATCCAGACGGAGCTGGAATAAGGCATAATGAACAAACAAATACTGCAAAAAATTGCCCCGATCAGGAAAAACGGAGTCCGCCTCCCCCATCTGCTAACCGTCTTATCGCTCATTGCCCCCACAATAGGCTGCAGTATCAATCCAGTGATGGGCCCGGCAAGCCATAAGTAGGGTAATTTACTTTCTTCAGCTCCGAGGTATGAGTAGATCGGGCTCATGTTAGCCTGCTGCAAACCGAAACTGTACTGCAGACCAAAGAACCCGAAGTTCATGTTTATTATTTGCCAAAAGCTCAGCTTCTGCTTAAATATCTTCATCTTTTGTTAGCTATAAACGTTTAAAAAAGTTTAGCTCAGCATCTTGAAGCTACTGTCAAGAATAACGCTGGCAGAAGTTTTTTGGCCTTGAATAATTGCGCTTTCTTTTGCCAGTACTCGCTCAATAAAATCGGTTACTTCTTCCCTGTTACGGTTTATACGGTTGCTCCTTGTGTCAAGGTAGCTTGTATCAATAAAAATCTTGCGGTCAAGATTTTCAAGTAAGGTGGTGTAAGTCCCTTCAACAATAACTACCTGAATGCCCGCAATGTTAATATCAACCTCCTCTTCTGTATCTGTTTCCCAGTTCATCACCGGAATAGCAATAGAAGTTGCGGTCCTCTTTTTGATGGTGAGAATATGTTGCTCAATAAGATCCAATCGTACTTCCTGAGGACCTATGTGGTCAAAGCTGTTCTCCCGTGCCAGATGGTTCTGCCTCGGCGGAAGTTTAAAATACTCATCCTGATGAAGGATCAAACTTTTTATTCCCTTGCTTGCCAGTATCTCCTGTAAAAGTTTGCTTAAAGTTGTTTTTCCGCATCCCGATTCTCCGGCTATGGAAACGGCTATAGGACAGGGCGACGTCTTTCTGAATAAGTCGATCACTTGTTTTGCAAGCGGAAGGACTGAAATACGCAAACCTTCAAGCAAAGCATCGGGGAGGATCAGATCGTTTATAAAAGAAGGTTTGCTGATGGAGTTGTGTGCTATCAAATAACCGGATGCACTGAAGCAAAGGTTATTAACACCTCCAGGTTTGCCATTATAATAATTGTAATACTCAGCAAAAGGATTTCCGGAATGATGGATCTTTGACTGTGCAGCCAGTGCCTGACTTAACAACTCTGCTGTATCTTGTAATCCGGCACGGATAAGTCCTGCCACAATGAAACCATTTACCACTGGCCATATCCCTCCGTTATGAAAATGGCCAGGAGCATTCTTGAAACGGTAACTGTTATTTATCTTCAAAGCTTCAAACCAGTGTCCCTCTTCTATCACTGGCCAGAATGCAGGAATCCCCCTGTTACCAGTCTCTGAAAACGCATTTTTTAAAGCCACTTCAAGTTTTTCCGTGCTTTGAGCCGAAGGAATACCCAACATGAGCAATAAACCAATGGACCAGCCATCAAATTGCTCCAACCGGTCTCCAGGAGAAAAGGAGGCGATAAAACGCTCAGAAATGTCGAGGCCTGCCAGCTGCTGCAACTGAACCTCGGTAAATAAAGATGGGTTAGCCTCTTCCTCCATCAAAAAATGTTTCTTGATGGCCTTCTTAACCAGTTCGGCTTTGTGCCTCCATTCTTCGTTCCTGAAATACCTTCCCGCCACATAGAGAGCCCAATACCGAAGCACTTGATCGTAAAGCACATAGCCATGAGTTACATACTCGTCGGCCCAGTTGCTGCTCATAGGAAGGTACATCAAATTTTTCCCGTTAAACTCCCATGCCTCGGCCAACTTAAAAATAGCTTCGCACTGCTCCTGTATAAGTCGCTCAAACTGGATGTTACCAAATTTATTTACCAGATGGACACTACCTATGATCCACCAGAAACTCGCATCCGTTCTTCCCGCTACCCCTCCAAAACTTACCGATATAATTTCCCCCTGCTCGTTAAGTTTAACGTTTGAAGGTATCTGACCATTTGATGCCGCTGCCTTTAATAACAGGAGATAAGATCTCTCAATGGTAGGATAAAGGTTTTCCAGAGAAGAGGCAATAATAGCTAAACCACTTACCGCGCTATCCCTAGCCCAAATGTGACCGTAATTTTCGCCAGCGCCACCCGAGGCTGAGATCCCGTAAGGAGAAGAGGCTTTTTCCAAAACTTCTTCAGCTTCCTTCAACAACCCGGTGCTTTTATTTAACTCCATTTGATTCCAAAATTGATAAACCCTGGCCCCTGTGCTTCTGGGAGGAAGCAAGAGGCCGAAGGGAAAGATTAAAGATTAAAAATTATAAGAAAGACCAGCAGCAATAGTACGTCCTGTTACAGGCCTTGCTCTGATAATGCTTGTGCCTGTTCCTGATATCTCGCCCTCTTCAGATTCAGTGATACCAAGAGTATTGAAAACATTGTTTGCGTTTAAGGTACCTGTGAAGCGTTTGGCAAACCTATATGATACGAAAGGATTAACGAGTGTATAACCAGGTAGAACAAGTTTATTGTTATCCTGCGCATAACTCTTTGTTGTTCCAGAGATACTTAATCCAGCAGTGAGGTTATTGTATTTATAAGTTGGAGTTAGATTGAAAATAACATCTGCTTGTCTTCTTGGCCTGTTTCCTTTATTCAGGCCAGAATTGATACGGGCATGAGTATAAGTGGTGCTTCCGCGAATTTCAAATTGCTTAGAAAATTGGTGGACACCCTCAAACTCCAGACCATAGGATACATAATCGTTTTCAATTACCCGTTGAGTAGTAGCTTCCAATCCGCCATTTTCGTTCACGTTCGCATAAAAACCTGTCAGGAATAAACCTCCTTTGTTGTATTTGTATTTATACCCTAGTTCCGCTTGCTTGATATCGTCTACCACTCCCACAGCTGAGCCGTCGGCAAGAACGTTTGGGGTAAATAAGATCCGGTCAGCTTTTGCTGTTGCACCTTTACTGTAGCGACCAAAGATAGCTTGAGCCTGAGATATCATGAAATTAGCCCCAGCCGAGTAAGAAAGATACTTATACCCGTAATCTACAGGAGAAGCGGCAGCCTGGTTAATTGTAGAAACACTTTGTTCCGCTGCTGAAATTTTTCCGTCACCATTTATATCATAAGAAGTCTGTTTGTTTCCAGCATAGCTTCCAGAAACATTTCCCATGTCATAACGGGCACTCATATCAAGGCTAAGCGCTTTAGTTACAGGAATGGACAAGCCAGCATATGGTGCAGATGTGTTATAAGTGGTGTTATAATTCCTGTGCAGGTTACCCCAAAGAGGAACCCCATAAGCAAATTGTCCATTTTCGCTGATATTAGTGCCAGAGGCTGAAACAATGTCAAGAGCCCTTGCATTTTCCCCGGATACTTCCTGAACGTAAGAGTTCCATAACCAAGAAGTCTTTATATTTTGACGGGACTGATAAAATCCTAATGCCAGGTCTGCATTGCCCACTCGTTTCTTCAACTTAAAGTCATTTACAAGATTGTCCAGATTATTAAGTTCAGTATCGAACATGTGGACCACCATGGCCTTGCTGCCGCTGAAGGTTGTACCATTATCTGCATAGACTAAGCGTCCGCCAGTTAGTACACGATTGGTAGCCCCGCCTACAGCACCCAGAATTTCAGATGTACTTCCAATCATTGCCGGAAAAGGCGAAATAAATCCTCCGGAATTGGCTGCGTAACGCCCCCTGTTTTCAACTGTCCATCCCAGGCCCAGCTTAAAATTGAGTTCCATTCCTACCGATTTCGATACCGGATTCATTCCATTAGAAACAGCCTGGCTGCGTAGACCGTTTAATCCCAGGCCCGCACTTCTCTTGATAGCATCGGTCTGCATTGCCCCATTTTTAATATCAAAGCCAGGTAGTGAAGAAAATTCAGGATTATCATTAGATCCTGTAACCTGGATCGGAAGTGGCATGTAGGCTACTGCCTTATCATCAAGATATTTGAAATATACACGCGCAAAACCTCCATTGAACGTCTTGGTTAAGTTAAGCTTGATCTGGCCCCCTTTATTTCCCGCAGAACCTGCAGTACGAGGACCCTCCCCTTGTCTGTAGAAACCTGCAGCATGAAAACTAAATCCTTTGCCCAAGGGTGCTCCATAGCTCAGATCTGTCCGAATATTCCCATAGTCTAACCCAAAGGAAGTTGCTATAGTCCCGCCAGCGGTGGAGCCGGTTTTGGAAATGAAGTTTATGATTCCCGAAGGTGAGTTGCTTGCCAGTGTAGAAGCAGAGCCTCCGCGGATTGCTTCAATCCTTGCCACAGACTGATCAGCTCTGAGAAACATATCAGAGGTACCAAAAGCAATATCGCCAAATTGAAGAAGCGGCAGGCCGTCCTCCTGCAGTTGGAGATATTTTGAGCCACCCGAGGAGATAGGCACACCGCGAACGGTAATATTGGTATTCCCATCACCCGCAGAAGCTTCAGTTTTAATCCCCGGTATTGCCCTGAAGATCTCTGCGGTGGTACGGGGAGCTGATTGCATCACCTCTACACCTTTAAGCGTGCTAACTGATAAACTGCTGTTCAATTTGGTGCGCGGGTTGGCGGTTCCGGTAACCACTACTTCCGTTAAAGCCAAATGATCTGATTTGAGGGTAATAACCAGGTCTGTTTTGCTGCCGGCAGAAAGGTCAACTTCTTCCTGATGAGCGGCAAACCCCGTGTAAGTAACTACTAAATTAAGTTTTTTAGCCGGTAGATTTTTAAGGAGGAATTCTCCATTAGAATTAGTGTTCGTTCCAGTGCCATTCACCTTAACACTTGCGCCAGGAAGTGATTCTCCGGCAGCGCTGACAACTTTTCCACCTAGTGTGGTGCTCTGAGCAAAGATCAGGGTGCTGCTTAGCAGAAGCAGCATGGTTAGTAAAATCCTTTTCATTTAATTTATATTTCTTGGTTTGTTATTTTTGGTGAAGTGAAGTTAGCAAGAGCAATTGACCGATTTAGTGTATTTAGGCCTTCTGCTTCCGCAAACATTTTCGCAAACATTTCCGCAAACGATTGTTGTGGAAAAAAGGATTAAACAAAAGGTATTGAAGGCATCAGTAACATTAAAAAAACTAGCCGATATGCTTAATCTAAGTGTATCAACTGTTTCCAGGGCTCTTAAAGACCATCCCGATATTTCTGAATCAACAAAACAAAAGATCAGAGACCTGGCGGCTGTTCTTGAATACGAACCAAATACCTATGCGATCAATCTCCGTACAAACGGTAGCCGGGAGTTTGGGGTAATAGTCCCCTCAGTATCCAATTACTTTTATCAATCGTTCATTAGTTCGCTGGAAGAGGAAGCCCGTTTATATGGCTATAGCCTCTTGATCCTTCAATCGGGAGATGATCCTCTGATCGAACAAGAGAATTTAAAACGATGCCGCCAAACCAGGGTGGCGGGCGTTTTTGTCGCTATTACTTCTTCAACGGTAGACCTTACTTCATTTTTGAAGCTCACTGAAATTGATATTCCAGTAATCTTTTTTGATAAAGTACCATCTTATGAGGCTTGCAATAAGGTATGTGTTGGAGATACATCGGCGGCAGTTCTCGGAGCAGAGGCATTGGTTCAAAAGGGGAAACTAAATATCCTTGCGGTTTTTGGCGACCCACGGATGTCTATAACCCGGAAAAGAGAGGAAGCATTTACCCATGTTATTGAAAAGGCTGAATTAGAAACAACATTAACGAAAGCTTATGCGGGAAGTTTTCTGGAAGCCCTTACCGTTACCGAGGAGTTGTTAACGAAGGCAGAAAGACCAGATGCGATCTTTTGTATGAGCGACGAAATACTTACAGGAGTGATGAAGTGCCTTCAAAAATTGAACTTAAAAACCCCACAAGATATTGGAGTTATCGCTATCAGTGATGGTTTTATTCCAACACTGTATTACCCTGAAATCACTTATGCTGAAACAAGCGGGACTAAATTAGCAAAACTATCATTCACCCGCATGCTCAGCTGCTTGTCTGGTAGCCCTTTTGTTCAGGAACTCCGGCTGGACTCTATTCTGGTAGAGGGCGGTTCTTTATAAAAGTGCCTACAAAACCTGTTTCACCTGGTCCTGGTATGATGCTAATGAATTTATCCGGCTTTCTGAGAAACTATGTCTAAAGCCAGGTAAGGTTAATCCCCGGTAAACTCAGCCGAGCCTCCGGGGATTAGTTCTTAGTGGCTGTCGTTGCTCTCAAAACCGAGCAAGGTTAGCCTTACTGGTTTGGAAGAAACTTTGTGTTTAGTTACCCTGCTCAAGTCTTCAAGACTGATCTGATGCACCTCACCAAATGCCGGAACGGCAACATAGGCAAATTTAGATGTTGCCTCAAGTACTGGCTTATAAGTATCTGTAGCGTTAACTGGAGAAATCACCGTGCCTTCCTTTTTCAAAGTTCCGCTAGAAAGATCATAAACGCGAAGTTTACCGTCCAGTGTAAGCACCAAAAGGTTTTTTCCAGCGTAGTCTACCTTACATTGAAAGGCATCATTACCAGCATATATCGGTGTGATCCTCTTGCCATTCACATCAATTAGGTAAGCACCTTTAGTTGCCACAAAGCCAATGAATTTTTTAGCCGAAGGAGCATAATAAACACTGCCCAGGCGGAAGGCACCAAAACCTTCAGGATTTGGGATCATGGATTGCTCGCCCGATTGGTTCACTACTAATACTCCCCCCGCTGTTGCAGCAGCAGAAGTAAAACCACCGAAGACCGCTACCGTACCGTCACTAGCATTCCCATGTATAGATCCGATCTCCATAGTAGAGGGATGCACCACTGCCCCACTCCTGTTAATAATCTGAATACGATTGGGAGATGTGCCGGCAGCGCTGGCAGTAGTCACCGCATAGGTGCCATTACTGAATTGCGCCATTGCGCCATGATGAGGCTGCAGGCCAGCATTTATCACCTCGAATTTAGCACCCGCTTTATTAAAGTTCTCTTCTTTGGCAACGCTCAGCGTTCCATCACCATCATTAAAGATCAGCGCTTCGGTTCCTTTGCTTTTGAAATGGGCCGGCTTAATTCCATCAGCAGTAATAGAAGCCCATTTTGGGTTGCCCACTACATCAATATGGTCTACATGCGAGGCAAGACCGCTGTCAAATACTTCTACTAAGTTCTGGCTTTGATAGAACACAGCAGCGTACCTGCCTGATGCTGTACCATAAAGATTAGCCAGTGGATACTTGGCATTATAGGGTGTTACCGTAGCTGCTGAAGGATCAAGCAGGTTAAGTTGATTACTGAGTTCGTCGCTAACTAATACGCGCACGTACTGATACTCTTTAGAGGATTCCTGAGAGGGTTCAGGCTCGGGTTCATTGTTGTCTTTCTTACATGCGGAAAAGGCTGCCGCAATGATTAGCATTACACTTAGTTTTCTTAAGTTGTTTTTAATGTTCATGGATGTGTATTTATATAGATGAAAAATTATTGTTGATCGTATTTGCCTCAATAGAATAGCACGCCAGACCTTAAGGCATGGCAAAACATCGCTTACCAGATTTGCATTGTGCAATCAGATAACATGATAAAAGGATGAATTAATCCAGCATTTAGTGAAGGATCAGATGTAGTAAAGATTACTATTAATTAGGAAAGACTTGGGGGACCTTTATTGGAAAAGCCTTGTAGAGTAAATTTATAGATACCAGCAACTACCGGACCTGAAAGTTCTATGGCTTTGGGCAGAGGTGCAGACAGCACGATTGAATTGGAAACGCAGAAAGGCTCCTTCCGGGTACGAGTAAGAAAATCACAAATCTTGCACTTCTGAATAGAAACCTCAAAATGCTGCTTGGTTTTGTCTCCATTACCAGCGAGGGCATATTGATGATGAGCGTGAAATACCTCCAGTAAATGAACGCAGAGGAACAATAGCAACAGCATAGCCGAAACCAGCCTTTGCACATGCGTAATATGTATTTTCTTCTGCATCTTATTTATGCAACAAAGTTGCATTTAATTATTATACAATCCAAGTTGATTGTAATTTTTAATCAAAGCGAATTGCTTTGCTTCTAATAACGCTGCCTATTTATCAGAAGATTCTAAAGCCAGCTATTCGTTCATCTAGTTTTACCTGCAGAAATACTTAGATTTGTGTAAGCGTATGAACGATGAATTGAATGACCTCCTGGAGAAACACGGCCTAAAAAAAACAGGGCCACGCGTTAAAGTACTTTCTGTGCTAAAATTAAGAGATACTGCCGCTTCTCAGCCGGAACTGGAGGAAATCATTGGCAAAGAAATCGACCGGGTTACACTATACAGAGTTTTAACCGCATTTGAGGAAAAGGGAATCATTCATAAAGTGTTGGACATGAATGGTACAGCGAAATATGCTGTATGCGACTCATCCTGTACCGACAAGCAACACAAGGACGAACATGTTCACTTCAATTGTACATTATGTTTGAATGTCTATTGCATGGATACCTTGCATATCCCTCAGCTGGTGATACCTGCAGGCTTCACTTCCCAGGTAGTAAACATGATGGTTTACGGAATATGTGATAAATGTAATTTGAAGCTCAAGGGATAGCTTTAATTCAGCCCCAGCGGCAATCTTAAAAAACTCCTTTCGACATTTATCTTATCCGTGAAAAAATAAGGACTTTTCTATTGTCTAAACTATCCACAAAAAAGTTTCCAATCCTGATTTCCTGGTTTTTCGAATCTACATTGAAGTAGTAATTATTCCCATCCCATCTACTGGACGCCATCCATTTTAAGTAAACGCTATCTTTCGCGATCTCGTAAGAATAAGGTCCGGATAAGTATTTGGGTAAAACCAATCCGTTTCTCATTTCGCTTCCTCTGTTCAACATAAATGAAGAACCGTCGCTGTTAAAAACCAGGGTGTCTGCTTTTCGAGTTGTTTCCACCCATGTTCCGGAAATTGGAGCTTCCTCAGCAGGGTTCTTTTCGCAACTTACCAGGAAAAGGAATAATAGTCCAGATAACAGAAAATTTTTCATGTAGCAATACTTTAATTTAGATAATAAGTTTAGTTTGTGGTTTATAATCAAGCTAATATAAGCAGAAGAAATAAAATTTCCAGGAAAATAATTATTGTGAGCGAGTAGGTCGGAGTTAGCAAATGGAATTTTAAATAAATACCAAGTAAGCTAGAAACCACAGCAAGAAACACGAAAAATATAATTTTATCTCTTTAAGATTCAGGGCCTAAACATACGTTTGAGTTCCCATGCGATATTCCCCTGCAACTTCGTCTTCAGCATTTCGTATTGGACGCCATTATGAAACTTTTCTCAACAACAGCATTATTATCGTTTCTTTTCTCAGTATCATTCTTTCATGTATTTGGCCAGCAGGTTGATAGGAAAGATCCAGCCTTACGGTTTTTAGTTCGCGGAGGTTTGGATTTTGGAGGTGATAAGGTTGCAGACATTGACTTTGAAGATGGAAGTAAGCAATCTGTACCAGCGGGTCAGGGTGGTTGGATTGCAGGCGGTGCAGAATATCAAGTTCCAGCTATAAAGAGATTACTATTTCATGCGACCGTTGGATATAAGTATGTGACAACCAAAGCAGACAATGCACATATCCGCTTAACAAGAGTGCCACTTCAATTCGCTGCTAATTTTATGGCCACTAAGAAATTACGCGTCGGTGCGGGAGTCATGTCTCATCAGGCTGTTCGATTTAAAGCCCAAGGTTTTGCTGATGATTTGACTCTCCGTTCTACAACAGGCCCCACGTTTGAATTAGCCTATGGTGCTCTGGGTGTAACTTATACAAGCTTGAACTATAGGGATCAAACGGATGAAAAGTACTCAGCTAGCTCGCTTGGCGTTTCGCTAACTCTTGCATTTCCTAAGCGATAACGTTGTTCTTTCTCATGGAATGTCTCTGGCAAAGTTACAATAGACTAAAGCTTCCTGTACTATAGGCTCTCCTACCATCCGTTCATTCCTTAAAGATTCACCCTTAATTTATCAAAGAGCGAATCGGGAGTGAACGGTTTCGTCAGAAAATCTGTCATTCCGGCCTCGAACACTTTTTCCTGCACTTCTGCCAAAGCAGATGCTGAAAGTGCAATGATTGGCAGTTCCCGGAATTTAACATCTGTTAAACGACGGATCTCTACAGTTGCGGTATAACCATCCATCACCGGCATCTGCAAATCCATTAATACGAGGTCATAATCTGTTGCCTGTACTTCATTTAAAGCCTCCAGACCATTCTTTGCGACGCCGAAGCGTATGTTCCACTTCTTTAGAAACTGCTTGGCAAGCAACACGTTCATCGGATTATCGTCTACAATAAGGACGTTCTTACCAGCCAGGAGCTTTTCGTCGGGCTTTGCGGTGATGATTATTTGCCTTTGTTGATCAGCCGCGTTTTTCAATTCCAATTGAAAGGAAAATACGGAGCCTTCGCCCGGCGTACTGCTTACACTTACATCGCTTTTCATTAAACGCAGTAGCTGTTTGGTGATCGTTAGTCCCAGTCCCGAGCCACCGAATTTACGAGTGGTATCAGCGCTGGCCTGTGTGAAGCTTTCAAAGATCTGATCAATTTTATCTGGGGCGATGCCGATTCCTGTGTCGGATATCTGGAACAGGATCTTTGTATAGTCTTGTTCCCGAATCAACGTTTCTGCTATAATTTCAACCCGGCCTTTTTCTGTGAATTTAATAGCATTGCCTACGAGGTTTACAAAGATCTGGCTAAGACGCACCGGATCTGCAAGAACGGGTGGCAGACTTTCCTCTGGTAGGGTTAGCACCAGATCAATGCCCTTTTCTGTGGCCGCATTTTTAAGAGTAGCATAGATGTTCTGGAGAAGGTTGTTAAGATCTACTGGTGTTTCTTCAATCTGAAGCTTGCCTGATTGTATTTTGGAGAAATCAAGAATATCATTGATCAGTACCAGCAAGTTTTCAGCAGAAAAACGTTGTATTCCCAGGAATTCCTTCTGATCCTCCCGGGGGTTATTCTGAAGCAGAAGGTGGGTGAAGCCGAGGATGCTATTCATAGGTGTTCTGATCTCGTGACTCATTGTGGAGAGGAACTGATCTTTGGCAACTGTTGCCTGCTCCGCAGCTTCCTTAGCCTTCAGGAGGGCAATCTCCGTCTCCTTCCGTTCAGTAACGTCATTAAACAATAGAATCTTGCCTCTGATACGATCTTTCTTATCATACAAGTCACTGATGCTTAAAGCATAAGTTTTACTCGTGGCGCCTTTATCTATAGTAATCTCGGTTTCTTTAGAAATGCGATCGATGGATTCGAGATGGGGAAGCAATTGATGTACGTCACGACCAGACAACGTACTTGCATCAAGAGCGAGGATACTCGACATCTTGGGATTAAAATCAATTACCCGTTCTTCCTGATCAATCACCAGCACACCTTGCTGAAGCGCTTCAACGATCTGTTCCCTGGCAATTGGCAGGATGTTAAACAGCTGGTACTTCAACAGTGCAAAGGTGAAACAAAAGGAACTGATCATAAAGGCAAAGGGAGTCAGGTCGATCCCATTATCAGGTCGAACACCCAGTAAATACAGCATGTTAAAAAACCAGGGAACCAAGGCTCCTGCTACCAAAAACCGCTTTTGCTTTTTCAGTAAGATATCATTCGTAACCTTACTTTTCAACAGCAGTACTATGCTAAGTAAGAGTACAAGGTAGTAATAGATAGTGAATACGATATACCAGGGACCTGTTTGGAATTTGAACAAGTTGAAATGGTCTTGTTTCTCGAGGTATACCTTTGTGTAATGTAAATGGTGCCATTCGTTCGTCCATACCAGAATGACCGTAAGTAATGGTATCAGAAAAAGAAGCGAGATGTATGGGACTTTTAAGTAGTTTTCCTTACTCAGAAACTTTAACACGAAAAGCATCCAGAACGCCGGCAGGAAGGCGATGCCCAGGTATTCTATCTGAACAATCGTGGTCATGCGGGCGAGATCGGTCTGCAGTAATTCCAGGGCGTAAGCGAAAGCCCAAAGCGCTGCAGCAAGCATTAAATAGCCCAGATACTTCCCAAGCGACCTCACTTTTGCAAACAGGTAAACCGGTAACAAAGTAGTTAAAATACCGCAGAGAAAAAGGATTATGGAATAGCTGTTTGTTTCTACAGGTAGCATCATCAAAGTTTACGAAAAACTTTTGTTTATGTTTTATTTGCCGGAAATTTCGACGTTCTTATGATTTGCCGGCAAGGGCTCGCAGTGAATTTCCTTCAGAGTTGATCTAGGCTACATTTTGTACCTCAGATCCATTATCAAGCAACGCAGGAATACTCCATCAGGACGACCTAAAGGACGGACTCACCTTTGTACAATCTCAATAACCTTTCAAGGATTGCCCTTTCTGCCGGAAAATTAGTTTTGCTAGCTAGTACATGAACCCTATTCGCTAGCTTTTCCTCGGTTTGGCTACGTAATGCCCCGATTTCACTAAACCGGGGGGACGATGGTTGATGACCTTTGCCTATATCAAAATTTAATCTATAACAAATGAAAACGCAAACACCCATCATCAGCTTCAGTCCGGTTGTATTACCTGTACAAGGACGCCACGTAGACCTTGAAATGAAAGTTTCTGCTCCTGCAAGCGGTAATAATCTGCCAATCATCCTTCTTTCGCATGGCCATGGCCCCTCTAACTTTCTTTCTTCATATAAAGGATACGCTCCCATGGTAGATTTTTTTGCGAAAGAAGGCTTTGTTGTAATTCAACCTACTCATCAAAATTCCAGGGCGCTTGCGCTTTCCTCAGACCTTCCTGAAGCACCTTTGTTCTGGAGTTCACGAGCAACGGACATGAAATTTATCCTTGATCATTTAGACGAAATTATCTCCACCGTACCTGGTCTGGCCGAAAGGGTCGATAAAGCAAAAGTTGCTGCCGTGGGCCATTCTATGGGCGGTCAGACAGTCGCCATGCTTGCCGGCATGGAGGTAAGCGATCCGGCAACAGGTAAAATAGTGAATGCCGCCGAACCAAGATTAAAGGCATTGGTGCTTATTGGCGCCTCTGGTGGACCTGAAGGATTTAACGGAGTCAATAGACAGCACTATCCTGTGTTGGCAGCTGGCGATTTTAGCACCATGACTCTGCCCGCACTTATTGTAAACGGGGATAAGGACATCAACCTCATGTTCTCGGATGTAGACAACTGGAGAGCAGACGCTTACTATCATAGTCCGGGCCCGAAAGACCTGCTGACCGTATTTGGAGCAGAACATATTTTCGGTGGCATATCCGGGTATGATGCCCGCGAGACAAGTGATGAAGATCCGGAACGTGTTGCCTTTGTATGTAAAAGCATTCTTGCGTATATTCGGAGTACATTCGATCCAAATGATCAAAGCTGGGAAGAAGCCAGGAAAACCCTTAACGGTGTAGAGGGTGCATTAGGCAGCATTGAAAGTAAATGAAAAACAGGCAATATGAAGAATGAAATGTCTAACCATAGATTCAGTTCTTTATCAAGGTTGCATAAGGCGCTGGACATCCCGGCACCTATGCACCCATTGGTAAGTTTGATAAATAATGCTGCAGGAAATATTCCGCTGGCAAAACTTCCAAGTCCCCATATTTTAAATTTTTACAAGATCTCGTACAAGATGAACTTTCAGGGAAAGTTCAAATACGGGCAACATTACTACGATTTCGAAGAGGGGGGAATGTTTTTTGTTTCGCCTAATCAGATCACAGGGGGGCACGCACCACTTAGTGATCAATCTGGTTATACTTTGCTTTTCCACCCAGATTTTTTACTGGGTCACGAACTCAGCAGAAAGATCAAAGAGTATGGATTTTTCTCCTATTCTATTAACGAAGCGCTGCACTTATCAGAAAAAGAAAAAACCACCATTATTTCTGTTTTTGAAAATATCGAAGAAGAATTAAAAGGCAGAATTGATAATTTCAGCCAGGATGTTGTGATTTCTCAGATCGAATTGCTGCTGAACTATTCCAATCGATTCTATAACCGGCAATTCCTTACACGAAAGGCAGTAAGCAGCGATCTCCTTCAAAAAGTAGAAGAGATTTTACACGATTACTTTCAATCATCACCCAACAAAAACCAGGGGCTCCCAACTGTTCAATTTCTTTCAGAGCAGTTACATGTTAGTGCTAGTTATTTAAGCGATATGCTACGATCACTAACGGGGCAAAATACTCAGCAGCACATTCATAACCACCTGATTGAAAAGGCAAAGGAACAGTTATCGACGAGCGATGCTTCGATAAGTGAAATAGCGTATGAACTAGGTTTTGAACATCCACAGTCCTTTAGTAAACTTTTCAAGCTCAAAACCAATGTGTCGCCTTTGGATTTCAGACGGTCTTTTAATTAAAGTATATTGGGATAATAATAAAGGGTAACAGGTAGTAAATGTCTGTTTCTCCATGTTTTACCATTAAATTATTCCCCTTAAAGGGAAGCCGGAATCGAACCGGCATCCTGGTCGTGGAATCGAAGTAACATTTATTGACGACACCTTTAGTTTAAAAGGCTACAGCTAATAACAGACTGGGTTACACCCTCGTGGACAGCGAAGTATCTGTTAATCACGGCACTTTTAATTTTAAATTTCTTAAAAAAGAAGGGCAACAGTTTATTAGTGACATTACATGCTCTACCAACTGAGCTACCCTTTCGGGGCCGGACTCGAACCGGCGACCTTGTCGTCCCAAGCGAAGTAACACTAATATACGGCACCTTCTTTTTAAGGAGCAATAACTGAACGGGATGGTGTTTCATTTTGAGCGAAGTATCCCAATTCCACGGCATCCTTAATCTTTAATTCCGATTCAAAAAGCTACAGGTGAGCCGGGCCGGGGACCGCAAAGAGGACTCGAACCTCCATCATGATGATCCATCACAATGCCCACCCCTATTGGAGCGAAGTAACCCGGCTCTACGGCATTTTTGATTTCCTAGATTTCCATTTTTTCAATTTCATGCACCGCAGAATCTCCCTTTTCGAGAGCTGCAAGCACCTCGAACACCTTATCACTCCAACCCGCAATCATAAAGACAGAGTCTTTCTCTAGCCTTACGGGTGTATTACCATAGCCCTTGAGATCGAACAGGTACAGCTTTGCTTCAGGAGCAACTTCACTTTTATATCGCTTCCATAAAGATTCGATGTGAGTATTACCATAGCTATTCCATAGTTGACAGTCGGTAAAAAGCATTACTTTATCCATTTTCACTCTCCTGTTTAAGATGTCTTGTACGACCAGATAACCATTGGTGGAATAGCCCACTTCACCTTCTCTTCTATAGAATTCCTGAACGCTACCAAGTATGTTGCTCTTTGAAACCGCAATTGTCTTCCAGGTATCACCGAACATACCGGTTACTACATTCTTACAGCGATTTTGCAAAAGCATAGCCAGCATCAGGCCTACGTCATACAGCAGAACCTTCGACTTAGCCGAAACAGGCATTTGCATCGAACCGGAAACATCACAGGCTAGCAGCACCTTCGTTTCGGGATCAAAGCCCTTAATGTTGATAGCACTTGCCTGTACTGCTTTTTCCAGCGCTTCCAAAACTTCTCCCCCAAAGCCGTTACTAACGGTTAATAGCTCCCGATAGGCAGATAAATACCTGAACGGAAATTGTTTGGCATTAGCAACCTGCTTTTCGGAGGAAAGCACCTCGCATGCTTTTCTAATGCTTTCGTAGGAGACACCTGCTTCCAGGATATTTCTCAAATTTCGCAGCAGTGCCATATAGCCAAGTTTACCGCTGTTGATAAGCTCTTCCCACTTTGCTTTAAAAGCCTTCAACTTCACCTTATCGTTTGCGAATTGCTGCTGACCAAGAGAAGAAAATTCAGTTTCCCATGTATATGGAGTTTCTAAGTCATCCTTTACGATCTTATCGAATATCAATTGCTGCGCCTCATCCTTAGCTTTAGGATGAACAAGAAACAGGGCATCCCGAAGTTTAATCGCAGTATTCCGGTTATATTTCGCAAACTGGTATTCGTCAAAATTGTTGAACGCCACTGATAAACCTTTCTGTAACTGTTTCGATAACCGATTCAATTTCTTTACTCCGGTCCGGTCATTCATCATCTGATAGCATGCCAGAAGTTCTGTTATTTCATCGGCCCTGGAAACTACCTTTGGGACTACTTGTGAAATTAGATTGTCTCCCGAATGAATCTTTGCTAACTCAGTTATTAAAAGTAGTGGTACAGAGCGCATGTACATTTTATGCCTTGCATATAACGCTAACTTTGCAACAAAAAGGGGATTGTTCTTTGCAATAAGATCTCTCAGACGCAACAATCTTTCCTCATTCTTTTCGTAAAAAGAATCGTTTAAAGACCATGTTACAACCAGCGAATACAATTCCATCCGGGCATTGACAGCGAAAGCTTTTTCACCTTCATGGTTTTTCACAATTACCGGCTTCTTTTTTCTGTTGAGTATATTAAAGATCATAAATCCTCCTTTTTATTATGCATCAAAGTTGAATGCTTGCTGCGCAGTGTTTTTGCGCAGTAAAATTTATTTTATTTTTTTATTAATTGTGCAGATACGTGTGAGAATCAAAGCGAGAGCTGGCAATTTCAGTATCTTGAAGAACTATGTGGAATGTGTCAGTCCTCAGGTCTTTCCTTAGGGTCGGCCATTTTAACTATTCTTGGTTGAAATGATGCCAATACTTCTACGAGATCTGTTTGAGCTGCCATTACGGTATGAATATCTTTATACACCATTGGCGCTTCATCCAGATCCGAACCTAAAAGAGTAATTTTCTTACTTTCAAGTTCCGCTTCCACAACTTCTTTTCGGATCGTTTTAAAAGCTGCGCTTCGGCTCATTAATCGTCCAGCCCCATGTGACGCAGAATTTATGGACATGTCATTCCCTTTTCCACGAACCACAAAGCCGGGTGTACTCATTGACCCAGGGATGATACCCAACACTCCTTCACCTGCTGGAGTAGCTCCCTTACGATGTACCATCACTTCCGTACCATTAGCCAGCTTTTCTTTCCACGCAAAGTTGTGGTGGTTTTCAATCCGAATTACTGGTGAAACTTTCAAAGACTTTGCTATTTTATCATGGATTTCGTGATGATTTGCCGACGCATATTCGCCCGCGAGATTCATAGCAATCCAATATTCTTGTCCTTCTTCTGAGTTCATATCCAACCATGCCAAATGCTTTGCTTCGTGGGGCAGCTTCGTCTTCTTCATTGCTATTTCTGAATAGTAATTTGCAATACTTCCTCCAAAGCCCCGTGATCCTGAATGCGATAATAAAGCAAGGTATTTGCCTGCAGGAATTCCTTCCAGGGCTCCCTCTGTCAAAGTTAATTCACCCCATTCCACAAAATGATTTCCTGTTCCGGAAGTCCCTAATTGAGTATATGCCTTGTTCTTTAGAGACCTGATAACTTTTGTCGCATTCCACTCCGGCTTGTCGAATAAAGAAGCATCATGGTAATGACTAACTACTCCCCCCATTCCAAATACCGTATGGTTTTCCAAAAGCTTTTTCAAGTTATCCTTTTCGCTATCCACCAGCTCTGATGGAAGATCAAAAATGCTCAGGCACATTCTGCAGGCAATGTCTACCCCTACAGCAAAGGGTATAATAGTGTCAATTGAGGTGGCTAGAACTCCGCCTATAGGCAAACCATAACCATGATGAGCATCAGGCATTAAAGCCCCTGCTACTGCAATTGGCAATTTCATTGCCGTGTTCATCTGTGCCAGGGCTCCGGCTTCTATATGTTCTTTTCCAAAAACCCGAAAATCTAGTAAGCTTTCTCTTAATGCATGGTTACTTCGTTGCTGTTTTACAAACATTCCTTCTTTACGAAGGTCCATTACCTTTTCAGCCAGGTTTTTAAACTTGCCTCCCTTTTGCATAGCATAAGGCATCGGATCTTCAATTAGAGATTCCATGTTCGACAAGATTATTTCCTTAGTCATTACATTGTTTTTTAGCAAACCATTTGCAACGCGACTAAAGCTTACCAGTAACTCTAATTCTGTTACACCTAAAGCGCTGATTTCGCCGTTGCTGATTTTTTCTTTTTCCATGACTTTTTTTGTTTGACGATTCAAAGTAAGACCGCCGCTGCGCAGTGTTTTTGCGCAGTAAAATATTTTTTGATAATTTTCAGAAAATTTCTCCGATGCCTGTTAATCGCAATGCCCTTATCCGTTACCGAACTATAGATAACTGCCTCCGCCACAAATACAAAAAATGGACTTTAGAGGATCTTATAGAAGCTTGTTCTGATGCTCTTTATGAATTTCAGGGAATTGATAAGGGGGTAAGTCGTCGAACAGTTCAGGCAGATATTGAGATGATGCGTAGTAATAAATTAGGCTACGAAGCACCAATAATTGTTATTGACAAGAAGTTCTATACCTATTCGGACAAGAATTACAGCATTACCAATATCCCTCTTACCAATCAGGATATGCAGGTACTTACCGAGGTGGCAGACTTGCTTAAGCAATTTAAAGGTTTCAGTCACTTTGCTGAAGTGAACGAAATGGTAAGTAAGCTAGAAGATAAGATTTACGTACAGAAAACATCAGCAACTTCAGTAATTGACTTTGAGAAAAACGATCATTTGAAAGGATTGGAATTTTTGGAGATGATTAGGAAAGCGATCATTTCGAAGACCGCACTCTGTTTCACCTATCGTTCTTTCCGTGCAAGGGATGAAAGTACCTTTTGCATTAGTCCTTACTTATTGAAAGAATACCGCAATCGCTGGTTTGTGCTGTGCCTTGCACACAAAAAAAGCTCTCCTATTCTAACTCTCGCCCTTGACAGAATTGTGAGTGTAGAGAAAGCAGAAACGGAACCTTTCCGCGAAAATATTAGCCTTGATTTAGGCACTTATTATTCGGATGTTATTGGAGTAACAAAGCATCCGGGTCAAAAAGACTGTGAGGTGGTGTTTAGAATAGATCATGAAAATGCACCTTATATTATCACTAAACCACTGCATCCAACGCAGAAGCTATTGACAGAAACCGCTGAGGGTAAGATTTTCAGCATCCGCGTTATTCTTAATTATGAGCTTGAACGGGAATTGTTGGGTTTCGGATGTAAGTTGCGGGTTTTAGGACCACGAACTTTGGTGAACCGTATCAAAGAGAATCTTGCCAAAGCGCTGGAGTGCTACGAGAAGGCTGAAGAAGACATATAGAAGAGCTCCACCTAAATTCTTCAGGACTTCTAACATTGAGAATAATGAAGGAATCCAGGTAGAGCCAAGGTACACGATCAATCGCAAACTGAGATACATTGCACCTTCATACCAAACACCTTTCGATACCTTTGATACCATTCGATCGCATAAGCAAAATCAGTCCAACTTTTAAATACAGAACCGATATTTTCAAAAAAGTAAGTACCATTATTTGCAATAACATAAAGACCTGATGCAGGCAGCTGTGTATTCACCTTATCCTGCATTTTAGAAATCCTAAGTCTTACCTCACCCTCAAAATCACATAGGAATTCGGTGTTAGGCAGATGTTTATAGGTTAGCACCAGAAATTTGTTTTCCATAGGGATAAATTATTATTTACGATTCCGGCCTGTATGCCGTTCTTATAATGGTTTCCTTTTCACAGGAACCTGTCTTACAATAGCCTTTTATCAAATCCAGCAGACACCAAAGGTCAAAAGGCTTCTCCACAAAACTATCGGCGCCGTAATTACCAAGAGATTTCAGGACTTTGGGGTAAGCAGAAAGCATAATTACCGGAATTTCACTTGTCGAAGTATTAGCTTTTACTTCATGACAAAGTTCCCCCCCGTTTCTTCTGGGTAAGATATAATCCAACAGTATAATATCAGGATTGAAATCTTTCACATCTGCAACGATATTGTCCGAGTCAGAAAGGATCTTTACTTCAAACTTCTCATCGCTGAGCATCTCGGATAGCATGTCGGAGATAAACCGATCGTCATCTATAATAAGTACTCTTTTCATATCTTTCATGGGTAGACCAAAGTTCGGGTGTGTGACGTCATCATCCGATAGGAAAAAAACGGAGTTTTATTTCGGAAAATACTCGATTTTACATTCGATGTTCCTTTTACTCCTGAAAAGGGTTTATACTAAACCTAATTAACCCATAAGGTTTAAAAATAAATTACCCGATTATGGATGCTATAAAAGTTCTCTTGGCCGAAGATCACACTATCGTTCGAAATGGAATTAGAGCCATGCTTGAGTCAGACGAGGGCTTTCAAGTTGTGGGAGAGGCTACAGACGGATTGGAAACCTTAACATTAATAGAAAAGGGACTATATGCCGATGTGGTTTTAACGGATATTAGTATGCCTGAAATGGACGGATTAGAACTATCAAGGGAGCTCCAAAAGAACTATCCGGAGTTAAAAGTTGTAATCTTGTCTATGTTGAACACAGATCAATATATCTTTGAAGCGTTTGATGCTGGGGTTAGGGGATACGTACTTAAGAATGCCGGTCCGGTGGAGATGAAGCTGGCTATCAGCGAAGTGGCAAAAGGTAAGGAATTCGTTTGCAGCGAGATCGGCATGGACCAGATTCGCAGAGCCAGGAGGGCATTTGCGGGTAACACCTGTGTAAATGACAACCTGCTACTTACCAATCGCGATAAGGAAATTTTAGCATTAGTTGCAGAAGGTCTCACCAACAATGAAATTGCCGACAAAATCTTTACAAGCCGGAGAACGGTTGAAGGACATAGGCAAAGTTTAAAAGAAAAGGCCGGAGCAAAAAACACAGCTCAGCTGATTGCTTTTGCTATCCGGCAAGGCATTATCTGATCCACTAATCTTTCAGAGGGATAATAATATTAAAAGTTGTCCCGTTTTCGGCGCTCGAACTAAGATCTAATGTGCCGTTCATTAAATGAACCCTGTTAGATAAGTAATCCAATCCAAAGCTTTTCTTTTTTGATTTACTTTTAGCTTCTGATATTCCAATCCCGTTGTCAGAAATATTAATTTTAATGTAATCCTCAATTCTCACAATTTCTGCAGTTACTCTTGAGGCCTTGGAATGCTTTACTACATTATTTAATATTTCCTGAACGATGCGAAAAACGGCAATCTCCATGCTTTGGCTAACACGTATCCTAAAACCCTTTACTTCAAGTTTATAGCGAATATTAGTGCTAATGAACTTATTTTCAAATAAATCTTTTAATGCGCTCTCTAATCCAAAGTCCTGAAGAATTGGGGGCATTAGTTCATGCGAAATATTTCGTACCAGTTGAATGGCACTGCCAAGCGTTTCTTCGGCTGCAGGCGCCTTACCTTGCAATTGTAGTTTAGCACCGACCAGCAACTGGCCAAATTCATTATGTAAAGCTTCAGCGATTCGTCTTCGTTCCTCCTCCTGGGTTTCCATCACTGCATTGAGGATTGCCTTCTGTTTTTCCTCTTCAGCTCTACGGAGTTTTGCTTCTGCAATTCTACGTTCGGTAATATCAATGTCTACACCTAAAACCTTTTGCACTTTTCCCTCCTCATCCTTGAATATAACGGTCTTGAGTGCGAGAACTTTTTCCCGTCCGGCAACAACAACCGTAATCTCATCTTCTACTGGTGTAAAGTCCTCTTTTATTGCTTTTATAATCGCTTCTATTCTACCCCGGGAGTCTGGTAGGATGTACTCCAGATAAGTTTCAGGGAACACTTCTGTACCTGGCTCTATCTCAAATAGATCATACATGCCATCTGACCAATACAGATGCTTTTTGCTCAAATCATACTCCCAGCTGCCCAGTCCGGCCACCTCTTCGGCTTGCTTTAACTTAGCCAGGTTCTCTACCACCGTTTGTTCGGCTTGTTTGCGTTCGGTGATATCTAAATTTGTTGCAACAAGGCCATCATCAAACTTAACGAACATTGCTGAGTACCATTTATTGAAGTGTTCAAAGGGGTAATAGTATTCGATTCTTCCCGGCTCCCCGGTTTCCGTTACATGCAGCATCAAATCGAAAAGGCCTGTTTGTTTGATTCCGGGATACTCCTGTGCATATAATTTGCCTACTAAATCAGTCCGGCCCGTTTCTCTTTCCAACTCTTTATTTACCAAATCAATCTTAAAATCGATAATCTCAGCCCTGTCATTTCGGACGGCCTTTAGAATTGACATACTCAGAAAGGTAGTATCGAGAACCGAGCGAAGCGTTTCGTTACTTACGTTTAGTTCAGATGTTCGCTTTTGAACTTCTTGTTCGAGCCGGCTGTTGAAAGTAATCAGCTGCTTTTCGGCTTCAACCCGTTCAGTGATGTCTACAGCCATACCCACTATAAAGCGGCGGCCATCGTTAAGTGTACCAGGCGAGGATGCACTGAAGCTCCAGTAGCGAACTTCCCCGTTTCCGATGCTAACCGGAAAATCAACATTAACAGTACGCTTTGTTCCATGGAACAGATCGTGCATATGGCTCCTTACTTCATCAGCTCCTTCGCCATATGCACGGGTAAGCCATAGATCAAAAGTGCGAATATCGGCCAGAGTAAAGCCGGTAAGTTCTGTCCAGGTACGGCTTATTTGCAAAACCTCCCCATCTTCGGCATGCATAATGACAGGGATAGGTGCATCTTCTATCGCTCTGCGAAACTGCTCTTCAGATTTCTTAAGGGCTTCTTCCGCCTTCACGCTTTCCGTTGCGGCCCAGATGCGTTCTGCTGTTTCAGCGAGAAGCTGTACCTCATGCGCTTTCCATTTTCGTGCAACGGCTTCGGTGACTGTGAGCGTGCCAACAAGCAGATTGTTTTTTACCAGCGGGATGAGCGCATAAGAAAGTATCTGAACAGCTTCCATTGCAGGCAGATCTTCTGCAGGAATTAAGTCTGACTCATAGATATTTTCTATCACTACCGGCTCACCTTTATGGTAAAGCGGCATTGCCCACGAATAAAGAGACAGCGGATGTATCCCAGCCATAGAAGGAGAATCGCCGTTGAGGTAATCGTCCGATATTTTCAGATACCCTTCTGGCTCATGTATGTCTGCGTAAAATGCGCGGTCGCATTTAAGCGCTTCTCCAAGCAACCTTGAGGCCATTCCTTCAATTTCTTTAGGGCTTGACAGGGGACGAAATGCATCACTCAGTTTCAACAGGTATTCCCGCCGCTGTTCCTGCCGCTTACGCTCTGTTGTATCTTTGAATACAGCAACGATAAAATTGTTCCCGGGCCCGCCAATACAGGAATAGTGTACATCGTACCAACGATCCAGGTCGGCAACATAATCTTCGCTTCTAAATGGCTCGCAGGTATCCGCAACCGACTGCATCAGATCGAGGAGTGATTGTTCGAGCCCGGGCATCAGTTCAGTTCCTTTTTTTCCGACAGCATCCTGCCAGCCCGTGAAGCGTTTGAATGCATTATTCACTTCCCTGTATGTCAGGTCTCTTACTTTTCCAGCTTTGTCGCGATGCAATTCCATTAAAGCGAAACCTTCATCGATGGTTTCGAAAACAGTCCTGAATTTCTCTTCCGATCTGCGCAGCGCTTGTTCGGCTTCTTTTCTTTCTGTGATATCAAGTACGAGGGATACCCCTGTCTTCCCATCGCCAATGGTAGCGCCGGTGAAAATACCCCAGCGCAATTTGCCGCTTGAATGGTAGAATTGTTTCTCGTAAGGGGAAATATAGCCGGTCTGTTGAAATTCTTCGATGGCCTGCAGCGTCCGGGGAATCCATTCTTTTGCCGTATAAACATCCCAGCGGACCTTTTCTGAATTAAGCTCATCCTTAGTTACACCCAGCATCTGCAGAAAGGCGTGGTTTGCCTCCACTATCGGCCCTCCGATATCAAAAAATGCCACCGCCACAATTCCGCTGTCGCTTAGCCTTCTGAATTTTGCTTCCGACTTGCGTAATGCTTCTTCGGCTATCGCCCTTTCTACCGCCCTCCAGGTTCGTTCTGTTGCCTCTTCCAGCAACTGAATCTCTATAGCTGTCCAACGTCTTGGTGTTGCCGAAACTGCGCAAATTGACCAGAATGGGTTCTTTTCACCCTTTCGTATGGTGGCAACCACCAAAGCACCAAATCCAAGCGCTTTAAAATTGCGTTTATCTGTTTCTGTTAATCCTTCTTCCTCCTGAAAATCAGCAATAAACAGGGTTTCATTATTTGTAATCCGCATGGCTTCAGGAAAATCAGATAAGCGTACTCCTTCTTTGGGCATAGGTTGTACTTTGTCATTCCCATACTGGTAAGGGAATACACCACGGTCTTCGTCGAGCAAGAATTCGCCCACATAACAACGGTCGAGCTGAAGGTGCCCGGCAAGCATTTGAAGGGCACTATTTACTATAGCATCTGCATCTGGCTCTGCCCGCAGTACATCTGAAAACTTCAATAGAAATTCCTGGTGTTGCTCCTTTTGCTTACGTTCAGTAATGTCTTCAAACACGGCTGCAAAGAAATTGCTTCCTGGCCCGCCAAGCCGCATACGATAAAGCCGCAACCACCTCTTTACATCATTTATATACACTTCATCCAATGAAGTTTCTCCTGTTTCGAGAAGGCGCTGGTAGAATTGGAAGCGGCCAGGATCCTGGTTTGGGATTGTTTCGGTTGACCTTTTACCTACTACATTGGCAAGGCCTGTATGTCGCTCGAAAGCCTTGTTTACTTCCCTGTAAATAATGTCTATAACATCGCCCTGCTCATTACGAACAACTTCCATGATGCAAAAACCTTCTTCGATCGTTTCAAATAAGGTGCGGTATTTTTCTTCGCTCTTTCGTAACGCTACTTCTGCTTTCGCGCGTTCCAACGCTATCCAGGTACGTTCGGCAACACCCTCCACCAGGGCAGCTTCGTCTCGCTTCCAGGCGCGTGGCTGAACAGAGGCAACAGTGAGAGCCCTCCAGCTTGTATCTGCCCCGCCTCTTCGCAACGGAGTGACCAGGAGCGCGCCAATTTGCGAGGCTGCAAGCATCGCCTTTTCTTCGTCAGAAAAACCGGGGTCGTTCACAAAATCGTCGACCTGCATCGGCTGCATAACCAACCGTCGCATGGACTCCGGAAATTCAGTGAGTTTGTATCTGCCCGTATGAGGTTGTAGGTCGGAGCGTCGGTATTCCGGTCCAACGATTGAAACATTTTCTTCGTAAAGGACGCAGTTCAGGTAGCAGCGATCCACATTAAGAAATTCACCCAACAACCTGGTGGTGATCTCACCAATGGCTTCTTCGTCGGTCTGGGCGCGCAATGCATCTCCAAGTCTAACTAAAAACGCCAGCCGTTCTTCGCTTGCACCTAACGCTTCTTCTGCTTTTGCTCTTTCTACTGCTGCCCATGTACGTTCGGCCACCGCAGCTAATAAGGCTTCATCATTAACTGACCAATTCCGAATTTTTGTATCGGCAATGATCAATGACGAGATCAATTTGCCTTGCCTAACCTGAGATGCTACAAGCATAGAACGAAACCCTGCGGCTATATATCGTCCGCGGATCTCTGGAGTTAATAACTCGTAATTTTCGTAGTCGCCAATATTTAAAATGTGCCCGGATTTCAAAAGATCGAAATACTCGGGAACCCCCGATACATCATGTGTACCTGCAAGTGACAAAAGATCCTCCCTTCGAGAATCATACTGCACAACACCGGTATTTTTTTCTTCATCCCATTCCACATAATAGCACCAGCCCGCTTCGTATTGCTTGAGCAGTAAATCTGTTACTGTAGTCTGCGCAACTTTAAGATTATCGGCCACGCCTAACCTATCGCTGAGATTAAGTAAAAACTGTTGCTGCTGTTCCCGCTGTTTGCGTTCGGTAACATCATGGAAAACAACTGCAATTTCCCGACTATTGCTAACACCTATACGAGATGCATAAGTTCGATACCAGCGTCCTGATGGTTCGTGCCAATTTTCATAACAGGATGGCCTGCCTGTTTTTAGTACCTTATCATAGTTGTCCAGCCAATAATTCTCAGTGTCAGGAGTTACTTCACTTCCCAACTTGCCGGCAGGATTCGCTATTCCGGAATGTTTTTGATAGTTAGGATTCGCCTCCAACCAACGATAATCCACTGCCTTTCCGGTCTCATCATATAGCAGTTCAATAATGCAGAAGCCTTCGTCTATCGAATTAAATAGCGATTTATATTTATCGGTTGCTTTTTTGGTTACTTCATCTTTGAGATTAAGGATTTCCTGTTCTGCATGTTTGCGTTCGGTAATGTCAACAGCTGTTGCCACCAGACCATCATCAAGCTTCACCGCCATCAAATGAAACCAGTGTTCGGTACCTTTTAAATTAAGCTGCACTTCGGTGTTAAGCGGCTGGCCGCCTTCTACCACGTCGCAATACAACTTAAACACATGGGTATCTTTAATGCCGGGATAGGCTTCGGAGTACCGTTGCCCGATCCTGTCTTCGAGCGCATATTTCCTCGCTTCACGATTCTCCAGAATGAATGCAAAATCCGTTATATCTCCTTTTTCATCACGCACTGCCTGATGGTAGGCAATTGGGTTAAGCGAGACCTCGAATACGGTTCGCAATAAGTTTTCCCGGTCAATGAGTTGCTGCTCTGTTTTTTTTCGTTCTGTGATATCAAAATAGGTTACCAGGATTCCCTCTCCAAACTTCTCCGCAAACACCTGTGCCCAAACAGAGTATCCGTAGGGCGAAATATCCACTTCATCTCTAAAGCTTTTACCTGTTTCAGCCACCTGTTTATAGTGCTTTAAAAGCACTGAATCCTTTAATTCAGGGAATTCCTGCGTCATTCTTTTACCGGAAAGTACCTCTCGATTCACGGATCTCAAAGTTCGATCATTGGCGTAGGCATACTCAAAATCTGTTATATGGCCATGCTGGTTTCTGAAGGGTTTCAGAAGCATGATACTGCTTTCCGTATTATTCAGCACCGATTCGAGCACTGCCTGCTTTTCGCGAATCTCCTGTTCGGCGTTCTTCCGGTCAGTGATGTTTGCCGTAGTGGTAGCCACCCCGTCGTTTAATTTAACTGTCGATTGGTAAAACCATCCGTCGAATTGTTCATGGGAATAGCGTCGTTCGCTCTGATCCGGAATGCCGGTTTCGACAACTCGCTTAAAGGTGTCGAAAATACCTTCCCCAACCACTCCCGGATTGGATTCGAGGAGACTTTTGCCGATAACATCGCCGTAAAACTGTTCCGAGGTTTTGTTATTTAGTACCCACGTAAAATCAACAATCTGGCCATTCTTGTCGCGAACGGCTTTAAATACCTGGATCATATCCAAGGAGCTGTCGATGGTGGCGCGTAGAAATTCCTTATTTTCAACGAGTTCATTTTCCGCACTTCTGCGGCGCGTAATATCCTGCACTACTCCAAAAAACTGTTGAGCATTGCCTTCGGCATCAGTGATCACCTTGCCATGCGATTCAACCATTCTCCATTCGCCGTCCTTACGTCGAATGCGGCGGATGTAATAATATGGCTGCTTATCCTGCGCCGCCCTTTCGAGTATCTGACGAACATTCTCGGCATCGTTGGGATGCGAACGTGAATCGATGAAATCGAGACTTGGCTCAAACGAAAAAGGTTCTTCTCCGAAGAGCTGATACATCCCTTCAGAGAAGTAAAACTTATTGGCATTGAGGTTCACTTCGTAGGTGCCGATCCCGGCTATCTCTTCTATAGACCGAACTAAGTCTTCCTCGGTTTGCAGGCGGGCGGTATTCTGTGATTGGCTGTTGTTTTTCATGAAGCACTTAACGATCCTCAACATAACAGATTTCAAGGAAATTGGTGCACTTAATCAGCTTTTTTTGTCCATATTTAATCAGGAGCCCTTTATGCCTGCGATGAGATAAAAAATATGAGGTTAAAAAACAGCCGAGTTCCAGATCTAACCATCCTTCGTGGAATACTATTTCGGGATACCCAAGACGGTATTGCGGCCGACATTGATTCGCCATTGGTTTCACATTTGTTCGGAGCCTTGGCAAGGTCCTGGCCCCGCTTCCGCCCTCTCTCCCGAATCTGTCTGCCCTTTGGTATAAATCAGTCACGAATCATGTACCAATGATCCCAGAAGAGACATCGCTATAAGGTCGCTATAACATCGCTGTAAGGTCGCTATAAGGTCGCTGTAAGTTGATTGGATTTTTTTGAAAGAGGAATTACTTTAACAGTAATCCTTAAAAGTACAACTAAACCTTCTTTTATCACAAAAAATTAAGAAAAAAAGGGGAAAAGAGGGTGCGGTAATTATTGCGTTGAATTTCAGTTACGAGAGGCGGGATAATCTGGATTACCCGGAGTCGGAAAGGATACTCAATGTCCTAAATGGTCACTAAAAGCTGGAGTATCTATAGTTTTGGAATAAAAGTGACTTTAAATTAATCTTAGCTGCGTGGAATAGGTTGTACATTAGCAGGGTTTATATCAAATTTCTAGAATACTATGGAAATAGGCATTGATAGCTTTGCTTCGGCAATGTATGGTAGCAATGAGTTGAGTAGTTTGGATGCGATGGAACAGCTTTTGGATAGGATTGTTGCTGCTGATGTTGCTGGCTTGGATGTTTTCGGGATTGGGGAACATCATAAGAAGGAATACCTTGATTCTGCTCCTGCGGTGATCCTTGCGGCAGCGGCGGCGCGCACAAAGAATATTCGTTTGACGAGTGCTGTTACGGTGTTGAGTACTTCGGATCCTGTTCGAGTTTTTCAGAGTTTTGCTACGCTGGATGTAATTTCTAAGGGCCGCGCTGAATTGGTTGTTGGCCGGGGTTCTGCTGTTGAGTCTTATCCTTTATTTGGCTTTGATTTGAATGACTATGATGCGCTATTCAAAGAGAAGTTGCAGCTATTACTGCAGATCCGGGATAAGGAATTTGTAAGCTGGTCAGGTCGGTTCAGGCCCGCTTTGGATAATCAGCCGGTTTATCCGCGTCCCTTGCAGGAAAAGCTTCCGGTTTGGTTAGGCGTTGGTGGTACTCCGGAATCCTTTGCCCGTGCGGGAAGGTTAGGATTGCCATTAATGGTTGCTATTATCGGAGGGGAAACGGAGCGGTTTCGACCCCTCATTGATCTTTATAGAAAGGCTGGCCGGGAGGCTGGCTTTAGCCAGGAACAACTTAAGGTTGGGTTGCACTCCCCGGGCTACGTTGGGGAGAGTGATCAGTCGGCTGTAGCGGATTATTATCCTGGCTTTATAGAGACCTGGAATAAAGCGGGACGAGAACGAGGATGGCCACCTGTAACTAAGAGTCAGTTTGACCATTTAATAGGTCCCAAAGGTGTACTGGTAGTAGGTGGGCCGCAGACTGTTGTGCAGAAGCTTTTAAGACATAGTGAAGCTCTGGGAGGAGTTGACCGTTTCACCTTTCAAATGGATATTGCCGGTCTAAATCATCAGCAATTAATGCGCTCTATTGAGCTGATCGGTTCTGAAGTAATTCCAAAAATCAGGTTAAGTACCTAGTAAGGAGTAGGCTTCTATTCAACTTCCGATTCCTCTAGTAGTTCCTTTTCGGCTTCCATATAGTGCATACCCTGGAAGAATTGAACCACATAGAGGCAATAAAAGATGTTTAGGCTTAAAGTGTAGTAGAAATTGGTTTGGGGTTGTTTATTATAACTGACAAATCTATTTCCTATCTTTGCCACCATCAACAACCCTCATATCATTTGAGCCATGTAATGTCATACATACATTCTGTTTAAAGAATGACTTCCTCTCTCAGAGGAAGAGATGACTCTTATTGTTTTATTTAATCTTAAACATCATGGCTATTTCAAAAAAATATGGCAGGACATATCATTATCCTTTTTCGCCAGGCACTACCAGCGACGACAGGATACAACATAATTATTGGGAACTTGTAAAAGAAATTCCAGAGCTTTTACATACCGAGAAACTTGACGGAGAAAACAACTGTTTGTCAAAACTTGGCGTATTTGCCCGTTCCCATGCTGCTCCAACGGTTTCTCCATGGACAGAGAGCTTGCGTAGGTTCTGGCAATTAATCAAAAACGACCTGGGCGATCTGGAAATATTTCTGGAGAACCTGTATGCAGTTCACTCTATCGAATACAGGAATCTGGATCATCATTTTTATGTATTCGGGGTGCGGGAGAATGATCGCTGGCTAAGCTGGGAGGAAACAAAGTTCTATGCTAACATGCTTGATCTTCCTACTGTACCGGAATTACAATTTTCAACCAGCTTGTCAGACACAAAAGCTTTCGAACAGGAAGTTTTGAACCTTGCTTCGGGCAGAGGATCTTTCGAACCCTTTGATATTCATTCGGCAAACCGACCACGATTGAAGGTATTGTGAGCCGGAACACTAAGGCCTATTCGGTGGATAGCTTTTCAGAGAACGTTTTCAAATATGTTAGAAAAGGGCATGTAAAAACGGACGAGCACTGGACTAGAAACTGGAAGCGAGCGAGACTAAATCAGGAAGGAGGTAGCTATGTGGACTATCAGTAAAAATAAGGATTGGGATTATCTCAAAGAAAATTTTGATTGGGTTAGTCGCATGGAAAATGTTCATCAAGATCCTCGTCATCATGCAGAGGGGAATGTCGCCATTCATACGCAGATGGTATTGAATGCATTAGATAGTCTTCCTGGCTTTCAAAATCTTTTACCTCAGGAACAGGAGATCCTTTGGGCGTCAGCTTTGCTGCACGACGTTGAAAAGTATAATACTACGGTGCTGGAAGCAGACGGAAGTATTACAGCTCATGGCCATGCTCGTAAGGGAGCAATGAAAACTCGTCAAATATTGTATCGGGAAATTGCAACACCTTTCCCTATACGTGAACAGATCGTAGGGTTAGTACGCCATCACGGCTTGCCTTTATGGTTACTGGAAAAGCCTGATCCTCTTAAGGTTCTGGTAAAAGCAAGTTATGAGGTAAATACAGAATGGCTGGCTTTATTAGCAAGAGCAGATGCTTTGGGACGCTACTGCCAGGATCAGGAAGATTTGCTTTATCGGATTGACTGCTTTGAAGAGTATTGCAGGGAACGTAGTTGCTGGGGCGCTGCAAAAACCTTTCATTCTTCCCATGCCCGAATGTATTACCTTGCTAAAGAAAACAGTCCCGTCGATTATGTGCCTTTTCAGGAACCAGAGGCAGAAGTTGTCTTATTATCAGGATTACCTGGTGCAGGGAAGGATAATTATCTGCAAAAGCATCTGTCAGAAATGCCTCAGATTTCTCTGGATAATATCCGTCGGGAAAAGCGAATTTCTCCGACAGATAAAAAGGCCAATGGAAGAGTAATTCAGGAAGCAAAAGAGATGGCAAAAGGTCTTCTGAGAAAGAAGAAAGGATTTGTGTGGAATGCAACTAATATTACTTCACAAATGCGCTCGCAGCTAATTGAGCTTTTTACTTCTTATGGTGCTAAGGTGCGTATTGTTTACATTGAGGTTCCTTATCAAACTCTCCAGGGGCAAAATACAAAACGGGAGGAAATGGTTCCCGGGAATGTAATTGAGCATCTCATTGATAAGTTGGAAGTGCCGGCAGCTTGGGAAGCGCATGAGGTGAAATATATTATTAGGTAATTTACTAAATAAAGGAGCTGTGTGTTAGCTCCTTTATAATATTTTCAATGCTACAGGCTTACCTATCGCAATAAACTATTCGGATCTTTTAAATACAACCGGATAAATTCATCGAAAGAACTGGCTACAGGTTGAAAGGCTCCCAATGTCTGGTACTCGGTATATATTTTATTATCTGTTTTGCTGAAACCGAATGAGCAAAGATTAATTGAATGATCGCAAAACCAGATTGCATCTGAAGAATGATATCCATCGCTATTTTCTTCTCTCATTCTATCAAGAGACCAAAAGGAGAACAGATTTTCATCCCATTCAAAATCTTCAAACCCATTAATCCTTAGTAAGTAATCTATGAAGAAGTCATCTTCAAACGAAAACTCAAATTCATTCTCGAACTGCCTGATAGTATGATAAGCAATGCCAGAATTTAAGCGGATATTTTTTCTGTCCCAATGGCTAATAAGTTCTTCCAACTTGTTTATGGGCGCTCGCTCTGAAGCTAAATGACTTTTTTTCCTGAATAAATTTCTCAAAAACCTCATATGCAACCCTTAATATTGTGGCAATTCCGCTTTTAAATTATACTTTTCAGCCGGAGATGGACTTGGCATATTTACTTATTTAAATGAATTATTAGCTATTCAATCTCCGGTAGTTGCCGTTCATCTTCACCGGGATAGTAATTTTTTTCAAGAAAGAATGCATATTTCATTAGATCATGTTTTGCGCCGACCGTTAAGTATTCTATATACTTTAAATTCTGAAGACTATTGTTCGTTTCATTGAATGCAGTTGAAGAAAGCAGGCTAATTAAAACATCCTTCTGTCTCCACCATTCTCTTATCAAATTCAAATTCCAGTGATCATTCCCATCAAAACCGTAGCTGCTAAACGGGTCAACATATGCAGCTGAAATAACTCCAAGCATTTCGTCTAGATTTCGTGGCTGCACAAAGATATGCTCTCTGCCATCGTGGTCATAAACAATATTATCAGGCGCCTCCTGTTGTCCTGTGCCGCAATTATCAGTAAATGAGGTATAGAAGGGGCCAGGAAAATTTAATGGGTCACGTTCCTTAAAGACAATGGATTGTTCCAGCAGTTCCTGTCTAAAATAGACCTTTTCTATGGCATGAAGAACACTCTTGTCAAACCTCCCGGAGTAAAGAATCTTTTCGATTTGACTTCCAAATTGATCTTTTACGCTGTTCTTTCTGGCATTCCAGTCTATCCGTTTATACATACGATGTTTTTATTATCAAAACAAATGTCACGGAACACAGTCAGTATTTCAACTTACTAAAATTTATACCGGATTACCTTAGGTTATAATGTAGTGTTTGTTCTTTATTTTAGCCGCAGAAAATGCAGCCTTCTTATATTCTTGACACATTTCTTTCAAAGCTTAAGCGTCTAAATTGGGCTACCACGCCTTACGGAAAAGCCTCGCAAAAGTCCATTCTTTTGATTTCAATTATTGACTTGGTCGATTCAGGAACGATATAAATAAATGATTGAATATGTGACCAACTTAATTGTCTCGACAGTGTCGAGACAATCTGCTCTTTAGGAAAAACTTCAAAAAAGCGGATACAATGTCTTAGTTGTTTTTCACTCCATCTATTCCCGAATTCAACAGTTAATTGTCGCGCCAACGTGGCGACAATCTGTTTCCCATATTCAGCACGTTGATTTTGTATGGTGTCTTCATTAATACGCTTCCCTATTTCCCAATAAAGAAGCGTAAGGGTAGAATTTACCGAAACTGCTATTTGTTTTTTGCTCTGTTCTATTAAAAGCTTTACTTCCTATAGCAGAAAATTCGAATTCAATTCATTACTCATAAAACATCTTTCTTAGCGGAATATTAGAGCGTCCCTTAAAGGGCATGAAAGTAATTAAATCTGACCTTTGTCCAAAGACGTAATCAAATTTCGTCTATTATCTTCAAGCTAATTTAAGCTTTCTAACCTCAATTTTACTCTGCGTATCTAGTTCCCTTAGCAACTCAACAACCTTTTCCTGCACCTCATCCACAATTTTCCAATCTTTAGCAATATAGATATCCGTAGTACGATGCCCTTCATCAACATGATTAAGAGCCAGAGCAACATCATCCTTACTCAAACGACAAGAATTACGAGCCAGGCTTGCAAAAGGATGCCTGAAATTTAACAAAATATGCTGTTGAAACTGACGGATTGCGATCGCAGTTTGCCAGTGCTGCGGAGCTTAAAAAACTGCGTTTAGAAACAAATAAGGCCGCTTTCCTTACGGAGAACAGCCTTATTTGTTCGTGCTCGCAACCGGGCATTTCTCGAACCATTTTATAGATGATTTAAGGAAATTAGCAAGCGTTGAAACAACTTCCCATCATTAAAATAGCGTAGCTTCCAATTGATCTCTCCACATAATGAACCTTTTTTGATAGTTAGAATAATCGTGAACAATACGACTAAAACCGGGGGGATTAGTTCCGGCAAGTGAAAGCAAAGGTGAAGGAACAAAAAAATAATTCCCACCTAATACCAGATGTGTGCGTTTTTGTGTTTAGATTAAAGTTGGCGCGAAGACATGACGCCCCTTTACAATCTATTAATATGGACAACACCCCGGAAAGAATCTCGACGCTTGAAAAAGAAAACTCTATCCTCCAGGCGACAATAAATTCTTTGCAAGAATATCAAAACGAGAGAGATGCTCTGCAAAAAGCTTACAATGAAAGCCAGGTTCGTTTCAGAACTATTTTTGAAGAGTCCTCACTGGGAAATAAGATTATCAATGAAGAATTGAACATAATTCAGATAAACAAAAGCTTGATTGATATATTGGGTTACAACGAAGAGGAACTGGTAGGAAGAAAGATAATAGAGTATACCCATCCAGATTATGTGCAGGGATGGGAGAAGTTAAGAAAAGAGTTATGGTCGAAGGAAAACGCTCGTACCTCCTTTAGTATTGACACATGTTTAATCAGGAAAGATAAATCGACCATCTGGTGCCATGTAAGTTCAATTATTTTTCATGATAATGGGGACCGACTTGGCTACACGATAATAGAAGATATTACTGACAGAAAGGAAGCTCAACGAATTAAAGATGAACTTTTAAAGCGCGACCATCTACTGGAGCTCAAAATCCAGGAACAAAAAAAGCAACAGGAATTGTTTCACGCTACGATTCGTGCCCAAGAAGAAGAAAGAGAGCGAATAGCAGAGCAGTTACATAATAGTTTAGGGCAATTGCTCTATGCTGCAAAACTCAACCTGGATCAAATAAAACCAGGCGAAGACCGAGAAATAAATGAGATAAACAGAAAGCAACTCAGTAAAACGGAAGGGCTTATAGCAGATTGTATTACTGAATGCAGAAGAACCTCCCATGGGTTATTGCCAATGATCTTAAAAGATTATGGTCTGCGGGCAGCAATCGCAGATCTATGTGAACAGTTGAACCCGGGTTTAAACATAAAATGGCAATTTAACAGCTCGCATGCCATTAAAGATAAGTATGTAGAAGTGGTAATCTTTAGAACAGTGCAGGAACTTTTATTAAATGTAGTGAAACATGCTGCTGCAACTAAAGCCTTCTGTAAAGTGGATATTTCTAAGAGCAGGATTTCCCTGTCAGTGGAAGATAATGGTAAGGGTTTTGACCCCGGCAAAATCGAGGGGAGAGGTATCGGGTTAACGGCGCTAAAAGGTAGAATCGAATTGATGGGCGGTACTTTGAATATCTCAAGTAATGTTAACGGGGGAACCGTAATCAGCATACAACTGCCCCGGGGAGTGTCTAAAGAATGACCGGTGAGTCAGTCAAAATAAATGCACCTCTAACATAAGGTGGTAGAGATTTAACGCAATCTGTTTCTGTTAAATGCAATCAGAAACTCCGGTGCAGTTGTCATGTGTTCCTGATGTCCGGACTGTTCAATATGTGGGTTCGCTTTGTGCAGCTTTGTTTTAACCAGTTGGTGAAGCTGAAGGAGCATTTCCGGAAGACCATTCTTTGATAGAGTTGGATGGAATTTTCTTTCAAGTTCAAGCTTTTGCGCGCTGGTCGCCAAGCAAAGGTCCCAGCCTTCGTCTGCTTTAAACCAATATTCCTGGGCACAATTACTTAAATCAAATAGATACATCCTGGCTTCAAATTCTACTGTCGTGCTTATCATCTTATTTCTTTTTACTTCCTGTTAATGGTTCAGCTTTTGAAACTGTTTTTTTACCTGACTGGTAGTCCGACATTGATTTCTTAGTTTCTTTACTGGCCGCCTTTTTGACGTTTTTTCCGCCTCTGTCTTTGCTCATAATTATTTAGTTACACTTGTTTTCATTAGTAGCCTGATTGCTGAATCTTTCAAATTCGTGTTTAAATCCTCGTAGTGATCAAAACGATATTGATAAAGCTTTTCTATACTCCCTGGTCCTTCAGCTATCAACGCGGCTATGTGTTTCAAAGCACCAGCCTTCGCCATTTCCATTGCATGTATCCGTTGTTCATAGCCGTAATACATATCTTTTTCCGAAGGCAGGGAATAAATACTATTTGGAAAAGAGCATTGCTCATCTACTAAATTTCCTGTTTGTGATCCCATTAAGCCGGGCCGAGGCACCCGAATAAAATCATTAAAGGATACTTCTGTTACCTTTGTGTCGTTTTTAAACACACGATAGAACTTGCTGAAACGATGTTTCTCCATAATTTTTCTGATTAAAGCAATGTTAAGATTAAAGAGTACCGAATCAGTTGGGTATTCCCTAAGTACGGGCAAAAGAGAGAGTTTGGTAGCTTTTTTCGTGAAGTTTAATTGATTCTAAAAGGCCAGGAAGAACCTTCGAAAACTTTCATCCTCCGTTTGGGAGTTTCTCTCATGAAGTTTTTTCTAAAGGTAACATTACTTTTGAGATTCCCCTGTATATTCCTGATTATTATTTATTAATTGCCTGTAGCTATTCCCGGGCAACAAAAGAAACTTAAACATCGGCAACTTTATCCTACTGCATTTTTAGTACCTTGCTGGTATTACATACCGTTCAAAGATCTACTATTGAAGTTCCATATCATTCACTCCACATCTTATTCTTACAGCAGAGAAGTATTTTTGTCTCCGCAAATTCTACGGTTAAAACCGTCCACCCATATCCACGCTATTATCAGAGATTATAAGCTGGTTTGTGAACCGCCACAAAAAAGCATCCATTGGCTGCAGGACGCTTTTGGAAACAGCCTTGCCCGTATAATATTTCCCGGTAGCCTTAATTCTTTATCTATTAATGTATCCTTTAATATTGAGCCTATAGATTTCGATCCTTTCGATTTTTATCTCGAAGATCAGGCCATGATTTTCCCTTTCGAATACGAGCCGGAAACCAAAAGGGCATTATGCGCCTACTTTGAAATTGCTGAATCAGGACCATTTCTAAAAGTTTTTCTTGAGGGGCTGAAGGTAGAAAATGTATCCACTGTTGATCTTTTGTTGCAGGTTAACAGGCGTATTTTTGAAACTATTGCTTACACAGAAAGAGAGGAAGCCGGCATTCAGACTTGTGAGGATTCTTTATCGGGTAAAACCGGAAGCTGTCGAGACGTCGCCTGGCTACTGGTTCAGGTATTACGTAATTTAAACATTGCTGCTCGTTTTGTTTCAGGCTACCTTCTTGAATCAGGAGAAGGGATAACAGACCGTATCTCTCTTCACGCCTGGACAGAAGTTTTTTTGCCGGGAGCGGGCTGGCGGGGCCTTGATCCAACAACCGGTTTATTCACAGGATCGGGACATATCCCTCTTGCCGTTAGTTCAAGCGCATCAGATGCCGCGCCCGTTTCGGGTAGTGTGAGTGAATGTGAGTCAAAACTTAGTTTTTCAAGTACGATCAAGCGGCTTTACAACTAGTAGTCCGCTTCTCTTAATATGCATGAGATAAACACATAAGAACAGGTCTTATCTGAACTTTTAGAACGTTAAGTATAAAAACTCTACTGATTAATTTTAATCCTATAAATAACGGCAAGTACAAATTGTATTTACTACAATAATATACTTAAGTGAGAATTGAGTGCTGCAAGTGCTTCTCTTAAGTAATAAGACTGTATAATCAGATCAAGGAAGTGGAAGACGAACGGCGGCAATAGCCCCTTTTCCTGGTGTAGACTTCAATTCGAAATTACCTTTTAACAAACTTATATTCCTTCTGATCCTGTCCAATCCAGTGCCTGCACCCTGAACTTCTTCAAGAATAAATCCTTTGCCATTGTCTTCAATTACAATTACCATTTCATATCCAATTTCTTTAATAGACAAACTACCAGTGGTCGCTTGCGAATGCTTCATGATATTGACCAGCAGCTCCTGCACAAGCCTGAAAACGATCATATCAAAATACTTATGAACCTTATAATTTGAAAAATGAATAGTACAACTGAAATCAATTGCCCAACGCGTCTCATCGCAGAGAGACTCAATGGCTGCTTTCAATCCAAAATCCTGTAGAATTGAGGGCATTAGTTGTTGAGAGATCAACCTACACTCACTAATAGAGGTGTGAAGAAGTTTACCTGCCTGATCAATTGCCAGATAATCGGTCTCTTTCCTGTTTCTAGAATTCACTTTGCTCAACTCCATTTGGGTAGCAAACAGTAATTGCGCTAAACTATTGGTAATTCCATCTGCAACTTGTTCCTTTTCTCTCTCCTGTGCGATGATAGTTTCCAGAAACTCTTTTTCCCTCAGTCTCTTATCGGTCTCTTCACGTTGCTTCCTTTCAGAAATGTCCTCGATAATGGTATATCCTAGTTTTTTTCCGTGGTCCTGAAAAACAATAGAAGTAATATGGCACCAAATTAAAGTCTTATCTTTTTTAATAATACAGGTATCAATGCTGAAACTCCGGCTTTCGTTTCTCCACAGCGCATTTCTTAACACTTCCCAGCGAACTTTAAAATCCGGATGTGATAATTCGCTGATATCGATTCCGACCAGCTCCTTCTCGGTGTATTGCAGAATATCAATTAGTGCTTTATTTGCTTTAATTATTCGGAGATCAGAATCAATGATTTTCTTGCCCAACACCGATTGGTCAAATACTGCCCGAAATTTCATGTTTCCCTTATAGATGTCTTCAACACGGCTTTTGTTTAATTCAACAGTTTCTAGGGCCTGCCTATGAGATGCTTCAAGGTACTTTATTTCGTTCTTTAATGCCTGAATTTCTTCGAGGTATTTTCTTTCGGTGTTTGTATTCAAAGTTCTTTTAATTAGAGTATTGATTTTTTCGCAAGCAAAAACTGCTGCAGGTATCCATAAAAACAACTCTCCAATTTGCCGGATCAAAGAACTTCTTTACTTAAGATAAACGCAAGTTATACTAGTAACGCTTTTTATTAGGATTCTGTTGTTTACCAGGGCTGTAGAAAATTTGATTTGCAGGTAGTCTCTAAATTCTAGTGTTTGTCAGGTTGGTGTTGAGTTCCAAAGATTAATTTTGGTAAATAGGCGAAGTCCTTATATTATTATCTACCTTGTGCCCCTTACCTCACATAAAAAATAGAAAACATGCCCTTTGATATTTCGATGATTCTTCAAAAGAAGAAAATGCAGATTCTTGAAATCTGGATTAAAAAACAATTGGAAAGTGCAGATCTGCGGGAAGACCTGTTCAGTAATGAAGATTTACGCGCATCCTGCGAGGAATTACTGGAAGTCTTGCTGTCTTCACTTAACGAAGACAATTTGACAAATCCGGCTTCAGCAGACTTTGACGAGGTTAACGAAATATTAGCCGGCATTTCTATTTCTCAAGCGAGGCAAGGGTTTAACCCCCGGGAAACTGCGCTTTTTGTATTTGGATTAAAAGAAAGCCTGATTGAAATCCTTCAGGAGGAAATTAAAGACCCCCAGGACCTGTTTACTAATTGCTTTAAACTTAACCGTTTACTTGACACGTTCAGTATAACCACTTTTGAGACCTTTATTAAGGGTCGAGAGGAAGTAATCTTAAGACAAACCGACGAAATTGCCGAGATTTCTACCCCTGTTATCCGAGTTTGGGACGGCATTTTAGCCCTGCCCATTATTGGAACTCTTGATAGCGCCCGCACCCAGGTTGTTATGGAAAACTTACTGGAGGAAATTGTGGCATCGGGAAGCAGCATAGCAATCCTTGATATTTCCGGAGTTCCGGCAGTAGATTCCCTGGTTGCGCAGCACCTTATTAAAACAGTTAGTGCTACCCGGTTAATGGGAGCCGAATGTATTATTAGTGGAATACGTCCGGAAATAGCACAAACGGTAGTGCACCTCGGTATTGACCTTTCGAATATTGTAACTAAAGCCACTCTGGCGAGCGCTCTGAAATTTGCTTTTCAGTCAATGAAATTAGAAGTTAAAAGAGTACAGAAGGATAACAGAAATATAGTTAGTTAAGATGGAGAGAATTCCTATTTTAAGGATGGGACATTACTTGCTGGTAACCATTCAGGTGGAGTTGTATGACAGGCTAGCGTTAAGTCTGGAAACAGATCTTGTTCAAATGGTTAATAAAACGTCAGCAAAAGGTGTATTAATTGATATTTCAGCAGTTGCCATAGTAGATTCTTTTATGGGTCGGATTATAGGGAATATAGCAAGTATGTCTAAGATATTGGATGCTCAAACGGTAGTAGTAGGAATGCAGCCGGCAGTGGCCATTACTCTGGTAGAATTAGGACTTTCCTTGCCTAATGTATTTACAGCTCTTGACGTGCAAAAGGGAATGGATCTTTTAGCCTCGATGATTGATGTGGAGCAGGAAGATTTCGATGATTACGAGGATAATAATTCTTAAATGATTGTAACACTGTCGAAGGATGTCATGAAGGTGGTAAAGGATCAGGATGTGGTACCCTTTCGCAATCGGGTAAAAGAGTATGCTGTAAAAATCAAAATGGGCTTAGTCAATCAAACCAAATTGATCACTGCAGCAAGCGAATTGGTTCGGAACATGCTCAAATATGCCTCGGGAGGCGAAATCCTTATTGAAATAATAACAAAGGGACGAGATAATGGCATCCGCCTTACCTTTAAAGATAAGGGTCCGGGAATTCCAGATATCGATCTGGCTATGAAAGACGGTTTTTCTACCGGAAAAAGTTTAGGGCTTGGATTGCCCGGAACTAAACGGCTGGTAAGCGAATTCGACATCAAAACTATTGTAGGTGAAGGCACTACAGTAAGAATAATAAAATGGGCTAATGGTTAATGCTACTCATCAAAGTTTCAGGGCAGATGACCGGAGCTACTTTTCTATCCTGAAAAAGGAAATTCATAAACAGGCACATGATGAAGGATACTCGGATAAGAGGATCGCTGAACTGGATATTATTATTTCAGAGCTCACTTCTAACCTACATAAGCATGCAGTTGACGGTGAAGTACTTTTTGCTAATATAAAAAGTGAGGCAGGAGACTATCTTGAAATTATCACTATTGACAATGGTCCGGGTATAAATGATGTTTCACGGATGATGGCTGATGGAATGTCAACTACAAACACGCTAGGACAGGGGCTCGGGAGCATAAAGAGACTTTCTGATACATTCGATATTTATAGCCAGAAGGATTGGGGCACCATTACTTTAAACCGCCTGTTGAAAGAGGCGAAAAAACAACGCAACCCCTTAATGTATGAGATACATGCACTCGTAGTTGCCAAGCCAGGCGAAACCCTAAGCGGAGATGGAACTTACTACAAAGTAACGCAGGAGTACTTTAAAATACTGATTGCTGACGGACTTGGGCATGGGCCTGAGGCTAATAAAGCGGTAAATGAGGCTGTTAATGCATTTAAAATTTGTCCATTTCACAGTCCTGTAGAAGTATTGCGATATATAGATTCTTCTATCAAAAGAACCCGGGGAATGGTAGGAACTGTTATTATTTATAACAGGAAGACAAATATCTGGAGTGTGGCGGGCGTGGGAAATATCTCCTGCAAGTTCGCGAATGGACTATCCTACAAGAACATCATGTCCTACAACGGCATTATTGGTCATAACATTCCAAGAACCATGCATGATCAGGAAATAGCACTTGCTGATTTTCCTCATTTTATTGCTTGTTCAGATGGGCTTAAGTCCAAATGGGAAAGCGCAAAGTATCCTCTGATAGGCAGATGCGATCCTTCTATACTGGCAGCAGCAATCTACAAGGATTTTGCAAGAAAAACAGATGACATGTCGGTGGTAATCGGCAAAGTAAAAAAATGATATGATTGAGATTGTTCGTGAAACTCTGGAAAATGAAATGGATCTGGTTCTTGCTCATAAAAAAGCTATGCGGCTGGCCGAACTCCTGGAGTTAACATTGACAACTCAAACAGTATTTGCTACGGCGATTTCAGAAATTTCAAGAGAAATTATTGAGAAAACCAACACAGGAATTCTAACTCTGGGCCTGATTTCGGAAGAGGGGAAATTCTCATTACAAGCCTCCATACTTTGTGGCGGAGAGGATTGTTACGATTCGGAAAATGAAGGGTTCAGGTACGCTAAGAAGCTTGTTGCCCATTATGAGGAGTATGTAAATGGCAATAATAAGCTCATTAATCTGCAGATTAAGCTACCTGCACTAGTCAAGATAACTCCTCCAAGGATAGAGAAGTTTATTTATTATTTTGAGCATCTGATGCCCTTCTCGCCGTACGAGACTATTAAGAGGCAAATCAGCTCAATAACTCAAAAATCTGAGGCCCAGGAGGAAGAACTGAGGAACTCGAAATCTCTGGACGATAAGAAGAACGAGTTTATATCCTTAGCAAGTCATGAACTTAAAACACCCGTTACCATAATTAAGGCTTTTGCTCAGCTGGCAAAAAAGTCGGGGCCAGATCATTGCAGCGCTACCGTACAAACCTTTATTTCCAAAATAGAAGATCAGGCAAGTAAGCTTACTTCCCTTATTCAGCAATTGTTAGACGTTTCTAAAATGGAAAGGGATACGCTGGACTACCAAATGGATGAAGCAAGTCTCAATGGGTATATAACAGAAACTCTGTCCATTTTACAGCACACAATTCCCCGTCAGGACCTGAAAATTAAACTTGGCGCTGATGTGCTTGTAAGATTGGATAAGTTCAGAATGGAGCAGGTCTTTTCTAATTTATTAGGGAATGCGTCCAAATATTCTGCAGAGTCTACGATCATTACAATTACTACAACCTCAACGATCAAGGAAGTTGTAATTGCAATAAAGGATGAAGGTATGGGAATGTCTGAAGAAGATCTGGTAAGGGTTTTTGATAAATTTCACCGGAACAAAGAAGTAATCAACAAATATTCAGGGCTCGGCATGGGATTGTACATTTCTTCAAGAATTATTGCCGGACATGGAGGACGAATCTGGGTAAAAAGTGAATTAAATAAAGGTTCCACCTTCTATTTTTCTATACCTCTCTCTTCCTGAACCGGTCCATACTTATCACTTCATACACGGACGCATGCTTATATTGGCTCTGTATGATACTTATTTACGACTACTTCCATGTCGTTATATGTCACTACCAACTGATGGACGCCTTTATAGTCAACAAAAACCATATAGGGTTGTTCTTTTTTAAATCCCGGAAACCCTTTTCCGGAATATCTTAGGTTCTGTCCGGGAACTAACTTTTTTTCTCTTTTTATCATAAAGTCTCTGTAACTGGTTCAAACAAGAACCAAAATATCACCCATAGCCTTACTTATTGTTTAAATTATTATCTCTGCTTGTTCCTGCAGTAGGTGTCAATTTCATCACCTAAGCGCTCTGAATCCTGCAACGTAAAGTCGCCTTGAATACATTCCCAGGTATCTTCAAATGTTTTATGTACAATGCCCAGTACTTCTGTATCTGTCAAAATTTTAAAAACGTTTTTTCCGTTATGTGTGATAGGTTCTACTAAAAAGTTACTTCTGTCGCGGTCTTCAAGATTGGCCCAGATAGTGAAAGTGTCGTCATTTGAGTTCATACTTAAAACAACTATCGCTTTTTCTTATTGTTTAATAAACTGGTGAATTAAATCCGGTTCAAAAAACATTCGCTTTAAAGATGGATTGTGGTATTTAAATCCTATCTTGTAATTCTTCGCTAAAGCAATTTTGCACTATTAAAAGGGGAATACCGCAGCCCTTCTATAATCATCTACTAAATATTCATCGCCTGTTAAGGGTTTAATCCAATTTTATGAGCAAAGACAAAAAGAAAGCTCCGAGCCTTTCTGAAAAATCAAAAACGTCCGATTATCAAAAGGATAAGAGTACACCTGCAAAAGCAGAACTAGTTTCAAACAAGAAAAACAAGAAGTAGGATGTTAGATCAACTTTCAGATAAGTCAGTGCGCACCTTCGTATACGAACTGAAGAACTGCGCCATTGAATATGGCTTTAAAGCAGAATCATGGATAATAAAAATGGCTACGGCTCTGGATAAAAAGAATATGGAAAAATTATTTTATCCCATGTTATTTATCCCTGTGCTTCCGGAAACTTCAATAGAAATGCTGCAGTTAGTGTCTGTTCGGCTCAAGTCAGAATCAGTTAACGAACATCACGATACGGCTTTCGAGACTTCCAGCCTCAACTGCCGATTTCTCGTGGCGTATCATCCTGATAGAAAAGTTTAGTTCCTTTATTTTTGAAAAAACACCCTTGTCTATAGGGTGTTTTTTAATAAAATCTTTAGACCCCACATCTTGTAAGGTAGCTATAAGGGACCTATTCAATTTCAGGTGCTAAGCTTCTTCAAATGAATAACGTGTGATACGAAAGCACGGAGCATGCTCTTATGTTCAAGGTAAGTAATGCCAAATTCTTTACATGTTTCTTTAACCAACCGGTTTATCTGCCGATAATGAATATGACTGATGCCAGGAAATAAATGATGTTCTACCTGGAAGTTTAAGCCTCCCAAAAACCATGATACCAAACGACTTTTTGTAGAAAAGTTAGCAGTAGTATTTATCTGGTGCACAGCCCATTCCTTCTGTATCTTATTCGATTCCTTATCGGGTTCCGGAAACTGTGTGCCTTCCACTACATGGGCGAGCTGGAATACCATACTGATAGAAAACCCACACGCAATTCCAACAATCAGGTATCCGGCAATCGCTTTTAGAAAACCAACAGTGATAATGGGGATAATTAAATAGACCGTGATATATAAAATTTTGGTAATCCAGAATATCCACTGTTGTTTTGAATCAAACTTCCGCTGATCATCCACCTTTTTTAGCCTGAAGTACTTTTCGAAATCCTGGAACAATACCCAAACCACGTAAGAGATTCCATAGAGGGCGACCCAATAAATGTGCTGAAATCTATGATACTTTTTACTGGCTTGTTCTTTATGCATTCTCATAAAGCGTATATCAATATCGTGGTCCAGGCCTTCAATATTGGTATAGGTATGGTGCTCCACATTGTGGCGCTGCTTCCAGAAATAAATAGTCCCGCCTAAAGCATTTAGTGCGTACGCTGAAGCTTCGTTAAGCCATTTGAATCTGGAAAAGCTGCCGTGACCTCCTTCATGCATAATGTTGAAGCCGATAAAGGCGAGGTTACACCCAAGCAACGCGCATAAGAGCACTGAAAGCAAGGCATTTGGCGTAAAGAACACGAGAGTTATATAAATGGTAATAGCAGAGATACAAAGTAAACAAGCTTTCAGCAGAAGTTGCCAGCCTCCTGACACAGGAAGTCTATTGTTCCTGAAATAGGCATTTACTTTTTCTTTCAATGCTTTGTGAAAAACAGGGTTGTTATTTTTAAAGGTGATTTTATTCATCAAGGGCAGAAATTTTGTTCGGGGGATATTTATGTGTAAATATAACGTAGATAATGGGGAAAATATGTTGCAGGAACAGTTATAATAATTTTAAATTATTTTCCGTTTTTCTGGTTAAAAAAGGGCAAACCAGTAAGCCTTTAACTGACAAAACAATGTTGGCAGATCATTACAGAAGATGTATCAAAAGCAGTAGGCCTGTTTTCTTGAGCAATTAATTGCCAAACCCAATTCCATAAAAAAAGCATCCTCCGGTTATGGAGAATGCTTCACGATTATGATATAGTGTTTTTAAGCTACTGTTACATTTACCGCATTAGGACCTTTACGGCCTTGTTCTACCTCATACTCAACACTGTCGTTTTCACGGATGTTGTCTCTAAGGCCAGAAGAATGAACGAAGATTTCGCTGCCACCATTAGTTGGTGTAATAAATCCGAAACCTTTAGTTTCATTGAAAAATTTTACTGTTCCTTTTTGCATTATATTTTATGTTATTCTTCAAAGGTATTATAATTATTTGATTATCAAAGTTTTTTATTAGATTTTGGCATTGTGGGCTGTAGTCATGAAGACATTAATCAAGATAACTTACTGCAGGGCAAGCTAAAGTAAAAAAAAGTTCCTTTGCCAACTTCTTTTTCAAACCAATTTCTCCTCCCGCCCTTTTTCCGTCCCCAATTTACCCTTTTATACCGCTTTAAAAAATATCCCGCCACTGCAAATATTTACATTCTACCGGATCTATAAAACAGCTATTACCTTGCTCTAAGCTTAGTTGATTAAGTGGCAGCGCTATCAGATTACCTAATCCTTTACCAGAAAGAGTATTCTGATTGGGAAACAGACGATCGAAACTTGAGTTTTGTCAAAGATAGAGACGCTTCCTGATTGCTCTAGTAGTGAAAGTATTATCCTCCTGCTTTTGAAGCTGTATATGGCTCTTCAAAAAATATCCATATATGTCCGCCATTGCCCGAGCGCGAGCGTTCGAGATAGGCTGGAATGCTATACTCGTTACAGATTCTTAAAAAATTCCGGCATTCATTTAGCCAGTCCGCTTCATCAAAATCCGCGGCTATTAACCATGAAGTATTGTCTGTGAGTAAGGGATACACTCCTGCAACTTGCTTTCCTGCAAGATGGTTTATTAACTCCTGATCTGTTAATGGCTTATATGTTTTATCCTGAAATGTTTGGAATGTTCCTCCTTTTGCCTGATGGATTCTGTAGCGGTGCGAGTCGTAACTAAAGACCGGGATATAATTGCCTTTGCCGTTCTTTTCCCATCTTACAGCAAACACATCTTCCCTTGCCTTAAATAGAGATTTGAAAAGACTGAGTTGCTCTGGAATTATAGAAGACATCTACTAAGATCGTTCGTTAATAGCCTCTTCTATATCCTCTTTAATTAAATCCCAATCCTTACCGAGTAAACAGTGAGGGTCTGGATCTAAATCTGCTTCCTCAAAATCAGTTAAGTTACTTATAATCTTTGCTGCCTCATGTGTCCACTCGGAACGACTTTTATGTATTTCCAACATATCGTTTATATCATAAGTTCGGAGCAATTCATGCAGATCCCAGAAATCCTTCTTTCGCCCACCATTCTGAATAACATCCAGTTTCATCCCTACAATATCATGCAAAGAAGCTAGTCTGATATCATCTTTAACAATATAAGGATCAATAAATGGGTCCATAGAATAATAAATATCAAGCTTAATTATTTCAGTAGGACTATTTCCTATTAGATAGGATTTTCCAAAGGCAGGGTTATCTCCAAAGTTTCCGGATACAAAATTAAAAGAGTTCTTCAGGAAGTTTTCAATGATCTCGAAGTCTACACTTCCATAAGAAGCATCTGTAAAGAGATCAATGTCAACAGACATTCTATGTCCAAGATGTAAGCTTAATGCAGTTCCTCCAACAAGCCTAAAATCCCGAAGTTCTTCTGCGTTCATTAATGTTAACAGGCTTGACTTTAATAAGTCATTTACAGTATTCCAATAAAGCATTACCGAACTTTTAAATGTCCCATTACATGGATTTCACCCGTAGGGAATTTTTGACTTAGTACAGCATTTACTTTTTCCAACCCATAAAATCTCGTAATCTCTTCTTTCTCTGCTTCATTACCACGCTCGAACACTCTTTGAATAACAAATTTAGAATGCTTCTCCCAGTCGATCCGGTTTATATCTGTATCCCAAAAAAGGATACTTCGGAGCATTGAAAGATTAGGATGGAACTTTCTTCTCTCGGCTTCAAGCTTGATTTTGGCCTCGTAATACTGCTGCAGTTCCATAAAGGTGCCTGTATCAATTCCTAAGGCTTTCTCTGCTTTAGTGGCGATGGAAGGATCTAGAGAAATTTCGCCATGTGCAATAGCCTCAATAGTACGCTGGTCCTCCTGAATTGAAAAGGCAAAGGAAGTTATACTAAGCTTTCTTTTTCTTAGCTCATGATCCAGAATAGCTCCTGGACGAATTCCTTTGTATTTTTCAAGGTGCGAAAGCATATTCAAATTTAAGGTTTATTGTTCAATTATTGTTCCATGTAAATTTCCTAAGTATTTAAACTAATGGAAAAAGCCGATGTTTTATAACAAAGACATACAAAATGGAACATCTTTTAAACTTACTGGAATTAGTCTCATTCCCTCACTTATTGGTAAATGAAGATAAAATTATTATGGGGAATAATAATTTTTTACCTGCTATGCTTCAGATCCTTATTTCCGTATGCTGCTAAAAATGCATTAGAAAACTCAAATATTTTTAACAGAAGCATTCTTGAGCGAAATTATAAGCTAGCATTGACCTATAAACAATGGGCATATCCTTGTGTGGTACTTTTTATTACTGTTTTCCATGTTGTTATTTCAACAGGCCATGCTTTTGCTAAATTAATAGCGATGATTTAGAGTTCCTAGATTCATAGAAGACTTGCTAGTGATAAGTTTGGATATTAAAACAGTCTTATCTGTCACTACTTGGTAAGTACTATTATTAATTCCGCTGTTTGGATTGCTTGAAGATATTTCTATCAACCCTCCCTATGATACCTTATAAAATAAGAAAAGCTCCCATTTCTGGAAGCTTCTATTGAGTGCGCCCACCTGGGCTCGAACCAGGGACCAAAAGATTATGAGTCTTCTACTCTAACCGACTGAGCTATAGGCGCTGCTATTTTGTTAGCGTGTGCAAATGTAGTTATTCATTTGAATTATTCAAAAATGAATTAAATGATTTCTGTAAGGCGCTGAATTTGATGGAGAAAAATTTCTATTTGCATTATTTATCGTATCTCAAACAACCCTCCATTGGTGTGTGAACTAACTTCAGGAGCATAGATACTTTGAATTGTGGCTACTCCAGAATTGAATATCCCTGATTGTACAGCTCGAAGATTGTATTCAAACCTATAGCTCCCTTTTGGAAGCTGGCTGATAAAGAAGTTAGTGGAAGCATCCTTAGTTACCTGGTAATAGTACAACCTATCTTCATATTTAAAGCCTGATAAAACATTTTCTGGTTCAGTTCCTGATGGCCTCAGGTCTTTTAAATGCACATACTCCAAATTTCTTTCATTATCAAGGTACAGTATTACTTTGATAGTACTTCCGGGCGAAGGCTTGATAATTCCCTTTAACTCTTCATATACTACCCCATTCTCGGTTTTCTTTTCTATAAAGTATTTGCGCTGAAGGAACAATCCTGAATGAGCAGGTCTAATCTCAGAGGCTTTCTGCTGGTATTGCCAGTGCAGGGCCGCAAAGTTCAGACTGGTTCCGGTATTTTTAATTCTGACTTTCGCGAGCTCAGGCTTGATATCCGTATTCCAATTGGTCTTTAGGTAACCTGTTGCAGTTTCTGCTTTTAATGAAGGTTTAAGTTTCATCAGATCTTCATCGCCAAGACTGATCTGAGAAGTACCTGAGTGGGCTGAAATTGTCGTTTCATATAATAAAGCTTGAATCGCAGCAGCGGTAGCTTTGGTACTTTCCCAGGCCGCAACGCGTTTATTACATAATAGCCATACCTTCATCTCTTCTACAGCAGCTTTATTATTAGTACATTCTGAGAATACTTTAATCAGGAGGGCTTGTGTCTCTATTGGTGACTGAATAACCGACATTCCCGCCTTATTTCCTTGCCAGAACATTCCCAGCTCAGCACTTCTTGTTGCACTTTCTTCGAGGGATTTCACAATTCTATCACTCAGTTCTGTATCTCCATACCTCCGGGCAATAAGGGCAATCTTTGCCTTTCCTGAAAGGCCCTCTTCTACCCAACGTGTCTGAACGGAGTTCAAGAAGTAATCCTTCGCTTTACTTAAATCGTTACCCAAAAGCTTTTCAGGAAAATAGCTACGGGCAAACCACCCTTCAATATCTGCCTGATACCCTTCCTTCCCACGGTTCCGGTAATCGTTCAGGAGCTCCGATTCCACGTACTTCAGCAAGCCTTCTTTAACGCCTTTCAATTCTTCGTCACCCTGCTTCACCAAGAATTTTAACTCACCGAATCCTGTTAATAGATACTTGCTGATGTAGGGATCACCGTAACGACTGCCAGAAAACCATGAAAACGCTCCATTAGACATTTGAGCTCTTTTCAGCTTCTCTGCATTTTCAGCAAGGCCTGCGCTTACTTTATTCAAGTCAAATAAAAGAGCTATTCGCCTTTTCTGCTCCTCTTCATCCTGAACGTCTTTAAGCCAGGGAGTTTCCTCAATCAAAACAGATTTAAGCTCTTTATTCTTTTCGAGGTCAGAAAGTAAAGCAGAACTGCTTGCCGCTTTCCATTGATTAAATACCTGTTGAATAATTTTATATTTACTGACTATATCAGAGGCAAAACGATTAGCAAAATAACGGTTGAAGATCTGTTCGGAGCATTCGTAAGGATACTCTATTAGGTAAGGCAGAGCCTGGATTGCAGACCACGAAGTATTTTGGGTGAATTCGAACGCGAGGTTAATACTCTCCCTGCTACTGCTTTTGCTGTTGAAAAGTCTCTCTAAAACAAAGGTCTTATCCTCTCCTGACCGTACGATCATTGGCATGGACTCTGTAATTTGTAACTTGTCTGGCAATACCGGAATTATATTTTCTTCTGCATCAGTATGGGTTCCGGTTACCGCACTTATTTTATAAGTAAGCGTGTTTATTTTTTCCGGGACCTTAAATTTATAGGAAAGTGCTGTCGCTCCATTTCCAAAGATCGAGAAGCTCTTATTGACTTCTGAACTCTCCAATAAATTGATATGCTCTTTCTTTGCGGGATCGTAGATCTCGAGTTCAGCCCTGCCTTTAATTTTTTCGGAACCCAGGTTTACAACCCTTGCTTGTACTGTAATAAAGTCTCCCTCCCTGAAAAATCTTGGCATGTTTGCAGAAACCATCAGTTTCTTCTGAGTGAGTACTTCAATCTCACCGTACCCGCTTTCCATCTCCTTATTATGGGCAAAAGCTCGGAACTTCCAGGAAGTCAAAGATTCAGGCATTGTAAAGTCGAAGGATACTTCCCCTTTTGCATCGGCTAACAAGTGCGGATAGAAGAAGGCAGTTTCGTTAAAGTTCTTCCGTACCTGAATTTCCAATTTATCAGGAGGAGGCAATAGCGGTAAAGGCGGTGCTTTGAGTTCGATATTTGCAACCTCATAAACTGCATTATCTTCTACAACTAAAGCTTGTAGGGAAGGTGGTGTCGCTCCTACTGGCTGGTCAATCCTTACTTCTGCATTTGGATCTCCTTCTAAGGTTTTCACCCCTGGATCTTTAATGGACATCCCGTTGCCAAATTGGATCAGTAGAGGAAATCCTTTCAATGGCCTGATTCGTTTATCTTTAAAGTATTTACAGCTAACAATAAGGTCGCGTCCTACAGGCACCCGCAGTTTGAAGTAGCCGTTTTTATCTACCGAAGTAACAAAAGAGGACCCGTCGATCCTTATATTTATCCAAGGATATGCTAGTGCTGTGTGAATTACTTTCCCAACTACGTCAAAGCCGTTTTTGAATAGCAGTAAATTCCTTCTATAAGCGGCATCAACAACAGTTCTGTTATTTTTAGTCTTGTTAGCCTTATGCTCCAAATCTTCGAATGGTTCATCATAGGTATAGTAAAAATTTCTATAACTTGAAGGGTGATCGTTTATTTTCTCATATATCGACTTATCCATCTCTGCGAAGTACTCATCTTCATCCAGCGCGTTTGAAGAGAACAGAGACTGGAAGTCTGAAGTGTTCCATTGGTAATAAAAACTATTATAGACTGGCTGCAAAAACGGCTGGGTCCAGCCACCGGTCTTTTTTAACCCATCTAAAGAGGAATCATACATACTTACCAATACTTCTGAATCGCTGATTCCTCCTCTTTGTTTAGAAACCGATAACCTCCAATTTTCTTTAGCACCAGGTTCAACTTTGTTCCGGTAAGTAAGTAATTTGACGTTTAAGTTTTGCCTTTGAGCTTGCATATGAAACTCTTTTTGCCAGGTTAGGACAGTGTTATCAACCACGGCAAGGAATTGAACATTAAAGTCACTTGTCCCATTTATAGGAAGACTGACCTCGCCGTTGCGGGCATCCGGGTTGAGCCATTGTGAATAAATGATTTCGGCGCCTTTATAAACCTCTGCCAGAAGCATGTAGCTTCCCTTAACGCGGACAGCAAAACTTATTCTATTATCCTTTGAGGGTTTCTCTCCCAGAGAAACTATCCATTTACCGGAACGGTTTGGATTTCCAAATTCTACCCGACTAGCATTAGGGTAATAAACGGCCGAGGAGGTGTCCCCTTTCTCATTTTCAGCAAAAAGCTTCAGACAATAGCCACTCATCTTAAACCTCGATAAGTTTCTTAGGTTGATAATACCCTGAAGCCCTGACCTTATGATTATAACCGTATCTGATACCATTTTACCAAGGGTCCCATTCGAAAGTTTAGGCTCGATATAGCTATAAGAAGGGAAATTGCTTAAAAAATCAATCTTAGGAATTATCATGGTATCAGGATGAGCCCATAGACGTCTCCGGTATGCTGTATCAGGTGATACCAGTTCGTATAAAAATGCTTTGATCTTTCCGGACTGAGGCGTTCCGTTTAAATTACTTAAGCTAACCGGAATAGAAACGGTATCCTGCAAGACATCTTCTTCAGGCATTATTGCGCTTATACTCAAGAGTTTTTCACCTACTGTGACTGATGATTTTGCAGTATGGGTTTCACCAGTTGAAGAAATTGACGAAATCGCAATATTGTAATTATAAACCATGTCTGGCGATTGCTCTTGCCTATTAATCAAAGCTTTAAAGGGAATAACAAAATCACCTGAGGTGTTAGTAATAACGGTATCAGAAGCAATCTTTATCTCATTATTTTCCGCAACCATGTCATTTTCTATTTCAGAAAAAAAAGGATAACCTCCCAATGCGCGTGTTCTTACAATCGAATAAGCAACTTTCGTATTTGCAAGACCATATCCGGCTAAAGCCTTCACTGTTCCTCTAACCTTAACCGAGTCATTAAACCGGTAGCTTTCTTTAATGGGTTGGACAGCTATAGAAAAAGTCGGACGTTTATATTCTTCAACCTGTACAGACAGTACTCCCCATGTAGTGCGTAACCAGTACTCTCCATTTATTGCATCTTCAGGAATCTCGAAAGAACCACTAAATGTGCCGAAATCATTAGTTTTAAAATCCTTTACCCCCACTCTACTTCTGTTACCCCAGCTCCAAAATTCAACCTCGACATTTGTACCTTTTGAAATAAACGAGCGTTTGTTCACAGTACTGGTCATCAAGCCTTTAAAATACAATTTTTGTCCTGGACGGTAAATACTTCGATCTGAAAAGAAAGTCACATTAGGAACAGGCGTAGGATCAGCATCTTTACGATTTAAGGTGTTACCAGAAATACCAACATCACTAACTTCAATACTATCTACACCCTTCTTAATTTTAACGGTTAAATTACCATAATCACCAAAGCTTACTTTACCCAAATCATTAGTCTTCCAGATTCCAATAAGTTCAGGTTTATTTTTTCTCCAATCACGGCGGGTGACCTTTACCATAGCTCCAGAAACTGGTTTACCTGAATATCTGTCCAGAACAAGAACCTCCTTTGTTTTATCAGGCTTTTGTCTTGCAACAAAAGAAAGCCTGGTAACAGTAAAATGCACTAGATGCGTCAGAGAAAGTTCGTCAGAATTGGCATCTATGACTAAGGCTGCATGGTCACCAATCTGCCGAGGTAACATTTGAAATTCCGTTCGATGATCTTTAAAGTCCTTAAAATCCGGTAGATCTACCGCAAATTGCTCCCCCGTGGTTTTCTTATTGAAGAAGTCTAACAATAGCTGGTAATCTTTTGCGTTTGGTTTATACTTCCCTCTGATGTTTTGTTCAATCGTATTCAGTTGTTTTTTTTCTAGTGGAGAAAGCTTTATCACTTTGACAAATACCTTTTTCACATTTCTGTAAGAGATTGAGGCCAGTATCCTTTGATTTGGAATATTATACTTTTCAATTTCTACAATCATTTGCCTGTTCTCAATTTCTCGGATCATTCCTTTCGCATTAGAGATAGCAAATAACTTCCCGTCCAGATCCGTTGCTTTTTGCGCGTAAAAGCGAGACCTAATTAGATCCCTGCTATTCTTGTAATATTCGGCCAGCAAGCACAACGCTTCTGCTTTTAAATTACCTTTCTGCACATCCACGATCTTCTGCAACGCCCGGACATATAAAGTGTCTTTCTCCGGTAAAACACTTTCCTGGAACAGAAAAGCAAGTCGTTTTAAATCAACATCAATAAGTGCTTCCGGGTCTTTATCCTTCAAATGAAATTGAGTAAGCTGCTGCAAAACTTTAAAACCCTCGTAATAGGTAGAGGCTGTATCTGCCGTTATTATCTGGTAAGAGGCCAAAGCTCCATTATCACTAAATAATTCAGGATCATTTAAAGTAAACGGCAACTTTGGTCGGGTTACAGCCGGTTCCTCATTCAGAAAAAACTCCAGACTTCTGTGAGCAAGAAGATCATATAAAGTAGGGCGCAAACGGCGTGTAAGGGTATCTCCTTCGAGGATCTCATTGTATTTCCCGATAGGAATTTCCTGTAATCTATCTCTATTGCTTATTGATTGCTTATAAAACTTGCTGGTCTCATTAATCAGGGCCTGGATTCCCCACTTACTAATATCCGGCCCAGGTTCATCAAGAGTACTTCTACTATTGATATCGTAACGATTACGCTGGTAATACTTCCAGTAGGTTTCGGCAAGTAAGGATTGCAGGATCCGATTTTCAGGGAAGTCAGCCTTTTCAATATCTTTCTTTAACTGGTTAACGATAGGATTAATCTCCTCATCTTCAATTTCTTCAATTAGTTTAATCCGGTAAACTGCTGCTTCGACAAGCCAAAACCCTTTTTTGTCTTTCAGCTGATCTATAGCATTGATCTTCTTTAAAGCCAACTGAGGCCTGCCAACAATGATTAAAGAATCTGCCTGAAAAATTAAAGTGCGGTAAGCTGCCTCTTGTGCAACAGAATTTGTGAATAACAGGGCAAGGAAGGATAACAATAGAGCTTTATGGAATGAGAATTTGAGCATGTTTAGGAACGGCTTTATCTATGGATTAAACACAACGCCGGATTCCATAAAAGTAGTGATAAGAATTAATTAAAAAAGCTAGAAGTTCTTGGCAAAAGAGGTACATCCAGTGATAAACGGCCACGACCATAATCAAAAAAGCGAGCAGTAATACCGCTCGCTTTTTATCAACCTAACCCCACTAATCTAAAACTATGAAAATCTTCTATCCTTATTGAATATGCTGTTTTCTACGGCAGGAAAATTAAAGAGTTACTCGCTTTCTTTTTCCTTAAACTTTTATGACAAAGTTTGGAATACTTACCTTTTCCAAATTGAAAAACCTTCTTTCATTTCGGAAAAACAAGGGACTGATTTTTGCCAACAAAACAGCCCTCACATTCCTTTAAAAGCCCTTTTATCTTTCTGGCACATCTATAGTATCTATCCTTCCAACAATCTAAACATTCAATAATAAGATGGATAATTTAATGCAAATTCTGGCTTACGGGTGGCTGTTAATACTCGTACTAGGTATTGTTTTTTACAAACCTATTCTTAGGGTTTTCTTTGGGATGGTGATCGTACCGGAAGACCGCATTGGTCTGGTGACAAAGAAGTTCGTGCTCTATGGGCCGAATAAGGAATTGCCAGACGGCCGCATTATTGCGACAAAAGGAGAAGCGGGTTTTCAGGCCCGGACCCTTGCTCCGGGTCTTTACTGGCGGATGTGGCCATGGCAGTATGGGGTTGAGCTTCAGCCCTTCACTGTTATACCGCATGGAAAAGTAGGCTTGATACTGTCTAAAGACGGAGCGGAAATCCCGACAGGAAATATCCTGGGACGAAAAGTAGAATGCGATAATTTCCAGGATGCAGGTGCTTTCCTTGCTAATGGAGGACAAAAAGGTAGACAAACCTCTATTATTACAGCAGGTACCTACCGTATAAATACTTTCGCTTTTGATATTTCAATTATCGATATGACCATCATTCGTGAGAATATGGTAGGGATCGTTACTACCTTGGATGGCTTGCCTATTTCTGCAGGCCAGATAGCTGGTAAGACGGTTGATGGACACAATAACTTTCAGGATTTCGACACGTTCCTGGAGTTGAAAGGAAATAGAGGTTTACAACCACAAATTGTTCTTGCAGGTTCTTACAATATCAATAAATGGGCTGTTCAGATAGAGGAAATACCGATGACAACAGTTCCGATCGGTCACGTTGGAGTAGTGATCTCTTTTATTGGCGAAGATGGTACGGATGTTACCGGTGAAACTTTTAAGCATGGTAATATCGTGGCCAAAGGTTTCAGGGGTGTTTGGATGGAAGCTTTAGGTCCGGGTAAGTACCCGATCAATACGTATACTATGAATGTTGAGTCTGTTCCGACCACTAACCTTGTCCTTAACTGGGCAAATGCCAGAAGTGAATCGCACGCGCTGGATAAGAACCTATCAACTATTACGGTGAGATCTCGCGATGGTTTCCCTTTCAACCTTGACGTTGCACAGATCATTCACGTTCCGGCAAATGAGGCCCCTAAGGTTATTGCCCGCTTTGGCAGCATGACTAATCTGGTGTCGCAGGTCCTCGAGCCCACTATCGGTAACTACTTCCGTAACTCGGCACAGGATAGTGATGTAATATCCTTCCTGACCACTCGTAAAGAGCGTCAGGAATCAGCGAGAGAGCATATCCGCCAGGTGCTGGAAGAGTACAACGTGATTGCCGTAGACACCCTTATAGGGGATATTGTTCCTCCGGAAGCTTTGATGCGGACGCTTACCAATCGTAAAATTGCTGAGGAGGAAGAGAAGACTTACGAAACACAAAAGCTGGCTCAGGAAAAGCGTCAGGGGATGGAGAAAGAGACTGCCATTGCCGACATGCAGAAAGAGATCGTAAAAGCACAGCAGAGTGTTGAAATTGCACAACGCACTGCAGATGCAGCGGTTAAGAAATCTGAAGGTGAAGCTGCCAGCCTGAAACTTCAGGTAAACGCAGAATCTGAAGCTACTAAAATGAGGGCCAGCGCCGAATCTGAGGCTACACGTTTAAGGGCAGGTGCTCAGGCTGATGCTACAAAATTGAACGCTTCTGCTGAAGCGGAAAAGATCTCGAAAACAGGTTTGGCGGAAGCCGAAAAGATCATGGCCATCGGTAAATCTACTGCTGAGGCTTATGAACTTCAAGTCAGAGCCATGGGTGGGGATAACTTTACCAAGTTTAAAATTACTGAAGAACTTGGAAAAGGTAAGGTTAAGATCATCCCTGATGTGCTGATTGGAGGGAATAATGGTGGAAGTGATGGCCCAATAAGCGGTCTCTTAGGATTGAAATTGATGGATATGCTCGATCCAGACAAGAAACTTAGTGAAGAAAGCTGTGTTCCTGCGACATCAACTGTTGAGGATCATAAAAATAAGAACTAATAAAAGTGGGAGCTGATTGGCTCCCTTTTTTTATTACAACTTAAACTTCAAATCTATTGGTTATGGAACGGTGCCCGGAAGTAATTTTACTGAGTCACATTATCCTAATTACTTTAGGTAAGTCCCTTTACTTTTACCCTAGGCTTTAGGAAGATCCATTGATCTGTTCATTATTTCTCCTAATGCCATATATTTCTTCGAGTCGAATCCTTTTCTCTCTTTATATTTGAATTTCGCAAACTTAGAAAGTATGAGTAGCAGCCTAAAAAGTACTAGTCTTGAACAATTCTATGAAGAGGCATCCATCTTCAGCGGAAAGGATATTAACAGTCTCCTGCCTCCTGACATTAACCGGGAAATAGGGCATTTTAACATTTTTGATATTGCTGAAACCATCAGGGAGCAAAGGAAGAAACAGGAGATGCCCTATAGTAGAAGGTCTTATTACAAGATAAGTCTGATAAAGGGTAGGAGTACCGCCGAATACGCTGATAAAGTAATTGAGATCAATAAGAATGCCTTGCTGTTTGCTACTCCAAAGGTTCCCTATCATTGGATCCCCAGGGAAGAAAGCCTGAATGGAAGCTTTTGTATTTTCAGTAGTGAATTCCTTATAAAGGCCAAGAGTGGGGTTGACATAGACGAACTTCCTATTTTCAAAGCTGGAGGCTATCCTGTCTTCCAGCTAAACGATGATGAAATTGAAGAGATAGAGTTCATTTTCAGAAAGATGAAAAAAGAAATATCTTCCGACTATGTGTATAAATATGATCTTCTGAGGAATTATGTTGTAGAGCTGATACACTATGGACAAAAGCTTCAGCCTCTCGGTATAAATACAAATACAGAAAAAAACGCTTCGGCAAGGGTAACTTCCCTGTTTATCGAGTTACTGGAGCGGCAATTCCCCATTGAATCACCAAATCAGAAGCTGAATTTGCGCTCTGCAAAGGATTTCGCTGATACGCTGGCTATTCATGTTAATCATTTAAACAAAGCTTTAAAAGAAAGTACGGGCAAAACAACCACTAGTATTATCAGCAGCAGGGTTCTGCAGGAAGCAAAGATCCTTCTAAAGCAAACCGACTGGAATGTCTCAGAGATTGCCTACAGCCTCGGATTTGAAGAAGTTGCGCACTTTTCTAATTTCTTCAAAAAGCAAACTTCGTACACTCCTCTTTCTTTCCGCTCCTAATCTTATTATTTGAAATTTGCAAAAAACAATTTGAAGCATGCAAACATAGGGAGCGAACTATGGAGCATTTTTGTGTTATAATTTTTTGGCTAAACAGATAAAAAATGAATACACAGAACAAAATTGCATTAGTTACCGGCGGAAGCCGTGGTCTTGGCAGGGATATGGCACTCAGCCTGGCAAAAAAAGGGATAAACGTTGCGTTAACCTATCACCAGAATAAGGTTGAAGCTGATAAAGTGGTTGAAGAAATCCGGGAACTGGGACAAGAGGCAGAAGCCTTTCAGTTGAACACCGCCGACACAAAATCTTTTGGTGATTTCTTTGGACGTTTAAGTAATTGGCTTAAAACTAAGAACGAGGCTGGTACATTTGATTTCCTGATCAACAATGCCGGGACAGCGTTATACGCTCCATTTGCTGAGACTACCGAAGAGCAGTTTGACGAAGTACTTAATATACATCTTAAAGGAGTCTTCTTTTTCACTCAAAAAGCCTTGAATCATATTAACGACCATGGCAGGATCATCAATATTTCTTCAGGATTGGCTCGTTTCTCATTCCCTGGATCATCTGCCTATGGTGCCATGAAAGGAGCTGTTGAAGTACTGACCCGTTACATGGCGAAAGAACTTGGGCCACGTAGAATCTCTGCAAACATTGTTGCTCCGGGAGCTATCGCGACTGACTTTGGAGGCGGCCGTGTGCGAGATAATAAAGAGATGAATGATCATATCTCCTCATTAACGGCTTTGGGTCGTGTAGGACTTGCTGACGACATTGGCGGAGTAGTAGCTTTCCTTTGTACAGAAGAAGCAAAATGGATCAACGGACAGCGTATCGAAGTTTCAGGAGGTATGCTGCTATAAGACTTTTTTTCCGGGAGTAATTTAACTCCCGGACCTTTTATCACATGATGTTGCGGTAGAAAAACATCACCCACTCCTAATATACCCGCCCTATATCTAAAAAATCCAGATCCGCGCTGCCGATTTTTCAACTTCACCTAAATAGCATAAAACGCAGCACAGGACCAAAGAAAAGGGGCGCTTTCCGATTTGATGAGCGATGTTTTATTTTCAGGAGAGATTGAAGCAGGAAAAGTAAGTTTGCAAAGACCACCAGGCAGGAGGGTAAGATAATTAGAGCTTAAATGCTTTTAGGGCACAAAAGGAAGGATAACTGCCTTATTCACGAGGCCTTGTAGTGGTAATGTAGGGTTAAGACAGCAATTTTTCTTATAAAGGCAAAGGCTGTATGAGGAAAAGATTTCTTACTTTAACCGCTCTTTTCGAGCTATAGAATATGAAAGTATTCGGTGACAAAATTAACCTTTAAAACTATTGTTAATCTTTATTTTTCAGAACGCGATTTAATGGTACGCATTGCACTTGTGTTTTCTTTATTGACCGCATCGCTAACCCTTTTTGGTCAAAGCCAGATAGCCTCTCCTAAAATTATAAACTATAGTGCCGACCAGTATAAAAGTGGAATTCAAAACTACGCGGTAACACAGGATAAGCAGGGCATCCTTTACTTTGGAAATAAGGAGGGGCTTTTAACTTTCAATGGAAGATATTGGAATAAATTCTCTTTGCCCAACCTTACAGGAATTAAGTCTGTAAAAGTGGATTCTAAAAACAGGATCTACGTTGGAGGTGAAGACGAACTGGGATATTTCTTTCCCGGCAAGAATGGTGTACTAAAATATCATTCACTACTGAACCTTATTCCTGAAAAACAAAGAACGATGGCTCATATATGGAACATCGTTATAGTTCGCGACGAGGTATTCTTTCGGTCTCTATCCTGTATTATCCGCTACAAAGAGGGAGTTGTAAATGTATACAAACCTGAGCTGGAATGGAGCTTTTTAGGTAATGTAGGGGATAAGGTTTATGCTCAATCCAAAGAAAGGGGCTTGTTCACTTTTGAGAATGGAGTCTGGAAACCGATGCCGGGAACATCAAACTTGAATGGCACAACCATAACATCAGCCCTTTCTTATGATAAAGGAACAGTGGTATTCAGTACGATGAAAGACGGCCTATTTATGTTGGCCGGAGAACAGCTAACACGAAAACCAACGAGCCTAGACAGAAGTCTTCTGGCAGACCGGGTCTATAGCGGAACTAATATCGGTACAGAATGGATCGCTTTGGGGACGGCCTCCTCCGGACTGCTGATTCTGGATAAAGCAGGGAATCTTATCCAACGATACTCTTATCCTGAGGGTTTGCAAAACGATAACATCAGGGCAACTTTTGTAGACCGTAATGGCTCTTTATGGTTGGGATTGGATGATGGGATTGACATGATCGCTATAAATAGTGCGGTAAAATATATTCGTCCCGACAAAACTAACCAGGTAACTTTTACGACAAAAGTTTTTGGTGGGAAGTTATACATTGGATCCTCGAATGGTCTTTATTATACACAACTGGAGGGAGGAAAAGACGACCTGAGTCTGAGTAAAGGGGTGTTTAAGAAGGTACCTGATCTTCACGGACAGATCTGGACCATAGACGAGGTAAACAATCAACTACTGGTAGCTCATGAAGGGGGACTTTTTAATTTAGGTGAAAAGGGTATTAACACACTTTATTCCAAATCGGGTGCCTGGATCCTTCAACCGGTTTCTAAAGTTTATCCCACGCCAAACGTACTTGCAGGAGCCTATAACAGCTTGCAATTATTAAACTTCAAAAATGATCAGTTTTCTCCATCTGTTACAGTAAGCGGACTTAATGAATCCTTAAGATTTCTCGTTTACGATGATGCTACTAATATTGCCTGGGCCTCCCACCCTTATCATGGCATCTATAAAATTGAGCTATCTCCTGACCTTAAGAAGGTAGTCAGGTATACCGTTTACACTCAAAAGGACGGCCTCCCTTCTACGCTGTATAATTACGTTTACCGTGTACATAACAGGGTTGTCATTGCTACGGAAAAAGGTATTTATGAGTATGACACACCTTCAAACAAGTTCGTGTTCTCGTCCTTCTTTAAGCCCTATTTCAACAATATTCCCGTGATCTATCTGAAAGAAGACAACGATGGGAATGTGTGGTTTGTTACCAGGGCAAAAGAAGTGGGTGTAGTTGAATTAACAGAGGAGAAAAAAGGCCAGGTAACCTACTTCCCTGAGATTAAAGAAAAAATAGTAGGAGGCTTTGAATCGATCTACCCTTACAATAGCAGTAATATTTTTATTGGCGCTACTAAAGGCGTTCTTCATATAAATTACGATAAGTTTAAACAAACGAAGAAAGAGCTGCGAGTTTTGTTGGGTTTGGTAAAGATCATTGGCGACAAAGACAGCACTATTCACGGAGGATATTTTACTGATCAGGGAGGCATCCTTGACACCCAGTCCAGAAAAAACATCTTATCCTTAAGTCATGATCAAAACTTCCTCCATTTCGAGTTTTCATCGACATTCTATAACGAGCAGGGGAATATAGAATATAGCTGTTTCCTGGAAGGAATAGATAAAAGCTGGTCGCCCTGGAGTAGTAAGAGTGAAAAAGATTATACGAGTTTACCTGCGGGTAAATATACGTTCAAAGTAAAGGCCAGAGATAATTCAGGACTTGAATCAGAGGCAGTTAGCTATAGCTTTGTTATTTCACCTGTATGGTACAGAAGTGTTTGGAGTTACATTCTTTATGTCTTTGCGCTCATCTTTCTGATCTTCCGTTTGCTGAAATGGCAACAGAAGAAACATATCAAAGCACAGGAGCGCCTTCATTACCTTAATCAGCTGGAACGCGACAAGACAGAAAAAGAGATCATCCGTCTGAAAAATGAAAAGCTGGAAGCAGATATTGACTTCAAAAACCGCGAATTAACCAATATGGTAATGCACCTTGTACAGCGTGGCAAGGTGATCGAAAAAATAAAAGAAGAATTGACTGTAGTTTCAAAGGGAAGCGAAAACAATGGAAATTCTGCTAATTTTAAAAGGCTTCATCGCTTAATTGCAGATGTGGAGAAAGGTGAAAAGGACTGGGAACAATTTAACTCCCACTTCAACAACGTTCACTCTGACTTCTTTAAAAACCTGCAGAAGGTCTGTCCGGAATTAACAGCTAACGAACTTAAACTCTGCGCTTTTATTAAGATGAATCTGTCAACCAAGGAGATCGCCCAACTGATGAACATTACAACAAAAGCAGTGGAAGTTGCAAGGTATAGGCTTCGCAAAAAGCTGAACCTCAATCCCGAGATTAATTTGTACGGTTATTTGGTTCAGGTACTGGAGAAATAGGCAGATTTATACTCAGGCAAAGCAGCTTTAATATGCCTGCCTGAGGGATTATTTTTTAAGCTTCGCTATTCTGTCCATCTCTTTCAAAAGTAAAGGAAATGCTGGCTCGGCCATTCCGCCATGGTCATATCCCTGAAGTTCGAGCAAGCGAACGTCTTTGTGCCCCACAAGCTTGAACATTCGATACAGGTAGGCATTCTCTTCATAACGGCCCAGCATCTCCAACTCCCGGTCGCCAGTAACCAATAAGGTAGGAGGAGCATCTGCCCGGACCAGATTTAAAGGGGCAAAATTATCTACAACCACTTTCGTATCAGCTAACCCTCTTTCCTTGCGGATAGTGAAATGAGTGATTGCTTGTGCACTTAAAGAGATAAGGCCTGCAATTTTATTAGCGTCGATACCATGCGGACCAAGCCAGGTTTTATCAAGAGTAACCATATCGACCAGATAAGCACCAGCAGAATGACCTGAAAGAAAGATCAATGAAGGGTCTCCCCCATATTTCTGAATGTTTTTAAACGTCCATGCAACAGCGGCAGCGGCATCTTTAATATACTCGGGCGACTTTACATTCGGTGCAAGCCTATACCCTACCCCAACTACACAAATGCCCTTCTCTCTGAGTGATGCAGGTATTTCTTTTCTTCCGCCAGTTAACCCACCTCCATGAAACCAAACTACTGTTTTAAAGTTCTTTTGGTTCTTTGGATAGTAAATATCAAGGGCACAGCGCTCGTTAATGTACTTGTCAGATTGATTAAGCGAGTCAGAATAATAATGGATATTATTAATTTGAGTATACTCTGTTTTTTGACTGAACGCTACAAAACAAAGCATCAAAAACAATAAGGTAAGAAAGCTATTTCTCATAAGATAGAATCAGGTAAACTAGTTGGTAGCTGATAATTTTCACAAGGTGCTAATTTATAATAAACTTCCCCTTTTAACCATATAAAATTAAAAGGGGGAATTTATTGATCAGACGTGAAGCTTGCCTTCGTTAAACCAGGTAGAGGCGGCCCCGATCACACTGGCCTTCTCTCCTAAAATGGCACGCATTATCGGAACTTTTACTCCATTTAACAACACGGTTTCTTTTACTTTATCAAAGAAATATTTATTAGAGCTTTCCATGTGGCCTCCTATCAGCACAACCTCAGGTTTCTCTGTTTTAATTATCTCCAGCAGGAATGATGCAAGGTTATGAGCAAATTCATCAAATACCTGTTGAACGCGGGGATCAGGTGCATAACGTTTCATCTCTACCAAATCAAGTACTTCAATACCTGATAAAGCTTTGAAGCGGTTTACAAGCCATTTTACTGAAAGGTAGTCCTCGGCAACACCGTCTGCAAAAGGCATCCTCCAAAGATTAGCATCTTCAAGAACACCATTATCATATCGCGCTGAGCCAAGCCCAACTCCTAGGGTTAAACCGAATGATTTTTTATATCCACGCACAGCACCACCAAATACCTCTCCATGAAAAAAGGAGGCCGCATCATTGATCAGTTTAATATTTTCCCTTGAAATACCGGTTTGTTCAGAAAGCAACTGCTTTATATTATGATTCTCCAGGTTTCCATACCTGTCTTTATCCAGGGTATGGTAAATACCTTCCTCATAGTCAACGGGGCCCGGGATGCCAATGCCGACTTTGCCTGATGAAAAACCAGGAACGCTCATCACGTCTTTTAATACTCCAGACCAGGCTGCAATAATATCATCTTTACTTCCTGAGGGATTTATTCTTTTTCGCCTCAAACTATCCTGAACAAGTTCTCTGGATTCGAGGTTGACCAGCCCCGCAGAAATGAATGAATCTTCAATACAGGCCCCAACGACTACAGGTTTCTCCATCATGTACTCCTTTTTATGTTATAATATTAAATGGTTGTTAAAATCCTTCTTAATTCATCATTTTATCCAAAGTCTGTGGAAGCCTTTCGATACTCATCATAAAAATATATCCTAATGAATTAAAGATGACGTAAGATAAATCCTTTTTTTTAAACTAAAGGTTGAAATTTACTGTTTGCAGAAATTTTTCTTGAAAAATGCAGTTTTTTTGAAAAGAGTGCGGTATGAGAATGCACTCTTTTCTTTATAAGGATTATAAAATAACTGAATATACTGCTTAGAGTAAAAAAACTAAGGTGTTTTAGTTAACTCAATCGATGAGAAGTTGAAGCCTCCTTTTTCGGCAGCAATTCGAAGGCGGTTTGTCCCTTTACCTAATTTGACCTTCTTCATTTCTATGAAGTCCCATTTTTCGGCGGCACCGGTTTTTGGAATAACCAGGTCTTTAGCCAGATAATTAGAGCCATTTAAAACAGATATTTTAGCATTTTCATTGTCTGATGCAACCCTTAACTTAATCGAATAAGTTCCTTCATCGGCCACATCTACTGAATACTGTAGCCATTCAGCATCTTCTATGTCACTAACGTAATAGCTTTCGTAGGCTGCAGCTGACTTACGGATATCGACTCCATCATTTCGATACACATTACCCTTGTTTCCGGCCGATCTGGCCCCAGTAGAGATATGGTAGTTGGCAGTGTCCTTATCAGCATAAGCCAGGCCACTTCTGCCTAGATCATAATCTACAGCATTGATCTTCAAACTGCCATTCAATTTATTGGCCATGTAAGGACGTGTATCAGCACTAAAAGGCTGACGGATCATCGCATCGATCACATCTTTATGCACTCTGTTTGTGCTAATATTTGTATAGCGGGCAAGTTCGATAAGACCACTATAAGCATTGCTTTCGCCCGGCTTATTTCCATTTCCACTCCAGTAACGCAACACCTGCTCATAATTAGGATTGGTCCGGATCTGCAGGGGGTTGTTGAATCCGAGTTTCTTTAAGGGCCACCATGACCAACCTATATTATTCTTTTCAAGAAGGTTAATTGCCTCCGTGAACCATACGTTCGAATTTTCTCCGGTCTCACCCAGCCAGGCAGGAATATTGTATTTATCCCTGAAATTTATAATATGCTGTATAGACTTCTGATCGTTAAGGTTCCAGTATTTATGGAAGCTAAGCACCATGTTCTTATCCCAGGGAGGGAGAATACCATTGTAATTATTTCCCCAGCCATTTCCCTCAATAATAATAATATGCCTCTTATCAACTTCGCGAATAGCCTTCGTTACATCTACCATCAATTTCCTTAGCGGCTCATTTTTCTGCTCTCCTGTACCATTCTTGTCCTTTTCGGGGTTCTCAAAACCCCAGTTCGGCTCGTTTATAATATCATAGGCACCGATCCATGGTTCGTTGGCATATCGCTCAGCCAGTTTCTTCCAGAGTGCTATCGTCTTTTTTTGATTGGCCTCACTTTGCCATAAAGAAGGTTTAGCTGGATTCCTGTCAGAGATATTAAGGTCATTCCCCTGACCGCCCGGAGCGGCGTGAAGATCGAGGATCAAATACATTTGATTTGCTTTACACCATGCAAGCAGCGAATCCGTGAGGGCAAATCCTTTAGGTAACCATGTATTTTTACCAGCAACAGGCTCCTCCTCCACAGAAAGTGTATATAGATTATAATGCATCGGTAGGCGTATTGAATTGAAGCCCCAGGCCTTTAAAGAATCTATATCGGCTCGGGTAGTATGATTAGCTAACCAAATCTCGTAAAACTCCTCGGTCTGTTTTTTTCCGATCAGGGCTTCTATCCGCTCTCTTATCTTGTACTGTTGTCCGTCTGCATTCAAACCCAGCATATAGCCTTCCTGCAGCATCCATCCTCCTAGTCCCATTCCACGCAGAAGGATATTCTCACCTTTCTCATTTACGATCTGCTTTCCCTCAGCTCGCAGAAATCCCTGAGCTTTGGTAGAAACAGGCATTATAGTGTTTATTAAAAGCACAGCTCCGGTGAGAACTGAACTAAGCAACAAATTTTTCCTTTTCATTTATTAAGGTTTGATTTTTACCAGATATAAGTTCCTACGGCACCTGGATTTAAGCTCGTGATGGCACCTTTCCCGGAAGAAGCGATATTGAATTTCTTTGCCGTATTACTTGTATTCAAAACGATCAGAACAATCTTACCCTGAGGAGTTTTGAACGCTACATTAGGAAGATCATCTATTATATCAGAGGAAATGCGAACTGCCCCAGGCCTCACAAACTTGGAAGCATGAGCAATGATATAGTAACCAGGGTTCCTGCTAACCGAATCTTTATCAATAGTAATTCCGCCTAAGCATCTGTCGCAGCCACCCCTATCGGTATGAGGATTATTTTGAGGATCAGCAGCAAGGTTCCATTCAATCACATTGCGGCTCCAATTCCTGGTAGCGCCTATGATGAGTTTTTCCACGTGCTCGTTAAGGTCCCTTTTAAAGTTTGCAGGCGAACCGATCCATTGTTCTGTAAAGTATAAGTTCTTGTCAGGATGAGCAGCATGAACGTCACTAAGGGCATCGATCTTACCGCCATAAAGATGAAAAGCAGAGCCGTCAATGTACTGCCTTGCCTCAATATCATTCAGAATGCTGATAGGATAATCGGGACGGTCAGCGTTATGATCATAAACAACGATCTTTGTATCGATTCCTGCAGATCGAAAGGCAGGACCAAGATGTTTCTTTACAAACAAAGCCTGGTCTGGAGCTACCATCAGTAAACTTGGATTATTGCCCGGATGAAGAGGTTCATTTTGCACGGTGATCGCATCGATGCGAATACCTTCCTTCTTCATAGCCTGTATATACTTGACGAAATAACGGGCATAGGCCTCGTAGAACTCTGGTTTCAGCTGCCCTCCCCTGCTGTCACCGTTCGTTTTCATCCAGGAAGGAGGGCTCCATGGAGAGCCCATGATCTTTATAGCAGGATTAATGGCAAGGATCTCTTTTAATACAGGCACTATGTCCTTCTTATCTGGCCCCAGATCGAACCTCTCCAACATTGGATCGGTTTGCCCATTGGGAAGATCATTATAAGTAAACACCTTCTCATTAAGATCCGAAGCACCAATACTTACTCTCAGATAGCTGATACCTATGTTGTCAGCATCCTCGGCAAATAGTTCTTTCAGCAAGGCGGACCTTGCATTGCTACCCATTCTTATTATGTGCTGTGCACTTCCTCCTGTTAACGCAAAACCAAAGCCATCAAGTTCCTGGTAACTTTGCGTATCATCTACTTTTATAAGAGGAAGCTTGTTATCAGCTTTTTTGAAGGATAATCCTTTGGACTGCTTTTGAAACAGGATGGAGTGATCTGAATCTGTGAGCCATACCTGAGCAGAAGGTTTCTTCTGAGCATATAGAACAGATAAAGAGAGCGTTAAACAAAAAATGCAGGCGGAAAATTTTCTCATATTCTGGAGTTTCAGGGACGCGTTTAAGAAGCCGGCTGTAAGAGACAGCCGGCGCCAACCAATCGACGAACCAATTTATATTAGAAGCTTTTACTTAATAATAATCGTAGAGATTGAGTGAGGCATACTTGTAGTTTGCGCTGCTTTTCCATCTATCCATAAATTGTATGGGAGACTTTGATCAGTAGTGTTTAAAACGACCACGGCTAAACTACCATCAGTATTGCGAAAGGCCGTTGTTGAAAGGAAATCCCTGCTGGCAGAACTTGCAATACGCTTAGCTCCGGGCTTGATGAATTTGGAAAAGTGCCCCAGATAATAATAGCTGTTAGTATAGATTAGCTTTCCCGCCTTAGTGTCAGCATGGATTGGGGCAAAACAAAAGTTCCCCACATGATTAGGACCGCCCTTTTCGTCAAGAAGGATATTCCAATCTGTCCAGGCAACCGTACCACTGTTAAAATCATTTACCAAAGAGTTTCCGTACTTTTCGCCCAGCCACCATTCGTTCACCTTATTGATGTCGAATTTTTCAATGCAGCCTTCTGTAAAAATCAGGTTTTTTGATGGGAAGGCCTGGTTCACCAGCTTTACATTTGCAAAGTTCATCCCGGCGCCTGTCCATGTTTCGTACCAATGATAGCCTATACCCCAAACATATTTAGCTGCTTCGGGATCATTGAGGATAGTGCTGGCACGTTGATAAACCTGATCGCGATTATGATCCCAACCAATCAACTTTTTGTTTCCAAGTCCGTTTTTATGCAGTGTGGGGCCGAGGTGAGTTTTTATAAAATCCCTTTCCTCTTCTGCAGTAAAGATGCAGGACTCCCATTTTTGGGTTGCCATTGGCTCATTTTGTACAGATAATCCCCAAACCGGGATTCCCAATGCTTCGTAGCCCTTGATAAACTTCACATAGTAGTTTGACCAGGCCTGACGGAATTCCGGTTTTAGTTTGCCTCCTCTAAGCATATTGTTATTATCCTTCATCCAGGCTGGAGGGCTCCAGGGACTAACAAACATTGGAAGAGTGCCTCCTGCTGCCTGCATCGCTGCTTTTATAAAGGGTATTTTATATTTTTTATCGTGAGACAGATCAAATGATTTTAATGCAGCGTCATTGTCAGCAACATAAGTATAGGTATCACTCGAAAAATCACAGCTGTTGATATTAGTGCGGGCGAAAGAGTACCCTATTCCTTTTTCTTTATCGTAGTAAGCCGTCAGGAATTCCTTTTGAATAGTTGCAGGGAGCTTCGCATAAGTTTCTGCTGATGCGTCTGTCAAGGCTCCCCCAATTCCGGTAATGGTTTGGAAAGAATGTGTTGGATCTACAAAAATAACCAGCTGCGTTTCCAGTGGCTGTTTCATCTCTGAGAATGTCAATGTTCCAGCATCTGAAATTCTAAGATCAGACTTGTTTGCAGTGGTATAAACCCTTGCTTGTGAAAAACTTGTTTTAGCTTTTTGGCCTTGCCCAAAAAGGCCGGAGACTGAAACTGAAAGCAACAGTGATAAAAGTCCTTTATTCATTTAAGTATGTGTTTAGCGATGGAATTCATAAAATTATTACCAGACAAATGTTCCAACCGCGCCACTAGCCAAAGTAGCCGTGGTTGTTTTGTTGTTAAATTTGATATTAAAGTTTTCAGTTGCCGAGGAGGTGTTCAGTACGATGAGTACTTTTTTACCACCAGGGTTTTTGAAGGCCACATTAGGTAAATTAGCAGCCATATTAGAAGCAATCCTGACTGAGCCGGGTCTCACAAATTTTGAAGCGTGCGCGATGATATAATAGGATACATTACGACTTACAGAGGAGCCACTAACGGTTAAAGCACCGAGACAAGTACTGCAACCTCCGTTTGTGTAAGGACGATAACTTGGATCTGCAGCAAGGTTCCATTCCAGAACATTTCGGCTCCAGTTGCGGGAGGCTCCAATGATCAGGTTCTCTACATGCCATTTTAAATCGCCGGAAAAACTACCTGGACCACCAACCCATTGCTCCGTGAAGTAAATATTTTTATCCGGATGAGCGTTATGAACAGTACTTAGAGCATTTATGCTTCCTCCGTAAAGATGAAAAGCGGATCCATCCACAAAACTTTTTGCCTGAGCATCATTTAAGATTGCAATAGGATAATCAGGCCTATCGGCATTATGATCGTAAACAATGATCTTTGTACCAAGACTAGCATTTCTGAAAGCCGGCCCGAGATGATCACGAATAAATGCTGCCTGTTCTGTTGCCTGCATTACCATGCTTGGATTATTTCCCCCGTGCAAAGGCTCATTTTGAGGTGTTATAGCATCTATCGTAATACCTTCAGCCTTCATAGCCTGAATATATTTTACAAAGTAATTTGCGTAGACACTATAGTACTCCGGCTTCAGACTACCACCAACAAAGTTGTTATTTGTCTTCATCCAAAGAGGAGCCGTCCAGGGCGAACCCAGGATCTTAATATTCGGTGCGATCGACAGGATCTTTTTCAGTACCGGGATCATGTCTGCCCTCTCCCTGTCAATGCTGAATTGCGAGAGGTTGGGATCTACCTGTCCATTTGCTATATCATCATATGTAAAAGGAGAATCACTCAGATCGGAAGCGCCAATACTGATGCGCAAATAACTCACACCGATATGAGTACTGTCTGGCTTAAATAATTCTTCGAGCAATACATCTCTTGTTGCCACAGGCAAACTATTGATCAACATCGCACTTCCGCCCGTCAAGGTGTACCCAAAGCCATCAATCGTTTGAAAAGTTTGGGTTGTATCTACTTCTATAGTTGTATACTGGCTGTTAGGCGCAGAAAACAGGAGGCTTACGTTTTGCTTTTTAAAAAGCGATGTTCTGTCGGGATTGGTAAGCCAAAAGCTTACGTCAGTTGTAACCGGCTTTTCTTCTGTTACCGGCGGCTTTACCTCCTGCCCGGCGGCGTCCTTCTTTTTGCAGCTTGCAATAGTAAGTAGAAGCAGGAACGGCAAAAGCTTGAGTCCTGACGTTTTCAATACAGTATTCTTCATTTATATCCCTGTTATTATTGATCAATTCCTCAGTTTCATGTTTTTATTATCTTATCAACTGAGCGTTAAGGCTATGATCAACAGGAAAGTCAACATACTTTCCTGTTGATCTATTAGCCTGTTATTTATTTAGTACCTCTTAACTCAACATTGTCAAGAGAGATTCCATTTGGCCCCATAGAACTGCCGGAACCGGTTCTGATCACCAGGTAATAAGTTCCGGAGGAAGTGACTGTCACCACTCCATTCCTTCTATCACCAGTACATCCTATTTTGGCTAACTGACCGTTGAAAGTGGAATTTCCACAACCATCCCAGGTACTTAATCCCATTATTTTACCACCTTCACTGTAATCTGCACCGTTAGCCGGCACTCCCTTACCAAGGTAGACCTCAAACCAGGTGTCTACAGCCCCGCCACCAGATACAGTCATATCTATCTGGTATTTCTTACCAGCCACTAGTTGTACAGGTTGAGATATAGCTACACCATCATAAGCAGAGCCGGTAAACACCGCTTTACCATTTGTAAACTGCACATTAGCATTTGTACCTCTTTTAGTTACGGTCCATTTGGTGGGATCATCCATTTTGGGATCAAGGATCAGGTTACCAGCTTCTGGGTCAGAGGTAGGAACATTCAATTGCTTTGATGTTGATTTTTGGGTCCCTCCCTTACCTACAGCAACCTCTGTAATAGTATAATTTCCTGCATCAGGGTAAAAAACTGTATCAACAGTTTTGCCTGCAGAAGCATCTGTAGCACCTTTACCCAAATTCCATTTTACACTGATGACACCATCTGTATGTGCTTTTAGCACGTAATAATTTGCTTTATTAGCTACTGGTGTTACGGTAAAATCTGCTACCAGATCAGGTGAATCCAAGCCGTTTCCATCTCCAGCTTCGTCTGGGGTACAGGCAGAATAAATCGCTATAGTTGAAGCCACTGCAAGTGCAGTCAATGCTTTCGTTAAATTAAATCTTAGTTTCATACTTAAAGGAGATTAAGGTTATTACTTAGTTCCGCCCCACTCTTTACTTTGTTCTATTTTTGTATTATCCATTTCGCGCAAGGGGATTGGCAGTATTTCGCTTTTTCCAGCTACAAAACCTTCAGAAGCGAGCACTGTAGCTGCATCTCCCCAGCGAACCAAATCGAACCAACGCTGTCCTTCACCAGCCAGTTCAAGTCGGCGTTCTCTTTTTATATTTTCCATTGTTGCCGCTACGGGACCCAACCCAACTCGAGCTCTAACAGCATTCAGCAAATTAGCCGCTCTCGATAAATCGGCGTTCGCCATTACCAAAGCTTCTGCTTCCATCAGGTAAGTATCAGCTAAGCGGATGTCATACATGTTCTGTCCCCAGTTTAGGTCGCGGTCTCCGGCCCCTGTAGGAAGATTAGAATTACGGGCAATCCATTTTTCGATGAAGTAGCCTGTATTCTGTGCACCCGCAGCAGCGTTGTAATCGGCAATACCGTTCTTTTTGAGGCTATCCAGATTTGCAATGGTGTATTTGTACCGCGGATCAAAATGTATAGCGTCGAACAGGCTTTGAGTAACCGGGAAGTAACTCCAGCCACTATAATAATCAGGGGCTCCTGCTGTTTTAGCTGAGTAACCTCTGGGACCACTCATGATGTTTAAAATATTTCCTTCCGTTGAAGCAGCCCCTCCGCCACCCCAGGTTCCTCCGGAAAGCGTTGTGTGCGGAATTTCGAGAATTGACTCCGAATTGAATTTGTAAGTATTTCCACCTTTAAATAGGTTTCCGAAATCCCCCAGCAATTGATAACCGTAGGTAGCATTCATTTGCCCTGGCGTACCATTCACCTCTTTGAATTCCGCAGCTGCCTCAGCCCACTTCTTTTCCCACAAATAAACTTTTCCAAGAAGAGCATGAGCCGTACCTTTTGTAAAGCGGCCTCCCTCCGTAGCAGCAACTACCTTATTGGGTAGATTTGGTTCTGCGATTGCCTCTTTCAGATCCGTTTCCATCTGAGCATATACCTCTGCAGGGCTTGCCTGTGTCACATTATACATCTCATCCGAAGTGATATTCTTGGTATACAAAGGGATGTTCTTGAATAAGCGAACAAGGTCGAAATAAAAGAAGGCACGTAATGTCTTTGCTTCTGCTATATACCGTTTCTTCAAACCTTCGTCCATATTTGTGCTTGGAATCTTTTCGAGCAGAATATTAGCCCTGAATATTCCCGAGAAACCCTTCCTCCAAAGGTCTTCCTGTGGGCCTTGTGCCGGGGTGATCAGAAACTTGTCCATATTCACAAAATTTAAATCGCCCGCGCCTTCTCCGCCTCCATAATGATCGTCGGAAGCAGCCATAGCAATCCCCTCTTTGGTTACCAGGTTACCTCCCTGCCAGCCTACAACATCGTAAACTGCTACTAATGCTTTGTAAGCCTGATCCTGATTTTGGTAATAATTAGATTCAAGATCTGTACCCTTAGGATCTACCTCCAGGAAATTACTACAAGAACTTAAAAGCTGAGCACTTATCGCTAACGCACCTATATATTTGAAATATTTGTTCATTTTTTTAAAGATTATAATCCAACATTTACACCTAACATGAATGAGCGGGCCTGAGGATATACCCCCCTGTCTATACCAAATGCTGTTCCTCCGATCTCCGGATCGTAACCAGAGTAATTAGTGAAGGTGTACAGGTTTTCACTCATTATATAGACTCTTAATCTGGATAGACTTGCCTTTTGGATTACTGCTTTAGGCAAAGAATATCCAATCTGCAAAGTTTTAATCCTAAAGAAGTTGCCATTCTTTAAATAGAAATCAGAAGGGTTTACGAAATTCTTATTAGGGTCGGCTTCTGATAACCGAGGATATGAATTTGAAGTACCTGGGCCAGTCCAGCGTCCCAGTGCTTCTGTCTGCCAGTTAGAAGTTGTGATTCCAAAACGTCTCAAGCCACTAAATACCTTGTTCCCTCCTGATCCTTGTCCAAATGCAATCACATCAAAGTTTTTCCAACTAACATTTGCAGTTAATCCAAAAGAATATTTAGGAATAGAGACTCCCATAAACTCTCTGTCATTTTCATCGATATCACCATCACCGTCTACATCTTTCCATCTGAAGTCGCCTGGTTTTGCGTTAGGCTGGACCTTACCCTTTGGACCTACGTAAGCGTCGATCTCTTCTTGAGTTTGGAAAATCCCTTGAGTTCTAAATCCGTAGAACGAGTTAAATGACTGGCCAACTTCTGTCCGTGTTACGCCATAAGCCATATTTTGGAAGGACACTGTTCCACCGATGAAGGTCAAGCCACGGCCCAGGTAAGTCACTTCGTTCTTTAGCGTTGAGAAATTTCCTGCGAGACTAAGATTAACTTGTCTAACTTTTTTATTCCAGCCGAGTTCAAACTCCAAACCGGTATTTTTCATATCCGCAACGTTAGATGCAGGGTTTGAAATAGCTCCTACATAGAATGGAATCCTGGGATTTTGAAGGATACCAACAGTTTTCTTGGTGTACCAATCAAATGTAAAACGGAAATCTCTTAAAATAGTGGCCTCTAACCCAATGTTTGAGGAACGCGTCTCCTCCCAATGAAGATCAGGGTTAGCTGGTGCGTTAGGGCTGTATCCTGTTTGATAAGAATCTGTACCTATAGCTGCATTTCTGCCACTACCGATGGTAGAAACAAATTGAAAATCGCCGATATTATCACTTCCTACTACCCCATAACCACCTCTCAGCTTCAGAAAGCTTACGAATTTGTTTTCTGGCCAAAATGCCTCTCTTGTTGGTACCCATCCCAAACTAAAAGAAGGGAAAACACCATACTGGTAGTTAGCGCCGAACCTTGAAGAACCATCGCGACGAAGAATACCTTCCAACAAGTACTTTTCATCATAATTATAATTCAAACGTCCAAATAAGGAAACTACTCTATGATATTGCCCATCACTTGCCGAAGCAGTTCTTTGCGTTGTTGGCACTGAATAGTTAAACGAAGCCTCGTCAAAAGTAGTAGCAGGAATACCGTCATACCTAACACCATCGTAATGAGAACTTCCGTCCTGGTAAGCTTCCTGTCCAAACAACCCAGTGAGGTTATGTTTTCCAAATGCTCTGGTGTATGACAATGTATTTGAAAGGTTCCAATCAATACGATTGTTGCTTTCTCTAAAGAATTGAGTTGTTGTATTGATATTTGAGGTATTTAAATAAAACTCCGGAGTAAAGCTTTCTTGTCCCCAGAAAGCCATTTTACCACCAAAAGATGACCGGAATTTTAAGCCTTTAATAACTTCGATCTCACCGTAAACATTTCCCACAATATTATGGCCCCAATTATAATTGCCTAATCTGGTGGAGATATAAGCAAGGGGATTAGTCATTTCCTGACCTACGATTGAAGAAATGCCATAAGGAAAGCCTGATGCATCGCGACGAGCTCGCACATTGTAGGCTGCTGCTTTAGCCGGATCAGTTTCAACAAGTGGAGTTAAGGGGTCAAGGTGAATAGCTGAAGCCAGTGGCCCGCCAAACTCGCTGTTCGTATTACCTAAGCCAACAGTTTTATTATAAGCATAACCGAGATTTTGACCGATAGTTACGCTTTTAAATATTTTGTGGGTTGAGTTAACACGAAAATTGATACGCTTATATTTCGAAATATCCGAGGCCACGATACCTTCCTGATCCAGGTAACCAAACGAGGTATAAAAGGTCGAGCGGTCACTTCCACCACTTAAACTTAGCTCATGATTCTGACGTTGAGCATTATCATTAAGAATGGCTGATTGCCAATCCGTTCCCTGGCCAAAGGAAGAAGGGTTAGCGTAAGGTAAACTTTTACCGTCTGCTGCAGCAGCTTCGTTTCGTAAAGTGGTGTACTGTGTAGCATTTAACATGCTTAACTGGCGGGTAGGTTCAGATGTCCCATAAAAGCCATTATAGCTAAGTGTGTTTTTTCCAGCTTTACCTTTCTTAGTGGTTACCAGGATAACTCCTGCAGAGGCTCTCGTACCATAAATGGCCGCAGATGCTGCATCTTTTAAAACGTCGATAGATTCGATGTCAGAAGCGTTCAGGTAGCTAATACCTCCGTTATCAACAACAATACCGTCTACTACGTATAATGGATTAGAATTATTAAAACTGGTAATACCACGAACCCGAACTGTAGCAGCTTCACCTGGCTGACCATTGTTAACCGCTATACTAACACCTGAAGTACGCCCCTGCAGGGCCTGTTCAACACGTGTAATTGGCTGCGTTTCAATATCCGAAGCCTTAACACTTGAGATAGCCCCTGTTACTACCTTCTTCTTTTGAGTGGCATAACCCACAACAACCACTTCGTTTAATGCCGCTGTGTTTTCCACCAGGGTGATCGATAGAGATCTGCTATCGCGAACAGTTATTGATTGGGAATCGAAACCCAATGAACTAATAACAAGAGTAGCTCCTGAGGGGGCTGCTATCCTAAAATTTCCTGCAGCATCAGTGCTTGTTCCCCGGTTTGCACCTTTAACTGCGATGGATACGCCGGGCAGCGGTAATCCATCACTCTTTGATACTACTTTTCCTGTTACCTGTATCTCTTGTGCGCCTGCCATCAATGGCACAAGAAATAGTAAGGAAATGAGAAAAAAGAATGTAAATCTTCCTTTCATAAGACTAATAAATAAAATGATTAAACTGGTTTATATTTTCGCGGATCACCTTCCGCTTGGTTAGTCCAAATGTATAAGGGATTTGATATCTTCTAAAATATCCATGCCCTACTTTAGCTATACAAACATCAAAAAGGACAGAATACACACCCCTACTAATACACTACAGCACCTTTATAAGAATCTGATTTTCAGAATAAAAACCAAAAGACATTTGCAAAAGTGGCCCTTTACAAAAAATTAAACCCCACTCAAAGAGTGGATTAAATTAAGACCGTTAAGCGTTCTGCTGACACTTAAACAGACATCCTGAAATTCCAAATGGGAGATGAAGAAATTGCCGTTGATTCAGAATCAAATGAGCGAAAAAGCTTATTCGCGGCCTTAACATTCTTTAACATTTGAATTTTTAAACCTTCGGTATTGATTTATATCTATTCCTTAAAACACAATAGATATGAAAAAAATAATTTTAACAGCCCTACTATTTGCAGGTCTGGCAACAGCAGGATTTTCACAAGAAAGACAAGCAAAACATCCAAGAGAGCATCGAACTCCTGAAGAGAGAGCTCAACTTATGACTGATGCTTTAGACAAAAAGCTTTCGCTTAGCGACAAACAAAGAAATGAGATATACAAGATAAACCTCGACCGGGCAAAGGAGATGGAAAAATTGCATGCCTCAAAACAAAAACATGATAAAAAAGACTTTGAGCAGGGTAGAAAAATGTTCGAAGAAAGCGACAAGAAAATAAGCCGCATTCTGAACAACAATCAGCGGAAACAATACGATGAATTGAAAGCTCAACGAAAGGAGCATGCAAAGGATCGTAACGGTGAATTCAGGAAAAGATCAAGAGACGGAAGAAGAGGGGAAGCCGAGAACGGAAGATAAGTGTTAATGTTAATAGCTGTTTAAAAAACGTGCCGTACCGGATAGGTCGGTACGTTTTTTTTTGCTTTTCCGCTACTCCCTGCTATTTTTGACGTTCAAATTCCTACGTGAAGCCGATAGAAAACTATATTACTCAAAGATTAGAGGAGCGAAAAAAACATAATTCTTACCGGAAACTTCGCACAGATCATTCCCAGGTAGACTTCTGCTCCAACGACTATCTTGGATTTGCAAAAGCGGAACAATTACAAAACAATATCCGTCAAGCCCTCGATTTTGAAAAATCAGTTTCAGGATCGACAGGCTCAAGAATGATCAGTGGCAATCATGAATTTGCAGAACAGCTTGAAAGCAGGATTGCAGGATTCCACGATGCAGCCTCAGGACTTTTGTTTAATTCTGGTTACGATGCAAATGTGGGTATTTTCTCTTCGCTCCCGCAACGTGGCGATACGATAATTACAGACGAGCTGATCCATGCCTCTATTATTGACGGGGCGCGCTTAAGCTTTGCCAACCGTTATTCTTTTCGACATAACGACTTGAATAGCCTTGAAGAAAAACTTAGAGCCGCTCGAGGCAGGATCTATATCGCCATTGAGAGTATTTATTCAATGGATGGTGATATGGCTCCCATCGAAGCAATAGTGGATCTGGCTGAGCGGTATGAGGCTGCTGTTATTGTGGATGAAGCTCATGCGACGGGAATCTTCGGAGAAAAAGGTCAGGGACTTGTGTACGAACAAAAATTACAAAACCGGGTATTTGCCAGGATAGTAACCTTTGGTAAAGCACTGGGTTGCCATGGAGCAATCGTTTTAGGTTCTGATCCACTTCGTTCTTATCTGATTAACTTTGCCCGCTCTTTCATTTATACCACTGCTGCTCCTCCTTTAAATCACATCAGTATTTCTGAGGCTTATGCATATCTGCAACAAGTACTAACTCCCTCCTTTATTCAATCAAAGATTAACTTTTTCAGGACTGAAGCTGGGGACTTATATAATTTTTTCATCGATAGCCTATCCCCTATTCAGTGTCTTATTATTGGAGGAAATGAAAACGCAAAGAGGCTTGAAGGGCTTGTGAACCAGGCAGGATATGATGTAAGGGCGATTCTACATCCAACAGTTCCCGAAGGAAGGGAACGCATTCGAATCTGTTTGCATTCCTTCAACTCTGACAATGAGATAAAGGGACTATTAAATACTTTAAGAGCGCATTTATGAAACCAATTTTTGTAACAGGAATAGGAACCGACGTAGGTAAAACAGTAATATCTGCTGTTTTAGTAGAAAAGTTGAAAGCGGATTACTGGAAACCTGTGCAATCTGGAGACCTGGATAATTCCGACACCACTAAGGTTAAAAATCTTATTTCCAATCATCAGTCAGTTTTCCATACGGAAGTATATCGCCTTACTCAGCCTTTTTCTCCTCATAAATCGGCAGCTCTGGATGGGGTTGAGATAGACCTGGAAGCTATAACTTTACCATCTACCACAAATTGTCTATTGATAGAAGGAGCAGGAGGTTTAATGGTGCCACTAAACTCTAAGAACCTCATCATCGACTTGATAGCTAAATTTGCACCGGAAGTAATTCTGGTAGTGAAAAACTACCTGGGTAGTATTAATCATACTTTGCTAAGTATTGAACTTCTCAAGCAAAGGAATCTGAAGATAAAGGGAATTATCATTAGTGGTGATACAGATGAAACTTCTGAAAAGTATATATGCGAATACTCTCAGGTAAGTATCTTAGGGAGGGTTCCAACTCTACCAGTAGTAGATAAAGCTTCAATAAAACAAGCGGCTGATGCTTTAGAATTTGAGTAAAAAAAAAGCGCAGTTCCCTGCGCTTTTTAATTCTATTTGACCAAGCTTTTCGCTTTGCTGAGTGCGGCATCTATACCTGATGCGTCTTTACCACCCGCTGTTGCGAAGAAAGGTTGTCCCCCTCCACCGCCTTTAATTTCTTTCGCTAATTCTCTCACAATATTTCCGGCATGAAGATCTTTCGCCTCTACCAGATTTTCAGAGATCATCACCGTAATTCCCGGCTTACCCTCATTTTCAGTAGCGAGAACAAGGAAAAGGTTGTCAACAATATCTTTAAGATTATAAGCAAGGTTTTTCACTGCGTCAGCATTTGGCAGATCTACTCTTTCAGCAATAACATTCACTCCATTTATATTTTGTGCTTTTGCTGCTAAGTCATGCTTAAGGTTTCCAGCCTTTTCTATGATACTTTTTTCGATCTCCTTCTTAAGCTTTGCATTCTCTTCAAGAAGGCTCTCGATAGATTTTGCAATGTCCTTAGGGTTCTTCAGAAGGGATTTAATCTCCTGCATCAACTTATTTTGTTCGTTGATATAATTTTCTGCAGCCTTACCAGTGATTGCTTCGATACGACGCACACCTGCAGCTACGGCACCTTCGGATGTAATTTTGAAGAAACCGATCTGACCGGTAGAACTAACGTGAGTACCACCACAAAGCTCCATAGAATACTCAGGGTTAAAGGTGATCACACGAACGTACTCGCCATACTTCTCCCCGAATAATGCTGTTACCCCTCTGCCGATAGCATCCTGGTAAGGTACTTGTCTTTCTTCCTGTTTAAGGATATTTTCCCGGATCCTGCTGTTAACAATCGCTTCGATCTGAGCAATCTCCTCATCAGTCACTTTAGCGAAATGAGAAAAATCGAATCGAAGGTAATCTGCATTCACCAAAGATCCTTTTTGCTGCACGTGAGTGCCCAGAACCTGACGTAGGGCGGCTTGTAGCAAATGCGTTGCCGAGTGGTTATTCTCTGTCGACAAGCGTTTAGATTCATCCACCCTTGCCGTAAATGTAGCTGAAGGGTCTTCTGGCAATTCATCTGTAAAGTGAACGATCAACCCATTTTCCTTCTTTGTGTCGGTGACCTGGATAGTTGAACTATTAACCGAATTAGATATTAATGTTCCTGTATCCCCAACCTGACCTCCACTTTCTGCATAAAAAGGAGTTCTATTTAGAACGATCTGGTATTGCTCCTTTCCTTTTGCAGTGATCTTCCGGTATTTCAGGATCTTGCTTTCTGATTCCAGAGAATCGTATCCCAGGAACTCATTCTCTTCTCCCTCATTTATGATCACCCAATCTGTCGTATCAATAGCAGTTGCAGCACGAGAACGGGTTTTCTGCTCTTCTAAAGCTTTATTGAAGCCTTCCATATCAACTGAAATACCCTTTTCGCGAGCCATCAGGTCGGTAAGATCGATAGGGAAACCGAAGGTGTCGTACAGCTCGAAGGCAAAGCCACCTTCAATATTAGTATTCTCTGCAGCGTACTTCTCGAATCGCTGAATACCTGTTGCTAGCGTACGAAGGAAAGATACCTCTTCTTCCAGGATCACTTTCTGAACAAAATCCTGCTGAGCTTTTAATTCAGGAAAAACACCATCGAACTGATCTGCAAGGATTGGCACCAATTTATTAAAGAAAGGTTCTTTAAAGCCAAGGAATGTATAAGAATAACGAACTGCCCTTCTAAGGATACGACGGATAACATATCCTGCCTTAACATTAGATGGAAGCTGTCCATCAGCGATCGCGAATGCGATAGCCCGGATATGGTCTGCCATTACACGCATGGCCACATCCGTCTTCCCATCACTTTCGCCCATGTTATAGGTAATTCCACTCTGCTGGGAAATAAACTGGATCAATGGTTGGAAAGTATCTGTATCGTAATTTGAGGACTTTCCTTGTAAGACCCTTACTAAGCGTTCCAACCCCATCCCTGTATCCACATGTTGTGCGGGTAATGGCTGCAAAGAACCGTTCTTTAAACGGTTGAACTGCATGAACACATTATTCCAGATTTCAATAACCTGAGGATCATCATTATTTACCAGGGTTCTACCGTCTGTCTTAGCACGTTCTTCTTCCGTACGGCAGTCGACGTGAATCTCTGAACAAGGTCCGCATGGCCCGGTATCGCCCATTTCCCAGAAATTATCCTTTTTATTACCTAAGAGGATACGATCTTCAGCAATCCATTTTTTCCAGAAATCATAGGCTTCCTGATCTTTAGGAAGACCTTCTTTTTCATCACCTTCGAAAACCGTAACGTATAAACGATCTTTAGGGATACTTAAAACAGAAGTTAACAACTCCCAGCTCCATTCGATCGCTTCTTCTTTGAAGTAATCACCGAAACTCCAGTTTCCAAGCATTTCAAACATCGTATGGTGGTAAGTATCTATACCCACCTCCTCCAGGTCGTTATGCTTACCTGAAACACGAAGACAACGTTGAGTATCGGCAACTCTGGAATATTTTATAGGTGCCTCACCAAGGAAAATTTCTTTAAAAGGGTTCATTCCCGCATTGGTGAACATTAATGTTGGATCGTTCTTTACTACAATGGGGGCCGATGGGACGATCTGATGTCCTTTACTTGCAAAAAAATCTAAAAAAGCTTTCCTTATCTCTTTCGTTGTCATTCTCAAATATTTGAGGTGCAAAGTTAATATTTGATGTGAGAATGGGGAATAGAATTGTTTTCAGGATTAAACATCTTATCCAACATCTCATATAGAGCTGGATGCTTTTCTTTGAACTTCGCGGGCTTCTCGAAAAAATACTCCGATACTACAGCAAAAAATTCCGCTTCGTTGGTAAGGGCATAGGGATTAATGTCTGACTTTCCCTTCTCTATTCTGCTGATCTCTTTTTCCATTGCCTTGATCCAGGGAAGGGAAGAAATATTATTTAGTAATAGTTCGGGAATGCCGTCAACACTGCCATCTGCAGCATCAAGGAGATGAACGAATTCGTGGATCGCAGTATTCTCATTTCCTCCCGGTTCTCTGAATCCATGATGTAATGCTGATTTCGAAAGGATCATTTGACCATTCATAAAACCATTGCCCACCATTCCCATAATATTCCTTTCTCCCTCTGAATACTGGAAATCATGGTTGAAGGTATCAGGATACAGAATAACATTAGTAATATTCTTATACCTCCAGTTGCCGAAGCGAAAAATGGGAATTATAGCACTAGCCGCTACTAACACTCTGTCTTTATCATTTATTTCCGTTCCTATACCTTCAATTCTGGTCTTCTCTAGAAATGACGCAACTTTCTGCGCGAAATCATTCTTTTCTTCCTCCATGAGCTGCCGGTAGAACAATACTTCTTTTTGAAGGATAGCTTTATAGTCGGGCTTATGCTCCGGGATTCCTTCGGCTTGACGCCGCGGTTTTCGTGATAACAAGACTACAATTGCAAGCAGGAAAAGTGCGGATAGGATAACAGCGGTAAGCATACGTTCGGATATTAAAATGCGATCTGGTATTGAAGCCACACCGAGCTGGCATTGTTTTTCACTTCCCCAGCTGTATTTACAACAGGGCGTAACTGGTAGTTTAGTGAAACCTTCGACTGATGTTTATTGATCAGCCAGTTCAAACCTGCATCGTAAACACTTAATCCATCCTTTAATGCGTCGTACTTTGCATACCTGTAAGAAACGTAAGGCATCAGTGTTCCGTTCTCTCCAAGTAGATCCTTCGGCAAACGCAGCCCTGCCTGTGCGTAAACTGATTCACCTGTTCCAAACATAGGATAAGAATTACCAAAAGCTCCTCCATAAACCGGAGATCCCGGAGTTGCTTCATTTGCAGGGTTCATAATTCCATTATTACGAACATAGTTTTTTCCATATCCTGTATCAAAGTAACCAGCATAAGCCGAAAGTGCATATTTATTATCACGGATAGGCATGTCGGCAAATGCAGCTACAGACCACATTGCCAGATCATTATAATTCGTTGTTCCGGCATCAGTAAGATACCAGGTTGCTTTCTTCTGGTAAATAAATCCTCCCTCAAGGTTAAGAACCTTTTTATCACCAAGATAAGTACCTGTCATATAAGGAGTAACATTTGGTTCCTTATCAAGAAAATTATAAGCAAAGAAGCCCTGGTATTGTTTATGATGACCAATGGTTGCAAAGCTTGCACTATTAGCTCTGATAACAGGTGCTGCTTGTCCATTGGTCTGAATTGGAAAAGGGTCTGAAAGGACAAGCCGGTAATCAAGTTTTCCCAATTGCCCTCTTGCATAAACACTTAGCTTCCTTGCAAACTCGTCTGTTTGATCAACGGTGGTCTGCAGGAATACAGGAACATCCGTGGTCATGATCGTACTTACACTGGGCTGACTGAAGCGACTCAACCCGTTGGCTATGGTTAATCCACCTCCCAATTTAAGCTTGTCACTGGACTTAAAGACCTTGTACTCACCCAGCGCATCGTGAAAAAAAGCCTGAAGCTTCCGGTTTCCGGCATTTTGGGACAGGAAATTAAAATTGTTCATTCCAAATTGAGTGTAAAAGAAAACCCTGTCGGTCACTTGCCCGAATAATTGCATCCGTGTCCGTCTTAAACCAATATCTAAGGTATGATCTTTATGTTCGCCCAATACCGCTGTGTTTGGATTACTTTCATTCCAGCGCAGCCATACCTGATTAAGGAATGTTGCCTTGATATATTTCGACCCATCTGCAGAAAGGTTAAGCTTCAGTTCTGTTTTAGGTTTGCTATCAGCCCGTGACTGAGGAATAGAATCAAGCTGCTGAGCATTGCTGGTATTGGCAATGGCTATAGTGCAGGCCATTAATGCTAGTGTGTGTTTAAAAAAAGGTTTCATTACGGATGTTAAGTGTTGTTGCGCAAAACTACTTTTTATAAGCAGGATAGAAAGACGTTACTTTTATTTCATAGAAATTTTACATATGGAATGATCCCTGTAACAAATGGACACTTATTAGCGTAAACATAGCAACGCCCTTATTTAAATTTTGATGCTTGCAGAAAGCGCGTTAGGCAATGAACAAGAAAATTTCCACATTTAGCATAATCGACGACGATCAGCTTTTTCAATTCACTATAAAGAAAGTTTTGCAATCTACTGAGCTTGTAGATCGGGTTTTGCAGTTTGGAGATGGAGAAAGTGCGTTAAGCTTTTTTAGAAACAATTGGGGTTATCAGGAAAAGCTTCCTGATGTTATATTCCTGGATCTAAATATGCCGATTTTAAATGGCTGGCAGTTCCTGGAAGAGTTTATAAAGTTTGAACAACTTGATAAATCAATCACTGTGTATATCTGTACCGCTTCTGCAAATCCTAAGGACCTTGAAATGTTTAAGCGCTTTAATGGTGTTACCGGGTATCTTTTAAAACCTATCAGTAAAAAGGAGATCTACTCGATTTTAGACAAAGAGATCCACGGAAAATCTCCTTTCAGGCTAAACTAGCACAACGAGCTTCTGCTGTTCTTCAGAAGGAACAGGGCAAGCCATTAAATCTCTAAAAGCTAATCTTTTAGGTTGCACAAATTCACTTACAAAAAGTATCTTTGCGCGATCGATGAATTACAAGCTCTTATTCTTCTACCAAGGGTCAATCAGCGAATTGTTCCTGCTTCTTTTTGCTGAGAATTTAATACTAGCTATTCTGGCTGTATTAATGGGCGCAATGCTGTTGAAAACCCTCGGTAAAAAATTTGAGATGCCTGATAAACGTGAGCAGAAATATTTTGGGTTGACGGTTATCATAAACACGTTTGTTACCTACCTTGGATTCCTGCTTTGGAATTACGGGCTCATTCATATCCATCTTACTTTAGATTTTAGCGTCCTTACCGATTTTATTTTCACAGTTCTGTTGATGGATCTGTTAGTGTGGCTATTGCATTTCATCCTTCATAAAAAGCCTTTTTTTGAGAAGATCCACTATGTTAGTCATATCAGTAAAAAAATAAATCCAGCCAGCCTCTTCGTGATCCATCCCATAGAATGTCTGATGTTGGGTTTTCTATGGCTATCTGTGCTTTTAGTATTCACATTAAATATCTTTTCGATAATTCTATTCCTTGTCTTTCATGTTATTTTAGGAATCATTGCAAATCTTGGCACCAGCATTCCTAGTTCCGGCAACCACTTTCTAAGTGTTTTTATCTCCCCTGCATTTCGTATGGAACATTGTAAAAGAGGTTCGGGAAACTTTGGTTTTTATACAAAAGTGTGGGATAACCTATTCAAAACACTTTCAGCGCGTCGCACAAACTTTGCAAAGGATACATTGTAATTAATGTAATCTGCGTTTGCAAATTTCAAGGGAAAAAATACCTTTGCGATAACTGTATTGATTTTTATTTTTTTACCGGCCTTTATTATTCACCTGAATTGATTTTAGGCTACAGACAAAACACAACATGAAGGATAATTCAAAAATATTACTGGCGTTACTGGCAGGAGCAGCAGCAGGGGCAGTTGCAGCTATCCTATTAGCTCCCGATGAAGGGAAACAATCAAGAAAAAAGATCGGGAGATGGGCTGATGATGTGTATAATAATTCTAAGGAGAAATTAAGTGATCTAAAATCCGGCAATAAAGTAAAAGATCCTTACGAAGGTGCTGATCTAGGGATATAATATTTTTTTAAAAAAAGTACTGCTTTTGGAACAGTACTTGCTTTTAATATGCCAACAAAAACAACCTACTAATATGGAAACGACTCATGATATGACCACTACGATCTTAAATGATCTTGTGGAAATTAATAATGACCGAATTGTCGGATATCAAAAAGCAATTGAAGAACTTAAAGACAGTGATTCTGATCTGAAGGTATTATTTACCGGAATGATCGCAGAAAGTCAAACTTATAAAATGGCTTTAGCAAGCGAGATTTCTGCTTTAGGAGACAAAGTAGATACAGGTACTACTAACAGCGGAAAAATATACCGTGCCTGGATGGACGTAAAAGCATTGTTTACAGGAAGAGACCGTAAAACAGTTCTTGAGAATTGTGAATTTGGCGAGGATGCAGCACAAAAAGCTTATAAAATGGCCTTGGAAAGTGAAAGCCTTCCTTCTGATATCAGAGAGATGATTTCGACTCAAAAGGCTGCTCTTAGACAATCTCATGATAAGATTAAATCATTAAGGGACATGCAGCATCATTAGTATAGCAAGTCTTTTTAAACGAAAAAGGTGCACATTAGCAATAATGAGCACCTTTTTCGTTTAATGTCTATCCTCCAATCACTTTACCTTATTCAAAAGGTTTCGTTCGATCAGCTGACTGATAATTCCATCTACCATACCTACCCTCGGAACATATATCTGCTTAACTCCTGCATACTTCATTACAGTAAGATAGATTTCACAAGCTGGAATGATCACATCCGCACGGTCCTGATTAAGGTTTAACACATTAATACGTTCTTTAAGGGAGAAGGAACAGAGGTATTCATACATACTCTTCAGTTTAGAAATACTGAGAGGCGTACCGTCCTTTTCTTCGCAAAGCCTGAAAAGTTTATTAATGTTTCCTCCGGTACCGATACCGATAAGGTTTTTATAATTCCTGGTATTTACCTTGATCCATTCTTTCATTTCTTCCCAGGTTTCCTCCTTGTCTGCATTGTCCAGAATACGCACAGTACCTAAAGGAAAGGATCTTGAAGCCTGAGCCTGTCCCTCTGCAAATACAGAAAGTTCTGTACTGCCACCGCCAACATCTATATAAAGATAGTTCTTTTGCTTATCAAGAGTTTCCTCAATATGATTAGAATAAATAATATTAGCTTCCTTTTGCCCCTCAACAATTTCGAGATCAATTTCAGCTTCCTTTTTTATCCGGTCAACCAATTCTCTGCCATTTTGAGCCTCCCGCATAGCGGAAGTGGCACAAGCCATATAATCTTCAACCTTGTAAACATCGATCAATTGTTTAAAGGCGAACATCGTTTTTACTAATTCATCAGCCTTGCGCTCTGAAATCTCTTTTTCCAGAAATGCATCGTCTCCAAGGCGGAGAGGAACACGTATTAAAGTATTCTTTTTGAAAGTTATTTCAGACTCCTTTTCAATTATATCTGCTATCAGCAAACGTACCGCGTTAGATCCAATATCAATAGCTGCGTATCTCAATGTCAGTAATTTTTATATTTCAAATAAGTGTATATATCTGTCTGCGCCCGATAGGTAACTTTCGCTTTATCCTTTACATACTGATTGTTGTTAAAGCGATTAATTACCCTTGCTTTCGTGTTATCCTTCAACTGAATATCGATGATGTCCCTGATCTCCTTTCTTATGCCCGGATCCAGAATCGGAAAACCGACTTCCACACGATGGTCGAGATTTCTTGTCATAAAATCAGCAGAAGAAAGGTATACCTTTTCCTCCCCCCCGTTAGCAAAGATCCAAACACGGGCGTGCTCCAGGTATTTATCAACTATACTCAGCACTTCGATATTTTCGCTTACGCCTTCAATTCCCGGGATCAAACAACACATACCACGTATGATAAGCTTTATTTTAACCCCTGCCGAGCTTGCTTCATACAACTTCTCGATCATTTCCTCATCCGCCAGACTGTTCATTTTCAGGATCATGTAAGCAGTCTTTCCCGCCTTGGAATTTTTAACTTCCTGATCAATCAGTCCGTAGATCTTTTCCCGGGTTTGCAAAGGAGAGACAATAAGACATTCATAGTCTTTATAAAAAACCTTCTTTTCCAGTCCCCTGAATAATTTCCTCAATTCCGAGGTGATCTCCTGATGAACAGTGAACAAACTATGATCGCAGTAAATCTCAGAAGTTTTTTCGTTAAAGTTTCCGGTTGAAAGATTTGCATAATGAACGAGGTTTCCTTTTTCCTTCCGGGTAACAAGACAGACTTTGGAATGGACCTTATAATCCAGAAGACCATAATTTACCAATACCCCACCCTCTTCGAGTCTGTTTGTCCACTTGATATTATTTTCTTCGTCGAAGCGTGCTTTCAATTCCACCAGGCAATTCACCTTTTTGCCATTTTTAGCGGCATTAATTAAGGCATTGATAATGCGGGAATTTCTTGCAAGCCTGTATAAGGCGATGTTGATTTCGGTTACCTTTGGATCTATTGCAGCTTCCCTCAGGAAGTGAATAATGTAGTCGAAAGACTGATAAGGTAAGCTGATCAGATAGTCTCTTTTTGCGATCTGGTTGAAAATACTTCTACCCGGATCAAGTCCCCTAACCGGCAGTACAGGGTCTTTGGGATACTCCAGTTCCTTTCTTCCTACATTGGGAAAACTGATAAAGTCTTTAAAATTATGATAGCGGTTACCAGGGATAAGCCCATCGGCGCTCAGGTGTAATTTCTCGACCAGATAGGTAAGCATATCAAGAGGCATGTTGTTATCATACAACAAGCGCATTGGTTTGCCTTTTTTCCGTTTCTGCAAACTTTTACTGAGCGCTTCGATAAACTTCTCACTTACGCTTTTATCAAGCTCAAGCTCCGCATCTCTGGTAACTTGTATAGAGTAGGCCTCAATAGAGGTGTACTCAAAAATGAAAAAGATCTGATCCAGGCAATACCTGATAATATCATCCAAAAGGATAATAAACTTCAGGTTATTCGTTTCGGGCAAGACTATAAAGCGTTCAAGGCTGTCGGTAGGTATTTCTATAAGACTGTATTTGACCTTCTCATTTTCCTTTGCCAGCTTAACCAGAAAGTAAATAGCCCGATCCTTCAATTCCGGAAACGGCTTATCGTCTTCGAGCATTAGAGGCACGAGTGTTGACAAAAGTTTTACCCTGAAATAGTTTCTTAAAAACTCTCCCCTGGTTACGTTAAGTTGCTTCTCGTTAATGATAAATATCTTTTCCTCCGCCAGCTCTTTGATGATCTCATCCTCAAACAAATGATTGAACCGGCGCTCTTGCCTTACAACGATCTCCTTGATCTGTTTAAGTATCTTTTTGGGATTGTATCCAAAAAGCTCCTTAGCCTTAGTATTTACATTAGCAAGCCTGTTAAGCGTGGGAACTCTGACACGGTAAAATTCGTCGAGGTTGGATGAGAAAATAGCAAGGAAACGAATGCGTTCAATTAAAGGCACACTTTTATCCGCAGCCTCTTGTAATACCCTCTCATTGAAGTACAACCAGCTAATTTCACGATTCGTAAAGAGTATCTTTTGCTTGGGCATTGAAAATTAAAACAGTCCCGCACAAAGAAGCCGGGACTGCAAATCTGTATAATTAATTGTTAAGTTAATATTAATTCACGCAAACCTATTAACAAAGCTTTTATTCCTGGTCGGTTGTATCGCTTTCTTTCGAAAGATTTTCTTCAGGTGCCGGTTCAGCTTCAGTCTTCTTTGATGCTGCAGGTTTACGTATACGTTTAACGGGAGATTTTGCGGCCTGGCCAGCAGTGGCTGAAGCCGCTTTCGGCCTTCCCTTCGCAGCAGCAGGCTTTTCCTCAGGTTTAGTTCCCGCCTGACTTACTGCTTTCGTCCTGGTTCTGACGCGCTTATTAGTTTCAGCCTGTAATTCATCAACCGGAGTAACCTCTTGTTTAGGCGCGTCTGCAGGTTTAGTCTTTCTACCCGCAACTTTAGCTACTACTTTTTCAGCTCGTATCTTTTCCTCCTCCTTCTTCGGAGATCTCTCCTCCACCTTAGCTACTACAGATTTTTTAGTTTTTTTCCTGGCAGCCTTTCGCTCTTCTTCCTTTGCTTTTTTGATCCTTTCAGATAGCTTATCAGCTACCTGCTTACTCATTTTTTTTATATCCTTAGCAATCCGTTCCGCATCGTGCCCTAAAGTATTTACAGCATCCAGAAATTTCTGAGCTAAACCACTTTCAAGCTCTTTCCTTTCTGCCTTCTTTACACTTTTTTTAGCAGACTTGCCTGATTCAGTTTTCTTCTTCATGCTTTTTATTTTCATAAATACTTTTGTTAACAAATTTGTTTTATTATTAAATCTAAGGACATATTTTTAACGCCTTAAATCATTGTATATGCCTTCATTTGATATAGTAAGTAAGATTGATGCACAGACACTGGATAACGCTATCAATAACGCTAAAAAAGAAATTTTGAACCGTTTTGATTTTAGTGATTCCAAAAGCACGGTCGAACTTGATAAAAAAACGAATCAGATAACTATCGTTACTGAAAACGACATGCGCCTGAAAGCTATTCAGGATTCCATTATTTCACGTATGGTTAAGCAAAGCCTGGATCCAAAAGCCCTTGATATGGGAAAGGAGCAGTATGCCTCAGGAAATATGCTGAGAAAGGAGATCAAGATCAAAGAAGGTATTGACAAAGACGCCGCTAAAAAAATTGTGAAAGCCATTAAGGATAGCGGACTTAAAGTACAAGCTTCTATTATGGATGATCAGGTTCGTGTACAGGCAAAGAAAATTGACGATTTGCAGGCAGTTATAGCACTATGCCGGAAAGATGATTTCGGTCAGCCATTGCAGTATATTAATATGAGGGCTTAAGGGAACTTAAAATGCCACAACTACTGATCTCTACAGATAAAACAAAACTAGACATTCCGCTGATTCACTCGTATTTGAGCAAGGAATCTTATTGGGCTAAGGATATTCCACTCGAGATTGTAGAACGAGCCATAGAAAATTCCCTGTGCTTCGGTGTTTATCTGGATGAAAAGCAGATCGGCTTTGCCAGGATAATGTCTGACTATGCTACGTTCGCATACCTTGCTGACGTCTTTGTGCTTCCTCAATACCGTAAGAAAGGTGTTTCTAAAAAGCTGATGGAGTTTATAAAAGAGCACCCTTCTTTACAAGGATTGAGAAGATGGATGCTTGCAACTGCCGATGCACACGGTCTATACAAACAGTTTGGCTTTAAAGCGTTAGAAAGCCCAGACCGGATAATGGAAATAACGAAGCCGGGTATATATTCGGCAGCCTCTTCCTAATTTAAACCGGACTAAACTTTTTATCCTCATATGTTGTTCTGAAACCACGATAAGAAAACATATGAAGATAAAAACAGTATTTGAACACAGTCAGGAAATCCCCACACCTTACACATGTATGGGTCAAAACATCAACCCTCCCATGCAGTTGGAAGATGTACCAACCGGTGCAGAAAGCTTCGTATTAATAATTGAAGATGTTGACGCTACTCCAAAGCCATGGACGCATTGGATGGTATTTAACATTCCGGCAGTCACTCAAAATGTGGAAGAAGGTAAAGTACCTGTTGGCGGAGTAGAGGGCTTATGCAACAATCATACATTTGGATATGAAGGCCCGTGCCCACGTTATTTTCAGGGAACACACCACTACTGGTTCAGAGTATATGCCTTAGATACCATGTTAGATCTTCCTGCAGCTTCTGAGCGCGAAGACGTTGAAAAAGCAATGGAGGGACATATCTTAGACAAAGCAGAATTACTGGGCCTTTGCACCCGCCCAGACAATCTCGAATAAAAGTACTACTACCTATGACAAACATTTCCAATCCTAAAAAAATAGCTGTTTTAAGAGCTAATGCTCTGGGCGACTATATATTTGTATTGCCGGCACTACAGGCTTTACGAGAAAAATTTCCGGAAGCCGAAATGGTGCTGCTGGGAAAACCCTGGCACAAAGAATATCTGGAGGGTAGGCCTGGACCAGTAAACCGGGTTATTGTAGTGCCCCCCTACCCTGGTATAAGCGAGCGTGAGGGCTTTGAGGCCGACCAAAACGAAATGAATGCCTTTTATGAGGAGATGAAAAAGGAACAGTTCGACATCGCCTTTCAGCTTCACGGTGGCGGTGGCAACTCTAACCCCTTCATACTTAAACTCGGGGCAAAACTTACTGTTGGACTAAAAACTCCGTTTGCTGCAGCATTAGATATATCAGTGCCTTATGTTTATTACTTCAGTGAAGTTTTACGATATCTTGAAGTGGTTGCAAAGGTAGGGGCTAAAACAACAGAAATAGAACCTGTAACAAGCGCGATGGAGGAAGATTTGGAGGAAGCAAGGAATGTTATTGGATTCCCCGACAAACCGATTGCAGTAATCCATCCGGGAGCTTCAGATCTTCGTCGCCGCTGGCCAGCGGAAAATTTCGCCCTGATCGCAGATGATCTTGTATCCAGAGGGTACAAGGTATATATAACGGGTGTTCCCTCTGAGCAGGAAGTTGTTGATAAAGTTATGCAACATGTAGGAGTGAAAGAGGAGGTTGTCAATCTATGTAATAAATTGAAACTGTCGGGAATGACCGGATTGCTGTCTCTGGCAGATCTACTAATTTCAAATGATACGGGACCTTTACATCTTGCACGTGCTTTACAAACTCCTACCGTCGGCATTTATTGGTTCGGTAACTTAATTACCGGCCTTCCAATGAGCACAAGTTACAACAGATCCCTTTTATCAGGAATTCTGAATTGCCCTTTATGCGGACTTGCCTCTGCCCGCTTTGGAAAAGACGATCCGGGTACCTGTAAGCACGAAGCTTCTTTTGTAGCAGAAGTGAGTGTTGATGCTGTTAAGGAAGCCATAGAGGAGTTAATTGAATTAAGAATCCCGGAGGAAAAAATAGTAACACAATCAGAAGCAGCATAATCATGAAAGTATCTGTATTAATCCCTACATACAACCGACCTAATGCCCTGGTTGCAACCTTAACGGCACTTTCGGCCCAAACGTTTAAAGATTTTGAAGTGGTGGTATCAGACCAAAGCGATGTTTTTGCCGGTGATGATCAGACTATTCAAACTATTAGCCGCTTAATTGAATTTCACGGAAATCCTATAAAGATCCTTCAAAACTTTCCCAAAAAGGGAATTGCGCATCAGAGGCAGTTCCTTCTGGAGAACTCTTCTGGAGAGTATTCTTTATTTCTGGATGATGATGTAGTATTGGAACCGGATGTTATTGCACGTATGGTCCAGGCTTTGGAAGAAGAAAAAACAGGTTTTGCTGGTATGGCTTTGATAGGCCTAAGCTATCTTGATGATGTAAGACCCCATCAACAGCTTATCGAGTTTTGGGAAGGTGAGGTACAACCTGAAGTTGTACGCCCGGGAACAGAGAAATGGCAACGTTATCCTCTTCATAATGCGGCAAACATTCACCACGTTGCGGAACGACTAAATATCAGCGCTGATGATCAGAAAAAGTATAAGGTTGCCTGGGTAGGTGGCTGTATCCTTTATGACACTGCTAAACTGAAAGAGACGGGAGGTTTTGATTTTTGGGAAGAATTACCTGAAGAACATTGTGGAGAGGATGTTCTTGCACAGGTTCGATTAATGGAAAAGTACGGTGGCTTTGGAATTATTCCGTCCGGAGCTTATCATCTGGAGTTGCCTACCACTATTGAAAACAGGGAAGTTAATGCTCCTGAATTCTTCCTAAGCAAGAGTGCCTAAGCATTTACGGTTGTAGGATAACTATGGTCTTAACGAGGTAAATCAACTACGTTAAGACCATAGTTAATATTGGGGTTACTTGCGATCAGGCACTTGCTTTACTTGTTATTTCCCTGGCCTTCCGTGCAGCGATTACTTCCCTGAAGAAAGCTATGAGGTCTGAAGTATGTTGGTCAAACGAGAAACTAAACCTTTTTTCCCAAACATTCTTTCTGATCTGGTCAAGCGTTTCTTTATCCTTGAGTTGTTCCGCCAAGTCGTTCATCGTATTAAAAAACACACCTAGTCCCTCTTGTTTAACCAGGGTCTGAGTAGCCACGATATGACCAGTATTATCCCTTTGGAGCATTGGTAAACCTGCAACAGCTAAGGTAGCCATCCGTGCAGGGTAATTAAGATCGTCCCAGTTTGCACGCATAAGCTCTCCGTTATTCTCGCTCTGGAAAAAGTGCAGCCATCCCGCATCGTACTGAGAAAACTCCTTTACCCAGTTTTCCTGGGTAACATTAGAATGAGTGTGAAGATAACCCGGTGCCATCAGATGTGTCTTCTCTATCCACTGCTTCCATTGGCCGTGAGTAAAATCTCCGTAGAAATGCAGGTGAATCTTATGTTCCGCCAATTCGGCTACGGTATGAGGATGTAACCCTATAGGTCGCCCCGGCACTACCGTATGGATCTCTCCATCGATCTCTGATAATCTTGGAGAAAGCTCTGTTTTAAACCATTCTTTTTTAGGTAGATCTCCGTCGAGTATAAAATCATTATCCGCTTCCGGCGGAAGGAACTGCGCAAACCAGTCTCTCATCTCAGGACTGGAATAGATCTGGCCATCCGACTTGGAATACAGATCTATTAGTTCATTCCAGGTGCCTTTTTCAAGACAAATAAAGGGACCCTCTTTAAAATGCCATACAAACGGAATTCCAGGATTATTTATTAAAACTTCATGTGCAACCGGTACCGCCTGCCAGTTGAGCAAGGCGTAAATAATATCTGGCTGGATCTCTTCTATTCTCTTCTGCCAATTCTCATAAGGAATATCTTCTACATGGCCGAAAGGTAAGGGGCCTACTGAATTATACCAATAAGGGTCCTTCATCCATAAGCCGTAAAGCTTATGCCCTTGTTCCTCCAAGGCTAATATCCGTTCGGAGTTATAGGCAAGTTCACCTACTATCAAAATTTTAAGACCATCTTCAGAATGTGGAGTATCTCTTCTGTTACGAAAACGTTCGAAATAAGAAACCTCATCTATAAAATTACCTACCGTTGTGTGATAGCGAAGAGGCTGTTTCACTTTATAGTGCAGCTTGTAGGGGTTTATGCCTCCGATCGGCTCCTGCAGGATCTTATGCCGCTGCTGTGGATGATCTACCCACTCGCAGCTTACTTCATTCGTTGGAACAGCAAGGCCTCGTTGCAATAAAGTATTCCAGAACATCCTGTCAAGATTATCCGTTACCAGCTCATCCCTTTCTATCCATTTGTCGGCAGTCTTACGGTGAAGGACCTGAACTAACTGAAACCAGAAGTTTTCCAGTTTCTGAGGACAAGAGCGATTATAATGATGCCTCATTCCGGAAAAAACCATAGTGGCATCCGGGTTTTCTACAAGCTTGTCATATAAAGATTGCAGGTGGTTTTTATAGTAAAGGTCGTCTGCAGGCAAATAAGCAATGAATTCTTGCCTTGCATTTTCCAATCCCTTATTTAAGCAAAAACCAAGTCCTTTGTTCACTGGATTAACAAAATAGCGGATTCTTTGATCTGCAAGATAAGGACTGATAAGATCTTCCAGATGATCAGAAGAACCATCGTTTATTAATAACAATTCCCAATTGCTGAACTCCTGACTTCTAAGGCTTTCTATTGCCCTTAAAATAAAAGAAGCCTGGTTATATACAGGCATTATTACAGATATTCCATTATTTTCCTTCATTATTTTAAAAAAATTAACTCAGAACACTAACCTTGCTATTTGCGCCAATGTTTGAGTTAACTCTTTTTTGTTCCTTTAAAAAGTATTTATACCGACAAAAAATCACTTTTTTAAATCCCTTTTGAAAGCCGTCGGAGTTTGTCCGGTATGTTTTTTAAAGATCCGGTTAAAATGGCTTTGATCTGAAAATCCTGTCAGATAGGCAATTTCGGTAAGAGCATACTCAGACTCCTTCAAATAAGCTATCGCTTTTTCTATCCTCAATTTCCTGATATAATCCCCAAAGGTGAGATTATCAAAGTGTTTACTAAATTCCCTCGAAAGATATGCCGGATGAATATTTAACTCTTTTGAAATATCTGAAAGGCTCAATGACAAATTGGTATCGATCTGATCCTGAATGGCATCCTTTATTTCCTTCACCCATTTAGGGGCTTTCCTACCCTTTCCATAGCCCTCCTCGAGCAACTTGTTGTAGACCTGTAACAACAGCTGTTCGTTCTTACCCTCGGTATGCTTAACATTCTGTAAATGCTTAGCCCAGGAATATAAGGCGTCATAAATGAGCATTCCAGCCTGGAGCAATTCCTGATCATCCTTAATATTATAAGCCATACCAGCAGAAATGGCCCAAAGCCCAGCTGCCTGAACTGCAAAATCATGCCGGTCAGTATCAGCCCCTCTAACGATAAGAGCCATGGTGTGAATTGCGGGGTCCTTTATTTCATGTTTCTTTACTAAATAGTCGAATGTACATTCATCCTGGTAATGGGTATATTCAACGTCGGGTATGTCAAAAGGGGTGGCTTCCAGCTCTGTAGCTAATCTCTTAACATCGGCAAAAGGCACATATAGGAATTCGGCTTCAGGATCAATAAAATTCCTGATCAGCCATGGACATGCAATCCTATCAATTTTAGGTCTTTCTCTGGTAATCCACTTCATCTCTTCTCTAGTATAAGCTTTTACATTTCAATTATTGCAAGGGAAGGGCAAAAATAAATCATGTTAGAACATGTTTTTCTCACCCTTACTAAATTTTTCATAATTATTACACAATCCTTAAGCTAATAAAACTTTTTAACTACCTATTTATTAATCATTTATCGCTCAATGAAAGACATAGTAGGAAGCAGGTTTAGGTATAGGTGGATCTTAGCGACAGTTATTCTACTGTCGTCTATGGCCCTTATTGCTTTCAATTACTATTCTATCAAATTACTCGCCTCGGTACGTGCCTTAAGAAATGCTCAATTTGTGTATGTAAAAGCCCAAAAGAGCGCAATCAGAGGACTAAGTGTGTTTGTGTATAACCAGAGATCCGAATATTACGAGATTTTCAAGTCAAATATTTCAATTCCTATCGCCGACAGTTTGGCGCGGACAGGATGGGAAAAGGGAAAATCTCATGACTTCGTTAAGAAAGCCTATTTAAAGGGTCAAAATTACCCTCATGATTTAGGCGATATTCTCTGGCTCTTTCAGAATTTCTCACAGTTAAACTATTTCAAAACAGGATTCCATTACTGGCGATCATCCGACTACTACGTGGGGCAACTATGGATACTGGGAGAGAAAATTCACAGGGAAAGTACTACCCATCAGTTCTCGATTCAAAAAAAAGAAATATTTACGAAAGCTATCAACCAGGTTTGCAGAAATTTAGATGGGACAGAAGAAAAGTTTAGTGAAATGCTGGTTAATATTTCCAATAGCGTTTCCCGATGGTTACTGATTCTAAATATCATTTTTATTCTACTGGTATTTCTGAATGTGGGACTGTTTTTCAACAAGCTGATGAAGCAATTGAAGGATGCTCTTCAACAGATTGAAGCGCAGAATAAGGCCAAAGAGGAGTTTTTAAGCGTAGCTTCCCATGAGCTGAAAAGCCCTATCACCTTTATGAAGGCTTCTATTCAGATTCTTGAACGATTTGCTAAAAACACTCCTGAAACAAAGAAGATACACCCCTTTATTGTAAATTCAGGAAAGCAGGTAGATCGCCTCAATAACCTGGTGAAAGAACTTCTTGATGTTACGAAGATCCAAAGTGGCAGGTTGACATTAAACAAAGAAGAATTCGATATCGATGCGCTGATCCAGGAAGCAGTTGAAGAGAAAAAACAACTGCATACCCACTTTCTGCTGATCAAAAGCCTTGCTTCGGCAAAAGTATATGCAGATCCGAATCGTATTTACCAGGTACTTGAAAATCTGCTGTCGAATGCCATGAAATACTCACAATCTGAGACCGAGATCGTGGTATGGTCAGAAATCCAGGGCGATAAAATTAAAGTGTGTATAAAAGATGAAGGCAAAGGAATACCTGAGGAAAATCAGGCCATGCTCTTCGACCGCTATTACCGGGTTGAAAGCACACAGCACACAGTCCAGGGACTCGGACTAGGTTTATACATCTGCAGCGAGATCATTAAAAGCCACGACGGAAAAATTGGAGTGGAAAGTAAGTCTGCTGAAGGAAGCACATTTTGGTTTTGCCTGCCCCTGCTAAAAGCTGAATCTAAAATAGAAATTCCAATCGGAAAATAATTCCCTTTTGACTAAAGGCACCCTCAGGATGTTCTCGAAAACATATTGAAAACATTATGCTTTGGCAGTAGTTAAAACTTAACATTTACTATTAAGTCTTGGCGACCAAAATTTAATGTATGAAAGACAATAGCAGCATTAAAGGAAAAACAATCGTAATTACAGGTGCATCCAGTGGAGCGGGTAAAGCAATTGCATTAGAGTTAGCGCAATACGGAACCAATCTTATACTTGCCTCCAGGAATGAAGAGGCTTTACAGGATGTGATCGGGGAATGTGTCGCTCTGGGTTCGGTTGCAATGGCTGTAACGGTTGATGTAACAGATCCAAAAGACTTAATAAAGCTGGCCGATCAAGCCAAACAGTTCGGGAACAAAATAGATGTTTGGATAAACAACGCTGGCGTATTAGCGGTGGGTGATTTTGGACAGACGCCTACCGAAGTTCACGAACAGGTGATTAAAATTAACCTTTTAGGTTATATGTATGGAGCTCATGCCGTACTCCCTTACTTCAAAGAGCAAGGCAAAGGCATCTTGATTAATAATATTTCGGTTGGCGGTTTCCTACCGGTTCCCTTCGGGGCTAGTTATTCAGCCAGCAAATTCGGTTTGAAAGGTTTTTCTTCTGCGCTCAAAGCAGAGTTAAGTTCTTTCGCTAATATTCATGTTTGCGATCTTTACCCGGCTTTTCTGGATACGCCAGGAATTCAGCATGCTGCGAATTATACAGGGAAAGCTTTACGTCCCGCACCTCCCGTATATGATCCTAACCGGTTGGCACTTGCTGTCGCATCTTTAATCGAACGTCCAAAACCTGAATTACATATAGGTAGTGCCAGCACGATGCTTTGGCTTGCCTGTAAACTATTCCCCTCCCTAACGAGAGGTGCTACAAAAAAATTTATAGACGTCTATCTAAAAAATGCGGAACCCACGCCCAGCACTAATGGTAATCTGTTCAATACTGTAAATTACGGCACAGCTATTCATGGAGGATGGGGGATGCCAGGTAAACCAAAAGCTCACCGCAAATTTATTGCAGCCGGTCTGCTTTTGGCAACAGCAGGAATCCTGCTGAAGTCTATTAGCAAGGGATAGACTAAAGATGCTAAAGTCTCCAGAAAAAGAACCGAAAGGCGGTTTTATATTCAGTATTTAATCTACTCTTTAAGGTTTTTCACGAAGCTCCGTTGTTTCTTTAAAAGCCATAAAGAACCGCAGGGTTGATTTATCTCTCCGTTCTTACTTTTGCTCCTGAAGGTTTTATATCTTAGCCAGACGCATAGTAATCAATTTAAAATCGTGAAAAAGGCCCTTCTAGCTCTCCTTACTATTCTTTCAAGCTTGTGTGCTGTTGCACAGAATTACCCTTATCAAAGTGATGTTTTATGGGTAACTACTCCAAACCATACAAATTGGCTCTACAAGTTGAATGAAGAAGCTAAAATCGAGGTTTCCCTATATGAATATGGTATTCTTAAGGATGGAATTGACATAACCTACAGCATAGGACCAGAGCTAATGCCTGTAGAGAAAAACGGAAAAGTGAGGCTCAAAGACGGGAAGACGCTGATCTCCTTAGGATCTCTTAGTCAACCGGGATTTAAGGATTGTCAGCTAGTAGTGAACATCAAGGGAGAGGAATACAGACATCATATAAAGGTGGGCTTCGAGCCAGAAAAGCTAAGTTCCTTCACAAAATTACCTTCTGATTTTTCGGAATTCTGGACCAACTCAAAGGAAGAGGCAGCGAAATGTCCGGTTGAAATATCCAGGAGTTTTGTTCCTCAGTATTCTACCGACAAGGTAAACTGTTACCTGGTAAAATTACAGGCTTTCAAAAAAGGGAACTATGTTTACGGTTACCTTACGATGCCGAAAAAAGAAGGCAAGTATCCTGTTGTATTTTCTCCCCCGGGTGCAGGGATCAAGCCAATGAACCCCTTGAAAGACTTTTTCTACGCCGAAAATGGCTGCATCCGCTTTGATATGGAAATACATGGGATCCGGCCCGACCTTAGTGATTCTACTTACCAGGAAATAAGCAGATCCTTTGGGAACGGAAATAACAGTTACCTGGTTAATGGAATAGCAAACAGGGATACTTACTACATGAAGAAAGTGTACCTGTCATGCCTTCGGGTAATTGATTACCTAACGTCTCTTCCTCAATGGGACGGAAAAAACGTTATTGCACAAGGTGGAAGTCAGGGAGGAGCATTGGCCATTGTTGCCACAGGCCTTGATCACAGGATCACCGCTTGTTCTGCAAATCATCCCGCACTCAGCGACATGGCCGGATACAAGGCAGGAAGAGCAGGTGGCTATCCTCACTTATTTAAAAATTTTCAAGGTACAGATACGCCGGAAGTTTTAAAGACCCTGGAATATTACGATGTAGTTAATTTTGCTAAGCAGATCAGAGTACCTACGTTTATGACCTGGGGTTATAATGATAATGTTTGTCCTCCTACTACCAGTTATATTGTCTATAATAGTTTAAACACAAAAAAAGAATCCCTGATCACTCCGGTTAATGAACATTGGATTTCAACGCACACGCGTCATCTTATTCTGGATTGGATAAAGCGGAACCTGCGTTAAAACTCCCGCCTCCACAACCCGCTGAACTACGCGGAAAATTAGCTATAAGGGACCTGAAGCTGGATGTAAACCTGAGGGCGATCCAGGCTGTGCTGAACCCTGTTTATGTAATGGCACAATGGTTCCTTCTGGCAGTTTCAGGCCTAACGCTTCCTTATTTTATGAAGGTTCCTTTCCTTTCCTTTCCTTTCCTTTCCTTTCGGACCCCGCCTGGCTTGCAATCCGCCTAGTAGTATCATTCTTGCTTAGCGGATGGGCGGAGCATTTCTGATGGCAACGAAACGCTTTGCCGAATATAGGTTTAGCGATAATCCGGAACAAGGAAGTCTTTATCCTAATTCTTCCAATTACTGTTATGGTTCTTTGCTGAACAAATAGTACTGAACATCAAACTCTGCAAAAGTTATAACCGCATCGGGTTATTTATACTTATCTCATTAAGGATTTTTACCCTATTTTAAATTAAGCTAAACCTTAAGATGATTCGCTCTTTTAGTCTTATAAATCAAGCAGATGCAAACACGTAAACAGAGGTTTAGTAAAGCAGGGTGTGTTGCAGCTTTGGTGCTCTCACTCCTTATTATATCGGTGATCTTGTACCTTACAAGGAAACCAGGAACAGAACCGTTGTCAAAGATCGGGAAGAAGGTTAGGGAGCGGGTATTACCTGATATAAAACAAGCTCTTGAAGATAAAGTTAAGGATATGATAGTAGAAGCCAGTGACAGCCTTTACCATGTCCAGTATTCTAAATTCAAAATCAGCATCGACTCCGGCTACCTACAGGTTAAAGATTTGGAAATCCTGCCAGACCAAAAGGTGCTCAACAAACTGATAGCCGAGAAGCGGGCCCCGAATAATGTCTTTAGAATTCGTGTTCCGGTTGTTTCAATGCGAGGAATTGGATTCAAGAAAACCGGATCAGGACAACGTTTCAGTGTTACCGAAATTTATGCACATAGCCCTTCCGTGTCAATTATTAACAGGCTTCGATCCTACAACAATGATCCGTCTGATCCATCAAATTTGTATAAAGCTTTCCGGGCTCTCTTTAACAGGATGTATGTAGCCAGGACCAGAATTAACAATCTCGATTTTAAATACATCAACAACAACCGGGATGTGGTGGATCATTTAAAAAATGTAGATCTCCTGATAACAGGCTTCCGAAGCAGTCCTGCTACAAACGCAAGCGGCAAGGGACGGACCAATCTGCATCTGGATTACTTTCGAATGCGTACTCCTGATAGATACTACCATATTGTGGTCAGGAACCTGGATCTAATACCAGCTAATAAATCCCTGATTATGGGCCATGCGTCTGTAATTCCTCTTTACAGCAAAGCACGCTTTCATCAGGTGGCGGGCTTTGCGAAAGATCGCTATCATTGGGAGTTTAACCAAATCGTATGGACAGGGATAGACGTAGACCAGTTCATTAAAACTCAGCAGTTGTTTGTAGGTAAACAAACTATCCGAAGCTCATGGATGGAAATCTATACCAACTATAACTACGCGCTAAAAGAAAAGCCAAGACGTAATGCTTATCCCCAGGAAAAGTTCCAGACGATCGCCTTCGACCTCACATTTAAAAGAACCAATATTTTACGCGGAAGTATTCTTTACAGGATACTTGCGAAGGAAACAGACAGTGTTTCAACGCTCGAATTAACAGAGTCAAGTACTACAATAAATAATCTCACTAATAACACTTCCATAAAAAAAAGACATCCCAATACTACTGTTCACTCCACAATGAAAGTGATGAATGCTGGAGTAATGGAATCCTGGTACACTTTCAGCTTAAAAGATAAAGCGGGTGGCTTTACTTCCTATTCAGTACTCGGACCTATGAATGCTAAGGATTTCAATATCCTTTCACGCCCTCTGGCTAAAATTGAGGTCCGCAAAGGGAGGATCAACAAGCTGGAAACCTATTTAAAAATGAATGAATACACCGGGCGAGGCTATGTGAATTTCTATTACTCGGATATGAAAGTTGCCTTTCTTGAACAAGATAAAGGTAAGGATACGCTCGACCGGAAGAGCTTTTTATCTTTTGTATCCAACTTAGTGCTACCGAATGATAATCCACGTAAAAACGGCGAGTTTAAAAAAGGACTGGTCAACGTGAAACGGGAAAACTGGCAATCATTCTTCAAAATACAGCTGGATGCCACTCTCGATGGTATGTCATCAGCTATGATGGGGGTGTATCAAAGAGAAAAAGGCGCCGATAAAAATATTATCCTGAATACCGCGAAGGCTATTGCCGGATCGAACCGGGAAGATAAAGAAACGAGAAACCAAGAACGACGTGAAGAACGTGAAAAGCGGAGAGAGGATCGGAAAAAGAAGAAAAAGAATGAGAATTAAAGAAGTTTTATTATCAAGCATAGCAGCAACGTCAATTATGACGGCTTTTAGCTATCTGGCTAGCGAAAGAAAAAAAGAGAATTATCGCGAACCTTTATTACTCGCCGGCTTAATAAACAGTCTTACAACATATCGCGGATCCCGCAAGCGACTGGAACCTTGTGGATGGCTGCTGCATTACAGTATGGGGGCAGCATGGTCACCCATTGAATATCTTTTCCTTCGACAGAAGCGGGGCAAGTCGGATGTAAAAGATTCTGCAGCATTCGGAATTTTTGGAGGTGTATGCGGACTATTGATCTGGGATCTGATGTTCAAAGTTACAAAGTACTCTCCTGACACCAACAAACGTCGTTTTTACGTTCATTTAGTGCTGGCCCATGTCATCTACGGCATTGCTTTACAACAGGTGATGAAAGCTCAAATCAGGTTTCAAGAGGACCGGAAACCCAGGTTTTTGCTTCCTTAAATCTTCCTAGCGGATATGTTTTAATAACACCAGGCACCAACAAACTGAGCGTTTCATATGCCATACGCAGCCATCGCTCGTCGCTCACAATGGCCATTCTTTTCCATTTGCTGAAATGCTGAAAACTGATTTTCACATAATTGAAGAAAGCTCCAATGCTGTAGTTATCCATATCCGTTTCAAGGCGTACAATAAAGTTAATCATCCCAAACTCCTCAGCAACCTCGTTAACCCTTTGCATTATGATTTCGGTATATTCTTCTTTACTTATAGCTCCTGATGCTTTATACGCAACTACATGTTCCGGAAAATCTTCTAATAATTCAACCATATTGGATAGCACGAAAATTCTGTGCCAGAAAGAATTAAAATGCAAAATTCTATGCCCGAAGAATTCCGATTGATCCGTTTTAGACGATATGGACTAAAATAATAACGAAAAAAGCCCTTAATCATATAATTAAGGGCTCTTTGACGAGATTTGAATCTCTTTAAGTCGGGGTGGCAGGATTCGAACCTACGACCTCCACATCCCAAATGTGGCGCGATACCGGGCTACGCTACACCCCGAAATGGTTATTTTAATTAGAATTAAAATTGGGAATCTAACTAAAAACGCTTTCAAAATGACCTTGTGAATGATTAACATTCTTTTTAGCCCTTCTGCTAAGCGTGGTGCAAATATAGGAAAAATCCTCTTCTAACAAACAACAAAGCTAAAATTCCTGAAATTTGTAGAAAGAATCGTCTAAACAACTAATAAACAGTTAATTTATTTTGCAAGTTAAGAAACCGCCGCCTTCTTTCCTCGATCTGATTCTTCCCAAAACAGGAATGAAAGGTAAGCGGCAATAAAAGAGGGCGCAACAAATTGCTGCGCCTGTACAAATGCCCTTAATTAAACCTTTACTACTGGTTGGCAAACTTGATCATATTAAGCAATAGCTGTTGTGCCACAATGTTCGCCTTGTTCTTAGACGAATTATTAAATGTTGTCATGGCGGCATTCTCGCCATCGCCCTCTGCCCTTTTGCCTACATTCACATCTTTAATGGTAGACATTATATCGAGCGATGAAAGAATTATTTTCCCTCTGCCATGTGGCAGGATGCTTAATGCGGAATATACCTCAGCCTTATGATCGGCAACACAGGCAACCACAGTCACCCCATTCTCGATCTTTAATCCTAAACGCGCTTTATTATAGGTAGCAAGACTTTGATACTCCCAATTGAACACACAATTTTGAGGCAGACCTTTAAACAGTTCATGTTCTTTAACAAAATAGTTTCCTCCGTACCAGGTACTTCTCAATTCCCTGCTTCCGCGGTAATCTACAATTTCCTTTCTGTTAAGGAAGGCAGCCCACTTCTCAATATTTGCGATTACAATCAGGGTATTCCCTTCATTCACCCACTCTAATATCTCGGTTACCAGCGGATTTCCGGTTTGCTGTGGCTCAAAAGCGCCAACTACCAAATACTTACCTGATGGTCTCCCTGATTTAAACTCTTTAAATGATCTAACGTTTACAGAATTCAGGAAACTGGCCACTACTCCGCTCGTATCAGCCACCATGCCGGTCGCAGGAATTCCTTCGCGATTAAGAGCCACGGCAAACAACTTGTCATCCCCTTCTGCCAATACCTGATCTTTATTCTTTAGCACTGCTTTTACAGTGGTGTATCCTGCACTTTGTGGGACAACCATAAATCCTGGTGACAATAGCTCTCCATAGGTAACTCCTCCGGTGATCTTTACAGGAATAGTTCTTCGGTTGAACACCTTACCATCCGGAGCAACTAAAGAAATTTCAAGATCATAATTACCACTTATACCCGCTTCATTCACTATATGAAAATCGACCACGGAAGTATCCTTAACTTCCAATACTTTTCGATTCATTTTAACGGCAACATACAAGGGCTTCATATATCTGGAGATAAGCTCCGGATCGCCTTTTGCATTCCTGTAGTTATCCACAATCCCTGAATGATTTTCCAGTTTCATACTTTCCCAACCATTTATGGCATAACCGTCCGTCTGATTTGAAATCCTTACATTCTCAATTACTCTGCCCTGGTAGTAATAAGCTACATTCCCCATGCTTCTGGTGAGTGAATCTACATTAGAAAAAGCCTTACGGAAACCCGGGTTAGTTTTCAAGAAATTGTCATATGCGTCATACCACTTTAAGTAATCGCTGGTTTCCCATCCAATCTTTGCTCCTGTCTTTAGAATTTCCTCTCTGATCAGTTGCAATCTTGGAGGAGTTCCGATAGCTCCTTCTTCTCCCCAATATTGGATCTCATCTTTATGATCAAAGTATCTCAGGAAGTCTTTAGGACCTTTATAGAGATTATCATGATAGGTTCCAGGCCCTCCTGCATGGTGCTGATCAAACCAACCATAATCTTTAAAGGTAAAGTCATAGGGCATCAAGTGCAATTTAAAACGGGGGTCAGGTCCTATCTTTATATCTCCATTAGATGAATTATAAGTAATGATCCTTGTCTCGTCCAGCTTGTGCGCTGCCAGCATCTGTAGACTATCCTGCTTCTGAGGTTGAGCCCCTCGCTCATTATGCATATTGTAAATAACCAGTGAAGGATGATTCCTATCTCTCCTGATCATGCGGAACAACTTCTCATTCCTTGCTGCAAAGTAAAAGTCTGCCTGTTTCTTCCCCAGAGGATCTTTCGCATTAAACCGGTCTGCAGGATACTGGTTCCCTCCGGGTTCTTCGAAATAAAGAAGACCCAGTTCATCTGCGTAATCCAGGACGTTCTGCTGACCTATCGTCCTGTGAAAATTCAGCATATTCAATCCAATCCTCTTCGCTGTTTCTATTTGCTTTCTTGCGAGCTCATCTGATGGTGCAATACCGTTTACCGGCCAGAATCCCCAGCTGATGGAGGTAAGCGCGAAAAAGCGCTTCCCATTGAGATAGAATTGCTTATCTCCATTAATATCCCTTACTTGGAACCACCTGAACCCAAACCGCTGTTGGTACTCGTCCTCACTTTTATCAGCACCGCTCACCTTAGCAACAATGGTATAAAGGTCAGGGTTATTTGGGCTCCACAACTTCGCATCACTAACGGTGATCGTATAGGTGTTAGAAGACCGCCCTTTGGCAAGGTTTGGGTAAGAATAAGTTTTTTCGAATACCACCTTTTGATCTCCTTTCGCCTCTTTAACCTGTATTAGAAGACTGCCGGTTTTCGCTCGCGACTGGTTAATCGTCGTTACCTGTACATCTACTTCATTAGCTTTAGGCTTGTTTTTAACAAAGATATCCTCAACATAAAACTTGTCAGTGGCCACTAACTTTACCCTTCCTGTAATCCCACCAAATCCATGAGTAGGATTTGTCCTGTAACTACCCCACATAAAGTTTTGTGAGTCCCGCCAGTCGAAATTTCCGTTTGGATCAGTTATTCTTACAGCGATCTCATTTGATTTACCCAATATTACGGCATCTGTTATGTCAACATCGAAAGGGGTTCCATTCACCAGATCATATCCCACCAGCTTTTTATTGACAAATACCTCAGCTCTGAATCTGATGCTTTCGAAATGCAGCAAAATTCGTTTATTCCTAAATGCAACAGGTACTTCTTCGGTTGTGGTAAACCATGAAACTCCAAGGTAATTTCCTGCTACACCATACGAGTTCCCGTTCTCTCCCCAGTAATATTGTTCTACGGTTGCAGGTACTTTAGTTATAACTCCTTGCTTCTTCTCCAAGGCAGACCAGCCGCCAGTAGGCAGATTTATTTTAAGGTTTTTGAGCTTTACCGGAGGAGCAAACAGCTCGTCATTTATCCAGGTAGCCTCCTTATCCAGCACCAGCTTCCAGTTGTTATTGGAAATGTCTTTAACCGTGCGACCTGGTTGAGCAAAAGATACGTGGAACAATAGCAATAAAGCAAGTTGCAAAAAGGGCCAGAGGCAATTTCTTAAAACTGACATGTAATAATTGATTAAGTAATAATTCTATTGGTTAAATCATCAGAAGCGAGAATGCCAACGTTGACATTTTATGTCAAAAAAATAAAGCTTCTAAATGATCCTGGTTATAAAAATATTTCTCCGCGTGTTAAAACGAGTACATTTTAGATCTACCCGGGCAAATATAAAAGTATGACTTACTTCCACTGTAAATTCCTCGACAAAATTCTCGTTACATATTCCAATTTCAGAAAAGATCTTTTAGGTTTTCCTTTTTATCTACCTAAGATCCTTTTAGAATTTCGGTAATTGATTACGAAAAAGGAACCACGATATGTTCGGAAGATCCTATAAGGGTTTTCCTTTAGGCTGGTTTGAATTCGGCTTCATCTCATCCGGACTATCTTTTGTATAAGTGCTGAATCTTTCTCTGGATGGATTTACAAAGACATCTTTTACCACCTCAAAGCTTACCTCATCCTTTGGAGCGAAGCTATCAGTATTCATATATTCCTGCAAACTATAGTATAATTGCTTAGCAGCGGGTTGATCTGTGTCTGCCCTTAGATCTGCACTACTAACCACTATCTTCCCTTTTCCTACTTTTGCCTCGTATACCAGTGCAAGCCGGCGGTTGATGAACCAGGTATCAATAGGTTGTACCAATGGCTTAAAACCCTGCGGAAAGTCTTCCAGGATCATCACCTGCGAACGATTAGCAATATCCCACCACTGCAGGTCACTATGAAAGCTGGTAGGAAAATTAGCGAAGGCTCCACTTCTATCTTTGATCAGCATGCCAGTAACGTGAGGGGGACGCATTTTAAACCAGGAAGTATTCCAAAAAACAGGTAAAAAGTGCATCGCTACTTCCTTACCTTTGATCACCTTTCCTGATGCATTAAGAAATACTTTTCCACCTTTTTTTAAAACAGCTTTCGCCTTATCGTCCAATTCTGTGGTGTAATATACCTCTGATTTAACAGTAGGGTTCTTTGTTGGATAAACCCAAAAGTCCCAGTCGTTTGCGAAATCTGTCCCTTCAACACGAAGCTCAAGATTTAATTTAGAGGCCTGAGATATAGTATTCAATGGAAAACTAACTTTCCCTAAAGGAATACCATTACCGTTTTCGATAGTAGTGGGAGTGAAAATGCCAGTCTTCAAAACCTTTCCACTTGCGTCTTTGATTTTCCACGTGATCACTGGTGATCGGAGAGCGTTCTCGCCTGAATGAAATATTTCCGCTGCAGCCTCAAATGTTTCATCATTAGTGAAAACGAATTTAGGGACGCGGGCAAGCGGAACAGTCTCATTACAAAAACGCGAAAACTCTTTAGAGGAAATGTATCCTTTCTCGTCCCAAAAAGCATCCAGAACTCCAACGAGGGCAGTGCCCTGACCCGGAAAGTCCTGCAGCCCGAGTAATTGAAATCCCCCATACCCAGGCGTTCTTAAAGTTTTTTCAATTTCGTTCTTATAACAAATGGCCTGCAGCTTTCCTGATGCTTTTAGAAAATCATTTGCCTGATCCTCCATTCCCCTGTCTTGCAGATCCTGCCGGAAAAGCTCAAAATTCTTTGCCCGGTAAACACCTGTGTACTTTTTAATCTCCTGAAAATTAGGATAGGCACACCACTGCCCCATCTCATGGGCAATAAAAGGTACAGCGAACTTAGCTATCCCGGCCTTAAAATCAGATTCTGATTCAGGGCGCTTATCCCAGGTTAACCCACGCACTCCCCCTCTTACCTGGTATTCAGCATTTTCGATAACAGGCCAGCTTCCGCCGACAGACATCCCCGTATATACTCGCCTTGAATCCTTTTTCTTCCAGTACTCAACAAACTCATTCAGATACTTTACCTGATTCCCGGCAGGCTCATTACCAGCAGAAAGCATCGCGAATGAAGCAAAATTCCCGTATACCTTCGCCATACGATTCGTCTCTTCATATAAGAACTGGTCTACTGGCTGCCCTAGCCCAATCTTCGGACCATGATTCGGCCAGCTTGGGCCTTCCGGCTGCAAGTAAAACCCTAACTTATCTGCAGCAGTAAAAGCAGCTTCAGGAGGGCACCAGGAATGAAAGCGCATATGGTTTAATCCGTGAGCCTTTGCTATTTTAAAGATCCGCTCCCATTCATCCACGGATGTTGGTGGATAGCCAGTGAGAGGAAACTCACAATTGTTTACCGTTCCCCGTAGAAATACCGGTCTGCCATTAATCATGAACTTATTTCCTAAGATCTTGAACTCACGCATTCCAAACTGAAGCTCTTTAGAACTTTGGTCATCTTTGGTTTTTATGGTAGCACTAAGTTTATATAAAGAAGGATGAAATTCGTCCCAGGTAAGAAGTCCCTCTCCAAAAGGTAGGTCTATCTCAAGGTTAGCAGCCCCTGAACTCGACAGGGAAAAACTTGCCCTAACCGGCCTTGTTTCATCAATTTTTGAACTATTAAAACTTCTGGCAGATAGAATGACAGATCCTGAAACCTTCGAAGATCCAATATTCCTTATAGACATTCTAACTTTGGCTTTTTTGTTGCCAAGGTCAGGGAAAACCTGTATGTCATCAAAAAAAACCTTAGAGCCTGCATAAAGAGCTAAATTACCAATAATACCATTCCAGTTCCCCTGAGTATGGTCAGTTATACTGTGTGAATCCGGTCCAACATTAATTTCTCTGATCCTGTTATCAATACGTATAGAGATCCGGTGCGTTCCGGGACTAAGACTATTACTAAGATCGTATTCATGGGCAGCTACAAGAGAGTTTTGCTGCCCCAGCTCCTGATCATCAACCCACACCCGGGTTTGAATATGGCAACGTTCAAGCTGAAGAATAATTCGCTTTCCCTTCCAGTTGGCAGGAATTTGGACATCCTTCTGATACCAGGCAGCACCAACATAGTGTTTTGCAGGAGTAAGCCAAAACGGGATATGTATATTTCCAGGTTGACGGTATTTTTCCAACCTTGGATTATAATAAAAGGAACTATCATAAATACTTCCTGTCCATTTTGTTTGTAAAGTTATATCGTCACCCTTCAGGTTCTCAGCCATGGAACCAGGCAGGCTTATAGTACCGGTTAGAGACCTTAAGAACCATTTTTCAGCAATCCCCTGATCGTTAGGGTCAGTTTGAAAATACCATTTTCCTTTTAAAGCAATCGTATCAGTATCAAAGCCCCAAAGAAGAATCACAAATGGAAGCAGTAGCAATAACAGGGATCGTAAGCGCATGATCTTAAGTTGAGTTTACAAGTATAATTGAAAAACAGTTGGCCGTTTGTAAAAATCTCCAGGACAAGCGCGATATTTAACAGGAAATAAGTGGATAAAATATTAGAAGATAAATTTGTCCTTATTTAAATAAAAGATAAATTTGTCTTTCTAAAAATGAGTAACAAATCTGTCAACCGAATTATTATAGCAGCAAAATAAAAGACAATTTTATCCTTAACAAAATCAACGTAAATAATGAAACGAAAATTAATCTCCAGCTTCTTTATCTCATTTCTTATCGCCGCTATGTCTGCCTGCGGTAGCAGTGACACATCCTCCTCTGCCGAAAGTGAGAGTTCTTCAACTGCAGCAACACCTGCAACTACAGAAAGCACTGCGGTTAGCAATCCTGAGGACAAAAGTGACAGCAAAGGTGTAGGAAGGTTCAGCTCAGTGGAAATCGGCGCCTTAGATGCTGCAATGGCAACTAAAGGAGAAGCTGTATTTACAGCTAAGTGTGCTGCCTGTCACAAAACAACTGGTGAAAAACTAGTCGGACCAGGCTTAAAGGGTGTTACACAACGTCGTACTCCTGAATGGATTATGAATATGATCACTAATCCTGAGGAAATGACTAAAAATGATCCGGTAGCAAAGGCTTTGTTTGAAAAGCATTTGGTGCAGATGACCTTCCAAAATGTAAACGATGAGGAAACCCGTCAAATTCTCGAATTCTTCCGGAAAAACGACCAGTAAAGGAAATATTTAAACGATAATAAAATGAAACTCAATTATCAACCCGCCTTGTTGTTTACGGCGCTAACCGCCCTTACTTTTACTGCCTGTAAACCTGGTAAGGTTAGCCAGGCAACTGATGAAGACGCAGCGAAAAAAGTATACGTAGCGCCAGGAAAATATGATGAACTTTATATGTTCGCGTCAGGCGGCTTTAGCGGACAGGTGGCGTCTTATGGTATTCCATCAGGAAGAATGCTGAAAGTTATTCCTGTGTTCTCGCAAAATGCTGAAAATGGCTACGGATACTCTGAAGAGACCAAGCCGATGTTAAATACCTCTCATGGGTTCGTTCCCTGGGACGATACTCACCACCCGGAACTGTCAAAAACAAATGGTGAAGATGACGGAAGATGGTTATTCATTAATGCGAATAACACTCCACGCATTGCGAGATTAAACCTCGCTACCTTCAAAACAGATGAAATCCTCGAACTTCCTAATGTGGGAGGAAATCACGCTTCTCCTTTCTGTACAGAGAACACAGAATACGTGGTAGGAAACACCCGTTTCAGTATCCCTTTGGATGCGGCAAAAAACGTTTCAATAGCTGACTATAAGAAGCAATTTAAAGGAGCTGCTACTTTCATTAAGGTAGATAAGAACAGCGGGAAGATGAATATTGCCTTCCAACTGGTTATTCCTGGTTTCAATTACGACCTGGCTCACGCTGGTAAAGGCCCCTCACACGACTGGATATTCTTCACCTGTTATAATACGGAGCAGGCGAATACTTTACTGGAAGTAAATGCAAGTCAACGTGATAAAGACTTCATCATGGCGGTGAACTGGAAAAAAGCCGAAGAGCTTATTGGACAGGGCAAAGGATCTAAAGTTCCTGCTAAGTATGCTCATAATGTCTGGGATGAAAAAACGCATTCAGCAAGCTCAACTATGATGAATGAGGTTACGATGCTGGATGTGCAAAAGTATCCTGGCTTGATCTATTATATTCCATGTCCTAAATCTCCCCATGGTGTTGATGTTGAACCTAATGGTGAACTATTTGTAGCCAGTGGAAAACTTGCGGCTGTAATTCCGGTATTTTCTTTCAAAAAAATGCTTAAAGCGATTGAGGGCAAACAGTATGATGGAGACTTCGACGGAATTCCTGTATTGAAATACAACGCGGTATTAGAAGGTGAAGTAGAAAAACCCGGTTTAGGTCCCTTACACACCGAGTTCGATGGGCAGGGCTATGCCTATACTTCTATGTTCGTTTCCTCTGAAATCGTAAAATGGAAAATTGCCACACGGGAGATCATTGACCGTATTCCTACGTATTATTCTATTGGGCACCTATCCGTTCCCGGAGGCGACTCACGCAAACCATATGGTAAATATGTGATCGCTTTAAATAAAATAACTAAAGACCGTTATCTTCCAACTGGTCCGGAACTTACACAATCAGCGCAGTTAATTGACATCACAGGAAACAAGATGAAGTTGTTGCTTGATTTTCCAACCATTGGTGAGCCTCACTATGCTCAAACCATTCCGGCAGAGAAGATCCAGAAGAACTCTGTGAAATTCTTCAAGCTGGAGGAGAATAATCATACTTATGCTACTAAAGCAGAGAAGGATGCAAGAGTGATCAGAAAGGGAAACCGGGTAGATATTTATATGACGGCTATTCGTTCTCACCTTGCACCAGACAATATTGAAGGTATCAAAATGGGAGATGAAGTGTATTTCCATGTAACCAACCTGGAGCAAGACTGGGACGTGCCCCATGGATTTGCGGTAAAGGGCTCTAACAACGCCGAACTGCTAATTATGCCGGGCGAAACAGCAACGCTGAAGTGGAACCCCGATCGTTCCGGAATCTTCCCATTCTATTGTACCGATTTCTGCTCAGCATTGCACCAGGAAATGTCAGGATATGTAAGGGTATCAGATCAGGGATCTACAATTCCTATCTCTTATAAGATCGGAGACAATCCTCTGGCAAAAAAATAAGATAAGGCTAAACTGAAAATAATCCCGCGAAGACGGTAAGGAGTAAAAATAGTACTATGGGCTAACCTGAACCTCCTTCTTTACTACAACCGTTTTTGCGGGAATTAATTCGAAATCATGCAGGAAAAATCACGAATACTCATAGGATTAAGTGCAATATTGATGCTTAGCGCCTATATCCTCCCTCTCTGGCAGATCTTTCTCGAAGCACCCCAATATCCTGAGGGACTCGAGATGAAAATCTGGTTGCATGGGATCACAGGTAATGTGGAGCAAATCAACGGACTTAATCACTACATAGGCATGAAGCACATTATTGTGTCAGAGTTCCTTGAGTTCAAAGTGCTTCCTTATATTTTTGGTTTCCTGATCGTTATCGGATTAGTAGCATCATTAATAAGCAGCAGAAGGCTTCTTAACATTTGGTTCTGTCTGCTCCTAATTTTTGCCGTAGCTGGTTTTATTGATTTCTATTTGTGGGAATATAATTATGGCCATAACCTTGATCCTCGAGCAGCTATTAAGGTCGACGGTATGAGCTACCAACCTCCCCTAATAGGCTATAAACAACTTCTAAACTTCCTTGCCGGCTCATTTCCGGCAATTGGTGGCTTAATTGTAGGACTCGCAGGTTTGATCGTCGCTGGGGTAGTATTATATGAACATCGTTTAAAAAAATCATTACAATGAAAATTTCCAATTTACTGATAATCTGCCTTTTCCTTTTCAGCTGCAGCCGCAAACCGGAAGAGATCCATTTTGGAACTGATGCCTGTGATCATTGTAAAATGACTATCATGGATCAGAAATACGGTGCAGAAATAGTAACAGCAAAAGGGAAAGTCCTGAAATTTGATTCTGCAGAATGCATGGTTGATTTTCTGCATATCGGGAACGAGGAATTGAATAACCCTAAAACTATTTATTTAACCATTAACACGGCAGCTCCGGGTCAGCTAATTGAAACTTCAACTGTTAGCTTTCTAAAAGACAAAAATTTCAAATCTCCAATGGGAGGCAATCTGGCATCCTTCCCCTCAAGGCAATTGGCTGAAAACAACAAGCAAAGTGCTGATGCTCAAATTATGACCTGGGATGAACTCCTGAAAAGCCGGTGAAATGAAAGCTTCAATCCTGTATCTTTTCTTTATTATTCTTTCCTCCCTGACTTCAGCAAACACAATTACTGTAGCTCAAAAAGGCAGGATCAATAATTTAGGGAAAGCCATAGCTCTGGCTAAGAATGGGGATACAATTATTGTGCAAAAAGGCCATTATCCTTCTTATAACACCATTATCAATAAATCACTGACTATTCTTGGAAAGGATTTTCCAGTTCTTGATGCTGGATTTCGCGAAGAAGTAATAACCATATTAGCCAGACAAGTTAAACTTGATGGCTTTGTAATAAAGAACTCAAAGGTGGGGTCTTTAAGAGACTATGCCGGCATCAGGATCCATCGAACAGAGCAGGTGCATATCAGCAATAATAAGCTGATGAATAATTTTTTTGGGATCTATATTTCCGACAGCAAACATGTAAGTATTTACAACAACAGTACGCAGGGAACAAATAGCGCACAGAACTCGGGCAATGGTATTCACATGTGGCAGTGCCAGGATATTAAAATTAATAATAACTACTCTAGCGGTCACCGTGACGGGATCTACTTCGAATTTGTCAAAAAAAGCACTATAAGCAATAATAGAAGTGTAAAAAACCTTCGCTATGGATTACATTTCATGTTCTCTGATGATAACCTATATCGGGGTAATACATTTAAGAATAACGGTTCGGGAGTAGCAGTAATGTACTCTAAACGGATCAGGATGTATAATAACCTTTTCCTCGAAAACTGGGGAAGCTCTATCTATGGCTTGCTATTAAAAGATATTTCAAACTGTGATATCAAACATAACCGCTTTATACGAAACACGACGGGCATTTATATGGAAGGATGCCAGGGGATAAATGCCTGCAACAATCAATTCCTGAATAATGGCTGGGCTATGCGTGTACTGGCTAATTGCGTGAATGGAGAATTTACAAGAAACAATTTTACAGCAAATTCTTTCGACGTAACGACTAACGGCAGCTTAAACCTTAACAATTTCAATAACAATTATTGGGACAAATACGAGGGCTACGATCTTAACAAAAACGGAATAGGTGATATCCCCTACCATCCTATAAGCCTTTATGCTCAATTAATAGAACAGATTCCGCAAAGTGTAATGCTGATGAGAAGCTTTATGGTAAATCTGCTTGACAAAGTAGAACGTGCAATTCCTTCACTTACGCCAGAATCTGTTAAAGACAACCATCCAAAAATGAAACCATGGGAGATTTGATCGAATTAAGGGATTTAAAAAAGTCATTTGGAAAACTGGAAGTATTAAAGGGAATTAACTGCGGTTTTGAAAAGGGCAAAGTGGTATCAGTACTGGGCCCTAATGCTGCAGGCAAAACCACATTGATTAAATCTGTTCTGGGAATGGTCATTCCCGATCAAGGTAATATACTTTACAAAGGAGAACTTGTGACCGGAACATTCGAATATAAAAAACATATTGGATACATGCCTCAGATAGGCCGCTACCCCGATAATATGAAGATCGGACAGCTATTCGAGATGATGCAGGACCTACGAAAATTAAAATCAGATCTGGACACCGATCTTGTGGAAAGCTACCATTTGAAATCTATGTATAACAAGACTATGAGTACCCTTTCAGGAGGAACCAGGCAAAAAGTCAGCGCAGCGCTTGCCTTTATGTTTCAACCAGAGGTCTTGATTTTAGATGAGCCAACTGCAGGTCTTGATCCTATCGCTGCCGAAATCCTCAAAGACAAAATAATGGAACAGAAGAACAAGGGCAAACTAATCCTGATCACATCTCATATACTGACTGAAGCAGATGAACTGGCAGACATTGTAATGTACCTGCTGGATGGAAATATCAGGTTCTACAAACCTATTGATGTACTAAAATCAGAAACGGGCGAAACCAGGTTGGGCAAGGCTTTAACCAAAATACTAGCAGCTTAGCATATGTTTAAAATTGCAAAATACATCATGCTCGACATTATTCGAAGCAAAGTACTGATTGCCTACACTGCGCTTTTAGCCCTGATAAGTCTTAGCATATTTATGTCAGATGCTGATGTTACCAAAGGCCTCATTAGCATAACTACCATTGTAATGATCATCGTCCCCCTGGTGAGTATTGTTTATGCAACGACTTATTACTTCAATGCAAGTGAATTTACCGAGCTCCTTGTCTCCCAACCGATAAGTCGCAGTGACATCCTCTGGGGAAAATTCATCGGTATTGCTTCCTCTATACTTGGCTCTTATTTGATAGGGATATGTATTCCCGTTGCTCTTTTTGCTTTTTCCAGTACAGGTTTAATGCTGATGCTTTCCGGATGCCTGCTTAGTTTAAGTTTTGTATCACTGGCTTTTCTGGCCTCGACGAAGACGCGTGACAAAGCAAAGGGTATAGGGATGTCCCTGATCATTTGGTTTTATTGTTCTATAATCTTTGATGCAATAGTCCTGCTATTTCTATTTTCATTCTCAGATTATCCGCTCGAAAAAGTCATGATTGCTCTTACTGCATTTAACCCGATAGATCTTGCCCGCATTCTTATTCTTCTTCAATTGGATATATCTGCATTAATGGGATACACTGGAGCCTTATACAGGGACTTTTTTGGAAGTGGAAGCGGTATTGCCTTCAGTTTGATCTTCCAAATCGCCTGGAGTGTTTTACCTATTCTACTGGCAACCAGAACCTTTAAGAAGAAAGACTTATGAGATAGATCCCCTAAATAGTTACTAATTGTAACATTCGATCCGATCCTACGTAAAATTCATCATTAGGTGAACGATATGAGAGCGAGAAAGATCTACCAACTAACAACATTAATCTTATTTCTGCTTACAGCAAAAACAAAGGCACAAAACGTAGGGATCAATGCAACGGGAACCGCACCTGACGCCTCGGCGGGGCTTGACATTGATTTTGAAAATAAAGGGATTCTAATTCCAAGGATAAATTTAATCAGTGATACTGATATCCTTACTATTCCGTCTCCAGCAGAATCCTTAATTGTATATAACAAATCTAATTCCGGGACACTTACACCCGGCTATTACTACTGGAATGGGAGTATGTGGATTAGAATAGCAGTAACTTCAGATATTCAGGCGACACCAAGTACAAACGCATGGTCCTTGTCGGGAAACTCATTGAATACAAGCACCAACTGGCTCGGAACAATAAGTACGACAGACCTGCCCATCAGAACAAATTCGATTGAAAGAATGCGGATTAAGAGTAATGGACAAGTCGGTATTGGAAGCAACAGTTTTAGCACAGCAAATCCTGAAAAACTGCTGGTAGATGCAGGAGCCACCTATAACAATGCTATTAATGCAATTGGCAATATTGATGGGTATTTACAAGTAGGAGTACAAAATTTATCTTCTGGCAGTAACGCAAGCTCTGATGTTGTTTCATCCTCTAGTAATCCTGATCATTATGTAGATATGGGGATCAACAGCTCAGGATATATAACCAATAAATCGAATATCTTAAATCAGCCATACACTGCCTATTTATATTCCTCTACCCCAGAATGGTTTTTTATAGGAAATGGAGCCCCAAGCAAAGGCTTGATATTCTTCACCAATGGCGGCAATAGTTATAATGCAAATAACAGTGCTGACGGTACTGAAAGAATGGTAATCACATCAAAAGGTATTGTTGGTATTGGTTATAACACCACCGCGAATGGAACTGTTAATACGCCAACAGATGTAAATTACTTACTGTCTGTCAATTCAAAGGTTCTGGCCAACGCCTTTAATACGCCCTCAGATCTTCGCCTTAAAACTAATATTGCAGAACTTAATTATGGATTGAAAGACATTCTAGCGTTAAAACCTGTTTCTTATAACTGGATTGATCAGAGTCGCGGTAAAGAAAAACAACTGGGTTTGATTGCTCAGGACACAAGGAATGTTATCCCTGAAATAGTAAATGGAGACGAGGCAAAGGAAAAGCTTTCGGTTAACTACACAGAGCTAATCCCTGTTCTTATTAATGCAATCAAGGAACAACAGTCAGCGTTTGAACAGCAACAAAAAAAGATCGACCAGTTGGAAGAAAGGCTAAAAGCTCTTGAACAGAAATAATAATAAAGAGGTTTGACAAAACAGAAAGGTTTGAATTCTTATTCAGACCTTTTTAATGCTCTTATTTCAAAAAATACTTATTATCCTCATATTCCTGCACTAGTTCATAGACTGACTTCTTGCTGAACTCGATAAGAAGCTGGGTACGTATCGGCTTGATCTGCTCATGCATGGGGCAAGGCTTCACATCAGAACAGGCTTTTAATCCCATAACACAAGCGCTGAACAGATCATTCCCGTCAATGGCACGAATAATATCAACAAGGTAAACCGCAGTAGGGTCCGTTATAAAGAAACCTCCATTCGGGCCTTTGATAGAAGAAATTACTTTCTGCCTCGACATCTCCTGAAGGATCTTGCCGGTAAAATGCATGGGCGAGCCTATTGCCTCTGATATTTCAGCAATGCCAGCCTTCTCTCCTTTATAAGTTTTATACGCCACATATACAGCGGCGCGAATTGCATATTCACAAGATTTAGAAAGTATCATTCAGTACAACTATAGGTCCCAAATTAAAGTGTTGAGAAAATCTTCCTGTTAATTTTCCCTGATCTAAAACAAAGCACAAACCAGGCAATTCCTAAAACCAGGAAGCAAACAGCGATCACCAGCAACACCAGCTGAAAGTTGGGGATCAAAATTCCGAACAAAGCTAATAAAGGTTGCATAAATAATAGAACAAGATATACCACAACTGTCAATACAAATAAAACATTGGTTCTAGTATTGGAAACAGTGTCTGGTAAAAAACCAGAATGGACGAATCCATTAAGGATTATCGGCATCAGAGTTCCTAAAGACAATAGGTGGATATAGCCTATAATTAGGTTTCTGTTCGAAAAGACCCAATTTCCCAGAACAGGAAAGCCGGTTAAGACCTGGAAAAAGATCTTGAGGGTCAAGGCTAAAAGAGCAATAGTAACCAGGTAGGGCAGTTTACCTGGCAGCTTATTCAGATACTGTAAGATCTTCAGCCAACTAACAAAGTTCAGTATAGCTCCCGTCATTGCAAGGATCCTCAGTATCATAGGTGGATTACTCCAAAGCGTAAATAAGAAATATAAAGGAACTACCGACCATATAAAGATCTTTAACCAAAACAACAATTGCCCGCTTATCTCTTCCTTTTTTGGATACCGGTTAAAAAAAATGGCCAGTGCACTTAATATCATCCATCCATTCATTTGAAAATGCAGGTAGAAGTAGATAGCATCATTATAGAATGATGTTCCTTTTTGTCCGGTTGCCATTAAGGGTCCGAGAGTAAAGGGGCCAAGAGACGAAAGACAAAGAAAAATAAGAGAGGCTTTTAACATAAGCCTTGCAGCGGGATTGGTTGAAGCTTCCAGTTTTTTATCGTACCACACTTTATAAGCAAACCAGTAGCCATCGATAATAAAAAGCGTAGAGAAAAGTATAGAGATTGCTTTATAACCCTGAAAGGAAAAGCTTATAAGCATCCCAAAGGCTGCGACTATCCCTAAGGCAAGTATCTTTTGGTAATGAGAGTTTATTTCCCCGGCCGAGATTGTTTTAATGATCAATAACGCCAGCGATAAAAATATCCAGCCGGCAAAGGCAAAGTGCGAATGTGCATGAAGGATATAGGTATAATTAATACCGGCAATAGGGAAAACAAACATTAATCGAAGCAGAACTCCAAACAAGGAAAGAACTATAAAACCTCCCAAAGCCCACAACGCATAATTTTTGCCCTGTATATTCATTATCGCCGTCCCAGCTGTCTTAGACCTTCTTCAGTCAGGCTCTCATAGCTCCATCTTGGCTCCCAGGTAAGCTCTACCTTTGGTATGTAAGCCGGATAAAAATGCTCCAGGCAATTCTCCACCGACTGCAGAATAGCATCGCCCATTGGGCAATATTGGGAAGACAGTGTCATCGTTACTGTTATCGTTTTTGTTTCTTCATTCACGTCTATACCATAAACCAAACCCAGGTCAATAATGTTCACATCCAATTCAGGATCAAGAACGGTCCTTAAGGATTCCTGAACCTGCGCCTTAAAAAAAGAAGTTTTGTCTCTTATATCTATTTCCATATCCCCTCCTATCATTATACTATTTATTCGATGTTTAATTTACGATTGCCTTATGCAATAAAACTTTTACCAGATTAACAAAGTAAACTATAGCCGTTAGGATTAAACAACCAAGTCCCGCAGAGGTTATTGGCTCTGATTTCAAAATAAAACCCAGGTAAAACGCGAGACAAAAAGCAAGGAATAAGATTGTTTGTACCCGCAGCAGTAATTTGCTGTAAAGGTCAGCCGGCAGTGGCGTTTTGGACTTCCCGGCTAAGTGCTCATATTTTCGGGCCCACACAATGAATGGTAGTGTTTTAAATGCTTGCCCAAGGATAAGAGCACTTAACCAACCCATGAAAAGTAAGGATCCATAAAGGGTAGTATAATGTACTGTTTGAGGGTCCTGCTTCAGCTGATAATAAATGATCAGGGGCAGAACAAATACTCCGGCAAGCATCAGCACAAAAGATATAATGGTGTTGGTGATGGGAAGTTCTATCTGTTTCTTGATCCTTGATCTAAAGCAGTCCGAAACATACCTAAGATAAATAAGGATACCAGAAACAAGCACCATTGAAATAAAATAAGTCTTCGTGTTTATTCCATTAATATAAGTGTCTATCAGAAATGCAATAAGGGCGCCGTTGATGAGGTAATAGCACCAATTTAAGAGTTTATCGTTAGTCTTCCTCGATACTAAAAACATAGGGATAAGTTTTGAGCTCACCCCTATTATTAACAACAAAAACCAACCAGCAATCCCCATATGAGCATGTAGTTTCAGGAAATGCAAATGATCTTTTGGAAGAAAGGCAAACCGGAAATTAAACACCAGCAATACTCCTAACAACGCTGTGCCTGCCAACCAAAGGGTTGAAGTCACCATAAATTCCTGCTGTATACTTGCTTCCTTTTTGTTTGTTCTGGCTGTCAGGAAAACAATCAGGGCAAACAAAACTATGGAAATAAGTAAAAGCAGGCCTCCAAGCTGCATACAGAGTCCCGAATCAAATTGCCAGAAAGAGCATACAAGAAGAGTTAAGCCAGCAATGAAAGTTATGAAGCTAACCCAAGGAAGCCTATAACTGTACAGGTCCTTTTCAAAAATAACCGGAATTAGCTGGTAAGATGCTCCAAAAACGATAGTAGTACCCCAGCCAAGGGCGGCCATATGGGTAATAGCCAGGATCCTGGGATTAAAATAGTGCCCGGAGAGTTCAGCGACCGAATGGAAAAGCATCATTGTCAGGATCACGAAGCAAAGCGCAGAAAACAAATAATGCCCTACCACGATCTTGTACAAAGCCTCCGATTGCTTATTGATCACCTTCATGGCTTGTAGATCAGAAGTGAAATCTTTGCATTATCCTCTTCCTGGATAAGGTATTCATAACCTTTGTCATGCAAATGAGGTATTAAATATACCGGCACTTTTTTATGATGAACGAAAAGTGCCTCGTCAGGATTAAGGCTCTCCAGGTTCTCCAAAATAGTAACCATGGGTCCCGGCATCTCTAAGTGGGTTACATCAATCTCTTTTAGTTTACCGCGGTACCGTGCAAGCAGATTATCAAATGAAATAAATGAACCCAACAAGCAACTTTCCTCTGTTCTTTTTCCTTCTTTTGCTTTATCTTCAGATTTCCAGAAATAAGTTAGAATTACATTTTCTGAAACACGTTCAACGTGGCTTTTATATCCCTTTTTACCAAGGAGTGTGATCAAAGGGATGGGTTCAAAGCTGTTGACGAGCTTAAGACACTCATCTTCTTTAAGCTTGTTAACATGGTCAAGGATAAGCTTAAGAGGGTCTTGATTTGCTGATATTACCGGTCTTACATCCAACTCCACTACCCTATCGTTAGCAGGTAACTCAAATATATCCCCTGCCTTCGTCAATATACCTAGCCCATCTTCATTCAATCTGAATCCAATCTCGTTCATTGCCTTTAAAAAGTCTTCTTCCCTACAATTTGCAATCCTGCACGCATCTGATATCGATACTCTTTTAGCCAGTAATTTCCTTAAAGCAGGATTTCGAAGCCGTCGGAAATTTCTGTTCAATTTTTCGAGTGCCTGAATCACCTCCTCCTGTTTCACATCCAGCAAGGCCTTAATTGTTGTTTGGCTATTAATCGTCATACTTCCAGAATTGATAAGGGTAATTATCTGTAAATATGGAATGGTCCTCATTTATCGCTTCTCCGATCTCAGCCAGCTCAGATTCGTTCAGCAACTGCTCGATATAAGGAAAAAGGGTCCTTTCCTCAAATCGTATATGGCACTCCAGAAGCCTTCCAATTTCGAGCAAGCTGGCCCGAGTATTATCCGATTCATTCAAACCTTTTACTAGCTGCTCAATCTCCTGGTGCTCCTGAAGGGTTTGTATTTTTAACCTATCAGTATCGCTTAAATAGCCAAGGATCAATACTTCCTCTTCCCTGAAATGGGGCAACAGAGCTTTCTCAAAAAAATACGTTACATACTCTTTAATTACTCCTTCCGCCCTATTCCTCTTAATGCCTTCCCTAATCTTCCAGCTTAGGAGCAGACCATGGTGATGATCGCGTGACAGCTCCTGTAAGTTAACATTCCTCTTCATAACCTTTTATTAAGCCGGGACAGACATGGGAGGATCTGCCCGGCATTCACACTAATTTTTCAAACTCTTTTCTAATTCAAGAGACTTAGGAAACAAAATATTATTCTCCAAATGAACGTGTTGAAACAGATCATTCTCAAATTCTTCAAGCTTTTGGAAAAGTATCCTGTAAGAAGTACAAGCATCTGCAGGAAGCTCATAATCATTGGTAAGCTGACGAATTTCAGACAAGTCTTCTCCTGCGCCTTCATGCTCCATTTCCATTACATTTATCGGATTGGCTACCTGTCCAAAATGAGATTCAGGTAAAGGCTGCCCTGTTTTCTTAGCTAAAACCATCTCCTTTATGTATGGGAACAGTATATTTTCTTCCTTCATTAAGTGCATGCTGAGGTCATGTGCTATACCTGCAAACACCTCGGCAACTTTAATCAATTCAGGATGACGATCGCCATGAACCCGGGCCACTTTCTGAGAGATCTCAGTTAAAAATGGGATGCTTTCACGAACGTAATTATGGTGAGTATTAATAACGTAATCACTCAGGAAATCAAGTTCCCAGCTTTGAAAATTCTGACCTGAGGCTTGTCCCTGCTTGTCAATTGCAGCGAGCTCTGCTTCTACTTTATGAATATCAATTCCTTTCTTGTCACAAACTTCAGACAAGGTTTTTTTTCCACCACAGCAGAAATCAATTCCGAGCTTTTTAAATACCTGGGCTTTGCGGAAATCTTTCGCAACCAGTTCTCCAACTGTAATTTCATCCTCTCCATCCTGTCTTTTTGTTATGCGCACCTGCCATACTTCAGGACCATTAGCCAGGTATTCCCAATTAAATATTTGTCCCCTTTCTGCCAGTAGCTGGTAGTATAAAGGTTTTGGATCATGATCGTTATGAATAATGAAGCCTTGACCGGGATTCATAGAATCGAACTTATCAAAAATTGTAGGATGTTTTAATCTTGGCTCTATTACCGTTACATTAAGGATATCTGCTGTTTCCATTTTGTTGTTATTAATTAAAGACAAAGTTATCTTTTATTATTTTATTTAGAAAGCTTCTAAGAAAGAATAATCAAGAATGACATTAAGATTATAAAAAAGACTAATAAGTATTTTTTTACTTCAATTACTCATTCTGCTCGCCAGGCTCCAGGCCAAAATCTTATACATTAACCATAAAATAGTGTAAAGAGTGGATCGGCAATTGGAAGTACTTTTGTATTATAAAATTTAAGAGTATGGCAAGTGAAACTTTAACACATAAAGGAACGCGCAAAAATTTTCCGGTAACCGGGATGACGTGTGCGGGCTGTGCTGTGAGCGTAGAATCTATGCTTAAATCTTCTAAAGGTGTGTCTGACGCCGGTGTGAACTTTGCTACCCAAACTGCCTGGGCTGAGTATAATGAGGAAGAAACCAATCTGGCCGAGCTTCAAAAGTCGCTTCAGTCGGTGGGCTATGATTTAATCATCGACGAGGAAGATCCCTCCGCAAAGCAAGAAGAGATCCAACTAAGGAACTATCAGGAATCCCAGAGGCGTACTATTTGGGCAGCTGCTCTTTCCGTTCCGGTAGTGATCCTGGGAATGTTCTTTATGAATTTCCCCTATACACCATGGATATCCCTTCTTCTGACCATACCGGTTCTTTTCTGGTTTGGGAGGAACTTTTTCATAAACGCATGGAAACAGGCCAGTCATGGAAAAGCCAACATGGATACCCTTGTGGCTCTGAGCACAGGTATTGCTTTTATCTTCAGCGCATTTAATACCCTACACCCGGAGTTTTGGCATAGCAAAGGGCATCATGCTCATGTTTACTTTGAAGCAGCCTCAGTGATCATTGTCTTTATCAGTCTCGGTAAACTTTTAGAAGACAGGGCAAAATCCAACACATCATCGGCGATAAAGAAACTAATGGGGCTTCAACCTAAAACCGTAAAGGTCTTAGTAAATGGTCTGGAAGAAGAAATTCCAACCGGGTCTGTAGTGGCAGGAAATATCATAATCCTTCGTCCCGGAGAAAAGGTTCCAGTAGATGGAATAGTAGTATCCGGTACTACTTACATTGACGAAAGTATGATTACCGGGGAACCTGTACCGGTTTTAAAGCTGAAAGCAGATAAGGTATTTGCAGGCACCGTAAATCAAAAAGGGAGTTTGCAGTTCAAGGCCGAAAAAGTAGGAAGCGAAACTTTGCTTGCCCATATTATAAAAATGGTTCAGGAAGCCCAGGGAAGTAAAGCACCGGTACAAAAGCTGGTAGATAAAGTCGCGGGCATTTTTGTACCAACTGTTATTGTTATCTCCATCCTTACATTTATCACCTGGATGTTTTTAGGTGGCGAAAACGCTTTTACACACGCTTTACTTACCTCCGTTACAGTACTGGTAATTGCTTGTCCCTGTGCACTCGGTCTGGCCACTCCTACCGCTATTATGGTAGGTATTGGCAAAGGCGCTGAGAATAATATTCTGATAAAAGACGCAGAGAGTCTGGAACTGGCGCACAAGGTAAATACCGTTATTCTTGACAAAACAGGAACGATAACAGAAGGAAAACCTGAGGTCAATGCTATAACCTGGGCCGAAGGTATCTCAGATCTTGCTTCGCTTAAAAGCATTCTTTACAGTTTGGAAGTATATTCAGAACATCCTCTTGCAGAAGCTGTAGTTAAAAACCTGAAAGAGGAAGGTGTTAACAGCACCGAGTTAAAGTTTTTTGAAAGTATTACGGCCAGGGGGGTTAAGGGTATAACGGGAACAGGTGAGTACTTTGCCGGAAACAGAAAGTTGATTGAAGAAAACAACCTGATGATTGACCCTATACTAAACAAATATGCTGAAGACCTGCAAGAACAAGCCAACACGGTGATATTCTTTGCCAGCAGTAAAGGAGTCCTTGCAGTAATAGCTATTGCGGATAAAATAAAAACCAGCTCTAAAGCAGCAATTCAGGCACTGCAAAAAATGAATATTGAGGTGCTGATGTTGACTGGAGACAACGCACAGACGGCAGCCGCAATTGCGAAACAAGCAGGACTTAACGAATTCCACGCAGAAGTACTTCCCTCTCAAAAGGCTGATTATGTTAAAAAACTTCAGGAAAAGGGCAAGGTAGTTGCCATGGTTGGTGATGGCATAAATGATTCTCAAGCGTTAGCGCAGGCCGATGTAAGTATAGCGATGGGTAAAGGCTCTGATATTGCTATGGACGTAGCAAAAATGACTCTGATAACTTCCGACCTTCAATCTATTCCTAAAGCTCTGAAATTATCCAGGAAAACTGTCGCTACTATCAGGCAGAACCTTTTTTGGGCATTTATATATAACGTGATAGGGATACCTGTAGCAGCAGGAGCACTTTACGCTTTCAATGGGTTCCTTCTCGATCCGATGCTAGCAGGGGCGGCGATGGCACTTAGTTCCGTATCTGTTGTAAGCAACAGCTTAAGACTTAAGGCAGCACAGCTTTAGTATAAGCTCAAACTCAAAAATTAGAATCTATTCAAAATATAGCCGGACGGCAAAACTTAAAAGAGAACAAAAATGGAAACACTAAAATTCAAGACAAATATCAAATGCATGGGTTGTATCAGCACAGTAACACCGGTTTTGAATGAAAAAGCTGGGACTGACAAATGGAAAGTTGATCTTCAGGATCCTGATAAAACGCTTGTTGTCGAAAGCGATACGAAAGCAGAAGAGATTGTAGAGGCACTGAAAGGAGTTGGTTACAACGCAGAACGTATTTAATTGATAAAACCAGGAAGGTCACTTTGAGGAGTGGCCTTTCTAGTTTATCCGGTGCTTAGGTTAGCCCTGGTTATCTTCTTTTTTTCCGTCCTCACTCTCATCCGGAACTGGATGCAAATTGTCATCTTCCGGTGTAACAGTCTCTATGTCATTTCCAGGATGCTTTTCATCATTCTCGGAATTTACGGGTTTATTCTCTTCAGGTAAATGCATAAGATCAATTATTAGTGTAAAAATAACAAGGCGGTTGTAATGAATTTGTTTTGCTAAATTTTAAATCGATCCGTCTCAAGCTATACGCCTTGCCATGTATTTAAACTTCGCTCTAATATCAGAAGGATTTATATCTTAGAAGTTTCAATACCTCTAACCATGGGCCGTTTAAAACATATCAGTATCCTTATCCCTGAAGGTGATTGCAGCATTACGCATATAGAAGCTACGCATCAGATCTTTTCTTCCCTTAACGATCTTTTGAATCGCCTGGAACGGCCCGAGCTATTTCAGGTACAGCTTGTTGGACTACACAGGGAAGCCCAGGTAAAGAAAGGCCTTTTTCGTGTTTATCCTGACATTGTAATTGATGACTTGAAGCATACCGACCTGGTGATCATTCCAGCTATTCAGGAAAGTGTTGAAAGGGGTATCGAAATGAATAAGGTGCTTGGCGAATGGATACTTAAACAATATAAAAATGGAGCTGAAATTGCTAGTTTTTGTATTGGCTCATTTCTACTTGCGTCTACAGGCCTTTTAAATGGCAGGAAGTGCACAACTCATTGGAGCGCCGCCTCCCAGTTCAAGGCTCTTTTCCCTGAGATAGAGCTTCTTCCCGATAAGATAATTACGGACGAGGGTGGAATTTATACTAGCGGGGGGGCGCTATCCTTTCAGAATCTGATCATTTACCTGGTGGAAAAGTATGCTGGAAGAGACACTGCTATCCTTGCAGCAAAAACTTTTATGATCGATATTGACCGTAATAGCCAGTCACCGTTCATGATTTTCAACGCACAAAAAGAACACGATGACGGGCCAATTGGCAAAGTGCAGGAATTCATTGAAACGAACTTGCAGGAAAAGCTTTCCGTTGATCAGTTGGCAGGGATGGTAGCAATTAGTCGCCGAAACTTTGAACGAAGGTTCAAAAAAGCAACATCAAACTCTATTCTTGAATATATTCAGCGTGTTCGTATTGAAGCTGCTAAAAAAAGTCTTGAAACTTCAGGACTACATGTGAATGAAGTAATGTTTAATGTGGGTTATACGGATATCAAAGCGTTCCGTAACACCTTTAAAAAGATTACCGGCCTTTCCCCTATTGATTACCGGAATAAATACAACCGTCGTGCTGTCCGGATGAATTGACTTAAAAAACCTTTTTATAAACATTATTCCGGGTCCTGATCCAGGGGTATTACGAACCAGAAAGTAGAACCTTTTCCCTGTTCACTCTCTACCCCCATGCGGCCCTGATGCCGTTTTATTATCTCACCGGAAATATAAAGTCCAAGGCCTAGTCCTGAGGTCTTATAGGAATTTTCCTCTCCCCTGTAATAGCGCTCAAATATCAGTTGCAACTTTTCTTCGGGTATTCCAGGGCCAAAATCCCTGACCTCCAGTTTGAAATATCCCCTGTCCTCAGAAAGTCCTATCAATACCTCAGTAGCATCAGGAGAATATTTAATTGCATTATCAATGAGGTTAATAATCACCTGCTCTATCCTGTTCCTGTCTCCCCTGATCACAGAGTTCTGATCTCCAAATACCCGAATGTTATGCTTGTATTCGGCATTTTTAATATTAGCGATACAGTCAGCGAGCACCTCAGAAATTTTAAAATCAGAGAAATTATATTGTAATTTACCCGCCTCTAACTTCGATAAATTAAGAAGGTCATTCACAAGATGAATTACTTTATTCACCTGTTTATTAGCTTTCTGTATCAGTGGGAGATATCCTCCATTCCCTTCTTTAGAAACCTGCTTCTCAAGGATCTGGAGATATCCCTTCATGCTGGTGACCGGCGTTTTGAGTTCATGACTGGCAATACTCAAAAATTCATCCTTCCTGAAGTTCTGTTCCGTCGCCTTCTCAAGCAGCCTCTCCTTTTCCTCGTTAGCTGAAACGAGTTTCTCAAACAACATGGCATTATCTAATGCAACGGTTGCCTGACTAACAACACCAAGGACCATTTCTTCGGCTTCTTTTGTAAATATACCCTCTTGTCCATGCCCCAACATCAAACAACCGATGGTTTCCCCTGATTTTGAAGTGATTGGCACAGACATAAAGCTTTGCACAATCCAGCCCTCTGAGCGTGCTGCATTACCGTCGCCAAATATCTTTGAATTATACTTAGTTAGTTCTTGACGAGTAGTTAACCTTATCACCTGGTCTGTTATCAGGGTTTGAAATCCCGTTATGTCTTCCAGGTGATCCTGAACATCAGAAGAATTTGTAGACAATGCAAAGAGATGCTCGCGTTGGATAGATCTTGCTGGAAGATCATAAAATAAGATCCCGAAATCCGCTCCACTCAGTTGCAGAGAAGCGTCCGTTACTTTCTGAATAATAGATTGAAGATCAAGATCCTGGGAGATAGAGCTCCAATTGAAACAAGTATCTCGAAGTTCCGGGCTTGCCTCACCACCGAGCTAACATCATGGATATGAGCTAAGCGGCACTTCTTTTGTTTAAACTCAACGATGTAAGAAACGATCTGTACGTTTATTACCTTCCCGGAACGTAATAAATGTTGGCCTTCTGCAAAAACGTTATCACTTGCTTTAAACCGGCTTTTAAGGTTATCAAAAAGGACACGTTCTTCAGATACCCGTAGATCTCTTGTGCTTAGCGACAGAAATTCTTCGCGACTATAGCCATAATGTGCTATAGCGGCGGCATTGACTTCCAATATCAGATAAGTGTCAATGTCAAAAATCAGCATAGGCTGAGGGCTTTGATAAAAGAGATTATCAAAGTTCACATCTGCTATGTAGCTCGTACTTTCCAAGGAATATTGATCAACTTAGTTAAACTCAGCTGTTCACAAAATGTTCGGAATTGTGATTAGACCTTACGAACATAAGGTTTTTTAACTGAAAAAAACCGGAGTACGAGAAATTTCTTCAATCTTACAAAAACCTGTAAATTACATTAACCTAAAGAGACCCTTTGGATCCTGACAGCATTAAGGATAGCTAACAAAGCCACACCAACATCGGCAATTACAGCCTCCCATAAATTTGCCATACCTCCTGCACCCCAGATCAGCACCAGAATTTTTACCCCCATAGCGAGCGCAATATTTTGCCAGACAACAGATCGTGTAATTTTACCAGCACGAATAGAGGTTAGAATTTTTGAAGGCTGATCGTTTTGAATAACAACATCGGCTGTTTCTATAGCCGCATCGGTCCCTAGCCCTCCCATTGCTATTCCGGCATCTGCAATGGCTAATACTGGTGCGTCATTTATCCCATCTCCCACAAATGCGACAACTCCATATTTCTCCTTTAATTGCTGCAAATTCTTTACCTTATCTTCAGGCATCAGGTCTCCATAGGCTTCCTCGATACCCAATTTCAGGGCAACAGAAGATACGACTTTCTGCTTATCGCCCGATAACATCACTACTTTTAATCCCGATTTCATCAGATCGTTAACAGCTCTTTTTGCGTCAGCCTTTAACTCATCACCTATCCTGAAATTACCTGCGTATCTATTATTAACAGAAACCAGGATAACTGTTTCCGCAATCTGATTCAGATGATCTGGATAAGAGATCCCGTACTTTTCAAAAAGGCGGTAATTTCCAATCAATACCAGCTGATCATCAATTCGCCCTCTCATTCCCATTCCTGGTAGTTCTTCTGCATTGAGAACTTTTCCTTTTTCAGGTTTCCCGTAATAATCTGTTATTGCTCGCGCTATCGGATGACCTGATTGACTTTCCAGTGTTCCTGCAAAATATAATAGAGTATCACGACTTAAACCATCCGCTTCCATGCTAAGCACCTTAAAGACGCCTTGAGTAAGCGTGCCAGTCTTATCCATTACTACTACATCTGTTTTCGCAATAACATCCAGAAAATTCCCACCTTTAAACAAAATACCATTTCTTGAAGCAAGGCCAATGCCTCCAAAATAACCTAAAGGTATGGAGACCACCAATGCACAAGGACAACTGATCACCAGGAAAACAAGGGATCTATAGAACCAGGTGTTGAAATTATAATCGGCAACAAAAAAATAAGGAAGTGTACAGAGTGCAAAAGCTAAAAAGAATACCACAGGTGTATATACCTTGGCAAAGCGGGAGATAAATAACTGGGTGCGGGACTTTCTGGAGGTGGCATCCTGCACCATCTCGAGAATTCTGCTTAAGCGACTATCTTTAAAAAGAGCATTTACTTTCAGATCGACAGGTGTGTTTAAATTAATCATGCCAGCAAGCACCTGCTGACCCTTGAGTTTTGTGTCCGGCTGGCTTTCTCCAGTCAACGCTGCCGAATTAAACGAAGCTGATTCGGTAAGAAGCTCTCCATCCAATCCTACCTTTTCTCCAGGTTTAACTTGTATTATCTCGTTTAATTTTACCGTGGATGAAGGCACTGTTTCTGAACTCCCATCCCTAAAGACGGTAACATGATCAGGGCGAACATCCATCAGACTTTTGATATTCCGCTTTGCCCGACTGACTGCAGCATCCTGAAACCATTCCCCTATGGAATAAAAAACCATCACCGCAACTCCTTCGCTATATTCTCCAAGTAGAAACGCACCAGTAGTAGCAACAACCATTAGAACAAATTCATTGAACACGTCTCCATGCTTTACTTTCCTGAATGCCATTTTAGCTACCTGCCAACCGGCCAAAAGCCAGGCAAGGCTATAAACTGTCAGGTTGATAGGATTAGGAAATTGTATATTAAAACCATAAAGCAGTACTAACATGATAAGCAGTATAGCAAAAGCTGAAATCAGGTTAAGGTGGGCGCGCCAGCTACTTTCATCTGCTTTAAAAACTACTGCCTGTGGAGGGACAGTTTCGTGACCACAACAGTCGGAATGATGAGAATGTGCCATATCACAAAGTAAGGAGAATGGCCAGTGCAATGGTATTGCATTAATGCCTATTGCATTTATCGCATAAGCCTTTGATCACAAGATTTACTTCTTCAGATGCGTACTCTCCTGGTAAGCTTACCATAGGAATCTTTGTCTTAGGCAGACAATGCGTCACCTTGCAGGTAGTACAATAAAAATGAACATGGAGATCGTGATGTCCTGTTTCATCACATTGGTCTGAGCATAAAGCATATTTAGGAGTGCCTGTTCCATCATCAATGGAATGGATTAATCCGTGCTCCACAAACGTCTTAAGGGTGCGGTAAATGGTGGTACGATCTGAGGGATAAAGGCCCTTTTCGATATCTGTCAGGCTAAGAGCTGTTTTTCCTCCAAGCAAATAATCCACAACGAGCAGCCTCATTGCTGTCGGATTAATATTCTTGCTTAATAGCTTTTGTTCTGCAAACTCTGTCATAATCACTACTTCACTCTACTTGAACGCATTGCCTTCAAATGTTTGACCGAATCATCTTCCAGAAATTTTTTATATTCATCTGAATTGAATCCATATAGTCCGATCTTCCCTTCGCTATTAAAATGTATTCCCCAGCCATACCTTTTTGGTAAAGCGGAAGCTCGAAGGCAGGCCTGCGATTTCGAAAAAAACTTCTCCCTTTCCACCTGCTTCTCCTGCTCCGTCATATTGTTCTTACTGGCATAGACGGCGAAAAGAATATCATCAGAAGTATACTCATACGGCTTATTCATCAGAAGCTCGTATTGAATGGATGCGACTGTTTTATTTTCAGCCTTTACAGCCGGCACTTCGCCTTTTGTTGCAGGGCAATCCTCCGCAACCTCTATAAATGTGTTATAATAATTCGTCGTTTTCATATCGCTAAAATAAGAGGTTTATTTTTTTACGCTACCGATCATTGTAAAACCTTACTTAGAACATCGTTTATTTCTGCTGCGTTCATAAAAACACAGAGGTGCCCTCCGTTTATCACATAATCTGCCTTTATAAGCCGTAAGGGGAATGCTCTGTCTCTCTTTCCATGTAAATGAATATAAGGAACTGAGATCTCGGTATTCCTCCACATACTTATACGTCCGAGCGCCCAATTGATGTGTTTTGGTTGAGTTTGTTCAAAAAAAGCATCAATCAGCTTCCTACCTGGTTTGTCAAGGGGACCGAAAAACCAATAAAGAAAAGGCTTGATAAGGGAAGATTTCCTCTCAGGCAGGATCTTATATAATTTCAGATCACCGGCCAGCCTGTATGCGAAAGGTAAATTTTTATAGATAGCTACAGTAGAAATAAGAATGAGTTTCTGAGGAGGAAGGAACTTTGAAATCTCGATGGCGACAATTCCGCCAAAAGAAAGACCTGCGAGCATAAAGGGCTGTTCGGCATCGATCTCTGCAGCCATTCGTCTCGCATACGATTCCAGCGACTCTTCCTCGAAATGATCGATCCAATCCAAATGTACCATCTCATAACCTTTTGGTAGCCGGACATTTTGAAATGCCCTTCTGTCGGCTCCCAGGCCTGAAAGGAAATAGACTTTCATAGATTGTATAAGTTCTAAAAGTATAAGTTTCTCATAAATCAGACCAAAATAAAAGAGGATGTCCCGTTGTAGGACATCCTCTTTTATTTTTTAAATATGATTGGCTCTTTGAAGTTGACAGAGCGTTTTCTTAATTAAATCTGTATCTCAAACCCATTTGAAGATAATAGGTTGAGGAGATTGTTTGATTTGTACTATAAGTATTTCTAACAATATCACCCTGGGCATTAGCCAACCTGAAAGTAGGCTTAACTGAGCCGGTTGGTGAAAGTGAGGAAACATTCTGAGGCACTAAAATAGCTTGATTGTTAACGAAATCAACATTACCCCATTTACTGTTTAGGAGATTTCCGAAGTTGAAAATATCGATTGTAAATTGAAGTGAATTTTTTGATTTACCAACATTTGCAAATAGATCTTGAGCAAAACGTACGTCAACCTGATTTCTCCATGGAAGTTTAGCTCCATTTCTCTCAGCGTATTTACCTTTTCTAGTCTTCAAGTAATCGTCTTGTTCGATATAAGCAAAAAAGATATCGCTTTGCTCCTGAGGGGTGTAAGCCTTACTATAACCATTGGTATTTGCAGGAATATTTGCAAATGTTATTTCAGAAGGGTCGTTCGGCACGTAAATCAAGTCATTAGTTTGGTTATCTCTATTGAAATCAGAAGAGTAATAATAAGAATAACGGCCCTGTATTGAACCCTCATAAAATAAGGAGAAGCTTGTAGCCAAATGCCTTAAAAACTCCTTACGGTATGTAACAGACGCAATTACCCGGTCAGGAATAACGTTACTTGTATAACTTAGGGTAGGATTGTTCGAATTTCCAATGATGTATGGGTAGGACCATAAATTCGCAATTTGATCGCCTCCTAAATCACCATAATTTTTTGCCTCGCTATGAGTATAGGCAGCGGTAGCAGACAAGCCTTTTGAAAACTGCTTATTCAACTGTCCTGTAACAGACCAATAGTGTCCGCCCTTTTTATTATCCATAACAATCGCGTCGGCACTTCCGGTTCCGCTGGCAGTTAGCCTTCCCTGAGCATCTAGCCTATTAATATATCTAGCCGCTCCACTTGGGTAAATCTCTCTGTTATCAGGATAACCTGTTATAGCCATAGCGGTTGGATCAACTAGGTTAGCATTCCTTGCATAAACTGCATTCAAATCCTTTTGGTAAATACCTTCAACAGTTCCTACCACCCCGAAAGGGAGCTTAAAATCTAATGCAAGACTAGATTTCCAACTTTGCGGGAATTTCAAATCCTTTGCCATTGCACTGATACTACTCGGAATAGTTGTGCCGGCAGCAGCCTTGTTTACCGGAATGTACTTCGTCACATCAGGACTAAATTTGATGCCTGCTGCAGCAATATCTTGAGGTGTTGAATATGTCTGAAGGTACTGCAACATGCCCGAGTCCCCCGATTGAGATACAATCCAAACATAAGGTATACGACCTGTGAATATACCTGAACCACCTCTTAACTGTAGGCTTCTGTCTCCTTTGATATCCCAATTGAAACCAATTCTTGGAGAGAACATTAAAGAAGTCTTAGGCATTGATCCCGTGTTTATTTTCTCGTCATTTGCATAGGTCAAGCCAGCAACAAGAGGATGTGTCTTCATTTCTTCCACATCCGGATAAGTTGGTAACTCTAGGCGAATACCTCCTGTTAATTTCAACCTTTCATTAACCGAGTACTGGTCTTGAACATAAAATGAATATTGGGCAAACTTGAAGGTTGGGAATGCTTGAGAACCATCAGGGGTTAAGGAATAAGTTAATGCATAGTTAGTAGGATCTGCGCCATTCTTGAAGTCCTCCCATGACGCGAAGGTGTAAAAGCCCGTTGCATAACGTTGAAAACCGTTCTTTGTCTTACTAAACTCGGCCTGGAATCCTCCTAACAAGCTATGCTTCCCAAGAACCATACTTAAATCGTCATTAACAGAGTAGGTTTGCACATCCCTTAGATTTCCGTAAGTAAACGGTTCGTATCCAAATGTTGTAATAGGATTTCCTGCACTTAAAATATCAACTAAAGGAAAAACACCTCCACCAGAACTTCTAGGATCATTTTGATGGGTCCAGGTTCCCCGAAGAGTGTTAGTCACACGTCCAGCAAATAAAGATGAGTTTAACTCGCCAGAAACAGAGTATAAATTTTCTTCCTGAAAATAGGCAGAATTCGCAAAATGTAACGCTTGATTACTTAATCGATTTACAGCTGACCCGTAAGTAACACCGGAATTTGTTGTTGAACTACTTAGCGGTCTCGGAGTTTTACTTTCAACCTGATTGTATCTAATGTTAAATCTGTGATTAGGAGCGATATTCCAATCCAGCCTTGCTAAGAACTTATCATTATTACTTTCGTTCTGATACCCTTGGTAAGCTCCCGGATCGTATTGATAGTTATTTATTAGATAAGACCGAACTTCATCAAGAAAAACAGCTGTAGGTCTTGCAACATTGGTATTAGTCGGGCCAAACGGAACCTCTGGAGTTGCAGCAATCTTATTAGGACCAGGCTGAGTTATATCGTTAAACTCGGCATTAACAAAAAAGAAAAGTTTATTTTTCAAAATAGGCCCCCCTATACTGAACCCATATTGAGTTTGTTCATAATTTTGTTTGGCAATACGGCTGCCGTTTACTTTACCTCCTTGTTGCTCATCTCCCCTTCCAAGGTAAAAAGCTGTACCTGAGAAGTTATTTGTACCTGAACGTGTTACAGCGTTAATAGCTGCACCTGTAAAACCTGTTTGGCGGATATCGTAAGGTGTAACATTAATTGAAATTTCGTCCAAGGCATCTAATGAGATTGGAGAACCACTCGCTGGAACATTTTGACCTATACCAAACTGGTTATTGAAATTTGCTCCGTCAACGGTAAAATTGTTCGAGCGATAACTGCCTCCAGCAACCGATCCATTGGGTCCTCCAGCCTGTGGAGTAAGTCTGGTTATATCATTTACACTACGAGTTATAGTCGGCAACGCCTGAATTTGCTGTCTGGAAATGTTTGTAGTTGATCCTGAACGATCCGCGTTTAAAATAGAATTTCCATTAGCTGAAATGACAACTTCACTTAACTGAGTTCCTGTCTCGTTTAAGGTAACATTTAGGACTAATGGCTCACTTAGTTTTAAATAAATATTTTGAAACTTCTTTGGGGCAAATCCGATAAAGGCAACCTCGATAGTATAAGGGCCACCTGCTCGTAGATTAGCGATTAAAAATCTTCCATCTGCTCTTGCTGCTGTACCAACAGCAGTTCCTGTCGGGAGGTGGGTAGCTTTTACTGACGCACCAACTAAAGGATCGCCCTTTTCGTCTTTGACTAAGCCTGTTAAGGTACTAGTTGTAATCTGCGAAAAAACAGAATTTACACCAAGTAACAAAAAGAGAGAAAAAAGTAAATACTTTCTCATAAATGCTCTGATATTTGATTAATGTGAATATGGCCGCAAAGATCAAACCTTTATTTCTGTTTTACAAAGATTTACGTTAATTTAATATAGAATTACAAATAAATTAACCATATCCTTAACAAGTTTTTAAAAATGACGAAAATTTACTTTACAAGATTCGCGCATTGCTTTCGCTTTCACGAAATTGAATTAATCAAGCTCCTTTTTTTGAAACTTTACAATAAGGAAAGTATTTCTTTTTCGTAAAACCCTCACAATTTGTAGATTTGCCGCCGTTAATTTCGATTAAATAGGAACCTGCTGAACTTCCGCATGGGCGTTGAGTCGGCGTGGTTCTTCAGACATTAAAAATAATTTATAGAATGAATTACGACTTAATAGTTATCGGTAGCGGCCCCGGAGGTTATGTGGCTGCAATTCGCGGAGCACAGTTGGGTTTAAAAACAGCTGTAATAGAGCGCGAATCACTTGGCGGTATCTGCCTTAACTGGGGATGTATTCCAACCAAAGCCCTTTTAAAAAGTGCACAGGTATTTGAATACCTTCAACATGCAGAGGAATACGGAATCAAAGTTCAGGGCGGTGAGGCCGACTTCGGTGCTGTAATTAAACGTAGTCGTGGTGTTGCTGAAGGAATGAGCAAAGGTATTCAGTTCCTGATGAAGAAAAACAAGATCGACGTGATCATGGGTACCGCAAAAATCAAAAAAGGCGGAAAAATTGACGTTAAAGCTGCTGATGGTACTTCAAAAGAGTACACGGCTAAACATACTATCCTTGCTACTGGTGCTCGCTCAAGAGAGTTGCCTAATTTGAAACAAGACGGTAAAAAGATCATTGGCTACCGTCAGGCAATGAACCTTCCCGAGCAACCTAAAAGCTTAGTAGTTGTAGGTTCTGGTGCTATCGGTATTGAGTTCGCTTACTTCTACAACGCAATGGGTACGAAAGTTACCGTAGTTGAGTTTATGGACCGCATCGTTCCTGTAGAAGACGAGGAAGTTTCAAAACACCTTGAAAGAAGCTTGAAAAAAGCTGGTATCAACATCATGACTAAAGCTACTGTTGAGTCTGTCGACACTTCAGGTGCTGGTTGCAAAGCGCAGGTTAAAACTGAAAAAGGAGTTGAGATCCTTGAAGCTGATATTGTTCTTTCTGCTGTTGGTATCACTCCAAACATCGAAAATTTAGGTCTTGAAGAAGTTGGTGTTAAATTTGACAAGGGTCGTGTAATTGTTGACGACTTCTACAAAACTAACGTTGCTGGTGTTTACGCTATCGGAGACATCGTTAAAGGTCAGGCTCTAGCACACGTTGCTTCTGCTGAAGGTATCATCTGTGTTGAGAAGATCGCTGGTCACCATCCAGAGCCTTTAAACTACAACAACATCCCCGGCTGTACCTACTGTATCCCTGAAATTGCTTCAGTTGGTTACACTGAAAAGGCTGCAAAGGAAGCCGGATATGAAGTTAAAGTTGGTAAGTTCCCATTCTCTGCGTCAGGTAAAGCAAGTGCAGCTGGAACTAAAGACGGTTTCGTAAAAGTTATCTTCGATGCAAAATACGGTGAATTCCTTGGAGCACACATGATCGGTGCAGGAGTTACAGAGATGATCGCTGAGGTTGTTGTTGCTCGTAAATTAGAGTCGACAGGAATGGAGATCATTAAATCTGTTCACCCTCACCCAACCATGAGTGAAGCTGTAATGGAAGCAGCGGCAGATGCGTATGGGGAAGTGATTCACTTATAAGAAAGTAAAAGCTAAAAGGCTTTTAGCTTAGGTAATAAATAGGAAGGCCTGCTGAGAAGCAGGTCTTTTTATTTGGGCGTCTATATAAATTAAAGAGTTCAACAACCAATACAAATTCCGCCTGTTAATTTGTAAATCTAAAATCATAAATCGAAATCAAATGGCATGGTTCTATTTAATACTTGGTGGATTATTTGAGGTGGGCTTTACTACCTGCCTGAAATTCTCCAACAACTTTACTAACTGGAAATGGGGAGCCGGCTTTTTCATTTGCATCACCCTGAGCTTCCTTCTTCTTAATAAGGCAGTTCAAACCCTTCCTATTGGTACAGCTTATGCCGTGTGGACAGGCATTGGTGCTGCGGGTTCAACATTGGTTGGCATTGCCCTTTTTAAAGAACCTTCCGATTTCTGGAGAATGTTTTTCTTGTTCCTTTTAATCACCTCTATTCTTGGGTTAAAACTAACAGCCAAAGCTTAACTTGGTAGAAGATCATTTTTTAAAAGAACGAATACTTTAACTTAGCATTTTGAACTTGCCACGCAAATCGTAAATCGTAATACTTAAATCTGCATGCAGCTCTTTACAATAGAAACAGGAAATTTCAAGCTGGACGGCGGGGCTATGTTCGGTGTCGTACCTAAAAGCATCTGGCAAAAAACTAACCCTGCGGACGAAAATAATCTTTGTTCTCTTGCTATGCGGTCACTGCTCATCGAAGACGGCGACCGACTAATTTTAGTGGATACAGGCATTGGCAATAAACAAAGTGACAAGTTCTTCAGCTATTATCACCTGCATGGTGGCTATAGTCTGGATAGTTCGCTTAATTCTCATGGTCTTTCTAAAGACGACATAACGGATGTTTTCCTTACTCACCTTCATCTGGATCATGTTGGAGGAGCAGTGGAAAGAAATGAAGACAATCTGACACCTACCTTCAGGAATGCTACTTACTGGAGTAATGAAAAACATTGGGATTGGGCACTTCATGCAAATGACAGGGAAAAAGCTTCATTTTTGAAAGAGAATATCCTTCCTCTTCAGGAGAGCGGGCAGCTTAAGTTCATCAAAGAGGAATTTTCTCCTTTTGGTGATGATCTTCAAATTCGATTTACTTATGGCCATACGGAAGCTATGATGCTTCCTTTAATTAAATACAAGAACCAGACAATAGTCTTTGCAGCCGACCTTTTCCCAACCCTCGGTCATCTGCCTGTCCCCTACGTTGCTAGTTATGATATATTCCCACTAACTGCTATGGAGGAGAAAAAGAAGTTCCTTCAGGAAGCCTTTGACAACAACTATATCCTGCTGTTGGAGCATGATGCGTTGAATGAATGTATAAGTCTCGTCGAAACTGAGAAAGGTTTCAGGGCTGGCGACATTTTTAGACTTTCAGATCTTTAGGTTAATTCCCCAAGTAGCATTAAGCGAATGTTCAACAAAGGCGCTCCACTTGCCTTCAGAAGTAACTATCACTGTAAAGAGAACTTCTAAATCCGACAAACCTGCTTTTTTATCCCTCGACAGAAAAGGGAGTTATAGAATTGTAAAAAACCTTAACATTTTGAATTTTAATGTGCTATGGAATGATTATTGTTAAATAAGGTTTGTATTATTGAAATTTTTTTATTACAACTTTTTTCAATCTATCACGTTAAAGCAGTAAATTTTTTTAACTTTGCACACGCTTAAGAAAGGGGTATCCTACTTTAATGAGACAACTCAAAATAACACAATCAATTACCAATCGCGAGTCTCAATCACTCGATAAATATCTGCATGAGATTGGTAAGGTAGATTTGATCACTGCCGAGGAAGAAGTTATCCTGGCGCAAAAAATTCGTGAAGGCGATCAAGCTGCACTTGAACGCTTAACAAAAACCAACTTACGTTTCGTTGTTTCTGTTGCAAAACAATACCAGAATCAGGGTTTAACACTTGGTGACCTGATCAATGAAGGAAATCTTGGCTTGATTAAAGCCGCAAAACGTTTCGATGAAACAAAAGGGTTTAAATTTATTTCTTACGCTGTTTGGTGGATCCGTCAGTCAATCCTGCAAGCGATCGCTGAACAGTCGCGTATTGTACGCTTACCTTTAAACCAGGTAGGTTCGTTAAGTAAGATCAGCAAGGCTTTTTCAAAGCTGGAGCAAGAATACGAGCGCGAACCCTCTCCTGAAGAATTGGCAGACATCCTTGAAACAACGGTTGACAAGATTTCTGACACTCTAAGTAATTCTGGTCGCCATGTATCCATGGATGCACCTTTTGTTCAGGGAGAAGAGAATACTCTTCTTGATGTATTGGAAAACGATGATCCAAATACAGATAGTAACCTGATCAATGAATCATTATCTGAAGAGATTAAACGTTCTCTTCAAACACTTACTGAACGTGAGCGTGAGATCATCGTGCTGTTCTTCGGTCTTGGAACTAACCACCCTCTTTCCTTAGAAGAGATCGGTGAGAAATTCAATTTGACCAGAGAGCGTGTTCGTCAGATCAAAGACAAGGCACTACAACGCCTTCGCCACACTTCAAGAAGTAAAATCTTAAAATCCTATCTTGGTTAATAGAATTTACAAGTATAAAAAGAGCTTCCTACCCGGAGGCTTTTTTTATGTTCTTAACTAAAGGAAATTTCACCCTTGGGCAACTCGAACTCATCCTCAGGGACCTTCTTCTTAACCTTTAAAGAACCTGCTTTTGCCTGATCTGGCTTATATTTCTTTTTATACAGTTCCTTCAACTTCTTCAATGGATCAGTAATAACAAAAGGAATATCTACATCAACAATAAAACCATTGCCATTTAAATCCTTTCTGTCCAAATGCTCCTGCTTTTCTGAAGCGGACATATGCCATGCTCCAATGATTTCAGAGGGGCTCCATTCCTTTGAATTAATAGACCTTGATCCATCAAAAACATCATTAACATAAGCATGAACAGACATGGTTAAAAGCGCAACGCTGCCCTGAGGAATAAGACCTTCCAATTCAATGTTCCCGCCATCAAAACCATTATCGTCAATTTTAATTTCTTTACAATCCAGATACCTGTATACCTTCTTCTTAAAATCAAAGGCAACCAGTAACAACCTGATGATGCAATAGTTGGCTACTTTTTCTTTTATATCCTCCCTGGAAAAGGCAGGCAGAAAAACCCTTACAACACCGGTTTCCATAATAGCATCAGGCCTGGCTTTCAACACCTTATCTAAGGGAGAATTATTATTGAATTGGAAGCCTCTTATGTAGGACAAGTCAGCATCATGCAGGTTCCGATGACATCTGGGCTTAGTGCTACAAGCTCGTACGGCACTTTGAACTACAGAATTAAAGCGGTTTATCATAGGACCGTCGTATCCCCCCTTGTAAGTACGGTGAAAAGCTTCACGTATCACCCGGGCAGTACTGGCACACATACCGAACTCCAGTCCTGATTCCCTGGTAGCAATGGTCTGTTTTACCTTCCTGGCCTTCATTTGCACAATCTGCTGGCCGCGGTAACTCCGATAAGAAACGTCATCTACGCCTCCATGAATAATACCTTTCTTGTCAATTTTGCCCATAATACAAGATTTGAATAATTTCTTTAAATAAAAATGATCTTAATCAAAAAGATATAAATATTTCAAAAAAGAAGGCACTGAAAGATTCTAACCACAGTTTCAGGCTAACCTTGGTTAAAGGGTATTCAAATGTTTACCAAAACGAAAATGATTAACCACTATTTAATGGTTGTTCCTTCATTGAGTCCTCCTTTTACAAATTAAAGGAGGACTCAATGAGGAGTTATCGAGGAAATATTGAGCTAATATTCAGGCTTTGGTTTCCCTTTGAATTACTGTTGGCTCCCAAAATGCAGCCCTTTAAGTATGCGGAAATTAAGAGAAGGGAATGACACCGGATTAAATTACGGGCAGATCAGGGCCTATCTAACGAAGTCCATCAATTGCCCTTCAACTATTTCCACAAGTTTAGTGATGTCGAAAGGTTTTGACAGAACATCCTCGGCACAATCCCCCTTCATCACATCGGCTCTCACATGGGTTGAGAGAACTATTACCGGAATTTGGCTAATCCCTTCTTCAGATTTCAATGCGCGGCACAGCTCTGTTCCCTGGGGAGTAGTACTTATTACGTCGAGCAAAATGGCATGTGGCTGCCTGTTCCTGATCTTTTCGAAGATACCAAATTCTGAATTAGCAGTAAAGACTTCATATCCTTCCTCCCTGAAAAGGTGTTCAATTACCTGTAGGATGTCATCGTCCTTTTCGATAATAAAAATTCGTTTTTTCATGGCAAACGCAATAGATGGATCTTATCCTCTAAACTATAATAATGCCAAATAAGCCGAATTGTTATATGCATTCCGGCTTTAGTTTAACAGGTCGAGCAATTAGAATAAAACAATATAGGGCTGAAACATTAATATCACTCACTATCGTATACAGCAAAATAGAAAAGGGAAATGATGAGTAATAAAAATGATCTATTCGAGAAATTAAAAGGAGACCTGGTGATAATTCAATTTCGAACCCTTCTGGATACAGTAAGGGCAAACAAAGGCTTACTTCCTGCAGATTCAATTAAGAACCTCGACAGGATCATTCGGCAAGAAATGGCAGCCTATATATTTAAGGCTTATCCTGAATTAAATATTCCAGATGAGGAACACTATGCAGGAGAGAACCGTTGCTATTTTCCTGATAAAGAGATCTTCCTTAACTGATGTCATCTATTTGATCACAATGATCCGGCGATTCAATTTCAAAAACTAATTTTGATGTCTTTCATTGATAGCTTAGTATGAAATTTGAAATTGAACGCAAATACCTGCTGAATAAAGATAAGTGGGCTAATTACGAGAAACCCTCCGGCGACTTTTACAGACAGGGTTACATTCTTAAGGACCCTGCAAAAACGGTGAGAGTAAGGCTGACAAATAGCAATGCTTACATCACCATAAAGGGCTCTGTAAAAGGAATTTCCCGAGTTGAATACGAGTACGAGATACCTCAGGCAGATGCGAAGGAACTTTTAGATCATTTTTGCAGCTCTGAACTGTCCAAAATCCGGTATAAGATCCTTTTTGAAGGAAAAGTTTGGGAAGTAGATGAATTTCAGGGAGATAATGAGGGACTAATCATAGCGGAGATAGAACTGGAAAGCGAAGATGAAAAATACAACCTTCCCGATTGGGTTATAGAAGATGTAACGGGCGACGTACGGTATTATAACTCACAACTAACAGAATACCCATATAAAAATTGGGAAAAGAGTAAAGGCCTTTAAAGGCCTTTACTCTTTATCTTCTTTAAAATTCCTCTATTAATATTCTTTACGATGGATGGCCCTTCATATATAAAACCTGTATAGACCTGAACTAGTGCCGCCCCGGCTTCCAATTTTTCAATAGCGTCTTCAGCAGTCTGAATTCCCCCAACTCCTATGATCGGAAAGGCCTTGCCAGATTTCTCAGATATATAACGGATCACTTCTGTTGACCTTTGGGTTAAAGGTTTTCCGCTAAGTCCGCCTGTCTCTGATTTTAAGCTATTTTCAGAACGCAAACCCTCTCGGGAAAGGGTGGTATTTGTAGCGATGATACCAGCGATACCTGTTTCAGAAACTATCTCGACAATATCATCCAACTGAGCATTAGTTAAATCAGGAGCAATCTTTAATAAAATAGGTCTTGAAATGCCATTTTTAGAATTTCTCTGCTGGAGGGTATTCAGGATCCTTTTCAAAGGCTCCTTCTCTTGAAGCTCTCTTAGTCCCGGCGTATTTGGAGAACTAACATTTACCACGAAGTAATCTACCACATCAAACAGAGCATCGAAACACTTAATATAATCATTAACTGCTTCTTCGTTAGGTGTTACTTTATTTTTACCAATATTTCCACCGATGATCAACCCGTCCCTCTTGAGTTGCTTCAAACGCTGCACAACTACCTCAACGCCCTGGTTATTAAAGCCCATTCGATTTATTAACCCCTGGTCTTTAGGTAATCTGAACATCCTGGGTTTGTCATTACCAGGTTGTGGCAACGGAGTAACTGTGCCTATTTCTATAAATCCAAATCCGAAGTTGGCCAGTTCAGAAATCATCGAAGCATTTTTATCAAAACCTGCTCCCAAACCAACCGGATTTTTGAACTTCAAACCGAAAACTTCCTTTTCAAGCGCAGGATCGTTAAGGTGAAAAAGGCCTTGCTGGATTGATTTAACACCCCATATCTTATTGGCAGTTTTTAGGGCCGCCGTAACAAAATGATGGATGTTTTCTGGATCGAAACGAAAAAGAATGGGCTTTATTAACTGGTACATAGGCGCGAAATTACACAGAACTTTAATTAAAAAACATGATTTTAATTATTATTGGACCTTCAAAGAAATATTTTAATAAATGGAAAGCCCCGAATTAAGAATAGTTGAAACAGCAGACGGATCCAAAACTATATGGAATGAAGCAGTGGGAGAACATTACCATTCTAAACATGGAGCCTTCCAGGAAAGCGAACATGTATTCCTGAAATCCGGACTTCAGTTTTGGCAGGAAAGAACAGGAGCAACAGCAGTAAATATATTAGAAGTAGGCTTCGGTACGGGTCTTAATTTCCTTCTGACTGCAGAATATTGTACAAGTGCTAACCTTAATCTAAACTATTGTGGGATTGAAGCTTACCCTTTAAATCACGACTTGATCTGTCAAACCGGGTATGATAAGTACGTTAACGAAGAATTATGGAAAAACTTCTTGAATAAATATCCTTTGGTCCTGAACGAAGAACAAGACTGCAACACGCATTGCAAACTAAAGATCGCCCACACCCGGCTTGATAATTTTTCTGCAGACATCCTTTTCGATGTGCTTTATTTTGACGCATTTGCTGCTGTTCACCAGCCAGAGATGTGGTCGGATCAGGCATTAGAAAGTTGCTGCCGATTTTTAAAGCCTGGTGGTGTATTTGTTACCTATGCCATAACAGGAAATCTCAAAAGATCTATGAAAGCATTGGGCTTTGTAATTGAGAAAGCAAAAGGAGCCCCCGGTAAACGGGAAATGCTCAGGGCTATCAAACTTTAATTGTTTTTTAATTGTCAATTTACCTATTTTTAGCGTACACAAACCAACTATGCTTAAAGTTAGAACTCTCGCTGTTATTGCCTCTATTACTACGATAATCTTCGTTACCTCAGCCACCATGCCTGAAGACAACGAGCCCCAATACAAAAACCTGAAGGTGCTTCCTAAAAAAATAAGCCACGATGAAATGGACAAAGTGATGCATCATTACAATAAGGCATTAGGTGTTAAATGTAATTTCTGCCACGCTAAAGCCTCCGATGGTTCTAATAAGCTTGACTTTGCGAGTGACGAAAAGCCCGAGAAGCAGTCGGCTCGCGAAATGATGAAAATGACCAATAAGATCAATCTTAAATATTTTGGAGGGAAAAAGGAGGTATTTAATCATGCGGCAATGGAAGTTAGTTGCAACACGTGTCACAACGGAAAGTCTCATCCTGAAGAGCATTAAATACTTTTGCGCAAGATTAAACGTAAAACATTTTCAAGAATTTCCTATTAGGTAATAAGCATTTGGTACACTTTTGCTTAATTAAATCATACTTGCGCCTTATCCTCCTCACAGATTATTTAGGTTTAAATAGATGTTTACTTGTTCGATAATTGATAACAATATTAGTATAGCAACACTGAAGGGCTATATTGAACTTGTAGATCATATGACTTTAGTGGGGGCTTATAATAGCCCTAAGAACCTGGTTGATATTTTCGTTATAACTAAGCCGGATATTATCTTTATGGATTTCAGTCTGGCTAAAGACCATTTTACGGAAACTATCCAGTTTAGTAATATTTCCACGCTTATTATCACTGGGGATTCCCCTGCAAATGCATTTGAAGCCCTTGAAATGAACGCCATCGACTACCTTCTAAAACCTGTCGAATATTCAAGTTTTTTAAGAACCGTTATCAAGTCTAAAAAGATCCGGTTCAGAGAATTGGATAAGAGCCTTAGAAACTTAACAGAGGTTAGTGATCACTTTTTTATAAAGAAGGATTCAAGTGGGAAAAAAATAGTGAAAGTAAAATATGACGATATCATTTATATCGAGGGGTCTCAAAATTATATTTCGCTGATCATGGAGAATTGCAGTCACCTGACCTACCTTACAATGAAGGAGATCGAAGAAAGTCTTCCGGCTGACAAATTTATTCGCGTTCACAAATCTTACATTGTTAACATCAATAAGATCACTGCAGTAGACGGAAATCAGATTTTTTTAAATGAGCATGAAAAAATCATAGTAGGTTCTTCCTATAAAGGAAACTTCACGCAAAAGCTCAATGAAAAATTACTTAAGACCAAGCGGAATATAACCAAATTGCCGAATTCCGATTAGTGATCTAACGTCTTCTATTTCAGGTTTTTCAAACAGGTAGATGTTTAAAAATGATAAGGTTTAGGTTGCCTAATGAATTAGTAATAATGCTTAAGTTTAAGAATATCTTTTGTTTTCAACTCATCTTGTTGAATGTCAGTCAAAACCTTTATTGTTTTCTTGACACTTCAAATATATGTAAAGCCTCATTACTGTGAAAAATTATTACATGAACAGGGCCTAAAACTTGACCAACACCGATAAATGCTACACCAAGCAAAATGAGGATTGGTTTTTTTTGAGTCCTAAAGTGGTTCCTCCAAGTTTGTTTTCAATGGTACTATGCAGGGTATATTGCACTGTAAGTGGTATTAACGCTTTTATAGAAAGAATATTATTGCCAGAAAGAACAACCACACTGCCTCTCGGATAAAATCAGTCCTTAAATAATGCTTTGAAATACTATAAAGTTTTAAATGATAAAGGGATTTGTATTTTTGCGGAGCTAAAAAATCAATCGCATGAGCCGTACTAAAATTAAAGATCTGTTAAATTCAACCAGTTATGGTGAAATTGTTACTGTTAAAGGATGGGTGAAAACATTCAGAAATAATCAGTTCCTGGCAATTAATGACGGCTCTACCATTAATAATATTCAGGCTGTTGTTGATTTTACCACTACTGATGAAGCTCTTCTTAAAAGGCTTACTACCGGCGCTGCTGTTTCTGTAACAGGAAAACTAATTGAGTCATTAGGAAAAGGACAGCGAGTGGAAGTACAGGTAGAAAGTCTTGAAATATTAGGAGACAGTGATCCTGAAAAGTTCCCACTTCAGCCTAAAAAGCACAGCCTTGAATTCTTGAGAGAGATTGCGCATCTACGTTTTCGTACTAACACTTTCAATGCCGTTTTCAAAGTCCGTCACGCTTTAGCTTATGCCGTGCACAAATTCTTTAACGACAGAGGATTTGTATATATGCATACTCCCATTATCACGGGCTCTGATGCTGAAGGGGCAGGAGAAATGTTCCGCGTTTCTACTATTGATTTTGATAATGTACCTCGGAATGAAGATGGATCAGTAAATTATAAAGAAGATTTCTTCGGTAAGCCTACAAATTTAACTGTTTCTGGTCAATTGGAAGGCGAGTTGGCGGCAATGGCCTTTGGCGAGATCTACACCTTTGGACCTACTTTCAGAGCTGAAAATTCGAATACAACACGTCACCTTGCCGAATTTTGGATGATAGAGCCGGAAATGGCCTTCTACGAACTTGCGGAAAATATGGATTTGGCAGAAAGCTTACTGAAATATGTGATCAGGTATGCTTTGGACAACTGCAGTGAGGAGCTGGAATTCCTAAAAGGACGCTTGCAGGAAGAAGAGAAACAGAAACCCCAGAACGAGCGTTCTGAATTAGACCTTTTAGCCAAACTAAACTTCTGTCTGGAAAACGACTTCGAACGCATCACTTATACAGAAGCTATTAATATTCTGAGAAACTCTAAGCCGAACCAGAAAAAACAGTTCAAGTACCTGATCGAAGAATGGGGAGCTGATCTACAGTCGGAACACGAGCGCTACCTTGTGGAGAAGCATTTTAAAAAGCCTGTTATCCTCACTGATTACCCTGCTGAAATCAAAGCCTTCTATATGCGCCAGAACGAGGTCGACAGCGAAGGCCGTAAAACTGTAAGAGCAATGGACATCCTGTTCCCTGGTATAGGAGAGATCGTAGGGGGGTCACAACGTGAAGAACGGATAGAACTTCTTGAGAAGCGTATGGAGGAAATGCATATACCTGCAGAAGAACTGAGCTGGTATCTTGATACCCGCCGTTTTGGTTCTGCTCCTCACGCGGGATTTGGACTTGGTTTTGAACGATTAGTATTATTTGTAACAGGTATGACCAATATCAGGGACGTGATACCTTTCCCAAGAACACCGAAAAACGCCGAGTTTTAAGCTCAAATATATCTAAATAAAAAAACAGAAGCCCGAAAGGGCTTTCTTTTTTATGTGGGTAGCAAACGGAACAAAGATTGCTGCGATCAGGGGTCATGGCTAAAGCAGAGACCGGTGAACGGCTATTAAATACAGATCAGAAAATAATCACTTCCGCTTCTCAAACCACCCTGTATGTGGATTATTCAGTGAAGGAGGAGATCCTTGAAGTAGCTTACCGTCCTGATAAAATCTATCACTATTTTAACGTTAAAAGAAAAGTCTGGCAAGATTATAAGAACACGGTCGAAGCGGGGGAATCTTCGGGGCAATTTGTAAACTTCCGGATCAAACCCTTTTATAAGTTCGACCGGATTGTTTAAGGTCATGAACTTTGTCCCAAAATTTCCGTTCTTTTAGAAATGGAAAAGAGCAAGCTTTTGGAGTTCTGTATCGTTGGTGTTATTGAAGAAAATCATCTGGCAAAAACCTACCAGCTGGAATTAAGGAATGCTGATCAATTAAGCTTCAAACCCGGTCAGTTCCTTACTTTCCTTATAGAAACTGAGAAACACGAAATACGGCGTTCTTACTCCATTCTCAGCTTACCCACTGAGCCACTGAAAATAACGGTAAAAAAGGTTGAAAACGGAGCTATCTCCCGGTTCATTTTACAAAACTGGAAGGTTGGTGAATTAGTGTACTCTCTCCCCCCCTTTGGACGCTTCTATGTAGAACCACAATCGGGTAAACCCCGGGATATTTTTTGTTTTGCTGCTGGAAGTGGCATTGTGCCTATCCTTCCACAGATCCGAAAACTTTTGGAAGATGAGCCGCAAAGCCGGATCCATTTGATATACAGCAACAGAAATGAGAAGGAAACGCTTTTTCTAAGAGAGATCGAAACTTTGGCACAAAATTTTGATCAACTGCATTTAATAAAACAATTTTCAGAACCAGAAGAACAATTAGAACACAGGGGAAGATTAAGTAACATTAGCACAGAGATCCTGATCCAAAAATCCCTCGTCCATAATAGAACAGATGCTGTTTTCCTGCTATGCGGTCCCTTTGCATATATGCGGATGCTTCTGTTCACTATCGGCCTGATGGGTTTCAGAAAAGATCATATTAAAAAGGAGAGTTACATACCTTCCATTATGAATCCGGTAACAGCAACTTCTAAAACCTTTTCTGAACGGACTGTAACGATTATCCTTGATTCGACTTCTACCGTGATTAAAGTTGCCCCAGGCAATAGTATATTAGATGCTGCCATCAAAGCCGGGATTCACTTGCCCTATAGCTGCAGGGGAGGAGTTTGTGGCTCTTGCGCAGCGAAATGTAAATCTGGAAGTATCTATATGAGCATTAACGAAGTATTGACCGATAATGATTTGAAGCAAGATTGGGTGCTAACCTGTACCGGCTTTCCGGAAGAGGACAGCGTGTTGGATTTTAATGCTTAATAATTTAAACTTTTTTAAATCTTTTCTTTTATAATTAGCGGTGATCGTTGCGAACTAAATTCGCCTATACTTGTACAAGTTAATTTCTAAAGCCATGCTCTTAAAAGTTTACGAAAGCAATCCTAGTCCCAAAGCTATCCAGCAAATTGTGGATGTATTGAAAAAGGGAGGTTTAATTATTTACCCCACCGATACCGTTTATGGTTTAGGTTGTGATATAACGAATCAGAAGGCAATAGAAAAAATATGTCAGATAAGAGGACTAAAGCCAGAGAAAGCAAATTTATCTTTCATCTGCTACGATTTGAGTCACATCTCAGACTATGTGAAGCCAATAGATACTTCTACCTTCCGTTTATTAAAAAAAGCGCTTCCTGGACCCTTTACATTCATTTTTGAAGCAACTACCAGTGTCCCTAAACTTCTCAGTTCAAACAAGAAGACTGTGGGAATAAGGGTACCTGATAATGAAATTGCCAGAGAAATTGTGAAGCAGTTAGGTAATCCTATTGTATCAACTTCCATTCACGATGATGATGATATTATAGAATATTCGACAGACCCTGAGCTTATCCACGAGAAGTATGAAAAGCTGGTGAATATTGTTATTGATGGAGGTCCCGGTGGGAACATCCCCTCTACTGTAGTTAACTGCACCTCAGGGGAGTTTGAAATTTTAAGACAAGGAAAAGGGATACTTGAAGAGTATGCCTAGTGAATATGGGGTTATCAACCAGGCCTTTCTAAAGCAGATTTGCTTAATTTAGCCGGATGGCCAGGTTGATAAATATTAATGCATTCCGGGAATTTGTCAGATCAGGACAAACAGGAGGGCTGTTGCTCCTGCTATCAGTGATCGTATCTTTGATAATTGCAAATTCAGTCTTTGCTCCGGAATTCCATCACCTACTTCAATTTTCGTTTGGGATAAAGTCGCTACATCTTCAATTCTCTCTGGAAACATGGATCAACGATGCCCTGATGTCGGTATTCTTTCTACTGGTAGGGCTGGAGATCAAGAGAGAACTCCTTGAAGGGGAATTATCAAGTTTCAAAAAGGCTGCACTCCCTATATTTGCTGCTTTGGGCGGAATGATCATGCCTGCAGTTATTTTCTCTGCAATCAATAGGGGTCATACCAGTGGTGCGGGCTGGGGAATTCCAATGGCTACAGATATAGCCTTTGCACTTGCACTTATATCTATGCTTGGGAAGAAAGTCCCAACTTCCTTAAAGGTATTCCTTGCCGCTTTAGCTATTGTGGATGACCTTGGGGCTATTATCGTTATCGCTTTGTTTTATACGGCTTCTGTAAATTTAACTTACTTATTATACGCAGGAGGTATTATAACCTTTCTTTTTGCATTAAACTTACTGGGGGTAAAAAACCTGGTCTTCTATTTGATCCCCGGGGCTTTACTATGGTATTTTATTCATGGTAGCGGTATTCACGCCACTATTGCAGGGGTATTATTGGCCTTTACTATTCCAACTAACCCAGTGAAAGAGACTTCATCACTGGAGAGGCTGGAGCATGTACTTCAAAACCCAGTTAACTTCTTCATAATGCCCCTTTTCGCTCTGGCAAATACAAGTATCCGTTTTGAATCAAGTATGCTTAATGGCTTAACATCGCCGTTGGGAATAGGAATTATACTGGGACTTGTTTTGGGTAAATCTCTTGGCATCTCTACCTTCTCTTTTCTTGCTGTTAAGTCGGGCCTAAGTGAACTCCCAGCCCGGTTGTCCTGGAAGCATATTTTTGGAGTTTCTTTGCTTGGAGGCATTGGGTTTACAATGTCTGTTTTCATAGCTCTTCTTTCCTTTAAGGAGCCTAAAATGCAAACAGAAGCAAAGTTTGCTATTCTCTGCGCTTCTATACTTGCAGGTTTTCTGGGATTTCAATACCTGAATATGTTATACAGGACGAGAAAGGAAATCCATTATACGGAGTAGCTTTTGATGGCCTCACCTATTTTCTCCACCATTTCGTCATCCAGCATGCCATCTTCCTGCTGCCAGCAGTCAGGTTCCTCGCAAACGTGTGCCAGTGTACATAGGTGTTCATCATTATGTACCACCACGTAGTTATCATTGCTGGGGACCACCAAGAGTCTACTATAATCTCCAGTTTCGTACAGATCAACTTCAATGTGGAATGGGCCCTCCTGTATACTATTATCTTCGAATTCTAATTCGTCGTCCATGTTAGTCTTTATTAATAAAAATAGCAAAAGGTGTTCCAGTGACTGAGCAATTAAACTTGTTGTTTATCTAAAAAAAATATAAACGGAGTGCTTTGATTTTCAAATTATTATTACATATCTTAAGGGTAAGATATTAACCACAAGCTTAAGCTGTCCAGCTGTAAACCTATAATCCCCGCCCTTAAGGCGGGGAATTTTTTTTTAACAACAGCTACTGTTCTTTATTATCAAATCATCAATGAAACTAAAATAATATTGCGAAATCGACGATTAAACTATAAGTACGATAGAGTAGTCAAATTGAGACTTGTTCACCCATTAAGAAAAAGTTAAGGAGGGTAAAAGCTAAAATCAGGAAGATTATTTTATAAAGATAGGTCCTAATGAAAAAAATAAGGTACTTATGAATAATAAAAACATCCATTAAACTAAAAGAATTAAAAGACCGTTATGAAAGAAAATACTGTTATGGGAACTAAAAAATATTTCCTTGCTTACCTGTTATTTTTATTGGCAATTACCATAAATACGGCTTCAGCTCAAACGAAGAAGGAGATTAAAGAAAAGACAAAAGCTGCTGAAATCCAGAAGCTTTTAGACTCGAAACGTTTTACGTTCAAGGCACAAACAGCTCAGCCTTTAAGAGGGGGGACAATTAATCTTACCTCTGACTATGAATTAGTGATCAAGAAAGATTCATTGCAAAGCTATCTTCCATTTTTTGGAAGAGCATTTACGGCGCCAATGAATCCCAGTGAATCTCCTTTAATCTTTAACAGTACTAACTTCAACTATACCGCAGCTGCGGGAAAGAAAGGATCAAAAAATATTACTGTTGAACTAAAAGATCAGAATTCAAATGTGAGGCGGTTCTATTTATCAATCTCCGGACAGGGATATGCAACCTTACAGGTTCTTAACAGCAATAGAGATCCCATCAGCTTTAACGGGTATATTGCGGCATTAAAGTGAGAATATTAAAGGACAGACAAGGTTTTTCCTGTTAGTGCAAGACCTGTTACTTCCGTCCTTTCCCTTTGAGATAGATCTTGATCTCGCTAGCATGAGGGATGCCTAATGTTTTACCGGGAATTATTGTAAGGTATTTATGAAGGTACACATCAATAATTCCTTTGAGAACCCGGGTACGGGATTCGACAAATTCTTCTGATACGGCGAAGCGACCTAAATGCATTTTTCCCTTCTCATCTACAACTACAGTGAAACTGTGGGTAAAATCTTTGTATGCTCCATCAATGGAAATGGAGTATTCCGGGTTCAAATATTCCTCTGCCCTGCTTGGATCCATAATATCCCTTACTCCATGTGATTGCTTTATAGAAATAGCCGGACTTTTACTAATTAATTTTACGGGCTCCCTGGCAGCTAACACACTATCAGGTTTATCGGCATACATATTAGCCTTTTCTACCAGCGCTAGTACATAAGCCGTATCTCGCGATTTTGGCTTCTGAAGTTCTTTAGCATCGAGATGTTTTTTATCAAGGTAGGCTTTTGAATAGAATTTCATTGATACATTCGAGCGGTCTTTTTTAACCACTTTCTGCTCAACCTGCAGTAGTTGAAAGATCAAACTATCCTTACTTACATGCTTTAATCTTACCCATTCGCGTGCGATATTGAAGATGGAGTCGTGATCAAAGAATACAGGATAGTGTAAGAACTTCTTTTCAAAGGGACTGTAGATCTTTACAGAATCCTCAGAAACGAATTCGAGCACCCATTCAGGTTCTTGCTGAAAGCCGTAGCTATTAAAACTATAACCATTATCAAACTGCCTTCTAATCTCAATAAAACGAGTACCAATAACTTTCTCAAAAGATGGGCGTCCCGAAGCCTCAGTTGCATTTTTGTTATTGTTGCATGCTAATACCAGTAACAATACCGGGAGCATTAAAAGCCATATGTTATTCAATCTACAGATGCTGATAAGTAATTAAAAAAGCGTCCGTTTGGACGCTTTTGATTATGATTAATTTCTTAAGCTGTTATCTCTTCCTGCTGGGAAGCAACCTGAGGCCGTCCATTTTTGAATGCTTCTCTTGGTTTCAGGCCCAGTATTTCGAACATTTGCATATCCTCGTTCACTGAGGGATTTGGAGTGGTTAAAAGCTTATCGCCTGCAAATATAGAATTTGCACCCGCCATAAAGCATAATGCCTGGTCGGTCAAACTCATTTGTGTACGACCAGCCGACAAACGCACTACAGTCTTAGGCATAATGATACGAGCAGTTGCAATCATCCTTACCATATCCCAGATAGGAACTAAGGGCTGGTTCTCCAGAGGTGTCCCTTTTACTGGCACTAATGCGTTGATAGGCACAGATTCAGGATGTTTAGGCATATTTGCAAGGGTCTTCAACATTGATACCCTGTCCTCAACGGTCTCACCCAAACCGATGATCCCCCCACTGCAAACCGTAAGCTTTGCCTTACGTGCATTTTCAATAGTTTTTAGACGGTCATCATACGTACGGGTAGTAATGATACGCTTATAATCTTCTTCTGAAGTATCAAGGTTGTGATTGTAGGCATATAACCCTGCATCAGCAAGACGTTGAGCCTGTGACTCGCTAAGCATTCCTAATGTACAGCACACTTCCATGTCCATGGCATTTACAGCCTGTACCATTTCAATAACTTTATCAAAATCCCGGTTGTCGCGCACTTCTCTCCATGCTGCTCCCATACATAGTCGAGACGCACCTCCTTCTTTCGCTCTCCTGGCAGCATCTGTTACTTGAGGCAAAGACATCAAGGCATGTACGTTAACGTCTGTTTGATAACGTGCCGCCTGAGGACAATAAGCACAATCTTCAGAACATCCGCCAGTTTTTATAGACAAAAGGCTACTGATCTGAACCTCGGAATAATCTTTATTCTCTCGGTGAACTGTTGCTGCTTGGAATATTAAATCTAATAAAGGGCTATGGTAAATTTCTGATATCTCCTCCTTAGTCCAATCGTGCCTGATTTCAGTCATAACATTTGAATTGTAAAGTTGCAAAGTTAGTAGAAAAGGTGAAAGCCGGAAAGGTTGGTGGTAAAAGGTTAAAGGCCGAAGGTAAAAGGCGAATGGTTGCTGGGTTAGAGGCGAAAGCCTAAAGGTTGTAGGGAAAGCGTTGGGGCAGAAAAGGGAAAGCAGAAAGGCATTGCTCAAAGCTGAAAAAGACTTGCCAGCCTTCAGAGCAAAAGTTTACTTGCCAGGCCAAGCAGGAGCAGGAAGCCAAATACGTCTGTAAATGTTGTGATGATAATTGACGAGGCGATTGCAGGATCAATTCCCACTCGTTTTAACAACAGGGGAATGGAGGCTCCTGTTATTCCTGCGATAACCAAATTTCCGGTCATTGCAAGAAAGATCACTAAGCCCAGCATAGGCTTTGCATCATAAATTAAAGCGAACATGAATACAATAAAGCCATTTACAGCTCCATTTATAAATCCTACCGTTAATTCCTTTATAACTGTTTGGTAGGCTTGTTTATCTGTAAGGTCATTCAATGAAATACGTCTGACGGTAACCGCCAGAGCTTGAGTAGCAGCATTTCCTCCCATACCTGCGATCATTGTCATGTAGCCAGACAGGATAACTATCTTAGAGATGGTTGGTTCAAAATGCCGGATAACCGAGGAGGCAAGAAAGGCAGTTCCTAGATTTAATACTAACCAGGGTAAACGGCTTTTTACAGCTTCCTTCCAATTACCACTCAGTTCTTCATCTTCAGATACCCCGGAAATTTTCAGAATGTCCTCGGTATTTTCTTCCTGCAGTACATCAATAACATCATCGAAAGTAATTCTTCCCAAGAGATGCATTTCATCGTCTACAACGGGAATACTCGTAAGATTGTATTGGGAAAGAAGCTTCGCTACTTCTTCCTGGTCTGTGTCTGCTCTCACAAAGACAAAGTCGTCATTCACCAATTCCCTGATATGAACCGTATAACGTGACTTAATGATATCTTTAAGAGAAACTATACCAACAAGTTTATTGCTATTGTCAACCACGTTAATGGTATAGAATTCCTCCATCTCCTCGGATAAGCGAATAATCTCATCAAGGGCTTCCTTTTTAGTAAGACTGCTGTTTACCTTAAGTACCTCGGTGTTCATCAAACCACCGGCCGAGTCTTCTGGATAATTTAGTAGTGTACGGATATGAGAAGCGTCTTCTGCATCAAGACCGTCAAGAATCTTATCCTGCTGTTCTTGAGGAAGCTGACTGATGATATCGGTAGCATCATCATAATCCAGCTCTTCCATGATCTCTGAACGCTTCTCTGGGGCAAGGTTCTCCAGGATCTTTTCCGGGTGGCTCTCATAATCCATCTCGGATATTACTTCGGAAGCAATTTCAGAAGGCAGCACATTGATGATATGCTCTCTTTCTTCCTGGCTGAGGCTTTCGAAAAGAATAGCAATTTCCGAAGCATGATATTCCGTCAACAAGCTCTTAAGGGTTTCTTCATCACCCTCCAGCGCCTGTTTTATTTTAAGAATATCTGATTTATCAAGTTCGAAAGACTGCATCGCCTGCTAAAATAATAAAATGAAGCCTTTAACAGGCCTCCTGCCCCAAGAAAACAATAATTTCACATTAGTTTAACGGTCTATTTCAACCACCCTTTACGCCAGAAGTAAAAAAGCTGGAGCAACGCAATAACCACCATTACAAGGATAGTGTAAAGATAACCGTGTTCTGAGTACAGCTCTGGCATATTTTGTTCAAGCACTTTCCCAGTTTCAGGGTTCTCCCGGGCAAAATTCATACCGTAAACACCGGCAATAAAAGTTAAAGGAATAAAAACGGAAGAAATTACTGTTAATAATCTCATTACCTCGTTTGTACGGTTACTAACGAACGAAAGGTACATATCGATCAAACTGGTACTTAACTCCTTATAACTTTCCACCAGATCTATTACCTGGATAGAATGGTCATACAGATCCTTCAGAAAAAACCGGGTATTCTTTGTGATTAAAGGCGACTGGCTCCGGATCATATCGTTCACCTTGTCTCTTTCCGGCCATGCCGCTCTTCTTATAGTAATAAGGGCCCGTTTAATTTGCTGGGCCTCTACAGTGATAGACTTATCCTGCTTTGCATAAAGACGGTCCTCCAGATTATCCAGCTCATCCCCCATCTTGTTGAGAATGTAAAAATAATTGTCAATGATAAGATCCATTAGTGCATACATCAGGTATGAAGCTCCAGCTGCCCTGCTATTACCCTTGCCTTCCCTTAGTCTCTTCCTAACGGGATCGAGGCAATCTTCGTAATTTTCCTGAAAGGTGAGCAGAATATTTTTCGTCAGGATAAAGGAAACCTGTTCATTTTCTATCCCGCCTTCCTTTGCAAGGCAAATCATTCTGCTAATGGCAAACACATAATCCTCATACTCCTCCAACTTCGGACGCTGACGGGTATGAACGATATCTTCCATCACAAGGGCACTGATAGAAAAATGATTTTTAAGGGAAGTAAGTAAATTATTATCTCCCAATCCCTGAATGTCAATCCAGTGTGTCTCTTTTGAATGATCGTGTAGAAACTCTTTCAGCTCATCGAAAGCAGCTACAGAGGTTTCGCCATAAGTGGTCTGTGAAAATGAATAGACAGTAATACGGGGCTTTAATGCATCTTCCGTAACATGAAAAATGCCTGGACTAGCTCCAGGTGGTGGCAGAACCTTTTTCTTTCTTCCTATTATTCTTCTGAATTTGCCAGACATCCTTATTATAAAAACTGTAAACTTTGAGGGCCTTTGCTACATAACAGATCAAGAATACTTAGGTTGGGAATAAAGCCGTTCTTATCCTCAAATACCTGATAATAAGCATTACTTTCGTAATCGGAACTCAGCTTTGGATGAATGGAATAGCGATAATCTATAAATTCAGGATAAGTACTTTGGTAATCTTTAGTGTAATCAAAGACTACGTTCAGCTTCAAGGCCTTCAAAATCACCTTCAACAAACTTTCATTATAGTCGAACAAAAACTCTGTTCTTTGATGGTAAAAGGGGGCAAAATCATCTTCATAAAATTCAAAAAAGGCCGAATTGCGGTATGACGCCTGAATACTCAACCAGTGAAGTCTCTGCCAATTGAAATCATAGCTAATTCTTACGTCTTTAGCTTTTGTCTGATTTTTTGAACCTTTTATAACGGGTACAACCAGATCCAATTTACCATTAGCAGAATAGATCGAAGCTCTGTTCCTATAGGTCTGCTTCGGAAAATGCTCCTCTTTCTCCATAAGAAGGAGACCTTCCTGCGACTTGAGCTTCGCGAAAAATTCGACTGGCGGTAAGTAAAATAATGGAAAGATTGCGCCTTTATTCATTCTATGTACTATGTTTGTAGTCCGATTCGCCGAAATTAATCATAAAACTTACAGATGAAGAAGGTTCTTTGGGGTCTTACTAAATTTTCTTTGTACCTGCTCGCTCTGCTCCCCTTCCCAGTCCTTTATCTGCTTTCAGACTTTTGCTATTACGTACTCTACTACGTCATAAAGTATCGCCGGCATGTTGTGATGCCAAATCTGCGCAACTCCTTCCCTGAAAAATCAGAGGAAGAACTTAGAGTTATTGAAAAAAAGTATTTTAAATTCCTGTGTGACAATATCCTCGAATCATTTAAGATGCTGACAATTAGCAGAGAGGGAATTTCCAAAAGGTTTAAATTCGTTAACCCGGAAGTAGTGAACCAGTTTCTGAATCAGGGAAAATCCGTTTTATTGACGGGTGGACACTACGGGAATTGGGAATGGGGTAACCTCTCCGTCCGAGTATGTTTTTCAAAAGAAGTCCTGGTAATTTATAAACCTCTTGCTGATCTAAGGTTTGGTGAGTTTATGAATTATATGCGTAGTCGTTTCGGAACCATCATGGTTCCCATGAAATTAACACTACGACGCATTATTGAACATAAGAACAAAATTTTCCTGGCTATTTTTGTCAGTGACCAAACACCTACAAGGGATGAATCCCAGTTCTTCACCAAATTCCTTAACCAGGATACAGCCGTTTTTCTTGGAGTAGAAAAGATAGCGAGGGCCACAGGCAACCCAGTTATTTTCTGTCAGATCGACCGTGTTAAAAGAGGGTATTATGAAGCTACTTTCACCACTCTTTTTGAAGATCCTAAAGCAACTTCAGATCACGAAATAACGATCACTCATACACAAAAGCTGGAAAGCTATATCAAAGCGAAGCCAGAGCTATGGTTATGGTCGCACAAGCGTTGGAAATTTAAGCCCGAAGATGTAAGATGAGTCTATTACCCAGAGTTGCCGTCGTTATCCTTAATTGGAACGGCCGAAGATATTTGGAGCAGTTCCTGCCCTCCGTTTTAAAAACGAGCTATGCCAACTCGGAGATCATTGTAGCAGATAATGCTTCCTCTGACGATTCCATAACATTTCTTCAATCCAACTTCCCTTCTGTAAAGGTGGTACAAAACCAGGAGAATTATGGTTTCGCAGGCGGATATAATGAAGCCTTAAAATTGGTGGAAGCGGACTATTTTGTTCTGCTAAATTCAGATGTTGAAGTAGAACCCAACTGGATTGACCCGGTTATAGCGCTGCTTGAAGCCGACAAAACAGCAGTAGCTGCACAACCAAAAATACGAGGTTTTAAAAATAAAGATGAATTTGAATATGCGGGAGCTGCAGGTGGGTTCCTTGATAAATATGGTTATCCTTTCTGCCGAGGACGTATTTTTGACACTTTAGAATACGACACAGGGCAGTACGAAAAGTCGACGGAAATTTTCTGGGCAAGTGGAGCAGCGTTTTTTATTCGTGCATCGGCATGGAGGGAGGTTAATGGGTTGGATGAGGACTTCTTTGCGCATATGGAAGAGATTGATCTTTGCTGGCGATTAAAGATTAAAGGTTATAAAATTCTCTACTGTCCTCAATCGATTGTATACCATGTAGGTGGAGGAACTTTGCAGGCTGAAAATCCATACAAAACGTATCTGAATTTCCGGAACAACCTTTTTATGTTGATAAAGAACCTTCCACCCGGGAAACGGTTCTTCACCCTGTTTATTCGCTTCTGGCTAGACTTCGTAACCTTACTCAAATTTCTGGCGGAGGGTAAGTTTAAGCAGGCAAGGGCGATCAATAAAGCACATTTGGCTTTCTTCTCTAATCTGAAAAAGAACCTCCGTAAATCAAAGGGGACAGACTACCAGAAATTTAACGCATCTGGATTGTATAAAGGGAGTATTGTATGGAACTACTTTGCCGGAAAGCGAACGAAATTTGATAATCTGGATATTAACAAGCTAAACTAAAGGTTGCTCGTCTTCTGCCACATTTACCTTTTTAGCAATATCTTTCACCAAATTGTCCAACTCCAACGAGCATTCTTCCAATAGATGCATGCACTCCAATTTTTCAGGACCATCCTCTGTGTCTTTCAAAATATTAATCAGACTGAGAATTGAGGATATTGGCTTTCTGAGCTCATGCGAACTTACCCAGGCTAATTGCCTCAAAGCTTTATTCTGCTGGTGGATCTTTTCTTCACGCAGCTTGCGTTCAGTAATTAAAGTTTGCACTGCAATGAAACAGTCGAGCCTTCCTTCTTCATCATAAATAGGTGAAATATCCGTATGAACCCAGTATTCTTCACCTTTTTTGGTTCTACTGCTAATTTCGCCAGAGAAAAAATGCTGGTTATTTAACGCTGCTGAAATATTAGATAAGGCTTCATTCTGAACATCAGGATTTAGGAGAACATTAACAGCTAACATACCTGGTATCTCCAACATTGAATAGCCCGAAAACTGGAGAAATGCTTTATTTGCCCAGCGCATAGATCCATCAGATTCAATAATGAGTACAAAGTTATTGATCTTTTCAAGGACCTCTCCCATCCTGCGTTTCTCTTCGTTAGATTGCCTGATCAAATCGATATGAGTGGCGAGAGCTTCGTTAAGTTCTATTTCTTTACGATATGATTCCTCCAATTGCCTTTGCTGACTGATCCTCTCGGTAATATCTATTGCTAGAACCATAGCACAATCCTGCCCATTGAATGTTACCGGAAATGACTTGATAGAGGCAGAAAGTTCTTCTCCTGACTTTTTCCGGTGGGTCCAGTGTCCTGAATTATCCTGACGTTTTTTAATTTTTTCAATAAATTCAATTACTGCAACCCTATCAGCTTCAGGACGAATATCTAAAACTGTCATCCTTAGAAACTCCTCCCGGCTATAACCGTACTTCTCAATCGCTGCCTGATTTACCTCCACAAAACGGTAGTTACTCAAGTTATAGATCCACATGGGACTAGGATTGCCAGTGAAGAGCTCCCGGTATTGCCTTTCCGAACTAGTCAGATCATTATGATTTTTTCTGATAATAGAGTAAAGAAGGATGGCAGTAAACAGTACAAATCCTACACCTTTCACGCTTTGCCAAAACGACAGATCTGCAGCCGGCATACCGGAAGCAAAATATTTCAAGAGCAGATCCGAAAGGACTATCCATGCAACTGCCGACACCAGGTATATTACAACAATTTTTAAGGACTTGTAATCCATGCTCATCTTATCGTTCTTTATTGGAGGCAATGTTAATAGATATGCCTGTACTAAATCACCAGTGGTTAGTTTCCCCAAGGTAGTTTGAGAGCCTTACAAGAAAGCACAAGATATTTTTTTTATCGAACAATTTAAAATATTACTTCTAAAAATCCGTTTGAAAAATCTAATGTGATCGCAAAGGAACTTTTGGCAAGCCAGCTACCTCACCGATTATTATTATAGCCGGATGTGTTAGACTGTTCTCCTCAGCCATTTTCTCCAGATCCTTTACCTTCCCTCTGCAGGATTTCTGTTTACTTAACGTAGCATGTTGAATAATTGCAGCAGGAGTTTCTCCCATTCCTTCGCTAACATAGGTAGCAGCAATCTCCGCGATCTTTTTCATCCCCATATAAATGACAACCGTTGAATTACTTTGCATTGCAAGTCGGAGGTCATTAGACAAAGATCCATCTTTTTTAGTACCTGTCACCACCCAGATGCCCTCACTGGCTGTGCGGTGAGTAAGCGGAATATCTTCGAAACCTGAAGCCTGCATACTTGTAATACCCGGGATAAAAAAGGCTTCAATCCCATGTTCCCGCGCATACTGCATTTCTTCAAAGCCTCTTCCAAAAATAAATGGGTCGCCGCCTTTCAATCTAACCACCAAGCCTTTCTCTAAAGCTTTTTCCTTGATCAACTCATGAATTCTCTCCTGAGGTGTATACTCACCATAAGGATGTTTTCCAACATAAAGCAATTCACAATCGGCCGGAGCCAGATCTAACAATTCTTTATTTGCAAGGTTATCATACAGAATGACCTTTGTTCTCTGTAAAACTTTATACGCTTTTATTGTAATCAGCTCAGGGTCACCTGGCCCGGCGCCAATTACATACAATTCTGGCTTAACTGCTTTCTCCGGCATCAATACTTTCTTAAATCGCAGTTAAAATACGATCATTTTAAATTTTATTTAAAGTCTTGGAATAAAAATTTAGAAAATTATAAAAACTCAAAAAAATAGGGTTTAAACTAAACTTAAAACTTGAATTTAGTCGAGATTTATCGCCAACTCACGAAATTACATGAAAATATTAATTGCCCCTGACAAGTTTAAAGGCTCCTTGAGCTCTTATGAAGCCGGTAAAGCAATTAAATCGGCATTAGCCTCGACCATACCGGCCGCAGAACTTAGACAAATACCTATGGCGGACGGCGGCGACGGATTGTTAGAGGTCTTACAAGCGACTGGTTCTTATATCAGGAGAGACCTTACTGTTTGCGACCCACTCTTCAGACCTATTGAGGCAAGTTATCTTATCACTAAAAATAATGCTGCCATTATAGAGATGGCGAAAGCCTCTGGCCTTTTACTTCTGAAGACTGAAGAGCGAAATCCCCTGGTCACAAGCTCTTATGGTACCGGTCAACTTATCGAAGATGCTATACAAAAAGGTGCAGTTGATATTACTCTGGGTATTGGAGGAAGCGCAACAAATGATGCTGGAACAGGAATGGCTGCAGCTTTAGGTTTCAGATTCTATGATCAATGGGGCAAAGAGATAGTGCCAATTGGTGAAAATCTTATCAGGATTACAAAGATTGATCATTGTAATGCGATCAATTTAAGCACGATTAACATCAAGGTAGCTTGTGATGTTACCAATGTTTTTCATGGAAAAGATGGAGCAGCATGGGTATTCGGGCCACAAAAGGGCGCAGATGAAAATAGTGTGAGGATATTAGATGAAGGCCTGGACCATCTTGCATCTCTACTAAGAAAAGACTTAGGGGTTGACGTCCAAAGTATTCCAGGGGCCGGAGCAGCGGGCGGACTAGGGGGTGGAGCGATTGCATTTCTTGGAGCCAAATTATTGTCAGGAATTGAATTAATTCTGGAGTATACCCAAGCGGAAGAACTTATTATCGATTCAGACCTGGTTATTACAGGAGAAGGAAAATTGGATCATCAAAGTTTAAATGGCAAAGTGATCTCCGGTATCTCTTCACTTAGTAAGCGCCATAACAAACCATTAATTGTACTTTGCGGAGAAAATGAACTTCTTGAGGAAGAATATAAAGCAGCAGGAATTACACAGGTAAACTCGATAATGGAACATGCAACTGATGCCCTTTCTGCTTTCGATAATTCCCTTTACTGGTTGGAATTTACTACTAAAAAAGCAATAAAAGAGTTTCTATAAAATTCGAGAAACGAGCCCAAGGTCACTATAGTATAAAACTTTCCGGTCTCCCTTCTTTAAATTTGTTCTCATGGAAGTTTTCGAGCTTCTGCAGCAAGTAAACTAGTTGCAATTTCTCATTACTATTTAAATTGCCGGCGACTATCTTACTAGCCCTGCGAATTTTTTCCATGTTAGAATCGAGGGAGTCTTTACCCATATCAGTAATAGTCAGAGATCTACTTCTTTTATCAGTTTCCGAGACATCTTCCCTCACAAATCCCCTTGATATTAGTCGGTTTATTATTTGAATACCGGTCGACTTTTCATGGATATTCAAATCGATGAGCTGTTGCTTACTCATACTTCCTTTATGGAGCAGATTCAACAGAAAAACCACTTCGTCTATACTCGCGAAAGGAGAATCAGCGATAGCAAGTTTGCTATACACTTTTGCATATCGAAACAGATGAACCAGAGACGTATTAATAACACTCTCTGCGCTTCTCCCCTCCGACTTCCCTTCCCAGTTTATTTCAAGGTCCTTATCCTGAAGCCTCCCAGGTAGCTTCTTGTGCAACCAATGAGAAAAGTTATTTACATTCTTTTCTCCTTTGAAATCCTGATCAAAGGTTTCGACGTAATTAATTATATCTTTTAGGAGCTGGTAAGTCATTAGAATAAATAAAACTTTTATAAACTAAATATAGAACTAAAATAAACTAAATTTGTTTAATTTTAAAACTATAATACTTAACCGTGGTTTTATACTTAGTTTAAATGATCAGGATGAACAATGCCGCTCTCTATGACCATGTCTCTTACAACTGCAGCAAAGCTGTAACCGGAGAATACAGTACTTCCTTTTTTTCAGCTATTAAATTATTAAGAGTTGATTTAAGGAAGCCAATTTATGCAGTTTACGGAATGGTGAGGCTCGCAGATGAAATTGTTGATACTTTTCATGATTTCGACAAAGAGAACCTCCTTGCTGAATTTAAGAAGGACACCTTCCTCGCCATTACGAATAAGATAAGTCTTAATCCCATTCTTCAAAGTTTTCAGCAGACGGTGCATCGCTATAACATAGATCTTAGTCTGGTGGAAGCATTTTTCAAGAGTATGGAGACTGACTTAAAAAAACAGTACTACCTTAATCGTGATGAATATGAGGAATACATATATGGTTCGGCGGAGGTTGTCGGATTAATGTGCCTCTACATTTTTTGTGATGGAGACAAGAAGCTTTTCGGGGAATTGAAGGAGTATGCACGGGCTTTAGGAGCAGCTTTTCAAAAAATAAACTTCCTCAGAGATCTTCAGGCTGATGTAGAAGACCTTAACCGTGCCTACTTTCCAGGCTTTCAGAAAGGATCATTTAATGAACTACAAAAACAAGCGATTGAAGAAGAAATTGCTTCTGATTTCGAAATGGCTTATAAAGGAATAAAAGGACTGCCGATCAGTGCACGCTTCGGGGTGTACGTAGCTTACAGATACTACCTGGCGTTGTTTAAAAAGGTGAAGAAAGCAAATGCAAATAAAATCATGGAAGAGAGAATACGTATACCAAACCACATGAAACTGGTTATCGTGTTCAAAGCGGGTGTAAGAAATCAGTTAAACTGGATTTAAGAGAGTGGGGCGAACCTTGTCTATATTTTATACTTTTGGAGTTCTATTTTAAGCTGGCATGAACATAAGTGACGTTATATTAGTGGATGAGCACGACAATGAAATTGGGCAGATGGAGAAAATGGAGGCTCATCTAAAAGGTTTACTTCACAGAGCGTTCTCCGTCTTTGTTTTCGACAATCAAGGCAGAATGCTGTTACAGAGAAGGGCTTTGGAGAAATATCATTCTCCCGGTCTTTGGACAAATACCTGCTGCAGCCATCCTGCTCCCGGTGAAAGCAACCTTGCTGCCGCTACCCGCAGACTAAAGGAAGAAATGGGGTTCACCTGTGAACTAAAAGAAATAGGAGCATTCACCTACAGAACAACTTTTGATAATGGCTTGCAGGAATATGAGTTTGATCATTTGTTTACTGGTGAATTTAATAGCTCCTTTGAAACAAATCCGGAGGAGGTAGACAGTTATAAATGGTTAAGTATTGAAGAAATTGACAAGCTATTAAAAGCTTCTCCTGATGATTATACAGTTTGGTTTAAAATTGCCTTCCCCATCGTTAAGTCTTACCTGTATCAATAACAAAAAAATTCAAATCTTCATTTTGCCTTCATCTTGATCAACGAACTTTGAAAAAGATCCTGAAAACATAGGATAGTTTTTGATTTTTTAGAGATTAAGGAACCATAAATAGTGTTTATTTTATGGTGGGGTAAAGGGGAGGTGAAATCTTCCCCTTTTTTAATTCTTCTTATGATTCTTCAACACCCGTAGGTCCAATTTCTTATGGTCTTATAAAGAACCTCTTTTTATTAGGTGGAAAGGGTTCCGGATTTGCTGCTTTTGCTTCTTAAGGATAAGATTTGCAGCGGCACCTCCCATTTTTTCAAAATCAGTTGTTACTACAGAGATATTTAGCAGTCCTTTTAATATCGTATCATTAAAGGAAATAATACCCACATCCTCTCCAATTACCATAGAGGTTTGCTTGACTTTATTGATCAGATCTGCAAGATCAGACTCAGCCAGCGTTATATATAATTCGTTCCGGCCCGGGTTTACCTTTGAAAGGTTCTCCACCTCGAGAAAGCCTTTATCGTGATCTTTACAAAACTCTTTTATGCCCAGACTAATGTCTTTTTGATAGTTCTTGTCAGGAGGAAAGATCACGATGATATCGTCGTACTTCTGCAAGCTTTCAAGGTCGCTTTCCAATGCTTCATAAATATCCCTTTTAAAGTCCTGAAAAATTACACTATGTGCGTCTCCTAACTCTGGAATGTTCTTATCCAGGAGGATGAGCTCATCCTCTGGAATCATGCGAACAAGATCAAGGCCATCTACCTCTTTACCTTTTTTAAGGAAGTAGGGCATGACTACGTAATAGTGATACTTACCCAGACTTGCCTCAATAATCTCACGAAAAAGATCAGTATCATAATGATAGATCTGAAGATCTACTTTTGCTTTCTTCCCTAAAGCTTCCACCAGGGAATAATAAACGTTCTTTTTGTAAGAGCTGAGTTTATTAAATAGTAATAGTACCTTAAGTTTGTTATCCTTTTTATCTGCAATATAGTTACCCCGTCCAGGAACAGTTTCTATAAAAGCTTCGTCCTTTAATAACTTGTAAGCTTTCTCCACGGTATCCCGGGAAATTTTATATTGCTTGCTAAACTCAGAGATAGAAGGAAGCCTCTCTCCTTTTGTCAAAGCTCCTTTTTCAATATTATGAACAATTGCCTGAGCAACCTGCTCTACTTTTGATACTTTACTATTCGGATCTATTTCAATTGTAACAAGGCTCATCTGGACGAAATACTTTAAAGCTTAATTTCCTTAAATAATACTATAACACACTCAATTTGATTGAACCTCTATCTCAGTTCCTCTATTATTTTGCGTCTGCAAAAATAATTTCTTTTTTTATAACCTCGCCAGACAATTTACAGTATAAGCCATTAAATTTCAACTAATTGAAATTCAGAGTTTAGAAAATTAAAAATTACCTCTTAACAAGAAGCTTTTCTTTTTGATAAGATCATTTCAACCCGTGATGAAACAGTTTATTTGCATGGCGATGTTATTTATTGCCCCTCTATTATCGAACGCCCAGATGTCTTACGAAATGGCAGACTCGGTTGCACTTGAAGAAACTTTAGATCTTCTGCCTGCAAATAGTAATAACACCCCTTTTTCCCCATTATCAAAAAAACCTGGTTTTATTAGCCGCTCTGCTCAATATCTTGTACCCGCAGCAATGTTTGGATTTGGAATGGTTGCAAAGAGCAGTCCTGCTCTACAGTCATTCGATCTAAAGATCAGGAGCGAGGTATTGGCAGAAGAAAACCGCCCAATTAGTCGCAAGCTTGAAGATAAGCTTCAATACGTTCCGGCATATTCAGTGTTTGCATTAAATGCACTTGGCCTGAAAAGCGAAAATAAATTCATTGACCGGCTTGCTTTATATGCAATTTCAAATACCATTATGAGTAAAACTGTTCACAAGTTAAAGACAGCAAGTGGCAGACTACGCCCTGATGGATCAAATAATCGCTCTTTTCCTAGTGGACATACAGCAACTGCTTTTTCGACAGCCGAGTTCATGAGGCTGGAATATAAGGATGCTTCGCCTATTTACGGTATTGCCGCTTATACAATTGCTGCAACTACCGGAGCACTGCGTCTTTACCACAATGTACACTGGTTTAGTGATGTTGTTGCGGGTGCTGGAATTGGAATTCTTTCTACAGATCTCACCTATTTTGTTTACCCGAAGGTTAAAAAGTTTGTAAGCAGTAGCATAGGTTTTAAACCGAAGAACCTTCACATTAGTCCGACTTATCAGTCAGGCACAGCTGGTTTGGCAATAGTCTACAACCCAAAATAGCAACAAAATGCTTTGGTTTCTGCCTGAGCTAGTACTTTTGCTGCATGCAAAAGATCAGGAATATCATCTTCGACTATGGGAATGTTATATTTGACATTGATTTCGAAAGGACACAACACTCGTTTACAGAAATTGGAATAAGGAATGTTGAGCTATTTTTCGCTCATACCGGGCATGACCCGATCTTCAATGAGTTTGAAAAAGGCAATATCTCATCAGCTGAGTTCAGAGACGGAATAAGAAGGATTACTGGCAAACCTGATTTGACAGATCTTCAGATTGACAGTGCATGGAACTCTCTGCTGATTGGCATCCCTCCTGTTAATCATGAAATCCTGCTTAAAGCCAAAGACAAGTACCGTACGTTTTTATTAAGCAATATTAATGAGATCCATTTAGATTATATTAACAAGTATCTGAAGATGGAATACCATATAGATACGAATGACGTCTTTTTCGAAAAGGTTTACTATTCCTATCTTGTACGCCTGAGAAAACCAGACCGTGAGATCTTTGAACTTGTGACGCGTGACAGTGATATTCTTCCAGAAGAAACACTATATATTGATGATAGTCCCCAACACTTGAAAACCGCAAGCGAAATGGGGTTTAAAACGTATCTGATGACTAAGGAGGATACCTTGGAGAAATATATGTACCGTGAAGGACTTTTATAAAACTCTGAATGCGACAGTTAAACAAAAGCTAAAAAGTGGTTGTTAATCAGGTATGGAGAATTATCAAACAGTAAGCGAAGCACTGGCTGGACTAAAAACCCGCGGCTTCAATTTGGATTTTAACCTGGCTAACGGAGTGCTGCATAGCAGTTCTGAAAATATAAACTTGCAACCCGAAGATTTCACCATCACAGAACTGTATAGGTTCGAAGGAATGTCAGATCCTGGGGATAATTCCGTTGTTTACGGTATTGAATCAGAAAAATATCATGTTAAAGGAGTATTTGTAAACGGATACGGTGTTTATTCTGATGACATATCCGAGGAATTACTTAAAAAATTGAATACTCCTGGCTAGTAAGATTGTAGTTGGAGGGTTATGATTTTCTATTCTAAGAGATAACCTTCCAACTGCTTTATGAAGATCAATTTTATTTCAGTTAAAGAAAACATCGCTTGTATTAAATCCCTCTACGTTTTTTCTCTTTTGAGAGCAGGGTAAGCTCCCTTCCCATCTGGCCTGTTATTGCTTTGTTTTCCTCTGCCCTTCTGAATAAATAAGGAAGAACTGATTTCACCGGGCCGTAAGGAACATACTTTACTACATTATATCCATGAAAGGCTAAATTAAAACTTAGGTTATCACTCATTCCAAGCAATTGCGCAAAATAGATATTGGGATGGTCTTCAGGTAAGTTATGCTTTTTCATTAGCTCAGTAAGGATCATGCAGCTAGCCTCATTATGGGTTCCGGCAATAAAGGCAAGGTCTTTCAAATTTTCTACACAGAAAACCAGTGCTTCATTAAATGCTTTATCAGTATCCTCTTTAGTATTATAAATTGGAGAAGGAAGTTTTTCCCTTTCAGCCCGGGCGCGCTCTTTTTCCAAATAGGCTCCACGAACCAATTTTGCCCCCAAAATAAATCCTTCACGCTCGGCAAGGAATAGGTCAGACTGCAAACTGGCCAACTTGTTGTTCCGGTATAACTGATACGTATTGTAAACAATTGCCTGGTCGCGGTTGTACAATCGCATCATATCTAAAGCTATTGCATCCGCGCCTTTCTGAATCCATGACTCTTCTGCATCAAACATTACAGGTACTTCTAAATCATAAGCTGTTTTGCAGATATTGTTTATGCGGCCTTTAGCCTTGAAATATTCTACCTGCTCAGCATTAGAAAGAGGTTTTCCGGAACTTACTTTTTCCAGAAGTTTAAAACGAACAACCCCACTAGGCTTAAAAACTGCAAAAGGAATGCGACGGTCATTTTTAGCGTGACGAATAGTTTTAATGATCTCATCAGCAGTAAAGCTATAGCTGTTTTCGCCAATGGCACCCTCTACAGAATAATCAAGGATAGCTCCTACATAGCCTTTATCCAATTGCCTAATGCTCTCCTCACACTCCTCTATAGTTTCGCCACCACAGAACTGCTTATAAAGTGTTTTTTTCACCAATGAGGTAATGGGTAGACCCAGCCTTAAAGCCGGCTCGATCAGACGGGGAGCTAAGTTTGCCAGGATTCCATTGTTCATCAACTTGAACAAGCGGTAAGCCTGCTTCAGTTCACCATCACCCTTTTGCCTGAAAGCAATTTCAGTATTTTCAAAATTTAACAAAGCCTATTAATTGAGAAATCAAATGTAAAAATTAACATTGCATTCAAATAATCCCGAAGCGATCTATCGTGTAAGGGGATCGTAAATAAAACATCAAACTGCTAAATTCTTCTTAAGTTTGCACTATGATAGAGTTTAAACTTGAAGGCGAATTTATCCCTTTAATTCAAATGCTAAAAGCAACCAATTTAGTACAAACCGGGGGTGAAGCGCAGATTGTAGTGAGCGAAGGGCTGGTGAAATATAACGGCGAAGTTGATACAAGAAAACGTCTGAAAGTTAAACGCGGAGATGTGGTTGAGTTTGAAAACAATAAAATCATTGTAAAATAATATGCTTCCAATACCAAGTAACGGTTATTCCGTTTTCTTCGACACTGACCTTAAAGAGCTTAAAAACCTGCTTCAGAGTTCCAATTATACTAAGATATTTTTTCTTACTGATACTAATACATCCGAACACTGCCTTCCGGTGATTCAAAAATATATTCCTGAGTTGGATACTTACGATATTATTGAGGTAGATCCTGGAGAGGAAAATAAGAATATTGACTATTGTATCGGTGTATGGCAGAACCTTCTTGATTTTGGAGCAGACAGGAATAGTCTAATGATCAATCTAGGAGGAGGTGTTATCACCGATATGGGAGGTTTCGCGGCATCTACGTTTAAACGGGGTATAGATTTCATTCAAATTCCGACTACCTTACTTTCGCAGGTTGATGCCTCTGTAGGAGGAAAGACGGGAATAGATCTGGGAAGTGTTAAAAATATTGTAGGTACATTTGCCCAGCCCAAGGCTGTTTTTATTTCTGCAGAATTCCTTAAGACCCTTGACAAACGTCAACTTGTCTCAGGCTTTGCTGAAGTGGTTAAACATGGTTTTATTGCAGATAAAGATTACCTGGCCCAATTAAAGGAAATTAGCCCTGAAAGTATTACTCCAGAGTTAGTTTATCATTCCATTGAGATTAAGAACCATGTTGTAACCACTGATCCCTTTGAAAAAGGCCTGCGCAAAACTTTAAACTTCGGACACACCATTGGTCATGCCATAGAAAGCTATTCCTTACAGCACGACAAAAACTCATTGCTTCACGGCGAGGCAATTGCCGCTGGTATGATCTGCGAAGCCTTTTTATCACACAAATACAACACTTTAAGTGAAAATGGCCTGAATGAGTTGATCACCATTATCAGGCCTATCTTCCCTGACTATTCTTTCAGCAAGGACACCTATCCGGAGATCCTTGAGTTTATGAAGAACGATAAAAAGAATACCTCAGGAAACATTGGTTTTGCACTACTTAAAGAGCTTGGTAATTGTGACTATAATAATTACCTGACTGAAGATAAGATCATCGAAAGCCTCGATTTTTATAATGAGCTTATTGCTTAAGTATTAAAACCCTGTGGATTTCTTCTTACAGGGTTTCTTTTTTCTACCTTCCTCAGCCTTATTCAAGCGTCCCCAGTTATTATTGTGGTATAGTTCCAAACTTAAAATTTTGCTACTTGTCTCTTACTTATGGAGAATGATAATCAGAAACTTCCCCCTATGGCAAGTGTGGTAGAGCGAAATATAAAAGCTTTACTAGAAAGGGAAAAAAATGAGGAAGCAAAAGAAAGTTACCAGGATAAGATCGCGGATAAGATCACCAAATTTACAGGGAGCATGCTTTTTGTGTACATTCACTTTCTTCTGATTGGGCTTTGGATACTTTGGAACGTAAATCTACTTGGGCTGAAGCCATTTGATCCATCGTTCGTAATTCTAGCGATGGCGGCTTCGGTAGAAGCAATCTTCCTTTCAACCTTTGTTCTTATATCTCAGAACAGGGCAGCCCGCCTTGCAGACAAAAGAGCTGAACTTGAATTGCAGGTGAATCTTCTTGCTGAACATGAAATTACAAAACTAATTGCAATGGTTTCTACGATAGCCCGGAAATTAGACATTCAGGACTTTGACCAAAAAGAGATAGAAGACCTGGCGAAGGACGTACATCCGGAGAAGGTACTGGATTTTATAGAAGGGTCTAAAAAAAACCAGGAAAAATAGTCTATACGTATTTCTTTCGCCTCCCGTACATTTACGTGTATTCCCTACACTAACAAACAAATAAAATCCCGGACCCGTTCTTCTGATGGAGGACAATATGAAGATCAAGCCGATAAATGAATGCCCGGTGCCGAAGGGCTTATTATTAGTAATAGGGGGAAAGGAGAATCGCGGAGAAGAGCCGGAAAAAGAAGTACAAAAAGACAACCCGGAAAGACTAGAGATTTTAAAAACCTTTATCAAGCTGACAGGCAAAAATGCTCCCGTTATTGAAGTGATCAGTACGGCAAGCAGCCTGCCTGATGAGCTATTTAAGGAGTATAACAAAGCATTCACAGAACTTGGTGCCAAAGAAGTTAATCAGATACATCACGAAAACAGGGATAATGCTTTAAAAGAGTCGGAAAGCTGTATTGAACGAATTAAAAAAGCAGATGGCATTTTTTTCACTGGAGGCGACCAGCTAAAGCTTACCACAATCTATGGCGGCACCCCTCTCCTCTTTGAGCTTAAGATCCGCTACATACGAGATGGAGCACTTATTGCAGGAACGAGTGCTGGCGCAATGGCCCTTTCCACTCCTATGATCTACGCGGGAAACGAAGATGTACAGCAAATAAGCGGGGAAATTAAAATAACTACAGGCCTGGAGTTCCTGAAAGATGTTTGTATTGACACTCATTTCGTAGACCGTGGTCGCTTTGTCAGAATGGCCCAGGTTATAGCTACTAACCCCGCCTGTGTAGGTCTGGGGATTGAAGAAGATACGGCATTGATAGTAAGAAATGGCTTGGAAGCGGAAGTAATCGGAAGCGGAGTTGTGGTTGTAATTGACGGGCAGCAAATAAAGAGTTCTAATATCCTTAACCACGGGGAATATGCCTCTGTTTCTATTAAAGGTCTTCAAGTGGATTTACTTTCGCGCGGTGACAAATATGTCATTCCTCAAACAAATCCTCCTCACATTTAATTTTTTTGGCATTATACATGCCAGCAAAGGTTTACTATGGAAAAAAAAGACATTCAGGCTCTTGATTGGAATCGTATACTTCTTGGAGAAGCCCCGGCAGAGTTCCTGTTAGAAGTTCTCATCAGGTCAGCCATTATCTATCTGGCGCTGCTTATTATTGTCCGGCTGCTGGGTAAAAGGATGAGCGGACAACTTACCCTATCAGAAACTGCTGTTATGGTAACCTTGGGAGCTATTATTTCTTCCCCCATGCAAGATCCACAGAAAGGCATACTCGAGGGCATACTAGTACTCATTATTGCCTTACTCTTTTATAGAGGTTTCAATCTCTGGGGCTATAATAGTTCAACTTTTGAAAAAATAAGTCAGGGGCATTCCAGCTTGCTGGTAAAGGATGGGAAGATTCATCTCGAGGGCTTGAATGAGACAAGACTAACACGGCAGGAACTGTTTGCACAATTGCGCCGACGCGACATCTATAACCTTGGAACAGTCAAAAGGGCTTATCTTGAAGGATGTGGTGTTATGAGTATTTTTAAGGAAGATAATGTAAAACCGGGTTTACCGCTACTTCCCGAAAAAGATCAGGAGCTGGGAGATTATTTACAAAAAGACCATTTGGTAGCATGCTTTAATTGTGGAAATACATCTATCCACGCTGATAATAATTGTGAAAATTGCGGCCAAAAGCAATGGACCGTAGCAGTGACCAAGTAAGCACATTTAAAAAAAGTATTTTCTTATGGAACCATATCAAATCCATCTTGATGATTGGAGACGAATATTAATCGGGGAAGTCCCTGGAGGCTTTTTTATTGAGCTAATCATCCGAACACTATTTATATATATCCTTCTAATGATTTCCATGCGATTAATGGGAAAAAGAATGGCCTCTCAACTGAGTAGAAATGAGCTTATAGCGATGGTGTCTTTGGCCGCTGCAATAGGGGTACCACTAATGACTCCAGAAAGAGGCCTTTTACCGTCTGTTGTGATTGCAGTTATTGTGGTGTCGGTACAATGGATTGTCACCTTACTAAACGGCAAATCACAAAAGATTGAAGCCATCACTCAGGACAAACTATCGATCCTGGTTTCGGATGGGAAGATGGATCTGGCTAAAATGAAGAATAACAGGATCACCCGGGAGCGTTTGTTTGCTCAGCTCAGATCAAATTCGATAACAAGTCTTGGACAAGTTAAACGATTGTACCTGGAGGCAAGCGGCTCCTTTACTCTCGTAAAAGAGAAAGAGCCACAACCAGGTCTCTCTATCCTACCGCAGTATGATAGGGAATTTCAACAAATGCAAAAAACTGATGCATCAACAGCCGTGTGTAACGAATGCGGAAATCAAAGGACGATGCCAGGCAATACCGAAAGCCCATGTGAACGATGTGGTGAAATTCAATGGAAAGAGGCTTACTTTTAGGTTTTTGACTCGAATAGAGAAATCTAAACCTTTGTATAACAAATAATAACAGCGCATTAAAACAATTTAATTTTTCTAGAGTTATAGTATTAAAACTAATGATTAACAACCAAAGCGATAAACCGGAGAAGTTTGAGCCGAAAGATTCCGTACGCAAAGAGATTAAGCATCCCCAGGATGATGAAGAAGCCGTATTGAAACCTGAGGATTTGGATTATAACAAAGAAGAAGCTAACTTTCAACCGCCTCCAGCAGAATCAAAAGAAACAAGTGAACAACCCGTGCAACCTGTTAAGGATGCACCAAAAGATATTTAAGATTTATCCTGCTCAACAGGATAGTTTTTCATAGGTAGATGTAGCGGTCGGGAGGTTCCCGACCGTTCGTTTTTTAAAGATCAATTTGTTCAATCCGCAATCGTTTTCTGCTATTTTTTACAAATGTGTAAATAGAACTGTTTAAAAACGAAAATTATCCAAAGAGAAATCTTCTCATTCATGAGAATTTCTTAACTTTACAAACATCTACTTTCAAGTCTACCACTATGAAAAAAACATTTACCCTTGTTATGGTAATGCTATTGCCATTCCTTACATTTTCCCAACGTAATTATTACAAGTTCAGCTTTGGTCTGGGTGCAGGCCTTACAAAGAATCAGGGAGATTTACCCAGCTCAAGCTCAAAAGATCTTGTTTCTGCCAATGCGGATTACTTTTTTAGCCCATATGTGCAAAGCGGTTTAGAAATGCAGTCGGGTAAATTTTACGGGGCAGGAAATGATTCCCGCTTTTACCAAAATCATTTTAAATCACTCTTCTTCGTTACCCGTGTTCATGCCGGACAATTTATGCGTCAACGGGGATATCCTACCGGAAGCAAAGCTATCGTCCAAAATATTGTAAAAGGAGTATTCGCAGGTACAGGGGTTGGCATAGTTGCAAGCAATCAGAAAAATATCTTCAGGGATATAAATAATGAGAGTACTTATGGTGCAGATAAGAGCATTGATCCGGCCATTCCTGTTACTATTGGGATTGATAATTCAGGCTTTGATTCCCGCCTCATTACCGGAATTTCTTATCAGGCTCATTTTACAATGGGCGATCAGCTTGACGGGTACTCTCCGGCAGGTAGCAAGCGTGATTTCTATAGTGCGGTAACATTGAGTGTAAAATTCAGGTTTGGAGCAGTAGGAATTTACTAAGTCGTTAAATAAATTGCAATGATGATAAAGGGCCTCTGATTTATCAGGGGTTTCTTTTTTAATAACTTTGATACTAATCAGAGGTGAGGAGACTTGCAATGGAATTTTATGCTTCCTTCATTTGCAGAGATACCAGTCGAAGTCTCCCATTCCTGTTGTTTATTTAGCACTACCGGGCATCATCACATGTACTCCAACCTGGACATTTTCCAGATCTCGGGCATTTATACACTTCCAATAGGCCCCCCTGTGCATTTTGGTTCTTTTGGCACATTTTTATACCTATTAGTGAACATCTACTTATAAAACACACACATCCTATGAGAAAAAACTCTACCCTATTACTTCTATTCATATTTCCCCCGGTCTTATTTGCGCAAAAAGACTATCGTAAAATTAGTATAGGAGCCGGAGCGGGAATCACCCAAATGCGCGGAGACCTTCAATCATCCCAGGCGAAAAGGACTTATCTTGCCAACGCAGAATACTATTTCAGCCCTTATTTAGCAGGAGTGTTGGAAGGCCAAGCTGGCACCATGTCAGGCCAGGATATAGGGAACAAACGCCAATTCAGCAATAGCTACAGGACAGGCTCCCTAAGCGTGAAACTATACATGGGTGAGTTTACGGATAACTATAGTAGCCACCATTCCGGCCAATCGAGTTTTAGCAAAGCGATAGCCGGTCTGTTTGCCTCCGCTGGTCTGGGAATCATTCGAAATAATCAAACTCAGATCTACCGTCAGGCAAATAATCCTGTTTTTGGAGGATCTAACACGAACAAGGATGTTTTCGTACCTTTAAGTACAGGAATAGACAATTCAGGGTTTGGACAAAGAGTAATAGCTTCAATTCGTTACCAATACAATTTTGTTTTAGGCGATCAGGTTGACGGATACTCTACTCCCGGAAGCAGGAATGACATGTACAATACGCTGACGATTAGTTTGAAATATAAGTTCGGTCCTACTAGGTTCTTCTAAGCGGAAAGCTGTGATGGGTTGGAAAGGTAAATAATAATTGAAACCCCATACTCTAACTTTCGTTAAACCCATTATTTGCTTTTTTACAATGAACGCTCTTCTTCAAAAGGTATGGCAGGACCAGGTTTACAGATTTTTAATCCTGTTGGCAGGCTCCTTTGCCTTTCTTTACTATTTAAATTTACTACTGATTGGCCTAAGTGCCAAAGGTGGAGCTTTATATGCTCCGTTCCTGCAGAAGCATTTTGATTATATTTCCGGCTTAAGGCATATCCTTATACAAACCAGCGAATGGATATTGCAGAAATTTGGATACACTACTTTTAGTACTGACTTCTGGTTGCGGGTATCGGGACACGGAGGGGTGATAATTGTTTATTCGTGCCTGGGATACGGGATCATGAGCTTTTTTACCGCCTTTGTAGTTGCTTGGCCAAAGCCCTTGCAGTCTAAACTATGGTTCCTTCCCGCAGGGCTTCTACTGATCCAAATGATGAATATTATACGCTTCATTATGCTTGCTCTTTACTGGAGAGGATCCATATTCAGAGGTGTAATTGATCATCATGACCTATTCAATATCATTCTATACCTGATATTACTTGGCTTTATCTATTTTTGGGCACGAAAAACCCGTGAGGATAATTTGAATTCGATGGAGGGTTCATCGTAGTATTAAAAAGCAAGGAAATAGAATGCGCAAAACAGACTTATCGCGATACAATAATTCATGGTACTCACCAAAAGCAGGGCCAATTAAGCGATTGTTATGGATATGGATCAATGCACTTTTCATCAAATCACATATTTTTTTTTCGAGCGGCATCAAAGTGTTCTTCCTTAAACTTTTCGGGGCGAAGATCGGAAAGGGTGTAAATATAAAACCTGGAGTAAGTGTAAAATACCCCTGGCTGCTTGAGGTGGGTAATTATGTTTGGATCGGCGAAGATGTTTGGATCGATAATCTTACCGAGACCAGGATTGGAGACAATGCATGCATATCACAGGGTGCATTATTACTTACCGGAAACCATAATTTCAAGAAAGAAGAATTTGATTTGATCGTAGGTGGAATCGTATTAGAAGAAGGGGTTTGGATTGGGGCTAAAGCAACAGTCTGTCCAGGTGTGGTTTGTGCTTCTCACAGTATCCTTACTGTTGGTTCTGTGGCCACTAAAAATCTCGAGGCTTATTCTGTTTATCAAGGTAATCCTGCTATAAAAATAAGAGAACGGGTAATGGCTTATTAGCCGCTCTCTTATTTTCACGTAGATTTATCCTTCAATCGCTTTCCATAACATATCCTTCAGCTCCATTAAGCCTTTTTGTGCTACCGATGAGATAAATACACAGGGAAGTTCAGGAAATTCCTGTTTCATCTCTTGCATCAATTCTTCATCCAATAAATCAGATTTACTTACTGCAAGCACTCTTGGCTTATGCATTAGCTCGGGATTATATTCCTCCAGCTCATGCAATAATATCTCATATTCTTCCTTAATACTCCGGCTGGTATCAGCGGGGACCAGGAAAAGAAGGACAGAGTTTCGTTCTATATGACGCAAGAAGCGTAGTCCCAATCCCTTACCTTTTGATGCCCCTTCAATTATCCCGGGAATATCAGCCATTACGAAGGATCTATTACTACGGTATGAAACTATACCCAGGTTTGGAACAATTGTAGTGAAGGGATAATCTCCTATTTCTGGTTTAGCTGCTGAAACTACAGACAGCAAGGTTGACTTACCAGCATTTGGAAAACCAACTAACCCAACATCTGCCAGCACCTTTAATTCCAAAACTATCCACTCTTCCTTACCAGGTTCTCCTGGCTGAGCGAAGCGCGGTGTTTGTAAAGTAGGCGTTTTAAAATGCCAGTTTCCTTGTCCGCCCCTGCCACCGGCAGTTAAAACTTTCGTTTCTCCATCCTGAGTTATTTCAAAAAGGACCTCCCCTGTTTCTGCATTCTTTGCGATGGTACCAAGAGGAACTTCGAGAATTTCATCCTTACCATTCTTACCTGTTCTAAGGGCACTTCCCCCTGATTCTCCGTTTTCCGCGATAACATGCTTTCTGTACTTTAAATGAAGTAAAGTCCATATGTGGGTACTCCCCTTTAAAACGATATGACCTCCACGCCCTCCGTCTCCGCCATCCGGGCCACCCTTAGCTGTGTGCTTGTCCCGGTGTAAATGAGAAGAACCAGAACCTCCGTGTCCTGAACGACAACAGATCTTTACGTAATCAACGAAATTTGAACCTTGCGACATCTTTTAGCCTTTGAGGAGATTTTGTATTGGTGATAAGCTACTCAGCCCTGATACATTTTAAGCAACACCTGTGTTTTAGATACAAAAAAGCGGATAGAAGGTTCTCTTCATATCCGCTAAATATCTGATTGGTAAATATTAGAAAGAATCGATAACTTTTGTTAGCTCATCGAAAATACCTTCAATGCTACCAATTCCATTAATACTTACATATTTACCCTGTGATTTGTAGAAGTTAGCTACAGGAGCAGTTTTAGTGTTGTACTCTTCTATACGTTTGCGGATGATCTCAGGATTTGCATCGTCTGGGCGGCCTGAATCTTTACCGCGTAATAATAAGCGAGTCTCTAGTTCCTGGTCGTTCACTTCAAGGGCAACCATGCCTGAGATAGCTGTTTCTTTCGAATTCAGAAGAACATCCAGGGCTTCTGCTTGTGCAACTGTTCTAGGAAACCCGTCAAAAATAAAACCCTTCGCATCTTTATTTGCATCAAGCTTATTACTGATCATTCCAATAACCACTTCATCAGGAACCAGGACACCTTGATCCATCAACTTTTTAGCTTCAAGTCCAAGTTCAGTTCCATTTGCGATTTCGTTTCTTAGAATATCTCCTGTTGACAGGTGAACAAGCTGGTATTTTTCAATAAGCTTTTGGGATTGAGTTCCCTTACCGGCACCCGGAGGGCCAAATAACACTAGATTAAGCATTCAGATTGTTATTCGAAATTGATTTAAAATTAAAAAGCCTTTCCGATACTGGACGAAAAGGCTTTTATTTATTTGTGGACTTGAAGGGAGTCGAACCCCTAACCTTCTGATCCGTAGTCAGATGCTCTATCCAATTAAGCTACAAGTCCGTTTCTTTATTGTGCTGCAAAGATAGCGCTTGTTTCGTAAGAATGAAATTCTTTTTAAGTTTTTTTTAACTCTTAGCCCCATATAGGGGCTAAGTAACTGAAAAACAAAGAAAAAAAAAATTCAATTAATTTCCCTGTTTACCCTTTCCCTGATGGGGTTTAGCGATAGAATCGCGCATCTCGGTATCAGACTTCAGGTTTTCCATTTTGTAATAATCCATTATCCCCAGATTTCCTGAGCGAAAGGCTTCTGCCATTGCTAAAGGTAGCTGGGCCTCTGCCTCTATTACTTTTGCCCTTGCTTCCTGTGCTTTTGCACGCATCTCCTGTTCTAAGGCCACTGCCATCGCTCTACGCTCTTCAGCTCTGGCATTTGCCACCTTCAGGTCAGCTTCAGCCTGGTCAGCCTGCAATTTAGCTCCGATATTATCACCAATGTCAATATCGGCAATATCAATAGAAAGAATTTCGAAGGCTGTACCACTGTCAAGACCCTTGTCTAATACAACCTTTGAAATCCTGTCAGGGTTCTCAAGAACTTGCTTATGGTTGGTCGAGGAACCAATTGTGGTAACAATACCTTCTCCTACTCTGGCTAATATAGTCTCCTCTCCGGCTCCACCTACCAGCTGATTAATATTTGCCCTTACTGTTACTCTTGCCTTTGCAACTAGTTGGATACCATCTTTAGCTACAGCAGCCACCGGAGGAGTATTTATAACCCGGGGATTTACAGATAACTGAACTGCATCAAACACATCACGACCTGCCAGATCGATTGCTGTTGCCAGTTTAAAATCAAGGGGAATATTCGCTTTATCAGCAGAAATTAACGCTTTAATTACGTTATTTACATTACCACCTGCCAAAAAATGCGTTTCTATATCATTCGAAGTAATGTTTAGCCCAGCCTTAGTAGAAGTTATCATGGCATTTACAACCAGTGAAGGTGATACTTTTCTTAATCGCATCAGGAACAAATTCAGAAGGCTAACCCTTACTCCAGAAAGCTGAGCAGTAAACCAAAGGTTCACCGGCAGGACGTATAAGAATATAAAAAGAGCAATTACAGCTCCAACTACTGTTAATAATAAAGATGTGTTATCCATTATGAAAGATTTATGTTGTTAAATTTTCTTGTAAAGCTTATTGTATAAAACTACAGTTTATCGTCATAAACTTAAAATAAATCCCTTACCAAACGCTATTTAGATATTAATCCTTTCATCTGTTTATCCAACAGCTTAAAGCCTTCCTCCAGGCTTTTGGGAGAATAGCCCAAAGTACGGGTAGCTTTATCAAGGATAAAACCGGTTTTCAGAGGTCTTACGGCTTCCTGATTAAGGGATTTAGAAGAGACGGGGGAAATTAAAGATTTATCGAGTCGCCAGAAATCAGCAACTCTCTCAGCCATTTCAAGTATGGTTACGGTATCCTTACCCGAGATGTGATAAATTCCTTGTGCTTCCTTTTCCGCGGCAAGTAGACAACCCAAAGCAAGGTCTTCCGCTAAAGTGGGAGTTCTCCATTGATCATTAACTACTTTTATTGGGGTTCCTTTTTCAAGTGATGATTTCACCCAAAGCACAATGTTTGAACGACTCATATTTTCGGTCAGGCCATAAACTAATACTGTACGGATAATAGCCCACTTACTGCTGGATTTCCTGACAAGATCTTCTGCATCGAGTTTACTTTCTCCATAATAACTAACTGGATTGGGAGTGGCATCTTCAGTATAGGGCCCGTTCTTTCCATCAAAAACAAAATCAGTCGACAAATGAATGAGATGAATTTTATATCGTTCGCAAACCTCTACGAGATTCTTAACAGCCTCTACATTGACTTTTCTACAGAGATCCCTTTCCACATGGCAGGTATCTACATTGGTAATAGCTGCCGTATTAATAATAACATCCGGCTGGTATAAGGCTATGGCCTTTTCTATTGACCCGGCATCAGAAATATCAACTTCAGCATAGTGATAACCATCCGGAAAGGGATAACGGTTTGGGCCCTTTGAGGTAGCGATAAGTTTTATTGAATCAGAGTTGCGGGCGACAGAGATCAGTTTTTGTCCAAGGAGGCCGTTGCTGCCTGTTATAAGCACTGTTTTCATTTATCCAAAGATGTTAAATCTCTTCAAATATCAACATTGCTGGAATAAAGAAAAAAGTATAGGCAGAAACTCAGCTATCCTCTATATCTAAAACTGCTGGTGATCTTGGTGACACGAGGCGATTAAAATTCCCTGCTTCCTGCACGGGTAATTGCAATAACTACAATTATAAATAGCGCTATTCCAACAATCCATACCCAGGGCTGTGCGTACCAACCTCCGTCGTTTGTATTAATATTCACCTCTACCCTGTCAGGCACTGATGTTTGGGCATAAGCAGTTTCGCCGCCACCGAAAATTATATTGATTGTAATCAGCACTGCCGCCATCCAAATTTCGGCTTTGCCTAGTCGCTTTAAAGTTTTCATAGGTATAAATTTTCACAAGTATTTATACCTATAAAACAATAAACATGCCAGTAAGAGCACAATCCTAATTAACCTTTAATAGCAGACCTAACCTTGCCAGATACGGGCGTTGAGCGTATCAAGTAGCTCTTTTGAAAGCTTGTTGAAATATCTTTTGTTATTGAAACCCATCACCCATTGAATACCACGGGAGGCATTAGTAAGAAACACTTCATCAGCAGCGTTAAGGATCTCGGGATTTATTTGCGCTTCGATCACGGGCATACCCATTTCCTCTGCAATATCCATAACTACCGCTCGCATTACACCTGCGATACATCCTTCACTTAAGGCAGGCGTATAGATCTGTTTATCGTAAAAAACAAACACATTTGAACTCATGGCTTCGCAAAGAAATCCATATTGATTCAGGATAAATACTTCGTCAAGCGAATGCTGCTTACGATACAAGCCCGCCATTACAAAAGGAAGAGAGTTACAGGTCTTATGATTGGAGAGAAAGTTAACAGGCTTTGTTACCTCCTGATATACATCGACGATCAAGCCCCGGGCATTTTGAAGGAAATAGGTTTCATTTGACTTAGTCATTTCAATTGCATAAGCCAGACGATTACTTTCAGGACTGTAAAGCCCATCTCCATCCCTGTACACTGTTATCCGTACCCGTGCGTTATCGCCATACTGATTTCTACTAAGTAGTTCGGCTATTTTCTCTTTCAGGAACTCTGCGTTCATTTGCGAGGCGCCTTCAAACTTTAGGGCATTAAGGCCTTTTTGCAACCGTTCTGCATGCAATTCTGCAAACAACAGCTCTCCTTTGATGACCCGCATGGATTCGAACAAACCATCTCCATATCTGAAACTGCGATTTGATATGGTTAGAACAGCCTGGTCTGCAGGATAAATATTTCCGTTGTAATTGATAAAATTCATAGTCTCCCAGCCGGTCGGGTGAATAGATCTACTTCTAAGTCACATTAAACCTGGCGAGCTGTAAAATTAAATATTATGATGTTAATGGCTTTATAAATAATCATTTATTAAGAACTAGTTTTTAAGCTTCTTCAGGCCTGTTGGCCGCGGTATAGGAACGCCATTTAGCCAAAACACCTTGAAAATCTTCTGGCAAGTCCGACTCGAAATGGATAAACTCTCGTGTTGAAGGATGCACAAACCCGAGAGAGCGGGCATGCAAAGCTTGACGAGGAATAATTTCAAAACAATTGTCGATAAACTGCCGATACTTACTGAATACTGTTCCTTTCAAGATCTTATCGCCACCATAGGTTGCATCATTAAATAAGGGATGTCCGATATGTTGCATATGCGCCCTTATCTGGTGGGTTCGACCCGTTTCGAGCTGGCACTCGATCAATGTAACGTAACCAAATCGTTCCAGTACTTTATAGTGAGTGACAGACCACTTCCCTTTGTCTTCATCGTCATAAATATCCATAACCCTCCTGTCCCGCAGACTTCGGCCGATATAACCTGACACGGTTCCATCTTCGGCCAAATCTCCCCATACAAGAGCGTTATACTTCCGGGCAATACTGTGGTCGAAGAACTGTTTGGCCAGATAAGCCATAGACTTTTCATTTTTACTGATCAACAGCAAGCCTGAAGTATCCTTATCTATACGATGCACTAAGCCCGGACGCCCATCATTACCCGGTAACTGTGGCAATTGCTGAAAGTGATACACCAAGCCATTAACTAATGTTCCCGTATAATTATTATAACCTGGATGTACTACCATCCCGGCTGGCTTATTCAACATTAGTACATCGTCATCTTCGTAAATAATATTTAAAGGAATATTTTCGGGATAAACTTCTGTATCCCGCGGAGGATGAGGCAAAACCACTGAGATGACATCAAGAGGTTTGACTTTATAACTTGACTTAACCGGCTTTTCATTCACAAGAACACTGCCTGCTTCTATTGCATTTTGAATCCTGTTACGGGATGCATTTTCAACCTTGTGCATCAGAAACTTGTCAATGCGAAGTAAAGACTGGCCCTTATCGACCACTAACCTCAAATGCTCATACAAATCCTGTTCTTCAGGCTCAAGGAACTCCAACTCTTCTGACATGCTGCAAAATTAAACTTTAGTGGTTATAAATAATGAAGAATAGAAAGTTCACCAATACCAATAAAAGCTATTTTTGTTTTAACTTTTTTTTAAGACCTTTATAGCGCTGAACTAAAATAAATTACGTGAGCATCACGTAATTCTAACAGCCTGGGTGAGAGGCTGAATAATTATAATATATACCATTAATTAAATTAATTTGATGAAACTTTCTACTAAAGTTAGTGCCTTGCTTTTAATGAGCAGTATGGCTTGTTCTACGTCTTCGTTCGCTCAGGAAGAGATCGGACAATTGATAGCTGGCTCTCCTGAAGACGCTACAGCTTTGGCTAAAGCTTATCTAAATCCTTTCTTCAAAGGGGTGGGTTTAGGTTTAAATTCAGGATGGACCAATACAGGAAGTGTTAAACAACTTGGAAAATTTGAGTTCAGAGTGGGTGTAACGGGAGCTATTATACCGGGTAAAGACAAATCATTTGACGTCACAACGCTAGGATTAAAAAGATTGAGACCTGCTGATCCAGCTAACGTTATTTCTCCAACTATTGCAGGAGAAGATGTAGAGGGTCCTACTATGGTGGTATTAAATGAAAATGGGCAACCAATAAAGAATGGCACTCAAAATGTAACAATTAAACTACCTCAAGGCCTAAACCCTACTCAATCAGCTATTCCTGCACCACAGCTACAGGCTAGTATTGGACTGGTTAAAGGATTTGAAGCGACAGTAAGATATCTGCCCCCAATTGCACCTCCAGATTTCGGAGAATTTAGCATGATCGGTGGGGGTATTAAATTTCAACCATTGAGATTTGCTTCTAAAAAGGTGAACAAGCTGGTTCCTTTTGATTTAGCTGTTGCTTTAGGATGGAGCCAGTTCAAATACACCTATGATCTGGAAGTAAAAGATCATAACGGAAAAATATATGATGATCAGAAAGTAGAAGCTAAGTTCTCAGGAATTAATGCTGAGGCTATTTTATCTAAAAAGATTCTTTTATTCGTTCCATTTGTAGCGGTAGGATATCAAACATCAACAACTGATGCAGGAATTAAAGGCACGTATGAATATGCGTCAGGATCTACGGGAACTTCTACTGCCGGAATCGTTAACTATTCAACAACAAAAGACCCGGTCAGCATCAACGAGAAATATGTTAACAACTTCAAAGCGAGTGCTGGTTTAACCGTTAACTTACTATTGTTCCGTGTTTATGGTTCTTACACCCTGGGTGCATACAACTATGTAAACTTAGGTCTTGGCCTTGGTTTCGGTAAATAAGGATTTTTAAGGTTAATTTATATTTTAAAAGCTCCTGCAAAGGAGCTTTTTTTGTTTCCACAATGTTTGATTTCGAAATTTATAGTCCGGAGGATAAGATCATCCTTCCTGAAGTCGAGGAATACAATGTTCAGCTAAGCTTGAAACGTGATGATCTGATACACCCTTTCATTTCTGGGAATAAATGGCGTAAGCTTAAGTATAACCTTATTAAAGCGAGGCAGGAGAATAAGACCCACCTTGTTACATTTGGAGGGGTTTGGTCAAATCACTTACTTGCTACCGCTTGCGCAGCTGCCAGATTTGGATTCAAAAGCACTGCCTTTGTGAGAGGTGAAGATATACCAAGTGATATTCTCTTTTTCTGTCGCATGTTCGGCATGCAACTTATCTTTACTCGTAGAGAAGACTATCTCGACAAAAGAGGGCTTTTTGTAACACATTTTGGACCAGACGCTGCGGCTTATTTTATTAATGAAGGAGGATCTGGGCCTGAAGCCGCAGAAGGGTGTTCTGAAATCATATCAGAATTAAAAGAAACGTACGATCATATTTTCGTTGCTGCTGGAACAGGCACCACAGCTGCAGGTTTAATTAACGGCATTATAAAATTTGCAAATACGCCCCAGGTACATGTAGTTCCGGTATTAAAGGGAGCAGATTTCCTGGAGTCTCAAATAAAAGAGCTCCTGATAATAGATCATCCCTTTCAATTCCATAGCAACTATCATTTTGGCGGTTATGCAAAGACTCAACCTGAACTAATTGAATTTGTAAAGCGTTTTACCAGCTCTACCGGAATTATAATCGAGCCTGTATATACAGGAAAGATGCTATATGCCGTTGAAGATCTTGTAGCTCAAGGTGAGATCAAGCCTGGAAGTAAAGTCCTGGCGATCCATACAGGAGGACTGTTCGGGATCCTTGGAATGAAGGAAAAATTTAAATTTTAAATGAGCTATCCTTTCTCTTGATTGAATCTCTACATTTGCTTAAAACGGAATTATGTACGAGCTAAATATTCCACCCCAAGACGTTCATAAAGTACTAGGCAAGCATATTTTGGCCGATGGTTACGACCTGATCTACGATATAGAGAAGAGTCAGGGAGTTTACATGTACGACTCGAAATACGAGCGTAAACTGCTGGACTTTTTCACTTGTTTTGCCTCAGTTCCGCTGGGATACAATCATCCGGATATGCTTAATGATGAAGAGTTTAAGAAAAATCTAATGCTGGCGGCGTTGGGCAACCCTTCAAACTCAGATATCTATACGCAGCAATACGCGGAATTTGTTCAGACTTTCGCAGGTATTGGAATTCCGGATTACCTTCCTCATGCCTTCTTTATTGCCGGAGGAGGATTAGCTATTGAGAACGCTCTTAAAACAGCAATGGACTGGAAAGTTCAAAAGAATTTCAGGAAGGGCTATACGGAGGAGAAAGGATTTAAAGTTATACACTTTGAACATGCCTTCCATGGTAGAACAGGTTATACGCTAAGTTTAACCAATACCCATCCTGACAAAACCAAGTGGTTTGCAAAGTTCGACTGGCCCAGGGTAAGTACACCGGCTGTTCATTTCCCTTTAGATCAAGATAATCTTGCTGATCTGATAGGCCGGGAAAAGAAGAGCATTTTACAGATCAAACAAGCTTTTGCCGAGAATAAAGACGACATCTGTGCAATTATTATCGAACCTGTACAGGCTGAAGGTGGCGACAATCATGTTCGGAAGGAATTTTTAGAACAGTTGAGAACGCTTGCTGATGAGAATGAGTGCTTTCTGATATATGATGAAGTACAAACAGGAGTCGGACTTACAGGGAAATTTTGGTGCCATGAACACTTCGGAGAGAAAGCGCGCCCTGACATCGTCGCTTTCGGTAAAAAAATGCAGGTATGCGGCATTCTCGTGTCCTCAAAAGTTGACGAAGTAGAACACAACGTATTTAGCGTACCATCGCGGCTCAACTCCACCTGGGGTGGCAACCTTGTTGATATGGTCCGGAGTTCGCAGATTCTAAAGATCATTGAAAAAGACAGTTTGCTGGATAATGCTACCAAAACAGGGTTGTACCTTCAAAAAAGGTTGAAAGACCTTTCAGCTGAATTTTCAATAATTAGCAATGTAAGAGGATACGGACTTCTAAGCGCTTTTGATTTCCCGAACAAAATCTACCGGGATAAATTTATCAGCAAAGGCATGGAAAACAATGTCATGTTTATTGGTTGCGGCACTTCCTCCATTCGATTCCGCCCTGCCCTCATTATCAAAGAAGAGGATATCGAGGCCGGAATAGACGTCATGAAAAAGGTATTGACAGCTATTTAAGAAATCTAAGGTGAAAAATTTAAGGTGGTAATTCTCCTTTTACCTTAGGTTAAAAAGATCATCCACTCCCAAAAGCTTCTTAGAAGTATACCCTTCTGCGAATGCTGCTCCAATGTGTTTTCCAAATTCTCTTGCCCGTCCTTCAATCACATGCATAAATTGAGGACTCGAAATATAGGTTTGCTGTTCATCTTTAGTATAATCGGCGCTAAAAAACTGTGACTTATATGCCTGGATAGACTTTACCTTCGTATCCCAGAATCCGGATACATCAATTACTATGTCAGGTTCAATGTAAGCATCCTGGATAAATTGAAGGAACAGACGTGGTCTCCAGGCTTGCTGACTTTCGCCATTAAGTGAGGTTTGTATTTTGGGCAAGCCTGATAAAAAGCTGGCATCAGTCAATAAAGCGCCAGCCCTTCCATGGTCCGGATGACGGTCATGTAGTGCGTTAGCGAGGATAATTTCAGGTTGGTACTGTCTGATCTTTTGAATGATGTGCATCTGATGCTCTTCATCATTACGAAAAAAACCATCGCGCATACAGAGGTTCTCACGGATATCCAAACCCAAAATCTGCGCTGCTGCAGCTGCCTCTTCCTTTCTTAACTCAGCAGAGCCACGCGTCCCCAGCTCTCCCCGGGTAAGGTCAATTATTCCAACTTTCTTTCCTTCAGCCTTATATTTCAGCAATGTTCCTGAACAAGCTAGCTCTGCATCATCAGGATGGGCAGCAAATACGAGAATGTCTAACTTCATGTAAATAAAAAAATCCCTGACTATTAATAATCAGGGATCAAACATAAGCAAAGATCGCTCCTGCTTTGTCAAAATAATAAAATGATTACAATCTGGCAGTAGGAATACCGTAGTACCCTGAAGACTGTAGAATACTTTCTATCTGCATTTCTTGCTGCGGGTCGTATCGCTGTTTCAGGTTATGGCCAAACACACTACCCACGGATTGATAAAAGAAGGCTGTCAAACCGCCTTTCAGATCCTTCACCAACTCGTAAGTAGTTCGACCTGTCTCCCTATCGATAAGCTTTATAAGAATTTCGCCCTGACTGATGGACATATTCTTCACCTCGCGGTTGAACATATCTTTGATCTCTTTTTCGCAGGCTTTCACCAGACGTCTTTGCTCTCTTTTATTTGGTGTTACAGCTAATTGTTCGTTTAATCTTCTATAGCGTTCTCTTGCAAAAACAGCGTAAGGCATTACTTTAAGTACGTTATACCTCAACCTGTTAAATTGCATCCTTGCTTCCGCAGAGGGATAAGTTCTGAAAGCACGAATCGGCACTTCACGAAGAACGATCCAGGGCATCACCTCTCCATTATCAGTTCTGGTAATTGCAACTCTGATCGTATCATTTTCCCCCTTCGCCTTTGGATCAAACTGCGCGTATAACGAGAAGGTCAAAAACAATGAAAAAACGGTTAGTAACAGATTTTTTTTCATATTTTAGAAAGAACAAAAATACACCTTAATATCTAAACAATGTTAATTACTGAAACGAGCGGAAGGTCTTAGCACATTATGTTGTAATAAAAAATTTTGTACTTTGCACCGAGGGTCGTTTATAATTAATATATCAATATACGGAATAGTAACCCTAAAAGATTAAGAAAATTATAAGTCATTGTTTTTTTATGACAAAGACTTAAAAATTGAATATGAAGGAATTAGTGATAGACCTGGAAGCTGAAAAGAAGGAAATCCTCAAACGCTACAGAGCGCTCTTAAAGGCGAGTAAAGCCACTTTACAGAAAGGCGACAAGCGCCTTATTCGGCAGGCTTTCAATATGGCACTCGATAGTCATAAAGACATGCGGCGTAAATCCGGCGAGCCCTATATATACCATCCGATTGCCGTAGCCCAAATTGCTGCCGAAGAGATTGGACTTGGTACCACTTCAATCGTTTGTGCCCTCCTTCATGATGTTGTCGAGGATACCGCAATTACTCTGGACGATATAGAACGAGAGTTTGGAAAAAAGGTAGCACGAATTATAGATGGTCTTACCAAAATTTCCGGAGTATTTGATTATAACAGCTCATTACAAGCAGAGAACTTCAGAAAAATGCTGCTTACCCTTGCAGACGATGTTAGGGTGATCCTGATAAAATTAGCAGACAGGCTCCATAATATGCGTACCATGGAGTTTATGCCCAGGGATAAGCAGCTGAAAATATCTTCTGAAACAGTTTACTTGTATGCTCCCCTTGCTCACCGGTTAGGACTTTATGCCATAAAGTCGGAATTGGAAGACCTCTCCATGAAATATATGGAGTCTGAAACCTACAAGTTCATCGCAAGAAAACTGAACGAGAAAAAGGCAGAAAGAGAGCTCTACATCAAAACTTTCGTTGAGCCGATCAGGGAAATCCTTCACGATCAGGAGCTAAAGGCGGAAGTTTACGGCCGGCCCAAATCAATTCATTCCATCTGGAATAAAATGCGCAAAAAAGGTATTCCTTTTGAGGAAGTATATGACCTTTTTGCTATCCGTATAATACTAGACAGTAAGCTTGAAAACGAAAAAGCAGATTGCTGGAAGGCTTATTCTATCGTTACAGATCTTTATAGGCCAAATCCTGATCGATTGAGAGATTGGGTATCCTCTCCCAAAGGTAACGGATATGAGTCGCTACATACAACCGTTATGGGGCCAAAAGGTCAGTGGGTAGAAGTACAGATTCGTACACAGAGGATGAACGAGATTGCGGAAAAAGGCTTTGCAGCTCATTGGAAGTATAAAGAGTCGTCTTCAGACAGCGGTCTCGATCAATGGATCCACAAAGTACGGGAAATGCTGAAGAATCCGGATTCGAATGCATTAGACTTCCTCGACGATTTCAAAATGAACTTGTTCTCTGATGAGATCTTCATTTTTACTCCTAAGGGAGCATTGATGCAATTACCTACCGATGCTACAGCGCTGGATTTTGCTTTTGAAATTCACTCTGATCTCGGTGCTCGTTGTATCGGAGCAAAAGTAAATCATAAGCTTGTTCCACTTAGCTATAAGCTGCAAAATGGCGATCAGGTAGAGATCATCACTTCCAGCAAGCAGGCCCCCAAAGAAGATTGGCTGAATTTTGTTGTTACAGCAAAAGCAAAGTCCAAAATCAAGTCGAGCCTAAAGGAGGAGAAGCGTAGGGTTGCCGAAGAAGGAAAAGAAATACTGGAACGAAAGCTCAAATCGCTTAAGATAACCTACAACTCAGATAATATACATAAGATCGCCTTCTACTTTAAATTCCAAAACACTTTGGATCTGTTCTATAATGTAGCTCTGGGCAAGATCGATCTGAAGGATCTAAAGGAGTTCCAGTCATCAGAACGTACCGTAGAACAAAATAGTCCGAAAACCATTGAGGCTGCTCAATTGGAGGGCATTATGAACAAGGTAAAAACCAAAGACAGCGATACGCTACTCATTGGTGAAGACCTGCAGAAGATCGATTATAAACTTTCAAGCTGCTGTAACCCTATCCCCGGAGATGATGTTTTTGGTTTTATCACCATTAATGATGGTATTAAGATCCATAGAACAAATTGTCCTAACGCAACTAAATTAATGGCGAATTACGGGTACCGCGTAGTTAAAGCTAAGTGGACTTCTCAGAAAGAACTAGCCTTCTTAACAGGTTTGCGTATTACCGGGATCGATGAGGTAGGTCTGATTAATAAGATCACTACAGTAATTTCAAATGATTTCAAAGTTAATATGCGGTCTATAACTGTTGATAGCGACGAAGGGATTTTCGAAGGTTCAATTATGGTCTATGTAAATGATACGCAGCATCTGGAAAACCTTATCAAGAAACTGCGCCAGGTTAGAGGAGTTACGTCTGTTACGAGATTTGAATCAGAATCTGCAATGCACAAGGCCTCATAATAATTTAATGGCGTTGAGATTAGGATTTGCACTATGTTTAAAACCTAATTCATCTTTTTTGATATATTCCTATTTTTTTGGATAACTTTGGAAGCTGTTAAGCACCGTTTATGCCCGTAGAAGAAACTATAGCAATGGTTAAAAAGATTTTTGAGGCTTACCTTGAGAATAAAAACCTTAGGAAAACACCCGAACGTTTTGCTATACTGGAAGAAATCTATTCAAGAACAGATCACTTCGATGTGGAATCCTTGTACATCCACATGAAAAATAAAAAGTACCGTGTAAGCAGGGCAACTGTTTATAATACTCTCGAATTACTTGTTGCCTGTGACCTGGTAACCAAACACCAGTTTGGTAAAAATATGGCCCAGTTCGAGAAATCTTACGGATACAAACAACACGATCACATCATATGCATCGACTGCGGTAAGGTAGTTGAATTTTGTGATCCGCGTGTTGGACAAATACAAAGTATGATGGGAGATCTATTGAAGTTTGACATAAAACATCACTCCCTCAACCTCTATGGTAACTGCGGAAAACTGAAAGAAGGTTTCTGCGACTCTTACGTAAAAAATTAATACCCTTATAAATAAATTAATGGCTGTTGATGTACTCTTAGGGCTCCAGTGGGGAGACGAAGGTAAAGGCAAAATCGTTGACGTTTTAAGCCCTAAATATGATCTTATTGCAAGATTTCAGGGCGGTCCAAATGCTGGACACACGTTGGAATTTGACAATCAGAAATATGTTCTGAACACTATTCCTTCAGGTATTTTTAACGAGAAAACCATGAACCTGATCGGTGGTGGTGTTGTTATTGATCCTATTATCCTCAGAAGAGAGCTTGAAAACCTTAAGAAAAGTGGCTTTGACCCTGTTGCTGAAGGCAAACTGGTTATTGCCCGTAAAGCACACCTAATTCTTCCAACTCACCAGCTACTTGATGCTGCATCGGAGAGCAAGATGGGTGAAGGCAAAATTGGTTCTACCTTAAAAGGTATCGGACCAACTTACATGGATAAAACAGGTCGCAATGGCTTACGTGTGGGTGATATCATGCTTACTAATTTCAAAGAAAAGTATGAGAAGTTAGTGAACAAGCACAAATCTATTTTGGAGCATTACGGTGAAGTACCTGACTTTTCTGAGAAAGAAGCAGCATTCTTTGATGCTATTGAATATCTTAGAGGTATACCACAGGTGGACAGCGAGCATCTGGTAAATCAGTATTTACGAGAAGGCAAAACCGTTCTGGCTGAAGGAGCACAAGGAACTTTATTAGATGTTGATTTTGGATCTTACCCTTTCGTTACTTCATCTAATACTACTACAGCCGGAGCCTGTACAGGTTTAGGTATTGCCCCTAATAAGATCGGTGCCGTTATTGGTATCTTCAAAGCCTATTGTACACGCGTGGGCGGAGGCCCTTTCCCAACGGAACTTGATAATGAAGTTGGAGAAGAATTACGCCGTATTGGTCACGAATTTGGTGCTACTACTGGTCGCGCACGTCGTACCGGATGGATCGATATTCCTGCATTAAAATATGCGATCATGATCAACGGTGTTACGGAGCTGGTTATGACTAAAGCAGATGTACTAAGCGGTTTCGACAAGATCTACGCCTGTACTCATTATGATTACAACGGTGAGAAAATCGATTACATGCCATATGATATTTGTTCTGTAGAAGCGAAACCTGTTTACGAAGAGATTGATGGATGGAATGAAGATCTAACAGGAATAAAAACTATTGCTGAAATTCCTGAAAAATTAGCTGCTTACGTACAGTATATCGAAAAGCACGTTGGTGTCCCTGTAAAATATCTTTCAGTTGGGCCAGATCGTGTTCAAACCCTGGTACTGAACTAAAGCTGCCTTTTCCGGTTATGAAAATATACAATCTTTCTCCGGAAGAGCTTCTTATATTTAAAAAAAAAGCATTTCAATGGGCTGTTTCATTTGAAACAGCCTGTTATTTTGATTCCAATTCCTACCCAGACCCTTACTCTTCCTTTGATCTTCTTATTGCTGCAGGCTCGGTTAGGGAAATAAAATCCTCCTCAAAAAATGCTTTTAATCGACTGAGTTCCTTTATTAAACCCTGCAAATGGGGGATCGGGTTTCTTGGTTACGATCTAAAAAATGACCTTGAAGATCTAAATTCTCATAATAAGGATGAACTTCAATTTCCGGACCTGTTCTTTTTCGAACCCAAACACCTCATAAAACTACAGGGGAACCAGGTATTTCTGAATTCGATGGACGGAGATGAGGTATATAAGATTATAAATTCCCAGCAAATAACCTCGGTGCCAGTTCAGGAATCAGTATCTTTTGAATTAAAAAGCCGTTTCAATTACGATGAATACTGCCTGACAGTTGAAAAAGTAAGAGAGCATATATTAAGGGGAGACATTTATGAGATGAACCTTTGCCAGGAATTCTATTCAAAAGGTATGGAATTCCACCCAGAGGAAACCTATCAAAAGCTGAAGGAAATATCCCCTACTCCTTTCTCATGTTTCTTCAAATTCCAGGGCAACTACATTCTATCGGCTTCTCCGGAGAGATTTATGTGCAGGCGGGGTAGTAAGCTGATTTCGCAACCAATTAAAGGGACCGCAAAACGCAGTTATGACGAAAAGGAGGACTTCCAACTGAAAGAAGATCTGAGAAATAATCAGAAAGAACAATCCGAAAATGTGATGATCGTAGATCTGGTTAGAAATGATCTAACGAAATGCTCTAAAGCCGGAAGTGTAAAAGTTGAAGAGTTATTTGGGATATATACTTTCAGACAAGTACATCAGATGATTTCAACCATTGTTTCCGAAGCTCATCCCTTATTAGATAATACAGAAATCATAAAGGCAGTTTTTCCCATGGGATCTATGACGGGAGCCCCTAAACTACGAGCAATGGAACTGATAGAAGCCTTTGAACGAAGCAAGAGGGGCACATTCTCCGGTGCGATCGGCTATTTTTCGCCAGAGGGTGATTTTGATTTCAACGTTGTAATACGTTCCGTTTTATATAATTCAAAGACGAGATACCTTTCTTTTCAGGTAGGCAGTGCGATCACCTATGCTTCCAAACCAGAGAAAGAATATGAAGAATGTCTCCTTAAAGCTGAAGCTATTTTAAAAGCTCTCGCTTAAACATTTTTTCATTTTCTCCTTGCCAATTCAAAATCAAACATTTACTTTTGGCACAAGGAAATAGAAATGCTAAACAACACTACATATTGGTTCGGATACTTTTACTACTTTAGGTAAAAGCCGGGACTAATATGTTTTGACTAAAAGAACTCATATACAAAGTCCCGGCCTAACAGCCGGGACTTTTTTTTTAAGCTAAATGGAGAAGAAAAGAGTAGCCATACAGGGGATCAAGGCATCGTTTCATGAAGAAGCCGCATTAAAATTTTTTGGAAATGACATAGAGACAGTTGAATGTAATTCATTCAAACAAACATGTGACGTACTGAAAAGGAAAGAAGCGGACTTTGTGGTGATGGCAATTGAAAATTCAATTGCAGGCAGTCTTCTTCCAAATTACACTCTTCTCCGCGATTACCAATTTACAATTATCGGTGAGGTTTATCTTCATATTCAACTTCATCTGTTAGCACTTCCGGGTGTTGCGTTTGACCAGATCAAGCGCGTTGAATCCCACCCTATCGCCATTCGCCAGTGTGATGACTTCTTTAATGAGCATTCTCATCTGAACATTGTTGAAAGTACAGACACTGCTGCCTGCGCCAAACGTATACGTGATGAGCAGTTAACTGATACAGCAGCAATAGCAAATAAATTAGCTTCAGAAATGTACGGCCTTCAGGTGATGGAACGCCGTATTGAAACAAATAAAAAGAATTATACTCGCTTTCTTATCCTTACAGATAATAAAGATATTCAAATAGAAAAAGCCAATAAAGCATCCTTCTCCTTTCAGGTATCGGACGAAGTAGGTTCGCTCGTACGAGTACTGGATGCATTTGCAGAAAACGAAATCAACCTGAGTAAGATTCAGTCGATGCCAGTTCTGGGCAAAAGGAATCAATACAATTTCTACGTGGACATCGAGTGGCTGGATCATAAGAAGTATGAGGAGGCCTTACGCAGAGTACTTCGATATACGATTAATTTCACCATTCTTGGTGAGTATCTAAAGAACGATGAGGTGTAAGGGAGCTGGTGAGAGGTAAATGGTGAAAGGGAAAAGGTAAGAAGGGTTGCGATTAAGCTAAAGACAAAAATATAGAAGATAGCATCGAAAGGCGATTAGAAGTGCCGGCAGAAACAGAGATTTTAAAATTTTAATTTATTAGATAGTATGAAACTGAATTTAAACATAGAACCATTAAGCGCATGGTTAACTCCAAAACATCAGCCTCTTGTAATTGCAGGCCCTTGTAGCGCAGAAACTGAAGATCAATTATTATCTACGGCACGCTTATTAGCCGACACAGGAAAAATATCTGTGTTACGTGCTGGTATCTGGAAACCACGTACCCGTCCCGGAGAATTCGAAGGTATTGGAAGCGTTGGATTAGAGTGGTTAAAGAAAGCAAAAGCAGAAACAGGATTACCTGTAACTGTTGAGGTTGCAAACGCAAAACACGTAGAAGAAGCTTTAGCTGCTGGTGTTGATATCCTTTGGGTTGGTGCACGTTCAACAGTAAACCCTTTCACTGTTCAGGAAATTGCTGACGCGTTAAAAGGTGTAGATATCCCTGTTATGGTTAAAAACCCTGTTAACCCTGATCTTCAACTTTGGGTTGGTGCATTAGAGCGTTTCAATGGTGCTGGTATCACTAAGTTAGCTGCTATCTCACGCGGGTTCTCTTCTTTCGAGAAATCATCTTTCCGTAACGAGCCAATGTGGGAGATCACTATCCAGCTAAAATCATTAATTCCTCATTTACCAGTGATCTGCGATCCTAGTCACATTTGCGGTAACCGTGAGCTAATCCCTTACATCTCTCAAAAAGCGTTAGACTTAGAGATGAATGGCTTGATGATTGAATCTCACATCGATCCATCTGTTGCATGGACTGACGCCAAACAACAAGTAACTCCAGCTGCTTTATCTGATCTTATCGATCATTTAACAGTTCGTACTCCTGAAGCTAAAAACCCTGCGATATCTGATAAATTGGCAGAGCTTCGTAAGCAGATCGACAAACTTGATGATCAAATCATTCAGAAACTTGCTGAAAGAATGAAAATTGTGGAGAAGATCGGTGAGTACAAAAGAGATAACGATATTACTATACTTCAGCTTAACCGTTGGGACGAAGTTTTGGAGAAACGTGCCAGCTTCGCAAAGGCACTGAACCTGGATGAAGAATTTACTACAAAATTATTAGAATTGATTCACGGTGAATCTATCAAGAAACAAACTGCGATCATGAACGATAAAACAGTAGTTGAATAGCATGAGTCATCCTGTGTTAATACTTTCAAAGCCTGGGAAGGACACTTTTTGCACCACGTATCTTACCGGTTCGAAAAGTGAGAGCAACAGGGCTTTGATATTAAACGCATTGAGCAAAGGAAAGGTGGAAGTTAAAAACCTTTCCTCTGCTGATGATACTGTTACTTTGAATGGTATTTTAGAAAGCAGAAAGGATAGTGTCGCTTCGGGAATCCCTACTGTAGATATAGGACCGGCAGGTACAGCTATGCGTTTCCTAACAGCATACTTTGCCACCACTGGTCAGGAAGTTGTTATCACCGGAACAGAAAGGATGAAACAACGTCCTATCGGAATTCTGGTTGATGCTCTTCGCAGCCTGGGGGCTAAAATTGAGTATGTAGAAAAAGAAGGTTATCCACCTCTAAAATTCCAACCTTTATTCGAACAGAAGACGAATAAGATCAGTATAAAGGGGAATATCAGTTCTCAATTTATTACTGCACTATTATTAGTAGCTCCTTCCCTTCCGGAGGGTTTAGAACTAACAATTGAAGGGGAATTAACATCACGTCCATATGTAGAGATGACACTGGCTATGTTAGCAGAGGCCGGAATCTCTCATCAATGGAACGGACCTGTTGTCTCAATCCCTTCCCAGGAATTCAAATCTTCTGCAATTACAGTTGAACCTGATTGGAGTGCAGCATCATACTGGTATTCCGTTGCGGCTTTATCTGAAGAAAGCTCTATCTCGCTTCCTTATTTAAAGGAAAACAGCTTACAAGGAGATAGCCGGATCAGTAAGATAATGGAAAGCTTTGGTATTACTACCAAATTTACTACTGAGGGACTGGAGTTAAACAAGACCACTAATGAGATTAAGGGAGACTTTTTTGATTTGAAGGATTGTCCAGACCTTGCTCAGACAGTAATTGTAGTGAGTGCAGCTTTAGGACATAACGCGACCTTTACAGGATTAGAAACATTAAAGATCAAGGAAACTGATCGTATTGCAGCTCTTCAAAATGAGCTTGCAAAGATCGGGGTAAAGTTAAATGAAGAGAACGAACATTATCATTTAGATTGTTCAGGCTTGCATTTCCCTGAAAAAATTACCATTAGAACCTATGAAGACCATAGGATGGCAATGGCATTTGCACCTTTGGCTTTAAAAATAAAACAGCTTGAAATTGAGGAGCCGGCAGTAGTTGGCAAATCTTACCCATCATTTTGGGAGGACCTTAAGAAAGCGGGATTTGAATATTAGACAAGAAATTTGAGACGTGAAACGTAGATCCGTTTCGCGTTTTGAATTTTGTGACCACTCACCACTCACATTTCACAAATGGCAGGTAACTCATTCGGACAACTGTTCCGCATTACAACTTTCGGAGAATCGCACGGTGCAGCTATCGGGGTAATTATAGATGGTTGTCCTCCTAATGTTGAACTCGATCTCGATTTTATTCAGAGTGAACTGGATAAACGCAAGCCAGGGCAATCCAAAATAACCACTCAAAGAAAAGAGAGTGATACTGCGCAGATCCTTTCAGGAATCTTTGAGGGAAAAAGTACGGGTACACCTATTGCTTTGGTTATCCCTAACGAAGATCAGAAGTCGAAAGACTACGACCATAACAAAGATATTTTCCGACCATCTCACGCCGACTATACCTATCAATCCAAATATGGGATCAGGGATCATCGGGGCGGTGGTCGTTCTTCCGCAAGGGAGACCGCAGCACGAGTAGCAGCAGGTGCTGTGGCTAAACTTTTCCTTAAACAAAAAGGTGTAGAGATCTTCGCTCACGTTTCCTCTGTGGGAACTATAAATGCTCCAAATATAGACCCTTCTGATCTTAACGAGCTTCTTGATATCCGCGAAAGCAATATTGCGCGATGTGCAGATCCAGCTACAGCCCATGAGATGATAGAGTTTATTGATTCTGTTCGTAAGGCTGGCGACACTGTTGGTGGAAAGGTTTCATGTATCATCCGTAACTGTCCTGTCGGGTTAGGAGAGCCGGTATTTGACAAGCTTCATGCCGACCTTGGTAAAGCCATGTTAAGTATTAATGCAGTGCATGGATTTGAATATGGATCAGGTTTTGAAGGGTCAGAAATGAGAGGATCAGAGCATAATGATATCTTTCAGCCTTCATCTGAAAAAAATGCGGTGAGCACTATTACCAATTTTTCAGGCGGTGTTCAGGGTGGCATTTCAAATGGAATGGACATTACTTTCAGAGTAGCCTTCAAACCTGTGGCAACTATTATGCATAATCAGGATACGGTGGATAAAGAGGGGAACGCGGCAGAAATTAAAGGCAAAGGGCGTCATGATCCATGTGTGGTACCCCGTGCTGTAGCCATTGTTGAAGCCATGGCCGCACTAACTATCGCTGATCATTATTTAAGGCAAAATGCCTATTTATAGAATGAATATAGGGAGTCACAGATAGGGCTCCCCCTATATTCATTTTATCACTCCTTCTATACTTCAGTCACTCTCTCATTCATCAGTCCAAAAAAAAGGAGCTCCATCTCTGAAACTCCTTCATGACCTCAAAAAATATTATTTCTAGTGAGCTGTTCCTGTTTCGGAATCATTTTCAATATTCCTCTTCATACTGCCTTTAGTAGCCCAGGCAACAATTAGAATTACTACCGCTGCTACAAGTGCCCATACCCAGGGTTGAAGGTACCAGGGGGTTTCCCTAGTATCGTAATTAAATTCGGTTGTCGCCCTGTTGTTATTGCTTCTGTTCTCATCGTCCTCGGCATTCACCCTTTGAGCAAATGTTGTCAGGTTGATAAACATTATAAAAATAACGGCTCCCACATATCTCAAATAGTGATTTAGATCACCTTTTATCCTGATCGCGTTCATAGTTTCTCCTATTTATATCCAAGTAACAGCATCAAAATGGAAGGGTTTTAAAAAAAGTTCTTGACATCTCAAAAATCTTTTAAACAGTCATTTGATTTTCTTTTTTAAAACGTATTTTTGCGGCACCAAAATGAGTGTCACGTAAAGTGATTATTTAACTGAGTAACAAATTTTTCATTAAAAGTTTATATGCCTAACACTGGAAAAATAGCGCAGATTATCGGACCCGTAGTTGACGTAAGCTTCGCAGAAAACGCAAAGCTTCCTCAAATTTTTGATGCTTTGGTAATCACTAAGGCTAATGGTCAAAAAATCATCCTTGAGGTTCAACAACACTTAGGAGAAGACCGTGTACGCGCAATCGCGATGGACTCTACAGATGGTCTCGTTCGCGGAATGGACGTAGTTGACACTGGCGCTCCGATCAAAATGCCTATTGGAGACAGTATTAAAGGACGTGTATTTAACGTAGTAGGAGATCCAATCGACGGTATCGTTGAGCTTGATAAAACAAACGGTCGCCCTATTCACGCAAAACCTCCACGTTTCGAAGATCTATCTACAGAAACTGAAGTATTATTCACCGGAATTAAAGTGATCGACCTTCTTGAGCCGTATGCAAAAGGTGGTAAGATCGGATTATTCGGTGGTGCGGGTGTAGGTAAAACAGTATTGATCCAGGAGCTGATCAACAATATCGCTAAAGGACACGGTGGTCTTTCAGTATTTGCCGGTGTAGGTGAACGTACCCGTGAAGGAAACGACTTACTTCGCGAGATGCTTGAGTCTGGTATCATCAAATATGGTGAAGAGTTCATGCACGGAATGGAGAAAGGCGAGTGGGATCTTACAAAGATTGATCAGGCTGAATTAAAAGAGTCAAAAGCGACCTTCGTATTTGGTCAGATGAACGAGCCTCCTGGTGCACGTGCACGTGTAGCTCTTTCTGGTCTTACTATTGCAGAGTATTTCCGTGACGGTGATGAGCAAGGACAAGGAAAAGATATCCTTTTCTTCATTGACAATATCTTCCGTTTCACACAAGCAGGTTCAGAGGTATCAGCGCTTCTAGGCCGTATGCCTTCTGCGGTAGGTTACCAGCCAACTCTTGCAACTGAAATGGGTTTGATGCAGGAGCGTATCACTTCAACAAAACGTGGTTCTATCACATCAGTACAAGCAGTATATGTACCTGCGGATGACTTGACTGACCCTGCGCCAGCAACAACTTTCGCCCACTTAGATGCAACTACGGTACTTTCACGTAAAATTGCTGAGCTTGGTATTTATCCAGCAGTAGACCCATTGGATTCAACTTCACGTATCTTAAGTCCGATGATCCTTGGTAATGATCATTACAATACTGCACAACGAGTAAAAGAGATCCTTCAACGTTATAAAGAACTTCAGGACATCATTGCTATCCTTGGTATGGATGAGCTTTCTGAAGAGGATAAATTAACTGTACATCGTGCACGTCGTGTACAACGTTTCTTATCTCAGCCTTTCCACGTAGCAGAGCAATTTACAGGTCTTAAAGGAGTTCTTGTAGACATTAAAGATACTATCAAGGGTTTCAACATGATCATGGATGGTGAAGTGGATGAATATCCAGAAGCAGCATTCAACCTTGTTGGTACTATTGAAGATGCAGTAGAAAAAGGTAAGAAATTACTTGCTGAAGCTAACGCTTAGTATTACATCTCAAAACAGAAACAATGAGATTAGAAATATTAACACCAGATAAAACGATCTTCGAAGGAGATGTAACTTCAGTAACAGTACCAGGAGTAAACGGATCTTTTGAAGTATTGAACAACCACGCTCCTATCATCTCTATTTTGGAAGATGGTAACGTAACTATCCGCACAGGAAAACAATCAGAAAGTTTGTTTATTCACGGTGGAGTGGTTGAGGTAATTGACAACAAAGTAATGTTGCTTGCAGAAGGTGTAAGACAATAAAGGTCAAAACGACTCTATTAAAAACCGGATAAGAAATTATCCGGTTTTTTTATTTTATACTCCTGAGCCTTCGAGGTAAAAATCAAATTTTCTATTATTGATCTGCCTTTTCAGGAAGAAAATCATCTACTTTTTAGAAAACGATAATTTTCCTGACCGTATACCGAAGTCGCTTTTGGTATACGAGTTAAGAATAAAATTACCATTATATCGATTAATACAATAACTATATTTTGAAAATTTCAATTTAGTAGAATAATATTCTAATTTCATTTTCTACATCTCACCTATTGACTAATTTAATTCTTGTTCCTACCTTGAGAAAACAAAACAATAAGCCTTGATTTGATAAATATGGCCCAAAGATTTGACCACATACTTAGCATTAAAATTATCAATGTTCTCATTCTGGTGAACGTTGTCATTGTGCTCTTGGGTGAGGTCCAGTCGAAGGTGTTATAAGATAAAAATTCAGAAGCGCCTTCGACAAATACGGAGGCGCTTTTTTTATGAGCAGGTTTATTTAAGACCATAAAAACCACAACATTAAAAATAGAAAAACCACATGGCGTCTGATAACACAGAAAGCACGACAGTAGTGAACGAAATAAATCGTTACAGCAAAACCCTTACTCAAGATCCGACACAGCCAGCTGCACAAGCAATGCTTTACGGAATAGGTTTGACTGATGAAGACATGAAAAAAGCACAGGTGGGTATTGCCAGTATGGGTTACGACGGTAACACTTGTAATATGCATCTGAATGATCTTGCCAAAATTGTGAAAGACGGGGTGTGGGCTGAAGATCTTGTTGGTTTGATCTTTAATACTATTGGTGTGAGCGACGGTATGAGTAACGGTACAGATGGTATGCGTTATTCCCTAGTGAGCCGCGATGTTATCGCCGATTCAATTGAGGCAGTTTGTGGAGCGCAATACTACGATTCCTTAATTGCTCTCCCAGGTTGCGACAAAAACATGCCGGGATCATTAATAGCAATGGGTCGTTTAAACCGACCTTCTATCATGGTATATGGTGGGACAATTGCGCCGGGACATTATAAAGGGGAAGACCTGAACATCGTTTCCGCTTTCGAAGCATTGGGGAAAAAGATTGCCGGTCAACTTGACGAAATAGACTTTAAAGAAATAATAAAAAACTCTTGCCCGAGCGCCGGTGCTTGCGGTGGTATATACACCGCAAACACAATGGCGGCAGCAATTGAAGCTTTAGGGATGAGTTTACCCTATTCTTCATCCAACCCAGCCTTGAGTGAGGATAAAAAACAAGAGTGTTTGGCTGCAGGTAAAGCTATTCGTCTTTTGATGGAGCGCGATATTAAGCCGAAAGATATCATGACGAAAGAAGCATTTGAAAATGCTATCGTTACCATCATGGTCCTTGGAGGATCTACCAACGCGGTACTTCACCTTCTTGCTATTGCGAAAAGTGTAGATGTCGAGCTTAGTCAGGATGACTTCCAGGAAATATCTAATCGCATCCCTTTATTGGTAGATATGAAGCCGAGTGGGAGATACATGATGGAAGACCTTCATAAAATAGGAGGAGTTCCCGCGGTAATGAAATACTGTTTAGAGCAAGGCTGGTTACATGGGGAGTGTTTAACCTGTACAGGAAAAACCCTTGCTGAAAACCTTTCTGAAGTTCCTTCCCTGGAATTTGAAACTCAGAAGATCGTATTTCCAAAGGAAAATGCCATTAAAGCAACCGGTCACTTGCAAATCATTTATGGAAATCTTGCTGAAGGCGGTAGTGTCGCGAAGATCACCGGAAAAGAGGGTGAACGTTTCGAAGGACCAGCACGCGTATTTGACGGAGAAAAAGAACTGATTGAAGGTATTTCATCTGGCCGGGTGCAAAAAGGAGATGTAGTGGTTATACGTAACGTAGGTCCAAAAGGGGGCCCTGGAATGCCTGAAATGTTAAAACCAACTTCTGCCCTTATCGGTGCAGGTCTTGGAAAATCTGTTGCTTTAATCACAGATGGCCGCTTTAGTGGAGGAACTCATGGTTTCGTAGTAGGACATATTGTTCCTGAAGCTTACGAGGGCGGATTGATCGGATTAGTACAAGACAATGACATAATTGAGATAAATGCAGTTAATCGTTTAATGACTCTAAAAGTCTCAGAAGAGGTGATTGCAGAAAGAAAAGCTCAGTGGTCACAACCAGAACTAAAAGTTAAAAAAGGATTGCTTTACAAATACGCCAAACAGGTTAGTTCTGCAGCTGAAGGCTGCGTAACCGACCTGTAGCTCTGACTTGGACTCCTGAGGGGGGAATAAGATAGAGCAAAACAAGCGTCTATATATTTAAACATAAAAAACGAAGAAACAGGTTGAGATCCAATCTCGATTAAAATCAATAAAACAATGGAGACAGCACAACAGGAAGCAACATCTGCGGAGCAAAAGACAAGCATCGAACTTACTGGTTCGCAGGCTGTATTAGAAGCGCTGATAGCAGAAGGCACGGAGACCATTTTTGGTTATCCAGGTGGCGCTATCATGCCTATTTATGATGCCTTATATGATTATACTGAAAAGCTTAACCATATCCTCGTTCGCCATGAACAAGGTGGTATACACGCCGCCCAGGGATATGCACGTACTTCAGGTCGTGTCGGTGTTGTTTTCGCTACGAGTGGTCCGGGTGCAACAAACCTTATTACAGGTTTAGCAGACGCTCAGATAGATAGTACTCCATTGGTTTGTATTACGGGACAAGTATTTGCGCACCTTTTAGGTACTGATGCTTTCCAGGAGACAGATGTAATTAACATTACAACTCCGGTAACTAAATGGAACTACCAGGTTACAGATGCTAATGAAATTCCCGAAGTTTTAGCGAAGGCCTTTTATATTGCAAAGACTGGAAGACCAGGACCGGTATTGATCGACATTACCAAAAATGCTCAGTTGCAGAAGTTCGAGTACAAAGGCTACAATTTCTGCAACCATATTCGCAGCTATCGTCCAAAACCAATCGTGCGTAAAGAATATATTGAGGAAGCAGCAAAGCTAATCAATGAAGCAAAAAAACCATTTGTTCTTTGGGGACAGGGTGTGATCCTGGGAAGTGCTGAGAAAGAATTCGCAGCATTTATTGAAAAATCAGGTATTCCTGCAGCATGGACAATCCTTGGTGCCGGTGCCATTCCTTCCGATCACCCACTTAACGTAGGTATGCTTGGCATGCACGGTAATTATGGTCCAAACGTCCTGACTAATGAGTGTGATGTGTTGATCGCAATCGGAATGCGTTTCGACGACCGTGTTACTGGTCGTCTGGATAAATATGCTAAACAAGCAAAAGTTATTCACCTGGATATAGACCCTGCAGAAATTGATAAAAACGTTCAGACAACGGTGCCTGTTTGGGGTGATTGTAAAGAAACCCTTCCCATCTTAACAGAATTAGTTGAAGCGAAACAACATCCAGAGTGGTTAGCAAAATTCAATGAATTTACCCGTCAGGAAGTAGAGCAAGTGATCAAAGACGAGCTTTTCCCAAGCACAGAAGAGCTTACAATGGGAGAAGTTATTCAGCAGATCAATGAAATCACTGGAGGTGAGGCGATTATTGTAACCGATGTTGGTCAGCATCAAATGGTAGCTTGTCGTTACGCGAAATTGAACAAAACTCGAAGTAATGTAACCAGCGGAGGTTTAGGAACAATGGGCTTCAGTTTACCAGCTGCTATTGGCGCTAAATTCGGGGCACCCGATCGTCCTGTTATTGCGGTAATTGGTGATGGTGGAGTTCAAATGACCATCCAGGAGTTGGGTACTATCATGCAGTTTGATGTAGATGTAAAAATTCTGATCCTTAACAATCAGTTTCTGGGAATGGTGCGTCAGTGGCAGCAATTATTCCACGACAGGAGATACTCTTTTGTAAATATCACAAGTCCTGATTATGTCAAGGTTGCTGAAGGATACCGGATTCCAGGTACAAGCGTAAGCAAAAGAGAGGATTTAAGACCAGCGCTGGAAAGGATGCTGAATGTAAAAGGATCATTCCTGCTTGAGGTAATGGTAACAAAAGAGAATAACGTATTCCCGATGGTACCACAAGGCTGCAGCGTGAGTGAAATCAGATTAAAATAAGAGGTAAAAAACAAGGTAAAATAAGAGGTAAAAGGTTAAAGCTCAAAGGTAAAAGGTAGGGCAATAAAAGCGGAAAGCACAAAGCCATCATACATACCCCCTTACAGCTCTTAAAACAACAATCATGACAGCTTACATCCCAAATCCTGAAAAGCAGGAATATAACATCACCGTTTATACCGAGAACCAGATTGGTCTTCTTACCCGTATCGCGATTATCTTCAGCAGAAGAAAGATCAACATTGAGAGTTTAAACACCTCTCCTTCTGAAATTGAAAGTATTCATCGTTTTAACATAGTAATTACAGAAACTGAAGCTGTGGTTCGCAAAGTCTGCAGACAGATCGAAAAGCAAGTTGAAGTTCTTAAGGTATATTACAACACGAACGAGGATGTAATTTGGCAAGAGATGGCGCTTTATAAGGTTCCAACTGACCAAATTGCAGAAAAAGCACTTGTGGAGCGTCTGCTTCGTGAAAACGGGGCACGCGCAGTGGTGATCAGACACGACTATACAGTATTTGAAACCACGGGCCATCGTGAGGAAACAGATGCGCTAATTGAAAGACTTCAACCATTCGGACTCATTGAATTTGTCCGTAGTGCGCGTGTTATGATTATCAAAGATAGCGAGGGCTTTAACCGAAAGTTAAGGGAGTTTGAATCCCTCGAACCGGGTCAAGAGGTAAGCGAGAACGAATTCCTGAACAGTGCCGACAAGGTATTTTCAATGTAGTAGAAAAAGACCTCTCTACAACTATCGAGAAAAGTGATTGAATTCAGAGGGTATCTCAAACTATGCGTGAACAGTACCTCCTATTTTAAATATTTGAGCTAAATTAGCGCCGCTTTCAGGGAAGCTGCTTACACTTAAGCAATTGAAGGCTTCCGGTGACAAATAGAAAAGGGAAATAAAACAAACTTTAACATAAAAATTAATAGAAATCAAGCAATAAAAAATGGCAAATTATTTTAATACACTACCCCTTAGGGAACAATTAAACCAACTGGGTGTATGCGAATTCATGGACAATTCTGAATTTTCTGATGGTGTTAATGCACTTAAAGGAAAGAAAATCGTAATCGTGGGTTGCGGAGCTCAAGGTTTAAATCAAGGTTTGAACTTAAGAGATAGTGGTTTAGATGTTAGTTATACATTGCGTAAAGAAGCTATCGAGCAGAAAAGAGATTCATGGAAAAATGCTACAAGCAACAATTTCACTGTTGGTACTTATGAAGAATTACTTCCAACTGCCGACCTTGTAATCAACCTTACTCCTGATAAGCAACACACGTCTGTAATTAACGCTGTAATGCCATTGATGAAACAGGGTGCTACTTTATCTTATTCTCACGGTTTCAACATCGTTGAAGAAGGTATGCAGATCCGTAAAGACATCACCGTAATCATGGTGGCTCCTAAATCACCAGGTTCAGAGGTTCGTTCTGAGTATGTACGTGGTTTCGGTGTTCCTACCTTAATTGCTGTTCACCCTGAAAACGATCCTGAAGGAAAAGGATTAGAGTGGGCTAAAGCTTATTGTGTTGGTACCGGCGGTCATCGTGCTGGTGTTTTACGTTCATCTTTCGTAGCTGAAGTAAAATCTGATCTAATGGGTGAGCAGACTATCCTTTGTGGTTTGTTACAAACAGGTTCTATCCTTTCTTTTGACAAAATGGTTGAGAAAGGAATTGATGCTGGTTATGCTTCTAAATTAGTTCAGTACGGTGTTGAAGTGATCACTGAAGCTCTGAAACACGGCGGAGTTTCTGGTATGATGGACCGCTTAAGCAATGTTGCTAAGATCAAAGCTTTTGAGGTTTCTGAAGAATTAAAAGACATCATGCGTCCTTTGTTCCAGAAACATCAGGATGATATCATGAGCGGAACATTTAGCCGTGTAATGATGGAAGACTGGGCTAACGGGGATGCAAACTTATTGAAGTGGAGAGCTGAAACTGGTGAAACTGCTTTCGAAAAAACTCCTGCTGGTGATGTTAAAATTGGCGAGCAAGAATACTTCGATAACTACTTACTAATGGTAGCTTTCGTTAGAGCTGGTGTTGAATTAGCTTTCGAAACAATGGTTGAGGCTGGTATCAAGCCAGAGTCGGCTTACTACGAATCACTACACGAAACTCCACTTATCGCGAATACTATCGCTCGTAAGAAATTGTTCGAAATGAACCGTGTAATTTCTGATACTGCTGAGTACGGTTGTTATTTATTCGATCAGGCTTGTAAACCTTTACTTGCTGATTTCATGAAGAAGGTTGATACTGACTTAGTTGGTAAGAACTTCAATGAAGGTAAGGATGGTTCTGTTGACAATCAGCAGCTGGTTGCAATCAACGAAACCCTGCGTAACCATGAAGTAGAAATTGTGGGTACAAAACTGCGTAAAGCAATGACCGCAATGAAAGCAATTAAAACAGTTTAAACTCCTTAGTCCTCTATCAGAGAAAACTAGCGAGGCATAACTATAAATTTCTCAAAATCCCTCTCTTCCGGGAGAGGGATTTATACTATAAAAGTTCTCCTTAACAGACATTAACCATCAATACATGAACAATAGTAAGTCAAAGTCCGCATTTTCGGATTCAGGCGCTCAAGCTCTTGTTTTGATCCAGAATTTAAACCTTCAGTTTGCCCAGAAAAAGGTACTGAACAATTTAAGCTGGACGATAAAGCGTGGTGAAAACTGGTTGCTTGGAGGAACAAGCGGAAGTGGCAAAACATCCTTAGCTAAAGTAATCGCAGGCCTATCAGGAACTGCCGAAGATGTCAAAATCGATTTCGTTAAAGAAGGACCACTACCCGCTAAAGTATTATTTGTAGAAAGCTGGTATCGTTTTAAAAATATAGAAGGTCTGTCCAATTTCTATTACCAACAAAGATACACCAGCTTACAAGCGAATGAAACGATCACCGTAGATGCAGAATTAAAGCATTATGGGAAGGAAAATAACTTAGAGGCTGAAGGATTGGAGAAGCTAATGGAAGCTTTAAATTTCTCAGCTCTAAAAAACTCGCAGTTACTTGAACTTTCAAGTGGCGAGCATAAGAAATTACAACTGGTAAAAGCACTATGGCTGAAGCCTCAATTACTCATCATAGATCAGCCTTATACAGGACTGGATGCTTTATCACGCAGAAGATTAAACAGCTTGCTGGATGACCTGTCAAAAAGAGGAGGTCAGTTCATCCTGATCTGCAACGATACAGAGTTACCAGAAAGCATCAACTGTTTCGCAGAAATTATCGACGGACAATTGAAAAGTTCAAACGCTCCTGAAGAAATTTCAGGTGCTTCATTGCGGCAGTCCAAAAGCTTACCTGAATTCCTACGGGCTAGACCTGCTTATACCTCTGATGAAATCGTTCGGATGATCGATGTAAATATAATTTACGGAGAGAAGCAGGTTTTAAAGAATATTAATTGGAAAGTTAAAGCAGGTGAAAGGTGGCTTTTACAGGGGCCGAACGGTTCAGGAAAATCAACCCTGTTAAGTTTAATTAACGGCGATCATCCGCAATCTTATACCAACAATTTCTATTTGTTTGGTAAGAAGCGCGGAAGTGGCGAAAGCATCTGGGATATCAAGGAACATATCGGGATTATCTCTCCTGAGTTTCACTGGTACTTTGATGCAACATCAACAGTTTGGCAAAGTATTGCTTCGGGTTTTTATGATTCTGTGGGTTTGTACAGGCAATTACCATATTCCAAAACTGCGAAAGTTAATGAACTGATCGATTTCTTTGAATTGACAGGAAATAAGAACGATTTGCTAAGTACTCTGCCGCTGGGAAAACAGCGACTGGTCCTACTGGCAAGAACGATTATTAAGAATCCGGAGCTACTGATTTTGGATGAACCTTGTCAGGGATTAGATCAGCAGCAAACAGTATACTTCAATCAGCTGGTGGATGAATTGAGCGTAAACGGAATGACGATCATTTATGTAGGTCACTTCGCCTCAGCACTCCCCTCCTGCCTGGAGAAACGAATAGTTTTGAATGAAGGCGAAGTTGCAGCCATAGAGACTATTCAGGAAGACTGTTTAGCTTAAAGATGAAAATTAAGCGTTTAGTAATACCTGGAGATGGTATTCACTGAAACAAGAAATATGTAAAGAAAATGCATCTCCACCACTAAATCAACAGAACAAAAACGATGTTACACGATCCAAACCGTATTTATATTTTTGATACTACGCTGAGAGACGGCGAGCAGGTACCTGGTTCTCAATTAACAACTCCTGAAAAAATCATTATCGCTGAGGCGCTGGAGAAACTCGGAGTTGATGTTATTGAAGCCGGTTTCCCGATCTCTAGTCCCGGCGACTTTCAAAGTGTGGTTGAATTATCCAAGGCTATTCGTGAGCCTATCATTTGTGCCTTAACCCGCGCAAATAAAGGGGATATTGATTGTGCAGCAGAAGCTCTCAAATTTGCTAAACGTCCGCGTATCCATACAGGTATCGGTTCTTCCGACATGCATATCCAGTACAAGTTCAATAGTACACGTGAAAAGATCCTTGAGCGTGGCGTTGAAGCGGTAAAGTATGCAAAGCAATTTGTAGAAGATGTTGAATTCTATGCAGAAGATGCTGGCCGTGCAGATAATGTTTTCTTAGCACAAATGATCGAAGCAGTGATCGCCGCCGGAGCAACCGTAGTGAATATTCCTGATACTAACGGATATTGTCTTCCTGAGCAATATGGTGAGAAGATCAAATTCCTGAAAGAGAACGTTAAGAACATCGATCAGGCAATCATCTCTGTCCATTGCCATAACGACCTGGGTCTGGCTACAGCTAACAGTATTGCCGGTCTCCATAATGGTGCACGTCAGGTTGAATGTACCATCAACGGTATTGGCGAACGTGCAGGTAATACTTCTCTTGAAGAGGTTGTAATGATTCTGAATACCCATAAAGCTTTGGGCTACCATGATTTGATAAACATCAATACAAAACATTTATATGGATTGAGTGGGATGGTTAGTCGGATGATGCGCATGCCAGTGCAACCAAACAAAGCAATTGTAGGTAAAAATGCTTTCGCACATAGTTCTGGAATACACCAGGACGGTTTCTTGAAACATCGCGAAAACTATGAGATCATCAACCCTGAAGACGTTGGTATTGACTCAGCTGATATCGTTTTGACGGCTCGTAGCGGTCGTGCAGCCTTGAAGCATCACTTAGAGCGTTTAGGATACACCATAGAAAAGATCGACCTTGATCATACTTATCAGAAATTTCTTGAACTGGCTGATGAGAAGAAAGAGGTTAAGGATGATGACCTGTTGAAACTGATGGGTGCTGATGAAACCAATTATAAAAACGGGATTAGCATTAATTCAATAAAGGTAACTACAGGCGATCAGGAGCAGCCGGAGGCAGAGATCAACCTTCATTTTAACGGAGAAGATCATACTGCTACAGCTACAGGAAATGGTCCCGTAAGTGCAACTATCAATGCCATCCTTACTGTTCTCAAGAAAGATATCGAGATCAAAGAATTTAACATCCACTCGATCCACGGAGGTAGTGATGATGTAAGCAAGGTAGACATGAGGGTTATGTTCGAAGATAAATCGTACATGGGCTATGGTTTTAGCACCGATATAGTGAGGGCATCAGCTAACGCATATCTCGATGCTTTAAACAAGTTCGTGTAACAACTGTCTCCCTGCAAGGGGGATTTTAAACAGGCTACAACAAGCATTGAATTGATTTTGAAGTAATTGCTTCAAAATGACTTAATAAAAGTACCCTTTAAACAATAAGGGTCGTTAAAGGAAATAGTAAAACTAAAAGTAGAAATGAGCAAGACATTATTTGACAAGGTGTGGGACTCGCATGTGGTACGTAAGATCGAAGGTGGTCCAGATGTGTTTTTTATTGATCGCCATTTGATTCACGAGGTTACCAGTCCGGTAGCATTCTTAGGATTGAAAAGCAGAGGATTAAGCGTTTTATATCCTGAGCGTACATTTGCAACAGCAGACCATAACACCCCAACAATTAATCAGCATTTACCTGTGGCAGATCCTCTTTCAGCTAACCAGTTGAAACAATTGGAGGAGAACGCAAATGAGTTTGGTATCCGTCACTGGGGATTAGGTCACCAGAAAAATGGTATCGTTCACGTTGTTGGTCCTGAAAACGGTATTACACTTCCTGGTGCTACTATCGTTTGTGGCGACTCTCATACCTCTACTCACGGTGCTTTTGGTGCTATCGCTTTTGGTATTGGTACTTCTGAAGTTGAAATGGTTCTTACTTCTCAATGCATCATGCAACCTAAGCCTAAGAAAATGAGGATCAACATCGAAGGTTCTTTAGGTAAAGGTGTTACTCCGAAAGACGTTGCTTTGTTTATCATCTCAAAATTAACTACTTCCGGAGCTACTGGTTACTTTGTAGAGTACGCAGGCGAAGTATTCGAGAAAATGAGCATGGAAGGTCGTATGACTGTATGTAATCTAAGTATTGAAATGGGTGCACGCGGTGGTATGATCGCTCCGGATGAAACTACTTTCAATTACATCGCTGGTCGCGAGTTTACACCTAAAGGTGAGGCTTGGGATAAAGCTATGGAATATTGGAAAACATTGAAAACCGACGCTGATGCTGTGTTTGATATTGAATATACATTTGATGGAAGCAGCATTGAGCCAATGATCACTTACGGTACTAATCCTGGTATGGGAATGGGTATCTCTAAGGCTATTCCTACCGCAGAAGAAGTTGAAGGAGGAAAAGCAACATACGAGAAATCTCTAGGTTATATGGGCTTCCATGAAGGAGAGGCAATGATCGGAAAACCGGTTGATTACGTCTTCGTAGGAAGCTGTACTAATGGTCGTATAGAAGACTTCAGAGCCTTTGCTTCAGTTGTAAAAGGTCGTAAGAAAGCTGATAATGTTACGGCATGGTTGGTCCCGGGATCTCACATTGTTGAAGCTCAAATTAAAGAAGAAGGAATTCTTGATATCTTAACAGAATCCGGTTTTGAACTTCGTCAGCCAGGATGTTCTGCATGTTTAGCAATGAATGATGACAAAGTGCCTGCTGGTAAATATGCGGTAAGTACTTCAAACAGAAACTTTGAAGGTCGTCAGGGTCCAGGTGCAAGAACAATGCTTGCAAGTCCGTTAGTTGCGGCTGCAGCAGCTGTTACAGGTGTAGTAACAGATCCAAGAACTTTAATTGAAGAACAAACTTTAGAATTAGCTTAAGATAGGTAAAAGGAGAAAGGTTAAAGGTAAAAGCTGCAAGCAAATGCTTTATCCTACCTTTTGCTCTAAAGACTAATATATAATAAAAGCTGAAAGGCAAGAAGTTTAAAGTTAACGTTTGAGAACCTTTTAATAAGGCGCCAAACAAGAACCTTTAACCTTTTACCTTTCACTTCTCAACCTCAAAAAAATGGCTTACGATAAATTTACTATACTACAAAGTACTGCAGTTCCTCTTCCTATTGAGAACGTGGATACTGACCAAATCATTCCTGCACGTTTCTTAAAAGCTACTAAGCGTGAAGGTTTTGGTGATAACCTTTTCCGTGACTGGAGATATAATCCTGATAATACTCCTAAAGCTGATTTCGTATTAAATAACTCTACTTACACCGGAAAGATCCTTGTAGGTGGAAAGAACTTTGGTTCTGGTTCATCTCGCGAGCACGCTGCTTGGGCTGTTTACGATTACGGATTCCGCGCAGTAGTATCCAGTTTCTTTGCTGATATATTCAAAGGTAACTGCCTGAACATTGGAGTATTACCGGTTCAGGTGAGCCCTGAATTCTTAGAAAAGATCTTCGCTGCTGTATTTGCTGATCCTAATACTCAATTAGAGATCAATTTGCCAGAACAGACTATTACGCTACTTGCAACCGGCGAGAAAGAAAGCTTCGATATTAACTCTTACAAAAAAGATAACATGCAGAACGGTTTTGACGATATCGACTATCTTCAAAACATTAAAGGAGAGATCCAGGAGTTCGCAGCAGAGCGTCCTTTCTAATATTATTGGAATTACACTTATTAGTAGGGATTACACCCATTGATGGGAATTACACTGATGAGTGAAGATTGCAGTGATGATATATATTACACCGATTGATTTGATTCGATCGGTGTTTCATTTTAATATCTTTGCATTAATTAGCAGGCGTATAAATCATCTCATATTAGTGTATTCGAATGATATCAGTCTATTCATATCATTATCAGTGTAATCATCCTATTATCGGTGTAATCATCCTATTATCAGTGTAATCATCCTATTATCTGTGTAATCAATCCTAATCGGTGAAATCATTCTAAAATGAGAAAGAAAATTGAAATAATGGACACTACTCTCCGTGATGGAGAACAAACCTCTGGTGTGTCTTTTTCTATTTCTGAGAAACTTACCATCACACAATTGCTACTGGAAGAATTGAAGGTAGATCGGGTTGAAGTGGCATCTGCACGTGTTTCGCAGGGAGAATTCCAGGCGGTAGAAACCATTACAAAATGGGCAGCAGAAAACGGACATATTGATCGCATTGAGATCCTTTCCTTTGTTGATAACGGAGTTTCAATAGATTGGATGGTGAAGACAGGGGTTAAAGTGCAGAATCTTTTAACAAAGGGTTCTCTTAATCATCTTACTCATCAGCTTAAGAAAACTCCTGAGCAGCACTTTGCTGATATTGAAAAAGTAATTGCTACTGCTGAAAGTCAGGGTATCTCAACTAATGTTTACCTTGAGGATTGGAGTAATGGAATGCGCAATTCACCTGAGTATGTTTGGCAATACCTTGACTTCTTAGCCACACAGCCCATAAAAAGGATAATGCTTCCTGATACATTGGGGGTACTCACTCCTTCTGAAGCATTTGGTTTCATCTTTGCGTTGAAGGAAAAATATCCTTCGATACATTTTGACTTTCATGCTCATAACGATTACGATCTCGCAACAGGAAATGTCCTTGAGGCTGTAAAAGCGGGTATTGATGGACTTCACCTTACCGTCAACGGCATGGGTGAAAGGGCAGGAAACGCACCCATGGCCAGTGTTATCGCTGTGATTAATGATTTCCTTGCCGAAACGGAAATTGCCGTTAAGGAAGAAGCGATCTATAAAGTAAGTAAGCTGGTTGAGAATTTTTCAGGGGTACGTATCCCGGCAAATAAACCTATTGTGGGGGAATATGTATTTACTCAGACAGCCGGAATTCATGCTGATGGCGACAACAAAAAGAACTTGTACTTCAATGACCTTCTGCCTGAACGTTTCGGAAGAAGGCGTAAATATGCTTTAGGGAAGACTTCAGGAAAGGCAAATATTGAAAAGAATCTTCAGGAGCTCGGCTTGAAGCTTTCTGACGAGGATATAAAAAAGGTAACACAACGTGTTATTGAATTAGGCGATAAAAAGGAGATAGTTACTAAAGAGGATCTACCCTATATCATCTCAGATGTCCTCGATAGCAGCATGTACGAGGAGAAAGTTAAAATTGAATCTTACGTACTCACTCATGCCAAAGGATTACGGCCTTCGGCTACTCTATCTATCTGCATAGATAGTAAGGTATACGAAGAGAACGCTCAGGGAGATGGTCAGTTCGATGCTTTTATGAAAGCACTGAACAAGGTGTATCATAAGAAAGGATTAAAGCTTCCTAAACTGACCGATTATTCCGTTCGTATTGCACCAGGTAGTAGCACTGATGCCCTTTGTGAAACAGTGATCACCTGGGAACATGAAGGCAGAACATTTAAAACACGGGGACTAGATTCTGATCAGACGGTATGTGCTATTAAGGCTACAGAGAAGATGCTGAACATTATTTAACTTACATTTAGATTTATGATGTTCCAAACCTCATAAATTACTACTAAACATTCCCATCAAAATAGCGCCAATTCTTAGGAAATATAAAACCTCTGAGCTTAAAACCTTAGAGGTTTTTTCTTTAATATTTCGTTTTCCTTAAACAGCCGGCAAGAACATGTATTCATTTCTCCTACTTATTCTGCATTTGTTCTCCCCACTTTTTTGCTGCCTTAAGCATTTCTTATAACTTTGCGGCGGCTTTAGAATATGGAATGTGAAGAAGCAGACCATATTGCTATAAGATAACCAAATCAAGTAAATCAATTTTAAGTCAGACCATCCTCATTTAGGGGATTAAGGGGCTAAGCATAATATATAAAAAATGAAACTAAACATTGCTCTATTAGCAGGAGATGGAATAGGTCCTGAAGTAATTGCTCAGGCAGTTAAAGTTGTTGACGCAGTGGCTGTAAAATTCGGTCATGAAGTTAGCTGGACAGAAGGTTTAACTGGCGCAGCTGCAATCGATGCAGTTGGGGAACCTTATCCTGATTCAACTCACGAAATTTGTTTAGCTGCCGATGCAGTACTTTTCGGAGCTATCGGTCACCCGAAATACGACAATGATCCTAAAGCAACAGTTCGTCCTGAGCAAGGTTTATTAAAGATGCGTAAAAAATTAGGATTGTTTGCCAACGTACGTCCTACCTTTACATTCCCATCTTTAATTGACAACTCTCCTTTAAAAAGAGAAAGAATCGAAGGAACTGACTTAATCATCTTACGTGAGCTTACAGGCGGTATCTATTTTGGAGAAAGAGGTCGTAAAGATGATGGAAACACAGCTTTCGATACTTGTACTTACACTCGCGAAGAGATTCAGCGTTTAGCTAAATTAGGCTTCGAGCTAGCACTTACCCGTAGCAAAAAACTTTGCTGCGTAGACAAAGCAAATGTATTAGAGAGCTCTCGTCTGTGGAGAGAAACAGTACAGAACATGGAAAAAGATTATCCTGAAGTTCAGGTTTCTTATGAATTTGTTGATGCCGTTGCTATGCGTTTAGTTCAGTGGCCAAGTTCTTATGATGTTATTATTACTGAAAACTTGTTTGGTGATATCTTAACTGACGAGGCTTCTGTAATTTCTGGCTCTATGGGATTAATGCCATCCGCATCTAAAGGTGTGCATACTTCATTATACGAGCCGATTCACGGTTCATATCCGCAGGCTGCCGGTAAAGACATTGCAAACCCTTTGGCTACAGTTCTTTCTGCTGCTATGATGTTCGAAGATGCTTTCGGTTTGAAGGCTGAAGCTGAGGTGATCAGAGAAGTAGTGAATAAATCTTTAGCTGAAGGTATCGTTACAGAAGATCTTTCCGGAAAAGAAGGTAAGGCTTACAAAACCAGCGAAGTTGGTGATTGGTTAGCAAAGAATATCTAAGAGCAAAGCACAACCTATAATAATAAGCCGCTGCCCCTACATCAGGTAGCGGTTTTTTAGTTTATCTACCTTCTGTATCTGCGTTTGTCGTGTACGTTTTCTAGTTTATACTCTCTTTATATTCCATTTCCATTAGATTTGCTTTATGAATAAGTCTTCCTCTAACATAAATCCCATTTCCGCACTTCAAAGATTAAAGAAAGTCATAAAAAAAACGCCTCTTGAACACAATTTAAGACTCTCTGAAAAATATGAATGCGATGTTTATTTAAAGAGAGAGGACCTTCAGGTAGTGCGTTCTTATAAGCTACGGGGTGCCTACAATATGATTAGCCAACTGAAAAGGGAGCAGCTGGAGAAAGGTGTTGTTTGCGCCAGTGCAGGTAATCATGCGCAGGGTGTAGCATTTTCTTGTCGGAAACTTGGGATCAAAGGAGTGATTTTTATGCCCGAAATTACACCAGGCCAAAAGGTTAATCAAACCAGGATGCATGGCGACGGGATGATCGATATAATCCTCACGGGAGATACATTTGATGATTGTCTTAAGGAAGCCCTCAATTATACTGAAGCAAATGGTATGACCTTTATCCCACCTTTTGATAATCATGCCATCATAGAAGGCCAGGGAACGGTTGGTGTAGAAATCTATCAGGATCTACCGGAAGCTGAGGTTATTATTGTTCCTGTTGGAGGCGGAGGCTTGTCAGCAGGCGCCGGAACTTACCTCAAACAAGTTAATCCATCTATCCAAATCATAGGAGTAGAACCAGAAGGTGCACCTTCCATGGTTAAAGCATTTGAAAATAAAGCTCCCTATACCCTTCCCGAAATTAACCGATTTGTTGATGGAGCAGCAGTGAAACGAGCCGGAGATATAACCTTCCCTATCTGCGAGCAGGTAATTGATCAAATGAGACTTATACCTGAAGGAAAAGTTTGTACCACTATTTTAAAACTCTATAATGAGGATGCCATTGTAGCTGAGCCAGCAGGGGCACTATCAGTCGCCGCGCTGGATTTGGTGGCCGAAGAGATCAAAGGCAAAAAAGTGGTCTGTGTTATCAGTGGAGGTAATAACGATATTGAGCGTATGCAGGAAATTAAAGAGCTTTCCCTACTATACGAAGGATTGAAGCACTATTTTGTTGTACGTTTCCCACAGAGGCCAGGGGCATTAAAGATCTTTGTAAATGAAGTTCTTGGTCCTGGTGATGACATAACCCGTTTCGAATTCATTAAAAAAACTAACAGAGAAAGCGGCCCTGCATTGGTAGGAATCGAATTAAAGCATGCTGATGATTATGCCCCCTTAGTTGAGCGAATGAAAGCATTGAACTTCGATTATAAAGAGATCAATAAGGATCAAACCTTGTTTGAATATTTAGTTTAGTGGACCTTGCGCCACCGCCGACTCAAGAAAATTCGCCAAGCTATAATTGCTTTAAATAAATTGTTTCAACCATTGCCTGGCTTCTTCCGCGCTCGAAAAGCTTTTCATTGGAATAGGGGCTTTCTTAAATTTAAACAACAGATTCATTATAAATAAGGCTAAACCAGGCTTTGATACCATTGCCATTGCCTTATAAATTTCAGGGAGTTTCTCTGTCGAAAATCTCTGGGTCTCTTTATCCGGAATAGGAGAATTTTTTAAATAAATTAATAAGGGAACAGGCGTGTTATTCGTAATTTTCTTTACTAACTCTACATTTGAAGCAATAAGCGGGATCGTCCTCTTGATGCTTTTTGAATCGGAGATCAGAATATCATCCTCAAACCAATAGTCAGCTATTTCGCCTTTATAAATCGTTCTGTCTCCTGGAGTTTCCATTATCTGCTTTACAGCAAATAACGCTTTAATCAACTAAAGGAACAAATAGTTGATGAACTAATCAACAGCTCCCTCTGCCGTGCTCAATAATTCATGTTTAATTGGAACTCGTTTAAAGCACCGCGAACACTTCTTTTTGGTTCCATCCTTTTTATACTTCCATTTGTGAAAGCCCGCAGAACAAAGGAGCAACTGAATTCTTTTGATCATATCTTTTAGTTTGAATACTCTTCTACGCATTTGTCAGTGCAGGGTTTTGACAAATAGGGTAGCCTCCGTTATTCATACTGCAGCCGGACCAAGTAATTCAATCTAAAAGCAAACCTTCATAAAAATTAGTCGTAGAACAAGGATTTAAATATAACAATGGGCTTTTGACATCGATATAGTCATCAATGCATTGACATTAAAAAAGATTAGCATTAACTTTAATTAATAATTTCTTAAGATGAAAAAAGTGTTTATTTCAATGACATTAGTGGTAGCCGGGGCAATGTGTATGAGCTTTGTCAGCGATATCACTGGAATATGGAAAGGAACGGTGAAAGTTCCGAGTGGAGAGGATGTAGAAATTACCTATCACCTTAAAGCTCAGGGTGAGAAGTTAACCGGAGTAATCACTGCTGCTACTGGTGATGAGATAGACATCCAGGAGGGACAGATCAAAGGGAACGATTTCAGTTTTAAACTTGACTTTGGCTCAAACAACGTTCTACAGGCCAAGGGGAAGCTATACAATGATTCCATAGTAGTCAAATCACAGATAAAAAGCTATACGCTGCAAAACACGTTTAGAAGAGTAACAGAAAGCAAATAGGTTATGAAATATGAAGGCCGGTCAATGCAAGGCTGGCCTTGTTCGAAGTTTCCCGCTTAGTTTTACCCCTCCTGTTGCAAATCAATACAGGCGCGTAGACCTCCTACTTCTTTGCGCATCCCTTGCAGTCAGTACTGCTTTTAGCTCCTCCAGTACAAAAGGTTTATGAATAAACCCATCTACACCCAGTTCCCTGATCCTTTCAGCTGTCAAAAAGGCGCCCGAAGTAACTACAAGAAACGCATCTGATAATCTATCGCGTTCCCCCGTAATAAATAATTGTCTGTTTTTCAAAAAAAGCCTTCTGTAGATGATTACAATATCGGGTTCTAACTCAATGAATAATAAGGCAAGCACCTTATCGGGAGAGCAAATTACAGCTTCATGGCCTAACTGATTTACCAGTTTTGCAGCGTACTCAGCCTCTTGTTCATCACCTTCTACAATAAGTACTTTTTTCATAGACTTAATCTGCCATTAAATTAGTTTAAAGAAATGAATTTTAAAAAACAAGATTTAGATATTTCATGCTCTGGCTTGGCATAATTATGGTATAAACAACCGAAACGACGTGATGGAAATAAAAGATATCATTCTAAAAATAAATCAACTGGTTCCTCAAGCCACTCCCGAGAACATGCTTGAAACCACGTTGAAGGTTACAGAGGAAGGAGTAAAGGAAGTTCCTCCCGAAATTATTGGAGACGTTAAAAACGCTTTCGTTAAGATAGTCAAAGGTTTATCTGATGAAAACTTCGATGAATTCCTGCAATATCTGATCGCATTAGAGTACCACCGCAATGTTACTGTTGGCCTTCATGCAACTCAGGTTCCCCTTGCATTCGAACAGCTTCCTCAAAAAAACCTGTTGTTTGAACTGAACTTTCCGCAGGACTTACGTGGCTGGGCAGAACCAGACCATAAGTCAGAAAACAACAACGACAACCACGATGACGATGACTTTTGGATTTAAGGGCGGGATGGCGACATGGTGTTTGTTAAATTGCTGATTGATCCAACAATTTAACAAACCGCCGCTCAGGTTTGATTACTCTCTCCAAACCACAACCTCTGCGGGTTTAAGTATCCTCTGACCAATAATAATCTTTCCATTGGCAGGTACCGGAATATTCTGATTCTGAGAGGAATAATTTAATCCATACCAGAATCCATCACAGTACTCCACTAAAACACCTTCTGGTAAATTCAAAGTAGATACTCCAGCCTGCTGGTATACTTTCTGTAACATCTTACGCTCCAACTTGCCGTCATCCGTATCAGAGCCAATATAGGTAACTGTACCCAAACCAAGTTTCCTGTTCAAAACAGCGGCCTTCCCCTTATAAAACTGATCTTCGTACTTCGCCCAAACACTTGCTGTTGAAGGTTTAAGAATATCTCCCCAATTGTTCCATTCAAACGAATCGTTACCAGAACTGATCTTCCCCTTCAAACTTACAGGCAAATGATCGTAATAGATTTCCTCTGCTCCGATAAGATCAAGAATAGGTTGCTGAAAGGAAGCTTCCCATAAATGGCCCTCCCTATCTTTCTGCCCTGTACGACAAGTAATGATCAGGTTTCCTCCATTCTGCACGTAAGTTCTCCATCTATCTACCAGTTTATAATCCAAAAGCTGAAAAGCTGGAACCACAAGAAAGGGATATGCAGAAAAATCTTTGCTCTCGTCTATAACGTCTACCGGTGATCCCAAAGCTTTTAAGCCGTTGTAATAACGATTTACATGCTCCATATAGTTCCATTGGTTGGTCTGGGGCTGATTGTCCATCTCCCAGCGACTGTCTATGCTGTAAAGTATCGCAGCTTTCCGTTTCGTAAGGATTGCCGGAAACGCTGTAGGTTTGTAAGCTTTTCTAAGGAGCTCCAGTTCGTTGATCACCTTAATATATTCATCACCCGAGCGACTCACAGTAACTCCGTCTGTTTTCATTATCCCATAATGATACTGCTCTCCTCCGGATAAAGGCTGCCTGAATCGGTAATTACATACAAATTTGTTTCCACCCGCCATCACGTGATACATCCACATTCTTACCGCTCCCGGCATAGTTTGAGGATTAAATAAGCCCCAGTTCACCTGGCCCGGCTGCAGTTCCATCACACCACTTAAACCATTGATAGACCGAAATAAGTCGTTTGAGAACCCAATGCTACTGGATGATCCCATTCGGAAGCCCTGCTCTCCATGACCGCTGTCATAACCCGCCACCAGGTATTTAGTATAACTCTCTACATCCAGACTCTTCATTCTCAGAGGGTCCACGGCGGGATAAGTCGGCATAAGGTTCGTCGTGATCCATTGTTCTGGCTTAACATATTTCCGCAGAATGTCCCTTTGATAAAGAACAAAATCAGCAGCTTCGTCAGCCGTAAACCGTTTAAAATCGAGCACGGCATGAGGATTAGGCTGGGCTACAAGCTCCTTCCCGTTTGGGATCCGTATTTGTTCAAAGTTATTGTACAGAATGCTCCAAAATGCATTTCCCCACGACTTGTTTAAATCATCAATGTTCTGGTATTTCTTCTTCAGCCAATCGTGGAAAGCCTTCTGTGCGTTCTCACTGTAATCGTATTCGTTTCCGTAATGCGAGGGCTCATTATCTATCTGCCATCCCCAGATTGTTGGATTATTTCCATATCTCTTTGCCAATACAGTCACAATCTTCTCAATATACTGCCGATAGGTTTTGGACGACCAGGAAGCCTGCTGCCTCGCGCCATGCTGAATAGTACGCCCTTCAGCATTTACCATCAGAACGTCCGGATGCTTTTGAGTCAGCCAAACTGGAGGTGTTGGCGTTGGAGTACATAGTACCACTTTCACTTTATACTTGGAGGCAAGAGCAATGGCTTTATCCAGCCACTCGAAGTTATACTTCCCTTCCTCTGGTTCCATTACCGCCCATGCAAATTCGCCGTAATGCGTAAACTCGAATCCCAGATCCGACATCTTTTTTATGTCCCTCTCCCAATTACTCTCAGGCCACTGCTCAGGGTAATAGTAAGTTCCAACTTGCATTAGGTCCTTATTATTAAAAAATTTGGTAGCTGACTGGGCGATCAGTTGCTGCATGAACAAAGTCATAGTAACTGTAGCTAAAAGACACTTCCTAAGAGGAATGGAAAAGTTCCTCTTCTTTTCAAGAACGGGATTATTGGTTAGCATTTCAATCTGGGTTATTGAAAAGCTAACATACTAAACCATTTCTATGTCTCCTAACCGTCATGCTGAAATTATTTCGCCATCTCCTGAATTATTAGCTGTAGCGCCCAACCAAGAGATTCTGCAAGCAGGTCTGGATCACAGAAACTCGTTCATCTGCTCTTTCCCCTAAGCCAAAGTAAGGCGTTAATATTTCCACAAGTCCAAATACGTAGATCTATAAACTGCGTATTAATACGCCTTTTTTTTTGGTTTTTTTAACAAAATGCCATATTTTTCGAGCTTCAACCCTATGGAGCGAGCAGTAAATATTTTAAGTGCGGTATTCGATAGTTTCGACGATGTGTGGTTCTTCGTTTCTCCCGACTACTACATTAGATATTTTAATCAAAAGGCCGCCACCAATAGCAGAATCTTTCATAACTGCGAGCTTAAGCCAGGGGACAGCATCCTTAGCTTTGCCCGTGATACTCAGAATAAAGTCGACGAACGCTTTGTAGCAAGTTTTAAAAAGGCATTAAGAGGAGAAATCATAAAAGTTGAAGATCATGTAGTTTATAACTCAACTTCTATCTGGACCCGAACAAAATATACCCCAGTATTCGAACACGGACAATTACTAGGAATTTCACTATTAATTGAAGACATAACTCCACAGAAACAGATTGAGGAAGAGCGAAATAAGCAACAAGAGGAGATTATAACCATTTCCTCAAGGACGCAGGAATTTGTGAACATTGCCAGTCACGAACTAAAAACTCCACTTACCAGCCTGAAAGCTTCCCTTCAAATTATCTCAAAACTCCTTGACAAGAAAATAAATATTACAGAAATAAAGCGGTTTATAGACAAATCAAACCTTAGCGTTACCAAGCTTCAAAACCTTATATACATTCTTCTTAGTGCGAACCGGATTTCCGAAGGCGAGCTTAAGTTAAAAAAGCAACACTTTAATCTCTACCAACTACTGGAATCCTCTAGCGAGCCCCTTATACTTGACGGCAAATATGAAATAAGAATTGAAGGGCCACGGGATCTCGTTGTTTATGCTGATCGGGATAAATTGGATCATGTGATTACCCATATGCTAAATAACGTTGTGAAACACGCGCCGAAATCAGATCATATAATACTACGTTTCGAAGAACTTAGTGCATCGGTAAAAATTTCTGTTCAGGATTTCGGCCCTGGTATATCAAAAGAGAAAGTCCAGCATGTATTCAAACGGTACTTCCAGGGTGAAACTAAGAACAGCAATTCAGGCATGGGTTTAGGGCTATATATTGCTGATGGAATAGTAAAAGAGCATGAAGGTGAGATCGGTGTAGACACAGAAAAAGGAAAAGGAAGTGTATTTTGGTTCACCCTGCCAAAGCAAGCTAAAGAAGCCGGCGAGCCTCAATAAAGCAGATGCCTTAACTTATTCTCATTCACAACGTAAATTGTACCATCCACAATTTCGATCAGGTTTTCCGTTTTAAATTCCTTCAGGGTCCGTATCAGGGATTCCTGGGCTGCACCCACGATATTGGCTAGATCTTCCCTGGAAATTTCCACCACAGGCTTCCCGTGTTTTTCATCTTTAAACTTATCAATGACTGTTATAATTCCCTTCGCAACTTTTTTCCGCAAAGAATTATAGGCTAAATTCAAAAGCTTCTCTTCCTTCTCCCGGATGTTATGCGCCAGCATTGCGATGAATTTTGCCGCTACCTGTCTGTCGTTATTCAATAGTTGCAGGAAGTCAGATTTTGGGATAAGCATCAATTCAGCCTCCTCAAGTACCTGAACACTTTCCATATAATTGATATCTTCTATTACCGCAGTGTAGCCAAAGAAATCTCCTTTAGTATACATATTGGTAATGAACTCCTTCGCATCCTCATTGATCAGAAAACCCTTTAACTTTCCCCGGATCACAAAATAAACATACACCGGCTTCTCTCCCTCTGAATAAAGCAGATGTTTCTTCTTATAATGATGAATGTCGTGGGTAGTGCTCGACAGATTGAATAGCTCAGATTGATTCACTTCATGCATGAACTCACTCAACCCTGCTTTATCCGGCGCTATGTTTCTCTTTAGCCGCTCAGTCTTTTTTAGCCGGATCTCAATCGCATTTAGAAGATCGTCCTCACCGACAGGCTTGATCAGAAAATCGTCTGCTCCCATATTCATCCCCTTTCGCAAATCTCCCAACTCTCTCCTCCCTGTCATAAATATAAAGGGAATTGTACTTGTATCAGGATGGCGACTTATTACATGAAGTACACCAAAACCATCCAAGCCAGGCATTGCAACATCGCAAAGAATCAAATCGGGCTTTTCCCTCAGAGCTTTTTCAACCCCCTCTTTTCCATCAGTAGCCAGTACAACACTATAGTACGATAAAGATAAGATCTCTGCTATATTTTCCCTTAGATTACTATCGTCTTCAATCAGTAGGATTTTTTTCATTGGCAGCACAGTAGTACATCAAATATATACAAACGGCCCTGCTCCCCTATTCACAAAAAACAGATCTCAAAATTAGGCAGAAGGGGCTTGATCAATAATCGATCAATTAAATATACCAAGTTCCCCTGGTAATTCAAATCATCATCAATACGGCAAACAAAACTTAAAACATTCTAAGTAAAGCATTTACAAAAAAAAGGCAATCACTTATCTATCTCGAATCTTAATTTCCTAAAATTGTTGTTACAACATTCGCTGTCACGGATGACGAGGCCAGGTATAAAAGGCCTTTACACTTTTGTAACTCAAAGAACGCTAATCTGTAGTCGATACTCATAAGATCCTCCTCTCAAATTGCAAATGCAATTCAATGAGATCACAGGAAGACCGCTTACTATACAATTCACTAGTCTTCTTTGATGAACTATTAAATTTAATAGAAATACCCTGTTACTGCCATAAACTGGCAATAATCGCATAAAGAGCTGATTCTTATCAATTTTCCCTATCAAAGGGGTTGAGTAATTGTTTACAGTTTTCCAAAAGGGGTAATCTTTTTCTCCTAGAATTGCTTTTTTTTAAAATCTTTTAATTATCTTTATTTTAAAGCACCTTATTGTTAACAATCCTAAGATTTTTTAACAAAATTACAATGAGAGCCGCAGACAAAAAACCGACTTTTAAAGTTGAATGATGACATTGTAAAGAGGAGTTGCGCCCCTACAACTACCTGAATGTTACCTTGAATCAATAGACCTCACCTATTTATTTAAGGTAACTTTTTTCACAAAAGATTCCTTAATTTGCTACTAAATCAACCTTCCACCGGGCACTATCAGCTGTTCGCCTGCAACATAAAGAAGTTACCATAAAGTAGCTGTTTCGCACCAGAAGCATCCGCCAGGCGAGCTTAAGTGAACCCGCTTAAATACTTGAAAGTCCAACCAATAGAAGAGCCTCAACCAGCTCTTCTATTGCTTCTGTTAATCTTTCGGCTCCCAAAGTTCAATTAAATTTCCCTCCGGATCCAGCACATGGACAAACTTCCCATAATCATATTCGGCAATTTCATCCACGATAGTTACATCATTTTTCTTAAGCTCCTCCAACAGGAGGTCCAAATTCTCCACCCTGTAATTGATCATGAAGGGTTTAGAAGAGGGAAAATGTTTGGTATCCTGTGGGAAGGTACACCAGGTAGTAGAACCTTTCTTCGAGGGGTCAGCGGCATCAAGCCATTCAAAGGTGGCCCCATAATCACTGTTGGGTAAGCCCAGATTCTTAGCATACCATTCGTTCATTGCCTTCGGATCTTCGCATTTAAAAAATACGCCTCCAAGGCCAGTTACTTTTTTCATAAAGGTTTATTTTTTGAAAATATAAGCAATTGAAAGTCAAGCTTACAACTTGAATTAAAAGAGTTTCGAAAATTCTTTCAATAAAAGGTATTTCTTATTAAAATCAAATCGCGACCTGATTTTGGTCAGTCCTGAAAACCATAATGCCTCCTAAATTTACTTAACATTTTACAGCTATGATATGGAACCTGCTATAAAAAAACTGGAAAACCTCCAAAATTTGCTGAATTATGAAGTATGTAAATTTCAGGTCGCCGAAATCCATTTAGGACACATTCTTCCTAACTGGCTTGAGCATACAGAATCCTACAAATTAAGATCAGTATTAGAAAAATATGAGAACATGATCCGCGAACATTCAGAGAAACTAGATAAGTTTATTTTGGATGAAGGGATTACTTCAGAGAGTGTTGAGAACCAGGTGATGAACGCCTTTATTCAGGAAACCGCGGAGATACTAGACCTCTGTCTGGACCATCCTTTAAGGGATGCCGCATTACTTGCTTGCATACAGAGTATTAACCATTATAAGATCAGTGTTTATGGCACAGCAGCTGCTTTTTCCAATGCCCTGAACATGCCCAGGTATGCCACCATCTTTCACGAGATAGAAGTAAATGAAAAACAGATAGACGACAGGCTATCGCAGCTTGCAGAATTTGAAATAAATAGCAAGGCGAAGGTTCCCGAACGAGTTGGAAATCTTCATGCCAACGGTTTTTCCTTGCCATGATCCTAATTATCAGTCTGTAGGCCTTAATCGGTAGTTCCATAAAAACTACAAACACCAACAATGAAAAACATCAGGTCATGTATCAGTTAAATCAGAATTTTCGGTTCAGTCCCACAAATTTTATGGGAGATATAGGTAAGGTAAACAGAATTTATCCACGCAGTTATCGAAACCAAAGGCTTAAAGTTGCAGATTATATCTCCGGGTTTTTCCTTCTAAAACACAGCGGGAAACTATCGCAAGAAAGCATCAATAGGAAAAGACTGGCTGTATTACCGGTGAAAGGAGAAAATGTTATTTCCAAAATCTACTTCCAAAACCGCATGAAACTGCACTATGTCAATTACTTTCAAGACCAATTGAATTATTTATCGGCCGTTTTACGGAACTGCATCCCAATTACAAAACTGATGAAAAACGAGCAAAACTTGCAAATGATAAGTAAACAGATAAGTTTTCTTCGGCTTGCAGCAAATAAGATCGAAGCAGATATCAGCACCAACCACTGCCAGCTCAAGGATGCGCTCCTAAGTAGTTCAAAGGTTAAATTACACTTGGTGGAAAGGGACGAAGCAAGGAATAGCTTTGACATTTCCATATTTCTCTCTACGTTAGCAAATACCAAAAAAGATATTATTCAGGTGTTTAAAAAAGTAAGTGCATTAAAAAAACTTTTCGAAGGAGAGATAGTGTAACCTAAAACAAGATACCTCTTTTGTAATCAGCCCTACCTAAAGCCTGGACGCGCCATGTTCAGGCTTTTTTCCTTAAGTCATTTTCATCTTCCGCTGGCGAACTATCCATCGGTTGAAAAGCATGTTCCGGGTACGCGACTGCTCCAGCCCACAGCAGTCGCAGAACCTTATTCTACCTTCAGGATTATATCTCCAGTAGTGTAAGTCGAATTTGCAGCGGTTGATCTTTGGCATAAGCAATCTTTACAAACAGATAAGAAAAATATGATTACAGTTAAGGATTCAAAATTACAAATGCCAGAGCGGGCAATTACTAAAACAGCATGAAAAGCTCTATCATTATCTAATTTTGCAAGTATTTTGCAGGAGAAAACCGCCCTGAAGCCTCTTAAAGGCCATTTCTTTAAGCCTACTAATTTTAGCTGATCTGTTCCAGATCGTTGAAATAGGTTAATGGCATCATACCTGTTTCCTTTTTGAAGGCCCGATAAAAGGTAGAAACACTATTGAAACCAGACTCAAAAGCAACTCCATCTACGGTCATTGACGAAGACTTATCAGGGTAAGAATCAATAAATGACTGAACACGGTAAGCATTGACCCAGTCACGAAAGTTTTTACCTAAAATGGTATTGATCACATAAGAACAATGATGGGAAGGGATAGCCAAATCCTTTGCCAGGTCAAGCATCTGAAAATTGCTATTTAAAAAAGGTCTTTCCTTTTCCATATAGGTGGTAATTGCCTCAAAATAGATCTGAGCATATTCTTCCGAAATCTTTGACCGTCTCACTACCTTTTCTTCACCAGAACCGGTCTCTTCATCTCCTTGCTCCGGTACTAAAACTCCCTGTACCTCCCCTTCCTTCAAATCATTCCAGGCATCCCCACGCAACAAAAGGTAATTATAAAGCAGCGTTGGCTGATGAACCATATAAATGATAAAACCAAGAAGCGTAAGATATTTTGTAGTGATGATGATTGGAATAAGGTTATGTACTATGGGTAACTCTTCTCCCCAATGGGATATAAATAAGGAAATGCTGGTTAAGTGAGCCAGTGTAGTCGAAATCAGGATCGCAAATAGCCATTTCCTCTCCTTATCTTCTCGTCTCTTAATTATTTCAGATCTGCCAAATTCCCTCCAACCGAGCAAAAGATACCAGAGAAACAAAGCATGTCGTGCAAAATAGTAATAGTAAACCGGGAATAAGCCATTCTTGACCGCTGTAAAAAACAAACCCTTCTCCATTGCCTCCTGTGCTACCACATCTGAATTAACACCAGAAAAAAGAACGGTATAAACAGATTCGATCAGGATCAGGGTAGGAATAACGAAGTGCCAGAAGTCCTGCTTTCTCAACCCCTTCTCCTTTTGAATAAAAGACCGGATGTAGAGATAGAAACATGCCGGAGCAACGAAACTTATTGGAGCAAGGCTTTTAATCAGATAAGGATAGTTTATAAGTTCCCTGGAATTGATCAACATAAACAAAACGTCCTGGCCCACCCTGGCAAGGAAGGGCACCATAAGCAGACGATTGAGAAAACGATCTCCCCTGCCTGAAAAAAACAGATGAAAACAGAAAATTAACAGAAACAGATTTGCAGCACCTGCAATCAAATTCCAGAAAACCATAAATCCCCTTTACCAACGCAAGCAGCGCCTTTTCTAAATCTCATTTATTCGACTCTCCGTTTGTACGATGAGCCGCTCAACTTGTTACGAGAAGGACTATGATAAGGATTTTTTTTGACTTCTTACACTATTAACCTAAAACGCAGTAAAACAAAATTCTCCCGACGGCGTGTAACGATTGTTCATTGAATTAATTTCGTTCAGTCTGATGTGCCTTTTAGAATCTTTATGAACGCCTCCCTGCATCGATGATCCTACTTCAAGAATCCACAGCTTAGTAACAGTCTGGAAGCTCCTAAAGAAAACATAAGAATTGCTATTCCAAAGGAGATATTCATAAGGATCCCACTCATACCAAATACCCATGACGAAATATCAAAACGGTTAATGATAAAGGAACCAATACGCATAAAGTAGGGATGAGTAAGGTAGATCAGAAAAACGCTTTTATTAGTAAAAGCTCTGCCGAAGTTAAACTTAGCTCTTTTCCGATAGAAGATCAGCAGCAGGAGTCCAGTAAATAGTATATTAGATAAACGCAGCACGTTTCCAAAGTCAGTATAGGGGTCGTGACGATGGATCCACTGCGACTCTTTAATAGCAACCGCATAAAACAACACCAGGAGAGGTAGAAAAGCGAAAGGATAATATTTCCAGCCAGTAACTTTCTCGTAAACCATTTGAAAGACATTACTATAACGATAGATCAGCCGGCCACAAAAAAAGAAAGACAAAAAGCCGAGAAAAGCATAGGAATGGGCACTTTCGAAAAGTCTGAGATAAATATTAGCCGAATAAAAAAGGGTGATCACTGTAAAAAGCAAGACCAGCCACCTTACCTGACTTACCTTCGTGATAAAGAAATTTAATAATTGAATAATGATCAGGTTGATAATGAACCAGTAGTTTGTTTTAAATAAAACCGTATTAATTGCCTCGCCTACTGTTACCTCAGGGCCTCTTTCCTTTCCATAGTAAGGTGAAATGAAATATTCGAAAAAGAACCATGGAAATACAAAGAGAAGATACGGCAGAAGGATATTCCTGAATTTCTTTTTCACCAGTTCCTTTACCGGATACTTCTTAATGGATTTTTCAAAGAAATAGCCTGAAATGACCATAAAAAGTATACTTCCATAATTCACAAGCTGCAGATAAAGAAAGCCTGGAAGATCCTGATTATTACCCCCTCTGTAAATTCCTGACACTGCATGATGAAGCACTACCCCGATTACCGCAATCGTTCGAAGATTCTGTATGGATTGTGAGTAGGGTTTCTCAGACATGATGGTTCAGGATTTATAAGAAATATTGCTTAGCCAAAACTAAAAAAGAATTTCAGCACTGAAAACACTATCAAGAGTTTATTGTCAACACGCGCGGTACACTGTATTTTTACTCAATTCTACGCCCCTTTTACTTCTCCAAAAATGATCTGGAACACACCTCTTCTTGAGCAAAAACGGAACAGCAATGATTCTAATCACTTCAGTTTAAGAGAAGCCTACACTCTTGTACTTTTACCTCCAAACCTATCTCATTAGGCATTTTATACTTTATCCGCTTACAGTAATATAACAATGAAAAGGGCCTTACTCGTAGTTTTTGCATGTTTTACTTTTACCCAAACCTTCTCTCAATACAATTTTTACCGGCTGGCGGCCGGGGGCTTTGCGGGTCCTAACACGGCGTTTGCCGACGTCTCAAAAAAGATCCCTGCACCAACCATTGGAGGAGCACTCGATTGGTTCGTCACGCCTTTTACAACTATCGGACTGGAATTACAAAAAGGGATACTTAGCGGGGGTGATAGAATGAGGGACCCGCATCTGCGATTCTTCCAAAATAATTATAGTACCCTAACTCTTGGCACGAAAGTCCATTTGGGACAGGTAATTGACTTTCGTAACAGCAATTTCCTGTACGCCATCAAACACTTATACATGGGGATTGGAATTGGCGTAATAAAAAACAGCATCAAAGAGGATAAAATAGTCAGAATACAACCAGGTACGGGTTGGCAATTCCCGGGAACAGATAAAAGCACCAATGTTACCGTTCCGGTCAATGCAGGGATGAACTTTAACATTGTAGACCGTTGGGGTTATACCAGGTATATCTTTAATATCAACTACCAGTTAAATATTACGGCAGGTGAAGGACTAGATGGTTATAATGATGCATCTTTCGGCTCTCCCTGGAGTAATATTCCTGATATGTATGGCTTTGCCTCTGTTGGTTTGAAATTTTGTTTTGGCCCTCAAGGTCTATACTACTAAAAAAATAACCTCGCCAAAAAGCTTTTTAATTATTTTTTTATAACCTTTTACGTACACATAGCGTATAAAGCAGTCATCTCGGCCTTTCGCTATGTTTACTGAAAGTAACATCTGGTGCATAATTACATTGAGTACAGGAATAAAAGACCTTTGTGCGGCATTGTCAGCGAACATACTCGCGGAAGGATTTTTGTCCAGAACGAGTAACACACTTACTGGCCTATGCGTCTTTTCCAGAAATAATAATCTTATTCTCGTTGAAGGAGATAAAGAGAAAGTGCACGAATCCTATCAAAAATCAAAGAAAAATCCCTACCATCATAGTATCATTAAGATTTACGATGGCCCTGTTCCCTTCCGTTGCTTCGAAGATTACCCTTTAGCATTTAAGGCCCTTGCCCCAAGTATTTATAAAGAGCTCGACACCTTTAAAACTCCCGGGCAATTGGAATACTTTGAAGAATACCTTAAAATAGATCATATCTCCTCGATTCTGGTTAAGAACTTTATTATCAATAATAGTTAATACTTATACTTTTGCCACCTTCCAGCTTCCGCGACTGAACAACCATAAAGTAAAAATCCCCACAGAAGTCTCCGACACAAAGACAGCCCAGAATACACCCGCTTCCTTCAGGTTAAAATGGATCGCCAGCGTATAGGATAATGGGATCTGGATCAACCAAAAGAAAACCAGATTAATCAGCGTTGGTGTTTTGGTATCTCCCGACCCGTTAAAGGCAGAAGTGGAAACCATCCACCAGCCATAAACGAAATAAGAGAAGGATAAGATACGCAGCCATTCTGCTCCCACCCTGATCACATTCTCATCCTGAGTAAAAATCTGCATTAAAGAACGGTTAAAAAAGAAGTAGATCACCGAAACGCAAAGCAGGAATATCATATTATAGCATCCTGTCTTCCATACAGCCGACTCGGCCCGGTCGGGACTACCAGCTCCAAGGTTCTGCCCCACTAATGTAGCAGCAGCATTAGACATGCCCCAGGCCGGCATCATGGTAAACATCATGATCCGCATCGCGATCGTCGAGCCCGCTACAGCTTCACTTCCTACTTCTGCAAGGATACGCATCAGAAAGATCCAGGAGGTCATGGCGATGATCATCTGACCTATTCCTCCTAAAGCTGTGCGAAAAATGCCCCCCATGATCTTTAGATGCCAGCGCACCTGTGATAACTTCACCCCGATATGTTTGCCTCCCTTTAGTAGAAGATAGATTTGACTAAGCACACCAATACCGCGGCCGAGGTTAGTAGCTATCGCTGCCCCTTCTATTCCGAAGGCAGGAAAGGGCCCATATCCAAAGATCAAAAGAGGACAAAGAATAATGTTCAAACCATTAGAGATCCAGAGTATCCGCATGGCAATAGCAGCATCTCCGGCACCACGGAAAATGGCATTAATTACAAACAATAGTACGATCACCAAATTCCCGCCAAGCATCCATTGCGTATAATGATAACCATGGTTGATTGACCATTCGTCCGCTCCCATCAAAGCAAGTAGTTCCTTCGCATAAAAAATCCCACCTAAAGCAAAGGGTATCGAAGCCAGAACCCCCAAAAAAACAGATTGTACCGCAGCGATAGATGCGTCTTCCTTATTCTTCTCGCCTACCCTTCTGGCAATAGTAGCTGTAATAGCAGTTGCCAGTCCCATGGCAATAGAATACAGCAGGAACAGATAAGTTTCGGTAAGCCCTACAGTGGCCACAGCAGAAGCACCCAACCGACTTACAAAATAAATATCAACCACTGCAAAAGTCGATTCCATTACCAGTTCAAGGATCATGGGTACAGCCAGAAGAAAAATTGCTCTTTTAAGACCGATTTTAGTATAGTCTGCTTCCGTGCCCATAATAGCCCCCTTAAGCTCTTGCCAAATTGAAGAGCGGGGCTCACGGAACATTTCTTGATCAATGTTTGCTTCATTCATAGGTCTCGGAGGTGTTTTAGGTTAATGCAATCAGCTTTATAGGCTATTACAAAGGTACTTAGCTGATTGAATATAGAAAGCAGCAATCTCGACAAATTGCGGGGGTATTTGCGACATTGTTAATCAGAAAAGAAACTGTGATCCCAAGCGGAGGAATAAACCTTGCTTCACACGATCCTTAGAACGCATATTTTGTGCAGTACCTCGGGCAGTCTTTCAAACATTCTCCAGGCAAGGCAAAGATTTAGACGGGAATACCCGAAACACCGGGTAACGGAGCTCTGAGTAAACAAACGGAATGAAAGATAATGTAATGGAGTAGTTGACAGGATGTGTGCGGTCTGGGCAAAGGGAATTAAACGGAAAACCTGATCAATGTTGTAACATTTACCTGGTTTCCCGCGTAAAAAATAGTGCGTTAATAAAATAGAGGGTCGGGTCCCATATCCGCCCTTTCTTTTATTTCTTTCAAAAGGGATAAAAGATCTATCAGACACTACCGTGTCGCCATCCTTCTAATAAATTGGTCATCACAACTCGGTAAAGTATTAGCTGCTAAGAGGCAATTTTGAATTTGCTAAAATGATGATTTTTAATGAATGATTAATTAAAATTATTGAGAATAAAATAACCTATTTTTGAAACAGCGATCTACCTTAAACAATGCAGGACATTATTAATTTTTTTTCAGATATCTTCTCTACTGAATTCTGGCCGGCCCGCTGGAACTGCGGTTTATGGACAGACTTTCACGGTTGGCTCTATATTATAGCAGAATTAATGATTTGGGCTGCCTATTTCGCCATTCCCTTTCTATTGTTCCGTATCATTTCTCAAAGAAAAGATCTGCCCTTTTCAAAAATAGTCTGGCTATTTATTGCCTTTATCCTGCTCTGTGGATCTACACATCTCATGGATGCCCTTATATTCTGGTGGCCCGCCTACCGCTTTAGCGCGCTTCTGAAGTTCATCACCGGTGTGGTTTCTCTTTTCACTGTCTACGCCCTTTATAAGATCATGCCTCAGCTTCTACACCTGCGAACCTCAGAAGATCTTGAAGCTGTTTCCGAAAAAAGAAGAAAAGCAGAATTGCAGTTCTCTAACGTCTTCAACTTTTCGGCAGTGGGAATGGCTTTAGTCTCTGCTGAAGGAAAATGGCTAAGGGTCATCAAGGCTGTCCTCGACTTCCTGGGTTATACCGAATCAGAGTTACTGGAACTTAACTTTCAGCAGATCACACACCCCGAAGATCTTGTTGATGATGAAAAAAACATCGAGATGATGCTCTGCGGCGAAATAAGAAGCTACCAAATGGAGAAACGGTATATCAAAAAAGATGGGAGCATCTCCTGGGCTTTACTTACGGTATCGCTGGTGAGGAATGAAGACGGGACTCCCGATTTTTTTATTTCTCAGATAACGGATATCAACAACAGTAAGAAGCTGATCAACACCATCGACCTGATGAACAAGAAGGACGAGTTTATGACGATCGCTGCTCACGAACTGAAGACTCCTATTACAAGTGTTAAGGGCGCCTTGCAAATTGTAGAGAGCAATCTAAGAAGATCAGAAGATGGCGGAAAAAACCAACCCTTCATAGAGATAGCTAACAAGCAAATTAAAAAATTAACCTGGATAGTGAACGATCTCCTGGATGTAACGAAAATTCAAGCAGGAAAACTCCTTATCAATATTGCTTCATTCCAGGTGCAAAGCCTCATAGAAGAAGCAATAGATCAGGTACGTTACGAGAAGAAGGAAAGAGCTATACAACTGGAAGGCGATCTGTCAGCCTTTATAGAGGGCGACAAAGTGAGATTGGAGCAGGTATTAGTTAATCTACTAACCAACGCAATCAAATACTCCCCTAAAGGAGGAGACATCCTGATCAGGGTAGAATACTTGGAAGAAAAGCTACGAATATCTGTAATTGATCAAGGTATCGGGATAGATCCTGATAAGATCCCCTTACTCTTTCAGCGGTTTTTCAGGGTCGAAAACACTTCGCAGAACTTCTCAGGATTAGGAATGGGATTATACATCTCCTCGGAGATCATTAAAGCTCACGATGGGGAGATTGGTGTTGAGAGTAAAATGGGAGAAGGAGCAACTTTCTGGTTTAATCTTCCCTTAAAGACAAAAACCATCCCGCCTATCATCCTATTAGCCAATTAATGCCCTCCTTCCCGACCTGATTGTCATAACATTGTAATTACTACTTGACAAAGTTCTGCAAGCCTAGTTGAATCATACACCAAACCTTGTTGAATGTTTCCACAATTTTCATTTTTCTTATTTTGAAACAAACAGCCAGGATCGCTGTTAAAGGGGCTTTTTCTCACAAAACGCACATTTGGCACAGATCTTAATTTAAAAGTTAAAGAGTTTAGAGTCTAATTTCTTTAATTAAAATCGTTGTAACGCCCTTTCAACCCGGTACGTAAGGGTGTACATTGTCTATGAGTTTATGAGTTTATTTATGAAAAGGTTTTATCAAGGGGCATTTGTCTTTACCGCCCTAAGTTTATTTGCTTGCAAGAAAGACAATATCACTCCAGAAGAACAAGAGTTTAAGATCACTGAAAAAGTAGCAGCTATATCAACAACTACTAGTAGTAGCACAGGAATATTAACACCGAACGCGGTAGGTCTAAATGGGAATGGATCTACAGACAACCGTACAAATTTGCAGAATTTAATAAATTCATATGCTGCAAAAGGTCAGACCCTGGTACTACCGGCCGGAAGATTTTTGATCTCCAATGAAATAATCATTCCAAGCAATGCTTCTATTCAGGGGCAAGGTGAAAGCACAGAGATCTTCTTAAACAATGGTTCAACCACAAACAGAAGGGTATTCCGGGTTCCAACTCAAAAAAGCAATATAAAGATCAAGAACATTAAATTGAATGCCAACTATGCGGGGAATACTGGCGCTCAATTAGTTGCTATGTATGTAACAGATAATGTAAAGACAGTATCCTTTGAGAATGTAACCTTCTCAGGAAGCCGTGATGCAGGCACGCTAACCGTAAAAGGAATGAACGCATATCAGGTAGTAGGCCTTAGTGTGATCAACTGTAAATTCACAGATGCAGGTCGCAGTTTGGTTGAACTAAGAGGAACAAAAGATGTAATTGTAACGGGAAATCAATTTACCCGGTGGGGACTACAAAATGCATCTTCTCCAGGGTTTCAATTGCAAAGTCAGGACAACATTAATGTAAATATCTCCGGCAATACATTCAATAACACTAACGGTATTCAATTCGCTATCGAATGTGCAGCAGCTTATGTTAGAAATTCCACTATTTCTAACAACACCTTCAACGATCCTAATGGTCGCGGTGGCAATGGGATCTCTGGATATTTCATGAGTTCAACGATCACGAAGAACGTAATGAACGGAGGGGTTGGAAATCACCGCAGTGGTTTAGAGATCTTCGGCTCTTACAATAACTTAACCTATAATACTATCACAGCAGGAAGTATTGCCATCTCTGGTGGCTTCAAGGAAGATGCAACAATGGTGACTATTGCAAATAATAATGTTAAGACCAAAAATGATAATGTTGGTGGAATTCAATTAGGAGGAAGCAGCTATAACCTCAACAATATTAAGATCCAGAACAATACTATTGATACACGTGCTTCTAAAGGTAATTCTTCAGCTATTGTTTTAGGTACCTATAATACAACCCGCGTAGTTTCAGACATCACCGTTTCTGGCAATACCGTTTACACGAATTGCCACTGTATCCGCGCTCAGGCTTTGGCCGGCAGTAAAAACATCTATATTAATAACAATTATTGGAAAACGGGATACACCTGGCTGGGTATGATCACCAATACATTCTCCAATATAACAGGCAGCGGTAACGTGAACGAACTTTCCAATAAGAGTGTTAGTTACAGCACCTCTATGACACCGGTTGCAGTAAAATAAAACAACAAACACAAAGAAGGAAAGGCTGTACGATGAACGTAGAGCCTTTCCTTGTCTATCTACTTCTTAAATAGTAAGTTTTTTAGCAGCAAGGAGGTTCAGAAATGTTTTAAACGAAGAATAATCTTGCACAAGCTTGTCAAATACGTGCCATAGCTATGACGAAACTAAGTCCTGCCAGTCCGTAAATTTGCCCCGGATTTCCGGGACGGAAATTTACTCACATACATACTATGGACAATCAAAACACCGCATATTCTATTTTAGAACTTGCACTTGTTCCTCAAGGCAGTACTATAAAAGAGACCCTTAATAACTCCCTCGTATTAGCAAAAGAAGCAGAGAAACATCATTACAAGCGCTTTTGGTTTGCCGAGCACCATAATTCAGGTTATATCGGAAGCAGCGCTCCCTCTATCCTTATCGGCTACGTGGCTGAGAATACAGAGAAAATAAGAGTGGGATCAGGAGGTATTATGCTCCCCAATCACTCTCCCTTCATTGTAGCAGAGCAATTTGGAACCTTAGGTCATTTATACCCGGATCGTATCGACCTGGGTTTGGGAAGAGCCCCCGGCACAGATCCTCAGACCTCCCAGGCTATCCGTTCTGATTTCATGCAGGCGGCCCATGCATTTCCCGATGAAGTAGAGAAAATACAGGACTACTTTTCGATAGAGAACCAGTTCTCAAAAGTCAGAGCGGCTATCGCTGAAGGAACAGATGTTCCTCTTTACATTCTTGGTTCCAGTACAGACAGCGCTCATCTTGCCGCAAAAAAAGGCTTACCTTATGCTTTTGCCAGTCACTTTGCTTCAACGCATCTTTTAACTGCACTCAAAATTTACAATGAAGAATTCCAACCTTCGGAATTTTTGCAAAAACCTTATACCATAGCAGGAATAAACGTTTTTGTGGCAGATACGGATGAAGAAGCAGAAAGGCTGTTCACTACCTTGATCCGGATGTTCGCAGGTGTTCTAACAGGAGTTCCGGAAGCACTAAAGCGTCCTACAGAATTAACACCAGAACTAAAAGAAATGCTCAAGCACCCCTTGCTATCACAAATGCTGAAGTATTCTTTCGTAGGGAATAAAGAAACGGTTCAAAAACAGGTTCAGCAATTTCTAGCCGAAACACAGGTGGATGAATTGATTGCAGTATCGCCCACTTATGCGTTAGAAGACCGCCTGAAATCAGTCAGACTTTTTGCAGAAATAATGAAAAATTTAAATACCGAAGCTATTTCATAAAGCTTCGGTATGATATTTATTTACAATCACATTTAGGTCATTGTATTTTACCAGCACCTGATGGATCCCTTTATATTCAACAAAGATCATATAAGGTTGTCCTTTTTTAAATCCTGGAAATCCTTTTCCCACGTACCTCAGGTTCTGTCCCGGAATTAATTTCTTTTCTGCTTTAATCATGGTGATGTCGATTGCGTTAATTACTATTTAAGAAGCATGAGGAGAAGAGGTGCTACTTCAGCACAAGCCAAAAGAGCAACAGAAGCTACCTTTGATTGTTTCAGGTTTAGTTTAATCACTATCTAATCAACCACGCTACTTTTCCTCAACTCCCGCGCTGCACTTCATGTTCCAGACAAACTACGCCCGAGCTAAACACTTGCGAACTCAGCAATTTCAATGCTTGCTTGTCTTTAACATTCTTGAACGCAGGAATTCCTTCTCCCAATACTACCGGATTAACAAAAAGCCAATAACCGTCGATTAAGTCCTCCGCCTGAAGGGAATGGGCAGTGGTGGGACTTCCAAATAGCAGGATATCGCCGCTTGTTTCCTCCTTTAACTTCCGAAGAGCGGTAACATAGTCTTTTCCAATAACTGTTGTATTCATAAATGCTGCTTCATCCAGTGTATTGGAAAGAACAACTTTGCGAGCATTCTTATACCAGGCTGCATGTTCCTTGTCGTGTTTAGTGGCCGCAGGCTAGTCAGCCGCTGTAGGCCAATAGCTTTCCATCATCCCGAAAGTAAGCCTTCCGTATAGAGCCGTATTAGTTTTCGATATCCTTTCCCCTACAAAGTCAAACAACTCCTGATCGATCTTTACCCAATTAAGCTCTCCATTTTTCGTTGCAGCAAATCCATCAAGTGATGTATGCATAAACTGTATGATATTTCCCATATCGATTAGTATTGAATTTAGTATTCTGTTTCAAGCTGGTGGTGTTAAGCTCTCAAAATACAATCCTCCAACTGCTTATGCTTTTAATGTTTAAAAAATAAATTTTAAAAATTGGCAGACAAGCTTCCAAGGCCTCAGCCACCAATCCCAAACATAGGAAAATCATCCACAGTTTCATCGAAAAAATCCCCAACTTTCCTCAACACTATAGGGCTAAAAAGAAAGATCAGACAAGAACGGCACTTTCAGATCAGGATCCAAAAAAAGTACTCCTCCGGGTTTCAGCAATGATAGACTCTAAAGTAGCCGGCGTTAAAGGTTTATAATAAACGCCCTTAACAGCCGAAAAAAGCCCAGAACGCGACTTAATATCCGGGTCATCAGAAGCAGTAATAATAAATACAGGTATATCCCGTGCTATTAAGCCCTTCAGATTTTCAAACATCTCTAAAAAATCCCAGCCACTCAAATCGGGCATAATCAGATCTAGTAAAACAACACCCGGCAAGGCCTGACTGCCATAATAGGCGTCTACAATGTCGGTAATAGCGGTTTTAGGATTAGTATAGCATTTCAGATCATCAAAAAAGCTATACCGTTTCATTAAGGTTTTCGCGACATGATGAAAGCTCGTTTCATCATCAATAAGAATAATTTGGGGCATATTATGTAGGTAGATTAGCTAAGGCTTTTCGAAAATCATGCCGTGAAATTAATTTACATTCTACTTTACAAGGCTGAGCCAGCGCCTTAATTGAATGTAATAAATCAGCAAACCGCCTTTATTTGGACTTCAAATCTTTATTTTCGTAGCTACTGATTAAATCCCACGGTATTGCATCTTACAGATAAGATTTTTAGAAAAATAGTTGAGCTCTCTCCCTTTCCAGTTTACGTTTGTACAGGTAAGGAAATGATTATTACTGTTGCAAACGAAGCTACCTTAAAGGCTTGGGGAAGAGACAATAGTGTAATCGGGAAACCTTTCCCACTTGCCTTGCCCGAACTGCATAACCAGCCTTTTACAGATTTAATCAGGCAAGTACTTGCCACAGGCGAAACTTACTATTCTAAAAATGACAGGGCCGATCTTTTTGTGGACGGCAGGTTACAAACCTTCTACTTCAAGTTCACTTATCAGCCTCTGCATAACGAGGAGAACGAGATTGAAAGCGTTCTATGCTTTGCTACCGATGTAACCGAGCTGGAGCGCTCACGCCAGGAGGTTGAAAAGAACCGGGAAATACTATATAATATGATCCACCAGGCCCCCGTAGGGATCTGTATAATAGCCAGGGAGGAATTAATAGTGCAGGTGGCTAATGAATCGTACCTGGAAGTCGTCGGACGAAAAAGAGAAGATCTTGAGAATAAGCCGATCTGGCTGGCTGTTCCGGAGGTTAAGGATCTCTATGGACCTGTCCTTTCGGAGGTGTTTAATACTGGCGTTTCATTTAGAGCCAGTGAACATGAGGTACCTCTCGTGCGAAACGGGCGCTCAGAAAATGTTTACCTCGACTTTGTTTATGAACCCATCACAGATATCAACGGAGAAATCACTTCAGTCATGGTTATCGCCATCGACGTTACCGAAAAAGTATTATCAAGGCGTAAGATCGAGGAGGCTGAAGAACGGGCTCGCTTGGCTATAGAAGCAGCTGAGATCGGCACTTTTGCCTTTAATATAATTACCAATGAAGTAAAAGGATCTGATCGCTTTAGAGCAATATTTGGATACACCGAGCATGCAGAAAGAGAGCAATTAGTTGCTCGTTTTCATCCGGATGATCTGGAAGGGAGGCGGCTTGCTCACGAAGCATCATTAATAACAGGAAAGCTTTTATATGAAGCTCGGGTTATCTGGGAGGATCAATCCGTTAGATGGGTAAGAATTAATGGTAAATTAGATTTCAGAAATAATAAACCCGTTAGGATATTAGGGACAGTACTTGATATAACAGAGTTTAAACAATTGCAGCAACAAAAAGACGATTTTATAAGCGTTGCAAGTCACGAACTGAAAACCCCTATGACCACCGTTAAGGCTTCCATGCAGGTTTTGGAACGCTTGGTAAGCAGCGAACCAGGATCAGACCGTGTACCACAATTTGTAGGCAAGGTAAACACAAGCCTAAATAAAATGCAACATCTTGTAGAGAGCTTATTGAACGTTTCAAGAATAACAGCAGGACAATTTCATCTGAACTACACCCGCTTCAGGTTAGCAGATCTGATCAGCGATTGCTGTGATTATATTACCATGACGGGCGATTACACAGTACAGCTAAGCGGAGAATTAGATGCAGAAGTTTTTGCCGACCGGTATAAGCTGGATCAGGTGGTAAATAATTTGATCAATAATGCAGTAAAATACGCTCCCCAGTCCAAGCTGATCAGGATCCATTTAGAAAACTGTGGTGACTTCCTAAGATTGGAGGTACAGGACTTCGGACCCGGGATTCCGGAAACGAAAGTTCCCCATCTATTCGACCAGTACTACAGGGCCGACAGTTCAGGCTATCAGTACTCCGGTTTAGGATTAGGGCTGTATATCTGTGCGGATATCATTAAAAGACATAAAGGAGAAATAGGGGTTGAAAGTAAAGAAGGGATGGGCAGCAAATTTTGGTTCACTTTGCCTGTATTGTAGTCTCAGAATTATTATTTCTTCCTTATTATCAGCGAATTATTGATCATTGATTAATTTTGCTCCCCAAAATGCTATTTCCAACCTTTGCTTCAAGCATCTTTTTTTTCCTACCTTCCATAAGAAAGCCGTCCCCACTGATGAAAACGGCTACTCTTATATACCCATTTGTATAATGACCTAAAGGTTGGAGGGTAACTCCCGCAGTTTAACCACCGCCAAAAGCACTCCCGCGCAAGTAAGGAACAATAAGCCTCCATCCAGAGGGGATTCCACACCGTCGGCATCCCCCCCGTCACAGGCATTTGTCGCATTAGGGTCAAGGGAAAAAGGATCACACTCTTCAGCATCAGCATCCTTTGGAACAGCTAATGATATTAGCAGCACAAGTACATAAAGAAATGAGACAGGGCTCTTTATTTTCAAAAATCTCATCATTCTTTAATCAGTTTAGCTCTTTGTACAGAGTTTGTGTTAGTGCTTTGTTTTAATTCAATAATGTAAGTTCCGGGAACAATACCGCTTAGGTCTATTCCCAACCGGCTTTCCCCGGCGTTGACTTTCCGCTCCATCAGCTTCTGGCCAGCAAGAGAGAAGATCCTTAAGACAGCAGGACTTTCAGGGGATTCAAATTCCACATAGGTCTTGTCAGTGGATGGATTTGGATAAACATTAAGACTATTGGAAGCTAATCGCGAGAAGTCTAAAGTTTTAACGTCAGAGTAAATTCGTTCGCCATCGCTTGTATGAACGCAAATTCTGTAATACGAACGACCAAATAAGGGACTGCTATCTATAAAAGAAAAGTTAAGCTGTGTGTTATCACCAATTACAACCCTACCCCTGCTCTCAAACATTTTACCCTCTGCAGACCTCTCGATCTCAAAGTAAGTAAGGTTTTTATTCTCGGTTATTCGCCAGTCGAGCTTCGCTCCCTGATCCGTCTTCTTCAATTTCAGATCACGAATAGAGAGCGCTAAAACTACGGGAGGACCAACAATTAGCTCAAATCGACTGTTTCCATACGTCGCAGCAACATCCTTATCGATGGTGAAAGTATAGCCTCCGGGGGTTTCCGCGCTAACAGTTTTATCAAGGTAATTGTCTTTTAGCTTAACGCTCAAACTTTGGGGAAGAGATTTAAAGCTGATCACCGCACTCTTACTTTCTGTTGCTGAAACAAATAACTTGACTGTTGTATTTTCCAGCGGGGGCGGCATGAAATTGATAGCCTGATTCTTGCCGTCCGAGGATAAAGACGCCAAACTGACCGTACTTCCCAGCATATAAGCCGCGTCGTCCTCCCCCGTAAAAGAGGCACCAGGCGTTATAGCTAGTGTGGCTTCGTCTTCGCTTACATCATCTGAAATGGCCAGCCTGATCAAAGTTGGTGAAACAGTTGAAACAATGGTAGGCTTGGTCGCTGAGGCAAGAAGCCGTAATCCTTTCTCTGGAACAGATAGTAAGCGCGGAGGATTAATTCCATTTACCTTGCAATTTTCCGTAAAGTTTATGGTGCCGGTATTTTCACTATCCTTCACTTTAACATAGAACGCCTGACCTGGTTGAATGTACTGCATTGAACCCGAAGAGGGAGCATTATTAGGCACACCATTCATATAGGTAGCCACCCCTCCTCCTGGTTTTATCACCTTAATCTGATCTTCCAGGTTTGTAGAAGCAGCAAATACTGATTTCCAGTCAATTGCAGAAGCATAAGGATTACCTACCAAGTTAAGACCGTTGTTCGGGTCGTCATGAGGATAGGCAGGCTTAAGCAAATGAGAATTAGTAAGTGGAGCAGAAATGGTTCCTTTATTTAATGGTCCGGTAAATACCACTGTTACATCTTCCGGTGAAGGTGCTGAAATCGAATTAAATTTATTTATATCATCACTGCGGTCTCCCCTGAAAAATACAAGGTAACCTTTTCCCGGAGTAGCAGACTGGTAAATATCAGGCATAGGAATATAGCTTGTTGAATTAGCATAACCAGGTTCATAATAAGTTTGAAGGGTCACCGCATTTGGGGCATTGGTACCACCCAAATCAAAGCCATTAGAAGTATTTCCGGGACCTGTAATAAGGATGTAATCCTTCAGTTGCTGGAAAGTCTTCTTGCTTAGATGAGTATCATTTACAGGACTTGAAATCCCTCTGGTACCCCGGTAGTTACTGGCATTATTTCCGGTAAGGAATACCTTAACGTTTACATTCCCAATAATGTCAGCACTGCCGGTTAATGGGGCAACACTTGCATGACCAACATTATCGCAAGCAAGGTTAAGATTTCCATTCGCATCAAGCACAGCAGAACCTGTTACAGACAGCACACCACCATTAATTACGGTAAAAGATCCTGATTCAAGCTTCTTCGTACCGCTGTTACTAAAACTAAGATTCTTGAATGTTATTCCATTCAGGGATGCATCATTAACAAGCTGATTAGTACCATTAAACACAACAGCAGTGTTATTTTGAGAAAAGTCTATATCAGCATCAGTGGAAGTCCAGTTACCACTGACATATAGGGTACCACTGCCGCCAACTTTCATTCCAGGTTCAGAGAGATAGATATCAGTGTAAATTCCGGGAACAATAGTTTGTGTGCCAGCGCCATTATAATAAATAGCAGAACTCCAGCTCCTGGTAGACGGTAATGGTAAAGAACCGACACTTTGAGTATAGATCGCACCGTTCCCCGAATTTGTGAAGCCTGCGCCCGCGGCAAGATTATTCATCTTTAGATCCAAAATCCCATCTTTCACATCAAGTGCTCCTGCTATCGTGTAGGTAGCATTAGTAGCAGGAAAAGAAACAGTAAGTGGATTATCAATGGTAAGATTGTTGACTGTTAGGGGTAGGCCTGAACCTGTTACCTGAATATCATTACCATTGTACACATAATTTGCAGCCGTACTAAAAGTTCTTGTTGAGGTTTGAACAGAACCACTGGAGCCAGATGCTGCAATCCCAGCGGGATTAGCAGTATAAAGAGTTGCACCAGCATTTAAAATGAAGGAAGAACTCCCGGCATCAAGGATACTTGTACCAAAGTCAACGCGCGCCCCTGGATTTACCGCAAATTGAACAGCACCGGAAAAAGCTCCGCCTGTCTTAACAAAATTCTGAAGCACTGTTGCACCACTGAAGTTCAGACGTCCCGTACCATTGCCCCTTTGAAAGGTTCCGCCTGTCATAATAAAGCTACCCTCAAGGTTCATATCCAATGCGGCACTTGAATTATTCATGACCAAGGTTCCTCCGGTTTGTATAAAATCTCCTGTTACAACTACATTCCCACCTGTATTTCCAAGCTGCATATTTCCCGAACCTGTTGAACTAACGGTAAGGCTCACAGTCGAAAATGTCCCTCCCATAGAAACTCCATTTGCTGATATATTTTGTCCCGGACAATTCCAGATCAGGTTATAGTAGGATTGATTTGCATTGGTAATAGTTCCTGTCGCACTCGTGTATCCCATTATTTCGCAGGTCGATTCGGTTGCCCAGATAGCTGTGGGAATAGTTCCGGGATTGGAAGTCCAGGCATGCTGATATTTCCCGGTACTTCCAATAAGCAAGGTGCCAGTGGTAGTTATGGCCCCTGCGTTATTCAAGATACCCGAAACTTCAAAGTCTCCAGTTCCTGGACCGTCTGCTATAGTAAGGGTCACCCCTGAAGCAATATTCACCTGTCCTCCGCTTTGAATACTTACCTGATCCACCGTAATGTTCGAATTCACGGTAATGATATTTCCTTCCAAAATAGTGATACCAGAAGCCAAAGTGCCTGGAACCAAAGTAGCAGCATGCCAGTTTGTACTTCCATTGGCAGAACTTTGCCAACTGGCTGCATCTATCCAGTTTCCACTGGCTACCGATCGGAAATAATCACCTGCATTGCTCGGACTAACATTATCAAGTACAGAGACAGTTACCGGCGAGGGCCCTCCAGACGCCGTTATCGTCTGCGTTCCGGCAGTTTTTAAGGTAACTGCAAAATTTCTGGTTCCGCTAGTGAGTGCACCCGGAGCTTGCAAGCTTGCAAGCGCATCTGATGACGTTAAGGTAATGGTATTCGTGGCCGAAGCGATCCTGTTGAAACAATTGTCGACGGCATTTATAGTTATTTGAAAGGGAGAATTACGTGCAGGCGGGTTCTGATTTCCGATCTTTCCGGTAGCAGAACCCGGAGCAGCCGTCTCACCGGGCAATAACAGCTGAAGGGCGCTGAAACTTCCTGTATTAAGGTTAATATTCGGACTTTGCGAACCGCCCTTTCTACCATCTGTAACATCACTTACTGCAACCCAGCGACTTCCGGCGGTCCGCAGTGTTACCGGGAAGGATTTGGTGCCAGAAGACAAAGCTGAATTAGCAGGCAGCACAGCATAAGTATCAGAAGACCCAAATTTGATCACATCGCTTACTGTACTCACAATATTATATGCTGCATCTACAGCATTTACGGTAATAGAAAAAGATGAGCCTGCCGTTTGCGCGATTGGAGTCCCAGTTTTTCCGGTTGAGGTACCAGGAGCAGCGGTTTCTCCTGGCATTAGCAGCTGCAATTTCGTAAAGCTCCCGGTCTTCACAGTAAAGGTTGCCGTAGTTGACAGGATGCTACCATTAGTTACATCTGTAGCAGTTATTGTTTGAGAGCCAAGTGTTCTCGGAGTTATTATAAAATCAGATTTAGTACCGCCAGCAAGGGCGGCATTTGCGGGAGTGGTGGCTGTAGCATCAGTTATTGCTAAATTAACCACATCTGTTACCGTAGTTACTCTGTTAAAGCAGGCGTCTACAGCATTTACTCTTAAATAAAAACCCGAGCCTGCGGGATTAGCTGTTGCTACTCCTTTTTTCCCTTCGTTTGTTCCAGGGGCAGCAGTTTCGCCCGGCAGGATGATTTGTAGCCGCGTTACTACACCAGGGCTCACGGTAGCATTAGGGCTTCTGCTTCCTCCTCTTGAAGCGTTTGTTACATCAGATGCTGATATCCACCAGGACCCTGCAGTCCTTAAGGTTACTTGTAAGCTCGAGGTACCTGAATTAAGAGCGGCATTAGCAGGCAGAACAGCATTGACATCCGAAGAGGCAATTTTTACGATATCTGTAGCTGAAGAAACGATATTATAAGCCCGATCAACAGCATTAACTATAATGTTCACAGGAGCACCCGCAGTAATTCCTGTTGGTGATCCCGTTTTTCCGGCAGAAGTGCCCGGGTTAGCTGTTTCACCAGGCAGTAATAGCTGTAGCGCGTAGAATGGGCCAACATTAACTGTCGCCGGTCCACTAACAGCGGGAGTAATACTATTATTACTAAGATTGGTAGCCGTAATGGTAGTGGTCCCTACTTTGCGGAGTGTAAGGTTGTAAAAAGTTCTGTTGCCTGTAGCCAGGGCAGCGGCTGCGGGTATTGTAGCATTTGCATCCGTACAAGTTAGCCCTACGTTATCTGTGATCGTAGAAACCCTATTCCAGCAATCGTCAACTGCATTCACCACAACTGCAATAGCACTTCCAGCCGAACAAGCCGTGGCTGAACCTGTTTTTCCTGAAACAGTTCCTGGAGCTGCAGTTTCCCCGGGCAGCAATATCTGAAGCTTCGTAAATGTGCCGGTATTCACTGTTGTATTCGGACTGGTGTTCCCCTGTTTAGCACCATCAGTAACATCCGTTGCAGAAATTGTTCTTGCACCAGCTGTTCTAAGGGTGATTGTAAAAGTTCCTGTACCTGAATTTAAAGCAGCATTCGAAGGCAGGACAGCGTTAGGATCGCTTGAAGTGACCCTAACCTGATCGGTAACAGAACTCACAATATTAAAAACCGCATCTACCGCATTTACAGTGACTGTAAAGGAGCTGCCGGCAGTTCGAGCTGTGGGAGTCCCTGTCTTACCGGTAGACGTGCCAGGCGCAGCAATCTCTCCCGGAAGCAGCAATTGTAATTTGCTAAAAGCACCAACATTAACTGTAAAGGAAGGACTTGTACTGGATGGTATAGCTGAACTTGTGACGTTTGAGGCGGTAATTGTCTGTGTGCCCGGCGTTCTCAAGGTCACACTAAAAGATCTTGTTCCTCCAGATAAAGCTGTATTAGCCGGCCAGGTTGCGTTAGGATCGGTCCCTGCCATTGCAATAACATCCGTTATAGTAGTAACTCTGTTCCAGTTTTCGTCTACCGCATTTACTATAACAGTAGTAACCGTCCCTCCTGCCGTCCACGGAGTAGGAGTTCCCGTTTTACCGGTGCTTGTTCCGGGTGTGCTTGTCTCGCCCGGAAGCAACAATTGCAGCTTTACAAAATTTCCGGGCACTTGTGATAAGCTTCCACAATTTGCTGCATAGCCCCAACCAATAATATTTGCCGAACCAGACGTTCGTATAATATTATTAGTACTTAGAGTAGTCTTAACGCTCGCCTTCACCTGTATGCCACTAATGGTTATTGAATTGGAGGCAGAGCTAACACTTCCTGTACTAAAAGTAACCGTGATCGTTGTAGCAGTTACCGCAATAGTAGCCGAAGTGAGGGTTGGCCCGGAAATAATTACATTACCTGTTCCTGCCTTAAACTGCCAGTTTGCAGGAGCCGTTAATACAAAATCCTTGTTTGATTGACTAAGTGCGAAATCACCTGTCGCACCACTACTGATAATAATATCCCCTATTGTTGTATAGCTATCTGCACTACTACCCGCCGACTTATCAGCAGACAAACCAATACCACCCGTTGCAGGGGTAATGATAACGCTTGCTAATGTTCTAAGGCTGGTAAATACGGATACTAAACAAAGCAACAGTAGGCATCTGCTGTCTTTTAGTAAACTCATCAAATAAATGTAAAATACACAAACCTTCTGGAAAAACTGTGCCAGCTCTTAACCATTAGTTATTTTACATGCCAAGCAGGATCTAAAACGTTTTAAAGACCGCTTTTAAGGGCGATTTCAGGAAAGTTAAATAATTTAGCATGGGTACCAGATCTGGAAAATGTGGAAGTAATTACGCAACATGAGGCAAGTTTATTAATCTTATTGAAACAAAAAATCAAGAACGTAACAATACTTGATCAGTACGAAAAAAAAGATAAACAAAAGTTATAGCATTTTTAAAACAAAGAGCGAGGAAAAATATAATTTGAGAAGAGATAGATGTAGATACATAGGAAAACATAGCGCATAAAAAAGCCCTGATACTATGAGAGCGCCAGGGCAACCTAAACCTTATCACAATTATTTGTGACTGCTAATATAGGGATAAATCCTATCAAGCAAAATATATTTTAACATTTTTTCAACTTAATGCTTATGGCACATGTTCGAACTTATCGGTCAGATCGGGTGAGCGTCTGGCCATCATCTTAGAGATCACCAGATGCATCCAGAAAATACATAGCATCGAAAGCAGCCAGATGAACATCCAGGAAAGTCTCCCCAAATCCCTAAAACAAGTATTCTATACTAAAATAGACAGATCAGCACCTCATTATAGGAGGCAGCAACGGTACATTAGATGAGGGATAAACCTAAAAATTATTTCTATTATCTTTACAACATCTACTTATATTATTTAACACTCTCATCGCTTCGTTCTCAAATATGGATACTATAAGACCGGAAAGTACAGAACAATTCCTCTCCGGCGGAGGAGAAATGGGTAAACTGATCCGGTCAATGGACTGGTCAAAAACAGCATTAGGGCCAGTAGAAACCTGGCCGCAAAGTTTGCGTACCTCCGTCAGCCTTTGTTTGTCTTCCACCTTTCCAATCCTGATTGCCTGGGGTCCTGAAACTATTCAAATCTATAACGACAGTTACCGGCCAATATGTGGTGCAAAACATCCTGAATCGATGGGTCAGAACTTTCGCATTTGCTGGGAAACTGCCCTTCCTGTAGTGGGAGATGCTTTTGATCGCGGACAACAGGGCGAGGGAACTTATATTAATGATCAGCGTATGTTCCTCGACCGCTATGGTTATTTGGAAGAAGCGTTCATGACCTTCTCCTTTGCTCCTATCCGGGATGAAAGTGGTGGGGTTGGAGGGATATTCCACCCTATCACAGAGACGACGGTTAAAATGCTTGCAGGTCGGCGTACACAAGCTCTGCGAGATCTGGGAGCCGCTATTGGAAAGGCCAAAAGCGTGCAGGAGATCGGAAATATCGCCTCGGAGAAGTATAAAGAATATGTCCTGGACGTTCCCTTTATGCTCTTCTATCAATTCGATAGTGAGACTAACAGCGCCATCCTTGTAAGTTCTGCAGGGCTTGAGCCAGGTTCAACTCTATCTCCTCCGAAGATAGATTTGATGGAAAACTCCCATCCTACCTGGCCCCTATCGAACGTACTTCATACAGCAGAGATGCAGGAAGTAACGGGTCTGGCCGAACGTTTCGGAGCCTTCAGCTGCGAACCCTATCCTGAACCACCAAAATCAGCAATGATCCTTCCTGTTAAAATTTCAGGTCAATCCGAGCTATTCGGGTTTATAGTAGCAGGTGTTAGTGCAAGGCGTGCTCTTGATCAGGAATACCTGAACTTTTACGACCTTTTGGCGAACACCTTCAACACCGCTGTTTCTAACGTATACGCTTATGAACAGGAACAAAAGCGAGCTGAAGCCCTGGCAGCCATAGACCGCTCCAAGACAGCCTTCTTCAGCAATGTAAGTCACGAATTTCGAACTCCACTCACGCTAATGCTTGGGCCGCTGGAAGATCTGCTGAGCAGGTCTTCGTTACCAGAGGAGATCAAAGAACCCATAGAAGCAACCCATCGAAACGCCCTCAGGCTCCTTAAACTGGTTAATAATCTTTTGGATTATAGCCGGGTGGAGGCAGGACGGGTGCGAGCCTCTTATCAGCCCTTAAACCTGGCTGAACTTACTGCCGATCTTGCCAGCAGTTTCCGTTCTATCATTGAAAAAGCGGGAATGAATTTACAAGTGGATTGTAACCCTACCGCCGACACCACCTTTGTAGACCGGCAAATGTGGGAAAAGATCGTACTTAACCTGCTTTCCAACGCTTTTAAATATACTTTGGAAGGCGAAATCAACGTTGGCCTCAAGCAGGAGAATAAATTCGCGGTACTAGAGGTACAGGATTCCGGTGTAGGTATTCCTGAAAAAGAATTGCCGCACATGTTCGAGCGTTTTCACCGGGTGGAGAATTCTGCAGGTCGCACCCATGAGGGATCAGGCATTGGCTTATCTCTTGTCCATGAGTTGGTCCACTTACATGGAGGAGAAATAAGTGTTGATAGTGTAGAAGGCAAAGGTAGCGTCTTTAGGGTTAAGATCCCAGTAGGCAAAGCTCATCTCCCTTCAGCACAAGTAGTCGAAACGGAGAAAGCCAGTGGCTCCAATGCTTTAAAAGGAGCCTTTTTACAAGAAGCATATAGTCTCCTACAGGAAGAAACTCATACCCAGGTTCCAACAGAATTCATTACCAATACAAGTAACGTTGGTTCCCAGCTGGATTTTAGTGAAGATAAACAAACACTTATCCTGGTTGTGGATGATAATGCCGATATGCGTGCTTATTTGAAACGTCTGCTGGAACCCTATTTCAGTTTGCAGACTGCAGTGAACGGACAGGATGCACTAACGAAGATCGCAGAGGTCAAACCAGACCTCGTACTGAGTGACGTGATGATGCCCGTATTAGATGGGAAAGGAATGCTTCAACAGATCAGGCGACAAGCTTCTACTTCAGCACTTCCGGTGATCTTCCTATCAGCCCGCGCCGGAGAAGAAGCCCGTATTGACGGATTAGAAGCAGGTGCAGACGATTACCTGGTAAAACCATTTTCAGCCGCCGAGCTGCTGACCAAGATCAGAGCGCAGATCAAAATTTCGAGGGTCAGGATGCTGGCGGGGCAAAAACTCCGGAGTATGTTACTGAAGGCTCCGGTAGCCATTGCTATATACCGTGGGCCTGATCACATTGTTGAAATGGCCAATTCTCTGATGCTCGAATACCTGGGAAGAACAATGGAGGAAGCGCTCGACAGGCCAATATTGGAGGTCGTACCCCAGTTCAAGCCGCAGGGCTTTGCCAAGATAATGGATAGTGTTTATAATACTGGCACCCCCTTTGTTTCCGGAGATCTGCCGATACAGATCATTCGTTCAGACCGGGAAGAAACGGTATATGTAAACCTTACCATGGAAGCTTTGAGACAGGATGACGACACCATTTATGGTATTATTGCGGTGGCTGCTAATGTAACAGAGCAGGTAAACGCCAGGAAGGAATTAGAAAAGGTGAACGGAACCTTAGAGTTAGCAATGGAAGCTTCCGGAATGGGAACCTGGCGTAAAAAAGAGGGTAACAATGCCTTATATATTTCAAAACGGGCAAAGATTATCCATGGTATTCCTCTGGATGTTGAATTAAGCTTTCAGGATACTGCAAATGTTATAGTTCCGGAACATCGGGACCGCACGTTGAAGGCTATTTATAAAGCCATCGAAAAAAAGGGCCGGTTTAATGAGGATTATCAGATCCAACCCTATGATGGCAGCAAACGAAAATGGATCAATTCAACGGGCAAAGTCGAATTAGATGAAAAAGGCGAAGTTAAATCAGTAGTGGGAACCATTCTTGATATAACAGAATCCAAAGAAGACGAGATCAGGAAGAACACCTTCATCGGAATGGTTAGTCACGAGTTAAAAACTCCGCTCACCTCATTGAATGGATACGCTCAATTACTAAACCTTCATGCAAGTAAGACCCATGATGATTTTGCAAAAGATAAAGTGCAGCGAATTCTCGGGCAGGTAAAAAAAATGAGTACGCTGGTTAACAGCTTTCTGAATGTAAGTCGCCTGGAAGCTGGCAAAATCCAGCTTAAAAAGGACTATTTTTCCTTGGAAGGATTAATAAGCGAAATTATTGAGGAATATAAGGTCTTGAATTCAACCCACATCATTCACTTTAATGGGACCAACTGTCCTGAAATAAGCGGCGACAGGGATAAGATCGGCAACGTGTTATCTAATTTAATCAGTAATGCGATAAAATATTCTCCCGGCAGAAAACAAGTTTGGGTTGAATGTGAGATACTGGAAGGCTTTATTACAGTTTGTGTTAAAGACGAGGGTATTGGCATTAAGACGGATGATCTGAATAAACTGTTCGAACCCTATTATCGTGTTGAGGGTCAGAATACTGAACATATAGCCGGCTTTGGTATAGGCCTTTACCTTAGCGCCGAAATTATCCGAAGACATAACGGTAAGATCTGGGCAGAGAGCGATCAGGGAGCGGGGTCTACATTCTTCTTTAGCCTTCCGGTGGGGAATGAGGGAGGGAAGGAATGAAGGAGAGAATGAAGGAATGAGAGAATGAAGGAATGAGAGAATGAAGGAATGAGTGAATGAAGGAATGAGTGAATGAATGAGTGAATGAGAGAATGAGGGAATGAGGGAATGAATGAAATAACCCCGACCTGAACTAGGTTGTTGGCTCACCTACTTCTGTTAAAAGCTTCATTAGCTCCTCCAGTTTAATTGGTTTTGTGGTAAAGCTATCCATACCTGCCTGTAAACAAGCGTCGCGATCTTCGGAAGATGCATTGGCAGTCATGGCAATGATCTTTGGCTGCGTTATCTCCATCGTTCTGATGATCCTTGTAGCTTCAAGTCCATCCATATCAGGCATTAAAACGTCCATAAAGATCAAGTCGTAAAGTTTTTCTTTACAGATAGCGACTGCTTCAACCCCGTTGTTTGCAATATCTATCTGATAGCCCAGTTTATTCAATATCCGTACAACCAGCTTTTGATTGATCAGATTATCCTCGGCTAGTAAGATCCTAAGCGGATATTGCAGTGCGAAATCCTCCGAAAAAACAAGTCGGGGCTTCTTAACCTCAAGTTCTTTACTATCTGCACTGTTCTTAGCTAATTCATCCTGTAGCATATTATATAAAACACACTCTTTGACAGGTTTGGTTATAACTGCAGAAAATAATTGAGAATGCTCAGCACGATCAACCTCTCCTACTGCACTCAGCAGGATAAGCGACTGATAAGGGTTCTCACGTTTGATGATGTTCGCTAAGCTTACACCGTCCATCTCAGGCATTAATGTCCCTGTTATGATCAGATCGAAATCAGATGGAGTGCCTAACAACTCTAGTGCTGCTTTGCCCGACTGGCAAACCTCCACCCTCAGGTTCCAGTGCTCCAGTTTAGCTTTCAGTACTTCCAGATAATGAACATTATCTTCCACAATGAGAACTTTTTTATTCTCTATGCACTTGATTCTGGCGGGTTCAGGAACAGATGTGCTTGTTACCGGTAAGTATCTTATACTAAAAGAAAACGTACTTCCGAGGCCAACTTTACTTTGCACACTAATATCCCCACCCATCAGGTTTACCAGGCGTTCTGAAATAACCAGACCTAAACCAGTGCCACCGTATTTGCGGGTGGTAAAAGCATCTACCTGAGAAAATGCTTTAAACAAACGAGAGATCTTATCTTCAGGAATTCCAATCCCTGTGTCGATAACATCGAAGATTAATTCCTCAACATGCTCTCCTTTACCCTGTAAACCAACTTTAACAAACACCTCACCGGCAACAGTGAACTTAATTGCATTATTGATCAGGTTAATAAGTACCTGACGTAAACGGTGGCTATCCCCCGTTATAACAGGATGAATAGCGGGATCAATAGTGTAGATCAGATCGAGCTTCTGTGCTGCTGCTTTAACCGCAAAAACATCCATCACAGATTCAATGCATTCGCGCAAATTAAACTCATGCTGATCCAACTCCAGGTGTCCGGCTTCGATCTTAGAATAATCTAAAATATCGTTGATCAACTCCAGCAACGCATCACCGCTTTTAGCAATGATCTCCGTATACTCTTCCTGTTCGCTATTAAGGGAAGTCGATTTTAACAGCTTCGTCATACCGATCACTCCATTCATAGGAGTTCTTATCTCGTGACTCATTGTTGCTAAAAAAGCACTTTTGGCTTTATTAGCCTTGTCAGCATTTTCTCTCTCAATGTTCAGGAGTTTATTAAGCTCCTGCAGGTTTTCCGTTTGGGCCGTTAACTCTTCCGATTGAGCCTGCAACTCCTCATTAAGTGCCTGAAGTTCCTCTGCCTGATCCTGAATAGTTTTTACCGAGCGCTTAAGTTCAGAAATATCCTTTGCAATCGTATGAACGCCTATAATAACATCATTAACACGCACAGGAACCTTGGTAATAATAAAATTATAAGAAGCGCCGGTTTTAGGACTTATAAGCTCCTGCTCATAATAAATGGACTGGCCATTCAATACTTCCTGCAACTTTTCTTTCGCAAATGCATGCTCAGAAGGCTTAAGGTAATCCGTATAATGGGTATTAATTATTTCTTCTTTCTTCCTTCCATAAGAGGCAAGCGCTGCCTGGTTTATATCGAGTATAAAACCTTTGGCATTCTGAAAATAGACCAGATCCGGGTTGTTGTCAAAAAGAGAGCGGTACTTCATTTCATTTTGTTTAGAATGAAATTCCTTCTCTTTCCGCTCCGTAACATCTCTTGTATTGCAGATAAAACCGTTAATATCCGGAGTATTTAAGTGATTAGCCACTAATGTTTCTACCCATATATAGTTACCGTTACGACAACGGATACGATAGTCTGTAGATTGAGCATAGGTTTTAACATGCACTTCTTCCCAAAGCGGAGCCATCTTCAAAGCATCCTCCGGATGCACAAAGTCAAATATGCTCAAGCCCTCCATTTCTTCCAGCGTATATCCCAGAATAGCGGTAAAGGAAGGGCTTATATAAATCGGGCGGGCCTGACGATCCAGAAGTGAGATTACATCGGTACCGTGCTCAACCAAACGTTGAAAAAGAACTTCCTTTTTCTTAGCCTCCTCTTTTATTTTTACCCAGTCTTGTATGTTCCTGGCAGTAAACAAAACACCTTGTTCCTCTTTCACATGTACTGCAGTCCAGCTATAGGGCAAGTAAAGTCCATTCTTATGTTTGAGGGTAAGATGTCCTTTAGAACTTATGAACTCATTACTTGAAAAGTTCGAAAGAAGCTCCTTGAACGATGCCAAATCTCCTTCCTGAACCAATTCCAGCAAATTTAAGCCCTCAATATCTCCTACCTGGAAACCTAAATGATCAGCAACAGAGAAGCTGCATTCACGTATTTTACCACAATTATCAAAATAAAGGACAAGGTCGGGAGAATATTTCAGCGCACTTAAAGCCATCAACACTTTTTCTATGTAAAAGAGGCTTATACGAATGCCAGCAGCAGAAGGTTGTTGCTTAAACAACAATAAAAATCCTTCCGCCTTAAACCTGTCAGCAAACATTTGCACCCACTTTCAGCTTTAATTGCAGGGCTTCTAAAAACGAGAATTATGCTGGAAAGAAGGAAACGAATTTTACTTTGGGTAATGAGTGCCCTGGCCGTTGGCTTTGGCTTGTTCTCCATTATGGTGATCCTTTTCCCTGACTCACTGCTAGACAGGGAGTTCTCAAAAGAAGTACAGGAGCATCACAGTGTTTTCCTGGATGCCTTGATGAAATGGATAAGCATCCCAGGTTACATGCCGTACTCCGGCATTATGATCGTTCTCACCGCTGCCATTTTTTTGCTCTTCCGGTACAAAAAAGAGGCCCTTTATATTCTTCTTACCGCCTCTGCCGGTATTGTTAGTTCGGCCTTCAAGATCTTGATTAACCGGCCAAGACCCACGGAAAGTGTTGTCAGGATTGTTGAGAAAGCAAAACACCAGAGCTTCCCAAGCGGACATGTGCTATTCTATGTCGTTTTCTTCGGCTTCCTGGTACTGCTTATGCGACATTTGAAAACCCTTCCCCTTGTGCTACGATTTGGAGTTTCAATCATATGCCTGATATTGATATTCACCGTTCCCCTTTCCCGCATCTATCTTGGCGCCCATTGGTTTACCGATGTTACGGCGGGATTCCTTTTGGGACTGATCTGTCTGTTTTTTTTGAGTTACTTTTACCTGAGAAAGGTTAACAGCAAGGTTTAAGGTTCTCCAAATTCTTTCCAGGATTTTTTTATCAACCTTTACAATTCTTCTCTCGTAAAAATATCTATGGATTCAGTCGAAAAGCAAAGGATACAGTGTTTGAAAGCCTACGGTATTTTAGACACAAGCGCAGAACAGCAGTTTGAGGGGCTGGTTGAACTGGCTGCATATATTTGCAAAACGCCTATCGCCCTGGTTTCCTTTGTCGACGAGAACCGGGCCTGGTTTAAAGCGAAAGTGGGCTTGGATGTATGTGAATCATCCCGGGAGATCGCCTTCTGTAATTACACAATTCAGAATAATCACCTGTTGGAAATCCAGGACACGTGTGCAGATCAGCGTTTCGCAAGCAATCCTTTAGTAACTGCAGAACCTTTTATCAGGTTCTATGCTGGCTATCCCGTTACAGCTCCCACAGGTGAAAATATCGGCACCCTCTGTGTTTTAGATTTTGAGCCGCGCCAGCTGGATGAAATGCAAAAGAAAGCTTTAAAGGTTTTAGCCGGAGACGTTCTTGCCCATCTGGAAAATAGAAGGAAGAATACACACCTGCATGAATTGCTGCGCGAAGCCAGGGAATTCCATAATCTTTTTAATAACTCTTCCGAAATCCACTGCATTACCAATGCAGAAGGGACTATCGAGTTTATCAACGATTCGATCTCCGGCTTACTTGGCTACGAGGCGAAAGACGTTTTAGGAGTTAATATATGGAGTTTCTCCTTAGAGGGAGAACGAGAACGCGTAATGCCAGCCCTATATCAACAAATAGAGAGCGGAAAAAATCAGTTCCAGATAGAAACCCAGGTATTAACTAAAGACGGCCGCGTAAGGTGGTTTGAATGGTCTGATGTGATCAAAGACGGGAAATGGCTGGTAAATGGCCGCGATATTACCGAAAGGAAGGCAAGCGACTCCCATATTAAAGTGCTGTCAGTAGCTGTAGAAAAATCAACTGCCGGTGTGGTGATCAGAAACACGGAAGGCGTTGTGGAATGGATGAACCAAGCTGCAGAGCGTATTTTTGGCTACTCGTTAAATGAGCTTCAGGGGAGAGTTTTTGGCGACATGCTGATCGGAGAAGGAACAGACATGGCTGTTCTAAGCAAAGCGAGACAGCTTATGGCTGAAAGAAAGCCCTATGAGCTGGAATTTTTAATTTATAAAAAGGACCGCACACCCGCCTGGGTATTTATTTCCAATAATCCTCTTTTTAAAGACGATGGGCAATTCGACCGCCAGGTAGGCATAGTAGTTGACATTACGGAAAGAAAAATAGCCGAGCAGCAATTGATCAAATCGCGCGAAGATGCCATTGGGTTAAGCAAAGCCAAAGAAAACTTCCTGTCGGTAATGAGTCACGAAATGAGGACCCCTCTTAACGCGGTTATCGGTATGGCAAGGATTTTAAAAGAAGAGGATCCCCTGGAAAGACAGCTCTCTAACCTGAGTATTCTCGAATTCTCCGCCAATAATCTACTGACCCTCATTAACGACGTTTTAGATTTCACGAAAATAGAAACCGGAAATCTGGAACTGGAAAAAGTTCCGGTAAAGATCAAAGAACTCGGAGAAAAAACCATCGAGTCTTTACAGTTCAAGGTGAAAGACAAGCAAATAAATTTGCGTCTGGAAGTAGATCCGAATGTTCCGGACCTTGTAGAAGCTGACCCTACCCGTTTGTATCAGATCTTTATGAACCTGCTGGGGAACTCGGTGAAATTTACAGAAACGGGAGAGGTGGTACTAGCCTTAAAATCAGAAAAAACGGAAGGCAAAAACGTCAGCATAGGCTTTGAGATCAGAGATACTGGTATTGGCATTGCCGCGGATAAGATCAGTTCGATCTTTGACGCCTACTCGCAAGCAGGATCAGATATCAGTCGCAAATATGGAGGGACAGGTTTGGGACTGGCAATCACCCAAAAACTCATCCATCTGCATGGCTCGAAGATTGAGGTCAAAAGCGAACCAGGTAAAGGCACCAGTTTCTCCTTTTCCATAAGCTTTAAGAAGGTAGAGCAAGCCATTGAAGAAGCGCAAGAATTAGAACTTCCCTTGAAAATTAAAGCCCTGGTAGTGGATGATAATGCCATTAACAGGCTGCTGGCGAAAAAGGTACTCCAGAAATGGGAAGTGGCCTGTGATTTCGCTGAAGATGGTCTTGAGGCAGTCAATCTAGCTACCAGCCAGCAGTATGATGTAATTCTGATGGATATTCATATGCCAAATATGGGAGGCTTCGAAGCAACTGAACGGATCAGGAATTGCGGGGTACTGCCCTTCAGTCAGGTACCGATCCTTGCCTTAACGGGGAGCGTCCCTAATGGGAATGAAGATAAATTCTTAGCAGCAGGAATGAACGGATATGTTTTAAAACCCTTCAATCCGTTGTCGCTCTATAAGAAAATAAAAGAAATACGGGTGGATCTGATTAATCAATATTAAGGATAATAAACAGCAGCACCTAAGCGTGTCCTTATTTGCTGCATTTCCCCGATCAGCTTATCAGATCCTTATGTATTACCCTTTTAAACTTTAATTACTTCTTTGGGAAGGCAGGTAATTTCATCCAGTGGGTAAAATCAGAGATTTCTACTTTATCACCACCTACAATAAATTTATTGGCTATTTCGCTAAAGTATCCAAAGTAAATCTGTCCGCCATCAAAAAGCAGAACATCTTCTCCCTGCTCGGGCATGCTATCTTTAATTAAAATCCAGTTCATAGTTCTAAAAAATCCAAATATCGTTTATTGTTTTGGATTATTGAAGACATTACTAAAGCCTTTCAGAATCTGTAACCAAAAAGGATCTTATTACTAGAAGAATGATGGGGAGATGAGTGGCAATTGCAAAGCACGGCGCATAAAAAAAGCCCTGTAGCTATGAGAGCAGCAGGGCAACCTAAACCTTATCACAATTTGAACAAATATAGAATTAATATTAGAAACAAGCTAATATTTCTATTTTTTTTCCTGATAAGGCAACCAGGCAACATTCCCCTATCATTGATTTAAACCAAAGATCCTGGTTACTGTTAAAACGTTCATGGAGATCAGTAAGCACTCAGACTCGACTAACGACAATTTTTTGAGGGATAAGGAGCAGTTTTACAACCAGGTGTTGCAGAGCATTGAGGAATATGCTGTGTTTACAATTGATATGGAAGGTAGGATCACCAGCTGGAACACCGGTGCGTTTTATCTTTTCGGTTATAGCTCTATAGAGATCTTAAACAGAAGTGGCGATATCTTATATACTCCTGAAGATATCGCTGCTCATGTTCCTGAAATGGAAATGGAAGGTGCGCTGCACGAAGGAAGAGCCGTGAATGAACGATACCATGTAAAGAAAGATAGAAGCCGGTTTTGGGGAAGCGGCCTTGTTTTTCCTCTATTCGATAAAGAGGGCAAACACCAGGGTTTTACCAAGGTAATGAGAAACATGACCTGGGTGAAGGATACTGAGGAGGAGAACCGGGAAATTAATGCCTTTGCTCACAAATTGGTTTCTACATCCCTGGAGGCGTTTATTGTCTTAAACCAGGATCTCACGATCAATAACTACAGTGAACCATTCAGAGAGATCTTTAATCTGGAAGAGAAACAATACCGGGGGTCGTCCATCTATGAGGTTTTAGGGTCGAAAGTGGAAATCAAGGAGCTACAGCTTTTATTTGACACGATTTTAAGCGATAAGGATGCGTATAAGGACTATGAGCTTCACATTATAACTGGCGCAGCTAAGAAGAAAATCATCAAAGTAGATACCCGCCGCTTTACCATCAATGAAAATGGTAAGCAGGTGCTTATGCAAGCTTTTGAGGATGTTACAGAAAAAAAGGCTTTGCAGGAGATGAAGGACCTGTTTATCGGTGTGGCGAGTCATGAAATAAAAAATCCGCTCGCTGTGCTCAGGGTTTACGCACAGCTTTTGGAAAGAGAATTAAAAGATCATCCGAATGAACGGGTTAAGCAAGCGGTAGACAAGGTCAACGAACACGGCAACCGGCTCATGCATCTCATATCCCGCCTGCTTGACCTTTCCCGCTTGGAAAACTTTGAGGTGCTGCCTAAGATGGAAGAGTTTGATCTATACGCGCTCGTGCTAAAGGTAGTAGAAGACCTGAGACTCACCCACCCTAGTCACGAGGTGTTCTTTGACGAGATCATCTCCGAGAGCGTTTGTGCAGACCCGGTTCGAATACAACAAGTGCTGGTGAACCTTATTTCCAATGCCATCAAATATTCACCAGGTGCCGACCATATCGTGGTAAGTATAAGACTGGATGATCAAAGAAAAGCGGTAGTGGTTTCCGTCCACGACCTCGGCCCCGGCATAAAGGAATCTGAAAAAGAAAAGCTCTTTTCAAAGTTCCAACGGACAGAAAATGCTGTCAAAAGTAAAATTACCGGAGCTGGCCTTGGCCTCCACATCAGCAAGGAAATTGTCGAGCAGCACGGGGGAGAGCTTTGGTTTGAAAGTACAGAAGGCATGGGGACCTCTTTCTATTTCAGCCTTCCGCTTGTAGCCTGTCTTTAAACCTAAAATCTACAGATCCAGGAGAAAGCCAAGCCTCTACTTCAACTGTAACCATGCCACTGCCGCACCCTTGAAAGGTGACTGAAGGGTACCCTGCTTCGAAATAACTGTTCCCTTAGAGATCATCTCTCCCGAAGCCGGGTTTATCCAGTTCACACTGTATTTCTTCGCATCATCGTCGAGGTTAATTTTTACCTGGCCATCCTGTGAAAACACAATATATCCCTTAGCCTTCTCCCCAAGCACATAGGTTCCTGAAGGCTGATCCTTTATCTTCATAGGGCGAAACTTCAGAGCTTCCTGCAGAAATCGTTTGTTTTGTACTGGTAAATTTGCCAGGGAACCTCCCGCCATGAACGCTGCCCAGTTCCCATATTCTCCGCCCTGACGGGAATACACGATTGCTTTATCAGGGTATTTAAGACGAAACTCAGTCACCGCCCGGTATACCTGATCGAAAGAAGTTTCGCCTACCTCCATAATTCGTGCATATTGTCGCTCGGTAAGGCTCTGACCACCCGTTGGCGAATACAAACTCCCATCCTTGCGGTACTGCCACTGGACAACTTCCACAATATCCACCAGCTTAGAACGACGAGGGTCTGCAAGAATCGCATCCTGTACGTCTTTTGTACCGGGTAACATCACCATCAAATCTTTATTATTCTCCTTTTGCCATTCTGCGATGATATCCAGCCAGAACTGTACAAAATGCAGAGGACCCGTATATTCAAGTCCCAGGTGATGCACCACATTTTTATTATCCTTAAACTCATCCAGACTTTTGCGAATGTAATTCCTGTGCAGCTGCTTCCTGACGGCGTTAGTTGTATCGTAAAACTCAACTGCCATGTAAATACGTTTATCGCCTGCGTAAGCAGGATTCTCAGCAAAGCCGGTGTTATTGATATTGTTTGCTGTTCTCCAGGGATAATCCGCCCAATGTGCGCCTTCTTCAATAATATTGTGCTGCAGATAGTGCTCCTGGATAAACAGCAGGCCGTTTTGATCCGCGAGGGTCGCGAATTGCTTTAATCGAGACCAGTACCAGGGATTCCATTTGGTGAGGTCGTATTTACTCAGGCGATCAAAGGCTTCAGCCTGGCCGGTGCGGCTGAAAGGCTGCTCATAAAAAGGAGCCCATACATCAGCATCTGCACGGCGGCTTCTGGCATGATCATCCCTCCTCCGCTCATACCACAGGGCCGGAAAGTTCTGCATAGATACCATATTCATAGCCTTCATCTTGCTAACTACCGAATCGAGATCGTCTGTTAATCCTGAACCGCTGCGACCAGGAACAAAGCGAACGAGGTTTAAATTTGCAGTTGAAACTTCCCCCGGCCGGGTTGAACCCCTCCACATCGAAGTCCTGCCTTTTCTTCCGGTCAATACCTCATCCCCTTTTACAATCCATCCTCCGGAAAACCGTATAGACGGAGCAGGTTTTGGAAGACTTGCTTTAGCAGGAAGCTTAATTGCAGCCAAACGGCGCGCCCCCGACAGATCAGATATTAAGGGATAACGGGCAATCATAGAATCGATCCAGCTAAATAGCGTAAGATCAGGCTGCTTTGAACGCTCGCTGTATTGGGCAGCAAGCTCTGGAGAGGGAGCTGAGCCGGATGAAGAGGTGTAGACCAATAGCTTATCCAATTCGGGCGAATCTTTCCCTGTTCTCGCCTGTAGCTGTGCATAATAGAAACTCTCAGGCTTTAAAAAACCATGCGGCTTTTCGTGAAAGCCGTTCCCATAGCCCTGCGCCCAGCTTCCGTAGGCCCAATTCTGCGCTCCCGGAGGGTTTGATAAATAAAGCTTCGCTGCCCTTGCCTGCCAGCTTAGTGAATTGGCTGTAGTCCATCCGCCTCCCTGTCCATCCACATCCCGGTAATCCATGAACATATTTCCCCCATCAACCGTCACTTTATCAAACAGCACTCCTGTAGACCATCCCCCTACTGTGCCGCTGAAGTTAAAGGGTAAATACGAGTAGCATTGAACAAACGCATTCGGTCCCGCAGCAGAAAAGCCTACCGAAAAATCATGATAGCCGTATTCCGCATAACAGCGTTGAAACAATACCTGCTGCCCTAATGTCTGGAAGGAAAGGCGGCGATAATTTCCTATCTCCCCAACCGGCGAAAGAGATTTACAGTCTTCCACAGTAACGCGACTGGCAGTTTCCCAAACCGCTACGGCAGAACTTACAAAATGCTGTGCTTCGACACGGCGTACCCAGGCATCCTCTACGTTCTCCAGCGTTATAGCCATCCAGCGATGGTTCTCGTCTTTCGGATTAGCGCTGTCGAAAGCAGAAACACAGTTCAGGTTTTCAACACCAACATTGCGGATACGTCCTTCCCAGGTATATTTGGCAACAGTACTGCCACCATATTTCGGGTCGAGCGAGTTGCTGAGAGGAAGGTCGATGGTAATAGTATTATGATCTGCCGCTACTACCCTTCGCAGCCAGTCCTGATCGAAGTCACCAGCCTCCCAATGCGTTAAATGGTAGTTTACATAAGTACCGATCTTGTCGGCCCCTATCGATCGTATCCATTCTTCAGTGGATGGTCGTTTAACGATGATCCTATCCCCGGCTTTAAAATTATGGGGCGACTTAAAACTCAGGGTCAGGGCATTTACCGGAACATAGACGTTCTGCAAGGGAACAGCTGCCTCTGCTTTTCTATCATTTTTTCCGGACACCCTGATCAGCGTTTCCCTGCCTGTGCCTTTTGCGACTAAGATTGTTCCCTCCTTGCCTGGTCCGGCTCCCCGTAAAACAACCCCGCTTGCAATTATTTCCAGCGAGCCTGCAAGTTCAAATTCCCCCTTCTCCAGCAATACAGCACCGCGAAAGCCAGCTTTATTCAGGGGCAGAGAAGAAACGTAATCAATGGCCAATTGAATTGCCTTTGTAGCATCCCCCTTCATGGAAGGAACAATAACTTTCACCGGAACATTCGGGATAGGTTCATTAGAGTTCTGATATCCGCAATAGGAATAGTCCGGAACCCTGTCGCCATTCGGTGCCTTTGTATAGCTTAAATCTCCTGTTGCTGTAATCTGAACACGCGGCGTGTCAAGCGGTGCTTCCTGAGCCCTCAGGTTTGTAGAAAGAACATTGCATAGGATGATAAAAAGGCCTATGCCCGGAAATTTATTAAACATGCTAAAATGGCTGAATGATCTAAATGTTACTGGTTATTTTAGGAAGATTCAGAACTTCCTGCCGCCTAATTTCGAGAAAGCGGATGAGACTTGCAAAGTGGGGTGGTTTTGTAAGGAGAATGGTACAATCCGAGATTCTCGAGGCGTCGTTCCAAGTCGGTATCTTTCGTAACGAAGCTCTTCCTCCTGGCAGAAACAAAGACAAAAACTGCGCCCCTATTACCTAATGATGGTCTGCGAATAGGCATCAGGAAGCTTTAAATAAATATTATTTGGGCGGTATTATACATGGGCTAATTGTGCATTACCAAGGTTAACCCGAATATTAAGCGCAAAATTAAATGAAGCTGGCCGCCCCAAGAAGGCATGAAGGAACTAAAAAAGCAGGAATTGAAATAGAGGGAAGAGGAGGATAATAAAATGAACCCGATACAACAATGTTTTAATAGGAACGTATTATATTTGTATACATGAAACGACGCCTGTTTATGTCGTCATTCAAAATTAAAGAATAAGTGTCGTGAAAAACCAAAAATCACATACAACGCGAGACAATTGCAGTAGTTCTAAAAAGAATCCTTTCCGTAAATTGATAGAGGATAAGGAGAAGATTGCTAAAGCATATCAAGAAAACCGCCCTTTATCATCGTTAGGTATTTCCTTTGTTAAACCACTATAATTGGATTGAAACCTCTGAAGGTTACGAGTTCTCCACAGCCCATAAATTAGATTTTCTAGCCTATTTTACGAATTTTTATTTACAAAATCCTAAGACTGAGCAGGACGTTGAAGTATATTCTCTTGGTATTACTTGTAAACAGGGAGATGATTTTAATGTACACAGAAGAGATTCGCTGATAAGAAATACTGTAATAACTATTGTTCAGGACTTCTTTTTAAAAAACAATGATGAGGTTGTTCTATATGTTTGCATGACAGATGATAGTGCAAGAAAAAGAAGGATAACATTTGGCCGCTGGTTTAGAGAGTTAGGAGATCAGGAATACGAAAAACACGATTGCAGGGAGGAATGCACTAAAGAAGGTTTTTATAGCTCTATGATTGTTAAAAGCGATAATACGAGGAAGAATGAGTTTGTAGAATCATTTCATTACACAATTAATAGCTATTTCGGACTTCCTGATTTAGACAGGACGACAACGTCTTCTCCTATACACACAAGGTCGTAGAATCGCTACCGCACAGGTCAAATCCTTTCACCTGGACAGAACCTGTTATTCGTCTGGGGATGTACACCCAGCAGCCTTTTATTGATTCTCTAAATACATAAAAGCTGTACTCAGCTTTTCACCAATTAATTGGTGAAAATAAATGGATTCCTTCTCGAAGTGTAGGCACGATCCCTGTTAGGTTTCCCTCTGATCAGCAACCCAACGACACAGGAAACACGTAGATGTAAGTTTTCCTGGAAATGACCCTAATAATTATTTTGAATGGCGTGCCAATGTCAAATCAAAAGGGCGAGCCTTATTGATGCTGGCCTTGTATTCTGAGGTCGGCGAAAATGATGCTCCTACAGTCATTTATGAAGGTTCTCACATCGATATTGCACGGTTATTGTCTCAAGTGATTATTACGAAAACCAGTAATAAAAGAACTCTAATTACCGCCTATTAAACTTTACAAAAAATGTAAATTTTTACTACATTGAGACTACTAGTAATGGATCGCTTGCAGTTAAGGTTAAGAAGGTTGAGAATAACGACTTTCCCAAGATTACTAAGAAGCGTTTTTTCTTTGATTGGAAGTCATTAAAGTATGAAAACGAAATTTCAAGCTGGTAACTATCCCTTGTATATCCTTATTGCCTAAAACAAGTTTAAAACAACATTATATTGAAGCCTATGGCTTTCTGGATGGCGGAAGGCAGATATATTTAGAGGGAAACGAATTAATAAATTTAATAAGGAAGTACTACAAATGAAACAGGATAAAATAAATGGGCTATCAGGGAAAGAAATTGCAGAAGCGTTTGTCATTCCCCAGACAATAAGTAATGAAGATAAAAAACTGGCAGATGCAGAATTAAATGAGAAGAGAAAAGCAAGAAGAAAACACTCTCTAACAAATTCATTCCCGCTCTTCAATGGTTTAAACTTATTGAAAAAGAAAAAGAACACGATCTGGTTAGCAACCAAGAATTGCGAAAACTAGAAGCACCTAATGTATCAGGCAGGCTGGCTTTATCCTTTTAATATGCCGAGTCCCCTCTCTATCACTACTGGTCTTTGCGTCTCGCTAAGACCAGTAATGAGGTAACTGAAGGTACCGAACTTGTCGGCCCCTATAGGAAGTTGCCTATTTTTTTATATCTTAAACCTAATTTGAAAAGAGTCTATCCATGAAAAATATGCAGGAAGTTGCCTATGGCTTGTTTTATGTGCTTAGGGTTTTCGCCCTCTTTCTCATCCTGTTGACCTCTTATTCTACGTCAGCACAGCAAAAGAAGCTTCCGGTATTAAAAGCAGAAAAAAATCGCATCTCTTTAATCATCGATTCGGTATCCTACGGTGAGGCGGTGGTTTTAAACCCTAAGCTAAAACCAGATCTATTGAATTTCCCTATCAAGAAGGAGCTCATGCACCTGGTATTCAAGTCGGCGATCGACTCTCTTAGCATCAACTTAAAGGGCGGCGAAAATTTCGACTTTATGGTGATCAATCAGGAAAGTAACGACTCGGCCTATTTAAGGGCTGTGGGTCAGAAGTTCACTAATCCAGCAAGATTTAGCAAGTTCTATCAGAAATCAAATAATCTCAAAACAACGATCGATATTCCTCCAGTGTACGAGCTTATCAATATCGTAATTGCCCTAACACCGAGCGCGGCCAAAAAACCGGAACCTTGCTTTCAGGTACTCTGATTATTACAAGACAGTAATGGCAAATTTTGGTCAGTACAAGGATGAACCAATTGTGAAGCAAATTGACTCGCTACTTAAAGAAGATAAGTACGCTCACCTAAAAATGGATGGTTATTCTTTCGAGATGCATAATGGAAAGATTGTGAAGAGCAAGGTTTATGACCGTGTTTCCTGGGGTGCAGTTAATACCCTAAGGCCATTTGAGAAGGAACTACAGGCGTTCGCGACTAAAATCAATTTCAATTCTTTTTACAAGTCTAATAAACATTTGTATGATGACCAGATCCGTTGCTATCGCGATTCTATAAAATTACCTCAGATGATATCTTGGTTACGCCAGAATTACCCTACAACAAACTACAACACCTTCAAGGTGATATTTTCCCCGTTAGTTGCCGGAAATCAATCTGCAAACTACTTTACCAGTAATAATTTTAAAGAAGCCCAAGCTCACGTTAATTTTCCTTATCTGCGAAACTATTATGATGATAAATTAAGCGAAGAGGCCATAAATCTAAACCGGGGCAGCATTGTATTCACCGAGCTAAATCATTGTTTCAATGACCCTGTAACAGAAAAGCATCAACGGTCCAGTGATTTTGTTTCGGCTTTCTCCAATCTCGACATCTGGCTTGAAAAGGATAAACCCGCCAGCTCGTACAACAATTCCCTGGCTTGCTTCAATGAATACATGAACTGGGGACTCCTGAGCCTCTATTTCTTAGATTTTGCTCCATCTTCTGAAAAACAAAAACTCATCTACTCGATCGAAAATAATATGAAGAAATACAGGGGTTTCAAACGCTTCCCTGAGTTCAACCAGTTTCTGATTGCTTTATATAAAAATAAAGGCCAAAAACCCCTGGCAGATTATTATCCAAAAATCATCCATTGGTTTGCCAGCAACAAGGGATAAGTCAATCTGAAATCAGATCATCTTTAAAATTTGTGAATTCTTTTATTGCATTGGCATGTTTCCAATTAATATCGGTAGTATAAAGAATATGCAGAATCTCTCCGTCATTAATATATCCAGGAATTTCCTTTAATGTATTCTCGGCATATTTTTTAGCAGCAATCATAAGTACTCTTTAATAGAATTATTATAAGAGGTCCTTCTCAAAAATCAGATTGCTCTGCTTCTAATCCATTCCCTGTGAGACACACCCCATTTACATAAGGCTATAATAACCTCCTTCAGAGTATAGCTATATTCGCTAAGCTCGTAATTAATCATTGCGGGATAGGTTTCCACTATCCGCCTAACCACAAATCCATTCAACTCCAGTTCCTTTAATTCGTGAGACAATACAGTAGCTGAGATCCCCTTCACACCGCGCTGCAACTCATTAAACCGCAGAGAGCCATCCAATAAAGCGGTAATTATTTTTAATTTCCACTTTCCCCCAATAGCGTAAAGAGCATCGTCAATCGCTAATGAATAAGATGTGCAAGCTTCTCTACTCGGATGTTCTGAGCTGAATATTATAGTTTTATCTTCCATTCCACTAAGTAAAACATTAGCACTAAGCTTTAACTAAGCACCAATAAAAGTTAATGAAAGGTAAGTAATTTTAAACTTCCTATAGCTGTTGAACTATAAATATTAAGCTGAGCTTTTATGAAATATAAACTTTTTGGAAAAAATAGCGGACTTTTCGTAAGTGAATTTGTGCTAGGGACAGGTATGTTTGGCACTACTTCCGGTTACGGTGCAACAATGGAAGAATGCGAAAAAATATTTAATGCTTATAGCGATCAAGGTGGAAATTTTATAGATACCTCCGATGCTTACCAATTGGGACAAGCCGAAGAAATTACGGGGAAACTAATCGTGGGGAGGAGGAGTAATTATGTTATAGCCAGTAAATATTCCAGAGGACATGCACTAGCTTCAACAGGCAACATAGGTAACCATCGCAAAGCATTAAGAGAGGGAATTGAGGCTAGCCTGAAAAGATTAAAAACAGACTATATCGACCTGTATCTTGTGCACTTTGAGGATAAATATACACCCCTGGAGGAAATCGTAAGAGGTATGGAGGACCTGGTTCAAAGTGGAAAGGTACTGTATTGGGGTCTTTCTAACTTTAGTCCCTGGCGAACTGCCGCAGCCGCCACTTTTGCAAAAAGCACGCATAGGCCTCCCCTCACCGCTATTCAAATTGAATACAATCTTTTACAAAGGGCTGTGGAACAGGAATATTGGCCTTTGGCTAATGAAATGGGACTGGCAATTATGGCTTATTCACCAATGGCAGGCGGAATGTTAACTTCAAAGTACCGGAAAGGTGAGTCAGGCCGACTAAAGCAAGGATCGGGAGAGGCAATAGACTATAAAACATCTTCAGTTTTAGACGTTCTGGAAACCATTTCCGTCCAAACTGGCTTTTCCTGCGGCCAGTTAGCCACAGCCTGGGTTCGAACAAAAGGCGTTTTTCCTATTATTGGGGCCCGCACTGTTGAACAATTTGCCGAAAACATCAGATCTGGTTTAATAAATTTATCCCCTGAGCAGCTTGAAGCATTAGACGAGGTTAGCCAGGTAAGGCGCCTTTATCCTCACCATATTGATGGTCAGAAGATCTTAACTCAAAATGGGAAAATCACCCTGGATTATGATACCCAACTGAAGTAACACTAACTTCATCTTCTACTGACCTGAGCGTCTCGCTCAGACCTAATACCCCCACCCGCAAACTGGTCCTAGCATCCTCGCGACCAGAAATGGCTGAACCTACGACCAGTAATGAGGGGTAAAAAAGGATTTCCCGTTTTAGCCCATGAAGAACAGATTTGACTACGGTAATTTATAACTGAAGGAAGCCTTTACCTTTTTGGTTAGAGAAGAACATATTCCCCAACCGTTCTCTCTTTCCGTAAGTGTTCCTTCGAGTGCTCCGGTAAAATAGCCTTTAACCGATGTAATGGTCATTTCTCCCGTCATCTGTCGATACACACCAGTGCACCAGGTTCCACTTACGAAGCCACGTCCACTCCCCACATCAGCTACGAGATAAACACTACCAGGAACCGGCATCGGACCAAACACAAAGTTTCCAGTGCGGATCCCAACAGCTTTAAGGTCAAAAGCACCAGGAGATGTTTCAGAATAATTCCATGCACCAGCAGCATACTTACATATTTCTTCATCTCTATCTTTAATTAATAAATCAGTTGAGTAGCCTGAAAATCCTAATCTTTAACCGCGTTTATACTAAGAATAATCTCAACCTCAGGTAATATATAGAGCGCTTGTGCCGGATCGTTATAGCTGGTCATTCCCCAGTTCAAACGGTTAATCTTTAAAAATGCATGCGTATGAAGCCCCGCCTCATCGTTGGTGATCTTTGCAGGAAAACTGATTTGATGGGTCTGTCCGATCATTGAAAAATCTCCGGTCACTTCATAGTTAGCACCCTCGACAGCTGAAGGTGTACCTCCATTGTACGGTTTTACTGAAGTAATATGAAAGCTGGCCTCAGGATGCAGGGCGAGGTTAAAGAAATCAGGACTTTTCAAATGGTCAAGCAATTCTTCCCGCGGCCCCTCGGGAAGGTCGTAGTTCTTGATACTTGCGATAGGAATGCGAAAGTCACCAGCACTAAGCACGCCCTTCCCATCCGTTTTCAAGTCGCCCTTTACCCCGAATGATCCAACATGAAAATGATCGGTAGCACTTCCTTTCCATTCAACCTTTGAGGCATCCTCCTTAACGGAGTAGGTGGTAGTTGCATTCTCGTCTTTCTGACAAGACAATAGTAGTGTAAGCGCCAGTACTGGCGCAGATAGATATTTAATTTTCATAATAATTTGCCTGTAAGTACTGCTCGCTTCTAAAGCGATCTCAATGTTATCTTTCATATTCTCCGATATCTTTCCTGCAAAGTTGGGCCGTTGGGGAGAAAATCTTTTGTAAAAAACCGACATGCCCCGGTTTCGCTAACATCACAACAAGCGCTAGAGATTGGCGAAGCATTTACCATGAGTAACATAGAATTCAGCAGTCGACTTCTTTTTCAAACGCGAAGGACTAAGTCCCGTCAGACTGGTAAAATCTTTGGAGAAATGAGCCGGGTCAAAATAACCAAGTTCATAAGCAAGTTTGGAGAGCGAAAGATCAGGATCCTTGTTAAGCCGGGAAAAGGCGGTATTGAGACGAATGAAGCGTCCAATCTCTTTAGGTGATAAACCCACCTTAGCCCTGAAAATACGTTCGAGCTGTCGTCCCGTAATTCCCAGCTGCTGCTCCAGATCTGCCAGCCGGTAATTGCCCGTACTTTGATATAACTGAGACAGGGTATGCTCCACATAAGCTTCCTGAGGCGATTTTGGCAGAAGCTTACCGATGAAGAACTTATCCAGGATCTTCACCCGGGCTAAATCATCTTCAGCCTCATGCAAACTTTCAGGCACCTCATTAGCCTGCTTACCCCAAATATCTTCCAGGGCAATACAAGGGAGGTCAGTCAACTCATCCATTTGATAAGCCATGATCCGTTGGATACCAGCAGGCTTAAATTGTACTTTCGTAAGTCGGGTGTGCCCCTGAAACTTCAACCAAATTGGGTTACGTAGCTGCCCCACCACAAAAGAGCGAGGTGTGACCCTCATTTCCTCCTCCGCATTTCGCAAGCTGTAATGATGTGGGTCTCCATAAAGAAAGAGTATCGAAATCTGTCCGAAAGGAATAAGCCTCCAGACATCAGATAGTAAAGTTTCGGCATTCCAATCAATATCGACCATCATATAATGGTCAATGTAGGCCGACAGTGAGCCTTTAGGCAGATAGATTTTGGCAGTGTTCACGTGATCGAATTTTAATCAGGAACACGAATTTAAAACCCTGCTACTACCAGGCAAGTTCAGTCGACGTAGGGCTGTTTTTGTCGATAGAAAGCAAATTTAGAGGATAAACGTTGAGGCTTAGAACAAGCTAAGGTTCAGGCATTGAGGAAACGTTTATAGCAATTCTGTTTGTAGTTACGCCCTATCGGAAGTTCCTTCCCCACAACCTTTACGTAGCTCGGGTGGAATGATTCGATCTTGTCCAGGGAAACAATGAAAGAACGGTGAATTCGCACAAAATCCATCGTGGGCAGTAGTTGTTCTACCACACTGATCTTGTATTTTGATATCAGCTCCCGGTCATTCACCACCACCCTGATATAGTCTTTCACACTCTCAATCCATAAGATATCAGAAGTCTTCACTTTCAAATTTTCCCGCTTCACGCGTAAGTACAAAAACTGCTCCCGGTTCAATGCCGGCTCAGGCAGGGGGGCAGTAGTCGCTGGCAGGTTAGAACCCAGTCCAAAGCTATCCCCAACTCTGTTCATTGCTTTAACAAAACGGTCAAAAGGGATGGGTTTCAAGAGATAATCTACTGCTCCCAGATCAAAACCCTCCAAGGCATACTCCTGGTACGCGGTCGTAAAGATCACCTTTGGCGGATCCGCAAGGCCTTTAATAAATTCTGTACCCAGCAGTCCAGGCATCTTAATGTCCATGAAGACAAGATCAATACCACCAGACTTAATGACTTCAGCAGCCCTGAGCGCATTGTGACTGGTACCTGCAATCAGCACTTCCGGAAAATTTTCCAGGTATCGCTCAATAACTTCGATGGCATGAGGTTCATCATCTACAATTAAACATTTGATAGCCATAGATTAAACGATATAGGCAGGATGGCCAATTTCAACTTTAAGGACCGCAATATACAGCTCTTCCTCATCCAAAAGGTCCAAAAAATATCTGCCAGGGTACAATAACTCAAGCCTTTTCCTAACGTTACTCAAACCCACTTTTTCAAAATCCTTTCTTGCTGAATTGGCAACCCCAGGCGGCTTACTATTGCTAACCTTGAAGGATAAATTGTTCCCCTCCACCAGTAGCTCTATGTTTATCCAGGGAGCATCAACAGTCTCACTAACACCATGCTTAAAGGCATTCTCTACCAGGGGTAACATCAGCAAAGGAACGATCTTTTGCTCATTCACCTCTCCAATAAGATTAAAATTCAGGTCCAGTCGCTCCTCATACCTGATCTTTTCCAAAGCGATATAGCTCTCCAGGATCTCGATATCCCGCTTTAGCGACACCTCTTCTGAATTGCCCTCGTACAGAATATACCTCAGAATAGAAGACAGGCCCAGTACAATTCCGGGGACTTGCTTAGACTGCTGAAGCGACAAGGCGTAAAGATTATTTAAGGTATTGAAAAGAAAGTGTGGATGGATCTGTCCCTTAAGAAAATTAAGCTCGGCCTGCAAAGCCGCCTGCCTTCTTTCAAACCACATTTTAATAAACTTTAATGAGACGCCAAGCCAGACAATCACATTGCATCTTTCTACCGCATTAACAAAGTCGTGGGGATTTAGAAGCTGTTCAGAAAAGCTTCCATCGAGTTTAGACCAGGTAAAATTCTTTTCGGTTGCACTTAAAACCCGGAAGATGTATGGATCTGAAATCAGGATCTCATTGAGACGATAAACGACAGCCGCCATAAAAGCGCTTAGCAGGCATGCAAAGAAGGTAAGGATATATTGCTGCCTGAAAAAGTAGCGGGGAATTACCCAGTAAGCCACGGTATAGAAATAGAGCATATGTACCGGGATAAGCATCAGGATAACCTCAAAGCCCAGTTGAAAATTATCGAAAGCAGTTCCATAGATCCAGGTCAGGACTAAAATAGCGATCAACCAAAAGCCAGTATGCCTGAGGATAGACTCTTTCATGGAGGGGGTTTCGAATTTAGTTTCCATCAAATATAAAAATCCCTTGGTGTCCTGGAAAAAGCAATCCATCGACAAATCCTGGTGTCTATCGACGAAGCGAAACACCAGCAGTTCAGGTCCTTATTGGTCGTAGGACCGCTATCGCTTAACCTACGACCAGGAAGTAAGCATCAAACGTTCCACACTTTACTGGTCTGAGCGTCTCGCTCAGACCAGTAAAGTGTAGTCCGTTGACGGCACCAAACTCACTTGGTACTAATAAAGGAATCCGAACATCCATAAGGGAATAGTATTACCGTAGCCGTATTCTATGTCATCTAATGCAAGGAAAGAGTTGGGAATGTTTTTAACCTGTTTGCTGGTTTTGTTCTTTCCTCCAACTTCAAATAAATACTGGTCGTTCACTTTAAAATCTCCCAGGTCTGGATAAGTTACCTGTGCACCGCTGTTTCGTAACTGGGATAAGAAAAAAGTTTCTCTTTGATTGCCCGTGTCTGGTACTCCTTCTGCTAAAGCCGTTATCAAACTATTATTTTCAAGAAAGATCTTTTCCGGCTTATTCATTAAACTTATGCCATGTACTGAGGATCTCAAGCTATTTATGAGTTGTGCCTGCTCCAGGATATAAAGCATTTCTAGTAGTCGCACCCTGGAAGTTCCAATTTGTTCCGCAAGCTTAGAAATATTTGGTTTATACGGAACGCAGGTTGAAATGATATAGAGTAAACGCTTTAGCTTTGCTTGTGTACTAACTTCAATCGCTTTAGCTTCCGGCAGATCGTAATCAATAATAACATTTATGAGCTGATTTATTTTAGCGAGATATTCGCCCTCTCCTTCCATAATAAATGGATAGGAGCCGTACGACAGATATTCTTTGAAGTATTTAAGCGGCGAAGGAACCGTTTGAATTAAATGATCAGCCAAATTTCCTGAATTGGAAAGGAGGTCTCCCAAGCTTATTTTTTCAGTTTTAGTGGAATACCTTAAGGCGATATATTCCCTAAGGGAAAGCTCGGGAAGATAATAGCGGACAAGCCTGCGACTTAAATCGGCCTGCGACTTTTGAAGTTCCAGAATAGACGATCCCGAAATAACTAGCTGAAGCTCCGGAAAAAAGTCATAGATATTTTTTATAGCAGACTGCCAGTCTTCGTATTTATGAACCTCGTCCAGAAAAAGGTGCCTGCCGCCTTCATTGTAAAATGTCTCTGCTACTTCTGTTAGAGGATGTTGTTTAAAATAGAGATCATCCAGAGAAACGTATAGGGTTTTATCGGCAGGCAAACTTTCCTTGATATACTGAAGCATAAGCGTTGACTTTCCAGTCCCTCTTGCGCCCTCGATGCAAATAGCACGAGAACTCCAATTGATAGATTCGCTCAGACTTCTCTTGAAAGCAGTTGAAACAGACCCTAAAACACGCCGATATTTACTGTAAAGCGATTGCATTGTACCATCAAAGATACAAAAAATAGCAAAAATCGTTTCACAAAAGAAACACTCCTCCCCTACCCATCCTTTAACCAAGGCTTTCCTTTAATACTGAACGCTTTTCATAATTTAATGGAGGATAGAGAAGATTTAGGTAAGATCAGTAGTGAGATTAGTAAGGAGACCCCTAATAAATTGCGAACACGATTCAGGGTGCTGGTCTGAGCGTCCCGCTCATACCTAATATTATTACCTTCCACACCCTCTACTGGTCTGAGCGTCCCGCTCAGACCTAATATTATTACCTTTACCACACTTATTTTCGAACACAAGTTGAGGGAAAGTGATAGTACAGCTATTATATTTTATAAGAAGTACGCATTCATTCATTTGAATGATAGCCTCAGGATGTTTTACCAATGTAAACGGACAGGCAACTTAGCAGCGTGTAACTTACAACCTCCTATCCTTCCCTTGTATTTCCTTGATCAGGTAGTAGCGATGAAAAAAACCTGTTAGAACCACTACCTTCTTTCCGGGATTTTGGTGACAAACGTTCAGGATATTAGCCGACATAGTCTTATTTCGTAAATCCCAAAAATCACATAAACTTCCATAAGCCTCCTTCAAACTTACTATAAGGCCAGAATTGGTTTTAACAGTTCTTTCTGAAAATTCCTGGCATTCGTTAATAACCTTTCTTATTTTATGATGTTGATAGAACTGCCTTCTCTTAGCTAATCGATCGGTTTTGGAATTGTTAAAATCTGTCAGAGGTCGTTCTACGTAGGAGTTCAATTCTTCTGTAAGAGCATAGAATTTCTTTACTATTGCGGCCTGGCGCTTAGTCAACACCTTGATCCTATATAAACTATCCAACAATTGGTCTGCATTAATTTCGGCCTGTTTAATACCTCTCTGATTTCGATAATAGTCCCGGTTAGGGAAATCAAAATAGCCCGCTTTAGTTAGAGGGTGCATGTGGATATACTTGGAGGTAGCTACAGGCTCATTTTCCTTTGATTGATACTTCAATTTGAAATCCTTGTCAAAGGTTCTTGAAAATAAAGCACTATCCAGTTCCAGCAGAACAATATCAGGCTTTGTATTCTCCAGAATCTTAAACAAAGTATCTGCATTAAAATTCCGGGAGGGAAAATGAACTGTTCCAATAATTGTTAAGGTTTTCCTCTGACAGTAGGAAAAGTTGATCGACAAAAGACTTATAATCAACAAGATCTGTATGCTTTTCATTTGAAGGTATCCTGATCTAATATACTATCTCCTGCTCAAAATTGGCAATCCTACCGTCAGGGTTAATGGATTTTTATTGCTTAACCAGCCATCAGTGAGGTTTATGTTATTTCGCTACTGGAAAACTTCAGGGTATCCAAGGATGAGAACAAGGCCAATGCTATTGCTGTAGCCCAATTCTATAGGACCGTCGCTTAGAACTGTATGCTTACGGTCGTAGGACCGCTACAGCTTCACCTACAACCAAGAATGAGGGCATCTTTTAAATAACAGCAATCTTTTGTATCTATGCAGCAACATCATATATTTAAGATAACTGATTAAAGTTACCATATCAAACCTTAAACAACCATGCGTAAACTTCATGCAATCACCGGACTGCTATTAATGATGAGTTCGGCAGCATTCTCTCAAAACAAAAGTTTTATCGACCAGCCCTATGTAGAAGTTAATGGCTATGCTGATACATTAATTACCCCGAATGAAATCTACATTAAGATTAACATCTCGGAAAAGGATACGAAGGACAAGGTTTCAATTGAAGAGTTAGAAAGCAAAATGGTCAACGGATTGAAAGCCATTGGTATTAAGACTGAAACAGAGCTTAGTACCAGTGATATGATCAGCAATTATAAATTCTACCTGTTGAAACAGAAAGATGTGGTCAAATCGAAGGAATACCTACTAAAAGTTAGTGACGCACCAACCGCCAGCAAAGTATTTATAGCACTAGAAGATATGGGGATCTCAAACACCTCTATTAGCAAGGTTGATCATACTGATCTGGAAAACCTTCAAAATATCTGCAGGGCTAGAGCGGTAGAAAACGCAAAAGTGCGGGCAAAAGCATTAACCAAACCTTTGAATCAAACAGTGGGAAGCGCTATTCAAATCTTGGAAATTAACCCTGGGTTTAATCAACCACTACAAGGAAGAATTTATGGAGTTGCAGTAAGCGGGTACGCAACAAAACAAAAGTACGAAGCACCAAAGATCGAATTCGAGAAGATAAAAATTGAATCAACAATCAACGTAAAATTCATACTGAAGTAATTTCGACTGTACCATGGAGATAATTGACTCCGAGTGTATACATCGTAAATTCTAACCCTTACATAAAAACTTTTTAACTCGCCACTAGTCAAGATTATACCAATAGTATGATTTTTTATCAATTAAAATTTTCGGTTGGAAAAGAGATTGGAACCACTTTCCCTCAATCCCAAAGGATGGTAAGCGAATTATCAATCGATGATCCTAGACATTTATGGAATTTAGAAGGGAAACTTGACGAAAGTGCCTATATTCCTGATTCTATTTTGCACCCTAAAGCCCGTCTTACGGATTTAATATCATCTTCTCCTATTTCCAAGCCCATAGTAAGCACAAAGCTAAAGGACCTAATTCTTACCTTAAGAGAAGAAGGAATTCAATTTCTCCCAGCCCAAGTTGTTACTAAAAAAGGAAAAACAAGATATTGGTTAATGAATGGATACACACCTGATTATCACCTAATTGATTTTGACCGTAGCCTTATCTCATTAAAACGAAGAGATGAGAATGGGACAGTTTCCAAACCATTAGAACTAAAAAGTAGCGATGATTATGTTAAAGCATTGAATTCAGTTGAGTATCCTAAGTTTGTTTGTGTGGAGAAGCTAGTGCTACTCGATAACACAATTGATAATATCATATATATAGATAGGGTAAGTAGTAGTTTTTTCTTTTCTCAAAAAGCCAAGGATGCTATAGAAGAATCGAATTTCACCGGAATTACCTTTGAAATACTTTAGCGCAGGAATGAAATTCTAAAATGAAGCCAGGAATATGAGATGCCCAACAAGCAATACAAAAGGTGTTTATTACCGAATCTATTCGCTAAGATCTACATGAAGTTGAGCCCGCTGTTAAGGTATTTATCCGGTTTACACCCCCTTCCTGAGCAAGATATTTCTCTGATCACAGAGTGTTTTAAGTATGAAAGCTTTACGAGGAACACTGTGCTCGAGGCTCAGCATCAACCTGTGGAAAAATTGTATTTCGTAGTAGAAGGATTCCTGGTAGCATTCACTGAGCAGGATGATCATAGGATCATAACACAACTTGCCACTACAAATCATCTGATCACCTGTTTCGAAAGCTTTGTTCAAGGTTCGGTTTCCACCGAAACGATCAGATGTATTTCCGACTGCAAGATCCTATCTGTAAACAAGCAAGATTATGAAAAGCTACATAAGGAAAGTAGCTTCTGGACCTCCTTCTGCAGAAAGCTCAATGAGAACACCATTTTGCAATATCAGCAACGAACAAAAGACATGCAGATATTGTCGGCTGAGGATCGCTATCTTAAAATCTTGTCGGAACAGCCCGAGATGGTTCAAAATGTTCCCGTTCAATATATCGCATCCTATATTGGTGTTAAACCTGAGTCACTCAGCAGGATCCGAAAGAAGATATTTTCCTAACATTTATCAAGTAGGAGAGCGGGTTTGAATAAGCACTTTGCAGGCTGTTTAAGTTACGTCAAATGCAACAAATTATTCAGCTATCCATATTTCCATTTGGTATGATAAACTGCTTCCTTATAAAGGGACAAGATAAGCACATCCTTGTTGACACAGGTGTTCCGGGCAGTGAAGGAAGGATTTTAAGACAATTAGAGGCCAGAGGTATTTCAAAGGAAGAAATCGGCTTAATTATCATTACTCACGGACATATCGATCACTTCGGCAGCGTAAAAGAGCTGCAGGAAATATTGAAGGTCCCTATTTTAATTCACGAGGGAGATAAAGCAGCCTTGGAAACCGGAATGAGTCTTCCTGATACCTTAAAGGCTAATCATAAGATCTGGAATTACACCCTAAAACCCAAGCTTTTACATGATAAAGCGCATCCATGCCGGGCTGATATAACGCTTACTGACGGAGAAGAATATGACCTTGCTCCGTTTGGAATAAAAGGAAAAGTAATTCATACTCCTGGCCATACACCTGGTTCTTTATCTATTATTCTGAATGATGGAAGTGCGATTATCATGGACCTGGCTTCTTCAGGAATACTGCTCGGGGGAATCGCTTTTAGTTCGCGGATGAAACATCCTCCTTTTCATGATGATTTGCAGCAGGTGAAAGATAGTATACGGAAAGTACTTTCCCTCAACACGCACACTTTTTACCTGGGACATGGCCATCCGGTTAAAAGAGCAGGGCTTCAGCGTTACCTGGAAATGATTTAGGAAGCTTGGTCCTAGCTATTCAGGATCAAGAACAATTCGAAATTTCCTTTTACTTCATGATTTTGCGAGTGAGTGAGAGACTTTCTGTACAGTTATAAGTACATTCTGAGGCTATTACCAAAGCCTCTTTAGCTGTAAGACCAATCTGGCAAGGTTTCTGTAATGTTAAGGAAAACACACTGTTATGAAAAAGTTAAATACAGCATTAGCATTGGCTTTCATGAATGTGATGGCTTTTGCACAGGAAAAAGCAGTAGATGCAAATGTAGATCTAAATGTTAACCATGATTCAGGTGGAGGTTCTTTTCCCTGGATGTATATTGTGGGCGGTATCGTTCTGCTAGTTATTATACTTGCTTTACTTAATGGTAGAGGATCAGACAGAACCATTGAACGTACCACTGTTGTAAAGGACTAGTTTAATTTATGTATACGCGAAAGAGACTGGATCAAAGGTTCAGTCTCTTTTTTTTGGCATCGGATTAAAAGCTTGATGAACTAATTCTGAAAACCCTTCACAATTTTTAATTGCAGAAAAACATCGTTTCTTCTTATCTTCGCATAAATTATAAAAGGGGATTTAAATAGCGTGAAGAGGGTATTTGTGTTTGAAAAGAACCAGGAAATTTTGGAGGCGGTGACCTACATTTTAACTGAAGAAGGTTATAAGGTGAATGGATTTACTTCTGAAAAACTTTTCTTAGATGGAGCTGCAGAGGAGAAACCTGATTTAATCCTTCTGGATGTTATTCAAATAACTTTGGAGGGAACAGAACTCTGCAGACAGTTAAAAATTCTTGAGGATATTAAACATATACCCGTCATTGTTTTATCCACCCATACTAAGGCCAATGAGGTAAAGCAGATCTGCGCAGATGAGGTCATTCAAAAACCTTTCGATATTGATAACCTGCTGGAGGTTGTAGAAAACCATCTTGCAGCCTAGCAAGATTAGGCAGACAATTTCTGGTCTACTTTCTTGCACAACCCCATCCCATTGCCATCCGGCAACATTACGTCCATAAGGATAAGATCAGGATCAAGGTGTTGCAATTCGCTTAAAAACTGTTCAGCGTTCGGACATTGTCCTACCTGGTAGCCTGATTCCGTAAGTAGGTATCGAATAATTTCCTGTATATCTATTTCATCTTCAACCACTAAAACTTTCTTTCTCAATTGCATTTCCCGTTGCTCGAATGATTCGCTTTCTTGCAGCAAGTAATGTGCCCGGATCGTCGGTATAAACAAGAAAACCGCTTATTTTATGTCTTGAGATACTTAAAGCGGCAGTGTTTTCACCCATCATACAATACAATTGCTGCTATAATTCATAAGGCTGTCTAAGCGTGTTCGGGACTCTCACCCTATAGCGGTGCGCCGTGCCCGGCGCACAAAAAAGCCCTGTAGCTATGAGAGCAGCAGGGCAACCTAAACCTTATCACAATTATGCTGTAAAGATAGTATTAATTCTAATTGAAAAACTTAAAAAAACCTTAAAAATGATGATTTTACTACCTTGATTTTTAACCCAAACTATCTAGCATGAATATTGAACATACTCGCTTTATCGACCCCTTAATAGACGTGGGGGAGCGATTCTGGTAGAAGTACAACGGTGCCGACAACGATACTTTAAAGAGCGTAAGAGATCTGTTGAGATAGCGCGTGATCTAAAGAAGGAAGGCTTACCTCTACCAAGGATAGCAGAGATTACCAGGTTGACTTTGGATGAGATCGAGCAGTTGTAAAAAAGCCTACTAGAGTCCTTACTAACGCCACAAACCAATTTGTGGGGGAAATCGAAAACTTAAAATAGCTTGTCGCTTCGATGAACACTTTACTCAGCTGAAAGAATAGTTCCGTCGTATTAGTCCTAAATTTTTCAGGAAGGTCCCTTCTGTTAGAAAGAGTTGTTGAATTTGCTTATGGCCTGAAATAAGTGGTGCCTACCACCAATACTTGTTCATATTATGCTCAGGCCAAACCCAGTTTTAAGCGCAATTGAGCGAAGGATCACTGAACAAGAACTGAACAAAGTGGCTTCAATTTGCAGATATATAATGACGTCGTACTAAAACATGAAGCAGGAATGTCAGAACAGATAGCTCATAACTTTAGTAGTGCATTCATTAAAAAAAGTTTTAATAGCCCAATATTAAACTAATAACAGTATACTTAGTCTCTCCTTCAATTAAGCAAACTCTGGTAACTAGCGGGAATGGTTTTCGTTGAAGGGGATAGTTTTAAACGACATTAATGGGAAAATTGCAATCGGGCAGTCAGGTATCACTAGAAACACTTAATCACGCAATATTAAATATTTCAACAGCGATAGCTGTATTAGAAGGAGCTGATCTTATTCTTACACATGGAAACGAGGCCCTGTTCAAGGTATGGGGCAAGGATGCCAGTATTATCGGTAAGACTCTTCTTGATATTTTACCAGAACTGAAAGACCAGCCTTTTCCCGAATTGCTTCGGCAGGTTATGGAAACTGGTGTTGGTTACGAAGACAAGGAGGCAGTGGCCTATGTGGTAAAAAACGGGATCAGGGAAACCATTTATTTCAATTACTCCTACACCGCTATACCCAGGGACAATGGTGAAGGTAATGCGGCTGTTTTAGTGGTTGCTACGGATGTAACTGACCTGGTTCTTGCAAAAAAGAATGCCGAAGACCGGGGTGCACTATTGGCCTATTTGAACCATGCGGGTGAAGAACTGGCACTATCCCTGGATACCGCTTCAGCCATTGATAAAATTTCCAAGTTTGTTGTGCCTCAATTTGCAGACTGGTTTAGTATAAACGTTGTTAATGGTGAAAAGCTCGATCTCCTTTTTGTCTATAATGAGAAACAGGATTATGTGAATTGGGCAGTTGAGCACCGGAAGCGTAAACCGTTAAGAATAGACGCTCCTGGCATTCAAAGCCATATTCTGAAAACCGGGGAATCTTCCCTGGTTCCGCTTATAACCCCAGATTTGATCAGACAATCGATTGAAGATCCGGAACAGCGGGAAATCCTTTTGGGTATGGACCTTCATTCATCCATCGTTGTTCCCATGAAAGTGGGAACAAATATTATTGGAACAATCAACTTCATTCGTACTTGCTCAAAGAAATCTTACACCGAACTTGATCTGTCCTTTGCTCAGGATTTTGCAGCAAGGATAGCGGTATCCCTTGAAAATGCCCGTCTACATGAGCAGGCTTCGGAGGAGATCCATCAGCGAATTTCAGCGGAAAAGAAAAAGGATGAGTTTATCGGTATGGCCAGTCATGAGCTTAAAACCCCGCTTACCAGTCTTTCTGGCTATCTTCAAATTTTAAACCGGGGAGACTTACCGGATACTCAAAAGAAATTCCTGGAAAAAGCCATGTACCAATCAGGGAAACTGACCTCTCTGGTTAATGATATGCTGGATCTGTCTAAGATAGCAGCAGGCAAACTGCAGTTCTCTTTCGAGAAAGTTGACCTTAAAGCACTTATTGCGGAGTGTATAGAGGCAACAGAACTTTCTATCCCTTCTCATAAAATAGCATTTAGCTCAGCTCTTGTTAACGTGTTGGTTTTAGCAGACCGACACCGGATGGAGCAGGCTATTCTTAACCTTTTAAGTAACGCTGTTAAATATTCACCTGGCTCGGATAAAGTTGAGGTGAGACTAACGGCGGCCAACAGCTTTGTTAAAATCGCCGTAACAGATTGGGGGATTGGAATACCGACAGACAAGTTGCCTAACCTTTTTGAGCGTTTTTACCGGGTTAATGATACTAACCCGGGCATTTCTGGTCTCGGTATCGGCTTGTATATAACAAAGGAGATCATTGAAAAGCATAATGGGACTATTGAGGTGGAATCAGAAGAAAATAAAGGTACCACATTTTGCCTGACACTGCCAGCATCTTCATAATGAGTTACTGTCATTGCTTGCTTTAATTAGTCGTCAAGGGAAAGGAATTGATAAAAATAGAATATCTAAAATTTTCGACCGGTACTATCGGGCAGATCCGGGAAGTCCTGAGTCTGGAATGGGACTTGGATTATTTATTTCATACGAAATAATAAAGCAACATGCTGGTGAAATCGGAGTACAAAGTAAGCTTCGAAAGGGCTCCACATTTTGGTTTACTATACCCATTTAATACGCACTCTTACCCGCCAGCATCTTTAACTCAGTTAGACTATCGAAATATAGAATAGAGTTTCTGTCATGCTTGCTTAATAGGCCATTAAGGGTAACAATTTAACTATGAAGCCCTGCTAATAGGAATAATTTTAGCCGCTAAGAAATCATCAAGAGCGTTAATCATTTCCTCAATATTGAAAGGTTTAGGTATAATTCCATCTGCGTTATACTTACTCATTGCCTCGAATATACGTTTGTCCGAGGAAAGCATAATAACCGGAATATCTTTAGTGTAATCATTACCTTTAAGTGCCTTACAGATTTCAAGACCATCATGCTCCCCCATCTGAATATCGAGTAGGATCAAGTCTGGAATGTATTCTAAAATATTCTCAAAAATGTTATCAGGCTCCAAAGAGGTAACTACCGAGTACCCCTCTATTGGTAACAACAACTCCAGACAATCTAAAATATCCCTATCATCATCCACCGCCAAAATCAATTTCCCCATAATAACTACAATTTTTATTGAAGATTAGGTTTCGCACCAAGAAAATTTAATTTTCAATAGTACTTTAAATATTAGTTCGTTTCCTTTAGGAAAAGGCATTTGGAGGATGATTGTTTTAAACTTTGGCCATTTCAGGCCACCTACCTTCCTTTATCATACTTCAACACATCCGACTCCAAATAATGCCATAATCCGTTCACCATTTCTCTCTTTATTTTGCCGTCCCTGGAATAAGCTTCGATAGTTTTGCGACTAGTATGAATTAATTCAGCAGCGGCCTGAGCGGTTATCCAATGCACTTTTGCAGTACTTTGTGATTCAGGTGGGGCTAACGAAACATGTTTCCTGGACCATTCCATGATAATGTGAACATCATTACGGACAGATTCAAAGTCGGTTTTAAGTGCGTAGATAATTTTGATTAAGCGAGTAAGATCGTGCATGGTATTATATTTTTTAATGGTGATTCTTTCTGGTTAGGATCTCCTTTTGGAGCTTCTTAGCAAGCATCTCTAAAGCGGGTTCTAAATTAAAGGGCAGTCCGGTAGCAAAGCCTATCTTGAGGCCTGTCAGATTCGATTCCCTTATGTTCCCTTTTGCGCTGGTACTGATTTCATAGGAAGCAAACACCTGATCCACCAATTCCCTTCGCATAGGATATCTGAACTCAATCCATAAACCGAATCCTGCAAGTGCCGGGTAACTGGCTTCAAAACTTTCAGAATGGAACTTGGTGATCTCTATAATATCTCCCATCGCCTTTTTCGATTTTGAATTCAGCTTTTTTAACTGTTCGTGCTGCGCAGAAGAACTAAGAATGGTATGCAGGGCATGCTCCATAATCTTGTCTGTCGCTGTTTCCATCGACTCCTGAAAGTGCTTTAAATGCGTGATAAAAGCGGAAGGCGCTATCACCAACCTGAAGTTCTCCAGCTTGTTCAGCGTGACGGAGACTGAACTGACGTAAATAACTCGTGCACTTTTGGCCTTGCCGAGCAGGGGGAAATTGAACTTGCCATAGAAAGAGTCGGGATAGTCGTCAATTTCCATAACTACGAAGTTGTACTGGTCGGCTAGCTTTAGCAAAAGCTCCCTTCTTTGTTTGCTTAGAGGCACACCTCTTTCATAATCTGCCGAACTACGGATCAAGACCAGCTTTATATTTTTCTTTCTGCAGATCCGTTCCAACTGCACTATACTCATCCCCTCCCTATCCGAACCCGTAAAACTTATATGAGAAGTGATCATCGATAAAGCCTGGTAGTAGTGCGAGTCGGCAGGCGAAGCTAAAACGGCAGTATCTGTTTCAGAAAGAAGGGTTCGAAGTATTTCAGAAATGGTGGCTTTTCCGTGTCTGGTAAATAGAAATTGCGATTCATTCACCCTCATCGATCGGCTCTCGATTAACCGCATCAAAGTCGCATTCAGACTCGCGGTTCTGGTTTTGTTTGCGGCAAATTTGGTACTGTAAAATCGTACTGCGTCTCCACAAGCTGTCATATACTTCCCATCCAGTAGATCATCCGCACAAGGGAAAAAGTTACCCAACTCCAACCAGGCCTTCCCCCGGTCTATAACCGGAGGACGCCCCTTTCCCTTTGTCTTAAAGAAAAAGGCAGGCTTCTGCTGAAGATAGGTCTGAAGATCTTTAATACATTTTTCAGTACAGCCCTTAACATAGGTTCCTTGATGAGGCTTAGACTCCAGGAAACCATTGCACTCCAAATTGCGATAAACCTTAGCTACTGTATTGTGTTGAATGCCGAGCGCATCTGCAAAAGGTTTTATAGGAGGAACCTGATCTCCCGGCTGCAATTCGTTTTTGCAGATTAGATTTTCAATGAATAGTATGATTTGTGGTTGAAGGCGCTTCTTTTTATTCAGCTGAAGGGATAAGGAATTGATCCATTTAAATCTTTTTAGCGTGTTGTTTTTTGCGTTCTCCCTTTTCCACAATTTCTTGTTAAAGGAGTCGGATGAAATGTAGTTCATTTGTAGGACAAGGTTAATTAATGATTAAATCATAGTAAACTCAGATACTTAAATCAAATCTAATTAAGCTAATTATTAAAAAGTGTAACCTATTGTAGTTTATTGAGGCAGACCTATTTAGGCAACGATCTCTCCGCTTTCTCCATAGTATAGAAAACCCATGTAAGCAGACAGCCTCGCTACTCTAGCCAGCACCACAGGTTCTGCTCCCGTTGCGGCGGGATCTGGCGCGCCAAATCCGCAAAAGTTCCGCATCAGATAGGCGCCAGATGGGGTTCATAGCGCCTGAGAAGCGAAGCCTTCTGGTCGCTGGCCTTAGCCTGGCCTTACTATCCTTCCATGCTATGGGCCGCTATTTGTTCCTGCAGATGTTCTTTCCCTAAGTATCCATCCGGTAGGAATTATCCGGGAACAGAAGGAACTATCAGGGAACGTTCGGGAAAATGCTGCCTAAAATTCACTTCCCTTCACCGTACCACTACGTTTGTTCTGTCCGCCAGGGTACCAGCGGACGAAAGAGAGCTTCCAAAGGGACGCCTGAGGAAGCCGGACAAATGGTTTCATTTTAAAAATTAAAACAATGGCAGAATTACAAAACAACCCAATGGGTAAGCTATCCGGAAAACTAGGTAACATGGTAGCAAGTAACTGGAGAGATATCAATTATCTGAAAGCTATGGCTAAGCGGTCGAATAAAACGGCTACGGATAGTCAAATAGAAGCGCGATTAAGATTTGCACTTATTCAGGAATTTATGATGCAGATAAAAAGAGTTGTAGAACGGGGCTTTGCAAATAGCTTCACCGGTCGCGCAACCGCCTTTAATGTTGCTGTTAAAGCAAATAAACTGGCTATTACCGGTCAATATCCTGAGTTAAGTGTCGACTATGCGAAAATTACCCTTAGCGCAGGTGCCCTTACCTCCTGCTTAGATGCCACTATTGAAGCACTTCCAGACGCCAAGCTTCACATTAGCTGGAAAGAACCAGGTGTTCCTTATACGGAGGAAATGGCAGATGTAGTTACAGTGGTGATCTATGATGAGGTGAGAAAAGCACCAGCCACGTACAATACATTCCTGCGGTCTGAATACAGTGCAGAAATAAGTTTGCCTGCTTCTTTTGCAGACGATACCGTTCATGCATGGATGTTCTTTACCTCCTCCGTAGGTTCGAAGAATAGTAGGACCACCTATTTAGGGTCAGTTACCGTACTTGCTTAATTAATCCAAGCTGTTTTTGCTGATCTGGCAAAAACAGCTTTTTTAAATCAAAACTATGGCATCGATAAATAAATCACTCTGGCTTCCAAGCGGCAGCCTCGGTAATATGGTTTTCTGCAGTGGTCCTTTACGTAAAGCTTATGTGAGGTTAAGACCCGACAAAAAGAAACCCAGAAGCGTAGCGCAGCAGCTAATTAGTTCAAAGCTAAGCATGATGGAACACTTTTTATTTCCATTCAAAGCTCTTATTAAAGAGGTATGGAAGGAACCTTCAAAAAAGAGAAGAGTACCCTATGATTGCGCCAGAAGCTATTTTTTCCACCACTCCTTCGACCCCAGGAGCCCGGATGCAAAAATTCTGCCTGAGACGGTTCAACTTTCAAAAGGAAATCTTACAGCACCTGAGAACTATTACCATATCCTTGAGGGGAAGAACTTAATCATCAGATGGCAGTGCGATCCGAGCGGCGAAGTAGTAGATTATAGCAGCATATACCTGGCGATCTACAATGAAGATACCAAGTCCTCCATGTATCAGAAAAGTAATGCTCTTCTGATCAACGGAGAGCTTATCACTGAAATACCCGAAGGCTTTCTGGGCAGCGCTCTTCATGCGTACCTGATCTTTCTCAGCCCCGATGGAAAAAGCGCCTCTGCAACGAGCTACATCAAATTAACTTGATTATGTCAATTCAAATCATCCGCGTGGCTGCGGGGAAGAACAGTACCCTCAGTCACCTTTATATCAATCGAATTTTCCAGTGCTTCCTTTTAGAAGACAGCATACGGAAAGAAAAGATCCCGGGCATCACCTGCATTCCAGAAGGACACTACGAGCTGAAGATCAACTCTACAGCAGGAATGAACCAGCGGTACAAACAAGCCTATCCAGGCTTGCACAAAGGCATGCTGGAGATTGCTGGGATCCCCAACTTCACTTTGGTATTTATTCATATCGGGAATTATGTTTCAGATACCGCTGGTTGTCCCTTAACCGGGCACTCCTGGGCTGTGGTAAAGGGAGATTTTCAGGTACAGCAATCCGCATTCGCCTATAAGGAAGTGTATCCCCTTCTGTTGAAGATGATCGCTAGCGGAAATGCACGGCTAGAAGTGATCAATCATATACAAACCTATCTAAATTAAAACAGCATGCAGATAGACATCAATATCAGCCTTCTTCTAGGGGGCATTTTATCCCTGCTTTTCTCGCTCATCGCCTTTTTTGCCCGGCAACTGCATAGCGATGTGCAGAAGATGGAGCTGAACCTTTCGGAGATCAAGCTGGATACAGAGCTGATCAAGGCCAACACCCAGTCGGAAAGCAGCCGCACTGCCGAGCGCATTAACCTGCATGAGAAGCGCATCGAGCAATTAGAGCATCGTTTACTTAAATACTAGGAACATGAAAAGAAAGCTTAACATCAAAACGAGGCTAAAGGAACCCAGTCCCGCCTTTTTCAAAAAAGTGAAGAAAATAGGCCTCCTACTTGGAGCCGCCGGAACAGCGGTACTCGCAGCGCCCATTGCTTTACCAGTCGCCATTACGACCGCAGCAGGGTATCTTGTTACAGCAGGATTAGTAGCCTCGGCAGTATCTGCAGCTACGGTAGAGGGGGAATAAATGCAAACAAGCCTTGATTCGAAGGACAAGGCTTGATCTTTTACCGTCATCCCCTTTACTGGTATGAGCGTCCCGCTTATATCCAGTAAAGGGGATAGCTTACATAGAAGTACGCATTTCAACTATGAGGATTTTATTTAGGATATTTGTCAAGTTCAAAAGATTGGAGATGACACCAACGCAATTCAAACAACATTGGAAATCCGTTGCTGGAAGAGGCAGAAAGTGGATCACCTATCCACCTTGCGAGATTGAACATGTTAATCTTCTGGAAAGCACCAAAGAGTTCCTGAGGGTGGGATTTCCTGTATCAGCAGCACCAAACCTTCACTTCAGGCCTTTAGGAGGAAAGTTATGCACTGCTGAAGAATTTTGCGGATCTCCCCAAAGGGAAGCCCCCAAACACCTTGTTTTCTTTGGCGTTGCTGATCACGATATAATCTGCTTCGATACCGATCATAACGACGAAGTAGTAATTGTTGACTGGGAAAATCTAGAGCTCAAGTTAAAGATTAATAAGAATATTGAACAATTGGCCCAATGCCTGCTGGCCTTTCAATCCTTTATTCATAAGATAACGGTCGAAAATGGAATTGATGGCTATGATGGATCCAACTTTACAGATGAACACTTTATTGAGTTGGAAGAAGAATTCCGCGGTATTAGTCCCACTATTTTTCAGGAAGGCCCCTTCTGGAAAAAAGAGCTTTGGAACTTGCTTAAAGCAAGAAAATAAAAGCGAAGTTTGGCCATATATGGCAAAGTACCTCGAAATACTACCTTTTCAATATCTTAATCACACGCCCTGAGGTATTATCAGGCAGCCTAAGAATGTAGGTTCCGCCTTTTAGCTTTGACAGGTCAACCGATACTACACCGTGAAGGTTGGTATAGTCAGCACTCATAACTTGCTTGCCCTCCAAAGAGTAGACTGTTAGGGTGGTCCTAGTAATGACTTCGCTACCTAAATCTATACTTAAAACATTTTCAAAGGGGTTCGGAAATACATGAAGATCTTCTTTCGGATCTTTAAGCGGGAGTTTGGTAACAGAAATATCAGGTGCAGGTTGACTTACGACCGAATTTAGACTGATAGCCACGGTATAAACTCCGCTTTCGGTAACCTTGTACGACGAATCCATGGCATCAGCAATATTAACCCCATCTTTCTGCCATTGAAAATAATAGCCAGTGCCGGGGCTGGCTTTCAATACAACGTAGCCTCCATTTGAGAAAGTAGTTGGTCCGCTAGCGGTAATTGTTGGTTGAGGTACATAATTAAAACCTGAGAAGCTACCAGAACCCTTTCCTGACTTTAATGTAATATCACCTGATGATCCATCACCCACAATAGCTTCTATAGTGGTGGGCGAAATAACCTTGAATGACTTAGCGGTGATGCCCCCGAAACTAAGAGAAGTAACCCCTGTAAAGTTTAAACCTGTTATAGTAACTGAGGTTTCTGCTTTTGCTGTTGAGGGATTTATTGTAATTACATAGGGAGCCGATGTATTGACAACCGTAATTTCTACATCGTTCGATGCGACCCAGTAGCCTTCAAAAAAAACTTGCACTAAATACCTTCCTGCTTGGGTAACTGTAAGCTTACTTCCGTTTCCTCTTGAAATATTCATTCCGTTCATACTCCAATGGTAGGAGTAACCAGGAATCTCCGCAGTGCGAAGAACTACACTATCACCTGCGACAAAGGTTGTTGGACCTTCGGCGGTTAAAATAGGTTTAGGGATATAGGTAAATCCTGGAAGAGTAAATTTGACTCCGGCCATATCCACTACAATATCTCCGGATACCACGTGGTCGCCTAGTACTACTTCAATATCATCAGGTGCCACTATTCTGGCTGATCTTGCTGAAATTCCTCCAATAGTTACCGACTGAAGATCAGAGAATTTCGTACCTGAAATATGCAAGATAGATCCTTTTCCACCCGCCTTGGGACTAAATCCTTTAACAGATAGTCTGTATTCTTCCATTTTGTTTTTTAGGCAATACACTACCCAATCAGCAAAACCCTCATTAAAATTCAGCGCTTCTGTAGCTCCCGTTAAAAAGATCCTTCCATTTTCGTCTATTGCCATATCGCCCAGCAGGTCTTGATTAAGCGAACTTGACTGAATCCAGGTTGCGCCATTATCACCAAAACTCTTATCCACTGTTCCATCCTCATTTAGTCTATTGACTACCATTTGTCCTTTATTATATCCTGCCCGGCCTTCCTCATAGTTATCTGCCGCCAGTAATATCTTCCCATCAGCCTGCTTAATGATCCTATTGAGATGAGTGCCCTTAAGTCCAATCTTAATCCCCTCATTACCAAAAGTTTTGTCAAACCGTCCCAAACTATCAAACCTTGCCACGAATATTTCCTGGCTGGAAAGGGATCCTCCAACAATTATCTTTTTGTCAGGTTGCACTAAAATAGCCTCAGGACTAACGATCTTATTGTCAGCAATCCTGGTGGCCATTAATCCTTCATTTCCGAGGGTAGAATCGACAAAACCGTTTGAATTATATCGAACAAAAGAAAAAGGTTCATAAGCGTGAGGATATTTTGCCCGGCCGGTTAAAAGTATTTTATCATCCGGTTGAATAGTCAGTCTTCCTGGTTCGTTTCGAGAAGTGCCATTTCCAAGGCTAATATCACCATCGAGTCTCTTCTCCTCTAACACTCCATTAATTCCAAAAGAAAGGTCAACGGAACCGTTTTGAGTTAATCTTGTCAGCTTGATAAGTGATCCGCTGGCACCTACCGCCACCACTGGTTTGCCATTTGATTGAATAGCAATACCTAATGGAAAAGCATACGTCGTAGTATTTATTCTTACTATTCCCTTGTACCCAAAGTTATCATCGAGATCCCCATTAGCTGTGAACCGATAAACTGAACATCCCCCCATAGATGTAAAATAATTATAATTTGGAGCAGCGATATATAAGTTTCCATCCTTGTCCTTGGCCATCGACATATTTTTTTCTGCCCACATTGGAAAATAAGCAGAAACTAAGTTTGGCTCTTCAGCTACCGGGGCATAAGAGATCCCTTCTTTCCCGAAACTTTTGTCAGGCAAACCAGATGGCGCCATCTTCATTAGTGCTATACTATTAAAACTTCCATTTTTAGTATACCCTGCAACATAAACGTTCCCATCTTTATCTGTAAGCACGGTCTGTGCTATTCCTTTTAAATTCTTTTTTCCCGCTCCTACAGCTACTGTAGTTACAGAATTATTACCAAAATTTTTATCAGGGGTTCCGATGGTATTAAAGCAGGCTACAGCAACATAATTTTGCCCATTTCCTAATTCATACCCCGCAACCACAATTTTACCGTTAGCTAATACCAAAGGTACCAATCCTTCTCTTGGCGGGCCTTCGTCAAGGACACTGCTTTGTCCATCACTTCCGAAAGATCCATCAGGCAAACCTTCGGAATCAAATTTTGAAACTGCCATCTGGTGAATACCATTACTGTTTCTTTTTACTCCAGCAACAACTATGTTTCCTTCGGGGTCGAAAATAGATTGATAAGGGTAGAAATTGGAATCGGATAATGTTAGCAGGCACAGGCCTTTGTTTCCCCGAGTAGTAATTAATTTTCCACTTTCAGTACATTGCATGTAAGCCCGCCGCTGCTTGTCAAAATAATTCTCATTGGACCCGGGAAAAAGTTGTACCATGATATTCACTATTCCATTTGCGCCCAGGCTAACTTGAACTTTACCATATTGCTCTGCATCAAAGGAATAAACAAGGCTTCTTCCCCCATTCCCAAAACCCAGATCCCGCTTTCCATCAGCAAGGTAGCGCGCAAGAAAAAGATGCTCCCTGACAAAACCGGCAATAAGTACTTTACCATCTGGTTGTACAGTTATGCTTTTGATGGTAAATAAACTATCTGCAATACTCTGCTGAACAAAAGATCTGTCAACACCCCCTCGAACATCATACCGCGAGATCGTTTTTCCCAAAGGATCACAGGTGTACAATTTACCGTCAGGCTGCACTGCCATGTCCTGAAAGCTTGACATTAAACTTAAATAACGACCTAAATTGAAGGTCGGATCAAGAGTACCATCACTTTTGAACTTACAAATAATTAACTCCTCCTTAAAATTCAATACACTATTTCCCCCCACATAAAAACTTCCGTCGGGCAGTAACACAATTTTACTTGGAACATCATTATCATATACAGGCGTATATACCACTCCACCAGTTCCAAATTCAAGATCAAGCTTCCCATCTGGCTTAAGGCGTATCAAGATAAGATCATTATTATTTATGTTCATTGCCGAACCAGCTATTATGATCTTACCGTCGCTCTGTTCGCAAGCGCTGGTTACTTCGAAATGTGGAAATCCCAGCTTAAACATTGCTTTTCCACTAGTTGCAAAAGTAGAATCTATGGAGCCTGGCTGAGCATTTCCCGAAAATACAGGGAATATAATAATCAATATAAGGAGGGCACGGAAGCAATAACTCATCATTAAGGTTTGGACAAATTATAAAGGTTATACGAAAGCTTCAGGCCGATTGGCCGCAAAATCATCTATATCCTTTTCTAAAACGAATTAAAGATAGAAAAAATCCCTGGGGCAGCCAACGATATACCAAAAGGAGACCAACGGTATCCTCGCGATCTCTCCGGTATCTCTCGCCCTGATCTCCCCGTTCTCTCTGATTGCAAATTTCAGCAAGCAGATAGCAAGGAGATAGCTAGCAGAGACAAAGGTGATATACCGTCGGGATCCCCTTGGATTACCTTTGGAAAAATTTACTATTCCCCCCACGGCTGTGCTAGCTGCTTTAGGTGCAACGGTAAGTTATGGAGTTGATTTTTATTGAAGCGGTGGAAGTAGTAGATAGAAGCCTTGCTGTGCAAAGCGCATAAAAAAAGCCCTGATACTATGAGAGCGCCAGGGCAACCTAAACCTTATCACAATTATTTGTACTGCTAAGGTACGAAAGAGTATTATTAAAAAGCAAGAAAAATTTTAAAAAAAATCACTGTATCCTCTACCCTCTTCAGAAATGCAGCTACTTCAGCATAGATTCTTTCCATACCCTTGTCGTTAACCTCGAAATCCTGCTTGTACCGTGCTCCGGAATAACTTCTCTGCAGCAGCGGGAATAATCGCTACCCGGTAAAAGGAGTTAAAACTTTATATTTTTGGATTTCAACGTATTACCTACTTTCAAACTCAACTGCTTTGAAAAACTAATTGCAGGCTTCTCAACAGCAATATGTAATAAATAAGATATTGGTATTGTTAGTCCTAACAATACAGACAAACCTACAAACCGGGTTAAATAAGGATTACTAAATGCGTAATGAGCGTTAAGGAACTTTAGGGTGTACGGGACCACACACATCAGGATGACCATATGACTCAGATAAACGCTGTAGGAAATTGAACCTAAGAAAACCAATATTTTATTACTCAGAACAGACTGAATCTGTTGAGAACCAATCAGTATGATTAGCAGCAAAGAAGTTCCTAAGTAGGCGGTCAATTTAGCTGTTGTATAAACGTTTAGATTGAACATAAAACTAGCACAATAGATGAAAGCGGCGCTAATCAGCACACCTATTTTAACTTTAAAAGGAATATTCAACCATAACTGCCTTAGCTCATTAGAGTACCTGGCAATGGCAATTCCTATAGTAAAGCCTATTAAGTGAGGTTCAAACCCAAGAAAACCGATCACAACAAAAGCAAATGCAAATAGCCAAAGCGGATTGATCAGACAAATGATAACCAAAAATGGAATCAGGGCCGAAATCAACATTTCTATTTGCAGAGTCCAGGCTTGCGGAATTAAATGCAAAGCAGGATTTTCGTTCACGTTAATAACTAGAGCTGCCTGCTTTAAATAGGACGATTGTTCACCCCATAAGTGATTGATCCAGCGTGACGCTTCCGGAATGGTTGCCAGATGCTCAGGGAAGAAATACTTCTTCGCGATGATACTCAGTGCCAGTACTGCCCAAAAAGCAGGAAAGATTCTAAAGATCCTGGAGATTATGTAAGAACTGTACTCTAATTTATTAATATTCTCGCGATCGCTGAAAAACTTTAAACTAATCACATAACCGCTCAAGACAAAGAAAAATACTACAGCGCCTTCACCGAACCAAAAGGCATGAAATGGCGTCCGATCTAAGAAAGTAAGAGAGTCGGGAAGTAAATATCCCCTTTTGAAATGGGAGAAGATCACTATCAATGCTGCAATGCCTCTGGCGCTGTCCAAATACTCAAGTCTCTGTCTAAGCATGAAGAATAGATAAAATAAGCCAGATTGTACGATCCTGATTAAGAAAGGTTTAGGATGACTAAAGTTAAACTTGAAATTAATTTTTGTAACGCTGAAAAAGAGGGATAGATAGAGGTGTAACCTTGAATAACAAACTTAAATTGAGTAAGAAGTGTGGGAATAAACCAGTTTAACCTGCATTATAAATCCAAAGACTGTATTAGTAATGCAGGTTAAATTTGAGTTAAAAGAACTATTGAAATCAGTTTAAGGACGAAGGGAAAGCAGCTGCCATCTCTCCTAATTTATCTTCACATCTCTCCTCTACCCTCTTTAGAAAGGCAGCTACTTCAGCATAGATCCTTTCCACATCCTTTTCGTTAACCTCGAAATCCTGCTTGTACCGTGCACCGGAATAACTTCTCTGCAGTAGCTGGAATAAGCGTTGCTCTTCGGGGCGTTGCCTGGGGAAAAGAAACTCTTCCTCGCAGAAGCATAAACAAAGATCTTGTAAGCGCCCGAGGCTATGAATATCTGCACGATAACCCATAAATACACGGATCAAAGCAGTAAGCCCTTGTTCCATGGCCTGATGCAGTAAGAACATGCTGATCGTATTATTCTCCTGATCCAGAGAAGAACCTGCGGCTTGCAGAAAGCCTTTAGCCAGATTATTATTGTATTCAAAGCGCAGTGCCACTTTTTCAAATACCTTTTCCACATCAGGTTCGATATAAGGGACAGTTTCTAATAGTCCGTTGCGGGAGTACAGCATTCTACCGTAGCGGAAGACCGAAGTAAAGAAGCGGTTTCCGTTTGCTAGTGCCTGCTCTATCGTTTCCATTCCATGAGCAAGCAGGGTGATCTTCCCTAATTTGAAATGGGCATTCACGTAATCCTGTAACAGATGCTCCTGGCGTTCTATGCTCTCTGTAACTACCATTAGAAAGTAATGACAGTGGCCATTAGTACTTTCGGGATCGAATGTGCTGATATTTGTGGTCATACTCATCCTTTTAGCAAAACAGATTAACTTAACGATGTCGGTTCTAGCAGCAAGGTCGATTACCAGTTCTTTGATCGCTTCCTCTGCTTCGAGGTGGTGAATGGCGAAGGCTTTGACGGGTTTATCCCAGGGAGAAAGAGGAAGATGGGAGGATTCACCGGGTTTCATGGCAGGCCTCCTTCCTTGGTGAATGTGTGATGGATTGAGTGAGTGAATAAATAATGGAATGTGTTCTTTGGACCTGCTTGCTAAGAAGAGGCCGGTAGCAGAGACAGCCTGGTGCCCCTGCTACTAATTCATTTTTCTGTTGACGCATTTTGAGAAAAATAAAAATATAGGCTCAGGTCACCGCGTCAACAGTCGGATAACCGAATATCAGCCGGACTTACACCGGATTGCCTGAGCTTTATTGTTAAGAAAATAATTCGTTGGATTGCTCCAACTGTTGACGCACTGTAAATATGAGGAATTTTTTTAGCTTTCTTCCTCTTTTCGTCAATTCTATTAGTGATTGTTAAACAACAGGAGATTTAGTATGAAAAAATTATTCTATGCCAACGTTTGAAATTAATTTTTTATTAATTTGCGCTACTGTTTCAACGCAGCAATTTTCATAGGTAGATGTGGGGTGGAGTCGAGTCTAATCCCGCTTTTTTTTTCAAATCTGTGTAGTTCCTATTGCCTTCGTGAATGCAGGTTTTCAGCATATCACTTTTGTTCTTCTTTCTCGGTTGATATAAATCTGGCTTCCTACGTGCGCTGAAATGGCTTCTTGCAGTAGTGGACCTACACATTCTTATAGTGCAAATAGATTTGAATAGTGTGGATCTTAATTAAGGGAATGTGAAGAGCCTCAAAATCTCAAAAACTGCGGAATCTTTCTTACTGGCTTTAAAAACGCAGCCAGCTTGGGAAATTTAATTCCATTCATTTTCATTGCTTCCAAGTCAGCCTTATTAGCCTTCATCCTTGCTTCTACAGAACTATTACTCATTCCTCCTGCTCTCATTTTAACCATCAGTTCCGGGAGATAGATTGTCTTCAGTTTGTTTTTGTGCAAGAATCGGATCATTAGTTCATAATCAGCAGCACTTCCCATATCCAGCCGATAATCGCCTAATTTTTCGAATAGTTCCCGCTTAGCATAAAACGTAGGGTGAGCCGGCATCCAGCCCCATTGAAACATCCCATGGTGATAAGTCTTCGACTTCCATTTACGTAGGACTTTGTCAGTATTCTGCTGGTCTACATACCACAGGTCTCCGTAAAGGACATCTGCCCCGCTTTGCACAAATGCATTTGCGATCTTCTCAACTACATTTTCATTTGCAAAAAAATCATCAGCATTTAGAAGCCCCACGACATCTCCTGTTGCCAGTTTTATACCCTTATTTAATGCATCATACATTCCTTTATCTTTTTCTGTAACTATTTTCGTTATCTTTTCGTTGAAGGGGCTTAACATATGGAGAGTGGAGTCCTGTGAAAGACCATCTACAATAATATACTCTATATCTGGATACTTTTGAGAAACGACAGAATTAACGCAATCTTTGATAAAACGCTCTGCATTATAGGTGACTGTAATTACGGATATTTTCAAAATGTTTGTATTATCCCAGCAAAACTCTCAAAAAAATCCGTTAATTTTGAAAATTATATTAAAAAGACTTTAGATCTCCTACACTAATTTATGAAGTTTACATTGAAAGGAAAAAGCAGCTTACTGTTAACATTAAGCATTCTTTTATTATTATCTTCTTGTGCTACCAGGTATAAGAATGCTTTGTTTACCAGTAAGGCAGATGCAGTAATGGATACACTTAAAACTGTGTATGTTGCTAACGATAAGGGACCTGAAGACTTGTATTATAGGATTAAGCCAGGAGATCAAATTTCTGTTCGCAATCTTCAAAATATCGAATTTGGAGCTCAGGGTACCGCAACTGCTGGATCATCTTCAAATAATGAAACTTTATATATTATCGATCCAGAGGGCACGGTGAATCTGCCGGTGGTCGGCAAGGTTCAAGTTGGAGGGTTAACAAGAAGAGAAGCTACAATAAGATTGCAAGAACTTTATTCCAAAACTCTATTTAAAGATCCTATTATCGCAATCAGCATTGTCAACCTGAAGGTAACAATGCTCGGTGAATTTAATACTCAAGGAAATTTCCTTATTGAAAGAGATAACGTATCTCTTATAGAAATTCTAGGACAAGCTGGCGGGCTTACAGAAAAGGCGGATCCGAAAAAGATAAAGATCATTCGTGGAGACAAAAGCAACCCTGAAATAATTTATGTTAATCTAAAGGACATTAATAGTTTGGGAAATAGGAAATTGGTACTCCAAAGCGGTGACATTATTTATGCAGAACCGAAAAAAATATACTCTTCTACGGAAGGTGTGCAAACAGCGATGTCGTTTGTTCAGCCAGTAGTGCTGATTTTGAATACTATTGTAATTATCTATAATCTTTCTCGTTAATGAACAACCCCGAATTGCAGGAAAAAAGAATCCTGGAACAAAAAATAGATTATTCTAAAATATTTAAAATAATTTGGAGCCGATGGTATTGGATAGCAGCTTGCACGATTGTTGCAGCTTTACTTGCATATTTTTACCTCTGGTATACTCCGCCGCAATATTCGACAACAGGGTCTCTAAAGTTTGATGAAAAAAGGACAGAACTGAACGACCTACTATCGAGCAGTTCTAATTTATATAGTAGGAATAATAAACTTCAATCCGAAGGTTTCGTTATCCAATCCAGAGACGTATTATTAAATGCAATAGGTAGATTAGATTACAAGGTTTCCTATCTTTTGAAAGGAAAAGTAAGGACCACAGACGTTTATCCCAACAAACCTTTTCCCATTGAAATTATAAAACAAGATTCTTTAAACTTCATTAGAAAACCTATAGACATCGAAGTTATTGATTTAAAATCTTTTAAGCTGTCTTATAAAGAAGGAAAAAATGAAGTCGAAAGAACTTACAAATTTGGAGACGTCATTCATTTTCCTGGTATAGACTTTAAAATAAAAGGGGATCACTCCGGCTCTACTAAGGGCAACTATTCTTTCAAATTCAACTCAAAGGATGACTTTTTGAGTCGAGCTTCAACAATAATCACGAAGGAAGCTGCAAAGAGTGCCAATGTAATGCAATTAAATTTAACTGACAAAAATCCTCTATTTGCAATTAATCTTTTAAATGCGATTATGAAAGAGTATGTCGATTATGATGTACGCCAGCGAGGAACATCAGCATCTCAAACAATCGACTTCATCGAGAGACAATTAAGTTTTCTATATAATAAAGTGCAGGAATCTGGAGGGGCTTTAGAAAAATACAAGAAAAGTAATAGGCTGATTGATTTATCCTCTAGTACCGAGATTAGTATGTCAAAGTACACCGAACAAGAAAGCCAAAAACAAGCACTCAAACTTGAAGAACTCGCAATTTCGCAACTACAGCAGCAAATAGAAAACAACAAAGATAAGGTTAGTTTAAATTTTAATTTGGAAGGTTCTATAGGTGGTTTACTTTCGGGTTTAGTTGGACAGCTAAATCTTTTAATTGTTGAAAGAGATAAGAAGTTAGTTCAATTTAACGAAACATCTGCCCCTATTCAGCAGCTTGACAAACAAATTGATGAAATTAAGCAAGCTATTGTTAATAATATTCGCCTACTACGGGAAAGAAATCAGAAGACGCAAAGGTACATAGACAGCCAAATTTCGGCGGTTCAGCAAGAACTTAATAATATCCCTAGCGCTGAACGTGATTTTGCAAAATTACAATCTGAATTTGATATAAATCAAAAGGTCTTTTCGTACTTGTCAGAAAAAAGGTTAGAAGCTCAAATTACTAGAGCAGCTGTAGTACCTGGCGCAACTATTGTAGATTTTGCAACAGGGGCATCGGTCATTTCGCCTGTCCCAAGTAAGGTTTATACAAATGCTATTTTAGCAGGCTTCGTGCTGGGAATCGGGCTTATCTTTTTGGTTCGGGTCTTAAATCCCTATATCTATGACCGTGATACAGTCATGACCTATACAGCGACTCCGATTATTGGAGTCATAAGAAAATTTCCAGGTTTCATTGATGAAGATAATAGACAAGCACTATCCCTTCAACAGCCGAAGTCATCATTTGCAGAATCGGTAAGATCAGTTCGGACAAACTTAAGCTTCCTTGCATCAGAGAAAAATTCCAAAGTTATTTGCGTGACGTCTGAAGTTGCAGGAGAAGGAAAATCTTTCGTCTCGGTTAATCTAGCCAGTACTCTTGCTTTGATTGACAAAAAAGTTGTATTGGTTGGAGCAGATTTAAGAAGATCAAAACTACATAGAACATTTAACATTGAAAATAAAAAAGGCCTGAGTTCATATTTATCCAGACAATCTAATCTAGATGCTATTATTCATAAAACCAGTCTAGAAACTTTAGATTTCATTCCTTCTGGTCCAGTTCCACCAAATCCTTCCGAACTTTTACATTCTAATTTAATGCGGGAACTATTAGTAGAACTATCGGAAAAGTACGACTACATTTTGTTAGACACAGCTCCTGTTGGATTAGTTTCTGATTCAATCCCTCTAATCCGCAATTCAGATATTAACATATTTGTAATTAGGTCTGGAACCTCTCGATTCAACGCAGCCACAATTCCAGATAAACTATCAAGCGAATATCACTTGAATAACGTAGTTATCGTGTTGAATGCTTTTGGAGATGACATGCTCTATGGGAACTATTATCAAACGACTTACTATGGGAATTACACTCAGTACTACTATTCAGATTACAATAATACTTATAGTGGCAGTGGCTATTACACAGATAGCAAAAAACCTACATGGTGGCAGTTTTGGAAGAAAGACTAATAATTTTACAACCTTAATCGCTAGTCTTTAAGAACCTAAGAAAGCGGAGATGATTTCTTCGCTTTCTTTTTTACAGAATTATAGAATTATCAAAAAAAGTCCCAAAACATTAAAAAGCTTACTTACTTTTGAATACCAAATAATGAGTTTAGCAAAACAATATTCTGCATTCTGTAATGAGGATATTCAGATAAGGTATATGTGGTTTAATCATCTTAGTAAGACGAGTAATTTTAAGTTATTCTAGGTTACGCTTGATGTACTCATTCTGTAAAATTGAAAGAACAAGACTGCTTAAAGCAATTCTAACGGCAAGATTTGATCTAAGATCGGAGCTTTTAGACAAGCAATTTAAGCATATTTACGAGAAGGGCCTTAAAAACTAATACAACATTGGCAAACGAATATGTGTAGAATTGCAGGAATTATTTCGGGAGAAAAAGAAGCTCCCGAGCTTTATGAAAAGGTTAAATCTATGTGCGATTCTATGCAACACGGAGGACCTGATGATGAAGGTATATTCATCTCTGAACAAGGAAATGTTGCATTTGGACACCGTAGGCTTTCCTTCCTTGACTTGACCTCCTTAGGACACCAGCCAATGACTGATTCGAAAGCTCAGTGCTATATCGTGTTTAACGGAGAAGTTTACAATTTCCTGGAATTGAAGAATGAGTTATTAAGTAAGGGCTATCAGTTCAAAAGCAACTCTGACACAGAAGTCATATTAGCTAGCTATTTAGAATGGGGAACTTTAGCGTTTGCGCGATTTAACGGGATGTTTGCATTTGCCATCTATGACATAAGAAAGCAGCAAGTATTCTTGGTACGAGATTCTGCAGGAATTAAGCCATTATATTATTACAATGAAACAGGAACTGGGGAACTAATTTTTACTTCTGAAGTAAAGGCATTTCTAAATATTGATAGCGGATGGGAGGAGAACCCGGATTGGAAACTTCTACTACTAACCTTTGGGCATATTCCGGAACCCTATACAACACTTAAAAATATTAGATCTTTAGAAAAAGGGAGCTATTTACAGTACGATCTTTCATCAAGATCAATAGTTAAAAGAGAAAAATTTCGAAAGCTTGGTTTCTCTCAGGTAAAAATTAAAACTAAAGCAGAAGCTGAAAGTGCGATAAGAGAGAAATTGCAGGCAGCAGTAGATCGGCACTTGATCTCGGATGCGCCCGTAGGATTGTTTCTTAGTGGGGGAATAGATTCAAGTTTATTAACCCTTCTCGCAGCAGGTCAATTAAAAGATCAGCTACACACACTATCCGTTACCTTCTCTGAACAAGATTTTTCCGAAAGGGAGTACCAGCAAGCTATAATAGAAAAAGTCAACTGCAAACACAAAAACTACACCGTTGGTAAATCTGACTTAGAAAACAACTTAGATGCTATCATCGCTGCTTACGATCAGCCTAGCGACGATGGAATAAATTCTTGGTTTATTTCTAAATGTGCACATGATAACGGTTTAAAAGCTGTACTTTCAGGTTTGGGAAGCGATGAGCTGTTTGGAGGTTATCCATCATTTCATCGGATGGAGCAATTATACCTGTTAAAACATCTTCCATCTTTTGCTCTCAGTATGGCGCGCTCACTTCCCTCCGCCCCTCTTCGCAGGCTTGAATGGTTGCGGATTCAGGGGCCAGTTGGATTATATTTAACAATGAGAGGGCTTTGTACACCGGAACAAGCTGCATCTCTTTGTAACATATCAGTAACAGATGTCGTAAGGAGAATTGGTTCATTAAAATTTCAACCAATGGAAGACGACCTTCAAAAAGAAGAAGCTGCCACTTGGCTTGAACTTAACTACTACATGCAAAACCAGCTATTGAAAGACTCTGATTTTATGAGCATGCAACATGCGCTTGAATTACGTGTTCCTTTTCTGGATCAGGATTTTGTAGATACAGTCTATTCTATAGACCCTAAGCTCCTTTATAAGCATAAAGGGCTACCAAAACAGTTGTTAATTGATTCATTTAAAGACGTTCTGCCGGAGAAAATATGGAACCGGAAGAAAATGGGATTTTCTTTTCCATTCCAGACATGGTTCGGGAAAATGGGTCAAATAAAAGAAGCTGTAAAAGTAACGAAGGCAGGAGAAGGCTTATGGAACGGCTTTGAACAGGGAACGATTCATTGGTCGAAGGTTTGGGCTTATTATTTAACTTTAACATTCAGCAGGTCGTGAAGATCTTAATCTTAAATCTGGTCGCCTTTTCCCATATGGGCGGAGTTGAAAAAGTAAGTCGTATCCTTGCAAAAGCAGGATATGATATTGCAAAAGAACTTGGAGGTAGTATTATGAATTTGAGTATGTATGATACTGGTCATGACACACGCTATTGTCCATCTGAATTTTACAAAGGCTTCGGTAAAGACACATTTAGATTTATATGGGGGGCTATTAAGGAAGGGAGAAACGCTAAATTCCTTATTCTAACCCACATTAATCTGGCCCTTCCAGCGCTATTAATTAAATTGATTAACCCTTCTGTTAAAATCTTCCTTGTTGCTCATGGTATAGAGATTTGGGCACCCCTTAATAAGGTTCAAGCTAAATTATTAAAAGCATGTTATAGAATTTTAGCAGTATCAAAATATACAAAGAAACGAATCGGTGATACTTATCCGGCAATAAAGAATAAGATAAACGTTTTAAATAACTGCCTGGATCCATTTTATGTTCCTGCAACAACCTTCGAGAAGCCCGAATATCTTCAAAAAAGGTACGGTATTAAACCCGATGAAAAGGTGATGATAACCTTATGCCGCTTAGTTTCTACTGAAAAATATAAAGGCTACGATACTGTAATAGAGTCTCTTTCTGAGCTAAAAAAAGATTTTAAGATTAAGTACATTCTTTTAGGTAAATACGATGAATTGGAGTTTCAGCGAATTAGCTCTATTGTAGAACAAGAAGGCTTGCAAGACCAGGTTGTTTTAGCAGGATTTGTAAAGGATGAGGAGCTAGCAGATCACTTTCTCCTTGGTGACCTCTTCATTATGCCTTCAGTGAAAGAAGGGTTCGGTATTGTATTCATTGAAGCGGCGGCTTCTGGTATGCCAGTTATCGCTGGGAATAAGGATGGGAGTGTAGATGCATTACTAGATGGCAAGCTAGGTCCGCTTGTTGAACCTTTTGACAAAAATGATATTAGGCAAGCAATAGCCACCGTATTCCGCAATCCACCTCATCCTCGGACGCAGCAACATTTGGCCATTAATAGTTTCAACTACACAGTTTATAAAGACCGTTTAAAATCATCATTGTTGGAGGAACATAAGCTTTTTACCACTTAAATTATTATAAAATACTTTCTATCAATTCATGCAAAAAACAGCAGAAAAAATATCTGATGAAAAATGGGACTTGGAAATAAAACCCCAAGCTAGCCTATTCAATTTACATTTGAAAGACGTCTGGAACTATCGAGATCTTCTGGGACTTCTAGTAAGAAGGGATTTCGTTTCTTTCTATAAGCAGACTATTTTCGGTCCGTTGTGGTTCTTCATTCAACCTGTCTTCACAACTATTATTTTTACCTTTATTTTTAGCAATCTAGCTGGTATAAGTACCGAGGGAGCTCCCGCGCCATTATTTTATATGGCTGGTACAGTCGCTTGGAATTATTTTGCAGATTGTCTTACGAAAACTAGTACTGTATTCAGGGATAATGCCAACATTTTTGGCAAGGTGTACTTTCCAAGACTAATAATGCCTTTAAGCATTGTATTATCCAATCTGGTTCGCTTTGGAGTGCAATTTTTACTCTTTATCTTACTTCTTGTATATTACATGGTAATAGGTAATAATATTCAACCAAATGGATTCATTATTTTGTTTCCAGTGATTATGTTATCGATGGCATTATTAGGACTAGGCTTAGGACTCATTATTACGGCAATGACCACAAAATATAGAGACCTTGCTTTCCTCGTTAGTTTCGGGGTACAGCTACTTATGTATGCCACTCCTGTAATTTATCCATTATCAGAAGCACCAGAAAAGTATCGTGATCTAATTGCTCTAAATCCATTATCTGGCCTTGTTGAAACCTTTAGATATGGTTTCATAGGCTCGGGGCATTTTTATCCAGGAGCCTTTCTATTTAGTCTTACAACTAGTTTAGTAGTTTTTCTTTTAGGTCTTATTGTTTTTAATAGAGTAGAGAAAACTTTTGTTGATACGGTCTAATAAATTATTGATAATTATCTCATAAGAGTTCATAAAATTTAAAAATGAGTAAGATTGCTATAAAAGCAGAAAACCTGAGTAAAGCATATCAACTTGGGGAGTTTAGCACAGGGACAATATCAAGAGACATTGAGCGCTGGTGGGCAAAATTAAGAGGAAAAGAAGATCCCTTCCTTAAAATTGGGGAAACTAATGACCGTACAAGTAAAGGAACGAGTGATATTGTCTGGAGTTTAAAGGACTTGGATTTTGAAATAAACCAAGGTGATGCTATTGGTGTAATAGGAAGAAATGGTGCAGGGAAGAGTACACTTTTGAAGGTTCTTAGTAGGGTAACTACGCCTACAACTGGTTCTGTAAAAGTTAAAGGAAGAATTGCAAGTTTACTTGAAGTCGGAACCGGTTTTCATCCTGAACTAACAGGAAGAGAAAATATATATCTTAACGGAGCTATTCTTGGAATGAGAAAAGCGGAAATTTCAAGACATTTCGACGCGATCGTTGATTTTGCGGGCGTTGACCGTTACGTTGATACACCTGTAAAACGATACTCATCTGGAATGTATGTACGTCTAGCTTTTGCAGTTGCAGCTCATCTAGAATCTGAGATACTTATTGTGGATGAAGTTTTAGCTGTGGGGGATGCCGAGTTTCAAAGCAAATGCCTTGGAAAGATGAGTGAAGTAAGTCAAGGGGAAGGAAGAACTGTTCTCTTTGTAAGCCATAATATGGCTAGCATAAAAGCTTTATGTCAAAAAGGAATTCTACTAAAAAACGGAGGACTAGCATTTCAAGGTGACGTGAATGACGCAATTGAAAAATATGTAAGTAATACAAAAGTCACATCGCCAGAAGACATTAAAAGACTTAAAGGTAATGGAGAAGTTCAGATTTCTAATATACTCATCAATGATTCCTGTGAAACCTACGCAAATATTTTTGAAGATATAACGATTACTATTCCATTTGAAATTAACAACATAGGTAAGAGAAAACTTGAATTTTTTGTAATCATCTATGATAATGAAGAGCAAGCTGTACTCTCCTTTTTTCAAAAAGATTCGGGAGCGTTCACGTTAATTGATGAAACTCAGAGGAATGGCAGTGTGAGTTTCAGCTTGCAAAACCCCTTAAAACCTGGATCATATAAAGTTTCCGCTGGGATCTTTGATGAGCATCGCAATTTCCTAGATTGGATTGATTCGAATACACTGCTCAATGTTGAGTCTAACTTCCACTATGGCGGCCCTTTCGATAATCGTGCAGGTAATATTTTCATCCCCGTTCAATGGAAGATTTAGATTTTAAGGCACATCTGTCGTCAGTAACGAAGTTTCAGTATGGATTATTAGTTCCGTGCTATAATGCTTCCCGGTATGTAAATGATTTCGTGGCAACAATTGAGAATCAAACAAAACGTTTTGATGAAGTGATTTTCTTTGATGACTACAGTACGGACAATACTGTCCAACTTTTGGAAAATGCTGGCTACAAAGTACTGAAGGGGATTAGAAACGAAGGACCTTCTTTTGCTAGAAATGCTCTTGCTAACGCAACTAATTGTACTTATTTCCACTTTCATGATATCGATGATTTTCTGCATCCAGATTATCTGTTAAAAACCTCTCAAATTGCAGAAGAAAAGGAAGTGGATGTTATACTTTGCAACGTTGATTGGCTTGATAATTCTAAACAGAAGACTTTGATTAGTTGGAAGTACAGCAATCGGTTAATAAATCTTGATGCAATTAATTATACAATATCTCATCCAATTGGAGGAATTAATGGATTATATAAAAAATTGGCATTTAACAACATAAATGGGTTTAATAGTAACATTAAACTTTGGGAAGACGCTGATCTTCATGTTAGATTAGCATTAAACAACTCCAAGTTTCATGTTATAGAAGAAGTTTTATCTTTCGCTGTAAGAGGAGATAATACACTAAGTTCAAACCAGAGAAAAGCTTGGATAACTAGAGTAAATTTACTACGAGATTACTTCAATAAACATCGGTCCCAGATAAATCTGCAAGTGATAGGGTATGAGGCACAAAAAGCAGCATTTCAACTAGCACTATTACAGGACTTTAAAAAATCGAAGGAAGCATTTCTTTTAAGCGAACAATGTGGAGTATCAGTTCCAGATAAACAAACTTCAATTTGGAAGCTATTTCATAAACTGCCGGCCTGGCTGCGTATAGAATTAAGGGTACTACAACTGCGAATAGCATTTAGAAAAAATCGTGAATAATATAAATCATTTGAGGGCGAAACATGACTTTAATTTAGAAGGTTTAAGAGGACTTTGTGCATTAACCGTTTGTTATGCCCATCTCTTCACATTCAACTTCTTTCAATCAAAGTCAATTCCATTTTCTAACTTCTTCGAGCAGTTTCACTTCGCAAGTGTAGCTGTACTTATTTTTTTTATTCTTTCAGGTTATGTAATTGGAATCACATATCAGAACAGCATTTTTTCATACCCTGCTGTGGTTCTTTATAGCAAAAAAAGATTTGCTCGGCTCTATCCAATTTATTTGAGCTCTATATTATTAGCAATTTTATTTGGCGACCAGAAATTCACACTGTTGCAGTTTGTTGGACACCTCTTTTTTGTGCAAGATTTGGCAGTGGAAACAGTGAAAAGTAATGTTGTACTTTGGAGTCTCAGTTATGAGGTTATTTACTATTTGCTTTTTATTATTATATGGCGCTATAAAGCTATTCACCCATTATTAATAGCGTTTACCTTGCTTATTCTTTCTATATTTGCATTCGTTGCTGGTTACAATAAATGTTCTTCTTTACTTGTTGGCAGCACGTTCTGGCTTGTCGGTTTAAGCATCGCATGGAATTTAAAGCCAACTATGACTAAAGGAGTGGGAAAGGAACAAATATTAAGTCATTTGTTTATTCTGTTAGCTACTTATTCTCTAAACTCTGGCAGTTTCTATTTAAACCTTCTTCATATTCCTTTCAATAACGATCTTAAGATACCTTTATCTGACATATTTTACTTACCAATATGTGTCTTTATATTCCTTATAATTACTAGAAGAGAATTTAAATATTTAATGCAATTGAAAGCTGTTTGTTATATTATACCTAGTATTCATATTTCTCTATTAGTTTATTTCAAACATAATATTTTTGAAAAACAAATATGGTTTTGGGGAACAGTATACCTCTTCTTAGCAATTATATTATTTTTTATTAAAACAAAAATATCAATCTTTCAAAAGCTTTCGTACGTTGGAAGGATTTCTTATGCTATTTATGTATTACACTTTCCAATAGCTTATTACTTGAATATTCATTTTTGGTTAGGAGAAGGTCTATCTACATTTGCTTTTACCACTTTAATTTGGGTTTTATTAACATTTGTACTATCGTACATATTTGAAATGAAATTTCAACCATTAATTAAAAATTTTCTTTTTAAATAGTGAATTCATTAATAACTTCGTTTTTTCGCAAAGTAAGGGTGTACCTCATTAGGTTCTTAACTGGGAACCCATATAAGGTGGGAAGCTTATCCGCAATATCCGCGTATACAAACCCTAACAATCCCGTTGAAATAGCAGAAAGTCTTACATCTATTTTAAAAAAGGAAGCCGGTAACCCATATTGCTACGATTGCAGTTTTACTTTACCGCAAGGCACAGAGGAAAAGCGTCTTGGAGGAAAGCCAAGATTTAAGTATAAAGGAATTTTTCGTGAGCCAGATAGAAATCTTTACAGTGTTGAAAATGGTTGTATTTTAGGACCTTTAGGAGTCATTTATAGTCCTGAATCTCGAACCTATATAAATGAATCAGCAGAAGAATGGGTAACTCCATTAGACAAATCCCCCTATACAAACATTTTAAAGTTTCCAACAAAAAAATATCTATGTGGAACGGCGGTATCCTGTATTAGCTTAGGAGCAGACGGGGGCTTTTATCATTTTTTTTATGAAATGCTACCAAAGCTCTATTTCTTAAAGGAATTACTAAATGTTATTGATTACATAGTTTTGAATGGACCAGCTACAGTTTGGAAAGAAAAATGGTTAATCAGAGCTGAGGTTGATCTAAAAAAAATAATCTGGTTAGAAAACACCGACCACATACAATTTGATCAACTTCTTTTTACTAATCGGTTAGTCAATGATCAGCAGATAAGTCCTTGGTGCGTAACTGCTTTGAGGAACTTACTAAAAGTTCAACCTAGTAGTCGATTGGAAAGCTCTTCAATTATTTGGATAACAAGAAATAATGTTAAGTTAAGGAATTTAAGATGGGAAGATAAGGTATTGAATTTTTTCCCTTCCATAAAAAAAATAGATCTGTCATCGGTGAGTGATTCAGATGCGATAAAAGTTATCTCTGAAGCCAGTCATATTATAGCACCTCATGGCGCTGGCTTATGTAATATTATATTTTCAGAAGCAGGAACAAAGGTACTTGAGCTTTTTCCACTAGAGTCTAACTTCATTCCCTGTTATTCAAGATTATCTTCCATTTGCAATTTAAAACATCATGTAACATTTATTGATTTCAACGACGAATTTAATAAAGACAGAGGATTAGCTACCTTAACCGAGTTAATAAAAGATTTTCTATGTTAAAGATTATATCATTACTATACACCATGTTTTATAGATGGCGGGGAATTGTTGTAGAGCCTGAAGTAAAAATTTCTCCCTTTTGTTGTTTGTCTCGAGGATTCCTTAATGGCAGAAAAGGACACATCATTATTAACCGACGATCTGAATTATCTAAGGGGGTGGTGTTAAATGCTTATGGAGGAAATATAAAAATAGGAAGAAATACTTTTCTTGGAGAGTATACAATAATATACGGACATGGAAAGGTGACAATTGGGGAAAACGTTCTTATCGCTATGCATACTTGTATTGTGTCTTCGAATCACACTGTTCCTAACAGAGAACTAATCATTAGATCTCAGCCTGACATTTTACTTCCTGTTACCATAGGCGATGACGTATGGATTGGTGCCAACTGTTCGATATTAGGTGGTATAAATATAGGGAGAGGAGCTATTATTGGAGCAGGCAGTGTTGTCACCAGAGATGTTCCTGAGTTCGCAATTGTAGTTGGAAATCCTGCAAAAGTTATTAAGTACAGATGAGAATATCAGTCATAATTCCAACTTATAATCCAAATATCCACCGTTTAAGTAAAACGCTTGATGCATTACAACTTCAATCGCTACCAAAAAGCGAATGGGAACTTATTATTGTTGATAACAACTCTAGTAACTCTTTTTGGGAAGAGATTGATTTGAGCTGGCATTTGAACGCTCACCTAGTGAGAGAGCCGAAACCAGGATTAACGTACGCTCGGCTTAAAGGCTTTGAAGAAAGCAAAAGTGAAATTATTGTAATGGTAGATGACGATAACATTTTGGATGCAAATTATCTGCAAGAGGCCCTCAAAAATCTTGAAAACAATGCTGGATTAGGTGCAGTTGGAGGCAAGTCAATCCCTATGTTTGAGGTGGAATCTCCCTTTTGGTTGGAGAATTTCTTCGGAAACTTAGCTCTAAGAGACTTGGGCAATGACATTATTTTTGAAGAATGGAATAACAAGTATCCAGACTCAGCTCCTATTGGAGCGGGTATGATTATTAGAAAAGATGCGTTGAAAAGTTATGTTGATAAAGTTAAATCGGGAGTTAGTAGAATTACAGATAGAAAAGGTTCTTCATTAAGTTCTGGAGGTGACAATGATATTGTTATAGAGATTCTTAAATCAGGTTGGAAAACAGCCTATGTCCCCTCAATTTCATTACAACATATTATTCCAAAAGAACGGATGGAGGTACAATACTTAGCAAGACTTGTTCATGATACTAACATTTCTTGGGTAAAACTTCTTAATAGTCATAACATAAATCCCTGGAAAAAAATCCCTAGATGGACTTTGCCCTTAAGGATTGCGAAAGCTTGGATAACAGATAAAGCTTGGGTAAATGAAGTTAACTATATTAAGTGGAAGGGAACCTGTGGAACATTTAAGGGACTATCGGAACTGTAATTGCATGACAACCTCTCCCGTTCAGTTTTAAATAAGTTACCTTCCTTTTAAAGGCTTTAATATGTTAGAAAAACTTTTTTTGGTAACATAATCTCATCAATAAGGAAATCTATAAGCGAATATATGAGTTCTATTATTAAGAAGTTATACTATTTTATCTACTTCAAATATCTGAAGTTCAAAAGCGAAGAAATTAAATCCAAACTTGCATTTTGTGGTTCAAATGTGTCTCTACATCATCCCCTAGTGATTCATGGAGGAGAGCATGTGAAGTTAAATAACAATGTCGTTATAAACTCCTTTGTTCATATTTGGGGAAACGGGGGACTTGAAATAGGAGAAAATTCTATGGTGGCGTCACACGTTTCAATTACAACTTTGACTCATGATAAAAATACAGGCCTATATAACGAGAAAACAATCAGTAAGAAAGTTTTGATAGGGTCAAATGTTTGGATAGGCAGCCATGCAATAATCTTGCCCGGTGTCAGTATCGGCAATAATGCTATTATTGGAGCTGGAGCATTGGTTAATCGAGATGTGCGTGATGGAGATATAGTTGCTGGAGTACCAGCTAAATCAATAAAACAAAATTAGATGAAGAATCCCCCCCTACCCTCTTACGAGCAATATAAAAAAGACATAATTGGTAATGATATAAAATGGCCACTGTTAACAGTAAAAAGTTGTGAGACTGGCCTTCTTTCACTTCTTCCTAAGACTACTAAAAGAGGATGGCCTTGGAGTGAAGAAGTTCTACCGAGTGATTACTCATCTACAATACGTTGGCCGAAAATTACTGTAGTATCACCATCATATAACCAAGGAAAGTATTTTGAAGAAACTATAAGGAGTATTCTATTACAAAATTATCCTAATCTGGAATATATTATTTTTGACGGGGGTAGTAATGATGAAACGAGCGAAGTTATTAACAAGTACAGGAATTTTGTCAGCTTCGCGAGAAGTGAAAAAGATAGGGGGCAAAGTCACGCAATTAACAAAGGTTTTAGTCTAGCATCAGGAGAAATACTGTGTTGGTTAAATAGCGATGATTATTTTACAGAGGGGGCTCTCAAAAAAGTAGCTAAAACTTTTATGGAAACTGGTGCACAGTTTATTTATGGCGATAGTTACAACCTTAAAAACGAAAAGTTATACCCTTCTATCAGTCCAATAATTTTAGACAGGTACCTAAGCATTCCAGGGCTAGCACAACCTTCTGTCTTTTGGAGTTCATCTATTCATCAACCCATTTGGGAAGAGCTAAATTGTACAATGGATTTTGAACTATGGATGCGAATAGCAAAAGGGGTAAAAAAGAAATATATACACGAATTTCTTTCTATAGCTAGAGTCCATGATGAAGCTAAAACTTACAGCAGTGATGAAAAAATGAAAGAGAAGTGGAAAGAGGATCACGAAAGGCAATGGAACGTTTACGGTCCTATCAAGAACTGGGACAAGTTGAATAGAGAAAACAAGTATTTACAAAGAATATTTACAGTAATCCCTTACTTAAAATCATTCTTCTAATAAAAATCGAATTGATACAAAGACTACTTGATATCTTTTATAGGGATGCTAAATCCAAACTAAAACTTTACAACCGCTTTGGGGGCTATTTCAACTACAAGAAGATGTTGTTATCACAACAACACATGGAGAAGTTTTCAGAAAACCTTGCTCCAATTCTAAGCGATGAGATGGGGTTACCGGTCTATTTTCTTACCGGGAAGAAGTATTTATATCAAACTTTGTTTTGTATTTATTCACTTCGTAAATGCAGCACCCAAAAGTTTCACTTTGTCCTTGTTGATGATGGATCTTTCGACAAAGCTCTAATTGATCGCGTAAGGCGACAAATTCCAGGTTCCCGTATCATTCTTGCAGACGAAATTGCCATGAATATTGAGGCTAAGATTCCAATGGAGAAATATTCGTACTTACATAAGAAGAGACATGAGTATCCACACATAAAGAAGTTAACAGACATACACACTTCTAGTCAGCATGAATGGAAGATAGTGATTGATTCAGACATGCTCTTTTGGAGTGAGCCGAAAGAATTTATTGAGTGGATTAATCAACCAAAACAACCAATCTTTATGCTTGATTGTGAAGAGTCCTACGGATACTCGAGAGCTTTGATGAGTGAATTGACAGGAGCTAAACTGTATGATCTTTTAAATGTAGGGGTAATAGGCCTTAGAAGCAGCACTATCGATTGGGACAAACTAGAAATGTGGAGTAAGGTTCTTGAAGAAAGGGAAGGAACGTCTTACTATCTTGAACAGGCACTTTCGGCTATGCTAATTGGAGATCAACCAAGTACGACTCTTTCAAGAGCTTCTTATATTGTTAACCCCTCTAAGGAACAAGTTGAGGATGGGGAAGGCTGCTTGCATCATTATGTAGATTTGTCGAAAGAACATTATTTTAAAGTTGCATGGAAAAGAGTAGCAGGGGTATAAGCACACCTTTAGTTTCATTTTGCATTCCTTGCCATAACACTGAGCGATTTGTTGGAGAAACAATTGAATGCCTGCTAAAACAAAGTTATAGGAATATTGAAATTGTTGTAATAGATGATCACTCAACCGATAATAGCTTTTCGGTTATTGACTCATATAAAAAAGTATATCACGATAGAATTGTATTAGAGAAATCTTTAAAAAAAGGAGCTTCCGCCGCTAGAAATCAAGCTTACAATTTAAGTAAGGGAGATTTTGTTGTTTTTTTCGATTCAGATGATCTCGTAAATCCACATTATGTTAGCGAGCAACTTTCTGCTCTAAAATATTCTACCGATTCAGTCGTAATTTCAAAATGGGGCAGGTTTTACGATAACGATTTGAATACCTATAAAGAGGATCTTTTTATAGTAAAAAGAAATTTGAGTTTTCATCAATGGGTTCTAGAACATTGGACTGACGTGTCACATACTACGCCGCCAGGACGACTACTTATTCCTAGAAAAATCATTGAAGTATCTGGAGGATGGAATGAAGATCTAAGCCTTAATGATGACTTTGAATTTTTTACTCGTATTTTCTGTAATAGCAAAAATATTATCTACAATAACGATAGCACATTTTATTATAGGTCAGGAATTGGAGGTCTTTCGTCCAAAAAATCAGATAAAGCCTATTTCTCATACTTCCAATCAATCAAAATATCCATAGAAAAGACAAAGGAAACTCTGGGAGAAGAAAATGCTCTTAGACGAGCTTATGCAAATATATGGAAAATGTTTATCTACGAGGTTTATCCACGACTACCAGAATTAACAATAATCGCAGAAAACGAAATTAAACAGCTTGGCGGCGCTACAATTAAATTTCCAGCTGGAAGAAAGACAAAGGCATTAGTTGCTTTACTTGGTTGGAAAGTTGTAAAAAAGATAAAAACTAGATAAAATGTCTAAAATAGTAATTGTTAGCCATACTCACCTTTGTCGTAACCCTAGAGTCTATAAAGAAGCAAAGGCACTTGACCGTGCTGGATATGAAGTAAAAATTCTAACTGCGATCTATTCAGACGATTTAGCTGAAGAAGACGCCATGTTATTGATAGGAACATCAGTAAAGTATTCCTTTTATTCCGATCTTAGATTATCATCATACAGAGCGCTTACAGACAGATTAATCAGGAAAGCAGCTTCCTATATCCTAAAGAAATGGGGAATTGAATCAAAATATACACTCGGCTACGGCGCCTCCCGGCTGGCGGAAATTTGTAAGAAAGAAAAAGCAGATTTATATATTATGCACCAAGAACTACCAACCGTAGTTGGAGCACAATTACTAGAGAAGAATTTTCCTGTCGCATTTGATATAGAAGATTTTTATTCCGAAGATTTACTACCCTCAGCTCGTCAGTCTAGGCCTATTAAACTTCTTAAATTTGCAGAAAGTATGGCCTTAAATAAAGGTATTTATACCCTTACTACCTCTGACGCACTTTCAGATCATCTATATCAAGAATATAAAGGAAAGAAAGCTTTCACAATCAGAAATGTTTTTGCCGTAGAAGACGTGCTACCTAGATTTGAAGATCATTTAGTAAAACGGCTTTATTGGTTTTCGCAAACTATTGGGCCTGGAAGAGGACTGGAATTACTTATTAGTTCGGCTAACCTAATCGAGACTCCTCTTGAAATTCATTTAAGAGGGAATGAGGTCCCTGGTTTCATAGCAGAATTAAACAGCCAATTGGAACCAAAACATTCTTTAAAAGTTCATCCACTATTAGAAAACGACAAGCTAACTAAAGATATGTGTAATTACGATATCGGCCTTGCTCTAGAACCATTGGAACCTTTAAATAAATTGCTAACAACATCCAATAAGTTGTTTCACTATCTTTGCGGTGGGCTTCCTGTAGTAATAAGTCCAACCATAGGACAAAAAGAAATAATGGAAATGCAGAGTGAGAAGTGTATCTTCTCATTTGATTCCATGACTGCATCAGCTCTAGCAAGCACAATACAATCCATCCTAAGTAGTGATATTTTAAAACTGAAACAAGTTGCATTTGAACTTGCCTGCGAAAAATTCAACTGGGAGATCGAAGAAAAGAAATTATTAAAAATAGTCAATAACTCCGTCTAATATACGATGAGGCCACCACTAGATTGCACATTACAAATAAGTTTAGCTCCGAGTGATTACGAACATGCTAAATACCTTCTTCCTCATCAAATTGCTGCTTTAGGTACACAAGTAGATGAAGTACTTTTAACTATTGATTCAAAGAGAAGTAGGGGACGCTTTGGAGAGAATTGGAACGAAAATCAAGAGAAATTGAATGACTTGATTAATACTTTACAGAAAACATCTCCGAATATAAGGAAGGAAATAGTAGATTATAGTACTGGAACTAGACAAGCAATTAGTAAATTATTTTTCGAAGGCTCTCTTATTCCTGATAAAGATTTTAGAGGAGGACCCTTCTATTCCTATTTCTTTGGACTCTATAAAGCATCATCAAAATATGTCTTTCATATTGATTCAGATATATTTTTGGGGGGCGGTAGTCAAACATGGGTGGCTGAAGCTTTAGATATGTTTCATCGCTCCGATACCATTTTCCTAGTCTCTCCTTTACCAGGGCCACCTCATCCTGAAGAAAAACTAGTCGATCAAATAATTCTTGAAAAAACAGGAAGATTTTCCTTTGCTCTAAAGGGAATGAGCACACGAGTTTATTTATTGAATAAGGAAATATTCAATAAAGCTAAACTTACTTTGCAAAAGCCAAGTTTGCGGAATCAAATTAAGGCGTTGGTGGAGGGAAACTCTAACGCAGATCTTCCAGAACACCTTATTTGGAATTTCATGGATAAACATAGACTTAGAAGAATTGATTTTTTAGGTATAGAACCGGGATTATTTACCTTACATCCTCCATATAGAACCCGTGATTTTTATAAACAGATCCCTGATCTTCTTGATAAGATTCAAAATAGTGAGTTTCCAACTTCCCAGTACGGATTCTACGACATTGTAGACGAACTGGTAGACTGGACGGAGGCCAAAGACAGAATCAAAGAAAATAGATGGTGGAAGCGGCTTATTAAATAGTTCCCAAACTATAAATAACGTATAAGATTCCAGGCCTCCTCAAAAATATAATTAAAAATAAAATCTATTATTAGATTTAGCATTAGTAGTTAAAAAATAAAAAAGTCAAAATGAGATATTCTCTTGTAACATTATGTGGGTCTTACAATCTTAGTAAACATTGGGTATGGCCTTGCTTCGAAAGCTGGAAAAACGCAACGAATGTCGATATCGATTCCTACTATTTGATACCCGATGCATACTTAGAGGAAAAAGACCAAAAAGATCTTGAGGATTTCGGTTTTCATGTTTTCAATTCTCAAGAAAGCAAGGAAAAGATAGAAAATACTCTCAACAAATATCCGTCCTTGAAAAAATTGAGAGAAGACGATCTTACTTGGAGGAAAATCTTAGACACATGTATATTACTACCAGATAAAGGAAAAATTGTTCTGATCGATTCCGACGTGTTAGTTGCATCGCCATGCGTTCTTCCAGAGGGGGATTTTGATATCTGTTACATGAGGGAAGATATTCCAGCGTACCGTGCAAATTGGAAAATTGTTTGGAACGAAAAGATGGTTCCTGCTTTCAACGCTGGTTTAGTAATTTTCGATCCTGCGACTATCGATTTTTCATATCTTGATTTCCTAAGCAAACAATACTTCCTACAATGTAAAGATTACTGGTGGTCGGAACAGTCAGCTTGGGCCTGCCTAGCAGGGAAAATGGATAAGAGGATGTTATTTGACGGAAGGCAAGTGAGGGTCTTAAGTGGATTTAAAAAGAGGACTGTTGAAGAAGTAATAAATAACAAGTACAACATCTTCGTTAATAATGATAAAATTCAGTCTTTCGAAGAATTTAAGCCGTTTGTGGATGGAAGTACCATTATCCATTTTGCAGGCCTTGGCAAACACTGGTTTACTGAGAGTGAGCAGTTTTTAAAAGAAAGTAAAAAAATATCAGAACCAGTAAAGATCATGGCCAATGAAGAAGCAACTCTAAGCTTACGTGAGAAACTAATTATTGGGTTAAGATTATTTCTTAAAGAACTGAAATAAGAATTCTTATTAAACTTCAAAACTGTTGAGAAGAGTACTGATAATTTCACCGTATTTTCCACCCTCAAATGCGGCCGATATGCAGAGGGTTAGAATGAGCTTGCCGTATTTTGAGGAATTTGGATGGGAAGTTGAAGTCGTGAGCGTAGAACAGCGACACTCTGACTTTAACAAAGATAAGTTCTTAACAGAAGCTCTGCCATTTAATCTACAATTACATGCGGTTAATGCTTTTTCAAAAAAGCTCACATCAAAGATTGGACTTGGGAGCATAGCTATTCGTTCGTTATGGTATTATAAAGAAAAAGTTAATTTTCTGCTTGAAACTAAAAAATTCGATTGTATTTATTTTTCTACAACTCAATTTCCCGTTTGTATATTAGGTGCATATTGGAAAAAAAAGTATAAAATCCCTTATGTCATTGATATGCAAGATCCGTGGCATTCTGATTATTACAAAGACAAACCGAAGAACGAACGTCCACCTAAGTATTGGTTCGCATATAATTTAAATAAAATTCTCGAGCCGATTGCACTGAAATCTGTAGATGGATTAATAAGTGTTTCCGAGGCCTATATAAGCACTTTAAAAAAGAGATATCCCGTAATTCAGGATATACCCTCTTCTACTATCACTTTCGGCGCATTTGCAAAAGACTTTGAGATAGCTAACAAACACGAAAAAGAATTACCTTCAGCAATTAAACGAAATCCTGGTGAAATTTCAATTGTTTATGTAGGCCGAGGCGGGAAGGATATGCATCCAGCCGTAAAATTATTCTTCAACGCATTCAAGGAAGGTCTCGATACTCATCCAGAAGTATTCAAAGATTTTAAAATGTACTTTATTGGTACAAGTTATGCTGCAGCAGGAGAAGGTAAACAAACGATTAAGCCGTTAGCAAAACAACTAGATCTTGATCAATTTGTTGAGGAACGTACTGATAGAATATCATTTTACCAGACCTTAAATACTCTGAGAACAGCGAATGTTTTATTTATACCCGGTTCTGACGATCCTCAATATACGGCATCGAAGATTTACCCATATTTAATGGCGGAACGGCCTTTAATAAGTATTTTTCACCCTGCTAGTAGTGCAGCAAAGATTATTAAGGATTGTGAAACTGGCTTATCTTTGACGTTTGGAATGGAAGAAGCAACCTTGAGAGAGGAAATCAAAACATATCTAACGTTAATAGCTACAGGGAAAGTCCAAGCTAAGCCTCCCAAAAAAGCAGTTTTTGAGGAATATTCGGCCAAAACTATGACTAAAAAACAGGTTGAACTTTTTGAACAAGTTTTACAAAAAAGACTATAGTAACTTTCGAAATCGAAGTTTTAAAGTTGAAAAAACACATGAAGAGACTAGCTATAGTGAGCACGCATCCAATCCAGTATTATGCTCCAGTATTTGCACTACTAGCAAAACGCGTCGATTTGAAAGTATTTTATACTTGGGGAGAAAAAAGTACTCAAGCTAAATATGATCCAGGGTTTGGAAAGGTTGTAAAATGGGACTTACCCCTACTTGAGGGTTACGATTATCAATTTTTAGAAAATTCTTCGGCCAACCCAGGTAGTCATCATTATAAAGGAATACAAAATCCTTTTATCATTGAACAAATAACAAGGTTTGAACCTCACGCGATTTTGGTCTTTGGCTGGGCCTACTCCTCGCATCTCAAGGTATTAAGGCATTTTTGTGGAAAGGTGGAAGTATGGTTTAGAGGAGACTCTAATCTGATCGATGGTCAAAAAGGACTAAAAGCAGTTTTAAGAGAAATATTTTTACGGTTCGTTTATTCTAAAATTGATAAAGCTTTTTTTGTCGGATCAGCAAATAAGGAATATTTTTTAAGGTATGGCATTAAGGAGCAACAACTAATCTTTGCACCACATGCAATAGATAACCATCGATTCGAAATTGGAAGGGACAAAGAGGTTTATGTTCTTAAAGAAAAAATGGGAATCAAAGACGACGAAGTTGTTATTTTATTTGCCGGCAAGCTAGAGCCTAAGAAAGATCCCGAACTTCTGCTACAAGCATTCATGCTGCTCAACAGACCTAATACTCATCTTTTGTTTGTCGGCAATGGAATTCTCGAAAAAAAACTTAAGAAAATATCGGATGAGTGGTGTACCCGAAATAATAACAGTAGAATTTCGTTTCTAGATTTTCAAAATCAGCAAATGATGCCCGTAGTATATCAAGTTTCCGATCTATTTTGTTTACCATCAAAAGGGCCAGGCGAAACTTGGGGGCTAGCTGTAAATGAAGCAATGGCCTCAGGTAAAGCCGTATTAGTTTCAAGCAAAGTTGGGTGCGCTATGGACCTTGTGCATAAAGAAAACGGGGCGGTATTTAAATCGGGCGATCTAATGGACCTTAAAGACAAGTTAGATACACTTTGCCGTTCAAAATCCAACTTATTAAAAATGGGCATGTCGAGTAGAGTATTAGTACAGTCTTGGTCATTTGAACGTCAGGTTGAGGTGTTTGAAAAAAACTTAGTGATATATGGAGGTCAGTAAAGGCCTAAAGTCATCTCTAATCTTCAGTCTATTTATCCCTTGGCTGTTGGCAACGGTTTTAAAAGACTTTCCTATAATATCCTACTGGATATCATGGGGTGGTTCATTTTTTATTTTCTTTCAGACTTGGGCTTCTTCTTCAAGATTCGTACTTCCTGATATCCCTGTTTATAAGCAGATAATGAGGCCATTATTTCTTCAGCAATTTATTTTCGCTGGATTTATGTGCTGCACTTCCGCCTTTTATTTTTTAGACAAAACCGGTTACATTTACCTCGAAAAGGTTCAGGATATTGATATTCGCCAAGAGTATGATAATCTAGCTCTTATTGCATATTGTCAGCGCTTATCTGTCCTAGCGCATGCATCTTGGGTAACTGGTATTCTTATAATGCAAGAAAAGCATTTGAAAAATCGACCTCAATTTGTTGCTGTAGATTCAAAGACCAGAGGGGATTGGCTGGTTCCTATATGTCTAATTACCTTTACCCTAAGCCTTGCGATGGAAAGGATATCTGGCTTATTTCAATTCTCGATTGGACTATACAATGTTGCTATTTTTAGTGGTGCAGTAGTCTTAGTAAAGGGAATAAGACAAAGAAAACCTTTTTTAGGAATAATTGGTGGTTCTCTATTCATCGCTAATCTTATTAATTCTACTTTAACAGGATATAAAGAGCATATTATTGTTAATTTTATTATTCTTACTTGTTTACTTTTTCCTTATTACCGAAAAACAGTATTCTCCATTTCAATTCCGATTTTTGTATGCTTGTTTTACGTATTGCCTACTTATGTAAATACAGTTAGGTCACAAGCGTGGTTTGGAGAATCTTCGGCCGAAGACGCTAGAACAGCAGCGTTAGATGCTGTCTTTGATTCTGATCCACAAGTAATTCGAGAAACTAACTGGATGTTCCTTACGTACAGATTAAGTGAAATCGATATGTTTAAGGATTTTGTATACTCAACTCCAACGGAGATCCCATATTATGGATTGGATATTTTAAAAAATTCGCTTACTGTAATTATTCCTAGAGCCCTATGGCCAGGTAAGCCTATAACAGAAGCTTTGGCGATGGAGAGAGTTTACAATGCTGGAATAGTTGAGCTAGAGTCAAAAGTATCAGCAAAAACACGTCCAGTAGTTGATGCTTATCTAAGTGCCGGTAGTCTAGGAGTTTTTATTTATATGATACTTCTTGGCTTTATGAGTCAAGCCCTCTCTAACATGTCAGAAAATTTATTCTCTGGCTACGAAACAGGTTGTGTTATTTTTTACAACGGTTTTTTTCAGCTTCTCTGGCGGGGAGAGACCACCGAGTTTCTAATTAATAGTGTTTTTTGGAGTATGGTGATGATGCTAATTGTTTTTAGAATACTTAAGAGCGTTAATTATTTAAAAAAATCCAATTAAAAATGAAATACCCTTTAAAGTCGGGATTCATTCTCAGTCTATTTTATCCATGGCTCGCTTCTGTTCTATTGCAAGCTGCACCAATCTCCTCCTACTTAATCGCCTGGTTAGGCTCTTTCTTCATTTTTTATCAAACTTGGTTCTCAAAAGATAGCTTCGTATTAATGGATCTACCGAAAGAGAAACAAATTATGCGGCCTCTATTTCTCCAACAAGCAATATTCGCCGGCTTTATGTGCTGCACATCCATCTTCTATTTCATTGATGCTATGGGATATAAATACTTTGATCAGGTAGCAAAAATGGATCTAATACAAATAAATGAAGGCTTGGAATTAGTTGCAAAATGTCAAAGATTCTCAGTTTTAGGACATGCGGCACTAGTTACTGGTATACTTCTAGGTCAAAAGAAAACGTTAGGCAAAGGAATAGACTATGTTCCAATAAAAATTATTTCAATCGATAATTGGATTATTAGAATTGGAATAATTAGCTTCATTATTAGCTTTATACTCGAAAAAGCTCCCGGCTTTTTTCAATTTTCTTTGGGCTTTTATAATGTTACAATTTTTTGTGGTGCAGTAACTTTTGTAAAAGGTATACGGAACAAGCATTTTGTAATGCTTGGATGGGGCGGATTTATATTTATTGTAAATTTGGCAATAGCTAGTTTAAGTGGATACAAAGAACCTCTGATTGTAAATTTTATTATTTTATTTTGCCTTCTATACCCTCATTATAAAAGAGAGGTTTCTCTTATTGCCGTTCCCTTTTTCGCTTTGCTATTTTATTTTGCACCTACATATGCAATCGTAATACGGAAACAAGCTTGGTCAGGAGAAACAACTGCTGAAAACGCCAGACAGGAAGCAGTTGAAACTATTTTAGATGAGGAAAATACCCTTGAAGAGACCAATTGGACTTTTTTAACTGGAAGACTAAGTGAAATAGGTATGTTCACTCAATTTGTCAAGACGACCCCCGAAACAGTTCCGTATTATCACCTTGACATCATTACCAATGCTATTATCTCTATAGTCCCGAGAGCTCTTTGGAAGGAAAAACCAATTACAGAGGAAGTTGCTATGCAACGAGTGTATGATGCAGGAGTTATAGACAACCGATCCGTGGTATCGGCGAAGGCTCGTCCCATTGTAGATGCTTATTTAAGCGGAGGAATAATAGGAGTTATAATTTATATGTTCAGTTTCGGCTATCTTTCCCAATCACTTTGTAATAAAGCTGAAAGATTATTCGGGGGATATGAGACTGGGGGAATAATTTTCTTTAATGGTTTTTTTCAAACTGTTTGGCGGGGTGAGACAACGGAATTTATGGCTAACACTATTTTTTGGGCGTTTATTGCTATGATAATATTCTGGCTTGGCTTGAGGTTAACAAACTATATTGAGAAAGCCAACCCACTTGATTACACAAAGATCTAGAACGATACGTTTTGAAAATTTTTCAACTTAACGCTTCCTATAAGCCTGCCTACATTTACGGCGGTCCCACCATGTCAGTATCTAAACTTAGCGAAGAGATTGCTAAACAAGGCATTCCAATAGAAGTAGTTACAACTTCAGCAAACGGGTCTGGGGAACTTGAGGTCGAACTTGGAAAGAGCGTTCAGGTAGATGGAGTTGATGTAACTTACTATCCTAGAATAACGAAAGATCATACACACCTTAGTCCCCAACTTCTTTCGGCTCTTTCATCGAAACTAAAGGTTTCGAAAGCAAAGGCTGAGAGCCCAGTTATTCACGTACATGCCTGGTGGAACCTGGTTTCTATGTTCTCTAGCTGGATAGCAAGAGGGAAAAAGGTTCCCGTAATCTTATCCCCGCGGGGAACTCTTAGTGGTTATTCTTTTTTAAACCGTAATTCAGGAGTGAAAGATTATATTCATAAGTTCCTGGGTAAAGGCTTGTTGGAGTATAGCTACTTCCATGTAACTAGCGAAAAGGAAAAAAGGGATATCGAACGTTTGGTAAAGCCGAAGGGGGTGTTTGTGATTCCAAATTTTGTCCGCATTCCTTCTGAGGTTAAAGCTGAAAGGTTAAAGCTGAAAGGTTCAGACGAGAAGCTAAATCTTCTATTCATTTCTCGTGTGGAGGAAAAAAAAGGATTGGAGCTCCTTTTTGAAAGCTTGAAGGAATTTAAGGCTAATTGGGTTTTAGATATTGCGGGTTCTGGTGAGGAAGCTTATGTAAGTAAACTAAAATCGATAACTGTAGAGTTAGGTATTTCAGAAAGAATTACCTGGCTGGGGCATGTGAATAATGAGCAGAAATTCCAGGTGATGGCAGAACATGATGTGATGGTCCTCCCCTCTTTTGATGAGAACTTTGCGAATGTAGTAGTAGAATGTTTAAGTGTGGGCACTTCAGTTTTACTTACTCGTAACGTTGGGCTTGCGGATTACGTAGAGGCAGAGGAATTAGGTTGGGTTTGTGAAAGAACAAAAGAGAACTTACTTTTGCAGCTTTCTAAAATTAATAGCAATCGCTCGAAAATAGAAGAGATCAGGGAGAAAGCTCCTCTAATCATTAGGGAAGACTTTAACGAGGAGAAACTGGTGAAGCAGTATATTGCTATGTATGAAGAGGTGCTGAGACAATCTAAATAATATTATAATTATCAATTAAGTATGTGTGGAATAGTTGGCTATATTGGCCATCGTCCTGCCTGGGACATTATTGTAAAGGGGTTAAAGAGATTAGAATACCGTGGCTATGACAGTGCTGGTATCGCTCTTATCAATCAAGAAAAAGGTTTAAGAACGTATAAAAAAGCGGGTAAGGTATCAGACCTGGAGGCTTTTGCGGCAGATGTAGATAAGGCCGGTTCTATCGGAATGGGTCATACCCGTTGGGCTACTCATGGTGCTCCTTCTGATCGTAACTCGCATCCGCATAGCTCTGGAGATAGAAGGCTTTCTATCATCCATAACGGAATTATCGAAAACTATGCTATCCTTAAAGAGGCTTTACAAGCTAAGGGGCATGAGTTCCGCAGTGATACCGATACTGAGGTTCTGATCCATCTGATCGAGGAGATTCAAGCTTCTGAGAAATTAGACTTGTTTGAGTCTGTTCGTATTGCGTTGAAGGAGGTTGTGGGTGCTTATGCTATTGTGGTAATGAGCGAGGATGAACCGGATGTATTGGTAGCGGCAAGGAAAGCGAGCCCGATGGTGATTGGTGTTGGTGATGGTGAGTATTTTATCGCTTCAGACGCCTCTCCTATTATTGAATACACCAAAAACGTGATCTACCTGAAGGATAACCAGATTGCCTATGTTAAAAAGGATGAGCTGGTGATTAAGGGTACTGACAATATTGTTGATACTCCTTACATCCAGGAACTGGAGCTTAAGCTGGAAATGCTGGAAAAAGGCGGCTTTGATAGCTTTATGTTGAAGGAGATCTATGAGCAGCCGCGGTCTATCCGTGATTGTATGAGAGGCCGCATTTATCCGAAAGAGGGAAAAATACAGCTGGGTGGTTTGAATGAATATGCGGATAAGCTGAAGAACATTGACCGCATCATCATTATTGCCTGTGGTACGTCATGGCATGCTGGTCTGGTTGCTGAATACTTGATCGAGGAGTATGCACGGGTACCGGTTGAGGTAGAGTATGCTTCTGAATTCCGTTACCGTAATCCGATCATCACTGAAAAGGATGTGGTGATTGCGATCTCTCAGTCGGGCGAAACTGCGGATACTTTAGCGGCTATTGAGCTGGCGAAGGAAAAGGGTGCTACCATTTTGGGTGTTTGCAATGTGGTGGGTTCTTCTATTCCTCGTTCTACGCATGCTGGTGCGTATACGCATGCTGGTCCTGAGATCGGTGTTGCTTCTACCAAGGCTTTCACTGCCCAGGTGACGGTTCTTACCTTGATTTCTTTGTTCCTTGCTGAGAAGCGTGGTACGCTGGGCCAAACGCAGCGTGTGCAATTGCTGACGGAGCTGGAAGAGATCCCGGCATTGGTAGAGAAATGTTTGGAGGCGAATGAGCATATTTTAAGCATTGCCGAGAAGTTTAAGGATGCTACGAACTGTTTATTCCTTGGTCGCGGTACGGGTTTCCCGGTTGCGCTGGAGGGTGCTTTGAAATTGAAAGAGATCAGTTATATCCATGCCGAGGGTTATCCTGCTGCTGAGATGAAACATGGTCCGATTGCTTTGATCGATGAGGAGATGCCGGTAGTGGTGATTGCTCCGCAGAACTCTTCGTACGAGAAGGTGATCAGTAATATACAGGAGGTGAAAGCGAGAAAAGGTCAGGTGATTGCTATCGTTACCGAAGGAGACAAGGAGGTGAAGAAAATGGCGGATTATACGATCGAGATCCCTGCTGCTAACGAGGCTTTCTTACCGCTGATCGCTACTATTCCGCTGCAATTGCTGTCGTACCATATTGCGGTGCTGCGTGGTTGTAATGTGGATCAGCCAAGGAATTTGGCGAAGAGTGTGACGGTAGAGTAAGGGTTGGTGCTACTTGGTCTTAGCGGGACGCTAAGACCAGGACTGTTGCTGCTGATTCTGGTCGTAGGGTCACCCTACGACCAGAACTGGGCAGTAGGCAATGCATAAAGACCTCGACGCCGAAGGTTCCTGATTTTAAATAGAAATATGCTAAATAGCTAAATGATAGACGCCCTTTGCTTTGAAGCAAGGGCGTTTTTTTTTTGCTCTTATGCCTCTTTTATTTCTTCTTCAGAAAGGCGCGTAGCTTTAGCTATCTCAGGTACAGAAAGGCCTAACTTTTTCAGTTCCCTGGCTGTATTTAGTTGGCTATCCTTTAGTATTTTAGCTTTTTCCGCTTCGGCTTTAGCTCTTTCTTCCTCTAATGCTTTAGCCAGCTTGGCTTCTGATATAGTACGTTCTTCCTCCCGTGCAACCTGCTTGGTATAAGCTATCGCGTTCTCGTAATCCCACCGGGCTTTTAGACTTGCTTCGTATTCCATACGTTCCTCCTCTGTCAGTTTTGAAACTTCTGATATTTTGAAGATCCTTTTAAAAATCTCCTGGTTAAAAATGGTCGGTATTTTGTCCAGCTTACTCATATGTTTAAGCATAAACATCCACTTGTCCCGATTGGTTACCAGGTCAGATTCCTCTTTTACAAAATTACTTAAATCTAAGAACTTAAATCCCAACTTGTTGTAAAATTGCTTTCCTGTATTTTTTTCTAATAGGGCGATATCATAAAAATACTGATCGCTGTCGGCTTCCATCTTAAACTCTAGAATTGCAATGAAGTAAACCTCGGGAAGTTCATAATTGTTGCTTGCCCTGCCTTTGGGAAGCTGTCTTTGAATAAGTCTTGATGCGTAGTAAATACTTCGGTCTTTGAAGAATGCCTGCCGGGTTCGCTGCATCTCTATCAGGAAATGTTCGCCATTGCTTCCCCGGGAGCTTAAATCGAAAATAACACGTTTTTCCTCTGGACCGTCCCCATCGTGCTCGTTAGGGCGATACTCCAGGTCCATAATGTGTTTTTCCCCATCAAATAAATCGTTTAGAAACTCAATCAGAATATCCTTATTTGGTTCTGAAGCGAAAAAGAAGCGGAATCCGAAATCAGTAAGGGGATCAACGAACTTTGTGCTAATGGGATAATTAGGATTGCTCATATTGTTGCGATTTGTTAATCAATTAGGACCGGTGAAGGGTCGTACTGCGACGCTGCAGTCAGGACAACAGGGATGGCTTTCTTCTGGTCGTAGGGTGACCCTACGACCAGAAGAAAGGGTTCGAGGTGACGTGCGATACTTCCTGGGTACCTTGATATTTTAATAAGTATGAATGGTGCTGGTATTCTAAAATGATCTTGCTCACAATATAGATACACCGGGAAAAGAAGGCGAATGATTATATTTTAAGTATTGATGAGAAGTTCAAAGGTTCTACCAATTGTTTATTCCTTGGTCGCGGTACGGGTTTCCCGGTTGCGCTGGAGGGTGCTTTGAAATTGAAAGAGATCAGTTATATCCATGCGGAAGGTTATCCTGCTGCTGAGATGAAACATGGTCCGATTGCTTTGATCGAGGAGGAGATGCCGGTTGTGGTTATTGCTCCGCAGAACTCTTCGTACGAGAAGGTGATCAGTAATATACAGGAGGTTAAAGCGAGAAAAGGTCAGGTGATCGCTATTGTTACGGAAGGTGACAAGGAGGTGGGGCGGTACTGCGTGGTTGTAATGTGGATCAGCCAAGGAATTTGGCGAAGAGTGTGACGGTAGAGTAAGGGGGGGTTAGTGCTAGGTGGTCTTAGCGAGACGCTAAGACCAGGACTGGTGCAGGTTCTGGTCGTAGGGTGGCCCTACGACCAGAAATGGCATTTATGCTTCTTCAACTTCGCCTTCTGAAAGGCCTAATTCTTTGGCGATATCAGCGTTAGACATCCCTGTTTTCTTAAGTTGCCTTATTGCCGCCAAGACGATAGTTCTTTCTTTCTTTACAGCTTCTTCTTTGTCCGCTTCCACTTTAGCTTTTTCTGCTTCAGCTTTAGCTAGTTTAGCTTCAGCTTTGGTTCTTTCTGCCGCTAGTTTAGCTTCGGCAATGGCGCGTTCCTCTTCCCTGGCTACCTGTTCGGTATAAGCTATCGCGTTCTCGTAATCCCACCGGGCTTTTAGACTTGCTTCGTATTCCATACGTTCCTCCTCTGTCAGTTTTGAAACTTCTGATATTTTGAAGATCCTTTTAAAAATCTCCTGGTTAAAAATGGTCGGTATTTTGTCCAGCTTACTCATATGTTTAAGCATAAACATCCACTTGTCCAGATTGCTCACCAGGTCAGATTCTTCTTTTACAAAATTACTTAAATCCAAGTACTTAAAACCAAGTTTGTTGTAAAAACGCTTGTGCTAACTGATTGAAATTTAACTCTTTCAATAGTATTTTATTCATTAACTTTCTTACATTAGCTCACCAACCATTCCTTTGACCATGAGCTATGAAAACTAATCATAATGGGTATTGGGGCCCATTTGGCCTATTGAACGAACTAGAGACTAAGCTAATCATTGATCAGTTTGGGAATTTCTCTGACCGCTTATTACCCTGGCTGAAAGGCCGGCATACTGTTAATCCCCTTATTGCTGAAATTGCTTGTCACCCCATCATCGTAGAACAACTTAAGGCAATCCTGGGAGACGATGTCCTGCTTTCTGGTTGCCAGATCATTAAACAAGCTCCCCAGAAGAATTTATCCTGGCATGTTGACCTGGAACACGCGCAATGGGAAGGGCTATCGGTTTGGGTTGCTTTGGAAAATGTAATTCCGGGGAAATCGATGAGCTTGATTGCCCGATCTCAAAATTTTGGGGCTACGCCGGAGGATTTTAAATTGCAGGGAAAAGATCTGTCTTCACCCGGTAAGGTTTTAGATCTGGCAAAGGAATTAGATCCTGAGGCTACTCTTGTTGAATTGCATATTACAGATGGTCAGTTCTTCATCTTTGATGGGAAGCTTTGGCATGCTACTCAGAATCCTTCTGATTCTCCCCGATATGCGCTTCTGCTGCAATATTGCCGACCTGATCAGAAAGTTAAAGCAGTGCTCGACATTAATTATCCGCAAATCCGCTTCCATTCTTTCAAGCCTGAATGCTTGTTGATTTCGGGCTCTGATCAATATGGCGTTAACCGGGTTATTACACGTAAACAGGTAGGCACGCCGGTAAGGAAAGTTAAAGCTGCGCTGTGGTATGCACCACGGACGATTGCTTATAAGGCTTTGAGGAAGGTTAGGAGAAGGTTTTTGAGGTGGTCGTAGGGGGACCCTACGACTAGGTCAGTATAATAGAGGCTGCATCGGCGCCACCGAAGCCTGTCCTATTTCTCTACGGGCAGGCTGAACCAAAATGTTGATCCTTCTTTATCGGCACTTACGAGTCCAATCTGGCCACCATGTCTTTCTATGATATCTTTGCAGATAAACAAGCCGAGACCTAATCCTGCAAACTTAAATGAGGATTCGTGTACTCTGAAATACCTGTCGAATACTCTCTCCTGCTTATTCCTGGGAATACCAATGCCATAATCCTGAACAGAGACTGTTACTGTTTCATTGCTGTTATTCTTTACTTCCACCACAATCTTGTCTGCTTCTGGTGAATACTTGACGGCATTACCGAGAAAATTGGTGACCACCTGCTCTAAACGAGGACGGTCTGCCTGTACATATACCGGCCCGGCACTTTCATCAAAATAAACGGTGTGAGAACTACTATTAGAGCAAAACTCGTTGACTGTTTCCTTCACCATCTGTACGATGTCAAACCTGGCGACATTCAGTTCCATCTTTCCTGAGTGGATCTTGGTCATGTCCAGCAGATCATTAACCAGTACGGTAACCTTGTCTGTTTGCCGCATTGCTTTGTCCAGGTACTCTTTCAACACCGTACTGGGCTTGCCCAGGTTAGCCATCCTCTGCCCTATCTGAAGTGCTCCCTTGAGACTTGTAATGGGTGTTTTAAGCTCGTGACTGGCAATACTCATAAACTCATCTTTCCTGAGCATCAGATCGCGGGTAGCCTGTTGCGCCCTTACCAGATTGGTTACTTCAAAACCAAAGAATGCGATGCCATCCACTTCGTTTTGACTGTTGAATACCGGTGTAAAGAGATAATCCAGCCAGGCATCGGCTATATGATTACCCTCGCCGTCAAAATGTTTAACATGGAAGGCCTGGCCCGATAATGCTTCTCCGGTAGCCAATATTTCCTGATCTCCTTGATACAATTGGGTGTCGGGAAGCTTTTGATGGGCTTCTTCTGTACTTAGGTTCAAAAACTCTATCCCCGGATAGAAGTCCTGGAATGCGTTATTTATAAATTCATACGTTAAGCCTTCCCCCCTTCTGATGGAGATCAAGGCTGGCGCATTGACAAAGATGCGGTAAAACTCTTCCTGTTGTTTTGACACGAACTCCTGTAATTCCAGACGCTTCTGCTCGGCCTCTTTAATCCTGGTAATGTCTATCACCGAACCTACCATCCGGTAAGGTATGCCGTGACGGTCATGCTGAATACTACCACGATCCAGGATATCAATATATACGTTGTCTGCCCTTAAGAACCTGTATTCGGATGACCAGGAGGTTTCGCCTTCGTTGATGGCGCTGTATACCTCCTCCTTTATCCTTTCGCGATCATCAGGGTGGATCCTTTCGAACCAGAAATCAACGTTCCCACAACTCTCCGTAAGTTCATAGCCGAACATGGGGGTGAACGTATTACTGCGCCACACTTCGTTCTTCACCAGGTCCCAATCCCAAACCGTATCATTGGTTGCTTTGGAGACCAGGTTGAACCGCTCCTCGCTCATGCTGAGACTGAGGGTACGTTCCCTTATGCGGTCTTCCAGCTCATTATTCAGTTTCTTCAGCGACTCGCGGGTGCTGATCAGTTCGTTATAGTTGCGCTTTAAGTTCTGCTCGCCATTTTTTCTGTCTGTTACATCCGTATAAGTTACGGCGAAGCCATCATTAATCTTTGAAGCCATCACAATAAACCAGCCTTTCCCTTCAAAGTACAACTCCGTTTGCAAACTGATCCCCGACTCTACCAGTTCTTTGAATTGCTCAAACAGCTCGCCTTGCAGTAATTCTGTTAGTTGCTTTTTCAAAGACAGACCGGTAAGCGAAATACCTGGTTTCCCAAATACTTTCGCTGCCATCACATTGGCAGTAAGACAGACAAAGTCTTTGATCTGCCCGGCTTCATTCCTCTCTGCTTTAAACACCAGTACAGCGCTCAGGCTTATTTTAAATACTCCTGAAAGGATGCTGTTCAATTCGTTTAAGGCACTTACATCTACAAAAGTGATCACCGCGCCGTCAGCCTGACCATCCCGTCGTAAATAAGGCTGTATCCGCATCAGGCAGATCTGACCATTCCTTAACTCGATCTCCCTTTCAATGGACTTCTCTTTCTGCAGCGTGGCTTTGATATCATCCAGGAAGTTATCGTATTTTATATTGTTGGAAATATGACTTAAGGGGCGGCCGATATCGGCTTCAATTAGATTGACCATGTCCACAGCCGCGGGATTAAATTTCCGGATACGCGAATTAGTATCTACGTAGATCTGCCCGATATCGACACTCTTGAAATAATTATTCAAGTCGTCGTTAAGGTCAATTAACTCCTTTATTTTTTGCTGGTGCTCGGTATTGAGTGTATGTAACTCCTCGTTCAGCGACTGCAGTTCTTCGTTACTCGATTGCAATTCTTCATTTGCTGAAAGGAGCTCTTCATTACTGGATTGGAGTTCCTCATTAGCTGTCTCCATTTCCTCTACTGCCATTTGAAGATTGTTCCTGGTATCCGCCAGTTCGCTTTCGAGCTCGAGTACATAGCCTGTCTGCTGTTCGTTCTCGCTATGGTCTAAGACTATATTCTCAGCGCTTACTTCAGCCTGTACCTGGCTAAATATTACCATGGTGTAAGGATTCTCAGAATCGGGATCGGCGGGACTAACATCTATGTTCAGATATACATCCTCCTGATCTCTTTTTACCCTCACCTTTTTAAGCGATCTGGGCTTTTGTTCCTTCCATACCAGGCGTATGGCGTTGTTCAGAAGAAAGGAGATCTCTTTAGGCACCATTTTCAACAGGTTGATCTCCAGACGTAATTCGGGTAGTGACAGGAAGCGCTTATAATCGCCGATGGTATTTTTTACGTCGAAGGCCCTGTCTATAAACACCGCTACAAATCCATACTGCTCGATCAGGAAGTTCTGAAGTTGCTCTACCGGAGTTTTCTTTGGAGGCTGTTTACTGAGAAAGGTGCTTTGACGATTTACAGGAGATTTTTTTTCGTAAGAAAATGAGCTGGCCTGACTTACCTGTCCTGTTTTTTTGTAGATCTTCCATTTGCTGTTCACTTCAGTAACTCCCTCCTTTATAGGGGTGATCGTTTCACTTGGCCCAAGGAAGAGGTATCCGCCTGTGTTGAGTGCGAAATGGAAGGTACTCAATACCTTTTGCTGCAAGACGCTATTCATATAGATGAGCATATTGCGGCAGGAAACCAGGTCTACTTTAATGAATGGGGGAGATTTGGTAACGTCGTGCCGGGCGAATACCACTTGTTTCCTGATATATGGAATAACAGCATAACGGGTATCTTCCTTGACAAAATACTGGGAAATAACAGAAGATGGTAGATGCTTCACACTGCTTTCCGGATAGGAATTCCTTGAGGCTATTTCAAGGCTGGTTGCATCGATATCTGAAGCAAAGATCTTTACTTCAAGGGCATTATTATTAGCTTTAAGGTGCTGGTCTATCAGGATGGCGAGTGAATATACTTCTTCGCCGGTGCTGCAGGCACATACCCAGACTTTGAGCAGGTCATCCGGTTCCTTTTCTGCAACGATATTAGGGATCACCTCGGCCTTTAGTACTTCAAAAGCCTGTTCGTCGCGGAAGAAGCGGGTTACCCCGATGAGAAAATCCTTGGCAAGTGCTTTTACTTCTTCTTCATCTGTCTGGAGCTTTTTGATATAGGCAGACACCGGCCATACATTAGCTGCCAGCATTCGCCTGCCCAGTCGCCTAAGTATGGTGGGTGTTTTATACAGGGTGAAATCCTGCTGGGTATGCTCTAATACCAGTCTGAACACTTCATTCATGGCTTCTTCATCAAAGTCGCCATTTTCAAGTGACCGGATAGGCTCATCATTAATGTATTCCAGCAATTTGTCGTACATCTTTGAAACGGGAAGGACATGGTCTGCCTGACCGGAGGCTACTGCATTTAGAGGCATCCCATCAAACTTTGCAGTATCTGGTTGCTGAACCATCACCATTCCCCCATGATGTTTGATCAACTCGATCCCTTTGGTTCCATCATTTCCGGTTCCGGAGAGCACTACTGCTATGGCTTGTTCTTTTTTCTCCCGGGCCAGGCTGACAAAGAAATTATCGATAGCCGTGCTGGGCGCCTTGTCGTCTTTCCTGTCTAATTGAAGGTGCCCATTTTTAACAGTGATGAATTTATTATTAGGGATAACATACACGCAGGCTGGCTCTACCCGCTGCTTGTCTGTGGCTTCGACCACTTTCATCTGCGTATGCTTGGAAACTAATTCTACCAAAAGACTTTTATAGTCGGAGGACAAATGCTGCACGATAACGAATGCAATCCTGGGTAATTGGGGGATCTGGTCGAAAAACTCATGGATAGCTTCCAGTCCTCCGGCAGAGGCTCCTATTCCGACTATATACAAGTTATTATTCAAAACTAAACTTCTTTAATTATGCTGTTTGTTCTTTGACTGGTGTTCCAGCAGGAAGCTTCTTACTGTTGCTGCGATCTGCAATTCTTGTTCATGCCATGGTTGCGATGTTTGATTTACTGTCTCCATCCATACCTTGAAGGAATTTCTGGGATGATACGCCTTACCGTCTTCCTCAAAATTTATGGCTTGATGAGGGTTTCCTCCCCATTCTATTGTTTTTACCACTTCGGGTCTGAATAGTACAATAAAATCAGTAGCGCTGGTTCCGAAAGGGATCACGAGCATTCCACTGGCTATCTCACTATGTTTTGCGGCTTCTTCTATTATATTCACGAGGTTATGCGTAGCGAATACCTGCTCGATTTCCTTCGCCTGGATCCACAATAACAGATCGTCAAGAAACAAGGCTTCGGGTACTTGTCCACTCACTTTCTTGCTTCCATTGGTGTAAAGTACAGCCCCTGTAGCATGGAAGAGATTGGAAATGGATATGTCCTGGTTAAAAAGGACCTCTTCAAGGCTGATTGGCTGATATATTCTCTCCATGATCTGGTTGCGATCTTTCTGAAGCTGGGCGATAAACCCATACTCCTCCTTATTAATGATGGATGAGATCTTGTTAGAAACCACATCAGAGAGTAAAGAAAATATAGAACATTGTTCAAATGTTGCAGGGTAAGCACTGGTATGGTTGCAGGAGATCAAGCCCCACAATTTATCATTATGAATAACCCGGAGCGACATCGAGGCCATCACTTTCATGTTATGGAGATATTCGAGATGAACGTCGGCTACGCCCCTAAGATGGCAGGATGATAGATCTGTAAAGGATTTGCTGAGGGGATTGATTACGGGATACAGTTTGGCAGGGCTATAGGTACGATCGGGGATTAAACGATAGGGATTTCTGAGGTAAAGCTGGCGTGCTTGCCTGGGAACATCTGAAGCCGGGAAAGTTACGCCAAGATAGGGCTCTAGCCCCGCACTTTTATTTTCTGATATTACCGTCCCGTTCCAATCGGCATCGAACCTGTACATCATTATTCCATCAAATTGAGATATCCTTTTCAGTTCTGCTACCGCAGCATCGCAAACCTGTTGCACCGTGGTGGCTGGTTCGAGTGCCGTCATCAGATCACGCACATCCTGCAGGCCATTTAATTGGGGGCCTTCCGGCTCGCGCTTGAACTCGAGTTCAACCAGATAGAAGTCCTGATGATTATGCACGAGCATGTTCATTTCGCAATAGTGAAATGAAATACCCTGGGGTCCTTTAGTCTTGATACCCTCTTCCAGTTTCTGACGCAGGCTGTTTGCGTCTTTATCTTTATAGTAGTCTGATAAGGCTGATTGTACTACCACTTTTACCGGTGCATTCAAATATTCCTGCACATTTTCACTTGCCTGAATGATGCGAAGGTCTTCTTTAGCAACGATCAATACCACCCCAAAAGGCATAATTGTATTGATATAATGCAGTGGTAGAGAACCACAAAATTCAGAATCGAAGTTAGATGTATTCATAGGTGTGTTTTATATTTTGCAGGCAGGAATGTTAAAAGAAAATGTGCTGCCTCTGCCTGGTTGACTTTCAATATTCATTTTCCCATTATTTTTTTCAATCAGTTCTTTACTAAGCATTAGACCTAATCCTGTGCCTTTTTCGTTGGCAGTGCCCTGGATTGAACCAAGCCGGCCGTTGTTTAAGAAGCTTGCTATTGCATCGGCAGTTATACCTACACCACTATCGTTAACGGAAAAATTAACGTGATCTGCATACGCTGTAGCAGTAAGTTGAATGACACTATGCGCGGGACTGAACTTTATGGCATTAGACAGAAGGTTCCTGAGTGCGGTTGAGATCATGTTCCTGTCGGCAAATACAGGATTTTCAGTGCTGATATCTACCTCGATCTGAATTTCCTTTGCTAATGCTACGGATTCGAGTGATGCTTTGGCCGCTTGCAAAAGCTCGGCTGGAAGGATCTGTTCGGGAACTGCCTCAAGGGTGCCTGTCTGCATTTTTGCCCATTCCAATAAATTTGACAGCAAGGTATTGCTTTCGCGTACCGTGCGATGAATGATATCCAGAAAGTGCAGCTGTTTATCTTTGGGCATAGTATCTACCCGCTTTTTCAACAGGTCGGTAGTGGCAAGAATGGAAGCAAATGGGTTCTTCAGATCATGAGCGATGATGGAGAAGAGTTTATCTTTTGATGCATTAGAATTTTGCAGTTCTATCTGTATGGTTTTGAGGTCTTCTGCTAGTTTGCGGTACTTCTTTTCGTCCTGCGACAAGGAATTGAAAAGTAACTGTGTAGGACGGGTAAAGCCTGTCTCAATATTGGCTTTATAAATAAGGTAGAAGGAGATCAGTTTGGAGTAGTGACCGATCTGATTGGATAAGCCGTAATTGGAGATATAGAGGGTGAAGCAGAATTCGCCAATTATGGTAAAAATGAGCGACCATAACAGTAAGGGCCAGACTTCTTTGTCGAAGGCTGATCTATTCTTATAAAGGAGCCAGATACCTAAAAGTAAAAGACTGATGACTACGTATTCGCCATAAATTTTAAAGTCTGTTTGTCCATACCCTTCTATGTAACATTCCGGGAAGACTTTGTAGTAAAGGATAGATGATGTAATGGCTACCAGGATAAACGTGTAGATCAGGACGACCCAGTCTGCATTCAGCTTCTTTTTGCTCTTAAGAAAGCGGAAAGCTAGCAGGATGGTTGAGGCTTCCAGGAAACGCGTAGCTATCCAAAACTGATTGGCATAATACGTAGAGCCCGGGAAGATATTCATTCCCTTATACGTAAGGGTGTGTAAGAGATCGAGCGAGCCGATAAACAGGTAAGTTATGCCTACCAATAGAAGGAACTGATTTTCTATGATTTTACGGGCATTCCAGGTAATGATAAAGAGTGCAAACGTAATAATGATAGAGAAAAGCTCTACAAAGGTGTGGAATAGCAGATAGCTTTGCGATAAACTGGACCAGAAAACCAGCACCAGTACCATTATCACAAATAGGAACCTGAGATTAAAAAACTGAGATGTTTTGATATCGTAAAACCGCTAATAAATCGACTACACCTTGCAATGTAGGTATTTTTGTCTTATGTGATGTGATGCAAACCTTATTAAACTCTCCAAGATGCTTGGGGCGGCAGTTTTTGTGAATTTCTCAGATCATAAAAAAGGCAGGAGCCTGAAAAACCCCTACCTGTTAATGGAACATATAAAAATGACCTTTTATTACTTTATTTTTTCTTTCAGTTCCTGGATCTGCTTCAGGCTAGCTGTATTAGCTTCCTTCAAATCGTTTATTTGCTGTTGTTGCTCTTTGATGGCGTTGATCAATACAGGTACTAGTTCGGCATAGTTCATACCTAGGTTTTCTTTTGTTTCATCGCCTATTACTACTTCGGGTACGATCTTCTTGGTATCCTGTGCAATTAAACCAATCTTATTTTTAGTATCTGACTGATCTTTCCAGTTATAGCTTACTGGTTGAAGTGCCATTACTTCTTTAAGGCCGTATTTAAGATTGGCGATATTAGTTTTGAGTCTGATGTCGGAAGTTTGAAAGACTCCGTTGGTAGCGTATACATCATTCCATTTTAAGGTAGAACTTCCCAGATCATACGTATTATTTACTTTGGGCATTATATCACCACCAGCCATTGTTCCACCAGCGATCTCTAACTTGTATCCTGAGGTTACTGTTGTTACGCCAATGCCTATCTCACCAGTTGGAGTTATTCTCATCCTTTCTGTTGGTGTTCCATTACTGGTAAAAAATCGCATAAATTTTCCAGTAACACTATTCCCTATTGATAAGTCGCTTGTACCAAGGCAATGCAAATAGGCCATATTTGCTCCTCCTAACACCCCTGCGCTGGCATTTCCTGTAGAGTTAATACCCATGTTAATATAAGATTCAGTGGCGTTATCGTTAGTCGCCACAATATCGGTACTTGCATCAGCCCCAGCATTGCTGTTTTTTGCATTGATCTGATAAAAGCTATTAATATTTCCAAGAGCATTGGTTGCTGTATTAACACCGGTTGTAGTTAAGAAAATATCACCAGCATCATTTACCCTGAATTTTTCTGCAGAGGAGTTCCTTGAATAATATCTGAATCCTCCTTTACCTTCAAAACTGAATAGGTGATTCTCGGTAGAGCTTTTCAATTGTAAACTGGAACCATTATTAAGCCCATTATTGCTAATTCTTAAAGGCTTATCTGCAGCGGTATAAATATCTATTGAATTCACATCATTTTCATTGGAAATCTTGACAGTTCTATTGGCGTCAGTACCAAATGCTGCATCCCCGCGAACTTCCAATAGCTCTGTTGGGGTAGTTGTTCCAATCCCAACGTTACCATTATTGTTTTTGTAGATGTTGGTAGTGCTAACGTTATTAACCGTTGTTGTGACTGATGTCCATTGACTAGCAGCCGCCGCTCCCCCAGTAGAAAGCCGTGTCCACAAAGAATTGTTCCAATAATAAAATCCCGGTGTTACGTCGCCATTACTTCCTGAAGCATAAACAAGAAGCCCATTGGTTCTTGGATTAATTGTATTCACATCGCCAGTTCCCGTTAATGCTACCCTTGGAATCAGTATTCCTTTAGATCCCGAAGTAATATCTAAGGCAGCAGAGGCATCCGGTGAAGTGGTGCCTATCCCAACTGTTGCTGTATTTACAGTGGCGGTTCCACTAGTCCCCCAATTACCAACGGGTGTCCATACTGTCCCGCTCCAGAAGTAAAAACCTGTAAATACTGCAGTAGTTCCTGAGGAAGCCGGCAAAAGGTTGTATACCAGGAGAGAAGTGGTTGGTGAAGCTATGGTAGTTTGATCGGTATTGCTTGTTAATTGTACCCTTGGAATTAACATCCCTTTGTTAGAAAAATCAACATCTAATCCCGCTGAGGCTTTTGGCGCATTGCCTGTACTGTTTATACCCACATTTTGCGCGTAGGTAGCTCCGCATGTTAAGGATAGTAGAAATACGCAAACCGACTTACCAAGTGTTTTACGATAGGCTCTGTAAACTCTAGACATGCCTGTGCTATACGCGCGGTTTTGGTGCTGGTTACCAGAATTTTAAAATAGATGAATTTTCTCTATATTCGTTTTTGCTTTGATATGGCGGTCTATAGGGGGCTTTCGGATGATGAACTTACAGATTTGTTGAAAACGGGTGATAAAGGGGCTTATACTGAAATCTTTAACCGTTACAACAGCTTATTGTACATTCACGCTTACAAGAAGTTCCAGAACCGTGAGGAAGCCCGCGATGTGGTGCAGGAAGTCTTTACCATGATCTGGCAGCGACGGGAAACGCTGAATTCTATTTCTAACCTGGGTGGTTTCCTTTATTCTTGTGTGCATAATTCCATACTTAATTATATTTCCCGGGAAAATATTAAAGCGAAGTATATTGATTCCCTGCAAAGCTTTATTGATACTGCGCCTGAACTGACTGATGGTTTGATCCGTGAGAAGCAGTTGCGTGCTATTATTGAAAAAGAGATCGCCTCCCTCCCACTGAAAATGCGTATCGTGTTCGAAATGAGCCGGAACGAGAAGTTGAGTCACCGGGAAATTGCTGAAAAACTGAATATTTCTGAAGAAACAGTGAAAAGGCAGGTGAAAAATGCTTTAAAAATTCTAAGAACGAGACTTGGCCTCTTTTTATACCTTATTTTCTACTTCTTTTACCGATAGTCCTGCGATTTTATTTAAAAATCCTTTCCAGGCTTCCTATTTTCTTAAAATTGTTTTATTTTTTTTCAAAATCATCTAACCCCTGGGTTGTTTGAGTTTGTCTTATCCTTAAATCAGGCCAAGAACCTGGAAAGCTATGCAAAAAATTGATGCTAAAGAACTACTGATAAAATATAGGGAGGCCACTGCTTCTAAAGAAGAGAAAGCCCTGCTGATAGATTGGCTTACGCAATGGCGACAGGACGAGGAAACTGGTCTTTCTGAGGAGGATCTGCTTGAAGAAAGGCGCCTGATCTGGGAAGGCCTACCCGTTAAGGAAACAAAAGTACTTCCGCTAAGAAGATGGGCTGTCGCGGCCTCTATCCTGCTGGCGGTGAGTATTTCTGCCTATTTCTTGCTGAACGGAATTTACATGCGCGTTCCTACTGCTTCTGTATATAATAATGACATTGACCCCGGAACGGATAAAGCAATCCTGACACTTTCTGACGGACGGAGAATTGTACTGGACAATTCTGCAGCGGGCATTGTGGCCACTGAGGGAAATGTTTCTGTTAAAAAGACGGCTGATGGGCAGATCAGGTACGTGGTAACAGAGGGCCAGGGTTCTGATAATACTGGCTTCAATACGATAAGTACTCCTGCCGGAGGACAGTACCAGGTGCTGCTTCCGGATGGGACTAAAGTTTGGTTGAATGCCGCCAGCTCGCTGAAGTTTCCTGCCTCCTTCAGCAAAGGAAGGAAAGTGGAACTGCAGGGTGAGGCTTATTTCGAGGTGGTAAAGAATAAAGACAAGCACTTCTTCGTGAACTCGGGAAAGCAGCTGGTTGAGGTGATGGGTACCCATTTCAACGTGAATGCTTATAAAGATGAACCGGCTTTACATACTACCCTTCTGGAGGGTTCGGTAAAGGTGAGCACAGCTGCGGAATCAAAGCTTTTGGTGCCGGGTCAAGAGTCTGTGCTCTCTGCTTCAGGGCTCGACCTGGAGCAGGCTAAGCTTGACGAGGTGACGGCCTGGAAGAATGGCTATTTCAAATTTAATGGAAAGGATATCCGGACCATTATGAGGGAGATCTCTCGCTGGTACAATGTAACGGTTGAATACCAGGGCAAGATCACTGCGGAGACCTTTGATGGCAGGATATCCCGCAACAGGAAATTAACGGAGGTGCTTAAATTGATTGAAAGTGCCGGTAAGGTCCACTTTAAAGTGGAAGGAAGGAGGGTTACTGTGATGAATTAGCTTTCAATACAGGTAATCCTAAAAAGCCAGGACAACGAGGGCAATCGTCATCCTGACTTAACATGGATACAGCATTTATAAATAAATTTCTGACATCCTGTTGCCCGCCCATCGGAAAATGAAAGGCAGCAGGAAAAATCCACGCTTAACAAATGTACATTATTTACCCTGATATTTTAGAGGGGCTGGGCTCCTCTTTTCCAAAATTCCGGCTGGCATCCTGCTCGCTCCTGCGGCTGGACCCGGTCATGAGAAGGAGAATTCTTATGCGGTTTTACCTTAGTACTTTTATTCTGTTCAGTGCCATTATGCAGATCTCTGCACGGTCATTTGCTCAGAAGATTTCCATTTCAGAAAAGAATGCTGCTCTTATAACAGTGTTCGATCAGATCAGCGAACAGAGTGGTTATGATTTCTTTGTTTCCCGTGCATTGGTAAAAGATGCCAGACCTGTAAGCTTGAACGTGAAGGATGAGGAGCTTAAAGTGGTGTTGGAGAAAGTTTTTGCCGGGCAGTCACTTAAATATTCTATCGTTGATAAAACCATTGTGATCAGCAAGAAAGAGGAATCCCTGCTGGATAAGATTAAGGATGCGCTGACCCTGCCAATAAGTGTGCGCGGAAGAGTGATAGACAGTTTGGGCAGACCGCTAGCCGGCGCCGTTGTACGAATTAAAGGAGGAAATGCAGCCTTCGCCACCGATAATAATGGCGAGTTCTTTTTTGGAAGTGTAGAAGAGGGAAGCATCCTTATTGTGAGCTATGTGGGTTATGCCACCAGGGAAGTACCTGTTGCCAGCTATGTGCGGGTGATGATGAGTGTAAATCCGGAAGTACTGAAGGAGGTTACTATCGTTAATAACGGTTTCCAGGAGATCAACAGGGAACGTGCTTCGGGGAGTTATTCGAAGCCCGACATGGAGGTCTTTAAAAACCGAACCGGAACAGTGAATGTACTAACGCGCCTGGAAGGGCTTATCCCTGGACTCACCATCGTACAGGGCCCACGCGTTACCATCAGCCGTAACGGAAGCACTGCAGGAAACCAGGGCCTCATCCGCGGAGCTAGTAGTATTCAGCTGAATCCTGATCCGCTCTTTGTGGTGAACAATGTGGTCGTTCCGGATATCTCAGACCTTAACCCGGATGATGTAGCAGATATTACCGTACTTAAAGATGCGGCAGCGGCAGCGATCTGGGGTTCGAGGGCAGCGAATGGCGTGATCGTTATCACCACAAAAAAAGGAAGTAAAACCGGGAAACTAAAGATTGGCTATAACAGCTTTGTTAATTTCCAGGGTAAGCCCGACTTTGAGTACAATCCGGTATTAAGCAGCGAGGAATACATCCGCGCAGCAAGGGAAGTATTTAGTCCGCAGAACTATCCTCTGGCCTCTCTTTCCACCTCTGTGCTTACTCCGCACGAGTGGTTCCTGTATAATCCGGCGGGTCTTTCGCAGGCAAGGGTAAATGCTGGTCTTGATAGTCTTGCCTCCATCAACAATATGGGGCAGGTTAAGGATCTGTTGTATCGCGATGCCATCAGCTCTAACCAAACGCTTTCTGCTTCGGGTGGCAATGACCGGTATTCCTTCTACGGATCTTTATCCTATAATAATACAAGAACGAACAGGCCGGGCGATAAGAACGACACTTACAGATTGAACTTCAGTCAGAATATCAACCCTGGCAAAAGAGTGAAGATCAGCCTGAATTCAATCCTGAGCAATTCGACCAGCTCCTCTTTACGCCCATTAACTATAGAGAATTCTTTCCTTCCCTACCAGCTGTTCCAGGATGAGAATGGCAATGCTATCCCCATGAATTACCTTACGGGATGGTCGGAGGCTTTAAGGCTCGATTATCAGAACCGCAGCCGGATCAACCTGAACTATGTCCCGCTTGATGAGCTAAATTACGGGAACAGCAAATCCAATAATTTGTCGGTACAGTTGAATGCTACTGCTTCGGTTGATATCTGGAAAGGACTGAGCTTTAAGGGTACCTATGGCTACCAAAAGTCGCCCAGTAATTCGACAAGTTACGATGATATGCAATCGTACAAAATGCGCAGGGAGTTGCTAACCATGACGGTTGCTCCTACTGCTGGCTCTACCCCTGTTTATTACATTCCTTCTACAGGTGGCAAATATTCAACAAGCAATATGGATCAGCGCAACTGGACAGTAAGGAACCAGCTGGTGTTCAACCAGGCTTTAAGGAAGGGGAAAGATTATTTGACCCTGCAGGGAGGACAGGAAATTCAGGAACAGTTCAGCATTAGCACTGGTTCGGTTGTACGTGGGTATAACCCAGCTTTGCAGACCTATGAGCTGATGAACTATACTTTGAACCGTAATGGCCTTAACTCGATAGTAAGGGGATATTTTAGTGAAAGTCCATACTTCAAACAAGAGGTTTTGCAGCGCTTTAAATCCTGGTTTGCCCTCGGTAGCTATAGTTTCGACCATAAATATGTGATTGATGGTAGCTGGAGGGTAGATCATAGTAATTTGTTTGGTCAGGATAAATCGACGCAAAATAAACCAGCATGGAGTATTGGAGGAAAATGGATTGCTACGAGGGAGAGCTTTCTGGATGATGTGAAATGGCTGAATAATTTATCCCTCCGCGGAACCTATGGTATTGCCGGAAATTCGCCATATGCAGCTGCTGGTTCTAATTATAATATTCTTGCTGCAGAGTTTGGTCAAAATATAGCGGGCACAGGATTAACAGTTCAAAGCCCTGCGAACAATCGCCTGTTGTGGGAGATCACCCGGACAAGGAATCTTGGATTTGATCTGGCTGTATTGAATAACCGCATTAATTTCAGTTTCGACCATTACCGTAAAAAGACTACAAACCTGTTGGGAGGACTGGTATTGAATCCACTTACGGGCCACAATTCAATCACCGGAAACCTTGGTGAGCTGACAAACAAAGGACTTGAGTTTAGTCTTCGGACGATCAACCTGCGTTCTGCTGCTTTTGACTGGAGCACTAATCTTACCTTAAGCTATAACAAGAATAAGCTGGTGGATTATGGTACCATGAGTCCGTTTTTGAACCAGGGAGCAACTAAGGTTGGCTCAACCTATTTCCCAGGCTACAGTATGTATCCTTTGTTTGCCTACCAGTTTGCAGGCCTTGATAACTTAGGAGATCCGATGATTAGACTGGCAGATGGTTCTGTAACGAAGAGGGGCTATGTAGCGGTTGGAGACGATATTGTTTTTAAGGGTACCGTAGTGCCTGTATACAGCGGCGGTTTCTCTAATACCTTCCGGCTTAAGGCCTTTAGCCTGTCTGCCAATATGATCTATAATCTGGGCCACGTGATGAGAAGGGATGTAAATAACTTCTATACGGGACGTTTGACTGGTGCTACTACTACGTTCAGCGGAAATATCACTAGTTATTTTAACGACCGCTGGAAACAACCTGGTGACAAAGCCTTTACCAATGTTCCTTCGTATGTGGCCGACCAGAACATCCACTACTCCCGCAGGGATGTTAACTACTATATAAGGGGAGACGTTAATGTGGTAAGCGCATCTTACGTGAAGTTGCGTGATATCACCCTTACCTACACCATGCCGCGCAGTGTGCTGCAGAAGTTGAAGATGGAGGGTTTAAATGTATTCCTGCAGTCGGGCAACTTTATGGTTTGGAAGGCGAACAAGAATGGCATCGATCCTGAATACCACGGCCTGAGTACGGGCGAGAGAAGGCTTCCGCCTTTTAAACATCCTCTGAGCATTGGTACTAACATTTCACTTTGATCATACAATTTAAGGAATAACAGACATGAGAACCCGATATATATTTTGTCTCCTCGTAATTTGTGCCTCTTTCAGCTCCTGCAAAAAGGATTTTTTGGAAGTGATCCCGAAAGGGCAGCAGATAGCTGAAAAAACAGAGGACTATGCCCTGCTGATGAATAACAGCACCTTTTACCAATACCTGAACGGCGGAGGCTGGCAGGCACCGGTATTGATGGGCGATGATGTGGCGGCTGAAGCTACCTTTTTCAATTCGGCACCTGTACAAACACAACGTTTATTCAGGTGGGATGAGGTGATCTACGACCAGGTAACGGATGTTGCTTCAGACCTTCGCCTCTTTTTACCTCAGGTGTATACCAGCAACCTGGTGATCAACGAGGTGATGGGCTCTAAGGGAGGCAGCGAACAGCAAAAGAAGGCTCTGCAAGCCGAGGCCCTGGCTACACGTGCATGGATCTATTTTCAACTGGTTAATTTCTATGCAAAGCCTTATAATGCAGCTACTGCCGGCACCGATCCAGGCTTCCCTATTATCACTAAAGCGGACGCAATGGAATCCGTTTTTAATCGCGGCACGGTCCAGGGGACTTACGACTTTATCATTTCCGACCTTGTTTCGGCCATAGAGAACCTGCCGATGGAGAATGTGATACGGACGCGTTTTTCTAAACCTGCAGCCCAGGCCTTGCTAGGGAAGGTTTACCTCTTTATGGGAAAACCGGATCTTGCCCTGCCTCTGCTGGAAAGTGCTCTCGCGAATAATGCCTCGGCTGCCAGTCCCGCCAGGCTATACGATTACAACGTTACCTTCGCCCCTGGCGGCTCCTTTTTGCCAATCGCTAACAATGGCCCTACGTCTCCGGGAAATAACTATAATGATTTTACAGAATCGATACTGGCAAAAACTTTCGGGAATCCTTTTGCTTTCGGGAATAGCGGTATAATTATCAGTCCCGAAACTGCTGCCCTCTACTCCCCTTCCGACTTGAGGCTGAAGTTTTACAGTCCCACCTATAACACCGGCCAGCCAAATCCGCAGGGAAGATTGCGGAAATACGGTGTCTCCTACAGCAAGTTTGGAGTCGGCCTTCCGGAATTACACTTGCTTATCGCAGAATCTCGTGCTCGTTTAAATCGTCTGGATGCTGCCGTAGCTGATCTGGAGGCTTTCCGCTCGAAGCGGATGCCTGCAGCTGATGCCAAAGTGCCTGCAGCAGTAGCCGGGGATCAAAATGCGCTGATCAGGTTCATATTTGATGAGCGTGTGCGGGAATTTGCTGCAGAGGGATACCGTTGGTTTGATATGCGGCGTATGTCGGTTGATCCTGTCTTCCAGGGGATCACTTTTACTCATAAAGTGTATCCGGCTACTGCCACCGCACCTGTGGTTTATACGATGAATCAGCCTGATCGTCTGGTACTGCGTATCCCTCCAAATATCATGGTTTCAAACCCTGGAATGGAGAATAACCCTTAGGGAAGATCACTCAATTTAAATTTTAAAGATGTTCAGGAATTTATGGAAAAATGCCCTGCTTGCTACCGCTTTGTCGGTAGCAAGTGGAGCTCTTTATGCTCAGAAAGCGTTCACACTGAACGGAAAATTGTCAAAAGACAAGTCGGGCATGCTTCGCTTAACGTATTATAACGACAGTTTGGAAGTGCGTGATTCTGTGGAGCTTAAAGAGGGTGCTTTCACGTTTAAGGGGAAAGTTAAAGAGCCTGTTTTGGCAACCCTTGAGCTGAACCCCCGGCACGGCAGGGTGACCTACGAGGAATACATGAACCGGGATGCGCTGGAGTTCTATCTGGAACCTGCTAAGATCAGTTTAGAGAGTAGCGGCGGTGTTAAAACAGCCAGCATCCGCGGAAGCAAAAACCAAATCTCCTTTGAAAAGATCAGTGCCTTACAGGCAAAGCTTGATAGCCAGCTGGCACCCTACGAGAAGCTGTATATGAAGTACCGGTCGGAACGCGACACTGCAGGCGCAAGAGCTTTGATGCTGAAGGTGAACCCCATCTTACAGGAGAAAAGGGAGACGGATAGTCTTTTTATTGCCGGAAACCCGGATAGCTATGCCGCTTTCAGTATCTTTTTTAAACAGAGGGGCCCCTTTATCATAGAGCTTCCGGCAGTTGAAAAGGAGTTCAACCACTTTAGCAACAAAGTGAAGAAATCATATCTGGGCCGCAAGATTGCTTCTAGAATTGCCCTGGCTAAACGACTGGAACCCGGAAATAAGGCTCCGGATTTTACTTTGCCTGATGCTGACGGAAGGCCGCTGAGCCTTTCCTCCCTGCAGGGAAAGAATGTTTTACTAGTGTTCTGGACCCGTAGTATGGCAAACTTCCAGGCTTTTAAAAATAATATTGATAAGGCATGGGAAGGGCTGGGTAAGGACCGCCTAAGCGTTCTTGCGGTAAATTATAGTCCCGATAATGCTTCCCTTAAAGATCTCATGGAACGCGAATCTATCAGCTGGTTAAGTGTGAGTGATGTGAATGGAATGGATTTTATCCGAATGAGAGGCTCCGGTAGTGTAGCGGCGACTTATGACCTAAGTCCGGTAACTATCCCGCAAGCTTGGCTGGTTAACGCTGAGGGGATCATTCTGGCCAGGAACTTAAAAATTGATCAACTTCTTTCAGACAGGATTGGCAATCTGCTGCAGAATCCTACAAACACTAAAAAACATGAATAAACTAATTTGTCTTTTACTCTTGCTTCCATTGGGTTCGTTTGCTCAAAAAGCTGTGCTTGTGCGTGGGAATGCAGGTAAAGGAAACAAGGGACAGATCTATTTCTATGAGAAGCAGGAACGGGTTTCAAAGCCTACGGATTCCTGTACGATTAAGCCGGACGGCTCTTTCTCTAAAACCTTTAGCCCCGGGGCCTCCGGTGCGCGCTTCATTGCCGCCAATAACGATCAGCCTTATGCGATCTGGTTGGGAAATGAGGACCTCATGATCAGTTATCAGCCTGATGGCTTTCCTGAAATAAATGGTGGCGGTACGGAGAATAAGCTGCTTAACGTGATGAATAAGGCAAAACTTACTTATGCTAATTCCATGTCGGGCAATTCGCCGGACTCCATTAGGCGGGGTGCTATGGGCAAGTTTCAAGGCTCTTTAAAGATACTGGCTAAGCAGCATGCAGACGTTCCCTCGGTGGTTTGCGTGCTGCAGCTTTTGAACCGGGAAGAGGATAAAGCTTTTGTTTCGGAAATTGCTAGTTCCTTACAGAAGAGCCAACCTGATAACCCTGGTGTACAGGAGTTTATTGCCGAGTATACTCGCCTTGATCCGGGGCATCCAGCTATTGACTTCCGCTTCCTTACTCTGGAGGGGCAAAATGAATCCTTAACTACTATTCTGGGGAAAGCTAAATACACACTGGTAGATTTCTGGGGCACCTATTGTGTTCCTTGCCGCGAAGGGATACCAGGAATAAAAAAATTATATGGTCAGTATAAGGAAAAGGGTTTGGGGATTCTGGCCATTTCGCTTGACAGGAAAGACGATATCTGGAAGAAGTCGGTAGCGGAGGAGGATATGCCCTGGGCACAGGGTCGTACCGAAGACGGAGGCAGGGAGGTTATGGAAAAGTACCGCTTTAATGGTATCCCCTACCTGGCCTTGTTCAATCAGAAGGGAGAGATTGTTGCCCTTGCCCTGCAGCATGAGGAATTGGAACAACGACTGAAGGGGCTGATGGGTGCGCCTGCAGAGCTTTTGAATGCTGCTGCTGAGGAACACGGGCTTTCTATCATCCCATCGGAAGAAGAGAAAGCCTTGGTTGCTAAGATTACTTCTGGGGACCTGAATGCGAAGTATTCGGCTTTGCTTAAAGGGCTATCGCAGGAGCAATATATCAGCAACTACATGAAGGTGCTGGAACAGAACCTGGATCTGAAGGAATACCAGAAGGGAAAGATCTCCTGGTCTTTGCCTGCAAATTTTCGCGACTTGCAGGAGATATACAAAGGGAAACTTGGTTTGAAAGAGAAACAGGAAGCCTACCGCAAGATTGAGGAAAAGCAATTGGGCTTTCTGAGGTTCGCGCTGAAGAAGGAGCAATACGAGAAATATTTGAGGCTGAGGGCCGGGAAAAAGATTTAGGAGGTTATAAATTATGAATTTAAGATCAATATTAAGCCTGCTTGTTATAGCAGCTGCTGGCAGTACAACATTTGCACAAAGCATACCCGCTGATCCTTCCATTAAGAAGGGTCGTTTACCGAACGGGTTCAGCTATTATATACAAAAGAACAAGTTTCCTGAAAAGAGCGTCCAGCTGCAATTGGTGAACGATGTGGGTTCTATCCTTGAGGAAGAGAACCAGAGAGGTATTGCCCATTTTATGGAGCATATGAACTTTAACGGTACTACTCATTTCCCTGGCAACAGCATGGTTACCCAGTTGCAAAAATCGGGCGTAAGGTTCGGTGCCGATCTTAACGCTCATACGAGCTTCGATGAAACGGTTTACGAACTTCCATTGCCCTTAAAGGATCCTGCTATGCTAATGAAAGGCATGCGGATCATGCGCGACTGGGCGAATGAAGCGTCCTTTGATGCTAAAGAGGTTGAGCAGGAGAAAGGTGTAGTACTGGAAGAGAAAAGATTGAAAATGGGCGTGCAGGAGCGGATGAGCAATCAATACCTGCCCATGCTGTTTAACCAGTCGCTCTACGCTGAAAGGCTCCCGATTGGGACGGAGAAGGTGATATCGGGATTAACACCGGCGCAATTAAAACGCTTCCACTCGGATTGGTACCGCCCTGACTTGCAGGCCCTGATCGTGGTGGGTGATATTGAAGTTGCGCAGGTTGAGAAAATGATAAAATCTCTTTTTTCAGACCTTCCCAAACCAGGTATGCCTAAAAACAGGACTAGATACAACATTGCTTTAACTGGCCGGAACCAGTATATGAAGGTAACCGATGTGGAAAAGGCAGGTGCGGAGATCCAGGTGATGATCAAGCATCCGGGACGCAAAGTGGTTACCCAGGAGGATTACCTGGCTCATTTGAAACTTCAACTATTTAACGAAATGCTTTCTACCAGGATAAAGGAAAGCAGGTACCAACATCCGAATGCGGCATACAATACCTTTAGCGCTTCTGTTGAACCCTTCCTTGCCGGATTGGATATGTTTTCGTTTACAGTTTCTGCTCATGAATCTAAACTCGATCAGGCTTTTAAGGAAAGCTGGCTGATCGTAGAGCAGGTTAAACGTTTTGGATTTTCGCAAGGCGAACTTGACCGGGCGAGAACGCAGTTTTTACGTAGTATGGAAAGTGCTGTTAAAGATCAGGAACACCGCAGCGCTTCAGGTCTGGTTCAGGCTTGTAAAGATAACTTCCTTCATCAGGAGGCTATACCAAGTCTGGAATGGGAATATCAGTTTGTGAAACAGGCGCTGCCCTCCATCAGCCTGCAGGAATTGAAAGAATTGGGTGCATCCTATATTAAAGATACGAACCGCGACATCCTGGTACTTGGTCCTGCAAAGGCGGCTGATTTATTACCGGATGAAACTGCAGTGGTAGCAGGTATAACTTCCTTATCTACCCAGCCTTTATCGCCTCCATCTGAAAATACGGTTACGGCAAGCCTTATTTCTGACTTGCCTGTTGCCGGTAAAGTGAAGCAACGGGAAGAAGTTAAGCAATTAGGCTTGACGAAGCTGACTTTGAGCAACGGGATTAAGGTGCTGTTAAAACCTACTAATTTTCAAAATGACGAGGTCGGCTTTTACGCCTTTGCACCGGGTGGAATCTCTGCGTTTAAGGATGAAGAACTTCTTCATGCCAATTTCGCTCGTTCTGTTGGAGGCATGGGACTTGCGGGCTTCTCTCCTATTGACCTCTCAAGAATATTGAATGGAAAAATAGTTAATGCATCACCATTTATTGGAGAAAGATCTCATGGTATCCAGGGGATGGCCGCTCCCTCAGATTTGGTTACTGCACTGCAACTGGTTTATCTACAATTTACCCAGCCAAGGCCCGATAGCGCTCAGTTTACTTCTATGATAAGGAAAACTAAGGAGGCTTTATCGGCAAGAGCGCTAAGTCCGGAAAACGTATTTGCAGACACCATGGCTTTTGTGCTGAACAACTATAGTGCGCGGGTATTGCCTCCGCGGCCGGAAGAGCTGGACAGGGTAAAAATCGAACAGGTGATGGGCGATTATAAGGCGCTTTATGCTGATGCTTCTGCCTTCACTTTTGTTTTTGTTGGGAACTTCAACACTGAGGCCATTATTCCACTGCTTGAACAATACCTTGGTTCGCTGCCTGCTTTGGCCAGTAGTAGAAAAGCGTTGGATCACAACACCAGAACTCCTGAAGGTGCTATCACTAAAAAAGTATTGAAGGGAACAGAGAATAAGGCTAGCGTACGATTGGTGCTAAGTGGGGATATGGTAGTAAATGCGGAGAACCGCCTGGCGCTGGAGGCTTTGCAGGAAGTGGTACAGTTGAGACTGTTGGAGGAGCTGAGGGAAAAGGAAAGTGAAGTGTATAATCCATCTGTCAGGACTACCTATTCTAAACTTCCTACGGGCAGATTCGGTATGATGATCACTTTTGGCTGTAGTCCCGCGAATGCCGATCATCTTATTGAAATTGTTCAGAAAGAGCTTAAGAAGTTGACGTTGGAAGGTCCTAAAGCCGAAGATGTAGAGAAGTTCAAGGCTTCTTACCGGAAAAGCTCTGAGCTTGCTTTAAAGAACAATGGTTTTTGGCTAAGCTATCTTTCCCGCCAGAGCGAGAACCAAGAGAACCTGCTGGATGTTACCGAATCTGAGCGACTTTTAAATGAGCTATCTCTTGTTCAGTTAAGAGCAGCTGCGAAAACGTACCTTGATAACGGGAATTTTATCCGTTTTATATTATTGCCCGAGAAGGGAGTTTAAGCTTGTACGAACCTTTGAAGGAATGACCTTTGCTTAAAAAGCAAGGGTCTTTTTTTGTTGTAGGAATACCTCGGCCTGGAAGACCAGGGAGGAATTATCGTTTAGGCTCGTACTCAAAGGGCAGCAAATCTCCTATCCGTTGATTTGACATTGCTCCGGCCCAGCTTACACTAGTATTGAAGAATCCGTTTTGACCAATTAAGGCCTCATGCTTGTCGACTGTTAACTGTGAGGAAGCCGCGCGATTGTTTTTATAAACCACTTTCAGTTTTTGCCCGGCCAGGATATACTTATGCTGATCAATCTTAGTTAGTATGGTATCTGCAGATATATCTTCGTATTTGTTTCGATAGATCGTATAACCAGCTTTCTCCAGGTCTTTGTCCCATAGTGCTCTGATGAATTGCATACGCGAGCCCTCATAAGCCTCTAGCCTATTCCGCCGGATCTTTCTTTTATTTCCTGAGGTATTATCATCTTTAAATATATAATTACCTACATATACTGTCCGTTCCCGTGAATGCAAAAAAGTATCCAGAAAATACTGAATGGTATAACCGAGTTTCTGATTCCTGATTATTAGTGCGGTGTTACATGAGGCACTGAGTGTTCGCGCTTTTTTATCATACCTGAAATCAATGTCGTCAGCATTAATGATCGCGCAGCTCTGGGCATAAATAGAAGAGCCAATGAATTCACGAAGGAAGATCTTCATTTTTTGCTCGCGCGACATGCCATCATAGCCTATAGAGACCTCCTTCAGTTCTATTTGCTTAGGCTTAAGGTAGATCTTTAATCGCTGTGAAGGACTGTACTCATTGATGGTGACGGAGTAATACCCTAGATAGCTAATTATTAATGGAATTGGATCTCGTTTTACTTCGAGCGCAAATTGTCCCTGGGCGTTGGTTATAGTACCACTGGTAGAACCTCCAAAGTAAACACTTGCCCCAACCAACACACTATCTGTCCCCTCCCGGTAGACTGTACCGGTTAGCATCTGAGCAAATGATGAAAGTGGTAGCAGGTAAACTAAAAGGATCTTCCAGGTCTTGTTGGGCATAGGATATCAATTGGCATCATGTGCTTGGTTCTTCAAATAGGTATTATAACAGCACTAATATAAGTGTAAGAAGGCAAAATGCATTTGGTAGATCGAAGATTGTGAAAGAACTTGTAGGTAACACTTTTAGTATCCAATTATGAGATTAATGTTCAATTCTTATATTTGGATATCAATAGGCGTCAAACTGACACGTCTTGGATAGCCAATAAGAATCTAACCAGTAAAACCATCTTTTATTACTCAACTGAACATGTTGATATACCAAGTAACACCTAAGCTTATCTCCACTCTACTCCTTTTAACGGTGCTTCAGTTTCCGAAATCTCTTAGTGCACAAATTGGAACGGGAACCCATGACTTGAAGGGTAAAATTATTGACTCGTTAACCACTGAAAACTTGCCCTTCGCTACTGTTGACTTGAAAGAATCAACCGGTAAGCTTTTAAAGAACACGCCCGTAAAACCGGACGGAAGTTTTTATATCGGGAGCCTGGCCAATGGAAGATACCAGCTCAGGATCAGCTATATGGGCTTGCTGGGCAAAACGATTAATCTCGACCTGAATTCACAGTCGCCGGCAGTACTTGACTTGGGCAATATTGGCCTAAGTAGAAGTTCTAAAGATTTGAAGGAGGTAGTTGTTGCTGCAAAGAAAAACATTGTTACCGCTGATATGGATAAGATCATTTATAACGTTCAAAACGATCCGGAAAGCAAGGGGCAAAACCTTTTGGACATTGTACCTAATATTCCTCTGCTTTCATTGGATGCCGATGATAATGTTCAACTGAAGGGAAATACAAATTTTAAAGTTCTGATCAACGGAAAACCATCAGGACTGACCGCTAGAAGTCCTAAAGATGCCTTACGAAGTATTCAAGCCTCTAATGTGCAGAAGGTCGAAGTGATCACTACTCCCTCTGCTAAATACGATAGTGAAGGTGTCGGTGGTATTATTAATATCATTACCAAAAAAGCTATCGAAGGTATTAATGGACTTGTGGGCTTATTCTATAATAATTTGGCAGCTGATGGAGCCTGGGTGAACCTTGGCATTAAAAAGAGTAAGTTCGGTATGTTCAGTTATGCTGACCACTACCTGGCTAGTTTTCCGGCGTTAAGTTTCAAAAACAGCAAAACGAGTAATTTCCCTCAGGCTTTTGTGCAGGAACATCAAGGTGAGCGATCTGCAAAAAAAGGCGATGTTTTCTTATTCGGCACCGAGTTCAGCTATGAACTGGATTCCCTTAACCTGTTTACGGGATCCATTGGGTATAATCCTGAAGACTATCATCAAAGCAGCGTTCAAGACTTTAGGATCCTTGATGATTCAGGTTTGGAACAATCCAGTTATCGCTTAAACAGTAGCGCGAACAGTGGCTATAAAGGCTTTGACTGGGGACTTAATTATCAGCTGGGTTTTAAAAGCAATAAAGACAGACTGCTGACGGCATCCTATAAATACGTTAAAATAATCACGGATGAAATTAATGACAACCGGTTTACAGGCTTAACTAAAACTGGTATCTATCAGCAAAATGAAGCGGGTTCTGCGGAACAAACATTTCAGCTTGATTATGTACATCCTTTAAAATTGGTGAACGTTGAAGCTGGTTTGAAACATATTTCGAGAGACAATTTTAGTCTGACCGATAACAAAGGTGATATTGATAATAACGATTTTGAGTACTTACAGAATGTGATGAGTTTTTACAACTCCTATCAGGTTAAATGGAATAATTGGGGTTTCAAAGCTGGTGCGAGATTGGAAAGGACAACTATAAAGGCTAATTTTGCCGCAGCATCTGACTTTAAAACTGATTATACCAATTTGATCCCTTCGTTGTCGGTTCAACGAAAGTTTGGCAACAGGAGCGTGACTTTAGGCTATACGCAACGTATTGAGCGACCTGGGATTGGACAATTAAACCCTTTTTTAAACAAAAACAATCCATTGCATTTCAGCTATGGCAATCCTTATTTAAAACCAGCACTGATGCATAGCTTCGAGCTGGGTTTTAACCGGGGCAGCCTAACTACAGGTGTTAGTTATCAGTTTGCAAATAACACTATTCAAAATGTTGTATCAGTAAGGGCTGATTCAATCAGCATATCGAATTATGAGAATATTGGCAAGTACAAGGTTATGGGGTTTAATGTTAACTATAAACAGTCCCTTGCTAAAAACCTGAGTTTAAGCATCAATAGCCAGATTCAACACATAGGTTTTGAAAGCCTTACGAATAGTGAGCGGTTTAAACATCAGGGGATCCAATCTTTTTTAGGAACAAACTTCTCTTACAAGTTTGAGAAAGACTGGCGTGCATCAATTACCCTTAATGCTGCAAGCCCCTTTGTAAAGGCTCAAGGTGAAGCAAGCGGATATTTTTCTAATTCTTTAAAGATTAATAAAGACCTTTTCGACAAGAAACTAAACCTTACATTCAATCTAAAAAATCCATTCCTGGAGTACCGCCGGGTAACCAATAGTGTGAGTACAACTAACTTTGTACAGTTGGATCAAAATTTTAAATACTCCAGGGGCTTGCTACTTGTAATGATCTATAACTTCGGCCAAATGAAGGACAAAGTAAAGAAGAACAAGCGGGAGGTAGTAAACGACGATGTGAAAAAGGAAAAGGCTGCTGAGACTAATTAGGAGGGTCTGAAAGAAATGGTTATCACTAGTTAATTCCTGATCGCCTTCTAACTTCATTGAAAACAAAGGGGATTAAGTAAATCTCTGATGAGGATATGGTTAGAGGTTGGAAGGAGAAGCTTCGGCAACTAAAAAAGTTTACGATTGAAATAATCTTAAGGAAAAGTATTACAAGGATTATATAGTTTCTTAAATTAGCTGCTTAACCGTTCCTTTAACAATGACGCCTATCCGAACAATACTACCGCTCTACTGCTTTTTAGCTTCAATTCTTATTTCTTGTAAAAAAACTTCTATAGAAGCTATTGATAAAAATATGTTGTTGTGGGATAAGTTTGCGGGTGACTACCGGGTAGAATCTATTTATTCGGACGGGAACGTTGATATTGATATGGATGGCGTTGAGAATACCGATATGTTTAGGGAGTCTTTGGATTTCAAGAATAGCCAACTTTGGATTCATATCAGTAATGAACGCTTTCTATTTGAACAGATGTGGCCGGAGCAATATCCAAGTATTTACGAGGGAAAGATTTTACACGTGAATTTTGTAACCCAGGGAGACCTGCGGAGTTTTGAGTTTCTGGATAATAATACCAAAATAGTGCTTACTGATACTACAACGAAGGTCCTGAATGGAGTTATAAAGAAAGCTCCGCCTACCTCTATAAGAGTTATATCAGAGGGAAAGATTGAAGTTAAAAATACCAAGACGCTTTATACAAGTAAGGGTTTGAAAGAAATTAACTTCACTTCGGTCTACTCTCCTACGGGTTATAATAAAGGGATTTTCAGGTAACTGATCGGGAGGCACCAGGGAGGAAAGGTCGAAGCGGGACGCTTCAACCAGTAGTCGGGGGGGTTGGGGAAGGTCGAAGCGGGAGGTCGAAGCGAGACGCTTCAACCAGGCACCAGGGAAAGAAGGTCGGAGCGAGACGCTCCGACCAGTAGAAGTTCTAAGAGAGAGAGGCGGTTACCCTTTTACGGATATAAAGGTTTCGACTTCGGCCTGGTCTCCGTGATTGTATTTTTCGCCGTGAATAGTAAAATCCGCCTTATAGGCTCTTATTTTATTTAGCTCTGTGTTTTCCCAGATCTCGTACCAGGTTTTGCCAATGGCTTCGGGCATCTTTCCTTTTGAAGTAAACTGTTGGTAGTCGGCGGTTTCGATTGTTATTCCTACAAAGCCTTCAGGGATATTATCTAAGGTATTTACTGCTGAACCTACAATGGTGGTGTAGGGTGCAGTAAAGTCGGATTCGTAATCGGTATAAACCGCATATATATCCTCGTTTACTTTATTCGGTATCTGCTTTTGGATCTCCTCGCCCCAGAATTTACCCCATAATGCTTCGATGTCTATGGCCGACTGCCCGTTCTGGTTAGTAGTTCTGGTTGAAATTCCAATCACATGGAATCTTTGAATCGTTTGATTGCTCATTGTTTTTAGATGCTTTTGTTTGTTTTTGGTCTTGCGTTGATGTGAATTCCATCATTACAGGGGGTAAACCTACAAAGCATCTGTGACAACCCTATGTCAGGAGCCGCCAGAGATTATTTTGGCAGGTGGGGTTGGAAGCCCAAGAGCCTGGCCGAAGGGCATGACTACTAGAGCTTCGGCACCACTAAAGACTGGATGGAACAAGGCGAGAAGTATTTCTTACCTGTTTCTGGATCTTGTGTTCCGTTAGAGACTATCCCTACTACTAAGCCTTGCTCGTCGAGTAAGGGAGCCCCGCTTAGTCCGCCGAATTGCTCTGGAACTATGACTTCTTTCAGCAGGATCCGGTTTCCTATCGTTTTATAATACTCAAATTCGTATACGCGTTGTGCTCCGCCTTCCATTTTGCGGGTCCATCCTACCACATAAAGCTTTTCGTTCGGAATGAGGGCCGTGGTGCGGATGGTTAAAGGCTTAATTGTTGTCGTATTATTTTTGATAGTGAATAACAGCCAGTCGTTGTCGTAGGTCGACTTGTCTTCCAGTTTCTCCGATTTGCTTTCATTCAGCAATTTTCCTAGCTGAACAGTCTGGTTCGGATTATCCAGCGGGAACAGGGACCATTGCTTTACGAAGCCATCAAAAGAACGCACCTTTATTCCATCCGGCTTTATGATCTTCATGAGGTGTTTGGCGGTAACTGCAAAGGTGTCCTGACCTTGCTTCAAGAGAAATGCGCAGGCGAACTTGGCCTGGTCAAATTCTTTTTGCTCGAACACTATACGGTTAAGCAGGGTAATCTTCGGGAAGCTTTTTGCGGAGGTTTTCTCCTGGCCCGAACAGGAGGTAATTGTAAAAGGCAATAGGATTGCTAACAGAGCGAGGTTGAAACGGGATCTCAATATTGGTTATCTGTTAAAAGTATAAAAATCCTGGAGAAGGGCAAAATGAGCTAATGAGCGATATATCACTATTGAGTCATCAAAGGAAAGTATTTCATCTTTTATTTTGGCAACCAATTAATTAGTCTACCTTTATCGCATAATAATAATAAAATGCAAAAAGGAACAGTAAAATTTTTCAATGAAACTAAAGGTTTCGGATTTATTACACCAGCTAATGGTGGCAGCGAAATCTTCGTTCATTCATCTGGTCTTGTTGACAACATTCGTGAAAACGATAACGTTCAATACGAGGTAGAGCAAGGTCGTAAAGGCCCTAACGCGGTAAATGTAACAGTACTTTAAAAATACTATATCTTAATCGTGAAGCGTTCTCTTTAATTAGAGGACGCTTTTTTTTTGGCCTTATCCCCGTCCTTTCTCCCTGATGGATGCCTTACTCTTCTGCCTTTGACGAGCCGGTGTAACTGGGTGGGGCGGAGCATTATGGGGAACTACTATGCCAACCTGGGCAAATTCTGCTACTTTTAATTTTTTTTTAATTTTTTTCCTCTGCCTAAATCCTTACTTTAGCTCATCAACATTTGCTTCTACCACGGGCTATGAAAAATATCGGAAAAAACCAGACCGGTCATATTTCAGTAAAGGTTGTATTAATGAGACACAGGGTGTTATGAAAAATATTCTACTCTGCTGGCTTGAACTATGTTCTTTTTTTACCATGAACTAAGTTTAACAATACCTTGAAAAACATCTATATCTATGACAGTTCAAAAAAACCTGGGTCTTGAATCTATCAGAGGCTTTGCTAGTGTTTACGTAGCCCTGGGGCATTGGATCATCCTGGCTAACCCGGCTAGCAAGTTTTTGAAACTTCCCTTTTTATTTGGCCAGGAGGCCGTGATCATCTTTTTTATCCTGTCGGGATATGTTATCCAGCTTTCCTGGGAGAACACGAAGAACAAAACCTTCAAAAATTATTTCATCAAACGCTTCCGGCGGATCTACTTTCCTTTCCTGGTTTCTATTATACTGACGCTCATCGTAACTTCTGCTTCTCATTTTTCTTTCTGGGAACTGATCGGCAATTTGTTAATGCTGCAGGACTTCAAAATGGGGAAGCCGGGTAATATTGTCGGCACCTTTTCTGGAAATTTCGCCTTATGGTCCCTTTCTTACGAGTGGTGGTTCTATATGATGTTCCCGCTGATGTATCCGCTGTTAAAATCAAACAGGAACAGGCTTATCTATATCGGCTTAATGAGCATTGCAGCCTTGGTGCTCTATATCTTTAAACCGAATCATATGCTGCTGATCCCTGCTTATTTCATTATCTGGTGGGCGGGTGTTGAATTGGCCTGGGCGCAACAGAACAAGCAGCTTATTAAATGGCAGCAGACTAGAAGTTTGATGGGTATCCTTTGTGTTATCCTGGCTATCTTGTTTGGTGTTGCCTTTTTCCAATGGAAGCAAGGTTTGGCTATCAACGCTGGATTTTATCCGGTATTGTTTATCCGGCATTTCGGCTTTGCCCTGGTGATCCTTGGCGTGGTTACTTTCTTCCCTAAAGTAAAAAGCCTCAGCGCGAAGCTCCTTAAACCCTTTAGCTATGTATCGCCTATCTCCTACTCTTTATATATCTTCCATGTGATCCTTTTGATCCAGTTTAAAACTTCCCTGCCCTTCCTGATGGACGCGGGATTGAAATTACTGCTGCTCTTTGTATTGTGCTATGTAACGGAGATCAAGTTGCAGCCTTTGGTGAATAGGTTGGTGAAATAGAGAATGAATGAATGAGGGAATGATTGAATGAATGAAGGAGTGAATGAATGAAGGAGTGAATGAATGAAGGAGTGAATGAATGAAGGAGTGAATGAATGAAGGAGTGAATGAATGAAGGATGGAATGAATGAGGGATGGAATGAATGAGGGAATGATTGCTATATTTGCGGCTTCAATTTTTGCTGATGCCTGAGTTTTCCTTTATTGTCCTTTCTTTTAACGAAGAGATCCATATCCCCAGATTGCTGGCTTCTATCAAAGATCTTGGTGCTCCTATTTACGTGCTCGATTCGGGTAGTACCGACAGGACGCTGGAGATTTGCCGCGAGTATGGTGCGGAGATCGGGTATCACCAATTTGAGAACCACCCAAAACAATGGCATGCTGCCTTGAGCACCTTCCAGATCACTACTCCCTGGATCATTGGTCTGGATTCGGATCAGATCGTTACTCCTGAATTGTTCCAAAAACTGAAGAATTTCAGGGATGAGGATTTTAAGGATGTGAACGGAATCTACTTCAACCGGAAGAACTTCTTTAAGGGCAAATGGCTGAAACATGGTGGTTATTACCCGAAGTATCTATTGAAGATGTTCCGCCGGGGCGTGGGCTTCTCTGACCTGAATGAGAATATGGACCACCGCTTTATTGTTCCGGGTAAAACTATTGTTTGGAAAGACGGCCATATCCTGGAGGAAAACCTTAAGGAGAACGAGATCAGCTTCTGGATTGCGAAACATAACCGGTATAGCGATCTGGTTGCACACGAGGAGATTGAGCGGATGAATGCCCTGCGTACCCAAACGATACAACCTAAATTCTTTGGCAGTCCCGATGAACGCATTGCCTGGTTAAAAAGCTTATGGTGGCGCATGCCGCTGGGACTTCGGCCTTTCCTTTACTTTAGCTACCGCATGATCTTTCAGCTAGGTATCCTTGACGGCAAAACCGGTGTGCTTTTCCATTTTCTTCAAGGCTTCTGGTTCAGACTGATCGTTGATGTGAAGATCAAGGAGTTGTTGAAGAAGGATTGAATGAGAGAAGGAGAGAAGGATTGAATGAGAAAAGGAATGAATGAGGAATCGCTTCGCTAAAATCTACAAATAATAAGAGGAATTAGGCAAAGAGGCTCAAAAATTAACATCAGGACGAGATTTGAAGTAGGATTATGTGAAGTTAGGCTATTAGAGAAGATAGAATGAAGGGTCTTACATTGAGCTGATATACTTTGGAAGGTATACGGCATGACTTGCCCAATACCGGTCATAAGAGAACTATGGCTTCACTTTTGTAATTTTACCGTCTCTAATTACTACCAGAACAGAATTCTTCTGTTTTTTGTACTCAATTAGCTTTTCGTAAGCAAGTTCTAATCCTTGTAGGATTTTATTTCGCAGTTCAGTATGTTCTTCCTTTGGTATCATAATAGTTCCTTAACTCTTTAAACCTATTTTCATTTACAATAATTATTCCTCCTTCAGTGCTCTCGGCTAAGAGTTCCGGCCTGCCGAAAGAATTATCAAAAATAAGCGCTTCATCCACAACGCTCAAATAAATATTAAATAAGTTTTGAATTCCTTTCGTGTACCTATTTTCAATGATATCTTCTTTGATATCATGTCCTCCTTCAGAGACACGAATTCTTACACGTTCCTTGGCTAATTCAACATTTTGCAACCAGAAAAAAAGAAGCGTAACCCTGTACCCTTTTTCTTTTGCAGCAATAATCGTGTTCTTATAATGCCTTGCAGATAAAGTGGTTTCAAAAGCAAAACTTTTATTATTAGCTAAAAGTTTAGCCATTCTGCTTAGCATAATTCGACCGGCTTCAAAAGCTACCTGTTCCGGTTGAAAAGGCGATAATCCCCTTGCTATTTCATCGGCATTGACAAATTCTCTACAATTTATAATTTCAGGCAAGATAGTGAAAGAAGCTGTTGTCTTTCCAGCACCGTTACAGCCTGCTATTATATATAAATTTTTGTTTGACACCCTAACAAAGATATGAAATTGCGCCTATTTTGCGCCTTAAATGCAAGCCTCTTAGTTTTTGATCAAACACTTTTTTTAAGCGATGCGAATCGCCTTCGCAGTGACGTCTCTCCGAAGATAGACGTTTTGCCAGTAACCCCACGGTCTCTGCAAGCTATCCATCTAACACATAACCTAGCGAATAGTTAAAAAACAGCGCCACCTCTGCAACTCATCCTGAAAAAGTAATTTTTAAAAAAAGCTTTGGAGCTAAGAAAAGATATTTTCATATTTGTCTAACGAAGAATGGAATTAGCATTTACACATATCATTTGGTGGCACTCGCATTAAGCGGAGGGCAATCTTTATGTGTAAATAATTGTATAAAGAAAAACAGGGTTGCTCACAAGGCAACCTTTTTTTTTGCTTTGAGTACAACGGGGAGATACAGCAGACATGAAACAAATTTTAAATTACCTATTTGAACATAAAACCTTTACTAAAGGCCAGGCGAAAGAGATCTTGACGAATATTGCTAGAGGACAATTCAATAACTCGCAGATGGCGGCCTTCATGACGGCTTACTGTATGCGTAATATCACTATTGAGGAGTTGGAGGGCTTTAGAGATGCAATGCTCGATCTTTGTCTTGATCCGCAACTGGAGGGCTATGACTTGATCGACCTTTGCGGAACTGGTGGTGATGGTAAGGATACCTTCAACATCTCAACCCTTGCTTCTTTCGTAGTTGCTGGCGCTGGTTATAAGGTGGCTAAACATGGTAATTATGGTGTTTCCTCTGGCTGTGGTTCTTCGAATGTAATGGAGTACCTGGGTTATAAGTTCACGAACGAGCCGGATAAATTGAAGCAGAGTGTTGAGGAGGCGAATATTTGTTTCCTTCATGCGCCCTTGTTTCACCCGGCAATGAAAACTATGGCTCCTATCCGTAAAGAACTGGGTGTAAAAACCTTTTTCAATATGCTTGGTCCCTTGGTGAATCCTGCCCGGCCTAAGTACCAGTCGGTAGGGGTATTCAGTCTTGAGCTGGCCCGTATTTACGCTTATCTCTACCAAAAAAGTAATAAAAGATATTCTATTTTGCATGCATTGGATGGATACGATGAGATTTCCTTAACGGGAAGCTTTAAAACGTTCTCTAATGATGGGGAGCAGATCTATACGCTTGACAGCATTGGCTTTGAGCGGGTTGATCCAAAACTAATTAGCGGGGGTCATACAGTAGAGGATTCTGCAAAGATATTTACTGCTGTATTGAATGGCGAAGGTACTACCGCACAGAACAACGTGGTGCTTTGCAATGCTGCACTGGCTATCCGGACCATCACTCCTGGGAAATCTTTTGCGGATTGCTTCTACGAGGCGGAGGATGTGTTAATGAGTAAGAAAGCCTTGAACAGTTTTGAGAAATTACTATCTGTTACTTACGCTTAAGCTTAAATGAACGCTCTCCACTCGCTTAAAATAAAAGTATGCGGCATGCGCGACCGCAGTAATATCCAGGAGCTGATGGGATTGAAGCCTGATTATATGGGCTTGATCTTCTACCCTCCTTCCAAACGTTTGGTGGATGGACTTGCTGAAGGAACTTTGGAAGCCATCCCGGAAACGGTAAAAAAGACGGGTGTTTTTGTTAATGCCACAAAAGATGATATCCTGGATAAAATAGCGGTATATGGTTTAAATGCCCTTCAACTGCATGGAGCGGAGAGCCCCGAGTTTTGTAAGGATCTTGCTTCTACGGGTCTGGAGATCATTAAAGCTTTTGGAGTGGATGAGGGTTTCGACTTTGAGCAATTGGAAGCTTACGAAGGGACGGTAGATTACTTCCTGTTTGACACGAAGACAAAATTGCACGGAGGATCGGGCCTTACCTTTAACTGGGACTTGCTGAAGGGCTATGGGTTGAATATCCCTTATTTCCTTAGCGGGGGACTCGATGCTGAGAACCTTGAGGAGGCATTAAAACTGGAAGATCCGCGTTTCTATGGAGTGGATCTGAACAGTCGCTTTGAACTAGAACCTGCATTAAAAGACATCGATAAATTAAGGCCGGTATTCGACCGAATTAAAGAGCTGCCTGCCTGATTGATAAAATAAAGACTATGAGCTATCACGTAAATGAAAGAGGATACTACGGAAATTTTGGAGGAGCTTATGTTCCCGAAATGCTGTATCCGAACGTAGAAGAATTACAGGCACAGTACCTGGAGATTATGCACGATCCGGCTTTTGTGGCCGAGTTCAACAGCCTGCTTAAGGATTATGTTGGACGCCCTTCTCCTTTGTACCTTGCCGAACGACTTTCTGAAAAGTACAACGCGAATATCTATTTAAAGAGAGAAGACCTTAACCATACTGGTGCGCATAAGATCAATAATACCATCGGGCAGATCCTGCTTGCTCAACGTTTGGGTAAGAAGCGGATCATTGCGGAAACTGGTGCTGGTCAGCATGGTGTGGCTACGGCTACGGTTTGTGCTTTGAAAGGTATTGAGTGCGTGGTATATATGGGAGCTGTGGATATTGAGCGTCAGGCGCCGAATGTTGCCCGTATGAAAATGATGGGAGCTACGGTTATCCCGGCTACTTCTGGCAGTCAGACCCTAAAAGATGCTACCAATGAGGCTTTACGTGACTGGATCAACAACCCGGTAGATACGCATTATATTATTGGCTCTGTGGTAGGGCCGCATCCTTATCCTGATATGGTGGCTCGTTTCCAGGCGATCATCTCGGAGGAAACCAGATGGCAGTTAAAGGAGAAGATCGGCAAAGAAACTCCTGATTATGTGCTTGCTTGTGTGGGTGGTGGAAGTAATGCAGCGGGAATGTTCTATCATTTCCTGGATGAGCCAAATGTTACCCTGATTGCAGCTGAGGCGGCAGGTAAAGGTGTAGACACTGGCGAATCTGCTGCGACTACAGCACTTGGTAAAGATGGGGTGTTGCATGGGAGTCGCTCTCTGGTAATGCAGACAGAAGACGGACAGGTAGTTGAGCCTTATTCTATTTCTGCTGGTTTGGATTACCCTGGTATTGGTCCTCAGCACGCGCATTTGCATGTTTCTGGTCGCGGTGTTTACGTAAGCATTACTGATGATGAGGCGATGCAGGCTGGTTTCCAATTAGCACGTTTGGAAGGTATTATCCCTGCGATTGAGAGCTCTCATGCTTTAGCGCAGTTAGACAAGATGAAGTTTAATGGCGAGAGTGTGGTGGTATGTTTATCAGGTCGCGGTGATAAGGATTTGAGTACCTATATGAAATATTTTAATTTGTAGACCTTAGGTTAAAGGGTAAAGGTGAAAGCGGAAAGGTGAAAGGCTCAAGGTGAGTGCTGAGAGCCTATAGCTGAGAGCTGGAAATTGCAATTATTATTATGATTTAAAAATGAATAGAATTAACGAACTTTTTAAGGAGAAACAAGGAAATCTCCTTTCTATATATTTTACTGCTGGTTATCCTAATCTGAACAGCACTCTTGACATTGCGGAGGCTTTGGAAAAGGCTGGTGCTGATTTCCTGGAGATCGGTGTTCCTTATTCTGATCCTTTGGCTGACGGCCCGGTTATTCAGAACAGCTCTTTAAAGGCTATTGAGAACGGCATGACTGTGAAGGTGCTTTTTGAGCAACTGAAGGACTTGAGGAAACGGGTGTCGATCCCCGTACTATTGATGGGCTATGTAAATCCCGTGCTTCAGTATGGTGTTTCGAACTTCTGCAAATCATGCGAGGAAGTGGGCGTTGACGGCGTTATTGTTCCCGACCTGCCGATGTACGAGTACGAGGAGCTGTACAAGGAGTGCTTTGACCAGCATAAGCTAAGCAACATCTTCCTGATCACTCCTACTACTTCAGAGGCTCGTATCCGAAAGATCGATGAATTAAGTAATGGTTTTATCTACCTGCTTTCCTCATCGTCTACTACGGGTAAGAACCTTGATGTGAATACTAATGTTGAAGGCTACTTCGCTCGCATTGCTTCTATGGGATTGAAAAATCCGACAATGGTTGGTTTTGGTATCTCTGATAATAAGAGTTTCAGCAAAGCAAGTCAGTACGCTAAAGGTGCTATTGTTGGTAGTGCTTTTGTGAAATTACTTGCTGAGGAAAATTATATGGAGAAGATCGGAGAGTTTGTTGCTTCTTTAAAAGGTAAAGAGGTAGCGGTTTAAAAAGGTTTTTAATTCTAAGGAATTGGAGAGGCTGTCTTTGTTGTAAAGATGGCCTTTTTTCGTTTATTTCATTTTAGTTCACTATATCTTTGTTTAGCCAGCTTCAGCATTTAATAACTTCCCATTCTGCTTTTCACTTTCTTTCTTCTTACTTTTTCTTGATAAAAAGTAAGCAAAAATCAAGAAAAGAACGAAGCTTCCGCCCACAAGGCTAACTCAGGCCCGCCGTTCTTTTCAGGCCACAGCTCAGGACTCTATTCACCTGATGCACAACTGACAAATTAGACCCCAAACTATTTTTCTATGAAAAGAAAATCGAGAATGGCACCGCCACTGTTCGAAGTCACTGTGCTTTGGCTCAGAGTTCGGGAAGAAATTGACTTGGCAACAGGACTTGAGCGAAAGGAAGGTGCATTAGCTGGTTTGCGAAGAAATGGGCTTGTGCGAAACAGGGGCAAAGCAGGTGCAGCACCGGGCGGTTGACAAGGCAATTTGTGGGAAGACAAGTGCGAAAAGAACTCCTTGCCAGAGCACTTGACTTTTTGGTCCTTTTGTGTCAAGACAAAAGGACTAGGCCTCGCCCGCCAATGAGGGCGAAGGTGAGTAAATGTGCTAAAATGATATTCTGAGCAAAATCTACTATAAAAATTGGTATAAAACGATTTTGAACAAGTTCAGTATTAAACTGAACTTGGAGCCCTAAACCACCGGTACCCATAAGCTTCCAGCAGAATAGTATGGTTACCTTTTTCGTCGGCAACACTTTCGATATTATTAAAAACGTCGATAAGCCGGGTGCTGCCGGCTTCTTCTGCGGTGATGATGACTTCTTGTGCTTTTTCGCTGAAGTTGTGCCAGGTGAAGAGCTTCCTTTCCTTCCATTGGTAGCTCATACACAAAATTGAGTTGAAACGGGTGTCTAGTATCTGCCAGTCGCCGAGGCCGATTTCGGGGCATTCCTTTCTTAGCCGGATCAAGTCGGTGGTCCAGTTTAACAGGGAGCCCTGATCGCGCCGTTGGGCCTCGACATTTGTGTGGGTGTAGGAATAGAAACCCTCTCCTATCACTGGGTGCACCAGTTTATCTGCTTTGGAAAAGCCTGCATTTTTGTCGCGGGTCCATTGCATCGGGGTTCTTACAGCATCGCGTTCTTTTAGAGTCAGATCGTCTCCCATGCCAATTTCATCACCGTAACGGATAACGGGAGTTCCGGGTAGTGCGAACATGAGGCTGTAGGCAAGCTCTAACTGCTGACGATTTCCCAGCATGGGCGCCAGTCTTCGACGAATACCCCGCTGGTAAAGCTGCATCTGCTCTTCGGGACCAAAACGCTCGAAAACTTTCTGCCTCTGCTCGTCGGTTAAACGGCCAAGATCCAGTTCGTCATGATTCCTTAGGAAATAGGCCCACTGACTTTTCGGGAAAATCTCCTTTGTTGCTAACAGTGCTTCTATCAAAGGTTTAATATCTGCAGTTGCAAGGGCATAAAAAGTATATTGATTTACGAAGAAGTTAAACATGAGATGGATACCCTCGCCATCTTCGCCGAAATAATTCTTACTCTCTTCGGGCAATACATTAGCTTCTCCAAGCAGAACGGCATCTCCCTTTCTCCATTGCAGAAAAGCCCGCATCTCCTTAAGATACTCGAAATGCATTACCGGCTCCTGATCTCCGGGTGCCGGCGATTCCAGTACGAAGGGTACGGCATCCATCCGGAAACCCGATACGCCCAGCTGTAACCAATATCCCATTATCCTGGTGATCTCTTCCCTTACTTCCGGATTATCGGTATTGAGATCGGGCATAAAATCATAGAAGCGGTGGAAGTAATAGGATTTTGACTTCTTGTCGAGCGTCCATGTAGCCTTTTGTACTCCAGGAAATACCATCCCCTCATCCCAATCAGAGGGCTTTTCATCTGACCACACATACCAGTTCCTTTTGGGGTTATCTTTCGAGGAACGGGACTCTATGAACCAGGGATGTTGATCGGAAGTATGATTGACAACAAGATCGATGATAACTCTCAGTCCCAACTGGTTGGCCTTGTGCATAAAATTAACGAAATCACCACTGGAACCGTGCCTTGGATCGACACCATAGAAATCCGCAATATCGTAACCGTTGTCTTTATTAGGAGTGATCTGGAAGGGTGCAAGCCAGATAGTATCAACACCAAGTGCGTGCAGGTAATCAAGCTTATTGAAAAGTCCGTCAAAGTCGCCAGTCCCGTCGCCATTCCCGTCACGAAAGGTTTCCAGATCGAGACTGTAAATTACCGCGTTTTTGTACCAGAGGAGTTCGAGCATTTCTTGTTGTATTGTTCTGTTTGTGACTGAAAGAGCTTTGAGAGGGAAATTGTTTGACGTGATATTTAAGTTCGGCCTTGCTATCTATTGTGAGCTTGACGGAATGAGAGAGACCATAGCCTTTCTTAAATACTTAAGGAAACAGACAAGAATTACTTGTAGCATTCTCGCTATAATTGGCGTAATACTATCAAATGGCTTTCGTAAACCTTTACAATGATGAGAAGCAAGGTTTACAGTTTCACCGGAAGCATTTGAATTACAAAGTTTTATAGTATATTTGACAATCAGATTAACATTTTCTTTATCTATGTTTAAAATCAACCGTTGTAACCTCGGGCTTCATTACTGGCTTTATAATCCGGAAAGAAGGTTGAGAGTATGTGACGCTTGCCAATTAAAGCAGGTTAAAACAAAAGGGCTGATCTTTAACAGATGGGACCTTATGCGAAAAAGATCTTCACCGGTCTCTTCGACCAGATTCAGGGTTCAGCCCACTTAGTAGGTTTTTCTTTCTAAATAAAAAAGCCAGTTGGACGGGAAGTTTGATTGGCTTTTTCGTTTTTTTCTGTAACATTCGTTCCTCCCTTCCGTTATAAACTCACACATCTAACAGTAAAAGAGAAAGGGATTTTTTGTGAAAAAGTATCTACTGATAATAGTTTCTTGTTTAACATTTTCAACCGCATTTAGTCAGTACAATTACTACAAGTTATCAGCGGGCGCTAGTATCGGTCCGAGTGTGGCCTTTGCCGACCTGTCAAAGAAGCGCATTGCTACCACTATTGGGGCGAACTTCGACTACAATCTTACTCCGTTCACCAGCATAGGTATTGAGTTGCAAAAGGGAACGCTTTCTGGCGGAGACCGGGAGACTGACCGGCATTTACGCTATTTCAAAAATGACTATAATGCTGCCTCTGTAGGAATTAAAGTGCAGTTGGGCCAGGTGGTGGATTTTGAGAGAAGTGGCTTTTTATATGCTATTCGTACACTCTATTCAGGAATTGGCTTAGGGGTGATCCAAAACACCATCAGCGACGGAGATATTGTGCGGGTGCAACCTGGCACGGGTTACGTATTTCCTGGAACGAATAAGAGCATGGGGATTAAGGTTCCCATTAACGCTGGTATGAACTTTAACCTTACTGACCGCTGGGGTTATACGCGTTGTATCTTTAACATCAACTACCAACTGAACATCACCACTGGTGAAGGTCTGGATGGTTATAATGACGCTTCTAAAGGTGGTGCATTTAGTAATATCCCGGATATGTATGGTGTTGGTTCTATCGGATTTAAGGTGTGCTTTGGACCGCAGGGGTTATTTTAGGTTGAGATTGGATTACACTGATTTAGGGGAATTACACCGATTTGAGGGGGATTACACCGATACTGGGGGATTACACTGATTTGAAGGGGATTACACCCATACTGGGGGATTACACCGATACTGGGGGATTACACCGATTTTGTGGAATTACACTGATTTTGGAATTTTCTTTTTCTTCTTGACAAACACGTATAAATACCTATATTCATATTAAATTACTGATTGGCTCTACATCGTCAATTTTCTCCTTTCAAATTTTATTCTTTTGCATTTTCTTAAACGGTTCGGGCGGATATGGTAATTTTATTATTGACCAATGATCTAAGTGTCTTAACTAGCCTCTAAGCCATGAAAAGAATTATCGCAGCTTTTGACGGACTTAAGTATGCGGAGAGTACGGAACAATACGCCGTGTACCTTGCTCAGGAAACGGGAGCCTCGCTTACGGGAGTATTCCTTGAAGATTTTACGCATCGAAGCTATCACTTGTGGGATATGGTTGAAAATGATGCGATATCTCCAAACAAAGTTAAAGAACTTCTTGAACAAGATAAGATAACGCGCTTGAATGCGGTGAAGCGGTTTGAAGAGGCCTGTAACCAGGCAAGGATCGAGACCTGCGTGCACCGCGACAGAAGTATTGCCTTGCAGGAGCTTTTGAAGGAAAGCATTTATGCGGATCTGCTGGTGATCAGTGCTCAGGAAACTTTGACGCATTTCCAGGAAGATAAACCAAGTCAGTTCATCTCATTTTTATTAGCGGATGTTCAGTGCCCTGTGCTGATTGTCCCTGAGGTATTTGAAAGGCCGGAGGAAATTGTACTGCTTTACGATGGAAATCCTTCGTCTGTTTATGCTGCGCGAATGTTTAGTTATTTGTTGCCAGAATTGAAAAAGGTTGCTATTGAGGTGCTTTCAGTGGAATCTGATAAAGAGGTTTCGAAGATGCAGGAACCTGAGCTCATGAAGGAATTTATAGATACTCATTTTCCGGGGGCAAGGATACAGGTGTTAAGGGGAGATCCGGAAACGGAGATAGTAAGTTACCTGGAAGACAGGGTGCATACTCTTGCAATCTTAGGCGCTTATAAACGTAATATGGTTTCGAGATGGTTTAGGGCAAGCATGGCTAATATTCTAATGGAGGAAACCAATCTTCCCTTATTTATAGCGCATTACAAATAAGGAGCGTGCGAAAATTTTCTTTCTTCTTTGCTGACGAAAGTTTGGAGAAGAGCTGACGAATGTCAGCCGTTTTAGTTTGCATAATTTCTAGAATTGTGCTATCAAAAACTAATGAAATAATTCCTATGAAAACATTATCATCCATGGAACCTGTCACTCAAAGATTAGATGAAGTTCAAATCATGGTTCAGCAAACTAGATCTGAGCTGGAGTTTTATGACTTCGAGGTCCGTTTCTTCTATAATTTACTGGATAAATACCTTGCGCCTTTAATCGATAAAGCAAGCATAACCAGGGTTCAGGCAACGGTAGAACAACTTAAAAGCCTGGAAGAACAGAAGGAGGAGTTCAGAAGGGTGTTCGATATGTTCAGGGAATGTCTCGACGAGACATTATGCGACTTGACAGGGGATAAGCAGCAGATCAATCAAATGCTACAGGATATGCTTCAAAAAAAAATGGATCTGTTCAGAGCCTTCCGGCGCTTTAAGAAAGTTTTCTTTGCACTTTTTGAATACCTGCTGCATAGTGAAAAAGCGGATGCCTTGCTTTATGAATAGGGTTTTTTCATGCAAAAGTCGTAGGACCGCTATCGCTTAACCTACGACCAGGGTAAGGATTCCAGGTAAAAGTCGTAGGACCGCTATCGCTTAACCTACGACCAGGGGATATCGCTTAACCCGGGGAAAGGGAAAAGCGATAGGGCCTCGTAAGTCGTAAATCAAAAATCGTAAATCCTTATGGGTTGGTTGAGAACAGGCTGGCTTCTTTGACAAACACTCTTCTGTTCAACTTCAAATGCCCGATAATGAATTCTGCGAAGTCTTCTGGATGCATTACCCTTTCCGGGTCGCCATTGATTAGGTTAGCGCTGTAGGCAAGGTCTGTTACCACTGTACTTGGGGCGAGGGCGGTTACGCGGATGTTGTGTTTTCTGACTTCCTGCATCAGACTTTCTGAAAGGCCAAATACGCCGAACTTGGAAGCACTATAAGCACTGGTAATAGCGCTGCCTGATTTACCAGCGGTGGAAGAGATGTTTACAATATCTCCTGATTTCCGTTCAATCATTTGAGGTAGTACGGCTCTTGTAGCATAGTAAACACCGAAAAGGTTCACTTTTACCTGGTTTTCCCAAACTTCTGGTTCGAGTTCAAGAAATTTCCCAAAAGTTCCGGTTCCGGCATTATTGATCAGGATATCTACATTTCCAAGTTCTGACTGGATCTTGTTCACCGCAGCTTCAACTTCTTCACGATTACTGATGTCTGCTGTTGCGAAGGCAGCTTTAACTCCCAGAGCTTCGATCTCTTTCGCTACGGCTTCGATATCACTTGCTGTCCGGGCTACCAGGCCTACATGAGCACCTTCGTTTGCTAGTGCTATTGCAATGGCTTTACCAATGCCTTTACCGGCACCGGTTACTAATGCTATTTTATCTTTTAATGATTCCATATTTTATTTGCGTTGTTGTCCGACAAATCTAATAGTGGAATGAAGCTGTTTTGTTTTCAGATGATCATTTTTGAGCACTCTGCGCGAATTTTTTACTTATCGCTTACGCAACGGAAGCCCAAATGCTCCATACTGCTGTCTTCGGTACTTTTCATCCTTCTAGCCACCCTATAGCCTGAGCAGTACGAATCGTTACACAGGAAAGATCCACCTTTCATTACGCGTTTGGAAGCAGTGGGTTCGTCTGGATCAAAACTGGTTGATGGTCCTTTAGGATTGGTAGCACCGTTCCTTACTTCATCATAGTATTTGTTATTATACAGATCTGCCGTCCATTCCCAAACGTTACCAGCCATATCGTAGAGTCCGTAATTATTTGCTGCAAATGATTTGACAGGAGCGGCAGTATAAAACTGATCCACTTGCGTGTTCTTATCAGGAAAATGGCCTTGCCAGAAGTTCGCTCTTGGCTTGCCTTCGTTCACCTGCTGATTACCCCATGGGTAGACATTATTCTTTAGCCCCCCCCTTGCAGCATACTCCCATTCCGCTTCGCTGGGAAGACGTTTCCCCGCCCATTTCGCATAAGCCTGAGCATCGTACCAGGAGATATGAACCACAGGATAATTTTCCTTGCCTTCGATGCTGGATTCTGGTCCCTGCGGATGTTTCCAGTCGGCCCCGGCTTTCCATTCCCACCATTGAGAATAATCATTTAGTGATACCGGCTCTTTTGGTGCCTTAAAGATGAGGGAGGAAGCAACCAGTACGCTTTCATCGGGCTTTGGAGTACCTGCTGGTAATTGCTTTTTCAACTCTTCCCAGTCGGGCTTCTTTTCGGCAGTAGTTACGTAACCGGTGGCCTTTACAAAAGCAGAAAATTGGGCATTGGTTACTTCTGTAGCATCAATCCAGAAGGCGTTTAGCTTCACCTTATGCTTTGGGTACTCGTCTTCAGCTGCCTGGTTATTATCGCCACCCTGCTCAAATTCTCCCGCCGGGACATATACCATTCCCGGGTGTTGGGGATCTGTTTTTACTTCAACAGGCGCTGATGCTGTGGGAGTTTCCTGGCCTTCTGCTGAAGTAGTTTGCGAATGGGATGCTTGTCCGCAAGAAATGGCAGCGAAAGCGGAAATAGCTAAAAAAGTAGCTTTAAGTTCTTTATTTATGGAATAGTTCATTGAAAAATATTTGTAGAGGAAAGAGTAAAAACGGGTCCGAAGAGGAAAGCAAGTTTTTTTATTTCTTCTCCTTAATGATGAGATTGGCGAAAGAGCCATCTGCTCCATCTCCTACCCAAAGGCCTATTTTACCGCTGCTACGGTTATTTAATTTCTGAACGCTTAAAACCGGCTCTTTCTTGTTGTTTACATACACCGAGACATTATTTGCCTCTATTAAGATCCTGGCATGGAACCATTGGTTTGGATCTGGTGCCGGTTCTACGGCTTTCTCATATTTACCGTTCTGCTCATCCCTTAGCTTTTTCCAGGGATAAGTTGGATGTGCAATATACTGGACGGCGTGGATGCGCCTTACTGAATCGGTAGTGCGGAAGTTGAATGGCCGGAAGTAAATGGCATCGTAGGTTGAGTCGTTTTGGCCATGAAAGGCTATTCCAAGGAAGCTTTTTTGAAAAACATCTTTCCCTTTGAGATCTACTTCGATTGTTCCTTCTGAAAATTTCTGTCCCTTAATCCAGGCTATTCCTTCTCCCTCATCACCATCCAGATAAACGGCAGGTTTTTCATTGGCGGGAGCCTCGCTTATCCGGCGGTGATATACTTCTAAATTTCCCTGCTTTAGTAACTGCGGTAAATCCTTCTTCGTTTGTGCTGCACCTAACAGAGGTAACAGAAAGAGGATGGCGATGCTGAAGTGTTTCATATTGCTAACGGCTTCAAAAATAGAAAATTTAGCAATAGTCTACAAGTTTTGTAGATTTATATTTCTAAAGGCTTCTTCAGCCAGATAGGCATTTGGATTAATCGATAAGATGAAGGCTTTTATTTCAAGCTAACAGGGCGGAAGTAAGTGATCAACCCTGTTAGCTTGCTATTCTTTTAAGATCCCTTGACCGATAATTCAGACTGTATCTTCTGCAGGATCTCTGCATCCGGATCGCCATGCTTTTTGTTGTTATCGATGATCTGGTAAACCGTTTCGACTGATTTTGCAGAACGGAGTTGATCTTCGGGGGTATTAATGACATAATCCAGAAGACGATCTATTGTAGAGGTTGCCACGTGCTGCCTGGTATCGGACGAAGCGTAATAGATGTATACTGTTCCATCTTCATCTGCTATCCAGCCATTGCTGAATAATACATTGGATACATCGCCGATGCGCTCCTCTCCTTCCGGAGCCATGAAATAGCCGGCAGGTTTATGAGTGACCAGGGTAATATCTTCCAGGCTGGTTAAGAACATGTATAGTACATACCTTAAGCCTGCGGCAGTATTCCTTACCCCATGAGCCAGGTGCAGCCACCCTTCCGCTGTTTTTATCGGTGCAGGGCCCAGACCGTTCTTTGCCTCAAAAACCGTATGATATACTTTGCGATCAATCACGGTTTCATCGCTAACTACTGCGTTTTCTATCGTATCACTTAAACCAAAGCCTATTCCGCCACCTTTTCCTGCTTCAATAAAGCTGTCCTGGGGACGGGTGTAAAATGCATACTTGCCCTGAACAAATTCAGGGTGCAATACTACGTTACGTTGCTGAGGAGATGGGGTCTTAAGGTCTGCAAGACGTTCCCAGCTGACAAGGTCTTTGGTACGTGCGATGCCGCATTGTGCGATGGCAGCGGACTGGTCGCCCTCAGGGGCTGAAGGGTCGCGACGCTCGGTACAAAACAGACCGTAGATCCAGCCATCTTCATGCTGCACCAAGCGCATATCGTAGATATTCGTATCTGCATTCTCTGTTTCGGGCATATTGATAGGATACTCCCAGAACTTAAAATTATCTATCCCGTTGTCACTTTCGGCAACAGCAAAGAAGGACTTGCGGTCAAGGCCCTCTACCCTGGCTACCACCAGGTATTTATTATTAAATTTAATTGCTCCTGAGTTGAACGTAGCATTAATACCGAACCTTTCCATGAGATAAGGATTGGTTTCAGGGTTTAGATCATAACGCCATTCCAGAGGAGCATGAGCTGCAGTTAATACAGGGTATCTGTATCTGTCGTAAACCCCGTTACCTGCATCTTCTTTGATGTTCTTCCGGCTAATAAGGTCCAGGTAGTTTAGTTTCAGTTCACTTAATCTTTCGTCAAAACGTTTTTCCATATTGTATATTCTTTTCTGCTCCCTAAGGAGCGATGTCTTGTTTTTAATCTTCGAGTTTATCCCACCAGGTTCTTTTCAAGATCGTTATCACCACTACCAGGATGAGGATGGTAACGATCAAAGGCAATTGCATGGACAGTACGAGGTACATGGGGAGAATAGTTAAACAGCATTGTGCAATGATGCCCAGCACTACATTGAACATATCGAGCTTAAAGCGTTTATTGGGCTGGAAGCTGGGATCATCAGCAATGACCAGTTGGTGAACTGGCTGCCAGAAGCCCCAGGGCCTAACGGTGCTGTAAAACTTTTTGAGCACAGCTTCCTCACTTGGCGGAGCGGTATATGTACCGGCGATACAGCCTCCTAAGGAGATCAGAAATAAGAGTGGCCAGACGTAAAGGGGAAGGATCCCTTCAAAAATGAAAGGGAAAACCAGGGCAGCCATGATCCCAGCCGCCATTCCCCAGAAGAATCCATTGGCGTTGAACCTCCACCAGTACCACTTGAGCATATTGGATGCGATATACCCGCCGTAAAGCGCTCCTACTATCCATTGAAGGATACTATTGACGTCTTTTGCAAAAAATCCAAGTACCACCCCTACAAAAACGACCACTACCCCTACGATGTAATTAAGGCGGATTATCTTCTTTGTTGGAGCATTAGGATTGATATATTTCAGATAGATATCGTTTACTATATAAGCCTGAGCGGCGTTTAGCGTTCCTGAAAAAGTTCCCATAAAGGCTCCGAGCAAACCGGTTAGTACCAGGCCTAACACGCCCACCGGCAAGAAAGAATTGATTGCCGCAGGAAGGATCTTTTCAAAGTCTGTTCCTTCAGGAGTTCCTATATTCAGTTTATCATAATACAATAAAGCCAGTACGGTAAGCCCGATGATCATGGAATAACGAATGGGCAAGAGCACGATGGATACGAAGCCGGTCATCTTGGAGGCTTCTTTAGGACTTCTGGTGGATAACACCTTCTGCATATCATAGCTTGGAGGAGGCCCGGCTAAACTTGCGAACACCCCTTTGAAAAGCATCATCATAAAGAAGATCCCAAATAAGCCGAAGCCATCTTCCTGGATCTTCTTATTGGCATCAGGTACGATCCTTGACCAGTCGAGATCCAGTTTCCAGCCAAAGAAAGGATCGGCCCAGCCTGCAGGAACATTTAAAGTTTTTCCGTTGAGATGGGTACTGGCGATAATAGCTATGGCGATACAGCCAATGGTCATGATGATGTACTTTATAAAATCGCCAACTACGATACTATGCATCCCTCCAAGAATGGAGTAGAACATGGCAAAAAGGGTGAACACAATGCCATAGAAGTGAGCTACGTATTGAGCGGGAACATCAAAAGGGATATAAGCTTTCACCAGATCCCAGGGCACAAATATCTCGATGAACTTTCCCAATCCAACAAATCCGTAGGCAAGGAAGCCCAGGCAGCTTAGCAAAGCAAATGCTACCACAATATTATGAGATGCTTTAACACCCCTGCCACTGACGCCAAACCGTGTTGCCAGCCATTCGGCACCGGTATCTGCATTAGAACGTCTTAACCATTTTGCCAGGAACATCATATTAAACACCTGGTTGAAGACGGGCCATAACCAGGGTATCCAGATACTCTTCATTCCATATACAAAGCAAAGTGAGATCATCCACATGGTTCCGCTGATATCGAACATATCAGAGGCATCGCTGAGGCCAAGCATATACCAGGGAAGCTTCTTGCCTCCCATCAAATAACTCTCTTTATTCTGTTTGGCTTTGTTTTTATAGAACCACCCGATCATGACCATCATGACGAGGTAAAACAGAATAATAGCAATATCTATGACTTGTAACTTCATTTGCTTGGTTTGTAATTGATCTTTTCCTTTGTGAACTATTCTCGGCTATAAAATCCTCACCAGGTTTACAAGTGTAAAGGTCTGGAAAGAGTGGAATTGCTACTAATACTTTTTTAGCCAAACCCTATATAATTTCCCTCAAAATTTGTTCATAGAAACCATTTAAAATAAATTTATCCTATAAAATATAGTACTTAATTAACCTTTTATAAATCGCCTGCATGAACAAGAGTATCATTAAAGAGATCACACCTCTGACCCCGAACGACTGCTTTACTATTTTTTCGAGGGTGAAGAAGGAGTTCAATTTCCCCCTGCATTTTCATGATGAGTATGAGCTGAACCTGATCCTGAACGCAAAAGGAGCCAAAAGGATCATCGGAGGACATATTGATGTGATAAGTGATTATGAACTGGTACTGGTAGGACCTAATATACCGCATGCCTGGTTCACCCATGAATGTACTACTGAAATTACCGAGATCACCATTCAATGGCATAAGGACTTATTTGATGATAAATTTTTATCCAGAAACCAGCTGAGTTTTATAAAGAAATTGCTTGAAATGAGTGCAAGAGGAGTAAGTTTTCCGCAGGAGGCTATTCAATTGGTACTGCCACGTTTACAGCAATTGAGTCAGCGCAGCGGTTTTGATTCGGTACTCGACCTGATCAGTTTATTACACGACCTTTCTACTTCCCGGAATATTATAGCTCTTTCTGATACCTCTTTCCTGAATAGTCAGAGTTATAATTATAACAGCAGGCGCCTGGACAAGGCCTTTCAGTATATGAATGAGAACTACCAGAAGGAGATCTCCCTTATTGATATAGCTAAATTGGTGAATATGACTGAGGAATCCTTCAGCCGGTTTATCAAAAAAAGAACAGGAAATACCTTTATCAGCAGTTTGAACGAAATAAGACTGGGACACGCTTCAAGAATGCTGATCGATACTACCCATTCCATCACCGAGATCTGCTACCTCTGCGGGTTCAATAACATTTCTAACTTCAACAGGCTTTTCAAGAAAAAGAAAGGATGTACACCGAAGGAATTCAGAGAGAACTTTTCCGGTGTACGGGTATTTGTTTAACCATTACAATTCAATGGTCAGCCTATAATTTCCGGCGGTCAGGTCGGCCTTTTGCATGCCTTCCTTTTCTTTGTTGAAAATGGCTTTATTTTTTGTGGCTTTAGCCTGATCTGCTTTTATGTTTTTAGCTTTCAGCAATACCGTCGCTCTACTATTGGCAGGAATAGTCAGGTTGTAAATTACATGATTACCGCTTCTTTTCCAGCTGGAGGATATTGTACCATAAGGGCCTTTATGATTTGCTTCGAAGGCATTTAAGCCGGCAACAAAATTGGGTTTGATGATGGTGTTCTTGAAACCAGGAGCAGAAGGATCGGGATAGATCCCTCCCAGGGCCTTATAATACCAGGCACCGATCTCGCCAAACATGATATGATTTAAGGAAATATCAGAGCTGCCTTCAATCTTCCAGTTTTCGTACAAAGTTGTAGCTCCGTTTTTAATCCACCATCCCCATGAAGGATAAGTTTCCCGGGAGGCAAGTTTGTAGGCCTGGTCTGCATATCCATTTTCGCTTAATGCATTTAGAATAGTTTTAGACCCCAGCAGCCCCACATCCATCGTCCCTGTTGCTTCAACCTTCTGGGCCAGGTTCTTTGCAACCAGAGGCTTTAGCTCGTCCGGAACTATGCCCCAGAAAAGCGCCGCGCTTAGTTCTGTTTGCATACCACTGGCATATACTCCTGTTTGAGGGTTCAGGAATTTGGCATTGATAGCCTTCCTGATCTTTTCTGCCAAAGCTGAGTATTTCTGGTGATCTTCTTGTTTTCCTAAAACCTTCGCCGCCCTGGCTAAAATAGAGGCATCGACATAGTAGTATATGGAGGAAGTGAGCTCTTTGTTGGATTCTGATTTGATGGGGATCCAGTCGCCCAAACCCCAGTCGGTAAGGCCGGAAGGACTTTTGCTATCAATGTAATTGACATATTTCTTGATGTTCTCGTAGTTCTTCTCCAGGATCTGATCATCGCCATAAAACAGGTAAACGTTCCAGGGAATGATGGCAATCGTACTGGTCCAGTCGGGCCCGTTTGCCCAGTCGTAGCCCCACATACCGGTAGGAATTATTGCCGGAAGCACACCATTAGGCTGCTGCTCGTCGCGATGGTCGGCCAGCCATTTCTCATAGATGGTTATGCCATCAAAGTTGTACAGGCCAGTTTCGACAGCAATATGTGCATCCCCTGTCCAGCCATTCTTTTCCCGTTGCGGACAATCTGTGGGATAGCCGAAGAGATTCGATAAATAGGAGTTGTTGGTAGCCTGCCAGATCTTATTTAAGAGCTCACTAGATGAGGTGACAGATCCCAGCGGGGGAACATCGCTATGCATAAAGTAAGCGGTAAGGCGCTCTTTTGTGAGCTCTACAGGTTTGTCACTTACAACTTCTACATACTGGAATCCCTTGTAATTGAACCTGGCTCTGAAGCTTTCTTCTCCCTTACCCGAAAGAATGAAAATGTCGGTTTGAAAAGGGTCTTTATCATCCGTAGGCCGGTAGTGATAGTCAATATTTGACAGATCCACATGTCCATCTTTCTTCAAACGCTCTCCATGGATAAGTCTCAACGTTGTTCCCTCTGCTCCCTTAAGTCTGATCTGACTTACCCCGGAAAAATTGCGTCCCAGGTCGAACACATAATTGGTAGGGCTTAGCTTTCTGATGCTTGCCGCTTTTATTTCCTGAAGATCACGTATAGGACGAAGTTGCTGAGAAACAATATTAGTTGAAGGTGCAGAGGTATAGATAACGTTCTTCCATTTAGAATCGTCGAAGCCGGCTTTATTCCAATCCGGGTTCTCCAACCGGGCGTCATAATGCTCTGCAGTATAGATGCTGTTAAAGATTAAGGGACCGAAAGAAGTTTTCCAGGAATTGTCTGAGGTAATGGTTTCGATGGTACCATCTTCAAAAGTTATCCTAAGGTCCATACAGAACTTTGGACGGGCACGCCATGGTGCCTGGTCAAAGAACCAAACGGCGGTTGACTGGTGATTATACCATCCATTACCCAAAAGGACTCCTATTGCGTTTTGGCCGCTTTTCAACAAAGAAGTAACATCATGAGTAAGATATAGGGTGCGACGATCGTAACGGGTATACATGGGGTCAAGCCGATGATTACCTACCCTTTGTCCATTGAGGTATAACTCGTAAAGTCCTGCCGCAGCAATGTAAGCTTTGGCCGATTTGATCTTTTTAGGGCTGTTAAAGCTTTTGCGGAAGTAAGGGGCTTGCTTGATATTGATATCATTGGCATCTGTGATCCATGATCCTTGCCAGTTAGAACTCATTAAGCCTGTTTCGAAAGAAGCAATGCTTTGATCAGAAGCGCGGTTCTTATCATCCCAAACCTTTACCGCCCAAAAATAACGGGTAAAAGGCTTGAGTGAATCCTTAGGAACCAGAACTTTCATTTTATCAGATTCGATCGTTCCGGATTCCCAGACATCTCCCCGTCCAGATACTACCGCGTTGGAGTCGGTACCGACGATGACCCGGTAAGATCTCTGAGCGCTAACGTCGGGGCAACCCGCAAGGTTCCAGGTTAAGCGGGGTGAATTTGCATCAATGCCCAGAGGGTTTTCGAGATGTTCACACTGAAGGTTTCCGGGCTTACATTGCCCCAGGGTAGGCGTATACGCTACAAGCACAGCTATAACCGCTGTGCCTGTAGCTTTCAATAAAGATCCTTTCAATTGTTCCTGACTTATCTAAGTGTATACTTTACGTTTTCTGTAATAGGTTTCCAGTTGTCTGTCCGGAATGGAACCGCAGGGAAACCCTCCTTGTTATAAAGGTTTGCATCACCTGCATCATCCGCCCATGCATACCTTACTGCTACCGGACTTGCCACATTTTCGCTGCTAAGCACTACTGTGTTGCCTTCTACAAAAGCTTTGGCGTAGTGAAATTTCTTATCGGCACCTGCCACCTCAAAACCTCTCAGATATCCGTATTTATCTTTCGCCATTAAACCAGATCCAGTTTCCTTAAAGCTAAGCATGGCCATATTGCCTGCGACCTGCAGTTTGTCAAACACCGGCCCTTGAAAAGCATTTCCTTTCTTATATGATTGGTTTAAAGCAACAGCGGCCAGGCGTTTGCCTACATCCTGCTTGTTCTTCGGATGAATGTCGTTAGTTTCTCCGATATCAACAGTAACCGCCATGCCTGTATTAGGAAGCCTTAAGGTTTGAGTTTGAGCCTCCCGTAATTCTGCCCATGAGCTACCATGATTACTGTCGCCACTGGAAGCGATCCAGCTGGATAACTGCACAAAATAGAAGGGGAAATTACCCTGTTTCCAGTTGTTCCGCCAGTCGTTGATCATCAGAGGAAAAGCGTCCCTGTACTGGACTGCGCGACCTGCGTTGTTTTCGCCCTGGTACCAGATGGCGCCTTTTATTGCATAGGGAATCAAAGGATTGATCATGCCGTTGTAAAGCAGAGTTGGAAAACTGTTAGGATCGCTCATGCTGCTTGTATTGGATACTGCCAGGAGGGATTCCAATTGAAATTTCCATTGACCTTCTAAGGGGATCAGTTCTTCATCTACTTTTATATTCACATCGTTGACACTTCCATAAATACCACCGCCGCCACCGGTATCTTCTACCCTTACCGATATAACGTTCTTACCTGCTTTTAGCAGTCCCGCTGGTACACTGTATACCCGGTTGGTATTATACCCATTCTTAACAGCACCCACCCTGGTTCCATTAACATAAGTTTCGTCAGAATCGTCGATCATAGCGAGGTGAAGTTCGGCCGGCTTTCCTGCATTTTCTGCCTTTAGATTAAAAGAGGTACGCAACCAGGCGATACCGTCGAGGTTTTCTACGGATTGCTCCCAAAAACCGGGCACCTTCACTTCAGGCCATTTGCTATCATTGTAGTCCGCCTGGCGAAAAACTGCAGCAGCGGCTGAGTCTTTAGGAAGTGCGCCCTGCAGTTCGATGATCTTTTTGTTCAACTGGTTCTTACGTTCTTTGATCACATATTCGAGGTTGGCAGAGGCCGGCATGGTTTTCATCATGGCCTTGAAAATATCACTGTTCTGCAAGGCGGGGCGACTAATCCAGGTTTCGATGTCTGTACCTCCCCAGGAAGAGTTGATCAGACCGATCGGCACCTGCAGTTCCTTATAAAGCTCCCGGGCAAAAAAATAGCCTACCGCTGTAAAATCTCCGACTGTTTTTGCTGAAGCAGCAACCCATGAACCTCCACGTACATCGTCGAGGGGGTCTTTGGCTGTGGTATTAGGAACTTTGAAATGACGAATAAGCGGATTCTTTGCCTCCCGCATCTCTTTTTCTGCATCTTTACTGCCTCTTACCGACCATTCCATGTTAGACTGGCCAGAACATAACCAAACCTCTCCTACTAATACATCGTTCAGCGCGATGGCATTCTTTCCTTTGACATTTAATGTGAATGGCCCGCCTGCCGTTTCCGGAGAAAGTTCAACTTTCCATTTTCCTGCATTATCAGCTTTAACTGTTGCAGACTGGCCCCTAAATGTAACTGTAACCTTTTCGCCTTTATCAGCCCAGCCCCAAACTGGTATCTTCTGATTCCTTTGCAGGACCATCCCGTCTCCAAAGATCTTCGGCAAACGGACATTGGCATCTGCATAAAGAACGTTTAACAGAAGTGCGGATAAAAGAAGTGCTCCTTTCCTGAATGGCCTGTGGAGGGATGGCCTTTGTTGTTGTTTTAAGCTGGCCGGATAGATGAATGCTCTGTTCATACTATAAGTTCTTTTTTTGTAGGTGTGTTTTTTGGTAGTTTATAACCTGGTAATTGTTTTACAATATACGTGATGATTTAATAATTATAATAATACAAAAAGGGAGCTACTGGCTCGAAGTAGCTTATCCCTTTTGGTTTTACCGGTAGATATGATAGAAATCTTATTATTTACAGTTTATAGGATTTGTAAAGAGATATTTCATAAGTGTACTCATTTGCGGTCTATCCTGACCATTAGCGGGTTGCACTGCAAGTGGATAGTTACCCCATCTAGGGCCCGCCGACCAATAAGTTCCATTTACGCAATTGTCGCTTAAGTATTTTAACATGCGATCAAGCACAACGTTCCAACGTGGGTCGTTATCAGGAACACCGTACTCCCCAACAAATCCCCGAAGTTTGTTGGTTTTAAGCCAGTCCACAAAAGGAGTTACGCGTTCTACACCGATATTTTCGGTAGCAGCTTCAGTATCATAAGAGCCTTTATAACTGCCCCCGGCATCCTTGTCAAAATAGGTATGGGCCTGGAAGATCAGATTATTCCCCGGATCAATTAAATCCTTAAGGTTATCACTAACCTGCTTCCATTTGGATGCTGAACTAAAGGCATCGCCGCTTACGACAATAGTAGTCTTCTGATCAATCGTTCTTATCTTATTAATTGTTTTTTGAGCAATATTGAACCATGTTGCCTTGGTTAGTGCATAGGGTTCATTCATCATATCATATCCCCAAATATTGTTATAGCCTTTGAATTCATTAGCAAGTCTGTACCACACGTCTCCCAGCGCTTCTACCGGCAAGCTGGCATCGCCAATTTCAACAAAAACGGTATCAGAATTATTACTAGTCATTTTCCGGCGGCAGAAATTATGCATATCAAGCAGGATGAGCATTTGTTTTGATTGTGCAGCCTCTACAAATGTTTTCATCCGCGACAGCTCCTCTGAATTAAGGGGACCAAAGGTTGTAGGCTGAATCCGTTCCCAACGAAAGGGGAAGCGAATAAGCTTGAATCCTTTAGCCTTGAAATAGTCAAGATCAGCAGCCGTTGGATATCCGTAATGCGTGCCCAGAGTACCGGGTATAGTGCCAAATTCTGCTCCTGAAAGATTAACGCCGAAGGGCTGGGAGGGCTTAGAATAAGTGTTTGCAGGAGGCGGATCAACAGGTTCTGTTTTTTCTTCAACAGGTGCACCTTTTTTTCCACATGACAATAGTATTCCAATAGCTATTATTAATAGCCATAATTCCTTTCTCATAAATACTTGGGTTAAGGGACTAGCAGCACTACTAGTCCCGTTTTTTACTAATTCTACTTCTTTAAATGAGGTTTAAGTACTTCTGCCCAAATTGCATAACCTTTTTCATTCAGATGAACGCCATCTTCTACATAAATTCCGGGAATTGGATTTCCAGCTGGATCCATTGTGGCTGAAAAAATATCGGCATAGTCCAATTTCTTCTGCTCTGAAATAAACTTTTTTATAAGATCATTTGCTTGCCGAACTATTGGAATTGAAGCAGCTCTTCCTGGGCATCCCTTGATAGAAAGATACGTTATTTGCACTTTCGGTTCATCTTTCCGGATCAGGTTTATCAAGGATTTAACACGCTCTAAAACCAGCTCAGCTGTTGCTCCAGCTGCAATATCATTATCCCCGGCATAGATCACGATCTGCTTAAGCTTCTTTGGATATTTTACCACCTCAAAGTATTGCTTTACATCAAGCAATTGCGAGCCACCAAAACCTCTGTTCACTATCATGTATCCCGGAAACATTTGCTGAACGTTATGCCAGTTAGTGAAAGAGGAACTACCGACCATTAAAATTGACCGTTTAGGCAGCGGATTAATACTATCCTGTTTTTTAAAATCCTGAATGGTATTCCAGTAATAAGATTTGTTTTCCTGTGCTTGCGCCGGCAACGTAAAGCTGGAAAGCCAAATCAAAAAAGTGATAGCGAGAGATAAGCTAAACTTCAGTCCTGAATTCATACTTTAATTTTACCAGGGGGGCATAGCCCCCCTATAGACTTTCGCAGTTACTGTTTGGGAACGATCCTGAAATTATCGAAAGCCATATCGGCATTAATTTTCGGGCCGTGAATAACATATTCGTTGTTGTAAAAACCAGAGGCACTCACATTAATTACCCGGGTAAAGGCATCTGCCCAGGGTAGTGTGATCGTTTTCCATTCTCCACGGGTATCTACTCCAGAGGTCCTCACATCCCATAGGTAGTTATTACCTCCAGACCAGCCTCCGCCTTCAAAGAAAAACTTCATGATAGTTCCTTTAAACGGATTGTTGGGGTTATTATAGAACTCAAATTTGAGGACATAATTTTTAGGGTTGTTTACCACATCTGCAGGCAGTGGGCGTGCTCCAGAAACTATTGCCCCACCGGTACCATCCCAGTCGTTATTATTTACTTTATAGTGCAAGAATCTGCCACTTATTGGTTCAGGAACCGGGCCTGCCGTTCTTACCCCCAGATTTACATTACCGTTGTTACCGTCAAAGTCGAACAATATGTTTCGGTTATCGCGGTAAGGGTAGGGATAGGTATAGGTTTGATTACCCTGAGTTTCCACGATCTTGATCTGATCTCCCTGATGAGCACTTAAAGGAACAGTAATGAACAAAGAGTCTGTAGTGACCTTGGTTATCGTAGTCTCTGTATTTCCAAAATAGGCCTTACCATGCCCGGCATTGAAGCCATAGGTTGTAAAACCGGTTCCGATCAAAACCATGGTATTCCCGGCAGGAGCATATTCATTAACGATCTGGTTGATCTTCAGTGGAGGAATAACAATACCAAAGTCGTGCTGGGCTTCCCCTTTGTTCGTACTGACATAAACCTTATTAGTGGTTTGTGTTGGAATGGTTCCCGGTATTTTCACGGTGATTTCATTAGCACTTACGAAAGCCTGGTCCAGATCAACGGCTACATCATTAAATTTCAGAGATTGAGTACCACATAGATTTTGTCCCTGAATAGTTACATATTGGAAGAATTCGGCGGATTGAAGTACATTTTTCCTGTCTGTAGGTTTTACTACATTAGTGATCACGGGTGTACCATTACACTCTTCACCTGCATCCTCCTTTTTACAGGCGGAGAAATTAACACTACAAAAGATTGCCGATGCTGCTATTATATATAGTTTTAGTTTTGACGTTTTCATACAACCTCTAATTAATCGTAAATTGATTACCAACCTGGGTTATTATTTTCAATACTTGAATTTCCATTCATCTCGTCGTCGGGGATTGGGAACAGTAAATGTTTTGGTTCCCTTGTTTTTATAATTCCGTTGATGTCTAGGCCACCTATGGCATTCATTACCTGCAGGTAGATCCCCCAGCGTCTCAAATCCCATGGACGGTTCCCTTCTACAGCAAGTTCACGACGTCGCTCCTCGAGCACCTGAGAACGGAAGGCCACCTTATCATTATTGAAGTCAGCTAAAGAAACAAGGCTTGCCCGGCTTCTGCCCCTTACCTGATTCATTGCATCGATAGCCAGCTGAGTAGGACCGTTCACCTCATTTTCCGCCTCCGCAAAGATCAGCAGGGTTTCTGCGTACCTTAACCATGGGTAAGCAGCATCGTTACGGAAAATAGATTTATCGGAAACATCTGCAAATTTGGTGGTTAGTGCCAGGTGAGAATCGTCATCAGCGTAATTATAGCCACTTACCCAACCTTTGGTAGGATCTCCATACTCTTTTTTAGGATACCATTGAAGATTACCGTTCGAATCTTTCCATTTATGGTCTACACCCTCACGGATCCTGGCATCATTCGATTCAAAAAGATCATACCATACATCTGACAGACCGTACTGGCCGCCGCCTCCTGCTACTCTTCTTTCGGGGTCGGCAGCTGAACGAACACCATAATAAGCATAGCTTAAAAAGTTTCCGAACTCTTCGGAATTTGCCTGCGCGTACATGGTCCATAAATGTTCTCTCTTACCCCTGTTTTCTCTCTTCCATACATCTGCCCAGGTTGGGAATAATGCTACTCCGGATGCTGATGAATTATCCATCACTTCTTTTGCCTTATTGCGGGCAAGGGTGAAGTATTCGGTAGCATCGAAGTTTTCGTGTCCGGCCACTACATTTTTGTTAATGCTTAGCAGTGTTGGCTCTTTCCTGTTATTGCGTGCCCCCTGCGGTCCGCCGTAGACTTTTACAACACCGGATTTTAATGCACCTGATGCCATGGTGAGGTATACCTTAGCCAGCATCGTTTTTGCTGCTTCCATGCTTAGGTTTCCTTCCTTGTATTTTGCATTGGTACGACTGTAGAGCTGGGTTTCGGATTCCTTTAGCCGGTCTACAATATACCCGTATACTTCGGCAACAGAAGCTCTGGGAGGATTCGGATCTGCGCCCTCTGTTACAGAAACGGGGTACAATGGCACTCCCCCAAAAGCTTTAACTAAGGTAAAGTAAGCCCAAGCCCTGTAGAAGTTAAGCTCGCCTAAGGCGTTATTCTTCGAGCCTTCATCAATGGCGGTCATCTTATTTACCACACTGTAGGCAAAGTTGGCCCTGGCTACAAGAAGGTATAAGTTGTTCCAGTACGCATTTATATCCCCATTGCCTGAAAAGTTACCTGCTCCTGTGGTTGTGAATGCCCATGTTGGACCGGTAGCATCATCAGAATCGATGTCGTGTACTCGGTTGAAAATGGCGTATGCGAAAAAGGCACCGGAATTGAAGGTCGCTTTAACTCCATCAACCATCATTTGTGCCGCTTCCGGCGAATCCCCCATATTTTCGGGAGCAAGGAAAGAATAAGGTTTCTCCTCCAATGCGTCTTTACAGCTATCAAATGATAGTAAAGTACTTAATGCTATAATTGGGATTAATATTTTCGTTCTTTTCATTGTAGTATCGTTTATAAGGCAGCTTTAACACCCAAAGTAAAAGTTCTTGTATTTGGATAGGAGTTCATATCGACACCGCGACGTGAAACATCTGCTCCGAAAGAGTTAACATCGGGATCGTACCAGCTATAATTAGTGATGGTAAACACATTGCTTAGAGTACCATAGACATTTATACCTTCAATTAGCTTGGTGCGAGGTTTGAAAGTATATCCCAAACTGATCGTTTTCAGGCGAACAAAGGATCCGTCTTCGACATAACGGTTAGAGAAATACCAGCTTGTATTATAAGAAGCATCAGCCGCAGGCCATGTTGCTGTTGCTTTTGTTGCTTCAGTCCATCTTCCATCAAAAGCTTCTTTTGTTCCATTTCCATTCTGGTTAAGGCGAACATTCCAAAGGTTGGTATTAACCAGGTCGCCACCGATAGAACCATGAACGAAAACAGTAAAATCAAATCGTTTGTAATTGAAGCTATTGGTTAATCCGAACATGTAATCGGGCAGGGTATTTCCAATGATTGTACGGTCTTTATCCTTGTTAAAAATTCCGTCTCCGTCAACGTCTTTGTATTTGATAGTTCCTATTCTCTGTTTCAGCTCGTTATCACTTAGTCCAGCCCAGGTTGGATCAGCCCTTACTTCGGCTTCATTATCGTAGAAACCGTCTTCCAGCACCCCGTAAACAGACCCGAGGGCATAACCGTTACGTTGAACGAAAGCATTATCTACGTTATGGTAAAGTCTTTGCGAAAACTGGTCGCCAGGCAAATTAGAAACCTCGTTACGGTTGATGGAGAAATTACCATTAACATTCCATTTGAAGTTACGGGCCTGTACCAGTCCGCCATACACTGAGAACTCTAATCCTTTATTGGTGATGGTTCCTAAGTTTGTAACTGTTGTCTGGAAGCCGGTACTTGGCGCAACCTTGATCGACTGCAACAAATCGCTTGAACGTTTGTGATAGCCTTCAACAGTTACAGTAATACGGTTTTTCATGAAACCCATATCCAGACCTATATCAGCAGCCCTGGTAGTTTCCCATCTCAGATCAGGATCAACAATACCACGGTTATTATCGATCACAAATCCGGAACTTAGGTCGCCATTTAAGTTTACCGGTGCTTTTTGACCCCTCAACTGGTATGCGAAGGCATAAGGACCAATACCCTGATTTCCTGTAGTTCCTAAACTGGCTCTCAGTTTCAGGTTAGAGAAGAGGTTGAGGCTTTTTATGAACCTTTCTTCACCAGCTAACCATCCCACCGCTACTGATCCGAAGTTGGCGAACTGGTTTTCGGTAGAGAACTTGCTGGAACCGTCTCTTCTGAAGTTACCAGTTATGGTATATTTTCCCTTATAGCTGTATTGGGCCCGGGCAAGAACAGACATTAAAGTAGTTCCCTCACGGTAATTGAACAAGGGCTGAGGAGATAAACCAGCGTTAAGATTATTAGCTCCCATAATATCATTTGGGAAGTTAGTGGCCTGCTGGGAATTCCAGTAGCTTTTCCCTTTCTCATAGGTAAAGGCTGTTACTGCGTCTACCCTGTGATCTCTGTTAAAAGTTTTGTTGAAATTTAACAGGGATTCTAGTGTTAATTGTCTGTAGTTGTCCTCAGACTCGATTCCCCGGCCTTTTGCCTGGTATCCTTCAGGGATAGTTCTTTTATAATAAATTGAACGGTTGTTGATGTTGTAGTTATACCCCACTCTCTGGCGGAAGCTCATAAAGGGCAGGAAGTTAAGCTGCGCGTATCCGGTTGTATAGACGCGGGCAGAGGCAGTCCTGTCATCAGAGTCGTTTATTGAGGTTACGGGGTTACTTAGCATAGAAGCTGAAGCTGTTCGTTCCTGACGGATAGCGGCATAAGGATCGTCAAATGGCCACGCAGGAGAATACATCAAGGTGTTGCGGATGATACTCGATTGCTCCTGGGACGTATTTGTTTTTCCAAGGACATAGTTGGTATAGGTAATGTTAGTATTGGTACCTATCTGGAATAAGTTGCTTACGTTGCGGTGAAGGTTCAATTGAACTCCGTAACGCTTGAAACCTGTTTTCAGGATAATACCCTGCTGATCCAGGTAATTACCGGAAATTGAATAGTTACCCTTATCATTTCCACCGGATGCCTGGAGTGTAAAGTCCTGAGAATAGGAAGTTCTGAAAATGCGGTCCTGCCAGTTTTCCCCGGTAAAGCCAACAGGATATACAGAACCTTCAGGCATACCATCTCTGAAATCCTCAGGAGTTGGGCGGTAAACGTTATCCATTCCAGTGCCAGGGTCCTTTCCAATTGTTCCGGAGTAGGGTACACTTAGCGGAGCACCGTAGTACTTAGCATAGTTGGCAGTTGCCTCATTTTGTAACAAGGCAAATTCGTAGGCATTCATTAGTTCTATCTTTTTGGTAACATTACCAAATGAGGAGTTTGAAATAAAGTTAACCCTATCCCGTCCAGACTTACCTTTCTTAGTAGTGATAAGCACAACTCCGTTTGAACCCCTTGAACCATAAATAGCAGTAGCTGAAGCGTCTTTTAAAATCTCGATACTTTCTACATCCTGGGGATTTAGAAAAGACAGACCATTAACAGTTTGAAAATTATCTTCTCCCCCTCTTGGCGTTGATGCTGACACTACCGGGATATCATCAACTACATACAAGGGCTCGCTTCCATTTACCGAATTAGCACCACGAATAACGATGTTAATTCCGGCTCCGGGAGCACCGTCACTTTTGCCAACCTGTACACCTGATACCATACCCTGCAAGCCTTCATTAATACTTACCGGAAGGTTTTTCACAATATCGGTACCTTTTACGGTGCTTACTGAGCCTGTAATATCTCTCTGCCGCGCTGTTCCATAGCCAATATTCACAACAACATCTTCTAAGCGGGTTGACGATTCCCTCATTTGAACATTAAGCGTTTTAGCAGTTCCTACTGGCCGTTCAATGGTATTGAACCCTAAAAAGGAAAATACGAGCACATCAGAAGGACTGTTTATTTTTACTTTATAGTTGCCCTTTGTATCACTGCTGGTTCCGGTAGTTGAACCCTTCAACTTGATGGTTACTCCTGGCAAAGGTCCTCCCTGCGAATCAGTGACCCTTCCGCTTACCACATCATTCGCTGTTTGAGAGAATCCCTGAACTGTAACTAGAAGAGATAGGATAAGGACTAAGTATGCCCTAAAGATCTTTATAGGGGATGTGTGAAGAATACATGTTGTTCCTCCCTCCTTAATTTTAATTCTCTGCTTGCTAAAGCAGAGGCTGTTTTCAAATAGGTCTCCTGGACGTTTCATATGTCTGTAATGGTTATTTTTAGTTTCTGGTAGCTGGTGTTTCGGCTTGGAATGCATTAATCTTAATGCAGGTTCAAACACCATTTAATTTTACGAAGAATTTTAATCATTGACTTGACTACTGGCTAGCTTAATGCAAGTGACCACTAACCCGGACTAGCTGTGATACTGTATGGGATGGGTCGGAGAAAGGGAATTAATACTAATTTGTCGAAATCTTTCATATCTTATTGGTTAGCTTAAATCTGTAGGTATTGCTTCGTTTACTGCGTCATTTCGGGACAGATCTTGTACCTGATTGACATTGATAAAATTCCCTTTTTAACGCTTGCTTTACTAATACTTTTTTAGCTAAAGCTTATATAATAATGCCGGATAGAATATAAAAATTGGTGGTTTGAAAAGATGAGCCGGGATTGGAGAGACCATTTTGCTTGGTGTAAAACCCAGAAAGCAGAACTGTAAGAGAGACACTTATATAGTAAAAGCATAAAAAAAGCCTTCAGAGAAGGCTTTTTTTAACCGTGTAAATCCTATTTATATTTTTATAAAACTGGTTCTGATAACTAAAAATAGTTACAATACCTATGATAGATTTTTATCTTTCAACTAGTATTTCATTTAGTTTTTGAAACTGGTTCGGAGATGACCAATGCAGGGAATGACTCAGGCGAGGGATCTTCTGTTTCCTCGACTGGTTCTGCAAGTGGTCCGGCCTGGACAGCCTGTTGATAGCGGCCTTCATCAAATTCTCCCTCGCTTTTAGCTACTACAATTGTTGCAATGCCATTCCCTATTAAATTGGTGAGAGCACGTGCTTCTGACATGAAGCGATCTACTCCCAATAATATCGCGACATTCTCTACCGGCATGATTTTCATCGCTGCAAGCGTGGAGCTTAGCACAATAAAGCCACTCCCGGTCACTCCGGCAGCGCCCTTAGACGTAACCATAAGAATACCTATTGCCGTTAGTTGCTGCCCGAGACTTAGTTCAATATTGAATACCTGTGCCAGGAAAATAAAGGCCATAGAGAGATAAATGGAAGTGCCATCGAGGTTGAAGGAATAACCTGTAGGGATGACTAAGCCAACTACCGATTTTGAACAGCCAAACTTCTCCATACGCTGCATCATGCTGGGTAATACTGACTCGGATGATGAAGTGCCGAATACAATAAGCAGTTCGCGACGAATGTATTTCAGATAACTTAAAAGACTGATCTTGTAATACTTGCAAACGGCATTCAGCACACCAAAAATAAAAAGGAAGCAGGTAAGATAGATTGAACCCATAATTTTAGCCATGGGTATAAGTGTTTGCAATCCGTAGGTTCCAACAGTATAGGCCATCCCTCCGAATGCACCAAGAGGAGCCAGCTTCATTACCATTTTCATGACGTTAAATAATGCATGCGATATTTTATCGAAGGTATTTAACAGCGAATGGCCTGATGCTCCCATCCTGCTTATCCCTATCGCGAAAAGTATAGCGAAAAACAGGATCTGAAGGATATCTCCTTTTGAAAAGGCCTCGAATATATTCTGAGGAACGATATGGGTAAGAAATTCTGCCCAGTTGATCTCATTGGCTGGTATTGATCCTGCTTTCTCCGCTACCTCCTGAGATATTAAAGGCTTCACGCCCTTGCCTGGCTGCAGGATGTTTGCTACCAGCAACCCGATGATGATAGCGACGGTGGTGATCACCTCGAAATACAAAAGAGCCTTACCCCCAACCCGGCCCACCTTTTTCATATCGCCCATGCGGGCAATGCCCAGCACTATGGTAAGAAAAACGATGGGTGCAATGAGCATATTGATCAGTTTAATAAATGTTCCGCTGATCAGTTTTGCGGTATTAGCGAATTCTGGTAAAAGAACACCAGCAATGACTCCCAGGATTATTGCAATAATTACCTGAAAGGTTAAGTTTCCGAATAACCTTTTCATTAATTTAGTTCGTAATTGGTAGGCGGTAAAGCTACTACTTTGCCTGCAAGTATTTGCCTAATATTTGCATTTGCGGACGGTCTGAACCGTTACGGGGCTGAACTGCCAGATGATAATCGCCCCACCAGGGTCCCGCAGCCCAGTAGGTACCATTAACGCCGTTTTGCTGTAAATAGTTTAAGAGCTTATCTAATGTGACCAACCACTTCGGATCATTATCCGGAACTCCGTATTCTCCTATAAACCCTCTCAGTTTATTCGCTTTTAACCATTCTACAAATGGCATGGCCCTTACGATGCCGGTTTCTGCTGTTGCCAGCTCTTTGCTGTAGGGAAATTTATAAGCTCCGGACGAGTTTTCGTCGAAGTAAATGTGTGCTTCGTATATTAGATTGTTAGAAGGATCGACGAGGTTCTTCAGATTACCACTGTAAGAAGGCCAGCGTTCAGCGGAGCTCCAGCTATCGCCACCGACAACAATAGTCGTTTTAGGATCAACAGATCTGACTTTGGAAATAATAGCCTGAGCTATAGTAAACCAGGAGTCGGCAGCTGGCATGTCATGCGGTTCATTCATCAAACCATAACCCCAGATGTTTTTCTTATCCTTTAGTTCGACAGCTATTTTGGCCCAGGCATCAGCTACAGCTTCAACCGGAACTTCAGGAGTACCGATCAGTTTCCAATCATTGCCTACCTTACGGCGGCAATAGTTGTGCATATCGGGCAGCACCATCATTCCTCTTTTGGCTGCAGCATCAACTACTGCCATGAAGCGCCCGAGCTCCTGTTTGTCTAAGTCGGCCCCCATAACCGGTTGCAGTCTCTCCCATAAAAAAGGGACTCTGATCAAATTCAGTCCTTTCTTTTTAAAGTAATCCAGATCCGCCTCGCCCGGATAAGTGTAATCTTTATTAAAGACACCTGGAATATTAGAACCAAAGTCGCCACCGGCAAGGTTAACTCCAAAGGGTTTGGATGCTGAATTTACCTGCGCCTTGCTAATGGCAACAGATAGTAAGATCAATAGCGAACAAGTTATTTTTTTCATCCTTGAATGTGTGTAAGTAATTAAAAGGTATGCGGATCTTTACCAGCTTGAAGATCCGGATGATTAGTTATTCAAAAGTAAAAGCTGCAGCGCGCTTTATATAATACTTTTTTACCCGAAACTTATTTATAAACCGTATCCTCATTTATTTAAAAATCGCTCTTAGTACATTCGCTTCTACTAACGATGGATAAACCATGAATAAAAAACACCTGCTATTTATTTGGCTTCTTCTAACACAGTACTGTAGTTATGGCCAGGCATTACGCATAAGTAACAATGGAAGATATATAGAGACAGAGGAGCACAAACCTTTTTTGTGGATCGGCGACACGGCCTGGGAATTGTTCCATAAGCTGAGGAAAGAAGAGGCATTTTACTTTTTAGAAAAGCGTAAAAAACAAGGATTTAACGTTATCCAAGCGGTTATCCTATCGGAAACAGACGGACTAAGAACCCCGAATGCTTATGGGCAACTGCCTTTTAAGGAACTGGATCCCACTCAACCAAATATCCCTTATTTTGAACTTATAGATGCTATTGTAAACAAGGCGAAGTCTCTCGGAATTTACATGGTTATTTTACCCACGTGGGCGGATAAAGTACCGAACGACCGGCCAGGAAAAGGTCCTGTTATTTTCAATAATGAAAATGCTGCGGCTTATGGTAGTTTTTTAGCCCACAGGTATCCACAGAAGAACGTGATCTGGATGTTGGGCGGCGACCGGAACGTACAAAACCAGGAAGCTTTTGATATCTGGAAAGCAATGGCAGTAGCTTTAAGAAATGGCAATTCTACCGACCAGTTGATAACTTATCATCCCGCAGGGGAACAATCCTCTTCAAAGTGGTTTCAAAACGAAAACTGGATTGATTTCAACGTTTACCAGTCTGGCCATGCCCATCGTTTTATGCCTGTTTATCAATTGGCAAAAGCCGACTATTTTAAGACCCCTGTAAAACCAAGCCTGGATGCAGAACCTGCATATGAAGATATCCCGGTTGAATTTTGGGCCTTTATGGATTTTACTAAAGAGAAAAGTGTTCCTGACGCTATTTTGGATAAGGATGGACTTCTGGTAAAGAAAGAGCATTTCAAAAAAGGTTTCTTTACCGACTATGATGTGCGGGTACATGCCTATTGGAACTTACTATCAGGGGCCTGCGGTTACACTTATGGACACAACTCGGTTTGGCAGATGTTCAGGAAGGGTGATACCCCTGTCATACCAACCTTGACGGACTGGACTGGTGCCCTTGACCGATCGGGTGCGAATCAGATGAGACATCTGAAAAAGGTATTTACTAAATACGACTTTTCAAAGCTGGTACCTGATGAGGGACTTATTTCCGGGCAGGGTGGAGATGACAGTACTTATATCGCGTCAGCAAGCGCGGCAGACGATTCCTACGCATTGGTCTATCTTGCCCTTGGTCAAGACGTTGTTGTAAAAAAAGGTGCAAAGCGCAGGGCCTGGTGGTTTGATCCCAGAACGGGAATAAAGTTCAGGGCCAAAGTCACGGGCAATGTCTTCACACCTCCTAGTTCAGGATTTGGTAATGATTGGTTACTTATCCTTGAGAAATAAAAGACAGGGAGGCAGCTAATGCTTATTCAATAGTCCCGGATAGTGCTTCTCTATGAGCTTTTTGTCATTTTCAGAAAGCTCTGAGAAGCTAAGCGGTTTATCCTGCTCCCTGGTTTGTTTCTGATTGATTTGCCCCAACAGGCTCCAGTTTCGCGTTAGTACCTGGGGCTCCTTTGCAGGCAGGTCGTATCTTGTAAAATCAATCACCTTAAAGGGCTCATTCTTTTGCCAGTCGCGAAGTAAGGCTAACCGAAAGTTCTTATTCATCAGCCATTTGATCTCCATGTTTCTGTCTGAACCACCGATGCCACTGCCCCTTTGAACGAACCTGTAATTAAAATCGTTGCTTTTATGTTCTTTTCTCCATTGAAGTCCAAACTCGCCCATGGTGATGAACTTCGTTTCGGGCCACCGTTCTTTCACCTGCTGAACCCAGGCAGTTAAGCCACTAACAGGAATATCCAGTGATACCTCCCAGTTGACGGTCACCCAGGCGAACCTGTTCAATTTATAGCCCTCATCGAAATGAATAGCCGTAGTATGCATCATTTCTTTCAAGCCGGTTTCTTCTCCAAACTTTCCCAGTGTTTCAATTGGGCCTACCCCAAGACGACTGTTAAACCCTTCTGCAAAGCCTTCCCTGCGTGCTGCCAGAAAATCCATGGTCCAACCGTCGAGATTAACGCAATCAATAAGATCAGACTTGCCCTGGGCTGGTTTACAGAAATGTTCGGTGGATGGATAATAGGGATAAACTACTGAGCCTTCCCCATCCTGATTATCTATAGAATACTGGCTCCAGATATTGCCCTGACAAACATGAATATCCTCCTTCCCGGCCAGATACTTAAGATTAGCAGCAGCAAGGAAACCGGCTACCACACATTTAGGACGATATCCATTGCCAACGATCTCCGTCACTCGCGCTAATCCTTGGTGCAGATCTTTATTAACTTGTTCACGCGTGTTATAGGCATTGGAAAAGTAGGCCCCGGGAATAAATGTCACTTCATCACCAAACCGTTTGTTGTACGCCACTACAAGCTCTCTGATTTTTTTATAGTTAGCCGTTGAATCGTGCAGAGCGAGCCAGCTAAGGGCCCAGGTAATTCTTGCTCCAGGAAAGCCTTTTTGAATAGCATTTCTAAAGTTTATAACGCGATCAGGAGTATGAAGAGATCTTTCATCTTCTCCAATATTCTGGGTTCGCCCTGCCTCGATCTGATTTACTCTTATAATAGCATTGAAGGTTAAAAACCGGTTGCCGGCTATAGTGGAAGGAGATTGAGCTTTAACAAGAAAAATGGGTAATAAAAGGAATAGGAACAGTGCAATCTTTTTCATAAGAATGAGTTTTTTAATAGCAATAGATCTTTATATACTGATTGAGTTGCTCTAATAGAGGCACGCCCAGGTTCAATAAGAAGGATTGAAAATTAAGGAATGAGCCCTCTATGGGAGAAGGCCCATCATAAACCAATTATATAGAAAATAAACCAATTTTACTGTTTATAGCTGCTTACAGCTTGTTCGTCGCCAATAGCCTCAGCTACTTTAGCAACGCCCTCCATATTTATCTTCAAGCCTTGTTCGGCATCAGGATGGGTTTCTTCGTTAATGATTCCGATAGGCCCTTTGTAGCCGCTATCCTTAACCAGCTTCATCATCTTCGCTTCCTGGTCACCCTGCCCAACTGCCACTACTTTTGATGGATTGGTTCCTTTTAGTCCCATGAGGTTTACAGCATATAAGTAGGGTTTTATTTTAGGAAAGAACTGGGGGAAACGTTCTACCTGTTCTTCGGCATGATGGAAGTTATAAACGATTCCAATGTTCGGTAACTTCAGATGTTCGATCACTGCCAGCTGATTCTCGGGTTCTCCATACCAGCCGCCATGATTATAAAGCGCTACTTTACATCCTATTTTAGCTGCTTCTGTAGCAATATACCTGACAGGTTTGGCTATAGCTTTAATCTTCTCTTCCTGACTCATATTGCTGAGGTCAATCCCGCCAACCATGAACCAGATCTCTGTTTTCGCATTATTGCGTTTAAGTGCATCGAGGATCAATTTGATGTTGCCTTCCTTTTCAGGATCGGGGCCTGAATACAACCACCACGCCTGTAATTTAATGTTATGCTTCCTGAGCGTCTGGATCTCTTCATCAAAGGCCGTCACGTGCTTATCCCTCCAGTCATATGCCTCCATCGTTATGCCCAGCTTGTTAAGCATTTGCGCACGTTGTTCTGCATTTCGCTCTTTTACGTCAAAAGGTACAATGCACCAGGCAATAAGGTTATCTCTGGAATAAATGCTCCTTGAATTGGAGCGGGCTTTCCGGCCTGCAATACAGCCGGCAAATACTCCGGTGAGCAGGAGAAAGACTAATACGGGATGTAATTTATTCTTTAACATGGTGTGTTTGATTTAACTGCTAGTCAGGCAATGCAAAAGCGACATAAGCATCTCCTGTTTTTCCTCCAAGCTTTCCGCCCCCGGTTGCTGCAATTACTACATATTGCTTACCCTCAACTGAATAGGTTGCAGGTGTAGCATATCCTCCGTATGGAAGCTTGGTTTCCCAAAGGATCTTGCCTGTTTTTTTATCGAAAGCCCTGAACTTTTCATCACGGGTTGCAGCAATAAATACTAAGCCTCCTTTTGTCACAATACTGCCGCCAAAATTCTCAGTTCCGGTTGTGGCCATGCCCTTCTTTTTAAGCTCCTCATATTCACCTAAGGGCACTTTCCACTTTATCTTACCACTATTCAGGTCAAGTGCATTAAGCGTTCCCCAGGGAGGTGCAGTGGCAGGATAGCCGTCTGGGTCAAGGAACTTTTCATAACCAAGAGAACGGTATTCAGGTTTATTTTTTGCGACAACAGCGTTGGCATTTTCTTTATTGAGTAAGAAGTTGGTCAAATCAAGCAAGTCTTTCTCCTCGATCTGAGGGAAGGCAGGCATGGCATTTTTACCCTTCTTGACAATCTTCATCAGATCTTCCTGCTTATACTTTTGGTCAACCCTGGTAAGGTTAGGAATGCTTCCCTGCCCCTCACGGTTGGCACCGTGACAGCTGGGACATCCCATTTTTAGAAATACTGCTTTGCCGGGACTAAGCTTTGAGGCTTTTTCGCCCACTGGCATTTCGTTAATATCTTTCATCCGGATGTACCAGGCCAGCTCATTAGAGTTAACATACAAGACATTCTCTTTTTCATCATAAGAACCGCCACCCCATTCTGCACCACCGTGAATGCCATAGTAAAGTATTCCCTTTTTATTTGGAGGAATGAACCAGCCGGCGTCAGCTGAATTAAAAACCTTCTGGGCGTAAGCATGGGCTTCAGGGGTACGATTGGTAAGTTCATTTCCTCTGACCACTTGTCGTGCAAAAGGCTCTGGCCAGCTTACCCGTGGCTGGGTTGGATAGGCATATTCTCCGGGTAGGGTTGAGGCGGGAACAAGCACCTCTTCAACTTTTGACAGAACCTCTCCCGTGATCCTGTCAAAAAGAAGAGTATTCCCTGTTTTGGTAAGCTGTATCACCGCTTTCAGCTTTTTGCCCTTATGATTGATTGTTGCCAGAATGGGAGCAGCAGGGAGATCGAGGTCCCACAGATCGTGATGGATAGCCTGATAATGCCATTTACGCTGACCCGTTTCTGCATCTAATGCCACTATACAGTTGCCATAGAGCTGCGCACCCTTATTGTCTGAGCGGTAAAAGTCGTCTTTAGGTTGGCCGGTGCAGAAGAATATCATTTTATTTTCCTCGTCTAATGTTATTCCGGACCAGGAGTTGACTCCCGCACCCTTTTTCCAAAAATCCTTATTGCCCCAGGTATCATATCCAAACTCCTTGGGTTGTGGAATCGTATTGAATATCCATACCCGTCTTCCGGTCTTAACATCAAAAGCACTGACGTTAGATGGAGCGCCCCAGCTTAGTGCACCTGTTATCACCAGGTTGCCGCAGACGGTAGGAGATCCGGGTGATGTGATGGCCATCTCTGATTCAGGACGAACCAGATCCTCATTCAGGTCTACACGGCCATTGTATCCGAAAGACTCCACCGGTTCGCCGGTATACATGTCTATCTGGTATAAATAATTGTTTGCCGTAAACAGGATACTTCCCCTCCCTCCCGATTTCCAGTAGGCCAGTCCCCGGTTAATACCTCCCAGGCTTTCACCTTCTCTGGAAGGATTGAACCTCCACAACTCTTTTCCGTTTGTAGCATCGAGAGCAATCACCTCGTGGGCCGGTGTAGTAACGTACATTGCTCCTCCGACAATGAGGGGATTACACTGTACATTACCGGCCATATTGCCTGAGTTATATACCCAGGCTACCTTTAGGTCTTTAACATTATCGGTATTGATCTCATCAAGCTCTGAATACTTGGTTTGTCCCGCATTTCCTCCCGCATGATCCCAGTCGACAGTCCTTTGGTAAAGCCTCCCTTTTACACATCCACTTAAAGCGATGATAAAAAGGCCCGCTGCAATAATGCGAGAGAAACCTTTAGAGGTTTGAAGATCAGGGTTAGTACTAATTCTCATAAAAGCCAATATGCCGCCTAAGCAAAGAAGGTTGTTAATAGCCTTCGTTTATCTAATGGTCAGTATCCAAAACTAGCTTTATTTCTATCCCTAAAGCAATACTTTTTTAGCCAAGGTTTGTAGGAAACAATCTTTTAAGCTACTCTAATACTAGTCCGACATCTTTTGAAACTACCTTTCCTGATGCTTTTCCTTTAAGCTTGAAATACAAAACGGTAAAGGCAATTATTAAAATTGCGGGCAGTACAGCAACATAGCGAAGGGTAGCAGCACCCGCTGCAAGTTTGATCTGAGCCCACTGGATGGCCAACACAGAACCCTCTGAAGCGTTTTTCAGCAATTCGGTGTCTGCTGCTCCACCAGCAGCGCTGCTGATCTGCTGTTCATACACGATTCCAAAAAGAGGAAGCACAATAGATGTAGAAAGTAATCCAACGCCACCCATCACGGACATTCCTAGAGGCCCTGTTTTTGGTAATCGCTCTGATACAAATCCGATCATTGTTGGCCAGAAAAAGCACACTCCCATGGCAAAGATGCCTGCTGCTGCAAAAGCTGAATACCCCTGGGCGATACTAAGCCATAACAATCCGGCAAATGAAAACAATGCAGAGAAAAGTAGTAAACCTGTTGTTGACACCCTGTTTAGAATGAAGCCAGCGTTAGCCCTGCCAATGGTCATAATTCCGTTGATAAATACCAGTAAGAGTATGGATGGAACGCCAACCGTTGATAATAATTCTGCTATCCATTGGTTAGTACCTAGTTCTGTGGCTGCGGTAAGAAGCATGCAAAATATCATAAACAGGAATAGCGGACTTAAGCATGCCCGAAACATTTCCTTATCAGAAACGCCTTTGCTGACACGTTCAGACACTGGAAACCTTTGTCCGATGAACATTGCACCATAAATGAGAGTAGGCAAGACCATCACCAGCATTTGCACCTTCCAACCCGCATTTATTAACGTGAGCAAATAAGCTATCACTCCTCCGATCACAATTCCTCCGGGAAACCAAATGTGCCAGTCGTTAATCTTTTTAGTCTTTTGCTCTGTATATAAACTGCTGACCATTGCATAACTAGCGGATTCTACAAACCCATTTCCAATTCCAACGAGCAATGTAGATGAAAACAGTGTAACGTAATTAGTTGAATAAATGGTTAAAACGATACCAATAAGGTGACTGAAAAAAGCAATAGCAAACATCCTTCCCATTCCTATTTTATCGCAAACAGGCCCACCAACGAACATGGCAATGGTGAATCCCCAAAAGGCAGCTGAAGAAACCTCTCCGATTTCTTTCGGACTTAGGCCAAATTCGGCAGCAAGGGTTCCTAACAAATTTGCACGTATAGCAAAAGTGAGCGCCGTAACCACCAGCGCGATACTACTGGCAATAAATAATCTGTTCTTGTTAATTTCTTTCATAATTGATCTTTAGTTGAATATGGTTAGTTTGAAAAGGCAGAAGCGTGTATGAAACAGGGAATATAGGAAAGAACAACATCCTGTAACTGCTGAAGAAAGTAGGGCTTTTCTTATAGCGGTTACAGGGTGTTTGCAAGATAGGCTATTGCAATGAAAATTCTTCAGGGAAATTATATTCCCTTTTCCAGGTTTCAGCCATGTCTGGATATTGCCTGCGACATTCCAGATATTCTTCCATCATTTTTTTCATGGTGGGACTGAGACGCTCGAGGTATTCGGGAGTAAGAAGCTCGGAGTTGAGAAGGTAAAAATGCCAGGTTGGAGGATAAGCCGCACTATGGTAGCCCATGTGTAAAGTACGTCGGGGAACTTTCATCTTTTCGGTAAAGCCACGATGGATGAGGTTATTATTATAGAGTACCGCCTGACCTGCTTTTAATTGAACAGGAACCCCTCCCGGCATTTCAACACCTACGGGAGCGTAATGCTTAGAGCCACCAAATGCCGCGTTTTCTGCTGCGTTATTAGGGCGATTATGACTTCCTGGAACGATCCATAAGGAGTTTTCTTCTACCAATGGAAGATTGATCTGCACGCTGTTATGGAAGCGCTCAGGAGAGAACAACCAATCCTCGATTTCATTCTGCGGGATCTGAATGACGTCGCGATGCCATCCGAGGGAATATTCTGTACCTACGTTTGCAGCCAGAATGGATGCATTGTTAACGATCAGGTTAGGACCGATCAGCTCTTCGACCGCCTTAAGGATCACCGGATGATGAAAGGCATGCAAAATAGGCTCTGTACCCGGCTTCGTCAACAAGTGGAAATAATACTGACGTGCCTCCTTAGCAAAATCAGAAATATTATCTCCGAGGTGCTGGAAGGAAGAACTCCGCTTCTCCGTACTTTCAGCTTTAATTTTAGGGCTGATCAATTCGTCCATGATCTCTCTGAACTCATCGATCTCCGGCTGGGTAAGCACATCAATAATTACATAGCCGTCCCTCAGGAACTTCTCTTTGTTTGATTCCATTTTCTTCTCTATTAAGTGTTATTTGTTGTTTTGTTTCTGCAGAAGCGACTCCCGCCTCTAGTATTTCCAGTGTTTTCAGTCCGTCGTTGAAGTTTGGACTTATTGAGCCTTCTCCCTGCACTGCAATTAGAAAGTCAACTGCGGCGTGGATAAAGGAATGTTCATATCCGATGATATGACCAGGAGGCCACCAGCTTTTCACATAGGGATGGGAAGGCTCTGTGGCAAGGATTGTTCGAAAACCTTGCAGATCGCCTGAATCCTCATTAGAAAAATATTGCAGTTCATTCATCCGCTCCAGATCAAACGTGATGCTGCCTTTGCTTCCATAAATTTCAAAAGACAACTTATTTTTTCTGCCTGTGGCGAACCTGGTTGCTTCAAAAGATCCTACTGCTCCATTTTCGAATTGCACCAGCATTAATGCCGCATCTTCAACCGTTACTTCGCCCATTTCATCTCCCTTACTTTCTGCCTGAAGATTACCGGACGTTGATTCGTCGGCAATTGGTCTTTCCTTTATGAAGTTAGTTTGCAAGGAAGTGACAGAACTTATTTCACCCACAAGGAACCGGGCAAGATCAACGCAATGGGAGTTAAGGTCCCACTGGGGACCAGCCTGGGCCGTTTCTTTCTGCAATTGCCAGGTAAGTGGAAATTCAGGGTCTACGATCCAGTCCTGCTGGTAAGCAGAACGCCAATGAAAGATGCGTCCTAAACGACCTTCTTCAATCATTCTCTTCGCTAAGGAAATTGCGGGAGTACGCCGATAATTGTGGTTTAAGTAGTGAACTACACCGTTATCCTCACAAACCCGTAGCATTTCCTCCGCCTGCCTGCTGGTCATTGCTAAGGGTTTTTCGCAAAAGATATGCTTGCCTTCCTTTGCAGCAGCGATAGCAATATCATAATGCAGATGCTGAGGCAAGGCGATGTCTATGATATCGATATCCTGGCGGGCAATCAGCTTCCGCCAGTCTGTTTCTGTTTCCTGCCAGCCCCATTTATTTGCGAAGTCCTGCAGTGATTCCTGATGACGGCCGCAAGCAGCTTTAAGTACCGGCTGTGCTGGAACATCAAAAAATAAAGGTGCTTTGATCCATGCATTGCTATGGGCTCTGCCCATGAATTTGTAACCGACAATGCCTATGTTCAACTTATGCATAAGTAAGCCTGTCTGCAATTCCCCATAACACCTCTAAACTGCGCTTAACCACCAGCTCTTCCTGATTACCATATTCCGGATGAAGAAAATCGATCTCTACAGCTAAAAAGCCTTCGTAATTATGCTGATGGAGGATTTGAGCAAGACGGGCATTATCAATAAGACCTTCGCCTGTTGGCACACAGGAAAAGAAATACCATTCATTTACAGGTACCCCTTTTACCGGGCGAAGATCTTTTATATGCGTTGCAAAAACATAAGGCGCCAGCTTCTCCATGGCTTGAATAGGATCGTCAAGAACCCGGAGAAAATTTCCGCTGTCGAAATTCACACCGAAATGGGAAGAGTTTACATTGGTCACCAATTGCAGAATTTCGTCAGAATTGTAGTCAATATGATTTTCGACTGCGAGTTTGATGCCGTATTTCTCAGCAAATCTGGTGGCTTCAGCGAACATCCGGCTTAACTTCTCCAATTGTGGCTGATGATCTTCAAAACGAAACTGGAGGCTGCTGCCGACAACACGCATTACCTTTGCTCCTATCTGATCAGCATATTCAATATGCTCTATCATTTCTTCAAATGCCCGTTCATTCCTGCCTCCCTCTAGTCCGTCCGGATGCCCCCAGGCATATACCCTGTCCATTCCTGACAGGTCGAGATGATGTTTTATACCTTCCAGGTATTCTTTATCAAATCGTGGAATGAAACATGATTCGAGAGAAACTCCCTCAATATTCAAATCATCGGCTTTTAATAAAAATTCTTCAAAAGAAAGCTCTTTCTCCGGCTTCTTCTGCCCGGGATACACTTCACCGAAAAGTCGATGAAAACAGTAGCTGTCAATTCCTACTTTCATGATGGCTTGTAAGTTTTATTGGTTACTCTTGTAAATCTCAGTGAATTAGCTTCATTTAAATAATACTTTTTTAGCCATAACTATTTAAATTCCAGCCTTTTTTACCTTTATTCAAAGGAGGTAAAAACAAAAAAGCCGCAGATCCTTACCTGCGGCTTTAAATTGTATGCAACTGAGCTTTTATTTATCGTATTTAAATTTTCCCTGGAAAACATCTCTGAAAAACTTGCCCTGACCGGTGGGCTCATAGTTCCAGTTTTCGATCATTTGAGGGATCCACTCGGGGTCGAACACCCAAACCACCCAGGAAATTCCTTTTTTATTAAAGTAGTTAACGATAGACTTACCATAAACGCCGTCATCTTTCAGATTAACATCTTCATCGCCTTTCATAAAGCCCAACTCTGTTGCTACCACCGGATATTTATCAGCGACAAATCCGAAATCAAGTTCCCACTTAGGCTCTCTTGGCACGGCGCGCTTACCCGGATAGGGATGGGTAACATAAGCGATACCTTCACGGGCAATAGGATTTTCGCGAACTGGCGTAAGGTCGTATGCCCAATTGAAACCGGCAACAAGAGGAATAACGTTTTTATTATAAACAAAGACAAGGTCGATCAGCTTTTCCATCAATTGTTTCCATTCCTCCCAGCTTGCTGTACCGTATTGTCCTTCGTAGGTGGTGGGTTCATTGAACAGCTCATAAAAGGCAACTGTGGGTACATCTTTATAATGCTCGGCAATCAATCTCCAAAAGTTGAAGGTTTCCTTCTTAGAAGTATTATGCATGTCCTGCGAAAAGATCTCCATTGGAAGATTACCAATGGCGTGCCAATCAATGATCACATAAATACCCAATTCCGAGCACCAGTTTACCGCTTCGTCAAGAAGTTTCACATATTCTACTACTCCGCGCTGATGGAAGGCTACGGGATGTACAGGAATGCGAATTACATTCGCGCCCCAGCTTTTTATAACCTCGAAGTGTTTTTTGTTCCAGTGACCATCCTTAACTAACTTGTCGGGATCCGAGATGGAAAGCCCTTTAAATACGATGATTTTACCACTTTCATCCACAAAGGTATTCCCCTTTACTTTGATATAACTCATCTTTTTGATGCCTTGTGGTAATTTGTAGGGATGGAGAACGTCTATATGCCACCAATCTTTTTTCACGGCATTGCTTTGAAGTCCGGGTTGGGCATTAGCTACTATTGTAAGACACAGTAATACAAGGGGAATCAGCTTTCTAATTTGGTTTATCATATTTGGCATTTTTGATATTCAAAGGAATAGAAATACCCTAGAAACAGACAGTATTTAATTGATTATTTGCAATACTTTTTTATCCCTCATCTCGCCTGTATCGTAACTCTCTTTTTGTTATGGCCAGTCAATTACTTCAGAAACTATTTCTGCAAACAGCTCCCTTAGCCTATTTGAATTAAAATCAGAGGATTGCAATCCTAAAATACTTTGCGCAACTCTTCCCTTTCCATAGGGATAGGTCCACGCGGCGGGAATGCTTTTTCCGGAATGATTGTATTTAAAAGAGAAAAAGGTGGTTACCGGCATCTCACCTTGGAGCATCAATCCGTCATAAAGGTTCAATTGCAGCTTTTTGAATCGAGGCTTGTTTAAGCGCCCTTCAATAGTTACTGCCTCTCTTTTATTGCTATACTGGTCTGTCACTATCTCCCGTCTGAAAATGGACCTGTATTCGGGCCAGCCTGCTGTGTTTATATCAGATGGACGACCAGAAGAAGGATAATGAAATACAAGAGAGATCAGCGCGCCGCCATTTTTTAAATAGTTCTCCAGAACCTCTTTCGAATACTTATTGATCCCGGAAGTGTCCTTACGGTTCAGGACAAGAAGATTATAGTCGCGAAGGTTGTATTGCCAGATATCATTAATATTAGAGCTTACATCTACCAAAATCCTTCTATCCGTTTCTAATGCCTTTTTCAGGTTGGCTGTATTAGATCCTTCTTTTACGATTCCCGGTTCTGTAATTAAAAGCGCTTTCAGTGTTTTATGATAAATATGACTGGTTACCTCTTCATCATTAAAAAATCTTGCCTCTACCCCCTTTTCAGGAATTTCAACTCCTGATGCCCAAGCGATACCATTAAGCATAAACTTTCGATAATCTCCATTTTCCCAATTCGAATAATAGTGATTCATAGTTGAACAAAAAGCCCTGCCTCCATCAGTCCTGTTTAAAGCCCATGCAACTACATTACCATTTTCTAATTCACTCCCCAATTGAGGGACAGACAGTAAAGGTCTAAAGTCTTCCAAGTGCTGAGAAAACCTCATATTATAATAGAATTCGTCTCTTATATTGAAAGGTCTAACTCCTCTATGTATGCTATGATTGGTATTGAGAAGCTTTATTTCTGCTTCTGTTTCTTTAAGAGCAGAATAAGGTTTTCTTTTACCCGTTGAGTCTTGCCAGTCGAAATACCCTCCTGCCCAATTTAGGAGGGTTTGGCCAAGAGGGTAAGTGGCAAAAGTGGAAAAATGTAACAAAGAGAGGCCGCAACCTCTTTTTATTTGCCTTTCCATCACCTTCATTCGATCGGGAGTAAAAAAAGGGACATCACCGAAATTGTAACCATCATTACCGTCGGAAGCAAAAAGAATGAGGTTTGCATCTTCAAGCGTCTTCTCGTCCTGGGGCCAGCCATTCAGATGCACTTCTGTTTCTACAGCTCCGGCTACATTAGAATTATCGAGAAGGGTTTTAATAAGTCGCACCGTCTTGATGTATTCATGCGTTCCGGCGGGATGAGATTTCTCACCTGCAATTAATACGATCTTTCGCTTAGCATTAGATCCTGAAACTGCTGCTTCAGATACCTTTATCAATGGAAAGAACATTAGAATGAGAAGCAGCACCTTCGTAAACCTTTCGATCATTTGCCTCATAAAGTAAATCATTAAAGCTTCTACCACCAGGATCCTAAAAACACCATTTTTTCAGTCTCAAACTAATACTTTTTTAGCAGAATCAGATAGGATTTCTATTCCCAGCCCCCGCCTAAGGATCTGTAAAGATCGATAGTGGAAGCTAGTAGTTGCTGTTTAGTGCGTGTTAAAGACAACTCTGCCTCTACTATGCTTTTCTGGGCAGTAATTATCTCCAGATAGTTAGCATAACCCACCAGGAACAAGTCCTGGGAAACCTCGGCGGCCTTGTTCAAAGCGTCAACCTCTTCCTGATTTACTTTAAGTTGTTGCTTCAGGTTCTGTGTTCCTTTTAATCTGGTTGTAACTTCCATGAAGGCGTTAAGTACCGTCTTCTGATAGTGCAGCAATTGCTGTTCAGCTTCGACAACTGTCCGTTGCATGTTTCGCCTTAAAATACCCTGATTGAAGATTGGGGCAGAAAGGCCTCCGAGCAGGCCATAGGCCAGGGAACCAGGCGTATTAAACAATGTAGCGGCTTTGAAAGAATTGTATCCCAGGTAGGGACTAAGCGTTAAAGAGGGATACATGGCTTTACGGGCAACGTTGATATCTAGTTTAAAAGCCCTTAATTCCAATTCTGCTTCCGCGATATCGGGTCGTCGAAGGAGCATCTCAGAGGGAAACCCTGCTGCTACCAAACCAGGAAGAGAAATTGAGGTAAGACTGCCAGCTCTTGCAATAGGCTGAGGGAAACGCCCCATGAGATAGTTTAATTGATTTTCGACTTCAATCTGATTTCTCTGCACCTGCAACTCCCTGCTTTGCGTGTTGAGTAGCTGGGCTTTAAATTGCTGTACCGCCAGCTCAGTGGCCTGTCCACCCTCTTTTTGAATTTCCATCATTTCCAAAGCCGTTCTTTGTAATTTGATATTTCTTCTTAAAACTTCAAGTTCAGTATCTAAGGCTACCAGTTCATAATACATTTGAGCCACCTGGGATACTACTGCCGTAACAACAAACTGCCTGCCTTTTTCGGAAGCCAGGAAACGAACAAAGGCTGCCTTTTTCCGGCTTTTCATTTTACCCCAGACATCCAATTCCCAAAAACTCCTTAAACCCAGGAAATAATCGGGAACAGGGTCTGGTATCTTTTGCCCCGGATTTAAGTTCGGAGAAAGATTAGTATCATAATTACCTACACCATCTATGGTATAATCGCCATATTTTGTTAGTCCGGCTGATGCCTCGGCATTTACAGAGGGTAATACTGCTGCTTTTTGCATTTGAAGATTAACCCGGGCAACAGATACTCTTTTCAAAGCGATCCTTAAATCATAATTATTTTTAAGTGCTGTATCTATTACTGTTTTTAGGAGAGGGTCTGTGAAAAGCACTTTCCAATCCAGGTTGTGTTTTAGGGTGTCAGTTACTCCCTCAAACTGATGAGGAACCTGTTGAGTATTTGCAAGATTGGCTTTGGGTAAGGTCTTGCAACTTATTAAAACTGATATAATTAGGAAAAAAGGGCTTGCAATGGCCCATTTATAACTTGACTTCATCTGGTGTTTCTTTATGAATAAATATCTTCCCTCAGTATTTCCACCTTCTCTTCCTCTTTGCTTTTTTTGTTTGAAGAGGATTCAGGCTTCTTTTTCTTCATTGACGCGAACAGGACATACAGTCCGGGAATGAGAATAACTCCGAAAAGAGTACCTATCAGCATTCCGCCTGCAGCGGCGGTACCAATGGACCGGTTCCCCATGGCGCCGGCACCGCTAGCGATACAAAGTGGGATCAAGCCTGCTATAAAAGCAAAAGAGGTCATAAGTATTGGTCTTAAGCGAGACAATGCACCTTCTTTTGCAGCTGCAAGCACGGTTAATCCTTCCTTTTGTCGTTGAATAGCAAATTCGACGATCAGGATAGCATTCTTACCCAAAAGTCCGATAAGCATAACCAGGGCAACCTGCGCATAGATATTGTTTTCGAGTCCCAATAGTTTAAGAGAAAGGAAGGCTCCAAAGATCCCGGTTGGAAGAGACAGAATTACCGGTAAGGGAAGCAGGAAACTTTCATATTGTGCCGCCAGCAAAAGGTAAACAAACACAAGGCAGATGGCAAAGATGTAAAGCGCCTGATCACCTGACAGTATCTGCTCGCGTGTCATACCTGACCATTCGAAAGCAAAGCCTTTTGGCAGCTTCTCCTTCGCTACACGTTCTATTGCCTTAATAGCCTGACCGCTACTGTATCCGGGAGAGGCATCGCCGTTGATCATTGCAGAAGTGTACATGTTATAGCGGGTTAGCTGCTCTGGACCAAATACCCTCTCCATTTTAATGAAGGTTGAGAAGGGAACCATTTCACCTTTATCATTCTTTACCTGAAGGCGCAAAACATCATCAGGTTTTGTCCGGTATTCGGGACCAGCCTGTACCATTACCCTGTACATTTGCCCAAAACGGATAAAGTTTGAGGCATACTCGCTCCCCAGAAGGGTCTGCAGGGTGCTCATCGCCCTATCTACCGTTACACCTTTCTTTGCAGCCATATCGTAGTCTACATGGATGAGATACTGCGGGAAGTTCGGATTGAAGCTACTGAATGCACTACCAATTTCGGGAGCTGCACGCAATGCGGCGATAAAATCATCTGTAACTTTTGCTGTCCGGTTGAGATCATCACTGCCTGAACGATCAAGCACCCTTAGTTCAAATCCGCTGGAATTACCAAATCCCGGCACTGTTGGAGGAGGAAAAAACTCGATAGAGGCATCGGTAATATGACGGGTCTGTTCAGTCAGCTGTTTAATCACCTCTTCTACAGAAACGTCCCGCTCCTTCCAGGTTTTAAGATTGATCATTCCCATTCCGTAGGAAGCTCCTGCCACATCGTTCACCAAACTGAAACCGGCCAGGGTGGAAACAGATTCGACCGATTCGAAAGTTCGTGTAACTCGATCTATTTCGTCCAGCACTTTTTCCGTTCTTTCTACTGTAGCCCCTGGCGGAGTTGTAACGTTGACGTAAATCATTCCCTGATCCTCGGTAGGAATAAATCCCGTAGGTAGTATGGAGTTGACACCCCAGGTGGCTACAAAAAAGAAGGCAAGTAACGCGAGAGTAACACCTTTTCTACCGGCAATCTTTGAAAGCAGAAGACCGTATCTTCCCGACACCTTGTTGTACCCCCGGTTAAAGCCCTTAAAAAAACGCTGAACGAAATTACCTGATGACGCATGCTCATGAGAATTTCGAAGCATAATAGCGCAAAGAGCAGGGGTTAATGTCAAGGCATTAATACCAGAGATCACAATTGATATTGCCAGTGTTAGTGAGAACTGCCTGTAGAATACGCCGACTGGACCTGTCATAAAAGCGACCGGTACGAAAACGGCCGACATTACCAATGTGATAGCTACAATTGCCCCGGCAATTTCTTTCATAGCACCGATGGTAGCGTCGAGTGGCGACAATGATGGATCCTCTTCCATTTTTGCATGCACTGCTTCCACCACAACAATCGCGTTGTCTACCACAATACCAATAGCCAGAACCAATGCAAACAGGGTAAGAAGATTGATAGAGAAACCCAGAGCATCCATTAAAAAGAAGGTTCCGATGAGAGCCACCGGTACAGCCAGGGCCGGAATTAAGGTAGAGCGAAAATCCTGAAGGAAAATATAGACGATAATAAATACGAGGATAAATGCCTCCAGAAGCGTTTTTAACACTTCACTAATGGAAGCATCCAGGAAACGGGAAACGTCGTAGCCCATATTGTAAGTCATGCCCGGAGGAAATGAGCTTTCCTGTAACTCTGCCATACGCTCCTTCACATTATTGATCACATCGCGGGCGTTTGAACCGGGCCTCTGTTTTAACATGATGGATGCAGAAGGTTGTCCGTTCGTTTTTGAAACCATTCCGTAACTAAGAGAACCAAAAGATACGTTGGCAACGTCCTTTAGCCGCAAAACAGTTCCATCACTATTAGCACGGATAACAATATCCTGATATTGTTCTGGTTTAAAGAATTTTCCTGTATATCTGAGAACGTACTGAAGCATATTAGGATCCGAATCAGAACTGACACCTGTTTGGCCGGGAGCCGCTTCTACATTTTGATTTTTTATGGCCTGGATAACCTCTTCTGTTGAGACCCTATAAGCTTGAAGCTTATCGGGCTTTACCCATACCCGCATTGCATAGTCCCTTAGTCCCATTATTTCAGCAAAACCAACACCGTCTATACGTTTAAGCTCTTTAAGAATATTTATATCGGCAAAGTTGTAGATGAACCGCTCGTCCATCTCCTTTTTATCGCTATAGATATTCAGGTAAAGCAACATACTGTTCACTTCCTTTTCGGTTGTTACGCCAGCTTTGATCACCTCTTCGGGAAGTTCATCTAAAATAGTTGTTACCCTGTTCTGAACGTTTACAGCAGCAACGTCGGGATCAGTACCCACCTTAAAAAAGACCTGGATTAAAGTAGTACCATTATTACTTGATACAGAAGACATATGAGTCATACCGGGTACTCCATTGATTGCCTTTTCAAGCGGAATAGCAACGGTATTTGCACATACCTCTGCATTGGCTCCAGTGTATTTGGCCGTTACAGTTACCGAGGGTGGAACGATATCGGGGAATTGGGTTACGGGTAGTTTTAAGAGAGCTAAAGCTCCCAGCAACATAATAATTAATGAGATAACCAGCGACAGTATCGGTCGCCTTATAAAACCTTCAAACATTTCCTTAAATTTTAGTCAAAAGAATTCATGTCCCCTTTAAAAAGAGGTTGTTAAATACCATAAGGGCATTACTTAGTGACCGGCGATTAACAGACTGTCTATCGTCAGGATCTTCGGTTGTATACGGGTGCCATCCTTGATGTTTTGGATACCTTCATATACAATTCGATCCCCCTTTTTTATACCAGAATCAACAATGTAAAAGTCGTCGAATCTTTTTAGGGGGATAAATGGAGTCATTTTGACGGTATTATTGTTATCCACAATAAACAGGTAGTTCTTGTCCTGAATTTCAAGGACAGCTTTCTCTGGGATTATGATTGCGTTACGAAGAATATTAGGTAGTCTCACTTTTCCGGAAGCGCCGTGTTTGAGAAGCTTATGTGTATTATTGAACCGGGCACGGAAAGCAATGGTACCTGTATTCTCCTGAAACTCGCTCTCAGATGTTTCAATTTTACCTTCGCCAGGAAATAAGGTACCATCGGCCAGACTTAGCCCGACCTTGTGGAATTTACTTGAAGGGTCTGACTTAATTCCCCTGCTATAGCTCAGGTACTCATTTTCAGAAATATTGAAGTAGGCATAAACGGCGTTTAGGTCGGATACAGAAGTAAGCAAAGTTCCTTCTTCAACTAAACTCCCTGATTTTAAAGGCAATCTGTCAATCACCCCATTAAAAGGAGATCGTATATTGGTATAGGAGAGTCGTGCCTGAGCATGTACAAGTGATGCCTTTGCATCATCTACTTTAGCCTTCGACGCATTGTTCTTGGCGAAAGCCAGCTCCAGCGCCGAACGGGATAAAACGTTCTTATCCACAAGAAGCTTAACCCTTTGAAGATCCAGACTTGTTGCCTTAGCTTCGGCCAGGGCATTGTTTAAATTAGCTTCGGCGCTCTTAACGCCGGCATTTTGTTCTGTATTATTCAGGCTGAATAACAATTGGCCTTTCTTTACCTCTTGTCCTTCATCCACATATATTCGCTCTAAAAAGCCCGAGATCCGTGCTCTCAATTCGACATTCTTTACAGCCTGAATATCTGCGACATACTCCGAATACAGTGTGGTGTCTATAGTGGAAACCTGTACCACAGGGTATTCTGTTTTATTTTCTTTGTGTTGCGAACTTTTTTCCGAAGAGCAGGCAACTAAGTATAAATTAAGTACTATTAAAAATATTGATCTTAAATTTTTGTTCATGATGATTGTACAGTTAAAACCTTATCCTAGGGATAGACATAGCTAGCCAGGGACAAGACGACTAATTCGTAATTATCCTAATTTTTAAAAGCAAGGAAAGCTGAATCAGAAGGGTTTTAACCTGAACAGGAAGCTATAGTAGCCGGGAAGAACCGTTAGCTTTGTTACTACAAGTTGCCTTGGAACGTCAAAGGTAGTAAGGGGCTGCAAAGAGTAGAAAACGAGACTATATACTTTGGCAACAAGATCTACATAAACATGGGATAAGAAATTGTAGAACTTGGAAAAGAGGCCACGTTGACAATGACGCTCGCTAAGAGGAACATCAGAGATCTCCCTCAATATGGTAATAACAAGGGTTGTACATTTTGCAGTTGCCGTCTTAAGCTTTACGTGCTTTGCTTTATTAACGAAAGCACCTATGGTTCTTGGAGACGGGTGACCTGTATAGGTGACCGTATTGATATAAAATATCAGAGTAATTAAGGCTAAGAGCCTTACAGATATATCCTTTAATATCAATTTCACCTGGTGTGAGAGTATGTGTTAGTGTGTGCGTTGTGTTGGTGCGAAATTATAGGTTTTAATATTTTAAAGGATAGTATGTCACCGGAACGTTACACAATTTAGCTAAGAGAGTTATAAAGAAGAAGGGTAAAAACAAAAAAGGCGCCTTTTTGGCGCCTTTTTGTGATCCCGCTGGGATTCGAACCCAGGACCACTACATTAAAAGTGTAATGCTCTACCAGCTGAGCTACGGAATCAATATTTTATTATCGATTGTATTATGTCTATTTTTAAAAATAAAAGCCTCCTGTTTTAAGAGGCTTTTACTATTTTTGGATTTCTCCGTGATCCCGCTGGGATTCGAACCCAGGACCACTACATTAAAAGTGTAATGCTCTACCAGCTGAGCTACGGAATCAACTTTTTTCGGAACGTTTAACCGTTTCGTTTAAAGTGATGCAAATGTACGGCTATTAAGCATTGCCTGCAAGTACAATTTTCACTTTTTCAACTCCAGCCTCTTAAACTACTTATTTACAGCCAGAAAAATATTAAATAGTCTTTCTTAGCTATTTAAGAAATGATTTAAAACATAGTTTATACAGCAAATGAGAAGGTTTTTATTAACAAACTATTAAAAAAGTACGTATTAATACCGAATTTTGAAACATTTTGAAAACCTCCTCACTTATACTTTAAGTAAATTGTTGTATGGATCAGTCTGTTTTTCTGTTGGTAAAGGACCCGCATAATGCATGCAGGGATGTGATTAGACATAGGGATGGGGATTTACGCATTCATGTTTATTGTTTAGACGATACTGAATTTGAAGCGAACCCGGAGGAGTTGCAGTTCTATGGAACTGATAACGGAAAGCTACTTGTATTCGAGACCTCGCATTATAGCGGCGACGACCCTATATTGGTTATTGAAGCCATACGTTGGTATGCTGACTATATTGATAATCCTAAAATGGAAATATTAGCAGAAGATCCCAGAACTTCTGATGCAGACAATCTCTACCTTTAAATATTGAAAGAAATTTACTTTTTTCTCGGAAATTAAATTCTAGAGTATATATTTGCGGCTCGAAATGCCCAGGTGGCGAAATTGGTAGACGCACCATCTTGAGGGGGTGGCGCCTTATGGGCGTAGCGGTTCGAATCCGCTTCTGGGCACTCAATCTTCTTTGAATCTGCTAATCAGCAGATTCAAAATCTCTGAAATCCTTAATTATTGCGGCGACTTTGTTTCCTATGCTAACTTTCACTGCTTCAGTAACAAGTGCTCTTAAACTCACACCCGCTTTTTCTATCAGGATCTCGTTATAAAACCCCTTAAAGAAAATATCTTTTACCATAAAGTCTCCTGTTCCATCTCGATCGATCTGGATATTTTCAGGAAAGATTGCAAGGGTTCCTCTAGCCTGAAGATTCAAAGCTTCTGCTTCTGTTTTTGACAGCACATTACAATCGCTAAGCAAACGTGCGGTGTACAAAGATGTTGGCTGATAATAGAGCTCTTTCGGATTACCCTGTTCTACCACTTCTCCCCTTCTCATTACGATCATTTTATCTGCCATAGAAAGGCCATCTGCTGGGTCATGAGAAACAATTACAACAGTGATTCCTAATTCCCTGGATAATCTACGTATATCTGCTCTTAAATGACTTTTTAATACCGTATCTACGTGACTGAAGGGTTCGTCCATCAACAATACGGCTGGCTCCGTTACAATAGCCTTCGCAATAGCAACCCTTTGCTGCTCCCCTCCGCTCAGGTCAATCACCCTTTTCTGTGCAAGATGCGTTATTCGCATCAGAGACAGCATTTCCTGAGTTTTGGAGGACTTATAAGCTAGATTGGTGTTGGGCAACATGGAAGCTATGTTATCATACACTTTAGCATAGGAGTTTAAGCTGAAGTCTTGCGTGACCATTTTCATAGCGTCATGTCCAGGTATAAGCTTTTTCTCGGGGCCTCGCACTTGCTCGTGCCGGAAAAACACAAAACCACTTTCGGGCGACATAAGCCCGTAAACCAGTTTAAGAAGCGTACTTTTCCCACTGCCACTTTCGCCTACTATTACAACGATCTGCCCTTTATCGACACTAAAACTAGCGGATTTAACACCGGAAAAGGGACTTTCTGTATATTGCTTATTTACAGCTTCTACGGTTAAAATACGGTCTTCGGGAATATCAGAAAGGGTGTAATTATATTCTTCTTCGGGGTTTTCGCAGGATATCTTCATAAAAAAAAGCCATGTTCAGATTCAGGAAGAGAATTTGAACATGGCGCAAAGGTAAAACCTATTGATCTTAATCTAAGTCTTTGGATGAAATAAATAAGGCAGGATTTGAAAAGCTGACTTCCGGCTTAGAACCCAACTGTTAAACCGAAGTTTAGATTTTTAAAGTCTTTGGGGCCTTGATTATCTGCGAAGACATCATTTGCATAATACTTTACAAAAAAGCCAACTCCGTTATACCCTGCCCTTGCAAAGGCACCATAGCGGAAAGGATTGAAGTTAAAGTCGTCTTTATATTTCACTTTACCCATTTCCTTGCTTACCTGCTTGGTTTTTCCTGTTATCAGGAAGCCCACTTCTGGTCCGGCGACAAAATATACTTTGTTTCCTCTCCCATCATCTTTGGATCTGAACTGAAACGATAATGGGATACGAAGATAGTTGCTGGAAAAACGGTTCTTCTTGAAGTCGATCTCCTCTTCTTTGTATGAGATTTTAGGCTGATCAGGAAGGATAGTTATATCTCGTTTTAAACGGATATGGTTCCAATCAAGACCTGCTGCTAAATAGATCTTAAAATAGCTATTGAACCTGTATCCGGTTTGAAGGAATTCAAATCCAAAATTATTGGTCTTAAATTGCTTATTCTCAAGAAAGTTATTTTCATCAGAAAGTGTATAGCTTCCATGATCAAGGAATGTTGCCAGGCCCAGATCTATCCTTGAGAAGGTTAGCTGAAATGAAAATTTAGAAGATGTTTTCCTGGTTGTATCACCTTTGCTTTTCCCGATCTCCACACCAACCACTTTAATAGACTTCTTAGATTTCGGACTATCATTTACGGCTTTGGTCGAGTCAACGGATAATGAATCCTGAGCCATAGAAGTTAAACTTCCTGCAGCCAATAACAGGGTAAATAAATAAGTTTTCATGTTAATTATTGCGTGTTCTGTACTGTAATACTCCAAGGTTTAAACCCGATATCTCTTCCCCTTCGTCATCCTTGGAGAATTCTATGATTTTATTTTTTCGTTTATCTACTTTACTTACTACAAAATTTACCAGATCGCCCACCGACCGGATCTTATGTCTTGATCTATCCGATGTAGTATCATCTGGTAGAGAATGAAAAGCGAGCATAGTGGAGGATTTTGCCGCCGCAGAAAAAGCTTCATCAGACCGGCTTGGAATAGTTATATCAACAGGTTGGTCGTAACGTACACTTTCTTCGCTTGTTAATTGTGACGAGGCAATGGTGTTATCAGTCTCTTCTAATTCCTTAGTGCGGAATTCCTTTTCATTAAGCTTTACTTTACTTAAACCACTTTCAACACTGAGATCTTTAAGAGGCCTGGCGATTGCAGGTTCTATTTCTGCAACTTCATAAACAGGGGCGTTTTTCGCAAGAGTTTTCTTAGGACTCAGATCTTGCTTTTCAGTTTTCACCTTGCTATACAGTTTCATATGCTGCTTCTCTGGGCCAAACAAAATCCCAGCTGTCAAAATTGCCACCATGCTAGCTGCTGCAACACTAAACCAGGGAAACGGCTTTTTTTCAGAAGCTGCAAGTTCTGCATCAATGTCGCTCCATATAAAAGCTGAGGGTTCCGGTTCAAAACCTTCGAACTTATCTTTAAACTGTTTATCAAATTCCTTATCCGACATGGTTTGCATATCTAATACCTTCCATTTTCATTAATTTCTCCTTCAAGATCGCCCTCGCTCTCGAAAGCTGCGATTTTGAAGCTCCTTCGGTTATTCCTAATTGTTCCCCTATCTCTTTATGCGAATAACCTTCTATCGCGTACAAGTTGAACACCATCCTGTAACCAAAAGATAATTGCTGAATTAGTTTCAACAAATCCTTTGTTTCGAGGGAGTTCAGATCAAAAGTTGTTTGTGGGGCATCGTAAACTTCATCCATATCCACTACATTTAATGACCTTTGGTTTTTCCTGTAAATTTCAATTGCGGTATTTACCATGATACGTCTTATCCAACCTTCAAAAGAGCCTTCTCCTCTGAACTCCGCTATCTTTTTAAACACTTTCACAAATCCCACCTGGAGCATATCCTCCGCTTCATAAGTATCTTTAGCATACCGCATACATACACCCAGCATTTTGGATGCAAGCAGTTTATATAATTGCTCCTGTGCCCGTCTGTCGTTTTTCTTCAGGGCCAAAAGCAAATCATCAACTGTCAACTTGCGGCTTAAATTCATGTTGTTTATTGATTAGAGGATGAAAGGCGTTAAATAGTTGCATCCCCTCAAAAATTATTTCCGTTTAAAAAGCTTGAAGTCCTGCTTATAAACCAGAAATAATGAGTGCGAGAAATCCATTTTCTGACCAGCACTCTTCAAATCGAATACAGGCTCTACCCTAAAGTCAAGGTAAAGGTTGGCTACAAGCTGCCTTTGATAAGTATACCTTAAAATCAGAAGCTTTCTGACATCCTCAGAGTATCCAGGATTATCGATCTGCTGAGATACAGATTGATAGATTGGCATTCCGGTAACGGAGATGTATTGGTTACCTTCCCAGTAAGAACTGGTTAAACTCCCGTACTTTGTGGCAAGGGAAGCGTTTATAAAAAGACCTCTTCCGTCCTGGAATATTGCCGTTTTGGTTGGCGAGAATTCAGCATAGGTGACAAAATAGTTTTCTGTCTTCAACTGCCTGACGAATCCCTTACGGTCTAGCTGAGCTTTAAATCCCAATGCGGTATTTGCGATAGTGCGCAGCGGATTAGGATCTGTGTCTATTTGCCCGCCCTGATGGAAAACAAGAAACTGGATTGGTAAAGAAAATTTAAACCCTTCCTTGCTATATATTCCAAAATCGGCAGAAGCTCCGGCAAAGATCTGTTCCTGAACAGGTGAATAGCGGTCTATCATTCTGTTCCAATTTACAAAAGCGTCCAGAAACAAATTTTTCTTGTTTATCACGACCTGAGTTCCGTATTCTATCGGAGCATTGATCTTTCGCTCTATATCGAAAACAGGTTCGATAAATCTGTGATGGATATTGCTTTCAAGGACACCAGTAATAAATGCTGTATTTTTATTTTGATATTTTATAGTAAAGAGAGGATAGGTTTTATTAATCCCATCTTTACCAAAGTCCTTTCTGACATGTATACCTGCACTAACCAGGAGCTTTGAGTTGGGATAATAAACTAAACGAGGCTCCAGCTGCGAGCCGAATAAAGTATAGCCATCCTGAAATTTATTGAAGTATTCGTAATTGCGCAGGAAGTTGAAGTTATATAAGCTAAGCTCCAGATTCCCGGTTCTCGAAGTATCAGGCTTGATCCTGTACTCCAAAGAATCGTTCTGTAACTGGGCATTTACCAGAAGATATTGAAGGATAATAATTAATGAGAGTAGCAGTTTCTTCATAGATCTCCTGGGTTTTTGAATAGGGAATTGATGTTAAACTTTGTTTGAAGAATTTTTGAGGCGATAATACTTATAAATTTTCACAGCAGACATGATAACTACGATAAATACGAAGAGTCCGGCCAGTCCATATAACCAATCGATCGCTGTTTTTAGCACTACTGTAAACACGATCGCTACTAATAATATCGTTGCTCCTTCATTCCAGAAGCGTAGCTGTGTAGACGTCCAGCGAAAATCTCCTTCTTTTAATTGCCTGATAATGCGCTGGCAAATGAAGTGATATATTAAGAGGCCTGCTACAAAGCCTATTTTAACCAGCATCCAGTTCATTTGTAACAAGTAGGGATTAACTAGAATCATTCCTATTCCTGATGCTACTGTAAGCAGCATTGCAGGAACGGTAATGATGTTCCAAAGCTTACTTTCCATCACCTGAAACTGCTTCTGCAATAAAGCCCGCTCCTCCGCCGGCCGCTCATTTGCTTCTATGTGATAGACAAACAAACGGACGATATAAAAAAGTCCTGCCATCCAACTTACAACGAAGATGATATGGACAGACTTTATGTAGAGATAGTATTCCATGGAATAAACACTAATCTATTTATACTCTTTAATTACATCCACTGCATACTTCACATTATCAAAAGGAATATCAGGCATGATACCGTGACCAAGGTTAAAGATAAACCCATTCTCTCCCTTCATCCGTTCAAACAGTCTGTGAATCCTTTCTTTGATTACCTTTTTATCTGCGTAAAGAATATGCGGATCAAAGTTTCCTTGCACTGCAATACCTTGAGGTAAGCGCTTCTTAATATCCAGCAAATCCGCATTCCAGTCGATCGAGATAACGTCCGGTTTCGCTTCTGCCATCAAAGGGGCGAACACAGAGCTTCCCTTACAAAAAGAAATTACCGGGATGTCCTGACGGTTTAAACCCGCAATTATTTCAGAAATATAACGATGAGAAAACTCCTTGTAATCATCCCAGGATAAAGCCATTGCCCAGCTATCAAATACCTGCACCGCATTTACACCTGCTGCAATCTGCATATTAAGATAATCGGTAGTAACCTTTGCAATTTTTGAAAGTAATTGATGCGCCATTTCGGGTTCATTATGAAGCATCAGTTTGGTAAGCTTAAAATCTTTAGAAGACCCGCCTTCAACCAGATAGCTCATCACGGTAAAAGGAGCTCCTGCAAAACCAATTAAAGGGATTTTACCATTTAAGCGTTGCTGTATTACCTTAATAGCATCGGCAACATACTGAAGTTGTCCAAGACAATCTACATTGAGGTTATCAATATCAGCTTTAGTGCGAACTGGATTAGCGAACTTAGGTCCAACGCCCTGGTTGAAACTAAGGTCTCCGCCCATTGCTTCTCCTGTTACCAGAATATCTGAGAAAAGGATTGCGGCATCAATATCAAGAAGATCCACCGGAAGCATAGTAACATCAGCAGCAATTTCGGGAGTTTTGCACATCTCCAGAAAACTGTATTTATTCTTGATCTCCCAATATTCTTTCATGAACCGGCCTGCCTGACGCATCATCCAAACTGGAGGTCTTTCTGTTGGCTGTGATTGAGCGGCCCTTATAAAGAGCGAATCCTTCTGAGTATTTATCACTTTGATTTTCGTATTTCGTTTTCTATTTTTTCAACAATTCCCTGTACACGGGAACTGATCTTTAATTCTTTTGCTACATCAAGATAAGCCTGAGCCTTCTCGAACTCTCGCTTTTTAAGGTTCAGATTAGCCAGCTGAACAAGTACAATTCCCTTATCGTTTTCATTCCGAAGGGGGAAGCGGCTTGCAATTTGAAAATGAGTTTCGGCTTCCTGAAATTTCTCATTCTGAAGATCTATATTCCCCAATATGAATTCATAATACCCTCTTCTGTTTCTTGCCAACTGGTCTGGGTTCTTCACCTCCTTTAGTAATTGCTCAGCCTTCCCATAGTCTTTGTTATGGTAAGCCCTGGCTGCTAAAGCAACTGTGCCCTGTCGGAAATGCGACCAGATGAGGTAAGCAATACCTAACCCTACTAATGCAGAAACCTCATACGTTTTCTCGTACAAGGTCCATGCTAATAAAAGCAGAGCAACCGCGATAATCAACACGCGGGCTTTGGTTGTCATCATTATTACTGGCTGTCGGTGAACTTGTATCCAACGCCTCTGATAGAATGGAAATACTTCGGATTTTTCTGATCAGGTTCGAAGTACTTTCTGAAAGTCAGGATGAAGTTGTCAATAGTACGGGTTGAAGGGTATACGTCGTAGTTCCATACTGTCTCAAGGATCTGCTCACGAGATACAGCTTCGTTCCTTCTTTCTATAAGAAGTTTTAACAGCATAGTTTCCTTTTTAGTGAGAGGAGTTACTGTACCGTCGTCATTTCTTAATTCGAAGGAATTGAAGTAAATAGTCTTGTCACCGATCTTATAAGTATTTAATTCCTTCTTCTCTTCGCTAGACAAACTGCGTTTAACAAGATTGTGAACACGAAGGATCAGCTCTTCCAGGTTGAAAGGCTTAACAAGATAATCGTCTGCTCCTTTTCTCAAACCTGCTACACGGTCTTCATTGGTGTTTTTTGCAGTAAGGAACATAATCGGGACTTCTGTATTTTCCAAACGGATTGTTTCTGCAACCTGGAAACCATCTATTTCAGGTAACATGACGTCAAGAATAATCAGATTGAATCTTTCTTCTTTAAATATCTTAAGGGCTTTTTTGCCATCAGTTGCTGTGGTAACTTTAAAGCCCTCTAGTTCAAGATTTAATTTTATAGCTTCAAGTAGATGATCTTCGTCTTCTACTAATAAAATACGTTGTTTAGTTGCCATGTGAGTTAAAAGTTACTTCAAATATAGTTCCTGTAGGCTTATTGTTTTTAACCTTAATGTAAGCTTTGTGCTTCTCAAGCACTTGTTTTACAATATAAAGACCTAAACCGGTTCCTTTCGTCTTTCTGGTCTCTTCACTGCCTACACGATAAAACTTGTCGAAAATAAGGGATTTCTCCTGATCGCTTATTCCAATACCTTTATCCTCTACTGCAAAATGTATAATATTGTTTTTGTTGCACAATTTCACCTTTACTTCTGCACATGCAGGCGAGTATTTAACTGCGTTTTCAACGAGATTAGAAACTACCAGCGTCAAGGCAAATTTATCTCCGGTCAGCTTTATTCCTTTTTCCAGCTCACAGGATATGATCTGACTGCTGCAGGAATGGATCTGCAGACGATTAGCAACCTTTTCTATTACATCTGAAAAATCAAACTCCTCTTTTGGAAAGGAATAAGAATGATTCTCTATACGGGTGGCTAATAGCATGTTCTCTACCAGGTCATCTAATCGCTCAATATCCTTTAAAGAATTGTTTAGAAAGCTGTTGATCTGCTGACGATCGAGCTCCCTTTTAAGGATTGTTTGTATATAAAGTTTAATTGAAGCCAGAGGAGATTTTAGTTCGTGCGTAACTGAAAGAAGGAAGTTCTTCTGTTGTTCATGAAGATTGCGTTCCTTCTTCAGCGTCCTCTGGAGGTAATAAGCACCGGTAAAGAAGATGAGAAGAAAAATAGCACCCTCTCCCATGATCATTCCCTTACGCTCAGGCTGAACAGAAACCAGCAGGTAGGCCCACCAAATGATCTCTGACAGGACATAGATCGCAAGCGCATAAAATATTACGAGCGGTTTCCGCATATACCTGAGGTTGGAAGTTTTGTAAGGCACTATTCTTCTTTGGGGTTTTTAGGTGAAGTTCTGAAAACAATATCAAGAGATTCTATAATAGCACGCTTTGCTTTTTCGAGCTCCACTTTTGTATGAGCTGCAGATACAAAACCAACTTCATATCCTGAAGGTCCAAGATAAATACCTCTGTTTAAAAGCTCCCTATGCAGGATCTTGAATTTTTCCATACTGCTGGGGTCTATATCTTCCGCCGATTTAATTTCTTTATCTGTGAAAGCGAACCAGAAGATTGAACCAATGGAGAATACTTTAAACTTATAGTTTCGTGTACTGGCAAAACGTCTAATGGATTCGACAAAATCCTGCGCCTTGTTATTCAAATCTTTATAAAAGCCAAATCTTAGGAGCTCCGTTAGCTGAGCAATGCCAGCTGCCATAGCAACTGGGTTCCCAGACAAAGTACCGGCTTGATAAACTGACCCTTCCGGAGAAATATTGCTCATTATTTCCGCCGAAGCGCCATAGCAACCAACTGGAAGTCCGCCACCTATAATTTTACCATAAGTGATAATATCCGGTTTTACTTCATAGTGTCTTGCAGCTCCCTCGAAACCGAGCCTAAATCCTGTAATCACCTCATCAAAGATCAAAAGGCTCTTATTCTGGGTAGTGATTGCTCTTAGGAACTGAACGAAATCTATGTCCTGCATTAAAAGTCCGTTATTAGCAGGAACGCCTTCTATAATGATCGCAGCGATCTGATCAGGAAACTGACGAAATGCTTCTTCAACAGCATTTCTATCATTTAATGGGATAACGATCGTCTCGTCGGCGAAAGATTTCGGAACTCCCGCTGAAGATGTTTCTCCAAAAGTTACCAGTCCTGAACCAGCCTTAACCAGCAGAGAATCGACGTGGCCGTGATAGCAGCCTTCAAACTTTAATATTTTATCGCGTTTGGTATATCCTCTTGCTAAGCGAATAGCAGACATTACCGCCTCAGTTCCTGAGCTAACGAACCGTATCTTTTCGATGAGCTTATTGTTCTTCAGAATAAGCTGTGCAAGTTCATTTTCAATTGCAGTCGGAGCACCGAAACTCATACCCTTCTGCATCACTTCCGAAACCTTCTCACGGATCTTCGGGCTATTATGACCAAGGATCAAGGGTCCCCAGGAACAGCAGAAATCAATGAATTGATTCCCGTCAGCATCCCAAACAAAAGGGCCATCTCCTTTCTCAATAAATAATGGAGTACCATATACAGAACGAAAAGCCCTGACAGGAGAATTAACGCCTCCTGGAAAATAAGTTTTTGCTTCTTCGTACAGTTCCGCTGATTTTTCGCGGGAAATATCAGGCTTTCCTGTTGTAGATACAGGCTTGCCATCATCTTCGGAGCTAAACATTTTTTTGAGAGAGTCGAGCATCTTTTTGAGCTTAAAAGTTAAAGGAGAAAGGTTAAAGCTATACTATCGTTTTAACGCAAAGTCCTTATTATAACATCTATTTTATGGTTAGCAGATTGAAACAAGAGAGGAAAACCTTTCACCTTTTACCTCTCTCCTTTACACCTCCCCTACATCCAATTATTCTTTAAAATATCTTTTATATGATAAGTGTTAATAACACTGGCACCAGCCCTTGCGAAAGCATACATAGTTTCCATTACCACCTTCTGTTCATCGATCCAACCTCGTTCTGCTGCTGCCTTGATCATAGAATACTCTGCTGAAACATTATAGACCGCTATCGGAGTATTAGTACTTTGCTTCAACCTGTTAATAATATCAAGATATGCAAGTCCAGGTTTTACCATCAACACATCAGCACCTTGCTCTTCATCAAGTAAAGCTTCCTTTAAGGCCTCGGTTGGATTACGAAAATCCATTTGATAAGATTTCCTGTCCCCTTTTCCCGGAGCACAATCAGCTGCCTCTCTGAAAGGGCCGTAGTAGGCTGAGGCAAATTTAGTTGCATGGGCCATGATTGCTGTATTCACCTGACCATTTGCATCAAGTAATTCTCTGATTGCAGCAACCCGGTTATCCATCATGTCTGAAGGAGCAAGCATATCTGCACCAGCATTAGCATGAGCTAAAGACATCTTTGCAATAACCTCTACTGTTTGATCATTCTGAACGTAGTCGTTATGTAATATTCCGCAATGTCCATGGGTGGTATAAGAACATACACAAACATCAGTAACTATATAAAGGTCGTCCCCGAATTGCTTCTTTAACTCTTTTACAGTAGAAACAACAAGTGAGTCTTCCGAATATGCAGTATGTGCATCTTCACTTTTCTCTTCACCTACCCCAAAAAGCATTATTTTATTTAGGCCAAGGTTCAGCCCATCTTCAACATCCTTTACAAGAGTATCAATAGAATAGTGGTTTATTCCAGGCATTGCCTCTATTGGCTTCACCAAATTATTACCCGGAACAACGAAATAAGGGTAGACGAACATATCCCTGGAAAGCTTCGTCTCCGCAACCATCTCTCTTACTATGGGTGTTTTGCGTAATCTTCTTGGTCGTATACCCCCTGCCCCCTTAAAGGGAGTGTGAGCAAAGTGGCTATCTTTCATAGTTTTATATGTCCTTCAGGCTATTTCAGCTTCCTTGCCTTCTGAAGGAGACATGGCTGCTGAACTTTGTTTACTTTAATCAGTTTTTACTTTTGCCGCTTGGCTTAAGCCCTTATTATAGTTTTTTATTGGACAGCATGCATAAGCAGACCTCCTTCTTCCCATGAGATCAAGGCCTATTTTACAAAGCAAATACTGCTTCCGCCAGTCCCATTTCGTCAGGGGAATAAGGCAGTGAATATTTAACGCCCATTTCATCAAATTTCTTGCCCGTTGAGCGGCCAATGCAAATAACTTTCTGACCTGGCTCCAAAAGGTTGTCTTTGAAATAAGCTTCTACATTTGAGGGACTGGTAAAGATGAGTACTTCCGCCATCGTCGACTCTACCTGTTCTTCTTCAACAGTTTCGTAAACCGGCAGATCAATCACTTTACTTGATGCTGTCATTGCCTGCTGAACCGTTCTCAGTGAATCTTTTGCTCCCGGAAATAATACTGTAGCACCATCAGCTACCTGGGCAAATTGTACTGCGATGTCGGCGGTATCAATACCTTCCTCTTCTCCATTAAAGTCTGGTACCCGTCCAAAACGACGAAGGGTTTCTTCAGAAGCTCTTCCGATAACTCCGAATTTCGTCTTTTTAACTATCTCTGGAGATAATTTAAAGAAGTATTCAATAGCATTTTTGCTGCTAAAGAATATCCAATCAACATGTCTGAGAATGTAAGGATCTAATTTATTAATGATGGGAAATGTTCTTATCAAAGACTTTCCTTCTAATTCTATGCTATGTTTACTAAGAGCTTTCCTTAAATAACTGGATTCAGGAAGATCCCTTGTAATAAAAACTGACGATGGAAATTTTCGATCAGTTGCGAATTTTGCAACGATCTTCTCAGCAAGTCCCACCGTTGACTCAGCTTCGATAAAATGCCGGTCGGGGAAATCCTCGTCCGTCTCGGCCTTTGAGGTCCAAACCTGAAATCTATTATTCTCTTTACGACAATAACAACCAAGGGGCATATGGCAGCCGCCATTGAAAAGGTTGAGCACTTTACGTTCTACCGCAATTTGCTCAGCAATTTCAGAGTTATGAATAACCTGTAACTTATCAAAAAGCTCCTGGTCATTTTCACGAATTTGAATTGCTAACACTCCCTGGGCAGGTGCTGGTACAAATTCCATTGGCTCCAGCTCTTCCACATAAAACTCACTAAGATCTATTCCTAAACGCTCCACCCCAGCCTTAGCGATCATTATTGCATCATAATCCTCATCACGTAGTTTTTGTATACGTGTAGGAACATTTCCTCTTAGACTTTCTACTTCAAGATCTGGACGGAGGGCTAATAACTGAGCTTTGCGACGGTTCGATGATGTTCCAACCATACCGCCAAACTTCACTGAAAGCTTCTGCTTTACATCGACACAATCTTTAAGGATTAAAAGAAGTTCTGCGGGATCCTCTCTCTCTGAAACAGCTGCGATAATTAAGCCCGGAGGATTTTGTGTAGGAAGGTCTTTGTGGGAATGCACGGCAAGATCAATAGATCCATTAAGGAGACTTTCTTCCAACTCTTTGGTGAAAAAACCTTTTCCTTGAAGTTTATCTAACCTTAGATTAAGGATACTATCCCCTTGCGTTTTTATGATTTTAAGTTCAGCATCTAATCCTGCTTTAGCTAATTGATCTTTAACATAGTTAGCCTGCCACAGAGCAAGATCGCTTCCCCGTGTACCAATAATTACTTTTCTATTCACTGTGAAATTTTAGCCTTTGACTGCAAAAATAATACTAATATCCTTGCTTTTTAGCGAATTGTATTAAGTATGATTAACAAGTATCTCTTTAGCCATTACCATTGGTACGCTGATATACTTCTTTTCCATATAATTAATGATCTTTTCGAGCACCTCACGTGAGTTGGTATCTAATTGCTCTATATCCTCAGCAAACACTGAATTAACTGCTACGTTGCGAATTTCCTTGATCTTAATAGGCACCTCGCGCATGGCAAGCTCAACTCTGCGTTGTTTAAGCAATGGCTTAAACTCTTCAATATTTTGCTCGATGATCATCTCCGCGTGAACCAATTCCTGGTAACGTTCCTGCATATTCTTATTTGCAATCTCCTGAAGACTACGTACTTCAATGAAATTTACAGGATTATTTTCTATCACATCCGGACTTGTATCATTTGGAATGGCAAGATCTACAATAACTTTTTTATCCGTTTCGCCATTTAACAAGCTTAGATAAACATCATTAGTTAAAATCGGATCTACTGCACTGGTGCAAGTTATGATCACATCAAACCCTTCCTTATAAGAGGTTAGTTCTTCCAGACTGTAAGCTACTCCATTCAGATCTTTCGCTAACTCCTGTGCTTTTGATAAAGTACGATTAAAAACAGCGAAGTTGGAATATTTATGTTTCTGGAGGTATTTAGAGATATTTTTGTTGGTTTCGCCGGCGCCGATAATAAGTATGCGGGAATTGGAGCACATTTTTAATTCGTGTAGTTTGCGATAAGCGAGTGAAACTACCGAAACAGGGTTTTTAGATATCTTTGTTTGAGTATAAACCTCCTTTGCGGCCTTAACCACCTGATTCATAACCAGACGAAGATAGTCGCCAGTGAAGCCTGCTTGCCTGCAGGTATCGTAGCACTTTCTTACCTGTGCTAAGATCTCCTTCTCCCCAACTACAAGACTCTCCAGGGAACAGGAAATCCGAAGCAAATGTCTCAGGGCTTCAATATCCTGATATACAAATGCTTTACTAACAAATTCATCAACATGTTCTAAAGGAATACAAAATTGGAAAGAAAGAAGGAAATCTTTAACAAAAGCAGGCGTTATCTCATCGCAGGAAGAGAAAACGAACTCCACGCGATTACAGGTGCCTATGTAAAAGATCTCTTCTATATCAAACTTCTCTTTAACAGCTTTCAACCTGTCAGCCAGCGTCTGATTACAGATTACTAATTTCCCCAACTCCTTTAAATCTATCCGCTGGTGTGTGAATGCTAAAACTTTTAAGTGTTTCAACGCTTGATATCTCTTTTGTAAAACCGATAACAAAAGTAGACAATGGCCTATATAGGGCTGTCATGTCTTTGTCAAACAGCCGTATTTAGACAGTTTTTAAATTATCATATGACATAACCTCAATTATTTCCTTACGTTCTTCGGGCTTTGTGAAGGCTTCATTTGCTTTTTAGTAAGGAAAATAATTTTAAAAAGCCCACACATGCTTTCCGGGTTTGCCGGAGATTCTATGTTAAGTTGCTTTTAACCTACTACGGCAAATACGGGTTTATTAGTAAAAGAATGCCCGGAGAAGAAAATTAAAAGATTTTAGTAAAATAATTTTTGTCTGATAAGTTTAAAAAACAAAAACAAACTGCAGATGTATTGAAGGGATAATTAAAATAAGCAAAGAGAGACCTATTTTTTTATAGGAGGAAGAAATATTCTGTATAACCAGGAATATCCTCGTGGATAAAAAAGTAATTCAAAAATTATCCTAAAAAATAATTTTTTATTTTATTTGAGGATTAAAGGAGCTAGAATGCGTTTGTAGAATGAAGAAAGACCTTATTACCTTACAGGCAGAAGATAGAGTAGAAGATGCACCAGGATTTCTTCTATGGCAGATCGAAATGTGCTGGCAAAGGGTAGCTAACCAAACTCTTTCAAATTTTGACCTTACATACACTCAATTTATTGTGTTGAAGATCAGTGACTATTTGAATGGGACCAACCAGATTGTTTACCAACACCAGGTAGCAAAATTTTCAAGGATCGACCGTATGATGACTTCGCGGATTCTGGCGAGCCTCGAGAAAAAGAACTTTATAGAAAGGGAAAAACTTACAGGAGATGCACGGGCTAAACTGGTGATACTGACTAAAAAAGGAAAAGAAATACTAGCAAGTTCACAGGAAGCCCTGACCGAATCTGAAAATGCTTTTTTTAAACAGGGGGAAGAAAACTTTGTTAAATTTATGCAGAGTATCTTATCCAACTGCGGAAACCTCTAATGGAAACTCTTAAGATTGAAGGATCTTCTTCAAGACCAATTCCTATTGATTTTTACCCGGCCGATCAGGCTCAGGCCCCACTTGTTATCTTTGTCCATGGCTTTAAAGGCTTCAAGGACTGGGGTACACATCATTTAATTGCTGATTTTTTTAACAGGCAGGGCTTTAGCTTCCTGAAGTTCAATTTCTCACATAATGGAATGACGCAAGACCAGAAAGAGTTGTTTGATGATCTGCCTGCTTTCGGAGCAAATACTTTCTCCAGGGAACTTTTTGATCTCGATGAAGTTCTTACGTTCTCACTAAGCGGAGAAGCATTTTCCTCACCTAAAAAAATCTTCCTTATCGGACATAGTCGAGGTGGCGGGATCTCTATTATCCAGACGGCTGAGGATCCACGTATTAGTAAACTCGCGACCTGGGCCTCTGTTAGCCGATTCAATAATCTTTGGAAGCCTGAACAGGAAAAGGAATGGAAAAAAAACGGGGTCATCTACACTTCAAATTCCCGCACTAAACAAGAGATGCCATTGAACCTTACTCTTTTAGAAGACTTTGAACAACATTCTGAGAAATTAAATATCTCAAATGCTGCATCCTCAATTAAACAACCCTGGTTAATTATTCACGGAGATAACGATACAGGAGTAGCGGTAGAACAAGCCCAGGAGTTACACAGACAGAATACAAAAAGCATTTTAAAAATAATACCAAATGGTGATCACGTTTTTGGAGCGCGTCATCCCTGGAAAGAAGAAACCTTACCTCCTATTCTAAGCGAAGTTTGTAAAACAACTGCAGCTTTCTTTTCTGCTCCTTAAACATCAAAAACTCAACATTAGCCTTTTGCTGATTTGTATTTAAAACTTTTATATTAGGACCATCCATAAACCTAAGCATAAATAAAAGGTTTAATAATATATGAAGCAGGTAGAAGATTCAGAAATACTTGAAAAGTTTGCAAACGAACGAACTAAAAATGAAGCTTTTAACCTTCTATTGAACAAGTACCAGCAAAAAATATATTGGCATGTACGAAGGCTGGTGATAGATCATGATGACGCAGATGACCTTGTGCAGGACATTTTTGTGAAGGTTTGGAAGTACCTGGGGAATTTCAGGAACGACTCTCAGCTGTATACCTGGCTATACCGGATTGCTACCAATGAGTGTATAACTTTCCTTAACAAGAAAAAGCAAAAGAACAACGTCTCACTAGACGATGTATCCTATGACCTTGCTGATAAATTGGAAGAAAGCAACTATTTTAACGGAGATAAAATACAGCGGAAGCTTCAGCAGGCTTTGTTAACTTTGCCTGAAAAACAAAGGCTTGTTTTCAACATGAAATATTACGACGATCTGAAATACGATGAGATCTCTGAAATAACCGGTACCAGTGTTGGGGCATTAAAAGCCTCCTTCCACCTGGCTGTAAAAAAAATAGAAAGTTTTTTATTAAACACAGATTAAACCATTCGTATTAAAAGCTATCAGTAATAGTATCATGGATTTGAATAACATAAACGAAGATTGGAAAAAGGAGGCCCCAATTCTTGCAGCTATGGAAGCCGCAAATCCATTCACTGTTCCCGACAATTATTTTACTGATTCTCAGGAACAAATATCTGCAAGACTTGCTATTGAAAGCCTTACGGGTGGAATGAAAGATGGGGCGTTTGCTGTTCCTGAGGGTTATTTTGATAATTTGAATGAACAGATCATTGCAAGGCTGAAGTTGGAAGAGCATGCAGAAGATGGTACAGAAAATGGATTTACTCTTCCGGAGGGATATTTTGATGAATTGAGCGGTAATATTTACTCTCGTATTTTATTGGATGAGATCCCGGGTTTGAAAGACAATTCTTACACTATTCCTGATAACTATTTTGAAAGTTTACAAGGACGTATTTTGGCTAAAACTACCGAGGCTTCGGAAGAAAAAACAGCTAAGATAAGAAGGCTATCAGTACCTTGGTTACAGTACGCAGCGGCTGCTTGTGTAACTGTAATGATAGGAACAGGGATTTTTTTAAACTATAGCAAGAAACAGGACTCAGATATAAATTCAGCTTTATCAAAAGTGCCGGATCAGGAGATTGTGCATTACCTGGAGGTAAACAGTACAACGGGAGATGGGGAAGTAATTGCAGAACATCTTTTACAAACAGGTAAACAACCGGACATTAATTCGGAGTTCTCTGATCAGGAGATTGAGCAGTATCTGGAGACTTCATTATAAAACAGACATTCATGAAAAATCATATTTTCAAATTACTTCTATTATTAACATTTTTACTACCTTCTTTGTATTCCTCAGCCCAACCTGGACAAGGTCAGCTGGAATCTGTGAAAGCGGAATACCTTACAAGAAGACTTAACTTAAGTCCTGAGGAAGCACAAAAATTCTGGCCTGTTTACCGTAATTATCAAAAAGATCTACATAAGATTATGATGGAAAGGCGCAAAGCCAGACAAGAGCAAAAGAAGTCGGGCGAGCAAGTGGATGAACTTGAATTTGAAGCAGACATTCTGGAGGTAAGAAAACGTTACAGAAAAGAGTTTTCGGAAGTCCTGCCGGCACAAAAGGTAAATCTTTTATATCAGGCAGAGAACGATTTCAGACAGCAGTTAATTAAAGAATTGGGCGAAAGACGTAAACAATAATTTAGATAACAGATACTTAGTTTTAGTTTTTCTTATTAATCCGGCCCCTGCAACATCAGGGGCTTTTTTATTTTCAATATTTCTCTGATGCCTTATTTGTATTAAGCTCCATTTTTTAAAAATGTAGACAAGGATTTTCATTAACCTGTCTGTTAAACCTTCGTAAATGTCTAAGTTTGTTGAATGTTAAGCTTAAGACAACTATTTCTTTTAAATAATGCTCAAACTTCTTCCACCCCGCGTTTATTAGAAATCGAGAGAGCTGAAGGCATATATATGTACGGACCAGATGGGAAGGAATATGTCGATCTTGTTTCAGGTTTCGCTGTAAGCAATGTCGGTCATCGCCATCCTAAAGTTGTCCAGGCAATAAAGGACCAGGTTGACAAATACATGCACCTTGCTGTCTACGGCGAATATATTCAAACTCCACAAGTTAAGCTCGCAGAAAAATTGGTATCGGTACTACCTTCTTCATTAAACTCCGTGTACTTTGTTAACTCAGGAGCCGAAGCAACTGAGGGTGCACTGAAACTAGCTAAACGCTTTACGGGTCGTAGTAAAATATTATCATGTCATAATGCTTACCATGGAAGTACACATGGAGCGCTAAGCGTTATGGGCAATGAATATTACAAAGCGGCCTACCGGCCCTTGTTGCCAGGAATAGGTTTTATGCATTTTAATAATGTAAAAGAACTAGATTTGATTGACACTGATACAGCTGCCGTTATTATTGAATCGATACAGGGTGAAGCAGGGGTTATTGTACCGGACCATGATTATTTGCAAAAATTAAGGATCAAATGTACGGAAACAGGAACCCTTTTGATCATGGATGAAATCCAGACAGGCTTTGGAAGGACTGGGAAACTTTTTGCATTCGAGCATTTTGGCATTATCCCCGATATACTTTTACTTGCTAAGGGAATTGGAGGAGGCATGCCTCTGGGAGCATTTGTGGCGGGCAGAGACATTATGGATAGCTTAAAAGATAATCCTATTCTTGGCCATATTACTACGTTCGGAGGGCATCCGGTTACCTGTGCAGCAGGCCTGGCGACCTTAGAGGCAATACTCGATGAGAACATGATGGACGATGTTGCTGAAAAAGAAGCGCTCTTTCGAAAGTTGCTACAACATTACAAAATAAGAGAAGTAAGGGGAAAGGGTTTAATGCTTTGTATTCAATTGGATAGTTTTGCCCAAGTGGAAGCAACAAGTAAAGCCTGTGTTGAAAATGGGGTTATTATAGATTGGTTCCTGCACTGTGAGACAGCTCTCCGTATAGCGCCTCCCTTAACTATAACATTTGAGGAAATAGAAAAATGTTGCGAGATAATCAAAAAGGTTTTATAAGAAAAAGGACAAATCAGGATCTAAAAAAGAACAAACAGCAAATAAAATAAGCCTAAAACTTATTTTTACCATTCAACCCCATCTAAACATAGCTACTTATTACACTTTTTTCAATTTATTTAAATAAAATTTAAGTAAGTCATATTTTTTTTATCATATATTTACCTAAACGCTAAATTAAATATAGATGAGCTTGAATTTTTTAGATAATTACATTCCTGAACAGAATACTTGGGACGAAATGTTCAGTCAGGAACATCAGGTAAGATCTCCTTATAAAAAAATAATAGAGTATTTATCTAACGAATCAGCCGAAGACCTCCACAAAAAAGAGGAATTAGCAAAGCGACTATTCATGAGTCAGGGGATCACTTTTACCGTTTATAATAGCGGTGAAGGTATAGAAAAGATTTTCCCTTTTGATATCATTCCACGTATCCTTACAGCAGAAGACTGGACTTTTATTGAAAAAGGGATAAAGCAGCGTTTAAAAGCTTTAAATATTTTCCTCAAGGATATTTACAGCAATATGTTTATAGTCAAAGACGGGATCATTCCGATCGACATGATTTACTCCTGCCCTCACTATCTGCGGGAGATGTACAATGTTTCCGTACCTCATGATATTTATGTTCATATCGCCGGAATTGATCTTATTAGGGATTATGACGGCACCTTCTACGTTCTTGAAGATAATTTGAGAACTCCCTCGGGCGTAAGTTATATGCTTGAGAACAGGGAAATAACAAAGCGTTTGTTCCCCGATCTACTTCCTCAATGTAAGGTCAGAAGTGTAACAGAGTATCCAGGTATACTTTACAAAAATCTTATGGCCTTATCTCCAAGGCAAATTTCCAACCCAACGATAGTACTTTTAAGTCCCGGAATCTATAACTCCGCCTATTTTGAGCATACTACCCTTGCCCGATTGATGGGAGTGGAATTAGTGGAAGGTAAAGATCTCTTGGTGGATAATCATAAAGTTTATATGAAAACTACCAATGGGAGACAACAGGTAGATGTGATTTACAGACGTGTAGACGACGAATATCTGGATCCCCTGGTGTTCAATCCCGAAAGCGTTCTAGGGGTTGCAGGCTTAATGAGTGCCTATAGGAAAGGAAATGTAGTGATTGTAAATGCAGTGGGGAATGGAGTTGCAGACGACAAGGCGATATATTCCTATGTTCCTCAGATGATCAAGTACTACCTTAATGAGGAGCCCCTGTTAAAGAACGTACCTACTTATCAGCTTGATAATCCTGAACACCTAAACCATGTATTTGGTAATATTAACCAAATGGTTATTAAAAAGACTAATGGCAGTGGTGGATACGGAATGTTAATGGGATATAACGCAACTGATATTGAAGTAGAAAACTATAAAGCCGAGGTATTAAAAGACCCCCGTCAATTTATTGCCCAGCCCACTATAAGCCTTTCTGCAGCCCCTTGCTATTTGAACAAACAACTACACCCCAGAAGGATAGACCTTCGCCCTTTTGCTTTATGCGGACCAAACGGAATAGAGATTGTACCGGGCGGATTAACCCGGGTAGCACTAAAAGAAGGTTCGTTAGTAGTAAATAGTTCGCAGGGTGGTGGAAGCAAAGATACCTGGGTACTTGCATCATAAAATCAAACACACATGTTAAGCAGGGTTGCAGCAAATTTATATTGGTTAAGTCGCTATGTCGAGCGTAGCGACGGTATTTTACGGATGCTTAAAATCTATTATGCATCCTCGCAGGACTCAATTTCAGAGTTTTCCTGGAAACCTATTATCAAGATCTATACAGGATTAGAGAAACAGTATATCCAGCATATGGAATTCAACAGCCGCGAAGTGCTGTTATACCTGATTGCTGGTAAAGAGAATGCTAATTCTGTCACTAATATTATAACCCTTGCAAGAGAGAATGCAAGAAGTGTTCAGGATCACATTACCAAAGATCTATGGCAGTGTTTGAACGAATATTACCATCTTGTAAAAGATCCGCGACTTATTGCAGCTCTACGCAAAGACGATCCTATTTCGGCCCTTGATATTTTGATAAAACAAGTAATGCTCTACTATGGAACAGCTGAAGTAACAATGGAACGCGGCGAAGGAAGGAGCTTTATGAATATAGGAAAATATCTGGAACGTAGTATTCAAAGTATTGATATCCTGGATAGTAAATTTGGAACAATTGATCATAATCCGGACTTATTAACAGATACAACTTATTGGAAGCACTTGCTGCTGTCTATAGGCGGCCATGAGCTCTATTTAAAGACCTACCGTCAGGGATTTGAAGCGGAGAACGTTTTGGAGATGGTAGTTCTGAATAATGACTTTCCGCGATCAGTTGTTTATTCAGTTGGGCATATTAACCGTTACTTTGAGCGACTGAAGAACGAAAATACTATTTCAAACGTTAAAGAGCTATCTTTTTTGATAGGCAGATTGCACAGCCGGATTAGGTATAGTACTATCGAAACTATTCAGGAGGAAGGGCTTCATAATTTTCTTTTCTCCATTAAAAAAGACCTCTACTCGATAGGGAATTCGGTAAACGAACAATATTTCGGATATTCGTAAGTAACAAAACATGCCAAAATTTAAAATCAAGCATACTACGAAGTATACCTACAAAACTCCGGTCAGAGACAGTGCGAATCAGATCGTTCTCTTCCCTGTCAATGATGAGTACCAGGAAGTCTTGAAACACGAACTAAAGATCAGTGGAGAGCCACCTGTAGAAGTATATAAAGATTATTATGGAAACGAAGTAGGCACCTTTACTCATTGTGAGCCGCACTCTGAATTACTAATCATGTCCAAGCTACAGGTTGTGACCGTTCCCCGTCCCTTGCCTTTGGATGATATCTTTGCAAACGAACAATGGGAGTTGCTTGATAAGATAAAGCACAATATTCCTTATGTGGATTATCTCAAGCAAGAACATTTTGAGGGATTAGGGGAACTGAAAGAAATTGCAAGCTACGGAAATACTTCTCAGGAGACTCCTTTTGACGTTGCTAAACGTTTTAATCAGTACGTGTTTGAAAACTTCAAATATATTCCGGGTATCACTACAGTAGAAACTACCCTGGATCAAATCTGGAAACTTAGAGCAGGCGTTTGTCAGGACTTTGCGCATATCCTGCTGGTAATGCTTCGTCTTAGAAGTATTCCTGCCCGGTATGTAAGTGGCTATATTTGCCCGCATAAGAATGGAATGAGAGGAGAAGGAGCTACCCATGCATGGGCAGAAGCTTATATCCCCAATTATGGGTGGTTGGGTTTTGATCCTACAAACAACTGTGTTGCAAATGAAACGCATGTGCGCCTGGCAGTTGGCAGAAATTTCCCAGACTGTACTCCGGTAAAGGGTGTTTATAAAGGTGGGGCAGAACATAAGCTTGAAGTTCGTGTAACGGTATCTTATGGAAACGAAGAAGAAGAAAAAGAACCTGAAGCAATTCCTGTAGCAATAACTACAGGTACATTTCCTATTAACAGCTTCCAGCAGCACCTGGAAATGATGCAACAACAGCAGCAACAATAGAAATTCCAATAAGGTTATTTGAGGAGCCGCTGCAAATATTTGTATCAGCTCTTCAAATTGCATATCGCTTAGAATCCTTCAAGGGTTCTTTCTGGGTTTAGTTCTGCGCCCCCTCCAAGCATCCTGAACTAGCTTTAATTTATACTCTTGCCTTACTCGCAACTTAACTTTTTGTACTTAGCCCAGGATTAGCTTGTTCATCAAAATATTTCTTATAACTTAGCTTTATACTAACCATATTAAGGTACTTGTTTATTGTTTATTTTACCTGAACCTAGTTAATAAAAACACCTGCTCGCTCCGTTATGAATTTTTTCGAAACCATTTATACAACTTTAAAAAACGATCAGGCTAAGACTTTTATTTACTGGACTTACGGAAGCAGTACGGGGAAGTCGCTGCTTGAAAAAATCTCAGGAATTAAAACACTTCTTTCATGCAGCAGAACAAATTCCACACATGAAGTCCTGATTGCTACCCAGGTTGGAGAGGATCTTATATCAGCTATATTAGCCGCTATGAGTCTTGGAGCAATTCCAGTTCTTCCTCCTGCTGGAAACTCACCTTTGCAACTGCTAAAGCTTATTAGAAGACGTAAGATCCGGAGAATCATCGTTAGCCGCGCTTCGTTCAGCTTGCGACTAGCTGCTTTTTTCACTTCCTTTAAAATTATTGAACTTGCCAAGGCGAAAAGAGGTTCTGTGAATTTCTCACTAAAAACACTCCTCCCTCACCATATAGGTTTGATCACTCATACTTCAGGTTCAACAGGAAGGCCAAAAGCTATATATAGAAGTCACAAAGTCTTACTTGCCCAACACGAGGTTTTAAAACAATGCTTCCCTCCTTTTGAAGCCCAAGTTGATTTTCCCTTATTCCCAAATATCTTACTTCATAACTTATCTTCTGGTACAGTCAGCCTCCTGCCTGAAATTAAAAACTTTGACCTCGGACTTTTAGAGGAAGGCGAGATCGTTCAACAATTACAAAAAAAGAGGCCTCATACTTTAACTGGAAACGTCTATTACTTCAAAAAGCTTTTAAAGTATTTTTCTACGCGCAAAATAACAATCAATGGAGTCAGAGCCTTAGGGATTGGAGGTTCCCCGGTACCTGAAATTTTGATAAAAGAGCTAAAAGAATTTTTTCCTCAGACTGAGATCTATATAATCTATGGTTCGTCTGAAGCAGAACCAATTGCAATACGAAGGTGCGAAGAAGCAATAAAAGATCTCACTTACGGCTATTGTGTCGGGAATGCGGCACCAGGGGTTGAAATTGAAATTGATAAAACCAGCTCTCTGCTTATTTCAGACACAGAAACGGTTCACGTTGGAGAAATAAAGGTTAAGGGTAAACATGTGGCTACTGCAGGCGAATGGTTAAAGACGGGTGACTGGGGATATATCAAAAACGATCTCCTTTATCTTACTGCCAGGTCTGGCAATGAAAGAATTCATAACGGTCTACAACACTATCAGATTGAACAGGTCTTGTCTAATGTTGATGATGTTGAAATGGCAGCTGCAATAATAGTTCCGGATGGGGTAGAAGTATTTTACACAGGCCGAGCAGAGGAAACGATTTTAAGGGAAGCTTTGACCATAAATTTCCCTGGGGCCAATATTAAGAAAACCAGTAAGATTAAAAACTTACCTGTAGACACCCGTCACCGCTCTAAAGTTCTTTACGAAAAACTAAAATAAATACGGTCCATTTTCGCGTTCTCTGTTCCCCGGTAAAATCAGGCACATTACTTGCTTCAATAGCTAGTAACATTCTACCTATTATGTCTGAAAGAGAAAAAATAAAGCAAGAACTTCCCGGAGAGTTAAAAAACAAAGCGGGAGCAAGCGCTGAGGAATTTATTACTAACCACGCTAATGGCAATGGAATAAATCCTAATCCCACCGAGGATGGCAACTCGCCAGAGTGGGAGAAAGGCACAAAAGAAAACGAAGAGTATAAATCAGATGCACTCGATAATCAACCTTAGAAAAACATGTCAGTAAACGCTTATGAAGATCAGGAGCAAGGCTCTGCATCTTCAAATCAACCATCCGGAATTGAAGGAAATCCCGAATCAAAAGAAGGTAAAGTTTCTTATGGAGGCACTTCTGAAGAAGAACATGAACAGCAAAAAAAGGAAAATGAAGGTTTTCCTGCAGGAAGTTATAATGAAAGCAGTGAAGGTGGCGAGAATAATATTCTTGACGAGGAAGCCCCTTGAAAAGCTAATTAAAACAAAAAAGGGAGCTTTAAACACTCCCTTCTCTTATATTCTACATAGCATGGATCCAGCTGAACTGATAATCAGCCGAATTAGCCTTCATTCTTTCTGCTATCCTCGTTAAACGTGCGGGTAGTTTCATGATATAATCACGAGCCTTTTCACCAGCATCGTTCAAATCAGTGATATTTTCAATCTTCCACTCCTTTATTAGGTCCTGCAAGATCTCTACGTAATCCAGCGCAGTATAAACGCCTAAACGTTGAGCTGCATCAGCAAAATGTTCAAAGGCACTTCCAGCCTTCTGTCCTATTTCTCGAAGGAAATGGGCCGGCATCACGATCTTTTTACGCATCATGTCTTCAAAAGCGATCATTGCTTCACTTTGATCAACTGTAAACACCTGAGTAATAAAATCCATGTATGCTTTGGCGTGCCTTGCCTCATCGCCAGCAATCACACCACACATTTTCGAAAGTAACCCATCACCGCTCTTCTTGGCAAGAGAAGCAACTCTGCGGTGCGATATATTGGTAGCCAGCTCCTGAAAACTGGTATAAATAAAGTTTCTGTAGGGATCTCTGTCAGTTCCGATATCAAACCCATCAGCAATTAAATACTGAGTGGAAATTTCCATCTTGCGCATATCAACACGACCAGAGAGATAAAGATATTTATTTAACAGATCTCCATGGCGGTTCTCTTCAGCCGTCCAATGGCGCAACCACTTCATCCATCCGCCTTCTTCATCATTGGAAACTCCTTCAACTGTGGCTAACCACGACTCATAAGTCGGTAAGGCTTCTTCAGTAATGGTATCTCCAATTAAAACAGCAAATAGATCGTATGGCAATGCTTTGGCTCTTTCCTGCAATTCCTTTACTTCTTGAAAAAAGTCTTCCTTACTAGCATCAGGAAGGTAATCGGTAGGTTGCCAAATTGTATCAATCGGTTTAAGATACGTATGCATATTATCGAGCATATATTTCTCAATATGCTTCATTACTTCTCTGCGTGCTCCGTAACTTATATTCATCTTACTAATTAAAAGGCCAAATATATAATTATTTTGTTAGGAAATGACGTTCATCATTCCATTATAGCTTGAACTCACAAGTTAACAAAATTTAGGCTCTAAGGTTCAAAAACTATGCCCTTCATTCTAAAAAACGCAGGTTATCAGCAATATAAATAACAGGAAAATTTATAAAACTGGGATGAGCTTATTTTAGTTACTCAGGAAAAGGAGCACCAGAGGATACTCGAAAGAAATATCTTAAGTGTGTTATATTTATAGACCCAAAGAATTAAGACCATGGAATTCCCCTTATTAGAGAATAGAAATTCTACTGAGTATTTCAGTGAAGAGAAGGAAATAAAAGATAACGAGACTTCACCTAAATCATCTTATCCAAATGGTGACGAGGAAGATGATGAACCTGAAGAGGATAATGATTACGAGGAAACGTACGGAGATCTTGAGGATGGTCATAATGATCTGAACGATCAGGAATCAGACCAGGGTGTGGCCAATCTTGAATAGCTATTCAGGCGGCTACAAGTCAAGGACTAGTCCATCATAAGCTAGTTCAATTGACTCAGGTAATTCCAGCATGATCTCCTGGTGTTTGCCCAACCTGTGACTCATATGAGTGAAATAGGTCTTTTCTGCCTTTACCTCACTAGCAAAGTGTATTGCCTCGTCAAGTGTAAAGTGCGAGATGTGCTTTTCTTTCTGAAGTGCATTTACCACTACTATCTTGGAGCCTCTGACTTTATCCATCTCTTCTTCTGATATTGTTTTTGCATCTGTAATGTATGAAAAGTCGCCAATGCGAAATCCAAATACAGGTAATTTATAATGCATCACCTCTATAGGAAGAACCTCAATACCCTCCACCGTAAAGGCCGTATTTCTGATCTCATTTAAATTAATTAAAGGAACTCCGGGATATTTAACAGAAGCGAAAGCATAATAAAATTCTCTAATTAAACTTTCCTGCACACGCTTGTGCGCATACACTTCCATCGCCTGCTGTTGAAAATAATTAAAAGCCCGAACGTCATCGAGACCTGCTATATGATCCTTATGTTCATGTGTAAATAGAATAGCATCCAGGCGTTTCACGCCCGCCCTTAACATCTGGTATCTAAAATCCGGTCCGCTGTCAATTACAATTACCTTATCCCCTATTTCAATTAATACAGATACGCGAAGGCGTTTGTCTTTTGAGTCAGCAGATGTACAAACGGCACAATCGCATCCGATAACAGGTACTCCCTGCGATGTGCCAGTTCCTAAAAACGTTATTTTCACAATTGTAAGGTAGTTTGTTTTAGTGAAGCAAGAAACGCAATCTGTTTCTCGTCTAACAAACTCTCATCCACCTGAATTTGTTGGAGCAATGTTATCAGAGAAAGGATTTTGCTTTCAATTGTCGAAAACTTATTTACGACCACCACCCTGCTGCTTTCTATTACGCAAGCACCAGTTTTAAAACTACCTTTCTCATAACGTACCTTATAGTCTAAAGCCTTCAGCAGAAGTTCCAGTTTTTCTAGTGTATACTGTGTATATGTAAGGGCCATTCCTCAAAAATAAAAATAAAGGTTTATATAAAGGCTGTTAAAATAAAACCTCTATGAACGGAAGGTAAATAGGGCCAAAATAATCTGGAGACCAGAAAAAAAAGCGATAGTCTCCTACCGCTTTTACAATATCTAAAGGTCCGCTTACCGAAGGTCTTCAACGCTCACCCCCGGGTATTTTTTAGCATCAAAGGCGAAAGTAGATTCCGGCACTTTTACATTTGGAGAAAAAGCCTTCATGGCATAAGTGTATTTATTCCCGTTTTTATCGAAAATAATAGCATTACTTATCTGTTTAGTGGCTTTATCAATATTTAACCGCACTTTAAAGAAAGATCTTTTCGTATCAACAGGAGAAAGATCAATCACATGCTGGACCTTTCCACCAACTTTCGTATCTCCGGTGTAAAGGTACTTGAAGCCCTTTTCGTAAATAGTGAAGATCTTTGCAGGATTAATTGCATTCGGACTATTATCAACATCGTTTACCTGAACTTCCTTCTCATTCTTAAGGTAGGTCCACTGAGTCTTACCGTCACTGATAAGGTCTTGTCCCTTCATCACTACTTTATATTTATTTGACTTGGCCTTTGCATAGAGAGTACCTGCTTGGGTTTCCTTTATCTTGGCTTGAGGGTTATCAAGAGTAAATGTAAAATCGGTTTTTATAACGTCGTAAGACCTGTATTTCTTGCTTACTTCATTTAATATTTGTTTAGCCTTTGCATCTGTTTGTGCTAATACGTTTACCACAGATCCAAAAACAACAAAAGCACTAAGAATGTATTTTTTCATTTCGTTTTATGTGTGTTTCTTATTTATTCAAATTGTCTAAAAACTGTTCCAATGCATAATCATCCGGAATTAACACCTCTCTCGCTTTGCTACCTTCGAAAGGCCCTACAACTCCCGCAGCCTCCAGTTGATCGATCAGCCTGCCTGCCCGGTTATACCCTAACTTCAACTTGCGCTGAATTAAGGAAGTGGATCCCTGCTGATGCATAACTATCAACCGGGCAGCGTCCTCAAACAGAGGATCGCGATCGCTTGGATCAAAATCCTTAACACTTCCACCCTCGCCGTTCTCGTCAATATACTCAGGTAACATCCAGGCAGATGAATATCCTCTTTGCCCTCCTATATACTCAGAAATACGCTCTACCTCAGGAGTATCAACAAAAGCACATTGAAGGCGTATAAGATCATTACCGGTAGAAAAAAGCATATCTCCCCTACCTATCAGCTGGTCGGCACCACCACTATCAAGGATAGTTCTTGAGTCAATCTTAGAAAGAACCCGAAAGGCCAGCCTTGCAGGAAAGTTGGCCTTAATTGTGCCGGTGATGATATTTACAGATGGACGTTGAGTAGCAATAACAAGGTGGATCCCTACGGCACGTGCTAACTGTGCTAAACGCGCAATGGGAGTTTCTACCTCTTTACCTGCTGTCATCATCAAATCTGCAAACTCGTCAACTACCAGCACTATAAAAGGTAAGAACCTGTGACCCTCCTCAGGGTTTAATCGGCGGTTGACAAATTTGTTATTATACTCTTTTAAATTCCTTACCTGCCCGTTTTTCAACAGATCATAACGCTGATCCATTTCTATACACAGTGAATTAAGAGTATTTATTACTTTCTTAGTATCAGTAATGATAGCATCTTCTTCTCCCGGAAGTTTAGCCAGGAAATGCCTTTCAATGTTCCTGAATAAAGTCAACTCTACTTTCTTCGGATCCACCAGCACAAACTTCAGTTCCGAAGGGTGCTTTTTGTAAAGAAGAGATACCAGGATCGAATTAATACCTACTGATTTACCCTGACCAGTAGCCCCTGCTACAAGCAAGTGTGGCATTTTTGCAAGGTCGGCTACAAAAACTTCGTTGGATATTGTTTTGCCAAGAGCAAGCGGAAGGTCCATCCCAGCATTCTGAAATTTATCTGTAGCCAGAACAGAACGCATTGCTACCATCTCGGGATGTGAATTTGGAACCTCAATACCAATAGTTCCTTTACCTGGCATTGGGGCAATGATACGGATGCCTAAGGCTGCAAGACTTAAAGCGATATCATCTTCAAGGTTCTTGATCTTAGAGATACGGACACCTGGCGCAGGAACGATTTCATACAAAGTAACCGTAGGACCGATAGTTGCCTTAATCTTATCAATTTCAATATTGTAATGATTAAGTGTCTCTACGATCTTATTTTTATTGGCTTCAAGTTCCTCCGCATTAACATTGATCTTGTTAGTTCCATAGTTTTCTAAAAGATCAAGATTAGGGTATTTATAAGAAGCAAGGTCCAGCTTGGGATCATACTGTCCAAACTGCTCAACTAAGGTTTTTGCTGTTACTTCCTCTGCTATGGGTTCAATTTCAAGCTCAAGTTCCTGATCAGGTACAATCGTTTCCAAAACTAATTCAGTTTCTTTCTCAGCAACTGGTGGTTCAATGGCTTTTTCGAAAGAAAGTTCTTGTTCGTAAGCTGGCGACTCTTCCTCTGGAATGTGATTTATCTCCAGATCTCTCACCTCATTTTTAGGAAGATTGAAAGCTACCGGCGGTACGGCAGCGCTCGCTCCAAGGGCAGATGCTGCACCTGCTCCAATTACAGTTTCAAAAACCGGCGGTTTTGGAACAACGAATTCTGGCTCTTTCTCTGGCTCCAGGATCACAGGTGGTGCTATCCTTTCCTGCCGTAGCGGTTCTCTGTTAACTGGCCTTTGGAGGTCCTCAACCTGAGCTTCCTGGTGTATTATGCGATTGCCCTTAACCGCAAATTCCACTGGCTCGGTCCTGAAGTCGTCCTCGTTCTCAATGTCATGCTCATCATCACCATCTTCCAGCTCATTATCCTCATTAAAGGGAATTACGGTCTGACCAGATTTCTTCTCTCTCTTTGGAATCTTAAAGTCAATGTTATAAGCTATGATCAGGGCAGATAATCCAGCAAAAGCCAAAATACCAGCCGTTCCTGTATTTCCAATTTGAGCTTGTAATAAGCGATTGGACCAGAAGCCAAACTCTCCCTCCAAAAAATGAGGATATTCTGAAAGAAACCCATGAAAGAAGGCCAGACTAAGTGAAGTGAATATTAGCAGGAAAAAAGAATAACCAAGCGTTTTAGATATAGAGGCTAGTTTAACTTTAAACAAAAGGCGGTATCCTATAATAAAAAATACACCGATAAATACGAAAGAAGCTACTCCGAACCATTCGTAAATAAATTGATGAGACAGCAAGGCCCCGAACTTCCCGAGCCAGTTTTCCACCTGCGGATTAATGACTCCGGCGCGCTGTAGCTCCTCTACGGGTTTAAAAAGATTATCCCAACCTCCATTGGCATCAATTACGAAACTTTGATCATCTTCCCAGGTAAATAAATACGAGGTAAATGCCACCAGAAAGTAAAGCGACAATATCAGGAAAAACAAGCCTGTTATTTTGTAGAGTCTGCCATAGTCAATATTTATTGATGGCAAGATGTCTCTCCTCTCCTTTTCTTTCTCTCTCTCTCTCTCTTTAACGATACGCTCCCGGAAGGACGGTTTCGCCGCTCCCTGCTCATCTCTAAAAGTATTTGACCTAAACTGATTTCCTTTAACCGGCATGAATTATCGACGGGTTTGAACAGACAAATATAAGGCTATTATATTGCGTACCTGAAATTAGATTTTTATTAAAGCTACAAATTTACTTGTAAAACCTTTTTCCTTTTTACTATTATTGCTCTAGATGAGTTATATAGAGCTAATTGAAGAGTATATTCAGGCTGGGAACACTGCGGCATTAAATGATCTGCTCAGCACCTATCCAAATTTGTCAACCGCTAAAACTAGTTTTAACGCTTCGCCTTTAATGCTTTCCTGCTATTATAAAAAACCAAAGGTGACAGCTCTTCTATTGAACTATATTAAAGATCTAACCATTTTCGAAGCTTCGGCCGTTGGAAAATTTGATAGTGTAGCAAATATCATTTATCACCGTCCGGATCTTATGAATACATTTTCGGATGATGGGTATACGCCTTTAGGATTAGCATGTTATTTTGAGAAGGAAGACGTTGCCCGGTATTTGCTGTTGAAAGGCGCCGACCCAAACATACCTTCCCGCAATGGATATAATGTCTACCCTATTAACTCAGCAGTGGCAGCAAATAATGGAGATATTACTAAGATATTACTGGAGGCAGGGGCGGAAGTTAATGTGGCACAATCATCTGGAGTAACTCCTCTTCATTCTGCTGCACATCATGGAAATATCGAGATCCTCGTCCTTTTGCTTGAAGCAGGAGCAGATGTTACAGCAAAAACCGGTAGAGGAAAAACAGCTTCAGAAGTTGCAGCGGCAAGTGGGCATGTTGCAATCTCAAGGATACTGAGCGTCTAAAAATCCCAGATCCTGGTACGAATTCGCTTCATGTACGTTTTGATACCAAGAACGAAAGCTGCTAAAAAATAAAATATTAAAGGGAATCCTACCGCAAGAAACGACGAGTAGATGAAAAAAAGCCTGATTTTAGAAATAGACATATTGAAACGTTGTCCCAAATAAGTGGAAACGCCAAAGGATCGTCTTTCAAAATATTCCAGAATACGCTGTATCATATCAGGTTACCTTTAAGATTTTTGCTCCAACCGCACAATTTAAGCATTTTTTTTGATCGCAATAGTTTTTCTTCAACTGCAACAATCCTTGTGACCTAAGCGCATTTATAGGTAGCACACCTATTTGCTTAAACCGTGCAACAATATGATTTGTTTCGGCGGGAATACTTTCTAAAAAACTTATTGCTCTGTCTGCTATTTTCGAATTACCCATATTTCGTCCATAAGCAAACAGGGTGATAACGACAGTATTCAGTATTATATTGTAAATCGCTTCATCCCCGAGATTAAAAGCTACCTTCTCTACCTTTTTGCCGAATCTGTAATGGGTTTTCCAATACTCATTAACAGGAAGATCTTTGAAGAGTTTAATAGCCTCCTTTACCTCGCTCAACTCTAAAATTTTCGAAAAAAGATGACTGGACTTTACAATAAGAGCTGCAAATTGTGCCAGCCTTAGAGTGGGGAAATTTTGTGGGCGAAGCCTAAGAAATTTCCATAGATGCTGATCGATGGCCTTCAACCTAAACTTCTTCTGAAGGAACAGGTATTCAAGTTTTAAGGTTTTAGAATACGTGTCTTCTGCCATTTCAAGAAAACCGGATTGCCCGAAAACAAGAGCTTCAATTTGAAAAGGACTACTCTTATGTTTTGATAAAATTTGCTGAGGAAGCGATTTGGCAAGGAGTTCGAATGGAAGTGAATTCGTTTTAAAACCGAAGTTCCGGGCCAGGAGTATATAAAAAGTATCGTCCCAATTCCCTCTATGCTCTTTCAATAAGGAAAACACAGCTGTAGTTTTTTCTTCAAGGCGTTCTACCGATAGGCGTAATAGCCAGTTCTCAACCTGAAATTCGTCTACATTAAATAGTAATTGTTCGCATGGGATCCATGACAAATTTTCCATAAGATCTTTATATCTAAGCTGAAGCCCCGGCGCAATCAGGTCCTTTAACTCTAAGGTAAGGATGCGACTACCATCGTTGCGAAAAACGGGCTTATCATCCTCATACACCACATGTAAAATCACGTTATTATAGGCCTTATCTTCTCCGTGACTATGTCTGTGCCAATCTGAAGAACGAAGATGTATTTCTACGTTGCCAACCCAGGTCGTGTTTCCGGTACGGATCTTCGCATTTTCGAAATCGGCCCCCGAGTCCTTATTGTGCAAACCTGTTGCCAGGATTGCAATTTTCTGCCCTGTTGTTAATTGTAGATCTTGTTGAGGAAACAGCCTGTATTTCCAAAGAAAATGGAGAAAGTCTTCCTTAAAGGTCATGAGTAGTTTAGGATTGATTCTCAGTAAAGTTATCGGAAAATTTTTTAATTTGAGGACTGAAGAAATGGAAAAATAAATGGTATTTTAAACTACCATTCAAAGGTAAATAGGCCCTGATTTCCTGGATATCAAATCAGGCTTAATATATACGAGTTTATACCAGGCCTGTATTTGGTTTATTAAACATAGACTTGGTATAGACTCTGTATTCTTTTCTTCCAACAAAAGGTACAGAATAGTAATCTGCTGATGGAAGACGATATTACTTACAATGTTTAAGGATTAAAAAATGCGTTTTAATGCTTCGGCCATTTCCTGTTGCACCTTTAGCGCTTCTGCCCTTGCAGCTTCCGCAAAATCTTCTCCTGTTGATGCATAAATAATAGCGCGGGAGGAGTTAACAAGCAGACCGCAATCTCTATTCATTCCGTATTGGCAAACTTCCTGCAAGCTTCCTCCCTGCGCACCTACTCCCGGAACAAGCAAAAAATTGTCAGGAGCGTGCTTCCTGATTTCAAGGAACTTTTCTCCGCGGGTTGCACCTACCACATACATTAATTTATCAGCATCTGCCCAAGTAGAAGATGTTTTTATTACCTTTTCAAAAAGCTGCTCATTATCTGTATCCATGAGATTCTGAAAATTTGCACTGCCGCTATTTGATGTAAGCGCTAACAGGATAACCCATTTATCATCAAAATTAAGGAATGGCATTACCGAATCAGAGCCCATGTAAGGTGCCACGGTTATCGAATCAAAGCTCATACCCGAGGCTTTTTCATTGAAGAAGGCTTGCGCATACATTTCAGAAGTATTTCCGATATCACCGCGCTTTGCATCAGCTATACTGAAAGTGTCCTTTGGAAGATATTCCCAGGTTTTAATCAGGCTCTCCCAACCTTTAATTCCACGGCTTTCATAAAAAGCAGTGTTGATTTTATAAGAAACGCAAAGATCTTTCGTTACATCTATGAGCCGTCGGTTAAATTCATATATCGGGTCTTCAAAATCAAGTAAGTGTTTTGGGATCTTGTTAATATCAGTATCTAATCCCACACATAAGAAGGATTGTTTTTTCCTGATTTGATCAATAAGCTCTTGTCGTTTCATAATTTCAGATCAAAGTAAATGAAAAACCTTTACGCAGATAAAAACTTTTTTTAAATTTTGTTATTATCAAATTAATACAGTAGAATTGTAGCGTTATCTCAATTTTATCTTCCAATCCGGAAGGGAAAAATCACTGGAAATTTCGTCTAATCATTTTGCGAATTCTTTTCCCTTGGGATGCTGATAAATTCTTACTGATAAAAAATCCAAAATAATATTTCAAATAAATGGGAGAAATTATTGAATTGAACGATAAGCTTGTTTCTGAGCTTCGTGAGATTGCAAAAACCTATGGTATTGCGGAGGCCGACTCATTACGCAAACAAGAACTAATTACCAAAATTAAAGAACAACGCGAGCTTATTGCAGCTGCACGTGACGATTCTCCTGAAAGTTCACCTGCTGAAACAGCAGCTCCGGCAGAGGAAGAAGCTAAGCCTAAGAAACGTGCTCGTTCAGTAAAACCGAAGGTAGACGCTGTTGAATCAGCGCCTGGTGAAAGCCCAAAAGAAAACACCTTATTTGATGCTCCTGCAGAAGAGGCTCCAGCCGCACCTGCAGTTGTTGAAGAACCAGCGGCTGAAGAAGTTAAACAAGAAGCGCCTCCGGTTAGGGAACGCGTTCGGATTGAAAGAAGAATAGTAACTCCTGCCGGTAACGGAAGCGTAAATAATGGCTATTCACGTTCTCAGGAAAGAGATAATCGTGCTTCTGAATACAATTCTTCTGCTCAGTCTTCCGCTGCTCAACCTCCTGCAACAAATCTTGATTTCGATAATGTAATCGTTAATGAAGGAGTTCTGGAGATCATGCCTGACGGCTATGGTTTCCTTAGATCATCTGATTACAATTACCTTACATCTCCTGACGACATATATGTTTCCCAGTCTCAGATTAAATTATTTGGTCTTAAGACAGGAGACACTGTACGTGGAAGTATCCGTCCTCCTAAAGAAGGTGAAAAGTATTTCCCTCTTGTAAGAGTTGAAGCGATTAATGGACGTGTACCTGCTGAAGTTAGAGACCGCGTACCTTTTGATTACTTAACTCCGCTGTTCCCGACTGAACGACTTAACTTGTTTGCTGAAACAGGCACTCAGTCAACCAGGATCATGGACTTATTTACACCGATAGGTAAAGGCCAACGTGGATTGATCGTAGCTCAACCTAAGACAGGTAAAACAATGTTATTGAAGGATGTTGCTAACGCAATTGCGAAGAATCATCCGGAAGTGTACCTGATTATATTGCTTATTGACGAAAGGCCTGAAGAGGTTACCGATATGGCGAGAAGCGTACGGGCTGAAGTTGTTTCATCTACATTTGATGAGCCTGCAGAGCGTCACGTAAAAATTGCAAATATCGTTTTGGAAAAAGCAAAACGGATGGTAGAATGTGGTCATGACGTAGTTATCCTTCTTGACTCAATCACACGCCTGGCACGTGCATACAATACAGTTGCTCCTGCTTCCGGTAAGATCCTTTCAGGTGGTGTTGATGCAAACGCATTACACAAACCAAAACGTTTCTTCGGTGCGGCAAGAAATATAGAAGACGGTGGCTCTTTAACAATTCTAGCAACAGCTCTTATTGATACTGGATCTAAAATGGACGAGGTTATCTTTGAAGAGTTTAAAGGAACTGGTAACATGGAGCTTCAGTTGGATAGAAAATTATCTAACAAACGAATCTTCCCTGCTATTGACCTTACTGCATCCAGCACCCGTCGTGATGATCTTCTTCACGATAGAGAAACACTTCAAAGAATCTGGATCCTTAGAAATCACCTTGCCGACATGAATTCTCAGGAAGCAATGGAGTTCTTATTGGGACAAATGAGAGGTACTAAGAGCAATGAAGAGTTCTTAGTTTCAATGAACAGTTAATAAGCTAAATACAAAAGTAATATAAGGGTACAGTCGTAAAAACTTGTACCCTTATATTTGCTATGTACATTTATGCTAGAAACATGAAAAAACATATACCTAATGCCATTACCTGCTTAAACCTGCTAAGTGGCTGCTTAGGGATAGTTTTCGCCTTTAACTCTTCATTAATTGTTAAAGGATATGAAAACTTAAGTTACGCAGCTTATGCCATCCTAGCTGCAGCAATCTTTGACTTTCTTGATGGTGCAGTGGCCCGTCTTCTTAAGGCCTACTCCGATATTGGCAAAGAACTGGATTCTCTGGCAGATATGGTTAGTTTTGGAGTTTTACCCTCTGTTATCGTTTACCAATTATTTTTAAAGGGAGAACAGATTGAAGGAGTAAGCAATTACATAAGTTATTCTGCTTTTCTCATTGCAATATTTTCAGCTTTGCGACTTGCAAAATTCAATGTTGATGTTAGACAGAGCGAAAACTTCATTGGTCTGCCAACACCCGCTAATGCAATGCTGATTGGTTCGCTGCCATTGATTATTGCACATTCAAGTCCGTTTTGGAAAGCTTATATTTTAAATCCTTTTTTTCTTTTTATTTTCAGTCTTGGTATGAGTCTGTCCCTGGTGATGGAACTTCCGCTTATATCCCTGAAATTTAAAAATTTGGATTTTAAGGAGAACATGCTGCGCTATATTCTGATCCTCTCATCGATCTTCGCGATCCTTGTATTCAAATTTGCAGCAGTACCTATAATTATTTTCCTCTATATCATTCTCTCAATAATACAATTCAGAGTGATCAGGTAGAAGTATTAGAAAGGAAAGAGAATCCTTTCTAATTGTATTGCGATAAAGTTCTGTAGAAATTATAAAGGAATTAAAGGCGATTACAGTTTCGCCTCTAATTCCTTCTTGATCTTATTAAGATTGTCGTAAAGATCCTCACATCTTGCATTGATGTTGGCAAACATTCCTGGAATTTCAGAAACATTGTCGTCTGAACGTGCCTTACGCTCAATATCAGCCATTATGTCTTTTGCTTCTTCAATACCCATAAAAGCAAGTGTCGGCTTAATTTTGTGTGCTACATCTCCTACAGATTTCCAATCCTGATTGGCAATAGCTTCAGATAGTTGATCAAAGTAAAGCGGGGTTTGCTCAATAAAAATATCGATCATTTCTATCATGAACTCTTCGCTTCCTCCGGCGATATCGCTCAGATAGGTCATGTCAATTTCAAAACCCTTATTGTTTCCTTCAGCCATTATTATTTAAAATTTAATTTTTTGTACGTACAGTTCGTCACTAAGTTCCAAAGCTATAGATTTTATTGATTTTTTTAACAAAGGATGAATAAAGTCAGGTGCAATCTCTAACATTGGCTCTACTGCAAACCTTCTGACATGAAAAAAAGGATGGGGAACCTTTAAATCCAATTCATCAATAACTTCGTCTGAATAGAAAAGAATGTCTATATCTATCACTCTCGATCCCCATTTCTCAATTCTTTCCCTTCCCAGGATTTTCTCTATCTCCAGCGCTGATCTCAAAACATCCTTGGCACTATGCTCCGTTACTAAAGCTAACACTTGATTAAGGTATTCAGGTTGTGCATCTACTCCCCATGGAGCTGTTTCATATAAAGAAGATCCTTGCTTTATTGCACCAACCTTCTGGATCAGGAGCTCAGTCGCTTCATGCAGGTACTGCTCGCGATTTCCCATATTACTCCCCAGTAATAAATAAACTTCCTGCATGAACCTTATATCTTATATATGTGTTGTAACGTTTCAAAGATATCTATATCTAACGTATACTTGCACAAATAATTAAGCTCAGCGCGGATGAAAAGTTTTTTTAAAATGGCATTTGCCTCTATGGTTGGAATGCTATTTTCCTTCTTTGCAATATTGCTAATCTTTATTTTAGTTGTAATGGCTGTTGCATCTAAAACGGATGAAGAAGTGGAGGTTAAGGCCAACTCGGTTTTACACATTCCCTTAGATTATCCGGTGGTTGAACGCGGACACGATGATCCATTCAGTAAATTAGACATAAATGCGTTTGGAAAAAGTAAAAGCGTAGGATTAAATGATGTCTTAGCAGCAATCAGGAGAGCGAAAACTGATGATAATATTAAAGGTATTTACCTTGACCTAAGCAGTCTTCAAGCCGGATATGCCACGCTTGAAGAAATAAGGAACGAGCTTTTGAATTTCAAAAGGTCAAAGAAATTTATTCTGGCCTATAGCGAGGTGTATACAAAGAACAGCTACTATCTGGCTTCTGTAGCTGACAAAGTTTATTTAAATCCAGAAGGCATTGTGGAGTTCACGGGCTTTAGTTCCCAGCTAATGTTCTTCAAAGGGTCCCTGGAAAAACTCGGAATAGAGCCGCAGATTATCAAGGTAGGCACTTACAAAAGTGCAGTTGAGCCCTTTATACTTGATCGGATGAGCGACCCAAACCGTCAGCAAGTAACTTCTTTCCTCGGTTCTCTGTATGATCACTATCTAAGCTTAATAGCAACAGCTAGAAAAATTCAGAAAGACTCTTTATTTGCGATAGCTGATCAGTTAAAAGTAAGAAGCCCTAAAGACGCTGTAGCTTTCAAACTGGTAGATGCATTGCGTTATAAAGACGAAGTTCTTGATGAGTTGAAATCAAGAAGCGGAATTGAAAAAGACAAGGATGTAAAATCAGTTACTCTAACTGACTATATAAAAAATAATGAAACTGAAGACGGAGATTATAACACCAGAATTGCTATAGTATATGCTTCAGGAGAGATCACTGGAGGAGAAGGAAATGACGAAACGATAGGTTCTGAAAAAATTTCCAAAGCAATCCGCAAAGCCCGTATGGATGATAAGGTGAAGGCACTGGTCTTACGCGTTAATTCACCGGGGGGAAGTGCTCTTGCCTCCGATGTAATATGGCGGGAGGTTGTGCTAACCAAGAAAGTAAAGCCGGTAGTTGTTTCGATGGGAGATCTTGCTGCATCAGGGGGCTACTACATTTCCTGCGCGGCTGATTCAATATTTGCTCAGCCTAATACAATTACAGGTTCAATCGGCGTTTTTGGAATCATACCTAATATGCAAAACTTCTTCAACAATAAGCTGGGCATTACGTTCGACGGAGTTAAAACTGGTACCCATGCCGACCTTGGCACCATTACCAGACCGCTTACACCTGAAGAGAAGCTGATCATCCAAAACGAAGTGAACCGCATCTACGACTCCTTTACAAAACGTGTTGCTGAGGGACGAAAGAAAACACAACAATATGTAAATGAGATTGGTCAGGGACGAGTATGGAGTGGTTCTGAAGCACTAAAAATTGGATTGATTGATAGACTTGGCAACATTGATGACGCAGTACGATCTGCTGCAAAAATGGCAAAAGTTACAGATTACAGGATTGTTTCTTACCCGGTGCAAAAAGAAGGACTTAGTGCATTGTTCGACAAATCAGGTGATAAATTGCGTGTTTACTTCGCAAAAAAAGAGCTTGGAGATCAATATGAATATTACGAAAAGCTCAAGGCTGCAGTGAATTTAAAAGGTATCCAAACAAGGATGCCATTTGATATAAGTCTTCAATAGACCTTACATAAAAAGCCCGGTTGGTCAGGATCGGGCTTTTTACTTGTCATCAGAAGATTCTCCGGCATTCTTGGCCTTATTACTAAAGATTCCTTTTATCTTATCCACCCAGGGCTTAGTAGGAGCCTTTTTCTTCTCCTCCCCTATTAAATACCCATAGGGTTTCAGTTCTTCAATATTGTCACAAACTATTTTAAGCATTCCTAAAAGAGGAATAGCCACGACCAGGCCGGCAACACCCCAAACCAACTCGCCAACAACTAATGCTATTATGGTGAACAAGGGGTTAATATTTACTTCCGCACCCACAACTAAGGGCTCGATAATGTAGCTCTGGACAAATTGCACTACAAAATAAGTTAGGATAACGCCTACTACCAATCCCGCTCCGCCCCCCTGGGTTACAGCCATCAACACGGTTAAAGCAGTACCTGTCAGGTTTCCTACGAACGGAATGATCTCCAGGATACCGCAAAGGATTGCAAAGAAAATAGCATTCTTAATTCCTGCGATTGAAAAGCCGATACCGTACAGGATCCATAGCATGATGATCATCATAGTGAGACCGGAAAGATACTTATAAGAAACAAGGGTAGTATCATGTACAATCTTCTCCGTCATCTCTTTCCTATTCTCAGGCACAACTTTAAGAAGGAATTTCTTTAGATGATTTCGGGATATGAGGAATATAAAAATATAGACAACTACCAGGATAAAATCCACAGCAAGGCCTAACGTGTTTGAAACCACTTTACCCATACTTCCTCCTGACGATCCTGAGGACTGCAATAACTTTTTCTGCTCCTGTTCCGTTATCCCTAATTTGGAATGAATGAATTCCTGCAACTGATGGATTAGGTCCGAGACCTTCCCCTGCATTTGAGAAAAGTCTTTTGCAATGTCCGACATTTGCCAGATCAATAAGGCTACAATTCCGGCGAGAACGCCTGCTAAGACCAGAAGACCAAAGATGGCAGAAACTGGCCTGCTAAAGCCCCTGCCCTCAATACGCTTGCACAGCGGTAACAATAGCATGGCAATAATAGCCGCCAGGGTAAAAGGGAACAAAAACGGCTTCGCATAATAAAGTCCCGCAAAAATTAAAGAGAATAAGAGAAGTACTTTAACCGCCTTGTTTAACATGCTTTAGATTTATATAAGTGTGAATTATTCTCAGAACACTAAAAGAAGATGAGATGTTTTTTGAGGGGAGATTGAGGGATATATGTATTTTTGAATCGATGGAAAATAAAAGCATAGCGAGAACCCTCAGATTGTTCAGTCAACTAATGGAACTTCATGAAGAAAATCCATTTAAGGTAAAATCGCTGGCTACAGCTGCTTTCAAGGTAGATAAACTTCCCTTCTCTATAGCAAAGAAGAGTCCTGAGGAAATCGAGAAAATAGATGGATTAGGAAAAAGCACCGCCGCAAAGGTAATCGAACTACTTCAGACCGGAGCTATTCAGGAGATGGCCGATTTAATCAAGGAAACGCCTGCAGGTGTGGTTGAAATAATGGGCATTAAGGGAGTCGGGCCGAAAAAAGTTCTTGTGATCTGGAAAGATCTTGGAATAGAGAGTATTGGAGAGCTTTACTATGCTTGTAATGAAAATCGGCTGATCGAGGCTAAAGGCTTTGGATTAAAAACCCAGGAAGAGATCCGCAAGGCAATTGAGTTTAAGGTGGCAAGTAATGGCCGGTATCTGTACGCCCAAGTAGAAGAAGTTGCCGAGTTATTAATAAAAGAAGCGACCGGACTTGCTGGAGGCATTCAGGTGTCTTTTGTGGGAGATTTCCGGAGAAGATGTGAAATCATTGATGGACTAGACTTTCTGATAGGCTGCCAAGATGCTTCGGGAATTATTTCCGACTTAAAGGAGATCCCTTATCTGAACGTCCTTGCAGAAAGTCCAGAAAAACTTGAAACAGAGCACGAAACGGGAATAAAAGCTTTATTTAATTTTTGCTCCCCTGACACCTTTAGCTATAACCTTGCTTTTCTAACAGGGGCTGAAGGCCATAATAAAGAACTGCAAAACAGACTGGAAATTGGCGATAAAAGTTTTGAAACGGAGGAGCAACTGTATGCCCAAGCTGGTCTTCCTTTTATCGAGCCCGAACTAAGAGAAGGCCTATTTGAATTTGACCTGGCAGCAGCTGGAAGAATGCCGGAACTGGTGGAATGGAAAGATCTGAAAGGAAGTCTTCACAATCATAGTACCTGGAGCGACGGAGTACATACACTGGAGGAAATGGCTCTTTTTTGCAGGGACGAACTTAAACTGGAATACCTCGGGATATCAGATCACTCTAAGTCTGCTTTCTATGCTAAAGGCTTAACCGAGGAACGTGTGATAGCTCAGCATGAAGAAATAGACAAACTAAATCTTGAGATTGAAAATTTTAGAATATTTAAGGGTATTGAATCTGATATATTATTCGACGGCTCTTTAGATTATTCTGATGAGATTTTAGCCCGCTTTGATTTTGTTGTTGCATCGATCCACTCCGTTTTCAAAATGAGTGAAGAAAAAGCTACCAGCCGTTTAGTTAAAGCGATCGAAAATCCATTTACCACTATACTTGGTCACCCTACGGGTAGGATGTTATTAACGCGAAATGGGTATCCCATCGACTATAAAAAGGTCATAGATGCTTGCGCTGCTAATGGAGTTATCATTGAAATAAATTCTAACCCTCTCCGTCTCGACCTCGACTGGCGTTGGCATCAATACGCTCTCGAAAAAGGAGTAGAACTTTCGATAAATCCTGATGCCCATAGTAAGAAAGGATTTTACGATACCCGCTACGGTATTTTAGCAGCCCGAAAGGGAGGTGTTACTGCTGCAGATTGTTTAAATGCTTTGAATTCGACAGAGATAACAGCTTACTTCAAACAAAAGAAAGGAATTTAAGAATTGAAGATTTTAATCATACGGTTTAGTTCCATTGGAGATATCGTACTTACGACCCCTGTTATCCGATGTGTTAAACAGCAGTTACCCGATTGTGAACTCCACTTTCTTAGTAAGCCTAATTTTAAAGCTGTATTAAGCAGCAATCCTTATATTGATAAGATTCATCTCCTGCAGAAGCCCCTCGCTAAAACAGTTGAAGAATTGAAGGCAGAGAAATTTGACTACGTCATTGATCTTCACAATAACCTTCGGACAAGCCTTCTCAAATTCAAACTTGGTGTCCGTTCATCGGCCTTTAACAAATTGAATATTGAAAAGTGGCTTTTGGTTAACTTTAAGATCAACAAAATGCCAAACAAACACATTGTAGACCGGTATTTGGAAGCGGCAGCTCCTCTCGGAGTTACGAATGATGGAAAGGGTCTGGATTACTTTTTGGAGAAGGAAAGAAATGTGCAGGAACTACTTCCTGCTTCTCATTTAAATTATGTTGCTTTCGTAACCGGGGCCCAACACGCTACTAAAAGACTTCCTTTACATAAGATCGTTGAGATCTGCCGTCTTATCAACAAACCCGTTGTGCTTTTGGGCGGAAAAGACGAAATGGACCAGGGTGCAGAAATCGCCAGGGAAAGTGGGGCTCACGTGTTTAATGGTTGCGGGAGATTCTCGCTGGATGAGTCGGCTTTTTTAGTTAGGGAGGCAGAATCAGTTATTACCCACGATACCGGATTAATGCATATTGCGGCTGCTTTCAACAAGCGTATCATCTCTGTATGGGGCAATACTGTACCCGAACTGGGCATGTATCCTTACAAAACAGAGGATCAGAAAATTTTTGAAGTTAAGGGCCTAAAATGCCGGCCTTGTTCCAAGATCGGATATAAAAAATGTCCATTGGGACATTTCAAATGCATGAATGAGCAGAATTCTAAAGGTATTGCAGATTGCATATAAAGTTGTATACTTGCAGCTGAAATTCATGCTTTGTCACAATTAAATAAACAGAATATCGACAGATAGATCCTAATTTCCCAAATAGGCCTAAACATCCTATTCCCAACATTGCTCACAATTAAATTAATTATCACATATCTTTTAAACAATGAAAAAACTATTTTTCACAGCTATGATGCTGGTTGCTGGTTCAAGCTTATTTGCACAAACAAAATTCGGACTTAAAGCAGGGGTTAATTTTGCAAACATGACTCAAAAAGACGATGGTTCTAATGTTAGTACAAGCGCTTCATCAAGATTAACTTATAACTTAACGGGATACTTAGAGATTCCTCTTAGTGAGAGCATATTTTTTCAACCCGGCCTATCTCTCATGGGAAAGGGCTATAAGGCAGAGGCTAGTGAAGAACTATTCGACATTACTGTTAAAGGCGAAGAAAAGACAGATTTAATGTATTTGGAAGTACCCTTGAACGCGGTTAAAAAATTTGATGTCGGAACCGGAAAGTTCTTTGTTGGCGCAGGTCCATATATAGCCTATGGCCTTTCAGGAAAATATAAGATTTCAATGACAGGACCTGATGAAGACGGCAAGACAATCACAGAAAGCGATGAAGGGGATATTAATTTTGGAACTGGAGATGATGATGATGTAAAGCCACTCGACATGGGCTTAAATTTTCTTGCTGGATATCAACTTGGTAATGGAATCAGTTTAAATGGTAGCTATGGATTAGGTTTGACAAATCTAGCGCAAAAAGACAGTGGCAGCACGCTTAAAAATAAAGTATTCTCTATCTCTCTGGGATTCTTATTTTAATCAATAGAATTTTCATAAACTTACAGCCCGGAAAACTTCCGGGCTATTTTTTTGCTTAATTATTATGAAAAAACTATTACTTGTCCGACACGCTAAGTCAGATTGGAACGAACCGAAGCTTTCGGATTTTGACAGACCGCTCAATGCCCGTGGTAATAAGAACGCGACCGAAATGGCAGACAGGCTTTTGCAAAAACATATTATCCCGGAAAAAATAGTAAGTAGTCCTGCTAAACGCGCCTACACTACCGCGAAATACTTCGCCAAAACTTTCAATATCGACAAAGAACAGATAGAGAAGGTAGAAGGTATTTATGAAGCGAGCGCCCACGAACTTCTAAATATTGTTAACCAATTAGATAACACAAAAAACTTCATTGCCCTTTTTGGACATAACCCAGGGATTACCACTCTTGCTGTCGGTTTATGCGGCACTTATATTTCCAATATCCCAACTTGCGGAATGGTCTTAATAGAATTTCCGTTTGATGACTGGGCGATGGTAAGCTACGATACGGGAAAGGAGTTATTATACGACTATCCAAAAAGTGGTGACGATTAGAATAAATGCCATAACCGGGTAGATAAGGTTCCCTCTAACTATTGTAATTTAAATCATTGAACTTCAAGCCGAATTGTTCTACGTAGAACGTGGAACATTTAAGCGAGTTTATACATTTTACCCGGAAGACCTGTCAGTACTCCTTTCATTTCAAGATTCAGCAATGTGACAACCAGCTTGCTTTGCGGCATTTCTGCCAGCACTGATAGCTCGTCTACTCCCGCAGTTTTCCTGATACCAAGTATTTCAACAATTCTTTGCTCCTCCGGCTCTAATGCTAAGATCAGGCTCAGTTGTTTGAGAGATTCAACATCTTCGGGCGGATTCCATCCCAGCAGGTATTCAATATCCCTTATACCTGTTATAAGGTTTGCCCGGTTTGTTTTAATCAGATGATTACACCCTGCCGAGTACTCATTATTGACATCGCCGGGATAAGCAAATACATCCCTGTTATAGGAATCAGCCAGTTCCGCAGTGATTAATGCACCACCTGTTAAACTTGCTTCAACGATTATCGTAGCATCTGTCATTCCTGCCACTATCCGGTTTCGCTTTGGAAAGTTCTCTCTATCCGGGTTAGTCTCCGAGAGGAACTCAGTCAAAATACCTCCGCTGCTTACCATTTTCTCTGCTATTGATCGATGCTGAGCCGGATAGATCCTGTCAAGCCCATGCCCTACTACTCCTACCGTAGGTACCTCATTTTTCAGGCACTCACGATGAGCAATTCCATCAATTCCATGAGCAAGCCCACTTACTACTACCACATCATGTTTCTTCAGATCTTCCACAAGCTTCTGAGTTAGCTCCTTTCCGTAGGCTGTAGCCCTCCTCGTCCCCACAATACTTATGATCTTGCTATGGTTTAAGTTTGCATTGCCTTTATAATATAAAAGTACCGGGGCGTCATAGCAATTCCTTAATCTTTGCGGGTAACTCTCATCCGCTATGAAAAAGGTCTGTATTTTATATCGTTCAATAAATTCTATTTCCTTCTCTGCACGCTTAAAAAATTCCTTTTGACGAATATTTTGAGCTGTCTTTTCCCCTATTCCAGGAATAGCCATTAGTTGAGCTTTACTGGCTGTAAATAATTCTTCAACACCTCCAAAATGCTTTAATAAGAGCTTTGAATTCACCGATCCTACGCCGGGAATAAGGGTTAATGCGATTTGCTGTAAAAGAGACATAAGGTTCTGAAAACAGGTCCATAAAATAAACTATAGAAGTAGTTTGGAAACTACTTCTATGGTTTATACCTTCATCTAAGCGAACTATTTTTATAGTTCAATCAGATTTAGCATGAAAGATAAGAGTAAAAATCTTATTAAAGAACTTACAAAAGCAGAAGAACAGATAATGCGCATTCTCTGGCGACTGAAAGAAGGGATTGTAAAAGAGATCATTGAAGAAATACCTGAACCTAAACCCGCTTATAATACGGTATCAACTGTTATACGGGTGTTAGAAACAAAAGGCTTTGTAGATCACAAAGTTTATGGCAGCTCGCACATCTACTACCCGATTGTAGCAGAGAAAGACTATAAAGCTTTCGCATTTGATAAGATCTTCAGCAACTACTTCAATAATTCCTATAAGCAGCTTGTTACCTTTCTCGTAGACGAAAAGCAAATTGGAGAAGATGAAATTAAGGAGTTAACACAAATGGTGGAACAACTAAAAAACAAAAAAGAATGAACTTTATCTCTCTATTAGAAGGCATAGCAAGTCTTCCAGGTACCTATTGCGCAGGTAAATAAACGACAAACTTTGTCTCGAAAAAGTCTTCCTTAAAATATTTCGACAAAGGATATAGCTCGATATCCTTCAATCTCGATTCTTTCAACTCTTGTTCCAGATCACCTCCTTTGAGGTAAAGTACACCATTGGGCAATTTGTTCAATGGTTTTTTGTCGAACTTCCCTCTGATCCATGGATAAAAATCTTTCAACTGGGTAACAGCTCTTGAAACAATGAAATTAAACTTCTCATCGATCTGCTCAGCGCGGGCGTGAGAGGACTTCAGGTTCTGCAAGTGCAAAGCTTTGGCAACTTCAGTTACCACCTTTATTTTTTTTCCTATAGAATCGACGAGGTGGAAAGATGTGTCAGGAAATAAGATAGCTAAAGGAATACCCGGAAAACCTCCTCCTGTACCAACATCCATAACCTTTTCGCCAGGCTTGAACTCTATAACTTTAGCAATTCCCAGGGAATGAAGAATATGCCGAAGGTAGAGACTTTCTATATCCTTACGGGAAATTACGTTGATCTGGGAATTCCAGAAGGTATAAAGCTCTTCGAGCTTATTGAACTGATCTTTCTGAGTATCAGTTAAATTTGGAAAATAATTAAAAATAATATCAGAAGTCACTTCCTGGGGCTTTCTTCCTGCGGTTAATAATGTTTGATAATAAATCTCTTGCCCTGAATAACTGTGCTTTTACTGTTCCCAAAGGTAGATCAAGTTGCTGTGCAATTTCCTCGTACGACTGCTCGTCAAAGTAGCGCAACATGATCAGAGTTTTATACCGCAAAGGTAGCTTATCTACAATTATCTTTAGCTGTTCCTGCTGCTGTTTTTTAATAGAGGTTTCTTCTGGATTGAGGGTGTCCGATTTTATTTGTAAGGGTCTGTCATCTCCCTCATCGTCAACCATTGAATTTATAGATACCAGATTGATTCTCTTCTTCCGGATAAAATCGATACAGTTATTGGTAGCGATCCTGAAAAGCCACGTACTGAAGGCGAAGTCAGGTTTATATTTCTCAATATTTTCAAAGGCTTTCCCAAATGTCTCCACCGTAAGATCCATCGCGTCGTCCTTGTTATTCACCATTTTCAACGCCATGAAATAGATTGAGTCTTTGTACCGTTGCATTAGCTCAGCATACGCTTTTTGATCGCCTTCTTTAGCCCTTCCAACAAGGTTAAAATCGTTTAATGCGTTAGCCGAAAAGTTCGGATTTACTTCCATTTGATCTTCTTCTTAAATAAAGAAATTATGCTTAGGACGAGTATATAAAAATTATAAATCAAATCCAATGCCGGAAACCACCAAATCAAATCTTTACAATTAAGACGCTTAAAAACAGGAGCATAAATAAATATCTGCACCAGAAAGCGAATTAAAAAAAAGGAAAGTATTACATACCATTGTGCATTTATCAGTACAAGTATCCCCAATAGCAAATAAAATGCAAGAGCAGAACCCGCCTGAAAAGAAAGCATTCGTTTGTGAGAGGCTTTGTAAACTTTACCCGCTCCCATGTGCCTTATCTTCTGTGTAAAATAGGAGGAAAATGAGGTCTTCGGCTCAGACCACACATGACTTTCCGGATCAATTTCTATGACTGTGTTCCGGGAAGAGGCGTTTTGATTTACGAACAGATCGTCGTCACCAGAGGGAATATGCATGTGGGCCGCAAAACCTTTCCCTTTGAAAAATAAAGATTTAGTATAGGCAAGATTTCTGCCTACTCCCATATAAGGTTTCCCGGCAAGAGAGAAAGAAAGGTAATTAAGCGCTGTAAAAAACGTTTCAAACCTTATCAGTTTATTTAAAAATCCTTTCCTGACTATATATGGAGAATATCCCAGGACGATCTCTGTTGATCCGTCGAAATTCTCCTGCATTTTCCTTATCCAGTTATTACTGGCAGGTTTACAATCTGCATCGGTAAAAAGCAAGTGCTCGTGGGAAGCTGCCTTTATACCTAAGGTAACCGCAAACTTCTTTCCATGTTTAAATCGGGTATGTTCATTAATGGTTACCACTTTGAGATTTTTGTACTTAAGGGAGAATTCCCTCAAAACGAGGTCAGACTCATCCACAGAACAATCGTTAACAACAACAACCTCAAAATCAGGGTAGTCCTGTTCAAGCACAAAAGGCAAATAGTTTCTTAGGTTCTCTTCTTCATTCCGGGCACAAATAATTACAGAAACGGGATGGGTACTATCAGCCTTCTCTGTTCGTTTATAACTTCCCAGACGCTTCTGAATAACTAGCAGATAGTAAAGCTGGAGCAGGAAGGCAATTTGAAATAGAGCGAAAACTATTATATAAAGATAATCAGCCAATGCTTAAAATTTTAAAGAAAGCGCAAAGGTCTGTTTTTTAGACAACATTTTACACATACAAAATATTTTAGAAGTTAAAGGCCAAGCTATTTTGCTATTTTTGCAAGCTTAAAATGAAATTCAAATTACAGGCAACCGATAATTTATCAAAAGCCAGAGCCGGAGAGATCACCACAGATCACGGTACTATAAAAACCCCTATTTTCATGCCTGTTGGAACCGCAGGCTCTGTTAAAGCTGTGCATCAAAGGGAGCTGAAGGAAGACATAAAGGCACAGATCATCTTAGGAAATACTTATCATTTGTATCTCCGACCGGGATTAAATACTCTGGAGCAGGCTGGAGGACTTCATAAGTTCAATGGCTGGGACAAACCTATCCTGACTGATAGCGGTGGATACCAGGTATATTCCCTAACCGAAGTTAGAAAAATAAAGGAGGAAGGAGTTACTTTCCGCTCCCATATAGACGGATCGAAACATCTTTTTACTCCTGAAAATGTAATGGATATTCAGCGCATCATTGGGGCAGATATTATCATGGCCTTTGATGAATGTACTCCTTATCCATGCGATTATCGATACGCGAGCAAATCGCTGGATATGACACATCGCTGGCTGAAACGCTGCTGCGACCGTTTTGACGCTACTGAACCTAAATATGGATATTCGCAGACGCTATTCCCTATTGTTCAGGGCTCGGTTTACAAAGATTTGAGGGAGAAGTCTGCTGAAGTAGTTGCTTCATTTAACCGGGAAGGAAATGCAATCGGAGGTTTATCCGTTGGCGAACCAGCTGAAGAGATGTATGCTATGACTGAGATCGTCTGTAACATACTACCTCATGAAAAGCCTCGTTACTTAATGGGTGTTGGTACTCCTGTTAACATTCTTGAGAATATTGCTCTGGGTATTGATATGTTTGATTGTGTTATGCCTACACGCAACGCAAGGAATGGGATGCTGTTCACAAAAAATGGTATAATTAATATCAGGAATGAAAAATGGAAGAACGATTTTTCTCCCATCGAGGCAGATAGCGATCTCTTCGCAGACCTTACCTATACCAAGGCCTACCTGAGGCACTTAATGATTTCAAAAGAGATATTGGGCGCACAAATCGCTACTCTTCATAATTTGCATTTCTATCTTTGGCTGGTGGGAGAAGCAAGAGAAAAGATTGTTAGCGGAGAGTTTTACGAATGGAAGAACAAGATGGTAAAACAGCTTGCCCAGCGACTATAATTTATGCTGAACAGATATATAAAGCTTATTGACTGGTATATTATCAAGAAGTATTTAGGTACATTCTTTTTTACCATGGTCATCTTCTCTGTGGTTGTTGTGATTTTTGATGTATCGGAAAAGCTTGATGACTTTTTAAAGCATGAAGCACCTTTGTCTAAAATCATTTTTCAGTATTATGCTGGCTTCATTCCATTTTACCTGAATTTCCTTTCACCTCTTATCAATTTCATTGCCGTAATTTTTTTTACAGCTAAAATGGCCGACCAAACAGAGATAGTACCGATCCTTTGCGGAGGCGTGAGCTTCAATCGCTTTCTCTGGCCATATTTTGTATCCTCTTTCATCATATTCTTCATTACACTGGTCTTTAATCTCTTTATTATCCCTGAAACCAATCAGCTTAAGATTGACTTCGAGAACAAGTATATTAATCCTAAAAGCGATAACAACAAGATGTATACGCACATGCAGCTTGACAAAAACACTTACATATACATCGAAAACTTCGATAATAATCAAAAAGTGGGCTACAAGTTTTCGCTGGAGAAATTCAAAGGAGATTCTTTGGTTGAGAAAACAATGGCAGAACGTATCGTTTGGGATTCTTTAAAGAGAAAATGGGATTTGGAAACGTACTCCATCCGTAAGATTGATAATCTGAAGGAGTCGATGAGCTATGGCGAAAAGAAACAAGTGAACCTTGACGTAAAACCAGTTGACTTCGAGCTCTTCGACAACATTTATGAAGCCATGGATATGAAGCAACTCAACACCAGGATCGAACAGGAAAAGATCCGGGGTACCGGGATAATGGAAATTTTACAGCTTGAAAAATACAAGCGCTTTGTATACCCTCTTTCCTCCTTCGTCCTAACCCTGATGGGAGTTTCATTATCTTCAAGAAAGGTTAGAGGGGGAATTGGTTTGCCCCTTGGGATAGGTATTTTCTTAAGCTTTGCGTATATCCTGTTTATTCAATTCTCCACAATGTTTTCCCTAAAGGGAGGCCTTCCTCCTATTGTTGCCGTATTCATTCCAAACACTATTTTCGGCATTCTGGGTTTCTATCTTCTGGCTAAAGCGCCAAAATAACAATGACATATTTAAGATCTGCTGTGCAGCGCAACAAGAGTTTGTTGACGCTGCACATAACTGTATTTGTATGGGGTTTTACAGGCATACTTGGAGCCCTGATTTCAATCCCAGCAACCTATCTCGTATGGTATCGGGTATTAATTGCTTTTATAAGTATCTATGCCTGGTTTAGAATAAAAAAAACCTCACTAAAGGTCGACACAAACAGCTTTGTTAAACTGTTCCTTACGGGACTAATACTGGGAGGCCACTGGATCCTGTTCTTTTACTCCATTAAAATTTCTACTGTATCAGTAACCCTTGTTAGCCTTTCTTCCATAACCCTATTTACATCCATTTTAGAACCTCTTTTCAGCAAATCCAAAATCGCAAAACTGGAGGTACTGATAGGCTGCCTTATCATTGCCGGAATATATTTAATATTTAAATTTGAACATCAATACACCCTCGGCATCCTTACAGGGCTTGCAAGCGCGCTTTGTGCAAGCATCTTTTCTATAATCAATTCAAAGCAAGTTAAAACAATCCAGCCAGCGGTAATTAGCTTCTATGAACTGTTTGGCGCCTGGTGCTGGTTGTCATTATACTTCCTGATTACAAGAGGATTTAATAGTGCCATGCTATTGAATGGAAAAGACTTATTCTTTCTGCTGATCCTGGGCATCCTATGCACTGCTGTTGCCTACGTTGCTGGTGTGTCAGTGATGAAAGAACTTTCAGCATTCAGAGTAGCCCTAATTACAAATCTTGAGCCCATATATGGAATTATAATAGCATTTCTGATATTCGGAAAGAAAGAGCAAATGAGTCTCGGATTCTACGGGGGGACTGTGTTAATACTAGGTTCTATATTCCTTTATCCGTATATAAGGAAGCGATTGAATAAATAACATACTACAGTTCTATCTGTGTCATAACTAGCCTAAAACTCTCACTTTACTAATGATTTTAACATCAATAAAAGAACCAGAAACTAGAAACAACACACAACATATTATAAGGCCTATTGAGATGATCAATAGGCCTTAGTTCTTTTCATATCATCAAATAAAACTCTGTAGATAAACGTCGACTATAAAGAACAATAATGGCTTTCCAAATCAAACGAGTAAAGGAAACAAAAGGCAAATTCGATCCAAACAAACACATTAAACAGGTCAACATTAACAAACATATTAATAAACATTTACCTACTTACAAGAAGGAAAATTTTCATTAATACACCCATGTTCCCAAACAGGAACAGTTAAACGAATGAGAAATATTATAGATTAATTATAACTCCAATCACTAAAAAAACACCAACAAATACAACACGAACTAGTTTATAATGGAGTAGAATAAGATGAAATAAAACATTCCATATGGAGCCTTTAGTACATCAAAAAAGAGAAGTAAAATCAACAGTTTAATAAGATAAAATAGACTAAAAATACTATTATGCAACTATTAATTTCGGTGAGACTTAAGTATAAAAATTAAAAAATCTGCAGTGATATTATCTTCAAATAAAAAACCAAATCCATGGAAAATCTGCAAAACAGACACTAAAATAAATGCCTTAAATTTCTCCAATATTTACTATTTATATTAATATTTCAAACGTATTATTGCATTGTTAGCAGTATAAAAAATCCAAGAATTTTATCGGTATAACGAAGCTCTAATCTTGACCTAAATTCACCTAGAACCAATTTTATAAGGTATACCGCCGGGTAGCATAGACCAAAATAAATCGACTCTAAAAACTTTAAATAACAGAATAAGTATTTATATTAGAATGATCATAAAATTCGATAAAAATTAGAAATAAATTGAATTATGATCAAGAAAAGGTAAATTATATTAATAAAATAATCGACTCTTTACCAGTACTATAAACAACTTATTAGAAATAATAAGTATAGATAATCAGCAAATTTAAGATAAAATAATACTAATGATTTTAGCAAAGGACTAAATACAGGCGTTAAATGAGAAATAAAATATTAGTTTTCAAAGTATTGACATTATTAACCTTAAGCATAAGTTCTAACATAGCTTTTTCTCAGGTGTTCTCGGCAGATCAGAACCCTCCTACCCTCAAATGGCATCAAATAAACACCAGTAATTTTCAAATTATTTATCCTGTTGAAGTTGAAATTGAAGCACAACGAATGGCCAATACTCTTGAAAATATTATTGGTAGAGTAAGTAAATCATTAAACAAAACGCCAAAAAAAATAAGTATAATTTTACAGAATCAGGGAACTACATCAAATGGTTTCGTTCAGCTAGCACCAAGAAGATCTGAGTTCTATACAATGCCTTCCCAAGCCTTCGATTTTCAAAATTGGCTAAATAGTCTTGCTGTTCACGAGATGCGTCATGTCGTTCAATTTGACAAGCTCACAGGCCGGTACAACTCGCCGGTTTTTGAAACACTTGCCCTCGCTATATTTGGAATAAATCTCCCGCCTTGGTTCTACGAAGGAGATGCAGTAAACATTGAAACATCTTTAACAAAAGCAGGACGAGGAAAACAACCAGAATGGCCTATTTACCTTCGATCAAATCTCTTAAACAAAAGAAAATTTAGCTACTCTAAAAATTACTTTGGATCCTATAAAGACTTCACTCCAGGCTATTACCAGCTTGGACATTTTATGAATTCAAAACTGAGAAGAGACAATGGAGGTAACATTATGGATAGTCTGTTTTCTCGAATGTCATCCTTCCCCATCAGGCCTTTCAATCTTAGTAATTCTATTAAGAAATTTACGGGACTTACAACAAGAAAGCTCCACGATTCCACCATGGATGAACTTCAGAATTTGTGGCAACATCAGGTGGATAAAAACCACACAACAACTTATTCTTCTTTAAACAAAAGATCGGATAATACCCCCTCTCACTTTCTTTTTCCTACAGCTATTGAAGACGGACGAATCCTGTATCTAAAGGAAAGTAAAGGAGAAACTCCTTCCTTATTTTTGATGGATAAAAACGGGAGATCAAAGAAGATTTTCAGAATAGGATATCAGGAAAATCCATGGCTTAGTTATAGTTCAGGAAAGATCGTTTGGGACGAATCAAGAACCGCAATTCGTTACCAGCAACAATCCTTTAATGTTATTAATATCTATGATATAAAAAGAAAAAAAGCAAGGCAGCTAACTCATCATTCCAGGATGTTCGCTCCGGCACTTTCGCCTAAGGCTGATGTTATTGCTGCAGTCGACATTTCCTATTCCAATCGTATTTCTATAGTAGAGTTGGATGCTAATTCGGGTAAAGAATTAAAGCGTTACCCGAGTCCCCAAAACTATATGTTGCAAATGCCATCATTCAATTCCAGAGGAGACAAATTGGTGATCGTAGGAATCGGGACTACAGGAAAAACACTCTTTGAACTCGACAGGAAATCTGGTAGCTTCCGCCAGTTAATTCCACTGCAATTCCAGGAAATACTAAAGCCTGTCTATGTGAACGAAGACATCGTTTTCAAAGCCCACTATAACGGACTGGACAATTTGTATAGATTGGATACGAATGGTGAAATATACCAATTAACATCAGCGAGACTGGGCGCTTTTAATCCTTCTTTCGATGCACAGCGACAACAGCTTCTATTTAACAACTTTGTTTATAAAGGGCAGGATATCTCAAGCCTTCCCTGGAAACCGCAGATGGGAAAAAAAATTAAAATGGTAGAGGATACTTTCGTAGATTATTCAAAACCTTTGTACTATCAGGAAGGAGCTGATGACGTGTTTGACAGCATTCCTAACAGGAAGTTCAGCTCCAGCCGTTACTCCGATCTCCAGCTTCGGAACCTATTCTATTTCCACAGCGTTTACCCCTTGGCCGGCGATGGCATAACCGGACTGGAACTCCGTTCTGATAATAAATTAAATACTATTGGAGTTTATGGCGACTATCAATACAACTCATCGTTGAAGAAGAGCGAATATGGTGCTGGTTTCGAATTCAAAAAATACTATCCTATCCTTACTGTTGATTACTTCAACTCGGCCGACTTTATTTATCGTCGTGGAGAAACGACTCCTGTGACCTGGAGACAGCATGAGATCAAAGCAGAACTAACGATCCCCTTTAACTTTAACAAATTTAATTATGGATATAGTGCCGGATTTAAAACAGGGACTAGTTATTCACGCAAGTACGACATCGACAGGCCTTTCAACGCGCTCCCCTCAGAGATAAAGTTCCCGATGCATTATCAAATTTACGCCAGAAGGTCGAGCATAAGAAGCTCAAGAGATCTCGCCCCTAAATGGGCCCAAAGCATCACCCTTGATTACCGTCACTTTCCATTCGAAAACTTCTTTGAAGGAGACCTTTTCACCTTCAAAAGCTCATTCTATTTCCCCGGAATATTCAGGAACCATTCCTTCCAGGCCTCTTTCAATTGGCAAAAGTCAGATGGAGATTATGCGCTAACAACTGATATCTCCAGGATCAGAGGGTATAGTTTTTCGCGAACTTCAAGCTCTCCCGATAATACCCTTCTACTCAACTACCGGTTCCCCGTTTTTTATCCCGACTGGCAGCTTGGTCCATTGGCTTATATAAAACGAATTAAAGCTGGTTTTTTCTCAGACTTTCAAGATGTGAAACGAGGTAATGAATTTGCACCAAAATCTTTCGGAATGGAATTACGCGCCGATATGAACCTGCTGAGATTTTATCTTCCAAACTTTGATATTGGTGAAAGAATTATTTTTTTGAATGAGAAACCTAATCAAAATCCTATATTCGAATTCATGGCGACTTATAGTTTTTAAAGATGAGGGCAAAGACAGTTTTTATAATTATAATTACAGCTGTAGTGACTGCTATCCTGGTTAATAATACCAGGGATATGGACCTATGGCTTTTTGGTGTCCGTAAATTTCCCAAGCTCGGAGTGCTTGGTTCAATGCTTGCTGCTGGCTTTATTTTGGGACTGATAGTAAGACCCGGGACTTCCCGAAAATCAGCAAAGTCTGAAGCAGAAGAAATACCAAAAGAATATCTAGAAGAAGATGAAACAACTCCGTATTTGAAGAAAACATCGGCTTTGAGCGAAGAAGACCGGGATTATATAAGTTAATGCAGGATTGGACGGAGCCAGTAGAAAAACTAGACCGTCCAACCGATACCTTAAATATTATAAAACACCTCGTTACTGGTTTCTAACTCGGGTAAGGTTAATTCCTTTTCAAAGATCCCGTAAACAGAAGCCCCGCTACCACTCATGGAAGCATATAAAGCACCTGCTTCATAAAGCGCGGATTTTACCCCTCTTATCGAAGGATGATTAGTAAAGATAGATGCTTCAAAATCATTCTTGACGTGGTACTTCCACTCGCCTACTGGCAGTTTTATCAAATCCTTTAATGATTCCTTAGGTATCTGAGGTTTCACGCCCCGGTAAGCTTCTCCGGTAGAAACATGTACCGGGGGCATCACTAATACGAGGTAATAGGATCTAAGATCCAGAACAATATTATCAAACTCATCCCCTTTACCAAAAGCAAATACAGGCTCGTTCTTCACAAAAAAAGCACAATCAGCACCTAATCGCCTTGCATAAGTTTGCATACGCTCTGTACTTAAACCCAATTCAAATTTCTCATTCATCAAACGGATAAAAAAAGCTGCATCTGCTGAACCACCACCGAGACCGGCACCAATAGGAATTCCCTTATGAAGATGGATACCAACCGGCGGAATACCAAAATCGTCTTTCAACAAATGCCAGGCTTTAAGACACAGATTTTCATTTGCATGACCGGGAATTTCGATCCCGGTAGCGGTAAACGTAAGCTCTGCCCCTTCTATCACTTCCAGGGCATCTTTAATTTGGATCGGATAAAAGACCGTTTCCAGATTATGGTAACCATCACTTCGTCTATTCAGTATATTGAGACCAATGTTGATCTTTGCGTTTGGGAAAACTATCATTCGAATGCAGAAATGTTATATCAATTTTTCGCAGGACCGTAAAAATACATTTTCTTTGTGGGATAAGGTAAACGACCTGAGAGCAAAAGAAAAAGCGGCAGGCATTGGCTGAGGAATACAAATGAAACAATATCTTGACTTAATGAAGCATGTGCTGGAGAACGGCACACAGAAACATGACAGGACCGGTACCGGAACAATAAGCGTTTTTGGGCATCAGATGCGCTTTAACCTGGAGGATGGCTTTCCTTTAGTAACTACTAAAAAATTGCACTTACGTTCCATTATACACGAACTTATCTGGTTTCTGAAAGGCGACACCAATATAAAGTACCTAAAAGACAACGGTGTAAGTATTTGGGATGAATGGGCGGATGAGAACGGAGAGCTGGGACCGGTGTACGGATACCAGTGGAGATCCTGGCCCACACCGGATGGCAGGCATATCGATCAGATCACCCAGGTAATTAAACAGATTAAAAATACACCTGACTCCAGGAGATTGATTGTATCCGCATGGAACGTGGCCGATGTTGATAAGATGAAGCTTCCTCCCTGTCACAGCTTTTTCCAATTCTATGTAGCAGATGGTAAACTCAGTTGTCAACTCTACCAGAGAAGTGCCGACATTTTTCTCGGTGTGCCTTTTAATATCGCGTCTTATGCTTTGTTAACTATGATGGTAGCACAGGTATGTAACCTCAAGCCAGGAGAGTTTATCCATACATTAGGCGACGCACATCTATACAACAATCACCTCGAGCAGACAAGACTCCAGCTAACAAGGGATCCAAAGCCTCTTCCTACGATGAAACTAAATCCCGGGATCAAAAATATATTTGATTTCAAGTTCGAGGATTTTGCACTGGAGAACTACGAACATCATCCTCACATCAAAGCACCTGTTGCCGTATAACCATAATCGATTAAACTAAAATTTCAATGATACTTTCGGCAGTAGTGGTCGTAGATGCGAACAATGGCATAGGAAAAGAAAACAAACTGCTGGTTCATTTCCCGGCAGATCTTAAGCGCTTCAAAAAGATAACCTCCGGGCATACCGTCATCATGGGCAGGAAAACATATGAAAGCATGGGAAAAGCGCTTCCCAACCGCCGTAATATTGTAATTAGCAGACAGCCCGGTTATGCGCTGACTGATTCAGAAACTACACATTCGCTTGAAGCAGGGATCGGACTGGCAGAAGGCGAGGAAGAAGTTTTTATAATCGGCGGAGCAGAGATCTTCAGGCAGGCCTTACCTGTATTAAACAAAGTGTATTTAACGCATATTGATAAGACTTTTGATGCAGATACGTTTTTCCCAGAATTAGATAAAAATCAGTGGCATGAAGAGGATCGGGAAGATCATCAACCCGACGAGAAAACACCCTTCAGTTATTCCTTTTTAACCTATAAAAAGGGCTAACGCAACCGCCTGATATTTTCTGAATTAACAATTTTATAAAACAAAAATTTAGTTAGATTTGCCGTCTTATCAAAAAAAGGCTTATTAACAAATAAGATATTCTATAATTATTACTAAACTAAAATGCAAGGTAAAGGATTGATTAAATTCGTGGCTATAGCATTAACGATTGGGTGTTTATATGCCTTGTCGTTTACGTGGGTAGCTAACAAAGTTGAAAAAGATGCAAAGGAGTATGCAAAGGGAGATCCTGCCAGAGAAAGAGCTTATCTCGATTCTATGGCGACTCAAACGGTGTATAACCTGGGCTTCACTAAATTCACTTATTCTAAAGTTAAAGAGAATGAGATTCCGCTGGGATTAGATCTTGAAGGTGGTATGAACGTTACGATGGAGATCTCTTTAACCGAACTGGTGAAGAATCTTTCCAATAACAATCCTGACCAGGCTTTCAACCAGGCACTAAGAAATGCTACTGAGAGACAAAAGTCTTCACAAACGGATTTCATTACTTTGTTTGGACAAGAGTATGAAAAGCTAAATCCTAACGGAAAGTTAGCCAGCATTTTTTCAACCAAAGAAAATGCAGCGTTCATCAAACCTGATGCAAGCAATGGAGATGTTCTTTCTTTCTTGCAGAAACAATCTAAAGATGCGATCGACAGGTCTTTCAATATCCTTCGTACACGTATCGATAAATTTGGAGTAACTTCTCCAAACATTCAGCAACAACAAGGAACGAACAGAATCCTGATCGAGCTTCCTGGCGTATCAAGCGTTGACATTCCTCGTGTTCGTAAATTACTTCAGGGATCTGCAAAACTGCAATTCTGGGAAACATATGAAAATGCAGAGATCTTCCCTTTATTGGAGAATGTTAATAAAACTATAGCTGCCTCTCAGAAATCTACAGATACTACAGCTACTGCTAAAGCTTCTGCTGATACAGCAAGCGCGGGAGGTAGACTGGCGAATCTTGGAAACAAAAAGGGTGCAGCAACTAAAGGAAAAGATTCTTTAAGTGTTAATCAGGCTGAACAAGCGAAGCAAAACCCACTTTTTGCCGTTCTTGCCCCTGCTACTTACCAGGCAGAGAATGGTCAGCAAGGCCTTCGTCCTGGTGCGGTTGTAGGATATGCAGCTCAAAAAGACACGGCTAAGATCAATTCTTATTTCAATTCAGCTGCAGTCCGTTCGATCATCCCTCCAAATGTTAAATTATTATGGTCTGTTAAGCCTATTAGCGAAGAGACTAAAGTATTCGAACTATATGCTCTAAAAACATCTGGTTTCACTAACGGTCCAGCCCTTGAAGGCGATGTGATCAGTGATGCACGGGCAGATGTCGACCAGAGAGGCAACAACGAGGTGTTGATGTATATGAATTCTGTTGGTGCTTCTCAATGGGCACGTATCACACGTGATGCTGCTGGAGATGCAAATAATAAGGCAGACAATAAAGCAGTAGCCATCGTTCTCGACAATTACGTTTACTCTGCTCCTACTGTACAAAATGAAATCTCTGGTGGTAGTTCTTCCATCACAGGAAACTTTACACCAGAAGATACCAAAGACCTTGCAAACGTACTTAAGGCCGGACGTTTACCTGCTCCTGCTAAAATCGCAAGCGAGTATGTTGTTGGACCATCATTAGGTTTAGAGTCAATTAACAAAGGATTGATTTCATCTATAGCAGGTGTTATCGTGATCCTTATTTTCATGGCTTTATATTATAGTAAAGCAGGATGGGTAGCAAACATCGCCTTATTAGTGAACCTTTTCTTCCTGATGGGAGTACTTGCTTCCCTGGGTGCGGTGTTAACTTTACCTGGTATTGCTGGTATCGTTCTATCCCTGGGTATGTCTGTGGACGCTAACGTTCTGATTTATGAGCGTGTTCGTGAAGAGTTGGCTGAAGGTAAAGGAACTCGTTTAGCAATTGCTGAAGGATTCAAAAAAGCAATGTCTTCTATCCTTGACTCAAACATCACAACATTCTTAACAGGGGTTATCCTTTATATATTCGGTAGCGGTCCGATTGTTGGTTTCGCAACTACTTTGATGATCGGTATCTTAACTTCATTATTTGCGGCAATTTTTATAACCCGCCTGATTTTTGAATGGATGCTGTCAAAACAACAAGACATAAGTTTCTCGATAAAAGCAACTCAAAATCTGTTCAAGGATTCTAAGTTCGACTTCATTGCGGGAAGAAAGAAGTTTTATGTTTTCTCAACTATCATCATTGTTGCCGGTTTGGTATCTATGTTTACAAGAGGCTTTAGCCTGGGTGTCGACTTCAAGGGTGGTCGCTCATACTTTGTTGAGTTTGACAAAACTGCAAAAGTTGGTGACGTTCGTAATGCACTGGAAGCAGAATTTGGTGCAGCACCTGAAGTAAAAACTTATGGCTCTTCCAATGAGGTAAAGATTACTACTTCTTACCGTGTTGATGAATCATCAGAGCAAGCAGAAGCTGAGGTTACTAAAAAGCTGAACGATGGATTAAAGAAGATCAGTGCAAACTATGAGATAAAAGATGCTCAAAAGGTAGGTCCAACTATTGCCCACGACATCAAGATCTCTGCAATTTACTCTGTTATTGCAACTATTGTAATTATCTTCCTTTACATACTTGTTCGTTTCCGCAGATGGCAATTCGGAGTTTCGGCCATCGTAGCATTAGCACACGACGTTCTGGTATTACTTGCCTTATTCTCTCTATTGAATGGAATTGTACCATTCTCCCTCGATATCGATCAGGCATTTATTGCTGCTATTCTAACAGTTATGGGTTACTCCATCAATGATACGGTAGTAGTATTTGACCGTGTCCGTGAGTACATTGATGAGCATCATTCGAAAGATGAAGACATGCCGACAGTAATTAACAATGCATTGAACAGCACCCTGAGCCGTACAGTTGTTACCGGTATCTGTGTTATCGCTGTATTGATCATTATCTTCATCTTTGGTGGAGAAATCTTGAGAGGCTTCTCATTCGCGATGCTAATTGGTGTAATCTTCGGAACTTATTCTTCTCTATTCGTAGCTACTCCATTTGTAGTCGAGCTTATCAGAGAGAAAAAAGATGTAAAAGCACCGGCATTACAAAAATAATAAGAACATTAAAATCAAATAGAAAGGCCTTTGCTAGCGCAAAGGCCTTTTTTATTAACCAAAAAACAGTATTTTTGCAAAAAATATAACAAAAACTAAATTCCGTTGCGAACTTCACAACCTCACAACATTTTAGCTTTAACAAGGTTATTATATAATTAAATTCTTGTAAACTCTTAAAATGGAAATAAGAAACACTTCAACAAATTTCCCGAAAGTAGTAATCGTTGGTGGTGGATTTGGTGGTATTCAATTAGCAAAAAATCTAAGGGACAAGGATGTGCAGATATTAATGCTTGACAAGCACAACTATCACACATTCCAGCCTTTATTGTATCAGGTTGCTACAGGCGGACTTGAAGCTGACTCTATCGCATTTCCATTACGGAAAATATTTAAGGGACAACAGAACTTTAGTTTTCGCGTAGCAGAAGTAAAGAAAATACATCCGGAAAGAAAAGCCATCACTACTACGATTGGCGAGTTCTTCTATGATTACCTCATTCTTGCTACGGGCTCTGATTCAAATTATTTCGGTTCAAAAGAGCTGGAACACTATACAATGCCGATGAAATCAATCCCTGAAGCATTGAACCTTAGGAATATGCTCCTACAAAATCTGGAACAGTCACTTATCGAAACCGATCCTGCAAAAAAAGCGGGGCTACTTAACTTCGTGGTTGTCGGTGGAGGCCCTACAGGAGTAGAATTATCAGGAGCATTGTCTGAATTAAAAAGGCACGTTCTTAAAAAGGATTATCCCGAACTCGATATTTCACAGGTTCATATCTACCTGGTTGAAGGTGCGCCAGTATTACTCGGACCAATGTCGCCGCAGTCTCAAACTCACGCAAGAGAATTTCTTACAGAGATGGGCGTAACGGTACTTACCGATGTAAAGTTAAACTCTTACGATGGAGAAGTGATCAAGCTCTCCAATGGTCAGGACATTATTACTAAAAACGTTTTATGGTCTGCCGGAGTAAAAGGAGCTTTCCCGGAAGGTATTCCTCAGGATAAAATCGTTCGAGGTGGAAGAATAAAAGTAGATGAGTTTAACCGTATTGACGGATTTAAAGACATTTTTGCTATTGGCGACTGTGCAGCGATGCAGATTGAAGGATTTCCCAATGGACATCCGGGAGTTGCACCAGTAGCTGTTCAACAAGGAAAACACCTTGCCAAAAATATCCTGAAGATCTTTAATAATGAAGATCCGGAGCCCTTCAAATACTTTGACAAAGGATCAATGGCAACAGTGGGACGTAACAGAGCCGTTGTTGATATCGGAAAAATACGCTTCCAGGGTGTATTTGCCTGGTTCGTATGGATGTTCGTCCACCTGATCACCCTGGTAGGTTTCAGGAATAAAATGATTGTCTTTGTAAACTGGGTATGGAGTTATTTCAGCCTAGACCGGGGTACCCGGTTAATTATTGGGAAGTTCAAGCGTAAGCCTCTGATAGAGGAAGAGCCTTACGAGAAAAGTCAAAAGGGACAAACGGTATTCTAGAACATAATAGCAGATGCCTGGCAATAGCCAGGCATCTTTATTTCCAATCCTAAGGGACTTATTTTTTCAGCACCATTTTATAATGCTGTATTCCCGCCTCTTCAAACAGATTCCCCTCGGCAACAAAACCAAGCTTTTTATACAATCCCACTGCAGTCACCTGCGCATGAAGGTATACATACACTGCTTCTGCAGGAAGGTCTGCAAGAACAGCTTCTACGAGCTTCTGCCCTACTCCCAATCCGCGAAATTCCTGTAAAACTGCAAAGCGTTCCAATTTATATCCCTTGTCTGTTTGCCTCCACCTCGCTGCACCTGCAGGTTGAGAATTTACTGTTGCCAGAAAATGTACTGATTCTTCTTCAAATTCCCATTCGAGCTCCGGGGGGCAGTTCTGTTCCTCTACAAAAACCTTTTTTCGAATTGCAAATACTGTTTCAAGGTCCTCCTTACTACTTACCTTGAGTACCCTGATTTCTTTTTCCTCCATGGCTATGTCTTTGATCATTCTTATTGGCTTTTAATATATGGCGTTCTAACGCCGCTTCATTTGAGTGCGACGACTTCAGATTTGTCTCCCTGTCCTCTTTGGCAAGAATAGCAAGCCGGGCATAGAACTTATGGATAGCATCAAGCTCCTCTTCTGTAAGATCCTCGATATCCACCATACGGTTACTTGCCTTAGCGCTGGAGGCAATAAGTTCATTAAGTTTAAGCTGAATAGCTTTCGAATCCTTATTCTGGGCCTTCTGTATCAGGAACACCATCAAAAAGGTAATGATAGTTGTTCCGGTATTGATTACTAATTGCCAGGTCTCAGAATAATTAAATATCGGCCCGGTTACAGCCCAGAGGATAACAATAGCTGTAGCGCCTAAAAAAGCAGGAGAACTACCGGTAAAGCGTGCCGCACGATTTGCGAACCTGTCAAAAAAACTATTCTTTTCCATAGTGGTGAAAATAAAAAACCCTCGCTGATTATTCAGCGAGGGTTAAATTAACAATTCTGAATTAATTACAATTTAGAGTTAACATCTAAACAGTTCAGATCAGCAAATGCCTGAGTTAAGCGTTTAACAAAAGTTTCTTCGCCTTTACGTAACCAAACCCTTGGATCGTAATATTTTTTGTTTGGAGAATCCGGACCCTCAGGATTTCCGATTTGTCCCTGAAGATAGTCTTTCTTCGCTTCGTAGTAATCGTGGATACCTTCCCAGAATGCCCATTGCATATCGGTATCAATATTCATTTTGATTGCTCCATAAGAAATAGCCTCTCTGATTTCTTCCTGAGAAGAACCAGAACCACCATGGAAAACGAAATTGATCGGTTTTTCTGCCTCTAAACCTAACTCATTTCTCAGGTAATCCTGAGAGTTCTTAAGGATGACAGGCTGTAACTTAACGTTACCAGGTTTATAAACACCGTGAACGTTACCAAAAGCCGCAGCAATAGTAAATCTATGACTAACAGTGCTCAGTTCTTTAAAGGCATAAGCAACTTCTTCTGGCTGAGTGTATAGTTTAGAGCTGTCGACATCAGAATTATCTACACCATCTTCCTCACCACCAGTTACACCTAGTTCAATTTCGATAGTCATACCCAAAGCTTTCATACGCTCAAGATACTTCTTGCTTATCTCAATATTTTCTTCAATCGGCTCCTCGGAAAGGTCGAGCATGTGAGAAGAGAATAAAGGCTTGCCGGTTTGTTGGTGGAAACGCTCACCATGAGCTAACATTCCATCGATCCATGGCAACAATTTCTTTGCAGCATGGTCGGTGTGAAGGATAACAGCTACACCATAATGCTCAGCAAGCAAATGTACGTGACGAGCGGCAGATACAGCTCCAAGGATACACGCGTCAAGCTTCTCATTATTAAGAGTCTTTCCTGCAAAAAACTGTGCACCACCATTTGACAGCTGAATTATTACCGGTGAATTAACAGCTTTCGCTGTCTCCATTACTGCGTTGATGGAATTCGTTCCAATAACGTTTACTGCTGGTAATGCAAACTGATGTTGCTTCGCTTGTTCAAATAGTTCCTGTACAGCATCGCCGTATAGTACTCCTTTGTAATTTTTTAGATTCATTTGTTTTTTTCCTCTTTACTAAAAGCCGAAAATAGAAATTTTAGTTTTAGTATAAGTGACCAAAATCAGAAAAATCTGTGTACTTGATAATAAAACTATCCTTTTCTTAAAAAATTCGTTTATTTGTACCCGCTTATTTCCAAAGACATGGCTTGGTTTAAAAGAGAGAAAAAAGGAATTTTCACTTCTACGGAAGATAAAAAAGAAGCACCTGATGGCATTTGGAACAAATGCCCGCAATGCAAAAAACCATTGCACTATGCCGAGCAGGTGGAACATAAATACGTTTGCCAATACTGCAGTTACCATTTAAGAATAGGATCAAAAGAATATTTTTCCATACTTTTTGACGATAACCAGTTCACTGAACTTTTTGCTAACTTAAGATCAGGAGACCCTTTAACTTTCTCCGATTCTAAGAAGTACACAGAAAGACTCGAAGAAAGCTATACAAAAACAGGGTTAAATGATGCAATCCGTTCAGGATATGGAAAAATAAACGGTGCAGATATTGTTGTAGCCTGCATGGATTTTAGCTTTATTGGAGGATCTATGGGTTCGGTAGTTGGGGAAAAGATCGCACGGTCTATTGATTATAGTATTGAACATAAAATTCCCTTCCTGCTTATATCTAAATCGGGCGGAGCCAGGATGATGGAAGCTGCATTCTCGTTGATGCAGATGGCTAAAACCTCTGCTAAACTGGCTCTTTTATCAAAAGCAGGTATTCCGTATATATCTTTAATGACTGATCCTACAACAGGTGGTGTTACGGCTTCCTATGCAATGCTTGGTGATATTAACATTGCAGAACCAGGTGCACTGATAGGTTTTGCAGGACCGCGAGTTATTAAAGAAACGATCAAGAAAGATCTTCCGAAGGGTTTTCAAACTTCAGAATTCGTCCTGGAACACGGTTTTCTTGACTTCATTGTAGACAGACGGCAAATGAAAGATAAGTTGTCTACATTTATTAAAATGGTTTACAGTAACTAAATAAAAAGTGCCATTTCGATAAGAAATGGCACTTTTTTATTTTCCAGACCAAATAAATCTGCCATTTTTACAAGCGGATAGTGTAATAATCACAAAGCAAGTCTTTGGATGTTGTACTACTATGCTCTAGGGATGTTAAAATAAATTACAAGAAGGATCTCCCGGATTTTCTAGAAACCTGACTATGAAGAATGCTCAAAGCATTTACTACTTAATTGGGGCTACAATTGTAATAATTGTGGTGAACACGATATTTTTCCTTATGCAATCGTCAAGGAATGCAAGGAATTACGAGGCATCAAGAAAAACCTACGAGATTATTGAAACAACAAATTTCCTGTTGGAGAGTATCAAGGATGCAGAAGCTGGGCAGAGAGCTTATCTGCTAACCAATGACACTTCTTACCTGGGACCATATAAAGAAGCCGATCGGGGCCTAAGTACAGTTTACCTCAACCTGTATTCTGCCCTGACAGAAAATCCTGCTCAACAGAATAATCTCCTTCGGTTAAATCAGCTAATTAAAATAAAGCGCGATGAGCTTGCTGAAACCATTATACTACACAATAAGGGTCAATCAGCCAATGCTTTATTGAAGGTTCAAAGTACATCGAGTCAGAATACGATGGAGGAACTGGGCCAGATCATAAAGCGCATTACTACCATTGAAAAGGAAAAGCTCAACAAGAACAATAGGTCAATTGAGAAGCTAACACGAAGGACGCAGGTATTTTCAGTGATCAGTAACTGGGTTCTCCTTGTCATAGTAATATCCTCGCTTATAAGCATTGTACAGAACAGAGAAAAGATCTCAGAGCTTTTTAAGGAGGTCGAAAAAAAGAATCAGATACTCGAAGATCAGAAGAGCGAGCTTCAAAGCCTAAGTCAGGATTTGATTAAACAAAACCACGAGCTGGAGCGCTTTGCCTATGTAGCATCCCACGACCTTCGCTCTCCAGGTGTAAACCTTATTGCCTTGCTGCAATTGTACGAAGAGTCGGACGAAGAGCAGGAAAAGAACAACCTGATGGATATTATTAAGGAAGTTGCAGACAACCTGATCGTAAAATTGGATGACCTTATAGAGATGCTACGCAGCAAACACGAATCTTACGCTGTGCACGAGCAGTTAAACTTCAAACAGGTCTATAGCCAGGTAGTGAAGAATTTATCAGCCGATGTTAAGAAGTCTAACGTTACGTTAAACTACGATTTCTCTGAAGCACCATCCATTAAGTATCCGAAGAGCTATCTGGAAAGTATTCTCCAGAACCTGATAACAAATGCAATCAAATACAGAAGCCCTAAGCGGCCAGCGCAAATTTCGGTAAAGACCTTCACCAATAACGGGCGCATCTTTATGGAAGTGAGGGATAATGGTTTAGGCATAGATTTAAAGCAGCACGGAGAAAATATCTTCGGTATCTATCAGACCTTCCATAGCAACAATAATAGTAAAGGAGTGGGACTTTATATCACCAAAGCACAGGTAGTAGCTATGGGTGGAACGATAGAAGTTGAAAGTATTCCAGATCAGGGTACTACCTTTACTATCAATTTCAACTAAAAAAATTCTGACTAAAATTAACTAGGAACAGTTCCTTCGTTGGCCGGGTAACAGCAGTATACAACCATCTTAAGAAATCCGTATTCAGCATCTCTTCGGTGAGATATCCCTGATCAATAAATACTGCATCCCATTGCCCGCCCTGCGCTTTGTGGCAAGTAACCGCATACCCAAACTTTACCTGCAAAGCATTATAATAGGGATTCTTCTTTAACTCTTCCATTCTTTTCCGTTTGTCTGGAATATCTGCATAGTCTTCCATTACCGCATGATAGAACCTGGAGTTATCTGCACTAGACAGATTAGGACTTTCAGAATAAAGTGTATCCAGCAAAATCTTACAAGATAGTGGCTCTTCATCCGGATAATCGATAAATTCAAGCACTACATTAGCAAAACGGAAACCGTATAGCTCTTCTATATTCCGCATCCTTCTTACCTTTGCAATATCACCATTAGCGATAAAAGAAGTATTATTCTCATTCTGCTGCTGCAGCCAGTAATAATTATTCCGCACTACCATCAGGTAATCTCCTCCTGTCAGCTCCTCCTCCCTGTAAAGTATCCGGTTCCTGATCTGCTGATTATAATTATTGGCGCTCTTATTCGATCTACAGATCACTAAGGAGTTTTCAATGCCATATTTATCGTAGGCATAATGTAGTCCCTCCGGCAACTTCTCCCCCGTCATACTATAGATATCCCGGAATCCCCTGACGTTCAACTGAGGGAACAGCTCTTGCTCCTGCCTGATCAACTCCCGGATAGCAGTGGCGTTCTGCAATATCCCGGAAGTCTTCTGTTGCCTTACTACATCCGTCAACTCGTAACTGAACAAATTCAGATAAAAGTTATCCTTAAGATATTTAACATCAAGTGCGGGACTGCTTTGAGAACCTACCGGGGGAAGCTGAGCCGTATCTCCCACTAGCATCAATTTGCAGTTCTCCCCCATAAACACGTACTCTATCAGATCAGCAAGAAGGCTATTACTGCTAAAATCTGCAGACTCGTCAGAGATCATCGAAGCCTCATCTACGATAAAAACCGTATTAACCGCAACATTTTGCCCCAAAACAAAACCTGCAGAAAGGTCCATTGCCGACTTCTTCCTGTAAATCCTCTTGTGAACAGTGAAAGCCTTTTTCCCTGAATAGTTAGAGATCACCTTTGCTGCACGCCCGGTCGGAGCAAGTAAAACCATTTTCCAACCAGCTCTGGGAAGAGCCTTCACCAATGCTCCTATAATAGTGGTCTTTCCGGTACCCGCATAGCCTCGCAGCACAAAGCATTCTTCGCCTGCCTGCGACTGTACAAAGCGCTCAAGTTGTTGGAAAACTTCCAATTGCTGTTGAGTAGGTGTATTACTGAACTGAGTGTTTAGCAGCGAAGCAAAATTCATGAAATGTAAAAATGCACAATTAAATAATTAGTTTTGCCTTAATGAATAACATAGGTACGATTCACCTTAAAGACTACAACTTCGATTTAAGCCAGGCAGAAGAGTCTGAATTACTGATAAAAGTAAGCCCGAAAAGGCTTTCGTATGCTATCATTAACGCAAGTAAACAAGTTTCCGTACTTTTTGATACGGCGTTGGAGATGTCTCTTACGGAGACTATTGACGAGCTGCTATCCGAAAACGAATACTTGAAACAGCCTTATAAAGCGGTTAAGATATTAACGGAAACGTTTAACTTCACCTTTATTCCGAACGAGCTTTACTCGCCAGCCAACCTTTCTGTTTATAAAGCTTTATTTGCAAAAAAGGCATCTGATAATGTGCAGGTGAACCATATCAAAAAAGCAGAGATCCGAAACGCGTTTGCCTTGCAGGAGGAACTGACGGAAACCCTCTTTGAAAGTTACCCTAACGCACGTATCTATTCCCAGGCCGAGCCTCTTATCGACGGGATGATGTATAACTATCAGGGAGAAAAGCTGATCCTTCAGTTTAATGATTCCTCCTTCGAACTATTGATCATCGACAATCATCTTGTTCGTTTCTACAATATATTCCAATTGCACTCGCCGGATGATTTCAACTACTACCTCCTCTTTGTCCTGCAGCAACTCGGACTTACCGAAACAGATTTCGAGGTCATTCTTTCAGGAGACATCGACAAAGAAAACCTGCTCTATAAACGGATTGAGAAATACTATAATAAGATCTCCTTTGCAAGCAATATCAGGTTAGCAAAATTAGGAAATACGTTCAGCAGCGTTCCAGAGCACCAATTCTTTACTCTATTTAACCTGTATTTATGCGAATAATTGGAGGAAAGTTAAAAGGTATCAGGATCATGCCTCCCGCCAATTTGCCGGTCCGGCCTACTACAGATATGGCTAAAGAAGCCCTCTTCAATATATTGATCAACCAATATGATTTTGAGGACTTGAAAGTGTTAGATCTATTTAGTGGGACAGGAAACTTATCCCTCGAGTTTGCCTCCCGTGGTTGTAAAGAAGTAGTTTCTGTAGATAAAAATACCGGATGTTACAACTTCCTTAAAAATACTGCCAAACAGTACAAGCTGGAGGCAATACGAGCCAACCGGGCAGACGTCTTTAAATTTCTGGAGCAGGAAACGGAGACCTTTGATCTGATCTTTGCCGATCCCCCTTTTGACATTCCTCAAATCCCCCTGATACCCGAGCTGGTCTTTAAAAAGAACCTGCTTAAGCCTTCAGGTTTACTGATCGTTGAACATCCAACAGTAAAAAGACTGGACAACCATCCTAATTTCATAGAACAGCGCAAATATGGGTACTCGTCCTTCAGCTTTTTTGAAGTTAAGGAAGGCCTTTAATCACACCTTGATTTTACCTTTTTTTATAAAAAGATTTTACCTTTAGCAGCATGAAAATAGCGTTATTTCCAGGTTCATTTGATCCGGTGACTATTGCCCATGTGGATATTCTCAAAAGGTCCGTCTCTCTTTTCGATAAGGTGGTAATAGGGATAGGAAAGAATAGCACCAAACAACCGATGCTGTCGGTGGAAACCAGGATTCAAATACTTGAAGCAGTATTTGCTGATGAACCAACAGTAGAAGTACAGACCTATGAAGGTTTAACGGTAGATTTCTGCAGGGAGACAGGTGCTAAATATATGCTTAGAGGTATCCGCACCGTATCCGACTTCGAATACGAAAAAGCCATCGCACAAATGAATCACGCTTTAGAGCCAAGCATCGAAAGCATTTTCATTGTAAGCAACCCAGGCTATTCTTCCATCAGCTCTACCATCGTAAGAGACGTTCTGCGCCACAAGGGAGATGTAAGCAAGTTTATACCAAAAGAAGCTCTTCCCTTTCTATAAACTCACTTACATATACTTCTATCTTTCTAAACTTCGATCAAGCTAAGGATATCTTTGATGAGAGGAAAGGTGTTCTCTTCCACAATATCAAAATCCTCCGGAGCGATCCAGCGTGCATCTGTGATGTCTTCCTCTAACTGAGGGATAAGCTTCTGATTCTTAGCTTTCATGTAATACCATGCAGTTTTCTTAAAGACGATCTGCCCCCGCTCTTCGTAAACATGCCAGGTATTACAAGCCTTATCGCCAAGCTTGGAAACCTTTATTCCGCATTCTTCTTCGACTTCCCTGACTGCAGCTTTTTTAAATTTTTCCCCTTCGTCAAGCTTTCCTTTTGGAAGGTCCCATTTCCCTTTTCTGAAGATGAAAAGGTACTCTTCTTTCTCATTTTGAACTACGCCACCGGCAGCATGGATGGTTCCAAAGGAGTTCCGGATCTTACGAAACGTCTTCTTTGGATCCTTTGCTACGATCAAATAAGTAGAGGCAGGCGTTCCCTTAACCTGCTTGTAGAAACTCTTAAAGTCGAAACTGTTTATCTCTATTTGTTGATAACTTCCTATGCCCTCAGGCACAAAATCAGCGATAATTAAGAGAGTATCATTAATATAAGTCTTATAGTTTTTATACATTTGCACCATGATCAACAAAAGTGAGACTGAAAAGAAAGTTGCCGAGTTTTTGTTACAAATTAAAGCAATTAAATTACAACCCAACAAACCTTTTACATGGGCATCTGGAATTAAATCTCCAATCTATTGCGATAACCGTGTAACATTATCCCATCCTTCTATAAGAACTTATATCCGCCAGCAGCTATCTGCATTGGTACAAGAAGAATTTGGATCCGTTGGACTAATTGCCGGAGTAGCAACAGCTGGAATACCTCAGGGTGTTTTAGTTGCTCAGGAACTTGGGCTTCCATTCGCTTACGTTAGATCAAAACCAAAAGAACACGGTACTGGAAGCCTTATCGAAGGAGAAGTATTCGCTGGTCAGCGTGTTGTAGTTGTAGAAGACCTTATATCAACAGGAAAAAGCAGTTTACAGGCTGTTAGCGCTTTGCGCGAAGCAGGATGTGACGTTGCTGGTCTGGTTGCTATCTTTAGTTACGGTCTTGACAGTGCTACAGAGAATTTCAAGTCTGCTAAATGCAGGTTCTCAACCCTGTCCAACTACGAAGCATTGATCGAGTATGCTTCCGAAAACAGCTACATTAATAACGACGATCTTGAGTTATTACGCAAATGGCGTAACAATCCCAACGAGTGGGGCAATAGCCTTGAAAAAACGACATAAACCAAAACAAATAAAATAAAACGGTCTTTAGACCTATAAGCAGCAAACTTATAGGTCTTTTTAGTTTTTTAGGACCACAGCCGAATTTTGATTATCTAATAGAAAAAAAGATGACAGTCTTTGAAAGCAAAGTAAGAATTAACAAATCAGTTTCGACAGTTTACCAATTCTTGTCCGACTTTAACAATCATAAACAGTTAATGCCTGATAGTATCACAAACTGGACTTCAGACAAAGACAGTGCTAACTTTACTGTTCAGGGGATGGCTAACCTTGCCCTTAAGATTTCAAACCGCATAGAAAACAGCAGTATCATCATCGTTCCTGCGGCCGATGTGCCTTTTAATGTAGATATGCGCTGGGTGGTGGTCGACTTACACGATGGTACAACGGAAGCTGTTCTTACTTTATCAGCCGAACTGAATATGATGATGAAGATGATGGCAAGTGGCCCTCTTCAGAAGCTGGTCAATCAGCAAACGGCAACACTTGCAAGAATCGTATGATCACTAAAGAATGCACGGTATAAAAAAAGAGAGCTAACATAGGGTTAGCTCTCTTTTTTTATACCAAAAACCGTTCCTTAAGCATTGAAATTTCGCTGGATCACTTCTGTCATCGCCTCTCCTACCAGACCATTACTGGCTATTACTTCCCGCGAAACAAAAAACTCATCCTCTCCCGCGAAGTTAAATGCCGTTCCTCCTGCCTCTCTAACGATCACCACCCCTGCAGCAATATCGTAAAGGTTGATATTATACTCAAAATAGCCATCAAACCTGCCACAAGCTACATAAGCCATATCTACCGCAGCCGAACCCATTCTTCTGATTCCGTGACTCTGCTGCATAAACTCACGCACCACGTTCAGGTACTGGTTTTCCTTTTCAAAATTATAGTAAGGGAAACCGGTGGCCAAAAGCGTTTGGTTCAGCTCGGTATTCTTAGTAACTTTAATCTTCTTATCATTCAGAAATGCTCCGCCATCTTTCCAGGCGTAAAAGCATTCATTCAGGTTCACTTCATACACTACTCCCAAAACCAGCTCCTTATTTTGTTCCAGAGCAATACTTACCGAAAAAATAGGCAGCCCGTGGATGAAATTAGTAGTACCATCCAAAGGATCCACTATCCAGTTGTATACGTCCCCTTTTTTATTAATAGTTTCTTCTTCTGTTATATATCCTGCCTCAGGTAATAGTTCAGACAATCTTGCCACAATCTTTTCCTCCGCAGTCTTATCCACGTAAGAGACCAGATTATTGTACCCTTTGTATTCTATGCTATCTGCATCAAACTTTTGAGCTTCTTCACGTATAAAACCTCCTACCTCTTTCGCCAGTGCAATAACTTCAGTTGTTAAACTTTGTAGATCCATTTTTATGCTATAGATGTGTGTTACGAATATTAATTTGTTCTTAAGCGGCTGCAAAGAGCTATTACTTTCCTTATCCTTTGCTTATAAGCCTCCGCTCAGGCCTGATTTCCGATGATTATTAATTGCCCATATGGCTCCAAGTATTCCTACCACGATCATAATAAATGATATTAGTTCTGCCTGCGTGAAGGCCATACCGAATGCATGATAAAAGGAATTAACACGGATATGTTCTATTAAAAAACGTTCTATTCCGTTCAGGATCAAATAAAGGAACCACATCAGGCCCACGGCATGAATACGCTTTCTTAATGACCAGAGGATAGCAAAAAGGACCAGACACATGATCACTTCGTAAAATGGAGTTGGGTAAACGCCTGCCGGAAGTTCATGACAGAACCTTCCTTCACAACCCGCAATAGGCACGCCTTCATTGATTACATTATGCGGATATTTAAAAGACCATACCCAGTCCGGCGCCCAGCTTAACCAGCCTGGTTTGGCGGAAGTGGTAGGTATACCCCAGTCCCCGTCTCCCGACATATGACAACCTATACGTCCTACAGCATACGCAAGCATCATTCCAGGTCCGCCCACATCCAGCATATGGATAGGTTTAATACCGTTTTTATTGGCAATATATAGTACAGCCGCTCCACCACAGATCAAGCCCCCGTAGAAGGTCAGACCACTAAAGGATAAAAGCCCTTCAATCGGGTCTCTCATGAAGTCATCCCAGTACTCAAGGTTATGGAATATTTTAGCGCCAAGAAAACCCCAAACGGCAGCCCAAACGATCATATTGCTCATTAATTGGTAAGGATGTACCGTCTCCTCTACTACTCTGGGCTTATCCAAAGCGTTCTTTTTCTTGTCTGAATAAGCCAGATAGGCGAAGGCCACTGCGAAAAGAACACCTCCGATAAAATTTCCCTTGGTTGAAAGAATAAACTCCTGAGGGTTATTTACAAACTCAGAATAATTTAAAACTCCATACAAAAGCTTATAACCAACAACAAACCCAAATATGGCATTAATGATCAGTTCTGATGTAGTGGCAGGTTCTCCGACTTTAACCCTTTGCGTAAAAGAATGAATCAGACCCAAAGCTTCTTTTCTTTTAAGTTCCTCGGTAAAAGCCCAGTAACCTGCCATAAAAGCCAGGGCCACGAAAAAACCAAAAGTCTGTATCGGCAGAGGAATGTTTATGCCTGTTAAATATTCTATTAAATATGATAGCGTAGGAAACATGCGGCTAAGATACCGAATGGAAAGGGGAAAGGGAAAAGGTTAAAGGGAAAAGGTTCATGCGGAAGGTAAAAGGTGGGAATTCAAAGGTTAAAGATGGAAGGTGGACACGGAATGGCTAAATGGCAGAGGAGAAAGATTAAAGGCGAAGGTTAGAGATGAAAGAATAAAGTCAGAAAGATTTCAATGGCTTCCTGACTTTATTATATTTTAGTGCTGAAGTTCTTCCTGAAGCTCTACAACCTCTACCTCTCCCTCAGGAGAAATCCCTGTAAGATTAACTCGTCTTAATTCATTAACTGCCACCGGATCGTATTTAGCTCTTACTTTCACATAGTTCTCCGTAAAGCCGTTCATAATGCCATCCTTATGGTCTCCCTCAAAAAGAACTAGAGCATCTTTTCCTAATTGTGTTTCATAGAAGGCCCTTCGTTTTTTGTCAGAAAGGATGTGAAGCATTTTACTGCGATCTGCACGCTGAGAACCTGGTACACTGCCCTCCATTTCTGCTGCCGGCGTATTCTCTCTTTCAGAGTATGTGAATACGTGCAGGTAAGAAATGTTTAGCTCGTTGAGGAAATTATAGGTATCAATAAAATCCTCCCTGCTTTCGCCAGGAAAACCTACAATTACGTCAACCCCTATACAACAATCCGGCATTATCTCTTTAATCTTTGCTACCCGTTCAACATACAATTCACGTCGGTAACGCCTGCGCATTAGTCCCAGTATTTTGTTGGAACCAGACTGTAAGGGTATATGAAAGTGCGGAACGAATTTCTTAGATGTAGCAACGAATTCGATGATCTCATTCGTCAGCAGATTTGGCTCTATAGAAGAGATCCTGAAACGCTCGATCCCCTCTACCTCATCCAAAGCCTTTACCAGGTCAAAAAAGCGATCTTCTCTCTTCCCTTCCCTGATTCCAAAATCACCGATATTCACACCGGTTAATACGATCTCCTTCACTCCTGAAGCGGCAATTTCCTCCGCTTGTTTAACGATATTCTCAATCTTATCACTTCTGCTTGATCCGCGTGCAAGAGGAATAGTACAAAAAGTACAGGAATAATCGCAACCATCCTGCACCTTTAAAAAGGTACGTGTACGATCTCCATAAGAATAAGAAGCTACAAATTCTTTAGCTTCTTCAATAGGCTGATTATAAACTAGTGTTTTAGGCTGTTTAGTAAAGTCTTTAACATAGTCGATCAGCTGGAATTTTTCGGCAGCCCCTAATACGATGTCTACCCCAGGTATTTCAGAGATCTCTTTCGGTTTAAGCTGCGCGTAACAACCAACGATCATGACATAAGCATTAGGCGAATGCTTTAACGCTTCCTTAACTACCTTCCGGCATTTCTTATCGGCATTATCAGTCACCGAGCAGGTATTGATCAGGTAAACATCGGCCTTATCAGTAAACTCTACGGTTTCAAACCCTGCAGCTTTAAATTGTCTCCCAATTGTCGAAGTCTCTGAATAATTTAACTTACAACCCAGCGTATAGAATGCTACTTTCCTGCTCATAATCAAGGCGCAAAGATACTAAAAACTGAAATTGAAAATTATTAAAGTACTGCAATAAAGTCATATTTGAGAAGAGTCAGAAAGCCCTGACCCTTCTTATTGAAAATTACCAGTTGGTGTATTCCAGGATTGTTCCCAATTTCCTTAAAGCATTTCTCATGGTTGTATCATTAACATTGGAGAAATTTAAACGAAGGGTCTGCAGATCAGGAGATGAAGCATAAAAACTATCACCCGGAACAAAAATCACGTCCTGTTCCATTGCTTTTTTAAGGAACTCTCGTGCATTAGTAGTGCTAGGTAAGGTTAACCAGGTGAACATTCCTCCTTCAGGACGATTATACTGTACATTCTCCGGAAAGTATTCTTCAATGCAGCTCAGCATCACATCCCGCTGGTATTTGTAATGCTTAACAATCTTAGAGACGTGATGATCGAGGTCATAGGTGCTAAGGAACTCATAAAGGATATGCTGTGAGAGGTTATTGGAATGCAGATCCGAAGCTTGTTTCATGATCGTTGCTTTCCTGATAATATCCTTATCTGCAACCATCCAGCCTACCCGTAATCCCGGTGCAACAGTTTTAGAAAAGGAACCTAACAGGATAGTTTTCTCGGGCAGGTATGAATAGATAGGAAGGGGTTGATGATTAGAAAAAGAAATATCTCCATAAGGGTCATCCTCAATAACCATTGCCGGGTACCTTGCTGCAATTCCGGCTATCAACTTTCGCTTTTCTTCTGAATAATGCAGTCCTGTAGGATTTTGGTAATTGGGGATGCAATAAAAGAGCTTGGGATTGCAATCGAACATTTTCTCTTCCAACTCGTCAGGATCGACACCATCGCTATTCAAAGTTACTTCCTCAAATTTAGCCTGAAAAAGAGATAAACATTGTAAAGCACCAAGATAAGTTGGTCGTTCAAGCAGCACCTTGTCACCAGCATTCAGGAATACCTTTCCCAGAAGATCGAGGGCCTGCTGAGAACCACTTGTAATAAGGATTTGTTCCGGAGAAATAGTTAATCCAAATTTTTGAAGATAACGGGCAGCAATGTATTCCCTTAATGGATAATATCCTTCTGTCTCGGAATATTGAAGCACTTGCGCTCCCCTTTTCTGAAATACTTTTGCTGCACAATCCTCCAGCTCCTGCATAGGAAATAGGGCAGGATTAGGAAGTCCTCCTGCAAAAGAAACGATACCAGGATTGCTGGTTACTTTCAGGATTTCACGAATAAATGATTTAGGTACCTGCTGTACCCTTTGTGCAAATGGATAGTGTGGGGTTTCTACTGTCATATGGATTTCTGTTAATTTTTCCTAAAAAAAAAAGCCCCCCGGTTTTGACGGGAGGCTTCGACTATTAATTCTTTTAATATCAATCCTCCCGCCATAAACGCACGACAGCCACCACCACTGCAATAATGGCTACTACTGAAAGATTAATATTTGCTACTGTTAATTTCATATTCGCTTAAAACGACAAAAGCCCGTCTTTTCGGGACGGGCTTCTGCTGTATGTTTAAAATAAATACGCTCCCGTCAGCTGGCTGTAATGGCCACTGCTACGACTACTGCGATATTTACTTTGTAAATTGTCATGTCTTGATCCAAATATAGAAGATCTGGCTATTCAATAAAAATATTTTTTCATTTTCTTAAGCCCAGTCAATACCCTTTTTAAGTAAAGACAAAGTTTTCTCCTCTTCTGTTCCCGCTTCAGCCTTGAAGTTATAAGTCCAGTTAGCCTGGGGCGGGAGACTCATTAATATAGACTCAATCCTGCCGTTGGTTTCCAATCCGAATTTAGTTCCTGCATCATAAACCAGATTAAACTCTACATAGCGACTTCTGCGTTGATACTGCCATTGTTTCTGTTGCTCAGAAAAAGGATCATTACGGTGGCGATCAACCAACTCTTTATAAATAGGTACGAAGGAACGGCCTACTTCTTTTGAAAACTCAAAGATCTTCCTCCAACCTATTCCGGCAGTTTTAGGATTAAGCCGGTCGTAAAATATTCCACCGATGCCCCTGGTTTCTTCACGATGCTTAATAAAGAAATAATCGTCGGCCCATTTCTTGAACCTCACATAAAACTCCTGGTTATAATGATCACAAACCCCTTTCAGGTATTGGTGAAAAAACTTCGCATCATCTTCAAATACATAATGTGGAGTAACGTCTATCCCGCCCCCGAACCACCGAATATCCTCATTCATCTCAAAATAACGGATATTCATATGGATGATCGGCACCAGGGGATGATTAGGGTGAATTACAATAGATACACCGGTAGCAAAAAAATCATCCTCTTCCACTTTAAACGACTTCTTTACAGGTTCTGGTAATTGTCCGTAAACCGCAGAGAAGTTAACACCTCCTTTTTCAAGGATGTTCCCATTCTGAATAACCCGTGTGCGACCACCGCCTCCACCTTCGCGTTCCCAAAGTTCCTGCTGAAAGCTTGCACCTCCATCCAGCGCTTCCAGGCCAGCACATATTTCGTCCTGGATAACCTGATAATCCGCAGCGATTTCTTCTTTGCTAATCATATGTACAAAGATGCTAAATATTACTGTTCAACGTAATCAAGATCCTTACCAAAACTCTCCCGTAGCTGGCTTAGTGAAAACAATGCGAGGGTAGAAAGGAGTATGGTCAGGATATAAGCCGCAGTTATAATATTAAATTCCTTAACAAAAAACTCAAACAGGAAGGTAATAGGGATTAAAGCACCTCTAACAAAGTTAGGCACAGTGGTGGTAACAGTAGCCCTGATATTTGTTCCAAACTGTTCTGAGGCAATAGTAACGAAGGTTGCCCAATATCCGACAGAAATACCAAGGAATAAGCATAGCCACAAAAACCTGCTGCTGTCCATCCCCTTACTGGATAGGTAAACCAGGATAGCAAGTATCGACAGGACATGAAAAACGAACATTGTTTTTTTCCGCGACTTAGTAGCCTGTGCCAGCAAGCCGGCAATAATATCGCCGATAGCAATACCTATATAAGTATACATAATTCCTTTCCCGGCGCTTAGTGGCTCTGTTGCTCCTAAAGCCTTGCCTATTTCAGGTGATTGTGTTACTAAGATACCGACTACGAACCACAGAGGTGCTCCAATAAAGATACAGTTAAGGTATTTGAAGAGGTTTTTAGGATTACCGAGTATAAGCATAACATTGCCTTTCTCTACCTTCTTATGCGCCACCTCATTGAACATTCCTGATTCAAACGTTCCAACCCTTAGAAACAACAGCACCATTCCTAATCCCCCACCAACAAAATAAGCAGTACGCCAATCATACATCTCGTGCACCTGGTTCGCCAAAACAGCTCCAAATAATCCAACACCCGCAACGATCATTGTTCCGTAGCCGCGGTTCTCTTTACTCATACTCTCACTTACAAGTGTAATACCTGCGCCTAGCTCTCCTGCAAGGCCTATTCCTGCAACCAATCGCACAAAAGCATAAGTATCAATATCGTTAACCAGGCCATTCGCAATATTGGCAAGGGAGTACATCAGGATAGATCCGAACAGAACTTTAATCCGGCCCAGCTTATCACCCATAATCCCCCAAAGGATTCCTCCTAAAAGCAAACCTCCCATTTGCATATTGATCACATACTCCCCCATCACACGCATTTGGTCATCTGCAATTCCAAGATCCTTAAAACTTTCTATTCTAACTATGGAAAAAAGCACAAGATCATAGATGTCAACGAAATAGCCGAGAGCCGCAACAATTACAAGGAAGATAACATTTCTGGAAGAATCAACTTTACTCATATTTCATAATTGGTGGGGCTGAAACTACGAATAAAATTGAAAACGGGAAAGCTGTAAGCGCCAGTGTACCTTTCCTGACGGGGGACCACTGTCTGAAATACCTATAGAGAACACCCAGCAGGCTTGTTGGTGAAAGCACCAACAAGGTGGGAGCATGAAGTTTTAGGGACTAGGAACAGGTACTTTTCCCGGACCTTTCGTGGTATCTTGCTGTAAACCACCCTGGTCCATTGCCTTTCCATTACCACCCTGAGCAGCACCAGTAGTGTCCACCCACTGCGTATCTATATTCACCATCGAATCAGAATCAGCCGACCCTGCTTCGTTCATTCCCTGATTACCACCACTGCTGCAGGCATTACCGAAAGAAGCAGCAATTACGACCAGAAGAACTCTAAGAAATCTAGTTTCCATAAGCATGTATTTAAATCTATCTAATCATTTCCAACGTTCATGCCAATGTTTGTATTTAGCATGCAGAAATTTCACTGATAAGCTTTAAATTCAGATATTCGTCGGCATGCGGGTCTCTGAAAACACCATGAAATGGCTCTTACGATTTTATCCCCCTTTATTGCTTCAACGTATCTGGGTGAAAAAATTCGAAAAAGACTTTACAGGTGTAGAGGTTAAAATTTCGAAAAGCATATTAAATATAAATTATAACCGTTCAATATTCGGAGGTTCTATCTTTAGCGCTACAGATGCTTTTCATCCTATTTTATTTCACGAGCTTTTGGCCGGGAAAGGAATACGAACGCTGATCTGGGTAAAACGTTCGGAAATTGAGTTTGTAAAACCTGCGTATAAGAACCTCTATTTTAAAATTAATATTACAGAAGCAGAGATCTTAGAAATTTGTACTAAATTAAGTGAGTTTGGAAAGTTACTGCAACAGAACACCATAGAGGTTTACGACAATGAGCAGCAGCTCTGCGCAGTGGTAAGGAACGAAGTATATATCCGGGAATTACAAGGTAAGCCAAACAATTAAAGAACTGGGAGATTTAAATACCAGATGAATCGATTAAGACCGCATCATATAAAACAGTTGATTTTTGAAGGAGAAGGGGTATCACTTGATTTCAAAAAAACAATTACTTCCTGCGAGAAAATAGCTAAAACACTGGTAGCTTTCGCAAATAACAAAGGGGGAAAGTTACTGGTAGGAGTATTGGATAACGGAGGTATTAAGGGAGTCAAGTCAGAAGAAGAGGAAAAGTATATGCTGCAGAAAGCAGGTACCTTTTTCTGCCGACCTGCCATCGAGCCCTTTTTCGAGGAAGTTTACATAGACGACAAGATCGTACTCGTTGCCGATATTAAAGAAAGCGACACTAAGCCCCACTATGCGCTGGGAGAAGACAAAAAGTGGTGGGTATATATTCGTGTAAAGGACAAAAGTTTGCTGGCAAGCAAAATAGTAGTCGACGTACTAAAGAGGGAGTCGAAAGACGAAGGCGTGCTGATTGAGTATTCCTCAAAGGAACAGTCCCTGTTGGAATACCTCGACACCAACGATCGCATTACAGCAAAAGAATACAGCCAGATGCTTAATCTCAGCAGAAGAAGGGCGCAGAAAATACTAGTTAACCTTGTTCTTTCTGGTGTCATCCGTTTACATACTACAGAAAAAGAAGAATTTTACACCGCCTGCTAGCACTTATCCAAAGTTAAGCTGCCATGATACGCCATACTTGTCGGCAATCCAGGCAAACTTATTACTAAATCCATAACTATCCGGCGGCATCATTACTGCACCTCCCTCCGAAAGGCTCGTGAATAGATTATCTAGTTCTTCTTCTGTCTCGCAAGAGACGTAGATGGAAATAGAGGGAGTAAAGGAAAATTTATGGCCCATTGCACTATCGAAGGCCAGGTACTCCTGGCCTCCCAAAGTAAATACGGCGTGCTTCACATCGCCTTCATTTCCTCCGCCCTCATCCGCTTCAAAGTATTCGATACTTTTAATTTCAGAATCGGCAATTAAGGACGTATATAATTCAATCGCTTCCTTTGCTTTGCCGCACATATCGCCGCTGAACATCAGGAAGGTGCTAACTTTCTGCATTCTCTTTAGTTAAAATTACTCGCCTACCACTTTAATAAGCGTTCCTTTTTCCAAACGGTCCTTAAGCTGTAAGCCATTCAGTATGGCTAACTCTTCATAACGCTTAGCGGGAACATTGTATGTTTTTAAAGCCTGCTCTAAAGTAGTAGCCTGACCTAAGGTTTTTATGTGAACGCGCTCGGGCTTCTTATTCAACTTTGAAGCATCCGTTAGTTTACTGAAACTTTGCATTGTGGAAGTAAAAAGACTAACACGGTTATTAAAGTCGGTTGCAGAAGTAACGCCGATCAGGTGATAGATAGTATCTCCATCCTGGATAAGATAAGACAAGGTCCGTAAAGTGTTCCCCTGCTCCTGCTGCTGGTCAGCAACCAATACATAAGCCGGTAAAGAGTTAACGGTTGTCTGGCGACTTTCGACAGTAGTTAAACTATATTGTTTTAACACATTAGCAGCCGCTTCCTGTAAAGTTTTTCCGGGCGCCAGCATTAATATCATTAGAGCACCTCCGTCTTTTGGTGCCATTTGAAATCGTGAAGGTGAATTTTGAGAAGCCCAACCGGCTGGGATAGCGAATTTGAATTTCAGTTGCGGATGGTAGAATACACTGTTTTCAACAAAGCCCTGACGGGGGTCTTCACCGTAAACCAAACCTTCCAATCTTTTCAGATAGGTGTTCCTGTTCACCTGGGGACTATTTAAGGCAAGCTTTGCTTTCCATTCTTTGGCAGCTTTTGCCACTGCTGCATTTCTTCCTGCAGGATTAGGGTGAGTAGACAGGAATTCAGGAAGAGCTTCTCCTGAACCTTGTTTCGACTGACGATCCAGTGTATTAAAAAAATCAGCCATATGTTCCGCATCGTATCCAATCTTTGACGAGTATTCTACTCCAAGGTCGTCAGCCTGGCGTTCATCATCCCTGCCAAACTTCAAAAACAACAAACTTAGGCCCTGAGAAGCAGTCTGAGCAAAATCGCCCAATTGCGGCGCGATGATCATCCCGGCTATCAATCCCACCTGACTAAGGGTAGCATTCCTTTGCTGTATCACAGAATGACGGGCGGTGATATGCCCTATTTCATGCCCCAGTACCCCGGCAAATTGTGCTTCATCATTAAAATGAGCCATAATACCCCGGGTAAAATAAACATAGCCACCGGGAATAGCAAAAGCATTCAGAATGTCTGAATCTACTATCCGGAAATTATAATCTATGTTAGGACGATGAGAAACGGCGGCCATAGCCTTCCCTTTCTGATTGATAAAATCCTGCAGTTCCTTATTTTCATAAAGCCCGTATTCCTGCACTATCTGCGGATCAGCCTCTTTCCCCATAGCCAGCTCCTGCTCTTCAGACATCAACACGATCTGCTTTTTCCCTGTAACAGGATTAACGGCACACATGTCAAACAGGCCAATAGTAGCGGCCAAACAGACAAAAGTTATATATTTGATCATAAGCATCTATTTTAATCTTACAGCGCAAAATTTAAGCCAAGCGCAATATTAGGCGTAATCTGCTAAAAGTATTTAACTTACACCATACCTTCAAACAAGTATTCTATGAACCAGACGGTCGTGAAGAATGGGGATAAGGTGTTAAAAAACAACCGCTCTTTTTATCAGAATTAATGACACTCATTGCTTAATTTAGCACCCTTCAAAAAAGGAGCAGGTTTGGATTATTTAAAAGGTTTAAATCCTTCACAAAGGGCCGCGGTAGAACAGATCAAAGGCCCGGTAATGATTGTGGCAGGTGCGGGATCAGGGAAAACGAGAGTCATTACCTATCGTGTTGCACACTTAATTAAAGCAGGAGTTGATCCTTTCAATATCCTGGTACTTACCTTTACCAATAAGGCGGCAAAGGAAATGCGAGAAAGGATCACGTCTGTGGTTGGTCCCGAAGCCAAAAATATATGGATGGGTACATTCCACTCTGTCTTTGCTAAAATATTAAGAGTAGAAGCAGAGAAGATCGGCTACCCTTCTAATTTTACCATTTACGATACAGACGATAGCAAAAGTTTGTTAAGGGCTATTCTGAAGGAATATCAGCTGGATGATAAGTTGTATAATGCCAATTTCGTTTATGGACGTATTTCTTCGGCAAAGAACAACCTCATCTCCCCTGCTGAATACATGAAGAATGAGCATATCCAGGCAGAGGACTTTTCTACAGGCAGAGGTAAGATAGGCGAAATATACCTTACTTATACGCAGCGCTGCTTTAAAGCTGGCGCAATGGACTTTGACGATCTTCTTTTCAAAACCAATGTATTGCTTCGCGAACATCCAGATGTACTTTATAAGTATCAGAACAAATTCAAATACCTGATGGTGGATGAGTATCAGGATACCAACTTTTCGCAATACCTCATTGTGAAAAAACTGGCAGCCATCACAGAGAACATTTGCGTAGTAGGCGACGATGCTCAAAGTATTTATGCTTTCCGTGGTGCTAATATTCAGAACATCCTGAATTTTGAAAAAGACTATCCTGATCTGAAGGTGTTTAAGCTGGAGCAGAACTACCGTTCTACCCAGAACATCGTAAATGTTGCCAACAGCATTATTGCCAACAACACTAATCAGCTTAAAAAAGACGTATTCTCTGAAAACGAAGAAGGCGACAGGATTAAGATTGCACGGGCTTTCAGTGATAACGAAGAAGGAAAGATCGTTGCAGAAAGTATTATGCAGGAACGGGCGTTAAAAGGTTTGCAATATAAAAGCTTCGCTATCCTTTACCGTACCAATGCTCAATCTAGAGCAATGGAGGAGGCCTTACGAAAACTGAATATTCCTTATAAGATCTACGGCGGACTTTCCTTCTACCAACGGAAGGAGATTAAAGACTTGATCGCTTATTTCAGACTTACCTTTAATCCGAACGATGAGGAAGCACTGAAGCGCGTGATCAACTATCCTAAACGTGGAATCGGAGATACTACGGTTGACCGCATCATTGTAGCTGCAGATAAAAATAATGTAACATTATGGGAAGTTGTGGTTAATGCACAGCAGTACCTGGAACCGAGAAGCGCCACGGCGGTAGCTAACTTTGGAACCCTTATACAAAGTTTCCAGGTTCTTGCCAAGAACAATTCAGCTTACGATGCAGCATTACATATTTCACAGCATTCAGGTTTGCTGAAAGACCTTTACGAAGACAAATCTGTTGAGGGCTTAAACCGCTACGAAAACATTCAGGAACTCCTGAACGGTATAAAAGAGTTCAGTGAGCGGGAAGACATCGAGGAAAGAGGCTTGGATATCTTCATGCAGGATGTTGCCCTCCTAACAAATGACGATAACGATAAGGATCCAAATGCCGATACAGTAAGCTTAATGACGATCCACTCGTCTAAGGGACTAGAGTTTCCGCATGTATATATCGTAGGTTTGGAAGAAAACCTTTTCCCTTCGCAAATGTCGCTCAACTCAAGGTCTGATCTTGAGGAAGAAAGGCGTTTATTCTACGTAGCTATAACAAGGGCGGAGAAGAAACTTACTATATCTTATGCCACATCGCGTTACCGTTGGGGAAATCTAACAAGTTGCGAGCCGAGCAGGTTTATAGATGAAATTGACGCCCGGTTCTTGGAGCTTGACTTTAAGCAACAGCAAAAAGCTTCGGCTGAGAATCCTTTCTTTGACGGAGACCGTTCTGCCTGGAGTAGGACATCCTCATCTTCTACGGGTACTAAAGATGTATTTTCTAAACCAAAACCAACTGGGGCTCCTCCAAAAACTACAGCAATTCTTCCAAAAGCACACGTTCCTTCAGAGGGTTTTGCACCATCAGATACGAGCAATTTACAAGCAGGAATGGAAGTAGAACACGAGCGTTTTGGATTTGGAAAAGTGATCAGCCTTGAAGGATCAAAGCCAGACATCAAAGCAACAATATTCTTTCAGGGATTAGGCAACAAGCAATTATTACTGAAGTTTGCCAAACTAAGGATAGTAGGTTAAATTTCAGGACATACAACCAACGAGCAAATAATCCGGGTGACCAAAATCACCCGGATTATTATTTTTAAGAATCTGCTCCTTCGTGACCTTCAAGTTTTACTAGTTTATTATAAAGTCCAAGTAGCAGGAATGGTGCTACCCACTGACCAACAAATAAACTTTTAGGTTTCCTGCCAACAACCTGCAAGACTAATGAAGCCGCAATAGCAGCACCTGCTGTCCATAAGAATAGATCAGATGGAAGTTTTGCTGTTTGCTCTTCAATCATTCTGGCCACTGGCCCTTCTGAGTGTTCTGGATTGAAATTAGTTGCCATATTTTTTATAGTTAGATGATTTATTAGGGTTTAACCAATTCTTGTGCCAATAGGTTTGGGATAATTCAATCATCATTCTCATTGGTATCATCCCAATATGAATAATAATCAGGTTCCTCTGACTCCAAATCTTCGTTGTGATTATCTATAACTTCGTTCTCGTGGATAATTTCCTCCTCATCCGTGAGACGGAAATACTTTTTTTCATTCAATACCATAGAGCGTAATTTTGGAGATAAAGACGTATTTATACTTACTGATGAGAAAAATACAATTATTAGGCCAAAGGTGTGAAACAGGTGTTTCTTAAAAAAAAACGAATCGCCGATAGGACGATTCGTTTTAAGTGTATTTCTGCCCTGCAAGCAGAGGTTAGTTTTACCTTATTTTAGAAGATTTTTATTTTATCACGTAGTTCAAGCCAAACATGAAATTTGTTCCCATAGTAGAATAGCCTGCTACTTCCTGGTAATCTTCATCCAACATATTGTTTACGTTCAGAAAAAGTTTAAGCCTGGAAGAGTACTTATATTCACCATACAGGTCAAGCAGCTGATAAGCTTTTTGTTGAAGGGAAACCGAATTGAAGGTTTGATCATCGAAATAGGCATCTGCCCGTTTCCCGTAATTCCTGAAATTAATGCTGGAATAGAACCTGGAAGAAGGCTTTAAACCCAGGTTTACACCGACCGAGTGCTTTGGTCTTCTCAGCAGGTCCTCCGATATCAGCACTTTCTCTCCAGATTCAGTCTTTGTAAAACTTTTTCCATCCACAAAGGCATAAAACGCTTTAATGTCAACATACCGGCTGCTAAAGGTTGGTTCAATCTCTGCGCCCCAGGTGTCTTCGATAGCAACATTCTCATACCCTACAGCTCCGTAAGTGATTGCATCTTTTAAATAACGTTCGTACCCGGTTATACGAAGACTGAAGCTATTATTGGGACTCACAGAAAATCCAGCCTCATAATTATTTGCCTCCTGGGGTTTAAGCTTTGGATTACTGCCGAAAGCACCATAAAGTTCTGTCAAGGTAGGCGCTTTAAATGCACTACTAACGGTTCCGAACAAACGGAAACCTCCATCAAAGAAATTTACAGAGGGCGTGATCGAATAGGTATAATTATCTCCGTAATCACTATGGTGGTTAGCCCTTCCTCCTATTTCCAGATCGAAATACTGGCCTAAATTCTTCATCGCAACCGAGCCGTAAGCACTCATTAGATTTGCTTCAGGCTTTGCTTTTTCAGCACCCGACTGGATCACCCTGGTAAAACGGTTCTCTAAACCTGCCAGGATTTGAACCTTATTACTTATCCTCTGATTCAGGAACAGATCTGCTAAATGCATATGCCCTTCGAAAAGGCTTGGAAAAGAGCCTTTATAGTCACGGCCTGTATGCGAATAGTTATAGTTAAAGGTTAGCTTAGACAAGCCTGTCCTGAACTCTGAATTTAGACCCGTTGAAAGAAAATTGTTATATGTTACATTTTTACCTGCAGAAAGCGCGTCATCGCTAAAAGCCCCATTGTCAAACTGAGAATCAATATACTGATACTGGAAAAATGGATTCACAGAAACCTTGTTATTGACCTTATAACCAAGCCAGGCGCTCAACCCATCTTGAATGAAGCGGTCTTTATCAAAAACTACACTTCCCATCTGTTTTGCTTCTGAAATTCCATCAGAATGCAGATGGGAATAATTCAGATTATAAGAAACCCCTTTTACTTCACCCGAAACCGCAGCACCGCCCTTATACGTTCCATAGCTTCCGCCATTAGCTGAAATAGAAGCATTAAGAGGAGCACCATTGCCTTTTTTAGTAATAATATTGATCACCCCGGCAACAGCGTCTGATCCGTACAAAGTTGCTTGTCCCCCACGCAATATCTCAATCCTTTCAATTTGGTCGGTAGACAAAAGCCTCAGATCGAAAGTCGCTCCAATAGCCGAAGGGTCGTTCACCTGTATTCCATTAATTAGAATCGGAGTGTAGGCTGTTCCTGCTCCTCTTAAAAATAAGGTCTTATCTTTCCCGTAATTTCCCTGAGCTCCGGTAATATAAATTCCGGCCTGCTCGCTTAATAGTTGGGGCACACTCTTTCCCTGACTTCTTTCGATGGTTTCCTTTCCGATCACCGACATTACTTTTCCGGTTTGTGACTGTTTCTGATCCAGTTTAGTCGAGGTAACAACAACTTCTCTTAATACAGAATCCCGTTGTGCCGAGGCGCTTGTCGCAAACGCCAGTTGTGCTAGCCCCAGGCCAGCAGCAACTACAATTTTTCTACTCTTCATACATGTGATGAGCATAAGAGGCAAATAAATACAAATGAGAATACACGAAGGGTACTATCACTCATAGCTTCAATCCCCGAAAGCTCTGAATATTATCTCACTAGGCAGGTCTTCTGACTACTCCCGGAAATTCGCCTTCCCGTTTTATAAACAGTGGCTTTCGAATGAATTCCGTTTTTGGAGAACACAGCAGCGGGTCTGTCGGGGATTCTCACCCCAGTTCCCTTTTAACCCCAGTCGACAAGACTGGAGACCTAATTGGCCGCAAATGTATAAACTTAGATTTGATTCACAACTGACCTTCGTCACAATTGATGTTTTACTCCCTTTGCGACATGGAAGACAGCATAAGAGGGATGAAAAGTAAAATTAAACCCTTAGCTCTGCCAATTTGACAATTCAATTACGTTTGGAACACCAGTTGAGGAAACAGGACGAAATAAGATCTAATCGCAGTACAGTTATGCAAGAAAAAGGCACAATTTCGATTCACACCGAAAACATCTTCCCGATAATTAAAAAATTCCTTTACTCTGATAATGAGATATTTTTAAGGGAATTGGTTTCAAACGCAGTTGATGCAACACAGAAAATAAAACGCCTGTCTTCATTAGGACAATACCAGGGCGAGTTGGGTGATCTACAGGTGGAGGTTTCTTTCGACGAAGAGAAAAAGACCATCACTATTTCCGATAAAGGTATCGGAATGACAGCTGATGAGATTAAAAAATACATCAACCAGATCGCCTTCTCCGGAGCAACTGAATTCGTTGAAAAATTCAAAGAAGCAAAAGATGCAAATGAACTGATCGGTAAGTTTGGTTTAGGCTTTTACTCTGCCTTTATGGTGGCAGATAAGGTAGAGATCAATAGCTTATCTTACCAGGAAGGTGCACAACCAGCACGCTGGATTTGCGACGGCAGCACAGAGTTTGAAATTTCAGACGGTAGCCGTACTGAAAGAGGTACAGACATCACGCTTTTTGTGAATGCCGAGTCTGAAGAATTCCTAAGCAAGTTCAAGCTTCAGGAAATCCTTGACAAATACTGTAAATTTTTACCAGTTCCTATTAAATTCGGAACTAAAACAGAATCTGAACCAGATGGTGAGGATGAAGAAGGTAAACCAAAATATACTTCTGTAGAAGTTGATAATATTATTAATAATCCTAATCCGATCTGGACTAAAGCTCCTTCCGAGCTGAAAGACGAGGATTACCTGGAATTCTACAAGGAATTATATCCATTCGGCGAAGATCCGCTGTTCTGGATCCATCTGAATGTAGACTATCCATTTAACCTGACTGGTGTACTTTACTTCCCTAAGGTTAAAAATGATTTCGATTTCCAACGCAACAAGATCAAGTTATTCTCCCGCCAGGTATTCATTACCGATGAGGTAAAAGACATCGTACCAGAATTCCTGATGCTTCTTCACGGTGTGATCGATTCACCAGATATCCCATTAAACGTTTCCAGAAGCTTCCTGCAAGCAGACAGTAATGTCAAGAAGATTAATAACTACATCACTAAAAAGGTAGCTGATAAACTTTCTGAGCTTTACAAGAAAGATCGCAAGGCTTACGAAGAAAAATGGCAGGATATCGGTCTTTTCGTGAAATATGGTTTTGTAAGCGACGAGAAGTTCTACGAGAAAGCAAAAGACTTCACTCTTTTGACCAACACGAAGAACGAACACTTCACGCTGGAAGAGTACAAAGAGAAAGTAAAACCACTTCAGACAGACAAAAACGATACCATCGTTTATCTATATACTCCTGATGCTGCCAAACAGGACGCTTTCATCCAGTCGGCGAACAAAAAAGACTACGACGTATTGCTGATGAACTCTCCTATCGACAATCACTTTATTAGTCACCTGGAGCAGAAACTGGAGAAAACCACATTAAAACGTGTTGACTCTGATGTAGCAGACAAGTTGATCGTAAAAGATGATGCTCCTGCACATGTATTAACAGAGGAACAAACTACTAAGGTAAAAACCATCTTCGAAAGCACTATTTCAAAACCAAACATGAAGGTTGAGATAGAAAGCTTAAGTCCCGAAGAACTTCCTGTTCATATCACGCAAGACGAGTTTATGCGCAGGATGAAAGATATGGCTAAGATGGGTGGAGGAATGAGCTTCTACGGAAGTCTTCCTGACAACTACAAAGTAGCTGTGAACGGAAATCACCCGCTTATTTCCCGTATCGTTTCTGCAACTGACGACCAGGAGCAACAAAAACTTGCGAAGCAGGCGTTTGACCTGGCATTGCTATCTCAAGGCCTGTTAACCGGATCAGATCTGACAGACTTTGTTAAAAGAAGTGTTGAATTGATATAAGTATCAGTTTATATAAGAAAAAAAGCGGCCTCGGTGCCGCTTTTTTAATTTAAATTAAAGCTGTCCTGCTTTACCGCTAAAGCCTTTGATATGGAAATGAGCGATACGATCATGATCCCAATAATGATGACAAGTATCATTTGAATATTTGACAGCATATCAGAAGTTGCCAGAATACCTTCAGAATCTTTCTTCAGCTCGTTGCCCACATCTGTTTGAATCTTGGCTAATACAGAAAGGTTACGAATATTATCCATTAACAAAGCCTTTCCCTCATGTTCGTAGAGTTTTTTCGCCTCACTCAGATCTCCTGCAGCAGCGTTGGCTAAGATCTTCTGTTCTATCAAATTGTAGCTTGTAATCTGAGATCTTAACTGATTTAGAAACTGAGTTTCTTTGTCTACCAGGTAAGTTTTCTCAAAAGAACGGATCAAATCTTCAATACCCTTGTTGTGGTCTAAGAGCTGATGCTTAACCTTTGTTGTGGATTTCCAATCAGAGGTTAACAACCGCTCTATTTCAAAACGTTTATAATACAATTTCTCGGTCAGGTAGAAAATATCCGTAGCTGGTACTAACCTGTCTTTATAGATAGATGTTACCGATTGATTAATAGCTGCAATATTGCGTCGTTCCAGTACGTTGAACAACAATACAAGCAACATTATCCCTGCTAGCAAAAGCGCAACCTTAAGCTTTTGCTGAATTGCAAATTCCCACCTCATACCTTTAAATTTAAATTCCTAAAACGGATGCTGATTTGACTTATAAAATCACGAGTATCAATATAATAACAAATCAGAGCTGGCTGTTTTGATTTTAAATTTAAGTTTATTAAACCATTAAAAAAATGCCTAATTGTAGGATTATAAGGAACTTAGCTCATCAATTTGCAAACACTTCCAGCCGCCACTCTCCTGCTGAAACGTAACTACATAAGTATGGCAGGTACCGTGTTCGTCGTCCAGATCAACAGCCACATCTATTTTACTATCCTTAATCATGTCCTGACGCTTCTCCTGAGCGTCAGCTTTCTCTAAGATCTCTTCGTCTGTATGTGCTCTCATAGGGTTTTCTTGAATAACTTTTTACAACCCTTAAAGTTTTATCCTGTTAACCTTGATAATTATTATCTTATTAAAAATTTTCGAATAATGGATGAATTCATGCAGTTAGCGATAGAAGAAGCAAGAAAGGGACGATCAGAAGGAGGAATCCCTATCGGTTCGGTGCTGGTAAAGGATGGAAAAGTGGTAGCCCAGGGACATAATAAGCGCGTTCAGGAAAACAACCCAATTCTTCACGGCGAGATGGACTGCTTGAATAATGCAGGCCGGATAGGCAGTTACAGAGGTACAGTGATCTACTCCACCCTGATGCCCTGTTATATGTGCGCAGGCACTATCGTGCAGTTTAAAATACCGAAAGTAATCGTTGGAGAATCTAAAACTTTTAGCGGAGCCCGGGAATTTATGGAGTCTCACGGTGTAGAGGTGATCGATCTTAACCTTTCCGAATGCATCGATATGATGGACGAATTTATCAGGGAGAAACCAGAACTCTGGAACGAAGATATAATGGAGTTATAAGCTCCATTATTATCAGATCTCGTCTGGTTCCCTCTCCGGAAAATACTCGCCGGTAAGTAAAACAGAACCCGAGTTTAAATCTGCATTGATGGAGATGTGCATACTCTCTTCTTCATTGGAATCCACATCGGCACAGGCATTAAAATGACCAATATTATAATTTACCTTAAAGGCACCGTTACAATTGGCATCTAAAACAGGTTTATTAATTCGCACGTTATAAATCCTTCCCCTCGACCTGTAATAATAGCTTACGAGAAGGTCCTCGATGACTGGTTTGTGGTTTAGTAACTCATTTAACACAATAGACTCTTTCTCAGCCGCCTGTGTTTTTAATCCCTCGACAGCAATGGACGAGAATTTAAACTTAGTGCTTTCCTGCATTATTATTTGTATTCATTGTAACTTCTAAGCCCAAATAAACGTACTAATAGTGTCCTTTCCAAGAGGACATGTTTTTCATAGGTAGATGTAGAGCCAGGTCTTTGACTTGGCTCTTTTTTGTTCCTTTAAGTACTTGGTTTATTTGAGCTGAAGATTTGGTAGATGTTCAACAAAAAAGAGCCTGCGTTTCAGACTGATTACTAAAGTCAAAAAAGACTTAATTGTTTTTTATAATTTTAAAAAAATAAAAGCCGAGCTTTAACATAATTTTATTAAAGGGAATTAATAATAAAGGCCAGTACTGAAATATTTAACGGGTGCATCAAGGGCCGTTCGCTAAATCAATTTTCTTTTATTGGAGATGATTCTTATATTTGGATTATCCTGAAGCGCTACTTGACTCTATCTGAAAAAGCGCAATTTCTCCATTATTTTTTGAATTAAAAATTTCACCTACCGGTTTATCCCCTGGGTATTCCCTGATTATGCCCAAGTTCTGTATGTGCCTTTATCACGCCTATATAAAGCCCATCTTGAGTCCACCTTTTGTATAAATACGTGGACAGAACCGGGACTTATACTAGTTTTAGAATAGGCACATACAGAACATGGTAGCCACTTGGTTAGAAGCAGGGGCTAATAGGATTACTGATTTTTATACTAAGGGAGAAAGGAGAAAAGTGACGAGAATCATCCTCTTTTTTATTGACAAACAGCCAGTTACCAGGTATTTTTGATCATCAAAAGTAATAAAATTTTAACTAAAACCTTACTATGGCTACAATTGATAAAAAAGGAGATATTCACGGTTCTGTTGGTCCTAATGTGTACCGCATGTGGCGGGATATAAAGGTAATTCAGTCAAAACCTAAAAGAAACGCAAAACGAACAATTGCATCTAAAGAAGCAAGTTTAGAATTTGGTATGTGCAGCAGCACAGCGAGAGTGATCAGAACCGCTTTTGGCTGGGCTTATAAAGCCTATGATGGTGGGATGATCAACCGGTTTACAAAGGCTGTCAGAAGCGCAGTTTCTGCCTCATCGAAGGAAGTTGGAGAAAGAGATATCCACGATGCCGATTTGAGTTTCCTAAAAGGTTTCCAGTTCAACAATAACTCCCCCTTAGATAAAGTTCTGAAATTAAGACCTACTGCTGAACTCAGTGAAGATAATAAGGTTATTGTAAACCTTCCTCGTATTGCAAAAGAAGACATTAAAGCGCACTACGCCCAGGAATATGGTATCCGATTACTCGTTATCGCTTTTGATTTTAAGGAGAGGGTGTATAGTAATATTGCAGCTAAAGAAATAAGGATTAATTATAAGCAAGCTTTTGAAGGAGGAGCGATAGTATTTGACGAGCCTTTGCCAGAAGGAAGACTAGTGGCAGTAAGTATGTCAATATATGGCTACAAGCCAGGTTTCGGAGGAGGAGTCGAAACAACAAACAACGTACAATGGAGCCCGGGGGAGATTTTAAACCTCTGGCAGTTGCCGGCTCAGGCAGAAGACAAGTCGCATGCAGTATTGAAAATGGGGCCATTCCGCTATGAAAATATTCCAATGGGTTATCAGGGAGATTCCTGCCTTGCCAGAATAGCCTGGCTGCGCAGGAAAGCAGAAGAAACGAAAATATCTTCTTCAAAACCAGCAGAGAAGCACGTTTCGGTACCACCAGACTTTCCGAAAGGTGATGTTAAATTTTAAATACGGGCATAAATCAGAGTTTCAAAAGGAGCTTTAGATGAGTTACCCCTTATTACACTTTAATAGTTATGGTGACTCAGTTTACATCCGCTGTATCTGGCTTAACAATCTTGCCAGCGTCGATCTTCATGGCTGAAGGATTGTACAAACCATCTGCTTTAAAGTAGAGCTGTTCATTTTCAGGCAGATCATAAACCATGCAGTTAAACAGTGCAATAGCGTAGAGATGAGGAATCTTTTCATGAATTAAAGTGGCACTTTGCAGGTCTGATACCCAGTCAGCATCGGGATACTTTATTTTATACTCGTACAGAAAGGTTCTCAACTTATCTTTGGCTTCGATATAATCAAACCACTCAGGAAGAGCATAAATTCCTGTAACACTTCCTACTTTTTCTCTTATCTCGGCTTCCTGAGGGGAGGTCTTTCCGAAAAAGAAGAAAAGATAAATACAGGCAGTAAGGGAAATTATAGCTTTAGCGCATAACCAAAGATAAGCAGTACGCGCTTCCTCAACAGTTGAATAAAAATAAACGCTGAAAACACCAGTCACCTGCGCCAGATACCATAAGGAAAGCAGAAGCGTTACCAGGCGCATATAAGTTGCGCAAACGCTTTTTCTGGAGAGTGGTAATTCGATCCCTCTTCTACTATTAAACTCCTTCGCTGTAACCAAAATGGAGCTTATTGGAAAGAGAGGAATAAACCATACATGAAAAAATTTGGTTTCTACCCATTGCTGACTGAGAGACGCAATTTTACCATAGAAGGCTGTCCCGAATAAAACTCTCATTACTTATGAATTATACTGATTAGGAGAATGTTACGAAAAGACCTTCATTAAGTTTCATTCCAGCTGGAGAAAAAACAGGAATCATCACAGGAACCGCAATTAGATTTGCTGATTGGGAATGTCCAGAGTATATTGAACAGAGTTTTGGAGCTGCGGATCTTTTGGGAAATGGCACTAATCGTGTGGTATTTGATATAGGGGGGAATAATTACCGAATGATTTGCAAATACGCATTTGGTAGCGAGCAGATACACTTATTTATCTGCTGGATTGGATCCCATCGAGAATACGATAGTCTTTGTAAGAAGAATGAGCAGTACACTATAAATAATTATTAAAATGGATACATTAAAATACAAGGTGATAAAGACAGAGGAGCAGTATAATGAGTATTGCGATGTACTGAATGAATTGCTGAGTCTGGAAAACCTCTCCCAGGAACTTCAGGATGAAGTGGAGTTAGTTACTTATTTGATTGAAAAGTGGGATGAAGAACATAGTACATTCTATGATGCAGACCCTGTTCAATTACTCAGCACTCTAATGATGGAAAGAGGACTTAAAGCGGAAGACCTGGTAGAAATACTGGGAGTAAGCAAAGGTCTAATTTCTGATATACTCCATTATAAAAAAGGCCTTTCAAAAGAAATTATTCGTTCTCTTTCTAAAGTTTTCAAAGTGTCTCAGGAGGCTTTTAATCGCCCTTATAAATTAAAAGTCCCTGAGAACAGCCATTTAAGGAATGCCAGTGTAATGAACACTGTTAAGGCTTTAGAACTTCACCATTGAATCTATATCTTTTATTTGAAACTCATCCGGAAAAACCGGCTTCGATAGTTTCCATTACTATTTTCGGTCATCTCTAGTACCTTGATCACGAAACTCTTATTATCAAGCCATTGAAGCTCAACTGGTCCCCAGTTACCGCCTTCTATCGTAAGTTTAGGACGATACTGCCCTTGCGAAAGCTCTACCAACTGTAACCCATTACTTGAGTATCTGGCTTCCAGGTCGGCATTTATGGCAATAAACGAATGATTGTCAGGACTCGGGTAGATCTTGCCGATCACATAGATCTCCTCTCCTGTTTTTCTGTTCACTACCATATAACAGTCGCCTTCGTAAAGCTGTCCTCGAAGCAAATAGCTATTTATTCCCTTGAAATAGTTTTGATAGGTATACCAAATATCCTCCTCACTATCTTTGGACACATCTTTAATAGTCTTTGTTTTTCCACCTTCCAGGCTTAAGGTAAGAATGCTGTCTTTTCTATTAAAATACATCGCCTGGCCCTTTGCCAAATACCCTTCCACTTCCTTGTCAGCTTCATAAAAGTTATCGTGTTTCTTATAGATCTCGGCCCTGGTGTTCTCGTCCATGTAAAGAGAGGGAATATACGTGCTATCGATTTCTTTTACGGATAGTTTATAATTCCTGAAGGTGTAGGTAGTGTCTCTTAACTTATCAATAGTATCCACCGGAAATTCTTCTGGTTTCTCTGGTTCTGCAGTCAAAGCCGCAGGCAAGGCTCTCGACTTGGACGTTTTGGGTTTGGTCATGGTCTTCTCATGGGTACAGGAAATACTAAGAAGAACAACTGTAATAGCTAATAGGTATTTCATAAATAAAGGTTTCTTTGCCTTCATAATGTTCGAAGGGTTTGAATTTTGAGGACCAATGTAATAAAATGAAGCGCAATTAGTCAAGTATGCGTTAAGGTGCCCAAGCAAATATTCCAAGCTATCTATTAGACAACAGTTTTTTCCTTAATCTGAATTCTTCTTCGTCTTTCCATTATATAAATTTTGATACATCTCCAATCCTTTCAATAATAAACCTAATAATTTACACCTTTGAATCTCTAATAATAAAAGTAAAATTCTGATCATCTCGCAAGAGAAGGCCTCTTTTAATGGCACTTCTGCAGGATGTAGTTCATGTATAAATATTTATGAGAGTCTCATTATTTCTATCTTTTCTCTTGTTAGCGAGCTTTTTAGTCCCGGCCCAGGATATATCGCAATACAATGTGGTGTGGAATGGCCAGAGCAAAAATTCGTCGGGCTCAATGCCTTTGGGCGGTGGCGATATTGGCTGTAATGTTTGGGTCGAAAATAATGATATCCTTTTCTATATCAGTAACAGTGGAACTTTTGACGAGAACAGCTCCATGCTAAAGCTTGGAAGGGTAAGGATTACTTTATCCCCTAATCCATTCAAAAAAAATTTTAAACAAGAGCTGAAACTCAAGGAAGGCTATGTAGAGGTTAGTGGGGATAACAATACAGTTATTAAGCTTTGGGTAGAGGTTTTTCAACCGGTTATACACGTCAACATAAGCAGCAAGGAACAGCTTAGCTCTAAAGTCGTATTTGAAAACTGGCGAACTGAAGACCACTCTCTTTCAACGCTTGAACGTCATCAGGTGTATGGATACAGTAACACAACGCCAGAGAAGATATCGGTTATCACCAGAAAAGATACTATTCAACCTGAAGCCTCGTCGCTTGTATGGTATCATCAGAACCGGAATACGGATATGATCCTCGATCGTGAAGCCGTTCAGCAACACCTTGGCACAATAAAGAATCAGCTTTGGAATCCAATGCAGAACCTCATCTTTGGTGGTGAACTGCTAGCCGAGGGGATGAAATATGCAGGCACGACAGATAGCATATATGTAGCCAATAAGTATCGGGGCTGGATTTATCAAAGCATTAAGCCGTTAAATAACCAGAAAATAGATATTGTTCTTCATACCGCTCAAGCGAGTGCAGCGGGATGGCGAGAGGGTTTGCAGAAAGCAGTTAGTAAGGCAGGAAGCAGCACGGAAAAATGGCAAAAGAACCTTAAATGGTGGCGAGAGTTTTGGAATAGAAGCCATATCTATATCAATGCGACAAAGGGTGCGGAGGATAAAGGATGGGAGATTGGTCGTAATTATAATGTGTTCCGATATCAATTGGCCTGTAATGCTTATGGAGAATGGCCAACCAAGTTTAATGGTGGTTTATTTGTGTTTGATGCGGATTTTGTAAAAGGTGATTATAAAGGCAAGGTGACTCCCGATTTCAGAAGATGGGGCGGAGGCAGCTTTACAGCCCAGAATCAACGTCTTGTTTACTGGCCGATGCTTAAGAGTGGCGATTTCGACATGATGAAGCCTCAGTTCGATTTTTACCGGCGCGCTCTTGGCAATGCAATTCTCCGTACCAAATTTTACTGGGGGCACAAGGGAGCCTCCTTTACTGAACAGGTGGAAAATTTCGGAATTCCAGCGGGCCATACCTACGAGCGCCTCTGGGGTAAAGACCCTTTCAGCCCCAGATCGGATTCTTCCAGTACAAGAACTTTGCAGAATCAGAAAGGCGAGACGATGAAGTTCGTGGATTATGGTTTCCTTACCAATCCCTGGGTAGTAGATCATTACGACGGACAATTGGAGTTTTCGAAAATGATCCTGGATTACCACCAATATTCAGGAGCTGACATCGCCCGATACCTACCTTTTATCCACGCAAGCGTGCAGTTTTTTGATGAGCATTATCAATACTGGTGTAACAAACTGAACGGGCAGCCTTTGGACGATAAAGGTAAGTTAATACTCTACCCGGGAACGGCTCTCGAAACGTATAAAGGTGCAACTAACGCTACGAGTACAATAGTGGGTATGCAAACAGTGCTGGAGCAGTTGATTGCGCTTCCCGCGAAATATGGTACTCTCGCTCAACGCACCTACTGGAAAGGGCTTTTAAGTCGTTTACCAGATGTTGCTACCCGCGAACTTAACGGTCATAAAGTAATTTCTCCGGCAAAAAGCTGGGATGGAAAGGTGGTGAATACCGAACTGCCGCAATTATATCCGGTATTCCCATTTCACAAGTACGGAGTGGGGCATCCTGATCTTCAACTTGCAATTGATACCTGGCATTTCGGTGTGGACAAAAAAGATCAATATAGTGTGATTAGCTGGCACCCTGATCCTATTTATGTAGCTGATCTGGGCTTAACAGATGAGGCAAAGGATCTGACCACTCAAAAATTATCAAATGCTCCTTATCGTTTTCCTACTTTCTGGGGACCAGGTTTAGACTGGGCTCCCGACCATAACTGGGGAGGTAGCGGAATGATCGCATTGCAGGAAATGATGATGCAGACCAATGGCAGGAAAGTCTACCTGTTACCGGCCTGGCCAAAAGATTGGGACGCAGATGTAAAGCTTCACGCTCCTTTTAATACAATAATTGAAGCATCTGTAAAAAACGGCAAAGTAGCGACATTAAAGGTGTCTCCACAATCGAGAGCAAAGGATGTGATGGTAATGCAATAAGGGATTAGATAATAATATTTCCCGATAAATCGACTTAAATGTAGCGGGAGATTATAAATTCTAAAACAAAGATGTGTTAGCAATCACAATATTCTGTACAGGATATTGTACCTTATATTTTTATTGTTTACCTTTAAAAAAACTTGGCATATGCAGATTACAACCTATACAGCTTTTAGGCAGCACTTGAAGTCCTTTCTGGATAAGGTATTAGCAGAGCATTCTCCACTATTTGTAACAAGGGCTAACGGAGAAGACGTAGTTGTCTTATCTAAATCAGATTATGAGAGAATGCAAGAAACCTTCTATTTATTGAAAAGCCCTAAAAATGCGGCAAGGTTATTAGAGGGCATTCAAGAATTGGAGCGCGGCGAGGCTGAAGAAAGAAGCTTATTGGAGGAATGAAAATTCTTTTCACGACTGCAGGTTGGGAAGATTACCTGCATTGGCAACAGTATGATAAGTCCGTGTTGAAAAAGATCAATGCTTTAATTATGGAAATTGAGAGAATGCCATTTGAGGGAACGGGAAAGCCAGAACCGTTAAAACACGATCTTTCTGGGTGGTGGTCCCGTCGGATTAATTTGGAGCACCGCCTTGTCTACAAGGTTGATAAAGATGTTCTCATAGTATTGCAATGTCGTTATCACTATTAGCAGATTGCCTCAAAAACGGTAAAATCTAACCACCTGGTTTTGCTAAAAACTTTATATATTGAATTTTTGCCTAACACGTTTAAAACTATTATATCCAATAAGACAAACTGGATAAAACATCCCTTTAGACTCAAAGAAAACAAAAGCTAAATAATGATTTAGAGAGCTATCGAATGTATCAACTAGGTATATCATTCTTACCGACCTGCTTCTAAAGGTGCAATTCCGCTTGATCCATGATTTCATCTAAAACCTACACTTCAGTGCAAAAAATAAGCCGTCTATGGGAGACAGCTCAAACTAACCAATTATAAACCTAAATTATATGAAAGGAGCTGTAGGGGAAGGAGTCGAACCTTCAAGGAGTGGTTAGCCCATTGCTGGATTTCCCATGATCTCCGCCACCGAGACAAGGAGGTGTGTCTGCCAGTTTCACCACCCTACAGTGTTTAACACTTTTTTTCTGAAGTGTTGATACAAAGATAAAGGGCTCTGATTTATTTTGCAAATATTATAATGAAAAAAGTTATTTTTTATAAAATAGATATTTGCAACTATTTTTATTATCAAACTATTAACACAACCTTACTTTCAACCTCTTTCATTGACAATTTGTTAAAAAAACACTTGTATTAGAGTTCTAAAGCCCTTTATTCAACTAAGACTTTAAATTCCTGTTCGGACCTTCTTTTGCCGTGCCTCCTGTATTTTCGGCGTGAACTCCGGGTACTGTGTCCTTTTCTTCCTTTGCCGTTTTTACCCTCCTTGCCTGAGCCTTTTTCTCCTGATCTTCCTTCGAGAGGGTAGTGTGTGATTCTATCTTCTTGTTCAACTCATGTTCATGGTCATAAGTACCCTGTATATTCTCGGCATTCACACTGCCTTGTTCGTTTCTCATTTTCTTTTCCATAGCTGTATTTTCATTATCTACATCAATTGTCATACCGGAGTTATATCCTTAATGTAATTTCAGATTAGACCCAAACTAAGTACCTTTGCCGGGATATGGCGAAAGTTTCAATAAATATTGCGACAGGCTCTTTACAAAAAGAAGATATTATTGTAGGAATAGATCTGGGTACTACCAACAGTCTTGTGGCCTTTATTAATCCTGAAGGAAACTCTCAGGTAATAAATGATACAGGCAAAGGCGTTCTTGTTCCTTCTGTCGTACATTTCCATCCTGACGGAAGTGTTATTGTAGGGAACGAAGCTAAAGACTTCTTAATTACTGATCCTCAAAATACCATTTTCTCTGTAAAAAGACTTCTGGGCCGTTCTTATCAGGACATCGCTAATTATAAAGATTTCTTCTCGTACAAGGTTATAGACGATAATACGGAAAGCTTAGTTAAAATTAAGGTGGGAGAAAAGTTTTTCACTCCTATCGAGCTCTCGTCATTAATATTAAAGGAGTTAAAGGAAAGAGCTGAACATGCTCTTAAGACTCCGGTAAGAAGGGCAGTTATTACTGTCCCTGCTTATTTTAACGACAGTCAGCGCCAGGCAACACGTGATGCGGGAAAACTTGCTGGATTGGATGTGCTTCGCATTGTTAACGAGCCTACCGCAGCTAGTCTTGCTTACGGCATTGGACTACAACCTGATGAAGAAAAGACTATTGCTGTTTACGATCTTGGTGGTGGTACTTTCGATGTATCTATATTAAAGATTCAAAATGGCATATTTGAAGTATTGTCTACAAATGGAAACACCTTCCTGGGCGGTGACGACTTTGACCGCGCTATTATCGATTATTGGATAGCGCAAAATAGACTCGACAAAAACGAAATCACTGATAATAAGGAATTATCTCAGGCATTACGCTTAAAAGCTGAAGAGGCTAAAAAAGCGTTAAGCTCTCAGAATATTTATAACGGCGCTATTGGTGACATTCCTTGCGCTATAACCAAGGCTAAGTTCGAGGAACTTATCCAATCTAAGGTTCATGAAACGATCACGGCATGTTCAAATGCATTGAAAGATGCAGGACTGAAGGTTTCTGAAATTGACGAAGTTGTAATGGTAGGCGGATCTACCAGAACATCGCTTGTAAAACAGGAAGTTGCTAAATTCTTCGGCCGAAGAGTGAATGATGCCATTAATCCTGACGAAGTTGTTGCATTGGGAGCAGGAATTCAGGCAGATATCCTTGCTGGAAATCGTAAAGATATCCTCTTACTGGATGTTACTCCTCTTTCTTTAGGTATCGAAACGATGGGAGGCTTGATGGACGTGATCATTCCCCGTAATTCGAAAGTCCCTACCAAAGCTGGTCGCCAGTACACAACCTCCGTGGACGGGCAGGTGAACATGAAGATCTCTGTTTTTCAGGGAGAACGCGACCTGGTGAAAGAGAACAGAAAACTGGCAGAGTTTGACCTTAAAGGAATTCCGGCGATGCCTGCGGGACTACCTAAAGTAGATATTAATTTCCTTTTAAATGCTGATGGAATCCTTACCGTGCAGGCCGTAGAATTACGGTCGGGTGTAAAACAGGAAGTGGAAGTTAAACCAACTTACGGGTTGACGGATCAGGAAGTGGAGAAGATGTTATTTGATTCTATCACTTATGCAAAAGATGATGTTTCTCAACGGATGATCATTGAAGCCCGGACCGAAGGGGAACAAATGGTATATACCGCACAACGTTTTGTCGAAAAGAATGGTGAATTCTTAAGCATACAGGAAATTGCAGATACTAACCGTTATGTTGAGGCACTCAAGACCGCCTTAACTTCGGGCGACAAAGATCTAATCCATAAGAAGATTGACGAATTAAATGAGTTCACCCGCCCTTTTGCGGAAAGGGTGATGGACCAGGCCATCAGTCAGGCGATGAAAGGAAAGACAATCTAGGTGTAAAATCAAATCCATTATAGAAAAAACGGACAGCCCTTCATGAGCTGTCCGTTTTTTTATGAACCGGCTATCCTACTTATTCCCTGCACAGTCCATTTGCGTAAGGTTCACTCCGTGAAGGATCACGTCGAACTCGGTCCTTCTATTTAGCTGCTGATCTTCTTCTGAACACGGCACTTCATCCGTACATCTATTTACCAGACGCGACTTACCAAAATACTCCACCTTAATCCGGCTTGCCGGAATTCCCCTTGAAATAAGGTAGGATTTTGCTGCCTCTCCCCTTCTTAACGATAAAGCTTTATTATATTCAGCAGAAGCCCGTGTGTCGCAGTGGCTTGATGTAATGACAGAAATCTCCTTATGGTTCATCATCAACTCAGCCAGTGTATTAAGCGTTGGTTTTGCATCTTCTCTTACTACCGAGCGGTCAAGATCATAGTATATGTTCTTAATGGAGAAAACGCGTTTTAAGGAATCGCAATTTTTGGAAACCCATAATTGGGCTTTCTCCGACTTATCCAACTTAAGGTTAACAGTAATGGTTGAATCTTCGAAGATATTGGTAGTGGTTAAGAAAGCTCTTTTGGTTATGAAACCGGGACTAGAGCCTATGATCTCATAATCTGTTTCTTTATTAAGCTCTTTTGCAAATTCACCTCTTCTATTTACTCTTAACGTGTCTATCCCGTTTGCATAACGCAGATAAACCTGCGCACCGATAGGAGGAACTTTGGTATTACCATCTGCAATTGTTCCCTTAAGGTATACATGAAACTTCTGACGCGTATAATAATAAATATCATCTGAACCGTCCCTGTTTGAACTGAAGTATCCAGACTTGCCATCGGCAGTTCTGATCATACCAAAGTCATCACCAAAGGAGTTAATGGGAGCTCCTAAATTTTTGGGAGCTGATACTGGCAAATAGTCTTTAAGTGCAACCTCGAAGATATCAAGTCCGCCAAATCCAGCATAACCTGTTGAAGAAAATAACAGCGTATTATCGCTAAGGAAATGTGGGAACATTTCATCGCCTTCAGTATTGATACGCGTCCCCATATTTACGGGTCTTGTCCATTTTTTCCCGGCACCGGTCCTAACAGAATAATAAAGATCTACACCACCTTGTCCCCCTGGCATATCTGAAGCGAATACCAGCACCTTTCCGTCTTTACTTACTGCCGGGTGCCCCACCGAATAATTATCGTTGTTATAGCTAAACTCTTCTATCTTGTTCCAGTTAGGAGCTTTGGCAATGTACATTTTAAGCTTAACAACTCCATTCTTACTTTTCCCGGGAACGAGCCCTTTGAAATTATTACGGGTAAAAATAAAAGCACCTTCCGGAAGCATAGCACCCGGCCCTTCGTTAAAAATAGAATTCACTTTACCTTTTACTGCCTGGATCTTCAGGCCGGGATCAGCGTCTTCGGCAAGGTTCTGTAGCCATTCGTGATCGAAATCTACAAGCGTGCGACTGTCGTTGCTTGTGGGTGCAGTATCATCGTCATTAACTTTAATCCTGGCAGAAGCCTTAGCAGCTGCTCCAGCTTTACCTCCTTCTGTACGAAGGGCGCTTAGATCATCCGTGAAATACAGATCTGAATAAGGCTTTTGGTTCCATCCGAAGACAGGGTTCACTAATTTCGACTCGAGCCGGTTACTACAGAATAGCAAGCCTTCTTTATAAAACATAGGAGCGTATTCGTCAGCGGAAGAACTCAACTTTGTCTTCTCGACTTTCCATTCGGCATTATCCTGATTGGAAAAGATCCCAGATTTTACAAATGCCTTCGCTCTCTTATCAGCAGGAACCATTTTAAGATATTTCCTGTACCAGTTCTCTGCCAGCTCATACTTCTGATTATTTGAAAGGGCTTCCGCGTAGTGAAGAGCCCAGACAGGTTTAGGATCATCCTGCTTACTGAGCTTTTCAAACCATCTGAGCGACTCTTTATATTTCCGAAGGTTCCTGTTGCTGTAAGCCATCATTTCAATAGCTTTAACATTTGTAGAATCTTCCTCCATTACCATATCAAGATATTTTATGGCAGCAACGTATCGCAGGTCTTTATACTCTTTCTCTGCCATCCTAAGCTGGGTCTTCAGCTTGGACTGGGCTGATGCAGAATACCACTGAAGCAAAATGAAAGAAAGAACTAAGAGTTGTATATATTTTCTCACGACTATCAGCTATTAAAAATACCTCGGACTTATTACACGATTGCGTTCTAGTCCCAATTCGAACCTTAGCATTATTTCATGACTCCCTGAGTTGTAACTTTGCAGGTCTGTTAAACTGTGATCATAAGCATAACCTACCCTTATCTGAGGGCTAACCTGAAATTCTACCATTCCGGAAACATCTGCGTTTGTTCTGTATTGAGCCCCAATGGAAAAAGTATTACGGATCCAGAGGTTGGCATTTATATCTCCTTCCAGTGGTGCGCCTTTCACCGCTTTCACAAGAAAGGAGGGTTTTAATTTAAAATCTTCGTTAAGGGAGAAAACATATCCTCCCATCAAAAAGATATGGCTGAACTGCCTGTTATTTTTTGATTGCTCGCCACTGTAACTTGGCATTACGTTCTGCATCAATTGCGGAGATGATAAACCCAGATAGAATTTGTCGGAATTATAGTAAACACCAGCGCCCACATTGTAAAAATTGGTATTGGCATTATTACCAAAAGCGACATCATTAGAGGGGCCGTAAGGTTCTAACTGAACGCCCGTATAGTTAGCCCTGAACTGGCTTATTCCACCCTGCAATCCGAAGGAAAGACTTGCACGGTCCATGCGTATACGATAGGCATAAGTACCAACGATTCCGGTAGTTGACATGATCCCTATCTTATCTTTAAAGACCTGTAATCCCAGGCCCACCTTCTTCCTGTTAATTGGAGCATCTATAGTGAAAGTGGTCGTTCTGGGAGCACCTTCAATTCCAGTCCACTGAGACCGGATGAGCGTAGTTGCAGACAAAACATTCCTGCTTCCGGCATAAGCGGGATTAATAGAAAGCGTATTGAACATATACTGGGTATACATTGCTTCTTGCTGAGCAAATAATTTCTCCCCGCTTAGTAGCATTGTTAGAATAACAGTCGCTAAAATTATCTTCCTCATTATCTGTTCAGTGTTATAGAGCCCGTAAATTTCTCTGTACCATCTAATACGATGATGTAAAAGTAAGTACCAGGAGGCAGATCCTGACCGAGATAAATACCTTCCGTACATCTGCCATTCCAATCGTTTTGATAATCGTTCGATTGATAAACCCGGTTGCCCCAACGATTAAAGATCTGCATAGCGATCTTACGGTTATTTGCGTTTCTGATTACGAACAAGTCGTTCGTTCCATCATTATTAGGCGAGAAGCCCTGAGGAATGAACAAGCCCGGGAAACGCAACTCCACCAAGGTAGGGTCTCTGGGTGAAACATCTCCATCACCTGCAGGATCTGGTTTAGTTCCTGAGGTTGACTGGTCCCTTACCTTTGTTGTTCCTGATGCCGGGTTAGCTTCTGTAAAGGCTGTATTTACAAATACCCCGTCTTTGTCTAATAACTTTACTGTAAGAGACAATTCCACTGTTGCCGTTCCTCCCGCAGCTAATTTACTTTGGGCTTTATTAAGCAGTTCAATATTTGAAAAGCCATTGAAAGAATTATTTACCGCAAGGGTACCTTGAGCTGTTAATGATTTAATGATGAATTGGGCATTAGTAAATGCCAAACCGATATCGTCGGTAAGGCTAATGTTCTGCAGTTCTTCTGCACCATAATTCTTGATGGTAAAGACATACATAACTTCGAAAGAGTTATTAGGACCAGGAACAACACTTGCCAGTTGCTTTGCTAGTCCGATAGCCGAAGATGCCGAGCCCTTACCTACAGCAATAGTAATTGTCTTCGGCGCCGAAGTTCCTTTTTTCTTCGCATCGTTATCATCAATGGTATATTGAAAACTTGCGGTTCCGCTAAAGCCTGATGCAGGAGTGAATATCCAAATCCCCGGGTTGGCCGGATCTGCCGTAACTGTTCCGCCTGATAAATTCGGACTAAGAATTTTCACACTGGCCAGGTTAACCGTACCATCAAGATCGTTTGTCAACGCTGCGATATTGATATTTAAAGGTGTATTAACACCTGTTGTCAAATTCGCCTCAGTACCAATCGGAGGATTATTAATATGGATGGTGACATTGATAGGGGGAGTTAGCTTGCCATCATATAAATTGATTAGCTTATAAGTGAACCTGTAGTCGCCGTAAAAGTCCTTATTAAAATCCAATGGCTCATATTTTAAACTACCATTAGGGTTAATAGTAATTCCGGCCATCTGGGGATCAGCTACTGCCCAGTTGGTATTCACCCCGTCGTTTGCCTTTACATCCATAATCGGAACTTCCTGATTGGTCAGAGTAGCATACTCATCGGCAACTCCTGCGGGGGTTTCCTTTACCACAATGGTGATTTTACCAATGTTAGACTCCACCCCGAAATTATCTTTCACCGTATAATTGAAAAGGGTCGCTCCTGCTGTACCTGCCAAAGTGAACTTTACTCCATCGGATTGAATGCTTGCTGAAGCTGCATTTCCTGATACCGGAGTAAGCTTGAGGGTTGCTTTATCTATGGTTTTCTTGCCGGTTATGGTAGCCAGTTTGGCAACGATATCTTCAACAAAAGCTGGATCATCCTGATATCTTTCAATGGTTGTATCCCTTACTGTCGGTCTTACAGGAACAGGAAGAGTAACACTGGTCGGACTTTCAAGGAAATAACTGGAAGCGTCTTTACCATCGTAAGAATTATCTGTTGTATATCTGTTATTACCGATAATTTTAGAGAAAAGGGCAAATTCAGCTTTTGTATTGGCGGTATTGGAGATGGTCCAGTTAGTTGTCCTGGTGAAAGGAACATTTACCACAATTTCGATGCTATCTGTCTCACCAACGTTAAGCCTACTGGCAGCGATATTTAGAACCTGAGTACTAACCGTGTCCTGATCATTGATCTTCTTTCCGGTGAAAGAAGGATTTAATACCAGAGATCCTGTTGCGCTTAACTTTCTAAAGCTCTTAATACTAAAGCTGTTTCCACCCACTGCTTTAGAAAGATCATCAAAAAGACTAACATTAGAAAGAACCATCTGATCAGCAGCCGTGAAATCCGGTGCAGATAAGGTTGGGTTAAGGTTCTTTATATATAGCTTATAAGTGATATCATAGCTTGAATTCTCGGCTTCGGTAAAGCTCGCACTTTTAGCAAGTCCGATAAGGGGCTTTGGATAAACTTTCACTTTCACTTTAGCTTCCTGGGAACGAAGCCCTCCTCTGTCTTTAAGGTAATAAGTGAAAAGATCATTCCCTATGTAATCTTTGGTTGATGTATACAGATATCTTCCTAACGTAGGTTGTATTCCCGAGTCGCCATTATGGCTCGGAAGAATAGTTCCGGGGAATATACGGGTCTGGAAATCCGTTATCGGCTCATCGCGGTCTGGATCAGAGTCATTATCTAAAAGATAAAAAGTCACCTGGGTGTTGGTGGTGATGTAATAGGCAGATTTTGGATCATCACTAGGATCATCTTTTGCTTCTGGTGGATAATTGATCTTGATTGTTACAAGAATTTCATCAGATTCTTCAGTTCCATCATTGATTACATATGTGAAGGAATCACTTGTGCTTCCTTTCACTGGTACATAAGTAAATTTCCCTGTAGCATCGTCCCAGAAGAAATTAGATGGGTGCGTATTAATTACATTGGGAAAAGTTTTCCGCTCGAATTTAACATTTGCAGCATCCGCATCATTAACCGCAACACTAAATTCAGTAAGTCTTTCATCTATATTTACAATTGCAACATCAGGTAATCCGACAGGTCTCTTTTTCACTATTATAGATACTGTAGCAGCGCCTGATTTCAAACCTCTCTCGTCCACAACGTAATAAGTAAAAGAGTCAGGTCCTGTATATCCATCTTTTGGGGTATAGGTAACTAACCCGGTGATGCGGTCTACACTTAAAGTTCCTCCTTGTACTGATGTAATACTGTTTAAAAAAACTTTGTCTTTAGGGATAAAATGCCCTACGTCAGCAACATCATTTTCCAATACATCGATAACTTTTACCTTGTTACCTTTGGTACTATTACTATAAGATATAATAGGACCGTCATTATTAGCTACCGGTGGATTAGAACGCAGGTCGTAAGTATTAATCTGAACATTTCTGATTTCGTGGATATTTTTGGAATCTCCAGTAGAGGAAGCAATACCATACATTAGCATTGGTGGAGGAGCATATGTATAGGGATGTTTATCTATTAGGGTATAACGTTTAGGCGTTGGCCCCCCCACTAATATTTTAACAGTTAACAAGTATCCGTTCTTACTATCACCGTTAATCCTTTCCATATCAATAAAACACTTCCGATAGCCAACGGTCAAGGAGTCTACTGCTCTTTTTCCGGAGTGTATTTCAAAGTTATATGGTGCTTCATTAGTTTGAACGTTCTTGACAAACTCGTATCCACTGTATTCAGGGCCTCTGACTGTGATTGAGTTACGTGGGGGTGGCAGAAAACCGTTAGGGGGCAGACCAGTAGTTCTACCATCTCTATTTATTTTAAAATTTCCGTACTCGTCCATACCCACCCCGATATATCCCCCGACTAAACCAGGGGTATAAGTCTTATTGAAATCATAGGGAGCATAACCTAAAGAACCTCCAAATCCCCCGATTTGAAAACTACCATTATTGACAGCATTCGCATCAAACAGGAAGAAAGTTATCCCGTCTGCTCCAGCATCCCCTCCATCATAGGTAAAATACTCGAAACGAATTGAAAAACCTTGAGAGGAGGTGAACGGTGTCTTACAATAAATATATCCTTTTTGATTATACTCAGATCTCGTTAAACGGAGAAAACCTTCACCTTCCGCGTCCTTTACCTCACCAGAACCGGCAGTAAGAAATGACTTTTTCGGGTCTCCCTCAAAGACAATATCATTATCCTTAATGTAAGAATTTGTGAAGGTTTCGTTATAGGTGAATGGGGTAACCTGTGCAAACACAGATCCCAAACATCCAACAAATAACAGGAATAGTAAGTATTTTCTCATAAAGTATTCCCTAAAGGAAGATGGTTAAAATTTACCGTCAATGCTTGTTTTATAAACTCATCAAAAGCGTTAACAAAGGATTTGATCCAATCCCAAAAATTAAACCAATGGTGTTATCAAAGGCAAATATAGCTTGAGCCAGGCTCAATTGAACAAAATAATTAATATAATAAACCACCAGTTTAATTTCTCCTGCAATCTCCATCTTGTAATATCCCATTTACGCTCTTATACAGGTATTCAACCTCAAACAAACCCAAAAACTGTGGATTTTTTTTCTCACTCTTTTGTAACATTGTCTTCATCAGTATCGTATTGCCCTTAAAATCAACAATTAGGACCGGACCGGTATGTTGGCACACATTTGGTTTTTGAAAATGACCTCGGGGAAAACTCTAATTGTAAAAATTAATACACTATCTACGCACATATACGTTAACTTTACCTCTTATTTTGGGGCTTTATAAAAACATGATTAAACTAGGGAAAAGACTTTTTCTAATATTTATCTTCCTTTTCAGCCTGCAACACGTTAATGCCCAAGAAAGTATGATGAACGAGATATCATACGTTTACATGGAAAAATTAGTTGCAGTTGCTTTGGAAAATTACCCCAGAGTAAAATCAGGGGAAAGCAGGATCAAGATTGGAGAAGCGAACATTGCAAAAGCAAAACTAGGCTGGATAGCACCGGTCAGTTTGTCTTGGGTACATTCTCCGTCTAATTCATTAAATATCTTGAATCCAACTTTTTTCAGTGGGTATCAACTAGGGGTGTTCTTCAACGTAGGTAGTTTCTTTCAAACGCCTTTCAATGTAAAGGGTGCGAAAGAGGAACTGAAAATCACTAAAAACGATATTGCAGAGTATCAATTAACACTTTCTACAGAAGTAAAAAGAAGATATATAGGTTATATTCAGGCCATGAAATTGGTTCAGGTAGCATCAAAAGCGGCTATCGATGCACAAACGGATGCTGCGCTGGTAAAGTATAAGTTTGAGAGAAGCGAAGTAAATATGTCTGAATATAATAATACCTTAGACCGGCTCGGAGCTCAAAACCTAGCAAAAATAAATGCTGAAGGCGGATTGCTTATTGCAAAAGCCTCTTTGGAAGAGCTTCTTGGAGTTAAATTAGAAGAGGTAAAATAGATGGAGTTAGCGAAGTTTTTTAATTTCTTATACAAGCACATCATCGTTATCATCATTATACCGATCGTTACGGTAGCGATAACGTATTTTCTGGTTAGAAACCTTCCCAATACCTTTGTTGCCAAATCTCAAATATCTACCGGACTTGTAGATCGTTCAAATGACGCAGTGGTAACTGAACAAACAGCACCACAACAACAAGAGATCGATCAAACCTTCAGCAATATGATCCAGCTGATCCAATCCAATAATGTGTTGGATATGGTAGCATATAAATTTATCCTTCACGATCTTAAGGACCCTGCTCCCTTCAGAAAGCCTAGTCGCTTTTTAAGCGGTTTAAGTGCAGCAGACAAACGTAAAGCCATTAGCGGTTTTGAGAGCAGATATAGGAACCGCCAACCACTGACCCTGGTGACTCCCGAAGAGGAGCTTTTGAACGGGATCCTGGGATCTATGAATTATGACTCGGAATCTTTAAGGGGGAAATTACAAGCCATCCGGGTGGGACAAAGTGACTTCATTACCATCGAGTTTTCTTCTGAGGATGCTAAACTTTCTGGCTTTGGGGCTAATGCTGTAGCTTCTGAATTTATCACCTATTATGCTGCCAAGGTTAAGGATGCGGATCGAAAATCTGTAACTTTCTTGTCTAATCTACTTCAGGAGAAACAAAGGAACTTGAACGACAAGATGAATCAATTGAAGTCGTACAAGATTCAAAATGGAGTACTTAACCTTCCTGAACAGGCAAAGATCCTTTATCAGAGAATGATTGAGGTGCAAAGTAACCGTGAACGTACGGACAAGGAGATTATTTCTTATGCAGGTACAATTAACGATATTAACAGCAAGTTCACCCCAAGGGAAAGAAAATACCTGGAAGCAACCACTTCACGTGTAAACTCAGACATACTTGCTTACAGGGAGCAGTTGCAGGCGCTTACTGACGTTTTTATCAGAGAAGGTTTTGATAACAACTATAAAGACAGCATGGACTCTCTGCGTAGCATCCTGAATGGCAAAGTTGAGGAGTCAGTAGAGGAAAACATATTCAATCCACTTGCGGCCAAACAGGATCTGGTATCCCAGAAAATTAATATGGAAACGCAATTGGATATTGCAAAACACAGTGTTGCTTCTTTACAAAAAGAGCATAGGTCACTGACATCACAGTTTTCGCGACTTGTACCTTTCGAGGCGATCATTCAAAGCTACGAAAGGGATATCGATATTGCGAGTCAGGAATACCTGGACATCCTCGACAAATACAACCTTTCTAACATCCAGAGCAATTTCTCAGTTAAGCTGAAGCAGAGCCTTTTCGCTCTACCTGGTGCGGCAATTCCGTCTAAAAAGATGCTGCTGGTTATTATCAGTGGAATCGTGGGCTTTGCCTTTGTGGTTTTTGTACTTTTCATTCTATTCTTCTTTGATACAACGGTTACGCAGCCAAAAGAGTTGGCTAATGCTTCAAAGTTCCCAGTTTTAGGATATATTGAAAAACTTCATACATCAACCACTGATGTTCATAGCTTGTGGAACTGGAATAAGGGTGGATTTAAAGATCAGTTACGGTCTATCCGGTTTGAAATCAGTTCGGAGCTTGACTCAGAGCCACTTCTTGCTTTGCCAGGGGCAGAACTTACTGTGGCAAATCCGCAGCTTCTTCAGCAGTCCTATCCAAAAAACACCAACTTACTGAGCATTACCAGTTTTTCGAAGGGAGAAGGTAAAACTTTCCTATCCATAAGTCTTGCCTATGCCTTTGCATTAACAAACAAGAACATTCTCCTTATTGATGGTAATTTTTCCAATCCCACACTGACGAGATCTGTTAACGCAGAGTTTTACTTTGAAGACTTTCTTCTGGATAACATTTTTGAAACCGATTTCAAGAGAAGGGGTATAAGTGTTTTGGGCAACAAAGGAAATGATGCCTCTCTATTAGAGATCACTAGTCAGGAACGCTTAAGAGATAAAATCTCTCAATTAAAATCTAGCTTTGACTATATCATGGTAGAGATCCCATCGCTTGAATATTTGGATAAAGCAAAAGAGTGGTTTTTGTTCACCGATAAGGTGGCAGGCGTTTTTCAGTCGAACCGTAAGTACGGCAATAAGGAAACAGTGGCCAACGACTATCTGCATGCTTTGAACGACCATAAATTCATCGGCTGGATTATAAATAAGGTAGAAATAACCAAGCCTGAAAAGAAGAAAGGCTGGTTCAAAAAGAAGAAGCATGAATCCTATAGTTAGTACCCTTTGGAATTTAGTCCAGGCGATCATTGGCTTTAACCTGATCTTTCCATTACTATTGCTCTTCATTGCTACTTTAGCCAGGAAAAAGAAACCAACCAGGCAGCAGAAGCAGGAGGCTGACTATGCCATCATTGTAACTGCATACCTATATACAGAAAGTCTTCATTCGGTTGTTTCGTCAATTTTAAAGCTGAATTATTCCAATTACTTCATCTATATCGTAGCAGACAATTGCGACATCAGCAATCTTCATTTTGATAGTGACAAAGTTGTTCTGCTAAGACCGGAAACCGTTTTAGCGAGCAATACCCGCTCTCACTTCTATGCTATCAGGAATTTCAGAAGGGCTCATGAGCGACTGACCATTATTGATAGTGACAACCTGGTTGAACCGGAGTACCTGAACAACCTGAACGTATACTTTGATCAGGGATTTGAGGCAGTACAGGGAATCAGGGAGGCTAAGAACCTTGATACTACTTATGCACGCCTGGACGGAGCCCGAGATATTTATTATCATTATTACGATGGTAAGCAGTTGTTTGACGCTGGCTCTTCTGCAACTTTAGCGGGTTCAGGGATGGCCTTTACTGTTGCCTTATACCGTGAGTGCCTGGAGCAGAAGGACATTGTGGGAGCAGGCTTCGATAAGATCTTACAGTCGGAGATCGTGAAAAGGAATAAGCGCATCGCTTTTGTACCCGACGCTATCGTTTTTGATGAGAAAACTTCCCGTTCGGATCAGTTGGTCAATCAACGGGCACGATGGATCAATACCTGGTTTAAATACTTCCGGTTTGGTTTCACCCTAATATTTAAAGGCATTGCTAACTTCAGTTGGAACCAGATCTTGTTTGGTATCGTGTTATTACGACCTCCTTTGTTTATCTTCCTGATCCTTGGATTACTTATGATGTTTGCCGATATCTTTATCGACCCTATGATGGCGATTTTATGGGCAGGGGGATTTATCGCTTTCGTTACAGGTTTTATTATTTCGCTGAAGCGTTCTCATACCGATCCAAGGATATACAGTTCTCTTGCAGGAATACCTAAATTCGTATTCTTCCAATTGATCTCCCTGGCTAATATATTCAGAGCCAATAAACGGTCGGTTTCCACTCAGCATTTTCATACAGAAACCGAAATAGAAAAAACACTTGAGGAACAGAAAGTTTAAGCATCATGAAAATCCTTCCTGAACTAAAAGATAAGTTTAATAAGATCCCGGATGAGAACAAGTTGCAGTACATACTTGCAATAATTTTAGCTGCAGGTACTACTTATATCTGGTTCATTAAAATCCTGTTTCTTTAATGCGAACCAACCCAGATACCACTTATGTACGTCCTGCTGGGAAACCTGATATATTTTATCAGAAACAGGAGAAATCTAACAAGTTAAAAGACCTGTTCATTCAGTATGGCTGGCCCCTAGGGATCCTGATGCTTTTGCTTGGAGGCGCTGGAATTTCCTTCATTGTGGTATCTAAAGGATCATCGATAGGTTTACTGCTGATTGCTGTGATGATAGCCATCCCGACAGTACTGGCCGTAATTGCCATTCCCGAATTCGGGGTGATCGTACTCCTGATCATGGCTTACTTTATCATGTTCTTATTGCGACTGATCAAGGGCTATCCTTTGGGAACCATTATGGACAGCCTGGTGTACCTCCTCTTTGCAGGCTTTTTTTTAAAACAGAAATACGAGAAGAACTGGAAAATATTCAAAGGGCCGATCTCCATGATCATCCTAATCTGGTTTTCTTATAATATCCTTCAGGTGGGCAATCCATGGGCAGGTTCGCGAGTTGCCTGGCTTTATACCGTACGCTCGGTAGGTATCTTTACCCTTACCTATTTTATCTTCGTTTATAACATCAGAAGAATTGAGTTCATTCGGATCATTTTTACGGTCTGGATGTGCGTATCAATGTTTGCGGCACTGTATGCTACTAAGCAGGAATACTTCGGATTCTTTGATTTCGAGCAGGAAGAGCTCAACGACCCCTTGGTAATGCTACTGCTGTTTATTAACGGACAATGGCGTAAATTTTCCATTTTCTCTGATCCCGTAGCTTTCTCCTATAACATGGTAGCCAGTACCTTATTCTGTTTTGCAAGGGTAATCGGGCCTTATAAGAGGAATACTCGTATTGGATATGGTCTGATGGGAGCTTTCTTCATTTCAGCAATGCTTTACTCAGGAACCAGGGGTGCCTATGTACTGATTCCTGCAGCCCTGGCATTGTATCTGGCAATGAATATCAGTAAGTCGACACTTCTTTATGGGTCTATCGGCGCAGTATTCTTTCTGGCATTGATAAACGTTCCAACTTCGAACGTTACGCTTTATCGTTTCCAGTCGGCCTTCAAACCTTCCGACGATGCATCTTTCAACGTTAGAAAAATGAACCAGAAGCGGATTCAGCCCTATATACTTAAGCACCCTTTAGGTGGTGGACTTGGAGGATCCGGCGCTTCCGGAGTAAAATATGCGCCTGGTACCGAAATCGCAGGTTTCCCTCCCGATAGTGGGTACGTGCGGGTTGCGGTAGAGATGGGTTCTATTGGCCTTATCCTGTTCTGTACGATGATGTTCATTGTACTGAAGGAGGGTATTAAGAACTATTTTCTAATCCAGGACCCCGAGTTGAAAAACTATTGTCTCGCAATGGTACTGGTTGTTTTTGCGATAAACTTCGGAAATTACCCGCAGGAGGCGCTGGTGCAATTTCCTACCAGTATCTATATTTATCTGTATATTGCCCTTATTAATGTCACTAGAAGGCTCGATCTGGAGAAAAGGGGAATCACCAACGAGCCAGCTAAGAAAGTATTGATGCTTCGCCAATAATCATTCTATGTCGGTTACTGAAAAAATTAAAAGCAATCCTGCTTTAAAGAAATTCGTGCATCGCCTGCTTATTCCAAAAAATGAATACAGCCCCAGGCTTTGGGTAAAACTATTTCTTAATCCACTAAAACACAAAAGAGGAAAAGGATCTAAAGTGCGCTATAATACCCGGATGGATATCCTTCCTTTTAATGATTTTCAGCTGGGAGCATACTCCACGGTAGAAGAATTTGCGACAGTTAATAATGGAGTCGGAGATGTGATCATCGGACAAAAAACTATTATTGGTATAGGTAATGTGATCATCGGACCAGTTACGATCGGAAACAATACCATGTTTGCCCAGAATATTGTTGTGTCGGGATTGAACCATGGGTATGAAGATGTAAGCATGCCACCAAGTGAACAGAAGGTGAGTACTAAACCGATTGTTATCTCAGATAACGTATGGATTGGAGCTAATAGTGTTATTACCGCTGGTGTTACTATTGGAAAGCATTCGGTTGTTGGAGCTGGAAGTGTGGTCACCAAGAGCATTCCTGATTACTCAGTAGCTGTTGGCAATCCGGCGAAAGTGGTGAAGAAGTATAATTTCGAGACAAAAACCTGGGAAAGAGTTTAGCATCAATGGCCTTAGAGAATAAACATATTTTTATTCTGGGCACTGCGAAGTTCGACGGTCCCTACGAGTCTACCAGTTATACTGTCGCCAAGTATCTGGCGAAAAATAATAAGGTTTATTATATAGAGAATCCCTATACCTGGAAGGATTACTTCAGGGAGAAAGGACAGGAAAGCTTCAACCGGAGGAAGGATTACTTCAAATCTTCCTCTGATGGTTTGCTGAGCACCTCTATTCCCAATTTAAAGATAGTTATCACTCCTCCCCTCCTTTCGATCAACTTTCTTCCGGAGGGCTTTATTTATCGTCAGATATTGAAGATCAATGAGGCTATCATTGCAGAGCGCATAAAAAAGATCAACAAGCAACAGGGGGTTAAAGAGTTCATCTATATAAACTCCTTCAACTTCCACTATCCTAATATTGCAGACCTTACGAAGCCTGCACTATCGGTATACCAGTGCGTTGATCCGCTTATTATTGATTTTGACCTGAAACACGGAACAACTTCAGAGCCCATAGTAGTTAAAAAGAGTGATCTTGTAGTTTGTACAAGTAAGCAGCTTTTCAGGGAGAAAAAAGAAGTAAACCCTTCTACTTATTTTGTGGCCAATGCTGCAGATATAAGTCATAGCAGCAAAGCACTGGATGAGAACCTGAAGGTCCATCCTCAAGTAGACGCTATTCCATCGCCGAGAATTGGGTATTTCGGCAATGTAGAACGCAGAATGGATTTTCCTCTAATACAGGAAGTGGCTAAAGCAAACCCCGATAAAAACTTTGTATTTGTGGGCCCGGTGTCTCCTGAATTTATACCTGATTGGTTTTATAAAACCCCCAATATTCATTTAATTGGAAGGCAGCCTTACGACCTTATGCCTTCGATCATTAAGGGTTTTGATATTGCCATGATCCCTTTCAAGAAGGACGACGTGAGTGCTACTATCTTCCCACTTAAACTGTTTGAATACCTCGGTGCAGGAAAACCAGTGGTGGCAACCGACTTTAACCCGGACCTAAAGGAGTTCACGCAAGATGTAGTTGAGTATTGTGCAGACAGCGCCTCATTTACAGCGGCAATTAAAAAAGAATTGCAGGCTAACGAAGCAATGCAGATTGAACGAAGACTAAAAATTGCTGAAGAAAACACCTGGGACAATAGACTAAAAGGCTTTTCCGAACTTTTAGCCACTTATCTCGTAAAACGAACGTCTCAAGATCTTAAAAATATTTATCATGTCTATTAAAGTACTGTTTGATCATCAAAAATTCACCACACAGCGCTACGGAGGGATCAGCCGGTATTTTGCTAATATTATTAACTCAATTAAGAAAACTTCAGATTACGGGTATGATTTAGGGGTTTTAACCAGCAATTGCCATTATATACAGCAGGAAAAACTTCCTCTAAACTTTCTCGGACCTAAGGTTTCCAATCCTTCTGTAGCATATAAGCTGAATAAATTCTATTGTGAACAACTTTTAAAGAAATCCAACTTTGATGTTTTTCATCCCACGTACTACGACAAATACTTTATAGATAAAGTTAAAAAGCCTGTAGTTGTGACTGTTCACGACATGACTCACGAAAGACTTCCTGAATACTTTTGGGCCCAGGATCCCTTAACTCATGAAAAAAGGTTGAATATAGAGAGGGCTGATAAGATCATTGCCATTTCGGAAACAACCAAGGATGATCTTTTGAAATTCTCTAATGTTGACCCATCCAAGATAAGCATCGTTTATCACGGGATTGAAACCACTACCCCACTACTTACTACACCGGTAAATAATCTCCCTGAACAATACCTCCTCTTTGTCGGAGATCGCGGAGGATATAAAAATTTCTATTTATTTATTGAAGCATTTAAGATCCTTTCGCAGAAGTACCCTGATTTGAAGGTTGTACTTACCGGAGGTGGGGCTATTGGGATAGCAGATGCAGAGCTATTACACCGTAATAATTTGCAAAGCAAGGTACAACATGTTAATGTTAGCGACGAACAACTAAACTATCTGTACAAGAACGCCTTTGTGTTTGTGTACCCTTCCCTCTGTGAAGGATTTGGACTTCCGCTATTGGAAGCGTTTAAAGCAGAATGCCCCATTATCGCCAGCGATATTGATTGCTTTAAGGAGATTGGAGGAGATGCCGTATTACTATTTAAAGCGCTTGAAACAGAGGATCTGGTAGCGAAGGTGGAAATGCTGCTGCATGATTCTTCTTTGAGAAGCCAGCTGGTTCAAAATGGCTTAAAACGATTAATGGATTTTCCTATCGAAAAATCCATCAATGAAACATTGGAAATATATAAAGCTTTGGCCTAGGCCTTAGCTTTTTTATCCGGAACTGCAGACCTATTTTTCCTCTACCTGCGAACCTGAATCTGAAGATTTTTCAAATACGTCGCACCAGATAAATTTATCCGTCATAATACCTTTAGGATGCTCAGCTCCTATACGAAAAGCCATCCAGTTCTTAGGAGCATACACCGTATTTTTCTTAGGTGACAGATATGCCGCCCACCAGGCAAAAGTACTATTTGATATAATAGCGATATCAGCGTTCTGAATGATTTGAAAGTCTGTTATCTCGTCGTTCTCAGAGAAAATGTAATTCGGTTTAAGAGGGAACAAGCTTTTTACAAAAGGAACATCATCACTAACAAAGATCACTTTATAGCTATCGATGTCTTTGATGTGCTTTAGCCTTTCCACAAAATACTCTCCAGGCAAAGAAATATCCCTTTTCTGGTAGTTCATGTAATCTGTACGGCGAATATGGACTGCGATGGTTTTATTATTCCTGTATAGATCGCCAAACTGTTGAAAGAAAGCGTTCCTGTATTTGTCCTTGACTTTAATATTTAACCCTCCAGAGATCCTTTTTAGATACCAGTCTGATTGAAAATAGCCATAATGCATAGTGAAATTCTCCACCACCCGTTCCCGGGGATGAAATAAGTTTTCAATATACACAGGTTTGAAATTAATCACCTTGGGGATGACCCTGGTAAAAGCCGAGTAGAGCTTAGAATCAAGGGTTAGATTATGATAGAACCCAAGATCGAAATACTTGGCAATCTTAGCATGATGAGGATTCGGAAAGAAGAATACCTTATCCTTATGATTGGACTTAAGGTACAGTAGGTAAACGTACTGAAACAATTGATTTCCTAGCCTTCCTTTAAAATAAACGCCAACCATACACTTTACTTCTTTAAGAGATACTTATTAATAAACTCGGGATAAAACTTGATCGCATAGGCAAAAGAATTCAAGGCATTGACCTTTAGCTCCCGGTACAAGATTGCCTGTGCAATAATGAAGCCTACAATATTACATATCAAAGTTGCATAAGCTGCACCTAAAACTCCGAATTCGCGGATGAAAAAATAATTTAATACAAGGATAAGACAGGTATTGAACAACACTATGAAAAATGTCGTGCGTGTTTTTCCTATCGAATCTAAGATCACTCCTGATTGCCTGCCAAAGCAACCGAAAATACAATACAACAGGGTTATGTTTAAGATGGGAACTGAGTCGTTATATTTATCGCCAGCCAGCAATTCTATAATTATACTGTTGAAAAGATACAGGAAGATCAAGGCTGGCATTACAATAGCCAGCAGCGCTCCTACTGATTTTTCATATAAGTATTTAACAGCATCCCTCCCCTCGGTTTCAATTCGCTTTGCGCTTTGAGGAAAAACGATCGTTGCGATAGCATTGGTAGGTATGTCTACCAGGTTGGTGATACGAACTGCAATATTAAACGCCCCGGAAGCTGCAGGAGAAATAATACCAGCAAGCATCCATTGATCAATAGTGCCTGAAAGGATAGAACTTATGTTTGTAGCGAAAGAAAACTTTCCGAAATTAAATATCTTCTTAATCCACTCTAAATTGAATACGTAGCTGAAGTTTAAATATCCGCGAACGAAGTACCAGGCGACTCCAATACTAGCCACGGCACAGATCATCTGAACATAAACCAGAGAGATCAGGTCAGTAGTGAACTTAAAAGTAAAGTTTACAGCAATGAACAGCAGAAGGATCGTAGAACGAACAAGATTGCTTGCAAAAACCCCTTTGTAAGAAAGATTGGCTTGCTCTATACAATTCAATTGTGTTAGTACACCGGATAATAAAAAGGTGATATTATATAATCTGAACATAGGCTCCAGTTCAGGAGCTTTCAGCTTCTCAGCAAGATAGCCGGCAAAAATTAGATTTAACAGTACACAGAAAACAGTTATGGTACCGCTGATAGTCACTGAAGCTGAAACGATCTTTGAATGTTCTTCCTGTTTAGCCCCGGAAATAAACTTAATGAGTGCGCTTTGAATCAAACCATTCCTCACGATCTCCTGTATGGTTACCGCCTGAAGATACAATCCCCACACCCCAAACTCGTGCTTACTTAATAATCTAACCAGCAGATAAAAAGTAGCCAGGTTTATAAGTGTTCCCGAGAAATTTTGGATTATATTAATTAAGCCCGATTTGAGCCAATATTGGTCTTTTGCCATGATCGCGTTAATGAGATTTCGGTTTAATAACTATATATAATGTTGTTGTACATAGCTAATCAACTGTTCGTCGTTTTTCGCATGGTAGATGGCAGCGTTTGAAAATTGAGGATATAACTTTTGGTAACAATTGAAGTAATGTTCCGGGCCTTGCTTGGAAAGGATAATATTTGATCCTCCAAAATAGCTGGCTAATGTTGCAGTACCTCCATGAATAGAAAGGAACTTACTGGCATTAGCATAGACCATGAGCTGTAAATGATTGAAATTCCTCGCTCGGGCTTTGTTCTCCTTGAACAGATCTTCCATCAGGATAACTTCCGGAAACTCTTGCTGAATCCATTCATAATCATTTAGCTCATAAATATCACTATTATCCATGGTGATATTTTGGGGCCTTGGCCGGTTATAAATAATCGTATACTTATCCTTAAGGCTTCTTATAATCTTATCTAATACCTCGATACTGAAAAAGCTGATTGGAGGGCCATCCCATTCCATGTTATAACGGTTGGCAATCATCAGGATTGGTTTTTCGAACTTGTATACATCATTCGCATAAACCTCCTTAAGCGGCACCGGCTCCCACTTACTCATATCATAATCATGACTATATAAAATCCGTGGGATCTCGAAATCATAATTACCCTCATTGGTCCTGGTGTCAAATTGCTCCTGATGATCTGGAGAAAAGAAATAAAGCTCCTTCGTATATTTGGATGCCACCGTTTTCTTCAGGGTTCCGTTCTTGTAGTGCCAGTAGGCGAAGGGAAGGGCAAATTGAAGCTCAGGGGCAAATTCACCCTGAAAAGCAACAACTTTATAAGGCTTTTTGAATAGGTAATCTTTGAAGAAATACTTGACTTGTCTGAAGCGGCAATGATACGTGTCTCTTACAAAATATTTAAGTTCTGCAGGAACCTCCCGATGACGTAGAAAGACAATCAAACTAAATATCTTGTTCAGTATTTTTTCAAACATATTAATTCAAATAAAGCTTGAAAGGTAAGCCTTCCTGCTTCTGTAAATATTAAGCTAAAAATGATAATCGTAATTGAAGCGTAAATGCCGGTAAAGGTGTCTTAAAGCACTTATTGCCCAGCTATTACTTTCTCTCCAAAAATTCCTTTTCATTGTTGACGGCTCGGTAGATGAGTTAACCTGATCAAATAAATCGTTGTAATCTTCATAAAATAAAGCTTTACCTTTATTCTTCAGGAATGCCATCATCATCCGGTATTCTGTCACATCTCCTTTAACACCTTCACAATATCTTCCAAATTTAGTGAGGAAGTTACTTCTTCTTAAATGTGGATGATCGCTATAGTAATAAAACTTGCGATATGTACCTGTTACACTCCACCAATTAAATACCATTTCTGAGAAGCCGTTGCCAAAAGGCTTCAATGATGGATATTTAAAATAGGCATAGTACCTGACCATATCGAACTCGGGATGAGTTTCCATAAACTCATGTGAAAATTTCAATTTCTCAAGGAAAAGTGCCTTCGGAACAAAATCTTCCTGTACATAAAGGGTATAAGGTGTTTTAACAGCTTCCTGCCCTTTGTTAATATTGTTCCCTAATCCCTTATTTTCAGGAGTAGTCACTAAATTGAAGCTGTAATCCTTCTGCAAACTAAGAAGGCATGACATGTGTTCAATTTTACTGCCATCATCTGAAACTACGATGTCTTCAAACTGATACCCCTGGTCTTTAAATGATCTTAAAAGCCTCTCGAGCGATTTACTCCTATTATAATGAGTAATTAATAAAGTAATTCCCTTAAAGTAATAACTGCTACTCATTATCTTGAATAATAACTAACGACACAAGTTAAATGTGAAATTCTAAATATGTATAATGTTACCCATTTTCCATCCTCTCCGTTGTTCCATCACTTATACGGCAGGTTGAACTGAAACGTTATACTTTAGTTAAAATATTTTATCAGACTACAACAAACCCTTTGGGTGGGAACTCGTCATCGTCTTTAACCCCTTTATTATCTAAGCCCTTAGCTTGTTTATTGCTGGTGGAAGGAGTAAAATGCAAGTCGAAATTAAACCTTAACAATCTGTACATTTCCCTCATCATCAAAACCAGCGGATTACCGCTTTCCCGCCACTTATTCCTGGTTACAGTACTTGGTTCATTGGAGGTGTTGACCTGATCGAAAAGATCCTGATAATTCTCATAGAATAAAGCTTTTCCTTTTTTCTGTAAAAAAGAGAACATCATTTTATACTCCGTCCTTTCCACCTTGATGCCTTCGTGGTAACGTCCAAATTTGTGAAAGAAGTTACTGCGTCTGAGATGAGGGTGATCGCTATAATAGTAGAACTTCTTATATCCCCAGGCCCAGGGCATAGCATTAAATATCATCTCTGAAAAGCCATGTTTATAAGGTTTGAGATATGGATACTTGAAATAGGCGTAAAACCTGACCATATCAAACTGTTGATCTTCCTCTAAAGCGGAAAGCGCTTCTGCAAATTTCGTTTTAAACAAAGGTTTAGGAACAAAGTCTTCCTGTACATAAAGTGTATAAGGAGTGTTAACCGCGTCCTGCCCTTTATTTATATTATTTCCAAGCCCTTTATTAACCGGGGTAGTTATCAGACGAAAAGAAAACTGCTCCTGTAATTTTTGAATATAATTAATATGTTCAGGCTTACTGCCATCATCTGAAACAACAATGTCTTCAAACTGGCAGTCCAATTTCGTAAACGAGCGGAGCAGGCGTTCGAGTGATAAGCTTCGGTTATAATGCGTAATTAAAAGCGTTACTGAGTTAAAGTACATCTTTCTTAGCTAAAAATCTTCAAGATCCTTTTCTTTATTTTGTTTGCGGCCTTTCTCATCAGACGGTTATATCCGCTAACCGGTTTATGGCCTTTCCAGGCTGTTTGGTTCAGGTACTTATAGAATTCATCTTTAAAACTTTGCTGAGAGCGGTAATTTTTAAAGATAGGTTTTATATCTAAGAAATGAATGATAAATGGGTTTTCACATGCATCATTGGCAAACCAGTTCCATCTCGGGTCTAATTCAGCCCACTGGTTATACAAAGCTACGTTAAGTCCGTACTGATCTGCGAAATTTACATGCTTCATATTGTCGTACATCGCCTGCAGAACTTTATTCGTTGTGCCCTTTTTACGCCACGTTTCCGTATTGACAACTAATAATCCGGCGTTAAAGTACTTTGCCTCGGGATCCATACCAAGTTCTTTCCAGTTCGGCACTCCTCCCCAATCACAGCTTACGATCTTTCCAATATCCTGAACAGCTCCTATCAGAGCATCTCCGATATCAACATTCCAAAGTTTCGAAATATCCTCCTGTACAATCATATCCACATCAAGGTAAAGAATTTTCTTTACAGATTGAGGAACAATATGAGGACCGAAAAGTCGGAGATATGTGGTTAAGGGAAAGGCTGTATGATCCACAGGGATCTTTACATTTTCAGGAACTACACCTTTGCTTGGGTGCCAGTGTAAGGTGGTGGTATTAGGATTTATTGACGCCTGAATCCTGGTCTTATTTCGCTTTGAAATCCCGTCATCAATTATATAAAAGTCGAGTTTCTCATTCGTCTTATGATTCACTTCAACTGATTTAATTAATGCTGCAAGAAGAAGGGCATAGTGATTATCACTTGCGGCAACAATAGAAATTGAACTTTCCAAACTCAGGGCTTTTATTTATTAGGTAAAATTAACTACTTTTTTTCGATTTTCTAAAACAATTCGACTATATATCTGTGAACCAAGCAATGAAACAAGAATTTTTGTGAAAGTATAATTAAATCCTAGTCCCACAAAGAAGTCCGAGACAGACTTATCTTCCTTCATTAAAGAGCCTTACTAAATTCATTTTTGAATTTAAGCACCTTCAAACAAAGCATTTAATGCGTCTGTTCCTTCTGTAATTTAAATATAATCAGATATACTTATGCGCTGGATAGGACGTAAAGAAAGTGGAAATATTGAAGACAGAAGATCAGGAGGTGGCGGACTGGCCGTAGGCGGTGGGCTCACAGCTATCATAGCCTTGATCTTTTCTGTATTAACAGGACAAAACCCTTTGGAATTAATAGGACTTACCCAACAGGGTGGTGGGCAGCAGGAGCAAACAGACGCCCCTCTTAGCACTTCCAGGGAGAATGACGAGGCAGGGCACTTTGTTGCTGTTGTTTTGGGGGACACGGAAGATGTATGGGATTCTCTTTTCAGGGCTTCCGGTCAAACTTATCAGAAGCCGACGCTGGTACTTTTTAGCAACTCAGTAAGCTCAGCCTGCGGTTCTGCAAGCTCAGCAACTGGTCCCTTTTATTGCCCGGGAGACGAAAAGCTATACATTGATCTGGCTTTTTATGATGAACTTAAAAATCGTTTCAACGCTCCCGGCGATTTTGCTATGGCCTATGTGGTAGCTCACGAGGTTGGACATCACATCCAAAACTTACTAGGGACCAGCGGCAAGGTGGATCAACTGCGTAGTCGCCTAAGTAAAGAAGAATACAATAAGCTTTCTGTAAGGCTCGAACTTCAGGCCGACTTCCTTGCCGGGGTATGGGCGCACCATGCGCAGCAGAGTAAAAACATACTTGAAGAAGGAGATATAGAGGAAGCTCTTAATGCCGCAAATGCTATCGGAGATGACAAGCTGCAACAAGAAGCTCAAGGATATGTGGTACCAGACGCTTTTACCCACGGCACTTCCGCACAGCGAATTCGCTGGTTCAAGAAAGGTTTTGAAACGGGAGATATCAACCAGGGGGACACTTTTTCTGCAACCAACCTATAGTTTATGGTACAATTTGTAGGGGATAGTAGACAAAACACAAACCAAACCATAAGAAGAGATAGCAAACAAGAAGAGATTTTTATCAACTTAAGCTGCTCTGTTTCAAATATTTCAATTTTCATCAGTCATTTCGGCTCCCTTTTTGAAGAATCCGCAATAAAAACACACGATTGTTAAATCAAAAATGGAAACAAAAATGAAAAAAATAGCTCTACTTGCAGTAGCATTCCTGGCTGGAACAGCTACTTTCGCTCAAACAAGTTCAACTTCAACTACGAATATGGGCCCTAAATGGGGATTAAAAGCGGGGGTTAACATTCCAAGATACAGCTTCCATGTAGACGAAGGCGAAAATCCTGAAACAAATACCATCACGAACTTCCATGTTACCGGTTACGGAGATCTTCCTCTCGGAAGCAATTTCTCGTTCCAACCGGGAGTGTCATTACAGGGAAAAGGTGGTGAGTTCGCAGATGATGGAACTAACGAATACAAACAAAGCACAATGTGGATCGAGGTTCCTCTTAACTTGGTAGCTAAATTACCAATAACAAGTTCTGGAACTAACTTCTTCGTAGGTGCCGGACCTTATGCTGCTTACGGAATTGCAGGACAAAATAAGATTGAGAATAAAGCTAACGGAAACGAAACTACCAGTGATGTTAAGTTCGGTGATAAAGTTGGTAAAGACCTGAAATCATTCGACATGGGATTCAACTTTATAGGAGGATTTCAATTAGCCAATGGTTTTAATATTGGTGCAGGTTATGGTTTAGGTATCAATGACCTAAGACCAGAAAATACTGGTAGAGATATGAAGCAAACTAACAGGGTTTGGTCATTCTCTGTTGGTTATGCTTTTTAAAAATCTTTAACACATAATCAAGCAAAAGCCTCCCCCGGGAGGCTTTTTTCTTAACCCTACTGTATCAGCTCGCTTACCTTGTACCTTCTGACATCTACATCGGTAACGTAGAAATATCCCAGAGCACCATTGCTCACATTGCCTTTTATTACTCCTGGCGCACTTGAAAAAATTCCTCTCCAATCTGTTTCCAAAAACACGGAGTAAAGGTATTTGGAATACCCGGACGATAAAGAAAACTTATAAAGCGTAACGAAATCATCTAAACCTATCTTCTCTTGTCTTTTCTGATTAAGCAGGGGATAAATGGAATTAGGTGCACCAAAAGAATGCGTATAAGAATAACTGAGGCTGTCAAATTTACTTGCGTTCCAAAGTCCCGGGTTTTTATAAGCGATAAACCATTTTGCTGAACTATTAAAACCAAAGGTGTGCTTGGGAATGTTTAATTCAAGACTTTTATCAGGATAACGGAGGATACTGAGAGGAATGAAATCGTCAATTATATTAACAACCTGAATCAGAGAATCAATTGCCGTATACTCTTTGCCGTTGTACCTTACGATCAATTTATAGGCTTGGTTATATCTTTGATTTTGGATTATGTTTCCGGAATAAACACCAGGAGTGGAAGTAATTTTAAAAGGTATATCTTTTTGCCCGTCATTAACCAGAACTACAGCATCATCAATTGCTTTCGGAAGAGAATCGGCATTGAATGAAGGTTTGTTTAACCGGATATACTGCTGACGCTGCATGGTATTAATTCCACCCTCAATGATCAAATCATAGTTATACTTCCTTTTATCGAAATGAGCCTCCTCTACGTTCTCTTTTGAGCAGGCAAGAACGAGAAAAAATAAAAACACAACAAGTATCCAGGTTAGATTCTTCATGTTAAAAGACAAATGAATAGGCGATCCAAGGCAATAAACGCGTTGATGAATTTACTATACCTAAACTGCTTGTAGTTGTTGCTTGTGAAATCCTGTAATATAAGGGATTCCTCCTATTATAGACATTATATACGCCCCCTGTAAACGAATGTTTCCAGAAACGACCAGCCGGAGCACCAGCCGGAATGGTATATTGAAAAGAAAAATCCATCCGGTGAAAAGTAGGAAAACGAGAAGCATTCTTGTCTTCGTATATTGGAACCTGGGTACCATCATGATAATAAAACCCCACGGGTAGTGTTGAAGGTCTGCCTGAGGCCAGGGTAAAAAAGGTATTTAGACGCAGATTATCCCTGAAAGCATAGCTAAGACTAGTTTTAAAATCATGTGGGATATCATAATTAGCTGGAAACCTGGATCCCCCATTAATTCTATTAAAATCTCTGATAGCACGCGAGTAAGTATAGCCCAGACTTCCGTTTAGCTTACCCACATGTCTGCTGAAGCCTGCCTCTACCCCATAGGTCTTTGCCCTTCCCTGCAGGAGGAAATCCCGGATCATTGAATTTTGAATTATCTGTGCATGCTCTTCTAACTCCAACTGGTTATTTAACTTCTTGTAAAAGGCATTAAGCCTGATCGAGTAATCTGATGGTTGATAACTATAGCCCAGGGAAAGATGATGAGAATTCTGAGGTTTGATTTTCCTTGACACCGGAAGCCAGGTCTCAAGCGATGAGAAAGCGAGCTCGTTATTCTGAATAAGCTGGAGGAATTGAAAATTCCGGTTATAGGTAAAGTGCGTAAAATGATTGGGTTTTAGCTTCACAGATAGATTAACTCTGGGCTCCAATCCAGAATAAAAACTCCTCTCCCGGGCTGTTATCAGATTTTCATTTTCGTCATAAACTCCCAATTTTTCCTCAGCATTCTGAAAGGCGGATAGTCGCAACCCAATAACCGTTGTAACTATATCATTAAAGGAGTACTTATTGGAGAGGTAGCCGCCAAACTCCCAGGATTTATTAGAAGGAATATTATTTTCAAGAAAAACAGAATTAATAATATGTCCAGGAGTAAAGTGATGTCGTGTAATAATTCCTCCAAATCTGATCTCATGTAAGGGGTTCCGGTAATAAGTAAAATCTCCCTTAAGTGTCTTATCCTTTACTCCTGTTTGCCACTGCTTTTTCTCAGCAAGAGTATCCGAATTGAGGTCAAGGGTATTTTTATAATCGCTGTAGATGGCGGACAAATTAAAAAACAAGCGGGAGTTAAAAACATGGTTCCAGCGAAAAGTTGATGTAAGATTACCCCAACGATTACCAAAGGAGTTATTCGAAAAAAGATCATCCTTCCCTCCGTAAAAAGAATAAAATACTTTGTTATTCTGACTTAACTGCATATTTAATTTCAGATTTACATCATAGTAAGTAGAGTTAGGATTGATGAGTCGGTAATCTTTATTGATCAGATCAATCAGACTTCGTCTGAATGTAAGTAAAAATGATCCTTTATCCCGGATCAAAGGTCCTTCCGCTGCCGCACGTAATGACAACAAACTTACTCCTCCTTTAACGTGGAACTCCTTATTATTTCCATCCGCCATCCGACTGTCTAAAACTGAAGAAAGACGCCCCCCAAAAGAAGCAGGCATGAAGTCTTTATATAATTGAACATTCTTTATGGCATCGGGATTAAAAACGGATACCAGGCCAAACAAATGAGATGGATTATAGATCATAGCCTCGTCCAGCATGATTAGATTCTGATCTATATTCCCTCCTCTTACAAATAAGGCAGAACTCCCTTCTGTTAAGGCCTTCACACCATTTTGCATTTGCAATGCTTTAATCACATCCACCTCTCCTGCATAATAGGCATGCTGTTTAAGCTGCTCGTGACTTATATTCCAGATCCCCTGATTAACCGTTAAGGAATCAGGTTTGAGATTAGGCCCCACCACCACCTCCTTTAATTTATTATGCTTTATGGGCAACAAAAAAGATGTTCTTTTATCCGCTTCAACTTGCAGAACTTCCTTTAGCCCCTGGTGTTCCAGATGAGAAATAATCAGTTCGTAAGTACCTGCAGGAACAGTAAGAGAATAGAATCCATATTGGTTAGTCAGAGTAGATATCTTAAGTTCTGGAAGATAAATTCCAGCAGCGATCAGTGGTTCTCCCGATTCTTCATCGCTTACATACCCATCAATAGTATAACTCTGGATCTTTCTTCTTACTACAACAACGCGGTTAGCTATAACAGTATAAGTGAGATTTCCTTGAAGTAACACAACTGCCAGGATATCTGCCACCTTAATATTAGTGAAACTTCGGGTTATTACAACATTAGAAGGGATGATGCCCGGATCAAAAGCGACATTAACATTGCTTCTAATCTGAATCTCCAGTAAAGCGTCTGAGAGCGATTTATTATTGAACGATATAGTAAGAGGATTTGCTAAGGAAGCCTGAACCTGGCTCTTAGCACTTAATGAAACTATCAGGAAGAAAAAACCTATCAAGAGTTTCCTAAACAACATACCTGTTACCCCTTGGAGATGGTGTTAACAGGCTATAATATCACAAAATTATGAGTAGTACAAGATTTTGCCAAATTATTTAGAGATAACAAAGCCAGAGCCTGACTGGACTACCTTCACCTGCAAGGATGCAGCAATAACAGAAAGTGCGCTATCTACGGTTTGATAAGCGAGGGGTGCAGTTAATTTCCGATGCTTCAAAGAACTGTCTTTTATTATTATTTCCTTACCGTAAACCTTTTTCAACTTATCCACGATTTCGTTCAAGTCTGTATTTACAAAGCTTAACTGCTTATTAAGCCAGTCCATCCGACGGGCTCCTGTATCTGCCTTTTCGGTTAAAACGCCTTCGTTACTGACATACATTCCAAAATAACCTGCTGAGATTATCTTTGACTCTCCGGTAGCCAGTGCTTTTAAAGCAACTGTTCCCGAACTAACCAGCACCTTCACAGAACCTTTAGCTTTAGTAACCAGGAATTCTGTTCCAAGGTCTTGAATGGTTGCCTGATCTGTTCTTACCAAGAAGGGTTTTTCATGATTATGGATCACCTTAAAAAAGGCCTCCCCCTTAACAAGGGTTAATTCTCGCTTATTGCTGAAGTTAAGACTGTCGTACTCAATTACTGTTCCTTCATTTAAAGCTACCCAGGAACCATCGGGAAGCTCCATTCTTTTATGTTCACCTGCTGCTGTCTCAAGATGATCCACTCTGGCTGGTCGGAATACCCAAAGGCCAATAACAAGCAGAATTGAAGCAGCAAGTCCGTAAATCCATTTATAATTCTTTCCAGGTGCTGCAATAGTTAACTCTGATCTTTCTACAGAAGCTGTCCTCAAGCTGAACCCCTTGGTATCCAAACCCTGGTTAACCTTAGTCCAGGAAGCTTCTATGTCTATGCCCTTATATTCGGCAAGCAAGTCTATCTCAGATTTTATAGTGTAAAACTCCTGGTAGATCTTTTCATTCCCCGCGGCGGCTTGTCTCCAGGCCTGCAATTCCTTCTTCTGATCTTCAGATATAGTACCTTCAAACTCATCAATAATGAGAGAAAAGGCATATTCATTAAAATTATTTTGCATTTCCATGGATATTACATTATTAATGAGAATACAATCAATACGGCGGCGGTTAAATCAAACACAATTCCATCTGCTGCCAGGATATCTCTGATCTTTGAAAAACCGTAGGTCAAATGATTCTTAACCGTCTTTATAGAGATGTTCAACCGATCTGCGATCTCCTGCTGCTTCAGCTTTTCAAAACGGCTCATCATCATCACTTTCTTACATTGAGGAGGAAGGAGTTCCAGAGCCTTTTCCAGCCGAAGGAAGATCAACTCCTTTTCTTCTATATTCTCCTCTACATCCAACATATTTTCGGTCCATCTGGTATATTTCTCCTGTTTATCTGCATACACCTTTTCTTTTTTCAAAAAGTTTATAGAGGCATTTACCACTGATCGAACAATATAGTTCTTAAAGGACTGATTGATCTCCAGCTCAGAAGCTTTGTTCCAAATGTTAATAAAAACGTCGTTTACAATCTCCTCTGCAATTTCATGTCTTCTTACATAACTAAAGGCTAGCATATGCAGGCTCTTGTATTGCTTTTTGTAAAACAGCTCGTAGACCAGCTTATCTCCGCCCCTGATGAGCGGCAAGATCTCGTCATCACTATTATTATGTCCCGCAGGTTCTATTACCATGGAAGAAAGAGTAGTTGTCTAAAATAATTCAGATTACTCACTCTTTAAAGTTATTTGCCCTCTAATTTCCTGCGCAGGAAAATTCTCAGTACAAATTACGATAAACCAGTTGCCTTTAATAAGATCCCTCTCCTGCAAGGCTGTCAGAATCTTCTGGCCCTGCTGCCCGGATTCGTACTTATCCACCGATTTCTTTGGCAGTTCGTAAACAGGCATTCCATTTGTTCCGCGGGGACCTTTCCTTACTTCTATCGCTTTAGGACTTAATCCCCAGAATTCTATTTTGTAGTTCAAGACTTTGGTTTTCTCGCTATAACTTCCTGTAAAAAGCCCCTTGGCATCAGAGCTAGTCCCAGATTGCTTGTTATCCAGACGAGCTGTCATCTTATAGCCTTTTAAGGGAGGCTTTATGGTTACCTCCTCCATCTGCAAGGTTTCTTTACTACAGGATGTGATTACTATTTGTAACCAAAAAAACCATAAAACTTTAATTCCAATACTCCTGACCTTGTTTTCAGGATCACTTATACTTCCCAAACCTCATTTATTTCTAAATGATTAAATATAGGACACTTGGATCAAAAAAAGTCCTATATTCTTTTAAAAAATATCCCGTAGTGCGACGGGAAAGAGTTTCAGATACTTTTATTTATCATTGTGTTATTGAAAGGTGAGATCTACCTGGCCATTAAACAAAGATTTCTAATGAAAACATTACTTACCATTGCCATACTTTCTTTTTGTCTGGGTTTCTCAGCCTTCGGTTCTGAACCTGGCCGGCTAAGCAATTTTATTATTAAGGAAAGCCTTCTGAAGAATGATAAGATAGCCATTATAGCAACCGACAGTAATGAACGACCACTGGAAGTTTCGGGAAGATTTCAATTTAATATTAATGGCTTTAAACAAGATCTGCGATTTAACGATGGTATTGCCATAACTCCTCAGCCAATAGAAAAATCAACTTTTATTTATTTAAAGCATGTCAATGACAGTTCATCCGTCACCAGACTCTATTATGTTTGGAAAAAGGCTGATTCTTTAACTCCAATAAAAATAAATCTTAAGCTTCTGGTCCTAATACCTATTGCAATTATAGTGTTATCCGGCTTATTCAGAAAATTTCTCATTTACGGGATTATCATTCTGATAGCTATTTTCCTGTTTAATTCGAGCAACGGACTTAGCTTTCCAACCTTCTTCGAAACATTGTTTGAAGGATTGAAATCGCTCTTCTTTTAGAAAGGCAATCCGATACCGAAATTATATTGTAAGAAATTATATCTATCGGGAGAATTGGTGAGCTTGTATTGCTCTTTAAACTCTTTATTATTAAACAAGTGTTTGATCACCCACTGATCTTCATCCCCAAACTGAGGATCCTTCACTTTAATACCAACATCGAAGCGGAATACAAAGTAGTCAAGATCAAAGCGCAGCCCTGCCCCCGTCCCAATAGCTATTTGATTAAAGAGTTCATTAAGCTTAAGCTGAACTTGAGCAGAAGGAATACCTCCAAGTTTATTGAAGGCCCATACGTTACCATAATCACCAAATACGGCACCTTTTAGTTTAGCGCCAAAAAGATTATCCAACATTTTAAACCTGTACTCCAGGTTTCCTTCCAGCTTGATCTCGCCCAGCTGGTCCAGGTTCGTCAAGCGTTCACGAACTTCCTGAGTACGCACAGATCGGTTATAATTTCCAGGTCCTAAAGTTCTGGCTTGCCATGCCCTTATACCAGTAGATCCCCCTACGTAAAACTTCTTCTCGAAAGGAAGATCTGAACTATTTCCATAGGGATAGGCGATGCCCGGATAGATCCTTGCAATGAATTGACGCTCGCCGCCAAGACTTCTGTACCACCTAAGGTCAAATTCAGTTTTTGCGTACTGAAGGTAGCGTAATCTGAACAAAGTCCTGACTCCGCTATTTTTAGGAAGATCGAGTGCATTAGCGAGAAGGGCTAAAGTATTACCTCCAAGATCTGTAAAGCTTCTGAAATAAATAAAGTTCTCGTAGCTATTGAGCTTGATGTTGTTAAAAGTAAAACTATATTGACTACCCAGGTTAATATACTGTCGATCGTTAGTTTCTACATAAATGCTATTCCCCTGCTCGATTAAAGTATCTCTAAACGCGGGATCCAAACGACCATCCCGGTATTCGATATTAATTGGAGTTAAGCTATGGACCTTAAACTGCGTTTCCGCCCAATTGTAAGTGATCGAATTAATGAATAATCTATTGGATAGAGCCTTGCTCCAATCAGAAATTTGAAGACTACTGGAAATGGTCGTTCTTGGAATACCATACCGTCCCATGGAAGGGATCCTAAAAGGAGCCAACAAGCGGGGAAAGGTAAGATTTGCTCCTACCTGAAAATCTCTGTTATAAAAGCTGTTCTGATCACGCGAGTCACGGAGTATCCCATAGCGGAACTTTATATCTAACTGTTCAGCACCCCCAAAAACGTTCCTGTTAGAATAGGTATTTCCAACGTTAAAACCGCTGCTTCCTGAATTGAATGTAAACTCCCCTTCTACCCTGTTGCTCATTTTCTTTAAGGGCGTAGCAAGGATATTTACATCCAGGGTTGTCGTGTCATCTTTACGTTTGGTATATTCAATGGAAATATTCTTGAAGACATTCAGCTCATACAAACGATTATAGGTAAGATCCCGCTTTTCATTATCGTAAAGATCAAACTTATTGAAGAATATATATTTTGAAAAAGGCTTGAATCTGAAGCGGCCAGAATAATCTTTGAAATAGTACTGAGAATCTACGACTAAAGAATCAGGACCTTTTCTTGATGCAGAATCTCCATTGCTGGTGTTAACTGTAATATGAGTGTTATTTATACTGTAAATAAGATGCTTATCGCGGTTGGGCGGATTATCCACAATAGCTTTTACATCTACAAGGTTGTTTCCAACATTGGTATCTATCAAACAGTGCATGTATTGCTGTACATAATCATAGTATCCGTTATTCTTCAGCATCTCGAACACTTGATTACTTTCATATTTTAGAGAATCTTCATCATACCTCATCCCCTTGCTAATTTGCGTAAAAGAACTACGTTTCGAAACGTATAATTCCTTCACAGCAGAATCAGCAATCTCATAAGAATAGTTACGCAACTTGTATGAAGGCCCTTGAGTAGCGAGAAAAGTTACATAGGCTTTCTTCTTTTCAATTTCCACCTCTGCTTTAACTTTTGCCCTGAAGTACCCTTTTTTTATAAGAAACTTTTCGATTTCATTCCTTGAGATCTCTACCATGGTCGAGTCAAGGATGTGAGGTGCTTCCCCAATATCTTTAATCCTGTCCGTTCTATACTTTCCGTTCTTAGTATTTAATAGATTGTACAATGCAAGATTTAAACGTGAGTTAGGTCGAACATTTTGCTGGATATAAAGTGAGGCTTCTTCTGTAAATTCATTATCCACTCCCTTGATCCTGGAACTTCTAACCAGGGCTTCATTATCGTTTAAGTACCGGGTTGCAGAACAACCGGAAAAGATAAGCAGCAAAAGCGCTATACTTGCAAGCAGGAAATTATATACGTTTAAATATGCTTTCAAAATCTCAAATTAGTTTTGTAAATGCATTACAACAAAAGAAGCACAGAAAAGAGCATGGGCTCTTCATTGCAGAAGGCGTAAAATCAATAACTGAATTTTTAAGTTCTGATTATACGGTATCCTCAATTTATTGCACTGCGGATCACCTCGAAAGGTTTAGCAAAATAACACAAAAAGTAAAAATTCATGAAGTTACGGATGCCGAAATAAAAAAACTTAGTGCTTTGACAACTCCACAGAGTGCTATTGCCCTGGTTGAAATCCCTGAAAAAACGGGTTTTGCGCCAGAAAGTTTTAAAGGGAAATTCACACTTGTTTTAGACGGTATCCAGGATCCCGGCAATTTGGGTACGATTATCAGAACAGCAGATTGGTTCGGTTTGGAGCATATCGTCTGCTCTGTTGACACAGTGGACGCATTCAATCCCAAAGTTGTGCAAGCTACTATGGGTTCCCTTTCACGCATCAGAGTAACTTACACTGACCTGTTGCCCTTTCTAAAATCCACTAAACTCCCGATTTACGGAGCTTTATTGGATGGAAAGAACATTTATGAGGCAAATTTTAAAGAGGAAGGCTTCGTAGTTTTGGGTAACGAAGGAAAAGGAATTTCTGAACAAATTATAGCGCAAGTAACTGAATCAGTGACTATACCAAAGTTTGGAAAAGCAGAGTCTCTCAATGTTGCAATTGCCACTTCGATTTTTTGTTCAGAAATAAAGAGAAATTCTTTTGGCTTGAACAGATAAATTACTATTTTTGCGTTCCTTAAAAACAAGGAAATGGTCGGATGGCCGAGTGGCTAGGCAGAGGTCTGCAAAACCTCGTACAGCGGTTCGAATCCGCTTCCGACCTCAGTAAATATTTTAAAAAGAATACCATGGGAGTTACACGTTTAAAAAGAAAAGACAGAAAGAATAAAACGGTATCGCGCCTGGAGGTTCAGTTTCTTAAGTTAGGTCGTAACCTGGAAATAGGTAGCCGTTCTCAAGAATCTGCTAAAAGCCAGATCGCAAAGAATAATGCTGTTTTAGCTCAGATCGAAGCACAAGCTTAGTAATTAAAGCTGTTCGAACCATATAAAAAAGCGCTTTTTAAACAAAAAGCGCTTTTTTATTTTCATCCTTTCCCATTTCCTAAACCTGTTTCCACCTATTAGCATTTCTCTCCGTATACCAAAATCCTGTCTTATACGTATCTATAATAGAAAGAGGATTTAATGGGATTTGTGCTGATTGTATTCCTTATCATATTTGCCTGGATGGCATACGAAATTGTGACTGCTCCGGTAAGGAAGGACGAAGAATAATTGATATTTTTAATATTAAAGCTTGTGCACGCACTAAGAACAGAACGCACACAAGTTTCCCGGTATAATCATATTACGCTTTAGCTGCCGAAAGTGCTTCGAGGTAAGAGATCAGTTCCTGTAACTTAATTGGCTTGGATATATAATGGTCCATTCCTGCTTTCAGGCATTCCTCCCGATCCTCAACCATTGCATTGGCGGTCATTGCCACGATCTGAGGTTGCCGTATAAAATTCTTTCGAATTAACCTCGTAGTCTCCAAACCATCAAGCTCGGGCATCTGCACATCCATCAGGATGATCTCGTAAAATTCTTTGTCGAGCATATCCAATGCAATCCGGCCATTCTCTGCCAGGTCGGGCTGGTAACCCAACTTATTAAGTACTTTAACGATCAATTTCTGATTTACCAAATTATCTTCAGCAACCAGGATTTTAAAAGGATTTTTCGTCGCAAATTCCTCAGAAAGCACTTTTGGTGCTGCAGGTAAGGCTACAGGCAATTCAACCGCTGATGAAAGTTCTTTTTGAACAACCTTGTACAAATGTTGCTGCTTGACCGGCTTGGTAAGTATAGAAGCAAAAAGATCAGGATACTTCTTTTTGGTTTCATCACCAATAGAACTCAACAGAATGATCGGCAGCGATGGATAATTTTTCTTTATAAGTTTACTTAGATCAACTCCATCCATCTCGGGCATTTGCATGTCAGTAACAACGAGGTCGTACTTTTTACCGCTAGATAGAAGCCCTAAAGCATGCTCAGCCGAAGGTGCCAGTTCTGGCAACAATTTCCACTGCTCCATCTGGAGCCTCAATATCTTTAAATTCGTCTCATTATCGTCAACAACAAGCACCTTTCTGCCTTCCAAACCGGCCAGGTCATAATGAAGATCTAACTGGCTACCTTTAGCACTTTGTTCGGCAGCAATGTTGAAGCTGAAAGTGGCACCTTTTCCAAACTCGCTGGAAACCCAAATATCTCCACCCATTAGCTGGGCAAGTCGCTGACAGATCACCAGTCCAAGCCCTGTTCCACCGTACTTTCTGGTAGTAGAAGAGTCGACCTGAGAAAAGGCCTTGAATAAGGATTCTATTTTTTCCTGTGGTATTCCTATGCCTGTATCTTTCACATCAAAGTGCAAATCCAGGCCTTGCCCCTCCCTTTTCCTTCCGCTTACACTTAAGAACACTTCACCGTGACTTGTGAACTTTATCGCATTTCCTACCAAATTAATGAGGATCTGTCTCAAGCGCAACCCATCAGCGATAACCATAGGAGGAATAGACGGATCCAGATGGTAAATCAGGTCAATGCCACTATTAGCTGCCTTACTGGAAAATAGATCCAGAACATCTTCGATACATTGCCTCAAATTAAAATCATGGGGATCGAGCTCCATATTGCCCGACTCGATCTTTGAAAAGTCAAGAATATCGTTAATAACATTTAGCAATGCTTCCCCACTGCTATAAATAGTATCAGCATACTCTCTTTGCTCTTCGTTAAGCTCTGTCTCGCAAAGAAGTGCAGTCATCCCCAAAACTCCATTCATTGGAGTTCGGATCTCGTGACTCATTGTTGCAAGGAATACACTTTTAGCCTGATTAGCTTTCTCCGCTTCCTGTCGGGCCAATTCGGCCTCTAAACGGGCCTGATTCTCATGCTCCTTTTGATCAAGCAATTCGCGATTCACCTCCTGCAATTCTTCCGATTGGCTCTGCAACTCTTCCGACTGGCTTTGCAGTTCTTCCGATTGCGCCTGCAGTTCTTCCGATTTATACTGAAGCTCAGTGTTTAACAGCTCAAGATCTTCCTTCTGCTTATTGATCTCTTCTGTGCGTTCTTTCACCAGTTTCTCCAGCTGTTGCTTTTGCTCCGCGATCCTTTTTATTCTATATTTATCTCCATAAAGACCAGCGGCAACCACTAAGGTTAGAATGATTACTTTAAACCACCAGGCTTCCCAGAAAGCAGGTTCTATAATCACTTTCAGAAGAATTCCTTTTTCATTCCATACACCATCGCTATTTGTTGCTTTTACTGCAAAATAATATTTACCGGGAGGCAAGTTGGTATAGGTGGCTTTACGCTCATTGCCTACATAGTTCCAATCCTGGTCAAAGCCTTCTAAGCGGTATGCATATTGGACTTTTGCGGCAGAGGAAAACTCAAGGGCTGAAAACTCGAATGTTATGTACTTCTGATCGGGACCTAACCGAACTTCTTTTGCTTCTGAAATCGACTCCTTTAAGGGAGAGCTTTTTCCTGGCTCTACAGCTTTGTTATACAAATAAAAGTTTGTTAATACCAGTTGAGGAGGTACAGAATCAACCATGATCCTGTTGGGATAAAAGCTGTTAAAGCCCATTATGCCGCCAAAAAAGATCTCTCCGTCGCTAGCCTTATAGGATGCATCCCGCAAAAATTCGTTACTCTGTAAGCCATCACTTGTCTGATAGGAAACTACTTTTCCTGTTACAGGACTGTATTTCGATACACCTTTATTGGTACTCAGCCATAGCTCTCCTTTACTGTCAATTTCAACAGCATTGATGAAATCGTTAGTAAGGCCATCTTTTTCGCTGACCACCTTAAACTTCTTTGCTTTTGGATTAAAACAATTCAAACCACCTCCTGCAGTTCCAATCCATAGGTTCCCAGAATTGTCAATCGACAAACTATTAATAAGATTATTAGACAAGGAATTACGATTTTTAGCGTCATGCTTAAATTGCTGGAAAACCTTGTTTTGTATATTAAAATGAATCAAGCCTTTATCCGAGCCGATCCATAGGTTCCGGGCATGGTCTTCTACTATATCGTAGATAACATTTGAGGCGATAGTCCTACTATCCCCCGGAGTGCTTCTAAATGCCTTAAAAGTTCCCGATTTGGGATCAAAAAGGTTTAATCCGCCCATCCAGGTCCCTACCCAAATATTCTTACGACTATCAATGAAAATTGAATAAATTCTATTATCTGATAAGGAATTACTATTCGCCTGGTCGTGCTGATAAGTGCTAAACTTCTTTGTTATAAAATTATATACGCTTACTCCCTTATCGTGGGTCCCAAACATTACTTCTTCTGTGCTGATCTGGGCAATTGCATTAATATTATTACTAATCAAACCCTTGCCCGCGCTCCCCTGGGTATAATGCTTATAGATACCACCCGGCAGGATTTCATCCACTCCTGTCTCAGTTCCTACCCAAATATGGCCACGAGAATCTTTTAGAATACACTTAACAAGGTTACTACTAAGGCTGTTAGTCTTCAGCGCAATAGACTTATAGTGTTTAAATTTGTCTGCCTGTTTACTTAGATAACTAATACCACCACTATTGGTACATAACCATACTGTTCCATCGGCATCCTCATAGATATTGCGAACAGTATTATGGGAAAGCGTCCGGCTATCATAGGGATCATTTTTATATACGGAAAACCTCTTTTGAACGGGGTCATAAATAGACAAGCCTTCAGCTTCAGACCCTATCCACAAGCGACCGTCGCGCGTTTCGGCCAGGGCAATAAGATGATTACTTCCAATCGAATGATGATCAGCAGGATTGTTTTTGAAACTGGAAAAAGACTTGGATAAGGGATTAAATAAAGATAGCCCCCCCCCTTCTGTTGCAGCCCAAATGTTTCCTCTGCTGTCTCTGAGTATCTTTTTTACGTTTTTCGCTCCTATACTTCCCGGATCAGATGGATTATAGAGATAATTGGTAAAGGTGCTCTTACTTGGATCAAAGATGCTTATTCCGGCATTTGCTGTTCCTAACCATAGCTTATTATTGATCTCGGTGATTGAATTTATATCCTCATCTCCTATCGATCCTGAATCGCCATCCCGATGCAAATATTCTTTATAGGTACCCTTTGATGGGTTAAAAAGGAAGAAACCACTTTTGCTTCCTATCCATATCCTGTTTCTGGAATCCTGATAGATAACCTTCACATGAAGTGTCTTCTTGTAGGGATAATGAATAAAATTATCGTTTAAGGGATCATAGCGATCCAGACCAGCATTACTACCAACCCAAAGAATGCCTTGCCTATCCAGAAAAAGGCTGCTAAGATAATTGCTGGATACGCTATGGGGATTTTCAGGATCATAGCGATATACCTTAAAATCATTACCATCATAACGATTGAGTCCATCGCGGGTGGTGATCCATAAGAAACCCCGTTTGTCCTTTACAACACTCGTAACATTACTTTGCGATAAACCATTCCTCGTGGTTATTCTTCTAAACCTCAAATCTACATCCTGAGAATAAACCAGCACAGGAAACAGCATTAAGGCAAGAAGAGTTGCGAAATATAACCTTATATTTTTTGTATAACCTTTATGCATAAAAAGGAAACAAGCTATATCAAAACCTCCTAAGCATGGGGACTTTAGAAGCCTAAGGTCCAATCAGTACTTCTTAAATATTGATAGTGACGTGAAAAATGTTGGTATTCGAAGATGAATCGCGGACATAGTAGAACTGATCCGATACTTTAGTAAGAATCATCAGTCCATAATGCTCCATCAGGTTCGTGTCCAGATTCACACTTTCAATCGGGAACTCTTCCAGTTCGAAGGCAATTCGGTTTTCGTTCTGGATCACTGCATGAAGGAGAGAAAAATCATCATTGTAGATCTTTATCTTTTCACCGATATATTGTTTAGATAAAGGCCAGCTAATAGGAGGCCAATCTGTGTAATGTTCCAGATAAAAAGGCCTGCCTTTATCTAATTTGACCAGTTCGATCTTCTGATCTTCTATAATCACTGAAATGGAAGAAGTATTGGTATTCGAGTGCTTGACAGCATTAGTAAGCAATTCAATCAGAGCCTGTTTGCAATTACTGATCTTATCTTCGTAAATTTCAGAGGGGAAATGGATTTTTATAAAAGAAATAATTTCGTTCAACAACGAATACATGACCTTCGAGTCATTCGAAAAGAGGAACTCTCTTTCAATATGCGTTGCTGAGGAAAGTTTATTCTTATGCAAAAACATCCGGGACGGTATTGTAAACTTTAAAAACCTTGTTCATTCTTATCAGGCTGAACAAATTACTTATATCCTTATTAAGTTGAGCTACTGCGATATCGCCCCCTTTTGACATCGCGTACTTCAATACTGACACCAAAGCGCCCAGAAACGAACTGTCCACATAAACAACGTTTTCAAAACTTACTACAATCTGGCTGTTACCCTTATCCACCAACTGCAACATTTCTGTTTTAAATTGATCAGCTACATCCAGGTTGGCTTCCTTGATTAATAGTTTTGCAACTGTGTAATTATTGTGTTGTGAGGTTTCTAACATTTTATATTTTTTATTTTCTTTCGATGAATAGCAAGCTACAGTCGTCTACAAGCTCTTTACTCTTTTCTTCCGAAAAAGTTACACTTTTTATCATTTCAAGCGTTCCTTCGTTTCCGAGTATAGGTTGAATTAAATTAAAGAACAAATCGTAATCACTCTTCTTTTCGCCGTTCTCTTCGAAATCAATCATCCCGTCGGATACAACGATGAGTTGATCACCAGGCAAAAGTTCCATTACCTCTTCATTATACTGACCTTCAAGCATAACCCCTAGTAATAATCCTGAAGAATTAACGGTTACGCTCTTCTTTTCATTTGCTTTATACCAAATCAAGGGCAGGTCGCCGGCACCAGAATAATAAACCTTTCCAGTTTCGTGCTCTATCATAAGCAATGACAGTGTCGATAGAACATCTCCCAGTACCGGGTCCATAAATATTACTTTATTAATTTTCTGTATGATACTGGCAGTGGATAGGTCTCCGTCGAAAACACAAAGCCTGATGGCAGAGCGGATATAGCTAAGGAAGTTGAAGGAAAAGAACCAGGCTCCCCATTTCTTACCCATAACATCGCCAAGTACCATAAAAGTGAAGCGATTATCGATGCGTATAAAGTCTATAAAATCTCCCCCGGGATAATCCTCAAAGCTTTTGTAAAGGAAGTTAACCTTGAAACCTTCTACAGAGGGTGGTTCTGAAGGAACAGAACTTAGGTTTAAGGCTTCTGCGGCAACCCGGATTTCATTCATTGATTTTTCGTGCTGCTTGCGAATAGCTTGTAAAATATTATTAAGTTTTGAAACTACCAGGGCAACCGGTGTCTCTTTATCAATATAATCTACAGCCAGCATGTCCAACCCTCTCTGAATCATATCGCGGTCAGTATATGAGGTTAAAAAAACGAAGGGAATATTTTTGAGTCGTTTATCATTCAAAACGATTGATCTGAATTCAAAACCATCAGCTCCGGGCATTTGATAATCAGAAAGAATAATATCAGGAAGCTCTGTTTTTAAAATCTCTAATGCGTCTGCAACTGAACTGGCTGATAAACACTGGAACCCCTCGGTACTTAAAGCCTTATCAAAGAGCATCAGGATAAACCGGTCATCATCAACTAGCAGAATCTTCTTTTGGGATTGAGGCATATAATTTAGTCGGCACTATTATTATTAGTACGGATAATAGACCGGATGAGCAAATATACACCAGCCAACACAATTAAGAGAGCAATTAAATCCATTAATGTAAAGCCATCATCAGTTGTGAAATGATAGATGGTGAACATTTCGAATTCCGCAGGCTGAGGAAGTACAATAAGCGAAAAACCCAGGGTAATCAGAACAATGGATGTAAGCATTAATACAAATTTCAACAAGCGCTCGGCATATAAGTATTTTTTTGAAGCCTTACTGTCAACCTGGTAGGTAGAAAGAAGGTTTTCAAGATCATCTGCCATTTCAAGTCGTGATGACCATGGATCGTCTAATTTTTGAAATGCCTTAAATCGGTCTTCTTCTTTTGATAACGCAGTATTGAATTTAGTTTGCAGACGCTGTACGGTGGCGCTGTCCAGATCACTCTCATTCAAAAGAAGGATCAGTTCATCCAGCTTTTGTTCAATCGACACTACATTTTTATCCAGCTCCGCAAAGCGCGCTACTTGTTGATCCAGGCTATTTCTCTTTTCCAAACCGCTTTTTTAATTTAAATTGTATCTTCCCCGTATAAATAGCGTAAAAAGTGTTTTTCGGATTTAAATGAATAAAGTTTCAGTTATTACTGTTAATTACAACCAGCCTAAAGTAACAGAAGAGCTTCTTCACTCTATTTCGCTATTGAACCGGTATCCTGATATTGAAATTATAGTAGTTGATAACGGCAGCAAAAATGATCCTGTACCAGAATGGATTTCAAAATATCCCGATGTAGCGTTTATACGCTCTGATGAGAACTTAGGTTTTGCCGGAGGGAATAATCTTGGTATTGAAGCAGCCACGGGCGACTATCTCTTCCTCGTTAATAACGACACGGAGTTTACCCCTGGTTTGATAGAGACCCTCGTTTCTGTCCTTGATAAAAATCCCAGAGTTGGTATGGTTTCTCCTAAAATACGTTTTTTTGATCAGCCGGATACCTTGCAATATGTCGGATTCACATCAATGAATTTTAATACAGCGAGGAATAAGACTGTAGGTGAATTTGAAATTGATAAGGGACAGTACGATAATGTAACTGGCCTTACAGGTTTTGCCCATGGCGCTGCCATGATGGTAAGGATGTCTGCTATCAAAAAAGCGGGTCTTATGTTTCAGCACTTTTTCCTCTATTATGAGGAAATGGACTGGTGCGAACGTATTAAAAAAGCAGGATTTGAAATTTGGGTTGAACCCCGCGCCCTGATCTATCATAAAGAATCCGTTTCAGTTGGCAAGAAAAGTCCTTTAAAAGAGTTTTTCATGAACAGGAATAGAATTCTTTTTATCCGAAGAAATGCGCCGGTACTCTCCAGATTAATATTCTATTGCCATTTTGGACTTCTGGTTTCACCGAGGAACTTGCTTAAGTATGTGAAGGAAGGTCGAATGGATCTGGCTAAGCAGCTTTTCAGGGCCATTTGGTGGAATATTACTCATAAAAAGAACAGCAGCGAATTAGGCTTTCCCATCAATAAAATCTAACATCTCAACAGACCTTTTATAGAATGAAATTTACTTTCTGGCTATCCCTGTTTATCGTTTTTTATACCTTTCTGGGCTACGGTATTCTCTTATATTTTCTGATAAAAATACGACGTTCAGTTAAAGGCAAAAGGCCGATACCTGAGGTCGATTTTCAAGACCTTCCAACATGTACTCTGGTTATTGCTGCCTACAATGAGGAGGGATTTATAAGGGAAAAGATCAGCAATACACTTCAACTCGCCTATCCTGAGGGAAAGTTGGATATATTATTTGTGACCGATGGATCGAATGACAGGACACCAGATATTATTGGCGAGTTCCCTCAATTGAAATTGATGCATCGTCCTGAACGAAGCGGAAAAATCGCGGCAGTACACAGGGCTGTAGAACAAGTCCATACTGACGTTATCGTCTTTACAGATGCTAACACTTATCTAAATAAAGAGGCGCTTATTACTATCTGTCGTCATTACGCAGATCCTAAGGTGGGTGCTGTAGCTGGTGAGAAGCGTGTAATGGCCGGAGAAGAAGCAGATGCGAGTGCAGCCGGGGAAGGTTTCTACTGGAAGTATGAATCTACACTGAAAAAATGGGATTCCGAGTTGTATTCCGTTGTGGGTGCCGCCGGAGAACTCTTTAGCGTTAGAAAAAGTTTATATCAGCCTGTTAGTAAAGACGCTATTCTTGATGACTTTATGATTTCAATGCTGATAGCTGAGAAAGGATACAGAATCATATATGAACCCGAAGCCTATGCCTCCGAAACTGCATCAGCGGATGTTTCCGAAGAGCTAAAAAGAAAGGTAAGGATTGCCGCAGGCGGAATTCAGTCCATCATCTGGCTCAAGGGTTTGTTTAATATTTTCAAGTACGGCACCTTAAGCTTTCAGTACATTAGTCACCGGGTACTACGCTGGACAATTACCCCTTTCTTATTAATCCTTGCCTTTATACTGAACGTGCTTATAGCCCTGCAGCCTGAGGAGTTGCTTTTTCAACTACTCTTGCTTGCCCAGATCTTATTTTATCTGATGGCATTTATCGGCTACCTATTTGAGAAGAAGAATTTAAGGATTAAGATCCTGTTCATACCCTATTATTTCTGTGTAATGAATTATGCGGTACTTGCAGGAATTATAAGATATTTCAGAAAGCAACAAAGTGCTGTCTGGGAAAAAGCGAAAAGAAAAGAATAAGGAAAAAAGAGCCAGTTGATAGGCAAACAACTGGCTCTTAACTTCATACAAAACACAGCCGCATCTACCATAAATTTTCCTGCCGCAAAACGCGTCTTTCTCCATTTTTCCAAAACCAAACACCTCCGTTTTCTGTTATCTTTCATTCTACCAAAAAGAGTAACATGCTTGTAAAGGGGCTATTTTTTGATCAAGAGATGAACTTTGCCATATAATGATCCTAATAGTTGATGACAAACCGGAGAATATATTTTCCTTAAAAAAAATATTAGAGATAAATAGTTTTGAAGTCGATTCGGCCCTTTCAGGCGAGGAGGCATTAAAAAAAATATTAAAGAATTCTTATGCTCTCATTATACTGGATGTACAAATGCCAGGAATGGATGGATTTGAAGTTGCCGAAACAATCTCAGGTTATAGCAAATCTAAAGACATTCCTATAATTTTCTTGTCTGCTGTAAATACTAATAAGCAGTTCATAACCAAAGGTTATGCTTCTGGGGGTATCGATTATATTACGAAACCTGTAGACCCCGATATTCTTCTGCTCAAGGTTAAAACCTTTTACCGTCTTTATGAGCAAACCCGTGAGCTAAACGAAATTCAAAGAGCATTAAGAGAAGAGATCGAATTCAGAAAACAAGCTCAATCTGAACTAAAAGAACGTGTTCAGGAATTGAGATCTACGCTCGAAACCCTTCCTCAAATTGCATTTACAGCCAGGGCAAATGGAGAGATTGAGTTCGTTAATCAACATTGGTTCACTTATTCTGCTTCTGATACTGATTTTCCGGAATCTCATCCCGAAGATACCAGTATTGATGAAAAATGGCAGGAAGCCCTGGAGTTGGGAAAGCATATAAATGTTGAGGTTAGAATAAAGAAGCAATCTGATGGCGAATATTGCTATCATCTCCTTCGTGCTACTCCGATTAAGGAAGGCGACCACATTGTTAAATGGGTGGGAACTTTTACTGACATCGAGGAGCAGAAAAAGGCTGAGAGGCGCAAGGATGAATTTCTAAGCATTGCCAGTCACGAATTAAAAACACCTCTAACAAGCATCAAAGCCTACATGCAATTGCTTGAACGATCTATGGCAGCGGATCAGAATGAAGAAGTACCAGAGAGTACCAAGTACCTGCGACGCACGCAAACCCAACTGGATAAGCTTCAGAACCTGATTGTAGATCTCTTGGATATATCGAAAATTGAAAGTGGTAAAATGGCTTTCAATAAAAAGGAGTTCGACTTTGCACCACTTATTGAGAGTACTATTGATATTACGCGGCAAACCAACCCTGATTACTCGATTTCTTTGCGAGGAGATCACAAGGTTCAAATTATAGGAGACGATACCAGGATAGAACAAGTTCTTGTCAACTATTTAACCAATGCTATAAAATATTCCCCAACTAACAAAACAGTAGAAGTATGTACTGAACTTACTTCTGAGGATTGTATAAAAGTCACTATCCGTGACAAGGGAGTAGGAATTCCCGCAGAAAAAATTAACGACGTCTTCAAGAAATTTTATCGGGTGGAGGAAAACTCTCATCGTTTTCAGGGACTGGGTATAGGACTGTATATCTGCTCGGAAATAATTCGCAGGCATAACGGAACTTTTGGAGTAACAAGCGAGGAAGGTAAGGGCTCAGAATTTTATTTTACATTACCGGTCTATAAACGGCTTGACGTAGGGACAAATCAGGAAAAAAGCATCAATGAAATCAACTGCAACTAAAAATCTGCAATTAGGATACGGCTTATCACTCCTATTATTGCTATTAAGTTCAATTGCATCCTATATAAGTATTCAAAACCTTCTTGACAGTTCTAAACAGGTTGACAAAACCAACGAGGTTATCCGCGAACTGGAAAATACCATTTCAATCCTGAAGGATGCTGAAACCGGACAGAGAGGATTTTTACTTACCGGAATAGAAGAATTCCTCGACCCCTACAATGGGGCTTACGATAAAGCAGAAGCATCTATTGCCCATGTGCGGGAATTAACCAAGGACAATGATCTTCAGCAGAAGAACTCGGAAGAGTTGGAAAACATAACTTTAAAACGCATCAAGCGACTTGACCAGGTCCTTAATTACAAAAAAAGCGTAGGTACAGTAGATACAAAAGATATGATCTCTGGTAAGATCTACATGGACAAAGCCAGGGCTGTTGTGAAAAGGATGATTCAGGAAGAGAACCGGGTGCTGAAGGTAAGGACTGACAAGATGAACAAATTTGCCATCTTCACTCCAATCCTGATCGTGCTGGCAGCCATCATGTCTATCATTATAACCTTGGTATCCTACTTCAGAGCCAAAAAAGATATAGAAGAACGAACTGAGCTCTATTTGCAGCTCCGGGAGAAAGATCAGGAAGTGACCAAGCGTTTGAAGATCATTGAAGGAGTAGCTGATAAAATTTCAAACGGACAGTATACCATAAAGATCGAGGATCAGAACGAGAAAGATTCGCTCGGTAGCCTGGCGCTATCCCTTAATAAGATGGCAGAATCACTTCATTATTCGTTCACTGTACTATCAGATAATGAATGGTTACAGAGCGGCATTGCCGCATTGAACGAAACAATGGTTGGTGAAAAAGACATTGAGCAGCTTAGCAGTAACATCCTAGACTGTGTTGTTCAGTATACTAATAGTCACGTAGGAGCTTTTTACCTTATTACAGAAAGCGAGTATTTAGAATTATCCTCTGCTTATGCATTGAGCCGCAACAGGAAACAGCGGATTGAAATTGGAGAAGGAATTGTAGGCCAGGTAGCATCGAGCAAAAAACCTATCAAACTTGATCACCGGTCGGAGGAAGATATTGTAATAACTTATGCCAGCGGAGAAGCTAAACCAACTCATCTGTATATCGTGCCAATTGTTCAGGATGATGGCCTTGTCGGCGTAATCGAGGTAGCTTCGTTCCATGAATATTCAGAACGGCATTTGGATTATTTCAAGGGTATTTCCAGAAGTATTGCTCTGGCTATTAATACAGCACAAAGCAGAAAGAGGTTACAACAGCTTCTGGAAGAGACTCAAGCGCAGTCTGAAGAATTGCAGGCACAGCATTCAGAACTTGAAAATCTTAATACAGAGCTGGAAGCCCAGGCGCTTAAGCTGCAATCTTCAGAAGAAGAGCTAAGGGTACAACAAGAAGAATTGCTGCACGCTAATAAAGAACTTGAAGCACGGAGCTCCACCCTCGAAGAAAAGAACCAGCTGATTGTAGAGCGAAACCTGGAGATCCAGCGGAAAGCCGAAGAACTGGAATTAAGCACTAAATACAAGTCAGAGTTCCTCGCGAATATGTCGCACGAACTTCGCACGCCACTAAATTCCATTTTGCTCCTCTCCAGGCTGATGTCTGAAAATCCGGAGAAGAACCTGAATGAAGATCAGATCGAATATGCCAAAGTGATCCAAAGTTCGGGCAACGGACTATTATCCCTGATCGATGAGATCCTGGATCTTTCCAAGATTGAGGCTGGCAAAATGGACCTTGAATTTGCAGAAACCTCAGTGCAAGAAATTGTTAATGATCTAAAAGGCCTCTTCTCTCCTATTGCAAAAGATAAAGGTCTTGATCTGCAGTTCGAAATAAGCTCAGATACTCCTTCTGCTATCATCACTGATAAACTTCGTCTTGAGCAGATCTTAAAAAACCTTCTTTCAAATGCCTTGAAGTTTACAGCCAGGGGTACCGTCAAGCTCGGCATTGCTATCCCTGAAGGTAATAGCAATTTCGTACGTTTTGCCGTAACTGACACCGGAATTGGTATTCCGGTAGAAAAACAAAAGCAGGTATTTGAAGCCTTCCAGCAGGCAGACGGCTCAACCCGGCGAAAATACGGAGGTACAGGATTAGGTTTATCTATTAGTCGCGAACTTTCAAGACTATTGGGAGGAGATATTTCACTAAAAAGTGAACCGAGTAAGGGAAGCGAGTTCTCCGTTGTACTGCCGGTTGAGGGTAACAGTATCCCTGCAGGTTTACCAGCAGGGATGAGCTCAGAACTTCCAGCAGAACCAGAGATTATTGCACCTGCTGCTGTTCCTACCATTCAGGAGCCAGCACCGCGAATACCAATAGCCGATATTCCGCAAATTATTGCTGATGACAGGGAACTTGTTAAGCCAGGAGAAACTGTGGTTTTAATTGTAGAGGATGATTTGAACTTCGCGAAGACTCTGCTTGGCTTCACTCGCAAACGGGGCTATAAAGGTATTGTAGCAACGCAAGGCGACTATGGTATACAAATGGCCCATCATTTCAAGCCTGTAGCCATCTTGCTCGATATTCAACTTCCGGTAAAAGACGGCTGGGAAGTAATGGAAGAACTTAAATCCAGTCAGGACACCCGACACATTCCCGTTCACATTATGTCGGCCCTGGATGCAAAAAAAGAAAGCCTGGTTAAGGGTGCTGTCGACTTTATTAATAAACCGATCGCACTGGAGCAAATGCAGAATATGTTCAGTAAGCTGGAGGATGCACTTAACAGGCATCCAAAAAAGGTGCTGATCATTGAAGAAAACACAAAACACGCAGAAGCGCTCGCTTACTTTTTGTCAACCTTCCAGGTGGTAACCGAAATTAAAGAGTCTGTTAATGAAGGCGTATCGGCATTAAAAGACAGAAACGTTGATTGCGTAATACTCGATATGGGAATTCCTGATCCCGCTGCTTATCAGGCGCTGGAGGAGATCAAACAGAATGAAGGTCTGGAAAACCTGCCGATCATCATCTTTACAGGAAAGAACCTTTCGAAGTCGGAGGAAAAGAAACTGAAGCAATATGCTGATAGTATTGTAATGAAAACAGCACACTCCTATCAGCGCATTCTTGACGAAGTTGCTCTATTCCTGCATCTTATTGAGGAAAAGCATCCGGCAGAGGGTGGCGTTAAGAAGAACTTGACAGAATTGAATGAGGTTCTGGAGAATAAGACCGTATTAATTGCCGATGATGATGTACGGAACATCTTCTCACTTACCAAGGCACTGGAACAAGCTAAAATGAAAGTGCTTTCTGCTACTGATGGCAAAGAAGCCCTGAAAGTCCTTGAAGAAAACCCACAGGTCGACGTAGTTTTAATGGATATGATGATGCCGGAAATGGATGGGTACGAAACAACCACAAAGATCAGGAAAAATTATAAGTACCGAGATCTCCCTATACTTGCAGTTACGGCTAAAGCAATGACCGGAGATCGTGAAAAGTGTATCAAAGCTGGAGCATCAGACTATATTTCTAAGCCTGTAGATATTGACCAGCTTATTTCCCTGCTAAGAGTATGGCTTTACAACAAAAACATTTAAGAGTCAATGAAAAGTATTTTAATTATTGACGACGACCCGAGAAACATCTTCGCACTAAAGGCCGTACTAAAAGCTAAAGGTTTTACCTGTCTTACTGCCACCACTGCCGAGGATGGGCTAGAGCTTTTGAATGAGCATGGTGATGAAATTGGCATTATTCTTATGGATATGATGATGCCCGACATGGATGGATATGAAGCGATAGCAGTGATCAGACAACGGGATACTATTTCCCAGGTACCTATAGTAGCAGTAACTGCCCAGGCTATGGTTGGCGACCGGGAGAAGTGTTTGGAGGCTGGAGCGAATGCTTATATATCTAAACCTGTAAATGTCGATTCTTTAATGGGAATAATAGATGATTACCTAGAAAAAGATGTTTGAGCTGAAAGTTGTACAGGATGATGAAATAAAAGTGCTTTTGAACGATTTACTCGAACTTCATGGCTATGATTTCACCGACTACTCGAAAGCTTCTCTCAAGCGTCGGATAAATCGCCTGTTCACTTTAGACCGCTTTCCAAGCTTTGCTGAATTTCGCTACCGGTTGATGCATGACGCACAATACGTTAGAAGGTTTGTGGAACAAATTACTGTGCCCGTAACTGAAATGTTCAGAGACCCTAGCTTCTATAAGACATTAAGAGAAGAAGTATTACCAGTTTTGGGCACCTACCCGGTCATCAGGATCTGGCATGCGGGCTGCGCTACAGGCGAAGAAGTGTATTCCATGGCCATTCTTCTTAAGGAAGCAAATTTATTACATAAATCACTACTGTACGCTACCGATATAAATCCTGAAGTTCTGGAACGAGCAAGTAATGGCATATTCCCATTGAACCAAATGAAGCAATATTCAGAGAACTATATAAGTTCGGGGGGTAAACAGGAGTTCTCTTCTTATTATTCTGCTAAATATGATATGGCTAAGTTTGAAGATTCCCTTAGCAGTAAAATGATTTTTTCAACCCATAACCTTGTTTCGGATCGTTCCTTCAACGAATTTCAATTGATACTTTGCCGCAACGTATTAATTTATTTTGACAGGCAACTTCAGACAAGGGTTTTTGAGCTATTTACTGAAAGCCTGGATAACCTGGGTTTTTTGGCTTTAGGCTCTAAAGAAACCCTGCGTTTCTCCGCAGTTGCCGCCCGGTTTAAAGCTATCAATGCAAAGGAGAAAATATGGAGAAAGATAGCTTAAGGCAAGTTGACCTCGTTTTAATAGGTGGATCGGCTGGCTCTCTTGAAGTGATACTTCGTATTTTGCCAGACTTAAAATACGGTCTTCCCTTTGCTATTATCATTATTATTCATCGTAAAAGCAGCTTTGAATCGACCTTAACAGATCTTTTCGGTTCGCGTACCGGATGGCTGGTAAAAGAAGCTGAAGAGAAAGAAGATATCCTGCCTGGGACTATCTACGTAGCTCCAGCCGACTATCACCTTCTTATTGAGGATGACAGAACTCTTTCCCTGGATTTTTCTGAGAAGATACTTCACTCACGCCCTGCTATCGATGCAACATTTCAGACGGCCGCAGATGTATATAAACGATCGGTGGCCGCCTTCCTACTATCTGGAGCTAATGCAGACGGAAGTGCTGGCTTGCATGCTGTTCAAAAAGCCGGGGGGTTAACAATAATACAAGACCCTGAAGAGGCAGAAATTAAATATATGCCAGTACAGGCATTAAATAAGTTAACACCTGACTATATCCTTTCTAAACACAAAATGGCAGAGTTGATCAATCTGCTCGGCAATAAAGGTTAAATCAATGGTCAAGGTATAAAAAAAGGTGGATGAACCACCTTTTAAAGACTAAGAAAGAGCTGGAGCCAGGTTATACATACTCTTGACTTCCTCTCTCAAATTATATTTTGAAGCCATCACTTCTCCATAAGCACCTGCTGTACGAATGGCAATTAAATCACCTCTGGATGATGCAGGCATCTCTACTTCTTTTCCAAAGCAATCCGTCGATTCACAAATGGGACCAACAATATCATATTTAACAGTCTCCCCCTCAGTTCTCGAAATATTCTCGATCTGGTGATAAGCTTGATATAGCGCCGGACGCATAAGCTCTGTCATTCCCGCATCAAGTACAAGAAAGTGCTTCTTAATACCATTCTTAACGTAAAGTACACGGCTTATTAAAGTACCTGAATGTGCCACCAGAGCTCTTCCCAGTTCGAAATGCACCTCCTGACCATGCTTCCGTTCGAGGAATTGATCGAAGATCTGGAAATAGTTTTCAAAATCAGCTATAGGCTTCTCGTCTGGAGCATGATAGTCTATACCCAAACCGCCACCTACATTTAATACTTTCAAATTAAAACCGCGTTCTTCAAACCAGCCGCTAATTTCATTTACCTTTATACAAAGGCTTTTAAAGACCGTCAGATTTGTGATCTGGGATCCGATATGGAAGTGAATACCAATAAGCTTTACATTAGGGAGAACCTTTAAAGCATCAGTACAAGCATGAAGATCCCACTGGTTTATACCGAATTTATTCTCTTCAAGCCCGGTGGTGATATTGGCATGGGTATGGGCATCCACATTAGGGTTAATACGTAATGCAACCTTTGCTACTTTACCGGCCGAAGCCGCAAGTTCATTTATTACTCCAAGCTCCTGAACTGATTCTACATTGAAGCAGAAGATATCACTTTCCAGCGCTAGAATAATTTCTCTGTCTGACTTTCCTACACCAGCAAAAACAATGTTTTCTGCCGCAAAACCTACTTCTACTGCCTTTTTAACTTCGTTTCCGCTCACGCAGTCTGCGCCAAATCCAACCTCCTTTATCTTTTCTATAACTCTCTGATTAAAATTCGCCTTCATAGCATAATGCACATGAAAGTCATACTTATCAGCTGCTGCTTTACAAGCGTCAAGGGTTTGCTGAAGTAAATTCAGATCGTAATAGTAAAAAGGCGTTTCCTGCTGTTGAAAAGCCGAAAGAGTATCTGTATTAAACATGTTGATTAAAAAATCCCCCTGTATAAGGGGGAATTAAATATTAGTATCTCTCCCAAGAGAGAAATTAATTACTGAAATAAGTTTTTGTGCAAGCTTTGAAGCGCTTCAACTTTGTCAGAAGATTTAACGAGCAAAGAGATGTTATAATTACTTCCTCCGTAAGAAATCATTCTGATTGGCACATTGGCTAAAGATGAAAAAGCTTTTGACGTAAAGCCATTAGCGTCGTAGGAAAAGTCTCCAACAACACAAATGATGGTTTGATCGGAGTCGACCTCTACCGTACCAAAATCTTCAAGCTCTTTAGTGATCTCTGTGAGGTATTTCGTTTCGTCTATTGTTAAGGATACAGCTACTTCAGAAGTAGTGATCATGTCGATAGGTGTTTTGTAACGCTCAAAGACTTCAAATACCCTTCTCAGGAAACCATAGGCTAATAACATCCGGCTCGACTGGATCTTAACGGCAGTAATACCGTCCTTCGCAGCAATTGATTTAATAATACCTTTTTCGCTGTCGTTGGTGATCAAAGTGCCGGGAGCTGCAGGATCCATTGTATTTAACAAACGAACAGGGATCTTATATTTCTGGGCAGGAAATACACTTTGCGGATGAAGGATCTTAGCTCCGAAATAGGCAAGCTCGGCCGCCTCATCGAAAGACAGCTGAGCGATTGGCTTTGTTCCCTGAACAACTCTGGGATCATTATTATGCATACCATCGATGTCTGTCCAGATCTGCACTTCATCAGCACGGATAGCTGCACCAATTAAAGACGCTGTGTAGTCACTGCCACCACGACGAAGATTGTCTATTTCTCCAAAAGCATTCCTGCAGATATAACCCTGGGTGATGAACAATGTAGTTTCAGGCTTTTGATCAAGAAGAGGTTGCAAGTGTGAACCGATATATTCTACTACAGGCTCATTGTCCTCATCAATTTTCATAAAATCAAGAGCCGGCAATAGAACCGATTTGATTCCGGTTTCTGCTAGATAGAAATGATATAATTCCGTAGAAAGAAGCTCTCCCTGAGCCAGAACGATCTTCTCTTCAACCGGTGTAAACAAGTCAGTATCCAAAGATCCTATTAGAGTAAAATGATAAGTGATCAGCTCAAGGCCTTTCTTCTTTCCATCTTCAGTAGAAAATAACTCCTGAACAAATGCCTTATATTTTTCATGTAAAGCGTCAATCAGCTGCTTAGCCTTTTTCTTATCTCCGTCTAAATAAGCCTGAGAAATTTCTACAAGGCTATTAGTGGTTCCCGATACAGCAGATAATACAACAATCTGCTTTTCTTCCGGACGGATGATGTCTAGTAATTTCTTCATCCGCTCGGGACTACCTACTGATGTTCCTCCAAATTTTAAGATCTTCATTTAAAGCAATATATTTTGATGCGATGAACCTAAATAACCCATGCACTAATTATTGTTTACCTAGCGTTCGTAAACAATTTTACAGGTTCTATAATTGGCCGCAAAATTAGTTAAAAGCTTTAGAATTTAAGCTTCCCATTCAATTTATCTCAGAAAATAAGTTTTTGGCAAAAGTTTTGTATAGTGTGAAGCAACCAAAGCCATATAACTACTGGGAACACATCACCTTCCCTGCGTCTATTATTTTTTTTATTTCCTTAAAACAAAATAACCTAAATCAGATTGTATTATTAATATAAACCCACCTTTTATGAATAACACTAAGCTATTAACCAGTAAAGATCAGGAATTGATCAGCATGTTTGCAGAGGACGAAGTGACCTTTTGGGCAAACAAATGGGGAGTAACTAAAGAAACTGTAAAGAGTGCAGTGAAGTTTTCGGGAAGTAATTCAGTTTCAAAGGTGTATACATACCTTGTGAACTCGAATAAAGTTCGCTTAAGCTAACAGCGCAAAACGAAAAATTCTATGAGCAGCCCTGACGATTCGGGGCTTTTTTTTTTGTTTTTTATTGGATTAAAAGCAGATCTCTAATTTGGCAACCGTACATTCCTAACTTGCTTTTTTAGCTATTTTTTCTTCAGCAAGCTCCTTCTCCTCAGCATCTGGCTTCGGTTCTTCCTGTTCAAGTGAAGCAGTATTTTCATATTGCAGTTTTAAAAACATAGGAAAGTGGTCTGAGCCGCAGGCGGCAAGCTTTCGTATTTCCAATAACTTGAAATCGACTGAGCAAAACACATGATCTAAGGGAAAGCGAAGAAATGGATACCAGGCATGAAAGGTATTAAAGAAACCTCTACCCTTTCGTGGGTCTAGTAAACCACTGTACTTTGAAAATAATTCTGTAGTATAGCTCCAGGCTACATCATTAAGATCCCCCATTACAATTACCGGAAGATCATTCTTTCTGGCTAGTTTACCTACCAGCAATAACTCTTTGTCACGCTCCGTTGAGCGGGGATTCTCGTTTGGTACAGGAGGTGTTGGATGAACACAATAAAGTTGAACTTTTTTGCCTGACGGCAATATCAGCCTGCAATGAATAGAGGGAATATCCTTTTCTACCAAATATTCCACACTGTACTTCTCAAATTTCAACTTCGAGAACAGCATCATTCCGTACGTATTTTCCAGAGGAACTTCGATAGAATAGGGGTATTTCTCTTTCAAAACTGATAAAGCATTCTGCCACCAGGAATCTGTTTCCAACAGCAACATTATATCTGCATCCTGCGATTCCAGGTTCTGAATATACTCCTTATCATTTCTGTTGTATTGGTAAACATTTGCAGTAATTAAAGATATTCCCTTGTCTTGAAAGACTTCCCTGGCATGCTTTACCTGAACTTTAGCAACACTGAGAAAAGGATAGATCTGATAAAAAAGGTACACCAGATTACAGGAAAGCAATACACTAAATATTATAATTGAAGATTCATGATCACCCGTCAGCCATTTTACAATAAATGCGATCAGAAGTAAAGCAGTCAGGATCAGCTTTTGAAAACGGGGGTATTCAAACACTCTAAAAGCCCAGTAATCATTCCTCACCAGAGGGAGCAGAGACATTGTTAAGACCAAAGAGGCCAGAATTTCGAGGATATATTTTATAGAAGTAGCCAATTCTTAAATTTTATGAATTCCAGTTTGATTTATTACTGAAGTTAAATGCTCACCCTTCTCCCCTGCCTGCACCAAACTTGCAATCAACTAAAGCTATCAACATATAAGCAAAACAGAAGTTTCAGCCACCCTCCATAAAAGCAGAAAGGCGCGAGTTGTTTGCCCGCGCCTTTCAGAATATTTCTTTCAGGAATTATTTCTGAACTCCAAACTTATACAGGGTAGAAGTTTGGTAGGTTTCTCCTGGTTTCAAAGTAGTACTAGGGAATGAAGGTTTGTTTGGTGAATCAGGAAAATGCTGAGTTTCTAAACAAAAACCTGTACGATGCTGATATGGTTTTCCACCTTTACAGTCATTTAATTTTCCATCCAGGAAATTTCCTCCGTAGAATTGGATCCCCGGTTCATTGGTTAAAACCTCTAATGTGATACCAGTTTTTGGTCCAACCACAAAAGCAGCTTGCTTAAGGTTTTTAGATCCATCTGTTAAAACGAAATTATGGTCATAACCTTTACCCATCTTCAATTGCTCGTCATCTGCATTAACACGGGCGCCAATTGCTGTCGGCTTTGTGAAATCAAACGGAGTACCTGCTACATCTTTCAGCTCTCCTGTCGGGATAAGCGTTGCATCTACCGGAGTAAACTTAGAAGCATTAATAGTCAGAATATGATCATTAATATCCCCATTACCTTCACCATTCAGATTAAAGTAACAGTGATTGGTTAAATTTAACACTGTAGTTTTATCAGTAGTTGCAGAATAGTCCATTTTAATGGCATTGTCATCCGTTAAGGTATAGATCACTTTAACCGTTAAGTTACCTGGATAACCTTCTTCTCCATCAACCGATACGCGTGAGAGCTCAAGAGTATAGTCATTAACTTTTTTTGCATCCCATACTTGTGCATGAAATCCTTTTGGACCTCCATGTAAGGACTGACCATTATCATTTGCAGGAAGGTTATAGGCTTTACCATCCAGGGTAAAAGTAGCTTTACCAATACGATTTCCGTACCTCCCTATTAATGCTCCGAAATAAGGCTCATTTGCTTGTTGGTAGCCAGCAACTTTATCGTATCCAAGGGCTACATCTACAATTTTTCCATCTTTATCGGGAACCAGGATACTCACTATACGGCCTCCATAATTTGTTATAGCAACTTGTACGTTATTCTTATTTTTTAAAACGTATAAGCCTGCTTGCTTACCGTCGATTGTTGCTGAGAAATTGCTGCTGTCTGGAATCATAACTGTTGTTGATACAGAATCTGAATCTGCGTTAGATGTTGTCGTTTTATTAGAGTTGTTTGTACATGCCGACAGCCCTACGATACCGGCCGCCAAAATTAGCAATAAGTTCGATTTCATGAGTACAAATAGGTTTTTAAAAGATTTATAATAGTGTAAATATATCTCAGTAAATGCCCAAACACTTAACAGTTGTTTCGTACCGCACCCCACCTTCCAAATCCCAAGCGGCGGCGCAATATAGTATTTTACTTCTTATTATTTTCCAACTTCCACCACTGGCCAGCCCTTCTCCCATTTCATCCTTTCGATCCGCAACTTTGGAGCACCATTATCAGAGGCATCATATCCATGGAACACCAGGTAATCCATCTTATCAAAGGTATAGGCTGAATTATGCCCTACTCCGTACCAATTTGTATTACCCTGCATTACGATACTTCCTCCTCCTTTAGCCATCGATATTCCCTCTTTATCGAGATACGGACCTTCTAAACTTTTAGATCTCCCTACTATCATCTTGTAAGTACTTTTGGGCCCTTTACAGCAGTAATCAATTGATGCGAAAAGATAATAATATTTTCCTTTCCTGAACACAAAGGGGGCTTCGATAGCATTTCCCCCTGCATCAGCAGGATTATCATCTATGGCTGGAGGATTAGGACTTCCCGGACTTTCTTTGCGACTTGCGATGGTTTGAAGATGCACTGAATCACCAACAATTGCACTACGTTCCTTATTCAGTTTCACTATTTGTAAACCATCCCAGAAAGAACCAAAGAAGAGATAAGGATTATTTTTCTTATCTGTAACCAGGTTCGGATCTATTGCATTCCAGTTAGTAAGGCCTGGATAGGATTGAATTATCTTCCCATGATCTACCCACTTAAAGTCTCTTGAGGATGGGTCGAGAGTCTTATTTGTTGCTAATCCAATTGCCGAAGTATTTTTGCCAAAGGCTGAGACAGAATAGTATAAATAATACTGCCCGTTGTAATAGCTGATATCAGGCGCCCAGATATGTCCTTTAAATGTTGGAATTGCTTTCACAGCCCACTGAGGAGCTTCCGCAAAAACAGGCTTCTCCTTTTTCCAGTTCTTCAGATCTTTCGATGACCAAACAGAAATCCCCCATCCGGTGCAGAAAAGGTAGTAACTATCGCCCTGTTTTGTCATTACGGGATCGTGAACAGAAATATTCTGCTTCAGATCCTGCCCGAAAACAAAGTTGCTTGCCCCAACCAGGAGCAAGCAACCTATTATTTTTAACCAGTTCAACACTGTTTTATAACATTTTCACTTTTATAACATTTAATGAGTTAGGAGCAAGTTTTGTTGTAATGGCTTGCTTTTTAACAGAAACAGCTTGTGTTTTAGGACTAACTTCGAATGGTTTATCCAAGGTATTGACTTTCTCGGTATCTGAGGCACCTAAAACTGTAAGAGTTCCTTTTGACTGCAATTTAGTAACTCCCTCTACGCTAAAAGCACCTTCGGTTTCTTTATCAGTTGTATTAACAACTTTCAGGATAAGCTCATTAGTTTTCTTATCAATCACTGCCGATGCGTATAACCCATCTTGTCCTGTCACTTTTTGACCGTTTAACAATATCGGAACAACATTAGTTCCTTTATTTAGCGAATAAAGCTTTTGTACATGATAGTTAGGCGTTCCGTAAGAGCGGAGGTTGTCCACCCATATCATGTCAGGTGTCCACTGCCATCCGTCTATGTGAGCAAATAAGGGAGCATAAGAGGCCATATAAACAACATCTGCATTTCGCTCCAACCCGGTTAAGAAAGCTGCCTCGGATATGGCAGTTTTAACATTATTCTTATTATCAACGCTTACAGTCTTATCACTCTGGGCAGCATATTCACCAGCGAAGACCTTAGATCCGTTACGAGGATAGTTGTCATATCGGGTAGCATTTTCCAGGAACCACTCCGGGCGGCGGTAGTAATGCTCGTCGATCATGTCGGCTCCCATTTTTCTAAGTTCTCCGTTAAGGTAATCGAAACGTTCTCCGTTCGGATCGGTACCAGAACTGTTCACAAGTTTAATATTCGGATATTTTTCCTTAATGGCTTTGGTAAAGATTTTTAAGCGTTCCAAATACTGAGGGCCCCAGTTTTCATTACCAATTCCCATCATTTTAAGATTGAAAGGTTTTGGATGTCCCATATCAGCGCGCAACTTACCCCACTTGCTACTTACATCTCCATTGGCAAATTCTATAAGATCCAAGGCATCCTGGATATAAGGTCCTAATTCGTCTAGTGGCACTACCTCTGCAGTATTGAACTGGCATGCCATTCCGCAATTAAGAATAGGAAGAGGTTCTGCACCGACATCCTCTGCTAATTGAAAATATTCGAAGAAACCTAAACCGAAGGTTTGATAATAATCAGGAGCAGGACGATGAGCAAATTCATAATTCCAACGATTGATGATAAGTTCACGATCTTCCACGGGGCCTACTGTTTTTTTCCATTGATAGCGTAGAGAAAGGTCAGAGCCCTCAACGATACAACCTCCGGGAAAGCGAATAAACCCGGGCTTCATATCGGCCAACAATTGCACCATGTCTCCTCTTAAACCACCCGGACGGTTCTTCCAGGTATCAGAAGGGAACAACGAAATCATATCCAGATCAACTGTTCCGTTACCTTCAAACCAGATATTGAATTTGGCTTTGGGTTCTGTTGCAGTAGCATTAAAACTTACAGCCTGCTTTTTCCATTCATTTCCGGATTGAGTTGGCGTAAATACCCCAGCTCCGATCACATTTCCTTTTGGGTCAATCAACTCCAGGTGCATTTTCACTCCGGGATTCGACTGACGGTACATGACCGAGAAATCATATCTTAAGCCTTGTTTGATCCCCATACCGCGAAAACCCTCATTTTGCAGACCAAGGTCTCCCTTTTTTCTATTGTCAACTTTCACCCTTAAGAACCTTGGATTTGCAGCTTTTAGTTCCTGACGGTTGATAACCAACACATCCCCTTCATTCTTATTTCCCTGCACTGTCCAGCCCATCAAAGGCTTGTTGAATTCGAATGATCTGTTCTTAACAAGCTCGGCATAGATTCCTCCATCAGCACCCATGTTGATATCCTCAAAAAAGACACCCCACATGGTTGGCTGAACGGCAGCTCCTACCTGGGTCGCTTTAACTGTAAATGTTTTAACCTGGGCTAAACCCTGTCCTGCTAGTCCCAGAGAAAGACCCAGTAAACAAAGTAATTTGTAATTCCTTTTCATGTTCTAATTGCGCTTCAAGAAGCTTTTGTGTGTTTGTTTAGTAATTAGTCGATAATAATTGGTTCTTAAAGATAGGAAAAATATTAAATGTCAAAAAAACAATTAAAAATTTCACAGGAGACGTAAAAGCCCTGTTGCTGATTAGTCAGACAACAGGGCGAACCAATTTAAAAAACTATTGAATTTTTTTACCCCAGATGCCCAGGCCTCCACCATTCATTCCTGTATAGACAATTGTTGAAGCTTTCTTATTTTCCCAGTCTCTTTCTCTAGATACGTAAACCCGGTCCACAAATAGCCCGTTTGCAAAACGTGTGATCAAATAGGGCGCTTCGTAAGACCAGGATGTAGTTGCATCTCCACCGATAGTTCCATCTGCTCTCAAATCGTCAACGGCGAATGTTGCATTCATTTGAGGACTGGTTTGTTCATTTCCAAAACCAGGAACAACGGAATATAATAGAAGGATCTTCTCGTACTTACCAACAAGGCTATCCCTGGTTATGGGAGTTTGAGCTACATTCGCATATCTTTCAGGAGATACAGCGGGCCACCCGTTGTTCAGCCAGAACATTTTCCTGACATGGAGGACCATTGCCGCAGGGTCTGCACCTGGTCTCCCTTGGTGTGCCATATAATATTGATTATTATCATCCTTGAATACTGCACAGTGAGCTGTTCCCTGCCATCCACCATGCCCGTTAAACTTATATGGTGCAAGGATCATAGGATCATTATCAGCCGCATTATCTACGTTAATACCATTAAAATCAACAAAAGGACCGTTAGGATTAGGAGATTTAAAGACCCGAACGTTGTACTTTGTCGATAGCCAATCATACGAAACAAACAAGTAGTACATGTTCTTCTCGGCATTATAGATAATTTCAGCGCCTTCCAGGTTTCCGTTAATCATACCATTGGTACTTCCCCTTCTCACGATCCTTGTGCCCCTATCACCTGAAGTCTTAGCAAGACCTGTTTGCGGGTTCAACTCCAACTCATAAAGACCATCCCAAGAAGATCCATATACCATCCAATGTTGCCCTGAAGGCGTTACTACTACTGATGGGTCTATAGCATTGGTACCTGGGCCTGTATTAATCGAAGTAACAGCCAGGCCTTTCTCTACCCATGGACCTTCCGGAGAACTCGATGTAAGAAGTCCTATAGCACTAGTACGTCCTTGGGTTGGAGCCAGGGAATAATACAATCTAAACTCAGAGCCAACCTTCATAATATAAGGCGCCCAAAGACCTTGAACTGGGGTACCTTGCTGAGATTGAATATAGTTGACAGCTTGAGACGGAAGTGCATCCAAAGCCCAGCCTACGAATTTCCAGTCCACCAGATCCTTGGATTTTCTTACCATTATACCGATACGGGCAGTCGCACCATAAGCAACATCTGTACTGTAGCAATAATACCAGTCCCCAACTTTCAGAATTGAAGGATCATGTGTATTATATGGGCCCCATTTCCATGAATAAGAAAGAGGTGCAATACTCGCATAAGTATCATTCAAATTGTCTATGTTAAATGGTTTATCTGCAAATATCCCGGGATCAACTTCGGTTAAAGCCTCTTCTGATTTTTTACAACCAAATAATATTGTAGAAGCAAGTGCTAGTAAGCACGCTGATTTTAGAATTTTTAACATGGTTAATTACATTTCTCAGGTTTCACCCTGAACTGGTTCACATTGAATTAATTAGCCGGGTTGGGTGAAAGATTCTTATTTGTATTAAGTTCACCGAAAGGAATAGGTAAATATTCTTTACCAGGTTGCCAACTATTAAAATCCGTATCATGGAGTTTCAGTTCTGCAAGCTTTGCCGGATCATACAACCATCCCCAGCGAATGATATCGTTTATACGTTGACCTTCAATAGCAAACTCAAGAGCTCTCTCGTGCGCAATCTGGTCTCTCATCTGAGTCTTGTTCATATTAGGTTTCACAGTTGCCAAATTGGGTAGCTTAGCCCTGGTCCTTACCTGTTGGATAAAAGGATAAGCTTCGGCTGTCCGATTTAATTCGTTAAGTGTTTCGGCGTACATTAACAGAATATCAGCGTACCTTAAAATCCGGTAGTTAATTCCACCTGTTTCGAATGTCTCTTTCTGATGGAGGCCCAAGCCGTCATACGTGTATTTCCGGGTATAAATATCACTCGTGTTTGAGTAAGGCCAGGCAAGACCATAAACGGTGGTCGAATTGTCAGCAGGTTCGTATGAAGTGATGGTTGCCAAAAGCCTGGGATCACTTTTCCCATCAACTGTAGCTTCAGACTTATACTCATTGTATAACCAGCGAGTAGGTTGATAATCTTTAAACCCGCCCCATGATTCCCCTGGAGGTGCATAAGTGACTGAGATACCTTCAAATTGTCTCCAATTTACATTCGGTTCACCTGTCCAGTTTCCATCAGTTCCTCCTTCTGCAGTAAATTGAACCTCAAAAAGAGACTCTGCATTATTTTCATTGACAGACTTAAAATTGTCCCTGTAATTTGGCATTAGTGAATAAACTCCATTTAAAGCTCCTCCGGCGAGTAAGAACTTTTCGAACTGTTTTGCAGCCAGATCGTATTGCTTCCGGTATAAATATGCTTTGCCAAGCACCCCCGCTGCGGCTCCTTTTGTAGCTCTGCCTTTCTGTCCCTGATCAGGACCAACAACATTTGCATATGATATAGGCAGCATGGACTCTGCAGCTTTTAAATCTTCAAATATCTGATTCCAAATAGCATCTTCAGTTGCTGTAGCCGGAAAATAATCGTTTTGGTCTGCTGGCGGCCCAGTAATTAAAGGAACTGTTTTGAATGTTGTCGCAAGGTTATAATAAGCAAGTGCACGGAGAAAATAAGCCTGTCCCACTACCCTGTTTTTAGCGTCGTCAGCAATAACATCTGAACTCATTTTTCCAACGAATTCTATTACCTGATTTGCCCTATTAACAACAATAAAATGGTCCCTCCAAATCCATGACACGGGAGCTGATGTACTTGGGATAGTAAACCTTCCGGTTAGTACAAGATCAGTCCAGGGACTACTGCCGTAGAAATCATCACCACGACTATCGGTAAGTCCCGGAAATGAGCGTGTATAGGTACCTTCGAGTGCAAGAGCATTATACACAGCATTTATTCCAGCAAATGCCTCATCAGATGTTTTCCAATAAGAAGCAGTAGTTGGATAATTAGGATTTGCTAATTCTAACTTCTTATCGCATGCGGTAAAAAGCATTCCACAAACGACTAAAGAATATATAAGTTTTTTCATTGCTTTCTTAAATCTTAAAGTTTCCATTAAAATCCAACCTGAATTCCGAACATGATAGTTCTTGGTTTTGGATATGATCCATTATCTAAACCCGGAGTAAATACGCCATACGCATAATCTGGATTGTAACTCTTGTACTTCTGGAAGGTGTATACATTTTGTCCTGTAGCGTAAACCCTCACTCTGCTCACTCCTTTTATGAGGCCCGTTGGTATTGTATAACCTAATGATATAGTATTCAATCTAAGGAAAGTTCCGTCTTGCAGCCAACCCTCTCTGTCTGAGCTTTCCCAGTTATGGTTAGGATCCTCCCATGAAAGGCGGGGAATGCCCGTATTCGTATTTACAGAGGTGTATCTGTTCAACATGTCCTCATGGTAATTCGCATCCCCACCAGAGTGCATTAGATCTCTGTATAAGCGACTATTAATAAGGTAGTCACCAGCTCCGGATGCAAAAACGGTTAGATCAAACTTCTTATAGGAAGCACTGAAGTTCAAACCATAAGTAATATTGGGTAATCCACTTCCTAAATCAGTTCTATCATTATCGTCTATTTTTCCGTCAGGAACGCCGTTTGGGCCACTAATGTCCCTAAAAATGATATCTCCTACGCTTGCTCCGTCAAATTGCTTAGGATGAGCATCCACTTCAGCTTGGGTTTTGAACAGACCGTCAGTTAAAAAGCCATAATGCCTGCCAACCTCAGCACCTACTTTTGTTATAAAGGCACCATCAAGTCGCTGCTGCACGTTATTTCCTAAAGCTAGTACCTTATTTTTTACCGTACCTACATTTGCAGCTAAGTCAAATTTAAATTCACCGGATTTCTTGTGATATGTTGCAGTAAGTTCTACCCCTGTGTTTTGGAGAGTTCCTGCATTTACAATTGGATTTGAGTTAATTGATCCTACTGAAAGCGGAATTGGAATAGGTACTAAAATATCCTGACTCTTACTATAGTAGTACTCACCAGACAGATCAATCTTTCCATTTAATAATTGAGCATCAAAACCCACATTGCTTGTTATTCTGTCTTCCCACTTCAAAGTTGTAGAAACTACATTGGTTTGGAGACCTCCAAGTACTCTTGTCCCATCAAAAGTGTATACAACTCCTGGGTTTATCACTGCCTGATAAGCATAGTTACCTATATTTTCGTTACCGAGTTTACCCCAACTAGCCCTTAATTTTAAATCGCTAATAACAGTCTTCGCACTTCTAAAAAAATCTTCATTACTAACTCTCCAGCCCAGTGCTACTGATGGAAAATACCCTGTACGATAGTCCTTTGCAAATCTTGAAGAAGCATCCCTCCGTAGGGTTGTAGTTATAAGGTACTTCTCTCCATAATTATAATTTATTCTACCAAGATAAGAGGCGAGTGCATTCTTATCTTCATAACTTGTAGATGAATTCTTAGCTCCGTTGCGAAGATTTGCGAAGGCTTCATTCGTAAATTCTTGAGCAGTTGCGTCTCTATCGCTATATTCATTAACCTGATACATTTGCCCTACCAACATGTCGAGTGTATGTTTCTTCTTAGCTAACTGATAAGTCAGGGTATTCTCTACTAGCTTATTCTCATATAATCTGGTCCCATCATTTACCCTTGCTGTCGGATTAATAAAAAAGTACCCTAAATTAAAGGTTGGAATGAAAGTATAGTCCCGTGCAGTCAATGCATCATAGCCAAAATTCAGTCTATATTTCAAACTATGGCCGGCCTTCTTCAGCAGACTAGCCTCACCATAAACAGTACCCATTGTTCTGTTCACGTCGGTGGTGTTCTTTATCAAACTATTGTAGCCAATTCCGTTTAAAGAAATCGCATTATGAATCTCACTTGAGGTTCCACCAAAACCACCTTTTCTCGCCGCGTCATATAATGGCATTGTTGGAATGGCAAAAACAAGATCGTTAATTAATGGAGGGCGACCGCCGGGTAATACTCCATCGCCCGTTACCAGTGCATTCTCATGAGAACGAGCATAAGAAATACTTTGACCGAACTTAAAAATCCCCTTTTCCTGGGTCGCATTAACCCTGCCAGTATACCGACGATACGTTGGTCCGTTTCCGACAAAAGTTCCATTATTATCGAACATGTCTAAAGACGCATTATAGGTACTGGTTTTACTACCTCCTGAAAAATTCAAATTATGATTCTGACGATTACCTGTCTTCAATCCTTCTTTTTGCCAATCTGTATCCACATTATCTATAAAACTTGGAGAATTAGGATCATTACCTGCAGCTAAAGGCTTATTAGTTGCATTTAATCGGGCCTCGTTATTCAGTACCTGATAATTATGAGCGTTTGTAACTGGCATAATCTGCCAAACCTTGTCCCAACCGTAGTAGGCGTTATATTCTACTTTCAACGGAGTTTCCTTTCTTCCTTGTTTGGTTGTGATAATTATAACGCCGTTAGCTGCACGAGATCCGTAGATAGCACCGGCTGATGCATCCTTAAGCACCTGCATACTTTCTATGTCATTGGGGTTAATTTCCCTCGGCACACCACTTAAAGGCATCCCATCGATCACGTATAGCGGATCTGCGTTGCCAAATGTGCTGATTCCCCTTAGTCTTACCTGAGGAAAGGCTCCTGGCTGCCCATCACTCGTGACGGTAACCCCTGCAACACGGCCTTGTAGCATCTGACCCACATCATTTGTCGAAGTCTTCTTCATTTCTGTAGTGCTTACTACCGCTACCGATCCCGTAATATCCGACCTCTTCTGGCTACCGTAACCAACTACAACCACTTCATCAAGCGTCTTAGTATCATCTGCAAGAGATACATTAACTGTTGTTCTGTTATTTACAGCAACTTCAATTGGTTTAAAACCTACATAAGTAAATACAAGCACGCCATTCCCATCGGGAAGATTAAGGGTATAGTTACCATTGATGTCTGTAGTAGCAGCGATAGTAGTTCCCTTTAATTTCACTGCCACCCCTGGAAGGGATTCACCCTTCGTATCCGTAACCTTTCCTTTAACCGTTACTGCGAGCTTTTCTGAAGAGAAAGACTTCAGAATTACGTAACTATTATCCTGGACCTTTTCAAATGATAAACTAAAAGGCTCAAGTACTTTTTGTAATACTTCTTCGAGTGTACCTTCGGTTGGCACTGTTGATGGATAAACTGCCTTGTCTTTAACCAACTTACTGTTGTAGTTGAAGCGCACATTGTACTGCCCCTCCAATGATTTAAGTAATGCAACGAGTTGCCTTGGACTTTCATTTTGTGGTATTGTTGAGTCAATCCTTTCCCTGCTTAATGAAGCATAAGATTGAGAGAAAGCATTGCTTTGCCAACAGCTGATGGAAGCTGTTAGTAATACTGTAACTTGTTTCAGTATAGAACTTCTCATGTTTAACTTGATGTTTATTAATTGGTTGTACTTAATTGGTTGCTAATAATTGGTTCTGATGTACTACTTTTTGCTTATAAAAAGATTGCCCTCCTTTTTAGTGATCGAAATATTAAATGTTTTCTGCAGGATGGTGAGCAAGAGATCAACGTTTCCGGATTCGATTGATCCTGTGAACGTAAGTCCTGTTAATTCCTGATTATTGAACTTTACCTTGTACCCGTAATTATCTTCGAGAAAATGAGCGATTTCCAGCAAGGGGGTATCTTCAAACACGAGTTTTTTCTCTAACCAAGCAGTATAGATCTGGGGTTTTAAAACTTGTTTCCGCGTAATAGTCTCGTTGCTGGTGGAATAGTGGACCATATCCCCCGGTTTCATATCAACCTCCTTATTATTAACCTGGGTCAGGTAAAGTTTCACCTTTCCTGATTTTAAAAATACCTTGGTTTGACTGCGCCTGGTGTTGACGTCGAATTTTGTCCCGAGAACCTGAACGTCCAGATCCTTCGTATGGACAACAAATTTTTGGCTATTCTTTTTATGCGTTACGGAGAAAAATGCTTCTCCATCTAAAAATACCTCCCGTGCTTTGTCCTGCTTCCATCCCTTTGCATATTTCATAGTTGAATTGGCATTTAAAACGACAACGGAGCTATCGGGAAGGATAACCGTCTTTTGCTGTCCAAAAGTGGTTTTCTGCTCAGAGGTTCCCTGGATCAGATATACTTTAGCTAAAACTCCAAGGATTAATAAACCTGCAGTAACTGCAGCAACCTTATACCAGGAACGAACAAATGAACCTAAACGGAAAACATTATTTCCTTTTTTCTGGTCCCAGGTTTGATTGGTAGCCTCTATCCTGTTCCAAAGGTCATTTAACTCTTGCTGAACGGGTTCATCAGCATCAACCGAAAGCTCCAGAATAATATCCCTGGCCTCAGCAAATACTTTTGAATTTTCCGGACTTAGCAAAGACCACTCCAGCCACTCCCTGCCATCAGCTTCTTCAGGTTTTTTAACCCAACGGATAAAAGCAGGGTCGACTATTAATTCATCAAGAGTATACTTTTGAGATTGCATATAATCCTGTTATAATTGGTTTTATATACAATAGTCTCGTACCCCGGATTTTTACCAAATATTTTTAAACTTTTTTTCAAATATTTTCCTAAGGACTGGCTATGAGATAATAAGGATATTTTTTAAAGGAAAATAAAAGGAGAGAGCTGGTTTAAAAGGCAAAAAAAAGAGGCGGAAATGTCCGCCTCTTGAGTTTATTTTTATTTATCCTATACGTTTCAGTTTTATTTCATCCGGAGGCGTAATGATCAACGGAACCTTTTCTACCGTCACAAAACTTAAATCCAGACCAAAACCTCGCTCTTCAGATAAACTTAGTTTTTTAAGTACAAAGTAGTAAGCCATTATGATCTTATCCCTAAAACTTAAGTTGTTTGATCTTGATAATACCTTCTCAAGGATGATAAACCTGAAGTCGCCAACTATCTTATGTTTGGTAAGTGAAGGATAACGGCTGGTTATGTCCACTTCACCCTTGCGGACCAACTCCTCTACTACCAAACGGAATAGCACGTTAATACGTTGCTCGACCCTAAATCCTAACTTAAAGTCAATCCGGATAAGTTTACCGGGAATCAGGAAATCAACTTTGTATTCAGTGGTATAAGGTTCGTCCGTTACATCCACGTGCACCAGCCAGTAAACGTCTGCACGTTTAGGCTGCTTCTGCAAAATAGAGTACATGATCTTAGACTCAATCTCAGAGTTGAAGTTTGCACTGGTCAGGTAAATCAGCTGAGAAGCATATTTGGGTACAGTATTATCATCAGCCAATTCACTTAGAATTGGGAAATAATCATCAATTTCAACAAATTTGACGAAGCGATTTTTAATCTTCCGGGCTTCGCTCCAGGACCACATTACAGAGAACAATATACATCCCAGCAGGATTGTAAACCAGCCGCCATGAAGAATCTTCGCAAGATTACCACTTAAAAACGTAAGCTCAATCACACCGTAAACTGTAAGGAATATACCTATCAGATAAGTAGGGAACTTTCTACGTTTCAAGTAGATTGCTACTAGTATGGTAGTCATTAACATGGTCACTGTTATGGACAAACCATAAGCAGCTTCCATTCGTATTGACTCTTTAAATAGAAAAACTACCACCAAACAACCCGCCCACAGTAACCAGTTAACAGAAGGCACGTATAACTGACCCTTTGTAATTGTTGGATAGTTAATCTTTACCTTAGGCCAGAGGTTTAATCTAACAGCCTCCGCAATTAAGGTAAATGATCCGGTGATCAAAGCCTGACTTGCAATGATCGCAGCCATGGTTGCAATTGCAATTCCATAAATCAGGAACCATTCTGGCATTAATTCATAAAATGGTTTTGCACCGTGCAAGGTTGTACCAATATGTTGAGATAACCAAACGCCCTGACCGAGATAGTTTAATATCAGGCAGGTTTTAACATATATCCAGCTGACACGGATATTAGACCGTCCGCAATGTCCAAGGTCTGAATAAAGTGCTTCCGCTCCTGTGGTACAAAGAAAAACTCCGCTTAGAATAAAAAAGGCGCTGTAATGATCGCTGGTAAGCAATTTATAGGCGTAGTAAGGATTGACAGACTTAAGGATTTCAGGATAGGTAACGATATAGTTCAACCCCAAAACTGCCATCATAGTGAACCAAATGAACATTATTGGCCCAAATGCCTTTCCCACAAGGTTCGTCCCAAATTGCTGAATAACAAACAGTCCAGTAAGGATGGCTATCACAATTGGCATTACCTGTATATTCGGGTATTTAAGGGCTAAACCTTCTATGGCCGAAGAAATTGTGATGGGAGGTGTAATGATCCCATCGGCTAGCAAGGCGCAACCACCAATTGTAGCGGGGATAATAAGCCATCTTGCCTTCCTTCTTACAAGTGAAAACAATGAAAAAATCCCTCCTTCACCTTTGTTATCAGCCCTAAGCGTAATGACCACATATTTTAACGTGGTTTGCAGGGTTAATGTCCAGATGATACAGGAGACTCCTCCAAGGATCAGTTCAGAAGTTATCACACTTCTTTCCCCAATGATCGCAGAGAAAACATAGAGGGGGGACGTTCCGATATCCCCATAAATTATACCAAGACTAATGAGTAGACCGGCGGCGGAAAGCTTGTGAAGATCTTTGTGATGTGCCACTTACTTTTGTTATAAACGGGGACAAATGTACATTATGACTTGAAATAAACAAAGTTGATTTACAGGAGTTTGTTTTTTTACAATTACACTTCGTTTGGCTCCATTTTTGTTAATTTTTGTTAAAAAACACTAATTATACCAAGGCAAAAATTCAGTTTTAATAATTAATTCATAGATTTGTTATATATAAATATGAAGAAATTTTACTCACTCGCTTTTCTGTTTTCGTTTGTCCTGATTAATATTCAGGCTTCCGTTAACAATTTTGCTCTCTCGGCAAGAAGCCTTGGTGTAGTGGACACTTCAAAAAAGGTCACCAAAACTTCTTCAAAAATTTCAGACACACGGAAGGAGCGCCCATCTTATCTTCAAAGTGGTATTAATGTTGAAATAACCCCCTTCAAGCCTTCAGTAAATAAAGCATCGGTAACTTCTAATACGAATGCCCCTGCTGCCACAGCGGTGAATACACCTGCTAAAACCACCCAACAACAGGATTTAAAAATAGTTAGTAATGTTAAGGTTTTTCCCAATCCAGTTGCTGAACAACTGAACCTAACCTATAATGTCAATAAAGATTCCAACGTTACCATCAAAATAATGGATGTGCTGGGAAATGAGATAGCAACTTTGCTTTCCCAGAAGATGAACGCCGGGGAACAAACGAGCTCGTTCAATATCAATAACAAGCTAAATAGCGGTTACTACTTTATTCGACTCATTGTGGGCAATGAAACTATCGTAAAGCGCATTTCTGTTCTCTAACAACCATTTCCTCTTCTATTTATTGTATCTTCGACACCCAAATTGTTTGGTTGACTAGTTTATTTATGAAGATAATAGCAGTAGGCAGGAATTATATAGAACATGCAAAGGAATTAAACAACCCGGTTCCCTCAAAACCGGTAATATTCATGAAACCGGATACCGCTGTTCTGAAAGATAACAAACCTTTTTACCATCCTGATTTCTCTGAGGAAATACATTATGAAATCGAAATAGTTCTGAAAGTAGCTAAGGAAGGGAAACATATCTCAGAAAAATTTGCTCCTAACTATTTTGAGGAAATCGGTCTGGGGATAGATTTTACGGCACGCGACATTCAGCAGCAACATAAGGAAAAAGGGTTACCTTGGGAGCTGGCTAAATCATTTGACAATTCTGCCCCGATTAGCCGCTTTATTCCCAAATCTGAAATTGCAGATCTCTATGATTTGAATTTCCGCCTTGACATTAATAATAATACCGTTCAAAAAGGCAACACAAAAGACACCATCTTTTCGTTTGAGAAATTGATTGTGTTTGTTTCCCAATACATCACACTAAAAAAAGGTGATCTTATTTTCACCGGAACTCCTCATGGAGTTGGTAAGATAAATATCGGAGACAGGCTCGAGGGATATATCGAGGATGAAAAACTTTTGGACTTTGAGATTAGATAAGAATATACTTCAACACGCTCTTACATTATTAGCATTTTCAGTACTTCATTTTTCAGCTTATACTCAGGAAGTTAATGGGCCTAAAGCTTATCCAACGGATTTCAGGCCTCCGCTTGATCTAAAACCGAGCATTGCCGGTTCTTTCGGCGAGATAAGGGCTAATCATTTCCATTCAGGACTAGATTTCAGAACGAATCAGCGGGAAGGTTACCCGGTATATGCGGTAGCTGACGGATATGTTTCGCGTTTGAGAGTACAGGTAGGAGGGTTTGGAAATGCAGTATATATTGCACACCCCAACGGGTATACTTCTGTATATGCGCATCTGCAGCGTTTCAATGAACGGATAGGTTTACAGGTGAAAGATTTCCAGTATCGCAAGCAAAGCTTTGATGTCGACTTTCCACTTATGCCGATCGAAATACCTGTTAAAAAAGGAGATATTATTGCCTGGTCGGGTAATACGGGAAGCTCTGGAGGGCCTCATTTACATTTTGAGCTAAGAGATAGTCAAACAGAAGAAACGATCAATCCTCAATTGTTTGGTCTTGAAGTTCCTGATAATGTCCCCCCGCAAATTACAGGTTTATACCTATATCAGTTGAACGGGCAGCCTTTTAGTCCCTCCACTCCCCGTAAGGCCTATTCGGTTTCGGGATCAAATGGAGACTACAGACTAAGCCAGGGAACAGTCAGCATTAATGGAGAAAGCGGATTCGGAATAGTTACCTTTGATCAGCAAGTGGCCGGAGGGAATAAAAATGGCGTTTATTCTACTGAACTCTTCCTGGATGAGAAACTGATTTTTTCCTCCATCCTTGAAAAATTTGCCTTCAGCAATTCACGGGCGGTAAATTCACATACGGATTACTCCTTTCACCTTAGTCAGGGAGCTACCGTTCAAAAAAGCTTTGTCGAGCCTGGAAATCCCCTTAGTATTTATAAGGACGTTGTTAACCGGGGACTTATCACCTTAAGTGATGAGGATACTCACAACCTTAAGTATGTGATCAAGGACGTTAAAGGGAATACCAGTCTCCTTCAATTTCAGGTAAAAAACAATCCTCAGCTGGTGGTTAATTCCAGGCCTACTGCAGGAGTCAAAGAATTTCAGTATAATACAGTAAACGAATATTCTACTGAAGATTTTAAAATCACTATACCAAAAGGGGTATTATATAGTGATCTTAATTTTAATTATTCCAGAACTGCAAAGTCAGGGTACTGGTCCAATTTTCATACTGCGCATACTCGGCTGGTCCCTCTTCATGAAAACATAACAGTGGCAATAAAGCCAACGAAAGAGGTTTCGGCTCATCTAAAAAGTAAACTACTTATTGTGAACGCAAACGGAGGATATGCAGGAGGCTCTTTTGATGAAAAGGACGGCTTTGTGAAAGGCTATCCACGTACCTTTGGCACCTTCTATGTTTCAATGGATACAGTCGCTCCTGTTATAAGGCCGGTTAATATTAGTGATGGAAAAGACCTTACTGGAACTGAAAGGATCGTATTAAAAGTTTCGGATAATATGTCTGGTGTAAGGAGTGTTAGCGGATATATCGACGGGAAATGGGTATTGATGGAATACGATTTGAAAACCTCTACCATTTGGCATAAATTTGATTCACTCACTCCAGCTGGAAAACACTTGTTTGAGTTAAGGGTAAGTGACATGCAACAAAATATTAGATTTTATTCAGCAACCTTTTATCGATAACTATGGCAGAATTAAAAGAAGGCGATAAAGCTCCTGCTTTCTCAGCTAAAGACCAAAACGGTAATACCGTATCCCTGAGCGATTTCGCGGGTAAGGATGTAATTCTATATTTCTATCCTAAAGACGATACCCCAGGCTGTACAGCCGAAGCTTGCGACTTCAGGGATAACTATCAGTCTTTGCAACAAAAAGGCTTTACAATTATTGGGGTAAGCACTGATGATGAGAAATCCCATCAGAAGTTCGTAACGAAATATTCTTTGCCTTTTACCCTTATCTCTGATGAGGATAAGCAAATTGTTGAGGCTTATAACGTATGGGTAGAGAAGAATATGTATGGAAAGAAATATATGGGAACGGCCAGAAAAACTTTTATCATCGATGGAGAAGGCGTAATCAAAAAGATAATTGATAAAGTTGACACTAAAGAAGCATCAAAACAAGTGTTGGACCTCTTAGGCGTATAAATGAATTATAATAAAAAAGGCAGGTCTCCTTTTTCAGGGCACCTGCCTTTTTTTATAAAAGCCCATCCAATCAACTTAATCCTTCGTTTGCGTTCAGCTCATGAAGGTTGTGTTTCGAGCAAGCTAAATACTTATTTTTGCATCCTTGTATTGCTTGAGAACATAGTAGAACTAACTACCGAAGGCTGAACAGTTGAAGACTTAGTTTTAACTTTAAGTATCTTAAATTCTGTTCTCCGGTTAAGCTGATGTGCCTCCCTTGAGCACTTTATGCCGTCACTGCATTTATTTAACAGTTCTGTTTCTCCCAAACCTACTGCGCTTAACCGATCTGAAGCTACTCCTTTATTTACTAAGTAAGCAACAGCGGATTCGGCTCTCTTTTGAGACAACCACTGGTTGTATACAGCCTTGCCTCTACTGTCAGTATGAGCCCGGCACTGAATATTTGATGAATTTATCTTGCTTAAAAATGCTGCAACTTTATTCAGATTCCTGTAAGAGTCCGGACGAATATTCCATTTATTAAAATCGTAATAGATATTATCCAGCTTAACAATATAGGCATCTTCTGCTCTCTCTAACTCAAACCTGACGTTAAAGATGGTTGATTCCTTTAATCCAACAGTAGACAGTTCTCCTTCTTTTCTTGAATAATAGCGTTCTCTGTTACCGCTTATTACATACCTGGTCTCCGGACTTAAATTAAAATTAAACCTGCCCTGAGCATCAGAGAAAGAAGAAATCTGCTCACTGGTACTCCTATTGAGAAGAACAATTTCTGTATTGGCCAGAGGCTGGCGTGAAGACTTATCTATCACAATACCTTCAACTGCAAAAATCAATGCTTCTTGCGCTTCTTGTTTTGGACGTTCCTCTGCCACAACCGGTGTTGAAGTTACAAAATCGAAGCTGTAGATATCATCCAGTCCTTTTCCTCCATTGCGGTTTGACGAGAAGTACCCTCCTTTCTCATCTTTGAAGTAGACCCCGAAATCGTCTTTTGTAGAGTTAAGCGGAGATTTAAGATTTTCAGCAAGAGTGAATTTATCGAAAGAACCTTCTGAGGTGAAAAGATCTAAGCCTCCCATTCCGACATGTCCTTTTGAAGCAAAATAGAACCGCCCGTCTTTACGTACTACAGGGAATACGTCGTCTTCGGAAGTGTTGATGCTAGGACCACAGCTTACCGGATCGGACCAGCTTCCATCTGCAGCTTTCCTTGAAGCATAAATATCCATTCCTCCCGTACCTCCAGGCATATCCGAAGCAAAATAAAGTATCGTACCGTCGGGTGAAAGAGCAGGATGCTGAACAGAATAACTACTGCTGTTAAAAGGCAGAGGCTTAGGTTTAGACCAGGAAGAACCAACCTTTACTGCATGAAATAACTTTTTTGTAATAACAGCTGCTTTTCTGTCTTTCGTAGTCTTTGGTGTTTCAGTACGAGTAAAATAAATTTCATTCCCATCGGGAGTAAATACTGCCGGCCCGTTATGAAACTCATCATTCAATGTTGCATCTAAAAAGGTGATAGCCGCAGAACCCTCAACCTTTGGAATGTAATAAAGCTTTAGATAGGGATTACCTGTCCAACCAAAGACTTCCTTATTCTTAGCGCCCTTGTTATCTTTAACAAACCACCTGTCTGAAGTAATGACTAATCCATTAAGATAACCTGTAGGAGAGAATTCAGAGTTTGAGCTGTTTAAAAAGCTAAGATTTTCTATTTTAACGTTAGGGTCAGGATTCTCGAGCCACATCCTTGCTACATCGGTAGAATTTACAAGACGGATTCCTTCTTCTTTTCTGTAAGGAACATTCTGAGCAAACAGTTGGTAATTCGCCTTCGCTTCGTCAAACTTACCGTTTTGCTTAAGTGCGTCGGCATAATATTTATAGTTTACAGCATCGAAACTGGAATAAGACAAAACACGCTTATAAGCTCTTTCAGCCTCTTCTGAATTATTTATAAAACGGTAACAATTAGCTATTTTCTCAGCTAGTTCAAGTGAAGGCTTTTTCCGGTAAACTTTTTCGTAGATATCAAGCGCCAGCTTATAATCGTACTTCTGATAGTAGTAGTCGGCCTTCTCAATATTATCTGAAAAGATATTTCCTGGAAAAAGGTTAGCTAGAAGAAAAATAAGACAAGCAATAACAACTCGTGTAAACTTCATTTAAGCAAGTTAAAAATAACGCGGTGTAAGCAGGGCCGAGCTTTTCCTGTTGCTGTTTAATATCACCCCCAGTGATATTTCATGAGTTCCATTTGAATATGCTGCCAGCTTTGAAAGCGAGTAATCATAAGCATAACCAACGCGGAACTTTTCCCGGAAATAGACCTCTACCACTCCAACTAGCGAATTTTGCCTAAATATAGAGTTATTCCAATTACTTTTTTTCCACAAATTAACACCCGTGCGGTAAGAGGCACCCAACCAAAGCTTTTCCTTCAGCAAAAAGGAGGAATTTATATCTAGACTGGTGGGACCTTTGGTATCTTCCTTTATCAAAAAAGAAGGCTTAAACTTAGTATCTGCATTGATATCCATCAAGTATCCCCCCGTAAGGAAATAATGAGGCGCTTGTTTAGCTATGGTGTTCTGCCCTACCCTATTGTAATCTATAAGATCAGACAAAAGGTTAGTCCCGGAAACACCAGCATAAAGTCTGCTATTAGAAAAATAAACCCCGAAACGGGCATCAGGAACAAAGTAACTGCCCCTGTTGCTGAAATTAGGATCTTCAGCATCCTGAGTAGTGGCATCACTACCATTCAGCATAAATTGTGAAACGCCGAGAGACAAACCAAATGCCAGCCGATCGTCATTTTCAGAAACAGGCAGACGGTAGGCATAATTAACATGTGCTGAGGAATGTCTTTGAATTCCTACTTTATCATTAACAATCGCCAAACCCAGGCCTACTCGGTCATCTCTTCCCCAGGCATCGTCAATTACTATAGATTGCGTTTGGGGTGCGCCTTCGAAACCTGACCATTGATCCCGGTGTAACAAACTTGCATTGAAAATTCCTTTATATCCGGCATAGGCAGGGTTTACCACCATAGTGTTGAACATATACTGGCTGTACTGCGCGTCTTGTTGCGCAAACACATTCAGGGTGATCAAAGCAAATATAAAAGGCAGACAGAATCTCATATTAATTTTTCTTAACCATGGTAATGAAGCCCTTATAGGTATTTTTATTACCATTCACATTCACACTTAATACGTAGAAATAAGTTCCAGGCTGTAAATTTGAGCCATCCCAGGAGTTAGTTGGCGAGTAATTCCTTGTCTTATACACCTCATCCCCCCATCGATTGAAAATCGTCAAAGTATTTTCAGGATATAATTCAATATTCTGGATTTGCCAGGTATCGTTCTTTCCATCTCCATCAGGAGAGAAAGCATTAAAAAAGATGAATGGAATATCAGCAAATGAAACCACCTGATTTTTTAAGCCTGCAGCTGAAGTAAAAGATAAAGAACGATCTAAACGATCACCAAGGATTCCTTCTTCAACTCCGGTTGAGACCTTTTCCCATCTGGAATGTTCATTTTTCCATAATACGACGGCCGCATTATTTTCAATAGCTTTTACCTGGAAGAACTTTGTTCCAAACTTTGAACTTCCAGCTGTATGATCGAGAATATAAAAGTACTTATCACTAACCTTCTCTATATCCGATGTTCTTTGTGAGACAGGATATAATGGATCAGGATTCTGGTTAACCAAATTCAAAGTATATGTATTCAGCTCCTGATTTTCCGGCTCAATAATTACCGGCCGGTACAATGGATTGACGTCAATCGAATTGAACTTCTTAAAAGAAGGATTGTTCTTTATGGAACCTAAGGGAAATAAATATTGCCCATTACTGTTCGTATTCCTTAATAAGGCACCATTCTCATTGGTTGTAATAAAACCGGTGCTTCTGCTAAGCGCGTCCACAGCAGGACTGGAAATTGAAAGTTTATTATCTCCGATATTCAGAAGCCTGTCATCCAAAGACAAAGAATTCGTAATTGTGGCATTCGTCTTCAGCTCCTTATCTCCAAAGCCACCCAATTTCAGATTGGGGACGCTCAAAGGATTTCCACTGATATTCTGGATATTGCCATTTAAAAAAACGGTCGCTTTGGATTGATTTTCAAAAATTGTATTAGAAGAATTGTTAACAATATTGCCTTTGATCTCGAGGGTCCCCTCACCAGAAATCTGTCCCTCATCATGGCGATACCCTTCGCTAAGAAAGAGAAGGCTATTTTCTCCTAAATGTAGCGTCTGGCCTGTATTCACTACTTGAGCCTCTGCTTTAAAATAAAGCAGTGCGGCAGCAAAAACAATATGTCTCCAGGTCGATCTCATACTATTCAACAACAGTAATGTAATAGTTCATAGAGTCGGGATTTTTTGCACCAGAGGTGGCGTTGTAGAATTTTACTTCGATAATCCCCGGAGCCGATACCCGGGCGTAGCTGATAGTAACCCCGTCAGGCAATTCCGATTCTGGTGATACAGTTACCGTTGATCCTACACCTGCAGCTGGGATAGAAAAAGTATATTTTTGAGCTGTCCCGCCTTGCATATCAGCAACATCCAGTGGTAGTTTTGACTTAAGAACCCTTGTTAATACAGAGCCTTGCTTGCCAAGAATAAAAGTTCCGTTAACGTGAAGATTTGCACCTGGACTAGTTGTTGCTATACCTATATTGCCGGTTGCTTTTATTCTCATCCTCTCTTCCACGGAAGTAGCAAATACAAGGTCCTTTTTATCGTTTGTCCCCAGATAATCTCCACCAGTACCAGGATCAGTCCCGGAATTCCCGCTTAAGGACCAAAGACCCGAGGTCCGCGGTCGTATATTAGCTACAGGTTCTCCCCAACCGGTTACTGTTTTAGCATATACGTCACCTGTCAAGTTATTTAAATAGTAGTCTCCTTCAACTCCAATAACGTCATCCGGTGCAGCACTGTCAACGTACCACTTAGAACCAGCTTTTCCGTCAGTACCATCCTTACCATTAGTACCATCCTTACCATTGGTTCCATCTGTACCCTTAACCATACCAACATTTACCACAGTCGCGTCACTAAATGTGAGGATTAATTGACCGGAACCATTTATCACAGCATTAGTAATACTTAAACCGTTATCCCCCTTTGCTCCATCTGCCCCCTTAATAACTCCGAGGTTTTTAGTTGTACCGTCACTAAATGTTAAAATCAACTCGCCTGCAGCATTCCTATCGGCACTTGTAATACTTACCCCATTTGTCCCATTGGTACCGTTTGTTCCATTTGTTCCCTTTATCAGACCCACGTTCTTCGTTGTTCCGTCTGTAAAGGTAAGAACAAGCTCCCCAAGAGCATTCTGAGTTGCGCCCGAAATGCTTATCCCATTAGTACCATTCGTTCCATTAGTACCATTCGTTCCATTTATCCCTTTAACAACTCCAACATTCCGAGTCGTAGCATCGCTGAACGTCAATACTAATTCACCATTCGCATTTTGAACAGCATTTGTGATACTAGTACCATTTGTACCGTTCGTTCCCTTTATAACACCTACACTTTTAGATGTTCCATCGCTAAATGTCAGAATTAATTCCCCGGATGCATTTTGTGTTGCAGCGGTAATGCTTATTCCATTAGTCCCGTCAACTCCTTTAACCAGACCAACGTTCTTCGTTGTTCCGTCACTAAAATCAAGAAGAAGTTCCCCACTTGCGTTCTGTGTAGCCTTCCTTATGCTAACGCCGTCTAAACCTTTAACAACTCCCACATTTCTGGTTTCGCCATTGCTCATTTGGAAAACTAATTCACCAGACGCATTTAAACTTATGTTAGTAATATTTACACCATCTTCGCCTTGTAAATAGGCTAAGAACTCTGCTTCAGATTTGCTCGCATTTCCAGGCAAAAGCTTCCAAAGCTCATAGGCAGATTGCCCGTTTAAGCCCTTTAAGGAGGATAGAAATGTAGCTTCAGAACCCGAGTTGCCTGCGTTTAACCAAGCTTGGTACGCCGAGACTCCATCCTTGCCATCCACGCCTTTCATGTATAGGAGGAAATCAGCCTCTGTTTTATTTTCATTTCCAGACTGACTCTTCCAGATATCAAACGCAGATTTTCCATCTGTTCCATTTGACCCATTTGTACCATTTATACCATCTTTACCTTTAAAAAAAGCAAAGTAGTCATCCATAGTTTTATTCTCATTACCCGCTTGACTTTTCCAAATATCGAAAGCCGATTTTCCATCTTTGCCATTTAAGCCATCTTGACCATTAGATCCATCCTTGCCTTTAAATGCAGCGAAATAATCTGTCAAAGTCTTATTTTCATTGCCAGGAATGCTCTTCCACAAATCCAAAGCAGACTTTCCGTCTTGACCATTAATTCCATTGGTACCATCTTGGCCATTTTTGCCGTCAACTCCATTTGTACCGTTTACTCCGTCCTTTCCGTCAACACCATCCTTACCTTTAAAGAAAGCGAAGAAGTCATTCAAGCTTTTATTTTCATTCCCCGGTAATGCCTTCCATGAGTCGAATGCGGATTGACCATTTATTCCGTCAACCCCGTTAGTTCCATCCCGGCCATCCATGCCGTTTGAACCATCTTTACCCTTAAAGGCAGAGAAATACTCGCTTAAGGTTTTGTTTTCATTACCCGGAATGCTTTTCCAAATTTCGTATGCCGACTGCCCGTCTCTCCCATTGGTTCCATTTATTCCATCGGTGCCATTAGAACCATCTTTACCTTTGAAGAAAGCAAAGTAGTCCTGGAGTGTCTTATTTTCATTACCAGGCAGAGTAATCCAAATATCAAAAGCTGACAAACCATCTTTTCCATTTAAACCGTCTCTACCATCAGCACCATTAAGCCCGTCCTTACCGTTCAGACCATCTTTCCCATTAATGCCGTCAATACCTTTAATAGACAATAAAAAGTCCGTTTCCGACTTAGATGCATTTCCTGGTAAGCTTTTCCATAATTCAAACGCAGATTGTCCATCTCTGCCGTTTCTACCATCTAAACCCTTTATTGAGGACAGAAAATCCGTTTCTGTTTTTAAAGCGTTTCCTGGCAAAGATTTCCATAACTCAAAAGCTGACTGACCTGCAGCTCCCCTGGCACCATCATTTCCTTTTAAAGAAAGAAGAAACTCCTGCTCAGTGCCAGTATGACCAACATTAAGCCAAATCTGGTATGCTGACAAGCCGTTTCCTATAAGACTCTGATTAGTGCTCAGCTCGATCCAGCGATCATTTAACCAGAAATTGAATTTATTAGTAGTGGTATTATAGATCAATAATCCAGTTGCACTAACATTAGTTGAGCCAGAGGACTGCAAAGTCTCCTTTTCACTTTCAGTTAACCTTGGAATAAGTAATCCCTTGTTGTTTGAAGTAATATCAAGGATAGCCGAAGTGTTAGGCTTTGTGGTTCCAATACCCACAGAACCAGTCTGAGCTTTAGCTACTTGCGAAAAGGCAATAAAGGTCAACAGGCAAGAAATTGTCCATGCCCTATTATTTAAAATATCTAACATTTTTTTCTTCATGGCCTAAAACATTAACACTCAATGGTTAGTGAGGCATCGTTAACTAAAAGTTTTCCTTTAGATAAAATTTCTCTCTTTATACGCGTGAAATTTTAGCAGGTTACATAAATCGTAAGAAATTGTTAATAATTTTAAAAGAGCTAAAACGGTGGCATTCAAGGGAAATAATTACTTTTGGCGCTTTCTTAAAAAATTATGAATCCAGATATAGACAAATTAAAAGATATCGCAACGCAGGTACGTCGTGATATTGTCCGCATGGTACACCAGTGCCAGTCGGGCCACCCTGGAGGTTCATTAGGCTGTACCGATTACCTGGTAGCCTTGTACTTCCATATCATGAAACACGATCCGAAGTTTAATATGGATGGTAAAGGCGAAGACTTGTTCTTCCTTTCTAATGGCCATATTTCTCCGGTGTTCTACAGCGTACTTGCTCGCTCTGGATATTTTGAGGTAGCAGAACTGGCTACTTTCCGTAAGCTTAACTCCAGGTTACAAGGTCACCCCACTACACACGAAGGTCTTCCAGGTATCCGTATGGCTTCTGGTTCTTTGGGCCAGGGCTTATCAGTAGCTATCGGTGCAGCGCAAGCTAAAAGATTAAACGGCGATGATTCTTTCGTTTACACTCTTCACGGGGATGGTGA
>NZ_JAFEWE010000031.1 GCF_017355785.1 Desertivirga arenae
CAGAACTAACAAAAGCATACCTTGCTGAGCAAAAGCAGCAAGTGTAGAAGAAAGTAAGAAAGGGCACACGGGGAATGCCTTGGCTCTCAGAGGCGATGAAAGACGTGATAAGCTGCGATAAGCTACGGGGATTGGCAAATACGAATTGATCCGTAGATTTCTGAATGGGGAAACCTAACTATTTGAAGAATAGTTGCAAATGCGCGAACGTGCTGAACTGAAACATCTAAGTAGGCATAGGAAGAGAAAATAATAATGATTTCCAGAGTAGTGGCGAGCGAAATGGAAAGAGCCCAAACCAGATCTGTTACGGCATATCTGGGGTTGTAGGACCACGATATCGATACTAAAGCTAAGAAGAACAGGGTGGGAAACCTGGCCATAGCGTGTGACAGCCACGTATTCGTAAACGATAGTATGGTAGTGGTATCCTGAGTACTGCGAGGTCGGAGACGCCTTGTGGGAATCTGCCGGCACCATCCGGTAAGGCTAAATACTCCTGAGAGACCGATAGTGAACCAGTACCGTGAGGGAAAGGTGAAAAGAACCCCGAACAGGGGAGTGAAATAGAACCTGAAACCGTGTGCTTACAAGCGGTCGGAGCGGTGTATACCGTGACGGCGTGCCTTTTGCATAATGAGCCTACGAGTTACTCTTCTCTGGCAAGGTTAAGTAGTTCAGCTACGAAGCCGAAGCGAAAGCGAGTCTGAATAGGGCGTATAGTCAGAGGAGGTAGACGCGAAACCTTGTGATCTACCCTTGGGCAGGTTGAAGGTGCAGTAACATGTACTGGAGGACCGAACCGATAAACGTTGAAAAGTTTCCGGATGACCTGAGGGTAGGGGTGAAAGGCCAATCAAACTGGGAAATAGCTCGTACTCCCCGAAATGTTTTTAGGAACAGCGTGGACATAGAGTTTCATAGAGGTAGAGCTACTGATTGGGTGCGGGGGAGTCAAATCCTACCAAATCCAGACAAACTCCGAATGCTATGAAATATGGTCTGCAGTGAGGCGCGGGGTGCTAAGGTCACGCGCCGAGAGGGAAAGAACCCAGACCATCAGCTAAGGTCCCTAAATTACCTCTAAGTTGAACTAACGAGGTCCGACTGCACAGACAGCTAGGATGTTGGCTTGGAAGCAGCCATTCATTTAAAGAGTGCGTAACAGCTCACTAGTCGAGCGGTCGGGCATGGATAATAAACGGGCATCAAGAGGTATACCGAAGCTATGGATAGAATTAATTCTGTGGTAGGGGAGCATTCTATCGTCAGCGAAGCCGTATGGTAATGTATGGTGGAGATTATAGAAAAGCAAATGTAGGCATAAGTAACGATAAGGCAGGCGAGAAACCTGCCCACCGAAAGACTAAGGTTTCCTGATCAACGCTAATCGGATCAGGGTTAGTCGGGGCCTAAGGATAATCCGGGTGGAGATTCCGATGGACAACTGGTTAATATTCCAGTACTTTTTATAACTGCGATGTGGAGACGGAGTAGTGACACTGCCGCGATCTGACGGAATAGATCGTTAAAGGCCGTAGGTATATCAGAGGTAGGCAAATCCGCCACTGGTGCTGAAAGCTGATAGTATGGCAAACCTTCGGGGGCGCCAATAGTGCAGGTAATCAGACTTCCAAGAAAACCCGCTAAGCTTCAGGTTATAAAAACCCGTACCGTAAACCGACACAGGTAGTCGAGGAGAGAATCCTAAGGTGCTCGAGTGAATCATGGCTAAGGAACTCGGCAAAATGGCCCTGTAACTTCGGGAGAAGGGGCGCTCTAGCGATAGAGCCGCAGTGAAAAGGCCCAGGCGACTGTTTAACAAAAACACATGGCTTTGCAAAATCGAAAGATGAGGTATAAGGCCTGACACCTGCCCGGTGCTGGAAGGTTAAGAGGGGATGTTAGTCGCAAGGCGAAGCATTGAATCGAAGCCCCAGTAAACGGCGGCCGTAACTATAACGGTCCTAAGGTAGCGAAATTCCTTGTCGGGTAAGTTCCGACCTGCACGAATGGTGTAACGATCTGGGCGCTGTCTCAGCCATGAGCTCGGTGAAATTGTGGTATCGGTGAAGACGCCGGTTACCCGCAACGGGACGGAAAGACCCCATGCACCTTCACTACAACTTAACATTGATATTGGGTACAAGATGTGTAGGATAGGCCGGAG
>NZ_JAFEWE010000032.1 GCF_017355785.1 Desertivirga arenae
AAGGCTGGACTTGCTTCTGCAAAAGCCAGGGGCAGAGTTGGAGGCCGACCTAAAGGTCTGACAGAAGATGCAAAGAAATTAGCGGCCACAGCTGCCACTCTTTATAACACCACAAACCTTTCCACTGCCGAGATTTGCAAGATGCTGAATATTGGCAGTAAAACAACCCTGTATCGATATTTGAGGTATGCTGGTGTTGAAGTGAATGGTTGGGAGAAGAATAGTGTAGGTGATAGGAAAGAAAAATGAAAAGGGGGTGTGCTAAATAAGCAAGAGGATAATCTAAAATTTAAAACTTTGATAGAAAGACTAGTTTCACTCATGTTAGCTGATTAATTTAAAAGATTGTAACCTTTAATTTTCTTTAGGAGTCCAATAGTTACAAACTAAATAATCAAACAGTGAAATCTGAACTATTTTTTCTCTTCCTTTCCTTTTTCTTATTTATGTTCCTGGCATGGTTCTATTATTCAAGAGCCCGTCACAAAGAACGATTAATGCTGATTGAAAAGGGTATTAATCCCGACAACTTATCGAGCATTCAAAAGCAAGCCGGTCCTCCTTTAGGACTTAAAGTAGGTATCGTCATAATTGGATTAAGCATAGGTTTAACAATTATTTCTGTTTTAGTCCGGTTTAACGCTTTAGGCGGTGGTAATGCAACTCCGCTTGCTATTATAGGATTATCATTAGGTGTCTCGCTGGTTATCTCAAATAGATATACAAAAAGCTGATGTCAGAGAACTGTGAGGACAATCTCCACGTCTCAAAAGTTTACAACGGGGATCCCAATGCGTTTCGATACTTTATCAGGAAATATAAAGATTTGGCTTTCTCAGTGTCAGTTTCTATTGTTAAAAGCGAGGTCATAGCCGAGGAAGTTGTTCAGGATGCGTTCCTTAAAGCCTATCGCAATATCAGAAAGTTTAATGGGAGCTCTAAATTTAGCACTTGGTTTTACAGGATTGTTGTAAATGTATCATTAGATGCTCAAAAAAGGCAAAAGAAGGAACTCCTGATTTATGAAGAAAACTATGACACCGAGATTCCTGATGACACTTTTGTCCTTTCTCTCGAAGCAGAGGAAAGAAAGCTAATGATTACCGAGGCATTACAAAGATTGCCACCAAATGAAAGCTTAGCCTTAAGGCTGTTTTACTTACAGGAGGAAAACTTAAAGGATTTGGCGGCGAGCACCGGCTGGTCAGAGTCGAATGCAAAAGTGATATTGCACAGAGCTCGAAAAAGCTTATTTGCCGTCTTAAAGAGATTTTTAAAAACAAAGGTCAACTAAATGGGAATGTTACCAAGGGAACAAGTGATTTCAAAGCTAATGAAGCAGAGCACTTTGAAATTACCTAACCACAACTTTGAGTCAGAATTAATGGATAAGATCTACGAGCATTCACGTAGAAAAGAGGAACTTAATAAAGCGTACAGACTATCCTCGCTCTTTTTGTTTCTGGGATTTCTGTCAGGGATTGGGATAAATATTTGTTTTAACACCAACGATCCTTTGACACTCGGCTTGCCTACTAATGATTTTCTTTTGGGTTTTCAGATAACTTTTATGTTTTTTGCTTTATCTCAACTTGATAGAATTATAGAGGCAATTTCAAGGCTCCGAAACTCTAATTAGCGTTTCAAAAAACGATAAATACTAAATTCGTTTATTGTTGAAGAAATTCTTTCCAAGAAATCATGAGCTCCCTAAACTCACCTAAAGGTATTTTAGGCGGGGTTCCATCAAAGTATAACCCATCGGGATATAGTCTTGCTTCTTGGAATTTTGTACTCCAATCAGGGTCATCAATTGCATCGTATTGATCGTTTAGGCATAAATTTATATCAGAAATGATCTCGTCAATTGTATCTACATCTTGAAATTCAGAAATGAAAGAAGCAATATAGCTTGTAGGTGTTTCTTTAATAATCTTATCTCCATTCTCTCTTGTGGCAAAAGTTAACTGATACTTTTTCAAAACTTGTTGATTCATAACGTAATAATACTGATTTTGGATAAGCCTTATCAACATCTCAAAAAACGAT
>NZ_JAFEWE010000033.1 GCF_017355785.1 Desertivirga arenae
AAATAAAGCTGAACCGAGACGGAGAGGCGAAAAAGTTCTTAAAAAGATTAATCAGATAGCATAACGGGAAGGAAACTTTTCGTTAGAAAAATTATCCAAAATCAATTTTCTCGGATAGACAAAATAACCGAAGCAATTCGGAAAACAACGATTCTATTTGAGATATAATAGGGTCAGCGAAACAAACATTCATTACAATGGAGAGTTTGATCCTGGCTCAGGATGAACGCTAGCGGCAGGCCTAATACATGCAAGTCGAACGCGATTGGGGAGCTTGCTCCCCATGAAAGTGGCGCACGGGTGCGTAACGCGTATGCAACCTACCTTAATCAGGGGGATAGCCCGAAGAAATTCGGATTAACACCGCATAACATAACAGAATGGCATCATTCAGTTATCAAATATTTATAGGATTAAGATGGGCATGCGTGACATTAGTTAGTTGGTAAGGTAACGGCTTACCAAGACGACGATGTCTAGGGGATCTGAGAGGATGACCCCCCACACTGGTACTGAGACACGGACCAGACTCCTACGGGAGGCAGCAGTAAGGAATATTGGTCAATGGGCGAAAGCCTGAACCAGCCATGCCGCGTGCAGGAAGACTGCCCTATGGGTTGTAAACTGCTTTTGTCGGGGAATAAACCTCTTTACGTGTAAAGAGCTGAATGTACTCGAAGAATAAGGATCGGCTAACTCCGTGCCAGCAGCCGCGGTAATACGGAGGATCCAAGCGTTATCCGGATTTATTGGGTTTAAAGGGTGCGTAGGCGGCTTTTTAAGTCAGGGGTGAAAGACGGTGGCTCAACCATCGCAGTGCCTTTGATACTGAAGAGCTTGAATAGACCTGAGGTAGGCGGAATGTGACAAGTAGCGGTGAAATGCATAGATATGTCACAGAACACCAATTGCGAAGGCAGCTTACTAAAGTCTAATTGACGCTGAGGCACGAAAGCGTGGGGATCAAACAGGATTAGATACCCTGGTAGTCCACGCCCTAAACGATGAACACTCGATGTTAGCGATATACAGTTAGCGTCTAAGCGAAAGCGTTAAGTGTTCCACCTGGGGAGTACGCCCGCAAGGGTGAAACTCAAAGGAATTGACGGGGGCCCGCACAAGCGGAGGAGCATGTGGTTTAATTCGATGATACGCGAGGAACCTTACCCGGGCTTGAAAGTTACTGAATGATCCAGAGACGGATCAGTCCTTCGGGACAGGAAACTAGGTGCTGCATGGCTGTCGTCAGCTCGTGCCGTGAGGTGTTGGGTTAAGTCCCGCAACGAGCGCAACCCCTGTGAATAGTTGCCAGCATTTAAGGTGGGGACTCTATTCAGACTGCCTGTGCAAACAGAGAGGAAGGAGGGGACGACGTCAAGTCATCATGGCCCTTACGTCCGGGGCTACACACGTGCTACAATGGATGGTACAGAGGGCCGCTACTTAGTAATAAGATGCCAATCTCAAAAAGCCATTCACAGTTCGGATTGAGGTCTGCAACTCGACCTCATGAAGTTGGATTCGCTAGTAATCGCGTATCAGCAATGACGCGGTGAATACGTTCCCGGGCCTTGTACACACCGCCCGTCAAGCCATGAAAGTTGGGGGTACCTGAAGTACGTAACCGCAAGGAGCGTCCTAGGGTAAAACCGATAATTGGGGCTAAGTCGTAACAAGGTAGCCGTACCGGAAGGTGCGGCTGGAATACCTCCTTTCTAGAGCCGGGAAAATTGCCCGTTATGCTAACGATTAGTTTAAAAGAAAAAAGAAGAAACCCAAAAAGATAAGCC
>NZ_JAFEWE010000034.1 GCF_017355785.1 Desertivirga arenae
ACCAAAGGGAAGCTCCCCCGGTGCCTTTATCCAATTTTATTTGTGTTTATTAAGCGTTCTTCTTTCTTGCAATTACTTTCTGAACAGCTTTAACGATGTGTTCTGCATCCAGACCGTATTTGGTCATTAGTTCTGCAGGTTTACCACTTTCACCAAAACTGTCGTTTACTGCCACGAATTCCTGAGGAGTTGGGTTATTCTGAGCAAGAAGCTGAGCAATACTGTCTCCTAATCCGCCTAAACGGTTATGCTCTTCTGCTGTTACTACGCAGCCTGTTTTAGCTACTGATTTTAACACCGCTTCTGCGTCTAATGGCTTAATGGTGTGGATATTGATGATCTCTGCATCGATACCTAATTCTGCCAGTTGTTCTCCTGCCTGAATTGCCTCCCATACCAGGTGACCTGTTGCGAAGATACTAACATCCGCTCCTTCGTTCACCATCCATGCTTTTCCGATCTCGAACTTCTGATCTGGGTCAGTGAAAATAGGAACTACCGGGCGACCGAAACGAAGGTAAACCGGACCATGATGCTCTGCAATAGCCATAGTAGCAGCCTTCGTCTGGTTATAGTCACAAGGGTTGATCACAGTCATTCCCGGAAGCATCTTCATCATACCGATATCTTCCAGGATCTGGTGTGTTGCCCCGTCTTCTCCTAAGGTTAAACCTGCGTGAGAAGCACAGATCTTTACGTTCTTATCAGAGTAGGCGATGGACTGACGGATCTGATCGTAAACACGACCCGTAGAGAAGTTGGCAAAAGTACCCGTGAAAGGAACTTTACCACCAATAGTCATACCGGCAGCAATACCCATCATGTTTGCTTCAGCAATCCCGATCTGGAAAAAGCGCTCAGGAAACTCCTTAATGAAAGCCTCCATTTTTAGTGAGCCAACCAGGTCGGCACATAGTGCCACTACCTCAGGGTTCTTTTTACCAGCTTCCAGTAAACCGGCTCCGAAACCTGAACGTGTATCTTTCTTTTCTGTAAAAGTGTATTTCTTCATTGTTTTTAGCTCTGAGTTTTCGGTTAGCCTTAAGGCTACATGTATTCCCTTGCGCCTTTTACCGCTAACCTTTTAGCTCTTTTAATAATCCTGTAGTGTTGAACTTAACTGATCCAAAGCCTGTTGTAACTGCTCATCATTAGGAGCAACACCATGCCATTTGTGAGATCCCATCATGAAATCCACACCATGTCCCATGTTAGTCTTCATTAAGATCACTACCGGTTTACCGCTTCCTCTTCTTGACTTAGCTTCTTCTAAAGCAGCAATGATGTTTTCCATATCGTTCCCGTCGGCATCCATTACATCCCATCCAAAAGCTGCCCATTTAGCATGAAGATCACCTAAAGAAAGTACTTTTTCGGTTGGTCCATCGATCTGCTGACCGTTGTAATCTACCGTAGCAATAATGTTATCCAACTTGTTATGAGGTGCATACATCGCTGCTTCCCAGATCTGTCCTTCCTGCAATTCACCATCCCCGTGAAGAGTGTAAACGAAAGAATCATCGCCGTTTAATCTTTTAGCTTGCGCTGCACCGATAGCTACTGATAAGCCCTGGCCCAAAGAACCAGAAGCCATACGGATACC
>NZ_JAFEWE010000035.1 GCF_017355785.1 Desertivirga arenae
GGATCAAGCGGAAAATCTGGGGGGCTAAGAACTTAAGCATAGATTTTAGTTAGCCTGTATAGAAAGAAAGCGGTATCTCTTACCCCTCTAGATGTTGCTCTAAATGCTTTTATTTTAGCGTTGAAGGATTTAGCTGAAGCATTTGTACTTCTGTTATCAAAAAAGTTTAGAATGTATTCATAATGACTTTGAATAGATCGAACTACAGAGTCAAAGGCTGAAATGCCTGCTGCTTCTACCTCATTATACCATATTGCCAGCTTTTTAAAAGCCACCTTTTTATCGGTACAGCTTGAATAGATATTAGAAAGCCTTGTGGATAGTAAGTAAGCCTTCTGTAAAAGCGGGTATTTGGGAAAAAGAAGATCTGCTCGTTCTTTTTGACAGGCAGTCCACCTGGATGAGGGCTTAAAGAGCAGGTAGCGACTTCGGGCAAGAAGTTGTTTAAGAGTATCCCCATTGCTCAATACTTCAGGTTGATACTTCTGTTTGTTTTTTCTGGCATCTGCGATCTGTCTGCTTTCTTCATCCAACGCTTGCCAACGGTATTTTATTCTCAGCTCCTGAACAGCATCAGAGGCAAGTTTCTGAACATGAAAACGGTCTACAACTCTGCGGGCATAAGGGAAGCAGCGCCGGATAGCTTTAGCCATGTTAGCGGCCATATCCAAGGTGACTTCCTTCACCTTGTTTCGCTGTTTTAGGGGAATACGTTCCAGGACCGATATAATATCTTCGGCTACCGTTCCTCGGCACATAGCTACAATGGCCCCTTTTCGACCCTTGGCTGCTTTATTTGTTACTATGGTATACAATTCTCCATTAGAGAGAGCTGTTTCATCAATACTTAAATGTTCACCGGTATTCTTTTGAAACACCAGCCATTTTTCAGCATGGTCCTTTTGATTCCAGCTATGAAAATCACTTAGATAATCCTTGTATTGCTCCTGCAACTGTTTGCCATCTACTTTAAAATATTGTCCCAGCTGATAAGCGCTGATGGGGTAATTATCCAAATATCCCTTTTAAAAAAAGGCCGAATTCTGTCGTCATTCGTGCCCCTTTGTGTACCAGATCCCAATCTCTTGTAACGATTTCTCCACTAGATAACACTGTCCATCTTCGCCGTCTTATACATAGAGCGACCTTTTGTCCCCGAATGGGAAAATCCTGAACGCTGACAGCGGGAAGAAGCCCTTTCGACTCTAACTTTTGATCCTGATACTCTTGGGGAACAATATTCTTCTCCTCTAAATGAATTTCAAGTCCTGACTCTTTCTGTAGGACCTGCTTTAATTCAAAGAAATCTAATAATCCTTTAGGTAATAGAAGGGTAGCTAATTGTAAGTATGGATCTTGCAAGAGAGTACTATTTATGTTTTTACTACTTGCAAAAAAACACTTTTTATTTATTCCCCCCAAGAATTCCGCTTGATCC
>NZ_JAFEWE010000036.1 GCF_017355785.1 Desertivirga arenae
GGAAGTTCGGAGTATTTGGCAAACAGGCAGAAAAGGCGTAGCCCATCTGAGAGGAATAAGATCATTCGGGAAATTCTCTCGGGCCGATCTACCATTAGTGAAGTGCAACTAAAATATGGGATCGATTGCCGAGATACAGTTACTAAATGGCTTAGGGAATATAAAAGAGACGAGCAGGAGCTTTCTGTTCCTCCTCCCATAGACAACATTCCGCAGGAAGACCCTCAGCTCATAGAGATGCAAAAAGAGCTGGAGATGGCTCGTTTAAAGATAAGGGCATTGGAAATTGTTGTGGATATTGCCAGTGATCAGTTCAAGGTGGATATCATAAAAAAGTTTGGTGCCAAGCAGTGACCCAGCTTATCGTAGAAGAGCAGGGCATTAGTGTTAAGACACTATGTTCATTGTTTGGCAAAAGTAGAAATGCATGGTATGACAGCCGTAACAGGATTGAAAAGGGCGTTCTCATCCGGGATATCGTTTTACAGGAGGTGCATGCTATTCGTACAGAATTACCAGGAGTTGGGACAAGAAAACTGCATTTCATGCTCTCGGATATACTACAGACACATGGTATATCAATAGGTAGGGATTACCTGTTTGATCTGCTTGCAGCGACAGGATTACTGGTAACAAGAAGACGCAGGCGAGTCATTACTACTGATTCAAATCACTGGATGCGCAGATATGATAACTTGGTCGCATCCCAAATTATTACCAGGCCAGAACAGGTCTGGGTTAGCGACATCACTTACCTCAGACTAAATAGCAACTTCGTCTATTTAAGTCTCATCACTGATGCTTATTCCCGCCAGATTATGGGATACCATTTGCAAAATGACCTTTCTGCTGAAGGATGTCTCAAGGCACTTAAGATGGCCATTGCTAAAAGAACGACATCCAAGATGCCTTTGATGCATCACTCAGACAGAGGCTCGCAATATTGCAGTAAGGCATATGTAGAAGAACTTAATCAGGCGGCTATAGCCATCAGTATGACAAAAAACGGAGATCCATACGAAAATGCTATTGCAGAGCGAATCAATGGTATACTCAAGACAGAGTTTGACCTTGAAAGGAATACTGGAACCTTTGAACAACTTAAATATAAGCTGATTAGAACAATTACGGCCTATAATACTTTAAGGCCTCACGCCAGCTGCAACTACTTAACACCTCAGCAGGCACATCAAAGAAATGGACTGCTAAATAAACAATGGAAGAACTATAACAAAGACAAATGGAAACAGAAACAAATTCAGCAAGAACAATTGCTATATTCGAGCTAAATAAAATGTAATCCTTAATCAGGATATGTTAAGTCCTATTCAGGACGATGTCAAATTAATCCAGGACGAGTGTAAAGCTATACTAGGACTAGACA
>NZ_JAFEWE010000037.1 GCF_017355785.1 Desertivirga arenae
GTTGTTTTCCGAATTGCTTCGGTTATTTTGTCTATCCGAGAAAATTGATTTTGGATAATTTTTCTAACGAAAAGTTTCCTTCCCGTTATGCTATCTGATTAATCTTTTTAAGAACTTTTGCGCTTCACCATCTCGGCTCCGCTTTATTTGATTGGATTACACCGATGATTATTTCGATTTCTCCGATCTTATTTTTTCAGATGATTTCACCGACTAGTGTTGGTGATTTCATTGATTTTACTTTTTCATTTTCGCTTTTTGCATTGCGCTTCGGCGACCCTTTTTGTTTGGGACTGCAAAGATGAGAAGTTTTTTATTTCTCTGCAAATTTATTTGAAGATTTTTTTCTTCCTTTAAACTTGCTCTTTGCTGGTTTTCAGTAGTATTAAAGCATTTCGCTCTTATTTTCCAACCTGTCCGTTTCGGGACTGCAAAGGTGAAAATCTTTTTTCATTCTGGCAAGAAGTATTTTAAAATAACTTTCTGCCGTCCTTTTCTCTCTTTTTTCAATTCCGGTGCAGCCTTGCGCTGCTTCCGTTTTTCCCAGTCCTGTTCGTTTTGGGACTGCAAAGGTGAGAGTTTTTTTGCTAGCCGTCAAGCAATTTTTGAAAATAGTTGCAAACAAGTTGATGATCTGCGTGTTAGTGTTGGTTTTCCTCTCAACAGATCTCCCCTTCCTGTAAAACCTATTCCTAAACGAGGGGATTTTGTCCTTTAGTATCATGGATCCGTTCTTTTTTATTCATTTCAATTTAGTGCTTTCCATCGGACTATCTATGCTTTATCTGTGCTTCATCTACGCACTAACTATGCTCTATCTATACCTTTGGTATCCATGAGAAATGTCTTTGCCGGAATTGTTGAAGGCAAAGAAGTTTCAAATCCGCTAATTGGTACACTTCATACCTAATCTTTGAGAAAGAAGACCAGCTTAACCTGTCCATTCTCCCCCCTTTGTTCAGTTCTCGCTCATATCTTTGTTACCCTTTCTTCAGCTAAACAGCACGGAAACAGGGGTTGAACTGAACAAGAACTGAAGAAGTACTGAACAAGAGCTGAAGAAACTGTTCGCTGTCTAGTCCTAGTATAGCTTTACACTCGTCCTGGATTAATTTGACATCGTCCTGAATAGGACTTAACATATCCTGATTAAGGATTACATTTTATTTAGCTCGAATATAGCAATTGTTCTTGCTGAA
>NZ_JAFEWE010000038.1 GCF_017355785.1 Desertivirga arenae
AACAATTGCTATATTCGAGCTAAATAAAATGTAATCCTTAATCAGGATATGTTAAGTCCTATTCAGGACGATGTCAAATTAATCCAGGACGAGTGTAAAGCTATACTAGGACTAGACACCGACCCATTTCTTCAGCTCTCGGCTAGTACTTCTTCAGTTCTTGTTCAGTTCAAACCCCATTTCAGGCCCGTTTAGCTGAAGAAAGGGTAAACAAGGTATGAGCAAGAACTGAACAAAGTGATTTGTTGCATCTTAGATACTCCCCGGATACTCCCTAGATACTCCCCAGATAAAGCACAGATAAAGCATAGATAGTGGCCTGGAAAGCACTAAATGAGTAATGAGGAGATTGATTCAGAAAGATAGGAGAGATTACAGGAATAAACACTAAAGGTAAAACCAGTGATATAGATGGTGGTCCCCCTAGAATCACTTCAAAAACGAGTCGAACTAAACGCAACATACAAAGCCTCAGCTTGTTTGGACTTATTTCGAAAAAAAACTTGACGGCTAGCAAAAAAACTCTCACCTTTGCAGTCCCAAAACGAACAGGACTGGGAAAAACGAAAGCAGCGCAAGGCTGCACCGGAATTGAAAAAAGAGAGAAAAGGACGGCAGAAAATTATTTTAAAATACTTCTTGCCAGAATGAAAAAAGATTCTCACCTTTGCAGTCCCGAAACGGACAGGTTTGAAAGTAAGAGCGAAATGCTTTAATGTTACTGAAAACCAGCAAAGAGCAAGTTTAAAGGAAGAAAAAAAATCTTCAAATAAATTTGCAGAGAAATAAAAAACTTCTCATCTTTGCAGTCCCAAACCAAAAGGGTCGCCGAAGCGCAATGCAGAAAGCGAAAATGAAAAAGTAAAATCAATGAAATCACCAACACTAGTCGGTGAAATCATCTGAAAAAATAAGATCGGAGAAATCGAAATAATCATCGGTGTAATCCAATCAAATAAAGCTGAACCGAGAAGGAGAGGCGAAAAAGTTCTTAAAAAGATTAATCAGATAGCATAACGGGAAGGAAACTTTTCGTTAGAAAAATTATCCAAAATCAATTTTCTCGGGTAGACAAAATAACCGAAGCAATTCGGAAAACAACGATTCTATTTGAGATATAATAGGGTCAGCGAAACAAACATTCATTACAATGGAGAGTTTGATCCTGGCTCAGGATGAACGCTAGC
>NZ_JAFEWE010000039.1 GCF_017355785.1 Desertivirga arenae
AAGTGCTTTTAACGTAGAAGATGCTTCCATATTTGAACATAATTCGTACCCCATTATTTGCTTGGAATAAGCATCCGTAATTAAGTGTAGATAAGCATTACCTTCGATCGTCTCAATGTAAGTGATGTCAGCTACCCAAAGCTGCTCGGGCCTGCTAATAATTAGGTCTTTAATCTTATTCGGATATTTTCGCATCCAATGTCGCGAATCGGTAGTAACAGTATATTTTTTTCGCTTTAAAACCAGTAGGCCTTCCTTACGTAACAAGTCAAAGAGTTTATCTCTGCCTATCGTGCAGGTTTTGCCTAGTAAAAAATGAAGTTTACGGGTACCAAGCCGTGGCATCTGCCGACGGATCTGAAGCACTTCTGCTTTTAGCTCACTATAACTTTTAGCATATCTGGTCTGATGCTTAACTTGTTTATAATAAGCTTGTTTTGAATAGCCAAACAACTCACAGAACATACTCACTTTTCGCGGGTAGACTTGAGCAAGCTCGGTAATTGTCCGGCTTCGACCTTTTTTAAGATACTGATCCCTTCTTCTTTTTCAGCAAGCGAAATCAGCTTCTCATAGGCCAATAACTTTAACTTTGCATCAGCTAATTCCTTCTCCAGTTCTTTTATTCGTCGTTTTTGGGGATCTTTCATGGGCGCACCTATACTCCCTTTGCTGGGATAGTGCAATTTACCATACTTCTTACACCATTCAAATATTCTGGTATTGCCACCAATATCATATTTGGCTTGCAGCTGATCCTTGTTCAGAGGCCCTCGTTCGAATTCCTCAACAACCATCCGCTTAAATACTTCGCTGTACTTTTTCGACGAGCTTTCTCTTTTTTGTTTAATTACCTGATAACTCATATGTTGACTTTGTATTAGTCAACTTTTTTCAGGACGAGACA
>NZ_JAFEWE010000040.1 GCF_017355785.1 Desertivirga arenae
ATCCTTTTTTGAGACTACTGTCTACTGTATTAAAGTAATTAGTGATCATCTACTATGAAAATTAAACCATTATAATCGTGCAATAATTGCCGTAGCTTTTTCATGCGATAAAACAACCATTGCGAAACGACATAATGACTTGTACTTTCTGATCTCCAGTAAAGATTGTCTGGATCTTCTTCATCCACTGCCTGGTTTTCTAATCTTATTACCTTCAATGCAAGTTCTGTCTGGGCATCTAAAACTTCATTAGACTGACAGTTTTTAAAAAAGAGCTCCTCCTCCTGATCATAATCCATATTATTCTTATATTCTTTATCCAAGCATATCTTACTTAACAGCAATATAAGATAGTCAAGATAATTGCAGAAAGTTTCTGAAGGGTAAAGTTTAAACGAGTCGTAATTCTGAACTACCTCCTTCAAGCCGTTCATCTCCACATAGTCATACATCTCACTAATGTATATATAGCCCTGATCTTTCTCGTCAATTTCCGAAACGAGATCAAATCCATATTTCTTGAGAAACTCAAAATCCTCCTCCTGACTATTCATCTCCAACAGCCATTTAAAAACTAAAGAAATTAATTCAACATTAACCTCCTTTTCAGCCGCTTCCAGGTTTTGAATAAGTATGTCTTGATTTAATCCATCTGCATGTCTTTCGATCTTTCCAGAAATGTATTTTGAGAAGGAAATACCTTTCTCCTGACCCATTATAAGGATTTCATCAAGATTAGACCTAAGTATATCAAGGGTTAATGTAAACGTACGAATGTTTCTTCCCATAACTCAATTACGCTTCCTAATGGTTTAAATCCCATCGTT
>NZ_JAFEWE010000003.1 GCF_017355785.1 Desertivirga arenae
TTTCGCAATGGTTGTTTTATCGCATGAAAAAGCTACGGCAATTATTGCACGATTATAATGGTTTAATTTTCATAGTAGATGATCACTAATTACTTTAATACAGTAGACAGTAGTCTCAAAAAAGGATAAGATATAAATAACCATAGCCGGACTTGGAACAAGATGAAATCGCAGCTGCTAGTACTAACTGCCCTCCTTTTTATAATAGCTTCCTGCCAGAATGAACATAAGATTACAGCAGGGGGGAGTCAGTCTTTTAAGGAAATCAAGCGCGTTGTTTCTCCCGACAAAAAGGTGGAGGCTGTTGTGGCGGAAACCAACCGAGGAGCTACAGTAGCTACGGGAAATCTTGTGTTTATAGTGCTTCCAGGTAGAAGCATCTCTGATGAAGACAGAAAGTTCGCCATGTTTAACGCGGACTATTGTTCCGGCCTAAATATTAGGTGGAAGCAAGACCGTGTCCTTTCTATCGAGTATGAGAAGGCAAGAATATTCAACTTTACGAATTTTTGGCAATCGGACTCTTTAGAAAATTGGAACTATGTGGTAGAGATTGGGTTGAATTGCACTTCGCAAACAGGCCAGTTGAATTCAACAACCAGAACGCCTATGAGTAACTAGGATATAAACTCTGGAGCGACCCTTATATCAAAAAACGATTATTTATCTTTACAAAACAAACCCACCGAACAATTGAAATGGGCAATTTCCACGAAGAAAGAGTAAAATATTTCTATGATCATCCTGAATTGCTGGTAGACATAGAGTTTGCGAATCGAACTAACCACAAAAAGAAAGTATGGGTTGAGCCAAATTGTATTGAGTTTGAAATAGATGCACAAACCGAGTATAAGATATTGACGCATGACAAATTCTTTCGAATCGAATTTGATGAGGATCAATTAACATTCTATCTACAATATAGCTTTGGTTTCAAACTGTATAAAAGACCCGCCTCAAAAGAAATAAAAAATACTTTGGAATGGGAACTTGAATTTGATTCTTCTGACGTAAATTAGGAAAGTCTACGGGTAATTACCTAAAATGTAGGGCTGTTTGCGAGCATGCTCAAAGTTTTCTGCTTTTTAGCGGAATTGGTATTTTCAGCACACTCTTATCCTTACCCGTTAGCGAACATTCTGCTTTTTAATTACATTAGTGCAGCTCCACACACAGAAGTGCCCTTAAGGGGGCACGGCATATGATACATTCCACGTTACTGCAAGTAAAATAAAAATTAATGACCGATCTCATCCAAGAATACATAAGACTAGCATGTGAACATGGTGAATGCATTTTGAATGGTGATTCAAGAAAAGGGAACAAAATTCACAAAGGTTTGATGAAGTCAATTGACCAGATTAAAAAAGGTAACAGTGAAACCCGCGAAGCATTTTATCAACTACTTAATCATAACAATGACTCTGTCAAAATTTGGACTTCAGTGGCCTTATTAGGAACGTTAGAACGAGAAGCAGTTTTGACTTTAGAAACTATCGCTCAAAACAAAAAAGATATTTTTTCACTAACAGCAAGTACAACATTAGATTGTTGGAATAAGGGAATGCTGACAAATGTTCTCGATTGGCGAGAATCTTAAACAGCGGACTAAAGTGCCTGCCCTAGACCCCAAGTTTAAATTATGTACGTGTGATCTGGTTCTCGAAGAATCTGATCTCAAAAAACGATGGAAACTGCGAAGCGATATGTAGATATAAGGAGTAAGCAAAAATTGTATAGTAGATAGGTCCGTAATATGGCTTATATTGTAAATGCCATAAACAAAATCAACTTAGTTAGGACAACATGAAGGTAACCTTTTTATTAGCCCTTTTTATTGGTTTGACATCTTCCTTATTTTCTCAAAATAAGAGATTTTCCCTTAGCACAAACCTTCTTAACCTGGCTGTTTCTGGCCCATCGGCATCCTTAAGTTATCAGTATACACCTAAACTAGCCTTCCAGGTGTATGGCTCCACCGGCAATTTTAATAAGTACTTACCCAGCAGTGACTATCAATTTAAGACGGCTATTCTTGATGTAAAATACTCTCCGTTGGATCGGCTTTATGTCGGCCCCTATCTCCGATATATTGATAAGCGAGTGCAAAGGGAGGGCTACGTAGACCATACTGGTTTTATTTCTGTAAGTGAACGAGATTTTCATGGAAAGGGTATTTCTTCTGGTTTGTTGCTGGGCTTTAAAATTCCTGACACCCGCTTTGTAAATGTCGAGATATTCGGAGGAGGTGGGATTGGAACGTTCGTTAGGCAAAGGGACTACAGCGGACAAGAAAAGCAATCTGCATTTTTAGACGGTAGGGTGGGGATACTTGCAGGTCTGAAGTTTTAGTTTCAAAAAAGGATAACGTGAAGCGAGACATTTTCAATGAAAAGAGGCATAAAGATAAAACTAATAGTTTACTATGAATAGCTTATCCAAGTTATGAGAGATAAGGGCATCTGGGTAATATTTTTATCATACTTCTTAGCCTCCTGCAATGATAATTCCGTTAGGGTTAATGATCAATTTTCAATTGGATATTTGGAGATGTATAATTCAATATCCCTAAGCAACGATGATCAAGGCTTCGTTAGCAATGTGAGTGAAGCATACTGGAATAGTGATTCGCTAGTTTTACCTGGAGACGGTGGATGTTATTTATTAAAACTGAAAACCATAAAATATAATGACGAAATGATCAGGATTGAGTGTGGGAATTTATCTCTATTATTAAAAAAAGGTGAGATTAAACGCTTCATTAGACAATAGCGATCTTTTAAGCTCCACTCAGCAAGGAAACTTTTTAACGTCTCAAAAAACGATTACATCCTCGAACAGTAAGCCCTCGGACATCTGCTTCTTGGTTTACCAAAACAAGCTTTGATTTTATACTGACTTAGAACTTCGTTATATATAATTCGTATACCCAAATCTTATGCTAAATACAGCACTCATGAACCATGTACTATTTCTTATCTTTGCATTATTTGTCGTCTCATGCAGAAGTTTTGAAAAAATTAAAGAAGTGCGCGAGGAAAGTGCAAATCCTCCAACTGACACAGTACCTATTTTAAAACCTAGTATGAATGCTACAGACTTTATTTCAGCACTTACAGATTTAGGATACTTCGCATACGCCGAACCGGACAGGGTATTGCAGGTTAAGGATTCATTGGCTCATCAATTCAACACCAACGGTGATTTCATAACCGAATTCAGCAAAAAGCCTCCGTACGTTTCTTACGACCTTAGGTTTTATAGTTGTGGTGACGGAGAAGAATTGTTCGAAGAGGAGGGTGTGGTTTCCTTATTAAAGGAAATGAAGCCAATTTTTGAAAAACTAAAAGTTTCCATGCATTATAGTGATGACAATTATGCCGGAGGTTTACACTCTTTGAATATGAATGGCCGATATTACACTTTATTTTCAGGAGGAATCTTAATGCAAGGGGAGACTATTGCGAAGACCGCTGAAATGATTAACGCGGAACTAAGCCTGCAAAAAGCGAAAGAACGAATTTACCTATTATCTCTCGAGGGTGGTTATTACATGATTTTTCTCACAGAAGAACAGAATAGGTTAGTGTCAACATATTTTACAGGAACTAGAGGACCTGTAACTGTGGATCAATGGGTAATAAATACTACCGCCGAAATAAAAACTCTTTTTAATAGATAAACGGTGCGTAATTGAGTAGATAGCTCTGCCAGTTATAAATGACACCGCGGGCCTAATCTCAAAAAACGATGATATCCTCAACACTTGAACGTTAGAGAAAACTTAGTATATATGGGAAATAAACCCAATTGCGTAAAGCCAAATGTTAGGGCACATTTTAAAAGACCCGACAGATTGTAGTGACTGACTTAACGAGCATGAATAAATTGTCCAAGGAGAACTTGTTTGTCTGGAATAGGTTATTTCCAGGGTTCATTTGCTTTTGCCATTTATGGGTATTTGTAATAATCACAATAATGTCTGTTCAAAGTGGCTTTTATCCTTTAATGTTAATTTACTTGGCATTTTTCACAGCTCATTTTTATTCGGCGAAAGTTCACAAATTCTTTTTAGCCAAAGACATTTACTTAATCCCAGAACAAAATCGCATTAGGACCGTGGATGATGACAATAAAGAGGAATTTTTCGAACTTAAGGAGATAATAAAGGCTACGTATAAGTTTGGATTAGTCCAGGTCAAGCTGTCCGACCAACGAATGCTCTACTTTTTTATTAAGGAAAAAAGCAATTTGACTATTTTGACCGACCATTTACAAAGGACTCGATGATTGAATTTTATTTAGATCCAGCAGCGTGGAATGGAGAAGGAAAAGAACTGCTTTGGGACGGGATAAAAACTATATTAGAAAAATATTATAGAACTATTGGCGCATTAGTTTCAAAGTCCATTAATATTCTTATACCGTTTCATCAGCAGATCTTTGGCAATGAGTTTCGCGAGAAAAAAGGATATTTTACCTTCGAGAGCATCCAAGTATTAAGCCTGAAAGTTGGAATTCAGAAGGAAATCTATCAGTATCAAATTGAACTAGGATTTTCATTAAATTCAGAGATCGGATTTGTAATGGACGAGCTCTTATATTATACCACCTTTGATGAAAGAAACACACTTGTAGCTGTGCAGAGGTTTTAATCTCATAAACTTTCATCAGCTATCATCTGTCTCAAAAAAGGATGGAACTGAACTCATTAGTAAAGCAAACTGGAAAAATGAAAAGAAATTTACCCATCTTAATCCGGGGTGTATTACTAATAGCCGCAATTTGGTGGTTATTTAAATTGATGATCGGTGAGTACTGGGAAGCATTTGCATCGAAATACTTTGGGAAGTAATTTTAATTGCGCAATGAATAGAATATATTCAATTTCAATTATTATCCTTATTGGCCTTGCATCTTGCAATGGACTTGGTGCTGTTGACATAAATATTCAAACCAGGAACGTAGAAGTATCGACTAAAGACATCGTGGGAACTTGGAAAATGGATAAGTTTTCATATAAATATTTATCTAACTTTAAAAAAGATAGTATTAGAATCTGTTTTAAAGACGATTATACTTTCGAAATGAATAACTCAAACAAGCTGTTTAACAGAGAAATCGACAATGAACGAACGATGGGAACTTGGCAAATCGTTGGCCAAAATGATACCAAAACTGTTAGATTAAATTTCGGTAAAACAAACGGTCAAAAGACCTTAGATATCTATAGAAAAAAAAATGATTACCAACTATGGAACTTTTTATCTGACCCTGATACAGGTGAAAGAATTCGATTTTTAAAGTAACTACTACATTAAAACCCTTAAATAGCGCTATCAAAACTTTGAGACGGCTTCTCCTAATATTTGCAATATTTAATTTCTCTGGTTGCGGACTTGTTAGTACGTCAAAGAATGAAACAAAGGCAGTTCAAGCTGTAGCAAACTTCTACGGAGGATTTTGTGAGCCGACTATTGGGGTTTCCGCATCGACAGAGACTGGTAATAAAAAGTTTTTTGAGCTGAAAGTAACTGAAAGCAATGCATTAGAGCAGTTCAAAAACTCGCCCGAAATTGCGGCTTCAAATGTTGCCTATCTTTTTTACACTCACTTGAAAGAGGAGAAAAATCAATATTCAGAGATTAGAAGTCAGTTAGTTTTTAAAGACGCCGATGCGTACATAGCTTCCTATCCGTCCGCTGACCTAGCTTTGATTGAAAGCAAATTAAAATTAGTAGAGCAGCTTACCTATCTATTAAAATCAAATATGTTTCATGCTATAAGCCTGATGCTTAGTGATCAGTCCTTCGCTGAGGAGGAAAAAGCAAAGCTAATAAATAGCATTGCTGCTCTTGAACCACAGCTGGGAGTTTTGAAGGATTATACAATTCTTGGTTTTAAGAAAAGCTCGTACAACGACTTTAACGTTCTGGATGTCTTTGTAGTTGTTGATCGGGCTAAGGAGAAAACCCAATTGAATGTGAAGATAGACTTAAAGCCAAATGAGGATAAAATACACTTTTTAGACTACAAATTTGAACTTTAGAAATAACACTGGGATCAGCAATGATCACACTACAACCTATCTATGAAAAAAGCACTACTTATCACCTTGATATTATTCTCGATTTTAGAGATTAAGGCTCAGCAAAGAATTAATACTGTTTTGAAACAGGAGCTTGACAGTATTTATGTACTTGACCAAAAGTATCGGTACCTATTATCCCTGAGCAATGATAGTAAAAGAGCAGACTCTATTGCTAAAATATATAAGATTTCTAAAGAGGACCTGCAATCCCATCTTTGGAGCAAGCAAGAAAAGATAGACTCCACGAATTTGATCAGAATAGAAGAAATAATAAAGCAATACGGATATCCTGGGAAAACATTGGTGGGAGCTCCCACCAATGAAGCAGCATTTTTTGTAGTACAGCATTCGCCTAAAATTAGTCAATATATATCCTTTGTTAAACAAGCTGCCAAAGAAGGAGAACTGCCCTTCACAAAATATGCTACCATGCTGGATAGATTGTTGATGGAGGAGGAGAAAGAGCAACTGTATGGCACGCAAGTATATGGTATGCGCTACACCAATCCTCAGACAGAAAAAGAGGAGTGGAAGATGTTTGTATGGCCTATTAAAAATCCAGAGGTCGTTAATGACAAACGTAAGCAAGCAGGTTTTGAGCAAACAGTTGAAGAAAATGCAAGAAAGTTTAACTTAGAATATAAAGTAGTGACACTTGAAGAAGTTAAAAAAATGAGGAATAAATAATTCAAATGGCCACAAATGTGTCCGTATCACCAAGAGTTTTTCTGCGCCCATCTCGCATAAAACACTTCTAAATTCGCAAAGATTTCCTTCACGCATGGTACCTTTCAGCATATTTTGACGTCTTAGACCATAAACGAAATGAGAAAATTTACTTTTTTGACTATTCTTATTTTAACACTTTTCTTTCACCTGTTTGTACAGGCTCAGCAGACATTGAATATTAATAGACAGTACCAGGACATTAGGCTGATAAAGTCGGATACTCTTATTTACAAGCTGCCTTTAATAAAAGGTAACATCTATCAATTCTCTATACTGCAACAAGGCATTGCTGTGTATTACGAACTTGTTTCATCTACGGGTGAGAAGGTGCGTGAAAACATGGATATATATGATATAAATGGTTATGAAAAGTTTGAATATACTGCCACAAACACAGGAAACTTCTTACTTTCAATAAATCGTTTTAAACATGACCGAAACCCAGACTCCGGAAAAATAAGCATATCGGTAAAAAGCCTTTCAAAAAAAGAAATTGAAGTAAGAAAACAAATCAAAAAAGATTTAGAGCCAGAAAACGCAAAAAATGTAACCACCATTGATATTGACCATTTTTGGAATGCTTTTGATCACCTAAAAACTTGTAAAACTTATGCCGATAGTGTCTATATTTTCCAAAAGGATTATTTGGACAAAGCAACAAATGGAATGCATGACTTTATCCAGGCCAGAGATTGGACAGCTGAAAGATTTGTGGATGCTATTCTGAAGAATCCAGACTTGTATCAATCAGTTAGGCAAAACACGCTTGAAGCAAAAAAAGCAGTGCCGGTCATCGAAGAAGTATTTACAAAGTTTAAAGAAATTTACGCAGATTTTAAACCTTTCAAAGTTTGTTTCGCTATCGGAATAAATAATACGGGGGGGACAGTATCAGACCGATATGTTTTAATCGGAACTGAAGTTACTGTTTCAGGTTCTGTATCTAGTCAGGATATTATCCAAAAAATTAAGGGAATAGTGGCTCATGAATGTGTTCATACACAGCAACACTTGAATTCCGACAGTACTACAATACAATGCCCTCTTCTGTGGCAAAGTTTAAGAGAGGGTTCTTGTGATTTTATTGCCGAATTAATTACAGGACAGCCGAGAAATAATGAGTACGGCGAAAAAAACGAAAGCAAATTGTGGACTGCTTTTAAAAATGAATTATGCAATGAAAGTACTGATAATTGGTTATACAATGGGTACGCTGCAAAAGATAAACCGGGTGACCTGGGCTACTTTATTGGTTATCAGATAGTAAAAGAGTATTACAAGAACACATCGGACAAAAAGAAAGCCATCATCGACATTATCAATATGTCAGACCCCATTCACTTTTTGGAACTGAGCAAATATGATCAAAAACCAAAGAATTAATATAACAAGGCGACAGTGAAGAACTCTCGCCTTGTTACTTTTTATTAGTCCTTGTAATTAAGTGTCCTAGCCACTACTTGATCTGACAATAGTTTGAGGGCTGCATTCCCACAAGTGCTATATTTAATCGCTTGCTGCTGTCGTTAATTAAATGAATGCCTGAACTGCAGGGGCGAAACGTTTGTCTTTGTTTTAAAGAGTTTACTAAACGATTGGGAATGTTCGAAGCCCAATCTATAAGCAATTTCCGAAACAGAAAGATTTGTAGTTGAAAGTTTTTCTTTAGCTTTTTCTATGATAGCATTCTGAATGTATTGTTGTGTGTTTAGTCCTGTCAATGAACTTAACATATCACTTAAATAGCGTGGAGAAAGCTTTAATTCTGTACTGATATATTTTACCGATGGCAAGCCTTTTTCCAGACTTTTGTCTTCCTCGAAGTAGTTATTCAAAAGAGTATCCAGAGAAGTTACGATATCGTGATTGATGGCTTTCCGCGTAATAAACTGCCTGTTGTAAAAACGATTGCTGTAATTTAATAGCAGTTCTATTTGCGACACCAGAACATGCTGACTAAACTGGTCAATATTGTTATCTAATTCCTGAGCTATTGTGGCAAATAAGTTGGCTATAATTTCTTTCTCCTTTGCTGATAAAAACAAGGCTTCTGAAACATCATACGAGAAAAAGCCATAGTGATTTATTGTTTTTCCTAATGGATGATTTCGTATAAAGTCGGGATGAAAATATAGCGCGATACCTTCATAGCTTTCAATATTTTCTGGTGGAAAAACAATTTGTTTGGGCTTCAAAAATGCTAATCCGCCTTCTTCAAAATCATAATATCCTTGTCCGTACTTAATTTGTCCTTTAAAGCTAGTCTTGAAGGAGATCTTGTAAAAATCAAGACTTACTTTTTGCCCTTGGGGAAACATTTCGACCGGAACATTTTTGTAATCCACCAGTGCGATCAAGGGATGCGATGGTGCAGGAAATCCCAGGATACGCACTAGTTGCGATATACTTTGTATTTGTTTGATGTTAGACTGTTGCGGCATTTTGCGTATACAATTGTAATCAATTTTGTTTTGAAGGGCGAATTACAATATCGCCAATTTCAACATCCGCCGGCTGGCTTACTGCATAAATTACAGCATTTGCAATGGCCAGGGGATGGATGGCATATTGATCCATTCCTTGCTGAATGGCGGTTTTCATTTCCTCGTTTTTAATGTTGGTGGCAAAATCTGTTTTTACAACTCCTGGCGAAACCCCTGTTATCCGTACGGATCCGTCTGACTCCTGACGAAATGCTTCCGCAATAGTGCGAATGGCATTTTTAGTTCCTGCATAAATGCCTTGCATAGGCACAATCTTTATTCCTGAAGTTGAAATGATATTGACGATATGTCCGGACCGCTGGCGTTTAAAAACAGGAATTGCAGCTGCCATCCCGTACAAAACACCTTTAAGGTTAATGTCAATCATTTCTTCCCAACCGTCAATATCCAGGTCGTCAACCCGGCTTAGCTGACAGACACCTGCGTTGTTTACGATAACGTCTAATTTCCCGTACTGCTCAACTGCTGTATTTACCAGACCGACCAGATCTGCCTTGTTTTTTACGTCAACTTGAGCAAAGGTGGCTTCACCACCTTCGCTTTTAATTTCTTCAACAATTTGTTGTAATTGTTCTGTTCGCCGGGCACCCAAAACAACCTTTGCACCGTTCTTTGCTAATTCAATAGCAATGGCTTTACCTATACCACTGCTTGCTCCTGTAATGGCAACTACTTTTTCCTGAATATTCTGCATGGCTCTTAGTTCTTATCTATCGAGACTGCTCGGATCGTTTCGGGTCTACTATCTAAACCTGTTGTCGGTTTAGCGTCCTTACAACCAAATTTTGTTGCAATTACCACATCCTTACGCAACGGCTGTAATCCCTCGCCCACAAGTTCTTCATTAGTGTAAGGTCCATAGGCTTCTGCAGTATCAAAAAATGTAATACCCCTTTCAACTGCGTCGCGAAGTAGCTTTACAGCTTCTTTTTTCTCAAGTCCTTTGCCATCCAAAAAGTTTAAACTCATACAACCAAAACCTAATGCGGAGACTTCTAATCCGCTATTTCCTAATTTTCTTTTTTGCATAATCTTTTTTATTATTTCTTATACCTGAGGAATTCCGAATGCGAAATTCTTCATTGTCAGATTATAAAAAGTAGCCGGATTGGTAATTCTTGTAGTCCAATTTCAAAAGGTTTTGTAAACGCTATAAACAAGAAACCAAAACACAAAGAAATTTTCATAGCCCCATCTCATACAGGGTAATACCCGAATAACGACAAGTTCCTTTTGGATTTTTTAAGTGAAAATTGTGGCTAAATAACAGCGCAGATCATTCTAATAATCGTGAGTACGAAAGGAGGGATGCCCTAAAAGATTATTAGTTGAGTAACAGCAGATTTAAGGGTTAAATTAACCGTAATTAAAGCCTTTCTAAATCATTAATTTTCCTTATATTTAACGTAAATTAGAAAACCTTAAATAATTAAAATACAATCTATTATGAGTTTATAATATTCCGCAATTGTATAGTGATGTTTCCCTTCTTTTGCGATCTCCCGATCGGTTAAATTCAATTCATTTAAACCTGTTAAAACCCCATAAACTTTATGAAAAGAAAGAAGTTAAGACAGAGTCCTGCAATTAGCATCCGGACTAAAAAACGTATTGTCAAAGTTTGCAAAGCCTTAGAAGTCCTGGAAACCAATTCTACAGATCTGGTAGAAGGGCTGATGGCCATATTCAAAACCCTTAAAGTACAGAAAGAACAGTCTGAGCAGCTGGAAGGAGACGTACAAAGTGTTATGTTAAATAAGAAGAAGCAACAGGTCTTTCGGGAGAGCTGGCTGGATAGGCAGGAGGTAATGCAGCTGATGCCTATTAGTGATCGTAGTTTGTACGAGCTCACCAGGAATGGTGATCTGCCCTCGTATACCTTCAAGGGCAAGTTATTTTTCAAACTCTCCGATGTCGAGGCGCTGATGAAAAGGAGAGGTGGGGATGATGCGGGGGAAAGTAGAATTGCGGTTTGATTTAGAAATTTAAAGAAGCAACAAAAGGTCTGGGCGCTATGTCCGGACCTTCTGTTTTTTGTGCCCTTATCCAGGAGCATCTCCTTTTAGCTCCAGAGCTTCTTCTTTTTCTACGGCTGTGCTTGATACTGCTGTTGCTACCAGACCTGCCGTTACCAGGTACCCTGCTACAGTTGTAATAGCAGCCGGTAAGGCAATAGGTGCTGACAGGACTGCAGTGCCGATAGCTCCGAGAAGAATACCAAGGCTACGTACCTTTCGAAAGAAGGGTGGGGTCGGCGCTTTTATTCGGGTTTTGAGATTTCTTAAATGCTTCATACTACTGAGGGGTTAAGTGATCTGCAATGAATTAACTGTTTTCTGAACCACAACTCTATTTTTGGAGCGGACTCTCAGTTAAGTTCCTTCTCAACCCGATTCTGCTTCTACGCTCAAACTTGCCTTTTTCTTCCTCTTAATGCCTCCAGTGGACTGTTCTTCAAAATGCTTGAGTAGATAGACTTCCAATTGCTCCAGGCGCTTTTCGTGGAAGTTGATCCGTTCGAAGATCCTCACGCTTTCGGCGTTCATGTTGGCCTTGATCACCTCGGTGCTGGTAATGATCTCCGAAAGGTTTTGTTCAACCCTGCGAAAATCGCTATGCAGCTGCCGTACGAAGAAGGCGATGACCGAAAATAGCAGCGATAGTATCGCTCCCAAGATCAGGTTGCTGTTAAATATGCTTTCCATTTTTTTAGAATGAGTGAATGATAGAATGAGTGAATGATAGAATGAGTGAATGAGTGAATGAGTGAATGATCTTATACTCTGTTTTCTACCAATACTTCGTTTCTTCCTGCTTTGACCTCTTTTGCCAGTACCTCATACACCTGTTGATACGCGAAGCTGGACTGCATCACCTGATAATCTCCTTTCACCTGGTTCCAGTAATGCCCTGTTAACGGACAACCGGAGGTGTCTGAAGTATAATTACCGATATGAAGGAACACCAGCGAGAAATTGGGTATTCCCTGGATCTCCAGCATCCCTTTATGCATTGCGGGGTAGGAGAGTTTGTATCGGGAGTTCATTCCTGCTTTCTGGTTTAAACCGAGCTTATACTTACCTTCAGGGATACAGGTACTGCCGGCGATCTTCACTTCGCGGATGCTGTCTTCCAGCAAATAACAAAGAAAGAGGTCGTTTAAATAGAGGTGACTCAAGGTACTGTTCTTCCCCTTAGCCACGCGGATGATCTTAATTGCCATCAGCTATATTCATTAAACGAGATAAAGGAATGGGCTGCCTGCTTCCAGACAGCCCGGTTCCTTAGGCAATTATGGTTACTCTACCTCCGTAATAAGTACGGGTCACTTCTTTTCCGGTTACTGAAACCAGAAACAGATAGGTCTCCACGTCCTTGCCTTCCCACTCGGCAGGAAGCACCATACTCAGGGCACCAGCCTCACGACTAGCATCACCAAGAGTATATTCCGCCTCGTCTAACTCCGGACAGAAAGCCAGGGTAAACACCTTATCGGTCTTCAACGATTTTCCCTTGCCTGAGTTGTCGGTCCAGCTGAAATCTACTTTCAACCCAGCTGCTGCAGCCACTGCCAGATTAGTGGGCAGGGGCAATACGCCACTGCTCAAGATCACCTCCGGGAAGTCGACTACAAATTCAGGGTAAGCGCCGGCGATGGCGTTCTTGATGTTTTCAGACAACGCCACATTGTAAGCAGTTGCCCTGATGGCCTGGTTCTTATAACCCGCACTAAGTAGCGGGCGAAGAAGGTTCATAAACGCAGTCATCAAGGAGAAGCGTTGTTGCTGCTCTATCTGTAACTGACTCGGTATCCTGTTCTTGTTGATCTTTGGCAAGCTCTTCAGGTAATCAATACCGCGCCAGCTGCTTCCTACTACATTACCGATCTTTCCGTAAAAGTTTCCAAAAATTCCATTGCTAAATTTTCCCATGATGTTAAAAAATTAAAAGTTAAACAATCTGTTAATTGGCCTCAATTACCGGTAATCTTCGAAAGCCTGAGACAAAAGTAAGGCGGTTTTTTGGGCTTTTTAGCATGTTCAACGGCCATTGCGGCGTTTTGCGGCTATTTGCGGGCTTTTGCGGAGAATTGCGGAAGGAGGGGTACTTTCTTCGGAGATTGTTCGAGAAAAGGGGGTACCTTCTTCGGAAATTCTCGAAGCCTTCTCGAACCTGTCACGGCCCTGTCTCAGTCTTGGGTATACTTTGGTAGGTTCGGAACGGTCAGAAATAAATTCATTTTCTTAGGCATTTCAGCAGTGGGAAAATGAAGAAATTTATGGGTAAACCTTGATAACACCGCTCGATGCGCGGTTTCAAAACTAACAAATAATGATCAACTGCACCATGATCTTCCACAGCCGCAAATCGGTACTAGAGCAACAAGGTCCGTAACGAGGATCATTCTTCCATTTATCTTCAGAAGATATATTTGCCTTTGAATTAATAGTATTTATTAACTTAAACTAAATTACAATGCATCTTCTTTTTGCATCTTTAGAGACTAAGGTGAAGTCTTTTTGCGAACACTTCCCAAACTATCATGAAACCACAAATGCTGCATCTACACTCCTAAACGAGATTGATTATCAGAGAAACGAGCTTGAAAATGTACTGCATGGTGCTCTGTCGGAGGAAGACTTAAAAGAATTCACCAGAATTTATCATCTGGGCATACTAGAACTGATTGCCGAGCTACTAAAAAGAACTGGTAAGGAACCTTCCCGCAATAGGCGCCGGTTTGATCTTAAAAGTGCGCTAAAAACTGAAAACACAGGGAAGGTTTTAGATGGACTCCATCAACTTTTCACATTTATTCACTGTCACTTTGAAGGCTTTATTCCAAAGGAAAAGCCAATTCCTTCATCCTGCCATAGTCCTCTGATAATGGAGATCAAAGAGGGGCAAAGGTACATTGCCAGGCGGTTAAAAAACGTTGAAGCAGAACTCTCTGAAATGGTTATAAAGCCTTTTATCCAATTTGTGAAATTCCCCAAAAAACAAACCTGGCACAACTTCTATTATTGCAGCACTTTCGCCAATGAGTTCAGAATACTGGCAGCACATAGTAAGGAGATCACCGACACCGACCTTATTAAATTCTTGTTCTTTATCAATTTCAATTCAATGGATTTCTACACCTATTATCTTGAACAGCTTACGGAGAAGGGGCTCGTTCTGGCTGAACTGTATTTCTTAAAGAAGGAGCTTGCGCTGATGCCAGTGAAACCAAAGGTGGCCTTAAATCCCGAAATAAATGGAGTTGTAGATCAATTAAAAACATATGTTCAAGAAGAGATCTATTACCTCGAACACACTGGAAAAAGTGTGATGGACGATCCTGCAAAGAATAGGAATAATGCAGATGACGTACCTACTAGATTTGTATATAATATTTCCGTAGAAAGATTAGGTCTTAGGTATAGGGTAGATGTAGAGCTTAATGTGATAGATAGGGGGCAGCCAGAAAAGTTCTACATATTGATCGCTAACACCTCCAGCACCCCCGGCTCGACCTACCCATCAGTTAAAAATATTAAGAACGACTATTTCAAACCCACCGTTCCAACCATCCAAGCCGAGCTTAATTATCACCAAAAAGCTATAGAATTTTTAAAAAAAGAAAAAATAAAAGCCTGTAGATCAACGGGTGGCGGAGGTGGCAGCTAGTCTGCCATCTTTACAGGAATCAGAATTTTTCTTGTATTTGGGAATTCTAATCAACAGCATTATGAAAAAATACAAAACAGATCGTTTGATGAGAGTTTTCCCAGAACTGCAGCGTAAACCTCACAACCAAGGAAAGAAACAATTATCACTTAAACGGAACCTGTTCCTTATGGCACAAAGACTTAAAACCCTACGGCATTTATGAATTACATCTTACACCTGAACGGCTTTTACAGAAAAGCTAATGATGATGAAAATATGGGCCCCTGTCATCTCAGTTTATACTGGGCCATTTTTCAGATCTGGAATGCTTTCTACTTCCAGAACCCCTTCCCGGTGATTAGAAGCGAGTTGATGCGAAAGGCAAAGATCGGTTCTAAAAACACCTATTATCGTTGCTTGCATGAGCTTCATGAATGGGGGTACATCGACTACGCACCGTCCCATAACCGGGCTGTTCCTTGTCACATCACTTGTGTGCTTTTTGATAGTTCTGGTACCGGAAATGGTACTGGTTCTAGGCGCACTTATGATACCACAACTGGTCCCACTTTTTGCACTCCGCTCGTACCAGAATTGAACCCATTTATAAAACTTAATAAAACTTTTATAAACACACTCTCCCTAAAAAATATCAAAAAGTTTTTCGAGGAGAATTCTTCCAATGCCAAAGAAGCCACTAACTTCTACAATCACTACCAGGCCAACGGTTGGATGATGGGCCAGGTTCAAATGGTAGATTGGGAGGCAGCAGCACGCAAATGGATTGCCGGAGCAGGGCGTTTTGCAAAAAACAACACTCACAAAACTAACCGTTCCGCAAAGATCATTTCCATCCACAATTCAACCCCTAAAACCCTGAAAAGATATGACGAACCTTTGTAAATCAAACACCCCGGCAACTTACCTTGATTTTGATCAATTGATCGAATGGCTCAATAAGAAAGGTTCTGAGCTTTTTGGGAAAACTTATAAGATCGATGCAAAAGACTACGATACGGTCTACCAGATACTTGTATACGTTTACCGGGATAAGGAGCATGCTGCCAAACATGGAATTGATCTAGGCAAGGGTTTAATTGTAGCTGGACCAGTAGGATGTGGAAAAACCTCACTGATGCAATTATTGCTGCATCTGGATTTAGCGATCAAGCCCTATCAAATGGTTTCTGTTCGCAGCATCAGTTTACAATTTGCTGATCGGGGCATCCCATTAATAAAAGAATATGGGGGGCTTGGCCAAAAGCAACCATCCATTTTTTGCTTTGATGAACTAGGTGGCGAGCCAACCACCAGATTTTATGGCATAAAGGCAAATGTGATGCGTGAAATCTTGCTGTTAAGGTATGAGCTTTTTATGCAGAAGAGAGTTCCTACTTATGTTACAACAAACCTTTCGCCTGCTGAGATCGAATCAACGTATGGAACTCCTCTCAGATCACGGTTAAGAGAAATGTTCAACCTGGTAGCCTTTCCTGAAGATTCTTATGATAAAAGAAGGTAAAGGGCTGACAGGCCGAAGGCAGAGAGAGTACAAGATCATATTAACAACACATTTCCCAAATTAACACGATGACTACTACAATATCAAATTACCGTAAACAGCTGATAAAAATATACTTCTGTTTGGATTGCGCCATCTGCAATCTATTTTCCATGGGTTTTAGTATAGGCCTGAACGAAGAATGGCAGGATTTTAAACCAGCCTTTGACGCAGGAGTAGACGTTGAAATGGATTTCGCTTACCTCGAAGCTATTAAACATCCTGCAGTTCCTGATGTGATTAAGATCATCCACATCTTGCTGGAGGTGAGTGAAACCCTGGTTAATATGAATAAATTAACCGACGAGGAACTAGTCTTTCCGAAAGAATTAATTTCTGAAGAAGGGGATGATGATGATGAGGAGGACGATAATGAGGATGTTGACTACCTGGATAGGTGGTTGCAAGGCATTTTTACTGATCTGCTTAGTGTATACGAAGCAATTTGGATCCTGGCTCACGGAAATAATCCCCCTATGTCGGAATATGATGAATTTGGGGCCAAGTATTACGATGGAGGATTAAAAATTGATAGCGAGGACGAAAATGTTAAGGTACTTATGCAAGCGCTAAATAAGGTTCTGGCATTGAACGGAGCAATCAATTATTTCCCCTCAGAGTAAGGCGACTGCTTATAAATTATCCGCGTCCAAATAGACGCTCTCGTTAATGCTTGGGCTCCAAATTTCTGTTGAAGCCAGGAAGAAGGGGCCCTGCATTATATCAAACTTGTTTCTTTTCGTTAAACTCAAGCTTTAAAACAGTCTGCTAACAAACCTATTTTGACGCCTTTAAAATTTCGATCTTCTCTCTTTCACTTTGCAGTAGACGTTCATAGAGTTTTTTATTCTCTTCCACCAGTTCAAAAAGCTTATCAATTGTATTAAAGGTTGGTTGATAATTTAAAGAGCTTGCTATTAACGTTGATTGATCACTGCTAGTGTTATTGAAAGTGTTGGATATAATATTAAATACGCCGGACGAGTAAAAAAATGTTACTTAAAGGCTCTGTTGCGACTGTTGGTTTATTTGATTAGAAGTATTTTGCCGCTTCGATTACATAGTCAGGCTTCAAGCGATGTGTAATTAATGCCCCAACAACCTTAACGTCAGTCAATAGTGTCTTAAAATGGGATAACATTCTAGATCAGTTTGTTGGTGTTCTTTTGCGGAGATAATGGTTTTGGCTGCCAATACCTGGAATGAGCGTTAGTTACAGACCGGGAAATTATTAAATTTAGAGGTGGAGATCAGGGTACTGTTCCTGTCCGTAATATTTATCAATCTCTCGACCTATGATCTCTGCTTCTATAGGACTCAGGTTTCCCTCTGCCCAAAACCAGGCTCTTGGTAGTATTTGCATTTGAAGCCTGCCCATGAATTTATCTCCGATCGCGACCATGAAATCAGATTCCATCTTCTGGTGATCGTATGATGGCAGAATAGTTACCTTCCACTGCTCACCATGGATTTCTACCGTTACCTCAAATGGGTCTTCGAAAGCTATATTTTCGATGGAGCACATGTGGCAAAGATATGATGCTGAACTTGAACCTTGATTACAAATAAGACGGCCACTCTTACTAATTTTTAACTTGCTTCAAACGTAATTGAATGATACGCAGAAGGGAATAGGCAAAAATTGCCAGTAGCGAGATATATGCAATCAATTGAATAGTGTGGTTAAGGGTATTTAAAAATACAAAGGATAGAATCGCAAAAATTGAGATTAATAATAGCTCCGTTTTCTGCGCACCAAGATTTGTCTTTAAGAGAATTATTAAGACCTGAATGATTAAAATAGGATAAAATACTACAATAGGATAAAGTAGGTGCCATTTATCTGGCCGGTCCTGGTAGTTTGGCATAAATTTTATCTCGGAAGAGTAGATAATCAGAACTAATAGCATTACACCCAAGCTGAATAGTCTTGTCTGAAATGTTTGGGTTGGCCGATGCGTATGAAGAGTCATAAAACTTTGTAATTCTTATTATTCACGGGTTCCACAATAATCTCCCCACCACCAAACTGTTTATCTAAATACTTATGGGAGTATACATTATAAAGTCTTATCACTTTGTCTTTTTCCTTAAATCCTATTAACAAGCCCTTTGCACGTGAAAAAATTGTTAAGTCGTTCCTGTGTTTGTTGTATTTTACTGGTAACGCAAAATAGAAAGTATCGAACGTTTTTTGGTGAGGGTCTCCTTTAGATTTTTCAATTCGGTAAATCTGTTGATCTTCGCCTTCATGATCAATTGACTGATCTGCAATCAGATCTATTCTCACTAAATATGATGTCTTTTCTTCAATAACCCTCAATTTTTCTGATGACAATACAGTATTTTTCCTGGGGCCGCTTAGCTGCATATCCTCCTCTAAAGTTTTATCACTGCAAGCACAAGAGTCAACAACCTGTTTAGCTGGCTTTATTGAAGTTTTCTTGCCAGGAGCATCGGAGCACGATTGGAGGAGAAAGGTGACAAGAATAATGGAAATTACGGGGAATAGAGAGCATGATTCATTCTTTTTGGACATAACGTCCTTAAAATTGTAATTCATCATACTGGAATATAATAGGAGTAAGATTTTTCAGTTCACCGTTTAAAGTAGGTTAAATTTAATCAATCACAAAAAAATATTAAATAGATGGAGTGATGATTAATAATCATTGAACCATTCATAATCCTCAATCCTATGATATTCAATTGGAACATCTGCTATTATCGTTTTTGTGATCTCATCAGAAGAATGGCGGTATTTTTTAGTTTTAAAATAACGCCGACTAATCGTATCAGTACGATCCGGATAGATAAATTCGATCGTATCCACTTTTAGGCCCCTCCATTTACACTTGTACAATTCCACTTCCCCCGGATGACCATAGCCTACACCCCGAATGATCCCTTCCTTTGGGAAAAATGTAGGGTTGATGAACTCATAATCCTTAGTGAAGGTTCTATTGTCTGGACGAAGAAGATAGACATTGTAAACATTTCGTCGGCAACATCCGGAGGAGGGGTACCAATGCACCAGAAAATCTTTTAGTCCATCTCCGTTTACATCTCTGATAGTATCCCTTAGGTAGGACATGGATTCCTGTTCGCGGGAAAGCACAGATTCAAACTTGTCTGCCTTCAGAATGTATAGGTCCATGTAAGTCGATGAGGTGCTGCGTCTTCTTATCAATAAATGCTTTTTGTTCTTTGAGAATAAGCTTCCGAAACGAATCGTTATCTCGAAGTTTTGAGAGCTATCATCCGGGGTGACTTCATACTTCTTTATGAATTCATTTAAATGGATGTATCCTCCGGCAAGCGTTAAGGCACTGTCGAGCAGCTCCCTAAGCCTGATACTGTCAGCATAATTCTGTTGATCAAAATGACTTGGCTTTTGCGTAGTGTCCTGAATGCTTGCTGATCCAATAGAAAGTTTGCCTTGTGAACTTCTTAGAGGTTCCTTTTCGGTAACCTGACATGATGAAGAAAGGGCAAACAAAAGTATAAGGGGTAACCCAAGCAATGCTTTTTGTCTAATGATAGGATACTCCATATTTCTATCTTTCTGCCATGATTTTTTCTATCTCCCTCTCCACATGATCCAGCACCGTATATACTCCCACGCCTACACTTTCATACATCACCGTGTCCCTGGCTTTTCCTATCCGAGTTTCGATTAATCCCTGAGAGTTTTCTGTGAGGTAATAGTAATCCCCAGGGCTGCTCCGTTTTTTGAACAGGTAAGCCTTGAATTTAAAAGTTCCTTTTACTGGGATAACTTCCGCAACCTTGCCAGTCTCTATATCTGTTATTCGCTCTGCTGTATCGACGGGAACTAAAACTTCAACCAGATTAATTTCTCTAAGGTCCCCATCAATTTTCCTTACCCATCTCTTCCGCGTAGTATTTCCATGCTTTAGAATAGAAAACTTGAACGGTTTGAGGTCTAGGTTCTTGAATTGTTCAAACTGCTTCAATTGTTTTGCATTATGATGATTATGTTCTATACTCAGTTCCTTCTTGTCCTTCTCAAAAACTTGATTAAAGTTGTAGGATATCCCTCGGATCTTTTGAAGCTCCCTTTCTGTAGCTTGCAGGTGATCGTTCTCGCTGCGCTTTTTAATTACTTCCAGAATAGTTTCATTAAAGTCATTCAAAATAAAGTCGGCCCACCATTTGCTATAAATTCCCAGGTTTGTAGTTACCCTATATTTGCAACTAAGGGTAACTAAACATTTGTTTTCAGACAGATTCTTTAAGGCATAACCTCCTTCGACAACATCAAAATATCTTCCGCCTATCATCACATGATCGTCAAGTGTTTTTGGGGGAATTGAATTAGGATCGACGTTGATATCGTAAGTGAAGGAATTACCATTGCTCCAGCTTTTTATTACCTCCTGGAACTTTATTCCTTTTTCCCAGGTGATACTTCTAATCCCACCAAGGCCTTCTTTATTTAGTTCTCCATTCAATGGCTTGGGAATTCCAATCAGATGCACAAAATGCGTTGAGAGCTCCGCAGATTTAATGTTCCTTACATTCTTGATATTATTCCATACCTCGCTAGTGGAAGCATTCACTTCAATAATTGTTACTACCTTATAATACTGGTCCTTTGCTGGGAAATAAGATTCAACTGTAAGGATTAGGAGGGGCAATAGTAACGAAGAATATAAGGGTGTTTGCTTAGCATTACTCTTTAGCTTTATAATTCTAAAGATGAACGCCCCTAAGCTGCCCAGAACCAGGAAAGGCCCGATAATTATAACAAGGCATATTATACCTTCAAAACCACTAGCAAAAGATAGGAGAAATAGGGTCAACGTGACACCCCAGGGTAGAAGGAGATAAATCCTATACGTATCAAGCTGTTCCTTTGTGGATAATAGTACGGGAATAGCTCCCAGTGTGAGTGGCATTGCAAAAATAAATGTGATTGAAACGTTCTTATGCAACTCGGTAACGAGCGCCATTATTAGGAACGCATAGGCAAGTCCGGCCAACAATCCGAGAAGCAGGGTTTTAAATCTGGAGGGTTTCAATTGTTCAGGTCTTTTTTTAGATTGGCTTTTGAAAGTTCTAATTTAATCTAAAACTGTGAAATGCTATAGTCTATTTGTTGTTATCTTGTTTCTATACTTTAACTATCATCAACCATTGCCTGGCTAGTTCTTCAACATAATCCTGGAAAGCACCTGAACTTTTAAAAGTATCAAAAGTATAAGCGGGTTGATCTTTCATAACTTCGACGTTATAATAGCAATGCTTTGAAGGTTATTGTGCTAATAAGAAAATCAGGAAGAGCAACACTGTCGCTTTCAAAGGACTGAATTGTAGGTTTTTAGATATCGAAAATGCCGCATTTAGCAGAAATAATTAGCTCTATTATATTAAAAGGTAGAATTGTACCTTTTAAATAATCAGGTGAACAACTTATATTAGTGCAGTGAATATAACCTTATCATGGAAGAAGAATACGAATACAAGCCACAATCTAGCATAACAGATTTCCCTTCAAATAAATATCACATTGGAAGACGTAGAGTCTTAGCTACCCTACTAGATTCCATGATGCTTCTCGCCCCTTTAGTCGCTATTACAGCAAATGCGGCCCACTTTGAAAACTTCACTGTTTTTACAATTGTTGCGTTAATCTATCCTTGGTTTCAAATCTCATATTTTGTATTCTCACACTATAGATCTGGTCAAACATTTGCGAAGGCTACCTTGAATATTAGACTAGTAGACATTTCAGAATCAGGAGGAATCACACTTAAACAAGCGTTATTACGAGAATGTGTTTGGATTGCCATCGAAGTCTTTGCATTAATGGCTTATTTAATAAGGACAATAAACTCGGCTAGTGAATTGCCGTGGCTTGATATGATTGAAAGTGTAGGTTCTTCATTTGCAACTATTTGGTTTATACTCGAAGTAGTTACGGTTTTGACAAATAAGAACCGAAGATCAATCGGTGATTACATAGCAGGAACGATTGTGATTAGAACAGAATGATTCAAATTGCGACAATTGCAAGGAGGGGGTAGTAGATCGTTTACTACCTGTCGATATATTAAAAGGTAAAGTCTTAAGTAATCTTATATTTTCATCAATCACTCATTGTGGATATATATATTCTTCTGGGAATCTTTTTTTTTTTGGATTAGCCCTCCTCTCTATAGCCGCAATATTTATAATATGGACAATTGAAACTGTTAGAAAGAGAAAATTCCCTTTACTTGCTTTTCAGGTTTCAATAGTGGTAGCAATTGCAGGCACTTTCGTTTATGGCTCGTATTCCACCGAGCGAGAGATTACAATCTTGGAAAGCTCATTAGGGCTAAAGCTTCCAAGTACTTATGAAGTAATTAAGTCTAGAAATGAGGGTTTTGGACCTGATTTCATGATTGAACTTGAAATAAAACTAGAGGACTCTGGTAAAGAGGATGTAATTCACCAAATTAAAGGATGGAAGAACCTCCTCAGTAGCTCAGAAATAAATCAATACATGAAAAGTCCGATCCTAAGAGGTGATAGGGATACCATGGGTTACTGGATTTATGAAAAAGGAAAGTATATTTATAAGGAGCCGTTTCTCAATTCTGAACCAGTACAGTGTGAAATAAATGCAGATGGCCTTATCTCCTTTAGGTTTGTTCACTTATAAGCACAGATAAAAGGCTTGTTATTACTAGCCATCAAATGCTGCTGTAATTTTAGAAAAGCGGTAAATGTTTACCTTTTAATGAACCTGTAAAATTCGTTTTGTTATAACCTAAAGTAATCCAATATTAGTTTTGTAACATCAAAGAACAGTTGCATTTATTTTATTGGCAAATGAATTACTCCATAATTGAAGACTGGAAAAGGGAAGGAATAGTATTAAATGGGCCGGTAAACATCGATGAAATGGCGGATTGCGAACGGTTCCTTGACTTCAACTTTCCAAGGGACTTCAAGCAGTTTTACCTTCTTTGTAGTGGATTTGCTGAAGCAGTGATGGATTCGAAAATGCTGACCCTCTGGCCAATTATAAAAATCCAATGGGAGAACTGGGACCAGGCTTTTATTTCAGTAGCTGATTATAATGTAGGAAGTACGAATATAGGCTATATAAAAGGCAAGGAGGGTATTTATAGGGATTATGATGAAAAGAAGATTTGTGACAGTTTTGATGAGTTTTTAGAGCACTGGCAAAAAGAAACGTTCGTGTATATTTAAAATACCCGTACTGTTTGCAGGATGCGGTCAATCAAAGAACGTACGCCGTTTGTCGCGGAATTTTCTGCCGGTATCCTGCCTGTCCTGAATAAGAGAAAAGTTCCCTTGAAATCTCGCCTTTTATTCATTACAATTGTGTCATCACACATGAGGCCTGTCACAATAAGATACTGCACAACTATAAAAGATCCTTCTATAAGTAGAAGGCAGATCCTGGTAGGTATACAAGAGCTATTAGCAAGTAAAAAGCTTAAAATTGTTCATACAAGTGAAAGTGAGATAATCTACAAAGGAACCTCGCGCAGGTTTGTATCGAACCTTGACATATCGAGAAGCGTTGACAAAGGCGTATTTTATCTGGATGAAGCAGATTCAGGAGTGACTCTGGAATATCGAATATATATAAACAGCCTCATTTACTTCGGTATTATATCAGCGGTTTGGGCTGGGCTAGCAGCCTGGGCAGCAGGTCCTGCGCTACTGTTTCTCATCTTGGGTTTCGGACTAAATTTGGCAATAACTTATTCACTACATGAAGACTTATTTCAAGAGATACTCGAGAAATTCAAACTACCTAAAGACGAAATAAGCAACGTTAAGGAATTCGAAGCTGGTTCGAAAAGGGTTAAGCAGGAAGCGGCGAAAATAACGTTAGCAGCACTTTTTTTCCTCTTAGTTATAATAGGGGTAATCGTTCTACTGCCTTTTTAGTTACCCATTACCCTAGAATTAAACTCTATCTGCGAAATTAATTCCAAGTGATGCTTTTCTGGACCTTTACTTAATCATTGTTGCATCAAACCTTCGGTTGTTTTTTAGACACAATGCTTGCCTAAGAGGTAGAAGTCAAGAAAAAATATAAGCTCATATATTTTTTCTTGTTGCATTTATCCTTTCTCTCCTCTAAATTTGATCATGCCTTTTCGCAATACCTTACCTTCCCAGGCTCGCCCTAAAGCCTTCGAACAGTAAATCCAGATTAGGTTAGAGTTTAGATTTTTACAGAAACAGCTTTGGATTATGAAAGCAAGGTTATCCTATTTCTATAATCCACGAATTTGATTCTGTCATTAGTGGAAGACAATCGTAAATAATATGCAAGAGAATTCGGAGAGCGTAATTTTAGAAGAACAGCTACAGGAACAACATGAAGGTAAGCGAAGAAAGCCCTGGATTGCATTTCTGCTATCGCTGATTACGCCTGGATTGGGCCAGGTTTATAATGGGCAAATAAAGAAAGGTGCGCTATTTTTAGGATTACTGTTTATACCCCTTTTGCTTGCCTCAATGATTAACCTCGTCCATACTTTCAATGGTTTCGTTGTATTGGCTGTTATCGAACTGTCCTTGCGACTCTATATCATTGTTGACAGTATCAAAGTTGCAAAGCAGCAGGACGACTTTGTTCCTCGAAGTTATAACAGATGGTATTACCATCTTGTATTCGCTATAGCTGTTTTAACCATTTTGCAGCTATTTCCCGCACACTCCATCCTTCGAGTTCACAGTTTTAAAATATCCACGGACTCTAATATACCGGTTTTGGAAACAAATGATATGGCCGTGGCTGATATGACAGCCTACCGGAACCGAAAGCCAGAGTATGGTGAGCTTGTTGCTTTTAATTCGCCTCAGGGCGGAGTATGTACATTCCGGGTTGTTGGACTTCCGGGTGATAAGATATACTATGATGGCAGCTTCTTAAGTATCAATAATAAAAAATGTCGAGTTGAGGATCTGGGTGAAAGACTAGTTGAGGGATGGCCTCTGAAGCAATATATTGAAGAGCTACCTAACGGATTTAAGCATCAGATTTTCCTATATAATGGCGATGACAGAGGTAAAAGGGAAACGAGGAGTTTAACTGTTCCTCCACATTCATATTACTTAATGGGAGATAGCAGGGACAATGCTCTGGACAGCCGGTTCATTGGGCCAATTGCGGCTCCAGATATTTTAGGTCGGTTTTTATACACCTACTGGGGTAGAAGCTTTGACCGGATAAATGTTGATCTTACTAAGTGATCTTTTGTATTGAGTTTTTAAGACCATGGTTAGCCTTGCTCCATTTTAAATACAACTTGAAGGTGTAATAGAAGCATTACCGAGAGTGCAAGGAATTATTTTACAAACAATTACATAACAATACATTGAGTTACGACCTATACTTTTATAAGAAAAAAGGCGCAAGCCTCACTGAGTCTGATATTTCTGAATATCTAAACGAAAATCTCGTTTCTACAAGCGAAAGCGATACACAATGGTTTGTAGAAGATGAAGACACGGAAGTATATTTTTCTTTTGATCTAAATGAACCCTTCGCAGAAACTGAAGATATTGCATTCTTTGATAGCTTTCCAGAATTTAGCAATACGAACTTCACATTTAAGCTCAACTATCTTAGGCCAGATTTCTTCGGTAAACCTTCGTTTGAATTCGTCGAAAGGTTCGTGAAAGACCTTGACCTTTTTGTTTTAAATCCTCAATCTACTGAAGATGATGAACATCCGGCAAAGCCACGGGAAAACGAGTTATATGAAAATTGGTCAGCAATTAACGCAAGGAATTCGCTAGATTATTTCCAAGAATATGATTTGGAATATTATCCTTTGGAGAAGTCAAATGATTTTTACGATTACAATTATAATCGGTTTCGACTTCAGGAACAGTTGGGGGAGGCTTATTACGTTCCAAAGTTGTATCTTTTAAAGATGAAAACTGATGGCAAGATAATTACCGTTAGCTTTTGGTCAGAACATTTACCAGTTGTATTTCCACCCTCAGACTATTTTCTGATTACTAAAAAATACAGGCGATTATTTCGCGAGGTAGAAGAAAGCGGACTGATCAGTTCAGCGACATTTTACCAAAGGTTCGGAAGCTTTATCAGCGACTTTAATTTTAAGGGCTGCAAAATCCTACATCCGGATCAGGCGGAGAAAGCCAGCGACGTTTTTAATTCAACAAAAATTGAAATTCCAGCGGATGCTGTAGAAAGAGTTCAAATTGACAGATTAGTAAATATAAAGCCAGGTTTATAAAATGAGCTGAGATATCGTCAGAATCTTACTTCGGTAGCGGATCATAATATAAGAAGTACCAATATAGGGTATATAAAAGGCAAAGAGGGTATTTACAGGGACTATGATGAAAAGAAGATTTATGACAGCTTTGATAAGTTTTTAGAGCACTGGCAAAAGGAAACCCTCGTATATATCTAACTAAACGTTCGCTATTTAAATAGGGAATAGACACAGAAAGCAATAATCAATAAATGAGATTCTGGAATATGATCAAACGTAAGCAGCAGGAGGATCAATCACACCAATATTCAGTAACGAAAAAAGAGAGCGATTCTCCGTATAGTAACTCGTATGTAGACAATGGGATACCGGCACTGGAGGATGATATTATAGATCTTATTTATCAAAAGGACCTGAATAAAGATGTTGTTAATCAGTTCCTGCATTTCGGGGACGATTCAGATTGTGGTGGTTCTGGATGGTTTTTAAAGGAGGACTTAAATTTTCCTGGACCCTTTTATACAGCGGATTCGGATACTTGTGGTACAGGAATAATAGAAGCTCCGAACAACGTGATCTTTGACGAGCACTACAGGGAGTTTGTCATGATTCAACCAAGAAATAGACTTGAATTACTCCAGGTTTGGAATGCTGCTGCTGTTGAGGTTTTCGGCTCCTATTACTGTGACGGTAATAATTATTGGACGGTCGAATCTGTAAGAGAGTGGTGGTCAAATCGAGAAGATCTACTGGAGTTTTTAAAATATGATGATTTGATCAAGGCCAATTGCAACCAGGAAAAAAGGTATAAGTATTACCTGGAGCACTTCGCTGAAATTGATTTGAGGAAATACTGCTTCTTTTTAGAAAATGGATTCTATCCGAAGGATCAAAAACTTCCTCATTTATAGAGAATGATAATTTACAATATAAAGAAGATGAAGCGGACTGGGAATATTCTTGTGGTTGCCTTATCCGTTCTTTTCTCTGGCTGTAACCGGGTTAAGGTCACCAAAGAAATAATTCTGATACCACAAAATTTCCAGGGACATATCCTTGTTATCTACCACCAAAAAAATGGTGTGGAGGACAGCATAGTGAACAGGTCAATCATTTATAAAATCCCTGCCGACGGGGTATTGCTGGTAAAGGGGGAAATGTATTCCACCAATTTGATGTTGAATGAATATTATTATTACGACCTCAAAACGATGAAGAAAGAGCAACTGTGTAGTAATTTCAATACAAAAACGAAAAATTGTATTGCAAAAGTTTATAACCACGTAGCCGGACAATACCAGGAGAAGTTGGACTCCGAGCTTTTCGATTATTCTAACATAGTAGTTGGAACGGAAGTCGTAAAACAAGAGTTTGATCCGGAACGAATTCCTCTTCTTGTCAAAAGGAAGACATTGAAGTGAAGCAAGGAACAACTAACAGAAACTAACCTAAAGCACGAAGCAATATAGTCGGTACATTTTAAGGAATTCTCTCTATTCTGCGCCAATCCCAGAAAGGTGAGAAGTGAAAGGAGAAAGGTTAATTGAACGCATTTAGTGAACCCCTATAAGGTTTTACAGCGTTAAGGCAGTAATTTTTACAGTACTCATTTATCTTACTAATGCTCATATTTTTAGTATTACTAATACCTGAACTCTAAAAATCTTCGCAATTCATTTTAAAATACTAAAAATTTTAGCATACATTTGCTTTATCATTTAAGGGGCAGTCGCCGCCGGTATTGTATAAAGCAAAGAGTATGGAAAAAGTAAATAGATCAATAGTGCATTTCGACCTTGACACTTTTTTCGTTTCCGTTGAGGTTCTGAAAGATTCTGGGTTGAAAGGAAAACCTGTTGCCGTGGGTGGCGAGGGGGATCGGGGGGTGGTGGCTTCCTGTTCGTATGAAGCCAGGAAGTTTGGAGTGCGAAGTGGAATGTCTATGAAGCTGGCTCGTGCGCTTTGTCCTCAAATGATTACTCGTCGCGGAGATTTTGATTCTTATTCCCGCAAATCAGAGGAGATAACTGCCATCATCCGTGAGAAGGTTCCGGTGGTGGAAAAGGCTTCGATCGACGAGCATTACCTGGACCTCACGGGTTTCGACAAGTTCTTTGGCTGTTATAAATACACCATGGAGCTGCGGGACAGGATTCTCAAGGAGTCGGGACTGCCAATTTCCTTTGGTTTGTCGATCAATAAATTAGTAAGTAAAGTTGCCACCGGCGTGGGAAAACCCCTTGGAAAGATCCAGGTGGAAACCGGCATGGAGCGCAGTTTCTTCTCCCCCTTGCCTGTAAAAAAGATACCGGGAGTAGGACAGGAGACTTCCAAACAACTGGCTGTAATGGGTATCAGTCGCATCAAAGACGTATACCAGCTAAACCCTGAGCTTCTGCAAGCAACGTTTGGAAAGAACGGTCTGGTGCTCTGGAATAGGGCAAACGCAGTAGATGACAGTCCCGTTGTAGAATACAGCGAACAGAAATCGATGAGTCACGAGGAAACCTTTGGCGTTGATACCACCAGCATGGAAGACCTTCGAACCTCTATTCTTAATATGGTTACCAAGCTTGCATTTGATCTTCGCGATCAGGGGAAACTGACCACCTGTGTTACCGTTAAGATCCGATATTCGGATTTTGAGACCTTTACCAAGCAGGGAAGGATTAAGGCTACCGCAATAGATGATGAACTGGCGGAAAAAGCCTGGGAGCTTTTTACCGGTCTTTACGAGCGTAGGATGCTGGTTCGTCTTATTGGAGTTAAATTTAGTTACCTGGTTTCGGCAGGGTATCAGATCGATCTTTTTTCTGACAGCACTACCCAGATCGATCTTTATAATGCGATGGATACTATCCGTAAAAGATTTGGATCTGACTCGATTTTAAAGGCCCGAGCGTTACAGGCTCCGGTGCGTATTTTTGCTCGTTGAACAGGTAGGAGGGTCCGGGTATGCTGCTTAATGTTCATAGTAATTACAGTCTTCAATATGGCACTATTGGAATTGCTGAGCTGGTGAATCATCTTATTTTAAATGGGTATGAAAGTGCTGTTCTAACAGACATCAATAATACCAGCGCTGCGCTTGATTTTATTCGTGAGTGTCAGGCGAAGAACTTCCACGGCTTGGCCGGGGCGGAGTTCAGGAACGAGGATGAACTCCTCTTCATTGCCATCGCTAAGAACAATGCCGGTTTCCGGGAGATCAATGAATACCTTACCAAATACAACGTAGCAAAGGAAGCCTTTCCTGCGGTAGCGCCTGCCTGGGAGCATGTGTTTGTCGTATATCCTTTCAGAGTGGATGCCACGAACTTGCGGGAGAATGAATACATCGGGATAAGGCCCCGCGAGTTGAATAAACTTTACGCCAGAAGCCGGGCCTTTATCGACAGGCTGGTTATCCTTAGTCCCGTTACCTTTCTGAAGTCCGAGGATTTTGAGTTGCATTGCCAGTTGAGTGCTATCAGACATAATGCTTTACTTTCTCAGTTGAAGGATACTCAGAAGGCCAGACCTGAAGAATTACTTGAGCCCATTGATTCTATCATCACTCAATATAAGGCGTATCCAAAAATAATCATTAATACCTTTGGCTTACTGGAACGCTGCCGCTTCGACTTCGACTTCGAGAGCTGTAAGAACAAGAGGACCTTTACTCAGAGTCGTTATACGGATCGTTTACTGCTGGAGAAGTATGCTGTGGAAGGTTGTTACCAGCGCTATGGCAAGGGGAATAGGCAGGCGATAGACCGGGTAAGGAAGGAACTGGAGGTGATTGATAAACTTGGTTTCTCTGCCTACTTTCTGATCACCCATGATGTGGTGAGTTATTCGTTGCGCAGGGGCTTTTACCATGTGGGACGAGGCTCGGGTGCGAATAGTATTGTTGCCTATTGTTTGCGCATTACGGATGTTTGTCCCCTGGAACTCGACTTATACTTTGAGCGGTTCCTGAATCCGAAAAGAAAAGCTCCGCCCGACTTTGATCTCGACTTCTCCTGGAAGGAACGGGATGAGATCTTCGACTATATCTTCAAACGTTACGATCCCGCCCATACGGCTTTGATTGGTGCCATGACCACCTTTCAGGATCGCAGTATCATCCGCGAACTGGGTAAGGTATATGGATTGCCGAAACGGGAGATCGACCTGATGATTGAAGCACCTGCAACCATCTCCAACGATAATAGGATCGCTAGAAAGATCTTGAGCTCCTTTGAGCGTATCAGTGATTTCCCGCACAACCGTACGATACATGCGGGGGAATTCTCATATCTGAACTTCCTTTATCGGAATATACGGCGATGGATATGCCTCCGAAGGGATTGCTCACTACTCAGTTTGATATGTATACCGCAGAGGCTATCGGCTTTGAAAAGTTGGATGTGCTGTCGCAAAGGGGAATTGGTCATATCGGCGAAGCGGTAGAGATCATCAAACAGAATACAGGTCGTGTATTAGACATTCATAACATTCCGGCTATTAAGCAGGATTTGAAGGTGGCGCAGCAGCTAAAGAGTGGTGATAGCATTGGCTGCTTTTATATTGAGTCGCCGGCCATGCGCGGCATTCTCAAGAAACTGCAATGCAGCGACTACATTACGCTGGTTGCCGCCTCCAGTATTATTCGTCCTGGTGTAGGATCCAGCGGCATGATGGACGAGTATATCCGGCGCTTCCATAAGCCTGAGGACGTGCACTATGCGCATCCGGTGCTGAAGGAACAGTTGAGCGAGACCTTTGGCGTGATGATCTACCAGGAGGATGTGTTGAAGGTGGCTCACCATTATGCCGGTCTTGACCTTGCAGAGGCGGATGTGTTAAGGCGTTTAATGTCTGGGAAGAACCGTGGAGCGCATCACTTGAAAGACATTGAGAATAAGTTTTTCTCGAAGAGTAAGGAGCTTGGGCGACCGGAAGAGGTGACTAATGAATTATGGCGGCAGATTTCCAGCTTCGCCGGTTATTCTTTCTCTAAGGCCCATTCCGCAAGTTATGCGGTAGAGAGCTATCAGAGCCTTTACCTGAAAGCCTGCTATCCGAATGAATTTATGGTGGCGGTGCTAAATAATGAAGGAGGCTTCTACTCGCGCTGGCTCTATGTCGCTGAGGCCCGGAAATCGGGAGCAAGGGTGCATTTGCCTTGTGTGAATAACAGTCAGCTACTTACCTGCATAAAGGGTATGGATATTTACCTGGGCTTGAACATGATTCAGAAGCTGGAGAGTAAGGTGATCGATTTGCTCCTGACGAACCGCCAGGAGCAGGGACAATATGAAAGTCTGGACGACCTGGTTGAGCGTACGGGGCTGAGCCTGGAGCAGGTAGTTATACTTATCCGTTCTGGAGCCATGAAGTTTACTGGAAAGAATAAAAAGACCTTAATGTGGCTGGCGAATGTCCTTTTCGAAAAGCGGAACAGGCTTAAAAATAAGGTACAGCACGACCGGCCTCTGCTACGGCAGGCAAGCAAAGAGATTAGCATTCCAGCCTTTCCGGTCTTCGACGAAGAGGATTTCTTTGACGAAATGGAATTCCTGCATTTCTCTGTTTCTTTGTCGCCTTTCCATATGCTTAAAACATCCTACCGAGGAGATGTAGAAGCACGTGAGCTAATGAGGTATATTGGCCAAACAGTCAAGCTGGTAGGCCTGTATGTAACTATGAAACCTACAAGAACAAAAAAGGGCGAAACGATGGCCTTTGGAACTTTCCTGGATGCTCAGGGATCATTTTTTGACACCGTTCACTTTCCCAATTGTTTAAAGCAGTATCCCTTTGAGAAGTCGGGCTTGTACCTGATCCTGGGGAAGGTAACGGAGAGTTTCGGCTTTCCAACGATCACCGTAGAAAAGATGGCGAAGTTGCCGATACGGCCTGATCCTCGTTTTACGGATTAGGCTTGTAGGAACACAATAATTTTGATTAATTAGAAAGCTGAAATGAGCCTCTTATTCTATAATCCTTTTATGCCCGTTACTGAGGGATTATTGCAGCACATGTTGCGTGGAGGGAAGCATTACTGGGTAGTGCAACGTTTTTCCTGGCCTGGGCTTAAACCCGGAACCGCGTTTATGGCCAGTGAATATGCGGATAAGATGGAGGCTGAAAACCATGCGATACAATTGGATCGGGGCGAAGGCAAGTTAATGGATTTAAGTAACGAGGAAGCTCTTACAAAGCTTCTAGATCTCATCAAACCTGGATCTGGTTACAAGGTGTTTTATAACAGCACGATCGATAAGAAGAACGAGAAGAAGCTGCATAAGACTTACGTGAAAAAGGTAGGTCAATATATCCAGTCCATTGGCATGAAAAAGGATGAAGGTACAGGCTACGACGTATTTATACGCGTTGTTAATGGTAGGGTAATGGGAATCATTACCTCGGGCGAAAGGACTAATGAAGCACTGTTTTATAAAATGATTAGTTAGAATGTTATGTGTCGAGATATTTCCTTCCATTCAGAGATCCAGGTGATTACCGAGACCTTCCCTGAGATTAAGCTATCCGGGATCAGTCAGGCTTCGAAAGATGCGTGGGCTCATGTAAGCTGCGAGGCATTACCCGAGTATCCGATAGTGGCTCCGAAGAATGACGAGCTCTTTCTCACTCCTATGAGCTGGGGTGTAATTCCTGCTTATGAGAAAGATCCAAAGATGCGGGAGATCAGGAGGAGGAATATGGTGAACGCACAGAGCGAGCGGATTCTGGAGGATAAGAAATCGTACTGGTACCGCTTACGAAAGAACCGGTGTCTGATTCCGGCAACCGGTGTTTACGAGCACCGAAAAGCTGCAGGATTTAAAAATAAGATACCTTATCTGGTGAAACCGGAAGGCCGAAATGGGTTCTACCTTCCTGCGCTATATCAAGTAAGCGAAGAAGTTAATCAGAGCACGGGAGAAGTGTTTAATGTGGCTTCCTTTACCATGATCACCCGCAAAGCCAATGAGCTAATGGAGTGGATACACAACGACGGCGACAACAAGCACCGTATGCCTTTATTCCTAGCACCGGAACTAGAGAAAGCCTGGCTGGATCCTGCATTATCAGATGATGACATTCGTGCTATTTTCCAGTATCGTATCGCCTCTGATGAATTGTACCATCATCCTGTTTTTACTATCCGTGGACCTAAAGCCTTCCGGGAGGATAACAAGACTAAGGATGAGTTTTATGACTGGGGTGAGAAGCTGCCGATGTTTGGGAAAGAAAATGGCGGAGATGCCGGTGCCGGGCAGCAGGGGAGTTTGTTTTAGAAACTGAAGTAGTGTTTTTTACTATACATCTTCTTAAGGAATTTTTTTAATATGCAGCATAGATGATTGTCCGCGGATTGTTATTCGTTTATTCTTTCTTTAGTTTTATTGTAGCAATTGCTTACTTAGGGCAACTAGTAGCAAAGGTTTGGAATCCTCATATGAAGAACCTTAACGGAAAAGAATTTTTGACTGTCGGGTTCTTAGTCGCAATTTTCGTCGGTTTAAATGTTTTCCTACTTAAGAAGTTTTGGAATAGGGAATAGATACTCTCAGGTTGATGAAGTATTTTAAGACTAACGTCTTAGTTTGTAATCTTACTAAAAATATTTTCAAAATCGCCGGCTTCCAAAAGCTGATCCACACGATAGATATCAGGAAGTGTTGATTTAGAAGTTTCTTCATTTATCCGAATATAAGCAAGTTAAACTTTTCATCTGTACTTCTAACAAACTCATCTGGGTAGCACTCAATTCTTGTAGATTCTGCTAATTTTACTTATCTGTCCATTAAATTAATGATCGCACTTAGATGGAATTTGGAGTAGTACCAAACGAGCAACTGGAACAAATTGAATATAAGTACCCGGGAGGTTCTCTTGAATTTCTTTCGGGAGAGGAGAACTCCGCTTTCAAATTCTATCTTGGCACATCCCGCTGGGGTGCCAAAGACTGGTGCGGTATCCTTTATCCGGAGAAAACGAAGACAGCGGGCTTTCTTGATGAATATGTTAAACAATTTAGTTTCGTTGAGTTTAATTCCTCTTTTTATGGTACTCCTAAAATTGATCTAGTGAAGAACTGGGCTTCTAAAGCCGAAGGCAGGGATTTCAAGTTCAATCCGAAGTTCAGCAGGATCATCACGCATGTCAAACGCCTTCAGAACGCAGAAAATGAAACGGATTCTTTTATAAATGCTGTTTCTTATTTCGGCGAAAACCTTGGAACGTCCTTTATGCAGCTTCCAGAAAATTATAGTCCAACGCATAAGGATGCGCTAATCGAGTATCTGAAGAACTCTATTCCTAGGGATCTCAAAGTAGCCGTCGAGCTGAGACAAGCAGAGTGGTTTGCTGATCCGCTTCTTTGGAAGGATACTTTGCAAGCCTTTGCCGATCTTGGTGTTGGTGCTGTGATTTCGGATACTTCCGGTAGGAGAGATGCTTGTCACATGTCTCTTTCAACAAATGAAGCTCTTGTGCGTTTTAACTGCAATGCTGCTCATCCGACGGATCGATTAAGGATGGAGGCTTGGAGAGAAAGAATTATTAATTGGAAGGGACGAGGTATTAAAAAGGTGTACTTTGCTTTGCATCAGGATGAGAATTTTCCTGCAGTCTTAAAAATTGCCAAAGATGTATTTGCACAATTTTTATAACCGTTTGCTACAGGTGCTATCCATGCAATGTCAATTCAGGTGACGATGTTAGAAAATATAAAGGGAAAATCTGGTAGGCTAAAGTTTAAGAAAACAACATTCCTTATATCCTTCTTTACATTCTCTTTATCTGCCTCGGCATTGCAACAAATGGCAGATATAGAAATGAGAGCCAGTGTTTTGAAAAAAGGAATACGGGACAGTGTATTTATTTTCGACCGATCAACACGCGATTATCATGATGAGATTCAAATCAAGTATCTGGGTACTCTTCACTCAAGAGATGGCCGAATATTTAAAATAATGTCTTATTGCTGGATATGGGGGCTATCACAGAGGGCAACCAATAGACTATTGATTTATAATAGTAGAAACAAATATTTAGGAAACTATAAGCTGGGTATGAAAAATGAGCTGCCAACAAGAATTGAAAAGAATGTGCTTCTTTTTGATGTAAGCGAAAAGCCAGAGTCTCAACCTTTACGAACGCGAATAAGTTTTATGAACGGGCTTCCTGAAAAAATAATGATTAAAAACGGAGATTTATATCGATTTGAAGGAGAATAAAGGAATAGGAGTGAAGGATAAAAATCGGGAGGAGTTGCTGTGGTAAGATGATAATAGTAACAATGCAGAATGTACTGTTAAACATGGTGGAGTAACAGTCAGATTTTGACACAATGGTTAAGAGTTGGCTTGATTCTATTTTAAAATTACAGCAGGACGCGTGCATAACCTTTTGATCTGCTTCGGTCCGTAGTGTAAAAAATTAGGTTTAGAAGCAGAAACCTTTGACTAGCCTTATACCTATTGGCCAAGCTCAATATTGATCAGAAAAAAAGAGTGTTTAAACGGGTATGGGACGAATAAGTGTTCATAGAAATAGATATATTAGGACCTTCGTCTATAATAAATTGTACTAAGCTTAAACCATAACTAGATTTGAAATATATCATATTAACCATTTTACCGGTAGTTCTGCTTTTTACTTCCTGTTCAAGACCACCCGAACATGCGGTGACATCTAATTCAAAATTTGAAACCCTCCGTATGCCTTCAGATAGTACAACTTTATATTTCAGAACCAAATCGGAAACTGACGAAAAGACAAGTGATGCTTTAGATACGTTCAGGAATCAATGGTATTCAGAAATGCTTTTCTCCTTGAAAGAACCGGTGTTATATAACTATAAAGGCGACAAAGAAATATACCGTTTTACGTGGCTCCGCACCTTCCATCATCCAGTAGCTGTTAGATTAGAGAAGGAGGGAGAGGAGATCAAACTGTTTTTAAAAGTTTGCGATGGCGCTGGTGGCTATAAGCCTGGAACATTGTTAAATGATAAATGCTTGGCGATCACTGTTGATAGTTTTTCTAAATTAAAGAAAAAGATAGATAAAGCTGACTTTTGGAAACAACCGACACTAAGTGAAGAAAGGTTGGGTACTGACGGGTCGGAATGGATAATAGAAGGAATTAAAGACAATAATTACCACTTGGTAAGGCGATGGACCCCTGTTAAAGAGGAGGTAAGTGGCTTCAGAGCTATCGGAGAATATTTAATCGAACTTTCAGAGTTAGGTGAAAAAGAAACAGAAAAATTCTATTGAGATCTCATCAGTCTTAATACTATTATTGATGGCACTTCATTGGAACATCCAGAATCGACCCCATCGATCAACATTACAGAAAAATGGTAATTCCAAAAGATCATCGAAAGGGAACCACCGGAATTTATATGAGAGATTTACATCGCTCAGGAGAATCTGGAAATGGGTCTTTAGCCTTATCGATGGTCACAAGTAACTTATCAAAGCAACAACAGGAATTGGCCGTTGAAATATTTGAAACGAGCAGAATCAAAAACGTAAAAAAGTAATGGGCAAGTAGAACTCCCTATTAAAGTATTGTAAATTACAGTAAACAATGAGATGGAATTCCGTCCTAGTAATATTTGCCATTTTATTCCTTAACATCTGCGGCATTAACGCTTGTTCTGCCCAAGTGGGGCTTTTTGTTGATAAAGATTATCGAATAGCGGATTTCCAGGATAGTATTTTTAGATATCTTATCCTTCAGAAGCAATTTTCCGATAAAACGAAGGATATGACTTTGATGAATTATAAGGATAGATTCTTCATTCGAAAACGAATTGAAATTTACTTGGATGGAGCTCAGGGAAGCCTTTTGCTAATTAGGTTCGGTGCTAATGCTGATCACTCGGATCATTTTTGGGGACTGTTAGGGAAGGAGTGTAATTACTTCTTCTATAATTTCAGTGATCCTGGTTGGTTATTGTTTAGAAAAACATATCCCTCTACTATAATCGATCCGATTGAGTTTTACTGTAAAAATCAGGACCATTAGCTTTTGAAAAAAGTTTCAATGTATGATAGGTGAGAGCTTGTTATTTTAAGGCTTTTAGTTTGTAATCCTACTAAAAATGCTTTGAAAGTCTCCAGAGTGCAAAAGGTTATTTATAACCTTTTCAACGCTTTCCCGATCAAGGCTTTCAATTAAAATCATGTCACCTGCCCCAAAATATTTGCCACTCAAACACCCTCCACTCTCCTTGTTTTTTCTGATAAGTGGATGAGAATTTTCCCGCAGTCTTAAAAATTGCCAAAGAGGTATTCGCAGAGCTACTCTAACGCCCTTTTCCTATTTTTAGGGTGTGGAGGGGACTGAGCGATGAAAGGTGCGAAACGAATTATGAAAATAAAAGTGCAGGTAATCCTTGCAATTAACCCTGCACTAATTTGAGGTTCTGCGATCAGGAATTCAACAAGTTCAGTTCCATTTGGATATTTGCCCTGGCGTAAGGTGTTTCCCTTCCTACGACTTTTTTGAACCCTAATTTATGATAGAGGTTGATGGCTGGCTTTAGTATGGTGTTGCTCTCCAGGTACAATTTGGTTGCGCCTAATTCTTTAGCGGCATTGATCACTGCCTGACCTAATAACCAGCCTATTTTTTTGCCTTGAGCTGCAGGAGACACAGCCATTTTGGCGAGCTCGTAATCATAATCCGGGTCATTCATTTTCATCAAACTGCATACACCTACTGCCTGTCCATTGTAGAGCGCCACGAAGATCTTCCCACCATTATCCAAAATATACGATCTTGGGTTTTCTAAAGCTTTCCGGTCAGGCTCTTCGATCACGAAATACTTCTTTATCCATTCCTCATTTAATTCTTTAAATGCCACCTGATATTTATCCTCATAATCAACGATTTGAACCTCTTTACTTTCTCTCAGTTTTCGTTGTTCCTGAACCCGCTGAAACAGGTTCTTTTGGTCGAGCAGGTATTCCCATTCTGCAAGTGCTTCCCATAGATTGTGCCTCGCTTCTGATATGATATCCTCTACTGCGGCTTCTACATCTATCAATTGCTGATTCAGCTTTTTTGATATGGATTTCCCTTTAAAACTCAGGGAAACAACGGTCCGGCGCTTATCATCCGCATTCATGTTTTCCTTTACTAGCCCTGCCGCAATCATTTCTTTAATGATCTTACTCACAGATGGTTGAGAGTGTCCAATTTCATTAGCTATTTCACTGATGGGTTTCTCATTTCCTTCTGACAGCAGGAAGAATACAGGGAACCATTTCGGGGTAAAATCAATCTGATACGACTGATAAACTTTTGCGGCATCGTCTGTAATTCTTGCTGTGAACATTCTTAATCGGCTTCCTAATGCAACCTTTCCCGTTCTCTCAAATATCTCCATATCTATTCTTAATTATATAACCAGTTATGCAAATTTAATAAAGCATTTTTTAAATTGCAAGGAGAAACAAAACTAGCGGAATCACCTTTCTAAACTTCAACCTTGTAATGGTAGGAATTGCCTGCAAATTGTCGCAAGCTGCACCTAAGAAAATAAAAATGAGCTGGTACATTTGAAGAAAAACAGAACTAATGAAACCTAAAAAAATATGGGCAAACCTAACGGTTAAAGACCTTGACAGAACTACCGGCTTTTATACCAAACTGGGGTTTAAATCGAACGGAGCATCCAAGAAGTTAACAAGTTTCTTTTTCGGAGAGGATGCTTTTATAATTCATTTCTTTTTGGAGGAGATCTTGAAATCTAATGTGAAAGGAGAGGTAGCTGATCTAAAATACGGCAATGAGATCATCTTTACGCTATCGGCTGATAGTAAGGAGGAAGTGGATGAATGGGAAAGGGAAGTAAAAGATGCCGGAGGAACGATAATTTCAGAACCTGAAGAATTTGGACCTGGCTATTACGGTTTTGTTTTCACTGATCCGGATGGGCACAAGTTCAATGTATTCTATATGTAATAGTGAACACCGGAGATTGCGCCAGCAAATTCTCCGGTGTATTAACTTTGGTGGGAAAAGAACTGTTATAAGCTAAGTTTAACAAAGTAGAGGCGGTTACGGTCTACTGCATTTGTTAAGGGTAGCATCTTTTGTGCGAATCCGCTAGCTCCATTATCTACCACGCCGAAATCGTCGTCGTTCGAGATCACCAGGATGTTACCAGGTAAAATTGCAAGTCCTTCTGCTTTATCGTGAGGATATACAGAAGGAAGATCTTTCAACAGGTCTAAGACTAAGGTTTTAGTTACCGGGGTAATTCCTGCTGCTGTTAGCCCTGCTGCATTATTTAATTCTTCGACCGTTTTTCCGCCATAAAGCTTTCCGTTTGTTCCATTGGCTGGGTCGGAAATATCAGTAGCTGATGAGATATCAATTTTGAAGACCTTTTTGAAGGAAGCGGGATTGGTAGCTGCTCCTCCAAAGGCTCCGTCTCTTTCTAAGGTTAAAAATGTAGTACTGTTTACAGCTACTATTTCACTAACACCTGTCAGGCTGGTGTTCTCCATTAGATAAGCATATTGTTTAGTAGCTCCTGTAGCAATATCATAAGTCAGGATGCGGAGTACTACCGAGTTTGAAACAGCTGTTCTTGAAGGGTTGTACATCGGCGACTGCATTATTCCAACCAAGGTTTTGCCATCTGGAGTGATGGTCAAGCCTTCCATTCCTCGGTTTGCCCGTCGCGTAGCAAAAACGGCCGGAATGCGACGGCCGCCTTGTCCGGTACCAAATGGATTGATACGTTCCAAAGCTTTACCTGTAGCATCAAAATGGGCCAGGTGAGGACCATATTCATCGCTTACCCAAAAAGTGCCATCAGACATCCTTACCAGCCCTTCTGAATCTATTCCGTCTGCACTCGGGGTAAGTACGGTGCCATTCAGGTCGTAAGCTGTTTCTCCGGAGGCGCCCATTCCTGCAGGGTTTGGAAGTCCGTTCAACTTGCCTCCATTTGCGTTCTTTAATTCGATCACTTGTTCAAGCACCAACTTTCCATCCTTTAATCTGAACTTCCCAATCTGTGGTGCAAATTCGGGCTTCCCAATGATAATTGAATTAGCAGCCTGGCCAGCTACATTGGAACCTCTGTCGGTTAACATATAGAACACATCTGGAGTTGAGGGATCTACCGCTACAGCTGATCCATATCCTCCATTATATACTTTTACACCATTACTTGCCGTAAATAAAATTGCAGGGTCTGCTGCCTCTGCCATGGCAGGATACTCAATGGTCCTGGTTTCGTTATTGTCTTTTTTACAGGATGTAAAGGCTATGGTTAAAGCCGCAGTAAAACTTAGTACTTGTTTATTCATTTAGAACGATAAATTAAATCAGGGCAAAGCAAGTCAGCAGATTTGAAATTATCGTTAAATTAAAATGAAGCAATAGGTGGAATCGGGACAGCAACAAAAAAATTAATAACATTTGATATGATCGCTAAAAGCTCTATATTTGCTGAACAAATAATTGTGATAAGGTTTAGGTTAGTCTGCTGTCTCATACAGCAGGCTTTTTTATTTTAAGGGCTTCTGGGTATTTCAGCAGGCATAAATGCAGAAGGTCCCGCTTTTATTACCTGACCTTTGGAGCCGGGTAATTAGCAAGACCTTCTTTAATTTATTTAAAAGTTTTTAAACGCGTTCAGGCTTTAAAAATCCCATTCGTTTTTAGCTTTATCCTGGATCAGCGTGAAATCGATCTGCCGTTTAGCCAGATCTACTTTCCTGACCATGATCTTAACTTCGTCGCCCAGCTGATACTTCTTCTTTTTGCGCTGACCGATGATGCAGTAATTTTTCTCGTCTAATACATAGAAATCGTCACTGATATCCCTTAACCGGATCATTCCTTCACACTTATTCTCAATGATCTCGACATACATACCCCATTCGGTAACACCTGAAATAATACCATCGTATTCTCTTCCAATGTTCTCTTCGAGGTATTCTGCCTGTTTGTATTTCACCGATGCTCTTTCTGCATCGGCTGCTTTCTTCTCCATCTGAGAGGCATGCAGACATAGCTTCTCATAATGTTCGGCATTTACATTCTGACCACCGTCAAGATAGTGCTGCAAAAGACGATGAGCCATCACATCGGGATACCGTCTGATCGGAGAGGTGAAGTGCGTATAAAAATCAAAAGCCAAACCGTAGTGGCTTGTTTTTTTTGTCGTATAGATCGCTTTTGCCATGGAACGGATGGCAAGGGATGTTAGCACGTTCTGTTCTTTTTTCCCTTCAACATCTTCCATCAAGTGGTTTAACGAGCGTGCAATCTCCTTATCCGATTTGGTATTGATCTTATAACCGAATTTAGAGGCAAATGCAGCGAAACTAAGCAATGTTTGTTCGTTAGGCGCATCGTGGGTACGGTAAACATAGGTAAGCTTGTTTTTGCCTTTTCCTTTTTTGGCAATAAACTCTGCTACTTTTCTGTTAGCGAGGAGCATGAAATCCTCAATTAACTTATGAGCGTCTTTCCGCTCTTTAACGTACACCCCTAAAGGCTTGCCGTTTTCGTCGAGTTTGAACTTTACCTCTGAGGTTTCAAAGCTGATTGCACCATGCTTGAACTTGCGGTCCCTCATCTTGTAAGCCAGATCATTAAGGATCAGGATCTCTTCAGCATACTCTTTTGAGTTTCCTTCGATCACTTCCTGGGCTTCCTCGTAACTGAAACGCCTGTCTGAATGAATGATCGTTCTTCCGAACCATTCGGTTATGATATTAGCTTCCTTATCTAACTCAAATACAGCAGAGAAACATAGTTTATCTTCTTTAGGGCGTAAGGAACAAACACCGTTGGAAAGTCTCTCAGGTAGCATCGGGATCACCCGGTCTACCAGGTAAACCGAAGTGCCACGGTCAAACGCCTCTTTATCCAGAGGGGAGTCTGGCAGAACATAGTGCGAAACATCCGCGATATGCACCCCAACCTCGTAATTACCATTATCCAGATATTGAAAGGAGATGGCATCATCAAAATCCTTGGCATCTACAGGGTCAATAGTAAATGTTAAGACCTGACGAAAATCCTTTCTCTTAGCGATCTCTTCTTCTGTGATCTCATCTGGAATTTGATTTGCTTCATCCTCTACTTCATCAGGAAATTGCAGTGGGAATCCATACTCGGCCAGAATAGCGTTCATCTCGGTGTTATTCTCGCCTTGTACACCTAATACCCTGGTGATAGTACCTATAGGATTTTTCGCTTCTTCTGGCCAGTCGGTTATTTTTGCAATGGCTTTTTCGCCATGTTTAGCACCGTTTAATTGTTCTAAAGGAATAAAGATATCCCTTAGCATTTTCTTATCATCCGGAATGAAGAAGGCGAAATTTTCAGAAACCTTTACCAGTCCCGTAAATTCCATCTTTGCTCTTTCCAGAATTTCAACCACTTCGCCCTCTTTACGCTTTCCTTTATTCTTGGCAAATACGTAGATCTTAACCCTGTCGCCATTCAAGGCTGTTTTAACTTTGCGTGGAGCAATATAGATGTCCTTTTCGAATTCATCCTCAGGAATGATGAAGGCTGACCCGTCACTGGTCATTGATACGACTCCGGTAAGGAAGGTCTTCAATTCCTTCAGCTGGAATTTACCCATCTCTACTTCCTTGAACAAGCCATTCTTGGTTTCATCTTTTAAAACCTCCTTAATGATATCCCGTGATTCGGCATCCTGAAGGCTTAACTTTGCTGCTACCTGTTTGTAGTTTAAAGCTTTATTTCCGTTCTTCTCAAAGATATCACTGATAAGCTGAGAAAAAACCTGTATGATATGTGCTGTTTTCTTTTTAACCATTGTTTTTAATAGAGGCTTGCGCCCACTTTAATAATACTGATGATGTGAACCGAATTCACATTTGTGGAATAACAAGAATCTTTTAAAATCGTTCTCTTTTCCATTTTGATAAATCTGTTTTGGATCATCAGCTTTACACTATTACAATATTCTCGTCTGCCATCAGGGGCAGACTTTTAAACTTTAATAATAGCTGAGCTGTAGTGATCACGTCTTTTTGACAATATGTTTTGATACGCTCTACGTCTTTTTCTTTCCAGTAAACCCAGTGCACATCGCTGCCGTTGATATCATCCTTAGGGGTAGGGATATTAAAAACTGCGGCTAGCAGATTTAAGGAGGTGTAATTTTTATAATCTCCAAACTTCCATAGGTCCATGGTGTCCAGATGATTGATCTCCCATGGCTTTTTACCGCTGATCCTAAGCTGAGACGGAATACAAAGTTCGTTGATCAGTGTGCGCCGGCACAAATACGGAAAATCAAACTCTTTACCGTTATGGGCACAAAGGGTAAAATTAGGAGGCTGCTTATCTAACAGGGAGATAAATTCAGAAAGCAGATGGCACTCGTTGTCACCAGCAAATGATTTAACGCGTAAACCTACCTGTTCATTGTGTTTGGTAAAGATTCCTACTGATATGCAAACTATCTTACCAAATTCGGCCATGATACCCGCGCGGGGATAATACTCATCTGGTGTTTCACCCTCTTTCCGGGCCGAACGGGTTTTTAACTCCCATAGTTGTTTGAAAACGTCGGGCACCTCCTCGAACGAGCTATATTGAGGTACCGTTTCGATATCCAAAACCATTACTTGCTGAAGATCTAAGTTTTCGAGCATTGGGCAATATAGTAATTGTTTTAAAGTTCTTCCTTAGCCAGTACAGTAAATGTTTGTTGTACCCGCAGGCCTTCCTGGTCTACCAGTGTGATGACATGTTTTCCAGGAGGAGGTAGCAGCGCCATTTGATGCAGTTCTCGTGTAAGGCCAAGAAAGGTATTATCCAGATGCCAGTACACTTTCTCGCCAACCTTGCGATGGGCGGCATAAAATATCACCTGCTGTTGCTTCCCATCAATTCCTTTGGGAATATAGATCCTTGCATTATTTTTCGGATAGATCAATTCCATACTTGCTCCTTCGACTCCCTGGCAGCCCTCTCTGAACGGGGGAGGTGTGCGGTAGGAATAGTTCTTCGTTTTGTAATAATATTCCATAGCCGGAGGCAGAACGAACCAGGAACGATGGATCATGTTGGACGGCGACTCGCAATCGGAAGTTACCTGATATCGCCCGGTCCGGTCCAGATGCACCATTTGATGAAAGTTACATACCGGAGCATGTGCAGAAGCAGCAGGTAGTGGTATTGTTGTTGTGTTTGTGCACATGGTCGATGCCTTGAATCCACTCTCCTGGCAAACCTTTACTGGCTTCATCTCTCGAACAGGAGGACTGAACCAATTATTTCCAGACGATGGCGGCAGGAGTCTGAATATATCGAACAGTACCGGTCCGGCGGCATCAATTCCAGTCAGCCCAGGTCGTCCTTCACCATCGGTGTTGCCCGCCCAAACACATACTACATAACGCGGCGTTACACCCAAGGCCCAGGCATCCCTGAACCCAAAGCTGGTGCCTGTTTTCCACGCTATTTGCTGAGAACCGGTGAACTGTTTCCATAATAGCTCTTCGCCCGGGCGCATCACTTCATTCATTGCCTGGAAGGTATAATAGATGGATGCCGCACTTAACAGATCACTTTTGTCGCTCTGCTGGTTTGCTTTTATTTCATGATATGATGGAGAATGCCAATCGATCTTATTATAATTCCCATCGCGGTTATAATGATTAAGTGAGCGGGCCATACTGGCATATATTCCGCTTAGTTGCCACATCGTAACCTCACAACCACCCAGAATAAGTGAAAGCCCGTAAAAATCAGGAGGCTGATGAAGCGAGCTAACTCCAATCTTTTTTAAGAATTCATGAAAACGTTCATAGCGGTATTGCTGCAACATTCGTACAGCTGGAACATTTAAGGAACGGGCGAGGGCTTTCGAGGCCGGAACAGCACCATCATAACCGAGGTCATAATTATTAGGTTGGTAACCCGCAATCTGGGTAGGTATATCAGGTACGAGACTATGAGGTAGCGTCATCCCTTCATTCAGCATGGCCGCATACAGCAATGGCTTGAGTGTACTTCCCGGACTCCTGGGAGCCTGAATTACATCGACGTGGCTTTCGATCTCCTTATTTTCAGGTTGATAAATATTCCCGGCGTAGGCTAATACAGCCCCGCTTTCTACATCAAGTACAAGGGCTGCACAATTACTTACCTGGTTGGCCATCAAGCGCTGATGGTGAACATTTAGGATGTTTGTTACCTGCTTCTGCAAGGTACTTTTCACCGTGGTCCTGATTCTGGTACTGCTTAGCTTCCCTTGCTTGTAATCGTTCCTGACGAGGTTTAGCAAATGAGGACTTAGCTCGGGTAGCGCAAAAGGCTTACCGGGTAGAGGTTCGGACTTAGCGAGCTTAGCTTCAACTTCAGTAAGGACCTGTTCTGCTTGAAGAATATCAATTAAACGGTTCCTTTTACGAAGAAGCCGGGTTCTGTTCTTGCCCGGGTGTACCAGCGAAGGAGCATTGGGAAGTACCGCCAGAGTAGCCGTTTCTCCCCAGGACAACTTGGATGGTTCTCTTCCGAAATACCGCCATGAGGCTGCTTCCAAACCTACTACATTTGAACCAAAGGGCGCATTAGCAGCATAAAGACTTAGGATTTCGTCCTTGGTATACCGGATATTTAATCGCACTGCCTTTATACCTTCAAGAAGCTTATTGAAATAACTCCGCTTATTTCTGGCTGAAAGCCTTATGAGTTGCATATCCAGCGTACTGGCTCCGCTAATTATCCTCCTTTTACCAAAATTTTGTTTTAAAGCACGTGCTATAGACAAAGGATTAACGCCAATATGATGGTAGAAGCTTCTATCTTCAAAAGCAAGGATGCATCTTCTAAATTTTTCGGGAACTGCATTAGAAGCTGGAAATCTCCATTGACCATCTTCTGCTATTGCCGAAGTAAGTAATTCACCCTCCGCACTTTCAACTACAAAAGAGGTTGGTGTATTAAAAAGAGGTTCTGGAACTGAAAACCAGAAAAGCAGGAATGCAGCAAACAGAAGCATGGTGAGTAAGAACTTCCCGGAGAATGATTTTCTTAAAGTGAGATATCGATTGCGGAGAATGCTGCCAGACATGTTCAGGTAACGAAATGCAAGGGATAAATATACTATTCTTCTGAAATTGAAGATACTGATTTAATCAGTTATAAAGGTCATAGTTTTTTAAGCAAAACGGGGGGTTGGTCAAGGTTAGTAGTGATAATAGTCCATTTTGTACTGATATGGGTCATGTTTAAAAAACTGATGGCCATCTAATTTAGCCGGCAAATAAAACTGGCTGAATGAATATAAAACGTTTACTTAAATCTAAAAGGTTAATGGCAAGCTGCATGATCCTGACGGCCCTGGCAGCAAAAGGCCAATCTGAATTTAAAGTACACGAGTCAGGAGAAAAGGGAGCACATCGCTTTACGTTTTCTCTGGCCCAGGTATACTTCCAGGAAGGTAAAAGCGATGAAATACGCAATACCTTTGTTCCTGCCTATACTTTCAATTACGATTACATGATCACGTCGCGCTGGTCTTTAGGGATGCATAATGATATTCCGATGCAGGATATAGAAAAAGAGGAGGAGTTGCACGATTTTAGATTGTCATCGTCAGAAAGGCCGGTAGCAACGAAGATCATAGGGGCCTACCATACCCATAAGAATATTGGTTTATTATTTGGGATCGGTGACGAGATCTCTCATCATGAGAACTTTTTTATTACTTCTGCAGGAGCCGAGTATGAATTTCATTTGAAATCCTCCTGGCAGCTAGGAGCAGAGCTGGTTTATGATTACAAGGTACATACAGCAGATACCTGGATGATGGGCATCGGGATATCTAAAGTATTGACAAGACATCGGCATAAAGGATAAAAGGCGGGCTAAACTGAACCAGTCTCTAGAAGAAAGAAAGCCCTTTGAAGCAAGGGCTTTCGGAAGGAATAGGTGGAACCTATTCCTTTTTTATTATTACTGATTATTGGTCACCTGAACCCATTGACCAGGGTGTGCTGCCGAAATGGATGAATTATACATGGCTTCGCAATAGGTGGCGGGTAAATAGAACTTGCCGATATAAGAAGCGTTAAGCAGTACAAAGAAGGTGGCTTCTTTACGCTCTTGCAAACTGAAGTAAGTATTTACACGATCATCGCGAACATCCTTGTAATCGTAATTTGTTGCTTGAATACTTTCTTCACTATTCAGCAGACGGGTATTTATGATCTCCCAACCAGAGGGGAACAATTGCGTTAAAGCCAGATTATCATACCGCCCCAGTTTACCCGGATTAGTAATGTTTACCTGGGCCATAAAATCTGTTCCCTGAGGGAGGGTAGCGGGGTCTAATAATTGACCTCCCATAGTGAAATAATTTACCCGCATCGACAAAACATCATCGTTGTTCTCGGCAAAGTGCTCCTGGCCAACGGCTGGCTTACCCTGCTGGATGATTCGAATAAATAGCCGGCTTTTTCCTTTATTGGTAAATAATGCCTTATTTGCTGCATTCACTGCTGAAGGCTGAGACCAGACATAGGAGCTTTCGTTCACACTGCCTTTTGTTCCATTCAGGGAATAAGCGAATTGTAATTTACTTCCTGCAGCGGTTGCTCCACAATAACGGGCAAGTGCAATCAGGGCATAAGCCGTTGATTGCGTACTGTACCATTCTTGCTGTGATAAGCGGAATGCAAGGCCCTTCGCCAGAGAATATGCCTCCTTATTACGTCCTAAAAGCACCAGTGTTTCTAATATCATGGCCTGATCCCTGATGTCGGAGCCGAAGGTGCCAATGGATTGCCTGTAAGGTTTTACAGACATCGGTAATCCGCGCGTAAGTTGAACAGCGACCTCGGTCTGTCCGGCCAGGCGGTAGGCGGCGGCCAATTGCCATTTTGCCGGAATTGACAGGTATTTAAACTCTTTCAGCCTGTTCATTGCTCCAAGCTCCGCAGATTTTGAAAGGGCAAGAAGGTAGAGACGATAAGCCTGTAAAAGATCGCCACCATAGAAGTTGAGGGTGGAAGGTGTCCAGGATACCGCTTTGTTTTTTTGGAACTTTTTCCACTGCGCCATAAACCCTGAAGGCAGGGTATAGCCATTGGCCTCTGCCTCAAGGAGAAAATGTCCTGCATAATTGGTACACCACTCATCCGGATCCTGCAAGCCTGGCCAGTAGGCAATACCTCCATCGGAAGTTTGATATCCATTTAATCTTCCTATTGCTGCTTTTATATTGTACTCGGTCTGGGCTTTCTTTTTATCCGACAACTTTAACAACTTCGATAAATGTAACTGAGGAAAGGCTGCTGAAGTAACCTGCTCTGCACAGCCGTGTGGATACTGTATCAGATAACTTAATCGCTTGTCTAAATTCATCGGGGCGATAGAGGAAACCTCTATTGTGGCCTTATTAGTACCTGCAGTACCATAGGGAGCAAATGGAATACTTAAAGAACTTCCTGGTTCCAGTGTTTTTTCTATTACCCTTGTAATGACAGGGTTTGGATTTCGCACATCCAGTTCTACATCATAGGATGCCGTTTCTTTTCCACTGCGTGCCAGCACCTTGATCTTTGCTATTCCCGCTACATTCTTTGTTGCCAGGTCGAGATAAAGTAATTGGTCCCCTTGCTTTTGAAAATCAACTGTCCTTTTGTTTCCCGTGATGAAATTAAAGGCATTTGATTGCACCTCTATGGACACCTGTTTAATGGAATTGCTCATGGAGAATACAGTAACGGGAAGTTTAAATTGCTCGCCTGGAGACAGTACCCGTGGAAGGGTGGCAAGCACCATTAATGGCTTCTTCACCTTCACCGCCTTTTCGGCAAAGCCATACGCTCCATTTTGTCCCGCAATGACCATCACCCTTACCGATCCTACATATTGTGGTAATTTAAAGGAGTGGGTTTTAGAACTGCCATCAGATTTGAAAGGCCCGAGAAACTTAACAACAGGTTTAAATCGATTAGCCGTAGGATTTTTACCTCCCTTGCCCGATTGCCGGTCGCCACCGATACTAAGGATACGCTGAAGTTCGCCGCCATAGGCACCAATGACGTAATCGAAGAGGTCCCATGTTTTAACCCCTAAACCTTCCCTGGCGTAAAAACTTGCATGAGGGTCGGGGGTAGGAAAGTTAGTGATATCTAAGAGACCTTCATCCACTATGGCTATGGTGTACGTCATTGCTTTGCCGGAAGCTTCTGAAACAGTGAGGGATGCATTAGACTCGGGTCGTATCTCCTCAGGCATTTTAATTAGAGGCTTCAGAATAGTTTCCGGATCTTCAACTTCAATAGGTATTACTCCATACATCCTTATAGGAAGGTCGTTGATCGTTTGTGAATGAGGTTGAAGCAGGGTAATGTTTACAAAAACATTGGGTGTCATGCTCGCATCGGCCCTAAACCGGACTTGGGTTTGTCCTTTTTTAGCCTCAAACCAGAAACGTCTGATCACTCTGCTTCCGTTTTCAATGCTTACCAATCCTCTTCCTGCGTTCCCAGAAGGAATGGTAAGTGTAACTTGTTCTCCTGCCCGGTATTTCGATTTGTCGGACGTGAAAGATAACATGGAAGCTTCTGTTGGATTTTCACTCTGCATCCTTTCGGCCCAATTTGGCCAGTCGATGTAAACAATCTTGCCGGAAGTATGCCCTGTCCGAGGATCTCTCACCCTTACCAGGAACCTTCCCCAGTCTGGCTGATTGATTCTAAGGTTCCAGCTTCCCTTACCATTATTCAGCGTTACTGTACTGGTTGAAATCAATTTATTGTACTCATCCTGGGTGAAGTTACTGACGGAGCTTTCGTCCTCGTCCCACCACCAGGCCCATTTCATCTTATAAAGTTCTACTTCAACTTCCTGAGAACCCGACAGCGGTCGTCCTTCGGTATTAACATTAACGATCTCAACGAGGTGATCTTTGTCGGTGCTGAGCATACCATTGAAGCCAGAACCTTCAGGCATTTTAAGTCCTACATACCCGCTGTAAACATTGTAGGGCATGGTTAGCTGATTGATGCTGAAATTACCACCCGGTTCAAATACTTTTACCAGGAAATTAGCATTAAGCCTTCCAGGAGCTTGCTCTTCTATATTTATATCTGCCTTTACTTGTGCCAGGCCGTTTTCATCCAATTTGCCTTCAAAGACCGGTTGAATCTGAGAACTGAACGTTCTGACCGGATCATCGAATACAAATCCATCGAAGCCGTTAAACAGGGTTGGAGCTGCTGAAACAAAAGCATCGATCTTCGCATTGAGATTGCGACCTGCTCCTCCAAATAGCCATTCTGCCTTTAAGTTTCCTTGAACGTCTTGCCCTTTAGTTAAGGAAGTTTTCTGACCAAAGGAAAGGTTGATCTTGAGACGATTAGGCATAATGGTTTCTATCCTCAGGCGTTTTTCGAACAAGGCCCCGCCAGCTTTCACTTTAGCTGTCCAGTTTCCGGTAGGAGAGGAAGGTTCTGTAGAAGTTTTGAAGCTGTAGAATCCGTTAAGCGACTTATTCTGGCTTTGCTTTTTATACAATTGTCCTTGTGGGGTGTAAAGCTCCAGCTCAACCGGATAGCTGGGAGGTAGCTTGTTCTCTTTGTCATCGAGAATGAACGTAAGATAGAGTGAATCTCCAGGCCGCCAAACGCCACGCTCGCCGTACAGGAATCCTTTCAAGCCTTTCTGCACCTGCTCGCCACCGATATTGAAGCGACTCAAGGGTAGGGAACTGCCATCATCTAGTTTCAGATAGGCACGCTCTTCTCCCTTTTTCGCTACCAGCAGATAGGGTTTTCTTTTTAATTGTATATCTACCAGACCATCATCGCCTGAAGTAGCCTTGCCGATAACCTGGTGCTGGTAGTCCATCAACTCAAGTTCTACATTAGCCATTGGCTCTGCTGAAAGGATGTCTGTTACTGCAATGGATATTCTATTATTGGTTCCCTGTTTGGCTATCAGACCGATATTGGAAGCAAGCACGTTCCTCGAAGCCCAACGCTCTTTATTATAATACGATTTGTTACATGGATTATTCCTTTCATCCCAATTGTACCCATAAGGATAATAATTATCATACCTGCTCCAGAACTCATCATCCTCATCAATCCCCTGACCATTTGCGGAATACTCTTCATCTTCGCCATATTCTTCGTCATCTGATTCTTCCCCGCTCGATTGATCGCTACCCGCTTTACAGGAGTAAATGCTGTATTCAGGACGGTAACCGATCATAATACGGTAAATGGCGCCGGGTTCTGTCCTTACTAACTTATCGATGTCAAGCATGAACCTGGTTTTCTTATGAAGGTTAATGCTTTTATCCTCGTCTAAATGAATAGTAGTTTGTTTGACAGGCTTGGCTACCTGGCGTAACAGACTCTCACCATTGAAATCATTATTCTGCAAATACTGCGGAATGTTATTGCCATAGATCTTTATAATGGTTACGTCTACAGCCTTGAGATTAACCGCTTCAAATGGCATCATTAATTTCCCGGAATGTGGAAGGATAACTCCTTTTCCTGGTATTGTTACCGAAGGCTCAAGGTTTTCAACCACTATATTTCCGGTAAATGCACGTGGAAGCTTTTTTCCCTGAAAGTTTTCGATCCCCTCATTAACAAAAACAGTGTAATTGCCGTCGAGCTTATCGGCGGGATAAAGCTTTACTTCATTGCCGTTAATGGTGTAGGCAGGCATAGCCATATCACTTAGTCCAAGTAAGCCGGTAAGCTCCTGCCCAATGCGAATAGGATCTGAAAAAAGAACGGAGATGTATTGTTCTTTATCCTGGATAGTCTTAACACTAAGAACCTTAAAATCGTTATAAGCGGGCACAGCAACCTCTTCTGAGCCTTTACCCTCAACCTGGATTGCTTCTCCATTATAATTGATACTTAGAAGTTTCTCTGATCTATAGCGTTTAAGGTTGTTAATCGTAAAGGTATGGAGCTTGCTTTCCTGGTTATGCTCCCACGCGATACTGATATCTTTATCGTAGCTTACCTGCACCATTTTTTCTACCAGAGCGCTTTCTTCCACATCAGCCGTAGTAATAGTTCCCTTTAGTTTCATCTTTTCAGAAGAACTAGCAGAGGCGGAGCGCAAACCCTCCACTTCTATGGCAAAGTCGGGCTTGATGGTCTGGAAATCAAAATTGAACTTTCCAACTTTATCAGGCACTTCCATAATAGTTGAAAGTTTAAAAGAGGCAGAATACTCCCGGTCGGGTTCCAGAGCTTGTTCTGGTCTGAATTCCACAGTTCTGGCATCTTTCCAATAAGCCTTGCCTTTAATCTCGGGTGAGAAGTGGAAGAGCTCTTCGTTAATCTGCTCATTTCGTGCATGGAAGGTCTGCACATCTGAAGCGAGGTGGATGGTAATCGGACTCTGTCTGGAGATAATGCCGGTGGTATAACTGTCTACATATCCTGTGAACAGTTCATAATTACTTTCATTAACCCTTTTGGAGTGTCTCTGATGCCTAAGAATAGCCAATGCTGCCAGGACGAACAGTAAAAGGATAACGTAGTTCTTCCTGTTTCTGAAAAATGAGGTATTTCCGGGAACCATTTGTTAAGGTTTATCTGCGGAAAGTAGTAATTATTTAAGGAACAATACTACACCAGAGCTAAATATTTTTTCTCTGTTTCTTAGCCGATCATGACCCCTGGTTTGTTCACCACAGGAATGCGTATAAGATTTGACTCGACTATACTTTCGGGAAGGAAGATGAACTTCTTGTCGTAGATATGGCCATTTATGTAGAAACTTAGCCAGTACTCGTTCGTTAAGCCAAAAACCTGCTCATCGATGGCCTCGATCTTCGCGAAGTCCTGCCCGGCCACGGTACCGATGGAGTGACGTAAAATAGAGGTTTTAACTTCCTCGCCATCTTTGAGACCATACCCCTTAGAGCTTACCAGAACCGTTTCGATCGGCTCGTTCTTAAGATTAACCAGGTAGACATTCCATACCTTTGCCTCAGGAGTTTCTCTTTCAAGTACTACCGCTATCGCTACATCTTCTACAATCTTAACAGGAATGTCTTTCTTCATTGCAATTTTATTTAAGCCGGAAAGATGAGGCAAATCCATCTTCCCGGCTCTGTTCTGTCTATTTTTTCTTTGCAGGGAACTTTTTCCCGCCTTTTTTAGGCTCTTTCTCTGCAGCTTCTGCCAGAGCCTTCACCTCAGCAAAGGTAAGGTCTTTCGGTTCTTTACCTTTCGGGATCTTTACGTTCTGTTTGCCAAACTCGATGTAAGGCCCCCATCTTCCATTTAATATTTTCACTTCCGGATCCTCGTCAAAAACCTTAATTAGTTTCTCTGAGTCCTTTTTGCGTTTTTCTTCGATGATTTGGATAGCCTGTTCTTCGGTAACATCATGAGGATCCAGCCCTTTAGGTAACGAATAGAAAGCACTATTATGACGGATGTAAGGACCGAATCTGCCAATTGCCACCGTCATATCCTTTTCTTCATAAGCCCCAACTTTTTTAGGAAGTTTAAATAATTCAAGGGCTTCTTCGATGCTGATGGTCTCAATCATTTGGCCAGACCTAAGACTGGCAAACCTTGGTTTCTCGTCGCCCTCATTCTCAGGCGTTTCTCCAATTTGAACAAAAGGACCGAAGCGGCCAATACGCACTGAGACTCTTTTGCCTGTTTCGGGATCAATCCCAAGTTCGCGTTCACCGCGTGCTTTTTCTGCTGTCTGGATAGTTGTTTCAACTTCCTGATGGAAGGGACTGTAAAAAGACTTGAGCATCTCCGTCCACTCTTTCATTCCCTGTGCGATTTCATCAAACTGCTTCTCAACAGAGGCTGTGAAATGAAAATCTACAATACCTTTAAAATATTGAACAAGGAAATCATTCACAACAGCACCTATATCAGTGGGAAAGAGCTTATTTTTCTCGGCTCCAGTGTTCTCCGTCTTTACTTCTTTCTTTACTTCTCCGTTCTGCAAAGTAAGCTGATTAAACTGCCTTTGCTTTCCTTCGCGCTCCTCTTTAACAACATACCCGCGGTTTTGAACGGTGGAAATAGTTGGAGCATAAGTTGACGGACGACCAATGCCTAATTCCTCTAACTTCTTTACCAGACTTGCTTCAGTGTACCTGGCGGGTGGACGAGAAAAGCGTTCAGTTGCTTTAATCTCCTGTGCTATTAAAGTTTGTCCCTGCTGCAGGGGAGGAAGGATAGCATTTGCATTATCCTCGTCAAGATTTGTTTCCGTTTCCTCGTCTGTTGACTCCATATATACTTTCAGGAATCCGTCAAACTTCATCACTTCTCCATTAGCAACGAAGTTTTCGCTGCGGCCAGAAATAGTAATTTTTGCGGTTGTTTTCTCAAACTGGGCTTCGCTCATTTGAGAAGCAATAGCACGTTTCCAAATCAGGTCGTATAAACGCTTTTCAGATGCATCACCTTCGATGCTATGCTGTTCGAAATATGTGGGACGAATAGCTTCGTGAGCTTCCTGTGCTCCGGCTGCCTTTGTCTTAAACTTTCTTTGTTGGTGATATTGGCTGCCGTAAGCTGAATTAATCTCAGCAGCGGCACCATTTAGCGCTGTATCAGATAAATTAACAGAGTCTGTACGCATATAGGTAATATACCCATGTTCGTACAGCTTCTGAGCAATAGACATTGTCCTGGATACTGAATACCCAAGCTTTCTGCTGGCTTCCTGTTGCAATGTTGAAGTTGTAAATGGAGGGGCCGGGCTTCGCTTTGTTGGTCTGGTATCCAAACTCGCAATCTGGTAAACAGCTTTCTTGCAGTCCTCAAGGAATTTGGTGGCTGTGGCTTCTTCCTCAAAACGCTCAGGAAGTTCAGCTCTGAATAGCTCCTTTTGTTTCCCGGTAGAGAAAATAGCCGTAACCTTATAAGCTGCAGTAGCTTTAAACTTATTGATCTCGCGTTCTCTTTCAACAATAAGTCTTACTGCAACAGACTGGACTCTTCCTGCTGACAATGAAGGCTTTACCTTTTTCCACAGTACGGGAGAAAGTTCGAAACCAACTAACCTGTCTAACACACGACGAGCCTGCTGAGCATTAACCAGGTTATAATTTATCTGACGAGGGTTCTCTATAGCCTTTAGAATGGCTGGCTTAGTGATCTCATGGAAAACAATACGCTTGGTCTTGTCTTCCTTAAGGCCAAGGGTCTCGAATAAATGCCAGGAAATAGCTTCTCCTTCGCGGTCCTCATCGGACGCGAGCCACACAATTTCTGCTTCCTTTGCCAGTTTCTTAAGTTCGTTAACCACTGCCTTTTTATCCGCAGGCACCTCGTACTTCTGAATGAAGTTGTTGTTAACGTCTATGGCATCATCCGTTTTGACCAGATCTCGTATGTGGCCATAACTTGACTTTACAAGGAAATCACTTCCAAGATATCCCTCTATTGTCTTTGCCTTAGCGGGAGACTCAACTATTAGTAGATTTTTAGCCATTAAGAACCCTTCATTTTTCTGCAAATAAAGTCATTAATAGAACTAATGCAAAATTGAATTGCTTTAAAAAAGTTCAGAATACAGGAAATGCAGCAGTAAAGGGCTTGATTAGTTGAAAGATAAGATTTGCATGGTATAGATATAGCCGTGAGTGGTTTTCTGCGTATAGAAGTCCTTTTCTATGTTTTTCACATACTTTTTAATCATTCCCCGGTTCCTGGAATAATGTTCTTCCGCGTATTGTTCGTTCAGTAAATTTTTCTCGTCGGCCTGGATCACAACAGCAACTGAATCGAAAGTCAGGGCATTAAGGGTGTCCTTTTGATCGAGGGTTTTATAGAAATAATCCTGCTTTTCAAGGTTATTATAGGTGTTTCCGTTCCACACAACATTTTTGACTGGGGGAAACACCATTTTTACAAACCTTTGGTTATCGATAAATTCCTCTGCTCTTAAGTCGGTTATGTTTCTGGAGATAACCTTTTGGAATGCCCACTTTCCTCCGGCATTTTCTCTTTTATATCTTTCAATATAAACCGTCTGCGTCCTTTCTCCTGATTCAATACGGGTTAATACAGTATCCTTAATTTGGAAGGAGAATTTAATTTCAGAGTTATCAAACTTATTATAGGCAATGGAATCCACCTGATAGGTAATGCTGTGTCCGGGAACAAGGGGATAGTAGTCTTTTTTGAGATCAGGGAAATCGGCATTCTCAGTTTTAGAACAGGCGATCAGGAACAAGAAAAAACCGGCCAAACAAGCCTTAAAAAACGAATTCCGGATGCTGTTCATATTAGTTTGTTTTAAAACTACCAATTATAGTAGAAAGCCGCCGCCCAGAAGATCATTCCCTTCGTAGAAAACAGCTGATTGGCCAGGGGCTATCCCTGCAACTTCGTGATGGAAATCCACCTTCATCACATCACCTTCTTGCACAATAGAACTTAGGGTACCTGAGTCTTTATAACGAATCTTTGTTACAGCTTCCAGAGGCTCTGTAATACTCTCATATTTAATGAGATTAACATCTCTTACTAAAGCTGTTGTTTGCTTCAGTTCATCCTGTGTTCCAAGCATCACTGTATTACTTTCCGGCATTATACGCGTAACGAACATAGGCTGTCCTAGTGCTATCCCCAGGCCTTTCCGTTGCCCGATAGTATAGTAAGGATATCCCTGATGCTCACCAACAACAGAACCATCTGCCAATATGAAGTTCCCTTTCCCTATTTTCATATCGAGATCGGGCACCTGATGACGAAGGAAGGAACGATAATCGTTATCAGGAACAAAGCAGATCTCGTAGCTTTCACCTTTCTTGGCTAACTCTTCCTGGCCCATGTCTAAAGCCATCTGCCGGATTTCTGCTTTCGTAAAACTACCCAGAGGAAATTTGGTACGCGCCAGGTTTTTCTGGGAAACACCCCAGAGTACATAAGATTGATCTTTATTTTCGTCTTTACCTTTCGAGATCACATAGCGTCCGCTATCTTGAAGACGGATATTTGCGTAGTGGCCCGTAGCAATAAATTCACAATCCAGTTTATCAGCACGCTTTAGCAGCGCTTCCCATTTAATATAGGTATTGCAAAGGACACATGGATTGGGAGTCCTCCCGGCGAGGTATTCGTCAACAAAGTTATCTATTACGAAGTCGCCAAACTCATTGCGGATATCAAGGATATAATGAGGAAATCCATAGGATACAGCGAGGGCGCGGGCATCATTAATAGAATCAAGACTACAACAACCGGTTTCTTTAGAGGAACTTCCTGAAGAGGCATAATCCCAGGTTTTCATGGTTAAACCAATTACCTCATAACCTTGTTCATGTAACATAACCGAGGCAACTGAGCTATCCACTCCGCCACTCATCGCAACTAAAATTCGTCCGTGCTTACTCATAATATAAGTTAGCAAAGATAGGTGTTTTAAAGAGGTTGCGTGAAAGAGGGAAGTCAGGAAGTTGTAAAATAGAAAGGGAAGGTTGATTTGAAGTTAAGATCGGTAAGAATCCTGAGTTTAGCTGCTGAATGCTTGCGCTAAACTCAGGATCAACGATTAATTCTCTACAGGTAAAAAGGAATATTTCTTAGCATATTCCATCATCTGCTGATAGAAGGATGTTGGATAAACGACTTTAACATCTGTAATGACATTATTTTTCATGACAGGAACCAGTTTAGCTTGCACAAATCCTTTGTATGGTTTAGCATTTAGCTTAGCATACCGGGCTAAAACTTCTTTCAGAAGCTCCTGATCAACTTTTACGCCGTAGTTCTCAATTAGATTTTTACCTCCCTCGTAATCACCCTCTGATTTAACACGCTGGATCTCTCTAAGCAACTGGCCAAATAATGATCGTAGCTTGTTGTAGTCATTGATCTTTGTGTACGTTTTTCCGTTCTCCTTTACAAACTCGATGACGTTGTCTTTCTTGCCCATTTGATACACCCAATTAGCATTTAGCTGCCTGTTACGCATATGTGCTTCCTGAAGGTCGTCTCCGGGTTTCAAACGGGTAAGCTGGGTGATCAAACCATTCATGATGTAGCTATCGTATTCTGCTTTACCGACTTCCAGGGAGGGCATCACACCGATTTCAACTAGTTTAGGATCCATTACATAGTATAAAGCAACAAGATCTGCCCGTGCTTCTTCGAGTGCCGAGGAGTAATTGCGAAGGGTCTTGTCTGGAGTTTCAACACCTGGGTTGATCTGCCCGGATGCATGACCTATACATTCGTGCATATCGGTATGTAGATCAGATGAAAGGGCTCCGTATTTCTTAATCCGTTCTTTAACCTCTGCGCCATAGGCAAACTCATCCAGTGTACCTCCACCTTTACTGGAAGCAACATTATAGGAATGGATTATATTGCTTAGAGATACAGATTTAGAACCGTGTTCCTTTCTTAGCCAATCCGCATTGGGAAGGTTTATTCCGATAGGAGTAGAGGGAGCAGCGTCTCCACTTTCTACGATCACTGTAATTGCCTTGGCGGTAATTCCGGTCACTTTCTTCTTTTTATGCTCGGGCATTAAAGGAGAATTGTCTTCAAACCATTGCGCCTGATTGGCAATAGCTTTGATTCGCTTTGTTGCTTCAAGATCTTTTAAAGATACAACGCTTTCGAAGCTTCCTTTTTTACCAATGGCATCATTGTACACTTCAATGTAACCATTTACAACATCTATCCTTGAAGCCGTATCTTTTACCCAGGCAATGTTATATTCATCAAAATCTTTTAGATCACCCGTCCTATAATACTTGATCAACTTTTGAAGAGCATCTTTCTGCTCAGCATTTTCAGCAAAAGGTACAGCCTTCTCTAACCAGAAAACTATTTTCTCTATTGCTGCACTATACATGCCTCCAACTTTCCAAACCTTTTCTGTAACCTTGCCATTAACTTTCAAGGTTTTTGAATTTAGTCCCCAAGAGGGAGCATTTCCTTTAGTGTTAAACTTCGAGTAGAAATCTTCGACCTCTTTCTGAGTTACGCCTTCGTAGAAATTATTTGATGACGCAACCACATTATCGATGTTTGGAGAGAGATCAACCATTTTAGGCTGGAAATTCGGATCAAAAATGAGAGGCTTTATACGGGTTAAGAAGGCCTCTAAACTTTCGCCTTTTTTCAAAGGAAAGTTCTTAGTATCTGAATTCTTCACCAGTTTTGTGAAATAGGAGAAATCGTGTTCAGGAACAAATTTTTCATTTCCGTAATGATGATATATACCATTACTGAACCAAACACGCCCGGCGTAGGTTTTGAATTTTTCCCAGTCGGCAGTCTTCCTGTCTCCTTTATAGGTACCGTAAATATTTTCAATCGTCTTCCTTACAAGAAGGTTATACTTCCCTTTTTGATCGTAAATTATATCCCTGCCCGAAAGCCCTGCCTCATACAAGTAATAAGCTAGTTTTTTCTGCTGGAGTGATAATGTTTCAAATCCGGGAACCTGATAACGGAGAATCTGGAGATCGGCAAAAGCTTCTGCATTAACATCGAATGATGATTTCGTGGAGTTCTGCCCATGAACAGAAGAGCTATAACCTAAGCCGCCCAACAGCATGGTTGATAGTACTAAAGAATTTAACTTCATATTAATGATCGTGTATTAGAAAAAAGCAAAGTAAACAATTATTTGCTTTTACTCAACAATCTATAAGTTCATGAAGTGATCTGTAAACGTTTTAAAATCGTCAAACCTAAGATCGTATTTTTCTACCTTACCAAAACCGAAACTAAAAAATACAAAAGGTACACCAGCCAACTCGCTTTCTTGTTGATCTCCTTCTGTATCTCCTATATATACGGGTGTTTTAAGATCATACTTATCGATCAAAAGCTGAATATTATGATGCTTGGGCATGTTATTTACGCCATAAGCCATCTCATCTGTGATATATTCACTAATTTTTGCCCATTGCATAAAGAGAATGATCATCCCTTCGGGACAATTGCTTACTATAAAGAGCTTGTATTTTTGTGAGAGCTGCTTTATTCCATCGACCACTCCTTCGTACATGGATCCTCCTTTTGTGCTGACTAAGTCAGCACGATGTTTATTGATGGTTCCGTAGATCCTGTATTGCTCCTCAGAGGAGTATTCAGGTAAAATTGCGTTCAGAACAATGCTTGAGTCCTTACCCATTAGCGAACTTAATAATTCAGGAGAAACTGATCTTTCAACTCCCTCAGCACGCAAACCGCTATTCCAGGATTCAACATATAAGTCGAGGGCATCCCAAAGGGTGCCATCCATATCAAAGATTAAACTATCAGGTTTTAACATGAAGCAAGTATAAACAAAATGCCTTTTAAGTTAGCGCGGGAGAGGTAATTGTTGCTTCTTCTCCTCACTGATTTTTGAGGGACTGCCAAAAAGAAAATGAAGCTTATTCTTTAAGCCCTGTGCATGAGATACATCTTTCAAAATATCGGCATATTCATGAAAGTTGAGATAGAAGGGGTCTGCCTTGCTTTTTATTGGAGAAGTTAATCCGTAAACAGGCTTTTCGTTTTCTTCCTGAAAGGTATTGAACAGCCTGTCCCAAATAATAAAAGTAGCGGCAAAGTTCTTGTCAATGTACTTTGGGTTGGAACCATGGTGAACCCTGTGGTTGGATGGAGTTGCAAAGATATATTCTATTACTGGATGAAGTTTAGGGATATACTCGGTATGCACCCAAAATTGATAAAGTACGGCCAGCTGATTAGTTATAAAAAAAATAACAGGATGGAAACCAACGAAAGCCAGGGGCAGGAAAAACAGAAGTTTGAAATGCTGCACCCAGCTCTGTCTGAAAGAAACTGTTAGGTTATAATGCTCGCCTGAATGGTGCACTACATGCGACGCCCAGAAGAAGCGATTAAAATGGGAGATCCTATGGGACCAGTAACTACAGAAATCGAATAAAACATAACAAGGCAAAAGGGTGATCCAGTGAAAAGACATCCTCCATGGTACCAGGTTATAAATATATACAGCACCGTACAGCAAAACTACCTTTAGGAAAAGGTTAACTACAAAATTGCCCAGGCCTACCAGTATTGAGCCTATCGTTTCTTTGGTTTCAAATAGCTGCCGGTGCTGAATAACAGAAATAATAAACTCAAGGATAGTAAAGAAAGCAACAGCTGGCAATGCATATAATATGATATTTGGAGAACTTTGTTCAAGCAGAGAAAGATCTTCGTATCGTATTCTGGGCGCACCGATTATTAAATTAACAATATGGATAGTGCTACTCCCCATAATCCTTATTCGGAATTACCAAAACGGGACATTTAGCCTTTCTGACTACCTTTTCGGCTACACTTCCTGAAATAAAATGATCAAAACCAGTTCTGCCATGCGTACCTAAAATGATCATATCTGCATTCCACTCTTCGGCCGCACTCAGGATCTCATCCCTTGTATTACCAATTCTGGGAAAGGTATAAATAGGAGCTTTCCCCATCTTTTCGTTGGCAATCCTATCAAGCAATTTTTTACTTGTTTCTTCCTGAACTTTAATGAGTTCTGGCATCATAACAGGTTGCTCTGTTACCAACGGGTCAGCAACATAAGGAGTTGCAACAGGAAGCTCATCCACATGTACTAAGCCCACTTCTGCACCTAACTTCTGAGCAAGGTCAAAGCCATATTCAACCGCTCTGGTAGAATAAAGGCTATCTTCAACAGCTATTAATATTTTATGTACTTCACTTAATGTTTTCATATATATAAAAACACTAATTGATTTGGTTAAGTTTTTAAAGTTTATATTCTTGGTAATTTTTGTGTTGATTTGTATATATGACAGAATCCGGAATTTGTAATCTTTCCATAGTACCTATTCGCGCCGAAGCCTCCGATAAAAGTGAGATGTTATCGCAGTTGCTATTCGGCGACTGTTTTGAAGTTTTAGAGAAGACGGAAAAGTGGGTGCGTATCCGTACTTATTATGAGAAATATGAGGGATGGATAGATCACAAACAATACGCGATGGTGGAGGAGACTGACTTGTATCAATACCAGAAGGCACTTACATTAAATCTGGCTGTTAGTCATCCTGTAACAAAAGTGTCAAGCGGAGAGGTCATCCATCTGGTTGCAGGAAGCTCTATACCTTCAACTTTCAGGGACAAAACATTTTCTATCAACCAGGAAACTTATGCTTTTACTGACGAGCCTGTATTCTGTACCAACACCGACTTTAGCAGTATGGTCGAAAGTTTGGCCAGATTCTACCTGCAGGCTCCGTACTTATGGGGAGGCCGCACACTGTTTGGCATTGACTGTTCTGGCTTCAGCCAGATTGTATATAAGATGTTGGGGCTACAGTTGGACCGGGACGCCTGGCAGCAGGCAGAACAAGGTTCTGTGGTAAATTTCTTACAGGAGGTAAAGCCTGGTGATCTTGCATTTTTTGATAATGAGGCAGGAAGGATTGTTCACGTGGGAATAATGTTAAATGAAAATAACATCATTCATGCATCGGGTAGAGTAAAAATAGATCCGATTGACGATCAGGGAATATACAGTCTTGACCTAAAAAAGCATACTCATAAGTTACGTATTATAAAGCGATATACTGGTAATTAATTGTTTATAGGGTAATTTTATAAGAACTTTGTCCTATACTTTTGTAGATCTTATGAAACAGGTAGTACTACTTTCTATTTTTCTTTTTTTTGTTACTGGTGCGTTTGCCCAATATGGTAAGCTTGAACCATTGGATGCAAGCAAGGAGACAATTTTTGTTCTTCGTACACCTGAATCGACCTTGAAAAGATTACAAGACACTACTGACAAAGTAAGCAGAAGGAAAGCCGAGTTTATCGAAAATACCGAGCATCAGCTTGAAATTGCCCGCCAGGGCTTCCTTGCGATGAAGCTACCCACTATTAACGTGCAGTCTTTCCTTAATGCAATAAAATACTTGGAGAACCATGGAGTAGACGTGAACTACTACGTTCAGGAATATTTTTACTATTACCCCAACAGACGTAATAGCAGATAATCAGAAGGTCAGTTCCCAGATAATTACATTCTTATCATCTCCTGTGGAGATCAGATGAAAGGTTTCTCGTTCCCAAAATATCTTGTTTATAGAATGAGAATGACTTTCGAAGCCTTTTTCGCGGCTGATGATCTTACGGAGTTTATAGCTTTCTGCATCCCAGATCTTTATACTTTTATCCTGACTTGCAGTAGCAAAATAGGGAAGGGTGGGATGATATTTTATGTCGTAGATTGCAAATAAATGGGCAGGAATAGTTTCAACTAACGAAAGGTCTTGCACATTCCAGATCTTCAACTGCGCATCTCTGCTTCCGGACAAAAGCCTGTTGCCATCCGGTGAAAATTGGAGGGATGTTATGGGCATAGTATGCTCGTGAAGCTCTCCAATAAGAGAATAGTCCTCCACATCGTATAGGCGAATGACATTGTCCTTTGCTCCGAATGCTACTAGTTTCTCATCCGGGCTGACAGCTAAACAACGGACTGTTTCTTTCGAGACCTGGAACTGATAAATCAGCGCAGCATTTAAGGGATCCAGAACAGACACTGTTCCGTCTTCAGAAGTTGCGAGCAATTCTTTTTTATGATCGATAGAAGACAGTGCGAAGACTGGCTTATTGTGGTGATTAAAGCTTGCTTTAACCCTTTGTTCTACAAAATCAAAAAGGTTAACTTTTCCACTCCTCTCGCCTGAGGCCAGAAGGGGAGCAAAAGAAAGTGCATGAAGTGAATAAACTGAACTTGCTACAGGCATCAGTACCTTGATGAACTCCTGTTTCCGGGAGCTCCATTCGACTATGCCTTTATCATTACCCCCTGTAAAAAATATACCGGGTTTTCTGGAAGGTTCAAGTGCATAAATAGGATTTTGGTGTCCGGATAATAATGCCAGTCGTTTTACTTCAATCATAGAGATCCAAAAGTAAAACTTAAAAATCAAATTGGCTGAAACAGACGCATTCCGCTTTCTTAAATTGCATTAATAAAACAAAAGCCCGTAAACGGGCTTAAAATGTATTTATTTTGCTATACGTTTTGACTACCTATGCCTGCTTTCCAGATTTTTAGCTATTGTTTCAAGAGTTAAATTCTTCTCTTTCAATAAAACGAGTAGGTGAAAAACAAGATCAGAAGCTTCATTGATAAGATCATTTTCCGTTTGAGCCAAAGCTGCTATAACGGTTTCAACACCTTCTTCTCCCACTTTTTGAGCGATTTTGTTCAGACCCTTTTGTCTCAGCTTGTTTATATACGAACTTTCAACCGGATTTTCAAACCTGTCTTTAATGATCTCCTCCAGTTGGAATATAAAGTTTTGATTGTACTCAGTTTTAAAGCAGCTACGAGAGCCGGTATGGCAGGTAGGACCAATGGGATTAACTTTTATAAGTAAAGTATCATTATCACAGTCAATACTGATGGACCTTACATTAAGGAAGTTACCGCTCTCTTCGCCTTTTGTCCATAAGCGGTTCTTGGTACGAGAGAAAAAAGTCACTTTTCCTTCGGCCTCTGTTTTCTTAAAAGCCTCCTCATTCATATAACCAAGCATCAATACTTCCAGCGTACTTTCATCCTGAATTACGACCGGAACTAATCCTCCTGATTTTGAAAAATCTATGTTCATTATAATCTTACTTCGATTTGGTGTTTTTTTAATTCTTCTTTCAACGAAGGTATAAGGATTTCACCATAATGAAAAACTGATGCGGCCAAAGCTGCATCAACATCAGTTTGCTGAAAAACATCAATAAAATGCTGAACATTTCCAGCACCTCCGGATGCTATAAGTGGAATTGAAATTTTGTCGTTAACTTTCTTTAAAAGTCCGTTATCAAATCCTCCTTTGGTACCATCATGATCCATTGAGGTTAAGAGGATCTCGCCGGCACCGCGTTCTTCTGCCTCCTTGATCCACTGCTCGGTTTCCATTTCTGTAGCAATGCGTCCTCCGTTCAAGTGAACAAGATTCTTCCCGTTTACAAACTTCGTGTCTACTGCAACTACAACAAACTGCTTTCCAAAAGCAGCAGCAAGTTCATTAATAAGAGCAGGGTTCCTGACAGCAGCAGAGTTAATTGATATTTTATCGGCGCCGGAATTAAGAAGGATATCAGCATCGGCGATTTCATTAATTCCACCACCGATAGTGAAGGGAATATTAACCTGACGAGCGACAGCTTTCACCAGTTCTACCATGGTCTTGCGTCGTTCGTGTGTTGCCGTAATATCGAGGAACACTAGTTCATCAGCTCCTTGCTTGGAGTATTGATAGGCAAGTTCCACAGGATCGCCGGCATCACGAAGATCAACGAAATTAACCCCTTTGACAGTGCGGCCTTCTTTAACATCAAGACAGGGAATAATTCTTTTAGCAAGGCTACCGGCCTCACGGCCCCCTGAAGGGGATGTATGCTTAGCGACTTGTACGGTGGTCAAAACGGAATCTAAATTTCTAAATACTTCGTCATGGATATGCGGTCTGACAAATACCCGAATGATTCGAGTAGAATCGGCCGCTCTTAATCGTTTTACTGAACTTCTGGCTCTGATAGAACAGAGCCAGAAATAATGGGTTTGGTAGTTAGAAAGAGATCAGACTTTTTAAGTTCCAGTCTTTAACTTCTTCTATGGTGATTCTACCCTCATAAATGGCTTTACCAACTACACATGATTCCACTTTAATATCTTGCAAAGCTTTAATATCATCCATAGAGCTGATACCGCCAGATGCAATTAATTTTATGAAAGGGGAGTGGTCAAGTAATTTTTGATATAACTCTACGCCTGCACCGCCTAATTTCCCGTCTTTGTTAATATCGGTACAAAGAAAGCGGAAGAAACCCAGATTAAGACAACGGTCAACGTAATCCATTAGCTTAATTGGCGAGCTTTCCATCCAACCGGAGTACTTGATCACTTCGTCTAAAACGTCAATAGCTACTACGATCTGATCTGAAAGTTTTTCCTTACTGCATACCTGTTCGCTTAAAAGAGGAAGGAAGTCTGGATTTGTAATAGCCTGTGTACCCACTATAACACGGTGGATACCTGCATCTAACAATTCTTTAACTTTTTCTATACTTCTTACTCCACCACCGTACTGAACCTTCATTTCAGTTTTTCTGATGATATCGAAAAGATATTCCTGGTTTGAAAAATCACCCTTTGCGCCGTTCAAATCAATAATGTGTACGTATTCAGTACCATTCGACTGGTACTTTTCAATCATCTCCTCTAAGGTTACATCGTACAATGTAGCGTCATCATAGTTTCCTTCACGCAAACGGACAACTTTCTTGTCCAAAATATCAATTGCCGGAATAATATACATAGTTTAACGTTTTGCTTTTATTTAAATAGTCACATGGACTGAAAAAAATACTTTTAATATTAATAGACTTTAATTGATGCAAAGTTCTTTAACAATTGCTCACCAGCTAATCCTGACTTTTCAGGATGGAATTGAACTCCGTAGAAATTGTCTTTTTTCAAGGCTGCAGAGTACTTTAATCCATACTCTGTAGAAGCGATTGTAAAAGTAGGATTAAATTCAATAAAATAGGAATGTACAAAATAAAAGTACGTTCCACTTTGAATATCCTTAAATAGCTCATTATCAAACTCTCCGTTAACCTTGTTCCAACCCATGTGAGGAACTTTTAGTTTTAGGTTTTCTAAAAAATGACGTGTTTGTAAAGGTGCTATCCCTAATAGCTGCGCATTGCCCTCCTCAGAATAGTCTGTTAATAGCTGCATACCGACACAAATACCTAGAACAGGTTTTGTGGTAGACTTTATTTTTTCGATCATCCCACTTTCCTGAAGCTTCTTCATTGCAGCTCCAGCATGGCCTACGCCAGGAATTATGATACGTTCGTAATTATCAAAATTATCAGGAGAATTAATCATCTCATACGAGATGTTCTGCCGCTCGAGAGCCGCAGTAAGTGAAAAAATATTGCCAGCTCCGTAATTAACGATGCCGACTTGAGCATTGTTAGAATTCCTTTTTATATCGTCACTCATAGTTGAATCTTTACCGCCTTCATCTACCTTTTACTTCTTAAAAGGATGTGCAACTCACATCCCTGTCAGTTGGTCCTTTGAATAGTAATGAATAAGACTATAACAGTCCCTTTGTACTTGGAAGCTGCATGTTATTTACATCACGCTTTACAGCAACCTTAATTGCCTTTGCAAAGGCTTTAAAGATCGCTTCAATTTTATGATGTTCATTCTGACCTTCCGCTTTAATGTTTAGATTACTTCGTGAAGCATCACTGAACGATTTGAAGAAATGAAAAAACATTTCAGTAGGCATTTCTCCTATTTTCTCTCTTTTAAATTCTGCATCCCAGACAATCCAGTTCCGTCCGCCAAAATCTATTGCTACCTGGGCTAAACAATCATCCATTGGAAGACAAAATCCATAACGTTCTATACCTCGTTTATCACCCAGGGCTTTTGCCAAAGCTTCTCCTAACGCAATACCAGTGTCCTCAATGGTATGATGTTCGTCTATGTGCAAGTCGCCTTTGGCTTCAATTTCAAGATCAATACTTCCATGACGAGCTATCTGGTCCAGCATATGATCGAAGAAATGCAGACCTGTAGAAATCTTTGCATCACCCTTACCATCCAAATTCAACTTGATATAGATATCAGTCTCCTTTGTCGTTCTACGATGTTCAATTTCTCTTTTACCGACCTTTAAAAACTCGTAAACATCTTTCCAGAGGGTAGTATCAAGGCTTATAAATGGCTTAAGTTCTGTTGCCTGCTCTCTTATCTCATCAGAACCCAACTCTGGGTTTTGTTTGAGCCAGATTGCTTTACACCCCAGATTCTTTGCAAGCACAACATCTGTAATACGGTCACCAATTACAAAGGAATTAGCAAGATCATACTTATCACGATCAAAATAATGCGTTAAAAGGGCTGTGCCTGGTTTACGGGTAGGTTTATTCTCATGAGCAAATGTCTTATCGATTATAACCTCCTTAAAATAAACCCCTTCAGCTTCAAACGAGTCGATGATAAAATTGTGTACCGGCCAGAAGTTTTCTTCGGGGTGAGAGTCTGTTCCCAAGCCATCCTGATTGGTAACCATGACCAAATCAAAATCCAACTCCTCGGCAATCTTCGTCATGTACTTGAATGCTGACGGATAAAATTTCAATTTCTCAAAGGAATCTACCTGGTAGTCTGCAGGTTCTAGACAGAGAGTTCCGTCACGGTCGATAAAAAGTACTTTACGAGCGCTCATATTATGAGTGAAATGTTTTTAAAGTTTCAACGAGGGTTTCATTTTCGGCTTGAGTTCCAATGGTGATCCTCAAACTTCCTTCACAAAGCTCTACTTTGGAACGGTCACGAACTATAATTCCTTTACTGACAAGGTAGTTATAGATGCCTTTTGCATCAGTAGTTTTGACAAGGATGAAATTGGCGTCTGAAGGGAAAACTTTTAATATAAATGGTAATTTAAGTAATTCTGATACAAGCTTTTCCCGCTCCTTGATCGTGTCTTTTATCCAATTATTAACCTGCTCTACATTCTGTAAGGCTTCTAGAGCAATAAGCTGTGAGGCCTCATTAATATTATAGGGAGGTTTCACCTTATTGAATACCTCTATGATTTCCTCACTGGCGAAGGCCATACCTACACGCAAAGCAGCCAGGCCCCAAGCTTTTGAGAGGGTCTGAAGAACAACAAGGTTACTGTATTCAGTAAGCTCCTGAATAAAAGTTTTTTGACGGGAATAGTTAATATAAGCCTCGTCGATCACCACGATACCTTTAAAATTAACCAGTATTGTTTCTATATCCTCGCGGTTGATAGAGTTCGCTGTAGGATTGTTAGGGGAGCAAATGAAGATCAGTTTGGTTTGTTCGTCTATTGCCTCAGCTATACCTTCCAAATTAAGTTGATAATCAGGCGTCAATGGTACCTTTTTAATCGCAACATCATTGATATTGGCCGATACCTCGTACATTCCGTAGGTAGGAGGGACGGTAATCACATTATCAACTCCTGGCCGACAAAAAGCTCTAAATAAAATATCAATTGCCTCATCACTGCCATTACCAAGGAAGATATTTTGAGGGGGTACCCCTTTTATCTCACTGATTCGTTTTTTAACCTTCCATTGAAGAGGATCTGGATACCTGTTATATTGATCCTTGATTGGAGAGCCATAGCTGTTCTCGTTAGCATCAAGAAAAACAGAAGCTTCGCCTTTAAATTCATCCCGGGCAGAGGAATAGGGCACTAAGTTTTTTATATTATCTCTTAAAAGAGCATTTAAATTAAATTCCATTGTGTTAAATTTAGCTGAGTCCCAACTTTCTAACTGTTACAGCGTTCTTATGGGCTTGTAGTCCCTCTAATTCCGCAAGCACTTCCACAGCCGTTCCTATGTTCTGGATCCCCTGAGGGGTAATGTGCTGAAAGGTGACTTTCTTAACAAAAGAGTCTACTGACACACCTGAATAAGAGCGTGCATAGGCACTAGTGGGAAGGGTGTGATTTGTACCGGACGCATAATCTCCGGCACTTTCAGGGGTAAGATTGCCTAAGAAAACGGAGCCTGCATTACTGATCTGATCTGTAATGGATGCCCACCGTTCTGTTGCCAGAATTAAGTGTTCGGGAGCATACAAGTTACTGAAGTCCATAGCCGCTTCCAGACTGTCGGCTAGTACTGCATAGGAGTTCTCTATTGCTTTTGCTGCAATTTCTTTTCTGGGCAAAACCTGTAGCTGAGCTTCCAATTCCTTAATTGTTTCTGATATTACAACAGAAGAGGTTGAAACGAGTACGGCCTGAGAATCGACTCCATGCTCTGCCTGAGCCAGAAGATCAGCGGCAACATAAATTGGATTTGAGGTTTCATCTGCTATTACCAGTACTTCTGATGGTCCTGCTGGCATATCTATTGCAGTCTGGGTTGTTGACTGTATTATAGTTTTCGCCTTCGTTACATATTGATTACCAGGACCGAAGATCTTATCTACTTTAGGGATAGTTTCTGTACCGTAAGCCATGGCTGCAACAGCCTGAGCTCCACCAGCAAGGTATATCCTGGTAATCCCAAGCAATTTGGCAACATAAGCAACGTAGCAATTTATAGAGCCGTCTTTTTGAGGAGGGGAGCATACTACAACTTCTTTGCAACCAGCGATCTTTGCAGGAATTCCAAGCATTAAAAACGTACTCGGGAGAACGGCTGTACCACCGGGAATATACAGACCAACTTTTTCGATGGGTCTTAACTCTCGCCAGCAAGTTACCCCAGGCATTGTTTCAACCTTCTCTTCCTGCTTAAGTTGCGACTGATGAAACTTATAGATATTCTGATAAGCTGTTTCTATGGCAACTCTCTGTTCTTCTGCAATTGTAGCGGCTATAAGTTCGATTTGCTCCTTATCCAAAAAAAGGGATTTCAGTATTACTCTATCAAAAGCCTCTGCGAAGCCGAATAATGCCTGGTCTCCTTTTAGTCTTACGTCTGAGATAATTGATTCGACCCGTTCCCCTATTACGTTGCTTTCATCTGCATTTCTTGAGACAAGTTCTTCTATTGCAGCTGTGCCTAGTTCGTTGTACTTATAAGTCTTAAGCATCTTTATACCTCACACCTCCTTGATGGAGGAGTTTTTGAATGTATGAGCTACCTTACGCAGCCTTTAAATGATTATCTTTTCAATTGGCATTACCACAATTCCCTGGGCTCCTGCCGCTTTTAACTGGCTGATCTTTCCCCAGAAATCTTTTTCAGGAATTACAGTATGCACTGCCACCCAGCCCTCTTCAGCCAGGGGAACGACCGTTGGACTTTTAATACCAGGCAGAAGAGCCTTTATCTCATCTAAACGGGATTTTTCAACATTAAGAACAACATATTTAGTTTCTTTAGCTCTTAGAACAGACTGAATTCTCTGAATAAGCTCAACTATTAGCGGGTCACTTTCTTCACCTTTACGCCCAATCAACACAGCTTCTGAATGCAACACATCCCCGAATGGCTTCAATCCATTGCTCTTTAAAGTTCCGCCGGTAGAAACCAGGTCACAAATAGCATCACTTAAACCCAGACCCGGAGAAATTTCAACAGAACCAGAGATAGTACGTATTTCAGACTGGATATTATTATCTGCTAAAAACTTCTTAAGTATAGAAGGATATGAAGTAGCAATCGCTTTTCCGTTCAGGTCAGCAAGGGTTTGATAGTTTGCCTGATTGGGAACTGCAAGCTTTAAAGAACACTTCCCAAATCCAAGTCGTTGTAAGTAGGCTACCTCAACTTCGGTTTCACAAATTACATTTTCGCCAACAATACCCAGATCAGCAATTCCGTCCTGAACGTATTCAGGGATGTCATCGTCGCGAAGGAATAGGATCTCTAGAGGAAAATTGGATACTGGGGAAATTAAAGAGCTTTTATAATTTTCGAAATTTAAACCGCAGTTTTTAAGAAGCTCAACAGATTTTTCGTTTAACCTACCCGACTTCTGGATAGCAATTTTGAGTGTTTTCAATGTTTAAAATTTTATAATCAGTTCAACAAAAATATTCGGGGTAAACATGCTTCACGTAGAAACATACAAATTCTATCTATCGCCTACTGGCGATGATGGAAATGCATGCTATGTGTGAATTCGTGTTTCATTTTGTTGATATCCTGATTAACAGGGAGCCGCAAATATATATAAAAATCAAAATTAAAAAGCCAAAATTCGAAAAAGCCATACAAGCTCACATTCATTGGTGCATTCTTTAAATTTATCCTTAAATAAATAGCCCTATCTTTGCGGCATGGCGCAAACTTTTGAAGATTTTAAATTAAACCGGCAAATACTTAATGCAATTGATGATGCTGGATATACCCAACCAACGCCAATTCAGGAAAAGGCAATAGGACCAATTTTATCCGGTCAGGATATTATGGGAGTTGCTCAGACTGGAACAGGTAAAACGGCTGCTTATGTTTTACCGATGCTAATGAAATTAAAGTATGCTCAGGGGGTTGATCCAAGGGCTCTAATCCTTGCTCCTACAAGAGAGCTTGCCATGCAAATTGAGGAAAATATTAAAATCTTCGCGAAATATACAGACCTGAGAACGGTAGTACTATATGGAGGATTGGGACCTAAAACTCAAATAGCGGAGTTAGAGAAGGGATGCGATATTATAGTAGCTAGTCCGGGTAGGTTCTTAGACCTTTACCTGGCTGGAAATATAAATACAAAATATCTTCAGTTCCTTGTGATGGATGAAGCTGATAAAATGATGGATATGGGATTTATTGGTTCAATCCATCGGATATTGGAGGTTGTACCACGCAAACGACAGAATTTATTATTCTCGGCAACCATGGGGGATCTGGTACATAAAATTGCTGGAGACTTTTTAAAATTTCCAACGGTTATTGAGGTTGCGCCCCAGGCAACACCAGCTCAAACTGTAACGCAAATCCTCTATAACGTCCCTAATCTTAAAACCAAACTGAATTTGCTCCAGCATCTACTAAAAAATGACGAGGAGTTCCACAGACTTATCATTTTCTGCAAGACAAAAAATGTTGCAGATAACATCTTCAGTTATTGTGAACGTCGTTATGGGACTAGTAGTGTGAGAGTAATTCACGCAAATAAAGGCCAAAATACCCGTATAAATTCGATTAATGCCTTTAAAGAAGGGGAGGTTCGGATACTGGTTGCTACAGATGTTGCAGCGCGGGGTTTAGATGTAACCAATGTGAGTCACGTTATTAATTTTGATGTTCCTATTGTTATTGAGGACTACGTGCACCGGATTGGAAGAACGGGTAGAGCTTATAATACTGGGACGGCGATAACATTCTGCAACCCAGCTGAAACCTATTTTATCAAGAAAATTGAGAAGCTTATCAGACAGGATATTCCAATTGAAGAAATTCCGGAGGGAGTATTTATTGAGGAAACTCCCTATAATGAACGTCAGGAGATTGCGAAAGAAATAGATATTCAAAAAAGAAAAGAAAATCCTGAATTTAAGGGTGCTTTCCACGACAAGAAAGCATCAAATACGAAGGATACTAAGAAAACTAAACCAGGGAAACAGGCTAAAGAATCTAAGGAGAGCTTTAAGGAGAGAACTGCTGCTGCGAAAAAAGCTCTTAGTAAGGGATCTTTTCAGGGGAATAAACGGGGCAAAAGGTAAGTTTAATGAAAGTAACGCCCTTCAACCTCATATTTGCAGTATTGCTGGGATATTTTGCAGTTAACTTATTGGGTATTAGGCAAACAACCGCGGGAAGCTCGCCTTCTAACTTTAGCTTCTGGCATCTTGGATGGTTAGTAATCATTATAGTTTCTGATATTATTTTCCGGGCTTTAATCGCAGACATAAAAAGGCTTTGGTTAATAGAATCCCTCTTGGTGGTAATTATTGCGGGGATAGTTCATCTTATCCTATAATCACAGGAACATCATTATTCAATTAATCATTTTGATTGTAGATAAAGCTTTTAACATCTTTGCGGCCAATAGAATAATGGTGCAGCCACCAACTAGATCAAAGTAATCAATTCAAATAATGAAGAAAGCAGAAATAAAACTTACGATAGAACTGGATGATAACAACGTCCCTGAAAACATAACATGGGAATCAACTGACGGTGAAAACAAAGAGGCTCTTCCAGTTAAGTCGATGATGTTAGCTCTGTGGGATCATAATTATAAAAATTCCTTACGTATTGATCTCTGGACGAAAGATATGCCTGTGGATGAAATGAAGCGGTTTTTTTATGAGACCCTGCAAACTATGGGGGATAGCTTTTTAAGAGCAACAGGAGAGAAGAACATTGTGGAGGATTTACGCGATTACTGCGCACACTTTGCTGAAAAAATGGAAATAACCCAACAGGGCTAAGTAGAAAGCGGGGATATTGCTTATCCCCGCTAATCAATCATCTGCAAAACAACTAGGGTGTAACAGTGGCTTTCAATGTTGTAGCGTGCTCCAAATGCATCTTCAGGATTGGGAGTTTATCTTGAGCGAACTTCTTAATCTCAGGATCGTCCAGGTCGTCCGCTGCTTCATCAAAGAGGTTCACCGTTCTTTGATGAGAGTCTACCATCATTTGTGCATATGCCCGATCGAAATCAGCACCAGAACGAGCATTGAGATCGTTGTACATGGCCATATGCTCGTCGTTCATATTGGTAGGTACAGCTATACCGTTCTGATCTGCAACGGTTTTAAGTTCTGCGGTTGCCGTGGTATGATCTGAGACCATCATACTGCCATAATTTTTAACTTCAGTTCTTACTCCCTTAGAAATAGCAAGTTTACCTGATTCTATTTCAAAAATATTGCTACTGGCTGCCTTCGAAATGAATTCCGTTTCATCCCCCTCATCAATGTCGTCTTTGTCACATGATTGCAGTGTACATGCACCAATTAAAATTAGTCCGATAATTCTCAATGTTTTCATAATGTAGATATTAAATTTGCTGTTACTTTGCTGGTGAACAATACCAGATGAGAGGGGTTCTTTAAAAATGCAAATGGCGTATTTGACCCCCTATTAATAAAATTATGCAAGTGAACCCCCTTTGTTAAGTTAATCTTCCTAAAAACTATCTTTGCATCTCTGATGAGCACATTTTCGCAAGTTAAATTTTTGGTTAAGAAAGAAATACTGCTGGAGTGGCGGTCTAAATATGCTATTAATGGAATTTTACTCTACCTGGTATCAACCATTTTTGTATGTTTCTTGTCTTTTAAAAAGGTTGACCCTATAACATGGAATGCCTTATTTTGGATTATTATGCTGTTTGCTTCCGTTAATGCAATAGCAAAAAGCTTTCTACAGGAGAACAAGGGCAGGCAATTGTATTATTACAGTATTACCAGTGCAAAAGCAATAATCCTTTCTAAGATTATTTACAATGTCTTGCTCATGTTAATACTATCGGCTATAGCTATAGCTTTCTATTCTATAGTCTTTAAAAATCAAATAGGGGACGTAGTATTCTACCTTTTGTCTGTTTTTATCGGTAGCATCAGTTTTGCCTCTGTTTTTACCATGATCTCAGGCATTGCAGCAAAAGCTAATAATAGTGGTGCTTTAATGGCGATTTTAAGTTTTCCTGTAATTATTCCATTGCTAATGCTTCTGATTAAATTTTCAAAGAATGCTATGGACGGCTTGCAGCGAGATGTTAGCCTGGATGAACTTGGAGTACTTATAGCTATCAATATTGTTGTTATTACAGCTTCGCTAATTCTGTTTCCATTTCTCTGGAAAGAATAACAGTTAGGAATAGTAGAAATTATACATAAGATAAAGACTAAGGGCAGCAAGCAGTAGAACCAAAAGAGAATCTCTTAAACCTTTTCGCATACTGTTGAGTTCAGGATTGCCTTTCATGACCGTTTTATTTTTAAAACAATTTCAAACGCGTTTGGTTTTCGCCCAGAGGTCTGAAAGTTTGTTCATTTTTCTAGACATTCCAGGCTTAGAGTTAGTGTTTAAAAGCTAATATGGCCATAATTAGCGTGTGGATTGATTTTTGATTTTAATAATTACACTTAGATATGGACCTATGAGAAGAAATACTCACCCTTTTAATGTACTTTATTATTCTTTCTTAACTTCCTGCATCATTTCCTTATCTCTTTCTGGTTGTGGAAAAACGGCTAAGATAGGAGCGCAACCTCTGGTAGACAGCGTATATATTACCAGTTTTATGCAATCTCAACCTGCCTTCAAGGATGAACTGGTGTTCGCCAAAAACTTCTATCGGGAAAGAGGTTTTAAATTAGGTTGGTTTAAAAATCACGAGGTTGTTCCTCAGGCTGAAAAAATGCTTTCGGTAATAGCGAAAGCTAACGAAGAGGGACTTGATCCGAAAGATTACCAGATCATCAATTTCGATGAGAAATTCAAAGCACTTAAAGAGGCAAGAAAAGATACAACTAAGGTTAAGGAACTAGAAAAAGAAATAGACCTGGGCTTATCAGCGACCTATTTCAATTGGGCATCAGATTATTACAGAGGCCTGGTTATTCCAAAGAAAAACCCTGAAACGGAGTGGGATGTTAAGCGCAACAAGATAAAACTTCACAAAGCTTTGATGACTATACTGGGTGAACGTGAAAGTAAATATCCTTATGCTGATTTTAGTCCTTTACATCCGCAATATACGAATTTGAAGAAAGCCTTGGCCCGCTACCGGGATGTTCAGGCAAAAGGAGGCTGGCCAAATATTCCTGCAGGATCAAAAGTAAAGCTAGGGGAGCCGTCACCTGTTGTACCTATGCTCCGTAAACGACTGGCCGACTTTGTTGACAATGCAGACAGCGTTAATGCAAATAGTGATGTTTTTGATGCCAATCTTTCAGAAGCGTTAAAAAAATTCCAGGGATACAACAACTTAAAGCCCGATGGCGGCTTGGGTCCTGCAACCATAGCTAAACTTAATATTCCTGTCCAGGATCAAATTAAACAGATCATTATTAACATGGAGCGTTGGAGGTGGATACCAAAAAGCTTTGAGCAGGACTATATTATTGTGAATATACCTGAATACAAGCTACGTGTCTATGAAAAAGCCCGGCAGGTTATGGATATGAAAGTTATTGTAGGAAAAACTTTGCACGAGACGCCAATTTTTAGTGATAAAATGGAGTATGTCGTAATATCTCCCTACTGGAATATTCCATCAAATATATTAAAGAACGAAATAGCTCCAAAAGCAATGGCTGACCCGGGTTTCTTAGACCGTATGGACATGGAGGTAGTTACATCTAAAGGAGTTAAAGTTGATGCTTCTTCAATCGACTGGTCAATGGCAGGGGAGCCTGGATTCAAATATATAGTTAGAAGAAGACCTGGCCCTAAAAATGATCTTGGAGAAGTAAAGTTCATTTTCCCTAACGAAAATGATATCTATTTGCACGATACGCCGCACGATGAATTGTTTAGCCAGACAAAAAGAGGCTTCAGTCACGGTTGTGTAAGGGTAGAAAGACCCCTTGACCTTGCAGCATATTTGCTGAAAAATTCAGGATACGACCGTTCACGTATCATGCAACAGATTAGCACAAGGAAGGAAAAATTTGTATCACTAAAACAGAAACTTCCTGTCTACCTTGTTTATTTTACTGCTGCTGCGGATGAAAATGGCAGAGTTAGTTTTTATGAGGATATTTATAACCACGATAAAAAATTAATGTCGATGTATTTTAGTAAGCTATAATTAATAAACAGGTAGTTATCTCACAAACATCTTAAAAAAACTTTCCTTATTAAAAAATGATAGGTGAAGAAGAAATAGAAAATGTGACCGAATACCTAAATGTTATTAAAGCTTATAAAATAAAGGCGAATGCCGAGGGAAATGTTGAAGACTTTGTATTTAGGGGTCAGACTGGAGACCTTCCCCTGATCCCTAAAATAGGACGGTTAAGTCCCTTTGGAGATCTTCTTCATACAGAGCGTCTTCTGCTGGAAGAGTTTAAACGAACTAACCCTCTCTTAATTGAAGCTCACCGACCGTATGACGACTGGGACTACCTAACGTTGGGGCAACACTTTGGGCTTCCCACACGGTTGTTAGATTGGTCGCATAATGCCCTCACTGCTTTGTGGTTTGCTACTAACGAACATTTGCAGCGGAATTCTTCAGATTATGCTATTGTTTGGGTATTAATGGCCCAAAGCGATGATTACGAATTTAAAATAGAAGGTAATCACCCGTTTCTGATTGAGAAGACCAGGATTTTCAGGCCAAGGATTATAAAGCAGCGAATCAACAACCAATCGGGGGTATTTTCTATACAGCCATCTAATGAGATTGAGAATAAATGTGAATTAGATAAAACAGATAACTTTTCGAATAAGTTACTTAAGCTTAAAATACCCGTATCCAGTTTTAAGGAAATCAAAGACGATCTTAACACACTAGGGATTAATGCATTTACTATTTTCCCGGAATTGGAGGGGCTTTGTGCATATTTACAGTGGCGATATTTCCAGTGATTGGGTTTGGGGCGATAGATAAACGGCTGGAAAACAATATTTATAAAATTTAAGAGACTTGAACATTCCGCTTAAGAAAGTTTTCCGGAGATTGGCTGCTTCTGTTATGTTATTTACCGCAGAAGCTATTCTGGCAGCCTTACTCTTTATATCCTTAGTATTAACATTCCTGGCAATTGCCCATTACGTTCTATCCAATAACAAGAATAGTTTTGATGCAGCTGCTTTTGAATTTGTCCAAACCTATGTGAGCAATTCAACAACTAAAGTAATGCTCTTTTTTACGACACTGGGAAACTATCAATTCTTAGTATTAGCAAATGTCTTGCTTACACTATATTTTTTGGTCATCAAGCGGCATAAATGGTACTCCATCAAAATAGCAAGTATTGCCCTAAGTAGCGTTACTGTAATGTCTTTAATGAAGCTATGGTTTAACAGATCTCGTCCTTTAATGCCCTTACTTGAACCAGCGCGAGGTTTAAGTTTTCCAAGCGGGCATGCGATGAGTAGTGTTACCTTCTTTGGACTAATTATTTATTATGTATATAAAAATGTAAAAAGCAGAGTTTTAAAGATTATTCTAATAGCTATTTTGGTTTTATTGATCCTGGTGATAGGAGTTAGCAGAGTTTACCTGCGGGTACATTATGCCAGCGATGTTCTTGCTGGATTTTTCGCCGGGGCAATCTGGTTGATGATCTCTATTTGGATACTTAAGAAAATTGAGCTTTACAGTAAGAGAGAGCTAAACGATGTAGTTGAAAAAGTTGAGGTATAAATAAGAATACCGGTATAACAATAACCGGTATTCTTATTCTGTAATTACACTTCGGCCGATTGGCTGATATTGAGTGCTTCTAATTGATTTTGAAAGGTGCTCAATTCAATATCCATCTGATACTTATCTGCAAAAGGTATCTGTGGAAGCAGACTCCTATAATACGCTATGCCTCTCAATAATTCTGATCTGAAATTTTCCAGTTGTTTAAGCTTCTTATCGTTTAGATTACCTTCATTATTTTCAATATCTTTTTTAAGATAGTCTACATATAAGTGTAATTCCTTAATGAATAAGTTTGGCCTCTTAATATCTTTTAACAAATCAGTTCGACCATAAATGTGTCCAACTAACTCATTTAATGTATAGATATCATTAAAATAAGCGGTGTTTGGTCCAGGGCATATCGCTACAGCCCTGTTTTCTCTGGGCTTAAGCATATCATTTTTTAATATGGCTGATGTACACAAGCCCACACACAGACACAATTTCTCCGTGATATTATTGAATCTCCGCTTATATTCATTCTCTGGCAAGTCTAACTTATCAAGCTCCTCAAGTTTCAATTTCTGGTATTCCCTTGACGCTGTACAGATAGGATCACTGGTAAATTCAGTATTAGAAACAAGGAACTTTTTTGTACAAGGGCTGCCGGGTCTCCCTTTAGCTATTCGTTCAAGACGAAGTGCCTCTGCTGTACTTTTACTAAAGTTATTAAAAGGTACACCTAGGGGAGAGGCTGCACTAATGTAAAAATCTCTTTCTACAGCATTTTTTAGAAGATCCAACGTATCCCTATCCACATTTGTTACTTCAGGTACCAATAAGAAGGGACTTCCCCATCCAGTTCCATCCAGCTTATAATAGTCTCGCAAAAATTCATCTTCCGCTTTCGTTCCAATGCCACCCTGGACAGTGAAGCGAGTGGAAGGTTGCCGTGGTTCGCTTCCAGTTTTGGCTACAATTGCATTTTTGTAAATTCCATAAAGATCCTCTAACATTGAAGGTCTCTTTTCCTTGAATTCCTCCAAAATAGGTCCGAGTAAATAACCTTCCGTAGCGAACGCATGACCGCCACAGTTCAGGCCTGATTCAATCCTGAATTCATGGACCCACAGACCTTTTTTTGCAAGGAATTTCGCTTGTATTAAAGCAGACCGAAAATCGCTTACCTTAAGAATTACCTTCTTTTTCGCTTGCTTGTCCGCACTTGGAAAGAAGTCCTCGAATTCACTTAAATAGGTGTATAACTTAGGATTCATACCTGCAGACAGCACTACTGATGTGTTAAGTTCACTTTCAGCAAAACCACGTAATGCCGCCAGAGCATCAGTGAACTTATCTCCTAAAGGGAACCCATCTTTTCCGAGATTCACTTTATCAACTTTAACCATGATATTGACCTCTGCATCACCTTTCTTTATAAAAGTTCTCAAAAGATTTTGAAGTTCCTCTTTCTTTTGAGGGTCTGTTTCAAACTGCATTTCCTTGTAAACTTGTTGCTCCTGGCAAGACTCCGGAAGAAGCTCAAAGTATCGGCAGATATCAGATCCTTCTACGAAAGGCTCTTGCTTCAACTCCGAATGTTGACTTTCGATAAGCATATTCACGAGGTTGAGGTATGCTTTCACTCGCTTTGCACGGTGATCCATCTCTACTTTTCTGATTGGATGATAGTCGATATTATTTTGTTTCGAATGAAATTCTCTCATTCGTTCAATCATCTCATCATCTACGATAGATGCAACTGAAGAAATTCCATACCTCGCTACCTTTAGCGGTGTGTCTACGGAAAATCCTAATCCTAAAACGGGAATATGAAAGCTATGACCCATAACCAAGTCGTTAAGTTTTTGTATTAAATATTTTGCTAATTATATAATCCTAGATGGCTTTACTAAATAATTGAGATTCGGGCTTCTTTTGCCACAATCGCATATCAAATGCCATACAAACATTCCTGAGGAATGCTCTTCCGGTTTCAGTTACCTGAACCCGAGATCCCTCAACCTCAACTAATCCATCATCCTCCAGCGGATTAAGCCTTTGCCTTACTTCTTGAAATTCTTGCTTAAGCCAATCACAATCTGTAAATCCTTTACACATTAGTTGGAGAATATGCTTCCTGAATACCAGATCCTGATCTGTTAAAATATGCCCTTTTAATAAGGGGAAGGAACCTTTATTAACCATGTCAAGGTAAAGCTCAACATGTTTGACATTTTGGGCAAAACCGTACCAACTATCGCTTATAGATGAAACACCCAGGGCTATTGATAACTGGGTATATTGATCTGTATAACCCATGAAATTGCGGTGGAGGGTATGGTTCTTTGAGGCCTTGTAAAGACTATCAGATTTCAGAGAGAAATGATCCATTCCGATGTCGTAATAGCCTTTATTCAGGAACATTTCGCGTCCTTTCTCATAAAGGGCCCTTTTCTCGTCATCCTGAGGAAGATCAGCTTCTGTAAATCTTCTTTGACCTGGCTTTACCCAAGGAACGTGAGCGTAACTGTAAAAGGCAATCCTATCGGGCATTAATGTAATTACCTTCTCTACGGTGTCTTGTATACTTTGTAATTTCTGTAAGGGCAGCCCGTATATCAAATCATAATTGACAGAAGTGTAACCGAGGCTGCGGGCATCATCAGTAACTTTTTTTACCTGTTCGTAACTTTGCCTTCTATTAATAATCTCTTGAACCACAGGGTCGAAGTCTTGGATCCCAAGGCTTATTCTCCTGAACCCTGCCTCGTAAAGAACTTTAAGATGGCTATAACTGGTGTTTGCAGGATGTCCCTCAAAAGAAAAACTGGTTTCTGAAGCAAGAGTAGCCCCATCCAACAGGCCATTCATCAACATTTCCAGATTTTCAGGGCTGAAAAACGTTGGAGTACCTCCTCCAAGATGAATTTCCCTGATGTGTGGAGCTTTTCCTATAACTTCCTTGTACATCTGCCATTCTTTAAGAACAGCTTCTATATACGGTCTCTCAACAGCGTGATTCTTAGTGATACGGGTATTACAACCGCAGTATGTACACAAGCTTTCGCAGTAGGGCAGGTGAATATACAAACTTAAACCTGCAGCAGAACTTTCGTTCATTGCTATCCTCACCGTATCGAGCCAACCAGTTACGCTCCACTGCTCCTCCTCCCATAAAGGAACAGTGGGATAACTAGTATATCGTGGTGCTGCTATATTGTATTTTGATATTAATGTGTTCATTATGCAATAGCTAGATTATTTTCAATACAGGCCTTTCCACAGCAGCAGGCATTTCCTGCACATCTACCGGCTTCCCACAGGTCCATGCTGGAGATAGTCTTCTCTGCAATGATCTTAAGCGCTTCCTCTGTTAAAAAGGCCTGATGAGGGGTTAATAGTATCCGCTGATTCTGTATCAGAGACTGTAGTAAGGAGTCTTGTATAGGTTTTTTCCTATGGTTGAAAAAAAACACGTTCTGTTCGAATTCATAAACATCCATGCCGATCTTACCGATCTTACCTGTTAGAAGTGCTTCGTAAACGTCCTGGGTATTGAAGACAGCCCCACGGCTGACATTTATCAGCATCACGCCGTCCTTCATTTTCTTTATACCGTCAGCGTCTACGAGGTGATGAGTATTTTCATTTAAAGGAATATGATAAGAAATAATATCACAGCGGCTATAGAGTTCATCTAAAGATACCTGAGTGGCTCCAATTGTGCCGCAGTCGTTCTTTTCCTCTATATCATTAACAAGTATTTTTGCTCCAAATCCGCTTAAAATCTTTCCAAGAGCCTTGCCGGTTCCACCAAAGCCAACTATACCAACAGTTTTACCTTTGATAGTATTACCGACAAGATTATTGAGACTAAAATCATGATCATGCATTTGATTTTGAGACACAAGAATATTACGGGAAAGTGCGAGGATCAGAGTAATGGCATGTTCGCCTACTGACTCAGGGGAATAGGAGGGAACGTTAGCTATCTTTAAGCCTAGTCGGACGGCTTCAGGAAGATCTATATGATCCGTGCCCGTTGAACGGGTAGCTATATACTTAACGCCTCTTCTTTTAAGCTCTTGAAGAATAGAGGCCGGCAAACTATCTCCGGGAAACACTAATACAGCATCTTTTCCGTCTGCGTAAGCTGCTGTATCAGTTGTTAACCTATTGGATATTAAAGTTATATCGTGCTTTTTCTGATTAGCCTTAATTAAAAGCTCTTTTTCACAGTTTTTTATGCTGTATGCGACCGCTTTCATTCCGTTTCTGTTTAGAAACAAAGGTATCCAGACGGGCTGCTTTAATGCGTGAGGCTAATCAAAGTAAAAAGTGATATTTATCACTTTATTACCTTTATTGTTTGACGCGTTTCAGTTTCTCAATGGATAGAACTTTAATTGTATTGCCTTCTTTTACAATTAACCGCTCCTCTTTAAAGTCTGATAATGTGCGACTTATGGTCTCCGTAGCAGTTCCTACCATAGCCGCGAGGTCGTCACGGGATACTTTAATCTCACAGGAGTCTGAAGGCTCCTTCATGAACTTATCAGAAAGAATTATCAATGCATCAGCAACACGTTTACGAACCGAATTGTAGGCCAGCTTAAGCAACTGCTCCTGTTTTTCAACAATATTATCAGATAGCAGCTCTATAAATCTTTTTGCAATACCTATATCTTTAAACAACAACGTATTAAATTCGCTCTTTCTAATCAGGTGAAGCTCAGAATCATCCATGCTCTCTGCATTTTCAGTATAGGATTTGTTTAAAAGCACTGCTTCATATCCAAAAAAGTCTCCCTCTGAATGCATGCCGGTAATGATCTCCCGGCCGTCCTCGTAAATTAAATAGGTTCTGATCTTTCCCTTTTTAACAAAGTAAACATTCTGCGGTGTATCACCGTCCATGTAAATGTTCTGCTTCTTTTTAAATGATCTTAACCTTCCGCTTTCAGACAACTCCGTCAGCAACTTAGCAGAGCGAGCTTCATCTAACAAGTTTTCTAAACTAGCAGCTGTTGCTGAACTCTTCAGGACGCGTTCCCTTTTAGAAAGCCTGCTTTCTACAGCATTTATAAGTTCCATATCGTCAAAGGGCTTAGTCAGGTAATCATCTGCCCCCATTTCCATACCTTTTCGCATATCAGCCCGTTCTGCTTTCGCAGTTAAAAAAATGAAAGGGATGTTTGCTGTATTTTCGTTTTTGCTTAAAAGGTATAAAACGCCGTAGCCATCCAACTCTGGCATCATTATATCACAGAGGATAATGTCTGGAAGTTGTGCTTGAGCAAGTTCAACTCCTTTTTTTCCGTTCTCTGCGGTGTAAACACTAAAATTAGCAAGCTCCAAAATCTCGGCGGTGCTTTCACGGATATCTTGATTATCCTCAATTATCAGTACAGTTTTTTTCTGCTGGTTCATCCTTTTTTAAAGATTAAAGCAATGGTAGTGCCTTCATTTTGCGCACTTTGGCAAATAACGTCACCACCCATTAGTTCGACGTATCGTTTAACAATATTTAGTCCCAACCCTGTTCCCGGGATATTTCCGGTGTTATGAGCTCTAAAAAACGGTTCAAATAAGTTCTTCTGTTCATCTTCCGGAATTCCAATTCCATTATCCTTCACAGAGATACACACCTCGGAATCTGAAACCTCCGTATTAAACTCTATAAAAGTATTCTCTCCTGAATACTTTATTGCATTCGATACAAGGTTAATAATTGAATTCCTAAGTAAAGAAGGGTCAAGATATACTTCACCTGTTTCGCCTGTGTGCTGGTAAAAAATGTGCTGATTTTGTTTTGCAATTAATTGCATCTCTTCAATAATACCCTCTGAAAACTTAACCAGGTCAAAGTGCTGAAACTGAACTTCAGTCCTTCCAGCTTCCAGTTTCTCCAAAGACAAGAAATCGTTAAGTATTCCGGTAAGATGGCCTACCGAATTTTTGATCTTGGAAGTGTGTTTAAGGATGTTTCCCTCATCTTGTTTCTGAAGATACTTTTCTATCAATGAGGCAGAAAGCTGTACCGAGCTTAAGGGTGTGCGGAACTCATGAGAGGCCATCGAAACGAATCGCGTCTTCAACTGATTCAGTTCTTTCTCCTTTTCAAGAGAGTGACTGGCTTCATCTCGGGCTATCTCGAGCTCTGAAATTAACTCCCTTAAATCGTGAGTTCGCTCTTTTATTGTTTCTTCGAGTTTTTCGGTGTATTTGCGAAGATTCTCTTCTGCCGCTTTTTCCTTCGAAAGGTCGTGTATAAAACCTGTGAATATTTTTCGGTTTTCGTACTCCACCTCACTAACAGCCAGGCGGAAAGGAAATGTTGTTTTATCCTTTCTCAAGCCTTTAACTTCACGCCCGATACCAATAATACGTCTTTCGCCTGTAGACTGGTACCTATGTATGTACCCATCGTGTGCGCTTTTATCGGGTTCAGGCATTAATACAGAAATATTTCTTCCAACCAACTCATCTTCCTTCTCATACCCAAATAAGCGTAATGCCGCCGGATTCATACTTTCAATTAACCCACCAGAGTCAATGGTAATTATGCCGTCAATAGCAGTACTTATAATGGCATGTAGAAGATTTAATTTATCTATGCTCATTCAAAAGCAAACTTAATGTTCCTAAGTAAAAAAAGAAAATTATTATTGGGAGGATATTTTAGTCCAAAAGTAATTTTTACAAGACTGTAAAACAAGAATGAATTATTGTTTTTAAATTAGTTTTGAAGGTGTTTCTGCTTCAAACGAGGAGGCGTTTAGAGGTGAATTAAAAAAATTCAACCCTACTTATTAAAAAGTTATAAAGCCGCCCAAAGACGAAGTATCTACCACAAACAAACCCAAGGGGTGTTCATTTGCAATAAAAAAAGGTTCTGGGCAGCTTCGATAGATTTAAAAATTACTTATACTTACACAGATAAGAAGTTTGTCCTTCTGCTTTCACTTTAAAAGATGCGTTAGCAGGAACTTCGAAAGACTGGCCATTAGTGTAAGAAGCCCATTCTGAAGCTCCCGGAAGAAGCGCTACCAGCTTACCTTCAATTACAACCATAGTTTCGTGTTGAGAAGTTCCAAATTCATATTCGCCGGATTCTATTACCCCGATTGTTGATTTTCCATCTACAGACTGATATGCTAATGACTTTACAGCTCCGTCAAAATATTCGTTAACGTTGATCATATTTTAAATTTTCGCAAATATAGTATTGCTTATAATTTTAACATAACAATTAAGAGATAAAGCTTTATATGGAACAATATTAAAATTGATCCATGAAAAGCGGGAATAATCTTCACAATTTTTCGTTAGCATTTTACAAGTTTGATTACGAGACTTAGTATTACTTTTATGGATATCGAGAAAGATTTGAAACTATGATCGGAATTTCAAAATTCAGGATAGGGAACTATGCTATGTTTGATGGGCTAGTACAAAAAATAGAAACATCATCAGGCTTAAGAGATTCGGATTTTCTTGATCCAATACCAGTTTCTATCTTAAGTTTCAATACAATTGGCATAACCGGACGATCAGAGGAAGGCGGGCGGCTGCGCTATTTTTTTGCCACTGTAAAAGGAGACGGAATAATTGTAACATTTCAAGAGAACAACTTCTTTATTATTACTGAAAAGGTATCAGGCATAGAATTCCCTTTTCTGCGATGGGTACATGAATTACAGAACCTGGTAGAAGACAAAACAAAGGGAAGCCAACCAACTCTAGTTGGCGAAGAAAGGAGAACTATCACTGTAAAATAGTTCTCCTGAAATCTATTTTTTCTTACGCTGACCTGGTGCGTAAGGCTTAGCTGATTTGGATCCTGTGATCTTCTTTGCTTTTCCCGGCGGAACATTACCACTTCTTCCCGCGGTATAAGTTGTACAACCAGCAAATAAGAATAAACTCAAGGTAATCAAAGCAGCAAATTGCAGTGTCTTTCTAAGCATGTTTATTTTGTTTTGTATGCGAAGATAAGAACATCGGCGAACATCCTGAGATGTTGCCAATTGTATCTAGGCTGATGGATTTTCATTTTACTGCCCCAAAAGCGGCAAAAGAACTGTTCTTATGTAATATGTCCACATAGCGGAACCCAACTTTCCTCATCATTTCCATTTGAAAAGTTACTGACTGCGGAGTGTCTTCCTTATCGATATAATCGAGCACCCTTTGCTGAAATGCGTCTCCACCTAAATCACTCAGATAACCTGCGTACTTTTTCCAAAAAAGTTCAGTGATAATTGGCGCTTCGTGAACCACAAGATCGCTAATCCAAAAACTTCCTCCTGGCTTCAATGCTACGTAAATTTTTCTAAAGACCTTTTCCCATTCTTCTTCGTTTCTTAAATGATGTAGAACAGCACCTGCGAGAACGATATCAAAATAGGATGACTTTAACTCAACATCCCTGATATCTCCCTGTATTGTATGAACCTCAGCCTCTGTTTGTTGTTCAACTCTTTGTTTAGCCCTTTCTAGCATGGGAATACTCAAATCAATTAGGGTGCAACTTAGGTTATTAACCTTTGTGAGCATTTTTAAAGTGTAATTGCCAGCACCGCATCCAATATCAAGCAAATTTTCAGCAGCTGCATTAACGGAGCCTGCGGCATCTGTTATCAATTCCAAACTTAAAGGAGCATCAATTGTAGTTTGCTGACCAGTCTCAAGGTTTGAAAACCTCTCAACATCATGATCAAATCTTTCTCTGATTTCGTCAATAGTGGATTTCGGTCTTTCTCTTTGCATAGTTTCTGATTTCTTGTTGCCAAAACTATTCGTATTATTAATATTTGTAAAATATCAATTTCGTCAATCATTCATTCCCCTTAGGTATCATGGAACTGCGCCACCTTCTATACTTTCAGGCAGTAGCCGAAGAACTTCACTTCAGAAAGGCTGCTGAAAGACTATTTATTTCTCAACCTCCACTTAGCAGACAGATAAGAGAACTTGAAGAGGAATTAGAGGTTACACTTTTTGAAAGAAACAATAAACGGGTAGCATTAACAGAAGCCGGAAAATACTTTAAAATTGAGGTAGACGAAATACTCGCTAAAATAGATGCAAGCAGACACCGGGTAAAGGAAATTGAAGGATCTGTAACCGGGCAGCTGAGGATAGGTTATATCAGTTCAGTAAATCAGCACCAACTGATGGCCGTGCTAAAAGACATAAAAAAAACATTTCCTTATGTAAAAACCCGTTTATATGAATTGCCAACTATAAAACAAGTAAAAGCTCTTGAGGAAAACAAATTGGATATCGGAATTATGAGAGCACCGGTGAAGTCAGACAGGTTAGAGGTGAAGACTCTATTCAATGAGCCGTTTGTTTTTGTTTTTGCCCGCGGGGAGGTGGATCCCCTGGATTTTGAAAGCACTAAAAAGTATTTAGCGAAACGATCATTCATTTTTTTCAATAGAGATTACGCGCCAGAATATTTTAACAAACTGGAAGAAATTTGCCAGCGCCTCGGTTTTTATCCGGAAGTAACCCACGAAGTGAATAACGTTCATTCAATCCTGCAACTGGTAGAGAAGGGACTGGGAATATCAATTGTTCCTTCGTCACTTAAAGACAACTTTGATCATCTTAAATTAAGTTTCATTGACTTGAAACATCTACCAGTTACAACTGAGGTGGTATTAGCTTTTAAGGTTGGAAACGCGCATCCTGCTTGCCGGTGGTTCGTCGAAAAATTTCTTGCTCAAACACTACCAGCTGATCGGCAGGTGAATGCAGAAACGGGAACCCTTTCCTAGTTCGCTTTCCACACTTATATCGCCCTGATGTCTTCTTACGATTTCATGAGCTATAAATAAGCCCATTCCAAGTCCTGAGAAAAATGGAGACAAGTCTTCCGAACGGTAAAACTTTTCAAATATGCGGGCTTGATGCGTTCTGGAAATACCTATTCCTTGGTCTTCCACGCAGATTGTAACCTTATTGTTGGTAGTTGATATAGAAAGTTCGATAGCTCCTGTACCTGGAGAATATTTAATGGCATTAACTAATAGATTTATAAGTGCTTGTTCCAGCCTTAGCTTATCACCCTGAAGAGTGATCACCGGAACAGTTTCAGGTCCATTAATTGAATGCGATGAGAACATATGCATAACACTCTCGATACTTTCACTTATAAGTTCAGACAACGGAAAAGGAACTTTATTAATTTTAATACTACCCGCCTGAATTTTGGAAACATCCAATAGGTCGGCAATCAGACTGTTTAATTTATTAGCTTGAGTGTTCGCCTTTTTGACGAAGTTTTTCTGCTTTTCACCCAAATCAGACCTTTCGAGCATCTGGAGATAAGCTTTGATGCTAGTAAGAGGAGTCTTTAGTTCGTGACTTGCTATTCCTATAAACTCATCTTTCTTGCGTTCGATTTCCTTGGTAAAATTCAACTCTTCCAAGGCTGTTTGGCGCTTGTGAATATAATTGAGGGTTACAATATAAAGAAGTATTGAAATTGCGACACCAAATACAAGGACAATTTGTGGCTGAGCCCGCTCTACCTGTGAACCGAATGTATTGTCAGTAGAATAAAATAAAGTCCATCTGTTTCCTGCTATGTTAATAGTACGCGTTGACTGAAATTCAATTGGAGACCGCTGTTGCTGCCTTAGAGATTCAGGCACCTCCTTTGTTTTATAAAGCAAATTATCTGCCTTTAATTTGTCCTGGTCGTATATCTGAATATCAAGATCTGGAAAGCCACTAAAAACAGCATTCATCAGGTCATGGGCTCTGAAAGGAATATAAACAAATCCATTTATATTATTAATTACACCTTCAGTAAGTTTTCGCTCCGGATCATCATATACTGGTAAATACAAAAGAAATCCAGGCTGTATTCCGATGTTTGTCTCCTGGATAAGGGTAACTTTTCGTGTAATTGAAGCCTCGCCTGTCCTCATTGCCCTCAGCATAGCCTGCCGGCGCACCACTTCACTAAACATGTCAAAGCCAAATGCTCTGATATTCCGTTTATTTTTCGGTTCAATATATATGATAGGAGTGAGATAAGACTGCGAGCCCTCTGTCTTAATTTTAAAATCCGGATAACTTTTTTTCATTTCTAGTTCTAACGAAGCTATCTGATCTCTCCTAATATACTTTGCAAAACCTATACCTTGGATCCCAGGGTAATTGTCCGAAAGGTTGAGGTTCCTGGTATAAGTCTTCCATTCGAACGGCGTAACAGAACCTGAGGAGTAAAATAAAGATTGGCATCCTTTCAGTATCTGAGTATAATCTATAATCCGTTTTTCAAGCCTTTCAGTAGCTTGATTAGTGTAAAGTTCAAATAACTTTGCGCGCCTTAGTTTGGCTGATTTACCAAGCTGGTAGAATGAAAACAAGGAAAAAGAGAGTACTGCTATAAACACCAGTACCGCCGGAAGATAAGTTTTCAGCGCATTTTTAGGTTTCATTAAGGCAGATTAATCGAACATTGCTCTCTTCTTGGAAAGCTATGTCTATATAAACAATATTTGAACAAATAGTTTCCTTTATAAAGTATGGAAAAATAGAGCTTGAGGGAATAGGCAAAAACAAAAAAGCCGGTGCTGAGCCCGGCTTATTAATAAGTATTGTTAAAGACTCTCGTCATGCTGACTTATATCCAACCCTAAACGTTCTTCTTCTTCAGAAACTCGAAGGGGTGAAATCAAATCTGTTACTTTGAGAAGCAACATTGATCCGCCAAAAGCAAATACAGAAGCGCCTACTAATGCAATCATTTGCACTCCGAACAGGTGAGTTTCGCCAAAAATCAACCCATTACCGGTAACATTTCCAGGGTTGATGGATTGGTTTGCAAAAACTCCTGTAAGAACCATACCAACCATACCGCCAACTCCATGACAAGGAAAAACATCCAAAGTATCATCTATCGAAGTTCTGGTACGCCATTCGACAACAAGATTACTGATAACAGAGGATAGTATTCCTATAAGTAATGAATGTGGGATAGTAACAAAACCTGCTGCTGGAGTTATTGCAACAAGACCCACAACTGCACCAATACAAGTACCCATGGCCGACGGCTTTCTACCCTTAAAAGCATCAAAGAACACCCAGGCGATAGCAGCAGCTGCTGAGGCTGCCATTGTGGTGCAAAGAGCGATAACAGATAATCTACCTACCCCAAATGCAGACCCCGCATTGAAACCGAACCATCCAAACCAAAGTAGTCCGGTACCCAGCATTACGTAGGTTATACGGGCAGGGTTATGATTAGGCTCGTTACGGCGCTTCAAATAAATAGCGGATGCAAACGCTGCCCAACCTGCAGACATATGTACTACCGTCCCCCCTGCAAAATCCAGTACCCCTAATTTAAAAAGAATACCTTCGGGATGCCAGGTGGCATGTGCAAGAGGAGCATATATAAAAATGAAGAAAAGGCATATGAAGAATACGTACGAGATAAAACGTATTCTTTCAGCAAATGCACCTGTAATTAAGGCCGGAGTTATAATTGCAAATTTTAACTGGTACATTGCAAACAATGCTAATGGAATTGTAGGGGCAAGCTCCCAGGGTTTGCTGTCTAAAACGTTCTGCATCATAAAAAACTCCGAAGGATCTCCTATAATACCTCCTACACTTTTTCCAAAAACTAGTCCGAAGCCAAATACAAACCAGATAACTGTCACAACAGACATACAAATAAAACTTTGCAACATTGTAGAAATGACATTCTTTTTGTTAACCATTCCACCGTAGAAAAAGGCTAGGCCAGGTGTCATAATCAAAACCATTGCTGTAGCAGTAAGCATCCAGGCGATGTCTGTAGGATTGTATACGGTTTTATCCGAATTGTGCGGCACCGAGGGAAATAAAAAACAGAGAAGCGTAAAAACTAAGATGAAAAGAAAGGGAATACGCGACAATTTATTTGCCATATTTTAATTTTTGGTTGTGTTGTGGGCGCAAAGATATTTTAAATACCTTCAAGGATGAAGATTATTTAAAACTTTATTAACAAACGTACGTTTCAACCAATTTTTAAGCAATAAGTTAGACAATTTGTTAAATTTTCACAATTCCATTCGTCAGGCTTTTCCACTGTGCCTTTGAAACACCAAGAATAGCCCCTACAGCCACAATAGTATTACGTATTTTATCCACTATTTTATCGGTATCAGTGTTTGGTTGTTCATTTCTACCATGCACTTCTGCACTTACGGCAAGGCCAATTCTTTTAACCATAAAATAACTATTGGCTTCATCAGAAAAAAAATGTGCCGTGTTATTATCAGATGTTCCAGGATTATCTGTGGGTCTCACTTTGATAAGTGTGTACTCCCAATCGTCCTCTTCATTATGTCCTTCCTCTACTTTCTCAACCTGCACCCAGTCGAATCCAGAACCAGAATCTGTTCCGGGTGCGGGTATATTAATTTTAAAGCGGTCACCTTCACTAACAAGGTCTGCCTTTTCATGTCCAGCACCATCCGTTAAGGAGAATTCGGCGGAGGCAATGCCGGCATACTCATGCCATTTAAAAACAGACAATAAACGTTTACGGACTACAGTGTAATGTTTTTTAGCAAGTTCGACGGAAGAGAATGATTCGGTAGAAATCGTGTCGGTTTTAGCCCCTTTTACATTTTCGGGCACTATAGAATCAGGATGTTTCATAGTAAGACTTTACAATAAAAACATCCTGAAGAAATAATGTTTGTTGAAGTTAAGAAAGAGCTATTCGAAAATAATGGTTTTATTACCTGTGATAAAGACGCGATCCTGAAAAACAAGCTGCAAAGCTTTACTTAAAACAGATTTTTCTACTTCTTTACCAGCAGTCACCATATCACTTACCTTAAAGGTGTGATTAACAGGAATCGTTTGCTGAACTATTATCGGCCCTTCGTCCAGATCATTAGTTACGAAATGAGCAGTGGCGCCTATTACTTTTACTCCTCTTTCATGAGCCTGTCTGTAAGGACTAGCACCTATAAAGGCGGGAAGGAAAGAATGGTGGATGTTTATAATTTTATGTTTAAAGCGGGCAACAAAGTCAGGGGAGAGGATTCTCATAAATTTTGCAAGCACGATATAGTCAGGATTAAATTCCTCAATTGACTTTACTAAATCTTTCTCAAAATCTTGTTTAGACCTGCCTTCATGAGAAACATAGAAAAATGGCACATCAAAACGATTAGTAAAAGGCTTCAGAACATCATAATTACCAGCCACCATGCAAACATTTGCACCAAGTGTATTAAAGCTATGTCTGATAAGAATATCCCCTAGACAATGATATTCCTTTGTAACTAACACAGCAACCTTTTTTTCCTTTTTAGGATTTATCGTAATTTTTGCTTCCTCCGGCAACACCTCCTTCAATTCATTTAGAAGTTTAACTTCACTGACCACGCTACCAAAGCATTCGATGCGAGCAAAAAAAGTATCGTTGTCCTCGTCAACAAATTCCCTCATTGCAGTGATGTTCAAATGATGTTTTGCCATTAATTCTGAAATGATTGCCACTAAGCCAACTTTATCTTTGCATTCAATCAGTATTAAATTTTCATTCATGGGCCTAATATAAAAGTTAATTATTTATTTGAAGCTGTCATCACTAATTCCATCTCTCCTTATAGTAAATCAGATTTAACAACAATTCTGATATTTGACTTTGAAAAAACTATCTTTGAATAACAAGGACAGACAGGGGAAATGGCATTGGAAATGTGTTCGTTAAATTCTGGTAGTAATGGAAATTGCTACTATATAGCAGGCGAAGATGACGCGGTATTAATAGACGCAGGATTATCCTGCAGAGAAACCGAGAAACGGATGAAACGCCTTGGCTTACATATGGACAAAGTAAAGGCCATCTTTATTAGTCACGAACATACTGATCATATTAAAGGAGTAGCCTCCATCGCAAAAAAATATAAACTTCCAATTTATATTACTCCAAACACTTATCGAAACTCTGGGTTGCAATTGGATCAGGAATTAATTCTATCATTTAAAGCTAACATTCCTGTAATTGTTGGTTCTCTTTCCATTACAGCATTTCCAAAATTTCATGATGCAGCAGATCCGCATAGTTTTATAGTCGGTAATAACAATAACAGGGTTGGAGTTTTTACTGACATAGGTATTGTTTGTGAAAATGTCATTGAACACTTCCAGCAGTGTCATGCTGTATTTCTGGAAGCTAATTATGATGACGCGATGCTGGACCGCGGAAGGTACCCTTATTTTCTTAAGAATAGGATCAGAGGAGGGCAGGGCCATCTTTCCAACGCCCAGGCCTTAAAACTATTTCGTGATTACAAATCGAACCAACTGAAATACCTGTTTCTGTCGCACCTATCTAAAGACAACAATTGTCCCGATCTGGCATATACTACATTTAATATAGAAGCTGGAAAAACAGAAATAGTAGTTGCCTCAAGACACGAAGAAAGCAGGATCTATTATTTAGAGAGCCCAAAAGTTATTCCTGAAGACAAGTTTATTCAACTGCAACTGGATTTTTAATAAGCGATGTTGTAAGTTCCTTCAGAAAGTTGAAAATACTTCCCATGGTTCGAAACCAGGGGAAGTACAATAAAGGCTAATCACACTCGGGGTGCGTATAAATAAATGTCTCTGATTGGTTTGAAAAGTTCCCAAAACTTTCGCCGCGACCGGTTTGCCACCACATTTTATTTCTTAACTTCTCTAAGTTTCCGGTCTCATTAAGGTTCTCATCATATAAGTGACCGTTAAGCATTATATATTTGATACGCTCCGTATTCCGGATGTCTTCAAGAGGATTCTCATCCAATACTATCAGATCTGCTAGTTTGCCCGGCTCAATGGAACCAATTTCTTTAGACATACCTAGGTATTCTGCTCCGTTTATTGTTGCGGCTTTCAAGACCTGAAGAGGTGACATCCCGCCTTGTGCCAGCATCCACATTTCCCAATGCGCCCCTAAGCCTTGCAATTGACCGTGCGACCCCAGGTTTATTTTAGTACCACCATCAGCAAGTTGCTTTACTGCTTTTGAAATTTCGATATGGCCATAATCTGCAAATTCAGAAGTATTTCGTCTACGGGCACGACTATCAACTACCGGGCGTGGTACGAAATTCAGCAAACGCTCATTTTCCCAAACGTTTGTTCTGTCGTACCAAAAGTTCTCTCCTGACTGAGCTCCATATGCTACTATTAATGTTGGAGTATAGGCAGTCTTGCTGGCATTCCATAAAGCTTTTACATCCTTATAAACTGGCACTACAGGAATGTTATGCTCGATGCCCGTATGCCCGTCAAGGATCATAGACATATTATGAGAAAAAGTTGATCCACCTTCAGGAACAACTTCCATTTTAAGCTCTCTGGCTGCCTGTATAATCTGCTGACGTTGTTCTCTTCTTGGCTGGTTGTATGATTTAACAGAGAAGGCCCCAAGAACCTTCAATCGACGCAGGCTAGACCGTGCCTCGTCAAGACTGTTGATGACTGCTTTAAAATCCCCCTCCGCACCGTATAGAATTGTGCCGGTTGAAAAGATTCTTGGTCCGGTCAATATGCCTGCCTTTTGCATCTCAGACTGGCTAAATACCATTTCAGAATTACTGGATGGATCATGGGAGGTTGTCACCCCAAAGGCTAAATTAGCTAGGTACCCCCAATCAGATTGAGCCGAAACACCATCTGGACTTGTTGGTAAGTGTGCATGAACGTCGACAAGGCCAGGCATAATTGTCTTATTTTCCGCATTTACAACTTTTGCATCTTCTGGCACCTTAACCTGATCAGATGGGCCAACAGAAACAATCTTATTCTCCTTAATTACAATCGTTCCGTTTTCAATAACCTGATCTCCCTTCATTGTAATTATCCTTGCATTTGTTAATGCAATAGAGCCTGTGGGAACATCAGCTTTAAGCTTTAAACCAATGTCTATTCCTGAACTGTCTGAATTATTTTCCGCCCCGCCGGCAAGATCTTTTATTTCTTCCGAAAAATATCCTGAACCTAGCGTCCAGTTAAGCTTTTTACTGTCTTTACTCCAATGAATATAAGTTCCTGCATCCCTTGTAATCTTGCTAAGGGGAAGAGCTTTGTTATTTGAAGAAAGATCGAGTGAACTATTGGTATTAACTAAAGGTGTTAAATAGACATTGAAAAGCTCGTTGAACGCCATCCATTTACCATCAGGACTTGGAACAAATTGGGTGGCGTACTGGGAAACGTAATGAGTACGAATGTTCGCCCCATTCACATCCATACTCTTAAATGCCTTCTTACCATTTTCATTAGCCTGGAAGTATATTCTGGTATCTGTAGTATTGAAAACTGGCCTTATTCCTGTGTCCGAAATTTTTATTGCCGGCCCCCCTGTGGCGGGCATGGTGTAAATCCCTCCGTTCTTACCATAAGTAAAGCCTAACATCATATTACCGGCACCCTTTCTATAGACAATCCTGTCACCTTTATTTGAGAATTTAGGTGAATAGAAAAAACCTCTGTCTAAAGTAAGCTGTGTAACCCGCCCTGTTGCCAATTCAACTTTATTAATCGAACCCTTCAACTCATCGCTCCAGTTTACGTAGATAATGGACTTGCCATCCGGACTAAATTCGGGTTCAAATTCGAAATCTGTTCCATTTGTAACACGAACCGGCTTACCATTAGGAAGATCCTTGATATAAATATAACCGGCAGCATTGAACGCTACTTTTTTCCCATCGGGTGAGGTGGTTAACTGGCGTATCATCTTCACTTTAACGTCTTCAGAAAAAACTTTCTGGTCGAAGTGTAAAGCTTCGGTTATTGAATGATTCGAAGTAAGCTCAAAAGGAATGATTGAAACAGTCTGTGTGTTAACGTCCAGCTTTCTAATTTTCCCCTTAGAATAGAAAATTATCTCCTTACTATCCGGGGTCCATGCGAAGTTAGGATACACGCCGAAAATAGCCCATGTTTCTTGTTGATCACGGGAAAGGTCGTCATATAATGGCCACTCTTCTCCTGTTGAAAGGTCCTGTACATATAGTACTGTTTTAAGCCTGACCCGCTTAACAAAGGCCATCAACTTTCCATCGGGAGAGATTTCCGGTCTGACAGCTCCTCCTTGACCTCCTGCAACAGTTTCGAATTCACCTGTTTCACGATCAAGTTTTCTAATATTATAAATTTCGCCGTTTGGGTCTTTGTTATATTCAAAATATGGACCGGGGCTCACATCCTCACTAAAGTACAGATATCGCCCATCGGGAGAAACTTCGGGCTCACCAGCGTCCTGCTGATCATTCTTTCGTTTCGTAAGCTGTATTCCATCTCCACCATTAATACTGTAAAGCCACATTTCACCCGCGCCTAGAGATCTGGTGCTTGTAAAATGCTTTCGGGCGATAATATATTGGTTATCTGGAGTCCAGGCTGCATTGTTGAGGAGTCGAAACGATTCCTTAGTAAGAGAGTGTTTTCCTGTACCGTCCGCATTCATGACCCAGATATTATCACCACCCTCTTTATCACTTGTATAGGAAATGTATTTCCCATTAGGACTAAACCGTGGCTGTACTTCATAAGCCGAACCTGCAGATAATACCGTTGCTCTTCCACCAGCTATTGGCATCTTGTATATGTCACCCAAAAGATCAAAAACTATTTCTTTTCCATCGGGACTAACATCAAGGTTCATCCAGGTTCCTTCATCAACAGTGAAAGCAACTGATTTTGCAGGAGCGTTAGTTTTCTCTATATTCCATTTCTGCTGACTAAATACTGGGCTTGCAAAGAGGCCTAATAGGACGACGTATAGTTTTTTCATTCAAATAATTAATTTTGAAACAACGGGAAAACCTATCTGGAAAAGCAATATCCCAACATAAGCATCCCTATCCCGCTTCAACTTATTGTTATAATAAGATAATCGACCCGTTACTACCAAAGAGTTATAGTAGCCGGAAAAATATCTAATGTGTTGGCGCAAATATACCGCTTGTTTTGTGGGTAAAACTAAAATTTCCGGCAATTATTGTCCGGTCTTTGTTAGTTTTGAAAAATGTCCATTTACCAGGTACTAAAAAAATATTGGAACTTTGACTCATTCCGACCACTTCAGGAAGATATTATCCTTTCTATCCTAGAAGGGAGGGATACCCTTGCATTGCTGCCTACTGGAGGAGGAAAGTCAGTTTGCTTCCAGGTACCCGCTCTGGCAATGCCAGGGATATGTATCGTAGTTTCTCCGCTTATTGCCCTGATGAAAGATCAGGTTGAAAACTTGAAAGCACGAGGTATAGAAGCTGTGGCTATAGTATCAGGAATGGGCAAAAGAGAAGTTGACATTCTTCTGGATAATTGCGTTTATGGTCCAATTAAGTTCCTTTACCTGTCACCGGAAAGATTAATGTCTGATCTGGTACGTGAACGGATAAGGTATATGAATGTTAATCTGTTCGCCGTAGATGAGGCTCATTGTATTTCTCAATGGGGATACGACTTCAGACCACCATATCTTGAGCTTGCCAACTTGCGGGAACTACACCCTAAAGTTCCGGTACTGGCTCTTACTGCTACTGCAACAGAGTTCGTGGTTGAAGATATCCAGGTAAGGCTAGCATTTAAGAAAAAAAACGTATTCAGAAAAAGCTTTGAACGCAAAAACCTTAGCTATATAGTCTCTCATGAGGATAATAAGTTGCGAAAGTTATTTGCAATAGCAAACAAGGTGCCGGGTACAGGTATTGTGTATGTAAGAAATCGACGTGAAACTCAGGAAGTGGCAAGGCAATTAAATGCACATGGAATTCAGGCGGATTATTATCATGCAGGGATTCCCGGGTTACAGAGGAGTGAAAAACAGGAAGCTTGGAAAAATAATGAAGTTCGTGTAATTGTTGCTACGAATGCATTCGGGATGGGAATAGACAAACCTGACGTAAGGTTTGTGGTACATTTAGATCTTCCCGAGAGTCTGGAAGCATATTACCAGGAAGCGGGTAGGGCAGGACGAGATGAGAAAAAGGCTTTTGGTGTCCTTCTATATAACAAAGCTGACCGTTTACAACTTGAACGAAAACTTGAGCTAAGTTTTCCCTCTGCTGAAGAAATTAAACAGGTTTACCATTTCCTGGGAAACTATTTCCAGTTGGCTTACGAATCAGGAGAGGGTCTTACTTTTGAATTCGATATTGCTGATTTCTGCTCCAGATATAAGTTAGAGCCAATAAAAACATTGAATATTTTTAAATTTCTGGAACACGATGGCTACATTTCTCTTACAGAAAGTGTTTACCTGCCTTCAAGGGTGAAAATAGCAGTAGGCAACGAGGAGTTGTATAGGTTTCAGATTGAATATGCGAATTACGACGCATTTATAAAAATGCTACTGCGTTCGTACGGAGGCATGTTCGATCAGTATGCAATGATTAGGGAGGCTGATCTCGCAAAACGTGTCGGGATGAGATTTGACGACGTGGTAAAAACTTTGGATAAACTTGAACAGCTTGAAATTATCTCCTACCTAAAACAAACAGACAAGCCGCAAATCTTTTTTAGCAGAGCAAGGGTAGATACCCAAAACCTACATGTAGATACAAAATATATAAGGCAACGTAAAGAGGTAATGCAACAGCAGGTAAATGCTGTATTAGAATATGCAGAGGTAAAAAAATGCAGAAGCATTATGCTGCTGAGATACTTTGACGAGACAAGCGAAGAAAAATGTGGGGTATGCGATGTTTGTATCGCAGAAAAGCGATCAGAAAGCAAGGAAACTGTTGATGCCCGGATCAGTTATGAAATACTGGAAATTCTAGCGGTGGGGCATTTTACAATTGATGAACTGTTGGTAAGGATTACTGTAGGAAGTGAAGCTGAAAAAATAGCAGCCTTCAGGAATTTACTGGATGCAGGGAAGTTGAAGATCGACGGAGAGAAATACTACCTGTAACCGTCATTTAGAAATATTCTTCAAATAGGTCTGTGCTTATAACTCCAATAAGTTAGGCGTCCTAAGAAAATGATAAGGCATAAACAACAAGGTATTCAATAACCGCTTTTTTGATATTTTTTGAACCAGCTACCTACTTTCATTTGAATAACACCGAAGAAGGCTTCTCTAAAGATCCGTGTACTCATTTTAGATTCGCCTTCTGTGCGATCCGTAAAAATGATAGGCACTTCAACAACCTTAAACCCGTGTTGGATTGCTGTAAACTTCATTTCAATCTGAAAAGCATACCCCACGAATCTAATTTTGTCAAGATCAATCGTTTGTAGTACCTTTCTTTTGAAGCACTTAAAGCCCGCTGTTGCATCTTGAATATCTATTCCAGTTACAAATCTTACGTAAACAGAAGCAAAAAATGACATTAGGACACGACTCATTGGCCAATTTACTACATTAACCCCTTTTATATACCGCGAGCCGATCGCTACATCTGCTCCATTTGTACATGCTTCCCTAAGCTTAATAAGATCATCTGGATTATGAGAAAAATCAGCATCCATTTCAAATATAAATTCGTAATCATGCTTTAAGCCCCATTTGAAGCCATGGATGTAGGCAGTACCTAAACCCAGCTTGCCTTTCCGTTCTTCGATGAACAGCTTACCGCTAAATTCACCTTGCAAATGTTTAACAATTCCGGCAGTGCCGTCAGGAGATCCATCATCAATAATTAAAATGTGAAAAACGTGAGTTAAAGAAAAAACCTTACGTATGATTTTCTCAATATTCTCTTTTTCATTATAGGTGGGAATAATTACTAGACTGTCTGAAAGCACGGATTAGTATTAAAGCAGCAAAAGTAATTTTAAAAAAGACAAAAAAAAACCCCGTTATCTAAACAGGGGTTAAAATTTGTTAATTAGTGAACTCCGTGCATCAGTCGCTTTACCAAAGGAGTAAGTAGCATTATAAAAATCCCCACAACAATAGGTATTAGTGTGAAGATGAGAAAGAAAGTTGACATAGAATATTGGGCTGTGATCTTATCAATCATCCCACCTGTTGTGCCGGCAACCTTGTTGCCAATTGCAATGGCGAGATACCAAATACCAAACATTATTGCAATCATCCTTCCTGGTACCAGCTTACTCACATATGACAGCCCTACAGGTGAGATGAACAACTCTCCCATAGTGTGAAAGAAATACGCGAATACTAGCCAAATCATGCTAACAGAAGCAATCTTTGCCCCTTGAGGAATATCGCTCGCCCCGTAAGCCAGTGCAGCAAATCCGATTCCCAAAAGGACCATTCCGAACCCGTATTTCAAGGTTGCGAAAGGATTGTATTTACTCTCCCAGATTTTGGATACAAGGGGAGCAAAGGTAATAATGAACAAGGAGTTTAAAACGTTAAACCAGGACGCTGGAACCTCTGCTTGCACATCATTATATTGGTTCTTCAACATATAAATTACGATACCCCAGATAATTACGAAACTTGTTGCCAAAATACCATTCCCCAGAGCATATCTATCAAAAGTCGAACGGAACAGTTTGAATAATACATAGGAGATAATTAGCAACGGGATGACGGTGATAGCTGTATTTACCACGTTAAATATCAGCTTTGAATTTCCTTCAAGAACACGGGCGGTGTAATCTTTTGCAAAAATAGTCATTGATCCCCCTGCCTGCTCAAAGGCTGCCCAAAAAAATATGGTGATAAATGCCAGGCAAATAACTGCAATCATACGGTCTCTAAGGACCGGTGTATACTGACTAATCCTCTTGATCAATATAAATACAAAAAGGATAAGAGCGAAAAGGATCACAACGTTGTCGCCCTGCAAATTGCCGATGGAGAAATTAAACAGATTAGACTTGGTTATTTTAGAAACAGGATCATTAATGGTCCACACAAGCCCAAGGATCGAAATTAATCCTATGATAATAAGATCAAAGGATGAAAATGGGTTTCTCTTCGCAACACGAGCATCTTCAGTAGCATCTGTCGATTCCTCATCTGTTATAGGTTTCAATCCTATATCGCCGAAAATGTTTCGGGTGAAATAAAATTGGAGCATTCCTATAAACATGAAAATGCCAGCTAGTCCAAAACCATAACTCCACCCCCAATTAGGATTTTCGCCAACATAACCACAAAGTAGAATTCCCAGAAAAGCCCCGGAGTTAACGCCCATGTAAAAAATAGTGTACGCTCCGTCCTTCTTTTCAGGATGCTTTTTATACATATGAGAAAGAATAGAAGTCATATTGGGCTTAAAAAATCCGTTGCCAATTACTAGAAGTCCTAGTCCCAGGTACATAAAAAAGGAGTGAAATTCCATGGCCATAGATAGATGGCCAAGCGTCATCAGAAAGGCACCTAATACCACCGCCCATCTGTAACCTATTATTCTGTCGGCTATATATCCTCCAAGAATGGGAGTTAAGTAAGCTAAAGATGTATAAGAACCATAAACCGCCAACGCGCTTTCTCGTTCCCATCCCCATCCAGGGTTATTTCCAGTAATTGCAGAAGTAAGAAACAGCACAAGCAGCGCCCGCATTCCATAATAGGAAAAACGCTCCCACATCTCCGTAAAAAATAAAACGAACAGTCCCTCAGGATGTCCAATCACTTTCCTATCAAATAAACGATCGTTTGTAGTATATGTCATAAAGAATTTTAGCTATTACCTTACTTCGCCCATTAATTTTTTTATTGCCGGCGATACAGCAATCATCACAATACCAGCAATAAGAGCATAGATCCCTAATTGCTTGTAACCTTCGGTATAGGTAAAGAGTTTTTGCATCAAAGAGTCATTCTCATTTCCTTGAGCAATACCTGCACCTATTATACCAGCGACATATTGCCCATAAGCACTTGCTAGAAACCACATTCCCATCATAACACCCTGAAGTTTAGGAGGAGAAAGCTTAGTCATAGCAGAAAGGCCTATAGGCGAGAGGCACAGCTCTCCAATAGAAATAATAAAATAGGCAATTGTAAAAACATCAAGTGAAGCTACGCCGGAACTATTGGCAAAAAAACGGGTAGCATAGAAAATAAAGAAGGCTCCGGCCAGAAAGATGAATCCTAATCCAAATTTAACTACGGTATTAGGTTCCTTATTATTCCTGGCAAGCCTAACCCAAATAAGACCTAATACCCCGGCGAAGATGATCACAAAAAGTGAATTAGCCGCATTATTTACACCATTTGGATCAAGAGTAAATATACCGAAAAGACTATGGCTTAAATTATTGGCGGCAAAAAGGCTGAGCGATCCACCACTTTGTTCAAAAAAGGCCCAAAACAGTATGGAGAACAAAATGAAAAACAAGGCTGCAAAAAGCTTATTTCGTTCGGCTTTACCGTACTGGGACATTTCGTAAAAAAGATAAAGGAGGGTGGCAGGGCCAATGGTATACATAAACCAGTCTGTATATTGTGTTTGTGCAACCATTACCATTATAAGGGGGATAACTGCCAGGGACCCAAGATACACAAGGTAGGTTAGCCAAACCTTCGGCTTCGCTTTTTGAACTACCATTGCAGGTGCGGTATAAGCAGTTCCCCCAACGGAATCTGTTATTATTGGCTTGACAGTAGCATCTGCAGCGGGAGGGAGGCCAATAGGGCCAAGACTTCTTTGTGTAAAAAGGAATGTCACCAAACTAATCGTCATTACAATACCTGCGAGACCAAAAGCAAGATTCCATGAATACTCTTTTCCAATGGCAATACAGGCATAACCGCCAATTAACGCTCCAACATTAATTCCGGCATAAAACAATGAAAAGCCAGCGTCGCGTCTGGAATCCCCCGCCTTATAAAGAGAACCCACCATTGTAGAGATATTGGGCTTAAAAAAACCAGTACCCACTACAGTAAAACTAATTCCAAGAAAGAAAAATTGATGAGGGTCGAGCGCAAGTATACCGCTACCAACGATCATTAAAAGACCACCCCAGAATAAAGAGCGCCTGAATCCCAGAATCTTGTCGGCAAACAAACCACCAATAAAAGTAAAAGCATAAACAAAAGCCTGAGTAGCTCCGTATTGTAAATTTGCTTTTTCTTCATTCATCAACAGCTCATGCGCCATAAAATAAGTAAGCATACCTCTCATGCCGTAGAAACAGAAGCGTTCCCACATCTCGGAGAAAAACAGGTACCAAAGCTGCCGAGGATAGGATCCCTTAAAATTTTGGATCTCCTCCAGGGTTAATTCTTTTTTAACGTCAGCCATTATAAGTTCTTAAATATAAAATCAGTTAATTTGGAATAAAGATGGAACGTAGTGTTTCCTCCATATATCCCGTGATTTTTATTGGGATAGTAAGCCTGCTCAAAAGACTTACCAGCCTGGATAAGGGCTTCTGAGAACATTGCACTATTCTGAAAATGAACGTTGTCATCGGCGGTCCCATGAACAAGCAAAAATTTGCCTTTCAAATCTTTTGCAAATTGGATAGGAGAGTTAGAATCGTAACCCTCCGGATTTTCTTGAGGAGTTTGAAGAAAACGCTCAGTATATATAGAATCGTAAAATCTCCAGGTTGTAACCGGGGCAACGGCCATGGCCATTTTGAAAATTCCATTTCCTTTTGTTGCACAGAGCGAAGAGAGATAACCACCAAAGCTCCATCCCCAAATCCCAATCCGCCCGCTATCAACATAAGGCTGTGATGCAAACCATTTAGCTGTTTCAATCTGGTCAATTGCTTCCAATTTTCCTAATTGCTTGTAAGTAACCTTCTTGAATTCTGCCCCCCTAAATCCAGTTCCTCTATTGTCAACACAAGCAATGATATAACCCTTCTGCGCTAGCATATTAAACCATATATCTCGTGTTCCTCCAAAGTTATCGTCTGCATTCTGGCTACCCGGCCCGCCGTAAACATACAAGAGCACAGGATACTTTTGTTTGACATCGAAATTCTTTGGTTTAATCATATAGCCATTAAGTTCTATTCCTTGGGATGTTTTAAACTGAAAGAATTCACTTCCACGATATCCAAATTGTTTAAGCCTTTGTTTGAGCGCTAGATTTTCTTCTAAAACTCTAACTAGTTTACCAGATTTTTCATGCAAGGTTATATAAAGTGGCTCATTTATAGTTGAGTGTGAAAGCGTGTAATAACTAAAATCGGAGCTAAAATCAGCGGAATTAGTACCTGGTATTAAACTCAATTTCTTTTTTTCTGTTCCGTCAATACTTATGGAATAAACATCTCGACGCAGGGGAGAAGACTCTGTACTCTGGAAGAAGATTAAACCCTTTTTTTCGTCAACGCCATAAACCTGAGTTACCTCCCAACTCCCTTTAGTAAGCTGTTTAAGAACTTTACCCTCATTATTGTAGAGGTAAATATGATTAAATCCATCCCGTTCACTTACGTTAAAAAAACGTTTACCATCATTTAGGAACGTTAGTTGTTCTTTTTCAATATCAATATACGCCTTGTCCTTTTCTGACATTACCACTTTTGATACTCCAGTAATTGCATTTGTAAAAAGGTAGTCCAATGTGTTCTGATGTCTGTTTAATCTCAAAATGCATAACGTATTCGACAAATTCGTCCATTTAATTCTGGGTAAGTATTGATCTGTCTGGTCGCCTACGTCTGCTTTGGTTGTAATACGGGAATTAGAATCATAAACATGAATGCTTACTTCAGAGTTCTTTTCTCCGGCTTTCGGATATTTATATCTATATTCTCTTGGATATAATCCCTCATAAATAGGCATAGAATATTCCTGAACGGCAGTTTCATTAAATTTGTAATAGGCTAATTTATTACCGTCAGGGCTCCAGGAAAAAGCTCTTGCAAAAGAAAATTCCTCCTCATATACCCAATCAGCCCATCCATTAATAATATGGTTCTTTGCCCCATCTTTCGTGATCTGCTCTTCCTTGCCACTAGTAAGGTTAAGAATATAAATATTATTATCTATAACATAAGCCAACTTGTTTCCGTCGGGTGAGAACGTGGGAAACTGCTGCTTTCCTATTTTTGAAACGGGTGCTACTTTTTTACTTGTTATATTGTATATGTAATACCATGCCTTTCTGGAATGTCTATATATTTCTTCCTCATCCTTCGCCAATAAAACTCTTGTTTCATCGGGGCTAAAATCTGTACTTACCTGCAAACTATCTTTACCGGAAACGATATCTGCTTCGCTGTAAATGATCCGGGCAACTTTATTATCTCTATAAGTATTGCTAACCACGGTGAGGAGCCCGCTTTTAGGATCCCTCACGATTGAGGCATAAGATTTCCCATCCTTCAAAGGCTGCTGCCCATATACAAAATTCTGTCTGAAAGTACCTTTTTTGAAGATATCTTCAAGAGTGATATCTTTAGGTTGTTGGGCAAAAGAAGCTGAAAAAATAAGTAACAGGATACTTAAAGAACTTTTCATTAAAATATTAAAACTAATCTGTGTGTATTGTACGTTGCATTTCTACTATGCGGCTTCCTGCTGAGGTATCAAACCAGTAATGAAACTAGTGCAAATTATAGAAAAAGGCTTAATAAATGAAGAGGAGAGGACAGCTTTTAGTGTAATAAAGGGAGAGAAATTATTATACACCATTTATTTTAAAAGAATTACTATGATAAAACACTAATTGCTATTGTTTATACCATAGTTCTTTACTAAAAAAAATTCATTTCTTGCCTTCTTTCCTGCAGATCAATTTAGACTGTTAAAGAAATTAATCCATAGGAGAAATTTGGTATTAGAGGCCGGTAATAAATCGAAATGGAGGATTCTGAAGAAAGCGGCACTGCAGATCTTTAAAAACTACTATTTGAGAAGGTATATTGAATGAAGATATCTTCCCTGTCAAAATCTACAAAGTTTTTAACTGTTGGTTACATCCTCTGTTTCTTATGAAGATCCTCCTTTTAATGCTACTGACCGCAATCCTCTCAATAATCTCTGTACTTCAATATGTTATCAATTTTTCTCAGATCACCCGTACTTTTTTTAATTCTGTGAAATTTTTGCGAAAAATACTTCACATTTTTTACGAATTTTTAATAAGTTTGATTTGTATCATTAGAGTTAATTATATTTACATTACAAACTTATACATCTACTTAACACTTATGGAACATGAAATTACTAACTCCATCTTGACCAGGTATCGAGGATACAATGGTTTGAAAGGTTACCTCTACCTGACAAAAGACCGCTTGAGCTTTAGTGATGCTAATACAACTAAAGTTTATTATTAGCTTACCCAGCTCATTAACTTAGACAATTAACTAATCACCAAATTTATGTAACCATAGAATAGATTATTTAAGCAGCTTATTGCCCTGTAGCTGTTTAAACCAGTAAGAGATTAACTGTAAATTCAATATTGGCTATTTTATAAAAATTATTAATATGCATTACGGAGAAACTGTAGAACTAGTGGTTCGTCGTGATAACATCAGTATCAGCGAACTTTCAAGGCGTCTGAACGTGAGCAGACGATCTATTTACAATTGGTTTTCGCAGGAAAATTTAAACTTTGAAATTATTTGTAAGATCGGAGACGTGCTCAGTCATGATTTTTCTGTTGAATTCCCTGAACTTTTCACTAAACACCATAGGCTCGGCCAGGTAAAGTACTTTAATGACTCGCGTATGTCTGATTTTGCTGAAGATTCTGTGCAGTACTGGAAAGACAAATACATCAACTTACTTGAAAAGCATAATGATTATCTGCGTCACGGCACACAAAGTGTTGCTGCATTTAATTATTAAGGTTTAAACAAAGTCCATGAATTAACTTTACACTTTCACTAATTTTCTATTTGTTAATCAGAAACAGATAGAAAACATTCCGGAAAATACCTCCACAGCCCTGCTTACCAGTAGGGCTGTCTTTGTATTATCAGAAGTGATCAACTTAAGGAGAACCGGAACACCACCATAAATATCGTTCAAATCAAACTCATCACATTTACTTCACAAAAGCAAAAAAGGGCTTAATCAAATCCTGCACAAATTATAACGGATAAGGGTAATTCCTACAAAATGATAAATGTTATTACCATTAAAAGGGAAAAATTAGCGGCTGTAAAGAAGCTTCACAATGGCTATAGCAGTCTAATAATTTTTGAACTTCCAACAAGTGATTAAAAAATACACTAATCAAATTTTATCACAAAAGAGGGGAAAAAATGCATTGTATCGTTAATTGTACAGCCTATACAACTTGATTTACATTCCGGGAAAAGTGTGTTTTTTTTCTCGTTTACTATCTAGATTTGAATCGTCAATAGAAAGCAAAGTACTACCTATAAAATACTACCTATGAAAAACTTTTATCTTTTCCTGGCACTATGCCTTACCGGATGTTCGGCTTCCAGGAACTTGGTTTACTTCAGCGATCTTAATCAAAAGTCAGAAGGAAATGAAGTAGTAGTTGCAGAACTTGAACCTAAAATTCAGAAAAGTGATCTACTAAATATCTCGGTTACTTCATCCAGTTTAGAGTCTAATGTTTTATTTACTGCAAACGTAACAGAATCAAGGAAAGGAAACTATGAAAAAGAGGGCTATCGCGTAAATAAAAATGGAGAGATAAACTTCCCGGTAGTTGGAAATGTTAAATTAGAGGGATTGACTATAGACCAGGCTCAAAAAGCATTAACAGCTCAACTGGGTAACTACGTAAAGAAACCTATCGTAAACGTTCAATTCCTAAACTTTAAAGTTACTGTAATTGGCGAGGTGAACCATCCTTCAACTCTACAGGTTAACAGCGATAAAATAACCCTTCTAGAAGCACTCGGAATGGCTGGTGATATGACAGCTTATGGCAAGCGGAATAATGTATTAGTGATTAGGGAGATGGGAGATAAAAGAACAATGGCCCGTCTTAACCTGAATAAAAAAGAAACACTTACATCTCCTTACTTTTATCTACAGCAAAATGATGTGGTATATGTAGAGCCAGATAAAGCAAAAGCATTGGAGTATAGCAGGAGCAATACCTTCAGGCCACTGGTAATAGCAACTATCTCGGCAGTAGCTGTCATTACCACAGCTTTCATACGTAATTAACCAATACAAGGAAAATACACCTATCTACCTAATATTCTACCATATGAAAGAGATCATGACCTATGTTAACCGGTGGTACCTATTCGTACTGGCCATCGCGATAAGCCTCACATCCGCCTTCTTCTATTTAAAATTTGCTACACCAATTTATAAAATCACAAGTACCCTGCTTATTGAAGACAATAAAGAGAAGGGAAATCAAGTACTGCAAGGTACTCCGTTCAGCGATCTCGATATGTTTCGGATGGCAAAAACAGTAGATAATGAAATTGAAGTATTACGATCTAAAGACCTTTTAGCCAAAGTAATAAAGTCTTTAGACTTACAGGTAACTTATAAGGTGCAAAACGTATTTGTTAAAAAGGAACTATATGGAAAAAAATTACCTGTTCGGGTAAATATTCACAAGTTGGAACAAGCTGCTTATTTAAAAAAACTTTCAATAGAGGTTATTGATAAAGAGACTTTTATATTTAATGACGGTGAAAATAGAACCAGATATAATTTTAATCAAAAAATACGCAGACCCGAGTACACCATAAGTGTAGGAAAAGGGCCCGATTTTAAGACTGCTGCCGCTGAAGTGTTCTTCCAGTTTAACAATCAGAAACAACTAACAGAGTCTTATAACCTATCCAGACTTATCATCATGCCTGTAGTAAAAGATGCAAATACGATTGTATTAAGCCTGGAAGACGCAGTACCTCAGCGAGGAGTGGATTTTCTGAACACCTTAATTGCCATGTACAACCTCCGCGATGTCAATCAGAAAAACATCATTGCAAGAAGTACTATAAAATTTATAGATAATCGCTTAAGATATCTTACAGGAGACCTTGCGCAAGTTGAAAAAGACGTTGAAAACTATAAGCAGCAAAACAAGGTAACAAACATCTCTGCAGACGCTGAACAAAGCCTGCAGCATTCGGGAACTTATGATCAGCAGCTTGCAGCCGCAGACATCCAACTAAATATTGTAAGCTCCCTAGAAAACTATTTAAATAAAAATGATGACGGGAATGGACTCGTACCCAGCACTCTTGGACTTCAGGACGCAACTCTCTTATCTTTAACAAACCGCTACAACGAACTTCAACTGCAGCGTCAGCAATTATTGCACACAGCAAATGCTCAAAACCCCCTTGTGTTAAATATTTCAGAACAGCTGGAAAAAATAAAGATCAGCTTAAAGGAAAGTTTAAAGAACGTAAAACGAGGTTTATTGGTACAGCGAGAAAACTTTGCTTCGAAGTATGATGACCTGGATTCAAGGATCAGATCTGTACCAGCTATAGAACGGGGATTGCTTGAGCGTAGCCGGGAAGAATCAGTTAAACAAACCCTTTATCAATATTTGCTTCAGAAAAGGGAAGAAGCAGCTTTATCCATCTCTGCTACAATACCTACCTCCCAAGTAGTTGACAAACCTTCATTCGGAAGCATGCCTGTATCTCCTAAGCGTCAGCTAATCTACCTTGCAGCTTTCCTGATAGGATTAATCATCCCTGCCTCAGGAATCTACGCAAAAAACAAGCTGAATTTTAAAGTAAAGGATATGAATGAAGTGGAGTTAATACCTGGCGCAAAAATCCTTGGAGAATTGTCTCATCAACCTCAAAAGGAGCCTCTTGTTGTCCAACGCGGCAGCAGAACTACTATATCCGAACTATTCCGTTACATACGTAATAACCTGAGATTTATGACCACTGATGGTAAAAATCAGGTACTGTTAATTACTTCCGGTATACAAGGCGAAGGAAAAACCTTCTTCAGCATCAACCTTGGAGCCACCCTTTCATTAACAGACAAGAAAGTTGTCTTACTTGAATTTGACTTGCGGAAACCTGACCTTCTCAATAATTTGAAGATTAAACAGCAAAAAGGCATAGCTGAATATTTAGTTTCAAGTACAATGTCTGTCGATGAGATAGTAAGACCCTCACACATACTGCCTAATGTCTGGGTGATTGGCTGTGGACTGCCGCCTGAGGATCCTTCAGAACTATTGTTAAGTCACAAGATGGAAAAGCTTTTTGACAGCTTGCGACAAAAGTTTGATTATATCCTTATTGACACGTCTCCCGTTGGTCAGGTATCCGATGCCTTTAGTATTGCGCCTTATGCTGATTCAAGCATCTACCTTATACGGTACAACTACACAAATAAGTTACAGTTAAAGGTGTTGGAAGACATTTACGAACAAAAGCGCTTTAACAACCCTATGATTGTATTTAACGACGCTAAGGTGAACAACAGAACTTATGCGTATGGTAACTCAAAATATGGAACATAATAACCAAATATAAATCGCAATAGGCCCTGCATCTACCTAAGGGATAATTAAGTACAAAGTTGTGTTAGAATGGTGAGGGGGCAGCGTTGGGCTGCCCTCCAAACCAAACCTTGATACAGTATTGATCAACAAGCAAGAACTGTATCCTTAGAAACTATTGCCTGAAATTAGCCTGGATAGTATCTCTTCCAGCGCAGGACAAGAAGGTGGGAAGACAAGCAGAAAGAAATTGAGTTGAACCAAGCTCATAAGTAAAAATAGTCATGTAAGTGAGTTGGCGAAGCTGTATTCCGCCTCCAATCATGATTACCCATAAGAACCCTTCTAATTAAGGGAGCTCCAAAAAGCCTCTAAAAGAAAAAATTTGATCATGTAAGTGAGTTGGCGAAGCTGTATCAAGACTCAAAGACAATATTGAAATCTACCTATGGAAACAAGGACCTTTAAGAAGCCCGAAAAAAAATGGTTAGCTGTTTATACGCGACCACGCTGGGAAAAAAAGATCGATCATCTTTTAAAAGAACAGGGAGTTGAGTCGTTCTGCCCGGTTCGAAGAGTTGAAAGCCAATGGGCTGACCGAAAAAAAGTGGTTGAACTCCCGCTTTTTAACTCCTATGTCTTTGTGAAAGTTGATCCCAAAGAAGAATTAACAGTGCGGCAGACAATTGGCGTACTTAACTTCATTTACTACATGGGAAAACCCGCTGTATTACGAGAGTCAGAAATGGAGAATATTAAACATTTGGTGGACACCCAAAACGATATTGAAGTGATAAGTCTATCGAACTTATCCGTGGGAGATCGTGTGATGATCAAAAGCGGTATCATGAGCAAGCAGGAAGGAGCCGTTCTAAAGATAAATGGCAAAAATGTCCTGATGGTATTTGATAAACTTGACTTCGCTGTAGTTACGAGGGTAGATCTTGCAAATCTTACACCTGTAACCTACTGATTCTTAATCAGTATCCTTTTAACACTAGATCATGAGTTTAAGAGAGAAAACGGTATCAGGCATATCATGGTCTTTGGCCGAGCAGTTCGGCAGTAAAATAGTTGGCTTCGTTATATCCATTATTCTGGCAAGATTACTGCTTCCAGAACAATTTGGTCTGATTGCAATGCTTTCCATTTTTATTTCCATTGGAAACTCTCTGATGGACAGCGGACTAACATCTTCCCTAATCAGGACAAACGACGCAAACCAAAGGGACTATTCGACAATTTTTTTCTTCAATCTTATTGGAAGCGTCCTCATTTATTCGATTATATATATAGCTGCACCTTTGATATCCGGCTTTTATAAACAGTCTTTATTAACCAATATTATCCGGGTTTATAGTATATCCTTTATAATCAACGCATTCTTTTCCATCCAAAGTACGCGATTGACTAAAGAAATGAACTTCAAGGCACAAACGGCTATCAAAGTACCATCTTCAATTGTCGGTGGAATTTCAGGAATAGTAATGGCAAAAATGGGACTAGGAGTGTGGAGCCTGGTGGCCATGTATCTCTTAAACTCGTTTTGCTCAACCCTGTTGCATTGGATCTACTCCGATTGGAGGCCCAGCTTTTTATTCGACCGTAACAGCTTTAAAAGACACTTCTTTTTCGGTTATAAAATGACTATTTCCGGTCTACTAGAAACGCTCTATCAAAATATTTATGTTGTTATTATCGGAAAGAACTATCCGGCATCTCAATTGGGTTTTTATTCCAGGGCAGACACCATAAGTCAACTCCCTATTAGCAATATATCCATTGCCATCAATAAAGTCACTTATCCGGTTCTGGCCAAGATTTCAGACGACAGTTCAAAATTGAAAGAGGTTTATCGCCAATTGCTTCAACAGATAATATTTTGCAACACACCAATCTTGATTTGTCTATCTGTGATTGCAGAGCCCTTATTCAGGTTTCTTTTAACGGAAAAATGGCTTACAGCCGTTCCGTATTTTCAGATACTCTGCCTGGCCGGCATATCTTATCCACTTCACTCATACAATCTAAATATATTAAAGGTAAAAGGCCGTAGTGATCTTTTACTTCAATTGGAATTAGTAAAAAAAGTAATAAGCATAGTCGGAATTATATGCGTAATCCCTTATGGAGTTTTGGGTTTACTGTATTTTCAGCTTGCATTCAGTTTCGTAAGCTACCTTATAAACTCCTTTTACAGTGGTAAGATTATTAATTATCCTGTGAAAGAACAAGTGGCAGATGTTTACCCATCACTACTCCTTGCCTCAATTGCCGGGTACATCTGCTATTTGTTCGATTTTTACCTGAGCTACTATCAGGTAGTAGATCTTGCAAGAATAATAATTAGCTCATTCATATATTTTGCAGCCTACCTGGGCGCAAGTTACCTGCTAAAACTAACAGCAATAACCAATCTAAAGCATCTAATCCTACGAAAATGATCCCTGTAACAAAACCCTACCTTCCTGACCTAAAGGAATTTGATGAGTATATCGCTAGTATTTGGGAACGTCAATGGCTAACTAATAATGGACCATTGGTAAACGAACTTGAAATACGACTTAAGGAGTATCTGAATGTTAATCATATGCTTTACGTCTCAAATGGAACGATTGCATTACAGATAGCAATTAAAGCTCTTGGTCTTAAAGGCGAAATCATTACTACTCCCTTTTCATTCATTGCTACAACAAGCAGTATCGTTTGGGAAGGATGCGAACCAGTTTTTGTTGATATCGAAGCAGACACTTTTAACATAGACCCATTAAAAATAGAAGAGGCTATTACTCCAAAAACATCAGCTATTCTGGCTACACATGTTTTTGGGAATCCATGTAAAGTTGAAGCGATACAAAGGATAGCAAACAAGTATGGATTAAAGGTGATTTATGATGCTGCCCATTGCTTTGGCACAAAATATAAAGGCCGGTCAGTCTATGAGTACGGCGACATAAGCACAACCAGTTTCCACGCAACAAAACTGTTCCATACAATTGAAGGAGGCGCCGTTTTTACCCAGAACCCAGACCTTTTAAAAAGGATGGTGTACATGAGGAACTTCGGCCACCACGGACCAGAAGAATTTGTTGAAGTAGGAATCAATGGCAAGAATTGCGAACTCCATGCTGCCATGGGACTATGCAATCTTAATCATGCTGATGAGATCCTTGCAAAGAGAAAACTTCTCTACGAATATTATCTTAAAAGACTAGCTAACGTTAAATGCTCATTCCAGCAACTGGAAGCTAACCAAATATATAATTACGCTTATTTCCCTGTTGTTTTTGAGAGTGAAGAGCTGATGCTTAATTGCATGAATGAACTAAAGAATGAGAAAGTATTTTGCAGAAGGTATTTCTATCCTTCCCTGGCAAGCTTACCTTTTCTTGATAAAACAGAAATGCCTGTTTGCGATAGTATTGTAAATAGGATCCTCTGCTTGCCATTGTATCATACTTTAACCACTGTAGATCTTGACATGATCTGCCGCATTATACTGCGCGTTCAGAACTACAGCGAGCCAAAGGTATTCTCCGCAGAACAACAAGAGCAGATTATGATTGAAAAACAAATTGATGACCTGCTTCGCGACTTTAGAGTATAAGTTCAAACCCTTTCGATAATTCCATAACAATACTGTAAAACCTATGAAAGACGATCAAAATCAGATCACCCTTAGTGTCTGTTGCATTACTTATAATCATGAAAAATATATCGCCGAATGCATCGAAAGCTTGGTTGAGCAAAAAACAACGTTCAACTATGAGGTTGTAATAGGAGAGGACTGTTCCACCGATAATACGAGGCAGATCATCCAGTCTTACTGTGAAAAATACCCTGACAAGATCAAACTAATCACTTCAAATAAAAATGTTGGGGCCGTAAATAATCAGGTACGGGTACTAAAAGCTCTAAAAGGCAAATACATTGCAATGTGCGATGGGGATGACTTTTGGACAGATCCAGATAAGCTTCAAAAACAGGTAGACTTTCTTGAAAGTAACACTGATGTCGTTATTTGCTGCACCTATTCCCGGGTAATCGATGATGATGACAATCTCGTATATGAACCATCAGGAAACCGACCGTTTGAATACAATTATCAGGACCTCCTGGAAGGGAAGAGAGAAGAAACCCGCATTAGCTCCGCGGTGATTAGAAATACTACTATTTTTAGGCAGATGTTGGAGAATGACTGGTATTATAAGTCTTACGGTACCGATGTATTAATCAAGCTTTATATGACCGGGCATACGGGGGGTAAGATCTATGTTATTCCGGAAATAACAAGCTGTTACAGACTTCATCTTGGAGGAATTTATAGTATGGTTAATCCTAAAGCCAGGAAAAGGAAACTTCTTAACGACTTTAATATTCTTGTGAACCATTTTCCATACGACAGCCAGCAGAAAAAGCAACTTCTAAGGAAATACTTACGTGAATTTTTTGTATTTGAATTAAAGGACTCAAAGGTCAGAAAGGCCCTAGCGACAATATCGAGTTTAATCTAAAATCCCAATAACACCTTGTTATGAAAACGAAGCTAGTATTCGTGGTTAGCTCACTACGAGGGGGTGGGGCAGAGCGTGTAGTGAGTACCCTTTGCAATTGCTTAAGTAAAGGCACATTTCAGGTTACTATAATTTGCTTGATAAAAACTGAACATGCATACAGAATATCTGAGAATGTGAAAGTAGTTCAGTTGGTTGAGAGGAAGTTTGATACAAAAATATTCTTTCGTTGCTTGTATGCAATCCTAACGCTTACAAGACTAATCCTTACCCTTATAAAAGAGAATCCAAAATGTGCAATATCTTTTATGACTACAGCAAACTTGTGGACCGGGCTTACCTGTTGGCTAGTGAATGTTCCCTATTTTGTGTCTGAACGAATAACTCCCGATTATACTATCCATCAATTTAACAGATTTGTTAAGTGGTTCTCGTATCAGGTATATAGAAAATCAAAAGCTATTGTTATTCCCGCAAAAGGCATTGAAGACTGTTTTAAAAAGTATAAAGCTTTCGAAAAAGTAACTAATTTCCAAACCATACATAATCCCGTAGGCAGGTTGGGACCAGGTTCTCAAACTCCAATTTATGATCGGCAATTTATCCTCGGGGTTGGACGACTTGATCCTCAAAAAGGATTTGACTTATTAATCGATGCCTACTTTAAGTTGCAACCGGTTCACCTGGATCTTTTAATATCAGGTGATGGCCCCGAAAGAACAGCGTTACAAGATAAGATTAGAAGGTATGGCTTAGAAAGTAGGATAAAGCTTATTGGCTTCAAGAATAATATCAGCAGTTATTATCAACAAGCTGAAATGTTTGTCCTATCGTCAAGAAACGAGGGCTATCCGAATGCGCTTGTTGAAGCTATGAGTTTTGGTTGTCCCGTTGTAGCTGCAAATTGCGAGTTTGGACCATCTGAAATAGTAATAAATGAAAAGAATGGCCTGCTAGTGAGACCAGAAAGTTCTTCGGCTCTACTTAAAGGAATCGAGAGATTGATTAATGACCCAATATTAAAATATAGAATTTCTCAGAACGCCATCATGATCAACGAAACTAACTCGCTTGATGCTATTTCTAAAAAGTGGACAAATTTAATCCTCAGTCATGTTTAAGAAATTTCTCATTCCCCTGTTGATGTTTCTGTATCTCTACACTTTGACATTCAATATCTTTATGACTAATCTCATAAGAATTCCTTCCCCCATAGCGTTTGCCTTACCTTTGGTTTTTCTTTTCCGGCAGAAGGATTACAAGTTTATATACATACGGGAGACTTTTGTTTTTCTCATTACAGCAATGCTTTTACACTTGTTTGCATTGGAAAGTGTAAAAGCATTTAGCGTCTTCATGATAATCACCGTTTCTTGCTCGCTATATTTTAACTACTTCATTGGAGAGAGTAAAGAGAGATTGAAATTATCAATACGGATTTTCTTTGCGCTACTAGTCTTATCCGCATTAATAATGGTGGCAAACCATGTCGAACCAGCAAAGATCATTGTCCTTCGTTCCCTTCTTGTTGGAGAACCCGTACAACAATCACCGTCAGGCATAACACCCTGGATATTTTCATTTGGATTTCAAATTGCAGCTTTAACAACTTTTGCGGTAGTAGCATCTGCTGTATATAAAAGGGCAATACTATTTCAGGCAATAGTTTTTACCTCGGCGTTAACACTTCTTCTTCTAGGGATGAATAGATCGGCATTTCTAGTATTTGCTTTAGCTGTGGGGCTATTCTGGTTACTCTACTTCCGGTTCAAAACTGTTTTAATAATTGGCTCGCTACTGTGCATTGCTGTTGTATTAAAATCTGAAATTGCAGCACTGTCAACTGGTAGACAACAGAATATTCTAGCCAAGAATAGTAACAAGATAAACGAAAACCGTTCGTCTCTAACGATAGAAAATTTGAAAATAATAGAAGACTACCCTTTAGGAATTGCTTTCTCTGGCAAAACCTGGAACCAGGTAGCTATACATAACCCGGCATTTCGGATAGGAGAGACTGGGCTGGTCACTTCCCATAACGGCTATTTAATGTTTATTACATATTTAGGAATTGTAATTGGAAGTCTGTTGTTATTCCTCATCTATCAGAACGTTTTTAAGATATTTATTAAGGTGATAAAAGGCTTAAAAGATCCAGACAACGCTTTGTTGGCAGCTCTTTGCTTTTCGCTAATGGCCATATCTGTAAATTCATGTTTTCATAACGAATCCCTTCTCGCAGGAAGTGGACCTATTCTTTTCTTATACTTCAGCGTTTTGCACCTATCAAAAATTCAGAGCAATGAGGCTCTGGTCTGAAAGACCTGATAATAATTAACGATTTTCTAACGAGGGCATATTGATAATCCGTGGATCTAAACAAGGAACACGAGTGATATATACCTATAAAAAGACTAAAATGATGAAGATTCCCTTTTCTCCCCCGTTTATTGACAAACATGTTATAGATGAAGTTGTAGACACGTTGCAATCAAATTGGATTACAACAGGACCTAAAGTGAAACAGCTTGAGCTGGAGATGACCAAACTAACAAAAACACAAGCGGCAGTTTGTGTAAATTCGTGGTCTTCAGGTGCTTGTTTAACGCTGAAATGGTTCGGATTGAAAGAAGGCGATGAAGTAATTTTGCCAGCTTATACATACTGCGCCACTGCACTAAGTGTAATTCATTGCGGTGCAAAGCCGGTAATTGTTGACATCCTTGATGACTTAACTATCGATCCTGAGGAAGTAAAAAAAGCTATAACTCCCCGTACGAAAGCAATCATTGCAGTAGATATAGCCGGCTTACCATGCAACTATGGGGCTTTAAGGTCTATCATACAATCACCGGAAGTCAAGAAACTATTTAATCCAGAAACAGAGAAACAGTGGCGTTTAGGACGAATCTTATTAATTGCTGATGCTGCACATTCTATTGGGGCTAAGGTAGATGGATTACCAGCCTCTTTGCAGTCAGATATTAGTATCTTCTCTTTTCACGCTGTCAAAAACCTTACAACAGCAGAAGGCGGATGCGTTTGCTTAAATCTCCCTTGTCATTTTAATATCGAAGAAGAATATCGCTTTTTAAAAGTTTTTTCATTAAACGGTCAAAACAAAGATGCTTTTACTAAGAATAATGGTGGCGGTTGGCGGTATGATGTTTTGTACGCTGGTTTAAAAATTAATATGCCCGATATCTGTGCGGCAATAGGTCTAGCACAAATCAGGCAATACGAAAACTTTCTTTTTGAGCTACGAAAAATCATTGCGCATAGATACAACGATGCATTCAAAAACAGGGACTGGTATATTCAACCAATACTTTCGGACAAAAAAAGAGAAAGTTCCTACCACATTTTCCCATTAAGAATAATAAATGTGAGCGAACAGCAGAGAGACAGTATTATTCAACGAATAATGGATAAAGGAATAGTGGTCAATGTTCACTTTATACCCCTGCCAATGTTATCCATATTTAAAAGTCTGGGTTATTTGATGGAGGATTGTCCCAATGCCTATCTCCAATACTCTTGTGAAATTTCCCTTCCTATCTACCCTCAACTAAAAGGAGAAGAAATTAATTTTATTATCAACACCGTAATTGAGGAAGTAGAAAGGGAATTCGAGATGGAAAAAATCTCAAACCCTGCTTATCTGACAAAAAACTATGAAAAGAGTATTTGATCTAATAGCATCAGGCTTTGCTCTCCTGCTTCTTTCACCAATTTTAATTGTTATAGCAATCATAATTATTGCTGATTCAAAAGGGCCAGTGATTTTTAAGCAGACGCGGGTTGGCCAACATGGAAATGATTTTAAGCTTCTTAAATTCCGTACCATGCGGGTTAACAACTCTGATAAGATTCAAATCACAATCGGAAGCCGCGACAACAGAATCACTAAAGCGGGATACTGGTTACGGAAGTACAAGATTGACGAATTACCTCAATTATTTAATATTCTTAAGGGGGAGATGAGCATTGTCGGTCCCAGACCAGAGGTTAGGAAGTATGTTAATCTTTACAACGATGAACAACAAAGGGTGCTCATGGTAAAACCTGGATTAACGGATTGGGCTTCCATTGAATTCAGAAATGAAAGTGATCTTCTTGCTAAATCCTCAGATCCAGAAAGCTTTTATATAAAAGAAATTATCCCGGCCAAGCTATTAAAAAACTTAAGCTACATCGAAAAGAACAATCTGTGGATAGATTTCACGATCATATTAATGACAATAAAAAAGATCATGTTCGTCCGATAGCATTAGACGATGAAAAAACTTTACTTTTTAGATTGGCCTGACTATAAATACAAGTCAGATAGCCACCCATTATATCGTTGGAAAAAAAAATTAAAAGACCATGGTATTGATGTCCGCTTTTGCTATGATCATACTAAAAAGGAGCTTAAAAATATAGATTATCTTTTTATTCATTCCCGTTACTTCGATAAAGGTTGGCAAAATATCGCTTTCCGTAGTTCCCAGAACGAAGCGTCCTTGATGAATTACTTAACCGAAATGAAAAGGTACGTTGGCAAATTGATTTGGTTTGATACAGCAGATTCGACTGGCTCTTCCGATTTTCCGATCATACACCTCGTGGATGCTTTTGTGAAAAAGCAACTTCACAAAGATCTGAATATCTACTGCAAACCTGAGAAATTGAGAACCTGGATTGAAACTAGTGCTTCTGATAAAGAAAACACTTTCGATCCATGTCATCCGCTTCAATTATATAAGATAAAGCTCGGATGGAATATCGGATTGAAGGATTATAGATATTTCGGCTATAAAATGAATAGATTAAGTAATTACCTAAGCTATTCAATTTACCCTAATAAATATCATCCAGTTGATATTGATAGAACGTTTGACCTGACTTTTCGTGGCTCTATCCCTAAAAGCAATGGCAGCGAAATAGCCAGGCAACGCACTTTCGTTATGGAACTAATTAATTCTATAGAGAGAAATAAGTTGACTGGGCTTCCGGTAAGTAAAAAACGCTATCTGAAAGAGTTACGACAATCGAAAATCTGCATAAGTCCATTTGGTTGGGGAGAGATTTGCTATCGGGATTTCGAAAGTTTCATTTCGGGTTCGCTATTAATTAAACCAAGAATGGACCATTTAATAACCTATCCAAATGTATATAAAGAGAACGAAACTTATTTGCCCGTATCATGGAAATTAAATGACCTCCAACCATTAGTGGAATATTCTCTTGATCACTATAAAGACATAAAAAAAATAGCCCAAAATGGGCAAGAACTTTATCGAAAAACCGTAGCAGACGGCGAGGCATTTGTAACATTGATAAAAAACATACTCAATTAAGGGGACTAACCAATTTATCTCTCCAAACACCATAATTATTATTATATCTATGAAATGCAAAGTTTGGTTCATGATGAGCCATGCAAGGGCAGGCGGTGCAGAAAGAGTATACTGGATTCTTTCGCAATACTTCGACAAATCTAAATTTGAAGTAAGTTTAGTACTTCTTGACGCTTCTCGCCCTTTCTTCTCTACTAATTTAAAGGATGTTTCGATTATCTATCTTAAATCTCAAAGGGCTTCGAAGGCGTTTTTCAAATTATGTAAGTTAATTAAAGAAGAGAGACCTTCCGCCATATTTTCAAACGGCTCACATTTAAATATTTTAATGGCTATGGTTTCGGTATTTGCCCCTATACCTTTATTAATAGGAAGAGAGGCTAACGTTCCCGAAGAACATGCAAAGCAAGGATCCTTTAAAGACTTTTTCTGGGATAAATTCCTTTCTCTGGCTTATAAAAGAATAGGGTGGGGAATATGTCAATCCGAAGAAATCAAACGGTCCCTTTCCCGGAAATACAGGATCCCTTCGAAGAAACTGACCATTATTCCAAATCCGGTACTTGCAACACCTATCAGGAGATCAAGTGGAGGTTTAAATGGACGAAAACTAATAGCAGTGGGGCGGCTATCTACCGAAAAAGGACTTTTCCGCCTGATCGATATAATAAAGAATTTACCAGAAGAATATACCCTGAGTATTGCTGGAGATGGGCCTCTGAAAGACTCTTTGCAAAAAAAGATAAAAGAACTAAATCTTGAAGATCGGATAACGTTACTGGGAATGATAAAGAATGTACAGCAAGTGATCTCTGAACATGATGTCTTAGTTCTACCTTCATTTTCAGAAGGATTTCCTAATGTTGTACTAGAAGCTCTTTCTGTTGGCGTACCAGTTGTCAGTTTTAAAGTTAGTGGAATCTCTGCTATGATAGAACATGGTTTTAACGGCTATGTCGTTAGTCAAAACGACTTAGAGGGTTTTAAGAAAAAGATCATACTTGCCATTGAAAATGATTGGGATATTCAATCAATTAAAGCAGATGTTAGTGCAAAATTCGGTGTACATAAAGTCGTCAAGATGTACGAAAGTCTTGTACCCACCGCCTTAAACGGCCTTCCGTTAAGCCCAAAAATCGCCGCTGAATGGCGCGATTGATTTTCCACCCGTTTCAACTTATTAGTTCTACTATAAAATTCACCTACCTATAAATCCTATGTGCGGAATCTACGGCTCAACTACCATTCATACGTTGGAGATATTAAAAGAAAAAATGGCCCGAATCAACTTTCGCGGACCTGATTACTCCGGTATACACCATACTGAAGATATTATCCTTGGGCATAATCGCCTCGCCATTATTGACCTGGACTACCGATCCAATCAACCCTTTATTTTTGAACATTTATCTATTGTCTTCAACGGTGAAATCTATAATTATCAAGATATCAGAAACACACTTGCGAACAAAGGCTATAAATTCCAAACAACATCAGATACCGAAGTGATTTGTGCTGCATATCTGGCGTTTGGACCCGAATGCCTGCATCATTTCAACGGAATGTTTGCCTTTGTAATTTACAATTCGAAAACAAAAACTCTGTTTGGAGCAAGGGATCGCTTTGGTAAAAAGCCCTTATACTATTATCATAATGGAGTAGATTTTGAGTTTGCGAGCCAGCCCTCACAAATTAAGATCGCCCGAAATTTAACCGTAGATACCCAGGCTATCAATGAGTACTATATTTGGGGTTATATACCAGAGCCAAGATCAATTTGGAAGGAAGTAAAAAAATTACCTGCAGCTCATTCCTTTACCTATAATTTACAGACGGGGGAATTTCTGATGCAAAAATACTGGGATTTGGAACAGAGTCCCTCTTCGCGGTTTAGTGGCACTTATAATCAGGCGAAGGAAGAACTGTCGGAGTTACTTCTTGACGCGGTAAAAATCCGGATGTTTGCAGATGTCCCTCTCGGAGTTTTTCTTTCAGGTGGAGTAGATTCTTCTCTTATAACAGCTCTGGCTACTAAGAATACCAGTAATCTTCAGACTTTTTCAATTAAGTTTCATGAGCAAGGTTTTGATGAGAGCCCTTATGCAAAGCAAGTAGCAGACCATTTAGGAACACAACATAATACAATTGATTGCAACTATAACGAAGGCATTAATCTGATAAAAAATTTTGGACAATACTATGATGAGCCATTTGCCGACTCAAGTGCTATTCCCTCATTGCTATTGAGCAAGTACACTCGTCAACGAGTAACAGTCGCTTTAAGTGGAGATGCAGGCGATGAGGGATTTATAGGATATTCACGATATAAATGGTTTAAGATGGTAAGTCCGATTTTCACTTTACCTCTTGTTGTTAGGCATCTTATTGGATCGACCGCCCGGATGTCACCTAACTATGTCCATAAACTTGTTGGGATGGGTATATCAGTGAAAGACTTAAATACGCTTTACAAAAAGATGTTTGGCGGAATGGAAAATTCGTGGGTAAAGTTTCAGGAAGCGGGTTTGAACTCTCCGTTTACCACACTTCTCATGAATAAATCGAAACCCCTTGTAGAGAACCTGGCTGACTTTGACATTAAAACTTACCTAAACGGCGATATAAACACTAAGGTGGATAGAGCCTCGATGGCATTTTCTTTAGAATCACGTTCTCCATTAATGGATTACCGGGTTATCGAATTCGCAAGAAGCTTGCCTCTTGAATATAAATACAATGGAAAAGTCCAGAAACGAATTCTCAAAGACCTTCTATACCAACACGTGCCAGCGAAAATATTTGATAGGCCAAAAGCTGGCTTCACTATGCCTTTTAAAGAGTGGTTTAGAAACGAGCTAAAAGAGTACGTGCTTGATAACCTGTCTAATAAGGAACTACAAAATATACCAGGCATTAATATACAAAGAACAGAAGAAATTATTAAGGAGCATATGACGGGAAAGTGGAACCGATATCCCCAGATATGGAAACTACTGGTTCTTTCACAATGGCTTAAACAGCAGAAGGAGGGCTCTTTAGATGCAAACTTTATACAGAGCGCAGCTAACAATAACCAGTTTGTCTAAATCTATCAACTTATGAAATCTCGAGTTCTATTTATAACACCAAGCCTAACGAAAGGTGGTGCAGAAACGCAGCTTATAAAAGTTGCGAGATTCTTAAATAGCAAGCAGTTTAATGTAATGATAATTTCACTTAAACCTATTCATCAATTTCAACATTTAAAGCTGGAGGAAGAAGGAATAAAAGTGCTCCTTTTGGACAATTGGCCGGGGCGTTTTACATCGAATGTTAGAATGCTTTATAAGGCTGTAAGATTGTTTCGGGCGGAGATTGTAGTTGCATTCATGTTTATTGCGATTATCTTTGCGAGGATCCTTAAACTATTCCTGGGATTTAAACTTGTTTCTACTATTCGTATTTCCGTAATTAAACCTAAGTGGTATATTCCATTTAAACTCACCTCCGTTCTTGATGATATTATAGTATACAATTCCAAGGCATCAAAATTTAATTTCGAAAACAAAAGACTGGTAAATAAGCCCGGGATAGTGATATACAACGGAATAACTATTCCTGAATGGAATTCACCCGAAGCGGAAAACCACGATAAAACTTTTGTTTGGATTTGTATCGGTCATTTTAAATACAACAAGGACTACCCAACTCTATTTAAAGCTGTATCCCGTCTGAAGGATCACAATTTTAGGGTAGATATTCTCGGGAGATATGACGACCAGGAATGGCCATTTAAGATGATCGAGGAGCTGGGAATCGAAAATAACGTCCGATTGCTTGGATTTAGACCCAATGCAACTGATTATCTCAAAACTGGCGATGCTTTTGTTTTATCCTCATATTCTGAAGGAATGCCAAACGGAATTCTGGAAGCTATGGCCTATGGTAAACCAATAGTAGCTACTAATATAGATGGAAATAATGAGCTTTTGACAGAAGCTGAATGTGGCTTCTTATCACTACCATCAGACCCAGAGGACCTTGCAGCGAAAATGCTTGAGGTGATGCAAATGCCACCAGCCCGACGCTTTGTCCTTGGCAACAATGGCCGCAAGTTCATAAGCACCAATTTTGCTGAAGAAAAAGTAATGTTAGACTGGTTGAACCTGATTCAAGATTACAAAACTGAAGACCTCTTATTAAAACAACTAGCATAGTTGCAGAGTGGGTGCTAAGGCCCGCTAAGCTTACATCACAAGAATAGTTACGATTCTCCGGTATCTAAATAAAAGGAAACATTTTCAATAAGAATCATTCAACAAGAATTTAAGGAGCATCTCCTTCATAGGTGTAGGTAGAGGCATCTGCCCTGGAAGGAAACCAGGGCGATGCCATACTTTTCCATGAAGAAGGTCCTTCATCCAAAAGGTCAAGAAAGGATAGAGGAGAATTAATATGTTCTCCTGCTATCCTTGATCTTTAACCACGAACTAGCCAATTCAATTTTAGTAATATATCTATAGAAGCTATGAAAATTCTAATTACAGGGACAGCAGGATTCATCGGCTATCACCTAGCACTGCGTTTATTGGACCGTGGCGATGAGGTAGTCGGTATCGATAATATCAACGACTACTACGACGTAAACTTGAAGTACTCCCGACTTGCAAATTCGGGAATTAAAAAAATAAGAATACTCTATGGGCAAGCGGTACAAAGCACAAAATATCCGGGTTACAAATTCTACAAACTTGACCTAAATGACAAGGAAGGATTAAATGAACTGTTTAATAAACATGGATTTGACGTTGTGATCAATTTAGCTGCTCAAGCCGGAGTTCGCTATAGCCTTAAAAACCCTCAGGCTTACATCGACTCTAATATCAGCGGCTTCCTTAATATACTTGAAAACTGCCGAATCCATAGCATTAAGAACTTATTATATGCAAGTTCTTCAAGTGTTTACGGATTGAATAAAAGAATGCCATTTTCTGTTACTCACAACGTAGATCATCCGGTATCTCTTTATGCAGCTTCTAAAAAAAGTAATGAGCTAATGGCACACGCATATAGTAATCTGTTTAACATACCTACTACTGGCCTTCGTTTTTTCACAGTCTACGGCCCGTGGGGAAGGCCAGACATGGCCCTCTACTTATTCACTAAAGCGATTCTGGAAGGTAAAGCAATTGACGTATTTAACAACGGAGAACTTAGTCGTGATTTTACTTATATAGATGATATAATAGAAGGAATTGTGAAGGTTGTGGATAGCCCTGCAAAAGCTACTATAGAATGGGATGGTTACCACCCTGACCCTGCTTCCTCACCCGCGCCTTACCAACTATTAAATATTGGTAGAGGTGAACCTGTAAAGCTCCTTGATTTTATCACAGAATTAGAAGATGCAACAGGTCGAAAGGCGAAGAAGAATTATCTCCCTATGCAGAAAGGTGATGTTTCGTCAACCTGGGCAGACATCAGGAATTTGGAAGCAACGTTCGGTTATGAAGCGAAGACATCCATTAAACAAGGAATAAAAGCCTTCATTACTTGGTTTAATGACTATTACTACGCTCAAGAAAAGGATTTAGAACTTGCAAAGACCGAGTAAAAGCAGTTTTTCTGACTATCCTGGTCATTAATTCAGCACAATGTTGATTTTTTCCCCAGATTTTCATACAAAAGAATTATCGATTTTCAAAGAAAAAAAAGAGGTTTTTTAGACAAAAAGCACTTTTTAAGAAATCTTAGTAAAAATGATGACATATACATGAAATAATAATGACAACCGCGTGACTTTCTACCAAAATAGTGTGCAACACGTACTAGCTAATGCGAGAAGAAATTTCGCTGTTTTGTTTTTCTGAAAAAAAAATAAAGAAAATAGCGCAATTTGTGCTTGCATAAACCTTAATTATCTGTTTAGACGTTCAACGTTCGAAGAACTAATTATGTCACTATAGTTAAAAAAGGTAACACCTAATTTAAAGAGCAACAATCAAGGTTTATTAACACAAGAAACAACTAAAAAAACCGAAAGTCCTAATAGCACGATCTTAAAAAAAAAAACTGATTTTCATACTGTGCAGGTGCGTATCCTAACTAAAGATTACCCCGTTAGAAGGAGTGTAATTTTTTTTAAACAGTATGAAAAATATGAGTAATTTAAAGAGTAAGGGGTCAATGACAGTTCTAATAGCTGCAGCTTTATTGTTCAGTCAGTGTAAAAAGGATGAACAGGTTTATACTTCAGAAACAGAACCTATATCAGCGCAAACAATCGCGGCAACTTCTGCAACTACTACAGTTCCGCAACCTATTGACGCTACTAAAGCAACTTCTGACGGAGGCTATGCCTGGAGAATTAGAAGTGTTGCATTTGGGGTAACCGGAGATTCCGGCACTAACGCTACTGCTTCCACTGTAAGGATTTTTGAAAATGGTGTTGAAATAGGGCCAGCACACACTCCACACACAGACATTAGAACCTCAGGAAAGGGTAGATTTAGTCATTGGGGAACAGATCTATACTTCTCAGCTTCTGACAATTCAAATCCAACCACGAACGGAAAGAAATACACTTTCCTAACAACAAGTGGGTCGTTAACGACAGCTGCTCCAACAACCCAGACCCCGTCAACCCCAGATGCATTATCGTTATCAAATTTAATTGGATATGCTAATGTTGGTGGTAAAACTACTGGTGGACAGGGAGGTTCAACTATTACAGTTACCTCATTCTCTGCATTAAAAAGCGCAGCAGAATCTTCCGCTACACTTATTATAAAAGTGGCAGGAAAAATCACTGGAACTGGGAGCTTGTATGTGAAGTCTAATAAAACTATTATTGGCGTAAACGGGGGTACCTGCGAAGGTTTCGGATTTAGAGTTTATGATGTTTCTAATATCATCTTTCAAAATCTAACCATAAGATACGTAGTAAACAGAAATGATGATGACTGCATTAATATTAAAAATGGCAATCACGTTTGGGTTGACCATTGTGATCTTTATGCTGACAGAACCCATTCCGACTGGGAGTATTATGACGGTTTAATCGATATTTCAAGACAATCTGATTATATCACTATCTCATGGAATAAACTTCATGATAGTAACAAGCCTGTTTTAATTGGTGCCGATGACTCAAATACTGGAGACGTTGGACGCAACAGGGTTACATTGTACAAAAATTATATATATAATGTTTCTGAAAGAAATCCGAGAGTACGATTTGGCTACGTACATGTTTTCAATAACTATATGAAAAACGTGAGCGGATATGGAGTTCTTTCATCCATGGGAGCAACTGTTGCAGTAGAAAAAAACTATTTCGAAGGTGTATCTACCCCTATCAGAACTGACGTTGGTGCGAAACCTGGCTATATTAGCAACTTGAGTACAAATAAGTTTGTAAGCTCCGGCTCCAACAAAATTACAACTTCGACATCAACTTGGACTCCCGCTTCAATTTACTCCTATAGTGCTGCAGTAATTGCGGTCGACCAAGTACCTTCGTTGGTATTGGCAGGAGCAGGCCCAAGAAACTAGTCTTCGGTGTAAAAGAGTCCAGATCATTATTTTGCTTAAACTTTCAAAGCTGCCTTCAGGCGGCTTTGAAAGTTTTTAATGTTTCTGATATGGGGAGAACAATTTCTAAAATCTTTTAGTATAAAATCCTTCTGATGTTTCAACGTCTAATAGTTCAGCAGCCTGCGAGAGTTTTCTACACCCCTTAACTACTAACAACGAAGAGGTAGAATCACAATAGGGAAAAAGTACCCACATTACACAGATATACGCCTTCGGCAACTCATATTATTGCACATAATGAAAATCTTTATAGCAATGGCACAATTGTTTAACCTCTCTTTAAGATCGGCGATACAAATAACCATTTATAAAGTTTTAAATTATGTTGTACAAAAAGATGAGCTTTAGAATTAAGAGTAGTAATTTCTTTTTATTATCGGCAATTCTGCTGTTTTCTAAATGCAGCAAGGATCCTCAAATGGAAGAAAATCCGGCTTTAGTAGAGATTCAATCCGGGACTGTAAGTGCAGCGACAGCAAGTACTCTTCTGCTACCGCCAACTCAAGTGAATGTGCTGGATGTTTCAGGTGCTATTAAACAAGGCAATAGCTATCAACTGTATAATTTGAATTTGGAAGTCGACGGGGATTCAGATCTGAATCGTTCAAAATCAACCATTAGAATTTTTGAGAATGGAGTTGAACTTGGGCCGTCACACTCCAGGCATACCGAAATAGTATCAGATGGTAAAGGTCGTTTTAGCCATTGGCGTTCAGATCTTTATTTTTCTTCATCTGACAATACAGATCCGCGAATAAACGGAAGGAAGTATACTTATGTAATTAGTAGTGATCCGGTTTCTCAACCAACCAATAACACTGATACTTCGGCTGAGCCTTTAGCCCTTTCAAACCTTATTGGCTACGCCAATGTTAGTGGTAAGACAACAGGAGGCCAGGGGGGGGCAATAGTAACAGTTAGTTCTTTCTCGACTCTAAAAAGAGCTGTCGAATCAAATACTCCAATGACAATCAAAGTTTCTGGAAGGTTATTTGGAATGGGTAGCATAAGCGTTAAATCAAACAAGTCCATTATTGGATTAAAGGGAGCAACATGCGAAGGCTTTGGTTTCAGAATTTATAATGCATCAAATGTTATTATTCAGAACTTAACAATCAAGAATGTTATAAATATTAACGATGATGATTGCATCAACATAAAGTCATCACACCATATATGGGTGGACCATTGTGATTTATCTGCCAATAGAAGTGTTTTAAATTGGGAATATTATGACGGGTTAATTGACATTTCCCACAGGTCAAACTATATCACGCTATCATGGAATAAGCTTCACGATAGCTATAAACCAGTTTTGATTGGTGCTGACGATGGGGATGTTGAGGATATCGGCCATTCAAAAGTTAGCCTATACAAGAACTACTTCTACAACGCCACAGAACGACAGCCTAGGGTAAGGTTCGGTACCGTACATGTGTTTAATAACTACATTAGAAATGTGAATGGCTACGGTATACTCTCTTCTATGGGAGCGATTGTGGATGTCGAAAAGAACTTCTTTGAGAAAGTATCCACTCCAATCCGAACTGACGCTGGTGCAAAACCGGGCTATTTAAGCAATATAAATACTAATAGATTTGTAAACTCGGGGCCAAATAGAATCACAACGCCCGCTTCTTCCTGGACGCCATCCTCCATTTACGCATACAGTTCAAGTGTTATTCCAGTAGACCAAGTACCTTCAGTGGTACAGGCAGGCGCAGGCCCAAAATAGTAAGCATATTTAAATATGCTTACTATTTAAAACTCTCAAAGCACTTCGCGTGGCTTTGAGAGTTTTAACCATTATAGTAGAGAGTAATTATTACATTTCATTTTTCTAACGGAAGGCTAAAGCTTTCCCGTTCTACTGACCAACATCCTTCTTTTCCAATACCGGATTAAACTTGACCCGAACTTACAGAAATGCACCCGTTATTATTTAACCCATCAGCTTATGAATGCAAAACGAGTACTCATTGCTTGCGACACACCTAGAACAATACTTGAGTTTAGAGGCAAACTAATAGAAGCAATGTCCTTGAATAACAAGGTATATGTTTTTACACCTGTCATAGCGCAGGAATTTATCAGGAAAAAACTAGAAAGCTTTGGGGTAACTATCATCGAAACAAGTCTTAATGGCAGTAATGTCTCGGTGTTCTCAGACTTGAAGTATATCCTTAAACTTTTCAAAGTTATCCATTCTTTGAAGCCAGACGTATTTTTCCCCTATACCTTGAAGCCAGTAATATATGGATCATTAGTAGCCAATTTTTGCCGGGTAAAACTCGTTGCACCAATGTTGAGCGGACTGGGGTACAACTTTGCTGACAGTCAATCCAAAAATACTATCGTTAAAAAAATAACACGTGCTCTCCTAAGAAAGAGCTTGGATAAACGGAACAAAATTCATTTAATCCTCCAGAACAAAGATGACTATAAAACACTGCTTAATCAGAGAATTATAGATGAGAATAGCAAGGCTTTTGTCGTTAATGGTTCAGGAGTGGACTTGAGTCATTACGACTATTCTGTTCCGGACTCCCATAACATCAGTTTTGTTATGATTGCCCGTCTTATCAATGCTAAAGGAATTAACGAGTACTACAAGGCGGCTAAAGCAATAAGAAGCCAGTTCCCCCAAATTAGATTTAAGCTGGTAGGCTCGTACGACAATAATATCGATTCTATTGATAAGTCTCTTTTTGAGGAAATAAAAACTTCAGGAGTACTTGACTACATAGGCCAGGTAAATGATATAAGACCGCACATAAAAAGAACTTCAGTAGTGGTTCTACCTTCATATTACGGAGAGGGGGTACCAAGATGCATTCTTGAAGCACTAGCCATGGGCCGCGCGGTAATTACCAGCGATTCTGTTGGCTGCAGAGAAACAGTTAACATAAAAGCAGGAGCTACCAATGGTTTTCTTGTGCCTGTTAAGGATATCCCATCCCTTGTTGCTAAAATGGAGTATTTTATACTTAATCCCAACGATATAGTAAAATTCGGCATCAATGGAAGAAAGTATGCTGAAGAAAAATTTGATGTTCAACTAGTCAATAAGCAAATGCTTAAGATAATGGAACTCATTTAATAGCCACCAGACAATTCACATCACTAAACCCATGAACACTTTTCTAACCATTAAGGAGAAACAACACTGGAATCATTTTATCAAAAGGGCCATTAGTTACGATGCGTACCACCTTTGGGAGTATCATGACATAGACCCTAGCGGCGAGCCTGTGCTCTTTGTTTTGCAAAAAGGCCATTTGTTCATAGCGCTTCCGCTAATTAAACGCAGGATTCCCGATTCGACATTGTATGACCTTACTTCAGTGTATGGATATGCAGGCCCTGTATCTAACGAAAGATTTGAGAACCTTTCAGAGGGCCTCTTGCAGGAATTTAAGGATTCCTTTATGGACTTCATGACCAAGGAAAACTGTATAAGCGTTTTCTCGCGCCTGCATCCTTTTATTAATCAACGCCTTCTGCTAAGTAGGTTTGGAGGAATCTACGAAAACGGGAAAACATTATACGTCGACCTTACTGTCCCATACCAAGATCAAATAGAGGGCTATGATAAACGACTTGCTAAACAGGTCAGAAGTCTGAAATCCAGAAATTATAAGGTGGTAGAAAGTAGTGACCGAAAGGCAATCCGACAATTTGCTGAAATGTATACGGAGAATATGTTAAGGGTAGGTGCCTCAGGAAGTTACTTTTTCAAGGAAGAGTACTTCGCGAACCTTCTTGAATTAAATCAAGAGACTAGTACACTGATGATGGTTTATGATCAGGGGATTCCGACAGGAGGTGCTCTTCTTCTACATTCAAAGGATATTATAAGGCAACATCTTTCAGCCACGAGTATAGACTACTTGAAAGAGTCGCCAAGCAAATTTATTACAGACGAGGTAAGCTTGCTTGGACGCAGGATAGGAGCCCGGTACTACCATATGGGCGGGGGAGTAGGAGGGCAAGAAGATTCTCTTTTTAAATTTAAAGCGTCTTTTACAAAAACTACCCTCGACGACTATACCTGGCGATTCATAGCAGACAATAACGCATACAATGCGTTGGTCGAAGAGAAGGGAGCGGCCCGGTTAAAACAAGGTTTCTTTCCCTTATACCGCAGCAGAATAGCTGAAACAGCAGAACCTACAGAGTAACCCGCTTTTTCCAAACTTACAATACACTATATCATGAAAAACAAATTTAAATATGGAGAAGCTTCTCTGATTGATTTCACAAAGGCAATTAACGAATACGGATGGATAGTCTATGAAAATGCTTTAGACGAAACATTTGTTGACGAAATAAACGAAGACCTTATAAGAGCTTACGAGGTAAGACGACAGGTTCAGGTAAAGAACGGTATTTCCATTAATATGGAAGGAACTCTGCATCACCTCATCGACAGTGAGGGTTTTGGTTTGAAGTTCCTCGGCCAGATGTTTTGTGATCAGGAAATGAAGCAGTTTCTCAAAGGCAATTATGTCGTAAACGCTTTTGGAGGAGTGATGAATGCAAAAGGGAATACCCCTTACGTTCAAAATATCCACCGCGACATAAGGAGCTTTATGGGCGATGTGAAACTTATGGTACAAATGATGGTTCTCCTGGACGATTTCACTGAAGAGAATGGAGCAACCTATATGCTCACTGGTTCTCACAAGGTGGATGAAAAACCAGATCCGGAAGCGTTCTACGCGAAGGCAGATCGGGCTGTAGCAAAAAAAGGCAGCATTATACTATTTGATTCAAATTTATGGCATGCTGCGGGTACCAATACCACTGATAAGCTTCGCCGCGTATTAACCTTAAGCTTCACTCGTCCCTTCTTAAAGCAGCAATTGGATTATCCCAGATCTTTAGGCTACGACTTTGGTGAATCATTAAGCGAAGAACTAAGACAAGTTTTAGGCTACAAATCCCGCGTTCCGGCAAACTTACAAGAGTACTATCAACCTGTTCACAAGAGAATGTATCAACCTGATCAGGGTTAACCTACTCCATGTACAAATTCTACCACACATTCACTTATGCAACAACGTCAGCAAGATCATCCCGTTACTCATTCAATAAAACCTTTGGGGGGATATATTGAGCTTCAACTTCCTGAAAAAGAGGAATATTACCCCTCTTTAATAAAAGTAAACACTGGAACAAATGCCTTTGAATATATCCTGAAGGTCCATAGCTATAAACACGTCTACTTACCATACTTCACTTGTGAGGCTATGCTTAAGCCAGTAAAAGACCTGGGTCTTCAATACACATTTTATCATATTGATAGGAATCTTGATCCGGTCATTAACTTTGAAATGAGCCCAGACGACTGCTTTGTTTATACCAACTATTTCGGTATAAAGCAAAAAACAGTAAGCCGGTTAGCTAATCAGTTGAAAAACCTGATCATCGATAATTCTCAGGCTTTTTTCTCTCATCCAATTCCCCGAATTGACACTTTCTACTCTTGCCGTAAGTTTTTTGGCGTTCCGGATGGCTCTTACCTTCAGCTGAATAGCTTATGGCGTTTAGAACTGGAGCAAGATGTATCATGTGATCGCTTTTCACACCTTATCAAAAGTATTGATATGGGTACTGAAGCCGGATACGGCGATTATGTAGAACACAGTACTACTTTATTAAGCGTATCTCTTAAGGAAATGTCTGAACTATCAAAAAAAATATTAGGTACCATCAACTATGAATATTGCAGAGAAAGACGGCATGCTAATTTCTCTTTCCTGAATGAATTTCTCCAAGAAAAGAATGAACTGCCGATTGAATTTTTTGAGGGCGACGCTCCGCAACTTTATCCTTTATTACTGCCTAGAGATGGATTGAAAGCTCAGCTCATTCAGAGAAAAATATTCGTGCCTACTTTTTGGCCTAATGTTTTTAAATGGACGAGCAGTTCAATGTTCGAAAATACCCTTTCCAGAAACCTGATAGCACTTCCGATTGATCATCGTTACGATTTGGATGACATGGAAAGAATGGTGACTGTCATAAACCAATTATTATGAAAACGAACATTTATTTAAGAGCACTTAAGATCGAAGACGCCAGTACTTCATATAAATGGAGAAACATTCCGGAGATATGGAAATACACAAAATTCCGCCCTAAAGAACCTATCTCAGCCGAGATTGAAGAGAAATGGCTATTAAACTGCTATAAAAAGGATAATGAATGCCGTCGGGCAATTTGCTTGAGAGATACACATGAGTATATTGGAAATGTACAAATAGTGGACATTGAAAATTCAAAAGGAGTTTTTCATTTGTTTATTGGCAATAAATCCTATTGGGGCAAGGGCATTGGCAAGGACGCTACCAGTCAGATCCTTAAAATTGGCTTTAACGAACTGAGATTAGAAATGATATCGCTTGAGGTGCACACGTATAATACCGCGGCTTTACATATCTACAAGAAATTTGGCTTTACAGAATGTAGTGAAAATGAAGACTTTATAGAGATGGCTCTATCAAGATCTGCATATAACTCAATCACTACCTCTACTTCCTCACTGGTAACAGAGACCTAAACCAGTTCATCCTCCCTAACTACAATATTACTTTATCAAAATAATTAAAACCTTATGATAAAAATTATTACTCTTCATCAAAAAGGTGAATGGAAGTGGTATATAAGTAATTCTGTTCAATATGATTTCTATCATACCTGGCTTTACCATTCAATTGAGCAGACAGGTGAACCCTTCTTACTTGTATATCATGAAACTGACGACTTCCTTGCCATCCCTTTAGTCAAACGACCAATTAACGGAACGCCTTTCTTTGATCTAACCTGTGTTTATGGATATACCGGCCCAATTTCTAATAAGGATATCAAAGACCTTCCCGAAGATTTTCTGGAAAACTTTGTCTCAGCTTTTAACAAATACCTACACGAACAAAAGTTTGTTTCTGTTTTCCTTCGCCTGCATCCTTTGCTGGATCAAGGCAAACTGATGCAAAGGTTTTCTGGACTAACACCCAATGGTAGAACCATCGCAATTGATCTCACCAAATCTGACGAAGAACAGAAAAGAGCTTATAGAAGAGCTTATAGAGTAGATATTCGAAAAATAAAAGAAAAAGGATATTACCTCAAAGAAGGTAAGAGCGATGAAGACATTCAACTGTTTCGTGAAATATATCTGGAGAACATGCGTCGGGTAGATGCTTGTGATAGCTATCTTTTTTCCAAAGAATATCTTTCCAGCATTATTCACTCCACAGATTTTGATAGTAGATTATTTCTTGTCTATGCAGAAAATCTACCAATCTGTGGCGGAATTATCAGCTTAACAAATGAAATATTGGAGGTACATCTGCTTGCTACGCGCACAGACTACCTACGTGAATCTCCAACAAAATTTTTAATTCATGAAGTGAGTAAGTTTGGCCGGGAGAAAGGAATGAAATACCTGCACCTTGGTGGGGGGGTTGGCTTCAAAGAAGATTCATTGTTCGACTGGAAAAAAGGCTTTTCTAATTTATCCTTTGATTATTATAGTCTCAGGCAAGTAGTGAACAAAGAGCTCTATGCAACCTTATTAGATGATAGGGGGATAGACCCTCACGAAGAAGTAGATTTCTTTCCCTTATACCGCTACAGAACGTTATCCTTGAATAATTCCTAATCCCGGATATACCGGAACCAGCTTTTAACTTCAAAAATTCTACGCTATGATTAACAGAATTAGTGAGAGAAATTACTCTCGCTGGCTGATCTTATTGATTGACCAGTTAATTATCTTTTGGGCTTTATCCATGTCATTTCTGATGACACACAGAGTTGACTTTATAAGTATTTTTTCTAAAGAATTCCTTTTTTATACGGGATCCTATAATATACTATCAATAGGCGTATTCACTGTTATGAAGATACATACGGGCATGATAAGGTATTCCAATACCGAAGACATTTTAAGAGTGTTCTCAGCGTCACTTATCTGCAGTTCCATTTACTGGGTATCCATACCCTATATACTGGTAACTAATCCCGGTACCAACTACGAACTTTTTCAAAAGACAGTGGTCTTGAATTTTTTTATATCCTCGAGTATGTTAGTGATGCTTCGTTCTGGGGTAAAAAAGGTTTTCAATATCTCACAATTAGACAAATCTGAAGATGTCCATACAATCCTGATCTACGGAGCAGGAAAAGCATCAGTTCTAATAAAACAAGCTCTAGAGAATCATCCACAGTTTAAATATAAAATTGCAGGCTTCATCGATAGTGATATGGACCGGGTTGGAAAACGTATTGAACAAGTTCGTGTATACAACTTCTACGCAATTTCAGACCTGAAAGAAAAGCACAATGTTTCGGAGATGATCGTTATAAGCAACAGTCTCAACAAATATGCTTCGCGTCAGGCAATGGAAGAATGCATGGAATTAGGAATAAAAGTCCTAACAGTTCCGCCTGCAGACCAATGGCTGAATGGGCAGCTAAAGCAGAATCAGATAAAGGATTTAAAAATTGAGGATCTGCTCCAGCGAGAACCAATAGTACTGAAGAAGAAGAATATCATCCAGGAGATTTCCGGAAAACGTATCTTAATCACAGGAGCAGCCGGATCTATTGGATCTGAGATCGTACGTCAGGTTTTAGAATATAAACCATCCAGTATAATCCTTGTAGATCAGGCAGAAACACCTCTACACGATTTACAGTTGGAACTGGAGGATAAGCAATTAGAGGCGAAAGTTGTGTTATGTATGGCCAATGTCCAGAATCACCGCTCGATCTATAAGATTTTTAAGGCTCATCGCCCCGAAATTGTCTTTCATGCCGCGGCTTATAAACATGTGCCCATGATGGAGAACAATCCAAGTGAAGCCATTTTGGCAAATGTCCTTGGAACTAAAAACGTGGCTGATCTAGCTGTTGAATTCGAGGCTGAAAAATTTGTGATGATTTCAACAGACAAGGCTGTAAATCCCACCAATGTAATGGGAGCATCAAAGCGTCTTGCAGAGATCTATACGCAGGCTCTTAATCAAAAATCTTCTAATTCCCTGGTCAATGATCTACTTCTAACTGGAGACGAGCGTTTTCTTAGTGAAAGTACAACCTTGGGAACCAAATTCATCACCACCAGATTTGGAAACGTTTTAGGCTCAAATGGATCTGTTATTCCAAGATTCAAAGCGCAAATAGAAAAAGGAGGACCAATAACCGTTACACATCCTGAGATCACCAGATATTTCATGACTATACCTGAGTCGGTGCAATTAGTACTGGAGGCAGCAGCAATGGGACAGGGAGGTGAGATATTTATTTTTGACATGGGACAACCCGTTAAAATCTCAGAACTAGCGAGGAACATGATACGCCTGAGCGGCCTTTCACCTGATAGAGATATTAAAATCGAATATACAGGACTGCGACCAGGCGAAAAGTTATATGAAGAACTTTTGAACCAAAAGGAGGCAACTATCCCTACCTATCATCAAAAGATCAAGATTTCGAAAGTTGTAGAATACCCCTACAACTTCGTGATGGAGAACATTAGTGATCTGCTGGAAATTAACATGTACGGGTCTGAAACAGAGTTGGTAAGAAAAATGAAAGAAATAGTTCCCGAATACAGGAGTAACAATTCACGCTTTGAAGAGTTGGATGCCATGCTGCAAACCATATAAAAGATCTACTTAAATACGAAAGCAAGAGACAAGAACTTAGTCAATTATCATTAAAATACCTTAGAGAAATGAAATCCGAAATGCATATTGGTGAATTAATCGAAGAATTAATTAGGGTTAATCACTTAAGCATTAGTGAAGTTGCCCGAAAAATGCACGTTAACAGGCGATCGCTATATAATTGGTTCAAGCAAAAATCTATCAGACCATACATCCTGCACAGAATTTGTAATGTTCTTTCCAACGATTTTGCTATCGAACTTCCCAATATAATCAAGGAAAATACAGGAGCCGATATAGGTAAGCCGAAACTCACACCCAGGGATACAAGTGATGAAGCAAACCCAAATACCGTGAGCTACTGGATGAATAAATACATTTATTTGCTCGAAAAGTACAATGAGATGCTGGCGAAGAACGAGCCGGATCCCAACAACGAAAGGTTTAAGTCGCCGAGTGGCAGCTACAGATAATGGTGATGAAAATCAACGTAAGTTCTCTTGTTTTTAGCCCCGTTACAAAAAAATAGTGATGGGGCTTTTTATTTAATAGCCAAACCTACTTCAGAAAAGAATTCTCATAAGGAACCCTGGTTGCAATTGATCTTCCTAAAGTAATTTCGTCTACATATTCAATTTCGCCACCAAAAGCAATACCTCTGGCTATAGTTGTAACTTTTACCGGGAACTCTTTTAATTTTTTGTAAATATAAAATATAGTAGTATCACCTTCCATCGTAGCGCTTAATGCAAGGATCACTTCCTGCAATTGGCCGCTTTTCACGCGTTGCACCAATGATTCAATATTAAGCTCTGAGGGCCCTATTCCATCCATAGGAGAGATCAATCCTCCGAGCACGTGATAAACCCCATTATATTGATTAGTATTTTCAATAGCCATAACATCCCGCGTATCCTCCACCACACACACCAAATTCTTGTCCCTTTTAGGATTGCTGCATATATCACAAATTGCCGTATCCGAAATATTCCTGCAGGTATCACAGAACCGTATTTCATGCTTCATCTTTTTCAATGCTTCACTAAAACGATCAACATCGGCTACTGGCTGATTTAAAAGATGAAGCACTAACCTCAGGGCGGTTTTCTGTCCAACTCCTGGAAGTCTCGAGAATTCATTAACTGCGTTCTCTAACAAACGCGAAGAAAAGTTCATACCACAAAAGTATTAAAATACCAGCTTGGTTTATAACCAGAGGAGAAAAGGCCAGGAGTATTCATCGCAGAGAATTGATTTCGACCGGATCTTTCATGGAGTAGATAGAATCGACAATATATCGGGTAAAACCTCGCCATGGGAGAGTGTTATGATATTCCTTATAATGAAGGTCGAAGGTCTTTCCAGAATTCTTCATTAACTCTTCTGCTATATGTTCATCAGTAACCGAAAATTGAAATTCATAAGACTGAATACTTCCGGCAGCTCCGCCCCTTAAACCGCTTTGGATCAACTTACCCTCGTACGTTTTAAAAACGTTCCCCTTTTTCACAAGGTAGTTTAACTCACCCGATTTCACGCCTTCACCAAAGACGTAATAATACTTGTAGTAGATAATTCCAACTACGATAAGAGCAATAACAATTGCAACGATAGAGCCTATTTTTCTCATGAAGAGTTTTTTACTTTAATAACCAATCCGCAAACAATATGTTTATCCCTTAAGTTCCCTATTCTGAACTTAATTTGACGGAAATCACGAGGGGCATGAATTTGAAGCGATCCCAGAATATTTATGCAGGAACAAGCGGACTTGTTTTACCAGTTAAAAACAAAATGTCCTATCCAGAGGAATATCAGGACAAACCCCGACTATGCTATTATGCCTCGCTATTAAATAGCATAGAGATCAACAGCTCCTTTTACAAGCTTCCCATGGCGAAAACTGTTGCGAAGTGGGCAGATACTGTTCCTGATGATTTTAAATTTACCTTCAAGTTGTGGCGGGATATTACTCACAATAAAGGACTAACATTCAACAAGGAAAACGTAGCCAGGTTTATGCAGGTCATTTCAGAGGTTGGGGAAAAGAAGGGCTGTTTACTTGTACAATTTCCTCCCAGCCTTACAAATGCTGCGTTCAGACAGCTTGAAACCTTACTAGGGTCTATTCAAGAGCAGGAAACAGCAACCGGATGGAAAATAGCACTGGAACTCCGTAATGCCTCATGGTATAATGATGAGCTATCCGAGTTACTGGAGAGCTCTGGATCAAGCCTGGTGATACATGATAAAATAGAATCGTCGAACCTTCTTACGGATAATCCGGCAGAATTTATTTATTTACGTTTCCATGGACCTGGTGGAAATTATCGCGGCAGTTATTCTGACGAATTTCTTAGTGAGTTTTCCTACTATATCCGGGATTGGCAGGAGGAGGGTAAAACTATTTATACCTATTTCAACAATACAATGGGCGATGCGATAGGTAATTTAGCAACCCTTAATAACTATATAAGTTCAAACGATCTTTAATTAAGTAAAAGGAAGAATTAAAATGAATCAGGAGAAAATTTGGTTTATAACAGGAGTTTCAGGAGGCTTAGGAAGAAGTATTGCAAGGCAAGCAGCGCTGTCTGGAGATATAGTGATCGGTACTCTAAGAAAAGAAGAACAAATTGAGGAATTTTCACAAGTGGTGCCTGGTAAAACTTATGGTGTTTTACTAGATGTTAATGAACATGCACAAATCAAGGGAGTCATTGACGCCGCAATCTTAAAGTTTGGTCGAATTGATGTATTGGTGAATAATGCAGGTTATGGCCTTTTTGGAGCTGTTGAAGAAGTGAGCATGGAAGAAGCAAGACTGCAAATGGAAACGAATTTCTTTGGGGCACTTGCTGTAACCCAGGCGGTTTTACCTCTGATGAGAAAGCAACAGGGAGGGCACATCGTGCAAATCTCGTCGCAGGCAGGATTTCGTTCAGCCCCAGGACTAGGACTATATAATGCAAGCAAATTTGCGCTTGAAGGCTTTAGTGAAGCTTTGGCATTGGAGGCCGCTCACTTGAATATAAAAGTAACGATTGTAGAACCAGGACCATTCAGGACTAGCTGGGCGGGAAATTCTTCTAAACGCTCGGCTGACGTGATTGAGGATTATGCAAGCGTGGCTGGAAAACTAATTACAACAATAAATGGCTATTCTGGCAAACAACCTAATGATCCTGAGAAAGGTGCAAACGTGATCGTAGAAATAGTTAGAAGTGAAAATCCTCCACTACGTCTTCCTTTGGGACCAGAGGCTCATGAGGCTATAAAAAATAAGCTTAGATCGGTGGCCGATGATATCAACACCTGGGAGAGCAAAGCAATGAATACAGCGTTCTAAAAATTCAGCTTAGCATAGTAATTCATTTAGTGATAAGGATAAAGTTTTAGAATTTACTATCCTTGCATAGAAATCGAATTACTATGTTTTTTCTTTTATCCAAGCTTTTGGTAATCTTCATTTATCCTATTACCTGGATTGTCCTTGTATTTTTGCTGTCCATCTTTTCTCGCAATAAGAAATTACAAAAGCGATTTCTGCTAAGCGGGTTTTTCCTGCTGCTCTTCTTCAGTTTGCCTATCTTTCAAAATTCCTATGCCCGCATTTGGGACATTACTACCAGGCCTGACAACAAGCATTACAATGCAGCAATAGTATTAGGTGGTTATGGTAGCGAAGACCGTAATGGAGGAGGTTATTTTAACGGGGCTTCAGACAGATTTATCCAGGGTGCCCGGTTAAAAATTTCAGGAAGGGTTAGTTACCTGGTCTTTACAGGTGGAAATGCAAATGTACTTTTACCAAAATCATTCAGAGAAAGCCGATGGACCGCTGAAATACTTAAAGACTTTAAGGTAGATCCAAAAGAGGTATTAACTGAAAATGAATCCAGAAATACGCTTGAAAATGCCATTTTCACTCAGCGGCTATTAAAAAAAAATAACATTCCCCCTCCATATTTGTTAGTTACCTCAGCCTTCCATATGCGAAGATCTCTTCTAACATTCGAGAAAGCCGGTGTAGAAGTGGTTCCATATTCCTGTAACTACATTGCTGGTCATGAGCGTTTATCCATTGACAGTTTCCTTCCCAATGCTGATACGCTATCTAAATGGGAAAAATACATTAAGGAGCTCATTGGATATATCGTCTATTATCTCAAATCATAGGTAAAATAGCCGGAATAGAAATATGATAACTATGCTTGCTTTTGGAAAAAAAAGGCATATCTTAGCGCTTACAATTATAACTGTCAAACAAACACTTATTTACTAAAACCAATTATTATTTACAAATGAGAAAGCTCCTTTTATTGTTGCTATCCTCTTCAATGGCATTAGGCACCAGGGCACAAAACACAGCCGAGTTAAGTACAAGCCCCAGTGGCAGAACGATCAGCAAACACATTTACGGTCACTTTGCAGAACATTTGGGCAGATGTATTTACGGAGGATTTTACGTGGGCGAAAACAATACGAAAATTCCTAACAAAGATGGTATACGTACTGACGTGGTTGATGCGCTGAAAAAATTAAAGATCCCAAATTTACGCTGGCCGGGCGGCTGTTTTGCCGATACGTACCACTGGAAGGATGGTATTGGACCTAAAAATCAAAGACCTTCCATAGTTAATACCTGGTGGGGTGGGACTACTGAAAACAACAGCTTCGGTACCCATGACTTCCTTAACATGTGTGAGTTGTTAAACACCGAGCCTTACCTGGCAGGTAATCTTGCCACGGGGACGGTTCAGGAATTGGCAGACTGGGTACAGTACGTAAACTTCGCGGGTGAAAGTCCGATGTCTAAACTCAGAAGACAAAATGGAAGGAACCAGCCCTGGAAAGTTTCCTTTTGGGGAGTTGGTAACGAAGCCTGGGGTTGCGGTGGAAACATGAAGCCAGATTACTATGCAAACGAATTTCGTAAGTATTCCACGTTCATGACAAACTGGGATAACAACACTAAATTATTCAGAATTGCGTCTGGAGCTAATTCAGCTGACTATAACTGGACAGAAACCCTGATGAAAAATATTCCTTCAAATCTTATGGAGGGAATAGCTCTGCATCATTATTCAGTAATAAACTGGAATAAAAAAGGACCATCTACTGATTTCACAGAAGAGCAGTATTTTGCTACAATGAAAAGTGCTTCCTTTATGGAGGAGCTGGTGAACAAACACATTGCTATAATGGACAAGTACGATCCAAACAAGAAAATCGCCTTAGTAGTTGACGAGTGGGGAGGATGGTACGATGTAGAACCAGGCACCAATCCAGGCTTCTTATATCAGCAAAATACTATTCGTGATGCAATGATCGCAGGCTTAACTCTTAATATCTTTAATAACCATACAGACAGGATCAAAATGGCAAATCTTGCTCAGGCTATTAATGTTTTACAAGCAGTTGTATTAACGAATGAAGAGAAGATGATCCTTACTCCAACCTACCATGTATTGGAGATGTACAATGTACACCAGGATGCAGAGTGGTTGCCACTTACTATTAAAACGAACAATTATAGTTTAGGTAATGATAAACTACCTGCAGTAAGCGGTTCTGCTTCACGCAAGGACGGACTTACTCACGTAACTCTTACCAACATTGACGCTAAAGCAGCACAAGAGATTTCTATCAACGTAAAAGGAGCTAAATATAAAACCGTTAGTGGCCGTATTCTAACTTCCGCTAAGCTTCAGGACTTTAACTCCTTCGAAAATCCTAACAAAATTGTTCCGGTTACCTTCAAAGGCGCCGACATAAAAGGCGACGTCCTTAAGGTAAAATTACCAGCACACTCAGTAGTCGCTTTAGAACTTAAGTAATTAAATAATATGTAATAAAAAAGTCCCGTCAGACATAAACTGAACGGGACTTTTTTATTTATATCTATTACGATTTGTTACCTCTCAAAACTCAATCGCTTACCGCTGCCTAACTCATTAAATCTTCCATGTTCGTAGACAAGATTTCCTGATATAAAAGTATGGGTAATTGCAGAATTAAATGTATAACCATCAAAAGGACTCCATCCGCACTTCGAAAGATCTGACTCTCGATTAACATCCGTTTTAGAACTGAGATCTGCAAGAACCAGGTCGGCCCAGTAACCTTCTCTGATATAGCCTCTCTTACTAATGTTAAAGCAAATGGCTGGATTATGAGCCATCTTTTCTACTATGGCTTCCAGACTAATTTTGCCTTGTTTATAAAACTCAAGCATAGCAAGCAGCGAGTGCTGCACCAGAGGACCACCCGAGGGTGCTTGCAAGTAACTCTTTTGCTTTTCCTCAATGGTATGGGGAGCATGGTCGGTAGCAATTACATCAATGCGTCCGTCTAAAACTGCTTTTAAAATAGCATCCCGGTCACTTTCTGCCTTAACAGCTGGATTCCATTTTATCCAGTTTCCTTTTTCAGCATAGTCTTTATCAGAGAACCAAAGATGATGGATACATGCTTCTGCAGTTATTTTCTTCTCTGCCAGTGGTGTTGTATTCTCAAAAAGAGACAGCTCTTTTTCGGTTGAAATATGCAGGATATGCAATCTTGCTCCGTGTTTTTTCGCTAATTCTACTGCTAATGAGGATGATTTATAACAAGCTTCTGCGTTCCTGATTAAAGGATGCATCTCTGGAGTGATATTCTCACCAAATTTCTCCTGAAAAGCTGCAAAATTATTTCTGATAGTCTGTTCATCCTCACAATGGGTAGCAATTAGAATAGGAGCAGAAGAAAAGATCTTTTCCAGCACAGTGCCGTTATCTACCAACATATTCCCTGTAGAGGAGCCCATGAACACCTTAATACCACAAACTGACCTAGGGTCGGTTTTTAATACTTCTTCAATATTATCATTTGTTGCTCCCATAAAAAAAGAGTAATTGGCTAATGACCTTTTGGATGCAATAGTATATTTCTCTTCAAGCAATTCTTGGGTAATAGTGTTCGGAACAGTATTCGGCATTTCCATAAACGAGGTAATACCACCAGCTACTGCAGCTCTGCTCTCGGTAAAAATTTCTGCTTTATGAGTAAGTCCCGGCTCGCGGAAATGAACTTGATCGTCTATACATCCCGGAATCAGGATCTTGCCTTCAGCATTTATTTCTTTACTGGCAGCTACATTTAAGGAGGATCCGATCTTCTCTATGTAACCATCCTTGATGAATACATCCGAAACTGTTTGCTTTCCTTCGTTAACTACAGTTGCAGCTTTAATTAAGATTGACGACATCTTTTGCAGTTTTAATTTTGATGAAACTTATTAACCTGCGAAAATAGTTTTAAAAAGATACATACAAGCAAAAATTAAGGAATAATAGAAGCCAGTGCCGGGTCACGATCAAAATATCGGAGTAAAAAAAAGGGATTAACAAGCTAAAACTGTTAATCCCTTGATCTTAAGTATAGATATTAATCTCTTTGATAATGCCTATCTTCATTTATCCAATGATCCATTCATTCATTCATTCATTCATTCATTCATTCATTCATTCATCCAATCATTCCACCTACACAGCAAGCTCATCAATATATTCAGATAAACGCGGCAAATAAATTACATTATTATTTTTTCCAAGCTCCATAGACCAAAAACTTCCGGCGAGTTTAAAGATCTTAAATAGCTGACTGGACTCATGTAAAAGGAAAAACTCAATCCATTGATTTACGTTCATTCTTCCTAATACATCATGCGTTCCAACCCTTGCGAAATTTTCTGCAGGCATCTCTTCTATTTTCAACCAAAGTTCATTTCGCAACCTATACATTTCGTGCATCAGAGATCCTGTTGTTTTGGCATTGGTAAAAGAAAACTCATGGTCCTGATCAGGCTTGTAAATATCGAACTGAGGGTTTATTTCGCTAATTATGCGATTTAAACGATCCATAAAAATATGATGATATCTTGTGAGATAAGCAATCGTTTCGTGGATAGAAAATTTGTCCTGTGAAATTCTGTTATAAATAGCCTCGGGTGGAAGGTCGTCTATATAACTCTTTAGTGTTTTGTGTTGATTACAAAACCGCTCAATGGTATGAGGGTGCAAATTCATAGAAGAATTGTTTTTGGTTAGTCCTGCATTTAACATATGACCAATTTGTTTTGTTTCCCATCTGGTTTCAGTTGTAATTCACTTTCTGTGCCAAAGGTCGGAGGGGAGTATTAAGATTAGGTTCAGGCAAGGTTAATCTTTGATCTATAGGAGGATAGAGAGATATTCAAAGAATAAAACAGGTAGTTTACAACGTAAATTACCTGTTTTGTTTTATGTAGCAGTTTGAAGACAAAGTCAACATTTATGCCTCTTTTGTCAGACTTGTTGTCCTTCTTCTACCATACCCAGAAGCAGGTATTTAGCAGAGGCTGGGTTAGTAGCAAGAGGAACATTATGGACATCACATACCCGCAGGAGCATTTGAACATCCGGTTCATGGGGGTGTTTTCCTAAGGGATCTCTAAAGAAAATGATGCCTTTCAATTCTTTCTCTGCCGCCATTGCCGCAATTTGAGCGTCCCCGCCCTGTGGTCCGCTTAACTTCCTGGTAACTTCCAGACCAGTCTCCTGGATTCGGGAACCTGTTGTTCCTGTTGCAACAAGATGATAATTTTTAAGTATCTCATGATACTCCGTCACAAAATCAACCATCTCTGGTTTGCGACCGTCATGGGCAATTAGGGCAATTGTTTCTTTTGACATAGTTATCCAAAAAATAAATAAGATATAAGAATAGCTGCAATAACTCCGGCCAGATCAGCAATCAGACCGGCGGTTATAGCATACCGGCTATTTTTAATTCCAACTGAACCGAAATAAAGAGCAACAATATAAAATGTAGTATCAGCTGAGCCATTAAAAACACAAGCTAGCCTACCCACAAACGAGTCAGGGTTAAACGTTTTCATGGTCTCTATCATCATGGCTTTTGCACCTGAACCACTAAGGGGTTTTAAGAAAGCTACAGGCAAAGCATCAGTGAAACGAGTATCAATATTAAACTGACTAAAGACAAACTTAAACCCATCCACGATATAACCTAAAGCACCACAATTTCTGAAAAGACTTATTGCAGCAAGCATCGCGATCAGATAAGGAATAATTTTAACTGAAGTTTCAAAGCCGCCTACAGCTCCTTCAATAAAGGTCTGGAATACATCCACTTTTTTCCTGACAGCTCCAAGAATGAAGATCACCGGTATGCTCAGAAGAAGCAGGTTACTGGCCACTTTAGAAACCATACTGATCTGATCTTTATCAAGATAGGAGGTGAAGTACCATACAATAAAAGCAATGAACGATGTTAAACCAATAAGCCAGGCCATAACAACAGGTTGAAATAAATTGATTCTCTGCCATATAGCTACCACAATCATTCCTACGACGGTTGCAACATAAGTAGCAATAATACAGGGAATAAAAATATCGGTTGGATCAGAAGCGCCCAAAATGGCTCTCTGAGCAATAATTGAAATTGGCAAAATAGTTAATCCCGAGGTGTGGAGCACAAGAAACATAATTTGAGCATTCGAAGCTCTTTCTTTACTCGGATTTAATTCTTGAAGGCTTCCCATCGCTTTCAAACCTAAAGGTGTCGCAGCATTATCCAATCCAAGCAAGTTTGCCGAAAAGTTCATCATCATCTGTCCTGTAGCCGGATGGTCCTTTGGAACTTCAGGAAACAAACGGTGAAAGAATGGTCCAACAATGCGGCTTAAAAAGTTAATAGCTCCTGCTTTTTCCCCAATGCGCATAATTCCCAGCCACAAACCCATTGTTCCAATAAGTGGTAGTGCAATATCCATTACCGAGGATTTAGTAGTGTCAAAAAGGCCTTCTACAAGTTTCTGAAAGATCTCAGTATCACCAAAAACGATAAGCTTAATTAATGCAACAATAAAAGATATAACAAAAAAAGATATCCAGATATAATTTAAAGCCATGCAAAATCACAATCAAGGTAAAAAACCGGCTCACTATCCTTCAGCAAGCGGGTGTGAATTTACAGTTTTTGAAAAGCTTTCGGCAAATTATCTAATAACAAACGCCTCATTCAATAAATGTATCCTATACAACCTGCTCCTATACAACCTGCTCTTAGCACTATACCTTGTTAACATTGAACCTTTAGCCTTTAACTTTTCCCCTTTAACCTCTAACCTTCCCCTTTCACCTTTGTCCATTCTTTCATACCTTTGCGCACCAAACAACGTATTATGAGACAAAACTGGTGGAAGCTACTTGCTTCTATTTTAGTTTTATATTCCATTATAGGAGGATTTCTGATTCCGGTTCCTGCATTACCAATTCTTCATGAGAGCATCAGAAATTTATTCTTTCATGTACCTATGTGGTTTGCTATGCTAACCCTTTATTTAATATCGGTAATTTATAGTATAAAGTACCTGAACACAGGTAACGAAAAATATGATCTGATAGCAGTGGAAAGTGTAAACACTGGTGTGTTCTTTTGCTTTTGTGGCCTTGCAACCGGAATGCTCTGGGCAAATATAACCTGGGGTGCTCCGTGGCCTAATGACCCAAAACTAAATAGCTCGGCAATTTCAACGTTAATGTACCTTGCATATCTGGTACTTCGAAACTCCCTTGACGAAGAACAGAAGCGTGCGAAGATCTCTGCAATTTATAACATCTTCGCTTTTCCTGTAATGATAGCACTTTTGTTCATCCTCCCACGTTTAACTGATTCCCTTCATCCTGGTAATGGTGGTAATCCGGGGTTCAGTAATCTTGATCTTGACTATAATATGAAGTGGGTTTTAAGACCAACATTCATCGGTTGGATATTAATGGGGGTATGGATCATGACCATTCGCTACCGTATTCGCCTGCTGGAAAACAAGAAAAACAATATTTAACTTAAGCTTAAATTCCTCATTAAAATGAAACGTTTCTTTCTGACCCTTTCTTTACTCATTATATTAGCTTTTCAAACATTTGGACAAGCTAGCGAGGTGGAGATGGCTACCGGCTTAAGAACTTCTGGCAAAATTTACGTAGTTGTTGCTGTTGTAGCCCTAATTTTTATTGGCCTGGTTATATATTTATTCTCCATAGACAGACGCTTGAAAAAATTGGAAAATCAGGATTAAGACTCCTAGTTTTTGAGAAATATCCCGAAAAGTAATCTCGATATACTCAAACACTTTGTTATCTTTCGTACTTTAAGTTGATGATTTAGGTCAACATTTTATAAACCTGAAGTATAATTTATGACGGACAACAAAGTAGCCCCCCATGGTCAAACGGGTTTCTTCGATGATGTTTGTGCTTTTTTTGATCGTGCAGCACAATTTACAGATCATCCTAAAGGATTACTAGACCAGATTAAAGCCTGTAACAGTGTTTACAGATTTCGCTTTCCCATTAGAAAGGGAAACAGTGTAGAGGTGATCGATGCCTGGCGTGTTGAACACTCTCACCACATGTCGCCAACAAAAGGTGGTATCCGCTACAGCGAAATGGTGAACGAAGACGAAGTAATGGCACTAGCGGCCCTTATGACTTATAAATGTGCCATCGTTAATGTTCCTTTTGGCGGCGCGAAGGGTGGAATTAAAATAAACCCTAAAAACTACTCGCTGGCTGAGTTAGAAAACATCACTCGCCGCTACACAGTAGAGCTAATTAAGAAAAATTTTATTGGACCTGCAATTGATGTTCCCGCTCCAGATTATGGCTCAGGTGAACGTGAGATGAGCTGGATTGCTGATACCTATTACACCATGAATCCCGGTCAGCTGGATGCTATGGGATGTGTAACCGGAAAGCCTATTGCCTTACATGGAATTCACGGCAGGAGAGAGGCTACAGGAAGAGGAGTTGCCATTGCAACGCGTGAGTGTATGAGTGTGACTGAGGATATGGCGGCACTGGGTTTAACTCCGGGTCTCGAAGGAAAACGGGTTATTGTACAAGGCTTAGGGAACGTTGGATATCATTCTGCGAAATTCCTCGCCGAATTCGGTGCAATAATAGTGGGACTTTGTGAGTATGAAGGTTCTATTTATAATCCCGATGGACTGGATGTAGATGAGGTAGTTGCCCATCGTAAAGAAACCGGGACCATTCTTGGTTTCCCGGGGGCTTTTAATGAGTTCCGTAACTCAGCTGAGGGCCTGGAACAGGAATGCGATGTACTCGTTCCGGCAGCATTGGAAAACCAGATCACCTTAAAAAACATTCATAATATTAAAGCGAAAGTGATTGCTGAAGGTGCTAACGGTCCAACTTCACCTGAAGCTGGAAAAATCTTCACTGAAAGAGGAGGTATTATTATTCCAGATATGTATTGTAATGCAGGTGGTGTAACCGTTTCGTACTTCGAGTGGCTAAAGAACTTATATCACGTAGCTTTTGGAAGAATGGACAAGCGTTATGAAGAGAAAGCAAATCTTGAGTTGGTTAATCTTATCGAGAAAATGACGGGCGCTAATCTAACCTGGGATCAGAAAAAACTGGTCGTCAAAGGACCTAGTGAGCTCGAACTGGTTAACTCGGGCTTGGAGGAAAGCATGGTTAGAGCATACCATGATATAAGAGACATTAAGGTTCAGAACCCAAAAATTGAAGACCTGCGAACAGCTGCCTTTGTTGGTTCCATTAATAAAGTGGCAATATCTTATATGAATATGGGAATTTGGCCATAATTCTTCTTAAAATAGAAAAAAAGGAGAGCAGGCAGCTCTCCTTTTTTATGGTATTTATAACGCCAAATGTGTCAAAGCTTTAGAACTTTCAAGTTCCAGATGCTCTTCAGAAACTCCAATTTCATGAGTTACAGGACTTATGTTTCCTATTTCTGCAATGAAAACACCAGCTTGTGTCAATAAATCTTTCTGCTCAGCTAACTTGCTTAAAGAAATTTTCCCAATCACATAGTTGAATTTGGGTGAAAAATATCGTTCCGTAACTTCTTCAAACCCTAGCTTTTCAATTAATTGGTCGTCAGAATATCTCAAATAAATATGCAGTGAATAATCAGACGAAAGCTCCAGGCTTTTTTTCTGGTGATACTTCTTATACTCATAACGGTAATCATACCTTAATGCTGCTATGTCAGAAAGAACAGCAGAGCCTGTTGGATGACCACCAGCACCTTTCCCGAAAAAGAATTGTTGATCGGCAAAGGCAGCCTGAACAATTACCCCATTATACTCGTTCTCGACGTTATAAAGAAAATCATCTTGTTTAACCAGCTTTGGAAGCACGTAAAGAACGATCTTTTGTTCTCCAAACTCTAAAGCTGTAGGAACCAGTTTTATCTTAAAATCCTTCTCTCTTGCAAACTGAATATCCTGGTCCCCCAAATTTTGTATACCAATATTCAACACTTTTTCAGGATCGGCCAGTAAGCCGTAGGCATGCGCAGAAGCAATAACCAATTTAAATTTAGGATCATAACCGCCAACATCTAAAATTGGGTCTGTTTCAGCAAAACCTAAATCCTGAGCCTGCTTCAGTGCAGTTCCATAACTTAAATTTTCATTAAAGATCTTTGAAAGAATGAAATTTGAAGATCCATTGAAAATTCCCCTTAATGAATATAATAACTCATTGTCATAATATTCTTCGAGATTACGGATTATAGGAATGCTACCACAAACAGCACCTTCATATAGAAATGAAACATTATGCTTTTGTTGTAATTCAACCAGTTCTTCCAGATGATTAGCAATAAGCTTCTTATTAGCAGAGACTACATTCTTCCCATTTTTCAAAGCTGTAGTAACAATATAATAGGCAGCCTCAGCATCGTTAATCAACTCGACGACAGTGTTTATTTCTGGATCGTTCAATATTAATTCTCCGTCTGTAGTAAACAGCTCTTCCGGGAGGGTCCTTTTCTTTTCGGGATTCTTAATAGCGATCTTTTTGATCTCCAGATTCAAGTCTTTTGTCCTGATAATATCGTATAAGCCCTGGCCGACTACCCCAAAGCCAAATAAACCAAGTGTAAGTTTTTTGCTCATCTAAAAATTTATGTTTAATATTTCGTAATCAGACTTAACCTCTTCAAGAAATTTAGCAATCAGTTTGTGAGTGCATTGGTCTCTATAAGTAACCGTCAAGCCCGTATAATAAATTTATTTGGAATGTAGGGCTCCTTCAATATGCGCAGAAGCGGATGAATAACCCAAACTATATTGTCTGTGCTGCTATTTATTTGTCCGCAGGTAGGATAGGCGCACTCCAGTTGCCCCTTCGAAGCTTCGCACTGGAATGTAAAAGAAGAATTTTGTTTATAACTATGAATATTCATGGAATATTTGAGTCGCTCCTTTAAAAAAGGCTTTAAGAAATTAAATGATTTAAAATCAGCAGGAATACTAATTCTTCAGACCTAAAAAAATTTACTGCATTATCAGAATATGCCAAAACTCCGTAAGCAGCAATGAGTGATGTGAACCTTTTCTGGGAACAAGCAACGATGATCCCATTAAGGAACCGTAAATTTTGAAATTTTTCATCATGGTTTAACAATTTATATTTTCCCCAATCACTCGGGAACAGGATTTGGCACCTTTTCTAGTATCTCCCAGTAGGTTGCCAGCGGGTCGCAGAGCCTGATCTCTCACCGCTTCTTTATAAATCAAAACCTTTTAAGGGGTGTTTGACAGCCAATATTTCAATCGGCAAGCAAATATAATTGCTTTTAGTTTAATCGTACAAAAAATCTTAGTACAATTATTGTAAGGCTTGGTTAAGGTCTTCAATAAGATCTTGAATATTTTCCAGCCCTACTGAAAGTCGTAAGAGATTGAAAGGAGTTTTAGTATTTGGGCCCTCAACAGATGCCCTGTGTTCGATTAAACTTTCAACCCCACCCAGACTTGTAGCTTGCGTGATTAACTTAAGGGAATTAGCAGCTTTGATGGCAGCTTCCTGGCCTCCCTTTAAAGTAAAGCTTAGCATACCACTGAAGCCGGACATCTGAGACCGCGCGATGGCATAAGAGGGGTGATTTATTAACCCCGGATAAAATACCTTTTCAACCGCCGGATGTTGTTCCAGGAACTGAGCTATTTGAATAGCATTTTCTTCGTGCCCCCGCATTCGGTAGGGCAAGGTCTTCAAACCGCGAACAGTCATATAACAATCGAAAGGAGAAGGTACAGCACCAGACAGCGTCTGAATACTCTTAATCTTTTCCCACTGTTCATTTACTGTTTTGGTCACCAGTGCGCCTCCCAGCACATCACTATGGCCGCCAAAATACTTGGTAGAGGAGTACATAACCAGATCTGCTCCCAGATCTAATGGTCTTTGAAAAACAGGGGTAGCAAAGGTATTATCACAGCAAACGATGATATGATGCTTCTGAGCCAACTGGCAAATAGATTTTATATCTGAGATTTTAAGTAAAGGATTAGATGGAGTTTCTATCCATATCAGCTTTGTCGTACGAGGATTAATGGTTCTTTCAACCAAGTTAAGATCAGACATATCAATAAAGCTGATTTCAAGCGTTCTTGAGAAAACTTCATTCATTAATGCCTTTAGCCCATGGTACATATCTTCAGGGGCAATGATTTGACTTCCTGGCTCGAGTGACTGAAAAACTGCAGATCCGGCAGCATTACCTGATGAAAAAGCACAAGCTTCGGCTCCTCCGTCTAATTTTGCCAGCACGTTCTCGAGCGAAAGCCGATTAGGGTTTGCAGCGCGGGTATAAATATATCCAGCAGGATAAGAACCGTCTTCGGCACGTTCAAAGGTTGTTGATAGAGTTATAGGCTGAACAACAGCTTTTGTATTTGAATCGGTAGAGTTACCGGCGTGAATGGCTAAAGTTTCTATTTTCATATTCTGCTTATTTGCAATTATAAGATTTAAGACTTAATGAAAATAGAATTAGGTTGTTTTAAATAACAAAAACAGCTGATTGAAAAGAACTAAGTCAGGATAAACTGTTTGAACACAAAAAAGGCCCCTTGATAAAGGAGCCTTCAAATAGTTTTTTTATGCTTACAACTTTGATAAGAATTGTTGAGTTACATGACCTAGTTTGATAAGATCATACTCTTTAGACGAGATCGCACCTTTTTCTTTCAATTCATAAACCTGATTCAAGCTATGTGCTGTAGCATGTTTTTTAACCCGATGCTCGATTGCTTTAGAAAATTCCTCGTGATTAGTAATGAAAGAGTGGTTGAAACCAGAACATTCATCTGCTCTTCTGCGGGTTCTAACATTACCCATTCTAAAATACTTACTTAGCTTATGGTGCTCTGCTGAAGCCTGGTAAATATCATGAACAGAGATTTCATGTTTTTTCTTAGAAAAAACTCCTTTTTCCATCACCAGGTGCTGGTCTGTCAAATGCCATTTCTCATTTGCCTTACTGATTGCCCAAATCAATCCCGCTGCAGCGATTACTCCTCCAAAAATTTTGAATGTGGTATCATCCTGAAGGAATAATATTAAACCAGCAGCAATTAAACCAGCCGGTGCTGAATAAACGATCCAATGTTTTTGCGCTGTAATAGTTGGTTCAGGGCGTCTTACTTCTGCCTTTTCTTGTTTTTTACTCATACTGAAGGGTAGTTTACTTCCGATGTATACGCAACTTATTTATTTGGGTTATCATTTTTTTTATTCTATTAATATGAATTAGAATTACCCTACAGGTGAAGATCGATCGCTTAATACAGCGAGTAAAAAAACGTCAACAATTATTTACAGCATTTGAAATTAACTTAAGATTAAATCATAGATAACAGGAGAACAGGCTACTCTAAACAAGGAGCAAGCCCGTGATTTACCGGGTTATGTCCGGGTTAGACCCGCGTTATGTCCGGGTAATATAAGCGTAACTTTAAAAGCTGGGACATCCTAATCTTAATTATCCTTTCTCCTGAGTTAAATTAGAATGAACATTTGGCCACCTGATATTTTACTTTTCACTCTTCAATTTGTATAGGTTTAAGTTAATTTGCAGACAGAAAACAAGGAAATGAGTAGTGACCCAATGGCAGACAAGCTTTTTGAAATGAAGCTTAAGGTAATTTTTGAGAAATACGAATGGTTGAGAGAGCAACTTTCCTTCAAAGAATTTAAGGAACTGTTCCCTGTTACGTTTAAAAAGGGAAGGCCTATGGGTTTGGACAAGCCAGCATTTGATCTTGACAGGGAGATCTTTTTGGAGGTACTAATTGCCTTCAAGCAATCGTACCCTCCAAATTGATCAAATGTTTTATTGGATTGCTTTTAGATCAAGCTCAATATTGACTGTTTCTGAAATAAATTTATCACCGAGAGTTTTATCATTTCCATAGTTCATTTGCCACTGCCTTCTGTCAATATCAAAGTTGGCTTTAGCTTTTAACGTATTTCCCACTAGTTCCACATTGGCCGGGAAAGTAATATTCTTTGTAGCATTTTTTAGCGTTAGATTACCACTGATATTAAAATTTGCACCCTTAACAAGAGAGGTGTCTTTTCCATCAGGCTTATAGGGCGAAACCTTTGTGATCTCAAATTTGGCAGTTCCAAATTTGTCTGCATCAAAAAAGTCGCCACTTAATAAATGTGGTTTAAGCTTGCTCTGGAACATGTCACCCTTTTCTTCCACTTCGAGAGACTTAACGTTTATTTCAAATTCACCTCCTGTAATCTCTTGATTTGCAACTGATACATTTCCATAGTTTAATTTAAAAATACCAGGATGACTTTTACCTATACCATGGCCGGTAAAACGGATCCTTGAAGAAGCAGTATCGATCCTAAAAGTCTCGCCAGTTGAAGTAGCAGCTTGCTGTTCTTCAGATATCTTGGCATTGTCACCCTTTGGGGCTTGGTTACATGCGGCGAAAAGAACTGCCACCGCAAACGCTAAAACTGAACTTTTAACTCCTTTTTGCATAATATTCTACATTGGGTTAGAACATCTAAACAGAGGGTAAGCCTTAAGTGTTTTACATGTAAGCTTCTCCCAGAAGCAAAAGGAGAAGCTTATTATACTACTTTCTGTTAAATCTTAAAAGGTACTGATTTGATTCCTTCAAAAGGTTGACATAAAGGGAATCTAAAGATCTAATCTTTGTTTTTTCCAGATTAAAATAGGAAACAGCTTCATCATTTGACTTTCCGGTCACATCAGCGTTAAACTTGTGCATCCAGTCCGACATCCGGCTATCAGCATCCTCTAACTGCGTCCGTAGCTTATTCATGTTTTGCTTTTCAACTACAGTGTCGAGACTCGGTAACGTCTCTCTAAGGCTATCTAACTGGTTAACTAACGTATCCAGTCTTCTTTTATTTAAATATGCTTTCTCGGTATTCACCATCACACTGTCGTGTATGGATACAACTTCGTCTCTAACAGTCTTGTAATCGGGCTCCTGCTTGCATGCAAAAATAATTGTTGCAAAAGAGCTTATTAAAAATAGACCTGTTTTATTTGTCATCTGCCGTTTCTTTGATCGTATAATATATTGTCGGAATTCCTTTGTTTTCTCTTACCCAAGCAATCAGTGCATTACCGTCTTGAGGGGTAATTACCGCGTGGTGATCTGCGAATGTACCATCTGTAATTGAAACTGACTTCTGAATACTTCCATTTTCAATAAAACTCAATTGGACTTTCGCGCTTGATGCGCCTTCCTGGTGCGAGGACATGGCAGTACCCTGATGACTAGCCGGACTTGGGGAAGCGTCCGATTCTTCACAAACCATTAAAATCTGTTGGCCAAGGGTTGTTAATTGAGGGTGCCTTCCATTTGTACTTAAAGATCTTCGTTTACTAAACGTCCCTCCAGCCGCAGTGCTAAAGAATAGTCCTGCCTTACCTTCGGCTGCGCTGAACCAAACTGCACTAACTTTATTAGAGGATACCGCGAGGGATGGCCCTGAATGAGGGCATCCCTCGATCTTCCAGTTATCATTACTAATTGCCTTTTCCTTGGTAAAGCTTTTACCATTATCAACAGAACTGATGTACACCATGTCTCGAACTTGTGCACCTGCGGTGGTTGCAGGATATTGGATACTACGGTAGGCAACATGGATATTGCCTTGATTATCAACCATCAAATTAGTACGGCAACATTCACAGGTACTCTTGTTCAGACAAGAATCGGCTCCAAAGCCTTTTCCTCTCTCTGTCCTGGAAAAAAATAAAGCAGAGCCTTTCTGTGCTTTTCCAAATCTTCCGTCAAGCCAAATTGCCGCTACTTCTCCATCCTCTAGCGTTGCAAGATCAAAGAAATTCCTGCCATAGTGATGTGAGGTATCCGAGTGAAGGAACAGTGGTTTAGACCAAGTTTTTCCAGAATCATTAGATGTTGAATAATAAATGGCTCCAGCATAAGGGTTCTTCTCCTTTACAAACTTTCGTGCAAATACAGCGATTATGGTACCGTCTTTTTTAAAAGCCACTTTGGCCATGCTTTCGGGTGAATGAGAACAGCCAATGGAAGAAGTAACAGTGACAGGCGAACCAAACGTTCTTTTAACAGGATCGAAAATTGCATATTGAACACGGTTTAAAGAATCAATGGAATCTTTTGCGGTCCAGCAGAGAACGGCCTTTTTATCCGAATTATGGGTTAAGTAAGGACCTACTGCTTCCATACCTGCATTTATAGATTGCTCTTTCTTCAGCTCTTTAACTTTATTTACATTTGTACATGAGGTAAATACTATTAAAATATAGGTGGATAAAAGGATTATACTATTTATTATAGACTTAAAGTTCATGTTTATTTCAAGTGTGTTAAAGAATAAGTTAGACCTATTGATATGGTTCTGGGCGGTGCTGCATTGTAAGTTACACCATATTGATTCCCCGTTACATTGCTAGCATAAAGTTGATCGGTAGCATTCAGAATATTAAGCCAAATACCTGCACCTTTTGCCATTTTTGCTTTGAAGTCGTAACCAAACCTCAGATTAAAAACATCGTATCCTTTATAAGATTTTGAATTCGCACTATTTACATAGTATTTACTGATCGATTGCCATTCTGCAGCCATTCGCAGCCCAGGCAGGAAAGTTGGTTTCCAGGAAATTTCTGAGTTTGTGATGGAAGCGGGTGCATTGGCCATAATTTTACCGTCGTAAAACACTGTTTTTCCAAATAAAAGCTCGCTATACTCCTGGTATTTATGGCGAGCAAAAGTACCACCAAAACGAAAAGCCAGCTGACTGCCAGGGGAGTAAACAACGGTATATTCTACACCCCGGTGGGTGGTACCACCAGCGTTATCGTTTTGAGTAGTATTATCCGGCATCATCACGCTGATTATCTCATTCTTACCAATCATTGCAAACGTAGCGATTTCAATATTCAGCTTTTTACTAACTGGTAGCCATGCCCCCAGCTCGTAGTTTTGAAATGTAGCTTGCTTCAATTTATTTGTTTGTCTGGCACTGTACAGAAAACTGGTTTCGGGCGGTTGGAAACCTACGCTCCAATTGCTATAAATACCAAAACCTCTTCCTAAATCATATGTTAAACCCAGCTTTGGAGCAAGCACTGAATAGGTGTTCTGCTCTTTTTGCTTATACTTGGTTTTCCCCTGGGGTAACTTATTCTCAAACTTATAAACGAGGTTATCAAACCTTAATCCAGCTACCAAACGCAAAGGTTTAATGGGATTGATTTGATACTGGACAAAAGCGGCAGTATTAATCAGGTTTGTTCTATAATTATCAATAACCGAATCAGTAGTTGAGTAACCAGTATAATAATTAGTGCTGAGGTCTTTATTTATATTTAGATAGCTTGCAACGAAAGTACTTGGACTATAATCAAAATATGCACCCACCTGAAATTTAGAGTTCAGGAACTTTATTTGAGAACTGTGTTGAGTAAGAATTCCGAAGCTTCTAAAGCTAAGGTTATTCTCTTGTCCCCTTGAAAGAACATACTTCTTAGTGTCTTTTGCAATGCTATCGCCAATATAGTAACTCGGCAGTTGACCTGTTGAATTATCTCTGAAGAAGGCAGTTAAGAAGCTGCTATTTGACGAATTCCAACGGTGATCCATCCTTGCACTAAAACGAAAAGCCTTAACGTTACGATAGGTAAACCGTTGATTACTGCTATAACTTTTACTAAAGAACCGGGCACTATCCAAATTACCAGGGGTTTGTGTATCCAGATAGTTAAAGCTTCCGGATACAGTTAAGCGATTGGATGTATTGAAATCATAAGTAGTTTTCAAACTTGCTGAATATTTATCGAAATCCGTATAATCCTGCCAGCTATTTCTTTGACGGGCAGTGTAGGCACCTACATAAACTCCCATTTTTCCTTTTGTAAAGCCGGTGCTTACATCTGTTCTGAAATAATTGTATCCATCGCCCTGCAACGAAATCTGCCCCTGTTGTCCTATTGGGGGATTGGCGGTAATGAAGTTGATTGAACCACCAATGGCGTTACTGCCATAAAGGGAAGAAGCTGGTCCTTTAAGTACTTCAATTCCTTTAAGACCATTCATATTGATCTCATAAAGAGCATTATGATTAAAAATGCCGGTGGGCCTGATTGGAAGACCATCCTCCAGATAAAGGTAGAGCGCATTATAGGTGATAGGTTGGCGAATAGCCATCGTGTGTTGCTCGTTACCGAGATTTACCATATACACACCTGCCGACTTATTTAATAGCTGATAAAGAGCTGTTGCTCTAGTTTCAATAAGCGTAGAAGAATTAATTTTACTTATTGCTGCGGGGATTTCCCTTCGTGATTGTTGCTCCCGACTGGCTGAAACTACCACCTCTGATAGAAAATTGGAAGTTGCTTCTAGAGCCACAATTAATCCTTGTTTTGCTATAACTCTTACGGAATTATAACCTGACTTTGCGACTTCAATGGTATCATTAAGACTAACGATTGAACGTCCTTGTGCATTACTTTGCGATATGATTGATCCATTACCTAAACTTCTTATTTCTGCGCCTTGTAATGCCGTTTGTGAGCTTGAGTCGAGAATCCTAATCTCCACACTTTGCTTTTGCGCATAAAGAAGACAGGTAAGGTGCATGAAACATGCAAAAATGAAAGTTCTCATTTTTATTCCTTTAACGTGCCAAATACTCTGAAAGACAATGAAGTCTCTCAAAACTCTAATAAAAATCTTTAAAGGAACAAAGCGCGGGGCGGTTGAAATATGGTAGTACTAGAACTAGAAGGCTTACTATCAGGCTCAAAAAATGAAGCTAGAAAGATATCTGAAACAGGAACAGTGATGGTAACCTCGGTAAAGCTTAACACCTCTTGAAAAGTATCAGTTTGCGAGGACCGTCTTTCCTGATTTTTCTCTTTTTCTTCCGCTAACTTGATCTTTTTCATCAGGTAACACTTACCGTTACAATGAAGCTGAGGCTTGTCCCGGTTTTCGCAAAGAGCGGAAGCAATGAATCTTTTGTTCGCAACGAAACCTGCATAAATAAAAAACCGGCTAAAATTTGCACTTAGCAGGGTTAATATTAAAATGAAGGCCGTAAGTTTGCGAATCATACTAGAAGACAAAAGTAACCAGCAATTTATTCTCAATCAAGAGAAGTTAAGATTTTTAATTTTATTCCATCAATCTAGTTGTTAGCTTATGGACTTGGCGTGAAAAAAAATAGTCACAAACAGAAAAATCACACATAAGAAAAAACAGAATGCATTCAAGTTTTTCATTAGAGAACAAGGTTATTATCGTTACTGGTGCCACTGGGGTACTAGGTCACTCGTTTGTTAACGGACTTGCAGAAGCTGGAGCCATAGTAGGGGTACTAGGACGTAATGAGGCAGTTGCAAATGAACGTGCAGAAGAGATTATTAAAAAAGGGGGTAAAGCAATTGCCCTTATTGCAGATGTACAAGATGAAGGTCAGCTACTTGCCGCCAGGGATCTTGTATTAAAAACGTACGGCAGGATAGACGGACTTGTTAACGGAGCAGGAGGAAATCGTCCTGACGGGATACTTCAGCCGGATGAGAACATTTTCAAATTGAACGTTGACGGCATGAAAGAAGTGATGGACCTTAACCTTTGGGGAACTTTGCTTCCTACACAGGTATTTGGCGAGTCGCTTACTGAGAATGGAGGAAGTATAGTCAACATCTCTTCCATGTCTGCCCAACGCGCTTTAAGTAAGGTTATGGGCTATAGTCTTGCAAAGGCTGCTGTAGATGCTTATACACGTTGGTTTTCCGTAGAACTGGCCAATAGATATCAGGATAAGGTTCGTATGAATGCTATAGCACCAGGCTTTTTCCTAACCGACCAAAACCGTGCATTGCTAACTACAGAAGATGGTGGCTTTACTCAAAGAGGCCAATTAGTATTGAACCAAACACCTTTTAAACGCTTCGGGCATCCTGATGAATTAATAGGAGCATTAATATGGCTATTAAGTGACGCTTCTAAATTTGTTACCGGAACAGTGGTGAACGTAGACGGTGGATTTATAGTGAATAGTGGGGTATAGGCCTGAATAGTAGACTAGCTATTTCAACTTAAAGTTCTTAATATTAAGCTCGTATAGATATACATCTTACGAGCCTTTTTATTTTACGTGGATATATTATAAGACCAACAAAGAATTACTTTTAAGACAAGTATTCCTTTTTTATTTTTGGAACCTTATGCCAATTACCCAAAAAGTAGCCCTGGAAGGCGTCAGATTTTTTGCATACCACGGATTCTATCCCGAGGAACAGCTTACAGGTAACGAATTTATTCTAGATCTTGTTACGGAAATGCAGGTGGTTGATGATGGAGGTGATAACCTTGAGAACACAGTAAACTATGAGCAACTTTTTGATATTGCCAGTTCCGAAATGAAACAAACCAAAAAGCTCCTTGAGACCGTAGCTTATGGAATCCTTAATAGAATTATTGAAAGATATCCCTTCATTACTAAAGCAGAGGTTTCGATTAGGAAGATGTGCCTTCCCATGGGGGCTGAGATTCGAAATTCATTGATCCAACTTAAGTATATCAAGTAAGCAAACCTTGAATTATTATTAGCCTGATTAACGATGTTTCTTTAAAAAAATTTTCAGGTTTGTGACTAACAATGGGAACATTATTCCCGTATAAAAATTACAAGTTTGAAAGCAACCAGCTAATGTTTTCATTTACACTAATTACAAGTGATCGAAATGGAATTCCAATTTGAATATCATGATCTTCTCAGGATATTGATTTCTATAGCCTGTGGAAGCATAATAGGTTTCGAGAGAGAGTATAAAAACAAAAATGCAGGCTTCAGAACCTTAATTCTAATATGTTTAGGTTCAACAATCTTTACAATCGTCTCCCAGAGGATCTCGAATTCAAGCGATGACAGGATTGCCGCCAATATAATAACTGGAATTGGTTTCATTGGAGCAGGTGTAATATTTAAAGACGGATTATCGGTTAAAGGGTTGACAACAGCTGCAGTAATTTGGGTAGTTGCCGCACTTGGGATGGTTATAGGGACGTTCCATTATTCCTTGTCGATAATACTTACACTCATAGTGCTGGTTATCCTTTCTCTTTTCAATAAGATCGAAATGCTAATTGATTTCCTCCATCATCAAAGGAAGTTTAAGGTGATATTCATCGACGAAGATATGTCTCATCTGAATGCGCTCGACAAGGAGGCTTTGAACCGAGGATTGCAGATAAAGCAAATTCAACTTACGAAATGCAACAATAAGATCCACCTTGTATTTGAAGTATCGGGACGAAAGAAACTATTGACCGACTTCAATAAGTATTTAATCGAATCGCATCATATAGCCGATGTGATGATTTAAATAGGAGAGAGGACGTATCTTTTAAATCCTTACTTTGACGAACAAGTTGTACAGGATGACAAGCTATTAGACAATAACTTATCCAATAATTGCTGAAGCTTTGGATTAGAAGGCCTCGGTGCGTTACCGCTTACAATTTTTCCTTCAGGATCGATCAGAATGAAACGAGGAATCGTGTTTATGCCGAAGGCCTGAATAAAATCCGATCCGAAATCATGATCTGCTAACACTTGGGTTCCTGTTAAATTTTGCTCCTTAACATGTTGCATCCACCTTTCCCGATGCGCCTGCAAATCGACAGAAATACTTATAAACCTCAAGTTTTGATTTTGATATCTACGCTCAATCTCCTTTAAATATGAAAGTTCAGTTTTACAAGGTCCACACCATGTAGCCCATATATCAAGGTAAACATAACTGCCTCTAAAGTTGCTTAGCGACACTGTGCGATTGCTCTGATCTTTATAACTAAATTGAGGAGCTTCGGCACCAGGGGAAACGAGCCTTAACTTATCGAATCTCAGCTGAACCTGTTTCCTGTAAAAAGAATCCTTGGCTACACTCAAATACTGCTTTAAAAACTTTTCATCATCTGCACTTCCAGTTATTAAAGGATTGGTATTTTGAAATAGTAGCTCTTCTTTAATAAAACCCTCCGCAAACTCCCGTTGAACGATATCACTTTTCAATTCATATGAACTTCTGTTCTTTAGATAAGGTGATTTAATCAATTCTGCTGCACGGAGGGATTCAAGTCTACCAGAAATAAGAGATCTATAATAAGGAGAGAATGAATACAGTTCCACTCTATTTATATCAAAACCTTCCCACACCTTAGCCTGAAGTTCTGCTGTTTGTTCGGAAGAAAGATGCCGTACATAAATCGCCTTTGCAGCCGGTAGTAAAATATCTGAAACATCACTTCCGGGCCTTAAAGACCCAGCCAGTTTATAATACGCGTCTTCTTTTTCCGGGTTTATACCATACCTCTTTAAGTAATCATTAATAAAGTACCTAATCGTATACTCAATATGATCTTGCTGGGAGGTGATGAATTTGCTCCCGTAGTTTTGCTGATGTAGGATTGAAAAAGCTTGTTGTTTAAACTGGAGCGAAAGCTGGATAAAATCTTCAGGAGGAAGAGAATTAAAATGCTTATGGAGATGGCCGTTTACAACAGGGAAGGTTTGTTGTATTAGACGATTGATCTCCGCCTGAGCTCTATTTTCTAATTCACCTTGACCCTGAATCTTTAGATTCGCTAAATCCCCACCTAGGGTCAGATTCATGCCGGGTCCAAGATATAAGAGGACGTCCCTATCTATTGTATAGTACCCGCTATCGAGGCTTGCGTTTAATGCAAAGTTTCCTTTTTGATCGAACTTCAAAGGTTCCTTTAATTGCTTACTGTTCTCCAGCAACACAGTTTGCCCTGCGAGCTCAGGAAGTTTTCCTTTTAAAAAAACGTTTTTCTGAGCATATACCGTAAAAGGAATACACAGAATTGAGAGAGTTTTTTTCATTGTGGTTTAAGTACTACATCATGCTTTGTAAATTTCGCCTTTGATACTTTAAAAATTAATTAATGGTTACAAACCGAGAGCCGTTAATAAAGTGTGAATAACTGTGGATAACTACCCTTTATCTGTTAATAACCAAGGAATCTAAAAAGAAAAAAATTTAAACACCTGAATTAGAGGTCAATCATTAATAATATCCTAAACGGGCCACCTTTAAGCATGTGGAAAACTTAGAAAAATAAAAGAAAAAAAGTTGATAAGTAAATCCCAAAAAAGACGTATTTGGAAATATCACCGCGGACCCAGTGAACGTAGGTGTAGTAAAGCCTAAAAGAAATTCAAGCCAAAGGGTTATTCAGGCATAAGGCTATTTTCACCTCTTAATGCCTGAATAAAATTTTAGGAATTATCTTCTCTATTTCCCTGATCTACATGAGTTACAGGAGGAGCACCCGATTTTCCCGCTGCTTTACTATCCTCATTTTCGGGATACAGTTGCTTCAATTGATCATCGTTCTTAGCACCTTCCATTATTGCATCTTTTTCTTCCTTACTAGGCAAATGTGGATCTGGTTTTCCCTTATCAGGCTGCCCGGGGATATTATATTGCTCTCCATCTTGCTTTTTCATACTATTACTTTTTTTCAGTCAACAAGCCACAGTAGCCTTTGTTGTGTTTTATTTCAAAAGAGACCTCTTGAAACAATCTTTAAAAAATGAGGGTTAGTCTTGAAAATAGTCACACCATAGATGCGAAAAGATACTTTAGCACTCGAAAAAGATCTTGCCATTGAGAAAAATGAATGGCCAATATTAAGAGCCGGATGGGTATTTATGGGTTTGATTGTCATTGGGGGAGCTATGGGCTTATTTGGAGGGGGCTTTCTAAGCCACACTCTCGTGAAACATAGGGACATATCTATAGGATATGACCAAATATTGCGCTATTCATTAAATTCAGAAATAACCATTGAAGGCAATAAGCTCAGCAAGGACTCTTCTATTCTTATAAATTCTGATTATACCAAAAAGATTAAAATAGAGGAAGTGATCCCTGAACCAGAATCTGTGAAGCTGGAAGGTCAGAAGATCAGGTATAAATTTCATTCGAGAAGAAGTGACAATATAATCCTATATATAAAACCGATTGGAAGAGGCGAACAAAGACTAACACTGGAGCTTGACGGATTTAAACTGGATATTAATCAATATATTTTTTTCTGATGGAATCTGTTGTAATAAGATCAGCTTTTATATACGTATCTGTTTTTCTAATCCTGCGACTAGGTGGAAAAAGGACGGTAGGAGAAATGACAACATTCGACCTGGTTCTTTTATTAATAATAAGCGAGGCCATTCAGCAATCTCTAATTAATGACGACAATTCCATAACCGGGGGATTGCTCGCAATAACAACTTTAGTATTTATAGATATAATGGTTTCTCTTATTTCTAACCGTTTTTCAAAAGTAGACAAGCTTTTGAATGGAGTTCCTCTAATTATATTAAAGGATGGAAAACCGTTAATGGAACGGATAAAGAAATCCAGGTTACAAGTTGAAGATATTCTGGAAGCTGCAAGAAAAATGCAAGGTATAGACAGTCTTGACCAAATAAAGTACGCTGTACTTGAAAAAGACGGCACAATAAGTATAATTCCTATATAAAAAACAAGTAAATATGACTTCTAATTTTTTTACAGTATTAATAGACGATAAGCCCACTAGATTTGAAAAACAAAGAGTAATCGCAATTGAACCCTACGAGTTTGGGACAAAAATTATAATTGAGGCTTCTCATACAGAGGAGGAGCCGATCATTTATTTCACAAAAGAGCAATACGATGACGTATACAAGTCATATTTAGGATAAATGACAACAAAACATATATACAAACCTAATAAAATCATTAAACCCACAAAAATTTGGTGAAAATCAAAATAAAACAATCCTAAAAATCGACACAAATAGAAATAACACAAGCAATAATGATAGAAAATGAATTTAATTTAGTGTTTTTGCATTTTTACCACTAAAAATGTTTGTAATTATAAAAATAATTGCCACTTTTATTTTTAATTACATTAAACATTAACAAAATTCAAATGAAAAAAGCATTACCTTTTCTATTACTACTCGTGGTTGTGGTGCTTGGGTTAGCATTTCCGTCCGTAGAGGCTGCAAATGTAACGGATAGCAAAATCGACACCGGAGACACAGCATGGTTACTGGTGTCGACTGCTCTTGTACTATTAATGACTCCTGGCCTTGCATACTTTTACGGAGGTATGGTTCGCAAGAAAAATGTGATTTCCACTATGCTACAAAGTCTTGTCTGTATGGGGCTAATAACTGTTCTATGGGTTGTTTTCGGTTTTAGCTTGGCTTTTGGTGACGACATTGGTGGAGTAATTGGTAATCCCGGAACTTTCTTCATGATGAAAGGAATGATAGGAAATGCAGTTTGGTCACTTGCTCCGACTATCCCCCTTGTATTATTTGCTATGTTTCAATTGAAGTTTGCGGTAATAACACCTGCTTTAATTACAGGTGCCTTTGCAGAACGGATAAAATTCAATTCTTACCTGATCTTCATAACCCTGTTTATGATCATCATATATGCACCCTTAGCTCATGCAACCTGGCATCCTGATGGAATTCTCTTCAAACTGGGAGTATTAGATTTTGCAGGTGGTACGGTAGTACATATGTCGGCGGGATGGGCTGCACTTGCATCAGCTTTATTCCTCAAAAGCCGGGCTAAAGCTGAACATACACCCGCCCGTGTAAGTTATGTTATCCTAGGCACGGGTTTATTATGGTTCGGCTGGTTTGGCTTTAACGCAGGCTCTGCAGTAGGGGCTGGCACTTTAGCAGCTACCGCTTTAGCAACTACCACAACCGCTTCAGCAGCAGCCGCTATGGCCTGGGTGTTCTTTGATATGTTCAGAGGAAAAAAACCGTCAGCAATGGGTGCATGTATTGGTGCAGTAGTAGGTCTTGTTGCTATTACTCCTGCAGCTGGTTTCGTTACAGTTTCACACTCGTTAGTAATAGGGATAGTTGCAGCCGTAGTCAGCAACCTTGTTGTTATTTGGCGTTCTCGTACCAAAATTGACGATACTCTTGATGTATTTCCATGTCACGGTGTTGGAGGTATGGTCGGCATGTTGATGACTGGTATCTTTGCAAATCAAACTGTGAACGCAGCAAATACTACAGGAAATGGCCTATACTATGGAGAACCAAAATTATTTACAGTCCACCTGATGGCACTGGTAGGAGTTTCTATATTCGCATTTGTTGGTTCTTATGCTCTGTTGGTCATCACCAATGCAATTAGCCCTCTTCGCGTAACATCAGAGGAAGAAGAAATCGGTCTCGACATTAGTCAGCACGACGAAGAATTATAATGGTAAATAGTTCTTTTTGTTTAAACCCGCCTTGTGCGGGTTTTTTTGTGGGACCTTTATTTTTTATTAGCGAGAAAAGCTTCCTGAAATCATTTATACTTCATTGACCTATACTGTTTATGTTATATTGTTCGGGTTTGTAAGAATTTTAGTAAAACGAGAGTAATTACTACTACACGTTTTTTGTTGCTTTTAAATAATTTTCAAACCTTTGAACCTTTATTAACTTAATTGTTATTATCTAAAAAAAGATAGAAATGTCAAAAGTAACGTTTACTAAAAAAATGACAGCAATGGCAATCATTGGTACGTCATTCTTTGCCTTTTCTTGCTCCAGCTTAAAAGGTGGGAACACAAGGGAGGCAAAAGCTACAATAAATTCAACAAAAACAGATGTGCCTGGTAGCGGCACTATTAGTTTTATACAAAAGCAAAATGAGGTAGAAATGAAGTTAGACCTTAACTTCCCAGCCAAAGCAAATAGAACAGTTGCGGTTCACATTCATGAACACGGTGATTGTGGTAATGCGGGAAATGATGCCCATGGTCATTGGAATCCGACTAACAGCAAACATGGAAAATGGGGAAGCAGCGAATACCATCTTGGAGATATTGGGAATGTACAACTTGACGCCTCAGGAAAAGGATCACTAACCATTAAAACTGACAAGTGGTCTGTTGGAACTGGAAACACCAATGATGTAGCGGGAAGGGGATTAATTGTTCACGACGGAGTCGACGATTATGTTACGCAGCCAACAGGAAATGCGGGATCAAGAATTGGATGTGGTGTTATAGAAGCCGCTAAGAAATAAACAAAGAAGGGTTCCATCTGGAACCCTTCTTTGTTTATACATAATTTTCATTGAATAACTATCAGATATCCTCCTCTGATTGATTAGGAGGCGGAATTAGACTGGCAGTGTTTTCAGGCAATACAAACGCCTTATACTGTGGATTGTGAAGCATATGATTAATATTGAGAAGCTTATTGTCTATTTCCTCTACAAGTCGTCTTACTTCCGAGATCAGTTCCTGATCGTCTATCAAATCTTCATCATCAAGCAATAACAAACCCTTAATAGTAGAAACGGGACTACGGATCTCGTGTGAAAGGTGAGAAGAGTATTGAGACAGCTTTAAATTCTTTGCTTTAATATCTTCAGTTCGCTCTTCAATAATGCTCTCCAGATTCTGATTTATCTTATCAAGATTCTCTTTCTGGACGGAGATCTCTTCATTAAGTTCCCTCATTTTATGAAGGGTCTTTGCCTTCTTGCGGGACTGAATAATAAGTAGAGCAATAACGACAAGAGAAAGCGCCAAGACTATTACAGCAGCTATGTATTTTACCCGATTTGTCTTTTGCTTCTCGAGAAGAATCTCGGTTTGCTTTTGCTTTTCGATAAAATCGAATTGTTCCTGGTGAAGTGTATATTTTTTACTTACTAACTTTCTAAAATCAATGCTATCTCTTGAAAACACCTCTTGTAAATGCTTAATAGCTTTCTGGTAGTTCTTTCTTGCTTTTTCAAGCCAGTAATACCTTTTTATTAAATCGGTTTCAAGCTTTTTATCCCCAATTTTATTTGCGATAGATATACCTTCTTGAATTACATACTCTGCCTCACTATACTTCTTCTCTAAAGTATAAATCTCAGCCAGATTCTGGTTTACACTAGCAATGGTGGGATAAATCTTCTTATCAACACAAATACTTTTGCATTGGAGAAACACATCCTCCGCCTCCCCATATTTCTTAAGATTCAATAAAAGTACACCCTTGATAGCAAGGATCATGGCTATACTTGCCGAATCTTTCTTCTCATTGAAGTAGTCATAACTTCTTTGCAAATAAGTAAGTGCGGTAGTATATTTTTCTTTTTTGGTAAAAATATTTGCAATATTAATGGAAACACCAGCAACAAGTTCTTCAAACTTATACCCTCGTCCGATTGCTAAACTTTTAGTATAATAACTGAGAGCTTTATCATGATCGTAGTTCTTGAATCTATTGCCGATGTTATTATAAACCATCGCCTCACCATAGACATCATGATGTTTTTTAAATAAGTTTAAAGCTAGTAGGAATTTTGAAAGTGCTATATCATCTTGAACTAAAAGAGCATAGCCAGTCCCCATAACCCTATAAGCTTCTGCCATACCCAACTCATAATTGATCTTTTGGGCCAACTTTAGTGCTTCTTCGGCGGTACTAACAGTCTTTTTTGGGTCAGACTGGCGAATTTTACTAGCATAAGAATTTAATTCTTTTACTCGCAAACTATCTGTTGCATTCACATGTTGAATAGCATGTGAATACGGTATAGCCAGAAAAGAAAAAAAGAGAAGAAATATTATTTTCATCATTTGAAGTACGGCCAAAATACAAATTTTCTCACAGGAATATTAATAAAAGTTTCGTCAACAAAAGAAATATTATCTTTATATTTATAGCTCATTTATATTTGCATCAAATCTAAACAACATGAAAAAAATTTTATTAGCTGCCTTTATTATAAGCATTGGTTTTGCAGCATGTAAAAAAGACAATGACGCTCAGCCAGAGAAAATCAAAATTGAGAAAAAAACTATGGACGGTGAAGAAGGTGGTGATGATTCAAAAGACGGAAATGGCAACGGCGGTGGCTGGGGTGGATAATTAATTTTAGAATTAAATACACCTGTAGCGTTCCGGTTATATATTTGTAAAAAACCGGATTTATGCAAGACATTAAAACCTACGTAGAGCAGCACAAACAACGTTTTTTGGACGAATTGTTTGTGCTGCTTCGTTTTCCATCTATAAGTGCCGACCCTAAATACAAGGGGGATGTTCTAAAAACGGCAGACTTCGTAGCAGAGAAACTAAAGGAAGCTGGAGCAGACAATGTTGAAGTTGCTGCTACCGCAGGTTATCCAATAGTTTACGGCGAAAAAATCATTGATCCTTCCAAACCGACTGTGCTCGTTTACGGGCACTATGACGTACAACCTCCAGATCCTCTTGAACTTTGGGAAACTCCTCCATTTGAACCCACTATTCGGGACGAGAAGATCTATGCACGTGGAGCCTGTGACGATAAAGGTCAGTTTTATATGCATGTAAAAGCCTTCGAGCTGATGCTTCGTACGGAATCTCTCCCTTGTAATATCAAGTTTATGATAGAAGGAGAGGAGGAGGTCGGTTCAGACAATCTTGGCACTTTTGTTATTGCGAATAAGGAAAGGCTGAAAGCAGATGTGGTTTTAATCTCAGATACTGCAATGATCAGCCTTGACAGTCCTTCTCTTGAAACAGGACTAAGAGGACTATCTTATCTGGAGGTAGAGGTAACGGGACCAAACCGCGATTTGCACTCGGGTGTTTACGGAGGAGCAGTTGCTAATCCTGCAACAATTCTTTGTCAGATGATCGCATCACTTCATGATCAAAACAATCACATAGTTATTCCTGGTTTCTACGACGACGTTCAAAGCCTGAGTGAAGAGGAGCGGCTACTATTAAATTCGGCTCCATTTGATGAGGAGGAGTACAAAGAAGATCTTCAAATAAGCGAAGTTTGGGGAGAGCAAGGCTATACAACTATTGAAAGAACTGGAATACGCCCAACTCTAGAAGTAAATGGAATTTGGGGAGGATATATCGGAGAAGGAGCGAAAACGGTATTACCTTCAAAGGCAAACGCCAAAATTTCGATGCGACTTGTTCCTAATCAAAAATCAGAGAAAATTACAGAACTCTTTCAAAAACACTTTGAAACCATAGCACCTAAATCCGTAAAGGTTAAAGTAACGCCACATCATGGCGGGGAACCAGTAGTAACTCCAACGGATAGTGTAGCCTTTCAGGCGGCTCAAAAAGCAATTGAGGAATCTTTTGGTAAAAAACCAGTCATAACCAGAGGTGGCGGTAGTATTCCAATTGTTGCCTTATTTGAAAAAGAATTAGAAATCAAGACAGTATTATTAGGCTTTGGACTTGATAGTGATAATTTGCATTCTCCCAACGAGAAATACGACTTGGCTAATTACTATAAAGGAATAGAAACAATTCCTTTGTTTTTTAAGCATTTTGCACAGTTAAGCAGATAGTTCAATTCCATGAGTAAAAAGCCAAAAGCATTCGCATTAGAATGTTTTTGGCTTTTTTAGCAATCACTACATCTCTATTAATGCCAAACTTAAATAGTAACTTATAGAAGCTACTAATAAAATTTGCAAAGTAATAATAACAGATTATAAAGAAACGATAGGGGCATCAGAAATACTTAGTTAACATAATATTAATTATAATCCGAAAGAGTAAACTTTATTGGGGGAAGTGCTTAAATAAAAACCATTTATATCCATAGGCGTTTTAAACTATATCAAGCTTGAATTTAAACCTATGAAAACTACAACATATCCGGAAAACCATACCAGGCAACTGCAGCGCTTGTTAGGTTTAGTTTCAGACAGTCGCAAGCATTTTCAGGAAGCTATTGAAAAAGTTAAAGATACAAATTTTAAAAATTTTCTTAATCAACTGCTAATTGAACGTGAAGCTCTGCAGATCGAACTTAAGAATAGAATTATAAGATTAGGTGGAAATCCGGATGCGAATAACGTGGGATTTCTCTCCAATCTTGAACGTTCTTGGCAGATAATCAAAGCCAAGGCTTCAGGAAGTGGTGATCAGGAAATAATAGAAAGCTGTAGAAATGCTGAGCAGATTGTCCTTGATGGTTATGATGACGTCTTGCAAGGTACAATTCTAGAAGATGAAGAACTTAAATATTTCATTACCTCTCAGCGTTTTACCATTAATCAATCTTTTCTCGAACTAGATCAGATGTACTTTAACATGTTCAAAACTGACAATACAATTGATGGCTTATGAGATCTATCTGGAAAGGTTCTATTGGCTTTGGATTGGTTAATATACCAATCAAATTATATTCTGCGGTACAAAATAGTTCATTGGGACTTGATATGCTCGATGGACGGGATCATTCCAGAATACGATTCCAGCGCATAAATGAAAAAACCAGAAAGGAAGTTCCTTACGACCAAATTGTTAAAGGGTATCCCTACAATGAGAACTATGTAATTCTTGAAGATAAGGATTTTGAAGAAGCTGCACCGGAGAAGAGCAAAATGATTGAGATTGAGAACTTTGTTAATATGGATGAAGTAAATCCAATCTATTACGAAACTGCCTACTACGCAGAACCTGAGACACAAGGAAGAAAAGCTTATGCTTTGTTACATAAAGCTCTACAAAAATCGAAGAAGGCTGGATTAGGACGTTTTGTACTTCGCACGAGTGAGAACCTATGTATCCTCCACCCTCTTGAAAAAGTAATTGTTATCTCCAAGATTCGCTTTGCAGAAGAAGTTCGTTCATCTGAAGAGATATTAACTCCCGATAATGTTGAAGTTAGCAAAAAGGAATTAGATATGGGATTAGCTCTCATCAACCAGTATAGTTCCAAGTTGGAGATTGAGAAATTCAAGGACGAATATCACCATGAGCTTCTCAGGATTATAGAGTTAAAAGCAAAAGGAAAACAACCTACAATTAAAAAATTAAAACCTAAAAAAGCATCAGACGATAATTTGTATGATATGCTGATGCAAAGCCTTGACACATCCCGGAAAGGAGCATAAATGGGATTACAAGAATATAAAAAGAAAAGAAATTTCAATGAAACCACAGAGCCTGACAGTGGCACAAAATCTTCAACGGACACGCTAAAGTTCGTAGTCCAACGGCACCATGCGTCGAGGCTTCACTACGATTTTAGACTTGAGTTAGAGGGCGTTCTAAAAAGTTGGGCGGTACCTAAAGGCCCTTCTCTTAATCCCAAAGACAAGCGCCTCGCTATGATGGTTGAGGATCACCCCTACGACTACCGAACATTCGAAGGTGTAATTCCTGAAGGAAATTATGGCGCCGGAGTAGTTAGTATCTTCGACGAAGGTACCTATGAGGCACTGGAAGGAACAGGCGAAGGTGAATTAAAAAAAGGCCTGTATAATGGAAATTTAAAGTTTAGGCTGCAAGGAAAAATCCTTAAAGGAGAGTTCGCCCTAGTAAAAATTAAAAATAGTGAAGATAATTCCTGGCTACTTATTAAGCACAAAGACGAGTTTGCGGTGACTGAAAAGTTCGATGCGGAAGATCTGATACCCGAGCGGGAGAAGAAACGAGGTGAAGATCGGAAAAAGCTCGCGAAGGCCGAGAAGGCAAATGCAAAGCCAAAGGTGAAGCAAAAATCTGCTGAAAAAAAACTTGAGATAGAAAACTTTAAACCCATGTTAGCTAAATTGGAAGCTGAAGTTTTTGACGATGAAAAATGGATCTACGAAAGGAAACTAGACGGTTATAGGATATTGGCTTCAACGGGTAAAGAAGTAAAATTACTTTCAAGAAACGGGCTAGATTATACAACAAAATATAAAACGGTTACGAAGGCGCTTGCTTCTATCAAAGACCTGGCTATCATTGATGGGGAGCTTGTAGTTGAGGATAAAAATGGAAGAGCTATATTTCAAAAATTGCAAAATTACGACCCGAAGGATAAAGAAACTCAGTTAAAATTTTATGCCTTTGACCTGCTTGCTTTGAATGGACATGACATTAGACAGCTGGAGCTTATGAAGAGAAAAGAGCTCCTGGCGGCCTTGTTAAGAAATAGCGTAGAAAATTCGTTGATCTTTAGCAGGCATAATATGGGCAAAGGCAAGAAACTATTTGCAGAGGCTGTAGAAAATGGTTGGGAAGGAATTATTGCAAAAGATAGTTCGAGCAGATATGAAAGTGATAAAAGAACAGGTAAATGGCTAAAATTTAAGGTCCAAAATTCACAAGAGGCTGTAATAGTCGGGTTTACTAGACCCCAAGGAAGCAGAGCGTATTTTGGATCACTGGTTTTAGGAATGATCGATCAGGGAGAATTGAAGTATATTGGAAATGTAGGCACCGGTTTTAATGAAGAAGGACTTAGATCTTTGTACGACCTACTGTTGCCATTGATAGATAAAAAAAAACCAGTTTCAGCAAAAGTAAAACAGGAAAAAAGTGTAACGTGGGTTAAACCTGAATTGGTTTGTGAAGTGACTTTTTCTGAGTGGACAGATGACAATATGTTAAGGCATCCAGTATTCAAAGGCTTGAGAGAGGATAAAGCTGCAAAAGAAGTTGCAGCAGAGTATACCGATAAAAAAAATGAGAGCTCCTCTCCTGCCGCTAACTTAAAAAAAGGTGGCATCAACTTGGTAACTGAATCAGCAAATGAACAAGAGGAAAGATTTGGAAAAAAGGAACTTAAGTTAACTAACCTCAACAAAATTTACTGGCCAGACGAAGGTATTACAAAAGGAAATTTAATAGCGTATTACAGAAGTATAAGCGATTATATCCTTCCCTATCTAAAAGACCGACCACTTTCTTTAAATCGTCATCCTAATGGTATCAAAGGAAGCAATTTTTTCCAAAAAGACCTGGATACAGATCAGATACCATCTTGGATAAAATCGCAACCAATACATTCTGAAAGTAACGATAAGAACATAGACTATTTGATATGCAATGATCTCCCTACTCTTTTATGGATGGCAAATTTGGGATGCATAGAGATTAATCCATGGCTCAGTACCTATAAAAAACCTGAAAATCCAATCTTTGCTGTAATGGACCTAGATCCTAATGACGTTGACGATTTTACAGAAGTTGTACGCGTTGCCCAAACAACCAAAGAAATCCTGGATCAAATGAAAGTACGTTCTTTTATTAAAACTTCGGGATCAAGAGGTCTTCACATCTTTATTCATGTAGGTGCAAAGTATGATTATGACATAATCAAGAACTTTGTGCAATACCTGGGAAAGCTAATTTTAGAACAGCATCCAGATACAACCAGTCTTGAAAGAAGTCCCTCCAAACGAAAAAAGAAGATATACCTTGATTTTTTACAGAATAGGCGCGGGCAAACCATTGCTGCTCCATACTCTGTAAGACCTAAACCCGGAGCAACAGTTTCAACACCTTTATTATGGGAAGAAGTAAATGAAGATCTTGACATAAAGGCCTTTACCATTTTTAATACCCTTGATAGAATTAAGGAAAAAGGTGATCTATGGCAAGATATAACAAAGGAATCTACAGATCTTAAAGCAGCACTAGAAAGGCTGAATGAATAAGAGCAAGCGCCGGACAAACCTCAAACGCTTGCTCTTAAATAAACTATTTTTTACCAACTATTACTTTTTCGAAGGAATCGAAATTGAAGTAGAATTGTGCTAATTCAAGAAGCTTGTCTGAAGTGATCGATTTTACAGTCTCTATATAGTTTGAATAGTAGCTATAGTCGAGCCCTGAGAAGTATATATTTTTGAACTTGTCGGCATGTGAAAACGCATTTTCCAACCCACCAAGGAAAGAACCAAGCATGTAGTTTTTTACCAGTGATAATTCTCCTTCGGAAATCCGTTCTGTTCTAAGTAAGTCTATCTCCTTTTTGATCTCCTCTACAGCTGAGGTACAAACATCAGCACCTACTTCCGACGCTATAAAGAAATACCCCATGTTTTTAAATGATACCAGGGCTGACCCTATACCATACGTATATCCTTTATCCTCACGAATATTTGCCATCAAACGTGAGCCGAAGTAGCCTCCAAGAACTGTATTTAATACCTGTAGAGCAGCAAAATCTGGATGATTTCGGTTGATAGACAAATTTCCGATCCTTATAGCTGATTGTAAAGCGCCTTCCCGCTCAAAATAGTTCTCTGAACCACTTCTTACCGGAATGGTAAATGTATTCTGATGCAAGCTAACTCCTTTATCCCAATCTCTACCAAAATGATCATTAATTGAAGATATCGTTGCTTCATCTACTTTTCCAGAGACCACTATGGTGCAATTACCAGGCCGGTAAGCAAGGTTGAAATACTCAACAAGTTGATCTCTATCTAATTTATCATAATCTTCTGAAGTAGAACTAAAACCGTAAATAGTGTTACCAAATAGTGCCTTATTAAAAATGCGACGACTCAGGAAATCATTTTTCTCGAGATTAATACTTAACTTCTGCTTCTGATTCCGTTTAAACGTTGCGAGTTCCTCTTCAGGGAATACAGAGTCAGTAAGGATCTGTTTCACTACAGGCAAAGTTGAATTGAGGTGCTTAGTTAAGGTATAAAGCGTGACAATGGATTGGTCATAATTATAATCCGTTTGAAGAAATGCCCCGTAATAGTCTATTTCCTCGGCTATTTCGTGAGAACGAAGGGTTCTAGTCCCCTCGACCAGCATCGAATTTACTACATAAGCCTGTAAAGGCTTTTCGGGGTTCCAATTCACGTTATTGAATATAAGTTCAATACGTACTAAGTCCTGCGATCCTGCATTTATTGAGAATAGGTTGATACCATTGTCAAGACTGTATGATTCAGCCTTTATAAGTTCTATATTTTCAACCTGTCTGAATGCAGGTGCTTGTGTTCTTTCTATCATTAATTAGCTAAATATAGAAGGGTTGATGAATTCTGTTTGGTAAATACTTTGTTAGCCACGTTTTGCAGATCCTGCTGGGTGACTAAAAGGTATTTTTGAGTTTCGTTGTTTAGTTCGGCTGCATTTCCCATCAATTCAAAAAATGCCAGATTCATAGCTTTATCAAGAAGGCTCATCTCGGCGAAAACCATTGTAGATTCTACCTTATTTTTAACCTTAGTTAGTTCCCGCTCAGGAATTAGTTCATTTTTCAAAATATCTATTTCATTCCAAATAGCTGCTTCTGCTAATTGCGGATCAATACCCTCTGTTAATTTTCCTTCGATTACAAATAGGCCGGGGTCGGAACTTGAAGTTATATAAGCGCTAATCTCAGAAAACAGCTTTTGCTCTTTAACAAGGCTCATATACAATCGAGAAGCATTTCCTCTAGAGAGGATATCTGAAATAAGATCGCACTCGTAATAACCATTATCCTGTCTACCTGGCATATGGAAGGCCATGTAAATAGCGTTCAATGGAACATCAGCTGTTACCACTTCCCTTCTGGCCTCCAATTGTACTGGTTCTTTGGGTAAATTCCTTATGGGCTTTTCTCCCCTTGGAATCGATCCAAACCATTTCTCTGCCAATTCTTTTACTTGGGATGTATAAACAGATCCTCCAACCACCAAAATGGCATTAGAAGGATTGTAGTGCTTAGCAAAGAATCCCTTTACATCACCTATTGTAGCTTCCTCTATGTGAGACAATTCCTTTCCTATTGTTGCCCATCGATATGGATGTTCTTTATACGCCAGCGGACGCAATTTCAACCAAACATCTCCATAAGGTTGGTTCAAGTATCTCTGTTTAAATTCCTCACTAACAACGTTTTTCTGAACTTCCAAACTTTTCTGAGAAAATGCAAGACTTAACATCCTGTCGCTCTCTAACCAAAAGGCCGTTTCAAGATTTGCAGCAGGAAGGGTAATGTAATAATTCGTTATATCATTGCTGGTGAATGCATTGTTTTCTCCTCCTACGCGTTGAAGAGGCTCATCGTAAGAAGGAACATTAATAGACCCACCAAACATAAGATGTTCGAAAAGATGTGCGAATCCTGTTTTCTCAGGGTCTTCATCTCTTGCTCCCACATCGTATAAAACATTAACAACAGCCATTGGATTAGTGAAGTCTTCATGTACTAATACCTTAAGTCCGTTGCTTAAAACAAATCGATTGAAATCTACCATTTTTTCAAAGTATAAATTCAAAGTTAAAATCCAAAATGAGAAACATTAACACCCACTTCTGTGGAATAATTTCAACTTTTAATGAAGGTCAAATGTAAATGTTTTTTAATTGGTCAAAACACCCTGTCCAACTACAATTTGAGATAAACTCTTATCAACATAATTCTGTTTTCAACAATCTGGCAGGAGTCGATTATTTTCGTAACTTTGCATCCCGTACAAAAACAATTGATTTCAATAAAAAAGAGGAAGTCGATTAAAAAATCTTGTTAAATGACCAAATATATTTTTGTTACGGGTGGCGTTACCTCGTCTTTAGGAAAAGGTATTATTTCCGCATCTTTAGCTAAGCTTCTTCAGGCCCGCGACTATCGCGTAACCATTCAAAAATTTGACCCCTACATCAACATTGACCCGGGAACTTTAAATCCCTATGAGCATGGTGAGTGTTTTGTTACTGAAGATGGTGCTGAAACGGATCTAGACCTTGGTCATTACGAACGTTTTCTAAATGTCCCAACATCTCAATCAAATAACGTTACCACCGGCCGTATTTACCAAAATGTTATTAATAAGGAACGCGAAGGGGCTTACCTTGGTAAAACAGTTCAAGTAGTACCTCACATTACGGATGAAATTAAAAGGAACATCCGTATTCTCGGCGAAAGCGGAGAGTACGATATCGTAATCACAGAATTAGGGGGTACAGTGGGTGACATAGAGTCGTTACCGTTTATTGAAGCCGTTCGCCAGTTCCGTTGGGAGGTTGGGTACAGTAACTCTCTGGTGATCCATCTTACACTAATTCCTTTCCTTGCAGCAGCTAAAGAGCTAAAAACAAAGCCAACTCAGCACTCTGTAAAGATGTTACTAGAATACGGTATTCAACCCGATGTATTAGTTTGCCGCACTGAACATCATATTACTCAAGATATACGTCGTAAGATTGCCCAATTCTGTAACGTCAATATAAATGCAGTAATTGAATCAATTGATGCATCTACAATTTACGACGTTCCATTGTTGATGCTTAAAGAACAGCTGGATAAAACAGTTTTAACTAAGCTTAAACTTCCACTAAAACATGAACCTAATCTTGAAAGCTGGAAAGACTTCCTTGGCAGATTGAAAAATCCAACAGCTGAAGTTAATATAGGTCTTATAGGTAAATACGTCGAATTACAGGACGCTTACAAATCCATTATTGAATCTTTTATTCATGCCGGTGCAAGAAACGAATGCAAAGTTGAAATACATTCAATACACTCTGAAAGCATTACCGAAGAAAACGTAGCTGAAAAACTAGCGGGACTTGATGGTGTTTTAGTGGCACCTGGTTTTGGCAGCCGCGGAATTGAAGGAAAAATTTCTGCAATTAAATACGTACGTGAGAAACATATTCCGTTTTTTGGAATCTGTTTAGGTATGCAATGTGCAGTTATTGAATTTGGACGTAATGTTCTTGGCCTTGAGGATGCTCATAGTACTGAGATGAACGAGGATACGCATAACGCGGTGATCTCAATGATGGAAGAGCAAAAGAGGATCAAGAACAAAGGTGGTACTATGCGTTTAGGGTCTTATATATGTGATTTGAAGAAAGGAACTAAAGCTGCAGCCATCTATGGTAAAACACGTATTACAGAACGTCACAGACACCGCTACGAGTTCAATAACGAGTATTTAACGAAATACGAAGAAGCTGGTATGTTAGCATCAGGAATTAATCCGGACAACAACCTTGTTGAAATAGTTGAATTGAAAAACCATCCGTTTTTTGTAGGTGGTCAGTTCCACCCTGAATTAAAATCAACAGTTGCCAATCCACATCCTCTTTTTGTTAGCTTTGTCGCAGCCGCACTTGCAAGTAAAAGAAAAAAATAACATTAATAATAAAGCAAAAAGATAAGGAAATATCACATAATGGATAGAAATACATTCACGGGATTTTTTCTGATTTTAGTTATCCTTTTTGGGGCCACTTATTTAATGAAGCCTTCTGAAGAAGAAATTAAAAGAGAAAAGATTGTTCAGGATTCTATAAAACATGCTCAGGAAACGAAATTAGGCCGGGCAAAACCAGTCCAAGCCGCCACTGCACCGGCAGTAGTAGACTCCAATCTGTTAAAAGGTCCTTTCGGAAGTGCCAGAGTGGGAAAGGCACAAACTGTAGTACTTGAAAACGAAGATTTAAAAGTAAATATCAGTACCAAAGGAGGAAGAGTTGAAAGTGTTGAATTAAAAAAATTCAAAACCTACGATCAAAAACCCCTTGTTCTTTTTACCGGGGAGGAAAGCAATTTCAATCTTGCACTAAAAGTTAATGGCTCAACTGTAAACACCAGAGACTTATTCTTTACTCCATCCTCTCCTGCTTTAAAAGTTACTCAAAAGGATTCATCTTCTGTAACCTTTACAGCAAACTACGGCGCTAATCAGGCTCTTCAATATGTGTATTCGCTTAAAGGGGAAGGTTTTAAACTTGGATTCGACATAATATCCAACGGGCTTGACCAGGCATTCACTGCAGCACCTGTTTTGAATTGGGACGCGGTTTTAAGGCAAAAAGAGAAGGACATTAAGAGTGAACACAGGTATTCAGGCGCTTACTACCAATTGGGAGAAGAAGTTGAACGAATCGGACTGACAAAAGATGAGAAGAAAGACCTTGGAGAAGAGGAAAAAGTTAAATGGGTGTCTTTTAAACAACACTTTTTCTCTAATGTACTGATAGCAAAAGATGGTTTTGATAAGGCTTCTCTAGCGGTAACTACTTCGGCTGAACCTGGTGTTGTGAAGTCATTCACAGCTACCCTTACGCTCCCAGCAAAAAGGACATCTTATCCCATGGAGTTTTATTTCGGACCTAACAGATATAACACGCTAAAGGTTCAGGGCAACAATCTCGAGAAATTGATTGATTTAGGTTGGGGGCCATTAAAGTGGGTCAATCGGTTTGCTGTAATACCAATTTTTAATACGCTTGAGAAATTTAACTGGGGTTATGGATTAATCATTTTGGTGCTTACCTTAATTTTGAAATTAGTTCTGTCTCCCCTAACCTATAAATCATATTTATCCATGGCTAAAATGCGTGTTTTAAAGCCTGAAATGGATGAAATTAAGACAAAAGTTGGAGAAGATAATCCTACATTATTACAGCAGGAATACCTTAAACTATACAAGAAAGCTGGCGTAAACCCATTGGGTGGCTGCATCCCGATGCTATTGCAGATGCCTATTGTAATGGCATTCTTTTTCTTCTTCCCTAATCTTTTTGAATTAAGAGGTGAAAGCTTTTTATGGATGAAGGATCTTTCGACTTACGATTCTTTCATAAATTTCGGATTTGAAATTCCATTCCTGGGAGATCACTTGAGTTTAATGTGTATTTTAATGACTATTTCTACGTTAATCTACACTTACTTTAATAATCAAACTTCAGGAGCTACCGGGCAGATGAAATATATCGGTTACATTACCCCTATAATATTTCTGGGTGTTTTGAACAGCTATCCTGCAGGGTTGAACTATTATTATTTCCTGGCAAATATGTTAACTTTCGGACAACAGTTCCTAATCAGACAATTTGTAAACGACAATAAGATCCACGCGCAAATTCAGGAGAATAAAAAGAAACCTGAAGGTGAGAAGAAACAGTCTAGCTTCCAACGACGCATGGAAGAATATATGCGTCAACAACAGGCTAAGCAGCCAAAGAAGTAAAAATAAAAAATATCACAAAACGGCCCATCAAGGGCCGTTTTTATTTCTACCTTATACATCCCACCCTATCCTTTCAATTCAAACAAAAGGAGGCTTTATTTGATATATCTTCAAAAGCTAGTCTATGCAAACAATCGAGATAAAACTATTTATAAATAACGTTGAACAAACGCTACAAGCACAGGAAGACAAAGTTCCAGGCAATTTTGTGATCACACAAAATTTGAAATTTATAGCAAGGATTTTTAAAGATGTAGATGGAAGGTGGAAGTCAGTGGAAATTTCAGATTTGTCCCCATCCGTCATTGATTCTATCGGGACTGAAATCGAAGCAACTGGAATAACAGGTAATTCCTGAAAGAAGAAAAGCGCCTGAGGCGCTTTTTCCTTTTATCTAATCCCAAAGTGCTGCGGCTCCTATCAAGGTAGCAGAAGGCCCTAAAATGGCCGACACAATGGGGATCTTTATATCCTTGTCCCCGAGACGATCGCTCACATGTCCTATAAAAAGTTCCCAGGCATTGTTGTGACCACCAATAAGTAGGGCATCCGGATTGAAAGATCCAATATATTGAAGCAAGAACTTAACAAAGTTTTCGCCATACTCATTGAAAACCAAGTGGCCAATGCCTTCATCCTCGGATGCTAAGTCTGTGAGTTCTGCAACATCCTTAGCCCGAATTCCGGTAAAATCCTCATAACGCTGGATCAACCAACCTATCCCAATGTAGTCCTCTGCTATTCCATCTTTAAATGGCTTATTCCACATGTTAGCATCTTCGGAAACTCCATCTACAACTCTTGCTGATCCGAGACCATAATTCAGAGTAAATCCAAGTATGTTATTATAACCTTTTACAGCCCCTACCATTTGCTCAGCTTTTACTAAACGTGGAGCTGGATTGTCCATACGAATATTCAATGGAGAAATTCCTAATCTTTCCGCAAGTAAGTTCTTCACGTTCTGTTGATACAAGGACTCAAACTTCTTCTGGTTATGCATTAATGATATACCGTTTTCGTAATCAAATGGGCCAGGAATAGTTATAGCAAATTTAGAGATTGGTATCCCTCTCATAGAATGAACATGTGTAATAACGTGTGTCCATCTGTCTAAAAAATTTTCTAACGTCTCATCAGCGTCTATTTCTTCAAAAAACTCAGTACCCGGCACTACTGTCCTGGTTTCGTTGTCCACAATTGCCGCTCTTATGCCTGGGATATTAATATCGACGGCTACGATCTGATTGCTCATAATGTTTGGTTGGTAACCTAGGTTTTAATTGTTTGCAGGCCAAATTAAAGCTTAAAATTTCAAAATGACAATTATTTCTGACGTAATAATTGTATTACTCCTGTATTTTAAGAACTTAGGATAAAAGCTTGTTTAAATATACTACCAGCAGAAAACAAAAAAGGGCAACCTGAAAGATTGCCCTTTAAAATATCCCTATGGATAACTATTATTCTTTGACTTTTGCTGTTTCCTTTGACTTGTCAGGAGGTGTAACAGACCAAATTCGCTTTTTGTAATCCTGAATACCTTGCTCTATTCTTTGAGCCTCTTTCTGCTGCGCTTCTGCATCTTTTGCATAGTCAGCAATACGAAGGCCTGCAGGATTAGAATCTCTGATGATAATACTAGAGAATTTCCTTTGAACAAAATAATCATCTAAACTCATTTCCTGGATTCCGTTATCCGGATCTGAAATATCTTTTGAAGCGATAAGGTAACGGCAATGAGGAAAATAAAGCCAGAAAGCAGGTACCGTTTGATTTGAATCAAGACCGGCAACATCTAAACGCATCAGAGGTGCAATACCAACTATACGTGTCTCTACTTTCGAACGTTGCTTATCATAGAAAACATCTTCCTTGATTCTGAACTTAATAATCTTATCAGGATTGAAATCATTAACCATTTTGGTCCATTCTATAGCGTTACCCTGATCATCAAATTTAGTAGGAACGGTTACGCTATCTCCTTTAAGTCTCTTCTCACCTTCTTCGCTAGAAAGTCTTTTCTTAAAGGCATCGTCAGATGGATCATATACTCCAATTTTACGCGCCTTGATTCCAGTTAATAACAAATTGATCAATTCCGAGCCAGGTGTCGCAAGCACTTTGTTCTCAGGTAATCTAAGATCAATATCTCTCCAAATCCTTTTGTAAAATTTAACGTTAGCCGGATCAACTTTCGGATAATCAAAAGGAACAGCCTTTTCCAGAATACTGATACCTTGAAATCCGTCCATAACCGGAGGCAAAGAATCAACAGGCTCTTGCGCTTTCACAGAAGCCGCTCCCATAACAACAAAAAGCAGTGGTAAAAATTTCTTTATCATAGTAATTTCTTTATCTGTGCTCAGCCCAATTAAGCTGATTTTTTATCTGAAGACCCTTTTTTAGACTTTTTAGGCTCTGAGGATTTTGAATCTTTAGAACCTTTCTTACTCTTTTCTACCAACTCTTTCGTCTTACGGGTTCTTACCTGATCGGTTATTACCTCTACAGCTGGCATCACACATCTAAAGCCAATGTAAGAGTGTGATCTGTCTTGTAACTCGTAGTTTCTAGATTCAATATCTAATGTCTGTCCACTGTCTTTCCAGGAACCACCCCTAACCACCTTTCTTTTCATAGCCGCAGGAGCTTTATCGTCTGCATCATATTGAAGAACAGGATTTAAGTCGTGCACAAATTCGATAGCCGAAGGACTGAATGCATCTAGAGTCCACTCAGCAACGTTTCCGTTCATATTATACAACCCAAATGAGTTAGGAGCATAAGATTTAACAGGTAAAGTGAAGGTTGAACCATCATCAGTATAATTGCCTTCACCCTGCTTATAATTTACAAGCAATTTTTCTTTCTTAGACTTTTTGTCTTTGTAAGTAAGAAGGGTATTCTTTCTTATTGCTTCCTTATCTGTTGGATCAACCCCACCAGTAGCGGCATACTGCCATTGTGATTCTGTTGGTAAACTGAAGTTAAGGGCAGAATTACGTAAAGAATTATTTGTTTTATTAACTAATAAAGCAGAAGTTTTTGTTCTCCAATTGGAATATGCTCTGGCTTGCATCCAACTTACCCCAACTACCGGATAATGATCAAAAGCTTTTGTTTGATAGTAGTTTTCAGTCATCAATTCCACCTGAGAGTTAGGAAAATCATTAATCCAAACGTCAGTTTCTGGAACAACACTGATATTTTCTTTTACATATTTATCAGCATTTGGCCCGGCAGCATGGCGGAAAAAGTAGCCATACTTCACCATCTCCTTATTAAGGCTGTTCCTTCCGTTGATTTCGACAACTAGCTTAGCCTCTTGTAATTTCGACTGAATTTCAGCATCGCGATTCTGCCATAAAGGAGTTTTGCTTCCATGAGGTCTAACTTTATCCCAATCGATAGACTTGATTAAGGCAACAGATGAAGAAGATGTTGATGCTCCTTTACCTTTTTTTGACTTAACTGCCGGTTTAGATTTTTTGGAAGAAATGAAATACTTTTCGTCCTTAAGGATGTCGACAACTGCAATTGAATCTGCCACCCAGTTCACAAATTCGCGATACTGGTAATTTGTAACTTCAGTTGCATCCATAAAAAATGGACTTAAACTCACTTTTCTGTCCCCCTCAGCGGAACTCTTGTAGATAACAGTACCAGCAGGTACATAAACCATTCCCGGAGGAGGAAAAACTGTTTTTCCTCTTGAACTGTAAACCGGTTTAGCTTCATAAAAATCTACAGATTTACAGGAAGTAATCGTCTCTGCGATTAATAATGCCGCCAAAACTGAAATTTTTGAAATTAATTTCGTTCTCGACACCCCGTTCCTCTTCGATTTCAACGATAGATCGAACTCATTCATACTTTAAAATATACCAAACTTTACTGAAAATTTCCCAAACCCTTTTCTTGCAGAGAATCTGCCGTGTAAAAGTATTTAATTTATTACAAACTAAAAAAATATCTGTAAATATTAATAATATGGCAATAATAAGATTAAAAAATAGAAAATCGAAAAAAAGTAACCAATAAAATAACGTTTTTTCAAAAATGCCTATTTACAAAAACAATTCTTTTATTGTCCATCCCCTTGAATTGTGATATTAAAAAAACATAAGGTTAAAACATGCGCAAAACTATAAAAATACATTTATGTTCAGGTATGTGTTCTATAATTTATTCGAAAGTTTTTTCTACTGCATTTTCGTTGGAACTAAAATGAGATTTTACAACGCTCGTCGGTAAGTAGAATCTTATCCGCTTCACATTGTACCGAGGTAAGAACTTGCTTTACAACTTCCTTGTGCTGAATCTTTAGTTCCTTCCGGCGTTTCCCCTCAACAAATCGCCTTAACTGTTCTTCGTTTTCAAGTATTAAACCTGGAACTTTTAAAGGTCTATGATCCTCATCGATGGCAACCATTGTAAAGTAACTTGTATTGGTATGCTTTACTGTATGATTTTTAACGTTCTCAGAAATCACCCTGATACCAACAACCATCGAGCTGGAGCCGACGTAATTTACAGATGCCATTAGTGTTACTAATTCCCCTACTTCAACAGGTTGCCTAAAATCAACTGTGTCTATAGATGCTGTGACACAGTAGGCAGAAGCATGTTTTGTTGCGCATACATAAGCAACTTTATCCATTAGTGAAAGAATGAGTCCTCCGTGGATCTTTCCACCGAAATTAGCATAGGATGGGATCATCAACTCAGCCAGAACTGTTTCAGAATGTTTAACAGGAAGATAATCAGAGAGAGAATTCATTAATTTAATTATATAAGTTTAACTTACTACATTGATAGGTTCATTAGCAACAAAAGAACGTATATTCCTATAGGTTGTCTCCATTATACGCTCACGCGCCTCCCTACTCATCCAGGCGTTATGAGGTGTTATAAAGCAATTTTTAGCGCTGAGCAATGGGTTATTTGGTGGAGGTGGCTCTACTGAAAGCACATCTATTCCAGCACCTGCTATTCTATCTGAATTTAGAGCATCTGCCAGGTCTTGTTCATTTACTAAAGGTCCTCTGGCTGTATTAATGAAGAAGGCATTTCTCTTCATTCTTGAGATAAGATCGCCGTTTACAAATCCTTTGTTATCAGCCTTTAATGGTAAATGAAGAGAAATAAAATCGCTCTCCGAAAAAAGCTCTTCTAAACCAACGTGTCGGGCATAAGCTGTATCTTTAATTGTTGGGGTGTGATATAATACTTCCATCCCAAAAGCCTGTGCTATTTCGGCAACTTTACGCCCTATGTTGCCAAATCCTACCAAACCTAATGTTTTGCCAGCTATTTCAAAAATTGGGGATAAAGAGTAGCTGAAATCCGCACAGTTACTCCAATCACCTTTATGGACCGACGCTGAATGTAAACCAACCTGAGTTGCAAATTCAAGAATAAACGCAAAGGTATGTTGAGCTACAGACAAAGAACTATAATCCGGAACATTACATACAATGATACCTCTTTCTGCAGCAGCCTTAGTGTCGATAATATTATATCCGGTAGCTAGCACACATATAAGCCGTAGCTTTGGAAGCTGGTTCAGGATCTCGCTGGGAAAAGCTACTTTATTTGTAAGAATGATCTCAGCAGAGGAACATCTGGAAATTATTTCTTCAGGCCCTGTCCTGTCAAAAACCTTTAGATCTCCAAGATTATGTATCTCGTCCCAATTTAAATCCCCAGGGTTAAGGGCAAAGCCATCAGTTGCAACAATCTTCATAAAGAGTAGGAATTGCAGCAAAGCTATTAATCTTTCTTCAACTTCATATGACAAAAGTTGTAAAGCCGTGATCAGTAGCAGGAGAAATGTTAGATTAAAAATACCGAGCACAAAAAAACCCGCGGCAGCGGGTTTAAATTTACTATAATAAAGGTCATTAGGATGCTGCCGGAGGTCTGACAGCTTGCCTTGCTAACAGTTTCCATTTTCCATGCTCCTTAGCGAAAACAAGCAGGATTGATAGATTAACGCTACCAGGCTTGCCACTATCATTAGTTTGTGCATTCAATTTGTGACGTACAATAGCAGTCTTGCCCGAAATTTTAATAGTTTGTTCGGTAAGGTCTATAGTCACAAAATCAGATTTTCCGCTTGAAATTGCCTCTACGAATGCTGTTTTATCCTCTACCTTACCACCCGAATGTCCGTAACTTAGATATTCTGAAGCTATAGCCTCCAGGTCTTCCTTTTTTCCATCAACCATCGCCTTTTTTAGCTGCTCCACAGCAGATGCCACCTGCTTTTCTGCTTTTGTTTGTGCTTTTGCATTTAACACTAAAAGGCTCAACATTAGAACCGAATAAAAAAGTTTTTTCATTTCTTTTAAAACTAATTGGTTTCTTTCCGTAAACAGGAATAATTCTTTTGGCTAAGGTATTAATAACACAGCAAAATAGAAATGCTTTAAAACTGATAATTCTAAAGCAGAATTATTCAGGAAGGTAAAGTTTAAACTATATTAGCAGACCTTATTCGATAAGATTTAGAAAATATTAAGAACCACCATTTAATCGAACTACGAAATTTTAATGAGGCCTGTCTCCATCCCCGCTTACGTTCTAAAATATTGGAACGCAAATAAAAACTCCTCTCAAGTATTTGAAGAAACGAGAAACGCTTACACTCGACTTAATAAAGGCATTGAGCCCGAAGTATCAATTGTAATGCCTGCATATAACGAAGAGGATAATATTGTTCAAACCCTTGCCTCTCTTTGTAACAATAAGACAACAAGGGCGGTTGAAATTATCGTAGTTAATAATAATTCTAAAGACAAAACAGAGGAATTAGTTAAAAAATGCGGCGTTAATTGTGTGCTTCAATCGGTTCAAGGCATCACCCCTGCCAGGAACATGGGCCTCTCTGTAGCAAAAGGAAAATATATTTTAAATGCAGACGCGGATACAATATATCCTGAAGATTGGATCGAAGAGATGGTCAAGCCACTTGATAATAGCAATGTTGCTGCTGTATATGGTCGTTTCTCTTTTATTCCTATTGGAAGTACCGGGCGAATGACCTATTTTTTCTATGAATATTTTGCTGATCTTACCCGGAAACTAAACAAATACGTTAAGGATGAAGCCGTAAATGTTTATGGTTTCAATTCGGGTTTCCGAAGATTGCAAGGATTAGAGGTAGACAGCTTTAATCATCCTCCTGGCACTAATGAAGACGGATGGATGGCTTTGAAACTCCGGAATAGGGGATTTGGAAAACTTTATTATGTAAATAACATTAAGGCTTTAGTATGGACTACTGACCGGCGGATTCAAATAGACGGAGGTCTTTGGAAAGGAACTGTTAAACGACTTAAGCGGGTAGTATTAAGAAACTAAACTATATACCTATGAAGGCTCTCCTGATCATCGACGTTCAAAATGATTTTCTTCCCGGGGGAGCACTTGCTGTTCCTTTTGGCAACGAAATTATTCCGATTATCAATAGTATTCAGGACAAATTTGATCTCGTAGTTGCTACTCAGGACTGGCATCCTTTGAATCATAAAAGTTTCGCCTCTAATCATGATCAAAAAACACCTTTTGACGTGATAGAGCTTAATGGAATACAACAAGAGTTATGGCCAGACCACTGTATTCAAACTACTTTTGGAGCCCAGCTTTCCTCTGAAATGGATTGGAGAAGATCAGAAGCAATTATTCGAAAAGGTACCAATCCTGACATAGATAGTTACAGCGCTTTCTATGATAACGGACACCTTAAGCCTACAGGTTTAACAGGCTTGCTTAGAAATAGAAGTGTAACGGAGGTTTATGTTGCAGGTTTAGCTGCCGACTACTGCGTTTACTTTACTGCTCTTGATGCAATTACAGAAGGTTTTCGTACGTATTATATTCAAGATGCTACCAGGGCAATTAATCAACAAGGCTTTGAAAAGGCAAAGAAGCAGTTAAGTGATCAAGGATGTGAAGTTATTAACAGTATTGATCTTTAAGCTATTACAGTGTGTTAACTACGGCTTCCTACTTAGTACGCTGAATAATGAATTCTGTTTTTGCTCCCAGTTAAAACTTATTGCCTTATTCTTATCTGTATCGATAGTTGGTTGAATAATTTCGAAATGCAAGTGGGGACCATTTGAAAATCCAGTGTTTCCTGAATATCCAATTATCTGCCCCTTTTTAACTAGTTGCCCTTCTTTTACTACAGATCCATCTTTGTTCAAATGGATATAATTAGCTATAGTTCCATCAGCATGATATATCGAAATAAAATTGGCCTCATCAATAAACTCTTTACCAGGACCGCCAATACCTGAATCTGTCTTTACTGAAGCAACTATCCCATCGCGTGCTGCCGTAATTGGAGTACCTATAGGCATAACGAAATCATAAGCGAACAAATCCTGATGACTAAATACTCCACCGGGGCCCTGAGAAATTTTATAAGATCTTTCTTTTGCATAAGGTAAAGCATACAAATAACCCTGGTCTGGTCTTTTATTTACGTCGCCTAATACTACTTTCCAGCGGTAGTAGCACTGATATTCCCTGGTGGGATCTTTACGTTTGAAAACGCTTAAATTAAAACCGACGGCCTTTGCTGGAACAACAGCGAATATTTCGCGTTTAAGAGGAGCCTGGAGATTTTCAAGTTCTACAGATAATTTAATTGTGACGGGTACTTCAAAGTCATTGTCAAATTTTAATAGCAATGAGTCTGCCCCAGCTTCTTTCATGTAAATCTTGGTACGTTCCTTTATTTTATAGGGGGACGCATTAACAAAAACGCCAAAAAAGAAGAATTGGAATACAAGACAAATTAAAGTCTTTACACTTACACCATAATTTCCAAATGAATTCCCCTCATTGGAAAGCTTAACTTTTTTCACTCTAAAACTCACCAATTAATTAAACGTACTGCAGAAGCGAAAGATACATTTTTTTTGATTTTTCACCACCAAATTTTAGACGGGTAATTAACTCATTTCCAGCTCACAGTAATACTGTTTATTCATTTCTGCAATCATAAGGTACTGGAACATTATTTGCAGCAGTAAGATCAATGAAAACATGAAACTAAAAACTTAACATCTAACATCAAAACCTATGAAAACATTAAAAAATCTAACGTTAGCAATCTTAGCTGCTGGAACGTTGGCTGCTTGTTCAACAACACGAACCGGAACCGGATCTGGCGGTTCTTCTGGAACTACCGGAACAGGAACAGACAGTGCGTCAACAGGAACAAGCGGTACATCGGGGACTGGATCTGGTGGTTCAACAACTAGTAGTACTGGCACAACGGGTGTTGACAATAGTATCTCTGGCTCCACTAATCCAGGTAGTTCCTTAGGAAATTATTCTAACAATTCGGGAGTATCAGGTACCTCAACAACATCAACGGTAAATTCCTCGGGCTCGGTTACATCAACCGGCAATACTAACGGAACGATGACCGGAGCAACAGGAGTTTCGGGTACTCAGGGAGCCGGAGCAGGAAGTTCAAGCACCTTATCAGGGAGTGGTACTAATTCAATCAGTGGAAACGGTATTTCTACTGACAAATCCTTAAGCAACCGTAACAGTAGTAGCCCCTCTACTTACGGAAGCAATATCGGTAACGGAATTACTTCTAGCTACGGAACAAACAAAACCTTAGGATCCACTAAAAATACTTCTTGGAATTCATCTGCAGCGGACACAACTTCAGCCAGCAGTTTTATTTCAACTGCAGCACAATCTGGAATGAAAGAAATAGAGCTTAGCCGTCTTGCTCAAACCAAAGCAACCAATCCTGAGGTCAGGTCGTTCGCAATGATGATGGTAAAAGATCACTCTATGCACCACCAACAATTAGCATCACTAGCCAGAACAAAAGGAGTATCAGTTTCGGGAGGAATGACAGCAGTTGGAGCAGGGTCAAACAATATGGGAAGTATGTCAGGATCCGGAACGCTTAGTGGTCAGAAAACAGGGGTTTCTAGTGGTAGTTTAAATACAAACGGTAGCACTACCGGCAGTATTTCAGGAACAACAGGGAATCAGGGCTCAGGAAGTACAGTAAACATAACAACAGGTTCAGGTATTACAGGTAGTCAAACTCCTGGAAATACAAGTTCAAGTACCAGCAATACTGGTAATACCAATACTACTAATAACTCTGTTAACAACATGGGAACAACGGGTAATAACATGGAAACCTCCGGGGTTCATGACATGAGCACTCAGGGTGCAGTTGGTTCAACAGTTAGCAGTAATTATTCAGCAGATGCAAACGGCCTTCAGAACCTTTCAGGGAATGAGTTCGACAGAAAATACATGCAGATGATGGTTCAGGATCATGAGCAAGCTGTTAGCTTGTTTACCAGTGCTTCCCAGTCGCGCGACCCGCAGGTTAAAGCATTCGCAATTAAAAGCCTACCAAAATTAAGAGCACATCTTTATGATGCCAGGCAAATAAGTAACAGATTGACTATGTAGAACATGTTTTCTGTTTTAGAAGCGGCTGGAATTATATTCCGGCCGTTTTTGTTATAAGCTTTCTTACTCAACCTAATTCCCCTGTAAATTATGCGTTTTTGAATCACCGACAACATTTAGAGTGTTACGTGGTTTAATGTGCAGTATTTCAGTTAGCGATCTCTGCAATACAACCCTTAAGATTCTTTCAAGCGCATTAATGGAAAAAAACACTTCTAGTAAAACAAACGGTCCGGGAAAGATAAGCCGCATGTTTTTAACGTTATATGATGTAGGTGCATTTGTGACCCGCTTCTTTAAAGAAGCTTTTCTCCCACCCTACGAGATAAAAGAGCTCGTTAATCAATGCTATAATATCGGGTATCAGTCCTTAATACTTATATCTACCACTGGTTTTATAACAGGTGTTGTCTTCACTAAACAATCCAGACCGTCCCTGGCTGAATTTGGAGCTACATCATGGCTTCCCTCCCTCGTGGCCATTGCATTATTACGAACTTTAGCTCCCCTTCTTACTGCCCTTATAGCGGCAGGTAAGGTGGGTTCAAGCATCGGTGCAGAACTTGGGTCTATGCGTGTTACCGAACAGATCGATGCCATGGAGGTGTCCGCAACTAATCCCTTTAAATTTTTAGTTTCTACCCGAGTTATGGCAACTACTATAACCATTCCCATATTATCCTTCTATACAGCTTTAGTAGGAATGCTTGGAGCATTGCTGAATGTCTCGCTTAGTGAAGGTACAAGTGCGAAGGCCTTTTTCTTATCAGCCCTTGAATCCATAACCTTTCTTGATATAACAGCCTCCACTATCCGATCCATAATCTATGGCTTTACAATAGGTATTGTTGGATGTTATCAGGGCTATAACTCTTCAAAGGGTACTGAAGGTGTGGGTAAAGCCGCCAACTCCGCAGTTGTTATTGGAATGTTTTTAGTTTTTCTTGAAGAAGTAATAACGGTCCAATTCTTTTCATTATTCAGAACGGTATAAAGGGGAATCATGGAAAATATTAAATCAAAAGAAAAGGTTATTGAAATAAGAGGGCTAAGTAAATCTTTTGGTAAACTGGATGTTCTAAAGGAAGCTAATCTAGATCTTTACCGGGGAGAAAACCTGGTGGTGTTGGGCAAGTCGGGAACAGGAAAGTCCGTATTGATTAAAATTATAGTTGGCTTATTAAAGCCCGACCAGGGCTCTGTTCGCGTTCTCGGAAATATTGTAGATCAGATCACTTATAAAGAACTATTAGCCCTTCGGTTGAAGGTGGGCTTTTCCTTTCAAAATAGTGCACTCTATGATAGCATGACGGTACGTCAAAATCTTGAATTTCCTTTGGTAAGGAATCAAAGAAGACTCACCAAGGGCGAAGTTAACAGAGCAGTTGAAGAAGTGCTTGATGCGGTAGGCCTAATGCAGACAATAGATCAGATGCCCTCTGAACTTTCAGGTGGCCAAAGAAAACGCATCGGGATAGCCAGAACCTTGATCCTTCAACCTGAGATAATGCTGTATGACGAACCCACGGCGGGTTTAGATCCAATTACTTCAGAAGATATTAATGATTTAATAAAAGAGGTACAGGAAAAATATCATACAAGTTCCATTGTCATTACTCACGACTTGACTTGTGCTAAAGCAGTAAGCGACAGGGTCACCATTCTGCTTGACGGCAAATTTGAAAGGCAAGGCACATTTAATGAAGTTTTCGATACAACAGATACACGGGTAAGACCTTTTTACGATTACAATTTTATTCAATAAGAAATGGAAGCAACAGACACTCGACGTAAGATAACAGTTGGTATATTTATATTTATTGGACTACTCATATTTGTTCTGGGTGTTTTTACCTTGGGTAGCCAAAAAAAGGCATTCGTTAAAAGCTTTTTAGTGAAAGTAGTTTTTGATGATATCCAAGGTTTAAAAGCGGGTGACAATGTCTGGTTTTCCGGAGTGAAGATAGGCACAATTAAAAAAATTCAATTCTATGGAACTTCTCAGGTAGAGGTGACCATGAATATTGAAGAAAATGCACACCAATACATCCGAAAGGATGCTGCTGCCAGTATTGGTTCAGACGGACTTATAGGAAATAAAATAATAGTGATAGATGGAGGAAACCCAAAAGTTCCAGCAATAGAAGATGGAGATCGTATTCGCGTAAATAAAACGCTTTCTACTGATGAAATGATGAAGACCTTGCAGGTGAACAACCGGAACCTGGTTGATATTACTACTGATTTCAAGACGATCTCTTCTAACCTGGCATCCGGTAAAGGAACTGCTGGCGCACTTCTTTCCGACGAAGAAATGGCTGGAAATATAAAGAGCATTGTAGCTAATCTTCAAAGTACAACTATTGCTACCAATAAGATGGCTGCAGAGCTCAGAACATTTAGCCACTCATTAAATAATAAACAGGGCCTTGTAAATAATCTTGTAAGCGATACGGTGATCTTCAACCGTCTTAAAAGCTCATCCTATGATTTTCAGCGGGCAGCTCAGTCAGCTAATGCTATAACCGCAAACTTAAATACAGCCTCCGCTAAATTAAATGACACGAACGCTCCAGCAGGATTGTTGTTAAATGATCAGCAAACAACGGAGCAATTACGAAGAATAATTGAAAATCTTGAAAGCAGCAGCTACAATTTAAATGAAGATCTGAAGGCCCTGCAAAGCAATTTCTTGTTCAGAGGTTATTTTAAGAGGAAAGCACGGGAAGCCGGAGATCAGAATAAAAAATAGGTACAAATTGCCGAAAATTTCTACAGGCAGAATGGGTCGTTAAAGCTTGAGTGTTAAAGCCGTATACAGGAAATACATCAATTACTACAAAAAAACGAATGTGGCATCAGATTTCTAGATAGTTATCCGGGTGCGATGAGTATAGAACCTTGGAAAGCAAGAAAGAATCTATGTTTAAAGTGTATTTGTAATTTAGATTTGATGTATGCCCTGTTCGATCTCATATTGATCAGGGCTTTTTTACCTCCCCTAATCATTGACAGAATCAAGAGGCTTCCGCTGTAAATTAGCAGTTGTTGATGATTTAAATTTGGAAGGCGTTTGGCCTGTAACCTGTTTAAATTGCGTAGAAAGATATTGTACACTACTATAACCCAAATTAAATGCTATTTCACTCAAGGTAAGCTCATTGTATAAAAGTAACTCCTTAGCCTTTTCAACTCGCTGACGGATAATAAAATGCTCGATTGTAAATCCTTCTACAGAGGAAAACAAGGCGCTGAGATAATTATAGTCAAGATGTAATTCATTAGATATTATCTGCGACCAATTTACCTTTAGATCCAGTGGCCCGGTGTGATGAACTCTTGATATGATAGTATTTTTGATTCTTTCTATCAATCGGGATTTAGCCGAGTCAAGCAACTCGAAACCAAGCTCCCCCAGTCTCATGTTAAGTGCTTCCAATTTTTCAGGAGAAAGCTCCTTCTCCCTGAGCTTCACGATCCCAAGCTCTATAGACAAGGAATGCAGACCCTGCTCAGACAACACTTGTTCAACTGTTATCACGCAGCGCCTGCATACCATGTTTTTTATGTAAAGTTCCATTCACTTCGCTTAGTTAGCAAAAATACAGTGGAACTGCTTTATGGCTGTCATCTGCTTGTAATGACAACAATAGCTAATTGAAATTCTTGGATTACTGAATCTCTGCTTCGAAAGCCCCTTGAGTAATGTTCTTTATAGAACCACCAGAGCTGGCACTATTAAACTCGAAGGTTCCTTTAAGGCCATTCTTTTGATAAGTAGTTATCTTGATAGTTCCCGAGCTTGCAGAGTGATTATTTGCGGAAGGAATCATTCCATTGATGTAGGTAGCCTCTGCACTTCCTGGTATCGGAAACTGGCCTTTTCCTCTTATTCCTGGGATCACTAAGGTAACAATTTCGTTTGTAGCTTTAAGCTGGGCTGTAATAGTCAAGGTATTCACCTCTCCCATTTTGGCATAGACATTATCCGCACCAACAGCAGATTTGGCTGTACCATTTACAAGGAAACTTATACTTGGATTCTGGACTTCCAGCTGCTCTTCTTTTTTGCAAGAAACAAGGCCAAAAAAGATTAGGAAAAGAAATTTTACAGAGGCCGATTGTGTATTGTGTGTTCTCATAAAAATTAGGTTTATTTAACTATAGAAGGCTTTTTTCACACATTTTGTTCAGAAAAAGCACAATTTCACACTGGTCTAAATAGTCCCTGAGCTGAAGTCTGAATAAGGGTTATTTAGATCAAACCGGCGCCTAGATTGAGGCACAGAGGTGGTCTGGTTAACCGATAAAAATATGAGGACAAAGCCCTCATATTAAGCCTGTTTACTAGACAACTCCAAAATACGGTCAAATTCTTCTTTTTTCATTGTCATCACAGAAAGCCTGCCTTGTTTTACAAGACCGATGTTGGCAAGCCTTTCGTCTGCCTTGATTTCCTCCAGGGTGACCGGCCGGTTTAAGGTCTCCACAGGTGCAAGATCTACAACCACCCAATTCGGATCCTCAGTAGTTGGGTCCTGATAAAATTCTTTTACTACCTTAGCCACTCCCACTACAGCCTTACCTTCATTACTATGGTAAAATAATACCAGATCGCCTTCTTTCATTGCTTTCAAGTTATTTCTGGCCTGGTAGTTCCTCACCCCATCCCAAAAGGTACGACCATCTTCATTAAATTTTTCCCAGCTATATTTGAAGGGCTCTGACTTGACTAAGAAGTAGTTCATTTGATCTTTTATTAGTAGAGGTTTTTCAAATCCTCTTTATAGTATTTTAATATAAACGACGCAAAACTAATAAATCAGAAATAATTAGCTCTTCTTCCCATAACCAAAAGTAATCTCGCATCAGAATTAGTGATTTGAACCGCCCTTAGCTTATTCTCAAATTTGCCTTAACTCAAAAGACATCAAAAATGGGACTACTAAATAGAATTTTCATCAGAACTAATAAAAGCAAGTCAGATCCTTTAACTATTACTGGCAATTATAGTACCGGTAGCGACATCAGGCATTCAAAAAACATTACCAGGAGAAGCAGATGTTTTCTTCCTCAACTACCGTTTTTGGGATTCAATTTGAATAATGTTCCTGAAGAGTACTTTCACCTCTTTATTTAGCTGGATTTTTTCTTCCATCCACTTCTTTGTCCCAAATACAAGCTTAGAATGACAAGAAAGGTACCGGCAATTGTAAAAACGGTTATGGGTTCGTGCATAAGCCACCATGCGTAAAAGAAGCCAAACACCGGGCAAAGGAATAACCATAGCGAGGCTTTAACCGTATCTATGCGAAGCAGATGGAACCAGCATATTAAGCCGACTATAGAGACTGCAATACTTAGCCACAGTATTGATGACAAAAAGTTATAATCGAGACGCACGGTCGAAAAGTCGCTCAAGCCGAGGGTAAAAGGAAGTAATAATATACCGGCAATAAAGACCTGCCAACCGTTTATCAATAGATTGGGTAATTTCCATTTTACAGTAGCATAATAAACACTGGCAACAGACACTGCAATCATACTGGAAATGAGAAGAACCAGACCACCAAGGGTTGTATGGCTGTCCTGTAATAAAGGATAGGAAGCTATTCCTATTCCGGTCATACCTAATAGGACACAAAACACTTCAGTTCCTGATGGTTTCCTCCCAAGCCATAAGGCAGAGAAGACAACGATCAGTAAGGGGTTGGTAGATACAGCAAGACTTCCTATTCCAGCGGCAGTATACTTCATCGCAAAAACGTATAAACTCAGGTATAGCGTTGTGTTTAAAAAACCAAATAGAGTAAGCTGCTTAAACTCTTCTTTTGTTGGTATCCGATATTCTTCACCGCGACTAAAAGAATAGGTTAAACCGAGGAGGATTATTCCAGCTATAAAAAAACGAACATTGGCCAAAACCAGGGGTGGTGCAGATAAAACACCAAATTTGGTTGCAACAGATGCAGAGGCCCAGAGCATGGCAAATAATAAGCCTATTAATACCTTTTTCACGCATGCAAAGCTAAAAATACCCTCGCTAAGTTTATTCTAAATTAAATAATAGCCAGACACTACAGGACGCATAATAGTAAGCGTTTTCATAATTTGGCAAAACCAATTCTATAAAGCTAATGCAAATTAAAAACATTCTGACCATCTGCATTGCAGGTCTTATCGGCCTTGTTGCCAGTGCACAGGAAGACCGGGGCTATAAGATCTATCAGTTTCCTCCCAACATGATTCCTAAGATTGATGGTAAGACTGATGATTGGGATTCGTTTCCGAAAGAATATATTGTTGGTACTGACCAACTTTGGGATGATTCGGGCCGGTACCCGAAGGTGGATCCCAAAAACCTAGACGTCAAAGTAAAGGTTGCCTGGGTTAAAGGATTAAATCGCTTATACTTCTTGTATGAAGCATATGACAATTACTGGGATTTCAGTCAGGCAGGTTTGCATAACGATACTTTTGAAATTGTAGTGGATGGTGACCTTTCGGGAGGACCATTAATACAGGAACAACACCCTAATCAGAGCCTGGATAAAATGGAAACCTATTTTTCATATCATGGCGTGCATGCGCAGAACTATCATATTTTCACACCGGCAGTAGGAAAAGATTGGGCTTTGGCCTGGGGAGCTCAGCCCTGGGTAAAAAATCTTCCCTATTCCAACATTGTCTATAACTATAACTTCAAGCCGGGAGAACCTGGAAAATTGGTCGCTGAGTTCTGGATCACTCCTTTTGACTATGCAGGAACAGAAGGACCGGTCAGGGCGGTTGAGTCTGTGCTTTATGATAATAAAAAAATAGGCCTAACCTGGGCTATTATTGATTACGATGATGTGAATGACGAGAAGGTTAAAGGTTTCTGGAACTTGTCCAAGAATCATAAAATGTATGGCAATTCCAGCTTAGGAACAGTATTTACCTTACAGCCCCTTAATGAAAAATACCTGAAGCCTTTTGAAGCAAAGTGGAGTTTTATTGTTACGGATATGGCCAAAAGAGAGGTGACCTTTAAAGATCAAAGCCGCGGTAAGATCAACAAATGGCAATGGGATTTTGGAGATGGTTCAACTTCCACCGAGCAGAACCCGGTTCATCACTATAAAGAACCAGGTAAATACCTGGTTGTGCTTGAAGTTGAAGGCCCTGGGGGTAAGTCGCGCTGGGCCAATCAATGGGATGTAGCTGTTAAATAGCTACGCCCTCTTTTGCCAAAAGTTTAAAGGTATCAACAACGCTTGTTTGAAATGCTTCACCCTCAACTTTTTGCAAAATTGCATGGTATTCTCCGCCTATCTCTATGCCAGCCTCTGTTCTCTCCACTTTTACTTTCAGAAAACCATGCTGCGAGTCGCAGTAATTTATTAAACGAACGCCCTCAAAAAACGGGTGGTCTGCTGTGAAGTTTTCATCATCCCTATTCACTATCGAATGCAGCTGATCATAGCCGCCTCCACCCGCTACAATAAATGACGTTTTCTCACCATCCTCATATTCTTTTTCAAAGCGCTGATAGTTGTGGACATGGCCACTAAAAACAACGTCTGGTTTTACCTGGGCCTCAGCAAACGATGATTCCAAAACCTCTATCATTTTTAAACTTGCACCATGATTGATATCCGCCGAATAAGGGGCATGATGAATACAAACAATAATCGCTTTTTCAGGCCTTTGGGTAGCCGCTAATTTCAACTCTTCAACAAACCAGGCCTTCTGTTCTTCTGTAATTATTCCAAACTTAGGAACATTACTTTGTAAACCTATAAAGTTGGCAACTGGAGTTTCAAGTGTCCAAAACACGTTGGGTTGGATCATGCTAGTCCAATTCGTATCGCCACTAAAGCTCACCCTTCTACGTTCCGTATCGCAGAATACAGCCATAAAAGGTTCAAGGCTACTATAAGAAACAGGGCTTTCCATGTTAACATCGCAATCATGGTTACCAGGAATAGCAAAGATTGGACGCGGATACTTGCTATAAGGAGCAAAAAACTGCTCGTAATAACGAGAAGCTTCTCCATGGTTGTAAACCACATCTCCTAAATGAAATAAAAAATCCGGATGATCCTCTCCCTTCTCAAATTGCCTGAGCATGGCCCCCACTACCTTTTCCTGAAAAGCAAGTCCCCTGATACTACCAGTATCTCCTACCATATGGAAAACTATTTTATTAGCATCAGCCGGAGCGATAGCGTCGAGAGAAAGATGGTAAGGATAAGCACCGGAGGGCTTTGGCAGTGGCTGGAATTTAAAGCTATCGTCTGGCAGATTTAACTTAATAACAGGGCTATTATGTTTTTCAGGTTTCTTAAGGATCATTAACAAAAATAACGATCAAACGTTAACAATTTGTCAACAAAACTTAAGAAGATTTAACAATACCACCAATATTCCCTCTAATTATCTGTTCTAAACGGCGATGCTGGCAGCCTTTCAGCATTATATAAATTGGGGTCTACAGGATTGTCTGACCATGCATAGCGGACGTATTTAGGTTCTTTAACCTCATCTGACCATACTTCAACTTCCTTTCCAACAATTTTGGCCCTTGCCCAAACAAACTTTTTATCCTCGCCAGCAATGGCAAACTGAGAAAGTTCTTCACCGTCAATACTAATTAATCCCCCTCCAACATTGCTGAAGCTAACTTTGACCTTATTTCCGGTTATTACGGATGATTGATACAGAGGACCGCTATATACCAGGTTTTTCTCCCCGTAATTAAAACGTCGCGCTATCAGAGACAGCCGTTCCCCTACATCTTTTTTATTATCCGGATGAATATCATTCCATTCTCCCAGATCTATGGTTACCGCCATCCCAGTATTAGGCACTTTGAGGCTTTGCAAGGACGCTTCTCTAAGGGTTGCCCAGCTACTTTCAGCTGGCAGATAATTAGCATCGCCAAAGTTGGGCAGTTGAACATAGTAGAACGGCAAATGAGGTTGCGCGAACTTTTGTCGCCAATCTCTTATTAACGCTGGTAATAGCTGTTTATATTCCTGAGGTTTTCCGGTATTACTTTCACCCTGGTACCAAAGAACACCTTTGATGTTATAATTAATAAAAGGAGCAATCATCGCGTTATATAATGCAGTGGGTTGATTTTGTTCTGCAATGGGTCCCAGTTCAAACTTTCCTTCCCGTGGACGGAACACTTGACCCACTTTATATTGCCAATCCCCTTTCAGATCTATTTTTTCCTCCCCCGCTTGAAGGAAGTAAGGTTTATCAGGAACAAAACCGCCCTTTCCTGCTGTGTTTTGAACTCTGATCACTAAAACATTTTTTCCAGGCTTTAAAAGTCCGGATGGTACCTTGTATCTCCTTTGAGGATACATATAACTGGTTGTTCCTACCTGCTTTCCGTTTATGAAAGCTATATCCGCATCAATGATTCTTCCCATAAAAAGCTTGGCCTCTTTACCAGTCATTGAGGAGGGTACTTCGATTTCTTTCCGGTACCAAACTATCCCATTCAAATCTCTAACTCCCTGATCTTCCCAATAACCCGGAATATTTATACTATGCCAGTTTTTAGGGATATAATTAGTGTCAAACCATTTAACCACTTCGGTCATTCCCCTATCCGGATTTAGTTCCTGTCCAGTTTGTACTGAAGCCGGCCTTGCTTGTCTGCTTTTAACATAGGCTGTATCCTTATTTTTCTCAACAATACTTAATAACGAGCTGAAATCTTTAAGACCGTCCTCACTTGTCCATGCTTCAATGGGAGTTCCACCGTAACTCGAATTTATGATTCCAATTGGTACATGGTGTTTTCGGTAGACATCCCTGGCAAAAAAGTAAGCTACAGCAGAAAAATCGTTAATATTTGAAGGATTAGCCCATTTCCATGAACTTTTCTGAACATCCTCCTTAACTCCGCCAAGGCTTGCGACGTTCGGCACCCAAAACTGCCTTATTTCAGGGTAATTTGCTTCAGATATATCTTTGGCGTAACTCACATTATGTATACCCATTTGATGAACCATATTTGATTGCCCTGCACACAACCAAACATCTCCAAGTAGTATGCCCTTAAGGTTAATTGAATTTTTACCTTTTAAAAGCATTTCATAAGGACCGCCAGCTTTCATTGAAGGCAAAGTTACCTGCCATTTTCCATTAGCACCGGTAGTAGTAGAAACCGCCTTTTTATTGAAACTGACACTTACTTTCTCACCTGGAGTAGCCCATCCCCAGATCTTTAAAGGCATATCCCGTTGAAGGATCATACTATCTGCTATTAAATAAGGTAGTCTTATTTGAGCATTTATTCTAAAAGATGAAAGGCAAGAAATCAAAAAAATGGAAAATGTGAAAGCTCTGAACATATGCTATTAAGGTTCCTTTAGTATTATTTAGAATCAGTTATTAACCTATCGGCCTTTTGGCCTGCGGGAGGACCAAGATAGCTTGGTTCCAGACCGCCACTATTCAATATCAGTCTTTGCAAAACCACTCCAGGATCAATCCTCCAAAAACTGAGAATATGTTTACCTGAAGAAGAAATCTTGAACTTTATTCTCTGCTGGCGTATGTTATTAGCAACGGACCGTTCCCAGGTTCCCATACCCTCATTATCATGAATATTAATTATTTCCGGTTTATTACCATCTATTGATAGGGCGTATTTCAAGCCACCCTTGTTCATGAAATCCAGTGAAGGGGAAACGTGAACATTCACTTCAACAGTTCCAGTATCTTGTAAGGTGAATTCGTATTGTAAGTGCGCCGAACTACCAGAAAGCTGAGTAGGTGGAGCAGTGACTGGGATTGACATAATACCCGACCTAGTCCTGCCGTAACCAGGCAGCACATCCCATGCTGCAGCTGGTACCGCCCTGGTATAATCGTCTGCTTCCAGTGCCAGGAATGACTTTTTCGGAAGAAAGTTCTTACTAGCCTCCATTGCGGTTGAACCTTTGTTCACAATTGCAAAAACAGTGACCGTTTTTCCTGTACCGTTAATAGTTACAGGCACCCTGTGATCGCCAGCTGGTACTTTTTCCCATTCAACATCCACCCAAATTCTTGTCTCCTGATCAATAGTTCCTGAAAGAGAACTTAGCTTCAGCCATTTCGAATCCGTTTTTATAGAAAAGCTATAGCTCTCATTTCCTCTGTTGAACAATTCAAAGTAACGGTGTCGTCTATTTTTATCAAAAACTAAATCTCCACTGGTTTCCGTGGGTTTAGTCTCTCCTTCCAATACCAGGCCCATTTCAGCCTCCGTATTAGCTTGTATGGCTTTTAGCTCCGGAAGAACGTCTTCTTTAGGATCTCTCCAGGAAACATAACCAATATGAGTTTGATCCATCATATGGTTCCATTTTCCATTTGCCAGTTCTTTATTGTACCGGTAGGAGATGGCTTTATCTCGTTCAAACAATTGCTTTGCCCTTTCAGCAAGACTATTGGTGGCAGATCGACCCTGAGTTGCGTAAAGACGATTTTTGGCAACGGCGTAGTACAATTCGTTTAGGTTTGCACAAGCCAGAACGGGATGTAGAACAAGTTGAAAGTACGCGTCCCTATACTTAGCCGGCAGGTCTTTTTCTATTTTTTCTGCTTTCAAAACCAAACCATTATAGTCTTTCACAATCCGTTCAAACTCCGTATAATTGGTAAGACTGTAAGTGTCGGGCGATAGAAGTTCCGGCTTTCTTCTGCCATTATACCGGGTATATGTAGAAATAATATCAGCTATTTCAGAGGCATATTTAGCTCCAAATTGTGCCTTTGCCCATTGTTCGGTATAGGCCTGTAAACGTTGAGCCGGCCACTTTTCTGGTTCCCTGGCATAATCGAGAAAGAACTCGATAGGGAATTCCATTGGCTTAAGGTCTCCAACATTTACAATCCAGATCCTGTCTGCACCGTACTTGTGAGCAAGGTGCATTTGTTCCCATACTTTTGAGATCGGATTCGTATTAAGCCATTTGTAATTCCTTGGTCCGCCAACGTAATCATAGTGATAATAAATGCCGTATCCTCCAATTCTTGGCCTGTCTTTCAAGGATGGTAATTTCCTGATATTTCCCCAGTTATCATCGCAAAGCAAGAGAGTAACATCGTCAGGCACTCGCATACCCTTATCATAATAATCCTGCACTTCTTTGTATAAGGCCCATAATTGCGGTACTTCTGCAGCCTTTTTACCACTAACTTCTTCTATGATCTCTCGTTGGTCTTTAACAATTTTTTCAAGTAGAGCAATGTTGCTGCCTTCGGTCATTGGCTCATCGCCATCGCCTCTCATCGCTATAGTAACAATACTCTCTTTGGAGCCCATATTTTTAATACCGTTTCTCCAAAAGTCACGCAATACAGAATCATTAGTTTGATAGTTCCATTCGCCTTTTCCAAAGCGTTTCCATTCTGTTTGCGAACGAACCATTGGTTCGTGATGAGAGGTACCCATAACGATACCATATTCATCCGCCAGCACTGGATTTAACTTATCATCATCATTGAAAGCACTACCCCACATTGCTGGCCAAAGATAATTACCCTTTAAACGCAGGATAAGCTCAAATACGTGTTCATAGAACTTGTGATTTAAGCCACCAAATTTCTCGCTCGCCCAGCCTGTTAAAGCGGGAGCCTCGTCATTCAAAAATATTCCTCTGTACTTAACAGCGGGCTCCTTGAAGACGTGTCTTCCTCGGGTAACATAGATATCTTTTCTTTTTTCTACAGGTACATCAGCCCACCAATACCACGGAGACACCCCTATTTGAGCGGATAGTGTATAAATGCCATATATCGTTCCTCGCTTATCGCTTCCTGCTATCACCAATGCCTGTTCTACCCCTGGAAATGGATTGCTAACCATCTGCGTAACAGAATACTCCCATTTCCCTTTCACTTGGCTAACATCCAATTTCTTAGCCTTTACCAATTGATCAATAAGCTGGTTATGGCCAACAGTGCCGGCTAGGACAATCGTTTTACTCCCCTTCCCAGGAACCGAAAACCAAAGCGGCTTTGAACCGGTAACCATCTGTAGATCTTTCGAAAAACTTTTGAATGCCCTAATAACCCCAGGCCACTCATTTTCGCTACAAACCAGGCTGGTAACTTTTCCTTCCGAGCTTAGAGGAAAACTTGCCGGAGTTTTTTTAAAGGACACATATATTTCTGATTCAACTGCTTTTACGCTCGATGACACCAGAAGCAAAATGGCGAGAATTTGCTTTTTTATTCCAAACATTATTTTTTCTTAAAATTCACCACTTCCCAAAATGCCTTCTTTGGCTTAAGATTCGTATCAAATAAGAGGGGGTAATTTTTTCGTCCCGGGACCGGGTAAGTATCTAACCAGGTGTACTGGTCTGAAATATTCCAGAAGGTAACGCTTGTAATCTTATCCCAATTTTCTCTGAAGATCCTGAATACTTTGGAATACTGTTCTACCTGTTTTTGCTCTAGCTCTGGAGTAAGGACATCTGACTCTCCCGGCCTTTTTTCCCTTCTTTCTTTCTCCCAGGGATAGACAGACATATCCAATTCCGTTATTTGAACTTCGAGTCCTAATGATGAAAACTTACTGATAGTATTCCTTAATTCACTTTCCGATGGCTCATAGATGGACCAGTGAGCTTGCAGACCAACCCCATGAACAGGAACTTTAGCATCTACGAGTTTTTTCATTAACCGGAACACCCTTTCCATTTTTTCAGGTCGCTCCGTGTTATAATCATTATAGAACAATTTTGCTTTTGGGTCTGCTTCATGTGCATACTCAAAAGCTTTGACAATAAAATCTTCACCACAGATCTGGTACCAGGGAGAATTGCGAAGGAATTTAGTGCTATCATCGTCAATAGCTTCATTAACAACATCCCACACATAGATCTTTCCCTCATATCGCTTAACCACACTAAAAATATGTTCTTTAAGGCGTTGAAGTAATAGCTCTTTTGAAACGGTCTTTCCCTCTGCATCTTTGAACATCCATGCCGCAGTTTGCTCATGCCAGCAAAGGTTGTGTCCCCTAACCCGCAACCCATTCCTTTGGGCAAAACTGACAATAGAATCTGCGTCTCGCCATGCGTAATATTTTTCGGAAGGATGAATAACACCCATCTTCATTGCATTTTCAGGTGTAAGGCTGTTAAAATGAGTTTTAATGAAAGAGGCAGTCTCTCCCGACAGATCTTTCGGGCCGACAGCTACTCCCACCGGAAAATAAGATCTGTAATAATCCTTCAGCCCTTTTTCAGAGTCAGAGGAATTTCCCTTTCGGCTTGCACAGCCTGCATACAATAATGCAGTAATAGAAAAAATTAATGATAATTTGCTTTTGTACATCTGTACTTCTTAAAATATTAAATCCCGGCTTTGAAGGGCCCAGGGAACGGTCTATAATGCTTAGTGTTGTCTAAAAGACAAGTGTAAAAGTAGGCTTGGGAGGATGCTAAGATGTGTTTAGATTGTTCTAAATGCTAGCACAAATGTTTAAAATAGGTTTTTAGCAAGTATTTAACAAAAGGTCTGGCGGAGGGAACGAAAATAAAATCTAAAAAATAGACCCGGGATTAGAATGCCGGGTCTATGAAATTACGAAAATGACAACCCTAATTACTTCATCCACTCCTCGCCGGAAGGTTTGCCGGTCAGTTGCATTGGATTTACTGATTTCAGAAAGTCGAGTTCGTAAACCGGCCTCTCCAGTTCATAAGGAATCCTCCTTTTACTGAATTGCTGAAAGTATAATAAGCAGCCATCCTTCCAAACCTGTGCATCACGTGTTTGTACCTTTAAGCGGCTTTGAACGTGGGCAAAGCGTTCAGTGTCAACAAATTGTTCTGCTTTATCCCAAACCTTTTGGAATTCACGTACCTGATTCACTCCGATATCGTATTTGTTGCAAAGTTCATCCCAAAGTGTTCTGCCACTTTTCATCTTATAGTCCCATGGGACATGATGAAACCAAAGCAGATAAATTTCGGGGCACGATTTGATATCATTAAGCTGAGAAGCCAAAGGTTCAGCATACTGACCAACAGAATTACTTCCGCTTTTAGTGCGATCGAACCCAATTCCATTACTTTCTGCCTGGTGATAGTATGGAGGAGTCCAGTCTACCCTCACATTTGCAGGAGCCCACCATGGACCAGGTCCATAATGATGATTAGCAGAGAAAATATGATGTAAGCCAAGCGGCATGGAATAGTTCACAGCCGCTTCTCTACTTTCCAGCATCATCTTTCTTATCGGTTCAATAAATCCATTTTCCCAGTTAACCGCGCTTTTAGCTGGTTTGAAAGTAAGACGTATCCATTCGTTGGCAATTTTTTCACTACCCAACGTATTATCCCATGCTAGCCGACCGAAAGCATACCAATTCGCTTGAGCAAAGTGATGGCCAGTCCAGTTTGAGTCGAGCCCTATATTGGCCACACCGGCTACCGCTGTGTGCTTCTGATTAAAAATGCTTCCATCAGTGCATCGCGCTACTGTACTGCCCTTACCTTCCTGGTAGGTATCGCTCTTTAAGCACTCCTCCCACATGGTGGATAGAAAAACAAGATGATTAGAATGCCCTAAATACTCCTGTGTAACCTGAAACTCGGGCATGACAGAAGTTTTCTTCAGTGCACCAAATAAGGGACTGAAAGGCTCCCTTGGTTGAAAGTCTATAGGACCATTCTTTACCTGTATAATAACATTATCTCTGAATTGCCCATCTAGCGGTTTAAATTCTGAGTAAGCCTGACGGGCACGATCTTTATCAGTAGAACTATAAACAAAGGCACGCCACATCACTATGCCGTTAAACGGCTTCAGAATGTCTGCTAACATATTTGCTCCCTCAGCATGGGTACGACCGAAGTCCTGAGGACCAGGCTGGCCTTCGCTATTAGCTTTTACAAGAAAACCTCCAAAATCTGGCACCAGCTTGTAGATTTCACTCGCTTTATTTTTCCACCATTTAATCACCTCCTGATCCAATGGGTCTGATGTTTTTAATCCACCGAGCGCTGCCGGAGAGGAGAAATTAACGGAAAGATAAGTTCGTACACCATAAGGTCGCAGCGCATCAGCAATAGCTTTTACCCGTTTAAGGTTCTCAGGAGCCAACATACGAGGCGATGAATTAACATTATTCAAAACGCTTCCATTTATTCCAATGGAAGCGTTTGCACGTGCATACTGTTGCCATAACTCCAGATCTTTTGAGCTTACATTTAGGTCTTTTTCTCCTCTCCAAAAAATAGATCTTCCAGCATATCCTCTTTCTATTGAACCGTTCAAGTTGTCCCAATGGTTAAGAACACGCAGCTCATAAGAAGGATTAGACACAAAACGGTTATCAGAAAGATTCAAGGATTGTCTGCGTAAGAGTTCGAATGCTCCATACAGGATCCCAGCTTCAGTTCTTGAGTATATTCCCTCCTTTTCTAACCTGAAACCATCTCCTTTTAAGGTTTTATCATCTGTAACTGCCAGCACGAGCTTTGCTCCCTTCTTTCCTTGCCAACCGTCCTGTAATTCTTTAATAGCGTTGGAAAGTATTGGAGATTTCCTCTTACAAACGATCTCAACGGAAGTAGGAGATGCTTTACTTAGCCAAAGTTCGTGACCGTTATTAGCACGAGCCACTGTAATAGTTATGAAAACCAGAACCAAAGTAAAGAGGAGGATGAACTTTCCTGAAAATGGTGCTTTTAATATCATTGGATAAACAGAGTAGTTGAAATAATATTACTAGTTTTTGCATTTGCTTCATCAGGCTGACACCCTCCGATGCTCAAACCTATTTTGCCTTTAATCTGAGTACTTGCACCTCCTTTAGACTCATCTATGTGAGAAAGGTCCTCCGGAGTAAGTTTAAATCTCAGAATCCTGCTTTCTCCAGCTTTCAGATAAAAGCGTTGAAAACCTTTTAAAGATTTAAGTGCTGCTTTAACTGAAGGATTCTGATTAGAGACATAGAGTTGAGCAACCTCATCCCCGGCCATTTTTCCTGTGTTGGTAACTCTCACAGTAATAGTGACGTCTTTACCTTTACTGACTGTTTTAGGCATACTTAGCTGGTCGTAACGAAAACTGGTATAACTCAGCCCGTACCCAAATCCAAACAACGGTTTTCCTTTAAAGTACCTATAGGTACGATTATCCATGCTATAATCAGTAAAAGAAGCAAGATCTTTATCACCCTGATAAAAGGTAACAGGAAGCCGCCCTGCAGGATTATAGTCCCCAAAGATTACATCTGCAATAGCATTCCCGGCAGCTTGTCCTCCGTACCACCCATTCAGAATTGCAGGTATGTTCTCTGCCTCCCAGGGTGTGGCAATAGCACTTCCCGTCATCATAACGAATACCACAGGCTTGCCTGTTGTCTTTAAAGCTTTCATTAGTTCAGTCTGAACTGTAGGTAGCATAATAGAAGTTCGGTCGCCACCGTCAAACCCCGGGTAGTTTACTTTCATCTCCTCACCCTCTAGCTGAGGAGAAATTCCTCCAGCAAAAACAAATGCATCTGCTCCCTTTATCCTATTAATAAGATCAGCGAAATCAGTGCGACGATAATTTCCGGTACTTAGGCGCACATTTCCTTTACCCTCTCCCTGCCAATACTCTAGTACTAATTTATATATAGAATCCTTTCTTGTTTCTAATCTGTAAGTGCGGGCTCCCCAACGATTACGTGTCCATGCATTAATCACTTCTTTTCCGTTTACAAGGAACCTATAACCGTCATCCCCTTCCACCTCAAACATCAGTGAACCGTCCTTGTCTGCTTTGAAGTCTGTAGTATATCTCGCTGAGAAATTATTAGCGCGGAGCCCATTGGTGATTAGCTCCCCCTCCTGCCAGAAGTGGTTTACCTGCGCATCCTTCTGAACCAACACAGCCTTACCCTCCAGATCTTTATTGTTAAAATATTCTGCTTTGAATCCCTGGGCACCGTCGATAGAATACTGGCTTTTAAGATCCTCGTATACCAGAAGTGTATCATTGGTAAAATTAATGGCTTTTTCATAAACCACTTCAGTATTCTGTCCCACTTTATCTTTAATTCCCTGAAGCACAGTAGAGAGCTTTGAAGGGATACCATTGTAATTGCCAAGGATAGAAATGGAATTATCCGCGTTAGGACCCAGAACCACAATTTTTCGTAGGTTCTTCTTTAATGGTAAGGTTTGGTTTTGATTACGTAGAAGAACTATGGATTGATGAGCCATTTTTAAGGCGTGATCCTGATGCTCTGCTCTTTCTAGTACAGAAAAAGGCGTTTGGGCATATTTAACTATTGATGCAGGATCAAACATTCCTAATCTAAAGCGGATCATATACAAGCGTTTTACAGAAACGTCAATTTGTTTTTCCGTTATTTTGCCTTGCTTTACGGCCTGCACGAGAGCTTTATAGGCATCCGTTCCGCAGTCTATATCTGTACCATGAAACACAGCATCGGCAGAGGCTGAAGCAGCGTCGGGATGGGTTTTGTGGTTTTTAAAAAAATCATCAATCGCCCAGCAGTCTGAGGTTACATACCCATCAAATTTCCATTGCTTTCGTAGAATATCAGTCATCAAGACATCACTGGCACAGCAAGGTTGAGTTCTGAAAGCATTATAGGCGCACATTACACCTGCTACTTTAGAATCCACAACCAACTTACGGAAAGCTGGGAGATAGGTATCCCAAAGATCGTAAGTACTTACGTCAACATTGAATACATGGCGGAGGGGCTCCGGACCACTGTGAACAGCATAATGCTTGGCACAAGCAGCAGCCAATAGGTATTTGGAGTCATTCCCTTGTAATCCTCGTACAAAAGCGTCTCCTAAATTGGCTGTAAGAAAAGGGTCTTCCCCATAAGTTTCCTGTCCCCTTCCCCATCTTGGGTCTCTGAAAATATTGATATTAGGAGTCCAATAAGTTAATCCCAGATAGCGCTCATTAGTACGTCCTGTCTCTACCGCTTTATTGTAGATCGCCCTTCCCTCTAAGGCACTGTATTCTGCCATTTTAAATAAAGAACCTGGGTCGAAAGTAGCAGCCATCCCAATTGCCTGAGGATATACCGTAACCTTAAATGGGGTTCTTGCCACACCATGTAGTGTTTCATTCCACCAATCATAAGCTGGTATGCCTAAGCGCGGAATGGCTGGAGATGAATTAAGCATCTGAGATACCTTCTCCTCCAGTGTAAGACGAGAGACCAGGTCATCCACTCTTTTTTCAAAAGGTAAATGATAGTCATTGAAAGGATACTTTTCCTGAGCAAGGACTGATGAAAAAAATAAGACTGAAATAGATAAAAAGCTGATTATCCTCATAAATAAATGTACCAATTCAATTGCTTAAACTTAGTTGCCTGCATTAGAAATAGTATACGGATCAATTGTAGCAATTTTGCCATCAGCAGTATACTTCAGCTCCGTTACTTTCACATTACGAAGATGTGTCTTGCCTTTTGAAAGCTCTGTGTCATGATAGAACAGGTACCATTTACCTTTAAACTCTACTATTGAATGGTGTGTAGTCCATCCTATTACAGGTTTAAGAATAACTCCCTGATAAGTAAATGGCCCGTATGGATTATCGCCGATAGCGTAACAAAGCAAATGGGTATCCCCTGTTGAGTAAGAGAAATAATACTTGCCCTTATATTTATGTACCCATGAGGCTTCAAAAAAGCGGCGGTCATGATCACCACCCTTCAAGGCATTTCCATTCTCATCAAGGATAATAACATCTTTAGGCTTCTCTGCAAACTCCATCATATCTCCGTTCATTTTAGCTACTTTAGCTGTCAGCGCGGGCTTATCATCCTGATTCAGATCAGTGGCAGAACCCTTAGCGTCGAACTTGCCCGAAGACCATTTCTGCAACTGACCTCCCCAAATTCCTCCAAAGTACATGTAACTTTGCCCATCTTCGTCAGTAAATACTGCAGGATCTATGCTAAAGCTGTATTTAATAGGCTCTGGATTAGGCTTAAAGGGGCCTTCAGGTTTATTACTTATCGCAGCTCCTATCCTGAATACTCCTTCTTTATCCCGAACGGGAAAATACAGATAATACTTGCCATTTTTGTAGGCCGCATCTGGAGCCCATAACTGCTTGCTAGCCCAGGGAATATCGCTTACACTTAAAGCCACTCCATGATCAGTGACTTTCCCACCCACACTGTCCATGGAATAGATGTAAAAATCTTTCATGGCAAAATGATCTCCATTGTCATTTTCAGGAATTCCTGCATCGTAATCATGAGAAGGATAAACAAATATTTTTCCATTAAAAACATGGGCAGAGGGATCAGCACTGAAACGCTGGCTCACAAGTGGTTTAGATATTGAATTAACGAATGAAGCTGAATCTGTTGATACTTCCGGATTGGCAGTCTCCTTACTTTCCTTACCTTTTTTTTCCTGAGCGCAGGATGAAGCAAATAAAATAACAGTGGATAACACTAGGGTCTCTAATTTCATATAGTCCTTCTTCTATTTAAGTTTAAATGTTGTAAAACCTGATCTTCCGGATATGGACAGGGGAATAAAGTCCTAATAACCTCTTTGCTATTATTTAATTTAAGGAATTCCTACAGAGCAAACATTCTGGATCTGAAATACCTGGTTCTAATAATTCAGGGAGGCTTTTTTACGGTTAATCTGTGAGTAAAAGTAATCCAGGAAAAATCGACAGGATGGTACAATTGTTAAAACTTCTTATTCGAATGTTTAAATTGTGTATCTCCGACCTTAATAAACCACTTTTCAATACCCATTCGTAACAATTAAAGTATCTGAGTGACTTATAAAACTACAATTATTACATGATACGAGAGGTTTAGCATTTTCTGGTAAATAGGGGAAATTACCAGTTTAAACAAATTTGACATTTAATAGCACATTTATGCTATCGCGATACAGGCAGCTAAGCGATATTTGAACTATCAAAAAAATAAATCATCGGGATATTGATCTCATATTAAGTCCCTCTTAAATTTTATTGGTTATAAAAATGGTTTAATTAAACTGCCCCTCCATAGGGGCAGTTCCTTTTTTGGCCTATTGTCAAGTGTTCGTTTTCTTAAGCCTTGATTTAGGAGCCGCACGTAAGGCAGCCTTCTTCCATACTACAACTTAATCCATCCACTGGCAGAGCATCAATTCCTGACAGATCAGATCCCGGGGCTTCGGTACTCTTTGGGATTAGGGGATCCATACTTTTTCCACCCTGCTTTTCAACCGTGAACTGAACGGCCTGACTAGCTGCCTGGGTACGCAGGTAGTACATACCTGTTTTTAATCCTTTTTTCCAGGCATAAAAATGCATAGAGGTTAGCTTGGGGGTGGAGGGTTGATCCACAAAGAGGTTGAGGGATTGCGATTGACAGATAAAAGCTCCCCTGTCGGCAGCCATATCTATCAAGCTTCGCTGTTTTATTTCCCACACCGTCTTATATAACTCCTTAATCTCTAATGGAATTTCAGGAATCTGTTGAATTGAACCATTAGCAGAAATAATTTTATTTTTCATGGTATTATCCCATAATCCTAGTCGCACCAAATCCTTCAATAAATGCTTGTTAACGATAATAAACTCGCCACTAAGAACCCTTCTGGTATAGATGTTCGAAGTATAGGGCTCGAAGCATTCGTTATTCCCCAAAACCTGAGAGGTGGACGCAGTAGGCATTGGGGCTACAAGCAAAGAATTACGTGTACCGTACTTTTTAACCTCCGCTCTTAACGATTCCCAGTCGTACCGGTTGGAGGGCTTTACATTCCAAAGGTCAAATTGAAATAAACCTTCAGAAAGAGGAGAACCAGTAAAAGTTTCATAAGCGCCAAATTCCTTTGCAAGGTCTTTACTAGCAGTCATAGCAGCGAAATAGATGGTCTCAAAAATATCTCTGTTCAATGCCCTGGCCAGATCACTTTCGAAAGGAAGACGTAAAAGTATAAAGGTATCTGCTAGTCCTTGTACACCTAAACCAATAGGCCGGTGACGCATGTTCGATGTTTCTGCTTCCTTTACAGGATAATAATTATTGTCTATGATGCGGTTGAGGTTCCTTGTTGCATGGTAAGTGATCTCGTAGAGTTTTGCGAAATCAAATTTACCATCCTCCACGAACCGGGGCAATGCAATGGAAGCAAGGTTACATACTGCCACTTCATCAGCACAGGTGTACTCCATGATCTCGGTACACAGGTTGCTGCTTTTAATAGTTCCCAGATTCTTCTGGTTACTTTTACTGTTAGCTGCGTCTTTATAAAGAAGATAAGGAGTACCTGTTTCAATCTGCGCCTGAAGTACGGCAAACCACAGGTCTTGTGCATTAATTGTTTTTCTTGCCCGCCCCTCACGTTCATATTTGTGGTAAAGTTCTTCAAACTTTTCACCAAAGCAATCATGTAAGCCGGGAGCTTCATGGGGACAAAATAGACTCCAGTCTTCATTTGCCTCTACCCTTTTCATAAACAAATCGGGAATCCATAAAGCGTAAAAAAGATCACGCGCCCGCAATTCTTCCTTCCCATGGTTCTTACGCAAGTCAAGGAATTCAAAAACATCGGCATGCCATGGCTCTAAATAAATAGCAAAAGCACCCTTTCGCTTACCTCCCCCCTGGTCAACATATCTGGCTGTATCATTAAATACCCTAAGCATGGGTATGATCCCGTTACTCGTTCCATTTGTGCCACCGATATAGGTTCCGGTTGCCCGTACATTGTGAATAGCTAAGCCAATACCACCAGCACTTTGAGAAATTTTAGCCGTTTGCTTTAATGTATCATAGATCCCGTCAATACTATCATCCTTCATGGCCAGCAAAAAACATGAAGACATTTGAGGTTTCGTGGTTCCTGCGTTAAACAAGGTGGGTGTGGCATGAGTAAACCAACGTTCACTCATCAGATGATATGTTTTTATAGCACTCTCTATATCCTCCTTGTGAATTCCGATAGCTACGCGCATGTACATATGTTGCGGTCGTTCTGCAACCTCTCCATCTAGTCGAAGAAGGTACGATTTCTCCAGTGTTTTAAAGCCGAAATAATCGAAACCAAAATCACGATCGTAGATGATGGAGCTATCCAGCAGTTCTGCGTTATCCTCAACAATTCTAATTATATCATCTGCAATCAGAGGCATTTTCCTTCCTGAAAGAGTATCAGTGTAATTGTACAGCTTCAGCATGGTTTCTGTAAAAGATTTAGCTGTATTTTTGTGAAGATTACTTACAGCAATCCTACTGGCCAGAAGAGCATAGTCAGGATGTTTAGTGGTAAGGGAGGCTGCGGTTTCAGCAGCAAGATTATCCAGTTCAGTAGTGGTCACGCCATCAAATATTCCCTCGATTACTTTTTTAGCAACGTCTATGGCGTCGACAAGGGGACTTAACCCGTAAGATAATTTCTGTATGCGGGCGGTGATCTTGTCGAACTTAACGCTTTCCTTCCGTCCGTTTCTCTTTATTACTAGCATTTTTATGTTTTTAAGATGAAAATATATCTTGTCTTGGGACTAAAAGTCCTCGTCAAGGGAGAAGCTTTGCGTATCCTTTCCGGTAAGTACCCCCGCCTTTTGATAGTCTCCCACACGTTTTTCGAAGAAATTAGTTTTACCTTGTAGAGAGATCATCTCCATAAAGTCGAAAGGGTTCTGCGCGTTAAAGATCTTATCATACCCCAATTCGTTCAGCCAACGATCAGCCACGAACTCAATGTACTGCTTCATCAGTTTTGCATTCATCCCTATAAGATCTGCAGGAAGGGCTTCGGTTATAAACTCCTTTTCAATTTCAACCGCTTCAGAAATTATATCATACACCAGCTTCTGCGAGAGCTTATTATTCAGCATACTGTATAAGAGACAGGCGAACTCGCAGTGTAAGCCTTCATCACGACTAATCAGCTCATTACTAAAGGTCAGACCTGGCATAAGTCCCCTTTTCTTTAACCAGAATATGGAACAAAAACTTCCACTGAAGAAGATCCCTTCTACTGCTGCAAAAGCAACCAGTCTTTCTGCAAAGCTGCCATTCTCTATCCATCGTAAGGCCCATTCCGCTTTTTTCTTTACTGCAGGTACAGTATCTATAGCGTGAAACAAATAATCTTTTTCGCGGCTATCTTTAATGTAGGTATCAATGAGTAGTGCATAAGTCTCCGAATGAATGTTCTCCATCATGATTTGAAATCCATAGAAACAACGGGCTTCGGGTACCTGGACCTCGCTCATGAAGTTTACAGCCAGATTTTCGTTTACAATTCCATCACTAGCCGCAAAGAAGGCAAGTACATGTGAAATGAAGTGTTTTTCTCCAGGATTTAACAATTCCCAGTCCTTCAAATCTCCGGTGAGATCAATCTCTTCAGCTGTCCAGAAACTGGCTTCGTGTTTCTTGTACATTTCCCAGATCTTGGGATAGTTAATAGGCAGGATCACGAAACGATCCTTGTTCTCTTTTAATAATACTTCTTCCTGTTGCATATTCTTATTGTTTTTGATACAAACAGGAATTGACAAAAGGCAGCAGACCCGGGGATAAATGGGTGCGAAGACTTTCGTCAAAACCTTATTCGTGAAAGTTTTGACAAAAACTATCTGGCAGGTGTCTGGCTTACCGCTTTTGCGGATCACAGTTGCACGTCAGCCCGTGAATTGAACACGGTTCCCTTTTAATCATCCGTACTCCCGGATGAACCAATATAGTCATTGAAATAATGAGCGGTAAAGATAGGACAAGACTTGGCGCAAAGGAAAAGTAGTTTTAAACAGAAGGGTGTTTTTTCAACAAATAAGGTCGGGTGCCTTTAGAATATTCAGGCGAATGTTCCAATGAAAGTAAGGCCGTAAGTAATCACGGCCTTAAAATATCTATTTTACTATTAATCAGGATTCTGTGAGCCAAGTAACCAAGATTTAAGATATTGGTTCTGTTGCCGGCGTTTTTCGATAATGCCTGCTCCGAAATTTTTCAAAGGAAGACTTGTTCCAAAAAGAGCCTGTAATCTGAAATTTTCCATGGCTCCCTCGTTTTGGAGAATCATGAAATTTGCAAAATCGCGGTCTATATCGCCTGTCCCAATCTGAGCATTTGCACTCTTTTCAGTTCGTTCAATATTAAGTAGAACTTGCTCCTTGAACTGGGGAACTGCTAAACCGATCTGATGTCCTTTTAAAAGCTGTTCAATTTCTTCGTTCTCTTTCTTAAGGTCTAAAATCACTTCTCTAGCAACTTTCTGCATCCTGGAACTTCGCCCCGACTCCAATTCCTTGTTTGCAATAGACGTGGCAGCATCATTATGAATTAACATTACAGTTGCAAAATCCTTGTCGGGATCCGATGATAATACTGTTGACCGAATTTTTTCTGCCATGGAGATCTGAATCCCAGACAACTCACTTATCGGAATTTTAACATCTTCCTTACTGCATGCCTGCATAATTAGCAGGAGAGTTAAAGTTCCAATAGCCTTACCCACGTATTTCATATTTCTCATTAAGTATTGTCGAGCTTGAATTTTCTTATACTGCAATATCTACTGAAGAGTTATTGAAAATATAAAAAAAGACTTGTAAACCAAAGGCTATTAACAGAATAAAGAAAAATTAGCTCTAATTCTGTTTCGAGGTCAAAAATTTATTAAGATCCAACCAATTCAGTGTACGATCAAACCATTGGTCTTTTTCCTGCTTATTGTACATTCCGAAACCATGACCGCCTTGCTGATAAAGGTACATCTCCGCTTTAACTCCATTTTTAAGGGCCTGCTCGTAAAAAGACAAGCTATTTTGTACAGGAACGGCAGCATCATCCTGAGCATGGATCAGAAAAACAGGAGGAGTTGTTCTCTTCACCTGCTTTTGGTTTGAAAAATTATCTATCTGTTGGGAACCAGCATCTTTCCCTATCAAATTAGTCTTTGACCCCATATGCGTGAATTGCCCCATATCAATAACCGGGTACACCAGTATCATAAAATTAGGTCTGAGATTAACCTGCTTTTTGTTTTCTATATAGGCGTGGTCGTAGTGGGTGCCAAGAGTTGAGGCAAGGTGCCCCCCGGCAGAGAATCCTATTACGCCAATTCTTCCTGTATCTAATTTCCACTCATTTGCCCGTTCCCTCACCATTTGAATAGCTCTTTGAGCATCCTGAACAGGCCCTACGGAACGATCTTTCATTATACGATCGTCGGGTAATCTATATTTCAGTAAAAATGCAGAAACGCCTGATTCTGCAAATTTTTTAGCCACATCAATTCCTTCATGATTATTAGCTATACCTGCATACCCGCCTCCTGGGATTACAATTACAGCCGCTCCATTTGCTTTACCAGCCTCCGGAAGATAGGGTGTAATAGTGGGTTGGGATACTTTCGTTATCCAACCATTCGAGCCGGTACTTTCTGTATAATCAGCAGGAACTGGTTTACTATTAGGGATATCCTTGTAAAGAGAAATAGGGTTTTGGCTAAATGCATTGAAAGCAGGACTAAACATTGAAAGGACGAAAATTGACTTCAGCAAGTATTTCATTTTAGGACGCTAATTGGTAGTTAGTATGCTAAGATATTGATTATTTTTAAAATTTTAATTTACTTGAATGAACATGCTTCAGAAAGTGTCGAGTGGAGATCAAGAACTAAAAGTAATTTCATAAAAAAAGCCGGAAATTCATCCGGCTTTTCGACTTATTAATGTAAATGCTTCTTATTGCTTAGCATTCGTTGTATTATTATATCCCCAAACTTTTTTCTTGTATTCAGCAATCCCTGATTCAATACGAAGGGCTTCTTTCTCCTGTTCGGTTAAATCTTTAGTGTAATCAACAATACGTTGACCAGTAGTATTTGATTCACGAATTATCTTGCTTGTAAATCTGCGCTGAAGGAAAATATCATCCATACTCATATCAAACATTCTCTTTTCAGGATCAGAAACATCTTTCTTAACGAATACATTTCTGCATTCAGGAAAATGTAGCCAGAATACAGGTGTTTCTGCAGCAACTGTGGTATCGCCTGTAGAGATCTTAACTAAAGGTGCTATTCCAATGATACGTGTTTCAACTTTAGCTCTTTGCTTATCAAAAAAGATATCTTCTTTAATCCTGAACTTAGTTATTTTCTCGGGATTAAACTCGTTCAACTGCATTTTCGCATCAATTTGGTTTCCCTTATCATCAAAAACAGGAACCAATACGCTGTCTACAAGCTTAGCCATTGCTTGTTGAGGAGTTAGCCGGAATTTGAAAGAATCATCAACAGGATCGTAAGCTGTTATTTGTCCTTTCTTTATTCCATCAAGTACGGTCTCAATCAACGTATTTCCTGGTATGGCCAACACTTGATTTTTAGGTTCTGTAACGTCGATATCTCTCCATAGCCTTTTGTAAAAACGAACGTTAACCGGATTTATATAAGGGTAGTTAAAGGGCGTTGCAGCTCCAAGAATGGTGTAGTTATAAAATCCGTCAACTGGTGCAACTGAATCTTTTTTCGCCGGCGCAGCTGAACTTGCAGGTACCGTTGAATTTGTTGCCAGTGCCGGTTGGGCAAAAGCTGAATCTTTTTTTGTTGGTATTGCAGACGCAGTTAAATCGCCATTAACCTGCGCCTGAGCGACTACTTCCAGTCCACTTGCCGTTAGCAAAATAGCTACTAATAAATTTTTCATGGTAGAATCTTAAAGTGTGTGTGTATTTATTTCTCTGCTTTTTGAGTACTTACGGGTGTCTCAGAGCGTGTATTACGTGTTGCTCTTCCCTCTGATTGCTTAACCAGGGATGCTTTACGGGTGCGAACCTGATCGCTTAACAACTCAGGTGCAGGCATTACACATCTGAAGCCAATATAAGAGTGAGCCACATCCTGCATCTCATAACTGCGAGTGTCTTTATTAAGCAATTCCCCGTTATCTTTCCAGGATCCGCCTCTTACAACTTTACGTTTCATTACATCCGCGTCATTCTCTGAAGCGTCATAAAGTAATACAGGGTTCAAATCGTGTACAAATTCAACGGCAGAAGGACTGAAAGCATCAAGTGTCCATTCGGCAACATTTCCAGAAGTGTTAAATAAACCAAAAGCATTTGGACTATAAGACTTTACGGGAAGAGTAAAAGTTGAACCGTCCATGGTATAATTTCCTTCGCCCTGCTTAAAGTTTACAAAAAGCTTTTCTTTTCCATCTTTTCCTTTCTTACTGCTTGATGCAACCGCATTTGTTACCACAGCTTCGTCCGGATTACGCATCCCAGATGATGCATACTGCCACTGTGCCTCAGTAGGAAGATTGAATGTTAACTGATACGCTTTTAAATAGGCATTCTTATGTAGGGAATTAGCGGCAGATTTACCTCTCCAATCAGCAAAAGAACGGGCTTGTTTCCAGGTCACTCCCACAACAGGATAGTTGTCATAGGATTTATGATCATAATAATTAGCCGACATGAAACCCATCTGCGAGTTAGGGAAGTCGGCGCTCCACACACTCTTATTAGGTATCACCGGAACATTTTCTGTAATAAATTCGTTTGCATTAGCACCTCCACTTTTTTGGTAGGTAAATGCATATTTTACTAGTTCTTTATTTAGTACGCGTCTTCCATTCTCCTCCAGCACTATCGTTCCCAATATTTTTGATGAAATGTTTTGATCAGCACTTTGCCATAATGCATATTTATCATGGTCAATTTTACTCCAGTCTATCTGTCTGGCTACATATTCCCCTTTATTCTTTTCATTTTTCTTGAAGTAGCTTTCATCTTTAAGATAGTCGGTAATAATAATAGAATCCGCAACCCAGTTAACAAATTCTCTGTATTGGCGGTTGGTCACCTCCGTTGCATCAACAAAAAATGGACTCAGACTTACTCTCCTTGTTAAACCATCATCTTCTGTAGAACTTTTGTACATGATGGTACCTGAAGGGACATAAACCATTCCGGGAGGTGGAATTATTCCTCTTCCCTTAAATCCGTACACTGTGGGTGCCTCGTTAATGTTCTGAGATGCACAAGAACTTAATGCAGCGACCAGGGCAAAGGAAGCTCCTGCTGCTAGCGATTTTCTTAAACTAATTTTTTTCCAGCTGTGGGTAAAGCTATAAATAGATTTCATAGATATATCTGTTAGGTAAAATAAGATAGATTGTCACACTACTTTCAAGAATAGTGCCATTGTTAAATTTTAAGCAATTTCAATTGGAACATGGAAATGATTTTGGGAAATATTTTAACCTTTATAAAGGGAAACCCTCTATAATTCAAAATTTTGCAATCGGATAAATCCAAGGATCTTTAATAGGATCTTTAATTGCACAGCAGGTGTACGCTTTATTGGTCAAAAAATTAGAAAGAATTCGAATTCGCGGATTATGAATAGAGAATTAGGGCAATGGCTTAGAAATTGCACGGGAAATAATCTATGTTATTTTAATGTACCTGCAATGTTAACACACCCTTCACTATTTCAATTACGGGATTTGAAATTTTCTTATAGCTCTCAAAGTAGTTTTTCTTTTAGAGAGCCGGTCTTTAAGAGTATGCCTAATAATGAAAAGCTAGACAGGAACAACCGTTATGAGGTAATTCTCTTTATAAATTCATTGCAGATGTTATGGAATCTCTACGACACGGAGGAGTGTCAAAAAATTGAATACTTGATAAAGGAAAAAATGCCGGAAGAAATAGAAAGGCAATTGGAAGTGGCCGATTGGCTGGTATTGAACTGGAATACGTTCAACCTTTCAGAATTTGCAAAAGCTGTTTAAGTAAGCTTTTGCAATTAACTAAAAGTGTATGTTTTAATTAATGAAATACTAACATTCTTACTATAGCCATATAGATAAGAGCACTTATACTTAAAATTATTAAGTTAAAAAGGCGAGGGTTTTTCTGAATAAAGGTAAATAACATAATAAGTCCCGTTTTCTAAGTTGCTACAAAAATACAATTTTTTCAATTCCTTCCTATTTTTTCTTACAAGTCCGTAATAAAAAATATTTTTCTCTAACAATTTCCCATTCTTTTTGTTCTTTGGCTGAATTTAAAATTTCTGTTATTTCTTTTTACTTTATTATACTTGCAATAATTAACTCTAAAAATAATTTAATTCGCCCATGCAACAATTAGAACCTTCTGTTTTAGAACGCGTTAACACATGGCTCCAAGGTAACTACGACCCTGAGACCAAACAACAAATTCAAAACCTGGTAGACGAGCAATCGTTTACAGAATTAACCGATTCATTTTACAAAGACCTGGAATTCGGAACTGGCGGTTTAAGAGGTATCATGGGTCCCGGATCTAACCGTATAAATAAATATACTATTGGAGCTGCAACACAGGGACTGGCGAATTTTCTTAAAAACACCTACCCTGGAGAAAAAATCAAAGTTGCAATTGCTCACGACAGCCGTAACAACTCTGATTACTTTGCAAAAATTACTGCAGAAGTTTTTTCTGCAAATGATATACACGTATACTTTTTCAGTGAGCTGCGCCCTACACCAGAGTTGTCTTTTGCAGTTCGTCAATTAGGTTGCAAAAGCGGTGTAATGCTAACCGCTTCACACAATCCTAAAGAATATAACGGATACAAAGCATACGGTGCTGATGGTGGACAATTTGTGTCTCCTGATGACAAAAAGGTAATGGAAGAAGTTGCAAAGGTAACTTCAGTAGACGATGTTAAGTTTACCGCCGTTGAAGCAAACATCGAGTATTTGGGTGAAGAGATCGACGAAAAATATTTGAGCAGCATCACTCAGCTTTCGGTTTCCCCAGATGCCATTCAGCGTCAAAAGGACCTTAAAATCGTCTTCTCTCCCATCCATGGAACAGGGATTACACTTGTTCCTAAAGCACTGGAAAGGTTCGGCTTTACCAATGTTACCCTTGTTGAGGAGCAGATTAAGCCAGACGGAAATTTCCCTACAGTAGTTTATCCAAATCCTGAAGAGAAAGAAGCCCTTACACTCGCACTTAAAAAAGGACAAGAGATTGACGCCGATCTGATCCTGGCAACAGACCCGGATGCTGACCGTGTTGGTATCGCTGTTAAAAACAATGAAGGCGAGTTCGTTTTATTGAATGGAAACCAAACCGGAAGCTTACTTATCAATTACCTGCTAACTGCATGGGAAGAAAAAGGTAAGTTAACCGGCAATGAGTATATCGTAAAGACTATTGTAACTTCTTATATCATAGACGCTATTGCAGCTTCTAAGAATGTTGAATGTTATAATACCCTTACTGGATTTAAGTACATTGGAGAACTGATGACGAAATTCGAAGGTAAGAAAACCTTTATAGGAGGTGGAGAAGAAAGTTACGGATACTTGATCGGCGAGTTTGTAAGGGACAAAGATGCTGTTGTTTCTGCAGCTTTCATTGCTGAAATGACTGCATTCTATAAAGATAAAGGAAGTAGCTTATTTGAAGCATTGTTGGAAATGTATCAGAAATACGGCTTCTATAAAGAAAAATTAGTGTCTGTAACTAAGAAAGGTAAATCCGGAGCTGAAGAGATAAAGGCAATGATGGAGCGTTTCAGAAACAATCCTCCAGCAAGCCTTGGAGGTTCAAAAGTCGCGAAGCTTAAAGATTATGAGCTAAGAAAAGAAACAGATATCGCTTCAGGAACAGTTTCAGAAATTGATCTTCCAAAATCAGACGTACTGCAATTTGTTACCGAAGACGGTAGTATTATTTCTGCTCGCCCATCCGGAACAGAACCAAAAATCAAGTTTTACTGCAGTGTTAAAGGCACGTTGCCAAGTGTAAGCGCCTTCAAAACAGCAGATCAGGAACTAGAGGAAAAAGTTAACGCCATAATGAGCGACCTTGAAGTTTAATAACATTTTTTAAGGCCGACAGGCCTAAGCTGAATGCCCGTTATGGTTGAATCATTCAAACAGCAACGGGCATTTTAGTTTCCTTTCTTTCATCCTTCACTCACTCACTCACTCACTGGTTCATTCTTTCATTCACTCCTTCCTTCATTCATTCATTCATTCATTCATTCACTCATTCACTCATTCACTCATTCACTCATTCACTCATTAACCTCCTCCCCCTGACAATTCTTCAAAAATTCTCTATTTTAGCACCATGCTGAATGAGAATCTTGACCCCAGTGCCGAAAGACTGTCTTCGACAGAACGTGATATAGAAAAAGTTCTTCGCCCCCAAGCATTTGAAGACTTTACCGGTCAATATAAAATCCTTGAAAACTTAAGAATATTTGTACAAGCCGCTAAGCTTCGTGGTGAAGCACTTGACCACGTACTTTTACATGGGCCTCCTGGGTTAGGTAAAACTACCCTATCACACATCATTGCAAATGAAATGGGTGTGGGAATAAAAATAACCTCAGGACCGGTACTCGATAAACCTGGAGATTTGGCTGGTCTACTTACCAACCTTGAAGCCGGTGACATATTGTTTATTGACGAGATACATCGTTTAAGTCCCCTTGTAGAAGAGTACCTGTACTCGGCAATGGAGGACTTTAAGATCGATATCATGCTGGAAAGCGGACCAAATGCCCGTTCTGTACAAATCTCTTTAAATCCCTTTACCCTCGTAGGTGCAACAACCCGTTCCGGCTTGCTTACCGCTCCTCTAAGGGCACGTTTTGGTATTAATGCAAGACTTGAATATTACGACGCTAAGCTTCTCACCACCATCGTCTTACGTTCAGCTTCTATACTTAACACTCCTATATCCGATGAAGGAGCCTATGAGATTGCACGCCGAAGTCGCGGTACCCCTCGAATTGCGAATGCTTTACTAAGACGTACCCGCGATTTTGCTCAGATAAAAGGAAACGGAACAATAGATACAGACATAGCACAATATGCATTAAATGCATTAAATGTTGATAGTCATGGCCTGGACGAAATGGACAATAAGATCCTGACAACCATCATCGATAAATTTAAGGGTGGTCCTGTTGGTTTAAAAACAATTGCAACGGCGGTTGGGGAAGACGAAGGAACTATTGAAGAAGTTTACGAACCTTTTCTGATTCAGGAAGGCTTTATGATGAGAACATCCCGGGGTCGTGAAGTAACAGAAACAGCATATAAACACTTAGGGAGACTAAAACCAGGAGGAACACAAACCCTTTTTTAGAGGGAATTGACACGAATACCAGAAGGCGTTGACTGAATTATAACCTCTTACGATAGGCAATTCGTGTCCATTTCGTTTAATTCGTTTAATTCGTGCTATTCGTGTAATTTGTGTAATTCGTGTTACTCATCTAATTCGTATTTCTCATTTAATTCGTGTTCATTTCATTAACTGTAAAGAACTTTATTTAACAGTACTTGTTTAAGTCAAGTAAATAAACTTGTTGTTATGGGGATCATAAAAGAATTCAAGGAATTTGCCATTAAAGGCAATTTAGTAGACATTGCCATCGGCTTAATCATTGGAGCTGCCTTTGGAAAAGTCGTGACCTCTCTGGTGGATAACGTCATAATGCCACCGATTGGATTATTGATTGGCGGTGTAGATTTTTCTGACCTGGCAATTCAGCTTAAAGCTGCAGGTACAGAAAATGGAAAGGAAATACCTGCAGTGGTTTTAAAATATGGTCAATTCATTCAGGACATCCTCGACTTTCTAATAGTTGCTCTTGCTGTATTCTCAGTAGTTAAAGTGATGAACACTATAAAAAAGAAAGAGCAGGAACAACCAGCCAAGCCAGCTCCAGATGTACTTACTAAAGATCAGATATTGCTTACCGAGATTAGAGATAGTTTAAAGAATAGAGCTTAAAATCCAAACTTTTCCTCTATTCCTAATCCGAATAAAGCGAAATCATACTTAACAGGGTCGGTTGGATCCAGGTCTCTCAAATGTTGTGTTAATTCAACTGCTGTGGTCCAATCGACTTGTTTTCTTGATATTAATCCGAGTTTCCTTGCAACTCTTTCCACATGAAGATCGCAGGGACAAATCAAATTAGCGGGTTTTAGCCGTTTCCATATTCCAAAGTCTACACCTTTGTTATCTTCCCTCACCATCCATCTTAAGAACATATTCAAACGCTTGCAGGTCGACTTCTGAGCTGGAGAACTAACGTGCTTCACTGTACGTCGTGGTGCATCCGGTAAACTAAAAAAGTAGGACCTAAAGTGATTTAAGGCTACCTCCACCTGCTCCCCATTGGTACTTAAATGAGGTAGATAGCAAGCAGGAGAACTTAGTTCTACCTCAGGCCCCGTAAACTCATCCAAAAACTCCTCCCGGAAGGGACTTTCCGTTCCTGCCCCGCTAACTGATGGTAAGAATGCATCTTCCAACGAGTCAAATTTTGCGTAATGGTTTTTAAAGAAATGAACAAAATAAAGGAGATCGGTATCATTAAAGGTCCTGTGCTTAAACCCTAAAAGTCCTTTCAGATCGTCCTCTTGATGATTCTTTATAAACTCAAAAGGCCGACGGTCCATCCTGCTTACCAGTTCCCGGCATTTGTTAATAATAGTTTTTCGTTGTCCCCAAGCCAGTATCGAAGCAAAGAACCCCATTATTTCTATGTCCTGTTTTAGCCTGAACTCATGGGGAATTACAATAGGATCATTGGGGATGAAGTCTAAACAATTATACTGCTCAGCCTTCGCATCCAGAAAACCTTTAAGTCCTTCCCGGTTATTTTGAAAATTTATATCAGCCATTTGAAGTTTAACGAAGTGCTTGTTCCAGATCTTCCAAAAGATCCTCTATGTCCTCCACTCCTACGCTCAAGCGTAACAGATTATCCACTACCCCTACTGCTTCCCTGGCTTCCTTCGGTATAGATGCATGGGTCATAGATACGGGATGATTGATCAAAGACTCTACACCTCCTAACGATTCAGCTAGTGTGAAAACCTTAAATTTAGAGGCAGTCTCGAAGGTTTCCTTTAGTGCGGCACCCTTTAATGTAAAGGATATCATTCCCCCGAAATCCCTCATTTGTTTTTTAGCAACGAGATGATTGGGATGGTCATTAAAACCCGGCCAATAAACCTTATCCACTCTAAAGTGAGCTTTAAGGAAGCTTGCTACTTTTTCACCATTTTCACAATGGGCCTTCATCCTTAAATGAAGTGTTTTAATTCCCCTCAAAACCAGAAAGCTGTCCATTGGGCCCGGGGTGGCACCGCAGGCATTATAGATGAACCATAACTTTTTATAAAGGTCCTCATCGTTAAGCATTACTGCTCCCATTACTACATCAGAGTGCCCTCCCAGGTATTTAGTTGCAGAATGCATTACAATATCAGCCCCAAGATCTATCGGATTCTGAAGATATGGTGAAGCAAAGGTATTATCTACAGTTAGCAAGACATTATGCGCTTTGGCAATTTTCGACACCCCAGCAATATCTACAATTTGCATGGTAGGATTTGTAGGAGTTTCCAGCCAGATAAGCTTTGTTTTTGTATTGAGATAAGGAACAATGTTTTCAGGAGAAGAAAGATCTATGAAATGAAAGTTGATTCCGTAGGCTGCAAAGATCCTGGTGAACATCCGGTAAGAGCCGCCATAAAGGTCGCTGCCAGTTATTACTTCATCTCCAGGTTTCAATAGCTTCATGATGGCATCCGTAGCGGCCATTCCACTGGAAAAAGCAAGACCAAAGGTAGCATTTTCTAATGCAGCCAGACATTCTTCCAAGGCTTTCCTGGTAGGATTAGTTCCCCTTGAATATTCGAAGCCTTTATGTTCTCCAGGACTTTTCTGCCAATAGGTGGAGGTTTGATAGATCGGCGTCATCACGGCGCCTGTCGAAGGATCAGGCTCCTGCCCTGCATGAATAGCTTTCGTTGCGAACCTCATAGTCTAAATTTAAAATTGCCTAAAGATATTGACTATGATGTTAAGAAAACCTACCATCGCAAACAATTTTGCCTTGTAGCGCCTTTACACTGCAACTTTACTATCATGCCTTCAAGTAGCTATCGTGACATAAGAAAACATACAGAAGAACTCTGTCGCCCCCTTCAAACCGAGGACTACGTAGTGCAACCAATCGTAGATGTAAGTCCCCCCAAATGGCACTTAGGACATACAACCTGGTTCTTTGAAACATTTATTCTCAAAGACCATCTGAAGGGATATCAGGTATTCAACGAGAACTTCAATTATGTTTTTAACAGCTATTATGAAAGTGTTGGCGCAAGGGTAATCAGAACCAACCGTGGAAATTTAAGCAGACCTACAGTGGATGAAGTCTATCAGTACCGTCAGTATGTGGATGCGGCTATGGAAGAATTGTTCGAAGACATTGAGCTTACTGCAAGCATTACTGATCTGCTACAAATAGGTCTTAATCATGAACAGCAACACCAGGAGCTGTTGCTTACTGATATTAAATATATCCTGGGCCATAATCCACTGTTTCCTCCTTATCAAACCAAAGGCTTAATTGAAAACAGAACAGGAGCTCCTGGCACATTTGCAACAATCTCTATTCCTGAGGGCCTCTATGAAATTGGTTACAAAGGAGAAGGTTTCTGCTTTGACAATGAATTAAACGCTCATGTAGTGTTCCTTAATGAATTTCTAATCTCTCAAAATCTTATCACGAATGGTGAGTACCTCGAGTTTATAAATCACGGAGGTTATTCCAACTTCAAGCATTGGCATTCGGAAGGCTGGGAATGGGCTAAAAATCAGCTGAACCCTGCTCCTCTCTATTGGCATTTTATAGAGGGTGAATGGTTGCATTATACGTTACAAGGTTTGAAGCCTCTGGAACTTGACGCTCCTTTATGCCACATTAACTATTATGAGGCCCATGCTTTCGCCGATTGGAGGGGTAAACGTCTTCCAACCGAATTCGAGTGGGAAGTGGCAGCCGATCAATTAGGCTGGGGTGAGCGATGGGAATGGACTGAAAGCGCTTATTTACCCTACCCTGGCTATAAAAAAGCAGAAGGAGCTTTAGGGGAATACAATGGAAAATTTATGGTAAATCAAATGGTGTTAAGAGGAGGTTCTGTAGCTACCCCTGCAAATCATAGCAGGAAAACATACCGGAACTTTTTTCATCCTAATCTGAAATGGCAATTCACGGGCATCCGGTTAGCCGAATAAATTTAAAATGGTGACTTTTACAGAACTAGAAGAAAAGCAAAAGCAATTTAAAGAAGACGTCCTAATGGGGTTGAATTCTTCGCCAAAGTACCTTTTGCCGAAATATTTTTATGATGGTTTTGGCGACAAGCTGTTCCAGCAAATAATGGCCCTTCCTGAATATTATCTTACCGATGCGGAAATGGAGATCTTCAAAACGCGCTGCAAGGAGATGATGTTGCTGGTAAGCGAATTCAAAGATGGGTTCGATTTAATCGAACTGGGCTCTGGTGACGCTTTAAAATCATCGCAACTCCTAAAATGCCTCTCGGACAATAAGGTAAATTATACCTACTATCCTATTGATATTTCCGGAGACGTCCTTGAGCTCATCAGCAAAACACTTCCTAAAGCTATCCCGACAATTGAAATTCAAGCGAAACAGGGTGAGTATTTGGAAGCACTTAAAGAGGTAACGAGAATTTCTACCCGGCCAAAACTTATACTATTTCTTGGAGCTAACATTGGAAACATGTATCCACAGGAAGCTGAAAGTTTTTTATTAGAATTGAATGATCTCCTTAACCCAACCGATCTATTAATGATCGGCTTTGATCTTAAAAAGAATCCATGGACTATTTTTAATGCTTATAACGATTCCCAGGGAGTTACCAAGGAGTTTAACTTGAACCTTTTGAAAAGGATAAACAGGGAACTGGATGGAGATTTTAACACGGAGTTGTTTGAACACTACGAAAGCTATGATCCCTGTTCCGGAGCCTGCAAAAGTTACCTTATAAGCCTTGCCGACCAAACGGTCAGTATAGGTTCTGAGGTGTTGAAGTTTGAGGAGAACGAATGCGTCTTCATGGAGATCTCGCAGAAATACACACTGAAAGAAATAGATGCATTAGCTGGAAAAGGAAGCTTTATGGTAGAAAGGCACCTTTTTGATTCAAGGAAATTATTCAGCGACGTGATTCTGAAAAGGAAATGATACCATATCCTTTTATAACTTAATCATAGTGCAATACACCTTGAAGCAGACAAGTTCGTACCAACAACGCTACAGCAGCGCTTTGCTCCCGATATGGCGCGTATATGACGCGCATATCCTGCGGAAATGACGCGCGAGATGCTGCCAGAGCCCGCCACAACGGGAGCTAAGCGCACGAATAGCGAAGCAGACTGGTAGCAGGCCTGACCTTGCCCCTGTAACAACCAGGATCTAAAAAACTTTCGTACTTTAGGATACCCACTTACTTACTACCTTTGTGCGCTGGGAATACTACAAAGGAAACAGTTTCCATTCTACTAATTTTTCTCAACCCTCAGACAAGTTTTAATAATGAATTTCATAATTGCTATTGTTTTTTCTCTTCTTTCTTTAAACCTTAATCCCCCTAAACTTATAAAAGGTAAAGTGGTCTCTATCGCAGATGGAGATACTTTTACTATTCTTACAGAGGATAAAGAGCAAGTTAAGATCAGACTGTATGGTGTTGACTGCCCTGAAAAAAAGCAGGACTTTGGAACAAAAGCAAAACAATTTACATCAAACCTCTGCTTCGGCAAAGCGGTCAATGCGCAGGTAAAAAATAACGACCGCTACGGAAGGAAAATCGCATTAGTAATTTTGCCAGATGGCCGGATAGTAAATAAGGAACTTCTAACTGCTGGTATGGCCTGGCATTATAAACATTACGACAAGTCAGAAGAGTTTGCCTTACTTGAATTAAAAGCAAAAAAAAGCAAGATCGGCATCTGGAGTGCACCAAACCCGGTAGCGCCATGGGATTTCAGGAAGGATGGCAAAACGGCAAAGACGTCAAATTATAAAAAAAAGATAGTTCAACGTTGCTCTGGGACTACCGCTGCAGGAAGTCCCTGTAAACATAATGCTACTCAGGGAGGTCGCTGCTGGCAGCATCGAATGTAATTTTATTATTTTTTTCGCTTAATTTTATTTCAGCTTCTTTGCATTAATAACAATTTTGTTACTTCATTCTTATTAATTCAATACCCACTTGCTCCTCCTGATCAAATATTCTTAAATGTCATTTTTCCTATAGGACCTTCGTTGAAACTTCCTGTCTTTCAGTCGTAAAAGAGTTAATTGGCAACATGCCATAAGGGGAAATTTGACTAACCATTTTTAGGTAAAAGTATGAGGAGATTATTTGCCGCAATCTTAATTGTGGCTCTGGCGGCTTGTAAAAAAGATCATGTAGCAGAAAAGCAAGCAGAAGTAATTGACCAGAAACAGGAAGTTTCAAACGATGATGATGATGTTCTGAGCTCTGAACCAGGGGTAAAGATCTTAAGTTTAAATTTAGGGGCAGTAAACTTCAATCCTTCTAATTCAGCATTGGTTTTCAACTCTGTGGCTGTTGGAAAAAAAGATGCGAGTGGAACAGAAAGCAAAATTACCCTTTCCTACTCGGGGTGGACACATCCCAGTATGATGCGTTTTGAGAAAAAGTGGAACGGATACAATTATTGGGCAGCGGTTACTCCTTATCCAAATACTGACAGTCAATATGAAAATCCCCACATTTTCTGTTCAAATGATGGGGTATTATGGTTAGAACCTAAAGGAATATCAAATCCGATCGAGCATGCGCCCGAAGGAATAGGATATCACTCCGATGTAAATCTAATGTTTGATAACGGAACGATGTATTGTTATTGGAGATCAAATATCGAAAGTATCAGGTCGCTTTGGGTTACTAAAAGTACAGATGGAGTGCACTGGAGTAAAAAGGAAAAGATCTGTGAATGGCCGGCTACTGCGATAGATGTAATCTCACCATCGTTTATCAAAGATAATAACCTGTACTACTGCTACGGTATCAGCAATTACGAGACAAGCCCGGGCAACTATTACAACTCGATCTGCATCCGAAGGATGATATCTACTGATCCAATCAAAGGGTTCGAGGCAGACAGGAACAAAGGCTATGATATCGTTAAAATAAATAACCGGCCTTGGGGAGCAGGACAAGATCCTTGGCATATGGAAGTGAAAAAGCTTAACAATATTTGGTTGATGCTGATCACTACAACAAATCACGGCGGTTATGGTAGCGGTGGAAGACTATTTCTGGGTTACTCTTCAGATGGAGTCAGTTTCACCTTCAATAGCTCCCCTATTTGCAATATAAGCGGTACATATAAAAGTTCCTTTAACCCGGTCATCAGCACTAAAGGAAAATGTATAAAAATTGAAATGTGGAGGGCTATGATGTCTAACGGCTGGGCAGTTTTTCACGATAGGTTTAGTGTTCCGATGGAGTATTCACCTGGAATTTAAAGTCTTTTTAGTTTTAGTTTAGTTTTTGAAGGGATAAATGTTTATCCCTTTTTTTGTTTTATTATCGTTTTCGGCATTGTTTATAGGAGATTTTGTCCCTTTTAAACCCCTTCCTACACTATCAGTTTAGAAATTTACCTTAAATCGTAGCAGTTTTATTTTTTTTATTAATTTTAGAGCTCTTTGTGATGATGAGTTTTTCCTAAGCAATCAGTGCTATAGGACTTTTAAAATAATTTTCTAAACGATTACAGTTGATAAAATATGATCAAATTTTACGCTCTTTTTAAAAGCCGTGTCCTAAACAGACGAGCCCTCACAATTCTTGGCCTTCTGGCATGCTCCGGCACTGCTTTTTCTCAAAATGTTGGCATAAATGCTACGGGTAACGCACCTCATTCATCTGCTGGCCTTGATGTAAGCTTTACAGATAAGGGGTTGCTTATTCCAAGAGTTAAGTTAAAGTCTACTCGTGATACAGAAACTATTTCGTCTCCTGAAGTATCTTTATTAATCTACAATACAGAGGCGGTAGAGGACGTAACTCCCGGATATTATTATTTTGATGGGTCTGCTTGGCAAAGGCTTGCAGCCAATAGTTCTTCAAGTAATTGGAACTTTTCAAATGGAACCGCATATTTTTCTGGGAATTTAGGTATTGGAGTTTCGAATCCGGCTTATAGACTGCATGTTGACGGAGCTGACAATCCATTGTTTCTGCGTCGCGTACAACAAGGCACAACATCTGATAGTGTTCTAACTATAGCGGATGGGATTGTTCGAAAATTGCCATTCGGATCAGTAGCTACGTCTCAATGGAACACTTCTGGTTCTGATATTAGTTTTAGTAATGGGAATGTTGGTATAGGTGTTAGTACTAACCTCACTTCTAAATTACAAATTGAATCCTCAAACAATTCTCCTTTAAACATTAAAGGACTTGCGAGTGGTAATACAGGTGACGAAATATTAACCATTACTTCTGGAGGGGTTGTTAGAAAGCTTCCTCAAAAAAGTTTAGCAGGAAGCAGTCAATGGACAACCTTAGGGACTGATATAACCTATTCCAATGGTAACGTTGGAATAGGAACAACCGAGCCGACTCACCCCCTTCATCTAGTATCGGACACGGAACCTTTAAAAATAGAGGGTTTAAGTGAAGGAACAAGTTCAGATGCAATTTTAACAATTACAGATGAGGGAGTTGTGCAACAACTTCCATTCAGTACGATCTCCCCATGGTCAGTAGCAGCTGGACCTAAGATTTTCTACACCGCCGGAAGCGTAGGTATTGGGACATCATCACCGAGCTCAAGCTATAAATTAAGTGTAAGGTCTCCAAAAGACCCGGTTTTTCTTTGGGGATTACAAGAAGGAAATGCTGCAGTTGACAGCACTTTGACCATTTCTTCCGGCATTATTAAAAAGGTAGGTCCATCCTGGAATTTGAATGGCAATACGGTTTCATCCCAGTCATCCTTTTTGGGAACAAAAAATGAACAGCCCTTAATATTTAAAACTAATGACTTACAAGCTATGGTAATAGATAGCGACGGAAGTGTAGGAATTGGCTCAAGTCCTACATTTTCATCAGGTACTGAGAAGGAAAAAGTATTGATAGACATAGGACCAATTACAACCACTTCTAGTTCTACATTTGGAGCAACTGGACTTGCTCTTAAAGGTAATATCAATAGCTTTATGCAGCTTAACGTTCAGAACATTCATTCTGGATCAAAGGCAAGTACAGACATTGTTGCAACTTCCAATTTATCTACGGGCGAAAATTATATCGATATGGGTATCAATAGTACAACCAATGGTCAAAATAAATGGGGAAGTAAGTCCGATGGATATTTATTTGTAAATAGGGGCGATTTATTACTTGGTACAAATACTGCAGATAAAAATATATACTTCCTAGCGGGAACTGAAAAGAAAGCAAATGCTAACATGATTATTTCAAATGATGGAGGTACAGTAGCAATCGGAACAGCCACTATCGATACTACTGTGAAGCTCCAGGTTAATGGCCATGCAGTTTTCACCACTTATTCAACCTCTTCAGACAGAAGACTTAAGAGAAATATACAACCATTAAAACATGGATTAAACGCAATTCAGAAGCTAGAACCAGTAAGCTATAATTGGATTGATCCAAAACAATCTACCAAGACACAAATTGGCTTAATCGCCCAGGACGCCAGAAAGGTAATCCCAGAAATCGTATTAGGAGATGAAGATAAAGGTAAACTTAGCATCAACTACACGGAATTAATCCCCGTCCTTATCAACGCCATTAAAGAGCAACAACAAAAGATCGATTCACAGCAGAAGCAGATCGATGAGCTTAAGGAATTGATCAAACAGAAATAAGATAACACACACTAATTCTTAAGGCCTGGGCAACCGGGCCTTTTTTATTTTATATCAATAATGACCCACATCCCCCATCTCATAATTAAACTCTCTTAACCACACAAAAATTTTACAGCTTAAATCCACTTAAATATCTATTTTTAGTTTCGCTACCCGCGCATCCTATATGAGAGAAATTGGCGAAATTGTTAGGGCTTTCAACCAGGCCCGTCATGAAAATAAACTAACTGCCCTTGCTACTGTAGTAAAAGTGGAAGGATCAGCTTATCGGCGACCAGGAGCGAGAATGCTTGTAACAGAAGACGGAGTTCTTACTGGTGCAATCAGCGGAGGATGCCTTGAGGGTGATGCTCTAAAGAAGGCCTTACTAGTGATGCATCAGAAAGAGGCGATGCTGGTAAAGTATGATACGAGTGATGATGACGACGCAAAACTGGGTGTAGGTTTAGGCTGTAACGGTATAATTCATATCCTTATTGAACCTATAGATCCTGATTCCGAAAATGCTGTTACTTGCCTCGAAAAGTGCTTGAAAAAGCGTGAGCATACGGTCTTTGTAACGCTGTTTAATGAAGAGGAACGAAAGCAACGGCAAACCGGCAGCTGCCTATTCATCATTGATGACAAAACAATCCAGCTCTCAGCACTTCAGGCCGACCTTGAAAATGAAATTATTTCAGAGTCAAGAGAGGCTTTAACTTCGCAGATTTCAAGAATTAGCCATTTTATCGATCCGGATTCTGCTGGAAATCTTACCGCATTCATTGAGGTGATTCCGCCAGCCGTGGTTTTAAATATCATCGGAGCTGGAAACGATGTGATCCCACTCGCTAAAATGGGTTCATTGCTAGGTTGGAACGTTAACGTTATCGACGGGCGTGCTAACCTATTATCCAAAGAGCGCTTTCCGACAGCAAAACGCTTGATCACCTCAAGATCAGATGAGATCCTTTCGCATCTTGAACCTGACAGGTATACTGTTTTCGCTCTCCTGTCTCATAATTACATTTACGATTTGAATGTTATTAAAGCAATACTTCCTCTTAGCATTCCTTACATTGGGGTTCTGGGCCCGAAGAAAAAGCTCAACAGGATATTGCAGGAATTGAAAGATGAAGGTCTGGAATATTCGGCGGATGATCTAGCTAAAGTATATGGACCTGCTGGTTTAGATATCTATGCGGAAACGTCTGAAGAAATTGCGCTTTCTATTCTTTCAGAGATCAAGGCGGTACTTTCAAAAAAGATGGGCACTTTCCTTAGAGATAAGCAAGGCCCTATTCATGACTCTAATCTTCCAGGGTACGAGGAGAAAAGGAAAATTAACTTTACCAGTCATGTTAGATAAGGTCGGTATAATAATCCTTGCAGCCGGCAACTCATCGCGACTAGGGCAAAGTAAACAACTACTTCGCTATAAAAATAAAACTCTTTTAAGACATGTTGTAGAGGAAGCAATAGAATCAAGGGCCTCAACTGTATTAGTTGTATTAGGAGCAAACGGTGAAGAGCATAAGAGAGAATTAACAGATCTCCCCATACTGATAGCCGAAAATGGCAATTGGGAAAAAGGTATGGGAACTTCGATAGCAGCAGGCTGTAAGGAGATATTAAAGCAAGCTCCATTAACAGATGCGGTAATTCTATGTGTTTGTGATCAACCTCACTTAGGAACCGCGATAATAGACAAATTAATAGAACTTGGAGAAACCTCAAGCAAAGGACTTGCAGCATGTAAATATGCTGATGCTATAGGAACTCCAGCTTTATTTAAAGTCAAGTATTTCATTGCATTACAAGATCTTGAAGGTAATCAGGGAGCTAAAGTAATACTTCAAGCTTATAGGCAAGATCTGGAGCTGTTAGACTTTCCTGAAGGAGCTATAGATATAGACACAAAGACCGATTATACTAACTTATTAAACACACAACTAACAGACTAAATTAAGAAAATGGCTATTTACAAATTACAGATCAACGGCCAGACTAAGCAGGTTAATGTAGATCCTGACACCCCCTTACTTTGGGTATTGCGCGATCATTTGGGTTTGGTGGGAACCAAATACGGTTGCGGAATATCTGCTTGCGGCGCTTGCACTGTTCATATGAACGGACAAGCTATCCGTTCCTGCTCCATTCCTGTTGCGGCGGTAGGTCCGGCAAAAGTTATCACGATTGAAGGCCTTTCAGAGAAAGGAGATCATCCGGTTCAGATAGCATGGGATGAAGTAGACGTGGCCCAATGCGGGTATTGCCAGGCTGGTCAAATTATGACAGCAGCAGCTTTCCTGAAAACCAATCCCAAGCCGACTGATGATCAGATAGCTATTGCTATGAACGGAAATATTTGTCGCTGCGGCGCCTATCATCGTATTCGTGAGGCTGTAAAACTGGCAAGTACTAAAGCTTAGAAACATGAAAAGTACAACAAGCAGACGTAGTTTCTTAAAAAAAGCAGCTACCATAGGTGGAGGACTAGTTCTTGGTTTTGATTGGTTTAGTACCGAAGCTCAAACGGTATTAAGCTCGCTTTCTAAAGCCGAACTCTTAGAAAGCACCAGTTTAAATGCCTACCTGTCTATCGCACCTGATAATACCATCACTATCTTATCCCCTAATCCTGAAGTTGGTCAAAATATAAAAACATCTTTTCCAACTATTATCGCGGAAGAGCTCGATGCTGATTGGACAAAAGTTAGAGTAGTTCAAGCTCCCTTCGATAACAGTCGTTTTGAAAGACAGGTAACTGGCGGAAGTGGAGCTACGCCTCATTCCTATAAAAAGCTAAGAAAGGTTGGTGCTACAGCGCGACAAATGCTAATTGAAGCTGCGTCAAAACAATGGAATGTGCCGGTAACTGAGTGTAATACTGAAAGCGGCTTTGTAGTTCACACTTCCGGAAAGAAATTAAGTTATGGAGAACTTTCTATAGAGGCCTCTAAAATAGCTGTTCCACAAGAGGTTAAACTTAAAGATCGAAAAGACTTTAAGCTGATTGGCAAAAGGGTAAAAAATGTAGAAAATAAGAATATCGTAACTGGAAAACCTTTGTATGGTATGGATTTCTACCGGGAAGGAATGCTGTATGCCGTGATCCAACGTCCTGAAGGTTTTGGCATGAAGCTCAAATCGGTTGACGCTGCCGCTGTTAAATCCATGCCTGGTATCGTTGATGTGGTAACCTTTAAGAACAACGTGGCAATTGTAGGCAAGTCGACATGGCAACTGCTAAAGGCACGAAAAGCGTTAAAAGTTATTTATGAGAACGCGCAGGGACTGGAATCTACAGAGGATCACAATAAGATTTTTTCAGAATTAATGGCAAAGCCGGAAGCTACTGTAAGACGGAAGAATGGAGATCCGGAAGCCGCTTTTAAAAACGCCGCGAAAGTTATTAAGAGCGAATATCAGTGCCCCTTTTTGCCACATAACCCTATGGAACCCATGAACTTTTTTGCCCATGTAAAAGAAGATAGTGTGGAACTGGTAGGACCAACGCAGAATCCTGGATCAGCCAGAAGTTCAGTATCAAAATTAGTAGGCATTCCTGAGAGTAAGATCTCCTTAGAAATAACACGTATAGGAGGAGGTTTCGGAAGACGATTAATGGATGACTTCGTAGTGGAAGCTGCCGAACTTTCAAGTATCCTTAAAGCACCGGTAAAGGTGATATGGTCCAGAGAGGATGATATGACCGGAGGGTATTACAGACCAGCTGTACGGTATCGCTTTGAAGCTGCATTAGATACCGCAAATAATTTAATAGGCTATCGCTTGCGCGGTGTCGGAATTAACGCCGGTAATCCAACCAGGGAGAATAACTTTCCTTCAGGAGCTGTAGAAAATCTCCTGATAGAGTCAACAGAACACAGATCACCAATAAGTACCGCACCCTGGCGGGCTCCTATAACAAACTTTTTGGCTTTCGCAGAACAGAGCTTTCTTGACGAGGTTGCGTCAGCAACAGGAAAAGACCCTGTAGAGTTCCGGTTGGGGTTGCTCAATAAAGCTAAAACAGCACCAGCAGGTCCCGTTCGATATGATATAGACAGAATGATCGGCGTGATTAAATTGGCAGCTGAAAAATCTGGCTGGGGAACGAAAAAAGAAGTTTCCCAGGGCTTTAGCGTCTATTTCTCACATGCTTCTTATGTAGCAATAGTTGCTGAAGCTAGTTTGAAAAACAACAAACCGCAGGTAAGTAAAATATATGCTGCTGTAGACTGTGGAGAAGTTGTTAGTCCGATGGGGGCCAGACAGCAAGTCATAGGCGGTATCGTAGACGGCTTTGGGCACGCGATGTTTGGGAAGCTATCCTTCAAAAATGGCGTTCCTGAACAGAACAATTACCACAAATACAGGTTGATCCGTATGCGGGAAGTACCTGAAGTGGAAGCGCATTTTGTAGATAATGGTTTAGATCCTACCGGATTAGGCGAACCATCCTTACCTCCTACTTCAGGAGCAGTAGCGAATGCTATCTACAAAGCAACAGGCACGCGAGTAAGGAATCAGCCATTTATGGATGAAGCCCCTTTCAAAATTAAGGCAAGTGTATAAGTAATTAAACAAAAGTCTTCCGTAAAACCAGAAGGCTTTTGTTTAGCTAAGCATCCTCCGATAAATCAAGCCTTGTTTCTTCTCTGTGAAATAGTACTTTTGCAGAAATTATGTCAATCAGACATATCTTTAAATAAATTAAATCAAGATCATGAGTATCGGACTGTCGGAACAGGAAATTTTACGCCGCGAGGCATTAAAACAACTGCGAGATCTGGGTATTGAACCCTATCCTGCTGAAGCATTTGAGGTAAACGTAACAGCACAAGACATAAAGGAAAACTACGAGCGTGATAAAACCAATTACAAGAACGTAAGTTTTGCCGGCCGGATCATGAGTCGCCGGATCATGGGAAGTGCTTCCTTTGTTGAACTACAAGATTCAACAGGTCGTATTCAGGCTTACCTAAAGCGCGATGATCTTTGCCCTGGTGAGGATAAAACCTTATATAATACTGTATTTAAAAAGCTTTTAGATATTGGTGATTTCGTTGGTGTAAAAGGTTATGTATTCACAACTCAAACTGGCGAGATTTCTATACATGCCTCTGAATTCATTATCCTTGCGAAATCTCTCAAACCACTTCCGATCGTTAAGAGAGACGACGAAGGTCATGTGTACGACGGTTTCACCGATCCAGAATTGCGTTACCGCCAACGCTATGTTGATTTAACGGTTAATCCTAATTTAAAGCAGATCTTCATTAACCGCTCAAGGGTTATCAATACGATGCGTAACTACTTCGATAACCAGGGATGGATGGAAGTTGAAACGCCAATTCTTCAGCCCGTACATGGCGGTGCTGCTGCCCGTCCGTTTAAAACTCACCACAATACTTTAGATATGCCTTTATATCTGCGTATTGCTAATGAGCTTTATTTGAAACGGCTCATCGTTGCAGGTTTTGATGGTGTTTATGAATTCGGCAAAATGTTCCGTAATGAAGGGATGGACAGGACACATAATCCTGAATTCACTTCTATGGAGATTTACGTAGCTTATAAAGACTATGTATGGATGATGAAAATGGTGGAGGAGTGCCTTGAGAAAGTTGCTACTGCTATCCATGGAAATACTGTTGTTCCTGTTGGTCAGCATCAAATAGATTTTGCAGGTCCTTATGAACGACTTTCTATGTTCGAATCGATCCAGAAATATACTGGTATTGATGTCTCTGAACTGAACGAAGAAGGTCTGAGGAAAGTTTGTGCCGACTTAGAAATCAGCGTTGATCCAACCATGGGTAAAGGGAAACTGATCGATGAAATATTTGGTGCAAAAGTTGAAGCCAATCTGATACAACCAACGTTCATCACCGACTACCCTGTCGAGATGACTCCTCTTGCAAAGAAACACAGAAGTAATGAAGGCCTTGTTGAGCGTTTTGAACTCTTTGTAAACGGAAAAGAGATTGCAAATGCCTACTCAGAGCTCAACGATCCGATCGATCAACGTGAGCGTTTTGAAGACCAGTTAACGCTGGCTAATCGTGGGGATGAAGAGGCTATGGCTATGGACGAAGACTTCCTGCGTTCATTGGAATATGGTATGCCTCCTACTGCCGGTTTGGGTATTGGAATTGACCGCCTGGTGATGTTAATGACGAATCAGAGCACGATTCAGGAAGTATTGTTCTTCCCGCAAATGCGACCTGAGAAAAAATTAAAAGTAGCATCTATTGATGATTTTAAAGCGATTGGTGTACCTCAGGAATGGGTTCCAGTGCTAATTAAGATGGGCTTCAATACCATTGAAGACCTGAAAGCTGCCAATCCGAATAAAGTATTTAATGACCTGGGAGGAATGAGAAAGAAGCTGAAGCTTGACATAACTGTTCCTACCAAAGAAGAGGTAACTCAATGGTTTGAATAGAACCGGTTTAAAATATAAGAAGCCCGCCAATGTAGCGGGCTTTTTTGTTGTAATTCTCCCGTACAAAGAACAGCTTTGGTAAATTCATCCTCTAATACATCCATGTATTTGATAACCTTATTTTAAATAATCGTATTTTTCTTGTCACGTATTCTAACCCGCAATTGTCAATAGAAATTGATGGAAACTTTACGACCTTTACTAACTACTTATGCCTATAACATCCTCGGCTCTTATGACGACGCTAAAGATGTGGTGCAGGATTCTTATCTTAAATTCATAGAGCTGGACCGGTCGCAATTAGAAAATCCGGAAGCCTACTTGAAAAGGATGGTTATAAATATGGCTATTAACCAAAAGAAACGACTGAATAAGTTGGTTCGCGATTATCCGGGCGAATGGCTTCCTGAACCTATATCAAATGAAGGTTCTGATAGTTCAATTATAAAAAAAGAGGTCCTATCCTATTCCCTGATGGTTTTGATGGAGAGGCTTAACCCAAAACAGCGGGCAGTATTTATCCTTAAGGAAGCATTTGACTATGACCATTCCGAGATTAGTGAATTGATCGGACTTACTGAAGAAAATTCAAGACAACTCCTAAGCAGGGCAAAGAAACAGGTAAAAAGTGCTGTTCCTGTTCCCAATAACAATACTTCAAATAGCTTCTTACTAAGATACCTTCAAGTGTTGCAACGTGCAGATACCGAGGGACTAAAAGCTTTGTTAAGGGAAGAAATAAGAGTAATTTCAGACGGCGGAGGGAAAGTTAGTGCGAGCGTTAATCCTATTCTGGGTAAAGAAAATTCCTTAGCTATGCTTCAGGGAATATACCGTAAGTTTTATTTTAATCGTACAGCAGAATTGAGATTGATGAATCACCAACCTGCCCTTTTCTATTACGAAAATGATTCTCTTACATCTTGCATCATCTTCTCAGTTATAAATGAAACGATCTCCGATGTTTATATCGTACGAAATCCAGATAAGCTAAAAAATCTTGAAAAAATAGGTATACCTGTCACGTTCTGATAGCCGCACTTGTCATTAGTGCAAAATTTAATAATTATGGAACGTATATCTTTCAGCAAACTACCCGCAGGTATTTATGAGGCAATGACTCATGTACAAAATGTAATAGACAACTACGGTTTAGACTTTAAACTTCTTGAATTGATGAGAATGCGGGTGTCTCAAATAAACGGCTGTGCTTATTGTTTGGATATGCATTACAAAGAAGCCGTTCATGCAGGAGAAGAACCGTTACGACTTATGTCAATATCAGCATGGAGAGAAGCACCCTATTATTCAGCAGCAGAGCAAGCTGTACTTGCTTTTGCGGAACGCCTTACTAAGATGCCTGATGGGGAGCATAATGATGATATTCACGAGGAACTTGACAAATATTTCAGCAAAGACGACATCGCTATTTTATCCCTTGCTGTTGCCCAAATCAATTCCTGGAATAGACTTGTTAAGTCCTACGGACCGGTACCCGGAAAATATAAAGTGAGGGTTGCTGAAGCTGTATAGCATTAAAAGCCTCTTTACTCCCCAGTATTCAAAAGCGCATCTAGTATGTGCTTTTTTTATTTCATAAGTTTACATTACTCCATTTCCCTATGCTAATAGGAGATCTTAAGCCATTGTATCCGGAGAAAAAATGATTGAAATCACACTTTTGTCATTATCTTCAAAAATGCATAGTAATCTATGCCGTATAGAGATTATTGATGTCGCCCGGGAGAAAGTTTTATTATATTTGTAATAATTTTAAATAAGATATGAATCTCCCAATATACTTAGACAATAATGCAACCACTCCCATGGATCCGAGGGTTTTGGAAGCTATGATTCCTTATTTTACTCAAAAATTCGGAAACTCAGCAAGCCGCAATCACGCTTTTGGATGGGCTGCTGAAGAGGCAATTGATTATGGCCGCGAACAAGTGGCTAAACTAATTGGAGCGAATGAGAAAGAGATCATCTTCACCTCTGGAGCTACTGAAGCTGATAACCTTGCTATCAAAGGTGTATTCGAGATGTACAAAGACAAAGGTAACCACATCATTACCTGCGTTACTGAGCACAAAGCTGTTTTAGATACTTGTAAACATCTTGAAAAACAAGGTGCTTCTATAACTTACCTTCCTGTAAAAGAAGATGGGCTAATAGACCTTGAAGAATTAGAAAAAGCATTCACAGATAAGACTATCCTTGTTACTATCATGTATGGTAATAATGAAATCGGTGTTATCCAACCTATAAAAGAAATCTCTGCAATTACCCACAAACATGGCGCTTTGTTCTTTACAGATGCAACTCAGGCTTGTGGTAAGATCCCTGTTGATGTAAATGCTGATGGAATCGACCTTTTGGCTTTTTCAGCCCACAAGATGTACGGTCCTAAGGGCGTAGGTGCATTATACGTTCGGCGTAAAAATCCAAGGGTTAAAGTGACGGCACAGATGGACGGTGGAGGTCACGAGCGTGGCATGCGTTCTGGTACTTTGAATGTTCCTGGTATCGTTGGTTTCGGTAAAGCTTGCGAGTTAGCTCGATTAGAGATGGCTGATGAAGCAGTACGTCTTTCAGCTTTACGTGATAAATTAGAGTCTTCATTAAAAACACTTGAAGAAAGCTATGTAAACGGAAACGTTGAAAACAGACTTCCTCATGTTGCTAATATTTCCTTCAAATATGTTGAAGGTGAAGGACTAATGATGGCGATGAAAGACATGGCAGTTTCTTCTGGATCTGCTTGTACCTCAGCTTCACTGGAGCCATCTTATGTATTGAAAGCCTTGGGTCTTTCTGATGATTTGGCACACTCTTCGATACGTTTTGGTTTAGGAAGATTTACAACTGAAGAAGAAGTAGATTTTGCTATTGAACAAACCAAGAAAGCGGTTAATCACCTTCGCGATCTTTCTCCTCTTTGGGAAATGTTTAAAGAGGGAATTGACCTTAGCAAGGTTGAGTGGGTTGAGCATTAGTCCCAGCCGTCAAATAAACTTTCTTGTCGCGTTCGACTAAATAAAATGAGCGACAAAAACGTAAATCGTAAATAAAAGAATTATAAATAAACAAGCTATGGCTTATTCAGATAAAGTTATTGATCATTACACCAACCCTCGTAACGTTGGTACTTTAGATAAAAGCAGCACTAAAGTTGGAACTGGTTTAGTTGGAGCACCAGAATGTGGTGACGTTATGCGTTTACAAATAGAAGTGAACGAGGAAAACGTGATCACTGATGCTAAATTCAAAACATTCGGCTGTGGTTCCGCAATCGCATCTTCATCTTTAGCTACAGAGTGGTTAAAAGGAAAAACTATTGATGAGGCAATGAGCATCGATAATATGGATATTGTAGAAGAACTTGCTTTACCTCCGGTAAAAATCCACTGTTCTGTTCTTGCAGAAGATGCTATCAAAGCTGCTATTAATGATTATCGCACTAAGAACGGTTTAGAACCGATCGAAAGCGAGAAATCTCACCATTAATTGGATTCAGGATACGCGACTATAACATCTCACGTCTCAAATCTTAATTCTTAAAATCATGGTAACAGTAACAGATAAAGCGAAAGAGAAAATAGAGAATTTGATCCAGGATTCCGGATTAGATAGCACCTATTTCTTAAGGGTTTCGGTAAAAGGTGGCGGCTGTTCCGGTCTATCGTACAATCTTGATTTCGACAACGAGGAACAACCAGGCGACCAGTTTTTCGAAGATAAAGGAGTTAGAATGGCTTTAGATATGAAGTCCTTCCTGTATCTTGCCGGAACTGAACTTGACTTCTCAGACGGGTTAAACGGAAAAGGATTTAATTTCCTTAATCCAAACGCTAGTCGCACTTGTGGCTGCGGAGAGAGTTTCTCGGTATAAAAAATTTAAATAAAAAAACAACAAAAGGGGCTTTATGCCCCTTTTGTTGTATAATAGCCTAAAGTTGTTGTAATTTTAGCCGGTAAACCGAGATTATTTTGAAAGCGAAGGTCGATACAATTCCTAAATTGCTGCGAAATGTTGTCAGCAACATTCATTCACCGCAAACCACATTCCTGCTTCATAAGAATAAGAACGAATGGGAAGAGATAAGTTACAAGCAAACCCTTGATGCGGCAGATGCAATATCAGCTTACCTTCTCTCCATTGGAATTACAAAAGGTGACCGTCTTGGCTTTATCATTGAAAATTCTCCTCAATACATTTTCTACGATCAGGGATTGCAACAGATCGGAGCGGTAAATGTTAGCATCTATCCCACCCTTTCTGAACAAGAGATTGAATATATTGTGAACGATGCTGGCGTTAAAACTATCTTGGTTGGAACCCCATTTCTCTTTAAAAAGATCCTTAAGATCGCCAATCATTGTCCTTCCCTCGTCCGAATTGTTCCAGCTTTCGAAAACTTCCTGAAGCATGCAGAAAGTTTCAGTCCTAATGCTGAAATAATCGGTTTTGATGAGGTGATTGTGGAAGGTAAGAAGCAGCTTAATGAATACGCAAACGAGATTGATGAAATTCGCGAGGCTATCTTGCCTTCAGATATTTCGTCCCTGATTTATACCTCGGGAACAACAGGAATCCCTAAAGGAGTTATGTTAACCCATAACAATTTTGTTATGAACGCCGGCAGGAGCCTTGAACAGATTCCTGTTGTTACTAAGGATGACAAATTCCTTTCCTTCCTGCCTTTATCGCACGTTTTCGAACGCACCGCTACTTATTATGTTAGTTGTACTGCCGGATGCAGGATAGCTTTCTCACAGAGTCTTGAGCTTCTTGCGCGAAATATGGAAGAAGTTAAACCAACGATAATGAGCTGTGTCCCACGATTACTTGAAAGGATACACGACCGCGCCATGAAAAATGGAACACAAGCCGGAGGTTTTAAATCTAAAATATTCCTTTGGGCGCTGGCTACAGGAAAAAAATACCGGGAGGTACGAGAGTCAGGAAGAACGCCTAATGTTATTCTTTCATGGCAGCAAAAACTGGCGGATAAGTTGGTATTTTCTAAAATTAAGGAAAAGACAGGTGGACAACTTAAGTTTATGCTATCTGGCGGAGCAGCCTTACCTCAGAATGTAGGTGAGTTTTTTGGAAATCTTGGAATCAAGATCCTGGAAGGCTACGGCTTAACTGAAACTTCCCCGGTAATGGCGGTTACAGAATATCACCGGCAGGTCTATGGGACTGTAGGTCGAATTATTCCCGGTATTGAAGTAGGGATTCAGGATGTAGAAACCAAAAAGATCATAACGGTACAAACACACAACTCCTTTGATCCTGAGCTTGATTGCGAAGAAGGAGAAATAATTACCAGAGGACATTGTGTGATGAAAGGCTACTGGAATAAGCCGGAAGAAACAAGTCAAATCATTGATAATGAAGGCTGGCTCCATACGGGCGATATTGGAAGATTTCACAAAGGAAACCTTAAGATCACCGACCGTCTGAAAAATATGCTGGTAAATTCATTCGGTAAAAATGTTTACCCTACCCCTGTCGAAAACATTTACTTGAAAAGCCCTAAGATCGAGCAGATCTTCCTCATTGGCGACAAGCGGGAATACATTACAGCTATTATAATTCCGCCGAAAGATACCTTGATGGAAACCTTTGGTCTTAAGGAAGACTTTTTCGAAAAAGAAGAACGTTTTGTAGATGATCCCGAAATCATAAAGTGGATAGGAGAAGATATCAAAAGGCTATCCAACGAACTAGCCAAATTTGAAAGGATAAAGAACTTCATTGTCAAACGAAATCCCTTCTCGTTAGAAGAAGGAGAAATGACTCCTTCGCTTAAGGCTAAACGTAAAGTAATTGAGAAGAAGTACGCCGATGTAATAGATAAGATGTACCTGGATGAGGTTGAAGCGGGATAAGGACTTGACCACGCGGGAGAATTAATTATATTGCAGCGAAATTTTTACTTATGACCAAAAGCCGTTTGGAAGCCTTCAGTGATGGAGTGATCGCCATAATAATAACAATTATGGTTCTTGAACTTAGAGTGCCTCACGGAGGGGAAATAGCCTCTCTCAGACCACTTTTCCCTGTACTGATAAGTTACATATTAAGTTTTATTTACGTAGCCATCTACTGGAACAATCATCATCATATGATGCAGGCTGTGCGTTCGGTGAACGGAAAGATCCTTTGGGCAAATACTCATCTTCTTTTCTGGCTATCGTTGGTACCATTTGCCACAGCCTGGATGGGAGAAAATCATTTCAGTAAATGGCCTTCAATAGTTTATGGCATTGTCTTATTAATGAATGCCGTAGCTTACACGCTGCTTGCCCGATGTCTTGTCTCTCACCACGGGAAAGATTCTACCCTTGCATTGGCACTTGGAAGTGATGGTAAAGGAAAATTATCCCTTGTATTATATGGCTCGGCGATATTAATTGCCTTCTTTAATGCCTGGGTGAGTTTCGGCATATATATTCTTGTAGCTATAATTTGGCTGGTGCCGGATAAGCGGATCGAGAAGAGAATTGAGGAAGAGGAGGAAGTGGAAGAGCATAAATAGATTAAATTTCTAATGTCGCTCCCGTAACAAAATTTCAACCCTGGTTTCAAACAAATTACCAGGTATTGAATTTATGAGTATATGGGGATCGACACATCGGCATTTAAAATTGCAGAAAGGGCCGAAATTGACTTGGGAAGTTTTGACACCAAACAAGACGGTGGATTATCAAAAGAAACTGCAAGTGATACGCTTCGCGCACTTAAGGAGCAGTTATCCGAATTGCAAGACAAGCTTTATGCAGACAATAGCAAATCTTTACTGATTATTTTCCAGGCGATGGATGCGGCTGGTAAAGACAGTGCTATAAAGCACGTGATGAGCGGCGTTAACCCTCAGGGTTGCCAGGTTTATAGCTTTAAGCAACCAACATCCGAAGAGCTGGACCATGATTTTTTATGGCGTCATTACAAAGCTCTACCGGAACGAGGCCGTATAGGCATTCATAACCGTTCTCATTATGAAAACGTTCTTGTCTGTAAAGTGCACCCCAAGTTTGCCGCTAACGAAAGCAAGCTTCCCCTGATGTATATTAATGAGAAGTTTTGGAATAACAGGTACCGCAGTATCAGAAATTTCGAGGAGCATCTGACTGATAGTGGCACAACTGTAATAAAGTTCTTCCTTCATGTTTCTAAAGAAGAACAAAAAGAGCGTTTCTTGAAACGGATTGATGATCCCTCGAAGAATTGGAAATTCTCCGCCGCTGATATTGACGAACGGGAGATGTGGGATCATTATATGAAAGCCTATCAGGATGTTTTCAGGGAAACCAGTACTGAAGCCTGTCCCTGGCACATCATTCCTTCAGACAGGAAATGGTTTGCACGAATATTAATCTGTCAAGTTATTGTAGACACGCTCAGATCAATGGATTTAAAATACCCTGTTCTGCCTGAAAGTGATTATCTCCGACTTGCCGAAAGTAAAAAGCGGCTACAGGAAGAAAAGGTTTAATCTTAAATTTTTTATAAAATAAGAGAGCCCGCAGGTATACCTACAGGCTCTCTTATTTTATAAGAAGCATTTTAAAAACTGTTCTTCATGCTATTGTTGAGTGTTTTAGCACTCCAGTAGCCGCTTGCGATAATTCTTCTGATCGTAAATAGCGGATCATTTTCATCCCTTTTTGTAGACAATATATAGGCAGCTTTAAATCCTCGCTTTTTCAATTCAGGTATTGCCTCTTTATTCCAAAGGCCAAACGGAAATGCAAAGTAATCCATTTTCTTGCCTGTGATCTCTTCTAAGCGTTTAGTTGGCTTCTCAATCTGTTGTACCCAATCTTCTGCCTGATACTTCTTCACGTTCTTATGATCGTACGTATGACTTCCAATCGTATTTCCCTCATCTGAAAGCTGTTTGATCTGTTCACTATCCATGTATTTAAACCTTCCCCTGCGACCAATAGAAACAGTCATGATAAAATATACACCCTTGAATTTATACTTCTTAAGCTCCTCATTTCCAATTGTAAACTGGTCAAGATCTGTGTCATCAAAAGTGATCATAACGGGCTTGGAAGGAAGCGCGTCTCCGTAAACCAGGTAATTATATAGTTGCTCAGGTAATACTGTATGGTATCCACTATCGGCAAGCATTTTCATATGCGACTTGAAGGTGGCAACAGGAGTTATATAGTCTTTTGCTGTTTGAGAATCAGAACTTCTCCAATCACGGATCTGGTGATAGCAAAGAATAGGAACTTGTTTACGGGCAAGAATAGTTTTTGCATCCGCGGCAACCCTTTCCTTCGAAGCACCAGCTTGTTGTTGTTCTGAACCTGAGCCTTCTGTAGTAGCAGTTGCAGGGTTTTCAGTTGCAGCTGCGGTAGCCTGACTTGATTTTTTACTTTCGCCACAAGAAGCGATTAAAATAGTAGCAGGAAGAGCAAGGGATAAAATACGTTTGGTCAATTGTTTCATAAGTTCGAAATACGTTCGGAAATGATCTTTGTTCTATATTTAAATGTTCTGTCTAATTTGCTATAGGGGCAGATGTTTTGAAAGCACTTTATGCCCTAGAAAGATTGCTGCCTTCTCATTGAAGCTCTCTGTCGACTCTGTGGTATAAAACTCGCTGTTCCCTCCTTTAGAACACAGCGCTTCTATTTCAGGATGTCTTTGCAGATAGTCCTTTAAGCTTGCTGCCACTAACTCACCTTGTGAAATCACTTGAACGTGCTCAGGCAAAAACTGTTTTAGTTTCTGAATTAAAAGAGGATAATGGGTACAGGCCAAAATCAGCGCGTCAATATTAGGTGCCTTTCCCAAAACGCTTTTAAGGTTCTTTTGCAGGAAATAGTCTGCCCCTTCAGAATTAAATTCATTATTCTCTACCAGAGGTACCCACATAGGGCAAGCCTCCTGAACCACATGAATATCCGGAAAAAATTTACCGATTTCAAGTACATAAGAATCTGAGCTTACCGTTCCTTGAGTTGCCAGCACCCCTACATTGCGGGTTTTGGTCAATTCTCCAACGACTTCAGCTGTTGGCCGTATAACCCCAAGAACTCTTCTTAGATCGGGCAGATTAGGAATATCATTCTGTTGAATACTTCTTAATGCTTTGGCTGACGCCGTATTGCAAGCAAGTATCACCAATCGGCAGCCCATTTGGAACAAGTGCTGGACACATTCCCAGGTATATTTATAAACGGTTTCAAAACTTCGGGTTCCATAGGGTACCCTTGCATTATCGCCTAAGTATAAGTAATCATACTCGGGCAGCTCTTTCACTATTTCTTTAAAAACGGTTAAACCACCATAACCAGAATCAAATACACCAATGGGCCCTTTATTGTCAGACATCATGCGAAATTAGGAAATCTTTGGTAACAGTACTTAAACAGTTTGAGATAATGTAATTCATCACTATGAGCTTTATTTAACGAGCCAGTTACCAGATAAAAAAGCGGCAAGGCTACCGCTTTTTTAAAATCAAAGTTTCATTCGAATTACCTTTACTGGATTTCCGCGTTTCAAACAGTTATGTTCATCCCACCTGCTTTTCTGCAATCGTATAAATTCATCCTCTTGCAGGCCTTTTATCTTCCGCTCTAATCGTTCCAAACAGAGCTTCTTATTCTGAAGCTGGGAATTGGTATCCATCGCCATCACCTGGATACCCGTGGGAATATGAATTCCTCGTACGGCAGTCTCTACCTTGTTTACATTCTGCCCTCCAGGCCCCGAAGACCTTGCTGTTTCAAATTCTACTTCAGCAGGATCCCAGACAACTTGCTTCTGTTTATCGAAGACTTCTACTCCTACGAACCAGTTCTTTCGTTTATGGGTTGGCCGGTAGGGACTTTGAGCTATCCACTGAATAGTTCCTTTCCATTCCTCCGTTAATGCAGTTAAAGAATCTCCTCTTAGGAAGAAGGAAGCTGATAATAAGGTTCCTCGTACGTTGCCCTGCTCCTGTTCTATAATCTCCACCTGCAGGCCTTTTTTCTTGGCCTGATCCAGCATAAATTCTAAAACCCTCGCAACTACTCGGCAACATTCTACGGGCCCTCTTCCTGAGGTTATTTGAATAATCTTTTCTTCCATCACCATTACTCCTTATTCATTCTTACAACAACAGGCCTGAACTTACCCTCTACCTCAACCAGGTCCTTCTGTGCCATCATTACCTTTTCTATCTCTTTGTAGGCAGTAGGGTTCTCTTCAACGCTTCCTCCTACAAGCGTAACTCCTGCCGCCGAAAGAACTTTTTTCATAGCAGATACCGTCATACTGTCTTTCGCCGCTTGCCTGCTCATTGCCCGACCGGCGCCATGTGCTGCAGAGAACAAAGCACTTTCGTTGCCTTTGCCTCTAACAAGGAATGCCGGTGCAGTCATACTTCCCGGGATAATTCCATATTCACCTTCATGGGCAGGGGTGGCACCTTTTCGATGAATAATAACATCTCCATAGTCTTTCATCTGATCTCTCCATGCGAAATTGTGATGATTCTCTACCTTATAAAGGATCTCAAGTCCCAGCTCTTTTACCAGATTAGTATGAATTTGATCGTGGCAAGCCTTTGCATAATCACCTGCCAGGTTCATGCACCTCCAATACTCCTCGCCTGCCTCCGAATGCATATCCAGCCAGGCCAACTGTTGTGCCTGCCGTGGAAGCTTACAAGTATTCATAGCGATATTGGTATAATGCTTTGCGATATTTGCCCCTAGTCCACGACTTCCCGAATGAGAAAGGATTGCGGAGTATTTACCTGGAGTGAGACCTAAAGTATTATGCTCAAATAATTCTATCTCACCAAATTCCACAAAATGATTGCCACTGCCCGAAGAGCCCAATTGCCTTATTGCTTTTCCATGCAATTGCTTTAATAGTGGCATGGCTCTGAAAAGTGGGTTGTCTAAAACCTCATGCTCCTGCCTGAAGTCGAGCCCGCCCTCCATTCCAAAATGCGTGCACTTCTTCAGTGCTTCCTTTATCTGGAAACTATAGCGTTTTAAATAGCTTTCGCTAGCGTTAATGATAGAGAGCGACATTTTGCAGCCAATATCCATCCCTACAGCATAAGGGATCACAGCGTCTTTTGTAGCAAGTACTCCCCCAATTGGCAAGCCGTAACCCATATGGGCATCCGGCATTAATGCGGCAGCTATGCTTACTGGTAAAGTTGCGGCCAGCTCTATCTGTCTCCTGGCCAGCGCTTCAATTTCTTTTCCGCCATATATTTTAAGTGGAACAGAACTTTCCCGAAGTGCATGAACTGAAAATTGAACTTCCTTTGTCTTTCCCGTCAATACTTCTGCCAGTTTTCCTAATACATCATCTTCCAGGAAATCTTCCGGTCTATCCATCAGAGAGCTTAGCGTATGTAATTGCTCTGCTTTTGTATGGTACTTGAAATGCTTATTAAAAATGTTTATTGCAAGGCTTCTTGCCTTATCGTTAGTGTAACCTATTTTACTTAGATCTTTTGTTCTTAGTGAATTGCCCATTTAGCATGTTCAGTTTTGCTGATCCGGCTAATGCCGGACAGCGAATAAATTATTTCTGAAATTTGAAATAGGTGATTCGTCCCGGGTAGGGATATACCCTTTCGGCAATGCCTGGCACTACAAGATGTTTATATGAAATTTAATAGAATACAGAGCACCGCTGTTAAGCGAACATCGAAAGGGGCGATATGTGAATATGCTCAGTCATGATTCCTGCTAGTTAATATGAAAGGAATTATTGCAAAAGTATAAAATTTTTAGAAAAATCCGCTCAGGATTAAAAATTATTAGAGCAGCCCTACTATTAACTGAGCTACAACAATAGCAATACCGAAACTTAATAAGGTGCCTATAAGGATATACTCTGTAAATTTAAGATCGTTCCCCTCCTTCAAATCGCCAAAACGAAAGATTGACTTAGCAGCAATTAGAAAACCGACAGCTTCATAGTGTCCGGTGGTAATAAATAGAAAAGTAAGCAATCGCTCAAGGATACCTATATATTTCCCGGCACTTTCAAGTGATCCTATACCTGTTAAGTTACTGGCGGGTAAAGGTGCGTTAGGTGTCCATTTTGCAATTAGGGTTCTGATAATAATGGAAGTAGGATAGGTAAGGAAAAGCAGCGCAAGTGCAAGGATCCAGAAAGAATCAGACCTGAAATAGTTTAAATTAATTGTTGGAGCCTTGTAACTATACCAAACTAAAACAAGTGTAAGGATATGTAAGATTTGATCAGCAAAGAACCATCTCCTCTTTGTTTCGGGCTTTTGAAAGCTTAGCTTAATACCATCAACAATACCGTGAATGAACATGATCAGCAAAGCTGGCACAAGGAAATCCAGGTCCCACACCAATAAAAGAGTAAGGATGCCGTGTATGAGAGTATGATAGTAAAGCTTTGGAGATCTCAACTTCCTGGCCTCCTTTTCAATTACCCACCTGTCTGGCTGTAAAAAGAAGTCACCGATAAAATGAGCGATAAGGAGTTTAATCAGAAGCAGGTTCATTGGCAGTGAATGTGTCTTTTATTTTTTTCTTGTATAAAGAATTCAGCTCCAATATCTCAAAAAAATTGGCGCGCGACAAGGCTTCACTAACAGATGATTGAGTTTTATTAATAAGTTCGGCTAATTCTGATTGTGATGCACCTTGATTTTCCAGTGCCAGCTTAACCATTTCTGCTGCGGCCGGTGTCCATTTGTCTATTGCGATTAGCGCTAGCTTCAAAGCGATATTGAATTCATAGTCAAAATCAGCAAAAGCTGACTTAACGGAAAGACTTACTTTCTCTTTTTTTAACAACTCAAACTTCTCACCTGAAAAAATGAAAGCCTCCCCATTCGATTCACTTAGTTTTTCTGCAGTATATCCCTCCCTTCCAATGCCAATGGCTATACGTACATCAATATTTTTTAGGGTTTTAATACAGGCTTTGAGGTACACAGCTTTTAAAAATGCTTCCTCCACTTCTGTTTTTAACTGAAAGCTGTCTCCTCTGAATATTTCCCAATTTTCTTTACTTCCCAGTCCCTCTTTTAATACAGAAAGCCACTCCTCAGTTGAAGTGGCTTTCCTTGAATTTATAATATCACCAGTAAGTATAGCTACCATTATACAATTATCGGTAAAACAACCGATAATTCAAATTATCGGCTAATTAACCGATATTTATAATTATCGGCTAATTAGCCGATAATACTATCTTGTATAATTTGGAGCTTCTTTAGTAATAGTTACATCATGAGGATGGCTTTCGCGCATACCTGCTGCTGTAATTCGTACAAATCTGGCTTTTTGAAGATCCTCAACAGTGGCAGCACCACAATAATGCATACCTGCTCTTAATCCTCCTACATACTGGAAAATAATTTCAGCCAAAGTTCCTTTATAAGGAACACGCCCAACAATACCTTCAGGAACAAGCTTGGTAACAGAATCAGCTTCGCTTTGGAAATACCGGTCTTTAGAGCCTTTAGACATAGCCTCAACTGAACCCATACCACGATAGGATTTAAACTTCCTTCCTTCGTAAATAATAGTCTCGCCGGGCGACTCCTCAACTCCTGCAAATAAAGACCCTGCCATGATTGAGCTTGCACCTGCAGCAATTGCTTTTACAATATCACCCGTTTGCTTGATACCACCATCGGCAATAACCGGCACTTTTCTCTCTCTTAGCGCCTTAGCACACTCATATACTGCATATAACTGAGGAACACCAACACCAGCAATGATACGGGTAGTACAAATGGAACCCGGACCGATACCAACTTTAACAGCATCTGCACCAGCATCTGCCAAAGCAATAGCAGCATCTGCAGTAGCAATATTTCCGGCAATAACCTGTAGATCCGGAAATTGAGCTTTAACACTCTTTACCATATCTATTACGCCTTTAGAATGGCCGTGAGCTGTATCAATAGTAATCACATCTACACCTGCTGCAACCAAAGCAGCAACCCTTTCCATATTATCTGCAGCAACACCGACAGCAGCCCCTACCCGTAAACGACCGTGTTCGTCTTTACAGGCCGTTGGGAAGTTCTTGAATTTCTGAATATCTTTGAAAGTGATTAAGCCGATAAGAATACCATTATCATCAACAACCGGAAGTTTCTCAATTTTATAATCCTGAAGTATCTCTTCTGCCTTCACCAGATCGGTACCTTTGGGTGCAGTAACTAAATTGTCTTTAGTCATCACTTCAGAGATCGGCCTGTTTACATCTTTTTGGAAACGCAGATCTCTATTGGTAATGATACCAACCAGTCTGTTATCAGAATCGACAACAGGAATACCACCAATGCGGTATTCTTTCATCATCTGAAAAGCAGCACCAACCAGTGCATCTTTATGCAAAGTAACCGGATCCATGATCATTCCGCTCTCAGAACGTTTCACCTTTCTTACCTCATCAGCCTGCTGCTGAATGGTCATATTCTTATGAAGAATACCGATACCTCCAGCCTGAGCAATGGCAATAGCCAGTTCGGCTTCAGTAACTGTATCCATTGCTGCAGATACGATCGGTACGTTCAAACGAATTTTTTTCGTTAGATACGAACGGGTATCAACATCACGAGGAAGAACTTCAGAATATGCGGGGATTAATAATACGTCGTCATAAGTTAAACCTTCAGCGACGAACTTTTCAGGATCGAGATGCATGCAAATAAAATTTATTATTTGCCGGGCAAAGATAATGTTTTTTTCCTAACTGCAACTATAGCTAACAGGAAAACATGCTAGATTGCAGAATAACAGATAATTTAATATTAAGATTACGTAGGGCAGACTTTATCATAACATCAAAATGAGAAAGAAAAAAAGGAAGGCAGTAAATACTACCCTCCATTATAAATTTAGTTTTTACCGCAAAAAGCACGCAGCATCCATGTATTCTTTTCCTTAAACTGCATAAAACGGTTGATCATATCATTTGTACCATCATCACCAGAATCAGCAGTAAGTTCCATGATCTCCCTTTCCATCTCGATAAGAGCTGAAAAATCATCAAGGATAGATGAAACTAATTGTACATCTTCTACACCTTCAGTAGGGATTTCCTTAATCTTAGAAACAGCCAGATAATCCTGATAGGTGCTTAAAGGCGCTTTACCAAGAGTTAAAATACGCTCAGCAAGCTCGTCTATAGTAGCAATTGCATTAGTATATAATTCTTCAAACTTTGCATGTAATGTAAAGAAACTCTTTCCTTTAACATTCCAATGACAGCCTCTTAGCTTTTGATAATGAATATGATAATTAGCTAGTAAATCATTCAAATGATCTACGATAGGTTTAACTTTAACTTCTTCAAGTCCAATTTTTTCTGCGTCCATAAAATAATGTAATTTTTTGCAATTCAAACCTGCAATATAAGTAAAGGTTTTAAGAGTTTATTTTTCTAACGAACACATTATAATTTTCCTGCTTTACCACCAAAACCTCACTTCCCTGATTAATAAAACCATCCAGCGAAACACCATCATACCATTTTCCATCAATTACTATTTTGCCTGAAGGTCGTAGATCTGTTTTAGCTACTCCGGTTTTATCGATCAATGCTCCCACCTGCCTTCCTGATACGTAGCCCTGCTGAGACCGTTGCTCGTCCTGAAGCACAAGCCTTTGAAATACGGGAGAACGCATGAGAGATTTACCAAAAATTACCGATACAATTATTGCTGCCACCATAGCACCGATAACGGTTAACACGGCAGTAGTTAGTTTCTCAGGTCCGGTAACAGTAAAGTCAAACCAGTCATTCAGCACCAAACTTAGAGCAAGTCCGGCAATCAAACAAACAATTCCCAGTATTCCAGCTACCCCAAATCCTGGTATCACAAAAACCTCCAGAAGTAATAAGATTATACCCAGCAAGAAAAGACCTATCTCCCAATGCTCTGCAAGACCTTCAAGATAAAGCGGAGCAAAGTAAAGCAATGAGGCAACAACGGAGACCAATAAAGCGAATCCGATACCTGGGGCCTGCATCTCGAAATAGATCCCTCCTATTATTAAAATGATCAAAAGACCGCTGATTGCCGGACTGATCAAAAACGACAGAACTTTATCAAGAAGACTTACCTGATGATTAATAATGGTAGAGCCTCCTAAGTCCTCTGCTTTAATTACAGCATCAATACCTGCTACTTCTGCATCGCAATACCCAACCTTTAAGGCTTCTGTTGCGGTTAGTGTTAGCACCTTGCCTTTAGGTTTTAAGCCCGGTATTTCAACCTCCGGATCAACAAAACCTTCTGCTATCAATGGATTTCGTTTTGTAGCCTCTGCCGTAGCACGCATTCTTCCTCGCATGTACGACTGGTATTTTTCAGGCAACACCTCCCCTTTTTCATTCACTACACTGGCAGCTCCTATATTCGCGGAAGGCGACATATAAATTTTATCGCAAGCAATTGAAATAAGCGCCCCGGCGGAAGCTGCATTATTTTCAATAAAAACAATGGTTCTGATAGGGGAATTCAAAATTTTAGTTCGAATAGAGTCAGCATACTCTACCATTCCCCCATAGGTATTCATATCAATAATGATGGCCTCTGCGCCAGACTCCTTAGCCTTTGCAAATGCTTTCTGTGTTAGGCGCCAGGCAGCCGGCCCGATCTCATCTTTCATCTCAAAAACATAAACAGTTTGTTTCTGAGCCAGTAAAGGCAGTGACAGCGACAGCAGGAAGATTAGTAATAATTGTTTTAGGTATTGCATGAGTATTTATTTTTCTTTGCGAATGCTTTCTGATAGTAAATATATAAAACCATCTCTGAACGAAAAGTTCGAAGGAATTATTTGGAAGATTGAAATAGATGATAAATTTCCAGTGGTCGCTATTGAAAGTAGACAGGCAGATAGGCATAACACCAGCTTCTCTGCCTTCAATTTCGAAACTGGAGAATGCCTTTTCAAGGAAATAACGGTAGAAGATAGCTGGAAATGGAGTCTGGACCGTGTTAGTAATAATCTAGTTTTCATTCATAGTTATCTTTCTGAAGAGACACCGGAACATCAGGGAATAATTGCACTGGATCAGAGAGGGACGATCAAGTGGCAGCAACATAATAAAGCCCTGCATACCATAGCCGAAGAAGGATTAATAATAACGGATCCTAAAGTTCAGGGAAAATGGTTTGACATTCTCAACGCTGAAAATGGAGTTCTATTAAAAAGCTTCGCCTCTAACTATACTCCTGTTCCTCGTGATATTATTGTACCCGACTTTATTTACGACAAGGCATTACTTCCAATCCCTTTACCAGAAAATACCATTGGCGAAATAGCCTTTAAGGCACACAACAACAAAATCATTGCTTGTTATCATGTTGCTAATGGAAATTCCTTCACACAGAAACTACTTATCAGCCAAAAGGATGAACTGCTTTTGGAAGACAATCTTGCCCATAACATACTAAAAAGAAACCCTGAAGCGTTTTTCATCAGTCACAATCATTTGTTTTGCATTCGTGATGAGAAAAGGGAAATTGTTTCCTATTTAGTATAATTGCAAATTCAAAAATGGAGATTTATAAATGCGGTCTTTAATAGCAGCTCTTTGTACTTTTTTTTCAGTTCAGGCTTTTGCATCAACTGTAGATTCTATAGGAGTTGAAAATAATAACGGACATCAGGTTATACTACATAAAGTAGCAGCAAAAGAAACTTATTATTCTATAGGCCGCTTGTATAATGTGCCACCGAAAGAGATTATAAGTTATAATAACAACATTAGCCTTGGGATCGGAACGATGTTGAAAGTACCTACTCAACGAGCTTATGGAACCCAAACTGCTAAAGCTACAAAACCACCAGAGACGAAACAAGCAAAAGCAGAACCTGCCAAAAAAGAACCTGTTAAAAGTTCTCCTGTGGTAGAGCCTTCATCAGAAATCATTGAGTATAAAGTTGGTCCTAAAGAAACATTATTTGCTATTGCGAGAAAATTCGGGACTACTATAGGAGAAATCAAGCAATTAAATAACTTGTCGGGATATAGCCTTAGCGTAGGACAAGTACTTAAAATAAAGCAGAGTAACAGCTCGGATCAGACGGTTACGACCACTGCAAACTCCGAAACCACATCCCCAGCCAAATCTTCAAATACTCCTGCAACGGAAGAAACAGAAAACGGAATGGAGGTACCAGAATCTACTGCAAAACCAGAAAAAACCAAGAGTAAAACTGGGCGATTGGGCGTAACAGAACGTAACGAGCGCGGTATTGCAGTGTGGTTCGAAGATGAATCTCTTGACAGCACCAAAATGCTTGCATTGCACCGTTCAGCTCCTATTGGCACCATCATCAAAATTACCAATCCAATGACAGACCGGACTACTTTTGTTAAAGTAGTAGGAAAATTCACAGATAATGAAACCACAAGAGATGCAATTATCGTATTAACCAAAGCTACTGCAGATTTACTTGGAGCTCTGGACAAACGTTTTTTAGTTAGCATTGATTATGGAATGCCGAATGAATAGGCCTTATGTTATTGGTATCGCTGGAGGAAGTGGATCTGGCAAAACTTTCTTTTTAAATTGCTTCTTAAACCACTTCAAAGACCACGAGATCACCCTTATATCTCAGGATGATTACTATAAACCAATGGAAGTTCAACCATTGGATGAAAACGGTTGGATCAATTTTGATCTGCCGGTATGTATAGAAGAATCTCAGCTATTAACTGATCTAAAAACCCTTTTAGGCGGAGGCTCTGTTACAAAAAAAGAGTACACGTTTAATGTGGCTGAGGAACAAGCAAAGTTGCTTACCTTAAAATCTGCTCCGATCATTATAGTTGAGGGTCTGTTTGTATTTCATTATAAAGAAATTGCAAGCTTATTTGATATGCGGATCTTCCTGGATGCGGAGGAAGAAATTACTCTTAACAGAAGGATAAAAAGGGATACTGCAGAACGTGGATATACAAGAGATATGATCATGTACCAGTGGGAGAACCACGTTCTTCCAGCCTACAAAAACTATCTTCTTCCCTACAAAGATACAGCAGACAAGATTATCACTAATAATTCTCATGTGGCTGATGATATTATAGCTGTTTCAAATGAATTATCTAAGCAATTAAGGGAAAAAGTCCTGCAGCTAGATTAGCGTCTCTATACTAATTTTTCTTTTTTTATTTAGATCTAGTCTTAATAGCTATCTTTGTGTTACTATGGAAGATTTAGTGAAAGAGGTGCAACATGAACAGAGAGCGATTATTCCAACAGATCCTGAATTTTCGAAAGGTCTCGGTTGTATTTTCTCCTGCTGCGATTTTAAAAAGTGTTGCAAAAAATATAAGAAAGGAAAAAGATGCAAGAAATGTCCCGATAGATAGAATGAAGAGGTTTGATTAGTCATCAAACCCCTGATAATATTTATCTGTATCCGTCGCCGTCTAGTAAGTTGCCTAAACCTCCTAAAATGCTTCCCTCTTCTTTTCGGTTTCCTGGGGCTGCATAAGAAAGTACTCTGCTAGCTAAGCGGCTAATGGGCAATGTTTGTATCCAAACCTTCCCTGGTCCTCTTAAAGTGGCAAAGAAAACTCCTTCTCCACCAAACAAGGTATTTTTAATTCCTCCTACAAATTGAATATCGTAGCTCACATTTTGAGTAAATCCAACAATACAACCAGTATCCACTTTTAATACTTCTCCGGCTTGTAGTACTTTCTCTGCAACGTGACCGCCAGCATGAACAAAGGCAAGACCATCGCCCTCAAGCTTTTGCATTATAAATCCTTCTCCACCAAATAGCCCCGTTCCTAGTTTCTTCTGAAATTCTATACTTACGCTCACACCTTTGGCTGCGCATAAAAAAGCATCCTTTTGACAGGTAACTCGTCCTCCAAGTTCGGCAAGATCAAGAGGAATTATTTTTCCAGGATAAGGAGAAGCAAAACTAACTCTTTTCTTGCCATAACTAACATTAGTATAGGCAGTCATAAACAAGCTCTCACCCGTAAGGAGCCTCTTACCTGCACTAAACAGTTTTCCCAATATTCCACTTTGCTGCTGACTTCCATCTCCAAAGATCGTATCCATCTGGATACCATCGTCCATCATCATAAAAGCTCCAGCCTCTGCAACAGCTGTCTCGTTCGGATCCAGCTCTACTTCTACATATTGCATTTCCTCACCGTGAATGCGATAGTCTATTTCGTGATTTCTGATCATAGTTTATGTGTATAAGACCCAAGTTAAAATAATTTGTTACAAAATCTCAAAATTAGAAACTATTCTCTATCTATTTTACGTATACACCTTAGACTAACCACCTGAATAGTTCGTTTTCAAAACATTAAGTAGCGCTTAAATAATATCATTTTAAAATAGAGAAGATATTGGCAGCAAAATTGCTATTGGGACACTGATTGATTATTGGGCGGGCGGTGATTTAAAATAATATTATGGAAAAGATTTTATCAGAGGCAGAGGCTCAGAGTGTAATAGAAAGTTTATCTGAAGTTGAAATAGAAGAAATAAAGCGCGATAAAGTAAGATTCGGAGAGTTTTTCGTTGGTCTTGAAAATAACAGATATTATAGAGTGAATCCTATAAATGTTATTTATGTAGACGGGAAATTTAAATCAATTACTCCTTTTTCTGCTTCCGCCGGTATATAATTGCAACGCAATTTTTTTATTTTAGGCTGATTTCTTAATTGTTATGCGTAGCTTTGTAGAAGAAGCAGCTGTAATAGTTAAGTTCTTTCTTAATTCATTTAATCTTTATCTGGCCTTCATCTCCTTCGGCCGTTTTAATCATTCTTGAAAAAGAGAAATTTAACAGAACACTACGGGCTGTTGAATGCTTATGTATATGGTGATACACTTATCACATCTACTTATTGCTCACTTATAAATATTATACTATACAATAAATGAAAATTTTTATTAAAGGATTACCCTTACAAGTTGGGGAATCTGAATTAAGAGAAGTCTTTGGTGACTTTGGAAAAGTTAACTCTCTTAGAATTATAAAAGACAGAGAAACCGGAAAAAGCAGAGGTTTTGGTTTCGTAGAAATGCCCAATGAGCTTGAAGCTAAAGATGCGATCAAAAGCATGAACGGAGGAGATTACTACGGACACAAAATATTTGTTACCGAAGCGAAAGAAGACGGAGCTCCTCAAGGTGGCGGTGGCGGCGGCCGTGGAAACGGTGGCGGCGGTTTTAATCGTGGCGGCGGTTCCTATGGAAATAACAGAGGTTCTCATAGCAGATAATCTATATCGTCTGGCTTTTTTAAGCATTTAAGACTTATCAATAAACTAAAAGCCTGTCTTTTTTTAAGGACAGGCTTTTGTTTATTAGCATAAATGGCAAAATCAAGCTAATTTATCTTTACTATAGATGCTGTTTTCAGCATCTTGAATAGTTATAAAGGTGTAAGTATCTAATACTTCTTCAAAATCATCATCGTCGTCCCATACAGACAGTATGTTTTTCAGATGATTAAGGGTTAAAAAAGCATTTATAGCTGGTACCTGACCTGTCTCTATCTGAGGAATCCCATTTACTGACCTTCCCGCTTTGACAGCAGTTTGAGTATCGTGTGATATGAAAAATAATTGCTTCATTTACGTTCTAATAGTTTCTTACCTTCTATTATATCAATTGAAATGCCAACTCAGGTAATATTCAAATTGTATACTCCTGTACACTTTATTACTTAATAGGTGCATAACATTTTCTCATCTTGCTTGTTGTTAAATGCATGAGAGAACAAAGCGTTTACACTACAGTACGATTTAAAGATAAAAACACAAACGAATTGATCCATCAATTAACACTAAGAAATCACTCAAAAACAATAGAAAGCATTAAACGTACTTTACAAGAATTAACAGAAAAATTTTGTCTACCAGAACAAGATATTCTTATAGAGAATAATTAATCACTTAAACTAAGAAAAACATGCTCGAAGAACTAACTAACAGGGTAAATAAATCAGTTAAAGGAACTGTTTTAGAACCCGGAGGAATAGAAAATGTAAATCCAACTGAACGCATCATTTCTGCTGCAGCTGGAAGCTACATGTTATTTAAAGGAATTACTCAACTTTTCCGTAATCCTATTTTGGGACTCCAAGAGACTGCCTTAGGTGGGTACCTGCTTTATCGTGGAGCTACTGGTTTTTGTCCTCTTTATGACAAATTAGGTAAGGACACTACAGATCTTCCAGCTATAAGGATTACTGAGACTTTTATTGTAAATAGTCCTCGAGAGGAAGTATTCCGTTTCTGGAGAAATTTGGAGAACCTTCCAAAGTTCATGAAGCACTTGAAGTCGGTAACAGAGATCGATCAGACGTATTCACATTGGAAAGCTAACGTTCCTGGAGAATTGGTTACCATTGATTGGACTGCTCAGATTACTAAGGAAGAAGAAAACAGGTATATCGGATGGCAGTCTATTGAAGGCGCAAATGTAGATAACGCCGGGAAAGTAGAGTTTAAAGATGCAGTAAGCGGTGTTGGAACTGAACTAAACGTAGAGATTAACTACTTCCCTCCTGCTGGAGCAATCGGTCATGGCATTGCAAAGTTGATGAACGGAGTATTTGAAAACATGGTGAGAGAAGACATCAGGAATTTCAAACACTATGTGGAGGGAGACGAATATAAAACTTATACTTCCGGATCGTCTGTTAATGCTTAAGTATAAAAATAACTAACACAACAGCACGGACGTTTGCTAAAAACAAAAAATCCCGCCAAGAGCGGGATTTTTTATTACCATATCTGATTATCAATTAGAAAGCATACATGCTTTCAGCATCCTTACTTTCAAGAGCTGTACTACCCATCAAGAATAAGTCTACACGTCTTGCAGCTTCGCGGCCTTCTGATATAGCCCAAACAACCAAAGACTGACCTCTTCTCATATCACCGGCAGCAAAAACTTTATCAACGCTGGTTTGGTATTGGCCTTCTTTAGCCTTTACGTTACCACGCTCGTCAAACTCTACTCCTAACTGCTCTAACAAGCCTTGCTTTTGTGGATGTAAGAATCCCATAGCAAGATAAGCACGCTGTGCAGGTAATTCACGCTCAGAACCTTCAACTTCTTTAAATTTAACCGGACGGCCAAATACATCAGTTTCCCATTCTACGTCAACTACTTTTAAAGCTCTTAGCTCGCCATTAGCATCACCTAAGAATTCTTTAGTGTTTACACCCCACATACGAGTACAGCCTTCTTCATGAGATGTTGTTGTTTTTAACAACATAGGGTAAGTTGGCCAAGGCATTGCTTCTGTACGATCTTTCGGAGGTTGAGGCATTAACTCAAACTGAGTGATAGATTTTGCTCTATGACGGTTTGAAGTGCCCACACAGTCAGAACCTGTATCACCACCACCGATCACGATGACGTCTTTATCAGTGGATAGGATGTCTTCCTCTGTATAAGGAATACCACTTACGCGTTTGTTATTCTGTTTTAAGAATTCCATCGCAAAGTAAACACCCTTAAGCTCACGACCAGGGATGTTCAAGTTACGCGGAATAGTAGAACCACCCGCTAATACCACTGCATCGAAAGATTTCATTAATTCATCAGCCAGGATATCTTTACCAACCTCTACGCCGGTTTTAATGATGATACCTGCTTCTTCCATTAATTTCACACGACGCTCAACCACCCATTTCTCTAATTTAAAATCAGGGATACCAAAGCGTAAAAGACCGCCGATCTTCTCATCTCTTTCAAAAAGAGTTACGGTATGTCCAGCTTTGTTTAATTGAGATGCAGCTGCCATACCAGCAGGACCACCGCCGATCACAGCTACAGTTTTACCTGTACGAATTAAAGGTGCCTTTTCTACAACCAAACCTTTCTTGTAAGCAATCTCGATGATATGTTTCTCTATCTCTTCAATGGCTACTGCTGGCTTGTTAATACCCAATACACATGCAGACTCGCATGGTGCAGGGCAGATCCTCCCTGTAAACTCAGGGAAGTTGTTTGTTGAAGAGAGAATGCGGTAAGCATCCTCCCATTTTTCTTTATATACTGCGTCGTTAAATTCAGGAATGATATTTCCCAGCGGACAACCGTTGTGGCAGAAAGGAACACCACAGTTCATACAACGAGCTGACTGCTGGTTTAATTTCTCCTCTGAATATAATCCTACAAATTCTTTATAATCATTAACACGCTCTTCAACTGGCCTTTTACCGGGCAGTTCTCTCGCGTATTCTTTAAATCCTGTTACTTTTCCCATTGTTAATTAGCTGGCTTGAAATTGTGCGCGTTGTAAAACTTTTTTGTACTCTTTAGGGAATACTTTGATAAACTTACCTGATTCCTGGTTCCAGTTGCTCAGTAAGAACAATGCTAAATGACTTTGTGTCAATTGCATGTGCTTGCGAAGCAATGCAGTGATCTGCTCTTCGTCTTCTCCTGTAAGCGGATCAAGATCCACCATTTCAGGATTGCAGTTTTCAGCAAAAGTACCATCTGCATCATAGATCCATGCGATACCACCGCTCATACCTGCAGCGAAGTTTCTACCGGTTTTACCAAGGATTAAAGCTCTACCACCAGTCATATACTCACAACCGTGATCACCCACTCCTTCTACAACCGCAGTTGCACCAGAGTTACGTACAGCAAAACGCTCACCTGCTTGTCCTCTTACATATAGCTCACCAGAAGTTGCACCGTAAAGGGCTACGTTACCGATGATGATGTTATCTTCAGGAACCAGGGAACTATCAGTTGAAGGATAAACCGCCAATCTTGCTCCTGATAAACCTTTACCTACGTAGTCATTTCCTTCTCCTTCCAGTTCAAAAGAAAGTCCTTTTGTAGCGAACGCTCCAAAGCTTTGTCCAGCAGAACCAACAAACTTATAGTTGATAGTATTGTCTGGTAAGCCAGCAGCCTTATAGATCTTGGTCACTTCGTTAGATAATACAGTACCAATTGTACGGTCGGTATTTTTAACGTTGAATGAACCAAATACTGGTGTTTTGCTTTCTAATGCCTGTTTAGCATGTTCTACCAATTGCCAGTCAAGGATATTAGACATTCCGTGATCCTGAGACTCGCTGTTATAAAGCGTTTGTGCTTTATTAGGGTTAGTTACAGGATAAAGTAATGCAGATAGATCTAAAGTTCTTGTTTTCCAGTGTAAGTTGTTCTCTCTTACTTTCAGGAATTGAGCCTTACCAACCATCTCGTTAATTGTTCTGAAACCAAGGTCGGCCATGATCTCACGAAGTTCCTGTGCAAGGAAGTTGAACAGGTTAACGATATGCTCAGGTTTACCACTGAATAACTTACGTAACTCAGGATCCTGAGTAGCAACCCCTACCGGACAAGTATTTAAGTGGCACTTACGCATCATGATACAACCACCTGCAACAAGCGCTGCAGTTGCAACACCCCATTCTTCAGCACCTAACAAAGTAGCGATAGCGATATCGCGACCAGTCTTCAACTGACCATCTGTTTGAAGGACAACACGGCTTCTTAGCTGGTTGCGTACTAATGTTTGATGCGCTTCAGCTAAACCAAGCTCCCATGGTAAACCAGCGTGCTTGATAGAACTTATTGGAGAGGCACCAGTACCACCATCGTAACCTGCAATCAGAATTACATCAGCGTGAGCCTTAGCAACACCGGCAGCAATGGTACCAACACCTGCTTTAGAAACCAACTTAACGTTGATACGTGCAGCGCGGTTAGCATTCTTCAAGTCGAAGATCAGCTGGGCTAAATCCTCAATTGAATAGATATCGTGGTGAGGAGGAGGAGAAATTAAACCTACTCCAGGAGTTGAGTGACGAACTTTTGCAATCCATGGATCTACCTTATCACCCGGTAACTGACCACCCTCACCTGGTTTAGCACCCTGAGCCATCTTGATCTGAAGCTCGTCTGCATTGGTCAGGTAATAAGAAGTTACACCGAAACGGCCAGAAGCAACCTGTTTGATGGATGAACGCATGGAATCTCCGTTAGGAAGCAATTCATAACGCATCTCATCTTCACCACCTTCACCTGTATTACTTCTACCACCAATACGGTTCATTGCGATAGCAAGTGTACTGTGAGCTTCGTGAGAGATAGAACCGAAAGACATTGCACCAGTAGCAAAACGCTTCATGATGTCAGAAGCAGGTTCTACTTCGTCAATTGATATCGGCTCGCGGTGATGAGCGAAATCAAATAAACCACGCAGGGTGTACTTTCTTTCATCTTGCTCATTGATTAAACGTGCGTAGCTCTTGTAAACATTATAATCTGCTGTTCTGGTTGCTTGTTGTAACAAGTGAACAGTTTGTGGATTGAATAAGTGAGCTTCTCCACGACGTTTCCATTGGTAAATACCACCTTCAGCAAGAAGCAAAGGAGCTTTACTAATAAAACCGTTTTTATGTTTGAATAACGTTTCTTTAGCAATTTCATCAAGGCCGAGACCTTCGATCCTGGTAACAGCACCAGTGAAGTACTTATCTACTACTGCCCTGTTAATACCCAGTATTTCAAATATTTGAGCACCCTGGTATGATTGAAGAGTTGAAATACCCATTTTAGAGAATATCTTCAACAATCCATCACAAACAGATTTAACGTAGTTCTTAGAAAGGTATTTGAATTCTAAAGAAGTTTCAAGGTTTCCTTCTTCCTTCAATGCGTGAATAGTTTCAAGCGCAAGGTATGGGTTAATAGCAGTTGCGCCAAAACCTAACAGACAAGCGAAATGATGAACTTCCCAAACATCTCCAGCTTCAACCACAATACCCACTTGTCCACGGTAACCTTTTCTGATCAAGTGGTGGTGAACTGCCGATACAGCTAAAAGTGAAGGGATCGGAGCATGTTGAGAATCAACCGCCCTGTCTGATAAGATGATCACTTCAAAACCATCGTTAACCGCATCTTCAGCATAACGGCAAAGCCTGTCTAAGCCTTGCTGTAATGAGCCAGCCTGACCATCAGCCTTGAAGTAAGTTTGAAGGGTTTTAGCATTGAACATACCCGTATCAATACTTCTTAATTTCTCTAGTTCAGTATTGCTAAGGATCGGCTGCTGCAACGCAACACAATGACAATGCATTTTATCTTCATCAAACAAGTTGCCATTGCTACCGATAAACGTAGCAAGACTCATTACCATACGCTCACGGATCGGGTCGATCGGTGGATTGGTTACCTGAGCGAAGAATTGTTTAAAGTAACTTGAAAGATGCTGAGGACGATCTGACAATACTGCCAAAGGAACGTCAGTACCCATAGATCCGATAGGCTCTTTACCATCAACCGCCATTGGCTTAATGATCGTTTCAATATCCTCGCGGGTGTATCCGAATACCTGGTGATACTTGTGAACTGCATCTTTTGAAAGATTCGTAAATGCAACCCTAGGCTCAGGTAATTCTTCAATCTTGATCTTATAATTTTCAAGCCATTCAGCATAAGGCTGACTGCTTGCAATTTTAGTTTTGATTTCCTCGTCGGTGATGATCTTACCCTCAACAATGTCCATCAGCAACATTTTACCTGGCTGTAAACGACCTTTCTGAGTGATCAATTTCTCATCAACTGGAAGAGCTCCAGCTTCTGAGGCTACAATTACACGACCATCACTGGTAGTTGCGTAACGTAAGGGACGAAGACCATTTCTGTCTAATAAAGCACCGATTTGTTTACCGTCTGTAAAGGTAAGCGCAGCAGGACCATCCCACGGCTCCATCATTGTTGCATGGAATTCATAGAACGCTTTCTTCAACGGCTCCATATGCTCGTTACCATCCCAAGCTTCAGGAACTAGCATCATCATTACATGAGGTAACGAACGACCAGTATGAACCAGAACTTCAACAACGTTATCCAGACAAGCGGAATCCGACTGGTTTTTATCAATCACAGGAAGAACGATCTCCAATTCTTCAGCTGAGAAATAAGAAGACGCGTATGATCTTAAACCAGCATAGAACCAGTTTAAGTTACCTGTTAACGTGTTAATCTCACCGTTATGCGCCATGAAACGGAACGGTTGAGCTAACTTCCATGAAGGGAAAGTATTGGTAGAAAAACGGCTGTGTACCATACCAAAAGCAGAAGTCAAACGCTCATCCTGAAGGTCAAGATAATATTGACGTAATTGGTACGTTGTAAGCTGTCCCTTATACCCCATAACACGGGCAGAAAGTGATGTAATATAAAAATCACTTCCGTTGGCTACGGTTTCATTAACAGACTTGGTAATCAAGCGTCTTAACACATAAAGCTTTCTTTCGAAATCTTCAACGCTAACAATGTTGGCAGGACGGCCAATAAACACTTGCTCTACATCTGGCTCAACTGCTAGAGCTGTTGGGCCCACTACACTCGGGTTTACAGGAACTTTACGGAAGCCTAAAAAAGGAAGGCCAAGCTTTTCAGCAGAATTAATAATTACTGATCTGCAAGCCTCTTTAGCAGTAATTTCTTTAGGGAAGAAAAAGTTACCTGCGCCATAATGGCCAGGTTCTGCAAGGTGGATATCCAGGGCAATACACTCTTCCATAAGGAATTCGTGAGGTAATTGCATCAGAATACCGGCACCATCTCCTGTCTCAGGATCACAGCCACACGCACCTCTATGCTCCATACTCTCCAGAATTGTTAAAGCATCTGAAACAGTTTGGTGTGATTTATGGCCATTAATGTTCGTAATAAAACCCACTCCACATGAGTCGTGTTCAAATTCAGGGCGATATAATCCCTGTTGGTCATTTCCGGTTTGCTTCATCAGAATTATAATGGTAATCCACGAAAATACAGTTTTTGGCCGAAATTTCACTATCTGGCAATAACTTTTGCGTTTTCTTTAAAACAAAAAGGAGGTTTTTACACTTAATTAACATTTCATCAAATTTAACGTTCATTTATTGAAATATTAACAATAGGACTTGTGAACATTTCGACAAAAGCGCATTTATTTAGCTTTTTTTGAAAACAATTTGATGACAATCGCACTTATTTACAGTTATTTGTATTACCTGGATCATATTATTTTTGCAACCGTTCACACGGATTTCTGAAGAAAATGGCTAAAATGAAGAGTCAGGATTTAACGCTGTCTTAATATGGAAATCTTGCTTCTTGAAAAATCTAGCCTTGTTCAACAGTAGAACTATAATTCGCTAAATTTTCCTTTTAGATCTTAAACCATCAAAATAGCTGCTCACCTGCTCCATACCAGGTAGGGACCAAGTTCGAGGCAAGTTCGGGAAGCCCGGCCAAAATTTCGAACCAGCCACGAACATGGTACACTAAGTGCCCGTGAAATAATAGCAAAAGTGCATTTTGGAGATCTAAACAAAGAATGGGTCAAGCCTCTTGTTTCTGCCAGGAAACCGAAATCGTTTAATTTGACTTTTTGACCATTTAGGTTTTCTTCGGAAGGTGTTCGGAAATTTTTTCCAGAGTTGACTAAAATAGGGACTTAGTGTACCGAATAATCAGAAGGAAGGAAATTAGTTGAAAGCTTGAGGTAAGCGCAGCAGCCTATCCCCCAGATTAAAAATCTTTCTATATAGACTTTTGCAGGTAATGGATAACATATACTCAAGTTGCAACAGTTGAAATCGCTGCCAGTAGTGTAAAGATACAAAATAATTTAATATTTGAAGAACGGATAAGATGGTCTAAATCAGCTCAATCAAGGCGTAAAACCATTATAAAGGGGACTACAGGGCAGAAATATTTTCAAAAAAATTATAGAGATATCAAAAAGTTCTTACTTTTGCGGCGGGTTAGTCTTCTACGACCAGCTCCTCTTGAACTCCCCCAGGTTGGGAACAAAGCAAGGGTAGAGAGTCGTAGCGGTGCGATAGAAGGTGCTAGCCCACTTTTTTCTTCTTCCAATTAAAATCTAAATACACAGGATCACAAGACTTCACTGAATTTTAATTTTTAACTTTTATTACCACCATGAAATTTTTTATCGATACTGCGAATTTAGCTCAAATCAAAGAAGCACATGATTTAGGTGTTCTAGATGGCGTTACTACTAACCCAAGCTTGATGGCTAAAGAAGGAATTACAGGTGAAGAGAATGTAATTAATCATTATAAAGCTATATGCGAAATAACTGATGGGGATGTAAGTGCTGAAGTCATTTCTACAACCTTTGAAGAGATGATCGCTGAAGGTGAAGCTTTGGCTAAACTTCACGAACGCATTGTGGTAAAAGTTCCAATGTTAAAAGATGGGGTAAAAGCGATTAAGTATTTTACAGAAAAGGGTATTAAAACGAATTGTACGTTGATCTTCTCTGCTGGTCAGGCTCTTTTAGCTGCAAAAGCAGGTGCAACTTATGTTTCCCCTTTTATTGGTCGTTTAGATGATATTTCTACAGACGGACTAACATTGATCGAAGACATTCGCACAATATTCGATAATTACGGATATACTACTCAAATTCTAGCAGCATCTGCCCGTCACCCAATGCATATTATTAATTGCGCTAAACTTGGTGCAGACGTAGTTACAGCTCCTTTAGCCCCAATATTGGCTTTATTAAAGCATCCATTAACTGATAATGGCTTAGCTCAATTCTTAGCAGATCACGCGAAAGCGGCTGGTAAATAAGAATCATGATACTATTTGAAGGCTGCTTTTTATAAAAGCGGCCTTTTTTTATTTTAAAAAAAAAACACTCATATTGCTACAAATGCTTAGCAAAAACGTGACTTTAGATTTTGATCTATTAATTATTGGGGGCGGACCAATTGGTCTCGCCTGTGCTATTGAAGCAAAAAAAGCAGGCTTATCCTACCTTATTCTCGAAAAGGGCACGTTAGTGAACTCTCTTTATAATTACCCAGTTAACATGACCTTCTTCTCTACCTCAGAGCGACTGGAAATTGGAGGTCTCCCCTTTCCTTCTATCAACCCCAAACCTACACGCGCAGAGGCTTTGGAGTATTATAGAAGAGCAGCACTTCAATACCAATTGAATATCAAGTTGTTCGAGCCGGTCGAGACGGTAAGCAAACAAGCTGAAACCTTTGTAGTAACAAGTACCAGGGCCAGTTATACTTCGCGTTATATTGTAGTTGCCACTGGTTTTTATGACGTTCCTAATTATATAGATGTACCGGGGGAAAAGCTCGAAAAGGTCTATCATTACTATAAAGATCCTCATTTCTTCACCATGCAGAAAGTTGCCGTAATTGGTGCAAGTAACTCCTCAGTAGATGTTGCTTTAGAGACATTCAGAAAGGGAGCTGAAGTAACTATGATTATACGGGGAGATACAATTGGCAAAAGTGTGAAATATTGGGTTAGGCCAGATATAGAAAATCGGATAAAAGAAGGAAGTATAACAGCCTACTTCAATTCAGAAATAACAGAGATCAGGGAACGTGAAATAGATATTATAACACCTGAGGGACCCTTAACGATTGAAAACGATTTCGTGCTGGCAATGACCGGTTATCTTCCAAACTTTGATTTCCTTAATAACATAGGAATCGAATGTACCGTGGATGAAAACAGGATCCCTATCTATTCAAATAGTATGGAAACTAATATTAAGAACTTATATTTAGCGGGGGTAGTTTGCGGAGGCATGAATACACATACTCTTTTCATTGAGAATTCAAGAATTCATGCGGTAAAGATCATTGAGGACATTATGTCTAAAGTTAAAAAATAGCAACAAAAGCTTAAGAACATAGAAAGCATATCAAAATAGTTAATGATGGAAAATCTTGCCGGTATCGACAGCCTGAAATTTCCTATCGGGCCTTTTATAAAAAAGGAAAGTTATTCTTTAGAAGAAATAACCTTTCTCATTTCAGAGATTGAAAAATTACCTGCCCAATATAGAGGGATATTAGAGGTATTAACCGAGGATGACTTAAGTAAAACTTACCGCCCTGATGCATGGAACATCAGGCAATTAGTGCATCATGTGGCCGATATACAATTGCTGCATTTCTTCCGCATGAAGAAGGTTCTAACGGAAAAAGATTATTCAGATGTAACCCTCATAAACATGGATGGTTGGGCAAACACTCCGGATAGCTTAACGGAACCTGTTGAAGATTCTATTCTTGCATTGGAAGGTTTAACAAAGAGATACGTTTTCCTTATGCGATCGCTCACTGAAAAGGACCTGGAACTAGAATACTTTCATCCAGTCAGGAAAGTGAAGTTCAACCAGGCACAGGCAATAGCCATTTCTAACTGGCACCTTAAGCATCATCTTGAACATATTAAAATAGCCTTAGGATCTTAGTAAAGATCCTAAGGAACAGAGTTAATTGCCGGCGGTTAGCTTAGTTATCTACTTTAGATAAGAGGTCGTAAAACACTTGAAACAACTGTCTTAGAAGTCTTACTTCGCTAATATAACCATTAACCTTTAACTCTAGAAATGGAACCTTACCTTCTTCATTTTCAGTAAGGTATTCAACAATTTCCAGGCAAAGTTCAGGTACTGATGTCAGTAGATCTCTTACCCTTTCATCAGCAAAAAGTAATTGCACTTTACTTTCTTGATTGGTTTTGATGATGAATTTATCATCAAACTCCTTATAGCCTAACACAACATCCTGCATTCCAAAAATTTTCCCAATTTCATCGATAACACCCTGAGGGTGGATTGCAAAACGGAATTCGTTCTGGTTATAAATTATAGCGCTAAAGACCGTGCTCTGCTTATTTCCGTCTACATCGAGTAGGATCCTTCGTTGATCTTTCTCGAACTCAAAATGAGAAACAGCAAGGCCTTCGGTCGTTTTAAATGCTTGTTCAATTTTTAACCAAACTTCATTTTGGTTTTCGGTTGTAATAATTATCGGCTCTTCCATAGTTGATATATGCAGATAAAACTTAAAGTGCTGCGTTTGGTTTTTGCCTTTCAAAGTTCGCAGCCTGGCGTCCTTCACAAACAAAATCGCTTCCTAAATCCTTTATTTATACACAGCTCTCTCTGGCAAACAAACTTTAAAAATGGCTCAAAGGATTCTGTCTTATCAAATTGCAGATAGTATTGATATTAAACAATTCAGGGTTGACTTTAAGGGGGAACTATACTACGGTGATTCTGACGAACTTTTCTATAAAATGGATACAGAAGAGTTCATCTACATCTTCAAATATGGCGTGGTCTGTTTTCTAAATTTCGACGCCATCAGGATATCCCAATTCCTCCGTTTAATAACCAATTATTGTAAAAATAGGTTCACTGAAGAACTCTCGGAAGAATTTGATATAGAAACCAATGCTACAGAAAATAAGATTGGCTACAATACAATAGCCATTAAAGGAATTGATACAGAGAAGATCCGTTTAGTTATGCTTAACGTTTCTCAATCCGTTGCACTGGATTACTATTACGAGCAGACCTCAACCCTTTTGGAAGAGACTAATCAGCACACGCAAATGCTTGAAAATAAAGGCAGACTTAGTATTTCAGGTACAAAACTTAAAAAATTCATCGGAAAAACTTTACTACTGAAGAATAGAATAGCCGAGAACCTTTACATATTCGACTCGCCACCAGAAACATGGGAAGACGAACAATTGAATCAAATAGATACAGAGCTTAAGCGTACTTTCGATCTTCAGGAACGATTCAGAAACATTCAGGAGGGCTTAACCATCATAAAGGACAATTTAGAGCTCTTCAGGGATCTTCTTCAATACCGCCATAGCAATATGCTCGAGTGGATTGTTATTATACTAATTTTGGTAGAAGTTATTAATCTCTTCATCGAAAAATTTGCTTAACGCCGGTCTCTTATCATCTTTTTTAGAATATTGACCTCATTATTGCTTTTTTAGATTAGATCACTCAAGTGGACTACGTATCTTTGCAAAGATGAATACGCAGGACTTATTGCAAAGGGCTCTAACATTTGACTTTCTATCGCAGGAAGAAGGGGTTTATCTATTTAAGAGTGCCAATACGGCCGACTTAATGTATGTAGCTAACGAACTGCGAAAGAAACAGGTACCTCATGGTAAAGTAACGTGGCAAATAGATCGCAACGTGAACACCACAAATGTGTGCATTGCAAATTGCAAGTTCTGCAATTTTTTCAGAAGACCTGGCCATGCCGACAGCTATATTACGGATATAGAAACTTATAAAAAGAAGATAGAGGAAACCTTTCGTTTTGGCGGTGACCAACTTCTTTTACAGGGAGGGCATCACCCCGACCTTGGACTGTCCTTCTATGCAGATTTATTTAAACAACTGAAGGAGCTCTACCCTACACTGAAACTGCATTCTTTAGGTCCTCCCGAAATCGCCCATATTTCCAAATTAGACGGACTCTCGCATTATGAAGTATTAAAGACCTTAAAGGAAGCTGGCCTAGATTCCTTACCTGGCGCGGGTGCAGAAATCCTGAATGATCGCGTTAGACGTCTAATTTCTAAAGGAAAATGTGGGGGACAAGAATGGCTTGATGTCATGCGTGCAGCACATCAATTAAACCTTCCAACTTCGGCTACAATGATGTTCGGGCATGTGGAAACTTTGGAAGAACGTTTTGAGCATTTAGTCTGGATCAGACAAGTTCAAGCAGAAAAACCAGAAGGATCGTATGGTTTTACTGCGTTTATTCCCTGGCCTTTCCAGGATGACGGTACTTTATTGAAAAAAGTTCGTGGTATTAGTAATCAGGTAACGGCAGATGAGTATATACGAATGATTGCCTTAAGTCGCATAATGCTTCCAAACGTAAAAAATATTCAGGCTTCCTGGTTAACGGTTGGAAAACAAGTAGCACAAATCTGTTTACATGCAGGAGCTAATGATTTCGGTTCAATTATGTTAGAGGAAAATGTGGTAAGTGCAGCAGGTGCCCCTCACCGTTTTACTTCAGATGCCATTCAAAATTCTATCCGCGAAGCCGGCTTTGAGCCACAGTTACGCAATCAGAAATATGAATTCAGGGAGTTGCCGGAAAACATGGAGCAGCAGACAATTAACTATTAGAAAGTTTTGCAGCCTCTTTTATCATAAAGGTTTTTCGGTAAATTGAACCCGAATTACAGATGGTACTGAACGCACTTATAGTTGATGATGAAGAATACAGCCGGAAATCGTTGTATTTCTTATTACAGGAAAACTGCCCGGAAGTTACAATTGGAGCTATCGCTAAATCAGTAGCAGAAGCCAGAAACCTTATTGAAGAACAACAATTTCAATTGGTATTCCTGGATATAGCAATGCCTAAGGAAAACGGCTTCGAGCTCCTTCCTACGCTACAGAAGAGGAATATTATGGTGATCTTTACTACAGCATACGATCAGTATGCCTTAAAGGCACTGAAGGCAGAGGCTGTTGACTATTTACTAAAACCTATTGATATAGTTGAACTTAAAACGGCTGTTGCTAAAGCTGTAGATTGGGCAGAGCTAATTGCTCAAAAGGACAACGATCAGGTACGGAACGAAGCTATCAGGAAAGAGGAGAAATCCAGTAGAAAACTGAGTATTCCAAGTACTCACGGGTTTAACGTACTCGAAACTGACGACATCATCTACCTCGAGGCCGACAGCAACTACACGAACTTTCATCTTAAAAATGGCGAAAAAGTAATTATTTCAAAACCTTTAAAGGAGTTTGAAGATAGCTTATCTAACGTTGACTTTATAAGGATACATAAGTCTGTAATGGTTAATTTCAAGTTCGTTCAGGGATATTCGAACAAAAATGGACTTCAGATTTTCCTTACAAATAATGTAAATCTTCCTGTTTCCAGACGCCGTTCAAGCGACTTTCTTGACCGGGCAAAACAGTATTTTAACAGATAGAATTTTGCTAAGGAAACTCTTATATATATTCCTCCTACCCCTTTTCTCGACTGCAATAGGGCAAACATTGGTTTTCAAGAACTATTCTGTAAACCATGGTCTGGCTTCGTCTACAGTGTATTCTATCCTTCAGGATTCAAAAGGTTTTATTTGGTTTGCTACAGAAAACGGTGTGAATCGTTTTGACGGAAAAACCTTCGAATTATTTACCATAGATAATGGATTATCAGATAATGAGGTTCTCCAAATTAGTGAAGATTCAAAAGGACGTATCTGGTTCCTAACCCTGAACGGGAAACTCTCCTACTATCTTAACAAACGCTTTTATAATACCGTTACAGATCCGCTTTTAAAAAAGACTCTTAGTACGGCAAGTTTTACTTCCTTTTACGAAGATTCTAAGCATCGTCTCTGGTTCTCTACCAATCAAAAAAAAGTATTGCTGATCGACGGAGAGAACGCCAGGTTTTATTCTTCGGATCACTTGCTGTCGGGGATAACCTTATTCGAGGATACGGGGGGTACATTATTTGGAATTACCAAGGGAAGGTTTTTCAGGCTTTCAAATGAAAAATTTGTACAGGTCCCAATAACAGAGCTACCTGTATCAGCAAAAGCTATCTCCTATAACCCGAGTACCAAATCCCTTAAATACATTTCAGAAACGGGGCTGATCAGTTTAAAGAATAATTATACGAATGTTTTACGCTACTTTCCCGAACAAATAAATCCTGCTTCAATAGCCAGGTTCATAATTGATAACAGGAATAATTTGTGGCTTACCACTATGGGTGATGGCGTCTATCTCTTTAAGTCAGACGGAAGTTCGCCAAAGCACTACCTGAAGGATAATCTTCTTAGCGATATAAAACAGGATCAGCAGGGGAATATCTGGATCTCCACTATTGGAAATGGCGTTTACATGCTTCCTTTTTATTCTCAATTTTCTGCCAATTATACTACATCAGATGGCCTAAGCTCGAATTCAGTTCAAAGTGTACTGAAATTGGAGAACAAGATTGTGCTTGGATTAAGGTCTGGTAAGATTGATGTTATTTCGAATTCTTCAATAACTTCGTATCTGGATGAAAAAGAATACAATCCAATAAAAAGGCTATATCATGATAAGAAGAATAATTCGATATGGTTCGCCTCAGATAACGAGTTAGGAGAATTCTCCGCCAATTCTAAAAAGAGCTCCATCCTACAGGAGATCTGCGGAGGCTCCTATGCATTGAAAAGCTTTAGCATCAACAGCCAGAACAGGATTGCCCTGGCGCTTGCTTCTGGTGTTTATGAAATAAACAAGCAGAAGCCTTTGGTATTTAACTCAAAGAATGCTCTTGCTAACAATCCTCAATTCAGAACACGGTCTTTTACCGTCTACTACGACTCTTCCAACCGCTTATGGATTGCAAACATCAATGGCTTGTTCTGCTACTACAACAACAAAATACTTTACCAAAGTAAGGAAATCCGCAGTCAGCGAATTACAGATATTAAAGAATTGCCTGATAAGAGTATAGCCTGTACCACCGTAGGCTTCGGTGTGCTAATAGTAAAGGATCTGAAGAAACAAAACACTATTACGAAAGCTGACGGATTACCGAGTAATATCTGCAAAAAGATCTTTATAAAGGACCGCGACTCCTGGGTTGTTACGGGTAAAGGTATTAGCCGGATTAATCTGGATAAAGGAGTTTCAATAAAAAATTACAGCACAGAAAACGGATTAATTACGACCGAGATTAACGATCTGTACGTAGAGGACGACTCCATCTACGCGGCGACCAACAGTGGTCTGTCCATCATAAATGTGAACACCTTCCCCGACGATAAAGACAGCCCTCCGTTATACCTAACTCAGTTCCTATCAAACAAGAAAGCACTTAATGTTAATAGGGACCTTACACTGCCTTATAAGGGCAATAATATCACAGTTAACTATATTGCGCTTGACTTTGAGCATCCTCAATCTGTAAAATACAGCTATAGATTAAATCGGGAGCTTAAATGGATTGAGACAAGCGCAAACTCCCTCGAATTCGCCTCGCTGCAGCCTGGAAGTTATGAACTTCAAATAAGGTCTAAGTGCCTAAACAGCACCTGGAGTGAACCAATAGAAATACCCTTTAATATCAAGCCACCCTTCTGGCGCACCTGGTGGTTCATTGTACTACTGCTACTGGCTTTGGGGCTACTGCTGTTCTATGCAATCAGCAAATATTATAAATTCAAAAGAGCTAAAGAAAATGAGCGTCTGATAACCCAAACCCGGATCATATCTCTTGAACAACAGGCACTGCAGGCTATGATGAATCCGCACTTCGTTTTTAATGTGATGAACTCTATTCAATACTTTATCAATACGAAGGATAATGCTATGGCCAATCAAGCTCTGACAGGATTCGCCCGGCTGTTGAGAAAAAACCTGGAAAACTGTAATAAGAGTTATATTACATTAGAAGAAGAAGTAAGTTATTTAACACTGTATCTCTCTCTGGAGAAAATGCGTTTTGGTGATAGAATGAACTATAGGATAAGTGTAGGTCCGGATATCAATAAAGACAGTACCTTAATTCCATCAATGCTACTTCAGCCATATGTAGAAAATGCTATTTGGCATGGGTTGATGCCGAAGGATGCAGACGGGAACCTATGGATAAACATTACCCTTATGGCTCCTTCCATACTTCAAATCGAAATAATAGATGACGGTGTAGGAATAGAGAATTCGTTAAATGATAAGCCTGAAGGCCATATCAGCCGGGGAATGCAATTAACCAAAGAAAGAATCAATTTACTGAATAAATTTAAGAACCGGGGGATCCTTGTGGAGGTTAAACAAATAGCTCCAGAAGGCACTTGTGTAAGGCTCCAAATCCCCTTTTAACCGTTTACTCAATCAAAGATACCGCTTACTCATTACTACATAAAACATTTTTAGTTTCTTTCTATTATTGTATTAGAAAATCGACATTAAAAGTTCGAAAGAACTATTAAATATAATTTTATCTAAGTGTGTGTTTAGCGGCTGGAACTCCCCAAAGTTTCACCGCTTTTTTGTTTTATAGCGATTTTGTTTGCGCTACTTTAGTGTACTAAACCATCTTCTTTTTTAGATTTGCAAAAATTATCAGATTTTGAATTCAACAACCTTAAATATTGAAGCTCTTATCTTCTCATCGGAACAAAGTGTAACTATGTTTGAAATAATGCAGGTATTGCAGGCGGCCGGAGAAGAAAATGTAACAGAAGATAGTGTGAAAGAACATATAGACGCTATCCAGCAAAAATACAATAATCCAGACTTTGCTATTGCCCTGGTTGAGATCAATAAAGGATATCAGTTTCTAACGAAGAAAGATCATTACCAACTTGTTAATCAGTTGCAAATACAGAGATCTAAAAAACGCTTGAGTCAATCAGCTCTTGAGACCCTTGCTATCATTGCCTATAAACAACCCATAACAAAATTGGAGGTTGAACAAATAAGAGGTGTAAACTGCGATTATTCTATCCAGAAATTATTGGAAAAAGAGTTAATTACGATCGCTGGCAAGGCCGAAACAATCGGAAAACCACTCTTATATAGCACCAGCACTCTCTTTATGGATTATTTCGGAATTAGCAACAAATCACAATTACCTCAATTAAAAGACATTGCAGCAGAGCAAAATGAGATAGGAGAAAAACCAGAATAATTCGTCGTGCAGGTTTTGCTGAAATCGTTTTTATTTTATTTTTGCCACATACAGAAATCAAGAAATTTCGATAAATTAGTACTTAGATAACAGTATTATTTGACAAAACGCTTACCCAATCATTAGTATGAAAACGCCGAAAAACAATGTCACTATTAGTGGCAACACGACAAACGACGCCCTGAGGTCAAATACTAAGCTCGCTGAAACTAAAGCGACAAAAAAGTTTGACGATGATGAGGACGATGATTTTAACGACATCGACGATCTAGGTTTTGAAGAGCTTGGCACTTTCGACGATGATGATGATTATTAACGATATTTTTTAAGACACAAAGGAAGCATTCAGCACTCTGAATGCTTTTTTTATATATTGCTTTATGATTATAACGGAAGTTCGGGATAGGAAAACACGGAAAGAGTTTTTGGATGTAGCACGAGTTCTATATAAAAATGATCCGGTATGGGTTTGTCCATTAGATGTTGATGTGGAAAAGGTTTTTGATCCTGCACAAAATAACTTTCATCAACATGGTACCATCACTCGTTGGATCGCTAAAAATGAAAGAGGTGAATTAATAGGACGTATTGCTGCCTTTATTAATTACAAGAAAGCACTTAACTATGAGCAGCCTACAGGCGGGGTTGGTTTTTTTGAATGTATAAATGATCAGACAGTAGCCAATCAACTTTTCGATACCGCCCGGAACTGGCTTATTCAAAAAGAAATGAAAGCGATGGACGGGCCAATCAATTTTGGTGAAAATGATACATTCTGGGGGCTGCTGGTAGATGGCTTTACGCATCCCTCCTATGGAATGAATTATAATCATCCGTACTACAAAAACCTTTTTGAAACGTACGGCTTTGAATCTTTATATGAGCAAATCACCAACCACTTAAGTGTTCACAAGCCCTTCCCTGAGCGCTTTACCAAAATTGCAGAGTGGGTAGCCAAAAAGCCGGGATATAGATTTGAACATCTTAAGGTCAAAGAAATTGACAGGTTCGCTTCAGACTTTATGGAGATCTATAACGATGCATGGAAGGACTTCGAAAACTTTGTTCCGATCAACAAGGAAACCATTATTGAGAGTTTTCAAAAGATGAAGGCCATTATGGACGAGAATTTAATATGGTTCTCCTATGTTAATGATGAACCGGCCTCCTTTATAATTATCCTTCCGGATGCGAACCAAATTATAAAACCTCTAAAGGGAAAACTAGGAATTCTGGAGAAGTTGAAATTTGCTTACTACCGCTGGAGAGGCGTTACCAGGATGCGCGCTGTGGTGATGGGAACTAAACAAGCGTATCAGAAACATGGATTGGAATCCGCTATGTTCATTAAATTAAAAGAATATGTTCTGCCCCTTAATCAGTATGAGGAACTAGAATTATCGTGGGTGGGAGATTTTAATAATAAGATGCTTGCTATTCACGAAGCTACGGGTGCTACATTCGGAAAGAGGCATTTAACTATGAGAAAAATATTTTAACAATGATGCCCCGGAACTACCGGGGCATTTTTGTTATGACTGGTTAAGCCAGTACTTTGTTTCTTCTTATTTCTTCAAATAAGTCGATAATCTTTTTTTGAAGTTCAATTACTTCTGTTTCTCTTTCCTGTAAACGTTTAGTAATAGTTTCTAGTTCAGACACATATTTCTCTTGCTGTTCGCTATCGTTGAATGTAAGTAATTGTACTACTGTCATATCAAATAACTTAGAAATCTGCTCTAAACGAGAAAGATTAATATCTGTAATACCAGTTTCGATTTTAGAGAATGCAGGAATTGAAATATCTAATCGCTTTGCAACATCCTCCTGGCTCCATCCCTTCTGGTGCCTAAGCAGCCTTATCTTTTTTCCTAATGTTTTCATTTTCCTTTACAATTTAATATATACTCTTGCTGATTAAAGCCTTATCTGAAAGTAGGTTTAGGTCAGTTCCTCCAAAGTTTCCTGAACTCATGAGAAGCAAGTTTTTACCTTTATAATTAATAGAACTCAAAAATTCTACCATTATTTCAGGATCATTGAAAAAAATTAACTTTCCGTTACCAAATGCTTGTTTTACTAAAACATCATCGTAAGGTTTCAACTTTTTTTGTTCAAAAGTCAATTTATTAATGAATACCACGGGAACATCAGCTTTATCCATGCTACCATTGTATTCATTTAAAAAATCCTTATTTAAGCTACTGAAAGTGTGTAATTCTATCACTGCCACTAATTCACGTTCAGGATATTGTTCCTTTACAGCCTCAATAGTGGCGGTTAACTTTGAGGGTGAGTGAGCAAAATCTTTATATACGGCAGTAGAAATATTTTTTCCGAGAAGCTCCAATCTTTTAGCTGCACCTTTAAACGTACTGATCGCTGAATAAAACTTATCATCACTTATCCCAATTTTAGTACAGGCATTATGTGCCGCCTCAATATTTTGAAGATTGTGTCTTCCAAAGACCTCAAGTGGATAAATTTTTCCCTTCACCTTCAAATGCGTCACACCTTCCGCGGTATAATTCTCCACCGTTTTGTAGCCTATTTTAGCCAATCCGATCCCCGATCCTTCAACCAGTTCTTTTACAACAGCGTCTTCGGCATTATAAATAATTGTTCCATCAGGCTCAATGGTATCAAGAAAAAGTCTGAATTGTTCGAGGTAATTATCAAACGTAGGAAATACGTTGATATGATCCCAGGCAATTCCACTTATAATACCTACGTTAGCTTTATACAAATGAAATTTGGGTCTTCTGTCAATTGGAGAGGCCAGGTATTCATCTCCTTCAATAACAATGATAGGAGCATCACTCAACTGAACCATTGTCTCAAAACCTTCTAACTGTGCTCCCACGAGGTAATCGAATTCCTTGCCACAGGTTTTAAGCACATGAAGGATCATGGAGGTTATAGTTGTTTTACCGTGACTTCCACCTATAACTACCCGTAACTTATCTTTGGATTGCTCATAAACATATTCTGGGTACGAATAAACTTTCAACCCTAACTCCTGTGCTTTTTTCAACTCGGGATTATCTTCACGGGCATGCATACCTAAAATAACTGCATCAATTTCCGGAGTAATATTCTCAGGGAACCAACCCATCTCGACGGGAAGTATTCCATATTTCTCTAAACGAGAACGAGACGGTTCGTAAATTGCGTCATCCGATCCCGAAACCTGATGACCTTTTTTGGATAATGCTATGGCTAAATTATGCATAGCAGCACCACCTACAGCAATTAAATGTATACGCATTAAGAATTAATTCTTCGGAGTTAACAAAGACAAAGATAAAAAGAAGTTATTTTAATTTTTGTTTTACAAATTTTACAGACACCCAGTTATTCAGCGACTTAAAATTTACAAGGCTTAAATTGTGACGTTCGCACTCCTCAGAAATCATAGGAATATCCTCCTGATAAAATCCACTCATTAACAAAATCCCTCCCGGTATCAGTACTTCTGAATAACGATGTATCTGATCTAAAAGTATGTTCCGGTTAATATTTGCCAGAATTATATTAAATTCTTTATCAGGTATAACCTCTTTAGAGCCACAGATTGCAGAAATGTTTGAGCAATGATTAAGCTTGGCGTTTTCTAACGTACTTTCGTAACAAACCGGATCGTAGTCGATGGCAACTAATTCTGCTGCGCCTTGCTTTTCCGCTAATATGGCAAGAATACCAGTTCCGCAGCCCATATCTAAGACAGGGAGACCTGTTATCTCCTCTTCTAAGATGTACTCCATCATCATTGTAGTAGTTTGATGGTGCCCGGTACCGAAGGCCATTTTAGGATCAATTACAATTTCCAGGGGGTATTCAGGATGAGCCGGATGGAAGGTTGCCCTGACATAACATTGGTCTTTTATAACCAATGGCTCAAAATTACTTTCCCAAACCTCATTCCAATTCTTCTGGGGGATCAGCTCCTTCTCAAAAGAGAAATCGAACATATCAATGTAAGGACTTAAAACGCCGTCGAACACATCCTGATTGAATTCCTGAGCAGGAATATAGGCATTAAATCCATTAGGGGTTTCCTCAAAAGTATCAAAACCTGCTTCAGCCAAGGCGTTGATAAGCAGGTCTTGATAAAAATCTTCTTCTGTATTAACAGAAAAACTGAATTCGTAGTAATTCAATGTTATTTATTAAATTTTGTAATGATGTCTGTAAAGTCTCTTGATTTAAGAGAAGCTCCACCTATTAAGCCACCATCGATATCTTTTTGTGCAAATAAATCCGCAGCATTTTTAGGATTACAACTTCCGCCATATAGAATTGTTGTATCCTCTGCAACCTCTTCTCCATATTTAGCTGCAACTTCTTTACGAATAAATTCGTGAACTTCCTGCGCTTGCTCAGGGCTTGCTGTAACTCCGGTGCCAATAGCCCAAACAGGCTCGTATGCCAGAACAACTTTAGCAAATTCCTCAGCAGAGAGATGGAACACACCTTCTGCTAGTTGATCTTTTATTAACTGAAAATGGATATTCTGATTACGCTCTTCCAGAGTCTCACCGATACAAAAAATAGGTTTCAAACCATTTTTAAGAACTGCATCAGTTTTTTTTGCAAGAAGTTCATTAGTTTCTCCAAAATACTGGCGACGCTCTGAATGGCCGAGGATTACGTACTGTGCCCCTACAGATTTGATTTGAGAAGCAGAAATTTCGCCGGTGAATGCGCCCGACTCAGCCTCGTGACAATTTTGAGCTCCGACACTCACCTTTGGATTTCCTTTAGCAAGCTGTGCAACGCTGTAAACAAGTACTGCTGGAGGGCATACAATCACCTCCTGATCACCTCTGACTTCATCGTTAACCATATTTAATACTTCAGATATTAAACTCATTCCTGATGTATAATCAAGGTTCATTTTCCAGTTACCTGCAACAATCTTTTTTCTCATGATTTATTAAGATTTAAAAATTTCTATACTGCTTAGTTAGTTCAAATACGTTTTGAAGAATTTCCTTTTCAACGGAATCGAAATTGGAGTCACGACGTTCATAAACCCGTTCGGCCGTCTCAAACACTTTATTTATGGCATACACCTCGTAGCCCTGGGCTCCTCCCCATGAAAAATCTGGAATGAAGTTTCGTGGAAAACCCGCACCGAAAATATTAGCACTTACCCCAACAACAGTTCCGGTGTTAAACATAGTATTTATTCCACACTTTGAGTGATCTCCCATAATAAGACCGCAGAATTGCAAGCCTGTTTTGCGGAAGCGCTCCTTGTTATAATCCCAAAGCTTTACCTCGGCATAGTTATTCTTTAAGTTGGAGTTGTTGCTATCCGCTCCAATATTACACCATTCACCTAATACAGAATTGCCTAAATAACCATCATGTCCTTTACTGGAATTTTCGTATAATACTGCGTTATTGATCTCTCCTCCCACTTTGCAGTAAGGCCCCACAGTAGTTTTTCCATAGATCTTAGCGGCAAGCTTAACAAGCGCATGTTCACCCAAGGAAAAAGAGCCACGGATAACAGAACCTTCTAGAACTGTAGAATTTTTACCAAGATAAATAGGTCCGGTTGTTGTGTTAAAAATCGCACATTCTGCAGATACCCCCTCCTCCACGAAAATATTCTCACCCAGCACCGTGTTGGTACTGCTTAATTGAGCTGAAGTGCGCCCTTGAGTTAGGAGTTTAAAATCCAGTACTATTTCGGCATGATTGTAGGAAAATATGTGTTCAGGATAAACAATACGTGTAAAAGAGCCTGTGAATTCTTTCTGCTCTACATGCTGTTTCGAGGTGAAGAAATCTTTACCTACTCCCTTTACTGCAATTAAAACATCCTTCTGCACCAGAGCCTCCCCTTTTCCTAACTTGTCAATAGCCTCGAGCAGTAAAGGATTAGGACATACAGATCCATTAATGAAAATGCTATTGTCGGAAGGTTTGAAAGGAAATTTTACAGAAAGATAATCTGCTGTTAAATAAGAAGCTTCTGCGTTAAGGTATTTCTCCCATTTCTCGGCAATTGTTAATATGCCTATTCGCAAGGAAGCTACAGGACGAGTGAAAGTTAAGGGTAAAAGACTTTCTCGCGTTGAATCATCAAAGAGAACGATATTCATATCAGGGGCAAAAATAAAAAAAGTCCCGGCTGTTTAACCGGGACTTTAATATATTTTAAATAATATAAATTATTTTTTAGCGTAGCGGCTACGGAACTTATCAATACGTCCTGCAGTGTCTACTAACTTCATTTTACCAGTATAAAACGGGTGAGAAGTATGAGAGATCTCTAATTTAATTAATGGGTATTCATTTCCGTCTTCCCATTTAATTGATTCTTTAGTTTCGATACAAGACTGGGTTAAGAAAGCATAGTCGTTAGACATGTCTTTAAAAACTACCAATCTATAACTTTTTGGGTGCAAATCAGCCTTCATTGTTTCAATCCTTTTTAAGAGGCGCAAATATAGTGATTAACTTCAAAAATAAAAACACAAGGAAATATTTTTTGAAATTTATCTAAAAAACGGCGACCAGGTTTAATCAATAGCAAAAGGAAAGAATTGAATAATATTTGTAAAAGCCAACATAAATTCATCATGAAATAGAGAAAAACAACCTTCCGCTTAACAATATCGAACAATCGAGCGTATAAATATACATTTTTAACAAAATAAAGTCATTAAAATTAGATATATGGTTTAAAAAAGGTCCTTTTATTTAAAAAAAGAAAAAATATGCGCATCTTTCGAGTGGAATTAAACAGTTTCTCAAGAGAATGGCGCATCTGGCAGTAAGAAGCAAAAGGGTTATAACACCTGAAGGAGTAAAAGAGGCTACAATATTTATCCATGGCTCTACGATAAAAGCAGTATTGCCTCATAATGCTGAAGTAGATTGTCCGGTAAATGATGTTGGAAATAGATTAGTTATGCCGGGTGTTATTGATACTCATGTTCATATTAATGAACCTGGCAGAACTAGTTGGGAAGGATTTAATACTGCAACAAAAGCCGCTATTGCTGGTGGAATAACTTCACTGGTGGATATGCCTTTAAATTCCTCACCTACGACGACCACAGTACAGGCATTACAAAAGAAGTTTGCCAAAGCGAGTCAACAGATACATGCTAATTGCGGTTTCTGGGGAGGGGTAATTCCTGGGAACATCGATGAAATTGAACCTTTAATACAGCAGGGAGTTCTTGGATTTAAAGCTTTTCTTTCACACTCTGGTATAAAGGAATTCCCAAATGTAACAGAACGAGACTTACGAAAAGCGATGCCAATACTGGCAAAGTATAATTTGCCACTGCTAGTTAATTGCGAATTAATAGATGAAGCGACAGGCCTTAAAAAGCAGAGACCGCAATCATACGCCGATTATTTACTTACACGTCCGCAGAAGTGGGAAGATGATGCGATCGCATTGGTTATCCGCCTTTGTGAAGAATTTAATTGCAGAACACATATTGTAACACTTTCTTCATCCAACTCTCTTGAACAAATAGCGCTAGCTAAAGGTAAAGGAATACCCTTAAGTACAGAAACAGCTCAGCACTATTTATCATTTAATGCTGAGGACATTAAGGATGGGCAGACGCAGTTTAAGTGCACTCCTCCTATTCGTGGAAAAGAAAATAATGATCAGCTTTGGGATGCTCTTTCAACCGGGGCTATAGACTTTGTTGCTTCAGGCCATTCACCTGCTCCTCCCGAATTTAAAAGATTAGAAAGCGGTGATTTTATAAAAGCTTGGGCAGGTATTACATCTCTTCAATTTTCTCTTCCCGCTTTATGGACAGCAGCAAAAAAAAGATCCTTTAGTGTGTTGGATATTGCAAAATGGCTGTGTGAAAATCCTGCGAAATTAGCAGGACTTGAAAGTAAAAAAGGCAAGATATCGGCTGGTTTTGATGCAGATCTGGTGGTCTGGGATGAAAAAAAATCCTTTAAAGTTAGAGAAGCAATGATACATCACAAACACAAAACTACACCATACTTTTTAAGGGAACTATACGGGTTGGTGGAACAAACTTATATAGGGGGTACAAAAACTTACGATAGTGGTACATTCATGAGACTTAATGAAGGAAAGTTAATTTTAATGGACACAGGCGATTAAGCTACCCTGGAATCTAAACTCAGCTTAGATCTTACCGCAAACTTTTCCAAGATAATCCCGTTTCAATACAGGAAAGGGGTTTCGGATTATATTAGATGATCAGTGTGCCCCTCTTTGGATCGAGTTTTTCGAACGGATTAATATAAAGTTTTTAATTTTACAGCCACACTAACCCTAACTAGATGTATTTAGAGGATTTACGGTGCAGAAAATGTCATACGATTTATCACTATCAAATCCACCGATGGAGCTGGTTTAAAAAGTTCCTGGGATTTATTCCTCTTAGAGTTTTCTTTTGTGCGAAATGCTCAACTAAAAGATTCGTGTTAGTAAGTCCTAAACTAAGGAATAAACCTAAGTCTTCAGAACTATAAAGAACTAAAATTGCTAAGCTATGGATTGCGTAGCGTTTTTAAGAGCAGGAGGCATCTCTTCTATCGGTTTATTATTTCCCGCTATGATCTGCTGCACCTCCCCAATAATGTCCTGAGGAGAAACGATCCTTTCTTGTGCAGGAATGTAAAGATCATTCACATATCGGATAATCTCATTCTTGCTTCTTAAATCTTCAGCAATATCATATAGTAAAACAGCACCGGTCGAGTTCCAGGGGAAGTGCTGGGGATTTGAAAAGGCATATAACACGACTAAAGGAGTACTTGTAGCTGCTGCTATATGAATGGTGCCTGTGTTTACAGACACTACCACCCGGGCATTATCTATCAAAAGAATGAATTCTTTCAGATTAACCTTTCCCGCAAGGGAAAATGCATTACTCCCGATACCTAACTTTATTTCTTCGGTAAGGTTTCTTTCTGAAGGTCCTCCCGTTATTAATAACTGATAATCCTGTGCTAACAATTTCCCGGTTTCTATCCATTTTTCCGGAGCATACTCTCTTTTCTTTTCACTCACTCCAGGATGCAGGATAAGGTAAGGCTTTTGGATATCTACCCCTTCTCCTTCCAGTTTACCTTGTAACTCAGAAGATACAGCTTGATCAACCTTCAATGATAGGGATAAGTTTCTTGTTGATGCCCCTACTAAAGCAACAAGATCAAGGTCTCTCCTCACCTGGTGTTTAATCAGCGTGAATGGCTCAGGATCAGGAAACCAGTCCGTTAATAATCCGTAAGGATTCTCCCTACAGTACGCAAGACGCCTCGGAATTCCAGCTAAAAAGGCGAGCATAGCTGTTGGCAAGGGGTTTTGACTATACACTGTAAAAATTACGGCAGCATCAAAGGCTTTATCTTTAATAAGGGAAATGATCTCAGAAAAAGAGTCTTCAGTAACAAGGTTGTTTGACTTAACCCAAGGAACGTCATATACCAAAATCTCATCAATTTCCGGTATCATCTTAGCAATACCGGCAGCCATCGAAGAGGTAAGAACCGTAATGCTTGCATTAAAACTCTCCTTTAACGCCCTGATTGCTGGTGAAGACATCAGGAGGTCGCCCATGTTATCCGGGCGTATTACTAAAATATTCCTGCAAAGGCTCCAGTCACTTGTACTCATAGGATTTATGCTGGCTGCCTTAATTGTCCACCATTATTTATACGATGAATGATCCGGGTAGTAGAATGATCAGGAACAAAGGAAACAAATTCGATCTTTCCTCCCAATTCTTCAACAAGGCTTGCTTCAGGAAGTGTCTCTTTTGTATAATCCCCTCCCTTTGCATAAATATCGGGTCGTGCCGCTTTAATCAGCTCTACGGGTGAATCCTCATTGTGATGTCCAAAAGAAATTACATGATCAATTGAGCTTAATCCTGATAAGACTTCAATACGGTCATCAAGAGGATTAATTGGGCGGTCAGGTCCTTTCAATCGTTGCACGCTCTCATCGCAGTTCAAGGCTACAATAAGTACATCTCCCAGCTCCTTGGATCTGTTCAGATAACTCACGTGCCCGCTATGCAGAATGTCAAAGCAACCATTAGTAAACACAATCTTCTTTCCTTGAGAGCGATAAATATCTGCTATCTGCTTCAGTTCTTCAGTATCGGTAACCATTTTGCTATTTGAGGTAAAGAACGCCTTAAGCTCAGAATTATAGCATGGCGCGGTATCGTCCTTCTGAATAGCAACAGTTGCTGCTGCAATAGCTAGCTCAGTAGCAGAACCAATATCAGCGTTATTTAATAATGATAGAGTAAAAGCACTGATAAAGGTATCTCCTGCACCCACAACATTTGGAGCAGGAACATTATAAGCATCTGCGCGATAGGAAAGTTCACCCTCCTCAAAAATCAGTGCACCTTCGGCATCCAGGCTAAGTGCAATTATTTCAGCTCCGGTTTTTTCAAACAAAGCTTTCCCGGTAATTTCTGCCTGGCTTACCCTGGATGAGGACTGGTACTCCAATCCCGCGAGTTTCATTGCCTCAAAATAGTTAGGCTTTACTAAAGTTGGACGAAGATCTCTAAATGCAGTTAACTCCTTAGAATCTACAGATAGTAGCTTAGGGCTGCTCTGCTGCAGTTTCTGAAGTACCGAAACTATGTATGGAGTTAGAATGCCCTGATAATAATCACCGATCACAACAGCCTCAAAGTCGTCAAATCGTTCCAGAAGAACCTTCTCAAGCTTTTTTTGCGTATCAAGCTGTATAGCCTGTTGTGTCCCCTGATCAAATCTGGCAAGGATCTGGGCTTTTGCCATAACCCGGGTTTTAACAGTCGTCCGTCTTCCTTCTTCCTTAACGATAAAATCAGTACCAATACCCTTTTCTTTGAGTATGTCTATTGCCCGCTGTCCCTCTTCATCAGATCCTACTGCAGACAAGAAAGTAACTTCAGCCCCTAATGCACAAAGGTTAAGCGCAATATTAGCTGCTCCACCAACTGCCTCCTCTTTTGTTAAAACATTAACCACCGGAACAGGTGCTTCTGGAGACAGTCTTGTGCTATCGCCTTTTAGGTAGGAATCTAAAATTACATCGCCAATAACCAGTACCTTACTGCTATTGAATTTATTGATTATATGTTGATAGGAAGATTTCATATTTTTTTCAGGATAGATTTTTAGCAATATATAGAATGTGATTCGCGGCATCGTTTATATTATTGGCCATATAATCGGGCTTTCGAAATTCATTCATATACCATTCCGTTTCATTACCGTTATCAATCAGGATGCTCTTACACCCTGCACTATTTCCAGCTTCTACATCATGAAGAATATCACCTATCATCCATGATTTGCTTAAATCGATATCGAAATCTTTTGCTGCTTTAAGGAACATACCCGCCTTTGGTTTGCGACAGTTACAATCCATGGCATATTCTTTTACTGTACCGTCGGGGTGGTGCGGGCAGAAGTAGAAACCGTCCAGTTTAACTCCTTTCGACTGCAATAGTTGCCCAAGCTTTTCTTTTACTAAATCTAAAGCTTCTACTTTAAACAGGCCTCTGGCTACTCCGGCTTGATTGGAAATTATAATAAGCAAGTAGCCTTTTGCCTGTAATTTCTTAAGACCTTCAATTGTGTTGTCTTGTAAAACAATTAATTCCGGATCTACATTGTAGGGTACATCCGGAATTAAAGTACCGTCTTTATCTAAAAAAACCGCAGAGTTCATGTTAGATATTATGGCCAGGATGTTTCCAAAGCAGGAATCACCATCAGCTCAGGTACTACACTGTCGGTGTTATTTTGCAATAACTGTTTAATTTGGATAGCCACGTTCTTTGGATCCTGAAGCACCTCAGGGTTAATATCCGGAAAACGATCCAATAAGAAAGGAGTGCGCATTCCACCTGCAATTAAACCGGTAACTCTAACCCCAACTTTACGAGCTTCTGTAAACAGCGCTTGTGTAAAGCCTCTTAGGCCCCATTTACTTGCGTGATAAACAGAAGCTTCTGTCCACGCTCTTAAAGCTGCTGTAGATATAATATTAATAATATACCCACTTTTTTGTTCGCCCATTACGGCTAAACCAAACTTTGATGTTAAAAACGGACCTCGTAAGTTAACTTTCATTGCCGCGTCCCACTCGGATACTTCAAGTTCTGTAATTGCTTTTGTGAAATCGATCCCCGCATTATTGATCAATACATCAAAGGAGCCATATTCCTGTTTAATCTCGTTGATCACCTGCTCGACACTTTTTTCGTCGCTTAGGTCTAAACGCTTAAACGCAACCTTTTGACCAGCTTTTGTAAGTTCAGCAGCCAGTGATTCTGCCTTTTCAGCCTGAATATCACCAATTACTACAGTCGCACCCGCTTCTGCCAGGGTTGTTGTTATTTCTTTTCCGAGGCCTTGTGCACCTCCGGTTACTAATACAGTTTTTCCTTCTAATGTGTTGTTCATAGTTTTTGCTAATTGCGAAAGCCTCCTGCTTACGCTTTTTTATTTTTTAAAGTATCGGGTTGTTAATATTAGTTGTTTTTGAATGAGTTCCAATTCAGATTCTAGGCAGACTAGGCCGCCTGACTTTTCTTACTAATTTTGATCTTAGGTTGCAGATCGAGGCTGGATTGGTAGTTAGCCATCAGTACGCGTTCGTAAAGGTTACCTGTCATCCTTGCAATGTTCTCCCAGGTGAACATTGAATTCACACGTTTCAGAGAATTAACCTTCATGCTTTGAAGCAATTCTCTGCTTGAAAGTATTTTCTCAGCTTTTTTCGCCAGCGAAGCAGGATCGTTGGGAGCCACAAGGAAGCCGGTTTTACCATCAACAACGCTGTATTTAATACCACCAACTTCAGAACCGATTACAGGAGTTCCGCAGGCCATTGATTCTAACGGAGTAATTCCAAAAGGCTCATACCAGGGAGTGGTTATGAAAATATCAGCTGCAGCATAAAAATACTTCAAAACATTCCTGTTCTTGCGGCCTACAAACGTTACGTTTGCAGCTACACCTTTTTTCTCAGCTAGAGCTTGCAAGCGAGCAATTTCAGGGCAAGCCAGGGGATCAGGCGCATCAGTTTCCCCTCCTACAATAACAAGCCTTACATTTTCTGTAGTACTACAAAGGTATTCCAGCGAGCTGATAACATTGTCTACGCCTTTTCTAGGCACCATTCTTCCTAACTGAAGAAGTATCTTCTCGTTAACATCGAGATTAAGGAACTTACGAGCTGCGATCTTATCCACCGGATAGAATTCCTGCGGACTAAAACCACAAGGTATTACAGTGATCTTCTCGGCTAGTGCCCCGTAAAGGTTAATAAGGTCTTCTCTATCCTGAGGGCATTCAGCAATAATTTTGTCAGCTTTTTGAATGGCCTCTTCTTCAATGAAGAGACGTTCGATGGGGAATTTATCCTGATCTTTCTGATGGATCTTTCTAACTTGTCCAAGGGCATGAAAGGTTACTACAAATGGAATTTCAAGAATTTCTTTAAGCTCCATAGCAACCTTCGCCGACATGAAAAAATTAGCGTGGATGAGGTCGTAAGTGTTCCTCTCAGCGACCATAAATTCAAGCATGCTATTTCTGAATTCAGGCATGTACTGGAGTAGCTCCTCCTTTGCCACAAACGCAACAGGGCCAGCTTTAACATGGATCACCCTGATTCCAGGCAGCCAGTTTACTACTTCCGGTAACTCCGCATTATCCCAGCGGGTGAAAATATCAACGAGATGATCTGTCTTTGCAAGGAATTTAGCTAATTCGGCCACATATACATTTTGTCCTCCACTATCTACTCCCCCCAGCGTCGCCAAAGGAGATGCATGCTCACTAATAAAAGCAATTTTCTTCTTCATGTTTTTCAATATTTAGATCAACACCTGAAATCCTCTAGGCTTCGGATTCGATGTATACAGGTCTTTTTTGTGAAGCTGTGCGGCTTATTACCTGATTAAAAGTTTCTTCCCAGTCGCGGGCAAACCGGCTTATATTAAATCGGTCTTGCGCAATCTTCTGTCCTTCCGCACCTAATTGTTTTGCCAAACCCGGGTTTTTCAAAAGCTCATTCATTTTATCAGCCAAATAATTTATATCTGTATGAACATATCCTGAAACACCGTTTTGAATCACAGTTACCAATTCCGTTGTTGCCAACCCTACTACAGGTATACCCATGGTCATAGCTTCGCAAATTGAAAGTCCAAGACTTGTGTACCGTATCGGGTTAAAGAAAAAGCGGTATTGACTTATAAATTCCGGCAGTTGCTGATGTTTAACTTCTCCAAGGCCAAGTTCTTCAGCTCCCATCCCTACTAAATCAAGCGGAACTCTTTTCTTGAGCTCTAGAAAAACATCCAGACCCAAGCGGCGACCTCGTTTTTGTATATTGTTGATTACTACTATCCCTTTCTCCAACTCACCCGTATAAGTAGCTTTCGGAGCAACTACACCGTGGTCTATAACTCTCGTAGGTGTGCGATTGTTTTCCCACATTAAATTATTAAAGTGAGTTACGTGAACAATAAGCATATTGGGATCATCAACAGGATGCTTAGTATCAGTCGGAACTTCACGTGGAGGATCATGCTCCAGGTATATTTTAGGTAGTTCTCTTTGCTCTGCAGTGAAAATCTCGAACTGATCTTTAAGGTAGTTTTTGTGGGATTGAAATAGTATACAATCGAATTGAAGGTTTTTTACTTCCTCAACAGGAACTTCATGGACATTTTCCCCAAAAGGAAAAGTTGTTCCTTTGCCGTAATACCCTTCTGATTTATCTTCTTTAGTTGGAATATACAGATCGTAATTCCCTTGTGATAAGTAATATAAATAGGTTCCGTGAATGTGCCAGGTGAATATCTTTGGACGTTTTTCTCTAGAATTATTGATCAGTGTGTTTTGCATAAGTATCTGTTGATAGTACACTCATAACACTACTGTGGCTTTAAGAGTTTAAAAAATGAAGCAATTTTTCTTCACAATGCAAAATTTATGAACAAAAAAGAGTATAAATACTGGTTCGCATTACCTTAAAAAGACGTTTATAATTAAAAAAATAAAGGCTCTTGAAAGAAAAAGTCCTTCTAAATTTCTTCAAATTTAATTCCTAACTCTTTCAACAGAATTGAGGCATTGAACGTTTTACACTCACCTTTCTTAATCTTATAATCGAAAAGCATTTCATTGTTCCTTACCTGAATATCGAAATAGAAATTTCTAATATAGCCCGGGTACTCATCTTCCAGTCTTGCAATCTGAAGGTCGTGGGTGGCCACTACACCCACAGCCTTTTCAGAAACCAGACGTTCTATTATGGCTTTTGATCCAAGATACTTGTCTACAGAATTTGTCCCTCTTAACATCTCATCTATCATAAAATAGACTTTGGAATTATTGCTGAGTGTTTCCAATAAAAGTCTCAGTCTATCTAACTCCGCCTTAAAGGTCGAAGTACTTTCATTTAAGGAATCTTTAATTCTCATGTAGGTGAAGATTAACACATTACTCACTGTGACCTTCCTGGCACATACAGGTGCACCTGCTAAAGCTAATACACTATTTATACCGAGCGTTCTCAAAAAGGTGCTTTTCCCTGCCATATTTGACCCAGTGATTATATCTATCTTGAATTCATCATCCAATTGAAAATCATTTAAAACGCGTTTACTTTCCTCAAGCAAAGGATGTCCCAAGTCCTGTGCGCAATACGTATAACCATCGCCGTCGCTAATAACAGGAAAACTCCAATCAGGATAATTCAGATGAAGGCCAGCAATTGAGACTAAGGCCTCTAACGTAGCAAGGTCATCAAAAACCTGTTCTACGCTTTCGCGATTATCACGCTTCCACTTTTCAATAGCTATAATTTGCCTTAGGTCCCAGGCAAAAAGAAAATTCAGTACCGGACCTACAAATATGTTAAAGCGATATTCCAGCTTCCCAGCTAACCCAGAAAGTTCTCTAAACCTTTTATGAAAAACTCTTTCCTTATTAGCCTTCAAACTTAAGGTTCTTATATATTCTGTATTAAACGTCTCTTCCTCTACTCTTTCAAAAGCTTCAGCGTAATGGTACAATACCTTTCCTGCCTTCCCCACCAGTTGATCCGCACGATTTACCTTTGTCGCATTTAATAAAACTAACGTAATATTTATAAGTCCGGAAAGAATAGCGAGTGTTGTAAAAACAGGATGAAAATAAGCAGCAAGAATAAAAGTGGAAGTGGCCCACCCCGTAATTGCAATATAATTAATAATAAATGGTGAAATTGGTTCCAGGGGAGTATTAAGATAAACCAGCAACTTAGCAACCTCATTATCCTTATCCTCTCGGGCAAATATCAACTTCGCCTTAAACTCCTGCATCCACTCTTTCTTTGATGCAAGCTCCTTCAGTGCTTCTTGTCTTAAAAGTATTTCACTTGTTGAAGCCCTCTCCTTCAGCCAGTTGGAGAGCTTGCTATTTCCCGGGATGGTTGCACAACGATTTAAGAGATTATAAAGAGAGGCTTTTCCAAATATATCAAGGTCTGAAGTGTAAACGTGGAAATCATCAACAAAGGTCGCTCCGTCACTATAGATATTTTTTTGATTGATAACACACTCCACCTCATTCTGATTAACAATCTTCAAATTCAAATAGAAAGCCTTCATCTTTTCGAACCTGGCCTGTCTGCTTACGAGAAATGCAAAAGCAATTATCCCTGACAGCAATGAAAGCTCGGTCAGAACTACACTTTCGGCCTGGACAGATTCATATATTGCAGCAATGACCCCGGCAATGACAAAAAGCCGGAGAAATGAATAAGTATTAACCAATTTTGCAAAGTGTAGAGCACTCTTTTCTGCCTTATCTATTTGCTCCTTATAAAAATTAATAGAAGATGTTGAATTCATGTTCACGTATCAGGGATAGTGCCGCTACAAATGTCTAATTTATTACAGAAAATCTGCGCTGAATATTTTACTACTGTTTACCTTCGCTAAATATCGTCTCGTTTCGGCGGGCGTAATAGACGAAAGTAACATATGGAATATAGATTAGGAGAATTTGTACGGTTTGTTGAAGAAAAACGCGAGGGTTATATTACACGTATCATAAACGATGAAATGATAGGCGTAACCGGAGATGATGATTTTGAAATTCCGGTTTTAGCGAGTAAAGTTACTCGTGTTTATGGACGGATGGAAGAAGGTGTGGAAAGCCAGGTGGTTGCAGAAAAACCCATCAAGCCTGAAGATTTCATAGCAAAAGGTATTCACCTCGCAGTGGTCACAGATCCTAATAAAGGCTCTGTAGTTCATTTCCATGTAATAAATGAAACCTCATATCAACTTCTTTTATCCTTTAGCACGGAGAAAGATGCAAAACAGAGGGGCTTCTACGCAGGTATTCTTCAAGGGTATTCAACTGTAAAGGTGTATACGGCAAGCTTACCGGAGCTCAGCAATTGGCCTGGCTTTCAGTTCCAGGTAAGTTACTATAGCACCCAGGAAACAACGCTTCCAAAGCCACTGGTAATTAAAGAAAAATTTAATGCTAAAGACTTTTCAGGGAGCAAAAAGCAGGTACCTCTTATGAAACAACAAGGTTGGATGATAAGGCTTGACGAAGAGGAATTAATAGTAGATGCAGAAAAACTTAAAGAAAGTTTCTTTAAGCCATCGGTAGAAAAAAAGGAAATAGCCAAGCCTGCAAAAGAAGTTGATCTGCACATTGAAAAATTACGTGAAGATTATCAGTTTTTAAGTAATCGAGAAATGTTGAAAGTACAAATGGATCACTTTAAAAAAGCTTTAGACGCAGCTATTGTTCATAAACTTCCTTCTATAATCTTTATTCATGGCGTTGGCAATGGCACTCTTCGGCATGAAATTCAGAAGGTGGTCAGTAAACATCAGCAGGTAAAAACGTTTATGGATGCACATAAGGAAAAGTTTGGGTATGGTGCCACAGAAGTTGTTTTGAAGTAGACCGCGTTATTAATAATTACAGTTTCACCATCTATAAATTTAATTAATCTGTGAAAATATCCTCAGTAGAAATTTATCGCTTCAGCATACCTATGGTTCCATTTTCAATCGCTACGGGAACCATGGATTATGCTCAAAACATTTTTATTCGGGTACAAACAGACAAAAACATTTATGGAGTTGGTGAGTGTTCTGCCTTCCCTATGATAGTTGGCGAAACACAGGATACCTGCCTTGCTATGGCTAAAGAGTTTTCAGGTCTATGGATAGGAAAAGACCCTTTAGACATTAAAGAGCGTCTACTAGAGTTAGATTTATTTACAGCAAAAAACTCGACTATAAAAAGTGCCTTTGATATGGCACTTTATGATTTGGCAGCCAAGGATGCAGGAAAGCCGCTTTATCAGTATTTAGGAGGAACTCCCAGAAAAGTAGAGACAGACATAACCATAGGTATAGATACACCCGGGCATATGGCGAAACAGGCTTTGAATTTTGTATCGAATGGAGCCAGGATCCTAAAGGTGAAGCTAGGGAAGAATGCTGAGGAAGACATTTTAAGGATCAAAAGCATACGAGAAGCAATAGGTTCTGGAATAATGATCAGGATTGATGCGAACCAGGGATGGGAACCGGCAGAGGTAAAGCATATCTTACAGGAATTAGCAGTTTATAACATAGAATTTTGTGAACAACCACTGCGAAGCTGGTATGACGACCTTCTGCCCGAACTTGTAGCAACCTCTCCTATCGCTATAATGGTTGATGAAAGCTGTTATAATCATCATGACGCAAGAAGACTAATGAAACAGAAAGCTTGTAATTCCATCAACATTAAATTTTCTAAATCAGGCGGCATCTCTGAAGCAATGGAGATCTATAACCTTGCCACAGAAATGAGTGTACCTTGTATGATTGGAGGCATGCTCGAAAGCAGGATAGCCTTAAGTGCTAAACTCCATTTTGCTTATGCCTGTCCTCAAATTAACTATTTTGATCTGGATACCTGCTTACTCGGTCATTTGGAAGATCCTTGTATCGGAGGAGCTGTATATAGCAATTACCACCTTAGTATTAATGACAATCCAGGAATAGGCGCAGATGCATCCGAAACCTTTTTGAAAAACTGTGAATTAGTTAAAATTTGCTAGAAAGCTACGATGCAGAAGGATTTAAACGGGGAGAATGGCGAAGTACAGATCGGATCGAACGGACTTTCTCTGTGAGGAATGACGAGCCCTTCTCTTTAAAATCCCGCACATCTTCTGCACTTAGCTTATAGGTAACTTCAGATAAAGATCCCTGTCCATTCACTATGAACAGATACAGTGAGCCTTTACGTTCATAAAGGATAAACTCCCAATTTTCTCTTAGAACTTCTACCATCTAGCGGAATAAAGAAATGTGTTAAGCGAGGATGACAAGCCAATCCATTAATACGATTAAAGGGAACATTTGTTACAAAACGGAGCTTTACAAAAAAGGCCCGAAATATTTCGAGCCTTAAAAATTCATTTATAAACTGAGTATGAACAGCTTACCCCAAACTAACTTCAAGTAATTCTGAATAAAAATCTTTAATAGTTCTACCTATTGCCCTTACTTGTTGAGGAATAATACTATTCTCGGTTTGACCAGGAACCGTGTTCACCTCAATAAAATAAAAGTCATTTGTTCCTTCCTCTAGAATATAATCAATGCGTACTACTCCGTTGCAATTCAGCTTTTTGTAAGCTCCTTCAACAATCCGCTCTACTCGCGCCTTCTCGTCATCAGACATGCGTCCCGGTGTAATTTCTTCAGAAACCCCTGTAGTATATTTTGCTTCAAAGTCAAAGAACTCTTTAGAACTAATAATCTCTGTAGCAGGTAGCACCTTTATTCCATCTCTGCCTTTATAAATCCCGATAGTAAACTCTCTTCCTTTAATAAACTCTTCTACAAGCACTTGAGAATCTTCGGCAAAAGCTTTATTTAAGGCTTCAGGCAACTCCTCGGCTGTCTTAACCTTGCTCATACCAATACTACTACCACCATTATTAGGCTTTACAAATACAGGTAACTTTAGATTGGAAAGTACCTCCTCAGCCGCCTGTGGATTATTCCCGAAAAGCTGTACGGACTTCGCAATGTTTAATTCAGGTACACCATTTACAACCGCTTTGGTGTACCCTTTATTCATGGTTATGGCAGAAGTTAAGGCATCACAAGTATTATAAGGAATATTTAAAAGATCAAAATAGCCCTGGAGTTTTCCATCCTCGCCCGGAGAACCATGAAGTCCAATAAATACCCCGTCAAATGTAGTTCTGCTTCCGTTTATATTGATTGAGAAATCATTTTTATCAACAAAAGTCCGACCTGTTTCATCCTCATAATACCAGCCGTCTTTGTCAACTATAATTTTATAAACGTTAAATTTATCTCTATCTAAATTCTTATCAATAACAGCTGCACTTTTTAAAGAGATCACCGACTCGTTGGTAAGTCCGCCTGTTACAAGAGCTATTGTTTTCTTCATAATGGCAAAGATACTGGAATTTGTGACTTAAGAATTATGATTTACGATTGCATCGAGCTGCCAACTTCCAGCTAAAATCCAAACAATATATTCTGACCTCCCAACAACAAGTCGAACACTACAACTCTAAACTTATTTATTAATTTTGCATTATGGATCAAACGTCTCAGCTAACTGAGTTTGGTAAGATTTTTATCTTTTTATTAATTGGGATACTTCTGGTGTGCGGTACCCTCTTCTTGTCAAAGGTGCTTGCCCCAGACAAACCGACACCACTTAAACTTACGTCTTACGAATGTGGAGAAGAACCTACGGGTAACTCCTGGGTTCAGTTCAACTCACGTTTCTATGTGATAGCGCTTATATTTCTTCTGTTCGATGTGGAGATGATATTCATTTTCCCATGGACAACCGTATTCGGGCAGAAATCATTGCTGGCTGCAGAGCCAATGTGGGGTTGGTTAACTCTAATTGAAATGTTCGTTTTTGTAGGAATCCTTATTATTGGATTGGTATATGTTTGGAAAAGAGGAGATCTGGACTGGATTAAACCCGAACAAAAAATTCCGCATGTTGATGTAGCAATACCGAGGTCGGTTTACGATCGTATTAATAACGAAAAATACCCAGTGAAAGCCTTTAGCCTGGAGGTCCCAAAAACAGAACCTGAAGAAGATACTTCAGCAGTAGCAACAACTAATCCGAAACCGGGTTTCAAACCAACTTTCAGAAAAGGATAAGAATATGAGTCTCGACAATATGCAACAAGATGGCGGAGTGATCGTCACTAAGGTGGACGACCTGTTGAACTGGGCTCGTCTCTCTTCTCTTTGGCCTGTAAGTTTTGGTATTGCCTGTTGTGCTATCGAAATGATGGGCTCAATGGCATCGACCTACGACCTGGACCGCTTTGGTGTTTTTCCTCGTCCCTCTCCGCGTCAGTCTGACGTGATTATTATCGCCGGAACAGTTACATTCAAAATGGCCGAGAGGATTAAAAGATTATATGAGCAGATGCCGGAACCAAAGTATGTAATATCAATGGGCTCCTGCTCTAATTGTGGTGGACCTTACTGGCAGCACGGATACCATGTGGTTAAAGGAGTTGACCGTATAATCCCGGTCGATGTGTATGTACAGGGCTGCCCTCCGCGTCCTGAGGCCCTTATAGGGAGTATCCTGGAACTTCAAAAAAAGATTCAGGAAGAAAGCATTTTGACTTCCAAGTAAGTGTCCATTATCTCATTCGATTCGTATTTTTCACAGATTTAGGCTAAACTTGCAGCTATGAAAGCTTTTTATGGCGACTTACGTGTAGGTGTTCTGGGTGGTGGTCAACTTGGCCGGATGCTGATTCAGCAGGCTATCAACTACAATGTAAATATTCGCGTCTTGGATCCCGATCCTGAAGCTCCGTGCAAAAAGATGTGCGAGAAGTTTGTTCAGGGATCTTTAACTGATTTTGATACAGTTTATAATTTTGGTAAGCAATGTGACCTTATAACCATTGAGATTGAAAAGGTTAACGTTGATGCATTACAAAAACTGGAAGATGAAGGTGTTATTGTTTACCCACAGCCTCGTATCCTTCGTTTAATTCAGGATAAAGGGTTGCAAAAAGAATTCTTCAAACAAAACAATATCCCAACAGCTCCCTTCCAGCTAGTATCAAATAAAGAAGCACTTAAAAATGCTACTTTAAATTTCCCCTACATCCAGAAACTGCGTAAGGATGGTTATGATGGAAAAGGTGTATTTAAAGTAAGATCAGAAGCAGATTTCGAAAACGCTTTTGAAGCTCCAAGCCTTATCGAAGAATGGGTTGACTTCGAAAAAGAAGTTTCGGTGATCGTGGCACGTAATGAAAAGGGCGATATAAAAACATTCCCGCTGGTGGAAATGGAGTTTAATCCTGAAGCAAATCTGGTCGAGTTCCTTATTTCGCCATCTACTCTTCCTATTGAGATTCAGAAACAGGCCGAACAGCTTGCAATTCAAATAGCAGAGACTTTTAAAATATGCGGACTGCTAGCGGTTGAAATGTTCCTAACAAAGGATGGACAACTGTTAGTGAATGAACTGGCGCCGCGCCCACACAACAGCGGACATCAAACGATAGAGGGAAATCGGGTTTCTCAGTTTGAACAGCATATGAGGGCTGTATTCAACCTTCCTCTTGGTGATACTTCTCCAATTGGAAATGCAGTGATGATTAATCTGCTTGGAGAAAAAGGTTACGAAGGCTTAGCTGATTATGAAGGCATGGGCGAAATCCTCAAGCATGAAGGTGTATATGTTCACCTCTATGGGAAGAAGTTCACTAAGCCATTCAGAAAAATGGGACACGTAACAGTGGTAGCTGAAGATCGGGAGCAAGCTATTTCTAAAGCCCGATTTGTTCAGCAAACCTTAAAGGTTAAAGTATAGCAGAAATTAACAAGATACATGAAAGTAGGCATAATAATGGGCAGCAAATCAGATTTACCTGTAATGCAGGATGCTGCTGATGCATTAAAAGAATTAGGTGTTGATTACGAAATAACAGTTGTTTCAGCTCATCGTACACCTGAAAGGATGTTTGAATATGCAAAGACAGCGGCAGACAGAGGGCTTAAGGTGATCATTGCAGGTGCCGGTGGCGCAGCTCATCTGCCTGGAATGGTAGCCTCTATTACTCATTTACCAGTAATTGGGGTTCCTGTCAAATCATCTAATTCAATCGATGGCTGGGATTCTATTCTATCCATCCTACAAATGCCTAACGGTATACCTGTTGCTACCGTTGCTCTGAACGCAGCAAAAAATGCTGGTCTTTTAGCAGCGCAAATCCTTGGAACATCCAATGAGGCTTTAGCTCAGCGATTGAAAGATTACAAGGAGTCTTTGAAGAAAAAGATTGAGGAAACAGCAAAAGAACTGGAAGCCCAGGCGAAATAGATTAAAAGGGCCAAACTGAAATAGAGATAAGCCGGACAGAGACTATAGTGATCTTTGTCCGGCTTTTATAATTTTTATCACTCCTTACTTTTCCATGATTGTTATCTGACCAGAGCGTCTTACATTAACAACACTTATAATAGAATTAACAAGAATGATCGTAGCAATAATTGGAGCAACCCGATTGGTAGGATCAGCTATTGTTAAAATCTATAATGCGTACTATTTTTTGACAAAATAAACTGAAATAGACATGAAGGTAGAAATATGGTCTGATGTAGTGTGTCCGTTCTGCTACATCGGTAAAAGAAAGTTTGAACAGGCACTTGACAATTTCGCTGGTAAAGATAACGTGGAGATCATTTGGAAAAGCTTTCAATTAGATCCTACTACTAAATCCGCTCCCGGCGTTTCTGTGATTGAGAACCTGGCTGAGAAAAAGGGGATCAGCTTTGAGCATTCAGAAAAGATGCACGAGAATGTAACACAATCTGCTGCTGAAGTCGGACTTGAGTATAACTTCGATAAGGCCATAATAGCGAATACGATAAAAGCACATCAACTTACTCATTTCGCCGCTAAATATTACTTACAAGATGCTGCAGAGGAAGCGCTCTTCAAAGCCTACTTCACTGAAGGAAAAGATATTGGTGATATTGAAACACTGGTAGCTTTAGCAGAGGAGCTTGGTCTGAACAAAGAGGAAGCGAGGAAAGCCCTGGATAATAATAATTATATCACTGATGTTAAGAAAGACCTGGAAGAAGCGCAACAATTAGGTGTAAGAGGAGTTCCTTTCTTTGTTTTTAACAGACAATTTGCTGTTTCAGGCGCACAACCCACCGAGGTATTTGCTGACGTTCTTGCAAAAGTAGCACAGGAAGAATCTCAGCTTAAAGAGGTAATAACCGGGGACAGCTGTGACGTTGACGGCAGCTGTGATTAAAAAATCAAATGGTCTTAACTAGCAGGGCTCAGTTTTCGAACTAAGCCCTGCTAGTTTATTAATAGTCTATCTACTATTGAAGTAATAGTAGAACAAAGCCTTCACAATTTGCGACATAGGCTTTATTCCATTTATCCATGCAGATATATCCGACTTATTAATCCCAGTATCAAAGGCTATTTGCTTTATCCTTACCTCTTTATCCAACATCTGCTGTTCAATCCATTGAGGTGTTACTTTAGCCGTAGGAGATTCAAAATATTCCTGCGCCTTAACATTAAGCTTTATTGAACCAGGAACTACCTTATCGAATACTTCATGGGCCCTCTTTATAAGAGTTCGCTGATTAGCGTAATTTCCAGAAGAATTTTGCTCTTGCTCCACTAAAACCGCAAGCTCTCCTTCATCGGCTTGTTCAATCTCAAAGACGATGTTTGAGAATTTTTTATGCGTGTTTGCAGCTTTATTCAATTGTGATATTTCCTGGTCTGATATAATTCCTTGTAATCTTTCTATACCTTTAATTGCTGTCATACTTAATTTTTCGTTTAAAAGATCTTACCAATAAGTGTCATAAAGGGTTTTTCAGTGAGTTTAATCATCCTTCCCTCTCAATTAATACCTGGCCGCACAAAATAGTTTGAAAATCCATCAAGATCATTTGTGTAACAATTTACAATTCCTTTACAGGACTAGAATTATATATCCGAAACACTATCTAAATTAGCCATTTAAAACTTACCCTCAGGAATGAAAATCAAACACTCTTTATTTGCTCTGCTCCTTTTATCCTCATCCATAAATGCCCAAACTTCCATTCAGCTTTCTTCTTCTGAAATAAAGTTACAATTGGAAAAATTGAATGTGACTGGCAGCGTACTTTACATTGCTGCTCACCCAGACGATGAAAATACACGTCTCTTATCCTATCTATCATCGGAAAGAAAAGTAAGAACTGGTTATTTATCTCTTACCAGGGGCGATGGCGGCCAGAACCTGATCGGATCAGAGCAGGCGGAACAACTAGGACTTATTCGCACCCAGGAACTTTTAGCAGCCAGGCGAATTGATGGCGCAGAACAGTTCTTTACAAGGGCAAATGATTTTGGATTTTCCAAAACATCAGAAGAAACGTTTAAGATCTGGAATAAAGAGCAAATACTGGCAGACGTAGTTTGGGTAATCAGAAAGTTTCAGCCAGACGTTATCATTACGAGGTTTCCGGGTGATGCAAGAGCGGGGCACGGGCATCATGCAGCGTCTTCTCTTTTAGCACAGGAGGCATTCCTGGCTGCAGCAGATCCTAAACGATTCCCTGAGCAATTGAAAAACGTTCAGCCCTGGAAAACAAAGAGGATCTACTGGAACACCTTCAATTTCGGCGGAAACAATACTACCGGCGAAGACCAGTTAAAGATTGATGTAGGCGGGTATAATGCCCTGTTGGGGAAATCGTATGGTGAAATTGCCTCCGAAAGTCGTTCCCAGCATAAATCTCAAGGTTTTGGTGTAGCTAAGCAAAGAGGTGAAGCTTATGAATATTTTTCATTATTAAATGGACAATCTGCACAAAAAGATATTCTAGAAGACGTTGATCTAACATGGGGAAGAATTAAGAACGGCAGGGAGATTAGCGATCTGATAAATAAGATCAATCAAAACTACAATATTCAAGCGCCCCAACAATCAGTCCCTGATTTGATAAAACTTCAGTCTTTGCTAACAACAATTAACGATACCAACTTAAAAGACAGAAAGCTAAAGGAGATCACTAATCTCATCCTTGCCGCAGCGGGTATTTGGGTGGAGGCCTACTCTGCACAGCCTTCTGTTTCTATTGGAGAAGATGTTCCGGTACGGGTTCAGGCTATTTCCCGGTTTGATTTAAATCCATCTTTGAGTGTCTCTTTCGATGGGAAAGCAGAGCAAAGTGTCAAACTTGCTGCTAACAAACAGGAAACTACAGAAGGTTTACTTAAGGCCCTGGAACTTAGTCAACCCTATTGGTTAGCCGAAAAACATCCTATCGGAGAATATGTTATTCGCGATAGAGATCTGGTTGGAAATCCCGAGAATCCTAAACCTCTTACCTTAAGTTTTACTTTAAACATCCTAGGTAAAGAGCTTTCATTTCAACGCCCAGTGGTTTATAAGTTTACTGATCCTATTCGAGGTGAAATATATCGCAACTTAGAGGTAAGCCCTCCTGTGATATCAGAAATCCAAAATTCACAATACTTATTTTCTGATAATAAATCCAGAGAGGTTGCTATAAAGTTAAGAGCCTTCAAAGACAATGTCGGGGGAACTCTAATGCCTTCTATTCCAAAAGGATGGGAAATTCAACCTTCCTCTGCTACCTTCAAGCTTGCCAATAAAGGTGATGAAGAAACATTTAGCTTTACTTTGAGTCCTGAAGCAAAGGCAGAATCAGGAAAATTAAGAGCAGAAGTTAAAATTGGCGAGAGCTCTTACAGTAAAACTCTTCATAGTATTCAATACAATCACATACCCACGATCACGTGGTTTCCAGAATCTGAAGCAAACCTAATTAAACTTGACATTAAAACAGAAGGTAAAAACCTGGCTTATATTCCTGGTGCCGGTGATCTCGTTGCTGATGCCCTAAGGCAGATTGGATATACAGTTACTACCTTTACGGTTGCCCAGGCCGCAGCAGCAGACTTGAGCAATTTTGATGCAATTATAACCGGTGTTCGTCTTTATAACATCGAGCCTGAGATGAAACATCTGAATGGTAAACTTTTGAAGTATGTAGAGAACGGCGGTATTTTACTTGTTCAGTATAACGTTAACCAGCCACTAGTAATGAACGCAATTGGCCCATACCCTTTTGCAATTTCAAGGGACAGGGTTACTGAGGAAAATGCTAAGGTGACTATGCTGGATCCTTCGAATAGAATTTTTAACTTTCCAAATAAGATTACGGAAGCAGACTTTCAAAACTGGATTCAGGAAAGGGGTATCTATTATACCACCAACGTTAATGAGAAATACCAATCTTTACTGTCGATGAAAGACACAGGAGAAAAAGAGACAACAGGATCATTAATTGTTACTGGATATGGAAAAGGCCGGTTTGTGTATACAGGTCTCGCCTTCTTCCGTCAACTACCAGCTGGAGTACCAGGGGCCTATCGCTTATTTGTAAACCTGATATCTAAATAAAATGGAAAATAAGGAGGGCTTACCATCATTCATAAGATCATGGAAGCATTTTTACTGGTTCATTATCCTATGGTTGATATTCCTGATCTTTAGCTTTTCAGTGATAACAAAGATCTACTCATGAGTACACTTGACTGGCTTGTTTTAGGCGCCACACTTTTACTCATTGTTATTTACGGTATCTATAAGAGTCGAGGCAGTAAGAACCTTGACTCTTACTTTCTGGGGGGCCAATCTCTTCCCTGGTATCATGTAGGCCTTTCTGTTATGGCTACCCAGGCAAGTGCCATTACTTTTCTTTCTGCACCTGGCCAGGCTTATTCAGACGGCATGCGATTCGTGCAGTTCTATTTTGGGCTCCCCCTGGCCATGATTGTGCTTTGTATTACGTTCGTGCCCATATTTCATAAGCTCCGAGTGTTCACTGCTTATGAATTCCTTGAGCAACGATTCGATTTAAAAACCCGCGTATTCACCGCTTTTTTGTTTTTGATACAAAGAGGCTTATCAACTGGAATCTCTATCTACGCTCCCGCACTGATCCTGTCCGAAATCCTGCATCTGAACCCCACGTACACTACCCTTTTCATGGGTGGACTGGTTATCGTATATACTGTTTATGGAGGAACAAAAGCAGTTTCTTATACGCAATTGCTGCAAATGAGCGTCATCTTTAGCGGACTATTCATCGCTGGTGTAGTAGTAGTTTATTTGCTTCCAGATAGTGTTGGCTTGGGTAAGTCCCTGCACATCGCGGGTAGTATGGGGCGCATGAACGTGATCGATTGGAAGTTTGACTGGGAAAATCGCTATAATGTTTGGAGTGGGATCATTGGGGGCTTTTTCTTACAGCTCTCCTATTTCGGTACGGATCAGTCACAAGTTGGAAGGTACCTTACAGGAAGCTCAGTAAATCAAAGCCGACTGGGCTTGATTATGAATGCTCTCATCAAAATTCCTATGCAATTCCTGATACTTTTGATTGGAGTTCTGGTATTTACATTCTACCAATACCATCGCCCTCCGATTTTTTTCAACAGTTACGAGGTAAACAGAATATATCAATCTCCCTATTCCAAAGAATTTAAGGCTCTTGAAACTCAATATAAGGTTGCATTCGAACAAAGACGCAAATTGGTATCGGCCTTTGATAAAGATATTACCAATACTTCACTTAATGCTCAGGTTAAAGTGGCTGATTTGCAAATGAAAGCTGTGAGAGATGAGGCTTTGAAGTTAATGGAGAAAAACAGCTCTTTAGCAAATACCAATGATACAAATTATGTTTTCCTAACCTTCGTTACACAATATCTTCCCAAAGGTCTTGTGGGGCTCCTGATTGCTATTATCTTTCTTGCCTCCATGGGTTCAATAGCCAGTGCTTTCAATTCGCTGGCCTCAACAACCTCAATAGATATTTATAAACGCCTTATTAATCCGAATGCTCATGAATTGCAGTACTATCGTTTTTCAAGAGCATGTACAGTACTTTGGGGACTCCTAAGTATCGCTATGGCTTTGTATGCCGGAAAAATGGGAAATTTGATTGAGGCCGTAAATATTCTTGGATCTCTCTTTTATGGAACAATCCTAGGAATATTTATCGTAGCGTTCTATTTCAAAAACATCAGAGGGAAGGCGGTTTTTTATGCAGCAATACTAACTGAAGTTTTGGTTTGTCTGGCTTACTATTTCGAAGTGATGGCTTATTTGTGGCTAAACGTGCTGGGTTGCGTCTTAGTGATTGTGATTGGTTGGATTTTGGAAAAACTACAAAAGCCGGGAACTTAAATTCCCGGCTTCACTATCTCATTGAAGATTATCTGTTTGCTTCTGCTATAAGCTTTTTATTTAACGCTACATAGTCGGGATTTTTTTGTGCCTCAGCCTTTTTCATAGAGCTTTCTGCAGTTGCAATCGCCGCCTTTTTATCGCCTTTCTTCAAAAGGATCTTGGCTTTCAAATGTTCGATATAATATGCATCGGGTTGAGCTTTCACAGCTTCATTTACCCATGTTAGGGCTTTGTTTAAGTCTAAGCCTTTTTCGTAATAATAGCTTGCTGCCTGGAAATAAGGCTTCTTTTCTCCCTGCATAGCAGCGTCAACATTAGCCCGGATCTTATTATCAATATCTGCTTTTACATTAAATCCTACAGCAACATTAGACCATAATAGCTGAACATCAACAGTATTGGATGTTTGAGCTCCAAACATTACGGTAAAGGACTCCACTGCGAAAGGTAATGTTTGTGGTTTTGCAGTAAAACGAAGTAAATCGTCTCCCTGGTTATATCCCATCGCTCCCCACAATTTCAAATTTTTACTAAGGATAAAAGTCCATTCAGATTGACCAGGAATAGTATACAACGCGTATTCTCCAGCAGGTACTGCTTTACCATCAATACTTACGTCCTCACCGAATTTGATCTTTGTAGGCGAGTTTGCTCCGGTTCTCCAAACCTGGCCATAAGGCACAAGGTCTCCGAAGATCGTCCTTCCTTTCATGCTTGGACGGGAATAATTAATAGAGATGTTTGACAGTGCAAAATCCTGACTGATAGTTTGTGTGGGACTAGGAGCTGGAAGTTTAAGATCCTGAGCATAACTACTAACCGTTAGAGCAACAGCTAAAAAAGTAGATGCCAATCCTTTTTTTAAATTCATGCTTTATTTGTGTTTGGTGATTTCCTCAAAGTTAAAAACACATTTGGAAAAGTACTACCAGTCTATTGAATATGTGAAAGCAATGAGAAAGCCAGGAAACTAGTCGCCCTGCTCTTCTTCTGTTTTATCTTCATTCAGACGAATCTCATAATCAGCAATAGTTATAAGTCGCTGTTTATACAAACCACCAACCGCTTGCTTAAATGCCTTCTTACTCATTTTAAGGTGGTGCCTGATATCTTCCGGCGCACTTTTATCCCCTAACTTAAGTACTCCTCCATTCGCTTTAAGGATGTCAAGCAGCGTATCTCTAGATTCAAGGATAAAATCAAATCCTATGGGGCGTAAGCTTAAATCTATTTTCTTATTCTCCCTGATCTTTCGGATAAATCCAACCCTTGACTCACCTAGTTCCACATCCTCATACACTTCATTCCTGTACAATAAGCCAATGTATTTATTATTAATGATGCAGGTGAAGCCCAATTCGCTACTTTCAGCTACTAATAAACTAACCTCTTCTCCCTCCTCCAACTCCTCAGGCTCAATCTCTACAAACTCTTCCAAGTAAGAACTGGCCACAATACGTTCATCCATCTCATCTCGAAACACGTGAACAACATAGCTTTCACCACTATGCATGGGCCTTCTCTGCTCGCGCTTGGGCACAAATATATCCTTATCTATGCCTATATCAAGGAATACTCCTTTTTCATTTTCTCCAACTACTTTCAAGTAGGCAAAATCTCCTACGCATGCCAGAGGCCGGTCTAAAGTTGCAACAAGCTTGCCTTCTTTATTGTGATACACAAAAACGAAAAGAGATTCTCCAATTGCGATATCTTCTTTTACCTGGTGAAAAGGCAGCAGGGCTGTATCTGTTCCATCTGAAAGAACCAGACCTTCTGCATTTTTACCCAAAACACTTAAATTATTATATAAACCAATTTGCATTTTCTTTAGCTACGTTTATCGCAAAGCTAAACATTGCAATCGGGAACAGGTTGGAAAATTTAATTTGGTTCTTAAAAGCCTTACAGTTTCAGAAGCTCATCAAGCTTCTCACCAACAGCTTTTAGTAATCCAAGACTTAACTCAAATTTGCTGATATGGTTATTCCATTTACCTGTATTTTTATCTTTCCAAATGGCGTAAACAGTACCATACATAATAACTTTCACTTCAACACGCTCTGGCGTTACCTCACTGCTTTCTAAAAATGTGGTGTAAAAACGATTTTCAAATTCAACCTTAAAATCTGTCATAGCAAGGGCAAATATAGAATTAAGGACATTTTCGATGGAATGATTTTTTCCACTCCTTAGCAAGTTAGGTCCAGTAGAGTATATTGGATTGAGGAAAGCGGCTTGGAATCTCATTATAAAAAAACTCCTTCAATTCCTTCATCATCTCTTTGGGGTAGACATACTTTGTACCACCAAACTTGTTCTTTTTCACAATCCTTAGCCCCTCATCCATCTCGAGAGTTGTATTAGGATACCACTTTAAGAGAATATCTTTCGAGCCCGGAGTAAACCGGTGGGTAATTAGCTCAAATGTTAGGTCACAGGCAAAATCAATGGAAGCCTGAAGATGATCTAATAAACTTGTATATTCTTCTTTCCAATTTGGGATAGGCATAATAGGTGCCAATACTACTCCAACGGGATATCCTCCACCCCCATCTATCTTTGGTAAGGCTAGCTTCCTCAGTGCATTAATCCTTGCTGCGATATTAGGAGTACCACTTTCAAGTTTTCGTGCTACAGAAGTGGCATTCAAGCTTATCCGTGCACGGGTGTTTCCATTATGGGAAAGAGATAAAAGCGGATCTACAGCATCAAATTTTGTCACAAACCTCAGCTGGACATTACTTATGCCTCCGAAAAAGTTGATGGTCCTGGCAAGTCCTCCGGTAAGATGCTCGAGACTCAAAGGATCGGTATAGCAACTTGCTTCAAATGTTGTAAGCTTTTCAGGATCAATATAATTCCTCAGATTCTCCAAGATATCAGGAAGGTTTGCAAACACCCTTATCGCAGGCGGACCAGAAAGGCTTCCTGCCAGGTAGCAGTATTGGCAATGAGCAGGACATCCTTCTGCTAAATGAAATTGCCAGTCGGCAGAAGGTGGTATTGGCCGTAATCTAAAGGCACTTGGGGGAGCAACAACTACCGCCATTGTAGACTTGGCTATCTGGTAAGTCTCTCTTTCGGTTTTTCCCTTCAAGCCAGTAACACGATTGTTCTTACTTATGTCTACCTTTAAATGAAGGTCATCGATTCGCTGTAACAATTCTTTACCATAAGGAAGTTGCAGTGTCTCAGCGTTGAATACTACTCTTCGGGGTTTCCAAAGCTTGAATGGTTTTACCTCAGCCCCCGGCTCTGTTTCCGGTAATTCAATCATTCCTATCCTGTCTTCCATGCCCTAACATCTCAAATAACAAGCCATAGCTGGTTTTAGACCTGAAGGATTAAAGGAATATTAACGGGATAAATAGGATTGATTAAAGTAATTAATCACATATTTGCACAAAAACTTGTGCACTCAATTGTACTACCTCCTTTGGAACAAAGCGTATGGCGTACTGTTAAATAGATATTTCTTATTAAATGAAAACCATTCTCATCCCTTTTGATTCTTCTTCAACTTCAAGAAACACAATAGAATACGCCTGCCATTTATTGAAGCAGATGAAGACTGAAAAGGTGTTTATATTACAGGCATTAGAGCTGACCATATTTGATTCATTTTCTCAAACCAATACAGATGAACCTGTTGAACAGCACCATAATGCTGAGCTGGAGCTTCAGGAAATAGCTGAAAAACTGCAGGCCTTTGCCGGTCCTGATACCGTTGTAAAGTATGCTACGAGTAATTTTTCGTTATTGAGGGCTGTCCACCAAGCAATTGTAACAGTACAACCCGATGTAATTATTGCCGGAAGTGACAGTGAAGATGAAGAAAGTCCTATTGGTGATGAAGTAATATCTATCGCAAAATCCAGCCCTGTTCCGGTATTGGTTGTCCCGTCGGCTTGTAAGTACCAAACCATAAAGAACGTGCTTGTTCCCTGCAATTTTAAGGATCTTTCTAATTTGGAGTTACTTAGTGGATTGCAAGCAATTGAAAGTCAGGAAGAGGTAAAGCTTGAACTACTGAATGTAAGCTCGAAACCAATTCAACCAGGCAGCAAGGAAGAGATCGAGGCTAGCATAGAGGAATTATTGAAGGATCATGATTACAATCTCAATTACTCCTCAAACGATAATATAGTTGACGGTATCCTGGAATTTGCTGAAAGCAATCCGGTTCAGGTCGTAATCGCCTTACCTGGAAAACACAGCTTTTTCTATCGTTTAACCCATAGCAGCATTACTCAGGCGCTAACACAAAACTCAAGCAAACCTGTGTTATTGCTAAAAGAGACCGAGGAATAAACGGCGCCAGGTCCTTGCTCCAATTCAAGATTAAGTAAGAAAAGCAATGTGATCATCAGAATGCTTTTTCTACTTGACGACATTGATCACGGCTCGACCTATTCCTATTTTTCCGTTCATGTCAGAGCCTTCAATAATGATGGAATAACGACCAATATTATCAGAGGTATAGAAAGATACCTGAGCCTCGCCGTTCTGATTAGTAATTATATTTGGAGCCCAAAAAACAGTAGAGCGAATATCGGTCATATCAGGATTTGAAACCGGAGAATATTTAGGAGAATAAAAAGATTTGGGCTGAATAAATGCCAGGGGCTTGTACAAAAAGGTGCCGGTAGTTTTTTTGAGAAAAGGACCTACACCTCCACGGGTTGTTATTTCCACGAACGATTGAGCAAAGGGGTCTACTAATGGGTGTAAAAAAGCGCTTGAATATTTCATTTGATAGCCGCCACTGCTCATTACCTCAATACCTTTGATTTCAGAAGCATCGTAGTAATCAAAATACTGCTTGAAGAATTCATAGATAGGCTCAGCCCCGGAATAAAAAAATTCTGTGTTTACTCCATCAATAATCACATGAAGGAAATTACCATTAATTGCAAAGAAACGATCTCCTGTTTTTGTAGTTCTAACTGAGAATCCCTTCACATTTTTTTCCAACAACTGCAGCAGAGTTGTTCTACCCTGATTTTCCAATTCTTTTTCATCAATAATAACGTCAGCTTCCCCCGGGCCATTTAAGTTCTTAGAGTCTTTAACTACCTTTTTTGCTTTTATAACAACTTCTTTTAGCAGCTTATTTCCAGTCTTCAGGCCTTCGTTGCGCAACTGGACCTGCTTTCTTGCCGCCTCCATTTTAATGGAATCTATATTTAGAAACCATGGCATCTTTGAAGAACTGTTTGAGGTAAATACAGGTGGAACAAAAGATTCTACTTCGATTTCTGCGGCTGAGTTTTTACCTTTCTTATTTTTAACTTGAATGAAATATGCTGCCGAATCTGCATGAGTTATCCCGCGAAAGGTAAAGCTACCCAGGTTATTGGTTAAGGTATCTTTAAAGACGAAAGGCTTCTTCGAGACCAGTAAAACATTAGCACCTTGTACTGGCTTATTAACCAGGTTCGTGATTCTCCCTTTTACTGTAAATTCTGGTTCTGCTGCAAATTTAGGTATAGTTGGAGGTTGAAAAGCTTTAGTCCAGTCGTATGAACCCCAGCCCTGCGTAAGTAACAACAGATCAAGCTCTTTCCACCTCTGCAGATCGAAGCTTCCCACTAAGTAATAGCCGGGCTCTTCTAAATGACCTTTCAATTCAGACTCCAGCAGTATATGTGAAATCATCGAGGCTTGCGACTTTTCCTGCTGATACAAAACATCGTCTGTTACAGCTAGTGAGAAACTCCCAACCAGGGGCGCACCTCCTTTGTCGACCGCTTTTATCGCAAGGGTGACACTGTCTCGCTGCTTGAAGACTTTCTTACTTGTCTCAATATTAAAAGTAATATTGTCTTTATGATCCGCGAATATTAGCCTTTGATTCAGAACAGTCTTATCTGCCCCTGCCAAAGTAAATCGAACGATACCCTGCGGAAAATTCTTTTTATCAATTTGAAATTTCGAACTGGTTTTATTAAGAATGAAGGATGAGGCATAACAAATTATTCCCCGAGCTTCTCCCATCAGATAGTATCGTGCATTTGCCTCCACTAATTCCGCACTGGCATTGATGCTTATTGAGCACGTATCGCTTTCAAGAGGATTATCTACACTAAAATTAATGCCCTTTACCTCAACTCCAGGTAACATAAACTTCTTAGCTAAGCCTTCAGGCTTGTCAACCTTTGCCCAATAAATTTCGCCAGCTTCCGGTGTCAATTGAAATACCCCCATCCCCTTCGGTGATCCATTTATTATTGCAACTTCCCGTGATTTACTATCATATATTATGCCTTTTACAACAACCCCCAATCCTTCTTGAGATACAGCTTTAAAAGCAACACGGCCTGGTAATCCTGCCACCAGCTTCCCTCCTTCAGGTAAGAATTGTAAATCTATATCATTTCCTTTTCCAATACGTAAAGGGATTATTAGCTTCCTGTTTCCCTCTCCCTTTCGCAGGTCTTCAATTGTCACTGCTAGCTTTCCAGCTTCAGCTTTTGCATCCAGATCAAAAGTAAGATCTAACTCCCCCTCTGCATTGGTTTGCACTTTACGCTTTGCAACAGTCTTGTTCTTATTACTCAAACTAAGTTGTAATTCTCGTAATCCTACCGGTACCCTGTCAAGCTGATCTATTTTAAACTGAAGTTGTAATTTTTCTTTTTGAAGCCCTTCATCTGTTCTTGTTCTTAAATTAATGGACCAGACTTTCGCCGAGATTGTACTTACATAAAACGGCTTAGAGTAGATAGCGCTCTCGCTAAAATTCCTCATCCAATTGGTATAGGCCCTTAAGGTGTACCATCCTTGTGGAAATTCATTTTCAGACAGGGGAATCTGCCCCACCGAAAGTCCCAGATAAACAGGAAGCATGATTCGTTTCACCACCCTGTTGCTATCATTGGCAATTTCCATGTACATAATTCCACTCTTGCTTGTGGACGAAAGGAATGCAGCATTAAACAGGTAGGTCTTGCACCATAAGGTATCATTCGTATTATAACTTTCTTTATCTGTGTGAACATACAATTTCTCCGCAGCTTGCTCTTCTGTAAAACGATTTACAATCTCTACCATCTGTCTTAAACTTGCAGTGTCTGCGTTTTGAGCTTTAACTAATCCTAAACCGCAGATCTGAGGCAAAATGTAAAACAGGAAAAACACTACTTTACAGGAAGCTCTGTTGTGGTGCCGACAGACGTTAACACAGATGTTATTCAGGGAAGACATGGAGCAGGTTTAATAATTATTGTTAGTATTAAATTAAGAAAAACTTTATTAATTAGTTTTATCAAAGTCGATAAAGATCAAGACTTTGACCTTCTTTTTCCGAATTAAGCAAAGGCCCAATAACAAGAAAGGCTGCCCTTGTCAAACGGCAGCCCTCTATAATTTAAAGTCGTTTTAATAAATCAGCCCGCTAGCCGAACTTCCTAACTCTTAGTACAAACGACATTAGGAAATATCTTCCAAGCCTGTTACTACGGCTGTCAATTATTTCATCACCAAATACATCCCTGCTAATACCTGTATTCTCATTGAACAAATCAAAGGCATAGAATCTTAACGCACCCATATTCCCTTTAAGAAAGCGATATTCCGTATAAAGGTTAAGGATAGATGGATTAGGATTTCCAGAGCTAAACCCTTTATTGATTGTTTTATTGATCGAATAACCCAGGGTCAGGTCTTTGAAAAAATAATTCCTTCCTTCTATGCTAAAATTATAACGGTTAGTGGTCCGGTCATCGAGATTAGGTAAAGAGTACTCTGTTGTATTGAACGAATAATTGGTATTAAATTCAGTATCCATTATATCTTTAATATCCAATCTGAATTTGATTCCCTGATCAGCAACATAGTTTTTCGCAATATTCTTCAGGCCGTTATTGAAGCCAACATTATTACTAAAATTTCCACCTCCATAAAAAGTGACTGTATATTTCCTTTCATCAAAAGGGATGGCGTAAGAGTAATTTCCACGAAGAGAGTAAAACCCATCAGTATTTACATAAGTGGTATACTGCCTCAAGCTGGTGGGATCAAAAGTACGTGTGTTTACTATTTTATTGTCAATCTGGTTGTAGTTAAAGTTTGCGAAGAACATATTACCTTTCTTCCAGTCAGACTGATTGTACTCCACATTAACAGTATGATTAAATTCAGGATCCAGCTGACTATTTCCAACTACTATATTATTGCGATTAGTACTGTCTACAATAGGTTGTAATTGATTAAAACCAGGCTGACTACTCCGACCGAAATAATTCGCTGTTAATGATTTCTGTTTCGTGAACTTATAAACGAAACGACCAGAAGGTATCCAATTAAACGTTTCTTTCGATGTTCTAATATTTCGTGTGAGGTCGTTTCCTTTTAATGTTACAGGTTGGGCGTTAACTCCAATTGAATAATTGTATTTCTGCTTAACGTGCCTTAAATTGAAACCAATCCTGTTAGTAATAAACTGGTAGTTGTAATTATTACTTTGCTGTTCATTGAAAACTTTTTCTTCTGTAGAAGGATTAATATCACTTAAGTCGCGACCATTCTTAGTATTTGAATAATTGTAAAAATACCTCAGATCAAGAAAAGTTGCTTTAGATAATGGCTCCGAATAAGTTACATTAGCATTAACTCTAAAGTTATCATTGAAATTCTCTATGTATTGATATTGTCTGGCATAAGAGACAAAACCAAGGGAATCTTTTACATCATCATTCCTTGAATCGCGGTCGTTATCTCCTTTATTATAAGCCGCGCTTGCCCAAAAACTAACATTTCGGCCAGGCTTCAGAAACTTGTGGTTGAAGAAGAAATTGGAGCCAATATTTCGCGAAAAAGAATTTGCAGCCTGATTAAACGTCCTTCTTATGCTGATGGTATCTCTATTATTAATGGTGTTATTATTCCCTCCATTGGAATTATCTCCGTTATTGAAGCTCACAAATGGCGATACCTTCAAGTAGTTTAGTGTATCGAATTTTAATTCAACATTCCCCGAGAATTCGTGATTACGGTTGATCGTGTTATTGTTATTATTTGCATCAACTATTCTTGTAAATCCACTATAAAAAGTCTGCTGATAACTTGAAGAAATCGTGTTATTATCACTATTATTAAAACGGTAACTCCAATCGGCATTTACCTTCTTACCCCACTCGTTCTTATAATTAAGACCGACACTTCTGTTATTGGTTATCCCATTACCATTTCCGCCTCTTATGTTGGTGTTGTTCAATGAAAGGTCATAAGAAACTTGCCTTTCACCCTTAAACGCATTTCCCCTAACACTGGCAATGTACCTTCCTTCATTACCCATTCCACCCGTTCCTCTTGCGAAATATCCTTTCTTTTTGTCAGGCTGTATATTGATATTTAAGATCTTCTCAGGCTCATCTGCTTTTATTCCGGTCACTTTAGCCTGATCACCATAGTCGTCAATTACCTGTAAGTTCTGAACAATATCAGCGGGTAAGTTCTGTATGGCAGTAGCAACGTCAGAGCCAAAAAAATCCTTACCATTTACACGGATCTTGGTTATGGGTTTTCCCTGAGCTGTTACCTTTCCATCCTTGTCAACAGTAAGTCCAGGAAGTTTTTTAATCATCTCCTCTACAGCGTCGCCATCCCTTACTTTAAATGCTTTTGCATCAAACTGAACAGTGTCTTCTTTAATCCTTATGGGCGGAGTTCCGGAAATCACGACTTCCCTAAGCGTATTAGAATTCTCTCTCAATTTTATAGTCGGGATAACAAGCACTTTTTCTCCCTTAGTGTTATTCACCGGTCGTGTGGTATTTTTAAAACCAATATAAGCTGCCTTTAGTTGAAAGCTTAAGAACTTGACGTTATTTAACACGAATCCACCATTAAGATCAGTAGAGGTAGATACACTGTCTTTACCATTAATGAGACGAATAATTGCTCCTGGTAAAGAGTTCCCCGCGGTATCCTGAACAACGCCTTTAACAGTATAAGCAGACTGTGCAAAGGTTGTTCCCGAAAGAAAAAGCAATAGGAATACAGAAAACTGAAATTTTAGTACAGTCTTTTTCATTGAAAGCTAGTTTTGAGGCAATGAAAGCAATCTTGTGAGCAAGATTTAAGTTTGCTTCAGTGTGTGTATGTTTACACAAGCTGCTTTCATTTAGCCACAAAACTACAACTATGCTTTTATTTTAATCCCGCAGTAATCATGATGTTACACTGGAAAAATTTCAAAGACAAATGCCTGGGTATTGAAAACTTGTAACAGATGGACTAGGATGCCACAATAGCGTCCTCTATTCCTCCAAGAACCTCATCTATTAAGCCGAAATCTTTAGCTTCCCGGGCAATCATCCAATAATCGCGATCTGCGGCATCATGAATGGTCTGGTAATCCAAACCGGTGTGTTTTACATAGATTTGATAAAGTTCCTGCTTCAGCTTTAGAACCTCTCTTGCCGTGATTTCAATATCCGATGCCTGTCCCTGCACACCTCCAAGTGGTTGATGAATCATAACCCGGGCATGGGGAAGAGCAGCTCTTTTTCCAGGAGCCCCCGCACATAATAAGATAGATCCCATAGAAAGCGCTGTGCCCGTACAAATTGTAGCTACATCTGGCGTAATATATTGCATGGTATCATAGATACCCAGCCCTGCGTAAACAACACCACCTGGCGAGTTGATGTAGATCTGAATATCTCGCTTGGTGTCAATTGATTGAAGAAATAGCAGTTGAGCTTGTATTATATTGGCTACTCTATCATCTATGGCATCGCCAAGAAATATTATACGGTCTATCATAAGCCTGGAAAACACATCCATTTGTGCTACATTCAATTGGCGCTCCTCCACTATGTAAGGTGTCATTCCAACTGCCAACCGGCTTTTCTCAACTCGGGAAATAAAACTATCTACGGTCAGGCTATTAATACGATGGTGCTTAAGAGCATAATTTCTAAATTCTTCTTTTTCTGTTTTCATAATCTATTGCTATTGATACTTTTCGGTAATAAAAGGACATACCACGGCCAGGCGAAAAATTTCGCATTTTAAGAAATGGAAATAATGGGATATTATCTTTTTGGGAATAAAGAGGAGATCAAGCTCCGGAAGCCACTGTGTTCTTTTTCAGTAAATAATTTCTGGTGAATAGATTCTATTTCCTGTCGCAGCATTTTTCTTCCATATTCCCGGATCAGGTGATGACTATTTTGCTGCGCTACCACATTTGAGGCAAAAGAATGATCAATGATTTTCCTTACCTCTAGAAGAAGTTCTTCCTCGACTGCCAACTTTCCCTGAAGATGGTCATCAATATACTTTATTTCATTCAAGGAAGTCCTCATATTGTAATGCTTTTTCCTTAACTGTATCTCTTACCTTTTCAAGACACTTATATTTTTGTACGGTAGCTGATCGTTCCGTTTTAAATCCAAAGGTTTGGGCGACTTCTAACATGCTAAACCTATCGTAATAGAATGACTTCAGAAGCTGTAAACACTTTTGTCCGGAATACTCCAACAGAGCCAACAGGCGCCCCGAAGAAAAGCTTTCATCCTGAAAGTCTTCAATTTCTGGAAACAAGTCAGTCTTAAGATCTGAGTTAAAACCATTGGACCCAAAGGCTCTAAGCCATAAATGCTTTGCTATCCCAAACACGTACGCCTTGTCAGAAATAAGCTTTCCCTCGTTACAGGCGGCTTTTTCATACCATATTACAAGTGCGTCCTGAAAAATATCTTTTGCCTGATCAAAACCACCTCCCCTCCTGCTAATAAACTTTGCTACCATAGGAAATGCCTCTTTGTATAAAGCTAAAAGTCTATTTTCCCGGACGTCTATGGCGTGCTTCTGATTTACAAATTCCTCCATTTTGCTTCGAGTTTTCTTATAAGTGCAAGTTCAAGATAAATTATCACCTCTCATCAGAAAAATTTTTATTAAAAGGTGATTTATCTATGAAATTCCAAAAAGGTGCAGTAGGTAGAAATCTGCCTAACAGAGAATAACTGTTGAACATATAAAAGGTCCTTTTAGAAACCTAACCTCTGCCTGTCAGTTATATATCATTAAAGAATCTTCATTATGGAAACAAGCTATACGCCCGTTGAATGGGTTTACCGGGAAGTAATTGAGGAAGAAATAATAAAAGAAACTTCGGGAAGCATTTTTTATTTCTGCGATGATAGTTCCGTTTGCTCCGAAAAGGGTATTATTAAAACCCTCTCCGAATCTGGTTCCGGCGTGTTTATAACACTCCATTCAGGAGTCCTGATAAGAGTTGACCGTATAATTACTTTATTCGGTAAACCAGGTGCTGCTTATGAAGCATATGATGCATTTTCTAATGCCTGCCTGGACTGTACAGGAGGATACGATATGGATTCATTAGATTAGAGGAACATATCAATAAAACAACCACCGATACATTACTAAAAATTCAATAAACAATATCATTTAATATAAATTAAGTAGATTTTTTGTCTTTTTTTATGTACTTTAGTACAAAACAAGAACAAAACAAGACAAAATGATTGAAGAAAAGGTGAATTTTCACAAAAGCACCCAGACGGAACTAGAAACAACAACAGAATTCCTTAGAACAACAGGAAAAGACAAAAAATTCAGCGATTTAATCAAGGAGCTTGATGAAAACCTCCAAGCTATTTACAATCACCAGGGATACAGATACGATATAGATATTTCGGTGGCAGAACTTGATACGGTTGTGCTCGCTTCTATTGGAGGGATAACTATCGGAGGAGGTTGTTTCAAATTAATTAATGACGCTACGGCGGAAGTTAAGCGAGTATTTGTAAGTCCCTATTTCAGAGGCTTAAATGTTGGCTCGGGATTGATGGAAGAAATAATTGAATGGGCAAAAGAGCTGAATTTAGAAGCATTGGTATTAGAAACGGGAGAGCTTCAGCATCAGGCACTTCAATTATTCAGAAAATACGGATTTGCAAAAATTGAAAATTTTGGGCCCTACATCGGAATGAAAGGCAGTATATGCATGGGCAGACGCCTTTAGTTACCACTACCTACTATCAACACTGGATTTGGTTTTCGTACCAAATCCAGATTTTCATCTACCACATTCATCATCAAATTGTATGGTAACATTCCCTTATTCGGGATAAAAGACTAGTAAAACCTGACCAACTATTAGGATTGTTCAGTACAGGCATGTAAATTGCTTCATCTTATCTATTGAAAAACATGAGTGCGAGAATTTTAATTGTAGCCGAGGATTTGGCGATGAGGGAGTCGCTGGACCTATTTTTAACGTTTGAAGGTTACGAAACCTTTACCTGTACACGATATTCAGATATCCACAATTTCATACATAATTTTACACCTCACCTTATTTTGCTACATATTTCCAATTGGAGATTGCGAAACCGGGAAACACTGGAGTATTTGAAATTAAGTACCTATCAGAAATCGGTGCCGATCATCCTTGTCTCGGATATGGATTCAAACAAGGAGCGAGTCCTGAACCATCTTATCGTTACACCTTTTGACGAAAAGAAAATTCTTGACAAGATCCATGTGCAATTAGCGAAACAAGGTTTTGTTGAAGGCTAATACTGTTTATAGAAATCCTGTTAAAAGCTTAAACCTGAATTGGAATATTACCTTTGCTATCAACCTACCTTTGCAGGTTTTAGAAACAGGGAATATTAAATGAACAATAAGGAACCTTTAACACTAACAGGATTTCTGATTGCTTTTGTCGGTGCAGTTTTATTCTCGACAAAAGCAATAATGGTGAAGCTCGCTTTTAATCATATAAAGGTTGATGCGCTTTCACTCCTTACCTTACGGATGGTGTTCTCTCTTCCATTTTATGCCATTGCTGCCTTTCTGATTAACAAGCAAAAATCAAATACTCAGTTGAGCTCCAGACAGTGGTGCTATCTTGTAATCCTGGGAATCTTTGGGTATTACCTCAGCAGCTTGTTCGATTTCATCGGACTTCAATACATTTCAGCTGGCCTTGAAAGGCTTATTTTATTTCTCTATCCCACGTTTATTGTTCTTATAAATGGTCTTTTTTTCAAGCAGAAAATTAATCGAAACCAGAAGATTGCACTCCTGCTTACGTATATCGGAGTAGTGTTTGCTTACTTTGCGGAGTTAAAGGTGGATACAACAAATCCTAACTTCCTTTGGGGTAGCTTTCTGATTTTTGTCTGTTCAATCACTTATTCTATTTACATAGTTGGTAGTGGCCGGATTATTCCTCAAATAGGAGCACCCAGGTTCACAGCCTATGCGATGATAGCAGCTACCGCTGGAATCTTTATTCATTACCTTATAAGAGGCAACTATACTATACTGCAACAGAATGGCGATTTATGGGGGTATGGTTTGGCTTTAGGCGTTATTGCAACTGTAATACCATCCTTTATGCTTTCTGCAGCGATTAAAAGGATCGGATCTAACAATGTCGCTATTATTTCAAGCATCGGCCCTGTCTCCACTATCATTCAGGCACATTATTTCCTAGGTGAAAAGTTTCTAACAGAACAGGTGATAGGAACAACCCTTGTGGTGATAGGAGTACTTTTACTCAGCCGGAAAAAAGAATAGAATAGAGAAAACAGGCAACTCGTAAAATAACAGAAAAGGGGCAAGTAGTTGTTCGCCCCTCTTAGTAGCCTTAGTAATTACTGCCGGAGTTACTTTCGGGATTAGAATTGGCGTTTTCATATGTTGAGATGAAATCCTCCCTATCAAGCTGATCATAATCAAATTCAGGAGCATTTCTTAAAGACGCGGTAGATTTCAAATAATTTACCGACATACCCTCCCACTCTACTCTGTCAACAAATTTGGTAGGCGCTAGAAGCTTGTCTCCAGAATACCAGTTTCCTGCTTCAATAACCATATACGGAATACTCCAATCGTTATCATTTAGCAGAAAGTCGTGAAGCTCGCCAATGTTATCTTCAGAAGTCCTAACGCTGAAATCTGTTAAATGCTTAAAGCTTCGAAGATGCCTGGGGCTTTCTTCCCGAGTTTCACCCCTATGTGCTTCCATAGCAATCCGTTCCTCAAATGGAATATCGGGAGCAATTACACCTCCAACCATCCCTGTTGTCAGGAACCCTATTCCTCCGCGATCCAGGGGCCATGAATAGTGATTGTGCAAATCCGTTTCCTGCTCTCTTGTAACAGGCTTTTCAGTGTCTATATCGGGACTGTGCTTAACCTGATCTGTTGTAAGATCAACAGGAAAAGTGCGATTGTCCCAATCTGGAGCATGAAGTGCAGCGGTTGATATAAGAACCTTTCTACCCATTAACCAGTTGCCTGTTTCAACTACTAAATAACGCAAGGTCCAGGCCTGATCATCGAAGTAAAAGTCTTTAACCTTACCAATCTCGCCGTCTGTAGCCCGTATGGAGAAATTGCGCAAACTGAGAATACTACGTAACATATTGACCTCCTTTTTTATCATAAAACCCTTTTAACTCAGGAATAGTTTTAGTGATTATTCCTAACAGCCAGGGTGTTGGTGGTCAACCATTACTATTAATAGGCCTTGCCAGTTTTAATAAAATGAATTACAAAGCAAATGGCAAAAAGAAAATATAGTACTAATACAGCTCCTGAAAAGTTAGTCTTGGTTTTCATAACAACTCCTTTTTTGATACTACTAAAGTAAGGTGGCAGTCTAATTAAAAGATTGATCTTCATCACTGCTGGCAGAGATTTACATCAAGTGAAGGCTTTAAGAATAAAGGGTGAATCTTATATAATTTGGATACGATAGGCAAACAATTGGGCCAACACCAAGTTGTTTTTGAAAACGAATAGAAAGATGGAAGAGAATAAAAAAGAAAACCAGAAGGCATCCAATACCATAAAAGATCCAGATGATTGGACAACTGGAAATGAACCCTTAACAGGAGCCCAGGAATCTTACTTAAAGACTCTTGCAGCAGAGGCTGGAGAAGAACTGGAAGATGACCTGACAAAAGCGGAAGCCTCAAAAAAAATTGATGAACTACAACATAAAACAGGACGAGGTCTGGAAAAGGAGGATTAGTATTACTTTCCTCCAACCAGTCTTTGTTTCGTTACATTAAATCTCGCATTGACCCCTATTGCGAAAATAAAATTGTCTTGAGGGTATTCAGAATAGGTGAGATTTATTGATCGTGTTAACTGCATTTTTACCTTTATTGGCAACCAACCCAACTCTGCTACCAACCCTGGCTCCCACATTAAGCTTTTCGGATGGGCCTGTACAAATTGCAAATCGTTCAAGTCACTCTCAAGACTTGGGTACCCCCTCGAGCTTCCCTTGAAACCTATATCAACAAAGCTTAATTTTCCTGAAAACGCCAGGTCAAAAACTTTGCTCTTGTATCCCAGGCTAGGTTGTACAAAAACTTTCGTAAAAGAGTTTTCTATTGTTCGATACAGACCAAAGCTATTAGTGACATTCCCTTTTCCAACCCCGCCGTAAATTTCGAACACGCCTTTCCTGTAAGACTCTCCCTTAGTTAATGCGGTAAAATATCCAAACGCCCCTTCGTAGTACGTCCCATCGCCCCAGTCTTTGCTTTCATTGCCTTCAGTAGTATTCGACGTTTCAACTGTCCCCTCTTCTGCGGTTGCGCTAAAGATACTCGCCATAACAGCAGTATGTTTTCCAAACGCCCAGGCTCCTTGAAATTCACCGCCCGCATGTTCCCACCCAAGACTATCATGCAGATTGAAACTCAGCTCGTCCTTTTCAGTGAATAAAGGTGTAAAATTTGAACTCGGAGCATAGTAGTAATGATTGCAGCCGCTTGAAAACAAAATAAAAGCAAAACCAATGAATGCAAGATATGAGCCGGAAAAGATTTGCCCTATTTTATCAGAGATAAAATTTGTTTTGGAATTAACCATTGTGATAAGTAAAATTCGGTATCTAATATAATAAATTAATTTTTATACTCATGAGCTTGTAAATGTTTATGTGTTAGAACTTTAAGCTACACATCAGTGAAATATGAAAACAAGGAGCAAATGAAAACAAATCATGTAAGTTTCTAAGTGATATTCCCTAACCGCTTTACATGGTACATTATCCGCTTGTTTATTTTTACGTAGCCTGGATCAGTAATAATAAAGGAATCACCCTGCTGCAAGCCTCGCCCTATGCATTACTAATTCTAATAGGCTCGGTTGTGTTAGCGTACGCCGCATTTAAATGGTACGATGAACCTGTTCGTAAATGGTTAAAGAAGAGGTCTCTGTTTGGCTAAAGCAAAAAACACATATCATCTTTCTTGCAAAAGAGATCGCAAGTTAGACCACTTGCGATCTCTTTTAAGTAGCTTAAGCAAGGCTTTCCCCTATTAATAAGTGTGTGCTTAGCACAATCCTGTTCCAGAGATTGATGGTAGTAACTGCCATTATAATATCAGCAATCTGGGTTTCGCTAAAAAACTGTAAGGCCTTTGTGTAGGTCTCCTCTGTTAATCCTTTTTGATGGATCAACGTTATCTCTTCCGTTATTGCCAACACAACCTTTTCCTCTTCCGTAAAAACACCCTCAACTTCTTTCCAGGCATTTAGCAAGAAAATACGTTGGTTAGTTTCGCCACTTTTAATTGCGTCTTGCGTGTGAATATTAATACAAAACGCACAACCATTTATTTGGGAAGCACGGATTTTAATGAGTTCCTTAGTTGTTTTAGAGATAGAACACTGTGAAAGATAGGTTTCTAAACCAATCATTGCTTTCAGAGCATTTGGAGCTACTGCTTTAATGTTAAATCGTTTTTGCATTTTATTTCTTTTTGAATTGTTGAATACAAAATTGAAAAATGCTAAAACGGAAAAACTTAAACTGGTTTAAGAAATATACCTCTTACGGATCTCGCTTAAATACTCTGGTGTGAATCCCAGATAGGAGGCGATTAAGTACTGGGGAACACGTTGTACAAATTCGGGATGATTTCTAACAGCCTGGGCATAAAACTCTTCTTTCGAAAACGAAAAAAGATATTGGATTCGTCTTTGAGCCGCTGCAAAAGCCCGCTGGTATACAAACCGGAAATACCGTTCCATTATCGGAAATGCCTTTAGTAGTTTTTCCTGATTGTCTTGTGTTATATAAAGTATCGTAGATTGCTCTACAGCTTGAATATAAAAATCTGAGGGCATTTTGTTTTCGTAGGCAAAGTTGTCGGTAAGCCACCAGGTTTCAATCGCAAATTCAGTGGTTTGTTCTGTCCCTTTTTCGTTGATAAAAAACTTCCGCAGCAAGCCTGTTAATACAAAGTAATGATGTTTGCAAATTTGGCCTTCCTCTAGTAAGTTTTCTTTTTTACCTACTTGCTTGGTATCAAAGAACTTTTTTATTTCGTCAAATTCATCATCAGAAACGTGTACGAACTTTTCTATATGTTTTTTAAGAATATCCAACATTTGGGTTAAAAGAGTTTTAAGGTTGCAGGTAAGGAGTAGCCTAAGCCTATCTGCTGTTACCTGCTCGAATATAGCATATTTACGTAATGCGTAAATGTGGTTTTAACGATAGAACATGGGAGTTCAGATGGTTATGACTCGGGGGCTTTAAGAAGCCATTTAGTACTCTCCTATTTGGGTTATATTTTGACAACGATGATTAGGCCCGTCGACCAATTCATTTTGGTTAATCTAATATCGTCTCGGCCTGCCAGGTAGGACACTAAACGATCAACGTTTTTTTGGTGCCCCTCAGGCCAGTTTGATTGCGGAAGCATATCATCAATAACATATATTCCACCAGTCTTCAGTAATTCTATAGTTTCGTCTAACATTTCATATTTCCCTGGCCAGGCGTCGGCAAATATGAGATCAAACTTCTTATCCTGATTGTTCTTAATCCAACTGTTTCCATCTTCGCAAACGATGCATACCCGGGAATCATTTTGAAAATGCTTTTTTGCTATCGCCAAATAAACTTCGCTATTGTCAATTGATGTTACACGAGAATTTTTATCCATTGCCTCCACTATCCAGGAAAGAGAAAGGCCAGTCCCCGTACCAAGTTCTAGAAATTGCCCATTCGGCTTACTAGTCACTAATGTTCGTAGCAAACTTCCTGTTTGTAGATCAGAAGGCATTGAGAAATTGATACTCGTTGATTCTTTGTGTATCAATTCGTAGCCGTCAGGTAGGGTAATAAGATTGTCGTTCATTTCCTTGTGATAATGGTAATGTTTAAATTTAAGAATACTGGAATTTCCTTTGTTTGCTCGAATCTATGAAGATTATTTGTAAGTTGAAAATACGGTGATGCAGTTGTGATGAAAGGTTTTGGACTTAGAAACGTGTCTGGGAAAATGTAGGTCACCTGATAAAAAATCCCTGAATAGTACCATTGGATCCGTCAAACCTACCATAAGCGATATACCAAAGACAGTAGTTTTGCAGCAGGACGCACCTTTTTAATTATTCCATTCCAATAAGTATGAAAAATTACCTTTTAAAGTTTAAAACAGCGGACAAAAGTCCGGCACGTAACACTCTGGAGTTTTCGTTTTACTCAGGTCTCGGAGGATTGCTAGCAATTTCTATTATAGCAGTATTATCCGAAAGGACATCGATTCCGCTTATTATGGCTCCCTTTGGTGCATCCTGTGTACTTGCGTTCGGAGTTCCGGATAGTCCCCTGGCACAACCAAGAAATATTCTAGGTGGACACCTTATATCAAGCTTAATAGGTGTTTTATGCTATTCCATTTTGGGTAATTCCTGGTATTCCCTGGCTATCGGAGTTGGTCTTGCCATTTTTATCATGCAACTAACCCAAACAACTCATCCTCCCGCTGGAGCAGATCCATTAGTAATTATTTTGGCTGGAGCATCTTGGAAGTTTCTAATAAATCCCGTATTATCTGGTTCATTAATTTTAGTTGTTGTAGCTTTAATTTTTAACAACATTCATTCTAAACGTAAATATCCTAAGTATTGGAAGTAGTTAGCAATAAAATGGTGGAGGAACTTCATAATTACTATCTGAATAAAGAAGAGCCAAACAAGAGCAGCTTACTTGCGTTACGAAGTATTATTCTTGGCCAAGACACAAATATTACCGAAACGCAGAAGTGGGGAATGCCTTGCTTCTGCTATAAGAAAAAAATGTTTTGCTATTTGTGGATCGATAAAAAGACGGACGAGCCGTATATTCTTATGGTAGAAGGAAAATATCTTGACTACCCCGAATTGGAAGAAGGTGCGCGTTCACGAATGAAAATTCTTAGAGTTAATCCAAACCAAGATTTGCCTATAAAGACAATTGAAAACATTTTGCAAAAAGCTTTAGACTTATATAAGAGCGGAACAATAAAAATTAAACAATGACCGATTGAAAAGCACATAGGCGTAATTGCATCATGCAAAGATACTTATCGACCAACATCCTAATCACCAGCAGTCTTTAATAACCTTTTTACTACCTTTAAGAAAGTTTTGTATAATGACTTCGCATAAAACACTTTAAAGTTAGCTCTGATAGTGATAACCCGACACATTTACTAAAGACCGACATGAACAAGGAAGTATTATTTACCGAACGACAAAGATTTAATCAATGGTGGCTATGGTTAATTCTGTTAGGAATTAATGGATTATTCATTTTCGGAGTATATAAGCAAGTTCTAGGTGGACAACAATTTGGTGACAAGCCAATGAGCAACGAGGGCCTATTATTTGCAACTGGCTTAACTATTATGCTTACTGTTCTGTTTATCAATTTCCGCCTCGAAACTCAGATAAAAAGGGATGGAATCTATGTAAGATTCTTTCCTTTTCATTTTTCTTATAAACATTTCACATGGGACAAAATCTCAAAATCCTTTGTAAGAAAATATCGGCCCCTAAGCGAATATGGTGGCTGGGGCCTACGACTAGGACTTTTTGGAAAAGGTAAAGCATATAACGTGTCAGGCGACAAGGGTTTACAACTTGAGTTTACTGACCATAATAGATTGCTGATCGGAACAAATAAGCCAGAGGAACTGACGGCAACACTTGAGGAAATAGGACAACTGCGGACGTAAGAATCATATTCAGCTAACAGGTGTTGCAAAAATGGCAGGTAAAGCATTTTAATTACGATATGAAGAACAATCAAATTAACTACGTTGAATTCAAAGCTAAAGACCTTGGCGAAGTAAAGGAATTTTATACAAGGGTGTTTAATTGGACTTTTACTGACTATGGTCCAGATTACATAGCCTTTTCAGAAAGCGGATTAGAAGGAGGTTTTGAAAAGTTCGACGGTGAAGTACTGAACGGCGCTTTAATTGTCCTTTATCATGAGAATTTAGATGAAATTAAAGAGGAAGTTATTCGGGCCGGGGGAAAGATCTCAAGAGATATTTTTTCTTTCCCGGGTGGCAGGCGATTTCATTTTATAGACCCTTCTGAAAACGAGCTTGCGATTTGGTCTGACAAGTAGTACCCGGGTTGAGTTTGCTATTTGTAGTACATTTCGATGCGCCTTAATTTAAATGCATTTCAAATGTCTTTTATTACCGACACTTTAACGTCCATAGCTCATCGTCCCTGGGCTCTGCCGAAGGGACGATGGAGCTATTATCAAGAATGGAACAATGCACTTTTCTTACACTATGTTGTTCCTGTCGAGATCTTGAGGTCTTTGGTTCCTGGTATGCTTGAACTGGACACTTATCAAGGTCAGGCGTGGGTGTCTGTGGTCGCTTTCAAAATGGAAAATATAAGGCCCCGAAGGTTTCCGGCTCTTTCTTTTCTCTCAAACTTTTGGGAAATAAATGTGAGGACCTATGTGATCAAAGGCAATAAAAGAGGCGTTTATTTTTTAAATATTGAGGCGGAAAAACTTCTATCCGCTTTTATCTCACGAAATCTTTCTGGGCTCCCTTATGAAAAGTCAAACATCTCTGTCTCTACTTCCAGCAGTTCCAACTTATTTATAGCCTCTAATATCGCTAAGGACTTTAAATTGAAGGCTGATTTTGAAGTTCAGGAGAAGATAATAGCTAAAAGTAACTTAGACAACTGGCTTACTGAGAGATACTGTTTATACTTACCACGGGAAAATAAATTATTTAGGTATGAGATTCACCATGAGGAATGGGAAATAGCAAAAGTCCTTTTGAAGCGACTTGACATAAACTATAAAATAGAGAAACTGGAAATATCATCCACCCCAGATTTAGTTCACTATTCAAAAGGTGTTCGGGTATTAGCCTGGCAACGAAGTGAGTGCTAAAATTACACGTCATATAACAGATCACCCTCCAGAAATGTAGGGTGATCTGTCACAAAGAACAATAGTATTCTCCACTCAACACTTAAACTTTAAAGAAAACTTAGTACATATGATGCCATTAAACCGACGCTACATGCACTTCAACTTCATAGCGGGTGACAATTTTGAATTGAATAGTTTGAACGACATAGAGAAGTTTCTAGAAACCTACCCAGACTTTCAGACTGTTGTTCTTGCTAATGAAGATGAACTCAACGTATTGTTGGAATTAATGGGGATAAATGAATTCTTGAACCATGACTTAGAAAGTAAGGAGTTTTCGAAATACTGGAATCTATCGGACTTCAGACTTCCCGAATTTAATGATCAACAATTTGAACAGTTCTACAAAAAGTGGCTCACTATCTCCAGAAGAGACAATAATATGGACGAGTATTGTAGTCTAATCTTTCTTCAAGGATTAAGTAAAAAATGGAACATCCTTAAGTATCGACTGGTTCTTTTGAGTAGAATCTAACATCACTCGACCCAAGTCCTATTACTTAAAAAATTCTCCGGCTTCCTTCACTATGGATTCCATGAGTTCCTTAGCGCTGGTATGTTTTAAAACAGGTGCGATTTGCCCGCCCCAGAATAGGATCATAGAGCGATGAAGGTAATTTAAACTCCAGAGGATTAAGCCCTCTCAAAAAGAATCTTTAAAATTGACTTTTATAATTTTAACTTTCGAAAGGTAATGAAATTGCGATATGAATTTTGAGAATATTGATTATTTACAATTCGGTACTGCCCGTCAACGGAAAGCAGATTCAGTGTTAGTGAATAACAACGTTTTCTCAAAGCTTAAGAGGTTTGATCCTATCCTGGCAGGTACAATTCCTATCAACATTGATATTGAAAACAGCGACCTTGATATTATTTGCTACTTTTTAGACAAGCAAGAGTTTCAAGAAACCATAGTCGATAATTTTGGAACCGAAAAGAACTTTATAATTAGAGAGCGGCTGATTTCTGGCACCCTATCTATTGTTGCCAATTGTTTTATAGAGGAGTTTGAGATTGAGATTTTCGGACAAAATATACCGACCAAGCAGCAGTTTGCATATAGGCATTTAGTAGTCGAACATAATTTGCTTATGAAACACGGCGACAAGCTTAGACAGCAGATAATTGAATTAAAACGACAAGGATATAAGACAGAACCAGCGTTTGCCTTAGCCCTTGGTTTAACTGGCGACCCGTATATTGAACTGCTAAAATTTGAAAGCCAATAACAGAATCCTGAACAACCAAGAGCACTTAAATGAAGGTATTTTTTAACTCCCCTCCTATTAAAGTTAAAGTTTTGACAATAACTCCATGGCCTTTTTTTCTTTTTCGGCTAAGCTCCTTAAAATAGCTGAGGCTTGTTCAATGTAAACGAAATCCTTTGTTCGGCTAACTTGCTCGAAAAGATTGGCAATTGAAGTCCAAAGTGCTGCAATTTCTACGAAATCCTCATATGCTAATCTTAGTGTGTCAAGTCCAAGCAGTTGGTAACTTTCTTTCAAAAAGTCCCTGTAAAGATTCCTGAATAAAGCTCCTCCTGTTCCAGCTTTTTCCATCATCATCCCTGAGATTCGAAATTCACTTTCAATGTTGTTACTTGTTTTGTACCATTTGATTATTTCACTGCTTGTTTTTTCTATTCCTTTATAACCAACATTCGCAATAGGCGGGTTCAGGAAGTCAATAGCATTATTTCGGATTGCTGTAATAATTGCGGAGCTAAGTTCGAAACTTCTGCCAGACCTATTTATGGTATAGTGCAAACTTTTGGAAGACATTGGCCCTTTTTCAGCTCTAGCTTTTGTTAGATTTTCAAGACTGGCTTTTACTCGTACGCCTTGCTGGACGGTATCAATCAGGTAAGCACTTTCCTCATCGTAGCCATAAATTGCCACGTAATGTCCAGCAAAGTGAATTGGATTAGAAAAATAATCCAGGTGAAAACAGTCTAACTTGAGGCCAACCACCTCTCCTTGGTCAAGATGCTGCTTTACATTATCCCAGGCCTTTTGCTTTGACGAAGTTTCTTTAACACTTAAATTAAGATTTAAATTTTTCGCAATGTTCTGAGTCAAAAGATCCGTCTTTACTCGCCCTCCAATAAAAGGAAAACTCATTGTTTTCATCTTCCAAAAGATGAACCCAAGTCCTTCGCCTAAGCCAAAAAGCATAGGTTCAGAAAGTTCAATATCAAGTTGTTTCAGTAAAGTACCGGTAGCAGTGGTCTCGCAATGCTCACCATGAAATGCTTCTATGCTTAAAGTCATCATTTGTATTGCATCAAACTTATGGAAGCTGTGTGACAGCAGTATGTCAGCAGGTATAATTTCATATAGTCAAAATACACCTACTCCTCCTCAGCAAGGATATGATCGATGTGCCTTCTGTAATTGTTTAAGAAATCTCTGGTAATTTTAAAATGCTGAGTATCCTCATATCTTGTGCGACGTAATTCACCCTGATCTATTTCATAAATTGTAGCATTGGGGTACGACAGAAGTATGGGAGAATGGGTTGCAATGATGAATTGGGAATGGCGTTCTACCAATTGGTGAATAATGGATAGGGCTGACATTTGACGGTTTGGGGAAAGAGCGGCCTCTGGCTCATCAAATATATAGAGCCCCTTCCCTCTCAAACGGTTCGATAGTAGGTTTAAAAATGATTCTCCATGAGAGCATTCGTGTAAAGACTCCACTCCATATTGTTTAACAAAATTGTCCCTGTCCGGGTAAGCATCCTCCAAAAAAGTAGCCACGTTATAGAAGCTTTCAGCTCTTAGAAAAAAATAATCCCTCGGCTTGCTGTAACTCTTGATTGTTTTGAAATAGTTATAGAGTGCAGATGCATTGGAATGGGTACTGAATTGAGTATTCTTACTTCCTCCTTCAATGGTAAACCCCAGGCTTAATGCAATCGCCTCAATTAATGTTGATTTCCCTGCCCCATTTTCACCTATTATAAAGGTTACATCGGCATCAAATTTTATTGAAGACAAGTTTGACACCAGCGGTAAATTAAAGGGGTAAATGTTAAACGAAGGAACCTCTTCTCTCTTAAATAGGATCTCTTTTAAATAGGGTTTGGCTTGCATTGATTAAAGTTAGCAATAATAAAACAAGTTAGGTCTAATTCCCCCGGCATGAGCAGTTCAAAATGAGAAAGGCGCCTCTTCAAACTACCGTGATCATATTCCCTCTCCATTTACTTTGATCCGACTTTAGCTTTTGCCAGCTCAATAGCAGTTTTCATATCTGGAATGCCGTAACCATAAGGAAGCGTAGGATTGCTGGCCCGATTGCCAGATTTACGGATGATTTCCATTAAATCTCTATTAGTTAAGGCGGGGTAGGCTTGCCATAAGCAGGCAACCAGTCCGCAAATGATCGGACTAGCATACGATGTGCCGCTTCTCATTTCAGGGCTGCCATAAGTATTAATTACACTAGCACCTCCACCCAGGGCCATTACATCAGGTTTAATACGTCCATCAGCAGTCATTCCCCAGGATGTAAAGAAGTCCTGATTGCCTTTGCTATTAACCGAACCTACTGCGAGTACTCCCGGCGAATCTGCCGGTGTACCCACCCATTTTTGTTCATTTCCGGCACAGTTTACAATAAAGATTCCCTTTTTAAAGGCCATATTTGCTGCTCTGGTGGCAAAAGCGGTTTGACCGTCCATATCAGCAGCAACGTACCCTTTCGTGTTATAATAAGACTGGAAGTCGCTATAAGATAAAGAAGAGTTAACCAAATCTACCCCGGCACTGTCTGCAAATTCAATAGCACTCGTCCAATAATCCTCCTCTATAGGATATTCGGTGGCACTATCTTCTGTACGAAGCAACCAATAGCTTGCTTCAGGTGCCGTACCAACATAGGTTCCTGGTTTGTTTACCGCCATACATGAGGTTACCCATATCCCATGAGAATCGATACTATAGGGATCATCATTTTCAAACACGAAAGATTTGGCCGCTTTAATGTGGATATTGCTAAAGGCCGGATTATTTTTCAAATTCACGAAACCGGCGTCAATCACAGCGATATCTATTCCCGCACCTTTAAAGCCCTTCTGATGCAATGCTTCTCCGGCTACCATATTGATATTTAGTGCAGCGGAGCCGTAGTCAATGACTGTGCCTAAATTGCCAAGACTTCCTGCTTGCGAAACATCAACATATCTAGCCTCATTCGAGTTTTTTTTCCTTTTGCCCACATACACCAATTTCACCTCTTTCACAAATGGCAAGGCCTTGTATTTGTCAATCAGAAACTGGTCTTGGACGTTCACCGTAACTGTATTTAGCCATTTACTTTGAGTAACAATGGTACCTCCTATACCGGCTATCGCCTTCAGGTATTGTTTCGATATAGGTAAGTCGCTTTCTTCAATAGAAATCCCTCTCTTACGGCGCCTTTCAATGGCCTTTGCTGATAAGAAGGCTTCAGGTCGACCTACCGAAAATTCAGATTCTCCCTTATCTGTTAAAACAAGTCTGAATTTGAAGTCATTCTCATCAGTAACGATGATCTTGCACCTGGCTTCAGCCTTTCCAGCTGCCAACTTAGCAAAAACATAGGTAGTGCCGGCCGCTTTAGGCCATAAAAGTCCCGTGGGAGTAATCTCGGCAATAAGTGGATTTTCTATACGCCATTCTACATTATCAGAAGTGGCTTCCGGAATATTTTCAAAGATGAGATCAAGGCGCCGACCAATAAAAGGTATGTTCTCTATAATCAAACTATCTGTAATGAAGTGAATGGATGGTTCCGGCTTTTCCGGTAATTCTGGTACTTCTTTTTTCTTACATGCAGTCAAATAAAGAAGCGATACAAACAGAGCTGTGATCAGGTTTCGGATAGATAATTTCATTATAAGATGTAGTTATGCTTTGATAAAGTTTCAGGATATAAAGGTAAGATTATAATGTTGGGGAAGATTCTATTTCTTAACAAAACGTCAATTTTCTAACGCTTGTAATTGCTCAGCTCTCCCTCGTGTGGCCCTTTCATAAGCAACCAGTTTACGAAGATATATGTTAAAACTGGACCAGAGTAATAAAGAGTAACCTCAACATATTTGTATCAATCTATTCAATAACAATAAATACAATGGAAAAATAAAAGGTTGATATTATGCCAGCCTTCCTTTATCTAAAATTATGAAAGTAACTGTTTGGGACACGTACGTCCAGAAAAAGAATGGAACAACTATGCATTTTGATATCGTTGTTCCAGATGATATTACCGAAGAAAATGTTGTTTATGAAATGGGGAAGAAGTACCTCCTAAGTAAAGGCCAGGAAGGTCAACCCCTGAGTTCAAAAGAATGTCTTTACTGCCACCAGGAATCTGCAACGGATGAAATGATAGAAAGTATATCAGAAAAAGGATTCTATATTATTGAAATGGAAGGATGTGATTAATATTTCGAACTTGAAATACGTCCTATCTAACTATACATTCGTCCTACTGGCTCACTTCTTTCTCATCCTACTTTTGTTTCAATAGAAAAAAAGATAATCATCATGAAAATAATAATGGTAGGTGCTTCAGGAACAATGGGAAAGTTTATTTCTACTGTCTTAGAAAAAGAACATGAGATAATTAAGGTAGGCTCGACAAGTGGGGATATCGTTGCCAATATTAATTCTGTAGAATCTATTGAGGAGATGTACGAGCAGATCGGTTCATTTGATGCTCTTATTTGTACTGCCGGCCCAACCTACGTTGGGCCTTGGAACACATTAACCGATAAGGAATTCAGAAAAGGTATTGAAGGAAAAATGATGGGGCAAATTAACCTGGTTCTGATTGGTCAGCATTATATAAGCCCCACTGGCTCCTTTACCCTAATTACGGGGGCAGCAACTCATGAACCTCAACGAAATTTTGCTAACGCATCGGCAGCTAATGGCGCAGTAGAAGCTTTTGTTCGCGCGGCCGCTATAGAACTTAAACCTGGAATTCGGATTAATGCGGTTAGTCCAACTGTTATTGAAGATTCTCCGCAATATTTCCCTTACTTCCCCGGAGAGGTTCCGACAACAATGAGGGCCCTGGAGTATGCCTTTCGCAAGAGTGTTTTCGGTTATGGGACAGGTCAGGTAATTACTCCGCATTAACTGTTTTCAAGGGGGGCAAGAATTTTCAAGCGTTAAATAAAAGTTAGAGTGTATCCCAATATTGCTATGCCGAAAGTAATAAAGGCAGTATTAAGCTTTTTGAAGTAAAAGGTTCCACTCACTTGTTTAAGCCATTGCTCCATTCAGCGAATCCTTCGCCGCTTTATTTTATTCGGACATATCACTCGGTGTTATCTTACTGAATTCGTTAATCATTTCACATCCTTTCCTTAATATTTTCTTTATATAGGTTCCCATAACTTTGCCTACTATTTCGGATACTACAATCTTTAGGCATGAAACAACCTTGCAAGATTCTTACACCGCTTATTTTCGCTTTAAGCATAGCTCATTCTTTTGCTCAAGTACCAGGGAAAGTTAATAACACTCAAAGGGTGTTACTTCCCAATGGTTGGTCTTTAAGTCCCGCTGGCCGTTCCTTACCTCTTGGAGACCTGCCTCTTAATATTCAGCTTTCCAGAAATGAAAAATTTCTTGCAGTAACCAATAACGGACAAAGTACCCAATCTATAAAGCTAATAGATGTAAACACGGAGAAGGTACTTGATGAAAAAGTGGTTGGCAAATCCTGGTATGGTCTGCAATTCGGTGATAAGGATGATAAACTTTATGTTTCTGGAGGTAATGATAATATTATCCTGGTTTACCCAATATCTCATAAAAAGTTAAGTAACCCAGATACGGTTAAGCTGGGCAAACCTTGGCCTGTGAAGATTAGTCCTGCTGGTCTTGCAGTAGACGAAGTATCACAACGCCTTTATGTGGTCACCAAAGAAGATAATAGCCTTTATACTATAGATCTTAAAAGCAGGAAAACGATCCACAAGCAACGGCTTGAATCGGAAGCCTATTCATGTATCCTCTCTCCTGATAAAAACATTTTGTATATATCTCTTTGGGGAGCTAACAAACTGGCCGTTTATAATATTAAGCAGGAATCAATTCTTGAAACAATTACTACCCAATATGCTCCTAACGAGCTTTTGTTAAATAAAAACGGATCAATCTTGTATGTAGCCAATGGTGGTGATAACTCAGTGTCAGTGATTAATACCTCTACCCGAAAAGTTATTGAAGTTATCGGATCATCAGTGCACCCAACTCATTTAACAGGTTCTACTACTAACGGATTGGCCCTATCTGATAACGGAGATCATCTTTTTATTGCTAATGCCGATAATAATTGCCTTGCAGTATTCAATGTGTCAGAACCGGGACATAGCGTTAGCGAGGGTTTTATTCCGACTGGCTGGTACCCAACTAGCGTAAAGTATACTAAAAATAGAATCTGGGTGGCTAACGGAAAGGGGTTTACCAGTTTCGCAAATCCAAAAGGGCCACAGCCTTTGAAAAATAAGGACGACGATAGCGACCTGCATGAGGGGTCGACCGCAAACAAGAAGCTGCAATATATTGGAGGTCTATTTAAGGGGACTCTCTCTATTATAGATTACCCTAATCAGAATGAACTGAAAAACTACACGCAACAAGTTTATACTAACACTCCGTTCAACCGGAGGCTGGCAATTGAACAAAAGAATAATCCGATTCCTTTTAAAAAAGCCGATGTCAGTCCGATAAAATATGTTTTTTATATTATCAAGGAAAACAGGACCTATGATCAGGTACTTGGTGATGTAAAGAAAGGAAATGGGGATCCCAGCCTGTGTTTGTTCCCTGAAAAGGTTACACCCAACATCCACGCGCTAGCCAACCAGTTTGTTCTTTTAGATAACTTTTATGTTGATGCAGAAGTAAGTGCTGATGGTCATAATTGGAGTATGGGTGCCTACGCTAATGATTATACTGAAAAAACGTGGCCGACGCAGTACGGAAAGCGTGGAGGTAGTGGAGACTATGGAGGTAAACGGAAGATCACTTATCCGAGAGATGGCTTTATTTGGGACTATTGTAAAAGAGCCGGCATCTCTTATCGCTCATACGGAGAGTTTACTGATGGCAAGACTGTGGTAACCCCGGTATTAGATGGGCATTTCTGTCCTGGATACCCGTCCTTCGACTTCGAAATAAAAGATACTACACGATTCAGCATTTGGAAAAGGGACTTTGAGGATTTGCTTGCAAAAGATATGGTGCCGAGATTTAACACGATTAAATTTCCCAACGATCACACCAGCGGGCAGAAAAAAGGAAAGATCTCTCCGACTGCTGCAGTGGCTGATAATGACCTTGCTGTAGGCTTATTTGTTGATCATTTATCGCACAGTAAAATTTGGAAAGAGTCGGCAATCTTTATTCTGGAAGATGATGCACAAAACGGCCCCGACCATGTGGATGCACATCGGTCACCTGCCTTGGTTATTAGTCCTTATACTAAACGAAATGAAGTAGTAAATACCATGTATAGCACTTCGGGCTTCTTGCGAACCATGGAACTTATTCTTGGGCTCCCTCCTATGAGTCAGTACGACGCTGCAGCCACCCCATTGTACAATTGCTTTACAAATAAGCCCGATTTCAGCCCCTACAATTATAAAAATCCCGGGGTTGACCTGGAAGAACGCAACCTGATGTCTAATGAAAGTTCTAAAGTATCAGAGTCATTTAACCTTGCCCGGGAAGATGCCGCACCAGATAAAGAATTAAACGAGGTTGTTTGGAAGTCGGTAAAAGGAGAAAGTTCCGTAATGCCGGCACCAAGACGAAGCGCCTTCGTTTTTTATTCGGGCGAAAAGGACGACGATGATTAAAAGAGCTAATGCAGTTTTATTGATCGAACCCGAAAGGGTATGAAATAATTCGGAGAAAAACGAAAGGGCTAATATATGTTAGTAGCCCTTCTTAATGGTCTACTCCATTGATACTTTAACAACTTCTTTAAGTGGAAAATACGCTTTTGCAGACGGGACATAGGCTTCGATTTCGGTCCAACTAATCGATACCTTCTTTCCAACCAGGTCGCCGGGGTTTCCTGCAAACTTATCAGCACCATCAAACTGTCTCAACCATATAAAAGTCTTCTCTTTACCACTTTGATCCGTAATTACAATATGGTTAAATTCTTTAGTCTCAATACGTTTGATCTTTCCGCTTGTCGTTCCTGCTTTGTCAGTCTCTCCTTTATCAATCTCCTCCTTGGCCATGACCATAGAAAGAGTCATAAATGCCTGACAATTTTGGTTAAGAAGGTTCTTACCTACATCTATTCCTACTTCTCGCATAGCAGCTTTATCTGTAATTTCCACCTTTCTTTCGGTAGCTAAAGGGATTAATAATGATGCTTGTCTCGAAAAGCAATTCATGAAGGCGTTAGTGGCCTCGTCCTTTGTCTTAATCTGCGACATATCTATTTTATTGAGACATGCACAAATAGAATCCGTTACTTTTTGTTCAATCGGGCCAATCTTATTCTGGGATTTAACAACAGAAATAGAAAGAAATAATGCAAGTGATAATGCCAGGTGTTTCATTGAAGTATTTTCAGCAAATATAACAACTAGCAAGTTTCACAAAAGTCTTCCATGTGATAATTTAAGTTCAATAAATAAGAATATTTAACAAAGTTTCTTCCAGCCCTGACCTATTCACCCGTCCTTATCCACTTTTCTCTGTCACTATAAGCCTCTATTTTTTCGCAGCCTACCAGGGTAAGTATATAAAGGTAATCGGGGCCAATCAAGCACCAGTAATGGGTTGCCTAAAAATTAATTTGAACTCAGTCCAATCACCACTACTCTCTAAGGAAAATCTAAATTGATGGTTTATAAGGATCTCTTTTGTTAACATCAGGCCAACGCCCTGACCATCCTTCTTTGTGCTAAAGAATGGGGAGAAGAGCTGTTCAGATACTTCAGGAGGTATGTTGGTTCCTGTATTTGATATCATCAAACAGTTTGTGGTAGTGGAGATCCTAATGGTTCCTCTATTGGGACTTGCTTCAATAGCATTCTTTATCACGTTGATAAAAACTTGTTCCATTTGCCGGCTGTCTGCATGCACCGAGAGCTTTTCCTGTTCTAACTCCCATAGCCAGTTAAGTTCTTTCTTTTGGATTTCAGTTTCCATCAGAGTTTGAACTGAGTGTAGAGTGGAAAGCAGATCCAGATCCTGCAATTCCGGCTCGGGCACTTTCACCACCTTTGCAAAGTTTGACATCAGACTACTCAGGTTTTTGTTCCTTGCTATGGAGATTTGTAGTGCATTCGAATAGTCATTTTGGTCGTCCTCCTGTAACTGATCCTGGTAATTCAAGCAGGAGTTTAGTATAGAGTTAATTGCACCTATTGAATTGTTCACTTCGTGCGACATCATTTTAACTACCCTCTCGTATGCTGCTTTCTCCCGGGCATAAATTTCTTTGGTTAGTTCTTCTATAGTATAAAATGACCTTGTAAATCCCCTGTCGCTAAATGTAGCATGTTGGCACTTGAACGACTGTATTCCATTGAGGATAACTACTTTTGATCCATTTACCTCTAGTAGGGCTAAACTTGATGCCAGCTTTCCAGGAAGGGAAGCTATAACTCTTCCCTGTACCTCCTCGGGATGAACATTCATTATACTCCTGGCTGTTGGATTTATAGACGATATCCTTCCATCAAAATCAAGAATAATGATTCCTGTGGGAGAAGCTTCGATCAGCTTCTCTAAGAACAAGCTCTTTTCCATTTGCTTGAGCCTTTCCTCCCGGAGCTGATCCATCATCAGATTATAAACCGAAATCAATCCATCCATCTCTTCATGGCCTACCTTGTTCAACTTAGTACTAAAATCCTTGTCTTTTAGCGACTCTATCCCAGAGGATATAAGATCAAAGGGCTTGCTAATGAACTGGTACATCCAAACCGAAAAAGCTAAGAAGATTAACAGTGAGGCTTCGCAGAGCAAAAAAAGATCGCGGTTAACCGGATAAATTCTTATTAAAAGAAAAATGAACAAGACATGCACTCCCAGGCTAAACCAAAGGAATTTAGTTTTGAGCTTCATAGGGAATCTTATACTTTTCGAGTTTACGGTATAACGTGCCGCGACTTAAACCTAATGCTTTCGCTACCCGGCTGATATTATTCTGGTAAAACTCCATCGCCTGCTTGATCATGGCCAATTCCATCTCGTCAATTGAAAAACTACCTACCGCTAATCCTCCTTTTGGAGATGAAGAGCCTTGTCTTTTCTCCAAATGTTCTTCAAAATGCTTCACTTCCAGCGTATCGCTCTCAGTGAGCAGCACCGTACGTTCTACGAGGTTCTTCAACTCCCTGATATTACCCGGTAAAGGCAAAGATTTCAACCAGGTATAGGCCTTCTTCTCAATCTCTAATCGCGGCCGCTTATAGATCTCTTTAAGATTTTTTAGAAAATGGTTTGCCAGTAAAGGAATATCCTCTGCCCGCTCCCGCAATGCGGGAAGTTTGATAATGATCAGATTTATGCGGTAGTAAAGATCTTCCCTGAATTTACCCTCGGCAACCATTGCTTTTAAGTCACGATTAGTGGCACATACCACACGTGTATCTACTGTCCGGGTGCGACTATCGCCCAAAACTTCATAGCTCTTGTCCTGCAGAACGCGTAGCAACTTCACCTGACTACCAGGATCGAGGTCGCCAATTTCGTCGAGAAAGATTGTCCCTTTGTTCGCCATTTCAAAACGACCGATCCTGTCGTTCCGTGCATCCGTGAAAGCTCCGCGCTTATGCCCGAACATTTCACTTTCAAAAAGTGTAGAGGAGATACCGCCAAGGTTCACTTTTACAAATGATTTGTTCTTACGGTGACTGTTGTTATGTATGGCCTCTGCTATGAGTTCTTTCCCAGTGCCGCTTTCACCAGTAATAAGCACAGAGGCATCTGTAGCACTCACGCGGGCAATCGTTTGTAATACGTCCAATAGTTGAGGATCTTCACCTACGATATCCTCGAACCCGTATTTCTCATTTAACCTCCGGCGGTTAAGCGAGGAAACAAATTCCTGCCCTACCGCCAAATTTAAAGCGGTTCTTAATGATTGAATTACATGGGCATTTTCCCAGGGCTTATTAATAAAATCAGCAGCTCCCGCCTTCATCCCCTCCACTGCGAGACCGATTGAGCCCCAGCCGGTCATCAGGATAACCGGGAGGTTTGGCTTCATCTTCTTTATCTCCTGAAGCGTATTTAAACCATCCCTGCCACTTGTTTCCCTTGAAAAGTTCATATCTAGCAGCACCGCTTGGATCGCCTTCTCCTTTAGGGTATTAAACGCCTCATCCGGATCTTCGGCCGTTACCGACTTGAAGCCCTCCTGCTTTAGAAGTAGACTTAAAGAAGTACGCACCGCAATATCATCGTCAATTATTAAGATCATAATGGCTAGTCTTCATGAAGAACATAAGCAGGCTGAATTCTGGAAGCTTTTAAACTGGGATAAACAGCACAACTAAGCATGAGTAAATATAGAAATAAAGCCGAGATGAGGATACCAAGCGTTCCGTAATAGACATCCATGTAAGGTTCAAAGTACCTCAAGGCGATAAGATTTATGGCAATGAGCAGTCCAGGAAAAATACCGAGAGTAGTAACTACCATTGTTTCTCCCAGAAACTGTTTTAGAATATCTATGGCATTGGCTCCCATGGCCACCCTTAAGCCAACCTCGGCTTTTCGTTGCGCAATATTGTAGCTAAACATTCCTGATACTCCCAAAAACACATTGATCACCAGAAAAACAAATACCACGAAAGCTACGGCTAATTGCATATAGTCTAATTTATGCGCGTACTTTTTAAGAAGACTTAAGGAAATACTTTGCTTGATCTGAATAAGGTCGGGAGAAACAGCCATTACTGCTTTTCTCACTTTCTCGTCCATTAGCTGAATATCTTCGGCCTTTGACGATTTGATTAAGAACTCGGTTGCCACCCCTTCCCGCGGAATAAAAAACCCTGGCTCTGCGAAAGCTGATACATTTTCCCTAAAGGTTTCGCTTATACCTATTACCATTGCAGGTTTGCCTTCTATCAGAATTTTACGACCTAGCGGATCTATATCCTTGAATTGCTGGATGGCGAGGTCTTTAGTAATAACAACAGGCTTTGTATAAAGGCTGGAGTCTGATCTATTAAACCATCTCCCCTTCAACATTTCAAGTCCCATTACTTTCTCATATTCCTCATCAACCGCAAAGGCCCTCACTTTTGTCACTTGTTTATTGTATTCAATCTTCTGCTCGTCTCCCCAATTATGAAAGGGGACTGCATTGGTTTCGCTGATGCCTTCGATCTCTTTCACATTTTTAAGTTGCTGCTTTACCAGGTTACTGAACTTCAGTCGTTGGTCGTCGGGCACTTTGGTAAGATCAAGATCTAAAACCCAGATCTTCTCGTAATTATAATGGAGTGGTTTAAAATAGTGACTGAATTTCTTCAGGTTCATCCCCACAAAGAAGAACAAGGCCAGAAAGGATATAAAGAGTTGAAGAAGCAGGAAAGAGTTCTTCCTTTTCCTATTTGCCATCATTTTAAAAAGGTGCTTAATCATTGTTCTGTCCTCCTTTCAATGCAAATACAGGATCTAATTTCGACATTTTCCATGCTGGATATACTCCACTCAACAGGCCGAAGATCAGGCAGCTGAAAATACTCAGACCAACTACTCTCCAATTAATCGCCAAGGTATCTGAAGGCATTTTAAACAAGGGATCAAAGGTATTGATGATCTCGACCAGAACGTTTGCCGCGTAAACTGCTAAAGCTAAACCTAATAATCCACCTGCGAGCGTTAGAATTACATTCTCGACCACAAATTGCCCCACTAAAGTACTGGATGTAGCGCCGAAAGATTTGCGTACGCCGATTTCTTCTGCCCGCTCACCAATCCTGCTCATGTTTAAGTTTATCAGACTTATGGCTGGTATTAACATGAATAGCAATAAGATAACAAAGATCATGATGGCAGTCTTTCCATATTCTGGCTCCTGGTCGTCATAGGAACTTGATTTAGCAAATTGTTCAAGAGGTGTAAAGGCATACACCTTTACCGAATCGGCCCCCGAGATCTTATTGTTCAACAATCTCATTCGCGAGCGCAACTCCTTCCGTACCTCCTGCAGATCACTAGACCTGGCAAGCAGCATAGCACTGTAATTTCCCGTGATACTTCCCATTGTGGCGTTCGGGTTGGCATCCAACGAAAGAGGAAAATACATATCTCCATAAGCCATACTGAAAGGAGCTGCCGCTCCAACAACTCCGATCACTTTGAAATGCTTACCGTAAATGGTCAACTCTTTTCCTGTGGCATCACTATCGCCGAAAAAATGCTCTTTCGTTTTTATATTGATCACCACTACCCTCGATGCATTTTCTACTTCTTTGGCCCTGAATGGCCTGCCTTCTTCGAAATTGAATTTGGTGATATCCCAGAAGTTTTGATCTGCATAAACTACCATATGTCCGGTTGGCTTCTGATTTTGAAATGAAACATAGCTATTCTTAGCAATAAAGGAAATCAACTCAGTGCTTTGCAGGCTTTTTAAATGCTCCTTCAAAAAGTGAATACTGGCGCCCCCGCTTTCCGCTTTTCCCTTATTGTATGCCGTTACTTTATCAAGGATAAGGGTATGTGTTCGGTTAGGTTCAGCTGAATTTTCGCCGATGATCTGATCAATAAAAGAGGTAAAGACGGTAATGATCATTATGGTGAAGCTCACACCTAAAAGCGAAAGGATGGTGTAATACTTCTTCCGCATCATTACCTTGACAGCCAATTTGATATAGTTCTTTAACATAAATTTAATTAACCTTTAATTGATCTGTTGACCGTCGAAAAAACGGATGATACGTTTAGTTTTGCTTGCCATATGCTCGTCATGAGTAACCATCACTATGGTGGTCCCCTCGGTCTTATTCAGGTTAAGCATAATGTTCATCACTTCTTCCCCCATCTGGCTATCCAGATTTCCGGTGGGTTCATCTGCAAGAATGATTTCAGGCTTGCCGACAATGGCCCGGGCGATGGCTACGCGCTGCCTTTGACCGCCTGAGAGCTGGCTTGGGTAATGCTTTGTACGCGCACGTAAGCCAACTTTTTCCAGTGCTTCCAGAGCTCGCTTTCTCCTTTCCGAACCAGATACTCCCTCCCGATAAAGCAATGGGAGCTCAACATTATCTACCACGGAGAGATCGTTGATCAGATGAAAGCTTTGAAAAATAAAGCCCAGTTTGAAATTTCTGAAAGCAGCAAGCTTTTTATTATTAAAAGAGTTCAGCTGCTGACCACCAATACTCAATTCACCAGAAGTGGGTGAATCCAAAAGCCCGATGATATTGAGCAGCGTACTTTTCCCACAACCAGAGGGCCCCATTACGGCTACAAACTCGCCCCGCTCTATCTCAAGATTAACTTTATTCAGAGCTATGGTTTCAATGGTTTTAGTGCGATATATCTTATCAATATTGGTTAGCTGTATCATAGGACGAGCGTTTAGATCAGGATTGCCAGCCTTGAAGATAGTGATTTGCGTTTTCATGTCGATTAATTTTGTTATTGCATGTTTTTTAAGAACGAGAGCTTCTTGCCTTGTTCGAAATCATAAAGGGTTAATACCCGTAGGTTGTAATAAGAAGTCCAGAAGCTTTTGAGTGAAAGAATGTAATCCCGTCTGGCCTGATCTTTTTCCTGCAGGGCAATATTAAGGTCTGTTATGCTGAGATCTGCTAGCAGGTAACGTTTTTTGGCGATCTCGAATCTTTCGGCAGCGGTTTGGTCAGCATCCTTATTGGTTTCCATCTGTTCTTTGATCACGTTTAGCTGTTTCACCTGGGTGATGATCTCCTGGTCGAAGTCAAGCTTTGCCTGTTCTACCCCAGCTTTTACCAGTTTTTTATTAGCCTGTGCCGTTTTTACTTTTGAAGCACCCTTCCCCCAGTCGGCAATAGGAAGCGAAAAGCCCAGTCTTATCACCTGTTGATCCTTGGCGTTGCGGAATAGTCCGGCCGCATCACCAGCAGCATTGGTTAATCCGAAGGAGCCATAAAGATTAGCTTTCAGCCCCGCCTCTCCTTTTGCTTTCAAAATTTCTTTGTCGGCTTCTAAAAGAGATCGGGTAAACTCTACTGATTGTTGTCTGTTCTCCCGGGCCTCCTTTAATGCCTGAGTTTCTGGTATGTCAACTTTCGGCAGGGTTTCGGGCAATAGCAGTTTCAAGGGATTCAGGGAAGAAAAACCCATAAACGATTTTAGCTGCAGGGCGCTGGTTTCTGCATTTACCTGGGCTTGAGCTACTGCTTTCCGGGCGTTCAGATAACCTAGCTTCAATCGAAGAAGTTCATCTTTCGAGAGTCTGCCAAGCTTAGCTTTAACCTCCCCGATCTTGTAGAGGGTTTCGTGGTTTACTAAGTTCTTTGTTGCTATTTCGGCATTGATCTGCGCCAGGAGTTGATTAAAGAACAGCTCTGTACTTCCTCTGGAAATGCTCTCCAGATCTTCAGCATACCTGCGCTGCGACTCTTCGTACCGGAGAGGTTCGATCTTTTTATCCCATGAAAACGGGTTGAAGGCGAACAGGGGCTGATTAAAGCCAATAACAAGGGGATTACCATTATAGCGGGTTTGACCACGCTCGAAATCTCTAAAGCGAAGCATATTAGACCCGAGGAAAAGCTGACCGCCTGTTAAACCGATATTCTGGGTTAGGCCTAAATTAAGTTGGGAATTATCGTTAACTACGGGTTTAAACTCTACTGTTCCTTCAGGCTGTACGACAGGGATATTTGTCTTACTAAATTGGGGTAAGAAGCCTTCCAGATTAAACTGGGGATTATAGTTGGCCTTGAAAGTTTTATACTGCCAATATTGACTTTCAGCCAGAGTTGCCGCTTTTACTACGGCCGTTGATCTTTCCCGGGCTATGCTAATTACCTCCTTCAAGCTTAAATTCACTGTATCAGAATACGCTTGTGAAAGTGCTGAAAATGGAAGCGCCACTATTGCAAAAGCGATGAGATCGCATTTCATACTTATAAGATTAAGATTTGACGGCCTTATTTTATTTGGATGGCATTTAAGTGCATAAATTCCTGCATATCAGAAGTTATTACCCTTTCACCTTCTTTAATTCCTGAAAGGATTTCAACATATTCAGAATTGCTTTCACCCATTTTTACCCTCCGGGCAGAAGCAGTGCTCCCCTGTAAAATGAATACTATCTGCTCTTGAGATCCGCTAAAAGCCGGACCGTTTTGAACTCTAATAGCGTTGTTTTTAAAGGAAGTGATGACAAATACATCTCCCTTAAGATTCGGCCGTAGTTGTTTTGCATCCTTCTTTTTAAGACCAATGGAAAATTTTATAGTTCCATTCTCTATGGCAGGTTGGACATTGATTATACTGCCTCTCAGATTTGTATTCCCTAGTCTGACGATCACATCCTTTCCCGGTCTCACCTCGCTGCCGTAATTATCAGAAATACTAGCTTCTACTTTGTAACTACCTAGATCCGCTATTCGCACCAACTCTGCACCCTGGTTCACCTCGGCGCCAACCTTATCATTGATCCAGGTGATCACGCCCTTTCGGGGAGAATTAATCGCTGTTTGTCGGATCTTGGATTGAAGCTCTCTGATGTCTTTATCCCGTATGTTTATTTCATAGCCCAAACTTTTCAGATCTGCCTTCATTATGGCCTTTTGATTCGCCATCTGATTAATTAACTGCCTCAGCTCTAGTCGCGCTACTTTTAGGTTTAGTTGAGCTTGTTTAAGGCTTTCCTCTGTCCCACCACCAATACTTAGCAAAGATTGTTCATGTGCCACTGCGGTTTCCAGGCTTTTAATCCGGACTTCTTTTATCGAACACTGAGTCTCTAATTCGTTAAGACTCTTTTGCAGACTTAGTTCCAGCTGGTTAATCTTATTTCGGTTAACCTGCTGCTCTTCGTTTAATTTCTCAAAGGCAATGAGGGAAGATTCTTTGCTTAACTGGAGAATAGGTTCGTAGGCTAATACGGTTTCACCAACGCTATGTAATACCTTTTCGATTTTGGAACTTACGGGACTGGTAATTAAGACTTCGTATTCAGGAAGTACTACTCCGGACGCTGCTATGGTTGCCTCCATCGCTCCTCTTTCGGCAACAGAAACCCTCAGCGCTGCTCTTTTTATAGAAGGCTTCACCAAGTTTTTGAATTGTGTGAAAGCAAAGATTATTATGGTTATAATAATAGCTGTGACAAGATAAGTTTTAAGCTTTTGCCGGTTAAGCTGGTTTGATGTGATTGCACGATCCATAGTATCAGAGTTTGACACTATAGTTTCAATTGCAATACCAGACTTAAGTTGCTATGAATTAGAATCTTAATAAAAGACACTGAATATAAACTGTTCAATTATGGACAGTCTGTTACGATATGAGACGGTATTTTTTAACAGTATGAAATCGCGTAAATATAGAAGTTGCATAACGAATTTTTAATCCTATTTTCCTTGGTATTTTCCGACTCTTAACTTCGCCCATAATGAAAAAGATTACCCTCATATTCCTTGTTGCAATACTATTTTGCCTAACCGCCTGTGATCCTGTACATAGCTTTGCAGTTTACAACGCTTCTGCGAAAGAGAGAAAATTACAAGTTATAGGTATTTCAAAAGACTCTATTCTAATTCAAGAACAAACTTCAAAAGGCAATTTCGGAAAATCTACAATGATTGCTGTTGACTTTAAAACTGAAGAAAAACCTTCATTTGAATTTATATTGCCACCAAATAAACAAGCGCATTTGGAGTTTGGGTTTGGCATAAAGCCGGTAACCAAATTAATCATCGTCGACCAAAGCGATACTATTAGGGTCAAACAACGGATTGGAAGATTGAAGAAAAAGCCTTTTTATAGGATTGGCGGAAACTTCCGACTTACCCTCAAAGACTAACCCATTGGATGAGTTATAATTTTCAAGAGTTTTCGCTCTTTCAGTTTTCTTTAAAGAAGTTCTTAGTGCTTGGTAAAAGTCCTAGCTTTGTAGTCCCAGTTGATTTTTATGTTTTGGCCTTTCCTTAGATCTCTGAGCATTTTATTGTTCGTTTTGCAGTTTACTCACATCAATACCTACGCACAAATTGCCCGGAATACTTCTCTTTATGAAGACTTTGAAGCTTTTCAAAAAGAAAAGAACCGTCTTTACTATTCAGGCATCCAATACGAAAGTCAGTTGCTACTTCGAGAAGGAACTAAAGCTTTTGTTAAGGAGGAAATGGAATTCTATTTAAGTTGGCAGCGTCGACTTGCACATTATGAAAGTGGTCATCTAAGCATGGAAGACCAGTTGTCATTAATTGCTTTAAAAGATCTTATAAGTCGCGAGCTTGCAATCAAGCAATGCAGACCTGAATTACTACCTGTGAACCAGTACAGCTCCTGGATGCTTAAGCTGCCTGAAATGGCTCAAGGAAACCACCAGTCTTTCAAAACAATTACCGACTATCAGTTATGGTTGAATAAAATGCTAGCCTTCAAACCATGGACGAAAACAGCAATGGAAAATATGCGGGAAGGAATAAAGCTGGGTATTGTACTTCCGAAAGTAATTGTTTTAAAGGTTATCGCGCAAATAGATAGCATAACGAATTTCCAAACCAGTGTATTTTATGCCCCATTGTCTCGGATTCCGGGAAATTTCCCTGAAGATGTCAAGCTTAAGCTGAAGCAAGATTACGATAATGCTATAAGAAAAACTATTTTGCCTTCTTACCGAAAGTTCAGGGTATTTTTATCAGAAGAATACCTACCGGCAGCAAGCCTATATCCAGGCCTTTCAGGAGTAAAAGATGGGCGAGCTATGTATCCAAAATACATGTATTATTACACCGGGTTGGAGCTGAAGCCTGAAGGGATCTATGAAATAGGACTGAACGAGTTTAAGAGGATTACAGGCGAACTTTCTTCATTAAGAGAAAAAGCAGGATTTGAGGGAAGTAATCAGGAAATGTTCTTGTATATGAAGAGGAATCCCCAATTCACGCCTTTTAAAACAGTACAAGAGGTCTTACTCTCCTATAAAGCAATTTCAGATAAGGTAATTAATAAACTGCCTGTTTACTTCACAGAGTATGAAAATATAAACAATGATCTGAAAATTAAAGGAATTCCATCCTACCGTCTAGGTTCAGCGCCGCCATATTATGATAACAACACTTTTTATGTTCCTTTAGGAAAACCTGAGGAAATAAATACAACGGGCTGGCCTATGGAAGCCCTTTTTCTGCATGAAGCGATTCCTGGTCATCATTTTCAATTATCCCTTCAAACAGGAAATAAAGAGCTTCCTTCATTTCGTCGTTATGGCAGGTTGCCAATATTTGTTGAAGGCTGGGGCCTATATTCGGAATCGCTGGGCGACAGCCTGGGTTGCTACCAGGATATCTGGCAAAAAATTGGCGCTAAAGGTTTTGAGCTTCACCGTGCTATTCGTTTGCTTGTTGATGTGGGACTGCATACTGGAAAAATGACTAGAGAACACGCCATTAAACTAATTAGTGATAATGAAGCTTTGCCTGCCGATATAGCAGAATTGGAAGTTGACCGGTACATGGTATTGCCAGGGCAAGCCTTGAGTTATAAATTAGGTGAAATGAAGATCATCGAATTAAGAAACAAATACCAGAAGCTTTTAGGCGGTAAATTCAAACTATCTGATTTTCACTATCAGCTTTTGAAAAATGGCTCGATTCCTTTTAGTGCTGTTGAGTTAAGTATGGATGATTGGGCAAAGAAATTGATTGACGCTCCATTTACCGGTTATAAGGCTCTTCGCTCACCCAATTAAATGGTCTTTCAATCAACTGAAAGTGTTGCTTTACCAACTTCACCTTTAAGCTTTGGTCAAAATATACTCCTTTCAAATTCAAGTGTTCAGGGTCTCTTAGCGTATACTGGAAGCAATGAAAGGTACCAGGTTCATCTTTAAATGCTATACTTATTTCATGCCTTGTGGTATCAACTTTCATGTCACAAAACTCCAGTTGCTCACCCGTCAACCTGATAGCTGAATAGTCTTGCCGCTGTATTACAAGCTGTTTCCAATTCGTTAACGGCCGCTCTGATTCAAAAGTTTCCACCTCGTACACCCCGTACAAAGGCAATTTTGGTGCACTGTCTCCATAGTACTTTCTTTGTTTATTGATTGAGAAAAGAGAATAAGCAATTGGCAGGATTATAATAACATATTTTGATAGAACCATTGCTCTGTTTGCCCACTTTCTGGTTAATAAAGGTCTTTCAATTTCGTTTAGTCGGACAGCTTCTTTAGTGATGAAGAATTTATACAATTGTGTCAAATTTGGCGTAAGCAAAAAGAGGCTCATTACAAATAGCGCTGTAGAAAGGATTTTAACCGGTACATCAAAGAAGTAGTTAATAGCCATTACATTAGCAGAAACAGCAAGACAGATGAGAGCTCCAAGCGTTGTAGTCTTCCTGAAAAACAGCAAAGCGGCAAGTAACTCGAGAATTCCCATAAAAAAATTATAGCCTGATGAAAAACCAAGAAAGGTCCATGCTAACCCCATAGGTGAGGAATTCCCATAAGTAGAGAGTAATCGAATCAGGTCTGGCGATGAGAATTGAGGTTTAATAACTTTTATCAATCCATAATGAATAAAAGTAAATGCCAGATAATACCTTAGCCCGACAAGCAACCAGTAATATAAACTATAATAATGCTGCTTTGATCTTTCCAAAAGCGACCAAATAGTTGCTCCTGATAGAGATATCATAAAAATTAATAATAGCAACACGTAATGATAGGTAGTGTCACCGCTGCCCCCTCGACGTATTGTTGGAAGGATATAATTTAAGTTTAATACACTATTAGATATCCGAATAACTGCAGCTGAGATGATCTTATTGAAAACTGCAGGTAATGGTATTAATTGGTTAAACAGTAAAATAAAACAGCTAAAAAAGATGAATGAGAAGCGAAAGCTAACTTTTTCAATCAGGCTCCAGCTTCGTTGTGTAGGTTGTGGCATCTCGTATAATTCGGATTAATATACCAATATTTGTAGAGAAAGGAAAGCCCTGCACTGTGGAAAATATGAAAAATGCAACCGAGAATAGAAAAAACCAAGGCTGAACTGAAGTTATAATTGACAGTGATTGCGGCTTCAACAAATTCTATTTTGTTGCTGAACTATTGAGAAAAGAGTTGGATGTGAACTATACAAAATTTGGGGACTTTGATTCCTTATATTGGGACTTCAACTACCGGGACGGCCGATTAACCCTTCATTATAACATTTATACTGGGGTTAGTCTTTTTCCTACGGTGTTCGAAGATGCTAAAGAAGCAGAGAATGAGCTTGTAATACAAGTTGGAGCATTGCTTCTTAAAAAGCTTTCAGAATTTGATGGACTTTTGGACGAAATAATACAATGATGCGTATCTTAATAAAGAAGGCTAATATGAAAATAAGAAACCTTACAGCTCTTGAAATAGATAGAGAGGCCTTGTCTTACTAATCGAGATCATTTGCTTTCTCAAACATAATTCTCGCCTTACTCCTGTTTACCTCCACCTCTCCGAGACAGCGATGGATTTTCAACCGACTTCTTGCCAGGTTAGCAATTTCAGTTATGGCCTGCTCTGATTTTTCCGACTTGCCTTTTAGATGTATCGCCTCTAACTGAGCTTCGAGAATATCAACATTTTTCAATTCAAGCAGTCCTTTATAGTACTCCAAACTACTTCTCTTGAGGGCTTCTGCATTCTCAATCGTGCTAATATCCGCCTGATGAACTTTATTTATGGCTGCACGAAGCCGATCAGCTTGGGTCTTACCAATTTGTAGGGCTATTTCGGGATTCTTATCGATTAAGGCTTGTAGTCTCCTGCTTTCCGTACTGTCGGCTGATAGAATCAAGAAAATTTCTCGTTCTGTGGAATCCAGGAGAGCCTCAAATTCCTTCGCTTTTCCTGACTGGCAGGAAGTGAAAACGAAAGCAATAACTGCTAAAAACAACCATTTCATAAGTAACAATAACTTGGTAAACACGTCTAAGTAAGGATTGTTGTATTTACGAGAAAGCCCGCATTCTTCATTTTCGGCTTTGGCAACCGATATACCATTAACTTTACAAGTTGGAGCCAAGAGAACCAGGTGTAACCTTAAAGTATTTTTTAAATGTATAGATAAATGAGCTGGGATTCTCATAGCCTAGTTTAAAGGCGATCTCTTTAACCGTATAGCCCTCTCCTAATAACTTTACTGCTTCTATTAATCTATATCTTAAAGTCCACTCGGAGAATGAGAGGTCCGTTTCCTTTTTAAATAATCTGGTGAGGGTCTTGCTGCTTATACAACATAAGTCGGCATAATAGTTTATCGAATGACTGAATTCTTGAGTTCTCTCAATTGCTTCTTTAACTTTTTTTATTGTGGGATGAATGCTTAAGGGTAAAAAAGTTACACTGGGTTTAGCGAAAGAAAGTTCATCAAGGAAAACACGTTCTATGCGTTCCTGCTGGACACTGAGTGGAAAGACATTGTTGAAGGAGGTGATTTTTAAGATCAGACTTTTGCAAAAATCAGGGATGTCAAAAGCAAAGCAGGCTGAAGCCAATTCAGATGCAAGAGAAGGAGTTATGAAAATAGAATTTACACTGGCCTGCTCAGGAAAATAAACCTGGTGAATTACGTCACTGGGAATCCACATTGCTTGCAACGATCCAACAACCCATATTCCCTCCGGTACCTCGACCTTCATCATTCCTTTGTTGCAATAGAGTAATTGAGCCCGGGGGTGCTGGTGGGCGGAGGCGCATTGTGCATTCGCAACCTCCTTCGAGAATGATATCAGGGGACGAGAGGAATCTGTATTGAACCCCGCATCAACCTCTAAGATTGTCCTCTTATCATTATTCATTGGCTAAATATCGACACTCTGTAGCTTTTGAATGTCGGAATTTTGAAAAAAAAAGAGATGGAAAGAAATATCGAGATTCACCACCAGGAAATTAAGGAGCAATTTAAGAAGCAGGCCGAAGGCTACAGTTCTCTTAGCGCCCACAAGCAGCATCTGGATCAGCTAGTCCGATTGGCATGCCCATTAGCAACGGATAAGGTTCTTGATGTAGCTTGCGGTTCGGGTATTGTTGCTACGGCATTTGCAGAATGTGCGGCCCACGTAACAGGGGTCGATCTTACCCCGGAAATGCTTGAACAGGCATATCGGTTAAAGAAAAATAAGGGCTTAACTAACATTGAATTTGTTATCGGTGACGTGAACCTGCTACCTTTCGAGGGTGGCGTTTTCGATATTGTTGTAACAAGGTTCAGCTTTCATCATATGATATCAACCAACCAGGTACTATCAGAGATGATAAGAGTTTGTAAACCTGGGGGAACTATTCTGGTTGCAGATGTTGCTATTCCGGAAGATAAAAGAGATCAATATGATCAAATGGAATTATTAAGAGATCCCTCTCATGTCTCTGCTCTAACTCCAAATGAGTTCAGAAACCTCTTTGCTACCCAAGGCCTGTCTGAAATATTTGAGGATCATTACCTAATGGAAATCGATCTGGAGGAGCAATTAAATGCATCGTCTTCTGAAGCAGAGGAACAATTACGACTCATGATTACAAAAGACATTGGAATAGACTCACTTGGAATAAAGGCAACACAACAAAAGGATTCTGTAAAAATATATTACCCCATCCATATCTTCACGGCAAAGAACCTTGCTGCTTTTGATCTTAAATAAAGTTTATGATACAAGATTTTGATAGAACTGCTCCAGAAGGAGCCGTTGCATATTTCCGGCATTGCATAGTAACCGGACACCTTGAGGGAGCATTAAGCTGTTTCGATAAGCATGCAGTATACATTGAAAGAGACGGTCAGGAAATAAGAGGTTTAGAGAATATCAAAAAATCACTTGAACACCTTTGTTCCTGGAGACCATCTATAAAAGGCAGTAAACATAAACTGACCATTGTAGAAAATCTGGCGATATGGGTTGATCAGTGGACGTTAGAAGCTACAAGTCCTACTGGAGATGCAATTACTATGAATGGGGCCACTGCTTGCATGATGAAAAGAAATGAAGGTGGACTGTGGCTTTGGTTGGTAGACAACCCATTTGCTGCTGATATCTTTTGATAGAGACCAAAAATCATCTAAAGGGACTTTGGTTACAAGTCTCCTTGATTCGGTTACAGATGGATAATGTTGAGTGCAGACCTTTGCCCTATAACATTTTATATAACATCTGATGAATAACCAAACTATGTCTTCAAATCCATCCATTGCATTGGTAACTGGAGCAAATCAGGGAGTGGGTAATGAGATTGCCAAAGCCCTTGCAGCTAAAGGGTACGTGGTATATTTAGGGTCTCGTAAGCTAGAAAACGGTGAAAAGGCGGCGGCTGCTATCGGGGAAAATGCTAAAGCAATTCAACTCGATGTAACGCAGCAAGAGAGCATTGATGCAGCAGTAGGAAGAATCCAAAATGAATATGGTCGTTTGGATCTTCTGGTGAATAATGCAGGAATATCCCATGGCGGCACAGCACCAAAAAGTCCGGAGGAACTTATGGCCACCGGGCGTGCTGTAAACGTATCAATTGATGAAGTGCGCACTGTTTGGGAAACTAATGTCTTCGCCGTTATCGCCGTCACACAAGCTGCCCTCCCCCTGCTTCGCAAGTCGCCAGCGGCCCGAATTGTAAATGTTTCCAGCGGTCTAGGTTCTTTAACCTGGATCTCTGACCCGGAATGCTGGGCCAGAGAGCACTTTGGCATTGTGTACGCTGCTTCTAAAACAGCACTGAATGCCGTAACGCTAGCTTTTGCAATTGAGCTGGAAAAAGAAAACATTAAAGTTAATGCCACGAGTCCTGGCTATACAGCTACAGCCTTAAATAATTTTCAGGGTACAGACAGCCTCGAAGTGGGATCGCGTGAACCGGTAAGGGTAGCACTGGAAACCGATGGCCCTACAGGTAGTTTTACTGGCCCTGAAGGTCCAATGCCCTGGTAGGATCCCCAAAAAATATTTTTATTTGAATACTAACCGGTGACCGGTAAGGTCGCTGGTTATCTTATTATCTTTAATTATGAAAAGCCAGGCACCGAAAATTGTTAAATTGGAGTCCATTACAGAGATACACCGTTTGCTGGAACTTCCGGGCCCTTCTCATCCGCTTATTACATTGTTAGATACCCGGGAGGAACGCGTTAACCTTAGTCGTCTCCCTGTTAGCTATGTAACAACACTCTATAAGATTTCTTTTATTAGTAAGTTGGGTGGCAAGTTCAGGTACGGACAGGGCTTTTATGATTTTGATGAAGGAAGTATGGTATTTACGGCTCCCAATCAAATTGTTGGCAGCACAGAAATTTATAAGGGGAACGAGGGTTATTCCCTTATTTTTCACCAGGATTTTTTGCATGGCTACCCTCTCGCAGCTAAGATCAAACAATACGGCTTTTTCTCTTACGCCTCGAACGAAGCACTGCATCTCTCTGAGCAAGAAAGAACGACAATTTCCTCTGTCTTTAACATTATTCGTGAAGAGCTTGACAGCCGGATAGATGACTTTAGCCAGGAGGTAGTTATTGCGCAAATAGAATTGCTATTGAGCTACGCTAAGCGTTTTTATAAGCGACAGTTCCTAACCAGACAAGCAGCTTCAAGCGATCTGCTACAGCAAGTGGAAGAAGTGCTCAGCGCTTACTTCAAAGAAGGAAAGACCCTTGAACTAGGGTTACCTACAGTCCAATTTTTGGCGGAGCAATTAAACTATACCGCTAACTATCTAAGTGATATGCTCCGATCACTCACCGGACTTAGCGCACAGCAGCATATTCATGAGAAGTTGATTGAGAAGTCGAAGGAATTACTATCTACAAGCTCATTGACGGTTAGTGAAATAGCATATCAGTTGGGCTTTGAGCACTCCCAATCCTTTAGCAGGTTATTCAAAAACGTGACCAGACAGTCTCCTGTGCAGTTTAGAACCTCGTTTAATTGATCGGATTGGTTATTGAAAAATACCCTTAATTATTCAAGTTAAGATACATGGACTGCTCGTTTCTGTCGATCTTGTCAATTTTACCAAGATAGTTATAGGAAACCTTGGCAAGGCTAATCTTTTCAACTCTGCCACGAATGTCGTAGGATACTTTTTGCTCTCCCACACTTTCAACTCTGCCATGGATATCATAGCTTATTTTCGTGTCACCTATTTCGCTTAAACGGTCCTGGATATCATAAGAAATACGCTCGTTATCAATTTTGTCAATTCTGCCATGAAGGTCATAAGAGACTACTACGTTGCCTACTTTGTCGATTCGCCCCTGAAGGTCGTATGATATTGTCCCGTTTGCAAGAATGCTATAACCTGTGATTTCTCCTCCTTTTGATAAACAGACAAAAAATGAGGTCTTTTCAACTTTGAAACTCAACTCATTCTTCTGTCCTGAGATAAAAGCTGAAACTTTATTCTGGGCCTTTAGTGCTTTAGGAATTGAAATAAATGAAAGAGATAGAAAAATAAGCAGTACCGAAGTTTTCATAATATCTAAATAAGTGTGTGTGTGTGTTGAGGGATTAATTTAATCTATTATATGGTTGATTTACTGAATGCAGCAGCAAAAACCTCAAAATATCTATTCCGTCTTTCCTTTAAATGTCGCATAAATTGCCATTGCATGTCCGTGTCCTAATTCAAATTCCTCTTTTAGCCAATTTGTAATCTCGGTGGCTTTTGTTTTAGGGTTAAGTTTTCCTTCGATAATAAACCCTTTTTCCTCTGCAAGCTTTTTAAAATCCTCTGGTGTTTTACCTGTTTTAGCTTTAATGTTTTCGATGTAGGCTTGAAATGACATATTCTGGTATTAAAGGTTATAATAGTGCTGTTTTTTTCTCTTAAATTAATCAAACTATTTCTATCTCTCTCCATTTCCCACCATTCTTGTTGCTTCCAGTTCGTTACCGTTTTGATATAGTATTAGCTTATTAACTGCTCCGGATTCGTCCATGATAAACTAGAGCTCTGCAACTGCAGTATAAAAAAATTTAGTTTCCGACTCAGGGTATATTTCAACTTTGGCCTGACCTGTTAATTGGGCGTATACCTGTCCCTGATTAAACGTAATGCTAAACTTTTTACCAGGCAACATCGCTAAGGAATACTCTCCTTCAAGTACTTTTATTTGTGCGGGAGCAAGAACGGCGCTTTTTCTAAAGCGCATTATTTTAGGAATGGTGAAAGGTTTATCAAATAAGATATTTTCAATACTCTCAGCCAGATGATACATACTAATAACATTGTACGAATTACTCAGCACGATTACTGTTTTGTTCTTTTCCGGATATCTTACGATAATGCTTGCATACCCTGGATAGCCACCCGTGTGCATATACCATTTTCCTGAAAAATGTCTGTTGGGCATTATAAGCCAACCAAAACCGTAAGCCAGCCCCCCTAGCTTTGCGTTTTTTCCATTAATGAGCTGTGAAGGTTGATAAGCCCGGCTCAGCGCTTCTTTACTAACTAATTTTTCGGTGTACAAAGCCTGGTCCCATTTAAATAGGTCCTCTGTTGTGCTACTTATGCCATAAGGCCCTGCTACCCCATCGAAGTAATATTCGTACTTGTTGGAAAGCATTTCATCGTTAATAACAAAGGTTCCTTTTCCCGCATCGTAAACATACCCGTTGGCATAATCTCTAATTTTAGACTTAGCCGCTCTTTGAGCATAAACTCTGGTATGATTCATCCCAAGGGGAACAAATATTTTTTCCTGTATGTATTTACTGAACGCCATTCCAGAAACCTTTTCAACAATTAGAGCGAGCAGAACATAGTTGGTATTTGAATAAGAAAGCTGTTCTCCTGGTTTAAAATTTAGAGCCTGAGGACTTTTCTCGATACTTGCCAGAATATCTTTGTTATAATTAATTTGATTGATATTTATCCTCTTCTCATCCCAGCCTAAAAACTCAGGTATACCAGATGTATGATTTAAAAGATTTTGGATAGTAACACCGGGGTAAGCAATTTTAGGAAAGTACTTTTGCAAACTATCAGAATACTCGAGCTTTTTCTTATCGTGTAATTGCATGATAGCCATTGCAGTAAACTGCTTTGAAACTGATGCTAATTCAAACATCGTTTGGCTTGAAACCGCTTGCTTTGTTGCTAAATTGGCATACCCCATGGTTTTCTGATAAATGGGAAGCCCGTCTTCTGCTACTAATACCGAACCGCTAAAGGTACTGTCCGCACAAATTGTATTAAATAGAGAATCGAGTTTCTTTACCTTCTGGGCATTTGCCCTCAAGCTACACTGAAATAATAAAAAATAAAGCAGAAGACTGAAGATGTGAATAGGTTTATTATTCATAGGATAAAATTCTTGCGACTAACAAGTGTACTGAATTTTACTCCACAAAACAAGCACCCAAATGCCCTTTTACTCTAACAATTCGTCAAAATGAATAGGCAACTTAGTGATGCGCTTACCTGTAGCGTGAAATACAGCATTGGCAATAGCAGCAGGCATAGCTACCAGGCCAATCTCTCCTACTCCTTTCACGCCTAATTCATTTATCAACTCATCTTTTTCATCTGCAAAGATCACTTCCAATTGATTAACATCGGCATGCGTTGGAATATGGTATTCTCCCAGATTGGGATTTACATACTTCCCTAAGGTCTCATCAACGATCGACTCTTCATGTAAGGCCTTACTTATTCCCCAGATCATTGACCCACTTATCTGGCTCCGGGCCGTCTTTGGATTAATAATTTTACCTGCAGCTACGGCTGTCACTGCTCGCGTTACTGTAATTATTTTCAACTCTTTATCCACCTCCACTTCTACAAAAGAGGCACTATGAGTCATCTTGCTATATTTCCTTAATTTCAAAGCATGCGGCTTCCCCATATTGGTGGTCTTTATAGCCTGACCTTTGTTAGCTGCAACGATAGCTTCAAAACTGATAAAGACAGAAGGATCAGATCGTAAGGAGATACGTCCGTTTGCAAATACTACCTCCTTTTCAGAGGCTGCTGCAAGTGGAGATCCCTTAATTCCCTTTGCTTTCTTTAACATTTTTTCCTTTAAGGCCTTTGCTGCTATAACGATAGCTACCCCAGTTGAGGAGGTCATGGATGAGCCGCCCTGAAACATGGAGAAGGGCTTTTTGCTATCGCCGTAATTGAATGTTACATCTTCAATGGATAATCCGAATTCATCGGCAGCAATTTGTGTCATTACGGTAAATGTTCCTGTACCAATATCTGTAACCGCATTGTTTACTACCAGTTTACCTTCTGCAGTGATCATTGCTTCAACGCGGGAAGGAAACTGGTAAGCATCCCATACTCCGGTTGCCATACCATACCCCACCAGCTTATTACCACGGGGCATGCTCGCAGGTTGGGGATTTCGCTTATTCCAGCCAAATCGCTCTGCTGCCTGCTGATAGCATTCTCTTAGCGCCTTGCTGGTAAAGGGCTTTTTAGTTGAAGGATCAATTTCCGCATAATTGCGTAACCGCAATTCCAGGGGATCTACATTCAGCTTATAAGCCAGCTGGTCCATGGTGCACTCAATGGCATGCATAGCAGTGGAACCGCCGGGGGCACGCATATCTATTGGTGTAGACAGGTCAAGCGGAACTACTTTATATTCAAAAAGCGTATTTTTTGAAGGATATAGACGGTGGCTCCAGGAGGAGATCACTTCGGTATAATCCTCATAAGAAGATGTTTCAACAAAGGCGGAATGTTGCATTGCTGTAAGTTGCCCGCTTTCATTTGCAGCAAACTTCAACCGTTGAATATTCTGAGGCCGGTGCCCCAAAGAAAACATCTGCTGCCTGTCAAGGGTAACGCGAACATTCCTCTTCAGATGAAGTGCAGCCATTACTGAGAGAAAAAGCTGGTATTGCGGTCTTAAGCCTGAGCCAAAAGCCCCTCCAACGAAAGGAGCTAATACCCGGACGTTCTTATATTGAAGCCCAAATACATTAGCGATAAAAACTTGGTTATTAATTGTCCCCTGCGTTTTATCGTAAATAGTAAGCTTTCCTTCGCCTTCGAATACCGTAGTGGTTGCAAAGAGCTCGATGGGATTATGGTGCTCGGGACTATGACGGTACTCAGTATCAACTTTAAAAGGCGCTGCTTCATACGCCTTTTTAAAGTCACCCTCCGGCTTAGGTGGAGGCGGTTTTAATACAGTCGCCAAACCTTTTTTTGCGTCTCTGGCCTTGTGCAAGCTATTATTAATACACGTTTCGAAACCCTCCTGTTGATAGTCGACCTTTATAAGGGTAGCGGCATATCGCGCCGTCTCAAAGTCTGTTGCAACAACCAAGGCTATCGGTTGACCGTTGAATTTTATTTCATCATCATGCAAGGGTTTGAAGACAGTCCCCGGAGGGGCATCCATATCTGCATATTGAAGATCGAACCAAGCCAGCTTAGGCCTGTTTTGATGTGTTAACACCTCTACAACACCTTCCAATGCCTTTGCACCTGATATATCAATATTTAGAATTTTGCCTTTAGGAATAGTGCTGCTGACTACATAGCCGTATAGCAGTCCGGGTACATTATATTCTGCTGCATATTTCGCAGTACCGGTTACCTTTTGCCGGCCCTCTAAGCGGCTTACTGGCTGCCCTACGCTTGGTTTAACTGACATAGATTATCCTCTTATCTTAAAGTGATGGCTGAGCTCCAGGACGTTGAGTTGACGGATCTAAGGCCATCATACAATTTCTAACAATAGCCCTTTTGGCAAGCTCTATCTTAAACTGATTATATTTATATCCCTTGGCTCCCTGCAGTATAAGATCGGCTGCCTGAGCGAAATTTTCTGGTGTTACGGCCTTGCCTCTTAGCAGGTCTTCCGCTTCAGGAACACGCCAGGGCTTATGTGATACGCCGCCTAGAGCAATCCGAGCATCCTTAATTATCTCTCCTTCGAGTTCCAGACCTGTGGCCACAGACACTAAAGCAAAAGCATAAGAATGGCGATCGCGTAACTTCAGGTATGAATAATTTTTTTCAAATCCCTTTGCAGGTAGATCGATAGATGTAATAAGTTCACCTTTTTTCAAAGTGTTATCTATATCAGGACGATCACCTGGTAAGCGATGAAAATCTGCAAAAGGTATTCTTCTATCGCCATTAGGCCCTACAATATTGATCACCGCCCCCAGCGCTGCGAGTCCCACACACATATCTGAGGGGAAAACTGCTATACATTCTTCGCTTGCACCTAAAATAGCATGGATACGATTATAACCTTTCAGGGCAGAGCATCCTGAGCCGGGCGATCTTTTATTACAAGGTGAATTAGCATCATAAAAGTAATAACAACGGGTTCGCTGCAATAAATTCCCCCCATTCGTAGCCATATTGCGGATTTGAGCAGAAGCACCTGCAAGTATGGCTTTTGATAACAATGGATAACGACTTTCAATTACTGGATGATAAGCAGTGTCAGCATTACTTAACAATGCACCTAATCTGACGCCACCTGTACCTGTTGATTTGAGCGCCTTTAGGTCATCGACTTGATTCAAATCTATCAGCAGATCAGGATGGCTTAAATCATATTTCCACAGATCGATAAGGTTAGTACCCCCTGCAATAAAAGAAGCACCACTATCCGCTGCAACGGCATTCAATGCTTCTCTGGTTGAATTGACGCGTAAGTATGAAAAGCTATTCATTTGGGGTTTCTCCTTCCATAACTTCCATAATTGCATCTATAATTCCAATGCTGGCACCGCATCGACAAAGGTTTCCGCTCATTAGTTCCTTAACTTCTTCCCGGGTTTTCGCTTTACCTTCCTTTAATAATCCAACAGCGCTGCAGATCTGCCCTGGCGTACAATACCCGCATTGAAAGGCATCATGATCTATAAAAGCTTGTTGTATTGGGTGTAGATCTTCTCCTTCAGCAATCCCTTCAATGGTAGTGATCGCAGCCCCATCTTTCATAACTGCAAGCGTAAGACAGCTTAAGACGCGCTTTCCGTCGCATAAAACGGTACAAGCTCCGCATTGTCCATGATCACAGCCTTTTTTGGTGCCGGTTAGATCAAGCCTTTCCCGGATTGCATCGAGCAGGCTGACCCATGGTAGCAGACTAAGTTCGTGGCTCTTCCCATTTATATTCAAACGGATAAGTTGTAGACCAGTTGATTGATGAGTATGTTGCATAGCAGAAATCTTAGGTAAGTAACAGTGCGTCTAACCATATGTTCGGGTTCAATTGATTTAACAAGCAATTAAATTAACTCAATTACCCGGGTGATTTTGATTTGTTCCTGGAAATGCTCGTCGTGAGAGACGACAATTAATGAGCCTTCATATTCCTGAATTGCTGCTACCAAAATATCAATATTCTGTATATCAAGGTTGTTCGTTGGTTCGTCTAAAATGATGACATCGGGTGCTTGTTCGCTGATAGTGAGACAGCATAGAACCAGCCGCAATCTTTCACCGCCGCTTAACAAGGTGCAAAGCTTGTTCCAACTGTCTTTGCCGAATAAAAACCTGTTAAGTCTTATCTTAACTTCGTGCTCTTGAAGTCCCGTCTCATTGAACAACTGGGCTTGCTCGTACAGACTCACATTATCATCAATTAAAGAATAGTCCTGATCGATATATATTGCTCTATTTTGCTGACGTTTAAGTGTTCCCTTCTGAGGTTCGAGTTGACCAAGAATAATTTTAATCAGGGTAGTTTTGCCGGTACCATTGGCTCCCTTTAACAATACTCTTTCACCGCTTCGTAACTCAACATCCAGCTCATTTCTCCAGATTGGCTTTTGATTATAGGAAAAATTCATACCCTCTGCGCTGAACAAGAGCTTTCCCTTATGGATGTGAGACCCATCAAATTCAAACTTCATTTTATCGATTTCAGGGATCTGTGAGCGCAATTCTTGAAACTCCTGGCGGATGCCGTTGATCTTTTCTGTATGAACTCCCTTTAACTTCGCGGTACTGTTTTCGGCATTATTCCTTAACGTGTTCATCATGATCCGTGCAACTCCTGCTTTCTCTTGTTTTTTCTTACCACGCGAGTCAAGCTTATTCTGGCGTTCTAAGGCTTCCCTTTCTTTTTCCTTCGCCTGCTTCAAGGCCTTTTCTTTGCTTTTCAGATCCTGGTTCAAGGCTAGTAACTCAATCTCTTTTTGCTCCTTATAGAAGTCATAATTTCCCCCATATATCGAGATATTGTTTGTACTTAGCTCGAAAGTAGTATTTAAAAGGTTGAGAAGTTTGCGGTCGTGACTTACTACCAATAAGGTTGTCTTGGTAGATCTGATAAATTCATAGAGCAATTGCCGGGCCTGAAGGTCGAGATGATTACTGGGCTCATCGAGCAAAACAAAGTCCGACTGATGAATACGGATCCCGGCAAGAAAAACCTTGGTCTTTTGTCCGCCGCTTAGGCTTTCAAGCCTCTGCCCCACATCTATATCATTTAACTGCCAATAGCTTAAAGCGTCCTGGCAACGTTCTTCGATGGTCCAATCATCATCGAGCTTATAAAAATTTTCTTCAGTAGCATTTCCACTAATGATTTCCTTTAAAGCTATAAGCTTCGTATCAATTTTTAAAGCCTCAGCAACTGTTAAATGATCAAACTGCCCGAATATTTGAGGGACATAGTAAGGTACGGCATCGGCCTTCAACTGTCCGGTATAGGGAGTTAATTCTCCTGCAATGATCTTTAATAATGTTGATTTTCCAGAGCCATTATTGCCAATTAAAGCAACTTTATTATGAGTGTTAATAGTAAGATGAATATTACTAAATAACAGCTCTTTATCAGGATGTATATAAGTGAGTTCGTGTAGAGTAAGCATAAGAATTTCTTTGAGAATAAATAAAATCGAGAAGCCCTCAGGCTAGTTCGGTACTTATTGTCTGAAAGAAATTAATCACATGCTTTTAAAATTTTGGTGCTGCAAATATAGGGAAAGCACAATAAATAGTTACCCAAAAACCAGCTATTTACACAGTTTATGAACTGACGGTTTCGTAGCCGGCAATAAAATTTGCAGTTTATGAGACAGTAAAGAAGCAAAAAAGCCCTTAATCTTTCGATTAAGGGCTTTTTCTTGAGATCTTATCTCTTTAAGTCGGGGTGGCAGGATTCGAACCTACGACCTCCACATCCCAAATGTGGCGCGATACCGGGCTACGCTACACCCCGATTGGTGGTATCACCTTTTGTTTTTGGTGATGCAAATATAGAGTTTTTAAGGCTTTGTCAAAAATCTAAAACAAAGAAAATAGGTCTTTATAGTCTCCAGCACTGCATAGCTCTGATTAACAAGGGAATATTTTTTTGACAGAAGCCTAATTTCTATGATCACAAACCATCTGACTACAAAATTGTCTTTTTGGTAGAACCCAAAATACAAGAAGCACGCGAAAGTTCTGCTTTGGTTTACGGGTTTTATTGTCAATTATATAAATAGACTTCAAAAAACACTATGCCTGGATTTAAAACACATTTTCCGATTAAAGGAGTAAGAACTGACGTGACTATTACTCCTCTCGAAGACAATATCTTTTCTATTGCTCTTGAAAGTACTGATGCCTTCGACGAGGATACTAACCCCAGGAGCGAAACAGTAGCTAGCAGGAATGTACCCAACCTTCTAGTGCAAAAAACTAAAAACGGATGGGCTATTATGGATGAGGGTACCTTCGATCTTAACAGTGAAGATCTGAAAGCCCTTGGAAATGCTATCGAAAATCAAAACAGCCGATTTTCATAATATGGCTTTTAAGGAGTTTTTGAATAAGCATCTGCTGCAGCTGGAGGATAAATTTGATGATTTTTTTTCGGCCTTAAAAACCCGGCTTGGCTTGAACGATCCTATACAGATAGTTCCTTATCGTACCTATGGTACAACCAACCGCCTTTTTATTAAAGGCCGGGTACTTCAGGATAAGCTACTTAAATCCTCCACCTCTCAGGATACGATATTTACCAACTTGGTAAATATGTACAAGCGTTTTGAAAGCGACGAAGTACCCCATGCTGTAATCCGTGTTAAACACCAACATAAAGATCACTTTATCACTACCGATCATGAGGGCTATTTCGAGCTGAACATCTCTCCTGACGATATAATTGATCTTAATGAACTTTGGCAAACCGTTGAATTGGAACTTCATCAGGCTCCTTTTCCTGTTGAAGGAAAAAGTTTGGCTAGCTCCGAAATACTGATTCCCCCTTACGACTCGGAGTTTGGAGTGATCAGCGACATAGACGATACTATCGTTCAAACCTCTGCTACCAATGTGCTGTCCATGGCCAGTACAGTTTTTTTGCGAAATGCACATACTCGACTCCCCTTTCCGGGTGTTTCTGCATTTTACCGGGCCCTTCAACTTGGTCGAAATGGCAAGAGGAATAATCCCTTCTTTTATGTATCTAGCAGTCCCTGGAATATGTACGACCTTTTGAGGGAGTATATGGACTTGAATGATATTCCGCAGGGGCCTCTCCTTCTCAGGGATTTCGGTTTCAACGGTTTGCAGTTTAGTGGAAGCGGAAACCACCAGGATCATAAGCTGAAACAAATAGATAATATCCTGACCACTTATCCCTTATTGAACTTTGTACTGATCGGAGATAGTGGGCAGGACGACCCGGTAATATATAAAGAAGTTGTAAAACGGTTCCCCGGCCGTGTTCTTGCCATCTATATTCGGGACGTACAGAACTTGCGAAAGGAAAAGGCAGCCTCTGCCATAGCAGAAGAAATAAGCCTTGCTGGTGTGGATATGTTGGTAATAGATACTGCAAAAGAGGCGGCAGACCATGCGTCTGAAAAGGGATTAATCCTTACGGAGGAGCTCCCCGCGATTAAAGTAGATAAGGATATGGATACCGGCGTTGCTCCTGGGAAGGCCGAGCTTTAAAAGAAAATGAACATAGGTTTTTTATTTGTAGCTGAATAAACTCTACATTTACGAGCTCCTATCAGTATACCGTGCAGAAATCACTCAAAATTATTCTTCCTTTAATTTTATTATTGGCAACTACCTGGTTTAAACTTCAGTTTCCCCAGATATTGGGAAGTGCCACTCCTTTTCTGCTATATACGGCCGTAATCGTTTTTTCAACGGTGTACTCGGGTTGGATTATTGGTATCTTAATGGTTGCCTTGTCCTTACTCCCTATTATATATTACTTCCTCCCCCCGGAGAACTCCTTTGTTCTACAACCGCAGCATTACATTCAAATATTCTTTTATATAATACAAGATGGAATTGTGATAGCGATGAGTTACGCATTACAAAAGGCGAGGAAAAAAAACGCCCTGGTGGAAAACAGGTTCAAGGTACTTACTGAAAAAGCTGCAGATCTGCTTGTGCTGCGCGATGTAAACAATAAGGCATTCTACGTAAGTCCTAAGGTTGAAACAGTCTACGGCTACTCTCCTGAAGAGTATGCGGATATGGCGATCGAAAAGATGGTCAGCCCCGATTACCTGCAATACTTCCTGCAAAATTTAAAAGAAATAAAAGAAGTGCCTAATTCCCACCGTATCGTACGGATACAAGCATACCGAAAGGATGGCGAAATAAGATGGATGGAAGGGGACGTTTATAACTTCCTGGAACAGCCCGGTATTAATGCCATTGTATCGTACATAAAGGATATAACAGACAGGGTCAACCTGGAGCGGCAAAAAGACGATTTTATAGGTATTGCTAGTCACGAACTTAAAACTCCTCTGGCTAATATAAAAGGTTTTGTTAGTCTAGCTGAGAAATCAGCACAAGACAAGCCTGAAAATATAAAATCATTCCTGGGCAAAGCCCAGCACAACATAATAAGGCTGCAAAGAATTGTAAACGACCTTTTAGATATATCTAAGATAAACACTGGTCAGCTGCCCTACTCCCTGGAAGTATTTAACTTTTCTGAACTTCTGCAGGATACTGTTAAAAGTCTCCGGATGCATCAGAAAAAGCACGAGTTCATTCTTTCTGCCCCGGAAAAAGTAATGATGAATGGGGATCGGTATCGACTCGAGCAGGTATTAATCAATTTACTGGAGAATGCTGTAAAATATTCACCGGAAGCAGATAAAGTATTGGTTAGTGCTGAACTTTCTAACAACTATCTAATTGTTTCTATCCGGGACTTCGGCATTGGTATATCAGAAGAACATGTTTCAAAAATCTTTAACAGGTTTTATAGAGTAGATAACACGTCGACTAAATACCAGGGATTGGGCCTGGGCCTGTTTATAGCTTCAGAAATCCTCAAAAAGCATAATGGAAGTTTCTGGCTTGATAGCAAGCTAGGAGAAGGATCTACTTTCTCATTCCTGCTGCCTTACGAATTGGAAGCAAAGACCAATACTTACACAGATAATCAAACTTATTTCCGGACGGACTATATCGACATTGCCTATAACAAAGAGCAGAACTGGCTTGAGGCCGACTGGATTGGTTATCAGACCAAACAAACGGTGCAAGAAGGCTGTATGCATATGCTGGACCTCGTAAAATCGACTAGGGTAGAGAAGGTATTAAATAACAACTCAAAAGTAAAAGGTAACTGGTCCGAAGCGTCGGACTGGGGAAGTACTTTTTGGTTCCCTCTGATGCAGGAAGCGGGTATCGAGTACTTTGCGTGGATACAATCGCCTGACATTTTCAGTCAGCTTTCAGCGTTGAAAAGCATTGAAATGAAGAACGGAAAGATTAATATCCACTTCTTTGAGGAAATGAGCGCAGCTGTTGAATGGCTTGAAGGCGTTAAAAGTGAAGCAGAAATTTCCCAATCTAAAATGATTCGAGATGACGGTAGTCAATAAACACTATCGTCATCTTTATAGAGGAAGAACTTCAAGGAACGGAACCTAAAAGCTCTATTTCTTCTTTTGGTCTTTGTCTGCTTCCTTCTTATCCTCGTCTTTGATCTCTTTTACGTTGAAGTTATTACCTCGCAGTGAGTACTGCAATAGCTTTTTGCCGGTCGGATTTACGCCAGCAGTATCAGCTTCTTCGAATATTGGAAACTCTCTGAATAACTCACCATCCTTAACAAAAACAGAGTCTTTACCCCTGTAAGATTTCCTGGTTGAAGAGGTCAGGTCGGGAAAACGTAACTGCTGTTGCGAACCGCTTTCGGTGAACTCGTAAATATACATCTTCAAATAGCTGTCCTTATCCTGTCCTTTTGCCTGAATAAACAGTTCCGGGTTTCCGTCAGAATCCATGTCCATATTCCATACATCAGTGATTTCACCTTCAAGCTCACCATTAATGGACTTGTATGCTGCCCGTGCAGAATCAGAACGAAGGATCATATAAGCTCCAACATACTCAGCTCCTCTTCCCCAGCTAAGAACATCAAAAGTTAGACCTGGCTTAACTTCAATGGCTTTGTGAAAACGAAAGGGTTCTGTTAATTTATTTGATTTTACAGTCGGTGCTGCTGGCTGTTTTGGTGCATCTTCAGAACTACATGAACTTGCTGCCAGAGCTAACGAAAATGCTGCGATTGAGTAAAATATCTTCATCATTGTGTTGCTGATCTAAGAAAGAACCTTAGCGGGATAAATGTGTGTATTTTTGTTCCGTCTGCAAAATATCAATAAATCCCCGAAAAGCAAACCATGGGAACATATCCTGAAAAGCCGTGTACGAGCCATATGCCCATACTGCGGCAATTTGACCCTTAATACAGATAGCTATTTGAATTTTATAACTACTTTTTTTCCTGCAATGTTCTCCAGTAAAGGTTTGAAGATCAACTGAGCATTCTCTTGGGTTTTACCCAGGATGTTCTGTTCCCGCGCATTAGCCTGGATTCGTTGCTCAGCCAGTTTATAAATATCTTCGATCATTTCTTGTCGGTCTTGAGGCATAAAAACACCGCTTAGGTCGTACACTTTAGATCGTTGATGGTCTAACTTTACATAACAGATCTCCGGTTTAGGAAGGAAAATGGTAATAGAATCCCCTATGGCTTTTATGTCGTCCTTTACGACTCTGGTCAGATCAATACAACCTGTTACTTCTCCTGCTGCCACAAACAGTATCCTTTTATCAGGCAAGATTGGCCTGCTGATCTTCTTCTCAATCACATCCTTCATGGTATACTTTACCAGTTCCAACTTACCAATATTAGCGATCTTTTCAATAATAACGTCTTCGCTCACTTCTGTCCTCGTTTTTAGGAACTCCTTTTTAACGAATACAAAAAGAAAAACGAGAAATGCCAGAATTATGGTAACAAGAATCAGCAGTACAGCCGTCCTCCTTCTCAAGAGAGTACTTATCATTTTTCTATAACGTTACGAATCTTAATATCGTTTTCTCCGGATCATTATTAATAAATCCTGATTAGCGACTCATAAGTTTTGCCACGTATTTACCTATGATATCAAACTCGAGGTTGACGACAGTACCGGATTTCACATGCTGAAGATTAGTATGCTCATAGGTATATGGGATAATAGCCACTGAAAAACGATCCTCACGAGAATTAACAACGGTTAAACTTATCCCGTTCACACAGATAGAACCTTTTTCCACCGTTACATTACCTTTGGAGGTATCATATTTGAAGGTATACTCCCAGCTCCCCTCAAGCTTGTTCAAAGCGATACATTCTGCCGTCTGGTCGACATGTCCCTGCACGATATGCCCGTCAAGCCGACCGTTCATTTGCATGCATCTCTCAAGGTTAACCAGGTCACCTTTGGCAATGGTACCCAAATTAGTTTTAGCAAGCGTTTCTTCTACCGCAGTTACGGTATGGGTTCCCTCTCCTAATTCTACTACGGTGAGGCAAATACCATTATGTGCAACAGATTGGTCTACCTTTAATTCAGATGAAATCGGCGAAGCAATGGTTAGCTGAAGATTTCCTTTATCATAATCAGCGGAAATAACATTTCCAAGGGTTTCAATAATACCTGTAAACATGCCCCGAATGTACGAAAGATCATTTTAAGTCGCACAGCCGCCGAAGCCTATGAAAAAATCTTAACAATTCGCTTAGAATTGCCAGTCACCAAATTTTCCCTGTCTGTAATCATCATAGGGATGGTTGATCTCTTCCTGGTTGTTCATTAGGATCATAAAATTTCTATATGTTCCTTCGCTTGCAATTTAAATGCTTCAATATAAAAGAGATAGACCTGCAAATCAGTTTTATTAAAATTTGACAAAATCTTTTTTTTCAATTTTATGTTAACAGTGTACCAATTAACAGTGTAAACGTCTGTTTCCCCTATTTTTAATTGATAATATGTATTTTTGGGGCACTATATATGCTTAAACAAAATTTACAACAGAAGCTACTTCAGAAATTATCGCCGCAGCAGATACAGTTTATCAAGCTGCTGCAAGTGCCTACTGTTGCATTAGATACTCGTATAAAAGAAGAGTTGGAGGAAAATCCGGCTTTGGAAGACCTTAGTTTGGCTAACCTTAACGACCCCGTAGAACAGTATCCAGACAAAGACCCTGACGATTCGAACTATGAAAATGAAGAAAGTTCAGGGGACGAGATGGACGAGTTCAACATCGACGATTACCTGCAGGAAGACAATCTTAATGATTATGGTTCGAAATATGACCAGAACGGGGATGATGAAGATGACCGGAAAGAGATTCCAATTGCGGTACAGAGCACTTTTTATGAGAGCTTGCAACAACAGCTGGATCTGGTTCCTCTATCTGACAAAGATTTCCAGATTGGCCAACAAATCATTGGCAGCATTGACGAGGATGGGTACTTAAGAAGACCAATTACATCACTTATCGATGATCTTGCCTTTTCTCAGAATGTGTTTGCTGAAGAACCAGAGGTAGAGGAAATGCTTAGACTGATACAAAGCTTTGAACCAGCAGGTATCGGTGCCCGTGATTTGAAAGAATGCTTATTGATCCAGTTACGTAAAAAGGACATCAATAATCCTCTCATTGTTAAAGCAATCCGTATTGTGGAGAACTATCTTGACGAGTTCACCCGTAAACATTACGATAAACTGGAGAAGGTGTTGAATGTAAGCCCTGAGGAGTTAAAGGAGATAGTTAATGAGATCCTTAAACTGAACCCAAAGCCAGGTGATTCAAATGAGGTTAGCACCAAGCACCTTCAGATTATTCCGGACTTCCATATCAGCAATAATTCTGGCACCTTGGTACTTACTTTAAATGCACAAAACGCTCCGGAGCTTCGTGTGAGTCGCTCCTATCAGGATATGTTTGAGCATTACGATAAAGCCTCTCAAAAAGATAAAAAGCTTAAGGAAGCAGTTCAGTTTGTAAAACAGAAACTAGACTCGGCAAAATGGTTTATAGATGCAATTAAGCAAAGACAGCAGACATTGCTTAAGACCATGAATGCGATAATGCACTATCAGTATGATTATTTCCTCACGGGAGATGAGCGTAACCTGAGGCCGATGATCCTTAAAGATATTGCCGACAAGATCGGAATGGACATATCTACAGTTTCGCGGGTGGCAAATTCCAAATATGTTCAGACAGAGTTTGGTACATTCTTATTGAAATCATTCTTCTCGGAGGCGATCCAAACCGAAAGCGGCGAAGAAGTATCTAATAAGGAGGTTAAAAAGATTCTTGAAGAGTGTATTGGCAATGAAGATAAAAGGCACCCTTTAGCAGATGAGAAACTTGCTGAGATCCTAAAAGAGAAGGGATATAACATTGCCAGGCGAACTGTAGCCAAATACCGTGAAGCGATGAATATTCCGGTTGCCCGCTTAAGGAAGGAACTTTAGGTTAATAATTTAACAAGAAAGGTCAGCACTGAATTACTTAGTGCTGACCTTTCTTGTTTTAAAAAAACTAAAAGACATTAATCCTTCTTGAGTAAGGTTTGCTCCTGATGTTTTTTATATAACTTCTTATTCCTTATTAAAGTGATACAGGAATACCGTATTACCCGTATAGGCAGGCTTCTTTTGATCTTTTATCTCTAGTTCGACCCTTATCGTTGCTTTTGTAACTCCTCTCAGGTCTGCTATTTCTGCTAATTTTGCTTTTAGCCTCACCTCACTGTTCACTACCACAGCCTGACCAAACCTGAATTCTTCTATACCGTAATTGATCTCCATCTTCAGGTTCTGAATATCTGCGATCTGCTTCCAAAGGTAGGGTATTAAGGAAAGAGTAAGATAACCGTGAGCAATAGTTGCTTTAAACGGACTATCCATACTTGCTTTATCTGCGTCGGTGTGGATCCACTGATGATCCTGGGTGGCATCTGCAAACTTGTTAATCTGTTCTTGCGTGATCTTATGCCACTCAGATACACCTAACTCTTTTCCCGAATATTCTTCGAACTCCTTGTAATTCCTAATAACCAGCATGCATTAAAGTTTTATTGCCCGATAATACAACAATAAAGGAAGTTTAAATCATCTTTTTTAAAATACTATTGCTGATTTGCTTATAATTTTTCTCTTAGTGTTGTCAATCAAGCAGGGTTATGACTTGAGTCAATTTTTAACCCCATTATTCATGCTAGATTTGTACAAGCAAAAACAAATAATATGAATAACGGACATAGCTGCAAAAGAGTAAACGTATCAGATTTCAAATGCAATATCTGTAATGGTCCTTTGAACTACATACAATTGTTGAACGACAGTATTCGTATCCAGGAAGATTTCTTCGAGTGTGACCATTGCGGAACTAGAATAGAAAGTAAATTTTTAAGAGAAGAAGACATCCCTGAGTTCTATGACTAAAAGACTTAGTGGATGGTATTTAAAAAATGCTACATGAATCAGAATTTGGTTTCCTGCTCATGTAGCATTTCACATTTTTAGCGCTCGTGATTACTTAGCGAATATTTCTGTGAAGAATAGTTTCATATGAGCCCAGGAGCGCCTGGCTGCTGCCTCATTATAAGCCGCTCCTTTTGACTTATCTGTACCCGCCTTTGGTTCTGTAAAAGAATGAACAGCATCTGCATAATAAACCATTTGCCAGTCAGCCTTGGCTGCGCGCATCTCATTCTGAAAGGCATCAGCCTGCTCCTTCGGAACAAAAGGATCATCAGCACCGTGCAACACCAATACTTTAGGTTTAACCAAAGAAGTTTCTTCAGGTCCTTTATCTAAACCACCGTGAAAAGAGACAACACCTTTAACTGGAAAATTAGCCCTGGCTGCTTCTAATGCTCCCGTGCCACCAAAACAATAACCTATCACTGCAATTTTTTCAGGGTCGGCTCCCGCTTTAATTACCTGATCTATGGCTGCCTTTATCCTTGCCCGGTATATGTTCCTGTTTAATTTGTAATAGCCCGACAACTTACCCGCATCCTGTACAGTCTTAGGAGCCTCGTTTTCACCATAGGCGTCGGCAGCAAGGGCTACATAACCTAATTTGCCCAACTCTTCTGCAGATTCTCTCTCGTGATCTGTCAGTCCCATCCAGGCGTGCAGGATAACAACTCCAGGAGCCTTAACTCTCAGTCCTTTCGGCTTCACCAGGTATCCTTTCAGTTTTGTTGTTCCCTCATTGTAATGTAGGTCAGTGCCCTGTCCAAAAACAGAACTTGCCATTAACGTTAAAATCAGAATAGTAAATAGTTTCATTTTCATCTCCCTTTATAATTTCGGAGGACAAAAATAAATCACTAAGGTTGAAAATACCACTCTTTTGATGGTACTCCTATTCTTGACATTCACCTTGCAATAAAGCGACTTTAACGTGAATTAAGGAACGGCTATTGCAGTCAAGAATGCGTAGATTAGAATCATTCCAGAAACAAGCGGTTTAATCGCAGATTGAAGCAGAGCAAGTTTCTTTCTTATCTGCAACAATTTGCGGATCAAACACTTTAATAAAAAAAGGGAACGACATGAGCAAAGATGATAACTTGTTAGAAAGCCTTGCTGATAACGAGTATGAATATGGGTTTACGACAGATATAGAGATGGACGTAGCGCCGAAAGGCTTAAATGAAGACACCGTTCGTTTTATATCGGCGAAGAAAAATGAGCCTGAATGGCTGTTAGAGTGGCGACTTAAAGCCTTCAGGTATTTTCTGCAGATGAAGATGCCCCAGTGGCAAAACTTCGAGATGCCTGAGTTTGACTTTCAGGATATCTCCTACTACGCAGCACCGAAAAAGAAAACGTTGAAGAGCCTTGATGAGGTCGATCCGGAGTTGTTGGACACTTTCAACAAGCTGGGAATACCTCTCGACGAACAGAAATTACTTTCAGGAGTGGCGGTTGATGCTGTATTTGACAGTGTTTCTGTGGCTACTACTTTTCGTGAGAAACTAGCTGAGCAAGGAGTTATTTTCTGCTCATTTGGCGAAGCGGTAAAGGAACATCCGGACCTGGTAAAGAAGTATCTGGGGACAGTAGTCCCACCAGGAGATAACATTTTCGCAGCTCTCAATGCTGCTGTTTTTTCTGACGGATCCTTCGCATATATTCCAAAAGGTGTAAGATGCCCTATGGAGCTTTCTACTTATTTCCGTATTAACGCAAAGAACACCGGCCAGTTTGAACGGACATTGCTTGTTGCCGACGAGGGAAGTTACGTAAGCTACCTTGAAGGGTGTACGGCACCAATGCGCGACGAAAATCAGTTACATGCTGCAGTGGTAGAACTTGTGGCGATGGACAATGCAGAGATAAAATACTCCACTGTACAAAATTGGTATCCTGGCGATAAAGATGGAAAAGGAGGAGTTTACAACTTTGTTACAAAGAGAGGTATTTGTAAAGGTAATGGAGCTAAAATATCATGGACACAGGTAGAAACAGGCTCATCTATCACATGGAAATACCCAAGTGTAATTCTTAAAGGTGATAACTCTGTTGGGGAATTCTATTCGGTTGCCCTTACACGAAACAAGCAAATAGCTGATACCGGAACCAAGATGATACATCTTGGAAAAAACACCAAAAGCAGGATCATCTCTAAAGGTATTTCTGCAGGGAATAGTCAGAACAGCTACAGAGGCCAGGTAAGTATTCATGGGAACTCCTCGGGCTCAAGGAATTTCACCCAGTGCGACTCCCTTCTTATCGGCGACCGTTGTGGAGCACATACCTTCCCCTATATCGAAAACCGCAACAGTTCATCTGTAGTAGAACATGAGGCAACAACATCTAAAATAGCTGAAGATCAAATATTTTATCTTAATCAAAGAGGTATTGATACTGAGAAAGCTGTAGCGCTGATCGTTAATGGTTACGCGAGTGAAGTATTGAATAAGTTGCCAATGGAATTTGCGAGTGAAGCCCGGAAATTACTGGCCATCTCCCTCGATGGAAGCGTGGGCTAAGGCAGGGATAAGTTAAAAATGAATAATAATTAAAACGACATACATGCTACAAATCAAAGATCTGCAAGCAAGAGTTGAAGATAAAGAGATTTTAAAAGGAATAAATCTAGAAATTAAGCCGGGAGAGGTTCACGCGATCATGGGCCCTAATGGCTCAGGAAAAAGCACTCTGGCTTCTGTTCTGGCAGGTCATCCTGGTTTTGAGGTTACCGGAGGACAAGTTCTTTTTGAAGGTCAGGACCTGCTTGACCTTAAGCCAGAGGAAAGGGCGAGAGAAGGTCTGTTCCTCGCGTTTCAATACCCTGTAGAAATCCCGGGAGTTTCCAATATGACCTTTTTGAAAACTGCATTGGAGGAAATCAGAGCACACAATGGCCTCCCTGCCTTTTCTGCTAAGGAGTTTATGAAACTACTTAGGGAGAAACAGGATCTGGTAGAATTTAATACCTCCCTGGTAAATCGTTCAGTGAATGAGGGCTTTTCAGGAGGAGAGAAAAAACGTAACGAAATTCTGCAACTGGCCATGTTAAATCCAAAGCTTGCTATCCTGGATGAAACGGATTCAGGCCTGGATATTGACGCACTAAGGATCGTTGCAGGTGGAGTGAATAAGCTTCGCTCATCTGAAAATGCTTTCCTTGTTATTACTCACTATCAACGCCTACTGGATTATATAGTTCCTGATGTTGTGCATATTTTATCAGGGGGTAAAATTATCAAATCGGGGCCAAAAGAACTTGCTCTGGAACTGGAAGAAAAAGGATATGACTGGCTTCGGGAAGTTGAAACAACTGAATAAGGTATAACCTTTTTCTGATCGATCATTTGACTTAATGAAATGGAATTAGGAATTTTTAATAATACATATAGTTATTTATCGGAGGCTTTTGAGAAAGAACATTTGAAGGAAAGGTCGTTTGAGTCGCAGAGTTTATTGGCAAAGCGGGCAGAAGCCTTCCAATTGTTCAATCTTAAAGGATTTCCCTCTGTCAAGAATGAGGATTGGAGATTCACTAATCTCAATAAAGTGTTTAAAGAGGACTACCAGTTCCGCAAACAAGAGCCAGCTTTTAGTTCTTCTACAGGAACTATACCAGGTCTGAAAGCTTGTAAGATTGTTCTGGTGAATGGAAAGGTATCTCCGGAGCTATCTGATCCGCTGCCAGAGGGAGTTAGCTTCCTGAGTACTGAAGCAGCTCTGGCAGAAGAAGCTTATTCTGGTAGGATTGGAGCCATCGCTGTTCAGGGAGAAAATGCTATCTTAGGGTTTAACACCGCATTCTTTAAGGACTTCTATGTATTACATGTCCGCGCCAAAAAATTGATAGAAACCCCAATTCATATCAGTCACCATTTTACAGGAAACACGGAAGCAGCTCTTATAGCTTATCGTCTGCTTGTACTTGCTGAAGAACTGTCTGAATCTACTTTAATAGAAACTTTTCACAGTGACTTGCAAGCGCCTGTTTTTCTGAGCTATGTAAGTGAATTCTCCTTAGCAGAATCAGCAGTACTTCATACGCATTGGGTTAACTCTGCATCAGAAGATCTGCATTTGGTACATCATAGGGAAGTAGAGCAATTTAGGAACAGTATTTTTAATAACAGTAACCTTTCGCTGGGAAATGCTGCTTTTATCAGAAATAATTTGAATTGCAGACTGAAAGGTTCAGGAACAGAGACCAATCTGTTAGGTTCTTATGTGGTTAACGGAAGCCAGCATGTTGACAACCATACTATCGTAGATCATCAAAAGCCCAACTCTAATAGCATGGAGCTTTACAAAGGCATTATGCTCGATAAGTCCCACGCCGTTTTCAACGGGAAGATCTTTGTGCAAATAGATGCGCAGAAGACGAATGCCTTTCAAAAGAATAATAACATCCTTCTGAGTGATCAGGCAACGATAAACAGCAAACCTCAGTTGGAAATCTTTGCTGATGATGTTAAATGTTCTCACGGCTCTACTGTTGGCCAGTTTGATGAAGGTGCGATGTTTTATTTAAGAACCCGGGGAATAAGCGAGGAAGCAGCAAAGCGTATGCTAATCCAGGCGTTCGTAGCTGAAGTGCATTCTAAGATTAATATTTCGGCTTTACGGGATTACGTTTCCCAACTTTTACAGACCAAGCTTGAAAGAGATAATTTAATTATTGCCTGATATTTAGGAAAATAAATGGAATTAAAATCAGAAGACGTACAAGAATATCTGAGCTACCAGGGCAATCCGGTAAGGGAGCAATTCCCATCCCTGAACCAAATGGTTTACGGTAAGCCACTTATTTATCTGGACAATGCCGCGACAACTCAGAAGCCCTGGAAGGTGATCAATGCGGTTCAGGAGTATTATACTACGATCAATAGCAATATTCATCGCGGGGTCCACTACCTGAGTCAGAAGGCCACCGACGCTTACGAGCTGAGCCGGACTACAATAGCAACCTTCATCAATGCAAAGAATTCCCGTGAGGTGATTTTCACTAAGGGAACCACAGAGGGCATTAATTTGGTTGCAGATTGTTTCAGCAGGTATGGAATTACAGATAAAGATTCAGTGATAATATCCTCATTCGAACATCATTCTAATATCGTCCCCTGGCAGATGCTATGTGACAAAACAGGTGCAAGGTTGAAGGTGATCCCCATGAATGAAGATGGAGAACTATTGATGGACGATTACAAAGCCTTATTGGATGATACCGTAAAGATCGTGGCAATCAGTTACGTGTCCAATACTTTAGGTACCATCAACCCTATAAAAGAGATCATCGACCTGGCGCATCAAATTGGAAGCGCTGTTTTAGTTGATGCAGCACAAGCCGTTCAACATTTGGCAATTGATGTTAAGGATCTGGATTGTGACTTTTTAGTTTTCTCAGGACATAAGATGTATGGTCCAACAGGGATCGGGATTTTGTACGGTAAGGAAGAATGGCTGGAAAAGCTTCCGCCCTATCAGGGTGGCGGAGACATGATCAAGACCGTGAGCTTCGTAAAGACAGAATACAATGAGCTACCTTTTAAGTTCGAAGCAGGAACACCGCATATTGAAGGAGCCATTAATCTGAAAGTGGCCATCGATTTTATTAATGAAATTGGACTGGAGCAGATCGCTGCTTTTGAACAAGGCTTAATGAGTTATGCAACAACAGCTGTTCAGGAGATTCCCGGTGTCAATATTATCGGGAGAGCGAAAGCTAAGACGGGCTCATTATCTCTTTCAGTAACTGGTGCGCATCCTTACGATATTGGAGTCTTATTAGACAAGATGGGGATAGCAGTCAGGACAGGTCATCACTGTACACAACCTATTATGGACTTCTACTGCATACCAGGGACTGTGCGTGCCTCCTTTGCCCTATACAACTCCACTTTAGACGTTGACAGATTTGCAGAGGGATTAAAAAGGGCTGTGAACATGTTGGTTTAATGAGAATAGGATTTACAAACGAGGTATGACGATTAACGAAAAACAAGACGAATTAGTAGAGGAGTTTGAGTTTCTAAGCGACTGGATGGATAAGTATGAACACATCATCGGAGAAGCTAAAGAGCTGCCCGAAATGCAGGAAGACCTCAAACAGGATAAATATATTATTAAGGGCTGTCAATCTAAAGTTTGGCTGTATCCGGAATATAAAGACGGGAAACTATATTTTAAGGCCGATAGCGATGCAATTATTTCAAAAGGCTTGGTAGGCCTTATTGTTAGGGTTCTTTCAGGTTATACTCCGGAAGAAATACAGACGGCAGACCTTTATTTTATCGACAAAATCGGACTTAAAGAACATTTGTCTCCTACCCGGTCGAATGGCTTACTTGCTATGGTAAAACAAATAAAACTTTATGCTCTGGCATTAAGCACGGCAAACAAAGTACAACAATGATTATAAGCGATAAATTAGGGATTAAAGATCAGGTAATAGACAAACTAAAAGAAGTGTTTGACCCTGAAATTCCGGTAGATATTTATGAACTGGGGCTTGCCTACGAATTGTATATAGATACACCAGGAATTGTTAAAGTAGTAATGACTTTAACTGCCCCTGGCTGCCCGGCTGCTGATCAAATATTAAGAGACGTTCAGGCGAAGGTATCAGAAATACCGGGAGTAAATGAGGTTAGGGTTGAGATAACCTTCGATCCTCCCTGGGACAGGGAAATGATGAGTGAGGAGGCTAAACTGGAACTAGGCTTTTTATAAGCTCCCCTTAGACATTTCCCCAACCCATAGCCAGCACGTCTGCTATATGTAGTGTCCTGATTGGAATATTATTTTTATCAATATACCCTTGAAGGTGAAGCAAACAGGAAGCATCTGTTGATATGATGTATTCCGCGTCCATAGCGAGAGCATTATCAACTTTTTGTTGCGCCATCGCGCTTGAAATAGCGTTGAACTTTACTGCGAATGTTCCGCCAAAACCGCAACAGGTATCCGTATCCTTCATTTCTACCAGGTCAAGCCCATGAACTTTTGACAACAACTGCCTTGGTTCGTCCTTGATCTTACACTCACGCAGTCCTGCGCAGGAGTCGTGATAGACAGCTCTTCCCTCCAACTCGGCGCCAAAGTAATCTTTCTTCAGCACGTTAACCAGAAAGTCCGAAAGTTCGTAGATATTACTCTGGATATTACGGCATTTGTTATGGACAGCCGTGTTGGTAAAAAGATCATTGTAATAATTTTTTACCATTCCAGTACAAGAAGCTGAAGGAGCTACGATATAATTACTTTCCGAAAAGTCTTCAAGGAATTTAGACCCCACAGCCTTAGCCTCGTCCCAAAAACCCGCATTAAATGCCGGCTGTCCGCAGCAGGTTTGCTGAGGATTAAACTTCACTTTGCAGCCCGCCTTCTCAAGGATCTTTACAGTATTAAAAGCAGTTTCAGGATATATTTGATCTACAAAACAAGGCACGAATAGTTCAACTGTCATACAAGTTCCAAAGGTATAAGCATATGCTAAAAGAGCATAATCTTATTTCAATTCTTTTGATTGGTATTTCTGCAATACAAATAGCAAAATAAGCCCTATAAGGAAGAAAATACTAAGACCCAATGCAGAGTTACGAATATTATCTGATTGCTCTTCTATAAACGCAAAAGTTGCAAGACCTATTACAATAGCTACCTTTTCGGTAACGTCATAAAAGCTAAAAAATGAAGCCGTATCGGTAGTATTTTCAGGAAGGAACTTGGAGTAAGTAGACCTCGATAAGGATTGGATCCCCCCCATTATAAGTCCAACTACCGCTGCCAGCGTATAAAACTGGTATTCGTTAGCAATGAAATAAGCTGCAATACATACCCCTATCCATACAAAGACCACTAAAATTAACACTTTAGTATTTCCGATAATCCTGGATAAGCGAGACATAACGTATGCACCTACAATGGCAACCAACTGAATGATAAGGATTGTAGCAATAAGCTTAGAAGTTCCTAAGTGAAGCACTTTTTCTCCAAAACTCGCCGCAACCAGCATGATGGTCTGTACCCCAATGGAGTAGAAAAAGAATGCATATAAAAACCGCTTCAGCACTTCCATCTGTTTCAACTGATTCCATACCTTTTGCAACTCGTGGTAGCCACTGCCAACCGAACGCTTTTGGTTTTCCCGTACATTTGAAATGCCTTTCGGTAAAACACTAAAAGGGATCTGAGCGAACCCGATCCACCATAAACCTACTAAAAGGAAAGACAAACGAGCGGGGAAAGAACCGTCAGTAATACCGAACAGTTCAGGTTTGAGAACAAAAACGAAGCAAATGATCTGCAGGAGGACGCTTCCTACATATCCGTAAGCAAAGCCCTGAGCACTCACCTTATCCTGCTGATCCACAGAAGCTATTTCGGGAAGGTAGGAGTTACTAAACATAACACCACCTATATATCCCATCGCCGCAACGGCAGAACAGATGATCCCAAGCTCTAAAACTCCCGGATTAAAACTATGGGTAGATGGATCTGTGCGAAAGAAAAACAGTCCCATACATGCTAATGAGCCAAGGTAGGTGAAGGCTTTCATGAACGACTTCTTATTGCCCCTATAGTCAGCGGTTGACGATAGCAGAGGTAATAAGGCGGCCATAATCAGGTATGCAACGGCTAGAGAGTAATTTGCCAGAGCCGTATTTACAAAATTAAACCCAAAGAAATTCACCCTATCGCCATGTTCTTTTGTAGTGGTGATTATAGTATAATAGGCCGGAAAAATTGTTGAAGTGATCACCAGGTTATAAGCCGAATTAGCCCAATCGAACATTGCCCAGGACCGGACGATCTTCTTGTCGTTTTTTATAGACTGCATTCCCGAAAGTATAGAAAAACTGAGAATTAAGAAAATTTTGAGGTTTTGAAGAAAACCTGCTTAAATCATTATGCTATAACTACCTTTGTTGAATTAAAAAACCTAATCATGTTAAAAAGAACAATCTTATCCCTTGTCTTTATCGCAATTGCATTTTCTGACAGCTACGCGCAAAGCAAAAAAGAATCGATCAAAGAGCTTTTCCACCTTATGCAAACAGATTCTCTAATGGACAAAACCTTTAGTGCAATCCTTCCTTCGATCAAACAAAGTATGGAAGCTCAAGCTCCTAACGCTGCTGCGAGAGAGAAGTCAACTCAAGCCTTTACAACTGTGATGACCATTGCAAAAGACATTTGCAAAAGAATGATCAACGAGGATATGGTTGATATTTACGACCGAAATTTCTCTGAGGATGAGATCCGTGAATTTACTGCTTTCTATAGAACACCTGCCGGACAGAAGATGCTCCAGGTATTGCCCGAAATTCAAAAGGAAATTATGACGTTGATGATGCAAAAGTACATGCCTGAAATGCAGACAAGAATTAAGGCAGAAATGGAAAAGATTCAACCAGCGGCACCAGAAGCTCCGGCTAAACCAGCAGCTCCTACACAAAAGAACCCCCTGAATTCAGGAAGGAAGAAGTAAAGACAAGGTCAAACCTTCTTTAATGGGGTTAATAGATACTCCAGACCATTCAATTTTATCTCGTACATAGTATGGAGTAGCATACCTAGCTTTCCTTCTGGAAAGCCCTTAGAATGATACCAAACCAGGTAAGGCTCAGGAAGATTACAAAGAATTACGCCTTTATACTTTCCGTAGGGCATTCTCATTGTGACTAACTCCTGTAAGGATTGAGTATTCATGCTGTAAAGATTGCTTATTTCAAGGAGAATCCAAGGATTATGAATAAAAATGCATGGATAGACTGTGAAAGAAAAAAGCCGATGACAATTCCTTGTACACCGGCTTCCTTAAAAAATCTATATCTGATATTTCTATCTCGAACTATATGAAGCTGATTTGTTGCTCAATTCGTTAATGTTCCCTTCAGATACAATATTACTAATCGTATTGGTTATTACACCTAACCAGGTGTAACCAGCTTTAAAGTGATTGCGGTAAACATAAACGTTCCTGCTGCCAGCAGAAGCTTGTACTCTGATACAGTGTGCATTTGTATATATGGTGTTGCCTTCGATAGTAATTTCAGATACCGCACGGGTTGCATTGTAAGTACCTAATACAATGGCAGATGAGTTTCCTGATGAGGCCCTTGTATCAATTGTATTTTTCAGGATCTTGATATTGTTAAGATTAAACTTTCCTCCACCAAGTTGAATACCGCCAACATTTGGATTCTTAGTTTTAATAACGTTATTACTGATCACTACTCCTGTACCATCTTCGGTAAAGCCGGGAGAAATTGCAACACAGCCTGCATTAATAGTATTACCGGTAATAGTATTATTAGAACCGAAGACTTCGTAGCCGCTACGGTGATTTCCGTTTCCTCCATTCATTACATTTCCGCTGAATACTGTTCCTCTATAATAACCCGATATCCCGTTTCCTCCTAATCCGGGAGCGTCGTTTATTTTATTATCAGAGATCTTAGCATTCACAACATAAGCCGCAGCGCTTTCGATAGCAAACTGTTTGCCATGTGTATTTTCGAAAGTATTTCCGCTGATGCGAATGTTTATATTATCCTGACTCTGTAACTGCAATGATGGTGAAGCTGGAGTTACAAGTCCCCAACGGGTAAAGTGACAGTTGGCGACAACGGCGTCTTTCGTGCCTCTAACTTCAAGAGAGGTGCGACCACCATCCGTGAAGCGGCAGTTAACTAAGCTTAAATTTACTATCGGATAAGCATTAAGTCCTTTAGCCTGAACAACACCACCGTCACGACCGCCAGAGAAAGTTACGTTTTCCGCTGATACATTCCGTGTATTATCTGTTACATAAAAAGAAACAAGGTTTGCTCCTGTATTTGACGCAAAGTTTGCGTTCAATTTTAGGTTCCTGATCTTTATGTTACTCATCCTTGTAGGAATCCTGAAAACTCTGCGATTTGAGCCGCTTCCGTTGCTTAAGATGATCTCTGTTGCATCTCCAGCTCCTTCAATGCTAATGTTTGAAGGAAGGATGATCTCATTTGAAATCACAAACTTCCCAGCTGGAAGTACAAGGGCCTGGTTTCTGGAAGCATAGGAATTTATAAGACTCTGTAATTGAGCTCTGTTATCTGTTAACCCATCTCCTCTCAGACCACTTGCATTTGGAACAGAGGGGTTTGAAGGACTTGTTGGGTTTGTAGGCAATGGAGCCGGCAACTCGATAGGTGCAGAAGGTGTTTGAGCAGCAGGAGTTTCAATGGGCTTGGTAACAACCCCCGTTACAGGGAAAGCGTTGTCAGAAAACTCATTAGGATCAGTATCGTTATTGGTTCCCTTAACATCTAAACCTGAAAACTTTTTACCATCACCGCCACCAAATTTATTATTAATAATTGCAGTATAGCTAAAAGTACCTCCAATACCGTTTCCTCCAATATGTTTTGGATCGTTAAAAACGTTAGATTCTATTTTGCCGTTCTTTGTAGTTGAAGCTGTCGATTCGATAGCATACTGAGTTCCCATACTATTGCTAAATACATTATTAGTAATAGTTGTTTCAATATTATCCTGACTTTGCAACTGAAGGGCAGGACTTGAACTTACCTGAGATCCCCAACTCTGGAAAGTACAATTACTGACAATAGTGTTTCTGGTACCTCGTAGTTCTAGAAGAGTACGACCCGATTCAATGAATGAACATTTTATGAACTTAAGGTCTTTCACAGGATAATCATTTAAACCTTTCACCTGTACAGAACCACCATCTCTTCCTCCGGCAAAAGTTACATCCTCTGCAGAAATATTAGTGGTGTTATCTGTAACGTAAAAAGCTACCAGCTTTCCACCTTTGTTTTCATCCTGATTTGCATCAATTTTCAGGCTTTTAATGCTTACATTAGCAGTACGTGTAGGAACACGCAATACATTTCTGCCTGACCCGGATCCAGCGTTCAAAACGATTTCAGTTTGCGAACCTTGTCCTTTTAAACTAGTATTTTCAGGCAATATAAGTTCGTCTGAAACTAAGAATTTCCCGGCAGGAAGTTCCAATGTTTGTTGTTTTGAAGCCGCAACATTGATAAGATTTTGCAGAGTTGATCTGTTATCGGTCTTGCCATCACCCGCCAAACCAATAGCTGGTAAAGTTGAACTTCCGTTACTTGCTGTGGAAGCACTAAGCTTGTCTCTAATGCTCAGTTTTTCTTCAGCAAACAGCTCTTCCTGCTCATCCTTTTGACAAGAGCTGGTAAAGACAACAGCATAGAACAATGCCGTCCAATAGAATTTTCTCATAGGTCACTTACACTTTGGTTCTGCAAGGCGCAGAAAAATTAAAACACTATATAAACACTCGTCGTCCTTCACAGCAAAACAGTGCCAGAACAATAATACGAGTGTATTTTGTGCAATTTATAGGGGAAGTTTTTAATCTTTAAAGAAAAGGTGAGAAAAAAAGTAGGGAAAAATTCTACAGACTGTGGCATCCAGTTGGGGTAGAACGACATTATATTGCGTCTTCCTTCATTTTTAAATTACTGATTATCACGAACTGCAATGCTGATGAAATTTCTTTTGCATTTGCCGAAAACTTTTCCATAAGTTTGTGTCGTGCTTTAGGGGTGTCCGAAAAAGGACTGAGATTATACCCTTTGAACCTGATGCAGTTAGTACTGCCGAAGGGAAAAGTGAGGCCATCACCATGGCCATGCTATGACCTATTCTATAGGACATTCCTGAGCGCCCCAATATTAACAGGAATGGAAATTACAATCAATCAACAACAGCACCGTATCCCTGATAATTACTCAGTTGAAGAATTATTGGCTTTCCTTATGCCTGAGGCAGATAAAGGAATTGCGGTAGCCATTAATCAGCAGATTATTCCTAAATCTACATGGGCTAACCATAAACTTAATTCCAATGATAATGTGATGCTTATCCGGGCAACACAGGGTGGCTGATCCAATCTCCCCTAAATTGGAACTCCATAACGCATAGAAAAAACAACAGAATTCTTTATATCCCATCCGGGTTTAAACGACCAAAGATTATGAAAACAGAAAAAATTCCTTCCCAACAAACCATTACACGTGAACCGTTCCCTGGATCAAGGAAGATTTACGTAAAAGGCGAGCTTCACGACATTACCGTAGCTATGCGTGAAATCAGTTTAACTGATACAAAGCTGTATGGAAAGCTTGGAGAAACAGAGCTAAATGCTCCTGTTACCGTTTATGATACAAGCGGGCCTTACACTGATCCTAACGTAGAAATTGATGTTAAAAAAGGACTGCCTAAACTACGTCAGCAATGGATACTCGACAGGAACGACGTAGAACAATTGCCCTCCATCTCTTCTGAATACGGCAAGCAGCGTTTAGACGACTTAAGTCTTAACTCTTTACGATTTGAACACAACAGCAAGCCTTTGAGAGCAAAGAGCGGAGCGAATGTTTCGCAGATGCATTATGCCAAAAAAGGCATCATTACTCCTGAAATGGAATACATTGCGATCCGCGAGAACCAGCGGATTGATTTACTCAAAGAGCAGCTGAATGGATCGTACGATAGTCTTGCGAAACAACACGCGGGTCAGAGCTTTGGTGCAAATACTCCTTTAAAATATATTACGCCGGAATTTGTAAGACAGGAAGTAGCATTAGGAAGGGCCGTAATTCCTTCAAATATTAATCACCCGGAATTAGAACCAATGATCATTGGTCGCAACTTCCTGGTTAAGATCAACGCCAATATTGGTAACTCTGCGGTGACTTCAACAATAGAGGAGGAAGTGGAAAAAGCAGTGTGGGCCTGCCGTTGGGGCGCCGATACCATAATGGATCTTTCTACTGGTAAAAACATCCACGAAACCCGCGAATGGATAATCCGGAATTCACCTGTGCCAATTGGAACAGTACCGATTTATCAGGCTCTTGAAAAAGTAAATGGAAAGGCTGAGGATTTAACCTGGGAACTTTTCCGCGATACGCTGATCGAACAGGCAGAGCAAGGAGTGGATTATTTCACTATCCATGCGGGGGTACTTTTACGTTATGTTCCTCTAACAGCTAAACGTTTAACTGGTATCGTTTCAAGAGGCGGGTCTATCATGGCCAAGTGGTGCCTGGCCCATCACAAAGAGAATTTCCTTTACACACATTTCGAGGAGATCTGTGAAATCATGAAGGCTTATGATGTTGCTTTTTCCTTGGGTGATGGCTTACGTCCGGGCAGTATAGCAGATGCTAATGATGCTGCTCAATTTGGCGAATTGGAAACCTTAGGCGAGCTAACTAAGATAGCCTGGAAACACGATGTGCAAACCATTATTGAAGGCCCGGGGCATATTCCAATGCACTTGATTAAGGAGAATATGGACAAGCAATTACAACATTGCCAGGAGGCACCATTCTACACCTTAGGTCCTTTGACAACAGACATTGCACCAGGTTACGACCATATTACTTCGGCTATTGGAGCAGCGATGATAGGTTGGTTTGGAACATCCATGCTATGCTATGTAACTCCAAAAGAACACCTTGGTCTGCCAAATAAAAAAGACGTTAAGGATGGGGTGATTGCTTATAAAATAGCTGCTCATGCTGCAGACTTGGCGAAAGGTCATCCAGGTGCACAATATCGTGACAATGCCTTGAGCAAAGCACGTTTTGAGTTCCGCTGGGAAGACCAATTCAATCTATCTCTGGACCCTGATACCGCCCGAGAATTCCACGATGAAACACTGCCAGCTGAAGGTGCTAAAGTGGCCCATTTTTGTTCCATGTGCGGCCCGAACTTCTGTTCAATGAAGATCACTCAGGACGTTAGAAAATATGCTGATGAAACAGGTGCCAATGAAGAGGAAGCCTTGCAAAAAGGAATGGAAGAAAAGGCAAAAGAATTCGTTCAAAAGGGTAGCGAGATCTATTTTTAGAATATGCAGTTGATGGTGGTGAGTAGCGAGCTCTTTCTCAAGGATGAAAGCGATATTGTGAACCAGCTTTTCGAAGAGGGATTGGAATACTATCACTTGCGAAAACCGGCAGCATCAGAAGAAGAAATTTCATCTTTTATAAATGGAATTTCTTCAAATTTCAGGAGGAAAATATCACTGCATAGCCATCATCATTTAGCTTCATCTTTCGGTATTGAACGACTACATATGAAAGAAGGATTCCGGATTAGTTTAGGCGAAAATCTAGTTGAATCGATTTCCAACAGCGACTACAAATTCAGCACTTCTTTACATTCAGTTGAAGACTTAAAAATCTTACCAAATCAATTTGAATATGCATTTCTAAGTCCGGTTTTCGATAGCATTTCTAAAACTAATTATGAGGGATTTGCTAAGTCGGATTTTAAGTTAGCAGACGAATGGAAGAGAACCAGTATAATAGGATTAGGAGGTATTGATGAATCAAATATCAGTCAATTAAAAGACATGAATTTCGATGGAGCGGCTGTACTAGGATACATTTGGAGAAGGCCGGAACTTGCTGTCAAGAGCTTCATTAAATTAAGAAGAAATGCAGAATGAGCGTCCCATTGCACTCAGTATAGCAGGGCTTGACCCTAGTGCAGGAGCAGGACTCCTGGCTGACATCAAAACTTTTGAACAACACAAAGTTGTTGGGTTTGGGGCATGTTCAGCTTTGACTTGCCAAAATGACAGTGAGTTTTTAAGCATTGATTGGCTGGACGCAGAAGGTGTGATCAGGCAATTAGAACCTCTTTTTAACAAATTCGCAATATCGACAGTTAAAGTAGGACTTGTCAAGGACTTAGAAAATCTTAACGAAGTAATTGTTTATATAAAAAAAGCTAGTTTAAAGGTAAAAATCGTCTGGGACCCAGTTTTAAAAGCGTCCGCAGGATTTAGCTTTCATGAACATTGGGATCGTAATTTATTTAAAGATATACTTCACAAAATATTCCTTATAACGCCCAATTACAACGAGTTACAAAATCTAAATAAAGTTCTTGGAGATGATTTGGTAAAATTTGCGAGTGTTTTGTTAAAAGGAGGCCACAATCCAGAGCTGCTGGGGATAGATGTATTATACGAGGACCACTTGCCCCAGGAAATACCATCAGGGGTAAAAGGAATCCATCAAAAACACGGGTCAGGCTGTGTATTATCATCTGCAATTACCGCCCGGTTAGCGAAGGGCTTTTCCCTACTCGAATCATGCAGGCTTGCAAAGACCTACACAGAGACTTTTTTAAACAGTAATCCAACTTTATTAGGTTACCATAATTTATGATAAACAGACTACATTATATATCGCAACAACAAGACGAAATAAGCCATCTGGACGCAATAACAAATGCATTGGAAGGAGGATGTGAATGGATCCAACTCCGTGTTAAAAACCAACCGGAAGATATTGTAAAAAGCTACGCAATAGAGGCAAAAAAACTTTGTGATCGTTATAATGCAAAGTTAATTATAAACGACTTTCCTGACGTCGCTAAAGCGGTTAAAGCTGACGGTGTTCACCTTGGTTTATTAGATATGCCAGTGGCAAAGGCGAGGGAAATAGTGGGACCAGAAGTGATTATCGGAGGAACAGCAAATACGTTTGAAGATGTTCTTCTTAGAGTTTCTGAAGGCGCAGATTATGTCGGTTTAGGTCCGTTCAGATTCACAAAAACTAAAGATAAATTAAGTCCTATTTTAGGCATCGAAGGGTATAGAAAAATTCTAACAAAAATTCAGGAGTCTAATATCAGTATCCCCGTCATTGCCATTGGTGGAATTGAGTTGGAAGACGTAAGTTCTATCATGGATACCGGGGTATTCGGAGTGGCTATTTCAGGGGCTATTACACTTGCTAAGGACCAAAGAAAAGTAGTTGAAGAGCTTTACTCAAAATTAACTTTAAGTCATCAACTCTGAGCCTCTCCCCTACTCACTAAGATAATTAAATTAGCTTCACAATATGTTAAAGATAGCAGACAAAACATTCTCTTCCCGACTGTTTACAGGAACAGGAAAATTCAGCTCATCCGATCTGATGGAAGAAGCATTACTCGCATCGGGAAGCGAGCTGGTAACCGTCGCTTTGAAAAGGGTGGATATCAATAATCGCAAGGATGATATCCTTATTCACCTGAAGCATCCGCATATTAATCTTCTACCCAATACATCCGGGGTAAGAACAGCAAAGGAAGCTGTGTTCGCAGCCCAACTGGCTCGTGAAGCGCTTGAAACGAATTGGGTAAAACTGGAGATCCATCCAGATCCAAAGTACTTAATGCCCGATCCTATTGAGACTTTACAGGCTACTGAAGAGCTGGCAAAGCAAGGCTTTATAGTACTCCCTTACATTCATGCTGATCCGGTTTTATGTAAACGTTTAGAGGAGGTTGGAGCCTCGGCTGTTATGCCTCTAGGCTCTCCAATAGGTAGCAATAAAGGTCTAAAAACAATAGACTTCCTGGAAATTATTATAGAGCAAAGTAAAGTACCGGTAGTGGTCGATGCTGGTATTGGGGCACCTTCAGATGCTGCGAAAGCCTTCGAGCTTGGAGCGGATGCTGTGCTCGTAAATACGGCCATTGCTGTTTCTGATAATCCTGTTCAAATGGCCCATGCCTTTAAGCTGGCATGTGAGGCAGGGAGAATTGCATATGAAGCAAGGCTCGCAAAACCGGTAAGCCATGCCATTGCAAGTAGTCCATTAACTGCATTTTTAGATGAATAACTTCATAGAAATTTTTGAGCAATACCACTGGGATGAAGTGAAAGCCAGGATCTACAGCAAAACAAGTGAGGATGTAGAACGGGCCCTTAATGTCTCCAAAAGAACAGTAGAGGATTTTATGGCCCTTGTATCCCCTGCTGCTGCTGCTTACCTTGAGCCGATGGCACATTTAAGCCAGCAGATCACCCAAAAGCGCTTTGGTAAGATAATTCAAATGTATATTCCGCTTTATCTTTCTAACGAGTGTAATAACATTTGCACCTACTGTGGTTTCAGTTTGGACAATAAAGTGAAGCGGAGAACGCTCACACCAATGGAAATTATGCAGGAAGCTGCTGCTATAAAAGAAATGGGTTACGATCATGTACTTTTAGTAACAGGTGAAGCAAATCAAACGGTACACGTTAACTATTTTAAGAAAGCCCTCGAACTGCTGAAACCGCATTTCTCTCATGTATCCATGGAAGTTCAACCGCTGGATGAAGAGGATTACACAGAGTTGATTCCTTATGGACTGAATACCGTTCTCATCTACCAGGAAACGTACCATAAAGACGATTACCGGAAGCATCATCCTAAGGGAAAGAAATCAAACTTCCAGTACCGGATAGAAACACCAGATCGCTTAGGGCGTGCTGGAATTCATAAAATGGGATTAGGAGTATTGATAGGCCTGGAGGATTGGCGAACAGACTCCTTTTTCACCGCCCTTCATCTCAGCTATTTGGAGAAAACTTATTGGAAAACCAAGTATAGTTTATCCTTCCCCCGTTTAAGGCCCTTTTCAGGAGGACTTGAACCCAAGGTTGAAATGAGTGACCGCGAGTTGGTGCAGCTAATTTGTGCCTACAGGATATTTGACGAAGAGGTAGAAATTTCCTTATCAACCAGAGAATCTGAGAAATTCCGAAATAATGTTATAAAACTGGGAATCACTTCTATTAGTGCTGGTTCCAAAACCAACCCTGGAGGATATGTTGTGGAACCTGGATCACTGGAACAATTCGAGATATCAGATGAAAGAAGTCCCGAACATATTGCAAAAGTGATCAGGGAACAAGGTTATGAACCCGTTTGGAAAGACTGGGATCGCATTCTTTATTGACAGTGAATGTATAAAAGGGTTTTAAGAAGTGTTTATCTTTGAATATGGCTATTAATCACACACGCTTAAGCACTGACGAGCTTAAGCGCTATAACCGTCAGCTCATCTTATCGGAAATAGGAATTGAGGGTCAGCAGAGATTGAAGTCAGCGAAGGTTCTGGTTATTGGAGCCGGGGGACTAGCCTGCCCTATCTTACAATACTTGGTGGCCGCCGGAGTAGGTACCATAGGTATTATCGACGATGATAAGGTAGATATAAGTAACCTTCATCGCCAGATCCTCTACTCTACTATTGATACGGGCAGGAATAAAGCAGAATGTGCGGCCGAAAAGTTGAAAGTATTGAATCCGGAAGTTAGGTTTTTAACCTTTCCTGTTCGCCTCGATCCCAACAATGCAACAGCAACGATTGGAGCATTCGATATCATATTAGATGGCTCTGATAACTTCGAAACCCGTTACCTGGTAAATGATATATGTGTTGGATTAGCAAAGCCTTTAGTTTTCGGTTCAATCTTTGGGTTTGAAGGGCAGCTCTCGGTATTCAACTACCAGAATGGCCCTACCTATCGCTGCGTGTTTCCTGAACCGGGAGAAGCCCCTAATTGTGCCCTGAATGGAGTTCTAGGAGTGCTCCCAGGAATTATAGGGACCTATATGGCAAACGAAGCATTGAAATTAATTCTGGGGATTGGAGAAACCTTATCGGGAAGACTTCTGGTGGTGAATGTCCTGGAGAATACATTTCATTCATTTAAAGTAACACGAGTTGCGCCTATATCTCAGGCTTCCACAAAATCCACGTATGATGCAGAGCGGGATAAGTTTCCGCAAATTGAATTTCAATTAAGTAAAGAACAACTGGAAGTTCTTTTGGAAAAAGAAGAGCAATCAATACTCCTGGTTGATGTTAGAGAGCCTAACGAATTTGAAGCAAATAACTTAGGAGGGATAAACATTCCTCTTTCTGAGGTATTGGATGAAATCTCTACCCTGGAGGCAGACAGGACAGTCGTATTCTATTGCAATACAGGAAGAAGAAGTAAGCAAGCTTTTGATCTTGTTAAGGCAGCTGGCTTTAAGGGAGAGTCTTACTGGGTGTAGATTAATTTACGACTCCATACGTTATTTAATAAAAAAGCCCCTTATCGGGGCTTTTCCTATTCCTATTCAGCATCAGGTGCTGAAGGTGTATTATTTTCAGCAGGAGCCTTTTCTTTACCCTCTGGTTTCGGAGGACGAGGAAGAAGCGCTTTACGGGATAATTTCAATTTACCTTGTTTATCAACGTCAAGTAATTTAACTCTAACCTCGTCACCAACTTTGAAAATACCTTCCATAGTCTCATAACGTTTCCAATCAATTTCAGAAATGTGAAGGAGACCGTCTTTACCCGGAAGAATTTCAACGAATGCACCAAATGGCATGATTGATTTTACCTTTCCTTCGTAGATCTCTCCTACTTCTGGCTTAGCAACAATAGCACGGATACGAGCTCTTGCTTTGCTGATAGCTTCGCCATTTGGAGCGAAGATACTAACGATACCCTGGTTATCTTTTTCTTCGATGGTAATGGTAGCGCCAGTTTCACGCTGCATTTCCTGAATGATCTTACCACCTGGGCCGATAACAGCACCGATAAATTCTTTATCGATCTTGATCACTTCGATACGTGGAGCATGAGATTTCAGTTCAGCTGCAGGCTCTGCAAGCGTTTTCTTCATCTCATTCAGGATATGAAGACGTCCTTCTTTAGCCTGCTCTAAGGCAGCACGAAGTACTTCCCAACGAAGACCGTTGATCTTTAAGTCCATCTGGCACCCAACGATACCATTCTCGGTACCAGTCACCTTAAAGTCCATATCACCTAAGTGGTCTTCATCACCTAAGATATCAGAAAGAACTGCGTATTTACCAGTTTTCTCGTCAGTGATCAATCCCATTGCTATACCGGATACAGGAGCTTTGATCTTAACACCAGCATCCATTAAAGCTAAGGTACCTGCACAAACAGTGGCCATAGAAGACGAACCATTTGATTCAAGGATATCAGAAACGATACGCAAAGTGTAAGGATTCTCCTCTTCGGAAGGTAGTACTTGTTTTAAAGAACGCTGAGCAAGGTTACCGTGACCAACTTCACGACGACCAGGACCGCGGTTAGGACGAACCTCACCTGTTGAAAACGCAGGGAAGTTATAATGTAAGATGAACTTTTCATATCCATTGATGAAAGCTCCATCAATCATTTGCTCATCCAGTTTAGTTCCTAAAGTTACCGTGGTTAGGGATTGCGTTTCACCACGAGTGAATACTGCAGAACCATGTGCAGCAGGAAGATATCCAACTTCACTCCAGATAGGACGAACAGTACGTACGTCACGGCCATCCAAACGAATTCCTTCTTCAAGGATCAGATTACGAACAGCGTCGTACTGAACATCGTGGAAATATTTCTTTGCAAGGAACTTTGTTGTATCATCGGCCTCTTCACCTAAAGCGGCAAGTACCTCGGTTTCTATTTCCTTAAATTTATCAGAACGCTCGTGTTTAGCTGATCCTGATTTAGCAATATCATAAACTCTTTGATAAGTATCAGCAAAGATCTTCTCTCTTAGTTCTGGATTGCTCTGCTCATGAGAATACTCACGTTTAACTTTCCCAACTTCAGCAGAAAGTTCTTTCTGAGCCTGAACCTGAATTTTAATTGCCTGATGAGCAAATTCGATTGCCTCTACCATTTCATCTTCTGAAATTTCGTGACACTCCCCTTCTACCATCACAATATCGTTCTCAGAACCCGCAACGATAAATTCAAGACTTGCTTTTTCTAATTCATCACGGTAAGGGTTGATCACCAGCTTGCCATCGATCTTAGCTACACGAACCTCTGAAATCGGACCATTGAATGGAATATCAGAAACTGCGATAGCTGCTGAAGCAGCAAGACCTGCTAATGAATCAGGCATGATATTTTTATCCGCAGAGATCAGAGAGATCAATACTTGCGTATCTGCGTGATAATCATCTGGGAAAAGCGGACGAAGCGCCCTGTCAACCAAACGTGAAATTAAAACCTCATAATCTGATAAGCGAGCTTCGCGGCGAAGGAATCCACCTGGGATACGTCCGGTAGCTGCATACTTTTCCTGGTAGTCTACAGAAAGGGGTAGGAAATCAATTCCCTCTTTTGCTTCTTTAGAAGAAACAATTGTTGCGAGTAACATCGTGTCACCCTGTTTTACCACTACAGATCCGTCAGCCTGTTTAGCTAACTTACCTGTTTCGATTTCGACAATACGCCCATCGCCTATGTCGAAACTCTTTTTAATTGCGTTATAACTCATTTTTTGTTCATTGTTGCATGCTTTTCCTCTTTAAATAGCATGCCGAAATTTGTACTAAATTTTCCGGGCTAATTTAAAATAAAAAAAGCCATCCCCAAGAAAGAATGAATTTAATTTTTAACAGCACTTCCCTGGGGATTTTGCAGGATATAAAAACAAAAAAGCCGCTCCCTTACAGGAGCGGCTTTTTTGATTAAAGCTTTTGAATTATTTGATGATATCTCTTAATTCTAATGCTTTGATAATAGCACGGTATCTATTGATATCCTTTTTATAAAGATATGCTAATAATGCACGACGTTTACCAACTAGTTTTTGAAGAGCTAACTGAGTAGAGAAATCCTTCTTGTTTTTCTTCAAATGCCCTGTTAAATGAGCAATACGAGATGTAAATAAAGCTACCTGTCCTTCTGTAGAACCTGTATCTGTAGCGCTTTTACCATGTTTGGCAAAAATATCTGCCTTGTACTCTTTACTTAAATACATTACTAAAATAATATTAAAGCTTAAAAATTTTGTTAATTGAGGCGCAAAGATAGAATTTATTCCGCTAAAACCAAATTATTGCATACCAGTTTATAAAACATTTAATAAGTAACTTTGCAACCAACATCAAGGCAAGCATTTAATGGACCCCGAAAAAACATTTAGCAGATTCACCAGCGAACTTAAGGTAAGACCAGATGATATAGATATGTTCAATCACGTTCATAACAGCAAATACTTCGATTATGTACTTGCAGCAAGATATGAACAAATGGAAACCTGCTACGGAATGTCAATGGAACAGTTTATGGAGTTGGGTTATGGCTGGGTGGTTAAAACTGCTCACATTGAATTCAAACGGCCTTTAACCCTGGGCGAAAGCTTCAAGGTAACCACGGGTATTGTAAGTATGAATGAAAGAAGCAGCAAAGTCTCCTTTGAAATTGTCAGTGCAAAAACAGGAAAGATCTGTAGTGATGGTTGGTTTGATTACGTGCTTATCGATATTAAAACCGGTAGAGGAATGAAAATTACGCGGGAGATGATAGACAAGTATTCTATTTAGAAGCATTTTTTAAAACCTAAGCCCTATCATTGCATATGCTTTTCGATGATAGATACAAAACAATAAAAACTACCAGTGAGGGAATTTTCAGAGATAAGGGGAGTAAATTTATTGCCTATTGTTATCCTATTAAAACTGAAACTGAAAGTAAAGCTTTACTGGCTCAGCTGAAAGCAGAACATCCCAAAGCCCGTCATCATTGCTGGGCACTAAGATTAAGTCCTGACCGTAGCATATTCCGTATTAATGACGACGGCGAGCCTTCAGGAACTGCCGGTCGGCCCATACTTAACGTTTTGTTATCTCATGATCTTACAAACATTTTTGTAGTTGTTGTCAGATATTTCGGAGGAACCTTACTTGGAGTTCCAGGATTAATAAATGCCTACAAAACGGCTACAGCAGAAGCGATCCAAAGCGCAGAGATCATCGAAAAAACTGTAAACGACATTTACCAACTGAATTTCGAATATTTGCAGATGAACGAAGTAATGCGAATTTTAAAAGACAGCAATATTGCAATCCTGAAACAGGATTATGAGATTAATTGTATCTTAGAAATCGAAATACCAAAATCTAAATTAAACGACGCTCTCCTCAAATTAGACAAAATAGACCACTTAAATTACACTTACTTACAAACTGTATGAGCCAGTACTCTGATGCGGATTTAATTTTAAATCCAGATGGAAGCGTTTATCATTTAAACTTATTACCGGAAGACATTGCAGATACAATAATCACTGTCGGAGACCCTGACAGGGTATCGGAAGTTTCCGCATTTTTTGACAAGCTGGAATTACAAAAAGGCAAACGGGAATTCATTACTCATACTGGTTATATAGGCAAAAAAAGGCTTTCTGTTATTTCTACAGGAATAGGAACAGACAATATAGATATCGTCATTAACGAATTGGACGCTTTGGTTAATATTGACCTTAAGACAAGAAAGGATAAACCCAAAAAGAAAAGTCTTGAAATAGTAAGGATAGGTACATCTGGAACTCTACAGGATGATATCCCGGTAGATACTATTCTTGTTTCAGAGTTCGCGATAGGACTCGATGCGCTTATGCCCTATTATTCAAGAGAGTATTCCACTCAGGAACAGCGTTTGGAAAATGCTATTGAAAAACACCTTAGTGATATTAAAGGTCTCTCTCCGTATGCTGTAGAACCCGACCTCGGTCTTTTAACTAATGTTGGAGATGGTGCAGCGAAAGGAATAACCATAACTGCTCCCGGATTTTATGCCCCTCAGGGTAGAGCGTTAAGGGCTAAGCAAGCGGTTCCCTTTCTTTTGGAAAGACTACAAAAATTTAATTTTGAAGATAAGAGGATTACGAACTTTGAAATGGAAACAGCCGGAATTTATGCTCTGGCAAAGGTTCTCGGCCATAAAGCCTTATCTGTTAATGCTATCCTGGCTAACAGGAAAAAGGGCAGTTTCAGCACCAAACCGCAAAAAGTAATCATGGCCTCTATAACTTTCGCTTTAAAAAACATTATTAAACTGTAGCGATAATTGTAAAGCCTTCGTATTCTTTGAATGTCTATCTTGCAAAAGATAAATCACAATTAATTCATAGAGATGAAGAAAGCTGGTAAAATTATCATTTATGCTGTCATAGCATTAGTTATTGTTGTTGGAGGGTTATTAAGTTACGTAAAATTTGGATTACCGAATGTTGGTAAAGCACCTGAGTTAAAAGTAGAACTTACACCACAGAGAATTGCCCGCGGCAAATATCTCGCGAATAATGTAACCGTTTGTATAGACTGTCATTCTACACGTGATTGGTCTAAGCTGGCAGGCCCTCTTGATTCAACCGGAATAGGCATTGGAGGAGAAAAGTTTGACGATAACGTAGGCTTCCCAGGAGAGGTAGAGGTTCCCAACATCACTCCGTTCAATTTGAAAAACTGGACAGATGGCGAACTCTTCCGGGCCATTACCTGTGGAGTGAAGAAGGATGGTTCCGCCATCTTCCCGATAATGCCTTATACTTCATACAGCAAAATGGATAAAGAGGATATTTATTCGATAATTGCCTATATACGTACCCTGCCTTCCAAAGTAAGTAAACCAAATGAGAGGAAGCTTGATTTTCCACTTAATTTCCTGGTTAATACTATGCCGGTTAAGACAGCTTCTCAACCTGTACCTGCAGTATCAGATCAGCTGGCTTATGGCGCTTATCTTGTTAATTCTGCGGCCTGCAGAGACTGTCATACTCAGGAAGAAAAAGGAAAGTTTATAGAAGGTATGGACTTCGCAGGAGGAAGACCCTTCAAAATTCCAGGTGCCACTATATCATCAGCAAATATAACTCCTGACGTCGAGTCTGGGATCGGTAAATGGACTAAGGAAGCTTTTATTGCGAGATTTAAGGCATTTGAGAAAAGCCATGAATTACCAAAAGTTAAACAGGGAGAATTTCAAACGATTATGCCCTGGAATATGTATGCTGGGATGAAGACCACGGATCTGGAGGCAATTTTTGCTTATTTGAAAACCCTGAAACCCGTAAAGAACCAGGTTACTAAATTTGCGCCACTCGTAGCTGCTAATCAATAAAATTTACAAATTATTTCAATTTATACTGCATAAAGAAAGCCACTAATGTTTTATTAGTGGCTTTCTTTATGCGCTCGATCTTAGTTTATCTCAAATCTCCTCATTATATTTCTGGTAATATCAGGAAGGAGAGCAGAAGGTATTGTTCCGCTTATTACTTCCCATTTATTATCAGGAGACCTGGATAAAGTTCCAAGATACATGTTATCTAAATCTACCCGGTAACTGTCTAACTGGCGAGTAACGTTCATTTCGTAAAAATCGCCCTTATCAAACAGGTCAACATAGATATTAAATGAATTTCTCTCTGATGCTTGCGTATTAACTGTCTGGCTGATCATAGTTCAATAACATAAACCGAAACAATTTTGTTCAGCAATCCAGGAAAAAACTACACAATTATTTAACCATTTCTTAATCAGGAGAACTTACTCTTAAGAGCTGCTAATTTACTTGCCATATCTGTTTCAGGGGCAGCTTTTCCTTTCTGCTGTTGATTTCGGCGATCGCCTTGTCTCTGCCTCTGAGCCCCCTGCTCTTCGTCCTTTTTCATTGACAATGAGATCCTCTTTCTGTTAACATCAACCTCTGTAACGGTCACTTCAACTTTTTGATGGACCTTAACTACCTCGTTTGCATCTTTCACGAAACGGTTGGCAAGCTGACTTAAATGAACAAGACCATCCTGATGCACACCGATATCGACAAATACACCGAAATTAGTAATATTGGTAACGATACCCGGAAGCTTCATTCCAACTCTCAAATCCGAGACTTCATTCACCCCCTCTGTAAAGGAGAAAGCCTCAAACTGCTCCCGTGGATCACGTCCGGGCTTCGCGAGCTCCTGAACAATATCTGTAAGTGTTGGCAAACCTACAGTTTCACTCACATATTTCTGCAACTGGATCCTCTTCCTTAAGCTTTCATCTTTAATAAGATCCTCAACCCTGCAATTAAGGTCCTTAGCCATTTGCTCAACAAGAGCGTAGCGCTCTGGGTGGACTGCACTCGAATCCAAAGGATGCTGAGCATTGCGTATCCTTAAAAACCCGGCGGCCTGTTCGAAAGCTTTTTCGCCTAACCGGGTAACTTTCTTAAGGTCGTGGCGACTACGAAATGCTCCGTTCTTATTTCGATATTCTACAATGTTCTGAGCAAGTTGAGGTCCCAATCCGGAGATGTAAGACAAGATCTGCTTCGATGCTGTGTTTAGCTCGACGCCAACAGCATTTACCGCGCTTATTACTGTATCATCCAAGGATGTTTGCAATTTATTTTGATCCACATCGTGCTGATATTGACCCACTCCGATAGATTTAGGGTCGATCTTCACTAATTCGGCAAGCGGATCCATGAGGCGGCGCCCAATAGACACAGCACCTCTTACAGTAATATCTTTATCAGGAAATTCTTCCCGGGCAACATCTGAAGCAGAATAAATGGAAGCTCCGCTTTCGTTCACCATAACCACCATAACTCCATTTAGATTCAATCCCCTTACAAAGGTTTCTGTTTCCCGACCAGCTGTACCATTCCCTATAGCAATTGCTTCTACACGATATTTATCAACCAGATGTGTTAAGGTTTTAGCCGCTTCGGCAACGCCTCCCGCACCATTATGAGGGTAAATATTTGTGTTCTCCAAAAGCTGTCCCTGCTCATCAAGACAAACAACTTTACAACCGGTTCTAAAACCCGGATCGATTGCCATTACACGTTTCTGTCCCATTGGTGCCGCTAGCAATAACTGCCTTGCGTTTTCAGCAAATACTTTAATCGCCTCGTCATCTGCTTTTCTTTTTGTAAGCAGACGCACTTCAGTTTCAATGGAAGGTTTTAACAGACGCTTATAAGCATCAGCAATAGCTAAACGGACCTGATCCGCCGATGCATTATTCCCTTTAACAAAAAGCCTGTCAATAATAGCTTTTGCCTCGTCTTCGGGAGGGCAAACATCAAGGGATAAAATTAATTCCTTTTCAGCCCTGCGCATCGCAAGGATCCGGTGAGAAGGAGCAGTTTTAATGGGTTCAGACCATTCGAAATAGTCTTTATATTTAATACCTTCTTCTTCTTTCCCTTCAATCACTTTTGACTCAAACTTTCCTTTCTCCAGGAACAATTCACGAATAGTACCGCGGCATTCTGCATTTTCAGTGATGAATTCAGCAATGATATCACGGGCTCCCGCCAATGCCTCTTCTTCTGAGTTAACACCTTTTTCAGCATCAATAAACTTAGCAGCTTCTGCCTGCAGGTCAATTTTGTTCTGTTCCAAAACCAGGTCGGCCAGAGGTTGCAGACCTTTTTCTCTCGCTGCCGTTGCACGCGTTTTACGCTTAGGACGATAAGGAAGATAGATATCTTCCAGTGCAGTCATTGTTTCAGCATCCTTAACCTGTTGTTCCAGGTCCGGTGTAAGTTTGCCCAGCTCGGTAAGGGATTTCAATATAGCCTCACGGCGTTTATCCAACTCACGTAATTGTTCTATCCTGTCGCGGATCCCAGCTACCTGTACCTCATCTAAACTTCCAGTCAATTCTTTACGGTAACGGGAGATAAAGGGAACTGTTGCACCTTCATCAAGTAACTCAACAGTTGTGCTTACCTGTTTTTCTGCAATTGAAAACTCTTCAGCAATTTTTTTGAAATGTGAGATCATGTCCTTCTCGTCTGTTTTCTAAAAGATTGCGAAGTTGAGGCTATAAAGTGAGAAATCAAAATCAGTTTTCTCTTTGTTATTCACATCTGGAAAGCGTTATTATGCGACCCTGAAAGAGGGGGTATACAAGATCAGAACCTGTCTATCCCAAGTTATCGGTTTGTTTATTATCTCCAACACTCTTCAAATATAGGTCTGCCGATCGGGCATTTTCTAACTTGCCATATTGCCGCTCGTGCCGGATCCCCTCATGCGGTCCAAAAGGATGTCCCCCGAAACCGTTTCGCATCATAGCAATAGCTTTTGACCACAACGGTTCCTTGTCCCTCGAAGCAAAAAGCTGCATGACAGACTGAGCTATTACAGGCACAGGTACCTCCATTCTCATAGCATCATTTACAAGCCAATTAACTTCTCCTGTATCCTCTATGTACGCTGGAATGGTATCATATCCACCTTCCCTCTTTAAAACTACCGCCATCAGTTCGATCAACCAGGACCGGATTACTGAACCGTGGTTCCAGGTCTCCAGGATTTCCAGCACATTTAATTCATCTTTATAATGATTGAGCAATTGCATGCCTTCGCCAATGGCCTGAAGCATTCCAAACTCAATTCCATTATGTACTAATTTCACGTAATGGCCCGAGCCTGGCCCACCAGCGTACACAAAACCTCCTTCAACCGAGAGGTCCTTAAGTATCGGCGTTACGACTTTTGCAGCTTCCTGCTCTCCCCCGATCATAAAACATGCTCCATGCCTTGCTCCATCCATTCCTCCACTTGTTCCGCAATCAATAAAATGAATTCCTTTTTCTTTCAAGTGTTTATGTCTCTTAATTGAATCCCCCCAATAAGAATTCCCCCCGTCTATTAAGATATCTCCTTCTTCAACAACTCCTGATAGTTGATCCAGGAGCATATCTACCACCTCACCAGCAGGTATATAGATGAAAACTATCCGTGGGGCGGGAAGTTGTCCAACGAAGTCCTCCAGAGAATTGCTGATCATTAAACCCTCTCGCTCCAAAAGATCTTTACCGGGATTTTTATCAAAACCTATAACATTATAACCTTTTTCTATCGCCTGAAGGGCAAGATTACCGCCCATTTTTCCTAATCCGATGATGCCAAAAGTAGTTTTACTCATAGATGTACGTTTGCAATAGAAATTGCGAAAAAGGAAAATGGTTTAGCTTATGTTGATTTCATACTTTCCAGTGATAAAAGATGAGGAAATAAAACGGCCGTAAGCTGAACTCACAAAAAGAGGATGAAGGCTGATTAGAGGCTCTTTGTGACTAATAAAGAAGCAGATGGATTTACACAAAAAAAGGGTCGCCTGCAAAGCAAACGACCCTTAGAGGAAAACAAATAAAAATTATTTATTGTACTCTTCCAGATTTTCTATCTTGTGATCTACCGATCACATAACCTGCGCCAGCGCCAACAAGACCGCCAATAATACCACCTCTGGCATCTTTTTTATCAACGATAACACCTGTCAGAGCTCCGGCACCTGCCCCAATTGCTGCACCTTTAGCTGCTGCACTCCATCCTTTTTTCTGAGGGGTTGTTGAATAGTAAGATTCAGAAACACCCTTAACATATGTACGTCTCGGAGCAGAATATGATGATGTACGACGGCTGCTACGTTCAGCTCTGTCTGCTGCTATAGACGCTAGCTGAGCTTGTTGTGTTGCCACTTGTGCTTGCTGAGCGGTTACTTTTTGTAAACTGTCAATTTTAAGACTATCACGCATAGCTTTTATAGTATACTCTAAAGCCTTAATCGAATCAGCCTTTCTATTTGCGTCGGCCGTCGTGTTCGTGTTGTTACTGCATGCTGCAAATACCGTTGTAGCGAATGCAAGAGCTACTGCTAATCTTCTCATAAGTGTATTGTGTTTTGTGTGTTTTCAAAAATTTCAACCTCTTAAGGCTGGATTACAATTACTAGAAAAAATAATGCCAAATTTTCTATTTCTTAATGCTTTCTTAATTAAGACTTATATATCCCCTGGGGGTTTAACGGTTTTTTTAATTTGAGCCAATAATTTGCGGAATTAATAAATCAGTTAATGGCTAACATTAATATTATGCATAAGAACATGAGATATTTCTTATGATCAAGGCAGGGAGCGAAACTCTGATAACTTATATTTGCGGTCTTTAAAATTAGAACTTATGTTAACCCACCACGTTTTATTCTGGCTTAAATCAGATATTACAGAAGAACAGAAAACTGCGTTCCGTGCAGGATTAGAGTCATTATCAAAGGTAGAAACGATTAAATCTATTTATATCGGAACACCTGCCCCTATTGAAAGACCTGTTGTTGATACTACTTATACATTCTCTTTAGTTATCGTATTTGAAGATCTGGCGGGCCATGATGTATATCAGGTTCACCCTATTCATAAGGCTTTCCTTGACGAGTTCAGGGTACTATTTGAGCGCGTAGTAATTTATGATGCTCAATAGATAAGAAATAAGGGACTGGAAAGGATATTTTATTCCTTTTTCCAGTCTCTTCTTAGTTCCATCCCATCAGCTTCATGGCACTAACGAATTCGGGATGAAGTGGAGCCTTTATATTTACTCTTTCCGAAGTGATTGGATGGTCAAATGCCTGAGACGAAGCATGTAACAACATAGTTGTCATATCCCAGGTTTCTTTAAAAAACTTGTTTTGTTTATTGCAACCATGAGTCCTGTCGCCAATTATAGGGTGAAACACATGGCTGAAATGTTTACGTAACTGGTGCATTCGTCCTGTGCGCGGACTGGCTTCTACTAATGAATACCTTGACGAAGGATGTTTTCCAAACGGAATATCTATCTCAGCTCTTTTAAGGGTAATATAAGAAGTGAACGCATCCTGAAGCGTCCCATTCTCTTTCTTTAGAGGATAATCGATCTCTTCCTGATCGGCCGTAAACCCGCGAACAATTGCCAGGTACTTCTTCTCCACTTTGTTTTCGGCAAACTGCTTTTGCATAAGGCTTTCAGCTTCCTTACTTAAGGCAAAAAGTAAAACTCCTCCCGTCTTTCTATCTATCCTATGCACCGGGTTTACCCACTTCCCTATCTGGTCCCTCAACAGTTGTAAAGCAAACTCTTCGACATCTCTTGCAATAGGAGAACGATGAACGAGAAGCCCGTGCGGTTTATTTATAGCCACGAGATACTCGTCCTGGAATACAACTTCCAACATTATTCGCTACTTTCAGGAAGAGCCTCCAATATCGTTGCAAGAAAATCAGGACGTTCCTCCAGGATCTGAAGCTGACTTTCGAGAGTTTTAACTTCTTCCTCTAATTTTTGAATATCGTCTCTTTTCGCTTTGATCTTTTGTTTGATAGATGTGATTACTATCTGAGCTCTTCCTTTTGCTTTTGCCATATATTGAATATTTTCCTGGTCAAAATTAGTTAAATTTTAACAGCCTGAAGTGGGAAATCGTAAAGTAGATTCAGCATAACAACACAACAAGTTGTGGCATTTTACTACAGCCCCTATACCTACTTCAAGGCTAATTTCTTTTCGGATGGACCGCTTAATTTCATGATAGCATACTTTATAAGTGGGAACATGCTACTAAATATAGATCTGAACACCCGCTTTCTAATCAAGTACCTTTTATACTCTCTAAAAAATGCGCCATTGCTGTTTGTTCTGTTGTTCACCAGAAAACGCTTGTCTGAAGGAAGATGCAGGAGGAAATGATTGTGATAGGCATTTATAGAATTTTGATAATGTTTGGGTTTAACGCTCCAAAAGCGGCCAATGATCATTAAAGCGCCGGCATCCAAAATTGATTCCGTCCTTTTCAATTTCTCAATAGCAATCGACGTGATCATCTCATCTCCCTGATGATGAAAACCCTGTATGTTTGCAAAATAAGCTTCTCTTATAGATGCAATCTCAGCATCCAGTTTTTTAAAGAATGAAGGTGGCCCAGCAATAAATTCCCCTCCCGCCCATAAGCCTAAAGATCTTTCCAACAGAAGCTTTTCTTTGTTTTCTATAATGTTCTTCAGCCCGTAGGCAGGTCCTACCTGACTTGTGATATCATAATATAATGGTATTCTCTTATCAATAGCCGTTCTCAGACTATAAGGGATATCGTTAACACAAACTACATCTGAATCGATCAGGCCAACGTACTCGTTATCCAGAGATGCCAGATAAGTAATCACCTCCAACTTAAAGTGGGCTGAGAAAAATTTGACCCCTGAAGGTACAACAGACTTGAATTGCAATTGGATAATGGGAAAAGGATAATCGGGCATCAGGTTTCGCAAATACTCCTCCTCGTTGGTGATCACATGTAAGTTTACACCTTGGTTTTTCAGGCCTTCAGCCAGTTGCCGGGCGCAAGACAGATAAAGTAAGATTTGTGACTTCAGGCTGGTTACAAAGTTGTTATGTATACTTTGTTCATTGCGTGACACATGAATTAAAGTAAATAATTCCATAGGAAAGCGCGACTTTACAGTTATATGAATAATCCTTGAATACTAAAAAAGCAAGCCTGGAAAAAATACCCCTAATCTTTCTAAACTTGAAAGCCTGAACTGATTCCACTCCCCCTCGTTGTTCCTGTTATAAGATGCTGGACTCAGGCCTCTAATAAGGTCTCAGACCTCTGATGTTACAACACACAATTTTTGAAGAAGTTTTTCTTCTAGTTAAATAATTATTGATTAATTGATTACCCCTTTATCCTGTAAATGTGAAATTTTGTTAAGAATCTCACGTTCATGATCTGGATAAAAATTCTAATCAATATCTTTATCCTCATTTAACCTTGCTCATGCTATACAAATATACTAAAGTTTTTTCCACCCTTCTGCTTATTTCTGCGTCCATCGTTTCTTATGCACAAAGTGATAGCATCGATCTAAACAGTATTATTGATAAGAAAGTGAAGATTTCGGCCGAAAGACCTGTCGAAAAAATCTATATGCATTTCGATAAGCCCTATTATGCAATAGGTGATACGATTTGGTTTAAAGCTTATTTAACAATGGACCAGCACGTTCCCTCAACATTAAGCAAAGTTGTGAATGTTGATTTTCTTACCGAAACGGATTCTGTTGCCAATAGTTTAAAGCTTGCTGTAAATAACAGTGTTGCTTCAGGTAGTATCATATTATCTCCACCTAATTATAAACAAGGTAATTATAGGATAAGGGCTTATACATCATGGATGTTCAACTTCAAAGACGACTATTTTTTCCATAAAAGTATAGTGGTTGGCGATGCGATCCAAAAGCAGCTTGCTACCAATATCAGTTTTTCTGAAGGGACCGAAAAAGGAGGAAAAGCAAATGCACGTATTATCTTCCGCAATGAGGATGGTAAACCTTATGCAAATAAGAAAGTAAATTGGAAAGTCAATTTAGGTTATGAAACGGTAAGCAAAGGAAGAGTTGAGACCGATGCCAATGGCTTTGCCACTATTTCTATACCTGAATACAAAAAGGGATCCCTACGTGAGGGCTCATTAGTGACCTCCATTGAAATTAATAATGCCCGGCAAATAAGTAGCACTTTCAAGCTGAATCCCGCTTACCCTAAGAACGATATACAGTTCTTGCCCGAAGGAGGACAGCTTTTAGAAGGCATTCCGAGCAGAGTTGCCTTCAAAGCAATTAAAGCAACAGGTCTGGGTATTGAGGTTAAAGGCAATGTGACCGACAATTCCGGAACTTCCATAACAGAGTTTAACTCACAACACCTGGGCATGGGAAGCCTTATTATTACCCCCGAAGCCGGTAAAACTTATACTGCTAATATTACCTATGCAGATGGATCCAGATCTTCATATCCTCTCCCTGCTGTGGTTAGTTCTGGCATCACAATCAAGCATACTCCAACACTTGATACCACCCTTAATTTTAGAATATACACCACTAGTAAGTTCCTTGATGCCAACAAGAATAAAACTTACTATGTAATTGGCCAGAATTCAGGCATTGTAATGTACGCGGCGAAATTGCGACTGATTAACCAGGTCACCTCTGTTGCAATCCCTACAAGTAAATTTGCTTCTGGTATCCTTCAGCTTTCTATCTTGTCTGCAGGTGGAGAACCATTGACAGAGCGACTGGCTTTTGTGTACCATAAGGACGAGCTCACACTAAAAATAAAAACAGATAAGCAAGTCTACGCCGGTAAACAAAAAGTAAATGCTACGATCAACACTACTGCCGATGGTAAACCGGTGGAAGGAAATCTTTCAGTATCGGTCATAGACGAAACTCGTGTCCCCATAGATGAAAGCTCAGAAACAACTATCTATAGTAGTTTATTGCTAAGTTCAGATCTTAGAGGATATATAGAGAAGCCTAATTACTACTTCAGCAACATCGATGAAAATAAGCTGGCTGACCTGGATGCGCTATTGTTGACGCAAGGATACAGGGGGTACACTTATAAAGAAGTAATCAGCAATACTATTCCAAAGGTAAACTTTCTTCCGGAGCAGGGGATCTCATTAAGCGGCACTCTAAGATATAATAATGGAATGCCCGTATCAAAAGGAAACATAAGACTTATCATCCCCGATAAAAGTTTCGGAGTCAGTGCTTTAACAACAGCAGAGGGAAGATTCAGATTTGACAATGTAGCTTTCACTGACTCATCAAAGATTACGATCAGTGCGGTGAATAATGTGAATTCAAAGAGCATGGTGATCACTATGGACGGCATACCTTATCCATCTATCGCTGCAAACATTAATGCACCAGATGGGATACTTAATATCGATAGTGCTCTGAACACCTACTTGCAGCACAGCAAAAGAGAACACTTCGATGGCAGGCTTTTGCAGGAAGTGGTGATCAAGGCGAAAGCCTACGAGAAAAAAACAAGCCATATGGATTATTCAGCTCTTGCTGGTTTAAGTATGATGCCTAACTCGCAGGTTTCCGGAGATAGATTCAAGGGTTGCAATAACTTCCTGCAATGCTTACAAGGTTCAGCTATGGGACTTACATTTATGAACAATGAATTTTACATTACCCGGGATTACAATGCGGGGAGACAAGTGCCTGTTCAAATATACGTAAGGGATATGCCTGTAGACGTGAACTTCCTTAATTCTATCAATCCGGCAGAAGTTGAGTCGGTAGAAATTTTCTATAATGATGGTGTGAGTGGCATAAACCGTAGAACCCAAACTAACGGAGTTGTGGTAGTTAACATGAAAGAAATTAAGAAAACTTCTATGTCAATCGCCCAGCTGAAAGAGCTGTTTCCAGACAGGAATACGCTGACTTATAAGCCTCAGGGCTACGCAAAAGTGAAGCAGTTCTATATTCCCAAATATGGTGTGAGTCCTTCAAGCCTTAGTAAGATGGACCTAAGAACAACTATTTATTGGAACCCTGCTGTAATTACGGATAAGGCTGGTAATGCTAATCTTGAATTTTTCAATTCTGATAACAAAGGAACATTCAAAGCTATCGTGGAAGGAATAGATAAAGACGGAAGAATTGGAAGGGCAGTTTACCGCTACACAGTCAAATAACTGGTATTTAAACACCTTAAAAAGAAGTTATATTTTCAAATTGACATGAAGGAGCCATAGGCTCCTTTTTTGTTTAGAACCACCAGCTCTTTTATCAACAGCCCCTTCTTCTTTTCGCATTTCCAATTATTTTTTTCACGCTGTGAAATTATTTTGAAATAAGTGGAACCGTAAATCGATATGAGAGTAAAAGACTTTAGCTGGAAAATCTAAAGATATAGCAGATACACCCTGTTGGTGGTAGGTAAACTCAGATCATTCTCCCAATTCCAGCCTGGGACGGTTTGTTTTGTACCTGCTGCCACAGGCCTCTGCTTATATAACCGCCCTCCTTTCTGATCTCTATTTCCTTAAAGGCTTACGAGCTTAGAAGATTGAGGGGACAGCTTTATAAAAGCGCCCCCCCAATGAGCTCCTTTAGTAGATATTACTGATGACTTGCTTTGATAGTAACAATTTTTGGTTTTGGAGGAGGAGCCATGCCAGGTCCAATATAAAAGCTGGTATGAGGTGGTTGGTTATAAGCCACATTCTGCCAGGCAATACTTAACCGATATTGCGGATCGTGCATAAAGGTATAAAAACGATTACGGGCAGGAATAGAAGTTGTGAAAATCCTTAGCTCTTTAGAATCTGCTGTCCGATAGATCACCTCCTCGCGCCAGTCCCCAAGGATATCGCCACTTAATACAGGGGTAGCTTTTGTTCCATTATTACTTAAACAATTATACTTCGAAGCATTTAGCAAGACCTCACTCTTTTGATTTTGATAATCCCACTTGCTTATGGTCGTAGAATTCAGGATCTCGCTTAAAAGATCACTGTCCCAGTAGATACCGAAATTGGCAGGAGGAGTTTCATCTGCTATTTTATTTCCTTTCGTGTCATACATGCCTGTGATTCCAGCTCCAGCTACCCACGACTCGAATCCTTTATACCTTGGATCGACATCTAATGAAAGTGCCCTTCCAGGCCCCTCACCATCCTCAGCCGCAGCAACTGAGGGTATTTTCCAGATGATCTCTCCAGTTTTAGCGTCCCTGAAGTTTGCCCCGGCATCGCCGAAACGTTCCTGAGTACCAAAAACTTCAAGGCCTGGACGGCTTGGATCAAGATCCGATACATGCAAAGCATCCGCATGCCCTATTCCTGTACTGTACAAACCTTTACCATTATCATCCAAAGTCATTTGACCATAAATTATTTCATCTTTTCCATCCCCATCCACGTCAGTAACTGTAAGATTATGATTTCCTTGCCCTCTGAAAATCCTGGTCGCTTCCGTCGCATCGCTATCAAAAACCCAGCGTTGCGTTAATTTCCCCGAACTGAAATCCCAGGCTGCCACTACAGTTCGAGTATAGTAGCCACGACACATTACAAGGCTCGGATGTACTCCATCCAGATAGGCTATCGCTGCCAAGAATCTGTCACCACGGTTTCCTCTACCATCACCCCAGATCGCCTTCATTTCCTCCGTACTGGGTTCCAATTTCGAGGGATGTCTAGCCGGTATATAGCCAACTGTATTTATCGCCGCTCCAGTGAGGCCATCGAATACAGTAAGATACTCTGGTCCTTTCAAAATATAACCCTGTTCATTCCGGTAATCTTTAGTCGAATCCCCAATTACACCTCCCTTCCCATCAATTGTTCCATCTGCAGTTTTACAGGCTATTTCAGCTCTCCCATCTCCATCAAGATCATACACCATAAATTGAGTATAATGGGCTCCCTCCCTTATATTCTTACCCAGATTTATCCTCCAGAGTAAACGGCCATCCAGCTTGTAAGCCTCTAAAATAGGAGGATCTGTTAAACCGGCATGAGAGTTATCGTGTCCACGACCGGTCTGGTGTAAAACAATCTCATACTCACCATCACCGTCCAAATCTGCTACAGAAGCATCGTTAGGCTGGTACCCGTCGGGCGTTTGTAAGGGTACAGAGAGATAAGGGCTTACTGGACCTGCCGCTTTTATTGTAAAGCCCTTACTGGTTTCAATTTCCTTTCCTTTTAAAACAGCCTTTACTAAGTAGGTTACAGCTCTAGTGCTGTCGACACTTTTATCAAGATAATCTGTTGTTACCCTAATAGGAGAGTTATTGAGTTTTTGGGCTCTTCCATTATTTAAGCTTCTATAGACATTGAAGCTAATATCAGGAGGATCAGTGGCCAGTAATCTCCACCCAACATATACATTTCCCCGACCCTGTTTAAGAGCAACCACTCCTCGACCGAGGCTTTCCATCTGCCGTTGTGCTATAGCTTTCCCAAAAATTACCGGGAGAACACTCAGCAGTAATACTTTAAAAGAAAAAAAGGATTTCATGAGTTCTAATTGGTGAGTTAAAATAAAGATCAAATCACCTTAACTCCATCCTGCCCTATCCTGACCATTTAACCCACGGGCCTTCTAAAGCTGCTCTGGCTGAGATATAGAATGATTATCTAAATTGGAGTAATGCAGTTGTTACAAAAAACTCTGTAAACAACTTATTACATTTTTAAAAAAAGCAAGAAAAAAATTGAGCCACTTGTTTAAGCAGGCTTTTTTGAAGTTGTTGCTAGGTAAGTTCAGGATGAAGTATTCCTGCTAATATACTTCCTACAATGGCCAGAACTACGTTCCACACCACCTCACTTATATTTAAGTTCAACAAAAAGTTTTTACCTGGTAAAATGCTGGATTAAATCTTATTTTGATTGCATATTTGAATAGGCTTTATGAATAGGGACAAAGAAGAATTGCGGCACCATACCTATACGATACCTCAGTTTGATATCCTTTCACTGAATGAAGTTTATATTCAGATACATAGCTCTGAAACCTTTTTAACTGGAAGGGATACTCTTAATCTTAGGCCAGAAGAAATTGACCTTGATCAGGCAACTTTCATTATTCACGAAGAATCTGAACATCCTGTAGTTGTTTCGGTAATAGTAATGCAAAAAGCTATGCAAATTTCCTGCACTTGCCCTTCCCAAGTGACAAAGCTTTGCCGGCATCAGTCCCGAGTATTGTACAACATTTGTAAACGTACTGATCTGAAGCTATTTTTCGATAAACTGGCAAGACAGGAGCGCCTTAGAAAATATGCAGAACAGTTCGGCTTAGAAAACGAGCAGGACCTCGATAAGTTCTTCGAACTGTTCTTTGAGAACGACAAAGCCCAGTTAAGGTCCAAAATAAAAGGCTTGTTGGCTGTAAACACGGACACCACGGATAAATTGCAATTGGAGTTGATGCAATCTGCAGATTCACGTAAAAAAGCGCGAATGGACAAAGAAGGACAACTTCTCGTGGTCATAAGACAACATAAATACTACAACTACCTGGTAATCCAATTGGCCCGGGCTGAATTTAATACTGTTGGAAATATTAAAAACCCCATTAAGATCCTTCGAGCGGTGGATTTTTTATGGCAGAGTGAAGACGTCCACGTGTCAAAGTTCTTTACAGCAATTCAATTGTTTGAGCATGGGCACCAGGAGGTCGATCAGGCATCGATAGAGGCACTAAAAATTGTATTAAAGAATCCTTTGGATTTGGCGATGTTCAGGCATGATCCTGCTATTTCTGATAACCTGAACATTAGGTCACTAAGTAAGATAGAACAAGTATCCACGGTAACAGATTGCCGCATATCTGTTACAAAGGAAGACCTTTTTTACAAGATCTCAGCACGGGTAATTCTAGACGATGTATCTACTCCTATCGAAGACCTCAGGATCAGATATAACTACTTCCTTGAATATGGTGAAAAATTATATTTGCCAACCAATCATAAAATCCTACAACTCATTTCTCTTTTTAGGCAATACGACTTCTGTATAAGTATAGCGGAGAGCAAGTATCAGGAATTCAGGAAAAGCTTCCTTTCAAAACTTGAAGATGAGATGGAAATTAATTACTCCTATCTTAAGCCTGCAACTCCAGCCCAATTGATAGAGAATGATCTTATAGAACCTCCTGCAAAACTTATCTATTTAACAGATTCCAATCCTTACGTGGAGATAGAACCTGTAATGAAATACGGAAAAGAAGAAATAGCTGTATTAAGCAGGAGATACATTTATAGCACTGGTTTAAAAGGCGAAGTATTTTCGGTTCAGAGGGACACAGAAGCAGAGCTTGCATTTGTTGCTGATATCGCCAAACAACATCCATTTTTCACCGAGCAGCTCGAGGACGGGCTTTCCTATTTTTACCTCCACAAGGAGCGTTTTTTAGATGAAAATTGGTTCCTGGAGGCATTTGAATCATGGAGAGAACAAGGCATTCAGATATTTGGCTTTAACAAACTTAATAATAACCTCTTAAACCCCAACAAAGCAAAGATACAGGTACAGGTTCTAAGTGGGTTAAATTGGTTCAACGTCAATTTAGAGGTGCGGTATGGGAAGAAAAAAGCTTCCCTTAAAAAAATAAAGAAGGCCATCAAAAATAAAAGCCGTTATATTGAACTGGACGACGGAAGTCTCGGAATTATTCCAGGAGAGTGGATTGAAAAGTTCAAAAGTTATTTTGAAACTGGAGAAATCATTGACGATGAATTTCAAATACCACGAACGAATTTCGCTGTTATTCGCCATCTTTTTGACAGTAATGTCCTTTCCAAAGATGTAAAGGCGGAGGTGGAGTTCCTTCAGGCCTCGTTTGCAGACTTCGAAACAATTGAAGAAGTTGAGCCTCCAAAAGAATTACAAGCCGAACTCCGGGATTATCAGAGACAGGGCTTGAACTGGCTTAATTTTCTGGACAATTTCAATTTTGGGGCCTGCCTTGCTGATGATATGGGTCTGGGTAAAACCATCCAGATCCTGGCTTTGCTGTTAATTCAGCGGCAGAAAAGAGACCATAATGTAAACCTCGTTGTTGTCCCAACGTCCCTCCTTTTCAACTGGAGCACCGAGATTGAAAAATTTGCTCCATCCCTGAGTGTTTATGTTTTGTATGGAAATAACAGAACCTATAATTTTCAGGAGTTTCTAAAGCACGAAATTATTCTTACCTCGTACGGAACTTTACTTTCAGACATCCGCTATATAAAAGATTTTGAGTTTAATTATGTGATCCTTGACGAATCACAGAACATTAAAAATCCAGAATCGCAACGTTATAAGGCATCAAGACTGCTAAGATCCAGGAACCGGGTAGCTCTAACCGGAACCCCTTTCGAAAACAACACGTATGACTTGTATGCCCAGCTCTCTTTTGCCTGCCCTGGATTGCTTGGAAGCAAGCAGTATTTCAGGGACGTATATTCAACTCCTATCGACAAGTTTAAAGATGCCAGGAGGTTACTTGAACTTCAAAACCTGATCAAACCTTTTATATTAAGAAGGACAAAAAAACAGGTAGCATCAGAACTGCCGGAAAAAACAGAAATGATTCTCTATTGCGAAATGAAAGACTCGCAACGCAGGGTTTATGAAAACTACGAACAGGAAATAAGAGATTATCTATCAGGAATCGATAGTGATGATGTATCCAAAAGTTCCATCCATGTTCTCCGCGGCCTGACGAGATTAAGGCAAATTTGTGATTCGCCTCTTCTACTTCGGGAACCAACCCTTACAGATCCGAGCTCTTCTAAGATAGACGCATTATTGGAGCAGATCGAAACCAAATCTAAAAAACACAAAATACTAGTGTTCTCGCAGTTTGTAAGCATGCTCGATCTGGTAAAGAATGAACTTGAAAAAAGACAGATAGGCTACACTTATTTAAGCGGAGCATCAAAAGACAGGCAAAAAGAAGTAAATAAGTTTCAGGAGGAAGAAGAGATCAGAGTTTTCCTGATCAGCCTTAAAGCCGGAGGAACAGGCTTGAATCTGACAAAGGCGGATTATGTTTATTTGCTTGACCCCTGGTGGAATCCTGCCACGGAAAATCAGGCTATAGATCGTATTTACAGAATAGGCCAGAAAAAAAATGTGGTTGCAGTGCGGATGATTTGCCCGAATACGGTGGAAGAAAAGATCCTTAAACTACAGGAAGGCAAGAATGACCTGGCCTCCCGGTTAATCCATTCAGACTCCTCTTTCTTCAAGTCACTTACCAAGGAAGACCTCATCGCCTTAGTCAGTTCTACTATTCCAGATAGTCTTCGCTAATTTGTATGGTGTAAAAACCCAGCTTCTGGTCTCTTAACCCTCAAGCTGGTCTCTTTAGTTTTGGCTGCCTCAGAATCCCTGATCATCTGCACTTGGACCATAACTACCTGGTATCGGAATATTTAAGAGTCTCAAAAATACTCCTAGCTGTGCCCGGTGATGTATAATTTGAGCAAGAGCCATCCGGATCACTTCATATTTCGTTGACCTGCTATACACTTGTTCACCTTCCCTCAAAACCCAAATTCCTTCAAGAGCAGGTTCATCTGCGCTTTGGAGGGCAGTATTTGCCTTTGCAAGAGAACTTTCAAAATAGTTTAATAAATCCTGGTTATTATTAATTTGTTCCTGCTTATAGGGATTGTTAGCAAAATCCAATTCCTCCGTTTTAAGGGTCATCTCTACCCATCCCGGCAATTCTGCAATGTGTGTGGCCAGACGGATAACAGTCATACTCTTCTCGTGTGGTTTCCAGCTGTACTTTTTCTCAGGAACCAGTGAGAGCATCTTCCGGGTTGTTTGAGCTTCCTGCTCTAATTCTTTAAGTAATTTCGCGATGATAGTTGACATGTTTTTCTAATTTATTAAACAAAGGTGAGGTGCTTTGATGACAGCCCTATGTCAGCAGCTATAAAAAATTCTATTTCAGGTAGTGAAAAGGATAGAGGAAAGCTACTTATTAGAAAAAGCATTAAGAGGCTAATTAAATCCCGGCTTCAATCACAGCACAACGGTATCTAACACAGCCTCTTCTTAGGTAGACCAGGGTCCGTAAACAGGCTTATGGATTAAGAATTAATTCCAATCCGAGGTACAAAGCTAACAAAATGGCTAAACACTCAAGTATTACCACAAGACTGGTAACACCGCTAACGAAAGTAGATGTTTTCATAGTATGACGTTTTAATAGTGGCGACAGATAGACGTCATAAAAATATAATAAAGTTTGCTTTTGTTTTAAATATTTTGCCGGTTGTAAAGGTATTTGAGATACCGGGAAAGATTAGCGCACTTATTAGCTACTAATACGGGCAGAAATGTATTCGGATTGATTTAGAAGATGATAAGGCGTTTTTCAAAAAAATTGGAGGCACAAATTTCAATTATTTTTGCGCCTCCGAACATTGCATATAAATACTGCTACAGAGGATATCCTAGGAAGAAAATCTTCTTCGATAACCCCACAGTACACCAAAGGTTGCAATAGCTCCAACTACAACAGCTCCGGTAATGATAAAAGGATTATTAACCCGCTTAGGGATATATTGTACACCGTTCCTATTTGCTCTTGCAGGTTCTCTCACATACCTTCCATAGTCAGGCACAGCTTCTTCTTTAAAATGCTGACTTAAGTTTTCAAGTGCCAGCTGTAAATCTTCAGCATACATAGGATAACCATGCCCGCTTGCAGCCACCTCAGGTTTTAAAGCAGCCAGCATTGTTACTGAACGTTCTGCGGCAATCCAATCGATCGTAAAATACTTGGGAGGTCCGGAAAGGACTTGCTTTTGAGTGATCACAGAAAATGCAGACTCCTGCTTAGTAGTCACAAAAGCATCAGCAGATATTAGCAGCTTATCATTTTCCCGATAAAATGCCACCTGACCAGGGGAATGCCCAGGGACATGGAGATACTTCCATTCTGTAAGTCCTGGAATTTCCTCTCCCTCAGCCAATGCATGAACTTTCCCGTCCAAATCTTTTGGTTCTTTTGGATACATCCATGACATAAGGCTCATTAGCCCTCCCCCAACCATTGGGTCTGGTGGTGGATAAGAGGATAAGCCTTTAAGGTACGGTAGCTCAAGTGTATGAGCGTATACTGGCACATCCCAAAAACCTAAAAGTTCTTCAAGAGCGCCTACATGATCAAAATGTCCATGGGTTAAAAGGATAGCGGCTGGTTTTGTGCCGGGTTCAAAAAGATGTTCTGCCAGTTTTCTGATTTTTTCTCCTGAACCTTTTAAGCCGGCATCAACAAGGTACCATACGTAATCACCCTCCACTTCTTCACAAATAATATAAATGTTAACAAACACGATCTTCATTCCCCAGACACCCGGAGCAACCTTAAAGTATTCAAGATCATCATATTTCATTTTCTTATAAGTGTGCTTTTCTGTCGTTTGCATATATCATAGTTTAGATGTTCTATTTAATTGTTGTTCTTAACAGCCTAACAGCAGCATTGTGTGCCTCAAGTTCAGGTATCGCAGCATCACAAAGCTTAATGAAATCGGGGTCCGTGTTTTTTTCCTGCGCCTTTCTGTACAAAGCAAGAAGCTTACGATGATTATCTGCAGTGAGATTGAGAAAAGACTTTTCAAAAAGAATTCCCTTCAATTTGAAAAGCTTAGCAATGTCGTCCTTATCATTATCCAACATCTCATTGCCTATAGTCAATTGCTTGCTTTCGCCTAGTTCTTTAAGTTGCTGATCAATCTTCTTATGGTATTCCAGGGATTTAATTGCAAATAGTTTAAGTTCCTGCCTTACCGGTCTGCCTTTGGCGAGCAAAGCCAATTGTAGCCCCATTTTATTTAATGCGGCAAGCTCACTTAAGTATTCAACTTGCGAAAAACCTCCTCCGGGATTAGTCAAGACTATTTGGGACGAGGCCCTAAAAACTCCTGTTGAGGAATTACCAATTTCCAAATCCCTGCTAAATCCGGAAAAGGCATAAAAAAGAAGCAGGATCGATAGGTATATATGATTGGACTTCATATGGGTGCCTGTTAGTAATTACAAGCACAATACGGGCCAATTTTTAATATTTTAACTTGAAAGATACTTCAAGATAATGATGGTATATAAAAAAGAGCCTTCTGGTGCAATAGAAGGCTCCTTTGCTGTAGTTATTTACTTTCCAGCAATTCCAGCTGCCAGACTATTTCGTCTTCCTTGATAGGATAAGGAACATCTGACCGAACATAATTGTAAACAGCATCGAACAGTCTTACATAATTACCTTTTAATGCTGTATTATATTGTGTTATAGCTGTTCCGTCAGCTTTTAATGTGCTGAGAATACCTTCCGAACCACTGGGCTCAAATCCGTAGTTTGGATCTGTAGGAAGAACTGACTTCTCCAACTGGGCTTCCTGAACATCCGTCCTTCTCTTAATAAAAGAACCTTTAGTACCATGAAGGACAAAAGCAGGAAGCGGATTAACTACCTGAAGATTTCCTGTTACAAACACATTCAAACCATTGGGATACTTTAAATGAAAATGAAAATAATCATCTACACGTGAATCTGGACGATAAATTCCTGTGGTTTTTACGAAAGATTCTGGTTTACCAAAAAGGCTGATTACCTGATCCAGCAAATGGGGCCCCAGGTCGTAACTTAATCCACTTGCAGGTAATGGTTCCTCTTTAAAGTATTTTGGACTTATTTCTTTTCTATACCGGTCGAAACGAAAATGAACTTCGATCAGTTCACCCAATCGTCCTTGTTCAATAACAGTCTTCACCGACTGAAAATCAGAATCCCACCGGCGGTTCTGGTAAACCATTATCTTTTTATCCTTCAACCTGGCCAACTCGAAGAGCTCTTTTGCTTGTTCAGAATTTGCTGCAAAAGGTTTTTCAACCAGAATATGCTTCCCTGCATTCAGTGCAAGCTTTGCATGCTCATAATGTAAATGGTTTGGAGTATTTACTATTACCAATTCAATCTCCTGGTCAGCAAGCAGGTCTTCCACTGAATCATAGCTCCTAATTCCATGGTATCTTTCTGCTGCTTTCTTTTTAGATCTTTCCGTTACGGCCCTTAATTCAAAGAGTTCACTGGTATGAACAAATGGAGCATGAAACACTCTTCCAGACATTCCATAAGATAAAATTCCGGTAACAATTGGTCTTTCCATTAAAATTGCTATTTAAAAAACAAAGGGACACTTTAGAGTATCCCTTTGCAGATGTAACGAATATGATTAATTCCTGTTTTCAGGTTATTTACAATTTTGCAGCGTATTTTATTCCACCTAATAAATGCTTAAGGAATTCAAGTTCTGTATAAGACTCTTCCGTATGTCCAAGTCCTGTATAAAAGACCCTTCCACCCTCAAAATCCTGATACCAGGCAATAGGATGCTCGGCGCCGTTCTTTCCACCTTCGTACGACTTCTCATCCAGATTGATCAATACTTTAATGCCTGAACTTATATCCTTGAAGTTATACCATTCATCTTTATGACTCCATGGATTGGGTAGTCCCTCTGTGGCTGAATGATTTCTGTTTACTATTTGAAGACTAGCTTGTTGTACCTTGGGATGCTGCGTAAAGTAAGCTCCAACCAGCTGTCCGTACCAGGGCCATTTATAAAAGCAATCTGTAGCAGCATGAATACCAACGAAGCCTCCCCCCTTATGGATATACTGTTTAAATGCTTCTTTCTGTGATTCATTCAACAAGTCTTCACCGGTAGGACTAAGGAAAATAATAGCGCTATATTTCTTTAGATTCTTTGAAGTAAACAATTCTCCACTTTCAGTAGTGTCTGCTATAAAATTATTCTCCTTTGCTAATTTCATAATTGCAGCTTTTCCGGCAGTAATACTCTTGTGCCGGAAACCTGCAGTTTTAGAAAAGACCAAAACTCTTGCCGGCTTCTTTAGTCCGCCGGCAAAAGCTATATTCTGAATAATTAGAAGAGACAGTATTAAAAGTATACGCATGATTTATGCTAAATTTCTACCTGCATTTACAATTCCGTAGACAGTACGGATGACCAGTTTACTAAGTACTGATCGCTGGTCATCAGATATTTCACCTTCATTTAGTTGCTGTAAGGCATAATGTTGAATCAAAACCAAAGGAAGCACAATTTTCTCACGTAAAGCAATAGAACGTCTTTCTACCGGATATTGCTCTAATAGCTCTGTTGTTCCGGTTAGTTCAAGAAGCAATGATTTTGTGAGATCATACTCTTCTTTCAAACGGTACCAGAAGGCTCCAAAGTCTTTATCTTTAGACAGGTGAGTAGTTATCCTGAAATCAGCCTTACTCATAGACATCATACAGTTATCCATCATCGTTTTAAACTGTCCTGATGTATTATAAAGTACTTTCACTTCTTCCCATACGCCATTCTCTTTTGCTGTTTTCAAAGCAGTACCTACTCCAAAAAAGCCCGGAATGTTTTGCTTCAACTGGCTCCATGCCGTTACAAAACTAATAGCACGAAGATCCTCCAGCTTCAACTCCCCCCCTGAATTACGTTTAACCGGGCGACTACTGATATTGATATGAGAAAGATGTTTTAATGGGCTTAGCTTCTCCAGGTATTTAAGGAACAGAGGATCCTCACGGAGATCCACGAATGCCTTATGGCTTGCAGAGGCCATAGATTCGATCAGATCTTTTTGCGATTGTGAAAATGTATTTTTATCGCTCTTATCCAATGCGTTAACTAGCCCCGCATTGATCATTTGTTCAATATTATGATGTGCTGTATCAAATGATCCATACTGACTACTGATTGTTTGCCCCTGGATAGTTAGCTGGATATTATCGTTTGCGATCTCCTTACCCATGGTAGCGTAGAAACGGTGTGTTTTACCACCACCACGAGCTGGAGGTCCACCCCGGCCGTCAAAGAACGCGAGTTGAATTCCGTATCTCCTTGCAAGAGAAGTCAGTTCTGCTTTTGCTTTGTAAATAGACCAATTAGCCATCAGGTAACCACCGTCTTTTGTACTATCGGAGAAACCAAGCATGATGATCTGCTTATTTCCTCTCTTCAGTAAATGCTCCTTGTAGAATGCGTTAGTGTACAAGGTTTCCATTACTGCTGAAGCAGAAGAAAGGTCTTGTACAGTCTCAAACAATGGCACAAAATCAATATTCAACTCATCCTTTTTCCATCCGCTCCATAGGAACAAGTTAATCAGTTGAAGAATGTCTGATGCTCGCTGGCAGTTACTTATGATAAAGCGATGGGATGCTTTTTCGCCTCCTGAATACTGCATCCGTTTCATTAAACGGATAGTTTGAAAAGTATCCTCCCCCAGACTATCATATCCCTCCGAAGGGACATCCTCCTCGTTAAATGTGATACTTTTCACCTTCTGGTCCTCATCCAACTCATCATATCCCTCTACTACAGGATTTTTAAGGAATGCACGAGCAGCCTGGTGAGCTTTACGAAGCACACGGCTATCCTGGCGAATATCCAATGAAGCAAAATAACACCCGAAGATCCGCACTTTACGGATCAGGTCATCAACATTATCAACAAAAAGGCTGTCGTGAGCACGTTGTAAAACTCCTTTAATTGCCTCCAGGTTTTCTAGTATTTCCTCCTGAAGGTCTACCGGATTTTCAACTCTGGTGAAACTGTTCTGATAGAAAAGCTCTTGAAGGCGAGCCATAAAGGATTCTACCCCTCTGAAAGTTATCCTGCGCTTTAAATCACGGAAGTCACGATAATAGCATCTGAAAATGATCTCTCTTAAAAGCTCTGATACTTCCTTGGTAATTTGGCAAGTAACGTTAGGATTTCCATCCCTGTCTCCTCCAGGCCAGAAGCCCAGCTCAATTAACTGATGCTGATTGAAAGAAATTCCTTCAAACTCATTTTCGACCTCTTTTTGTAGGGCCGAAATAACTTTATAAAATACGTTTTCTAAAAACCAAACTAAACTCGCAGCTTCATCAACTGGTGTAGGTTTACTCTTATTGAAGAACGGGGTTTTACCCAGCTGCTGCAATAATAGGTTGATTGTATTAATATCGTTCGTCTTTAAAGCGTCGGTAAGGTCTGTGATAATAGCTAAAACGCGACCTGGGTAAAACTGGGTAGGGTGCGCAGTTAAAACCAACCTTAAAGAAAACTCTTCAAGCTTCTTCTTGATCTCTGCTTTCATTTCAGGGTCTGATGCCGCTTGCTGAAGCAAAAACCCTAAGGCATTCTCCTCTGTACTATTGGTTTTGTTAAAAGCAGAGTCTTCAATCGCATCAAATAGTACAACCTGTCTTTCGATATACTGAATAAATCTGAAAAGAAGGTCTACCCTGTCTGAACTTTGTACATATTGCTCATATTGCCCAAAAAAACTTTCAATGATATCTGAAGGGGCAAGATTCTGCTTCACACCTTCTTCGCAGTGTGAAGTAAAAAATGGAAGTAAAGTTCCTGTGTGCTTTACTCTGTAAAACGGAAGTGTAAGGAACAAACTGTTGTACAGTTCAAATCTGGTTACAACTTCGCTCGCAAAAAGCGCTTCTTTCTGACTTAATTTCATTTAGTAATTGCTATGAGCTAATAGCTAACAAAAATAATAGCTTTAACGCGATACCAAAATTAATACGAAGGAAAAAGCCTCTTTTTTAAAAAATTCAGGATCACATTTTGATATTTTCTTAAAAATTAGCCTTTTTTTTGATAATACGTTCAGTCGGAATGCTTTCTGCGAGGAATAAAAATCTTTCTCTTGCTTTAGCTGCTAGTCTTTCTTGACTGCAACCTCTGGTTTTGCTGTCTCTGCGGTGAGCGGTTTATTTTCCACCGGAAGCGCCTTGGCTGGAACTTTTTCTTTCGCAAGTTCGATCTCCTTCTTCAATGCTTCATTATTCGCTAATAATGTATCTCCGGAAGACTTAAGTTCGCCAATAGTGGCATTCAATTTTTTGATCTCAGAATTCAGGCTATCAACAGAATTTGTTTTAGAAATAAGTTTAAGCGTAAGACTGTCTGACTTAGCTTCCAATCGTTTTACAAGCCCTCCGCTTACTTCCATTGAACCTTCAAGCTTAGCTACCTTTACCTCTAATTCGTGGATGTTAGCAGTCTTCCTGGCCAGGTCCTTTTGTAAGCTATCCACCTGGACAGTCATTTTCTCAATTACTTCTTTTTTGCTTTGGGCATTTGCTGTAACAGCTGTAAGTCCCAGAATAGGAAACACTAAACTTAATGCTCTTAACCTCTTCATGATCTTAACAAATTGATTTCTTATACTACCGATACGAAAAAAAATTGTTGTCAGTTTTTTTGAATATTTGTGTACTACTTCAAAGACAATCAACCACTTATCCTGCAGTGGCATGAATCTTGTCTCCTTATATGTAAAACAAGACTTATGGATTTTACAGGACACTTACTTGCCTTAGGAGAGGAAAAATTAAAAGTTGAGATTATGTATTTGCAGTTAAGGATCGAGAAGGCCCTGAAAGCAGAACTTTTTAATAAAGAAAGATTACTTAATGAGGCCAAAGAATTATTAGATGATATAAGCACAGAATATTTTACTTTTCTTGCAGCTCTCCAAATGAAACATCATTCAGCTGCTTAATAGTAAAACACTCTGTGTTTTACTATTAAGCTAAATGCTTATTCCTAAGTTTAAAAGGCTCTTTCCGGAAATAACAAAGCCGTAACAGATCAACTCCGTCACGGCTCATGTGGTATATAATACCTTGTGTTTAGCGACCTATCTCTAAACCTATTGCCTTTGCTATCATTGCCATCTTACTTAACCACGTTTTAAGCAATTGCTCTTTTCCTTTAGGATATTTGATGGTGAACAAGTACTCGCTCTTATCTCCCTTTAACGGAGTATTCAGAAAATCAAATGGGAGTGCGTTATCCAAATATTTACCAAAATTATGTTCTAATGCTAAGGACGCTCTTTTAATGTCTCCGGATTTCCAGTCTTCCTGCTCGTACATAAGCAACATTTCCTGCTCTGTACATCCAAAAATATCCGAAAAATCTGCTGCAGACAATCCTTGTGCATGAGCTACTTCTTTAACGATCTTACCAAAATGCATCACCTTTTCTTTACTTTTAAATCAACCTTTAAATTTGAGGTATTCCAATGTTGATTGAGGGATTGTACGATAATCAAGAGTAATAGTTACAATCAATTGGAATTTCAAAACTTATCATCTTACAATATTAGAAACGAAGATCTAACCTTTTAATTTTGTTACCTTATTGCGAAGAAGAATTTGATAAATATTCGACAATTGTAGCGATTTCTTTGTGAAGGGTGAGACCTACATATTAGTAAATCGGGTCCCACTGAGAAATAAAAATGCTAGGGGAATAAAAAAAAGCTTAATGTGGCTAAATAAAGGCAAAAAAGAAGCTGTCCTTACAAAGTAACAGCTTCTTTCATTTTGTAAATTACTTAATCTTTACGCGGGTCTTGTCTGACCTGTTCCCTTAATAAGCCATTTGTAACTTGTGAGCTCTTCCAGAGCCATTGGTCCCCGGGCATGTAGCTTTTGCGTACTAATCCCGATCTCAGCTCCCAATCCAAATTGGGCGCCATCTGTAAAAGCAGTAGAGGCATTTACGTATACCGCAGCAGCATCCACAGCAGCTAGAAACTTCTCTATATTTTGTTCTGTCTCAGAAATGATAGCCTCACTATGCTTTGAACTGTTCGTAGCAATATGATCCAGGGCCTCATCTAAATCCGCCACGGTTTTGATAGCCATTTTATAATCAAGGAACTCAATTCCATAATGCTCCTCGCTCGCCTGCTGTAAAAGCTCAGCAGGATAAACTTCTTTAAGAACGCCAAAAGATTGATTATCAGCAAAGATCTCCACCTTCGACTCAATCAAAGGTTTAACTATTTCTGAAAGATCTTGAAGGCGAGTTTTGTTGACCAGAAGACAGTCTAATGCATTACACACACTTACTCTACGGGTCTTGGAATTGTTTACAATAGCTCTTCCTTTCTCAAGATCACCACTTTCATCAAAATAGATATGAACAATACCCGCACCTGTTTCAATTACAGGAACCTTTGCATTTTGCCTTACAAAATTGATCAGCTGCTGGCTACCCCTCGGTATAATTACATCAACATATTGAATTGCTGTCAGCAATGCTTCGGTGGCTTTTCGATCTGGAGGTAAAAGGGTGGCTACAGATGTTTCAACCTGATGTTTCTGCAATACCTTGTGGATAACAGAAATGATCGCGTCATTGGAAAAAGAAGCATCACTACCACCTTTAAGGATCGCAACATTCCCTGTTTTCATACAAAGAGAGAAAACATCAAAAGTCACATTAGGGCGTGCTTCATAGATCACTCCAACAACGCCTAGTGGAACACTGATCTTTTTAAGATCCAAACCATTAGGTAATTCCTTCTCCGAAAGGACCTTATTTAGAGGAGATTTAAGACCGGCAATATTCTTTATATCAGTAGCAATATCAGCAATACGCTTTGCCGTCAATTTCAATCTGTCAAACTTCGGATCTTCTACACTCATGCGTTCAAGATCCTTTTGATTCTCAATCAGAAGGAAATCAGTATTTTCAATGGCAGCTTCTGCTACGTCGATTAAAATTTGATTTATTTGTTCAGTACTTAATAAAGCTAGCGTACGTGCAGCTTTCTGAGCACTCTTAAAAACTTGTTCAAGTTCCATTTTAAGCAATTTCAGGATTTAAGAATAAATAGTCGTAATGAACGATCGGTCTTTGTTTCTTCTGACCTAGTCGCTCCTGGGCTTTATCGGAGCCGTATTCAGCAACTCCCAGCCCTACCAGTTTGTCGTTTTCATCCACTAGTTTGATCACATCTCCCTTTTGGAAATCTTGTAATACCTGTACCACCCCAACGGGCAGCAGACTGGTGGCTTTAGACGAAGTCAAAGCCAGCTTCGCACCTTCATTTATTTTTACTATCCCTTTAGCATTATTCTCCGAATGTGCAATCCATCTCTTTTTGTTGGAAGCATTCTTCTGAGGTACAAACCGGGTGTTGATCACCTCTTTCTTCAACAGTTTAAGCAGTACATCCTCTGTTTTCCCATTAGCGATATGCACCGCAATTCCAAGCCGCGCCACCTTTTGAGCCATATGAGATTTTGTCATCATCCCTCCTCTGCCGAACTGGGATTTCTGAGTAGTGATAAAAGAGGAGAAGCCAGTTACCGATCCTCCTATTTCTTCGATAACCTTAGAAGAGGCATCTTTAGGATCTCCATTATAGATTCCGTTAACATTTGAAAGAATGATAAGGGCATCTGCATTAAGCATAGAGGCAATAAGTCCCGCAAGCTCATCATTATCCGTAAACATTAGCTCCGTAACAGAGATAACATCATTTTCATTAACGATCGGTATAACATTGTTCTGGAAAAGAATACTAAAACAATTCTTCATATTAAGATAATGAAGCCTGTCCCTGAAATCTTCCTTGGTAACCAAAACTTGAGCACATACCAGTTCGTGTTTCTCAAACAATTCAGAATAGGTATTAATAAGTTTTACCTGGCCAATTGCTGCAAACAGCTGGCGAGTAGCAACCGAATCAAATTTATCAGGTACCGTAAGTACACTTCGTCCTGACGCTACAGCTCCTGAGGAAACTACGATCACCTCTTTCCCTTGTTTTTTAATCGCAGAAATCTGATCCACCAGATGTGCTATTCTAGCCAGATCTGGTAGTCCGTTATCCTGTGTTAAAACATTGGAACCTATTTTAATTACTATACGTTTATAAGATAAGGACATAAAGTGGTCAAAAGTACTAAAAATGGAGCTTAAGCGCATACATTCCTTGTCATTTTCCATCGGTTAGCTAGACTAGTGGAACGGTTCTTGACCTTTAGTAGAAAAAACGGGTCATGAAAAAAGGAGAGAGAGTACACTGGAAATACGGTAAGGGAGAAGCTGAAGGTCAGATAAAAGAAAAATTTGAGAAGCCGACTGAAAAGGTTATTAAAGGTTCCACCATTAAACGTAATGCCAGCAAGGAAGAACCTGCTTACCTTATAGAACAAAAGAATGGAAGCGAAATATTAAAATCAGAAAGCGAGCTAAAAAAAGGTCCTAAAAATTAAATTTGTATTAATAATAGTTAGAAATCAAAACGATGCCCTTGCATTTCAAAGTTATGGATTACCAGCAATTAAGAGAGGATCTTGATTGGTGGATGGTCTATTATTATTCCTTTGCTCCTGAAGAAAGAGAAAGTGAATTGGTTATATTAAAATCAGTTGCCAGCGAAACAGGAATGGCATTTTCAGCTAAAGATGGAAATGTAACCAAAGGAATTGCAACGGTTCACCTCTTAAAAGATATTTCGACTATTTTCCTTGTTTATCTTGCTATCGTCCCTTCAGAAAGAGGAAAAGGTATAGGTACAGAGTTTTTCCGTTTCGTTGAAGAAAGTGCAACCCAAAAACTAGAAGCATTGGGACTAAAATCGGCAGGTATGGTTTGGGAAGTTCAGAAAGCAGGGCATTCGATAGACAGTTTAGGCTCTGCAAGTGATACGAGAAGAGCTTTCTTTGAGAGGAACGGAGGCACCGTACTTCCCTGTCGATATATTCAACCCCCGGTGGACGGGAAAAACCTGATAGATATGCATCTGATGGTCAAATCGCAAGATGGGATCAGCCTATCTCCAACTACTCTTATTAAGGCCGTGTACTATGATAAATACCACCGGGTTAACGAGATAAATAAGAAAACCCTGGACAATTTATTGGGCACCCTTAAAAAAAACGAATAAAACAGAAAGGGCCGCCACTGGCAGCCCTTTCTGTTTTATTCTGAATTAAAGGTTATTTTAAAGCTTTAATTTTCGCATCAATCTCAGCAACTTTTGCTGTGTTATTTTTGATATTATAATAAGTCCTTAAATTCCTTAAAGCCAGTTCTGAATTTGGATTTAATTGAGCAGATTTCTCTAAATAAGGGAAAGCTCTATCAAATTCGGCAGCCGATTGTTTTTTCAATGCATTGTATTCAGCAACCTTGTTTGTAGGAAGTTTGTTAGCCTTGTTATAAATATCAATTCCATTGTTCATAATTAATCCACCAAGATTAACATAAGCATCAGCATAGTTAGGATCAACAGCGATAGCTTTTTTGTAGGCCTCTTCTGCCTTTTTAGGATCACCTGCAGATGCATAAGCAATACCTAGATAGAAAGGATAAAGCCTGTTTGTAGGATTCTTTTCAACTTGAGATGAAATCTTATCAATAACCTGCTTCTGCTTTCCACTCATCAGGCTAAATTCAATTTCTCTTGTAGCAAGATCTGCACTGTTAGGGAATTTAGTAGCCCCTTCAGACAGAATTCTGATTGCTGCAGCGGTATCTTTTTGAGCAGCATACATGATTGACAAGTTAGAATAAATACTTTCCAGCTGTGAATAATTTGTCTTAAGAAGATCATTATAACGCTCAATAGCCTTCGGATAGTCCTTGCTGTACATTGCAGCTAAACCTGAAGCATAATTGGCAGTAGTGTCACCAGGATTATACACTAAAGCCTTATTAAACTCGGTATAAGCATTAGTATAGTCCTTATTGTCGAAAAGACCTTTACCCTTTTGCACCTGATAGTAGTACAATAAAGTATTTGCGTTCTTTAATTTGTCTTTATTCTCCCCTTTAACGTCAAGCGCGGTAGCTTTTTTAATAGCTTCTGTTGCCTGATTTGCAAGGTCATCTGTTTTTTTATCGTAAGCAAGTTCTGAATAGATCAACGCCTTGTAGGTCCATGCGTTTACATCCTCTTTTGTTTTCTCGTGAACAACTGCTTTATCAATAGCCTCCTGAGCTGCTTTAATTGCAGGTTCAGCTAATTTGGGCTGGGCCTTCATAGCAGTATACTTATCGTATTCTTCTTTGGCTGTAGCGATAGCCGATTTCTGTGCAGATGCAGTAATTGAGATACATGATACTGCTAAAGCCAAAATCAATGACTTTTTTTTCATACGTTCTTAATTAAATATAAATTGTTTTAGTTTGTTATTTACGCGTTGAAGTTCTATCATATTTCCCGTTTTGGAGTATAAGACAGATAAGGCCTTCAATACATTTATGGAATTCGGATTAATATCTCCGGCAAGCAGTAAATGCCTTTTGGCCTGATTTATTTTATCATCCTTATCCTTCCCCCCTTCCAGGTATAAATTAAGATATAATAAACCCAACGAATAATGACCCTGGTAACTATTTTGTTCCACTTCAATCACTTTTTTATACAACTCTTCAGCCTTCTCGGTCTTTCCTAAACTCTCAGCTGAAAAACCGGCCAGATAAATGAGATTAACATTATCCGGATCCAGTTGCAAGGCATCATCCGCCAGTTTCTGAACGGTCTGATAATCCCCATTATCCGAGTAAATGTTTATAACCTTAAAAAGGATGTCCTTGTTTCCGGGAAATACTTTTCTTCCTTCTAAAAGCACTTCTAATGACTTGCCGCTATTCCTGCTTGTTTCATAAAGATTAGAAAAAGAAAGATAGTAATCAGGCTGAGATTTATCCTTGTCTTTGATCAGTTGCTCATAATAGTGGACAGCTTGATTAATATGTCCAAGTTTTTCACATACCACAGCCAGATTATACTTCACCTGATAATTATCCTCATCCAGAGAATCAACAGCGATAAAATTACTATAGGCTTCAGGATAGTTTAAAGAAGTAACCGCCTTGTTTGCCTTTATGATATAAGCCTTTGCTAATTGTTTTTTAGCAAATGAGATCTCAGGCTCATGATCATAATTCAGACGGGGGTTCTTTAAGCAGCCAAGAGAAAGTTTAGCCTCAATGATAGGATCGTTGTTGTATTTGAACTTCCTTTGCGCATCTTCAAAAGCCAGAGAGGAGTATACCAGAGCTCTTATCAGATTATTGCGATATCCTAAAGAATCCTTTTTGGTTTTATAGGCATCGTCTATATTCTTTCGCGCCTTCTCCAGGTTCCCGATATCTTTCGTAGAAGTATAAAGGGCAAAATTATTCATAGCTTCCTTTGTTAGTGTTTGTGCTGATAAGCTTAAAGTACAAAGTGTTGCAGCTATTAATAATCCTGCCCTTAGCATCAATGATAGTTAAATGTGTATACTAGCAGGGGTAAAAATACCCCTGATTTTATTTTTCTGATATTATTCTTCTTCTAACGAATCCTCTTCGTCATTGTTGTCTTCCGGTTCAGAATCCTCTTCCGGCTCTTCCAACTCTGCTGAAGCTTCGGCTGCTGCTAATTCCTCATCGGTTACCTCAGCTACTGCATCCGTATCTATTGCTTCCTCATCATCGTGTTCAACCTTTGCAACTGAAGCAATCTCATCGTCTCCTTTAAAAGTGATCAGGCGAACACCCTGTGTTGCTCTACCCATAACTCTCAGCTGACTTACTGCAATCCTGATCACAATTCCCGAACGGTTAATGATCATCAGGTCATCTTTATCAGTTACATCTTTCAAAGCAACCAACTCACCTGTTTTATCCGTTACGTTAATTGTCTTCACTCCTTTACCGCCACGGTTAGTGATACGGTAATCTTCAAGCAGTGTACGTTTTCCATACCCTTTCTCAGATACTACGAGAATAGACGACTCCGGATTATTAACGGCGATCATACCTATCGCTTCGTCTTTGTCATGAGCAAGAGAAACACCACGAACTCCGGTAGCAGTACGACCCATTGGTCTTACCTTACCTTCGTTAAAGCGAATTGCTCTTCCAGAACGAAGTGCAATAATAATTTCGCTATTTCCATCAGTCAGGTTTGCTTCCAGAAGCTGATCACCATCATTGATGTTGATCGCATTTATACCATTTGCTCTTGGACGGGAGTAGGCCTGGAGTGAGGTTTTCTTAATAGTACCTTTACGGGTACACATTACAATAAAGTTATTTTCAAGGTATTCCTGATCGCGAAGATCCTTAACCTTGATATACGCTTTGATCTTCTCCTCTTTAGAGATGTTAACAATATTCTGTATTGCCCGTCCCTTACTTGTACGTGTACCTTCAGGAATCTCAAATACTCTCAACCAGTAACAATGCCCATTCTCTGTGAATAGCAACAGGAAGTTGTGGTTCGAGGCTACGATAATATTTTCAATAAAGTCTTTATCGCGTGAATTCGATCCTATCGCTCCTTTACCTCCGCGGGCCTGAGTACGGTACTCGGTAAGCGGAGTACGTTTTACATAGCCTTCGTGAGAAATGGTGATTACCACATCTTCATCCACGATGAAGTCTTCCATACGCATATCTTCAGCAGAATGTGTAATGGAGGTCTTCCGGCCATCACCGTATTTATCTTTTATTTCAAGAAGTTCGTCTTTGATGATCTTCATTCGAAGACCTTCATCTGCAAGTACAGACTTTAAGTAATCGATCGTCTTCATCAACTCGGCATACTCTTCTTTAATCTTATCACGCTCCAGACCCGTTAAACGACGAAGCGTCATATCAAGAATAGCACGAGCCTGAATGTCTGATAAACCAAAGGTTTCGATCAAACCAGTTCTCGCATCTTCAGGAGTAGCAGAATTTCTGATCAAACGAATAACCTCGTCAAGATGATCCAAAGCAATCAGCAATCCCTCGAGGATATGGGCACGTTTTTCTGCTTCGGCTAGTTCGAAACGGGTACGGCGAATAACCACTTCATGACGGTGATCAACAAAGTGTTTGATCAGGTCTTTCAAATTCAACAACATCGGCCGACCGTGAACCAGTGCAATGTTATTTATACTGAATGAAGTTTGAAGTGCTGTATATTTATATAGATTATTCAGTACGATGGAAGCATTGGCGTCGCGTTTGATCTCGTAAACAATACGCATCCCATCCCTGTCAGATTCATCCCTGATCTCAGAGATGCCTTCCAGCTTCTTCTCATTTACCAACTCTGCCGTACGCTCGATCATCATCGCCTTGTTCACCTGGTAAGGGATCTCATTAACAATGATACGCTCACGGTCATTTCCAAAGCTCTCAATTTCAGCCTTTGCACGCATTACTACACGGCCCCGCCCAGTCTCATAAGCCTCCTTTACACCGTTATAGCCGTAAATGATACCTCCTGTAGGAAAGTCAGGTGCCTTAACGTGCTGCATCAGGCCTGCAACTTCAATATCTCTGTCGTCTATAAAAGCTACTGTTGCATCAATAACCTCATTAAGGTTATGTGGCGCCATGTTAGTGGCCATACCAACAGCAATACCAGAAGCTCCGTTAACAAGAAGGTTAGGTATCTTAGAAGGAAGAACCGTAGGCTCTTCAATAGAATCGTCAAAGTTTAACTGATAATCAATGGTATCTTTATTGATATCAGCAAGCATCTCCTCAGCAATCTTTTTCAGTCTTGCCTCCGTATAACGCATTGCCGCCGGACTATCTCCGTCGATGGATCCAAAGTTTCCCTGGCCATCAACTAACGGATAACGTAAACTCCAATCCTGGGCCATACGCACCATTGTATCGTAAACGGATGAGTCACCATGCGGGTGATATTTTCCAAGTACGTCTCCTACAATACGTGCTGATTTCTTATATGGTTTACCACTTGTTACCCCTAAATCGAGCATACCATAGAGTACCCGGCGGTGAACTGGTTTCAAACCATCGCGTACATCAGGTAAAGCACGGGAAACAATTACCGACATCGAATAATCGATGTAAGCGGCTTTCATCTCCTCTTCAATATTTATTGGTATAATGCGGTCGTTGGTTGGTTCTAAATTACCGTTTTCTGTTTCTTCGGCCATTGTTTGATCGCTCCTTTTTGAATTATTCTGTGCGCTTTAATGCGACCTGCGAAGATAAGAAAATATGCGAATACAGATTGGATGTGGAAAAGTTTTGAAAGAACAATGAGCTGATATAGCCATATGCTTAATCAAAACATTTACCAGATAACGTAACTTTACCTTTAAATTTTGTTCGTATGAAATTATCAAGGATCGGATTACTTGGATTAGGATTAATAATTGGATCCTGCTCGCTGAACAAACAAGCACAGACAGCCAACTCCTCCTCCACTCTGGTGGTGGACGGGAAACTTTGGGCCGCTTTATGGCAACAACGATCGGCAGAATATCGGGCACTTTGCTTCCAGGCTTATAATATGGCAAAACTGCGACTTGATGCAAGCCTTCAGAAAAATTATGCTAAACCGCTTGCCATTGTAACTGATATTGATGAAACAGTTCTGGACAATAGTCCTAATACCGTAAGTCAGGGTTTAAAAGGGAAAGATTACGAACCCGAGTCATGGTATAAATGGACAGCAAAAGCAACCGCTGATACTGTACCCGGAGCTGCAGCTTTTTTAAAATATGCAGGCTCTAAACCTGTAACCATCTTCTATATTACCAACCGTGAAGAAAGAGAAAGGGCAGTAACAATCAATAACCTGAAAAAATATGATCTGCCAAATGCAGACAATGCTCATCTCCTCCTAAAGCAAGGAACATCAGGAAAAGAAGCCAGAAGAATGGAGGTGCTGAAGAATTACGAAATCATTCTCTTATTGGGAGATAACTTATCTGACTTCACAAATCTCTTCGACAAGCAGCCTGAATCAAATCGTCGCAGCGCAGTTGACCTGCTTTCCGGAAGTTTTGGAAACAGATTTATTGTACTGCCAAACTCGATGTATGGCGACTGGGAAAGCTCATTATACCAATTTAATTATCAGCTTGACCCGAAGCAGAGAGAGGACTTAATAAAGAAAACCTTAAAATCAGAATAAATAAGAATTAATGTATTACTACAGTCCCTGATTTTTGCAAATCCAGTGCAGCTCCACTCTGTGCTATCTTTTTCCTGCCGATCGTTAATACCAATAAAGCCAATAGTGCTGAAGTCGCCATCACCCCTACCATTGGTACCGCCGTATGATCATTAAAGATGCTTATAGCAATTGATGACAACGATCCAATAGCCATTTGTAAAGCACCCATTAAAGCTGATGCACTACCTGCATTTTTTGAAAAAGGTGCCAGGGAAAGCGCTGAAGCATTGGGAAAAGAAAAGCCCAGACAACATAAAAACAGAAATAACATGATAATGGTAGCGGTTAAACCAAACCAACCAGCCACCGTTCCTAAAAGGAAGACTATTCCGATCACACTCTGTACCACCAATGCTACCAGCACAACTTCATCACTTCTCATCCGTTTTAGTACCAGATTATTCACCTGACTAGCACCAATAAATCCCACAGATAATAAGGCAAATATCCATCCGTAAACCTTCTCGTTAACCTGGAATATTTCCATAAAAACAATCGGAGATCCGGATACGTAAGCGAACAAACCGGCAAAGCCTATAGCTCCGGTTAAGGCATAGGTAACAAATTGGGGCTCCTTTAATACCGCCATGAAGTTCTTTAGTATAGGTTTAGGCTTTAAAGAAAAATCCGGATCAGGCTTCACACTTTCGGGAAGCTTAAAGTATACTGCAGCAAGGATAAAAGCAGATATAATGGTCAGAATAAAGAACACCGTTTGCCAGCCGAACGCGGCTGTAACATATCCCCCAACTGTAGGAGCAACCATTGGAGAAACTCCAACCACCAACATTAGCAAGGAAAACACCCGCGCACTATCCTCCACTGGAAAAAGATCTCTCACCATAGCTATAGACGCAACCCCTGCGGCGCAACTCCCTATCGCCTGTACAAATCGAAGATAAATTAGCGCTTCAATAGAATTAGAAAAAGCACATGCTAATGAAGCAATTACATATAATGAAAGTCCAAAATACAAAGGCTTTTTTCTACCATACCTGTCAAGCAAAGGACCATAAAGAAGTTGCCCGAAAGATATTCCAATAAAGAAACTTGAAAGCGACAACGAAACCTGGGCCACCGTTGTATTCAGATCCTTCGCAATAGCCGGAAAGCCAGGAAGGTACATATCTATTGAAAAAGGCCCTAAAGCCGTTAATGTACCGAGAATAAAAATGATCAGTCCCGACCCCTTCTGTTTCATAAATAGCTTAGATATTAAAATAAATCACCGGCGGCAAAAGTACTCCAAAGCATTCCCAAAAATGTCAGACGAAAAGCATTTAAGGTTATTGCTTTAAAATGGGACTTGTAAATAGGTATATTTGCCGGCTAATTTTCAAGATGTCACATCAGGTACCAGAAGACGGAACGCTACTTCCTTTAATGGAAGAATTTTATACGATACAGGGAGAGGGATTCAACACGGGAAAGGCTGCATATTTCATACGTCTAGGAGGATGTGATGTAGGTTGTCATTGGTGCGATGTAAAGGAAAGCTGGGATGCTGAACTTCATCCCTTAACTCCTGCCGACATAATTGTAGGGAATGCTGAGAAATATCCAGGCAAAGCTGTGGTGGTTACCGGCGGCGAACCCTTAATCTATAATCTGGACTACCTTACTGCCCAGCTGCAGAAAAAGGGAATAAAAACCTTTATTGAAACCTCAGGTGCTTATCCCCTTTCAGGCTCCTGGGACTGGATATGTCTTTCACCGAAAAAATTCAAGGGTCCCGTTCCTAGAATCGCCAGTGCGGCTAATGAATTAAAGGTGATCGTTTTTAACAAAAGCGATTTCGCCTGGGCAGAACAACATGCGGCTCTGGTTGGACCTGATTGTAAATTGTATCTGCAGCCAGAATGGTCTAAGTCCAAGGAGATGACCCCCTTAATTATTAATTATGTAATGGAGAATCCGAAATGGGAAATTTCTCTGCAAACCCATAAATATCTGAATATCCCGTAACTTGCTACCAAAAAATCCGTTTCATGATTACCATGAAAACTTTTTTGGCCATTGCCCTGACTTTTTGTTTTTACGGCAGTTTTGCACAGTCCCTGTCTTCTCAAAATAAGAAGGCCTTAAAATCCTACGAATTGGCAAATCAGCTATTGTCTACTAACCAGTATACTAAAGCTTTAGAGGAGTTGAAGTCGGCCATTGCTGAAGATAGTCGTTTCGCTGAGGCCTATTTCCTCTCGGGTGATATTTTAAGGCGACTTCAACGGTTTGAAGAAGCTAAGAATAATTATAAGAAAGTTGCTGAACTGAATCCTAAAATTGATCCTTCTCTGTATTTCAATCTGGGGGAAAGCGAATTGCGTACTGGCGATTATAGTACCGCCCTGCTTCACTTGAAAGAGTATAGCACTACTCCTAACCTGAGTGACAGTAGAAAAAAGCTCCTTTCTAAACATCTTGCAGATGCTGAATTTTCCATTGAAGCCACTAAAAGACCGGTCAGTTTCAACCCAAAAAATAGCGGACCTGAAGTGAACTCCGCTGCCGACGAATATCTTCCTGTAGTCACTGCAGATGAAAATACTCTCATCTTCACCAGAAAGAACAACAATAATGAAGATTTTTATCACAGCACTCGTTCTGGCAGTAATAACTGGCAAAAAGCCAGTTATTTAAGTCCTAATATTAACACAAGCCTTTTCAATGAGGGCTCACAGTGTATCTCACCTGATGGGAAATACCTCTTCTTTACTGGCTGTAACAGACCGGATGGCCTGGGCAGATGTGACATCTATGTTTGTCACCGCGAAGGAGATGAGTGGAGTAAACCTTTCAATTTGGGGTCACCTGTTAATGGCAACACCTGGGAGTCGCAACCTTCCATAAGCGCTGACGGTCGTACCCTTTATTTTGTGAGCAGCAGGCCGGGAGGATTGGGCGGCTTCGATATCTGGAAGACTATTTTACTGCAGGATGGGAATTGGGCTGCTCCAGAAAATCTTGGTCCCGAAATTAATACCCCTTATGATGAGGAATCTGCTTTCATTCACCCTGATGGAAAGACACTTTACTTCTCTTCCAAAGGCTGGCCGGGACTGGGCGGAAGAGACCTTTTCTTTAGCAAATTGGATAATAACGGGAAATGGCAAAAACCGGTAAACCTGGGCTATCCCATAAACACTTTTAAAGATGAAGGTGGTCTGACTGTAAGTACGAATGGAAGAACAGCTTATTTTTCGTCTGACAAAGAAGGTGGACTCGGGGGCATGGATCTGTATTCCTTTGAACTTGCAAAATCCCTTAGACCTGAAACAGTTACTTATGTGAAAGGCAACATCACCGATGCAGAAACAGGAGAAACCCTGGCAGCCGCTGTTAAAGTAATTGAACTGAACTCTAACACAGCAGTATACGAAGACAATGCAGAAGAAGGATCATTTATGGCAACTATGCCGGCCGGAAAACAATACGCCTTAGAAGTTGAGAAAGAAGGATACCTATTCTATTCGCACAATTTCTCCCTGGTACAATCCGCGGAAACAGATCAGCACTTTGCGATAAAAGCAAGTCTAAACAAGATTAAAGAAGGCAGCCTAGTTGTATTAAATAATATTTTCTTCGACACGAATAAATATACCTTACTTCCAGAGTCAAAAGCCGAATTAGGCCAGTTGATCAATTTCCTTTCAGCAAATCCAAAGGTAAACATTGAAATCGGTGGCCATACTGATAATGTAGGTGATGAGAAGACCAATCTTATTTTATCAGAAAACAGGGCAAAGGCAGTGTATCAGTATTTGATCTCTAACAAGGTCTCCCCTGCCCGTCTAAGCTTCAAAGGCTATGGCAAAACAAAATCTGTCGCAGATAATTCAACGGAAGCAGGAAGAAAGCAAAACAGGAGAACTGAGTTCAGAATCACGAAAATCTAAGGAGCATGAAAGAAATGAAGATCTTTCTCCCGTCATTTTAACAGTATAAACTACTAATGAGCAGACTTTTAGTCGTGCTTCGGTGAAATCAGAAGACAAATTTTCAGGAAATAAAAAGTTAAAGTTGCTGGCAAATCTTTTGCTTAAGGTCTAGCATGAATTTCAACAACTTTACAATCAAGGCACAGGAAGCGGTACAAAAGGCTTCCGAGATAGCAGTTGGCAATCAACAACAGGCTATTGAAAACGCTCATTTGCTGAAGGGATTGCTTTTGGTTGACGAAAATGTAATCAACTATCTACTAAAAAAATTAAACGTCAACGTCAACCGCCTAAATACGGTTCTTGACGCCGAAATACAAAGCTACCCAAAAGTATCTGGTAGTAATATCTACCTATCCTCTTCTGCAAACGCTGCTTTAGTTAAAGCACAGAGCTATCTGAAAGAATTCAAAGACGAGTTTGTTTCTGTAGAACACATACTCCTAGGAATTCTTAACGCTGGCGACAAGTCCAGCAATATGTTAAAGGACTCGGGGGTGACTGAAAAGGACTTGAAGAAAGCTATTACAGAGCTTCGAGGGGATAATAAGGTGACCGACCAGAATGCCGAGGCGACTTATAACGCACTTAATAAGTATGCCCGGAACTTGAATGAGTATGCCGAGTCCGGAAAACTTGATCCCGTGATCGGTCGCGATGACGAGATCAGAAGAGTGATCCAGATCCTCTCCCGTCGTACCAAAAACAATCCAATCCTGATCGGAGAACCCGGTGTTGGTAAAACTGCAATTGCAGAGGGTATTGCTTTCCGTATCATCAAGGGCGATGCTCCTGAAAACCTTAAAAGCAAGGTAGTTTACTCCCTGGATATGGGAGCCTTGGTTGCCGGAGCTAAATACAAAGGAGAGTTTGAAGAGCGACTCAAAGCTGTGGTAAAAGAGGTTACTCAAAGCGATGGGGAGATCATCCTGTTCATCGATGAGATCCATACCCTGGTTGGAGCCGGAGGTGGCGAAGGAGCTATGGATGCCGCCAATATCTTGAAACCAGCACTTGCCCGTGGAGAGCTTCGTGCAATCGGAGCAACAACATTAAACGAGTACCAGAAATATCTGGAAAAAGATAAAGCTCTTGAACGCCGTTTCCAAAAGGTGATGGTTGATGAGCCAGACACCCAGGACGCTATTTCTATCCTTCGCGGATTGAAGGAGCGCTATGAAACTCACCATAAAGTAAGGATCAAAGACGAGGCAATTATTGCAGCGGTAGAACTTTCGCAACGCTATATCTCCGACCGCTTCTTACCCGACAAGGCTATTGACCTCATGGACGAAGCTGCTTCTAAATTACGTTTAGAAATGGACTCAGTTCCTGAAGCAGTTGATGAATTGGAAAGAAAGATCATGCAGCTGGAGATCGAGCGTGAAGCCATTAAGCGTGAGAACGACGAGAGAAAAGTTGCTGAGCTGAGTGAAGAGATTGCAAACCTTTCTGCAGACCGAGACTCTTTAAGAGCTGCCTGGCAGTCTGAGAAAGATTTAGTTGATGCTACCAACCACGAAGTTGAGCAGATTGAGAATTACAAGCTGGAAGCAGAACAGGCAGAACGGGCTGGTGATTATGGGCGTGTAGCAGAACTGCGCTACGGTAAGATCAAAGAATCACAGGATAAGGTGGAGCGACTGAAGAAAGAACTTCAGGAAAAACAATCCGACGGCAACCGTATGCTGAAGGAAGAGGTAACCTCTGAAGATATCGCAGGCGTGGTTTCTCGTTGGACCAGTATTCCTGTTACTAAAATGATACAAAGCGAACGCGAAAAGTTACTTCATCTTGAAGAAGAACTTCACAAACGTGTAGCGGGACAGGAAGAGGCTATTGAAGCAATTTCTGATGCTATCCGTCGCTCACGGGCAGGCCTTCACGATAAACGTAAGCCTATCGGCTCATTCATCTTCTTAGGAACAACTGGAGTTGGTAAGACGGAGTTAGCAAAAGCACTAGCAGAATTCCTGTTCAACGATGAGCATAGCATGGTACGGATCGATATGAGTGAATATCAGGAACGCCATGCAGTATCGAGACTTATCGGTGCGCCTCCGGGATATGTTGGCTATGATGAGGGTGGTCAGTTAACAGAAGCCGTTCGTCGCAGGCCTTATAGCGTGATCCTTCTTGATGAGATTGAGAAAGCTCACCCGGATGTATTCAACATTCTGCTTCAGGTGCTGGACGATGGCCGCCTGACTGATAATAAAGGTCGCGTGGTAAACTTTAAGAACACCATCATCATCATGACTTCGAACATCGGTTCTCACCTCATCCAGGAAAACTTCAGTTCGTTGGATGAAGACAACCGTGAAGAAGTAGTTGCACGTACAAAGAATCAGTTATTCGAATTGTTGAAACAAACCATTCGTCCTGAGTTCTTAAACCGGATCGATGAGCTGATCATGTTCACCCCTCTTAATAGAAATGAGCTTAGAGACATTGTTGCTCTACAATTCCAGCACGTTAAGCAAACCCTTGCTGAAATGGGAATAGAGATCGACGCTTCCGAAGAAGCGCTCGACTGGCTTGCACAATTGGGTTACGATCCTCAGTTCGGAGCAAGACCATTGAAACGGGTGATCCAAAAACGAATCCTTAATGAATTATCGAAGGAGATTCTGGGAGGAAAGGTTGACAAAGAAAGCAGGATCCTTTTAGATGTATTTGATAAAAAGTTTGTTTTCCTGAACAAGGACAAACTAGAAGAGGCGAATGCATAGGTCATTAAGTTTTTAAATAATTCATGAGGGAGATTTAACAGGTCTCCCTCTTTTCGTTTGTACCAGGCCAATTCCTCAAGCCCAGCCTAATTAACCACAAGTTAAACCACAATTATTCCAAAACACCATTCAGATCCGATTCAAATCCGATTCAAGTCCGATTCAGAACCGTTGTTTAAACGCAATCGAAACCTATCTGAATAGAATCTAAATAGTAAAAGAATTTTCTTCATAAATAAGATTGTATTAACTTGGGAATAAACACTATATAATATGGCAAGATATACTAACAGCCATTTTGGCGAAGTCAAAGGAAAAGTAGGAAATCTGGTAGGTAGTAGTTGGAGAGGAATCCCTTACGTAAAAAGTAAAGGAAAAAAAACGTGGAAAAAACCTAGTGAGGAACTAAAATCAACACGCTCATCTTTCAAGTTTATTAACGAATGGCTAATTCCAGTTCACTCCATGGTAATGATTGGATTCAAGAATTATCATCCTCAAAAATCGGGTAGAAATTCTGCGCATTCCTATAATTCCACACGAGCATTGATAGAAACTGAGAAGGGCTTCGATATCGATTACTCCAAGTTCTTATTCAGTTATGGCAATCTTCCTGGTTGTAAAGGTGCAAGTGCTCGCATTACGGAGGATTCTAAAGTGGAGATCAGCTGGAGTACGGAAACACCCAAAAACGCACGTAAATCAGACATCATGATGTACATTGTATTCTTTCCAGATGGAAATCTAGTGTTGTGTGATGAAGATGCCGCGAGCAGGAAAGAAGGAAAAATAGAAATGCCTTTAATCCCGAGCCACAGGTCTGAAAGGATGGAGATCCATATCGCTTTTAAGTCCGCATTGTCAGATGAAGTGTCCATGAGCAAATATGTTGGAAGTCTCAATGTAAAAGAAGTAGTGCCGGAAGTAGTTGAGACCTCTAACCTCTGTAAGCCTGCTGCCTTACCGGACTTATTCTTCAGCAAGAGGCCGAAATAGAACGAAAAATGATTCAAGTTTGCTAAATTTATCCACGAGCCAAACACTTTAATTCCTATTTGATTTTATTGTTGCTCCCGTATAAATGTTCTAAAAGTATGTTCAACTTTTTCTCTTTAAATGGTAAGCAGATCGTCACTGTTACGATGATTCTCTTTGCCATTATTGACATTATAGGCTCCATTCCGGTGGTAATTGCTTTAAGGCAGAAAGCCGGGCGTATTCAATCAGGAAAGGCAACCTTAGTTTCGGGAGCCTTGATGGTGGTATTTTTATATCTCGGTGATGAGCTATTGAAACTGATCGGACTTGACGTGGCATCATTTGCCATTGCAGGTTCATTAGTGATCTTTGTTATAGCCATGGAAATGATCTTGGGTGTAACGTTTTTTAAGGAAGAACAAACAGACACTGTTTCGATTGTTCCTCTGGCCTTTCCGCTCATTGCCGGAGCAGGAACAATGACAACCTTGCTATCGCTTAAATCGGAGTACGATACTCAGAATATCCTTGTAGGGATCATCATAAATATGTGTTTCGTGTTTCTGGTACTAAAAAATACAATCCGGATTGAACACTTTCTGGGTCAGTCCGGATTGCATGTGTTGCGAAAAGCTTTCGGCATAATCCTCCTAGCTATTGCTATAAAGCTCTTTAGGTCAAATACGGGAATATAAATTATTTAGTAATACCAGTTGGTATAAGCGGAGTTGAAAGAAGTATTTGGAGAGCTTGCTCTTTTGTAAATCCTTCTTCTAACAAAGCATCAAAAAAGGCCTTGTTCAACTTGGCGAGTTCCTTCAACTTTCCAGGTTGCTTGAGATAATTTAAATAAGAATCAACGGCGGACTTATAGATGTCTTTATAAACCTCCCCTAAATTACCCATAAAATCAAATGGATTTGCAGAGGTAGCGACGGCTGCAGCTGTGTCAACGACTACTTCCTCAGGATAACGGGAAACCTGAGTATCAGATGTTCTCTTTTTTGCCAAGTCTACTCCATAGAAGTTGAAATCAAATCTGCTCCCAGACTCGACCTCTATCACGTCAAACTTTTTAACAGATTTCGGAATAGCATTAAAGTAGACTTTAAAGGTATGCTCTTTCTCATTTTCTGAAAAATTATATTGCTCAGGTGCAATAGGAATTCCTTCAGCTTTAAGAAAGCGGTACTTTTTACCATCAGGCGTGTTAATATGAATATCCGGATTTAAAGCGATCCATCCATTATTATTAAGATGACTAAAGGTAATCACCGTTTGTTCTTTGCTTAAGTCTACTTTAGAGATAAAGCAGTTTTGGTCTCCAACAGTCCCAACAAAAGGCTTTTCGTAAGTTTGAGCAAAAGTCGAACTGAACAAAAGAGAAAAGGCAAAGGTTAAAATACTTAAAATTCTCATGCTTGTTTTTTTGCCACAAGATACCTAATAAACCTTTAGATAATTTATTCTTTTTTTATAAGTCTAGCTACAAACATAGTATCCGCCTTGTGCTCATATCCTTTCAACAGCTTCTGCTCGGTCAGGGTCAATCCAAATTCCTTTTGAAGGAGCTCGACGTTCTCTTCATTTTCTTCTTTGAATGCAGAACAGGTAATATAAACAAGAGGCTTCCCTGGTTTAAGGTATTTCACTACGTTCTTAATGATAGATCGTTGCAAGTTCTGAAACGAATTGATCCTTCCCTCCCTAAATTGGCTGATCATCTCGGGACTTCTTCCCCAGGTTCCAGAACCGCTACAGGGTGCATCGAGAATGATTCCATCAAAGCTGAAATCATGAAGTACAGGATCGGGATTTTGAAGAAGATCAATCACCTTCTTCTGATACTTGAGAATGCCCGCAGTTCGGAAACGTTCATCCAAATTATCCAGGATGCTCTCCCGTACATCAGAAACAAGAAGCTTTATGGTTGGTTCCTGATCACGGATCAGCAAGGACTTCCCCCCTGAAGCAGCGCAGGCATCCCACCAGTAGTCCCATTTCTGGGGATGGAATAATTCTCCTGCTTGCTGAGATGAAAGGTCTTGAATTTCAAAGGCAGCAGTTTGTCCCGCAAAGATTTGATCCAGCTTTGTTCCGTTAGGTAAACGAACGCTGGTGTCAGATTCTTCATCGAAGACAATACCAGCATCAGCCAGTTTTGATTTAACCAACACTTCTTTACCGCGATGAATACGTATGAAAAGATCCGGCTGGATGAAAAGCGACTTTAGGAACTCTCTCCTATCTATCCCTTCAGATAAATGCTGATAAAATGGGTATACGTCTTCTAGTTTAAAACCCAAATCTGAAGACTCCAGAAATTCTATTTTCTCCTCTAACGGAAGTTCAATCCTCGAATTCAGCTCTGGCTTAAAATACTCCAGGAAAGCTGAAGCTGAGGAATTGCATAGAAACTCTGCCAGAAACAACCTTTCAGTTGGAACAAGGTTTGGAGAGGCTTTTCCCAGGCGAAAGTAATTATATAATAAACTACTAGCCACACGCCTGTCTGTACTTCCCATTTGCTTGTTCTCCCGGAAAAAGCCGGGTAGGAACTTTGTTAAAGGAAGATCTTCCGGATACTCGTCCAGGATGCGAAGAAATGTTTTTAGTTGATTTTCGTATTTAAAAGCCATAGATGCAGCGAGCTACCTACCCACCTTACAAAGTTGGATAATAATAGTTAAAAACAAATATGGTCTGTGTGTTTCACAGACCATATTTGTTAAAATAGTAAAAGCATAGTACTATCCCCCATTTGAGGAATAAAGGGAACTTACTCCCACTCAATAGTAGCCGGTGGTTTAGAACTGATGTCGTAAACCACACGATTTATACCTTTTACATTATTAATAATTTCATTAGAGATCTTCGCTAGAAGCTCGTAAGGAAGGTGACTCCAATCTGCAGTCATGCCGTCTACTGAACCTACTGCACGTAAGCAGATCACGTGCTCATAAGTACGCTCATCTCCCATTACCCCTACAGATTGAACCGGTAGGAATATGGCACCTGCCTGCCAAACTTTGTCATACCAGCCAGAAGCTTTTAAGTTATTGATGTATATAGCATCGGCTTCCTGAAGGATAGCAACTTTCTCCGGAGTTATCTCTCCCAGAATACGGATAGCTAAACCTGGTCCCGGGAACGGGTGACGCTGAAGAATGATATCGTCGATTCCTAAGGTTTTTCCTACTTTACGCACCTCATCTTTAAATAAGGTATTTAAAGGTTCAACAACTTTAAGTTTCATGAAATCAGGAAGGCCACCTACGTTATGGTGCGACTTGATCGTTGCAGAAGGACCTTTAACAGAGATCGACTCGATCACATCCGGATAGATGGTTCCTTGTCCAAGCCATTTTACATCCTGTACTTCGTGTGCTGCATCATCGAATACTTCAATAAATACGCGACCAATGATCTTACGTTTTTGTTCAGGGTCTTTTACACCGTTCAGCTGACTTAAGAACCGATCTTTGGAGTCGATACCACGAACGTTTAAGCCCATGTGTTTATAAGATTCAAGCACCTGCTCGAATTCATCTTTACGAAGTAAACCGTTATCAACAAAGATACAGTGAAGATTTGCACCGATAGCTTTATGTAACAGGATAGCAGCAACTGAAGAGTCAACTCCTCCTGACAAACCTAAAACTACTTTATCATTTCCTATCTTTTCACGAAGAGAAGCGATAGTTGTTTCAACGAACGAATCTGGGGTCCAGTCTTGTTTACATCCGCAGATGTCTACAAGGAAATTCTCAAGAAGCTGTTTACCATCAGTGCTATGAGTTACTTCAGGGTGGAACTGGATTCCATATGTTTTTGTGCCCTTAATATGGTAAGCGGCAACATGAACTGAGTCTGTACTTGCAATCACCTCAAATTCAGCAGGTATTTCTTTAATGGTATCACCATGTGACATCCACACCTGAGAATCTTTAGGAATATTTCTCATCAATGGATGAGCCGAATCTATGAAATGAAGATTTGCCCTGCCATATTCACGTATAGTTGATGGGATCACTTCCCCACCTGAAGTATGAGCAAGATACTGAGCTCCGTAACAAACACCTAAAAGCGGGTATTTATTATGAAATTCTTCAACAACGATCTGAGGAGCATCCTCTTGTCTAACAGAAAACGGGCTTCCGGAGAATATAACTCCTTTAACAGTTTCATCAAATTCAGGAAGCTTGTTGTACGGGTGGATTTCGCAGTATACGCTTAGTTCTCTTACTCTTCTGGCTATTAGCTGGGTATATTGTGAGCCGAAGTCAAGAATGATGATTTTTTCTTGCATGGGCAAAGATAGAAATTAAAATGAAACACCTAAAAGAAAAACATCATTGCTCTTCGTAAGGACGCAACAGGGTTTCTGGCCTTGGCTTCTCTTACCACACTTCTTCTGATCTTGGTCCTCATATAAGTGACCACCTTATCTTTTTGCACTTCACCCTGCTCTCTTATTCCTCCTAAAATTCTCAATGAATATAATGCCATTACTCCACCAATGATGAAGAAGAAGCTCCATCCCTTAAGATCAACTAATGGCAACACAGCGCTTGTTCCGTCCCCCTTCCATTCAAAGCTCCAAACTAGCTGGTGACTTGCAAAGAAATCGGCTAGCAGCCCCCCTACCAAAGGTGCGATAGTAGAGAAAAAGGCTACGGTCATGTTTTTTACTGAAAGGTATACGATGGCTTCTTCCTTAGGAGCAAGTTTCATCCCGATATTACCTATTCCCAGGTTAATTCCAGCGGTAGAAATACCACTGAAGATATTAATTACCACCAGCATGATCACTGTACCAAGATGCGATCCCGGCATGGTAGTAAATGCCCATGCAAGGATACAAAGTATGTAGATCGGAGCACAAATGTTGATTATCGTTTTATTGCTAAAGCGGTCTGAATATCTTCCCCATATTTTAATTGAGAATATACTGCTTAATTGTCCGATGATCCCAAAAGCAATAATATAAGACAGCTCAATTCCAAGGGTCTTCATCATGTAAACTGAGAAGAAAGGAGTGGCAAGGTTTAAAGAAAATGCCCATGAAGAATTAAAGGCAAGTAACTTACGGAAGTTCCTATCCTTCAGTGGCTTTTTAAGCAAAAGGAACAAGTTATCGTTCACCATCATAGACTTAGGCTCCGGAGTTTTTGCCAACATTAAGATGCCGAGCATTCCAAAACCTCCCCCTATTAAGAACATCACAGAATAGGCCTGAAATTCGTAAGCAGGATAATGAGCTTTAATGTAGTCAAGTGTAAAGGCAATAGATAGGCTTAGTACCACATTCAGACTCTGTGTTAATCTGCTTCTGTGAGAGAAATAGGTTCCTAATTGCTCTGTGGGAACAAGATCTCTCATCCATGAATTCCAACTTGCTCCCGCAACCGATCCAAAGTAATAATGGAAGAAGAGGAAGAAAATTAAAACAGATACACTCGTGGATGTAGAAAATATGAACGGCAGTAGGGCTATAATTATTAAGGGAAAACGCGCAAAGATATTTGCAATAACAGCTATTGCTTTCCTGTTTCTGTATTTCCGTACTAACCAAACAGATACTAATTGAAAAATGCTACTGAATGTGGGTAGGGCTGCCAAAACTCCCAACTGAAAATTCGATGCTCCCATGTGAATGGCCATTGCGACGAGGAAGGCTCCTCCTGTAAATGAAACCATAGACTCAGCAAACAAACCGTCTGCTATCACCAACTTTAATCCCGATTGCACATCCTCTTTACTGAGGTTCTCAGACGGCTTAAATCTCATAAAACTCTTTCCCTTTTCTTTAAACTCAACTCTTGTACGATACTCGTACTTAATATGTTATTGATTTTTCAAATTGGACGCCGAAGAGGGTTTAGGCTAAAAATACCCGTTTAAAGTACCTGAGAGAGGGTTAGAAGCAGGGGAATAATAAAAATATCCAACAGAAACGTGGAGTATATGGGGCAATACTCCTCGTTTCTGTGGAAATATTTTTTCATAACTAGTTGAAAACTAACTGTGCCGGTCCCGAAACTTTGCTTATATGACAGGAACATTTTCCACCCATCATATAGAAGGAGCCACGTACTGTCTTGTTTGAAACAGGATGTTTACCTGTAACAATCACCGAATCTCCAGATTCTGAAATATCGGCCAGGTTAGCATCAGATGCCACTAATGCTATTCCTTCAGCCGTAACAGTATCGGGAACAATACCTTTCAGCAAAGAATTATTAGTGCGTTTATTGATGGAGGTGTAGTTTTTTACTTTTACTGCATGTCCATTTCCATCTACAAATTTTACGCTGACAGAACGAAATTCTTCTGTGCAAATTTTTGAAGGGCAATCAGTAGCCTGTGATTTCTCTATTGTTTCGCAGGAAGCAATGCACGCAGCAAGTCCCGCCATGAAAATCAGTCTTTTCATTCGTTGAAGGTTTAATGAATTGATACGACCAATACGAAAAAATAAGAACTAACGCTACAAGGGCAATATTTGTTCAGGGACATTCTTCGCAGTATCTTCGCCCGCTGTTCACAGACCGAACTTATGCTGCTATATACGCTATTCTCCTATCAACTTGAGACCTCCGATATTCTGCTTATCCTTTTGGTGGCCTTGTTGAGTGGAATGTCAAAAACGGGAGTTCACGGTGCAGGAATGCTTTCGGTACCCCTATTGGCAGTAGTATTTGGAGGACAAAATTCAAGTGGAGTTATGCTCCCCATCCTTTTGATCGCGGATGTTATTGGAGTATGGTATTACCACAGGCACGCTTCAGTGAAGCACCTTAAAATGCTCATTCCCTTTGCCATAGCGGGAATTGCTCTTGGGACGGTAATTGGTAAAATGATCAATGATCAAACGTTCAGAGCGATAATGGCAGTTACTATTCTGGGAAGTATAGTGATCATGATCTGGCTGAAACAAGAAAAAAACAAAAAAGATATCCCCCATAACCGGGTCTTTGCAGGAACAATGGGAATTTTGGGTGGCTTTACTTCCATGGTAGGAAATCTGGCGGGCAGTGTGATGGCCGTTTACCTTCTTGCAGTCGAGTTACCGAAGAATATTTATATCGGAACCACGGCATGGTTCTTTTTGATCATTAATTGGGCGAAGGTACCCTCGCATGTTTTTATTTGGCATACCATCCATCTAAATACTGTTCTCCTGGCCTTATCTACCACTCCCGCTATTATTCTTGGAGCAGCGTTTGGCATTGCCATTGTTAAAAGGATCTCAGAAGAAAAGTATCGCTGGTTCATCATATCCATGACTGTTTTCGCAGCGGTCCTTATGTTATTTTAGTATACACTTTTATAAGCAGTTGTAGATGAAAAGCTACATCGGTTAAAAAACTTACGTCTTTGTATCTGCAAAATAAGGCTATTAAAACATCAGGAGATATAAAAACCAGCCTATTTTACTCATTTTTAGTTTTTTACAGAAAAATCAATATTTGGCAGAGTTTTTACTAGATGTTAAATACCTATGAAAAACATTTACAAGATAAAAGCCCGCATGTACAAAGTTGCCGATGGCGTTCAGCAATTGATGATGATCTATTTCAGGTTCTGATTTCTCTTTGTAATCCATCACGATTCCTTAACATCCTGCGAATTTCTAAGCTTAGCTCATAAACTCCCAGGCACTCTTGTAGGCGTCTGTTGTTTCTGTATGACTAATAAAGTTTGCGTAGAACTGGTGACGGGATAAAGTAACACTGTCTCCTATCACCACTAGTTTCTTGCGTGCCCGGGTCATGGCGACATTCATTCTTCTAATATCTGATAGGAATCCGATGGCGGATTCATCGTTGCTTCTTGTCATACTGATATACACTACATCACGCTCCTGTCCCTGGAAACTATCAATCGTATTCACGGAAATATTCCGATGGAAGGGTTCAAGTTCAGGTGATTCCGCAATCAAGTTCTTCAGCAATAGGACCTGCTCTCTGTAGGGAGAGATAATAGCAACGCTGGTGTCTTCAGTAAACTTAGCAGAAATTTCGGTCAGGTGATTTACAAGAAAAACAGCTTCCTCCGGATTATTTAAACTTACTCCTTCTTTAACCTCAGTAAAACTGCATCCTGCAGTATTGATATATGACAGTGCAGGTTCATCTTCTTTGATCACCCGGTTTGCAACTGATTCGTGTGCGACTAATTTATTTTCATAAAATACCTGAGATGAATAAGCCATAATCCGAGAGTTCATCCGGTACTGCTCTTCAAGTAAGGTAACGGCCTCAGGATGATAATGCACTAATTTTTCCAGTAGTGTATTGTTTAAGCCTTTTCTGGCAGCTTCCTCCGATTTAATTGTTGGAGGTAATTGACAATGGTCTCCTGCCAGGACAAGCTTTTTAGCCTTTAATACAGGTATCCATGTAGCTGGTTCCAAAGCCTGCCCGGCTTCGTCAATTACTACCGTTTCGTATTTCAATCCACGGACACTATAATGGTTCGCCCCAACAAGTGTGGCAGTAATAATTTGTGCCTTGCAGATAAGATCCTCGGCAATAAACTGCTCTATCTGATTAACCTCTTTCTGGATCTTGTATGCTTCGTCGAATAAAGCCTTCCTCTGTTCCCGCTCGGCTTTCCCAAAATTCCTTTTGTACTTATGAGCCATATTAACGTACTCCGCGGCCTGCTTTTTAAGCTTCTTTGCATCCCTCATGGAAGGATGCTCGCTGATCTTAGCATCAAGGGTTAGAGATACAAGCTTATCTGAAACGCGAGCCGGGTTCCCTATCCTTAATACATTGAGACCTTCCGCCGCTAGCTTTTCACTCAATAAATCTACAGCAGTATTACTGGGAGCAACTACCAGGATCTGCTTCTGATCGCGTTCTGATAGTTCTTTAATGGCCTGTATTAAAGTGGTTGTTTTTCCTGTTCCAGGAGGACCATGAATAACGGCGAGCTCATTGGCAGCAATAATTTTGCGTACAGCTTCCTGTTGTTTTTGATTAAGACTGGAGGATTTATAGTCAATATTTTCTTTAAAAGAAGCCTTCTCCTCTCCCATCAAAGTTTCGAGAAGACGGGATTTTGGCGATAGCTCCGCTAATTTAGCAGCCTGTTTCAAAGCTTGTTCCATTTCTTCATAACTATTATTGTCAAATAATAGCTCCAAACCCAATTTCCCATCCGCAGCCCAATCCGGAAGATCATCAGAACGAAGGGTGATCTTTAAACGGTTATTATTCAGATAACCAATAGTCCCTTCCACACGATAACTTTGAGAATCATGATTGGAAAATAAAACAGCTGAAGCTCCTGACCGGAATTGATGAGGGGAATCCTGATTACCACCTCGTTCTACTTCTACTGTTATATAATCTCCCCTGCCTATTTCAGTACCTCTGATGGCTATGGGATACCACACCAACCCTAAAGCGCGACGATCAGAAATACTTGTTGATTGTGTTTGCTCAAGATACTGGCGCAAATCTTCATTATACTCAATTTTTAGGAGTGCAAGTTGGTCCTGGAAATATGTGTTTGACAAAACTTCGTATTTGGATTTAAGAAACGGCTTCCAAGCTACATATATTATATATGTTTTGAAAATGGCGTTTAACCAAATCGTTCTATGGAGAAAAATCCTTACGCTTAATTCTTATCCTACATCAATGTAAGGGTTCCTGAAGCAGCGTAATTTTGAATCAACAAATCAGGAAAGACAAAAGCCTGAGCTTAACATTAAAAATAAACGCTATGGAAGATAAAATTTTAGGACTTCACCACATCACAGCTATTGCAGGTGAAGCAAGGCGAAACTTTGATTTTTACACAAGGGTTTTAGGGTTACGTCTGGTTAAGAAAACGGTAAACTTTGACGACCCTTATACTTACCATTTTTACTATGGGGATAAGGTAGGAACTCCAGGAACTATACTCACCTTCTTCCCCTGGGAAGGTATTCAAAAAGGACGCCGGGGAACACAACAGGTAACTGAAATAGGTTATTCGGTTCCCGAAAACAGCTTGGATTTTTGGTTGAAACGCTTTGAAGCAAACAAGGTAAGTTACCAAAAGGTAGCAGAGAGGTTTGGTGAACAATATCTAAGTTTCAAAGATCCTGATGGCTTGCCCTTCGGATTAATTGTACCGAAATCTGCAGATGCAAGACAGCCATGGGAAACAGCTGAGGTTGGTGCAGAATACTCAACCAGAGGTTTCCATAATATAACGGTTACCACGAATAAACTTCATCCTACTGCAGATGTACTAACTAACCTATTCGGTTACCGCCTGCTTGAGCAACATGTTAACCGCTACCGCTTCATCACCGATACTGTAGAGAATGCTGCAATTGTTGATGTGGTAGAAGCGCCGGGAGAAGTAATTGGCCAGGTAGCTGGAGGCTCTGTACACCATGTAGCTTTCCGGGTAGATAATGATGAAGTACTGTTGCGCTTCCGGGAGAAGATTCTTAACTACGGTCTGCAAATCACTGAAAAGATCGATAGAAATTACTTCTATTCCTTGTACTTCCGTGAACCTGGAGGAGTATTGTTCGAAATAGCTACAGACAATCCAGGCTTTGCAGTTGACGAAAGTGTAGAAGAATTAGGCAGTGGATTAAAACTACCTGAACAATATGAGGCTTACCGGGAAGACATTTCAAGTAAACTAGCAAAACTCGACTAACATGTATACACACGAAAAAAATATTATAAAAGCAGGTCTTCCTGCATCTGAAGCAAAAAGAGCAATTATAATGATACACGGCAGAGGGGCATCTGCTGAGAGTATCGTTTCTCTTGCGGGCCATTTAAATCTGGATGATGCCGCAATTTACGCTCCACAGGCAAGTAACCACAGCTGGTATCCTTATAGCTTCATGGCGCCTGTTAAGGAAAATCAACCCGCCCTTGATTCTGCTTTACAGTTGATTGGAAACACTGTACTGGAAATTGTGAGAGAGGGAATTTCCCTTAACAGGATCTATTTCCTGGGATTTTCGCAGGGTGCCTGTTTAAGTTTGGAGTACGTTACAAGAAATGCAGCAAAATATGGGGGTGTGATTGCTTTTACAGGTGGATTGGTGGGGCAAGAGCTTAATTTAGATAACTATAAGGGCAATTTCGAACGCACTCCTCTTCTGATCACCACCGGCGACCCTGATCCTCATGTGCCTGTTTCAAGAGTCGAAGAAAGCATCAAAGTTATTGAGGGTTTGAATGGGGCGGTAACATCAAGAGTGTACAAAGGCCGCCCTCATACTATTCAAATGGAAGAAATCAATCTTGCTAACGACTTAATCCTTAAAACTGATGGAGAATTTTAAATTAACCAGAGTTTACGCTAATGAGGCTGGTGACAGTTACTTTGAAGATGTAGAAGTGCCTTTATACTCCAAAGGCCCCATTGGATATTTGTCAGAAAACTTCGAAGTGAAAGATTTGAGTTTCCGCAAGGTATCTCCGGAATATGATTACGATTTCCATACGGCCCCTGCAAGGCAGTATATCATCCTTCTGGATGGAGAGATCGAAATAGAGACATCGCTTGGAGAAAAAAGAATTTTTGGTGCCGGAGACGTTTTATTTGTAGAAGATACTAACGGAAAAGGGCATAGAACCAAGAATCTGCAGGCCCAGGAGCGAAAGTCTATTTTTGTTACGATTTAAAAATATTGTTTTTGAAAAAACCCGCGTGCTGATTTAAGGATAAAAACTTATCTTTGCTGCCACGCGGGTAATTTATTAGAAAGGGGTCTATAAATTACATATCTATCTACGATTTAATAAGTTGTATGGCGTGCAGCTTATTGAAATAATTAATATACCTTGAAAAAAACAGCAGACTGGTTCTCCACTTTTGCTTTCTCGCAATTTATCTATGAGTTAAATACCTGTATTAACAGTTGTATCAAAAAAACCCACTTTTTTACGAATAAGTCCGTTTACATGTGCAAAAAACAATTTTCTTTGAAAAAGTGTTATACAGGCACATACACTAATATTTAAGCAATAATTAAGATCACTAATAATTCAAATTCAAAACTGTAAGGAGGCTGTAATTCCTATGAAACAATTTCTACAAGATGACAAAGCGGACCCGCTAAGTTCCACTTCAAACACAAAAAAATCAGGACTCGGAAAAAAATTAATACTTTCTTTTCTTCTCGGTGCATTTGCAACTTGCGCATTTGCCCAAAGTAATGGACCAGACAGTACGGGCAGATACAGAGCTAAGCACTTGAGAACCTGGTCGGTTGGAGCGTTTGGGGGACTTTTAACTCCACATACCCTTTTTTGGTCTAACAAGAATAATGATTACCGTACTCCAACAGAAACATTTGGATACGGCGTTTTTGTTAAGAAACAAATTATCCCGGCTTTTGGATTCCAGGTTGACTGGATGAGAGGGGAAGTTAAAGGAATCAGAGCGCAAACTCCGCTTGGGATAACTGCTGGATCATCCTATAAAACCACTTTTGGCTATGCAGCTAATTTTACGGCACATTATACTTTTGTTAACTTCAAAATGCATGATGAGTTCGGTTTAATTGGCCCATACATTAAGTCGGGTATCGGATACTCCAACTTTAAACCAGAAGCGGTAAATTCAGGAAACACCGAGCCTGGATATCGTGAGGCATTTATAATTCCAGCCGGATTAGGTTTGAAGATCGGCTTATGGAAAGGTATTAACCTCGACATGGGTTACACCATCAACTTCATGAAAACAGACCGTTTTGATAGCTACGATTATGGTAATACTTACGACAAGTGGTCATTCAGCCATGTAGGTCTGGAGATTGCTCTTGGCAAGAAAAGCAAACACCAGATGTCGTGGTATAATCCATCCGCAAGAGTTGGCAATCCATATGATGACACTGCCCTTAAAAGAGCAATTGCGAGATTGGATAGTCTGCAAAAAGAAGATCGTGCTAGATACGATCGTGAGTTGGGTGATGCTGATAATGATGGCGTGGCTAATAAATTTGACAAATGTCCAAATACGCCAGATTCGGTACGTGTGGACGGATCAGGTTGTCCGCTGCCTAAGTTTGCCGAAGATATCCTGAGAGATGCATTTAATAACCTGGAATTCGAATTTGGTAAGGCTAACATCAGAAATAGCTCCTATCCATCTTTAGATAAGTTAGCTAAACTACTTGTTGATCATGGATATACCTTGAAAATTTCAGGTCATACTGATGCCGTTGGTTCTGATAAATTCAACTTCAAATTGTCAAAAGACAGAGCAGAAGCTGTAAAATCATACCTGGTAAGCAAAGGTGCAAATGCATCAAAAATTGAAGCTACTGGTTATGGAGAATATCAGCCTATAGCTCCAAACGATACTCCTGAAGGCCGTGCGAAAAACAGGCGCGTAGAACTAACTTTATACTAGGAAATATTTCATTCCTACCGAAGCCGCCTCAACATTCTTGAGGCGGCTTTTTTCATTCAATTCCTCGTCTTTTTTCTCTCATAATTAGAGTTTATCAAATAATTTATATAGTATCGCTCCATGCTGGTTTCTTTAACAATTGTCAGATACAAGCCGCTTTTGGTTCCACTGGCCTTTATTTCCATGGCCTTGCACAGGTTACCCCTTATGCTTAACAGCAACTGTACCTTCTGGAAATTAATGGGAAGCGGAAAAAATGGCACATTTGACCTGAAGCCGGATTTCAAACAGTGGGCATTATTAGCAGCCTGGAAAGACGAGCAGTCATTTGAAAGCTTCAGAAAATCATCTTTCATATCCCTCTGGTGGCGAAAATTCTGTACCGAATCTTACACCATTTTATGCAGCCCAATTAGCAGTCACGGGAATTGGGATAATCAGAATCCCTTTGCAAACTTTGAAAACGTTCAATATCAAGGTCCCGTAGCTGTGCTTACCAGGGCCACAATCCGATTAAATCGATTAAAGAACTTTTGGCAAAACGTAGATAGGGTAGCAAGCATCATGACCCGTGCAAAAGGCTATATTACCTCTTTCGGGATTGGAGAAGCTCCATTTTTCCGCCAAGCTACTTTTTCCATATGGGAAAGTTTAGATGATGTTAAAGCCTTTGCTTATCGCTCCGCTGAACACAGGGAGGTTATTCAGAAAACCAGGGACGAGAACTGGTACAGTGAAGAACTATTTGCAAGATTTAAACCTCTTGCTACCTTTGGAACTTTGAACGGAAAAGATCCCTTAGCTGGAAAAATATAATTATGAGAGTTGTTGCTGAATTACCGCGTCCTGATTGCAAGATTACTATTTTCTCTATGAACATGAAGTACGTGATCAAATTTGAACAGGGGGTTTTGGAACAAACTTATAAGTTATCTGAAATGGATGTAACGGGAGGATTAGATGGAGTATTTCAATTACTTGATGAAGAGTTTATTGCCCAGGTTGTTGAACGTTTCAAAGGTATGAATCATGATTTCCATGATGCCTATCAGCGGCATGAAGCCTAACTACTAAAAGTAAATAAAGACGCAGCAATTATTCTGCTGAAATTCTATCTTTGCGTTTCAAATGAAGCATATTCGTAACTTTTGCATTATTGCACACATCGATCACGGAAAGAGTACTTTAGCTGATCGGTTGCTGGAATATACCAATACAATCACACAACGTGAGGCTCAGGCACAATTGCTTGACGACATGGATCTTGAGCGTGAACGTGGAATTACCATTAAGAGCCACGCCATCCAGATGAATTACAAACAAGATGGTGAAGACTATGTGCTTAACCTCATTGATACTCCCGGACACGTTGACTTTTCTTATGAAGTTTCACGCTCAATAGCAGCCTGTGAAGGAGCTTTGCTTATCGTAGATGCTGCACAAGGAATTCAAGCTCAAACCATTTCCAACCTATATCTCGCATTGGAGCATGATCTGGAGATCATCCCAATTCTGAATAAAATGGATCTTCCGGGCGCTATGCCAGAGGAAGTGAAAGACCAGATCATCGATTTGATTGGATGTAAACGTGAGGATATTATTCCTGCTTCCGGTAAGACGGGAATGGGAGTTTATGATATCCTTAGAGCAATCGTTGAAAGGGTTCCGGCACCTGTAGGCGATCCTAATGGTGAACTTCAGGCTTTGATCTTCGACTCTGTATTCAACTCTTTCCGTGGTATTATCGCTTACTTTAAAGTAGTAAACGGAGAGATCAGAAAGGGTGATAAAGTTAAATTTATCGCTACCGGGAAAGAATATTTTGCAGATGAGGTTGGAACGCTTAAACTTCAGCAGCAACCGAAAGATGTTATTAAAACCGGAGACGTAGGTTACATTATTTCGGGTATTAAAGAAGCCCGTGAGGTTAAGGTTGGTGATACCATTACTACAGTTGACCGACCCTCAAAAGAAGCTATACAAGGTTTTGAAGAAGTTAAACCCATGGTATTTGCCGGTATTTATCCTGTAGATACTGAGGACTACGAAGAGCTTCGTGAGAGCATGCACAAGTTGCAGCTGAATGATGCCTCTATAGTATTTGAACCAGAATCGTCTGCTGCTTTAGGTTTCGGTTTCCGTTGTGGTTTCCTTGGAATGCTTCACATGGAGATCATCCAGGAGCGTCTTGAACGAGAGTTCAACATGACGGTTATTACCACTGTACCAAACGTATCGTATATAGCATACACTACTAAGGGTGAAGAAGTGCAGGTGAACAATCCCTCAGATCTTCCAGACCCTAGCAGGATTGACAAGATCGAGGAACCGTACATCAAGGCGAATATTATTACAAAAGCCGAATTTGTAGGCCCGGTAATGTCTCTTTGTATTCAAAAAAGAGGAATTATCGTAAACCAATCCTACCTTACTTCAGACCGTGTTGAACTGGTGTTTGAAATGCCGATGGGAGAAATTGTATTTGATTTCTATGACCGGTTAAAAACTATTTCGAAAGGTTATGCGTCTTTCGACTATCATCAAATTGGCTACCGCCAATCTGACCTGGTAAGATTAGATATACGCTTAAATGATGAACCTGTAGATGCCCTATCATCATTAATCCATAGAAGTAACGCTTACGACTTTGGTAAGAGGATCTGTGAGAAATTAAAAGAGCTTCTTCCACGCCAGCAATTTGAGATCAAAATTCAAGCTTCCATTGGTGCTAAAGTTATCGCGAGAGAAACCATCAGTGCACTTCGTAAAGACGTAACAGCTAAATGTTACGGTGGTGATATTTCCCGTAAGAGGAAGCTATTGGAGAAACAGAAACAAGGTAAAAAACGCATGCGCCAGGTAGGAAACGTAGAAATTCCTCAGTCGGCATTTATGGCGGTATTGAAATTGGATTAATCCTGGTATGAATTTATTAGATGGTAAATACGTTTCAGAAAAACTGAAACAAGAAATAGCGGCTGAGGCTGCAGAAGTATTAGAAACTACCGGTCGTAAACCTCACCTGGTTGCAATATTAGTTGGTAATGACGGAGGTAGTGAAACCTACGTTGCCAGCAAAATGAAAAATTGTGAGAAGGTAGGATTCAAATCCACTTTAATCAGATACGATGAGTCTGTTTCAGAAGCAGAACTGCTTGCTAAAGTTGAAGAGATCAATCAGGATGCTGAGGTAGATGGACTAATCGTTCAGCTTCCTCTTCCCAAGCATATTGACCCGGAGAAAGTAACAGAGAAAATAGAATATAGAAAAGACGTAGACGGCTTCCATCCTATTAACCTGGGTAGAATGATGCGTAACCTTCCCTGTTTTATTCCTGCTACTCCTTACGGTATCATGCTTATGCTTGAAGAGTATAAGATTGAGACTTCCGGGAAGCACTGTGTGGTAATTGGAAGAAGTAACATTGTGGGAAGCCCAATGAGTATTTTGATGGCCAGAAATGCGACTCCTGGGAATTGTACCGTGACCCTGACCCACAGCCGCACACAAAACCTTGAGAAGCTTGTTCGCTCTGCCGATATCATCGTAGCTGCTATTGGTAAGAAAAACTTTGTAACAGCAGACATGGTAAAAGATGGTGCTGTTGTGATTGATGTAGGTATCAACCGTGAGGTTTCTGAAACTACTAAATCGGGATACAAACTTTATGGCGATGTAGATTTTGAAAACGTTGCTCCTAAATCCAGCTGGATCACTCCTGTTCCCGGCGGTGTTGGATTAATGACCATTATTGGTCTTTTGAAAAATACCCTGGCCTCGGCGAAGAAAGAGATATACCAATAAATAGCAATTTGTCTTAAAGACAAGGCCGATAATTGAAAGACGGAATTCAGAGTTAGGTTTTGCAAGCGCAATAACCTTTATCTCCAAATTCCGTCTTTTTGTTTTAATTCCATTAGCCTACTTCTTAGGAAGCTTTTCGAGCCTTAATATTTCTACACCAGCATCAATTAGAGGACCTGTACCGTGCTTTTCATTCAATCCCACCGGACGATTATAATAGAAGGGTAAGTTATCCTGAATCCCTGTACCTACACAAATATCCTTCAGCTGATATTGCTCGTTGAGCTTATGTTTCTTTAAACCCTCCCATCCTGTTCTTGCAATAGAAGCATATCTTTTATCTATCCAACCTTCGTTGACCGCATGAGCTATTCCGTAAACAAACATGGCCGTACAGGAGGATTCCAGGTAAGAGTCTTCTTTATCCAATACCTGGTGCCATAAGCCCTCAGCATTCTGATAATGAGCTAATCCCAGGATCTGTTCTTCCAACAGCTTCTTAATATCTTTCTTCTGAGGATCTTTATCGTTCAATTTATCAAGTAAGCGCACTTTAGATAATAACATCCATCCGTTACATCTTCCCCAGTGCGCTACTCCATTCCTTTTCAGATCAGTATAATAGGTATGCCAATAAATACCTTTTTCTTTATCCCATAGATAGTTATGAAAGTTTTTCACTTGCTTAACCGCATCATCCAAATATTTCTTATCCCCCGTTAACGCTCCCATATTAGCAAGAAAAGGAACACTCATGTAAAGGTCGTCAGCCCATAGGGTCATCTTATGGGGAAATGCTCTCACAAAAGTTCCATCCTGCATTCTAGGTCTTTCCTTAATTAAGTGGTTGGCAGCCTTTTCTACATAAGTCTTGTATTCAGGTCTCGGATCTTTTGCATAAACTTCAATAACACTTGCACTCATAGCTCCAAAATCGTCAAGCTCCTCCATGGTGAAGAACTCACCATACGGATAGGTATAATGCTTTACGTCATTTTTAAAACGTTGTTGGAAAGTTCGGTAATTGTCAAAACCAAAGGCTACATGACGGGTGGCGTAGTTAAAATATTTCGGATCATTCAGGTAGTTTCCCAAATTGATCATTGCCAGGTTTAAAACTCCATGGGCATAATGCCAACCAGTATAGGGACTTGCGTATTTTACTTTTACATTTTCGGGGATGTCTGCAGAGGATTGATAAAACTTCTTTGTTTCGGTATCCTCAAATCCAAGGACAGTTTCTTTGATTACCTGATCGGCAATTTTTCGAACAACTTCTTCATTGGTTTGAGCTGAAACTCCTTCAACAAGTAAAAAGCAAATTAGTAATGAGGTTAAACGTTTCATGTTGGTTAAATAATAGGGCCTAAGTAAGAAACAAAAATCATATGCGCACGTGATTTTGCTTCCCTTATCAAAAATTTTACAAGGCTTGGTTTGGGGGAAATGGTAAGAGCAATCTGAAATTCAAAATGAGAAAAAAACGATTATTTCATTTTTTTTCGTCTTTGCTGTAATGTTCCTAAATAAAGTCCCGTATGGGTTATCAGAATTAATAATTAATACGTTTTATTTTATGAAAAAATTTACATCTATTCTTGTAACAATCTCTCTTGTGGCTTTAGGTTTTTCTTCTTGTAAAAAAGATAGCGCTGAAAAAGTTGACGACATAGAAGATTTGAAATCAACCAAAATGAGCTGGAAATTTGACGGAACAGCTAAGACGAGTACGCATCTGTGGGCAGTCAAAGATGAAGGGGATTTAACGGTTTACGGAGGTATCAATGATACAGAATCGCTGACCTTATACATAAGTGAATTTCATGGAACAGGTGATTATACTGTTGATGCTGAAGACATAATGATCCGTTACATCACGCCAGCCGGGATAACAAATCCTTCAGCCATTTTTTCAGCTCAAGATGGTATAATCAAAATTACATCATCGACAAATGGTGAAGTTAAAGGAACGTTTTCAGGTACCTTGGTAAATGCTTTAGATCAAACTAAGCCTATGACGGAGGGTAAATTCGAAGCTAAAATAGTCGAAGGCGACATTGACTAAATAACAAAGAGGCTATCCAAAATAAATCTCGGGATAGCCTCTTCTATTACTATAACAATTCTTCAATCAACCCTTCTAAGAGCTATAAGAAGGATCTGGATCCGCAGAAAAATTATCATACTTATTCGGATAATTTCCCTGCTGCGATGTTCCTTGCTGAGAAGTTACTTTAGCAAACTGACCTTTTACCTGATCTACATAAGGCTTTACTTTATCCGTGTAAGGCTTAGCCTTTTCCATCCACTCAGGAGCTTTAGCTTTCAAATCATCCGCAATAGAAGTTCCATCAGGACGCTTCTTTGTAATATAATGTGCACCTGCCGCCACTGCAGCTCCGGTAACTAATAATCTTAATAATCCCATAGTTATCTGTTAAAGCTTATGTAATACAAAGGTGGTGCCAATTTTAAAAATCCACATAGGGGATCAGGCGAGTTTGAATGACTACCTTTTAAACTGATCAACAGCTTTCAAAAGTAGACAAACCAATAAATCCTGATTACATGATCAAACGACTATTAATTTTCGCAGCACTTTGTACTGCCTCTCAGCCTGGTTCCTATTGCTTCGGCCAGACCAGATTATCGGAGCAGATGGCTGCAACGGCTATGACCAAATGGAAAGACTCTCTTGTAGTTGGTTCCAGCAAGGATGGTAAGGCGAGATGGGTATACCAGGAATCTCTCGTATTAAGAGGAATTGAGGAACTTTATAAATCAACTGGTGATAAAAAGTATTTCGATTTTATAAAAAATCATGTTGATTTCTACGTGCGCACTGACGGAAGCATACGAACCTATAAAGTAGACGAATATAGCATCGACAATATTCCAATGGGAAGAATTGTTCTGATGCTCTATAAAGCTACAGGGGAGGATAAATACAAAAAAGCGGCGGATCTGGTCAATCAACAGCTTGTAGGAATGCCGCGTACTAAAGAAGGTGGCTTATGGCATAAGGCTATTTATCCATGGCAAATGTGGTTGGATGGACTCTATATGGGCCAGCCGTTCAATGCTGAGTTTACGAAGGTGTTCAACCAGGATCCAAAGAGATATGAGGACCTCGTCAATCAGTTTGTATGGATGGAGAACCACTCACGCGACGAGAAGACTGGACTCCTATATCATGGTTGGGATGAGTCTAAAGGCATGAAATGGGCCGACGACGTTACGGGAAGGTCTCACCATTTTTGGAGTAGGGCGATAGGATGGTACGCAATGGCATTAGTGGATGTACGTGATTTTTTACCGAAAGAGCACCCGGGACATCAGAAGCTGAATGAGATTTTGTTACGGACAGCTGAAGGAATAAAAAATTTTCAGGATCCTAAAACAGGTGTATGGTGGCAAATTACGGATAGTATTGGTGCTAAGGGCAACTATATGGAGTCATCTGCGACGAGCATGTTTGTATATGCCCTGGCTAAAGGGGTAAGGATGGGGTATCTTCCGTCTCAATACCACGAGGTTGCAAGGAAAGGCCTGGAAGGTATGAAGAAGGAGTTTATAGAGCAGTCCAATGCGGGGATGATAAACCTGAAGAACACTTGTAGAGGAGCAGGACTAGGAAATAATCCTTACAGGGATGGTAGTTATGCATACTACCTAAGCGAACCAATTGTGACTAACGATGCTCATGGTGTTGGTGCTTTTATCCTGGCTGCTAATGAAATGGAGTTGGCAAGCTCAAAGCCGGGAACAAAAAGGAAAATGACCGAAAAGAAAGTAGGCAGATAGTATCTTAACGGTTTTCCAAAGATGAGTACTCTGTGTAGAGCACAGACGTACATCTACAGCTATTTCAGCACCTGACAGTCCGGGAAAATCTACTACTGCGGGATACCAAAAATAAAAAAGGGATAAATACTCCATGGAGTATCTATCCCTTTTTTATTTCATATTTTAACCTGAAGATAGAACACTCAAACTTATTCCTTCCATATCAGGTCCACTGAATTCTTCAAACAGAAGAAGTTTTTGAAATTTTTATGGCTGTGGCAAGCCGTAACCATTGGTTACTTTTCCTTTTGACTGTCTGATCGTTTCAGAAGGTATTGGCCAGTAATATCTTGGTGGATCACCTGCCGAAGTTATTCCTGAAAGAAGATTTCTTTTATATACACTCTCATAGGTAACTATATCTATTCCCCAATTTGTTCTTACGTAACCTTGGGCTTGTAATGCAATAGCCTCAGCACTACCAGGGGCAATATATTTAAATAATCCTTGAATAGCTAAGTTGTGATTAGTTCCAACAACCTTGCTTGCTACCGCTGGAATCTTCGTATAATCATATTGCCCCCTCCATCCAGGGAAAAGTGCGGGATTGCTAGGGTTAGGATCAAATGTTAATGGATTAGGCAAATTAACCATCTTTGTCCAGATATAGGCAGGAATTTCATTACCGTTAGCAAAACGATGATACCCTTGATTTCTGAGGTTGTTGATCATAGTGGTAAGCTCTTGTTGTGCAGCTATAGCCCTCTCAGCAAAGGTACCAGAGCGAATTAAGTCCCAACGGCGGGTCCCCTCACCAAGCAACTCCAATTTTCGCTCTTGCAAAATAGCATCTTTTAAAGGCTGACCGCTTAGAGCTGTAAGATTATTAGTGGAATTGCCATAAGCCCTTTGCCGGATCTGGTTAACAAGATCAACTGCGTCACTTTCTCCAAGTTCGGCTTTAACTTCTGCGAGCAAAAGTATAACATCTGCCATTCTAAGGATTGGCCAGTTCAAACCAGAGTTTCTTTGTGAGGTAACAAAAGGTGGATTCATACGATTGTCGTCCCACTTGTTCGTGGCTATTCCTCCGGTATTTTTATTGCCCGGAACAAAAGAAAGCATCATTTCGTTACCATCGCCTTTGCTACCTGTAACAGCCACGCTAACATCTCTCCGTTTATCATCATTACTGTAGTCGCCGTAGTATACTGTAGGAACAATACGCAGGGCTCCGAAAACCTTAGTTGGAGCAGCGTTTGCGCTGCCGCCGTCTGATGGTCGGCCAAAAGCATAAGGATACTCGCCATTAGTTAAAGTTTGTCCAACCTGATAGTTTCCAATTTCAAACACAGATTCCGGGCTCACTTGCAGGTCGTGGGCGTATTGAAAATGACGCTGGAATGGATTATTAGCAACAGTTCTGGTATCAGCAGTAATTAAGCCTGAAGTTCCTTTGTTATCAATTGCCTTTTGAAGATAGGTTTTAGCAGTTTGATAATAGGTAATGTAATCGGTCCGCCGTGCATACACCGATTTATTAACTTCATTTCCTTTTTTTGTAAAGGCTACGCTTCCATAAAGGTCAGGCATATCAGTACGAATGGTCTGATATCCGCCAGAAGCAAGAGCAACTTGACCAATCAAGGCATTACAAAATGTCCGGGAAAAACGTTCGGCGGTAATACCTCCCTCGCCTATCTTGTACATCAGAGGCTCTACTCTTTTTAGATCTTCAATTAAGTTATCATAAATAACAAAACGAGAAGTTAAGGAGTACTCATCAATAAGTGTATTTTCATACCCATAAGGTACATCCCCAAAATGCTTGACCAGTTCGTAATAGCAAAAGGATCTCATTGTTATTGCCTCGCCGTATAATTGAGTCCAGTCAGAAGTCCTGCCAGCTGCAACGTCTTCTTTATAGGCAGGTTTTTCTGCTATAAGAGACGCAGCTTTGGCCGCCCTAGCTATGGTAGCATAAAGGCCATTGAAACCGCCAGCTACAGCATCAATGGTTAACAATTCTGGCTTTAAAATAGCATTTAAATTATTGCTGGAGTTATCTTCCGGGTACGTTTCGGCATCAGATCCTATTGGATCATTCCACCGGTAAGTTCCCATAATACTATTCTGACGGTAATTAGCGTATCCCCAAGAAAGTATTTTAAATGTTTCCGCAGGTGTATTAGTTACAAACTCATCGTCCACGCTTGATGGAGACTTTGCATCCAGGAAATCCTCCTTACATTGAGTTAAAGTCAAACAGACTGCGATTCCTAGTATATATTTTAATCTTCTCATTACTTTAATTTTAGAAATTAACATTAAGACCGAAAACGAAAGACCGCGCACGAGGATAAGCTCCATAATCCATACCCAAGGTAGGATATTGTTGGTTATTGAAACCTTCGTTAGCACTAACTTCAGGATCTAAGCCGCTGTATCCGGTAATTGTAAGTAAATTATAAACGCTACCATATACGTACAGGCTACCTATTTTAGCCTTAGACACTAAAGACTTTGGAAGTCTATAACCCAGGGTAAGCGTGTTTAACCGCAGAAAAGAACCATCTTCTATCCCTAAAGTTGAGGTAGGTCCGGTTTCATTATAAGCTAAAGGCAAAGTAGCATTTGCATTGGCTGCATTTAATTGTTCAGGTGTAGTAAGTCTTACTAACTGTCCGTTTACTACATCATAAATCTTATATGCATTGTTCATAATTGCAAGTTTATTTTCGTAAACGCCCGATTCTTTACCACCATAAAGGGTAGCAAGCTTAGTAACATTATAAATGTCATTACCATAACTCCAGTTAAAATTTAGACCTAAATCAAAATTTTTATAACCTAAATCAAAGTTAAAGCCCCCGGTATGTAATGGACTCATTCTACCTATTACATCAACATCTTTGTCATCAATTTTTCCACTATTGTCTAAATCTCTGAATTTTGGCAGTCCAGGGTAAGCGTTTTGACCAGCTGGGCGATTCGATGCACTTAATCCGTGAACTATGTTAATTACCGGAGTTGTCAGATCTGCAATTCCAGACTTCAAAGTATAAAGCCCATTGTTATAGGTGAAATCTTCGGGAGTATAAAAACCTTCATAAGTTAATCCTCGAACCAAACCAACAGGCTGTCCCTCTATTAAGATATAATCAGAAGTTGGATATGTTCCCGAACTGTTCCAATTGGTGCCGTACAGACCTGTTACACCAGGAGCAAGTTTATCTATATTGCTCTTGTTGAAATTAATATTTCCACCGGCAGCCACTCTCCAATCTTTGCTTTTAAAGATAGTTCCGGTAAGAGAAAGTTCAACCCCTTTGTTACTGGTTTGACCAACGTTTTTTGTGGTTGAAGTAAATCCTGTAATTCCAGGAATAGATATTCCGGTTAATAGGTCTTTAGTCGAGTTCCAATACAAATCAACCGTACCAGATAACCGACTCCTAAAAAGTCCAAAATCAGTTCCTAAGTTCCTCGTAACTGTTGTTTCCCATTTAAGATCAGGATTTGCCTGGTTGCCACCCACTTGGTAAGCAGCTTGACGAACATGATTTATAGCGTACTGGTTTCTTTGGTCTGTAACCGATCCCCAGTTCTGAATAAATAAGCTCGGGTTAATTCTATCATTCCCAGCTTCTCCGTAAGATGCTCTAAACTTCAAATTATCCAGCCATTTAATACTTTTCATAAAAGGTTCATCAGATACTCGCCAAGCGAAAGCTGCCGCAGGGAAAAAGCCCCATTTATTTTTTGGTCCAAAAGTCGAAGAACCATCAGCACGAAAGGTTAAAGTAACTAGGTAACGGTCAAGTAAAGAATAATTTGCTCGTCCGAAATAGGATGACATCCTGTTTGGGAAGTCTACATTGGAGGAAAAAATAGCGGATCCATTTGTCTGATCATACTGATTGATCTGAGCGAAGGCAGTTTCTTTATCAAAGTTAGCGGGAAAGCGAGTAGCTTGTACCGCAAGATTAGTTCCCCCTGAGTTTGCTACCTCCTGACCTGCGAGTACAGTCAATCTATTTGACTTATTAATATTATACTCATAACTCAGAGTATTGGTCCACCTTATATTCCAACTGTCGGACTTGCGATAATCTGCTGATCCAGCATAAAGCTTTTTGCCAGTTGCATCCTCCATGTAGTTATTATAAACGGCTCCCGACCAGTACTGTCTCTGGTTCCAGGCTGAATTTACACTAAAGTCAGAATGATAAGTCAGTCCTTTAACAATTCCCCAATTCAAGGAAGTAATCGCTACAGCGTTCTGGTTTTTATTGTAAGGCTCATAGTCCCCTATGCGGGCAGCCGGACTATAAGCATCCCACATCCAGTTTTTTCCATACTGCTCTATGTTTCCTGTTCTAACTGCATTCACATCTCCCAGAACATGAGAAGTTGCAATTGGACGGAAACGATACGATGTAGACAATAACGATCCTCCCCCGCTTGATGTTCCTTCATCTCCGAGAGTAGGAGTACGGGTATAGCGCGTGTTCAAATCAAAAGTTAAATTCTCACGGATTTTTTGAGTAAGCTTGAACGCAGCATTGGCACGTTTGTAATAGGAGTTTATTTTCATCCCCTGATCGTCAGTGTAATTAACTGAAAATAAGATTCTAGTCTTATCAGTTCCTCCCGTTAAGGTAAGGGCATGATTCCAGGAAGTTGACTCATTATACACTTGTTTCTGAATATCGTCTGAAGCAAGGTTTCTGTAGCTTTCTATTCCTCCAGTATTAGCTCCGGCATTTGCTCCCAAACCGTAGTATTTCTCAAATGGTGTTTGATAGGCAACTCCATTTGCAGCTGTGTTTGCCCATACATATCTTAAATAATCATAGGGACTTAAAGACTCCAAATACTTGGTAGGCTGGTTGTTCTTTACATAGCCACTGTAGGTGACGGTTGTTTTTCCGGCCTTCGCTGATTTTGTAGTAACAAGAACTACCCCATTAGCTCCTCTGGCACCATAAATAGCTGTAGAAGAAGCATCTTTTAACACATCTATGCTTTCAATTTGGTCGCCTGAAATATCTGCTAGATTACCTGGTATTCCGTCCACAAGAATCAAAGGTTGGTTGCTTTGGGAAATAGAGCCTCCTCCGCGAACACGAATAGCAATATCAGCACCAGGACGGCCATCTTGAGCTGTAATTTTTACCCCTGGTAACTTTCCTTGCATAGCCTGAGCAGCGTTGGGTACCGGAGTTGATGCAATATCCTGTCCGCTTACAGAAGCAACAGAACCCGTTAAATCACGCCTTTTTACCGTTCCGTATCCAATAATTACTACCTCGTTCAAGGTTTTTCCCTCCTCTTCGAGAGAGACGTTAATAGAGGTCTGGTTTCCGACAGGAACCTCTTTTGACTTAAAGCCGATGTATTTGAAGACCAGGACCGTGCTGGATGAGGGAACGGACAACTTGTAATTTCCTTTAACATCGGTAGAAGTTCCTGCTGTTTTACCCTTAATAATGACGCTTACCCCAATAAGAGCTTCGCCAGTTTGATCTGTAACCTTGCCTGTTACCGTTAGTGCTTGAGCGTGTGCTTGTTGTAAGATTGCAACGAACATACTCAACAGAAATAGAGCTTTTCTCATTTTAAATTAATTCATATTGGTTATTGAAAATTTCAAGGCTTATGGGATAACCTTGATGGTTTAATTACATGGCTTCACACTAAAACTTGTACTATTTTCTCATATGATTTCTTAAGCTTAAATTAATGGTTACAAACTGCCAACGTTGGCTTGATTTAAAAAATGGTTTCTTTCCTTCTATTTTGGCGACTCGACCAAATTAGAAAACTGGAGATGCTAAATCCTCATAATGCAAATGCTGAACTTGGTTAAATTCTTGATTACACAGTAAAGTTGTTAAACTTATTCAAATGAAAAATTGGTTAAAGAAATCGTACTGGTTATAATGCTAATATAGAAAGAAAAACTAATGTTCAAAGCTTTTAAGAAGAATTTAGTTTCAACAATGTTACAAATTCATTCCGTTCTGCTACTTATATTTCGTCTGTCAATTGAATTCATTTTTTCCTGTTCTATTGTGCTTTAACCAGTTTAAACGTATTTTGTTGATGTTAATACTTTCCGGGTCTCCCTTCCCATGCAGCTGCGTAATGTCAGCATCGTTGGCTGTGGAGACAAATGGAATTAATCAAAGTGATACTATCTGGTGCAAACATTTTTGAACGCCAATGTATGCCACCTGCTCCGTCTGCAATTATGAAAGGAATTGAGCAGTTTTTTGATCTTAAAAAGGTGCCAAATACGCTACAGGAACATGACAAAAAAGACTTGTCCGAAAAAATCAATAATAACCGTTCTATATTTTATGTTAATAAAAAATTATACATATGCTCTGCTCGCCCTAGCGCTGGCTTTTGCCCCTAAGACAAATGCCCAGGATTTAACTAGGATTGACCCTGCTCCTTTTGCAGATAATTCTAATCACTGGTACGGTATAGCTGACAAAGGCAATGTTATCAATCCACGACCAGGCCGGCCAAAATATCAACCAACAGAGGTGAAAAGCATTGCAGATAATATAATTCTGTTTCAAAAAACAAATGGAGGCTGGCCTAAGAATTATGATATCTTTGCAATACTAAGCTCTGATCAGAAAGATAGCGTTCTTGCGGCTAAAAACACCTTGAATACAACCTTCGATAATGGCAGTACTTATACTCAGATTGCTGCACTTGCTATTGCATACGTTAATTCTAAAGAAGAAAAATATAAGGTTGCGGCGGAAAATGGTTTGAATTTTATTATCGGATCACAATACCCTAATGGTGGCTGGCCCCAATATTTTCCACTCGAAGAAAATTATAGCAGGCATATTACGTATAACGATGGTGCCTTCTGCGGGATAATGACCCTGTTGAAGGATATCAAAGACGATAAAAAGCAATATTATTTCATCAATAACAAGCTTCGTGAAAAAATCTTCAGATCCTATGAAAAAGGCTTGGGATGCATAGTGAAGACCCAAATTAAGGACAATGGCAAATTAACGGCCTGGTGCCAGCAACACGATGAGCGGACACTGGCTCCAGCCTGGGCAAGAAAGTTCGAACCACCAAGCATTTGCAACAAGGAAAGCGCTGACCTGGTTCTGTTTCTCATGAGTATCGATAATCCGGATAAGCAAGTAGAGAATGCAATAGTAAACGCGGTTGATTGGTTTAGGCAATCACAAATCTCGAATACAGTAGTCAAAACGGTAAAAGCTGAAGAAATGGTAACTAATTTCCGGGTTTCTCATACCGACCGGGTTGTTGCTACAGATAGTAATGCTGCTCCTATCTGGACCCGGTATTACGAACTTAGAACGCATAGGCCTTTATTCTGTAACCGTGATAGTAAAGTAGTTTATTCACTTGCAGAGGTTGATCGGGAAAGACGGGACGGCTATGCCTGGTACACCTACTCACCCCAGGAAGTGCTTAACAAATATCCGGAGTGGCAAAGAAAGCATAAACACTACCAGTAAGTTGGTAAATAAAAAACGAGGCCTGTTTTTGCAGAGCCTCGTTTAGGTAAAACCACAAAAAATTCTCTATCTCTTTCTAATTCTTGCCTTGAGATCAGCAACAGAAGCAGTGATCATACGGCCAACTTGCTTTTTATCCCGATACGTTACTATCTTTAAATTGGCAGCGTCTTTAGGAATTGAAATAGGCGCTTTATACCTGGGATAAAATGTATCGGGGAAAGAGTTGTCGAATGAATAGTAAATGTCAAGCCCTGGGATTTCCGTAGTTAATTCTACTGTTATGCTATTATTAGCACCGCCAGAAACACTAATAATAGGATCGTACATACTGGGTGCATATTTAATTTCAGCTACCTCGAAACGTTTAAATTGCTCCTCAACCTTAGTGTAAAAATTTGTCCAGTTCTTTTTGTTCAAAGGAGTCCAGACAGATTCTGCAATAGCCAAAGCTCTTGGCCAAAGCATGTACTCTGCGTGACGGGTATTGTAGATCTGTTCAGTCCACAAGTTTGCCTGCCCCCCTTTTATAAAACGGGGATCAGAAATATCGGCGGCCGGATCAAACTGATAAGCTTTATTCAATCTTAATGAGGCATACACCCTGGGTTCAATGGAAACATCGCCCTGCATATAATCAAGATAAGCGTAAGTACTAGGACTCATTACCACTTCATGACCTGCATTTGCAGCTTTGATACCTCCCTCTACTCCACGCCAGCTCATTACCGCTGTTGATTTTGAAGGTCCGCCGTCAAGTATTTCGTCCCAGCCTATAAATTTCTTTCCTTTTGATTGAACAATTGCCTCTACCCGTTTAGTGAAATACCCTTGCACTTCCTGCATCGTTTTGAGCCCCTGCTGTTGCATCAGCTGTTTAATTTCAGGAGTTTTCTCCCAGAAATTATGCGGAGCCTCATCTCCTCCCATGTGAATATATTCAAAGGGAAAGAGGGCTGCCACTTCGCTTATAACCTTATCCAGGAACTCATAAACCTTTTCATTCGCCGGACATAAAGTATTGTCAACAAGAGCTATTGGTGGAGCACCACGCGACCAGTCCATAATAGCCTCACCTGATCGTACTGAATATTTCTCAACTCCGGGAGTACAGGAAAGCTCTGGATAGGAAACGACAGTAGCAAGGCTATGGCCAGGTACATCGATCTCCGGCATAATGTTAACATACCGCTCGGCAGCGTACTGTATTAATTCTCTGATATCTTCCTGCGTATAAAAACCGCCGTAATCTTTGGGCTCATTGGCAGTGGGTGCAGAAAAAGTACCAAAGTAACCTACTTTATTTACACGCCAGGCTCCTACTTCAGTTAGTTTTGGGAAGCTCTTTATCTGGATCCTCCAGCCCTCATCATCCGTAAGGTGCAGGTGAAGTAGGTTATACTTGAACTTCACCATATTGTCGATATACCGCTTCACCTCCTCTTTAGTAAAGAAATGCCTTGACACATCGAACATCAATCCTCTCCAGCCAAATCTTGGATAGTCAGTTACAGAAACACAAGGGATCTGCCATCTGATATTCCTGACTAACTTGTCCCCCTCTATCTCCTTTGGAAATAGTTGTAGCAGGGATTGGACCCCGTAGAATAGGCCAGCCGGACGATTAGCTCTGATAGAAATATTTCTGGGTGTTACTACTAACTGATAGCCTTCATTCTTTAAAAGTGTATCCTGAATGGTATTAAGTATTAGTCGCAGTGTGGCTTGTTCTTCCCGGTTGGTCGTAGTGATCCGGCTACCGGCTACCTCGCCTATCTTCTTCCTTAGCAAGATAATAGTTTGATTTACTTCTGTAGAAGCTGGAGCCTTAAGGACTACTTCTTCAGGTAATACAAAAGATCCTTCATTCCGGACTAATTGTACTGGTTCTGGTATAATCGAAATCCTTGATAAGTCTTGCGCGCAAACACTATACGTTGCAAAAATAAAGAGATTTAAAAAGGTGGTTAGTGATCTATAATTCATTCAGAGTACAATTTATAAAACAATAACTCCTGCCCTTCGGTAGGAGTTGGAATAATATCAGAACCTGAAATTAAACAAATCCCGAAAAACTCTTGCATTTGATGCTTTAAAAGACGCAGGCTTAATTACTGAAAGTAACGATGTTCAGAACCAAATCTATATTTAAGACTAACACTAATTGTACTATACATATCTTTTGCGGACCCCTTGATGGCATATCCATCCATATTATCACCGAGGCCGAAGGCATACTGATAACGTAGCCCTGCAACAATCCGGGAATTGAAACTGGAGTTATCCAGCCCTACGCTTACTGGAATTATTAGATCACGGTCAGTGTCCCAACCGCGATACATATCATTATCTTTTTGTCTGTAGATGTCACGCTGAGTACTTTTAATCATTCCCATTCCTGCACCTGCATAAAGGCCTTCAAATAGTTGGGAAAGCTTAGTTTTATAGGCGTATGGACCGCGGAATTTATCAGTTAACCGCCCCATATATAGTTTCAGGTTCCCAGTAACAGACCGGAAGTCTGAGCGGAAATAGCGGTTCGTTTCCAAGCCATATCCTGCCATGTTACCCACCTGAAGCTCTCCATTACCTACAATATAAGGTGTGAAAAAATATTCCAGGTTTCCCATATAAACTTCTTTTCCCTCCCGGCCTCTTAAATCACCATGATTATAGGCTAGCCCTGTTCCTACGCCTACGGTAAATTTTCGATATAGCTTTTGTGCATTCGTTAATAGCGGTATAACCAATACTAAGAGTAAGGTAAATATTTTATTCATAGGTTTTGTATGTTTTGTTATACGTGTGTGGTGTACTCGATAAGGGGAAAAAAATGTGCCAAACTGTATAAAATACCTGGCATTAAACTTAAGACCCTAGTTTGCAGTGAGAAAAAAGAAAAAGCAAAAAAAGGTCTTGCAAAACGCATTATTGCATAAATAAATACTGTTCTAAAAGCGGTACGTTTTGGTTGTACCGCTTCAATGAATGTATACAGCACCGCTTAATTCTTTCTTTTCCTGGGGATCAACCGCAGTTTTTCTTCGTTTAAGAATTAGTATCCACGCAAACCCTGCTCCTCCCAGGGCCATCAGGACACCGACCATTGAGGGAGATGTATACCCTAATCCTGCAGCTACCGGAAGGCCACCTAAATAGGCTCCTAAGGCATTTCCAAGATTAAAAGCAGCTTGGGTTATTGAAGCTCCTAGCATTTCTGCTCCCTTTGAACTATCTATCATTAACAACTGAATAGGGGCGGCTAAAGCAAGGGAGCAACTTCCGGCAATAAAGGTTAATATTATTGAGGCCACCTGATTTTCTGAGAAGAAGTAGATGAGCCCCAGGGTGACTGCCATTGCGAAAAGAAGTACAATTGTTGCAGAAGCCGGTTTAAGGGAATCAGCCAGCTTTCCACCAATTAAATTACCCACTACCATACCAAACCCTGCCACTATAAGAATGTAGGGTACAGTAGAGGAATCAAACTTTGCAACATCTGTCATTAATGGAGCAATGTAGCTTATCCAGCAAAATAACCCACCGGTTCCTATTGCTGTGATCAAAAAGATCAACCAGGGATCCAATTGTTTAAAAACTTTCAGTTCAGATCCAATACTACTTCCCTTACGGGCGGGCAAAGATGGAAGCATAAAATAAATAGCGGAAAGTGTTATAAGACCTATAATCCCAATGCAGCCAAAAGTATAGCGCCAGGAGAATTCATGACCTATATAGGTACCCAGGGGGACAGTGATCAAGTTTGCTATTGTTAGTCCGCTGAACATTATTGCAATAGCCCGTGCCTGCTTCCCCTTGTCGGCCAGCTGACTTGCCACTACTGACCCTACTCCAAAAAAGGCACCATGCGGCAAGCCAGACAATAGTCGTGCAAAGAAGAGAACAGTATTGTTAGGCGCGAATGCCGATAAGGTGTTAAAAACAGTAAATAAGACCATCAATCCGAATAAGATTCGTTTTGGTGTAATCTTACTGCTGAGGGCCACTAGAGTTGGAGCTCCTATAACGACCCCTAAAGCATAAGCAGAAATCATATGGCCCGCTTCAGGAATACTAATATTAAATTCTTTTGCTACGTCGGGTAAAATTCCCATCATTACAAACTCGGTCGAACCTATTCCTAGTCCACCAAGAGCGAGGGGCAATAACTTCTTTCTCACTTATTGTACTTATTACACTAACCAGCGACAAAAATAGATCTTTAAACCCACGAAAGGTAATAGTGAATTTAATTATGACACTGACCGTATAAACAAAAAGGAATTTCGAAAGAACATCAAACCATAGCAGCGTATGACTTTAGAGCGAGGATAGCTGGAATAAAAGGGAGCGAATTCAGGATGCAGGTATCTGTAAAAATTGTTAGTCCTGATCAAAGAAGACCCCGTGAGCAGGAACAAAGTGAATCACTTTAGCAAGCAAATACTCCTCTACTGTTTGTAGTAGTACATTGATATTAAGAGGTTTCACGAGAAAATCGTCCGCACCAATATGGTGAATACTGGAGTAAGTAGTGGAAGTTTCAAGTAAAAGTATAGTAGGGATATTTGTTGCAAAATCATCCAGCTTCAGCTCTTTGGAAATGCTTGTACCTGTACGTCTTCCAACTTTATTACCTACCAATATAAGTTGAGGCTGATACTTTCTTATTTCTGCTATAAGATCATTCCCAGAAGTGTTAGTGATAATATCATATCCTTCTGCAACTAATACCATTTCGAGGAAATCTAAAGTATCTCTGTCCTGATCAATAGCGTAAATACATTTTGCCATGTCCCTATTCTAAATTGTATCATAGATTACGGATAAAATAAACAAAGGGTTACCTGGTTTAGAAATAAAATCACAAAAACTCTAAGTTGATACAGCACCGTCTGGATAAAAATTGCTACTAAAATGTTACTGCAATTTTCCGGATAACATTATGCAGCTGGACAAATGGCTGGCATATTTGTAATATAAAACATAAAAAATCTAAGAACTTAGAAATGAACATTAATAAATCAGTTGGCCTTCTTGGCTTTTCATTTATTTTGATGGCCAACTCAAATGCTGGGAACATCTCTAAAATATCCGTCACCACTCAGTCTATCGTTAATAAAGCTGACAAAACCTATAACATTGCCGAGCATGGGGCAATCGGAGATAGTAAAACCTTAAACACAAAAAGTATTCAGAATCTGATTGATAAGTGCTCGGAAAACGGAGGAGGTACAATTGTTATACCCCAAGGTGTATTCTTGAGTGGGTCTCTTTTCCTTAAACCGGGCGTCAATATTGAATTGAAGGCAGGGGCAGTGTTAAAGGGCTCTACGGATATTAACGACTATGTAAAACTTAACACCAGAATAGAAGGCCACTTCGAGCCCTGGAGGGCAGCTCTTCTTAATGGAGACAAGGTAGATCATCTTCGTATTAGTGGCCCAGGTACGCTCGACGGTAGCGGTGAGCCTTTTTACAAGGAATTTTACGGAAGGAGAGAAAAAGATAAAAAGACAACTAACCTCAGTGTAGAAAGACCAAGGTTAACCTTTATTCAAAACTCCAAAGATGTTAAGATCACTGGGGTTAAGTTTTTGAACTCTGGATTCTGGAACTTACACATCTATCGATGCCAGAATGCTTCTGTCGAGAACTGCAGCTTCATCGCTCCTTCCGGCCCAACTCCCAACCGCGGTCCCAGTTCTGATGGCATAGATGTAGACAGCAGCCAGGATATTACGATAAAGGGATGTTATTTTTCTGTGGGGGATGACTGCATTGCTCTGAAAGGATCAAAAGGGCCATTTGCAATGCAGGATATGGATAGTCCTGCTGTTGAACGCGTTCATATCTCCGATTGCGTTTACGCTGCAGGTGGAGGAATTGTAACCTTTGGAAGTGAAGCTACTATAGTTCGGGATGTAGAAGTGAAAAATTGTACTACAATGGGTCCAACAGTCTTACGACTTAAACTCCGTCCTGATACCCCTCAGCAATACGAAAATATTAGCATAAGCAATATTACCATGGAAAACGGTGGTGTGATTTTCAAAGTATCACCCTGGACCCAGTACTTCGACCTCAAAGGGCAGGAACCCCCTAAGGCATTAGTCAGGAATATAAGTATTACTAAAGTGCGTGGATCAGGAAATTCTTTTGGACAAGTTATAGGGCATGAAAGAGCAACTATCGAGAATATTGTGGTGAAAGATGTAGAGGTAAAACTCAAAAGCAATGAATTCGAGGTTGGAAATGTAACGGGACTTGAGTTTAAAAAAGTTAAAGTAAATGGTGCTAAAACGGCAAGTCCACAGGCTAATTCGAAGCAGTTAAAATAGCGATACGAAGTCAAGGGCCCCATTGGAACTTTGGGCCCTTGACCTTGTAGTTATTTAACTAGCGTTACTGCCATTAAACCTATTACAACATCATTAGTAAGCGTTTTTAGTCGCAACTCCTTAAGCTCTTTATCTGGATTTAAAGGCAGATCCAGCACTGTTCCTGCTCCTCCATCAATAGCATAATTTGAATACCCTTTTATAGTGCTAAAATTTCTAAATTCTCTTGTGATTTCCCCGGTTTTAAGATAAACACGATATGGTTTGGGAGCTCCTGTTTTAAAAGCGAAACTATCGGTAAAATAGTCCTGTTCAATTGGCCACCATGTTTCGGGATTTCTTAGTGCCAGTCTCTCGAAACTTCCATCCTTATAGATCAGCACCAACTCACCATTATCCATTTGTGTTTGCATAGGATTGGTAGAGCCGGCCATTAAAAAGTAAGCATGAGAAGATTTTCCTTTTAAAGGAATACTTATTGAATCAGGATAGTTGTCCCATTTTGAAGTGAAAACAATATTTTTGGCCCCTGTTTGAGAAGGCGTCGCAAAAGAAACACCATTTGGTAATACTACTTGACTTTTTTCTCCTGCAGCTGCTCTTAAACCAGTATCGTCGACATTAGCATCAATTAATGGATAACACCAGTTGCCAATTCCTTGCCATGGAAGTTGCAGTGTTGGCCCTTGTGGGCGGGGACTTAGGTACTTATTCTTGAAAATGTTCGTTACCTTATCATTAAAGACCTTATTTAGCTCAACGTTCCGGACCTCCTTTAGTAAAGGTTTTACTGCCCAATTACTAATCTTGGTTTGTGTTGCTTTGCCTTCATAGTCGAAGCGAACGGCATTTGTTCCAGAAGTAAGAAAATTATCACCTAATGATAACGAAATTGAGTCGCCACTACCCAAAATTAATTCTTTTTGAAAGGCCTTTTTACCATAGTTAAGGGTCAACCTCCCGTGTATAGCCTTTCCATTATTTCTCAGCTTAAGGGATATAGCTGGAGAACTTTGTTCTTGGTCTGCAATTATCTCTACCCGCTCTTTAACCCTCGCGTTGATCGGTCGATACCAGGAGAACACTCCCTGAGTGTTTTTTATAAATACCGTTTTATTACCAGACGAACTGAAAGTATATTCACCCTCATTTCCATATTTTAGAGCCTTCTGTGGGTCCTCAATTAACATACCCTTAATCCCTGCCACTTTGTTAAAAGCCTCCCCTATCACAGCGTCCACAAATAATGGCTTAACAATCTCTTTTCCCTCCCACTCTACGGTGATCTCAAACTTTGGAGCTTTTGTCGACGCAATTTCAACTTCCGGATATCCGACAGTTCCATCTATCGCCTTCCAGTCAGTTTTCACTCCGTTAATGGTAACAGACTTTATTTTATCCTTCCATGCCCTTAGTTGCAATTTCAGATTTAACATTTTAGGATAAGCCTGGCTTATTGCATAGATATCTTTATCACCTTGTCTTTTGAAATCCAAACTTGTTGTAGATACTGAGAAGGAAGCATGATCCCATTCAAAGGGGAAGCCGGGCTTTATTGTTAAGGTATCGGAAAGCACATTCGGCCTGATCCCGAATAGGCCTTCTGTCAAAGAGCGGGCAGCCATACCCACAGGATCTCCAAAATCCCGGTATAGTTCTCCGCGAATAGCATCATAAAAAGACAGCTGTTCAAAACCTCCGGGACTTGAACTGAGATACATACTTTCCAAAATATTGCTTCGCCATAGATGATAAGCTTCTTCTGGCCGTCCCCCTTGCCAGTAAGCCAACGCAGTATGAAGTACCTCTGCCAATGCAACGTTATTTAACGACCAGTCATAGGGCTGCCAGTTAGTTGTGGACAATGTGTAAAGAGTTTTTTCTTCCAGGCCATTAGCCTGGATGGGTATATGTGGTATTTCTGTGTCAATGTACCGCAGGGCCTGATAAGCTTGAAGTCGATTAGGAACGTCAGAGTCCAGTGCATGATAAATACTCCAAAGACCAGGAGAAGGATGCGTCAATTTCAACCCTAACAGATCTTTATATTCTGCATAGGTACCTTTAGCTGGCAACCAGAGATTCCTGTTAATGGCAATTAATATTTTTCCGGCTTCCTCTTTATACGGCCGGGGATCTTCTCCTACTATTGAAGCAAGCTTCGCAGCTAACTTGTTTGCCCGGTAGTTATAGGCAGATGAGTGCGTTACCCCTCCACCGCTATATTGTAATGCATCACTGGCCCAAATTGCAGCATAAGCATCATACAGCCCATCCCCATCATTATCAAAGTTTCTTTTTTCCCAGGCAAGATGGCGCTTAAGCGCAGGCCACATCTCTTTTATAAACTGAATATCGCCTGTATAGTTAAAATGAGTTAAGAGCTGATCAAAAAAGACCAGGTTCATATCATAATGATGGGGTTTAGTATTATCATTAGGATTACGCGAAATATAACCACTACTAAAAACTGAAGTTCCCATTTTCTCCTGATGTCTAGCAAGATGCAGGGCGGTATCCATAACCACAGGTCCGGTTTCAGGACTTATTACCTGAGAGTTTGCATAGCTGCTGAAGTGGGCTCTGGCACGGTCAGATAAACCGAGAACATCTGCCACATACGGACCTCTCCACGCATTTAACCGCATCCTCCAGGCTATCGCGCCATGCAAATAGGTGGGGTACTCCCAAATACCATCCTCAGCCATAGAAAGAGCAGCCCCTAAAGTATTTAGGTAAGGATCGGGAGTATTAATTTTCACACGCTCTGCTGTCTCTTTCCTCTTTCTTTCAGCTGTTTCGAAAGTCTCAGCCAGAGCTTTATACTGGTATATTTTGTTGTTAGAAGGGTTTTGAACAGAGAAGTAATAATCTTTGTCTGCGCTAACCGGAATACGTCCAACCAGCAACGGGCTCTTTTTAGCAGAGGAATTTAACAGGTCTAAAGGAGTTGAAAGATTGGTAGCATCTCCAGTTTTAAGGGTAGTCACATCTGGAAATAAACCTGTAAGTTGCTTTTTTTCGGATGTTGTTCCTTTTTCTTTCGACTTGTCGGGAAAATGATCAATTTCATATCGTTCGGTTTCCGATAACACTTTCCCCTTTCCATAGAAAAGGGTGAATGTATTCTTAGAAAGATTGAAAATGTTGTCTTCACAGTACTCCGGTTTCAGATAGAAGGATGACTCCGGATCTGCTCCGATATCACCATCCCGGGAGAATTTCTTACCTGTAGCACCTCCAAAAGCCGCTACAAGATGCAGTCCCCTGCCTATACCTTTTGCGGTTGCTTTTACTATAACACCTTCGGCATCAGCCCTTGCAATTACAGATAGTTTTAGTTCTCCTTCACCTATTAAAGGATCTTTGATAGTATACAGCATACTACCTGGCCTGTATCGTGTTTCAATCTTAGCTGCATTAATAAGCCACTTGCTTTGATTTCCATTAATGATCCCAAATTTCAGGTTGCCTCCCATGCCTGGCATATAAAGAGCAAATTCTGGTAAATCACCCGCTTCCACCCTAAAAGCTGTGTTAGTTCCGTACAAAGCTCTGTTAAAGCGTTTCTTACCATTTACTAGAACGAAATCTCCACCATCCGGACGGTAATGAACTTCCCTTTGCACGCCATGCCAAAGTCTAGGAGCGGTTTGAGCAAAAGCAACATTGCCTGTTAAAGCAATTGCGACAATTATTGAAAGACGTTTAAAAACCATGGTTACTGATACTTGCTTTCCAACTGCAGCCAGTCAGAACAGCAATGAAAATTAGTTTAATTTTTGGATAGTAGTGCACAGGTAAAACCCAAGCTTTACAGCAAAAATCGAAGAATCCGACGGTTTTCCTAACAGATATGAAGAGTGTAAAGCTTATTTTACTTAAGCTCTTTTAGATGCAAATTAAACTTCCCTTCTATTCCAGCCTATCGCAAGTAAACAGACGTTGAAAGAGCATTGGCTTTTATTTCCATATATGATGAACTCGAAATTCAAGAAATACAGAAATATTAGCCATAAAGTCTATGGTTGACCTTAGAAAAGACGTAACTGTCCGGTAAGCGGATCTTTTTCCTTGATATCAGGATTAGGAAAACCAGATATTGAAATTCCCAGAAGGCGCACTTTTTGATCCTCACTGTAGGTGGAGGCTAAAAGCTCCTTCGCAGTTGATGCAATAGTTAACAAATCGTCCATAGGAAGTACGAGCGATCTGTTCCGTGTGATCTGTTTAAAGTCGCTATATTTAATTTTGACTGTAATAGTTCTTCCCTTTAAACCCTTTTTCTTCAACCGTTCGCACACCAACCGAGCAATACGATCAATTTCAGCCTCCATTTCCTCCAGGGAGCTGAGATCATAGGGAAATGTATCTTCTGCGGCAAGAGACTTTGTTTCACGATGAGGCTGAACTTGCCGGTTATCAATTCCTCTTACAATGTCGTAATAGAATTTTCCCTGCTTGCCGAAATGTCTTTGTAGCTCAGCTTCCGACAAGGCTTTAAGATCGCTACCGTAGAACAAACCTAGCTTCATCATTTTAGCTGCAGTTACCTTCCCTACGCCATAGAACTTCTCGACAGGAAGCTTCTCCATAAATATCTCTATGGAAGACGGACCTATAAAAGTTAATCCATCCGGTTTGTTAATATCAGAAGCAATCTTTGCAACAAACTTATTGATAGAAACACCAGCAGAAGCAGTCAGCTGAAGTTCGCTTTTTATTGCTTCCTTTATCTGTTTAGCAATGTCAAGTGCTGATCCGATCCCCAGCTTATCCTTTGTGACGTCCAAATAAGCTTCATCAAGAGATAAGGGTTCAATCAGATCAGTGTAACGGTAAAAGATTTCCCGTATCTTTTGAGATACAGACTTATAGACTTCAAAACGGGGACGGACAAAAATCACGTGTGGACAAAGTCGCAAGGCCTGTTTAGAAGCCATCGCCGACCTGATTCCAAACTTTCTGGCTTCATAACTCGCCGTTGCTACCACACCTCCTCTACCTTCCGGAGATCCTCCAACCGCAATTGGCTTGCCTCGATATTCTGGATTATCCCTCTGTTCAACCGAAGCATAAAAGGCATCCATATCAATATGAATAATCTTACGATGTGGAACTTTGGGAGAGGAGGTCATCCTTACAAATATAGAGTGATTTGTAATAAATACTCTCGCAAATACTCTTCGGCTGACCGGGCCAAATTCGTCAGAGGTATTTTGATAAGAAAAAAAAGAAGATTTATCCCTATTTACTATAAAGATATATTGAAGTTTAGTAGATCGTACTCTTATGAGGTAAGGGCTACGTCTGGAAGAACTTTACTCAACTATTAATACTTGCAGACTTAATGCTTCAATCCTTTTTTTCTCGCGAACTACAAATTTCAGCTTGCGGCAAATTTCAAACTCTTCCAATTCTTCAAAACGTTTTAGATCAGCAACAATATCCTCGACCGACATATCAAACATCATGTGCAAGAAATCTTCTTTGCTAAAAAAACGAAATGCAGAAATAGCCCCGTGCGAGTATGCAAGAATTGAATGAGAGATCTTCTTAGGATGAGCATCTAGTTTAATGGCCATGTTTCAAATAGTAGATTGTTGTTTACTACGAGAATAGGAGTACAGGGTTTCAGAAAAACAAAAGAAGACTTTCTTTTAATTCATTGGTTAAAAAGTTTTCAACACCGATAACGAAAAACACAATAAATCACTGAAATACAACGGATAGCTGAGTTAACAAAGGATAGTAATCGCAACGTGGTTAATCGGACCTTGAAACTATGCAATTATGCTTTATTACTTAAATTGATCTCCTTTAGCATTTTGCCTGATAAAAATAAAAGCGCAAGACCTGCTACACCGAGAGCCCCCCACAGCATAGGTGAAAAGTCTTTACTTTTTTTAGCAGCAACTGCTTTAAAGTAAGAATTTCGTTGCAGGGGTAAGTGTTGAACATCTATTACTTTATTCAGGCTTTCCTTAGTAAAGTATTTCAAATCGTAATCGGGAATTGAAGCCGTAGGATTCCCCGTGAGAATAAGATAGTCACCCCCTTTCTCGAGATATGCAAGGATAGTTCTATTTAAACTGGAGGCTTGAACATCAGCAATTTCTAATGCAGGATTATCGCCATTATTTATAACAAGTTTTAACTCCTTAGATTTTGCGGACAGACTTATTGCATTTTCCATATCTGAACTCAATTGTCCTTCTGAAATTTCTATAAACCCTGTGCCCCTTTTCTCTAAGATCTTAAACTCTCTTTTATAAAACTTTGGACTAGTTACTTTAACTATCAATCTGTCAACTTTATATCTCTCGTTAAATGCCAGGTTAACATAAGTATTCCTATCACTACTATCCTTGCTTATCCACTTTAGTGGTAACCCAGTAAAAGAAGGAGCCTTATTATAATCCCTGAAAACACCAACACGCATCAGATTTAAAGGGCTTTTATGACTATTATAAATTTGCAACTTATAATACTTGTAACCTGAGACAGGAAAACTTAAGGTTTCGTAATGATTGTCCTTATCCAACACCTCGGTAGGCTGCAACAGTATATCCTCGTCTAAGGCAAACCACTTTTTTCCATCATCACTACCTGACAGATCTGCTTTCCGAGCCACCCTTGTGTTTTTGATATTTAACCAAAGCCTGTTAATTACCCCTGCTTCCCCGTTCTCTATAATAAGAGAAGTTGTACTATCAGTTTCTAAATTGCTTACAATACGAAAGGGTCGAAACTCTGCTCCCGTCTGGGACAAACTTGTTTCAGAAACAAAGGCGATAAATTTACTCTTCTTGTTTAGAATCCTGATATCAGAAAGATCAATTCTCGATTTTGCAATTAAAGCTGGGCTAATTGTTATTCTGTAAAAACCGTCAGAGGGTACTTGTTTTACTTTGGCACTAAACATAAAGTCTTGTTGTGCATTGGCTGCTTTAGAATTAAGGAGTACCAGCACCAAAAAAAGATTAATCCTCAACCTGTTTCTCATCAGTTACAATGATTTGTTTAAGTTTTTGATACATGAAAGAGACAATTAAAAGTAAAACACCCAGACAAAAGAAGGCTACTATTTTACCGGCGGCTGGAATATTTCTGATATCAAATAAGAATAATTTGAGCAGGGTGAGCGAAAACAAACTTAGTGAAATCACCCGTAAAGTTCTATTCTTATGATTCATTCCCAGCCACATAATAACAAAAGATGAAAGCCCCCAAAGCACTGGTAATCCTGTTTTTATATAAATATTCTGGATAGCTGCAATTGTGTGTTTACTGGAGTGGAATACAATGTTACTAATAAGGTTTACCTCCAGACTTAAAAACAGAACAGCTGCAATGCAAAACACCCAGAGGGTAGTCTTAAAGATCTCCGAACTGAGAACTGCGAAACATAATTTGATTAGCTGAACAAACAAACTGGCCATGATAATGACTGCTATCCAATGAGCAAGGAAGTGGTAAACAGAAACAGTTCGTTCCTCCAGTATCTGCCATTGGAGATAGTTAAAATTAGGTTCACAGATAAGGTAAATCACTATAGTTACGGCAATAATTATAGCTCTTACGTGATCAGTAAAAGTGTCTAACTTTAACCTAGAGCCTATTAAATTTAAAAGGAAAACGAAGGCTGGAACATATAACATCAAATAAAGAACATTAATATCGCCATCAGGAAAACGGGTATTGAATTGATGGTTAACCTCTAATATGCCCGACAGAAACAATAAAACGATAGCGGTGGCCTGGAATACGTTCCAGGGAATTTCAAATTCTTCCTCATCCTCGTGCATCCTTGCGAGAAAAGATAAGAGGAAGGTTCCAAGAGCAGAGAAAATGGTCGTTATAAATCCCTTATTAATGATCACCAAATAGATCTGCTCCGACCGATAGATCATCTTCCAATCCATTATCAGACTTATCATCATGGCCAGCCAGATGAGTTGCGAACTCCATTTGATAAGTCTTATTCCCGACTTCTGTGATAACCAATAAAGCAAAACGGATTCAGAAGCCCAGAACAAAGTAATATGATTTCCTTTGAGCTGAATTGGTGCTGTAAGTGAAACAAAGGTTAACGTAATACCAATCAGTAAGTATAGAATATTCGCATCAACTTTTTTATTTCTAAATAGAATATAGGACAAGCAAAGATTTATGAATGCCAGACCAGCAGTGAACAGGCCCCGGTATATCGTTGCGTCCATTGCAGCTAACAACCATAAACCGGCAGAAAAGTAAAGCGCAGTATTTATTAAAAGAATACTAAAATCAGATGCTATAAACGCTTTGTTTTCACGTACATTATAAGCAATATTTATTGCGAAGAACAGGAGGTAGAAAATAGTAGCATAGATAAATCCGATATAATAATTCGGTGCTGTTAAAGTGTATAATACTCCTGAAAAAACAATAACGGTTAACGCAAAGGATACAATATTGAGGATCCGCCAGGATTTAAATATCGCAATTACCAGCAACCCAGAATTCAATACAAGGAGATAAAGGAATAGTCCGTTGTAATTCGCATGACCTGTACTAAGCATGAAAGGGCTTGCCAACCCTCCAACTAAAGCAATGACTGCCAGCTCCTGCTTATCATAAAGCAAAGAAAGAGCTACAGCAAAGGCCGTAATCACAATCATTATAATAAGTCCTACAATCTGACTGAAGAGGTGGAACTGATGGAAACCCAAGGCTATGGTAAAGTAAAAAACAGCTAAACCTCCACCAACGAGTACAGAGCTAAAGGCCTTAAATGTTTGACGAAGGCGGTGAGCGACGCCTATCAGTATTGCGCCTGCCACCATACCAATAGCAACACGTCCAACCGGTCCTATCCAGTTAGCATCAATTGCATATTTTACAAAGTAACCTATAGATAGCACCAGAATAGCAATACCGATTTTATTCACCAGGTTCTCGCCGATAAATTTTTCCAGGTCAGGATATCTCTCAAAAAAAGATAGTTCTGGCTCAGGTTCTGGCAAGGGCCTTCTCCGTAAAACTTCCTGAGGTCTTTGTTCTGCCACTTGAGGAGTGGGCTTTGGAACTGGACCAGAGGGCCGAGGTTGATCTATTTGCTTTTCTAAAGCTTGAGGAATTGGAGCAGTTGGACCAGGCTTTGCAACTGGTTCCGGTGAAATAACAGGTTTCTCCGCTCCTCTTTCTGGTTGCCTTTGGTCCAGCTTAGAAGATAGCCGGTTTAGCTGGGAACCTATTTTTTCCAGCTGATTCTCCAGATCATCTATTTTCTCTGATAGAGTCGATTTCTGCCGTACCACTAACACAAGTAGAAGCAGCAAAAGCACTATGATAAAAAATTCCATATGAAGAGATAAGGTTTGATAAATTTATAGAAAGATTTGAGAAAAAAGAGCAATTTATTTTCAAGTAGCGAAAATGAGGAATTAAATAGCATTAGAATCTTACGTATCCTTAAACTTATCTTTACAACAATGAAGAAGATAACTGCAGTTCCAGCAGAAATAGTTTGGCCTATCCGTCACCAGGTTATGTATCCTGATTTAAATTTGGATGATATTAAACTAGAATCAGACCGGCTAGGGCAACACCTTGCACTGATTGAGGATGGAAAAGTAATAAGCGTGGTATCCTTGGTTAAAAGTGGCCAGGAACTACAGTTTCGCAAATTTGCTACTCTTAATGCATACCAGGGCAAAGGATATGGCTCTGCTTTACTAAAATATGTACTCGACCAGGCAGAAAAAGAACAATTCAAGAGAGTATGGTGCAATGCAAGAGAAAGTGCGTCTTCATTTTATCAGCGATTTGGCTTCAGGAAGACTGAAAAAACATTTTTTAAGGACGGGTATGACTTCGTTATAATGGAATTACTGATCCCAAAACCAAAATCTTAATATTAATTTCCCTGTATCAACTCATAGAACTTGTTCGCTGCTTCTGGGAGTTGAATTAACCTTTGCTTCAAAATTTGCTGATGCTCTGGTCCAACAATTGAATAAACTTCTTTTGGGTAAGCTTTAAAGGCTTCGGCAATGAGATCTTCTGTTAATCGGGACTGAATAAAATGGGCTTCCCGTTCAAAGTCCTCTTTGGTTAACCTTTTAAGTATGGCTGCATCCAGAGACGCAGATTGCTCCATCAAACCTTCTACGCTCTTAAATTCAGGAGTAAAGGATTGGAACATGTTAACAAAAAGACGTGATAATTTATTAATGCTACCGTTACCGAACCGGTAAAAGGCCATATCGCGGTCTATTGCCAGGGGAATAATTATAGCGCCTCCCGCCTCAGTCTTTTTCAGCCACTTCCAGTTGCCCTCATGCCGGTCCCAATCCGAGATTAACATATCGAATAGCCTGGTACGAAGGTACAATATGCTGTCGACTCGAATATTTTCAGATTTCGAAGCTGAAAGCATTTCTTGCGTGTCTAATATTCGTACAGCACTGCCAGAGTCCTTTTTGGTATCGTCCCAGCGCCTGATCAAAGTAACTAATCTACCAGCCATCCGGTCATTGTATTTTCCCAATTTCTTGTCATAGGGAAAAAAATAGAACCGGGGTGTATCGCAATGAATATTTAAAGCGGGGGCCAATTCGGCTACAACAAGGCTTCCAAACGGATTCATTGAGCAGGCTTGATCGCGAAACATAGGACGAAGGATACTCGTTCTAAGGAAAGACGGCAGGGCAGCCGACTGGTCCTTATTCACAGATCGAACAGACCAAATCTGACCAGAACTATCTCTTACTTTGATTCCTATTGTTTGATGCCTTCCTGTGAAATCAATGGGTATTAATCCCCCCTTTACTTCCCCAAGCTTCAGAACTGGTACTGTGATTTCAAGGTGCCACAACTCCCTGTAAGCAGAACCAAGTAACCACCTGACTAGGTTACCGCGACGGTAAAAGTCTCCCGGCACAACTTCTATTGAGTCGGCGATAGTATGAATATTAAACTTTAGAGCAGCCACCTTTAATCGCTCTTCATTTGAAAAAGCTTTTCTCTCCCTTGAATTTAAAATGTTGGGAAGGATAAAGAATCCAACCAGGAACAAAAATAGGAATAAGGATAGGCGCGTATACCACCGGATTCTTTTCATCAGGAAGAGCTTAATGGGAAAGGATTAACATTTCTCCTCACCTTGCTATTAGAAACCATATATAATAGCTTTAGGTTTTAATCCCTAAACAAGAAATCCAAGCAGACCATGAGGGGGCTACGCGGATTAGAATGTCGATACCTCGTAAGATTAAAAATTCACTACTGCCCCTCCGTCAACAGGCAACACCACTCCCGTTACATAACGGGCGGCTTTAGAGCTTAGAAATACGGCTGCGTTCCCAATGTCCTCAGTGGTCCCAAAACCAGGCATCGCTATCCTGTTAATGATCTTTTCCTTCCTTGCAGGGTCAGAATTAATAGCATTTAAGAACATAGGGGATTCAATCCATCCTGGAGCAATGGTATTTACACGAACATTATAAGGAGAGTATTCTGTAACTAAATTATTCATCAGGCCTGTCAACGCTGCTTTCGATGTTCCGTAAGCTGCTACTCTGTCAATCCCGAATATCCCCGCCATAGATCCGATAAAAATGATAGAGCCTTCTTTCTGTTCCATCATCTTTCGTGCGCATTCTCTAGTTAATGAAAATACGGATAGCAGGTTAGTTTGTAAAATTCCAGCGAACTCCTCGTCTGTAGTGTCCTTTGAGAACTTCTTTAGGTGGATCCCAGCATTATTAACCAGGATATCAATTGAACCGTACTTTTCATTTATCTCCGCCAATACTTGTGGGATAGCTGAGGTATTGGTAATATCAAAAACCAAATAGGAAGAATGTTCTCCTAATTCTTCGACGGCTTCCTGTAATATAGCTTCCCTCCTTCCCGTAATCACAACCTTTGCTCCTGCTTGTATTAATGCTCTACTTATTCCTAGTCCAATACCTGTGCCTCCCCCTGTTACCAGAGCAAGCTTTCCTGATAATGAAAATGCATGTTGTGCCATCGTTATAGCTTGATTTCGTTTAAAAACTTATCCACGAAATTAAATCCCCATCCTGGCCCTTCGTGTGGATAAGCAAAGCCGTCTTTTACCAGCATTGGTTTATCAATCAAAGGATCAATCCAGTCAAATGACTCAACACCAACGCCATTAGGGATGGAACAAACCAGAGGTACATCATAGTCCTTATAATAATGAGGCAATACTGGAATATGATAAGAATTGGCCAAGGCAGCGCTTTCACGCCACTCCTCAACACTGCCGATCCTTAAAAGGTCTGGTTGCCAGATATCCAATGCATTCCGCTGCAGTAACTGAAGTAAAGGAACGGTATCGTACTCGCGTTCGCCCATTGCAAGAGAAATCCCTGTCTGTTGTTTTAACATACGGTACCCTTCAAAATCCTGGTGATGTATAGGCTCCTCAAACCAGAAGATCTCCAGTTCCTGGGCTGCCCTTGCTAGCTGAACCGCTGCCGGAACTGTCATTCCCTGATTAGCATCCATCATTATGTTTACCTGGGTGCCCACAGCACCTCGCACTGCCTTGAGACGTTCAAGATCTGTCTTCCAGTCAGGTGATCCAACCTTAATCTTTACGGCTTTGAAACCTCGGGATGCATAGTCTGTCACCTCTTTGATCAATTCTTCTGTAGAGTATGAGACCCAGCCCCCGCTACCGTAGATATTACATTTTTCCTTGTATGTTCCAAGTAGTTTTCCAACAGGTTGATTCAAGTATTTGCCCCATGCATCCCACATTGCAATATTAATAGCAGCTCTGGCCCATTTACTTACACCCGAATTGCCAAAGTATTCCGAGAGGTCGTCAAGCTTTTTCAAAACTTTACCAGTTTCGTTCACTGCATAGCCTTTAACATGAGGTAGCAGGTCTTTGAATGCTCCTGAGATAGCGGATGGCGAATATTGAAAAGACAAAAGATAAGCCTCTCCTATTATCCCATTTTCTAATTGCAGCCGCAGTACAAGGAAGGATATTTCACTTAGTGTATGTGTTGCATCAGCAATAGGCTTCTTTAATTCAGCCGTTGCTTTATAAAGTTTAAAATCTTTGATATTTATTGAAGAACTCATACTTCAAAAATAATTGCTCCTGAAACTTCATCTTTAGCCTTTTTTGGCTAATTTATCGCCATTTATTACCTAAGCAATGAGGCAAAGAAAAAAGGTTTTTGTACATCTTGATTCAGGCAGAGGTTACAGTCGCGATATTCTGAGAGGAATTTATGATTACAACAACCAGCTTAGTCACTGGGACATTGTCTTTGAACCGGCGTACTTTCTAAGAGGCGATAGAAAGAGGAACGACCTCAGCATTATTAACACTATAAAACCTGATGCATGTATTCTTGAATTTTCTGACAACATTCCTGAGTTGATAAATATGGGGATACCTGTAATTCAGGTTACCTCTGTTGATCACGTGCCTGGGGTTCCATTCGTTTCGGGCAATTATGAATCAGACGGAAAACTAGCGGCAGAATATTTTAAAAGAAAAGGATTCAGACATTTGGCTTTCTTTGGTTTAAGAAACTTAAGCTGGTCTGAGACCCGTTTGGAAAGCTTCAGAAAATATGCACAATTTCCCGACCATGCCCTGCATACCTACCTTCTTGAAGGCAGCGAAGCCGATGTTTTATCGAACAATTTTGAAAAGCTCTCCCTTTGGTTAACAGAACTTCCGAAGCCAATAGGGATTTTATGTTGCAATGATAACTTTGGACAGATCCTAATCAACTCCTGTTCCGCTAGCGGCCTTAGAGTTCCTCACGAAGTTGCAGTGCTCGGGATTGATAACGATGAGCTGCTTTGCAACATCACCTATCCTAACCTTTCGAGCATTATCCGCAATCATCATAAGATAGCCTTTGATATTTGTGATCTGCTAAAGGAGATGATGGCAGGAACAGACGGTTCTTCCAAGGTGATTTCTGCTGAAGCGCTCGACGTTTTTGAACGAAGTTCGAGCGACACTATTGCATCTTCAGATCCTGACGTATCTCAGGCTATTAACTATATCTCAGAAAACCTTCGTTCCCCAATTACAGTGAATGAAGTAGCAAGTCATTGCAAGGTATCTGCACGGAAATTAAACACCAAATTCAGGAAACTTACGGGGAATTCAGTTCATCAGGAGATTCAGCTAAGAAAGCTTAACCAGTTCAAACGCATGCTAGAATCTAAAAAGACAATCAAGGAAATTGCGTTTGAACTGGGTTTTGAAGATGCAAGCCATGTAAGCCGTTGGTTTACTAACCTGGAAGGCACAGCCCCACTTGTATGGAAGAAAAAATTTCTTTAAAATGCCTTAGGCCATTAAAGCTTCTTCTTCCAATTCTTTTGGAGCCTGTCCTGTGTATAGCTTCCTATATAGTAAGTGAACAAAGGCTGCAGCAATACCAAATCCTATTCCCACTAGCAAAACGCCGTTCCATTGCCATTGCTGCCAGGCCAATCCTGCTAAATAAGTTCCTGTGGATCCGCCGACAAAGTATGTAGTCATATAAACCGTATTTAAACGATTATTAGCATGAGGATGCAGTGAGAATATAGAGGATTGATTCATGATATGAAGGGCCTGCATGGCAACATCAAGTACTACAACGCCAATGATTAAACCAAGATAGGTATTACCACCAGCCCAGAGAACGCCCCATGAGCCTAGGAATACAGCTAATAGAATCCAGGTAAGTTTATTATAAGAGATAGTTTTTGCCAGCTTACCTGTAAAAGCAGCCATTAAGGCACCGAGTATTCCAAGAAAACCAAAGGATCCGGCAACAGCGCTTCCGGCATTAAAAGGGGCCTGCTCAAGATGGAAGACTAATGAAGTCCAGAAGGCACTGAAAGAGGCAAACAAGAACGCCCCCCTAAATGATGCTGCCTGTAAGGCAGGTTCTGTTTTAGCGTAATGAAAAACAGATTTCATTAACTCCTTATATGAACCTTTGTATTGAGGATGCACTTCGGGTAATTTCCACCAAATGAAAATCCAAAGCAAGACCATTATCCCTGCTGCTATAAAGAACATACTTCTCCAACCCCAGATATTTCCAACGTATCCACTAAGGATTCGCGATCCAAGAATTCCGACTAAAAGTCCGCTCATTACCAGACCTATAGAATGGGTACGTTTTTCCGGATGGGAAAGACTAGCCGCCATTGGAATAAATAATTGAGGGACAACGGAGGTTAAGCCGGTTAGAAAACTAAAAACATATAAGAGAGATAGAGATGGACTCAATGCCATGCCCAGTACAGCGGCCAATATCAAGGCAAAGTCGATTACAATAAGCTTCTTGCGTTTTAACAGATCACCAAGAGGTACGATGATCAGTAAGCCAAGGGCATATCCCATCTGGGTGAGCATCGGTATTTTGCTTACACTTTCGTCCGAGACTTGAAATTCCTTGGCAATAAGGGTTAATAAGGGTTGGTTATAGTAATTGTTAGCAACTACCAAACCTGAGGAAATAGCCATCAGCCATAATACTGCTGGTGTTAATGTTTTTTTATGTTGATCCATGATTGACAATTTTATGCAGACCTCTAATGAAGCTTGCTCTTTGTGTAATGTTTTAAATTATCGTAGCTACAACACAAAAATGCACAGGAGGGATTTAATTACTCATGATCTGGATTAAGAAATAAAGTTGATCTGGTTCAACTTTTTTAAATGTTATTCTTTGTTTTTGTTACCCGTTTATTACGCAATCGCGAAAGGTATTCGGTGGACATTCCTAAAAAAGAAGCTAGGGCATATTGAGGAACCCGTTGGACAAAAAGCGGATAGCGATTCAGAAAGTCCTGATACCTCTCCTCGGCTGTCATCGTGAGATTGCTAATCACTCTACGCTGTTGGTAAGCCAGGCCTCTTTCAGCAATCCTACAAAAAAAGGTTTCAAACTTTGGATTCTGAATTTTCAGCTCCTGCTCTTTTGTAAAATCCAGGGCTAATACCATACTATCTTCCAGCGCTACAACGAACATTGTCGCTTTCTGTTGGTATAGATAAGCATTATAATCAGTTATCCACCAGTCATCGATAGCAAAAGAAACGGTGTGATCGTGTCCCTCTTCCGTTACTACATAGGCTCTAAAAGCACCCTGTAATACGTAGTAGCGATTGGGAACTGGAAAGTCGGGCTGAACAATGAACTGGCGTTTCTTGATAAATATTTTTTTAAATGCAGTATTGAAGACAGAAGCTTCTTCCTCATTTATATCAACAAACCTTCTAATGTAGTCAATTATTGCACTTCCTTCTGCCATAGATTTTCAGAATGCAATAATATTAATGTTTCATTAAATGATTAAAGAAATGTTTGTATAACTGAATATAAAAAAGGCCGGGCAAATTGCCCAGCCTCTCTCATTCAGATGATATTACTTCCAACCACCACCCAAATCTCTATACACGTTTACCACAGCATTTAGTTGGTCACGTTTAGTTTCAATCAACTCTAGTTTTGATTCTAATGCGTCCCTTTGTGTCATCAGCACTTCCAGGTAATCTGCACGGGCAGAAGCGAAGAGATCATTAGAGATCTGAATAGAGCGATTAAGCGCATCTACCGACTTCGACTTCAGGTCATAGCTTTTCTCCAGGTTACTGATATTTGAAAGTTGCGTAGAAACTTCAAGATAAGCATTCAACAAAGTACGTTGGTAGTTATATAAAGCTTGTAACTGCCTGGCATTCGCCATGTAAAACTCGGCTTTTATAGCATTCCTGTTAATCAGTGGCGCGGTTAGATCTCCCGCCAGAGAATAAAGCATTGATTCAGGGATCTTTGTTAGATACGAAGGTTTGAAAGCTTGCAATCCTAAACCTGCTGAAATTCCCAATGACGGATAAAACTCTGCACGGGCGACTTTTACATCCAGTTTTGCCGCAGCCAAGTCAAGTTCTGCTTGTTTTATATCCGGGCGATTAGCTAAAAGCTGTGAGGGAATACCTGCCTTAACGGCAGCAGGAACCAACGCAAGAAAATTCCCTTTCTGCCGTGGGATATCCTGTGGGTAGCGACCTAAAAGGAAGTTTATTTTATTTTCGGTTGCCTTAATCTGCTGTAGCACGTCGAACTCCATGCTTTGAGATTTTAATACCTCCGCCTGAAATTTCTGAACAGCCAGTTCTGTAACCCGCGTTGCTTCTTTCTGAACCTTCACTATCTCAAGTCCATTCTTTTGCAATTCAATGTTCTGTCGGATTATATCCAACTGATTGTCTAAGGCAAGTAATTCGTAATAAGAATTTGCCACCTCAGCAATGAGGTTAGTAAGAACGAAGTTCCGGCCTTCAATACTTGATAAATAACGGGTTAAAGCAGCCTTTTTAGCATTATGTAGCTTTTTCCAAATATCAACCTCCCAATTAGCATAAATTCCGGCAACAAAATCAGGCAAAGGGTCAGGCATCTCCTTACCTTCTTCTATCTGGGTAGAGGCATCACCAGCACCCTGGCTGGTGTACCTTCCTACCTTTTCAAGGCCCGCACCTAATTTTGCACTTACTGTAGGCAGTAAGGGGCCTCTTCTAAACAGGGCCTCGTTCTTAGCAATTTGAATCTCCTGCAAAGTGATCGCCAGCTCCTGATTGTTTTTTAAGGCTGTGTCGATCAGGTTCTGCAAGTTTGGATCTGTGAAATAGCTCCTCCACTTTAGGGTGGATATATTAACAGTATCTTGACTATTTCCGAATGTACCAGGTACTGTTTTATTTTCCGTCACCTGGATGATCGACGGCACTTTGCAGGCTGAGGCTGCCAGGATAAATCCCAGCAAGCTCATACCTGTATATCTTTTCAGATTAAACATATTCCTCAATCTTTTCTTTTTTTGCGTGGTGATGATCAACTTCTTCACTTAAGGGATTTTCATCTTCATGTTTTACAAGCGTAAAACGCTCGGCTATTTTGGCGAAAATGAAGTACAAGCCTGGAATAACAAGTACTCCAAAGACAGTTCCAAACAGCATCCCTCCAAGAGCTGCTGTACCAATGGTACGGTTTCCTAAAGCTCCCGGGCCATGAGCCACTACCAGAGGGATTAATCCTGCGATAAACGCGAACGAAGTCATCAGAATTGGACGGAAACGGATAACTGCACCTTGCATAGCCGCCTTTAAGACAGAATCACCCGCTTGATGGCGTTGAACGGCAAATTCGACAATTAACACGGCATTCTTTCCAAGCAGGCCAATAAGCATCACCAGGGCAACTTGTGCATAAATATTATTTTCAAGTCCCATTACTTTAAGCAGGAAGAACGTTCCGAAGATACCTGCAGGTAAAGAGAAGATAACTGCTAAAGGAAGTATGAAGCTCTCATACTGCGCTGAAAGGATCAAATAAACGAAACCAAGACAGATCAGGAAGATATAAATAGCTTCGTTACCACGGGCCACCTCATCAGCAGAGATACCAGCCCAATCTATACCGAAACCTCTCGGTAATGATTTTTGAGCTACCTCCTGAATAGCTTTAATAGCTGCACCACTACTGTAACCAGGAGCAGCAGTTCCACTGATCTCCGAAGCATTGTACATATTGTGACGGGTAATCTCCGATAAACCGTACACTTTCTCCATCTTCATAACGGCGGAGAATGGCACCATCTCGTCGTGATCGTTTTTCACATACAGCTTAAGAATATCTTCTGGTAATGCCCTGTATTCAGGAGATGCCTGAACCATCACCTTATACGGTCTACCAAACTTAATAAAGCTGGTCTCATAATTACTACCGATTAAGGTAGAAAGGGTATTCATGGCATTTTCAATTGTTACGCCCTTTTGCTGCGCAATATCATTATCAATTTTAAGGCGGTACTGCGGAAAGCTGGCGCTGTAAAAGGTGAACACTGAGGATAATTCCGGCCGTTTATTTAGCTCCTTTACGAAATCCTTGCTCACTTCTTCCATTTTATGGAAATCGTTGGTACCCGTCTTATCAAGCAAACGAAGCTCGAAACCTCCTGCAGCACCGTATCCGGGAACCGCGGGTGGTTGGAAAAATTCAATATTGGCTCCGCTAATATCCTTACATTTCTCTTCCAGCTCTTCGATAATTTCGCTGCACGAATGCTCACGCTCATCCCAAGGTTTTAAGTTAACTAAACAGGTACCCGCATTTGCGCCTGTACCCTCCGAAAGGATCTCATAACCTGCAAGAGACGATACAGATTGTACTCCTTCAACATCTTCTGCAATTTTTTGAAGTCTTTCTGATATTTGATTAGTCCTTTCTAATGATGAACCAGGAGGCGTTTGGATAATAGCGTAGAACATTCCCTGATCTTCATTAGGAATGAAGCCCGTAGGGAGACTATTACTCATGAAGTATGTACCGGCACAAAAGACCATTAATGTAATGAATGTTAATGCCCGCTTAGTAACCACTACACCCAGTATCCTTTGATACCTTCCCGTAAGTCTATTAAAAGCATTGTTAAAGCCGTCGAGGAATTTATCTATGATAGTCTTCTTTTTTGCTTTTCCATGGTTATTCTTCAACATCATCGCACAAAGAGCGGGCGTAAGGGTAAGTGCCACAATTCCAGATAGAATAATGGAAGTTGCCATAGTAATAGAGAACTGCCGATAGAATATACCCACAGGCCCAGACATAAAAGCAACCGGAATAAAAACCGCCGCCATAAGGAATGTAATGGCTATGATCGCACCGCCGATCTCATGCATGGCTTTCTTTGTTGCCTTATATGGCGAATAATGATGCTCTTCCATCTTCGCATGCACGGCTTCAATTACTACGATCGCATCATCCACAACAACCCCAATTGCCAGTACAAGGGCGAATAGGGTGATCAGGTTTAGCGTGATGCCGAAAAATTGCATGAATACAAACGTTCCTATAAGTGAAACGGGCACCGCAATAGCAGGAATAAGAGTGGATCTCCAGTCACCTAAGAATAGAAATACCACAATACCTACCAGAATAAAAGCTTCTACAAGTGTGTGAACAACTTTCTCGATGGATGCATCAAGGAATTTTGAAACGTCATAACTAATCTCATAATCTACTCCCTTAGGGAACGTACTGGCCTTAATCTCTTTCATTTTGGCCTTTACATTCTCAATAACCTGACTGGCGTTACTTCCATAAGATTGCTTTACTACAATCGCAGCAGATGACCGGCCATTTAATGTGGAATAAAGGTCGTACATAGAACTACCAAATTCTATGTTTGCAACGTCTTTTAGTCGCAGGATCTCACCATTAGGGCTTGACCTCAGAATAATATCTTCATATTCTTTCTTAGAGCTGAAACGCCCTGAATACTTCAGTACATATTCAAATGCCTGGGATCTTTTACCAGAGCTTTCTCCTGTTTTACCAGGCGAAGCCTCAAGACTTTGAGCATTTAAAGATTCCATTACTTCCTCTGCCGAAATCTTGTAGGCCAGCATCCGATCTGGTTTTAACCAAATACGCATGGCATATTCCCGGTTACCAAGGATTTCTGCATAACCTACACCATTTACACGTTTTAGCTCAGAAAGGATGTTGATATCACCAAAATTATAAAGGAATTTCTGGTCCATTTTAGGATCCTTGCTGAACAAGTTGATATACATCAACATATTTGATTCCTCACGGGTGATCTTAACCCCTTCCCTAATTACTAAAGGAGGAAGCTTATTTGTTACGGCAGCTACGCGGTTCTGGACAGCAACAGCAGCCAGATTTGGATCTGTTCCCAGATTAAATACTACCTGGATCGTCGCTTCTCCATCATTACCCGCGTCAGAAGCCATATATTTCATTCCCGGAACCCCATTAATAGCTCTCTCCAATGGGATGAGGACCGCTTTAGTCATCAACTCATTGTTTGCACCAGGATACTCGGCAGTAACATTCACCTTTGGAGGTGAAATAGAAGGAAATTGTGTTACAGGCAAATGCGTAATGGCAAGCACTCCCAGGAACACAATAATGAGTGATATTACTATAGACAGGACTGGCCTGTGTATAAACTTATTAAACATAATTTTCTATTTTAAGATAGAACCATTATTCAGTGTACAGCTTCAAATTTGAAACTACCTTGTTTGGTGCAACAAAAGCATATTCGATCTTCTCGTCGTCTTTTACTTTCTGAACACCTTCAAGCAAGATTTTATCGCTTTCTACCAAGCCTCCCGATACCACATAAAGGTCAGGCATTTCGTTGCTCACCACGATGTTACGCGATCTTACCACGTTATTCTTGTCTACCACAAAAACATAGATCTTATCCTGGATCTCATAAGTTGCTTTCTGAGGAATAACAACAGCGTTGGGAAGCGGAACAGTCATTTGAACCTTACCTGTTTCACCGTGTTTCAATAGCCTGTCCGGATTAGGAAACTTAGCTCTGAAAGCAATATTTCCCGTTTCATTATCGAACTCACTTTCAATTGTTTCAACAATCCCGGAATGCGGCAGCAGTTGATTGTTGGCAAGAAGCAACCTTACTTTACTGTGAACATCATCTTTGTGGTGCATTTTAAAGTTCAGGTATTCAGGCTCCGATACATTAAAATAGGCGAACATCTCACTATTATCAGATAAGCTTGTCAACAACTCTCCTTCATCTATAAGACTTCCCAGCTTCAGAGGAATGCGGTCAATAGTTCCGCTAAACGGAGCGCGGATCTCTGTAAAGGATAAGTGAAGTTTTGCTAAAGCAACTTCTGCCTTTGCCTGTTCAACTTTAGCCTGAGCCAATGCCAGTTCATTCTTAGAAACTACTTTCTTATTGAATAATGTCCTAGTGTTTTCCAATTCAATTTCAGTAGCTTTCGCTTCCGCCTGAGCTTTCAGGTACTCGGCCTGATACATCTTTGGCATAATCCGGAAAAGTACCTGTCCGGTGTGAACGAACTGGCCTTCATCTACAAAGATCTTTTCCAGAAAACCTTTCTCCTGAGCTCTGATTTCAATGTTTCTTACTGAGCGAATTTGAGACACATATTCTTTAGTGAAAGACGTGTCGATCTTAATAGGACTAGTCACAACGTACTTACTAGCTTCTTCTTTTACTTCTTTTTTAGTAGTACAGCTTGAAAAATACAATACGGCGCACACTGCCGTTAGCATGAAAACTCTCTTCATGGGCAATAAGTAATATATTAAATGATTGATGGATGGAATTCGAATGTTCCTTAATGGGCGGTTGGTATTGGTTTTAAAACACAGCGCGATCTATAGCAGGATAAAATTACTTTAAAAGCAAAATCCTGCCAGGTGGTTGGAACGCTGCAGTAAAACCAATAATGTTGTGATCAGATCCTTAAAACCCGAAGCGTGATGTATTTGAAAGAGCTTGTATGGGGTAAATATCTGCCGAACGACAGACGTTTTAGACAGCTTAGGAAATAGCTGAAGATAAAGCCATAGCCAATGACGATGAAATAGTGGGCTACAATAACATTTTTTCTGAGAAAAGAAATGTCTTCATCTTCGTCTTCTATATTAAAAAAATATTCTTTAACAGTTTCGTGTGGCCTCGAAGACTTTATGTTTGTTTGGGGTGTTTTAGCAGGTTTAGAAGATGTAAGATGCCAGACTTGATCTCGTAAACTCTCGGCACGAGCATTACTCTCCCCCTTCAGCAGGAAAAAACATAAGGAAAGGAAAAAAGCAATAAATAATCTCATACAGCTAGCACAAAAATAACAATCAAAATGAAGACTTGCCTTGTATTAACACTTTTTAACAGTCAGGATATCGTCATCTATTACAAACAAGCCGTATTTAAGTTATAAAAAACAGCTTTTTTAATAGTCAAAGGTTTTTGAGAGTAGAAAACAATTTATTGGGCTGCTTGTAATACAAGCTCTATAACACATTAAAACCACACATGATGAGATACATTTTCCTGGCATTACTATTTACCTTTAAATTTGCTCTGGCGCAACAAAAAGAACGAACTATTTCCGTTACCTGTTATGTTAATGCTGAGCTATACATGGAAGCTGGAGTTATTGCCTATGTTAGTGATAAAGCTGGAAATATCTCCTGCCAGGGACATTACGTAAACATTAGCAATAAAAGTAAAAACTTATTCTATTATCTTAACGGCAACCGTTGGATAGCTTTAAAGCCTCAGGCAAGAGCTGTATCCTATATGGGTGGCAGTTTAAAATCTGCTTCAGTTGTAAACCTGAAAGTTAAATATAGCCCTGATGCTTCTGGAGGTATAACAACTAAAATAAAAACAATTGACCTGCTTAATGCGCAAAGTGATCGCGCGAAAACCCGTGAACTTGAAGGAGATCAATCTGTAGCTGTAATAAGCAGACCAACTGCCCCTGTAACCAAGCTTGAAAGTAATCCAACAGTTGTACCTCAAAAATCCTCTCCTACTAAAGCAGAGACAAAACCTCAAAGAGAGCCTACGGTTGCAAAAACTCAAACAAAAACATCAAGCCCGGCAGCAAGAAAAGTACCGGTGGAAAAAAAGCAAGCAACCACCAGAACCGAATCTAAAACTTCCAGGCATACTGGTACTTCAAATACGTACGCATCAAAAAGAAAAGTTTCGCCCTACTCTCGCATGTCTGCGAGAAATGCTCTGGGCCTTCGTGTTGATTTCGGAACGGGTGCAACAGGCATTGGTCCTAATTATAAACGTTATTTCAGCAAAAACGTGGCACTAGATGCTTCCCTTATCTTTTTCGAGGGAAACCTAACGAGCCTTGTAGGACAGGTAGAGAAACATTTCATTATGCCATCTGACCCTGGGCTTAGTTTATACGTGGGCGCCGGTCCACAATTGCTCTTTAGCCGGAGCAATACAGCATTGGCCTTGGTTCCAGTCGGAGGTATAGAATACAATATTCCCGCTACTCCAATAAACCTTAGTTTCGATTGGCGACCCAGTCTATTTTTGTCACCCGACGCTGACGCAGAAGCTGGAAGATTTGGACTTTCACTGAGAATAAGGTTTTAGAGTAACGCATAAAAAAGCCCGCAGCTATGGGAGCTGCAGGCTTAACCTAAACCTTATCACAATTAGATACAATATTAGCGGGCAAAGATGAAGAACAAATGAATTTTTAAAAAAAATCAGAAGCTGAAAATTTGTACATAAAAAAAGGGAACAGCCTTTCGGTGTTCCCTTCTAAGTAATTTATATTGATCTATTTTACTGAATCAACGATTGCTTTGAAAGCATCAGGTTCGTTAAGTGCTAAGTCAGCTAGAACTTTACGGTTTAAAGTGATTCCTTTTGCAGATAATTTACCGATTAATTGAGAGTAAGATAAACCATTGTGACGAGCTGCAGCGTTAATACGCTGAATCCATAATGCTCTGAATTCTCTCTTTTTGGTTTTACGGTCGCGGTAAGCATATTGCAAACCTTTTTCTACCGTGTTTTTAGCAATAGTATAAACCTTGCTTCTTGATCCCCAATAGCCTTTAGCTAATTTTAAGATCTTTTTTCTTCTTCTTCTTGACGCTACTGCGTTGACCGAACGTGGCATTTTTTACTTGTTTTGGCGGACGGCGTTGCGTTTTACAGCAAACTTACTACCGAAGGCCGGGTTAAAACTTAATTAAACTTCTACTTACCAATGCAAAGCATACGTTTTACGTTACCTAAATCAGCATCAGCTACAAGGCTTGACTGACCTAAATTACGTTTACGCTTAGTTGACATCTTTGTTAAGATGTGACTCATGAACGCATTGTTCCTCTTGATTTTACCTGTTCCAGTAAGCTTGAAGCGCTTTTTAGCACTGGAATTGGTCTTCATTTTTGGCATAAACTATATATATTAACCTGTTAATTATTTTTTAGTTCCTTTTGAGCCAACGATTAAAAACATACGTTTACCCTCTAATTTAGGCAATTGCTCTACTTTACCCACTTCTTCCAGCGCTTGTGCAAATTTCAGAAGAAGGATTTCACCCTGCTCCTTATATACAATTGCACGACCTTTAAAGTGTACGTAGGCTCGTACCTTCTCACCAGCTTCAAGGAAACTGATCGCGTGTTTTAGTTTAAACTGAAAATCGTGGTCATTCGTATTCGGTCCGAAACGAATCTCTTTAATTACAGTCTGCTTCGCATTCGACTTTATCTCCTTAAGCTTTTTCTTCTGCTCGTAGATAAATTTATTGTAGTCGATTACCTTACAAACCGGAGGACTAGCATTCGGTGAAATTTCTACCAGATCTAACTCCTGCTCGTCTGCAATTTTCAAAGCATCCTGCAATGAGTAAATCCCTGTTTCAACATTATCACCTACAAGACGAACTTGTTGTGCTCTGATGAATTGGTTTATGTTATGCTCAGCCTCCTTTTTCTTCATTGGAGGCCTTGAACCGCCTGGTCTTCCTAACGCCAAATTATTAAATTTGTTAAACTGTTATTTCTTTAATTAATTGATTTCTAAATTCTTCCGCTGTCATGCTTCCTAAATCTCCCTGACCATGTTTTCTTAAAGAAACTTTACCTTCAGCCTCTTCTTTTTCACCTATGATCAGCATGTAAGGAATTTTTTTCACTTCAGCGTCTCTGATCTTTCTTCCGATTTTTTCATCTCGTAAGTCGATCATCCCGCGAATATCGGAATTATTCAGTGATTCTAAAACTTTTTTCGCATAATCTTCATATTTTTCAGAAATAGGAAGTATAATAAACTGCTCTGGTGCAAGCCATAATGGGAAGTTACCAGCGCAATGTTCAATTAATACCGCTACGAAACGTTCAAGAGATCCGAAAGGCGCCCTGTGGATCATCACCGGGCGATGTTTTTGATTGTCGCTACCTGTATATTCCAGTTCAAAACGTTCTGGCAGATTGTAATCAACCTGAATTGTTCCTAACTGCCACTTTCTTCCCAACGCATCCTTCACCATAAAGTCAAGTTTTGGACCATAGAAAGCAGCTTCGCCCAATTCAACAACTGTTGGTAAGCCTTTTTCAGCGGCTGCTTCAATGATTGCACTTTCAGCTAAAGACCAGTTTTCGTCTGTACCAATGTATTTTGTCTTGTTTGCAGGATCGCGAAGGGAAACTTGAGCTGTAAAATTATCAAATCCCAAAGCACCAAAAACATATAGTACAAGATCAATTACCTTTTTGAATTCTTCCTTAACCTGATCAGGGCGACAAAATAAATGCGCATCGTCCTGAGTAAAGCCCCGTACACGCGTTAAGCCATGCAATTCACCGCTCTGCTCGTAACGATATACAGTACCAAATTCAGCAAATCGCACAGGAAGATCTTTATACGATCTCGGCTTTGTTTTGTAAATCTCGCAATGGTGAGGACAGTTCATTGGTTTTAAGAAGAACTCCTCCCCTTCCTGTGGGGTTTTTATTGGCTGAAATGAATCAGCACCGTATTTATCGTAGTGACCAGAAGTTACATATAGATTTTTATGACCTATATGAGGGGTGATCACTTGTTCGTATCCAGCTTTAACCTGTGCTCTTTGCAAGAAGTTAACAAGCTTTTCGCGTAATGCAGTTCCTTTTGGCAACCATAAGGGTAACCCCATTCCCACTTTTTCTGAAAACGCAAACAGCTCCAACTCTTTACCTAATTTACGGTGATCGCGCTTCTTAGCTTCTTCGATCATCTTCAGGTATTCAGAAAGCTCGCTTGCTTTAGGGAAGGTTACACCATAGATACGTGTTAATTGCTTGCGACTCTCATCACCTCTCCAATAAGCACCCGCAACATTCATCAACTTTACTGCTTTTACAAAACCAGTATTTGGAATGTGAGGACCGCGGCAAAGATCAGTAAAGTTACCTTGTGTATAGAATGTGATGGAACCATCCGGAAGATCTTTTATCAGATCCAACTTGTATTCGTCGCCTTTTTCAGTAAAGTATTCTACTGCTTCGGCTTTGCTAACCGGCTGACGAACGTAATCTGATTTGGCTTTCGCCAATTCAATGATCTTATCCTCTATCTGCTTAAAATCATCAGAAGAAAATTCACGATCACCAAAGTCAACATCGTAATAAAAACCAGTCTCAATTGCCGGACCGATTCCGAATTTAGTACCAGGATATAAAGCTTCTAATGCTTCAGCCATAAGGTGAGCTGAAGAATGCCAGAAAGTTGACTTACCTGCAGTATCGTTCCAGGTAAGCAGTTTAACTGATGCATCTGCTTCGATAGGACGACTAGCATCCCAAACTTCGCCATTTACTTCGGCAGCTAATACATTCCTTGCTAAACCCTCTGAGATAGACAGGGCAATTTGATAGGCAGTTGTTCCTTTTTCGTACTGACGAACGGAACCGTCGGGGAGTGTAATATTAATCATCTACAACTATGATTTAATAAATAAAAAACCGTCAGTATTTCTACTGACGGTCCGTGTTTGTTTGTACACCCATCAGGATTCGAACCTGAGACCTGCGGTTTAGAAAACCGATGCTCTATCCAGCTGAGCTATGGGTGCCCTTTGTGGCTGCAAATATAGAAAAGCATTACATACTACGCAATAGTTTTTTCGCATCAGCACCAGAAAAAGAACCTTCCTGTTTTTATCCTCCTCACAAACAGTGAATTGTTTGATGAAAATTTTTCTAATAATTTTTATTTTTTTCTTCTTAACAATCCTGTCTTTACTTCATCTAAAGGTAAAAAGCAATGAAACAAAGGCTGCAAAACAATAATCTTAGAATTTCCTTATGTTTACCTGCTAGTAACTGTAATCAAAATCAACAATCATGCTAAGTGTACAGAACATCGTAAAGCAATATGAAGGTCACCGTGCGCTTGACGATGTAAGCATAGAGATTCCAAAAGGAAGTATTTTCGGCTTATTAGGTCCAAACGGCGCTGGAAAAACTTCACTGATCCGGATAATCAATCAGATCACCGCTCCCGACGAGGGACACGTGTATTTTAACCAGGAGAAGCTGAATTCTACCCATATAGGTAAAATCGGCTATTTACCGGAAGAACGTGGCCTATATAAGAAGATGGATATAGGCGAACAAGTGATCTATCTGTCAAGATTAAAAGGACTAAGTCGGGACGAAGCTTTAAAGCGAGCTAAATACTGGTTTGAGAAGCTGGAGATCCAAACCTGGTGGAACAAGAAGGTGGAAGATCTCAGCAAAGGGATGCAGCAGAAGGTACAGTTCATTGCTACAGTGATTCATCAGCCAGATCTGGTAATCCTGGATGAACCTTTTTCCGGTTTTGATCCTGTGAATGCCGACATTATAAAAAATGAGATACTCGAACTTAATGATAAGGGTGCAACGATCATCTTTTCAACACACCGTATGGAATCGGTTGAAGAGTTATGTGATAGCATTGCATTGCTTAACAAGTCTAAAAAGATCCTTGAAGGAAGCGTAAAAGACATTCGTAATTCTTACCGCAATAACATCTATAAGATTTGTTATTCCTCACAAGAGCCTCTCCAGCTCATTACCCCAGCCTTTGTGATTATCAAGCAGGTATTAAAAGATGATCACAACGAAATTACTATTCAATTGGAAGAGGGCGCGAAAATTAATGATGCTTTAGGTTACCTCATTTCACATACAGAGGTGCAGAGTTTGAATGAGGTAATACCGACCATTCACGAAATATTTGTAGAAAAGGTAAAAGGGATAGAATAGACATGAATAAAATTTTACTCATTATACAACGGGAATACTTAAGCAGAGTGAAAAAGAAATCCTTCATTGTGATGACCTTTGTAGTCCCCTTACTTTTTATAGGAATGTATGCAATTATTGGATATATGTTCTACAAGAAGGATGAATTAACAGATATTCAAAAAGTTCTGGTTATCGATGATTCAAAAGACTTTATTAACAAGTTTAAAAACACTCCAGCATTAGAGTTTAGATACTCACAGCAACCCTCGGAGGCTGCCAGAGGAGAGTTTGAACGGTCCACAGATGATTACTTATTACTCATCCCTAAAGACAAGAAGAACCTGCAGCTTTTAAGTCAGAAGAAGCCCGGAATCTCTGTTATCGGCGATATTGAAACACAGGTTAATGAAATAGCCCGCACCCGGCAACTTGTTGCTGCCGGTATTGATACTTCAGTTTTAAATGCCAAACAAGCGCAACTGCGCCTCAACACCCGCCAAATCACGGAAAAGGGAGAAGAAGATGCCAGTTCATGGCTTGCCTATGGGATTGGCTTTGTTGGTGCATTCCTTATTTATATGTCCCTTTTCATTTATGGAGTGCAGGTAATGCGAGGAGTTATAGAAGAAAAGACGAACCGTATAATTGAAGTAATTATCTCTTCGGTAAAACCCTTCCAGCTAATGCTCGGTAAGATTGTGGGTGTAGGTCTGGTAGGACTTACCCAATTTCTTTTATGGATTGTTCTATGCTTAACTATAGCAGGTTTTGCAGGTACCTACTTCTCCAAAGATCTGCACCTTAAAGATCAGAGCAAAGAGCAGATCATTGCAAAAGGTATTCAAAATGATTCGCCCGTAGACGAAGGTGCTGCCATTATAACTGCATTAGATTCCATTCCTCTTGGCTATACTATTGGCACCTTCCTGTTTTATTTTCTCTTTGGCTTTCTACTTTACAGCTCCATTTTCGCAGCCGTTGGATCAGCTGTTGACAGTGAAACGGAGACGCAGCAGTTCATGCTTCCCATTACCATGCCGCTGATCTTTACCTTTATCATTTCCATAAACTTTGTAATTAATAGTCCTGATAGTCCTCTAGCGTTCTGGCTCTCCATAATTCCATTCACCTCTCCTATTGCCATGATGATCAGAATTCCATTTGGTGTTCCTGTGTGGGAGTTAATTCTTTCGATGGTCCTGCTTGTTGGCGGATTCTTACTGATCACCCTGATTGCAGCGAGGATCTATCGTGTAGGGATATTAATGTACGGAAAGAAGGCAAGTTATAGGGAATTGATCAAGTGGTTCAGCTATAAAGAGTAGTCCTTATATGAGCAAAATAATAGCAGCACTTGACCTCGGCACTAATACCTTCCATTTACTGATTGCTTCGGTTGAAAATGGGAAAATCCACAAGTATGTAGAAGAACAGCGCCATGTAAAATTAGGTGAAGGTGGAATAAATAAAGGGCTGATTGCAGAACAAGCATATGAAAGAGGACTTGAAGCTCTAAGATTTTTTAAATCAATTATTGATTCTTATCCTGTTGATCTTATCCGGGCTAACGGAACAGCTGCCTTAAGAACTGCCGCGAATGGGGATGAGTTTATCACTCAGGTTAAAAATGAAACCGGTATTGAAATCGGGATAATCCCAGGTGATCGCGAAGCAGAATTAATTTACAAAGGTGTCAGGGCTGCAGTAGAGCTGGATGAATCGTCTTTAATAATGGATATTGGAGGAGGCAGCGTAGAATTCATCTTTTGCAATCAAGCTGAGATCTTTTGGAAAAGGAGCTATCCTGTAGGTGCTGCTAAATTAATGGCTACTTTTCATCATTCAGATCCAATTAATAAAAATGATAAGGAGCTGATCCATCTTCATCTGATAAGGGAACTAAAGGAGTTGAAGGAAATAGCCGGGAAGTTCAGGCCCCTAAAACTTGTTGGCTCGGCGGGAGCTTTTGAAACCTTCGCAGCCTTGGAAGTCGATCAATTTGGAGAAGGCAAAAATTTACAAAAACAACCCCATTGTCACGTATTTACCTCTCATCACCTTCAAACAGTCATTCAAAATTTGATTACTTCCACACATATTGACCGGGCTAATAATTCCCTTATTCTCCCGGTAAGAACAGACATGATCGTAGTCGCTTCACTTCTTGCTCAATTTATAATAGAGGAGCTGCAACTATCAAGGGTAGAAATGTCGACCTTCAGTTTAAAAGAAGGCCTGCTGATAGAATCAGCAGAATCTTATTAGTTCTTCACCAACTTCTGGAGTTCTTCATAAACCCTGTGTGTAGGCAAACCAACAACATTTGAATAAGAACCATTAATTCTTTCTATCCCAGCCAAGCCTATCCATTCCTGAATACCGTAGGCTCCTGCTTTATCAAAAGGTTGATAGGTTTGAATGTAATAACTTATTTCTTCTTTGCTTAAGGGCAGGAAATAAACTTCTGTGGTTTCCGCAAATGAATAGATCTGATGGTTCTGAAGTAAGGCTACACCAGTTATCACATCGTGTTTTCTTCCTGACAACAATGATAACATCTCAAATGCATGCTCTTCATTTTCCGGCTTACCCAGAATCTGATGGTCTATAGCTACAATTGTATCTGCAGTTAGAACGATATCATTCTCCTCCAGCGTTTCATCAAATGCTTTTGCTTTTTTTTCTGCAATAAAAACCGCAACTTGTTCAGGTGATAATCCTTCGGGATAAGACTCATCAACATCCTTTAGCACAACATCGAATTCAATTCCGGTTTTCGAAAGTAATTCCTGTCTTCTTGGTGATTTAGATGCAAGTATGATACCTGGGAGCGTTTTCATACTTACAAAGGTAATAAAACAAAACCTGTATAGGGAGGCCGCTAAAATTTAAAAAAACCAACTTGACTTGTATTAGCAGGGGCATAGCAAGTTCTCCTCCAGTGCACTTTGACTCTATTGTAAGTCTGTAGTAAGTCCGTGAATTGCCGGTTAAATACGGACTCAGTATGGACTTACTATGGACTCACTATAGAGTCAGTACGAATCAGGTATAGTTAAGTCCATAAAAAAAGCCCCACTAAAAGTGGGGCTTTTCTATATCTTATTCTTATTTCTTATTCAGCTACTACTGGAAGTACAGAAACGTAAGACTTATTATCTGCTTTCTTTTTGAAAACTACTTTTCCATCAACTAAAGCAAATAAAGTGTGGTCTCTACCGATACCTACGTTTTTATCAGCATGGTGTCTGGTACCACGTTGACGAACGATGATATTTCCTGCGATTGCATCCTGACCACCGAAAATTTTAATACCTAAGCGTTTGCTATGCGACTCGCGACCGTTCTTGGAACTACCGGCTCCTTTTTTGTGTGCCATTTTCTTTTATATTTTTAACTGGATCTTAATCCAATAAGGTTCAACAATTAATTATTGTAAGGACTAACGTCCCCGATATCGAAAAATTATAGAGTAATATCTGTAATTTGGATTTTAGTAAAGAATTGACGGTGACCGTTTTTCTTTTTGTATCCCTTACGACGTTTTTTCTTGAAAACTAATACTTTGTCACCTTTTAAATGAGACACGATTTTAGCTGAAACTTTAGCACCTTGAAGAGCAGGAACTCCTACTTTGATATCACTTCCGTCTGCAGCTAACAATACATTGTCAAATTCAATACTAGCGCCTTCTTCTCCTTGTAGCCTGTGTACAAAGATTTGTTGGTCTTTTGCAACCTTGAACTGTTGTCCGGCTATATTTACTATTGCGTACATTGTTAGAAAATTTTTATGAGCCGCAAAGATAGATATTAAACTTATTAATGGAAACTATTTTTCAATTATTAAGCAGTGCATTATTCTGACAACCCATGGAGTTTAAAAACACAGGTCTGATCTTCATCTTCCTAAGGAAGACGAAGATTGCTACTGATGCCAAGAATATTTCAGCAAGTTCGAATTCCAATGCCTTTTAAATCCAGGACCTAAGTCGAGGCACAGACTAAACAAAAGCTTTTTTAGAAGTGTTAAGCCTGAAATATTTAATTCTTATGAAAACCCAACTTATAACACTCATCTCAATATCTGCCATCTTTGCCTGCTCAAGACCAGCGAAGGATCTTGCAAGCGTAGAGATTGGCATGACGAAAGCTCAAGTAAAGGCCATTGTTGGAGAACCTGAAAAGAAAGATGTAATTAATAAAACCGAAGTCTGGAACTTTACAGATTCAAGCCGGGCTGTAGTTTTTAGAGCTGACACCGTTTATGCTATCATGACTTCTCCTCAGGCCCGATTGGATTCCATGGCGTCCTGGGTGGGCAAAACAAACGAAAAAGTAAAAAAAGGTTTCGGTAATATTGGCGACAAAATTGAAAATGCTGCTGACAAAGTTGAAGATAAACTGAAGAAAGACAGCACGAAATCGAAATAATAAATGGCAATAGAATCCATCAATCCGGCAAACGGAGAACTTATAAAATCATATACTCCTGATACTGGGGAACAGGTAGATTCCAAGATCAGGGAGACTCAGCAAGCCTGGTTAACATGGAAGGAAACTTCTTTTTCTGAAAGAGCCAGTTTGATGAAGAATATGGCAGCAGTTCTGAGATCGAAAAAAACAGAATTGGGCCGTTTGATGGCATTGGAAATGGGGAAACCACAAAAAGCGGGTGAAGGTGAAATTGAGAAATGTGCCGGTTGTTGTGAATACTATGCTGAAAATGCTGAAAAAATCCTGCGACCTGAAATTATCGAAACAGAAGCTCGAAAGAGTTACGCAATCTTTAAACCGATTGGTATTGTGCTAGCCATTATGCCCTGGAATTTTCCTTTCTGGCAAGTGTTCCGCTTTGTTGCTCCTGCCCTGATGGCTGGTAATGCAGGGGTCCTTAAACATTCATCTAACGTGGGTGGTTGCGCTCTTGCAATAGAGGAAATTGTTAGAGAGTCTGGATTTCCTGAAAATCTTTTCCAAACATTAATGATTGGAAGTGATGCTGTTGATCAGGTAATTGAAAATCCCTTAGTAAAAGCAGTTACATTAACAGGAAGTACAGGAGCAGGTATAAAAGTTGCCACAAAAGCAGGGTCACTTCTTAAGAAAACAGTACTTGAACTTGGAGGAAGTGATCCTTACATTATATTGAAAGATGCAGATCTTGAACTTGCGGCTAAAGTTTGCACTGAAAGCAGATTAATTAACAGCGGCCAAAGCTGTATTGCAGCCAAACGTTTTATCGTTGTGAAGGAAGTAGCTGAAGAGTTCACCCGGCTATTTAAAGAAAAGATGTCAAGCAAAGTAATGGGAGATCCGTTAGACCCCAATGTAGATGTTGGCCCGCAAGCACGTGTAGACCTCCGGGATGAGCTTCATCAACAGGTTGAGAAGAGCATTGCAAAAGGAGCGCAATGTATTTTGGGAGGCATTATACCTGAAGGCAGTAACGCCTTCTACCCTCCTACTATCTTAACAGGAGTAAAGAAAGGAATGCCTGCTTATGAAGAAGAACTTTTCGGTCCTGTCGCGGCTGTAATTATAGCCGAAGACGAGCAAGAAGCAATAAATATAGCTAACGATAGTGTATTCGGACTCGGCTCCGCTGTATTTAGCAGAGACATTGAAAGGGCCGAGGATATCGCTGCCAATTATTTAAATGCTGGTAATAGCTTTGTAAATGACAATGTAAAGTCCGATCCCCGGTTGCCTTTTGGCGGGGTAAATCAATCTGGGTATGGCCGCGAATTAAGCAGTTATGGTATAAAGGAATTTGTTAATATCAAAACTGTGTATATTAAATAAGGCTAGAGAACTTGTTCCTGGAATAATTTTTCAAGGGTATCAGCGGCATTGCAACATAAGCCTGGGTGCACTTTTGATGTTTGGATAACGGTACTGCGTGTAGCAGTAAGCCAGCGGAAACGTGAGGGTGCATCCAGTTTAGCAATAGATCCCCCGTGGCCGCTGCCCTGACAAATTCTCTCGAACGAAGAGAGGTTTTGCTTCACAACTTCCAAATCCAGTCCAGGATACAAGTGTTTCAAACGATCCTCATTCAGGTAAAACTTTACCTGAAGATACTTCTCCTTCTTACAATAGATCACCACACCTACATTGATGAATTCTTCGCGTTCAACTCTCGGTACAACACGAACTACAGCGTACTCAAATAAACTTTTGTCTTGCATTTTGTACTTCCGTTACAAAGTTTAAAGAGTTAGCAATTCGTATCAGTAAAAATTCTATGTAAGCTTCCCGATGCTCTTCCTTGGTTGCAAAAAAGTCGCCTTCCAGCCATTCGTCAGGAATCAGTGCGACAATACCGCGAATTATGTGTTCGCTTAAAGCTGGCACAAATTCTTTGTCGATCTTTTCGATCTCAGCTGCCTTTGAAAGCAGGACATGATCTTTCACAAAGGCAAAAGGACGTTTGGCTGCTTCTCGCCAATTATCCCAGGAGTGGTGGAAGTATAAGGAAGCTCCATGATCAATGAGCCATAACTCCTTATGCCACATCAGCATATTTGTATTTCTCGCGGTGCGATCCACATTCATTAACAGGCAGTCCAGCCACACTATTTTTGAAGCGAGAATTGGATCAACCTGGGTTACGGTTGCGTCGAAAGTGATTGCCCCTGAGAGATAATGTAAAGCTAAGTTAAGACCCTCACTAAACTTCAACAGATCCTGAATTTCCTCATCGGGTTCGGTACGGCCGAAAGCCTCATCAAGATTAGCAAAGACTAATTCAGGTATTCTAAAACCTAATACCCGTGCAATCTCTCCTCCGATCAGCTCTGCGATCAAGGCTCTCGGTCCCTGCCCCGCCCCGCGAAATTTCAGGACATATAAAAAGTCATCGTCGGCCTCTGCTATTGCTGGTAAAGATCCCCCCTCTCGTAAAGGTGTGATATAGCGGGTGACATTTACTGTTCTTAATGTTAAATGTGTATTAGACATATTTTGCGTGACAGCTTTCGGAATCAAACTAGTGATTCCGAAAACTGTGGCTAAAATAAATGTAATTAGGAATTGAAAGACTATTTATGCTGAAAAAGGTAATAGTGCTGACGAGTGCGAGTCTGACCATAAGATGGACCATTGCACTGTCCTAACAGCCAATAAAGAAGAACGAATATAAGGATTGTAGAAAAACAACCTCCTCCTAGTTTTTTTGCGCCGTAACCGGCAATTAATGCTCTGAATAACTTATTCATAGGTTGAACGATTAAGTGTATAGCATTACAACGGCGAAAAAAACAAATAGTTCGACAGATAGGTGGTCTTAAATCAGAAGATCTGGATTATTTGTCGGCATAGTCGGCAACAGCGACCTTACCAGCTACCTTTACTCGTCCCTTCTCGGGAAACTTTTTTCCGAGTCCGGTAAAGAAGGTCTCGAAATTCAGATATACAAAATAACTAAAACTAACCGTAGCGGCAGACGCAATAAAGATCACTGCCGGAACAGGAACTTCGAAGAATTTATTATTAATAATAGAACATACTTTACTAATTACGCGATACACTAAAGGATGTAGCAAATAAATTGAATAACTGGCGTGCCCGAGCATGACCAGGAACCTGTTAACAAGCGAAGGAAGCCTGAAATTACTTTTATAAATACCGGCACAAATCCCTACAGAGGCGATAGCGAAGACTAATCTATTGACACCTACAACAAGCTGAACCCTGTCTCCGGATGTGGGGTATAAGCTAAAAACAAGCAATGAAATTACCAGTACTACTTTTGCCTGAATACTTAGGATATCCATCTTTTTAAGTAATGCGCCTAAACCGACCCCAGAAATAAAAAGGAAGAACTGATTTAAAGGGTTTGTGTACAGGTCCCACTGTTGAATAAATTCCACACTTGGGCTAATTACGTTGAATGCAAAGTACACCATAATTAGAAAAGAAAGAACAAGTAAGGCGTAATACAACTTATTCCAACGCTTCAAAAAGAGGATTAAGAATGGAAATGCAAGGTAAAAAGAAAGCTCGTTACCTACAGACCAGGCACCATAAGTAATTGTATTTGCCCAGTTGTAAAAGGCAAATAAACCACTGAGGTTCGAGAACAAAAGTGAGGTATCAGGAAAGCGTTTTTCTATAAGAATGGTAAGGATTGAAGAAAGCCACATTAAAGGAAAGATCCTTAAAATGCGCTTTCCATAGAAACTTAGAATAGACTCTAAACTACTATTAAGCTTCTCATTATAAACATGATATAACGTTAAACCGCTAAGCACATAGAAAATTGAAACACCGTACATGCCAATTCTTGTAAAGACACTTTCTGATGGTTCAATTCCATAGTTCCATAATTTGAAGTGGAACAACATAATCCCTAGCGCACTGATCCCCCTAAGATAATCCAATCCGGATAAACGCTGCATATTTTAGTAAGAGAGCTTTTAAAAATAATTTAGAAATGCCAAGCTCATTAGTATTTAGCTTGTCCCCTATTCTCACATTTCTATCCCATTAAAAGCAAATATGCGACCAAAGCACCAATTTCCCTTTTACCTCCAATGATTACAAAAGGTTTCGACTGGCTAAAGATTTTGAAAATTTTGAAAAAAGCCTGTAATGCAGTATTCTAGCTGGATCTGCCACAAGCTTTTTTCATTTAAATAGGTTTGTGAATTTTAATCCTTATAATTCTACCGACTTAATTATTTCTTTCAGTTTATCTGCTGATGCAGTAAGTTGTTGTTTTTCTTGCTCATTTAGGGTAACATGAAGCACTTCGCGAACTCCGGTTCTGTCAACAATACAAGGAACACCTAAAAACACATCCGAAATTCCGTGATAATCCTGCAATAATGTAGAAACGTTTAATACCGCTCCCTCATTCCTCAGTATTGCCACGCAGATCCGATCAAGTGCAAGAGCAATAGCATAGTATGTAGCACCTTTTGAATTTATAATTTGATAAGCAGCATTTTTGGTATCCTCAAAAATTTCTGATTTATCCTCTTCTGATAGAGAAAGTTGGCTACCCGCAATATTTGACAGGCTCCATAATGGAAGTTCAGAATCGCCATGCTCCCCAACGATATGAGCGTGTACACTTCTTGCATCTACATTTAATTTCTCGCCTATTAAATATCTGAAACGAGCACTATCAAGTAAAGTACCTGAACCTATTACCCGGTTTACAGGCCAGTTTGACTTTTTCAAGGTAAAATAACTCATTACGTCAACAGGGTTAGAAGCAATCAGTAAAATACCATGTTCGTTATATTTAAGAACCTCAGTAGTTATACTCTCGTATATCGCAACATTTCGCTTTAAAAGATCGGTCCTTGACTCTCCAGGCTTTTGAGCGGCTCCTGCAGTAATAATTACAATGTCAGCCTCCCTACAATCTTCGTAGGTTCCGGCCCATACTTTTACCTTTCCAACAAAAGGCAAACCGTGGTTCATATCCTGAGCATCTCCTCTGGCCTTATCCATGTTTGCGTCTAGCAAAACCAGCTCATCCATCCTATGGCGTAGTAATAATGTATAGGCAGTAGTTGAGCCAACTGCGCCAACTCCTATTACAACAATCCTTGTTTTTTTTGATGATGTACTCATACTGTTTTTCTAAGTTAAAATTTAAGGTTTACAAGAAACATATTTTTAACCGGATTTTGTTTTACGTGAAAAAATATCTTTCACTTTGCTTTCATGTTCTGTGACGGTTGTTTTGAGATCTTAGTTTTCCTGTTAAGAAATACGATTATATTTAGCTTCGTTATGAAGGCACTATCCAGCACTCTTCTTCTCCTGATATCCAGTCTGTCACTAATAGCACAAGACAAGGCCTATGCACAAAGAATTATTGAAGAACTAACTTCTGAAAGATATTTCGGGCGGGGATATATAAAGGACGGATTGGACAAGTCTCGTGAATTTATTGTAAAAGAGTTTAAAAAATGGGACGTTGCACCCATGTCATCCTCTGGCTTCCTTCAAAAGTATTCATTTCCAGTAAATACCTTTCCCGGAGATATGATGCTGGAATTGAATGGTAAAAAATTAAGAGCCGGAATTGATTTTATAGTTAGTCCTGAAAGTGCAGGATTAAAAGCATCAGGAAAGCTTCTTATGAGGGATAGCATTCATTATATGGATCCTCAAAACCGCCTCCAAATCTCCTTCCTAAAAAAGTTAACCTGGTCGGTAGCTGGCGAACAAGCAACAAACACTTCAATTTTTATCGACCATAAGCTATTAGAAGACAAACCCGAATCTTATAGCGTCAGCATTGAGAATAAATTTATCGAGAGCTTTCCGGCAAGCAACATCTGTGGTATTATTAAGGGCAGTAAAAAGCCTGATTCGCTCATTCTTATAACCGCACACTACGATCATTTAGGCGGCATGGGGCAGGAGGTTTATTTTCCCGGTGCCAATGACAACGGAAGTGGTATTAGCCTTTTACTTAACCTGGCAAAATACTATTCAAAAAACAGTCCGGACTATTCCATTGGTTTTATCTGCTTCTCGGGAGAAGAAGCGGGACTTTTAGGATCAGCGTATTTTTCCAAAAATCCTATGATTGATTTGAAAAAAATCCGCTTCCTTATAAATCTTGATTTAACAGGAACAGGCGAAGAAGGGATCACAGTAGTTAATGCATCCGTGTTCAAAAACGAGTTCGCCTTACTTAATAAGGTTAACGATGAAACAAAGTATCTCAGCAAAATAACACCAAGGGGAAAAGCTGCTAATAGCGACCATTACTGGTTCAGCGAGATTGGGATACCTTCATTTTTCATATACACTAATGGAGGAATAAAGGCTTATCATGATGTATATGATAAAGCTGAAACACTACCATTGACCGAGTTTGAGGACCTTTTCAAGCTGATCGTCAGCTTTAATAAGAAGATAATGGCCTCTAATAGGCAGTAAACCGAAACTTAGGCATCGTGTTTTTCAAGTAACTTAACCAGAGTAGCAAAATCCTTTGGATAAGGTGCTTCAATTTTTACAACCTCAGTCTCATTTATCTTAAAGGTTAGCTCCTTGGCATGTAGAGCAAAACGCTTCATTATTGGCAACTCTTCCTGATCTTTCCCCAAATGATATCCACGTTTCAGATGAGATAAAAAGACAGGCTTACCTCCATACATGTCGTCTCCTGATATTGAAGCTCGTTGAGTAGCGAGATGGATCCGAATCTGGTGCATTCTTCCCGTGATAGGCTGGCATTCAATAAGAGTGTAATGCTTGAAGTATTTGATGGAATTGAATATGGTTTGAGCTTGCTTCCCTTCAAGTTTATTGATGGAAACGTTCTTGTTTCCAAGATTGAGAATAGGCAGGTCTATTTCCAGATCATTAAAAACGTGGGTTCCATCAACAACAGCGTGATACACTTTCTTTATCTGTCTATGCTCAAACTGCATGGAAATGAAACGGTAGGTTTCAGGATTCTTTGCTATGATCAAACATCCTGAAGTTTCCTTATCTAACCTATGGCAAATTTGGGCATCAGGAACCGACTTTCTCACAATGTTTAGCATATTGATATCTCCCCCTTCCCGTTCATGAAGAGAACTAATAAATGGGGGTTTATTTACGACAACTAAATCATCGTTTTCAAAAATCGTAATGTCTTTTAATGCCGGAACTTTCACGGGGCAAAAGTAATGATTTTACCCGGTAACGGGCAGCGGGTATTAATAATTGCTGGTTCACCTACCCTTTAGGTAAGAAATCCAACCGGAAGCTTAAAAGGATGACTATAACATAATTTATAAAAAGAAATACTTACCTTTGCAAGTAAGCAGATGATCTGTTTCAATTGAACCTAAAGAAAAAGATATTTTGCCTCGTAGGGCCTTTGCATCTTTGATGCAAAGGCTTTGTTATTTTCAAATGCCGGATTTAGATTTATATCCCTTCCACTCTATTCAATATTAGTTCAAATACCGAGAACAGATTTTTTAAAGTTCCAATATCGGTTATAGCCTCGTCCTCTATAAATAACTCTAAAAATGGCTCTTTTACTCCGGATACGTGATGAGTATGAATACCTAGAGAGAAGTTATGAATTGATAAAAGTGTCTTTCGCACATCTTCATCACTAAACACTGACCTTACAGTCTTTTCATCATTTGTCCGCACCAACATTCGTTTGTCGAAAACCTCATCACCTATCTTCACATCCTGCATTCCGAAAAACTTTCCTATTTCATCAATAAAGTCTTCTCTATGCACTGCAAACCGAAATTCTGTACTATGGGGAAGCATTGTGCTGAACGAAGTACTTGCATAACCTCCTTCAAAACCTCCTCCCAAATCAACGTCTATATCCAAAATTACTTCTCTTCCCTTTGTAGGAATTACAGCTTCATAATCTAATACGTCTTCCTTTAGCAGATCAAGTTCTATTTTTTTCCAGGTAGCTTCTGCAGCCTCACCTGAATTAATTATTGCTTCATTCATAACAGTAAAACTTACTACAAAATACCATTTGACCGATGTTTTAGTTTTTTAATATTCAAGAACTCTTCTTATTCTTTTACTTAATTTCCTTGGCAATTATCACACAAGTCTTAAATTTGTGGGGAGATTTATTGTAAGGATTCACAATTAACCTACCTTTGTTTCAAATGAGTATAATTTCAAAGACTGCTGAGGAATCGTTAACCATAATGAATGAATTGGTTATGCCTAACGATACCAATGCACTAAATAATTTAATGGGGGGGCGTTTATTGCAGTGGATGGATATAGCTGCCTCAATTTCGGCACAGAAACATTGCAACAGTATTGCTGCCACTGTTTCTGTCGACAATGTATCTTTCAAACAGCCAATTAAATTAGGAGATGTTGTTACTATAAAAGCTAAGGTTACACGCGCCTTCCACAGTTCACTTGAGGTAAGACTTGTTGTTTGGACAGAGAACATTTCAGGTGTAAAAACAAAAAGCAACGAAGCGTTCTATACCTTCGTATCGCAGGATACCAGCGGTAAAGTACTTCGTATTCCGGAAGTTGTGCCAGAAACTGAAGAAGAAATGCAGCTTTATGATGGTGCTTTAAGAAGACGGCAATTAAGGCTTATGCTTGCCGGAAAAATGAAACCAGACGATGCAACCGAACTAAAGGCTCTATTTTTCCCGGAAGAATAATAATGAAACCGGTTTCTATAAATTATTTTTCTGACTGAAACCTTTTGTATTATTTCATCTTCTATTAAAGAATGCATCTGAATAACTGCGTTATGGTGCAAAAAAGGTGATTTGAAAGCTGAATATTTTTTTGTAAAATATTAATGTTGCAGCAATAAAATTTGAATATATTTGTTTAGAGTTTAATAAATATCTAAGCGTCTTGCTAAAACACATTAGTCAATACTTAAATCCAGTTTTTAGAATAATTTTGAAAAAAAATTAAGGCTAGTAAGTCTTTTTTAAGATCTTTGCATTTATATCTCAAGCCTTGTATCTCAAATCCAGGGTTTATCGTAAAAAAGTAGGTAGCAACTTTATATTTACATAATCTACCACCATTGTTATTAAATTATGTCAAGAGTTTTTGTAGGAGGTTTCCCCCGCGATCTAGAAGAAGAAGAATTAAAAGAAATATTTCAGGCATTTGGGCTAGTTGAAGCCGTTAAAATTGTCAGAGACAAACGAACAGGAATAAGCAGAAGATTTGGTTTCGTTGACATGGACAGTAAAGAGACAGCTGACCTTGCTATACAAAACCTTCACGAGGGTTCCATCGATGAAGATGTGATCAGCGTTAAGCATGCTGTTGTTGAAGAGCCTAAACCTAAACCGGAAGTTCAGCCTCAAAGAGAAAGAGCCCAGAAAGTGCAGTGGAAGCCTAAAACCCAGGGTTACAATAAGGGCAAACCAGGTAATGGTTACGGAAAATCAAACTACGGTTCAAACCGGTCGAATAATGGCGGTGGAGGCTACGGTAACCAGAACAGAAGTTATGGAAACCAAGGTAACGGAAATGGTAGCGGCGGCGGCTATGGCAACCGTAATAATGGTAATGGATACGGTAATCAAAATAATGGTTATGGTAACCAGAACAGTGGTTATGGCAATCAAAATAGTGGATATGGCAACCGTGACAACGGAGGCTATAACAGTCAGGGTTCAGGCTATAATAACAACAATGATTACAGATCAAATCGTAATAACAATGATTCAGGATCTGGATCTGGTCCAGGAAAACCAAAAAGACCGCGGATAAATCGTAACGGATAAATACATATAAAGAAGGGAACACTGTTGAAGAGTGCTCCCTTTTTTTATAGATTTAATGTTCGTTCTCTGAACCAAGGAAAGGATACCTGAAATCTTTGGGCGGATTGAACGTTTCTTTGATTGTTCGTGGTGATACCCATCGCAATAGGTTGAGCATTGCTCCTGCCTTATCGTTAGTTCCTGAACCTCTTGCTCCACCAAAAGGTTGCTGTCCAACTACTGCACCCGTACATTTATCATTTATATAGAAATTTCCCGCGGCGTTGCGTAGTGCATAAGTGGCAGTCTGAATAGCATATCGATCTGTAGCCAGCACAGCCCCAGTTAGTGCGTAGGGAGACGTTGAATCAATTACTTTTAAAATAGAAGTATATTCTTCATCTGGGTATAGATAAATACTTAATACAGGACCAAATATCTCCTCGCACATCGTTACATAATCAGGCCGATGGACGAGAACTATTGTTGGCTGAATAAAATATCCCTGACTCTTGTCGTATTCTCCACCAAACAAGACTTCCACATCAGGGTCAGCTTTCGCTTTTTCAATATAGCTGACGATTTTATCAAATGACTTTTCGTCAATTACAGCATTTACAAAATTTTTAAAATCTTCTACTGGTCCAACTGTAATACTTTGTAAGTCTTCTAACAAAAATTCTTTTATTTCCGGCCATAAGGATTCGGAGATATATGCCCTTGATGCGGCAGAGCATTTTTGTCCCTGGTATTCAAAAGCACCCCGAACTAAAGCTGTTGCGGAGGCTTTAGCATTAGCTGACGAGTGTACCAGTATAAAATCTTTTCCTCCTGTCTCTCCCACTATTCGTGGATAGCTCTTATATAAATGGATGTTTTCACCAATAGTCTTCCATATTTTCTGGAATACTGCGGTTGACCCTGTGAAATGAATACCAGCAAAATCACGATGTTTGAAGATAACCTCACCAGCCTCTGGACCGTCAACATATATTAAGTTAATCACGCCCGGAGGTAGGCCTGCTTCTTTGAAAACCTTCATTATTACTGCAGCAGAATATATTTGAGTATCGGCAGGCTTCCAAACCACAACGTTTCCCATCAATGCTACACAAGAAGGAAGATTACCGGCAATAGCAGTAAAGTTAAAGGGAGTTAGTGCAAAAACAAATCCTTCCAACGGCCTTTGCTCCACCCGGTTCCACGACCCCTCAGGTGAAACGGGCGGTTGCTGAGTGTAAATATCAGCCATATATTGCACATTAAATCGAAGGAAATCAACCAGTTCACATGCAGAATCGATTTCAGCCTGGTACACGTTCTTCGATTGGCCAAGCATGGTAGCGGCATTAATTTCATACCTGTATGGTCCGGCTATAAGATCAGCTGCCTTTAAAAAAACAGCTGCCCGTTGCTCCCATGGCAGGTTTTCCCATTCTTCCTTCGCCTCGAGGGCCGAGATAATCGCTTCCTCTACATCACCAGTTCCTCCTCTATGATAATATCCGAGAATTTGAGCATGATTATGTGGTGGAGTAATCGCAATCCGATCTCCAGTCCGAACCTCCTCTGCTCCTATATACATCGGGAGATCAACATTCATTTGGTAAGCCCTTTCCAGAGCTTCCTTTATTTTTACCCTTTCAACACTTCCGGGAGCGTAATTTAAAACCGGTTCGTTTTTAGGGGAGGGTACTTTGAAAAATGCTTTTGTCATACCTCAATTTACTAAACTAATTTTGCAAACTTTAACCCGTTCAATAAATTATATAACAATCTATATATATTAATACCACAATAAAATGAAAGAACCATTTGACATCGAATTACAAGGCTTTACATATGCTGTCTTTCCTGAAGAAGACGACATCTATACGATCTTTCTTGAAGGTCAGGAATATCTTAAAATTCAAAAAGATACCGAGAGCCATTGGATAACCATAGATCCAGATACCGACAACCCAATATTTGAAGAAAATGAAGAAGCTCAAATGCTGGGAAAGGAAATTCTTGAATATAAGGAAGAAGAGGAGGATGAAGAAAATGAGCAAGACAAGGAATAGCTGGTGTACTCGTGAATCATTTTAATAAATAACGTATATCATTTATAACCGGCGAGCGAGGTTCGTCCTTTGTAGAAGAAAATAAAAAGTATGTCTGACTACGAATCTAGACTTGATATTCCCTCTAAAAAGAAATTTTTCTACGCTGTTAGGGATATCTTAAGGGAATACCTTCTTAAATATAACCGTGAAGTTAAACTGCCGGTACAATATTCTGATCTGCTGCGTTTTCAGATGAGTGTTCCCCTACTCGATAAGAATGGGAACGACACCTTGTGGCAAACGGTTTATTATGATCAGAGCGAGATGAATGAGCTTTTTCCAAACCTTACCTATATCTATGCATTAATGAATGCGGCGGGGGATATGGAAGTAATGGACCATTTGCAGATTGCACAGATCGACTACTGTACGTTTGGAAATTCAAAGCCCTTCAGAATTAGAGTGATTAATAAGTTTAACGATAACTATGACTATTTCTACGTGAAGGTTGCAGATGCGTCAAGGGTTTATGGATTAGAACTTGAACATATCCTTTCCCCTAATCGTCTGACCTACTTAACGGATAATCATACACTTATTGAAGAACACATTTCTGGTCTGCCTGGCGACTTATTTATCCGTCAAAGGATAAACACTTCCAAGTTCAATCAAATCAGGATCTGTAAAGAGTTTGTAAAGTTCAACGAAAGATGCTTTATCAGATTATTGGGAGACATGCGTTCTTACAACTATGTCGTACACATCACTCCCGACATAGAAGGAAATCAATATAGAATTAGAGCGATCGACTTTGACCAGCAATCCTATGAAGGAAGAAGGCAGTTCTATTTGCCTCATTTCTTCAAAGAAAATAACCCTCTGGTCAGTCTGGGTATCGAGCATATGGACAAAAAAACCATGAGACAGTACCAGGAAGAAGAACGAAGCTTGATCAAGAACCGGGCTAAACTAGTGCACTATCGGTTAGCAGATATATTAAAAGCAATGAAACAGGACGAAATTTCACCTGTGGGAAAAGTGAAACAGCTTGGATCTGATCTTGCAGATTTTCATAAACAGGATATTTTCAGGAGATGTAATTCCATGGGAGAATTGGTGGAAGAGCAGTTGAATATATATTTATCCGGGAAATTTACTTTATACTTTTAGTCTTTATGTTCACAATTTTATTAAAAATATAAAACTACACTTAATTAAGTATCGTTTTATTATTTTTGAATCAACTTCGACTATGAAATTGATTTACGCTCTCCTGGTTCTTGCTATAGTAGCAGGTGCCAGCTCTTGTAAAGTTAAATACACAGGTGCCGCAGGCAAACAAGTTGACTTTAAAAGGTATCGGAATTAACCGGTACCTTTTCTCTTTTTTTCCTATCCTTCTTAATAACTCATCTCGTCTAACTTTACCTTCCCTTTGAAAGTCCAGAATACAAATGTAGTATAGGCAATCACTAGTGGAACCCCAATTGCAGCCACTAACAACATGATTCCGAGAGATTTTTCTGAAGAGGCAGAATTATATACGGTTAGGTTATACGCTGGACTGGCGGTGGAAATAACCATGTTCGGGTACAGCTCTACAGCTACAATGATCAATAATAAACTTACTGTAATGCTGGAGGATACAAATGCAAAACGATATTGTCTTTTTGCAACCATCCTTGTAATATTGGCAATAGCAAAGACCATTGCTACCGGAATGAAGAACATCCAGCTATTATTCCTGATGGCGTTTGAAAGGTGAGGGATATACAATAGGGTGTAGAAGCTTAACAGCAATATTGATATCGAAAAAAAGATTGTAGTATTCCTAACCATCACTGTAAGCTTTGCATATAACCGGTCTTCTGTTTTCATAACAAGATAGATGGCTCCATGCATCATAAACAAAGCGAGTGTGGTAATACCTACCATTACTGAGTAAGGATTAAGAAAATAGGCAAGGGTGCCTGTAAAGTTCCCCTTATCATCGATTGGTATCCCTAACAATAGATTTCCCAACACAACTCCTAGCAAGAAGGCAATCGTGGCACTAGACAAGCAATAACAAACATCCCACATTTTACGCCACCAGGGCATTGCTTCCTTGCTTCTAAATTCGATAGAGATCGCTCTAAAAATAAGAACAGTTAGAAAGAGCATGAAAGGCACATAAAATGCAGAAAAAACAGCAGCGTACACACCGGGAAATCCTGCAAATAAAGCCCCTCCTCCTATTACCAGCCAGACCTCGTTGCCATCCCAAACAGGACCAATAGCATTCAAGGCTATTCTTCTGCTGGTTTCCTTATTAAAAAATAAATGCAAGGCTCCTGCTCCGAGATCGAATCCATCTAAAATAGCATAGCCTGTAAATACACCTCCAATTACGAGGAACCAAAGGGTTTGATAATCAAGTCCAAAAATTGTAGCCATTATTTTGTGTAACCTAATTCGTTTGCCATACTTTTTAATTGCGGACTGTGGTCAATGTCTTCCTCCGGATGACTCGGCCCGTGCTTTATCTTTTTATTCAGCAGATAAATAAACAATGCAAAAAGAAGCGTATAAACCACTGAGAACAAGATCAGAGAAAAGACAACTTGCTCAGCTTTTACCGCCTGAGATAAAGCGTCTGAAGTCCGTAAAAGACCATATACAACCCATGGCTGCCGGCCTGTCTCGGCGGCGAACCAACCAGCCTGATTAGCAAGCTGAGGAAGGAATACTGACCACATAAAAACATGCATCAACCATTTCTTCTCAAAAAGAGAGTCTTTGTACCAATGCCAACAAGCGAAAAGAGTTAGGGCGATCATAAACATTCCAATGCTTATCATGAGATGGTAGGTTTGAAAAACGACGTTCAGGGCCTGGGGCTGATCTTGCTGACGGAAGTTATTAAGACCTTTTACAGGAGCTTTAAAATCACCATGAGTTAAAAAGCTTAAGCCGCCTGGAATATTTAATCCTACCGTCTTTTTGTTCTTTGTATCTATGTAACCCAAGAGGTACATATCAGCAGCCTTGTCCTTTTCGAAGTGTCCCTCCAAGGCAGCAAGTTTTGCAGGTTGATGTTCGGCTACTACATCTGCAGAAGCATGCCCCGCAACTAACTGCAAGAGAGAGGAAACAGTAGCAACACAAAGAGCTATTTTAAAAGAGGACCTTGCGAAAGGAAGATGTTTTTTCCGTAGGATGTAATAAGCACTTATACTTAAGACCAGGAAAGCTCCTGCTATAAAAGAACCGATCCAAACATGCGATACCCGTTGTATGGAGGATGGATTGAAAACCATTTCCCAAAAGTCGGTGATCACTGCTCGGGCAGCTAAACCTTCGCCTTCTATTTTATACCCTGTTGGGGTTTGCTGCCAGGAGTTGGCTACCACAATCCATATTGCCGAAAACATAGAGCCAAGGGTTACCATTACCGTAGAGAAGAAGTGAACACGGGGACTCACTTTATTCCAGCCAAAAAGTAATACGCCCAGGAAGCCCGATTCTAGGGCAAAAGCAAAAATACCTTCAGCAGCAAGAGCTGAACCGAATACGTCTCCAACATATTTTGAGTAAGTTGCCCAATTGGTTCCGAACTCGAACTCCATTACAATACCCGTGGCTACCCCTATTCCAAAAATCAGAGCAAAGATCTTAGTGTAGAACTTAGTCATGTTCTCGTAAAGCTTGTTTCCGGTCTTCAGATAAAGGCCTTCCATCGCGACCATTACCAGACCGAGTCCAATACTTAAAGGTGGATAGATATAATGAAAGGAGATGGTAAATGCGAATTGTATTCTTGAAAGAATTTCTACATCCATTTTGTCTTGATTCTGGTGATCCAACAATTGATGTAAAAGTACGCTGCTTTAAATAATTATCAAGGTTGTTACAATTAGGATTTTGTCGTATTCTTAATTTAAAATGGTTCTATTTTGATATTTATATCCTTCTTAATGGAAATTTTATACTACGTATTAATACTCATCTCTTTAAACTATCCTGTGCTGCTTTCTTCTCCCGGCGGCTTTCACGGGCTGATTTAGTCTTATCTTTTTCTTTCTCATCCTCTTTTTCATCATCGTCTTTCTTACCGAGCTTTACCTTCAGGTTCCCGTTCTCATCATCCGAAGCAGTCAGATTAAGCACGATCCCTCTTTTAATACGCTTCTGTTTTAAGCTATCGGGAAGATCTTTGTCCCTTTCGGGGTTCCTCAAAGGGATCTGTAAACCGATGTTTGTGCCACTTTGAATTCCATAAGTTCCCTCCACAATCATGTTTAAAACACTAGTCATCACGGTCATTTGTGGAATTACAATTTTATCACCTTTAACAATAAGTGTGTTAGAAAGATTACCGATGGTGATATTAGAAAAATCCCGGTTGGGGAAAGCAATTCTACCAACTTTTGCCATTGGTGCAAATCCGATTAAGGCTCCGTTTCTTAGCTTAAAATCTATTTTACCTTTAAAAGACCGTGGTACGATAGTCCCAGATTGATTCATCAAGCCCTTTACATTTACCAGAGCCGAAAACTTCCCCTTTATATTTTTACTTGTAATGCTCTGCTGCCCAAAATTTTCAAAAGCATAGAACAGGTGTTGAATATCCACATTCTGGAGCCTGGACACTACTGCTATTGGATTTATACGAACCGCTTTCTGATCAATACTCCCGCTAATATTCAGTTTTCCACCGGCATGCTCTAAACTCACATCTCTAATAATTATTCCGTTTTGGTTTAGGTTCAAGTTAGCATGTGTATTGGTTGCCGCAAATCTCTTATAAAGCAGTTTATCTGATTTCAACTCAAGATGCACACTTGCTTCATCAAGAACGTTGTTCAATTGCCGGAATAATCTGCCAATTTTATTTTTGCGGTATTTTCCTTTAATCTGTTTCCTGGCTGCAAGGAAAGCCAGGAACTCCTTTAAATTTATCTGAGGGCTGGAAATATTCCAGTCAAGTAGGATCTTCTTAGGATCGGTGTAATAAAAGTTGACAAAATTCTTAACCGTTCCCTGCATGTTAAGCCTACTAAAAGCCGTCTGCACAACAAAGTTCCTCAGATATAGGTCCTGTCCCTGAAACTTCAACTGGCCATTCACGTTTTTAAAAAGCAGATCTCTTGGTACGTAATTCAACTCTCCCTTACGAATATCAATTGTGCCGGAAATAAACGGCTCTATAATACTGTTTGAATTTAGTGGGGCTTTATAAAACAAATTTATACTAGCAGTACCTCTATTTGCAAGAAAGGTCTCTGAGCCGGATGCTTCATTTAATTGTTTAAGCGGGAAGTTGGAAACGAAGCGCCCTTGAAGAACAGGAAACTTTAAATTGAAAACTTTTAATGAATCTGAGCTGAATGGGATACCTCTCCAATTTCCCTTGAAATTGCGCAGGATTATCATAGAGTTGGGATCTGTCCTTGGCTTTCCTCTCACTACTTCGTTAGAATAAGCGCCAGTGAAGGTACATTTGTCAATAAGTTCTCCAGTAAGAGCTATGCGGCTATTTTTGACGGCCCAGTTAACATTTACAAGAGGAGTATCGGCGCCCTTCAGTTTTCCACGAATGGAAGCTGAAGTTGAGAAAGCTTCCGCGATCTCATAACGTTTTAAGACTTTCGAAATTTGAGGGGTGAGCAGTGTAAGAACTTTAGGATATGTAATTGATGAAGCTTTTATATTAAGGGAAAAAGCTGAGCTATTGGGGGCAAAAGAAAATTCTCCTCCCAAGTTGAGTGGAGCTCCTCCTATTTTGATTCTTTGAGAGGGAATACTTAATATATGGCTCTCATGATCGTAATTTAAATCCAAATTTGCCTGTAATTGTTGGTTCTTTATAAAACTCCCCTTACGGCTTTTGAAAGTAAGAGAACTCACCAGAGTGTTTATCTTCACCTTTGCCTTCCAGTTTTTAGGATAGTACTTTACCCTACCCTTAAAATCTTTGATAGAAAAATCAAAAAGCTTATCTTTTAACCTGTTATCATAAACAAACCTCACGTTCCTAAGCTCAATTCTATTGAATTTGTTTCCAGGCTTCCCACTCCCACCTTTCCCAGAGGATTTAAAAATTTCAGTATTCTTATAGCCAAGGCTGTCCGTATATAGGTAAATGGCCGCATCTTCAACTTTCATCCATTGAAATGTTGGCTTTCCCTTGAGTAAGGAAAATGAATTTATTGCTACGTAGATCTGGCGGGCCCGTAACAGGTCGTGCTTGTGGTCTTTGTATAGGCTATCCCTGAGCAAAACATTCTTCAGAGATACTGCCACTCCAGGAAAGCCCTGAATTAAAGAAGGTTCCATACTTTCTATGGTTAGTTGCCCACGGATATCCTGATTTATTTCCTCGGTCACCTTCTCTAAGATCTCCTTCTTGTTTATCGTAACGTAAGCTGCCACCCCAAGCCACATGATTAAGATCAAAACTGTAAAAACCCCAAGGATGATAAGGCTTACTTTAACGAATCGGTTCATACAGAGAGCGATAGAATTAACATTTTATAAAGAATGATTTGCTTTCAAACAGGTTAATCCTCAAGATGTTCGATATCCCAAGAAATGTTTTTTGCAACACTATCCTGACTAAACAATTGCCCATGTCTTTTGTACTAGATGAGATGGACGACTCAGATTCAATTATCAGATTATTTCTACTGGCAATACCAATTGCCTGCGTAGCCTGGACTGTAACCCATGAGGAAGTTTTCAGGGAGCCTCGTGAATTCTGCGTTGAGAAATCCCAGAAAAGCAGGCATCTTTTGAAAAGGAAATTCTTCTATCTGTTTACCTGCGAGTATTGCTTCTCACACTACGTTACAGCACTATTTCTTATAATGACTAACTATCAGCTTCTATTCGACGATTGGAGGGGTTACATTATAGGAGGCTTTTCACTGGTTTGGATAGCGAATATCTATATGAGCCTTTATGCTATGATCAGGATCGATTTAAAGAAAAACCGCATTGTGGCGAAAATAGAGGAAAAAAAGGCAGAAGAGTTAGAATGAAAAAAGGGAGAAAGCTCTCCCTTTGATATTTATAATGATCTAAATTTCTTCGTTAACATCCCAGGTTTCAAGGTAATCCGCAACTCGTTTAAGGAATCTTCCTCCAAGAGCTCCATCTACCACCCGGTGGTCGTATGACATCGATAAGTACATTTTATGTCTTATAGCTATCACATCCCCATGCTCGGTTTCTAATACTGCAGGTTTTTTCTGTATACTACCTACTGCAAGGATTGCAACCTGGGGCTGATTAATCATGGGCGTTCCCATGATATTGCCGAAGGGGCCTATATTGGTAATAGTAAAAGTTCCGTCCTTCACTTCATCTGGCTGCAGTTTATTGCTGCGAGCACGCTGTGCAAGGTCATTAACCGCTCTTGTAAGACCTACCAGGTTTAGCTGGTCTGCGTTCTTAATTACCGGAACAATAAGATTTCCACTTGGAAGAGCAGCAGCCATCCCAATATTTATATCTCTCTTCTTTATGATCCTTGTGCCGTCTACAGAGACATTGATAAGCGGAAAATCCTTTATAGCCTTTGCTACTGCCTGGATAAAAACAGGTGTGAAGGTGATCTTTTGGCCTTCCCTTTTCTCAAAAGATGATTTTATCCGATCCCGCCATTTAACAAGGTTGGTGACATCTGCTTCAACAAAAGAAGTAACATGAACAGAAACTTCCTTACTCATTACCATGTGCTCTGAAATCAATCGGCGCATACGGTCCATCTCTATGATTTCATCACCTGGTCCAATGGTTATCATTGGCTGGTGCTCTTTTGATACGCTTCTTTCGATGGGATATTGGTATTCCTGGAAAGTGGTGGGCCCTTCCGTAATTGCGTTTGTTTGGTTTACTTCCGCTTTTGCAGAAGAAGATTGACCAGATTTTTTTGATTTAACAAATTCAAGCACATCCTGCTTGGTGACTCTACCCTCCGCACCAGTTCCTTCAATACCATCTAACTCTTGTTGGGAAAGGCCTTCCTCCGTAGCTATACTTCTTACCAGAGGGGAATAAAAACGGATTCCTTGTTTAGGAGCAGGGGATTTCTGTTCTGAAGTTTTAAAGCTTCCTGAATTATTAGGAATCATTACATCGGCCCCAGGAAGGTCCTTAATCACAGGAGGATTATTGAAAACTTCTTCAACTTTTTTCTCTTCTTTATCCTCTCCTTCTGTTCTGATGATCGCGATAACAGAGTTTATTTGAGCTACATCATTATGCTGATAAAGCTGACTAACTAAAACTCCGGCTACCGGCGACGGCACTTCTGAATCGACTTTATCTGTCGCAATTTCAACCACAGCTTCGTCTTCCTTTATGGTGTCTCCTGGCTGCTTAAGCCATTTAACGATGGTAGCTTCAGCTACGCTCTCTCCCATTTTCGGAAGCAATAATTCGAATTGAGCCATATTATTGAATAAAGTAGGGTGCAAAAATAAATCTTTTTAACACTTACACATGCTCTTCCTTAAGTAATTTAAAGAGCATAATTAAGGCATTAATTGCAGAGCGTTCAATATTTTGCTGTCTTCTGCTTCCAAACTGAAATTTACTTGTAACTACTTTCCTTTTTCCTGCCACTGCTACCCAAACTGTTCCAACGGGTTTTTCTTCAGTTCCACCACCGGGACCTGCAATTCCTGAAATTGCAATACTGTAGTCTGGCTCAAAATTGCTGAGTGCACCAAGCGCCATTGCCCTTACTGTTTCCTCGCTTACTGCCCCAAATTGCTCTAGGGTGTTTAACGGGACGCCTAATACGGATTGTTTCAATTGATTGGAATAGGTTACTGCTCCTCCCATAAATACCTCGCTTGATCCTGGATGTTGGGTAAAAAGCTGTGAAAGGAAACCTCCTGTACAACTCTCTGCAACAGCCACTGTCAGGTTCCTCTCCTTCATGAAATCCATTATAGCTTTCTCCAGAGGCTTATCCTCTGAAGTTACAACAAAGTCGCCAACAAGAGCAGTAATCTCATCTACATAGATTTTGATTTGATCACGAAGGATTTGTTCGTTTTGGCCATAAGCGCTGAGGCGTAATCTCACCTGCCCTAGCTTGGGAAGATAGGCCAGCTTTATATGAGCGGGCAAGGCATCCTCCACTGAAGCGATGGCTTCAGCCAGAAAGGATTCCCCTATACCAGCGGTAAGGATAGTATGATGGACAATAGCCTCAAGATTAAAGTGAGCCTTAATTCTCGGCATTACTTCCCCCTCTACCAGATACATCATTTCAAACGGAACGCCTGGCATGGACACATATATCTTTCCATTGTTTTCGAACCACATTCCCGGCGCCGTACCGTTCTTATTTAGAAGGACTGTACAGTTCTCCGGGACATCAGCCTGACGGATGTTTATATCTAACAGTGGACGATTGTGACGTTTAAAAATACCCGCTACCACCTCAAGGGTTGCAGCATCTCTTTTAAAGCCTACATTAAAATATTCTGCAAGCGTTTTTTTAGTAATATCATCCTTAGTAGGTCCTAGCCCACCTGTAATAATAATAATATCTGCCCTTTGTTCAGCTTCTTTTAAACCCTGAATGATATGCTGCCTGTCATCAGATATAGAGCTGATTTGTTTTACCCGAACACCAATGGAATTAAGTTGTTGAGCAATCCAGGCTGAATTGGTGTCTACGATCTGTCCGATCAGGATCTCATCGCCAATAGTTATTATTTCTGCTTGCATTATAGAGTGATTGGGTTGTAAGCACTTCTTCTGCTCAATTTCAAATCTTGTAAAATAGAAGCTCTTACTCTTAAGTCAAAACTATAGCTTTTATATGGACCGAAGGGCACCCAGTTAAAGGACATATCCCAGCAATGGAGATCTCTTGCAATAGAAAATGAGGTCATTGTAAAAGTTTTCTGTTCAAAATCCCATCCGGAAGTATACATTACTTTCCACTTAGGCGTAACGCTAAAGTCACCATTAAAATTCAGTGAATTGACTAGATTATTTTGCGCGCCCAGATTATTATAAGTTTTGGTATAGGTTAAACTATACGTGAAGTTGAACGACCAGGGAATAGTAAAGTCGACGAATTGATTAGGGTTGTTCAGGATCGTAGAGATATCCTGTCTCTGCTGCTGACTAATCTGAGGATTCTCTTGTTGTTGCTCGAGGTTCTCCTGTCTTTTCTTCAACGCTGCAGAGTTGAAATTATACCCCGTACTAAAGGTAAAGGCAGTTAGGCGTGGCAACCTGCCATTACGGAAAGTATAAGCATCGATCTCCCTTCCATTCGCACCAACTTGATAAGGGTTAAAAGTTCCCCCAAAGTTTAAGCCTAACTTCTGATCAAATAAAGCCGTACGACCACTGAAGGAAATTGGAGAAAGTTTAAAAGAATCTGCAAGGAAGTTATAGCTTCCTGTGAAGTTCAACCCTTGCAAAATTGGAATCTTTTTGAATGCATTTGCTGTATCACCAGTTGTTTTAACTTTAGCCTCAATAGTGTTATCCAAGGAGAATGACATACTAGCACTTCGCCCCATGCCCGGAGCAGAAATGCCTGAACCTTCGAATATGGAGTATCTGGTTGTGGCGCCGGTGGTTGAGTTATAATAAGACCGAAAGAAACCGAAGTTATCAGAGCCGAAGTTCGGGGTATAATTAAAACTTGTAGAAGGAGTAACAATATGGCGGATAGCACTAACTTTTCCTTTCTTGAAATTTTTCATTCCATAGAATTTAGTAGACAAACTTCCATTCAGCCCATAATCGAAATTCCTGGCAAAACCTCTTACATAACTTGTATCAACTTTTTTTGCTTCTTCATTATAATTATACCGTACCGTTCTAAAAGTCCAGCGTTCATTGTAGCTGGTACCTGTACTAAATTGCAGATATTTAAGGGGACTGAACGCAATACTGATTGGAATATTCTGGGTAATACCGTTCTGAGCATTCTTAAAACCTTTGTCAAACAGGTCGTACTCTTTTTCTGTCACACTGTTATTTCCCTGCATGCTGTACCCTACGGAGATCTTTTCATACCATTTCTGCTCACCCGTTCCGTTCTTATTCTCGAAGGGGTTGAGGGTAGTCATACTCAGGTTGAACGAAGGGAGCTCCAAGTTTACAGTGGAGTTACTAAAGTCCTGGCTACTTCTGGCGCTGGCACTAAAATTAAAAAGATTATTCGCGAAAGTCCTTCCATAGTTGATACTGGAAGAAGATTGAGACCGTGTCAATTGATTTACATCATAACTGGCTCCGGCACGACTTTCAGTAAAATACTTTGCGGTCTGGATAGACACGTTAGCTCCAAAGTTTACGCCAGGGTGTGCTGCTGCATTCTGCTGATGTGTCCAACTTAAGCTGAAGTTTTTAGATGGTTTGTAAGATTCAGTCCCTTCTACTCCTCTGCCTGGCAATGTAGAGCTATAAGCAAAGTTTAAACCTCCGTTAAACTTATAGTTCTTACGATAGCGCACTGCCAGATTTCCCAAATAAGAGCCCTTACTATAAATGGTTGCCAGAACATCTGCATCCCAATAATCATTAATTCCAAAGTACCAGCCGGTATTCCTTAAATAAAAACCTAAAGTACCGTCCTCTCCTACGCTTGGAAAATGGAATCCGGAAGCTCTTTTATTCGTTTTAGGGAAAAATCCAAAAGGTAAAACGGCGGGAAAAGGGATATCCTCTATCTCCAGATAAGAGGGTCCGCTTACAATCCTCTTCTTAGTAATAATTCCCTTAGAGATGTGAATACCAAAGTGTGGATGAGGAAGGTTACAGGTACTGTAAACCCCATTTTTAAAAGAAACTTCGTCGTATGGGCTCTTTTTAGAGGTGGCAGCTGAAATGTAACCACCTTCCACTTCGGTAAAAGAGCTATAGACCAGCCCCTTTTTACTTTCCATATTATAAATCAGGGAATCCGTACTAACCGGAGGTTCTTGTCCTTGCTTAAAAATAGGACGACCACGATACTTACCATATTTATCTTTTAGCCCACTGGCGAACATAGCTTTGTTCTTCTGGTCAAGCCTTATAAAATCGGCAGACAATTCCATTTCCTCATAAGAAACACGGGCATTTCCATAGAGATAAACAATAGTTCTGTCTATATTGAACCTGATGGAGTCTTCAGCATGATATTCTATTACAGAATTTAAACCAGAAGTAGACTTTTTTTTCAAAGTATCCGTTAAATTTGCAGTTACCGTATCAGTCTTGCGGGTAATGGGTTTAGGAGTATTTTGTGTCTGTTGTGCATCAAGTTTCATACTAAATGCAACCATAAAAACCAAAAATACGTATCTCGAGAATATAAAATTGATAGATTCCAAGTGTGATGATGTATATTAATTTTTCAATTAAAAATTACAGTTCAAATTTAATGAAATTAAAACCATTAAAACGATTCATTATTGCCTTTGCAGCCGTAATGCTGCTGCTTCCCTTCTCATCTTTCTCTAATAACTCCAACATACCCCCCTATCGTATAAAGACTATTGTAATTGACGCAGGGCATGGTGGTGAAGATGGAGCGACGCGGGGAGCAATTGCTAAAGAAAAGGAACTGGCATTACAGGTAGCACTCAGGCTTGGGAAAGCAATTGAAGATTCAATGCCGGATGTAAAAGTGGTGTACACACGTACCAGTGATGTATTTGTCCCTCTTTATGAACGTGTTGGACTGGCCAATCAGGTTAAAGCAGATCTGTTCATCTCGATCCACTGTAATGATATGCCGAAAAACTTTAAGGGCAGAAGCTCGACGAAAGGTGTCGAGACCTTTGTATCAGGTTTTCACCGTCTTGATGAGCAAAATAAAGCCATTAAAGATATTGCTACACGTGAAAACGAATCTATCTTATTAGAGAAAGATTATAAGAACAACTATGATGGTTACGATCCTAACGATCCGGAAAGTATGATCATTTTTTCTTTAATGAAAAATGCATTCCGGGAGCAGAGCATAAAATTAGCTTCTTTTATGCAGAACGAGTATGTAAAAGTTGGACGCATAGATCGCGGTGTTAAAGAAAAAGGATTAGCTGTACTGGCACGTGCAGGGATGCCCGCAGTCCTTACCGAAATTGGTTTTGTATGTAACAAGGAAGAAGAAGAGTACATGGTGTCAGAATATGGTCAAAACGAAATCGTAAATTGTTTGTTAAAAGCAATTCAGGGTTATAAGAAGCAGGTAGAGCTTTAAAAACCTGAAAGGTATACTATATTTGGAAAAATTATTAACGCTTTGAAAATAACAAACGAAACTAAAGTAGGAATATTAGCAGCTGTTGCCATCACTATTTTAATTTTAGGATATAGCTTTTTAAAAGGAAACGACGTTTTTTCGAGAGAAAATGAGTATTACGCCATCTACGAAAATGTAGAGGGCGTTGCTGTTTCAAAACCAGTATTGGTAAATGGCTATCAAATAGGGCGAGTTTCTAACCTTACCTTGCAACCTAATGGCACAATACTCGCCGAGTTTAAAATTAAGCCCGAGTACGAAATCCCTAAGAATACCATTGCGAAAATAGAAAGTACCGACCTGCTTGGCAGTAAAGCAATTGTATTTGAGCTTGGAGAGGGAGGCGTTTACGCCACAAGCGGGGATACGCTGAAAGCTAATAAATCAAAAGATCTTTTGGAACAGGTGCAGCCTGTACAGAAAAAAGCTGAACAGATCATTGCGCGTTTAGACTCTATATTGACTTCAGTAGATAATACTATCAGTCCCGAGTTTCAACGTAACTTCAACAGCAGTTTCGCGAGTATCGCCAAATCACTTAAGACCCTTGAATCTACTACAATGAAAGTAGATCATATGGTTGGAGCAGAAAGTAGCCGCCTACATGCTATCTTCTCAAATCTGGAGTCAATTTCAACAAACTTTGCTCAAAACAATAAAAAGATCACGACCATCATGTCGAACATTGAATCCGTGTCTGATCAGTTCGCCAGAGCAAACTTTGAAACTACTATTAAAAATGCTGATAAGGCGATAGCAGACCTTCAGACAGCAGTAAACAAGGTAAATACGGGTGAAGGTTCTTTAGGGCAATTACTTAACGACAAACAACTCTATAATAACCTCAATAGCTCAGCTGAAAATTTAAATAAGCTAATGATAGATCTTAAAGCAAATCCCAAAAGGTACGTGAGTTTTTCAGTATTCGGTGGTCGCAAAGATTAGGTAGAAGATATACGTATAAAAGGAAAGCCCGTTTAGTTTTAAACTAGACGGGCTTTCCTTTTATACGATTTCTGATCGTTACAATTGAAAAACAGTACCTTCAATAGCTAATTTCGAATTAGGAAATACCGTTTGCGCTTCGAGCAGTAAGGGCTCCAACTCTCTGTACCGGGCTGAAAAATGGCCAAGAAGTAATTGTTTAGCATTAGCTTTTACAGCTATTTCGGCTGCTTGCAAAGCCGTGGTATGAAAGGTCTCCTGAGCTCTGTCAATCATATCATTCATAAATGTCGACTCGTGATAAAGTGTATCAACATCTTTGATAGAATCTAGATATTTCCAATTACAGATGGTATCAGAACAATAGGCGTAAGATCTCGGCTCGTCCGGATCAGTAGTAAAATCTTCAGATCGATACACCTTTCCATCCATGTCCGTAAAATCTGCACCCCTTTTAAAAAGATGGATTGCTGGTAATGGAAGATCCAGTGCCTCTACTTTATCCTTTAATAACTTTCGTAAACGCTTTTTCTGGGTAAACTTAAATCCGGTGCAAGGGATACGATGCTCGAGGATAATAGTTTCTACTATTACATCCTGGTTTTCGAATATCTTTTCCGGAACTTCCGGATTGGTAAAGTAATATTCTATAGGATAACGAATATCAGTCTGTGAGTATTTAAACTGAATCTCGAGGATCTCTTTTAATTCAGCAGGAGCATAAATAAAAAGAGGCTTCTTTCTTCCGTTCAAATGCATGGAAGAAAGAAGCCCTACAAGACCAAGATAATGATCGCCATGTAGATGGCTTATAAAGATATGCTCAATTCGCTGGGCTTTGATACCGTTTCGCAGTAATTGCAGTTGAGTACCTTCACCACAGTCTATAAGGAAATATCTCTCATTAATATTTAAAAGCTGTGCGCTTGGATATCTGTTAAAAATTGGGGTAGCTGAACTGCTTCCTAAAATAGTTACATCAAACCTCATGAACTCAGTGAAGCAATTATCTCGCCTCTTTTTTCAGTTCACGTTCAATCTCCTCCATAAAAATCAGATCGATCGCTTCTTCAACAGTAGGCACTATTGTTAAAACGCTTTCTAATTGTGAAATAGTAATGAGGCGATCAATATTTTCGTTAACGCCGGTAATTATAAAACTACCATCAGCATTTTTACAGAGGCGGTGACCTACTAACAGGCTACTTAAGCCTGATGAATCAGAGTATTTAACCCCCGAAAGGTCAAGAACTATATTGCGAATCCCCTCTGTATTAATTAGAATCAACTCCGATTTAAGTTGAGGAGAGATAAGGCTGTTGAGCTTTGCTTCATTCAGCTTAATTAATACGTATTTCTCGTGTTTGTCTACCGTAAATTTCATAGTTACCGTCTGCAATATGCTTTTACAATATTAAAAAATTATTTCTAACGGCACAATTGTTTTTAGTCGCAATTGCCCTTCTGTAGATGATTTTCTTAATAATATTACAATAATCCCACCAGCCTAAACAATTTTGAAATTCTTACCCTAAACGATTAAGACTTTCAAGTATATTATTTTCTACTCTCTTAAGAACTTCTGAGGCTTCGGCTTTCCTAAAAGCATCGCCTGTTATATGTTCATAAAGCTCTATGTAGCGATCTGAGATGGATTGTATCAAGTCAGGTGTCATCTCTGGAATGGTTTGACCCTCCTTGCCCTGAAACCCATTTTCAATAAGCCATTTCCTTACAAATTCTTTCGATAATTGCCTTTGAGGTTCACCCTTCGCCTGCAACTCTTCGTAACCTTCCTGATAGAAATAGCGTGAAGAATCAGGTGTATGAATTTCATCGATCAAATAGATCCTTCCATCCGCTTTTCCAAATTCATATTTAGTGTCGACCAGAATTAAACCTCTTTCCTCTGCAATTTCCGTTCCTCTCTGAAATAATTGCCTGGTATACTCTTCTAGTTTCAGATAATCTTCTTCTGTGACAATTCCCTTGTTCAGGATCTCTTCACGGGAGATATCTTCATCATGCCCTACAGATGCCTTTGTTGTAGGCGTTATAATTGGCTCCGGAAGCTTATCATTCTCCTTCAATCCTTCGGGAAGCCTTACTCCACAAACTTGTCTCCTACCAGCTGAATATTCTCTCCAGGCGTGGCCTGCCAGATACCCTCTAATAACCATTTCAACCTTAAAAGGTTCACAGATTTTACCAATAGTTACAGACGGATCCGGAACATCGATCACCCAATTAGGTACAATATCTTGTGTTGCATTAAGAAACTTCGCAGCAATCTGATTTAGCACCTGTCCTTTGTAAGGGATAGGCTCAGGTAGTATTACATCAAAAGCTGAAATCCTGTCGCTTACTACCATTACAAGATAGCTATCAGAGATAGTATATACATCCCTAACTTTTCCTTTATAATAATTGGTCTGACCCGGAAATTTGAAGTTTGTTTCTTTTATTGCCGACATGGGTGGTGTTGAAATGAATTTTTTATTGAATGAATGAGTGAGTGAATTATTTTAATGAATGAATGAATGAATGAGTGAATGAGTGAATGAATGATTGATTGACTCGTGAGTTAACTAATAAATTCAGTAATGAGGCAAAAATAGTTTTTTTATTGATTTCGGTCATTAGAGAAATTAAAAACAATCATTCTATCATTCCATCATTCTCTCCTTCCATCATTCTCTCTTTCTATCATTCATTCATTCTATCCTTCTATCATTTCCTCCTTCTATCATTCCATCACTGTATATCTCCGTAAGCCTTAAGGATCTGCTTAACAAGCTTATGCCTTACCACATCTTCTCCGCTCAGATAGATTATATCAATACCCTTAATGTCCTCGAGGATCCTAAGAGCTGTATGCAAACCGGAATGCTGTTTCTTTGGCAAGTCGATCTGGGTGATATCCCCTGTTACGATGAATTTAGCTGAAGGTCCCATACGGGTCAAAAACATCTTCAATTGCATATCCGTCGCGTTCTGGGCTTCATCCAAAATCACAAAGCAGTTATCTAGGGTACGTCCACGCATAAATGCAAGCGGAGCCACTTCTATTGTCCTGTTCTCCAGATAAGCCTTCAGTTTTTCAGGAGGGATCATATCGTCCAACGCATCATATAAAGGACGTAAATACGGATCTATCTTCTCCTTCAAATCACCAGGTAGAAAACCAAGGTTCTCGCCTGCTTCAACGGCTGGACGAGTAAGAATGATGCGCTTTATCTCTTTATTTTTCAAAGCCCTTACCGCAAGCGCAACGGCTGTATAAGTTTTTCCTGTACCAGCAGGACCAATGGCGAATAGTATATCACTTTTATTAAGCCCTTCTACCATCCTGCGCTGATTTGCAGTCCTCGCTTTTACAACAATACCGTTAGGGCCAAAAACGATCGGTTCACCTCCACCACCTTGGGGCTTATCTCCGCCTTCACCTTCTGTCTGTACACTCACAGAGGCCCCAAGAAAATGCTCAAGGTCGTTATTGTTAAGACTATTGTAACGCTCCACATGTTTTAAGATTTCTTTAAAACGATTGTTGAAAGCATTCAGCTCCGCATCATCTCCCAGCACTTTTACTTCTGTCCCACGGGCAACAATTTTTATCTTTGGGAACTGTCTTTTAATTACTTCGAAATACTCGTTATTAGGGCCCCAGAGAACAATGGGGTTAACATTCTCAAGATCAATCTTTAATTCGTTCAAGTTATCCTTTTTTTAGTTTTTGATTTATTTGTGCAATTAAAATTCAATATTTGCAGCTTCAATCTATAAGCAAGATTAATAATTAATATTCACATTTTAATGGCAATAATTACTTTAACAACCGACCTCGGTTACAAAGATTTTTATCAGGCTGCCCTTAAAGGAAGTATCTTAAGCCTGATGCCGCAAGTGAATATTATTGACGTTACTCACAGCATTTCTGCATTTAACATCCTTCAAGCCGCTTTCGTTTTAAAAAACGCTTTTCCATATTTTCCAAAAGGAACTGTTCACCTAATTGGTATTGATTCGGTGTATAATGAAAACACGCGTTACCTTGCTGTGAAGTATAAAGATCATTATTTCGTAGGATCAGATAATGGCGTATTTTCCCTGATGTTTGAAGGCAATCAACCAGAGGAAATTGTAGAGCTTAACATCATGCAGGATTTGAAGTTCCTTCACTTTCCGCTAACTGATATTTTCACTAAAGCGTCCTGCCATATTGCAGCTGGTGGAAAACTGACAGACATAGGTATTCCAGTTTCGGGACTTGAAGAAAAGATGACGCTTCATCCTGTTATTGAGAAAGATACTATTCGTGGAAGCGTTATCTATATTGACTCTTTTCAGAACGTTATTACGAATATTTCAAAAGAGCTTTTTAACCGGGTGCAACAGAACAGAGCCTTCACTCTATACTTCCGGAAGAACGAAACTATATCACAACTGAGCTGGCATTATAACGAAGTGCCTGAAGGGGAAAAGCTTTGTCTTTTTGGAATAAGTAATCACCTCGAAATTGCAATAAACAAGGGAAATGCAAGCGGTCTTCTTGGACTTCATTTGGGGGATATTGTGCGGGTTGAGTTCAGATAATATTACTCTTTCCTGATTTTACCCCACATCTAATGCTGTAAATAAAACCTATTTTTGTGCGCGCTCGAAAAGCGCTTTTTTTTTATCAGGAGACGAGATGGCCCGTAACAGATTTAATAGTGGAACTACACCAGAAGAAGAATTACCAAAGGCTAAATTAAATAAAGAGAGCATTAAGAGAGCAGAAGGATTACTTCAATACATGAAACCTTATCGCTGGAAATTCTTCATTGGCTTGTTTTGTTTGTTTGTATCCAGTATAACTTTTCTAGCTTTTCCTGCCATATTAGGGGCACTACTAGATGCAGCGCAAGGGAAGCATAAGTTGCCTTTTATTCAACCTAGTATAAATGCTTTGGGGTATGCAGCTTTTGGTATTCTGTTTATTCAGTCGATTGTTTCATTTATCAGAGTTCGCTTTTTTGTTGAGGTTGCGGAAAAAACAATCGCAGATATAAGAAAGGATACCTATTTCAAACTTATAACTCTTCCTATGGATTTTTTTGCCAATAGAAGAGTTGGGGAATTGAATAGTCGCTTATCTGCAGATCTCTCTCAAATACAGGATACGTTAACCACCTCTCTCGCCGAAATTATTCGACAAACCGTAATGTTAATCGGGGGTATTGCTATATTGATTTTTGTATCGCAACATCTAACGCTTTTTAGTTTGGCTATTTTGCCTCTTGTGGTAATATGTGCAGTATTATTTGGAAAAAAGATCAGAGCGGTATCGCGGGAAGCTCAAGATAAATTGGCCGAATCAAATACGATCGTTCAGGAAACGCTTCAAGGAATATCGAATGTAAAAGCCTTTGCTAATGAAGCCTATGAAACAAAAAGGTATGACAACAGCTTAAGGGACGTAGTTTCTATTGCATTGAGAGGTGCAACTTTGAGGGGTGGCTTCGCGTCCTTTATAGTGTTTTGCCTTTTTGGTACCGTGGTTGGAGTCGTATGGTACGGTGCTACTCTAGTTGCTAATAAGGAATTATCAGTTGGGCTTCTAGGGACCTATATCCTCTATTCTGCTGTAGTTGGGGCAGCTATGGGTACTTTTCCTGACTTATTTGCTAACCTCCAGAAGGCGATAGGCTCAACTGAAAGAGTGATGGAAATCCTCCGGGAGCAAAATGAGCCTATTTCTATCGATCCAGAAGAAAACAAAACCAGGCAGGTTATCAAAGGCTGCCTTGAGTTCGACAATGTGTTCTTCTCCTACCCTTCCCGGAAGGAAATTACAGTTTTAAAGGGCTTGTCTTTTAAGGCTACCGCCGGAGAAAAGGTGGCTATTGTCGGACCCAGCGGCGCAGGTAAATCTACCATCGCCTCTCTTATCCTTCGTTTCTACAATCCTCAGGAAGGTGAAATACTGTTTGACGGCCTTACATCTGAAAGCTATGCATTAACCGACATACGTAACCAGGTTGCTATCGTTCCTCAGGACGTGCTTCTATTTGGAGGAACGATCCGTGAGAACATCGCTTACGGAAAGCTGAACGCGAGCGATGACGAGATTACAACGGCAGCAAAACAGGCAAATGCCCATAACTTTATCCATAGTCTTCCTGAAGGCTACGATACAGTTGTTGGAGAACGGGGAATTAAACTATCAGGAGGTCAGCGCCAGCGTATAGCTATTGCGAGAGCTCTACTAAAAGATCCGGCTATTTTGATCTTAGATGAAGCCACATCCTCCTTGGACTCGGAATCTGAAAGATTAGTACAGGAAGCCCTGGAAGTACTGATGAAGAACAGAACTTCTATTATTATTGCTCACCGCCTTTCAACCATCCGTGAGGCCGATAAAATTGTGGTACTTGAAAAAGGTGTAGTTGCTGAAAGCGGTACACATGAAGAGCTGATCCAGAACGAAGAAGGTTTATATCGCTATTTAAGTCAGCTTCAGTTTGAAGCATAGGCTGATTTACGAATTACGGTCTTAGATTTACGATTAACAGAACAAAGCATTCCTAATTGAGTGTTATTTGAGAGACGTAAGATCATTACCTTAAAAAGCATTTAATGAAGTTAACTATTTGGGGTGCAGCACAACAGGTAACTGGAAGCATGCACCTTCTTGAAATAAATAATTATAAGATACTTGTCGATTGTGGCCTGGACTATGAGAAAGGCACATGGCTGGAAGAAAATGAGCTTTTCCCTTTTAACCCTGCGACGATTGATGTTGTGATCCTCACCCATGCTCATGTTGATCATTCAGGAAATATCCCCACCCTCATCAGGCAGGGATTTGAAGGACAGATCCTGAGCACTCCTCCCACTGCAGACCTAGCTGAAATCCTATTGATGGACTCAGTGAATCTTTTTTTGGGAAAGGAACAAAGACATGCCAGGAAAAAGAAAAAACGATCTTCAGGGCCTAAAGCGCTTTATCTGCAAAAGCATGTAATGGATACGATGGAGCGATTTGTTACCATTGGTTTCCATAAACCTTTCCGTCTTAATGGAGACATTTCCCTTGAATTTATTCCTGCGGGGCATTTATTAGGTGCAGCAGTAGCTGTTTTGACGGTTAATGACCACGGATTCGAAAAGACCATTGCCTTCACAGGTGATATTGGCAGGAAAAATTATCCTGTACTTGTAGAGCCTCAACCACTACCTGCAGTTGATTACCTGGTTTGCGAATCGACTTATGGGGGAAGGTTTCACACGAAGGGGAAGAGCGTTGAGGAGGTGCTGACTGAAGTGATCGAAGAAACATGTATCAAGACGCCTGGCCGACTTATCATCCCTGCTTTTAGTATTGGAAGAACGCAGTCCCTTGTATTTTCGCTAAACAAGATATTCTCGTCGGGCAAACTTCCACCAGTGAAAACGTTTGTGGACAGTCCGCTTGCAAACTTTGCTACTGATGTTTATCGTAAACATCATCAATATGTAAGCGAGGACGCCAAGGAATTTTATAAGCACAAAGGTGATGAATTCGAGTTTGATAACCTGTTCTATGTTCAGAATCTGAAAGAAAGCAGGGAAATCTCCAATTACTATGAACCTTGCGTCATTGTTTCCTCTGCGGGGATGCTGGAAGGCGGAAGGATACAAGATCATTTGTTCCATAATATCCAAAACTACTACTGTACTATTCTTTTCATTGGCTATAGTGCAAAGGGAACCCTTGGTAACCGCTTGCTAAGAGGTGATCCTATTGTTACGATCAGGGATAGGGAACTTTCAGTGTATGCCACAATAAAACAGACGGACGTTCTGAGTGGACATGGAGATCACGACGATCTTTTGAATATCATCAAGAGTCAGCCAAAGGATAAATTAAAGAAGGTATTCCTCGTGCATGGAGAACCTCAAAGTATGGAAGCCCTAAAAAAGGATCTTACAGATGAAAGTTACAATGTAGTGATCCCTGAAAAAGGTGAAGTTTGGGAAATCTAATAAAGAAAATGGCAGGCTTTTAAAGCCTGCCATTTTAAATTAATTTCTAATTCAATTTATCCATTCACAATCTCACCTCCATTAGGATGCAGAACCTGGCCTGTCATATAACTGGAATCATTGGAGGCAAGGAATACATAACATGGAGCTACTTCCTCCGGTTGTCCCGGTCTTTTTAAAGGCACCTCACTTCCAAACTGAGCAACTTTATCTTCCGGGAATGTTGACGGAATTAAAGGTGTCCAGATTGGTCCAGGAGCAACACCATTTACCCGGATGTATTTGTCAGCAAGCGACTGAGCCAGGGAGCGGGTAAAGCCCACAATTGCACCTTTAGTAGAAGCGTAGTCTATAAGGTTAGCACTTCCGCGGTAGGCGGTAACGGAAGTAGTATTGATAATAGCCCCTCCTTTTGGTAAATATTTCAAAGCCGCTTTTGCCATGTAGAAATAGGCAAAAATATTGGTACGGAAAGTTTTCTCAAGTTGTTCCGCGCTGATCTGTTCCAAACTATCCTGGGGATACTGTACAGCAGCGTTATTTACCAGGATATCCAATCTGCCGAATTCAGCTACAGTTTCTTCCACTATTTTTATACAATGTTGTTCGTCACCAACGTCTCCTGGTATAAGAAGGCATTTTTGGCCTTCCTGTTCAACCTGCCATTTTGTTTCTTTAGCATCTTCATGTTCATCCAGATAAACGATAGTAACATCTGCGCCCTGACGTGCAAAAGCTACAGCTACAGCCCTTCCAATTCCACTGTCGCCACCCGTTATGATCGCAACTTTATCTGCAAGCTTTGAAAAAACATCTGATTGTTCTCCTTCATAAGCCGGTCGCGGTGTCATTTCAGATTCCAGCCCGGGCTGTTTCTCCTGATGTTGAGGAGGATTTACGTTTTGGGGTTCATTTGATTTTTGCATAGATAGATCGTTTTGCCTTGGTAACAAAGTAAATCCTGCTGAGTTTGTACAGTCTTAAAAAGGAGTAATTAGCCTGCAAATGAATGGAAGGATGTTTCTTTACCAAGTAATAGGTTACAAGGATAGCTGGAGGACTAAAAGGATTTTCTTCCCCCCAGAGGAGGTTTAGCTAAGACCCAAATCCAGCGACATAACTACTTTAACCGCAGCTTTTCAAAATCAAGGCTATCTCCTTTAAATACGTTCATGTCCACATCATGGTTAACTCCATTGATAGTTGCTCGGTCTGAGTGTTGCCAGAACTTCCAGTTCGCATCCTTACCCAGGCGCATCTTGCTCTGATAGTAGTTTGCTATCCAGAAAACGTAGCCTTCGAAGTCTTTTTTCAGATAGTCCTGGTAAAAAGATAAATTCGTATAGATGATGGGTTTTGTATCGGTTTTAGCTTCCACATATTTGATAAAAGCCTTTAACTCTTTCCGCATCTTTTCGGAGGACTGTCCGTCTAATGTTTCTACGTCCACTACCAATGGAAGGTCCCCCCTTTCCGGTCTGGCATTCTGCAGAAAAAACCTGGCCTGCCACTTACCGTCTTTGAAAGGACGGAAGAAGTGATAAGCACCAACCACAATTCCTGACTTCGGCGCTTCTCTCCAGTTTCGCTGAAAGTATGGATCCACGGTCAACAACCCTTCAGTAGCTTTTATAAAAGCAAATCTAATTTTAACTCCATCCTCCTCCATTGCCCTGACCTTCTCCCAGTCAATTTTTCCCTGGTAGTACGAAACATCTATTCCATGAATAGTATAGTTCTCAGGAATTGGAATACCAAAATCGTCATAGGAATGGTACCCTTTTTTTACCCCTATATCTTTGAACCATCTGAAAGTAGACGTGAAAATGCCTAGAACATAACCGTAATAGAATGGAGATAGCAGGATCAAAAGTAAAGCTGCCACCGGAATCTTCCAGTTAAAGCCTGGCTTCTCTCCTTTCTTAGCTCTGCTCTTAACAGTTCTTTTCACTGGCTTCTTTGCGCCTGTTGTCTTTGCTGGTCTCTGTACGGCCATAATAGGGCTGTAAAAGTACAAATATGATTGAATGCTTAACGAGCAAAGGACTTAAAACGGTGCAGATGTTGAAAGATTTAGGGGTATCTTCTTTTTATTTATCGTCAAATAGCAGCAACACACGTTCGTCATGGTCGCGCCATTCCCCGCTTTCGTCTTTTCTCCATGCTTTGATGAGAATCGCAGGATCAGGAAGAAGCTTCTGATTCGAAATATCCTCGGCAATTTCCCAGGTTAATGACTCTAATGCCTCTTTAGCTTCGCTGAAATACAGGTACTCCCGTTCACCTAGTATTGGTCCGTAAACTAATTGATCACCCCTTTTCTCCTCTTGTTGAATACTTATCTTCCCTTGATTCTTTTGTTCCATAGTTATACTTTTTCGAATGAGGAACAAACACATTCTAAAGAATGTTTCTAATTATGAATACTGTGGATAGAGTCGAAAAAAGTCCGGGCAATTCAGAGAGTAATTAAACGATTTACATTTAGTGCTTTCTATCGGACTATCTGTGCTTTATCCGGGGAGTATCTGGGGAGTATCCCCGGAGTATTTGAGAAGCTATTGCTAACCAGCCAGCCCTATCTGCGCCCTGTTATATTTATTTCTATATTCGATCGGCGACAAGCCCGTAGTCCTTTTAAATGTTGTTCTGAACGCCTTTGTATCGGTATAACCCACTTGATACATTACTTCGTTAATGTTGATCCTGGAACTCTCCAGGCTCTTTTTCGCAGCCTCGATCTTAACACATTGCATATACTCCACGATAGTATTGGTGGTTGCCTTCTTAAATCTTCTTTCAAGACTTCTTCGATTGAGGGCTAACATATCAGCGATCTGGTCAACAGTGATCCTTTCCTGATAATTCTTCTCAATATACTCCTGCGCTTTGCGAACCAGATCATCCCCATGCTCCTTTTGTCCCTTGAAAATAATGAAAGGAGACTGGCTATGCCGGTCCATTTCGATCTCAAAAACTTTTGAGCACATTATAGCCATATCCCTGCCAGCGTACTTTTCGATCAGGTATAAAACCAAGTTCATTGATGAGAATGCTCCCCCGCTCGAATACAAACCAAACTCGTCTGTTATAATCTTATCAGGTACCATCTTTACTTCGGGAAACATAGATTTAAATTCAGCAGCTGAAAGCCAGTGTGTAGAGCATTCTTTTCCATTGAGGAGTCCCGTGGAGGCGAGAATAAAAGCTCCGATACAAAGACTTGCCACTTCTGCCCCTTGCTTGTACTGGCTGATGATCCATGGCACATAGTCCCGGTTTAGCTCCAGAATATGTTTTATAGGACCATGGACTGCCGGAATAATTATCAGGTCAGTCTTTATCAGGTCTTTTATCGTCAGTTGCGGAATAACTGTAAACAGCCCGTTCGTTAGGCGTGTTTCCTTAGAAAGCCCTACCATCTGCACCTTGAATAAAGGTGCTTTTCCGGCACTGGCAAGAAAACCATTAACCATGTTAAACATTTTGTAAGTGGCCTCCAGGTTGCTTAAGCTGGTTTCTCCTTCTAAAGCAAGGATCGATATGTGCTTCATAATTCAAATTTAACATCTTCCATTGTCGCAATCAACCCCTTAAATAGACGTAGATACACCTCACTTAAGGCAACCACCCCGGCTAACTTTACATCAATAAATGCTGGAACCAGATGCAGACGGTTGAAGTTTTTAAAACGGATGTACAGAAAGATTGTGAGGCTAAAGCATTAATTGAAATTCTTGTAAAGATTTCGCCTGGCTGCCTCATTAACTTTGATCTCGATGATTGTGATAAAATTCTTCGTATTCAGGGTGAAAAAATAGTGATCAGGGATATTGAGACGATCGTATCGCAACGTGGGTATGTTTGTGAATGCCTTGAATAGCAAAAAAGGAATAAACATGAAAAAGATTATTTTATCGGTAATGGTTTCTCTTGACGGCTATATTGAAGGACATAATAAGGACATAGACTGGCACGTGTGGGACAAGAATATGGACGATTACATGAGCGATTTCTTCAAAGGTATAGATCGTATAATTTTAGGAAGAGTTGCCTACCAGTTAATGGCAAATTATTGGCCCAGTTCTTCTGCTGAATCAGAAAATCCTTTAATCGCCCATAAAATGAATAAGCTGCATAAGCTGGTTTATTCCAGGTCGCTTAAATCCTCTGATTGGCGAAACACTGAAATTATTAGTGAGCTGACGGAAAAAGACGTCCTTGAAATCAAAAGTCAGGGAGAAAATGATATAGTAATTTTTGGTGGGGCTGAAATAATTCAGCAATTTATCGATCTTGACCTCATTGATGAGTACCGGCTTATTATCAATCCGGTTATCCTTGGAAGCGGAAAACGTCTTTTTAAAGAGGGAGCTGAAAAACAAAAGAATTTTAAACTACTTCAAACTATCCATAATAAATCAGGGAATGTAATTCTTTGCTATTCCCGGAATTAGAACACCAAAAGATTACCTCAATATAAAAACCATGAAAGTCATGAAAATCGTGTTATTTACCCTTGCTGTTATTATCGCCCTTCCTTTGATTGCTGCCATATTCATTAAAAAGGACTACAGCATTAAAAGGGAAATAATCATTAACAAACCAACGGGCGAAGTTTTTAATTACGTAAAGCTGCTCAAGAATCAGGAGTATTATAGCAAGTGGGTGATGTTAGACCCCAATTTGAAAAAGCAATATAAAGGCACTGATGGAGAAGTTGGATTTGTGTATTCGTGGGAGGGAAATGATAAGGCAGGCAAAGGGGAGCAGGAAATCAAAAACATAGAAGAGGGTAAAGAAGTGAATATAGAAATCAGGTTTGAAAAGCCGTTCAAAGGAATAGCTTATGCCCCTATAACTACAGAGGCTGTGAATGACAAACAGACTAGGGTAACCTGGGGAATGAGTGGAAAAAGCAACTACCCGATGAACTTCGTGAACCTTTTTAACGATAAAATGCTGGGTGGTGACATCGAGCAGAGCCTTGCTTTACTTAAAAAGAACCTGGAGCAGAGAAATTAATTATTCATAAACTTAAGAATACACTTATGCTTACTATTCATCCCTATTTAAATTTTTCCGGCAACACTCTTGAAGCCTTTAATTTCTACAAGAAAGTATTTGGCGGAGAGTTCTCGCTTGTGTTACGGTTTAGAGATACATCCGAGGCAGGTCGTGTTCCTGAGGAACATCTGGATAAACTAATGCACATAGCACTTCCTGTAGGTCAAAGTGTTTTAATGGCTACCGATGCCCTGCCCGAGATGGGTCACCATCTTCAGCCGGGCAATAATTTTCACATTTCTATCATGCCTGATAACAAGCGGGAAGCCGAGCGTATCTTTAATGAGCTATCTGAAGACGGAAAAATCTCAGTACAATTCCAAAAAGAATCATGGGGAGAATATTTCGGCATGTTTACCGACAAATTCGGAATGAACTGGATGGTTAATTGTAAAGCAGAAGATTAAATAATAGAAGTATATTTAATTAAATTACGTTTACCATGAAAACAGTAGAATCAATTAAGAGAACTCTAACTCTTAATGCTCCTAAAGAGAAGGTGTGGGAAGTATTGACAAAGGACGAATACACCCGTGAATGGTATAAAGAATTCAGCGAGGGGTCTCATGCAAAGAGCGATTGGAGGGAAGGTAGCAAGATTACCTTTCAAGATTTAAGCGGACAAGGAATTATAGGGGTAATAACTGTTCTTCAGCCCCATGAGCATCTCGAATTTAGGTACAATGGTATTTTAAATAAGGGAGTTGAAGACTTTGAGAGTGAAGAAGCTGTGGCTGTAAAAGGCTTTAAGGAACTATACCTTATCAAGGAAACAGATGGCGTTTGTACGCTGAAAATTGAAAGCGATATGAACGAAGAATATGTCCAGATGATGGAAGAAGCCTGGGACAGGGCGTTGAAAGTTCTGAAAACATTAGCTGAGGGCTAAAAGAATTGTGATCAAATAATAATTAAGGGAGTTGTGGATTAACCCTCATGGTAATTCGCAACTCTCTCACTCGCTGATCAATGGAAAAACTAGTATTAACCGAGTCAATAGATTTATTTTGCATTAGGGCAAAGTCCTTTCCTGAAGGCATTAAAGATGCATTCGATACGCTTTCAAATCTGTTAACTGATTCTTCCTCAGAAAGAATATTTTATGGTATCTCCTACCCTGATGAAAAAGGTTCTATTGTTTATAAAGCGGCCGTGGAACAAAAAGCAGAAGAAGATCTGGATAAAGCAGAATTAGAAAAATTTACTATTCCTTCCGGTATTTATTTAACAGAGAAAATTGAAGACTTTATGCATAATATCCCGGCAATTGGAGATTGCTTTATGAGACTTCTTGCCAATCCTGAAATTGACCGGTTTCCCTGCATCGAGTGGTACAATAACAGCAAGGACGTGATCTGTTTGGTAAAGCTTAAAGATTGACAGCTTTCCTAAATAGTAAGCTGTAAAATAAGATCTGAGTATTTATAACTGCAGGTTACGCTTGTATTCACAACTTTCGATTGCCTTCTTATAATCTTCCAGCGTATCGAAGTTCAGGCATCTTTGAATGGCTTTCTTGTAACACAAGATCGCTTCATCATAATTCAACTGGAATTCTTCAGCTATACCAAGACGATAGTATATTATAGACTTATCTACAAGAGGAATATGCAATGCTTGATCGGCTATAGGCCTGATCTTGGACCATTCCTCCAGGTTTGTATACAGAATAATTAAATTACTGTAAGGATGAGGATAGTACTTGTTAGTCTTAAGTGCTTTAAAAAAATGGTTCTTTGCCCGCTCATAATCGTCAAGTTGCGTACGATAGATCCAACCCAGGGAATTGTGAGCAGGAACATAGTCTGGCTCTTCATTAATGATAGACTCCAGCAACTGTTTAGCGTGAACATAGTTAGCGTTACGAATAGCTTCCTCTGCTTCCAGGTAAATATCTTCTAAATGGATCATTTCTTCTCACAAAACTAAGCCACAAAGTTAAATATCATACCGATAAAACAAATCGCCCGGGCTTGTTTCATAATTTCATCCTCCAATATTCTTTCTACCTTAGACATAAATTGGACATTAGATGAAGTTATACCAAAGATCGTTAAGACTAAAAGCAAGAAGAAGAGGGTTTCATATCATTACTTCGGAGGTGGCTCAGGCGTTGCCGGAAATAATTACTATCAAAGCAGGAATGTGTCAGGTATTCATTCAACATACTTCAGCCTCTCTTACCATAAATGAAAACGCAGATCCCACCGTAAGGCAAGATTTCGAAATGTTCTTTAATAAAACCGTTAAGGAGAATGATCCGGATTATCTGCATGATTATGAGGGATCTGACGATATGCCTGCTCATTTAAAAGCATCGATCCTGAGCTGTTCTGTTATGATACCCGTTAGTAATGGAAGGTTGGCGTTAGGAACGTGGCAGGGTATTTACCTTTGCGAACATCGAGATCAGGGAGGTGAAAGGAACTTAGTGATAAGCTTATGGGGTGACTAAGGCTATCGATGAAAGCATAAAAAAGCACAGTTTCTTTTTGAAACCGTGCTTTATATTATTTAAACTGAGACTAGCCTAACTTTGCCTCAAGCGTGATAGCTACTGAACTTAATGCTTTACTTACCGGACATCCAGCTTTGGCTGCATTAGCAAGCTCTTGAAACTGCTCTTCAGAAATACCCGGAACCTTAGCCTCAAGTTTCAAAGTGATAGCAGTAATACTAAAACCACCCTCTGATGGATCAACACGAACAGCTGCTTCAGTTTTTAGTTCTTCAGGAACAAAACCAGCTCCTGATAATTGAAAGCTTAAAGCCATTGTAAAACATCCCGCATGTGCTGCAGCGATTAACTCTTCAGGGTTTGTTCCTGCTTTACCGTCTTCGCTTTCAAAACGTGCTGCAAATGAATAAGGGGTGTTACTTAATACTCCACTTGTTGAAGTTAAGGTTCCTTTTCCTTCTTTACCGGAGCCGTTCCAAACGGCAGATGATCTTCTAATCATATTGAAATTATTTGTTGCTAAAATTAAAACTTCAACATTCAATTCCAAACGAAGTTTTAACCATCTAAAGTAAAATTTTACTGCTTACTTCTTTGTCAATTGTGATATAACCGGGGTAAGTGATCTTTTTGCCACCCAAGCCGATAGTTGGCTTAATTTTAATGGTCATTATTCCTTTGTCTTCTTTTCCGCTTTTGCCTGCTGTTATAAAATCTGCAATATCCTGGGCGGCTTTAGTATCTGAAAGCAGATCGTAAATATTCGAATTAAGTTTGATGGGCACGGTGGTTTGACCTCCACCAGGTTCAACTGCGATCGCCTGATTAACTAAGCCTTCTGCAAGCTGATGGTTCTTAAAAAGTATCTTGTACTCAAACTGGTTAATTGCGGCGAGGTCAGCAGAAGGATTAGTTACCTTTAAATTTAACTTTGCGGAAAACGGTACATCTCTTCGAAGCAGGGCAAGCGCTAACCGTGGTGCCTTGGCATAATCAAAGCCCTTCTCGCCCACCAGGTTCATAACCGGAACATTAGCAATCGAAACACTGTCTGCAGAGAGCAAATCATACTTACATTTTTCAAAAGCTTTTAATTGCTCAACTTGTTTATTAATGCCGCAGGCTGCTAACAGCAGGATAACACTGCAGGACAAAATCAATTTCTTCATGGTTTCTTTAACGTAATTTGTAAATAAAGTGTGTGTTTCTTTTTTTAAGACGATAGAAATTGCAATAAGGTTTAATGCTTTTTAAAAGAAGTTGGAGAGGATCATGGCCACCGCTGCCCCAATGAGGGTATTAATAAAATTAACAGCATTATTACCCAGGATCCCCTTGCGTTCCCAGGTAGCGCCAAGAACGGAATCACTCAGATTTCCGACTAATCCGGCAACTATGATGGTAAAACTCCACGGTAAATTATTGCTGTAGTAGAAAAAAATACTAGCGACAAGTATGCTTCCAGCCAACCCCGCGATAGTCCCTTCAAGACTTATTACACCATCCAGGCCACGTTGGTCATTTTTAAAAGTCAGTACATTAAAATATCTGCTACCATAAACGTTTCCCAGCTCGGAAGATAGCGTGTCAGCCGTTGCGGAAGAAAAAGCTCCTGCAATCCCAGCATGAATAAAGCCATTCCACTCTGGAAAAAACAAGGCGCAGTACCCTATCAGAGCAGCTATACCTCCATTTGCCAATACCTGGCGTACATCCCTTTTTCCATGATTTGCTTCACGAAGGCCAAGTTTTTCTTTAGAGGTCTTTCGCCATGAAGTTGCCAGGGTTGCAAGCAAAAAAAATGCGCCAAGCATAAGTATGCCTGGATAACCTGCACCTGAGAAAACCCCAATCGCGACAATACCTCCGGCCAAAGTTCCAGCTGCTGTCAACTTTTGAGCACGATACACCAGGAGCATTAAGAGAATTAAGGTAGACAGAGGAACTATATATTGAGACATTTGAATTAAACGATAGGCTTTTTTACAATAATAGCACTTGAAAAACAATATAATTACCATTAGCAATAAAAATCGTTTGAAAGCTTACTCATTAGCCCTACTTTTGCGGCCAATCTTTTGGAAACGTTTTGATGGACAAGAGTCGGTACAGAGCATTTTTAACAATATTCTTTTTTATAGCAGGGGTTTGTTTTTCCACCTGGGCATCACGGATACCCACCGTAAAAGCAAGCTTTCATCTTAATGATGCTGAATTAGGTACTTTACTTTTGACTATGCCCATATCCTCACTGATAGGTTTACCTATATCAGGCTTTCTGGTTTCAAGGTTTGATAGTCGCGTGCCACTTACTATAGCATTTCTCGGGCATGCTTTGGCCCTCACCCTTATAGGATTTGCAAGCTCGCTTATAGTTCTTGTTGCTTCAGTTGCACTTTTCTCTTTTAGCACCAGGATCTTAAACATCTCTATGAACACGCAGGCTATCACTATTCAAAAGATGTATGACCGTAAAATTAACGGATCATTTCACGCGCTTTGGAGTACAGGAGGGATAGTAGGTATAAGTTTTTCTACACTGTTGCTAAAGCTGCATGTTCCTATTCACATCCATTTCAGCATTGTTGCAGCATTTACCGCCATTGCCACTTTAATATTTTCCAATCATCTGCTCAAAGGTGACAGGTCAGAAAAGGGCAACAAAATTATTATTGGGAAGCCCGATCCTTTTGTTCTCTACCTTGGGGTAATCGTCTTCTTTTCAGCAGTGTGTGAGGGAGGAATGTTCGATTGGAGTGGGATCTATTTTAAGGAAGTTGTTGGCGAAGACATTTTCACCGCAGGCTACCTCATCTTCATGACATTCATGGCGCTCTCCCGTTTTGTTTCCGATCGTATTGTTGAAAGAATAGGGATGGCAAAAACTTATATTCTAAGTTCAGCACTAATCGTATCGGGAATACTTTTGGCTATTCTTTTTCCTCATTTCTGGTCAGCTCTTGTCGGTTTTTCTCTTGTCGGTTTTGGAACCGCCTCCGTCATCCCTATGACCTTTACTCTTGCCGGAACCTCTAAGAAGTACTCTCCCGGACTAGCTATATCCATCGTAACTACTTATGTTATTGTTGGAATGTTGCTGGGCCCGCCACTCATCGGCTATATAGCTCATGCTTTTGGTTTGCAAAGAGCTTTTATTGCCTTTGCCATAGCGGGTTTAATGATAACTCCGATGTCCAGGATGTTCTTTGCGCATAAAAGAAAGATAGAGGCTGCCGACTAGTTTATCCAGGCCTTGATCATTCGCTCTTTCCCCTGTAAGTCGGTACGAATCTCAGAATGAAAGCCTTTTTCCTTCAGCATGCTCTGGGTGTCCTTTCCTAAAGCCTCGTTGATTTCAAGGAACAGCAAACCATTTTCGCTTAAGTGCTTGACTGCGAAGTCGGCGATTTTGTTATAAAAAAGCAGAGGATTGTCATTAGGAACGAAGAGTGCGGTATGAGGCTCATGTTCCAGGACATTTTTGTGCATTTGTTCTTTTTCGTTCTCGGCAATATAAGGTGGATTACTAATGATAAAATCAAATGTTAGAGGTAATAGATTGAACGATTCCTTCAGGATATCAGCAAGAAAAAAATGAACCTCTGTCTGATTTAAAACTGCATTTTGAACTGCTGTATCCACAGCTTCCTGAGAGATGTCACAGGCACAAACTTCCGCTCCCGGAAGGTTTTTCTTTATAGCAATAGGGATACAACCAGTACCCGTACCAAGATCAATAATATTAAGGGCGCGCTGTTTGCCTTCTTTCACGCATTCTAACACCCAGAAAACTAACTCTTCGGTTTCTGGTCTTGGTATCAGAACGCTTGAATTTACTTTGAATCGCATTCCATAAAAGTCGGCTTCTCCCAATACATATTGTAATGGCTTACCAAAGCGTAACTCATCAAGCACTCTGATCAATGACGTTTCTTCCTGCAAAGTCAAATCATGCCCCTTATGAAGCATAACATAGCTTTTGCTTTGATTACAGATAAATTGAACGGCTAACTGTGCAATATTCCTGGCTTCCTCTCTATCATACATTGGAGGAAGCTGATCTACGTAAATACTTTCAATTTCGGCTATGGTCATAGTTTGGCAAAGTAATCAGAAATAGCCTTAGGCTAATATATTTTTTATCACTTTTGTTAAGCGTTTTTATACAATTAAGTTTTAGAAGAATTACAATTTGTGAATTTAGAAAGATACATGCGACGCTGTTTAGATCTGGCTGAATTGGGGGCTGGACATGTAAGTCCGAACCCGATGGTGGGATCTGTAATAGTTCATAATGATAAGATAATAGGAGAAGGTTATCATCAGCAGTATGGTCAAAGCCACGCCGAAGTAAATGCTATAAATGCGGTTATAGATATTTTTGGAGATCAAGCCGAAGCTTTGCTAAGGGAGTCAACACTGTTTGTGACTTTGGAACCTTGTGCACATTTTGGAAAAACGCCTCCTTGTGCCGACTTGATTATCAGGCATGGAATCCCGAAGGTTGTTATAGGTTGTCCTGATCCCTTTGAACATGTAAATGGAAGAGGAATTGAAAAATTGCGGAATGCAGGTGTTATTGTGGAGGAAGATATACTCAGAGAAGATTGTGAATTTCTAAACCGGCGTTTTTTTACAAGGGTTCGAAAACAACGTCCTTACATCATTTTAAAATGGGCGCAAACAGCCGATCTTTATTTTGCTCCGGAGGGAAATGAACAAAAATGGATAAGTTCTCACCTTGCCAAGACCTTATCTCATAAATGGAGATCTGAGGAAGATGCGATCCTGGTAGGGAAGAAAACAGCCTTAATTGACAACCCGCAACTTAACGTACGGGAGTGGCCCGGAAGGAATCCAAAGCGTATAGTGATCGATCGCAATCTTGATCTTCCGGAAGATCTTAAGTTGTTCGATCAATCCCAGGATACGATCGTTTTTAACAGCAAAAAGACCTATGTTAAGAACAAAATAAAATATTTGGAATTAGAAGATTTCGATCACTATTTACCGCAACTTATCTCCTATCAGCTTTACCTGATGGATGTTCAATCCTTGATTGTTGAGGGTGGAGTAAAAACCCTGGAGCTATTCATAAAGGCAGGTTTATGGGATGAAGCCAGAGTGTTTACCAGTGAGGAATATTGGGGAAAAGGTTTAAAGGCTCCGGAAATTAACCGACGACAGGCCAGTAGGACGAAGGTGGAAACAGATGTTTTAGAGGTCTTTTTTAACAAGTAATAATTCTTGATTAAATAACATAATAATAATGGCAGTATTAAAATACAGTGAGGCAGAGGTACAACATCCTTCTGAAGGAATTGAACGCAGATTAGTCCATTTAGATAAAATGCTTACCGCGGTGTTAGATTTTAGTAATGGACCTCAAACAGAACCTGATCCGATGCACTCCCATCCCCATGAACAAACTAGTTATATTGCAGAGGGCGAGGTACTCTTTTTTATGGAAGGAGAAGAAACCCAACATCTTAAAGCAGGTGACTTGTTCTATGTGCCTTCAAATAAAAGGCACTGTATACAGTTGCTAACAAAGACAGCCAGGCTGGTTGATAGCTTTTCTCCTGTTCGTGAAGACTTTTTAAAGTAAAAAGATCAATAGGCCAACGTAATTAATCGTTCTCTACAGCGGCGAATGCATTAGCGGTTACTAGTTTAACCGCTTCATCCATTTGATCCAGTACCAATCCCATCAGGGGAAGATATTCCTTACTTTCCTCACTCGGCAACGTATTGATCAGGTACATTAAACCTTTCATCGTAGCTACCGGACCACTGATCTGGTGTGACATTACAGTAGCGAGCGATTGTAACTGCTTGTTTTGAGCGTCGTATTTTTCCCTCAACATTTCTTCTGAGCTTTGCATGTTTTTTTTCTGATCATTTACCAGGTTTAGAGCTATTCTTAATTCCAGAAGGTAAATGACATGAGTTGAAAGCATTTTTAGGCTCTCAATTTGATAGGTGCTTAGTTGTTTGGCATTAGAATCAATTATACAAAGTGTACCGATATTATAGCCCGCATGAGTCTTCACTGGCATTCCTGCGTAAAACCTTATGTGAGGCTCACCGGTAACAAAGGGACTGTTCTGGTACTTAGAGTGTTTGCTAGCATCAGGGATGATGACCAGGTCATCTTGCTGAATAGTATCTACGCAAAAGGTTTGGCCTAAAGGCACACTTTCGACATCTATACCTTTTTTTGCAATCAAAATTTGATTTATATCATCCATCAATGATACATAAGCAGTAGGGACGTCACAGATCTTAGATACCATTGCCACCACGTCTTCCAAATTTTTCAGATTCTCTATATCCTGCTCCAAATATCGTTTGGCTGCAGCAACCCTTAAATGCTCGTTTACAAATTGATTTTCAACACCCCCGATGTCTACTAAACTCATACAATTAATTCCTTAGGGTAAATTAAAGGATTTTTATTGTAGCAAAACAAATTTTACGGGAGTTTTTTTTACATATTGGGCAATCCCATCCCCTACGCACACTTCCAAACAAAGACAAATATCAACCTAAGCACCTGATTACAAATATTTTGAAACCAATCACAAAGGATTGAAAATTATTTAAAAAAAATCAAACCAAAATCATGCCTCTCTGTTGAAGAAAAATCTTTTTTTAAACTATTCACTTAATAGTCGTCTGTGGGAAGTAATCCTTTTACTGCTGGATGCTGTCAGTTTCCTAAGTACTTTTTTCCCGCGTGATTGCATTGCTGCAGATCCGTCTTTTAATAAAAATTCTGTTTCAGCCCTTAGCTCCTCCGCAATCCAATCTTCCTGATCTTTCAGGGCCAGCAATATGTCCAGGCAATTAACCTTAACTGCCACAGGGCATTCCGGGTCTGTCAGCCACTCAAAGGTCGATTCAATAACAGGGCTCCAATCAAAGTTTCCCAAGCCTATTTTCTGCGTCTTTTTATGAAGCATCCACATCAGGATCTTTGTAAAATGCCTGCGACAACTATTATTAGATTGACCAGTATATCTATCCAGAAAAAAGCCGGCGCTATCCCAGAATTTGTCCGGGTGTAAGTTGGCGGCAGTTTCAAGGATCCAGCTGGCCCGAAAAGCGATGGCTTTATCCTTATGAAAACTAAGGTCTATGAGATCATTAAACTTCGAATCACTTCTACCCGCAATGGCAGCTAATTTTTCAACTTTCACCTTTTCCAGGGTCTGTTTTATTTCTGTAAGAAGCTCGTCCTTCGTCATTTGGGACTAAAATAAATCTTTTAAGCTAACTGGCATATCTTATTCCTATTGACTAGCTTTGCACCTCAAATTACAAGGCATGATATCGGTTTCTAATCTATCTCTACGTTACGGAAAACGCACTCTTTTTGAGGATGTTAACTTAAAATTTTCACACGGTAACTGCTATGGGGTCATTGGAGCTAACGGCGCTGGAAAATCTACTTTTATGAAGATCTTATCAGGCGACGTAGATCCAAGCACAGGTTCTGTTGCAATTACCCCGGGAGAGCGTATGGCTGTTCTAAAACAAAATCACTACGAGTTCGACGAGTTTCCGGTGATTGAAACTGTTTTGATGGGTCATAAGGAGCTGTACAACGTGATGAAGGAAAAAGACGCTTTGTACGCGAAAGAAGACTTTACAGACAAAGATGGGGAAAGGGCTGGAGAGCTGGAAAATATCTTTGCTGAAATGGATGGCTGGAATGCTGAAAGCAATGCTGCTACACTTTTAAGCAATCTGGGAATTAAAGAAGAGCTTCATTATAAATTAATTAAAGAATTAGACGGTAACCAAAAAGTACGCGTGTTATTAGCACAAGCTTTATTTGGTAACCCTGATATCCTGTTGCTGGATGAGCCTACCAACGACTTGGATATCGACACTATTGGCTGGTTAGAAGATTTTCTTGCCGGATACGAAAACATCGTATTGGTAGTATCCCACGACCGTCACTTCCTGGATACCGTTTGTACCCATATTGTCGATATCGACTTCGGTAAAATGACTATTTTCACCGGAAACTATTCGTTCTGGTACGAATCCAGTCAGTTGGCTCTACGTCAGCGTGCAGACCAGAACAAGAAAATGGAAGATAAGGTAAAGGAATTACAGGAATTTATCCGTCGTTTCAGTGCCAATGCTTCAAAGTCTAAACAAGCTACCAGCCGTAAAAAAGCTTTGGACAAGATTAATCTGGAAGAGATTAAACCGTCGAACCGTAAATACCCGGGAATATTATTCAATAATGTAGCCCGTGAAGCTGGCGACCAGATCTTGCAGGTTGAAAAACTTAAAAAAGTATCTTCTGGAGAACTGCTGTTTGGTAACATCACTTTTATGGTGAATAAAGGTGATAAAATTGCTTTAATTTCACAGAACAGCTTAGCTACCAGCGCCTTCTATGAGGTTTTAACGGGAAGAGATAAAGATTTTGATGGGGAGTTCAAATGGGGAGTCACTATTAATCCCGCAGATATTCCTGCTGATAACTCCGAGTATTTCGAAGGAAAAGACCTGAACCTGATCGACTGGTTGCGCGAGTATTCAGAGGGGGAAAAAGATGAGCAGTTTATCCGTGGATTCCTTGGAAGGATGTTATTTTCAGGAGAAGAAGTTCTTAAAAAATGTTCGGTACTTTCAGGGGGTGAAAAAATGCGTTGTATGTTCTCCAAAATGATGCTTCAGCAAGGAAACGTCCTTTTGTTTGACGAACCGACCAATCACCTTGACCTGGAATCGATTACTGCCCTGAACAATGGAATGAAAGATTTCAAGGGTACCATCCTGTTCACTTCCCGTGACCACGAGCTTACCCAAACTGTTGCAAACCGCATCATCGAGATCACTCCGAACGGCATCATTGACAAACTGATGAGCTATGATGAGTATATCACCAGCGAAACGGTTAAAAAACAAAGAGAAGAATTGTATGCCTTAGCATAAAATTATACCGTAGTCAACTTAGAAGGCCATCTCCCAAAGGATGGCCTTTATTTTTGCAATTGTGTTTCTACTAAAACGGTTTCACTTCTTTAATTTTTCCCTCAGCGTAAGCAGAAGGCACGGTTCCAAATTCTGCTTTAAAGTATTTCGCAAAGTATTTTGGATTATTAAAGCCTGTTCTAAAGGCTACTTCTGCTACGGTTAACTGTGACTCCAGCAGTAATTGCGCGGCTCTCTTCAACCGGAAGCTTCTAATGAATTCTGCCGGAGCTTTCCCTGTCAAGGCCAGCATCTTTTTATATAGAGCAACCCTGCTCAGATTCAAAGAGGAGCTCAGCTCCTCCACAGAGTAATCTGCATTCGCAATGTTTTTCTCAAGCTCTGCTAATGCTCTACTGATAAACCGCTCGTCTGAACTTTCAATCTCTACCTTGACCGGAGAAGCGTCCACCTGTTTTACATAGGTTCTCTTCAACGTATCCTGCTGTTGTATAAGGTTCCGTATTTTGGAAAGCAGTATTTCGAAATTAAAGGGTTTTGTCATATAATCCGTTGCGCCAGTTTCTAAACCTTTCAACTGCTGTTCTTCTCCAGCGAGAGCCGTAAGCAGGATAACTGGGATATGGGTAGTACGCTTATCCGCTTTCAACTTCATACAAAGATCGATACCGTTCATCTGCGGCATACTTATATCCGATACGATAAGGTCTGGATGAGTAGCCAGTGACTTCTGCCATCCCTCCTTTCCATCACCTGCTTCAAGTATGTTGAAGAACTGCCTCAAATTATCCTTTAGATAAAACCTGAAATCGTCGTTATCCTCAACCAGCAATACCGTTTTCTTCTTATGGTTCAATTCCTGCTGCTGAGCAGGGGAAGGCTTATTTTCTGCTATTTCCTCGATCTCCACCTTTTTGGCCTGCATTGCATCCGTAATTTTAAAAGTAAAGTTCAAAATAAAGCAGCTTCCCAAATTTTCCTCACTCTCTACCCGGATAGTTCCACCATGCAAAACTACAAACTCCCTGGTAATGGCAAGCCCAATGCCGCTTCCCTGGTTTACTATCGAACCCGGCATCTCATTCTGGAAAAAGCGCTCAAACACTTTATCACGCTTTTCTGCGGGGATGCCGATACCCGTATCTTTCACCCGTATTTCTAATGAAACCTGTTCAGTCTCTTGCCTGCTTAGAATTTCCAGGCTTATCTGACCATTATTAGGAGTAAACTTAAAGGCATTTGATAAAAGGTTGAAGAGTATACGCTCTATTTTGTCGGAATCAAATTCGGTGTTTAGACTGTCGATATCAGATTTGAAACTGAAGCAAATATGTTTTTTATCGGCGATATCTGTAAATGAAAAAAAGGTATCTCTCATAAAATCGATTAGATCACCTTTTCGTGTATGTAACCTTAATTCCCGTACTTCCATCTTCCGGAAATCCAGTAGCTGATTTACCAGGTTGAGCAAACGCCTCCCATTGCGATGGATCATTTGCAATTGATGTTTTCTCTCTGGTTCATGAACCTCTGTCAGTATCCTCTCTACTGGCGCAAGGATCAGAGACAAAGGAGTACGGAATTCATGACTTACATTAGTGAAGAACTTGATCTTTAACATATCCAGTTCGTGCATCCTGCGGGCCTCCTGGCGCTCGTGCTCAAGTGCAAACTGTCGCTTGAGCTTTTCAATGCCCCTCCGTCTAATAAATAATAGAGCTCCCACCGCCGCAAGAAAATAGAGGAAATATGCAACGGGAGTTTTCCAAAAAGGAGGGTTAATTACCATATTTAAAGAGAGGACTTCCTCGTTCCAGGAACCATCATCGTTACTTGCTTTTACCTTAAAGGTGTAATGTCCTGGATCAAGGTTGGTGTACGTAGCCTTTCTTAGCTTCCCATCTGTATTGAACCATCTCTTATCAAAGCCCTCGAGCATGTAAGCATAGTTCACTTTTTCGGGATTACCGGCGCCGAGAGCAGCGAACTCTATTGCAAATACATTTTGGTCGTGATTAAGAACTACTTCTTGAAGCGAATTGAGCGATTCAGGCAAAATAACATCATTGTCTACTTTCTCATTAATCCCCACACTTTTATTGAATAATGAAAAGTCTGTAAAGGCAAGCTTATGAGGTTTTCGTGTAGAATGAAGGCGTGCGGGAAGAAAAATATTGAAACCGTTTGGTCCTCCAAATATCAGTTCGTCTGTTGATGTCCTCAGCGCTGCATTCTCATTAAAAGACCTGCCTTGCAAACCATCAGCTTCGTCGTAGTTTTTGAATGAAAAGTGGCCTTCTCTACCATCCCTTATAGTAATTTTAGATAATCCATTTGGTGTACTGATCCAGAGATTGCTATGAGCATCTTCGAGAATATTGAGTATTGTATTATCAGGTAGGCCATCAGCACTGCTAAGCGATTTAAAATAGCCCAAAGCAGGATCATAATAATTTAATCCACTTCTGGTGCCCACCCAAATCAATCCTCTTGAATCGCATAGCAGCGAGTAGACAAAATTATTGCTTAGAGAATGAGGATTACTTTCTAAACGCACAAAATTAGTGAACCTTCCAGTCTTACTATTCCTTACGCTAAGCCCGTTTGCTGTCCCAACCCAGAGGTTCCCTGCTTTATCTTCAGCAAAAGCGGAGATATAAGTTGAATTTACCGAATTGGCTCTTCCGGGAATAAAATGTCTGAATTTTCCAGATTCTCTATCCAGAAGGTCCAGTCCCGAAGAAAGAGTTCCTACCCATAAGTTCCCCTTTCTGTCTTCCAAAATCTCCCAAACCTTATCATCCGACAGGCTCTGCGGATCTTTGCTATTGTGCTTGTAATGCTTAAAGGTCTTTCCATCAAAGCAATCCAGGCCTCCGAAGAATGTGCCGATCCAAAGCTTATCAGACCTATCTATCCACAAGCTAACAATTACATCATTACTTAGACTATTAGTATTTCCAGACTGGTGCTTGTACTGCCGGAAGCTGTTCTTTGATCTATCAAAATAAATTAAGCCTCCTCCGTTCGTACCAATCCATAGATTACCCTTTCTATCTTCCGCAAAGCGATTCACGTCATCATAGGGCAAGTTTGAATTATTATAAGGCTGATGCTGATATATAGGGAATCGAAATGCATTCTCATTATAGTAGCTAATTCCCCTTTTATACGTCCCTGCCCATATAAATCCAGCCTCGTCCCTATAGATTGTTACAAGGCTGTTCTGAGCAATACTCCTTCCGTCACCTTCCCTGTTTTGCAGATACCTAACTGTAAAATCATTTTTATTGATGATGTTTATTCCTCCATGATCTGTACCGAGCCATATATTTCCCCTTCCGTCTTGCACAACGCCATTAATTAAATTACTACTAAGCGGACATCTGGACGAGCCTTTATTAAAATGGGAAATGGACTTAGCACCCGGATCCCTATAAAAAACCCCTTGAGGGTTATCACTTACATACAGCCAAATCCCGTTTTGCTGATCTATAAAAAATTTATTTCTACCATGAGCTTCAGTTTTAGTTCGCTCCAGAATTCTGCGGCACAAGTGATCTCTTTTCTCTATAGAACCGTTTGTATAAGATAGCCAAAGATTACCTATGGCATCGTTGTTAATGAAACTAATATTCTTTGTTCCAGGAATTTTTGCAACGATGTCATCCCCAGGCAATAAGCGATATAGTTCATCGCCTGCAATAAACCAAAACACCTGCTTGGTATCCTTGTGAACATAGGTTACGGTAACCGGAAGTTGAAGTTTTTTGAAATAATCAACAGCTTCCCGGTCGAAGGACTCCGTATCAGGGTCATATATATTAAATCCCGATCCTGTTTCAATCAGCATCTTTCCTTTAGGAGCATCATATATTGCAGTAACGTACTCGTCGCTTAAACTTACTTTGTTATTCTCATCGTGCCGGAATATTTTAAAGCGGTAACCGTCATAGCGGTTTAGTCCGGCTAATGTTCCTATCCATAGAAAGCCTTGTTTGTCTTTATATATCGTATTTACCTGATTGTGCGAAAGGCCCTGACTATTATTAAGATGCGAAAATGTATAGGTGCTTTCCTGTGCCTGCAAAGGGAACTGTACAATTGCCAGAGAAAGAGACAATAACAATGCGATACGGAAGATAGACATGAATTGTAGCAGGATAATTGGTTATTACAAGTATAACTAAAATAGCTAAGGCTTTGCAGGAAAACAAATTTGTAATTAGCTCAGCTTTTCTTGTAAAGGGGCAACTCAACAAGTACCTTTGCAAATCCCATAGCAATACTTCTTTAATGCGAAATTCATTTCTTATTATACCGTTTGTTGTCCTGCTGAGTGCATGCCAGTCTGGTTCAGATAATAAACTTCCCATCCTTGGGAACCGTGAAGCTGTTGAAAAAACAGTTGACGGTAAGACAGTTGTTGACACTGTTTATCAAACTATACCTCATTTTAGTTTCCTTAACCAGGATAGTGTTGCCCTTACCGACAAAGATTTTGACGGTAAGATCTATGTAGCGGATTTCTTTTTTACCTCCTGCCCTTCTATCTGCCCTGTGATGCACCGAAATATGCTGAAAGTATTTGAGGAGTTTAAAGGAAATGAAGAAGTGGGGCTTTTATCGCATACCATTGATTACAAATACGACACTCCATCTAAACTCAAGGCCTATGCACAAAAACTTGGTGTTTATGGCAAGCAATGGCAATTCGCCTGGGGAGAACGCGACGTGGTATACCCGCTTGCAGAAAAAAATTACCTTGTGGCCGTAAATCAGGATAAAGACGCCCCGGGGGGCTACGTTCATCAGGGCTGGTTTATACTGGTGGATAAGGAAAAACGCTTGCGTGGAGCATATGATGGAACGAAACCCGACCAGGTGGAGCAAATGATCAGGGACATGAACACCCTGCTTAAGGAATACAAGTAATGAGATTAAGGGGCTTAATTTTTATCGTATCAGCTGTCTCTTCATTTATTGCGCTCGACTCTTGCCAGAATCAGGATCAATTGAGCTATGTGCGCTATTACACTAACGGCAAAATGCTGTACGACCAACATTGTCAAAATTGCCATAATGCAAATGGAAACGGCTTAGGGAAACTTATTCCTCCATTAACTGACTCTTTATTCCTCAGGAAAAATAAGGCTCTTCTAGCCTGCATTATCAAACACGGTCTTAATGATTCCATCACAATAAACAACACTATCTACCATGAGCAAATGCCTGGGAACTCTCAGTTAACCGACATTGACATAGCCCAGATCATTACGTATATAACTAATTCTTTCGGAAACAAGCAGGGCTTTTACGATGTTTCTAATGCCGGCAACGACTTGAAGAACTGCCGTGATTAGACTATGAGTGACCAGGTTATAGGCATTATTGCCGGTATTTTAACGTCAGCCTCAACGCTGCCTCAATTAATAAAAACTATAAAAAAGAAGGAGGCATCCGATCTGTCTGCCTATATTTTTATCATGCTGATAGTAGGCACAGGGCTTTGGGTATATTATGGAGTTCTAAAAGATGATATTCCAATCATTGCCACAAACTCCTTTTCTGTTTTACTAAACGTGATCGGACTTTTCCTTAAGTTTAAGTATTCGCCAAAAGAAGAGATGTTATCTTAGAATTTATAGGTATTCAAAAATAGCAATCCCTGCCCTCTATCCAGCAGCGATTGCTATTTATATAAAGTATTATCTGGAATTTGCCACTCCTGCAAAGTTTGTTTTCCCGCCTTCAATTGCTTCATATATCACATCCTGAATCCTTGGCCGGATTCTTAAACTGTTTAATTTATTACTAGCACTTGGGTAAACCCTGTTAGATAGGAAAATATAGATCAGGTTTTCTTTCGGATCAACCCACACGCATGTACCGGTATATCCTGTATGACCAAAGGTTTGGTTAGAAGCATAATGACAGGGGTAGCTTCCGCCACTGGATCTGTCAAATCCTAATCCTCTCCTGCTAACGTTAGACTGACTTGAAGTGAAAAGATGAATAGTTTCGGACTTCAAAAACTGTTTCCCACCATAATTACCTCCATTCAATAGCATTTGATTCAATATTGCAAGGTCATTCGCGCTGGCAAACAATCCCGCGTGCCCCGAAACCCCGTTTGACAATGAAGCTCCGGAATCGTGCACATAACCCTGCAATAGCGTTCTCCGGAAATAGGTATCTCTTTCAGTAGGTACAATCTGGTCCTTATTAAATCTTCTGAGCGGCAAATAGCCGGCAGTTTTCATTCCCAATGGCTGATAAAAGTTATCGTAAACATACTTATCAAGAGTAGTTCCTGACTGATGCTCAATTACCTCTTTCATCATAAACATGCTCAAATCGCTATACACGTATTCACCTTTGGTAGGAAGTGATGTACGAACCATCTTGGGCCACATTACATCTCTGTAAAAATCTCTCCTTAAATAGTAGTTATCAGAGATCTTAACAGGAAAAAAGAAAGAGGAATCAGTGCTGTGATCAGCAGGTTTTACATAACTTAAGAAATCAAGATTAACAAGGCCTGCCTGATGTAACAGAACATCGCGAACAGGAATGAAATCTTTATTTGTGCCCCTAAGATCTTCAAGGTAGGTACCTAAACCAGCGTTTAGATTTATCTTCTCCTCATCGAACAGCTTCATCGTAGCTATTGTAGTAGAGGCAATTTTGGTAACAGATGCTAAATCAAAAATATCCGAAGTACGGGTTGGCTGGTCATCTCCATAAGTATGATTTCCGTAAGCCTTTTCAAATACCACATTACCATCTTTCACTACCATTACCACTGCTCCCGGGGTAGCATGTTCCGAGATCGCCTCGTCCATAATGTTGTCGATCTTTTTAAGCTTCGAAACATTCATTCCAAGGGACCCGTTGCTTATATAGCTGAGTCTTATCTTCTCGGTAGCGAAACCAGCACCAGCAACAAAGCTTGTGCTGATAGTAACAGGTAACCGGCTATTAAGGGCTTCCCCTCCGAAAATAATCTGAGCGGAATGCTGAACAGCCAGAGGAGTTTGCTCAGGGTTCCAGATAATTGGAAAAACACTACTATCAAATCTCTGAAGAGCGGCAGAGGGACCGAAACCCGCTACAATCACATCCTTTTTTTGTGCAAGGGTTGTAATAAAACTAAGTGCATCAGCGGATAAAAGCGCCGCTGAGGAAACGTTAACTATGATAGTAGAATATGAGTTAAGCTCTGAAATTGTATTGAGGGGGTAATTAAAACTTTTTATCTGAGCATACTTACCTAGCATATCATCAAACGCTACGCTATTAATATTTCCGATATTAACAGAAGCAATCCTTCTTCCGGCAAGATTTTTGAGCGGAATGGCAGAGGTTTGATTATTGAGAAGAACAGGACTTTGAAGGACTTCATTAGTCCCTTCCAGAGCTCTTAACAGCTCGTTCCTGGGAACAGAATGTCCAAATCCGCCGATAAGTACTACCGATAAAAGAAAAGCAATTTTCAAGGCATTGCTTAAACCTGTTGTTTTAAATAAGAAGTTCCTTTTCACGTTACCCTAAACAGATGTTAACCCTTGTACGAATAGACTCTTTTCAAGTTACAAACGACTTGATAATAAATATATTGGATTTAATGAAAATAAAAAGGACGTAATTAATCCGGCGGGAAGTACAGGAAGGGAGTTACCTATAGAATGTGCAAAAAAAAACGCCCGGAATTTCTCCCGGACGTACTCGACATATTAAATTTCTAGGTAATACTCTATTGAAACAAGTTACTTGTACTTGAATATTAAATAAATCTATTAATGATATTCTCAAGGTACTCTTGTTTTCCACTTTTTGTTTCAGGCTCACCGTTTTCAACAGCATAGGCTCTCAAATCTTCAAGCGTCAACTTACCTTCTTCAAATTCCTTACCTTTTCCGCTATCAAAAGAAGCATAGCGCTCCTGGCGGAATTTTTTATAATCAGATTTCTGAAGAATGTTATCAGCAGTGATCAAAGCACGTGCGAAAGTATCCATACCACCAATGTGAGCAATGAACAGATCATCTGTATCTGTAGAATTCCTTCTGATCTTAGCGTCAAAGTTTACACCTCCTCCCTGTAAACCACCGGCTTCAAGGAAGATTAACATCGCTTCTGTTAATTCATTAATGTTATTTGGGAACTGGTCTGTATCCCAGCCATTTTGATAGTCACCACGGTTTGCATCGACAGAACCTAGTACCCCTGCATCTGCAGCTACCTGTAATTCATGCTGGAAGGTATGTCCGGCAAGCGTTGCATGGTTTACCTCGATGTTGATCTTGAAATCGTTTAACAGATCGTGCTCACGTAAGAAGCCGATAACCGTTTCACAGTCGAAATCATATTGGTGCTTTGAAGGCTCAGCTGGTTTTGGTTCGATGAAGAAATTACCAGTGAAACCATTTTTACGAGCATAATCCTTCGCGGTGTGTAAGAAACGGGCCAAGTGTTCTTTCTCACGTTTCATATCTGTATTTAGCAAGCTCATATAACCCTCACGACCGCCCCAGAAGACGTAGTTTTCACCACCCAAGGCGATTGTTGCATCAAGCGCTGCTTTTACTTGTGCTGCTCCATGTGTTAATACATGGAAATCAGGATTAGTAGAAGCTCCGTTCATGTATCTTCTGTGCGAGAAAAGGTTAGCAGTTCCCCACAAAAGTTTAATTCCTGTTTCTGCTTGCTTTTGCTTCGCATACTCAACGATAGCTTGTAAACGTCTGTCGTTTTCTGCAATGTCGTTACCGTAATCTACCAGATCCACATCATGGAAACAGTAATAAGGAAGATTCAACTTGGTAAGGAACTCGAACGCTGCATCCATTTTATCTTTTGCACGCTCTACTGCATCAGACTTCTGATCCCATGGGAAAATGTGGGTTTGACCACCGAATGGATCAGAGCCATTACCACAGAATGAATGCCAGTAAGCGCCAGCGAATTTGAAATGCTCTTTTAATGTTTTACCTGCAACCACCCTATTCTCGTCGTACCAACGAAAAGCTAAGGGATTGTCAGACTCAAGGCCTTCAAATTTGATTTGGCCAATTCCTTTAAAATACTCTGTTTCTACAGATGAACTAATTGACATGGTATTAATTTTTTTTATTTAACGATTTATAATTAAAGAACTACTTCTTCAGATTTTGAAACTATAGTCCCCAACTGGTTCTCTAACTGTTTTTTCCATTCCTGGTACACCTTCTCGTACTCGCCAGCTTTTGTCGGCTCTATTAGCTGAAGAGGTTTCATATTGCTAAAAGCTTCTTCTTCAGAGCTGAAGATTCCTGCACCAATTCCTGCTCCGAGGGCAGCACCTGCACTACCATCGTTGGCATAAAACTCTACAGGAACATTTGTAGCATTAACAAATGCTTCGGTAAATACTGAACTTAAGAACAGATTTGCCTTTCCAACCCTGATCACTTTCGGGTCCATTCCATTCTCGCGCATGATATCCAGTCCATAGCGGAATGCAAAAGCTATCCCCTCTTGTACAGCTCTGAAAATATGAGCGTTAGTATGGATATTAAGATCTATATTACTGAAATGAGCTCCTACGATCCTGTTGTTCAGCATACGCTCAGCACCGTTTCCAAAAGGCAGCACCCTTAGTCCCTTGCTTCCAATCTCAATAGACGATGCTTTAGCATTCATTTCACTGTAGGAAACGCCTGAGCCGATTAAATCCTTTACCCAGCGATTTAAGATCCCTGTACCGTTAATACATAACAAAATTCCCAGTCGCCTCTCGTTTGTAGTATGATTGACATGTGCAAAGGTATTTACGCGGGACTGAGGATCATAAGCCAGGTTATCACTTACACCGTATATTACACCAGAAGTTCCTGCTGTTGCCGCTACCTCTCCCGGCTTTAATACATTTAATGACAAAGCATTATTCGGTTGATCGCCTGCCTTATAAGAGACCGGAATTCCAAACCTTAACGAAAGTGATCTTGCTACCCCCTCAGAAACTTCACCGTGATTTGTAAACACGTTCTTTACCTCGGGAATTATTGTCGCGTCGAAACCGAAATAGGATATGATATCCTTCGATATCTCTTCATTTTTGAAATCCCAAAAGATTCCTTCAGACAGAGCTGACTCGCTTGTGGTTATTTTTCCTGTAAGCTTCATGGCAATAAAATCCCCGGGAAGCATCACTTTATGAATTCTGGAGAATATTTCAGGCTCATTTGCTTTTACCCATGCTAGTTTAGAAGCAGTAAAGTTACCTGGCGAATTTAAAAGATGAGATAAGCTTTTCTCCTCTCCTATTGTATCAAAGGCTCTATTACCGATTTCAACTGCCCGGCTATCACACCAGATGATGGAATCTCTAAGAACGTTTTGATCCTTATCTACCACCACCAGGCCATGCATCTGGTAGGCAATTCCAATTGCTTCAATATCCTGAGGATTGTAGAGACCTGAAGAATTCGCTTTTAAAATTGCTTGCTGAACATGTTCCCACCACATATCCGGCGATTGTTCAGCCCAACCTGGTTGAACTGACTTTATCTCCGATTCGGTTTCTGGAAACTGTGCGGAAACAATGATCTCCTGCGTTGCTGATTTTACGATTGATACCTTAATTGAGGACGTACCTACATCTATTCCTAAAAGATACATTTTATAATTGGTTGCTTTATTGCCAACGTTGGCATAAAGGTATAGGTTAATAATTCAAACGCAAAATATTTTTATAAATAATTCGCATTTTTGAGAAATAAACCAGACTAGTTTGAAAAGGGTAACCATACTTGATATAGCCAAAGAGCTTAATATAACATTCTCGACAGTAGCAAGGGCCTTGAATGACCACCCTGCTATCAGCGACGCGACAAAGAAGGCTGTAAGAGAAACGGCAGAAAGGTTAAATTACAGACAAAATAAGATCGCATCGTCTCTGAGGTCTGGGCGCAGTAATGTTATCGGGGTAATTGTTCCCTCTCTTCATGTCAGTTTCTTCAGTTCCGTTGTTCATGGCATTGAAAAAGTAATGAACGCTAATGGTTATGCAATCCTGCTCTATCAAACCAACGAATCGGAAAAGCAGCAAGCCAAAGGGATCGACACCTTTCTGCAATCACGGGTAGACGGAATCATTGCATCTATCTCTCTTGATACGCAAGATGATTCTTCTTTTCAGGAAATCATTAAAAGAAATATTCCATTGATATTCTTTGACCGTTCTTTTGAGGACCTGAATGTTTCTTCAGTAACCATAGACGACTATAAGGGAGGATTTATTGCGACGGAACATCTGATAAAACAGGGTTATAGAAAGATCCTTCATATTACTGCAGAGCAGAACATCTCCATTTTTAAAGAGCGCCTTCGTGGCTATGTTGACGCACTTGATTATTATAATATCCCGCTCAATGAAGATCTGATCATCAAAGGCAATTTCTCGCTTGAATTCGGAAAGGACGTAGTGAAAGAGATGAAACAGAAAGGCATTGATTATGATGCTGTTTTTGCTCTGGAAGACTACACCGCTGCAGGTGTCATCCAACAGCTAATGGAATATAATATTCGCGTTCCTGAAGAGGTTGGTGTAATTGGCTTTGCAAATGAAGCATTTGGAAGTCTGGTAACACCGCGTCTTTCCACAATTGACCAGCAAACAGTAAAGATGGGAGAAGAAGCTGCAAAGTTGTTTCTTGAGCTTAACAAGAAAGACAAAAACGCTACTGAAAGCACACGTAAAACAATAGTATTAGACCCCGTTTTACTTGTCCGGTCCTCATCAGACAGGAGATTTTAAAAAGCTGAACAAAGTGTAAAAAATACACTATAAAAAATATTGAAAAAAACTTAAGATTATTACCTTTGAGCTCATTTCAAACGACATGTTAGACAACCTGAAAAAACAATTCGCTGAACTTTTCGGGCAAGAGAACCAGAACGTTTTTTTTGCTCCGGGAAGAGTTAACCTGATCGGCGAACATATTGATTACAATGGCGGTTTGGTTCTTCCCAGCGCTGTAACCTTTGGCACCTATTTATTAACTGCACCTAATAAGGATGGAGTTTTCCGTTTCAGAAGTACCAATTTCCCTGAACAACTGGATATTCCTGTGCAGGATGCCTACAAAAAAGAGGGCAAGGAATGGTTTTATTATCCTCTGGGAGTGATCCATCACCTTCTTCAGGAAGGCAAAAAAGTAGAGGGACTTGATCTTCTCTTTTTTGGTAATCTACCTATTGGCTCAGGTTTATCGTCTTCAGCTTCGGTGGAAGTAGTAATGGCTTATGCTTTAAACGAATTGTTTAACGGGGGACTATCCAGGTTAGACATTGTTAAACTTACTAAGAAGGTTGAAAATGAATTTATTGGTGTGAATTCAGGCATCATGGATCAATTTGCCGTTACTTTTGGGGAGAAAGGAAAAGCAATAAAACTGAACTGTGAAACTTTAGATTACCAAATCGTAGACTGTAATCTGGGGGATCATTACCTGGCTATCATCAATACCAACAAGCCTCGTAAGCTTGCTGAGTCAAAATACAATGAACGTGTTCGTGAATGTGCTACCGCCTTGCAGGCATTGCAGCAGAAGCTGGTAGTAAATAACCTTTGCGATATTGATTCTGAAACCTTCCATGCAAATAAAGCGCTTATCACTGATAGCGTTGTTCTGAGAAGAGCTCAACATGTGATTGAAGAGAATGAGCGTGTATACCTTGCAGCAAAAGCTCTGGCAGAAAACCGTTTGGAGGACTTCGGTCAATTGATGTACGCATCGCACGACTCTTTAAAAAATCTTTACGAAGTGTCTGGTGTGGAATTAGATACGATCGTAGAGTTTTGCTTAAGTTATCCGGAGGTTACCGGGGCCAGAATGACGGGCGCCGGGTTTGGAGGTTGTGCAATTGCCCTGGTAAAAAAGGATGCATTTGAGGATTTCAGCGAAAAAATAGCTGTTTACTATACTGAGAAGATTGGTTATGCACCATCAGTGTATAGTTCAGAGATCGGCAAGGGCGTTAGCGAGCTGTAAAAGTTTAAAAATATTTACTGAGGTTATCTTAATAATGGCGTAACGCTTCTTTTAAGATAACCTCTTTTCTTTTTCTATAAATTGATATTCTCCATATGCGGAAGTTAAAGCTTGATGAATTAAACCGGGTAAGCGTTGAAGACTTTAAAAAACAGGAAAAGCTGCCGGTAACGGTAATACTTGACAGTGTAAGGAGCCTTCACAATGTTGGATCTGTATTTAGAACCTCTGACGGGTTTGCGGTTGAAAGAATTATTCTTTGTGGAATTACAGGGCAGCCACCACACCGGGAAATTGAAAAAACAGCATTAGGTGCTACCCAATCTATTGACTGGTATTACTACGAAGATATAACCGAGGCCGTTAATGAATTAAAAGGGAGCGGTTACAAAATAATTGCGATTGAACAAGCGGAGAATAGCACCGACCTAAATAAGTTTAAACCCAAGGAAACTGATCGTTATGCTCTGATCTTTGGAAATGAGGTAAATGGTGTGTCTGATGAAGCGATGAAACTGATAGATGCCTGCATCGAAATACCGCAGTTTGGCACCAAGCATTCCTTCAACATAGTGGTTTCGGCAGGAATTGTACTTTGGGATTTCTTCGCGAAGTTAAACCTGAACTATTAGGCGCAGCAACTGATTTAACTGGTGCAGTTGAAATAATATCAGGATAAAAGTCTTATTTATTGCGGCTCTTATCCTGATGCTTTTATATAATTCCATAGAGTGAACCGCCCTTAGCTCCCAGCCGATCCACCTTTCTTTCAATTGCCGGATCTGCAATCAATTCGGGAGCATGATGAGGTTTCTTTCGGGCATCAATTATTACAGGTCCCCTGCAACCCCAGTGTTTATGCTCAATGAAGCTATCAACACCATAAATATCATGTGATGGATTACTTCGGGTAAAGGTGACCCATACCAGGTTATTTATATTTGCTGCCGTGAAACCGGCATCGTCACATAAAACAATTAAACCGATCCCTTGCAGGTCCTGACCCTTGAATCCTTCGTTCAATAATGCGATCTGTTCAGAGGTCTCCCTCTCGGAATTAAAGACAGGAGACTCAATAGCAAGAACTCCCGGAATAGCAAGTTTACAATTAGTAAACGGGCGGGGACTAGCAAAACTAGTCGGTAGTTCCTTCCACAAATCCCTCTTCTTTTCGCCGGCAGCAGCGAAAACAACTTTTGATCCACTATTAAGATCTCCCCCACTATAGTCAAGGGTATCAATTGTAGTTTTGGTATGAAAATGAAGGTCCCGGGTAAAATCCAATCTTTCAAGCATATGTATCAGGAACCCGGCTATATCATGCGTATGGAGGTCTGGATTATCCTCCTTAGCAGATATAAAAAGGTATTTCGCCAAACTTAACTGGTTCTTACCCAAAATATGGTTTGAGATGGTCAGGATCTCCTGGGGCTTTCTCTCTTTGAGATAAGGCGTATAACGTTCACTACCTATTGCAAATAATAGTGGATGGACCCCTGCTGCATCGACCGCATTCACTTCATGCAAGCCATGAATTTCTTTAGGCAGTGCAGACCCTGAAATCTCGTGAATCAAAGCACCGAAACTGGTATCTTCCTGAGGGGGCCTACCTACGACGGTAAAAGACCAAATGGGGTCCTTCCGGTGGTACACCTTATGCACTTTCATCAGCGGAAAGGGATGTACGAGACTATAATAACCCAGGTGATCTCCAAAAGGGCCTTCCGGTTTATTCTCTTGAGGATACACTGTCCCGGTAATTACAAAATCAGCATCAGCAGAAATACAGAAGCCTTCATCATCATAAAAGTACCTGAATCTTCTGTTCCCCAGAGCCCCGGCGAAAGTCATTTCCGACAGACCTTCAGGAAGTGGCATTACAGCCGCCAAAGGATGAGAAGGAGGACCGCCTACAAAAATGCTGACTTTTAAGGGCTCACCTTTTGCGTTAGCCTTAGTTTGATGAACACCAATGCCACGGTGTAGCTGATAATGAAGCCCTATCTCTTTATCCTGTATATAATCATTACCCCCTAACTGAATCCTGTACATTCCCAGGTTGGCATTCATTATACCAGGCTTTTCAATATCCTCTGTATAGACCTGCGGCATAGTCACAAAAGGCCCGCCATCCAATGGCCAATTTACAATCTGAGGAAGTTCAGATATTTTAGTTTGTCCATAACTAACAGGAGCGGTACGTACCTTTGTTGGTAAAGCTGAAAAGGCAGTATAAGCAACATCAACATATTTAAAGGGGTTCTTTGCTGCTTTTACCGGGTCAGATTTAAGATCTACCAAAACTTTGATCTTGTCAAGGGTATCCCGGAAAAGGAATTTAGACCGGTCAAGGGTTCCAAATAAATTGGACACCGCAGGAAACTTAGATCCTTTAATATTTTCAAAAAGCAAAGCAGGACCTTGCTTTTCATAAACTCTCAAATGAATAGCAGCCATCTCAAGGTATGGATCCACTTCTTCTTTAACTCGCACGAGAAGTTTATTCCGCTCCAGGTCTGCCACACATTCCTGTAAACTCTTATATCCCATTTATAACTATTAGAACCTCTAAAATATTAATAGCCAAAGGTATCGAATTGTAAGTACTTGGAAATTTTTACTTTGACTTTTACAAACAGCCGAAGTAGCAAAACCGCCCTTCAATTGGAATTAATATAACAAACTCGATTATTTTATAGAAAACTTTCAATACATATCTTTAAAGATTACTAATTAAACAATTACGTTTATTAATCTTTTAATGAAAACGTTTCTGAATCGCTATTTTTTTGAAAGTTCAAAAAAAAGCGCCATTAAATATCAAACTATCATAAAAGTTATTTTTTATTTAACGATTTATCATTTTATTTATACTTTTGTTGTGTAATTAATACAAAACGTTATGAAACACTTACTCTTCGCTACTCTACTTACCATCTTTTCGGTAGCGGGTTTTGCTTCCGAAAACATTGACAAAAAGGACGATTCTAAAAATATTTCATACAACGCAAAAAAACAGCTTGAGTCAGAATTCGCTGGAGCTAAAGACGTTACATGGACAGCTAATGAGGATTATCAAAAAGCATCCTTTAGCTTAGAAGGTAAAAAACTTACAGCTCTATTCGACATTCAAGGCAATTATCTCGGAGCTACACAAATAGTAGCCTTCGAAGAACTTCCGGCAGAAGCGAAAAAAAGCATTGAAAAATATTACAAAGGTTTTGCTTTCTCAGGAGCATTGAAAGTAGTTGCAAGACCTTCTAATGATTATCAAAGCAATGATGTTGGTACGTACTGGATCGATCTTGCAAAAGATACCAAAGAAGTTTATTTAAACTACACTTCAAGTACAGGATTATCTTTCTATAAGAACATTGAAGGAGCATCATCAGCAAAGAATTAATCAAAGATTTTAGTTTTAGATTTAGTTTTTAATAGTTCTACCTACAGATAGCCAGCAATAAATTGCTGGCTATTTTTTTGAACCTAATTCCCTGTTCAATGGTCAGAAAGAAGCTGAAAACTAATAGATGCTGAGGCCCTGAATTCAGCTCATGAAGAATTTCCTTTTAAAAGTATAGATCAGCTGCAACCCGGAAGGTGTTGCAATGAGCATCCACGATATCCTGAATCCTGGTGGAATATCCGCCGCCCATACTTACTTGTACAGGAATTTTATTTGACTTACAAGCCGCTAGAACTTTCCTGTCCCTTTCCTTACAGCCTTCCTTACTTAAGCTTAAATGTCCAAGTTTGTCTGTAGCTAATACATCTACGCCTGAAAGATAAAACACAAAATCAGGATTGAAGTCCTGGAACACTTTAGGTAGCATGTCGTCCAAAATATTTAAATAAGCATCATCTTTAATTCCAATTTCCAGGCCGATATCAAGGTCCGACTTTTCTTTCCGGAATGGAAAGTTCTTTTCAGCATGAACAGATAGGGTAAAGACCTGAGGGTTATCATAGAATATCTGAGCAGTTCCATTCCCCTGGTGCACATCAAGGTCGATGATTAAAATCCTCGAGGCGAGATTCTTTTTCAATAAGTAGTTTGCAGCGATAGCCTGGTCATTCAATAAGCAGAAACCTTCACACCAGTTCGATCCTGCATGATGGGTACCACCTGCTACATTAAAAGCAACACCATTTTCAATAGCGAAATAACAACCGTCAATAGTACCTTGAGCGATTATTGTTTCTCTGCTCACTAATTGCTCTGTTAAAGGGAAGCCTGATCTTCTGATTTCCGGGGGTGTCAAGTTTATGTCTCTTAACCGTTCCCAATATGCTTGTTCATGAGTAAGCAGAATTACATCTTCACTAACTGGCTCCGGTGAAAACAAGTTGTCCTGAGAGATTAGCCCTTCATACAAAAGCTGACCAGGAATGAGCTCATATTTGAGCATTGGAAAACGGTGTCCCGGCGGCAAAGGCAAAACATAGGATGAATTATAGGCTATTTTTAACACAATGAAATGCTATCCTGAAATAAATGCAAATTAAAGTATCAATTGCACTAAACAAAAAACGCCGTCCATAAAGACAGCGTTTCTAATGATTTATAACTTCTATTAATGTCCGGAGTGTCCGTCAACGCCATGTGCGTGACCGTGAGACAATTCTTCTTCAGTTGCTTCACGAACATTTAAGATCTGTCCTTTAAAGTGAAGATCCTGACCAGCCATTGGGTGGTTCAAATCAACAATAACAGCCGCATCAGAAACGTTAGTTACACGTGCGCGAAAATGATTTCCCTGATTGTCCTGAAGTGGCAAAACAGAATCTACTTGTGGTAGGTCCATTCCCTGAAACATCTCGACTCCTAATTCTGCAATTGCATTATCGTCTCTTTCACCATACGCATCGCCGGCAGCAAGATGAAAATCATAAGAATCTCCAGAAGAAAGACCATTTAAATTTTCTTCAAACTTTGGTAACATCATACCAACGCCATAAAGAAATACTAATGGTTGCTCTTCAGTAGCCTTCTCAACGAATACCTCCTGACCATCTTGATTAGTGTACAAATCGTACGTAAGCGCAACTACGCTATTTGGCTGAATTTTCATATTATGTTTGTATAAAATATTGCCGGAAACCTTATTAAAAATATCCAGCTTTTTAATGATTAACCTTTAACCTGTACTGAAAGGTAACGGGCAAATTGCGGTTCTGTTTTATAAAAAATTATTGTGTACCCGGAGGGGGACAATTGCGGGTAAAGGTGAAGAAAAAACTTTAAAAACAATCATAAAATCTAAAATTCCAAGGAAAGTAATCACTGGAGTATTAACCTGCGAGAAAAGAATACAAGGAACAATAACAATGTTTAATGTAACACGTTATGAAATTGGATGATATGAATCATTTTATATCATCCAATTTCATTTGATCTTAGTCATGTACTTAATTGATAATCAAAATGAAACCAACACTTTTAAACTCAGTTGTGAAGGCAACAGTTGCCGCTGAGTTAACCTTACTAGCGATAGCATTATACGCTGTTTTCGAAGTTGTATTTGTTCGCTAAAGGCCGGTTTTAGATTACAGGGTGTTTACAAAGCTTATTTCGCTCTCAGGGAGGAGGCTTTAAAACACCCTTTTTACTTTACCTTAATTGCTTCATGGCCTGCTCAACCTCGCTCACTGGTAAGAAACAACTTCTGTTTCTGCAAACATAGATCTTAGTTTCCTTATCAAACTTACCGTCAAGCAGGGGCAGTTCGCCGGTTATTCCGCCCATAATGATTTTATTAGGAATAAAGTGTTGTTCGATCTCCTTTCTCTTCTTTTCGAATTCATCCCCTGTAACCGCTATCTCAAATAGGCCATAAACTTCATTCAACAGCAAGATTGCCCAATTGGAATAAGCAGATGGATAAGCCTTAATAGACGGAAACATATTCGTTAGCATTTGAACGGCTTGATCGATAAAAGGCTGATGATCGAAGAAGTGCCCGATCTTGTAAAGATTCAAAGCCATTGCAGAATTTGAAGCAGGGATAACATTATCCATAGTTTCATGCTTCCTTGCGATCAACTCCTCTCCGGTCTGTGAGGTAAAGTAAAGCATCCCAGTACCAGGATCATAAAAATTAGTTAAGACATAATCAGTTAAATCCCACGCCTCCTTCAGCCAACTCTCGTCAAAGGTCACTTCGTAAAGTCCAATAAAGCCATCAATTACAAATGCGTAATCGTCCAGGAAAGCGATTGGAGGCAGACCTTTTTCAAATGGTGCATAGAGCCTTCTAAGCTGTCCCTTCTCTCCTACCAGTTTATTTTTAAGAAAAGCTCCATTTCTAAGTGCCAAGTCCAAAATCTCCTGATCACCAAAAGCTTTATAAGCATCGGTCAAGCCCTTCAACATCAATCCGTTCCAGCTTGCCAAAATCTTATTGTCAAGACCTGGATGGACCCTCTTGTCCCGATAATCGAACAGTTGCTTTTTAGACTTTGCAATCAATGATCGAAGGTCTAATAAAGACAAGTCATGGGCTTTAGCAAACTCCTCGTCGCTTATCTTCCTATGCAATACATTCGTCCTTTCCTCCTCCCAGTTTCCATGCTCTGTTATATTGAAATACTGGCAAATAAGCGGGGCATTTTCCCCTAAGATAGCTTCAACTTCCGGCTTGGTAAAAGAATAAAATTTTCCTTCTACACCTTCACTGTCTGCGTCCAGGGCTGAATAAAAACCTCCTTCAGGTGAGGTCATCTCTCTTTGCAGCCATTTTAAAATATCATAAGCGGTTTCTCGGTAAAGGTCTCTTCCTGAATATTGGTAAGCCTCTGAGTAAAGGCTCAACAGTTGGCCATTGTCGTACAGCATCTTTTCGAAATGGGGAATATGCCAGTAGGGATCTACAGAATAGCGCGCGAAACCTCCTCCAATTTGATCGAAGATACCACCCAAGGCCATTTTTTCCAGCGTTTTCTCCAATGCTTCCCGGGCCGGAAGATCGCCTGTAAAATGAGCATAACGCAGAAGGAACTGCCAGTTATTCGGCATTGGAAACTTAGGAGAACGTTGATACCCACCCTCTTTCAAATCAAAGGACCCTTTCAATACCTTATATAGTTCATCCACGTCCTCCTTCCTGAAACTAATCTCGTCATCGGAAAGATTTAGAGGCTCAGCTTCTTTGATTCCCGATGTTAATTGTTCTGCGTAATTAAAGGCTTCTTTGGGTTTATCATTCCAAAATTCCACAAGATTTAGCAAAACCTGCTTCCAGTTGTTTTTAGGATAATAAGTCCCGCCGTAGATAGGCCTTTGATCAGGAAGACAAATTACATTCATTGGCCAGCCTCCCCTCCCCGATATCAGCTGTACAGCAGTCATGTAAATCTGATCGATATCGGGTCGCTCCTCCCGGTCTACTTTGATGGAAACGAAATGCTCATTCATGATTGCGGCAACCTCAGCATCCTCAAAGCTCTCGTGCTCCATTACGTGACACCAGTGACAAGCGGAGTAGCCCACACTTACTATGATTAGCTTATTCTCCCGCCTGGCCTTCTGCAAGGCTTCCATCCCCCAGGGATACCAGTCCACAGGATTATTGGCATGTTGTAGCAGGTAAGGGGAAGTCTCGTTAGATAGTTTGTTTGGCATAATGCTCGTCTTCTGAATTATCAGAATAACTTTCTAAAAATCTCTTTTGTTGTAAAGATTATAAGGCAGACAAGAAAGATGTTCTAACACCTTAATTAAAACCGATTGGTGCAATGCATGTTAATAAGTATTAATACCTATGGAAATACAGGTATTTAAACTTAGTGGTTATGAAAAAAGACAATAAAAAGGGCCTGGACAAAAAAGCCAAACGTGCATTGCGGCGAGAAATCGAGAATAAAGTTAATGAACAGGTTAAAGGTGTTATAAGTCAGCTGGGATATGATTCAAAAAAACTTACTAAAGCGATAGATAAGAATTCGAAACAATTGGCTAAAAGGCTGGCTGAGATTATCGGGGACAATGAAAAACAGGTTGCTGGTGTAGACGAACATCAAAAAGGCGGTCTGGAGGTAAAAGAGCCTGTAAAAGAAAATAATACACCCGAGTTTAGCTCCCCCCAGCCAATCCCGCTTCCGGAAACTACGGATACTAATGGACTTAAAAAACCTGTACTACCCAGTGACAGACAAGATCCTCCTACTGCATTAGATCTTGCAGAACGAATAGCTCATTCTTAACAGAATATTTCAAGCACCCGGATCACTACTTAAATTCGGGCGCTTTCTCCTCCAATTTCGAAGCCAGCTCAAGGAATAAGTCCAAAGCTTTTTTCTTCTGCTCAGTAAGTGGATAATCTATGCGGTGCATAAGATAGTCATCAAGATCAAACCCGGGATGAGCAGGAAGGTTAGCAATTACTTCCTTTCTATGCTCAAGACCATATGCTAAAGCACTGTTAAACTTCTGGATGAAATCTTTCGGAATTGGTTTATTGGATGCCCATACTGCAAAGGCGAAGGGAAGGCCGGTAAACTTTATCCATACTTCGGCAAGGTCATAAACAAAGGCGTATTGATCTTTTTTCCCAAAAGTACGATCGCCGATCTCCACAAAAGCATCTGCGTCTCCTTCAACGATTACAGGATTGAATTTCCAATAATGTTTAAGTAGCACCCGTGCCAGTGCATTAGATGTTCTTGATTGCTTATCTAACCTCAGTGTTTGTATTTCCTCTATCGGTTTATCGCTGAAAATGAAAACAGAATTTACGGCCGCTATTGCACCGATGCAATAATCGGAAACAATATGATAGTCCGGGATCTTTAATAATGCAGCTACTGGCACCAGGCCAATATCTGCTTTATCTTCTATTAATTTGGCTGCGCAATCTGCAGGAATATCGAGACTTAAATCCATCTCGGTAATAATCCCCGAATGATTTAAGCCAAAAATAAAAGGTTTAGTATTTGTATAAGAGACCGCTGAAACCCTAATCTTGTTCAATGTATTTTAAATGGTCTGTGTTATTAAATTCAAGGATCTCAAATTTCTCTCCATCATATTTTAACTTATATAAAGTTGTGTTCTGATGGGGAAAGCGGTCCATTTCGTATAAAGGATGATTCATCAGCAGGCAAAGGAATAAACGCATTGCCCTTCCATGCATGCATACCAGGATGTTTTTCACATCGTCTTCCCTTTCTATCAGCTTCTCAAAAACCTTGAGTTGCCGTTTGTGAACGTCCATTGGACTCTCACCTTTATCAATCTTTAAATGCAACTCACCAGCATTCCATCCTTGCACCATATTATCAAAGATCGCCTTAATATCTTCGGTGGCCTCCTGGCCTTCGTAGATACCCCAGGCCAACTCATCCAGACCTTCATATTGAGTCCAGGGAATTCCGGCATCGATAAATTTCTTTACGGTCTGATGGGTCCGTTTTAATGTAGAGGTATAAAGTTTATCAAAAGGAACTTCTTTATATTTCTCGTAAAAAGCTTCCGCTTGTTTGCGTCCGGTATCATTCAGATCGGTGTCGACTCCCCTTCCCTGCATCACACCTAGCTTGTTAAGGTCCGTCTCACCGTGACGGATAATATATATGTATTTCTCCATTTCTATCTCAAGGCCAATAAAAGATGAATTTAACTTCACCCTGTACAGGTAGTTGGCCTTCCTATTTTTTTATTAATTTTCTAATTTTATTACTGACACACCTGCTAGTTAACCACAGGCAACTTGTAGAAACGTGCTTTAGCGTCCTCTTCAAACTGGAAGTCCTTATAATCTGTAATCACGTTATATAAGGTATCCCTTTCGATCGGATGGCGACCAACCTGCTTAATCAGTTCTACAAGTTCTTTAGTACTCATGGCTGGCGTTTGCTCTTCTGCTCCAGCCATCGAGTAGATTTTGGTAGTATCATCTAAGGTGCCATCTATATCATCAACACCAAAGCTCAGAGAAAGTTGTGCGGTACTTCTGCTGATCATCGCCCAATAAGCCTTTATATGATCAAAATTATCCATATAAATCCTAGCAATGGCGTAGTTCCGCAGATCTTCGATCACTGAAACTTCAGGAACATGAGACATCTGATTATTTTCATGACGGAACTTCAACGGGATGAATGTCTGAAATCCACCTGTGCGGTCCTGAAGTTGGCGCAGCTGCTCCATATGGTCAACCCGGTGCCAGAATTCTTCTATATGACCGTAAAGCATGGTAGCATTAGAGCGCATCCCCAGCTTATGCCATTCTTCATGTATTGCAAGCCATTGTTCTCCTGTACATTTATCTTTAGCAATCTGCTCTCTTATTTCAGGATGAAATATCTCTGCTCCACCACCAGGAATTGAGTCTAGACCAGCTTCTTTCATAAGCCTCATTCCTGTAGCATAATCAATCTTGGCTTTTTTGAAGATATAGTGATACTCAACAGGAGTAAGCGCCTTTATATGAAGTTCAGGACGGTGCTGGCGAATGCTTCTGAAGAGCTCCGAGTAAAAAGCAACATCATACTGTGGAAGAACTCCACCAACAATGTGTACTTCGGTAACTGGCTGGCCATCGTATTTCTTAACCACATCCAGCATCTGTTCCATTGTATATTCCCAGCCTTCTTCCCGCTGTTTGATTAAACGTGAATAAGAACAAAACTTACAATCATAAACGCAGAGATTAGTTGGCTCAATATGGAAGTTTCGGTTGAAGAAGGTTTTATCTCCATGGCGCTTTTCCCTTACAAAATTAGCAAGGACTCCCAGGTATCCAAGTTCGCCTTTCTCATATAATAGAACTCCCTCATCAAAAGTGATCCGTTCACCATTGCCTACTTTTTGAGCAATATTTTTAAGATCTTCACTTAGGGTAGCGTCTGAAAGAAGTATGCTTAATTTGTGTTCTGCGTCCATCCCTGCAAAAATACAAATAAGAGGCACTTTATCGATCATTTAGTTGTAACAATCAACTAATTCGGGCTGCCCGGGGGAATGCTAAATTCGCAGAGAGACAATCATGGCCTAAGCGGACCAATTCCCGAACGGCAGGCTTTAGGGGGCAAGCTGCAACTGGCTGCTTAGCAGGTAAGCCCCGCTTACTACAACTTCCTTTACCCCTTCTAAACCTGAGGTGATGATTATTTTATTTTCATCCTCCTGTCCGGTAGTTACCTTTTTATATTCGAAAGTTTCTTTCCCCGTCTTCACCCAGACTGTAGCTCCATTCTCATCTCTAACTACTGCATCGATTGGCAAGGCGATCGCGTCGGAGATATGAGCCGTCGGCATTGTGACAACTGCTCTCATGCCAGGCTGAAAACTCCCACTATTCCTGATATTTATGCGGACCTTCAGAAGCTGAGCAGAGGCTTCCAGTGCTGGGGCTATGAATGATATTTCAGCGGCTTGCTCAGCCCCCCCTTCAATAGAAACTCTCACTGCAGTACCTTCTTTTAGTCGCGCTGCTTCCTCCGGATATATATCTGCTTCCACCCATAAGGTGCTTAAATTCTCGAGCTTTAGAATGGATGATCCTTCGCTTACGTACTGACCTTCGGTAACCGATAGTTCTTGTACCACTCCTGATGCTTTTGCATATACGGTAACAAATGGAGAAATTGTCGCCTTCCTTTCAAGGTCTTTTATCTGCGCTTCGCTATATCCGAAGAGGAGAAGTTTATTCCGGGCAGCGTTCCTGAAATGGACATATATTTTTTCTTCAGGAAAAGCTTTCATTTGCTTGATTTGCAAAAGATAATCCTGCTGAATAACTTGAAGCTCTTCACTATAAATTTGAAAAAGTGGCTGGCCTTTAGTAACAGATAAACCTGTTTCTTTAATATAAAGTTTCTCAATACGACCTGCATATCTACTAGATATTACTTCCGTTGCTTCAGGATTGGAGACCACTCTTCCGTTCAAACTTTTGGATGTCGTAAAACTACCGGTGCTTACAGAAATCGTTTTGACATCTGCCAGCTGTATCTGACTTTTGCTTAAAACAAGCTGAGTCTTAGTCGCTCCTTTTGTCATAGGCACCAGGTCCATTCCGCAAATGGGACAGCTTCCAGGTTCATCCTTTATGATCTGTGGGTGCATAGGACAAGTATGCTTCGAAGCTGCGGTCTTTTCTTCTTCATGATAATCCTGACAAGAGTTTAAAGAAAGCACTGAAAGCACAGTAAAAAGAAGAGATATAATTAGAATAAAACGTTTCATTTTAGAGATTGCGGTTTAATAAAACTTTCAGGATCGACCAGGAACCAGGCATTTTCAGCAAACTCTGTTTGCGGATCAAGCCCCCCTCCTATGTCAACAGCATTTTCGGAAATTGCCTTTACCTCGATATAGACAGGAACAAAAACAGCTCCCCTCCGAATAAAGGCCACATACCGTGTTCCCAAACTTAACACAGCAGTTTTAGGAAGCCAGTTTCCTATCCTTTGGGTGTTCTCCACTGCAACATCTACCAGTTCGCCTACTCGCCAGGAGCGGGAAGTGTTGTCAACATTTGCACGAGCGAGGATATAATTCGTACCTGCCTCATAGAATGGCTGAATAAGCTTTACTGTTGTTCTTTGTGTTTTTGATTTCAGAGCTCTTGACTGAACTCTTACTGCTGATCCGCGCTTCATCCATTTAGAAACTTCAGGACTGATAAAAAATTCAGCCCATAAACCTTCTGCACTTACCAGATTGAATAAAGTTTGTCCAGCGCCCACATACTGCCCTTCCTTAAGTAAGATTGGGGTAGAGGACGTTGTAGTCGAAGGCACTGCATCCTTGGCCGGGGCGCTGCTGCCCATTGCTCCCATGGAAGCACCTGATCCATCGGAGGTAATACTAGATCCTCCAGTAGCAGAGCCCGATGCCGACGACGATGAACTATTAGAAACTTCGGTTATGTACCCCGAATAGGGACTATAAACAGGAACTGAATAATCTATTTTCCCTGTTTTCAATACCTGGTTTAGCTGACCATCGGTAACACCTAACAAACGAAGCTTTCTTTTTGCCGCTTCTAATAAAACAGGTTCATTACTATTTTTCAGAAATAAAAGTTCTTGTTCCGCACTCGCCAGATCCGGACTGTAAATTTCCATGATTTTCTGTCCTTTTCTTACAGGCTGAAAATTGTACTTGAGATACAAGCGTTCGATCCTCCCGGCCACTCTCGAAGAAACTGACTTAAAACTGTTTGTATTATAGTTAATAACCCCACTGGCCTTAAGTTCTGTAACCTGTGATGTCCTTTCTGCTTTAACTACCTTAAGGTTTCCAATCGCTACCCTTGCCGGATCTACGGACAGGCCTGCCAGGGTATCGCCATGAGTTTGGGCATTATGAACAGCTACTAAATCCATTCCGCAGACCGGGCAAGAACCTGGAGTTTCTTTTACAACATCGGGATGCATCGGACAAGTATATTGTTGAACTTCTTCAAGCTTCTTATTCTCCTGTTGGCAGGACACAGCGATCAAAGTAAGTAAAAGGAAGATTATCAGGCCACTATCTCTCAATGATCTTTTCATAGTCTGCTATCATTTGATAAAACTTCTGCAACTGATCCAGGTAATTCATCTGCCCCATATTCTGAGCATCCCAGCTTTCCATCATCATATTTGCATCACCCTTGTTTTGCTGAAAAGTAATCATAGCTGCTTTCAGCGCTTTATTAAGAGTTGGCAGGATCTTGTTCTCATAATTATTCAACTGTTTCTGCATGGTAAGTAATTCATTTTCCATACCTCGGGCCATTCCTAACATCTCAATCACCATTGCTTGTTTCTGCTGCTCCATTGCTGTCTTTTGGTAACTCATGGACTTCACTTCCGACTTATACATCTTGGACGACCAGGGAGCGATAGGAATAGATATCATTCCCATTGCCGTAAACTGGGTGGGCATCATCGCGGCATAATTGTCCATGTGATCGAACCGCAGCCTGAAATCCGGCTTGGCCTCCTGCTTCATAGCCTTGATGTTGACGAGCATTGAATGAATATCATGCTGCATATGGAGAACATCACTCCGTGTTTCAGAAAAATAGGTTGTATCCAAATTAGCAACAGGATTAAAAGCAATGGCCTGGTTCGTATCTACCGTAAGATGTGCGTTAGGAAGCCTGTTCATTAAAGTGTTCAAGGTTATTTTCTTAGACCTTATCTCACCCTCAGTCATAAGTAACATATTATCAACGTCAAAACCCCGTCCTTCTACTTTGAAAATTTGAGTTAAACTGCCCTGATTAAAAGGATAACGGATCTCAGCAAGCTTCTTCATATTCTGCACGATCTGTTGGTTCTCTTTTTGAAATTTGTACTTCTTCGTAGCAATTAAAAGGTCAAAGAAAGCACGGCGTGCGGTAGCCCGTAACTCATTAAAACGGATGTTCTTTTCGAAAAAATAGGTTTGGGAAAGTGATCTCTGGTACTCCTTTCTTGCCTTCAGCTTAGCCGGATTAGGAATATCCTGTTCGGCTGAGATCATAAAGGCACCCTTATCCCCTTCTCCCACCATCCCCTGTCCCGGATAGGGCGTCATAAACGTTCCTGCACCAATCATAGGAGCCATCCATGCCCCTGCTCCTTCAACTTTAGCCTCCTGGCTTTTTATCATGTTGTCGTATGACTTAAGGGATGGATTGTTTAGTTCAATTTCCCTTAATATCTCCTGCAATGTCAATGGCTTCTGAGCAAAAGAACCAAAGGCAGGTAATAACGACAATGCTGCAAGTAAAACGTACCTGGTCTTAATGCTTAACATCGTACACCTCCAATCTGCCAAATTTCTTCAGCTCATATTCTTTTGTCATTAAAAAGATCAAGGGGGTTACCAGAAGGATGTGTGTTGAAGAGGTCAATACTCCCCCAATCATTGGCAATACAATAGGCTGCATTACGTCACTTCCAACTCCGGTTGACCATAGTACTGGTATTAAACCAAACAAGGCAACACAAACGGTCATGATTTTCGGACGTAGCCTCTTGGCCGCCCCCTTTATTACATATTCTTTCAAATCTTCTTTCGTAATGGTTGCTGCCGAGTTACCTTTCAATTCGACCAGTTGCCGCATCGCATCATTAAGGTAGATCACCATTACCACCCCTGTTTCCACTGCTATCCCAAATAAAGCTATAAACCCTACCGCCACTGCTACAGAAAGATTAACTCCCCAGAAATAAACAAGATATGCTCCCCCAATTAAAGCAAAAGGTATAGTGATCAAACTAAGGAAGGCCTCACGAACAGATTTGAAAGCCAGGTAAAGGGCAAGAAAAATAATGATCACCACAACCGGCAGGATATAAATCAGGGTCTTCTGTCCCCTTATAAGATTTTCATACTGACCACTCCACTCCACAAAGTAACCATTAGGCAATTTTAATTGCTGATTAATAGTATTGATAGCCTCCTGTACGGTTGTTCCCAGATCTCTCTCTCTCACATTAAACATCACAGCCCCGCGAAGGATAGCGTTTTCAGAAGTGATCATTGGGGGACCATTAACGAAGGCGATATCCGCAACAGCCGAAAGAGGGATAGTACCTGCATCGGCGGAACTCAAAGGAATTCTTTTGAGCTTTTCCAGACTATTCCTGAAATCCTGCCCTAATCGCAGATGGATATTAAAACGCTGTCTGCCTTCAATAGTATTCGTGAAAGGAGTGCCACCAATTGCCGTTTCAACCACGTTATTCACGTCATCCACCGATAAGCCGTACCTTTCCAGCTGATCCCTTTTTATATTGATCTCTAAATATTTTCCTCCCGTTACCGGTTCAACATAAAGATCTTTAACCCCATTTACTCCCTTTAAAAGCGACTGGACCTGCTGAGAAACAGAATCTATCACAGTTAGATCTTGTCCATATACCTTTACTCCAACATCTGTTCGGATACCGGTTGACAACATATTGATCCGGTTAATGATGGGCTGTGTCCATCCGTTCACTACACCTGGAATCTGCAGCTTCTGATCCAACTCATTAATAATATCCTTCTTGGTAACACCAGGTCGCCATTCAGACTTCGGCTTAAGAGCAATAATGGTTTCAATCATGCTGACAGGTGAATTATCAGTTGCGGTATTGGCACGCCCTGCCTTTCCCAATACCTTATCCACTTCGGGCACCGACTTAATTACCTTATCCTGCACCTGAAGAATCCTTTTAATTTCAGAATTGGAAACATCAGGAAGAGTAACCGGCATGAATAAAATTGACTGTTCATCCAAAGGCGGCATAAACTCCCGCCCTAAGCTTAGCATCAAAGGAATGCTAATGAGTAATGCCAGGATATTCACCCCTAATGTTGTCTTTCGGTGACGGATACAAGCCTTTATCACCGGCTCGTACATCCTCTCCAGCCATCTATTAATGGGATGCTCTTGTTCGGCCCGGAACCTCCCTTTCATAAAAAAGGATATGAGCACCGGAGCCAGGGTTACTACCAGTAAAGCGTCAATAATCAGAATAAATGTTTTAGTATAGGCCAGGGGATGAAAGAGCTTTCCTTCCTGTCCGGTCAGTAAAAAAACCGGAAGAAATGAAGCTATAATGATCACTGTGGAATAGAACACGCCTCGAGAAACCTGCTGGCAAGCTTTCTCAATAATGCTCAAACGTTCTTCGTTCGAAAGCTGTATATAGCTATCATCCCGCTTTTTCTTTCCCAGATATCTTTTTAATCTACTAAGCATTTTCAGCTCCTTTCTTTCTTAAATCAGCAAGCTCTTCTTGTCTGATTGCTAAGTTCTTATAGGCGTTCTCAGCCATTATTATCCCATTATCAACGATAACCCCAATCGCCAGGGCAATCCCCGTAAGTGACATTATGTTAGAGGAAATATCGAATGCATTTAACACAATAAAACTGGCAGCTATAGTGATCGGGATCTGGATAATAATGCTAACGGCGCTTCTCCAATGAAAAAGAAATACAATTACAATCAGTGATACTACTACCATTTCCTCTATAAGAGTACTTTTAATAGATGATATAGATTCCTCGATCAGCTCTCCCCTATCGTACACAATGTTAAATTTCATTCCTTCCGGCAGTCCTTTGCTTACCTCAGTCATTTTTGCCTTCACCTTCCGGATCACTTCATCTGCGTTCTCCCCATATCGTAGCACTACTATTCCACCCACCGACTCTCCTTCTCCGTTGTAATCAAATATACCCAGACGGCTTTCGCCAGACATTTGCACAGTAGCCACATCTTTTATTCTTACAGGGATTGAATTTTGTGTACGAATGGAAAGGTTCTCCATCTCCTGTATCGATTTAAGGTACCCGGTGGTCTTTATAATATAGCCGATACCACTCATCTCAAACTTGCGACCGCCTGCTTCATTATTATTCGACTTTACAGCTCGCATTACATCTGAAATGGAAACTTTATAGTAAAGGAGCTTATTGGGATCTACACTAATCTGATATTGCTTCTGAAAGCCTCCAAAAGATGCAATTTCACTAACGCCCTGTACATTCTGGAGCGCAAACTTAATATACCAGTCCTGTACAGCTCTCTGCTCACCAAGGTCCATCCCCGGAGCCTCTAAGGTATACCACAATACATGTCCAACCCCCGTTCCATCTGGTCCCATAGTTGGGGTTACTCCTTCAGGCAATGAACTTCCTACTGTACTTAAACGCTCCAGTACTCTGCTGCGAGCCCAATAAACATCAACGTTATCCTCAAAAATGATATAGATAAAGCTCATTCCAAACATAGAATTCGCCCTTACATACTTTACTTTAGGAATTCCCTGAAGGTTAGTTACCAATGGATAGGTAACCTGGTCCTCAATAATTTGAGGACTTCTACCCATCCATTCGGTAAATACAATAACCTGATTCTCCGAGAGATCGGGAATCGCATCTATCTTGCTGCTTTTAACTGAATAGATGCCAAATGCGAATATCCCAGCAGCAATAAGTAGTACAAGAAACCTGTTCCTTAACGAGAAGGAGATCAGTTTTTCTACCATTGTAATAATTATTTACCTGTTTCTGATCCCTCTTCTTTGGCAACCAGGTCCATTTTACATTTTGGGCATTTGCCTGGTTTATCACTAACTACCTCGGGGTGCATCGGACAAGTATAAGCTGCCGCGGTTTGAACTCCGGTAGTATCTGCGATGGCTTCAGTTGCACTGTCTGCTGTAGCCTTTTCTGAGGAATTTCCAGCAGAGTTACATGCTGCGAAAAATAAGGAAACCATTGATGCTAAGACTAAAATTGACTTTTTCATTGTTTGAGTTTTTATGATTGATAACTAATTGATGTTTGGGTTTGATTACTAAGTGTTACTTGTTCCGGGAAGGCCTTTCGTACCGACAACACTCTGGAAGGTTTTTAAATACTTTATCTTCTGCCTTAAACTTTTCAGTATCGTAACCCGCTCCAGCAATCTTTTTCTGAATGCTATCCAGCGAGATCAGCCTACTGTCGTAAGAAACTTTTGCCAGTTTAGTTTCTTCATCCCAAATAATAGATTGCAGTCCGCCAACCTTAGCAGCACTTTCAATCTTCTTTTTACACATGGAACAAACGCCTGCAACTTTAAATGTTTCAGTTTTAACCTGAGAGAAAACAGGTGTACTAAGTGTGGCGAATGAAGCCACAATAAAAAATCTTAATGATTTCATTTTCGGATTTTAAGCAATGGTAGCGAGAACGATTTTACTTCGTTCAAATACATTTAATATGTTAAATAGAATAAGCTATCCAAAGAAAATTGGATAATAACATGAACCCGCAACAGGGTTACCCGAAAAGATTAAGGTTTAAATACGGAAATTACAATTACGGATAAAGACAGGAATACTGCTTATTCCGGGAGGAGCATTAGAATAAGGATGATCAGAACCAATTATCTGTGGGAAAGATTGAATACTTGCCGGATAATCAAAAGATAACAGATCAAGGGCAGAAGCTTTCAGCAGAAATTGATGATCTGAGGTTTTATATGAGCTCTCAATCTTAAACTCCTTTGCAGAGGTTTTACAACAATCCTTTGTAGTCCCAAGACTCATTCCACACTTGTCGCAGTTCTCGGATTTCTGAACTGCTAATCCCCATTCTACCAATCGACCCATGCAGTAATGGAACTGCATAGTAGCACCTGAGGACACCCCAAGGTAAAAGATTGCTAATATGGTGACTAATACTTTTTTCAAGATCTTAAATTTCAGAATCCTTCTTCACTATTGTTCGGTAAAGATGGACAAAAATAAGAAGAAGGTTTTATAGAATTTTATGAAAAGTTTATAATTTATCGACGATAGTAAAGCTGACACCTACTTAACGACGTGTCAACTTCACTTTGTATCCATTTAAATAACGTTAAATCCGTTTTCTATTATTAGAGAAGATAGACTCTGCGTAGAGGATACTGCCATCAGCTTTATTAAAGCATTGGGTCATATTACCCTGAAAGTCAAATCCAAGGCCTGCTAATAAATTATAAATTCCATTGAACAGTAACTGTCCTTTATAAAGTTCTTTAAAGGAGGTTTCTATAATTATGAGTTCTGCTTGCTGGATTGTATTCATCCCGCCTTTAATCACCCGGTCTTCAAATCCCTGAACATCTATTTTGACAAGAAATCGTCCCAAATCACCTAATTCTGAAACAACATCGTCTAAACGCCTTACCTGAATGGTTTCCTTTCCTGCGTAATCAGTACCGGTAAAAACATCCTTGTGCAGTTGGGCCATATCAAGCAAGGATGAGCTCGGAGTATGCTTACTCACATTAATCTCAACCTGCCCATCCTCTTCACCAAGAGCATAATTATAAGCTGAGACATTTTTTGCAGCTGTTTTAACAGTAAGTTCCTGATAACAATTAGATAGCGGCTCAAAAGAAATTATCCGCGCCTTAGGAAGGATTGAATTGATCTTGGTTGCGAATTGGCCCACGTTAGCTCCGATATCTAAAACAGTTTGAATTTCACGTTCCTGAAGCCATTTAAAATTCTCTGGTCTTGCTAATTTTACGCTGAGACCAAGTGAATACAGAGAGCGCTGGATTAACTTTAACATAACAGGTAGGCAGATTAAGTTTAGTAATTTATTAATAGGTTAGTTAGCTGTTATCTATTTGGATTTAACATGCTCAGGTTAATTAACCCCTGTAGTTTTTAATTTGTTTTAAAAAACACGTATTCTTTTTTCTAAAGAAACTTCTGATCTTAAGATCCGTACAACTTGCTATCTGCAATATTTTATGAGAAAAAGACGTGTGTTGTTAGCAGCTTTTATAGCATTTCTAGGTAATTTAAAAGCATTCCCTCCCTCCTTTCAGGCTCCTGCCGAAAAAACTTCCGTATCAGGTAAGGTTACTTTGGAAGTTGTTTCAGGACCAGTTAGCAAAGATTTAGTAATCAGCTTTACAGAAACAGCTAGTCCTTCAACGGTTACTATTACTGACTTAAAAGGAGCTAAGTTATTGTCCCAATCCGTAGAAACAGGCTTAAATAAGGCTTCTATTAATGTTTCTAAGTTATCCGCCGGAACTTATTTCGTGGTGCTTACTAATCAGGAAGGAAGAACCTCAAAGGTGTTTGTTAAGCAATAATATTAATAGCATTCCTCACTAAACTCACAGTTCAGTGAGGAAGATATTAACTACTACGATAGACCTTGTAGTAAGGCTAAGTTGACTCGTCCTGTATAAACTTAACATCGTTACGAACAAGTATTAATCACTAAATTTAAGTTACGATGTCAAAAGAAATCAAGGGTAAGAAGTTCGGTAGGCTTTATTTAGAGTCTTACAAGAAATCGATTATTGCAGAGGTAGAGCGCGAAGGTGGAGCTATTAATCTGATTTGTGATCGCCATAACTTAGCTAAGACTACTGTCCAGGCTTGGGCGGCCAGATATGGAAGTTCGGAGTATTTGGCAAACAGGCAGAAAAGGCGTAGCCCATCTGAGAGGAATAAGATCATTCGGGAAATTCTCTCGGGCCGATCTACCATTAGTGAAGTGCAACTAAAATATGGGATCGATT
>NZ_JAFEWE010000041.1 GCF_017355785.1 Desertivirga arenae
ACTAATGGTAGATCGGCCCGAGAGAATTTCCCGAATGATCTTATTCCTCTCAGATGGGCTACGCCTTTTCTGCCTGTTTGCCAAATACTCCGAACTTCCGTATTTGACCGCCCAAGCCAAAACAGTGGACTTAGCTAAGTTATGGCGATCACAAATCAGATTAATTGATCCACCTTCACGCTCAACTTCTGCGATAATCGTTTTCTTGTAAGACTCTAAATAAAGCCTACCGAACTTCTTACCCTTGATTTCTTTTGACATCGTAACTTAAATTTAGTGATTAATACTTGTTCGTAACGATGTTAAGTTTATACAGGACGAGTCAAAATTCCTGTTTAGACTTTAGCGAGTTTTGGCTGAGAACCTTCTTCCTACCCCCTTCGGATCTGGTGCGGTCTGCTTCCGTTCAGTTGCTCATCAGTTGCCGATAATGTGCGGTTTCAGCGCACGATATCCGCAACCGATCGGAAGCTGATGGCTAGAGATCCGAAGCAATATAAAAGCAGGTAGGGCACTTGCTGCTAATTTTCCGGAAAAACCTCCATGAACAGAAGCTCACAACGGCGGATAAAAGTTTTTGAAGGTTCTTCTGGGCAAATGTAAAACAACCAGACGTTCAAGAAAATCGATGGAGGTAATTGGCGGCGAAATGGCGGCAATTGGCGGTGAACTCATGAAAATTCAATCACTTCGCGTGACTCGTCCTGTATAAACTTAACATCGTTACGAACAAGTATTAATCACTAAATTTAAGTTACGATGTCAAAAGAAATCAAGGGTAAGAAGTTCGGTAGGCTTTATTTAGAGTCTTACAAGAAATCG
>NZ_JAFEWE010000042.1 GCF_017355785.1 Desertivirga arenae
CGTAGCTTATCGCAGCTTATCACGTCTTTCATCGCCTCTGAGAGCCAAGGCATTCCCCGTGTGCCCTTTCTTACTTTCTTCTACACTTGCTGCTTTTGCTCAGCAAGGTATGCTTTTGTTAGTTCTGATTATTTCTAATCGTCACCTAACTGTTGTCTTCTCTTACAATTACTTCTTCCAATATGTCAAAGAACTTTTTACCCTTATACTCTTGCAGTATAACTTGTTGCGGTAAACGTGGAGAATAACGGATTCGAACCGTTGACCCCCTGCGTGCAAGGCAGGTGCTCTAGCCAGCTGAGCTAATTCCCCAATAAGAATCTAATGAGTGAATGAGTAAGTGATTGAACGAGTGAATATCTTTTTTTACTGTTATTCTATCATTCTATCCTTCTACCCCTCTTTCATTGCCTTTTGTAGTCCCGAGCAGATTTGAACTGCTGACCCCTACATTATCAGTGTAGTGCTCTAACCAAGCTGAGCTACGGGACTGTTTGATTTACGATTGTAGATTTTTGATTTACGATTTTGGCTTTTGCACGGTAATCGTAACTCGTAAATCGTAATTCGTAATTTCTCTTACAATCTCGCCGGCTCGGGTTTCTTACTACCTGAACGGCTTATCTTTTTGGGTTTCTTCTTTTTTCTTTTAAACTAATCGTTAGCATAACGGGCAATTTTCCCGGCTCTAGAAAGGAGGTATTCCAGCCGCACCTTCCGGTACGGCTACCTTGTTACGACTTA
>NZ_JAFEWE010000043.1 GCF_017355785.1 Desertivirga arenae
CGTAGCTTATCGCAGCTTATCACGTCTTTCATCGCCTCTGAGAGCCAAGGCATTCCCCGTGTGCCCTTTCTTACTTTCTTCTACACTTGCTGCTTTTGCTCAGCAAGGTATGCTTTTGTTAGTTCTGGTATTGCTACCGTCACCTAACTGTTGTCTTCTCTTACAATTACTTCTTCCAATATGTCAAAGAACTTTTTACCCTTATACCCTTGCGGTATAACTTGTTTTGGTAAACGTGGAGAATAACGGATTCGAACCGTTGACCCCCTGCGTGCAAGGCAGGTGCTCTAGCCAGCTGAGCTAATTCCCCAATAAGAATTTAATGAGTGAAGGAGTAAGTGATTGAATGAGTGAATATTTTTTTTTACTGTTATTCTATCATTCTATCCTTCTTTCATTGCCTTTTGTAGTCCCGAGCAGATTTGAACTGCTGACCCCTACATTATCAGTGTAGTGCTCTAACCAAGCTGAGCTACGGGACTAGTTATCTTTCCTGTCTCGCCTCTCTGGTTTGGCTTAGCCACCGATTGGCTTATCTTTTTGGGTTTCTTCTTTTTTCTTTTAAACTAATCGTTAGCATAACGGGCAATTTTCCCGGCTCTAGAAAGGAGGTATTCCAGCCGCACCTTCCGGTACGGCTACCTTGTTACGACTTA
>NZ_JAFEWE010000004.1 GCF_017355785.1 Desertivirga arenae
CATCACTTACATTGAGACGATCGAAGGTAATGCTTATCTACACTTAATTACGGATGCTTATTCCAAGCAAATAATGGGGTACGAATTATGTTCAAATATGGAAGCATCTTCTACGTTAAAAGCACTTGATATGGCTATTTCGAAGCGAAAGTACCCTCAGGCAGAACTAATTCACCACTCTGACAGAGGCTTGCAATATTGCAGCAAGCTATATGTTGATCATCTGCTTGACAATAATATACAAATCAGTATGACTGAGAGCGGAAGTCCATATGATAATGCTGTGGCAGAGCGATTAAACGGAATTCTTAAAGAAGAATTTGGTTTAGGCCAGCGGCTAAATAGCCTGGAAGAAGCGCAGTATCTTGCTATAGAAAGCATTGATATTTATAACTGCCTGCGTCCGCATTTAAGCTGTCAAATGCTCACTCCACGAAAAATGCACAGTCAACAAAATAGGGAAGTTAAAACCTATAAAAAAACCTCAAACATTTTTGAGGATGTTTGAGGTTTTTACGCCAATTTAGTATTCACAAAATAGTCAACCTATTTTAGGACGTTACAATAGATATTTATTAGTCGTTCCTTCTTCCGCCAAAGAGCATTAAGCCTAAATAAACCAATTGAGCAACTGATCCTAATGCAGCAACAACATAAGTCATAGCAGCCCACCATAATGCATCTTTTGCCTGGTTATGCTCCGCACTCGTCTGCATTATACCTTTGTTAACATTTAACCAGGCTAAAGCTCTGTTACTTGCATCAAATTCAACAGGTAATGTAACCACACTAAAAAGAGTAACTACTACCATAGCTCCAAAAGCTACAAGCAATAAATGATAGCCTATGCCTGAAGCTAGCAGGATAAATCCAAGCATAAATACCCATTGTAATAAATTAGACGCAATGTTTACCATCGGTACCATAGCCGACCTCAGATTCAACCAATTGTAAGACTTTGCGTGTTGAACGGCATGACCACATTCATGTGCTGCTACTGCTGCTGCTGCAATACTTCTTCCATGATACACTTCCGGACTTAAGTTAACGGTTCGGTCAGCTGGATTATAATGATCGCTTAAAGATCCCTCTACAGCTCTTATCTGAACATCAAATATGCCATTATCTCTGAGCATTCTCTCCGCTACATCACGGCCAGTTAATCCGGACCCAAGTGGCGACTCAGCATAATGATTGAATTTACTTTTAAAGCGGTACTGGATAATCATACTGATTATCGCTATTACTATAAATAAGATGAAACCTATATTCATTTTAGAAATTTATTATTAGCTATCAAAAAGCATTCCCTCTCGAGATTACTTCACGAAACTTATTATAGAACGAATTTTTTTCATAACCTAATATAGAAGAACTGCCAAAAATTCCTCTCCCTGCTAATATATCATCCAATTTGTTTTACTTTTGATAAAAATATTAGCAAATGCAGAACTATACACCTTACATACTAATCATACTTGTCATTATACTCATATTATTAGTAATTAGACAGAATCTGATTAAATCGGGAAATCATATTGAAAAGGAAATACAAGGACTCCAAATTAGTCTGGCTAAAACAGAAGAAAGGGCCTTTTTACTAAAAGAAGAGAAGGATCGGCTTTACCAAGAACTCCAAGAGGAACGTCAGAAGTTATCAGACATAAATCAGTCATATGAGAGTACAAAGACGTTCTACGTGGCACAACAACAAAAGATAGCCGAGCAAAAAGCTGATATTGAGAAACTTCAGGACAAGTTTACCAAGGACTTTGAGTTCATAGCAAGCAAAATTCTGGAAGAAAAATCAAAGCGATTTACAGAGACTAATAAGTTGAATCTGGACCAATTATTAAATCCACTAAAGGAAAATATAAAGGCATTTGAAGACAAGGTGGAGAAAGTATACAAAACTGAATCAGATGAGCGAAATGTTTTAAAGGGCGAGATAACCAAATTGATGGAGCTGAATAAGCAAATCAGTCAAGAGGCTCATAACCTTACTAAAGCCCTTAGATCTGATACTAAAAAACAAGGGAACTGGGGAGAATTAATACTTGACCGTGTGTTAGAAGCCTCCGGATTAGTAAAAGGAGAAAATTTCATTAAACAATCTGTATTTAGAGATGAAGATGGAGGAAGACAATTACCTGATGTAATAATCAACCTCCCAGACAAAAAACATTTGATTATAGATTCTAAAGTTTCTTTACTAGCTTATGAAAGGTTAATGAATTGCGATGATGAATTTGAGAAGGATCAACATTTGAATGATCACATTCATTCTATTAAATCTCATATTAAAAACTTAAGTAGCAAAAACTATAACCATTTGAATACAATTAATTCGCCTGATTTCGTCTTACTTTTTATTCCAATTGAATCCTCTTTTGCTATTGCAATTCAACATGATATAGAATTATTTGAATTTGCGTGGAGCAAGCGAGTGGTAATGGTAACACCTTCAACACTTCTTGCTACCTTGAAAACTATCGCATCTATATGGAAGCAGGAGCAGCAAACTCAGAACGCCATTGAGATTGCTACTAAAGCCGGGGCACTCTATGATAAATTCGTAGGTTTCATAACTGATTTGAAAAGGGTAGGGGAGAGCCTTGACAAAGCAAGAGAGAGTTATTCTGATGCTTTTGGCAAGCTAAGTTCAGGAAATGGAAATCTGGTAAGCCGAGTTGAAAATTTAAGGAAATTAGGAGCTAAAACAAATAAGCAGCTGGAAGAAAAGTATTTATTAAAAGATTAAAGAAGGATCCCGACATTTAAAGGCAATTTAAGCATCAAATATAGATGCCAGAGCTACTCTTAAGGTCGGGATCGTGTTATCCAAATGAGTTCCAACCCTGCGCTTTCAGAGGATGTACCTTACCTGATTTCGAAACAAGGTGCATTCCAGCAGACTTTTCTGTTATATGGCCTATAATACTAATATCTGGATTATTCTTAATCTTATCGTAATCGGCTTGATTGATAGTGAAAAGCAGTTCATAGTCCTCTCCGCCACTCAAAGCACATACAGTAGGATCCAGGTTAAATTGACGGGCTGTATCATAAGTCATTGGATCAATAGGAATTTTTTCCTCAAATAAATTACAACCTTTCTCTGATTTAGTGCAGATATGTATGATTTCAGAAGAAAGGCCATCAGATATGTCAATCATCGAAGTTGGCTTAATGCCAGCCGCTTTCAAAGTCTCAATTATATCCTTTCTTGCTTCTGGCTTAAGTTGCCTTTCAACAATATAATCTTTTCCTTCAAGATCAGGTTGAATATTAGGGTTTTCTAGAAATACTCTTTTTTCTCTTTCAAGTAATTGCAATCCCATATAGGCAGCCCCAAGATCCCCGGATACACAGATTAAATCACCCTCCTCGGCGGTATTTCTAAAAGTTATATCCTTATCTTCAGCATACCCAATGCTTGTTACACTAATCACAAGGCCTTGTTTAGATGCAGAGGTATCTCCACCAACAATATCAACGTTATATTTTTTACAGGCTATCAGCATACCTTCATATAGCTCTTCAACTGCTTCCAAAGGAAATTTACTTGATAGTCCTAGAGAGACTGTAACCTGGCTAGCGATACTATTCATTGCATAGATATCGCTGATGTTAACTTGTATTGCCTTATATCCTAAATGTTTAAGCGGAGTATAGCTAAGATCGAAATGTATGCCCTCTAAAAGAAGATCTGTCGACACCAACATCTTTTTACCTGCAAAGTCAAGTACAGCAGCATCATCACCGGCACCTCTCACGGTAGTCGAATTACTGAGTTCAATATTTTTCACAAGATGATCGATAAGACCAAACTCACCCAAATTACTAATATCAGTTCTCTCTTTATTTTCAAACACAATTTTAGAATCAAATTATTATAAACAATACCTGTTTTTGCTCTAGCTTATTCATTCAATGCTATACCTAGTAACATTCAGACAGTGTGGATAAATACTGAACTAAAGTCCTAGTCTCTCCGATATCTCTAGCATTCTTTCAATTGGAAGTCTGGCCTTTTCCACCACATGCATTGGGACGTCGACTTCAGGTAATTCGTTCTTCAAACACAAATATAACTTCTCCAGAGTATTACGCTTCATATGCGGACAATCGTTGCAGGCACATGAGTTATTTGGAGGAGCTGGAATAAAAACTTTCCCTGGATTAGCCTTCTCCATCTGGTGAATAATTCCACTCTCAGTAGCAACAATAAACTCCTTTGCGTCACTGTTCATTGTGTATTTCAACAAGCCTGTAGTAGACCCAATATAATCGGCCATGCTTAGCAAAATATCCTCACATTCAGGATGAGCTATAAATTTAGCTTCAGGATGTTTTTCTTTAAGTTTATTAATCCTTTGAACTGAAAATATTTCATGTACCATACAGGCGCCGTTCCATAATACTAAATCACGCCCGGTCTTCTTTGCAACATACGTACCTAAATTCCTATCTGGACCAAATATTATCTTTTGATCCTTTGGCAAGCTTTCAACAATTTGAACAGCATTTGAGGAAGTACAGACAATATCACTTAACGCTTTCAACTCTGCTGAACAATTTACATATGTTATAACTAGGTGATCTGGATATTTCTCTTTAAATTTTGCAAAGAGATGCGGCGGACAACTGTCAGATAATGAGCATCCTGCTTTCAGGTCAGGCAAAAGTACCTTCTTGCTGGGTGACAAAATCTTTGCAGTCTCGGCCATAAAATGCACACCTGCGAAAACAATAATTTCAGCATCAGTCTTAGCAGCTTCCTGCGACAAACCCAAGCTATCTCCAATATAGTCAGCGATATCTTGAATATCCGGTTCCTGATAATAGTGTGCAAGAATGACGGCATTCTTCTCTTTTTTAAGCTTTTCTATCTCGTCGAATAAATCGAGAGTAGGATCGATGGGTTCATCAACGAAACCCTTCACATTTATTTCTTCAAAAGTATCCATTTTCAACGCTACAATAAAATACAATGATTTTATTTAAATAATCTTCTTATTGTTTATTAGGGTGTTGGTAATGTTAAGAACCCGCTAAACTAGAATTTGAATTTTTTGTTTTCTACCACTTTTCAACATGTTATTAACAAGATTTGTAATATAGATAACTGAAACATAGTACTTTTTATTTCGCAAGTTTTATTCTGTTTAGTTTTCCTGTGAATTCTTTGAATTGCTGAAAACGTTGATAACTGACCTCTTCCATGCTGAAAACTTTCTTAAAATTGGCTCGTTTCTCTTGTTATTCACATTCCAAAATTTGTTATTGCAAATTATTAAACGTGGTTTTATACAAAATTAACATCTTTACAGTGGTTTATCCACATTAACACCATAAGATTACAATTCACTAAATATTTTTCAATGAAGAATGTTGATTTCTTAGTTGTAGGTTCAGGTATCGCCGGTTTAAGTTTCGCCCTTAAGGCGGCCAAGCATGGTAAGGTACTGATAGTTACGAAGGCAAATGAAGATGAATCTAACACTAAGTATGCCCAGGGCGGTGTAGCTGTAGTTGTGGATAAGTCAGATTCTTTCGACAAACACATAGAAGATACTCTTATTGCAGGGGACGGATTATGTGATAAACATATTGTTGAAGTTGTAGTTAGAGAGGGACCTGAGAGAATCCAGGAGATTATTGATTACGGAACAAACTTCGATCAGAACAAACAAGGGATATATGATTTGGCGAAGGAAGGTGGTCATTCTGAACATAGAATCCTTCATTATAAGGATATTACAGGTTTTGAGATTGAGAGAGCTCTGCTTGAACAAATTCATCAGAATCCCAACATTGAGATTTTAACGCATTATTTTGCGGTCGAAATAATTACTCAGCACCATTTGGGTCAGTTTGTTGATAAAAAATCTAATAATATAGAATGCTATGGTATTTATGCGTTCAATACTCATACTAATAAGGTTGAGAAGATATTATCTAAAGTAACAGTTATTGCCACGGGAGGTGCTGGTCATATTTATTCTAATACGACAAATCCTACTATTGCTACAGGAGATGGGATTGCAATGGTTTATAGAGCAAAGGGTAAAGTAAGAAATATGGAATTTATACAGTTTCATCCTACTGCTTTATACAATCCTGGAGAGTATCCGTCATTTCTTATTTCCGAAGCTGTTAGAGGTTTTGGTGGTGTTTTGAAAGATAGGAACGGAAATGAGTTCATGCATAATTATGACAAACGTAAATCTTTAGCCCCGCGGGATATTGTGGCAAGGGCAATAGACAGCGAGATGAAGAAATCCGGGGATGATTTTGTTTATCTTGATATAAGGCATAGGTCTAAAGATGAGATTTTATCGCATTTTCCTAATATTTACGCAAAGTGTTTAAGCATTGGCTTAGATATGACTAAGGATCTTATCCCAGTAACACCCGCCTGCCATTATATGTGTGGTGGGATATATGTAGATGAAAGAGGAAGATCTACAATAGGCCGCCTATATGCATGTGGTGAATGTTCTTCTACTGGATTGCACGGTGCTAATAGGCTTGCTAGTAATTCTCTTTTAGAGGCTACCGTATTTGCGCATCGTATTTATAGGGATGCTGTGGAACAGTATAAAAATGTTGTTTTGCCGGACAATATCCCCGAATGGGATGATTCTAGTACGAAGCTGTCTAATGAGGATATCCTGGTGACCCATAATTTGCGTGAAACGCAAAAGATCATGAGTGATTACGTTGGGATTGTTCGTTCGGATTTTCGGTTAGAACGTGCTTTAAGACGATTAGGATTATTGTATGAGGAAACGGAGGAGTTTTATAAACGTACTAAGGTTTCTGTAAAACTATGTGAATTGAGAAATGTAATTCAATGTGCTTTTATTGTAATTAAGTCGGCTATCTTAAGGAAAGAAAGCAGGGGTCTGCATTATACCACTGATTATCCAGAGAAATCACGAGAGCTGAATGATACTCTATTTTAAGGAGTAACATTAGGCGTTATTTTAGAGTTTAAATTATTTGTGTATAGATGCCGTTAATTTTGCCAGTAAGGGGAGTTGCCCCGAAATGGGGTAATAATTGTTTTATTGCTGAGAACAGTACTGTTGTGGGAGACGTTATAATGGGTGATCATTGTTCTGTTTGGTTCAATGCTGTTATAAGGGGAGATGTTAACTATATTAAGATTGGTAATAATGTCAATATTCAGGATGGCGTTGTCATTCATTGTACCTATCAGAGAAGTGGTACTACTATTCATGACAATGTTTCCATTGGTCATAATGCGCTTGTTCACGGATGTACTTTAAATAGTAACACATTGATAGGTATGGGTGCAATTGTAATGGATAATGTTGTTGTAGAGGAATATACAATTATTGCAGCTGGGGCTATAGTTCTTGAAAATACAGTTTGTGAATCTGGCTTTATATACGCCGGTGCTCCAGCAAAGAAGATCAAGCCGATTACAGATGAGCAAAGATCATTGCTGCAGCAGTTACCTAAAAATTATATAATGTATTCAAGTTGGTTTACTGCGGAGGAGGAATAGTTATCTTCTCTTCCAGATCCCAGTTAGCACGCAAAGTGATTTCGGTTGGCGCGTTCCAGGTTCTCTCAGGCTGAATTGCCTTTTTAACATTTCCAGTGTCCCATTTATCATTATTGTTTACATCATAAACAATACGGAATGAATATTTTCCAACTGGATAAGTAGTATAATTTAAAATAGCACTTTTCTTTATACTTCTTGCATTTATTATCTCCTCCTGCTCGTTAAGGAGTTGGACAACATAATTGTGTGCTGTATCTGTTACTGTAAATCTTATGCTTAAATTACCATAATTTTCTTCTACATCACGTTGAAAGGTTCTCTTGAATATCTTTGATTTTCCCCCATATAGCCCTTTTGCTGCTCCCTCTGGGATAGTGAGATCATAATTTTTTTCCGCTTTCCAGGAGTATTGTAATGTATATCTTCGAGTTGAGCTTGTATCTTTTTGAAATTTGAAATTTCTAACGGGAACAGAATCCTGCAGCAATACTATGTTCTTTGAATCTATAGTTGCTACTGGTGCGGAGAATGTGAGTGAATAATCATTACCTGGCTTAATTCTGCTATTAGAGGCATTATCGATTATTGTGATATCTTGTTTATAATCGTCCCGTTTCCCCCGTCTTAATACTACTGTATCAAGCGGTGTTGTATTATTACTTATTACAACTTGCAATGAATCAAATGTCATATCTTTCATCCATAGAAGTGCAGTGTCACCTGTTGCCGAAAATTCTTTGGTACTGTTTCTGTTTAGTTCTTCTGAACCAAGTATTTTTAGGGAAGGATTAGGTAATTTTTGATTATAAGCCATTAAAATTCGCCCTGAATTTTCTATCTTCCGATCAGTAACACGAAAAACTGTTGGTTCTTCTTTGAAAAGTTGAAGCTGAATTCCAGAAGTATCTGATTTAAGCTCAATAGGTTTGTTAAGAAAGGCTATTTCCTCATTTGTAGAGTTATAAATTTTATCCCCTCCTTCTTTTTCGTAGACAGAATAGATTTTGTATGTTCCTTCTTTTAGGTATTTTAATTTAAAATTTCCGCTTGAGTCTGTTGTAGTATAAATATGCGCTTTTTTCTTCCCAAATAAAGTATCTCTATCAAGCGGTAGTAAGAATACAGTTGCATCCAATTGAGGCTTTTTGCTTAGGGAATTTATAACTGTTCCAGATATGGAAAGGGAATCAATTTTGTTGCCAGTAGAGAAAACATAGACATAATTTTTTAGAATGTTTCCTTCGTTAAAGTCAGCTATAGCATTGCCAAAGTTTATCGTATAGGTGGTGTTGGCTTCTAAAGTATCTTGAAATCTAATATTGAGGGTCTTTTTTTTAATCTTATAATCCGGTTGCTTATTGAGGTCGGGGGACAGACTTACCTCCTTTGATATATTATTCAATTTAAAGTACTCATCTAACTCTATTGCAATATGAGGAGAACTAAAATTTTTCGTGAAGTTTTTCGGAGTTTCTTTTAATATCCTCGGTGCAATAGTGTCTTTCGGTCCGCCTGTTGGTTGCTGAATGCTGGCACAGCCTTGCAGCAGTGCATAAGATAAAATGAAAGTGATTAATATTAACCTAAAATACTGATTTTGATTTAAACACATTTAGAGGCGTTTTAAGCAATTTTTCCTTTTTCTGGAACTTTTATATTAGTACTTCAAAATAAGAGCGTTTAAGCTATTTTACGCTGTTTATTTAATTAACTGATTTTCAATCAGTTATAATTTCATCGCATATGAATCATTAAGACAGATATGTCCGCAGGCGAAACGCCTGAGATGCGTGATGCTTGCCCTAATGTTCTTGGTTTTATCTTCATCAATTTTTCTCTTGCCTCTTTAGATAGGGATACCAGAGACTGGTAATTGAAACCAGGATTTATTTCCTGATCTTCCATTTTCTTCATTTTATCTACTATCTCCATCTCTTTCTCGAAATAGCTTTCGTATTTCACTTTAATTTCAGCTTGTTCTATCGTGTCTGAATTAAATTGATTTAGTTCTGTATCAAATGATAAGTGTGCTTTTCTTAGATCTTCTATAGAAACCTGAGGGCGTGATAGCAATGAGAACATTTTTACATTCTGAGTTAGAGGAGTCGTTCCCAAGCTTTCAAGTAGCGAATTAACTTCGGATGGAGCAATTGATGTTGTTTTAAGAAACCGAACAATAGAATCCGAATCTCTTATCTTCTCATTTACTAAATTAAGACGATTGTCAGAAACGAGGCCAAGCTTATGAGCAATTGGAGTAAGCCGAATATCAGCATTATCCTGACGCAGTAATAGTCTATGTTCTGCCCTTGAAGTAAACATCCTATAAGGTTCTTCTGTACCTTTTGTTACAAGGTCATCTATTAAAACTCCTATATAGGATTCTGATCGCTTCATTATCAATTCATGAAGATCGTTGATTTTTTGATGAGCATTAATACCAGCGATGAAACCTTGACTCGCTGCTTCTTCATATCCTGTGGTTCCATTGATCTGACCTGCAAAGAATAGATTTTTTAAAAGCTTTGTTTCAAGGGTAAGATTAAGTTGGGTAGGAGGGAAGTAGTCATATTCTATTGCATATCCTGGTCTAAACATCTTGGCATTTTCAAATCCTGGAATTTGTGTAAGGGCTTTGTACTGTACTTCTTCAGGTAGGGAGGTTGAAAAACCGTTTACGTAAATTTCTACTGTGTTCCAGCCCTCTGGTTCTACAAAAATTTGATGGCGCTCTCTTTCGGCAAATCGATTTATTTTGTCTTCAATTGAAGGGCAGTATCTAGGGCCAAGACCTTTTATTCTTCCAGTGAACATTGGGGACTTTTCAAATCCTTCCTTAAGCGTATCGTGTACCTTCTCATTAGTATAGGTTATCCAACAACATCTCTGTTCCGTTGACAATGGAACAGCAGTATAGGAGAATCTCCCTCTTTTTTTATCTCCCCATTGTTCCTCCATCTTAGAATAATCCAAACTTCTTCCATCTACCCTTGGAGGAGTCCCTGTTTTCATTCGACCTGACTCAAATCCTAATTCGATAAGTTTTTCAGTTAGGCCTGTTGCTGATTTTTCTGCTGTTCTTCCCCCTCCAAACTTTTTCTCTCCTATATGTATTATTCCATTTAGAAATGTTCCATTTGTTAGTATAACAGCATTCGCTTCTATTTCAATACCAAGGGATGTTACCACACCTGATACTTTATCTCCTTTTGTCAAAATGGATTTTACAGTGTCCTGCCAGAAGTCTATATTGGAAGTCTGTTCTAGCATTAATCTCCATTCTTCGGAAAATCTCTTTCTATCACTTTGTGCTCTGGGACTCCACATTGCGGGTCCTTTTGAGAGGTTGAGCATTCTGAATTGGATCGAGGTTTTGTCTGTGACAATTCCGCTATATCCACCCATTGCGTCTATTTCTCTTACTATTTGTCCTTTCGCTACTCCACCCATTGCAGGATTACAGCTCATTTGAGCTATAGTTTCCATATTCATTGTTATAAGCAGCACGGAAGAACCTAAATTAGCAGCCGCTGCAGCCGCTTCACATCCCGCGTGCCCAGCACCAACAACTATTATGTCGTATTTTTTAAACATCTTTTGTTCCACGTGGAACTTTGTCTTTTTTTGTTCCACGTGGAACAAAAAAAGACAAAGTGATTAGTTATTTTTTAATTCAGAAAGTTCTACCCAGCGATTTGTGAGTTTATCTAATGAACTTTTCTTTGTTTCAATTTCAGTTGAAATATTATTGAGAATGGTATGGTCTGATATGCCAGAATTTAACTCAATAGTAAGATCGTTTATTTTTGCTTCTAATTCAAAGATGTCCTTCTCAATTTCATCTAGTTCTTTTTCCTCCTTGAATGTTAATTTTGTTTTTATTGAGGAGTTTTTACCAGGGGAGGAATCGTTTGCTTTCTTTAATATGCTTTTGTTTTTTATCTCTTCTTCTTTCTCCAGTCGGTATTCAGTATAATTCCCGTTGTATATTTTAACTGTTGAATCGCCTTCAAGAATAAAAAGCTGTTCAGTAAGTTTGTCCATCAAATATCTATCGTGCGAAACTAGAAGTAGTACGCCAGAGTAGTTTTCGAGGAAATCTTCTAGTACGTTTAGCGTGTCTATATCAAGATCGTTGGTAGGCTCATCAAGTATTAAGAAATTAGGATTCTTCATTAATACTCGCATTAATTGCAGTCGCTTCTTTTCACCTCCACTAAGTTTGTTTACATAGGTATGTTGTTTGGCTGGAGGAAATAGGAAATGAGTAAGGAGTTGGGAAGCTGTTAGTGTTTTTCCATCGGCCATTGTTATAAATTCTGCCACGCTTTTCACTACATCTATAACTCGCTCATCTTCTTTTATATCGAGTCCTGACTGTCTATAGTACCCGTAAACAGTGGTTTCTCCTATTAAAACCTTACCACGCTTAGGAAGAGTATCACCTGATATTATATTTAGCAAGGTTGATTTTCCACTTCCATTTTTTCCCGCTAATCCAATCTTGTCTCCTTTTTTAAATGTATAGCTGAAGTTATCAATTACTATATGATCTCCAAATTCTTGCCCAATATGTTCGAGTTCCAGTATTTTATTTCCCTGCCTGGAAACTTTAGTGCTTAATTCAATTTTTTGCTGAACGTTTTTTCCCTTTGTTCTTTCTTCAAGATCATAGAAGGAATCGATCCTTGATTTAGACTTAGTAGTACGAGCCTTTGGCATTCTACGCATCCATTCTAGTTCTTTTTTTAGAAGGTTCCTGTTTTTCTGCAAAGTTGAGGCTTCGAGTTCTTCTCTTTCTGCTTTCTTTTCAAGGAAGTAGCTATAGTTCCCTTGGTAGGTGTAAAGCTTTTTATTTTCTAACTCAAGAATATGATTACAGATATTGTCTAGAAAGTACCTGTCATGAGTAACCATGATTAAAGTCTTTTGTCCGCTTGTTAAATAGCTCTCCAGCCACTCTATCATTTCAATATCTAAATGATTGGTTGGTTCATCGAGTACATAAACATCAGGATTGTCTATAAGAAGTTTAGCGAGTGCCAAACGTTTCTTTTGGCCTCCAGATAAGGTTTTAATCTCCTTATCAAGATGGTGAATAGATAAGCGCTGTAAAATTGTTTTTATCTCATGCTCATATTCCCAGGCATTCAGCTCGCTGATTTCGTTCATTAAATCAGCCAGCATGTCTTCATTCGGGTTTAATTGGCTCAATAATTCCTCGTATTTCCGAATAACTTGTTGTTGTTTATTTTCTAAACTATAAATATAGTCAGATACTGTTTTTAGTTCTCCGAAATAGGGGTCTTGTTCAAGATAACCTATGTTTAATCCTTTTTCTTTTACAACTTTACCATTAGTCGGATTTAACTTTTCGCAAAGGATTTTCATTAAGGTAGATTTTCCCGAACCGTTAATGCCGACCAGAGCTACCCGCTGTCCCTTGGCTATTCCAAATGTAATGTCTTTAAATAGCCAGTTGTCATTAAATGCATGGCCTAATTGTTCTCCTGATAAAATACTCATGCTAGTTCCTTTATTTTATCAGAAGGGTAGATGTGTATCCCTTCAAGTTCTTTAAGTGTTTGATTTAACATTGCCTTTGCAACTATTATTGCTTCTATACTTTGATATTTTTTTAAATCGCCAATTAGTAATGGATCTATTGTTACCATGAATCCTGTAAATAACTTTTCTAGTATTCTAAATTCATTTCTTTTTCCCCGCAGGAGCGAGGGTCGGTAAATATGTAAAGATCTAACAATATATTTTTTAAGATCTTCTTCTGTCTTACCTTTTAGTTTTGAATAGAATAATCTTGATCTGCTATCTGCTCCTAAGGCTGAAATATAATGGAATTGGGCAATGTTATTATCCTTAGCTATACGTGATAGTTTCAGACAATAAGAATGCTCGATCTTTTTATAATCCTCCCTGTTTGGTGTTTTGCGTTTAGTTGTTCCCAGGCAGAAATACAAAACGTCTCCCTTTATTTCCTCTCTATGTTGTTCTAAATCATCAAAGTTAATGACTACTTGTCTTAGTTTAGGGTGTTTAAAGGCTGCTGGTCTTCTCGTTAAAACCAGAACTTCTTCAAAAGCGTCAGTATCTAATAATAGCTGTAGTAGTAATGATCCTACTAAACCTGTTGCTCCAGTTATAACTGCTTTTTTCAATGCACACCTATCTTAATCTATACAAAAATACGTAAATAATAGATCGGTCAGCTTATGCTTGAAAATTTAATGAATTAATGATAAAGGAATGAGAAACTTATACTGATTATTAATGAAGGCTTAGTCTTGACCTTTTAGAATTAAAATTTTCTCAATTCTAAATGTTCATTTTCTTTCTGAGTCATCAAGTCCTTATCTCCCTTTGATTTATCTTTATAACCTAGTAAATGGAGGGTTCCATGAATTATTATCCGATGTAGTTCGTCCTTTACAGATACTGAAAACTTTTCAGCATTCTCACAAACTCTTTCATAACTTATAAAAATGTCTCCTGTAATAACTCCTTCCTCGTCCGAATTGTCAAAAGTTATTATATCTGTATAAGTATCATGATTTAGGTATTCACGATTAATATTGAGCAAATAAGTATCATTACAGAAAATAAAATTAAGCTCGTTCAACTTACATCCCTCCTTAAGGATAGTTTGTTTTATCCACTCTCTGAGCTTAATTTTATCCTTTAATATGAAAGTAATCTCTTCCTGAAAAAAATTAATAGTAGCCATTAAACCTTAAAGTGCAATTCTATTTCATTTCCTTTAAGATTGAATATACATTGATCTGCCAGATGCTTTATAATAAATACACCTCGTCCTGTAAGGTTTTCAAGGTTTTCAGGAGCAGTAGGGTCAGGCAATCTGTTATAATCAAAACCGTCTCCTTCGTCAGCAACAGTAAATTGCATTCTCTTACCATTGTGAACCTCCAGGTTGATATATACTTTTTTACTATCATCCTGTTTATTTCCATGAACAATAGCATTTATCGTTGCCTCGCTAAGGCAAGTAAGCATATTTGCATAAGTATCATCCCCTAGGTTATATTCCTCTTTTAACTTGTCTATAAAGTTTTCAACCGTGGTAATGCTATCAACTCTAGAAGGCAGTTGTAAGGTATATAAAACAGTATCGTCTGAAATGTCTACCCGGTTTGTTGTCATACTATTGGTTACTATTTAAAAGCCTAAAATAATCGCCTACCTTCAATTTATAAAATGAATTTAAATCAGGAGGCACAGTTTTTAATAATTCCACTTCGTTCTGTTTAATTTTCTTGAATTCGTCCAGAACGAATTTGTAACTAGGTGAATATTCTTTTCCCTGCTTACTTTCTCTCTTATTATCTTGTTCGCGCTCTCTTTCAGCTTTTTCAGCATTTAAAAGCTTGGATAGAATTTCTTGTTGCCTGATTAGCGTTTCCTGCTGAATCTTCTTGTTTACGAGATCCGTCTCACTTTGTTCCATCTCCTTTGCTAGCTTGTCTAAATTACCTAACCCACCTTTGCCATCTTTGTTTAGATCTCTGTTAATTTCTTGCAAAGACTGACGGATCATCTGCTGTTCCCTGGCCATTCGTGCCAGTTGTTCGCTCATCTGCCCCTTGCTCTGAAAGCCTTTGGCCGCTTGAATGCCTTGCTGCTGCATCTGCTGACGTGCCTTTTGCATATTCTGATTCAACTGTTCCTGCATTTGACGCAGTTGAGACAAGCTTTTTTGCTTGCCTTTGCCACCTTGCTGTGCGTTCTTCATCATCCGTTGAAGAGCATCCTCAACTTCACTCAACATTAATGCCAAATTATTGATGGCTGTCATGGCGTACTGTTGATTTCTATTTGCTTCGGGAGTTCTTCGTTCAGAAAGATGATTAAGCGCACTTTCTATGTTTTTGTTTATCTCCTGGATTTCTTTGTTAACAAGGGATTCGATCTGTGGAGCTTTTTTGCTAAGTTCGAATAAGCTGTCCTGAACTCCCTTTAGATCATCTTTAATTTCCTTTTGTTTCTGAGTTAATCTCAAATAATTAGGATCAGTGGAGGAGGTAGACCTCAACGTCTGCATAATCTTCTCCTGGTTGAAGGATGCAGAAAGTAGATTTTTTAAAATTTGACGCAGGTTTTGAAGATTCAATTGATTTTCTTCTAATTCGTTTTCCTTTTGATTATCAGAGAGTTTCTGCGACAATTGCTTCATCTGCTGAGCAGCCTGTTCTTGTTTCTCAGCTGCTTTTTTATTGTTTTTATTTTCAAGATTTTTACTACTTTCTTCAAGATTTTCTTCTATTTGCTCTTGTTCTTTGCTGGTATTCTGTAATTCGTTCTTTTTATCTAACTCCTCATTTTTCCTTTCAAGATCTTTCATGTCAGTCTTCACTTCATTGAATTCCTTATTGAGTTGTTCCTGTTGTCTTTGAAGATCCTTAGAGGAGTCGTTTTTTTGTGTTTTTTCTTTTAATTGTTGCTGCTTTTCCGCCAATTTGTCAATCTTCTTAGTCACCTCGTTAAGTTTTTGATCGAACTCCAATTGTTTATAAAGCTCCAGTATTCTATCCAATTCTTTCTGCAATACCTTATTGTCTGTTTGCATTTTTGATAATTCCTGTTGCGTTTGCCCTTTGTTATTTTGGTCAAGCAACTGTTCTATGTTTTTTAAGAGTTCTTTAGTTTTCTCGTCCAATACATTCTCGAACAAGTTCTCAATCTGCTTTTGTTTTTCTAATAATTGCTCCGTCTCGTCCCCCAGTTCCTGCCTTTGATAAAGATTTTTCTTGTTATCATTTTTAATCTCATCCACTAATTTTTGCAAATCTCTCTGTTTGTCAAGCAGTTGTTCAATTTGTTTCTTCTCCTCAAAAGACAAACTCTTCTTATTAAACAAGTCCTGATTAAGCCTCTTTGCCTCCCGCTCTATCGCGGAGGCTTGCTTAATAGCTTGCTCCATTTTTTTCTCAACTATCTTAGCCGTTTGCTCTAGTTGCTTTTGTGTCTCGGCATTGGTAGGCAGTTTAAGCGATTTTAAAGAAGATCTGGTCGACTTTGGTCCATTAACAGCGTCATTATCAAAAACTTCAAAATAGTATTCCAGCCTGTCACCTGCTTTAATCTTAATAGTACTTACGTCAAAAGCATAAAAAAAATTACTCTGAAGTACATTTTTATTAAATGAAACCGCTCGTCTAAAAATTCTACCCTTATTATGCTCATCGGATACTTTATAGATGAAGTCCAATTTGGAGAAACCATAATCATCATTCACCTGCCCGACAAAATATAGGACCTTAGAGTTTAATGAATCTTTTCGTTCATTAATCTGGATTTGCGGTGATAAATCGGGGATTACATTAAGGTTGTAATGTGTTTCTTCTTTAGATAAGATAGATCCTGCTGATGCCTTTACTGAGAAAACAGCACTTTCTAAAGCCCGAAAGGTATAAATGAAAATATCCTTTGACTGGGGCCCTAAATCTATTTTCTGATCTTTTGACGTCAATCTAATCTGACTGGTGTTTTCCGTCTTGAATTTCCAGGAGACCTTTGTTCCTGCAGGAACTGATAGATCTCCTGAATTACTAAAATTTTCGTTCCTCTTATTAATATACTCAGGATATTCAAGATAAACATCAAAGTTCAAAAGAGAAGGATTCTTTTTTACTTGAATAGTATAACTTGTTGACTTGAATTCTCCTGCTTTTAAGACTATTTTCTTCTCGTCCTGGACGTTTCTAAACGTATAGTTGAAGTTTAAAATATTTTCTTTATTTAATTTGAACAGATTGGCACCATCTTCTAGGTAAATATCCTGGGGAATTTCTTGCCCGATTATCTTCACACTCAATATGAAATCTTCCCCTTTTACTACGCTTAAATCCTTATTTAGAATCAAAAATTTAAAAGGTGCTTCTCTTATAAACTTTTTGTTATGCTTTATCAAACGTTCTGTACTCTCTTTCAAAATAGAAGGAGCTGTAGCCCCAATAAAAACAAGAATAACAAGGGGAAAAAGGACGTATTTCAGATATCTCTTGTTGTCTTTAATCTTAATAGCTGTGGTAAAAGGAATGGGCTTTAGCTCTGCAATCTTTTGATCTATGCTTGCTTCTACTAATTCTTTATGGCTTAAATTCTCGTTCGCGAGCTTTTTCAGCTGTAAAGTATTCAATAGCTTATCTTTAATATGTGAGAAATGTTGTCCAATTATCTCCGACGCTTTCTCATGCGTGAGGGTTTTTCCAAGCTTATAATACTGCAGTAGTGGAATAGCAATCCATTTTATAGAAACAAACCCGTTAAAAGTTAAAAAGCTATAAAATAAAAGAGTTCTCACAAGAGGAGAAAAGTTTCCAAAGTATTCCGCAAGGGCGATAAGAATATAGGAGGCGATTAGGGATGCAGATAAATATAGAGAGCCTCGTACTACCTGATTTAAGTAATATTTCCTTATAAACTCTTCTATTTTTAGAATGAGATAGGAGTAATTGCTGGTAGAGGCATCCATTAATCTCTTGAACTATAAATAACAAATTAACGGAATTTTCTAATATTATGTTATAAGGTGGCCTTTTTTAAAGTTTAAGCAGTTTAGTGCAATATGATTAGACATTAACTGCTATGCATTACTTAACCCAGTGGCTAGGCTAACTTGAGATAAACAAAAAAGTTCGAAGAATCCTCCGAACTTTATACCTACTAATAATAAAACCTTTTGAAACTTTATACCTTCTATTGCAACATACAGCCCGCAACAGTGGTGTGAGCAGTTTCGTCTATTAAAATAGCCCCACCATTGGCTCTTAAGCTGTTATAGCTGTCGAAAACTACAGAAGAAGCTGTTTTTAGAGTTACATGAACTACGTCATTTAAGCCTACCTGATCAACATTTTCGATCTTCTCCAACGTGTTAACATCAAGTTTATAATTAATTTCCTTGATAATACAGCGAACTCGCTTACTTTGTACTTGTAATAAGTATTTATTTCCTGTAACCATCGGACGGGTATCCATCCAACACAGAGTTGTTTCAATATCCTGAGAAACATTTGGAAGGTTAGATTTATTGACTATTATGTCACCCCGGTTAATGTCAATATCATCTTTTAAACGGATCACTGCGCTTTGAGGTGCAAAAACCTCATCAACCTCTTCCCCGTTAATTTCTACAGCTTCTACTATAGAATCTATACCGTCAGGAAGAACAGTTACTAAATCTCCTTTTCTATAAGTACCACTAATTACCTTACCCGCATACCCACGATAATCGTGAAGATCATCTGTTTGGGGACGAATAACATATTGAACTGGAAAGCGAGGCTCAGTATAATTAATATCGTGGCTTAAATTGATATTTTCTAATAGATGGAGGAGAGTGTCACCTTTATACCATGGTGTGTTATCAGAAGCATTAACAATATTATCGCCTAATAAAGCACTAATTGGAATAAATTTAACATCTTTAATGTTCAGCTGTTTCGCTATCTTAGAGTACTCAATAACAATGTTGTTGTATACCTCCTCAGAGAAATCAACCATATCCATTTTATTGATTGTAACTACAACGTGAGGAATTTGCAAAAGAGAAGCGATAATACTATGTCTTCTGGTTTGTTCTATTACTCCTAATCGAGCATCAATAAGGATGATAATCAAATCAGAGTTTGAGGCACCAGTAACCATGTTACGAGTATACTGAATATGCCCGGGAGCATCAGCTATAATGAACTTACGTTTCTCTGTATTAAAATATTTGTATGCTACATCTATCGTGATTCCCTGCTCACGTTCTGCTCGGAGACCATCGGTAAATAAGGCAAGGTCTATTTCGCCCTCACCTTTATTTTTACTTTGTTTCTGTATAGTTGCAAGCTGATCAACTTTGATAGAGTCGGTGTCATATAATAAACGACCGATTAAAGTACTCTTACCGTCATCAACACTACCTGCAGTTATAAATCGAAGTAAATCCATTTCTATTAAGTATGAGATATAGGATAAGATGAATGAGAACCACAGGCACCATAGTTATCCTAATCTGATTTTATTTATTAAAAGATATGAGCATAAGCTCAAAATATCTAAATTTCTAAATCTGTTAACCTTTCTAGCGGCAAATCAAAGCTCGGAATACTTAGAAGTATCCGTTCTTTTTTCTGTCTTCCATTGCCGCCTCTGAAACCTGGTCATCTATACGAGTTTCACCGCGTTCACTGATATTGGTTCTGTTGATTTCGCCAATGATATCATCTATATTGTTAGCAGTAGATTCAACGGCAGCTGTACAAGTCATATCTCCCACTGTTCTATAGCGAACCTTACGTTTCTCAATTACGTCACCTTCATCAACACGGATAAATTCAGACATTGCAACCAGGAATTCACCATGCACCAGGACTTCTCTTTCATGAGTAAAGTAGATTGAAGGAAGTTCAATGCCTTCTCGCTTGATGTAGTTCCATACATCCAATTCTACCCAGTTTGATATCGGGAACACCCGAACATTCTCACCTTTGGCAATCTTACCATTGTAAAGGTTCCATAGTTCGGGGCGTTGCTTTTTAGGGTCCCACTGGCCGAATTCATCCCTCACCGAGAAAATCCGCTCTTTAGCACGAGCTTTCTCTTCGTCACGTCGAGCTCCTCCGATACAAGCGTCAAACCCAAACTCTTCTATCGTATCCAATAACGTATAAGATTGAAGCGCGTTTCTTGAAGCAAATTTACCTACAGGCTCTTTCAAGCCTCGGGCTTTGATTGTATCTTCAACTTTACGCACAATAAGTTTAGCTCCAAGTTCATCCGCTAATCTGTCACGATATTCCAATGCTTCAGGAAAGTTATGGCCTGTATCAATATGTACAAGCGGAAAAGGGATCTTTCCAGGTTTAAAAGCTTTTAATGCTAATTGAACAAGAGTAATTGAGTCTTTCCCTCCGGAAAATAAAAGTGCCGGACGCTCGAATTGACCTGCTACCTCACGCATAATGTGGATAGACTCTGATTCAAGCAAATCCAGGTAATCTAATTTAGATGGCATAGTTATTTTATCCAATTGTTATGAATGTGCGTGTAATCCGCACTCTTTACTTGTTTTATCTTCCCACCACCAGCGGCCGGCCCTGAAATCGTCGCCAGGCATAATTGCTCTGGTACAAGGCTGGCAGCCAATACTTACAAATCCTTTATCATGTAAAGTATTATATGGAATTCCATTTTGATTGATAATTGTCCTTAATTCATCGGTAGACCAATGAAGAAGAGGATGGAATTTTATGATATTGTTTGTAGGATCGAATTCTATTTGAGGCAAGTCACCTCTCTCCGGAGAATGTTCTGCCCGAAGGCCGGTAATCCAAAGCTCATTACCCTTAAGAGCTCTTTGAAGTGGCTCTACCTTACGTATATAGCAGCAACTCTTACGATTCTCTACTGAATCATAGAAGGAATTAGGACCCTTAGCGGTCACGAATTCTTCAATAAGCGATGCATTCGGGTAATAAGCCTCTATGTTAGTCTGATACATTTCATTAGTACGACTCCACACATAATACGTTTCGCTAAACAAGCGCCCTGTATCCAAAGTGAAAATCTTAACAGGGAGCTTTTGAGATAAAATCATGTGGGATATTACCTGATCTTCCCAGCTAAAACTCGAAGAACAGATAATTTTTCCTTCAAACTTATCAGCAAGGTAAGCTAAAGCTTGTTCTGGTGATAAACCGCTTATAGCCGCAGAAAGCTCTGCTGTTTTATTTTCTAAAGTGCCTGACATTTTTATAAAGTCAATTTATATTCATTTAACACTCACCGAGTTATGATTAGCCAGATGAATGACTAAGGCTTAAGTAAAGCCTATAGAAAAAGTAGGCAAAAATACATAGAATTAAGCACTTATGAAGCATGATTTTAGAAATTGGATCATTAAGAGGTAATTTTCGGCTAAACCTGCTTAAAACTCTATCTTTGCGACTCATATTTTAAACTTATGACTAATAAAGTTCGGGTACGCTTTGCTCCCAGTCCTACCGGTGGACTGCATTTAGGTGGAGTTAGAACGGTTTTATTTAACTACCTTTTTGCTAAAAAGCATGGGGGAGACTTTATTTTACGTATTGAAGATACTGATCAAACCCGGTTCGTGCCTGGAGCGGAAGAATATATTATTGAATGCTTGAAGTGGTGCGGCCTGACGCCGGACGAGGGGACAGAAGCAGGAGGAGAGTATGGTCCTTACCGCCAAAGTGAACGAAAAGATATTTATAGGAAGTTTGCAAACCAGCTCGTCTCGGAAGGTAAAGCATATTATGCCTTTGATACTCCTGAAGAGCTTGAAGAAAAACGTGCTGAAATTCCTAATTTCCAATATGGTCATTCTTTCCGTCATCAATTAAGGAACTCTCTGACTTTGCCAAAGGATGAAGTTCAAAGACTGCTTGATGAAGGAACCCCATACGTTATCCGTATTAATATGCCGTCTAATGAAACCATTTCTTTCACGGATTTAATCAGAGGTTTTGTAAGTTTTGATACTACGCTTGTAGATGATAAGGTGTTACTAAAAGCAGATGGTATGCCTACTTATCATTTGGCGGTTGTTGTAGATGATTTTTTAATGAAGATCACTCATGCTTTCCGCGGGGAAGAGTGGTTGCCTTCTGCACCAGTGCATCTGATGCTTTGGAAATATTTAGGTTGGGAGGATGCTATGCCTCAATGGGCTCACCTCCCGCTAATATTGAAGCCGGATGGCAATGGAAAGTTGAGTAAGCGTGATGGTGCAAGGTTAGGATTTCCGGTTTATGCCATGAATTGGGCTGACCCTTCTGGAGGTGAAGTAACACCTGGTTTCAGAGAAATGGGTTTTCTTCCGGAAGCTTTTATAAATCTTCTTGCAATGCTAGGCTGGAATGATGGTACAGATCAGGAGATCTTTTCAATTGCAGAGCTAGTTGAAAAGTTCTCATTGGAACGAGTGAATCATTCAGGAGCCAAGTTTGATTTTGAAAAAGCTAAGTGGTTTAATGCTGAATGGATTAAGAAAGTTAATGCCGAGGCTTTACAAGAAGATGTGCTAACCTTGCTTACTGCCAATAATATTAAAGTTTCTGACTCTACTAAACTAGTTAAGATAATTGGGCTTGTAAAAGACCGCTGTACCTTACTTACAGATTTTATTTTACAAGCAGGATATTTCTTTAAAGGACCAGTAAGTTATGATCTGGATGCGGTCAAACCTAAATGGAATGTGCAAAAAGAAGACTTTTTCACTGTGTTCATTTCTGAACTGGAGCAATTGGAACATTTTGCTACAGAAGAAATTGAGGGTCTATTTAAAAAGTTAGTTGCAGACAAAGGATTAAAGATCGGAGATGTAATGCTGCCATTTCGCGTTATGCTTGTTGGAGGAAAGTTTGGACCTGCGGTTTTTGACATAGCGTCTTTAGTTGGTAAAGAAGAAACTATATCCCGGATTCAAAAAGCTTTAGAAGCTTTCAGATAGATTTTAATTAAATTCGAAGTTACTAATGTCCCTGGAATTGAACATTTCCAGGGGCATTTTTTTGAAGTTCAATTCTGGATAACAACATCGTACATTAGAAAAACAAGAAGGATACCCAGGGTATATCTCCATGCTTTTTCCTTACTATCTGCTAGCTATCTGGTTGCTGATTTCAGTAATAAAGAACCAAGAGGATACTACCAAGAGAATCAGGCGATACTAGGCGTCTGTACCGTTGGTATCCTTTTGGTATACCGTTGGTATTCTTGTGAATGCTCCTTAAAATTTTAATGACTTAACCGCAATAAGTTTTACCAGGAATTTCCTGTAAATCTATTCGCTTTGCAATCTGCGCGGCTCCTTAGAAGCAGGAAATACTCCATTTGACATTCCAAGTCTCACCGCACCCAAGTTTTATAATGCCCTCTTTGTCCTCCAGTTCCTGATTATGATTTGTCGAGTCGGCAATGCCACACCATGGCTCAATACATACAAAAGGAGCATCTTTAGCTGCCCATAATCCCATATAAGGAAAAGCCTCAAAGTTACAGTGTAGGCCATGGGTTGTCTTGTCACTGCAAATCGAGATTCTGGTTGATTTCAAGTCCTTGAATACCAGTGCGTCATCATAAAATAAGCTGTGCTTAAGCGAAAGTTTATTCTGGTTTTTAAAATAGTACGTCGGTTGATCTATCAGATTATTTTTTAAAGTCCACCGGTTTGAGTTTTCTGACTCACTGAAATGGAAATAGTAGTCCTCGTAACTTGTCCCTTTTACAAGAGGAACCTGAAATGCCGGATGAGTGCCAATAGAAAACAGAAGCGGTTTATCCCCAGGATTTTCTACTTCGTAAGAGATAGTTATAGAGTTAGCATTAAGCTGGTATTTAATTCTGAGTAAGAATTCGAAGGGATAAACCTCGTGTGTATTTGCGGTGTCTTTCAAAATAAAGGAGCAAGAATCTCCGAAAGTTCGTTCTTTCGCAAATTCCATATCTCTGGCAAAACCATGACGAGGCAATTTATATTTATTGTTATTGTAAAAATAGGTGTCGTCTTTTAATCCACCAACAATAGGAAAAAGAACGGGTGAATGTCTATTCCAAAATGCCGGATCGCCGTTCCATAAGTATTCGACAAAGTTTTCTTTATGGAAGAGGCTTTGTAATTCTGCACCTTTTGGGCTTACAGAGGCTTTTAGGATAGCATTTTCTAAGGTAACCATAAGAAGGAAAATTCAATCTTTAATTATAGGGATTAAAGATATTACTTTTGACCAAAGGTATTGACGTAAAATTAATGAGAAAACAATTTGTACCCATTTTATCTGCATTCGCCATTATATATAGCTGCTCAAGCAACCCTTATGCCCCCACCAATAAGGAATATAAAAAGCAGGCCAAGGTTTTTGTAAAATCTCTAACTGATATTCCTCCTGTATCTGAGATAGGGAAGCCTGCTCAATATCCGGTTGGTACTGTTAATTTCAATTTAAGAAAACCGAATTATGTTATTATTCATCATACCGCTCAGGGAGCCTGTGAAAAAACCTTAAGCACATTCATCAATAAGAAAAGCCAGGTTAGCGCTCATTATGTTGTTTGTAAAGATGGCACTGTACATCACATGCTGAATGATTATTTGCGAGCATGGCATGGTGGGGTAGCTAAATGGGGAACCTTATCAGATATTAATTCAGTTTCAATTGGCATTGAACTGGATAATAATGGGAATGAAGAGTTTCCAGAGGAACAGATTAAGAGCCTCACCTTATTGTTATCAAAATTAAAGAAGGATTACAATATACCTAGTTCCAATTTTATTGGCCATTCTGATATTGCACCATTAAGAAAAGTTGATCCTAACGCTTTTTTTCCGTGGAAGAAGCTTTCAGAATATGGCTTTGGGAACTGGCCAGATGCTATACTGGATTCAGTTCCTGATAACTTTAATTCTGTTCAGGCACTTCGTATTATTGGTTACGATACAAAAGATTCTTTAGCAGCGATAAAAGCCTTCAAGTTACACTTCCTTCAGAAAAACAATGATTCTTACCTGGACGATAGTACTAAAATGATCTTGAATAATTTAATTAAAAAGTATTAAGCAGGGAAAATTTGAATATCCTCTATAATCACAGGAGATTTTGGTCTTTGTATCTTATCACCAGTTTCTCATGTAGCTTGTCGTTTGGCCTGCCTATAGGATAAATTGTTCACAAGGCAATTCTGCTTTTTTAAAATAAATTTATTTTTTCATTTTCCCTTCATTTTGCTGGTGTTGTTTTGAATAAGAAATTGATACAACACACACTTAGATAAACGACTATGAAAACTTTAGGAATAGTAGCAACAGTATTAATAATTTCTAGTTCTGTTCTCGCTCAAACTTCCAATAACATGCAGGGAGTAACAGTAAGTACAACAGCAAAATCTGAGACCACATTTGGTTCTAATAAAGGGGAAGTAGTTAGCAGTTCAGCTTCTTTAAAATCTCAGTCTTCTATTCACTCCGCTAAACACACAGATAAGACAGAAGAGAAGAATGCGAGAAAGGAAGCTGCTGCAGCGAAAAAGGCCGAGGGGAAGGCTGAATTACAAGCTAGTTTGGAGGCGAAGAAAAAGGCCTTAGAGAGCACTAAAGAGGAAACTTCTGCCATGAAAGCAGAGGCCAAATCAGAACTACGAGCTACAATTGAAGCAAAAGGAGACCAGCTAGCTGCCCGGAAGGAACAAACAGCAGAAGCAGTATCTGAAAAAAAAGCTGTAGTTGCAGAGCATGCAGTTGAGGCAAGGGCGAATGCAGGAGCAAGAGCGAATGCTGCAGTTGATGTAAGTAAAGACGCGGCTGTTGAAACATCTAAAGCGGTAAGAGCAACTGCAAATAAGGCGAGAGCAGTGCGAGCTGAAGGGTCAGTTGGTTCAGCAACTAAAGTGCAACTACGCCGTTCTGGCGTAACAGGCAGAGTGGGGACTGCTGCCGGGTTACGTCTTTAAGAGGCTTCCATATATAATACACACACTTATGTAAGTTTGTCTCTTAAATTGGGGCAAACTTTTTATTTTTATACTTTTAATGAAGACGCCTGTATTCTATAGATTTGTGCTTGTATGCCTTGTGTTGGCGTTGCCCTTGTTAAGCTTAGCGTCAAAAAAGAGAGAGCTTTTTTATGAGTCAGGAGGAGAAGAACTTGTATTAGCAGATTCAACAGGAAAACAGCCTGCTAAAAAGCCCCAGGATAAGAAGCCAGAGAAATCCGAGAATGAGCGCCCTGATGTAATTAAGGAAGTTCCAAGATCAAGAAAGTTGCCGAAACCAAAGGCTGTAATAGACCGGGTTAGAATTAAACGTCCTCCTGTTGTGCGTCCTGGTGGGATCAAGAAACGTATGGGGCTTCATTAATAAGTGTGTGAACTAATCAGAAGTATATGAAATTTATTTGCGCAAGTTTATTTGTGCTAGCGTCAAGTCTAAGTGTTGTTGCTCAAACTACTCAGAAGACTAAGACAGACACTGTAAATAATGATAAAATTTCAGTCTTTTCAGCGGGTGCGAGTTATGGTAATACTGCAAACTACTACGGACAAACAACGGCGCTAAAACTTCCTTATGTGTCAACTGACTTATCTTATCAATCTAAAGTGGGATTCTATGTGGCAGGATCAGCTATTAAATTAGTAGATCTGGGACCTGCCGTTTCAGAAGTAGATTTTGCTGTAGGATATAGCAAAGATATTACCAGGAGATTAGGTGCGAGCGCCAGCTACACTCGTTTCTTTTTTGCGAAGGATTCTCCGTTGCCTCAGTCGGTTAACCCTAATACCGCTAGTCTCGGTCTTACGTATGATCTCAAGTGGTTTAATTCCGCTCTTAATGCAGACTACGTGTTTGGAAATGTGAAGGATGATCAGGGCAGGAGCATGAATGACCTGTATTTAAGTTTAAATAATTCTAAAGAAATTGATTTAGGAAGTATTGTGAAAGATAGAGATTTTATCACTTTATCCCCTTCTTTATCTTTCATTGGAGGAACACAGCTTGTAGGAGGTGAGCAGATTATAACACAAAATCCTGAACCAGGCGGGATTCCTGTACCTGGACTTGGAAAAGGAAAAGATAAAGTTCGCTTGCCGGTAGGTAAGCCTGGTCGTAATAATACTCAGTCTTCCTCTACTTCTGTTCAGTCTACGAATTTTGCTTTAATTACGTCAAATATAAGACTTCCGCTCGCTTATAATCGAGCACATTATACCGTTGAGGCAGCTTATCAATTATCTATTCCTAATAAGAATTTCGAAGGTATAGTTCACGAAAACCAGTCTTTTTTTACACTTAGTTTCACTTACCTGTTTTATAAAGATAAATAGCTTTGAAAGTACTCATTGTTGAAGACGAGAAAACTTTAGCCTATGAGGTAGAGGCGTTTCTTAAGAAAGCATTCTACCTTGTTGATCTGGCCCATAATGCCCGGCAGGCTTTAGAGAAGATAGAAATGAATCAATACGACTTTGTGCTACTGGATCTGGGGTTGCCGGATAAAGATGGTTTGATCGTACTAGAGCATGCCAAGAAGCATAATTCTGAAGCAGCATTTATAATTTTGACAGCCAGAGGTAACATAGAAGACCGGATAAAAGGTTTAGATTTAGGTGCAGATGACTATCTTCCCAAACCTTTTTCTTTGCTGGAACTTCAATCCAGAATGCAGGCGATCTCAAGAAGGAAATTTGGAGTTAAAAATCAAGCACTACAATTAGGAGAGTTCGAGATTGACCTTCAAAAACGAACAGTTTCCCATAACTCTATTGAGATAGAAATTACGAGGAAGGAATTTGACTTGTTGAGTTATATGCTATTGCATAAAAATCGTGTTCTTACAAGAATCCAATTGAGTGAACATATTTGGGGGAGTTTTGTGGACGATGATTACGACTCGAATTATATTGATGTACATATTAAGAATATCAGGAAGAAACTAGGTGCTTATGGAAATGTTGAATGGTTGGAAACAGTCAGAGGAGTAGGATACAAAATCAGAAAGCAGGATTGAAGTTACTAACAAAGCTTACACTCTTTATTACGTTATCGAAGCTTGCGATTGTAATGCTTTTCGTGTTTCTTTTGCCCAATCTCATTGAGAGGATAGCTTCAAAATATACTGATGATTATCTCCGGGAACAGAAGAAGAAGGTAATGACTATTATCTCTAAGAATGGGATTAATTACTACTTGCAGGGAGAGGAAAGCATGGGAAGTTACACCATGCTTAAGGAGGAGTACATTTCTTTGGCTCCCAGCGAGACCGCATTTTATCCGGATACTATAGAAACTTCTGAACGCATTGTTGAAAGTGATACTTTAAATTACCGGCTCCTTACTTATAATTTTAAAGCGGATAACAAGCGCTACCTGCTTGAGATAGGAAAAACTACGGCCACTATAAGTCAATACAACCGGCCTCTTCAGAAAATTGCTTTGTGGGTGTTGATCGCTCTTACTCTATTTACTTTAGTTGCTGATTTGATTTATACCCGCTTCCTGCTGGCGCCATTGGGTAAAATTATCAAAAGCAAGTTAGTGAACAGACGTTTTCCTTTTAATGACGATCCTCATCCTGTTATAACCTCAACCTCTGATTTCAGATACCTTGATAGCTCTCTCATGACTCTCATGACTCAGATTCATGAGGCGTTTGAAAAGGAGAGGGAGTTCACTGCAAATGCCTCTCATGAGCTAATGACTCCAATCAGTATCCTTCAGAATAAAATAGAGAATTTGTTGGGAGAAACTGAGGTTTCAGACCTTATTCAGCGAAAATTGATTGAAATGCATCGCACCCTAAACCGGCTCAAGAAGATCGTGAACTCATTGCTGCTCATCTCCAGGATCGACAATGAACAGTTCTCCCGTTCAGAGGTAGTCTCACTCAAAGTTTTGCTGGAGGACGTAATGGACGACATAAGTCATAGATTAGAGGAAAAGGAGATTGGTTTCCGCTTGTCTTTAAAGGAAAATATCACTTTAAAGAACTGTAACAGAGATCTTCTATATCAACTTTTTTATAATCTCATCAATAATGCTATAAAATATAATAAGCCGAATGGAGATATAACGATTCAAGATTCCTACCATGCCGGAAGTTTCTATCAAATCTTTATCGAAGACACGGGAATAGGTATTCCTGCAGAAGACATTCCTACTATTTTCAATCGCTTCAAGAAATCTAATCTGTCAGAGGCAGGAGGGTATGGACTGGGTTTATCTATTGTAAAAAGCATCGCCAATTATCATAGGATTAATGTGGATGTGAGTTCTGCAGTTTCCAGAGGAACAACTTTCACCCTTGTATTTCCTAAAGAAATTATTTATTAGTTTTTTAACGCAATAGAGATCCTCTATGGGGTATTGAGAAAAACGATGGAATGTGCATTGTTTGTCCTATCGTTCTGCCTTATCTTTGTGCCAAACTTAAAAGAAATATTTATGATTACTATAGGTCAGAAATTCCCTTCATTCGACAAAAAAGCGGTAGTAAGTACTGAAAAAGGAAAAGAATTTGATAATCTTTCTTCTGAGTACCTTACTAATGAAGATAACGTTTGGACTGTAATGTTCTGGTGGCCAAAAGATTTTACATTCGTTTGTCCTACTGAAATTGCTGAATTTAATAAAGCTTACGGTGAATTCCGTGATAGAGATGCCCGTTTAATAGGAGCTTCTACCGATTCTGAGTTTGTTCACTTAGCCTGGAGAAAAGATCATGAAGATTTACGCGATCTTAAATTCCCTATGTTAGCGGATACTTCTAAATCATTAGCTGAGGACTTAGGAATTTTAGAACCAACTGAGAAAATTGCTTATCGTGCTACTTTTATCATCGACCCTCAAGGTATCGTTCGTTGGGTTTCGGTTAATGATTTAAATGTTGGCCGTAATGTAAAAGAAGTTTTAAGAGTTTTAGATGGCTTACAAACCGATGAACTTTGCCCATGTAACTGGGAAAAAGGACAAGCTACTTTGAACGCTTAATTTTTAAAAGAACTACAAGTAAAATCCCCGTAAATCGGGGATTTTTACTGTAAGTCTATTTTTTCCAAGTTCGAAGGTTGGCCTTCAAACAGCATTCGTCCCTGTTTGCCTAGTTTGAACTAGAAGGCTCTTCTTCATATCTAATTCACTTTATCGACATTATCGCTTAATATAAAGTTGCTTCAGTAGGTCGATAAGAACACTCAGCGACTGTCTTAGGTAATGTCCCTTAAATCATTATTAATACTATGAGCGAAACAACAGAAGTAATAAATGAATTTTTAACAAGTATTGCTGTAGACCCATCATACAGAACAAATACCCTTGAATTATTAGAAAAAGGCGAATCAAGATACTTACGAGACTTTAAAGTTAATTTTAACAGCACTTTAACTTCTGAGCATTTAAATGCAAAAGAAATAGGTCTTATAGGAGTAACAATAACTGCTAATAATCACAACAAACCTCTACTGGCTTTTTACACAGATTTTGCCGAGAAGAATGGCGCTACTGCAGAAGAAGTAGGAGAGGCTGTAGCTTGTGCGTCTTTATTAGCTTCAAACAACGTTTTCTACCGATTCAGGCACTTCACGCAAAAAGAAAAGTATACTCAGATCCCTGCTCGTATAAGAATGCAGCTAATGATGAAGCCCGTTACAGGTAAAGAGTTCTTCGAGTTAATGAGTTTAGCTGTATCTGCAGTAAATGGCTGCGAGATGTGTGTGAATGCGCATGAGGACTCTCTGATTAAGTTAGGAACTACTGAAGAGCGTATTTTTGATACCGTAAGAATCGCCTCTTTGATTACTGCTACCGGAAAAGTAATTTTCTAACAGGTTTTTAAGGTTGACCATAATTTAAGGCTCAAAGTTTTCCACAAACACTGGTTGTGGAAAACTTTGAGCCTTAACAGTTTATTAAACTAGAAATAATTTTTTATTTTAGTCTAAAGGTTAACCGTGTGAGTCCTGAAGATTTACCCCACATTTCTTCAGTGATAAGAAAGGACTTTTAACGGCAAGGTTTTTAATTGTAAATTTTGGGATTGCCCTCGTACGATGAGTCGTACGAGGGTTTTTTATTTAGTGTGCATCTACCGGCATTGCTACATTCTTCTTGAACTTTTGCAGATAAAGTAGAGGAATGCAGCATAGCATTATAATACCAACAACCCAATAAGCGTCAGTATAAGTTAATAGCAGGGATTGTTTAGTAACAGTTCCATCCATTGCTTTCATTGCTACTTTCTGTGCATCAAGAAAAGTATATCCCTTGGCAACAAACGTATGAACCATTCCATTAAATCGCTCAATAAAAGCAGGGTTTGAGTTGTTAACATGTTCTACGAGTGTAGTTCTGTGGTAACTTTGCCTCACATGAATAAACGTTGTTAATGCTGCGATTCCAAAGGAACCACCAAGTTGTCTACTCATGTTATTTAAACCTGTTCCCTGACCCATTTCTGCACCTTTCAAGTCTTGTATAGCAAGAGTTGTAAGCGGAACGAACAGTAGGGCCATACCTGCTCCTCGTATCACTAAAGGCCAGAAAAACTGTTCCGTTCCTGATGCTAATGTCGACTTGCTAAGCATATGGGAGAATACATAGAATAGGAACATTCCTACCGTTGCCATAAATTGGGCTGGAATGCCTTTTTGGAGCATTTTTCCTATGAATGGCATCATGGCAATCGTGACTAATCCTCCGGGAAAAAGCAGTTCTCCTGTTTGTTGAGCGGAGAAGCCCAGCAGGTTCTGACAGAATACGGGGAATACAAACATAGATCCATACAGGCCAAACCCAAGTATAAATGAGGTAAACATCCCAATGGAAAAACTTCGATGTCTCAGGATCTTGAAGTTCACAACCGGATGATCAATTGATGTTTCACGCCAGATGAACAGGAGGAATGAAATAAAAGCTACTGCAGACAGCACTACAATATAAGTTGCAGCAAACCAATCGTCTCCCTCCCCTTTTTCGAGTACTGTTTGTAAGCTTCCTACCGATAGAGCCAGCAACAGAATTCCCCACCAATCTACAGCTCCTTTATTCTCTTTAGGTGTCGATTTTACAAACGTGTAGGTGAAGTATGCAGCTAATATTCCCACCGGAATGTTCACATAAAAAATCCATGGCCAAGCAAGGTGATCAGTAATGTATCCACCTATGGTGGGTCCTACTGTGGGTCCTACCACCGCTCCCAGTCCAAATAGAGCAGTAGCCGTCCCTACTTGGTCTTTAGGCCAGGTTTCCAGCAAAATTGCCTGTGCTGTAGAAATCAAGCCACCTCCGGCAAGTCCCTGCAAAATTCTAAATGCAATAAGTTCTTCTAAGGTATTCGAATTTCCACAAAGGAATGAAGCTATTGTAAAAACGATAATGGAGGTAAGAAAGTAATTTTTTCTCCCGAACTGACTGCCTAACCAACCAGACATGGGAAGGATGATCACGTTGGCAACAGCATAGCCGGTAGTTATCCAAGCTACATCCTCAAGTGTTGCTCCCAGGTTCCCCATAATTTGGGGAAGGGATACGTTGACAATTGTGGTATCTATAAGTTCCAGCAGAGAAGCAGTAATTACTGTTATCGTAATTACCCACTTCTTTAAACCGTGTTCAGCCATAATTAATCGTTAATTCTAACAGAAGCTTTTACACTCATTCCTGGGCGAAGCTTTGCTGTAAGGTCTTTATTTGCTTTGATTTTAATCTTTACAGGTACACGTTGTACTACTTTAACGTAGTTTCCACTCGCGTTATCCGGAGGTAATAAGGAAAACTTAGCTCCTGTTGCTGGAGAGAAATTATAAATTTCGCCTTCTATTTTATCGTCAGGGTAAGCATCTACTATAATATCTACCTTTTCTCCGGTATGAAGTTTTTCAAGTTGCGTTTCTTTGAAATTTGCAGTTACATAAATACTGTTATCATTCACTATTGAGAACAAGCTTTGACCAGCCTGGATCAATTGACCCTTCTGAATGCTTTTACGAGAGACGATCCCACTCACGGGTGCTTTAATAGTAGTGTAGGATAACTGTAGTTTAGCAAAGTCTACATCTGCTTGTTTCTGGTCAACCCCTGTGCTACTAACTTGAAGTTGTGAGCGGGTTGTTCCTACCTGCGCTGATGCAGCTTTATATTGATCCTGTGCTGCTTCGAGAGCTGCCCTTGAAGCGTCCCTCTCGGCTTTTACCTGGTCGAATTGCTGCTGGGTAATAGCTCCTTCTTTAATCAGGTTGGCATATCTTGAATAATCTTTATCAGCCTTCCAGAAACGAACTCTTGCCGCTTCGACATTAGCTTTAGCTGTAGATGAACTGGCAGAAGTACTGCTTATTTGTGATTGTGATACTCCTACTGTTGCTGAGGCTCCTCTTTGGGCCGCTAATGCCTGCTCCAAACGTATTTCATAGTCGCGGCTATCTAGTTTTACTAGTACTTGTCCTTGCTCCACATGCTGGTTTTCTTCAAAAAGAATACTATCCACATAACCTCCAACTCTCGCGACGACCGGACTTATGTCCCCATCGATTTGAGCGTCATCGGTATCCTCATGATTTTGCAGGTATAAATATTCCCTTATCCCAAAAAAGGCTCCAATTACTAATACAAGTCCAAGGATGATAGGTACTATATTTCTCTTTTTTTTCTCGTTATGTTCCATTGTTAATTACTTTGAGGTAAGCGTTCCGGTTGATTTTAATAATGTATAGTAAGCCAAGCCTGCATCAGCTTTAGCCAGTTCAAGATTTATTAAAGATTGATATAATTGAGTTTCTGCATCGATGCGGTCAGTAACAGAGGCAATATTATTCCTGTATTTTGATTCGAGGATCCTATCATTCTCCTGTGCCTGGGCGATAGAGCTTTCCAGAATTTTGATGCGATTTAAGGATTTAATATAGTTTTGATAGTCGCGGTTGACCTCTGTTCTAATATTGTCTTCTGTCAATCTTCTGCTGATATCTACTTCGTCTTTTTTGATTTTTGCTTCCGCTATCCGGCTTTTGTTGGTCCAGAACTTATCAATACTCCAACTTAATGAAGCTGCGACAGATGCTGGTGCCAATACCGATTTGTTAGAAGGGAAGGGGTTTGATGATGGGTCGATATAATAAAGGTTTGCTCCGACGCCAAGTGTAGGCAAGTAATCAGCTTTCAGATCCTTTATGGCATTATCAGCAAGCTTGGACTGAATTTCTGTCTCTCTTAACTCGACCCTCCGTGTTACCGCCGTGTCAACCATAGTTGAGAATGATTGATTGCCTTCAGTAACATTTCTAAACGAGGTAATCTCCAGCTCAGTAGTTTGTGGCAGACCTAAAAGAATATCTAGATTAAAATTTACAATATTCCTATTCGACTCGAGATCTATTGCCGTAAGTTCAATATTATTTCTCTGTAATTGGAATCTTAATACGTCGTTTTTAGTGACTATTCCCTGGCTGAAAAATTGCTGAGCCTGTTGAAGTTGCTTATCTACAGCTTGAAGATTCTGTTGGATCACCTTTTGACTCTGCTGAATGCGGTATAGATTGTAACAGGAATTAACAATGCCATACACAATATCTTCCTTCTGTTTATCTGCATCAAGTTTTGAAATTTGAGTGAGCAAAGAGGTCGACTCTGTTGCGTATTTCAACTTGTTGCCCGCAAATATCAACTGTTCAATGCTGGCACTGCCTATATAAGCATTCGCTCGACTTGGAAGTCTGATGGGTTCTGCACTTCCTGGGAGTCGAAATTCATTTGTAAGAATTTCAGCATGATTAAACATCAGACTCGCTGAGGCTTTCGGCAATCGACCTTCTTTTGCCTGATTAAAACGTTCAACGGCCTCATTGATCCTAGCTTGCGAAAGTTTAAGAGCATTACTGTTCTGAATACCAAGTTCAACAGCCTCGTCAACACTTAAAACTTTTTTTTGAGCAAAGCCTATTGAAGGCGCGAAGCTTAAAGCAACAGCGGTCAGGCATGCAGCACCAAGCTTCAAACTTGCTCTTAACAAGTTGGGTGATTTTAGTTTATGTAGTTGAGTTGTCATAGTCTTCTTAAATGGGCGCTTAGTAAATCGAGTAAATGTCTTTTCAATCTAGGTTTTACCTGTTCTTCCAATACTTGGTGGTCCTTTAGATCCGCGTTTAATAATTTTGAGGCAAGTACTGATGCATTAAGGAGATAATACTTTGTTCCAAAGATCGTGGCAACAGTTAATTCTGTATCTACTTCCCGGAAAGTTCCATTGGTTACTCCTTCTTGAATAACTTTCTGTATTTCGTTAACGTTTTTCATCAACTGATCTATGATAAAATCAGACTTTTCTGTCCTGCTCTCAAGGGAAAGCTCTCGTTGAATGATTTTATGCCAGCAATTATTATTAAATATGCGATCAGCATAAACATCTACGCACTTTTTTAATTTATCCCAGGAGGAAATATTTTCTTCTGATATACTGCTTAAAATTTGGCGAAAGTCGCCCAATCTCTTTTCCACAACAGCGTTATAAACTCCGTCTTTTGATCCGAAATAGTAATTAAGCATTGCGAGATTAACTCCTGCTTCATTAGCTATTGCTCTTGTAGAGGTTCCATCAAATCCACTTTGGGAAAAGAGCTTTTCAGCAGCGATCAATATCTGATCTTTCTTTTCTTCTTTCATGGAAGCAAAATTAATCAATCGATTGATTAATTTTATACAAATAAATTCTTCGATTTGTTTATGACATTTTTCTGAATAATTTACCTTTGTTGAAAATTTTGGAAAATGGCACAAGAGAAAGAAAATAAGGATTATAATTTATTCTTCGTTTTAGGAGCAATCTTCGGCGCTTTAACCGGTTATGCTATTGCTGAAGTAGTACTATGGGCGATTTTAGGTGCAATAATAGGAGCTGTATTTGCTTCTTTCTTTGTTAATGCTCTCGTAAAAGACAGAACGTACTAACATTCTGTCTACACTTAATAAGGTTCAACTGATCTTTTCCGGATTAGTTATTCAACATAAATTCTCATAGTCTTACCTGACTATGAGAATTATTTGTTCTAATTTATTTCCCTTAGAGGCAAAAGTTGCCTCAAGCAAGTACACTAAGTAAACTATTTGCGGATCGTTTGAAAATTTTTCCGAACAGGTTCCGAATAAGCTCTTTACGATCCGCAATAGATCCCAATATCTTTTCTGATATTTTCAAGTACAATAACGTTGATGTTTTAAACATGATAGCGCCACTGAACGCTTTAACGGGCCTTGGTACATTTTTGTTCATATACTTAGTGTACCAGGTTCGAAACATGTTCGCAAATCTTCGCGGAATCTCCGAACCTGTATCGAACCTGGTCCGAAGTTGAGTAGGATCAGCTCTTAAAAAAATAAACCCTGACACTTCACAGCGTCAGGGTTCAACCTAAACCTTATCACAATTAAACCAACTCTCGCTGGTTATATATCAATAACGACTGTATTTCAGGTTTGTTTTGTTTGTATTAACAAATTTTAAATTCTTAATCACTCATATGCTGATTACTTTCAACTGGAGTGTAGGTAAAGCTCATCTGCTCGTCCTGGTATTTTTTTACAGTCTCATAAGAATCTTTGATTGAATCGCTAATTATCGTAATCAACTCTCCGGGTTTTGCCTTATTTATAATATAGTTCCAGGCTTCTTCGCTTTTAGGGATGATCTTATATTCCATCAATGGAGCCACCTCCCGGATGCCTTCCTCAAGAAGCCTGATAATTTCTTCGTAGCTGCGATCCCTCAAATAGCTTTCCTGGCAGATAACGATTTCGTTAAACATTGATGCTGCTATTCGCCCCACATCTTTTATGTCTTCGTCTCTTCTGTCGCCTGTTCCTGAAATTACTCCTGTATGGAAGGTCGCATCCGAATGGGTTATAAAACCTTTCAAGCCCTTTAATCCATCAGCGTTGTGCGCATAGTCGACAAGGACTTTGAAATCTTTAAATTCAAATAGATTCATCCTTCCCGGAGTATGAGCCGTCGACGGAACAAAAGTCTCCAAAGACGTTCTGATATCTTCAATCTTAAATCCCCACAGGAAAGCTGCAAGGCAGGCAGCCATAGCGTTTTGAGCCATGAATGCAACTGTTCCATTAAATGTAATTGGAATATGACTAATTTTTGCAATCCTTATTTTCCAGTCTCCTTTGCGGATCGTTAAAAACCCGTCGTCGCATATAGCAGCCACTCCTCCCGATTTGCAATGTTTTTCTATAACGTGGTTGTTGTCCTCCATGCTGAAGTAGGCAACATTACAATGTTGGGTTTCCTCTCCGATTTGAACGCAGTACGAATTGTCTGCATTTAATACTGCCCAGCCATCTGGTTTTACCGATTCTACCAGTACTTGTTTTACCCTTGCAAGATCTTCGAGTGTATGAATATCAGATATACCCAGATGGTCTTCCTGAATATTGGTGATTACCGCAATATCGCTGCGACTAAATCCTAATCCCGATCTTAGTATTCCGCCTCTGGCACTTTCTAACACTGCAAATTCTACTGTAGGATCTTTTAGTACGAATTCAGCGCTTGCTGGTCCGGTAGTGTCACCTTTAACCATAAGGGTATTTTGTATATATATTCCATCTGATGTTGTGTATCCTACCCTGTAACCATTATTTTTGATTATATGCGCGATAAGGCGCGTAGTAGTCGTTTTTCCGTTTGTGCCGGTAATGGCGATTATTGGGATTATCGCCGATTTTCCTGGAGGGAAAAGCATGTCGAGTACCGGTGCAGCAACGTTTCTTGGTAATCCTTCACTAGGAGCCAGATGCATTCTAAAACCAGGCGCTGCATTTACCTCAAGTACTACACCCCCGGTTTCGTTTAGTGGTTGATAAAGATTTTCAGACATGATATCAATACCACAAATGTCAAGGCCTACTACTTTTGCAATACGTTCACATACAAAGACATTGTGTGGATGGACCATATCTGTTACATCCAGAGAAGTTCCGCCTGTGCTTAAATTCGCCGTTGATTTTAAATATACCACCTCATTCGCCGTGGGCACTGTATCTAACGAGTAGCCCGATTTCCTCAACATATCTTCAGTGTCGCGATCAACAGAAATGAGTGTAAGAACATTTTCATGACCATAACCGCGCCTAGGATCTTTGTTCTCTATGTCAATAAGCTGCTGAATAGTATGTTCCCCGTCGCCTGTTATATGAGCAGGGGTTCGTAGTGCTGCTGCTACCATTTTATTATTAATCACCAGAACCCTAAAGTCGTGCCCCTTTATAAATCGCTCTACAATTACACGTTCAGAAAATTGCTGAGCATGTTTAAGTGCCTCTAAAGCTTCTTCCGGAGTTTTGATATTTATAGTAGCACCGTTGCCATGGTTCCCGTCTAACGGTTTTATTACAAGGGGAAAACCTATTTCGCTGATTGCTTCTCTCAGTTCTTGCTCGTCTGTTACTGTTGTGCCTTCTGGAACAGGAATAGCCTGCTCTTTTAATATTCTTTTAGTTTCTTCCTTGTCTCCGGCGATGTCTACTGCAATACTGCTGGTTTTATCAGTTAAAGTAGCCATAAACCGCATTTGGTTCTTGCCATAACCCAGCTGAACTAAAGATGAGTTATTCATACGGATATAAGGTATTCCTCTGGAAACAGCCTCATCAACAATGGCGCCGGTACTTGGGCCGAAACGTTCTTTGTCTCGCAGCTTCCGCATTTTAATTAGGTCTGTATTCAGATCATAATCTTTTCCTTCTATTAAGGCTTCTGCTATTTGAACTGCAGCCTTTGCTGCATAAATACCTACATTCTCCTCTATATATTCAAAAACCACATTATATACTCCGGTGGTTTTTGTCATCCGGGTCCGTCCAAACCCGCGATCCATCCCTGCAAGAGTTTGAATTTCAAGAGCGATGTGTTCAATGATATGGCCCATCCAGGTACCTTCTTCCACCCGCTCGAAAAAGCCGCCTTCATGACCCGGAGAACAAAAGTGAGTGTACAAACTGGGTATCAGTTGTTCTAGTCTTTGTTTAAATCCCGGAATTTCATTGCTGGGTCTATACTCCAGGTCTTCCAGATCTAATCGCATTTGAATAAGCTTCGTTTTTTTTACCGACCAAATATTTGGTCCACGAAGAACCTGTATATTCAAAATTTTCATATTCTAATTCTTTTTGTGGAGTAACTCTTTGATGATTTTTATACCCGCGTATATCTACTTATACGTCTGATTTGGCTTGTTTTATAATTGAAAATAGATAACCAAGCACCTTTTATATGGTTTTTGGTTGAGCTAGAAAAACTTATTATTCTGAATTTTATTTAGTAGAAGGCAGATAATTGATTCTTTATGGTTCCAAAAGGGAAACTTGTCATAATAGGAGGTGCTGTTGATTTGGGCAGTTCTTTAAGCTACAATGAAAATATCAATCACCCCCATTATATTAAATTCTTCGAGAGAGGTATTCTTAGAAGGATGATTACAGAGTCACCTAAAAAGGAAGAGTCGGTGATTGAAGTTATAACTACTGCATCGAAAATTCCAGAGATAGTTGGTGCAGAGTACATCAAGTCATTTAATCAGCTTCAGGTAGGTAAAGTTCATGTGCTCGACATTCGTACTCGGGAGGATGCACTTACAGAGGAATCGATAGAGCGGGCAAAAAATGCGGATATTGTAATGTTCTCCGGGGGGGATCAACTCAGGCTAAGCTCGATTTTTGGAGGAACAGAATTCCTGGAGATACTTAAGAGGCGCTATGAACAGGAGGATTTTATGATTGCCGGTACTTCTGCCGGAGCTGCTGCGGCTTCTGTTAATATGATCTATAGAGGCAGTAGTAGTGAGGCTTTAATAAAGGGTGAAGTTCAGATTACTGGAGGCCTCGGTTTTATAGATGACGTTATTATTGATACACATTTTGTTCAACGAGGAAGGATTGGCCGGCTGTTTTATGCTGTGGCAAGTAATCCGGGAATGTTAGGTATTGGTTTAGGTGAAGATGCGGGATTATTGATAACAGAGGGTAGGTGCCTGGAGGCAATTGGTTCGGGACTGACTATTTTAGTAGACGGAAGATATATTAGTGAAACAAGTATCTACGATGTTGAGATCGGATCTCCGGTTTCAATTGATAATTTGAAAGTGCATGTGATGTCAATCTTTGATAAGTACGATCTGCACAAACACGAGCTTAAGATAAACAAAGCAATAAAGGTAGAAGAAGACGTTTATTTAAGGATAAAGGATTATGATTAGAATGCTCCTTTAAACTATTGATATACTTAGCTGTTCTCCTAAGTTTAACTTTTATTCTATGGAACCAAAGATCATAATACATGGAGGGTTTTTTAGCGAAGCGTCTGATTCTGAGAAAGTAAAATTGGAGAAACAGCAGGCGTTAAAGAATATAGTAACCAATGCACATGAATATTTAGTAAGCCATAGTGCGTTAGAGTCGGTGATTTACGCTGTTTCATTGTTAGAAAACTGTGAATTGTTTAATGCGGGTTTAGGCTCTCAGATACAAAGTGATGGGAAAATCCGAATGAGCGCTTCAGTAATGGATGGGGCCTCAAAAAAGTTTTCAGGAGTTATTAACATTCAGGAGGTAAAAAATCCAATATTTGTGGCTGAGAAACTTTTGGAGTTTGAAGACAGTGTACTTAGCGGAGATGAAGCTCTGAGTTTTGCCCGAAGACATGGGTTTAATTACTATAATCCTGAAACACACTATCGTAGAGAAGGTTATTTAGAAAAACTGACAGAATCAGTTCGTAAAGGAACGGTGGGTTGTGTTGCACTAGACGGGCAGGGTAAGCTGGCAGTTGCCACTTCTACTGGCGGAAAAGGCTTTGAGTTACCGGGCCGCGTAAGTGACTCCGCAACTGTTGCCGGAAATTTTGGCAACGATTTTGCTGCTGTTTCTTGCACAGGTGTAGGTGAAGACATTGTAAGTGCTGCGTTAGCAGCAAAGATAGTGACCCGCGTAACTGATGGATTTAGCCTGAAAGACGCCTGTGATAAATCGATGGATGAGTTGAAACCATATGATGGATTTGCGGGGGTGATAGCCATATCGGCTAAGGGAGAGGTTTATTTTACTGATTCACATCCTTATATGGTCTGGGCTTCGTACATAGATAAAGCAGAGGTATTCTCTTAATTAAAGAAAGAATGAAATTGGTATACCCATTTTTAATGGTGTTTTTGGCATCTGCTGCATTCGCCCAGAAAGCTCAAAATTCGACTAAACCAGACAGTCTGATAACAGCTACAGATACGTTGGTGTTTGTAAAAGATACAGTAAAACTTACAAAACTTGAATTGCTTGTAAAGCAAGCAACAGAGAAACAAACTAAGCCTGCAGAAGCAATTGCCTTTTACAAGAAGGCCCTGGCAGCAAAGACTAAGGCTCAAGACAGTAATTGGGTTGCCGACATCCGGCTTTCTATGGCGAAGATGTATTTTAAGGCCAATAATAGCAAAGAGGGTTTTCTTAACCTTTTAACTGCCCAATCCTTGTATACTCAATCCAGAAATGTCTCTTGTCAGGCTTCCATAATTCAGGATATAGCGGGTATATACGAAGATAGTCGTGATTGGACGGAAGCAGAGAAATACTATCTCATGGCCATAAAATTACAGGAGTCGGTAGGATTAAATATTGAGAGGCCTTACACTCAACTTGCTCTAGCTAATGGGTATTATAAACGCAAAGAGTATTTACAGGCGGAAAAATACTACAACTTGGCATTGAATCAATTTGAATTGAATCATGAGAAAAATAGGAGGGCTGATGCTTTAGTTCAACTGGCAGATATTAAGATCAAACAAAAAAATTACGCTCAGGCTGAGCATCTTATTTTAAAAAGGGCTATGCCTTTTTTTAGCGCGGTTGGAAAACCTCAAGCTAAAACAGCCTGCTTCAACATGTTGGGAGACATCTACTATATCCAAAATCGGCAGTCTGAGGCTAAGTGGTTTTATATCCAGGCCCAGACAATGTATAAGAACCAGGATGATTTTGAGGGGAACGTTCGATCAATCGTGAACCTTGCGAAAGTAAAATCTGCCCTTGGCGATAAGAAATCAGCTTTGAAGGATTTCCAGGATGCAGAAGCAATGGCTGTTAAAAGAAAGAAACTAGCGCTGGCTGCGGATGTTAAAGTAGCTTACGCTAAATACTATAACAAGCCTTTTTCAAAAGTTGTAGCCGCTCAGACTAAAGCAGAGACCCCTTCTGCAGCAAAGGATTCTATAGCGTTAAAACCAAAAGTTGTAGGAAAGAAGGAAACGGCTGTTGCATCCACTAAAGGGGTAAAACCTGTTGTTAAGAAGGATTCCGTAGCAGTGAAGACAGTTAAGATCACTGCCGCAAAAGGTGCAAAGCCAGCGGTAAAGCAGGCTCCTATCGCGACTCTAAAAAAGGATAGTACAACAGTTAAAAAGGCAGTAGCTCAAAAGGATACTAAAGCACCTGTAAATAAGGGCACGGTAACTAAACTAGTAAAAGCAGATACAGCTAAGATTAAAGGTGCAGCAGAAATTAAGGTAGATGGAAAAATAGCTACTGTAAAAGACTCCAAAATTGTAAGTGCACAAAAGCCAGAATTAAAGAAAGACAGCACCTTAAAAGTAATTAAGGCTTCATCTGCGACTAAAGCTTCGGTAAAAACACCGGTAAAAACGTCAAAACAAATAGTTAAAGCCGATACTTCTGTGAAGACCCTGGTTAAAAAGGATGACAAGCAGCTTTTGAGGGAAAAATTGGCGAAAGAAAAAGAAGATAAGATAATCGTGGCCGAAAATTAGTTCGGTATTACATTTACTATAATTTGCCTTTAAATGTGCGCAGTTTTTGCACGGCTTTATTTGGGTTTATTCATTGTAATATTTTTATTCGCAGACTAAAATTAATACTATTTTTGACCTAATATTGTTAAAGAGGCAGTAACAACACTGCCTCTTTTTTATTTAATATCTAAAGTGGTATAGTATTAGATAAGGTTATAACTATAATGGATTTTAATTCGGTTAAGGAAATGCTAAAAAAAACCTTCCTGTGTTTGTTCGTGGCGGCAACAATAGCATGTCAGGCAAACTCTCAAGTAAATACAGACGTAGAAGGCTCAAATAATTTAAAACCTGAGCCTGCTCAACAATTGGTAGCAAAAGAAGTAGTTCGGGTAATCGAAAACGCTCACTATAAAAAGGTAAAAATCAATGATTCAATTTCCGGAGTGATTTTGAACAATTACTTGAAGCGTTTAGACGAGGGAAGGACTTATTTTCTTGCTAGCGATATTAAAGAGTTCGAGAAATATAAAGATCAGATGGATGATTTCTTAAGGGATGGAAATTTGAACCCATTTTTCCAGATCTTTAATACTTACCAGAAAAGATATCAGGAAAGAATTCAGTATTCTATATCGCAGATAAACAAGCCGTATGATTTTGTCAAGAACGAAACTTACACTTATAATCGTGAGAAAATGCCATGGCTTAGTTCTTCCACTGCTGCTAATGAACTATGGGCTAAACGGGTGAAATATGATCTGCTAAATTTAAAGATTACGGGAAAGAGTCTTGACTCTAACAAAATTACGTTGAAAAAGCGCTATGAGAACCTTTTAGCGCAGTCTAACAAAACAAATAACCAGGATGCTTTTCAAGTAATCATGGATTCATTTACAGAAGCTATAGACCCTCATACAAATTATTTTGTTCCTCAGCGTGCACAAGAGTTTAATGAAGAGATGGCTCGTACGTTTGAAGGAATTGGAGCAAGATTACAACTTGAAAATGAAGTAGTGAAAGTTGCAGAGGTAATTCCCGGAGGTCCGGCATTTAAGGCTAAAACACTACAAGCAGGTGATAGAATTATAGCTGTAGCACAAGGTAAGGGTGGCGAATTTACAGACGTAATAGGCTGGAGATTAGATAATACCGTATCGAAGATCAAAGGTCCACGTGGAACAATAGTTCGCTTAAAAATTATCCCGGCAGGGCAGGAACTTACGGCTCAACCTAAGGTTATTGAGCTGGTAAGGGATAAGATAGTTCTGGAAGAGCAATCAGCAAAAAAGACAATCAAAACCATACAGTCGGGTAATAAAACTTATAAAATCGGGGTGATAGATATCCCAGGGTTCTATATGGATTGGAAAGCTTATCAGGCTGGTGATCCAAACTATAAAAGTACTACGCGTGACGTAAGAATGCTTATAGACACCTTAAAACAACAAAAGGTTGATGGCATTGTGATCGACCTTAGAAGTAACGGCGGTGGATCTTTACCTGAAGCGATTGAACTTACAGGCCTATTTATCAAAACAGGCCCAGTAGTACAGGTACGATACCCTAACAAGTTGGAAATTGATAAAGATGAAGATGCTGGCATTGCATGGACTGGTCCATTAGGTGTAATGGTAGATAGGTTTAGTGCTTCCGCATCGGAAATCTTTGCTGCGGCTATTCAAGATTATGGCCGTGGTGTAATTATGGGAACGCAAACCTATGGAAAAGGAACAGTACAGTCAGCTATAGATATGTCGAGGTTTATAAATCCTCTTGATGATCTATTACTAAAAGCAAAAGGCGACAAGTCTTCTGCTCCGGCAGCTGCTCCAAGATTTGGCCAAATCAATTTAACAATTGCCAAATTCTACAGAATTAACGGTAGTAGTACCCAGCATAAGGGTGTAATACCTGATGTTCAGTTCCCGATGGTCTTTCCTGCCGACAAATATGGTGAAAGCTCTGAGCCCGCAGCACTTCCATTTGATATGATCAAGCCAAGTACTTATACTGCTGTTTCTAATTTATCAACAATCAAGCCTTTGCTGATACAGCAGCACGAAGGCAGAATGAAAAATTCGCAGGAATATAAATATTTGCTGGATGATATCAGTTTATTCAAGAAACGTGAGTCTGAAACTTCGGTAACCTTGAACGAAGTCCAGTTGAAGAAAGAGCGTGAAGAGCAGGAGGCTAGTACATTAGCAAGAAGTAATGCACGAAGGGCACTTCAAGGTTTACCGGCTTTAAAACCAGGTCAGGTAAAACCTAAAGAAGATAATGACTTTATCGAAGATGAAAGCCTTCAAATAATGGGGGATTTCATTAAGCTTAATGAAAATGGCCAGTTTAGTGTGGTTTATTAAGAAGGTCAAAAATATTAATGGAAGCCTGGCAGAGATGCCGGGCTTTGTTATAAACACGAATTACTCTAATTTACACGAATAACACAATGCCGCTTTGATTGAAACTGAGAAAAGCGATTAGTCTGATTGCAATTGAAGATTTTGTTTCGCTACCCCTTTTGACATTTTCTAAGTCATTCTTAATCTTTGATTAATGCACTTCGCGTAATTCATGTTTCCTTCATGTTCTTGCTTTCTTCAATTCATCAGCACTTGCATTTTTTCTGATTTCTTCTTGAACTATGATTAGTTTAATTAGTGTAATTCGTGTTTTTTCATTCTTATTCTTTCCATTCCTGCCTGTCTAGAAAGTGCATCTGCAACTATTTCCCGCATTAACTGTTACTTCTACCTATGGCACGTCCCTTACTTCAGTTTAATGAGAATGGCATTTATTGTGCAGCTGGCGACTTCTATATTGATCCCTGGCGACCCGTTGATGATGCGGTTCTGACTCATGCTCATTCTGATCATGCCAGATGGGGAAGCAAGCGCTATCTAGCCCACGATCTGTCGAGGGAAGTACTGAAGTACAGGTTGGGGGATATTACTCTCGAAACAATGGGTTATGGAGAAACGCTATATAAAAATGGAGTAAAGATTTCTTTTCACCCTGCAGGTCATGTAATTGGTTCGGCTCAGGTGAGAGTCGAGCATAAGGGGAATGTGTGGGTAGTTTCGGGTGATTATAAGCTGGAAGACGATGGGGTTTGCACTCCCTTTGAACCGGTGAAGTGTAATACGTTTATCTCGGAATGTACTTTCGGAATGCCAGTGTACAAATGGAAGTCGCCAAAGGAAATTCACGACGAAATCAATAATTGGTGGAGGAAAAATAAGGAGGAAGGTAAAAACTCGGTGATTGCTGGTTACTCCTTAGGTAAAGCCCAGCGTATCCTGCAACACCTGGACCTTTCTATAGGGAAGATTTTTCTGCATGGAGTAATAGCCAATACCAATGAAGCTCTTGCCAGAAACGGAATAACTCTTCAGGAAACCACCAGGATAACATCGGAAACGAGTAAAGAGGAAATAAAGGGAGCAATGATCATTTGTCCACCATCCGCTTTAGGATCCCCCTGGATGCGTAAATTTCAACCTTATTCTTTCGGTTACTGCTCGGGCTGGATGTCTTTAAGAGGGGCAAAGCGTAGAATGGCTGCAGATCGTGGATTTGTATTGTCTGACCATGCAGATTGGGATGGGTTAATTCAAGCTATCGATGCTACAGATTGCGATTGTGTGTGCTTAACACATGGCTATACGGCTTCTTTTACCCGTTACCTCAATGAGATTGGTTTTGATGCTCACGAAGCTCATACTTATTACGGCGGAGATGAAGCATCTGAAGAAGATCATCTTACCACAGATATTGTAAACTCAGAAGGGGATGTAATAACAGATAAACAGGTTTCAGATGCACAGGAGGAAGAAGAGCTATGAAGGACTTTGCATTACTGTTCGCGGCATTAGATGAGACCAATAAGACAAATGAAAAGGTTAGCATTTTAAGAGATTACTTTACTAACGTTTCAGATTCAGAGAAGATACATACCCTTGCCTTGTTCACAGGGAGAAAGCCGAAACGACAGATCAATTCTACACTTGTGAAGCAGTGGGCAATGGAAATGGCTAATATCCCTCAGTGGTTATTCGAGGAGAGTTACCAGGTGGTTGGCGATTTGGGCGAAACTATTGCTCTTCTTTTACCCGAAAGTAAGGGTCGTCACGAAAAGGATCTTGCGGAGTGGATTGCTGAGATAAATAGTTTAGGCTCATTAACAGAAGAAGAACGAAAGACATGGTTGCTGGATTCCTGGTCTTCTATGACTCAACAGGAAAGATTTGTTTTTAATAAGATCCTCACAGGGAGTTTCAGAATTGGAGTTTCTCAAAGCCTTATTGTTAAGGCCCTCTCTGAAATCTCCGGACTGCAAGCGTCCACTATTACTCACAGGATTATGGGTAACTGGAATCCAGATACCTTTAGCTTTTATGATTTAATTCAAGAACAGGATGCCTCTGATGATCTCTCCAGACCCTATCCATTTTGTTTGGCTTACGCTATTCAAGAGACCTCTGATAAGCAAAAGACAGCAGAGGAAATAGAAGCAGACCTGGGAGATCCAGGGGAATGGCAGGCAGAGTGGAAGTGGGATGGAATTCGCGCTCAGGCGATCCATAGGCAAGGGAAGATCTTTATATGGTCCAGGGGTGAAGAATTGGCAACTGATAAGTTCCCAGAGCTACATCCTTTCCTTTATGATCTTCCTGCAGGTACAGTTCTCGATGGTGAAGCTATTTGTTTCGTTGATGGCCATCCAATGCCCTTTAATGTTTTGCAAACTCGTATCGGGCGTAAAAATCTCTCTAAGAAAATATTGGCAGAAAGTCCTATGGCTTTTATTGCTTACGATTGCCTTGAATTTGCTGGAGATGATATACGATCTATGCCCCTTGCTCACAGGCGTTCTGTATTGGAACGGCTGCATATATTAACTGAGCATAAAGATATCTTTCGAATCTCGCCGGTTGTAAATTTTTCAAATTGGAAAGACCTCTATGATCTCAGGCTGAAATCCAGGGACAACTATGCCGAAGGATTTATGCTAAAGAGATTAAATTCCGTCTATCAGACAGGCCGGAAGAGAGGGGATTGGTGGAAATGGAAGGTGGATCCTCTTTCTGTCGACGCAGTGATGATCTATGCACAAAAAGGACATGGGCGAAGAGCTGATCTTTACACAGACTATACCTTCGCTGTTTGGGATGGGGATAAGCTTGTGCCTTTCGCAAAGGCCTATTCGGGCTTAACAGATAAGGAAATTAAGCAGGTGGATTATTTTATTAAACGTAATACTCTTGAAAAGTTCGGACCGGTAAGAACGGTTAAGCCAGAATTAGTTTTTGAAATAGGGTTCGAGGGGATTAATAAATCTTCCAGACATAAGTCGGGTGTTGCTTTACGTTTTCCAAGAATCCTCCGTTGGCGACAGGATAAAAAAATTGAAGAGGCGGATAGCATTGAAGTTTTAAAATCAATGTTGGGAGATTGATAGAAAAGGCTTTTTTTGTCTTAATTTAGTTATGAGGAGAATAAAAAAGGAGAATGCTGAGGATTTTCAAGCGACACGTGGGGAACAAGTTATTTCAGACTGGTTCGTTCAAAAAAGTTGGGAGCAATTCTCTTTTCAAAAGGAAATGCAGGAGGCCTATCTGAAAGGATATTCAGGCTTATTGAACGCCCCTACCGGAAGCGGTAAAACATTTGCCCTTTTTCTTCCATTCCTTGCAGAGTACATCAATAAGTATCCAAAAGACTATCAAACGCGTAAAAATAATGGTCTTCGAATGCTTTGGATTACTCCCCTGCGTGCATTAACAAATGATATACGTAAGGCTATGCAAACTGTAGTAGAGGATCTTGGCCTCCCCTGGAATGTCGGGAGAAGGACAGGGGATACCACATCTGCAGAAAAGGCAGAGCTTAAGAAGCGTCTTCCCGAAGTACTTTTAACTACACCCGAGAGTCTGCATTTAATGCTTACTCAAAAAGATTACCCTAAGATATTTGAAAACCTCGAGGTGGTGGTGGCGGATGAATGGCATGAATTACTGGGAACCAAGAGAGGTGTTCAGCTTGAGTTGGGCCTTTCGCGATTAAAGGGGCTCAAAAGAAATCTGGGTAATGATGCGCATCTGTTGAGGGTAGAAGGTAGGGCGGCGCTGGAAGTTATTCATTCTCAATTAAAGATATGGGGAATTTCGGCAACCATTGGAAACCTGGACCAGGCAGCTAGTGTGCTGTTAGGCAATGATATTGATCCTGATAAGGTCATGCTTATTAGAGCTAACCTGAATAAAAAGATAGAGATACAATCCGTTTTGCCAGACAATATTGAAGAATTCTCCTGGGCGGGGCATTTAGGGATTAAACTACTCCCTAAAGTAATGGAGATTGTAGCACAGAGTAAAACAACACTGATCTTTACCAATACCCGCTCTCAATCGGAAATCTGGTACCAGGCGATTTTGGATAAGTATCCTCAATATGCTGGCATAATGGCCATGCATCATGGTTCTCTTGATAACGAATTAAGAACCTGGGTAGAGCAGGCGTTGCATAACGAAATGTTGAAATTGGTAGTCTGTACCTCCAGTTTAGATCTTGGAGTAGATTTCAGGCCCGTGGATACCGTGGTTCAAATAGGAAGTCCGAAGGGAGTAGCCCGGTTTATGCAAAGGGCCGGTCGCAGTGGACACCATCCGGGAGCTACTTCAAGAGCCTGGTTTGTCCCTACTCACTCTTTAGAATTGCTTGAAGGCGCTGCCATCAAAGAGGCAATGAAGCAGGAAGTTTACGAAAGCCGTGATCCTGTTCTTCTTGCCATGGATGTTCTTACTCAGTACCTTGTTACTCTGGCGCTCTCAAACGGTTTTAAGCCTGATCAGATTTTTCGGGAGGTAAAGACCTGTTATGCCTACGCCGACCTAAGGGAGGATGAGTTCGGGCAGGTGCTTGACTTCATTACAAAGGGAGGAAAGACTTTATCTGCTTATGATGAGTTCCTGAAGGTAGAGGTAGAGGAGAGCATCTATAAAGTGAATAGCCGCAGGGTTGCTATGCGCCATAGATTAACCATGGGAACTATTGTGGGCGATGTGTCAATGCGGGTTAAGTTTTTAACAGGCGGTTACTTAGGAACGATTGAAGAGGATTTCATCGCACGCCTGAAGGTTGGGGATAACTTCTGGTTTGCCGGAAGAAGTCTGGAACTGGTAAAGGTTAAGGAGATGACAGCCTTTGTGAAAAAATCGTCAAAGTCAAGTGGGAAGATTCCGAGTTGGATGGGTGGCCGCGTACCTCTCTCATCTCAGCTTTCAGCCATGTTTAGACTGAAGCTGGATGAAGTAGCTCATCACGTGGAGAAGGATATCGAAGTGAAGACTTTGCGTCCTTTATTTAACCTGCAGGCAGAGCTTTCTCATCTACCACAGAATTCAGAGCTACTGATAGAGAAATTTATCTCAAGAGATGGCTATCATTTATTTTTTTATCCTTTTGAGGGGCGCTTAGTACATGAGGGGATGGCCTCGCTTTTTGCCTACAGGATTGCAAAGCTTCGTAATGCCAGCTTTTCCATTGCTATGAATGACTATGGTTTTGAACTGCTTTCTGATCAGGAGATCCTGTTGGAGGAGGCCTTGAAACAGAATTTATTTTCAACTGATAATCTTATTGATGATATCCAGCATAGTCTTAATGCCAATGAGATGGCGCGTCGTCGTTTTCGGGATATTGCTCATATTGCGGGACTGGTATTTACAGGTTTCCCTGGGAAAACCATGAAGAACAAACACCTTCAGGCCTCCACTTCTCTGATTTTCGACGTTTTCAGAGAGTACGAGCCAGACAATTTTTTGGTGAGACAGGCATATAATGAAGCACTTCAGTTTCAGTTGGAGGAATTTCGATTGAGAGAGGCATTGCTTCGATTGCAAACTCTAAAAGTTGTAATTACGAATAGCGATAAACCAACTCCTTTTGCGTTCCCAATTATGGTAGACAGGCTTAGGGAGAAGCTCACAACAGAGACACTGGAGGAACGAGTTGCAAAAATGAAGCTTGCCCTCTAGGTGGCTTTGATTGCCTTAAATTTCCTAGCCTTTCTATCCTTAATTTTTCATTTTTTCTGTAGCTATTTCTTTCAAGGTTTTTTGGGGTAGCTTCAGGAAGCCTTTTTCAAAGTTTACTTTTGCGTTTAATTATTTCAAGCCAGAATCTTTAACTTCGTTAAGTATTTTATCTATAAATAATATGAGTTATTGTGCTGCAGAAACTGAAACAATAGCTATAACAGACGTAACATCTAATACTTTTTCACGACTAATATACTGGTCGGTTGCGTTGAAATATTACAGGATACTAGAGTTCTGATCTAGCCCATACCTGTTAGCGTAAACAAATTGAAGATCATAATTACATATAAAAATCGTTTTGAGTTTATGAGAAGAATTGGTTTTATTCCCTTTATTGCGGCACCAGCACTATTAATAGCTGCATTTACACCAGGGAGCAAGCGTGTTGACCCTCCCCGGACTACTTTTTTTGACAAATCAGGAATGGATACAACCGTGGCCCCGGGTGAGAACTTTTTTCGCTATGCTAATGGTCGCTGGATTAAGAACACAGAGATTCCAGCATCAGAAACAGGCTGGGGCTCCTTCTATGTTTTAAATGACGAGAACCTGAGCAATCTCCGGAGTATCTTACAGGAAACCTCTGCAAAGCAAAATACTAAAGGAAGCAAGGAACAGAAGGTAGGGGATTTCTTCGCCAGCGGAATGGATACCGTTGCAATAGATAAACGAGGTTGGACTCCTGTTAAGTCCCAACTTGCAAAAATCAACGCAATAAAGACAACTAAAGACCTGGTAGATTTTGCTGCGAAGAGCTTTAAGCAGGGGGATGGTTATTTGTTCGAGTTTTACGTAGGACCTGATGATAAGATCAGCACAAAGAACGCGGTCAACTTTCAACAGACGGGTTTAGGCTTGCCTAATCGCGATTATTACTTCAAACAGGATGCTGCTACTCAGAACATTCGGAAGGAATATCTTAAATATATTACAAGGCTGTTCACTTTAACAGGAACTGATGTGGCAACAGCAACAAAAAAAGCGCAGGCAGTCATGGCTTTAGAGACTGAAATTGCTAAATCTCACCTTACTCCTGTAGAACTTCGCGACCCAGTTAAAAATTATAATAAATACGCTGTATCGCAGTTTCAAAAGGCTCTACCCGGACTGAATGTGAAAGATATTTTAGATAAGCTTGATCTTGAAACAGACACTGTGCTTGTTGGTCAGCCTAAGTACTATACAGCTTTGGCAAATTTATTAAAAACGAAACCTCTATCTCAATGGAAAGATAAGTTAGTGTTTGAAACGCTTTCTTCATCTGCCTCTGCTTTAAGTCGCCCTTTCAGAGACGCCAGATTTAATTTTTATGGCAAAGTATTAAGCGGACAAAAGCAGCAGCAGCCAAGGTGGAAGCAAATGGTAAGTAAAACAGATCAGAATTTGGGAGAACTAGTGGGCCAGTTATATACTGAACGTTATTTTCCTGCAGAGGCAAAGGAGAGAATGTTAAAGTTAGTGGATAACCTTCAGCGGGTTTACCAGAATCGGATTGAAGGATTAGACTGGATGAGTGCTGAGACTAAACAGAGAGCTCTGGAGAAGTTAAACACTTTTGTGAAGAAAATTGGTTACCCAGATAAGTGGAAGAATTATGATGATGTGGAAGTGAGTCGTGGGACTTATTATGAAAATTTACAATCAGCGTCGATACATAATTATAAAGAGATGATTGATAAGCTGGGTAAACCTGTTGATAAAATGGAATGGTTGATGACTCCACCAACCGTTAACGCTTATTATAACCCTCCCTTTAATGAAATAGTATTCCCCGCGGGGATTCTTCAATTCCCTTTCTTTGATTTTAACGCTGATGACGCCATCAATTACGGAGCTATTGGAGCTGTAATCGGTCATGAGATGACACATGGATTTGACGACCAGGGAAGGCAGTATGATAAAGATGGTAATTTGAAAGATTGGTGGACTAAAGCTGATGCCGACAAGTTTAATGGTAAGGCAAAAGTAGTAGTTGATCAATATTCAAAGTATACAGTTCTTAATGATTTGAAAGTTAATGGAGAACTTACACTGGGAGAAAATATAGCAGATATAGGTGGGCTGGCCATTGCTTATGAAGCCTTCAAAAAAACTGAACAGGGTAAGGGAACTCAGAAAATAGATGGATTTACACCAGACCAACGTTTTTTCCTTTCTTTTGCTCAAGTTTGGCGAATAAAGAACCGCGATGAACGATTGAGAATGAGAATAAGTAATGACCCCCATTCTCCTGAGGAGTTCCGGGTGAATGGCCCACTCTCCAATATGCCTGAGTTTTATAAAGCTTTTAACATTAAGCCTGGAGACAAGATGTACAGGAATGAGAGCGATCGGGTGAAGATCTGGTAGGTTTAGCGCTTTTAATATGATGATATTGCTGAAGACTGTTCTTTAATTAGGGCAGTCTTTCTTTTTTAACAGTTGTTTACAGTAGTATAATAGATTGGCAAAAGTTTTGTAATCTATTCTGTATCAATATAAGCACTATGAACTTAAAAAGAACTTTTGGAACCATTCTTACAATACTGGGTATTGTTGGTTTAATATATGCGGCAGTGGGATTTGCACAAAGATCTGAATCTGCACGAGAGCTGATAGTTTTCGGAATCTTAGGAGTAATCTTTTTCTTTACCGGCATTGGTCTTGTTAAAGATACCAGAGACGTTGCGAAAATGTAGATTAATAATACTTAGTGTTTTAATTAAATAGGAGGGAGACCGGCTTAATAGGCGGTCTTTTTTTTGTTAGCGCTGTTCGAATTCAGAATTTAAGAAACTCCAGATCATTAGCTTTTCATACAATCTGGTTTTACAAATGAATGATTAAAGGACACCTTTGTAAAAAGTGTCCTTTAATCTTACCTTGAACTATTAAGCTGTCTCTGCAGCGGGAAAGCTGAGGTCTATTAGCTCCTGTTCTTTGAAGTACCTCACAAGAGCATCATCCAGATTTGGTAATAGTAGACCTTTTTCTGAATGCAAAACACTATAGACCGGTCTTAATGCTGGAAGTTTTAATGAGTCGCATGATACTGGTATTATTAAAGATGGATCTTGCCCACTTTGTTTCGCTACTAGTGTCGCTAGTGCGGCCCAGGTTGTCTCACCCTGATTAGCAAGATGCCAGATCCCTTTTTCATCATCCAGCATGAGATCAAGACTGGTATGGACCAGGTCTGGGATATAAGTTGGAGATATGTAGTTATCAGAAATAGCTGTAAAAGCACTATTGCCTTTTAATGTGGTAAGTACATTGAAGATAAAGTTGTACTGATCCCAGGGGCCGAAGAATGCACTAGTTCTTATTATTAAAGCATTTGGGTCCCTTTCTAAAACCAGTTTCTCTGCTAATGCCTTACTTCTCCCATAAATGTTTAAGGGAGATACTTTATCGCTTTCCGTGTAGGAGGATTTTTTTGATCCGTCAAACACGAGATCAGAGGAGAAGGTAAGAAACTTAAAGTTGTATTTCTTGGCTAGAGACGCTAAATTTCCGGGCCCTTCTGTATTGGCGAGGTAACAATCGTTGGAGCATGTTTCAGCTTCGTCAACTCTTACATAACCTGCCGCATTCACAACAGCCCAAGGTCGCTTTTCCGCAATCAACTTCTCAATCTGCTCTTTGTTAGCCAGATTTAGTTGATCTCTGCCCAGCAACTCATAACGAATACCTCTTAAGCGGCAAAGACGAGCGAAAGCATTACCCAATGTTCCTGTTTTACCGAGGATCAACAAGGGTTGTGAAGTTTTATTTTCTTTGCTAATACGCCTAATGTTATTTTGGAAGTAGAGTACTCTCAAGTCTTGCTTCCACCATCCCTTTTCCTCTAATACCGGATGCATAAACTCTTTTCCGTTAGCGAATGTTTTAAGCATCTTAGCAAGTATGGTTGGCCGGGGGATTTCAGATCTGAGATCGAATATTCCAGGCTCGTATATGGCTTCTTCCTTTTTCGTTAAGAGCTTATTCCATCCATAAGAACCTAACATCGCCCAGGCTGTAATAGCTACGATATCTGCACCTTCCGCTTTTAACTGATTTGCAGTAGTATGAATTTCGTTCAACCAGCGTAATTGCTCGTCCCGGGTACATCCTAGATGGACCTCTGTGATGGCAATTGGAATTTTAAAGCGGTCCCAAGCCTCGGATAAAAGAAGTTTTGCCCCATATTCTCCGTCCTCCATATCTACCCTTACAGCCTCTACATCCGCATATTTATGCTGATGGTTTCCACCATGGCTTTCTACGGGATATTTTCCTAAATTCTCGTCCAGGAACCTTTCCGAGGTTGGATAGTAATTAAAGCCTATAATATCAGGGCTACAGTTTTTTTTCTGAAAAAAGTCGAGCTCTTCCGGCTTAATTCCAGACCACATCAAATAACTCCATAGGCTGTGGTTTTCATTAACCCGGCCCATGATCAGATCAAAGCTTAGCCAACGTCTCTTATTCTCAAAATCAGCCTGATATTTTAACAGTGGTGTACTGTAAGTTTTACTAAGATCTTCTGTCTGAACTAATTTTGCATCTGGATTAACCCTTCTAATTGCTTCCATGGCAAGTACGGTAGCCTTGCTTTCATTAATAAGCAATCTTAGAAAGGCCGCGTTATTTTTGCTATGAGGATACCAGTGCCCATATAATCCACAGAATCGAGCAGTGGTTAAAGGCTCGTTCACGGGAGTATAATATTCGATCCAAGGGAATTTTGTGGCTACTTTTTCCGCATATTCAGCTAATCCGGTTGCAAAAAGATCTGTTTCAATGGAAGCGTATGTAGGCCCGCTTCCATGGTGTACAAGACCTGCAATAGGCTTGATGCCTAATTCTTTACATCGCGCTAAGTTTTTTTCTGTAGCAGTCCAATCTATTTCTGTATCTCGATGAGGCTGGTGCTTTTCCCAAATAACCGGATACCTTAATTTTTTTATCCCTAGATCGGCAAGAAGCTCAATATCCTTTTCCCGGGAGTAATGACCAGCAAAATCAAGCTGGTCAAAATATGTTTTTTTTACACGGTTAATTGTGCATTCTATCCCCCCCCAAATTTCCACTGGGCTTGTACTTTTAACCATAATGTTTGTTTTTGTTAAGCACTTAGTGGTACAGAAATCTTTCTGCCCATTGCATTGCGAATAATGTCCATCATGTCTGACCAGGTTTGATCCCATGATTTGGTAGAAAGGAAATCATCAACTCTATTTAGCCACTCCTCTTTAGGCTTATTAAGTTCTGCTTCAGCAGCTGCAACAAATTCCGCAGAATTACTTACAATACTTACCAGGTTCAGTTTGCCATAAGGCTTTACTACGTCACGAATTGGTGTAGAAACTACCGGAATACCAGCTGAAAGATATTCTGGTGTTTTAGTAGGACTAATATAACGTGTAGATTCATTCAGTAAGAATGGAATTAAAGCTAAGTCCCAACCAGCTAGGTAAGCTGGCAACTCATTATAAGACTTGCCGCCTAAGTAATGAATGTTCTGGTTCTTCGGCAGGATGTCTGGGTTGATTTTTACGGTAGGCCCAATAAGAATAAAATTCCAATCCGGACGAGCAGTAGCTGCTTCTCCGATAAGTTTATAGTCAAACCTTTCGTCGATAACTCCGTAAAATCCAAGCTTCTTCCCTGTAATGCCTATTTGGTCAACAGGTTGCTCCATTTTCTTCCTGGCCTGAGCAAAATGGTTTTTATCAATGCTGCTTGGAAAAGGATGAATGTTTTGGTGCTGATGTTTCTTTGCCTCATATAAAGAGTGACCACCAGTAAATACCGCATCGGCACGCGTTAGTAATTCCTTTTCAAGATAGGTTAACTCAACTGGAGCATTTTTGAAGGCGGATAATTCATCCATACAATCATAAATGGTCAAGTTAGGAAAATATTCTCTTGAGAATTCAAGTGCCATTGGAGTATAGTACCAGAAGATAAAGTCAGACAAGCTTTTATCCTTTAAAAAGGATTTTAGCATAAGCTTCTGAAGATTTACACCTTCTTTCTTTGCAAGTCCGCTTTGAATGTGAGGCACTAATACCCACAATTTGTCTTCGCGCTTGCTGATCGAAAGATAGCTTTCTCCATCTTCGGCAACATCACAAATAGGCTCTTCAAGAAAATATACATTAAATTCGCGTGCAAAACGAGTAAGCAAATGTTGTGGACGCTGGAATACAAAATCCCAGCGGAGGTGTGAAAATACTAATAAGTTTTCAGGTACACGTTTCATAGTTTCGTCTGTTAGTTAGGATTTAACAAGATGACAACCGAAACGTTTGCAGATCAGGGCGAAATTTCTACAAGTATCCTATCTTTTATATTTTTTTTCTTTAATATTTACACAAATAAATATTAATTTATCTCTTTTTTCTTTACTGTTAAAATTAATAACCCACTAGTGCCGTATTAGAAGGAAGACTTTCGTTCTTCACTCTGTCAAGAGCGGTTACTACGTACTGATATTGTTGGCCCCGTTGTGAAGTGTAGTCAGTAAAAGAGGTGAGGTTTTTATCGTAACTGACTTTTAAAATTTTTGTTGCATCTTCAATATTTATTGGTTCTCCTGCGCCAAAACGATAAATTACATAGCCGTATGCAGTTTCATTATCGCGAGCCATATACGGTTCTTTCCAATTCAGGACACAAAAACCGTTATCAGTTACAGTTGCTTCAAGGGTTAGCGGAGAAAGCGGAGTAATATCATCCAACCAAATCATTGGAGGTGGAAGTGAGGGGAATCGGTAAAACTCACGTCTTAAGGAGTCTTGGAAACCAGCAAGATTGTTAGTTATTGATTTCGAACTAAAGTAAACGCTTCCCTGCACCCGTGGATTTTTCCTTATATATCTTACCTGGTCCGGAAGCTGACTCAAGTTATTCCATCCTTCACGTTTCTCTGTTGTGCGATAAGCCCCCTGTCCAATATATACGTGTTTTCCATACGCATTATTACTCCACCAATCTACAAGTTTCTCAAACGGAGCAGCACGGTAAAAGAACGGGAAGTAGACCTGAGGATTAACATAGTCTATCCAGCCTTCCTTCACCCATTTTCTTGCATCGGCATATAATGTACTGTAACCTTGAAGCCCTGTACTTTCGGAACCTTCGGGATCGTGACTCTTATTACGCCATATTCCGAAAGGACTGATACCAAATTTTACAAAACGTTTTACAGAATGTATACTATCAGAAAGTTCCTTTATAAGAAGATCAACATTATTACGTCTCCAGTCTGCTATGTTATCAAACTCTCCTCCGTATATTTTAAACTGCTCCTCATCTGCCACAACTTGCCCGGTTTCTGGGTAGGGGTAAAAGTAGTCATCAAAATGAACTCCGTCAATGTCATAGTTTCTTACAACGTCTAAGACCACGCTAACAATGTATTGTCTGGCCTCCGGAATTCCTGGATTGAATAACTTTTTCCCGGCATAGCTGAAAAACCATTCGGGGTGTTGTTTTATTATGTGATTTGGGGCAAGCTCTGCAATATTCAGATTCATAGATGCGCGGTAAGGGTTGAACCAGGCATGAAGCTCAATTCCTCTCTTATGTGCCTCTATAATAGCAAATTCTAAAGGGTCATAAAAAGGGACAGGAGGTTTTCCTTGCTTTCCGTTCAGATATTTGCTCCAGGGCTCTTTTGATTTTGCATAGTAGGCGTCAGCTGCTGGTCTTATCTGGAACATAACGGCATTCATCCCACTTTGCTGGTGTTGATCAAGTAAGTGTAGTAGCTCTTGTTGCTGTGCCGCTACTGGTAAACCAGGTCTACTCGGCCAATCAATATTAGCTACTGTAGCTACCCAAACACCCCGGAATTCGCGTTTTGGTGTTATAACTGTCTCTGTTTGGGCTCGAGTAACAAGAGAAAGAACCAGTAAAATATTCAGAATTGTTAACCTAATAGACATGTGTGATTTAAAAGCTTGCAAAGATAATTAACAAACATTCAGTTGAAGCGCTTTATTGTTAGTGTAAATATTTTTTATACAAAAAGTTGCCTTAATATGCATCAGGAACACAAAATCCTATATTTGTGATATCAGGATGACTGTTAATGCAATAATTAGCGGTCTGGGAAGTTATACTTGGAAGTATGGTGGAAGAGATTGGTGTGAAGGCATACTATTTACCCATTTTCAATATTATACACACTGATATGGAAAAAACTTATCAAGAGCAGGTACAGACACCTAAAAGAGATTCAAACAAAATTTATTTTTTAGTGGCAGTTATTGTTGCCCTTTTAGGTACCAACGCCTATTTATTTTTTAAAGATAAAAAATCTGGGGATCGGATAGTTACTCTAAATGACGAGAGATCCCGAATGGAAGTTGAGATAGACAAAATAGAGGCGGAGCTTGACAAGGCTAACGAATCGAATGTGCAGCTGACTGCGGACATGAAAGAAGAGCAGGAATTGGCGCGTGAAAAGATATCTGAACTACGTGAGCAGCTTAGGGCAGGTAAGTTGACGCAAAGAGAGCTTGCTAAAGCTCAAAGTGAGTTGAAAAACTTAAGATTTTTTGTAACGAAGTACACGGGTGATATTGCGGAGCTGGAAAAGAAGAATCAGGAATTGACGGTTGAAAGAGACAGTTTGCGAACCTCTGTTAGCAATATATCTCAGAAGGCTACCCAATTGGAAGAGCAGAACACTGAGTTAAGTGGAAAGGTTAAGGTAGCTGCCGCCCTAAAAACCGGTACAATCAGCATTGTGCCCTTAAGAATAAAAAATAGCGGGAAAGAAACAGATGTTACTAAGGCAAGTACGGCAAAGAAGCTTCGGTTTACATTTAATATCGTCAATAATTCTTTAGCTCAGGTAGGTATGCATGATGTATATATAAGAATTATAGATCCTAGTGGAAACTTAATTACTTCTGATAATAGTAGCATGTTTAGTGCTGATGGGGAAGATCTTCAGTATACTTACAGAACTGCTATTGAGTTCGACAATACGGATAAGATATACAATATTGATTGGACTAATCCAGGCAGCTTTTCAAAAGGGACTTATACAGTAATGTTCTATTCAGACGGCTACACCATGGGAAAAACAACCTTCTCTTTAAGGTAAAATATCAGCACGAATTACACGAAATACCTCTTATAACCCATTTTGGATGATTATTTGTGTAATTCGTGGCTTTAATACCTTTAAAAGAAGGCTCTGAATTGAACCGATCCATTATGTATAGCTTTAGCGGAAGACGATTTTCTTCCTTCGTAGCTTAATGTCATTTGTACTCCCTGAGTTATTGTTCTTTGTAATCCTGTTGTCCAGATAACATTGTTACCAGGCAGCAGGCCTTCTAGCATCTCATATGCTAAAGAGGTATTTCTATCACCATTAAAGTTATTCCTTACCCAGTTAAGTCCACTCGTAAAAACGCCTTTGGTTAAGATGTTGTATCTGATATCAGTACCAAATCGATAATTCATTGAGTTTTCCCGATTATTAATTCTATTCTTCAATGATCTATACATTCCGTTGATGCCCCAACGAAAGTTAGAGCTAAACAGGTATTGTGCTTCAGGTAGAAGTTCAATTGCTTTTATACGGTAGTTCTTTTCGGGGAATAGTTCAGATTGATAAAGCCTGTTACTTTGCTTTAGTTCAAATACAGTTGTAATTTTCTTAATATTCCACCTCCATCGTAAGCCTTGCTCACTACGGCTTCTGCTATCGAATCCGTTAATAAGCAGGATTTTATTTGCGGTGTTTTGGAAGTTCAGATCTATTCCATACGCAGGATTGTTCCGATTAAAAAATAACGTATTTCTAATGTAGGTGTTGTCTGATATAAGTTTCTGATCTTCAACGCTTGAGAGGGGGTAATAGGCAGCAAAACCTTTTTCTCCTGTTAACTTTCGCTCTGTTTTAAATGCTGACTGGGATGAGAAACGATTGATTACCTTAAAAATTCCATCTAAGTTTTTCCATACGGAGGCAGGAGTTATACGTGCAGTTATATTTACTGTATTGTAAGTGCTATTAATAAATTCGTTTGTATTCTGGTAAACACGAATATATCTTGCCTGATCCTGATATCTGGCGATTTCAAACTCATTAAGCTCTTTGATACCGTTGTTGTTATAATCATTCCACGCATATGCACCTTGTCCCGTAATTACCTCAAGGTAGGAAAACTCGCGCTTCGGCTCTCTTCCAGGTCCTATTTCGTAAAAGATACTACTATTAATAAAACCTTTTAATGCAGAGAATGTGTAGTCGAGTCTGCCGAGCAAGCTGTTTTCTTGAGGTTGTGACGTTTGCTCCCTGTAGTTGATGTCACGGTAAGTTGTTGTTATTGTTAGCGTTGAATTGGTTCTTGTGCGTATACCTAATTCCCCACTTATTACATCTGCTGCAGAATATTCCCTAAGGGCGCCTGAAATGGGAAGTTTGTCGAATCGTTTACTATACTGGACTTTGTAAAAGTTACCACTTGAGCCTGGGGAACTAAGATATGCAGTATACTGATCAAACGCGAAGCTGTTACCAGAAAGCAACGATCCCATCAGATTTGTCTTGTTATGTTCCTGTTCGAAGTTTAGTCCTGCAATAGCGTATTTAAATTCCCTGCTTAAATCTGCTTTTTGTCTTAAAAAATAACCACTATTAATGTTGCTGGAGGAGTTGAGAAACTTACCCGAGTAACTTAATCGGAAATTATTAATAAGGAATTGCCCTTCGAGGCTATTTTGAAAACCAGAATAAAGAGAATCTCTCGTAAAGCAGTTAAATTGATAGGTAATGTTTCTTTCCCGGGTTTTAAATAGACTTGCACTAAAGCTAAGCAAGTGCTCGGCTCCTCGTGGTGTTATACCAAAAAGATTGAAGTCCCTTTCAAATTCGACAGCTCTGTATCGTTCCAAAAAACTAAAATTGCGTGAGGTATGCTCGTAGTTAGCAGTAGTAATTAATTTAGTGGAAGTCGAATCTTTCTTGAAACTCAACGAATTCCTTGTTAAGAACCTGAAAGCGAAGCCTTGATTTTCCTTGTTGCCGATATTCGAAAATAAGTTAACATCGTTATCACTAAACGCAAGCTCCGTGCTAACGAGCGTATTTTTTGAAGGTTTAAAATCAGTTCCTAAGGTAACCAACTGTTTCTTCTTAGGGGTCACAAGCAATGATACAGGCTCATAGTCCCCTTGTTTCAATCCCGCGATTGGAGGAAGGTATTCAAACACTCTCCCATTGGCTAGAGAGTTAGTACTTATTCTATAATTGCCGGCATTAGTACCTACAAAAGAGAAGCCGGGGCGGTAATGGGCAAGCGCAGGGTTGGTACTGTAAACATACACTCCTGACGCTCCCAACGTATCTATTTGTTTATAAAGAACTTCGGTGGTGTTAAAATCAACAGTATCGATGTTAGATATGTAAGCCTCATTGATACTATTTCCAATTTCTTTTAAATAGCTCTTTTGCTGATCTGTCAGATCCTGCAAAAATGGTTTGTTCTTATTGTCCTGTTCATTATAATAGTTAAGCTTGAAATTTATCTTCTCAGAATAAGCTTCCTGATTGAAGTAAGTTAGTGATCTGGAGTAATTCTTGTCTGAATACTCGAACTCGATGATAATACGGCTATTTTGCGTGATAAGCTTTTTCGCTGTAAAAGTTATTTCAGCAAGATTGTAATTAATAGTGTACTGGTTTTCCTGCCCCCGTTGCATCAAAACTCCATCCACATAAACACGTTCGGTACCAGAAAGCACGACAATTGCTTGTTCTCCATTAGCTCCCGTTATTCGGTATGGTCCCTGGTTCCCTTCTATCCCATTAAGTTGTAATCTAGAGGAGCGCCCTTTAGCCACCGCCATTGATAATCCCGACTTATATTTCCAACCTTTAGATGAATAGGAAGTTGAGAAGGAGGCTCCTTGTGTTCTTTTGAAAAAGTTCATGAAATAGCTATCCGGCCTGCGTATCTCATAGTCTCCACCTGTTAGAATGGAATTTTTTCGCTTTAATTGAATAAACACCTTATCAAACTCATTCAACTGCTGGGTATTTCCCTCCGCCTGAATAGGAATGTTATCGTCAGAAATTGCAGCTAGGATTTCCAGATCGTCCGTTATTTTTCCTGAAAGCTGCAGCGTCATGTTCGAGTTCAAAGCCAAGTCATGATTATTACCTACTCCCACGCTTCTCGAGATACTCCCACTCTTATTTAATCCCTCCATACTAAACAACGTATTCGTTTCCTGCTTTTCCTTTTTTCGAAAGGCAGTGTTGTCTATTACTGCTTCTGTAATAACATCTTTTGAATATTTGGAGTATTTCTTGGTAAAAAGGATAGGAAAGGTTTTATAGGTTACTGTGACAGTATTAGAAACAGGTTTTCTTTTCCAAATCAATTGCGCACTTGCAGCGTCAATTCTAAAATTATCTGTTGATACGTCAAGATTATCAGCTGTTTTTATCCTCACACTGCCTGGAACGATGCTTAATGTATCAAGAGTGACAGTGTCGGCAGCAATTGGAATAACCTTTTGATGAAGTAAAGACTGCCCGTTTACTTTTTGAACAAGCAGTAGTAAACAGCCAGCCCAAAAAGTAAACAGTTTGAGCATCAGCTTGCTAACGGAAGTGTGATATAAAATGTTGTCCCTTTATTTTGTTCTGTTTCAAAGCGGATGGTTCCAAACATGTTTTCTATTGCTTGCTTAACAAAGGCAAGTCCTAGTCCGGTTCCACTACTTTTTGTAGTAAAATTGGGATTAAAAATTCTTTCACGCAAATCTTCTGGAATACCCTTTCCATTGTCTTTAACTTCGATATTAACATTTCTGGAATCCGTGTTAAGGATGATCTCGATATTTCCTTTTCGAAAGTCTGGTATCGCCTCAATCGCATTTTTAATAAGGTTGTTGAAGATTCGAAGCAAATGATCTTTTCCTCCCTTTACAATGATATCTCCGGCGGTAAGTTTAATGAAGGAAATATTCAAATCCTCGCTGTTGCGGTATACATCTATACTTTTATCAATAATCTCACAAATTTCAAGATTCTCAAAGGGAGTATCGGGCATTTTTGCAAAGTTTGAGAACTCAGATGCGATAAGTGATAAACTCTCAATCTGTTCGATGAAAGATTTACTGAACTTTTCGAACTTCTTGTCAAAGTTAGGGTCTTTCTCCCTCCAGGACTTTTCAAGTAATTGAACCCCTAATTTAAGTGGAGTAAGCGGGTTTTTGATTTCGTGCGCTACCTGTTTGGCCATTTCCCGCCATGCAGATTCCCTTTCTGATCTCGCAAGCTTTTGTGCACTGTCTTCCAGTGCCATGATCATATTATTATATTCCTTAATCAACCCTCCAATCTCATCATTGCTTTTCCATTGAATAGGCTCGTTCCTGCTACCAATTTGAATTTGCCCGAGGCTTTTTCCCACCAGCGTAAGCGGATAAGTGATCTCATTGGCAAGGAATATGGCGAATAAAGCAATAACAACCAATACCAGGGCATAAACATTAATAAGCGTATTAAGGTAGGATCCGACTCTCATGTCATAATCCTGTTCGTTCGAGTAATAAGGAAGGCTTAGGTAAGCGATTGTTTCATTCTCGTTATTTCGGATAGGCTTATAGGCAGTAATGAACCTCATTTTCCCTATTTGATCGTAATTCAATAGCTCTGATCTTTGGTATTTATTCAGGTATATAAAAGATTCAGCATTCATTAGTCGCTCTATAAACCCATAGTCGTAGATATTAGGCTGAGTAGTGAATATCACCCTGCCTTTGGTATCATATAAGTTTAGATCTGTTGCATTAATTTCGGCAAAGGTATGAAGGATCTGGTCGTTTGATCCGGAAAAGCCGTTAGTGAAAGTCTGGTTATTTTCTAAAGCAGTTTTGATCCTGTTAATGTTAGTCATCAAATCCTGCTCCTGCTGTTTCTTGAACTGCTGACTTATACTAAAGTAGGTTATTCCACCTACGATCATAAGCGTTACAACGATTGCAGCAACCAGGGAAGCTTGGATGCGAGTTTTGTAGAGAATCCTGTTTCTTGAAATTAAATAGCTCCAGCGATATCCGTTAAGTCTGAATTTGTCGTCATGAAAAATAACCCATATCTGGTGGATCAAGATCAAAACAGTCGAGAACGACAGCAATACTAAAAACAGGAATGACACAGAGGCTAGCTGGATAACCCAGGTAATAACCGGCTTGCTTACCACGACTAGTTTTCGGGCTGTGGATTGATAGATGATATGGCTGTATCCGTTTTTCTCAATGTAAACAAATTTACCTATCTGACCTTTAAAGTCGTTATTAACGAGGTTGTATATGTAATCTCCATTTTGATTTAAGAGTCTACCATTGCTGTAAAAAGCAAATGAATAATTATTAAGCTCGTCTTCTGTATTAATTTTTGCATCTGCCAGGACTTCGGGGAAGGATCCTTGTTCCTTAAACGTTTTTGACTTCAACTCAAAAGCGAGGGTTCCCAGCGATTGATTGTCACGGGTTACGGGAATAAGGGCAAAGTAATTTTGTACCCCGAAGGTGTTATTTACGCGGTAGAAGTACTCAGAAACCTTTATAGCTCCTGAAACAACTAATTTTCTATAATAATTAACTGCTTTCTCGTCCTGCTGAGGTACGCCTTGCCAGTAAGGATGGATGTCGAAGTCATACCGGGATAGATAACCGTCGAAATAAAGCTTACGAAGTTTGTTTTTAAATCCTTCTTTATCTTCCTGTTGTTCTCCGAAATATTCAGTAAGTAATTCTTCTTTCAACAAATTCTGTTCTATTGAAAAGAACAAGAGTACAGCGTTTGGATCGTCGGCCGACTCTAGTCTCTGCGCAATCTCCTGACGCTGGGCCCGCTCTTTAGTATACTGAAAGGAGGCTAGTTTTATTGAAGCGATTATAGCAAAAAGAAGTGTTGTAAATAAGAAAATAACAAGCTTATACCCGTGGTTTTTATTATAGAAAGCCCAACCCCGAAGGAAAATAATGATACCAAAAAATAGAATATGGATGCTTACGGAGTTAAAGATAAGTTGAGCAGTGAGAATAAAAGCGATACCGGCAAGGAAAATTATCAGCCGTTCTCTATTGGTTAGTGGCAAATTTTCGCCTATAGCCAGGACGATCTCTATTAGCAAATAAACATTAAAGATCGCTACGCACATTAATAATATGCCGAGCCAGCTATGAGGACTTAAATAAATAACATTATTTAGGTCGAAATTGATGTTGGATCGCGTGACCAGACTATGGAATATTTCGTTGTGCTGATATGCTACGAGATAGATAATTATTCCCAGTAGAGAGAATATAGCGAGAGCTGGCGGTTTTCCGAAATTGTTCCCGAAGAGAGAGATTTCAAAACGGTAGCTGAAAACAAAACAGATGAACCAACTTACCATAATTGCGTTTAGGAGGAAGTCGCCGAGTGTGGGGAAGAAGTAGCTGCCATGGTAATACTTAGCATCAAAGACCGGCACGTCAAAATAGGTATCAAACCAGGCAAACTCGAGTGTGAGGATCCTAACGATCAGAAAGTAAAGGAATAATAGCGCAATACTCCATTTAACATAGCCCTTATTAGACATAAGGATTGCAACATAGTTGGCGAAGACAGTTGCAAAGAAAGCGGTTAACAACCACATCCAAAGCTCAAGCTTAGAGTAGAAGGTATTTGTAATAGCGGATTTAAGCCTAACTGCAAAGAGGTATTTACCTTCTGCGGTCTTGACATTATATACCTGCTTATCGTCAAAGTTTGCTATATCGAGATTATCTTCACCAATCAGATCTGAGGAAAATGTATTTCTTAAATGCTTATTTTGAATCTTATACTCTGATTTTATTGGTATTAAAAATACCACTGAAAATCTTCCATAAGTCTTTTTTACAGCTTCGTACCAACCGTTGCTAGGTCTGTAAAATGACGAGCCCTCTTTTAAGCCAGCATCTGTTATGGGAGCTACTTTATTTGTTCCCCAAAAAATAAGATTATGGTCGTAATAAGTATGAACATAAATTGACCGCTCTTTTTCTAATTCATTGATAAGGGTGATTGCGACATTAGGATCTTGATGCGCTGTTTTTACATTAATCAGATTCTTGTTGTCAGCCAGATAGCTTTTTATGAATTTCTCTTTTTTATTCAGGTTATGCTCAATAGTGCTACCATCAAACTCAAGTATTTCCGACTTGTCAAAAGTAAAGTGAATAGTAAGAGCAGTAGCAGCAAAGCTAATGGTTAGCAAAAAAAGCAGAAGTCGTATTTTAAAGGTAGCGCTCACTATAAAAAGAGTTTAGAGCTGGTATATGAATTATCGCAATATAAAAATAAACCAACCACAAATAAAAAACATAAAAAAGACAGATGCATTCCCGCACCTGTCTTTTATTATTTTAACGATATGAACTAAACTACAATGTACCGCTACTTGTTTGAATTGTTCTGTTTACTTTTTTAATTAGTCCTTGTAATACGTTTCCTGGACCAACCTCGGTAAATGAAGTAGCTCCATCTTCCAGCATTTTTCTAACAGTTTGTGTCCAGCGAACTGCACCTGTTAACTGTGCAATTAAATTGTGTTTTATGTTTGACGGATCAGTGTAAGGCTTAGCATCAATATTTTGATACACAGGACAGACCGGTGTTTTAATTTCTGTTGATGCTATAGCGCTTTCTAATTCGGCTCTTGCCGCTTCCATCAGAGGAGAGTGAAACGCACCGCTTACATTTAGTTTTAAAGCTCTTTTAGCACCCCTTTCTGTTAAAAAAGCACATGCTTTATCCACGCCTTCAACACTCCCTGAAATTACCAGCTGCCCAGGACAGTTATAATTTGCCGGTACAACAACCTCACTAACCATTTCACAAACTTCTTCAACAGCGTAGTCATCCAGTCCTAAAATTGCAGCCATTGCTCCTTCCTGTATTTCACAGGCTTTTTGCATCGCATTGGCACGTGCGGCAACAAGCCTGAGGCCATCCTCAAAAGATAAGGCTCCAGCAGCTACTAATGCTGAAAATTCGCCAAGAGAGTGTCCCGCTACCATCTCGGGTTTGAAATCTTCCAGTACTGAGGCTAATATTACTGAATGAAGGAAAATGGCTGGTTGAGTTACATTAGTTTGTTTCAGGTCTTCTTCAGTACCAGTAAACATTATATCAGTAATTCTGAATCCTAATATTTCATTAGCTTTTTCAAAAAGATCTTTAGCTTTAGCGGATTGCTCATATAGCTCTTTACCCATACCTGGGAATTGAGCTCCTTGTCCTGGAAATACGTATGCTTTCATAATGACATTCCCAATAACAAACAGTTCATTGGGGAGATATTTTTAATTTTTATTGGTGAGATTGACGTTTGTCTACTAATTTTTGGTACAGCAGATTAATCCAGGCTAGCTGTTATTAATCGCAAAAACTCTGCCCGGGTTTTTTCATCTTTAAATGCCCCGGTAAATGCAGAAGTAGTTGTCACAGAGTTCTGCTTCTGAATACCTCTCATGCTCATACACAAATGGCGGCATTCTATTACCACTGCAACACCTAATGGATGAAGTGTTTCGTGTATACAGTCTCTGATTTCATTTGTAAGTCTTTCCTGTACCTGTAATCTTCGTGCGTAAGCCTCTACCACGCGGGGAATCTTGCTAAGGCCAACAATGTGACCATTTGGTATATAGGCAACATGCGCTTTACCTAAAAACGGCAGCATGTGATGTTCGCACATAGAATACACCTCAATGTCTTTTACTACCACCATTTGGCTGTATTCCTCTTTGAACATGGCGCTTTTTAAGATCTCCTCTGGCTTAATATCGTACCCATGCGTTAAAAACTGAAGAGCCTTCGCAACGCGTTCCGGAGTTTTCAGCAAGCCTTCACGGGTAGGATCTTCACCCAGATCTTTTAAGATTTCATTATAGTGCGAAGCAATACTCTCTATTTTTTTAGGATTGTACCTGTCGATTTTAACATAGCCGTTGAGGTCGTTCTCTTCAGCCATGAAATTGGTCTGTTCTTGGTCTGCCATGAATTTGTTATTCTCCGAAGTACTCTACAAAATTATTTTCAGTCTCTACAAGTTTTACCCCATGCAGAGCAACATTCAAAGGATCGAGTTGAGCTTTCAGTTGTTTAAATATTTCAATTGCTAAAACTTCCGTTGATGCCATCTTACCTTTCATAAAATCTACGTCGAGGTTAATGTTTTTATGGTCGAGCTTATCGGTAACATGATTACGGATGATGTCTCTCAATACCTTAAGGTCTATTACAAAACCTGTTTCCGGATCAACTTCTCCCTTCACAGTTACAAAAAGTTCGTAATTGTGCCCGTGCCAATTAGGATTAGAGCACTTGCCGAACACCTCCATATTTTGTTCATTACTCCATTCTTCCTTAAACAATTTATGGGCTGCATTGAACTGCTCTCTGCGGGTTATGTATATCATTCTTAATTAAATAAAGCGCAAACTTACACAAAATTTATATTTAGGAATTTTAGTAGGCATAGATATTCATTTTCTGACTTTCTGATTAGTTTGTTTTTTGCCACCTAATAGTAAAATGTATAGGGAGATTCTTTCCTCAAGCAATGGAAGATCAACAATGTTTAAATTTGCTTGATGAAGTTGTTGCTCGTTGCTGCTACCTCTTTTGAGGTCAAAGATTTTATTTCGTACTGCAACTCTCCAGAAGTTGAAAGAGAACATCAGGTGGACCTGTTGGTTACCGGGGTAGGTATGGTTGCCACAGCATTCTCAATGGGAAGGGCTTTGGCATCGAGGGATTTTGATCTCGCCATAAATGCAGGTATCGCCGGTTCTTTTAATCGAGACCTGAAGATTGGGGAGACTGTCGTTGTTAAGGAGGATCGGTTTGCGGAACTAGGCGCTGAAAATAATGATGATTTCTTAAGTATTGACGAGCTTGGGTTTGGAACGAGCAGTTACAAGTCATCATTTAGCCATTCTTTCCTTAACTCTCTATCAGGTGTATCGGGCATTACGGTAAATAAAGTACATGGCAGGCAAAGCTCCATTGAAAGTACAATTAAGCTTCTCAAACCAGACATCGAAAGCATGGAGGGAGCGGCTTTTTTCTATGCCTGCAAAGAAGTGAATTTACCTGCATTACAGCTAAGGAGTATTTCTAATTATGTAGAACCTAGAAATAAGGACAGTTGGCAGATTCCCTTAGCTGTTACTAACCTGAATGCAACTTTAAATGGTTTCATCAGGCAATTATGAAGGGGGATAAGATTTTAATTCAATAAAAGCACAATATTGCACGTACTAAATTAAATATATGAAGCTTACTCTTGGTTTCTCACCGTGTCCTAACGATACCTTTATTTTCGATGCTCTTATTCATCAGAAGATCGATACAGAGGGTTTAGAGTTTGAGGTGTTTTTTGACGATGTGGAAACCCTTAATCAAAAAGCATTCCGACAGGAACTTGATATCACTAAGCTCAGTTTTCATGCCTTCGCTTACGCTTTAAAAGATTATGTTCTCCTGGATGCGGGTAGTGCACTCGGCTTTGGGGTAGGCCCTTTAGTAATCAGCAGAAAGTCTCTAAAAGAGCTACTATTGGAAAATGGAGCGCTGCTGAATTCTAACGAGAAGGAGGATGAACTGTCAATTGACAAGGTAAAGCCTTATATATCCAACTTACGTATTGGTATTCCAGGTAAATATACTACGGCAAACTTCCTTTTAAGCTGGCTGCTACCGGAGGCAAAAAATAAGAAGGAACTGGTATTCTCGGCAATAGAAGAGGCTACTATTAACAGCGAAATAGATCTGGGACTCATCATACATGAGAACAGATTTACTTATCAGCAGCGAGGATTGAAGAAGATCTTTGACCTCGGCGATCTCTGGGAGAAACAGACAGGCTGTGCTATTCCGTTAGGCGGAATTGTTGTAAAAAGAAGCCTTCCCGAAGAAGTCAAATTAAAAGTTAATAGAGTACTTCGCAAAAGTGTGGAGTTTGCCTTCGAGAACCCAAAGTCGTCCCTAGACTTTATTCGGCAACACGCTCAGGCAATGGAAGAGGAAGTTATGTATAAACACATCGAGCTTTATGTTAATCAATATTCTATCAATTTGGGCAAGGACGGACGGAAGGCAATAGATTTGCTTTTTGATAAAGCAAAGGAGTTAAAAATAATCCCTTCATTCACTGATAATATATTCTTAACCTGATTTTCTTTAGTCACTTTTGTATAGCTTTGGACGAAATTATTTTAAGTTTTTAACGTAAAGGGGTAAAAGATATATCATGATTATAGTTACTGGTGCTGCGGGTTTCATCGGAAGTTGCCTTATTCAAAAGCTGAACGAGGAAGGTTATTACGATCTTGTTCTGGTTGACGATTTTTCAAGTGAAGAGCAGAATAAGAATTTTGATGGAAAGCGCTTTGCAAAAAAGGTTGACAGAGAGGAATTCCCACAATGGCTTCGCGAGAATCAACTCCATGTTCAATTTGTTTTTCATCTAGGAGCCCGCACCGATACTACCGAATTCGATTACGAGCTTTTAAAAAAACTTAACCTTGACTATACAATCGATATATGGAATGTGTGTGTAGAGTTTGGCTTACCTCTGGTTTATGCCTCATCTGCTGCTACCTACGGTCTTGGTGAATCGGGATATGAAGATGATGAGACACGGTTAGATGAACTTAGGCCATTGAACCCATATGGAGATTCTAAAAATGAATTCGACAAGTGGGCTATAAAGCAAGAAAGACAACCGTTTTTCTGGGCTGGATTAAAGTTTTTCAATGTTTATGGTCCTAATGAGTATCACAAAGGAAGAATGGCTTCAGTGGTTTTTCACACATTTAATCAGATCCAGAAAACAGGAGGAATGCGCTTGTTCAAATCCCACAATCCTGAATTCCGCGACGGTGAGCAACAGAGGGATTTTGTATATGTAAAAGATGTAACCGATGTTATGTACTTCCTGATGCATCACCGGAAAGATTCTGGTATATATAATCTGGGTTCTGGTAAAGCCCGTACATTCCTGGACCTTGCTACTAATACTTTCAAAGCTATGGGGAAAGATCCTGAAATCTCTTTCATTCCAACACCCGAGGATATTCGTGATAAGTACCAATATTTTACAGAAGCAAAGATGGACAAGCTTTCAGCAATAGGTTATCACAAAGCCTTTCATACTCTAGAACAAGGTGTTGAAGATTATGTGAAAAACTATTTGATTCCCGGAAAATATTATTAACACGATTAATAGCACGAATTACACGCTCGTTACTTTAATAACACAGCATAAAGACAATTGGAATTCAGAGAGGAATCATGTCCTTAAACTTTGATTAGTGTAATTCGTGCATTCCTATTTCGTGTTCCTTCCAGTTCTGCAACCTATTACAAATCCTCTTTCATATCACCGAGGTTTTTAACACTCAAACGGGATGAAATGGATGATGCAATAGTGGAGATCAAGGCTACAGTCCCAAAAACTACCAGAAAGTCTGACCACTTTATAGCAATAGGGTAGGCTTCTGTAATGAAGTTTGCCTCGGCCATCTTGATGAAACCATATTTCTGCTGTAGTAAGCAAAATATGAATCCCGCTATCATTCCAGCAAAGCATCCCACAAATGAAATAAGCAGACCCTCCAGAAAAAAAACTCGTCTGATAAGACCTGTGTCAGCACCTATACTGCTGAGTATCGCTATATCTTTCTTTTTATCTATCACTAACATTGTCAGAGTCCCTACAATGTTGAATATCGCGATTATTAAAACGAAGGTTAGGATCAGGTAGATCATCAGACGCTCAATATTAAGCGTCTTGTATAAGCTCTGTTCCTGCTGTACCCTGTTTTTTACTAAAAACTTCTTTCCTAACTTATGAGACAGTTCTTGTTGGAACTTGCTTATGCTTTCGCCCTTACCCAGGTAAAGTTCTATTGATGATACGTTTTTTTCTTCTCCAAGAAGTTCCCTGGCAAAGCTTAGGGGGACAATAACTGATTCATCGAAGCTTTGCTGTATCTGAAAGACACCTACAGGTTTAATGGACCGAAGAGTAAATTCTTCTGCAGGGCTGAATGAGTTAGCTGCTCCTTTTTTAGGTGAGTAGATTTCCAGCTCTCTGAACTGATCGTTCACGTTAATAGATAAATAAAGTTGTACCATAGAGCCTACTACAGCAAAAGGTTTACTGTCTTCTTCGATTACAAACCTACCTTGAACGAGGGTGCTATCTAGTTTTGAGCGTTTTAAAAAATCTGAAGATACTCCCTTTATTGTTCCTATGTATTGTCCTTCATCATAACGTAACAGCGCTTTTTCTTGTAATACTTCAGTGTAATTAGCGATCCTGTCGTCTTTCTTCAAATTCCTTACTTCAGGTCCATCAGGATCGAATGTTTTTCCCTGAGCAGGTTCTATTCGAATCTCTGGAGTAAAGTTGTTATACATTGATAGAATCACTTTCTCGAACCCGTTAAAGACTGACAGGATAATTACGAGCGCAGCACTTCCTACAAATACCCCTAACATAGATATACCCGAAATGTAATTAATGGCATTAAGGGATTTTTTGGTAAAAAGATATCGTTTCGCTATGTAGAAGGATGTTCTCAATCTATTACTGATTTAGAAAGGGGTTATGTTGTTTTTCGAACCCGATGGAGGTTTCACTGCCGTGACCTGGATATACCGTAACATCCTCAGGCAGGACAAAAAGTTTTTCTCGGATATTTTTAATAAGTTGAGTATAATTTCCACCCGGCAAATCTGTACGTCCTATACTTCCATGAAATAGTACGTCTCCTCCAATAAGAAATTTGCCTGTTTTACTGTAAAAGCATAAGTGGGAGGGGGAATGGCCCGGAGCGTAAATTAGGTCTAACACACTATTCCCAAAAGTAATGCTGCCGGTTTCTGGAAGAAAGTTATCGGGTAGCGGAGATATTTCGTAATTAAAGCCTTGCGCCGGAGCATAAGAGGGAACTGCCGTAAGCAGGGGAAGCTCTCCGCGATGAAATTCTGGTTTAAGAGTATAAGTATCAAAAATAAACTTGTTACCCAAAACGTGATCGATGTGACAGTGGGTGTTTAGTAGACGAACTGGTTTCAGGCCTTTGTTGGTGATGAACCTTACTACTTCATTCTGTTCTGCCCCCGTATACATTCCTGGGTCTATTATTACACATTCCTTAGTTTCATCGAATAAAATATAGGTGTTTTCCTGGTAAGGATTGCAGGTAAATGAATGTACTTCAATCATAGCGCTCAAATGTAATAACATTGCGCTAACTGTTACAAGGTGATAAAGTTTTAAAATACCTTATTTGGTGAATTTTTGTGCTTAACCTTTCCAGCGGAAGGATTTTATAAATATGTCCAGATCTTTCTTTACAAAATCAAGAACTGGCTGGATTGAATCTAGCTTGGGTGCTTCATTGAAGTACAGGGCTCCGCGTACATAGTTTCTGGTACTGTCTGTAAGGAAAAATTGAGCAGAGGAAGCAGTATTTCCTTCAATAGTGTAATAAATGCCGTAAACGTTTCTTTCCGGGTAATAGATCCTCGCTTCGTTGATCCCCGTAGCCTTTACAGTATGTTTGAAGGCTAGTTTCCGGGCATCCTCGATAAGTTCATCAAATACTTTTTTAGATGTTACTGCCTGATAGCTCAAGTGAATGCGACCTTTAAAGTCAGGGAAGTAGACATTCATCCAGCAGGGCTTAGCATCACGGGAACTATCAGGCTCAATTTCCGCATACGTGGGGTAATCAAATGAAAAGGGGCAATCCCGATTATAATTCTGGTATTTTTTTTCGGGGAATGATATACGGAAGTAGCCTCTGGGTTTGGGCGAGTAATCGTTACTGCAAGAGATGCAACTTAATAAAGCCATAATTAACAATATGTAGGTTGCATGCTTTTTCATCCGGTATTTTTCTAATACTTGCTAATAACAAATTAGCTATTTCTTGAGTTTAGCTATTCCAAATTTCCCAGGCTTTTTCTGCCTGCAGATGCAGCATCTCTTCTCCGTTCTTAACGGTGGCACCATTAGCTTTACCACGCTTCATGAACTCGGTTTCTGCTGGATTATAAACCAAATCATAAAGAAGATGTTTTGGCCCGATATACTCGTATGGAATATCAGGGCAAGCTTCAACCTCAGGGGACTGACCAAGAGGTGTAGTGTTAATTATAAGCAGGTGATCTTCAAGTATATGTTTATTTAAGTCGGCGTAAGTTATTTGCCTTCGGCCTTTCTTTCTCGATACTAGTTGGTAATCTATTCCAAGTTTATCAAGAATAAAGATAACAGCCCTGGAGGCACCTCCGCTTCCCAGAACAAGAGCCCTATTATGGTGTTTTTTGAGTAATGGTTTCAATGAGTTTTCGAAACCATAGGCGTCAGTATTGTAACCTTCCAGCCTGACTTTCAAGGGAGAAAAGTCACCTGAGAAGAAAGACTCTACCGGTTTATTGCTGATAACTTTTATACAATTTACAGCGTCTATTGACTTTGCATCTTTTGCTACCTTATCAAGGTAGTACATAACCCCTATCTTGTGTGGTATAGTTACGTTTAAACCGCAAATATCTGGATTATCACGCAGTAGCTTCTCAATGTCGCTAATGTTCTCCATAGGGAAAAGCTCATAAGCGTAGTCTTTTAGTCCTTCCCGCTCAAACTTCTCTGTAAAGTATTTTTTAGAAAAGGAGTGCCCTAGCGGATACCCAATTAACCCAAACTTCTTCATTACAAATACCCGATAGCGTTAATTTAAAGTGTTTTAAGGAAGTGATTGAATGTATCACCTCTTAAACCAAGACGTATGGTTTCTAGTGGAATTACCTCCGCTGGAGCAATATTACCAAGATTTACGTTTGCACCTATTAATTTGATGAACCAAACCTGCTGATCTTTCTGAGGAGCCTCCCAAATAATTGTTTCCTCTGGTATTTGAGTTAAGATTTCATCAACTAATCCCTCCCGGACTTCTCCTGAGTCACGGTAGATACCGACGTTACCCCCTTCGCGAGATTCTGCAATTAGCTTCCATGATCCTGCCTCAATCTCTGCATTCATCATTTTAATCCACTTATAGGGAGCAAATATTTTTTGAGCATCTTTCGATCCAACCTCAGAAATTACAGTAACATACTTGCTTAGTTTCCTGATGTATTCGCACTTCTCGTCATGTTCAATGTCGATAGAGCCATCTGAAACTTCAGCGTGTTGTATATTGTACTTTTCTAATACCCGTACATAATCTTCAAATTGATTTCTTATAACAAAGGCTTCAAAAAGAGTCCCTCCAAAGTAGAAAGGCATACCCGCGTTTCTGTAAACGTCTAATTTATTATTAAGATTAGGTGTTACAAAAGATGTAGACCAACCTAACTTAACTATATCAACATGAGGTCCTGAAACTTCAAGAAAATTCTCAATTTCCCTGATACTTAAGCCTTTGTCCATTACCATAGTAATGCCTTTTTCCCGTGGCTTAACTGTACGTTCAGGGATTTGATTTAAACTGAAATTAATCATAAGAGCGCAAATCTCACAAAAAAAATCCAATACTGATAGGATTATCGTATTGGATTTAGTTAAAATTTTGCAAAAAAGAATTCTTCTAAAGAAGATATTTGTTAATAATGTCTATAATGATCTTGTTATTCTGCAGTTGAGGCAAGTACTCAAACAGTATTTCATGCTTTTCAGGATCTATTTTCAGGGCAATTTCAAGACAGTTCAAGGCCTCGTTGTATTGTCCGTCTGCAAATAAATAGGCAACCATCCTATAATAAAGTTCTGCGGCTTCGGGATTGTTCTTTATAGCTTCTGCCATCGTTTCGATTGCATCGACCAGTTTCGTTTGTTCATACAAGATTGAAGAATAGTCCAACCAGGCTTCCACATCGAGGGGATTTAGCTCTATTACTTTGGCGTAAGCTTTTTCTGATTCTTCAAGTTTACCAAGTTTGTACTGAGCATCTGCTATAGCGAACCAATAATCGGGGTTCTTGTCATCAATAGCAAGTGCCTTATTATAAAAATGTAATGCTTCAAAATGCCGATCTTCAAAGTCCAGAGTTACTCCGATTCCAAACCAGGCGTCAGCTAGCTTTGAGTCCATTTTTACAGCTTTTTTGTAATAAGCCCTGGCCTCCTCCATCTGTTCGAGTTTTTCATAACACTCACCAATTGCACAATAAGTATCAGCATTAGGTGGCTCGTACTCAAATGTTTGTTTGTACACATCAATAGCTTCAGCGAAGCGATCAAGATGAACCAGCGAGTTTCCTTTATTAAAATATGCAGAAGAAAAATTTTCTTTTATTAAAATAGCATAATCGTAGGCATCAATTGCCATTTCATAATGGGCCATTTTATGATAAGCGTTCCCCAAATTATACCATGCAGCGTAAGAATAGGGTTCGTTATCTATGTATTGCTTATAAAACTGTATGCTTTCTTCCTGCTTGTCAAGAACATCGTAACAAAACGCGAGTTCATATAGGGCGTCTTGATTTTCCATATTCTGTTCAAGGCATTTTTTCAAACTAACAACTGCACTTTCGTAATCTCCGATGTTCTGATATACCATAGCAATATGTAGTAGTATTTCATCAGTATTCTCGGCCAGAGACAGGGCTTTATTATAATTTTCTAAAGCTTCATCATGTCTTTCCAATACCTGGAAAATATTACCCCTTATCAAAAAAATGTCGGCTTCCGACGGCTCCAGCAGTTCAGCCTTGTCAAGTGCTTCAAAAGCCGAATCTAATTGATTGGTTGCTACAAAGAGCTGTGCCTGTTTTATGAAAAATATCGCGGCAAAAGGGTGTTGGTTTACAGCATAGTCAACAACTTGTAATGCTTTAATAGGATCATTTTTTTCAATATAATAGTCAATTATATTTTCGAAAGCTTGTGCGTCAAAAAAGTATTGATCTTTATTTCGGATCATTTCTTCGTAACGTTCCACGGAAAATTTAGGGTCTTCAGTGAATTCAAATTCAAAGTCTTCTTCCATCTATTCAAAGTTTAGAACGTTTCCCTTTTCAGGTTAATTAACAACCAGTAAAATCTATGCCAATTTTAGCTCCACATAAGTTAATGTAAAAGCTGGTGTTTATATGTCTTTATTTATCAACAATTTAACATAAATAAGTCTAACGTGCTGAAAAATAACTAAGTAGATATTTTGGCAGCAGGTAGTGATGGTGTGTGTTTTTATAACGTTCAATGGCTTGAAATAAATATAACATAATTTTACGATTGCGGGAAATTTCCGCGGTTCAGCTGCCGTATCTTTGTTTTCAATGACACCTTCTGAAATAAATAATAAATGGAGTGCTTTACAAGAACGTATCTCTAAGGATTTTGATACTGAGAAGCCTGATATAAAAGTGATGTTGTTCCTTATAGGGGTGCAGGAACTAGGAAAAGGGCCCCGTAAGTTCTCTAAGCGGCAAAAGGAAGAACTGATGCATATTGCGAACTGTCGATTGTTTAGCGAGTTGGGATTTTATGAACTTGAAGGGATTGATCAGGAAGGTTGGCCCCATTGGAAGAGGATCAAGCCTATTCCCCCGTATACTTTGCTGGAGCAGGAGATGCTGATGAAATCTCTTATTGTTAATTATTTTGATCAGCATTATAATTAAACCTTAGTATCATTTTTTACTCCTATTAGCATATTTGAATTTATGAGGATAATTATAATTGCCATACTCGCCTTCACCTGCAGTCTTAGCTTCGCAGCCAAAAAGCCAAGGAATTTTTATGTAAAAATTAAAACATCTAAGGGTGAGACAATTGTCCGTTTATACAATGAAACACCTAAGCACCGAGATAACTTTCTAAAACTTACCAAGGAAGGGTTTTATAATAAAACTTTGTTTCATCGGGTTATAAAAGATTTTATGATTCAAGGAGGAGATCCTGACTCTAAAAAAGCAAAGCCTGGACAAATGTTAGGGGGGGGCAGTTTATCTTATACTATCCCTGCTGAATTTAATCCTGAACTTTTTCATAAGAAAGGCGCACTTGCTGCTGCGAGGAATGATAATGCCGATAAGGCCTCTGATGCTTCCCAATTTTATATTGTGGAAGGGAAGACATATACCGATGAGGAGTTGAATAAAGTTGAGATGTTCCGTCTCAAGGGGTACAAGATACCAGAAACCGAGCGTGGTGTTTATAAAACTTTAGGAGGAGCGCCATTTCTAGATCAGGGTTATACAGTATTTGGTGAGGTAGTTAAGGGAATTGAAATGGTTGATGCTATTGTCTCAGTTGATAAAGATGGGAATGACAGACCCTTAGAAGATATACCTATGCAGGTTTCTTTACTAAAGAAACGTGAAAGTAAGAAGCTGGAGAAGTCTTTGCTCCAGGAAGCTTTCAGAAGGAACCTAATAATGGATAAAAAATAGAATTAAAATTTTTTTGTGAAAATAATAACCTATAACGTTAACGGTATTCGTTCCGCAATAAGTAAAAACTGGATGGAGTGGCTTCTGGCTGCTAATCCAGACGTCGTCTGCCTTCAGGAGATCAAGGCTCATCCCGACCAGCTGCAAGAGCTTAATTTGCTTGAGCAAATGGGTTATGAGCATTATTGGTACCCTGCTCAAAAGAAGGGATATAGTGGAACTGCTATTTTAACAAAGATCACTCCTAAGCATGTAGAGTATGGTTGCGGGCACTGCGATTATGATTTTGAAGGAAGGATGGTGAGGGCTGACTTCGATAACGGAGTATCTGTTATGAGCTCATATTTTCCTTCCGGATCCAGTGGAGATTTACGACAAGATTTTAAGTATAGGTTTTTGGAAGATTTCCAGAGCTATATAGACTCGCTTAAAGTTGAACATCCCAAATTAGTAATTTCAGGAGATTATAATATCTGCCATAAACCTGTAGATATTCATAACCCAAAGTCAAATGCTAATTCTTCAGGGTTCCTTCCCCAGGAAAGGGAATGGTTTGATAATTTTGTTAATTCTGGCTTCATTGATTCTTTCAGATTCTTTAATGAGGATCCTCACCACTATACCTGGTGGAGTTTTAGGGCTGGTGCAAGAAAGAAGAACCTTGGGTGGCGAATTGATTATAATATGGTCAGTGAAGAATTAAGACCTCATTTAAAAAGAGCCCAGATCCTATGTGATGCTGTTCATTCTGATCATTGTCCTGTACTCCTGGAGCTTTCCCTTTGATAAAGTGAATTCCTGGAGACATGGTACTTTCAGGGGTTCATTTTCCAAATCCTATTTGGAGTAACGGTGATATTTAGAGGGATATCAAAAGTGTCGACACCCTCAATTACTTCTTCCGGTTCGAAAAAAGATAGTCCTATTTTTATCGTATCTGTTCTGCATTCCGTTAAAAATCGGTCGTAGAATCCTTTACCATAACCTACTCTGTTCCCTCTTTTATCTACAGCAAGTAAAGGCATGATAACAATATCTATTTCTTTTGGGGCCACAGCTTGCCCGTATTCTGGCTCTGTTATTCCCCATTCGTTAAGTGCCAGCGGAGTATCATCTGTCCAGGTAATATGCTCAAGGGTATGATTTTGCAAATTGCTTTTTGGCAGGACTAGTTTAATATCGGGGTATTCATTTCGAAACCACTCAACTATAATTAGCGTATTTACTTCCTTTTTTCCAACGATTGGATAAAAAATGTGAAGCGTTTTTGCATTACTGAATATGTCTAAAGTCTTAAGATTAGAAAGAATATTCTGCGAGTAAACTTCTATTAAATCAGTTGTCAATTCTTTCCGTTTCTGAAGGTATACTTTTCTTAAAGACGATTTGTTCACGGTGTAAAATAAAAAACGGTTACAATTTGTCATTGCAACCGTGTCAATAATTTAAAGTTTATCCTTTATTGTAATATTCTTATTTAACTCGCTCTATATAGTCTCCGGTTCTGGTATCAACTCGAACTTTGTCACCCTCATTTATAAATAAAGGTACACGGATCTCCACGCCTGTTTCTACCGTAGCATATTTAGTTGCATTTGTAGAAGTATCGCCTTTTACCGCAGGCTCTGTATAAGTAATTTGCAACTCAATACTAGCAGGAAGTGTTGCCTGAATAGGCTCTTCGCTTTCAAATGCCACAATAACATTCATCCCTTCCTTCATGAATTTGGCACCAAAACCGAATAGGTGTTTAGGAATGTTAAATTGTTCAAACGAAGTGTTGTCCATTACTACGAAGAAATCGCCATCTTCATAAAGGTATTGGTAATCATTAGTTTCAACACGGCAAATTTCAACCTCTTCATCAGTGCGGAAACGGTATTCAACTAATTTCCCAGTTTTAACGTTTCTCATTCTTGCCTGGTAAAAAGCACGAAGATTACCTGGTGTTCTGTGTATGAACTCTTCTACTGCAACCAGCTCGCCGTTAAAACGAAGGATGCTGCCGTTTTTTATTTCTGATGCTTTAGCCATAATTTATTAGCGGATTTTGAGGCGCAAAGATAAGGTTTTAATAAAAATATCGAGAAAGCTGAATAAGATTTAAAATGATAGATTAGGTTTTGTAATCTTGAATATTAAGAGTTTGCTCACAAAAATCATATTCATGTTCCTGATTTGAGCAAATAATAACTAAGCGATTTGAAGAAAAATGTTTAACAAAGCTTTTATACCAATCAATTCCCTGGTTATCTAAATTAGCGGTAGGCTCGTCTAATAGGAGAAAAGGGGTGTCTGCACAAAAAGCCAATGCCAGTTTAGTTCTTTGCTTCATTCCTGAAGAGAAATACTTAATTGGCTTATGTTTTGATTTTTCAAAGCCCAAAAGCTCAATTACTGCTTTTGTATTTAGATCTGGATGGTACGACTTAAAGTTAAAATGAAAGTTTATAAGCTCAGTAAGAGTAAATTCTTCTATGAGCTCCAGGTAGGGACTTGCAATGCTAAGGTAGTTGTAAATAAGCTCCTCGTCTAGCTGCTGCTCCTGTCGTAAATAGGAAATCTTGCCCTCAGATGGACTTAAGTTACCTGCTACAACTTGCAAAAGAGTGGATTTTCCAGAACCGTTTGCACCAAGGATAGCATAAGATATGCCCTGTTCAAATACGTAATCGAGGTTTCTGAAAATCCACTCCCGGTTAAATCGCCGGCCTATATGATTTAATTCAATTCTCATATTTCCGGCTATATAGGCTAAGCTCCAGAAAATCCCTTCATAATACCACGATTAGAGTTGCGGATAAAATCAAGGATTTCATCTCGAACTTCAGTCGGCTGATGTTCCGCTTCTATTAAATCTAAAGCGGTGGTAATATTATATTTCTTTACAAACAAAGTTCTATAAATATCCTGAATCTCATTGATCACCTCTGAAGAGAAACCACGTCTACGTAGGCCTACAGAGTTAATTCCTACATAAGAAAGAGGCTCTCTTGCAGCTTTTACATATGGAGGAACATCCTTCCTGACTAATGAACCGCCAGTAACGAATGCATGTGAGCCTATTTTACAAAATTGGTGAATAGCAACCATACCCGCTAATACTACATTATCACCCACAGTTACATGGCCTGCTATTGTTGTATTGTTAGAGAAGATACAGTTATCTCCAATCTCGCAATCATGAGCAACGTGACAATAAGCCATAATAAGGCAGTTTTTGCCAATTCTGGTTCTCCAGCGATCTGCAGTACCACGATTAATAGTTACACATTCACGAATAGTAGTGTTATCTCCAATTTCTACCGTTGTATCCTCCCCTGCAAATTTCAGATCTTGAGGTTGCCCGGATATAACTGCTCCGGGAAAAATGCGGCAATTTTTACCTATCCGAGCTCCATCCATAATAGTCACGTTTGGGCCTATCCATGTGCCTTCTCCAATCGTAACGTTTTTATGAATAGTAACAAAGGGCTCAATCACTACATTATCTGCAATTTTTGCCTGTGGATGAATATATGCTAAGGGTTGAATCATTGTTGCGGTTGACTTTCTTTAACTTTTACTATTTGGGCCATCAGTTCAGCTTCTACGACAATCTTTTCTCCTACCATACCAATGCCCTTCATTTGCGCAATTCCTCTACGTATCGGTGCAATCAGATCACACCTGAATATTAATGTATCTCCAGGAACTACTTTATCTTTAAACCTCGCATTCTCAATTTTAAGGAATAAGGTCAGCCAGTTTTCAGGGTCAGGAACTGTGTTTAAAACTAAAATACCGCCTGTTTGTGCCATCGCTTCAATTTGAAGTACGCCAGGGAAGAGTGGAGAACCTGGAAAGTGACCCGCGAAAAGTTCTTCATTCATAGTAACGTTCTTTACCCCTACCACGTGACTTTTAGTAAGCTCTAAAATCTTATCTACTAACAAGAATGGTTGACGATGCGGTAGAATATTCATGATTTGCACCGTGTCGTAAACAGGAGGAACGTTTGGATTATAAACTTTTACTGTTTTCTTGCTGCGTTCTTTTTTGATCAGGGCTTTGATCTTCTTTGCGAATGCTACATTGGCCGCGTGCCCAGGTCTTGCTGCCATAATATGGCCGCGCAGAGGCACTCCAACCAAGGCAAGGTCTCCTATCATGTCAAGGAGCTTATGACGCGCAGGTTCGTTTTGATGACGAAGTTCAATATTATTTAAAATGCCTTCTCGGGCAACATCAATGTCTTCCCGGTTAAAAAGCACAGCAAGATGCTTTAACTCCTCCTTGCTAACATCTTTATCAACTACTACTATAGCATTATTTAAGTCTCCCCCTTTAATTAAATTGTGCTTAAGTAGCATTTCAAGTTCGTGCAGAAAGCAAAAAGTTCGGCTCGAACCAACTTCTTTTTTGAATTCAGTTATCGTACTGATAGCAGCATGCTGACTTCCTAGAACTGGTGAGTTATAGTCGATCATGCAAGTAAAACGATAATCAGCATCCAATGGCATTGCTACCATTTCCACTTTTCTGTCGGGTTCAGTATAATGGATATTGTAAGGAATATGAAAATATTCCCTATCGGCTTCCTGTTCAACAAATCCAACACTCTCTAATGCTTCTATAAATTGGATTGAACTGCCATCCATAATAGGAGTTTCTGGTCCATCCATCTCAATAAGCACGTTATCTACCTCTAAACCAACTAATGAAGCGAGCACGTGTTCTATCGTGCTTACGCTTGCTCCATTTTGAGAAATGGTTGTGCCTCTGGAAGTGTCGGTTACATTATCAACATCTGCATCAATCACAGGCTGACCATCAACGTCAACTCTTTTGAATTTATATCCGTGATTCTCAGGAGCAGGCTTAAATGTCATATTTACATGTTCGCCAGTGTGTAACCCTGTCCCTGAAATAGTAATTTCAGATTTTATAGTACGTTGTTTAACATTCATATCGGATGTAATCAGCCGTTTTTATTTGTTTGTTCTAGTAATTTCTTTTCTAACTCATGAATTCGACGCTCAAGCTCAGGTAGTCTGTTAACAATCACCTGAGAGCGCATATGAGATGTATAAGCAGTCGCCGGAGCTCCCGCCCAGCGTTTATTCTCTTCGGTAATACTGTGATTAATGCCTGATTTAGCTTGGATCTGTGTGCCTTTTGCAAGGGTAATATGTCCAACTATACCTACCTGACCTCCGATAACAGAATGTTCACCGATCTTTGTGCTTCCTGAAATCCCTGTTTGAGCAGCGATCACGGTATTTGTTCCAATTTCTACGTTATGAGCTATTTGAACCAGGTTGTCAAGCTTTACCCCTTTCTTAATAATTGTCGATCCCATTGTAGCGCAATCGATGGATGTATTTGAACCGATCTCTACATCGTCTTCTATTATTACATTTCCGATTTGGCTCACCTTGGTGTAAGTTCCGTCTGCCTGAGGTGCAAATCCAAATCCATCACTGCCAATAACAGTTCCTGAATGGATAACAACTCTGTCACCTACCTTACAGTCAGCATATATTTTAACGCCCGAGAACAAAGTCGATTCTTTACCTAGCTCAGTGTTGTCTCCCAAATAGACTTGTGGATAAACCTTACTATTATCGCCGATAATTGAATTTGCTCCGATATAGGCAAATGCTCCTATATAAACGTCTTTCCCGATTTTCGCGGTAGGATGAATAAAGGAGGGTTCTTCGATTCCGACTTTATTTAATTTAAAGGAATTGTATGCTTCCAGTAAAACAGAAAAGGCACTATAAGCGTCTTTAACCTTTATCAAGGTTGTATGTACAGGGGCTGTTGGAATAAAACTTTCATTTACAATTACTGCAGATGCTTTCGTATCATACAAAAACTGCTCATATTTAGGATTAGCAAGAAAAGACAAGGCCCCTTCTTCAGCATCTTCAATTTTACCTAACTTGTTTACAGTAACCTCTGGATTTCCATCCACCGAGCCATTAAGTAAACTTCCGATTTGTTGGGCAGTAAATTGCATCGGGCAAATTTATATGTTATTAATTTATGAACAAATTTTAAGACCACCTCGTACTTAAACGCTGAAATCCACTTACTTATTGGTTTTTATAATCCTTTTGTGTGGCAAAGGATGTGTTTTTTGACGGTTTTTGCAAGTGCTGCAAGGTTGGAATTGTCTGATGCAACAGTAATGTCGCGAACCGTTCCATCTTTCATAAGCAAATTTATCATGCCATCGTCAGCCCTGTATGCACTATTCCGGATTGATGTGGTGAACACAAAGAATGAGGCTTCTTCATAGCTCACACCATATTTTTTCACCGCGCTCTCAACCAGTCCCGCTACTCTTGCAGTGGCAGGATGTTCAGTAGAAATTTCGACTTGATAAAGATTTCTACGAACTAAATTTCGACATAATTCTGATAAAATCCAGTCCTCATCTTTCGTCCAGACTTTAACTGAAGTAAAGATATCAGAATCATCTAAACCCGAAAAACACTCCAGATGCCTCGGGTCTTCTTCAAAATCCTTTCTGGTAATAGAGTTATTCAGGAAATGTGCCAAATTTGGCGTTGCAAATAATGAATGTCCCCGGCTTGCAAGCCATTTAGCTCTCTCCAATATTTTTACCAGTAATTGTTCTCCTGCAATCACTGTTTTATGAAGATAGACCTGCCAGTACATTAATCTTCTTGCTATCAAAAACTTTTCAATTGAATAAATGCCTTTTTCTTCAATTACGATCTGTCCATCAGCAACTTCAAGCATTTTTATTATCCGGTCAAACCCAATAATTCCTTCCGAAACACCTGTGAAAAAACTGTCTCGATTCAAATAATCCATTCTATCCAGATCCAGCTGACCCGATACAAGTTGGTAAAGGAAGCTTTTTGGATATCGATTATTAAATATTTCGAGGGCCATGGTCAGCCTTCCTCCAAACTCCTTATTGAGGTTATTCATCAGAAGAGTGGAGATATGTTCGTGATTTATTCCCTCCACTATAGTGTGCTCCAGTGCGTGAGAAAAAGGGCCATGTCCAATATCATGCAGTAAAATGGCAACTGTAACAGCTTCCTCCTCCGCTGGTGTTATTTCATGACCTTTACTTCGTAATGTCTCAATTGCAAGGCCCATTAAGTGCATAGCGCCTAAAGCATGATGAAAACGCGTGTGGAGTGCGCCTGGATAAACCAGGTGCGTCATGCCTAATTGTTTAATATTTCTTAACCTTTGAAAGTAAGGGTGCTCGATCAGGTCGAAAATGAGCTCGAAGTGTATAGTGATGAATCCGTATACGGGATCATTGATTATCTTTTTCTTATTCAAAGTTGAGTCCTCGCTGCAAAAATTGTTATTTTTCCCGATACAAAAAACTCAATTAAGTGTTATACCTTGGCTAATTGAAATAATTTACTTTAAAATGCAGGAAACAACGATCCTTTGGGCGGACGATGAAATAGATTTACTAAAACCTCATATACTTTTATTAAATGATAAGGGCTATAAGGTCGATACCTTTACCAACGGCAATGATGCGTTAGACGCATTTAAAAAAGGTTACTATGATCTGGTATTTCTGGATGAAAATATGCCGGGTTTAACAGGTCTGGAAACAATGGCAGAGATAAAGAGTATCAGTCCCGACACCCCAGTTGTTCTTATTACAAAGAATGAAGAGGAGCACCTGATGGAAGATGCCATTGGTTCCAAGATCGATGACTATTTGATCAAGCCTGTTAATCCAAAACAAGTATTGCTCACCATTAAAAAGCTGACTGAAAACAAACGTCTTATCAGTGAAAAAACTTCTATGGCTTATCAACAGGATTTCAGGAACCTCGGGATGATCCTTAATGATAACCTTAGCTTTGCAGAATGGGCAGACGTTTATAAAAAGCTGATTTATTGGGAGCTTTCTCTGGAAAAACTGGAGGATGCTGGCATGCATGAAATCCTTACCATGCAGAAATCTGAAGCTAACGCACAGTTTTCCAAGTTTATAGAAAAAAACTACTTGTCCTGGGTAAAGAATCCCGATTCCGGCCCCCTCACTTCAGATCGTTTAATGAAGAAAAAACTTTTTCCTACACTGGAAGCGGGTAAACCTACTTTTTTTATCCTGATAGATAACTTAAGGTACGATCAGTGGAAGATTATCAATCCGATGATTACTGAATACTTCCGGTTGGATGAGGAGGACACCTACTACAGCATCTTACCAACTGCTACTCAATATGCAAGAAATGCTATTTTTTCTGGACTGATGCCAACAGAAATGGAGAAAAGATTTCCTACTATGTGGCAAAACGATGAGGATGAGGGCGGTAAGAATTTGTTCGAAGAACAATTTCTGCAAGATCAGCTGCAACGGGTTTTGAGAAAAGAAGTAAAACATTCTTACACGAAAGTTCTAACCTTTGAACAAGGTAAGGAAGTAGTTGAAAATCTTAGTAATCTCATGGGAAATGACTTAAACGTAATAGTTTACAACTTCGTTGATATGCTTTCTCATGCTCGTACAGACATGGCTATGATCAGAGAACTAGCTAATGACGAGGCTGCTTATCGCTCGCTCACCTTGTCGTGGTTTGAACACTCCCCTCTGTTAGATGCCTTGAAAAAGCTTTCTCAGAAAAACATTAAACTTGTTATTACTACAGACCATGGAACCATCCGTGTAAAGCATCCGAGCAAAGTAGTAGGAGATAGAAATACCAACACTAATTTGCGATATAAGCAGGGTAAAAACCTAAACTTCATTGCAAAAGACGTTCTTCATATTAAGAACCCTCACGATGCATTTTTACCGAAATTACATGTCAGTTCCAGCTTTATTTTTGCTAAGGAGGATACTTATTTCGTCTATCCTAACAATTACAATCAATTTGTTAACTACTACAACGAAACATTCCAGCACGGTGGAATTTCACTCGAGGAAATGATTGTGCCCTATATAACTTATAGTCCTAAATAGGTTACAGCTGATTATCTTTGTAAATGGAAATTAGAGTTTCTTCAGCAGCAGATTTGTCTTATGTTGCATCTAAAGTGCTGGATCTCGCCGGTCAGGAAAAAATATTTATATTCTATGGCGATATGGGCGCGGGGAAAACTACCTTTATTAAAAATCTGTGCTCGGTACTAGAGGTTTCAGATGCAACGTCTAGTCCCACGTTCTCTATTGTAAACGAGTATTGTTCCCCTCATGGACCTATTTTTCACTTCGATTTTTATCGCTTAAAGCAAGAATCAGAGGCTTTTGACCTGGGTTATGAAGATTATTTTTACTCTGGTAATTACTGCTTTATAGAATGGCCAGAAAAGGTACCTAATCTATTACCAAACAGCTTCGTACAGGTAGAAATACAGGTAACAGGAGATACAGAACGCGTAATTTCTGCAAACAAAAAATGATTTTAGGGAATTGTTTTAGGAAGAATTGCAGAAGTATTTTAGCTTTATAGGTTGAATATGGGAATATTGAGCGTTTGCTCTTTTACCGACTATAAATTGTAAATAAATCAGAATTCCTGCATTTTAACTAAAGGCAAGGAACATATTTGAGCATAAAAACATGATGAGCGAACTTTCCGACATTGCAAAGCAGGCGATGATGCAGCCTCAAGAGGCAATGCTCGAAGTAAAAAGCCGTAAAAACAGCTTACATATTGGCATTCCTAAGGAGACTTCCTTTCAGGAAAACCGTATAGCTCTTACCCCTTTGTCAGTTGCTTTATTAGTTAATAATGGGCACCAGGTAGTTTTAGAAGCCGGGGCAGGAGATGGTGCAAATTTCTCCGATAAAGATTACAGCGAGCAGGGTGCCCAAATAATCTACGATAAGAAGGAAGTTTTCAAATCAGACATCATCATTAAAATTGGACCTCCTACTCAAGAGGAAATCAATCTGATGAAACCCGGTCAGGTGCTCTTTTCAACATTGCAGATGGCGTCTCTGAAGGCAGATAGCCTTGAGGCTATGATGAAAAAAAAGATTACTGCCCTTTCTTACGAGTATTTGAGAGATGAAGGAGGGATTCTAAGTGTCATCCGCTCTATGAGCGAGATAGTTGGAGCTACATCGATCCTGATAGCAGCAGAGTACTTAAGCAATGTCTTTGATGGAAAGGGACTTATGCTTGGTGGTATTACAGGTGTTCCTCCTACAGAAATTGTTATTCTTGGCGCTGGAACGGTTGGCGAATATGCCGCGAGAACGGCAATAGCCCTTGGTGCTGAAGTTAAAGTTTTTGATAGCTCTTTGTATAAGCTTCGTCGCCTTCAAAATAATATTGGAAGCAAAGTTTTCACTTCTGTTATTCAGCCTATTGTCTTAAATAAGGCTATCACAACTTGCGACGTAGTAATTGGTGCAATTCGCTCTACCAATGGAAGAAGTCCATGTCTTATCTCTGAGGAGACAGTAAGCAAAATGAAGCCGAATTCGGTAATTATTGATGTAAGTATTGATCAGGGAGGATGCTTCGAGACCTCTAGAATCACTAATCACACTCATCCGGTTTTTAGAAAGTACGATGTAATTCATTATTGCGTGCCTAATATTGCTTCGAGGGTAGCTCGAACAGCGACTTATGCTCTAACCAATATTTTTACACCTATACTGGTTGACATGGGAGAGAAAGGCGGAATAAAAAATGTGATTTGGGAACGACCGGGGGTACGTAATGCTATCTATCTTTACCAGGGACATTTAACCAATAAGCATCTGGCAGAGCGTTTTAACATTCCTCCGAAAGATCTTGAGTTGTTAATCGTTTCCAATAGATAAACGCTTTTATTCCCGAACAAATAGAGTGCAATCAAACACTTTCTTGGTTTTCAGTATTTAGAGATATTATCTAAGCTGAAATTTATGCACTTTAATAAAAATACTTTCAAGAAGCTGTGGCAGGTTTTGGTAGGATCATTCAATGGATTTATGGATGACCGTTGCTTGAAACTCTGCGCAGCACTTTCATATTATACTCTTTTCTCTCTTGCGCCAATGTTGCTGATGCTTATTTATCTGGCAGGCAAGATATATGGTGAAGATGCCTTCAAAGGGAAGGTATTTGAAGAAATGAATGGATTCATTGGCCCGGAAGCAGCATTACAAGTACAGGAAATTATTCAGAATGCTGCCATTAAACAAAATTCCACTTGGGCAATCGTAGTTGGTACCGTTACCCTTTTTCTTGGAGCTACCGGAGTTTTTCTTGAGATCCAGGATTCTATAAATCTGATCTGGCGAGTGAAGGCTAAACCTGAAAAAGGATGGTTAAAGATGATAACGAATCGCCTGCTTTCCTTCTCTATGATTGCCTCCTTAGGCTTTCTTCTTATTGTTTCATTGGTTGTTAATGGAATAATTACCGCTTTGAGCGACCGATTGCAGGTTTATTTTCCTGACATCACAATACTAATTATGCTTCTCAATCTTGCGCTAACCTTCTTCGTGTTAACAGCGCTATTCTCCATTATATTTAAGTTCCTTCCAGATGTGAAAATTCAGTGGAAGTACGTAAGAGCCGGGGCTTTTTTTACTGCACTGCTCTTTATGATCGGGCGCTATGTAATTTCTTTATATATAGAAAAGGTGGGCCCTGGGACTACTTATGGGGCCGCCGGATCTATAATTGTAATTTTAGTTTGGATATACTATTCGGCAGCGATCTTATACTTTGGCGCAGAATTTACTCAAGTGTATACTGAAAAATATTGTGGAAGGATCGAGCCGGCTTCCTATGCTGTGCATTTAAAGCAAATTGAGGTTGAGAAGGATGTACCCGTCCTTCCCAAGCAGAATAAGGATCAGGAAAAGGGCTAATAGACTTTAAAGCCTAATTTAGCCCCAACTTGAAATCCGAGTCCTTCAAAAGCAAAGCTGGAGAACGTCTTGTTATACTCTCTGGAACCGATCTTTAAACTATTTGAATCACTAATTTTATACGCGATACCAAAATAGCCGTCTAAAACAATATTTGTAGAATGTTTAAACTGGATTCCTCCAATAGCATTGGCCATTCCTGACTTAATTTCTACTTTATCATTATAAGGTCCCCAGATGTAGTAATCAAGAGAGTTTTCAGTATAGCGGGAAAAACCAACAGCTGAGTATTTTATAAACACCTTCCTCAGTCCAATTCCATAAGCAATATAAGGAGTACTTTTAGGATTACCCTTTCTTGCCACCCATTTCTGATGAATTCCTAAACCAAATCCGGAAATTGGATCTGTGCCACTATTTGTATACCATGCTGACTGATTATTGGTGCGTCCATTAACCAGCTCAATACTTAAAAAATGTGAAAGGTGCGAATCTGTTTTCTTTCCCTCAATATCATACTTGTATATATCATTGAAGTATTGCAAGAGATCTGTTGAAACAGTGATGGATGCTTTTTTTTCTTGCTTTTGATCTCCTTGCGCCTGTGATATGCATGGAAAGGCCAGGAATACAGTAAAAATAAGATGTTTCAGCCTCCTCATTTCACTACAGGTATTTGACTCAAAAGTACCAGGTCTCCGGAGGTATAGTCATACTGATACATTCCACTTGCACCGATGACCATTAATTTTCCTTCGTGTGCAATTACATCTGTTGCATCTACTACAGTTTTCTTCTTCAGTACAATATTATTGATATTGCTAATATCGTAGTGTTTAATTCCTCCATCACAAACGAACAAATTGTTGCCATCTACTGCTAATCCCTTCGGTTCATTCATCGGAAGGGTTTTGAATAATGTAGGGTTCGTTATATTAGAAATATTTAAAATATTCAGCTCGTTAACTCCCCGGGTACAGGGATTGCCCGTCCTCAAGGTTATAAAAGCATAATTATCATTTGCAGTGACAGGATCGCAACTCCTTATGTGGGAAAAACTGGAGATCTGCTTAGGTGCATCAGGATCCTTAATGTCAAGAATCCTCATCCCTGTTTGAGTTCCTATAAATAACTGATCTCCTTTTGGAAAAATAGTTTCAATGTCAAAGCCAAGTGAATACCTTGACTGAAAGACGGGATTTGTTGCGGTCGAAACATCATATGTTTGTAGATCGGTCGAGGTAATAGTATAGAGATGGGTGGAGGTTGTTGCAAATCTTGCGAGAGAACCACCCTTGCCGGCTCCGGTACTAGGACCATCAGAGCTGCCGGCAGAGTCTTTGCCACAAGAACTTAGCAGGAGAAAAATGGGGATTGCGATAAAAAGGTGTTTCATTATTTTGCGATTAAGAATTTGTTTATTACTTCACCCACTCTACAACAACTGTATTAGCAGGTCGGTTGCTAAGCGAGTATTTTTCTGGAATTTGATAGCCGTCAGGAGGAACTATCTCCGGGAACGCGTCTTTTATCCTTTTAGTAACTTTAATTCCGGACGTTTTTATATTCTCTAAATCTACCACTGCCAGATCAGTTGCGTTATCTACATACAATGCATTTCCTTTAATAGCCATGTCAACACAGCCGGGGACTGAAATAAATGAAATATTTTTTGGATTTGTAGGGTCTTGATTATCTATTATATGTACTCCTTTATAGTTTTCACTGATAAAAATATACTTGTCTTTATAGTAGATTTTTGCTGGAGATTTAATCTCTCGGGCAGCTAGAAGGGTTATAGACCTTTCTAATGATTCTCGGCTCAACAATATAGGGCGGTAATCTGTATAATGAACAGGCTCACTTGGTACGCCCATGCTTGCAAAAAGGAGCATTATTAAAAAACAGGTAGCTGGAATGAATATTTTAGTCATCATAATCATTTAGGTTTAGTTGTAAAGATAATTGATTTACTGAAACTGTAAATGTTAAAATAATTAAGAAATTGTAACTAAAAAAATGTTAATGAGGTTTAGACACATACTTTTTGTTCCTATAGCGTTTCTCTTTTTCGCCTGTACTCAAAACAAACAGAACAACGCGGAAGAAAGGAAGAAGAAAAATATTTCTGAATTTTTCAATTCTTACTGGGAAGCTCGATCAAAACTTTTCCCCCTTGACGCAACTCAGCAGGGAGACAGCAGATATAATCATATTCTTCAAAATGATCAGACTCAGGGATTTCGAGATACCTTAAAGCAATTTTATCAAACTTACCTAAGCAGATTAGATAGCTTTAATCGTGAAGATTTGAACGAGGATAATAAGTTAAGCTACGATATTTTCAAGTATGAAATGAAAATACAGCTTGAAGGTTTGCAAACTAATCTATGGATGATTCCAACCCAGCAATTTTGGGGTTTGCCTCTTACTATGGGACAACTCGGTTCAGGCGATAGCTATCAACCTTTCAAAACCCCTCAGGATTATAGGAATTGGTTAAGTAGAGTAAAAGGCTTTAGTGTTTGGACAGATTCTGCAATCGCTAATTTTCGTAAAGGAATGCGTACGGGAGTGGTCTTGCCCCGCCCGCTGGTGAAAAAGATGATTCCTCAGATGGAAGCAATGATTGTTGTTGATGCTGAAAAAAGCTTGTTCTTTCAGCCAATAAAAAAAATGCCTGATGGTTTTAGTAAAGAGGAGAAGACTGAGTTCACAAATGCTTACAAGCAGGCAATTTCAAAAGACATTATTCCTTCCTATAAGAAGTTAAGGGATTTTTTGCAAAAGGAATATTATCTCGCTGCCAGGCCTTCTGCGGGCATTTCTGGTATTCCTGAAGGGAGGGAAGATTATTTATACCTGGTTAAATACTGGACTACTACTAACAAGTCTCCAGAGGAGATTTATCAAACAGGAATTGAGGAGGTAAAGCGGATAAGAGATGAAATGGAAAGTGTTAAGAAGGAAGCGAATTTTGTTGGAGACCTTAAGTCTTTCTTTGAGTATATGCGAAATGAACCAAGGTTTATGCCCTTTAAAACTCCTCAGGACGTACTCAATGCCTTTAGAGGGATTCAGGAGCATATTGAGCCAAACCTAAACCGCCTCTTCGGTAACAAACCTAAAACTCCTTTTGAAATCCGGCAGACCGAGGCATTCAGAGCAGCTTCCGCAAGTGCAGAATACATGCAAGGTTCCCCGGACGGCTCGAGGCCGGGAATATTTTATATCCCGATAATTGATGCAAAAAAATTTAATATCACTTCTGGAATGGAGTCACTTTTCCTTCACGAAGCAATTCCCGGCCACCACTACCAGATATCCCTTCAGCAGGAGAATAAGGATCTTCCAAAGTTTAGAAGATTTGCCTGGTATGGAGCTTACGGGGAAGGGTGGGCATTGTACTGTGAATCTTTGGGAAAAGAATTAGGCGTGTATCAAGATCCCTATCAATATATGGGAGCCTTGGGAGATGAGATGCACAGAGCGGTTAGATTAGTAGTTGATGTAGGTATCCATGCAAAGGGAATGACTCGTGAGCAAGCAGTTAAATTTATGATGGAAAACGAAGCTATTTCAGAAGAGGGGGCGGTTGCTGAAGTGGAGCGGTACATGGCCGTCCCAGGGCAAGCGCTTTCCTATAAAATAGGAGCTTTAAAAATCAGGGAGTTGAGGAACCGATATTCTGAGAAGGTGGGCAAGAGATTTAAACTTACAGACTTCCATGATGAGTTCCTGAAAGATGGGTGTATGCCGCTAGAAATCGTAGAAGCAAAGATGAATAGTACATTCATGAAATAAAAAAACAGGTATCAGAGGCAATGTCTGATACCTGTTTTTTTACTATTGCCCTTTGTAGCGGTCGGCATATCCAAAAACCCGTTGTAAAAGAGAAGTGTTTCGGGCGGAAATATTTTGTCTGATTTTTAGTTCCTCCTGGGCAATTTCATGAAAAAGACCATTTATTGCCATTTGAGTGACATACCCAGTCAGGTCGGGGTTTATATCCGAAGTTAGCGGAATTTGATTATACCGTGTAACGGCATCTCCCCAATATTTTGTTGCTCCTACTTTTCCAAGACTATTTTGAATCACAGGTCGGAATTTTTCCGAAAGTTGAGCGGTAGTAACACGTTTAAAATACTGAGTAGCAGCATCCGTTTGCCCACTAAGTAAAATATTAGATGCATCGGCAATGGTCATCTGCTTTATAGCACTTATAAAGATTGGTTTAGCCTCTTTAGCTGCATCTTCTGCAGCGCGGTTCAGGCTGGTAACTACATTATCACAAAGGGAATTAAGTCCCAGGCTTCTTAACGTTCTTTCTGCTTTTTGAGCTTCTGGTGGAAAAAGTATTTTAATCGCTGCATTTCCTAAAAAACCGTTTTGAGTAGCTAGTCTTTCAGAGCTGTAACCGGTCCCGGTTTCAAGAGCCTGTTTTAATCCTAATGCAATCTCTGTCGCACTTGGATTAACGCCACCTAAACCGCCTGTTCCCTGTGTAATCACTTGTTGAGCAGCTTGATTTAACGTATCACAGCCACTAAATATCACTAAGCTCGCAGCCGCTACTAAAAGTTTTATCTGTTTCATTTTTCGTGTGTGTTATTGTAAGAACTGGGATTTAAGTATTGGTTTAATCGATACTTAAAAGAGGTGGCAAAAATTGTAATAATCAACGAGGATAAAAATTAGATGTCATAATATGGTACTAGGAGTAAATAAAATTTAAAAAAATTGTGCGATTTGTTGATTTTATGCATCACTAATAAAACTTACATTTAAAAGATGTATAAATAGATAAGCAATTGGCAGAAGGTTTTCGTAGCTATTAAAAAACAATTAACTTTCCCCAAAATAAACAAAAATAAGCCAGGAGTCTTGAGATTCATCCGTCATAAAACTATTGACCCTAAAGCCACTGAGGCTGATCTACTTGCCCATTACAAAAATTCTGGTGATCTTGAAGTATTAGGGAGGTTATATGAACGTTATATGCCTTTACTATATGGGTTATGTTTAAAGTATTTTAAAGATGAAGAGTTAAGTAAAGATGCTGTAATGCAAATATTTGAACAGCTCATCAAGAAATTAAAGGTACATGAGGTGAGTAATTTCAAAAGTTGGTTGTATACCCTTGCCAGAAATTACTGCCTGATGGAGTTGAGGGTCACTGGTAAGCACGAATTTGTGAACCTAGATGATGCTGGTTTGGAAACGCCGTATTTTCAATCTGCTGAGGGGGATGATCTAACGGAAATGCAACTGAAGCAGATGGGGAGGTGTCTGGAGAAGTTACCCACAGAACAAAAGGTATGCGTTGAGTTGTTTTATTTGCAACAAAAGTGTTATAAGGAAGTGACAGATATAACCGGCTTTGATGCGAACAAAGTGAAAAGCTATATTCAGAATGGCAAACGGAATCTAAAAATTTGTATGGAGAAGAACAGTGGAAACGAATAAAATTACATATGGCCTCATCGAGCAATACATTCAGGGCAAGCTGGATGAAAAGAGAATGCATGAGCTTGAACGACAAGCTTTAAATGATCCTTTTCTTGCCGATGCTCTTGAAGGCTACATCAGAACAGACAAACCGGCTAGTTCACAATTAAGTTTATTGCAGAAGCAGCTTGAAGAACGTATCGCTGTGCAGCAGGAGCAGAAGAACGCCTTTCATTTTGGGTGGCAACGCATAAGTGTTGCAGCAGCAGCTTGTTTGCTTTTTATTAGTGCCAGTATTCTTTTTTGGATGAAAGGTAGCTGGAATCAAAATAAAGCAGCAGATAAGGAACGAAAAGTAGATGTGAGTTTAATGCATCCTGATAGTGTGAAACAGTATACTTCCAATAAAGACCAAAGGATGTTACAAAACGAAGTACCAGCAAGGCCAACAGGTGGCTGGGAGAAATTTGAAAAGTATCTTCGGGAGAATAAAAAACTATCGTCTCTACCAGGTGCTGACTCGGAAGTTACTTTAGCTTTCAAGGTAACAACCGCAGGGAGTCCTGGAGATATAAGAGTAATTAGTGGACTTACAGAAGAGTTAAATAGAGAAGCCATACGGCTGGTGAAACAGGGTCCTACCTGGGAATATAGTGGCAGTCAGGAGATCAGGCTCAAAATTGATTTGAGAAAAAACTAGACTGTTTTCGTACTTTGTTGTTTCTTCTTAAATTTCCTTTTATGAAGAAACTTGCTCTTTGTCTCTGTATTTTGTTTGCTGCTTGTCAATCTAATAAAGATCATACTAAAAAAACAGCCCAAACAGATCTATCCGATCGGTCAGATCCCCATTCTTATTCTATTCCGACAGATGCAGTTGTAAAACACCTCGATCTTGAACTAGCGGTTGATTTCTCTTCTCGAATTCTGACAGGAAAAGCAACCTGGGAGATTCAAAATCTTACTGCCACAGATTCAATAATTTTCGATACCCGGCAAATGCAGATTGAGAAGGTGATCTTGGATGCAAAAAAGGATGCAAAGTTCAGCTTAGGAAAAAAAGATACATTTTTAGGTCAAGCCCTTAATGTTAAAATAGAGCCGGGAACAAAGCAGGTAACTATATGGTATAAAACAACTAAAGAATCTGCTGCTCTCCAGTGGTTAAATCCAGAGCAAACCGCTGGCAAGAAGCAGCCTTTTCTTTTTACTCAATCTCAGGCCATTTTGGCCCGCACCTGGGTGCCATGTCAGGATAGTCCGGCTATTCGTTTTAATTACACTGCTAAAGTAACCGTACCCAGGGAAATGATAGCTCTAATGAGTGCCGAGAATCCTCAGAAGAAAAATTCATCCGGTGTTTATCAGTTCAGGCAACCCAATCCTATCCCTTCTTATCTTCTTGCTTTGGCCGTGGGTGATATTGAGTTTAAAAGCATAGATAGCAGAACAGGAGTGTACGCCGAACCTGTTACCTTAAAAAGGGCTGCCTGGGAGTTTTCAGATATGGGCAAGATGGTCTCAGCTGCAGAAAGCTTATACGGGCCCTATTTGTGGAACCGTTTCGATGTACTGGTACTACCTCCATCTTTCCCCTTTGGGGGGATGGAGAACCCCATGCTTACGTTTGCTACTCCAACAATTATCGCTGGAGATAGATCTTTGGTTAGTGTGATCTCTCATGAACTTGCTCATAGCTGGAGTGGAAACCTTACCACTAATGCTACATGGAATGACTTCTGGCTTAACGAAGGTTTTACCACCTACTTCGAAAGAAGGATTGTTGAAACCGTATATGGAAGGGAAGAAGCTATGATGCAAGAAGCTATCGGCTTTAAAGCGTTGCAGGCATCTATAGAGGAACTTGGACCTAAAAGCGAAGATACTAAGCTGAAAGGGAACTTCGCAGGAAGAGATCCGGACGAAGGAGTAACGGATATCCCTTACGAAAAAGGATATGCATTTTTGAAGGTTATGGAACTGGCCTTGGGTCGCACTGCTTTCGATGCATTTGTAACTGAGTATTTTCAGTCTCACAAATTCAAATCTATCACAACAGAAGATTTTGTATTATATGTTCAGAAGAATCTGTTTGTGAAAGATCCAAAACTGAGCGATAAGTTAAAAATGTCTGAATGGCTTTACGAAGCAGGCTTGCCCGATAATTTAATAAAGCCCTCCTCAGAAAAGTTTTTAGCTATTGACTCCTTATTGAATGCAAACAGAGACAGGCTTCCTATAAATTCATTAAAGTCTCAAATTTCTTTAGCAAATGAGAAGCTCTATCTCCTTAATGTATTGCCAGACAGCCTTGATAAAAAGGATATGGCACAGCTTGATCAGGCTTTCCTTTTCACACATTCTCATAACGCGGAGATTCAGTGCGCGTGGTACATGCATGCTATCAAAAACAATTATCAACCAGCAGTTGCAGCAATAGAGAAGTTTCTAATAAATGTTGGAAGAAGAAAATTTCTGATTCCACTGTACAAAGAGATGGTTAAAACAGAGGAAGGGAAGGAATGGGCAAGGAGAATTTACAAAAAAGCTCGTCCTAATTATCACGCCGTAGCCTATTCTACTATTGACGAGCTTTTGAAGTAATCATATTATTTATCCCGGACTACATTAGATTGCCTGCGTCCGGGATAAATTAAAGACTTAAAATAACTTATATCCCAGGCTTATATGCCATAAGTTCTGTTTCTGGTCGTATTTACCGCTTTTGCTAATATTAGTAAGGCCCTTTTCATACCTTAAATCGACTGTTACATTTCCCAAATCTACTCCTATACCAGCCTGCGCGCCAATAGTCTGGTTTTTATAGTCATTATAGTTAGTCGCATTGCTGAGATTTGTTTTTGCATTCTTGTCAAGAACAAAGCTTAAGATAGGACCCGCCATATATCGGAAGTTCAACTTATCAACTCCAATCTTGTTTCCAACTAGAATAGGCACATCAAGCGTTGTAAATTTGATTTTAGCATCGCCGGAAACATTATTGTCATTTTCGTTGGCATTTAGTTCGCCACCTTTACTTCCGAGATATGCTTCCGGTTGAACATAAAAGCCTGCTGCTCCAATTCGAGCCCAAACCCCAGCTTGATACCCTAATCTATTATCTTCTTTTGCCCAGTCAGCTTGAAGTTTTGAAATATTTACACCACCCTTTAAACCGAAATTAACTTTAGGTAATTGCGCTGAGGCTGACAGACTTATAAGAAGTGTTATTGCAGCTAAAAAATGTTTTTTCATGATCTTTAATTTTAGTGTTTTAAATACGGTTTCTTCAGAACAAACTTAGATTATAAAAGTTGCTTGCCAACACAAGGATTTACTTTACAATAAGACGCTTATTTTTTTACTTTTGTCACAGTAGAACATCAGGTTTTTTTCCAATAAAGGCTGATATACTTCCGCTGCCTGTAGGCGGCGTTTATGAAAGAGAATTATGGCAGAAATCACAATAAGTAAAGAAGACTGGGATAGACTAAAATTGAAGGTTAGACGTAAGTATCGCGATCTTTCAGATGAAGATTTGGCCTATTTACCAGGAGAGGAAGAGAAGTTGATACAGCATTTAATGGTGAGGTTAAAAAGGAAGAGGGAATATGTTGTGTTTACCTTGAAGAAAGGATTAGCCAATATAGATACGAACATTCTTTAATTCCTGTCGCAAGGACACCGTTTTTTCATAACCTTTTGATCGTCTTTTCGTAAAGGCTTTAAAATGGTTTTACCCATTTTAAATAATCATCTATTATTTTAAATTTACGTATCTGCTTTAATGATACGTTTAGCGGAAAACATTTATGAAAAAACGCAAAGGCTTGTTCAAAAATTCTGTAATTGGCGCTTGTTTAGGTTTAGCTGTATTTTCTTTTTCCTTTCGGGAAGATCTCTTTCTGTACTCCAAGAACATTGACATCTTTGCTTCCCTTTATAAAGAAATTAATCTAAACTATGTAGATGATATTAACCCGTCTACATTGATGAAAACAGGGGTAGATGCCATGCTGGACAGCCTTGATCCTTATACCGAGTATGTACAGGAATCGGATATTGAGGATTACAAAATGAAGTATGTTAGTACACAGTACGGTGGTATCGGTACTAGTGTTCAAAACAGGAATGGCAAATTTATCATTGCTGATACATTCGAAGGTTTCCCTGCTCAAAAGTCAGATATAAGAGCAGGCGATGAACTTGTTCAGATAAACGGTGTATCGCTAAAAGGCAAGCTATATGAGCAAGTAAGCTCAATGCTTAAAGGGCCAAAGAATACCCCCTTAAAAATTACGATTAACAGAACAGGTGAGGGTATCCTCGAAAAGTCTCTACAAAGAGAAGAGATCACGCAAACAAACGTCTCCTATTCTGGTATGGTGGCTAATAATATTGGGTATATAAAACTTGATAAGTTCCTCGAAAATTCTAGTTCCGAGGTAAAAGTAGCTTTGATAGAAATACTCAAGAATAACCCAGAAGGCCTGGTGCTTGATCTTCGTTCAAACGGTGGAGGTATTTTGCAGGAAGCTGTAAAGATCGTCAACTTGTTTGTTGATCCAAATGTTACAGTTGTAACCCAAAGGGGGCGAAATAAGGAAAAGACAATTAGCTACAAAACATTCGACGGTCCTTTAGCTGCTAAACTTCCTTTGGTTGTTCTTATTAACAGCCGCTCTGCTTCTGCGGCAGAAATTGTTGCCGGCTCTCTGCAAGATTTGGATCGTGCTGTAGTTGTCGGGCAGAGAAGTTTTGGAAAAGGATTAGTACAACAGACTTTTAATCTGCCCTACAATAGTCTTATAAAGGTTACTGTAGCTAAATATTACACGCCTTCAGGAAGATGTATCCAAGCTCTTGATTATGCACATAGGGGAGTAGATGGTAGTGTTGAGAAGGTTGCGGACTCTTTAATAACAGAATATAAAACTAAAAATGGCAGGTCGGTATTTGATGGAAGTGGTATATATCCTGATGTTGCAGTCAATCCTATTAAATTGAGCCCTATTACTCAAACTCTTCTCAGTAAATATTACATCTTTGACTTTGCAACCAGTTATAGAAAACAGAAGCCCTCTATCGGAAATATCAAGGCCTTTAAGCTGACTGAAGCAGATTACGATAGTTTCATAACTTTTGTAGCTGATAAAAATATAGACTATAGTACCAGAACCGAAAAGTTGTTGAATGAGTTGCGCGCGGAGGCTGAAAAGGAGAACAAATTGTCAGAAGTTAAAGCTGAGCTCGAAGCTTTAAAAAATAAAGTGTCTTTTAGCAAGAAGAACGATCTTACACAGTTCAAAGAAGAAGTTCGCAGGATACTGGAAACGGAAATTGCCGGAAGATATGGCTTTCAAAAAGGAAGGATCGAACAAAGCTTTCAGTATGATGAAGAGTTGAAGGCTGCTGCGGGAGTTCTGGTAAACAGAAATTTGCTTGCCTCTATTCTTCAAGGATCAGGCTCTTATAAGTCTATTGGTAAGCCAGGAAACACCGTGTCAGCCAGCTTAGGCGGTCGGTAACAAATAATAGTATTTAAAAAGAAGGGTTGTTTGAATTATTCAAACAACCCTTCTTTTTTATATGGAATTAGTTTTGTCTACAATCATTCTGATTTTTTCATCAAGTTGAATGGTAGCTTCTTCAAGCAGTAGAAAATATTCTTTGTCTACTGCGTAATCATTCTCTTTGAAAGCAGCGACGAGACCTATGATAGCAGAAACAGGAGACCGTAGCTCGTGAGATTGAACCCATGCAATTTCTCTTAGTATATCGTTCTGAGCCTGTAACTGTTTCAATGTCCGGTCTAGCTCCATAATATGGCTTACCTGCTTGGCAAGAACTTCCAGCTGTTGCTTTTGTTGTTCAGTCAGAATTTTAGGAGATACATCGTACACACATAAAGTTCCAACGTTGTAACCATCGTATGACCTAAGGTTAGCACTGGCGTAAAATCTAATGTGAGGATCATTAGCAACAACCGGGGCATCCGCGAAACGGATATCCAGCGAGGCATCTTTCACCTCCATTATTGTATCCTGTTCAATAGCGTGCGTACAAAAAGAAGTTTTTCGTGGCATTTCTCTGATGTCTGCCCCCGTCTGCGCATTGATGAATTGAACATCTTCATCCATTAAGGTGATCAATGCAATAGGAGCCTGGCAGATTGTGGAAGCAAGCATCGTAATGTCCTCTAACTCTTTCTCCCGGTTTATGTGAAAATTTAGATACCGTCTGGTAGCAGCTAGTCTTTGATCTTCTTTCCCTTTTTCGCTCATGCGTTAATAATAGCTAATGATATCCGGCTTTATACGTTTTTCAATAATAAAAGATGTGCAAAATTGAACTTTCAGGAGAACCTTCATTAGCATGCCTTTCATTCGGATGGCGATCCTGCCCGCAAGTTCTTTATGTCTATAAAAACAATTTAGACTTTCAATAAAAACCCTCGCTATGCTTTGCTGTTCATACTAAACAATAAGAAAAAATTTATGGAAAACGTAAAGCTTGCAGTAATCTATTACAGTTCTACAGGTACAAATTATCAATTGGCACAATGGGCCGCGGAAGCAGCAAAGCGGGCAGGGGCAGAAGCACGGATCTTGAAAATAGCCGAGACTGCTCCGGATGCTGCCATTCAATCCAATCCCGCGTGGGCTGAACATGTTCAGGCTACCGCAAGTGTACCAACTGTAACTCTTGAGGATTTGGAATGGGCGGATGCTTTGATTTTCAGTTTTCCAACAAGGTTTGGAAATCCTCCTTCTCAATTTCGTTCATTTATTGATACGACTGGCGGGTTGTGGTTTCAGGGAAAACTAGCCAATAAGGTAGTAAGTGCAATGACTAGTGCTCAGAATCCGCATGGAGGCCAGGAATCCACCTTATTGTCTTTTTATATAACCATGTTTCATTGGGGAGCAATTATTGCTGCTCCTGGATATACTTCCCAGGTTATTTTTGGAGCTGGCGGTAATCCTTATGGAACGAGTGTTACTGTTACACAGGATGCAATTCAGCAAGGTACCCAAGACGCTGTTGCTCATCAGGCTGAGAGAACTGTTGAAGTGGCTAAGTGGGTCAAGACTGGAAAAAACACTACGATTTAAATAATATGGTGTTGGCTAAGCGAAGCTATTTTTAGCTTCGTTTAAGCTAATACTGAAGCCATAAAATTATCTAAATAGGGTACCAGAAGTCTCCGACTTTTGAAAGCTTTAAATTTCACAACTTCTCCTTCTCCCTCAGTACAAAACATCTCCACATAAAAGTCTGACATCGCATATAACTTCACTTTAAACAATGCCTCTTGGCGTTCTGAAAGGCAGTCAGTAGCAGCAATTGCGTTAGCTTGTTCTTCTTTAGAAAGTGATAGAAAAGTGTAGATATCCATGGACGTGCAAGGTTAGGGATTTATACGGCCCTCCAGAAAAAATGTTACCAAAAGAGTTATATAATTTCATTTTATTGCTCAGATCGATCAATAGGAAATTTTTACTTCAATCGGTTAAATTTATTTTTACTTCCAAGCTCTATTGATAGGATTACGAAATATTTGTTATTTTTATGCCAACGTTGGCCCTCTGCTAACTATCTAACAATTTAATAAACTACTATTTGCTTTTATTTCTAAAACATTAGTTACAGGAAATGAAGGTGAAGCATTCCTATTAAGAACCTAAGTAGAATAAATGACACAGTCACGCGAAGAACTAAACATTATCGGTGCGGCTATTGAAGACCGCTACATTTCGGCTGGGATAGTCGATTTTCAAACACGTAGAGTGATAGATCAAACATTACGTCGAAAGCGAGTAAACCCATCTGGTGAGGCTGATGAGATTATTGATGCATGGGCTGATTGCTTTCGTGAGGTTTTAGCTCATCGAACGTCTGGTAATATCCGGATTGGAATTGGAATTCCAAATTTACTTGATTATGAAAGCGGCATTTATCTGGGTAACGACCCTAAGCGGTATGGCGGTCTTTATAAGCTTAATTTGAAAGAAGTTTTGGGTGATAAATTGCTTCTGCCAAAAGAGCATATCAGAATAGGAAACGTAGATGCATGTTTTTTTCAGGGTGAGGTCTTTGCCGGAGCGGTGCGAGGATATCAAAAATCTTTTGGAATAACCTTAGGAGTAGGCTTAGGTACAGCAAGATATAAAGAAGGTATAGTGGAGGATGCTAATCTATGGAAATCACCTTTTGGGGAGTCAATAGCAGAGGATTACTTATCACAACGATGGCTACTAAAACGCTTCCATGAACTAACTGGATTAGAAGTAGCTGATCTTGTAGAAATGAAAAGAAATGCTAACCAATATGTTGAACAGACCTTTATAGAGTTCGGAACCAACTTAGGAGAGTTTATTGCTGGAATAATACACGACGAACGTCCTGAAGCTATATGTATCGGAGGACAGATGGAAAGCTCTAACCGTTTTTTCTTTGATATAGCAACAAATCACGTACAATCTATGGGATTTAAGACTCCTATTATTAAAGCCATCCTGGGAGAAAAGGCTTATGTAATTGGCACAGCTTCGTTATGGAGTACAGAAGTACTGCACTCTTAGTTTTCGATGCATACGAACCGAAGCAGGAGTACTAAAAGCAGGACACAATATGCCTTCTAAAGAGGATTTGAAAAGAAATTCGCAAGTATAATCCGTGTCATGGCACGGTTCTGGCATATGGGAGTACATCACTTACATATACCTATGAAACACTTAAGAGCTGGGGTCCATCCCCGGCTCTTTCCTTATAATCTAACTAGGATGCATGTTTCACGTTGTAATAAAGCAGTTACCCCCGTAGCCATTGGGAAATTACCCTTTTCTTTGCACGTTCTTTGAGAGAATGCTAACCGTTTTCGACCATAAATTTATGAATAGCTATAAATCTAATAAAGCTCTTTTGGTATTCCTAATTGCCTTTTTTTCAGCCTTGTTGCCTGCTACAGCGCAAACAGGATCAGAAGGAAGCATAAGAGGAAAAGTAGTAGAGGCCAATACAAGCAAACCCGTTGATTTTGCTTCTGTAGTAGTAGTGGATCCTGAAAGTGGAAAAACTGTCAAATCGACAAGGTCAGGAACAGATGGTGATTTTGTTTTTAGCAATCTACCTTTAGGAAACTATACCCTCAAGATAAGTTTTGTGGGTTTTAACCCTTTCAGTCGCACTGGTTTAGTATTGTCTCAAACTACTCCTCTAATTAATCTCGGCGCGATTCAGCTTAGCCAGGGAAAAGCTAATGTGTTGAAAGAAGTGGTTGTTCAGGCGCAGCGAAGCAATATGCAATTAGGTATTGATCGCAAAGTCTTCAATGTAGAGCAAAGTCTTGTTAGTGAAGGAGGATCAGCTACAGACCTTTTAGCCAACGTACCTACTGTTGCTGTAGATATTGATGGTAATGTAAGTTTACGCGGTTCTGGAAGTGTACGGGTATTAATTGATGGAAAGCCTTCCGCCATTGGGGGAGGTGATATAGCAACAGTCCTGCAATCGCTGCCAGCTAGCTCAATTGAGAACATCGAACTTATTACAAACCCTTCTGCCAAGTATGATCCCGAGGGGCAGACCGGAATTATAAATATTGTATTAAAGAAAAATAAAAAGGTGGGCATCAATGGTGCAGTCTCCCTTTCTGCGGGTAACCGGGACAATTACAATGTTAATGCTAATTTGAGTTATCGCGATCGAAATGTAAACGTTTATGGCAATTACAGTTTTCGGTACGGCACTCGAATAGGAGCTGGGTACAATAACACGCTGTTTTTTAACAACAATAGCGCTATTAATAATAGCCTGGATGGCAAAAGGCAGAACACAGGAAATACTGCTAAGGCAGGAATAGACTATTATATCAATGATAAAACAACGATAGGCTTTTCCGGAAACATTAATGTGAGAAACGGAGATAGGGATGAGGATATCAACTATTTCTATAGGAACTTTAACAACGGCAGGGATAGCACAAGTTTTAGAACATCACAGGAAGACGATAAAGATACCGGATACGATTTGAATCTGGATTTTAGCCGGAAATTCAAACGTCAGGGCGAGGAGTTGACTGCAAACATGAGCCTAGGAAGAAGTAGCGAGGATGAGTTTCAGAGCCTGGAACAGAATTTTTTTGCGGCAAACGGCACTCCATTGGCAAGTCGTTTAGACAGGCGAACGAACGACGGAGATGAGCTTGCTAAGAATTATAATATTCAGGTTGACTATACTATACCACTTACCAAGACTCAAAAGTTGGAAACAGGCTATAGAACGACAATACGCCGTGAAGATGCATCCCAGCTTTCCAGAACGTTCAACGTCTTCACGAATAGCTACCGAACTGATTATACTCAAACCAACGATTTTTCTCTGGAAGATATAGTCCATGCTACATATGGAAGCTACCAAAATCAGATTACAGAAAGATTTGGGTTCCAGGTAGGTCTTCGTGCAGAACAAGCTTATCTCAATACTACCTATGAGGGCGTAGATACTACAACCTTTCAAAAAACATCCCAACCTGGAAACCTAAAGTACTTTAGAATATATCCCAGTGTCTTTTTAACACAAAAATTAGGCGGGGGAAATCAGCTTCAGTTAAGTTATACCCGCAGAGTTAACAGGCCGCGGGGATGGCAGGTAAATCCTTTTCGTGACCTTTCTGATCCTAATAATATTCGTGTTGGAAACCCAAATCTTCGGCCAGAGGATATTCATTCTTTTGAGTTAAGTTATATGAGATCTTTTGGTGCATTTACCCTTACTTCCTCGGCTTTCGCCCGGCAGGTGAATGATGTTGTAGAGGGGGTTCAAAGTTCTATCGATAGCGCAACTACACTCACTCAATTTATAAACCTTACCAGAAATAGGGCAGCGGGACTTGAACTGATTGGTCGAATTGAATTCTCCAAGGGATTTAATATAACGGCAAACGCTAATCTTTTCTATAATAAATTCTTTGGTAGTCCGGAGAATAATATACAACCAAACAGCGGTTTAAACTGGAACTCCAACATCATCAGTAATTTTCAATTATCCAAGGTTCTGTCAGGTCAGATTAATGCTAACTATGATGCACCTCGTGTAACTGCGCAGGGAAAAAGTAAGGCGATGTGGGGAACCGACGCGGCCTTACGTCTTGACATTATGAATAAAAAGGGCAGTCTCTCCTTTAATATGAGGGATGTATTTAATACAAGAAAATGGGGTTTCTTAACGGATACCTATTTGTTCTCGCGAGAATCTCAAAGAAGGATGCAGGGAAGAATGGCTACGCTCACATTTAGCTACCGCTTCGGTAAGTCCGACTTACCGCAGAAGAAGAAATCTGATAGAAGTAATAACCAGGATCAGTTCCAGGACGAGGGTGGTTTTTAACGATTAAATCTATCCCATATCTGCCAGTTCAACCAAAGCCTGGTGTAGCTGACTAACGGCCATGGCTCCTTCTCCAACAGCAGATGCTACGCGCTTTGTTGAACCAGACCGTACGTCTCCAACAGCAAAAACTGCAGGAATGCTTGTCTCTAACATCATCGGGGCCCGCTGCAATGTCCATGACTCCGATTCTGCAGCTGCCTGGCCAGTAACACCAAATCCCTTTTTATCAAGTAATAAACAGCGGTTGATAAAACTAGTGTTAGGCAAAGCTCCTATCATCAGAAAGAGATGCCGGATAGATTTACTCTCGGTTTCTCCTGTTTGATTGTTCTTCCATGTCACCTCTTCAAGGGACTGTTCGCCCCGAAGTTCTGTAACTTCAGTGTATGGGTGAATTGAAATTCTCCCGGACGCTTTAATGCGCTGAATAAGATAATCAGACATGGTTGCCTCCAGGCCTTCTCTCCGGATAAGAATATGAACATGGCTGGCAAAGCGGGTAAGAAATACGGCGGCCTGACCTGCAGAGTTTCCCCCGCCAATAACAATAATCTCTTCGTCTTTACAAATATCACCCTCCATTGCTGTAGCTGCATAATAAATTCCGGCTCCTTCAAAACGCTCTTCCTCGGGTAAATTTAATTTGCTATAACGTGCACCAGAAGCTATAATAATAGCACGGCTCTGGATTCGGCAATGATGGTCAAGCGAAAGTTTGTAGGGTCTCGTACTGCAATCAATATTCTCAACAACATAAGGTAGAGCAATGGTGGCCCCAAACTTATGCGCCTGCACCTGAGCGCGCCCTGACAAGTCTTCTCCAGAAATACCTAATGGGAAGCCCAGATAATTCTCAATTTTGGAACTTGTTCCAGCTTGGCCGCCGGGCGCTTCACACTCAATTAACACAGTGCTCAAGCCCTCACTTGCTGCATATACCGCTGCGGACAAGCCGGCAGGCCCAGCACCTATAATAGCTACATCGTATATATGATCTTCTTTAATTTCCTCCGATAATCCAAGTGCTTGAGCCAGTTTCAAATTGCCTGGTCTTTTCAAAAGCTCATTGCGATTATATAGAAATACAGAAGGGAGGTCTTCTTCTTTAATATCATACTTTTCTATGTAAGTCGTCGCCAGGGGATCCGTGTATTCTATAATTTCCAGTGGATAACCATTGCCTTTGAGAAATCGCTCTATCCTTAAAAGATCAGCAGAATGGTTTGAGGTGATAATGGTAACAGATGCCTGATTATGAGCAATTAATCCGCGTCTTCTTAAAATGATAGCCTGAAGAATAGTTTCGCTTAGATCTGATTCGGCTGCTATTAGTTTTCTAAACTGCTCCCTGCTAATTCTAAGTACTATTCCATCAGCGCCCATTCGGCCCCCTACCAGTATTTCCCTTCCATTAACCAGGTCTAGTTCTCCAGTAAATTCGTTCTTTTCATGAACCGTAATTACCCGTGTTCCATCTTTAACATGTTCGTAAATTTCAATACAACCACTAAGTACAATTACAAAATCTACACTTCTTTCACCCCGGTCAAAAAGAATGGTGCCTTTTGAATAGGTATGTATTGTTCCAAAAGGCTTGGCCCTTTCAACCTGATCATCTCTTAATACAGGAAAGGTTTGACTCTGTCTATTGTATGGATCGCTTGGGTTTGTAGCAGGGATAAGAGGATTAGAAGACATATGTTAAAAAATGATACTAATTCTTTTAAACACCAGTAGATGCAAAGAGTTCTCGTTCTGAAAATATTACGAGGGCCCTAGGAATTTATCTGAAGTCTAACAATTCACTTGACATTTGTCAATAGTCTTTCTTAGCATACCTCATGGTAAAGATGGTTGCCGGGAAGCAACTTTGTGGTATACAAAACAACAAAACATAGGAAGCCATGGAAAAAAGAATTGCAGCCGTTTACGGCGGAACAGATGCTCTGGTAGGAGAATTAAAGGTTAATCGCGTGTTACCTAATCGATATATCCATGCTGTTGGCCCCTTTGTATTTCTCGATCATATTTATCCCTATAATCAATATCCTACAACACCTTCTCCCAATGATGGAAAATTTGCTCATCCACACCGTGGAATAGCAACCTTCAGTTATCTTTTTAATGGAGAGTTGGAGCATTTCGACAGCGCAGGCAATCATGGAATTGTTAAAGCAGGGGGGGCACAATGGATGAAAGCAGGCAACGGAGTTATTCACGATGAAGGCTTTACACCGGAGTTTCAGCAAAAAGGAGGCGTCTTTCATGGCTTACAGTTCTGGATAAACCTTCCTTCTGAAAATAAAGCTGAAGATCCCGCTTACTTTGGTTTACAGTCGGAAGATGTGCCTGAGCTGAGTATTACAGGTGGGACAATAAGAGTAATTATAGGAGAATTTGAAGGCAAAAGCTCTCCAGTTCAAACCTATACTCCACACTTTATCTACCATATTCAACTAGATCCTCAGTCAGAGTATATTTTTGGAGCTGAAATGGGTTTAGAGTACGCTATTTTTCTTCCAGCAGAAGGGATTTCAGTGAACAGCCAGGTATTTGCAAAAAGTGAGTTGCTCGCATTTGAGGAAGCTGGTGATGAAATTCATTTGGCTAATAAAGGTTCCGGGAAGGGGCACATTATCCTATTTGGCGGCGCTCCATACGAGGAACCAATCGTAGCTGAAGGGCCTTTTGTTATGAATACCCGCGGCGAAATTGCTGAAGCTTATAGCGGTTTTTTCAACGGCCACTACGGAAAGATTGACTACAATAAATAAACTAAACACGTATGTTAGGATGAAATCTGCAAACCTCAGCGTTTTTGCTTAAAACTTATTCTGCTATACTATTGTTCGGCAGGGAGATGCAACAAACAGACAAATTGATCTATGAGCTTACCTCTATCCTCGTTTTTTAACAGGGACCTTAGCTGGCTTTCTTTCAATGAACGTATTTTACTCGAAGCGGCGAAGGAATATATCCCTTTATTGGAACGGCTAAAATTTTTGTCGATCTATTCAAGCAACCTGGATGAATTTTACCGCGTTCGTATGCCCGCTGTTCGCGCTTTAAGCAAGATTAATAAAAAGAAAGCTTCAAGGGATGAGTTGCTGGTTTTGCCCGATGTTATAGATACTATTAATGAAACGATTACAATTCAGCAGCGTTTCTATGGGGAAATATTAGAAAGGATCATTCCACGCTTAAATGAGGATGGAATAGAGCTTATCTATAAACAAGGATTACCTGATGAAGTTGCAACACGGGCAGAGGACTATTTTTTCACTCATCTTCTTGCTTTCCTTCAAATTGTACCAATAAGCGAAAGTGAATCTTTTTTTCCAGAGAATAACAAGCTCTATCAGCTTGCCATTACACTGGACGGGTCGAATGAGGAGAAAGCATTCATCATAGTTATCCCATCTGAAAATGTTCCCCGTTTTTGGTACCTGTCTTCGGGGGAGAAACATTATGTTGTTTTTATTGATGATATAATCAGGTATAATCTTTCGAAACTCCCAGGATTTGAGCATCTTAAGGAAGTGTATTCATTTAAAGTTACACGTGATGCCGAATTAGATATTGCAGATGAATACGAAGGTGATCTGGCTGAGAAAATTGAAAAGCAAATTGAGAAAAGGGATTATGGTTTTGCAACCCGCCTGCTATACGATGCTTCGATTCCTGCTAAAAGCCTGAATATCCTCGTAGAATTTTTAAGGTTTGAAAAAGCTACCCTTGTTGAAGGAGGCAGATACCACAATTTGAAAGACTTGTCATCCTTCCCGGTAAAAAACAGCAAGCTGTCTTTTAATAAATGGCCTGCAGTTCCTTTTGTTGTCGACTCAGGAAAACTGCTTCTGGACATGATTGCAGGAAAAGATATCCTAATTAACGCTCCTTTTCAATCTTACGATAATGTAGTAAGATTTTTCAATGAGGCGGCTGCTGATCCCTCAGTGGATAATATCTATATCACCGTTTATCGTCTTGCTACGGACTCAAGAATTGCGAATGCTTTGATTACAGCGGCTAAAAATGGGAAGAAGGTTTCAGTATTTGTGGAGTTGAAAGCACGGTTCGATGAAGCCAATAATATTAAGTGGTCAAAGAAAATGAAAGCTGCGGGGATAAAGATCATTTATAGCATCCCTTCATTAAAAGTACATGCTAAAATTGCTCTCGTTACCAGAAGAAATGGCAGGAATGTTGGAATCTTCTCCACTGGTAACTTCAATGAAGTAACCGCAAATTTTTATACTGATCATATCCTGCTTACCTCTAATTCTGATATGCTTACCGAGGTAGAGAAACTTTTTCTTTTCCTTGAGAAGCGAAGAAAGCCGGAAGCTGAAGATTTCATTGACTTCAGGCATTTGATGGTGGCTCAATTTAATTTGCAGGAACGTTTTCTTCAACTAATTGACCGGGAAATACACCATGCAAAGCAGGGTCTGGAGGCCCAGATCATGATCAAGCTGAATAATCTAGAAGAAGAGAAGCTTATCGCGAGGCTTTATCAAGCCTCTCAGGCAGGGGTCAAAGTTATTTTGATCGTTCGAGGAATATGCCGTTTAATTCCGGGCCTTCCCGGGCTAAGTGAAAATATTTCAGTCAGGAGGATTATTGACAGGTATTTGGAACACGGCCGTATCTTTGTCTTTGCTAATAACGGTCATACCGAAATTTATATGGGGTCGGCAGATTGGATGTATAGGAATATCTATAGAAGAATAGAGGTTTGCTTCCCATTGTACGACGAGGATATTAAGCAAACAGTTCGGCGATTATTGAATTTTCAATTAAGAGACAATATGCAAGCTGTTGAAATAGACGCACACGGTCGAAATCTTACTTTGGACAGGGGTACGGAGCCCCTAAGTTCGCAGTACGAAATCTACGAATACCTGAAGCAGAGCGCATCTCAATTTTCTACGTCATCTTGACTTATATCAATGTCAATTTTTGATCTGTGGTAACCTTTTCAATTCGTGTTAAAACGAAATTTGTAAGCAAACACAGATCAATATGAAACTCCTTACTCATATAATAGCATGGTATTTACGGGATGTCAGTCCATTACAGGTTTCTGCATCTATTTGCTTAAGTATTACGTATGTAAAGGCTGCAATCAGCATATTTGTAAATAATAATTGATGCTTTTATGAGAACAGAAATACTAGATCTAAGCCTAATCGATAAAGAAATTAATCATCCTGGCAGTAGTATTTCTTTTGAACCCTTCATTTCATACATGGAAGGTTTAGCGGCAGGACAAGGAGTTAAAGCATCATTTTACAAAAGCCTGGCCAGTAAATTCAAAGGAGAACTAGATATAGTAGAGGAAATTAAAGTAGAAGAACTGAGCAAATACACCGAGTTGTTGGAGCTCATCTACATGTTTCTTACGCCCCTTGTGTCTGCAGAAGATGATCATTTATGGGCTTTGGCAACTCCAATTCCTTCGAAAGTCCTGCTTAGCACTGATGCATTTTATAATTTTCATGCGTGTGAATCAAATTGCACTATAGCTGGAGCCTTCGATGCAAAAAATATTTTTTCAGATAAAGAGAAGGCTTTTATGTATCGGGTTATACTTCAAAAGTTATTTAATATATCTGCCGGTGTTAATAGTGATTCCTATATTCAAACAGTAAATCCACTTAACAATCAGCCTATATATTACAAGGTTAATATTGACACTCGCTTTATTCAGGTTAGTCATCATGAACCTTTGCCTAAAGTAAGCCCCGAACAGTTAGAGAGTTGGCTGTGGGAGGTCGATGGTCAGGAGAAACTAGAGAAAATTCTACCTCTTTCCTCTTTTAGTATTAAGGGTTTTTCTATTCTTGAACTTGAAGATATCACTTCTGAACACGCCATAGAGAGCCTCAAGGATATTCTCGTTCAGCAAACGTTAGAACTTGACTACGAAGCTTTGAATCTTGCTCTCCAATCTCTGGTTGGAACTGCTCACGTAGATTTTGGATTGCTTCCTTTCTTGCAGCTTAATGGTAAAACAGTTTATTTAAATGAAAGCTGTACCAACAGCATTTTAATGTCGTCTGCCCGGAGTTACAGGGTTTCGCAGAACTATTTTCACGAGCATGTAGAAAGATATAGAAATAATGGAAGAGCAATCTTTCTAAACAATTTATCTGGGGAGGGTAGTGGTGACCCAGTGCTTAGAAGAATATTAAGACAATCAGGTATAGAAGCATTCGCACTTGTACCTATATTGTTTAAGAAAAAAATGATAGGCGCCCTTGAATTGTATTCGAAAGAGCAAATTGTGCTATCTAAATTGTTGACAAATAGGTTGAAGCCTGCGCTTCCTTATGTTGCACAATTACTGGAGCAAACTGGAGAGGAATTCCAAAACACGATTGATAATGCAGTAAGGGATAATTATACATCCTTAAAAACTTCTGTCAAATGGAAATTTAACGAAGCTGTTTGGAAACAGATGCAGGAACATAGCCAGGAGCCAGCTCGAATTGTCTTTAAGGATTTATATCCTTTTTATGGAGCTATTGATATCAGGCAATCTACTGTCGAAAGAAATAAAGCAGCATTCGAAGATCTAAGCCAGACTATAAATCACCTCGAGAGGACTTTTGATCTATTAATAAATTTGAAGGAGGGCGAGGAGCTAGAGGAGCGTCTTCCGGATTGGCGGCAGCATTTTGATGACTACAAATCAGGAAAAGACGAACATCAATTTAATCATGTTCTGGAAAGCGACATACATCCGGTTCTTTCTGCCATAGCAGAACGTTCTAAACCGGCAGCTGAAGTGATTAATGACTACTTTATCGAGAATTCTCACAGTAAAGGTATTTTACATAAAAACCGCAGGGAACTGGAACTATCGATGCAAAAAGTTAACGCAGTGATCAATCAGACCCTTTTGAAAGATCAGAAAGATCTTCAAAGGGAATATTCTCATTACTTTGATAAGTTTCGAACAGATGGTGTAGAGTACGATATTTACCTGGGACAATCTATCGTTCCAGAGCGGGCTTTTAATAGAAATCATTTAGAAGCGTTTAGGTTGTGGCAGGTTAAAAGCATGGCAGAGATAGGGCGGATAACTAGCCGTCTTGCTCCTACGCTCCCTAAACCCCTTCTTACTACTCAGCTGATTTTTGTCCATTCTCATCCTATTGATATCAGTTATCGTAACGACGAGAAGCGATTTGACGTAGATGGTGGATATAGCATACGCTATCAGGTAGTTAAGAAACGTATAGACAAAGTGCATATTGATGGTACAGATGAAAGACTTACGCAGCCAGAAAAAATTGCCATTGTTTACGCTCACGAAGCAGAAAAGGATGAATATAAAGCCTACATCCATAGATTGCAGGAGAAGGGTATTCTTGAGCATGATCTGGAGGAGCTCGATTTAGAAGAGCTTCAGGGCGTTAATGGTTTAAAGGCTCTTCGTGTAGGTATTGTTTTGTAGAATCATTGCTGTTTTGTTTTCTTCTACTTAAGCAAAAAAATAGGATATTGGTCTTTCTTTTTCTTTGGCCATGTACAACAGTCTCCGAAATTACATCACTGAATATTCATCTATTGATATAACAGATGAAGAATTTACTCTTATACTGGATGCCTTCAAACCTAAACGTTTTAGGAAGCGTCAGTATTTCCTGCAGGAAGGAGATGTGTGTAAGTATACGGGGTTTATTGTTAAAGGTAGTATGCGCCAGTATTCCGTAGACCAATCTGGTAATGAACACATTGTAAAGCTTTGTATCGAAAATTGGTGGGCAGGTGATTATGAAAGCTTTGTTATGCTTACTCCTAGTAAGTATAATATTGATGCTGTTGAAGATACAGAGTTACTTCTGGTAACAAATGAATCTATTCAGGAATTAAGATCCCTTGTTCCTGCAGTAAACAGAATGATACAGGTAATGGATCAAAGAGGTATGATTGCCGGTCAGCGAAGAATGCACGCTTCCATTAGTCTTTCCGCTGAGGAACGGTATCTGGAGCTCGAGAATACTTATCCTGCCCTTTTACAGCGTTTCCCACAGACGATGATAGCTTCTTACCTGGGGATAACTCCTGAAACTCTGAGCAGAATTCGGAAGCAGTTAATTACAAGGTTAAAATAGTGCCAAATCTACTCTACGATCTTTATCAATATCAAACTTTTTAAATTGCGTCTTTATATTAGCATTGCTCTTCCTTTAATTGATAACGGTGAAAGATCAATTCAAAAAATTCACCGACTTCTTTCGGTGCTTTACCGGGAAGACCTATTTACCGGCCTAATTCTTATTCTCTGGCTTTATATTCTGCAATACCTTTGATTCATCAAAACGAAACAAAGTATTTAAAAATTAAGAATATGAAAACTCTATCTACTATCGCAGCAGCATTATTTATGGTATTATCCTTCAGCGCTTTCGCAGCAGATATCCCAACTACAACAAAATCAAGTATAGATAACAGGGTAAATAAATATGTTAGGGCAATAAGCTTAGGAGACTCCGAAGGGGTAGAAGAAATTTTGGATAATTCGCTTACTTACCGTTTCGTTCGCGGAACAGAAATAAAGACTTATGGTAAAGCAGATTTGGTAAAGGCGATAAGGGCTGCGGGAAAGGCAGAACAAAATTGTTCTACTGCTTATCAGATGCTGGAAAATGAAGAAGGGCAGATGGTAGTACTGTTAAATCAGAAGTACGAGGGCTTTTCCAAATTTACCCGTCTTACGTTTACTGACGCAAAAGATGGATTGAAGATTAGTAAAATAGCTAGCTGGTTTGAATAACAGTGCTTTATAAACAAACTTATACTCTCTCTTAAAGCTTCTCTTCCATTTTTTTAATGGAGGAGATTTTTCTTTTGTCTCATGAATTTAATAAGTTTGTTTCTTAACCTTCACTAAATGAAATCTTGTTTCCGCCTTATCCTACTTCTTCTTATTTCTCAGAACTTGGTGGCTCAATCATTAAAAATTGAAAGTAACAACTTTAGCTCTGCCTTGACTAAGGCGAAGAGTGAGAATAAACCACTTTGTGTTTTGCTAATACCTTCTGAAAAGATTCCTGTACCAACAAGCTTTGTCAATATCAGGAAGGATAAAGGTATTACAACTATTCTCAATAAGAACTTTATAAACTTTGTACCAAGTGATGAGGATACAATAAGGCAATTTATTAAGAAGAAATATCCAGTAGAGCGCACTCCGCTGCTTTTATTTGTAAATGGAGAAGGCGAGCTTTTCTATCGTTTCTTTCCGAATTTTAAAAGTGCAGACAGCCTTACTTCTCATTTCAAAATTGCTGCTGAGAAGTTTAGGGAAGAGAGAGCGCTCCCCTGGTATGTTCAGGAGTACAAGAAAGGAAACCGTGATACGACCTTTTTGAAATCATATATAAAGGAACGGGAGAGTTTAGGCATATATTTTAATCATTGGCTGGCGGAAGAATATGCTCAGCAATTACCTCTAAAGTCTGTTACATCAATTCCTGTTATTGGCTTTCTGCTTCATACAGGGTTGGTATACGGTAGTCCTCTTTATAATCTGATTACTTCCAGGACGTCACTCAGAGATAGCGCCTGGGCTCGTTTCACATTAAAAGAACGTATGGAAATAAACAGCCGTACGGGTTTTAATACATTTACTGCAGCAGTAAAAAAGAAAGATCGGATGTTGGGAATGAAATCGGCAGAGCATGCGCGCGGCCTTTGGAGCAGCAAGGATTATAGCTATGCGCAGTATATTTATGAGAAGGAGTTAACGAGATTCTACAGCGCGATAAAAGATACGTCACAATTACTAAACCATATTACTTTTCTTATTGAAAGAAATTACTTAACGGTTACTACAGATAGTGTGAAAAAATACCGGGCTTTGTATCCTGAACTAAAGAGCAAAGTTGAGGAAGAAGCTGATGAAAGACCTGCTCTCTACAATTCGGACAGAAGTACTCTTGTTTTGAAAAGAGCCCGTGCTGGATTAATTGCCAGAGCACCAATGGAACTTAATAATGCAGCCTGGACCGTTTACAACTCCTCTACAAATAAGGATCTTTTAATTAAAGCTCTTTCATGGAGTAAACAAGCTGTTAAACTGGAGCCCCTACCTGAAACCTATGATACGTTAGCTCATTTGTTATACAAGCTGGAGTTCTATCACGAAGCAGAACAAATGGAAATAGAAGCTTTGAAATTAGCTAAAAGCTCCAACCGATACACAGAGAAATACAAAACTGCTATTGAAAAGATGAAAAGCAGGGCATTGTAAACCATAATATTAGGTAGAAAATGTACGCCAGCCACAAGCTGGCGTAAAAATGCAAGTTTGCAACCTAAGCGTGGTAGCCTCCATCAATATCAATGATGGAACCTGTAGTATATGACGACTGAGGAGAGGCCAGGTAGGAGACCATTGAAGCAATATGTTCAGGTTTGCCAAATTGAGGAATAGCCATCAAGCTTCTCTGGAAATCAGCAAAGGGCGAAGTTTCAGGATTCATTTCTGTGTTTACCGATCCTGGTTGTACCAGATTAACGGTTATTCCCTTAGTACCTAAGTCGCGGGCAAGGCCTTTTGTAAGGCCTACCAAGGCAGATTTACTCATGCTGTATAAGGTACTCATGGGTGCAGAAACTCTCTTAGCCATGCTACTTCCAATACTTATAATTCTGCCTGACGTGGACATTAGTTTTGAAGCCGCCATGCAAGCCTCAACGATAGCTTCAACATTCACCGCCATAATCCGATCGTAATCCTCCCATGTGTGTTCCTCGAAAGGTTTAACAATAAAGGTTCCTGCAGAATTTACAAGGATATCAAGGCCACCTTCAGATGAGACCAATTCTTCTATGGCTGCAGTTATTGCACCCCTTTGTCTATTGTCTGCTTGCACTGCTTTAACCCTATATCCTTTTGATTCAAGATTGGCAATCAAGGCTTCTGCCTGTTCTGCACTATTGGAGTAAGTGAATGTGACTGATGCCCCATCTTCTGCAAGCGCTCTAACGATTGCTGCTCCAATCCCCCGGCTGCCGCCGGTTACGAATGCTGTTTTGTTTTCTAATGTGTTCATAAAACTATCTTTTTTGTTTGCTTGCAAAGCTAATTTGAGGACACTACATTTGCCTGTACGTACAATTTTATCAGGTACTAACATAAATGTAAGCATGAGAAAGGAAAGTTCTAAGAATCTTGAAAATGAGATACTTATTAATAATAGTTGTGGGATGGCTTATACTTTGAACGTAATTGGTGGCCGTTGGAAACCAGCAATTCTCTACCGTTTACTTACTGGTGCCATGCGATATAGCGAGTTGCGGAACGTATTACCACTGATAACAGAACGGGTGCTGGTACTTCAACTAAGGGAGTTGGAGAAAGATGGTTTAATTGAAAGAGAGGTATTTCCTCAAGTGCCCCCAAAAGTAGAATATCGTTTAAGTGCCTTAGGCCGAAGTCTGGAGCCGTTACTTCACGCCCTTTCTGATTGGGGCAATGCCAATAGACCGGAAAATGACAGCCTACGGGAACAGCCCTCGGCTTGCTGAAAGTGGGCCAGTAAATCTCGCCAAGAATTTTAGACCTCTGATAAGACTTCAAACGCTGCTTGCAAGGCGAGAACAAGCGTTTGAAGGTTAAACGGTTTAGTAACGTAATCATTCATTCCTGCCGAAAAACAAGCCTCTTTATCTTCCGGGAAGGCATTAGCAGTCATTGCGATAATATGGGGTTGTTTAAAATCGAATTCTCTAATACGTTTTGTTGTTTCTATGCCGTCTATTTCGGGCATCAAGATATCCATCAAAATAACGTCGTATTGTTTTGAACTGACCAACTCAAGCGCCTCTCGTCCATTATTGGCCAGATCAGGGTTATAACCTAGTTTATTTAAAACTCGCAGAGCTAGTTTTTGGTTAACCAAATTATCTTCAACAAGCAGTATATTTAAAGGATACTGCAGGGCGATCTCCTCTGATAAGGTGTGTTCCTTTTGCCGATCTCGCTTGTCTATAGCAGCCTGCACTTCTCCTGTACTTGGCAAGCTTCCAATAGGGGCTTTTATACTAAACTTAAATGTTGATCCAACACCTTCTTCACTTTCAACAGTAATCTGCCCTCCCATCATTTGTACTAAGCGCTGACAGATCACCAGGCCCAAACCTGTGCCACCGTATTGGCGGGTGGTAGAGGAGTCGACCTGTGAGAAAGCGTTGAAAAGCTTATGCCGTTTGCTTTCCGGGATGCCAATACCTGTATCCTTAACTTCGAACGTAAGTTCATTTTCATCATTACTGTTCTTAACAGATCCAACGGAAAGAATAACTTTCCCCTTTCTTGTGAACTTAAGCGAGTTACTTAGAAGATTTAATAGTACTTGTCTTAAACGAAGGCTGTCTCCAATAACAGATTGAGGAGTGCCGGGAGCTATTACATATAACAATTCCAGCCCTTTTTCTTCAGCTGTAAAAGCAAATAGGTCGATGATATCTTCGATCGTGTTACGGAGTTTAAACTCGATAGATTCCAGCTCAAGATTCCCTGATTCAATCTTGGAAAAGTCGAGGATGTCATTGATGATAGCAAGGAGTGCCTGACCACTATTCGCTACTGTGCCTACATATTCTTGCTGTTCTTTGTTCAAGGGGCTTTCAGCAAGTAGTGACGTCATCCCTATAATCCCGTTCATTGGCGTCCGGATCTCATGGCTCATGGTTGCCAGAAACTCACTTTTGGCTTTATTTGCATCATCAGCCTTTTTTCGTTCCTGCTCCAACTCAATATTCAGCTTTTGGAGGTTCTCTGTGTGGAGCTTTAGCTCTGCAGATTTTTTCTCAAGTTCATCTGATTTGAGCTTCAATTCTTTGTAAAGAACTTCCGCGGAGTTCTTTTCACTTCTGAGGATAGCATTAAACTTCCTCTCAGATCTGACACTTAAGTATGAGATAACACTGCTCAATACTACAGCGGTAATAGTATTGAGATAAAAGTTAGAAGTGTACTGTTCTGCCGAGATGTTCTGCCATGAACTGTATTCGGGACCAAGAAATACACAGGAACAAAAACATATAACAGTTATTAGTGAGAGCCCCAGTATTTCTTTGTTAAAGTTTTTCTTATTCTCTACAAAAAATGGGATAGAAAAAAGAAGTGGTAGAAAGAATACATAGCCACCAATTTTGAGCCCTTCTGCAAAGCTGGAAAGCAGGAGGTGTAAGTTTACTAGCACTACAATAAGAAACTTGGTGTATTTTACCTTTCCTTCTTTAATTGCAAAGAGTAAGATGCCTCCAAAAAACATAAAACCGGCAAGAATAGCTGCGGATATATATAAACCCTGGATGATATTGAAAGCAAGGATAACAGCACAACTGAGTTCTGTTACCAACCCTACCTGAACGGTACGGTCATAAATTTGTTTTGTATTCATTGTGCAACAAGCGTCCCGCCATCCAGTCTCCAGCTCGCTGGTAAAGAATGTCCCCTTTTTGTTTCTGTGGCTTAAACAAAGATATTCGTTTAGCGCTAACCCTGTTGCTTCTGTAGGTGAAATTTTTGTGAAAGATGACGGTTTTTATCTTATTGCTGCTGTCCTGCCTTTATAGGTCCTTCAACTGCCCGGTTGTAACCGTAGCTCACCACCGTAATACTGTTATTTTCTCTGCTATACCGAAGCTTAATCCAACCGTAATGAGTCTTCCCGCTAATCGATAAACGAACGGCCATTATTTTGGCCGTGCCATCACTCCAACGGGCAATAAAAGTAGGGTTAGGCTCATGACGTAGTGCAAGTAATCCATTTTTCGAATCCCAGGAGTATTCTTCCGTTAATGATCCTGAAATAACTTCTTCTCCTAAGTAAGACATGAGATTCATACAGTCAAAAAGAGGATTATGGGTCAGCTTAATTTCTATCATCTTATGGTCAGCAAGGTTCTTTACGAAGAAGCCTTTTAGGCTATCCATATCCGTTTTATACTTATCCTTATATATTTCAAAGTCATACGCCCCATCCTCATTGATATCTAATTTAAGACCAGATGTCTGATTGAAATTAAGTGTACTGTTAATTTCTTTATAGTGGATGCCCTTTTGCTTTTCTAACGCAGTTTCATTTTCTTTTTTACAATGAGCATTAAAAAGTCCTATTAAGGTTACAAATGCAGCTAAGCGAAACAATTTAAACATATGGTCTTTACGGAAGCAGAGAGGTTTCTGCTACACAGATAATAAATCATTCTGATTTGGGTTCTCGTAATGCTTACCGAGTGAATGGAAAGGGGTTCTTCTCCTTCGGCTTTTTCACCTTCCTGTTACTCTCCTGTCCTGACTTTTCAAGTATTTCTGCTGCTTTTTCCAGAAGTCTCTTTCCCTCATATCCTAAAATTTCTTCCCAACGGTAATGCTCGTTATCTATCTCAGCATTGCTGAAATTGAAATCTCGATGGTCGGATTTTCCATCAGCAAAATTCCATGCACCAATTATCTCTGCTGGACTAAAATTTTTCGTATTAGCGGTCTCATATCCTGTAATACCTAGGTTTTTTGTTACGTGAAGAGAACAGGTTACGAATAAGAGTGTGCCATCAGGAACCTCAATATCTATAAAGAACTCCTGTGCTTCTAGTATACCACCAATGCCAAAAGTAAAATCCTTACAGTTTAAGAAACGCATTCTCTCGTGCCGGAAGTTAACGGCGAAGCATAAAAATCTAATGATGGGGTCAGTATATGGAGGAAGGTTCTTTATATCCTTCTCCCGTAATACCTTGTCGATATTAACTTTGATACGGCTATCTGGAAGTAGCTCAGCCTTTGGCCTAACGCTCATTACCTCGCTTAGGATAGAAAATTTGTTAAGTTGGAAACCTATCAAATATGAGAGGTCTCCATCGTGGAGGTCTCTTCTGCCAGCCGTAGCACTCTTACTTTCATGGATACATTTTCTAAGACTTCCAGCGAAGCGAGTATACATCCTTGTATCAAATTTGCAATTCAAGGGAAGAAATAGTTCGCGTATAATTTTACCCGATGTGCTGGCGATCCCTTTTTCCAGAGCGCTAATATGAGAAGAAACAGTGTTTTCATAGGAACCGGGTGCGGCTTGCACAACCTCGATACCTAAAAATTCTCTACTGACGACTTTGCCAATCTTCCCTTTGAGTTTGTTTTTCTTAAAAGTTCCCATAGCAGGTTTGGTTAATTGGGATGGAAGTTAACAGCCTTGGTTTAAGTAGAAAATGACGGGAAACATTTTTTGAAGAACTTTCGGTGAAGAGTCTTTTTTCAGCTCATAATGATACTGCAATAAATCCATAGTAAGTCTATACTTTTTAACGAATTTATGCACTCACTACGGACTCATTATAGACTCACTATGGACTGAAAAAAGATCTGCTTTGCTCGTAAAGGTTCTCCTTGATCTGCTACTGGTGGTTTTTAAGCCATTCCAGTCGTCTTTGATCTGGAAGATGCTTCACAGAAAAGTTGTCAAACTTTGCCTCGAAACCGTTTCCATCGGGCGATGCAGCCATTAGGCCTACCATTACCGGTGTATTGTCTTGCAAAGGTGCATTACGTGTCATAACATAATTCTTGTCATCAATGGAATAAAAAATCTCCACGGCGTCTAATCTCCGAACTACTTTAATCCAGATGAAAGGAGGTACACGATCTAATGGTGTTACACTCCAGTCGCTTTTGTCATGTGTTACCACAGTACTTATGTTAAACTTCCCGTCTACAAACTCCACACCCGTTTTAATGTAATGTTTATGGTCTATACGCACCATTAGTCCCATTTGATCAAACCGAGCCTTGTAAGCACCTGTAAGTTTAACCTTAGCCTCAAATTCGCCTCCGTAATTACCATAATAGAAAGGTGCATCATCGACTGTAAACCCATAATGCGAAATTCGCCAGTAATCACTTTTAGGTGTTACCTGCATGATCAGACTGTTATTTTTTATTTCCCATCGTTCTGGTTCATTGAACCAGTGCATTTTTTCAAGGCTTTGTGCTTTCATCTCGTTAAGGCTAAGAAGCAGGGCTAATGTGAAAAGAAGTTGTTTCATCAATTTTTTGTTTCCAATTACAAACTTGAAATGTTTCAATGTTTGTTTGTTCGCAATTTATCCTGCATTTTGCGCCTGGTCAATGGTTATTTATAGCCACTTCCAAAATGGAAAACGTTCGAAAATTTCTTGATAGCAAACTGCTGTCTCAGTCATTTAAAGTCTCCGGAGAACTCGAAGCTCAGGTGACAAATGCTAAGCTTATTGCTGAGCTCTACGCTAGGCTTGAAAACTGCATCAGTGTGTTGAGCGATATGAAAGCCCGAAAAAGCTATATTTATTATGGCGGGGTAGCTGATCAGTTAGGCCTTCTGAAAAGGAAGACTGAAATCAATTCTATCTGGGAAGATGAATTACTGAGCCGTGTTCATGCGGAAGATCTTCAGAAGAAATACAGACTGGAGTTTCAATTCTTTCAGTTGTTGAACACTATTGATGTTACAGAACGACCCGATTACAGGGTAGTGACTAAGCTCAGGGTGCGTAATAAAGAAGGGAAACATGTTTTGCTCGAACATCGGCTGCTATATCTTAGTAGTTCCGAAGAAGGAAGTGCATGGTTAGCCCTCTGTTTATATAATAGGGTGTATGATCATCCTGGTTTTGAAATACCGAAGGGCGTAATATTAAATACGCGGACCGGTACTATTGTGGATCCTGGAGAACCAAGCTTTAGTGAAATCCTTTCCTTGCGTGAGAAGGAGGTTTTACAATTAATAAAGTTGGGGAGAAGAAGCAAAGAAATCGCAGAAAAGCTATCGCTAAGTCTTCATACCGTTAATCGTCACCGACAAAATATATTTCATAAGTTGAATGTGACCAATGCGCTAGAGGCTTGCAGGGTTGCAGACGGAGCTGGTTTATTTTAATGGCTAAATTCCCATCTCGCACTTTGCTAATATCGTGCTTATAAAAAATGAGTAATTAGGAATAATTTTGTTATAAAACGTTTTAGCTCTTCTTTTTAATCCTATTTTAATTATATTTGTTATAGTTGTAATACTAACCAATTTATCCTGATGCAACTTTACAGTCAATTAACAGATTTGGAACTGGCGGGATTGCTGTCTGAAGGTGATAAGGATGCATTCAGAGAGATCTATATCCGCTATTGGAATAAACTCTATGTTGTTGCACGAAATCGCTTAAAAAATTCTGAGGAAGCGGAGGAAGTTGTACAAGATATCTTTTGCAACCTTTGGAGGAAAAGGCATTCATTTACACTAACTAAAGCTTTCAGTAATTATTTTGCAGTTGCTGTGAAGTTCACGGTGATAGACCTCCTTGCCAAAAAGGCAAGGCAGGTTAGTTACGAGAGAGAAGCTATATATAGTTTCTCTGAAAATGATAACTCAACAGTCCAGATTATAGAGCTTAACGAGCTCGAAAAGCAACTTCAGGAAACCATTCTTTCGCTGCCTGAAAAATGTCAGATCGTATTTAGGCTTAGATACGAGAAAGGCTATAGCCAGAATCAAATATCCCATGAATTAAATATTTCTGAAAAAACAGTTGAGGCCCATCTGGCAAAGGCCAGGAAGACTTTGCGTGGAGCCTTGGGAGCAAGCCTTGTGTTACTTATTTCGATGCTCTAAAAAATTATTAAAAAAAAATGATCTTGCACTAAGGGATTTATCTTTCCCGGTCGGCTACTTATATAAACAGCCAATAAATGACCGGTCAGGAAAAAGAAAGGTACCTTCAGGAGCTTGCCAAAAAGTGGCAGGAGGGAACAATATCCGAAGACGAAAAGCGGGAATTTGAGGATTGGTATAACGAGTTTGACGACTCCTATCTCGAGCTTTCTGATGAGACTCCCACTGCTTTAGAGCAAAGGATGTTTCAGAATATAGTTGAGCGCGAGAAGATTGAAGGCCCACGGATTCGTTCATTATCCACTTATCTTATCCCTGTTGCGGCTGCGGTTGCAGTTATATTCATTAGTGTAGGCTTATACCTTTACCATAAACCGGGGTCTGCAACAGAACAGATAGCTGTAACTGAAAAAATTGTTCCAGGAAGTAATAAGGCCACCTTAAAGCTATCTGATGGACGGGAGATCCTTTTGGACGACGCCAAGCAGGGCATTATTGCAGAGCTCGGAAATATTTCTATCAGAAAGAACCAGGATGGGCAGGTCATTTATTCTGTACTACCGGAAGCGAAAGAAAGTCAGTCAGCAAAAGTAAGTTATAATACTATTAGTACTCCCAGAGGTGGGCAATTTCAAATTGAGCTCCCGGATGGCACAAAAGTTTGGTTAAACGCAGCTTCGTCATTAGTATTTCCAACTCATTTTAACGGTAAGCAACGAAAGGTGAGCCTTAAAGGCGAAGCGTACTTCGAAGTTGCTAAAAATAAAGCTAAGCCATTTTTAGTGGATGTTAATAAAAGCACTGTAGAGGTTCTTGGCACCCACTTTAATATTATGGGTTATGAAGACGAGAGAAGTACGAACACTACCCTGCTTGAAGGGTCTGTAAAAGTAACTTCGGGCAATAGAAGCGAACTATTAACTCCAGGAACAGAAGCGAGAGTGAGTGGAGGCATAACTCTTCATGAGGTCGATCCTTCCCAATCGGTCGCCTGGAAGAACGGTCTTTTTGTATTCGACAATGAGAGTCTTGGTAGCATCATGAGAAAGCTTTCCAGATGGTATGACGTTGATATTGATATTAAAGGTGACATTGCTCAAAAGCATTTTGGTGGCACTGTATCTCGATTTGATGACATCAACGATGTGCTTAAAATAATCGAACTAACCGAGGTAATTCATTTCAAAATTCAAGAAAGGAGGATCATTGTTATGCCGTAAAAAAGCTGACAATCAGGAATGTATTAAAAAGTACCAGGGCGATTAGGCCCGCTCCTGGTATTAGACTAATCAAGATATTGGCTCCCAATACCTTATAATTAAACTTCATTCAAATGTATAAATTTTGTACTGGATTCAAATACAGTTACAGGAACTGTATTTCTTATAAATTTCTGCTAGTTATGAAACTAACCATTGTTCTCACCTTAGCAGCATTTTTACAGGCGACAGCCGGGAGCTTTGCTCAAAAGCTCAATTTAAATGAAAAGAATGCAAGTATTGAAAAGGTTTTTAAGGAGATTAAAAGACAAGCTGACTATAATTTCTTCTACGACCTTGACATGTTGCAGGAAAGCAGGCCCGTTAGTATCTCCGTAAAAAATGCTTCAATTCAAGATGTTCTTGATAAGTGCTTCAAAAATCAGCCCTTAACGTATGTTATTGCTGAAAAGACAATAGTAGTTCAACGCAAGGCTCAAACAATCATCAGCTTCAAGCCGACCCGGGATATTGCGGTGACGGGTAGGGTTGTTGACGAAGAAGGAGCACCTTTGCCAGGAGTAAGCGTAAAACTAAAAGGGGGATCAGGTGGTGCTACTACCGCCGTTGATGGGCGTTTTTCAATAAATGCCCCTGAAAATGGTGTGCTTGTTTTTAGTTTTATCGGTTACCAAAGCCAGGAGGTTGCCATCAATGGGCAAAGCTCGCTTAATATTAAGCTTGTCCCTGAGCAAAAGGCACTATCTGAAGTAGTGGTAGTAGGTTATGGCACTCAACGCAGAACAAGTGTAGTTAGTGCTGTTGATCAGATCTCTGCCTCTGCTATAGCAGGAAGGCCATCTGTTAATACAACTCAAGCCTTGCAGGGAGTATCAGCGAATCTTGTTGTTCAACAACGGAACTCGGAACCGGGTGCGGGGGTGAACATTAATATCCGTGGTATAAGCACTTTAGGTAATAACTCTCCACTTGTTGTAATTGATGGTATTGTTGGTGGGGATATTAATTTGCTTAATCCGGCAGATATAGAAACTGTGTCTATATTGAAAGATGCAGGTAGCGCAGCAATTTACGGTTCCCGGGCATCAAACGGCGTTATTCTGATCAGCACAAAAATGGGTAAGAAAAACAGCCGGACGGCCCTTGCCTATACCGGATTAACAGGGGTTAATGATCCTAAAATGTTTTTCAAGCCGGTAAGTGGCTATGAGAATGCCATACTCAGGAATGAGGCTGCAGCCAATGCAGGACTGGGATCGGCGGTCTATAGCCCCGAACAGATAAGGAATTTTCAGAACCAGGGCGATAAGGAGTGGTTTGTTAATACAATCCTTGAAAATGCTCTTCAACAGAACCATAATCTTAGTCTTACAGGCGGCAGTCAAAACTCTTCGTATCTCGTATCGGTAGGATATACTAATCAGCAGAGTAACTTTATAGGTCCGGACAAAGGGTTGAAGCGCTATAACTATCGCATCAACATGAGTAATGAGTACGGGAGGCTGAAATTGATATCGCAACTTGCTTTTACAAAAAGTCTCGTTAAAGACCATTCCTCATCCACAGGTACGCTGATGGTCGATGCGGCGAGGGTGCCTCTATATTACGAGATGAAAGATGACCAGGGCCGTTATCTTACGAATGACGTTCTAGGGGAATTTAACCCTCTTGGCGTATTAGAAAAAGGGGGCTTTAGAAGATATAACGACGATAACTTATTTGGAACCTTAAATGCAGAATTTGCACTTACTAAATATTTAAAATTAAGAGGCGTTTTTGGCGGGAGTTTGAAGTCGAATAGCCAGTTTGCAAGAACAATGCAGGTTAATTATTATCCTGGAGGTGTTTCGGGAGGGGATAGGAATACAAACGATGAAAGTCGTAAAATACAGGATTTGAATGCCCAGTTCCTGGCTCAGTTTAACAGGACTATCAAGAAAAATCATGATGTTGATATACTTCTGGGTATATCAAATGAGAATCATGAGGAACGGGGTTCTGCTATTTACAGGAGATTCACAGACCCTGAATTGGGTACTCCTGTTACCGGAACAATTATCTCTGAGAACTCTTACAATTCAAATGGAAGTGCTGGTGAAAATAGCCTGAATTCGTTTTTCGGCAGAACAGCCTATTCTTATAAGAATAAGTATTATGGGGAATTTAATTTCCGGTACGATGGCTCTTCTAAATTTAGAAAAGGAAATCGATGGGGATTCTTCCCGGCTTTCTCTGGGGGCTATCGCTTAACTCAGGAAAGTTTCATGGAGAATTATCGTAATAAAGTAGGTGATCTGAAATTACGGGCTTCTTACGGAATTGTCGGTAATCAAAACGTTGGAAATTATCAGTACCAAACCACTTTCTTCTCCATTGGTAATATTTATGGTTTTGGTAATGAGGCTGTTGCTGGTACTGGATTCAATTTCTCGAACCCTGATCTAAAGTGGGAAAGAGCTGCTACATTAAATATAGGTTCAGACTTTAGCTTTTTTAGAAATGCGTTGACCTTCTCTTTCGACTATTTCAATAAGATCACAAGAGATATTTTAGTTCCTCCCGCCGTGCCTGGTGTTTTTGGAACCAGTCTCCCTGACTTTAATGCGGGAGAAGTGAAAAGCTATGGATGGGAAGCGTCCCTTTCTTATAGAAAATCGGGTAAACAGTTCCGGCATAATATCTCCTTTAACCTCGGAGATGCACAAAACAAAGTTCTCTATTTTGCCGGAAATGAGAGACTTACAGGGGTAGAAGAATTGCAAGTGTTGCTTAAGGAAGGATATCCTTATCGATCTTATGTAGGATTAAAGAGAGATGGTTATTTCCAAAATATAGATGAAGTAAATAGTGGGCCTAAACCGGCTGGACTTAATGTTCAGCCTGGAGATAACCGCTATGTGGATGTTAACGGTGATGGTGTTATCGATAACAATGATTATCATGTTTTTGGAAATCCTTTTCCTCGTTTTACCTACGGGCTGATGTATAATGTAGGCTTCAAAGGTTTCGACCTGAATTTCTTTGTACAGGGGGTTGGAAAAAGGACTATGATGCTAAGAGGCGAACTGATCGAACCTTATCATTTTAATTATGGTATGACAATGTATCAGCACCAATTAGATTATTGGACACCTCAAAATCCTAATGCAAGGTTCCCGAGATTGGCAAGTAATGGAAGTCAATCAAACGAGAATAACTTTAGAAGAGGCTCCGACCTGTATCTTTTTAATGCTGCATATGCAAGATTAAAGAATGTGCAGCTAGGATATACTTTGCCACAGTCAATTTCTAAAAAATTAGCAATGCAGAAGCTTAGGATATATATGTCAGGACAGAACCTGCTTACCCTATCAAAGCTGAAGTTTGTGGATCCTGAATTGACTGAGTTTGATAGCAACTTGAATAATGCTGGCGCAAACAGCGGAAGGGCTTATCCTACAATGGTGTATTATGGTTTAGGTTTAGATGTTACTTTTTAACTTATTGTACATGAATAAGTCAATTATCAATAGAACAGGCTTTGTTGCATTACTTGCCTTTTTATTTATAGGGTGCAAAGATTTAGATCTCACCCCTGAAAATGTGTATACTGATCTTACTTATTGGAAAACTACTGATCAGGCAAATGGTATGCTAAATACTGCCTATTCCCAAATGTTTAGCAGTGATTATTTCTTTTATAATGAAGCCATGTCTGATAATGCTTATAGCGGAAGAGGTGATCAGGCTGGATCTACTTCACTTGCATCAGGCGCGTATGATCCTTCATTGCCTAGATTACGAAATGAATGGAATGATTGCTATAGGGGAATAAAGACTTGCAATGTGTTTCTGGATAATGTAGATAGGGTACCTAATATGGACGAGGCGCTGCGTACACGAATGAAAGCAGAGGCGCGCTTTTTAAGAGCTTTCCAGTACTTCAGATTAATGACCTGGTTTGGCGATGTTCCTCTAATAAAAAAGGACCTTTCTATAGTAGATGCTCAAAATATAAGTCGAAGCCCTAGAGAGGAAGTATTGTCTTTTATCGTAGCTGAACTAAATGAAGTTACAGGAAGTCTCCCTGTAAATACTGAATACGGAACGAAAGATAAGGGACGAATCACAAAGGGTGCCGCAATAGCACTTAAGGCAAGAGTAATGCTTTATGAAGGAAACTGGCAGGAGGTTGTAAACGCATGCTCTTTGCTGATGGATAATACTTCTAATGGAACTTATGGCCTTTTCAACTCATATGAAGGTCTGTTTCTGCCGCAGAATGAGAACAATAACGAGGTAATCCTTGATATGCAATATGTTCCATTGCTTCGTACCTGGTCAAACTTCTTTGACCTTGCTCCTCTATCTACTGGCGCTCGGGTAAATGTAATGGCTCCTACTCAAGAGCTTGTTGATAGTTACCTCACCTTAAATGGTAAGAAAATCGGAGAAAGCGGTTCTGGGTACGATGAGAACAACCCTTATATAAACAGGGATCCGAGATTAACCTATACCGTAGTTTACCATGGTTATCAATGGAAGGAGGCGAGTGGTAATGCTAAGACGATATATATAAGGCCTGGAACTGACCCTGATAAAGACAACAAGCCAGACGAATATGCCCCCGGGAGTTCTAAGACTCCTACAGGGTATTATATCAGAAAGTATTATGATCCTACCCACGCGGCAGGCTTTGCTTCTGGTCTCAATCTGATTTTGATTCGCTACGCAGACGTGTTGTTGATGTATGCTGAGGCAAAAAATGAACTGGCAAAGTTAGATGAAGCAACCTGGAACAAAACGATCAAACCGTTACGTGTGAGAGCTGGCTTTACCGACGCTGCGGCTCTAAACTACAATTCTGCTGCTACACAAGAGCAATTCCGGGAAATTATCAGGAATGAGAGAAGGACAGAGCTCGCTTTGGAAGGGTTAAGAATTTTTGACATTAGAAGGTGGAGGATTGCAGAAACTGTTTTGAATGGTTGGGCCCATGGTGCAAAGTTTGGTCCTGCAAACGAGGACAATGGTTATATCCGTGTAAACCTTAGATCTTTTGATAAGAGTAAGCACTATTTGTGGCCAGTTCCGAGAGAGGAGCGGAACCTGAATCCTAACCTTTCGCAAAACCCCAATTGGTAATATTTAACTGAAATTATAACGAATTTTATATGAAAAAGAGCTTTAATAACATATGTGTTGCCGTAATGGCAATCATTATATTGTTCTATGGTTGTAAAAAAGATGACAGCCTTAGTCATACTAACGTTTCAGAAGTAACTAATCTTTACGGACCCGCTAATGGAAATAATGTTTTTCTTGGAGGGAATGGAACCGTGGTATTTGAATGGGAACAAGCACAAGCTGAAGATAATGGAGTAGTGCTATATGAGGTATTGTTTGATAAGCCGGAGGGTGATTTTTCTAAACCATTATATTCATTACCAGCAGATGGAAAAGGGTTGCAAAGAAATCTCTCCATGTCCTATGCAGATTTAACAAAAGTTGCTTCGGCTGCTGGTATTTCACCATCGTCCGCAGGTAAAGTTAAATGGACTGTATGGGCATCAAAAGGAATTAATGTAAAGAGATCTGCAGTATCAAGGGAGCTTAACCTTGAGCGCCCAGAAGGCTTTCCGGCTCCAGCAAGCGCTTATTTAACCGGAACTGCTACCGAAGGAGGTGATGACCTTACTAAGGCTAGTGCATTTAGAAAGGTTAGTGACGGAGTGTTTGAGCTATATACTTCATTAAGTAATGGAAATTATCGTATAACTGAAAGAAATAGCGGTACTCCTAATTCTTATTCAATAAATACCAGTGGCAAACTTGTTGAAAATGGGACTACAGCCGTTACCACTGCTAAAAAAACTTATCGTATTCGTGTTAATTTTAATAATGCAACGACCGAAATTTCAGAAGTTGTTTCCGTAGGTCTTTGGTTTGCGCCAGATAACCGCATTTGGTTTGACTTACCATACACATCTGGAAGTAGTTGGGAAATAAAAAATGCTCCAATTGTCTTTAAACAAGAGACCTGGGGCAGGGATGAGCGCTATAAATTTAGGTTTATTATTAAAAATGCCGCCGGGGCAACCAGCGAAGAATGGTTTGGTAGTACTAAAGGTGATAACCAGAGACCAACAGCCTCTACTGAAGCTGCCTACTGGTTCATGGTCCCGGTTAGTAACGATCGTTGGAATAACTCATTCAAATTTAGCGGGGATGTTGATAACAAGAATGCAGATGTCAAAGTAACATTCAGTTCTACCGCTTACACCCATTCAGTTACGGTTAAATAGGCTTTCTCTATAACTGCACCTGGCTTTTAAGCTTTGTGCAGTTGTAGGTATTGCAATTAAAATACTAAGCAAATGAAAATTAAATCTCTTATTTTATTAGTTGCCGTTACAGCAGTTAGTTACTTAAGCTCTTGCTCCATCGAAGAAGGGAGCCCCTTGTATGATGGTAAAATAGTAAAGATTAATTACACCTGGGAGAAGACAGCCGATTCGCTTCAGGAAAGTACTTATAACACCTATCTTTCGGCCAATACAAAGTACTTCAAGCAAAATAATACGGGCAATAATGGCTTCAACTATTGGTGGAATGCTCATGTGTTGGATGTTTTCGTAGATGGCTATATGAGGACAAACGATGACGCCTTCAAGACTAAGATGAAGTTTTTACTTAACGGTCTTAGAGAAACCAATGGGGGTACGTATATCAATGATTACTACGATGATATGGAATGGTTAGGCTTGTCTTCTTTAAGGGCCTATAAAGCGACCGGAGATAATGAGTATCTAAATGTCGCTAATCTTCTATGGACAGATATAAAAACAGGCATAAATGCACAACAAGGTGGAGGGGTAGCATGGCGAAAAAGCCAATTAAACTATAAAAATACTCCAGCTAATGCACCTGCAATCATTTTGGCTTGTAGGTTGTATGAAACTCAGAAACGAGCAGAGGATTTGCAAACTGCTCAAGCGCTGTATACTTGGCTAAAAAATACGCTGGTGGATCCAAATTCAGGGCAAGTATGGGATGGGATCAATTCTAAGAACGATGGAGCTATAGATAAAAATGTCTATACGTACAATCAAGGGGTTTTTGTCGGTGCAGGTTTAGAGCTTTACAAGAATACCGGGAATAACATGTACCTTGTGGATGCTGTAAAGACAGCGAATAATATATTAGCTGATGCCAATGTCTCTCCCGGAGGATTATTGAAGAACGAAAACCAGGGCGACGGAGGATTATTTAAAGGAATTTTAGTACGGTATCTTACGCTGTTGGCCCTCGAGCCCGCTGTTAAAGAGAGTGACCGCACCAATTATATTAAATTCCTTAAATACAATGCAGAAACTTTCTATACAAAAGCTATTTCCCGGCCGGGAATGCTCGTTAGTCCTAATTGGAGTGCCATGCCTGGGACTAGTGTAGATCTCTCGACTCAGTTAAGCGGTTTGATGTTGCTCGAAGCTGCTGCAACGCTTAAAAAGCAAGAAAAGATTTAACCTGGATAAGGTTGGTTAGTTTCGGTAAAGGGCACGGGCAACTGTGTCCTTTTTTCATTGAGTTAATCCTTGGATAAACAGGTCTATGCTATATCTTAGCAGGACTAGAGTCGACATTGATACGAGCTACCCTTATATTTCTCTCTGCAAGCCTTTTTGTTGCTTGTAAATCTGTTCAACAATCAAACGAGCAGTTTTATAAAGATCGTATGCCTCAGCAATTGAGATCTGAGGTAGAACTTGTTCATACCAAACTCAATAAATATCACCCACAGCTATATCGGTACATTAATAAAGAAGCGCTTGATAATAAATTCGACAGCGTTAAAGCAAGTATTACAAAGCCTTTACCTGCTAATGATTTTTATTTAAAGCTGAGCCCAGTAGTTGCAGCTGTTAGGCAGGGGCATGCTACTTTGTCTATTCCTTATGTCATAGAGAAAAAGGAGGAAGAGAGTATAAGGCAGCTAGGCTACCGCCCCTGGTTTCCCTTTAAGGCAGAGTTTATTAACGAACGCTTTTACATCCTTAAAGACAGTAGGCAAACTCCGGAAGTGGAAGCAGGGACAGAAATTGTAAGTATTAATGGAGCTGGTCCAAAGGAGATATTCAGGAAATACTATAGCGGGATTTCAAGAGATGGCTATAATGAAACGTTTCTGCCTAAAAAATTCACTACTATATTATATTATTATCTGAAAGAACAGAAGGAAAAGGCTTCCATTGACTTTAAGTTGAGGTTTAAGGATTCCACATGGAATTATAGTTTGGACAAGGAAGGTCGCAGCTTGAATACCCCTAAATCTTTAATAGGTGCTATACCCAAAAAGAAGAGTAGCGTCAGCAAGCCAAAAGGGGATAAGGACCAAAACCTATTGACATCCCGCTCGAAAGCGAAGACACTTAAGTTTTATAAGGGGGACAGTAGTATTGCAGTATTGAGAATAAGTAATTTCCGTAAAGACGCCTATAAGTCTTTCTACAGAAAGAGTTTTGAGTTTATTAGCAGCCCACGAACGAAAGCTTTAATTATTGATCTGCGGGATAATCCGGGTGGTTATGCTAAAGATGCGGGAGAACTGTACTCATACCTGATGGATAGTAGCGTTAGATTTAATAAGAGACTGGAGCTGACATCAAAAGCGAGCTTGTTAAAGAACTATAGGTTTATGAGCAAAGTGAAGTCGCCTTTTGTCAAACCTTTAATCTCTGCAGCTGCAACTATTGCAGCAATTCCACCCAGCCTGACTTTAAAGAAGGAAGGGGAAAGGCTGTACTCTTATTCAGAAGGTTCTTCCAAAAGCCTCCGGCCAAAGACCAAACATTTTGCAGGAAAAGTTTACGTATTAATAAATGGAGGAACATTCTCCGCCGCAAGTCTTCTTGCTGCTAATTTAAAAGGAAGTGGAAGAGCGTTTTTTGTAGGTACAGAAACAGGTGGATCCGAAAACGGTTGTGTTGCTGGTTTTTTACCTGTATTTACTTTGCCTTATTCTAAACTTAGTCTTCGTTTCGGCCTGGCTGCTGTTGAGCCTTACTATGCTACCGGGAAGGAAGGCCGGGGCGTATTTCCGGATATTGAGGTTAAGCCAACTCTTCAGGACCGCTTAAAAGGAGTGGATCCGGAATTGACGCGGGTTGTTGAAGAGCTTAGGGGGAAGTAGGATAGAAAGCATTATCTCCCCAGTTCTCGCTTTGAAAACTATATATGAGAAATTCTTTGTCTGTTGTATTGGTCTAAATTCGGTAAGTTAGCATCTGAAACAAGAACTCGCTCGGAACTCAATATTTGGCCATACTAATGAAATTCCAGCAAATACAACCCTACCCCTCGCTGCAAAGCTTTATCGAACGGATCTTTGTACTTGAATGTGAAGGCAAGCTTCCTATTAATGATCTAAAGCTCATTGTTCCCAATGCTTGTGTAAAGCTTGTGTTTCCCTTTAAGAACTCCATTACGGCAGATTTTAACGGAAGTACGTTCTTTTCAAAGGAAGGGAAGGTGACATTAATAGGCTTTAGCGACTTGCCGTCTGTGGTGGATATTGGGGAGGACGAACCGTCAGGAAATATTACAGTTGAGTTTAGTCCTCTTGGCGCTTATCGTTTTTTTAATCTCCGTTTTTCTGAAATAAAAAATACCATTTATTTACTAGAGGATGTGCTGGGGAAGGAATGTCGACAATTGGAAGATCGTTTAGAGCAAACGAAAACGGTTGAGGAGAGACTAAAGCTGATCCAGGATTTTTTGTTACGAACGTTCATATTTAATGAGCCTGATACTGTATATGAGTACTGCGTACAACGACTTATCCAGGATAAAGGCCGGACCCTCATTTCTGACCTGGAACATTCGACAGGTTACAGCTCCCGCTGGCTCAATGCTAAGTTTAATGATAACATTGGTACCAGTGCGAAGAATCTGAGTAGTATAATTCGTTTCCAACAATATTATCAAGCGGTAAACTCTAACCGGGAAGCTTTCTTTTTTGAACGCGAGTTTTATCATTACTATTACGATCAGTCACACTTTATCAAGGATATTAAACGCTTCACTGGTTTTGCTCCGAAGCAGCTTTTGCAGAAGAGCAATGACTACGACAGGTTTTTCTACAAAGGCTAGCACTTCCGATTTTTACAATTTTTGCTTTTGGGGTACCACTACCTTTGAGATGTAAATCAAAACGAAAAGCATATGAAGAATCTAGTAAACTGGATTGAGATCCCGGTAAGTAACTTTGATAGAGCAGTAAAATTTTACTCATCGATCTTGGAGATAGAGATTAGCTCATTTGAAATGGATGGAGCTCAATACGGAGTGTTCCCTTCTGAGGACCAGAGGAATACTGGCGCCTTAGTGAAAAGCGAATATCATGAGCCTTCCCCTAACGGTGTGATCATTTACCTTAATGGGGGAGAGGATTTAAATATTATTCTGAATAAAGTGAAAGACGCAGGAGGAGAAGTGATAATGGAGAAGGCTTACTTAGGTGAGCAGGCAGGATATGTTGGTATGTTTAGCGATACTGAAGGAAACAAAATTGGTTTACAGCATAATTAATACGACTATGAAATATTTCATGTATAAATTAATCGCGCCTCGTCCAACTTTTCACTTGGATATGAATGAGGAAGAAAAAGCAGTAATGGACGAACATATAGCTTATTGGAATGGCTTGTTTTTAGAACGAAAAATTTTGATCTACGGCCCGGTACTTGACCCTGAAGGAGTATTTGGTTTAGGTATCCTGGAAGTTGAATCTGATGAGGAAGCAGAGGAGCTGGTAGCCAAGGATCCTGCTGTGAGCTCCGGTATTTGCGGTAAGGAAGTTATTCCTATGATGGCAGGATTAGTAAGGCAATAGTTTCAATATTACTTCTGCTAAGTTTAATTGAATGGCCTGGCTCCTACTTAGGCCATTCCTTTTTTGGGGCTTGCCTGTCTCCTGTTATATAGTTATAAACCTATTCTTTTATTCTTTCCTCTACAAGTTATTTTACTAGTATTGGAACTTTCAAAGCAAAGAAAGACCATTATGCAGTTTGACCGTCTTTTACAACAAATGTCTTTCATTCATGAGATTGATAAGATCAAATATATTTTCAGGAAGACAAGATTATTTAATAGCGATCGTCACGAGAACGATGCTGAGCATAGCTGGCATTTGGCAATGATGGCGCTGGTGTTAGCGGAATATTCGAATGAAAAAGTGGACATTTTGAAAGTGCTGAAGATGCTACTTTTACATGATATTGTGGAAATTGACGCAGGAGACGTATTTTTCTTTGATTCTCTAGTAAGACAAGATAATGCAGCTGCAGAGGAGAAAGCAGCGGAAAGAATCTTCGGTCTGCTTCCGGAAGATCAAGCTTTAGAGTTTATAGCTATCTGGAAAGAGTTTGAGGCTGCAGAAACACCAGAAGCTCTGTTTGCACGAGCGGTAGACAATCTGGAGCCTATCCTGCAAAATATTTCGAACGGTGGAGGAACCTGGAAGGAGTTTAATGTAGATTATCAAACAGTCATAGATAAAAAGAGTATTATCGGCAAGGGCTCGGAGAAGGTTTGGGAGTTTACTAAGAAGCTTCTTTTTAAGAGCAGGGAGAATGGGTTGTTGGATGATAAGGGCATAGGTTAGCCTCTACTATTTTGAAGACTTAAATTTCTTTGGATTGGGTGCCTGCTACAAAGTATAATTGAAACTGAGCTTTTAATAACAATTCGTAATTTAGTGCCGAAAAATCTAAACTATGAGGTCCGTACTATTTTACCTAAGCTTTATTCTATGCATCGCATTTGTTTGCTGTCAAAAAGAAGAAATTCAAACAGAAGAAATAACATCAGGAGAACCTGCATTAACTGATGATTCAATTGCAGTTAAAAACCTGACATCAGAGAAAAAGATCGCTCCCCGTCGGGGCGAATTTCATTTTCTCGGCTATGGCTATGATGTGACGGGAGAATATAGCGATTCTTCCGCTGTCCGTGGATCCGTTGTGGATATAGAGAAATTACATAGGCTTCAACCTACAAGGGTGGTGATAGGGAAGCATACTTCTACTGAAACTAATATAATGACGACAAACAATGTTGAGGAGCTTGCGAGGCAAATTTCGATGGATGTGATGGATGGTAGATTTTTCAATATGAAAGAGCAGGAGCGTAAGAAGTATTTTAAGGGTGAAATCAATACTTACATTTACCAAGATAATCCTTTCACGAGCAAATATATTTATGGTAGATCCTGTGAAAAAAGGACGATAGGATTTTTGTCGTTTAATTATGGTTCCCTAGATTCTATCCTGATGCCAAGCTTTGAATCCGATATTAAAACTAAGACCCCCTCAGAGATAATCAGGAAGTATGGAACACATGTATTGACGCGGATAAATATAGGCTCTAAATTTACAGTAATGTACCAGTCAGAAACAACCAATCCTGATTGGGAAAAAGCTGCTCAGCAGGGACTTACAATTGCTCTTGCTAAGACGTTTGGTTCTTTTTCAGGCTATCTTGATTATTTGGACAGCAAATCGGCGCCGGGAAATTATGCTCAAAAAATAAGTTTTAAGGCTAGTGGGGGTGATCCATCCTTAATTAAGGTAACTGTTGATCCTGTAACCAAAATCACTACTGTCGACCATGGAGAATGGATTAAATTTTTCAAAAACGAACAGGCGGAGCTGGTAAACATTCAGAACGTTCAGCCGATTTATAATTTTATTTCTGATCCCGTTAAACAGAAAGAAGTGAAAGCCTACTTTGAAGAATATCTTTCGGCAAATGCTGGGATCCTAATAAGATAAAGAATCTTTTAGCAGTCATCTTATCTCTACCAGTTTTAGTTTCAGAACTTATGGATGCTGTATCTTTAATAGTTTTTCCCGGAAATTTTTGAAGAGGTAAATAACTCAAGGTATTAAAAAAAGCCCTAAATCATAGATTTAAAAGCTCGCAGTGTATTTTGCTATCAAAAAAGTTGGGCGGAGAACGATTGTTCGACCTTCAGTTTAATTTCGACGGAGGTCTTGAAGAATCTTTTAGCTACAAAAATGCAATGAAGAATGGAGACCTGAACGAGCGACTTCAAGTTCAGCAAGAGCAAATTAGTCCTGTCGTGGAACAAGAAGTGGAGGAAACTGCGGCTCCTTTGAAAATCCGAGGCTATCTTGAAGATGCCTTGGAATCTCTTTTTGGTGGATTCGGCAGTAATTTTTCGGAAGATGAGGACATGAAAAGGAGAAGGAAAAGATTTAAGGGACCGACAAGGTAGCTTAGACTGGCTAAAAAAAGAAAAATCATTTTATAAAATTTGACACTGGAGCTAGGGGTATTTCCCGGCTCCTTTCTTGTTTTCTAACCGAACATCAGTCGCTGAACTTGTGAGATGGTTCTGAAAATTAGTAATATTGAATATTGTTGTTCATTGTTAGAAGCCTTATGCACAAGATCTTGTTATTTCTTATTTGCTTTATCGTACAATTTCAGTCTTCAAATGCCCAGTGGAGTGGTTCATGGATAAAAGTTAATGCAGTGTATCGGGATAATGCTGAATTAGAAGAGTCAAATCCACTTAAATATAATTATATCAGGTATAATTTTGCCAAGAAGGGTAGGGTTAATGTTTCAACATCCTATCAGAGTAAAGGAACTTCGTTTGCTTATCAATTTTCTGACAATCATTTTAAGATGAATTCTGATGCTGGATTTGTAGTGAATGAGTTTATAGTGGAAAAGGCTACTGAAGCTGAGTTTGTCTTATTGCAAAAAGGCAGTGTGGATTTCCAAGGCGAGGATTGTATTCGCCTGTTTTTTGTTCCTGAGTCCTCTTACCAGAAGTCCTTTGTTCCGTCCTCCGATAATATTCTTGCAGTTGCCGGTGTTGATACTGTTTATATTGCCAATGACAAGCTCTACCCATATTATAATGGAAGTGGAGATTATTTTGATGTATTAAAAGAGGGGGTGCCTTCACAGCCTTCTGAAAATCTTTATTTTTTTGCTACCTACATTGTAGGAAAAGATGGCCGGGCAGATAGTTTAAAGATTATTGAGAGCTTTAACCCGGCTTTTGATAAAAAGATCATCAAGAATTTCAATAAGACTAAAGATAATTGGCAGCCTGCAATGTTAAATGGAAAAGCGGTAGCAGTTCAAATGAAGCAGGAGTATCACTATTTTTCTTCAAATACAATGTTACCTGTTATGGATTATAGTATGAAGGGTAGCAAGGCTATGAAAGAAAATGATTTTACGGCTGCGCTTTATTTTTTTGACAAGGGTCTTGAAAAGTTACCTACTAGTATTGAAATGCTTTATAAGCGTGCTTTATGTAAGTATGAGTTGGGTAACAAGGAAGGTGCTTGTAAGGATTTGAATTTGATTCAGCAGCTGGGAGATAGTACAGGCAAGGAATTATTACAAAAATGGTGCAAGTAGGTCTTCATGTAATGCGGAGATTATGACTGTTATTATCCGCAAACTATGCGGATAATATGTATTTGTGTCCCTATAGTGTCCCCATTATTTGAAGCTAGTGCTGTTTCACCTAGAGTTTGTTTTGGATGGATAAATGACTCAAAAAAGCATTAAAAAAGCCCCTAAATCATAGATTTAAGGGCTCTTAGTGTATTTTGCTATCAAAAAAGTCGGGATGGCCGGATTTGAACCGACGACCTCCAGCACCCCATGCTGGCGCGATACCGGGCTACGCTACATCCCGAGGACTAGAGTTCAAATATATAAAGCAATAGGAATAAATCCCAAGCTACTTTAGAAAATCTGGAAAAAAAAGGCTGTGAACTGTTACAATTCCTTCAGGATCTTCGTCTTAGTATAAACACAATTTTAAAGTAGTCATGAGTGTTAGAGTTCAATTAGCAATAGCGGTTTCTCTGTTGTCCATTTTATTTTCAACGGTATTAGTTCTATCCTGCTGTTATTCGGCGTAACGATAGGGGGTGTAAAGTCATTTACATTGTTAAATATATTTCTTAAAAGTAATTGTTTTAGAAAAATGAAAGTTTTATCTTTACATATCCTATCGAAATAAATGTACTATGAAAAACAATTACGTTGGCGTCAGACAGACCACGCCGGTCTTCGGCCATTTTAATCATTCTTTTACAGTCCGATATAAAGGGGTAGACGGGCTTACTTTACACGGGTATGTTACTCAATTATCTGCAAACGACTATCAGGTTTTTGTGAAGGAGAAAGGTGTTATCATCCAATGTAAGAAAGATGAATATGGTTTACTTACCTGTAAACTTAACAGCAAGGGGAATGTTCACTGGGTTGATGGAATAAGCCGCGCAGTTGCTCAAACTTTATTGGAGCAATAATTTCTTTAAAAAGGGGAGCTAAAGAATACTTAATACTTAAATCTTGATGAGTGGAAAAATCCTAATTCTTTAACTAGCAGGATTTTATTTCCTTTTAAATTTCTCATTTATTGTAACCTAAGCTTACGGGCACCGTACACTAAAATCCCAAGAGGGAGATAAGTCAAAACCTTTGCCAATTTTGTATTGTTAGAGGTCATTAAAAAATAAAGAAGCCTTTGGTAGGTCATTTATTTTTATAATTTTGCGGTGCTCGGGTCAGATTATGACAAAGAGGGCGTTTATAAGTAAGTTGTTTAACTGTAAACGAGTTTAAAAAATGGGAAAAAAATTCATAGTAGGTTTTCTACTAGTATTAGTAAGTGTGTCTTCCCAGGCACAAACAACAAAGAAAAGTTCAGAAAAAAGTACAGCAGATCCTGATAATTTAGCTAAGGATTATTTCTCTCAGATAATGGGAATTGCTGCTTCTGCCACCTCAAATGTTAAGTTATATCAATTCGTATACGACTGGTTAGGCACTCCCTATCGGTTGGGTGGTGATACGGAAAAAGGAATTGACTGTTCAGGTTTCGCTTATCAGTTATATGATAAAGTATTCAATACAGTAATTGGAAACAATTCCAGGAATATTTTTAGCATGGTCAATCCAGTTAACAAAGAGGAGCTTAAGGAAGGAGATCTAGTATTTTTTAAGATAAATAGTAAATCAATATCTCATGTTGGTGTTTATCTTGGCGATGATAAGTTTGCTCACGCCTCAAGCAGTAGAGGGGTAATGATCAGTAATCTTAATGAAGCGTATTGGCGTCGTTATTACTACAAAGGCGGCCGATTGATAGAGTCGCTACGAGAGAAGTTGGAAAATTAGAAAAAAGTAAGATAAAGGAAAAGCCGTCTAAAGACGGCTTTTTTTGTTGTTAAATATTCTCTTTTACTAGTACTATCCCTCAAGTAGGAATACGATAAGTTCTTTTGGACCATGCGCTCCTAATACTAGAGTTTTTTCTATATCCGCTGTACGGCTTGGACCTGTGACTGCAGAAATCATGGTCGGTAGACGATCTTGATACTTTGTTTTTAAATTTAGAAGAGCATCCTTGAGGTCTAAGACTAGCTGGGAGGTATATGCAATTACGATATGGTGCGGAGGATATATCCCTAATCTTCTGCCAGCAGCATTGCCATTTGAAACCAGTACAGTGCCGTTCCGCGCAATAAGTGATTCACATAGTGTTATTCCTACCTCAGCCTGCAAGAAGTCTTTATCGGTCTTATAAAAAGGGAATTCATATTGTGTTAGAAGATCCTGCAATTCAGGTTCCCAACAATAAATTCTTCTCCAGCTTTTTTCATCCGCAAGCAGCAATAAGTTTTCGATAAGCTGAATCTCGTCTTCACAGAATACGAATTTACCGGCAACTAAACTTAACTGTTCCGCAAAAAGAATTTCAAGGTAATCATCGTAGGCCTCATACAAAGGTGCTTCTTCAAGATTAGGGTAGGGATTATCTCTCTTTTCGAGTAAAGCCTTTCTTATCTTTTTTAGCATTCTTTCCTTAGCTGTAGTTTCTTTCATCTCTTTGGCCATTCTGCAAAAGTCGTTTATGGAAATTTCAGTTCAAAGAAAAAGCCCCGAAATTCGAGGCTTTTTCTTTGAACTTATAGATTATAAGATTATAAATCGTTTGATTGCGTACTTTTTAAAGGGTCTGTAGAGTCTCCAACAGGTTCAGGATGAAGATTTTCGGCTACAGGCCTTTGATTGCCACTATCATCTCCATTCACAAACTCATCGTAAGTAGTACGGTGATTAAATGGACGTTTACCTAAGATCTCTTCAAGGTCACTCTGGAACAGAATTTCCTTTTCAAGGAGTTTTTGGGCAAGTTTTTCTAGGCCTTCACCCTTATCGGTTAGAAGCTGTTTAGTTCTTGCATAAACTGAGTTAATCAGATTTCTTACTTCCTCATCGATCATCTCGGCTGTTTTTTCCGAGTACGGCTTATTGAACTGATCTTGCTGATCATTGAAAGATATATTACCAACTCTCGGGTTCATCCCGTAAAGAGTAATCATTGCATAAGATAGTTTCGTAATCCTTTCAAGGTCATTTTGGGCACCAGTAGAAATCTTGCCGAAAGTAAGATCTTCAGCAACGCGGCCTCCCATAGTCATACACATACCGTCAATAAGTTGTTCTGTAGTGTAAAGGAACTGTTCTTTTGGTAAGTACTGCGCATATCCAAGGGCAGCAACACCACGAGGTACAATAGATACTTTAACCAAGGGATCTGCATGTTCAAGGAACCAGCCAGCGATAGCATGGCCTGCTTCATGATAAGCAACAATTCTTTTCTCTTCAGGGGAAATGATCTTGTTCTTCTTTTCCAATCCCCCAATTACGCGATCAATAGCATCCTGGAAGTCTTGCATATCAACCGCTTCTTTATTTTTACGAGCGGCTATCAGAGCTGCTTCGTTACATACGTTAGCTATCTCTGCTCCCGCAAAACCTGGCGTTTGAGCTGATAGCTTTTTAGGATCAACTTCAGGTGATAATTTAATTGGTGCAAGGTGAACCTTAAAGATTTGTTCACGACCTACTAAGTCTGGTTTATCAATAGAGATCTGCCTGTCAAAACGTCCGGGACGAAGAAGTGCAGAGTCTAATACATCAGGACGATTGGTTGCAGCCATGATGATAATGCCTGAATCTGTGCCGAAACCATCCATCTCAACCAGCAATTGGTTAAGCGTATTTTCACGCTCATCATTACCTCCCACTATATTGTTTTTTCCACGAGCACGCCCAATAGCATCAATTTCATCAATAAAGATGATACAAGGTGCCTTGTCTTTCGCTTGACGGAATAAATCGCGCACCCGAGAAGCTCCAACGCCCACAAACATTTCTACAAAGTCAGATCCTGACAAGGAGAAGAAAGGTACTTGGGCTTCTCCTGCAACGGCTTTCGCCAGTAATGTTTTTCCAGTACCAGGAGAACCAACAAGAAGAGCTCCTTTCGGAATCTTACCTCCAAGGTTAGTGTACTTTTGTGGGTTTTTTAGGAAATCCACAATTTCCATTACTTCAAGTTTTGCTTCTTCAAGACCGGCAACATCGTTGAACGTTACGTTCACCTGTGATTCCTTATCAAATAAGGTTGCTTTTGATTTTCCTATATTAAAGATCTGGCCTCCTGCACCTCCTCCGGCTCCACCGCCCATACGCCGCATGATAAATACCCAGAATCCGATTAAAAGAAGTACTGGAAGGATAATAGACATGAACCAGCTGGCCCAGAAGTTTTCTCTTGATTCTATACTAACAGGAGTACGTTGCTCCAAAGGAATATCTTTTTCGGCCTCTCTTAACTTAGCCTGTAATGCATCAAAAGATCCATCAGTAAAATAATACTGAGGGCTAGTTCCAGACATGCTGAAGTTCTCTTCTTTATTTACGTCGGCATATTTGGGTTGGCTTAATCTATCTTTTTTGATGTAAACTTCGGCCATTATCAGGTCGTTGTTCTTATAGGCAATTATCTTCTCAACGTCCCTTTGCCTTAGCATTTGGCTTTCGAACTGCTGATAGTTGATCTTTTTAGCGCTCGATCCGTTAAAAAAGTACTGAACCGCAAACAACCCTATAATAATTGCAGCATAAAGCCACATGATATTAAACTTGGGAGGTTTTGGCACAATCTTTTTAGTTGAACGCTTTTTTATTGTTTTCTTAAAGTTATCAGCTTTTTTCTCTTTCATTTCTTTTAATTAAACCCGGTTAGAATGTAGTGATCACGCACTTTTATAAAACTGCATCTCGGCATCTCCCCACAATTCCTCTATCCCGTAAAATTGGCGTTTATCTGTTTTGAAGACGTGTACTACAACATCTACGTAATCCAGTAATACCCATTCTCCATATTCAAGCCCTTCTACACGTACGGGATTTTGTTTAGATGCTTTAAAAACTTCCTCCTCTATACTTGATGCAATTGCTCTTACCTGCGTAGATGATTCTGCGTGACAAATGACAAAATAATCAGCTATAGAGCTGTGTATATTTCTTAAATCTAATCTTACTATTTCGTTTCCTTTTTTCTCTTGTATTCCGTGTATAACAAGTTCTGAAATAATAGTCGATTCGTTAATTGTTTTACTTTTTACCATTAAAAAAAATTAGTTTTGGATGAATTTAATAAAACTCCGCTCTTTTGCAAAATAACACTTTTTCAAGATTAATTGTTGGACAAAAAATTGTTGTTTTAGAACGAATTGATTCTACCAATGATTATTTAAAAAGAGAGCTGGCAAAATCTACGCCATTTCCTGAAGGTACTGTAATAATGGCAGAAGAACAATTTGCCGGTCGAGGACAATCGCAAAACAAATGGCTCAGCTTGCCTGGTTTAAACTTAACTTTCAGTATCCTCCTTTATCCCACTTTCATTTCACCTGAAAATCAATTTGAACTTAATATTGCTATAAGTTTAGCTACTAACGATGTTCTGTCCCAAATTATTGGAGAGGAGCTTAAAATAAAATGGCCAAATGACATTTATTACAGAAATCAGAAGATAGGGGGAATTCTGATCGAGAATTCTTTGCGGGGAAAACAAATAAAGAACTCAATTATAGGTATAGGTTTAAATGTAAATCAGACTGAGTTTGACCCACAGTTAAAGAACGTGACTTCGATTAAAAGGATCACTGGAAAGAACTATGACTTGCAGGCTCTTTTAATGGATCTTTGTAGTGCTATTGGAAATAGATATTTATCCCTTGACAAAGATGTTAATAAACATAGGGAGGAATACTTACAACGTCTTTTTCGTTTTGATGATGCACACTTCTTTGAACTTGAAGGAAGGCAAGTGAAGGGAGTGATTAAAGGGGTGGATACAGCAGGAAGACTAGTGGTTGAGGTAGAGGGTCAAAAGCAGTCTTTTTCACCAAAGGAGCTTAGTTTTATTATATAAATAAGATTTGGAAAGTGTACTTTATACACTAAAAATTTAATATCATTGCATTCCGAACTTTTATTTGGCGTTCGGTTTAAATTTTATAAAATACAGTTCAGGCACCCGTTGTAACCTGGGTCTGTCTGAGCTCTCTATAACAGTTTTTATTGTCATGGGTGAAATTAAAACAATAGGTGTTTTAACGTCGGGAGGTGATTCTCCCGGAATGAATGCGGCCATTCGTGCCGTTGTGCGTACCAGTCTGTACCACAACTTAAATGTTATCGGTGTAATGCGTGGTTATGAGGGTTTGATTGGTGGAGAATTAGTTCCGATGAACAGGAAGTCTGTTTCGAACATTATAGGAAGAGGCGGAACGATATTGAAGACTACCAGAAGTGCAGCGTTCAGAACTCCCGAAGGAAGAAGAGCCGCCTTTGAGAATATACAGAAGTTTAAAGTTGATGCGCTTGTTGTTATTGGAGGAGAAGGAACGTTTACAGGTGCTAATGTTTTCTCTCAAGAGTATGGCCTGCCTATTCTGGGTTTACCAGGTACTATAGATAATGATCTGATTGGTACCGACTATACTATTGGTTATGATACTGCAATAAACAATGTTATCAATGCTGTTGATAAGATCCGGGATACAGCAGAATCACACGCCAGGGTTTTTATTATTGAAGTAATGGGTAGGGATTCAGGACTGATTGCACTAAGAAGTGGAATTGGTTCAGGGGCTGAGGCTATCTTGATTCCTGAATCCGAAACCGATATTGAGGAGCTATATCGTCGTCTAGAAGAAAGCCGCACCTATAAGTCCTCCCGTATTATAATGGTAGCGGAGGGTAGGCATGCTGGTGGACTTGAGGTTTCTGAAAGAATCAAGGAGCGTTTTCCTAAATTCGATGTTCGCCTCTCAATTCTAGGACACATCCAGCGTGGAGGTAGTCCTACCTGTATGGATCGTGTTCTTGCCAGTCGTTTAGGAGTAGCTGCAGTAGATGCCCTATTGGCAGGTCATAAAGGTGAAATGGTAGGTGTTGTAAATAATAGTGTTCATTTTACTCCATTCCATAATGCGATCAAGCATATTTCAGAGATTAATCCAAACCTTTTGCGTATTGTAGATATTCTGTCACTCTAATAATTAGAGATTATTGGGGGTTGAATGAATTAGCTATGTTTGTCCCCGAAGATTAAACGATGGAATCAATAAAACAGCATTTCGTTGAGGCTGAAAAGGTTCTCAATGCCTTTTTGAGCGAGTCTCAGAATTTCGAAAAAATAGAACGTGCGGGCGTTTTTTGCGTGGAAGCCATAAAAGCGGGAAAAAAGATTATTTCCTGTGGAAATGGGGGGTCCATGTGTGATGCAATGCATTTTGCAGAAGAGCTTTCTGGTCGATACAGAAACGATAGGAGAGCTCTTCCTGCTATATCAATATCAGATCCTTCCCATATTTCGTGTGTGTCTAATGATTACGGCTACTCAGATGTTTTCTCAAGGATGGTTGAAGCTATCGGACAGGAGGGCGATGTTCTTCTTGGAATTAGTACTAGCGGAAATTCGGAAAACGTATTGAAGGCAATTTTAGCAGCGAAAGCAAAAGGAATGAAAGTAATTGGTCTTACAGGGAAAGATGGTGGGAAAATGGCTGCCGAATGTGATGTTGAAATAAGAGCTCCTAAATCAGATTATGCTGATAGAGCGCAAGAGATTCATATTAAAGTGATCCACTCCTTAATCGACTTTATCGAGCGGGGTATTTAACTGATTGCTTTGTTGTAGATTGTATGTCTTGTCTATTAAGGTAAATAGCAGGGTGTCAAGCTCAGTAGTCAGGCTTTGTACAAGTTTAATTACTTCAGCGTTAAATGGGTCGTTATAATCTTTATCATTAAAGATATTGGTCAGACCCATTATTGAAGCAATAGGTCCTCGAATTTCATGTGATACAATAGAGATCAGTTCAAGTAACTTGCTATTCTGTTCAATTATTCTTTTCTGTGTTTCAAGGCGTTCCTGAATATTCCTTGAAGTACAAGCTACCCCCACTATCTGATTATTTATTTTTATTGGCCGGAATTTCGTCTCTGCACAATAAGGTTCGAGGTCCGGGTAATTAATCAGTTCGATGATTTGAAAAGCCTCACCTTTTAATGCCTTGTCATAGTGGTTCTTCCATACATCGGCATCTTTCCCTTGTAACTCGGGGAAATAGATCGACTCGCCAATTATCAGATCTCTTCCGATCATTGTTAAAACAGCTGTCTTAAACGAGTTATTTGCCGAAAGTACCCTATAATTAGCATCTACAGACCAAATGGCGTCTTCTATATTATTAATAAGTGCATCGAGGTTTTCCTTTGCTAAAAGAATCTCCTGCTTACTTTTTACTTGCTCTGTAACATCGTGTGCTATTACGATTTCACAATCCTTTCCCTTGTACTTAATTCCATGCCCCGAAACGTTCACGTAAATGATCTCTCTGTTCTTCTTTCTATGTCGCCAAACGCGTTGAGGATTGGAATACTTGTCTTCAACTGCTCTAACACTTTTTAAAAGTTCCTCTACGTCTTCTTCAGGACGAATATCAGCAATTGTCATTGCTAAAAATTCATCTCTTGTAAATCCATAAACGGAGAGGGCAGCATGATTTACTTCAAGGAATTTTAGAGAAGAAATCTCGTAAATCCATAAGGGATTTGGATTATTGAGGAAAAGGTAGCGGGAGGCTAGCTCGGACTCTGTTAGTTTTGTTTCAGTCAGTTTTAAAGCTGTGATATCTGACAAGATGCCACTCATTGCTAGAGGTCTGCCCTCAAGGCTCAATAGAAAGCTTCTCCTATCTTTTACCCATTTAATTTTATTATTGATGAAGATCCTGTATTCAATATCAAGTTGCTTACTTAAGTAAGATCTTCTAGTCTCGGCCAGCACGTATTTATAATCATCCGGATGAATAAGCTCGGTCCAGAAAACAGGATTGGTTTGGATAGTGGTGATCGAAACTTCGAAAATATCGGCGAGTTGAGGACTAACATAGTTAAACCTGCTTGCTGCCAGATCAAAAGACCAGATAGCTTCAGCCGTTATTGAGGAAGGGGCGTAAGTCACATTATTCATCAAAAATTCTCCTCAACAGTTTATAACATCACAAAATATTGAGTTGGTTTGCCTGGTTTATTCTTCGATAAAGATACGGAAATTAACATTATCTATTCTTCTTTCTTTTTTAGCTATAAAACAGGTATTTATAATTTTTTTTATTTATTTAAAAGCCTATCTTTGCAGCCCCGCAGGAGACTCCGGGAACTATGTTGAATACATAAATTTTTAAAATCAAAGAATGGCAACTAAAATCAGATTGCAAAGACACGGTAAAAAAGGAAAACCTTTTTACTATGTAGTGGTGGCAGATTCACGTGCTCCAAGAGATGGTAGATTTATTGAGCGTTTAGGTTCTTACAACCCAAACACAAACCCTGCAACAATCGATATTAATTTCGAGAAAGCATTAGAGTGGGTTAATAATGGTGCTCAACCAACTGATACAGCTCGTGCTATCCTTTCTTACAAAGGTGTGCTTTACAAAAAGCATCTTGAAGGAGGCGTTAAAAAAGGAGCTTTAACTGCTGAACAAGCAGAAGCTAAGTTTAATGAGTGGTTACAGTCTAAAGACTCTAAGATCCAAGGTAAAAAACAAGGTTTAGTTCAAACTAAAGAGGAAGTTAAAAAAGCTGCTCTTGCAGCTGAAGCTAAACGTAAAGAGGAAAAAGCTGCGGCTATCGCTGCTAAAAATACTCCTCCTGCAGAAGAAGCTCCTGCTGCTGAAGAAGGTGCAGAAGCACCAGCTGAAGAAGGCGCAGAGTAATCCGTTGTTAAAAGTATTAATACGCCATTGCGAACTTTTCGTAATGGCGTTTTTTTTAAACTTATTTTTTGTTTTATATCTAAAAATACACTTGGTATGAAATTAGAAGAGTGCTTCTATATAGGATACGTTACTAAAACCAAAGGCCTGAAAGGTGAGGTTCAAGTATATTTTGAATTTAAGGATTACGAGGAGCTTGAGTTCGATGCAGTGTTTCTGGAAGTAAATGGAAAGCTGATCCCTTATTTTGTTGCAGAGGAAAAAATTCAAAGTAACAGTACGGGCTATTTTTACTTTGAGGATATAGACACCATCGAAAAGGCTGAGAAGCTTCTTAGGAAAAAAGTGTATTTACCCAATGATAAGATGCCGGAAAGGAAGGAGGGTGATTTCTACTACGAAGATTTGAAGGGCTTCACTGTAATTGATAAGAGTGCAGGCGAATTAGGTGAAATAACTGAAGTGCTTGAATATCCTCAACAGTTTATTGCTGTTGTTCCATATAAATTTCGCGAGGTAATGTTTCCTTTAAATGATGATATTATCCTATCTATTGATCAGGAAAGCTCGATTCTTGAAGTTGATCTACCTGAAGGTCTTATCGATATTTATGTAAACGAGTAATTATTATGATGCGTTTTGATATTATCTCCGTTTTGCCAGGACTCCTTGAAAGTCCCTTTGCTCATTCTATTTTGCAAAGGGCTCAGAAAAAAGGATTGACGGAAATTGTAGTGCATAATTTAAGGGACTATTCTACCAGTAAGCATCGTAACGTTGATGATTATCCTTATGGCGGTGGTAGTGGAATGGTTATGTCAGTGGAGCCTTTTGCCAGATGCATAGAAAAACTTAAGGAGGAGAGGGAATATGATGAAATTATTTTCATGACTCCTGATGGTGTTACCTTAAATCAAAGTTTAGCTAATCATCTTTCTGATAAGAAGAATATTATTATTCTTTGTGGACATTATAAAGGAATAGACCAGCGTATACGTGATATTTATGTTACCCGCGAAATATCCATAGGTGATTACGTATTGTCGGGCGGGGAGCTGCCTGCTGCTGTGTTAGTTGACGCAATAGTTCGATTAGTTCCAGGTGTGCTTTCTGATGAAACTTCTGCGCTTTCTGATTCTTTCCAGGGAGAATTGCTGGATGCTCCTATTTATACAAGACCGGCTGATTGGAAGGGATACAAAGTACCCGCAGTTCTACTTAGTGGAAACGAGGCAAAGATTGCTGAGTGGCGTGATGAGCAAGCGCTTGAAAGGACGAAGGAGCGTAGACCAGACTTGCTGAAATAGTGTTGATTATGTGAAAATGTGGATTTCAGAAAGAATGTGGAAAATTTAAAAATATCCTTTTTATTCTAAGAAAAAAACCCTAATATTGCAGTCCGATTTTTACGGGTTAAAGATCGATATTAAGAGCTTAAAATCATGGATTTAGTAAAATTTGTTGAAGAGCAGGCGGTTGCGAAGAAAGAAGTTCCTGCATTCAAATCTGGCGATACAATCAGTGTTCATTATAAAATCCGCGAAGGAAATAAAGAACGTATCCAGATTTATCAGGGAGTAGTTATCCAACGCAATGGAGTAGGCGCTACAGAGACTTTTACTGTGCGCAAAATGTCAAATGGTGTAGGAGTTGAGCGTATTTTCCCTATCAATTCTCCAAACATCGAGAAAATTGAAGTAAATAGCTACGGTAAAGTTCGCAGAGCTAAGTTGTTCTACTTACGTGCACTTACTGGTAAAGCTGCTCGTATCAAAAGTAAAAGAGTTTAATTCAGGAGCTTTCCTAAAAATATTTATAAGCCTCTCTGGTATTCCAGAGAGGCTTTTTTTTAGTGTTTCCAATTCTTTTGTCTTTATCGAAGGCAGGAGAAGTCTTTAAATAGGTAATTCTGCGACATTCATATCCAGTATCCATAGATGGCAATGTTTTAGATCCTGGAGTAAGTTTAATGAACAGATTAAGGCCTTGGTTACAAAGACTAGCTAAAATAGTGTTGGTAGAAGCCAGCAAATAAAAAAGCCCATTGATTAATTCAATGAGCTTTAAATCTTTAACAGGAGAAAATTAACCTTAACCTTTTTTCTCTGAAGTTGCAGCTGGCTTAGCTTTAATTAATGCTTTTGCTTTACTTGAAGGCGAGCAACAACTGCCTCCTTCTTTTTTACAATGCTCTTTTTGGTCTGCTTCGGCTTTCTTCACTGGTTTGGTTTGGGCTGAAGCAGCAGATATAGCAGTAATTGTGGCAATGATTAAAAATACTTTCTTCATAAAAATTACTTGTTGTTGAACTCTGCTAGAACGGTAATTCCGCCTTTAACGATATCTCCCAGGTTAACTTTTATTTCTGTACCGGGAGGAAGGAACACATCAACACGTGAACCAAATTTAATAAATCCAAATTGATCCCCCTGTTTTACCTGATCACCTTCATTCACATACCACACTATTCTACGCGCTAATGCACCTGCTATCTGCCGGAATAATACAGGGATTCCCAATGGGTTTTCAACAACTGTCGTTGTTCTCTCGTTGTCCGTGGATGATTTTGGATCCCAGGCAACCAAATATTTCCCTGGATGATATTTAAAGAACTTCACTATTCCCGAAACTGGGTTTCTATTAACGTGGACATTGACAGGTGACATAAATATCGATACCTGAATACGTTTGTCTTTGAAGTACTCCTGTTCAACAGTTTCTTCAATCACTACAACTTTTCCGTCTGCGGGACATAAAACATGCAGGTCATCAGGGTTTATTTTCCTTATTGGATGCCTGAAGAACTGTAATACAATGATGAACAAAAGGAAAGAAAGAATATAAAGCAGCCATAACAACCATTTCACATCAGCAAAATAATAGTTGGCAAAGGCGTTGATGATGAAAATAAAAAGCACAGTAAGTGCAATGGAGGTGTAGCCTTCTTTATGGATGGTCATTTGAAAAATTTTGTGTAAAGATGGTAAAAATTAAGTTTATGTCTCAGAAGGAACCTTAGAAACTCTGTAAATATCTTTCAGATTTCGTCCTAAGCCGTTGTAATCCAGCCCGTATCCTACTACAAATTCGTTAGCAATCTCGAAGCCTATGTAAGTTAGTTCTTCTATTTCTTCTTTTAGTGCAGTAGGCTTGTATAGGAGGCTACATACGTTAATTGAGGCCGGCTCTTTCTCTTTCAACTGTTTTATAAGATAACTAAGCGTAAGGCCTGTATCAACAATATCCTCTACGATAATAACATCTCTGCCTTTTATGTCAATGTCGAGGCCTATCACTTCTCTTATAATTCCCGTACTTGAATCTCCTTTGTAAGAAGACACTCGAAGGAAGGCCATTTCGCATGCTATATTAACTTCCTTAACAAGGTCTGCCATAAAGAGAAAACTACCGTTAAGTACGCCAATAAAAATGGGTACTTTTTTTTCATAATCAAGGTTAAGTTGTATACCCAGTAAACGCGTGCGCTTCTTTATCTGGTCATATTCCAGCATCAGGTCGAATTCCTTATCGTCAATCTGTACTCTCATCTCAAATTAATTTGAAGCGATCCAAAGGTAGAAATTTAGTTTTCAACTTTCTTCTGCTCCTTTTCGCGTCTCCGTAGCTCTCTCCTTTCCCGTCTTGATAGATTTGCAGAATCTCTTATGATCCTAATCTTACCGTCAGAAGAGACATATGCTGTGTCTGGCTTCTTCTTCCTCCCAAATATTCTGCTTAAAAAGTTTCCGCGGTCTTCCTCTGTCTGCTCGTCCATCATTACTGGTGGCTCTTCATCCATCATTAGTGAGTCAACAGAAGTTGTATCAATAGAAGGGCCGCCTCTTCTAAGACTTGATTTTAATCGAACACCATAAAAGCCATAAGCATTTGTATCTCTTGATACATACCCTCGTCTTGCCATCAAATTTCCTATCAGTTTGAAGTAGCCCCTCAAACTTACACGAAGACTTCCGTCGCCTTCAAAGAAATATAGTCCCTTTTTAGGTCGTGGTACAATGTTGGCAAGAAAAATGCTTTCGCCAAGGTCAAGCTCTGATGGATGTTTATCAAAATAAAACCTTGCCGCCTCTCCAATACCGTAAATATTTTGCCCCCACTCAATAAGGTTAAGATATACTTCGTACATTCTTTCCTTAGTAGATACCTTATTGTTTTCCATAAGCCATACAATCAGAATTTCTTCGATTTTTCTGGCCATTGTTTTTTGCCGACTAAGAAAAACATTCTTTACAAGCTGCATTGAAATTGTGCTTCCGCCTCGTTTGAATGACTTTTCTTTAAAGTTTGTTGCTATAGAACGTTGAAAGGCTTTTTCCACAAATCCGTGGTGAGTGAAGAATGAAGGGTCCTCTGCCGTTAAAACAGCATTCCTAAGGTAAGAAGAGATTTGGTTTAGAGGAACATAGTCAGGATTGCCAGGGCCAATAATAATATCTCGCATTGGTTTGCCGTATTCATAGGGAGTATAAACAAAAGTGTTATTTATCTTCTGTAAATTAGTTTTTCCCCACTTAACAATAGCAAAGTTGGTTTTATGTAGGGCAGAATTAAAGCGCACACTATCAGGGTTCTTGGTATCAAGAAAAAAACTCATTTCATACTGCAACTGACCTTTTACTTTAATACCGTCCAATGATTCAAATATACCGTTGGGAAAGGACTCGAAAAGGTCCTGGCCTTCCATCTTGTCGGTCTTTAATTTTAGCTCGTATGTTTTTGTTGGCTTAAGCGTATATTTAATAAATGGGTTAGCCTTAATTTTATTTAAGTGGATTACAGATGTGCTATCCAGTCCTACAAAATTTTCTCCTATAATAATGTCTGCGTCAATAGACCCCGCAGGCACAACAATATCATTAGAGGCAATTTTAGGATGATTTAGAAGAAAGTTCTTGACAGCGAAATAGCTGTATATTTTGAAGTCGTCACCGCTCTTTCTGGCCTCTTTGAGCGACATGAAAAGGGTGTCTACATTAAGCTTTAAGCCAAACTTTTGTTCAATTACAGGTAATTCAACTTTTTTCCCATCTGCAAAAAGTTGAAATTCCAGTCTTTCATCGTCAGGCTCCACGATGCCATTGAAGTGCCACAAAGCTTCGCCATTATTAACGATAATGTTAGATTTAAGATTGCCATTGTCAATAGTAGCCTTTGTGGTATAAAATCGGAATTGATCCTCGTCTCGCTGGATGAATACGTCAAGATTATTTACCTCCATGTCTTCGGGCACTTTGTCCAAAGCATTATTGAGAAGTTTGTGAGCCAAATCAGCAAGGTCGGCTTTACTTCTCGTCTTAGTGCTATCTCTTTTCTTGTTGAAAAGGAAATCATAGTTTCGGATACTGTCCCTTTTTGTAATATTCAGTTTTCCCGATTTTATTTTCAGTGCAGCTACTTTAATATTTCCGAAGATTAAAGGAATCACGCGTACGCTAACGTGCAAGTCGTTAATGTAAAGGAGACTATCCCGATCTTGCGGGACTATTGAAATATCGTCGAAGGCTATAGATGCAAGTCCTTCAAACTTCGGATTGTCAATTTTAAGGTCTACATTGTAATCTCTTCTAGCTTTATTTATGGCTTTAGTAATTACTGACTTGAGGATTGCTTCGCGTTTTGCATAAACAATTGATATGCCTATGCTGGCCAGTACAATCAGGATAATAAAACTGACAAGCGCTATCTTTAAATATTTGGAGCGTTTTCTTCGCATTTAATTCTGAAACTTTACCCTGCTTAAGTTTAAAAAAACGTAGAAGAGCGGCATTTATTTCTGCCCTGTAAATATCTGTAAAATCAAGTCTGAAACAAGTAGTTTGTCAGGGAGTTTGAAAAAAGATTTACTAGTCCCGAAAAGTGTCGTGGTTGCAGTGGGAGAAGCAATACAGTGAGTTGAAAAAAAGCGCCAAATCCGGATAGATATGTTATTCTTATGAAAATCACACAGGAAATTTTATATAAGTTTGCATTAGATATACTGTATCAATGATCACTAAAGAACAAGTATTAGATGCTTTGAGAAATGTTGAAGAACCGGATCTTAAAAAGGATTTGGTGACTTTAAACATGATCGAAGATATAAAGATTGAAGGAAGCAGGATTGAGTTTACAGTAGTTTTGACTACCCCTGCTTGTCCCCTTAAGGAGTTAATTGCAAATGCCTGCAGAAATGCTATTGCACACTTTATCAGTGCAGACGCTGAAGTGCAAATAAATATGACTTCAAGGGTTACGCATCAAAAAAATCAACTGGCAGATAATATAAAGAACATTATAGTTGTGGCTTCAGGCAAAGGCGGGGTAGGGAAATCTACAGTTGCTGCTAACTTGTCGATTGGCTTGGCAAAGAAAGGAGCTAAAGTAGGTTTGATCGATGCTGACATCTATGGGCCGTCAATGCCTATAATGTTTGGACTGGAAGATGCCAAACCGGCTGCTATCCAAACTGCTGATGGAAAAACAAGGATAGAACCTGTAGAGAAGTATGGAGTAAAATTACTATCAATAGGCTTCTTTACAGATCCAGAACAACCTATTCCATGGAGGGGACCAATGGCTTCGAATGCAATCAGGCAATTGTTTAATGACGCAGATTGGGGGGATTTGGATTATTTAGTAGTTGATTTGCCACCAGGAACAGGAGACATCCATATTACACTTACTCAGAATTATCCTGTGGCTGGTGCGGTGATCGTAACTACTCCTCAAAATGTTGCATTGTCTGATGCCAAGAAAGGAATAGGAATGTTCCTTATGGAAACAATCAATGTGCCTTTACTTGGGGTAGTTGAAAATATGTCTTACTTTACTCCAGCTGAATTACCTGATAATAAATATTACATTTTCGGTAAGGGCGGTGGCCAGACATTGGCTGAAAAGTTTAAAGCTCCCTTCCTTGGTGAAATTCCTTTAGTTAAAAGTATCAGTGATGCAGGAGATAAAGGAGAGCCTGTGATTTTAAATGAAGGAAATCCTATGTCAGCAGCCTTTATTGAAGTTGCTGAAAGAGTTGCCCAACAAGTCTCTATACAAAACGCAAAAGGTCGTCAGGTTGGGGTTTCTTAATTTTTTATTACTTTTATAAAAATATAATTTATGGATTTGTTGCAAAGAGTTGAAGGTGCGCTTGATACAATAAGGCCTTACCTGGAAGCAGATGGAGGTAATGTTTCTGTGGAGGAGATTACGCCTGAGAACGTAGTTAGACTACGTTTATTAGGTGCTTGCGGTTCTTGTCCTATGAGTATCATGACGATGAAGGCTGGCATAGAACAGGCCATTAAGAAAGCAGTTCCGGAAGTTTCGGCGGTTGAGGCAGTGAACTTAACAGATATAAATGATCCTAATGCCGTTATGCCTGGTGCAAATTAAGCATTAAGCTAATAATATATAAAAGAGCGATGGCGTTGATAAAATGCATCGCTTTTTTATTTTAGTGGTTAAGTTAAAGCTCTGATTTAAAAAAGAGGCCTTTTAACAGATTTTAACAGGAGAGTAGCACAATTTTTGGTACGTTTACTTTGATGAAGCAGTTATTTGCAATAGCGTTTTTAGTCTTATGTTTCGGCTTTGCAGAAGCTCAGGAGAAGCCTTTGGTGCAGTTCTCCGGGGTAATCTATAATGTTGATTCGAATATTGTTGTACCTTATGTTAACCTTACAAACAGAACTGCCCGTAATAAAGCTTTCTCAGCTAACTATCAAGGCTATTTTTCATTTGTAGCCAGGGAAGGCGATACCATAGTTTTTAGTGCAATCGGATATAGAAGAGAAGCTTTAGTTATTCCTAAAAATCTTCCTGAAAGAAAGTATACTGTAATTGTAAAGATGAAACAGGAAATAAAGAACCTTCCGGCTGTAACAGTATATCCCTGGGCCAGTATGGATGAATTCAACAGGGAGTTTATGGCAATGAAATTTGCAGATGATGATCTGGAGATTGCAAAGAAGAATGTTCACCGCTCTTCTTTAATGGCTATGTCTAAATCGCTGCCGAGAGATGCACAAGAGATTGGCATGATTAACTTTCAGAATAACCACATAGCCCTTAGCAATAAAGTAATTAATCCACGAGGAGCTAATCCTTTATTAAACCCCTTTGCATGGGCCTCGTTTATCAATCAAATTATGCAGGGGGATAAGAGCAGGGAAAAAGAATAGCCTTTCCACCTGCCTTTCTTAAGTCATTATTTCTTTTTACCTGTTGAGGGGAACTTCATTTTATATCCCACTTTAATTGCTCCGCGAGAAATTGCGTCAAGCTTACTTTTTATCATCGCTCTTTTAAGTGGACCTAGCTTGTCTGTAAAGAGCTTGCCTTCTATGTGGTCGTATTCATGTTGAATAACCCGAGCGGCCATTCCGGTAAATGTTTCCTCGTGATGCTCGAAATTCTCATCATAGTAGGATATTAGAACGTTAGTATGGCGTCTAATGTCTTCGCGGATGTCGGGGATACTTAAGCATCCTTCGTTAAAGTCCCATAGTTCCCCAGATTCTTCTTTAATGACTGGATTTATAAAAACCTTTTTAAAATCCTGATAATCTGGTTCATCCCTGTCGGTAATATCAACAATGAACAGGCGGATAGATAAACCAATCTGGGGTGCAGCTAATCCAACACCGCTAGCACTATACATGGTATCAAACATATTCTTAATCAGCTCCGAAAGATTAGGGTACTCTGGAGTGATATCGACAGCTTTCTTCTTTAGGACAGGATCGCCGTAGGCAATAATGGGTAACTTCATAATGAACTTTCTTGCTTCAACATTCGCAATAATATGCAGGCTACATCAAAGCATGTTATATCTTTTTATTAACGATTGCTTTACTATTAATTGTGTAAAATTATGAAAATACTGTTATTCAACTTGATTAATCTTCATCTCCAGGCTCAAAAGCTAAAGTAGTAAGCTTTTTAGGGTCAAAAATTTCATTTGACATTTCCTGAAGCTGCTGCGCTGTCACTGCATTTACTTTTTCAAAAACTTCTTCCAGAGTGTCTGCTTTTCCATAATCAATTAAACACTTGGTCATCGTGATGATCAAATTAAGTTTGTTTTCTTCAGCAAGAGCGATCTGCCCTGTAAATTTCTTTTTGGCTTTAGTGAGAGTACTTTCAGAAAGCTTTGCGTCACGAAGTTTTTTCAGTTCTTTATTTACCAGCGATACTGCTTTATTTGCTTTTTCTGCATCTGTACCGAAGTAAATTGAAAAGAAGCCTGTATCTGTGAAGGCTAGATAATTTGATTCAATTGTATAGGCAATCCCATATTTCTCTCTGATCTCAAGGTTTAGCCTCGAGCTCATACTATTACCGCCGAGGATATTATTAAGTAAGGATAGACCTGTTCTTTTGCTATCATGGAGCGAGTAGGCCAGATTGCCTATAACGTAGTGGCTCTGGTTGATAGGCTTAGCTTCTTTCTTTGAAACGGGATTATACAGGGGAAGAGGTGTCCGCTTTCTATTCCCGGTATTGTGCTTCACCTCCCCAAATACCTGCTCAAACATATAACATAATTTCTTGAAGTTATAGTTACCCATAACCCCTATGGCTATTTCCTCAGTGTTATAATTGTCTGAAAGAAAGTTGATCAAATCCTGCTTTTGAAGATTTTGAACTGTTTCTGTAGTGCCCAGTATATTTCTGCCGAGCTCATGGCCCGCATAGATCAAATCCTCGAAATCATCCTGAATTGCTTCTTCGGGCTGATCCTGGTACGAGGCGATTTCATCCAAAATCACGCCTTTTTCCTTTTCCATTTCGTCTTCAGGAAAAGTAGAATGAAAAACAAGATCTTCAAAAAGATCGAAGGCTCTGTTTAAATATGGATTTAAAATGGAAGCATGGATACAAGTATATTCTTTGGTGGTGTAGGCATTCAAATCACCACCGACTGACTCCAGGTAATTAAGAATTTGCCTGGTATTCCTTTTCTCAGTTTTCTTAAATAATAAGTGTTCGATGAAATGAGCAAGGCCATCTTTTCCTTTCGCTTCATCCCTCGAGCCTGCATTTATAATAATGCATGAGTGTGTAACTGAAGAGATAACAGGTTTGTAAAGCAACCTGATTCCATTGGGTAATGTAAAGACCTGATATTCCATTAAGGGTGCAAAGGTAAGCTTTTATTATTCTTTAAGCTTTAATTTGCATTGACGTTTAAAGTTTTGAAAGCGAGGTTGAGAAACACCAACTATATAAGATTGGTCAGGGTTTTCTTCGGCGTAGTTCTGGTGGTATTCTTCTGCACGATAGAATTTTTTCAATGCTGCCAGCTCAGTTACAATTGGCTTTTTAAATGCAGGTTGCCATTTCATAATGGCCTTTGTTGCTGCTTCTTTTTGTGAATCGTTCAGATAGAATATAGCTGAGCGGTAAGAGGAGCCAACATCAGGACCTTGCCTGTCTTTAGTAGTTGGATCATGAGATGTGAAGAAAGCGTCTAAGAGCTGCTCATAACTTACCTCCCGAGGGTCGTAGTAAACAAGGACCGTTTCGGCGTGTCCTGTAGTTTCTGTACATACTTGCTCATAAGTAGGATTAGCCACATGTCCGCCAGCATACCCCGACACCACGGAATCAACTCCCGCAATGTGTTCAAATATTTCTTCAGAGCACCAGAAGCAGCCTTCTGCAAAGGCGGCTGTAGCTTTCGGTCCCATTGAAGTTTGTACTTTAATTTCTTTTGATTTTTGTTGTCCTGACGAGTTGCAGGCAATTAACGCAAATAACCCAATAAGAGCAGTCAGAAATTTCCTTTTGTTTGTCATCGTACTAAAATTAACACGATTATAGATACGAAATTGCCAGCTGAAGGGATTTTGACAAATGTGAGATATTAGCCGGCCCAGCCATCTCGGTCGAGACTTCGATAGTGAATTGCTTCTGCCAGATGTTCTATTTTAATTTCATCTGAAGCATCCAGATCTGCGATTGTTCTTGCTACTTTCAAAATCCGGTCGTAGGCACGTGCGGAAAGCCCAAGCCTTTCCATTGCCTTCTTTAAAAGTAGCTGACCAGCTTCATTTATCCTACAGATCTTCCTTACAGCATTGGAGGTCATTTGGGCATTGCAATAAACCTCATTGCTCTGAGCAAAGCGTTTCGCCTGAACTTCTCTTGCTTTAATTACCCGTTCCCTGATTACTTCACTTGCTTCCGCCTTGTGATCAGAGGCGAGTTCTGAAAAATTCACGGGCGTTACTTCCACATGAAGATCGATCCGGTCCAGCAAGGGTCCTGATACCTTGCTTAAGTACTTCTGTACTACCCCAGGTGCACAAACGCATTCCCGGTCGGGATGATTGTAAAATCCGCATGGGCAGGGGTTCATGGATGCTATTAGCATAAAGCTGGCAGGGTAATCCACCGTAAATCTTGCCCTTGATATCGTTACTCTTCGCTCTTCCAAAGGCTGCCGCATTACTTCTAAAACAGTTCGTTTAAATTCTGGAAGTTCGTCTAAAAATAGTACTCCGTTATGGGCCAGGGATATTTCTCCTGGTTGTGGGTTTCCCCCTCCTCCAACAAGTGCAACATCGGTAATTGTGTTGCTTATGGAGGTAGCTTTGAATCCGTTCTCACAGTGTATATATATAGTCCTTTGTTCAGAAATAAAAGATTTTTAAGTGTAGATGATAGAATTTATCGGATCTGTAGGTAGGAGATTTTTTTTCTAATATTTTCGGTAATTTTATTTCTATAAGAGAAATTATTATTTACTTTTATTAGTATAATTTCTCCTTGATTAACACAATTACTATGAAAAACTTATTTCTATTCATTTTTTTATTTTTTCAGATAACCAAGGTGTTACCTCAATCTCAAGATGTAAATGCTGAATTTTATGAAACAAGAAAAACTGATTTCACAAAGCTGTTAGGTATTCAAACTTCCTTTGAAGGGATTAAGATAAATTATAACACTGATAAAGCTTCTATCGAGGGAAATCTTGGAAAAAGCTTCGGAAAGGGAAAGTTCTTGGTGCAAGTTGGCGGAGCTTTGGGTACTACAACTAATCTTAATGGCATTTTTGATCAAAAGGTTCTACCAGCAACTAGTGTTAATATTAGCTTAAGCAGACTTTTGCCTAAAAGTATATGGCGTTATGATGCAAGTCTTCCAAATAATTATAGCGCCATTCAAGGTAATGGGGCAATCGGGAATATTATAACTGGTGCACCTTTTAGATATACAGAGGCTTTCAGAGAGAAAGTTAATTCTGGAAAACACCCTTCCAACAAAACTTTATATACTTTCAAAAGACTTCTCTGGGCAACAGCAACATTGAAGTATGATAATAACAAATACTCCTTTTATAACTCAGCACGGAATTTTTCAAAGCAACTTTATGATACAGCCTATCAGACCTTTAGTGGTAGGGTAAACGTCAATGGTTACGTTTTTTGGAATAAAGAAGATGCAAAGTGGGCCTCTTGGAGACCTAATTTCTTGTTCTTGACAGCATACTTGAATTATGGGCGAGTCAACAATATTTCTCAATTAAAAAAAATTAATGTAACCGATATAAGCTCGTCGGTTTTAAATAACAATACAGAAAGGCAGATTTCAAAAACAAGTAGTAGTTATACAGGCGAATACAAAGAGTATAGAGCGGTAACACCTGGTTTTGAGTTTATTTTCGCACCAATTAAGACAGTTTCACTTGACTTATTTGGGGAATATAATTACTTTCAGGGAACTGCTCAAATCAGCAACTACGGAAGTTATGGTACTGGTATTTTCTTCTACACAAGTAGTGGAAATATTTCATCCAAATTAAATATTGGTGTATTTTACAAAAGAGTGGAAAGTTCAAACAATAATTGGGAGGGCCAGTTCGGACTTAAAACTTCAATTCCTATAACTCCACTATAGAATTTCATAAGAAGGAGCTAATATCATGTTCCGTTGTAACTTGATTTAGCTCTTTGCTTACATAGGTCGGTAATTACGATGTTAAAGCTTTCGAATTAAAATAGTTAAGGATGGTATTTAAAAACTGGTGTTAATAGATAGCGGTATTCTCCATCTCTAAATCCTGATTTTAGCGAATAGCTTACCACTTTAAAAAAAATTTTTTAGTGTTAGTTTTTCAACCGAAATTTGTTAATAATGTAGAAATACATTAGGGTTAATTAAAGGATCGGGTAGTTTCTATAAAAGAACTACAAATAAATTTTACTGAATCAGGTTATACAGGAGTAGAAAGCTCATCTGTTTTTATTTTTCTGAATTGTAATCTAAATGAACTTTTAGTTCAAAGCTCACATTTTGGTACAAGTTTCTAATTCTCAATAGATTCCTATTTTTTGTATTTTTTCAAAGCAGATGCAGGCCATTTAACAGCAAATTGGCTTTAAAACCAGCTGGTTTATGAAAAACAAATCTCTTCCCACTTACTGAAGATTGGTTATTGACTTGAAATTTGTTTAACTTATTGGAGCCCCAAAGCAGCTAAGATAAGGACGGATCAATTGTCTATAGAAACTCTTGTGAAAAAACAGAAAGAGAAAATTAAAAATTTACGGAGGCTGTAAATGCTTCAAGTTTAGTTTAGCTTAATAATGAAATGTCAATTAACAAAATCGGTATTAAAGTATGAATAAACAAGTTAAAGGGTCCAGTTGATTGGACACTTGTTCAAAACGAACACTAGTATGTATGATTTTTTCCAAGTAAGATTTTATTTAACCTCCATCTTTGCTAAAAACCTGAGATGTAACAAATGGCTTAATTGGTGCAATGAAAAGCGGTTTCGAGATTCTGAAACTGGAAAGGAAGTGGAAAGAGTTTCAGCAGTACACCATGGAATTACTTTTGAATTAGTATATCACTCAGATCATCCTGATAAACCTATGCTTTTTTTGTATGGAAGCATTCATATCTACAGGAACAAAGGGGGATCTAACAATGATAGATTTTCCTTGAGTGATGCAATTGAAAGCTTTTATAATCTATTTTCAAAATTTCAACTTGATATAAGGGCAGGAGAACTTCAGAAAATAGAAATCGGGGTAAATACTTTTTTAGATTTTGATCCCAATGAGGATTTATTCAGAAGATTTATTGTTTACAATGGTTCTGGTGGATCAAAACAAATTCGAAGCATTAAGGATGCAGAGAGAAAGCAACTTGGGGAGGGAATAGAATTTAATCCTTCAGCACAATACCGAATAAAGGCATATAGAAAGGGATATAGGATTTTGAGAATTGAAGCTCATGTTAGTGTGATACAAAAGATTGCTAGCATTTGCGGAAAATCTATCCTAGGATTACTGAAATTGAACTCTGTTCAATGGCTAACTCAAATGCTTTTATTGGAGCAAATTGATAAGATGCTTATTAATGAAGATGTTACTAAAGATGGCAAGTCTGAAAGGGACTATGAAAAGTACCTCCAGGCAATGACTCCCAGAACTTGGTTAGATTTAAATCCAAATAATAATTCATCCGATGAGGAAAAAAAACGTTTTAAGACTCGAAAGAATGCTCTGAAACGCTGGACTTTGAGATACCAGAAGGACAACGCCGGGCACTATATGGGTGAAATCCTTAAAGAAGCAATAATTAAGGAGCTAAATTGCTGCTGTTCAATAACAGAAGAAGCAGCTATCAAATTAGCTCTTTTGGAATCTGGAGAGTACCTAAATCAACAGACAGGTCAAAATAACTACCAGCAACCAAATTACAATTCTATTGAAGCTAATTTGGTTGATCACCCATCCTCAATCCAAACACCTTCAGATAATAATGATTTCCAAAATATATATGATCCAAAACAAGTCATTAAAGAAAAAACTTTCATTATTCCTAAAAAAGAAATAAGTAAAAACTATTATACCCCATTAAAGCCTCAAACAAGAAAGAGGAGATATGGAAATAGAAAAGTAGAATTATCTAATAATTTCTTTGATTTTGTTGATACTGTTAAGAGTAAGTTAACCCCTTACGAAAGCTATCAACTAGAAGTTTACCGGAAGCACTTCCTGATGTATGAGGATAAGGATGCGAAAGCTCAGTTTTATTTTTAAAAATTAATTTAGAATAATGACAAGTAAAGTAGGATGTGCCTTTACTTGTCATTTCATGCTCTAAGGTCATTATCGGTTCTCTAGAGGCTATTTAGAAGCTTTTGAAGGCGTTATTTCTAGTTCGTAATATGAAACTTCCATATTCAACGATTGATTCTTTATAGAGGCTTATTTTATTAGCAGTTGCCGGAAAATAATTCTAAATTTCTTTTCTATAGATTTTGAAAGCAATTGGTTCAATTAGAAACTCATCTTCAAGAAATGGCCCCCTTATTTTCTCAATTTTGGGATTCAATGACTTTATATCGGAAACCAGGTACAAATAATAAAAAGGTTCTTGAATGGAAGTATTCAATTCATTGATAGTTATATTAAGGTATGGAAATTTTTTAGCAACAGTTGATTTCACTTCTATGCAGATCTTTTCCTTTTTCTCGTTAATATAGGAAATATCATAGCCAGGTGTTTCACCTTCTAATGCGTGCCATTTTAAGGTTGATTGTTCTTGCTGACCTAATGAAGACTTTAGAAAGTCAAACACTATTTTCTCACCTAAATCACCGTTTTCTTTTGACGGCTGAGGGAAGTGTGTTCCAGTTTCTTTTTTAACCTTAATATCTTTAGGTAAAGGGATTAATAATTCACCTTCTGAAATATGAATAGCCGTTGTTGTAGGCAATGTAACTTCAACTACTCCAGCAGCATCAATGATTTTTTGAAAACGATCTTTTGGTATTGTCCTAACGCCATCCCTAAAATGATTACTTCTGCTAACTTCTTCAAAATGCTCATTATCGTTGTTCTTCCAAAAAACGCCATGAGAGAACTGCTCATAGTTAACCACTTCTGCAAATAATCTTTTAGGATGCTCTGTATCTTCATATACAGTTCCAATTTCCCCCATCCCAAAATAGTGTTGGGAGTCTAAAAGTCGTTTATCAGCAAATTCTTTATTTCTTAAACCTCCCTTGTAATAAATGAATTTGGTACCGGGTAAGACAAGATTTTTGTATTTAATCGGGAAGTGATATTTAGCACCCGTTTCATCATCCCACTGGGATTCATCATTTTCTGCTAGAATTAAATAGTTGTTCATGATAAGTTTTGGTAAAGATTTGCAATTATAATATTAATAATAAAAAATATTCTAAAAACCCTAATAGACAGGTTCGGAAAAGTAGTTGATTGTTCTAAGGCATATCTAAGTCTTCTTGACCAGATACAAGATCTTTACGATAGAGTTTCAGTGCATTTACAACAGCTTCAAGGACTTCTGTAATTTCCGTTAGTGAATCCATATCTAAACCTTTGTAAAGGTCCATTACAGCTGACTCGGTGTCAAATTGAACCAGTTGTGTTTGTTGATCTTCTATCTTGACGCTTAACATCTTTTATAGGTGAAATAAACCGTCTCTGGCATTAAAATTAAATATAATACATAACTTCAAGTTTTGAACTCAAATCATAGACCTGAGTTTCAGATTTTTATTACAATTTTATAACTAATTAAATTTCTATGGTAGATGAGGCTAATTTAAGAAAGCTTCTTTCAGAGGGAAAACACATATATTGGTATAATTCTCTAGAAGCAACGCTGAAATTTCCATCAACGGGCTTTGAAATTTCTTTCAAAGGCATAGCTCCAATATACACTTATGTTTGTGACCAGATAGATCTATGGGAACAACGGGGAGCAGGTATACCAAGAGAGTTTGAGCATTCAAAGCAGTTTTTCATATGGTTGAAGCAAGAAATATCAAATGTGGTAATTAGACATGCTGATGAGAATCCAAGAGGATACTTTGACCGGGCTTTTAAGGATTTGAAAAAGCAGATAGATGAGAGGACTAATTATGTTTTTAACTCTGATGCTCCAGAGGTGGATTTTTTAATTTCAGTCCTTGGTAAAAGTCCTCAGCATTATTTCAGTGCATATTGGTATATTACAGGTGATGGCACACCAAATATGCATTCTAAAGAAGGTTTAAGTGGGATTTTATTAGCATATGAGTTTTCAAATAAAGGATCTAGTTTAACGGACCGAATTAACACAGAAACCACCTCTGTTAATCAGCTTAAAGCAAGCCTGGTTAAATCAATTGAGGATATGAACAATCAATTAACAGAGCATCTTCGGTACAGTCAACAACAATATGAAGATTACTGTGCAAAGATTGATGAAGTTAAAAACAAGACGGAAGGGGAGTTTTTAAATTGGTTCGGAGCAGCTAAAGGATCTTACGAGTCTTTTGATAACACCACTCTCAACAGGGTTAAGGAACTGGAAGATACTTACAAAGAAAAGTTAAAGCTTGAGCAACCCGCCATTTATTGGAGGGATAGAAGTGTTAAATTGAAGCGACAGGGTTGGACTGCTTTAAGTGTGCTTGTCGGATTGGTCTTACTAACAGTAATTTCATTGGGTGAAATTCTTTGGAACACTCCAGAGCAAATATATACCAGCTTTTTTGATGGTGATAAAAGTGCTGCGATAAGATGGTCAATAGTTTATATCACCATTATTTCATTTATGGCTTTCTGTATTAGGGCAGTCAGCAAAGTCATGTTTAGTTCATTTCATTTGTCCAGAGATTGTGAAGAACGTTTTACATTAACTTATTTCTATCTTTCCTTATTAAAGGAATCCCATGTTGATTTAGAAGAAAAGAAACTAATTATACAATCTTTGTTTAGCAGGGCAGACACCGGCTTATTGAAAGATGATTCTGCACCTACAATGCCGACCGACGTAGTAGCCAAAATTTTTAATAAATAAAGCTTCCCATGTACTAGGAAATTAAATTAATAATTGTAAATCTATTCATTCTCCTTTCTTCAAAAATTGTAAAAACAGGGATTAAAGAATTTTATTTGAATAAATGTGGATACACAATGATTAAGTGTCTTATTATAAGAATTGCAGTATTACAAATAGCTGCAGAACTATGAATTAGAGCCCTGCAGCAAATACTGCGTTTTATCTCTGACTTGAAGGATCACATTGTGAAGCTCTATTATAACGAACAAGACGTGGAGGGTCCTGGGCATATTTTGCAAGCATATCTTCCGAAAGGTACAAGCACTTTTTGAAATCCGCATCCGTGGAGGTTGAATCAATGCTATTATAACAATCACAAACTTTTTTGGCATCAACTTCAGGATTTCCACAACTTGTTACCGCGAGAGTAGCTATTGCAAAGGAAATAGGTTTTAAAATTCTTCTCATCATTGTTTAAGATTTAAATGCAAAGTTAGTATAAATACAACAGATCCGTTGTGCTGTCGCCCAGTTTTGTTATATTCTTTTATGTTTCCATGGAAAAGGAAATATTTTTGAAACAACTTGGTGAGAGGATTCGGGTTATTAGAGAAGAAACAGGATTAACGCAAGCAGAATTAGCCTATAAGGTTGGAAAGGATCAGCAGTCATTACAGCGGCTTGAAAAAGGTGGAGTAAATCCATCAATTTTTTATTTGTGGGAAATTGCTATGGGGCTTGGTGTAGGACTTGAATATTTAACTAAAAATGTTGGGAGCGGGGAAGCTTCTTAGATTTTTGTTAATTCTCTTCATAGATTTCTCTGTGTTATAAATTATAAAAATTACTCCTTTTATCCTTCTATAAAATACATAAAAGTGCAAATGAATTGCTATTAAACATTAAACTGCACTTTTTGTTAAGTACTTCCTACATTCTTCATATTCCTTTAAAGTAGATTCAGTAAGGACAAAAATTTTTCCACTTTTATCAAAGAATAATTGATAGTTCGGATTTGCAATATGTAAAGCAATTCTAACTGTCCCAGCATTGTTTAAATTTTCGAATCCATTGTATTTTTGTATTGCAATGTGAGCTCTGTTAAAGTCTTTTTGTACTTCTTTTATTGAGTTGTAGCCATTCGCTTTGATCTCTTCAATCAACTAGTCAGGGAAAGGAACTATTATTTTTCCTTCATTAAGTGAACTCTTGAGAGATAGCTCATATAATGTTTCACCATTAACTTCATCCTCTAAAGGTCCCTAGGTATTTTGTTAGTGACCTGCTCAAAAAAACGTTGAATTACATCTTCCCTATTTTTGATAAACTCTTGTTGAACCTTGGAGGAAATAATAATCCGTTCTTTATTTGCCTCAATGAAATTGAAAAGTTTTGCGAGCAGTGAATGAAATGCTATAGTATTGCAATAAGATGTTCGTATCAAGAAAAAGGGTGGTGTTGGTTTGTAACTGCACCTCCTGCTGAAAATTGCTGGCGTATTTTTCCAAACAAGCTTTGTATTGCAGTAAAGAAGATAAACTAATCTTTGAGAGATATAAGCATTCGTTGGATAAGGTATTCATACTTGTATAATTGCAAAACTAGAAAAAAAAGAGCCGTTGTGCTTAAAATTGTTTGGAAAGAGAAATAGTTGTTTTTAAGGCGACAAAATTGGGATTACTTGGTAAATTAAAAATTATGTGTGACGTTTCAATTCATTTCAGCAATCTGAAAGCCACTCTTATAAGGGAGTTAAAATTAGCAAAGAATAGTATTAAGATTGCAGTAGGGTATCTTGACTTTGAGCTTTTCGAAAAAACTTTTCAAGAGATCAATCAGGAAAAAGTATCAATTGATATAGTAGTGGACAATAATGCTACATCTACCGGTAATAAAGAAGTTCTTGATAGGCTTAAAGCCATTGGTGTGAAAATTAAGATTCAAGAAATGTTAGCTAATGATAAGGGAGATGTTTATGGAAAAATGCATCACAAATTTTGCATAATTGATGAAGCCACTGTTATTACAGGGTCCTACAACTGGACATTTACAGCAAGTACAGTAAGTTTTGAAAATTTTATAATACTCAGAAATAATAGAGAAGCTATTACGAAGTTTACAAACGAGTTTCATCTGATTAAAGCAATTACTCAAGAAAGGTTAAAGAATATTCAGGAACCAGAGAAATGCAAGGAGGAGGGTTGTAATGGTATTCTTTTGAATATGCTTGTTCTGCTTCCAAAATTTACAAGGGATGGAAATTTAGATGCCAGGATTGTTCAATTCTGTACTTCCAATTATGAAGACCATTACTCAGAGAAGAACGCAATAGCTGTTCCTGTCTTAGGGGAGGTACAAGAGAAACTTGAAAATCAGTATCATCAACTCGTTGAGAGCCAAATTTCCAGTGACAACTTGGATCTTACCAACGATAGTTATGCGTTGTTAGTAGAGAAAGCATATTCAAGGTACTCCAATACCTTTCTTGTGGATATTTTAAAATCAGAGCAAGTGCATTGTTGGGGACATCTATCGCCTAGTATTTATGGGGATGATGATCCGGATTATTCTATTTCTATTAGCTGGAAGGATAGATTTGTTGAAGATCAAATAGATGATAGTTATGCAACTTGTTTTGACTTGGTGTAAAACAAAACTTTATAACTATCAAAAGGCAATAAGTGATTTTGTAACTGGAGTTATGTCTCACGTAACGTAGGTTTTTTGAGACTGTAATTCAGTTATAGCAAATCAAAAAAATGTTTTAGAATTTGTTTAATTATCCGTCTCAAAAATCAAATTCGTTTTTGTATTTTTGAGACGGGATTTATGAGAATTTATGAAAATTGGTTATGCAAGGGTCAGCACTCAGGATCAAAATTTGGAGTTGCAAATTGATGCTTTGAAAAAAGATGGTTGTGAAAAGATCTTTAAGGAAACAGGTTCAGGAAAAAACAAAGAACGTCCAGGACTACGAGAACTAATGGAGCATTTAAGGGCTAATGATACAGTTGTTGTCTGGAAGCTTGATCGCTTAGGAAGAAGTTTAAAAGACCTGATTGATTTGGTTGGAGAATTTGAAGCGAAAGGTGCGAATTTTGTTAGTTTAAACGATAGAATTGATACATCCACCCCTGCCGGAAAGTTTGTTTTCAATGTGTTTGCTTCTCTTGCTGAGTTTGAGCGAGAAATTATCCGGGAGAGAACAGTAGCTGGTTTGGCAGCTGCAAGAGTTCGAGGCAGAAATGGAGGAAGGCCGGAGGGATTATCTCCAGAAGCTTTAAATAAAGCAAATTCTGCTTTTTTATTATTCCAGTCAGGAGAAAAGACTGTTAAAGAAATTTCAAAGGAATTAGGCATTAGTAGAGCTACTTGTTACAGATATATTGAAGCTGCAAAATCTATGAAGAAAATTTAGCTACAAATAAAATTGTAGGACTTGGTGGTGGAAGATTCATTACGTAACTTACAAAAGTAAAAAAGTGTTAAAAAACTACATTTGCTTTGTTTCTTTTAGAATCTTGTATACATTAGATAAAATTGTATTTTTGCAGTCCCAAAAAAGAACTAGATTTAATGTCAATCGCAGAACCCGTTATCACTGATCTTAAATCCATATCTTCTTCTTATGTCCTGATTTGGAATAGCTTGTTAACAAGACTTCCCGATTTGGATCAAGAGTTTTTGAAGCTTTTATTTAATAAGCCAGAGCTTACTCACACTGAAAAGGATGATAATGGATTCCAGGTTGCAGAAATGCAAGTGATTGAACCGCCAAAAGATCCTGGAGCTGCTGTCAGTTTTGAGATTACTCCGGCTGTTCTACCAAGGATTGTTCTAAATAGGCAGAGATTCTTGAATTACGATAATGACCTGCAACGACTTTTAGCAACTCATGATAAATTTAGAGATAAGTTAATTGAATTTGATCCTAAGTTTGTTGAGGCTTTAGTTCCAGTGCAGATGGGATTAAATTTGGAGTTTGAAGTTGTTTTAGATGATGATTTTGTTGCTAAGGAATGGTTCTACAGTAAGATTTTTGGTGTGAAATGTGAGCAGCAGAACGCTATTTTCACACAGGAGATTAAGTACGCAATTCTCCACGCTTCGGGTAACGTTACGAATGTCAGTGTTCAACCAAGATATAATAACGTTCATTCATTGTTTATCTCAATTAATGATCACTTTAGTATATCACCATTTCTGTCTTTTGTAGATAGTTCACATTTCAAAGTGAAATTTGAAGAATGTATAAATGGTATTAAAACTAATATTATCCCCTTTCTGTTAAAAGGTAAATAGGTATGGATCAACATGTTTTCGAAATAGGCGCTAGCGTACAAAAACTTTCTACGGCAGCTTTATTGGCCGCTAGCAGCTGTATGCCTAGTAATAATGCATCTAATTCAATTACAACAGCACCGCCTGCTCCACGAATAATAACATATACTGTTCCCATTTATGATGAGCGAGGTCGTAAGAAAACGAATGGTGCAAATGGTATCGGACGGAGTAGTTTTGATAATGAAACCGATATAAATTCAACATTAGTTCAGTCTGTTAATAAAGATCGTTATTCTAGTAATACAAAGAATGAGTTCAATGTAAACGTTGCTGGTGTTAATTTACCCGCTCACTATATGACAAACCTAAAGACTTATTGGGATGATTTGGACTACGGTTTAAACGCTTATGGTCATCGGCTAACTGTTGATTTAGAATTGATCAAGGAGGTTGCTTTATATACTGCTGGTAAAGTAGCTTTACTGCCCGCAGAAAAGTCGATTTTGGAATTTGCACCTGATAGTTCTATAAAATTTACTCTTTCTTTCTCAGAAGGCAGAACTTTGATGATTAACAAGCCCACAGAGCTTGCTGATGATTTTGATGCAAATGAAATTGTGTTTAGTTTATTTATAGACGATGAGCTTGTTTCTGCAAATACAAATGATCTAGATGAGTTTATAGTTGGATTTAAAGAGTATCTAAGCGCATAGAAGTCAGTTTTCGTGGTTAATTATCCTTCTTCTATTATACCTAAACTAAAAAACGTTGCATGTATTGACATGGATAACCTTTTGAATGAAGGGGAATGTTTTATTGTTAGAAGGTTAGATGTTCCTGAATCGGAAGTTTTAAACCGAGAGGGAAATGTAAATGCAATGGTTCTGAAAAAGGAAGATATACCAGATATGTCAATGAATCTTCTCGGTGGGTTGTACAAAAAAGAGCATTTAAAGTACAGAACAGACAAAAAGGCTTCTTCCCCTTGGAATGGTAAAATAAAAGTTGCAATAAAGGATTTCACTAATAATATCAGCCTTTTAAAGGAGTTTTCAGCACTTTTTATTCCAGCTAGTGTATTACATAGGGTTTCTATTCCTTTTGAAGCTGTTGACAAGAAGGAAAATAAGCAAGCTTACAAAGGCTTCCCATTTGAAAAAAAGTATGAGGGTGATAGAATTAAAAAAAACGGTGAATGCTTAGTTAGACACGACCCAACGGTTCTAAATTATTGGCATGTTGTTTTAGATGTAATAAACCCATTTAACGGTGAACCACTTAAAAATGCTAAGAATGCTTTTAACACATTTGCATGTGAATGTATAATAAATAATATTATTAGCAAACGTGCTAAACCTATACTTCCAAAAAATCTAGATAAAATACAAAGTAATAACTACATCAGAAGTTAACTGATCGCATAGACTGTAATAATCCCCTTTCCAGGAATTTTTTAAAAAATTTTTTACCTCCAATTATCTTTCTCAACTTTGTTGTGTTGAATTAACAAGATCGGAGCATTTTCCCCTCAAAAGGAGAATCTAAACTTACCTACCCAAGATGAATCCACATTATAGTGTGAGCTTGGGATTATTCTGTTCCGATGAGAGAGTCTCTCGCTAGCGTTTCAAACGCCAATACTTCACAAACAAAAATTAAGAGTTTCGTTAACAACAATTCATTATCTCCAGAGGAATCTCAGCTATTAGTTCTTCAAGTTGAAGAGCTTTTTGAGTCTCTTTTTACATCTTCCCAGGAGCTTTCTGAAAATCAAAAACTGTATTGTTTAATAAGACAATCTAGAAAAAATAATTCAAATCTTTAAATAAATAATATTTATCAAGATGAAAGGAAAATTAGGAATATATGCGCGTCAATCTAGGCCAAAAGAAACTAATAACTCGATTGAAGATCAAATTGAACAAGGTCAGGGTTTTGCCGAGCAATTGAAAATGGATTTTAATATCTATTGTGATCGAGGGAAGACAGCTGCAACAGATAGCTTGAAGCATCGACCAGAATTTGAACAACTGTTAGAAGATATTAAAGCTGGGATTATTACAGCTGTTTATGTAATGGATTTATCAAGATTAGCGCGCAATGAAAGATTGAACCTAGAATTGAAGGAGGTGTTTGAAAAGTATAAGATCAAAGTTTATACAATAATTGATGGAGTCATTGATTACAATGATTCTAGTTGTGTTATGTTGTATGATTTTAGAAGTATAATTAATATTACAGCTTATAAAGATCAAAAATTTAAGGTCAAATCAGTTCTAAATAAAAGAGCAAGTCAAGGAAAAGCTCACGGTGGCGTTTTCAAACCATACGGTTATAAAGGAGATGAAGATAAAAATCTAGTAATAGACGTTGAAGAAGCAGCTGTTGTTAGTGAAATATACCAACTCTGCTTACAAGGTTTTGGTAGTAGTAAAATTGCAAAAATATTAACAGAGAGGAACATTCCTACAAAATCACAAGTTTTAAATAGGGGAAGGAAACCAGAAGAGTTGATAGGAACATCTGTGTTTCATAATGTAACAAAATGGGCTGCTCCCGTTGTGCTTAAAATCCTTCAGAACTCTATATATAAAGGGGACAGGAATCATAAGGGAAACATTTATTCTGCTCCTGTTATTATTGAACCAGACCTGTGGGAGCAGGCTCAGGTACAGATAAAAAGAAACAGAAATAAGCCGGGATTATCAAGGCACAAGTATTTACTCAAAGATTTATGTTACTGCAAAAGGTGCGGTTCTCCATTCTGTGGTAGAACACGGGTTAGTCGAAAGGATCACGTTTATAAATGCTCATCCCCCAAAAGAAACATTGGGAAGTGTGGCATTAGAGGAATCAACATTGATACCTTAGAAAGCACTGTTTGGTTTTTAATTACAAAAAGTGAGGTATTAATAGCTAAGGCTAAAGATGAAGTTAACAAGTTGAAAAATCCTGAATATTTGAAAGATTTACGAGTTGAGAAGGAAAGAATTGAAAAATCCGTTCTTAAAGAAATAAAACATCAACAATTCATTTTAGATGCGGTAAAAGAGGAACTAATGTCAGATGAAGTTGCAAAAGACCGTCTTGTTAGCTCTAAGGAATGTTTGCAACAGTTAAGGAATAAGCTTAATTCTATAAATCAAAAAATTCAAAGTGATGCAGCCTTAGTTCAAAAGGTAGACGAGGTTAAAGCGTTCGTAAGTATTTGGACCGAGCAGGCATTTTCAAATGAGTTTCAATATCAGTACGAAATAGTAAGAATGTTCATCGAGAAGATTATAATTGATTTTGAGGAAGACAAAGAGATTTTTACACTTGAGGTTCACACAAAGCTTCCCGATTTAACTCAAATTCAGACGGTACATTTGTCTGCGAATGGGATGTTACTTGAAAAACCGGAGGAAGGTAAGAGGCTTCCAAAGCTCAAAAATGTTGTGAAACCTGTTAAAAACAAAGCACATAAGAAATCATTCATGTTAGTTGAAGCAGTACAACCAAATTTTGATCCTAAAATATTTACGAAATCTTTTTCCCCCCATAATTCACACAGTAACATCGGAAATGGTATGGTGTGGACTTCTAAAGGGACGGATAGTTAGTAAGGAAGCTGAGGCTGCAAGTTTACCTGCAACTGAATGGATCTTTGTCGTTTCTAAAGCTTCGTGAAGATTTAAAGGAGGAAGAATGCTGGGAAGTCGCTTCGCCAGCATCGTTTTCCCAGCTCCAGGTGGACCAATAAGAATCACATTATGTCCGCCGGCGGCTGCAATTTCAAGCGCCCGTTTAATATTTTCCTGTCCTTTTACGTCGGCAAAATTTGACTCGTAATTATTGATATTATGGTAGAACTCGTCACGGGTATCGACAATTACTCTTTTTGGAGATTTCTTACCATTAAAAAAATCTATTACTTCCGATAGAGTCTCTACACCGTAAACTTCAAGGTCATTTACTATTGCGGCTTCTCTTGCGTTTACTTTGGGAATGATAATTCCTTTAAACTGTTCTTTCCTTGCCTGAATGGCAATAGGTAAGGCCCCCTTGATTGGGAGGATATTGCCCGATAGTGAAATCTCCCCAAGGATCAGATATTTATCGAGAATAACGCTTTCAATCTGCTGCGATTCTGCAAGGATACCCATGGCGATAGCGAGGTCATAGGATGATCCTTCCTTGCGGATATCAGCTGGAGCAAGGTTAACAACGATCTTTTGTCTCGGCATTCGATATCCCGAATTAGTTATAGCACTCTCTATGCGTAGGAGACTTTCACTAACGGCCTTATCGGGCAGTCCTACGATGTGATATTTTGTTCCACCACTTATGTTCACTTCTATGGTGATGGTAATTGCTTCAATTCCGTAAACGGCACTACCAAAGGTTTTTACTGGCATCTGCAATAAGGGTTTTTCGAAGATAAGCGAAAATTAGGTTCTGCGAAAGAGAACCTTTAATAAAATAAGATGAGAACATGTCTTTTAGAAACAATAAGGGCGATCTCTTTCGAAGACCGCCCTTATTGTTTTGCTTTATTTTGCTGTTTCAACCCTTATACCTACATCGCTAATTTCTCTTAAAGGATTGTCTCGCATATTTTGCTCAAAGCTGAAATTATAGATTCCTGGCTTTGGAAATTTATAGTTTTCCCTGAATTTAACCTGATAGGAATAAAGGTTACCAGATCCACTTCCAAGCCACTCTCCGTCAGGATAAGCGAGCTGAAACTCGCGCCGTTCGGTAATTGGCTTCAGGCTTCCACCTACTTGATGGACCAGAACAAAAATATTGGAGTATCTGTACTCGGCTGTATGGCGAAGATTAAAGTAAATATTGTAAGCTTTACTAGCGTCCTCGATCTTTACAGGGAAATTGACCTTGTTGTCATATCCCCAATTCCTCGCACTTATTTCCTGACTTGTATCTATAACCGCATTGTCTGTACAGGCCGTCAATGTTGACAGTAGTATAATGACAACTAGTTTTTGAATAGCAAGAACAGCTTTATTCATTTGCTTTTGGCTTGTTGTTGTTATTGTTCTTAGGCCTTCTGTGATGCCTGTTATTTTGCTTTTTGTTTTGAGCTTCACCGCTATTACTCTGACCTTCGCCTCCACCTGTAGCTTGCTGCTGTCCATTATTCTGTGGACGTTGTTGCTGATTTTGTCCTTCAGGTCTGTTATTATTCCTGTTTTTATTCTGTTGGTGTTGCTGGTTGTTGTTCTGCTGTTTTGGAGGTTGTACTACCCTGGCAGCAGCATTAGAAGGTTGAACTTTTGTTTCTTTACCAACAGGTTCAGCTACTTTAACAGCCTCGCCTGGTTTTTTGTGTTTGTTGTTCTTCTTCTTTTTCTTTTTCGGTCTCTCATCAAGCCGGGTAATACTATCCTGACCAACTACGTTCTCGTAATCCAGGATCTTGGTAGCTGGTGCTGGTTCAAGTTCAACAGCCTCCTCTTTCAAATCTTCAGGTTTGATACCCTCCTTGTTCATCTGCTGAATTTCTTTCACCCTGTCAATCTCTAATGGGAACCAGGTTTCTTCATTAGGATAACTGAACCACATCAACTTTTTAAAGATATCCGTCTTTTGCAATCGAGCCGTTCCCACTTGTGTTTCCAATCTGTCTACATCATCAGGAATATCTTTTAAAGCATCCATATAAGTGTCCAGCTCGTAGTTTAAACAACATTTCAACTTACCGCATTGACCAGCAAGCTTGAGTGTGTTTAAAGAAAGATTTTGATAACGTGCAGCAGAAGTTGATACCGTTTTAAAATCCGTCAACCAGGTAGAACAACAAAGCTCCCTTCCGCAAGAGCCTAATCCTCCTAATCGACTGGCTTCCTGTCTCATTCCAATCTGGCGCATCTCAATGCGGATTCGGAACGTTTCAGCCATCTTTTTAATCAATTCGCGGAAATCTACACGCCCTTCAGCAGTGTAATAGAAGGTGGCTTTAGTTTTATCTCCCTGATAATCTACGTCGCTTAACTTCATAGAAAGCCCCAGGTTCAAAGCAAGGGTACGTGCTTTATGCATCGTTTCCCATTCTAAATCTTTAGCAGCCTTCCATTTATCTACATCTGCAGGTGATGCACGACGAATGATCTTTTTAACTACGTCTTCTTCTTTAAGATGCTTCTTTTTGATCTGCATCCTAACCAGTTCACCAGTGATAGAAACGTGACCTATGTCATAGCCACCAGTTGGAGTTTCAACTACTACTAGCTCACCCAGTTCCAGGTATAAGTTTTCATGGTTAATGTAAAAGTCCTTTCTGGAACCTTTAAATTTGACTTCAATGATGTTGAATGGTCTATAATTTGCCGGCATATCCATATCTGATAGCCAGTCGTAAACATCTAATTTGCTGCAGCCATTAGTAAGGCAAGAACCGTTACTTTTGCAGCCGGCAGGTGCACAACCTCCCGTCGAGCATGATCCACATCCCATTTAATTTAGTATATATTGAGTCCCCGAAGGGAGCGTATTAAACTTTAAAATTTTGATAAACTGCAAAGATACATCTAAAAATAAGATTTTACCGTTTGCATTTCTTTCTATATGGTAATGAGCTTTTTCAAGCTCATTTATAATTGCTTCAGCTTTTGCTGAATTCAGCACTTTGCTAAAGTTAACAACGAATTCTTTTTCATTTCCTGGGAGATGGACTAAATGCTCTGCTCCTGCAAGAACCATTAAAACCTCCCTCATTATTTTCATGCCATAGCGTAAAAAGTTCTTCTGATTTTCTCTGCCAATCTTAGCAATATTATCAGAAAATTCTATAGCCAGAAGACCTCTGTTTGTGAAGCACAAGCGTAACCAATCAGAGAACATTCCAAAATTATTATTGCTTTCTTCTTTGCTTAAATTAACTGCGGCCTGAATATTTCCTTCACTTAAATAAGAGATCCTAAGCGCTTGTTCTTCATCTAAATGATGTTTACGTACCAGGTAATCTGCTACATCCTCATCCTTCAAACGTTGAACTTTAACAAGTTGCGTTCTGGAAAGGATTGTATTTAGTATCTGATCCTGATTTTGAGCAACGAGCAGAAATAACGTTTTCTGAGGCGGTTCCTCTATGATCTTCAGGAGGGTATTGCCTTCCTTGTCAAGATATTCCGGGAGCCACATGATCAAAACCTTATAATCTGATTCGAATGCTTTCAAGCTCAGTTTTCGAATAATCTGATGACATTCGGCGATATTTATGTTTGCTTGTTTGTTATCTGCGTCCAGCTGATTTCTCCATTCATCCAAACTAAGATAAGGGTTAGCCAGAAATGTTCCTCTCCATTCTTCAATAAAGCTTAAAGCAGTATCCTCCTTATGCTTTGCGAAAAATGGATAAGAGAAATGTAAGTCGGGATGAATCAGTTTAGAATACTTTCTACAAGAGCCACACTCGCCACAACTATCCCTTTCAGAACGGTTCTCGCAGCAAATATATTGTGCATAGGCCAAAGCAAGTGCCAGACTTCCAGAGCCTTCCGGTCCAAGAAATAATTGCGCGTGGCTGATCCTGTTCTCAAGAACCCCACGTATCAATTGCTCCTTTAAAGCTTGCTGTCCAACAATTTCACTAAACCGCATGAGGTGCAAAATAGTAAATAGATTTGGAATTGAGATATGAGATGTCAGATATGAGATTAAGTTTGAAATATGGGTATTAAAAGAATACTAAAGATTTTAGTTATAAGTTCTGTTTGTTACTTTTGAGGGTAATTTCAGTTCCTATTTCCTCAGATATGCGTGTAATGGCTTTTGATTATGGTACTAAAAGGGTTGGTATCGCGGTCACCGATCCTCTGCAGATTATTGCTACCGGTTTAACAACCATCCATCCAAAGGATATTATTGAGTTTTTGAAGAGGTATTTTTTGACGGAACAGGTGGAAAGATTTGTTGTGGGTGAACCCAAACAAATGGATGGCACAGCATCTCAATCAGCTCCTCATGTCAAAGGTTTCATGACGATCCTAAAAAAGAATTTTCCTGCTATTCCAATTGAAACACTCGACGAGAGATTTACTTCTAAGATGGCCTCTGCCGTTATAGCTCAGAGTGGCTTAAAAAAGCAGGATCGCCAAAAAAAGGAGCTGATAGATACAGTGTCTGCTACGATTATATTGCAGTCGTATTTAGAAAAAAAGAACTTTTAACCTCAATAATATGCCCTCATCCGCCAGGGAAATACTGAAGAAGTATTTTGGATATGACAATTTTCGTCCTCAGCAAGAGGATATCGTAAAGAAGATAGTATCTGGAAACGATGTATTAGTGCTGATGCCCACGGGTGGAGGGAAATCCATATGTTATCAGGTTCCCGCCCTGATACGAGAGGGGGTATGCATTGTCATATCGCCGCTCATTTCATTAATGAAAGATCAGGTAGATAGTTTGCGCGCTAATGGTATTGCCGCTGCTTTTCTTAATAGTTCCCAAAGTTTTCAGGAGCAGCAGGCTATTTTGGAATCTTGCTATAAAAAGGAAATTGCTCTCCTATATGTTTCACCGGAGAAGTTAATTGCTGAACTATCAATGATCACACAAATGGCTCGTCCTTCAATGTTTGCTATTGACGAGGCACATTGTATCTCTGCCTGGGGGCATGACTTCAGGCCCGAATATACTCAGCTGGGTTTATTAAGAGATAAGTTTAGCAATATTCCTTTCGTTGCTTTAACTGCAACAGCCGATAAGGTTACACGAAAAGACATCATTAAACAACTTAATCTTCGAAACCCGGAAGTTTTCATTTCATCTTTCGATAGGAAGAATCTGAGTCTTGACGTACGGGTTGGAGTAAAAACAAAACAGAAGCTTCAGGAAATAGCAGAATTTATTGAAAGGAGAAAGGATAGTAGCGGAATTATCTACTGTCTTAGCAGAAATAATTGTCAGGATGTAGCTGAGGCCTTGAAGAACTATGGTATTAACGCTGCATATTATCATGCTGGCATGCCAGCGGAGGATCGTTCAAAAGTTCAGGAGGATTTCATCAATGATGAAGTTCAGGTAGTATGCGCTACAGTTGCATTTGGGATGGGTATTGATAAGTCTAATGTCCGGTGGGTTATCCATTATAATCTCCCAAAGAATATGGAAGGTTATTATCAGGAGATAGGAAGGGCCGGCCGGGACGGTTTGCCTTCAGAAACTATCCTTTATTATAATTACGCTGACCTATTAATGTTAAATAAGTTTGCGGCAGAGAGCGGTCAGTCTGAGATTAATTTGGAGAAGTTAAACCGAATGCAGCATTATGCTGAAGCAGACATTTGTCGCAGGAAGATTTTGCTGAATTACTTTTCAGAGAGTCTGGATCAGAATTGTGGTAATTGTGATGTCTGTAAAAATCCCCGTAAGCATTTCGATGGAACAGTATTGGTTCAAAAGGCTTTATCAGCCCTCGCAAGGATGGGGGAGAAAGAGGGAGCGTCAATGCTAATAGATGTATTAAGAGGCTCCAGAAAGGCTGAAGTTATAGAGGCAGGATACGATAAATTGAGAACTCATGGAGTCGGCTCTGAAATAGGGGCAATTGACTGGCAACGATATATCATGCAAATGCTTAATCTGGGTATTATTGAGATGGCTTATGATGAAGATTTTGCTTTAAAAATTACGGCTAATGGCAGGGATATTCTTTTTGGGAAATCAAAAGCAGAGTTAACGGTACTTCAACCGCTGGTTAAGAAAGAAAAACCGAAGCCAGCATCCAATTCAGATAACTATAATCAGGAAGAGGAGTTGTTTAATCGTTTGCGTCAGCTGAGAAGGCAATTCTCAGTTGAGGAAGATGTTCCCGCTTACGTAATCTTTAGCGATGCAACCTTGCAGCAAATGGCGAAAGAAAGACCTTTATCTCCATCAGAAATGCTGGAGATTTCAGGTGTAGGGGAGTTCAAGTTTGAGAAGTACGGTCACGCTTTCCTCGACACGATTTCTGGGTTTATGGGTATTAATGGAAGTTTAAAACAGAAAGGAGATACTTACCTGGAAACCCTTACTCTTTTGAAGCAAGGTCTTACTATAGCGCAGGTTGCCGAGAAGCGAAAGCTTCATGAGACCACTGTTTATTCTCATATCGCAAATCTTTATGTCAATAATAAAATCAAAAGTATCGACTCACTTGTGAGTTTGGAAGAGGTGGAAACAGTACGTGAAGCATCGCGCATTCTTAACGAAAAAACTGCTCTTAAGCCATTGTATGAGTACTTAAATGAGGAAGTTCCCTACCACAAAATTCGTCTTGCCCTGGCTGTTATGGAAAAGGAGCAATTAGTCAAATAGTTGATAATCTTTACATTATTTTCAAAAAGTTGGCGGCAAAATTAAAATTTCTATATTTGCAGCCATGGAACTGCTTACTGAGGGACTGCAGACCTACCTTGAGCAACACTGCGAACAAGAGTCAGAATTGCTCAGGTATATAAACCGTGAGACGCATTTGAAGGTGCCAATGCCCCGAATGCTTTCAGGGCATTACCAGGGTCGTGTCCTTTCTTTTCTGAGCAAATTGGCCTCTCCCCAAAGAATTCTAGAAATCGGAACTTTTACTGGCTATGCTACTTTATGTCTTGCTGAAGGGCTGATTGGTAATGGAAAGATTTTCACAATTGATGTTAACGCAGAGCTTGAGGAAAGAGTGAGAGGCTTCTTTCAAAAATCCCCATTTAGCGATAAGATAGAATATATCATTGGGAATGCCGTTGAAGTAATTCCTGATTTGAATGAGCTATTTGATATCGTTTTTATCGACGCAGATAAAAAAAATAATCAAACCTATTATGATCTAGTATTTGAAAAAGTAAGGAGCGGTGGACTTATTATCGTAGATAATGTGCTTTGGAGTGGAAAGATCACTCAAGGTGCTAATGATAAGGATACTGAAAATATACGCCGTTTTAATGAAACTGTAACTAAGGATTCTCGTACAGAAAAGTTAATACTACCTGTACGGGATGGAGTATTCATAATCCGTAAACTGTAAACTATGCCAAAAAATTTATTATTAATCGGCCTGTTAGTTACTTTCTTGACAGGTACAGCATTAGGACAGACAGCTGCTGACAGGTATGTGGAATCTTACAAAGAAGCAGCAATACAAACAATGAATCAGCATGGAGTACCAGCGAGTATTATACTTGGAATCGCTATTCATGAGTCGGCCAGCGGAACAAGTAAAATCGCTAAATACCTGAACAATCACTTTGGCTTAAAGGGTAAAGGCGGCCCTAAACCAATTGCTTCTTCATATAAAGGTTATGAAAACGTTGAGCAATGCTATGAAGACTTCGTTACCTTTCTTAAGAAACGCTTCAATACCCTGTTTATACATTGTCCTGGAGGCGATTATAAAAAGTGGGCTATGGGCATTCAAAGAGGAGGATATGCAGCTAGCCATACATGGGCTTCCCAGGTTGTGGGGATAATTAAAAAGTATAAGTTGTATGAGTACGATAATCCTATCCCTGAAAGTATAAGGCCTCTTGAGAATGCTGCTGCAGGTTTAGCTATGAATTCAGAAGAAACTTCTAATGAGAAGCTTACGTATCAGGTAAGACATGGGGATACGTTGGGCGCGATAGCTAAGAAGTTTAACACTACCGTAAAGGAAATCCTTGAAAAAAATAGTTTAAAAACATCTAGCCTGAGTATAGGTCAGGTTTTACAGTTGTAATACTTAATGAAAAGATTAATTCTGTTATTATGTGCAGGACTATCGGTTTCTTGCACTACTACCCGAATTGTAGCAAAGACACCACCTGCAAGCAAGAAGGAGCCACAAAAGACAGTGGTTTTCAAAGAGAATAAGTTAGAAAAGAGAACTTCAGCTGACGATTATATTCTTCGTTTTAGCGATATTGCTATTGAGGAGATGACGAGAAACGGAATCCCGGCCAGTATTACACTTGCGCAAGGCCTCCTTGAGTCGGGTAATGGAAATGGTCTTTTGGCTTTACAGGCAAATAATCATTTTGGAATTAAATGCAATACTGATTGGGCGGGCCCAACCATGCTGAAAGACGATGATGCTCCAGACGAATGCTTTAGAGTTTATAACTCTCCAGAAGAGTCTTATAGAGATCATTCTGAATTTTTAAAGAGGAAGCGTTATGCTCCACTTTTCGAGCTGGAAAGGAATGATTATAAGGGCTGGGCTTATGGCCTGAAAAAAGCTGGTTACGCAACGAATCCGCGCTACGCAGAGTTGCTTATAGGAATCATTGAACGTTATGGCCTGGATCAGTACGATAAAGAAGAGAGAAGTTTAATTGCACAGGTAAAGCGAGAGGAAAAAGTATTAAAGGAGATATCCTCCGAAGCATCTCAACCACAACAAGTTGAAAAGGCGCCTGTAGCAATGAAAGTTTATGAAGTAAAGGCGGGAGATACTATTTTTTCTATCAGTAAGAGGTTTAGCCTTTCTGTAGATGACATTAAGATATTAAACTCTATTCAGGGATCAGAAATCAAACCAGGTCAGTTACTTCTTGTTTCCAAGTAGGTTAATGAATGTTAAATTGCATTTTAGTAAATGCATTTGCATTAATTTTACGGTAACTTGAAAAGAACAACACTATTTTTTTTCCTGATTTTTCTTGCTGTTGAGTTGTTTGCCCAGGGCGGACAAGTGCAGGGGGTGGTTTTTGATAAGGATAGCAAGCAGCGGCTGTCAAGGGTTTATATTTACAACCTTAGAACTCACAAGGGTTTTTATAATAATGGTAAAGGTGAGTTTTACACTAACGCTGTAGCTAATGGTGATACTTTAATAGCTGCACTACAAGGCTATATGGTAGATACTGTGAGGGTTCAATCTAGCACTGCAATTTTTCACCTTAAGCGTCTTAGTATCCTGTTAAAAGATGTAGTTATCAGGGATACAATCAAAGGTCCAGGAGAAAGATATAAGGACAATCAAGAAGCTTATAAAGATATTTACAGGAAAGGTAACCCGGGAGACTTATTAAGGATTGGCGGAGTTAACGGTGTGGGCGTTGGCTTAAGCGTAGATGCTTTATGGAGCCTGTTAAGCAGGGAAGGAAAGAACGCGCGGTATCTGCAAAAGATACTTGAACGCGATTATCATGAGATGATCATTGACTACCGCTTTACTAAAAGGCTCGTTTTTTCAGTAACAGGTCTGGACGAAAAGGAATTGCAGGATTTTATGGAACAGTACCGGCCATCCTACTACTTTGTTCTTGATGCTAACGACTATAGCCTTATTGCTTATATCAAGGAAGCCTACTCGCGCTATAAACAGAATCCTGGAGCTAACCGTCTTCCTCCTCTAAAGTCAGGTACCAACCCATGAGGTTTCCCGTAATCCATATTCCTTTTTTACCGGCTGCAGGAATGGCTGTTTTTCCTTTTATATTTATTAAGCTAAAGCACTATAAGAAGGATCAGCTGTTATTGAGACATGAGAAGATTCATCTGATACAACAGTTGGAGCTTCTAATACTACCATTCTATCTGTTATATTTCTTCCATTATCTACTCAATCTTATTATATACAAGCAGCACAATAAAGCATATCGAAATATAGTTTTTGAGAAGGAAGCATATCAGAGAGAAGGGGAGGTTGAATACTTGAAGAAGAGGAAGCTCTGGTCCTGGATAAATTACTTTAATTACTGCCAGGTGTAAAAATGGCATAAATTTCTTTTCTTTGTACCGATGCTGCGATTGCTGAAATTCTTAATGCTAATGATGATTGTCTCTGTGTCTTTTGCACAGAAGAAAACCGATTCCATTGATATTTCAAGTCTTAAGCTATATCCTAAGAAAAACCCGCTTACAGCCCGTAGACCAGTTTTACAGCTACAAGCTGTGCAAATTCCCGAAGCTGATCTTAAATTAAAGGTGAATTACTGGAGAAACTGGGTTTCGTTTGGTATAAACGTTAACCAGGCTGCATTCAGCGATAATTGGAGTGGAGGAGGCGTTAATTCTGTAGCCGTCGGTACTTTATTCAATTATAAGACTGACTATACACGCGATTATAAGAACTACGTCTCAGAGCTGATTTTGCAATATGGAAAGTTGAAGAACCGGGACCAAATGCAGCGTAAAACTAATGACCGGATTTTTTGGGATAATAAAGTGGGTTTGAAGCTTTCCTCAAACTGGAATTTCTTTGGCTCTCTGAATTTTGAATCTCAATTCGATCAAGGTTACAATTATAGTAAAGGTAAAAATGGCGAGGAAGTTAAGGTGTTAATTTCTAAATTCATGTCGCCGGGATACTTAACAGAGTCTCTCGGTTTTGAGTATAAGCCAGGGAAGTCTTTTTCTTTACGTATCGGTACAGGGACAGCCAGGCAAACCTTCGTTTTCGATACGACACTCTATCGTAATAATTCTAAGAATTTTGGGGTCCCTATCGGCAGGCGAATGAGAAACGAGCTTGCCTTTCAGCTGGTAACTAACTTCGAGAAGGATATTTTTGAGAATATTAACCTTAAGGCCCGGTATAATATGTTTGCAAATTATCATCGGCTTAGCAATATGGATAGTAGATTGGACGCTACGCTCTCTGCACGAGTAAATCGGCTGGTTAATGTAACAGTAACTGGAATTGCAATTTACGACGATGACCAGAGCGACAAGATTCAGTCGAGCCAAACCTTGGCTTTAGGTCTTATTTATAAATTTCCTCGTTAATAAAACTCAGCGCAGAACTTTACGTTCTGTTTCTATTTGGTTGTAAAACAGAGTGTGCAGGCTAAAATGATTTGTATTTGCTAATTATGCAAAAGCAAAAATTACGTAAGTTTGCACCTCTTTAAAGCATAAGTAATATGTTTGAAAATTTACAGGATAAACTCGACAGAGCCTTTAAGGTTCTGAAGGGACAAGGTTCTATTACAGAAATTAACGTGGCTGAAACCATGAAAGAGATTAGAAAAGCTCTTTTGGATGCCGACGTAAACTATAAAACAGCAAAAGCTTTTACTGATGAAGTAAAGCAGAAAGCACTTGGAGAAAACGTATTGACTTCAATTTCTCCGGGACAGTTGTTAACTAAGATCATGAACGATGAGTTAACCGCCTTAATGGGTGGCTCTGTTTCAGAAATTAGTTTCCCCTCCAATCCAACTGTTATTCTTATTGCCGGATTGAATGGTGCTGGTAAAACTACTTTTTCAGGAAAATTAGCAAATTTCTTAAAAACCAAAAAAGGTAAGAAAGTCCTTTTAGTAGCAGGAGACGTTTATCGTCCTGCAGCAATCGACCAATTGCAGGTTCTCGGCCAGCAAATAGATGTACCTGTATATGCCAACCTGGGTTCTAAAGATCCGATTGGTATAGCAGAGGAAGGTATTGCTGAAGCAAAGCGCATTGGAGCAACTGTAGTTATCCTCGATACTGCTGGTCGGTTAGCGATCGACGAAGAAATGATGAATGAGATAGCTGCGGTAAAAGCTCGCACCAATCCTCATGAAATCCTTTTCGTGGTTGATGCGATGACCGGACAGGATGCAGTGAATACAGCTAAAGCATTTAATGACAGACTTGACTTTTCTGGGGTTGTTCTAACAAAGCTGGATGGTGATACCAGGGGTGGTGCTGCTCTTTCCATAAAATCTGTAGTTAACAAACCTATCAAATTCATTGGTACAGGTGAGAAGATGGAAGCTCTGGATGTTTTCTATCCGGATCGTATGGCTTCCAGGATCCTGGGTATGGGTGACGTGGTTTCCCTGGTTGAACGTGCTCAGCAGCAATTTGACGAGAAGCAGGCAGCAGAACTTCAGAAGAAGATCCGCAAGAATAAATTTGACTTCAATGACTTCCTTGGCCAGATCCAGCAGATCAAGAAAATGGGTAACATGAAGGATTTGATGGGTATGATTCCAGGTGTAGGAAAAGCGATAAAAGACGTTGATATAGATGACAATGCTTTCAAGCCTATTGAAGCTATTATTCAGTCTATGACTCCTTTCGAACGCGAAAATCCTGATTCTATTAATCCAAGTCGTCGTAACCGTATCGCTAAAGGAGCGGGGAGAGATTTGCAGGAGGTAAACAAGCTGATCAAACAGTTTGAGGATATGAGGAAGGTAATGAAACAATTCAGTAATCCTGCCCAAATGGCTAAGATGATGAAAGGCATGCCTAAAATGCCGATGGGAAAAAGATAAAGATCTAAGCCGGAGTTCAACAACTCCGGCTTTTTTGTTGTTTAATCATCTTTAAAATTTATCCCTTAAACTGAGTGTCGGTTTTAAAAATACCTCTCAGGAAAATACCTCTCAGGAAGAAGTGCTATACATAAAGTAGAGTTTGAAGTAAAATTCCTCAGTTTCTTGGATTGTCGACGGCTCTCCTTCCTAAATTCTCTCTTTTAAAATAAACTGGTTAGCGTTTCTAATCGCATTCCACGGGACCCCTTTATAAGAATAGTTGCGCCCTTTATTGGACTTTCTTTAAGGTATTCAAATGCTTCTTGCGTAGTATCAAAGAACTTCCCATTAAAGCTATCTTTACTTTTTGAGAATTCCTTCCCAATAAAAATAGAAGAAGTAGTTTTAATTGATGATGCTTTTTGTAATACGGTTAAATGTTCCGCTGCTGATTCGTCTCCGAGCTCAAACATGTCTCCAAGTACAATTACCTTGTTATCTACTTGCAAACTCCCAAAGTTTTCAAGAGCAACAGCCATGCTGCTTGGATTTGCATTATAATAGTCGCAAATTAGGGTGTTGTTATCTGTTTTTGTTACCTGAGAACGGTTGTTACCTGGAACATAAGATGTAATACCCTCATTTATTTCAGCTGCAACTAGATTGAAGTGTAGGCCTACAGTTATAGCGGCTAGGATATTTTCAAGATTATAGGCTCCCGTTAGGTTAGTGTCTACCGAGTAAAACTGCTCCGCTTTTTTCCACTTCACCCTTAAATAGGGGTTATTGTCGGTAATTTCTCCGCTAACGTCAGTACCTGGAGCATTTCCATAGAAGATAATATTCTCAAGCTCTCTGGCTTCAGACATCGCCAGTAAATACGAGTTCGCCTTATTAATAAATATAGTTCCTCCGCTTCCCTTCAGAAAATCATAAAGTTCCCCTTTTCCTTTTTTTACACCTTCAAAGCCGCCAAACCCCTCTAAATGGGCTTTTCCAACATTTGTAATTAACCCGTGAGTAGGTTGAGCAATGGATGACAGAAAACCGATCTCCTTCTGATGATTAGCACCCATTTCTATTATTGCTAATTCCACATTATTATCAATAGACAAAAGGGTAAGTGGAACACCAATATGATTGTTAAGGTTACCCTGGGTGGCGTATGTTTTGTACTTTTTCGAAAGCACGGAATTTAAAAGCTCTTTTGTTGTCGTTTTGCCATTGGTTCCCGTTATTCCAATAAAAGGTATGTTAAGCTGTTTTCTATGGTATGTTGCCAGCTCTTGTAAGGAGATTAAAACATCCTCAACTAATATGCACTTTCCATTTACAACAAAATCAGGATTGTCAATAACAGCATAATCTGCCCCCTCATTTATTGCCTTTTCGGCAAAAGCATTACCATCAAAATTGTCACCTTTTAAGGCAAAGAATAGACATCCTTTTACAATTTTTCTTGTATCGGTACATATAGTAGGCGACTGCAGGTAAATGCTATAAAGTTCTTCTGTTGTCATGGCTTTCCAATTGTTGCAATAATACGTCTAAATCTATTTTAAATAAAGAATGTTCTTCCTAAAAGCTGCCAATAATGGTAGATTAGTGATATGAATAAATTTCCCTTATACCTGTTTTTTATTCTGATCTCCAATATTCTGCCTGCACAAATAAAATCTCCTTCTGAGTTCCTGGGTTACGGACTAGGAGAAAGGTTCACTCCTTACTATCGTGTACTTGGGTACTATAATTATATCGCTTCGGTTTCTCCAAATGTAAAGCTTAGGAATTACGGTAAAACTTATGAAGGACGGGATCTTATATTAGCAGCAATTGGTACTGAAGAAAATCTTAGTAGACTGGAAAGTATAAGAAAAAATAATCTTCGGCTAAGTGGGATAATATCAGGAGAGGGAAGTACAAAGCAGCCAGTCATTGTCTGGCTAAGTTATAACGTTCATGGAAATGAGGCCGTGTCAACAGAGGCGTCAATGAAGACTCTTTACTATCTTGTTAATCCCGCTAATTCTAATGTTGGGCCTTGGTTAAAGAACACAATTATCCTTATTGATCCTTGTATTAACCCTGATGGGAGGGAACGTTATGTCAACTTTTATAATTCAGTCAGGAATGTTATCCCTGACCCACTGCCTTTTACACGCGAGCACCTTGAACCTTGGCCAGGGGGGAGAACAAATCATTATTATTTCGATTTGAATCGCGATTGGGCCTGGCAATCTCAGATAGAAACAAAACAGAGGATTGAAGTATTTAATAGTTGGCTGCCGCAGATTCATGTAGACTTTCATGAACAGAGCTATAACGAACCCTATTATTTTGCCCCTGCCGCAGAACCTTTCCATCAGGACATCACTCCCTGGCAACGAGAATTTCAAACGCTGATAGGAAGAAATAATGCAAAGTATTTTGATGATAAAGGCTGGCTATACTTTACTAAAGAGCGATTTGATCTGCTTTATCCTTCTTATGGGGATACTTATCCAACATATAATGGCTCGATCGGAATGACGTATGAGCAGGGGGGATCTGGAAGAGCTGGTATCTCCGTACTGAACAGGCAGGGAGATACACTTACTCTCTCTGATAGGATTGACCATCATTTCACAACCGGCTTATCAACAATTGAGGTAGCCTCTGCTAATGCTGCCAAAGTGGTAACAGAATTTCATAATTACTTTCTTAATAGCAAGTCAAGGCCACCTGGCAGCTACAAAACTTATATAATTAAAGGTGATAATACTGAAAAGTTAAGAAGTCTAAGTCAGTTGCTAGAGCGAAATGGAATCGAGTTTGGTTATGGAGTACAGACCCAGGCTCGTGGCTATAATTATATAAGCGGAAAGAAGGAAACTTTTGCTGTAAATCCAGCTGATTTAATAATTAATGCCTATCAGCCAAAATCAGTATTGTTGAAGATATTATTTGAACCAAAAACATTTGTTTCTGATTCTGTAACCTACGACATAACCGCATGGTCCCTCCCCTATGCCTATGGAATACAAACGTATGCACTTACAGAAAGCATTAAACCTTTGACTAAGGCAAGAAGAGAGGAGAATTTGGCCGGTCAGGAGCCGAGGGCTCCCATTGCCTATGCTGTTAACTGGAATTCGGTTAATGATATCAAGTTTTTGGCAGAGTTACTAAGGAATAACGTTAAGGTACGTTACTCAGAAGTTCCGTTTACAACAGGGGGAGTTAACTTTAATTCAGGTTCATTGATCATCTTAAGAACAGGAAATGAAGTGCTGCGCGGAGGTTTCGACAATTTAATTTCGGCAATGGCTACGAAGTACGCTTTGAATCTCCAGGCCATACATTCAGGTTTCGCTGAAAAAGGTCCTGATTTAGGTTCAGGCAGGATCCGATTAGTTAGAAAACCCCGTATAGCCCTGATTGGAGGTGAAGAGACTTCGGCTCAGGCATTTGGTGAATTATGGCATTATTTTGAACAGGAGATAGGTTATCCTATATCTGTCTTAGATGCTAATGATCTTTCCGGGTTAAGTCTTTTCGAATTCAACGTAATCATTGTACCTGATGGAAATTATGCAAAGGCTTTGCCTGCTGATAAATTATTGAATTGGACTAATGCGGGAGGTAAACTTATAGTAATGGAAGATGCCATTATGCAACTGGTAGGTAAGAAGGGCTTCAATATTACCCTGAAAGAAGATGAAAGAAAGGAAGGACCAACTGAAATTATTCCTTACGCTGATCGGGAACGGGTTTCGGTGAGAACGAATATTCCCGGGGCTATTTTCAAGCTTCATCTCGACAATACTCACCCACTTGCTTTCGGCTACCCCGATTATTATTTTACTTTGAAGCGAAACGACAAATTGTACAACTATTTAGGTGGAGGCTGGAACGTAGGTTTGTTAACAAAAAATAGCTATGTTACAGGTTTTGTTGGTAACACCACTAAAAAGAAACTAGTTGAAGGCTTATTATTTGGTGTTCAGGAAACCGGGGATGGTTCAGTTGTATACCTTGCAGATGATATTTTATTTCGCGGGTTTTGGGAGAATGGCAAGTTGATGTTTGGAAATGCAGTTTTCCTTGTTCCCTAAGCTTCTAAAAGTTTTCCCGCAGCTTAAGCCAGTAAGAATGGTCGATTTTTAAACAAAAAATCAATATAGAAAAGCCGGATCTGTTCTTATCCGGCTTTTCTATAGCTACTTCTTTTCTGGCATTAGTATAAACTTTATAAAGTTACTACCACTCAGATATTTATTTGCTGTCGCTTTCAAGGTTTCCGGACTAATCTTTTTGAGATCATTTAAGTAGTTGAGCACCTGCTTAACGTCATCTTTATTCTGATACTGTCCACTCAGGTATGCTAACCAGAATCCATTATCTTTCAATTGCACTTCAGTACTCCTTCTCTCTTCGGCAAGGAATTTTTCAATGTCGTCCTTTTCAGGACCTTTTTGTTTAACCTTATTTATTTCGTCAATTGTAGCTGCTACAAGTTTTTCAACATTTGCTGGTGCACAGCCGAAAACAAATGTAAAAGCAAACCGATTGCGAGGGTATTTATTATAAGAAACGAAGGCGCCAGGGCTATATACTCCGCTCTCTTCTTCTCTTAAACGTTCAGTTAATTTTATTTGGAGTACTTCAGCAAGGGCATCAAGTTGATTATTCGTTTCTTCACTGTATACATAGTCCCCATTCATTATCAGCCTTACGTTTGCCTTATCTTCCTGCCCTTTTAAAACTAATTTATTAAGCTTCCCGGCTGGAGGATAGATGCCCAGGTCTTTAGCCTCTTCTTTACGTTGCTTAGATGGCAAAGCTCCAAGATATTGTTCCAATAGAGGTTTTATTTCCTCTACTTTAAAGCTTCCCACGAAAGTGAAAGTGAAATCACCTGCATCGGCAAACCTTTCTTTATAAATATCAAATGCCCGGTCAAGGTTTATTTGAGCTAATTTTGCTGCAGAAGGACCTGTTCTCCGTGGATTATATCTTCCTAATACAGCAGATATGGTGTCTGAAAAAACACTACCGGGATCATTGCTCCGATTGGCAATTGCTCCTCTCTGTTGTGAGATGAATGCCTGGAATATTTCTGTGTCTTTTCTGGGTTCAGTAAAGAACAGGTAGGTAAGCTGCAATGCCGTCTCCAGGTCTTTTGGTGCAGCAAAGCCATTTAGGCCTTCTGTTCTTTCTGCAATGTAAGGATTCACGGATACTCTTTTTCCTGTCAGCATCTTTGGTAATTGAATAGAATTAAACTCTCCTATTCCACTTCTCGTGATTATTGAAGAAGCATTGGCTGCCGATTGAAAGTCTTTGTCAGCATATAAAGAGGTTCCTCCCGGGCTGAAGGCGGTGAATTGTATTTCGTCATTTTTGAAATCAGTAGGTTTCAAAACAACTTTAACTCCATTACTTAATGTAAGCTCAGTAACTCCAAGATCTTCTATTTTCTTTTCTGCACTTATCTTTCCTGCTTCTGGTTTGTTGGCTAGCAAAGGCTTATTTAAAACCTGGTCTATATAAGCAGCTATATCTGATTTTTGAACTTCCTGAATCCATGAGTTTACTCTAGCTTCATCTGGCAAATTCGCAGCCTCTTTCTCAGGAGCCATAATAATTACGTCTCGGTTGGTCTCCGTTAAGTATTTTTTTGCAAGGTCGTTTACCTCATTCAATGCTATTCCTGGAACATTCGCTTGCGCAAGATTATACTCATAAGCAATACCAGGGCTTGCTTCTCCCTCAAGGAACAATCTTACATATTCCTGTACATAACTTTGAGAATTAGTTTTATCCCTCTCTTTGAATGAGGCTTCCATTGAAGTAAGATAAGATTGCTTAGCCCTATCGAGCTCAGTTTGCGTAAATCCAAATCTCTTCACTCTTTCTGTTTCTGCAAATACAGCTTTGAACCCTTTCTCAAGCTCTCCCGGACCAGGCTTGGAAACTACCACTGAAGATGCTACATCCAGATCTGCCAGAAATCCTCCTATGCTGCTACCTCCTTGCAAGAAAGGGGGATTAGCTTGTTTCATCAATTCAGCAAACCGTCCACCAAGCATTTGGTTATAGAGTGAACGGATAATACTGTTTCTGTAGTCAGTTTTTGTTTTTAACTGCATTTCAGGATGTTTTACATAAACCTGGGCCACTGTGTACGGAAACTCAGGATCGGTAACTGCAATGAATTGATTTTTATTTTGAAGGGGGATATTATACTCTTTTCTCGGTTTAATATTAGCCGGAGTTTTTAGATCAGAGAACTTGTCTATAATGATCTTCTCCACTTTTTTTACATCAATGTCTCCCACTACAACCAGAGCTTCAAGATCTGGTCTGTACCATGTTTGATAGAAGTCCAGAATAGCTTCACGCTTGAATGTCTTTAGAACTTCCTCCGTTCCGATGGGCAGTCTGTTCGCGTATCTTGAATTATTTAATAAAAGAGGCAGGTATTTATTTTGCATCCGCTCTGATGCTCCTTTGCCTAGTCGCTTTTCCTCGAGTATTACACCCCGTTCCTTTTCAATTTCCGCAGGGTCAAAGGTGGCATCCTGGGCCCAATCCCGCATTATTTGAATGCTATTTTTAAATAACGTGGAATCATCAGTCGGAACAGGGAGTTGATATACCGTTTCATCAAAACTAGTATAAGCATTTAAGTCAGCGCCAAATCGAATGCCCGACTTCTGAAGATAATTTACCAGAGCGTTTTTAGGATAGTTTTTTGTTCCGTTAAAGCTCATGTGTTCAGTGAAATGTGCAAGACCGCGTTGATCATCATTTTCGAGTACAGAACCTGCCTTAAGTGCAAGGTATAGTTGAGCACGGTCCTTCGGTTCGGTATTTCTTCGTATATAGTAAGTGAATCCGTTTGGAAGCTTCCCCTTTAATACGGCAGTATCCAGTGGTATTGTGTCGTTAATTATAGAGGATACAATTCGTTGATCAGTTGGTGTTCCACTTGGTTTTTTAGCCGTGCAGCTGCCAATTAGTAATGCAGCGCTTACTGAAACAGGAATAATAAGCTTTCTTAATGGAGGTGTTATCATAGCTATTGATATCGAATATGCATTAATTCAAAGTGTTACAGTTTTCTTAACCTTTTACAAAGATAAAAGTCAGAGCAGAACAAAGGGAAAATGTAGTCCGGATAATGAAGGAGCTCCTGGGAAGTATCTTTGTGCTAGTCTGATAGCTTAATATCATTTATTTGCGAAATATATTAAAGCTACAATTACTTTGCTTAAAACTATGTTCTTTTGCTAATCTACATGTTGTTATTTTCATTATGAATAGATTTTTGAATAGACTGATTGAGTCGTCAAAGGCTGAAAGCAGATTGGTAATAGGATTAATGTCAGGAACCTCCCTTGATGGACTTGATATAGCGCTTTGCCGGTTAGAGGGCTCTGGGCTATTTTCTAAGGTTAAAGTACTTCAGGAACGCACATCTTGCTATTCGGATGATTTCAAAGAAGACATAAGATCAGTTTTTTCAAAACGGGAGGTGGATCTCGAAAAAGTAGCGCTGTTGAATGCAAAAATAGGAAAGGTTCACGCCGGTCTTTTAATTGAAGCGTTAGAGGATTGGGGAGTAGAACCATCGGAAATAGATTTTATTGCGAGCCATGGTCAGACTATTTACCATGCACCTAAAAGCTTACATGGGTTAGAAAATTATCCCAACGCTACACTCCAAATAGGGGATGGAGATCACATAGCCATTAGAACGGGTATTATAACTTTAAGTGACTTCAGGCAAAAGCATGTAGCAGCAGGGGGAGAGGGCGCTCCTCTTGCCCTTTATGGAGATTATATACTGTTTTCATCAAGACTGGAAAATCGCGTGTTGTTGAATATTGGGGGTATATCAAATTTCACTTATCTGCCAATTGATAGTTCGAAGATAATTTGTAGTGATGTAGGTCCAGGAAATACGTTAATAGATTTGTTAGCAAGAAGATATTTTAATATCCCATTTGACGAGGGAGGACAAATTGCAGCGAGGGGAAAAGTTTGTGAGTCACTCTTGGATGAATTGATGGCTCATGCATTTTTTAGTGAGCCTTTTCCCAAAAGCACCGGGCCTGAATTATTTAGTATTAATTTTCTTGAATCTACTGTTCGAAATACCGGAAACACACATTTAGGTGGTGAGGACCTTATTGCCACTGTTACTGAATTTACCGCGCAGGCTATTGCTAAAGGACTCAATCTCATACTAAAAAACACAGAGTCAGCTCTGTATGTTAGTGGCGGAGGTTCACATAATAGTTGTCTTTTAGAAAGCTTATCAATTCTATTGCCTAAGGTAAGGATTGATAAGTTAGAATCTTTGGGAATAAGTTCAGATGCGAAGGAGGCTGTACTCTTTGCTGTTCTGGCAAATGAGACTGTTTGTGGGTCGGCAGTTGAGACGGGGGGAGGACCGGTTGTAATGATGGGGAAAATCAGCTTGCCGGAATAAGTTAATTTTAAGAAATACACGAGTTACTTAATCAGACAGGGATTTGTAATTCGTGTATTTCCTGCCCTTAATCTTATTAAATGAAGAAACTAATAACGAAGTAGGTAAGCGCCGCCAGGGTTGCTGAAACAGGTATTGTTAGTATCCATGCCCAGATAAGGTTAATTGTTACCCCCCATCTTACAGCCGATACCCGCTTCGTTAATCCTACCCCTATAATTGAACCTGTAATAGTATGGGTAGTTGAAACTGGTATACCAAAGTGTTCTGTGATGCCAAGAGTTACCGCTCCCGCGGCTTCTGCTCCAACACCTTCGAGTGCCGTTACTTTTGTAATTCTTGAACCCATAGTTTTTACAATTCTCCAGCCTCCGCTCATTGTACCAAGAGCAATTGCTGCGTAACATACAACAGGTATCCATTCCGGCATAGAGGATCCATTGGAAATAACATTAGAAGCCACCATAGCCACATAGATAATACCCATTACTTTCTGAGCGTCATTTCCTCCATGCGTGAAACTTAGTGCTGCTGATGAAAGCAATTGAAGTCTTTTGAACCACTTCTCTGCAGTGGCAGGTTTAGCATGCCTGCATATATTGATAATAACAAGCGTTATGATCACTGAAATTATCATCCCTATTATCGGAGCGAGTACAATAAAGGAAATAGTAGTAAGAATCTTACTTACGTTAATTGCCTGAAGGGCGGCATCTCCCATAGTTAGTGCCTTGGCCATACCAGCACCAGCAAAACCGCCGATAAGGGTATGTGATGAGCTGGACGGGATTCCGTAATACCACGTAAGCAGGTTCCAGGCAATAGCCGCCAGTAGACCAGCAAAGATTACGTGGAGCGTAATGTATTGTTCTAACACTGTTTTAGCAATGGTGTTAGCTACTTTATGGTCATTAAAATAAAAATAAGCAGCGAAATTAAATATTGCAGCCCATAGCACCGCTTGAAACGGTGAGAGTACTTTTGTTGAAACGATAGTTGCTATTGAGTTTGCAGCATCGTGGAACCCGTTAATATAATCGAACGCCACAGCCATAATAATAACAACTACTAAGAGGGTAGTTACCATTAATTTTGTTTTAAGCGTTCTTTACAAGGATAGACTCCATAACATTAGCAGCATCTTCACACTTATCCGTTGCCGTCTCTAATGCAGAAAGGATCTCTTTGTATTTGATAAGCGCTACTGCATCTTTTTCATACTCGAACAACTCACCAACTGCAGTGTCAAAAACATAATCAGCCTGATTTTCCATGCTGTTAATCCTAACGCAGGAATCAGTAATTACCCGGATATTTTTTAGGTTCTTCAACTCAACAACTGCCTTATCTACGTCCTGGCAACCTTGTAAAACAAGTTCTGCAAGTTTTTTAATTGGAGGGGTCATTACTTTTACTTTATACAATTGGATACGACTGGCGGATCCATGAATAAAGTCAGCTATATCATCAATGGCTGAAGCCAATGCATGAATATCTTCGCGGTCAAAGGGAGTAATAAAGTTTTTGCTCAGCTCCAGAAATATTTGGTGCGTAATTTCATCGCCCCTGTGTTCCAGGTCTTCGATTACCTTCCCGATTTCCTGTCTGCGGTCTTCATCCGTAGCGTTAACAAATTCAATTAAAGCCTCCCCAATCCTTATCAGGTTACCGCTTGCTTGCTCAAATAGAGGGAAAAATTTACGATCCTTCGGAACGAAGTACTGGAATATGCCGTTTAAGCCCATAGTGTTAAAAAATCGTTACAAATGTATTACTGCAATGTTAACTTAATGTTAAGCCTGCAATTAAACTGGAATAAAGTTTTGTTTTGCTTTCTCCAACGTAAATGCAAAAGTTGAACCAACTCCTTCTGTGCTTCTTACAGTTATGGTTTGCTGATGAGCTTCTAGGATATGTTTAACAATGGCCAAACCCAAACCAGACCCTCCAATCTGTCGCGACCTGCTTTTATCAGTTCTGAAAAATCGCTCAAATAGCCTTGGAAGAGCTTTCTCTTCAATTCCTGCACCATTGTCGGTAACTTCCACAAGGATCTGATCATGTAGCTCAAACAGTTTAAGAGAGGTAGTGCCTCCTTCCTTACCATATTTTATTGAATTGTCTATTAAATTCACCAATACCTGGCAAATTTTGTCCCGGTCAGCATTTACCCAGGTAGGTGAGTCATACTTATCCTTAAAGATCAAAGTAATCTTGTATTTGTTAGCTTTCCCTTCCATCTGTTCTGCTACTTCATTTATTAAAACAGACAGGTCGAATTTCTCAAAATTTATCGGTACTTCCCCGCTTTCAAGTTTTGATATTATATCAATGTCTTTAATGAGGTAGCTTAAGCGATCAACGTTCTTTGCGGCTTTGCGCAAAAAATGTTCAACCTGATCATGGTCTTCAAGTCCATCTTCGTCAAGTAAGGCATCAATATATCCTTGTATCGCAAACAGAGGAGTTTTCAGCTCGTGGGAAATATTGCCCAAAAATTCCCTTCTATATTGTTCTTGTTGTTTAAGTGCCTCAATTTCAATCTTTTTTACTCTGGCCCATTCTTTAACTTCCTGCTCTACATCATTAATGGGGTCATTACTAACATATTCCCCTATAGCGTCTTTCAGATCTTTACCCAGTTTCAGGTTATGGATTAGCTTATAGATCAACTTAATTTTGCTATATACGTACCGTTCTATGAGGTAATAGAAAACTACAAAACAGATAATGAGGGTAATAATAAAGGTAATTACAAGATCTGTCAGACTATGCTGAAAATAGTAATTGACTAATCCAAGCGATAGGGCAACAACAAAAGCATTAATAAAAACGAGAACCCTAAGTTTCATTTTTCAAATATTTCAGTTTCAAACAACGACAAGGTGAAGCACTTGCTCTAATCAGGAAGGAATTAACCTAAAAGCATGCGGTAAACTTCATCCTGTTACAAGTATACTAAAAAGGAGCTCCATGTGTTCTTTTGATAATAAAATTTGATAAAGGCTTAATAGTCTGTAAACCGCGCACTGCTAATTCAGATGTTATCCTGCCTCCAAATAGCTTTTGTGTTAAACGGCCAACAGCAAGTCGTTGTGAAAAATACCGCCTCCATTGTTGACTATACAGATCTTCAACAACCTTGCGGTCATTTTTATAAAATGCTATAAGGGTATCACTTAAAATTTTCGCAGAATGGATAGCTATGGCCATCCCATTACCACACAGAGGGCTTATCATTCCTGCAGAATCCCCACAAAAAAGAACATGATCTTCAACCAGTCCTTTGCGTTCAAAACTGATCTCGTTAATCACTTCAGGCTTTGAGTAAAGGAATTCCGAATTTTGAAAGAGCATTTTAAGAAGAGGGTTTTCGTAGAGCACTGCCTTTTCCATGTCCAGAAGGTTGCCATGGGTCTTAATGTTATTTTTATGGGATAGATAACAAAGACAATACTTGTCGTCTTCTATTTTAACCGTTCCGCAGTAACCATCTTTAAAGTTGTCTAATTGAACAAGATTTTTTGGGAAGTCGGTTTTGATATGATACTTAACACCAATAAAGGGACTGCGATGTGTAAAGAAGGTTCTGGCTTTATCAAGATTTGAACGTTTTCCATGAGCAGCAATAACAAAATCTGAAGTGATCAGACGTCCATCCTCTAGTAACACTTCAAATTGATTATCATTGAAGCTTATATTATTTGCCTTTATTCCAAGAACAACTTTGGCCCCTGAAGCAAGGGCCTTATGGTACAGATGGTCATCAAGGAGGAAGCGACTTAGTCCTAGTCCCCCTAAATCCAGTGAAGTTTTAAAAGTCCTCCCGGAAACAGAGCTTATGGCCAATTCAGTGATCTTGGCGCCGTTAAATCGATAAAGGTCAATCTCTAAACTTTTTAGGAAAGCGATGACTTCATTTGAAATATATTCACCGCAAACCCTGTGAAAAGGGTAAGTTTTTTTTTCAAAAAGAGTTACTGGGAAACCATTCCGGCTTAGAATAATAGAACAGACAAGGCCGGCTAAACCTCCACCAACAATAGTTATACTGGGCTTACTCTGCGTTAATGTTACCATCCTTATAAATTATCAACTGCCAGCGAAATGCCCACATCCATCTTAACTGATAATTGGCGATGCCCGCTTTTGCCAGCAATTCCTCAATTTCTTTCCTTTGAAAACCTTTTAGAACAGAAAGCTTGGAGTCATGCTTTACCATTGGAGATTTTGAGAATGCTTGAGTCAGAACGCCAATAGAATGATAGGCAAACCAATGCCGGTGTAAATCATTTACGATGACTGCTTTTCTACTACAATCTAACATTTTTCTTACGAGTGCTATCCAGTCGGCATTGTCAAAGTGATGGGTAAACAGACTAGAAAGAACAATATCAAACTGATCAGCACGAAGCTTTTCAGACATAACGTCAGAATGAATGTAACTAATTTCAGGATAGGGTGAAGAATGAAGTCGTGCATATTCAACTGCCGTTGCAGTAGCATCGACACCAACAAATTTTAAATTCTTGCCATTTTTCCTTCCCCATTTTGCCAGCACCCGCAGGGAATCTCCGCCTCCGCATCCCCAGTCACTTATAGTCATATCATTTTTAATTCCAATCTTCTTTAAGGCATTAAAAAATACAGCGTATCCTCCCAGTAGCTTGTTTATTACTTCCAGCTCATCCATAATTGGAAAGATGGTATCATTCCCAAGCTGAAAGTCATCCATCATTTCAGGGAGAGTACTACGTTGAGTAAAGTCAGGCATTTATATAGCTTCAATTACCATGGTTTCAACTGTTAAACCAGGGCCAAAAGCAAAGGTCATTATGTTTTCGCCTCTTAATGCTTCTTTTAATAATCGTTTTAAAATAAAAAGGATTGTTACTGAAGACATGTTTCCATATTGCCTTAGGATGTCATAGGAAATATCGAGTGCTTCTTCTGGCAGATCAAGCACTTGTTCACACACTTCCAGGATTCTTCGGCCTCCGGGATGTATAGCAGTTCGATTTATAGAAGTCCTTGATATTCCAGCTTTGGCCGCAAGATCATCTGCTACTTTATTTATTTTCTTGCCAATATTCCTTGCGATCCCCGAAGAAAGACGCATTTCAAATCCATAATCACCTATGCGCCATGCCATTTCATCTTTCGCTTCGGTAACCAATGTATTATAAAAGCATTTCAAAGCAAGGCCATGTTTGTCTCCCTTATTATGTTCAACAAGTACTGCAGCAGCACCATCTGCAAACAATGAATTTGCTACCCAGTTCTCCATAGTGTTTTCTCGTTGAAAGTGAAGTGTGCACAATTCCACATCTACAATCAGAACTTTAGCTTCCACGTTGGCTCGACAAATGTAATCAGCCATTTTTAAGGCATTGAAAGCGCCATAACACCCCATAAAATTTATGCAGGTTCGTTCAATGGTCTCAGCAAGTTGCATTTCCTGAACTAGATCTATATCAAGTCCTGGCGCATACATCCCTGTACAACTTACGGTGATAAGGTGAGTTGCATCAGCGAGATTGAATTCAAAACTCTCTTTCAGATTTTTTAGTGCCTGAATCGCTAAATCTTTTGCATTATTTTCATAGAAATCACTTCTTTTCTTTGTGCCTGGAAAAGGTTCTAAATTCCCATCGTTGCCAAAAAAAGTAAAGGTGCCACGTGAAACACCAAAGTCAGGAATAACAGAATATCTGAATTGAATACCAGAAGCATCATAGAGTTTTTTTAGCCTGGAACCATTCAACTCATCCAGATTATGTGCGGTCGACATAAACTCAAGAATTTTCATCTGAGGAAAACGGTATTCAGGATTTGCTGTTCCAATAGCGGTGATAGTGCTGCTCATTTCAGTTTCTGTAATTTCAAGAACGTTTTTTAACTCTTAAGGTTTTTCTCATGCCAATTCTGCCATCGAAGTCAGCATTACTCCACATGCGTTTCTTTTTTTCGTTTTTCCTGCTGCCTGTGTATGTTTTTGCATTAAGTCAGGCTAAAGGTACCCAGACGCTTCGTGCATTACTGGTATTTACCTGCTGGCACTTTTTTATTTACCCGGCAAGCAATGGCTATAATAGTTACTTTGATAAAGATGAAGGCAGTATAGCACTGTTGGAAAAACCTCCCTCTGTAGACAAAAGCCTTTACTGGTTTTCTTTGTTTTTTGACCTTATTGGGTTTTTGCTGGGATTGCTGGTAAGTCTTGAATTTGCGCTGGCAACAGTGATATACGGACTATTATCAAAAATGTATAGCCACCCTACTATCCGGTTGAAAAAAAATCCAATAGCCAGTTTTCTTGTGGTATTTATTTTTCAGGGAGCTTTCGTTTATTGGGCTAGTTTGGCTGCTCTTTCTGGAAGTGGTATCACAGAAGTATGGGATAGTAATGTTTTTATAGGGGGAATGATATGTTCATGTTTAATTGGTGCCTCCTATCCCCTTACTCAAGTTTATCAGCACGAAGAGGATACCCGGCGTGGGGATAGGACCCTAAGTCTTTTGCTTGGAATCAATGGATCATTTGTGTTCTCCGGGATTTTATTTCTAACCGGTGTGATCCTTGTTTTCCTATACTGGCAATCAAAAGAGATTATTTCAAATTTCTGGCTCTTTGTACTTTTTATTCTTCCTGTATTATATGTCTTCCTTTCCTGGTTTACGAAGGTTTTAAGGAATAGTACTAATGCTAATTTTAGAAATATGAGTAGAATGACACTGGCAAGTGGTACTGCCATGTTGCTTTATTTTTTGGTGGTCTATTTTCGTGCTCTCTTTAAAATCTAATTTTCCAGTACTTACTTCAGGCCATCCCATTCGCCATAAAACTGCTCGAGATATAATTCCATAAACTCATGTCGGTGCTGGGCCAGTCGCTTTCCTGATGAGGTGTTCATCTTGTCTTTCAGCAGCAATAGCTTTTCATAAAAATGGTTGATTGTCGGAGCTGAGCTTTTTTTATACTCCTCTTTAGTCATGTGCAGATTTGGCGGTATCTCAGGATTGTAGAATTCTCGTTGTTTATATCCGCCATAGCTAAATGCCCTTGCAATACCGATTGCCCCAATGGCGTCTAGTCTGTCCGCATCCTGAACAACTTCAAGTTCTTTTGATCTGAACTTAATTTCCCCAAAGCTTGCCTTGAAAGACATATATTTTATGATGTCAGTGACATGTTTAATGATAGCTTCCTCAACCCCTATACTTTCGAGGAAGGCCCTCGCTTTTATAGGACCAATTTCCTCATCTCCGTCATGGAACTTGGAATCAGCAATATCATGTAACAGAGCGGCGAGTTCCACCACCAGTGTGTCTGCACCTTCCTCTTTTCCGATGGTTATAGCAGTTTGCCAAACTCTGTAAATATGCCACCAATCATGGCCACCTTCTGCTCCTTCAAGCGTTTTCCTAACAAAAGTCTCGGTTTGGTCTATGAAGCTCATCTCTAAAACTTGATTCTAATATAGCTGCCAGCGTCTAATAATATTTATAACTTTCCTTTCCGTGCCTTCTGCGCGCTCTGAAATTAAATCCCCTTACAAGTCCGTAAGCAAACCCTCCAATATGAGCCCAGTATCCAACCCCTGAAGTATCCGAAGCTTGAGCTCCGAGAGAATCCCAGCCTCCCAGCAATTGCTGAATGATCCATATAAGAAGAAAGACAAATGCTGAAACTCTAAAAAAGAAGAAAAAGAAAAAAACTTTGATTCTTGATGAGGGGAACATCACCAGATATGCACCGAGGGTAGCAGCAATAGCTCCCGAAGCGCCAATACAGGGGATGTTGCTGCCATTTAATACAACACAATGAACCAGGGCTGCTGCAACTCCGCCTGCAACGTAAAACAGAAGAAAACGAAGGTTTCCGATAGAAATTTCAATGTTATCGCCAAAAATCCACAGGAACAGCATATTTCCAATCAGGTGCATCCATCCCCCATGTAAAAACATACTGGTGAACAATGTGTACAACTGTTGTCCTCGCATTACGCGTGAAGGCGTAGCACCGTAGGTGTAAAACAAATTCTGTAACTGCTCCTCGTTCAACTGTATCTCTTGCCAGAAAAAATAGCAGTTTACAATTATTAGCAGATAGGTAAATACGGGTCTGTGCTGTCCTTTAACATGATCGTCTCCTATGGGAAAAAGCATAGCTCTGGTTTAAAATGAAAATTTAAGATAAAAATTCAAATGGAGGCATTAAAATTTGAAAACAATAATTTAAAGAGCAGACAGTAAGGCTTTTGTGAATTCTTCCGGGATCTGAACGTGCGGAATATGTCCTACTCCCTCAAACTCAATTAATTTGGCTCCTGGGATTTTTTTAGCAGTTTCTTTTCCAAGTAGCTTGTATTGCCCGTGCTTTGCCTGTTCTTCTTTTGATAATAGACCTTTGCCTACAATAGTTTTGTCTTCCTTTCCTATAAACAGCACGGTAGGAACTTTAAGGTTAGCAAACTCGTGAACAACTGGTTGTTCATAAATCATAGTAAAGGTCATGGCTGATACTTTAGCATATCTCGGAAAATCTGAACTCTTAGAGACACCACCACCTATCTTAACCAGGTAATCGTATTCTCTTTTCCATTTAGGGAAGTAAGACGTCTCATAGTATTTCTTAACTGTCTCGGCCGTCGACTTCAGTTCAGTCTTATATTGCTCTTCTGTATTGATATAAGGAACAAAGCTGCGGTAATCCTCTAATCCTATTGGATTTTCCAGTAGAAGCTGAGCCGTTCTTTCGGGGAACATTAAAGCAAACCTGGTCGCAAGCATTCCACCCATAGAATGGCCTAGTATAGCTGCCTTTTGTACCCCTAAAGTATCTAAAAGTTGTCGGTTAAATCTGGCCAGGGAATGGAAGCTGTAATGAATGAAAGCTTTCGAAGATTTTCCAAATCCAATCTGATCGGGAACAATCACCCTGTAACCCTTACTAGTAAGCACCGTTATAACCTCTGTCCAATAATAACCACCAAAGTTCTTGCCGTGAAAAAGCACTACAGATTTTCCATTTGCGTTTTCAGGCCTGATATCCATATAAGCCATCCTTAGATCCTGACCCTCAGCGCTTATGTTTAAAAATTTAACCGGATGGGGATACCTCACATTTTCAAGGGTAATCGAGAGGGTGTCGTTTTGCGCCTCGGCAAAAAAAATGAAAAGTGTAAATAGAAGAGTTAGTATTGTTCTCATTGTTAGCCAGAAGTATGAAAGTCCAGAATCAGGAGTATTGGAGGTGATATCCTTTTAGTCCGATATCTCCTTTAGTAATCAGGATTTAAAGGGATGCAGTCTTTCCCCCGTCTACAGGGATGTTGATGCCGTTGATATAATTTGCTGCAGGACTTGCAAGGAATGCAACGGCTGCAGCAACATCTTCAGGAGTTCCAATTTTCCCTGCCGGTATCTCCTTAATCATTTCCTCCTGTATTTGTGCTGAAGTTTTTCCTTCCTTTTCTGCACGACCCTTAATAAGAGCCTCTAAGCGTCCGGTCATAGAGGTGCTGGGTAAAACGTTATTTACCGTTATCCCGTATCCTCCGAGTTCAAAAGAAAGAGTCTTTGCCCAGTTGGCAACTGCAGCCCTTATTGTATTTGATACCCCTAATCCCTTTAATGGTGTTTTTACGGAAGTAGAAATTATGTTTATGATGCGTCCCCAACCTGCTTGTTTCATATTAGGCACTACCAACTGTGTCAGCAATTGATTGCAAATCAGATGCTGTGAAAAAGCTCTTGTATAGTCATCAGGGTTGGCTTCGATCGCTTGCCCGGCCTGCGGCCCTCCGGTGTTGTTTATGAGGATATCAATCGGATTTTTTTTGGCATACTCTGCAACTTTAGCTTCTAAATCTTCCGGACTGTTAAAGTCTGCTACGATATAATGGTGAGATTCAGTGTCATCAGCAGGAAGATGGCTAACTACTTCTTTAAGTTTATCTTCATTGCGAGCCACTAAAGTAATACTAGCACCTAGTAGTGCAAGTTCCATTGCTGATGCTTTCCCTATTCCCTGTGTGCTTCCGCAAACCAACGCTCTTTTTCCGGTCAGATCTAAATTCATATTAATAGCCGTATTTGTCTTTCCACAAACGCTTCAAGTGCTCTCTAAGTTTTAACTCGGCTGCATTATTGCCAGGTTCATAAAGACGTGTCCCTGCTACTTTATCCGGAAAGTATTCTTGCTCTGAGAAATTGCCTTCATAGGCATGGGAATATTTATATTCTGTACCATAGCCAATGTCTTTCATTAGCTTGGTAGGTGCATTACGAATATGTAGAGGAACTGGAAGGTCTCCTGTCCGGGCTACTAATTCCTGCGCTTTGTTAATTGCCTCGTAGCTGGCATTGCTTTTAACCGAGGATGCAAGATAGACTACAGCCTGCGATAAAATTATTCTGGATTCTGGCCACCCTATAATATTAACGGCTTGAAAGCAGTTATTAGCCAGGAGGAGCGCATTAGGATTGGCATTACCTATATCTTCCGAAGCCAGAATAAGTAGCCTTCTTGCGATAAACAAGGGATCTTCTCCTCCAGCAATCATCCTTGCCAGCCAATAAACAGCAGCGTTAGGGTCACTTCCCCGAATAGATTTAATAAAGGCAGAAATAATATCGTAATGTTGCTCCCCGGCTTTATCGTACAAAGCCAGGTTCTGCTGCACATTATCAAGGACTAATTTATTGGTGATCTCTAACTGATCTCTTCCAAGAGCATTAATTACGATTTCGAAGATATTCAAAAGTTTTCTTGCGTCACCTCCACTCAGTCGCAATAAAGCTTCATGCTCTTTTATAATAACTTGTTTCTGTGACAAGTATTTATCGTCCTTAAGAGCCCGCCTAATAAGCTGAACCAGATCATCTTCAGTAAGATGCTTTAAAATATAAACCTGGCAGCGCGAAAGTAAAGCTGATATAACTTCAAAAGAAGGATTTTCTGTTGTTGCTCCAATTAAAGTAACCAATCCCCGCTCTACGGCCCCTAATAAGGAATCTTGCTGTGATTTTGAAAACCTGTGGATTTCGTCTATAAACAGAACCGGAAGATTTTGTTCGATCTCTCTTAGTCTGGAAGCTTTTTCGATGACCTCTCTGACGTCTTTCACTCCTGAGTTAATAGCGCTCAGACTGAAGAATGGACGTTTTAGTTGTTGAGAAATAATAAAAGCGAGCGTTGTTTTCCCCACTCCGGGAGGGCCCCATAGAATTAAAGAGGGAAGGTTTCCACTTTCTATGGCTCTTCTTAATATAGCATTTTCACCTACTAAGTGTTGTTGTCCAACATATTCATCCAAAGAAGTTGGACGCATTCGTTCTGCTAAAGGAGGAATGGTAGGCATTGGTATGATGTTTTTGATGTTAAAATTGAGGCCGGAAACTTCCGGCCTCAATCTCTTATCCTTTCTTAACTTCTTTAGCCCATGTATCTTTTAAACTTACTGTTCGGTTGAATACAAGGTTTTCGGAAGTTGATTCTTTGTCTAATGTAAAATATCCTTTCCTGATAAACTGATACCCTTTTCCTGGTTTAGCAGTCGACAAATCAGGTTCCATATAGACCTTTGGAATGATTTGTAAACTCTCCGGATTGATCAGCTCTTTAAAATCACGCTCTTCTCCAGCAGGATCTTCAGCACGGAATAACCGGTCATAGATACGGACCTCTGCGGTAGCAGCATGTTTTACACTAACCCAATGGATCGTACCTTTCACATTTATTCCTGAAGTATCTTGTCCTGATTTTGACTCGGGGATATACGTACAATGAACTTCAGTAATATTTCCGCTTTCGTCCTTAACAAAATCCTCACACTTAACAATATATGCATGTTTCAAACGTGCCATCAAACCAGGGCCCAAACGGAAGAATTTTTTTGGTGCATTTTCCATAAAGTCTTCACGTTCAATCCATAGTTCTTTGCTAAACGGAATATCACGAGAACCTTCTCCGCCTTCAACTTCAGGGTTGTTTTCTCCATGAAGCATTTCTTCCTGACCCTCTGGATAATTCGTGATCACGAGTTTAATAGGATCAAGTACAGCCATACGGCGCCAGGCTGTTTTATTAAGATCTTCACGAACGCAAAATTCAAGAAGACTAACATCTATAATGTTTTCTCTTTTAGCAACTCCTATTCTTTCGCAAAAATCGCGAATGGAATGGGCTGTAAAACCTCTTCTTCTTAAGCCACTAATAGTAGGCATGCGCGGATCATCCCAACCACTTACAAAACCCTCATTAACCAATTGAAGCAGCTTACGTTTGCTCATAACCGTATAGGTCATGTTTAATCTCGCAAACTCATACTGGCGGGACGGGAATATTTCCAGCTGATCAAGGAACCATTCGTATAAGGGACGGTGAGGAATAAACTCAAGCGTACATATAGAATGTGTAATATTTTCAATCGAATCAGACTGACCATGAGCAAAATCGTACATCGGATAGATACACCATTTATCTCCGGTCCTATGGTGATGAGCATGACGGATACGATACATTATCGGGTCGCGCATATGCATATTTGGAGAAGCAAGATCAATTTTTGCCCTCAAAACTTTTTCTCCATCCTGAAATTTACCTTCCCTCATCTCAGAAAATAGGCGCAGGTTTTCTTCAACAGAACGATCCCGGTAAGGAGAAGCTGTTCCTGGTTCGGTTGGAGTACCTTTTTGTGATGCTATTTCATCTGGAGTACTGTCGTCAACGTAAGCAAGCCCCTTCTGTATAAGCTTAACGGCAAAGTCATAAAGTTGATCAAAGTAGTTAGATGCATAAAGCTCTTCAGCCCACTCAAAACCTAACCATTTAACATCTTCCTTAATACTCTCTACATACTCAGTTTCCTCAGTCTCGGGATTGGTATCATCAAAGCGAAGGTTAGTTTTGCCATTGTATTTTATAGCAAGTCCGAAATTAAGGCAGATAGATTTAGCATGGCCAATATGTAAATAGCCATTTGGCTCAGGAGGGAAACGAGTAAGTACCTGGCCCCCATTTTTGCCATTCCTGATATCTTCTTCAATAATTTCTTCTATAAAATTTAAGGATCTTTCTTCGCTCATACGCTGTTTTAAAAGGCTACAAAAGTAATAAAATGATTTTTGGCATACTAATGTTTATTATGTCATAACTTTTCTGTAAGAATTAAGTATAAGGGGCCATGTAAACGTGTGCAGCTCTAAGGAAGGGTTGAGACGGAATGTTTTCTACCAATACTTTTAATTAATAATTTTTTAAGTTGTAGAAATAATTTCCCAACTCATCTATAACCACTATCTTTATCTGCCAAGTTACCCAGGATATGAAGAGGATATTAATAGTTGATGATGAGATAAATATAGGACTGCTTCTGTCGAAATTCTTGACCAGAAATGGTTTCGAAGTAGCGACAGCAACCCATGGTTATGCAGCCCTCGAATTATTGGCAAAGGAGAAGTTCCACCTTGTGCTTTGCGATTTTCGTCTTGAAGATACCGACGGGCGGGAAATGCTTAAGAAGATTAAGGCAGCTTATCCGGCAACCGGAGTGATCATCATTACAGGCTATTCTGATATTAAGCTCGCTGTCGAGCTTATTAAGATGGGCGCGTATGATTACATCACTAAGCCTTTGTATCCTGATGAGATTTTAAACACAATTAATAAGGCGCTTGAAACTCAGGAGGCTTTATCCAAGAAGTTCACTAATGAAAATGAACAGGCCCTAAATCCTAAAAAGGAAAAGGTGTCAAATTCAAGCGCTCTACCGGAAGACTTTGTCCTGGGTGAAGACCTGGCATCTAAAGAACTTCAAAAGCAAATTGAGGTTATTGCCCCAACTAATTACAGCGTGATCCTTACAGGAGAGAGTGGTACAGGTAAGGAATCAGTAGCCAAGGCTATCCATTTGAAAAGCAGCCGGAAGGAAAAGCCATTCATTGCGATGGACTGCGGCTCCTTAACGAAGGAGTTAGCGGGTAGTGAGTTTTTTGGACATGAAAAAGGATCCTTTACCGGAGCTCTTTATACAAAGATTGGTCACTTTGAGATGGCAAATGGTGGAACATTGTTTCTGGACGAGGTTGGTAACCTTTCTTACGATATACAGGCTGCATTGCTTAGAACGGTGCAGGAAAGAAAGGTAAAGAGGATTGGAAGTACAAAGGAGATCGATCTTGATGTAAGGATCATTGTGGCAACTAATGAAAATCTTACTGATGCTATTCAGAAAGGTCGTTTCCGTGAAGATTTGTACCATCGTTTCAATGAATTTAGTATTCATCTTCCTGGCTTGCGCCAAAGAGGAAGAGATATAATGCTCTTTGCTGAGAATTTTCTCAAGGTAGCAAACAGGGAATTGAATCGGAATATAGAAGGGTTTTCAGAGGAAGTAAAGGAGTGTTTGCTTACCTATAACTGGCCTGGAAATATTCGTGAGCTGAAGAACGTGATAAGACGAGCTACATTACTTACTGAAACGAATAAGATTCAGTTAAAAGCGCTTCCTCTAGAGCTATCAACCTTTGCTAGAGCTTCTGCAATAGAAAGTGCAGTAGAAACAATACAAAGCAAACCGGTTACTAAAAAGGGGCTGAAAGATGCTGCACTGGAAGCTGAATATGAAACTATTCTGAAAGTTCTTAAAGAAGTAAATTTCAATAAGACTAAGGCTGCAAAGATTCTAAACATAGACAGAAAGACCCTATATAATAAGATGAAAGCTATTAACCTGGAGTAATGAAAGTAAGACCGGCATTATCCGAAGCATCTACATCAAAACTAGGTATACCTTCTCTTGTATTTTGGATACTGATTCCAGTCTGTCTAGCAGCAGTTACTTTCGCTCTTGTCAATGTAGGCTCCTCATCCTATCTGGCCAGCACTAAGATTGCGGGTGTAAAGTTTGGGATGATATTCTTTTCTATCTGGTTGATTTCAGGTATAACAGTTGCTTTCATTACCGGCGGTCTTTCATTTATCGACTTCTTTGTTAAGCGATCCTTGTCAACTACAGTTATCGGAGGGCTCTCCCTTGCCGTAGGGACATACGAAATTTTTTATTTTTTCCTGTCGCTTCAAAATTCTGCTCCCGAGGCAAGCACTTATTCCCGCTGGTTTATAAGTCGCTGTTTGCATTTGATTTTAATTCTGGGGGCTACCTTCTATTTCAGCTTCTCCCGACTCAAAGGTCTTCGAAATCCTGATAAACGTAAGTCGCGATTAATAGGCTTTCATATTGGTAATTTCCTCGGCTTAATCCTGGCAATAGTTTGCACCTACTTACTGGAAGACAACTTCATCTGGGATTTTAAATTCCTTGGCCTTCAGCATCCTTTCGAACTGCTGATCATTGCGAGTTATCTTTTCTTGGGGTGCTTTATTTTGCCCACTTTCCTTAAAAGGTTTCCTTCACTTTTTGCCAATCTTCTTGGGTTAAGCCTCATCCCAGCGGTACTATCAAGCCTTATTATGGCCTTGCATGTACACCATTTTGATGTACTTTTCAATACGGCTTATTTTTTAAGGGTAGTGCAGTATTTGATGCCTCTCCTTGGTATTGGGCTTAACTATATCGAAAGTAGCAATAAGGAGAGGTTTACAGTTAAACAGTTAAGGGCTCAGATCAGAGAGAGGGTTCGTACGCAGCAAAAGCTGAAGCAACGGGAAGCTCTCCTTGCAAATGCTGAAAAGATTGCTCACTTGGGGAGCTGGAACTTCGATCCTCAAACCAGGGAGCTTAACTGGTCTGATGAAATGTATGCTATCTTTGGTGTGGAACCTGGATCATATAAGCCAGAACCGGATAAATGGCAGCACTGGATTGCTGAAGATTATCGTGAGATGGTTCAGGAAAGAATGGGTTCTGCTGTAAGATCTCAGACATCTTACAGTATTGAGTTCCCAATAGTAAGACCTGACGGTCGACTGAGGTATATTTTGGGACAAGGATATTACTCTAAGGAAGACAAGAAACTAATAGGGGTAATGCTTGACCTTACCGAGGTAAAAGAAGCAGGTTACAAAATAGAGCAGAGTGAGGCCTTGTTAAAAGAGGCAGAAGCTCTTTCTCATAATGGTAGCTGGGAATGGTCTCAGGAAAAAAATGCCTTTTTCTGGTCAGACGAAATGTACAGGATCCATGGACTCGAACCTCAGAAGGATGAGCTGGATCTGAGAGTTTATTTAACCTTAATTCATCCGGGCGATGTAGAACGTTTTGTTACTACCCTTGCAGATACACAAAGTCACCTGAATGAGTTTTCTATCGACTACCGTATTGTTAGGCCAGATAATGAAGTCAGATACCTTTCTCTCAATGGAAAATTTAAGAAGGACTTCTCGGGTAACGTAAATAAGGTATTAGGGAATACACAAGACGTTACAGCGCTTAAAATAGCGGCTATAAAGCTCGAGCAAAGCGAAAGTATTTACAGAACTATCGTGAAAAATGTTCCTGATAGCGCTATTTTCTTCTTTGATAAAGATTTGGCTTTGGTTCTTAGCGGAGGTCCTGCTTTGGAAGTGATCGATCCGGAGAACCTTATTCTCAATGCCCACAACTTTCATTATTTGTTTTTTAAGAACAAAGATTCGCAGCCCTTATTGTATTTCAATATGGCGCTGGATGGTCAGGAAAATAGCCTGGAGCACAGAATAAATAGTAAAATCTTTAAAATAACATTTACACCCGTTTCTTTAACCGGCGGTGCCATCTTCGGAATTATGGTAGTGATGAATGATATTACCGATCTGAAGGTTGCCCAACAAAGCCTTGAGCTTAAGGTCAACGAGCTTAATCGTTCCAACAGGGATTTGGAACAGTTCGCTTATATAGCGTCTCATGACTTGCAGGAGCCTTTAAGAAAGATACGAGCCTTTGGCGAACGATTGAATATGAAATACAAGGCAGACTTGAAAGAAGACGGAGTAGATTATCTCAACAGGATGAACTCCGCTTCTGAAAGAATGCAACATTTAATAGAGGATTTGTTAACTTTCTCGCGCATCAGTAGAACAGGGGAAGAACTTAAGCCAGTGAACATTCATGAAACAATAGCGCAAGTGTTGGTTGATCTTGAATTTTCGATTGAGCAGCAACAAGCAGTAGTTAACTGCCAGTGTGCGCACGATATAAAAGTAGTACCATCATTGTTGAGGCTTTTGTTTCAGAATTTAATTTCAAATTCAATAAAGTTTGCACGCCGCGACTCTCCTTTAGTAATAGACATATGCTCTGAAATAGTAAATGGAAAAGATTACAAAGGTTTAGATAAGAAGAAAAATTATTGCAAGATCGAAGTGACAGATAACGGGATAGGTTTTGAGAATCAGTTTTCAGAAAAAATCTTCGTACTGTTTCACCGGCTTCACCCTCGTCACGTGTATGAAGGAACAGGAATAGGGTTGGCCATTTGTAAGAAAATAGTAGAAAATCATAACGGAATAATAGAAGCAGAAGGAGTGGAAAACAGAGGAGCTACTTTCAGAATCTTTTTCCCTACAGAGTAATATCAGATGAGTAAAGAAAAGGTTATTTTAATTGCAGAGGATGATGCAGACGACAGGCTTCTGATCAGGGAAGCTTTTGCAGAAAGTGGATCTGCAGCAATGTTAATCTTCTTCGAGAACGGAGAGGAGCTTTTAAATTATTTGAAGGACTTTTCGAAAGAAGAAGCGGCAATTCTGCCAGATCTGTTCATTTTAGATCTAAATATGCCTAAAACAAATGGTACGGAGGTGCTAAGTTATTTGAAGGCACAAAACATATTCCAAGACATACCAGTGATCGTGTTAACCACTTCTAAGTTAAAGGAAGATGAAGAAACGGCCTTGAGCATGGGTGCTGCAGGATTTTTTAGTAAACCATCTTCATTTACAGAGCTGGTTGAGATCACCTATTCTATTTCAGAGCAGTGGGTTAAATAGTATTATTTTTATAACGCTGAGAGGTATCTGTCATTGAACAAAACGGGTATACGCGTGTTATAGCAAAAGTTCTCAAATTACACTCTTGCATAACTCGTTCTAGATGCCCGTTTTTAACTATAAGCAACGCAACAATATTTTACTGATTACCCTTATAGTTTTAGGGTGTTTTATACTTTATACGCTCCGCTTTATTGCGGGCGCCGTATTAAGCACTGTTGTTACTTATACAGTTCTTAGACCTGTATATCTGTACCTTACCGATAAATTGAAATGGAATCGAATTATGGCTTGTGCCAGCATTATGCTAAGTTCCTTTCTGGTAATTGTATTACCTTTTATTGTACTAAGTCTTCTCGTAATAAATAAGATCTCCGAGTTTGAAAGAGATCAGATTAAGATAAGGATATTAGTTAACAGGATTGATGGTTTTGTAACTTCAAGATTTCACCAACCGGACTTGGTTGATAATCTTGTGAAAAGGGCTTCTTCCTATATTGGTGAACTGTTTCCTACCATTGTTAGCAGTGCCTTCGACCTGCTGCTCGGTATAGTTATAATGTACTTCTTACTGTATTTTATGTTCACCAACCATGAAAAGTTTGAATCAGAAGCAATTAAATATTCACCTTTCAGAGAACAAAATGCCCTACGCTTTGGTGAAGAGCTGAAGAATACAACTTACGCAAATGTATTAGGACAAGGACTAATTGCCGTAGTTCAGGGAGCACTTGTGAGTCTTGGATTTTTCATCTTTGGGATAAAGGACCCTATCTTCTGGGGGGTAATATCCACCTTTCTGTCATTTATGCCAGTTCTGGGCTCACCCCTGGTTTTTGTGCCGGCAGCTCTCATCGAAATAGCCAATGGCAATAGCAGCGGTGGAATTGGAATGTTAATTTGGGGCTTTGTCCTGGTAATTAACATTGACAATGTGATAAGGTTTCTGATTGCTAAAAGGGTAGGAGATATACACCCGATCATTACTGTGGTGGGGGTGATAATTGGTATCCCTGTATTTGGTATTATGGGTCTTGTTTTCGGTCCTTTATTGTTATCCTATTTTATTCTTACAGTGCGAATATATGAAACAAGTAAGCTGGCTACTGAGCGACTGGAAAAGCTGAAGGCAGCGGAAGAAGAATAAAAATAAATTATACTTTCAGGAAAAACTCCCCCTGAGCATAAACCTGCAAACAGAGGAAGAAAGTGTTCTGGAAGTTCTTCTTGGCCATTGAAGAACAAATTAAACTTTCAAGAAAAATATTCAAACCGTTTAATCAATTTTATTGTATTATAGCATATTGAATTGGTAATTAAGCGAGTAGAAAACAATTAAATTTTTACGCCATGAACGATAATACAAAAGTATTGGTAGCCTTAATGGCTGGAGTTGCTGCAGGTGCTGCATTAGGGATTCTTTTTGCGCCTGATAAAGGATCTGAAACCCGCGACAGGTTAAATGATGCCCTTAAAAATCTTGGTGACACCATCAAGGACAGAGCGGCAGAAGAGATTGAAAATTTAACTGCTTTCAAAGATAAAGTAGTTGATGAAGTAAAGACAAGATTTAATTCAGCTTCAGAAGAAGGCTTTAGCACTGCTGAGCAACAACAAGCTCCGGTTGCGGAACAAATTTAATCAAGGCTCCGGTGAGAGCCGGAGCTTATTTAACCCCCTAATTGTTTATGGCAGAAACCACAGAAGAAAAACAGGAACAAGCATCACCAGATATATTCGTTTTAATTAAGGAATATATCGCAACACGTGTTGAACTTATTAGGCTAACAGCGATTGAAAGAGCAACAGTTGTAGCATCTAACCTGATTACAGATACCTTTGTATTTCTTACTGGTATACTTACGTTTCTTTTTGCCTCATTTGCATTAGCCCTATGGTTGGGAGAACTAACTGGCTCATATGCGGCAGGTTTTGGAATAATGACTTTAATATATCTGGCTTTAACGTTAATTGTGTTATTTACGAAAGATAAAATTGTAGATGGCTTTTTAAACGATTTCCTTGTTAAGCGGATCTTTAAACGTAAAAAATAATGGAAAAGGCCTTTGTTAGTTTAGCGGAATTGCAGGCTGAAGTTCAGTATTTGAAGGTTCAGCAGTTCAAGCAGGAAGAGGTATTAAAGGAGAAGCTTAGCAGCCCGAAAGAAATATTCAAAGCAGTTACTTCTTTATTTAAGTCAGATACCGGAAAAAGACAATCTTTTACTTCCGAGTTGATGAATCAGGATCTTATCACAAATATTACCAGAGTAATACTTCCTCTTTTACTTAATGGCGTGGTATTTAAAAAGTCTGGCTTCATTGTGAAAACACTAATGACCTTTATTTCTCAAAAAGCTGCCACACAGGTGAACTCCCATACGCTCTCAGGTTTGGTGGATAAGGTCACTGGTATCTTTAAGAAGAAGGATGCGCAGAAGCCTGGTAAAGTTGCGGTCGTAAGAGACTATGGAATTCCTCTGGATAGCGAGACTTATTAATATAGGATCTTTGATACATAGAAATAAAAAACCGGCTCTTTTTTGAAGTGCCGGTTTTTTTATTTCTAGAGCTTTTAGTTTTCCTAAAGAATTACCTTTCTACAAAGGCAGTCAGGAAATCTTCGTAAGCCATTTGTATACCTTCTTTTAATTCAACTTTATGCTTCCATCCAAAAGAATGAAGCTTTGACACATCCATTAACTTTCTAGGTGTTCCGTCTGGCTTCGAGGTGTCAAATTCAAGTTCACCTTCAAAGCCAACCACTTCCTTAACTGTTAAAGCAAGTTCTTTAATGGTTACGTCTTCGCCGGTTCCAATGTTCACCAGACCCGCTTCGTTATAATGTTCCATTAAATAGAAGCAGGCGTCAGCTAAGTCGTCAGCAAATAGGAACTCGCGCATTGGGCTTCCAGTTCCCCAAATAATTACTTTGTCCCTTCCCTCTTCTTTAGCTTCGTGAAATTTGCGGATCAAAGCAGGTAAAACGTGAGAGTTTTCAGGATGGTAATTATCATTGTATCCGTAAAGATTAGTGGGCATAACAGACACATAGTTACAGCCATATTGATCCCTATAGGCATCACACATTTTTATTCCAGCAATCTTTGCAATTGCATAGGGTTCGTTAGTTTGTTCTAAAGTACCTGTTAACAGAAAATCTTCCTTCAATGGCTGTGGCGCCATCTTTGGATAAATACAACTTGATCCAAGGAACATCAGCTTTTTTACATTGTTCAAATAAGAGTTATGAATGATGTTGTTTTGGATCATTAAGTTATCATACAAAAATTCTCCTCTGTAAGTGTTGTTGGCAATAATGCCTCCAACTTTTGCTGCTGCCAGAAATACATAGTCGGGTTTTTCAGTCGCAAAGAAATCTGCAACGGCTTGTTGACTTCTTAAGTCGAGCTCTTTTGAGCCTCTGGTAATAATATTTGTAAAGCCTTCTCTTTCAAGTTTTCTTACAATTGCAGAGCCAACCATACCGCGATGACCTGCTACATAAATTTTTGCGTTTTTTTCCACTTGATGTATTTAATGCCCCAAAATTAAAGTTTTATTTTTGCGCCTTATTAAATCATGGGTAAAGATAAATTAAGGCGTTTCGCTGAAGTAGACACGTTTCCTAATGTGTTACAATTAGACGAAGGTAAAAGTTTTAAAGGATATTGGAAAGTTAATCATTTTCATAACAATAATCCTTTAATTTTAGAATTAGCGTGTGGAAAAGGAGAATATACTGTAAATCTCGCAAAACTGTTTCCCGATAAGAATTTCATTGGTGTCGACTATAAAGGCAACAGGATTTGGCGAGGAGCAAAGACCGCACTCGAAGAAAATATTAACAATGTGGCCTTTCTTCGAATCCAGATAGAGAATATCCTGGATTATTTTGAGCCTGGTGAGGTTTCTGAAATATGGATCACCTTCCCTGATCCTCAGCCACAACTTAGTCGTGAGAAGAAAAGGCTGACTTATCCTGCATTCCTTGAAAAGTACAAAACAATCCTTGAGCCCGGCGGAATTATGCATTTGAAGACCGACAACGACGGATTGCATGAATACACTCGCGAGAAGATTGAGCAATTGGGATTAAAACTGCATGCGCGAACGGAAGACCTGTATAAATCAGAGCTGGTAGACGAGGTGTTGTCAATAAAAACTTATTACGAGAAGAAGTATCTCGCTGACGATAAAAACATCAACTATTTGAAGTTCACATTTGAGTAATGAATAAAGAAACCTTCTTCGACAAAGTATATGAGGTGGTCAGACAAATTCCTGTAGGAAGAGTAAGCTCCTATGGGGCGATAGCTGAATATTTAGGAACGAAGGGTTCTTCACGAATGGTTGGTTATGCAATGAATGCTTGCGGAAATACTTTTCCGCCTGTTCCGGCTCATCGCGTGGTAAACAGGAATGGTATGTTAACCGGCAAGCATCATTTTCCGGTTCCTGAACTAATGGAACAGTTGCTCGAAAGTGAGGGCGTTTCAGTATTTAACGATAAGGTTGTAAACTTCAGGGAAGTTTTCTGGGATCCAACATTGGAACTGAAAATTTAAGCTTTGCTTTGATTGCTAAAAATATTAGTTTTATCGCTCAGGATTCAAGAATGATATGAATGGTCTATCGCAACAAAATTTAACTGTAAATCGCTGCTCCTGGTGTGGAACAGATCCCTTGTATGTCAAATATCATGATGAAGAATGGGGGAAGGAAGTTCATGATGATAGAGTGCTTTTTGAGTTTCTCATACTTGAATCTGCGCAAGCAGGCTTAAGTTGGATTACAATTCTTCGCCGTCGCGAGGGTTATCGAAAAGCATTTGCGGGTTTTGATCCTGAAAAAGTCTCTAGGTTTACTGAGGAAGACGTTGAGCGACTAATGCAAGATACTGGAATAATCAGAAACCGACTCAAGATTATTGCTGCTATAAATGCTGCAAGGCTATTTTTAATTGTACAAAAAGAATTTGGCTCATTTAGAGCATATATGTATTCTTTTATACCAGGTGGAACGCCTCTTATCAACAATCTCCAGGAACAGGGATCCGTTCCTCCAAGAACAGAAATTTCAGATCAAATAGCCAAAGACATGAAAAAGCGAGGGTTCAAGTTTTTCGGGACTACCATCTGTTACGCCTACATGCAAGCCGTTGGAATGGTGAACGATCATATTTCTACCTGTTCCTTCAAGTAGTAAATACATTTTTCTCTTCGTCCTCGTTTCCTTAAAGATGTTATTAACTTTGACATCGGTGAAATCACCCCGTGAGTTGTAATTACAGGAATATCTGTGTAATCGCGACGTCTGGTATAATCACATTAAAATCCGTGTAATCAAGAAATTATAGTGGAATCAACAAAGAAAAAACTGTTTCTTCTCGATGGAATGGCGCTTATGTATAGAGCCCATTTCGCCTTAAGCAAAAATCCCAGGTTTACTTCTAATGGTTTAAATACATCCGCGGTGATGGGTTTTACCAATACATTGCTTGAAATATTAAAGAAGGAAAGACCAACGCATTTGGCAGTAGTATTTGATACGGATGCACCGACAGAGCGGCATACTGATTTTACCGAATATAAAGCACATCGGGAAGCAATGCCGGAAGATCTTGCTGCGGCTATGCCCTATGTGATTAAAGTGATAGAAGGTTTCAATATCCCGGTAATAACATCTGATGGCTATGAAGCTGATGATATTATCGGAACCTTGGCAAAGAAAGCAGAACAGGTTGGTTTTACCGTTTTTTGCATGACTCCCGACAAAGATTTCGCCCAGCTTGTTTCTGAAAATATCTTCATTTATAAACCGGCAAGGATGGGAAACGATATGGAAATCCTGGGTGTTCCGGAAGTTCTTGCAAAATGGGAAATCGAACGTGTTGACCAGGTTATTGATATCTTAGGATTATGGGGTGATGCGGTAGATAACATACCCGGAATACCAGGTATTGGGGAAAAGACAGCTAAGGCTCTCATAAAACAATACGGTAGTGTAGAGAACATCATTGCTAATAGCCATGAACTGAAGGGGAAGATGAAAGAGAACGTCGAGAAGTTTGCGGAACAGGGCTTGATCTCTAAAAAGCTCGCTACCATACTTCTTGATGCTCCGGTTGAACTGGATGAAGAATCCTTACAAGTAGATCCCCCAAGTCGGGAAAAGCTGGAGCCGCTCTTTGCTGAGCTGGAATTTAGAACAATAGGTAAGCGGGTGTTCGGGGAAGAATACAATGTTGGCGAAGTTAAAACAGTTAGTTACGGACAGCAAACCGATCTTTTTGGACAAACAGTTGAAAGAATAGAGGTTAAAACAGAAGTTATTATAGAGCCTGTTGTTCCCTCTAAAAACATTCATAACACTTCGCATGAGTACCATTTAGCAGATACTAAGGAAAAAAGAGCGGCATTAATAAAATTGCTGGAACAGCAAAAGGCTTTTTGTTTCGATACTGAGACTACTTGTATGGATGCCAATGCTTGCGAATTGGTCGGGATGTCTTTCTCTATTAAGCCTGGTGAAGCTTATTATGTTCCTATGCCTATTGAACAGGAGGAATGTTGCCTGATCGTTGACGAATTCAAACCCTTGCTTGAAAATCCTGAAATAAAGAAAATAGGGCAAAACCTTAAGTACGATATTTTGGTGCTTAACTGGTACAATATCACTGTTAGAGGGGAACTGTTTGATACGATGCTTGCTCACTATCTAATAGATCCTGATACCCGTCATAATATGGATATTTTGGCCGAGAATTTCCTTGGATATACTCCTGTCTCTATCACCTCATTAATTGGCACAGGCAAAAAACAGGGTAATATGCGTGATGTAGAGTTGCAGAAGATAAAGGATTATGCAGCAGAAGATGCAGATATAACGCTGCAACTTCATAACGTCTTTCAGCCTGCATTGATCAAAGCTAAGGCCGATAAATTAGCTATGGATGTGGAAAATCCTTTAATTTACGTTTTGGCGGATATGGAAAGGGAGGGCGTTAGAATCGATAAAGAGGGCTTAAGGGAATATTCGCAACAACTGGAAAAAGAAGTCAAAGAGCTTGAACTTACTATTTACGAAAAGGCAGGGGTCCGTTTTAATATTGCTTCCCCTAAGCAGTTAGGAGAAGTGCTTTTTGAGAAGCTGCAGTTGGATCCAAAGGCTAAGAAGACGAAAACCGGACAGTACCAGACCGGGGAGGATATATTAACCGCGCTCGCTAGCAAAAGTGATATTGCTAAAGATATTCTTGATTTCCGTCAGATGCAGAAACTAAAATCCACTTATGTAGATGCTTTGCCTCTGATGATCAACTCGAAAACTGGTCGTGTGCATACTTCCTATAATCAGGCTGTTGCTGCTACCGGAAGACTAAGCTCAAACAATCCAAACCTTCAAAATATTCCTATTCGTACAGAGAGGGGAAGAGAAGTTAGGCGCGCATTTATCCCTAGAGATGAAGATCATGTGTTGTTGTCTGCTGATTATTCTCAGATAGAATTAAGATTGATTGCTCAAATAAGCCGGGATGAGGCCATGTTGGATGCTTTTCAAAAGGGACTTGATATCCACACAGCAACAGCTGCTAAGGTGTACGGAAAAGCCTTGGATGAAGTTGATTCCACTATGCGAAGAAATGCAAAAGCAGTAAACTTTGGAATTATTTATGGCCAGTCTGCTTTTGGCTTATCCCAAAATCTTGGAATTTCACGTAAAGAAGCAGCTGAAATTATTGAAGAGTATTTTAAGCAATACTCGGGTATTAAGGCTTATATGAGTGACACCATGAACTTTGCACGGGAGAATGGTTACGTACAAACACTGATGGGACGAAGAAGATACCTGCGCGATATCAACTCTGCAAATGCAACGGTCAGAGGTTTCGCCGAGCGAAATGCTATTAACGCACCGATCCAGGGCTCTGCTGCTGATATGATTAAAATAGCAATGATCAATATTCACAGGGATTTTCAGGATCAGAAGCTGCAGTCTAAGATGACGATGCAGGTACATGATGAATTGGTGTTTGATGTAATTAAACCTGAGGTTAGCCAGGTAAAAGAAATAATAGAAAATAGGATGAAGACAGCGATCAAGACTGATGTCCCAATCGTTGTAGAGATTGGGGAAGGTTTTAACTGGCTGGAGGCCCATTAATAATAAAGGAATTTTCAAATTATTAGCTTGTAAATGAGGGAGAAAGTTCTTTAGAAACAAAAAACGTAAAACCCGCCGAAAAAAGGCGGGTTTTTTTGTTTTCCCGAAATATATTTTCTTAAATTTCAAACGAATAAAACGGCATTATGAACGTAATACATCTAAGTGCAGAATGTTACCCTGTAGCGAAAGTCGGAGGATTAGGTGATGTGGTTAGCGCCCTTCCAAAATATCAACAACTGGCAGGAATTTATGCTAGTGTGGTGATGCCTTATTATGACAGGAAGTTTGTACAGGAGAACGAGTTTGATGTAATTCTTGAATCTGAATTTGTAATGGCAGGTATAACCTTGCCTTTTCAGGTCCTTAAAGAAAAAACAGACAAGCTCGGATTTGCACTTCACCTGATAAAGATCCCCGGACTTCTGGACCGGCCGGAAATATACTCTTACCCCGATGAAACAGAGCAATTTGTAGCATTCCAACTTGCGTTTCTCGAATGGCTGACTTACTTTTCTATCCGCCCTGATGTTATCCATTGTCATGATCACCATACGGGTCTGGTCCCTTTTCTGATCAAGCATTCTACCCGCTATAATCAATTTGCTGACATTCCCACAGTATTGACTATACACAATGCGCAATATCAAGGTTGGATAGGCTGGGAGAAGTTCAATTACCTTCCAGATGTGGAACCAGATAAGACAGGCTTGTTAGAGTGGAACGACTGTATTAACCCCTTAGCCACTGCTGTCAAAAATTGCTGGGCTTATACTGCTGTGTCTCCTACTTATCTAAAAGAATTAACATGGAATTCGAACGGTCTTGAACCCTTATTTCAGGCAGAACAGGGAAAAGGTTTAGGCATTATAAATGGAATTGACACGGAGGTTTGGAATCCGGAGACCGATCCGATGATAAGAGTTAACTTCAGCGTCGAGACAGTAGCCACCCAAAAGAAGGAGAATAAGAAATTAATAACCGAGGAGTTCGGCTTAAAGGCGGATAAACCTCTTATTGCATTTATCGGTCGATTAGTAGGAGAGAAGGGTGCAGATCTGCTACCTAAGGCGATCACAGAGATCCTTACTGCTTACAAGGATCAGGTTAATATATTAATTCTTGGATCAGGTGAACACCATATTGAGGATGAGCTTTCAGGTCTAAAGGATACCTTTTCTGGTCAATATAGTGTATTCATCGGTTATAATGAGGCTTTATCTCACCGAATCTATGCTGGTGCAGATTTCCTTGTGATGCCCTCCCGTGTTGAGCCATGTGGATTAAACCAGCTTTACTCTTTACGCTATGGAACAATACCAATTGTGAGAAGCACGGGCGGATTAAAAGACACCGTGATTGATCATTCTCAGCCGGATGGTTATGGTATTTGCTTTCTGAATGCCGATGTAGAAGATATTTATTCAGCTTTTTATCGCGCAATTGAATTATATCAAAACACAGAACGTGTGAATTTGTTACGTAAGCGTATGATGCAGTTAGACTATTCTTGGCATCAATCGGCAAGCCAATACATAGAACTTTACAATAGCCTTAAAAAATAACATATATGTCCAATGTAATCGCCGTAATTTTAGGTGGAGGGCAGGGAACACGCCTTTCTCCGCTTACTGCAACAAGATCCAAGCCAGCCGTGCCTATTGCAGGAAAATATCGCTTAGTTGATATTCCGATCTCAAACTGTTTAAATTCGGGGATTGACAGAATTTTTGTATTAACTCAATTTAATTCTGCATCTCTCAATAAACACATCAAGAACACTTACCATTTTAACGTATTTAGTACTGGCTTCGTTGACATTCTGGCTGCTGAACAAACTCCAACCAACGCTGGTTGGTTCCAGGGAACTGCAGATGCCGTTCGTCAAAGTTTGCATCACTTAACACCTTTCGAATTTGAGCACGTTCTGATCTTATCCGGCGATCAGCTTTATCAAATGGACTTCAATGATATGATCCAGAAGCACGTGGAAAGGGGTGCTGAAATATCTGTAGCAACCATCCCGGTAACTGCGGCAGATGTACCTGGATTCGGTATTATGAAAACCGATGAGAACGACAACATTACCGCTTTTATAGAAAAACCTAAAACTGATTTCGAAGAATGGGCATCCGAGGTAAGTCCTGCTATGAAAGCACAAGGAAGGCTTTATCAGGCTTCCATGGGTATTTACATCTTCAATCGGGATACTATCTATGATACACTTACCAATGATCCTCATACAGACTTCGGTAAGGAGATTATTCCTGAGGCAATAAAGAAGAGAAAAGTAACAAGTTATCAGTACGAAGGTTACTGGACTGACATTGGTACTATTCCGTCATTCTTTGAAGCCAATCTTGGACTTACAGACGATATCCCTTCCTTCAATATGTTTGATAGAAGAAGTATATTTTCTCGTCCCAGAATGCTTCCTCCATCCAAGATACAGGGGACGACACTTGAGAAAACAGTCATCGCTGACGGATGTATTATACAGGCTAGCAGAATTGAGCGATCAGTGATCGGTATCAGAACCAGAATCGGGAAGGGTACTACTATAGAGTGCAGTTATATAATGGGAAGCGATTATTACCAAACCCTCGAGCAACTAGAAGCGGCTAAGAATAACGGCGCGCCGATAATGGGAGTTGGAGAAAGATGTTATATCAAAAATGCTATCCTTGACAAAAACTGTTACATTGGTAATGATGTAAGGATTAATGGTGGGGCTCATCTTAAGGATGGAGACTACGACAAATACACAGTAAGCGGCGGAATTGTCGTAGTCAAGAAATCGGCTGTATTACCAAACGGTACTGTTATCTAAAGAGATATTTCAGAACCAATATCTATAAGTTTTAGTTGAAGCCCGGCATTTGCAAATTTTGTCCGGGCTTCTTCTTTGTCTATCTTTATGTAACCAAATGTATCATAATGCATTCCAACAATTGTATCGCACTTAATAAATTTAGAGGCTACAATAGCATCATCGATACCCATCGTAAAATTATCTCCTATTGGCAGGAATGCAGCGCTGAAGTTATACATGTCACCGAATAGCTTCATCTCCTGCATCAAGGCCGTATCTCCAGAGTAATAAAACGTCTTTTCTTCGGTTTCGATAATGAATCCTGCTGCGGTACCACCATAGGTTCCGTCAGGCAAAGAGTTTGAGTGAGCTGCAAAAACCATTTTTACATTACCGAAATCAAATTTCCTTTGGCCCCCTAAATTCATTGGATGAACATTAGATACTCCCTTTGCATTCAGCCAAACCATTATCTCGTAGGAGCATATAACAAGCGCGCCCGTACGGGTAGCTATATCAACAAGGTCAGCTGTATGATCTGCGTGTCCGTGGGACACCAGAATAAAGTCTGCCTGTATCGCATTAACATCAATATGTTTAGCAAGTTCGTTTGGTGTGATGAAAGGATCGATCAACACCTTTTTACCTGCTGTCTCGAATAGAAAGCAGGATTGTCCATAAAACGTAACCTTCATAAATCGTAGCGTTATCCTCCAAAAAGATTACCTAAATTTCCAAGCATATTTTGGCTTGCGGCTGCCATTTCAGATTGATGGACGCTTTCTGCCTGAGCGAGTGCTTTATTAACGGCAACAACTAAAAGTTCTTCAAGTTCTTCTTTGTCTGCCTCTTTCAGGAAGTTTTCATCAATTGTAATAGACGTAATGCTTTTATTGCCAGTCGATGTTACTTTTATTTTTCCGGCTTCGGCTTCTCCTGAAACTATAACAGTATCAAGTCTTTTTTTTATTTCCTCGGCCTGTTGCTGTACCTGGAGTAATTTGTCAAACATATCTGGTAAAGATTTTTGAATTCATAACAAGGGCTAAGCCTAAAAGTTTAGCGCGTACCACGGAGAATATCCGGCGAAAGGGGTTTTGAAATAAAACCGTGAACATATGCGTAAGATTGGGAACGCAGGATGTCTTTCTCGTCAACGGAAGAACTAACGATATAAATTTTTATGGTCTTTATTAAAGAAGTCCGGAACGTATCGAACTTTTCAAGGAAATCCCAGCCGTCAACAACCGGCATATTTAAATCAAGTAAGATTACATCGGGTAAAGCCTCTGCATTTTGCACATTCTCCTGAAGAAACTCTAAGGCCTTTCCAGCTTCGGTATAGCTCTTAAATTCCTCATAGATCTGATGCTTCTGGATCATGATCTGAGCTATACGCTGGTGTATTGGGTCGTCATCAATTATAAAAACTTTGCTCATTGCCGGTTGAAACCTTATTCCTTAGTGCGGTTCTAAAATATCTCTTTTATTTTACAATTACTAGCGCTCAATTATAATTGAGTGTCTTGACAACAAAACTTGCTGTCGTTGGATTTGAAAAACTGACTATTTATTGCAGTTTGTATCATTGAGGGCAAAAATCAACAAAATGACTCAAAAAGAGTAACTATTTCTACACTTTAATCTTCAGAGGTTTCGCCTGCTCCTGTGTAAGCTGATTTTCGAACCACCGGCATTCCCACCAAATTAAAAAGCTCATCTAATTGTAAGAGACTTCCATTGGTTAAATTGCTTAACAAAACAATAGTTATGTCCGCTGTTAAATCTCTAAGGTAAATATGTCTAAAACCATGCCACCAGCCTGTATGATAAACCACCTTATGTCCGTCGCCCTCAAATATCCGCCAGCCATAACCATAGTTAAAATGACCTTTTATCATAGGATTGTGTCCGGTATATGCTGAATCCTGCCATGCCTTACTTAAAAGACGCCCTTTTTTCAATGCATGGTCCAACAGAAGAAGATCCTGAACGGTACTGTAAATACCTTTATCACCCACCGGGCCGTCAAGGAAGTTTTGTACAACGGAATATCTCCAGGTCCTGTCGTGTCCTACAACATCCGTGGGGATCTTGTCGTAGGTTGCTTTCGATAGTACCGCAGTATTTTTCATACCGGCCGGATCAAACACATTCTCCTTCATGTACTCTGTATAACTCTTGCCAGTCACTTTCTCAATAATTGCAGCCAGGACCATGAAATTAGAATTGTTATAATGAAATTTCCTATTCGGCTGCGTGTAAGGAGCTGGCTTTTTTTCTGCAATAATTTTCATCACATCTTGATTGGTGATGCCTTTGCTTTGGTTTTTGTGTTCCTTACGGAATATTCCATCTACGAAGTATACGTAGTTCATCATTCCTGAACGGTGGCATAAAAGCATCCTTACCGTTATCCCTGTATACGGAAAATCGGGGAAGAAATCACGCACATCCTGATCAAGCTTAATCTTTCCCTGTTCAACCAGCTGCAGAACCGCGATGCCGGTCATAGGCTTGGTAACGGAAGCAAGTTCAAATCTTGAGCTGGTGGTCAGGCTGTCTTTATGCAGGTAGTCTGCCCATCCTATAGCGTTTTCGTATAAGATCTTTCCCTTTTTTGCAACAAGGACATTTCCGTTAAATCCTCTGGTTTTATGTAATTTCTGCATAAACGCGTGGATACGGGTGTCGGCTTTCGCAGGATCATAAACTAAAAGTAAGCTGTCTGATTTGTCGTCCTCAGAGGTTCTGATCTTAGTGTTTTTTTGCTCACGTGACGAACACGATGTTAAAAAAAATAATGCGAGAATGATTTGCGCTAGCGCTGGAAATTTAAACATACACTTCTTGAAGTCCTTTTGCCGGACGAAAATTAGAAAATATTACACGAAGAGGCCTTAAAGAGTTTTAAACAATAAAACTTTAGTTCTGCAGCACCTCAAACGGCAGGGCTTCCAGCTTAGTATCTAAGTTTACATAGAAAGAGAAAGAGGGCGGCATCAACTTTTTCCGGGAAGATGTTCTTGATATACTTAGGGAATTACCGTTAAGCTGCTCATAGCCTCATTTAAAGCAGTTTTTTATATACTTATTAAATTTACCTCCTCGGAAGCTTGTTTTTTACTTTTCACTTTTGATTTTTCGCTTAAGTAACTAAGTTTGCGCGACTAAAACCTGCTTACCGAATGATGGTTGGGAATGAGAGCGTTAGCAGGCAATTTTTGTCATAAAACAGATTAAATTCACAAAAACTCCTAAAATCATGACTTTTAGAATAGAACGTGATACCATGGGCGATGTGCAGGTTCCTGCAGATAAGTATTGGGGAGCCCAAACTGAACGCTCAAGAAATAACTTCAAGATCGGACCGGAAGCATCAATGCCGCAAGAGATCATAGAGGCATTTGCCTACCTTAAAAAAGCTGCAGCTTACACCAACACTGATTTAGGTGTGCTTTCTGCTGAGAAGCGGGATTTGATTGCCCAGGTATGCGATGAAATACTAGAAGGGAAATTAAATGCAGAATTTCCACTGGTAATCTGGCAAACGGGTTCAGGCACACAGTCCAACATGAATGTCAACGAAGTTGTAGCTAACAGGGCTCATGTACTTCAAGGGAATAAATTAGGTGAAGGAAAAACTTTCATTCACCCTAACGATGATGTGAACAAGTCACAATCCTCAAATGATACTTATCCAACTGCAATGCATATTGCAGCTTTCAAAAGTATTATGGAAATCACTATTCCCGGAGTGGAAAAACTTCGCGATACTTTGCAAGCTAAGTCTGAGGAGTATAAAAATGTAGTAAAGATCGGCAGGACGCACTTGATGGATGCTACTCCACTAACTTTAGGCCAGGAGTTTTCCGGTTATGTATCTCAATTAAACCATGGCCTTAAAGCGCTTAGAAATACCCTGGACCATCTCGCAGAACTAGCATTAGGCGGAACCGCCGTTGGGACAGGAATCAATACTCCTCAGGGATATGACGTAAAGGTAGCGGAGTATATCGCTCAGTTTACAAACCTTCCTTTCCGCACAGCCGAAAACAAATTCGAAGCCCTGGCAGCTCATGACGCAATGGTTGAATCTCACGGAGCTTTAAAGCAATTGGCAGTGTCGTTAATGAAGATCGCTAACGACATCCGTTTGTTAGCTTCAGGTCCCCGTGCTGGTATAGGCGAACTTTTCATCCCTGAAAATGAGCCAGGTTCTTCAATTATGCCGGGCAAGGTAAATCCTACCCAACCAGAAGCACTTACTATGGTGGCTGCACAGGTAATGGGTAATGACGTAGCAATTTCTATTGGTGGAGCTACAGGTCATTACGAGTTGAACGTATTTAAGCCTCTTATTGCCGCTAATTTCTTACAATCAGCACGCTTAATTGGCGACGCTTGCGTTTCCTTCAATGATCATTGTGCGGTTGGTATAGAGCCAAACTACGAAGGCATCAAGAAGCACGTAGAGAATTCTTTGATGTTAGTAACCGCTCTTAACCCTCATATTGGTTATGAAAACGCTGCAAAAATTGCAAAGAAAGCGCACAAGGAAAATAAATCCCTTCGTGAAGCCGCACTTGAACTCGAATTGTTAACAAACGAACAATTCGATCAATGGGTACGTCCTGAAGATATGATAGGAAGTCTGAAGTAAAAAAATTGTTCAGCTGATAATATTATCCCTCTCTGAGAAAATCAGAGAGGGATTTTTTTCTTATGAAGCTGCAATAAAAGATTTTAGATAGTTTTGTACCATCCCTGAAGGGATTTTTATTCTATATGCTTAAAAACTTGCTTGGAACTTCAGTAGTGCTTTTTTTTATTGCCTCAGCTTTTTTATCTTCATGTACTTTCAATCCAAATGTGCAGGGGCGTGGAGCAGATGTTCTTCAAGGGGTTTGGGATGAGCAGCCTTATGTATTTAGGGATAGTTTGATTCAATATACCTCCCATCATTTTAAGTTTACCTGCGACTCATTCTATGTTGTGCTTTCCACTAGGGCAAAACACAATTATTACGAAGACAGCTGTTTTAATGGAGGTAGTTGGAAGGAATATGCTAAGGGAACCTATGTGGTAAGTCGTGATACCTTATATCTCCTGGGAACCTTCACAAAGTCTAACTACAAACAGAAACTGCACGATTGCTATCGTATAGGCCAATATATACCTGTTTTCTTAATAAAAAATACTTCTTCAGATAAAATTGAGTTACAAAGTTTGCAGCAACATATACCGGTGACATTGAAATTGAAGGAAAAGATAATTTGTAACCCGCAACCATTATAGTAATGAATAAGATAATCAAGAATGTAGTAGTAATCGTTTTTCTATTGTATGTGCCTGTCGCCTCTTTTGGCTGGGGACAATTAGGACATCGAATCGTGGGTGAGATAGCAGACTCTTATCTCTCATCCAAAACTAAAAAGGAAATAAAGAAAATCTTAGGAAACGAATCGGTTGCCATGGCGAGCAACTGGCCTGATTTTGTAAAATCAGATCCATCTTATAAGTACCTTGACACCTGGCATTATGTTGATTTCGACAGAGGAATAACGTTCCCCCAAATGCAGTCTATCCTGGCAAAGGATACCACAACAAACGCGTATACTAAACTTAACTTCCTTATCTCTGAACTGAAGAAAAAAGATCTGCCTCAGGATAAAAAAGTGATGTACCTAAAGCTTATTATTCACATAGTTGGGGATATCAATCAACCTTATCACGTAGGGTATTCAGATGACAGAGGAGGAAATGACATAAAAGTAACCTGGTTTAACGAGAATACCAATATGCACACTATTTGGGATTCAAAGCTTATTGAATTCCAGCAGTTAAGCTATACAGAATATGTAAAAGCCATTAATTTCACTAGCCCGGAACAGCGTAGAACAATCCTTCAGGGGGGCCTCGTTAGCTGGCTTTGGGATTCTTTCCAAATAACAGAATCCCTGTACAAAGATGTAAAAACAGGAGACAAGCTTTCCTATCGCTACAATTATCTTCATATCAATACGCTTAATAGCCAATTGGTAAAAGGGGGAGTTAGGTTAGCCGAGGTTTTAAATGATATTTTTGGTTGATGGGATTTCACCGATTATTGGGGATGATTACACTGATTATTGGGGATGATTCCACCGATTATTAGAATGATAAGACTGATTATATATGTGATGATTCCACCGATTATTTGGTGGGATTCCACCGATATTTGGGATGATTCCACCGATTGAAGGCTGTTATGCTAAAGGTTTGATACTTGTAAGCGTTGCATCTAATAATTGTCGTAAATAAATCTATTCATATAACCATCAGTAACTTCAGTAAAATTTATCATCAACCAATACGTCAGTATCAATAATAACCGGTGTAATCACAACAAATATCAGTGTAATCAATAATAATCAGTGTAATCATATCAAATTCGTGTAATCACAACAAATATGAAAATTTTAATGGTCTGCCTTGGCAATATTTGTCGTTCTCCTCTGGCTCATGGAATAATGGAGAACATTGTAAAAGAGAAAGGACTTGACTGGTCAGTTGATTCTGCCGGAACGGGTGACTGGCATATAGGTTCACCTCCAGATCGTCGTTCTATCGCCGTAGCAAAAAGCTATGGACTTGATATTTCTACACAGGTTTGTCGTCAATTCAATGTTACTGATTTCGACGAGTTCGACAGGATATTTGTGATGGACAAAATGAATTTAAGGGACGTCCTTAATCATGCAAGGAATGAAGAAGACAAGAGGAAAGTCCGCTTATTATTAAATACCGAAGTTGTACCTGATCCTTATTATGAAGACAACCAATTTGATCCGGTGTACCAGCTTATCGAGCAAGGTTGCCGACGCATTGTGGAAGAGGAATTAAAGAATAAAGGCCTGAAGAATTAATCTTTCAGGCCTTTATATTACTCAATTAACCACTGATGAAGATTTCTTCAGTTTTGCTTTTCGCGTTTGAAGCAGCTTTGCTCCAGTAGTAGCTTTCGATTTTTTGCGGCGGCCTCGCCAGATTAAAAATCCGGTAACAGGCATACTCGCAGCCAAAAGACTTGCAAGGAAAACCAGGATTTTACCGGGCAGACCCCATACTGCTCCTACATGAATATCATAATTCATCCTCATTATCTTGTCGGCAGTACTTGCCTTTGAAAATTTTCCATATAAATGAGTGACTTCAATCTCCTTTAAAGTCTTTTGATCAAAGAACCTGTAATCAGTCTTCCAGTAAGTCTCTGTGTCTGGATTGAATGCTAATTCAATAGACTCCTTTTCGTTTTCCGGGAAATGCACTTCAAAGCTTCCTCCCTGATGTTTCCAGTCATCCTGCATCTTCAACCATAACACATCTTCAGCCTTTTCTTTAAAATCTATTTTAGTAATCGTACTATCAGAAAGAGCCGGATAATATTGAACCATTGCCTTGCCTCCAGACGAAATCCAGTAGACCGACTTTGAGAACCATTGAAAACCCATTACCAATCCCGTTATGGCTATAAAGATTGCAACCCAGGTCATATAGAAGCCCAGCACGTTATGCAAGTCATAATTAACTCTCTTCCATTGAGCGTTTAATTTTAACGTGAACCTCTTTTTCCTCGCCGCAGCGTTTTTAGGCCACCAAAGGATCAATCCTGATATAAGAAGAATAACGAAAATGAGAGTGCCCGTGGCTACTATCGGTTGCCCAATTTCCGGAGGTAACCATAAGTAATAATGCCCCATGATCACTACGCGGAAGAAGTCCCTGCTCATATCCTTTACCTTTAATACATTCCCGCTATACGGATTTACGTAGACGAGATAATAGTAATCTGGCTGGCTGTTATAGAACGTTACTACAGCGTTCCTTCCATCCTGGTACTTCACACTATGTGCATGTTTTCCTGGTAGTTCAGCCTCAGCAATGGTTTTAATTTGAGAAGGAGTCAGAAGTGCTTTGTGATCTTTAGCTAAGTACCGGTAGGATTGTGAGGCGTTTTCAATCTCCTGCTGGAAAGCAAGAATACACCCGGTGATCCCTAAAAATAGCACGAGTAGCCCGGATGATAACCCGAGCCACAAGTGGAGCTTTCCAACTAATTTCTTAATTCTCATAATTAAAATTTATAAGCAACGCTAAGCCGGTAATTGCGTGGAGCTTCAGCCTGCCAATAATAAACTTCACTGGTAAAATAATAGTTAGCAGGATAATACCCTCCATTGTACAGATACCTGTCTAAAATGTTGAAAGCATTGAACGTTAATCTGAGGTTATTCTTTTCCCAGAATGCTCCCGCGTCCAATTTGAAATAATCGGGAAGATTCTGCTCAGGATTAGTTTTGCTGAAAGTAGTTGTAGCACGGTCCACCAAATAAGTAAACCCTCCTGATAATCCTGATCCTTTTATTGGCCCCGACAGAACTTTATAGTTCAACCAACTATTAACAGTGTGCTTGCTAGAACCTGGAGTCCGTTGACCTTCTACCGCTATTGATTCACCAACGCCTTCGTTAACTTTAGTTACCTTTGCATCTGTATAGGCATAGTTTGCAGTAAGATTTAAACCCTTTAGTATTTCACCTCGAACGTCAAACTCGATTCCCTGAGCTACCTTTTGTCCAATTTCAATACTTCTTCCCTGATTAAATGCATCAGTAGTAACTTCGTGATTCTTGGTGATCTTGTAGGCCGATAAAGTTGTATTCCATTTGCCCCCGAACCAATCTTTTTTTACTCCAAACTCTGTATTATTTCCTGTAATCGGTTTTGCTGCCTCCCCTGAAGTGAGTATGGCGTTTTGAGGAACAAATGCCTGATCATAAAGGCCGTAAACGGAGGTTTGATCATCAACTGAAACGCTCAGACCCACACGTGGAGTGAAATGCTTTGCTGTTTGAGGAGCGCCCCCATAGTTTGATTGACTTACGTAAGTATAACGTCCCGCAAGTGTTAAACGCAGTTTGTTGTCGAGGAAGCCCAGCTCGTCCTGAGCGTAAAGGCCTGTGTACCGTTGGTCCATCAAGCCTCCTCCTCTTACTGCTCTTTCCTCAACGCTAAGGCTTCTGTCGAAAAGTGGGAATCCGTTATCCACCGTATTAACAGGGGATAGTGCATTAAACTCTCCGCCAATAGTATCCAATGCAGCTGTCTGATTCCAGTCTGCATAGTAATTTTTAGTACCTACATCAAGTCCTGCCAGAATACGATGTTGAATTTCTCCTGTTTTCGCTGTTCCATTCAGAAATACCTGCCCTAGCGTCATTTCGCTGAAAGCATCCCAAATACTTGCGCTTCTTCTTACTAATCCGTTAGTGGCAACACTATCAGGCCACATAGAGCTACCCTTTTGCTGGTAGTTGAAGTAAGAGGCTTGTGCGTTCAATTTCCACTTATCACTGATGTTGTGCTCAAGATTTACAAATAGGCTATGGTCATTTATTTTCGTAGGCTCCAATCCTGGTGCTAACATGGTAAGGTTACGGTTATAAGAGGCATAGCCGTTAGGGGAAAAAATATAGAACGAGCCAACATTAGACATTTTTGCATGCTGTAATGTATATTCCGCAGTTACTTTTGTATTGGGATCAATCTGGTATGAGATAACAGGAGCAATGCTGTATCGGTTATTGTACTCATTCGCCCGGAAAGAGTTCTTATTCTGGCCAGCTATGTTTAAACGATACAATAGCTTACCATTTTTACTGAGTATACCATCTAAATCAGCAGTGGCACGATAGAGATCAAAGCTTCCAAGTGTCAAGGTTGCTTCACCTTTATTTACTCCAGTTGGCTTTTTGGTTACCACATTATACAGTCCGCTAGGATCACCATTCGCTAGCATGAAGCCCGCTGGGCCTTTAACGAATTCGATATGGTCAACAAAGCTCATATCTTCTGTTAGAGGGCCCCAGTAAGAGTTCACTACGTTGAACCCGTTTCTGAATGCCTGAATCTGGGATCCACGCATAGTAATATTAGTATATAGATCACCCCAATGTTCTACTCTGGCAGCTCCGCTTACATTTCGTACTAATCCGTCGCTCATACTTATAATCTGCTGATCTGCAAGTGCCCCCTGGCTTACTACCTGAATGTTTTGAGGGATTTCCTGAAGTGGAGCATTTAATCTAAGCGAATTAGAGGGTTTATCTATTTTGTACCTGTTCTGTCTTCCCTGTATAGTTACGGCATCTAGTTGTGATGCGCTTTCATTCAGTACGAAATCTGCTATTACAATTGCTCCCGCCGTTACCGTTACGTTTTTCTCCTCGCCTGTTAAACCTATTGCTGATACTTTAATGGTATAGTTACCGGGCTTTACGCCGTTTAATTTGTATTCACCTTTTGCATTAGTGAGTGTACTTTGTTTACGTTCTTTCAGTTGCACTGAAACGTACTCTGCAGTTTTACCGTCGGAACTGGTAATCTTTCCGCGTATTGATCCCGTATTTTGGGCGAGGCCCGCTAGGCTAGTAAACAGGAATATTGCGGTAGATAAGAGCTGTAAAAAAGGGTAAGCAATTTTCATTCTTCTTTTATTTGGATTGATTCTAAATCATCGCAAAATAAAAAGCTTTTCTTTTGGTATGCAAGTATTATTTAGAATTATTTTAAATAAAAGAAACAGGCATAAAAAGCCCTCTTGGTGGGAGGACTTTAATTTCTTAAAAATTCCTATTGTAAGGTTTTCGCGAGTTGGCCTACAGGAATAGTTGACGCGAATTTTTTAATCTCGTCTTCTGTAGCATTTGGTGCTTTAAGGGTAATTAAAGAAGAGTTTAGAGGAAGCTGAATCTCATAAGTAACTTTACTGGTTTCAGAGTCCTTGTTTATATTTAATAACGCTTTGTATCCTTCCAATTTTATTACTTTCTGATTGGCATTGTTCGCAATAAAAGGAAGGGCAAGAAGCGCATTTATAGAGCTAAGCATTGGAGAGTTTCCAATGATATCAACTTCTGCCATCTTTTCTCCAGCACCGTAATCCCTATGAATAATAATTCCTGCGAATCCTGAAGCTCCGCTTACGTTATCATGTGCGGCGTTTGCATTCAGTGCATCCATCTTTGCTGGCAGCATTTTAAGAATATCTTTGCCTGCCATAATATCCAGTTCCTGAAGCATTTGTTGCATAGCAAATCTTGCTTCCTCGAGTTTTTTCCCTGAGTAAGCAGTCCTGGCGGTAGACAGCTGCTTATTAAAGTCTTGTGCCTGAAGCGATGAGAGGGTAGCTATAGAAAATATGGTAATAAGTAAAGTTTTCATGTAAGGGGTATTAATTAGATAAATGATAAAATGAATCAATTGCTTCTTATTTTTCTCCTAAAGTTTTCTTGATCTTATCAATATCAACTTGAGACGCCGCGGTCATCAGATCTTGTTCATTGGCGAAATTTATACCCTCGTAAACAAGCATTGAGCTCTGCCCAAGTGGCACCGTAAGCTTATACCCGGTATTGTCGTCATACTCAATCACTGCCTTATATCCTTTAAGGCGTGTTTGTTTCCATTTTTGTTCACCTCCTGTGCTTTGAGCATATCCACTATTGGTTAAAAAGAGGTTCACAGCAGACATCATTACAGAGTTATTTGCTATCGTTAACCCTAATTGCTTATCGTCTTTTAAGTATTCCCGATGAATAGTTAATCCTACCCAGCCCCAGCCGTTGCTGGTTACCTGGTCTTTATCGGCTTGTTTTGGTAAACTTGCTATAGTTTCGGGAAGTGACTTTAATAGATCCTGACCAATCTCCATTTCAACGCCAAGAATAGCTTGTTGAAGCGCAGAGCGGGCTTCGCCATAATTGGCAGTTTTAAACGAACTTTCAGCGAGGCTCAGGTTCTCTTTTACATCAGGAGGTGTGGTTATTAAACCTGCGCCGCCCTTGTTTCTAACCGAAGACGAGGAAGATCCGGTTCCGCTGTTACCTGTACCACCAACGCTTGTTCCAGGTACAGAAACACCACCTGCTACTTCAGAGGTAGCTCCTGATTTCTTTTTGCCATTTAGGAATTCATCTGCTTTCTTGTCGATTGTCTTATCAGCAACTTCATTTGCTTTGTCTTTAAGTTTTTTAAGAAGCCCCTGGGCTCTTACTGATGGGGACAGGAAGCCAAGCACTAAAAGGCAGGCTGCAAATTTTTGTAAGGTTTTCATAGCTATCAGCTTTTGATTGATCCCTAAAGTTAGGGTGAAAAAACCAATAGTTAAAGAGTTTAGTTTTTTTGCCATGCAGGCAAAACGAGATTGTAAAGCTGAACGCTACATCTCGTGCTAATAATAATGAAACAAATAGTATGTACCAGTAAACTCCTCGTCTAAATTTTAAGACTGAAGTCCCCTTTTGGCAGTTCATCCTCCATATCCGGTATTGGAGGTTTCTCCTTTACCTTATTGGCTATGCTTTTGCCCTGCTTTTTCCATAGATCCTTAAACTTAGCTTGGATCTCAGGACCAGAATAACTTAATGATTTTATGAGTACTTCTCCCACTACTGCCTTTTCTTTTTCCAGTCTGTTTGTGTTTTCAGGCTCTTCCTGTGCAGGAGCCTGCCATCCGCCGATTATTCCACCCGGACTCCAGGCTTTATTATTAATACGTGTATAGCCATCAAAAGTATCCCAGTTGTAAGCGTGAATAAACATGCCAAGCAAAACCAGACGGCCTTGAGGGATTGATTGAAGAACCTCTATTTCACCACCTTCAAATCCTTTTCCCTTTTCTATTTTGATCTCTTTATTACTTAAATAGCTTGCTAGTGAAGTTTTAAAGTTGAAAGATATGGCCATCAACCGAATAACATAATGACTTTCAGCAGGTCCGCGGAGATCATTGTCGGTAAAAGCGGGAATATTTACCATTATTCTTCCATCTTCAGTTAATTTAACCTGTGGTTTCACCCTCAGACAGTCCTCCAGCGTGGAATTTTTATTAAACTGAAAACCCGAAAACATATCAGGATCGCCATCATGAATATCTCTTTCGCCTCTGCGCTTATGGGTAGCAGTTTTTATACTTTTTAAAGTTAGTGCGGTAAGGCGATTAGCCATTCCGCCGTCATTTGCTTTGTAACCAGGAAAGAATACAGCCCGAAAGCTTGCTGCAGTGGTAGCAGCCAGTCCGAACTCCAGACTTGCTTCTCGGCTGGCGAGGCTTTGCTTAACTTTTGAAGGCTTAATTTGTGCAATCTGCATCCCCCGGTAAGAACGGTACAAAATATTGTCTACGGGTCCGTGCAAAATTCCTTTCTTATCAACGATAGCCATAAGGTCTGAATTATAGAGTGAAAGAATGTTCAAGCAATATAAAAGCTATTGTCAAAAGAAAAAATGTTTCAAATCACATTTGGGTTTTAACCGCAGTATCACCTGATTATCCCCCTGCTTTATATGTTCCCTGTCTTTACCCTGTTTAACTGCGTGATAAGTCCACATATACTGACAAAAAGGTGGACTCATCAGGGATATATGGAGGATAAAAGATGCAGACATATAAAGGCAGGGCAAAACCAGAAGACAAGCACTATCAGCGCTTTCAATTCCTTGTTAAAAAGATATTGTGATGAACAGTGAGTGTATGAGCTTTATTGTAACGGACTTGTTGCTAAGCGGGTAGCCGCTTTAATGAATAAAGCAACACTTTAAACACACTCACAAAGAAGCCCCCGAACAAGATCGTCGATTTCAAAAGAAATAAATTTGCTTCAACCGCAGTTTGAAACATGCTAAGGCTTCTTTTTCCCAAATTTTATTCTGTTTACTGTGATTTTTTTAAGCTTTTGCGTGAATAAAGTTTTTTATGATGCCACTTTCTAAACAAAACATTTTGAATTTCTTTTTTTTAGCAAGTAATAATTAGATTTGCCTTCCCAAAAATACATATTGACTAATGAGTTCAGTTGCAATCACTAAGGATACTTACCTAGACTGGTACGAGCAAATGCTTTTAATGCGCCGGTTTGAAGAAAAATCAGGACAATTATATGGACAGCAAAAGATCAGAGGTTTCTGTCACCTATACATTGGTCAGGAAGCTGTTTTGGCTGGAGCAATGTCTGTATTAGGGCCTGGCGACTCTATGATTACTGCTTATCGTGACCATGCTCATGCTATGGCTCGTGGTATGACTGCAAACGAAATTATGGCAGAACTTTACGGAAAAGCAACTGGTTGCTCTAAAGGTAAAGGTGGTTCAATGCACATGTTCAGCAAAGAGAAAAAGTTCTTTGGGGGGCACGGGATTGTTGGTGGCCAGATCCCTTTAGGAGCTGGTGTGGCTTTCGCTGAAAAGTATCTTGGAACAACTAATGTTAACGTATGTTACATGGGTGATGGTGCCGTTAGACAAGGTGCTTTAAATGAAACTTTCAATATGGCGATGCTATGGAAGTTGCCTGTTATATTCGTTTGTGAGAATAACGGATATGCGATGGGTACTTCAGTGCAACGTACTACCAATATGATCGATATCTATAAAATTGGTTTAGGTTTCGATATGCCATGTGCTCCTGTTGATGGCATGGATCCTGTTGCAGTACACAATGCAATGGATGAAGCCGTTCAACGTGCACGTCGTGGAGAAGGACCAACTTTCCTTGAAATGCGTACGTACCGTTACAAAGGTCACTCGATGTCTGACCCGGCTAAATATCGTACTAAAGAGGAGCTTGAGAGATATAAAGCAAAAGATCCAATCGGTGTAGTTAAAGCAGCGATCGTTGAAAACAATTATGCTGATGAAGCTTGGTTCGATCAGATCGATGCTAAAGTTAAAGCTATTGTTGAAGAGTCTGTGAAATTTGCGGAGGAATCACCATGGCCAGAGCCAAGTGAATTGTACGACGATGTTTATGTACAAGAGAACTATCCGTTTATCAAAGACTAAATAATTCGACTATAAAATAACCTGCAAGCACATAGTTTAAAACGAAGGTTTAAAAGTGTTTTGCAGGTTCTTTTTGGCCTTAATAAAACAAAATAACTTTCACAAAAACTTACATAAAGAAATGGCTGAAGTAGTTCGTATGCCTAAAATGAGCGATACCATGACAGAAGGTGTTATCGCAAAATGGCACAAAAAAGTTGGCGATAAGGTAAGCACCGGTGATTTGATCGCTGAGGTGGAAACCGATAAAGCTACTATGGACTTTGAATCATTCCAGGAAGGAACTGTATTATATATTGGAGCAGAAGAAGGTTCAGCAGTACCAGTTGATGAGGTGATTGCTGTTCTTGGCGCTCCGGGCGAAGATTATAAACCACTATTAGAAGGTGGATCTGCTCCTAAGGCAGAAGCTAAATCTGAAGCTGCTCCTGCAGAATCTTCAGCTCCTGCTGAAGAGGAAGAAGGCGGAATTGATCCCGAATCAGTAGGTGCAACAGTTATTCGTATGCCTTTATTAAGTGATACGATGACAGAAGGTGTTATTGCAGAATGGCATAAAAAAGTTGGTGATACTGTAAAAAGTGATGATACACTTGCTGATGTTGAAACTGACAAAGCTACAATGGAAGTAACAGCTTACGCAGAGGGTACTTTACTATACGTAGGTGTAGATAAAGGTCAGGCTGCTAAAGTAAATGACATTATTGCAATTGTTGGTAAACCAGGTACTGATGTTGCTCCTTTATTAAAAGGTGGCAAGAAGGCTTCTACAAATCCAACTGAAGGAAATAAAGCACAGGAAACGTCTGCTGCACCCCAACCAGCTGAAACTGCAGCTCAAACTGTAAGTTCATCTGATTCAAGGGTAAAAGCTTCTCCTTTAGCTAAGAAGATCGCCCAGGAAAAAGGTATTGATCTTTCTCAGGTAAAAGGTAGTGCAGAGGGTGGACGTATTGTTAAAGCTGACGTTGAAAACTTTACTCCGTCTGCTAAACCTGCTGCTCAGGCTGCTGCTCCTGAAGCTGCTGCTGCTCCGGCTGCAAAAGCTGAAAAATCAATCACTATTCCTCAATTCATCGGGGAAGAGAAATATACAGAGAAGCCAGTTACTCAGATGCGTAAGGCTATTGCCCGTTCGCTTTCTGATAGCTTGTTCACTGCTCCGCATATTTTTATTACCATGAGTATCGATATGGATAACGCCATCGCTGCCCGTGCTAAGATCAATGAATATGCTCCTGTTAAAATTTCATTCAACGACTTAGTAGTTAAAGCTACTGCAATTGCGTTGAAACAACATCCTGCCCTTAACTCTTCATGGTTAGGTGACAAGATCCGTATTAACGAGCACGTGAATATTGGTGTTGCCGTTGCGGTTGACGAAGGTTTGGTTGTTCCTGTTGTGAAATTTGCTGATGGTAAATCATTAACTCATATCTCTCTTGAAGTGAAAGATTTTGCTGGTAAGGCTAAGTCTAAGAAACTTCTTCCAACCGATATGCAAGGTTCTACTTTCACTATTTCTAACTTAGGAATGTTCGGTGTTGATGAGTTTACAGCTATCATCAATCCTCCAAACTCTGCAATTCTTGCAGTGAGTGGAATTCAACAAGTTCCTGTTGTTAAAAACGGTGCTGTTGTTCCTGGAAATATCATGAAGTTAACTGTAAGTGGTGACCACCGCGTTCTTGATGGTGCATCTGTTGCAGCCTTCCTTCAAACATTAAAAGCTCTGTTAGAAGAGCCTGTAAGATTGCTTGTTTAATCAATCTTAACACCTATAAAGAAAGCGGATCTGATTTTCAGGTCCGCTTTTTTATGCTTCAAGCCTATATCTGTATTTCATGTCTTTATAAATTCATTTACTTCTGCCAGGCTATTTTTTTCCCAAATCCCAGTGTATTGTCAGTCAGTTTAATGCTTGATAATTCAATTGCCCACAATTCTCCTTTCATCGTTAAAGCGATAGGATATTTCTTATAATAAGTTCTTTGTAGTTGGCCTAGTGCTTCTCCTTCTGGCTTGAAAAATTTTCCCAGTAGCTGTAGCCCTCTTACTCGTGTTTTTTCAAGTTTGTCTGGTAGTACTGAACCTGAAACAAGAGGATTCGATAAAGCCTGCCTAATATGAAGAGTATCTTCATTTGATTTAAAGACCATGGCATTAAATTCCTCCGAATAAGCATAAAAACAAATGCAGCTATAGGGGATGTTTTCAGAACAAGTACAAATACTCACGGCCGTTTGAGATTTGAGAAAAGCTACGATTCTTTCATCTATCCTTGTTTGCTGAGCTATCTCCATAATGCTGCATTTAGTTTTCAATCAATTTTTATACTAAGACAAAGGAGGTTTTTTCTTTTCAGAAAAAATATGACGGGAATCAAAACAGGGTTTTTTTTATTTGATCCACCGTTGGAAGTCCTTTATATTGCCTTAATAAATCAGGGCCTTATGTCAGAATTACAATTAACATCAAAGCAATACTTCAGGCAAATCACCATTATTCATTCTGCCTTAATTATCGGATAATTGTTATTTCTTGGTGTCTCATTAAAAATAGTTTCAGATTGGGAAGTTGAGGGATGACTATTATATAATCCAGAAGCACTGCTAGCGGTGGCCCAAAAGAGATATAGCGACTAAAACAAAGAAGGCTGAAACGTTTACATTTCAGCCTTCATATTTTTGGTTTGTGTTGTGAGCTTATTTAAGAAATGCTGCACGCAGCTCTTCAACTTGTTCGTTGCTTATCGGAACAAGGTTTCCAATTGACGCACACAAAACTAATGATTTGGCACTGAATTCTGCTACTTCTAAATAGTCAAATGTTTGAAGAAGACTATTACCTGTGACCAGAACACAGTCATTCTTAATAATAACCGCCGGATTGTTTTTAGCAACAAGATCAGGAATAGTAGTCTGATTGTTGAAATGAGAACCGAAATCAACTGAAGAAACATCCTGAAGGAAGATCCAGCTTTCAGGGATCGTTCTAACGTTAAAATTAGTACCTGTTACGGCAAACGCCATAAGGTAAGGTGACTGCGTTAGAATGATGGAGTTGATCTCAGGATGCTTTTTGTAAATTTCCTGGTGCAAGTATGTAGTGCGACTGGGATTCTTTCCGGGTTCGCGTTTCCCATCTCTGATCTGTACAATATCTTCAACCTGCATATCCCAACGGGGAATGCCGGTAGGAGTGATCAGAAAGTCATCACCTCTCCACCGTGTTGAAATGGTTCCGTATGAACTGATCATCAATCCCTGAGTACAGGCTCGTTTTACAATATTGTATATCTCCAGGCGCTTCTCTCTTTCATCAGAGGGATGTTCAACCACCTCCATTTCTAGTAGAGGTGCAGGAACCTGGTCTTCAAAAGCCTGGATCTGCTCGTCAGTTAGGTAGCTGGGAGAGCCCACTGATTTCCCGTATAAGATTGTCCTGGCACAGAATTCTAATGTCTCAAAACGCTCAAAAGTATCCACCAAATTGCTTCCTCCAACAACAGTACCATGGTTTTCCATGATCACAGCTTTATAACCCTTAGTAAATTCTTTAGCGATCTTTGCTCCTAAAGCCTCGCTTCCAGGTAATTCATATTCAGCATAACCTACATGTCCAACCACGTGCTGAGCTTGACTGATAATATTTGTATCAGGTATTGCCCTTACAATACTGAAGGACACAAGTGCAGGGGGGTGAGCGTGAATGATAGCTTTGATATCTGGCCTTATTTCGTAAATAGCTTTATGAAACGGAAATTCAGATGAAGGTCTATGAAGGCCTTCGATCGTTCCGTCTTTTTTTACACAAACAATATCAGATGGCTGTAAACGCCCTTTATCAACGGCGGAAGGAGAAATCCAGATATCACCATTCTCATCCATAACGGAAATATTTCCTCCGGAGGTAGTGGTTAATCCTCTTCTGTAAATTCTTGTCATCACTAATGCAATCTGATCCCGCGGATGCATTAGTTGAGTATTTAGTATATCAGTCATATTATAGTTTTTGAGAGTGGATACTATTACAAAAGATTAAATTTTTTTCCTATAGCGGAATGATGCTGGTCATAATTTAGAACAACCCCTATCATTAACTGTTTTATGCTTAAATTCAAATCAGCCTAAATGGTTGAACCCTTTCTCTTTGCGTGAATTAAAACGTTATCTTAGTAAAGCTACCCATATTTTGAACCTTGCTTCTACTAAACGGCTTTTATTATCTGCATTATTCACACTGTTGATCTTGCAGAGTGGAAGCGCGCAGTTCAAGCTGGAAAAGTTATCAAATACGGAAGCATTTGAGTTTAGGTTTATCAAAAACCTCATCATCATACCTTTACTCATAAACAATAAGGGACCCTTCAACTTTGTGCTTGATACCGGAGTTGGGGTATTTCTAATTACTGACCCAGGTTTGGTCGATTCATTACAACTTCCGAAGTCTTTAAGGAAAATAAAAGTTGTCGGATTCGGAGAAGGAAAAGAACTTGAAGCTGCCGTTACAGGCAACCTGGATGTAGCTGTAAATGCTGTAATAACAGGGAACCTGCCAGCTGCTATTTTAAAAGAAGATGCTTTTGATCTGTCTTCTTATACAGGTATTCCGATTCACGGTCTTATAGGTTATGAGTTTTTCAACAGCTTCACTGTTCGCCTCAACTATATGGACAAGATCATTAAGGTTTATAGGCCGGAGGCGCGTTATTTCTTAAGACGAGCTGAGGCAATTCCTATTACCATTGAAGCGGGCAAGCCTTATATCAACGCAGAGGTAGCGCTTAATAAAACTTTATCCTGGGTAAAGCTGATCATTGATACAGGAGCGGGGCATCCTCTCTGGCTGGAAAGTATTGCAGGAAAACGGGTAGAGGTTCCTCAAAAAAATATAAGAGCAAATCTGGGAGTGGGCCTAAGTGGAACCATAGATGGATCAATGGGACGTTTGAGCTTACTAAAATTGGGTAAGTTTGAATTAAAGGAAGTTGTAGCGGCTTTTCCGGATTATGAAGATGTAGGTTCAAAAGTATTTGCAGAGCGTAACGGTAATATGGGAAATGCAGTGTTGAAAAAGTTTGAGGTTATATTTGACTACCAAAGGAGTTTATTATTTCTACGGCCCAACTACGATTTTAAAAAGCCCTTCGAGCACGATATGAGCGGAATAGAATTGATCTATCACTCTCCGGACTACAGCAGGTTATTTATAGGAAGGGTAGAACCGGGATCTGCAGCAGACTTAATTGGGTTAGAGGTAAACGATGAAATAGTAGATATAAATTTTCGCAGGGCAAAGGATTGGAATATCGATGAGATTTACCAGTTGTTCAGGTCCCGGCCCGACAAAGGTATATTGTTAACGATAATACCTAAAGGTGAAAAGAAGACTCAGGTGGTAGTGTTAACATTAAAAAGGAGGATCTGACAATCCTCCTTTCTTTAGCTTTTTAAATTTCCTTCCAGATCGATCTTCCGTTCAAAGGGTTTCAGGTAGAGGTCCACCAAGCGAGCAAATTCTCTCCGCGTTATGAGCTTTTTCGGGTCGTATTTTCCGGTTAGTCTCAGGGTTTTGTTCCAGCCTCTTTCAACTTCTTTGTCCAGTTCATTTCCACGACTACCTGTAAATTTGATGAGACTTAGCACGTCTGCAATGGTTAAGCGTTCAGCTTTATGGTCTAAAAACCAGATCTGACTTCTGGAATAATACTCCCTTATCGGTTGTTTGATTTCATCTATTGTTACAGTTGAATCGTGAAGAAATAGAAACTGGTTATTTTTCAATTTACCCTTTAGGATACCAGTAATAGCAATTTTTTGAATAGATCCAGCCAGGGAATCTGTAACCCGAACATCATCAAACTTCAAAAATTGAGAGTTAAAGGTTGAAAGCTCTCCCTGTGTTTTCCTAATGTCTAGATCTTTGGTAGTTACTTTGAAAAAAGCACAATATGCTGCAGCTGTTCCAGCTCCCTGTCCTATCAATAAGTTGGGATTTAAGCTTTCGCTAATTATTAAAAAGTTATCAGCGTTCTGTGCAAACAGAGAGGTTACGGGAACGCCGGCAGGATAATACCCCTTCGCCTCACTGATGGCAACAGAAGTACGATAGATTTTATCGGGATAAATGCCAGTTGTTGTTCTTATAGGAGCGGCATTAACCTTAGCCAGTTTTGCTATGGTATTGCTTTTTGTTGCATCAATTACCAGATCAGCTTTGATCTCCCGTTTATCGATCAGCTCAATTTCCCAGTTCTTACCATCTTTCTCAATTTTTTTTACCAGACCTTTTCTAATAACTGACAAGTTTTTAATGGTGTCAGTCCATCCTTTGAAAACCGTAGCAGTATAGGCAGGCAGCAGATTTTCATTACTAAGATTTTTTCCCTTCTGTAAAGAATCTACCCGTTTTAAAAAATCAGCATAAACTCCGATCCTATATGCTTTGTCAGACGCGGTGAGGACAACTTGGTCCATACCGTTCTGGTCTATTAAAACTGTCTTAACTCCTGAATGAGCGGATTGTATGGCGGCTGCAAGTCCTGCAGGAGTAGCGCCGAAAACAACTACCCCAGCTTTTTGGCCAAATGTAGATAGACTTAACAGACAAAATAAACCTAAAATGTATCTCTTCATTTAATCCTTGTAGTTTTTGTAAGTGGAAACTTGTTTCTAATGAGAAAAGACTTTCAAATTACTTTTATTCCCCGTAAGGGACGCTTGTTTTGTGAAAGTTTTTCAAAGATATATGACAGATGAACGATATAAAGGATTAGTCGGTTTTCTGTCATTTAAATTAACATAAATTAACTTATTCAGGAGCGCTTGTGATAACTTAAGACGGCCCAGCAGTTTAATACCATGCCAAAGCAGAGAACTGTTAGGGTTTGAGGCAGAATATCCCTTAAAGTGCTTCCTTTCAAAACAACCATTCGCATTACTTCTACAAAGTATGTTACAGGATTCAGTCTTGTGAGGATCTTCGCCCATTCAGGCATACTATCTATAGAAGTATAAAGTCCACTAAGTAGAATAAAGATCATCATTAAAAAGAAGGAGATAAGCATAGCCTGCTGCTGATTGCTGGTATAGTTGGAAATTAGCAAGCCGAGTCCGAGGATTGAAAAAAGATAAATTGCTGCAAAGGCATATATTGTATAGAAATGCCCTGCAGGCAATATACCATAGAATAACCTGGCAATGCTTAGGCCAATAGTCAGGATCACCATGCCTAGTATCCAGAAGGGGATAAGTTTACCTAGAATGAAATGATGCCTTTTTATCGGTGTAACGTTTATTTGTTCTATCGTGCCAATTTCTTTCTCCTTCACAATATTCAACGTAGCGAGGAATGAACCCACCATGGTTATGAGTACTACCAGAATCCCCGGTACCATAAAGAATTTATAGTTCATCAAGGGATTGAACCAATTTGAATAGGTTATATCGATAGTAGGTTCTGGGTTTAATCTGGGAAATTGTATCCACTTCAATCGGACCTCTCTGTTATAATCCTGAATGATCATTCCCAAATAGGCTCCTCCAAGATTTGCCTTAACTCCATTGATGGCATTAACCGCCATAAAAACTTTGCTTTCGTTTTCTTTTACAAGGTCTTTCTCAAACCGGGCAGGTATAGTTAATATGAGATCTGATTTTTCGCGTTCAATATCTTCTATAGCACTTTTATAAGAGGCACTATAGTCGGTAAGCTTAAAATAGCCAGAGGCTGTTATTTTTGAAGTAAGCTGCTGAGAGTAAGAAGAATGATCGTGATCTACTACCGTTAGTTGTATGTTCTTCATCTCGTAATCTGCTGCCTGAGGTAAAAGGATCAGCTGCATCATGGGCATTATAAAGATGATCCGTAATATCGATGGATCCCGGAAGATCTGCCTGAATTCTTTCTGTAGCAGGAATTTTAAAGTTCTCATGCCAGTCTGATTTTGAATTTTTTAATGCTTAACAGCAGGAAGAAACCTGTCATTGCAACGAGGATTAAGGTTTCGCGCCATACTGATGCAAGTCCTACGCCTTTAATCATTACTGATTTTACTATAAAGTAGAACCACTTAGCGGGGACAATATTTGAAATGATCTGTAAGGGAAGCGGCATATTCTCTATTGGGAACATAAAGCCGCTAAGCATTACGGTAGGTAAGAACATCCCGGTAAGGGAAATAAACATGGCCGTTTGCTGTGAATCGGTCACGGTTGAAATCAATAATCCCAGGGCCAGTGAGGTTAGGGTGAATAAAATAGCTTCCGAAACCAGAAGTATAATGCTGCCGTTAATTGGAACATCGAGCACAAACACACTTAACAATAGTATTGTGGTGATATTTATAGTAGATAATAGCAAGTAGGGCACGGCTTTGGCAATTACGATCTTTAAAGGTTGAACTGGTGAGACAAGCATTACCTCCATTGTTCCAAGCTCTTTTTCTTTTACAATAGTTATGGCTGTCATCATCGTGCAAATCAGCATCAACACCATAGACATCACCCCCGGAACAAAACTGTAGGCACCCTTCAGTTGGGCATTGTAGAGCATCCGGTATTCAGTTTTAATACGATAAGGTAGCTTTAGATCTTGATTAATCCTGTTCTGATAGTCCATAATGATGTTACTAGCATAAGAGTTCATGGTATTAGCGAGGTTCGGATCAGAAGCGTCAGTAATAAATTGTATCTGTGCTTTATTAAAATGTTTTATGTCTGTTGCAAAGTTTTGAGGAAATACGATCACCATTTTTATTTTCCCTTTTTTAAATTCAGATTCAACTTCCTTATAAGAATTCAAATTCTTCTGGACAGTGAAATAATTACTAGCATCCAGTTCTGCAATGATTGACCGGGTACCAACATCATTTGCCTGATCAAGAACGGCAATGGAAGAGTTTTTAACCTCGTTCGTCAGGGCAAAGCCAAAAATGATGATCTGCACAATTGGCATCACCAGGAGGATAAACAATGTTCGCCTGTCCCTCCCAATATGATAAAACTCTTTCTTAACAAAAGATATAAATTGCTTCATATACTAGCATTCCTTTATTATGTCAATCATTCATTCTCTCAATCATTCATTCTCTCAATCATTCCCTCTCTCATTCATTCATTCTCTCAATCACTCATTCATTCATTCTCTCAATCACTCATTCTCTCATTCAATCAATCATTTATTCAACTACGCCTCACTCACTTCTTACTGCTTTCCTTGCAAGCTTTAGAAATACCTCACCCATTGATTCTGCTTCAAAAATCTGTTTGAGTCGCGTAGGAGAGTCCAGTGCTTCGATCTTTCCGTCGACCATGATCGAGACCCTGTTACAATATTCAGCTTCGTCCATATAATGTGTGGTAACGAAAATAGTAATGCCATTTTCAGCGGCTTCGTAAATGAGGTTCCAGAACTCTCTGCGGGTTACAGGATCTACGCCACCTGTAGGCTCATCCAGAAACACAATGCTAGGCTCGTGGAAAATTGCTACCGAGAAGGCAAGCTTCTGTTTCCATCCTAAAGGAAGGGATCTGACCAACTTCTTCGCTTCGTTTTCCAGATGCAGGGTGTTCAGAACGTAATCCGTCTTTTGTTTGATCGCCTTATTGCTCATGCCATAGATACCGCCATAGAACTGCATATTTTCTTTTACAGTAAGGTCCTCGTACAAGGAGAACTTCTGACTCATATAGCCAATGCTTCTTTTGATGTCCTCTGTTTGCTTATACACATCAAATCCTGCAACACTTGCTCTTCCTGAAGTAGGAATAGAAAGACCGCAGAGCATTCTCATTGCGGTAGTTTTCCCTGCGCCGTTTGCCCCAAGAAATCCGAATATCTCTCCCTTCTTCACCTCGAAAGAGATCGCATCCACAGCAGTGAAATTGGAGAAGCGTTTGGTTAGTTCGTTAGTAATGATAACACTTTCGCTCATGATGATTTCATTAATGCAATAAAGCAGTCTTCAATTCCCGGAGTAACCATGGTCGCCTCCGAATCAAAATGTCTTGCGCTTAAGAACTCCTTGACCTCGGCTAAGGAAGAACTATTTTTCAATACGAGATGATGGTATTCTCCGAATGCATAAACATCCTCTGTACCTTCAAAGTACTTGAGGTCTTTCAATAGATCGAACATCTTGTTGGATCTAACCGCAACAAGGCTTCGTCCGAAATTGCTAATGATATTTTCAGGAGAATTTATGGAAAGGATATTACCTGTTTGAATTAAAGCAACCCGGTCGCAAAGGCTCGCTTCATCCATGTACGGAGTAGATACCAGGATTGTTATTCCTTGTTTTTTGAGACCCTGCAACATATCCCAGAATTCCATTCGTGAAACAGCATCTACTCCAGTAGTGGGTTCATCCAGGAAAAGTACAGAGGGGCGGTGGATCAAAGCGCAGCTTAAAGCCAGCTTCTGCTTCATTCCCCCAGAAAGCTTACCAGCCTTTCTATCCTTGAACGGCTCGATCTGTGAATAGATATCTTTTATTAATTCGTAGTTTTCTTCAATGGAAGTTTCGAAAATGGTTGCAAAAAATTCCAGGTTCTCCGCTACACTGAGATCTTGATAAAGAGAAAAGCGTCCGGGCATATACCCTACACGCTTACGAATGCTTTTGAAATCTTTTACCACGTCATAACCATCAACTGTTGCGTTTCCGCCATCAGGAAGAAGCAAAGTTGTAAGGATGCGGAAGAGACTTGTTTTTCCTGCTCCATCAGGTCCTATAATTCCAAACAGTTCTCCCTGTTTAACCTCAAAAGAAACCTCCTTGAGTGCCTCCGTATGAGACCGTTTATCACCATATCTTTTTACAAGATTCTCTGCCAATACTGCTTTCATGGCTTTTGCACTAACATTACCTCCCCATACATTCCGATCTTCAGATAGCCATCGTTCTTTACCTTTACTTTAATTGCGTAAACAAGATTGGCCCGCTCATCTTTAGTTTGTATAGTTTTAGGAGTAAATTCTGCTTTATCTGAAACCCAGGTAACCATGCCAGTAAATTCTTTATAATCATCTGCACCTTTATCAACGCGTACCGAAACTTTCTGACCCAATTTTACTTCAGAGAGCTGGCCGCCACTGATATAGGCCCTCAAGGTAATTGTGGAAAGATCTGCAATTTTATAAAGGGCTTTTCCTGGTGATGTTACCTCACCTGCCTCAGCATATTTAGTAATGACAGTTCCATTGACAGGATTGATGATCTTGCTACGTTCAATCTGGTCGCTTATTTGTTGTGCTCTTTTACCCAAGGGCTCTCCCTCACTCAAGACACCTCGGTTCTGCGTAGAGATATTGCTCTGCTGAACGTTAATCTGCTGTCGTGTTACTGCCATTTGTCTCTGAATAACTTCAATCTGTGAATTAATATCATCCAGTTGCTTTCCGGTCGCAGCATCCTGCTTCAATAAGTTTTCAATCCGTTTACGCTCATGAGACAGGTTGGCAAGTTGTGTTTGCTGTACTTTGAGCTGATCTTGCAGCAGGGTTACCTGGGGACCTACATCCGCGGTCTTTTCCCTCAAAGCTCTTATACTGGCTTCGACTTGTTCTTTTTGCAGGACGAGATTTTCTGCATCAATATTTCCAACCACTGTTTTTTGTGGAATAGCTTGTCCTTCTTCTATATCAAGTGACAGGATCCTGCCTCCAATCTCGGAAGAAACGATAACTTCGTCGGCCTCAAATGTGCCGGTAGCATCTGCTTTGTCCTTGTTTGCGCTGCAGGCTACAAGAAATCCTGCCAGAGTGAGAAATAGTAGTTTGTTCATATTAGTAACCTGCTATAGTACTGTAAGTTAATTGAGCTTGTATTAGTTGGAGTTGGTGAGTGATCAGCATTTGCCGGGCCTGGTCTTCTGCATTTACTTCCCTGATATAGTCAGAGGTACTGATCACCTGGTTCTCCAACTGGGCACTTGCAGCTGTTTTTACCTTTTCTCTCAGTTCTATAATCTGCCTATCTGTATCAATCAACAATTCTAGTTTTTCAATTTCTGCCTTTTGTTGCGTTAATTGCGCATTGGTATTTAGCAGAAATGTTTCTTTTTGAAGCTCTGTCGATTTTGCGTTGATATCTGCCAGCAGCTTTTCTTTTTTATAAGTATATATATTACTGATATTCCAATTTAGTCTGATTCCTCCTATGTAGAACCAGTCAAATTGATTCTGTAGCATATTTAATCCTGGTCTGCCGTATCCACCCTGACCAAAGAGACTGGCTTTAGGAAGAGTTCTGGAGGTAATGAGCTTTTTCTGTTGTATGGCCAGAGAAGTTTGCTTATCAAAAAGGTTAAGCTCAGGTCTTTTTACTTCTGAAACTACTTCTATTTTATTTGGCCTTTGTAGTTGAACATTGATCGGTAAAGGTTCAGCGATAAATAGACCTAGGGTTCTTACCAAACCACTTCGTAAAGCCTGCAATTCTATTTTGCGTTGATCAGCTTTTAGCAGTTCTGCTTCAAGGGAATTAAGATTAGATCTGAACGCCACCCCGTTCTTTACCAGCGCTTCCGTTTTTTCATAACCTGTTTTTATATCAGTCTTTACCAGATCTGCTTGTTTGGTTTGCTCATCTAACAACAAAATGCTTAAGTAAATCTGTTGTATCCTTTCCTTTAGCTTATGCAGTTCGACTTCTATACGCTGATGTTCGACGTCGGAGTTAAGTTTTTGTAATTGTTTCTGGTTACTGATTATGCCGCCATCAAAGAGCGTTTGGTTTAAGTCGAGAGTGGCTTTGTATTGATCCTTGCTTAATGAATTTACGGTTATTCCGGGAACGGGTATATCAACTTTAGTAACTTCAGACTGATATGTTGCCTGTCCATTAAAGGACAGCTGAGGTAAGTAGCCTTTACTTAAATTTTGTAAACCGATATTTTCTGTCTCCTCAATAAGTTTTTGCTGGCGTATCAGAGGGAAATTCTCCCTGGCTTTGAATTGAACAGTTTCCAGGCTTAATTCTTGCCCAACACTAAAAGCTGGCGTCAGAAATACTATCGATCTAACCAAAGTGTTTAACCAAGTAGTTAATTTCATTTCAAATTTTTTTATAACTTAAGTGACTGTATGATGAATTGAGGTACCATTACCTTACGTTCTTCCATCAACTGGAAAAACTGCTGGTCATTTATGCTCGCTATCATTTGTAACATAGGCTTCCCGATAAAAGGAAAAATGCAAAGTGACATAACATTCATGATGAGGTGAGCCGGGTGAATAGGACGGATCTCCTTATCTTCAACCGCCTTTTTTACTTGCCGCAAAAATGTCTCAATCTGAGGTTTCTCACCACCCCACATTTTTTTGAGGAACTCCTCAGGTTGTTTATGCATCTCATTCATCACGAATAGTGGAAGGAAGGGGTTCTCAAGTACTTTATCTATGTATTCTGAAGCGAACGTTTCAATCTTTTCACTCCAGATCATATCCGAGCTAAATATTTCGTTCACACGGGGAATAAACCTTCCAACTGTTTCAGTAAATATTACTTCAAAAAGTTTTTCCTTGCTACGGAAGTAGTAATGTAATAAAGCTTTATTTATTCCGGCTTCATCAGCTATGTCCTGCATCCTTGCTCCCGCCATTCCTTTTGCTACAAAAACTTTTTTTGCCGCTTCAAGTATTTTTTGTTCCGTTGATTTTTCCGTATCCAATTTACCAGTTGATTTAACCAGGTGGTTAAATCAAAAATAACGCTTCTTTTTAGTTCCCCAAAAAATATTTTCTATTTTAAGGGCTTAATTTTACATATGACGGCAGAGACAGAACAGCTGCGTTTTCCGATTGGAAAATATGAAGCTCCTCAAAATATAACTTTAGAAAATATACAAAACTGGATTAACGAGCTGGAGCAATTACCGGCAGAGTTTAAGGATGCCGTAAACCTTTTAAAGGCAGAACAATTAAATACTCCTTATCGTCCAGGAGGGTGGACCCTTTTACAGGTTGTTCATCATGTTGCAGATAGTCATATGAATTCTTACATCCGGTTCAAGCTCGCAGCATCTGAAGATTTACCCACTATAAAGCCTTATTTTGAAGATAGGTGGGCAGAGTTTGAAGATGGTAAAACTGCTGCTGTTGAAATTTCCCTCACATTGCTGCAAGGCCTTCATTCCAGGTGGGTATTGTTTCTACGCTCCTTAAAACCTGAGGATTTCGAGAAAGGATTTATTCATCCAGAACACGGAAAGTTAGTTTTACTCAAAGAAGCTTTAGGAATGTATGCATGGCATGGAAAGCACCATTTGCATCATATTCTTCAAACGAAGAAATTGCAAGGCTGGTAAACAGATTAGCAGTTACGGGTAAGCTTGTTTTGTTGATTTATCTCCTTTTTCTCTTTTTTAATGATCTTATCATAAAAATGGGGAGCAACCGTTTCTATGAAAGGAGCAATGAATTTTTCAAAAGTATCAGCTGAAGGAATTTTGTGATCTTCGGAATGGGCAGGTTTGGATGTGTCTTTAAGTTTAGGGCAGGAATGTGCTTTAGTGGTTTTCAACTTAGTAGAATTTTCAACCTTGTTGCAGGTGCCATTAACGGGACTAAAGGGGCAACTATCGCTATTTCCTGCGTAAGCCAGGGTAGTAGCTAACAAGGTCAGAAGCAGACAGTATGAAAATAGCCGTGCCATTGATCAAAGGTAGTAATAAGTAGTATAAAAAAGAAACCCCTGAGCATGCGCTCAGGGGTTTCTTTTTTATCGTTGTTTACCTATTACTGTCCTGAAGCCTGACGTGCTTCTGCTTTCAATTTATCGTTAGCCACGATAACAATCTCAACACGACGATTCTGAGCTTTACCAGACTCATTTGTATTATCGGCAATCGGTTCAGCTTCACCTTTACCAACAGTTGATAAACGGTTGCTGGAAATACCTTGTGACAGAGCAAAGTCCCTTACTGAATTAGCACGTTGCTGAGATAATCCCATGTTATAATCATCACTACCAACGGCGTCGGTATGTCCAATGATCATAATATTTGTCTCAGGATTATTTTTCATAGAAGCAGCTAAATTCTGAATATTAGTTCTTGCTGCATCTTTAAGGTCAGATTTGCCAGTATCGAAAAGTATACCTGAACTGAATTTAACAATTAAGCCTTCACCAGCAGGAATAACTTCTGCTCCTGGTACAGTTCTTTTGATCTCTTCAGCCTGACGATCCATTTTGCGTCCGATATATGCTCCGGCAACACCACCAATAGCGCCACCAACTACTGCACCTACTGCAGTGTTACCAGCCTTCTTACCAATTAAGGCCCCGATAGTACCACCAGCTGCGGAGCCTATAACTGCACCTTTTTGAGTACGGGTCATTTGGCTACAACTTGTAGCGAACATAGAAACAGAAGCTAAAGCCAGGCAATAAGTAGCTATTTTAATTTTCATAGTTTTCATAATCTTGTATTTGTGTGTTTGTGTTAATAATTCAAAGTAAATGCCAAAAGTCGTTTTTGAGATTTATTTTTCTGTTTGTTTCCTGTATGACCAGTAGCAAAACAAAAGGTTTAATGTAAATTCAAGGCAATTTTAAGTACAATAATCCGGTAGCACAAACCTAAAAAAGAAATAAGCAGTTCTAAAAGTCAGAGTACAAAAAAAGATTAAGTCAATATTAACAATTAACAATTTCTTAATATTCGATAACAATTTGCTTAACAATACCTTAATACTTTTGATGACGTAAACGACGCTTTACCAGAGGAGATAAAAAGTTAATGATGATTTAACTCGATAATAACAGGCCTCTAACAAGTGTCGGGGTAATTTGCAAAATTAAAGAAATTGAAATGAAGAAATTAGTTGTATTGCTTTCCTTAACCGTCGCTCTAGCTTCTTGCGGTGGAGGCAAAAAGAATCAAGGTTCTGGTGAGGGATTATCAGGCGAGGTGAAGATCGACGGATCAAGTACTGTTTATCCTTTGTCTGAGGCTGTGGCTGAGGAATTCAGAAATGCAGAAGGCGGAATAAGAGTTACTGTTGGAGAATCGGGGACCGGAGGTGGATTCAAGAAATTCTCAAGAGCTGAAATTGATATTAATGATGCTTCTCGTCCAATCAAGCAAGAAGAAATTGATCTCTGCAAACAAGGTGGAGTAGATTATATTGAACTACCGGTAGCTTACGATGGTCTTGCAGTAGTTGTAAGTAAAGAAAATACGTTCGTTGACTACCTGACTGTAGAGGAATTAAAGAAAATTTGGGAGCCAGAGGCTCAGGGTAAGATTAAAACCTGGAATCAGGTTCGCTCCTCTTTTCCTAATCAGCCCATTAACTTATACGGAGCAGGAACAGCCTCAGGTACTTATGATTATTTCACGGAAGCTATTGTAGGTAAAGCAAAGTCATCAAGAGGTGATTATAATGCTAGTGAGGATGATAACGTATTAGTTAAAGGTATTTCATCAGATAAGAATGCCCTGGGTTATTTCGGTTTAGCCTATTACACAAATAATGCTGATAAGTTGAAGCTGGTTCCTATCAATGATGGCGACGATGCGAATGGTAAAGGTGGTATTCTTCCTACTCCTGAAACTGTAACTAACGGCACTTACCAGCCGCTTTCTCGTCCTTTGTTCATTTATGTAAACACTAAATCAGCAGACCGAGCGGATGTAAAGGCTTTCATCAACTTCTACCTGGATAATGCTGCCTCATTATCAAAAGAAGTAGGTACAATTGCTCTTCCGGCAGAAGTATATCCTTTGGCTAAAAAGAAATTTGAGGCAAAGAAATCAGGTTCAGTGTTCGCTGGCGGCAAAAAAGCTGTTGGTGTGAGTATGGCTGACCTTTTGAAAGCGGAACAATAATATTTCTAAGGATTGTATAATAAGTAATTTCACAAGCTTCCTGTTGTATTTTCTGCAGGGAGCTTGCTTATGAAATAACAAATGGTAAAAGTTAAAGAAAAAGCAATAGAAGGATTTTTGATCTTTTGTAGCTTGCTTACGGTGTTAACAACCCTGGGTATTATTCTGGTTCTTGCTTCGGAGACCATTACATTCTTCAAAGAAGTGTCGATTATAGAGTTCTTTACGGGAACAGAATGGACGCCTTTGTTTGCCAATAAGAAATTTGGCATCCTACCCCTGGTCTGTGGGACCCTGCTTACCACGCTAATTGCAATAAGTGTGGCTTTGCCTCTCGGATTAACAATTGCTATATATCTTAACGAATATGCGCATCAGAAATTTACTGCAATAGTAAAACCTCTGCTTGAAATCCTTGCTGCGGTTCCCACGGTGGTTTATGGTTTCTTCGCTCTAACGTTTGTAACTCCACTTCTGCAGTCCTTTATTCCTAACCTTTCTGGATTCAATGCGCTTTCTGCAGGCTTGGTTATGGGGGTGATGATCATTCCTTATATCTCTTCATTAAGTGAGGATGCCTTAAGGGCTGTTCCTAAATCGTTACGGGAAGCAGCTTATGGGATGGGTTCAACCAAATTACAAACTGCATTCAGGGTAATGGTACCAGCTGCATCGTCGGGAATAGTAGTTTCGGTTATCCTGGCAATTTCAAGGGCCATCGGTGAGACTATGATCGTTGCTGTGGCAGCAGGGCAGGAGCCGAAATTTACATTCAATCCTCTTACTTCGGTCGAGACAATCACTACTTATATTGTTCAGGTAAGTATGGGCGATGTGCCACAGAATTCTCTCGAGTACCGCACTATTTTCTCTGCAGGTATGGCTTTGTTCATTTTCACCTTCCTTTTAAATAATATCAGTTTCTGGATTAAGAAAAAATTTCAGCAGAGGTATGAATAATTCACAAATTAACAAGCTTAAGAATCTTATCTTTAAGCTGTTCGCTATATTTTGTACATCGGTTGGACTAATAGTACTGGTTGTACTGCTTTATGTAGTTATGTCAAAAGGACTGGCGAGGATAGATTTTGATTTCCTGACTAACCTGCCATCAAGGAGTGCAGAACGTGCCGGTATTTATACTGCACTTGCCGGAATGGTCTGGATCCTTGTATTAACAGTTCTGATTGCATTCCCGATAGGAGTAGGAGCTGGTATATATCTTCAGGAATACGGAAAAAGGAACATGTTTACCAATTTCATTGAAATAAATATATCTAATCTGGCCGGGGTTCCATCAATCATATACGGTATTCTGGGACTTGAGCTTTTTGGACGTTTCCTGGGTTTTGGAAACAGCATTCTTACGGGAAGCTTAACCTTATCGCTTTTAGTGCTGCCCTTGATCATCGTGTCAACGAGGGAAGCGATCAAGGCAGTTCCGGGATCATTAAGAGAAGCAAGTTATGGTTTGGGAGCAACAAAGTGGCAAACTATAAGCAGAGTTGTATTACCTTCAGCTTTTGGTGGCATCATGACAGGCCTTATCCTTGCAGTTTCAAGAGCGGTAGGAGAAACAGCACCTTTAATAGTGATTGGAGCGTTAGTTTATGTTCCATTTATTCCGGAAGGGCCAATGGATGAGTTTACGGTTTTACCGATCCAAATATTTAACTGGGTTACACGTCCTCAGGCTGGTTTTGTAACCAATGCTGCAGCTGCTATCGTTATACTTTTAGCATTTACCTTTATGATGAATGGTATTGCGGTAATTATTAGAAATAGATTTAACAAGAGAACTAAGTTTTAAGAAATATAATGTATAAGCTGGAAGCAAGGAATGTAAATCTTTATTACGGAGAAAAGCATGCATTAAAGAACATCGGTATTGGTATAGAACCGAACACCGTTACAGCTTTTATCGGGCCTTCTGGTTGTGGAAAATCTACATTCCTAAGGTGCTTCAACCGGATGAACGACCTCATCGATAATGTGAAGATCACAGGAGATATACTTATTGATGGAAGAAACGTTTATAAAAGTAAAATAGACGTTGACGAACACCGGAAAAAAATAGGTATGGTGTTTCAGAAGCCTAATCCTTTCCCTAAAAGTATCTATGAGAATGTAATCTATGGCTTGAGGATAAATGGGGTAAAGGACAAGGCCATCCTTGATGAAAGGGTGGAGCGGTCATTAAAGCAGGCCGCATTATGGGACGAAGTAAAGGACGATCTAAAGAAATCTGCCTTATCCTTATCGGGTGGACAGCAGCAGCGTCTATGTATTGCACGTGCCATGGCTGTAGAGCCATCGGTGATTTTGATGGATGAACCAGCTTCTGCGCTCGACCCTATATCTACGTCAAAAATTGAAGAATTGATCTATGAGCTTAAAAGCAAATACACCATTGTAATTGTTACTCATAATATGCAGCAGGCTGCTCGTATCAGTGATAAAACAGCATTCTTCTATCTTGGGGAATTGATAGAATATACAGAGACACCCAAGATGTTTACTAACCCTGATAAAGAACAAACTCAAAACTACATCACTGGTCGTTTTGGTTAATAAGGATTGAAAGGAATTAAATTATGACTCATTTAGAAGAAGAGTTAAATAAGCTCCGCGGGGAGATGATTGAGATGTCTAACCTGGTAGCTTCTCAGATCGAAAAAAGTCTAACGGCTCTTGTTGAAGAGGATGTTGACCTTGCCCGTGAAGTTATTTTCAATGAAAAGCGCGTTAACGCAATGGAGTTATCAATTGACAAGGATTGCGAAAACATCCTTGCCCTATTGAATCCTTTTGCCAGCGATATGCGCTTCGTTTTCGCTACGCTAAAGATCAATACAAATTTTGAGCGTATTGGTGATAGTGCAGAAGGAATTGCAAAATATATACTTCAATCGGGAAAGTGCTTTGAAGAGGAGCTGTTGAACGATTGCCGTTTCAACGAAATGGCAGACATCGTTAAGGAGATGCTACATGCTATCGGGAAAGCCTATGAGGAAAGCGATGCCAAGCTTGCCAGAACTGTATTTAAGCAGGACATGATCCTGGATGAGATTAACAAGGCTTCGACGGATAATATTGCCTTATACATCAATAAGCGTCCGGAAAATGTTTACCAGGCTTTATATCTTCTGACAGTGATCAGAAAGCTTGAGAGAGTTGGAGACCATATTACAAATATTGCTGAGGAGATCATATTCCATCTGGAGGCAAAAGTCCTTAAGCATATTAAAAAGAGCGTTGAGGAAGACGAATAAGATTTTAAATAGCAAAGCCGCTCTTATCTAAGTGCGGCTTTGCTATTTAAAGCTCTGCAAAACCTCGCTCCTTCTTGTATTCCTCAATTGTGCTGTTTATCTTATAAGGAAAATTATAGGGGAACTTACACGTAGTTTTATCCAGAGGAGTTTTCTTTGTGTCAGTTAACGTGAAAACAGAATCTGCTATGCTAAAATCCGGGTTATAAAATTTTACCAGGTTTTCCATCGCAGCTCCTTTGGTACATTCGCTTCCGAAATAGTTGTTCTCCCTTTGAAAGGCAAACAGCTTCCCATCTTCATCGAAGTAGCTTTTGTAGGAAATAAACCAGTCGTCTTTCGGACTAAAGGGTAGTTCGGCAATGTATCTAATCTTCCCCGATTTATCCTTAAAGATATTGTACGTAGCTTCAATGTTCTTTTGATCCCTTGCTTCCTCTCTCGAGATTAAATCTGTCTTATTTTTGACTTTTACATAAACTACAAGTGACTGCGCATTTATTGTGCTATCTACCGTGTACTTCTTATCCTTTAATCTTGAGACGTTTTTGTTCGTTTTAGGAGAGGAGGAGCAGGCGTAAATTAAACTTACAGCAGTAATTATGCAGGTTAGCTTTTTCATTGGAACAATTTCTTTTCAGAGCTAATATACTATTCCTGATCAGAAAGCAAAATGTCAGGCCTTTCTCGCCTGACATTTGTAGTCATTATATCTCTTACCTGATATTTAAGGGGATGTAAAGACCAAAAGCAATATTCCTACCCTGATTCAAAATACCTTCTGCTTTTAATCTGTTTAAGTGATTCACATATTCTTTATCCAACAGATTGTTACCTGTAATGTAAACCTTGAGCGCCTGCTTGTTCAACCTGATTCTTGTACCTAAAGAAGCATTAAGCAGGGTATAGCCAGATGTTGAAGTCTCAAAGTTGGGATCGGCTTTAGTTTGTTTAAAAAAATTATCAAGGCCTATGGAGAAATAAGGATCACTCAAAAATTCAGACTTGAACTTGGGCTCAAACCTTAGTTCATTTCTTAAAATAGGAGCTGGCATATAGGGAAGAGACGTATTGGTAGCGCGGTTCAAGCCCCTTGTAAATGAGAATGAGTTTTCGAAATGGACCAGGGAGTTGGGATGAAGCGTAAGTCCTGCCTCCATGCCATACAGGTTCGCATTATCCTGAACATATCTGAAAACCGGGAGGGTCTGCTCTTCGGCTTCAATAGTTTCGTTATTAGTTTGCCTGTAATAGATATAATTATCGATGTAGTTATTGAAAATATTGAGGTGAGCATCTACTTTCTGGTTGTGAAATTCAAGTGCAGCGTCGGCATAGAAACTTCTTTCTGGATCGAGCGTCGTATTTCCTATTTCATAGCGAAAAGTCCCTTCATGTACGCCATTCGAGCTCAATTCGGCAATGTTAGGAGCTCTGAAGGCACTTCCAAGGTTAGCCTTAAAGGTGATCTTATCTGTAAAATTATGAGTAAGTCCCAGCGCTCCGCTCAAGTTCGAGAATTGATTAGAGAAACCTTGAAAAAGAACCTCATCCCCTTCAGTCATTTCCAGCCCTTTGAAGTGTCTGTAATCCAAACGCAAGCCTGCGTTAACGCTGGTATTCGTCCAGTTCCTTTTTATATACGCGAAGCCGCCAACATCCTGGCTTTCATAATCAGGAATTAAAACTTCTTCAGCCTTGTTCTTACTGTTCTGGAACGATCCTGAAACGCCGATCACAGGCTCCCACTTCTCAGAATTGTTGAAGTAGTATTTAAGATCGTAGCTATAGGTCTTTAAGTCGAAGAACAAAGAAGGATCTGATGTGCTTTCTTCCAGCTCCCGTCTCTGGTTATCCTGAAAGGCTAGTGTAGAACGCAAACGGCCTTTGTTAAACACAAACTGGTTATTAAGGGCTAATTTGTAATGATTGATGTCCTGGAATGGAAGTGTTAGTTTCCGGCTCTTGTTGCCGCTAAGAAATTCATTTGAATGCCCTTCTTCCTCGTGTTCTTCCTCGCCATCGTCATACTCTCCATGTCCGGGTATACCAAGCTTAGTATTGAAGCTTGAGAAGTTAATATGGGTATATCCCCATGACTTGTTCAAGCCTATTTGTCCGGAATAGTTAGTTTCATTAAAACCACTATTGGATGCTCTTCCTAATGGCGTATTATAAGCGTAGGCATTTTTGTAAGTTCCGCGAGCACTCCAGATAAAACCATTTGAATTACCCTGTAACATAGCCGAACTGCCGCTAAGTCCATTATTGCTTGCATAATTGGCCAGTACTTCTCCCTTGATCTTCCCCTCAGCTGCAGGCAAAGGTTCAAGAATATTAATTACTCCACCTAAGGCATCTGAACCGTATATTAAACTGGAAGCTCCGCGAAGTACTTCCACTCGATCAGCGTTATACTGGTCAATCTCAATGCCATGTTCGTCTCCCCATTGCTGACCTTCCTGTTTAACACCGTCGGATAATGTTATCACGCGATTATAACTTAATCCCCTGATAACGGGTTTCGAAACTGCTGCACCGGTAGTTATCTGTGAAACTCCTGGAACTCTGGATATGGCATCCACAATGTTATTGGTTGGGCGGTTGAGCATCTCCTCCTTTGAGACAGAAGTTACGGCAGTACTGTTTCGCCGGTTATCGGCGCTGGAAACTGTTCCTGTTACAACGACTTCGTGGACTTCAATCACACTTTGGTTTAAGGCAATATTAAGGGTATTCGTTGTTGCCAGATCTACAGTCTGGGTAAAGGTACTGTAGCCCAGGAATCTCACTTCAAGAACAAAGCGACCTTTAGAGGGAATTTTCTGGAAATTAAAGTTTCCGCTTTCATTCGTGTTTACGGAAATTTTGAGTTCAGGAATAGAAACTATTGCTCCTGCAACAGGCTGTTGAGTATTTGCATCGGTCACCTGTCCGGCAAGGGTTATTGCAGTAGCATGGGTTCGCGCAGCCATAAGCAGTACGAACAGAAATGTCGTAATAATTTTCATCTAAGTGTATTAAAACATAGGATAGCGATATGATTAATGATCATACGCTCCGAGATTACTAAATCTTGAAAATGTGTGTGCGTTTATCCGAGCTGACAATGGCCAGTCCGGGGAGTAATGAAGGAGATTAATCAATTGGAAGGAGGCCCTCGTAAGAGGATAAGAATGGGCTCAATAATGATGGATAAGATCTTGTTTTCTGATAAGATTCGGATCCAGGGTATGTCTTCGGTTTGTTGCTCTTCTCCAGGTGCAATAAAAGTCTTATCGAGGTGGAAGGCACAGGCGAAGCAAAAAGAGCCTTTCTTGGAAATGTGGATTTTATGGGTGCAGTTACCTGTCTGACCGTAATCAGAGCACTGTACTTCGTCGTTGTGATTATGGAGAAGGTCAAGGGGAAGTGCTACTACTGAAAAGCATATCAGTAGCACCAAAGATAGAACACTCCTTATCAACCTTCTTTTTTTCATTAGAATTCCACAACAAAAGTAGGTAAAAAACCGGCATGAGCAAATGCGATTCGTCCCCCTGCTACAACGAGCTTGAAGTCTAAAGGTTGAGCATTAGCTGAGATTAATTTACAATCAGCTTGTAGCCTTTGCCGTGTACATTTATGATCTCCACCTTCGGATCGTCTTTAAGGTACTTGCGCAGTTTACTTAGAAAAACGTCCATGCTACGGCCGTTGAAATAATTGTCATCGTGCCAGATCGCGAGCAAAGCTTCTTCTCTTGTTAAAACATGATTCTTCTTGAGACAAAGCAGACGTAAGAGTTCTGCCTCTTTTGTAGAAAGTTTCTGCTGAAAATCTCCTTTCCTGATCATTTGGGAGGTGTATTCAAAAAGATAGTCGCCGATCTCGAATTTGTCCGGTTCTTCTTCCTGAACTTTTTTCTCCTGGTTGCCTACTCGCTTCATCAGAGCATTGATACGTAAAAGCAATTCCTCTATACGAAATGGCTTTGTTATATAATCATCACCACCTAAAGTGAAGGCCTCAGATTTGTCCTCAATCATTGTTTTTGCTGTAGCAAAAATAATAGGGATGAGAGGATTGACCTTTCTTATTTCTTTTCCAAGAGAGAATCCATCTTTCTTTGGCATCATCACATCCAGAATACAAAGGTCATACTTGTCCTTCGAGAATAGCTTAGATCCCTCATCTCCGTCGCGTGCTAATACTACGTCGTATTTGCCTTTTAGCTGAAGGTAGTCCTGCAAAAGCATTCCCAGATTCGGGTCGTCTTCTACTAATAATATTTTTTTGCCTTTTAGCGAATCTGTATTGCCAAGCGTAGCTGTCATAAACATTTAAATATCCTTTGCGTGTATTGGAAAACTAATTTCAAACTCAGACCCTTTGTCTTTCTCGCTTTTTACGCGTACGTTTCCATGATGACTTTTAACAATGTTATCAACGTAGCTTAACCCTAAACCGAAGCCTTTAACATCATGTAAGTTTCCCGTCGGGATCCTATAGAACTGTTCGAATATTTTTGAAAGCTGATCTTTACTCATACCAATGCCGTTGTCCCTAACCCTTATAACCAGGTTTCTGCCAACATTCATCGTGCTTATTTTAATTTCGGGCTGCTCTTTGCTGTACTTTAAGGCATTATCAATGAGATTGAAAATTATATTACTAAGGTGAAGTTCGTCACCTTGTACAACGTCCCTGGTTGCTTCGAGTTCAAGTTCGACTTTTGCGTCTTTCTTTTGAAATTGTAAGGTTAGTGTATCTGCAATTGCGGCGATCAGGTCATTCATCTCAACTGGCTTAAAGCTTAGTTTTAGATCACCCTTGTCAATTTTAGCGATGTTCAGCACTCTTTCAATATGATTACCCAGCCGAACATTTTCATCATAAATGATATTAGCAAGCCGGTTCACCCTTTGCCTATCCTCCAGGATCTCCGGATCTTTTAAGGCATCGCTCGCAATCATAATAGTAGCTACAGGAGTTTTAAACTCATGTGTCATATTATTAATGAAGTCTGTCTTGATTTCGGAGATTTTTTTCTGACGGAAGATAATATAGATGGTGTAGCCAAAACAGCTTAATAACATAACCAGCAAGCCTACCGAGGATATGAGTACGGAATGCATGTTCTGGAACATAAAGGCGTTCCTGGTTGGAAAATCTATGGTTAGCAAGCCACTTTCGTTAATCATTTCTTTGGGGAAAAGGGCAATGCTGTAGAGGTTATCAGGTAATATTTGATTTTCTTTCAAGGCAACCTGCTGGAATATAACAGAATCTGTATTAGCCAGGGATATCTTATAGTTATAAGGAATGTTAATTCCTCTGTTAGCTAATTCCGTTTTCAGTAAGGTATCAACCGGACTGATCCGCTTTAGTAAGGGGATATCGAAATGTTCATACTCGTTGGCAATATCTATGAAAATGTTTGTTTTGGGATTAACAGTTTTTGCCGAATCAAAGAAACTTCTGATTTTCTTTATTTCGCGTGATTTTGCCTCATTTATGGCAAGTGCTCTTTCTTTAGTCCTTCTTTCGCGTTCTTTTTTAAGCTCCTCTTTGTACTTGGCATTAACCCTTGGCAAAGAAATTACTCTTATGCCGGTATAAGGGTCTTCCACTAAATAATGTACACTATCTTTTAACGATTTTCCAAAACGATGCGGTCTCCCTCGTTCTTCGTCTTCCACATATAATTCGTGTACTTCATCCTGAAATACCTGGCCATAGGTGTCTACAGATTGTCTTAGTTTAACTTGCAACCTAACCTTGTCTAATTGGTTAGGATCACGGAAATAAGTTTCATAAAAATCATTATCGATCGTCATGATTCTCGGGAAACGCGATCTTAGAATACTGTCACGCGTTTGAAAGTCTCTGTCAATTTTACTTTTAATTGATTGTATACGACTTTCATGTTCCACCTCACGTTTTCTTGCATCTTCCTGTTCCCGCGTTAATTGCTGATCTCTTTTAAAACGTTCTTCTGCTTTGGCCTTTTCACTTACAAAACGCTTTGCGTCTTGCTTTATCAGTTTGTTTGCTACTTCACTCAGAGCGCTGTTTACCGAAAGATCGAATAACTGCGCCTTCTGCAGGTACGACTCTCTGATAAAATAGTATTGCATAGCCATAACTCCGAAGAGCGCAATGCTCATCAGGCCAATTATCAGGCTAATACTTTTCTTCTTCATCTCACACAAAAATACGTAACTGGTTGCCTCTCAATTATCCTTTAACAATTTTTAACAAGGTATTAACAAAAACAGGAAAACTGGCTCTCTACTTTTGATTATAAATTTCCAAATCATGAAAACACCATTACTTTACCTGTTCATTCCCGCGGTTTTAGCCTATGCCTTTATTATTCCAACTGCTAAAGCACAAACTCATAAAACGATAAAGAAAACTATCGTTGTATCAAATGGAGATACCACAATAAACGGCCGACGTTTAGCAGACATGGATAAGAAAGAGCGGGAGAGGTTTAATAAGGAGTTTAATGAAAAAGAAAAACAGCAGATTGAAGAGGAGATAGACGCATTAATAAAAACGCGAAGGAATGCAGATGTGATTGTACGTAAGTTGTCCGGACCAGCAAGCCTGGAAAATGCTGATATTCTAAAATTCAGGGAAGACAGCGGAAAACTGAGTCCAGATAGTATTACCTGGAGCTTTCGTCAGCGAATTGACAGTGACGTTCTCACTATGGTTCCTCCTGCTGAACCCAACCGTAGACTTGGACCACACAAATTCGATCGACTGATGCTCCTGGACGGCCGGGGAGTGTTTAAAGACAAGAGAAATACTCAAGCGCTTCATTTCAGAAATGTTGATAAGGACGGGTTTAGCACAGAATTGAATTTTTTTGTCGAAGATTTGAACCCGGAAGAGCACAAAGCCGTGCTAGGATTGGAAGCTGCTAATGCCAGTTTAACTGTGGATGACTTTGCTTTATTCCCAAATTTCTCCTCAGGTAAAACCAATGTGTCTTTTAATCTCACAACGAAGGGGACTGCTGTGGTAAAAATGTTTGACGCAGAATATAAGCTTGTATTTACAGATAAGGTAAACGGATTTAACGGAACTTATCTGAAGCCTGTGAACATGGCTAAAAATGGGATTTATTACATTTCTGTAAACCAAAACGGTAAATGGTTTGTAAGAAGGATAGTTAAAAATTAACTGAGGAACAAAGAAGCCCTTTCTCCGCAATGGAAAAAGGGCTTCTTATTATCGGTGTAATCACTTCTAATCGGTGTAATCCCCTCTAATCAGTATAATCACCCCCAATCAGTGTAATCCTATCTAATCGGTGTAATCATTTTAATTAGAATGGCAAATCGTCGTCTTGTGGGGCTGAGTTAATATCAACCGGAGGAGCGTAATCAGGCATTGGAGCTTGTGCACCTTGTCCGGTAAGAACGTTAAGCCTCCAAACGATTAAGGAATTGAAATAAGCAGTTTTACCATTGCGGTCTGTCCATGGGCGACCCCGAAGGTTGAAGAAAACCTCTACATCATCACCAACTTTTACAGTATCAAACAGGTTCACCTTATCCTGCAAAGCTTCGAATTTTATATATTCAGGGTACTGAGGATTTTCAGCGTACTCAATAACTAATTCCCTTTTTTTGAATGTCTCCGTCACATTTTGAATCGGAGAAATTTCGTGAACTTTTCCTTTTATATCCATTGTCTTATCTTTTTTCGAAAATCAAAAACCAAATCTGCCAATTTTAATTGATTAACTTCGCACAATATTATGCAAGTTTTCAACACTAACAGCCGTATTATTATAACGTGCAATAAGCGTTTATCGCCTTATCTTGTAAAAGAAATTGAAGGATTAGGGTTTGCCATAAAGCGAAGTTTTACTACCGGAGTAGAAATAGAGGGCAGCGTTAATGATTGTATCAGCTTAAATCTAAACCTTCGCACGGCAAGTCAGGTGCTTTATTCTTTGAAAACGTTCAAGGCTGCTAATCCTACGGAACTTTATGAGGAGCTGGTGCAAGTTGAATGGGAGGAATACATCGATTTTGCCGGATATTTCTCTGTAACCTCTGTTGTTAACAATGAGCATATAACTACACCTCTCTTTGCCAATGTGAAAGTGAAGGATGCTATTGTTGACAGGATCAAAGCTAAGAAAGGAGCTCGTCCGAACTCTGGCCCTGAACTAAACAAAACTGTTGTGAACCTTTACTGGCAGTCGGATAAGGCGGAGATATTCCTTGATACTTCGGGTGAGACCTTATCTAAACATGGTTACCGGAAAATTCCAGGGAAAGCACCAATGCTTGAAGCTCTCGCTGCCTCTACCATTATGGCTACTAAATGGGATAGACAAAGTGCTTTTATAAATCCTATGTGTGGTTCGGGTACACTTGCTATAGAAGCAGCACTGCTTGCTACGGACAAAAGTCCCGGTCTTTTCCGTATGAATTATAGTTTCATGCATATTATTGGATACGATGAGCAGGTGTTCTTTACCGAACGTCGTAAATTGAAGGATAAAGCGAAAAAGACAGTTGATTTTAAGATCATCGCCAGTGACTTGTCGCCGGATGCCGTAGATGTGGCACAAAGGAACGCTAAGACTGCAGGCGTTGATCATTTAATAGAATTTCACGTATGCGATTTTGCCGATACTCCAGTACCTGAGGAGCGCAAAGGGATAGTAATGTTTAATCCCGAATATGGGGAGCGCCTGGGCGTCCATTCTAAATTAGAAGCCACCTATAAGCGTATGGGCGACTTTATGAAGCAGAACTGCAAGGGCTATAGTGGTTATATCTTTACCGGTAACCCTGATCTTGCTAAAAAGATCGGCCTGAAAGCTTCAAAAAGAATGGAGTTCTATAATGGTAAGCTCGATTGCCGCCTACTGGAATACGAACTTTATGAGGGGACGAAGAGGGAAGTGAAGGAGGATGAGCCCTATCAATTTTAAGGAGTTACTAATTTAAGTAGAACACGAATTTGCACGGATTACGCTAATATTCACTAATCATGGCGCCGTAATTGGGAGGACACTATTTTAAAAGCGGTCACTAATTTTACGAATTACACGAATTACACTAATCATAGCGCTTAGTTAGAATGCTGAAAGACACCTCAAATCTTTTGGTGCTGCTATTCGTGTTTTAGGCCGCTTGACGGTTCATGTAATTCGCGTAATTCGTGCTTCTTCCATTAGTGCTGTTTGTAAATATCTTCAGCGCTATACCAAGAATTCGTGAAAATTCGTTTAATTGGTGTAATTAGTGTTTTACTTTCTTTATTATCTCTTCAATCCTTAATTTCTGCTGCTCTCCGCTCTTCATATCTTTCAAGCTCAACTCACCTGACTGAATTTCGTCACTTCCAATTAGTATGACATAAGGAATATTCTTCCCGTCAGCATATCCCATTTGTTTTTTAAGCTTTGCAGAAGAAGGATAAAGTTCTGCAGCTATTCCTTCGGCTCGCAGTTGTTGGAGAACAGGTAATGCATAGGCTTCGGCTTCCGGGTCGAAATTGCTAATTAATACCTTCGTGGTTTCTTCAGCGCTTTCAGGGAATAGTTTTAGTTCTTCCAATACATCGTAGATGCGGTCAGCACCAAAGGAAATTCCTGCACCGGTTAGGTTTTTTAATCCGAACATTCCGGTTAGATCATCGTAACGGCCTCCACCGCCAATGCTCCCCATAGCAACCTCATTAGTTTTAACTTCGAAGATAGCGCCAGTATAATAGTTTAAGCCACGGGCGAGGGTTATATCCAGTTCCAGTCGCCTGTTAGAAGAAAGGATTTCCGCGTTAAGAGCAGAAACATAGTTGAAAATGGTCTCAATTTCAGCAACTCCTTTTAATCCTGTTTCTGAAGTTTGCAGAACTCCTTTTAAACTTTCAAGTTTTTCTTCATTACTGCCTTCCAGGAGAATTACTGGTTTCAGTTTCTCTATATCGGTTTCGGTAAAACCTCGCTCAACAAGTTCCTTTACAACTCCGTCTAAACCTATCTTGTCAAGTTTGTCGATAGCAACGGTCATATCAACAATAAGCTCAGGTTTTCCGATGATCTCTGCAATTCCGGAAAGGATTTTGCGGTTGTTGATCTTTATAGTGAAATCTTTGAGACCGAACTTACTTAAAGCTTCATTGTAGATAAGCACAAACTCCGCTTCGTTTAATAAACTCTCTGATCCAACCACATCTGCATCACATTGATAAAATTCCCGGTAGCGGCCGCGTTGAGGTCGGTCAGCTCTCCATACAGGTTGAATTTGGAAGCGTTTGAAAGGAAAGGATATTTCGTTCTGGTGCATAACAACATATCTGGCAAAAGGAACAGTTAAGTCGTACCTTAATGCTTTTTCAGATATTTCAGAAATTAATCCGTTAGAATTATCCGGACTTAGTTTCTCTGGCTTCACTTTAGCCAGGTAATCACCCGAGTTTAAAATTTTAAAAATAAGCTTATCGCCTTCGTCTCCGTACTTTCCAGTTAGAGTATTCAAATTTTCCATTGAAGGCGTTTGAATTTCCTGGTAGCCGAACTTCCTGAAAACAGACTTGATGGTATCGAAAATGTAATTCCTTTTCACCATTTCTGAGGGTGAAAAGTCTCTTGTGCCTTTTGGAACAGAGGGTTTAATGGTCGCCATAGCGGCAAAAGTACAAAAAGTGTGAGTTAAGCTACTGCAAATATTTCTCCTTCATCACTTGGATATGATGTTTTGCATGGCCTGCAATGATGTATACTAATGCTTTTGCACTCATAGGATTTCCGCTGGCATTTCCAATATAGCTCAGTTGTTGTTCTGATAAAGTGTCAATAAGAAGAAGGGTTGATCGGCGCACTACTTCAAATTCCTCTATAAGCTTCTCAGTGTCAATCCGGCTGAAGTTGGCATACTTCATAAATTCATCCTGATCGAATCCAGGAAGTGGGGTAGTATCCTTACGGGAGATTCTTAAGAGTCGATAAGCCATTATTCTCTCCGTATCTATCATATGACCAAGAAGTTCTTTTACAGTCCATTTTCCTTCTGCATAGGCATAATCAGCTTTAGGCAAGTTTGACCTTAAAAGTTCAGGAAAAGAGATCTCTTGCTCTTTAAGCTCTGAAATTACATCTTCACTTGCTTTATCAATATATCCCTGGAAGAATGATCCATACTCTCCAGCTGCTGGCTTATTCATTTAACTGCTTTTTAAAATTATTCTGAATGTTGTCCCTTTACCATACTCAGAGTCCTTAACGTAGATCTGTCCTTTATGGTAGTTCTCAATAATACGTTTTGTTAATGAAAGTCCCAAGCCCCAACCTCTTTTACGGGTTGTATAGCCTGGCTGAAATACAGTTTCAAACTTCATGCGAGGAATACCTTTCCCTGTATCAGATACATCAATAAATACCTGTCCTTTTGCAAGGTTCTCTGTGATCCGAATTTCAATTTTGCCGGTACCTTCAATCGCATTAACCGCATTCTTGAGTAGGTTTTCGATCACCCAGTCGAAAAGAGGGATGTTTAGAAGAGCTTCAACCTGCTTATCCCCACTAATTATAAAGCTTATCTTGTCACTTGCCCTTACCCTGAAATAGTTAAGATAATCCTCGATAACTGTAAAAACCACATGGCTTTGCAAAACAGGCTTTGAGCCAATCTTTGAGAAACGGTCAGCAACCATTTCCAATCGCTTAATGTCGTTTTCCATTTCCAGGACTAAAGGATCCTCTTCGGCATCAAATTTCGACTTAATCAATTCTGTCCATGCCATTAATGAAGAGATAGGTGTCCCTAATTGATGGGCGGTCTCTTTTGCTAACCCAACCCATACCAAATCCTGCTCCGAGCGGCGGGAGGAACTGAAAACGAGATACGCTATAATTAGAAAAATCCCAATTACAGTTAGCTGGATGGTTGGAAAGACTCTCAATTGAGTTAGAAGGGATGAGTCTTTATAGTACACCGCCCACTTCGTACCATCCTGAAGGGATATGATGATTGGTGGGTGCTGAGACTTCATCTCGGTTAATTGTGCCTTAAAATAAGCAGGATCGTAACTTTTTCGGGTATAAAGAGGCGATTCAAGATTATTCTCAGCCTCCAATGTGTAATTAGTTTTTGTACTGTCTAATCCCTTCCAGTAAATAATGCTGTCACGTTCATCAACTACTATAGCTGGCACAGAAAGACTATCCCTTATGGAGTAGACGAAGGTGATGTATTCGTCATTAATATCTGTTATTTCGAAGATCTTCTTATTACTGATAGCCCAGACTTCTGCTCGTGTACGTTCTGCTGAGGAAATGCCTTTCACCAGGTAATTACTATACCATATAGATACAGCGCCGATAACAATGGCAAAGGCTAATAGGAGAAATTTCCAGCGTCGCTTCTGTTCGTAAGGATTCATACCTCGCCCCTCTTCCCCTTAAACGGGGAGCTTTTTAAATTTGAATGGTGTTTAAGAGTTAGATGTAAGAGCATAGACCCTGGGTGATTAACTCGGAAAATAACACTGATCGTCTTAATCTTTATAATCAACACCCATGTTGTAGAACATAAAGGCGAACTTGTCAGTCTGTTCGGCTATGATCTGTGCGGTTGACTTTCCCGCTCCATGCCCTGCTTTTGTTTCTATTCTGATCAGCACCGGATTGGAGCCTTTGTGAAATTCCTGCAAGCGGGCAGCAAATTTAAAAGAATGGGCTGGCACTACCCGGTCATCATGATCTGCAGTGGTAACAAGAGTTGCAGGATAATTTACGCCTGGTTTTAAGGCCTGATAGGGCGAGTACCGGTTTAAGTATTCAAACATTTCTTTTGAATCTTCTGCAGTTCCATAGTCATAAGCCCAACCTGCACCGGCAGTAAATTTGTTGTATCTAAGCATATCCAACACTCCTACAGCTGGAAATGCTACTCTAAATAATTCAGGGCGTTGAGTCATACATGCTCCAACAAGTAATCCTCCATTGGAACCTCCGGAAATTGCCAGGTAGTCTTTCGATGTATACTTGTTACTGATCAGGTATTCTGCAGCGGCAATAAAATCGTCGAATACGTTCTGTTTCTGCAGCTTTGTGCCAGCAAGGTGCCATTTCTCTCCGTACTCTCCCCCGCCTCGAAGGTTAGGGACAGCGAAAATACCACCCTGTTCAAGCAGTATAATATTTGCCGTGCTGAAGCTTGGAGTAAGACTTACATTAAAGCCTCCATAACCATAAAGGATCGTGGGGTTTTTACCATCGAGCTTTAAACCCTTTTTATGGGTTATGATCATTGGAACTTTGGTGCCGTCTTTCGAGGTATAAAAGATCTGCTTTGACTCGAATCTTTCAGGATCGAATTTTACACCAGATTTTTTATAAACTTCCGATTTACCGTTTTCTATGGTGTATTTGAAGATGGTTGGTGGGTAAACATAGGAGGTAAAGGTATAGTACAGCTCTTTTTCCTCTTTTTTAGCTCCAAAACCCGATGCTGTTCCTACGCCGGGAAGGGTTATAGTTCTTTCCAGTTCACCTTGCATGTTGTATTGTTGTACAAGAGAAGTAGCGTCTTTCAAGTAATTCGCAAATATTTTTCCTCCACCGGTGCCCGCATTTAGAACATTATCTGTTTCTGGGAGAAAGTCTTTCCAATTAGACGGAGCCGGGCTAGCAGCATTCGCTGTTACTATTTTGTTATTAGGAGCATTTAAATTGGTGACGATATACAGCGTGTTGCCAAGGTTATCCAGGATATCATGTTCATTCTTCATGTCACTGATAACCGGTATGATGTTACTTTCAGCCTTGCTAAGATCCTTGATGTACAACTCGTTCCCGGTCGTTGAATTAGCGGCAGTAATTACCAGAAAGCGCTCGTCATCAGTTACAGATCCGCCAATGTATCTTCTCGGTGTGGCTTCTCCTCCAAATATCAGCTTGTCGTCACCCTGTGGTGTTCCAAGTTTGTGGTAATAGAGTTTGTGATATTGGGTTAGGCCTGAAAGCTCGCTTCCAGCCTTTGGTTTATCATAGCTGCTATAGTAAAAACCCTCGGTTCCCTTCCATGCAAGTCCGGAGAACTTTACATCGATCAGGGATTGTCCTACCTGTGATTTATCATCTGTTTTTATAACGATCACCTTTCTCCAATCTGAGCCACCTTCAGAGATCTGGTAAGCAGCAAGACTTCCGTCTTTTGTAAATTCTATACCTGCTAGAGAGGTTGTACCGTCTGAAGAAAAAGTGTTTGGATCTAAAAAGACCTCAGGATCCTTGCCTTCCTGTTGCCGGTAAAGCACAGCCTGATTCTGCAATCCATTATTCTTAAAAAAGTATATGAATTTGCCCTCCTTGAATGGAGCACTGTATTTTTCGTAGTTCCAGAGCTTCTCTAAGCGATGTTTGATCTTATCCTTAAATGGTATGTTAGCAAGATAATTCTGTGTTACTTTATTCTGTTCTATTACCCATGACTTGGTGTCGTCTGCCTGGTCGTTCTCAAGCCAGCGGTAAGGATCCTGAACTTCAGTATTGAAATAGATATCTTTAGTATTGTCTTTTTTAGTATTTGGGTAACTGATCATCTTTTTGTTCGATTGTGCAATTCCGGCAAAAGTAACGCAGGAAAAAATAAATAGCATGCCAAGTTTATTCATAGAAAACTCTTCAGAGATACATAAAAACGTCTTGTTTTGTTGCAAATTACAATTTTCCTGACATCTTCGTACTTTTACCTCCGATGCCCGAACGTAATAAAATTTATTTTGCTTCTGACTTTCATTTGGGAGTTGCTGACTACAAGCTAAGCCGCTATCGAGAAGATAAAGTGGTTAGATGGCTTGAAACAATTAAAGGCGATGCAGCCGAACTCTACCTGGTAGGGGATGTTTTTGATTTTTGGTTTGAATATAAGCGAGCGGTACCCCGGGGATTTGTTCGGTTTCTGGGAAAACTTGCAGAGCTTTCAGACGCAGGAGTAAAAATCACTATGTTTAAAGGGAATCACGACATGTGGATGTTTGGATACCTTACCCAGGAGCTGGGTGTTCAAATTGTGTCAAATGAGTTAGTGATAGAGCGGGGAGGAAAGAAGTTTTATATCCATCACGGGGATGGCCTAGGGCCCGGAGATGCAAAGTATAAATTTTTGAAAAAGGTGTTCAGGAGTCAATTGTGTCAGTGGTTATTTGCCAGGCTTCATCCAAATTTAGGTATTGGGATTGCACTTTCCTGGTCTGCCCATAGCAGGGCAACAGGATTGAAAAAGGAAAGTTTTATGGGAGAACAGCAGGAATGGCTGATCACCTACAGCAAAGAGGTTCTACAAAAAGATCATTATGATTATTTTATTTTCGGTCACCGCCATCTTCCTATTGATATAAGTCTTCCTCAGAAATCCCGTTATGTTAATCTGGGGGAATGGTTGGGATATAATTCTTATGGGGTTTTTGAAGACGGAGAAATGTATCTCCGCTTTTTTGAAAACCCGGAAGGTGTTCCTGCTAACCATGTCTTAAGCAAGGATATTATAAGTTGATAATGAGGTTTAAGTTGCTGGCTGTATTATTTCTTTTCTTTGGCTTTTCAAAAGCTGAGAAGGGGATAGCGCAATATAAACTGCAACAAGCTTTTCAGATAGATACTCCTGCAGTCTCCCTCAGTATCGATAATCTTAATAATGTATACCTGATTACTCCAACAGATCAATTGCTCAAATATAGCAGTGCCGGTAAACTACTCTGGAATTATAGCAACAAAGCCTTCGGGAAACTAGCATATGTTGATGTTACCGACCCAATGCGCGTACTGCTGTTTTACCCTGCCATACAACAAGCTGTTGTTTTGAACAATAATCTCAATGAAATTACCCGGTTTAATTTTGCTCATGATGCGTCATTATTTATTTCATTAATAGCAACAGCTAATTCAAATGGATTTTGGGTGTATGATCAACTGAATCAGCAGATTTGGAAATTAACCAATCAGTTCGGGAATGAACTGCAGTCGGTTAACCTCTATCAACAGACAGGTTTTCCTTTGCAACCCCTTGCAATGCATGCTTCTGATCAGTTTGTTTATATTTATGATTTTAAGCAGGGCCTTTTAAAGTTCGATCGTTTTGGTAATTATTTAACTGCCCTTAAAACCGGACTAATAAGCAGCTTTCAGGTTAAAGGTGATACGATCTTTATGGTGAAGGATCAACAATGGAATTGTTACAAATCAGACGAAACAGGGATACAGACACTAGCTGTTTTTGATGAAAAGGTTTTGCAAGTGGGAGAGGGAAACAAACGACTAGCTGTATTAACTAACCAAGGAGTAAAAATCTATAGTATCCTTAACAATGAAGAAGGGAAATAAATGGCTATCCTTAGTCTTTCTGATATTTATTCAATCTGCCCTTGCTCAGACTGCAGGGCGAGTTAAAATTGTAGAGCACAAAGAACAGAAACGTTTCGATGTGCTAATCAATGATAGTCTTTTTACCTCCTTGCTTTATGCAGACAGTCTTAAAAAACACCTCCTCTATCCCGTTAACGCGATAGGAGGTATTGCTGTTACCCGGGGGTATCCTGTTAATCCTATGGTTGGTGACCAGGTTGACCACCCACACCAGATAGGGGTATGGTTGAATTATGGTGATGTTAACGGAGCTGATTATTGGAATAATTCTACTAAAATAGATACTAACAAGAAGGCCTATGGCACGATCAGGGTTAAACAGGTTTCTGTGGTTAGAACAGCTAATGGAAGTTCTGGAATAAAAGTTGAAGCTTCCTGGCTTAATCCGGGGGCGAAGCCAGTAATCTCCGAAGAGACACTATATGCCTTTTCTGAAGAGGATGGGGTAAGATTAATCACCAGAATAACGAAGTTAACAGGTCTTGTTGACGTGTCTCTCAAAGATAATAAGGAGGGATTGTTTGGAATGCGGGTGTCAAGGCAGCTCGAACACCCTTCGGATAAGCCAGTAGAAGTAATAAATTCAGAGGGCAGGCGAACCAGGGTTGTTGATAAAGTCATTACTACAGGGATGTATGAGAGTAGTAGTGGAATCTCGGGCGAAGCAGTCTTCGGAACGCGAGCCGAGTGGTTGAAGCTTTCGGGTAAGATAAACGGAAAGCAGGTTGCCCTGGTGCTAATGGACCATCCCAGAAATGTGAACTACCCTGCTTTTCTAATGTCCAGAGGGTATGGTTTATTTGCAATGAACCCTCTTGGAGCTGAGTTTTATACAAATGGGAAAGAGAAGTTGAATCTCAGCATTAAGAAAGGTGAGAGCCTAACCTTCCGGCATGCTCTACTTGTTGGGCGCCAACTAAGTAGGGATCAGATCGATTTGTTTTATAAGGATTTCAAGAAGAAGTAACGGAAGCCAGGGAGCATTAATTGAATTTAATTGAGCAAGTAAGCCGAATGAATAATACCTGCTCTGAAATTGGGCAAAAACCCGTACTTTTGTGCCCTTTAGAAACGGTGCGATTACTTTGATTGGCTACTCTGTTCAATTCAGCAAATAATTAGCGCACTGTGACTTATCAATTAATAACATGTTAGATAAATTAGAGGCAATAAAACTCCGTTGGGAAGAAGTGGAAAGGGATCTTAGTAATCCTGCTACCATGAGCGATATGAAGCGCTTTACCCAATTGAATAAAGAGTATAAAGATTTGGGTAAGATCGTAGATGAGTACAAAATCTACAAGAATGTAGTTTCAAATATTGAGGCGAACAGGGAGATCTTATCTAATGAGAAAGACGAGGAGCTTCGGGAGATGGCAAAGATGGAGATGGATGAGCTTGTTCCTCAAAAGGAAGAGCTTGAGGAAAAGATCCGTGTAATGCTTATTCCTAAAGATCCTCAGGATGCTAAAAATGCTGTATTCGAAATACGTGGAGGAACTGGTGGAGATGAAGCAGCACTTTTTGCTGGTGACTTATATCGCATGTACACTCGTTATTTTGAGAAGAAAGGATGGCGAGTTGAAGTGGTGGATGTTACTGAAGGTACAGCAGGAGGCTATAAAGAGGTTATCCTTAAGGTTTCGGGAGAAGATGTTTATGGGACATTGAAATATGAATCTGGCGTTCACAGGGTTCAACGTGTTCCTGATACTGAAACCCAGGGCCGTGTTCACACGTCTGCAGCTTCTGTAGCAGTATTGCCTGAGGTTGAAGAGGTTGACTTTTACCTGAATCCTGCGGATGTAGAAATGCAAACTTCACGTTCAGGAGGTGCAGGTGGTCAGAACGTAAACAAGGTTGAAACCAAAGTGCAGCTAACCCACAAACCAACAGGAATGGTAGTAGTTTGTCAGATTGAACGTTCTCAGTTAGGTAATAGGGAAAGAGCGATGGAGATGCTTCGTAGCCGCCTTTATGATCTGGAGGTGCAAAAACAAACCGGTGATATAGCTGCAAAGCGTAAAAGTATGGTATCAACCGGAGACCGTTCTGCGAAGATCCGTACTTACAATTACCCTCAAGGCCGTGTTACCGATCATCGTATTGGATTAACACTTTACAACCTTCCAGCGATTGTAGATGGAGATATTCAGGAAATTATAGACGCTCTTCAATTTGCAGAGAATGCAGAGAAGATGAAGGAAGGTCAGACAGTATAATCTGGAAATCAAGGATTTGAATTTGCTGGATAAAAAGTTTCACTTTTTTTTGAGAAGTAAATGTAAAAACCTCATATTTGCAGTCCCAAACGGGAGAACGGAGTGGTAGTTCAGCTGGTTAGAATACATGCCTGTCACGCATGGGGTCGCGGGTTCGAATCCCGTCCATTCCGCAAGCCTCTTAGAGAAGATCTAAGAGGCTTTTTTTGTGCGTGTCTATTTTCTTAAAAAATAGAAAACTTCTCCTGATTGAGGATCAAGCGTGAATTTGAGCGATACAAGTATGTGGCTACTAGAAGCGGATTGGTAGATTAGGATTACGGTTATTTTTAAAACTTCATACATTCTGAAATTTATCTTTTAACAATTTCTCACTCGTACGCAGACAGTTAGATGTAAAATTAGGTAAATCTCACATTTCTGTTTTGACATATCATTTTAAAAACTCATATTTGCACACCCGAAAGGGAGAACGGAGTGGTAGTTCAGCTGGTTAGAATACATGCCTGTCACGCATGGGGTCGCGGGTTCGAATCCCGTCCATTCCGCAGAAAATTACAAGCCTTGCAAGTTTTGCAAGGCTTTCTTGTTTTTATTTCAAAAATTCTTCGTATCCCTCTGATTTTCTTTACTTTTGCACCTGTATGATGAGCGGGATCTTTTCGGATTGTTAGCTCACAACCTTTACCTTTTCAATCATTGAATAATGATGATGAGGAAGACATATTCAAAGCTATTTGGCGGGGTTAGATCTGTGCAGAAGCTTTAAAGTAATTTTGAACTATTTGTCGACTTAATAAATGAAAATAATTTTATTTAACCTGATTTTTGGATTAGCTGTTCTTGAAGTTTCTGTTGAGGTGGTAAACAAGGTTCTCAATACCCAGTATGAGATCATCCATAAAAATAACATACGAAAACTCCTTTACAACATTGGAATTCCTGTTGAGATTCTTATGTTTATTGTTAATGCGGCAGTTTATATGAAAACAGGTAAACCTCTATTCTAATGTAATCCTCGAGCTCTTGCTGCAGAGCAAGAGCTAATATTTCTGCAGTATTTTAAGTATACTAACCTTATAGCGATATTACAGTGACCTTATAGCGATCTTATACCGACCTTATAGCGATAATTGTTCTGATCCCATTTATATATCCTTCAGGGAAACTACGAAGATACTACTCAAGTACTCTATAGAAAGGGACAGTGGAATAGGTCTCAGCTATAATTTAATCCTTTGCTTAAAAAAATCTAAAATCTTCTCGACTAAAACTAAAGTTCAATTTAGAAGTATAAATTAGGATTGTTATTTTTTGCGATGACACACATCATTCTTTAATGTTGCCAATGCTACTAATTTGGCACCATAATTTAATAAGCAGATGACTAAAACCGTTTTTGTAGCAACCGCCGAACCCTATAGTGGAAAATCGATCGTTGTATTGGGCCTTATAAATATGCTATTAGGTAAGGCAAGAAAAATTGGATATTTCAAGCCTATCATAAATTACCATCCTTCGGAGAAGAAAGACGTTCATGTGCAAACTGTATTGCAACACTTTAGTCTTCCCGTTAATTACGAAGATATTTATGCTTTTACCCGCTCGGAAGTGCTTCATCATATTGAAAGCGATACTCAGGGAGAAATGATCGATGTCATTATCAGCAAGTACAAGCAGTTGGAAGAGACATATGATTTTACCGTTATTGAAGGAAGCGATTTTGTTGGAGAAGGGGCTGCTTTTGAATTTGAAGCCAACGTTTCTATTGCTAAGAACTTAAGTGCTCCGGTGATTGTGGTTGTAAGCGGTAAGGAGAAGACTACAGCACAGATTATCAATTCTGCGTTAACGCTTCATAAAAACTTCGAATCTAGAGAGGTACAGGTGCTTGCTACAATTGTAAATAAGGTTAAAGCTGAACAATTGGAGGATGTACAGGAGCTTCTAAAATCGCAACTTGACCCGGGTTCAATTCTGGCAGTTATTCCAGAACATAAAAGCCTTGAGAATCCTACAATGAAGGAGATCTATGACAGTTTAGGGGGGAAGCTTTTATTTGGAGATGAGTATTTGCCTAATCAAGTAGATAATTTTATTACGGGTGCAATGCATGTTCCTAATTTCCTTAACCACCTGAAAGAAAATGTACTTATTGTAACCCCTGGTGACAGAGGTGATATTGTTATCGGATCTTTACAGGCTAATCTTTCAACCAGCTATCCTAAGGTGGCGGGTATAGTACTTACTGCTGGATCTATGCCGGAAGAGCCAATTATCCGGCTGATTGAAGGACTTCAAACAGTAGTGCCTATTATTTCTGTCCCAACTGGAACATTTCAGACTATTACTGAAATTGCAGCGATAAAACCGCGGATTTCCCCGGACAACACCAAGAAAATTCAACTTGCTCTTGATATCTTTGATAAATACCTGGATGTAGAGGCTCTTAACCAGCGGATCATTACTTTTGAACCAGAAGGAATTACCCCTCACATGTTCCAGTATCAGCTTACCAAATGGGCGAAGAGTCAATCCAGGCACATAGTTCTACCAGAGGGGCACGATGAACGTGTTTTGAAAGCTGCTGCGCGTTTGGTAGCGCAGGAAGTTTGCAAGATAACATTGCTCGGAAAGCCTATTGAAATAGCAGCTTCTATTAAGCGTTTAGGGCTTACCATCGATCCAAATAAGATTAACATTATCGATCCTGCTAATTCTGAATACTACGATGATTTTGTGGAGACCCTTTATGAACTTCGCAAAACAAAGAATGTAAATATGGAAATGGCCAGGGATATGATGACTGACGTTTCATACTTTGGAACTATGATGGTTTACAAAGGAATTGCTGATGGAATGGTTTCAGGAGCAGTAAATACAACTCAGCATACCATAAGACCAGCTTTGCAGTTTGTTAAAACCAAACCTGGTATTTCTACAGTGTCTTCTGTATTTTTCATGTGTCTGCCTGACCGTGTTTCGGTCTTTGGCGATTGTGCAGTTAACCCTAATCCAACTGCCGAACAATTAGCAGAAATAGCAATTTCTTCTGCAGAAACAAGCCAGAAATTTGGAATAGAGCCAAGGATTGCGATGCTTTCATATTCTTCTGGTACTTCAGGAGTGGGGGAGGATGTAGATAAAGTTCGGAAGGCTACTGAAATTATTAAAGCAACTCGTCCGGATCTCAAAGTTGAAGGCCCTATTCAGTACGACGCTGCTGTCGATCCAGTTGTTGGTAAGCAGAAACTTCCGAATTCTGAAGTTGCCGGCCAGGCAAGTGTGCTAATCTTCCCCGACCTGAATACAGGTAACAATACCTATAAAGCAGTTCAAAGGGAAACTGGCGCATTAGCGATCGGTCCTATGCTTCAAGGTTTGAATAAGCCAGTGAACGATTTAAGTCGCGGTTGTACGGTTGATGATATCTTCAACACTGTAATCATCACTGCAATACAAGCACAAGAATAATTTTAATTTAAAATCGATTTTTTAACATGAATATTTTCGTTGTTAACTGCGGTAGCAGCTCTATAAAATATCAATTCTTCAAATGGCCTCATCAGAGTCCTATCTGCAGTGGGTTAGTTGAACGTATCGGTCTTGAAAACTCAATTATTACTCACAAGGTTTATCAGGATGGAACAGAGAAGGTGATTGAACGTGTGCTTGAGTACGCTGATCACGAAATGGGTATGAAGGAGGTTGGCAAGCTCCTTACTGAACCTGGAATAGGTGTTATTCAGAATCCGGAAGAGATAGAGTCTGTAGGACACAGGATCGTTCATGGAGGGGAAAGCTTCTCTAAAACTACGGTGATCACCCCAGGAGTTAAAGAAGAGATCAAACGTCTTTCTACCTTAGCTCCCTTGCACAACCCGGGCCACTATATTGGTATCACTGTTTCAGAAAAAATCTTTACTAAAGCAACTCAGGTAGCTGTTTTCGATACAGCGTTTCATCAAACAATGCCTGAAAAGGCTTTTCGTTATGCACTTCCTGAATCCCTTTATACAGAGAATAGTATCCGTGTTTATGGTTTTCACGGTACCAGTCATAAATATGTGGCTGCTCAGGCATTGAGTTACCTTAAAAATCCTGCTGCGAAGATCATTACGATTCATCTGGGTAATGGATGTAGCATGGCCGCAGTTAATGCTGGTGTATGTGTAGATACCAGTATGGGATTAACTCCTCTTGATGGGCTGATCATGGGTACACGTACCGGTTCAATTGACGCTTCTGTTGTATTCCATATGGTATCTCAATTAGGATATGATATCGAACAAGTAAATACATTGTTCAACAAACGTAGTGGGATGTTAGGATTAACAGGCTTTAGCGATATGCGTGATATTTTGAAAGCTATTGCAAACGGTGATAAGAATGCGAAGTTAGCTTACGATATGTATGCTTACCGTATCAAGAAGTTTATTGGTTCTTATGCAGCTGCCTTAAATGGTCTCGATGCCATTGTCTTTACTGCGGGTGTTGGTGAAAACGATGCTGCTCTTCGGGAAATGGTTTGTACAGATATGGAGTTCTTTGGAATTACAATTGACCTTGATAAGAACAAGGTACGCTCGAAAGAAAACCGTGAAATTGGTCTCCCCGAAGGAAAAGTTAAAGTGATGGTTATTCCAACTAATGAGGAGCTTGAAATTGCTAAAGAGTGCTTTGAATTGATAGAGGCCAAAGAAGAAATTGCTTAAGTCAGCTGATACTTTTTAAGGTATTGGCCGAGAAAAAGGACAAGTTTGTCTAATTCTACTCCAAATCTTTCATGATTGAACTATTTTTGTGAAGATGAGTAGAATTAGGCAATTTTTCCTTCATGCAATAATCTGGCTGGTCCTGTTGCTTTTTTTTGTTTTTATAAGTAGCAGATCAGGATCGGTTAGTGAAGCGCTGGTTATCTTTGTCTATTTTGGTTTCTGTAATATTGCTATTTTCTATATCAATTACCTTTACCTGCTTCCCCGGTACCTTAACTCCCGTGAATACCTTGCCTGTGCCGCCAGTATTATAGGACTGATCCTGGTTTCGGGCCTTCTTAAATATGGACTGGCAAATGTTTTTAGTGATACAATTCTGGTAAGAGGTCAAACAAGCGGCGCTATTGGCTTCAGGGATTATTATATAGCTTCAGTATTTACAAGTACTTTTTTCGTATTTACCAGTACTGCTCTCAAATTCAGCACAGATTGGTTTGTAAATGAGAAGGTTAAACGAAGTCTTGAAAAAGAAAAGTTAGCTGCCGAGCTGGCTTTTTTAAAGTCGCAGATAAATCCCCATTTCCTTTTTAACTCTTTAAATAATATTTATTCCCTGGCTTATCAGCGTTCTGATAAAACTCCTGAGGCTGTTTTGAAGCTTTCAGAAATTATGCGTTATATGCTTCAGGAAAGTAATGAGGTTAGGGTTGATCTGGCCAGGGAGCTGAGGTATCTTGATAATTATATTGAACTGCAGAAGTTGCGGTTTAAAAATGATGCTTATGTAAACCTCAGTGTGGAGGGTGATGATCATGATAAAAAGATTGCTCCTTTAATACTAATAGCATTTGTCGAAAATGCTTTCAAACACGGTGTGGCTTCTGATCCCCAGCATCCAATTGAAATTCATATTAAAATCACTAGTGACAGGCTTAACTTTAGCGTTATCAACCGTAAAAATTCACATAATAAAGATCTGACCAGTGGTATTGGGTTAAATAATGTTAAGAGGCGCCTCGACCTTCTTTATCCTGACCGGTACTATTTAAATATTACGGATAGGGAAGTTACCTATTGTACTGAATTATCTTTAGTTTTATAAAATGATACGCTGCCTTGTCGTTGATGATGAACCTTTAGCGCTCGATATCCTTGTAGATTATATCGATAAAGTGCCTTTTCTCGAGCTTATAAAATCTACCACAAGCGCATTTGAAGCTCTTTCTATAGTTCAGCAGGATCAGGTCGATCTGGTGTTCCTCGATGTTCAAATGCCAGAACTGACGGGAATACAGTTCTTAAAGATCCTTAATGGAAAATGTAAAGTAATTTTAACGACAGCTTATTCACAATATGCATTGGATGGATATGAGCTGGATATTTGTGATTACTTATTGAAGCCGATTGCCTTCGACCGTTTTTATAAAGCGGTAAGCAAGGTTCAGGTCCAAGTTTCGGTGCAACAACCCGTGGTAGCTGCTGTTGCAGAGAAGGTCACCAGTCAATCGCCTGAATTTATCTTTGTGAAAACAGAACACAGGATTCAGAAAATATACATAAATGATATTTTGTACATAGAGGGGTTGAAAGATTATATATCCATTTTTACACCGGCAGAACGCATAATAACTCTTCAGCACATGAAAAAAATGGAAGAGGTATTACCATCAGGCCGTTTTGCAAGGGTTCATAAATCCTATATCATCTCTATTGATAAAATTGAAAGTATTGAGAGAAGCAGGATTCAGATCGCTGATAAGATTATCCCCATCGGTGATACCTATCGGGATAGTTTTTTTAAGCAAATAGAGGATAAGAATATTTAATAAGGTAATCGCTTATCCATTTACTTTTTCGCGAATAAGGTTCTCTGCTACCAGGACCACTTCCTCTACCGGCTTACCTTTAGGCTCGATCGGCGCTAGTACTGTGAATTTCAAATGTTCCCCGAAACTCAAAGGGTAACTCCCGTACTGGACGAACTTCCATCCGTTTTCAATGGCGACAGGTACTATTAATGCATCGGGTACTTTCTTTAAAAGTGCAGCAACTCCGCCTGTATTAAAGGATTTCACTTCCCCGGTCTTAGATCGCGTGCCTTCTGGAAATATCACTGCAGACCAGGTGTTCTCTTTCATCCTCTGTCCCAGTTTCATCAATTCCATTATCGATTGTTTAGGATCTTTTCTATCGATATTTGCCCCTCCGCCATGAAGGAGATTAAAGGATACACTTGGGATGCCTTTGGTTAGTTCAATCTTTGAAATAAACTTGGCATGATACCTCCTCAGATGCCATATTAATGGAGGGATATCATGCATGCTTTGATGATTAGCGACAAAAATGATTGAACGGTTAGTTGGAAGTGTATAAGGGTTTTTAAAGGATACTCTTGTACCTGCAAAATAAAAAGAACTAATCAGAAAAAAATTCAGGATATCCACGCACTTCTTATGTGCGCTATAGCCTCCCGTTTTCAGGCAGAGCCATTGTAATGGGTGAAAGATAACTAACGAAAGTCCGTAAACAAGATATTGTAGTGGTGAAAACAGGTATCCTAATAACTTATTCATTCCTTGTATGAATATACTTTAATGTAATCGATTTCTAAAGTTGCAGGCAAATGAGCTTTATCAAAGCTTCCTGCCCAATTGTTGGTTTTTGATGCCCATATATTAAACATCAGTCTCATCTCCGATTGTGGAATATTCTTGGTTGTTCTATAAACCTCTTTTCCATCAATTTCCCAACAAATATAATCAGGCAACCACAAAATAGAATACTCGTGATAGCTATTCGATGCATCAAAATTCAAGTTAAAATGAGCAGGGTTTTCTCTCCCGTTAACCCAATGGTTAAAGTGAACTAAGTTTTTGTCTTTTCCGGTAAACTCAATATCAATCTCTTCATGAGCCTTACCTTTTGTGTCATATAAAAAAAAGCTTGAAATTATGCCTTCCCCTGTTGCTGGTTTTATACGGGCTATAAATTTTCCATATCTAAAACTTTGCCGGCTGCGGATTTCAGCACCAGAATAGGGTTTTCCTTTCCGTGCTTCCTGTACTAACATGAGATAGAGCCTGCCATCTTTAACAGAAAGATTTCTTCCTGAAAAGTAAGCAAGGTTATTTTCGAAGGTATGTGAGGCCTTAGTCCAATGCTGTTTGCTTAGTGTTTCAAAGTAATCCTCAAACTTTACCTGATCATTCATCATCTCCTGGCCATAGATCTCATTAAAAAGAAGAATAGCTGGAGCAAGTAGGAGCAGTCTCCAGCCAGGTATCATATTTTATTTTCAAGGATCATGATCTTAACTCGAAGTATAGCAGCAACACTAAGAGAGTCAGTTATTTTTCCGTCGATAACCATCTGATATGCCTCCTCAAATGGAAGTCGTTTTATTTGGAGATCTTCTGTTTCTTCAGGCTCTGCTTCGCCTTGTTTTAATCCCCGTGCCAGATAGATGTATCCGAATTCGTTACAAACGGAATTGGATAGATGGAATGGCATAAGTTCCGTCCACTCAGAGGCTGTAAGTCCCGTTTCTTCCAACAGTTCCCTTTTTGCCGATTCAAGAGGTTCTATACCGAAAGGGCCTCCACCTTCAGGTATTTCCCACGAATACTGGTTTAAAGTGTAGCGATATTGCCCTACCAGATAGGTATTCATTTCATCATCCAACGGAAGGACACCAAGTGCAAAATTTTTGAAATGCACTTTACCATAAATTCCCTTTCCTCCTGAGGGGTTTATAACCTGATATTCGGTTACATTAATCCAGGGATTATCATAAATTTCCTTACCCGAAAGCGTAGTCCAGGGGTTTTTTGTTTCGTCAACCATCTGCTGATAAGTAGTGTATTTATAAATATTAAAAGGAGATACAAATTGAAAAAGCCTCCTGTTTGGCAGGAGGCTTTCAAATTATTTTCCAAAGGCTTGTTTCACCTTGTCAACGTAGTCTAGTTTTTCCCAGGTAAAGAGCTCTACTTCAACCTCTCGCCTTTCTCCATTTGCTCCTTCGAAGGTTTTTGATACAATCTGAGGATTCCTTCCCATATGTCCGTAAGCAGCGGTTTCTGAGTAAATAGGATTTCTCAGTTTCAAGCGGCTTTCTATTCCAAAAGGAGTCATGTCAAATAGTTCTCCAACTTTTTGCGCGATTTCTCCATCTGTAAGATCTACTTTAGAAGTTCCATTGGTATTTACATAAATGCCCATAGGATCTTTAACTCCGATAGCATAAGAAACCTGAACCAATACTTCGTCAGCAATGCCTGCTGCTACAAGATTTTTAGCAATATGGCGAGTTGCATAAGCTGCGGAACGATCAACTTTAGAGGGGTCCTTACCTGAAAATGCACCGCCGCCATGTGCGCCTTTTCCTCCATAAGTATCTACGATGATCTTTCTGCCTGTGAGGCCAGTATCACCGTGAGGCCCGCCAATTACAAATTTACCCGTAGGGTTAATATGGTATTTTATATGATCAGTGAATAAGACCTGAAGTTCAGCGCTTAATTTCGCTTTAACTCTGGGGATCAAAATATTTATGATGTCTTCCCTGATCTTTTTCTGCATGTTTTCTTCCGTGTCGAATTCGTCATGCTGAGTAGAAACCACTATTGAATCAATTCGGATAGGCTTATGATCATCACTGTATTCGATAGTAACCTGAGATTTGGCATCGGGACGTAAATAATTGATATCGCTACCTTCTCTTCTTAATGCAGCTAGTTCGATCAGCAAGTTATGTGCAAGGTCGAGTGCAAGAGGCATGTAATTGTCGGTTTCATTTGTGGCATAACCAAACATCATCCCCTGATCCCCCGCTCCTTGTTCTTGTTTTTCTTTACGGTCAACTCCCTGGTTTATATCAGCTGATTGCTCATGAATAGCAGATAACACACCGCAGGAATTCGCTTCAAACATGTACTCTGATTTTGTATAGCCGATTTTCTTAATTACCTCCCGGGCTATCCTTTGAACATCGAGATAAGTACTGGACTTTACTTCTCCGGCTAATATCACCTGACCGGTAGTAACCAGGGTTTCGCAGGCCACTTTAGAGTCTGCGTCCCATGCAAGAAAATTATCGATTAAAGCATCTGATATTTGATCGGCAACTTTATCAGGATGCCCTTCTGAAACGGATTCGGACGTGAATAAATAAGGCATAAAAACTTGAGTTAAAATGTTCTATTTAAGGGGGACGCCGGATTGCAGGGAAGTAAAAAATAGTAATAGATTAGCACTTTTTTTTACGTGGTTGCAATCAGAGCCAGTATACTGGCATAGCAAATCAATCCACCTTTTTTGCAATGCGAAAGTACAATAATTTTTAATTTATGAAAAATTAAAGCTTATTTCGCTATAGTGTTAAAGAAGAAAATACTATTCATTATTAACCCCATATCAGGAGGGAAGAACAAGAGAAATTTTCAATCTCTTGCTGATAAGATCCTGGATCCTGAGTTGTATGATCCGCAATTCGAGTTTTCGCAACGGGCTGGTCACGCTTTTACTTTAGCTGAAAGGGCCTCAAGTGAAGGTGTAGATGTTATAGTGGCAGTTGGCGGTGATGGTACTATCAATGAAGTTGCCTCTGCAGTAGAAGGAACAAATAGTATTATGGGGATCATTCCCTTCGGTTCGGGTAATGGCTTGGCTCGTTCCCTGAATGTGTCATTGAAGACGGACAGAGCTTTAAAGGCTCTGAATCGTTTTAAAATAGAGGTAATTGACACAGCAGAGTTAGCTGGCTACAAGTTTTTCAATATGGGCGGAGTAGGGTTCGATGCCCGGATTAGCTACCAGTTCACTACTTTGCCGAAGCGAGGTTTCAAAGGCTATGTAAAAACGACCTTTAATGAAATCTTAAATTATAAGGCCAAAAAGTACCTGATTGAGATAGATGGGAAGAGGATGGAGCGGGATGCCTTTATGATCAGTATCGCTAATTCTTCCCAGTATGGTAATAATGCTTATATCTCTCCAACAGCCTCATTAAAAGACGGATTACTGGATCTATGCATAGTAAAGCCCTTTCCGCTGTATCATTTTCCGGTAATGGTTTATCATCTTTTTAGTAAAACTTCAGAGAAATCGAGATATGTTGAAATAATAAAAGGGAAAAATATACGTATAAAGACTACGAATGTTGACACTCCCGAAGTGATTCATTTAGACGGAGAACCGCGAAGGGTGAACGGAGATATACTAGCTAACATAAAACCATTGTCTTTAAAAGTTTTACATTAAATAATGATGTCAAAGAAAAACAAGAACATCAGTGGCGTGGTTTATTCTACCAATCCGGAATACGCCTATGAGTATGAGTCGCAGGAGGAACTGATTACTATACCTCCTAAACAGCAGGATTTGAGAGTTCAGCTAGATAAAAAGCAAAGAGGAGGGAAAGCTGTGACTTTGGTCACTGGTTTTGTCGGAAAAGAAGAAGATATTGCGGCACTGGGTAAGTTTTTGAAACAAAAATGCGGCGTAGGTGGTTCGGCAAAAGATGGTGAGATACTTATTCAGGGGGATTTCAGGGATAAGGTTATTGAATTGTTAAAACAAAATGAATACAAAGTTAAGAAAGTGGGAGGGTAATCCGCACTGAGATTCAATTGTAATGGATTTTTGACTTTTTAATTGAAATCTGTTTATATTGCGCCTTGTAATTAAAGAAAAAAATAGTTTTCATTGTAAAATAATATAGAGGAGGCGGCAAATCAAGGGGAAATAGCATCTCTTTGCCCAATCTGACGATACCGCTGATAGAAGAAGATGAAAATTAGCTGCGCGTTTTATAATTGAAAAAAGAAGATTTTTTTTGCCAAAAGGCAATTACTTATTTAGCATATCAATTTTATATACTATAATTAAAAACTAAAACTAAAACTAAATTTTAAGAGAAAATGGCAACCGCACCAAAACCAACAACAGCTAAGAAAGAAAGCTCAGGTTCAAGTATTTTTGCAAGTCTTACAATGGTATTCTGCATTGTAATTGGAGTTCTACTTTGGAAATTTGTTATGGGAAGTCCGTCAAATTTTGAAGGTGGAAATCCAGAAGGCCACCCACTTCCAGGAAACTATTTCGCAATGGTTTACAAAGGTGGTATCATCGTTCCAATCCTTATCGGTATGCTATTAATGGTAATCGTGTTTTCAATCGAGCGGTTCTTTGTAATCAGCAAAGCTGCAGGTACTGGAAATGTTGAAGCATTTGTTAAGAGAATTCAAGGATTTCTATCAAACGGAAATATTGAAGCTGCAGTAGCAGAGTGTGATAAACAAAAAGGTTCAGTAGCAAACGTAATCAAATCAGGTCTGAAGAAATACCGTGAGGTTGAAGCAGATCCGAACTTAGATATCGAACAAGCTTCATTAGCAATCCAAAAAGATATCGAAGAAGCTACAGCTCTTGAAATGCCAATGTTGGAGCAAAATCTTACAATCATTGCAACTCTGGTTTCTGTAGGTACATTAACAGGTCTATTAGGTACAGTAACAGGTATGATCAAATCATTTGCTGCGTTAGCTACTGCAGGTGCTCCTGACCAGGCTGCTCTTGCGAATGGTATCTCTGAGGCCTTGATCAATACAGCAACAGGTATCGCTACATCAACTGTTGCAATTATCATGTACAACATCTTTACTTCAAAAATCGATAAGTTAACTTATTCAATTGATGAAGCAGGATTTTCAATTGTACAGACATACGCAAGTACTCATAAATAAAATTTAGTGAAAGTTTTGTCCGGGACTTTATGGAATCTCCCGGACTTTTTCATCACTATATAAAAGCATACAGGAATCAATTATAAAATAAAAAGATGCCTAAAGTTAAAGTTCCCAGAAAGAGCACAGTAATCGACATGACGGCGATGTGTGACGTGGCATCCCTGCTGTTAACCTTTTTTATCTTAACAGCTACTGCACGTCAACCTGAGCCACTGCCGGTGGATACTCCTTCGTCGACTGTTAAAATTAAATTACCAACCACTGATATAGCTACCCTTACCATTGGGCAGGGAAAAGTTTTCTTTGGTGTTGCGGGGCAGCCTGTTCGCATACGCATGCTGGAAAGAATGGCTGAACGTTATAATATCCAGTTTACTGATCAGGAGAAGAAGCGCTTTTCTTTAATGGATAACTTCGGAGTTCCGATTTCGCAGTTAAAACAGTTAATCGCTTTACCAAACGATAAAAGAAATAAAGAAGGCGTTCAGGTAGGAATCCCTACTGATTCTGTAGGAAGAAACCCTTCTGAATTGCGTGAGTGGATTTATAACGCCCGGTATGCTACTAAAGAATTAAATGATAAAGAATTGAGAATTTCGATTAAAGGGGATTCAAAAGAAAACTACAAAGTAGTTAAAAAGATCATTGACATTCTACAGTCACAAGAGGTAAACAAATTTAGTTTAATTACTTCACTAGAAGGACTCGATTAACTCGACCCTTATAAAATATTAGAAATGGCAGAATTAGACACCTCCGGTGGAGGTAAGAAAAAGGGTGGCAAGGTTAGAAGTAAGAAGCAGAGTGCACGTGTGGATATGACTCCCATGGTTGACTTGATGTTCCTTCTGATCACATTCTTTATGCTTACCACTACACTTGCAAAGCCACAAGCGATGGACCTTGCAATGCCGGATAAAGACGAAAAAACAGACGATAAGTTCGACGTTGCTGATAACCGCACTATGACCATCCTCCTTGGTAAGGGTGATCGCTTGGAATGGTATATTGGCTTGGTTGATAACCCACTAACATCTCCCCAGGTTGATAACTACGGAAAGAACGGGATTAGGAAAGCTCTTTTAGAAAAATCTAAAGAGATCAAATCTAAAACCGGAAAAGGCTTAATCGTACTTATTAAAGCTAGCGATGCAGCAAACTACAAGAACCTGGTAGATATCCTTGACGAGATGAAAATCACTAATATTGGTGTTGGTGGTGGTACTTACGCAATTGTAGACATCAGCGAGCCGGAAATTGGTTTGTTAAAGCGAGACGGACTTTACTAGTTATTTGTACCATAAAAGAAGAAAATGGCAAAGTTAGATATTTTTAACCCGGTTTGGCTTGACGTAGTCTTTACAGGACGAAATCAGGCTTACGGAGCATATGTGCTTCGTAAAGAGAATGCCAAAACCACCAATAAGTCTCTGGTTATAGGGGCTATATGCTTTATCTTGCTTGTTAGTTCTCCTTTAATCGCCGCTAAGATTAAAAGCTTGATGGGCGAAAAGGAAGAAGAGCAAGAGAGAATAATAGAGACAGAGGTTGTGTTAAGTACACCTCCACCTGTCGATGAGCAGGCTCCTCCGCCGCCTCCGGCAGCAGAGCCACCGAAACCACGTGTGGATCAAGTGAGGTTCCCACCTCCGGTTGTTGTACCGGCAGAGCAGGTACGTGAAGAAGAGCCACCTAGTCAGGAAGAACTTGCAGTTAAAGACCCTGGACAGAAAACCATTGAAGGGGATCCAAATGCTGAGGTTCGTATCGATCAACCTGTAGGTGAAGCTCCTCCTACTCAACAAGCTGCTGTTGTAGAAGATAACGGCGTGTATGAAGTAGCTAACATTGAGGTTCAGCCAGAATTCCCTGGGGGTATGAATAAATTCTACGAATATGTAGGAAAATCATACAACTATCCAGCTGCTGCGAAAGAGCAGGGAGTATCAGGAAGGGTAATTTTGAACTTCGTAGTTGAGAAAGATGGAAGTCTTACTGACATCAAAGTTGTAAGAGATCTAGGAATGGGAACAGGGGAAGAAGCTATTCGGGTTCTTAAGAAATCTAAAAAGTGGAATCCTGGTATTCAGAATGGCCGTCCAGTACGGGTGAGTTATACTATTCCAATCGTATTGAACTTAGAAGCTCAATAAAATAATACAATGTCATACAGACAAAGTCAGCAGAAATCGCCCGAAAAGCGATTTCTGTTTGTTTTTAGGTTTATCAGAATTGCGTTTTTCCTTGTTTTAGGGCTGCTGGTCATCTTTACAAAGTTCTTTACACTGAACATCGACCGTCCCTATCAAATCGCTTTTGGTGCTTTACTGATAGTTTACGCTTTATTTAGGTTTTTTTGGGAAATGAAGAACTCAGCGACAAGTAATGATGACGAAGATTAAATTGCTTATAGCTCTGACTGTTTTTGTTTTGGCTTCATGTCAAAACAAGAGTAATAAGACCAGTGTCGAAGAAACAGCCGTTTCTGGTTCCACCCAGATTGTTGTTGATGAAAGTCTGGCACCTATTGTGCAAGATCAATATGACGTATTCAGCAATAGTTATCAAAGTGCAACGATTAAATTTATTTTTCAGCCAGAGAATAAACTTTTAAATACCTTCTTGTCTAATCAAGTAAACATTGCGATCATGACAAGGGCATTGTTACCTAAAGAAGCTAAAGTTTTCGAGTCAAAAAGAATTAAGATTCGGATGAACCGCTTTGCAGTGGATGCAGTTACTCTTATTGCTAATCGGAGTATGGTAGATTCTACAATAACAGTAGAAGAGCTCATTGCGACCATGCAGGGTAAAAGCAAAAGATTAAAACTTGTCTTCGACAACGCAAATTCGAGTACTGTGAGGTACTTAAAAGAACTTGCGAAAGTTGATCAATTACCGGCTACAGGAATATATGCCTTGAATTCAAACTCTGAAGTAATTAAGTATGTACACAATAATAAAGGTGCATTAGGTGTTATAGGAGTTAATTGGATAAAAAGCCCAGGGAAGGATGTGGAGGAGTTGGTGAAAGATGTAAGAATTTTGAAAGTTAAGAATTTGAAGGGACTGCCTGGAAGCGATGCTTTCTATAAACCTTCACAGAGTAATCTTGCGTTAGGATTATATCCGTTAAGTAGGAATTTGTATATTATTAACTGTCAGGGTACACCTGGATTGGGCACGGGATTTGCTTCTTTCCTTGCTAGTGAAAGGGGTCAGAGGATTGTTTTAAAATCAGGATTGCTGCCGGACAGCCTACCATCAAGAGAAATCTTCATTAAATAAAATTATAATTGAACTTATGGAATTAATTAAAAAGGCATTACAAGCAGGTCTGATAGCGGGTGTTGTGAGTACATCAGCCTTTGCGCAAAATATTGCTGATGCAAAGAAAGCAATAGATGCGGAGCAATATCAGCAAGCTAAATCAATCTTAAAAAAGCTTATAGCAGCGCAACCTGCTGCTCCTGAGAATTATTTCTTTTTAGGTAACGTATATTTAAAAACAGATTATGTTGATTCAGCTAAGGTTGTTTTTACCAAGGGTGTAACTGCCGATGGGAAAGATGCCTTTAATTATATCGGTTTAGGTGCAATAGATCTTATCAATAATAACGCTGCTGCAGCGAAGGGCAATTTTGAGAAGGCTGTGTCGCTTGCCCCTAAAAAGGATAACGATCCTTATATATATGCGGCTAAAGCTTTAATAGCTTCTGAAAAGCCTGATTATACAACCGCGCAGACGTATCTTGAGAAGGCGAAGAGCATGGATGAGAAGGACGCAGAGGTTTACCTGGCCCTGGGTGATTTATACCGTGGTCAGCAGAAACACGGAGAGGCCTATGGCGCTTACCGTACAGCTTTCGAACTTGACAAGAATTTATTAAGAGCCAAAATAGAGCTTGGCGTTCTTAATCGTATGACTAAGGCTTTTAAAGAATCAACAGATGAGTTTAACAGCGTTCTTGCTATCAATCCTAAATACGGACCTGCATATAGAGAATTAGCTGAGACTAATCTAAGATGGAGTTTTGGTGCACCGGAAGCTGAGAAAAATGCGAGACTACAAGCCGCAGTGGATAATTATAAGAAGTATCTTGATAATACGGATAGATCTGTAGACTCGCGAGTACGCTATGCAGACTTGTTAGTATACAAGGGAGACTGGAAGGCTCTTGAGCAAGAAGCACAGGAGATGGTGAAGCAAGATAATTCAAATCCTAAAATTTACCGTTATTTAGGGATTTCAGCTTATGAGAATGGAAATTATCCTGCCAGCGTTCAAGCCTTAAAAGACTTTATGTCTAAAGTTGAACCCAGGAGAACGATTGCTTGGGACTATGCTTACTTAGGAAAGGCACAGTTGAAAACAGGAGATCCTGAAGCTTACACTAACCTTTCGAAAGCCATTGATAAGGACTCTACTTTAGCTGAAGAGTTTAGTACACTGGGAGCTGCGGCTTTTAAAGACAAGAAGTATGGTGATGCTGCGAAACTGTATGCTTTGGCTGTTCAGGGTCCGACTACCAGCCATACTGTAACTGATTATTTCTACGTGGGATACTCAAATTACTTTGACTATGTAGGAAAAGCTCCTGCTGAAAAGGCAGCGGCAAAAGATTTGTTAGTTCAAGCAGACTCTGCTTTCAGTAAAGTTAATACCTTGGCGCCAACTTACGCGTTAGCTTACTTATATCGCGCAAGAGTTAACCGTTACCTGGATAACGAGAAGAACCCGAAAGGACTTGCAGTTCCTTACTTCGAAAAGTATGTAGAAGTATTAAGTGCAAAGCCTGAGAATCTGACAGACCCTAAAAATAAAAGAGACCTGACAGATGCCTACAATAACATTGCAGGATTTTATCTTCAATCTAACCCAGGTAAAGCTAAAGAATACCTCAATAAAACCCTAAGCCTTGATCCAGCCAATTCATATGCTGCTGATGCGATGAAAGCGCTTGGTGGTAGTAAATAAAAAATTTAAATAAGAGAAAAAAGAGCCGGATTATTCCGGCTCTTTTAGTTTATATTTGCAGCAACGATATTTAATTTAATGGAAACGCAAAGCACTGCTGTTAATTATGTCCCAATAATTATACAAATGCTTGTCGCTCTAGGATTTGTGGTTTTTACAATGGTATTAACCCACCTTATTGGCCCCAAGCGCAAAACCAAGGAAAAACTAACGCCATTCGAATCAGGGATAGAAGTTGTTGGAAATGCTCGTCAGCCTTTTTCTATCAAATATTTTCTGGTCGCAATTTTGTTTGTATTATTTGATGTGGAAGTGATCTTCATGTACCCATGGGCTGTGAACTTCCGCGACTTTAGTAAAGTTGGATTCGAAGGTCTTATAGAGATGTTTATCTTCATGGGAACTCTTCTTCTTGGTTTCATCTACATCATCAAGAAGAAGGCGTTGGACTGGGATTAGTTAGACAGTTTCTAAATAGACTGCTTTTCCAGCTATTAAACTACACTATTTTGTAACTTTGAAATTCATTTCTTGAAATGAAATGAATTTTTATAATCATGACTAACAATGAGTGATATAAAATTAGCAGAAGCCCCAGCAGGGATTGAGGGGTCAGGGTTTTTTGCAACATCATTCGATAAAGTTATTGGCTTAGCACGTGCTAATTCCCTTTGGCCTTTACCGTTTGCTACATCATGTTGCGGTATTGAATTTATGGCTACGATGGGAAATCACTATGATATTTCCCGTTTTGGTTCTGAAAGACCATCATTTTCGCCGCGTCAGGCAGACATGTTATTGGTAATGGGAACGATTGCAAAGAAGATGGCGCCCGTTTTAAGGCAAGTTTATATTCAGATGGCAGAGCCACGGTGGGTGATCGCTATTGGTGCATGTGCTTCAAGTGGAGGTATTTTTGATACATATTCAGTGCTTCAGGGTATTGATGAAATAATTCCTGTCGACGTTTATGTACCCGGATGTCCCCCTCGGCCTGAAGCTTTTCTTGATGGAATTCTGAGATTACAGGACCTGGTGAGAAACGAGTCGTTAAGACGCCGGAACTCCCCGGAATATAAAGAACTATTAAATAAATACGGAATCCAGTAAATGGGTAAAATAAGCAATCAGGCTGTACTTCAAAAATTAAGTAATTCGTTCGGAGAAAAGATATCTGTTCCGGCAGAACCTTATGGCCTGTTAACTTTCGAGACTACAAAAGAAGATATTCAGGATATTCTGAAATTTTTAAAGGAAGATAAGGAACTTCAGTTCATTTTCCTGACTGATATTACAGCTATTCATTACCCGGAAAACTCACTTCCTATTGTTGTAGTATATCATCTCCACAGTTTTGTGAACAATGTTCGCGTAAGGATCAAAGTGTCATTACCTGATCTAAATCCTACGATACCTACTGCAACTACTCTATGGGAGGGGGCTAATTGGATGGAACGTGAAACGTTTGACTTTTTTGGGATTAATTTTGAAGGTCACCCGAATTTGGTTCGTATTTTAAATGTTGATGATATGACGGCATTTCCCATGAGGAAAGAGTTTCCTCTTGAGGATCCTAACCGTGTAGATAAAAAAGACTTTTTCTTCGGAAGATAACATGAATCAACCCGCTATTATAGAAAATCTGGACCGCAAGGAGACGACTACGTTAAACCTTGGTCCTACGCACCCTGCAACGCACGGTGTATTTCAGAACGTGTTGGAGATGGATGGTGAGAAGATTATAAGCGGAGTTTCGACTATCGGGTATATTCACCGTGCATTCGAAAAGATTGCTGAGCACCGTCCTTATTATCAGATAACGCCCCTTACTGATCGGTTAAACTATTGTTCCTCACCGATAAATAACATGGGATGGCATATGACGGTCGAGAAGATGCTTGGCATACAAATGCCAAAGCGTGTTGACTACATGCGCGTTATTGTAATGGAACTAGCCCGTATTGCTGATCACCTGATCTGTAACGGGATTTTGGGCGTTGATACTGGAGCCTATACAGGCTTCTTGTATTTAATGGAGCAGCGCGAACACATCTATGAAATTTATGAGGAGATCTGCGGAGCCCGCCTAACGACCAATATAGGTCGTATTGGTGGTTTTGAAAGAGATTTCAATGATATTGCCTTTCAGAAGATCCGTAAGTTTACAAAAGATTATGCAGTAGCATTGAAGGAGTTCCAGAACTTGTTTGACCGGAACAGGATCTTTATGGATCGCACAGTTGGAGTAGCTCCCGTAACAACGGAGACTGCTTTAAATTATAGTTGGACGGGCCTCATTTTAAGAGCTACTGGTTTGGATTACGACGTGAGAGTAAATGAACCGTACAGTTCTTACGAGGACTTCGATTTCGACGTTCCAGTTGGAACAACAGGCGATGTTTACGATCGTTATATATTAAGGAACGAGGAGATGTGGCAGAGCTTGAGGATTATTGAACAAGCTCTGGATAAAATTGAGAAGGAGCCTAAGGGTGTTTTCCACGCAAACGTTCCCGAGATCTATCTCCCACCTAAAGAAGAGGTTTATAATAACATGGAAGCGCTGATCTATCATTTCAAAATAGTGATGGGTGAAGTAGATGTGCCGAAGGCTGAAGTTTATCATTGTGTAGAAGGAGCAAACGGAGAACTTGGCTTTTATCTGATCAGCGATGGAGGACGGGCTCCTTACAGGCTCCACTTCCGCCGTCCAAGTTTTATAAACTATCAGATGTACGCTCCGATGAGTCGCGGAATGCTTCTCTCTGATGCTATCATCAACATGAGTAGTTTAAACGTAATTGCAGGAGAATTAGATGCTTAAGATATCTGATACCGAAGAAGTAATTTTTAGTCCAGAACTTATATCAAAGTTCAACGAGATTGTAGCCCGATATCCGGAAGGAAAACAGAAATCGGCTTTGTTGCCTGTTCTTCACCTTGTTCAGGCTGAATATGGTTGGGTGAGTACGCCGGCCATGAATAAGGTAGCCGACTATCTTGACATCAAGCCAATCGAAGTTTATGAGGTGGCTACTTTCTATACCATGTTTTTCCTCGAACCTAAAGGAAAGTATGTTTTAGAGGTTTGTCGAACCGGGCCCTGCAGTATTGTGGGAGCTGATAAGATGATGAAATATATTGAGCAGAAATTAGGTGTTAAGGAGGGTGAGGTGACTGAGGATGGATTGTTCAGCTGGAGAGGAGTAGAGTGTCTGGCCGCGTGTGGAATGGCACCTGTGCTGCAGATTGGTCCTGACTATACTTATTACGAGAACCTTAATGAAGCTAAAGTTGATGAGTTAATTGATAGTTTAAGATTGAAAACGGTCGAAAAGCCTCAAATCAATTAAGAAATGGGACGTAAATTATTATTAGAACATATAAACGTTCCCGGAATTAACACTTTTGAAGTCTATCGTCAGAAAGGTGGTTACCGCGCTGTTGAGAAAGTGCTGCGAGCAATGTCCCCTGAAGACGTGGTTGAAGAAGTAAAGAAATCCGGTTTACGTGGTCGCGGAGGTGCGGGATTCCCAACTGGTATGAAATGGAGTTTTCTAGCCAAACCAGAGGGTAAACCAAGGTATCTGGTATGTAATGGCGACGAATCAGAGCCAGGTACTTTTAAAGACAGGTATTTGATGACACATATTCCTCATGCCTTAATTGAAGGGATGATTGTGTCTAGTTTTGCTCTTGGCGCAAATACCTCTTATATCTATGTCAGAGGCGAAATGATGCCTCAAATTCGTATTCTGGAAAAGGCAATCGCAGAGGCAAAAAACGCTGGATTTCTGGGTAAGAATATCCTGGGTTCTGGATTTGATCTGGAACTTTATGTTCAACCCGGAGGTGGAGCTTATATCTGTGGTGAAGAAACTGCATTAATTGAATCATTGGAAGGGAAACGTGGAAATCCGAGAATTAAACCTCCCTTTCCTGCGATCTCAGGTTTGTATAATTGTCCGACAGTAGTAAATAACGTCGAATCTATAGCTGCTACTGTACCCATCATCAATGACGGCGGAGAGGAGTATGCGAAGATCGGTTTAGGAAGAAGTACTGGAACTAAGTTGATCTCAGCTTCTGGTAATCTTAATAAGCCCGGTGTTTATGAAATAGAGTTGGGTGTTTCTGTCGAGGAATTTCTTTACTCGGAAGAGTATTGTGGAGGTATAGCAAACGGCAAGCGTTTGAAAGCAGTGGTAGCAGGAGGTTCTTCTGTACCTATCCTACCGGCCAATTTAATTTTAAAAACTGTAAATAATGAGCCTCGTCTCATGACTTACGAGTCATTAGCAGATGGGGGATTTGCTTCAGGTACAATGTTAGGTTCCGGAGGCTTTATTGCTTACGACGAAGATCAGTGTATTGTACGTAATACCTGGAATTTCTCAAGGTTTTATCACCATGAAAGCTGCGGACAATGTTCTCCGTGTCGTGAAGGAACTGGATGGATGGAGAAAGTACTGCACCGGCTTGAATATGGGCATGGTAAGTTAAGCGACATCGACCTTTTGGTTGATGTATCAAAGAAGATTGAAGGAAATACTATTTGTCCGCTTGGAGACGCAGCCGCGTGGCCAGTTGCGAGTGCAATACGTCATTTCAGGGATGAGTTTGAATGGCATGTAACAAATCCACAGGAAGCCGTAAGCAGGAACTATGGTCTTGCACATTACGCAGATCCGCTTCCAAAGTTGGAAAATGTTGCAGCAAGTTAATTTGAGAGGAAACCTTTAACATGTCTGATAAAGTTAAAGTTACGATAGATGGAATAACAATTGACGTTGAAGCAGGGACCTCAATCCTGAATGCAGCTCGTCAAATTGGAGGAGATATAGTACCTCCTGCCATGTGTTATTATTCCAAACTACAAGGTAGTGGCGGAAAATGCCGGACCTGTTTAGTAAAAGTTAGTAAGGGATCTGAGAAAGATCCTCGTCCGATGCCTAAGCTGGTGGCTTCTTGCAGAACCACTGTAATGGATGGAATGGAAGTGCAGAACATTACCTCTCCGGAAGTTACAGAAGCTAGAAAGGGTGTTGTAGAAATATTGCTTATTAATCACCCTCTTGATTGTCCTGTTTGTGATCAGGCTGGTGAATGTCACCTGCAAGATCTGTCATATGAGCATGGTTCCGAAGCTACACGTTATGAGTTTGAAAGGAGAACATTTGATCGTATTGATATAGGTGATAAGATTCAGTTGCACATGACACGGTGCATCTTGTGCTACCGGTGTGTCTACACAGCTGATCAAATTACAGAACAACGTGTTCACGGAATTTTAGGGCGAGGCGATGCCGCAGAAATATCGACTTACATTGAGAAAGCGATTGATAACGATTTTTCAGGTAATGTGATAGATGTATGTCCAGTTGGAGCGTTAACCGATAGAACTTTCCGTTTCAAGAACCGGGTTTGGTTCACTAAACCGGTAGATGCTCATCGCGATTGTCCTACTTGTTCAGGTAAAGTTACACTCTGGTATAAAGGAGAGGATGTGATCCGGGTAACTGCCCGGAAGGATGAGTACGGAGAGGTAGAAGAATTCATTTGTAATACTTGCCGATTTGATACCAAAAAAACCAGTGATTGGGTTATAGAAGGTCCAAGAAAGATAAATCCGCATTCTGTGATTTCGGCCAACCATTATACGCAGCTCATGCCTCCTTCTGTCGTGAGAAAAAATCCAGCGTTATTGGAGGCGAATAAAGAACAATTTGAAAGGTCAACTAAACTTTAATGGAAGTAGCATTTTTAATTGAAAAGGTAGTTCTTGTAACAGTAATTTTCGCTATATCATTAGGTGTAGCTGCGTATTCCACTCTTGCTGAACGTAAAATTGCAGCTTTTCTTCAAGGCCGTGTTGGCCCACATCGTGCAGGCTGGCACGGGTCTTTGCAGCCCCTGGCAGATGGCGGGAAGATGTTCTTCAAAGAGGAAATAATACCTGCTGAGTCGAGTGCATTCCTATTTATTTTAGGACCATCTTTGGCTTTACTCACCGCGTGTATAGGCAGTGCTGTAATTCCATGGGGGCAATCAATAGAGGTTGCCGGACGTGTAATTGAGCTGCAGGTGACAGACATTAACGTAGGAATTCTCTACATCTTTGGTGTTGTTTCCTTAGGTGTTTATGGTATAATGATCGGAGGCTGGGCATCAAACAATAAATTTTCTTTAATGGGAGCTATCCGTGCAGCCTCTCAAAACATTAGTTATGAGATTGCAATGGGACTTTCACTGATTGCTCTATTGATGATGTCTGGGACATTATCGCTTAAAGATATTGCAGCCCAACAACATGGTTTTTGGGAGGGTGGTTATATTTGGGATGGCGGATATTTCACGTGGAACTTCTTTAAGCAGCCGCTGGGCTTTTTATTATTCATTATATGCGCGTTTGCGGAATGTAACAGGACGCCCTTCGATTTACCCGAAAGTGAGAACGAACTTGTGGCAGGATATCATACGGAGTACTCTGGTTTCAAGCTGGGAGCATACCTTTTCTCAGAATATATCAACATGTTTGTGTCTTCTGCCGTAATGGCTACTCTTTATTGGGGTGGGTATAATTATCCTTTTATGGATTTGGCTAGTTCTGCATTCGGACCTACATTAGCAGCTATACTAGGAGTGGTGGTACTTTTTATGAAGATATTCTTCTTTATTTTCTTCTTCATGTGGATCCGGTGGACCATTCCGCGTTTTCGCTACGACCAATTATTGCATTTGGGTTGGAAAGTTTTGATTCCGCTTGCCATTGCAAATATCGTAATCACCGGGATCGTTATTAATATAATCAACTATTTATAAATACAGCGAGATTCACCCCAAAAGGGAGAAGGAGGATAGATGGAATCATTAAGTAACAGAAAAAAAGTATTAGAGCAGAAGCCCATGAGCTTTATGGAAAGGATTTATCTTCCTTCCATATTCAAAGGTTTGGCCATTACTTTTCGCCATATGTTTAAAAAGAAGGAAACGGTATTTTATCCGGAGCAAACCCGGCCTGTTTCTGAGAATTGGAGGGGTATGCACTCCCTAAAGAGAGATGAAAATGGGAAGGAGCGTTGCACTGCATGTGGGCTTTGCGCTTTAGCATGTCCTGCTGAGGCCATCACAATGACAGCTGCTGAAAGGAAAAAGGGAGAAGAGCATTTATACCGGGAGGAGAAATATGCTGCTGTATACGAAGTGAACATGCTTCGCTGCATTTTCTGTGGGTTATGTGAGGAAGCGTGTCCGAAAGAAGCGATTTATCTTGATGGTCCTGTAGTTACTGCAGATTACCTTAGGAAAGACTTTATTTACGGGAAAGATAAGTTAGTAGAATCCCCTTTTAAATCTTAAAACAATGCCCCCAAGTGGGGCTATACATAATCATAGAATTAATGAACCTATTCTATTTAGTAGCATTTCTGTCAATCTTTTTTTCACTACTGGTAATCTTTTCCAAGAACCCGGTTCATAGTGTACTGTACTTGATTGTAACCTTTTTCACTTTTACAATCCACTACATATTATTAAATGCTCAGTTTCTGGCAATAGTTAATTTTATTGTTTATATGGGCGCCATTATGGTTCTTTTCCTTTTCGTATTAATGCTTTTGAACCTTAATAAGGATACGGAACCGATGAAGTCTAATTTGATTAAGATTGCGGGAGTGGTAGCGGGACTCTGTTTATTAGTAACCTTGGTTGGGTCTTTAAGGGCGGTTGATACTTCTGCTCCAATAGTGTTGAAAAATCCAGGCATTGGCTTAGTTAAGAACCTTGGAAAGGTTCTCTTTAATGAATTTCTTTTACCCTTTGAGGTATCCTCTATACTGCTTTTCTCTGCGATGGTAGGGGCCGTTCTTCTAGCTAAAAAAGACCCTAAGTAAATAAAATGGAATCAGTTATACAATCTATTCAGGGAGTTCCTCTTAATCATTATATTTTATTCAGTGCTATTATTTTCACAATAGGAGTAATTGGTGTACTTATACGCAGGAATGCTATTGTGATCTTTATGTCCGTGGAGTTGATGCTGAATGCGGTCAATCTTCTTCTAACTGCTTTTTCGGCGTATAGAGGGGATGCATCTGGACAAGTATTTGTTTTCTTTATTATGGCACTTGCTGCAGCGGAGGTTGCTGTTGGTCTGGCGATCATTGTAATGATATACCGGAATACAAATTCGACTGATATCAATGTCTTGAATCGGTTGAAGTGGTAACTCCTAATAATTTTTGTTAAAGCTTTTAGATAAACGTAATACAAAGCGTTCATGTTTACACATTTAGTCTGGTTGATTCCCTTATTACCTCTTATCGGTTTCCTTATAAACGGATTGGGGCGGAATGTTTTGCCAAAAAGTGCTGTTGGTTTTATTGGCAGCGTAATGGTTTTGCTTTCGTTTATAGTTAGCATCGGTATTTTTACTGAACTTAATGACAGTGCAGTAAAATCAGTTGTATATCCATTATTTGATTGGATCCAGGTTGGAGACCTTAAAATCTCCTTCTCCTTTCAAGTAGATCCTCTTAGTTCATTGATGTTACTAATTGTGACGGGAATTGGCTTCCTTATTCACGTGTATTCGATCGGCTATATGCATCACGATTCCGGATTCGCTAAGTTCTTCGCTTACCTGAATCTGTTCGTGTTTTTTATGTTGCTACTTGTTTTAGGATCAAATTATGTGGTAATGTTTATAGGCTGGGAAGGTGTTGGACTTTGTTCATACTTACTAATAGGCTTCTGGTATAGCAATCCATCATATGCCAGCGCAGCCAAAAAGGCTTTTGTGATGAATCGGATAGGAGATCTAGGTTTCCTGATTGGTATCTTCCTGATTTTTTCAATGTTTAAAAGCCTCGAGTTTAGCACTGTTTTTTCACAGGCAGCTAACCTTGCTCCCAATAACAATATCATAGTCCTTATCACTATACTATTATTTATTGGGGCTACAGGAAAGTCGGCTCAAATTCCTTTGTTTACCTGGTTACCGGACGCCATGGCTGGTCCGACTCCAGTTTCTGCGTTAATTCACGCTGCAACTATGGTTACAGCTGGTATTTATATGATAGCGCGATCTAACATCCTGTTTACTCTTGCCCCTTTCACTCTTAATATCATATCGATAATTGGTATTGCTACTGCTTTATTAGCAGCAACAATAGCGATTACCCAAACAGATATTAAAAAGGTATTAGCCTACTCAACTGTATCACAGCTCGGCTATATGTTTTTAGGTTTAGGTGTAGGTGCCTATACGGGAGCTTTCTTTCATGTGATTACTCACGCATTTTTTAAAGCTTTGCTGTTCCTTGGCGCTGGATCGGTTATACATGCAGTTAGTAATGAGCAGGATATGAGATCTATGGGAGGGCTCCGTTCTAAGCTTAAAATTACCTATGCTACAATGCTAATCGGTACTATTGCAATCTCTGGTATTCCTCCATTCGCTGGATTCTTTTCTAAAGACGAGATACTTGCACATGCCTATGAACACAACAAACTGTTATGGGTACTTGGAGTAGTTGGAGCTATGTTCACTGCCTTCTACATGTTCCGAATGCTGTTTTTGACCTTCTCTGGAAAATTCAGAGGGACTAAAGAACAAGAGGAGCATCTTCATGAGTCCCCAGGGTCAATGACTTTTCCATTAATCGTATTGGCTATATTGTCAATTGTGGGGGGCTTTATTGGTGTGCCGGAAGTGCTTCATGGGAACCATTGGTTAGCAAGGTTCCTTGAACCTGTCTTCTATGCATCTTCTACAAAAGTTCATGAAACAGCAGTACTTGATCATAATACCGAGTATGTGCTTATGGCTGTTTCAGTAATTGGAGCCGTGATGGCGGCCATTATTGCTTATGTTCGGTATTCTAAGAACGGTCACGTACCTGTTCCTGATACCGCCGATAGGGGCGCATTAGCTAATTTGTCTTATAACAAATATTACATTGACGAACTATATGACTTTGTGATTGCTAAACCACTGAACCTACTTTCCGGGTTTTTCTACCGGATAGTGGATAAAACTTTAATCGATGGGATTGTAAACGGGTTTGGTAAGGTAGCATCTGAAGCAAGTAAGGGATTAAGGTTACTTCAAACGGGGAATATAGGTTTTTATATTTTCATGATGATAGCAGGTATCGTTGCTTTACTAGCTTATGGCTTTTTAAATATTTAACAAGAGGGATAAGAATAGAATAAATGGAAATTATTTTACTCCTTATATTTCTGCCCGTTGTCGGTGCAGCAATCGTGGGTCTTTTAGGTAAACTGGAACTAGCTAAAACGGTAGCTTTTATTTGGTCTTTGTTTTCACTTGGCTTAACCGCTTATCTCTTATCTGAGTTCGATCCAGGCGCTGGTACTCAATTTACAGTAGATTACCCCTGGTTCCTTTCTATGGGCTCTCGTTTCAATGTTGGTATTGATGGGATTAGCATGATTTTAGTATTGCTTACAAATGGTTTGATTCCTTTGATCATCCTGGCAAGCTTCAATCACGAGTATAAGAATCCCGGCGCTTTTTATGGCCTGATCCTATTCATGCAAACTGGGCTTCTATTAGTTTTTACGGCTCTTGATGCATTCCTGTTTTACGTTGGTTGGGAAGCTGCCCTTATCCCTATCTATTTTATCTGCGCAATTTGGGGTGGGCCTAATAGAATTAAGGTTAATATTAAATTCTTCATTTATACCGTTGCGGGAAGCTTGATCATGTTAGTAGGTATGATCTATATGGCTCAGCAAACTGCAGATAAAACCTATGATCTTCAGTCCTTCTATCAGGCTTCTTTGAGTGCTGGTGCTCAAAGCTGGGTATTTCTTGCTTTCTTTTTAGCTTTTGCTATAAAGATGCCAGTTTTCCCATTTCATACTTGGCAGCCTGATACTTATACTGAAGCACCCACAACAGGTACGATGTTGCTTTCGGGTATAATGTTGAAGATGGGTATTTACGGAGCTATAAGATGGCTTATTCCGGTAGCTCCTCTTGGATTTGCTCATTGGGGACCTACTGTTCTTGTTCTCTCAATAATTGGAATCGTTTATGCCTCAATAATTGCATTTACACAAAAAGATGTAAAGAGATTAGTGGCATATTCTTCAATAGGCCACGTAGGGCTTATAGCAGCAGGTATTTTCGTTTGGAACCTCAATGGACTCCAGGGCGCTATGATCCAAATGATCAGCCACGGTGTGAATGTTGTAGGAATGTTCTTTATCCTGGATATTATTATAAGAAGACTGGATACTCGTGACACTGATAAAATGGGGGGGATCGCAAAGTCTGCTCCAACTTTCGCTATTGGGTTTCTAATTGTCCTTCTGGGAACAGTGGCCCTTCCTTTGACAAATGGATTTATTGGTGAGTTCCTTTTGTTAATGGGGGTATATAATTACAATATTTACGCTGCAGCCATAGCAGGTTTAACAATTATTTTCGGCGCAGTCTACATGCTCCGAATGTATCAACGAGTTATGCTTGGAGATGCAAATGAAGCTACCCTGGCTTTCAGGGATATAAACGCAAATGAAAAAGTAGTGCTTTTTATAATCTGTGGTCTGGTTATACTTATAGGTATTTACCCTAATCCTATATTGAATATTTCTGAGCCAGCGGCCAAATCTCTTATTGATTTGGTAAACGGTAAGATTGGAAACGTTTCTAGTTTTTAAACAAGGTCAATCGATACAAATAGAAAATGAGTGCATTAATTACGATATCTTTATTAGCAATACTTGTTCTTTATCTTGGCCTGTTTAAGGCGAAGCAAGCTTTGCTGCCGGTAACTTTAATAGGTTTGTTAGCAGCTTTAGGTTTGGCAGTATCCCAATGGGATACTTTTGCAGAACCAATATACAGTGGAATGATGCTTTTTGACAAGTATGCTGTAGCTTTTTCTGCGATCACTATCATATCAACTCTTCTGATTTTCCTTCTTTCGAAGGATTACTTTGAAAGGATAAGCGAAAATGTTGCCGAGTATTACGCTGTTATTCTTTTTGCTCTTGCCGGGATCATTGTTATGGTTTCTTTCCATAATCTCACCATGTTATTCATCGGGATTGAGATTATGTCAGTGAGTCTCTATATTTTGGCAGGTATTAAGAAAAAAGATTTTGCTTCTAATGAGGCTGCCCTTAAATACTTCTTGATGGGGGCTTTTTCGACGGGTTTCCTATTATTCGGAGTTGCCCTATTATATGGAGCAACGGGTTCATTTGATCTTGAGGCTATTCGCAGTTATATAATTCAAAATCCACAGCAGGTTTCTCCCATTTTTTATGCAGGAATACTGTTGATGATTATAGGATTAAGCTTTAAAGTTGGTGCTGCTCCCTTCCACTTCTGGGCTCCAGATGTATATGAAGGATCGCCTGCTTTAGTTACCGCTTTCATGAGTACGGTGGTAAAGACAGCTGGATTTGCAGCCTTCCTGCGTTTGTTTATGGTATGCTTCTCTCCGGTACAGTCTTTTTGGATCCCCATATTTGTAACATTCGCTGCTTTGTCTCTGCTTGTTGGAAACGTAACAGCTGTTTACCAGCAGCATTTTAAGAGGATGTTGGCTTATTCCAGTATTTCACATGTTGGCTATATGCTATTTGCTATGATTTCTCTTAATAGCGAATCTGATAGTTCTGTTTTTGTCTATGCGGCTGCATATTCGGTTGCTTCCATCATTGCCTTTGCAGTTTTAATAGTTCTTCAGCGTCAGGTCGGAAACGATAGTTTTGACAGCTTTAATGGTATATCTAAGAAGAATCCTTTTCTTGCCTTTACGCTAACTATTGCAATGTTGTCTCTTGCTGGGATTCCTTTAACTGCTGGCTTTATAGGAAAACTTATGATGTTTAGCCGTGCATTAGCAGGTTATCATATTTACCTGACTGTATTTGCGGTCTTAAATGCTTTAGTTGGTATTTTCTATTATTTCCGAGTGATAATAGCAATGTATTTCAGACCTGCAGAACGCAACGAACTGGTTGTGTCTCCCCTGTTCAAGTTCGTTTTGGCAGTTTCTGCAATTGCTACTGTAATTCTTGGAATATACCCTGATTTGATTACAAGACTCATTTGATTATTCAAACAAAATATTATTAATATTCGTAGATTTACGGATATTCACTTATGCACGAACTCTGGGAATCGATCCATTCGCTAATAGATCCGGAAATATTACTTAAAGAAGGGGGATTTTACGTTCTCCTTTTTGTAGTTTTTGCCGAGACCGGATTGTTTTTTGGATTTTTCCTGCCGGGAGATTATTTACTCTTTTTGGCAGGGATGTTCGTCGCTACCAATAAGCTTGACGTGTCCATATTCTTGTTAATTGCCGGGCTGATCCTTGCGGCAATTTGTGGCAACTTCGTTGGATATTGGTTCGGCAAGAAGACGGGACCCGTTCTCTACAAGAAAAACGATTCTTTCTTTTTTAAAAAGGCCTATCTCATTTCAGCCCAGGAATATTATAATAAGCAGGGAGCCTTTGCCTTGATTATGGGACGTTTTATCCCTATTGTCAGAACCTTTGCCCCTATAGTAGCGGGTCTTATAAATGTTAATTTTATAAAATTTGCTATTTATAATATTATTGGTGCAGTTTTATGGATCGTCTCATTGACATTGTTAGGATATTTTTTAGGGATGAAGTTTGAGAGACAAGTTAATGAGTATCTGATGTACATCATAGCTGGATTTGTAGTTGTAACTGCAGTTCCACTAATTTGGACTTATATAAGAAGCAGAATCCTATCGCAAAAAAACAAATAGAAATAAAATGGACATTAAAGATAAAGACCACATTTGGCATAGAGTAACTCCTGGAGAGGACGTGCCTAATTCTGTTACTGCTATTATTGAAATACCAAAAGGTTCAAAGGCAAAATACGAAGTCGACAAAGATTTCGGTCTCTTGCGTCTTGACCGGATTCTATTTTCTTCGGTGATGTATCCGGCAAACTATGGATTTATCCCACAAACTTATTGCGACGATAAAGACCCTCTTGATATTTTGGTACTTTGTTCTGTAGATGTATTTCCTATGTCTATGATAGAAGCTAAAGTGATCGGAGTAATGCATATGGTTGATAATGGAGAACAAGACGATAAGATCATAGCCGTAGCAAAGAACGATATGTCTGTTAATTATATTGAGGATCTTGAAAATTTACCTCCTCATACAATGAAGGAAATCGTTCGTTTCTTCCAGGACTATAAGGCGCTCGAACATAAAAATGTGACTATTGAGCAGCTTCATGGCAGGGAATATGCCTATAAGATAATTCAGGAAAGTATTGAACTATATAACAGTACTTTTGTTACTAATGTCTAAATAATGGCTTTTCAGATATTCCTTACATTCTTTCTTGTTTTCCTGAACGGCTTTTTCGTTGCAGCAGAATTTGCTATTGTAAAAGTGCGTGCTTCGCAAATTGAAGTTTCGGCAAAATCAGGTAATAGAGTGGCAAAAACAGCAAAGCATATCCTCCAACATTTGGATGGATATCTTGCTGCTACACAGTTAGGGATAACTCTTGCTTCTCTTGGCCTGGGATGGGTTGGTGAGGAAGTCATGGAACATATCATTAGTAACATACTAATCTCATTTAATGCAAGTCCTGCGGTAATTACTTCGTTTTCAGAGACTATATCACCAATAGTAGCTTTCGGAATTATTACCATACTGCATATTGTTTTTGGAGAATTAGCACCTAAATCCCTGGCAATACAAAAACCAATTGGGATAACGATGGGAGTTTCTCTCCCATTGCATTTCTTTTACCTGGTCTTCAGACCATTTATATTGTTACTTAACGGGTTTGCCAATTTAATACTTCGTGCAATCGGTATTCATTCTATCAGTGGACACGAAGCAAACCACAGTTCTGAGGAGCTTCAATATCTTTTGGATCAGGGGAAAGAGACGGGCGCATTAGATGTCAACGAGCATGAACTGATTAAGAATGTTTTCGATTTCAATGAGAGAGTTGTTAAGAATATCATGGTTCCCCGAACGAAAATATCGGGTATTGAAATAAATACTCCCTCTGATGAATTGTTACAAACGATAATTAAGGAAGGTTATTCACGTATTCCGGTTTATGACGATACCATCGATAAAATTGTAGGTGTTGTACATGCTAAAGATATTCTACCTATAGTAGCGGCCAATAAAGAACTTATCCTAAAAGATCTTATCAGAAAACCTTATTTCATTCCTGAAACAAAAAAAATTAACGATCTTCTTGGAGAGTTTCAATTAAGAAGGATTCAGATAGCTATTGTACTTGACGAATTCGGAGGAACTGCGGGTATGGTTACTCTTGAAGATATCGTTGAGGAACTGGTTGGAGAGATTCAGGATGAGTTTGATGAAGAGAAGCCGATTGTCGAAAAGGTATCGGAACATGAATTTATTGTAAATGCATCTGCAACAATATATGACGTTAATGAATATCTTCCACATGATCTTCCAGAAGACGAGGATTATGATACTGTAGGAGGTTTGGTAAGTGATATTTTTGGAAAAATCCCCGAAGTTGGCGAGAGAAAGGATTTTTATGGCTATACAATTACTGTCCTCAAGAAGACTGAACAAAACATTGAGTCTGTTAAGCTAGATCTGGAGATTAATCCCGAAGACGCTGTTGATCTGCATTAATTAATCTTATGCATCTTTTTTATACCCCTGATGTTAATGGTGAGAATTATACCTTAAACGAGGAGGAAAGCAAACACTGTATTCGAGTATTACGATTGGTCACCAAGGATGTCGTGCATCTTATAGATGGTAAGGGAGGCTTTTATACGGCGGAAATCATCGATCCGAATCCAAAACGAACAACGTTGCTTATAACAGACGTTAAAAGGGAGTTTAACCGGCGAAATCATTTCCTTCATATAGCTGTAGCGCCGACTAAAAATATTGAGCGAATTGAGTGGTTTTTAGAGAAGGCAACAGAGATTGGAATTGACGAAATAACGCCCATCCTTTGCGATCGGTCTGAAAGAAAGGAAATTAAGCTCGAAAGATTAAATAGGATCATTACATCAGCGGTAAAGCAGTCGTTAAAAGCGTATCATCCTAAATTAAATCCACTTACTAAGTATAGTGATTTTGTCGGATCGGCAGGTTATGGCAATAAGTTCATAGCTCATTGTTTGGATGAACCAAAGCTCGAACTGCGGTCAGCTATCCAGCTCGAAGGCCATTATACGGTTCTCATAGGTCCTGAAGGTGATTTTACAGGAGATGAAATAGAACTTGCTAAAAGTAATGATTTTAAAGCGATTACGTTAGGGTCAAGTAGACTGAGGACCGAAACTGCAGCGCTTGAAGCTTGTTTTGAAGTAAATTTTCTGAACAGGTAGATATAAGTGTTCAAACCTCTTGTAATATAGAAACCTGATGAAAAAGTTATTTTTTACTTGCCTTTTGTTTATAGTAAGCTTTTTGTCTTTTTCGCAACCGACCTACAAGTTGGGAAAATTGAAGTATAGTGGAGGGGGAGATTGGTATGCTAACAGAACAGCTATTCCTAATCTGATTCAATTTTGCAATAAAAACCTTGGAACAAATCTGGATCTGGAGGAAGGGGTTGTAGAGGTAGGGAGTAATGATATATTTAATTACCCTTTTGTATATCTGACTGGCCACGGAAACATTAAGTTTTCTGATCAGGAAGTGCTTAACTTACGAAAATATCTGATAGCGGGTGGCTTTCTTCATATAGATGATAATTATGGATTAGATAAGTTTATAAGGCCTCAGATGAAAAAAGTGTTTCCTGAATTGAGCTTTGTTGAGTTACCTAGTTCTCATGCTATATACAACCAAAAATTTAAGTTTCCACTAGGACTTCCCAAAATTCATGAGCATGATGGGAAGCGGCCTCAGGGCTTTGCTTTGATATATAAAGGTCGACTAGTGTGTTACTATACTTATGAATGTGATCTTGGAAATGGTTGGGAGGATGCAGGAACTTATACCGGAGATTCTGAAGAAACCAGGCAAAAAGCTTTAAGGATGGGAGCTAACGTTGTCCAGTTCGCACTAACACAATGAAATTCTTTAAGAGAGCACCAGATTGCTGGTCTATAAAAAAAGAAAAAGCTGGTCGTTTGTGACTTCCAGCTCTTTCTATCTAAATTAACGCTCTCGATTACTTTTACTAGATAACACATAAAAAGGTTACGATATTTTTTAAAAAAATTAGAATATTTCGTAACAGCCTAGATCTGAAGGGAATAATCTTTGTCTGTTGTTTTGATCCAGCTTTAACCAGCTCTGAAAGTCAAGGTCTGAGCTCAGGTTTTCTCCTTTGTCAGCAGCAATGCTGTTGGTAGTAAGGTTAAAGTTTAGTCTGTTTAAATCCCTGAAAGACGGATCTAAATTAAAAATATTTGTTCCCTCTATAAGGTGTTTTCCCCTCGACTTAATCAGATTCGAACGTATTATGCGAACAAATTCCTGGCCTTTTTCATCCAGGCTTAATTCCTCAGTCTGATTACCCCAGATGATATTATTAATTAGAATGAGGTTAGTGCTCTTACCCGGGCCTGATGATAGGTAGTCGCTAAAAAATAGAGAAGCTGTACTTCTGATTCCATAGCTGTAATAGTTTGCGAAAGTGTTCTGCTTAAAATTATAGCTCCCTCCATTGTTACAATAAATAAGGTGTTTACCGCAATTTATAATTAAGTTATTAAAGCCAGTGATGGAGGTATGAGAGCCAAGGACGCCTACAGCTTCCATATTCTTCACTACTGAATTTACCAAAGTAAGTCTCGGATTTGCATCATCATGTCCCTCTTGAATACTTAGACCTATAAGAGCATTTTTAATAGTTGCATGGTTAATAAAATTATTGGAGCTTGTTTTTAAGAAAAATATTCCATCCCACTGCCCTGGTACCTCTGAATAAAGCTTTTCTTTTCTATCACTTGCAAATGTAACGGAGTCATTTACTGTACCTTCTACTTTCAGCGTACCAGCAATAGAAAGTCGGGCTCCTTTATGAAAGTATACTCTGGCCCCTCTCCCAATAGTTAGCTTAGTTCCTGAAACAACTCTCACTGAGTCATAGATGAGGTAAGGAAACTGTTTATCCCAGATTACATCTTTTGAAATTGTTGTTCCACGGATAAAACGAGCATTTTGTCCAAAAGCCTGTAATTGGATTATCTGGGATCGACCATTAGTAGTAAAGCTAAGTGAATCAGCTACCAGAAAAGGAGCTGATCTGTCTGTGGGGGGAATATTCAGGCGGACAAAAAGATTAGCTGAATCTCTTCCTCTAATTTTAAAGTTTTCCAGGTTTTCAACTGAAATTCCATTTATATTGATTTCATAGGACGACTTATCTCCTCCAGCTAAATTTATCCTTGAAATAATCACATCTTCCTTCGACGAATTGAATATTTTTAAACGCTGCGTGGTTGAAGTGACTGATGTGAAAACTGTATCAAATTTTATCGTGTCATTTGAAAATGTCAAAGGCTTTTCCGGATCATAAGCATTGTTGTGTTCCTTCCTACACGAAAGAATTATGAGTGCTCCAAACAAAAGCAAAAGGCATCGGTCTATGATTTTCATTAATTAACCAGTATAAGCAATCCCTGCAATGCTAATTGTTGTTCCTGAAACTTTTAATATAGGATGGGCACAGGCCTCTATTGTAGCTCCTGTAGTAATAATATCATCGACTAATAGTATATGTTTCCCTTGCAATGTCTCTCCATAAGAAAGAGTAAAAACATCCTTCATATTTTCGAACCTTAGAAATCGTGATTTCTTTGTTTGTGTTGCTGTAAAAGTTCCTCTTTGAAGGCAAGATGTGTTGACAGGAATATTAAGAGATTGAGATAAGCCTTGAGCAAATGACTCACTTTGATTGTAACCTCTTTTTTTTTGTCTTTTAGGATGAAGTGGAACAGGAACAATAATATCCGGAAGTACAATTGATGATGATTCTAATAGTTGTTTCCCATAGGCTATCCCAAGTTTCGTTCCAACGTCAGGCCTATTATTATATTTCAGCTGATGCAGCAAGTTTTGAACCTTTGTACCCTTAGAAAAATAAAGGAATGCACCACAAAAAGTAAACGGAACTCTTCCCCAAAATTGCCGGGCAACACTATTATCGGGGATTAAATGGAAATTTGTGTATGGGAGGTTAACCAAACAACCCGTGCAAATCTCCTCTTCATTACTCACAAGGGAACACCCGCAACCAGCACAAACCTCAGGAAAGAAGAGTGAAAAAAAATCACTGATATTCTGTGTAAGAAGATTCACAGCAACAATTTACAGAAAATCTTTTGCAAAGGAAATTATTGTTGCTTTACTGCTAACTGTCCGCAGGCTGCGTCAATATCCTTTCCTCTGCTTCTGCGTATATTTGTAATAATGCCCTGCTTTTTTAAATAATTAGCAAAAGCTTCTGTTTTGTCTTCCCCGGCGTTCTCAAAGTCAGCAAAAGATATAGGATTATACTCAATAATATTGACTTTACATGGGAGGTGCTTGCAGAATTTGGCTAATTCCATAGCATCCTGTATACTGTCGTTGAAGTTATTGAAAATGATATATTCGTAAGTAACAGGATTCTTAGTTTTTAGAAAGTAATATTTGAGCGCTTCAGCTAAGGCCTTAAGAGAGTTTTGCTCGTTAATAGGCATAATCTCGTTACGTTTCTTGTCATTAGCCGCATGTAATGACAGAGCCAAATTGAACTTCACCTGGTCATCCCCGAGCTTTTTAATCATCTTCGCTATACCTGCAGTTGAAACAGTAATGCGTTTAGCTGCCATATTCAGTCCATCTTCAGCAGTTATCCGCTCTATTGATTTTAGAACATTTGCATAGTTCAAAAGGGGTTCTCCCATCCCCATGTATACGATATTCGTAAGAGGCTGATTGTATTTTTCCTTTGCCTGCTTGTCAATCAACACCACCTGATCATAAATCTCAGCTGGATCAAGATTTCTTTTACGTTCCATGTAGCCTGTAGCACAGAACTTGCAAGTTAAGCTGCAGCCAACTTGAGAGCTAACACAAGCCGTCATCCTATCAGAGGTAGGGATTAGGACCCCCTCTATAATGTTGCTGTCGTAAAGGCTGAATGTATTTTTAATAGTCTGATCAGAACTATGTTGTGATTGGTGAACCTTTACTGCGTTTATCGTAAACTGCTCTTTCAATTTCTCCCTGAGAGCTTTTGAAAGATTAGTCATATCGTCAAAACTATGTGCGGACTTCGCCCAGAGCCATTCAAGAATCTGTTTTGCTCTAAAAGCAGGTTCTCCTATTTCTCCAAGAAGTTTTATCAGGTCGGTAGATGCTATATTCCGAATATCCTTTTTTACAAGTGCCTCATTCACAATGCAAATTTACTTATTTAAAGATAAAATTTTGATAAAAAAAGAGGTAATAAAAATTTTTCCTATAATTGTTGTTGTAACAGCAATACTTCTCCTGTAGCTATGGGGCTTGATGAGTTACAGAAAAACATGTTATGAGGACTTACTATTCAGCAGATTATATTCTACCAGTCGGAAGTCTGCCATTGAAAGATGGAGTTGTAGTCGTGGATGAGGGTGGGGAAATACTCGATCTCTTCAATGGGAAAGCCGCACTGCCTTCTGATGCTAATATTCAGCGATACGAAGGAGTTATTGTTCCTGGTTTTGTTAATACTCACTGTCACCTCGAACTTTCTTATCTTAAAAATCGTATTCCAACAGGACTTAGCCTTATTCCCTTCATAAAGGAAGTGATCAAAGCCCGAAGAAGTACAGAGGATGTATTTCAGCCAATGTTTGATGCTGATGCTTTAATGTATAAAAACGGTATTGTTGCCGTTGCTGATATATCAAACACGGCTCAAACAAAGGACGCCAAGCTAAATAGCAAACTCTATTACCATACTTTCATTGAATTAATTTGTTTTCAACCCGATGGAGCCAAGGAAGCCTTCAGAGCTGGGAATAATCTGCTTGAAGAGTTTAAGCCACTCCGTGCCTCTATATCTCCACATGCACCCTATTCTGTATGTAAAGAGCTTTTTAAATTCATTAGTAGGTTTTGCGGTGAGGCGGGAGAGTTATTAAGTATTCACAATCAGGAAACCGAGGAAGAAAATAAGTTTTACCGGTATAAAACTGGGGAGTTTCTGGATTTTTATAAAGACTTGGGTATTGACATCGAATTCTTTAAACCTCAGGCGCGCAATTCTATTCAAAGTTTTGTGCCTTTGCTTGCTGCCCAACAGAAAGTTTTGCTGGTTCATAATACCTTTACCAGCATGAAAGATATTTATTTTACAAGAAGGTCTGGAAGGGATATTACCTGGTGTTTCTGTCCTAATGCTAATTTATATATTGAAGGCCGTTTGCCCAAGGCTGACATGTTCTTTTTTGAAAATGTTACTATCACTCTTGGGACAGATAGTTTAGCTTCTAATAAGAACTTATGTATTCTTTCAGAGTTAAAAACTATCCATGAACATTTTCCAAATTTGAGTTTCACTGACACTATTAAATGGGCAACGCTGAATGGTGCGAAGTTCCTTGGAATAGATGACAAGTTTGGAAGCATTGAAAAAGGTAAAAAACCAGGTCTTAATCTAATTAAGAATGTTGATGATCTTCGTTTAACCCCTGATTCAGAAGTTCAAAAACTTATTTAGTACTTTTAGTATTATCGCTTAATCTTCACCTTTGCAGCGATGAATACAATAAGCTCCCTTCTAAAAATTCAATACCCAATCATTCAAGCGGGCATGGTTTGGTGCAGCGGCTGGCGTTTGGCCTCAGCGGTAAGTAATGCTGGGGGACTTGGGTTAATAGGTGCTGGGTCGATGAGCCCTGAAATTTTGAGGGAGCACATAATAAAATGTAAAGCAGCTACCCCTCATTCATTTGGGGTAAACATTCCCCTAATTTATTCACATGCATTAGAGCAGATTCACGTCGCTATAGAGCAAAATGTAAAGGTGGTTTTTACTTCAGCAGGAAATCCAGCAATTTTTACATCCCGACTTAAAGACGCTGGTATAACCGTTGTGCATGTGGTAGCTAATAGTAAATTTGCAAAGAAAGCGGAAGCAAGCGGGGTTGATGCTGTTGTGGCCGAAGGTTTCGAGGCTGGTGGACACAACGGACGTGAAGAGACTACTACAATGTGTCTTATTCCTCTGATAAAAGAACAGATATCAGTACCAGTTATTGCAGCAGGCGGAATTAGCACTGGGAGAACAATGCTTGCAGCTATGGCTTTGGGAGCTGAAGGTGTCCAGATAGGTTCTGCATTTGCTGTGGCAAAGGAATCCTCAGCCCATGCGAACTTTAAGCAGAAAGTAATCGAAGCAGGGGAGGGAGATACACGCCTATGCCTTAAATCTCTTACACCTGTACCCTTACTTAAAAACAGTTTTTCAAGTGAGATCGAGCAGGCCGAACTCCGTGGGGCAGACAAAGAAATACTCCGGGGAATCCTAGGTAAAGGTCGTGCCAAGCTCGGAATTTTTGAGGGGGATTTGGCAGCAGGAGAGCTTGAGATTGGTCAAGTGTCAGGTATCCTTAAGGAAGTTCGGCCAGCTGCTGAAATTTTAAAAGGTATTGTACTTGAGTTTGAAAGAGCAAAAAGCAGGATTTGCGAATTTGACTGGTGAAAGTTTTTAAGATAATAGATTTTAATTTGATGAAACACTATTCTATAAAAGTTAAAGGTAAAGTGCAGGGAGTTTTGTACCGGGCTGCAACAAAAGCAGTTGCTGATCAACTTGGGGTAAGAGGGTACGTTAAGAATCTTGAAGACGGATCTGTTCAGATCGAAGCAGAGGGGGATGACTTCTCTCTGGAAAATTTCCTTGAATGGTGCAATGAAGGACCGGAAAAAGCTGTGGTTGAAAGTGTAGATGTTGTTGAAGCTGAACTGAAAAACTATAGTAACTTTGAAGTAGTTAAGAAAAACTTCTTGTGGTAATTCAAATTTGTAACATATACCTTCCGGAAATTGTCAACTCTTAAGAAATTTGCAGGACAAACTGCTGTTTATGGCTTAACAACAGTAGTGTCAAGATTACTAAATTCAATCTTGACCCCAATTTATGTAAATTTATATCCCGCAAAAACATACGGAATATTCACTACAATGTATGCTTGGGCATCAGTGCTTAATGCATTGCTGGCGTTTGGAATGGAAACCACCTTCTTCAGGTATTTAAACAAAGTTGAAGACAAGAAGAAAGTGTATTCTACAACGTTTTTTAGCGTAGCTATCATTTCAATTGCGTTTCTTGGTTTAACCTTCGCTTTCACTGCAGATATTGCTGCATGGATGCATGCTGACGGAGCTGCGAGCATTAGTGATTATAAAATTTTTATCCGGCTTTTTATTTGGATTTTGGTACTTGATGCTCTTGCTGTTATCCCAGCGGCTAAATTAAGGGCGGAAGGACGTCCAGGACGATATTCATTAATTAAAATTGTAAACATTCTATTTACCGTTGGTTTAAATCTCTTTTTTTTGTATGTCATACCCTGGGGATTAAAAAGCGGATATTGGGAATTCGCATGGTTCCGGCCACATTGGGTTGGTTACGTATTCATTTCGAACCTTCTTGCAAGTTTAATAACCTTTTTATTGCTAATTCCTGAGTTGCTCGAATTAGTCTGGAGATATGACAGAAACCTTGTTATGCAAATGCTAGGTTATAGTTTTCCTGTTCTTATTGCTAATCTTTCTTTCATTGTTAATGAAAATCTGGATAAAATTGCCATTAAACAAATCCTTGGAGGAGATTATGGAGATCAGGAAGTTGGAATATATGGAGCAGTTTGTAAACTTGCTATCTTCCTAAGCATTTTTATTCAGGGATTCCGGCTTGGGGCTGAACCATTTTTCTTCAGTCATGCTAAAAATAAGGACGCTGGCGAAACTTATGCTACTATAATGAACTATTTCGTGATAGTAGTTTGTTTTATCTTTGCTGGCATTGTAGCAAATATTGAAATTCTTAAATATTTCATTCCCGGTGGCTCAGCTTCTCAGAGGGAACTATACTGGTCTGGACTCCATATTGTGCCAGTTTTAATTTTAGGCTACGTGTGCCTTGGAATTTATATGAACCTTTCCATATGGTATAAATTATCAGATCAAACACGTTTTGGTCTTTATATCTCAAGTTTAGGGGCTGCACTTACTATCGTTCTTAATTTTATTCTTATCCCAAAATACAGTTATGTGGCCTCTGCATGGATTTCCTTAGCAGCTTATGCATCTATGATGATCCTTTCTTATATCTTAGGCCAAAAAAACTATCCGATTCCATACAATCTTAAAAAGAACCTGGCTTATCTTCTCACATCTATTGTCATTGTAATTTTATCTTTTAATGTTTTTCATAGAAGCTTAATTATCGGTAATTTGTTGCTGCTGATATTTGCAATTGGAACAATTTACTTTGAAAAGAATAACCTAAAAGGAATACTTCAAAGAAAAACTTCATGAGCAAAATTCAGAGACCGGGGACGAAGGCGACTTTAAGATCCTTTCCTGGGATATAGGAAGAAACAAGACTTTCAGAATGAGGCCTCCAGCATAATGTTCGCAAGTGGAAAGGAATTGCGAAGAATTTTTCATAATAAAGAGTGATTAGAACTTTCATAAATAATGACGATTTCAATAATCAACAGGTCAACTCATCTACTACCAGAATATCAAACAGAACTTTCTGCTGGAATGGATTTAAGGGCTTTTCTGCCCGAAGGTGCAGTTGTAATTAAACCATTGCAAAGAGTGCTTATTCCAACTGGTCTGTTTATAGAACTTCCAAAAGGGTTTGAGGCACAGATCAGGCCAAGAAGCGGTTTAGCATTAAAGCATGGTATCACTGTTTTAAATTCACCCGGGACTATAGATGCTGATTATCGTGGAGAAATAAAAATCCTTTTAGTTAATCTTTCTGATGTTGAATTTGTTGTTAATGATGGAGAACGGGTAGCGCAAATGGTTGTGGCTCAGCATGAGCAGGTTATCTGGGGTGAAGTTGAGATATTAAACGAAACATCGAGAGGAGCTGGAGGGTACGGACATACCGGTAAATAGTATGGTGAAAAGACTGACTTTTTTGTTAAGTATTATAGGTGGATTAAGCTTTGCACAGCAAAATAAATCTGCTGTGTTCGTAGTGGGACGGGTGCTTACTGGAGAAGACAGTGCATTAGTGCGCGAAAAGTTTTTTAATGGATTGCGGGCTAAGACCATAGACAGAGTGGGCGAGTCTGAATTGTATTTTAAAGAGATTGTACAAATTGATCCTCAGAATGATGCTGCTTTATACGAGCTAGCAAGCATTTACCATGAGCAGGAGGATGAAGGCAGTGCTGAAAAGTATGCAAGGGATGCTGTAACAGTTAAATCCACTAACAAGTGGTATTGGCTACTTCTTGCAGATATTTATAAAAAGAACCGAAATTTTGAGCAGTTATCTTTGGTATTCACTGATCTGATTCATCTTGATCCCAATAATCCTGATTATTATTTTGATAAGGCAAACACTTTAGTTTTATTGAATAAAAATAAGGAAGCGGAAGGGGTCTATAATGAGGTAGAGAAGCGTTTTGGAGTGTCAAATGAATTAATCAATGGCCGGCAGAGAATTTATCAACAAACCGGTCATTCAGACAAAGCTGCAGTTGAAATAGAGAAGTTAATCAAAGCAAATCCCGCCGACATTCGAAACTACCTTACTTTAAGTGAAGTTTATGAGAAAAACGGAAATATTGGAAAAGCGGTAGATCTACTTGAAAAAGCAAAGCAGGTAAGCAATGCTAATGCTTTTCTGAATTTGAGTTTGGCTGATCTGTATAATAAGCAGGGAAAAACAGAAGCAGCGTTTACTGAATTGAAAGCAGCTTTTAGAAATCCTTCATTACAGGCTGAACCCAAAATCGGAATTGTATTGTCACTTTTTCCAAAGCTTGAACAACCGGAGATCCAGAGGCAGTCCTTAGAACTAGGTAAGGTTTTAACAGAAGCTCATCCTGGTGAGGCTAGAAGTTTTGCGGTCTATGCAGATTTATTATTTAGGTCTAACAAGTTAGAAGAAGCAGAGTTAAACCTTAAGAAGTCACTTGAGATAAACAATCAGGTTTACTCAGTATGGGAGGAATTATTAAGGATTGAATTGAGTCGATCAGATTATGTTACGGCTATTAAAGACGGAGAAGAAGCCTTAACATTGTTCCCCAATCAGGCAGCCTTATACTATCTTACAGCTTTAGCCTATCAGCAGGGCGGCAAGCCAGATAAAGCTATTTCCTATTTGAAAAATGCTACGCAATTGCAGATTGATGATAAAGAATTTTTATCCCAGGTTTATGCTTCTCTTGGTGATTCATATAATGGAATTAGGCAATATAGGGAGTCTGACGAAGCTTATAACATGGCATTATCTGCTAATCCTATTAACATTTATGTATTGAATAATTATGCCTATTATTTATCGTTAAGAGGTGAAAAGTTGGAAACGGCAGCAGAAATGGCCCTAAAAGCAAACGAGTTGAAGCCAAATAACTCTTCCTTCGAGGATACGTATGCCTGGGTGCTATTCAAACAAAAAAAATATATACAAGCATTGGTTTGGCAGGAGAAAGCAGTAGGGAATAATCCCCGAAGTGGTGTCCTATATGAACATTGGGGAGATATATTATATCATTTAGGTCAAAAGGATAAAGCTTTTGAGAAGTGGCAGAAGGCAAAAGAGTTGGGGGTTAAAACAGAAATTCTTGAAAAGAAAGTTAATGAAAAAAAATATCTTGAATAAGCTGGCAATTGGACTGGCATTAGTTGTATTTACATCCTGTAAGGCAAAAAAAACATTAGTACCTCCAACTACTTCAGTTCCTGCGGTCATAACGAAGCCTGCGGCTAACAATTCTGATCTGATAGATAGCTTAAAGGCGAAACAACCCTCATTTAACACTTTAGCTATAAAAGCAAAGGCTGACTTAAAGATTAATAACAACAGCAATGATGTGAGTATGTCGATCCGGATAAAAAATAGTGAAACTATATGGGTTTCAGTAACGGCTATTGCTGGCTTGGAGGTTGCAAGAGCTTTAATTACTCCTGATAGTATTAAAATCATGAACAGGCTGCAAAATGAATATATGAGAAAGCCGTTTAGTTACATTTACCAGTTTACATCAAGGCAAATTGATTTTAAGGCAATACAAGGACTTTTTACCGCAAACGCTTTTCCTAATACTTTAACCGAATCAGCTAGCTTTACTGCAACAGCTAGCCAGGTAGAGGTTAAGGGTCAACTATCGGAGCTCATGTATAATATGATTTTCAACAATAGAAGGAACATGCTGCAAAATCAGGTCACAGACAATGCAAATGGTCAGAAGCTAAGTGTTACTTACGATAGTTTTGGTGTAATTAATAATCAAGAGCTGCCTCAAATTGTAAATATTAATTCAGTAGCTAATAATAAAACTATCGCTATAGCATTAAGGTATAATAGTGTTTCAATTGATGAACCTGTAGATTTTCCCTTCAATGTCCCTAAAAGGTTTACTGTAAAAGATTAAATAGATAGATTTGCCTCATGAGTTTTAAAAGGCTGTTTCTTTTTTTTGGATTAATACTACTATCTGCTACAACTTTCGCTCAGAGCAGCGCAGAGTTAAAGCGTCGAAAGGAGGCATTGTCTCGGGAAATTGAAATGCTACGACGCTCTCAAAGTGAAGTTTCAAGTAATAAAAGATTGTCTCTAAAACAGATTAATGCCTTAAATGCTCAAATACGGCTTCGTGAAGAGAAGATAGGGACTATCAATTCGGAAATAAGACTTCTGGATAACGAGATTTCGGAGAATACGAGTACAGTGAGATCGTTACAGACTCAGCTTAATAAGCTTAAAAGAGAGTACGCAAGTATGGTGCTTTTCGCTTTTAGAAATCAAAGCGCTTATAGTAAGCTGATGTTCATTTTTGCATCCCGGGACTTTAATCAGGGATATAAGCGTCTTAAGTACTTACAACAATTTGGAGATTATCGTAAAAAGCAAGCAAAATACATTGAGCAAACTGCCCATGAGCTAGGCATTAAGATAGTTGAGCTTGATAGAAACAAGCGAAACAAAAATAGTTTACTTCATGATCAGGAAAGTGAAAAGGTAACGCTAGGTAAGGAAAAAAGTAATAAAGCGCAACAATTGAGTAAGCTCAGTAAGCAGGAAAGCCAGCTGAAACAGGAGCTTAGGAGGAAACAAAGGGAAGCGGCAAGTTTAACACGGGCTCTAAATGCTGCAATTGCGCGTGAAATTGCAGAAGCTCGCAGGAGGGAAGAGGAAGCTGCACGAGCTGCCGCAGCTAAAGCCAGGGCAGAAAATAGGGAGGTGCCTACTACCACTCGTTCCTCTTCAGGATCTAGTGTATTGGCCGCCACTCCTGAAGCAGCGAAGCTTTCTTCCGATTTTTTAAGTAATCGTGGACGCTTACCTTGGCCTGTTGCTACCGGAACAACAACGGAACAATTTGGACGGCATACGGTTGGGGAAGGTGTTACTATTGACAATGATGGTATTACAATTCGGACACCTCAAGGTGCAGCGGTAAGAGCTGTATTTGATGGAACGGTTGCTCAGGTTGGAACTATTCCTGCAACTAATGTACAATTTGTGTTGGTGAGACATGGAGAATACTTTTCAGTTTATTCAGGCTTGAGATCAGTAAGTGTTTCAAGGGGACAGAAAGTATCGCTAAAGCAGACCATAGGTGTCGTTGCTACAGACTCAGAGGACGGAACAACAGAAATGCAGTTTAAGGTCTGGAAAGGTTCAACTCCTTTAAATCCTGAAAGTTGGCTGGCAAATTAATGAATCCACTGGTTCATTTATTACGTATATTTGTAAAAACTAAGATAAGATGTTGAATTCAGTTTTATTGTTTCTAAATATAGGAACGCCGGAATTGATCCTGATTTTAGGGGTTGTTCTGTTACTTTTCGGAGGTAAGAAGATGCCAGAGCTGGCCCGGGGATTAGGGAAAGGCATTCGGGAATTCAAGGACGCTTCAGAAGGTGTTAAGAGAGAAATTCACAGGAATATAAATGCTGTGAATGACGATCTTAATGTTGACATGGATAATAACGTAAATAAAAGTAAACCTGCCGATGAGGCAAATACAAATTCATAATTATGGTAAACTCAATTTTATTGGCAGGATTAGGAGCTCCCGAGATTATCCTTATTATACTAGCCATTCTGCTACTATTTGGGGGTAAAAAGATTCCGGAACTGATGAGAGGTTTGGGAAAAGGAGTTAAAGAATTTAAAGATGCTAAAGACGGCGACGCTAACGATAGCGGAAAGTCTTATTAATTCTTAACATTGAAGATTCAACCTCATTTGCAGACTGTAAATGAGGCTTTTTTATTTTTACCTATTACCACGCTTCACAATTCTCTTATATTTCTGCCAATTTAAGCCCTAATCTACGCGGCTTTAGCATCATTGACTAGAAATTCTTACCTTCACGGCATGGAACAGTACACTTCTCTAAGCAGCGTACAAAACGATATCAAAAGTGGCAAACTCCAGTTGTTGGAGCTTGTAAATACATATTTAGAGCGTATAGAAGACAAAAGGCATTTAAATGCTTTTGTAGAGGTTTATGCAAAGGAAGCAAAACAGCAGGCCATTGTAGTAAATGAGAAAATACTGGATGGATCAGGCGGTAAACTTGCTGGCATGGTGGTAGGAATAAAAGATCTTATATGTTATCAGGGGCATCAGGTATCCGCAGGATCTAAAATCCTTGAAAATTATACCTCCATCTTTTCCTCTACCGTGGTAGAGCGTCTGTTGGCGGAAGACGCTATTATTATAGGCAGGCAAAATTGTGACGAGTTTGCTATGGGGGGATCTAATGAGAACTCCTATTACGGACCTGTTAAGAATGATGCAGATAACTCGAAGGTGCCCGGCGGATCTTCAGGAGGTTCAGCAGTAGCTGTACAGGCTGGTTTGTGCCTTGCATCCTTAGGGACAGATACAGGAGGTTCGGTAAGACAACCGGCGGCGTTTTGTGGAGTGGTAGGTTTGAAACCTACTTATGGTCGCGTATCAAGGCATGGTATTATAGCTTATGCTTCCTCTTTTGATCAGGTCGGTCCTATTACTCACACTGTGGAAGACGCAGCTTTATTGATGGAAGTAATAGCCGGTCATGATGACTATGATAGTACTGCCTCTCAGCTCCCTGTTCCAGAATACTCACAGCAACTTTCGCTTTCAGGAAAGAAAAGGATAGCCTATCTTCCGGAAACTTTGTCTTCAGATGGTTTGGATCCAGAAGTTAAAGCTCTAACGGAGCAGACGATCCAGAAATTATTGGATGAAGGCCACTCGGTTGAACCTATATCCTTTCCGTACCTGGATTACGTGGTTCCAACTTATTATATCTTAACTATGGCCGAGGCTTCATCTAATCTTGCAAGGTATGACGGAGTTCACTATGGTTATAGAAGTCCTAATGCTATAGATTTAGAAACTACATATAAAAAGTCACGCTCTGAAGCTTTTGGAGCAGAGGTTAAACGTCGTATATTACTTGGATCTTTTGTACTTAGTGCTGGTCACTATGATGCCTTTTATGGAAAGGCCCAAAGAGTTAGGAGGTTAATCAGGGAAAAGACGGATGAGATTTTGGAGAACCACGATTTTATACTTCTTCCAACCACTCCTGGTCCTGCTTTTGGAATAGGAGAGAAAACCGATGATCCGGTAACAATGTATTTAGCTGATATATTTACAGTTCAGGCTTCTTTAGCAGGAATACCTGCAATCTCATTGCCTTTGGGAAAAACAAATAATAATTTACCTTTGGGAGTCCAGTTTATAGGGAAGCGGTTTGGTGAGGCTGAATTACTGGCTTTTTCTAAATATCTTTTAGATGTAACAAAAGCTCATTAAATGGGTAAAAGGTAGTCAGATGTCTGGCTATAAAGCATTTACTTGAAAAAATGATGAGAAGAGGAAGTATTAAAGTAATTTTTTATGCACTAAGTTTTACTTTATTGTCCCTGACTACCTCAGGGAAAGAGAAGGTTGTATCTGTAAAATCCAGTGTTTCTGAAAAGAAGGCAATAGACCCTTCCGAGTATAGGAGAACTTTAGAGAGTATCACAAAGACTGTGCCTTTGAGTTATAATGAGCCTGTCAGGAAAATGATTAATTATTATCTAAGTAATCATCGTGACAGGTTTTCCAGGATGCTGGGTTTATCTCAATATTATTTCCCTATTTACGAAAAGGTATTCACGTCAAAAGGTGTTCCTGAAGAGATAAAATTCCTTTCAGTAGTTGAATCTTCACTGAATCCATTCGCTACATCTACAGCACAAGCCGGTGGCCTTTGGCAATTTCTTGAGCCGGTAGGAAAGAAATATGGTTTAGCAATTAATGATACTATCGACGAGCGCAGAGATCCGGTGCTTGCATGTAATGCCGCTGCAGATTATTTGCTGGAATCCTATGGGATGTATAAAGATTGGTTACTGGCAATTGCATCTTATAATTGTGGTAGGAATAATATCCGCTGGGCTATGGAAAATAATCCCGGTTTAACAGATTATTGGTCTCTTAGACAGTATTTACCTGTTGAAACTCAAAATTATGTTCCTGCTTTTATTGCCACTGTTTACTTGATGAATAATGCTAAAAAACATGGAATTTATTCGTCCGAGCCAAACTTCGGTATATTTACTAAAGAAGTATCAGTTAACAGACCTGTTAGTTTACAAAGCGTTGCTAAGGCAATTAATGTTAATTTATCCGATCTGTGTGTTTTAAACGCTGCTTACAAAAACCAGGTTGTGAATGGATGTTCTTCTGCTCCAAAAAAATTGGTTATACCTGTTATCAAAGATTATATTTACTCTGCATTGGTTGATGAGTGTAAGAAGCCGGGAAAACTAAAGTATGAGTTAAAGCTCGACTATATTGTGCCGGTCGAGACAACACTTGCAACTGTTAACGTGGCTGCTAAGGCTAGTCAGGCGAAGTACAAAGCCGTTAACACTTATATCATGTATAGAGTGAAGGAGGGCGATACTCTTGACTCTATTGTAGAGAGATTTAATTCTACTGAGGAAGAAGTGAAGATCTTAAACAAACTGAAGCATTACTCAGTAAAGCCTGGAATGGTTTTAAAAATAGTTCAAAGCTAGGAATAGTCATGATTTTTAAAAAAGGCGCTTTCTACAGAAAGCGCCTTTTTCGTTGTATATTTTTTTATTAATAAGGGATCCAGCCTCTGAAGATATTTTCCAAAGTATATTCCTTTAACTCGTTTTCGCTTAACTGATGAGACCATTGTACCCGCTGTTCCGGTTTAAACCCTGCTCCCTTGTTCTTATACTCTGCAAAGTATGCGGTTTTCTCGTTTGAGTCTTTCCCCCAATTATCCCAACCCTTTAAGTTAATAACCTTACTCATTGTGGAATTTATAAATACAACCTTCGCGAAAGGTCGCCATGGGCGTCCGAGAAAGAAGGAGCCATCCGCTCCATCACCACTTAATTTACAGTTTAAGAATACGTATCCGTATTTGGTGGTATCGGGAGTTGAGGCCGCAGTCACATAACCAGATTTTTTACAATAAAGTTCACAGTTGTCAAATACCGCTGTTGATGAACCGAAAATAAAGTCTACAGTACCCTCAATATAGCAGTTCTTATAATACTGCCGGCTGCCTCTTCCGAAGGTATAAAGGGTGTCTTGAAATCCAAGAAAACGACAGTTTTTAAACATCATTTTATCTCCCGCTGACCATACTGCTACAGCTTGACCCACCGGGCCAGCAGAATTTTGAAACGTGATATTTTCGGCTGAGAAGTTGTCTCCGTAGATGAAGAAGCTTGATGAACCAGATGTTCCAATCTCTTCTCCAAAGCGATTCTTTTTCTGTGCCCAATCATCAAAAGTGAGGATCGTTTTGTCAACATCTTCACCTATAAACTTGACCATCTGCTTTGAGCCAGCCAGTATAAGCTTCTCCTTATAAATACCTTTTTTAATAAAAATGGTAGTAGTTTTCTTTCTCATATCTGGCACTGCATCAATTGCATCCTGAACGGTTTTGAAATTTCCGCTTCCATCTTGTGCTACAATGAAATCATACTTTTCTGTTTGCCTTGCATATGATAAAGGAGATGAAAAGATAAAAAGTAATAGAAAAAAATAACGAGTTAATTTTAACATAGAAGTATAACTGGTATTAATAGGTTTCTTAAATAGAGGTCACTACCTTGTGATTACAACTGAAACTGATTTAGCTGTAAACCTTCATCATTTATAACAAAACTTTCAATTCTTTTAAATGAGATATTTCTCTTTCAATATCTAAAGGAGTGGCTTTACCTTCAGGATTAAAATAGATAGCATCAATTCCAAAAGCCAAGGCCCCTCGAATGTCAGCCTCCAGACTATCCCCAATCATTAGGCTTTCTTCCTTTTTAGCTCCGGCGCTCTTAAGAGCAAATTCGAAAATTGCTTTATCTGGCTTATTTACGCCTACCACTTCGGAAATTATAATGTTTTCAAAATATTTCCCGAGATCACTTAATTCAATCTTCATTTCAGTTGATTCCTTAAAACCATTTGATATAAGGTGTAGACTGTATTTGGAACTCAAATACTTAAGGGTTTCATGTGCTTCCGGGAATAAGTTTGTTTTCGTTGGGCAAATACGAACGTAATCGTCTTCAAAAGCGGCAGGTATTGTCTCCGGCAGAAGGCCCAGATCAAGAAACGTTTTTTTGAATCTTGTTTCCCTTAATTCTTGCTTGCTGATCTTTCCTAAATGATAAGCAGTCCAAAGCTCATGGTTGTTCTTTGTGTAAATGTCAATGAAAGTTTTTGAACATGAAACGCCAAGGTCACAAAGAGAATAAACTTCAAATAGTTCTGTTAATGTTTCTTCTGCGTTCTTATCAAAGTCCCAGATCGTGTGATCCAGATCGAAAAATATATGCTTATACATCGCTGCAAATATCCGAAAGATTTACCTCGACTGAGCATGAAAAACAGGTTATCCGTCTTTTTGCCCGAATGAAAGATCTCCTGCATCTCCCAGCCCAGGTACAATATATGCTTTCGTGGTCATTTCATCATCAATTGCCCCCAGCCAGAGTTTTGCATGAGGCAGGTTAGCGCGTACGTGAGCTACTCCCTCAGTGCTTGCAATGACAGAAACAATATGAAGTTGTCTAATTTCATACTGCTGTAATAGCTCCTTACAACTTAAAACAATACTCTGTCCTGTAGCAAGCATAGGGTCTGATATTATTACAACTTTGTGGTTTAAGTCGGGACTTGAAACATACTCTTTCACGATAGTAAAGCCGCCGCCTTTGGTGTCCTGTCGAAAGGCTGCAATAAAAGCAGAATCGGCTTTGTCAAAAAAATTAAGTAGTCCCTGATGTAAAGGTAGTCCTGCCCTTAGAATAGTAGCAAGAACAGGTTGTTCCTGTATAATAGGAACTACAGCTGTACCTAAAGGTGTTTCAAATTCAGTTTCAATGTAAATAAGAGTTTTACTTATCTCGTAAGCGAAGATCTCGCCTATGCGCTCCATATTTCTTCTAAACCGCATGCTGTCTACCTGAATGTTGGCATCGCGTAACTCGGCTATAAAATTATTTGCTACGGAAGAGTTGTTACTTAGTACAAACATGATATTTAAAATTAAGCATTCTGTGTTGAAGGAACAGATATCTTTTCTAAAAGTGAGATCATGGGATGAATTATTTTACTAAACAACAATTATTTTTTTTAAGAAACTAATTATCAATGGCTAACGTTCATACCTCGAAAGCCAGGCTTTCATGATTGTTAAATAAGGTTTATCGGGGGGCCACGAGGTGGTCCCTTTTTAATTACCTTCCAAATTTCTTATAATGCTTATCTTTGATATTGCATGGATTTTAAACTTATATCTGATTATTCGCCCACCGGAGATCAGCCAGAAGCTATAAGGCAGTTGGTTGAGGGAGTTAGGAGTGAAGAGCATTATCAAACGCTTTTAGGAGTAACGGGGTCAGGTAAAACATTTACCGTTGCTAATGTTATTCAACAAACTCAAAAGCCTACTTTGATTCTTAGTCATAATAAAACACTAGCAGCGCAGCTATATGGAGAGTTCAAACAGTTTTTTCCAGATAACTCTGTTAACTATTTTGTTTCTTATTATGACTACTACCAGCCTGAGGCATATATATCTACTACAAACACTTATATCGAAAAGGATCTCCAGATTAATGAGGAGATTGAAAAACTGCGACTGAGAACAACGTCCTCATTAATGTCGGGAAGAAGGGATATAATTGTTGTATCGTCCATATCCTGCATTTATGGTATGGGAAACCCGGAGGACTTCTCCAATTCAGTTTTCAAAATCGCCGTTGGAACAAGGATCAGTAGAAATTCATTCTTACACCGCCTTGTTGAGATCCTTTATTCCCGTACTTCAGCTGATTTTAGAAGAGGGACATTCCGGGTAAAGGGAGATACTGTAGATATCTACCCTCCTTACATGGACTTTGCGTACAGAGTTTGTTTTTTTGGAGACGATATCGAGGAAATGATGACTATCGACCCCTCTACTGGTAAGACCCTCGAAAAAATGTCTCACATGGCTATTTACCCAGCCAATCTTTTTGTTACCCCCAAAGATCGTTTTAATCAATCCATTTGGGCGATACAGGAAGAATTGGAAGTAAGGAAACAACAATTTGTGCAAGAGCAGCGCTTTCTGGAAGCAAAAAGACTGGAAGAAAGAGTTAATTACGACCTTGAAATGATCCGTGAGTTGGGTTATTGCAGCGGGATTGAAAATTACTCACGTTTTTTTGATGGTAGACAACCCGGTATGCGTCCATTTTGCCTACTGGATTATTTTCCGGATGATTACCTGATGGTTATAGATGAAAGTCACGTTACTGTTCCTCAGATACGGGCAATGTACGGTGGAGATAGGTCCCGGAAAATGTCGTTGGTAGATTACGGATTCAGATTACCAGCGGCCTTAGATAACAGGCCTCTGAACTTTGAGGAATTTGAGCGACTGGCACCGCAGACTATTTATGTAAGTGCAACTCCCGGCGATTATGAATTACAGCAAACAGGAGGGGTGGTTGTAGAACAGGTGATTCGACCTACTGGATTATTAGATCCTCCGATAGATGTGAGGCCTATAATTAATCAGGTTGATGACTTACTGGAGGAAGTTGAACAAACGGTTAAGCAAGGCGACCGGATTTTGGTTACAACGCTTACTAAGCGAATGGCTGAAGAGCTGACCAAGTACATGGACAGACTTGGTATTCGTGTAAGGTACATTCACTCAGAAGTAAAAACTCTCGAAAGAGTTGAGATATTGAGGGGCTTGAGATTGGGCGAATTTGATGTGCTGGTTGGAATAAATTTGTTAAGAGAGGGACTGGATTTGCCGGAAGTTTCCTTGGTTGCAATTTTAGATGCGGATAAAGAAGGCTTTTTACGATCAGAACGTTCTTTGATACAGACTATCGGACGTGCTGCGCGGAATGATAGGGGACGAGTTATTATGTACGCTGATTCAATTACTGAGAGCATGCGTATCACTATTGAGGAAACAAATCGCCGGCGAGAGAAACAGATGAAATATAACGAGGAACACGGAATTGTACCTAGAACGGTAGGTAAATCCCGTGAAGCGATTATTGAACAAACTTCTGTGGTTGATTTTAAAGGTGGGGTGCAGAAAGCTTATGTTGATAGCGCTGATACGTTGGAGTCTATTGCAGCTGATCCAATAGTCCAATACATGAGTAAGCCTGAGCTTCAAAAGGCGATCGATAAAACGAAGAAAGACATGATGGCTGCAGCAAAAGATATGGATTTCCTTCTAGCCGCAAAACTTAGGGACGAAATGTTTGCCCTGGAAAAGATGATGGAGGATAAATTTGCAAAAAAAGCACCTTGATAAAAATCGGCGTAATCCTATTTCAATCAATGTAATCATAAAAAAAATGAACGGACAAAATAGAAAAGATATATATCCAGGTCTCGAGGTTGATATTATATTAAAGAAAGACCAAAGGACTGGAAAGCTTACACGCGGTGTCGTAAAAGATTTATTAACTAGCTCTTCCTTCCATTCAAGAGGCATTAAAGTAAGACTCGAAGATGGACAAATCGGCAGGGTAGCTTCAATTGTCGACGAGGAGTAAATAGATTGGCCTTGATCTTGCTGATAAAAGATAATTATCATAGAATTGCAACGTTAAATAGCTTCAGAAACTTCTGAAGATATTTGTAGTCAAAATTGCACACGTTTAAAAATGGCAGTAATTAAATTTTTATTTATATCCATCTTGGTAATGTGGCTGATAAAGCAGATCGTTAAACTGCTTTTACCCATGTTGTTTCAAAAGGTGGTTAGCAAAGCTCAGGAAAACGCTCAGGCTCAATATCAAAGCCAGCAGAATTACCAGCAACAAAAACCTATTGGTAAGATATCAGTTGATTATGTCCCTCCGAAAGATAAGGAAGCCAGGGCTGCTGATAAAGCAGGCGACTTTATTGACTTTGAAGAGGTAAAATAAAAGTCAGTACAGGTTCTTAATGCATTTTAAGAACCTTTTTTTCGACTTATTAATATACTGTAGCTTCGAGCCCATTCACTTAATTCTTTTGTAGTACCATCCCATCAGTAGTTTATTTGCGTGGCTACTAAAATATTCCATTGTACATCTATCCTTTTTTCTATTTTTGATACCCAACAATTTTTGAAGAATGACGACCTGGTTTAAAAGAAATGGTATTCATCTAGCCATTATCGGACTGTTTATATTAGTGTGTTTCGTTTACTTCCTACCAGCTATTCAGGGCAAGGTGCTTAATCAGCACGACGTGCTTCAGGCGAAAGGAATGCAAAAGGAAATAATGGATTTCCGGGAGAAAGACGGTACAGCACCTCTCTGGACCAATTCTATGTTCGGTGGGATGCCCGCCTACCAAATATGGATGAGGTTTCCCAAGAATGTTACCACTTATGTTATTTCATCTTTAAAGGCCGTTTTTCCTAGTCCCATAGACACAGTTCTCCTTTATCTTGTCGGTGCTTATTTCCTATTTTGCGTATTAAAAGCTAAGCCTTGGCTAGCAGCAGCAGGAGCAATTGCTTTTGCGTTCTCTTCTTACAACTTTGCAATTATAGAAGCAGGTCATGCAAACCAGGCTTTAGCCATTGCTTTTTTTGCTCCTCTAGTTGCAAGTATTATTCTCACACTTAGAGGTAGATATCTTTTAGGCGGTTCATTAACAGCCTTTTTCATGGCGATGGAAATCAGAAGCAATCATATTCAGATGTCATATTATCTGTTTATAGCCTTGTTGATTCTAGTTGGTATTGAGCTTTACCATGCTATTAAAAATAAAACTCTCCCTCTTTTTGCTAAGGCCGTAGGTACTCTGGCTATATCTGTGATAATTGGTGTTGCTGTAAATACAAGTCTTCTCTGGACAACCTACGAGTATGGACAAGAGTCTATCAGAGGTAAGTCTAACCTGAAAACAGAAGGAGATAAACCTTCTAACGGGTTAGATAAGGATTATGCTTACGCCTGGAGCCAGGGAGTAGGGGAGAATATTACGTTTTTGGTTCCTAATGCTTACGGAGGTTCTTCTGTTGGAAACCTGGACGAAAATTCAGAGGTTGCAAAAGCATTGATTGGTAAAGGGGTTCCCGCTGACCAGGCTGCAGGAATTGCGAAACAAATGCCGACCTATTGGGGGGAAAAGAGCTACACTGCCGGCCCCTTTTACTTTGGAGCAACTATCTGCTTTTTGTTTATTTTGGGACTATTAATAGTTAGGGACAGAATAAAATGGTGGGTTTTGGGAGCTGTTGTGCTCACTTTGTTCTTGTCTTTCGGTAAAAACTTCCCGCTTATCTCTGATCTATTCTTCCACTATTTTCCACTTTATAACAAGTTTAGAGCCGTTGAATCTATCCTTGCTGTAACCGGATTGTTGTTCCCTATACTGGCGGTATTGGCAGTTCGAGACCTGACAGCGGATAAGGTAGATTCTAAAGAATTGCTGAAGAAGTTTAAGCTTGCTTGCTACATTACCGGAGGTATCCTGTTAATTATAATTGTTATTCCGAGCTTATTGCTAAGCTTCAAAACTTCTACTCACCAGTCGTTCATTGATCAGCTTACGCAGGCATTCGGCGATCAAGGCATTGCAAATATCGTAGCAAATGCTTTAATTTCTGACCGTGAAAGTTTGGCCAGAATGGATGCCATACGGTCATTGGTTTTTGTTGCTATCGCTGCTACTATAATTTGGGCGCTAATCCAAAGGAGGTTAAAATCAGAGCTCTCTTTCATTCTATTATTCGCACTTGTTCTCATTGATCTTTGGAGTGTTGACAAAAGATATCTTAACAATGACAAATTTGTAGAAAAGCAAGATATGGTATTTCAGCCTCGTGAAGTAGATCAGTTGATTTCAAGGGATCAGACATTGGATTACCGTGTACTTGACTTAACAACGGATCCGTTTTCCAGTGCTTATACTTCCTATTTTCATAAATCAGTCGGAGGATACCATGCAGCAAAGTTGAAACGGTATCAGGAGGTTATTTCGAAGCAGTTTAATAATGCCATCAATGAGGATGTGTTGGATATGCTTAACACTAAGTATGTCATCACTACAGGTCCGGATGGACAATCTCAGAAGATGGTTAATCGGGCAACAGCATGCGGGAATGCCTGGTTTATTACCAACGTTCTCTATGTTAAGGACGCTGATGAGGAGATGACGGCAATAAACAGCTTTGACCCGAAGAAGGAAGCTATTGTAAGTGAAGAATTTAAGCCCTTGATTAACGAGAAGAAGCTAGGGACAACTACTAATGCTTCTATTTCGTTAACTGGCTACCACCCTGATCGTCTCACTTACGAGTACACAGCGCCTAATGATGTTATCGCTGTATTTGCTGAGATCTGGTATACAAAGGGCTGGAACGCTTATGTCGACGGGGTTAAAATCCCTTACTTTAGAGCGAATTATATCTTGAGGGCAGCTCAGCTTCCGGGCGGTAACCATAAGCTCGAATTTAGATTCGAACCCACGTCTTACTACACAGGTGAGAATATATCACTTGCTGCTTCAATATTGATGATAATTGGTTTAGGAGCGGTAGGCTTTAAAGAAAGTAGGAAAAAGAAGGAGGAAGCTTAATTGCTTTTACTTCGTAAAAAAAGGGTAATCTGCAGATTGCCCTTTTTTTGTGATCAATCATTTGTTCGCTTGTTCTTCAAATAGTAAAGAATAAGATTTTTAGCAATAACCACATGGTTCAGGAGATTAGGAATCAATCCATAATATTTGGAAAAAATTCTGAACCTCTCTATTAAACTCTGCCGGTGTTTCTTCTTAGACATACCTCCAACAAGGTATTTCGCCACATAGGTCCTGGTGTTAACGACTTTCTTTGCCTTACTCAGCGCATTCAAGACCCAGTCGATATCTGAACTTAATTGATAAGAGGTGTCATATGTAGAAGCAAGGGATCGCTTAATATATATCGCTTGATGGCTCACACTCATACCGTATTTAAAGCTTCCTATGGTTAACTCCTGAGGTGCCTCGTGTCTTCTTTTTCCCAGGCTTGTCCATGTATCGTCGAACATCTCGGTTTCTCCATAATAGACGTCTGCGTGAGGATTGCACGAGAAGACTTTTTCTACGGTATCAGTATCATATATTTCGTCGCCCGAATTCATGAACAAAACATAATCACCAGTCGCCAGCTTAAGTCCTTTGTTCATCGCATCATAAATGCCATTGTCTTTCTCGGAGATGAAAGCACTTATCTGATCTCTATATTTTCTGATGATTTCAATGGTGCCATCAGTAGAACCACCGTCTACTATAATATATTCAATCCTGAAATAGCTTTGATTAATTACAGACTGTATCGTTCTCTCAATATCACGAACATTATTATAAACAATGGTGATAACCGAAAGTAAAGGTTTAAATGGCACATCATGGCCCAGTAACTGTTTGTATACATTCAGGTGCTTTTTTGCGATAACCTCCTCTGAAAATTGCTCTTCCACCATTAGTCTTGAAGTCTTATTTAAAGCTTCTTTATCTGCGAACTTATACACCCATTCAATGCCTTTTGCGAAGTCCTCTGATGACTTATATTCAGCGAGATATCCATTTTTCTGATGTTTAACCATATCCGGAATTCCGCCGGTAGTAAAAGCAACAACAGGCGTTCCACAAGCCAGGCTTTCCATTACTGTATTGGGGAGGTTATCCTCTAAGGAAGGGGTTAAAAAAACGTCAGCAGCGCTATAGCAGATCGCTAGCTGGTCATCATTAGATATTGTACCAAGAAAAGTGGTTTTCACAGGAAATGCCGGAACGTTCTCGGCGTCACGATTTCCAAATACGATCAGTTCAACATCCTCTGCACGGCAAGCTTCGCTTTTTATTAAAATGTCCAGTGCTGCAAGTAAATAAGGGGTGCCCTTATGTAAATCCTTACGAGATGGCATAAATCCGCTAAGCATGATAAACTTTTTGGCTGGTAGGTTAAGATGTTCCCTGGCATGAGCTTTACCGTAAGGCTTGAAGACAGAGGTTTCAAGAGTATTTGGAATTACCCGGATCTCCCGGTCTTTTAAAAGCTTGCTTCGTTTTATTGAATTTTTCATCCAAAAGCTGGGAGCTACAATAGTGAAACTGAGGTCCGCGTAAGCTTTCTCCTTAGACTTCCAGATCTTATGGGACTGGTCATTGTCTGCCGTGGCCTTTAAGATCGGGCAGTTACCACATTCATTTTCAAAGTGGTCGCATGAATAGCGGACATGGCATCCTCCTGTAAACGCATTGCTGTCGTGAAACGTCCAGACAATAGGTTTGTTCAGCCTAGCAAGCTTTTCCAGATCTTGCGGTCGTAAAAAGGCATGGTTTACCCAATGAAGATGAATAATATCGGCTTCTTGAACAACAGGATGTGTAGTCGGATCGATACCCCAGACGGGTATTGAAAAAGGGATCTTTAGTTTCTTTGCATAAGCGGAAGAAATAAATCTTTCCAGAAGTATTCCGAAGACTGCAATTGCTTTTGCAATCTTGCCATCTCGAAAACTTTTAATATGTGGGTTTTTGCCAAACTTAAACCCAACCCATACCTCCGACGAAACTCCCTCCTGGCCATTTAACGCTTGATTTAACCTTAAACAAGCTCTTCCGGCACCGCCATTTCCATCATAGGTATTAAGGTGAACTATTTTCATTAAATGCAGAGGATTAAAATTTTTCCCGGGCAAATCTAACTATCCTTTGCCACAGATTCCCCTTACGATGTTTAAGAAACTCTCTGATGGCCAGGTACGCTTCCCGATTTTCTTCGATCTTTTCCGGGAAGTATGAAACGTGATGGTTGCTTATACTCACCGAATACATAGAGTTTTTTCCCGAGTGTACTCCGGTACCATCATGGCCTATATTATCAATAAGTGAATGCGCAGGGTTCAGACAAAGACCATTTTTCAAAAATATGGAAGCATACCAGCGGATCGCCCATGAATTGTTCTGACCGCGTTTAAACTCGTTCACCTGTTTCCAGAAGTTCATAGTACGATCAATAGAAAAATCGTTGATCTTGCTCGAATCAAACTGTTGAATGATTTTATCAATGTTCGGTTCGAAGTATTCCCAGGCTCTTTTCCATGTTGCCCAGCCCCAGCTGCCAGCTGCCCGGTAGAGAAAGGTTTCTGGTAGGGTAGAGGCATTCTTTAAAGGATACATATAGGCACAGATGTGCATTACCCTTTCTTCAAGCGCGTAGTGGTTTAAAGCATCGTTGAAATATTGCAGAGAGTAAGGGGAAGATAAGAGGTCATCTTCAAAAACAATTACCTTTCCGTATTCCTCCGTAAGCCGCGTCACGCCGTCAATGATAGAATCCGCAAGTCCCAAATTCTTTTCCCGCTCTACTACTTCAACCGATTTGAATCCTTCAATTCCTTTTAATAGTTCCCTAACTTCATTTACATAAGGCTCATGTCCCCGTTTTGGGCCATCAGAAAAAACAAAAAGTCTAGACTCTTTTGCCAGAAAGTTCTGTTGCAGGAATTTGATTGTCCTTCTGGTATGTTCAGGTCTGTTGTAAACAAATAGGGCTATTGGGGCTAATGCTTTCATAAGGCATAACTTATAAAGCAGATACGTACTCTTTGTATTTGTTAGCTTCTTTCAGGTTAAGGTAATGCTCCCGGTTCTGTTCTAAATTATCGTATGTTAAGGCTTTTACTTCCTCTACATTAAAGTCCAAACCATTTTCCGGTTTACCCGGAACTACATATCCAATTCCGTAATCACAATCAAATACAGCTATCTTAAGATCCTTCCTCCTTGATCTTAACTCAACCAGGGCTTTCCAGGTATCTCCATTCCATTCCCCTGTCCATCCTGGAGGCGGATTTTTTCTGATCTCCATAGGGGAATAGCCACGAACTGATGCTGCATAAGAAGCTGGGTTACAATCATGCATCAATATTACGCCGCCTTCGTTCAAAAATCTCAGCGAATTTTCTACGTCGACCACAACTTGCTCATGCATATGTAAGCCATCCACAAATATTACATCTATTCCGCCTATTTCCTTTATGTAATCTGCTTTTTGTGAAAAAAAGTCGTCGCTGGTTAATTCAAAGAAGACATTATTGAAATTTGAAAAGTTGTTTAGATAAGCTTTAATCTTTTTGGTTGGCTTAATGATAAAGTTGGGATCAACAGCAACTTTCTTATCCGCCTTAATTTTAAAAAAGCAAAAGCCAGTTTGCACACCTATTTCCACATAATTAACCTTACCCTTTTTTTGTTTGATCTTGTCCAGAAAGGCCTGGATTATGTCATACCTTTTTATATCAATCATTTTAATCTTTTTTTCCTAATTTTCCAGAACTTCCGTCTTCAACGGCCCCTTTTATACTTCTAAATTCGTCCCCTTTTCCAGTTAGAATACTTGAAATAGCCAGTGCTCCCAAATATAATTGCTTGTTAATACTATAAACGATTTTATTTTTGAATGCAAACCGATTATTGAAGTAAATCATATTTCTGACATGATAATATGTTCTGAAGGAATAAAGGTCCAGAAGTCTGGAGCGGTACCATGCAGCTCTATAATCAATACCAACAGATTTGTCTATATCAATAATTTTAGAGGAAGGGATTAACCATATAGAATATCCCTTTGATGTAATCCTATAAGTATACTCGGTATCATCAACATAAAGAAAGAACCGATCATCTGGAAATCCGATACGCTGTAACAGGGATTTAGGAAGTAAAAGACCACCATAAGGCACATAAGGGATTTTAGCTGCTTCTTTTAAAGTTTTTGAACTTCTAGCTAGGATCTTATCCTTAAGTTTTTTGTATTGGTTATAAGGAATCTTGAGAAAGTTAAACCCCAGGAAATTGTCCGTTGTTAAATAGAAGCGATAAGGGTCTTCTCCTTTGGCTATTTTCGCATGCTGCTTCCGATCTTCGCGCATACAGTATAGTGCGTCGTTATCTTCTATTTTTTCAACCGCTTTTCTCTTTGCAAGCAAGTTTTCCAGGCAAGATCGATCAGGTAGATTATCATCGTCAAGAAGGAAAACGAAATCACATTCGATAGATGAAGCATATTCTAATCCCTTTTTATAACCACCTGCAGATCCAAGATTCTCTGGCTGCGTTAATACAATTATTCTATCTGATCCAAGATCTTTGATGTGTTTTTCAACCGAATATACAGATGCATTATCTACTACAACAATATTGGTTACTATCTCTGATTCTAAAGCTCTTTTCAGAACTTGTTCCAGAAATTTCCATCTATCACCATAGGTCACTGTCACCACGCAAACTTTATATTCTATCTTTGCCATGTAGCGCCAAAAATAAATTAAAATTTTGAAGGTGCGATTTTCAATTATTGGATGGGAATTATTCAACAGCAAACTGTTAAAGGTGCGTTCTACTCGTACCTTGGTATCTTAATAGGTTTTTTTACTACAAGCATATTACAGCCGTGGGTCCTCTCACCAGAAGAAGTAGGGCTAACAAGTATCCTTTCTTCATCGTCGCTCATGTTTGCGCAATTTGCTATTCTAGGGTTTAATGGCACCACTCGCTATTTTCCTCACTTTAGAGATGAGAAGAATAACCATCACGGCTACCTTTTCTTGTTCTGCCTTGTTGGTTTTATCGGTTTTGTATTGTTTACTGTAATTGCTGTATTTCTAAAAGACGAGATTATTAATCAGGAGGCACAAGATTCAGATATTTTTAAAGAATATTATTGGTATTTAATTCCCTTAACTCTGTTTACCTTGTATTTTAACGTCTTCGACCTTTATGCTCAACGTTTGTATGATACTGTGTCAGGAAGAGTTCTGCGAGAGTTTGCGAAAAGGGTTTTTATCCTTTTGGCAGTATTATTCGTTGCCTTCAGGTTTGTTGAGTTTCGTGTTTTTATGCCCCTGTGGCTGCTCGCTAACCTTATACCAACCGTTCTGCTAGCTTGGAAATTGTACAAGAGGAAGCAGTTGAACCTGAAATCAGATTTCCAGTTTATAGATCAAGATCTGAGAAAGAAGCTGGTCTCTATAAGTCTTTTTGCTATTCTAACAGGGTCTGCTCCCCTAATAGTAGAAAATATAGATAAATTTATGATCAATGGTAAGTTCGGGTTAGACAGTACAGGAATTTATTCTATAGCACTTTATTTTGGTACAGTAATCACATTGCCTGCAAGATCGTTGTATAGTATCGCCTATACAGTTGTTTCTGAGTCTTGGAAAAGTAATGATTTGGCTAATATCCGGATGATATACAGGAAAAGTTGTTCTAATCAATCTATTGCTGCAGTTTTTATCTTTACGATTATCTGGGTCAATATTGATAACATTTTTAAGGTTCTTCCTCCAGAATATGCGGCAGGTAAATATGTGGTGTTTTACATAGGGTTGGCAAGTATAATAGACTCAGCAACGGGGATAAATGGAGTAATACTCGCTACGTCAAGATATTTCAAGTACGACTCTTTATTTTATCTGGTACTTGTGGGGGTAACTATTCTCCTCAACTTACTTTTAATCCCTCCCTTCGGGATTACAGGTGCTGCTATGGCAGTTGCTGGTACTTATTTTGTCTTCAACTTGTTTAGGTTGATCTTTATTTATAAAGCCTTTGAAATGCAGCCCTATACTAAGGGTTTTCCAATTATTTTTGTAATAGGAGTTATAGTATACTACATCACTGTATCCATACCCGACATCGGCAACCCTTACTTAGATTCGGTTAGCAAAGCAATTGTAGTGTCAATACTTTATGGCGCTGGCATTTATTTTACCAGAGTCTCCGAAGACATTAATAACATCGCTGATTCGGTATTGGCAAGAGGTCTTGATTACATCAAAAAAAAATAGGCCAAGCTTTTACAGTCTGGCCTATTTTTTATTCGCAATAATTACTGCTATCTTATTGTGCAAATCTCTTTGCGTTGATCTTACGCTCGTTTTCTGTCAGATAGATTTTACGTAAACGCATGCTTTGAGGAGTTACTTCTATGTACTCGTCAGCCTGGATATATTCCATTGCTTCTTCCAGAGAGAATTTGATGGCAGGTGCAATACGCGTGTTGTCATCTGTTCCTGATGCACGCATGTTAGTCAACTGCTTTCCTTTTACAATATTTATCACCAGGTCATTATCGCGGATATGCTCCCCAAGGATTTGGCCTTCATAAACTTCAGCTCCCGGGTCAACAAAGAAACGGCCGCGATCCTGTAGTTTATCAATAGAATAAGCTGTCGAAGAGCCTTTCTCCATCGATACCAGTACTCCGTTTAATCTTCCAGGGATCTGACCTTTCCACGGCTCATATGCTTTGAAGCGGTGCGCCATGATAGCCTCACCCGCTGTCGCGGTAAGAACATTGTTTCTCAGTCCAATGATCCCGCGGGATGGAATTTCAAATTCAAGATGCTGAAGATCTCCTTTTGGTTCCATGATCAGTAATTCACCTTTACGTTGAGTAACCAGTTCAATAACTTTACCTGCAACATCTCCTGGTACGTCAACGATCAAAGTCTCAACAGGCTCACATTTAACCCCATCGATTTCTTTAACGATAACCTGTGGTTGTCCTACTTGTAACTCATATCCTTCACGACGCATAGTTTCGATCAATACAGACAAGTGAAGAATACCTCTTCCGTAAACCAGGTAAGCATCAGGAGACTCAGTTTCAACAACCTTTAATGCAAGGTTCTTTTCGGTTTCCTTGTATAAACGCTCGCGCAGACGTTGAGAGGTTACAAATTTACCCTCTTTACCAAAGAATGGGGAATTGTTTATCGTGAACAACATATTCATGGTTGGTTCATCGATTTTGATAACTTCTAATTGCTCAGGATTTTCAAAATCAGCAATTGTATCACCAATGTCAAAACCTTCAATACCAACAACTGCACAAATATCACCAGAACCTACTTCCTGAACTCTAACTTTTCCTAAACCTTCGAAAGTATAAAGTTCTTTGATCCGGCTTTTTACAACCTTACCATCTCTTTTAACCAGAGATACTGGCTGATTCTCTTTTATCACTCCACGTGCAACACGACCGATCGCAATACGACCAACGAATGAAGAATAATCCAGAGATGTAATCTGCATTTGAAGAGTACCTTCAAATACCGGAGCAGGCGGAATATTCGCCAGGATAGCATCCATTAGAGGGAAGATGTTGTCAGTCGGCGTTTTCCAATCTGTGTTCATCCAACCTTGCTTAGACGATCCGTAAACAACCGGAAAATCCAATTGCTCTTCAGTTGCATCAAGGTTAAAGAACAGTTCGAAGATCTGCTCATAAACTTCTTCCGGGCGACAGTTCTCTTTGTCTACCTTGTTTACCACCACAATGGGTTTCAATCCAAGGGAAAGAGCCTTCTGTGTTACGAAACGAGTTTGTGGCATCGCACCTTCAAAAGCATCACAAAGTAGTAATACTCCGTCGGCCATTTTCAATACACGTTCCACCTCGCCACCAAAGTCGGCGTGGCCCGGAGTATCTATGATGTTAATTTTAACGTCTTTATATTTTACAGACACGTTCTTTGAAACGATGGTAATACCACGTTCACGCTCCAAATCATTGTTGTCAAGGATCAATTCACCAGTCTCCTGATTGTCCCTGAAAATTGCACATGAGTGTAAAATCTTATCAACCAGAGTAGTTTTACCGTGGTCAACGTGTGCGATAATCGCAATGTTTCTAATATTCTGCATGAAAAATGCTTCTCAAAATTTGCGCAAAGGTAGCGTTTTATTTTTGTATTTCCTTGTATTTATAAACTTGAAAACTAATGACAATCAGGCATTAACAAAAGTTTAACTTTGTTTATGGAACTCCAGGAACTGTTAGTGGCTGCTTTGTTTCTAATTGCAGTGAGTTATATTGGAAGAAGTATTTACAGGAATGCCCGTCCACAGAATGGCTGCGGTACTAGTTGTAAATGCGGAATTGACTTTTCGGAAATTGAAAAGGAGTCACAAGATTAGTCTTTAAAGAAGCTTATGCTTTCTTTTCTATCAGACATACTGCATAGGCTACAACACCTTCTTCTCTACCGATAAAACCCATTTTTTCATTTGTAGTAGCCTTAATTGAGATGTCCTCCTCAGAAATTGAAATTGCTTCAGCTATATGCCTTTTCATTTCAGGTACATGTGGATTCACTTTTGGTGCCTCAAGACATATCATTGCGTCAATATTACCGATAGTCCAGCCTTTTTCTCCAATAAGCCTTACACATTCTTTCAGTAAAAGTAAGCTGCTTATCCCCTTCCAACGATCGTCCTTATTCGAAAAATGATAACCTATATCCCTTAAGTTTGCTGCTCCAAGTAAAGCGTCACAAATTGCATGAAGCAACACATCTGCATCACTATGTCCGTAAGCACCGCTATGATGCTCTAATTTTACGCCGCCCATTACAAAAGGGTGTCCTTCCTTTAATTCATGGACGTCAAATCCAAAACCTACTCTTATTTTCATTTTTTTTCAGCAAAGGTAAACGCTAATGAAAATCTAAGTGTATTGGCAAGCGGGGATTTTTGCTGATTAGCCAAAATATAGGCAAAGTCAAGATTAAAATAATTGTACTGAAGTCCTGCCCCAAGTGTCAAGTAGTTCCGGTTGCCTTTATTCGGGTTTTCGTAAATATAGCCTGCCCTTAATGCAAACTGCTTGTTATAAACGTACTCTAGTCCTGCCGAATAGCTTATTTCCTGCATCTCCTCTTTGAAACCTCCGGGTGCATCTGTAAAAGATCCGAATATTGCAGATGGCACAGATAGGGTTGCGGGATCTCGTCCCGATACAATAACTGTTTCATTGTCTTCCGTCCTTGTTACTGGAGGAGAGGGGACTAGTAATTTATTAAGATCAAGAGCAAAGGTAAGTTCGCTTAAAGCGTCAGGGAAGAACGTAGCTGCTCCCCCTAAACGAAAGTTCGTGGGAAGGAATACTTTGTTATTGCTTCCTTCAACATATTCGATCTTATTTCCAATATTTGAAATATTCAGTCCGGCCGCTAATCGCGAATCATATCCTAAAAAAACGGTTTCTTTCTTAAGATAAGCCGAAACATCTGCTGCCAATGCTGTTCCTGGTTTTGCCTGACCATTACCTGTAACCATATTTGATCCCAGATTAGACCTTATGAACCTCAGGGCTGTTCCCAGTGAAAAGTTCTCTCCAAATTTTCGGGCAAAAGTTCCGTCAATGGCAAACTCATTAGGACTGTAACTTCCCGTGGATTGCCCGGATTCATTAGTTAAGGCAATGTCTCCCAGAGAAAAATAACGAAGGCTTCCTCCAATCACATTCCTGTCGTCAACTCTATAGTAACCACTTAAGTAAGCCAAATTTATATCAGGAACGAGTCTTTGCAGCCAAGGACTATAGGATAATGAAACGCTCCCATTGCCCTGAGTAAAAGCAAGCTTTGATGGGTTCCAATGGATTGCATTGGCATCAGGTGATACCGCAACACCAGCTTCACCCATTGCTCCAGCTCGTGAGTCCGGACCAATCAATAAAAACGGCACACCTGTTTGTATTAATCTGCTTCCAGATCGTCCGTCTGTTGTTGTTTCATCGACCGTGCTTTGTGCAATAGTATCAAGTGAAGTAGATGTCAGGATAAATAAAGACAACGCCTTAATTATCTTGTTATAACCTTTCATGCTTTAAAAGTATTAAAAAAACGTTTACAACAACAATTATTTGGGCATAAAGACGAAAAAGTGGCGTCTGTTATATGCTCTTATTTACAGGATCCTTTCTAATAAAATTCGTAACCCTTAATTAATGTTTTCGTATCAGGAGCTTGTTAACACATTACACATCTGCTTAAATCATTTTTTTATGTTAATGATTTATAGCTACTTTTAGCAATTAATGCTCATAATAAAAAATGAAAAGAATATCAATAGTTTTTACAACGGGGTTGCTTGTGCTGGGATTGTTTGGGACTGCATGTAAAAGCAAAAGCGGAGGCGCTTCTACAAAAACCGGCTGGAAGTATAATGACAAATACAACGGCGGTTTTCAGGTAGCAAAAAAAGTTAAGCCAGGTGCAGGTCCGGGCTTAATTGCTATCGAAGGAGGAACTTTCGTTATGGGTGGTAGCCTTGATCAGGATTTATCCTATGAATTTGATAACGTAAGAAGACGGGTTTCGGTGGCCTCTTTCTATATGGATGAAACTGAAGTTTCAAACGTAGACTGGCTGGAATATCTTTATGATCTTCGTCAGAAGTTTCCGAACGACAGGGAACTATATTATAACGCACTTCCTGATACTCTTGTATGGAGACGTCCATTATCCTATAATGAGCCTTATGTAGACAATTACTTACGTCACCCTGCATATCAGGATTATCCGGTAGTGGGTGTTACCTGGGAACAAGCGGTTGCCTATTGTGAATGGCGTACAGATCATGTGAACGAAGGCATACTTCGGGAAAGAGGTATTCTGGCTGATTTTAAAACTAAGACAGGTAAAGGAAAAGGCCAGGCAGCGGGTGCATCAACAGCTTCAGCTGAGCCCTTCAATACTGATATATATTTAAACGGGCAGATCAGAGGAGAAGGAGTAGATGGAAAAAGGATGATCAAAGATCTAAGTCCAAATGCTCAGGCTTCTGGTGCAGGTGCAAAAAAGGGAGGAGCTCCAACACGCCCAGCGAGATTGGAAGATGGGATTTTAACCCCTCCTTACAGACTTCCTAGTGAAGCTGAGTGGGAATATGCAGCTTTAGCTTTGGCTGGAAATACTGAATACGAGAACATCAATGATGGTAAGATATATCCATGGAATGGTTTAGGTGTACGTTCAGCTAAACAAAGTACCAGAGGTTTGATCATGGCTAACTTTAAAAGAGGGCAGGGTGATAATATGGGTACTGGTGGCTATCTTAACGATAAAGCCGATATTACTGCACCTGTAAAGAGTTACATTCCTAATGACTTCGGTTTGTATAACATGGCAGGGAACGTGAACGAATGGGTGAGAGATACTTACAGAAAGTTATCTTTCGAGGATTTCGAAGATTTTAACCCTTTCCGTGGTAACCAGTATGTAAACAAGCGTCTGGCCGATAGAAATACCGGAGTTTATGCCAAGGATAAATACGGTAAACCAATAAAAGATGCCGCTCCTTCAAGGAAGAAGCAATCTTGGAAGGAACTGAACGGAGCTGTTGATTCCGCTAAAAATACAGCTATCGCAGGCAAGCCGTTCGATCCGGATATGCGAGGATTCAGAGACACGGTAAACGCGAAACTTTACGGTACCTCTACCCTGGTTAATGATCAGTCAAAGGTTTATAAGGGAGGATCCTGGAATGACAGAGCTTATTGGTTAAACCCTGCGACAAGAAGATTTATGCAACAAGATGAGTCGAGTGCAGAAGTAGGGTTCAGATGTGCCATGAATATGGTGGGTACAGCCGAGATTAATCCGAAAGGCAAGCCTCAATTCCGTCAGCCACCTTCAAAGGCTGCTAAATCACTTTCAAAGAAGTAAGTACTATTTAAGATAGAGAAAGCCCGGGGAGATGTCTTCGGGCTTTTCTGTTATAAGCAAAAAAAGCCCGGTAAAAATTACCAGGCTCTTATGCATTATTTTTATTATAGTAAATCTGATCAGAATTCTTTATTTGTATAAAGGGAACTCCTCCATTAACTCTTCAACCTTCTTGCGAACTTTTTTAAGAGCTGCCTGGTCATCAGAATTCAGGATAACAGTATCGATCAGGTCAACAATTTTATCCATGTGCTTTTCTTTCAAACCACGGCTGGATATTGCTGCTGAACCTACACGAATTCCTGAAGTAACAAATGGCGATTTGTCATCGAAAGGAACCATGTTCTTGTTAACTGTAATATGAGCTTGCTGTAAAGCAGCTTCAGCAACTTTACCCGTAATATTTTTATTTCTAAGGTCAATCAACATTAAATGATTATCAGTACCTCCTGAAATAATTTCATAACCGCGACTTACAAAAGCGTCAGCCATTGCAGAAGCGTTTTTCTTAACTTGTGTTACATATTTTAAATAGTCGTCTGTTAATGCTTCTCCGAAGGCAATAGCTTTAGCAGCGATAACATGCTCTAATGGTCCACCCTGAGTTCCAGGGAAAACAGCCATATCAAGAAGTGAAGACATCGGTCTGATTTCACCTTTAGGTGTTTTTAAACCGAAAGGATTTTCAAAGTCTTTACCTAACATGATCATTCCACCACGAGGTCCTCTCAACGTTTTATGCGTTGTGGTTGTAACAACATGGCAATGCGGTAGCGGATTATCAAGAAGCCCTTTAGCGATCAAACCAGCAGGGTGTGAAATATCCGCCAAAACTAAAGCTCCTATCTGGTCAGCTACTTCACGGATAAACTTATAATCCCACTCACGTGAATAAGCAGACGCACCACATACTATCAATTTCGGTTTCTCTCTAAGAGCAGTTTCTTCCAGTTGCTTGTAGTCGATTCTTCCAGTTTCTTTTTCAACTCCGTAGAAGAATGGTTGGTAAAGCTTACCAGAAAAGTTAACAGGAGAACCGTGAGTTAAGTGTCCTCCATGAGAAAGATCAAATCCTAAGATTTTATCACCAGGTTGAAGCAATGCAAGCATCACAGCAGCATTTGCTTGTGCCCCTGAGTGAGGCTGAACGTTTACCCACGCTGCGTTGAAAAGTTCTTTAGCGCGCTCAATTGCGATTGTTTCAATTTGATCTACAACTTCGCAGCCACCGTAATAACGCTTTCCCGGAAGTCCTTCTGCATATTTGTTTGTAAGGACAGATCCCGCTGCTTCCATTACCTGTTTGCTTACAAAGTTTTCAGAAGCAATAAGCTCCAGACCGCTTTCCTGGCGCTCCAGTTCTTCTTCAATCAGCTTAAAGATAACTTTATCTTTCTTCATTACTTATGTTTGATTAATTATAAACTACTCTAATTCGGTATTTTTTTTGTTCGACACCCAGAAATCATTAAAACCTAGACCTGTCTGAATTGATATTAATTGCTGTTGCAACATTTCCAACACCGCAAGGAAATTGTACACAAAGTGCACCCTGTTTTCTGAATTCCTCAGCATCTGTTGAAAATCAATTTTCTCGTTGAGACTTAATAACTCGCCGATCACCTTTTTTTGTTGCTCAATAGTATAGGGATATTGTACAACTGTATGAGTTGCGTCAACACTTCTGCTCCTGTATCTGCTCATCATTCGTTCGTAAACAAGTAATAAACGATACAAACCTAACGTAGATAGCTCTTCTCCAGCTTCAGATGTTTCAGCCGCAAGTTTAAGATCCTCAGCAATATTTCCACGTTTTTCCTGCTTGAATCGTTCTGCTTCCAGCACTCTGAGCTCTTCAGAAACCTGTTTGAATCTTTTGTATTCAATCAGCTTCTGCACAAGGTCTTTCTTCAAATCAACCTCATTCCCAACCTCGTCAAGTTCAGGGCGGGGTAAAAGCATCTTTGCTTTTATGCGCATTAACGTAGCTGCAATGAAGATAAACTCGCTGGCAATCTCAATGTTGAGGGCATTCAGTTGTTGAATATAACCGAGAAAGTCGTCTGTAATTCTTGCAATTGGAATGTCGTGAATATCCAGCTCATCCCGTTCAATGAAGAACAAAAGAAGATCAAAGGGGCCTTCAAACTGTGGCAGCTTTATTGCGAAAGTTTCTTGCTGTATCACCGCGAGGCAAAAATAAAAAAAATGGGGGTTATATTCTTATTGTAAGTACGAAAAGATTCTGCTGGAGGAAACGATGCTTATTTTATTACCATCCCGACAGGTAGAATTTAGAACAATCCCTGATTGAAAGCGTTGAACATGACAATCTGTTGAGCTAATGAGCCTGTATACGGTTTGTAAATAAACTCAATCCAGTCATATTTTGTCAATTTTATTGAGTTAATTTGTGGTTTATTTTTTAACAACCTACCAGTATGGAAGTAAAGGCGGGAGAACTATTAGAGCAAATAAACTTTCCTTCTGATCTGAAGAAATTTAGCGACAACGACCTTGAGAAGGTTTGTCAGGAGTTACGTCAATATATAATTGATGTCGTTTCTGTTAATGGCGGACATTTTGGCGCCAGTCTGGGTGTTGTTGAGCTTTCTGTCGCTTTACATTATATTCTTAATACACCTTACGATCAACTTGTCTGGGATGTGGGGCATCAGGCCTACGGCCATAAAATACTAACAGGACGACGTTCAGTTTTTCATACAAACCGTATTTATAAAGGAATTAGTGGTTTCCCTAAAAGGGCTGAAAGTGAATATGACACTTTTGGTGTAGGTCACTCTTCTACTTCAATCTCCGCAGCCTTAGGGATGGCAGTAGCTTCTCAATATAAAGGTGAGAAGGACCGTCAGCACGTCGCTGTAATTGGTGATGGAGCAATGACAGCCGGTATGGCTTTCGAAGCATTAAACCACGCAGGAATAGAGAACTCTAATCTTTTGGTGATCCTGAATGACAATTGTATGTCTATTGATCCGAATGTTGGTGCACTTAAGGAGTATTTGACCGATATAACAACTTCAAGGCAATACAATAAGTTTAGAGACGACATATCTCATGTTCTTGGAAAGCTCTCCGAGCTGGGGCCAAATGCACATACCGTCGTTAAAAAGATAGAAAAGAGCATTAAGGGTACTCTGTTAAAGAAGAGCAACTTCTTCGAAGCCCTTAAGTTCCGCTACTTCGGGCCAATTGATGGGCATGACGTGAAGCACCTGGTTAAGGTTTTGAGGGATTTGCGGGAAATTCCAGGACCTAAGCTGTTACATTGCGTAACAGTGAAAGGTAAGGGCTTTGCGCTAGCAGAAAAAGATCAAACAAAATGGCATGCCCCGGGCCTCTTTGACAAGATCACGGGAGAGATTAAAAAAACGGTGTCTGAAAAGCCGCAGCCACCAAAATATCAGGATGTATTTGGGCACACAATAGTTGAACTGGCAGAAGCTAATCCAAAGATCATGGGTATTACCCCTGCTATGCCTTCAGGAAGCTCTTTAAACATTATGATGAAGGCTATGCCCAAGCGGGCCTTCGATGTAGGTATTGCAGAACAACACGCTGTAACATTCTCGGCAGGTCTTGCCACCCAAGGCCTTGTTCCTTTTTGTAATATCTACTCCAGTTTCATGCAGAGAGCTTATGATCAGGTGATTCACGATGTAGCACTGCAGAAGCTTAATGTCGTTTTTTGTCTTGACAGAGGTGGCTTTGCAGGAGCAGATGGGGCTACACATCACGGCGCGTATGACCTGGCTTATATGCGGAGTATTCCTAATATGATTGTTTCTGCTCCAATGAATGAAGAAGAACTGCGAAACCTCATGTTTACAGCCCAGCAGGATAATATGGGACCATTCTCAATTCGTTATCCTAGAGGGCAAGGGGTACTAACCGATTGGAGAAGACCATTAAATGCAATTCCGGTAGGACGGGGCCGAAAAGTGTGTGATGGAGAGGATGTTGCGATACTGACCATAGGGCACATTGGTAACGAAGCTGTAAAGGCTACTCTCAAGCTAAATGAAGAAGGTATTTATCCTGCACATTACGATTTGAGGTTTGTGAAACCTCTTGATGAAGATTTGCTGCATGAAGTATTCCGGAAGTTTGATAAAGTCATTATCGTAGAAGACGGATGTCTTCCAGGAGGTTTCGGTAGTGCAGTTGTGGAGTTCATGGCTGATAAGGGTTATTCATCGAAAGTAACACGTCTTGGGATTCCTGATTCTATTATTGAGCATGGAGAACAGGCTGAGTTATGGGCTGAATGTGGATTTGATGCAGATGGAATTGCAGCCTCTGTAAGGAATATGGCTATTAGCAGAAGGACGGAAACTCTTGCTAGTTAATAATATTAGGTTATAACAAAAGAGAAAAAGGTGGATGGGCTCTAATGTACATCCACCTTTTTCTTTTAGGATTGTTGCTCTTTCAAAAATTCTGCAGCCTCTTCTACCTCTTTGTACCAATCTTCTCCGTAGTTTCGGATCAATGGCTCTTTCAGAAACTTATACACAGGAACTTTAAGGGAGTTGCCAAAAGAACAGGCCGGGCTACATATATGCCATCGATCATAATTCAGTACTTCAAACTCAGGATAAGCTGTGATCCTGATAGGATATAAGTGACATGATACTGGTTTTTTCCAATGGATTTTCCCCTCTAGATAAGCTTTCTCAATAGCACACTTACTTATACCGTTCTCCCACATCACATACGCACATTCCTTATTCCCATCCACGCAAGGAGTGGTATAGTCGCCTTCAAAGTCTTCTACCCAGGTTCCGTATTCCTCAATAGTCTTAATGCCCTCCTCGGTCATGTAAGGCTTTACAAGAGGGTAGATCTCCTCCAGTACTTTAAGCTCTGTCTTACTCAAGGGTGCTCCTGAGTCACCCTCAACGCAACATGCTCCCTTGCATTTTTCTAAGTTGCACACAAAATTCTCACTGAAGACATCCTCATGCACTAAAGTGTGCTGTATCTCTATCATGCTTAATTATTACTAATGATGATTATTTATTAACGTTAAGGGGGTATTTCAAATTATTGGCTGAAGTAAGTTCCATTGTTACCGAACCAACGAGGATATCTACCTGAGCTTTAACAGGGATCCTATTCCCATCATCTGTTATCCATAGAAATAGCTTACTATCTTTTTTAAAGATCCTGCCAGGCTGAATAGTTGGACTAAATTTTAAGCAATTAAAATATCCCAAGGCAGTCTTCACCCTTTCTTTTCCAATATAGGTTATCTCCAGCGAGGCCACGGTATCATCAAGGAAGTAATACATTTTTAGGGGCGCTCCAGCTTTTACATCAGACATATCAAGGTTCCTGGCGAAGTAATAGGCAGAAACAACATCAAAGGTTTGATCTTTAGCTTTGAAGGTTCCCTTATTAGCAACAACCTTATGCTGATCCTGATAGAACCGGGCTTTATCTTTCCTTCGGTAATTAGACTCGTGAATGTTCTCAGTATATAAGTGAGGAAGGAAGGTTTCCTTGTCAATGAAGGAGTCATACCGATTCCTTACTTTATAAAAAATATCAAAAGTTCCTGAGGTTTTTCCTTGCGCCACTAAATTAAAAACAGGCCTGTTGCTCAGCTTCAGATCTGTATCTTCTACCTTTAAGGTGGCTTCTGCAGCAGTAATGAAACCATAGCGCAGACGATACTTCAATGTCTCACCAGGCTTAAAAACAGGCTCGCTTTTGCTATCAAGCGATTGTGCAACAACAAACTGAGTTACCAGTGCAAATAATATAAGTGTGAATAATCTCTTCATATGTAATTTCTCCGTCCCATCATTATACTGACAAGACGAATGCAGGTTGGTTTAAAGTTGCATTTCCCTTAATCTTTTCTTTTATAGATTGGGACTGTTGAACAGGGTTCTCCGTACATTATACTTTTAGCAACTTTTGTTAATCTTGCAGTTAATTCAACATAAGCTGAAACAGGAATATTAATATCACCGCATCCCTTGATGACAATTCGCTCATCCTTATATTTTTCAATATCAATGCTATTAATAGCCTTTTCAAGAATCAGGGTTTCCAGGGTTTCTAAAGAACCAAATACTATGGTTGAAGCATATGGAGTCATTTTGTTAGCCAAAAGCATGTAAGCCCAGGTAGGTACAATGGCATCTGTTGAGCAGGTAACTGCAACATGCTTGCCTTGGTATTGGGTCCAGTCGTGTTGTTTAATGAACTCTCTAAAGTCCTTCTCCTTTAAAATTAACCCATGAAAAAGGTTGTCTTTTATATCATAAACAATTCGTTCTCCCGCTGGATAGATATCTGCTAGGTCAAAGCTTATTAATCCACTTTGAGCTACTTTATTTATAATGTTTTCCTGTATTTCCATATCCTTTAAAGTCAATGCAAAGGTATTACCAAATGACTGATAAGGAGTTAAGCTTGTGTAAAATTCTCTAATAGCTAAGGTTTGAAAATAAAAAAACCGGAAGATCATCTTCCGGTTTCAATCTTTTATCGCACTGTTCTAGTAGAAACGGATGCGGTTATCTTTGATCTCTGCTTTATCGCGAAGAACCTCAAACACCTGTCCTTGAGCTCTCTGTTTAACAGACTGAGCAATTTGCTGTTTCTGATTAACAGTGTTAGTTAAAGGAGCTGGATTTGAAAAGCTATTAACTACGACAACGTACACTCCCTGCTCACCGATAATTGGTTTAGATATTTTGTTTGGTTGTAAACCAAATACAGTTCCAACTACTTTGTTTTCCTGAGCAACACCAGGGATAATAGGGTTTGCAAATACCACATTCTGAGCCGGAGTAGCAGGTTTTCCTACTTTTTGGGCAACCTGGCTTATTGAAGTTCCTGCTTTAGCTAGTTGTTCTGAAAGCATACGTCCTTTAACGCGGTTACGAACAACTGGTTCAATCTGTTTTTTAACCTTCCCGAGTGGTAAAATTCCTTTTTCACGCACGTCTGATAGTTTTGCTACTACAAAATTATTTCCAAGTTCATAAACTTTATCAGTAACATCTCCTTCTTTAGCTTCAAATGCCCATCTGATCAATTCACGCGCATTTTCTAAACCAGGAATTGAAGACTGCGAGGCAGTAACATTTTCAGCAATTTGTTTATTTAACTTCTGACCCGATGCTTGCTCGTCAAAAGTTTTTGCACTATTAGCAGAACCAAGGAAGCTGGAAGCTTTTGCATAAGCTGCCTGTTGTGTTTGGTTACTAGCAGCAACACTCTTGTCAACAATAGCAACCTTTGCTACTAAAGAAGATCCAACTTGTTTCTCGATTCGAATTACGTGTACCCCGAATTGTGTAGTCACCACCTTCAAGTCCCCCGGCTTTCCATTAAATACAGCTTCTTCAAAAGCCGGAATCATTGCTCCTCTTCCAAAAGTACCTAAATCACCACCTTTATCCTTAGTTGCATCTGTTCCGAATTTTGTCGCTAATTCAGCAAAGCTTGTTCCTTTATTAATAAGGGCAAGAAGAGAATCTGCTTTAGCACGAGCTTTATCTGCTCCACCTTCAGTAGCTGGATTAATCAGGATATGGCTTGCTTTTACTGAATCTGGACTTGTTTTAACATCAATTACTTTAGCAATTTTAAAAGCTCCGTTGCTGAATACCGGCCCAACAACAGTACCCACGGTTGATTTGAATACAAGAGAATCTAAGGCAGGGTCTAATTGACCTTTTTTTGCATAAGTAATAGGAGCTTTTGAATCAGCATTAACGCTCACAAACAGTGAATCGTTAGTTGTACTTCTAAAATCATTAGCTAGTTTGGTTATTCCAGTACGAATAGCCGCTGAGTCAGCTTTAGAAGGTCTGGCATCGAAGGTGATGTAATCAAAGTTTCTGGTTTCCTCCTTGTTTTTGAACAGATTCTTATTCTCGTCGTAATATTGCTGATAGTCTTCGTCTGTAAGAGTTACTTTGTTGTCTGCAATAGATGAATAAGGAAGAGATACATAAGTAAAGTTAGCAAGCTTGTTACGATTATTATAATCGTCACGTGCTTCAAGTGAAGTTACATAAATACTGTTCTTTACCAGGTTATTATATTTGGAATACAAACGGTCACGCTTAAGTCCCTGAAGAAAATTTTCCCATTGTTGCTTGATAGCACTATTGCCTGGCTGGGAATTAAGGTTATTAAGAAACGTAGTCAACTGGCTTTTATCAAATGCCCCTGTTTGTGGATTTCCAAAAGTTTGTACAACTTGAGGGTGAGGATTTTTCCCGAAAAGCATGTCATTCAGCTCGTTCTTACCTACCTCTATGCCAAGACGTTTTACCTCTTTATCTAACAAGATCTCAGATACAGTTTGGTTCCAGGTATTTTCGACAATGTATGAGGTCATCTGAGGATTCAGATTTCCACCCATTTGTTGCCTGAAGTTAGCTTCATTCTGTTCAACTTTCGCTCTAAACTCTTCTGCGCTAATTGTTTTGCCTGCAACTTCTCCTACTTCATTCTGGCTCGCTCTCCAGAAAGGTGTGCCTAGCCTAACAGCATCGCCGATCAAGAAAGCTACAATTGCCAAACCGATTACCGCTACCAGGATAATACCAGCACGGTTTCGCAAAAAACTCATTATTCCCATATAGTATAAACTTTATTCTATGCTTTAAAAAAGAGGCGCAAGATACAATTTTTACAAAAAAATCCTAATACAAAATAGGAAGCTTGTTTGTTTATTAATTGTCCTTAAACGACTATTGGTTAATTTGTTAGATATGCAGATTTAGATTAACTGTAATTGTATGAAATAGTATCAGTCCTTTAATTAAGCTTGTCACCCGTCATAATATCCCCGTAGGCCCGATCTATAATAGGATTATCAAAGTTTTCATCACTTCTAAAGCCTGATCCCTTAATATTTGTCCCGTCCTGTTTGATGATATTAACCAGTTGGTTTGAGTAGAACATTCTTTTACTCTCGTCCCAAATAAGCTCTTCGGATTTGAAAACATCTCCTTTTACATTGGTAACCACAACGTTTTTTCTTAACTCTACCCGTTTTTCTGTTTCATACCGGATGCCGTAATCGGCTACTACCCGACTAGATTCTTCCTGTTTATCGTCGTAAAAGATTATTGTAAGCCCCTTAGGCATCTCATAGCGCTTCTGTTCCGTGTAATTGTTTAATTCAGGTGTAATAAGCTTGCCTTTTACAACAGCAGAATCACTGTAAATAATGGTGACACCGCTTGATTTATCTACGGGAACAGATGTTTTATTAGACGCTATCCTTTCCACATCTTTCAGATCATTTTCGCACGCTGAAAGAAGCAGTAGAGAAAATATACAGGCAATGAAAATAAAGTTTTTCAAACTTAATCAAATTTATAGCGCTGGAACCATCTGTCATTTAAAGTGAATCCAAGATAAATATTAGCAAATCTATCGCGAACAAGATTGTTTTCAGTTGTACCTCTTTGTCCCAGTTCTACACCGAGGTTGATTTTGTAGAAAGTAGAACGGTTAGACGGAAGAGGTAAACCTAATCCTAATGAAAGTGCATATTGATTGATATCCTTATTGTTAATCTCGTTATTGATATACAATTTGTCATATTTTACCCCGAATCTGTAATCTACCAGCTTAAAATAGCTTCCTACAGCGGTAATGTCTGGGGTGATTTGTGCACCTACTGCTACTCCTATAGTATTAGGCAAGTTTGGATTGGTTGAACCTTCACGATAGTCAGACCATTTCCCTAACGTCAGGTCAGCGCCCACAAGCCATTTGTTCGTCTCTTCTAACACAAATCCGAAACGATGAGTTGTTGGAAGCTTTAATTTCTGACTAGCCTTTTCGCTGAAATAAGTAGAGTCAAGAGCAATGTTCTCATTTCCGCTCGCGTCTATAGTATACCTTGCACTAACAAGCGTCGTACTCAGATTAACCTTTGATCCGGCTGTACCAGCATAACCCAAAGTTAATTTATGTTTTTTAGAAACATTGGTAAAGTATTGTACCCCATAGTCAAAGCTCAAACCACCAATACTCTGTTTAACCTGATTCCTGGAGTTGATGAAAGTTGCATCTGTAGGAAACTCTGTATCTCTGTTTCTCTCTAATTTTCCAAATAAGTAAGAACCATTAGCTCCCACACTAAAATGCTTTCCGATTTGAACAGCATAACCTAAATAAGCTTTTGAAATTCCGCCTTTACCATTATGAACTTTGTCTATATCAATAGTATCTAATATCTTTCCAGATACCCTTGATTTAAACCCCATGGTGCTGTACGGCAATATTCCAAAGCTTAAAGCCGAGGTTTTGGTCACCGGCACCGCAAATACAAGGTGATTTAGTTCACCGGTAAAGCTATTCTCTTTGGCGCCTCCTTTAGACAAAGAGGTTACGTTTGCATAAAGGCCAATATCAAATGTAGTTATCCGTACTGCCGAATATGAAGCAGGATTGGCAAGGTTAACATTATTATACGTGCCAGGTTTGCGCAAGCCTGCTGCAATTCCACCTAAAGAACGATTTTGAGGAAGTAGGGATTCGCTTAACTGCCCAAGATTGTATTGTGAATAAGGTGAGTTGGTTGAGGATTGTGCAAAGGTTTTAATACTTGCAAGAAGGCCAACAGCCAGAAATATATTTTTATATAATTTAATCATTTCTCAGTTTTATAACTTCATTCAAACCTATCAGAACTAAATCGGGTACGGTTTTTACATTTTGGGCAAAGATGCTATTTTTAAGCTGTGTATCAAAGAAATTGAAATCACCGCCACAAAGGAGTATTATTATATCAGAGTACTGTCTTGAATAACTCTCTATAAAGCCGTAAGCTTCATAAACTACACCGTTTTGAACTCCACTTATCATAGAAGTTTTGGTATCCGATCCATTTTTTTCGCTAAATCTGGGATTAAACTCCACCAAAGGAAGCTTGCCCGTAAATGAATTCATAGCTTTATAACGCATATTAATTCCCGGAGATATGCTTCCTCCATAATAATTCCCATCACTATCAACAAGATCATAAGTTATGCAGGTTCCTGAATCAATAACCAGGCAATTTTTATTTCTATAGAGCGAATTCGCTCCAATTACAGCAGCCAGACGATCGAGACCAAGAGTGTTCGGGGTTTTGTAATGCACTTTAACAGGCATTTCTATTTCTGTTGAAAATCTTATATACCTGGATATATGAGAAAGATAAGCTTCAATATTCTCAACTCCAGCCTTTACTGTAGAGAGTATGGATGAATTGATTTTTTCACCCTCAAGGAATTCTTCGATCTGCTGTGGTCCCAATTCCCGGAAAGAATAAGTTTTCACAATGCTTCGATTATAGAAGAGTCCGAGTTTTGCCGAGGAATTACCTATATCAATAATCAAATTATGCATTTACGTAAAACAAATTTTCTTACTGCAGTAAATTAGTATTCACTTTTTAAGTTTGGATATTACAGACCGCTTTACAAAATTATCAAAAACTCGTTTGAGCAAAGCTTTTAATTTGTTAAAAAAGGTTAAGCTATAATTTCCTAGAGGTAAAAAATTTTTCTACACAAATTGAAAGTAAATAATAAAACCTAACAGGATCAGATACATACTTTCATATAACCATCGCTTCCCGGCATACATAAAATAATGAGCCATGAAAAGTGATATGGGTGCTACAGTTAATATAAAATGGTAGGCATGGTACTCGGATTTTATATAGAAGGAGAGAATACTAAAAATGGCCTGAATAAAAACTATCAGGTAAGACTTTCTAATGTGAACGCTACTTCTGTTAAGCTTAGTTTGCAGCGTATATACGCTCAAAACCAGAACTACTAATACTGGTGCAAGTACTATATAGTCATATATATTCAGCTTAAACAGAGAAGGGAATGCCGCGGCCAGCGGGACTTTAAGCTGGGCAAATTGTTGAAAAGAGTCGTTCAGATAATAGGCCGCAGCCAGGAAGAAATATATCGTGAAAAATCCAATGATTCCCGAGGCCCATTCTCTCCATTCAAACGGCCTGAAAATAATCAATGCTATCCATAGCATTGGTATCATACCAATAAAGGGAAAGTAAATAAGGGTCCCCAATCCGATGATCATTCCCGAATCATACATAACAGATCGTGCCTCTTCCTTTCTATAAATAACAAGGAACTTGCTAAATAGCCAAAGCATCAGGAAATTGCATAAGAGCGCGGGACTTAGAACAACGAAAGGAACCAGTAAACTGGAAACTGTGACGTACATCAGGCCGGGAAGAAAAGATGGTTTACCCAGTAAGTTATAATTATTAACAATCCTGTTGAAAATGACAGCCTGACTAATCGTAATAATCGTTGCGAAAAAAAGATTTGCAGATGGACTAAATAACTCTCCGGAGGGAATAGAGAGCAGTGTGCCTGCATAGGTCTCCAATAACGTGAACTCCAGATGTTCGGGTAATTGAAGAAGTACACCTACCCTTAGAAAGGCAGCGATAATAATGATTATTAAGAGGCTGACGGGGTTAAGTCTTCTAAAAAAATCTATCATCCTTTGCTGCTTTCTATTGCCGTGCAATATTACTTAAAACAAGCAAAATATTGATCAGGATTTAGAACTGTAATCTTTAATAACTTTTTCTACAATACCACGCGTCTCATCAGGATAGCTAACCTTAATAAAATTATCTGTAGTAAGCCAATGTTTTAGGGTAGGGATATTGCTTTCCTTAAGTTGATAGATTACGGGAACACCTAAATCTTTCGCAGCAGCAGCGTTACAAAGCTGTTCGTACTGGTTTTTCATAGGAATCACCATTACTTTTTTTCCAAGGAAAAGTGCTTCGGATGGGCTTTCAAATCCTCCACCAGTAAGCAGACCCGCTGAACATGCCAGACTCCGGTTATAGTTTTGATTATTAATGGGCTGAACAAAAATGTTTTTATCGGTGTAGATCTGTTTAGAATGTTTTGAGAAAATTTCCCATCTTACTTCAGGGATCTTTTTTAAGTAATCTACCAGATACCTATCGTGGTAAGCGGGTAGGTATACGGTAATATGTCCAAAGTTTCTGATCTCCTGATTCCTGATTTCACTCCTGATAACTGGGGTATGAATAAAATCATCGTATTTGTCAAAATGAAATCCAATCTTATGAGTAGTGGGAGCATAGTGTTTGAACAAAGTTTCAGCCCAGTGGAAGCTATCAGAAGGGCGGGGTGTTTTTTGGGATAGAAATGCTGCCTGGTGACTTAAAGCCACACTTGGTCGTCCCTGAATTTTGCATGCCCAGGCTGTTACAGGCTCAAAATCGTTGATGATAAGGTCATAGTTCTTCAAAGGAAGTGAGCGAATATCTTTCCATAGACGAGGGAGATTCATTGCTCGGTAGGTCTTCCAATAGTCAACGCCACCTTTTCTTCCAAAGACGAAACTAAAACCATGAAAACGGAATTGCAGGGGAGCATTTGGCAATACGTCTGCCTGTGTTCCGCTAATCAAGATGTCTACATGGCCAAAGCTCTTCAACGCCGGGATAATTTCCCTGGCCCTGCTGATGTGCCCATTGCCAGTACCTTGCACTGCAAATAATATCCGCATTCTGTTCCTTACATTTAATCGGTTCCTGTTACGTGAACGCTATTTAGCGAAAATATAGAATCAGGAGATATTATACTAAAACGATTCCGTTTTTAATTGTTCAAGTAAACGCTTTACATCCAATTTATCCTGCATTTCTTCGTTTTCCTGCCGGGTTTCGTCTTCATTTTTGTCTTCCAAAAACTGCTCGGAGGAATATTTATAAATGGTCCACGCATTGTTTTGATATTCAAGTGCAGTTAAGCTCTCCACCCAATCTCCCGAATTGAGGTATAATGTTTTCCCGTTTTCAGTACCTATTTCTCTTATCTCTGCCTGATGAATATGGCCACAAATTACGTAATTGTAGCCTTTATCAATGGCTAGTTCTGCTGCCGTGTTCTCAAAATCATTTATGAACTTTACAGCATCCTTGAATTTTGCCTTTATCTTTTTAGAGAAACTCATTTTCTCTTTCCCTAGACGAGTAAGTACCCAGTTTACAAAGCTGTTTAAGTGGATCAGGGTATCGTAACCAATGGCGCCTAATTTAGCCAGCCATTTTGAATGTTGCATTGTTACATCGAAAACATCACCATGGAAGATCCATGCTTTTTGATCGCCCAGGTTTAGTATCAGTTTATTGGCTAGATGAAAGCTTCCAAAGGAGATATCTGTAAACTTCCTCAGCATCTCATCATGGTTTCCGGTAAGATAGTAAACAGGGGTTCCATCAGCTATGAATTTCATGATTTTTCGCACTACTTTCATATGTGCCTCAGGCCAGTAATTTTTACTGAATTGCCAGATGTCAATAATGTCTCCGTTTAAGATTACCGTTTTTGGGTTGATGCTTTTCAGATACTTTAACAATTCCTTTGCATGACAGCCGTAAGTGCCAAGATGCACATCCGATATTACTACAACCTCTATTTCTCTCTTAGCCATTTAACCGTATTTGTAGAAGCCTTAATCTTCTTCATCTGTAAAGATTAATTCAAAATGGTTCAGCACAATGATGAGTAAGGTCAATAGCAGGAGCAAGATGCCATAACAAATTAAATCGTGGTTTGCCATTCTGGAGGCTAAGCTACATAAGGATGATTAGCAGAAAGTTAAGCTGCAGTAAGGAATATATTAATGATAAGTTAGGTGCAGGTAAATAAGTGAATAAAGTAGTATCAGGTACTGCTTTATTCACTTATGAGCGGTACAATTCCTAGAACCTGCCTCTTATTGAACTTCTGATATTTTTCTGGTACAGATCCTTTAGCTGTTCATGCATTTCCTGAGGCAGGGAAGGCAGATCAGATGAAGCTACATTGCTTTCAACCTGTGAAACCTTTGTCGCTCCGGGAATAACTGTGGTTACTTCCGGGTGGTCCAATATCCACCGCAAAGCCCATTGAGCAGTTCTTTCATCAGGAAGCATTCCTGCTATTTTTTGTGCAAGTTTCACACCGGTTTGAAACTCAACTCCTGAAAAGGTTTCTCCTACGTTAAAGGAATCTCCATTTGCATTGTAATTCCTATGATCGTTCGCCGCAAACTGAGTGCTTTCGTTATACTTCCCTGAAAGAAGTCCGCTTGCAAGAGGTACCCTTACAATTAGAGCGACATCTTTTGCTTTAGCTTTTGCAAAAAACTCTTCCGCATAGTGTTGACGAAAAATATTGAAAATGATTTGAATGGAAGCCAAGCCTTCCTGCTCAAGGCATAATAATGCTTCTTCGGCCGTTTCAACACTTACTCCCCAGTTCTGGATAAGTTTCTCTTCCTGAAGCCGGCGTAAATGATCAAACACTTTCCCCGATGCTAATTCTTCCTGGGGGATACAATGCAGTTGTTCCAGGAAGAGTGACTGCACATCAAGGTTTTTAAGAGAGGATTCTACATGTTTCCTCATGGAGTCGTAGCTGAAGTTTTGGGGCCATCCGTTACTTTCGTCACCTCGACGTCCCAACTTGGTCGCGACAAATAGCTTTTTATCCGTTGTTTTTAAAAAACGACCGATAATGCTTTCGCTGATTCCCATCCCATATACATCTGCCGTGTCAATGAAATTTCCCCCTGCATTTATAAAGCTGTTTAATATCTTAAAAGCATCTTCATCTGATATCTGTCCCCAATCAGCACTGCCCAGCTGCCAGGTGCCTAAACCAATTTCCGATATCTCTATATCTTTGAATTTTCTATATCTCATAACTATTTTTTAGGTCTTAAAGAATTAACTTCAGTTAAAGTAACTGCACTTGCCTTATTGCCAAAGCTATTTCTAACATAAGTTAACACGTCGGCAATTTGCTGATTTGAAAATTGAGAGACTGGTGGCATTACATTAGAATAAGTTTCTCCATCTATGTCTACACCTTGCATTCCATTTAATAAAATGTTTATTAAGCGTTTTTTGTCGCCCAATACATAAGATGTTTTGATTAGGGGTGGATTCAAATTTGGTACTCCACCTCCATCAACTTGATGACAGGCAACACAAAGTGTAGCATATACAGCTTTACCTCTTTGAATAGATGCGTTAATGTTGGTTGTTGCACTAGGCTTGGCCAGAGGTTTTTTTGTTTGAGCAGTAACTGTCTTCAAGGCAAAAAAAGCAATGAAAAGCAGACCTGAGTAAAGTATTTTTTTCAAGTTTATTTCGAGTTTTTATTGTAAGTAATTCTGAAAATGGTCCCCTTCGTATCGTCAGAAACATAGAGAGAACCATCTTTCCCTAATGCTAACCCGCAGGGTCTATGTACGGCCTCACGCGGACTGTTAACCACGCTCACACCTGCAAAGCCGTTCGCGAAAATTTCCCATTCCCCAGAAGGTTTCCCGTTTGCAAAGGGAACAAAAGCTACAAAGTATCCCTCCTGTGGCTGAGGAGCACGGTTCCATGAACCATGAAAGGCAACAAATGCTCCGTTTTTATATCTTTCCGGGAACTGGCTACCTGTATAGAACAAAAGACCATTGGGTGCAAGATGCGCCGGGAAAGCAACGACAGGGTCAATGAACTTATTGTTAGCTTCCTTTGTTCCGTCGCCCCCATATTCAGGAGCAAGCATTTTTTTCTTCTTAAAGGGATCATAGTACATGTAAGGCCAGCCTGCATTGTCACCTTCTTTTAACTTGTACATGCACTCCGCTGGCAATTCTGCCGACTGCTTGCTATTGAAGAATTGGGAAAACATATCCAGCTGATCCCTTCCATGCTGCATTACGTAGAGTGAGTTGTCTTGTTGATTCCAGTCCAAGCCTACCACATTTCTTAAGCCTGTGGCAAAACGTGATCCGTTGTTATAGCTCTGGTTTAGCTGATCTATTTTAAACCTCCATATCCCTCCTGCTGAATCCAGGATTGGACAATCAGGCCGTCCTGGCGATCCTGCTCTTCGATCGGCTTCCTGACATGAATTAGAGTAAGCTCCAATATTCACATACAGGTTTCCATTATTATCCAAAGTAATTGACTTGGTTTCATGCTGCCGGCGATCAATTAATCCAGTAACAATTTTCTCCGGCTTTGACGGATCAACGACACGCTGATCTTTATCCAATTTGTATCTGAAAACTTCACTGTTCGAGGAAGCATACAGGTAATTATCTTTAATGTACAGCCCAGTGCCTCCGTAATTCCCAAATCCGGAGCTTTGGTTGAATTTGCCATCGCCGTCTTTGTCTTCAAGTAAAATTATTCCCTTACCATCTACCGGTCGTGCCAGTTTCACATAAATTGCCCCGTCTGTAGTAATTGCCATATGGCGGGCTCTGCCAACATCATCTGCGGCAACAGAAATATTAAATCCTTGGGGTAATTTGAATTGTTCTGCTTTCTTATTTGTTTGAGCCTTTGTAATGGAACAAAGCAGAGCAAGGCTGAGTGTCGCAATCTTCAAACGAGTGTGATTGTTTTTCATCGTGTTTGAAATATTTATAGTTTTTACTAACCTACAATTCGAGGTGGTCAGGGGAAATTTGATTAATCAATTCCCTAATCCTCCCGATTGTTTGCTAAGTAGCAAAATCTTTATAATTGGTGTGTGTCAGGTTGCATAAGGATAGAGGAAGTGGATCCCCCTGCAACAAATGCTGCCTTTTCAAATGCAAATGTAATCGATTTTTCGGAAGCTAAAAGATAAAGCTTTAGTAGGAATAATCGTAGTATCAGAACTGGTTCCGTTTTTGTAAATTGATCTGGTCTATCAATGCTTTTTTAATCTATACTTACCGTTAATCCTTCTTGCTGAAGAATTTTGCGGTACACCTCCAACTCAGTAAATGAGCCTTCCAGTACCTCACACTTACCTTTTGTATGGACCGTCCATGCTATTTTTTCAGCTTGCGGATCTGAGTAATCCAGATATTTAGTTAGGCAATAAATAACATGATCGAAGGTATTGATTTCGTCATTCCAAAGAATTAGACGATGATTAACTTTTAATCCTGCTAAAACTTCTTCAAGAGTAAAAGTTTCTACCTGTGTATCAGTATCAGCCAAACGAATATTCATAAGGCGCAAAATTAAGCAAAAAAGAATGAACAGTAAACCTTCTTTTTAGGGCTCCATAATAAGTAGGAGAATTACAAAACGATAAATCTTACTATTTTCCTTACTAAAGAGCCTTTTGCATCCAATCCTTCCACTACTACTTTATAGGTTCCCGGTTCATCTGCCGTGTAAAAGCTTAAGGACGTTTTTCCATCTTCGTTGGTAATAACATCAGGGTTCCAGTAAATCGTATTTCTACGGTCTATTAGTTGTTCTGCTGTCGGAGTTGCGTACATAGGTGAATAAAATTCCCGGGATGAAAAAATCCCCTGAGGTTTAAAGGACGCAATCCCGGGAGATAGTCTTCTGTAGGATAAATTTCGTTCCCCTCGCTTCGTATTAATAATCAACACTCCTCCTCCGCCACGAATTCCATAGATGGCAACATTTCCTGCGCTTTTTAAAACTTCTATACTTTCTACATCCTGAGGTGCAATTATAGACAGGTAAGTGGGGTCTACATACATTCCGTCAATTATTAATTGCATAGGGACCAGGCCAGAGAAAGAGCTGTACATACTTCGGGTAGAATAGGCAATGCCGTTTTGTACAATGATTCCTGCTACCATCCCTTGCAGGCATTGGGCCAGGTTAAGGCAGTTTATTAATTTGTCAGCTTTAATTATTGCATCAGCATTACCGGCGCCATTCAGATTACTTGAATTAGTTAGTACCGGCTTTTTTTCAGCAACCTTTACTTCTGCCAGCATTATACTTTTTCTTAGCAAACCATTCTTTCTCATCTCCTCAAAATCATCGCTCCTTTTTTTAAGGTATCCGATGAGGCTCTGGTTCACATTAACTTCCAGACTCGCTGCATTTCTGTTTTTTGAAACTAACTCTCCAGGTAGTGCATCAATTTCAATATAAACATTTTTTTTCCCTTTGGTATTTCTTGCTTGCAGGACAAAAGTTGTACTGTCGTTAAAGCTTAATCCCGGAAAGGTGAACCGTCCCTCTTTGTCTGTAATGGTATCTGTAATAGCAACCTTGCCTTTTGCTGGTAAAAGAATAACATTTCCCCCAATTACAGGACTACCATTTGCGTTTACTACCCTGCCACTTAATGTTATATTTCTTTCCGGGCTATAAGTAAGGTTAGGATACGAATTGTTGACAATACTCTTCCAGGAATATCTTCGCCAGCCTTGAGTAAGCATTAGATTATCCAAATGTCCAACTTTCTGTGAACTCAGAGGCTCTGTAAAATAGTAGTTGGGTTTTTCGATATAACCTTTTAAATCTGAAGTTAAAAGCAGATTTGAAAGAATGCTAGTTTCATTTATATCATCAAAAGGTACTGTGCTTTCGTTGATCACTGCTATGGAAAGGGCTGCTCTTGCAGCTTTACCAGAGTCTAAGGTGGCCAGATCTACAGTTACTTTTTGTCTTTTTCCATAGCTCGCCTTATCCGTCTTTATACTTAATGCAAGATCATTTTTGTTAATAAAGACTAATCTTTCTGCCACAGGCTGGTAATCTGATGAGAATAAAGTAAGCTGAAGAATTCCTCTTTGGAAACGGTTTTTAGGAATAGTTCCTGAAAAAACTGAGTTCTCAACCCTGTTCTTTGACACATATTGGACCACTCCATTGTTTGTGGCAATTAAGGTAAGATCGCCCTTGTTTAACAAATTTTCGCTGGCTGTAACTTTAACAAAAAGGTTATCCGCATTACTATTGTTAACTGAAAGGACATATCCTTCATTCCCAGCCTTCGGCAGGTCGACCTGTTTTTCCGATCCGTCAGCAAATTTTACAAATGCTTTATAGGATGAACCTTTTATCGGTAAAAGGAGAAATGAACCCATGCCTGCATACTCCGATTTAAAGTCAGTGATACGATTGTTGTTATTATCGCTAATGTAACCGCTAATTTCCCGGCTAAGTCCGTCTGAACCCAGGGCTTTAAATCCAACGCGGGTTCTAATACCATTAACTAAAGTTCCACCCTCGGGAAAGAACTGAACATCGCTTTCCGACGAAGTGCTTTTTACCGGAAAGGTTTTATTTACTGCAGTCTTAGTATCCAGTTTTACCGTTGTACTAATCCTTCCTGCTTTTAATACAAAGGGTTGGGCATTAGTGAATTTGATTTGAAGTGATCCCTCTGCATTTGTCATACCTTTCCCACTGGCAATATTCCTGAAATCAAGTTGAACTGAATAAGTTACTTCTTTATTAGCAATTGGTCTACCATTGATATCTTTATATTGAAGGTCTGCCACTACATTTTCCCGTACACCTACTTTTGAAAAGCTATAGTTTACTGTACTTATAATTTGATTCGTCAGCACATTACCTACAGCGAAGGTTTTGTCAAAGAAAAAAGATTCTCCCTGGTTTCTCATCCAGGTGGTGTATGCTCTTAACCTGTAATTACCTTCCGTCAACGAGTCTCCCAGAACTATATCCCCTTTGCTCATACCATTGTTCAGGAGTAATCTTAACGACTTTTTTACAGAGTCCTTCTCGTTAATAAGGTCTACATATAAAAATTTGCTGAGAGCCGAGAGCTGGTTTTTTTCTCCAATCACTACATAGGCTTTAAACCAAATAGTATCTCCGATAGCGTAATATGGCCTATCTGTATGCAAATGCACCTTTTCAACTACATTTTCTGCGTTATATTTCGACAGTTTCGCAAGGAGGTTTTTTAGCGGGTCGTCCTCTTTATGAATAAAGCTGAAGCAAAAACAGGTGCTGATAAGTAAACCGATCAGGCACATTATATTTCGAAGGTTCATGAGGCTTATAAATTACAAGAGCCTCAATTTACTAAAATTGAGGCTCTTATTAGATTAAACTTTCTATATTAAAAAGAGTTTTTCCACATCATGCTTTCCACCGGACGAGTGGTTTTATTATTGTATTTGGCGTTACCTTTCGAATTATAAAATATTTCAATTTCCCCTGCAACGTCAAAGTAGATGAGCTGCCCGATTGGCATTCCTGCGTATACCCTCACTGGTTGAGCTACCGAAATCTCTAACGTCCACGTATTACAAAAGCCTACATCACCTTTACCTGCCGTAGCATGAATGTCTATTCCCAAGCGGCCGGTACTGGATTTTCCTTCCAGAAATGGAACATGTTTATGAGTTTCAGTATATTCCATAGTCACCCCCAGGTATAGTGTTCCGGGCTGAAGAACAAATCCGCTTTTTGGAATTTCGAAATGATCGATTTCGTTATGTTGCTTTGCATCCAGTACTCTGTTTTTATAAGTAGCAAGATATTTTCCCAAATGAACATCATAAGAATTGGTGCCTAAACATTCCCTTTTAAATGGCTCAATAATGATATTTCCCTTTTCTATTTCTTCTAAAATAAGCTTATCTGAAAGAATCATAACAACTGAAGGTTTGGGATAAAACTACGTATTTTTTTCAGAAGGAATGTATGGAGAGGATGAGGAAGGAATTTCCGGCCTAAAAGCGTATTTTTGCAAAAGTTTTTCCGGAAACAGAAAAGGGATTTAGCTAGTTTATTCTGAAGCCTTTAATATTAAAAATTATTAAATATGGCCCTTGCTTACTACAAGCATTTAGACGGCACTTCGGCATTTGGGGTGTGGAAGATAGAAGAAAGTGCCGAGGAGCTCTATTCTCAACTTCAACTGAAAGAAGACGAGAAAGCTTATATTGAAACTCTTAATAATGGTAAGAGGAACTTACATTGGCTAAGCACCAGGGTGTTGCTTCGCAAAATGCTAAATACCGGGAAGTATATAGATTGCCAGGTCGATGAACATGGCAAACCTTATCTTGTTAACTTTCCCCATCATATATCATTAAGTCACTCATTTGACTATGCAGCAGTAATTATCAGCGAAGACAAGCCAGTAGGCATTGACATAGAATTAGTTAAAACCAAAATTGAACGTGTAGCTGGCAAGTTCCTGGTAAACGAGGAGCTTAATTTTATAGATCCTGAAAAAAGAATAGAACATCTTTACATCTGCTGGTGTGCAAAAGAAGCTGTCTATAAGTTACAGGGTAAGAAAACAGTTTCATTCAGAGACAATATTCGCCTCCAGCAATTTGAGTGTCAGGAGGAGGGAAGTTTAACTGCTATACTGGAGGCAGATCAGGAATGCAGAAGCTTCGACGTACATTACGAGGCTTTTAAGGATTACATGATTGGTTATGTTACCGGTTGTAAAGAGCTGGTTTCTTAATAATTGAATGAAGTGGAACAAAATAAGAAGGTTTTTTTTCAGGACTGGGGCGTTATTGACTATAAAGAAGCCTGGGATAAGCAGGAAGAGGTATTAAGCTCAATAGTTAATCAGAAGACAGAAAATCGTGTAAGCGGAGTGCATACCCCCACACATAATTATCTATTCTTCGTAGAACATCCGCATGTTTATACTTTAGGTAAAAGCGGAAAGCCTGAAAATTTGCTAATGGATGAACATGGCTTGGAAGATAAGCAGGCCACTTATTATAAGATCAATCGTGGCGGCGATATTACTTACCATGGTCCTGGTCAGATCGTTGGATATCCTATACTAGATTTAGAAAACTTCTTTACTGATATCCACCTCTACTTGCGAACTCTTGAGGAAGCTATTATACAAACATTGGCACATTACGGGATTGAGTCAGGAAGGTATGAAGGCTATACCGGTGTCTGGCTTGACGCAGATAATGACAAAGCAAGAAAGATTTGCGCAATGGGAGTAAGATGCAGTCGCTGGGTAACTATGCATGGCTTTGCATTTAATGTCAATGCAGACTTGGCATACTTCAAAAATATAGTGCCCTGCGGGATAGATGATAAGGACGTAACTTCAATGGAAAGGGAGCTAGGTAGAAAAATGGATATTGAAGAGGTAAAAGTGGTTTTGAAAAGTAAAATTGCAGGCTTGTTTGGAATGACATTACTATAATCAATCTTCGTCGTCAAAATCCCAATCTACACCGCCCCAATCGTCAGAGTCAATATCCCTTACTTCTGTCTGGACCATCTTAACCTCAAAGTTATCCTTTGGATCAACTAGAAAGCGGATACCCCAGTCATCTTTATAATCATTTGTGCTATTGAAGGTTCTGATCCACTTTATAAATTCCAAACGAAACTCCTCTACACAATTCCTAACAAGCTGCACATAGTCATTATGATTTATTTTTAGGAGTCGTGCAAATAAAACAGCTTCAAACATTTCTCTCACTGCAAATTTAATTCGAATAGCGTTTTCCATTTTAAGAGAGTAAAGTTCTGATGCTTCCGCTCCTGAAATTTTAACTACTATCAGCATAGCATTACCTACTATCTGACCTTGCAGATCCCTTCGTTGTTCGTTCTCTTTCAGGTATTCAGCAATATGTTCTGCCAGGGTGAGCAGTTCCTTTGCTTTTTTATAGACTGGCAAATTCTTGATTTCATCCATCTTTGGCAAACAATATAAGTATCTTTTGATAAAACCCGAATGATTTAAGTTGATGGATAACAAAGCTTCTCCTGCCTAACTATTCATTATAAGCATTGAACAGCAAGAACATAATTCTATCTTTGCAGCCATGAATATTCTTTTACTTGGTTCTGGCGGAAGAGAAAGTGCTTTTGCCTGGAAGATTTCTCAGAGTCCTTTACTTGGTCAGTTATACATAGCGCCGGGAAATGCAGGAACAGGGGCTTACGGAAAGAACGTAAATATCAAGGTTACCGATTTTAAGGCAATCAAAGACTTTGTGCTGAAAAACTCCATTCAGCTGGTACTTGTGGGGCCTGAGGAACCACTAGTAAAAGGCATTCACGACTTTTTTCTTGCTGATGACGAATTAAGGACCATCCCTGTTGTTGGGCCACGTGAGGAAGGTGCCAGATTGGAGGGAAGTAAAAACTTCTCTAAAGCCTTTATGCGCCGCCATAACATTCCTACCGCAGCATCTGCTACTTTCACCAAGGCAAGCCTTTCGGATGGACTTTCTTACCTTGAAACGCATCCGCTCCCTGTAGTACTAAAGGCAGATGGTTTGGCTGCAGGTAAAGGGGTCTTGATATGTCAGACGATAGAGGAAGCGCAAACTGAATTAGTTGCTATGTTACAGGATGCGAAGTTCGGCGAAGCAAGCAGCAGTGTTGTGATCGAACAGTTCCTGTCAGGAATTGAACTTTCAGTATTTGTTTTGACCGATGGTAAGTCTTATAAAATATTACCTGAGGCAAAAGATTATAAAAGGATAGGAGAAGGTGATACAGGTTTAAATACCGGAGGAATGGGATCTATTTCTCCTGTGCCTTTTGCCGATGCTGAGTTTATGAAGAAGGTGGAGGATCAGATCATCAAACCTACCGTTCACGGGCTAAAAATGGACCTTATTCCTTACCAGGGATTCATCTTTATCGGTTTGATGAATTGCGGAGGAGAACCATTTGTAATTGAATATAACGTTAGAATGGGCGATCCGGAAACGGAAAGTGTTATGCCTAGAATTGAAAGTGATTTCGTAGATCTGCTTTTGGGCGTGGCGAACGGAAATCTTGAGGAAAAGGAACTAATAGTTTCATCTAAAACTGCAGCAACGGTTATGCTGGTGGCAAGTGGTTATCCAGGAGAATATTTAAAGGGTAAAGTAATTACCGGAACTGAAAATGTGAGAGGCTCCAGTGTCTTTCATGCAGGTACTATTTTGGAAGATGGGATGGTTAAAACAGCAGGCGGGCGTGTATTGGCAGTTACTGCACTCAGTGATACCATGTTTGATGCGGTACAACAAGCAGTTACTGATGCTGGAAGGATCTACTGGGATGGCCGCTACTTCAGGACAGATATTGGGTTCGATTTGCTATAAGAGCCTTTTAGTTAAAAAGAAAGGGGCAAGCGTTTCATCGCTTGCCCCTTTCTTATATGCAGTCACTGAGTCGTCTTTATTTAAAAAGATCTGACAAAAAGCTTTGTAGTTCTTCTCCCCGAAGGTTCTTAGCTATTATTTTTCCACTTGGGTCTATCAGGAAATTTTGAGGGATTGAGCGGATGCCATATTTAACAGCAGCCTCATTATTCCAGAATTTTAGATCAGATACGTGCGTCCAGGTAAGCTTATCATTGTCTATTGCTCTTAGCCAGGCTTCTTTTCCATTTTCCCTGTCTAACGAAACGCTAAGGATGGTAAAATTCTTATCCTTATAGGTGTTAAAAGCCTTTACCACGTTTGGATTCTCCTGACGACAAGGTCCACACCATGAAGCCCAGAAATCAAGTAATACGTATTTTCCTCTGAAACCGGAAAGTTTAACAAGCTTTCCCTGAGGATCAGCCTGAGTAAAATCTATTGCCATAGCACCGATGGAAGTTCGTTTGCTATTATCAAGCGCCTTTTTAAAAGCCGCTGCTTCACGGCTCTCTCTAATAGAAGGCGAAAGCGAATTGAAAATAGCTTCTACTTCAGGTCCTTCAGGGCTTTGTCCGGCGATGGTATAGAGGGCCATAAAGCTTATAAAGCTGTCGGGATTCTCTTTGATGAATTTTTTATTTATTTCAGCACGTTCCTGTTGATAACCATCATAGCGCGATTGCAAGCCCTGGAGAAATTCTTCGGATGTTTTTTTTTCAGGCGCTGCATTTTCGTACTCACGGTTCAGTTCCACGATTTTTTCGTTAACTGATTTCAGCAATTTTGAATACCGTTGCCCATCTTCATTTATTCGAGTACCTGTAGCAACAGCCTTGGATAGAGAATCTGCGCTTTTTAATACTGTAGTTCCTTCAACAAGGTAGACAGGTAGCACATCTATTTTTGTTTTTCGGTTAAGATTTCCAATGCCAACACCTTTATAATCCAGAACGAGTGTAGCATAGGTAATTAGATCAGTGGTTCCCGAAAATGAAAAGGCTCCGTCCTTTAAAAGAGCAGAGTCTGCTACTTGCGCCCCTTCCTTACTATAAGTAAGAAAAACCTTGGCAGGAGAACCGATGTTTGCAATCTTTCCCTGTATTTTAAAGTTCTGCTGGGCCTGCAAAAAAAGCGGACTAAGCAACAGTGTAAAGATGAGTTTCTTCATTTTAAATAGAATTATTAATTAAACCAGCTTCTGGTAGGTTCGCCACCATAAGTCTGGCATCTCTCCTGAAACGGCAATTTGGTAATCTTCGTACTGGCAGGGTACTAAATGATACCGTTCGTTTCCTGAAACTCCGGTAGGGTAGGGTACTTGCATCCACCACCGGTCGGATTTTTTACTTTTTACGAAAACCAACTCATGACTGTTGTCTTTCAGAGAGGCTCTGTAGATTAAGTATTGCGATTTTGGTTGGAGAGGAAAGTCTTTTTTGCGATGATAGAAGCCATCAATGAAATACCATAGCATTTGCCCCAGCAGCATAGCTGTTTGTCCATTCTTGTCATATGCAGGATTAAATTCATAAAATCCAATAGAGCTTAGTTTATCGCTCATTCCCGCATACCGGCAGATCTGACACGCATCCTCACCGTAGAATCCATTTGGAGTGGCATTGGCATTTGCCGGAGCATCTGATGCTCGAATAGCAGAAATGTCAAAACTAATTAAGCTAGCATTTCTGATTATAGGTTCCGCTAATGGCATATTTCCTACAAACTCTCCCAAACGGTGTACGTCAAAAAGCAACTTTTCCATTACCCTTAAGCTCTCCTGGTTAACAAAATAAGTTTGGTAACCTATGTTGCTAAAATTAAACAGGAAGTTCGGTTGGTGGAGGAAGATCTTGTTAAGATATGCACTTGATTTTGTCTCAAGGCTTTCCGACTCTACAGAGTCGTCCAGGTCGAACTTGGGGTCTATAACCACCAGGTCGACTTTCTGCTCAAGATCTTCATATGCTATATATTGAGCATAGGTTAAATCCTGTCCACCTCCTATTATGATGGGAAGAATATCTTTTTTAATTAGCTCAGATACCGAAGTTTTTAAGGCAATATAAGTATCTGTAATGCTGTGTCCGGCCTTTATGTTCCCAAGATCTACTATGCGGGTCGAGTAAGGGCCTTCGTAGAGACTATATAGCTTTTCACGAATATAGTCTGGAGATAGGCCGGTCCCCCGATTATTTATAGCATTTCTGTCTTCTAAAACGCCAATTATTGCAATGTCAAATTTCTCTCCCTCTAAATCAGGGAATTCATTTGAGAAAATTTCCACCTTACTGCCCAACTGACCGGAAAAAAAGTTTTCCGGACTAAATTTATTCACGTCAACAGGTGAAAAAAAATCTGCTAAAGACATCTGTTTTTTTAGGGGATTAGTACTTTAAGTTTATTGGGAATTTTCACAGGCTCTTACAAGCATCTCCCTTAATAGCTCAAATATCAACTTTATTAAATACTTTTGAAAGCATTTTCAAATTTTACGCCGGATGATACTGGTAACAGGCGCAACAGGTTTCCTGGGTTCAGAATTAGTTAAACAACTTGTTAATAGTGGTAAAGCTGTTCGTGCCCTAAAACGCAGCACCTCCCGGATTCCTGAAATTTTAGAACCTTATACTGAAATTGAGTGGGTTACTGCTGATATCGTAGATTATTTCTCGCTGGAAGAGGCTTTTCAAGGAATTACCAGGGTTTATCATTGTGCTGCTCTTGTTTCTTTTGATCCTGCTTATAAAAAACAATTATTAAAAATAAACAAGGAAGGCACCGCCCATATCGTAAACCTGGCTCTTGATCATGGTGTGGAGAAACTTGTTCATGTCAGCTCGGTTTCAGCTTTAGGCGCACCCAAAAAAGAAGATGTAATCACAGAAAGCTCCCAATGGGAATTCGACGGTACCCAAAATGGATACTCCATCTCTAAATATGAAAGCGAAATGGAGGTCTGGCGGGGAATTTCGGAAGGCTTAGATGCTGTGATAGTTAATCCATCGCTTATCCTGGGTGAGAATGCGGGAACAAAGGGAACCGGACAACTATTTCAGATGATAAAAAGGGGCCTGAAATTTTACACCAATAATATGGTAGGGATCGTAGACGTGGTAGATGTGGCTAATGCAATGATCCGACTAATGGATAGTGAAATTTCGGGAGAAAGGTTTATTCTTAATGCCTGTAATGTAACTTCTAAAGAACTTTTTACAGAAGCGGCTAAAAGTATGGCTGTAAAGCCACCATCTATAGAAGCAAAGCCCTGGATGCTTGAACTAGCATGGAGAGGTGCGAACTTGCTATCTTTATTTACTGGGAAGAATTACTCTCTCACCCGAGATAGTGCACGTAGTTCTACCAAAGTTAGAAAGTATTCTAATAAGAAGATCCTGAAAGCTTTTCCTGACTTTACTTATAAACCTTATAATAAAACCCTAGAAGAAATTGCCAGTAAATTAAATAGATAATATTCTATTGTTACATTTGCAGCAAATTTTATTTCGGTACCAAACCGTTCCATAAACATAATGAAGAATTTTTACATTATAGACTTCGATAGCACCTTTACGCAAGTTGAAGCATTGGATGAGCTAGTGCGTATTTCCTTAAAGGATCATCCTGAAAGCGAAAGGATTTATAAAGAAATTGAAGATTTAACGAATGCTGCAATGGAGGGACGTTTGTCCTTCCGCGAAAGTTTATCAGGAAGGGTAAAACTTCTTCATGCTAACCAGGAGCATTTGAAACTTTTGGTAAGCCGTTTAAAGAAGAAGGTTTCTGCATCTTTCTCACGTAACCGCGCGTTCTTCAAAAAGCACGCTGACGATGTACTTATTGTTTCCGGTGGTTTTAAAGAATTTATAACTCCTGTAGTTCTTCCATATGGCATCAAACAAGAGAATATCTACGCAAATACTTTCCAATTCGACGAGGATGGTAATATTATCGGATATGATGAGGAGAATCCCCTTTCTATGGAGGGTGGTAAAGTGAAGTTGCTTCGCGAGCTGAACCTTCAGGGAAATATCTATGGTATTGGGGACGGTTACTCCGACTTTCAATTAAAGGAGTCTGGTCTTATCCAAAAGTTTTATGCTTACACTGAAAATATATCACGTAAAAGCGTAACAGAAAAGGCAGATCATATCACGCCTAGCTTTGACGAGTTTCTATATGTGAATAAATTACCCAGTGCTATTTCTTATCCCAAGAACCGTATCCTCTGTCTTATTGTAGGAAACGTTCCTGAAGAGGCAATTAACGTTCTTAAAAAAGATGGATTCTCTATAAGACATAAAGATACCTTTGAAGAAAAGTATGTGGCTGATGTAGGGATGTTGCTACTTGGAGATGGCGAAACTGTTCCGGATTCAGTGCTGGAAAGAGCGGTAAAGCTGAAAACCCTGGGCTATCTTGGAAATAGCCGTCTTCAGTTATCTCATGATATTGCAACGGAAATGGGGATTGTGGTATTTGATGATTATAAGAATAATCCAAGGAACGTCAAGTTCATTCCAAAGCGAATGGCCGATTTCATAAACAATGGCGATACCCACTTAAGTGGAAACTTCCCTAATCTCCAATTACCTAAAGTTAAGGATGCACATCGTTTGATCCATATCCACAGTAACGTTCCTGGTATCATGGCTCAGATCAACCAGGTGTATGCACGTCACAACATTAACATTCTGGGGCAGTTCCTAAGAACGAATCCTCAGATCGGTTATGTTATTACCGATGTGAGTGCGCAATACGATAGCCAGGTTTTAAAAGAACTCAAGGAGATAGATCACACAATAAAGTTTAGAGTACTGTATTAATTGTAGCCTATGTTGCCCAAAGGTCTGCCTGATTTATTGCTTTTTACCTTTAAATGGTTAGGGCTGGCAACTTTGGTAGGAATTCTAGCAGGCAGTGCCTCTGCCTTATTCTTAATTTCTTTAGCAGAAGCAACTAGCATACGCCAGGAAAACTCCTGGCTTTTTTATTTTCTACCGGTCGCAGGCCTTTTGGTAGGACTAATCTATTATTATTTGGGGAAAGATGTGGAGAAAGGGAACAACCAAATAATTGATGAAGTTATTGAGCCCCAACAAAAGATCTCCTGGCGGATGGCTCCTTTAGTTCTCATCGGAACCTTATTAACTCACGTTGCAGGAGGCTCAGCAGGTAGGGAAGGGACGGCTGTGCAAATGGGTGGCTCTCTCGCTGATCAGCTGAATCACTTTTTTCAATTTAGTCTATCAGATAGAAGAACTTTGCTGGTTTGTGGTGTTAGTGCTGGGTTTGCTTCGGTTTTTGGTACTCCTCTCGCTGGAACAGTGTTCGCTCTTGAAGTATATATTATTGGAAAGATGCGCTACGAGTCGCTTATACCGGCCTTATTTGCAGCCATTACTGGTGATTTTATCTGCAAGTTATGGGGGGCACATCACACGCATTACCATATCAGTTCCTCTACAGAACTTACTGTAATACCCTTCCTGCTTGCTATTGCAGCCGGGCTTATTTTTGCTTTGGGCGGTTGGCTGTTTACAAATGCAATCCCCTTTTTTAAACAATTCTTTAATAAGGTCTCTTTCCCGCCACTCAGACCTTTTGTTGGTGGCATTATTCTGGTAGTTCTTTTCTTAGTTATAGATAAAGGTCGCTTTGCTGGTTTAGGAGTGGAGACAATCGTTGAAAGTTTTAGCCGTCGCCAGCCACTCTATTTTTTCCTGCTGAAAATCCTTCTGACAAGCCTGACATTGGCTAGTGGGTTTAAGGGAGGAGAAGTTACACCACTGTTCTTTGTCGGAGCAACCTTGGGTAGTGCTATAGCCCTTTTTATTCCTTTACCTGCTGACTTATTAGCAGCAATGGGCTTTGTAGCAGTTTTTGCAGCAGCAGCTAACACCCCTTTAGCTTGTATCCTGATGGGTATAGAGTTGTTCGGAAGCGAGCACAGCATTTTCATTGCAATAGCCTGTATTATTGCATATCTTTTTTCCGGACATACCGGTATTTATTCATCTCAGCAGGTAGGTTCCCCAAAACACGCTATATGGGGACTACATAAACGAAAACGATTGAAGGATTTAAATAGTAATTAGGCACCCTCATATATAATACCTGAACCAGGAGTTTCTTTAAGTTCAATGCGTTTTAATCCTGGCAGGTTAGCACTTACCTTATTCCACAGCCATATAGCCAGCATTTCACTTGTTGGATTATTTAACCCTTCAACTTCATTCAGAAGGTTATGGTCCAGTAATTCAATAACTGGGGATACTGCGTTCTTTAGATCATTAAAATCAATTATCCAACCCAACATAGGGTCAGGCTTTCCCTCTACAAAAACTTTTAATGTATAAGTGTGGCCGTGAAGGTTGGCGCATTTATGTCCTGCAGGTACCCTCGGTAAGTAATGTGCAGAGTCGAATGTGAATGTTTTATATAATAGCATATTGCCTGCAAAGTTGAATGCTTGCAGGGGGACGAAAAATGATAGCAGTCACAAATTTACTTCTTCAGATAAGTCATCTGAAGTTGCTAGTTTAGCATAAAGAACTGTCATGAACAAAGCCTTTTAATAGAGAGGCAATTTAGCTGACCCTTCTCAAGCCCTTAAAAAACAGTTTAGAGTTTCGATAAAAAACTGTTAATTTGTAGATTGTTGTCTCAAATAGCAAAAAGATCGTTGTGACTGATACACTTGATATAAAAATTACCAAAACTACAGCTTCCCGTTTATCTCAAACAGATTTTAGTGATTTGCCTTTCGGGAAGATCTTCTCTGATCATATGTTTGTTGCAGACTATGAAGACGGAGAATGGAAGAACTTTCAAATTGTCCCTTTTGGAGACCTAGGTTTTAGTCCTGCTATTTCCAGTCTTCACTATGGCCAGACATTCTTTGAAGGTTTGAAAGCTTTTAAACAACAAGACGGGAGTGTAGTTACTTTCAGGCCTTATAAAAACGCCGAACGTTTTAATAAGTCAGCTGAGCGGATGTGTATGCCCTCGTTGCCTGAAGATATTTTCGTTAAAAGTATTGCTGCTCTTGTAGATGTAGATCGTGATTGGGTGCCAACGGCTCCACAAACCTCCCTTTACATCCGTCCTTTTATGTTCGCTACAGACCCTTACCTGGGAGTAGCTCCATCGAAAACATATAAGTACATGGTACTCACCTGTCCGGTTGGTGCTTATTTTTCAAAGCCCTTAAAGGTTAAGATAGAAACGAAATATTCCCGTTCAAGTGAAGGTGGTTTTGGTTATGCAAAGGCTGCCGGTAATTATGCTGGTTCCTTGTTCCCTGCTATGGAGGCATTGAAAGAGGGTTTTGATCAATTGATTTGGACTGACGCTAAAGATCATGCATTTATCGAAGAACTTGGTGCTGCAAACGTAATGTTCATGGTTAACGGTACTTTGGTAACTCCTTCTACCCGCGATACAATTCTTAAAGGTGTAACCCGCGATACAGTTTTACAACTTGCTAACAAGTGGGGCGTTCCTGTTGACGAAAGAAGAGTTTCTGTGGAAGAAATAGTTGAAGGGTTAAAAAGTGGTTCGTTAACGGAAGCATTCGGAGTGGGCACTGCTGCTACCGTGACATCTATTGCGACTATTGGATATGAAGGACAACTTTATCATCTTCCAGATCCGGCTAAAGCTGAGTTTTCGACGAAAGCACTTAAAACACTAACGGATATGCGCTACGGTCTCGTGCCGGATGACTTCGGTTGGAATTATAAAATATAAAGAAATGGCCCCTTACCGGGCCATTTTTGCTGTACGTCTGTCTTTTCTTCTTACCTTCCTCTTCCCTCTTATCCGGTCTCTTTCATCAGGCGACTTTTGATTAAAGCTCCTAAATTGATCAACCAATTCTTGTTCTCTTTCCTGACTAAGTCCAATAGTTTCTCTTAAACCCGTGTAAATGCTTTGCCACATGAAACCAAAGAATGCGATTGAATCAGGCCGGGAGTAATTTATTTGTCCAATCCTTACTATGCCATTAGAAGATGGATTTGCCTCTTTCAGTAATACATTATTTGCCACCAAAGAGCGGAGCATTTGTTTATGTAATACTTTGTTGCTGTCAATCCTTAATAGTCCAATGTTCAAATCCTTATATTTTAATATGAGCTTACCTTTTGCATTCCTGTAGTTAGCATTTACGGAAAAGCTTGCCCCACTTATTTTGCCAGCATTAATGCGGAGTAGTGCTAATGGGCGACTTAAAAGATTGAAGTTTTTAGCATTCATAGCCGAGAGCTGTCCTGAATAATTGTAGCTGTACATGGGGGAGAGTAAGTTGAAGTTCAATTTTAAACTAAGCTTACTCTTACCATAAAAGAGCATAGAAAATTTGCTTCTTGCCCAGGGATGCTTTCTTAAATTACTTGAATCGTTACTAAAGTTATAAATAGACGCATTTATCTTATTAAAGAATACTTTGCCTCTGCGTGCGGTCACCGGGGTGTATTCCGAATAAGTAATAGCCGAGTTTAAAATACTAACAGTGTCAATAGTAGTATTTAGTACTAACCTTTGTAGTGCCAGCTGTGGAAAGTTTTTTCCCCGGTCATACTCTGGCCTTTTATTTCGCAGATCGAGAAAAACATTGAGATTAGCATTAGATAAAGTTAGAGATGATGCTCTCAATTGACGCTTAGTTACTAATCGTTTAAAATCTATATTTAGTAATTGAGCCGCATTTAAAGTGAGATGCATTCGTGCTTTACGTTCTTTTACATGCTTGTAGAACTCCATGTCGGGATACCGTGGGCTTATCTGCAAACCCCTTACAAGTGCATATCGGGCGGAAGAAGATATCGAGAGGTCATTAAAGGTAATGTTATATAGCTTATCGCGACTTACATATTCATGCTTTTTAATCCTGACAAAGATTTCTTTGGTGAAATAAAAACGCGATTTGTCCTGCTCACTCAGTGAGTCTATCAGCAGGTCTTTTATATTTATTGAAAGGTTTTTGACGCCGTCTATTTCAGGCTTACCTGAACTTCTGTCAATGTATTGAAAGTTAATGTTGTCGAAAATGATCTCCTCCATTTTTATAACTTTTAAATACTTCGAGAGGCGTTGCCAGGTGCTTCTTTTATCTTCCGGCTCGTTATTGTCGTTCCTTGGGTTTTGGTAGTAAACCTTAACAACCGGACGGTCTATATGCAAGGTTTTTAAATGCAACTCCCTGTCAAAATACACTTGGATAGGATGAGCTTTTTTTAATGTAAGACTTGCAATTCTTATAGAATAAAGGTGAGTGGGGTGCAAATTCTGCTTTAATAGTTTTTGATAGGTCGAATCATTAGGTCTGAACTCGACATTGTCGATTTTAATACTGCCCGCAAATGGATTTAAGTGAATTCCCGAAAAGCTAATGCTATACAAGCCATTTGTCGAGGTCTTTACAGTTTCCTTTAAGCGCATTGCCACAATGGGCTCTAGTTTTATGGATAGATAGAGCAAAGCAGAGAACAATACAAAAAGGAATGCAAGGACGAGACCTATTACCACTTTAAAACGCCTTGAAAATTTAAATTGCCGCTTTTCTGTACTTATCATTCTTAAATCACCCTTGTGACCGTCTAAACATACGTTTTTTATTCAGGGTTTTATGGTGGGGGAAATATCAAAAACTATTTTAGGAGCAAATTGGAACTTGTTTTATTGCAAAAAATACATAATCTGCCAACCTGTCATTTAATGAAATGTTTTGTACTTTTGGTTCCTAAAATTTTTTAAAGATGTTCAATACGCAGGTAAGTGAAAAAGAGCACGATGAAGCAAGGCAGGGTGAAGCGTTGATGCTGGAGAATAAAACAGAAAAGAATGATGCACGGAGGCTATATATCGAAAGCTACGGTTGCGCAATGAATTTTTCTGATAGTGAGATTGTTGCTTCTATCATGATGGATATGGGATTTCAAACCACTTCTGACTATAAAGAGGCAGATGTAGTTTTTATCAATACCTGTTCTATTCGCGAAAATGCTGAGCAGCGTGTTCGTAATCGTCTGAAAGAATTTACAAGTGTAAAAGTTAAAAATCCTGGGCTAATAGTGGGTGTGCTCGGTTGCATGGCAGAGCGTTTAAAGGCTAAGTTCCTTGAAGAGGAAAAGCTGGTAGATGTAGTTGTGGGTCCAGATGCTTATCGTGACCTCCCGAATTTGATAGATAAGGTTGATGATGGAAATAAAGCAGTAAATGTTCTGTTATCCCGCGAGGAGACTTATGCAGATGTTAGCCCTGTTCGTTTAAATTCCAATGGAATAAGTGCTTTCATTTCAATTATGAGAGGTTGCGACAATATGTGCTCTTTCTGCGTGGTTCCATTTACGAGAGGAAGGGAGCGGAGCCGTGATGCTTACTCAATAGTTAAAGAAGCAGAGGATCTTTATGACCAGGGTTATCGCGAAGTCACTTTATTGGGTCAAAATGTCGATTCATACAAATGGAGCAGCGAAGATGGTTCTGATTCGGTGAACTTTGCTCAGTTGTTGGAAAGGGTGGCACTTGTTAGTCCCGAACTGAGGGTGCGTTTCTCAACTTCACATCCAAAAGATATTACAGACGAAGTTCTGTTTACTATGAGCAAGTATGAAAATATCTGTAAGTACATTCACCTGCCTGTACAATCCGGGAATTCTCGTATTCTTGATATTATGAACCGGACCTACGATAGAGAATGGTATAAAGGAAGGGTAGATGCTATTCGCCGCATTCTTCCTGGCTGTGCTATTTCAACCGACATAATTGCAGGGTTCTGTACAGAAACAGAAGAAGAACATCAGGATACATTAAGCATGATGGATTATGTAGTGTATGACTATGCTTATATGTTCATGTATTCAGAACGCCCCGGGACATTGGCGGCAAAACGTTTTGAAGACGATATCCCGGAAGAAGTTAAGAAGCGTCGCTTAACCGAGATCGTTGACAAGCAACAACAGCATTCTCACCGGAATATGCTGGCGCAGGTAGGAAAAGTTCAGAAGGTTTTGATAGATGGCTACTCAAAGAAATCCAAAAACGATTATGCGGGTAGAAACGACCTGAATGCAACTGTTATTTTCCCAGTGGATGAAAGATTTAAGCCAGGAGAATACGTAAATGTGCTTGTCGAGAGATGTACAACAGCTACGCTTATTGGCAAAATAGCGGAGTAATTAGTTCGGACCTAGCATCTAACAATGGACATTCAAGATATTAAAAATCGCTTTGGTATTATTGGCAACTCCCCCCTGCTAAACAGGGCTATAGACATAGCACGGCAAGTAGCTCCAACAGATATTTCTGTTCTCATTACCGGGGAGAGTGGAAGCGGTAAGGAAGTTTTTTCTCATATTATACATCACTTAAGTGCAAGGAAGCATGGTGCTTTTATTGCTGTAAACTGTGGTGCTATTCCTGAAGGGACCATTGATTCAGAACTATTTGGTCATGAGAAGGGTTCATTCACCGGAGCCCATGAAGCTCGTAAGGGATATTTTGAGGTGGTTAATGGTGGAACAATATTCCTCGATGAAGTTGCCGAACTTCCATTAGGAACTCAAGCTCGTCTTTTGCGGGTACTTGAAACAGGGGAATATTTACGAGTTGGGTCTTCTAAGGTTCAGAAAACAGATGTTCGCGTTATTGCCGCAACTAATGTAGATGTTTATGACGCGGTGAGGAATGGCAAGTTCAGGGAAGACCTTTATTATCGTTTAAATACTGTTCCGCTTAAAATTCCTGCCTTACGCGAGCGAAAGGAGGATATTTATCTTTTGTTCAGAAAGTTTATATCAGACTTTACCAATAAATACCGGAGTCCATCGGTTCAACTGGATTCAGAGGCTCAACAAATGATAGTAAATTATAGCTGGCCTGGTAATGTGAGACAACTTAAGAATATTGCGGAGCAAATTGCAGTTTTAGAAAAGGATCGCAATTTGACTGGTCAGAATATTTTGAACTATATTCCTCAGGAAAATCCTCAGTCTAATTTACCAATGAGGGTAAGTCAGGACAAAAAGGAAGACTTCTCTGAGCGAGACATTCTTTACAAAGTCTTGTTTGACATGAAGAGAGATATGGTGGAGTTGAAGAAGCTAGTGGCAGAGATCATACAAAATGGAGGCAACACTGCAGCCCTTTCAGCCAATCCTAATCTCGTGAAACAGCTTTACGGCGATGTAGAATTAGTGATGCCTGAAGTTCAGCAACAAGCTGCACCTACCATAACTATACATCATCCAGACCAGGCTCCTAAAAGCGATTATGATATTGCTCATCATACAGAGGAAGCGGAAGAATCTTTATCCCTTATAGACAAGGAATCAGACCTTATTAAAAAAGCCCTTAAAAAGCACAAAGGGAAACGTAAATTAGCTGCACAGGAACTTGGGATCTCTGAACGAACCCTATACCGCAAAATAAAAGAATTAAACTTGAGTTAGTAAGCTGAATGAAAAATCTTAAGAAACTTCTATTAGTAATAGCACCGCTAACTTTGGTCCTTTCAGGCTGTTGGATATACAGTTTTTCAGGAGCTTCCATTCCTTTAAACATGAAGACTGTAAATGTTGTCTTTTTTGAGAACAATGCACCGATTGTGGTTCCAAACTTAAGTACTCTGTTCACAGAGGCTTTGAAAACACGGATACGGAATCAATCATCTTTAACAGTCGTCAGGGGAGATGATGCAGACGGAACATTTGAAGGACGTATCACGGATTATAGTATTAAACCTGTAGCTATTACAGGGAACGATCGTTCAGAGGCAACTCGATTAACGATCACGGTAAGTGTGAAATACACTAATAAGTTAGTGGCCGAACAGAGCTTTGAGCAGTCTTTCAGTCGTTTCAAAGATTTTCAGGGAAGTAATTTAACTCCTGTAGAGCAGGCATTAATAGCTGACATTAACAGACAGCTTACTGAGGATATTTTTAACAGGGCATTTGCGAACTGGTAATAACAATTCATCGATTTAAATTATAACATAGTGGCACAACCTGGTATTATCGGAGAACAAGAATTTGCGAGATTAATCAGCACTCAGGATAATTTTTCCGCGCTGGACTTGCAAACTATTGAAAGATTAATTGCAAGGTACCCCTATTGCCAGGCCTTTTACTATGTTAAGGCTGCCGCTTTAAAAAGATTAAGGTCTGAAGATCTGGATGCGAATTTGCAGCTGTCTTCAGCCTACAGCGGTAATAGAGAGTTACTTTTCAGATATGTAGAAAAATCAGGGGAGCTTCAAAGGTTATTTTTTGCGCCTCTTTCTGAAGAACCAACTGAAACTTCTGCACTACTTTCTCTTTCTGAATTATCAGACTACGGTGATCTATCATCCGCCGATTCAGAAAATATACAAAATGAGGAGCACTTGCCTGGGAATGTGGCGGTTGAGCAGGAAGAACAGGAAGCAGATGTTGATGATGACGGTACTTTGACTTTGTTGGCTGATTCTATTCCCCCGGATAATGAAATTTCTGGAAGTGATTGCATCCAGGTTGCACCAGATGATGCGGTAGTTGAGGAAATAGCAGATGATGAAACAGGAGGTGAGGAGGAGTTAGAGGCTCCGGCAATCGGAGAAAGAGAAGTTGACCCTGAACTTCAGCTTTTGAACGAGGAGGAGCCCGCACATAGTGAAGTGGTGGACATCCATGCCGAAGTTCAAGATGCAGCTGATCCTGGACAGTCAATAGTTGATGATGATTATCAGGCTTCTCAAGACATTGATGAGGAGGTTTTTGAAGAAATATCTGAGGTGAATGAGCTTGATACCTCTCCTGTTTATCAGGAACAAGAATTGGAGGCAGACACTGATCTTGTAAAGGAGGAGGAAGAAGAGAATTATGCCCTTTCATCAAATGAGAGTTCAACCTCAATCTCCTTAGATGTTACTCCGGTTGTTATTGCTCCGCTTATAGTTCCAACCATAGGCACCGATATTGAAACAGTAATACCAGATCTTGATCTTCCGGATTTTTCTGACTATAAAGAAGAAGTAATTGAAGACCAGGAGGAGGAGTTCCATGTAGAACATGCAGAGGATCAACTTCCGGTTGAGGAAGTAAGTGCCTCCGCTGAAGAAATTCCGCAGGAAAGACTTATCGTAGACAGCATTGCGGCCAAAGATTATTTTGTTTTTGATCGCTCTGTTGCCGATCCGTTAAAACAAGAAAACCGGGAGACAAGAGAGCCCGTCTTAACTGAGCCGGTTGCAGAGTTTGTACCACCAGTTGCAGCGCAGGCAAATGAGTATAAATTGGTCGAGCCAGAGAAGGAACAGGATGACGTTTCAAAGTATGACGATGATACTTTGCCTTTCACTTTCCGGTGGTGGCTTCATAAGACCAGAAAGGAATATGATATAAATTATCAGCCTTATATTTCTTCCCATAAAATGACTGCCGCTGCCCCTGTAGACACCGCATTAAATCAGCAGATCATTGAAAGTATCTTCCATGCACAGCCTGAATTGAATACTTTTCCTGAGGAACCTCAGATAAGCTATTCGCTTTCCGGCAAGAAGAGGGAGGATGCACTTATAGAACGTTTCATAACTGAGGAGCCCCACATCAAGCCTCCTCCTGCTAATAAATTAGATACAGAAAATAAAGCAAAGAAAAGTTCTGAAGATAATCTGGACCTGGTTTCTGAGACTTTGGCTAAAATCTATATTGATCAAATGCTTTTTCACAAAGCGATAGATACTTACAAAAAATTAAGTTTGAAATTCCCAGAAAAAAGCACGTACTTTGCCGCTCAAATTTCTGAATTAGAAAAGAAAATCAATTAAATACAGAAGATATGTTTTACGTACTTATCGTTATAGCAATTGTTATTTGTGTAGTTCTTGGCCTGTTTATTCTTATACAGGAGCCAAAGGGTGGAGGCTTATCTTCTGGGTTTGCTGGTTCAAACAATATTATGGGAGTTCAACGTACATCTGATATCCTTGAAAAAGGTACCTGGGTATTAGTTATTTCTCTAATGGTAGTTGTTTTAATGATAAACGTAGTTATTCCGAAAGCTGGTGCAGGATCAGGTTCAGAAGAATTACAGAATCAGATCAAAGCTCCTGCTACTACTGCTCCAATCGCTCCAGCTTTTCCAAAAGCTACAGATACAACTAAGAAATAATATTAGATATTTTATCAACCGAATAAGCCAGGGTCTTCTGAAAAGAAGGCCCTTTTTTGTTGTCTGACAATCCACTGACAAGCTGACATCCCTACATTAAATGCTGGTTAACGAAGTATTAAAGGAGGTGAAAAATTGACAAGGTGTACGGCAAAAATTGCAGTAATTAGGCTTTGGCATAATAAGTGACGGTTAGCGAACAGAAAATAAAATATACATATTTAAACTATGGCATTAAATATTAAACCGATCGCAGATAGAGTAGTAGTTGAAGCTGCTCCTGCAGAAGAAAAAACAGCATCAGGTATCTATATCCCTGACACAGCTAAAGAGAAACCTCAAAGAGGAACTGTAGTTGCCGTTGGTGATGGCAAAAAAGATGAGCCTTTAACTGTTAAAGTTGGTGACCAAGTTTTATATGGCAAATATGCCGGTACTGAAATTACCTATGATGGTAGAGAGTACTTAATTATGCGTGAGGCTGACATTTACGCAGTTCTTTAATCTAATGACAGAAGGATTGAAGGAATGAAGGGTTGATTCTATCATTCATTCATTCACTCATTCACTTATTCAAACTCATCATTAATTCATTTATTAAAAAATGGCAAAGCAAGTAAAATACAACGTTGACGCACGTGACGCCCTGAAAAGAGGTGTTGATACCTTAGCAAATGCAGTTAAGGTTACTTTAGGACCAAAAGGTCGTAATGTAATTATCGATAAAAAATTCGGTTCTCCGGCAGTAACAAAAGATGGTGTTACAGTAGCTAAAGAGATTGAATTAAAAGATTCTATCGAGAACATGGGCGCACAAATGGTGAAAGAAGTTGCTTCTAAAACTGCAGATATCGCAGGTGATGGAACTACTACTGCTACTGTTTTGGCTCAGGCTATCGTAACTGCTGGTATCAAAAACGTTGCTGCGGGGGCAAATCCAATGGATTTGAAACGTGGTATTGATAAAGCCGTAGCGAAAGTGGTTGAGAACTTAAAATCTCAGTCTCAAACTGTTGGCGAAGACAATAATAAGATCAAACAAGTTGCATCTATCTCTGCAAATAATGACGAAGTAATCGGTTCGTTAATTGCTGAAGCTATGGGCAAAGTTGGTAAAGATGGCGTTATCACGGTAGAAGAAGCAAAAGGTACTGAAACTGAAGTTAAAACTGTAGAAGGTATGCAGTTTGACCGTGGTTACCTTTCTCCTTACTTCGTAACTAACGCTGATAAAATGGAAGCTGAGTTAGACAATCCTTACATCCTGATCTACGACAAGAAGATTAGCAGCATGAAAGAATTGCTTCCTGTTCTTGAGAAACAAGTTCAAACTGGTAAGCCTCTATTGATCATTGCTGAAGATCTAGACGGTGAAGCTTTAGCTACTTTAGTAGTTAACAAGATCCGTGGTTCTCTGAAAGTTGCTGCTGTTAAAGCTCCAGGTTTTGGTGATCGTCGTAAAGCAATGTTAGAAGACATCGCTATCTTAACTGGTGGTACTGTTATCTCTGAAGAAAGAGGTTATAAATTAGAGAACGCTGATCTTTCTTACTTAGGTCAGGCTGAGAAGATCGTTGTAGATAAAGATAATACTACTATCATCAACGGTGCTGGTAATGCAGATGATATCAAAGCTCGCGTTAATCAGATCAAATCTCAGATCGAAACTACTACTTCTGACTACGATCGCGAAAAATTACAAGAGCGTTTAGCTAAGATCGCTGGTGGTGTTGCAGTTCTTTATGTAGGTGCTGCTACTGAAGTAGAAATGAAAGAGAAAAAAGACCGTGTAGATGATGCTTTACATGCAACTCGTGCAGCTGTTGAAGAAGGTATCGTTGCCGGTGGTGGTGTTGCTTTCATCCGCGCAGTTGCTGCTTTAGCTGACCTTAAAGGTGTTAACGAAGATGAAAACACTGGTATCCAGATCATCCGTCGTGCCATCGAAGAGCCTCTTCGTCAAATCTGTGAAAACGCAGGTATCGAAGGTTCTATCGTAGTTCAGAAAGTAAAAGAAGGAACTGCTGATTACGGTTATAACGCTCGTACAGATGTTTACGAAAACTTAATTGGTGCAGGTGTTATCGATCCAACTAAAGTATCACGTGTTGCTCTAGAGAACGCTGCTTCTATCGCTGCGATGTTATTAACAACAGAGTGCGTTTTAGCTGACGATCCTGAAGAAGAAAAAGGTGGTGCTGGTATGCCTCCAATGGGTGGTGGCATGGGCGGCATGATGTAAGATCATAAAGCTTTAAATATAAAAAGCCCCGGAGCATTGCTCCGGGGCTTTTTTGTTGGAAAAAACCTTTGTTCAAAATAGTACCTGATTTTCTTTGAGTTTATATTGATTCAATAGTAAGTCTGTAGTGAGTCCATACTTTTTAGAGTTTTTACGGACTCACTACAGACTCATTATGGACTCACTATGGACTTATCATTAACTCTACTGAATCAAGGTACCCATTTGTAGGAGGGCGATTTTCATCTTTTAGCTTCTGATTGTATGTTCGTTCTCATAATTCAAACATTGTTTTCGTTAATTTGTCATTCATACCTTTAATACAAATATCAGATCCTTAAATGGCACAAGTACCCGCAGATAATCGTCCTCTGGAGCAAAGAGCAATAGATTTCATTACTAATCATGGTCCCGATTTCCTCAGTGCGCTTGTGGTACTGGTCGTTGGTTTGTGGCTGATTAAGATCGCTAGAAGGTTACTCGCGACAGCGATGGAGAAGCGGGAGCTGGACCCGTCTTTGCAGCCCTTTTTAAAAAGCATTATTATTATATCTCTCCAGGTCCTGTTGATTATTTGTGTAATGCAGATTGCTGGCTTGCAATTAACGATCTTTACGACGGTAATCGGAGCATTTGGTGTTGCAGCCGGTCTTGCTCTATCCGGAACTTTGCAGAACTTCGCAAGCGGTGTTCTAATCCTGATTCTCAAGCCCTTTCGTGTTGGTGATAATATTATTGCTCAGGGGCAGGAAGGAACGGTTCATTCCATCGAGATCTTTTATACTGTGGTGACTACTTTTGACAATAAGACAGTTATTATTCCGAATAGCAAGTTATCGAACGAGATTATCATAAATACCAGCCGTGAGGGTAAACGCAGGCTCGATGTGGAAATAAAGGTTGGGTATAGTACAGATTTCAAAATGATCTACCCGGTAGTTGAAGATACCCTTAAGGAGTTCGGGGGCATTATGCCATCTCCGGCACCACGTATAGGAGTGGGAACCTTAGAAGGCGACGGCTATAAAGTATTGCTAAATGTATGGGTGCCCGCACATGGATTCACAGATATGAAGCTCAAGATTCAGGAAAGGTTGATTGATAAAATTAAGACGGCCGAGATCAAACTGCCCGGCATGTAAGACTAAACTTATTCTATCACAGGCAAAATTCTTGTCATTTTTTAACGTTAAAGTATATAATTTGGCGTAATTAATTTTTGGGCTTCAAATACTTATAATTCATTTATTAATCTAATTTTGCAATCCATGCCATAATGGCTTAAAAGTGCTGATGGCGTAGTTGTTGCTGAATAAGGATTTTTACAGAAATAATCATGTTAGGATTTTTAAATAAAATATTCGGAAGTAAATCTGAACGCGATATAAAGCAGATACAACCTATAGTTGAACAGATTAAAGCTGAATATGCAAAGCTTATCAATATTAGCGATGATGAGTTGAGAAACCGGACTTTTGAATTTAAAGCTCGTATCGCCGACGCTTTGGCTTCAATAGATAAAGAGGTAGAAGAGCTAAAAGCTAAAGCGGAAGACACGTCAGATATTCACGAAAAGACTGAAATATATGACGAGGTAGACCGACTTGGTAAGGAAAGAGATAAGGAGCTGGAGAAAGTGCTTATGGAGATACTTCCTCAGGCTTTTGCTGTTGTTAAGGAAACTGCCCGTCGTTTTACAGAAAATAAAACGATCCAGGTTACTGCAACAGACTTCGATCGTGAGTTAGCAGCAAGAAAACCTAACGTTAAAATAGAAGGCGATAAAGCAATACACCATAACACCTGGATCGCTGCGGGTAATGAAGTTACCTGGAATATGATCCACTACGATGTTCAGCTGATAGGTGGTATCGTATTGCATCAGGGTAAGATCTCTGAAATGGCTACGGGTGAGGGTAAGACATTAGTAGGAACACTTCCTGCTTACCTGAACGCTCTGTCTGGACAAGGTGTACATATCGTAACCGTGAATGACTATCTTGCTCGTCGTGACTCTGAATGGAATGGTCCCTTGTTCGAGTTTCACGGTTTAACTGTTGATTGTATCGATAAGCACCAGCCAAATTCTGAGCAACGCCGTAAAGCGTACATGGCAGATATTATCTTCGGTACGAACAATGAATTCGGCTTCGATTACCTGAGGGATAACATGACCAATACACCTGAGAGCTTAGTTCAGCGTAAGTTGCATTTTGCCATGGTGGATGAGGTAGATTCAGTGTTGATTGATGATGCCCGTACTCCTTTGATTATTTCTGGTCCTGTTCCACGTGGCGATGAGCATGAATTTTATGTTTTAAAACCAAGGATCGAGCGTTTGGTAAACGCTCAGAAAAATTATATTACTTCAGTTTTAAATGAGGCCAAGAAGCAAATCAACGAAGGAAAAACCTCAGCAACAGATGGTGGTTTAGCTTTATTCCGTGCATTCCGTGGTTTGCCTAAAAACAAGGCCCTGATTAAGTTCTTAAGCGAACCGGGAGTTAAGCAAATCCTGACTAAGACAGAGAATTATTATATCCAGGATCATGGAAGGGAGATGCCCAAAGCTGACGCTGAATTATTCTTCGTGATCGATGAGAAACATAATTCTGTTGAGCTAACTGAAAAGGGTATTGAGCTGATCACAGCATCGGGTGAAGATGCGCATTTCTTTGTAATGCCAGATGTTGGTTCTGAGATCGCTGAAATAGAGAAATCTAATCTTCCTGCGGAAGAAAAAATTGCAAGGAAAGATGAGTTAATGCGTGATTTCTCTATCAAGTCTGAGCGTATCCACTCTGTAAATCAACTTTTAAAAGCATATACTTTATTTGAGCGTGATGTCGAGTACATTATCGATGAAGGTAAGGTTAAAATTGTAGACGAGCAGACTGGCCGTATCATGGATGGCCGCCGTTACTCTGATGGTCTCCATCAGGCAATTGAGGCTAAAGAAAACGTGAAGGTTGAGGATGCTACTCAAACTTACGCGACGATCACTCTTCAAAATTACTTCAGAATGTACCATAAGCTGGCTGGTATGACCGGTACAGCTACTACTGAGGCTGGAGAGCTTTGGCAGATCTATAAATTAGACGTTGTCGAGATTCCAACGAACGTTGAGAAGAAACGTAAGGACATGGAGGATAAGGTGTATCGTACCATGCGTGAGAAGTATAATGCAGTAGTTGAAGAAATTACAGCACTAACTCAAGCAGGAAGGCCAGTTCTGGTAGGTACAACTTCGGTTGAGATCTCTGAATTGTTAAGCCGTATGCTTAAACTTCGAGGGATTAAGCACAACGTGTTAAATGCGAAATTGCATCAGCGTGAGGCTGACATCGTAGCTGAAGCGGGCCAGGCAGGTACAGTTACGATTGCCACCAACATGGCTGGTCGTGGTACCGACATTAAGTTAGGAGCTGGCGTTAAAGAAGCTGGAGGTCTGGCCATCGTAGGAACAGAGCGTCATGAGTCCCGTCGTGTAGACAGGCAGTTGCGCGGTCGTGCGGGACGTCAGGGAGATCCAGGTTCCTCTCAGTTCTTTGTATCGCTTGAGGATAACCTAATGCGTTTATTTGGATCTGAAAGGATATCGAATATAATGCTTCGTATGGGAATTGAAGAAGGGGAAGTGATCCAGCATTCAATGATCACCAAGTCCATCGAGCGTGCACAACGGAAGGTGGAAGAGAATAACTTCGGTATCCGTAAGCGTTTGCTGGAGTATGACGACGTAATGAATTCTCAGCGGACGGTAGTCTACGCGAAACGTAAGAACGCTTTATTTGGAGAGCGACTTTCTGTTGATATAAATAACACTATTTTTGATACTGTAGAAGATGTTGTAACAGAATATAAGGAGACAAATAACTTCGAAGGATTCCAATTGGAAATGCTGAGAGTGTTCTCTTTTGATGCAGAAATTTCGGATAGAGACTTTGCTGATAATAATATTGCAAAGCTAACCGAGCTTGTTTTCTCTAAAGTTGCTGAATATTACGAGCGTAAGAATCAGGCTATCGGTCAACAGGCGATGCCAGTGCTTACCCAGGTTTACGAAGAGCGTGGTCAGTATATAGAGAATATCATTATTCCTTTTACCGACGGTATTAGAGGAGTTCAAGTGGCAGCCAACTTAAGGAAGGCTGTAGAAAGCGGAGGTAGAGAGGTAACTACTGCATTCGAAAAAACAGTTGTTCTTGCTTTGATTGACGACGCCTGGAAAGAACATTTACGGGATATGGACGAATTGAAGCAGTCAGTTCAGAACGCTGTGTATGAACAGAAGGATCCCTTGGTGATCTATAAGGTGGAGGCTTTCAATTTGTTCCGTCAAATGCTTGTATCAGTAAATAAGGATGTGGTTAGCTTCCTTTTCAGAGGAGGAATTCCGGTACAAGAATCAGAAGAAGTTCATGAAGCTCAGCCTGAACCTCAGCAGGACATGTCAAAATTAAAAGTCTCTAAGCCAGAGCTGGCTGCAGTAGATGCTTCAACAAATAATTTTTCAGACGAATTCGAAGATACAAGAGAGTTAGAGAAACCAACTCCAGTAAGAGCAGAGCAAAAGATAGGTCGTAATGATCCCTGCCCTTGTGGAAGTGGTAAAAAATATAAGAATTGTCATGGTGCTGGTTTAGATTAAGAATCGATGCTTAAAGATAAAATCCAGGCACTTGCTCAAGATATACATGGCGATGTTGTCAAACATCGCCGCCATCTTCATGCTAATCCAGAGCTTTCCTTTGAGGAATATCAGACGTCAGCTTATATCAAGTCGGCGCTTGATGAGTTAGGTATAGAATGGACAGCTATGGCAAATACCGGCATAGTAGGCATTATTAAAGGAGCTGTTCCTTCGGAGGCGGTCGTCGCTTTGCGTGCTGATATGGATGCTTTACCAATAAAAGAAGCAAACGATGTTCCCTATCGCTCTAAGAATGAAGGAGTAATGCACGCTTGTGGCCATGATGTACACAGCTCGTCGCTCCTGGGAACAGCAAAGATCCTCCAAAGCCTTAGGTCTGACTTCGCCGGAACTATAAAACTGATTTTTCAGCCGGCAGAAGAAAAGCTTCCTGGCGGAGCAAGCTTAATGATAAAGGAAGGTGTTCTTGAGAATCCAAAGCCCCAGGCTGTGATCGGACAACATGTTATGCCTCTGATCGATGCTGGAAAAATTGGTATCCGATCTGGGAAATACATGGCTTCGACTGATGAGCTATATGTTACTGTAACAGGTAAAGGTGGTCATGGCGCTCAACCGCAGCAGAACATAGATCCTGTAGTTATCACTTCGCATATCATCATTGCCTTACAACAGGTCGTAAGTCGTTTTGCTGATCCTAAATTGCCAACCGTTTTATCCTTTGGTAAAATAATAGCAAATGGAGCAACGAATGTAATTCCTAACGAAGTTTATCTTGAAGGAACATTCCGCACGTTGAATGAAGAATGGCGTGCCGAAGCTCATCAAAGGATGAAAAAGATGGCAGAGGGAATTGCGGAAAGTATGGGTGCTTCTTGTGAGTTTAAGATTGTTAACGGCTATCCATTTCTTGTGAATGAAGAAGCTTTAACGGCTCAGGTACGTGGTTTTGCTGAGAATTATTTAGGTAAAGAAAATGTAGAAGACCTGGACATCTGGATGGCTGCAGAAGACTTTGCTTACTATTCCCAGGCTGCTGATGCCTGCTTTTATCGCTTAGGTATCCGGAATGAAGCAAGGGGAATAACCTCCTCCGTTCATACTCCTACTTTTGATATTGATGAAACTGCCCTCGCTACCAGTACCGGTTTAATGGCTTATATTGCACTTAAGCGCTTGGGGAATTAGTATAGTAGTTACCCAGGCATATATTATTACTGCTCTATTCGGATTCCTAAGCCAATAATCATTAAGGACTTGTCGCGAAACTTTTGTTCTTCTCGTTGAGGAATCGAAACATTAAATTGAAGCTTTAATTATGACAAGAATTCTAGTTGTTGTCTTTTTTCTATGTGTTTGTGCGTTTTCTGGCTCTGCTCAGCAAATAAAGCGATTCAATCCCGATACAGTTATTACTATCACCCTTGATTCACCCGTTGTGATCCGTGCGGCAAGGTTAAGCACTCAAACCTTTATCAATAAGATCCTTAATGATACGAGCTTTTATCAGGCCTTCCGGGATATGATGCATTACAGCTTTACTGCAGAAAATCGGATTTTCACCTACGATAAAAAGAACAAGGTTGAAGGTAAAATATACCGTAAGATCTATCATAACAATCAGGGGCCTTACAAGATGCAATTTCTAACTAAACAGGATAGTGGCAAGATTTTCAAAAAGAATGGTAAGTATCAACTTTATACAGTAGAGATGTTTGATTACATCTTTATGAATGCTTATAACAGCGATTTTATCGCTTCTATGGATGCTCCGGCTGTTAAAGGTAAAGGTTCGAACGAATCATATAAGGATAAGTTGAAGACGTTAATCTTTCGTCCTGGCCATCCTATTAAAGGCATACCTTTCATTGGAAACAAGACAGCAATATTCACCCCCAACATGAGGCAGTATTATGATTATGCATTTTCTAGCGCCATGTATTTAGATACTATTCCTGTTTACCGTTTTAAGGTTAGTGTAAAGCCTGGTCTTTCCGGATGGACTAAGGACGATTTAATGATCAAGGAACTGGTTACAATATTTGACAAGAGGGACTTGCGAATACTTGGACGTTACATCGACATGAAATGGGATAATCTAGCTTTCGACTTTGATGTTCAAATGAATATCGAAATGGCCCCTTTCAAAAACGGTGAAACACTACTTCCTACCAAGATCACCTATCAGGGAAACTGGGACATTGCTTTCAAAAAACAGGAAAGAGCAAGCTTTTTGATTCTTCACAAAGGGTACAAGAAGGAGAAATAGTGAAAAGCTTATTATTAATACCTAGTTCCCTGTTATATATAAGGGGGTAAGCCAAAACTGATTTACTTTAAACTGCTGTATGGTAATTGGACTTAGTGTCTTGTTATAGTTGAAAGGATCATAAATCAGGCCTGATATGGGGTTAAACCTACCCCACTGTTCTGAATTATCTCTTGGGGAAAAACCTAAACCGTAGATCACTGAATTTAAAAGGCTCTTGGTTCTATATGTTTTCATGCCCAAATAGGTCTTACGACTGATGTACGATTTGGGTTTGGTTAATGCGGGCTTTCCTGTATTGTAAAAAGTTCCGGCTTCTCCAGCATAAAATTCTGTATCAGTTGAATCTATTCGTTCAATCCCGCCAGTTATCTTATCGTTACTTATTACCATTGTTACAATTATAGAAGCCAAACGTTCTGGAACTGAATTAGTCGACGCGGGTTTCCAACCTTTAAAGTTGTTTAATTGATGTGCTATATTTTGCACAAGTATAGTATTGTTTGTATCGGTATGACTCAGAACTCTCCCCTGACCGATCGAATCAATTAATAATTGAAATTTCACGATACCTTTGGTTTTATTGATATAATTATGAGTTGAGATAAATTTAAGAAGACCGGAAAACTGAGCGCTGTCTGCTGTAGCTTTTATATCCCCGCAATCCATGCAAAAACCAGAATCGGAAACATTCTTAGTTAATTTTGGAAACAGAGCCTGAGAAAAAACGGTGCTGAAAAGTATTGAAAAAAGAAAGGTCGTGATAAGATTTTTCATACGATAAAAATATTATTTTAAAATGAATATTTTCTTCTTTCTCTAGTTTTCTCCCTTGTCTGTCTCTATCAAGAATAGGAAAGATAAAATGGAGTTAAACGAATTCATGTTGCTATTTTTGCATTGCATATTTCCTGGTCAAAATAATTGTTAAACAGCAATTTTATTTATTGGCATGTTCAACTTTACCAGGAAGTGGATTAAGAAATGCGCTGATGATTGCTAAGGAAACCGTAGATAAGATATTGCAGGCTGTTCGTATAGAGGATGTTGTTGGGGAATTTGTACATCTTAAGAAACGAGGGACCAGTCTTATCGGCAACTGTCCGTTCCATAATGAGAAGACTCCTTCCTTTAATGTGTCGGTTAATAAAGGGATTTATAAGTGCTTTGGATGTGGAAAGGGGGGAGATTCTGTTCGCTTCATTATGGAACACGAAAAGTACTCTTACCCGGAGGCCCTAAAGTTCCTGGCGAATAAATACAATATTGAAATAGAGGAGATCGAAGCATCTCCTGAACAGCAGGCCGCCGACAATCGCCGGGAAAGTTTGTACATCATCTCTTCCTTTGCCGCTAAGTTCTTCTCTGAAACCATGTGGGAGACTTCGGAAGGGCAAACCATAGGGTTGGGGTATTTCAAGGAAAGAGGGTTCAGGGATGATATTATTAAAAAATTTGAACTTGGCTTTTCACCCGACAGTTGGGATGCTTTGATCGAAAGTTCCAAGCGGGAAGGCTTTAATGAGGAGTTCCTGGAAACCGTCGGACTGGCAATCCGAAATGATAAAGGGAAGTTATACGATCGCTTCCGTGGACGGGTTATGTTCCCCATCCATAATATTAGTGGTCGAATTATAGGATTCGGAGGACGAACTTTAGTCACTGACAAAAAAGTTCCTAAATACGTTAACTCTCCTGAAAGCGAAATATATCATAAGTCAAATGTCCTTTACGGCCTTTTTCAAGCAAAGAAGGTTATACGTGATCTGGATAATTGCTACCTGGTAGAAGGATATGCAGACGTACTTTCAGTTCACCAGGCTGGAATAGAAAATGTTGTCGCTTCTTCCGGTACTTCTCTGACAACAGAGCAGATTCGTCTTATTTCCAGATTTACCAAAAACGTCACGATTCTCTATGATGGTGATGCTGCTGGTATAAAAGCTTCTCTTCGCGGACTTGACATGATCCTGGAGGAAGGACTGGATGTAAAGGTAGTTTCGTTCCCTGATGGCCATGATCCCGACTCTTATGTTCAGCAGGTTGGAAGCTCTCAGTTCAAAACGTATATTGAGAAAAACCAGAAGGACTTCATACTTTATAAGACAAGTATCCTGCTTAAAGACGCAGCTAATGATCCCATTAAAAAGGCCGGAGTTATTCACGATGTAGTAGAGAGTATCGCCAAAATACCTGACGATATTAAAGCTTCGGTGTTTATCAGGGAGTGTAGCTTCTTATTACAAATAGAAGAGCGGGTATTGATTGCAGAGCTAAATAAGCTACGCATGGGGCGGCTGAAACGGGATAATAAGAGTGATAACGGTTCTTCTCAGGGTTATCAGTCTTCAAATCAGTTTTCCCCATCCCCTTATCCGCAAACGTCATATCCTCCAACTCAGTATCCAACAGATCAGTACCCGCCAGATCAATATCCTCCTGATGAGTTACCTCCTCCTGATGAAATTTTGTTTGCTACTGAAAAGGCGGTGGAGACAGAAGAGCTGCAGGAAAAAGAAATCATCAGGCTGCTATTAAATTACGGTCACGAGCTGGTGCATTGGGATGATATCACAGATACTTATATTGCTCCTTACGTAATATCAAATCTTGCAGACGTTACGTTTGATAGTCCTGTTTGTGCCAGGATCCTTCAGGAATACAATGATTTTATGGAGCGTGGGGAATTGCCTACCGTTCAAGATTTTATTCATCATAGAGACCAGCAGATTTCTGATTTGGCCATTTCGCTGGTTTCCTCTCCTTATGCATTAAGTGAAAATTGGCGGGAAAGCAGAAAGATCTATGTTAAGCACGAGTCGGAAAATATGAGGGGTACAATTCTAGGAGGTATATTTCACCTCAAAAAGAAGAAAGTGGATAAGATATTGAAGAATATTCGCGAGGAGATTCAAAAAGAAACCGACGAAGATAACCAGGTAATATTGATGCAGCGTTACATGAGAGTGAAGGAAATAGAAAAGGGAATATCAACGTTTTTAGGTTCTGTAGTTGTGAAATAAATGGCTGCCCACAATGATCTAGGAACTAAAGGCGAAGCACTCGCTAAATCTTATCTTGAAGATAAGGGTTATCGGATCCTGGAGATAAATTGGGTGTATGCAAGGGCTGAAGTTGATATAATAGCTTATCATGATAAAAGGATCATTTTTGTGGAAGTTAAAACGAGAACTTCGGTAGATTATGGTCAGCCCGAAGAATTTGTGGGGTATGCTAAGGAGCGAAATTTAAAAAGAGCTGCAGAGCAGTATATTTACTGGAAGAATTTTAACGGAGAGATCCGTTTTGATATAATTGCAATACTATTTAACAAACTGGGTGAACACACGCTGCGTCATATTGAAGACGCTTTCTGGTAGAGAACACTAATATGAGAAAATTATATATCGCTCTTCTTTGCGCTGGCATTCTTGCAGCTTGTTCAAAGAAAGAAAACAAGTCCGTCTATTTTTTATCGCCTGAAGAAGGAACTAATGTTTCCCTTGGGAAAACCATCGCTCTTAAACTAGACATCGAGGCGGGATCATTTGATTCAATTCAATATCTGGTTGACACGATTAACGCGGGAAGCAGGAAAGATACAACCCCCGTTGATTTCGCCACAACAAACAGTACTTTGGGTACTCATATTATCACCGCAAAAGTTTTTAAAGGAGGTGCTGCTGAAGAGGTCACCACGAACATTGTAGTTCTTCCCTCTGCGGCTCCTGTTAAATACAGCTATTCTGTTGTTAATACTTTTCCTCATGATACCTCTTCATTTACGGAAGGTTTGGAATATAAAGACGGAGTAATCTATGAAAGTGATGGATTGAAGGGCGAGTCAACCTTGAGGATTGCTAGTTTAGAAACAGGTAAAGTTATTAAGAAGATAGATCTCGCACCTCAATATTTTGCAGAGGGAATTACGGTTATTGATGATAAGATAATCCAGATTACTTACCAGGAAGGTGTAGGCTTTGTGTACGATAAACGCACTTTGCAGAAGTTGAAGGAGTTTCCTTATCAGGCAGGAAGAGAGGGCTGGGGCTTGGCATTTGACGGTAATAAGGTCCTTAATTCAGATGGAACAAATAACATATACTATTTAAGTAAGGATACTTATCAAAAGGAGAAAACCCTGGAGGTTTACGACAATAAAGGAGCTGTCAAAAACCTGAATGAGCTTGAGTTCATTGAGGGTAGAATATTCGCTAATGTATGGATGACGAACAGGATTGTGATCATTAATCCTGCTAATGGTGCTGTAGAAGCTGAACTTGATATGTCAAGCCTTTATCCCGAAGCAGATGATATTAATTCTGACGCAGTTCTTAACGGCATTGCATGGGATGAAAAAGGCCGGAGATTATTTGTAACAGGCAAGAAGTGGGATAAACTTTTCGAGATAAAAATAAAGAAGGACTAAGCCTTCTTTATTTAACTCTTTGTTGCTGTGAGGGTTGTGCCGGTAAGCGAAGTCGAATAGATCTTCAAGGCTCTAACAGTTCCGCCTCCCAATGGCTGTGAAAGCACTGTCCCATTTGATCCAAAAGTGGCTTTGTGATTGTCGCATTCAATTTTATTCGATTGCCAGTTTAAATTTCCGCCTTGGTGTGGACATATTGCTTCTGTTGCAACAAAAGCTGAAGTTTCAGAACCTGCGGCTATTCGTATAAATAGCACACCATTAACAGTTTTCTGGCTTCCGACACTAGCAAGGGTAGAAATGTCGACACTAGACGTATTGCCGTTATTATTATTCCCTCCCGGAGCAGGTTCATCCTCGCTGCCACCTTTACTACAAGCGGTAAAGCAAGATCCTGTACATACCAATGCAAGACCTATTCCCAATGATTTTAAAAATTCGTCTCTTTCCATAGTTTGTCGTTTAATAGATTTTCGAGTTTATGTCCGGGTTTTTTGATTTGTGCAAACTGAAGTTTCTTGACATGGTGAAGCCAAAGCGTACTCCTCCATCGGTCCAGGATTTCAGAGTGTTAGGTAGGAAATTGTTTTCGAGGATAAATGGAGAATTCATGAAGTTTAAAGCAAAGACATGGCCGCCTGTTTCAATCTCTAAGCCGAGGCCTAAAGGGTTGTAATAGGTGTTGGTTAATTTATCTGAGCGGGATATTGTTGACCATTGATAATCTGCGATGAGGGAAAACCTTTTATTCAGCTTTAATCTTCCAGCAATACCTGCAACAAACATTCCTTTTTCATCTACTGGATCCGTTACTACAGATCTTACGAGATAGCCGGGAGACAGTTGAAGGGATAGGATATTCGAGAATTTCCGGGCAATTAATGCCTGAAAAATGAAAGAGCTTCTCTCGCCTGTATTTTTAAACTCGTTGTTTTTATCCTCGCGGGTTACCCATGCTCCTTGTGCAAAAGCAGTAGCACTGATAGGAACGGTTTTACTTTGCTGGAGCACCTTATGCTTCAGAAAAAGATTATAAGTTTCGTCCTGCTTGCTTCTGCCTATCCCAAGGGTAAACCGGTCGGTAACCCCATAGTCAAACCCAATGTAAAGATCCGTAGCAACATCAAGTCCATAAAGCGTATGAGAACCACCAAAGTCGCCGCCAATGTCGCCAAATCGATGTCCGATCAGTAAATTCAGATCGTACTTTTTTTGTGTTTCAGTGGACTGAGAAAGAACAATGCGAGTTGACTTAAACGTTGCATTTACAGACTCATTACTACTCTTATCTGTCATTTGATTGAGTAAGGAATCAGTTTCCTGAGCTGCAACAGAGGATGAAATAGTCAGGAACACCAAAAGTGACTTAAGATTTCTAGAGATCATATTATTTAGTTACTTGGTTTAAGGTAGCATCTATATCAACGGCAATTACTTCGGCTATTTTGGTCATCACCAGTTTGGGAATCTTTATATTATGATCCGCACATGCGACGTTAAAGTTGGATAACAGCTGCACTTTTCCATCTTTCACCCTTAGTTTCCCATTTATTGTTCTCTGTTTATCCACACCATGCATAGACAAGTTACCTGAAGCTGATACATTATATTCACCATCCCTGGAGAAGTCCAGATCTTGGTTTATTTTACCTTTAAAGCGGGCCATAGGGAACTTATCACTTTCCAAATAGTTCTCATTGAAGTGTTCCTGCATAAGACCCTTCTCAAACTGAAAACTTTTTACCGCAACCTGAAACGCAATTTCTCCAGTTTTGGATATAAGTACTGCTGCTCCCTTATTCGATACTGCTTTTATATCCTCGATGGGAGTAGAGGAAAAGAACTTAATCTTAGCATTGCTCGTACTATAGTTAACCTGGGCTTTTAATAAAGAAGGGAATAGCAGACTGAATAGGAGAGCTGCTCTTTTAATGTTTTTTAGTTGTTCCATAAGTCATAGTTAAGCTTATACCGCTCGATTTTAATTTGACTTTTCCTTCGCCCACTCCTCCAAGCGGTAATTTAACGTAAGGCTCAAGTCCAAAGCGAATATTTTGATTAGTTGATTTAAAGGTGTATCTACCAGAAATGCTTGCTACTCCAAAATAGCTTTGATTGGCGTTAGTCTTTTTTAACAGAAAGTCGTTCACTCCAGATTCCGGCGTATATTCGAACAGGTATTTCTCTTTAAGCATTAGGTAAGATGAAAGGCCTCCAGTAAGAGAAATGCTCCTGTTCTTTAAGGACCATACGGGAACAGACAGTTGCAGCGGAATCTCAAGAACATTACAAGAAGCATCAATATTGTATATTTCGCTGGCGCGTGCAGGATTTCTAAGAGCATAATCAAGAGCTTCCGCATCGTATTTTTTAACCCCATAACGAGCGCCAGTGCTAAAGGTCAAATTTTTCCAATTAACATTAATCAGAAGGCCAACGTTTAAATCCCCTCTTTTACCTGCCAGCGACCGTGTAGAACTAAAATCTGGTCCGGCTGAAAAAGTGAAACCAAGTGAAGGCTTCAACAGCTTGCTTTTCGGCGGTTGGGAAGAATCTAAAGGACGCGTTGTTTTAACTTGCCTTTCAGGAATTGATAACTCAGAATTGGAAACGACACCCTCTGCTGTCATAACCAGAAGATCAAGATGATGCAAAGTGTCTCCACCCGTAGTTGAATAGGTATTATTTATTGATCTACTATCAGCTGGATCTACACTATTGAAAGAATCCCCTCCATGTGAAGACTGCTTTTGAACTTTTAAGTCTGTAGGTGTTTTACTGTGGACTGCTATTGCAGACGGATCTTCGCCTTGTCTTTGAGATACTTTAGATCTGGATCTATTAGTATTTGCAGGGTTAGTAGCTCTATTGTCCTTGACGCTAATGTTAGGTTTAACAGCTATAGAAACAGAATCTACAGGTTTCGTTTTCCTGGCAGTGATAGAATCTTGGTTTCCATCATATAAAAATATGCCTCCTGCAAGAAATAACAGAGTACATGCAGCTATACTTAAATTCCTTAGAAAGATAATACGATCCTTCTTACGGAGTTTTTTCTCCATAAGAACCCAGGCCTCTTCTTCAAATTCATAGTCGAAGTTTTGCGACTTTTCTTTGAAGAGCCTGTCGAATTCGTTATCTGACATATCTTTCATCAGCTACTAATATTGTTCTTTGATCTGTGCTCCTACTGTTTCTTTCAGCATTTCCTTTAATTGTTGCCGGGCTTTGAATAAATTTGATTTAGATGTTCCTACCGAGATTGACAGCAATTTTGAAATCTCCTCGTGATTATAGCCGTCTATCACAAACAGATTGAACACGGTACGATAACTTATTGACAGTCTTTGAACCAGTTTTATAAGATCATTGTAATTCAACTTCGATAATATGTTCTCTGTGTCCTCTGAGTCGTGATTATTATTTAACTCTTCCATTTTAAGCCGTTTTATTCTTGCCCTGTAGTGATCAATAGAGGTATTAATCATAATGGTGCTAAGCCAGGATTGGAATGGGCGACTTTCATCTACCTTGCTGATACTGTTGAATACTTTTAAAAAACCATCGTTGACCATCTCAATGGCCTCTTCTTTATTTTCAGAATAGCGCAAACAGATCTTCATAGAAAAACCGAAGAAGAGCTTGTACAACTCTTTCTGGCTTTTTCTATCATTTGCTTTACAGCCTGTTAAAATTTTCTGAAAGTAAATAGGATCCATTGATTATTTACCCAATATATCGAGAAGTACGGTGATGTAGAAGCAGGGGTTGCCTGAGGGGTAAATTATTTTTGGAAGAATAGGATAGGTAGTAAATAAAAAAGGGAAGCGCTGCTTCCCTTTTTTAATATTATCTCCAGTTTTTGTACTGGTTGATCAAACCGTTTGTGGATGAATCATGGCTTGAAATTGGATTGGAACTCTGAAGTTCGGGTAAAATAGTGCTAGCAAGCTGTTTACCCAGCTCGACACCCCATTGATCAAAGCTGAACACATTCCATATGATCCCTTGAACAAAAATCTTATGCTCATACATGGCGATTAAAGCGCCAAGGCTTTCAGGAGTTATCTGTTTCAGAAGAAAAGAGTTGGTTGGTCGATTTCCTTCAAAAACCTTGAAAGGAGCTAGTCGCTCGATCTCAGCCTCTGATTTTCCTGCCGCTTTCAATTCAGCTACAACTTCCTCATAGGTTTTTCCATTCATCAAAGCTTCTGTTTGAGCAAAGAAATTAGAAAGAAGCAGGGTATGATGAGCTCCGATTTTGTTATGAGATTGAGCAGGTGCGATAAAATCACAAGGAATAAGTTTTGTTCCCTGATGAATTAATTGATAGAAGGCATGTTGTCCATTTGTTCCTGGCTCGCCCCAGATAATAGGTCCCGTTTGATACTCAATTACTTCACCTGCTCTGTCTACACATTTTCCATTACTTTCCATATCTCCCTGCTGGAAATAGGCAGCAAAACGGTGAAGGTACTGGTCATAAGGAAGAATGGCATGACTTTCAGCTTCGAAGAAGTTATTATACCAGATGCCTAACATGGCAAGGACTACAGGAATGTTTTGTTCGAAGTCTGTTTCCCGGAAATGTTTGTCCATCGCATGTGCTCCGCCAAGAAGTGCTTTGAAGTTTTCGAAGCCGATACCCAATGCTATGGAAGTGCCAATTGCACTCCAAAGTGAATATCGTCCACCTACCCAATCCCAGAACTCGAACATATTATTTATGTCGATACCGAAAGCAGAAACGGCTGTTGCGTTAGTAGAAAGTGCCGCGAAATGTTTCGCAACATCTTCTTCCTGAGCTCCTTCCTGTAAGAACCAATTCCTTGCTGAATGGGCATTCGCCATGGTTTCCTGGGTAGTGAAGGTCTTTGATGCAACAAGGAAAAGAGTTGTTTCGGGGTTAACTTTCTTTAATGTTTCTGCTATATGGGTGCCGTCTACATTAGAAACGAAGTGTAGGTTAAGATGCGTTTTATACGGCTTAAGAGCCTCTGTTACCATTACTGGTCCGAGGTCAGAGCCACCGATGCCGATGTTTACAACATCAGTGATCGTTTTACCGGTATAGCCCTTCCAGTCACCTGAAAGAACAGAGTTAACAAACCTTTCAATTTTCTCAAGAACAGCGTTAATATCAGGCATAACGTCAGCTCCATCTACCAATATTGGAGTGTTGCTTTGATTACGAAGGGCAACATGTAATACAGAACGTCCTTCCGTTTCATTAATCTTATCACCAGTAAACATCGCTTCAATTGCGTCTTTCAATCCGCATTCTTTCGCTAGCTGAACCAGAAGAGCAACCGTTTTGTCGTTTATCCTATTTTTTGAATAATCTAAAAGGATATCATTGAACTGAATGGAAAACTTTTCAAAGCGGGAAGGGTCTTCAGCAAAAAGTTCACGCAGATGTTTGTCACTAATTTCAACTAAATGATCTGACAGATATTTGTAAGCTTGAGTTTGTGTGAAGTTAACGGTAGGAAGCATTTTTTAAGTTTTTTTAGCGAAGATATAATTCCTGTATTAAACACAACAGGAATTATTTTTAAATAATAAAATGTTATAGTTTGTCACCTTTTTTAATTGCACAGCCACTTAGAGGTTTATCACCGATGACAATGATTGCTGAGTATTTATAATTCCTGTCAGACATTCCATCATTACAATTTTCTTTTTTGATGGTAATTTCCGCTGTTCCCTCGTCATTACTGGTTTTATATAAATAGTTTCCATCACTTATTTGCGGCTTTCTGTAGGAGAATCTGTACGCTTTGCCGGCTGCAACATCTTTAATGGCAATAATATTTTCGTCAGGTATAATCTCAAGGGACCAGAAGGGCTCGGTACCCAGTGCGATAAATTCATAATTATAGCATTCGGAATCGAACGACTTCGGTTTTACCTCTTTTACTTCGGACACGATGATGGTATCCCTGCCATTTGTTATGGCAGGTTTTATTATTCCCGATATTTTTGCAATAGAACTTTCGTATGAGTAGGAGAGGGCTACCTGGTTCTTTTGATAATTACTTTTAAGAAGCTCGTTCTCGTCGTTAAGGATAAAGATCTTCCCTGAGCAATCAATTAAAAGTTCGTTATCCTGAACAGGAAGGTATCTGCCAGCAAATTGTTGATTGATAATAGAAGGCCTTCCAGCGGTATCTGAATAAGTTGTATCTTCAGAAATATTGAGGGCGGCAATAGTGCCAGGAGGATTGGGGTTAGATTTACAACCCATAATTGCAAGAGCTATAGAAAAATAGAAGGGCTTTAGATATCTCATTAAAGCTCAAACAGGTTTAAAACTTATTCGGTTTCCAAAAACTTTATTGCTTTTAACTACTTTTGCAGCTATGACCAAAGAACAACTATTGGATTTAAGGGACAGAGCAGAGTCCCTGAGGAGGCATCTTTGACATCGAACGGAAGCTCGATGAATTACGCCTTGAACAAGAATTTACTACTACTGAGGGATTTTGGGATAAGCCAAAGGACGCTGAAAAAGTTCTTCATGCAATAAAGACTAAGAAGGTTTGGACTGATGGATATGCAGACGTTACCTCAGCGATTGAAGATGTTGCGGTGATGTTTGATTTTTATCAAGCAGGAGAAGCTAGTCAGGAAGACCTTAAGGAACAATACGAAATAGCCTTAAAGAAGCTTGAAGAACTTGAGTTCAAAAATATGCTCAGTTCAGAAGAGGATCAGCTTAACGCAGTAATGCAGATTACCGCAGGTGCAGGAGGAACAGAAAGTTGCGACTGGGCCCAGATGCTGATGCGTATGTATATCATGTGGGGGGAAAAGAATGGCTATAAGGTTACTGAACAGGATTTTCAGGAAGGAGATGTAGCCGGGGTGAAATCAGTTACCTTGCAATTTGAGGGTGAGTTCTCTTACGGATATCTGAAGGGAGAGAACGGGGTACATCGCTTAGTAAGGATCTCTCCTTTTGATGCCAACGCGAAACGTCATACTTCTTTTGCATCAGTTTATGTTTATCCCCTGGTAGATGATACTATTGAGATTGACATTAACCCTTCTGATATTGAATTTGAAACTTTCAGATCTGGAGGTGCCGGAGGACAAAATGTGAACAAAGTGGAAACAGCTGTACGTTTGTATCATAAACCTTCTGGTATTATTATCAAAAATCAGGAATCCAGATCGCAGTTACAGAATAAGGAAAATGCTATTCGCTTGTTGAAATCTCAATTATATGAAGCCGAAATGCGTAAGAAGCGGGAAACTGTAGCCGCAATTGAAGGCTCCAAAAAGAAGATTGAATGGGGTTCTCAGATCCGGAACTATGTACTTCATCCGTATAAGCTGGTGAAAGATCTTCGAACAAATTATGAGACTTCAAATGCCCAAGCTGTGCTCGATGGGGATTTGAATGACTTCCTGAAAGCATATTTGATGGAATTCTAAATTATTTGTAGTGTAGGTAGAAGGGAATCAGGCTTCTGACCTACACTGCATTCATCAACCCTACTTTTCTCTCTCCACAACAGAAAGAAGCTCCTCGATCTCCTTCACCTTCTGGTCATAGCCAAGTTTCGTATAAGATGCAATAAGATTCCTTAAGATCCTGCGAACGATATCTTCATTTCTACAAGGCTCATAAAAAGTGCTTTCCGGTTTTAAATTAAGTTGCTTCAAAAATGAATCAACATCACGCTTGCCAAAAATGAACCCTTTGTTGAAAGCGTTTATGTAAAAGAGTACACTATCTTGGCCGTATTCGTTCGATTCATCTACATAGCCAAGAATAAAGTGTTGCGGGAGATTAACCCCATAGATCGGAATGTCCAACTTTTGAGCGATAATAGAATATATGGCAGCCAGTGAGATTTGATTCCCTTTCTTGCTCTCCAAAACCTGGCTTATATAGGAGTTCTGTGGATCCTGGTGATTAGTTGTGTTCCCGGAGAACCCGTAAATGCCGTAGAGAACGTGGTTGATGAGCTTTACTTTCTCTACAGGACTTGATTCATATAAAAGTTGAAGCCAAATCTCGCGCTTAATATCCTCAATTTGATTGATGATCCTTTGTGGATCGAGATCAGGATATTGATATTTGTTAATAATAATAACTCCCTGAAGTAAATCGAACGCCCCTCCGAGGTACCAAAGTTCAAGTTCTCTTTTAACATTGGTAAATTGAATCTTATGAATGAGATCCTCCAATCGGTTTTGTAACAAAGCATCGAATGATTGTTCCCATGCAGATTCGAGGTATTCTATAACTTCTGTTCCATAAGACAGGAGCTTGTCTTCCACATGTTCGGATATCTCTTTATCAGGGTCGTCTAATAATTTGACAAGTGATTCTATTTCTTTTGGATTTATCATAGTGTATGCATGCTTTAGATCCTACACTTATTAAGCTTAAAGCAGAGCCTAATGCTATAAAACGCGGTTTTGGCAACCACTTACATAAATATAAATAAATTTCGGGGCTGAAAAGTTTTTAAGGCTGATTTTGAAGGGAATTAGGTATAAATAGCAGTTTGAAGCTCTTAAAATCTTACTTTTGAGCCAATGATAAATACCCAGCTACTTAAATCTTTTATTAAACACAGACTTAAAGCTAAAACCCGCCATGGCATCCATTCGCCTTTTGTGTATAAATTGGTGGATGAAATAATTTATAATTATTCCTTCCAGGATGCGTATAAGGAGGTTGAGTCTCTGCGCAAGGAACTGCTGAAAGATGAGCGTTTTATCAGGATAACAGATTTAGGAGCCGGATCTCATGTGAATAATAACAAGCAGAAGCAGGTAAGGCAAATTGCAAAGAATGCGTTGAAACCGGCTAAGCTGGCACAGCTAATTTACCGGCTTGCTCAGGAAAGAAAGCCTCGTAATATTGTTGAGCTCGGCACCTGTCTTGGCCTGACTACTTCTTACCTCGCAAAAGCAGCCCCGGATGCGAAAGTTATAAGTATTGAAGGATGTCCGGAAACAGCAAAAGTGGCGTCCGAAAACCTTCAAAAACTTCATGCCTCCAATACGCAACTCCTTACTGGCAACTTCGATATAGTACTGCCGACTGTTATTGATGCTGCAGATAAATTGGACTTTGTATTTGTTGATGGTAATCATCGTAAGGAGGCAACTCTAAATTACTTTAAGTGGTGCCTGCCTAAGGTTAATGAAAATACGCTCCTTGTTTTTGATGATATTTACTGGAGTAAGGGTATGGAGGAAGCCTGGGAAGAGATAAAGGCTCATCCTCAGGTAACAGTAACAGTTGACCTTTTCTGGATAGGCTTAGTCTATTTTAAGAAGGGTCAGCAGAAAGAGCATTTCTATATTAAGTACTAAAACGCTTCTCCGAAAGATAAATAAAAACCTTGCTGTCTTTTCTCGTTTGCACGTTTTTCACCGAATGCGTAATCAAACCTTAGCGTTGTTCCGCCTTTAGGGCTTATGAAGTATCTGAATCCTGCACCGAGGGATGGTTTAAGAGCACCTAAAGAAAGTCCATTGATGGCATATACTGTTCCATAACCAAGAAATGCAGCGGCTCCTACCCTTGGAATAAATCTGTACCTGAATTCGCTCTGGGCTGCCAGTAAGTTTTGGTCACGATATCTGCCTGTATAGTAACCTCTCATCACCTGATCATTGCCTAACTGTGGTAAAAGATAGAAAGGAGGCCTGCTTCCCTGAAGTGTTTGATAATTTAGATTAAAACCGAGGGTTGCTTTTGGATTATAGCTTTTGAATGTTCTGAAATCTACTTTAAATAGACTGCCAGTAAAATTAGCTCCCCCAAAAAAGTCGGGAGCAAAAGAATAATTCACCTTTATATAGGTACCTTTTGTTGTATAGGTATTTGTGTTCCTCGAGTCGATTATCTGTGATAATCCTGCGAACAATACATCCCCTCCATCTTTATCGTGCAGGGCCAGGTCTGTGGAGTATAATCCTCCTTCTTCTTTATCAGAATAAGAGTAGTGTTCGTAATTGAGGGTTGCTCCTGTGTATATTCCCCGCTTTAATCTTTTCTCTACTTCTCCGCCAACTCTAAGTAATTTTTGTGTGATTACATCTTCGTTTGATTTTTGTGTATTATTTCCAATGCCGTAAAAATTGAAAGGAAAGTTCCGGTATTTGATGTCGGCTGTGTAATGAAATCTATTTCCAGGCGACCAGATATCCGGTTTCAATGCGAAGTGGGTTTGCTTTTTTGTAGTTATTGAGGCTAAACCCGATATTGTTGAGTTACGTGTTAAGGTGTCTGCCTTATCGGTATAGAAAGAAGTTAAAGTTACAAGTCCGAACTGCCAGCCTGTTTCCTGCGAATACGCTACAGCCGGTAATGCCAGGGAATAACCTTTTCTACCGCTACTATCTCCTTGAGCAAGAAGTTTGTCAGTCAGTTTCCTTTGGGAATAGGAATTTGTAACAACCAATAAAAGTATAAACGCTAAAAGTATTTTGCTTTTCATTTTACGGCACGAAGATAGCTATTAGGGAGATTATTCATCTAATTTTCAGTTTAACCGATAAGCTTATTAAAAATATTATTTTTGCAACAATTTTAAAAATACAACTATGAGCAGAGGACCTATTTCCCAGTTTATCGAACATAATTACCGCCACTTCAATGCAGCGGCTTTAGTTGATGCAGCTAAAGGATACGAAGCACATCTTGAAGAAGGGGGTAAAATGATGATTACTCTTGCTGGTGCAATGAGTACTGCAGAACTGGGTATTTCATTAGCTGAAATGATCCGTCAGGGTAAAGTTGATATTATTTCATGTACAGGAGCTAACCTTGAAGAAGATATCATGAACCTTGTAGCGCATTCTCATTACAAGCGTGTTCCTAACTACAGAGATCTAAGTCCTCAAGAGGAGTGGGACTTATTGGAGAATGGATATAATCGTGTTACTGACACCTGTATTCCTGAAGAGGAAGCGTTTCGTCGTATTCAGCGTCACATCCATAAGATTTGGAAAGATGCAGAGGACAGTGGCGAAAGATACTTCCCGCACGAATACATGTATAAGCTTTTGCTAAGTGGCGTGATGAAGGAGAATTACGAAATTCCTGAGGAACATAGCTGGATGATTGCTGCGGCAGAGAGAAACCTTCCTATCATCGTACCGGGATGGGAGGATAGCACAATGGGTAATATCTTCGCTTCCTATGTAATTAAAGGAGAGCTTAAAGCAAGTACTATGAAAAGTGGTATTGAGTACATGGCCTGGCTTGCAGATTGGTACCGTGGTAACAGTAGCGGAAAGGGGATAGGCTTCTTCCAAATTGGAGGTGGTATTGCAGGTGATTTCCCAATATGTGTTGTTCCAATGCTATATCAGGATCTGGAGATGCATGAAATACCTTTCTGGAGCTATTTCTGCCAGATTTCGGACTCAACAACCTCTTATGGTTCGTATTCTGGAGCTGTTCCAAATGAGAAGATCACCTGGGGTAAGCTTGATATTACAACGCCTAAATTCATTGTAGAATCAGATGCAACGATAGTGGCTCCACTAATCTTTGCCTGGATATTAAGACAATAATAAATTATAAAGGAAATTGCAAAATGGAATTTTGAAAAAAAAATCCCCGACCATGCAAAAAATGCTTTAACACCTAAGTTAAAGCATTTTTTTTATTGTTTAGAATGATTATAAATTGATAATACAGGTCATGCCAGTGTCATCGGTCACTGAATAAATTATACTTTTGTCATCCGAAAATGTGACGTAAAGCATTTTTAGTTTACACTCAATTTTTTTATCGTAAAATATAAATATGAGAAGCATCTCATTGGTTTTTAGAAGAATTGCACAATCTTTACTTTTAGTTTCAACCCTAAGTTTTGGTTTCCAGCAAGCTAACGCACAGGCTCCTGCAGGGGGTGCTGCTCCGGCAGCCTCGTCTGGTGGCGGTGACGCAGCTGCAGGTGCAGCGTTGTTTAAACAAAAATGTACCTCATGTCACGCACTTGACCGTCAGGTTGTAGGACCTGCTCTTAAAGGCATAAATGGAAAGCACAGCAAAGAGTGGTTACACAAGTGGATTAAGAACTCACAAGCACTTGTTGCTTCAGGTGATGCAGAAGCTGTTAAGGTATTTAATGAATACAACAAGACAGTAATGACTCCGTTCCCAGAGTTATCTGATGCTGACGTTGACAACATCTTAGCTTATGTAGAAGTTGGAGAAACAGCTAAACCTGGTGGTGAAGCTGGAGCCGCAGCTGGTACAGGAGCCGAAGGTGAAGCTAAAAAAGAAGGTATCAGCAATTTAATGCTAGGCGGACTTATCCTTATCGTGGTAGTAGCCCTATTGGTAATTGTTGTATTGAACAGAGTTATCAAAACGCTGGACCGTATCATCCTTCAGAAACAAGGTGTGCTGCCAGAAGGTGAAGTTCTTGAAGAGTCTACAGCGGTTCGTTTCAGAAGACTTGCTAAGAATAAGAAGTTCGTTTTCTTTGTGATCATCTTGTTAGTTGCGCTATTTGGTTCACTTGGCTGGAAAGCAATGTGGAATACTGGTGTTCATACCGGTTATCAGCCAACGCAGCCCATCAAGTATTCTCACCAATTGCACGCAGGTACTTTGAAGATAGATTGTCAATACTGTCACTTTAGTGCGTATAAATCTAAAAATGCGGCTATTCCATCTTTGAACGTTTGTATGAACTGTCACAATTACGTAACAGCAAGCGACAAGTACAACGGGGAGATTTCTCCTGAGATTTCTAAGATCTATAAAGCCTTAGATTACGATCCACAAACTAAAAAATACGGTAACAATCCAAAGCCAATCCAGTGGATCCGTGTTCATAATCTTCCTGATTTTGCATACTTCAACCACTCTCAGCACGTAACTGTAGCTGGTGTTCGTTGCCAGGAATGTCACGGTCCTATCCAAACAATGCCAGAGGTTTATCAATACTCTCCTCTAACCATGAAATGGTGTATCAATTGCCACCGTACAAGAGAAGTTAACTCTAAAGGCAATGCTTATTATGACAAAGTGTTAAAGGTCCACGATCAGCTGAAGAAGGGTGAGAAGGTTACACCAGCTGTGCTTGGTGGTCTTGAGTGTGGTAAATGTCATTATTAATAATTATTTAAGAACTTACGTATACAGTTTATATAGCTTAAATGGAAAGCAATAAAAAATACTGGAAAGGTTTAGAAGAACTGCAACAAACTCCTGAATTTGTAGAAAGTAGTAAGAACGAATTTGCAGAGTCATTGCCAATTGAAGAAGTACTGAGTGAAGCGGGTTTAAAAACTGTTACTCCTCGTCGTGACTTCTTGAAGGCTTTAGGATTTGGTGTTGGTGCAGTTTCTTTGGCCGCTTGTCAAAAAGCTCCGGTACATAAGTCAATTCCTTATCTTGTTAAGCCAGAGGAAGTAACTCCTGGTGTTCCAAATTTCTACGCTTCAAGTTTTAACGGCTACGGTATCTTAGTTAAAACCCGTGAAGGTCGTCCTATTAAGATTGAAGGTAATCCATCATGTGTTTTAGGTGAAGGTAAATTAGATGCAGTTGCTCAAGCTTCTCTTTTAGATCTTTACGATGTAGCGAAACTAAAAGGCCCACGTTTAAAAGGAGAGGACAATACATCATGGGATGACCTAGATAAGTTTGTTCGCGCCGGGTTGAATCAGGCGTCTGGCAAACAGATCAGAATCATATCCTCAACTATCAACGGTCCTTCAGCTAAGGGAGTTATAGCTGATTTCATTGCGAAATACCCTAATACTAAACATATTCAGGCCGATGCGGTATCTTATTCAGGTATTATTCAGGCTAACCAAAGCAGCTTTGGTAAAGCAGTAGTTCCTCACTACTACTTCGACAGAGCGGACGTTATCGTAAGTTTTGGTGCTGATTTCCTTGGTACATGGGTTTCTCCTCTTGAATTTAACCGTCAATGGGTTAAAAAGAGGAACATGGCGTCTTTGAAAAATAAAAAGATGTCTCGTCACATTCAGGTTGAGTCTGGCCTTTCCCTTACAGGGATGAATGCTGATGCACGTATCCCGGTTAGACCTTCTGATGAGAATTTAGCTTTAATTAATTTATATAACGCCTTGGGTGGTGCTGTTCCTGCTCAAAAGCTAGCTAGTCCTAAAGCGGAAAAGGCAATTGCCTTAGCTGCAAAAGAACTATCAGCTGCAAAGGGAAGAGCTCTAGTTGTGAGTGGATCAAATGATGTAGCTGTTCAAACTATCGTAAATGGTATTAATAGCCTTCTTGGTAGTTATGGTACTACGATAGACATCGCTAATCCTTCCTACCAATATTCAGGAAATGAAGCTGACCTGGTAACGTTCGTAAAAGAAGCAAACGCAGGTCAGATCGGCGCTGTGTTCTTTATGAACTCCAATCCTGCTTATAGTTTTCCTAATGCAAAGGAGTTTAGTGAGGCATTGAGCAAAATAGCATTAAAAGTTTCTTTTGCAGATCGTGCAGATGAGACAGCTAGTTTGTGTGATGCAATTGCCCCTTCTCCTAATTATTTGGAGACCTGGAATGATTATAATCCGGTGGCTGGTTATTATACTATAGTACAGCCAACTATTAACCCGGTATATAATACCCGCCAGCCAGAGCAAAGCTTATTGATCTGGTCTGATAATGCTACAAAGAACTATTATCAGTACGTTAAGGCAACATGGGAGAAGAACATACTACCACAGGCTGGTCTAACCTGGAGACAACTTCTGCAAAAAGGTGTAGTTGCTTTACCAGCTGCTGCAGGTGCAGGAGCAGCATTTGCGGGTAATGTTGCAGGTGCAGCTCAAACAATAGTTTCAGCAAGCGGAACATTAAACAAGGGGGGAGAGAAAACTCTTCAACTTAGTTTGTATCCATCAGTTGCTCTTCGGGATGGTAATTATGCAAATAATGCATGGTTACAGGAACTTCCTGATCCGGTTTCAAAGGTTACCTGGGATAACTATGTTGCCATCAATCCTAAGCACGCAGATGAATTAGGTTTCCATGAGTTTGAAAATGTTGTTGTTAAAGCAGGAGATCGTTCAATTGAACTTCCTTTACTTTTCCAACCTGGTCAGGCAAAAGGAACTATTTCTATCGCATTAGGTTATGGGCGTACTCATACTGGTAAAGTTGGAAATGAAGTAGGTAGAAATGCATATCCTTTCTTAACATTTGAAAGAGGAACTTTCCAGACTGCAACTTCAGTAGAAATAGAGAGGGGCTCTGGAAGAAATGAATTAGCACAAACTCAGACACACCATACCTTTGAAGGTCGTAATGTAATTCAGGAGACTTCATTCAAAGACTACGTTAATAATCCTCACGCTGGTAGCAGCAAACACGGAGAGCACAAAGATTACGATCTATGGCCAGAGCATAAGCAAATTGGACATAGCTGGGTTATGGCTATCGACTTAAATGCTTGTACAGGTTGTGGTGCTTGTGTTGTTGCTTGTAATGTTGAAAATAACGTTCCTGTAGTAGGTAAGGATGAGGTTCGCCGTCGTCGTGAAATGCACTGGTTACGTATCGACCGTTACTATAGCGTTCAGGCTGAAGGTAGATCAATTACAGAAGAAAAAGAACTTGAGGATCTTGAGGACGATTTTGAAAATGTAACAGTTGTTAACCAACCAATGCTTTGTCAGCATTGTGACCACGCTCCTTGTGAAACTGTTTGTCCGGTTATCGCTACGATGCACTCTTCAGATGGACTAAACCATATGGCTTATAACCGTTGTGTTGGTACTCGTTACTGTGCAAACAACTGTCCATACAAAGTTCGTCGTTTTAACTGGTTCAACTATTGGAACGATTCACGTTTCGATAACTACATGAATAACGAGTTTACGCAATTAGTACTTAACCCAGATGTTACTACCCGTTTCCGTGGTGTAATGGAGAAATGTACAATGTGTTTACAACGAATCCAAGCTGGAAGATTACAAGCTAAAATTGAAAAACGCCCATTACGCGATTTGGAAATTCAGACTGCTTGTCAGCAAACCTGCCCTACAAATGCAATCATTTTCGGGGATGCTAACGATCCTAACTCTGAAGTTCGTAAAGCATTAGGAAACGAGCGTACGTACTATGTATTAGAGGAAATTAATACAAAGCCAGGTGTTGGTTATCAAACAAAAGTTAGAAATACATTAGAAGCTTAATTGAATCATAGTTAAGATTTATAAAAGATTATGGCAGGTCATAACGAATCAATATTAAGGGAACCATTAATCACAGGTGAGAATATAACCTATTCTCAGATCACTGAAGATATTCTGGCTCCTGTTGAAAATAAACCAAATAAAGCCTGGTGGATCGGTTTTAGTATTGCAGTCTTTTTCGCCCTTGTTTGGGTAGTTACTATCAGCTACACTTTCTGGGTAGGTCTTGGATCATGGGGACTTAATAAAACCGTAGGTTGGGCTTGGGATATCACCGGTTTCGTATGGTGGGTAGGTATTGGTCACGCAGGAACACTTATTTCTGCAGTATTATTACTCTTCCGTCAAAACTGGCGTAACTCGATCAACCGTTCTGCAGAGGCGATGACAATCTTTGCTGTTATTTGTGCGGCCACTTATATCTTCGCTCACATGGGTCGTCCATGGTTAGCATATTGGGTTTTCCCTTTGCCAAACCAATTTGGCTCTCTATGGGTGAATTTTAACTCGCCGCTTGTATGGGACGTATTTGCAATATCAACATATTTCTCTGTATCATTAGTATTCTGGTATACAGGTTTACTACCGGATATTGCTACTATCCGTGACAGAGCAACTGGTGTACGTCGTCGTGTTTATTCTATCCTTTCTTTCGGATGGGCTGGTTCAGTGAAAAACTGGCAGAGATTTGAAGCTGTGTCTTTAATCCTGGCAGGTGTTTCTACTCCCCTTGTACTTTCCGTGCACACCATCGTATCCTTTGACTTTGCAACTTCATTAGAACCAGGTTGGCATACAACCATCTTCCCTCCATACTTCGTTGCAGGGGCGATCTTCTCAGGGTTTGCCATGGTACAAACACTTTTGCTTATTGCCCGTAAGGTGATGAAGTGGGAGAATTATATCACGATGTTCCACATAGAATCAATGAACAAGATCATTACGGTTACTGGTTCCATTGTGGGTGTGGCTTATCTAACTGAGTTATTCATCGCTTGGTATTCAGGAGTTGAGTATGAGCAATATGCTTTCTTAAATCGTATCAGTGGTCCTTACTGGTGGGCATACTGGAGCATGATGACCTGTAACGTAATCTCTCCTCAGTTATTCTGGTTTAAAAAGATCCGTACGAGCATCTGGGCTTCCTGGTTACTATCTATTGTAGTGAACATTGGTATGTGGTTTGAGCGTTTCGTAATTATCGTAACTTCTCTTCACCGTGACTATATTCCTTCCAGCTGGGTAATGTTCTACCCTTCTGCAGTAGATGTTCTACTCTTTGTAGGTTCAATTGGAGTATTTTTTACATTATTCCTTCTGTTCTTACGTGTACTTCCTGGTATTGCGATGGCAGAGGTGAAATTGATCCTTAAATCTGCTAGTGATCAGTCTAAACAGAAGCTGATCCGTGAAGGAAAAGTTAAGCCAGAGCAGGCAGAAGAATACCTTCAGTCTCTGGAGAAATATGATAGTGTAGATTACTTAAAAGTTTAAGTTAATAATGAGCAACACAAAATATATTTTAGGTCATTTTGAAGATCCTGATGACATGATGCACGGGATCGAGAAGTTACAGGAGAATAACGTTAAGATATATGACGTATATACTCCAATGCCTATCCACGGTATCGAAGACAAACTTGGATACAAACGTTCTCGTTTGCCAATTGCAGCATTTTGCTTCGGTATCACTGGTACTCTTGTTGGTTTTTCAATGATATATTATATGCTGGTTTACGACTGGCCGATGAATATAGGTGGTAAACCACCCTTTGCAATGCCGGATTTTGTTCCAATTTGTTTTGAGCTTACCATCCTTTTCGCTTCATACGGAATGATGTTTACATTTTTCTATGCAAATCATTTCTTCCCGGGAAGGGCTCCAAGAGTTATGGATTTGAGAGCGACTAACGATCGTTTTATAATTGCTATCGATGCTCAGGCAAATCCATATCCAGATAAGATTAATAGTTTGTTAAACGAAGCAGGTGCGATCGAAATATTGCACAACGAAAGGAAGTATGTTAGTTATGAATAAGCTCAGGATATTAGGTATAACCTTTTTTACAGCTGCGGTAGCATCTGTTATTTCTTCCTGTGGAGATAATAAGGAACCTGGACTAGAGTTTGCCAGGAATATGTATGACCCTATCGCGTATAATTACGATTCTCCAAACAAGAATTTTGCTAACGGTCAGACAGCACAGATCCCACCTGCCGGAACTGCTCCTGTTGGGTATGATAAGGTAATGGATGATTATCCAAATACTATCGAAGGTTATCTTGCTGCGAGTGCAAATCTTAGAAACCCAGTTGCGAGAACAACCGAGACTTTGGAACAAGGAAAGACATTGTACTTGCACATGTGTTCGCATTGCCATGGTAAAACAGGTCAGGGTGACGGATCAATTATTAAATTGGAGAAGTTCCCGCCACCTCCTTCCTACTCTACTGGTAATTCGTCTAGGGGTGGTGCCATGAAAGATCTTACTGATGGAAAGATCTTCCACACGATCACTTACGGATTAAACCTTATGGGGCCACACCGTACGCAGCTTTCACCTACTGAAAGATGGAAAATTGTAATGTACGTTCATGAATTGCAAAAAGTGCAATAGTAAATTGTAATAGCCAAATGGGAAATCATAATCATACACATAATTTCAGTCAACAATTTGAATTCGCAGGGAAAGCAAAATCCTGGAGTTTAATTGCCATTGTCATAGGCGTTATTGCAATTGCCTATGGTTTTTTACTTGATCCACACGAGGAACATGCGCAGCGCACATTTGCGAACCTGTTGTTAATGGGATATTATTTTACCTGCGTTTGTGCCGCTGGTGCCTTCTTTTTAGCATTGCAATTCGTGGCACAGGCTGGCTGGTCTGCAGGATTGTTACGCGTTCCGCAAGCATTTGCAAGAGTGTTGCCAATTGCCGCTGTAGTATTAGTAGTTATCGTAGCTGCAGGCTTACTTACTCATAATTTGTACGAGCAGTGGCACCCCTCACATCATGAAGGAGCCGAAGGTGAACATGGAATAACCGGATCTAAAGCTACATTTCTTAGCGTACCTTTCTTTTTAGTTCGCCAGGTAGTATTTTTAGGTATCTATAGTATTTTCGCCGTATTACTTGCACGTTTTTCAAGTAATGAAGATACAGAAGGAGGCCTAAGTAATTATAATAAGAGCTTTAAATATTCTGCTATATTTCTGGTGATCTTCGGTTTTACTACCCCTATATGGTCATTTGATACGATCATGTCACTTGAAGCACACTGGTTCTCTACAATGTTTGGCTGGTATAATTTCGCCGCAATGTGGGTTAGTGGTCTATGTGCTATTACCTTAACAGTGATCTTATTGAAAAAGTCTGGTTATTTAAGCTGGGTAAATCAAAATCACTTACATGATCTGGGTAAGTTTATCTTTGCATTCTCTATCTTCTGGACTTATGTATGGTTCGCCCAATTCCTATTGATCTGGTACGCTAACATGCCTGAAGAGACTGTATATTTCTACAAAAGATGGGAACCTAGCTATAAACCTTGGTTCTGGTTAAACATAGTAATAAACTTCCTGTCTCCGGTTCTTATATTAATGACCCGCGACGCAAAGCGTCAAACAGCAGTTCTTACGTTTGTTTGTATCCTACTATTATGCGGACACTGGCTGGACTATTATATGATGATCATGCCTGGAACTATGGAAGAACATCATACTTTCGGAATAACTGAGATTGGTATCGCTTTAGGTTTCGCTGGACTATTTGCTTACCTGATGTTAACTAGACTGGCAGAAAGGCCGTTGGTGGCAAAGAATCATCCATTCCTGGAGGAAAGCTTACATCACCACATATAGCGGAACTAATAATGAAATTTACTAATTACGTATTTGTAGATAAAAAAATGGGGTTTAATAAATTTTTTAAGATCGGGGCTTTACTTACAATGCTTTTACTATGTGTATTAGCTTTAAGTTCGCCTGTATCTGCACAGCAACCCGGAGCTAATGTTGCACCTGCGGATACTGTTGCTGCTGATACTTCAAAGAATATCAATTCAAATATTGGTTCTATTGGTGATACTCCAAGTGATGTGACCATATCAACTAGTGTAGAAGATGATACAGAATTAGCTGATCTGGAAGCAGCGCAGACGAGAGATAATTCAGGTGTGTACAAGTCTGCCTACTATTACGTGCTATTGTTCGTGCTGGTATGTGTATTCCTGGGAATCATTGGTAAAGTTCTGAGGGTATATGAACTTAGCCGTGAAGTTCAAGGCAAAAAAGGTGGCGTGAACTGGAATTTATTCCAAAGCGTTTTGTTCCTTCTGTTCTTAATAGGAGGGTTATATGGCACTTATTGGAGTTATAGCTATTGGGGAAATATATCTACTGCTGCAGCGGCCTCTGAGCACGGTGTTACTCTTGATAGTATGATGTATACTACTATAGCTATTACAACATTTGTGTTTGTTATTACTCAGATCCTGCTTTTTGTATTCGCATTTAAGTATACAGGATCAAACAAACGTAAAGCTTATTTTTATCCTCACAATAATGCGATTGAACGTCTTTGGACAATCATTCCTGCATTAGTATTGACCGGTTTGGTAGTTTTCGGGTTTTTCACCTGGAGAAAGATCACTAATCCGTCTGAAGACGCGATTAAAAATGCGTTGAGCCTTGAGGTTACTGGCGAGCAGTTTAAATGGAATGTTAGATATGCTGGCTCTGACAACCAGTTAGGCAAGAGGAACTATAAGCTAACTTCTGCTACCAACTCACTTGGTATTGATTTTAAAGATCCTAAGAGCTGGGATGATAAATTAGGAAGCGAAATTGTACTTCCCGTAAATAAACCGGTAAGGGTTACGATTAACTCTAAAGATATTCTTCACAGTTTTTATATGCCTGAATTCAGGGTTCAAATGAATGCTGTACCTGGTATGCCTACTTATTTCCAGTTTACTCCAACAATTACAACGCAGCAAATGCGTGAGAAAACAAATAATCAGGCATTTAACTACATTCTTTTGTGTGCTAAAATCTGTGGTGCGGGGCACTATAATATGCAATATAAAGTTAGAGTAGTGGATCAGAAAGAATACGAAGAGTGGTTAGCAAAACAATCTTTGTTCTTTACTGATGATGTGAAAAAGGAATTACAGTCGGCTCAAAGCACTTCAGGAACTTCTGTAAATAATAAATTAGCTATTAACAATTAGAATTAGAGATAAAGCAAGATATGTCAAGCACAGCAATTCATCATACTTTAGAGCATTCTGGGCATGGACATGATGATCATGGACATCATCATGAAACATTCTTGACTAAGTATATTTTTAGTCAGGATCACAAAATGATTGCTAAACAGTTCTTGATCACCGGTATTATTATGGGTGTGATAGGAATGTTTCTTTCAATCTTATTCCGTATCCAGTTAGGCTGGCCAGATCAAAGCTTTCCGCTGTTAGAAACTTTTCTTGGTAAATGGGCTGAGGGAGGAAGGATTAAACCTGATTTTTACCTTGCATTAGTTACCATCCATGGTACAATCATGGTATTCTTTGTATTAACTGCTGGTTTAAGTGGTACGTTCAGTAACCTTCTTATTCCCTTGCAGCTTGGAGCCAGAGATATGGCATCTCCGTTCCTTAACATGTTATCTTATTGGTTCTTCTTCATTGCCAGTGTAATCATGATGTCTTCTTTCTTTATTGAAAGTGGACCGGCAAGTGCAGGTTGGACAATTTATCCTCCATTATCTGCAGTGCCTCAGGCAATAGCAGGTTCTGGTTTGGGGATGACTTTATGGTTGATCAGTATGGTATTCTTTATTGCTTCTTCGTTAATGGGAGCACTAAATTATATCAGTACAATATTGAATATGCGTACAAAGGGTATGGACCTTTGGAAAATGCCACTCACTATTTGGGCTCTTTTCCTTACAGCTATCCTTGGTGTTCTTTCTTTCCCTGTTCTTGTAGCAGGTGTAGTTCTGTTAATATTTGACCGTAGCTTTGGTACAAGTTTCTACCTTTCAGACCTGGTAATTCAGGGTCAGGTAATGCCTCAGCAAGGTGGTAGTCCAATTTTGTTCCAGCATTTGTTCTGGTTCTTAGGTCACCCTGAGGTATACATCGTAATTATGCCTGCTTTAGGTATTACTTCAGAGGTAATTGCAACAAACTCTCGTAAGCCTATCTTCGGTTACCATGCGATGGTTTATTCTTTAATTGGTATTACCATCCTTTCTTTTATCGTGTGGGGACACCATATGTTCGTTACAGGTATGAATCCTTTCCTTGGTGGGGTGTTTATGATCACTACTTTGATCATTGCAGTTCCTTCAGCGGTAAAGACGTTCAATTATCTTGCAACATTGTGGCGTGGTAACATCCGTTTCACTCCAGCAATGATGTTTGCAATCGGACTTGTTTCGTTCTTCATCTCAGGAGGTTTAACAGGTATTTTCTTAGGAAATGCCGCGTTAGATATCAATCTCCACGATACATATTTCGTTGTTGCTCACTTCCACCTGGTAATGGGTTCTGCAGCTATCTTCGGAATGCTTTGTGGTGTTTATCACTGGTTCCCTAAGATGTTTGGAAGAATGATGGACGATAAGTTAGGTTACCTTCATTTCTGGTTAACTTTCATTGGCGCCTATCTAGTATTTTTCCCTATGCACTTTATGGGATTGGATGGTGTTCCTCGTCGTTATTATGCATTCACTGAGTTTGAATTCATGAAGGAATGGTTAACTGTAAATACCTTCGTTTCATGGGCTGCTATTGTTGCTGCTTTAGGTCAGATCGCTTTCCTTTGGAACTTCTTTAATTCAATTTTCAACGGAAAGAAAGCTACACAAAATCCTTGGCAGTCAAATACATTAGAGTGGACTACTCCTGTAGAACATATTCACGGAAACTGGCCAGGTGAAATACCGTCAGTATACCGTTGGCCATATGATTATAGTAAGCCAGGACATGATGAAGATTTCATTCTTCAAACTACTCCTTTCTCTGAAACAATGAGCTCTAACCTTCCTCATGATTTTGAGGGAAATGCAGAAGCTGAGCGGATTCAGTTAGAGTGGGAGAGACAGCATCAGGCAGAGAAAGTTTAATTCACATAAAAGCATAAATTGGGGTATCTGCCGTAAGATGAATCTTACAGATACCCCAATTTTTTATCCAGAAACATGTATAGAAGCGGCGAGAGAAGGTTTTTAATAATTAATCATATTACTATTATTTCTCTTTTCGTTCTGATACTTGCAGGTGGCGTAGTAAGAAGCTCGGGCTCGGGTATGGGTTGTCCGGACTGGCCTAAGTGCTTCGGTAAACTTGTTCCTCCTACCGATGTATCCCAGTTACCTCCAGACTATCAGGAGAAGTATGTTGGGCAGCGGATTAAGAAGAATGAAAAGTTTGCGCGTACCCTTGATGTTTTTGGCTTCTCTGATCTCGCCGACCGACTAAGAGCAGATAAGAGTATTCTTGAACCAGAGTCTTTTAATGCTTCGAAAACCTGGACAGAGTACATTAACAGACTAATAGGTGCGCTAACAGGTGTGTTTTTACTTGCTTGTGCAGTGCTTTCGTTAGTCTATCTTAAGGTTAAAAAAAGGATCTTTTTCTTAAGTTTCTTCAATCTGATCCTCGTAGTATTTCAAGCGTGGTTGGGTTCTATCGTGGTGTCAACGAATCTTGTGGCCTGGATAGTAACCGTGCATATGCTAATAGCCATAGCTATTCTGGCTATCAGTATATACACTTATTATTACGCCAGGGTTCTTAGGGATAGAATGTTGCTGGCAAATAAAGCAGCAGGTAATTTGAGGTCTTTCGCGATAGGAGCTTTGGTGCTTACTGTTCTTCAGATCACTTTCGGAACTGAGGTGAGGGAGGCTGTAGATGAAGTAGCAGGATCTATGAATTACCTTAACAGATCAGAATGGGTTGCAAAGGGAGATCTCATCTATATTTTTCATAGCAATTTGGCCATTCTAATTTTCGGGTTAAACGTTGTGATGCTGGTATTAATGAGAAGGAAGTATTTGGGCAACAGTTATCAGTTTAAGTTCATTGTGTATATATTTTTTCTGATACTTGCACAATTGATAACTGGTATTACTTTAGCCTATCTTGCTTTGCCTCCGATTGCTCAGGCTGCTCATATTTTGCTTGCAAGTCTTACCTTCGGAGCTCAGTTCTATTTGCTTCTGATATTGAAACAGAATAAAATGTATAAGAAATCTTTTGTGTAGTAAGGTGAGTGAGGAAAGTTTTATTTCGGATTTTAAGAAACTTATTAAATTAAGACTTACGTTCTTAGTGGTTTTTTCTGCTTCTATTTCTTTTTTAATAGGGAATAAGCAGCAGGACGAATCTATTAACTGGATTAACTGGCTTATTTTAACCGTTGGCGGTTTTTTAGTTACAGGGGCAGCAAATGGTTTCAATGAAATTATCGAGAAGGACCTTGATAAGTTGATGAAAAGGACTAGTGACAGGCCAATCCCATCCGGAAGGATGACTACTGGGCAGGCATTAGTTTTAAGTTTGTTTATGGGCATAGCTGGAACATTAATTCTGGTACGTCTTAACTTTCTTACCGGCGTTTTGTCGGTGTTTTCTATATTACTTTATGCGTTCCTTTACACTCCTTCGAAACGAAAGTCTCCAATTGCTGTTTTCATAGGAGCATTTCCAGGAGCTTTGCCACCATTGATTGGATATTTTGCTGCATTTGATCGTCCACAAATTTCTTGGATACCGATCATCTTATTTCTTATTCAGTTTGTATGGCAGTTTCCACACTTCTGGGCAATTGCCTGGGTATTGGACGATGATTATAAGAAGGCAGGCTTCAGACTTTTACCGACAACTCAAAGGGATAGAGTAAGCGGCTTGATGACATGGCTGTCGACTATTGTTTTGATCCCGGTAAGCTTGATACCAACAATTATGGGGTTTGGTGGATGGATAATTGGTGGAGTGTCCTTGATCCTGGGCTTAATATTTTGCTGGTTCGGTTTTATGCTCTACCGAAATTTAGACATAAAGTCGGCACAAAAAGTAATGTTTGGCTCTTTTTTCTATCTTCCGGTGGTACAGCTAGTGTTGTTGTTTGATTTTAACAGGATATTATGACGGCTATTACAATGAAAAATTCATTTGAACAAGACAGAGTAAATCTTCGGCCAAAGAAGTTTCTAATGTGGTTGTTTATAATCACATCATTCATGTTGTTTGCTGCCTTAACCAGTGGCTTTATCGTTTATACTGCTGGCGACCCTTCGAGGGGAATAAAAATGCTTCTTCCATCTGTATTTAACTACAGCTCTGTAGCAATCATTTTGAGTAGTATAACTATGCATTTAGCCTATAAGTCTGCCAAAGAACTAAAATTTAGCAGTCAGAGATTATATCTTTTATTGACGCTGGCTCTTGGAGTGATATTTTTTGTTCTTCAAGTGAGCGCATGGAAGTCATTTATAGCTTCTGGTGTTTATTTTGTAAACCCGAATGCTTCACAGTCTTTCTTGTATGTACTTACTGGAACTCACCTTCTTCATATAGTAGGAGGTTTAGCTGTTCTAATTAACGCCTACAGAGGAAGTGTTAAAAATATAGTTCAATACCGAAACTTGTTCAAGATGGAGTTAGCCTCTATTTTCTGGCATTTTCTGGATATACTATGGATTTATTTATATGTTTTCTTACTTTTGAACCAATAACGTAATATTAATGAATACTACTACTGTATCAAAATTAGACGAAGTAAAAACAGGTCCGTGGGACGGTGGTACGTCGCCTGTTAACGTAGAATATGGAAAGATAATGATGTGGTTTTTTCTACTATCAGATGCTTTTACATTCTCTGCATTTTTGATTTATTATGGAGCGCAAAGATTTAGCAAATTAACATGGCCTGATCCTGATAAAGTATTTCAATCAATCCCCGGGGTAACTGATCATGGAGCACCGTTGGTGTTTGTAGGTATCATGACCTTCATTCTTATCATGAGTTCTGTAACGATGGTATTGGCTGTGGAAGCTGGCCACCGCGGGGCTAAGAAAGAAGTGGTAGGATGGATGATCGCTACAATTATTGGTGGATTAATGTTCCTTGGTTGTCAAGCTCTAGAATGGACCCATCTACATCATGAAGGATTTTGGTGGGGATCGGTTCCGCATGCAGAAACTTTGAAAGAAATTGGTGGTGATCATGTAAGTGTACTGCAGTTTGCTAACTTATTTTTCACAATCACTGGATTTCATGGATTTCACGTTTTCAGTGGTGTTCTTATCAATATTATCATTCTTTTGATGACCCTTGGTAATGTGTTCGAAAAGCGCGGCACTTACCTGATGGTAGAGAAAGTTGGTTTATACTGGCACTTCGTAGACCTTGTTTGGGTATTCGTATTTACATTCTTTTATCTTGTTTAATCATTAATTAGAATACAAAATGGCTCACGAGCATCACTCACATACAGAAGGTCATCACGAAGAACATGCGTCGATGACTAAAGGAAAGATTTGGCAAGTGTTTTTTTACTTGCTAGGTATTACTATCGTTGAATTTGTTATCGCGTTAGTGCTTAAACCTAAGATGGGTTTAAGTGATGGAATTACTAACTTTACCTATATTGCACTAACTCTTCTTAAGGCTTATTACATTGTTGCATACTTCATGCACTTGAAGTTTGAGAAGTATGCATTCATTACCAGTATAGTAATTTCGTTAATATTTATAGTTTATTTTATAGTATTATTACTTACAGAAGGTTCTTACCTTAATGTCCATATGCCTCACTAGTGAATGGCTAATAATAGATCTTCTATAAAAAAAATATTAATCCTGGTATCCATACTTGCGGTACCAGGATTTTTATATTTTCTACTTCAGGAAAAGGGCAAAAACAGATATAGACCTCTAAGCTTTTTTGGCCCCAAACATGTAGCCTCTACGTTTCATACAAGGAGGGGTGTCAAGATCCCGGACACGGTTTATCATACGATTAGTGATTTCAAGCTTATTGATCAGCAGGGTGACAGTATTGGACTTCCTGCAGACACAGCTCAAATCACTGTTGTTAATTTCTTCTTCAGCCGTTGTCAAACGGTTTGTCCTGTCGTAAATCTACAGCTTAAGCGGGTTGTTGATGAATATAGAAATAATCCACTAATTAAGTTTTATTCTATTAGTGTGGATCCGGAGTATGATAATCCTTCTGTTCTGGCAAAGTACGCGTTAAACCAAGGCGCCTCAGTTGGTAAATGGATGTTTTTAACGGGAGATAAAGCAATGATACACCAACTTGCCAGGAAAGACTTTCTGGTAGATGTTCTTGATACCGGAAAGCCGGTTAATATTAATCATAGTTCTATGCTGATTTTGGTTGATCCAAAAAAGCGCATCAGGGGGTATTATGATGGTACCAATAAAGAGCAGGTGGACAAACTCTTAGATGAGATCAAAGTTCAAATTGCTGAAGAACTTAGAAAAGTAGCATATCAATAATCCACTTAATAGTATGAATGATAAATCAGTGTTACGAATCGTAACAGGCATTTCTATATTTGTTTTTCTTGTTGTGTTGGTTCTTCAGGCTAAGGTATTAACTATTTTTCCTCAGGGACAGGAGTTTCCTTCCTGGGTATACTTTCTTCCAAAGTTAAATGCCATCTTAAATGGTACCTGTAGTGTTTTACTTATCATTTCATTGCTTCAAATCCGCCAGAGAAATATCAGGGCCCATAAAATCCTTAACGTTATAACATTCGTACTTTCCTCATTATTCCTGGTTTCCTATATAATTTTTCATGCTACCGGAATTAAAACAACTTATGGTGGAGAAGGAGGGGTTAGATATCTTTATTATTTCATATTAATAACACACATTATACTTGCTGCAGTTGTTCTTCCGTTAGTATTACTGAGCTTTTATAGTGGCTTACTAATGAATGTAGAGCGTCATCGTAAATTGGTGCGCTGGAGTTTTCCTATCTGGCTTTACGTTACTGTAACCGGGGTAATTGTGTACATTATGATATCTCCATACTATAGCTTTTAATAGATCTTGAAATGAAAGTTGTGAAATTGTTTGTAGTTGTTCTTGTTTTCCTTTCAACATTGGCAATAGTACCAGATGCATACTCTCAGTGTGCTATGTGTACAATGAATGCAGAAAATTCTGTCCAGCATGGTAACACACAGGGTAAGGGACTCAATAATGGTATCTTATATCTTTTAGCTGCACCCTACCTGGCTGTAGCAGCTGTTGGGTTTTTATGGTATAAAAAATACCGGCGTAAGAATGTGAACATCCATATCAGGGACGAGAAAATAAATCTTAACTGAAGGAGATGGCAACATCTAAGTTTGAAGCAGTTGCTCAGGCCAAGTGTCCGAAATGCAGGAGGGGAAAGATTTTCTTGGGACCTGTCTATTCTTTTCGGGGACAAAAGATGAATGAACATTGTCCCAACTGCGGAATGAAGTATGAGGTTGAGCCAGGTTATTTCTATGCGGCTATGTATGTGAGTTATGCTTTAAATGTAGCAGAGATCGTTTCAACAGCAATACTTACTTACTATTTTAGTGGCAATAGCGAGAATCCTATGCTTTACATCGGAACCATTTTTACTGTCATTTTTTTATTTGCTCCTTTCAATTATCGGTATTCAAGAGTTATTTTGCTACATTGGCTTTCGCCTAAAGTAAAGTACAATTCAGAATACGATAAGTAAATGATCTTACCTGCGACACTAGATTTCCTGGAAAAACTAAGAGAGAATAACAACCGCGAATGGTTTAAACAGAACAAACAACTTTATGAGGAATCTCATAGGAACGTTTACCAGTTTTCAGCGGAAATTATTAAATCTCTTTCCCAACTTGATTCGACCATACCCGATCAGCTTGATCCTAAAGATTGTGTTATGCGGATATACAGGGATATCAGATTCAGCAAAGATAAGTCGCCTTATAAATTAAATTTCGGTATAGGTATTTCTGCGAAGGGGAAGAATTTTGACGGCCCTGGCTATTACCTGCATATAGAACCAGGGAAATGTTTTGTAGGGGGAGGTGCCTGGCATCCAACAACGGAACTCCTTAAGTCTGTCCGGCAGGAAATTGATTATAACAGTTCGGACTGGCATGAGATCATTGATTCATCAGACTTTAAGAAAACATTTAATGAACTGAGTGCAGAAGACAAGCTTCAAACAGCTCCTAAAGGTTATCCATCTGACCATCCGGATATTGAATACCTTAAACTGAAAAGTTTTATTGCTGCTCGAAATCTTAAGGATAAGGAAGTTATGTCGACCTCAGCAGCAGCGATAGTAACAGAAACTTTCGAAAAATTATATCCTCTAATTGTTTTTTTGAGAAACGCTAATGCTTAATATTGTACTATGATGAGATGGTTTTTTACAGCTTTTGTAGCTGCTGTTTGTTTAAGCTCCTGTGTGGTAATGTCCACCAAAAAATATAAATCTCTTTTAGCCGACAAAGATTCTCTTACAACCGGGTGGAATAAAGCAAATGTGAAGATTGAGAGTTTGCAAGAAGAAATTACTCGGTTAAAGGCTGACACAGCTGATTTACATGGAAGAATTTCAGAACTAGAGGCGAAGTTTTCAGGACTAGATAAAAATTACGCAACATTACGGGCAAATAGTTCTTCGGAGATCAATAAGCTAGCAGCCGACCTGCAGAAAAGGGAAGCTCGCCTGAAAGAAGTTGAAGATGTTTTAAGAAAGCGTGATGAAGCAACCAATGCGTTACGGGATAAACTTCAGAAAGCGCTACTTGGATTTCAACAGAGTGGACTTACTGTTGAGATTAGAAATGGAAAGGTTTACGTTTCGCTTTCAGATAAACTTCTATTTGATACGGGCAGCATTGTCATAGATGATAAAGGTAAACAAGCATTAACCGAGCTGGCCAAGGTTCTTAAATCTCAACCTGAGATTAATATTGCTGTTGAGGGCCATACAGACAATCAGAAGGTAGCGAACCTGGGTCAGATAAAAGACAACTGGGATTTGAGTGTTCTCAGAGCTACTTCAGTTGTGAGGTTTTTAACGGACGTGGAGAAAATTGACAGCAAAAGGTTAACGGCTACCGGAAAGGGTCAGTACCAGCCTCTGGCTTTAAGCAACTCGGCTGAAGATAGGAGTAAGAACAGACGCATCGAAATCGTTCTCTCTCCAAAGCTTGATGAGTTATATGATTTAATCAAATAAATGCAGCTATAATAGAAAAGGGCTGTAGCTTCACAGAAGCTACAGCCCTTTTCTATTAATTAATCCTGTGAATTAAAAAGGACTTACAAAGTCTTTAAAAGCGGGTAATAATTTATCTTTTTCTGATAAAATAGCCTCTTCAGGCTTGATGCCCCAGTCTATATCCAAGTCAGTGTCATTCCAAATCACACCTATTTCGGAAGCTTTATCGTAAAGGTTAGTGACCTTATAAGTGAATATCGTATTGTCTTCAAGAGTAACAAAGCCGTGTAGAAATCCCGGGGGGACCCAGAACATCCTAAAATTTTCTGCACTTAGCTCAATACTTACATGCTGGCCATAGGTTGGTGAATTTCTTCTGATATCCACAGCTACATCAATTACTTTTCCCTGAATAACCCGTACCAGTTTTCCCTGTGCGAAAGGATCTGCTTGCCCGTGTAAACCTCTTAATGTGCCTTTTTGAGAGAACGACTGGTTATCCTGAACAAATTCTGCATGGATACCCGCGTCAGCAAAGATCTTCTTGTTGTAACTCTCGTAGAAATAGCCTCGGTCATCTTTCCAAACTTTGGGCTCAATAATTACTAATCCCTCAATTGCTGTTGGTATAATATTCATTATTAGTCGATAAATTCCATTAAAGTGGAAAAGGAAACAAACTTGTTAGTGAAGTGCAGTGCCTGCTTATCCATGAGCAAAGCGAATTGATTCTGCTGAAAAGATTGGTAAGAACCGATATCATCAAGAATAAATTGCAGACAATAAGTAACACCTTCATTGGGTGAATCAAGAACTTTTAGAAGGCGATTGGAAGCAATCAGATTGCTTGACATTGCTTCGGGAATAAATATTTCTTTAATCCACGATATCCACTCATCGTTTATACTGTCATCGATGATGACAGTAATATTAAACAAAACCATGCTGCGAAGATAAAGCTAAGATCCCTGTTAACCAATAGCATCACCTCTTAAGTTTCGGAAGCGCTTACGAGCTTCCGAAGCTAATATACTTCCTGGGAAGTCGGTAATTATTTTCTGATAGCATTGTTTCGCCTTCTCCTTATCCTGTAACTGGTTTTCGTAAATATCCCCCATCATAAACCACGCGTCGTCGGCCCAAAGATCAAAGCTATGGTTAACGGTAATAAGCTGCAATTGCTTTAGGGCCTCTTGGACTTCTTGTTGTTTCAAAAATATCTTTGCTTTGGTCATCAAGATATCATCCTCGAGTGAGTTTCCCGGATACAACTTTTGAATGCTGTCTAAAACCACTAATGCCTCTTGGCTATCATTCTTAAAAGCAAGCAGGTCTGCATAAGCGAATTTCTTTAATGCATTTGTATCTGCTCCCGTTGCCGTATTTTCCTGAATTAGAAGGCTGAGGTTCAGAGCATCATTAGCTGTGAGTTGAGAGGTAGAACTTTTTAACACATCTAGCTGGGCTTTTGCCCAATTAAACTCTCCCTGGTAATAGGATAGTCTGGCTCCTTTGAACTTAGCTTCCTGCCCATTTGGTTCGTTAGGAAACTCCTTTTCTACCTGTCCATAAATGAGTGCTGCCTCCCATGGTTCATTATTTAAAACATAGACATCTCCAAGATCTAGCTTTACTAAAGCAACTAAGGCAGGAGGAAGTGCTGGCATTTTCAATGCATTTTCAAGGAGTTTTTCAGCGTCAACAAGTTTATGGAGATAAAAGGCCTGTAGGTTTGCCAACTGCCTGATTGCAAAAATAGTATTATGGGTTTTCCCAAATTCCTCGATGAGGTCCTTATAGTCTTTCTCTAACTGTAAAAGATCGTCCTGAGTAAACTTTCCACTCGTCAATAGTTGGTTCTTGCAATTAAGTAACTGGATTTTCGCGGGTATATAGTATTGCTGCTCTTTGCCTTTTGAGACAAGGTAATTTAAAGCTTCTACCGCAGGCTCATAAGCTTTGCTGGCAATAAGGTTACCTGCAAATTCGTAAACCCTTTCACCCTCCTCTTTCTGACGTTTGTCTAAAGAGATAAGCTGTTTGAGTGCCAAGCTGTACTCTTTTTGCTGATAAAATAGCCAGGCAAGAAGATCAGGGTAAATGACATTTTGAGGTTCTTTCTGCATTTTTCGCAAAAGCGCTATCCTGAGCTGATCGTAATCCTCGGAACTCTCAAGAACTGCTGAAAAAGCGTTTTTCGCCTGATTTGCCATATTTGATTCTATGTCTGGAGAACTTAAAAGGCTTAAGTATTCCTGAATAAGCATCGGCTTATTTTTCTGGTAACGGTAGAGGGAAATCAAATCATAAGAAAAGATATTCTCGTCCTTAAGCAGCTTTCGGCCTTGTAATAATGCTTTAGTAGCATAGTCGTATGCTGTAGCGCGGTAGAAGGCAATAGAGATTTCACGGATAGCATGTTCATTTGGAGGAAGATCTTTTATAATATTGTTATACCACTCGTTGGCTTTAGCTTGTTGCCCCTGTTCTTGCAACACCCGTCCCAGGTCGATTTTGAAAGAGGGATTTTCTGGCATTTCTTTCACCATCTTTTTTACCACCTTCTCGGCATCATCATACCTTTTGATCTTGATTAAAGAGTTTAAGTATTGATCGTAGTAGAGAGCCGGATTAGAGGATCTCGTAAAAAGTTTTTCATAGATTATAGCGGCCCGGTCATATTCAGCGTTCTGATAATACTGCAGAGCTAAAGCATCGTCGGCAGTTCGTTGAGCAGAAGCATTGAAATAATTGAGAACCAGCAATATTATCATTACTGAAGGAGAAAAAAACAATGTTTTTATATTAAAGGATCTCAAAATTCTCATATATGTAATAAAAGTACTATTACTTTTATTGTGAACGTAGATTTAAAGATAACGACATAAATGATGATTTATGCTTGAAAACATTACATTACTTGTATTCTAAATGTTACGTGTGACTGGTTACAAAACGAATAATTTAGTAATTCCAAATTTGAAGAATGAGGGGAAATAATTTTATGCTGCGACATTTTGGTATCTGTTTGTTGTTAATGGTGTTAGGTCTGTTCACTCATTGCAAGCAGGAGACGGTTGCTCGTAAAATTCCCCTTGAGGATTTTTTTAGAAATCCCGAAAAAACCAATTTTCAACTTTCTCCCGACGGTCAGCAGATAGCTTATTTAAAGCCCTACAAGAACAGATTGAATATATTTGTTCAGGACGTAAGGGGAAAAAATGTTAGGCAACTCACTAATTTAACCGACAGAAATGTGGGCTTTTATTGCTGGGCCAACAATTCATCATTACTCTTTTCGCCCGATAGCCGGTCTGGCGCCTTTTTGTATTCTGTAGACAAGGAAGGAAAGGCAGTAAAGGAATTATTTGCAGATGAAAAGTTAAATATTAAGCTTATTAACTGGAGGAATATTGTAAGTAATGAGTTAGTACTCGGCCTTAATAAACGGGACTCAACTGTTTTTGATGCTTATAAACTAAATTTGAGTTCTGGTGCACTCAAACTATTGGAAGTTAATCCAGGCAATATTTTCCAGTGGTTTACAGATGGAGAAGGAAATATCAGAATGGCTCTAGCCAGTGATGGAGTGAATGAAACCCTGCTTTTTCGCGAGTATTCTGATTCCCCATTTAAGCCAGTTGTTACTAATAATTTTAAGACGAAAATCAAGCCTGTTGCTTTTTGTGACAACGATCGAACCTGTATATATGCTATAACGAACATTAAAAGGGATAGATCTGCACTAGTGCAATTTGATTGCTCGCTAGGGAAGGAAACCAAAGAATTATATAGTCATGCGGACGTGGATGTTAACGACGCTGAATATTCTTATAAAAAAAGAAAATTGATTTCTGTGGGTTATGAAACCTGGAAAAGGGAAAGGTATTATCTAGATAACGCTGCCAGCTCAATTTACAAAGAGCTTCAAAAGCTGCTACCCAATACCGAAACTATTATTGCTGATCAGGATACGGCAGGGTCGAAGCTGGTGATAAGAACTTTTACAGACCGGACTCAAGGTGCATACTATTTATATGAGCCATCCGCCAAAAAATTAAATAAACTAACAGAGATCAATCCTTCGATTAAGGCCGAGGAGATGTGTCAAATGCAGGCCATATCATTCAGGAACCGTGAGGGAAATATAATAAGGGGATATCTTACTCTGCCTTTACGAAAGGACCCTGTAAACCTTCCTGTAATAGTTATTCCTCATGGTGGCCCCACTGATCGTAATTCCTGGGGATATAGCTCTGAGATTCAATTTTTGGCTAATCGTGGTTTTGCAGTTTTTCAACTTAATTTCCGCGGATCAGGAGGGTATGGAAAGCAATTCTGGATCTCAGGTTTTAAGAAATGGGGAACTTTGGTGCAGGATGATATCACTGATGGTGTTCAGTGGCTTATTAAAGAAGGTATTGCAGACTCAAAAAGAGTGGGCATTTATGGGGCAGGGTTTGGGGGATTCAGTGCCTTGAACGGATTAGCACGGCATCCAGATCTTTATGCTTGCGGAGCCGCTCAGTCGGGCTATATCAACTTATTCACCTATCTTAAGGCTGTACCTCCATATTATAAACCGACTCTTCAAATGTACTATGAAATGATTGGTAATCCGGAGACTGATATTGATTATTTAAGAGAAGCTTCGCCAGTTTTTCATGCAGATAAAATCAAGGCTCCAGTATTTATAGCACAGGACTCGAAAGACCCGCGGGTAAAAGTGAATGAAACTAATCAGTTTGTTAAAGAACTTCGCAAAAGGAATATTCCGGTAACCTATCTTGTAAAGGAAACCGAAAAGTATACGTTGCGTAACCCGGAAAACCGATATGAGTATTACACCAAGCTTGAGAGGTTTTTTGAGAAATACCTTTCTAATAAGTAAAAGGATATGATTATCAGGAAGTTCTCCGGGAAAAAGAACTTTGTTCTCAATGTTGTATTTCTTGTACTTATTGCCGCCTCCCTGGTAGCTGCTCTAACTATTGCCTATAATTTTACTTCTAGATATGTGTACGACGAGTTTGAGAAAAAAAAGACGGAAGTTGTAGATGAAACGATAAGACCATATAACGATTTTTTCCAGAATAAAATTCCCGAGATCTCACTTTACCAGGGATATCTGGATCCTTCTTCTGCCCTGAAGTTTTCTAAAACTGTGCTCAAGCAATTTCCTTTCGTTAGTCGTGTTATTTTTTATGATACAGAGGTTAGTAATCATAAAACGGAGTATGCCTTTAGAGTCAACAATCTTACCATTGCACCGAAGTCAATTGCCCAATTCTATAGAAAGCAGCCTGATGACTCTGTCTTATTATATAATATTAATAGTGGTGGCAGACCCATTAAATATATAAATGAGTTCAATCGCGTATCAGTTAAGCTTGCTGCTTTCCTGCAGAGTTTTGAATTAAGTAAGAGTACCTTGTCTGATGAGTCGCTTGGAACTTTCTATAATGTAACAAATAATCGTGTTACGTTTATGAATATCCCTAGGGAAGAAGAGATCAAGGCATTCAAACAGCTAATGGATGATAACCTTAAAAAATCGCCTGTTTATCAGCAGGACGTTTTATCCTTTTTGCTTGATCCAGCTAAACTTCGGATTAAAAATATTCATCCGCATTTCTATCAGAAAATTGCCATTATCCCGCTGACAGCTGATATTATCGATATTGAACCGGAACAAGTTTCCACTGAGTTTCCTTTAACCGGAGCTTTCAGTAGCTATAAGCTTCATTTTACTTCTTCCTCCGATTTCCTTTCAGATGAGATACTTCGTCGCTTTTTTCCTCTTGCTGTAGCAATTTTGATGGTTTATGGCGTGATACTGACTATTGGTTTTCTTATTTACAGGAATTTGAATATCAATAATAAGTTATTCAAGCTTCAATATGATTTTGTCAACAATTTAACTCATGAGTTTAAGACGCCCGTAAGTGTTATTAAAATCGCTGGAAATAATATCAGGAGAGCTACTCAGTTGACTGATAGAGAGCGCTTGCATTACGGGAAAATTTTGGACGAAGAGGCAGATAAATTGAACGATCTAATGAATAAGCTGTTATCGTTCACCCAGATAGAGAACCAGGCCATTAAGGTAAAGCGAGAGAATATTAATCTTGAGGTTTTTGTGCAAAATATGGTGGATACTTACAATATTAAGTATAAAGACTTTCAGATGGAGTATACTATCCGTAATGTGGAACATTTTTATACAGATCCGGTACTTCTAGGTAGTCTTTTCCAGAATTTGATGGATAATGCGTATAAGTACTCACTTCCGGGAAAAAAGGAGTTGGTTATTGATATAGCTCATGAAAAAACAGATATTGTTTTCAGATTTTCTGATAAGGGCATTGGAATTCCTAAGGATGAGATGAAGAACATCTTTAAGAAATTTTATCGTATCCAGAGTGAGTATAACCAACAGGGAAGTGTGGGTTTAGGACTTGCATTTTGTAAGGAGCTTGTGAACTTTATGGAAGGAGATATTGCAGTAAGAAGCAGATTAGGGCAGGGTTCTGAGTTCACTATAACGCTCCCATATAATTATGCAGGGTAGGTTTATTATCAATTATAAAAGGATTTAGGACAAAAATCAGGTTAATAGTCTGATTAACATTAAATAGACTCGAATGAAAAAGGAAATTAAAATAGCAATAATAGAAGATGATGACAATTTACGCTTCTTAGTAGCTCATAGATTAGAATCGGAGGGTTTTACTGTAGTGGAAGCAACCAATGGAGACGAGGGCGAGCAATTGATCTTAAGTGAGAGGCCCGATATTGTGTTGTTAGACTGGATGCTGCCTGGAAAGCAGGGCAATCAGGTATGTAAGGATGTGAGAGCGAAGGGGTTTGAAAATGTTATCATTATGATGACAGCGAAGGCTCAGGATGTTGACAAGATCGATGCTTACAGTTCAGGTGTTACTGATTATGTAACAAAGCCTTTTAACATGGATGTGCTTATCGCTCTTATTGAAAACAAAGTAAAGTTTGTGATTTTGAATGAGAAAACTGAGGCTTACAAGTTTGCCAATATGGAGCATTTTCCAAATACGCACTCCCTTGTTAAAGATGGTAAGAAAATAGAGCTGACAATTCTTGAAAACCGAATATTATTGTATTTCCTGAAGAACCAGAATAAGGTAATTCATAGGGATGAATTGATGATGGTAGTTTGGGGATATAATTCTGATGTAAATACCCGCACCTTAGATATGCATATTGTGCGCTTACGGAAAAAGATAGAAGCTAATCCGGATATGCCGCAATTGCTGCAAACTGTGAGAGGTATTGGCTACAAGTTTGTAAGCTAGTCATCCAGCTTGCTAAGCTGAGTATAAGTTCAAGAGATAATTGCTTAAGACAACTGCGACTAGTTGAAGAATCATGGTTCCATCAAGATATAGAAAATAGTAGTATTCATTTTTCTTAATATTTGATTTAAAAATTAGCCAGCCAGTAAGAATGATGGTTAAAGAGATCCCTATAAAATCAGCATCTACTGTTTTAGTGAATAAAAGCAAGAGGCTTATATAGATCAGTAATAAGAATTGACAGAACAAGTAAGCCTTTTTTTCACCTAACATTACCGGAATGGTCTTTAGGTCGTAACTTTTGTCCTGATATAAATCTCGTATATCAAAGGGAACTGTAATTGCAGCGATAAAAAGAAAACGTTTTGCGATTAGCACAATAGTATCACTTGTGCGGACGGGCATGCCTGTTTCAATTATTGGAACTAATACACAACTAAGAGACCAGATCAGAGCAATAAGGAAAAGCTTTAGTCCTGGAATATTCCGCAATCCAAACTTCTTATCGTTCATGGTGAACAGTGGAAGATTATATGCTACTGCAATTACTCCCAGGAAGAACATAAGAACCTGTGAGGCTGGAGATAGAAAAAAAGCGAGGGGAATTATAGAAATAACAGCGATAAGGGTAATCGTTGTCATGAAGCGGTAATTGGCAAATATCCATCTTACACGCCGAAACTTTGACTTCTCCGGGTGCTTAGGCTTAGACAGAAACATACTGAAATTGTATAAAGACAAGGTGGAACAGAACAGGAGTCCTAATACATACTTGTCACAAGTCGCTCGAAGTAGATGATAAGTTAAAGAAGCTTGAGCCACAGCACATAAGGCAATAAATATATTGCTGAAAAGAAGAAAATCCAGAATGTGCCTAATGTTAGTTTTGAGGTAAGATGATTGTTCGGGGTCGGGCATCTGCAAACTGTTGTTTACAAGCGGCTTAAGCACGCTTTAACTCAAATATCGTAATTTCTGGTAAAATTCCAACTCTGCCAGGATAACCAAGGAATCCATAACCCACGTTTACATAAAGTTGCTGGTTGCTTTCATGATAAAAGCCTGCCCACTCTTTATAGATATACTGCACTGGGCTCCATTGAAATTCTTCCGTCCGTACGCCGAACTGCATGCCATGAGTATGGCCGCTAAACATAGCATTGATATCAGGATAGTTAAGTACATGTGCTCGCCAATGAGTTGGATCATGCGACAGCAGCAACTTTACTTCCTTATCCTCGGTACCAGTTAAGGCTTTATTCAGGTCTGCTTTTTTGGGGAAACGAGAACCCGCTCCCCAGTTTTCCACCCCTACAATAGCTAATTCTTCTCCATCAACCTTCAAAGAAGTATTCTCGTTCATGAGAATATTCCAACCCATGTTTTTATGGGTTTGAATCAGATCGGAAAGATTTTTTTCTTTGGCAGGACTTGGGTAGGGGCCAAAATGATAGTCTCCGTAATCGTGGTTTCCCAAAACTGAATACACCCCCAATGGAGCTTTTACCTTCGCAAATATGTCCTGATAATTCCGCATTTCGGAAGCTTGTCCGTTCACCAGATCGCCGGTAAAAAAGATGAAGTCAGGTTTTTCCCCAAGCAGGGTTTCAACACCTCCAAGAACTGCTTTGTGATTGTAGAAGCTCCCTGAATGAACATCGGAGATCTGGGCTAATTTGATTCCATCAAATGCCTTTGGGAGGTTTTTAAGGTAAAGAGTCCTCCGTTTTACCTGATAATCATACGCCCCTGAAACAATACCCCAACTTAAAGTTGCAAAGGGAATAGTAGCAACAGCGAGTCCTGCTTTTAGAATAAATTCTGAACGAGAAATTTTATCGGTCGTGATCTCTGGTTCTACCGACTGTGCCTGCTCTTGCAACGCTTCATTCCGCTTTCTTTTTGAAAGGAAAAACCTTCTTATGTCATCGATGAATATAAAAGGCAGGTAACAAACTTTTGAAACAAAAGATAGGACAAAAGCAACCATAGTTACGGCCCTGAAGCTTAACCGAAGATTGAGGTAGATACTTGCAAAAACTCCTGAGATCAGGAGTAATGAATATCCCCAGTATATCCACTTAAATCGTCTGGTTTTTGTTGAGGTCTCATCTTTGCTTAATGTTAACAGAGCTTTATAGATATAGAGATCTATTAATAATAGTATTATAGTAATGAGTAGTAGAAGAGGAAGCCTGTTTGCCATCAATGTTATCCGAAATTTTCCTTGTACGAAAGATTTAAGACTAAGGTTAAGTTAATATCGTCCTTTGTCATCGTAATCCTCGTCTTCGTCATCCTCGAAGCTGGCATTGAATAAGCTGCCCAACATATCTTTAAACTCGAATCCATTGTCCAGAAGCGATTTACCTATCTGTGAAAATTCAGCCAACCCATGCAGTAAAAATTCCATTAAAAGTAAGTTTTGTGCATCACTAAGACGTGGATGAAATTTCTTTACTACATTTTTAAGCCCCGGTACAGAATGAAGGATATCGTAATATTCTTCCTCAGATAGATCGTCTGGCATGTTCAGATTATTCCCCCCTCCGAACCAATTAACTATATCAGCATAAGGATTATCTGTTTTAGACCGCTTAATTTTTTCAGGATCAGGGAAGAAACGGATCATAAGAGTTTTTATCGCCTTACCCACCAGGATGTTAGCCACTTTGGCTGGGCCTTCCTGTTCTCCCTCGTATACTAATTCAATTTTACCCGTTATGGCCGGAATTACCCCCAGGAAGTCTGCGATCCTTACAGCAGTCTTAGCTTCGCCGTTAAGCAACATACGTCTTTCTGCATGACTAATGAGGTTTTCATAAGCAGAGATGGTTAGTCGAGCCGACACCCCCGACTTCTTGTCTATGTATTCTGAATTACGAGCTTCGAATGCAATTTGTTCAATCAAGTCCTTTACTAATCCGTCCGCCTCAACAGCCGACCGCTGAGCTTCTGTTAGCTGAGCTTCCTGCTGAGTGATTTTTCTTGAAATTTCTAAGCTTTTTGGGTAATGCGTTAAAATTTGACTTTCAATTCGGTCTTTTAGAGGAGTGACGATTGATCCACGGTTCGTATAATCTTCTGGATTGGCAGTAAACACAAACTGAACATCCAGTGGTAATCTAAGCTTGAAGCCCCTGATCTGAATATCCTTCTCCTGCAAAATGTTGAATAACGCTACTTGAATTCTCGCCTGAAGATCGGGAAGTTCGTTAATAACAAAAATACTTCTATGTGCCCTTGGAATAAGCCCGAAATGTAATACGCGTTCGTCAGAATAGGTAAGTTTCAGAGTTGCTGCTTTGATGGGATCTACGTCTCCAATTAAATCTGCTACAGTAACATCAGGTGTCGCAAGCTTTTCTGTATACCTTTCAGAGCGATGCAACCAGGCAATTGGAGTGTCGTCTCCCTGTTCTTCCAATCGCTGGCGAGCAAACCAAGAGATTGGAGCAAATGGATCATCATAAAGTTCGGATCCTTGGACAAAGGGTATGTACTCATCCAATAAACTCACCATCAACCTTGCTATACGCGTTTTTGCCTGCCCCCTCAAGCCTAGTAAAAGAATATTATGTTGAGAAAGAATGGCAGTTTGTAAGTCGGGAATTACTGTATCCTCATAGCCTATGATTCCCTCAAAACCACTTTCTTTATTTTTGATCTGAGCAATAAGATTCTCTCTTAGTTCTTGCTTTATGGTTCTGGGTGTATAGCCCGATTGTTTTAATTCTCCAAAAGTTGTTATATCAAGTAAATTACTCATGCTTAATGTTGTTTATGTAGGCAATATTTAAGTTTAATAGCATTTTAGCTATTATCTATCTTACTGTCCTACGTCTATTTTTTATATAGTCTTCAAAAATATATTCACCCAAGCCTTTAAGTGAGCTGTAGAAAGCTTTGCCTCCATTTATTTCGGTAAACTTCCTTACAAATTGCTGAAGGTAGGGATCTTTGGCAATCATGAAGGTGGTGATCGGAATTTTGAGCCTTTTACATTCTGCTGCCTTATTTAAAGTTTTGTTAACGACTTTTCGATCTAGCCCGATGCTGTTTTTATAGTAGCGGTTTCCCTCCTTTAAGCAGGTTGGCTTACCGTCTGTAATCATAAAGATCTGTTTATTGTGTGTTTTTCGGCGTCTCAGTATGTCTACGGCTAACTCTAGTCCCGCGTAAGTATTAGTATGGTATGGGCCTACTTGCAGGTAGGGAAGATCCTTTAAAAGGATGGGCCAGGCGTCATTACCAAAAACCACAATATCTAATGTATCCTTAGGGTACCTAGTCCGGATAAGTTCGGCCAAAGCCATGGCTACCTTTTTGGCAGGTGTAATTCGGTCTTCTCCGTAAAGAATCATGGAGTGAGAAATATCAATCATCAGGACGGTAGATGTGAGAGTTTTGAAGTCTTTCTCCTCAACCTCAAGGTCCTTCTCAGTCATTGTAAAGTCGCCGATACCATGATTGATCTGAGCATTATGAATAGATGCGGTCATGTCAATCTGATCAAGACTGTCCCCGAACTGAAATTCCCGTCTGTCTGCATTTTTTTCCTCACCCAAACCCGACAAGTTCGTATTATGACTTCCTTTGCCCGACTTTTTTAGTTTACCGAAAATTTCTTCTAATGCCGACTTTCTAATACTCTGTTCAGTCTTCCCTGTAATCTGAAAGCCGCCAGCATTATTATTATCGTCATCTATATAACCTTTTTGCTTCAACTCATCGATAAAGTCACCTATTCCATAATCATCTTGGGTAAGGTTATATTGCTTATCAAGCTCGTTCAGCCAGGCTAAAGCTTCATTAGCATCACCGGATGTATAGTTAAGTAATTCGAGGAATAGTTTTAATAATTCGTCAAATCCTCCTTTCGGGATATCACTCGGAAGGAACTGAGAAAATGAATAACCCCGCATGTTGTGCCTTTCTATTTTGATAACTACAAACGAAATTAAAGCTTTGTTATTGGGAGGTTGTTAGGATGGTGTAAAAATAATATTATTCGAAGGGAGGAAATGGGCTGGGGAACAACTGATAGAAATAAAAACTTCCGAAATGCGTATGCATTGTTAATATGTGGAAAAAAAACAGCTAACAACTGTTTATAAACACCTTTTAATGACAATTGAAGCCCTTGCTTAATTGTAATTTTAGCCATCCGATTTAGATGCAAGCAACTACCAAAAAAAATTTGATCATTTCTGCCTGTTATGCTGGAACTGTGGTTCTGGGAATGCTTATTGGCCCCAAATTTCATAATGAAAGTTCCAATTCTAAGAACGGTACTTTTATTCCTTTTCTAGGCGGTCGTGCCGATAAGGTAGAGCATGTACTAAACATCATTCAGGAAAATTATGTCGATCCTGTTAGAGTAGATACCCTTAAAGATCTTGCTATTGCTCAAATTCTAAAAAGACTTGATCCTCATTCTTCTTATTTACCCCCTGATGAAGCGCAGCATTTTTCGGAGAATCTGGATGGTAATTACTATGGGATAGGTGTAGAATATCAGATTTTAAATGATACAGTGTTTGTAACTGCTGTCCATCCCGAGGGGCCAGCCTATAAGGCAGGAATCAGACCAGGGGATCAGGTAATCAAGGTAGCAGATAAAGTGATCGCTGGAACAGAAATAACAGCGGATCGAGTAGTTGGACTCATAAAAGGCCGAAGAGGTTCAGAGGTAAAGATCAGCTTGAAACGTGGTGCAGAGCTAAAGACCGTTGGAGTATTAAGAGATAAGATAACAATTAGCAGTCTTGATGCGGGTTATATGATGTCGGATAAAGTTGGTTACATTAAAATTAGTCGATTTGGAGCACATACAGATGAAGACTTTATATTGAAGGGGCAGCAACTAAAGAAAGCTGGTATGCAGGGATTAATTCTTGACCTGCGGGGAAACGGTGGTGGATACTTAAATGCTGCTACTGGTCTTGCCGATGAGTTTTTGCCTGACAAGAAATTGATTGTTTATACAAGGGGAGAACATGAACCTCGTACAGATTATTTTGCTACCGAAAAAGGGATATTTGAGAAAGGCAAATTAGTTGTACTGATTGACGAGAATTCTGCTTCTGCAAGTGAGATTCTGGCCGGTGCTATCCAGGACCTTGACCGCGGGACCATTATTGGAAGACGTAGTTTTGGCAAGGGCTTGGTTCAAGAGCAATTTAATTTCGGAGATGGCTCGGCATTAAACTTAACTGTTGCCAGATACTTCACCCCATCTGGAAGGTCTATCCAAAAACCATATGGAGAGGGTAGCGACAAATACTTCGAAGAAGTTACACAGCGTTTCAAAAATGGGGAGTTGGCGGGACGGCATGCGGATAGCATCACAGATAAGCATAAAACTTTTAAAACATCCGCAGGAAGGCCTATTTATGGCGGGGGAGGAATCACACCAGATGTTTTCGTTCCCATCGATACTACGGCTTATAATGATCTGTTTTTTTCATTAAGCGCAAAGGGGATCATTACGGATTTCTCCTATAAGCATTTCGGCCCCGAAAAGAGCTCTGGTTCATTAGGTGAATTTTTAAAAGAATTTGTTGTCTCAGAGAATGATCTCGGAAGGTTTCGGGCTTTTGCATTAGCAAGAAAGGTAGAGATTGATGCAAAAGAGTTTAGCCATGCAAAGCCAGCAATATCTCTGCAGATTAAAGCTTTGATGGCACGTTACTATTTTGGAGAGGAAGGGTTTTATAAGGTGAAGAACCTTAGTGACAAAACTGTAGCGAAAGCTTTGGAAGTTTTAAATAAAGCTCAAATAAATGATCGGCCATAATGACAAATCACTTATTTGAGCTTAGCCTATGGCTTATTTGTTATACCAGTATCTCTTCTGGTTGAAGCCGTATCCTGATCACCAGGGCTATTCGAAGATGTGTCTTTATTCAATTCGTTTTGAATAATATTCTCATGAGCTTTTCCGGCGTTAATGGTATCCTTGTCATCACTGTCCGGATCTGAATCCCCCCTCATATTACAAGCGGTAAATACAGTTGCTGTTAAAGCGAATGCAATAAGTGTTTTCTTCATAGTAGATTTAAGATATTCGAGCTGTTATTGCCCGTTCTGCAATAACAGCTCGGATGGTTGCTATTCTATTTCTGTCTGAAATATATTTGAATAGGAACACCACTAAAATCAAAATGTTCTCTCAATTTATTTTCAAGGAAGCGCTTGTAGGGCTCTTTGATGTATTGAGGAAGATTACAGAAGAATGCAAACATGGGCGATGCACCATTGATCTGTGTAATATACTTGATCTTTACATATTTACCTTTTAAGGAAGGGGGAGGATAAGCTTCTATAATCGGAAGCATAACATCATTCAGTTTAGAAGTAGGTATCTTCTTTAGCTTATTTTCATAAACTTTTGATGCCGCTTCAATTGCTTTAAAAATCCTTTGTTTTTCCTGAACGGATGTGAAAACAATTGGCACATCAGAAAAAGGTGCTATTTTATCCCTTATCTGATCTTCGAAGACTTTTGTAGTCTTGTGGTTCTTCTCGATCAAATCCCACTTATTTACAAGGATAACTGCTCCTTTTTTATTTTTCTCAGCTAAGTGAAAAATATTGATGTCCTGCGATTCCAGACCTTCTACTGCATCAATCATCAGGATCACCACATCAGCTTCCTCCAAAGCTTTGATGGTCCTCATTACAGAGTAGAATTCAATGTTTTCTTTAACCTTGGTTTTTTTACGAAGGCCTGCGGTGTCAATTAACATGAATTCGTGTCCAAACTGGTTGTAGTGAATATGAATGGAGTCACGTGTTGTTCCCGCGATAGGAGTAACGATGTTGCGTTCTTTCCCAACAAGAGCGTTGATTAATGAAGACTTTCCTACATTGGGACGGCCTACAATAGCATACTTTGGAAGTGTAGTCTCATCTGAATCAGCATCTTCAAAATGTTTTACAACTTCATCCAGCAGTTCTCCTGTACCTGAACCTGTCATGGATGATATTCCATATATTTCACCAAGTCCAAAGCTGTAGAATTCATGTAGATCATTAACCAACATGTTATTGTCTACTTTATTTGCAACAACAAAAACAGGCTTGTCGCTACGTCTAAGCATATCTGCTATGCTGTCATCCAGGTCAGTTATACCAGTTGTTACATCTGCCATAAACAGTATAACGCTAGCTTCTTCTATAGCGATCAATACTTGCTCGCGGATAGCAGCTTCAAAGACATCTTCAGAATTTGCTACGTAACCACCGGTATCTATAACTGTAAATTGCTTCCCTATCCATTCGGCCACCCCATAATGACGATCTCTTGTTACGCCACTGAAATCGTCCACAATCGCTTTGCGTGTTTCCGTTAAACGATTGAATAAGGTCGATTTACCTACATTTGGACGGCCTACTATTGCTACTATGTTACTCATTTTAAATTTTTGGATCAGAGTATATTAATCTTCTGATTCTGCTTTTAATTTGGGCTTTACAAAAGCCTCTGTTTCAAATATGATCAATTCTTATTCCGATTTACAAAATTGATTCACATTTAAAAAAAACGTGAAACTGAAAAATGTAAATCGTAAGTTTATTATTAATCGTCGTAACCGAATCTTTTAAGGTAATTCTTTTTACTTCTCCAGTCCGGAATAACTTTTACAAATAACTCCAGAAATACTTTCTTTTGAAGGAACTCTTCCATGTCTTTACGGGCATATGTTCCTACCCTTTTGAGCATTTCGCCTGCTTTACCAATTAGAATATTCTTTTGTGAGTCACGTTCTACTATAATCTCCGCGCTTATGCGGTTTATCGTTGCCTCTTCTTTAAATGAAGTAATGATTACCTCGGTACTATACGGAATCTCCTTTTCATAGATCTTGAAGATCTTCTCCCGTATCATCTCTGAAACGAAAAAGCGCTCATTCCTGTCTGTTAACGTGTCTTTTTCATAATAGGGCGGGTGTTCGGGAAGATGGTCGACGATAAAATCCATAACCGATTTTACATTGTATTCCTTTAAAGCGGAAACAGCAAACACTGCTTTGGGATTTAGGGTGCTTTGCCAAAATTCTACTTTAGCTGAAACTAATTCCTGGCTTGATTTATCGATTTTATTGATGATAACAGCGACCGGGGATAATGTGCTTTTTAATTTTTCAATTACGTCTGCTTCATCATGCCTTTCATTTATATCAGTAACAAGGAGGATGATATCAGCGTCAACTATGGAGTCATTCACCACTCCCATCATACTCTCCTGTAATGCATAGTGAGGTTTAATTACCCCTGGAGTGTCCGAAAAGACTATTTGATAGTCGTCTTCATTCACTATTCCTAATATCCTGTGGCGTGTGGTTTGTGCTTTCGGTGTAATTATAGACATCTTCTCACCCACCAATGCATTCATCAAAGTTGATTTACCTGCATTGGGCTTTCCAACGATACTCACAAAACCGGCTTTATGCGACATAAAAAATTTTTAAAAAAGATTTGGAGTACAAAGAAACGAAATATATCTTTGCACTCCAATTCGGGGGGTGAGTATTTAAAAAGAAAGCTTAAAAAACGAATTGTAGAGAGTGCGGGGTGGAGCAGTTGGTAGCTCGTCGGGCTCATAACCCGAAGGTCATCAGTTCGAGTCTGGTCCCCGCTACCAAAGAGTTGAAATGACACTCTGAAAATGGTCCATTCGTCTAGGGGTTAGGACGCAAGATTTTCATTCTTGAAACAGGGGTTCGATTCCCCTATGGACTACTTGAAAAGACTTCAGCGATTGAAGTCATTATTGAAAAAACAGTGCGGGGTGGAGCAGTTGGTAGCTCGTCGGGCTCATAACCCGAAGGTCATCAGTTCGAGTCTGGTCCCCGCTACCAAAAGAGTTGAGAGACACTCTAAAAATGGTCCATTCGTCTAGGGGTTAGGACGCAAGATTTTCATTCTTGAAACAGGGGTTCGATTCCCCTATGGACTACTTGAAAGGACTTCAGCGATCGAAGTCACCATTGAAAAAACAGTGCGGGGTGGAGCAGTTGGTAGCTCGTCGGGCTCATAACCCGAAGGTCATCAGTTCGAGTCTGGTCCCCGCTACCAAAAGAGTTGAAATGACACTCTGAAAATGGTCCATTCGTCTAGGGGTTAGGACGCAAGATTTTCATTCTTGAAACAGGGGTTCGATTCCCCTATGGACTACAAAAATTAAAAAGCGAAACTTTAAGTTTCGCTTTTTTTATGTCCTTATTTTTGTGCTTCGCTTTTTTATTTGAAAGATATAGCCGGACTCACCTTTATAACTTTCTTACGTTTCCATTGTTGATTCAGCATGTATTTAGTGCAGATTCTTTTACCCCTTTATAATAATTCAGGTCAGGAGTTTTCCTCCAATTATTATTCTGTTGTCAGAAAGGAACTTGTTGACAAGTTTGGAGGTATAACTACCTATACCCGTTCTCCGGCTACAGGGTTATGGAAGGAAAAGGAGGATAAAACCGTTAAAGATGATATTGTAATTTTTGAACTTATGGTTCAATCGCTTGACCGGGAATGGTGGAGTTGTTACAAATTTAAATTAGCTAAGTTGTTTGAGCAGGAAGTTATATTAGTGAGGTCATGGGAGGTATCCATTCTTTAATCAACCTTGCTTTTGCTATTAGAGAACCCCTGCTTGCAAAATTTAGTCCATTTGCTCTTTTATTATAGCCTTCAGTCCTTCGAATAGGAAGGATGAGGCGCTACCACTATCAAGTCCCGCATTAATAAAATCTTCCTCCTTGGATTCCAGTATCCTATGAAGGTCTTCCTTAGACGCTGATAATATTATTGTTTCTCCACCTGCATTGAATGAATTGGTAGTATGTGCTTCAAGGCTTAAATTTTGTATCAAATTGTTTAAACCGGGTCCGTATTTAGGTGATAATTCGATATGCATTTCTTAAAATTTTTGATGAAGAACTTCGAGTACAAGCATTTTCTAAAAAGTCTCTTATCTATTTAAGTAATAGATTTTGGAAAAAAATTAACAATAGAGAAATAAATAGTCATATTTCGGATTATTTTTCCTATTAATCCCTTTTTCTTGCATAAAACACCTGTGCTAAAAAGGGTGATTTACCCAATTGTAGCATTTACTTCTTCAATGTAATTTCAACAACAATTCATCAGCACGAAAGTTTATGGAATTTCCATCTGAAACAAGCCACGCTAAGAATGTAAGCAATTTCGGAAGTTTGCTTATAAGTATAGAGGTATTGGGGGAGTTTTATAATCCACAGAAAGAAGGGCTGAAACTTATGCATTTAAAAACTCTGCATAGGCAGGCGAAAAGTGTAATGCAAGGTGTAGCTTTATCGCTGGGAGTTTATGCTGCTGCTGTAGAATCAAGGAAAAAGGCTTGGGAGGGCATAGATGTTCTGGCTAAGCAAATATTAGATGTTTACGAAAAATCTGAAGAGGAATCCTCTCAAAAGCAGAATTTATCCTCTTTATTAAACGAAGTAAGAGGAGGTGGGGTGGCAGTCGCAGAACAGGTAGCAGTGTTACAAACTTTGAAGTTTAACGCTCTTTTATCGCGTCTTTCTTTCGAGAAACGTTTGGACAGTTTTGAGGAGCTAATTCTCCTTGTTTCAGAAAGTGCAGTAGGTGCTTCTGAAAGAGGAAAGCTTTTGATCTCATCTCTTAACGCGTTGCAGTCGAACTTCCGATCGAAAACTATAAATGTAAAGCTAGCAGAGGCTGCACTTAACACCGCAAGATATAATAGAGATGCTTTGCTTTACAGGCAGGAGAATAATCTTGTAGCAGTGGCCGAAGAAGTTAAAAATTATATAAAGAATACGCTAGGTTCATCCTTTTCTCAGTACCTGCAGATAATGGATACTACTTTTATACCTGGTTAAAGACGTTTACCTAAACCGCTTCACTAAAAAACCGCAGGTCCTTGCGGTTTTTTTATTTTTATTCCTTCAGAAAATACGCTTATTAGTCTTCTTTGATCAATTATATCGCTTGTGTTTGCGACTCCTGTGTTAGGTGAAGCGGACTGAATATAAAAATGCTCGGCCCTGATTTTTAGACGAATTTAAGTTGGATCCTATTTCTGATAGAGATTCAAGTGAAAAAAAGATTTTTCGCGTTTTTTTTTAAAAAATTAAAACAAATAACATAAATTCGTGCCGAAGATTATTGAATTTGTTATTTCAATACCAAAAGTTTAATAAAATTATTCTCAAACACTAAAAAATGGCGGCAAAATTAGAGTACATCTGGCTTGATGGTTACAAACCGACTCAAAGCCTTCGTAGCAAAACAAAAATTGAAAAAGATTTCAGCGGGAAGTTAGAGGATTGCCCAATGTGGAGCTTTGACGGTTCATCAACTGAGCAAGCACCAGGTGGTTCTTCTGACTGTCTTTTAAAACCAGTTTTTATTTGCCCGGATCCTCAGCGTAAAGAAGGGTATTTAGTAATGTGTGAAGTATTAGACGCAGATGGCAATCCTCACGAAAGCAATGGCCGTGCTCTTATCGAAGATGATGATAATGACTTCTGGTTTGGTTTTGAGCAGGAGTACTTCTTATGGGATGATGAAACTAATAAACCTTTAGGATTCCCTGCAGGTGGTTACCCAGCTCCACAAGGTCCATACTATTGTTCAGTAGGTGCAAAAAATGCTTTCGGAAGAGAAATCGTAGAAGAGCATTTAGATGCTTGTTTAGAAGCTGGTCTTAACGTTGAAGGAATCAATGCTGAGGTTGCTGCAGGACAGTGGGAATTCCAAATCTTCTCTAAAGGAGCTAAAGATTGTGGTGATCAGATTTGGATCGGTCGCTATTTATTAGAAAGAATTGGTGAGAAATACGGAGTATCAATTAACTGGCATTGTAAACCTCTGGGGCAATTAGACTGGAATGGTTCTGGAATGCACGCTAACTTCTCTAATACTCTGTTAAGAACTGCGGGTAGCCAGGAAATTTTCACAAGGGTTTGTGAAGCCTTCCGTCCGGTAGTTAAAGAGCACATTGAAGTTTACGGTGCTGACAATGATCAACGTTTAACTGGTAAACACGAAACAGCTTCTATCCATGATTTTTCTTATGGAGTTTCTGACCGTGGTGCTTCTATCCGCATCCCTGTTCAAGTTCCGAAGTGGGGTTGGAAAGGTTATTTAGAAGATCGTCGTCCAAATTCTGCGGCAGATCCATATAAAGTAGCTGCTCGTATTATCAAAACTGTTAAATCTGTTCAGGCTTAGTCTGGCAGACTTCAAATATTTGATCCCCTGGAGTAATTCCAGGGGATTTTTTTTGCTTAGCATTTTCGATTCAAGTAATTGAGATAATTTCCTCCGAGGATTTTTCTTTTGCCATTAGTGGGTTGATTAAAGATATAACAGTAGCAAAGCCGCAAGCCTTCATCTGTATCTACTTCAATTATCCTTCGTTCATATTCACAATCTATCTCCCCAATTCCCTCGTAATAATCAAGGGTTGCAAGTACTTCATCTATATTATCCATTTTAAAGATCCTTCCCTCAACAAATTCCTTTTTTTTAGAATTATAAATAGCTCCGGGATAAGTTCCGAGATCAAATAGCTCTCCTGGAAACTTCGCAATACACACCATTTCAGCGTGTTGTAAAAGAAATTCACCGTATTTGTTGTCTGCCAATAACAGGGTCCCATATACGAATAGAAGTTGAGTTTGATAGTTCTCCATCTTGATGAAGATATCAAATAATTTGCAGAAAGCTATCTCCGATTTGCTCTTCAAATAGTTTATATTTAACGTGTTTTAGCTTCATTCAGCGTTAAAAGGAAATGCCCATGGATAATAAGGAGATCATCAGCTATTTAAGAGAAAAAGGGGTGACTAAAGTGAAATTTGCTTTTGCAGATATCGACGGTGTATTACGCGGTAAGATAATCAATAGCAAAAAATTTATAAGCGGCCTGGAGAATGGATATGGTTTCTGTGATGTTGTTTTTGGCTGGGATAGCAATGATGAGCTTTACGATAAGGTGAATGTAACAGGATGGCATACTGGTTTTCCTGACAAGCTTTGCAGAATAGACCTAAATACCTTCCGCTCTATTCCCTGGGAAAACAACATGCCTTTTTTTATTGCTGATTTTAGCGGTATAAAAGGATCTGATCACCCGGCTTGCCCCAGAAGTCTGCTTAAACAGATTATTGCAGATTGTGAAAGCCTTGGTTTTCATACCGAATTTGCACAGGAGTTTGAATGGTTCAATTTTAAAGAAACCCCTGACTCACTTAGTGAGAAGCAGTATGTTAATCCTGAGCCTTTAACTCCTGGTATGTTCGGCTATTCTATTTTGAGGCCTTCTTTAAACAGCAATTTTAATAATGATCTTTTTGATCTGCTTGGTGGTTTTGGAGTAGAATTGGAAGGATTACATACAGAGACTGGACCAGGGGTGTATGAGGCTGCAATCATACATGATGAGGCTTTAAGAGCAGCAGATAAGGCTGTATTGTTAAAAACTGCCGTAAAGGAAATTGCGTATCGGCATGGCATAATGGCCTCTTTTATGGCTAAATGGAATGCTCAACTTCCAGGTTGCAGCGGGCACATCCATCAAAGCTTGTGGACTAAGGATAAACAGCAGAACCTTTTCTTTAATGAGGGTGACGAGAATAAGATGAGCGAACTGATGAAACAGTATCTGGCCGGTCTGCTCTACTGTTTGCCAGATATAATGCCGATGTTTGCTCCAACAATCAACAGTTATAAAAGGCTTGTAGAGGGAGCATGGGCACCTACTACAGTGAGTTGGGGGATTGAAAATAGAACTGCAGCGGTAAGGGTAATTAATACAACAGAATCATATACAAGGTTAGAGATGAGAGTACCGGGTTCTGACTCTAATCCCTATTTGGCAATAGCTGCTTCTTTAGCTGCGGGCCTTTATGGCATTAGGAACAAGCTTAATCTTGAACAAGTTGGAACTATTGGAAGCGCCTATGCGAATAAGGATTATAAAAGGCTTTCGGCCAACCTTTACGAATCTTCCATTAAGATGCAAGGCTCTGATCTTGCAAAAGAATTGTTCGGAGCTGCATTTGTGGAGCACTTCACAAACTCCAGATTATGGGAATGGAAGCAATTCTCCAGTCAGGTAACAGATTGGGAATTAAAGCGCTATTTCGAGATCATTTAATAATAGGTAAACACACACATTTTTCTCAATGGATTATTCTCTCATTATAAAGAAAGCATGGAAGGAGTTCAATCCTTTCAAAATTATTCATAAGATTGAAGATATCAGTGCAATGGTATCCACAAATCATGTTTTTAGAGTCACTTTTGAGGATGAGGACATTGTAATTGCTAAATTATCGTATTTTGGTAAGTATGATCATTTCAAGGAAGATCATAGAATAATTCATACGCTTGCTAATAACCTTCTTTATCCGTTTGATAACGTCCTTGCTAAATCTCTTTTAAAAAATAATCGGGTATTTACCTACCGCTATAACAAAGCGAAAACAGATGCATGGGTAGTCTTTTATAATCCCGTCCGTGTTCAGGAGCGCTTACCACGTAGATTAGACGAATCGCAGATCCGAAAGCTGGGTGAGCAAATGGGCCGTTTCCATAAAGCTTGTTCCAGTGCAAAAAGCGTGTTGCCAAAATCTTCAAAAACCCTTCGAACTGATATCAATGTGTTACTTAAGCAATTGAGCAGGAAAACGCAGCGCCAGTTTGACGAACCACAAAAGGAGATATTGCGAAGCCACTGCGAGAAATTTCTGGTCAACAGGTTGAAGTGTAAGGCTGATGCATTCGAATCTATCCCAGTCTTTATCGATTGGAACATCGGTAACTTTTCTGTCACTTCAAACCAAAAGTTGTTTTCAAGATGGGATTACGACTGGTTTCGCATGAGTACCCGGATGATGGACTTCTATTTCCTGAGCAGGGTAGTTTCTGATGTTGGAGATAGGACGGTATTTAGTTATGTAGTCACTACTTTAATGGAAGAACGCTTTCTGATATTTTTGGAAGAATATCATAACGTAAATCCTCTGACATCGAATGAAGTGCGTTTTCTGAAAGAAGTGTACCGGTTCTTCATACTCAACTATGTAATAAAGGACGGGAAGTACTTCTTTAGTGAGCAGTATGCTGAGAAATTACAGAAAGAGGCTTTTGACATCTATCTGCCTTCTGTAGATACAGCCTTTGATGCCCGTAAAATTTTGGACCGTCTTAAATTAAAGTAGGAAATCCTATATCTTTATAACTTAATGATACAGTTATCTAATTTTAAATCTGTTATAGATCAATATCAGATCGTCTTCTTTGATGCATATGGGGTTTTGAAAAATTATAACGGACTTGTTCCCGGGATAGAAAGAACCTTTGAATATTTGAGGGAACAGAATAAAGAGTTTTACATTGTAACAAATGACGCTTCACGAAGCCCTCTTCAGTTGGCCGAATCATATCACCGTGTTGGACTCGATGCCGTTACTCAGGAATGTATCATATCATCTGGGATGCTTGCGAAAGAATACCTGGACCTTAAGGTTCATGAGGGAATTGTAGCTTATCTGGGAACCAGCAATTCAGCCCATTACATAGACAGTTCTGGTTTGCATACCTTGCCGGTAAGTGCTGTAAACGAAAATAACATTGATGAAGTAAGCGCTCTTGTATTTCTGGACGATGAGGGATATGACTGGTTTAGCGACCTGAATAAAACTGTCAATTTAATTAGAAAAAAGCCGATTCCTGTCATTGTAGCTAATACTGATTTTTCTTATCCGGTTACGCGCAACGAGGTTGCTATTGCTGCGGGAGGGGTGGCAAGTATGATTGAAACAATCGTAGGGCGCAAATTTATACGATTTGGTAAGCCCGATAGCCAGATGTTCATGTTTGCTTATGATCTGATAAGAGAAAGGCTTCCAATTACTAAAAAAGATATTGTAATGGTAGGAGATACCTTACATACAGATATTTTAGGAGGAAATAAGTTTGGCTTTGATACGGTGCTTGTATTAAGCGGAAACACCCTGTCTGGTGAGGCTGAAACCAAAATTAATTCAACAGGAATTGTGCCTACTTATATCTGTGAATCCGCAGTAGTTAATAAGTAGTGTTGGAAATAACCGCCTTTAATCGTCGATTCACCGAGAACAATCAGCAGCCTGCCTAATTACAATTGAGTAATGGCCTTTATAGCTCTACATTTACTGTAATTCTTAAAATTATGAATACTGTAAATGTTATTATCACAGTTACGCTGTTAGTGCTTGCAGTGATATTGAATCAGGCATTTGAAGATAAGGAATCAGGAAGGGATACATCTAACCCGGTTGAGGCTGTTGTAAAGTCTACCCTGGTGGCAAAATAAAAAGGGCTTGCAGGAGATGATCCGGCAAGCCCTTTTTATTTTATTCAGAGAATTTAAGGAACAAATAAGTTTTCCTTATTCCTGTAGTCATTAGTTGTATTTGAATACCAGTCTTTGTATTTAGTACCACCTGAAGTAATCCACTCAGGAAGTTTTAGATAGGCTGTGATGATATCTTTTCCTTCTATGGGATATGTGAAGGATTTAATTGGCACGCTTATAGCCCATGGGTATCCTTCTGCTGTTACATAGTACTTTTTCTGGGAAGGAGAAGATTTATCATCGCCTGTTCCAAATAAGCTTGTGTTAGCTAAAGAGGTTGGTGTTTTACCCGGAAGATGGACTTCTGCACCACGGCCTGCATCCTGACTCCAAATGAATGGATTATATTCATTTAAGCCGAAGTCAGACAGTTTTGTTCCATCAGTAACCTTGAAACTGAAACTATAGGCTACTGATGGAGACTTAGGATCTTCCAATCTCGTATTCATATAGTACATTTCTTTATGCATATCGCTGAATAGAATGATCACTGCTTTCGTTTGGCCAGCCTCCAGCGTAGCGCCAGTTACGTCACTAACTGCAGATCTGGTTATCGGGAATTCAATTCCAAATCCGTTATGGAAAATTCCTCCCCTTGCTGTAAGGGTGTAATTGCCATCTACCTGCACTACTGTATTTGAGGCGTTGCTAATGATTTTCAATTGGTAAGACATTACTACGTCATTAAGGTCATAATCACCCTTAATCGGCCACATATCTTCGAAAGTAACCGTAGCACCTGCGTCCGCACCACCAAGAATAGCATAATTAATAAATGCCTTTGTAGCGTCTGCAGGATAATCATCCAAATTATCTGGAACTCCATCTCCGTCTGTATCAATGATCGTTGGAGTTCCATTTCCTTCAGGATTACAGCTGGAAATTGGAACAAGTAAGCTGCAAGCTAATGTAGCCCCGCCGTTAATAGTGCCGAGGTTTTTTTCAAGACCATTAGCGTCACAATATTGAAGTGCCCCAGTGATTGTGCCTGCTCCTGTAAGCTCAGTTTCATTGGTTACTTTAACCAGGGATGTATTGTTGTACCCTTTTATTGTACCATTAATCTTTATGTCTTTTGTTGTTAGTTGAGCTCCATTGTATTGTCCAAGTTCAGAGGTTCCATTGATAAATGTTTTAGAATCAACACGGATATAACCATAGTTTTTCATTATGGTGCTATGATCATATTCATTCGTCACCCAAAGCTTGCAATAGTTAAAGAAAGTGGCATGATTGAAAACCCTGAAATCTGTGGTTTTGATAGAACCGTTATTGTAGAAAAGGCTGTTGGAACCAACATCCATTAATCCATTTACAGTAATACTTCCATTGTTGGTGTGGATAGTCTGAGGATCTGTTTGAGTTTCCGTACTGTACTCCCCAACAACGTTCATTATTCCATTATTGGTTAAAATACCTGCAAGGTTAATTCCCCCATTAAAAGTAACTGTTCCGTAGTTCTCAAACGTATTATTGTTCTGGTTGAAGTTAGTCGCTTTATTGTTCTTATCGTCAAAGGTTATGGTAGCGCCTTCCGTAACAACAATTTTCATTGGATCATTGATCTTATTATCATCTAAATCCTGAATGGTAATATTTGATCCGCAAAGTCTTAATGTTCCACCTCCATTTGTGAAAGACACATTAATCACTTTATTAGATCCACTTACACAAAATGTTTTTCCACCTGAAATAGTAATAGTTTGATAGTTGTTATTAATTGCAACCGTTTGATCGCATCCGGATGTACAATTAGGACTAGTAGCTAATACTTTATTGCCGGATTTTGTATTACTTACAGTTGTAGCACTCTTGGCAAAACTTACATTGATGTCCGTTTTATTAAGTGTGACTTTCTCTGAGGTATTTGAATTGTCAGGAGCTGTCCGGATTATATAAGCTTCAGTAATTGTATTAGGAAGATAAGCAGTGGTTGTAAAAGGCTTTCCTACACCTGCGGATCCTTTTGCTATTAATTTACTGTCAGGGCCATAGATAGCAACAACACTTAATAGGTTTCCAAAACTATTGTCTGTAATATCAATGTTGAAGGTTACATTTCTCGATGATTCCCAGGTAAACCCTTCCGGTACTTTCACATCAGATAATTTCTTCGCGTTCAACGATTTTTCTATATCCGATTCCTTGTTACAGGCATTAAAGACGAACGATGCGAGCACCGTCATGCATAGTAAATATTTTCTCATACTGTCCCTTTTCTTGAATGATAAGTCCTTTGTATTTTCAACATATGTGCCAATGTGTGAAAGACAGCGTTTTTATACGTAGAAGCGACCTGTTAGGTTATGGTTTACTTTTTAGTTCGTGGCCATGCCGGGATTTATTTTAAAATCTGGGGTTGTATTTCTACATTCATACACACTGGAATTGCATAATCGAGGTGTTAGTAGCTATTAAAGACAATATATTTGCACTATGAGAAACTTCAAATTGTTCTTAGCTTTCTTCTTTTTTGGAAACTTACTCATTACCACGAGCCATGCGGCTGAAGTTGATACCGTAGATACTTATAGTGAGGCTATGAAAAAGAATATAAAGGCAGTAATCATTACTCCCGCAGATTATAAAGCATCAACTGCCGCATACCCAGTTGTGTATCTGTTGCACGGTTACGGGGGCCGCTACTCTAGTTTTGTTAATGCCATTCCTGCTATTAAGAATTATTCTGACGTATTTAAAGTTATTCTGGTTTGTCCTGATAGTAATATTGGAAGCTGGTATTTTGACAGTCCAACCGATAATGCCTGGAAATATGAAACTTATACAGCCAAAGAGTTGGTCAGCTGGGTGGATGGTCGCTATAGAACAATAAAAGATAGAAAGGGTAGAGGGGTAACAGGGTTCAGTATGGGAGGGCATGGTGCAATGTACCTTTCATTTAAGCATCAGGACGTTTATGGAGTAGCGGGAAGTATGAGCGGTGGTGTTGATTTTAGACCATTCCCGAAAAACTGGGAGATTGCGAAGCGTTTGGGCAGCTATTCAGACGTTCCGCAAAGCTGGGATCGAAACACGGTGATTAATATGATCGATCTATTAAGACCAGGTAGTTTAGACCTGATTATTGATTGTGGCACTGAAGATTTCTTTTTTGAGGTAAATAATAATTTTCATCAGAAGCTTCTTGAAAAGAAGATCCCTCATGATTATATAGTTAGACCCGGAGGACACAATTGGCCGTATTGGGATAATGCAATCCTTTACCAATTGCTATTTATGAGCAGGTATTTTAGCAAGTTTAAATAAAATACAAGGCAATATATTTTGATAATATTGCCTTGTAAGACCCCGATCTTAGTACGCCTCGGTTGGCATTGCTGATTGTGGTACTCGTACGGAGTTGTCAATCTCGTTCTCAAGTTTCTCTTTCACCGCGCAGTATCCAGTTACACCACGATATAGTAGTGATCCTCCAATACCTAGTTCAGCTATTGCAAGCCATGGATGTGAAAATACATTGGTTAAACCTTTTAAAGCGAGAAAAGCTCCGGCACCTAAAGAAACCAGGCGTTCTGACTTTTCTACATTAGCCTCAGGATTTTGCTGTAAAACATTTTTGTTTAAGGTTTCAGATACCTTGGTGATCATTGAATTGTTCATGTTTTTCAATTAGTTATTGTTTTCTTGATTTGGGTTTCTGCTTGTTTATAACTTGCTTTACCCTTGGTAGATTTATATTTAACCATCTGACTTTTATAGTGTTTATTAGAATTCGATTTTATTGACAAATAAATATACCTCGGATAACCTCGCTAAAAGCTTGTATTTTAGTTGTTGTTAACTAAAGGCATTACTGATATTTTTTATGCAGAACTTAGCAAAGAATTCATTTTCTTTTTTTATTGCAGTTGGTTTAACTGTACTTTCTCTTAATAGATCAAAAGGTCAAACCACTTCAGTTTCAAGAGATACGTCTTTCGCTTTATATAGCACTTATGTAAAAACTAAGAAGGCTTATCCCAATATTCAGATGGTTTCGGATGACTTGCCGAAAGGAGTTAAGGCAAAGAAGGATATTAATTATTGCAGGGTTTCAAGTGCAAGGAATTTAAACCTGGATGTATTTTATCCTGCTAAAAAATCCAAAAAGGCTTATCCTGCTGTTATCCTTATTCACGGTGGGGGATGGAGATCTGGAGAGCGTTCTCAAAATATTCCCCTCGCTCAGCAACTTGCAAAGAATGGTTATGTAGCTGTGAATGCGGAGTATCGGCTTTCAACTGAAGCTTTATATCCTGCTGCGGTGCAGGATTTGAAGGCGGCTATCCGCTGGGCTAAGGCAAATGCAGGTTCATTCAGGATAGATACTACCAAAATTGCAGTGCTCGGGTTTTCTGCTGGTGGGCAACTTGCCAGTTTGATTGGTACCACTACTGGGGTAAAGAAGTTTGATGAAGGAAATGCCTGTTATTCCAATTACTCCAGTAATGTACAGGCGATAGTGGACCTGGACGGAACCCTAGCCTTCATACATCCAGAATCAGGGGAAGGCGACGATAGCAAAGGCAAGTCGGCAGCAACCTTATGGTTTGGGGTGCCTAAAGCTGAGAATCCAGAATTGTGGCATGAAGCAGGTGCTTTGAACCATGTTAGTTCGCAGACCCCTCCCATACTTTTTATAAACAGTTCTGTTGCAAGAATGCATGCCGGAAGAAACGATATGATTTCAAAGTTGAACCAATATGGGATCTACACAGAGGTCAGAACCTTTCCTGAAGCTCCACATGTTTTTCCTTTATTTCATCCCTGGTTTAATGATACAGTTGAATTTACTGTTAATTTTTTAGATAAGGTTTTTAAGGGATCTTCAAATTAAAAAGGACTTGCGGCTTAATATCCTTATATTTCAACCTTGTATTTTTGTGCTCTGTTTATATGACTTATTGTTTAGGAATTAAAGTTAAAGAAGGACTTGTTGCTATTGCCGATACCCGTATTACTTCGGGAACGGATACAACCTCCAAAAAAAAGGTTTATGTGGATCAGCGGGAACAGCATTCCATTTTTATTATGACCAGCGGGCTTCGTTCCGTGAGGGATAAGGCGGTCATTTATTTCAAAGAGCTGATTGACGGAGGTACAGAGTTTAACAAGTTATATAAAGCTGTCAATGCCTTTGGAGAACAGGTACGAAGAGTAGCTAAAGAGGACAGGGCAGCTTTGGAGCAGTCGGGATTTAAATTCAACTTAACCACGATCATTGGAGGACAATTACAGGATGATGATGAGCATAAGATGTTTTTATTGTATTCTGAAGGGAACTGGGTAGAGTTGGATGAGGGATCTCCTTTTGTAATTATTGGGAATTCGGGGCACGGAAAGCCCATCCTTCAAAGAACCCTTCATAATGATTCGAGCATGGAACTGGCACTGAAAACCGGATTCTTGTCATTTGATTCCACCAGGGCCAGCGCTAATGATGTTGATTTTCCTATTGATGTGGTCCTATATAGAAAAAATAGCTTCCAACTGATTGAGCATCGTTACGAAAAGCATGATTTGGAGAACATCTCGGCGCAGTGGGCTACTGAATTAAAAAAGTCTTTGCAGAATATATCTAACGAATGGATGCATGCTGCTTTCGATAAGATGGACACCTGTAAAGCCGAGGAAAATGAAGTTTAATGTCTCAAGTCGTCTTGAGTATCGCATTCAGGAGGATTCCACCATAATTTTAAACGTTCATGCTTTAAGAACACCCTCGCAGACTATCCTCGAAGAAGCCTTTAACATTGAACCTTATATAAAAAGCGAGGAAATTAACAGTGCCGGTTATGAGAGCAGGCTTGTTAGATTTAAAGTAAATGGAGCAACGAATATCAAGATTGGATATCAGGCACTGGTTGATAATTCTTTTAAGTGTTTAAATATAAGTTCCTTAAATGAAGTTCCTGTGGATGAATTGCCCGCAGATATACTAACCTTCTTAAATCCCAGTCGATATTGTCAGTCGGATAAATTGTATCGTTTTGCAAATAATAAGTTTGGCAGTATTGAACCTGCGTTTAATAAAGTGCTGGCGATTTCTGACTGGATCCACGACAATGTTGAATACTTAAGCGGTTCTACTAATTCTCAAACTTCCGCATATGATACGGTTACTGAGTTGGCTGGCGTTTGTCGTGATTTTGCTCATTTGGGTATAGCCTTATGTCGCGCTCTATCCATTCCTGCCCGGTACTTTACAGGCTATTCTTATCTCTTAAAACCGGCTGACTTTCACGCCTGCTTTGAAGCCTATCTTGGAGGAGAGTGGGTGATTTTTGATGCTACAAAATTAGCTCCGTTAAACGGCTTAGTGAAAATAGCAACCGGAAGGGATGCTGCAGATACAGCCATTGCTAATCTTTTCGGAAACGTGAACTGTAGTTGGATAGAAGTGGCTTGCGATCTGGCAGAGGAGGGATTTAGCCCAATTTTCTATAATCCCGACTCAACTGTTGCTGTATCCTATTCATAAGAAATGCAGAGCACTTAATTACTCTGCATTGGCACATTTCTATTAGTGTAAAGAACTAGCTTTCTGTTTCCAGTGCTTCGAAAAATATCTGTAGGCAAGCCACCCTATTATTCCTAATAGAATAAAAGCCCAGAGATGAGTAATGCCGATAATGAGATCCATAGTGAAGTTCAGACCTGTGGCAAGAGCGTCACCGAACCTTTGAGTTGTCGGAGATCGGTAAGTACTCAGATCATTATTAGGAATAGCTTCTTTCTTTATCAATGTATTTTGATTAAACCTCAGCTCCATGGTACTGTACCTCGTGTTCGCCTCGGTTCTCAAATTATTCATCTTCTGTTCAATTACCTGATCCTGCTCGTCGGCAATAGTTAATGCGTCTTTAGTTTTTAACTTCTCCTTCAGGTTCTGGGCATCCAGGATTTTTTGTCTGCTTTGCTGTTTTAGGCTCGAAGAGAGAAAATCAATACTACGGTCGTCTACATCTAACCTCGCCTGTTTTATAAATGTGGCGTCATCTGCTATTGCCTGAACAAACTCTTCCAGGTGATTAGAAGGAATTCGTACTGTCATTTCTGCTTCAACATCATAAGATGAAACAATAAGGAGTGAGTCATTGGATAGAGGGATAGTTTTACTTCCTTGAGGAGTGCTTTCAATATTATGGTGAGTAACCAGACCTCCCAGGCTTCTTACAGACAGAGAAATATGACGGCTGCTTCTATAAACATCATGTACTTTAAACTCTATATTAGCAGTCTTCACCAGTTTTGTCTCAGTAGCTGGGAGATCCGATACGGAAGTTTCAATAGAAGTGGAGTCGGCCGAAGCTGAATCTGACTCGTAGTTACCTTTGTTTGAACTACAGGCTGCAAAAGTTAGGGCAATAAGCATCCCTAATGAAAAATTAATAGTTCTCATTTTAGCGTGGGTATAGGGTTAAATTGTTCTGTTATTTTAATTTGTAAGCGTTTCTGATCACACTTTTGCTTGAGCTCTTAATTAGGCAATAGCATGTCATTACGAGTTCTTTTTTTCGTTTAATTAACTTTTAAGAAAAAATTAAGATTGCTTGAAAGTATACTGAAATAGAAATTTCAGCAATTGGTTTTTCGTGAAAAAATCGTGTTTTGTTAATTTTAGATGATATATAGCGATTGTTTTGCGCTAAGTGTTGTTGCTTGCTTAGGGGATATTCTTTGCTGTCATATACTTTTTGTTTCTTTTAAATTAATACGCGGTAGGTGGAAATGTAACCCAGCTTTTTAAGAATTATTATTCTTTCTTTTTGTTCGGATCAAATTCGGGTCCTTTAGGTGAGCCAGGAGGGACTGTTGGATTTTCCGGAGGGGTGGTAGAAGAGTTAGGGTTAATTACGCTTGGGCGTGGGTCATGAGGATTAGGGTTGTTAGGCGTAGGCGTAATAGGGGTTGGAGTGCCCGATTTGATAGCACCAGTATCAACTTTAGCCACCGGTGTATTAGCCCGCACCACACTTTTTGTTTTACCTGACTTTACTTGTTTGCCTTGACGGATGGCGTCAAGGTCGGCCCGCAGTTTCAAACTATCTTTTTTGCTTTGAGCAAAAGATGAAACCGATAAAATTAGCGAAGCAGTCAATGTTATTATTAAGGTTTTCATAGCATTTGAGGTAGATTCTATGAGAACAGAAATATCATGCCAAGAGGCGAAGATGTTATGATAATTCTTAATGAAAATGCATGTTCCGAATTAAAGTTCTTCTTTCAGGACTTCCCATACATTTTCAGCTACGATCTTATATCCTTCTGCTGTAGGGTGTATGCCGTCTTTTAAATTAAGCTTTACATTGCCAGCGACTCCCTCTAATAAAAATGGGACGAACGGAATCTTATTTGCTTCTGCCACTTGTCTAAATATCGACCGGAATTGTTGAACGTAGGTGCCTCCCATATTAGGAGGTATTTCCATTCCCAATAGGATCAATTGAGCTTCTGGATATTTAGCTTTTACCTTGTCTAAAATAGCTTGAAGGTTTTTCTTCGTTTCGGTGACAGGGATGCCCCGAAGACCATCATTCGCGCCCAGCTCGAGCACAAATACATCCACTTTCTGTTTTAGTAACCAGTCTATACGGCTTTTGCCACCTGCTGTGGTTTCACCGCTTAAGCCTGCATTGATTACTTTATAAGGGAGTTTTAGAGAGTCGATTTTTCTCTGTATCACTGCAGGAAATGCGTCTGACGGATCTTCCAGCCCATACCCAGCTGTTAAACTATTACCAAAAAATACAAGGTTTTTTATCTCTGTCATTTTTTCTTTTTTCTCACTTTGCTTCTCTTTCTCAGGCTTGTTACCAGAGCACGACGCTACTATCAGTAATAATGCCAGGAGGATAATGGGTAATCTTTGCATAAACGGAATCAAAGTAATTTTAAAGCAACAAGTGCTAAATCTTTGTAAGAGTTTTAAACATGCCCCTCTTACAATAGTTTTACATACGATTTGTAATATTCTCCTAAGATAGGAATCAAACAAATAAAACAAACACAAGCTAAACTAGTGGATAAAATATTAAAAGTTGAAAATCTAGGTAAAACCTATCAGAGTGCCGGGAAAAATTTAACGGTATTAAATGAGGTAAATTTTTCAATAGAGGCAGGCTCCACCGTTTCTATTGTTGGCCCTTCCGGTAGTGGCAAAACTACTTTGCTAGGCTTGTGTGCCGGGCTCGATAGAAGTTCTTCTGGCTCCATAGAATTAAACGGTTTACGAATTGATCAGTTGAGCGAGGATAAGAGAGCTCAGGTACGTAATGAACATGTGGGATTCATTTTCCAGAATTTTCAGCTCTTACCTACCCTTACAGCTCTTGAGAACGTGATGGTTCCCTTAGAATTGAGAGGCGAAAAGAATATAAAAGGCCGTGCGTTGGATCTGCTTGATAAGGTAGGTCTGGCTTCAAGAGGTCATCATTACCCATCGCAACTATCCGGAGGAGAACAGCAGAGAGTGTCGCTTGCCAGGGCTTTTTCTAATAGTCCTAAGATCCTATTTGCTGATGAGCCAACCGGTAACCTCGATGCCGAGACAAGCGCCCGCATAGTAAAATTGCTTTTTGATTTGAATCATGAGCAAGGCACAACCCTGGTTTTGGTAACGCACGACATGGATCTCGCTCAAAAAACTCAGAGGATAATACGCATTAAGGGCGGTGCAATTATCAGTGATGAATTTGTAACAAGCGCTTAAAGATGGAAAGTAAAAGACCTTTAAATCTTCCCTGGCTTTTTAAAATGGCATGGCGCGATAGTCGCCGTAACCGTTCCAGGCTTTTTCTTTTTATTTCATCTATTATCCTTGGTATAGCCGCCCTGGTAGCCATTTATTCTTTTGGAGATAATCTTGCTGAAGATATTGATGATCAGGCAGCAACACTACTGGGGGCAGATCTCGTTGTTTCCTCAAATAAAAAGCCATCTGACAAAATTGTTCCTCTATTGGATTCTATTGGAAACGATCGTTCAAAAGAACAAAGCTTTGCTTCTATGGTGCTTTTTCCTACAGCTGGCGGTACCAGACTTGTTCAAATCAGGGCATTAGAGGGCAATTACCCTTATTATGGGGAAATCGAGACAGAGCCGGCCGCTGCAGGTAAAACTTTCAGGCAGGGAAGAGACGCATTAGTTGATAAAACTTTAATGCTTCAGTTTAACACGAAAGTTGGCGACTCGATCAAAGTAGGCGAGCTTTCATTCGAGATAGCGGGCGTCTTAAACAAGGCACCCGGACAAACAGGTCTTTCATCCTCTATTGCTCCCATTGTATATATTCCCTTTAGGTATCTGCAAAAGACAGGATTAATGCAAAGGGGGAGCCGGGTAAATTATAAATATTTCTATAGGATCGGCAACGCTACCCAAGTCGAGAAAACGCTAAAAAATATAAGTGGCAAACTTGAGAAGGAAGGTCTGGATTACGACACCATCGCTTCGCAGAAAAAGGATACAGGAAGGTCATTTGAAGATCTCACCCAGTTTCTATCCCTTGTAGGATTTATCGCCTTACTTTTAGGTTGTATTGGTGTAGCAAGTTCAATTCATATCTATATCAGGGAAAAAATAAATTCTATTGCCGTTCTTCGCTGCCTGGGTCTGAAGGGATGGGAAGCTTTTCTGATCTATCTGATCCAAATAGCAGGCATCGGACTCATAGGCGGAATTATTGGAGCCGCAATAGGAACATTAGTACAACAGTTGCTTCCCCTAGTACTGAAGGACATCCTACCGGTTGCGATAAGCTCTAATATCTCTTGGGCTGCGATAGGGCAGGGGATTCTCCTTGGTTTAGTTATTTCAGTTCTGTTTGGGCTTCTTCCTTTAATTTCTATTCGCAAAATCTCGCCTCTAAATACCCTTCGCGTTGTACATGAAGGGGCCAGCAAAATAAACGATCCCTTAAAATGGCTTGTTTACGCTCTCGTGCTTTTGTTTATAGTTGCTTTTGGTTATTTCCAGCTTGACGGAATAAAACAGGCACTGATCTTTACGGCAGGTGTGATCGTTTCTTTCCTGGTGCTTACCGGTATAGCTTCCCTTCTTGTCTGGATGGTTCGCCGTTTCTTTCCCACTTCAGGTAGTTACCTGTTGCGGCAAGGTTTGGCCAATCTTTTTCGCCCCAATAATCAAACACTTATATTGATTGTCACTATCGGTCTTGGTACTGCTTTTATCAGCACTCTTTTTCTTGTTCAAGACATTTTAATAAAACGGGTAAGCCTTTCCGCAAGCGGGAATCAGCCAAATATAGTCCTCTTTGATATTCAGCCGGAACAAAAGCAAGAAATTGCTCGTGTTACACAGGCGAATAGGCTGCCAATAATTCAACAGGTGCCGATAATTACAGTAAGGATTGAAGAAATAAATGGCAAAACCGCTGCGGAAGTTAAAAAAGACAGCAGCTCGAAAATTTCCCCAAAAGCATTCGGTTCAGAACTCCGTGTTACCTTTCGTGATACCTTAACTGCGGCCGAAAGAATTAGCGAAGGCAAATGGCGTGGAAATACAGATAAAGACGGTACGATTTACGTCTCCCTTGAAGAACAGTATGCTAACCGGATACGTGTTAACGTTGGAGACACCCTGACCTTTAACGTGCAGGGAGCCTTGGTCCCTACGATCGTTGGAAGCTTTAGAGAGGTAGATTGGAACCGTATTCAAACTAATTTCAGGGTGCTGTTTCCGAAAGGAGTTTTGGAAGATGCTCCTCAATTTCATGTGCTGATAACTAGAGTGCCTGATAGCAAAGCTTCAGTATCTTTTCAGCAACAGTTGGTTCAAAAATTTCCGAATATATCTGTTATTGATCTAACACTCGTGCTGAGTGTGCTCGACGAGATCCTGACTAAAATAGGCTTCGTGATAAAGTTCATGGCGGCTTTCAGTATCGTTACCGGTGTTGTAGTGCTAATAGCATCTGTTCTTATAAGTAAATACCAGCGGATACAAGAGAGTGTCCTGTTACGAACAATGGGCGCAAAAAGGCGGCAAATACTCATAATCACCGCTCTCGAATATTTCTTTCTAGGGGCCTTAGCTTCTTTTACCGGAATATTGCTCTCTATCCTTGCTAGCTGGGCATTAGCTAAGTTTAGTTTTAAGACCGCCTTTGCACCTGATCTTTCTCCTGCATTGGTCTTGTTTGTTGCTATTTCAATGCTAACGGTCATTATAGGGCTCTTTAATATCCGGGGCATTCTTAACCGGCCTCCCTTGGAAGTGTTGAGAAAAGATCTATAGTGCCGATTTCGAGATGTTTAGGTGAAAAATGGGGAAAAAATTTCTACACTTAAATGTTGAAGGCTTTGAAATACTAGTAGTTTGTAATAAGGCGAAAAAGTTTTTTTAATTAATGATTTCTCCTGATCCTAAATTTTTCATAATCCCTAGGATAATAAAGACGGTTATAAGTTCAGGAAGAACAGGAGGCTGAAATAGCAGAAAACAGCTGGCATAGATTTCGCAAATGCCGTGCTGTTAGATGAGTTTAGTTAATAGAATTTAGGGTTTACAATTTAGTTCTAATGAAGAAGGTAGTCATATTCCTCTTTGTTAGAACTAATTTTGTTTAGCTACCACCTAACGCAATTAACTTCCCGGATGGCTCAATAGCCGCGGGAATGCAAAAAGCTTTCATAAGCAAACCACAGATGCAAAAACGTTTACTTTTTCTGCCTTTATTGATTGTTGCGCTATTTGTCTATAGAGACGTACCCGCGCAGGAATTCCCGTATTATAATTCTTTTAAAACTTCGAGTACTGCTGGAATTGTCTTAGGCGGGGATGCTAAGTTGACCAGTAACAACGGAGACCCATTAAATGCTGGAGTATTACGACTAACTGATAATACAATAAACCAAACTGGATACTGCTACATAGATCAAACTTTTCCTGTTGCAAAAGGCTTGAAAATCGAATTTGAGTTTTTTACCTGGGGAGGAAACCAAGCTGACGGAATCACATTCTTTCTATTTGCACCCTCTGGCGATTTTGAAGCAGGACAGTTTGGTGGGGGGTTAGGATACTCTCAAAAGCTAGGGAAGCCGGGAATGAAGGGTGGCTTTCTTGCTATAGGAATAGATGAGTATGGGAACTTTGGTGTTACAAATGAGAATAAGAGTGGCGGATTCAAAGATATAAATGGGAATGACTATTCTACCAGAAATTTGAACGGAGGAGGAAGCATTTCCGTTAGGGGGGCTGTCGGACCTAATGGGGAAAGAGTTGGTTCTAGTGCTTATCCTTTTATTGGTGGAAAAATAACAGGAGATGATTATACGCAACCGACCCCGAACCCGACTTATCGATTACCTTCAGCAGATTTTTTTAATATTGCCACCAATAAAAGAACGACTAGTGAAAATGATCCTGAATATCGCAAAGTACGCTTAGATATTCAAAAGCTTTTAGGAACCAATACCGGGTTTAATGTTAATGCCGAAGTTTTTATAGGAGGAAGCAATGCTCGTTGGATCAAGGTTTTGGATAATGTTATTTATCAGATAGAAGATAGTCGGATACCTCTGGAGCTAAAAGGAGGTTTTTCCGGCTCCACGGGTGACCAACGAAATAATCATGAAATTCGCAACGTGCTAATTACTCCATCCGCAAGTAGCTTGAAAAATCCATTAGCCGTTCAGGATGAGATAAATACACTTATTAATACGACTAAATCACTTAATATAATTTCAAATAACGATAACCCGAAAGTAAATTCGACAAACGGTGACTTTTTAGTAGGGTCAGTGGACTTAGATCCTTCAACTAATATCATTGACAGTAAATTTGAAGTGGTCAATAAAGGCACTTTTGCTGTTGACGCTAATGGCTTAGTTACTTTTACTCCAGCACTCGGGTACACTGGTGAGGTAACAGCCGAATATACATTTAAGGATAATTATGGGATGTTGTCAAATAAGGCACCAATCACAGCTAAAGTAATTGCTCCTAAACCAACAGTTGACCCGATTGCCAAATCTCCAGTTCAAAAAAACACTAAAATAACTTTCAGCCAAACTGACTTTGGTTCCAAATTTAAAGTTAACAATGTTCTAGCGACTCCTACTTCTGTACGCTTTAGTTCACTCCCTGCTCCTGCAGCAGGTGAGTTAAGATTAAATGGGGTGGCTATTACCAATCTTCAGGTTATTCCCTGGGCTAGTGTTGGAAGTATCGAGTTCGTCCCTGCCATAAATTACATTGGTCCTGTAAACTTCGAGTGGAACGGATATAACGGAACGGACTGGGCAGATAATGTAGCTGCTGTAAGCCTTACCTTTCTTAACACCAAACCTGTTGTTCAAAAGACTTCTGAGACAGTCGTTAAGAATAAGACCCTTTCTCCTCTTACCAATACGAAATTTAATATTTCACCTCAATATAGCGACGCGAACAACGACCCTCTGGTCAAAATTAAGATAACTAAGTTGCCAGCAAAGGGAGTACTGAAAGGAGATAAGGGTGCAGGTATGGTAAATCTTGTCGTCGGTGATGAAATTCTTGCAGCAAACCTTGCTACAATAGCTTATGTGCCTAATACCAATTCTATCGATCCAGATAGCTTCAACTGGCAAGCTACCGATGGGACTGAATATTCAACTGATGCCGTAGTTAGTTTAACCATTTCAAACACAGTTCCAACGGTTAATGATCTTCAGATAGAGATTCTTGAGGATAACACTTACACGTTCACTCTTGCTGATTTTCAAAATAAATACACAGACACCAATAATGACGCTTTAAACAAAATCCAGATCACTTCTCTTCCTTCAAATGGTACTCTTAAGTATGATGGAGTTGCCATTACCGTAAACCAGGAAATAGCAGTGGCAGATATCGTAAAACTTACGTTTGAGCCTGCAAAAGATTTCTTTGGCGACAATCAAATCTCCTTTAGCTGGAAAGCATCTGATGGGACTGCTTATTCTACAACAAACGCATTAGTAAAGATCAACGTTAAACCGGTAAATGATCCTCCTGCATTTACTAAAGGTCAGGACCAAGCTGTGGATATGAATACAGGAGTTAAGACTGTAGCTGGATGGGCAACAGGAATGAGCACAGGTCCGAACGAATCTACTCAAAGTCTTATTGCGTTCAATCTAACAAATGATAATCCCGGCTTATTTAGCGCTCAGCCAGCGCTCACTTTAGCAGGTCAACTTACTTTCGAACCAGCACCAGGCGCTGCAGGCAAGGCAGTGGTAACTGTAGTACTGGAGGACAATGGAGGAACCGCTGATGGGGGGAAAGATAAATCTTCTCCTGTAACCTTTACACTCAATGTGAAACCGATAGGATCACCTGATGCTGATATTACAACTATAGGTAATCCTAAATCCACTCCGGTATTAGACAATGATGTGGCTAAAGGTGTTGCAGGAATTATTGTTCAAGCAGTTTCACCAACCACTAAACAAGGCACCACTAAATTCCAAGGGGGAAAAGTAATATACACTCCAGCTTCAACCTTCATAGGTAAAGACACTTACACCTACACTTTAGCTAAAGATGGTGTAGTTTCAGATCCGATAACCGTAACCATTAATGTTAAACCAGTTGGAACAGCAGACAATGACTACGTACAAAAGAACTCTTCCGTAACCACAAATGTAAAAACGAACGATGGACCTAGTGGAACCGGAACTACAATTGTCATTACGAAAAACCCTTTAAATGGCACGCCTCGGATCATAAGTAATTCCACAGGTACAATTGAATATACTCCTAACGCCAACTATGCTGGTACTGATACCTACGGGTACAAACTGGTCACCAGCGATGGAGTCGAATCTGATGAAATAACTGTAACGATCAGTGTTGCTGACCTTCAAGTCGAAAAAACTGTTTCAAACTTAAGCGACGGTACAAAAGCTGGTTCTGTGATCAGTTACGAAATTAAGGTGAAAAACACCGGTACTGTAACGCTTGCTCCTATAGTAGTAAGAGATGACAAAGCGCCTATAACTTCTGGTGAAACGATAGCGAGTCTAGCTCCGGGCGCAACTGCAAGTATAATCACTACCAGCTATGCCATAACCCAGACAGACGTAGACGCAGGGAAAGTAAGTAATGTGGCAGTGGCTAAAGGTACCCTTCCGGACTTGAAAACAATTGAACAGGTATCCGATGCGAACTTAAAAACGCCAGCATTTGAGCCGACCGAAACTACCATCACTGCCCAACCTAAGCTTGCTGTAGAAAAGAAAGTAAAAGGACAGACTAACGGAACACAATTAGGGTCTGTAATTACTTACGAGATTGCAGTAACGAATACTGGAAATGTTACTCTCGCTCCCGTTAAAGTAGAAGATCCTAAAGCTCCAATAACAACTGGCGGCACTATTGCAAAGCTGGAAGTAGGAAAAACTGAGATTGTTACAACTACTTATACCATCACGCAAGCAGATATCGATGCAGGAAAGATCAGCAATGTTGCTAAAGCCATTGGTACACCACCTGTTGGAACTCCGGTAGAACAAGTATCAGATGCAGATCTTTCAAATGTTACTCCTGATGAGCCTACTGATATTATAATTGCTCCTGAGCCTAAATTAACTGTATTCAAAAAGGTAAAGAGCTATAGCGATGGCACAAAAGTAAACTCTGTCATCACTTACGATATTGAAGTAAAGAATACCGGTAATGTTACCCTTTCTCCTGTTACCGTAACAGACAGCAAGGCACCGATAGTGTCGGGAGGAACGATTGCAAGCCTTGAAGTAGGAGAAACCGTTGTTGTGTCAACTACTTATACTATTACCCAGGCAGATGTAGATGCGGGAAAGATCACTAACGTAGCAAAAGCCGTAGGAAAGCCACCGGTAGGAGCGATTGTCGAACAATTCTCTGATGCAGATCTTAATACAGTTCCTCTCGAGCCGACAGACGTAACTATTACCCCTGAACCAAAGTTACAGGTATACAAAAGGGTAAAGAGTTTAAGTAACGGTGTATCACTAGGCTCAGTAATTACTTATGAGATTGCCGTTAAGAACGTAGGCAATGTTACCCTTTCTTCAGTAAAGGTTACTGATGATAAAGCTCCGATAACATCAGGAGATGCAGTTGCCTCGCTGGCTGTAGGAGCGAGCATGCCACTCATTACAACCACTTATACCATAACGCAGTCTGATATAGATGCCGGTAAAGTAAGTAATGTGGCATTGGCAGTTGGTACTCCTCCAAGCGGACCAGCAATTAGTCAGCCTTCAGATTCAGATCTTTCTACCCCTGCAACTGAACCTACCGAAACGGTAATTACTCCAGATCCCAGGTTATCTGTCTTAAAGAGGGTAAAAGGCTTAAGTGATGGGTTAAAGGCTGGATCAGTAATAACCTATGAAATATTGGTTAAGAATACCGGTAATGTGGGTCTTACACAAGTTCAGGTAACCGATGATAAAGCACCGATAACATCAGGAGGAACGCTAGCGAGCCTATCTGTTGGAGCAAGTATGCCGCTGATCACCACCACCTATACCATAACACAAGCAGATATTGATGCTGGTAAAATAAGCAACGTTGCTGTTGCAGTTGGTACACCTCCAACAGGCCCTGCAATTCGTCAACTATCCGACGCGGATCTTCTTACGTCCGTTCTCGAGCCGACCGAAACCATAATACCTTCTGATCCCCAGATTTCCCTGCATAAGACCGTGAAAAGTTTAAGTAATGGAACAAAGGTTGGTTCTGTGATTAGCTACGAAATAGAAGTTAAGAATACTGGAAATGTTACACTTTCACAGGTTACCGTAACCGATTCGAAAGCTCCTATCGCTTCGGGAGGCACCATCGCAAAGCTGGACCCGGGTGCATCAGTCATACTTTCTACTACCTATACCATCAAGCAAGAGGATGTAGACGCTGGGAAGGTTAGTAATGTTGCCTTAGCTGTAGCAACACCTCCAACAGGCCCTGCTATTAATCAAGCATCAGATTCAGATCTTAGCACACCTGTGCTCGAACCAACTGAGACGATCATTAGCGCCGATCCTAAACTATCGGTATTCAAGAAGGTTAAAAGCTCGACTAATGGAAATAAGCTTGGTTCCGTAATCACTTACGAGATTGAGATCAAGAATACCGGAAATGTTACGCTTTCTCCAGTAAAGGTAGAGGACCTAAAGGCACCGATCTCCTCAGGAGGAACGATAGCAAGTCTGGCAGTAGGAGCCACGTCGGTGATTACAACAACTTATACTATTACTCAGGCGGATATCGACGCGGGTAAGATTAGTAATGTAGCCGTTGCAACAGGTACACCTCCGGTAGGCCCTCCTGTAGTTCAGCCTTCTGATTCAGATCTTTCTACGCCGGCAACGGAACCAACAGATATCACTATTGATCCAACTCCATCAATAAGTGTGACAAAAGAGATCACAGGAAAAGGCCCTTATATCCTGGGATCCTCTATTAATTACCTTATTAAGGTTACCAATACCGGAAATGTTACTCTAACAAATGTGACCGTGACAGATCCGAATGCAGCAATTTCATCCCCAGGCGTTATTGCCTCGCTAGCTCCGGGAGCTACTTCCACGGCTATCACTGCTGCTCATATTGTTACTCAGGCAGATATTGATGCAAGAAAGGTTTCTAATATAGCTTATGCTACAGGTACCCCTCCAACAGGTCCCTCGCTGGCACCTGTTCCTTCAGATAATCCGCTTACTCCGGTAATTGGTGATCCAACAGAGGTTAAAGTAGGAATCGATGATCCTGTTGCAGTAGCTGATCATGGAGAAGTAGAGAACTCGAGAGATCTTATAATTAAGATCCTTGATAACGACACGAGCGACGAAAGTCTTAAGCTTGACCCTGCCTCAGTGGTAATTGTTGCAAACCCAACTCACGGAACCCTTAAGGTAAATCCTGACGGTTCTGTTACCTATACGCCTGAAGGAGGGTACATTGGCAGGGATCAATTCACTTATCAGGTAAAGGATGACATGGGGAACATCACTAATGTTGCGCTAGTCAGCATCAAGGTAATTGGATATATTCTTCCAAATGTATTTACGCCGAATGGTGACGGTAAGAATGACACTTTTGTGATCGTAGGAGCAGAAGATTATGACAGCGCTGATCTTACTATATACAATCGCTGGGGAAATGAAGTGTACAGGAACCCCAACTATCAAAGCACATGGACAGGTGAGGGACTAAACGCCGGTACGTACTATTTTGTGGTTAAGCTGAAAAAGGGTAGCAATACTGATGTTAAAAAAGGATGGGTTCTAATAAAACGTTAATTGGGAGGAATTAGAGGTGATAAATAAAACTATTGTCAGAATTGTTTTAACTGCAGCTGCAGTGCTGGTTTTTGCCATTGATAATGTAAAAGCACAGCAGAACATTCAGTTTACTCAATATATTTTTAATTCTTTAAGTGTAAATCCTGCTTATGCTGGTTACAAGGAGGAGTGGTTTGGGCAAATGGGACTGCGGGCTCAGTGGATGGGAATTGAAGATGCGCCTAAGACTGGCCAGGTATCCATCGATGGTTTGATTGACCCGGAAACAAAGAGGATGGGCATAGGTCTTCAACTTACGTCCGACAAGCTGGGACCCCAAAGTGCTAACTCTGCTTATGTCAATTACTCTTACCGTCTGCAATTAAATGATGAGGGATCAAGCCGTCTTGCTTTCGGTTTAGGAGTTGGTTTGTCTCAATACGGACTTGATTACAACAAGTTGAGTGCTATTGATGGTACCGATTCATACGTGTCGCAGGGAACTACTCATAGCTTTATACCTGATGCTCGCTTTGGAATTTATTATTCCAGTAATAAAGCATATGTTGGAATATCTTTAATGGATATCTTCGCTGATTTTGACTTTGCATCCAAATTAATGGGTAACGAGACCGACAACGCGGCTGTAATAAAGCATGATAAACATCTCTATTTTATTGCAGGTACTGTTTTAGGGATAAATGAAGACATTAAGATCCGGCCTAGCGTTTTGATTAAGGAGGACTTTAAAGGACCTACAAGTCTTGATATAAATTCTATGTTTATTTTCCGGGATAGGTTCTGGATCGGTGGCTCTTACCGCCAAGGTTTAAAACTTTGGGAAAAAGATTATGCTAAGAACCAGAGCCTAAGTGAGACGAACTCTGTTTCAGCGGTGGCTCAACTCTTTCTTATTGATAATCTGAGATTGGGATATTCTTACGATTACAACTTAAATGAATTGAGTAAAATTCAAAACGGTTCGCATGAAATTACCCTGGGTATTACTTTCCCAAGAAGGATTTTCCGATCGCTAAGTCCCAGGTATTTTTAAACTCCTTCATATCGAGGTGAAAGCCTTATAATCTCAAAAGAGCCCATTGGATAAAGGCCGCCTTTACTGCCACTTTATTCAATAGGCTTTTCGCATATTCTAACTTTCCATCTCCATCTTTCCAGGAGAACTAGTAATTTTTCGATTGGGTCTCTCAATCAGGCGCGAAGCTCTCTCTAACCATCGTTGGATTGTCCGCCAGTAGAAAGGCCCAGTACATCATGGATAATATAAGGTCTTATTTAACCTGTACGAAATGTATGTGAAGGCTTCTTTGTTAGTATTTTGTACCACTCGAGTCGAACGAGAGTCGGTCAAAATACGGTGAAGATATGGTTCAGATAGGGTTAAAACTTAGGCAAGCTATGAAGCGTTCTTATCTTTGGATGTTTCTTTAAAATTAAAAATGGAAGACCGCCGGCTTCCTATCCTTGTAGAAAGTCCCAGAAGATCATGCTCTGATAAGAATTCCATTGAAGCTTAGGAAGCCTGCCAGTATCTTGCAATTACGCTAGTTACGCTGCTTCGTGAGTTAATATCTTAAGCCGTTCAATTGATTAACGAGCCGATGCTCAAGATCTTCGTCAATGTTTCCCGGATTTTCATTTAAATTCCAGCTTCCATCTCTGGATGCCGTAAAGCTTGCAACATGTTTCTCTTGTTCAAATACTTTAAATATATCAGAATCACGCTCGTTTTGAACTTGATAAGGGGCCAGGCTCCCGTCCTTAAGCATTATTTGGATGTCGAATATTTCCATATGGCTAACAACACTTCAAAGAGTGCCCTTGTTTTATATAATCCACTGTGATGATTGAATATAAAGCCTGCCGTTCAAATATTTGTAACCTGAAATGGGTCGCTGCGTAAGCACGGGTTGCCAGAATTAGACTTTGTCCTAATTCTATACTTCAGATTAGGACAGAAACGAAAAGGATAATACAACCAAGATACGCCCTAGCGATGCAAGCAGACAAGTTTTTCCGTTTTTCGAATGATATGTTGTGTGTAGAAGGCCTGGACGGATACTTCAAACTTGTTAATCCTGCTTTTCAAAGGGCATTAGGATATTCAGAAGAAGAACTTTGTTCTCAGCCTATTATTTCGTTCCTTCATTCTGAAGATAGTCTACCTGCTGCTCTCCAATCAAATGTCAATACTATCTCTTCCAGAGTAGAAAATAGGTTTAGGTATGCCGATGGTAAATACAGATGGCTAGCATGGCACCGCAGTTTTAATCCTGAAGATAAATTCTTCTATACCTCCGTCCGCGATATTACAGAGGAAAAGCGATTAAATTCAGAAGTTCAAATTGCTGCTTTGTCCAGGATAAAGAACCTTAGCGAAAATTTTCTCGATGGCTTCATACTGGTAGACAGAGAGTATAATATTTTAGATTATAATGAAAGAGCAGTAGAGCTCCTTCAGCTGGAAGGTAAAGTAATTAAGGGTCATTCCCTACGGAAGCTCTTTTTCAGGCTGGAAGCAAGCATTTTTTTCAAAGCTTACGAGAAAGCTTTTTGTGAAAATACTCATGTTAAAGTTGCTGGTTTTACCAGGTCCATTAATCGTTGGTTCGAGGTTTCGGCTTATCCTTTCGAGAATAACCTGACTATTTTCTTCAAAGATATTAGCGACAGCAAATTACAGGAGCTCAATCTAAAACTGGAGAAGAGTGTACTAAAGATGAATACCATCTCTGATTTCAGTCTAAAGCACATCATCGACTTCTACCTTAGTGAATTAACGAAGGTTTACCCGGAAATGCGTTTATCAGTAAGCCTGGTGAATAAGAAGCAAAGTTTGATTTTTCCTTTGTCTTCACCTAAAGTCCCCCGATTTATCGCCTTATTTCAGGAGGGGTTTCCCATAGCTCCGGATTTTGTGGGTACATGTTCGACAGCTGCTTATTATAAAAAAAGTTCTGGTATTCCCGATATAAACTATTCTAATGCTAACGAACTCTTTAAAGATTTTGCCAGAGAAAATAGCATAGCTTCTTGCTGGTCGTATCCTATCGTTAATCAGAAGGATGACGTTTTGGCAACGGTTGCGGTATTTTATAATAATAAAAAAACGCCCTCAGAGGTAGAAGATGAGCTTATAAGACGTGTTGCTACATTTACTCAGATAATTATCGAAAGCCACCAGACCCGTGAGTATCTAGAGATGAATATACAGCGATATAAGCTCGTAACCCAAGCTTCAAAGGACGCTATCTATGATTGGGATATATTAAGCGATGAACTTTATTGGGGAGAAGGACTGGAAAAAATTTTTGGCTACCGGGATTCGGTAACAGGATTAGAATGGTGGGAAGAAAAGGTGCATCCTAAAGACTTGTCAGAAGTAGTTTCTTCATTAGAGACCTGCCTGAGCAACCCAACAAATCGATTATGGAATGCGGAGTACCGTTTTTTGAAAGCGGATGGTTCTTATGCTCATATCAAGGAGGCTGGTTTTATTTTGCGCAACGCTTCGGGTAAGCCTATCAGAATGTGTGGAGCTATGCAAGACCATACGGAGATTAAAGAACATCAGCAGCAGATCCTTAAACAAAATAATGTTTTGAGGGAGATCGCCCGTATCAACTCACACTATATTCGGAAACCGCTGGCTAACATTCTGGCTTTAATAGAAACGATAAAAGCAGCAGAGCATGGTGATCTTAAAGAACTTATTCAACTTCTGGAGCTAAGCGGCTGCGAGCTCGATGAGATTACGCGTCAGATTGCGCGTAAAACCTATCATTGATTTCTATTATTTATAGCAAAAATCTTTATTATTAGGCTTGAATTGGCAAGACTTGAAAATCTGCTTATTGTACACCATTAAAGGATCGAAGCGATTTATATGTTTGCTTCTTCTATTCTTCGTTTCTCAGCCTTTGCTGATGTCTCAAACCTATTCCCTCAGCTTTAAAAGCAATGATCCCGGGTTTCGGCTTTTAAGTAAAATTGGAGAGTTATCATTATCAGATAGTGCTTCAGTAGTAAGAAAGATCCAGGAGGTATTAGCTGAAGTGAGAGGAGAGGGATATTTAATGGCAGAGGTAAGTAAAGTTGAATGGAACAACAGGAAGGTGATTGCTGCGATTACTCCCAATAACATTTTTCAGATCACCAGGATTTCCAGAGGTAATATACCAGCAAATTATCTTACCCAGGCGGGTTATTCTGACAAGGACTTTCAGAAGGTTAATTTTATTCCTGATGATTTGGAAAAGTTGTTCCAAAAACTGGTAATGGTTTATTCTGAACGAGGATATCCTTTTGCTATACTAAGGCTAGACAGCGTACAATTGGGAGTGTCAACACTTGCAGGCGCTTTGCGGGTAGAGAGGGGTAACTTTGTTGTTTTCGATTCTTTGCAGATAGCGGGAGATTCAAAAGTGTCACGACGGTATCTTGAATCTTTTTTAGATGTGAAACAAGGGGAAGCTTTTCGTCAAAGCTCTATGGATAGAATGGAAGATCGCCTGAAGAACTTACCATTTATAAGGTCTGTAAAGTCTCCTATGTTAAAGTTTTCAGGTAATAAAGCCCGGGTTACTTTATTTTTGGAGAAGCAATCAACCAATCAATTTGATGGAGTGTTAGGTTTTTTACCCGATGATAATTCTGGCAGGCTTAAGTTTGTAGGAGACTTGAAGCTTTATTTGCAGAATCCTTTCGGAAGAGCAGAGCAATTCGATTTCAACTATAAAGGATTGCCTCAGAAGAGTAAAGAGCTGAACCTGGGACTTCATCTCAGCGAGCTGTTTTCTACGCCTTTCGGGCTGGCTTTAGGTTTTGATTTGTATAAACAAGGAGTTGATTTTCAAAACATCCATTCACGGGCCTCTTTCAATTACAGACTACCGGGTGGCAGTATATCACTACTTCTCCAAAATCGGTCGGGTTCAACAATAGATGCAGATACGGTAAATAACTCTTCTTCTAGTTTTGGCAATACTGGTTCAACTACCTATGGCTTGGGTTTCTTACATCAAAGCCTGAACTCGACCATTTCACCTACCCGGGGAATGTCTTTCACTTTGAGTTTAGAGTCAGGTAAACGAAGAGTTACAGGCATGTCGACTGGTTTTGATAATGTAAATAGGGTGAGCAGGCAGTATAGAATAAACTCAAGGACAGATACTTATTACCCTATTTCGGTGAGAAGCATTTTCAGGTTTAACAATGAAACCGGTATTCTGATAGGGAAGAATCTTTTTGATAACGAGCTCTACAGGATAGGAGGTTTTAGCAGCCTGAGGGGATTTAACGAGCAATCGTTACTGGCTAGCTCTTATTCCTATTTCAATGCCGAATATCGGTTACTGGTTGAAAATACTTCTTATCTGTTTGCGTTTATCAATCAGGGAATTTTAAGGAGGTCGACTGTTTCGTCTGCTACTAAAGATTATCCCCTTGGTTTTGGGGCGGGTATTAACCTACGGGTTAAAACAGGATTATTTTCCCTCAGTTACGCTTTAGGAAATCAAAAAGATAATCCACTAAATTTGCAAAGCGGAAAAATTCACTTCGGCCTGGTTACTTTGTTCTAATGTTTAAAAAGGTTATTGTACTGTTTCTGTTGATTGTTCTTAGCGTCTTTAAGATCTCAGCTCAAACTGATTCTCTTCAACGTACCTCTGAGCAGGCTCCGCAAGCCCCCTCAGGTCGAAGGTTCGTTTTCAGGGATTCTGCCTATCTGGCGCGGTGGCTGGAACGTAAAGACTCGATCAGAAGGGTAGAAGACTCAATACGGGCAGTGGGCGATTCACTGGCAATGGTTAATATCAAAAGGCCTGACCCGGAGAGACCAAACAGGTTTGTTGACAGCCTGCTTAAGTTATATCTTGTTAAAGACTTTAACTTTAAGGAGTGGGCCTCAAGGTTTCCCAAAAAGATACAGAAATACGACGAAGGGAAGTTGAAGAAGAAGGGAGATCTCTGGGTGATTGGATTCTTATTTATCCTCCTGGTATTCTTTGCGATACTTAAAAGCCGGTTTACAAAAGAGTCGACATCCATTATACACGCATTCTACAGCAACAGGATCCTTGGTCAGATCAATAAGGAAGAGCAATTTTTCAGCTCATGGCCTTTTGTATTCCTGTATTTATTGTTTGGCTTTATCATAGGCATGTTCTTATACCAGTGCTGCCGGTATTACCAGTTGTCGTACGATTATGTAGGAGTAAACTGGTTCTTGCGGCTATCAGTTATGGTGATCGCTTTTTACACCTTGAAAGTATTGCTGATTAAATGTCTGGGTTTTATATTCAAGGGTGAGAAAATCGCAAGTGAATATATTTCAATTTTGTTTCTGACTTATTTTAACGCTGGCCTGCTTTTTTTACCGGTGGTTATTGCTTTAAGTCTCACAGCAGGGCGATTCGGTATTATTTATATCTACGTATCACTTATATTGCTGATACTTATTTACTTTTTTCAATTTCTCAGGGCTATCACAAATATTTTATCTAACTACAAGTTTCCTTTAATCTATTTATTTATCTATCTTTGTGCCCTCGAAATTTGCCCATTATTAGTACTAATTAAAGCTCTTAGATTCTAAAGGACAGTATGCAATCAATTGATGCAAGAAAAAAGAAAGTAAAAAGTATCCTAGTAACCCTTCCTAAACCGGATACTGAAAAATCTCCTTATTATGATCTTGCAAAGAAATATAATGTGAAGGTAGATTTCCGCTCTTTTATACACGTTGAGGGTGTGCCGGCAAAAGAGTTCAGGAAAGAGAAAATTAATCTTCCTGATTTTACCGCAGTGATTTTCACTAGCCGTAACGCAGCTGATCACTTTTTTCGCATTTGCGAAGAAATGAGATATGAGGTACCCTCGGAGCTAAAGTACTTTTGCTTGTCTGAAACAATTGCGCTGTATCTTCAGAAGTATATCCAATATCGTAAGAGAAAGATATTTTTTGGAAAGCAAACGGCAGCTGATTTAGCTGAAGTTCTAAAGAAGCATGCTTCCGAGCGTTTCCTGTATCCTTGCTCAGATGTAGCAGCGGAGGAAACTCAAAAATTCCTTCAGGAAAACGGATACAATTTCACTCCGGCTGTATTATTTAGAACTGTTTGTAGTGACCTGTCTGACCTGAGAGAGGTCTTTTATGATGTCATCGCTTTTTTCAGTCCTTCCAGCATTCAGTCTCTGTATAAGAACTTTCCTGATTTTGAGCAGAATAATACTCGTATAGCTGCATTTGGGGCCAGCACTCAAAAGGCAATAGCAGAAAGAGAGCTTATTGTTGATATTCCGGCACCTACACCAAATGCTCCTAGCATGACTATGGCTATTGAGCAGTATATTAAGTTGGTTAATAAATAAAATTTCTTTTAAGTAATACTTATTTCAAATAGCTCTACTTGTAGGGCTATTTGCATTACAGGCTCATTCTCAACGTTTAATAGTCTTTTTTTTTCGGCTCTTATTTCAAGTTTTATATCTTTAACACTTAAGGATAAAGATGTTATTAATAAAAAAAGTAAAATTCAAGAAACTTTGCATCGCACAACCTCGTAACAGGTGGTACTTGTGCATTACGGTGATAAGTATATTGAGAACAGTGTTTACTAGCGCTGAAGTTAAAAATTTAGGTTGTAGATAAGTTTTTTCAATATATTAGAAACGTTTTTTGCAAGGTATACTATCTAAGTGACAATGAGAAAAATTTACTTTATAGCTCTTGCTGTGATAATGGCGGCAGTAAGTGGGTGCGGGAGAGCAAGTAATGGAGAATTGGTGGGAGTACGTCAAAAGCGGCTTCCTACAACACAAATTCCTTTGGGTATGGTTTATGTACCAGCAGGAACTTTTGTGATGGGTCAAACCGATCAGGATATAACTTTTGCTCAGATAGCCCAAAATAAGCAGGTTACAATACCGGCATTCTTTATGGACGAAACTGAGATAACTAATAGTGAGTATCATCAGTTTGTTAACTGGGTAAGAGATTCTATAGCAATCACCGATTACCTGAAAGATGATCAATTTTACATCAAATCAAAAGGTAAGGGTGCAACCGCTAACGCTGATGGTACTAAATACATTGATTGGAAAAAGGTTGGTAACGGTGCTACCATATGGGGTAGTAAAAAGAAGGGCAATACTAATGCTTCTAAGTTACAGAACATGTACTACCAGGGAGAAGACAAGATCTTCGGTAGAAATGAAGTTGATGTGCGTCTGCTAAAATATGACTTTGCAATAATGCTTCAAAGAGAAGCTGCTAATCATAGAGGAGATAAGAATAGAAAACGTTCAGATAATATTTATAGAGATACTGTAGCCATCTATCCGGATACTCTGGTTTGGCTGGCAGATTTTTCTTATGCTCAGAACGAACCGTTGGTAGAAGGCTATTTCTCTCACCCTGCATTTGCAGAGTATCCTGTTGTAGGTGTTACCTGGCGACAAGCACGAGCGTTCACTGTATGGCGTACAAATCTCTATGCTAATTACGCTCAGAGTAAAGGTATGCCAAGATTGAGCCGATTACCTTTTTCACTGCCCTCAGAAGCAGAATTTGAATACGCAGCTCGCGGAGGAAGGATCGGAAATGATTATCCATGGGGAGGTCCTTATATCAGGAATGCAAAAGGCTGTTTGATGGCAAACTTTAAGCCAGGTAGGGGTAACTATATTGATGATGGTGGAGCTTACACGGTAAATGTTAAATCTTACTTTCCTAATGATTTCGGCTTGTACAATATGGCAGGTAACGTAGCAGAATGGACGTCTTCAGCATACGATGAATCATCATCAACCTTTACTCACGATTTAAGTCCGACTTTTTACTACGAAGCTAAGGCAAATGATCCAGAGGTTTTAAAAAGGAAGGTTATTAAAGGCGGATCCTGGAAAGATATCGGATACTTTCTGCAAAACTCTACTAAATCTTACGAATACCAAGATACTGCAAAATCTTACATCGGCTTCCGTTGTGTAACTGCGTTCACAGGAAGAGACATCAGAGACAAGCATTAGCAAAATAGCATATAACAAATAACACTTATATTATCCTTAATTCTTTTAAAAAAAAACATGGCTGGAAAGAAAAAATTCGATTGGTTGCACGTTGCAATTTCCTGGGGAGCTACCATTGTAATTATTGGTGCGTTATTTAAAATCCTTCACTTAGGTGGGGTTTGGGGTAACATTATGATTGGTGCAGGTCTTGGTGTAGAGGCATTTCTATTCTTCTTAACAGGATTTTTCCCTCCAAAACCAGATCCTGCTTGGCACAGAGTATATCCTGAATTAGCAGATGATTATGATGGAGAATTGCCTAAGGCTTCAATTCGTCCAAAACAACAAGTTGAAACAGGAAACACTGCTGCTCTTGATAAAATGTTAGCTGATGCTAAAATTGGTCCTGAATTAATTAATAGCCTTGGTACTGGCTTACGTACTTTCAGTGATAAAGTAGCTGCAATTTCTAATACTGCTGACGCTGCTGCGGCAACAGTTGAGTTTTCTAACAAAATTAAAACTGCCGGTGCGGGCTTTGATAAATTAAGCTCTGCTTTTGATAAAGCAACAGCTAATCTGGCTGAAATGGCGAATACGAATGTTGATTCTAAAGCATATCATGAGCAGGTAAACAATCTTGCTAAGAATTTATCAGCATTAAATGCAGTTTATGAACTTGAGTTACAAGATTCAAGTGCTCATTTGAAATCAATGAATAAATTCTATCAGAACTTGTCTTTGACCATGCAAAACTTCAATGAGTCATTAGACGATTCTAAACAATTCAAAGATGAAGTGAACCGTTTGGCTAAGAACCTTGCTTCATTGAACTCTGTTTACGGAAATATGCTTTCTGCAATGAATCAGCCTCGCGTTTAACGCGCATTTTAAATTGGTTTTATTAATTTAAATTTTCAGAAAAACAAGCTTGAAATAAAAAATGGCTGGAGGAAAAGAAACAGCAAGGCAGAAGATGATCAATATCATGTATTTGGTATTGCTCGCTATGCTCGCACTAAACGTTTCCGATACTATATTAAATGCATTTAAAAACATTAACGATAGTTTAGAAACATCGCGGAAGAACGTTGATGTAAGCGTTACGCAATTATTTAGCTCTTTTGAAGCAACAAAGTTGAAGGAGGAGCCGGTTCGTGCAAAACCATTATACGAGAAGGCTAAGCAAGCTCAATCCATTGCTGCAGAACTTAATACTTACATTGAAGGACTAAAACAGGAGTTTACTACTGCTGGTCAGGGAATCGACCCTGAGACAGGAGACCTGGTTGAACGTTCTAACCTTGATATCGCTCCTGGTATTATGGTAAATAAGAAAAAAGGTGAAGAGCTTCAGAAAAAAGTAAATGAGACAAGAGAAAAGCTTCTGGCGCTGTTAGACGCCAAAGAACGTCAGAGCGTTACTTTTTCATTGGAAGCTAAAAATCCTGAAAAAGGTAACAAAGATTGGGCGGAGGTTAATTTTGGTGAAGGTACACCTTTAACTGCAGCGATGACTATCCTTACTAAATTGCAATCTGACGTTAAGAACGCTGAGTCTGACGTTGTGAAGAAGATCTTTGGTAAGATGGATCAGGCTGTAGTTAATCTTGACAAATTCGCAGCCGTAGCCGTTGCTCCTACTTCTTACTTGATCCAGGGACAGCCTTATACTGCAGAAGTTTTTTTAACTGCTTATGATTCAAAGGCAAATCCTTCAATCTCTGTAAATGGGTCATCTTTACAGGTGAAAGACGGAAGAGGCGTTTATTCAGTAAACACTGGTCGTGAAGGTATGTTTACCTGGAAAGGTAAGATTGCAGTGAAACAAACTGACGGATCGATCAAATATTACGAGACACCTGAGCAAAAATATCAGGTTGCAAGACCTTCAGCTGTTGTGTCTCCTGACAAAATGAACGTTTTCTATATTGGAGTTCCTAACCCGGTTTCTGTATCGGCTCCTGGTATTCCTAAAGAAAGCATTAATGTTTCGATGTCAGGTGGTAGTATCTCAGGATCTGGTGGCAGCTATACTGTAAAAGTAAGTTCTCCTGGAGAGGCTACAGTTAACGTTTCTGCTAACATTGGTGGAAAAACCCAGAATATCGGTAGTTCAAGGTTCCGTGTGAAACGTATTCCTGACCCGGTTGCAAAGTTTGGTGGTAAAACCGGTGGTAGCTTACCTACGGTTGCGATTAAAGCTCAAAATAAAGTTTTTGCAGTACTAGAAGGATTTGAGTTTGACGCTAACTTCTCTGTAACCAGATTTAATCTAATAATCGTGAAACCTAGGGCAGACGCTGTCGTATTACAGACATCTGGAAATACTTTGAGCGGAGCTATGCAGTCTGCTATCAACACTATCACCCCTGGATCTAAAGTTATCTTCGATGGTATTGTTGCAGTTGGTCCGGATGGTTCACAACGTCAATTAAATTCAATCGCATTAAGTGCAAACTAAAAAAGGAAGTTTTATGAAGAGGATAAGCTTGATTTTGCTCTCGGTAATGATAAGTGTTGGTGTTTTCGCACAACAAGCTAAACCTAGAACTGCTTCTAAAAAGAAGCCTGCCACTACTAAGACCCGTTCAACGGCGTCTAAAGCTAAGGCTTCTACACGTGCTGTTGCCTCGACAGAGAACAGTGTACTGGCAGCAGAGCCGGCACAACAGGGTGCAGCTCCTAAGGCAAGTTCTAAAGTTCAGATAGAAAGGCCGTTAGACGGATATTACAAAAAGGATAATATATTTAAAGCAAGCGTTACTCCTTACGCCAATCTCCGTGAATCAGACGTTATGTTTAAAAAACGTATCTGGAGGGAAATTGACTTAAGAGAGAAGATGAATGCAATTTATGCATCACCAAAAGCAAGGTTGATCGATGTGATTATGAATGCTGTAATGGCAGGAGAATTAACAGCTTACAGTGCAACTCCGACTAAAGAGGATCGCGGTGGTGATGAATTTAGTAATATCCTTAAGCCAGAAGAGGCAATGGCGAAGTTTGCTGATAGTGTTGTGATACCTGACCTGGATCCTAAGACTGGTGAACAAATTGGAAGTCACATGCAGGCTGGAGAATTTAATCCTGACAGCGTTACCAAATTCCAGATTAAGGAAGACTGGGTTTTCGACAGACAGCGATCTATCTTTGAACCGCGTATCGTCGGTATTGCTCCGATGGTAAAGATTAAAGCGGCAGGACAGGATCTTGGTGAACAACCTGCTTTTTGGATCTATTTTCCTGAAGCTCGCCAGATCTTTGTTACTAAGGAAGTTGTAAGCCGAATGAACGATGCAACTGGACTAAGCTTTGACGATGTGTTTATGAAACGTTTATTCTCTAGCTACATTGTTAAAGAATCTAACGTAGACGATTTAAGGATTAAAGATTATGCGCAAGGCATAGATCGACTGTACGAATCAGACAGAGTTAAAAAGGAACTTATGGATTATGAACACGATTTGTGGTCGTACTAAGTAAGTGCTGATAAGAATAAGCCCTGGTAGATTAAGATTCTGCCGGGGCTTTTTTATTTAGCTCAAAATAGTTTCTTAAAGCTTCTGCTTGTTTTTTATTTACAACCGTTAGTAATTCTTCTTCGGTGGCTTCTCTTACTCTTTTTACTGATTTAAATTGTTTAAGAAGCTTCTCTGAAGTAGTTTTTCCGATACCAGGTATCCTGTCCAGTTCTGTCACTAACGTTCCTTTATTTCGTTTGGCTCTATGGAAAGTAATTCCAAAGCGGTGCGCCTCATCGCGTAACTGCTGAATGATCTTCAGGGTTTCCGACTTTTTGTCCAGGTAAAGTGGGTACTGATCACCTGGGTAAAAGAGCTCTTCCAGGCGCTTCGCTATACCAATAACTGTTAGCTGATTCTCTATACCCAATAATTTCAAGCTTTTCATGGCAGCTGAAAGCTGTCCTTTGCCTCCATCAATAACAACTAACTGAGGCAAAGTATCCCCCTCCTCAAGCATTCGCTTATAACGTCGATATACAGCCTCTTCCATCGTTGCAAAGTCATTCGGGCCTTCTACTGTCTTTACATTAAAATGCCTGTAATCTTTTTTCGAGGGTTTTGCGTCTTTAAAGACAACTATTGCTGACACTGGATATTTACCCTGGAAATTAGAGTTATCGAAGCATTCAATATGCTTAGGCAACTGATTTAAACGCAGATCTTTCATCATAAGATTAAGAAGACGGTCTGTTCTATGTTCAGGATTCAGCTTCTCGTACTGTTCCAGTTTCTCGCGCTTGAAAAAAGTCACGTTCTTCTGAGACAACTCAAGGAGTTTCTTCTTCTCACCCAGTTTGGGTACTGTAAATTTAATACCTGGATCATCAATTTCGATTTCAAAGGGAACTACAATTTCCTTCGAGTGACTGTTGAACCTGCTTCTAAATTCAGAGATAGCGAAAGTAAGCAATTCTTCATCCGTTTCATCGAGGCGCTTTTTCATTTCCAGCGTTTGCGTTTGAATAACGGTTCCATTCATGATCTTCAAGAAGTTGACAAAGGCGTGTTTTTCGTCAGACGCTATGCTGAATACATCCAGGTCAGATATAGATGAGTTAACAATGGTAGACTTGCTTTGATACTTTTCCAGAAGATCGTACTGGCGCTTCAGCCGGTGAGCAAGTTCAAAATCCAGGCTAGCAACAGCTGCTTCCAGAGCAGATTTTACCTTCCTTATTACGAGTCCTGTTTTTCCATTCAGGATATCCTTTATATCCTCTATCCCCTGATCGTAGTCTTCGGGCGACTGTAAAGCCTGGCACGGACCTTTGCAATTTCCGATCTGATACTCAAGGCATACTTTATATTTCCCAGCAGCGACGTTTGCTGGTGAAAGATCAAGGTTACAGGTGCGTAAGGGATAAATTTCCTTAACCAGGTCAAGTATGGTATGCATCATGCTAACTGAGGCATACGGACCAAGGTATTTTGAGCCGTCCTTAACAATTCTCCGTGTCCAGTAGATCCTTGGAAACCGCTCGTTCTTTATGACAATCCATGGATAAGTCTTGTCATCTTTAAGCATAATATTATACCTTGGCTGATGCTTTTTAATTAGGCTATTTTCTAATAGCCATGCATCAATTTCGGTATCAACGATAGTGAAGGTAATGTTCGCAATCTTACTTACCAGAACTTTCGTTTTCGCATTGATCTTATAATTGTCTTTGTTGAAATAGGAAGAAACCCTGTTTTTTAGGTTCTTAGCTTTTCCAATATAAATAAGTTCGCCAGCAGCATCCCAATATTGGTAGACGCCCGGGCGAGGCGGAATTTGTTTTAAAGCTTCGCGGTGATTAAATTTTTCCATTCACGTTATCATTCACACAAGTAAAGGGACAGCTTTGTTCGGCTGTCCCTTTAAATTTATGGTTTTGGATCTTCAGCTGGTGGTGCAGCGGTTGCTGTTGAGTCTGCAGCTGGCTTCGGAGCATAAGCGTCGCAATTTATAGTGATGTTTAAACCTCCCGGAGGTGGTTCAAAGTCACCCTTCGAATAATGAAGTGAAGGATCTGCATATACTTTTTTCATATACAAAGCGAAAACAGGAAGAGCTGAGTTTGCTCCTTCTCCCTGATTCATAGAAAGGAAGTGAATTGCCCTATCTTCTGCTCCTGTCCAAACTCCGGTAACAAGCTGAGGGGTAATACCAATAAACCAACCATCCGAGTTATTCTGTGTTGTTCCTGTTTTTCCTCCCACTGGATTTAGAATTCTGTATCTGGGTCCTCTTAATCTCAATCCGGTTCCTTGTTGAACAACTGCTTTTAGCATATCTGTCATTACATATGCCGTTTGCGGATTCAAAGCTTCAACAACTTTTCTGCTTTGTTCATATATCAGAGTTCCGTTCTTATCTTCTATGCGGAGAAGATAAGTAGGTTCATTCCATATTCCATGATTTACAAAAACGCTGTAAGCTCCTACCATGTCGTATAGGGTGGCATCAAAGGAGCCAAGGCATATAGATTCAAAATTGGGAACATCAGTGGTTATTCCCATCTTTTTTGTTAGGGTAGAAACTGCTGTTGGCCCTACATGGTTCATTACTCGTGCCGTTACCCAATTTTCTGAATGTGCCAAGGCTGTTTTAAGCGTGATATAGCCAGGAATTGGCTTATGTGCCCTTGGAGTCCAACCGTTAATAGTAATGGGCTCATTAGGCTCCTTATAGCATGGAGAATAACCAGCATTAATAGCTGCCGCATAAGTGAATGGTTTGGCGGTTGAACCTACCTGTCTCGCTCCCATCTTCACCTGGTCATATTTAAAGTATTCGTAATTAATACCACCTACCCATGCCCGGATGTAGCCGGCGTTCTGGCCACTTGATTCCATAGACATCACAGCGTTACGCAGGATGAGCTTATAGTACTTTATGGAATCTAAAGGACTTATTGTTGTATCTTTCGATCCTTTTTTATTCCAGCTGAATACCGTCATTTTTACTGGTTTTCTAAAGTTCTCCCAAATCTCGCCCTCTGTCAGGTTTTCTTCTTTTAGTACCCTGTACCGGTCTGAGCGCTTCACAGCTTGTTCAATCACCATGTCCGCCTCCTCGAACTTAAAAGGATTTCTGCCTTTAAATTGCTTAACAAACTGTACCTGTAACTCTTTTATGTATTGACGTTGTGCTTCTTCTGCATAACGCTGCATTTTCGAATTGATGGTAGTATAGATTTTTAGACCGTCCCTGTCCAGGTCATAAGGAGTTCCATCTGCTTTGGTGATCTTTTGATCTCTAAATATCCTTTGGATGTCTTTTTTTAAAAAACCGCGGAAATAAGCAGCTAAGCCCTCGTTATGCGAAGTTGGATTCAATTTAAGGATCAAGGGTTTGGCCTGAAGCTCTGCAGTTTCAGCATCACTTAAGAAATTCGCTTTATGCATGTTCGCCAAGACGGTATTTCTTCTTTTCAGAGCGTTCTCAGGGTTTCTTATAGGAGAGTAGATGTATGTTCCTTTCAGCATACCTACTAATACAGCAGCCTGGTCGGCGCTAAGCTTATCCTGAGTTGTATCAAAATATGTTCTGGCTGCCGCCTTGATTCCAAAACTGTTGTAAGAACCAAAATCCACTGTGTTCAAATACATAGTGATGATCTCTTCCTTCGTATAGTTTCGTTCCAGCTTGATGGCAATGATCCATTCCTGTAACTTTTGAATGAAGCGTTTAAAAGGATTTCGCGCCCGGCCTTCTTCCTGAAACATATTCAAGGCAAGCTGTTGTGTAATAGTACTGCCACCTTGCTTTTTACCAATAAGGTTATAAAAGAGAATGCTGAAGGTTCTTCTAAAGTCGATACCAGAATGACTGTAAAAGCGGATATCTTCTGTTGCTATCAGGGCATTGATAACGTGAGGTGAGATTTGGTCGTAACGAACGTTTGATCTGTTCTGCACGAAATAAGTTCCAAGAACCACACCATCATCAGAAATTACTTCCGATGCCAGATTGCTCTTGGGATTTTCAAGATCGCGAAATGAAGGAAGTTCTCCGAATAAGCCCAAACCAACGCTGAAAAGTAGAATGATACCAAAAGCTATACAACCAATAACTATCTTCCAAAAAGTGATAGTATACCGCGTTATATCTTCTTTGGCTAAAGTGTTTGTCTTTTTTTGCATTTTATCTGCTGCTGTTCTTATAAAAGTCTAAATATGCATTAATCTTAGAGTTGTCGGTAAGTCTTTCCAACTCGGTTTTTGTGATCACAAAAGTATTGTATTTTTCAGCAGGTACCTTCATTATATCTTTAATCAGCGGCAGAATACCTCTTTCATAAGCTTTTACCGCGTCTCGATTGTCAAAAGGGCCAACGAAGATCAACTGAACTTCGTTGTTCACTAGCTTCAACTGATGCTTTATGAGCTGATCTGAGAAGTTAGACCTGTTGAATTGGCCAATCCCAAATCGAGAGGAGCTAAGATTTGCTGCAGGGTCTGTAACGTGAATGGTAAAATAATATTCTGCAACGAGGGGTAAGTCATATAAAGGTTTTGCATTTAGAACTTTTACCGGAGGTGTCGTTACAACAGGTTTAGCTGATGGTTGAGCTGTTGAATTTTCTTTTACCGCAGGCGCTGGCTCTGTCATCGGTTTCGCTTCAATTACTTTTACAGGGGCCGACTTTATTGTTGTAGCTGCCGGAGCATTAACAGGTGCTGGGTTATTTGAAACAACTGCTGCTTGTTGCGTAGATGGTTCAATTACTACCGGCTCAAATGGATTAAAATCTGTTAGGGCGGTTGGCCGCTTAGCAAACAAAATCCTGTTGTTATCTATATAGGATAAGTGTTGCTTAACTAAAGGAGTTATTAGTTTATCGTCAGGATAAGCGTTAACAAGGCTTTTTAGAGCTTGCTCAAACTCTGGTAACCTTTGTTGATGGCCAATAGTTAAAGCATTCAAATATGAAAGCTGAGGCGAAAGAACACTTTTGCCGAACTCAGCTTCAGTTTTTGCAATATTTAACTGCGTTTCCTGATATTTCTTCTCTAAATATAAAGCATATACCTTATTATAGGCTTCATTCAATGCAAACTCTTTTTCTGAAGTTTTTCTACTATAGTCAGGATCAGCAATAACTTTTGCAAATGGAGATTCTGGGTATTTGGTAAGAAGCAGATTCTTGTATTCCTCCGATTTCTGTTGATTGTTATCGGAATAGAGACGATACAAATTGTAGTAGATAGATAGTTTATAATTGCTTTCAGGCACCCTTTTAAGAAGCTCTTCGAAGGTTTTTATGGCTTCTGCATTGTCCTTAAGTTCATCTCGATAGAAACTCGCAATGTCGTAGTATGCATCAGCAATACGTTGATTAGACAGCTGCAAGGCCGGTTCTGTTAAAGGCAAACTGCCGACATATGAATTTCTTATTGCTTCAGGTGTTGCAGGAGTAACAGAGGCTGGGTTGGCAGCACTTGAAGAGTTGGATGGGCTTGCGTCGGGATCACCCATAACGCTTGTAATTTGTTCAGCAGCTGTTTTACTGCTACGCCTCCAATTGTCTTCTAATGAACGGTTCCCCCAACGCCTTTTAAAATCAGTTAAACCTTGACTTATCGCCGAGGTATTATTAAAGTAAAACTTTCCTTCCTGAGCAGTTCCTGCTATTTCCGGACGATCCAACGCGGCAACCATGGTTTCAGGAGCAGAATTATTATTACTTAGGAACTGGGTCTTTTCAGTCTGCTCCCTGACAAGTGCGCCAATCCGCGCCTCTCTTTCACCTTCTGGTAATCTGGCCAGGATCTGCAGCGTATCCTCTCTCCCGATAATCCGGAAGCGACTGGCAAGGAGTTGCAGATTATTTGCCTTCCTACGGATCAGATCATAACCTTTAAAAGAGGGAGAAAGTGCCGTAAGTGTACTATCGTAATAACTCTTAGCGCTTACATAGTCTCCATTCTTAAAGTAAATATCAGCAATACGGAGGTAGGATAGGCCTTTTTGATTTTGATTAGCAGCACTTAACCGAATGGCGGTATTATAGTTTTTTATCGCTTCGTTAGTTTGATTTCTGCTTAAATAAACATCGCCAATCCTATAGTAGATCTGATCAATGAAATTTCTGTTTTTTTCGTCTTTAAGAAGCGATTTCAATCTGGCCACTTTATCTACTTGCTCACCACTCCTGGCGTCCTCTATAGCGATGCGATTTAAGCCCGCGTTGAATGCCATATTAAAAGGAGCATTGCTTTTTACAATTGAAGTATAGTTCTTGTAAGCTTCAGCGTATTGCTGATTACGGTCCTGCAATTGTGCCAATACATAGGTCCAACGTAATTTGTTTCGTTTAACACCTTTAGCATCCAACGCTTTTTGCAGCATACCGATTGCTTCTGCTTCTTTACCTGTTTTTATCAGGTATTGAGCTCTTGTTGCGTAAACGTCAGCCCCATGTTTCATTGTTTTCTTTGAATCGTCAATGTGTTTCAGGGCTGAATCTAACGATTCTCTCGCTTCCTGCAGTTTATCCAGTTGAATAAGGGACCTTGCCTGATAGGTAAGGGCCTGTAACCTCAGCTCAGCTTCATCAGGGTAGCTATTGTAAACATAGGTGAAGAATTCAGCTGCGGAGAAAAAACGGGCCTTATAATAATTGGCCTTTGCAATCAGAAAATAAGCATCATCTACATAATGACTGTACAATTTATCTTCAACAATATTTTTACCCTTCCCTATCACCGAATCAAGATCTGAAGATATAGCCTGAGCTGCTGCTTCGTCAGGTTCTTTATAGACCGATATAAGCTGACTGTAGTCGTCTTGGTTAGCAGCCTCCATATTCCGGACACTCTCCTCAAGCAAAATATTGGCATTATGGAGGATATTATATCTTGAAGTAAGATTTTGCATACCCCGGCTTGCAGTTGTGTCTCTGGAAGAGCTGCATCCGCTCAGCGTAAGCAGCCAAGAAAGAATTACGGCTACAGATAAATAGACAGATTTCAAAATTATTCAGGTTTGACTAAACTAATACAATAACAAAGCTTTGTGAAAAATATTATCCCTAAGCAGATGTGGTTAAAGATACTATTTACGCAAATACTCTTATTACTGAAAAATAATAAAAAGGGTACGTTTAAGGATAGTTTTAAGTATGAATGGAAATTAAATGACAACTAAATGTACGTTAAATTGTTATTTTTGATGAAGACATTTCAGCGGGCTTATGCAAACAGATGAAACTAACGAAGAAAAGGGCCTGGGCAAACAGCGGAAATATTTTAGTGCCTATGCAAAATATTCGGCTATGGGATTTCAGATGTTTGCCGTCATTGGAGTCTTTGCCTTCGTAGGGTATCAAATAGATGAACGTCGAAATGCAAAAACACCTTTATGGACCGCTTTTTTGAGTTTGCTAGGGGTTTTTTGCTCCTTGTACCTGGTGATTCGTTCAATTAAGAAGTTAAATCCTTGAGTTTGTTCCGTTTTTCTCTATTTTTTTCAATAATAGCCGTCGTTTTGGCTGTTGTTTTTTATACTGTCGGGCATATTGGCGGAAAAACTGCTGTTCTTGTTCCTAAATTCTGGGTGATTTTTGGTTTTCAATTTTTTATTACGCTCATTGCCTACTCCGTATCCCTCATTGGTATTCGAAAAGGACCTGAAACTGGTACATTTACCATTATCGGCTCTATTACTATTAAGATGCTCTTTAGTATGGGGTTTGTATTAGCTTACCTCCTGAAAATCAACGTAAACGGCGTTTCATTTGCAATTCAGTTTTTTTCTTTATATTTCTTGTTTACTGCCTTTGAAGTTTATGGCTTGTTATGTAACTTGCGCGACCAAAACAAAACATAAAAAACTCGCAATAAATGTCCTTAAGCCGCATTTTGAACTCAAAAAAAATTAGATTTAGTGCTGTTTTTGCTCTTTTTTTAATTTTTGTTAACTATCAGACTGCTGTAAAAGCTCAGGCTGATACATCACTCGGAAAAGCACCCGATACAATCTTGAACGTTGCGGAGCACGAAGCTGGCGCTGAAGCTGCAGGTCATGAAGCCGCACACGGTGCAGACGAAAAGTTTGATCCGACTACTGTCATTATGGAACACATTGCTGATTCTCATACATGGCATCTTTGGGGTCATACTTCAATTGGTCTTCCTGTTATATTATATACAGATAAAGGGATTGAATCGTTTTCCTCTTCTGCATTTCATCACGGCGAAGAAGCGTACGAAGGAAAGTTTTATACTTACAAGCTTATTGAAGACAAGATCTTTGCAGTAAACGCTAGTGGAGCTATTGATAAAGAGGCTTCTGCAAAAGTTTATGATTTTTCCATTACCAAAAATATTTTGGCGATCTGGATTTCGGTAGCCTTGCTTATTATTATATTTTCATCTGTATCATCTTCTTATAAGAAAAGAGAAGGAAAAGCTCCAAAGGGTTTGCAGTCGTTTATCGAGCCAATTATTTTATTTGTAAGAGATGAGATTGCCCGTCCTAACATCGGCTATAAGTATAACAAGTTCATGCCTTTGTTATTAACGTTGTTCTTCTTTATCTGGATCAATAACTTGCTTGGTCTGATTCCACTTTTTCCAGGAGGTGCTAACGTAACTGGAAATATCTTCATGACCTTTGTTCTGTCGTTTATAGTACTAGTTGTTGTTAATTTAAATGGTAACAAATATTACTGGAAGCACATTCTTCTTCCTGATGTTCCTTGGTGGTTATACCCGATTATGATTCCTGTAGAGATCATAGGTGTTATTTCTAAGCCATTCGCGTTGATGATCCGTTTGTATGCGAATATTTCTGCTGGTCACATTATTGTATTGAGCTTAATTGCCTTGATCTTTATTTTCAAATCAATTGCTTTGGCGCCGGTATCTGTTGCCTTCGTTTTGTTCATGGATGTTCTTGAGTTATTGGTTGCCTTCCTTCAGGCGTTCATTTTTACAATGCTTACTGCATTGTTTATAGGAACTGCTGTAGATGAGCATCATCACTAATCTGAAATCATTTTTTAATTAAATAAATATATATCAATTATGGTAGGTGGTTCAATTGCTGCGATTGGCGCAGGTTTGGCAGTATTAGGTGCTGGTTTAGGTATCGGCCAATTAGGTGGTAAAGCAATGGAAGGTATTGCTCGTCAGCCTGAAGCTGCTTCAAAAATTCAAACTGCTATGATTATCGCTGCTGCTCTTATCGAGGGTGTTGCGCTATTCGGTGTGGTAGTTGCTCTATTAGGAAACGGATAATTTCGTTTTCTGAAGCAAGAACTCAATTTTAGAGCCGTTCGATAACGGTTGGTTAGCGAACGGCTCTTTATTCTCTAAGTCAGAACTTTATTTCGATAGAAAACAATGGATAAATTATTCGAAGGTTTATTAAATCACCACATTGGTTTTGTTGTTTGGTCAACACTTGCTTTTGTGATACTATTTGTATTGTTAAGAGCGCTAGCCTGGAAGCCAATTCTGGGAGCTATCCATGAGAGAGAGCGCCACATTGAATCGGCTTTACAAGCAGCTGAGAATGCAAAAGCAGAAATGGCTAGATTAACAAGTGAGAACGAGTCTTTATTAAAAGAAGCGCGCGCTGAACGCGACTTGATTCTTAAGGAAGCCAAAGAACTAAGAGAAAAAATGATTGCTGAATCTCGTGCTACTGCACAAGCCGAAGGCGCAAAAATGATTGAAAAGGCAAGAATTGAAATAGAAGGTCAAAAGGCTGCTGCATTAGCAGAGGTGAAAAACCAGGTTTCATCCTTGTCTATTGAGATTGCAGAGAAGATCCTTCGCAGCGAGTTTGCCGATCAAAGCAAACAGGAAGCCTTGGTTTCTGACTTATTAAAAGAGGTTAAATTAAACTAATCGCGAAAGCAGGAGTATCATTCTATGATATTCTAATTTAAGATAAAATTATGTCTGAAATTCAAGTAGCCTCCAGATACGCGAAATCTTTAATAGACCTTGCAAAGGAGCAGAATTCATTAGAACTGATTAAACTCGATATTAATACATTTATCTCTGTGGTTAGTTCTAGTAGTCAGCTACAGGCGATTCTTAGGAATCCTATTATCAATACTGATAAGAAGTTAGGTATTCTAAACGAATTATTCAGCGGGTTCAATCCTGTAGTATTATCGTTCTTTAAAATCGTAGTTAGTAAAGGACGTTCGTCCGTTTTATTCCCGACTGCAAAGGAATTTATAAACGAATATAACAGAATTAAAGGAACTGTAAGGGCTACTGTTACCTCGGCAAGTCCTTTATCCGAAGCTGTTAAAGCGGAAATAACTCAGGTTGTTCAGCAATCATTACCTAACGGTGGGGCTGTAGAGTTAGAGACAAAGATCAATCCTGATCTTATTGGTGGTTTCGTTCTTAAAGTTGGCGACAGGCAGATCGATACAACGATCTCAAGCCGGTTAAATCAGCTTAAGAAAGAATTCGGTCGTAAGATCTAAGTAGCAGCTGGGAAGTTGTTTTGATCGGGTTATGACCCTGATCATTTTATTATTGAGAAAAGTATTCAAGATTTAAAAATTAAAATTTATAAATAAAACTATGGTAGAGGTAAGACCAGACGAAGTTTCGGCTATTCTGCGCCAGCAATTGTCGGGATTTAAATCAGAGGCCGAGCTTGAGGAGGTGGGAACTGTTCTACAAGTGGGCGATGGTATTGCCCGTGTTTACGGTCTCACTAAAGTTCAATCAGGAGAATTGGTTGAATTTGAAAACGGCTTACAAGGTATCGTATTGAACCTTGAAGAAGATAACGTGGGAGTCGTATTGCTGGGAGAGTATTCCGGAATTAAGGAAGGTGATACTATTAAACGTACTAACCGTATTGGTTCAATTAAAGTGGGTGACGGTATGCTTGGCCGCGTGGTTAACACATTAGGTCAGCCCATCGATGGAAAAGGTGCATTAGCGGGAGAACTATACGAGATGCCAATCGAGCGCAAAGCTCCTGGTGTTATCTACCGTCAGCCTGTAACTGAACCTCTTCAAACTGGTATCAAAGCTATCGACGCAATGATTCCAATTGGTCGTGGTCAACGTGAGCTTGTGATTGGAGACCGTCAAACCGGTAAAACTGCCGTTTGTATTGATACGATCATCAACCAAAAAGAATTTTACGAAGCTGGGCAGCCAGTATTTTGTATATATGTTGCTATTGGCCAGAAAAACTCTACCGTAGCTCAAATCGTGCGTACACTTGAAGAAAATGGCGCTATGCCATACACGGTAGTTGTTTCGGCTTCTGCAGCAGATCCTGCTCCAATGCAGTTCTTTGCTCCATTCTCTGGTGCTGCTATCGGTGAATTCTTCCGTGACACAGGACGTCCTGCTTTAATCATCTATGATGATTTATCTAAACAGGCTGTTGCTTACCGTGAGGTTTCCCTATTATTAAAACGTCCTCCTGGACGTGAAGCATATCCTGGAGATGTATTCTATCTTCACAGTCGTTTATTGGAGCGTGCTGCAAAGATCAATGCGTCTGACGAGATTGCCCGTAATATGAACGACCTTCCTGATTCTATTAAACATTTGGTAAAAGGAGGCGGTTCATTAACAGCACTTCCTATTATCGAAACTCAGGCAGGTGATGTTTCTGCGTATATTCCGACTAACGTAATTTCGATCACTGACGGTCAGATCTTCCTTGAGTCTAACTTGTTCAACGCCGGTGTTCGTCCAGCGATCAACGTAGGTATCTCTGTATCTCGTGTAGGTGGTAACGCCCAGATTAAGTCGATGAAGAAAGTAGCTGGTACATTGAAGCTGGATCAGGCCCAATACCGTGAGTTAGAGGCTTTCTCTAAATTCGGTTCAGATCTTGACGCTGCTACAAAGCTTGTTCTTGACAAAGGTGCTCGTAACGTGGAGATCCTTAAGCAAGGTCAGTTTTCACCTGTCACTGTTGAGAAACAAATTGCAATCATCTATTGTGGTATCAAAGGTTTGTTACGTTCTGTGCCTGTAAATAGAGTGAAAGAGTTCGAAGCTGAATATACTCAACAATTAGAACTTCGCCATCCAGAAACTTTGAAAGCTTTAAAAGCTGGTAAGTTTGATGATCAAATTACAGGAGTTCTTGAAACTGTAGCGAAAGAGCTTTCAGCAAGATACTAAGATAGACATGAGATTTGAGGAGTTTGAAAATAGGAAATTCGGCTCCTCAAATTTATCACTTTATAAGTCAAAAAGGCGACTCATTTTACACGTTTCGCATCTCAAAAAACAATGGCTAATTTAAAAGAAGTAAGAAACAGGATTGTATCGGTCAGTTCAACTCAACAGATCACCAAAGCTATGAAAATGGTGTCGGCTGCTAAGTTGAAGAGAGCTACAAATGCAATTGTTCAGTTACGTCCTTATGCTAATAAGTTGAAGGATATTCTGGCAAATCTTTCTGCAAATCTTGAAGCAGCTTCGTCTCCTTATATACAGGAACGCGAACCTAATAAAGTTCTTATTGTAGTTGTATCTTCAAATCGTGGTTTAGCGGGAGCTTTCAATGCCAATGTTATCAAAACTGCTAATCAGCTTATTTCAAGCAAATACGCTGATCAATACAGAAAGGGTAACTTAAGCATAATTGCTGTTGGAAAAAAAGTTCAGGACTTCTACGAGAAGCGTAAATACAATATTATTGGAAACAATAATGAATTATATAGCAATTTAACTTTCGAAAATGCTTCAAAAATTACTGAAGCAATTATGAAAGGCTTTGTAGAAGGAGATTTTGACAGAGTAGAGGTGATCTATAATCACTTCAGAAATGCTGCTGTACAAGAGTTAATTACTGAGCAGCTTCTTCCAATACCTAAAGCACAACAGGAAGTGAAGAAATCTTCCAATAACGTTGATTACATTCTGGAGCCTTCTCAGGAGGAAATTGTTAATCAGCTTATTCCCAAATCTATCAAGATTCAGCTTTATAAGGCTATTTTGGATTCTCATGCCTCTGAACATGGCGCGCGGATGACAGCTATGGACAAAGCAACTGATAACGCAGGGGAATTATTAAGAAGCTTAAAGCTTTCTTATAACCAAGCTCGTCAGGCTGCTATTACTACCGAACTTACTGAGATAGTAAGTGGTGCTGCAGCATTATCTAACGGATAAAACAAAATTTTTACGGTGTTAGGAGCCCTTGCGAATGCAGGGGCTTTTTTTGTGTGAGTATGTCTGCTCAACTCTCCAAAAGGAGCCTCGAAGAACTTTTATCCTATATGTAGGAGTTCAGCTTCCAAAAGTTTTAATGGATGGGAAATATCTTATCGCATCCTTTAAGATATTTATTTTTTAAACTTAATATTGTTGTTCATGTTCAACCAAAAATATGAGTATGCAACATAGGAAAATTAGCAATTCTGATTTAGAGCTATCGGCAATAACGTTCGGCTCCTGGGCAGCAGGGGGATGGATGTGGGGAGGAACAGAAAAGGCTGAGGCAATTGAAGCTATTCGTTCGGCTTTCACCGAGGGAGTTACTTCTATTGATACAGCACCAGTTTATGGACAGGGGCTAAGTGAAGAAATCGTTGGTGAGGCAATAAAAGGACTGCCGCGGGATCGCGTGCAGATACTTACTAAATATGGTTTAAGATGGGATGCACCTATTGGTGAGTTTTATTTCAAAAGCAAGAACAACCAGGGGCAAGATATCGATATTTATAGGTACGCTGGTAAGGATCATATTATTAAAGAATGTGAAACAAGTTTAAAACTTTTAGGTACTGATTATATAGATCTTTATCAAATTCACTGGCCAGATCCGACAACTCCTATTGAGGAGACAATGGAAGCTATTTCTACTTTAATTCAACAAGGAAAAGTTAGGTATGCAGGTGTCTGCAACTATAGCGACGAACAATTGAAATTGGCAAATAGTGTTCTTAACATCGTTTCTAATCAAATTCCTTATAGTATGGTAAATCGTAAAATAGAGGAAGTTGTGTTGCCCTATTGCCTGGCTAACAACAAGTCTATTTTAGCTTATAGCCCTTTGGAAAGGGGATTGTTAACTGGTAAAATCAAGCCAGGGCACCAGTTTTCCGAAGGTGATCATAGGGCTAGTCACAAATTCTTCCAAGATGAGAACATTAAGAGAATAAATATCTTCCTTGATAAGATCCAGCCGCTTGCTGACGACAAGGGAGTAACACTTGGGCAACTGGTATTACGATGGACGGTGGAGAGACCAGGAATTACAGTGGCGCTGGTTGGAGCAAGGAACGCGGTTCAGGCAGTTGAGAATGCTAAGACGATGAGTTTTTCGCTTTCTCAGGAGGAGTATAGTCTTATTACTACGGCCCTGGCTGACCTTGAATTAGCTATCTAATTTAATAGCCCGGGAATTTCAACAGGTTCACATAAAGGGGCTTTTATTTTTCACATATTAGATTCTGTTTTGTAATTTCGCGTCAACTAAGAGATAAAAATGGCAGATATTAAAGAAACAAATAACGCAAACAACCCAAGCTATTACTCTACACTTGCTTTGGGTATTATTGTAACAATGGCGGGTGTATTAATTCGCTTTATAGGTACTATCAGATTTATCGATATTATTTCGAATATAATACTAGTTATTGGAGTAGTTATCTGTCTTAGTGCAGTCAATAAAATCTTGAAATAAAATAAGTAAAGGCCTGTTAGCAGGCCTCTACTTTGGCTTATACCGCGATCTTGTTAAGATCTTCTGATAGTCTGTGTCCGCCATCAACTCCTGTAAAGTTACCTCCTTGTTCTCATCCATATAATTCTTTACAACTTGCCACCCAGAGAATATTCCCAACTTCGGTGCAGAATCATTTTTCTCTCCAATTCCAGGAGTAAAGGGGGCTTCAGTTAAATACTTCTGGATTTTCATGTAGTCTGTCTCGTATAACAAGTTATTCTCCAGAAAAAATCCCCATATCCCTGCTTCATATCCCTTGCACCATTCCATCTGAGCAGAGGTATACCCAATTTTACTTGAGTCAGCGATCTCCGGCATGGTAGCATCCATAAAGTAAAGTATTTTTCCATTGTAGATCATCCGGTCTAAAAAGGTTTTTAGATTGTCAGGTTCAGGAAACAACTCTTCGCGTGTATACGTTTCCATAACGCGGGGGGTAATATTTTCAGGTGTGAATTTTCTAGAAATGTAGAGTGGTATACTTTGTCTTAAAGCAGGATAAAATTTTGAGTCTGCACCAAGGAACATATCAAGACCAATACCAACATAGTTATTTCCGATAGGAACTTGAACCGCAAAGCCAGAGAGAAAACTAATAAACTTTGGAATTTTCTTTTCAGGATAATAATATTTAACATGTTTAAAAGCTTGGGTAAGCTTTTTTTCTGTATCCCCCAAATCCGGAAATGTTTTCAGGACTTCAGCCTTTAAAGCATTATAATCTGGGTTGTTAATAACAGTGCGTAAGTTTGAATAATAATTAGTGTCTGCCGTGTTACCAACACTAAGCATGTTCTGCATATAATCAGAAAAAAAAGGGTCATAACGTTCCTGCAGTAGGGGAATTTGTGTGGCCAGGTTGCGCGGGGAAATCGAAGCAAAGTCTTTATCAAATCGTTCTACTTTTATGTCAAGTTTAATAGCTGAAACATCAACTTTTCTTTCGTTTTTACAGGCCGAAATTAAAAAAAGGCCAGCGATAAAAAACAAGCAGATTTGAATTACTCTTACCATTTCCTGTAATTTAATTTAGTGAACGAAAATAACAAAAGCTATGTTTGCAGCAGATAATTTAATTTATCTGGGAAAGTTCTAGTACTATGGTTAAAAGTATATTGAAAAATAGAATGAAAAATAAATTATTAACTCTCCTTGTCTTGCTATTGCCACTGGTTATTAAAGCCCAGGATACAGAGAAAAATTTTCAGTTGGGCTTTACAGCAAGTCCTAATATTGGTTGGGCAAGATTCAATGATGCACCTTCAACGTATGCATCAAAATCCAGTAAGATTGGGTTTTCTTATGGCCTGATAGGAGACTTTGGTTTTGCACGTAATTACTTTTTTTCTACAGGATTTGCTATAACAAGTATTAATGCAAAAACTGAAGAGAACGGCGGATTTACAGAAGGATCTACGGCCGCCACACGATCCTTCGACATCCAATACATAGAGGTCCCATTGACCATTAAGTTAAAAACTAATTCTGTTGCTGAAAGAAGTTTTTACGGACAGTTCGGTTTGAGCACCGGTTTTAATATTAAAGCTAAAAGTGATGTGAAAACAAGGACGGCTACGGTGGTGACTGATGATTTAAAAAATCAGAGTGTTGATAATGATAACAAAGTTCGCTTAGGATTAGTAGCAGGAGCGGGTGTGCAATGGGATTATAATGAAAACTCAAAGTTTATTACTGGTGTTACGTTTAATAATGGTTTTACAGATATTTTATCGAAGAAGCCTTCAATTCGCAACTCCTACCTGGCCTTAACCCTGGGAGTTTTGTTCTAATTAGATATAATATAACAAGAGATTATGAAGATAGCCCTCGCTCAGTTAAACTACCATATCGGAAATTTCGAGTCCAATACGGCTAAGATTATCAAAGCCATTGAAGAGGCGAAAGCCCAAGGTGCAGAATTGGTAGTTTTTGCAGAACTTGCTATTTGTGGATATCCTCCGCGAGATTTTTTAGAATTTACAGAATTTATTGAGCTATGCGAAAATAGTATTGCTCAAATAGCTTCAGCAACAAAAGGAACAGCTTGTATTATTGGTGCTCCTACAAAAAATCCTAGAATTCAAGGAAAGGATCTATTCAATTCCGCTTATTTTATTGTTGACGGGGAAGTTAAGCAAGTTATAAATAAAGCGTTGCTGCCCACTTACGATGTTTTTGACGAATATCGCTATTTTGAACCTAATATTGAGTTCAGGTGTGTAGATTATAGAGGTGTTAAAATAGCTTTGACCATATGCGAAGATCTCTGGAACATTAATGATAATCCACTTTACATTTCTTCTCCTATGGAAGAACTGATAAAAGAGAAGCCTGATTTGATGATCAATATTGCAGCTTCTCCTTTTTCTTATAATCACGATGATAACAGGTTTAAAGTACTTAGTGATAATTCAAAAAAGTATCAGCTGCCCTTATTATATGTGAACCAGGTAGGAGCTCAAACGGAGATTGTTTTTGATGGAGGATCTTTTGTATTTAATGAAGCGGGTGAGATGTTGGATCAGTTGGCTTACTTCAGGGAAGATCTTAAGATTTACGAATTCGAAGACAAAGAAATTAAGGGATTGGCTCCTATTGACTATAGCCCTTCGCCTGACGTAAAACAAATCTACGATGCTCTTATTCTTGGTATTAGAGATTATTTCTATAAGTCAGGATTTGATAAAGCAGTTTTAGGTCTTTCGGGTGGTATTGACTCTGCTGTAGTATGTGCCTTAGCAGCGGAAGCATTGGGTGCGGAAAATGTTTTAGCTGTGCTGATGCCATCAAAATACTCCACAGATCATTCTATAAAGGACGCGTTGGATTTGGTGGAGGCATTGGGTTGTAAACATGAGGTGGTTGCGATAAAGGAAATCACAGATGCTTTTGAGCAGGTGCTTGAGCCCTCTTTCAGAGGTTTACCATTTAACGTTGCAGAGGAGAATATACAGGCTCGAAGTCGGGCAGTAATTGTGATGGCTTTTTCTAACAAGTTCGGATATGTGCTCCTTAATACTTCTAATAAAAGTGAGTCGGCCGTGGGATATGGTACTTTGTACGGGGATATGGCAGGAGCAATCTCGGTTTTAGGTGATGTTTATAAAACGCAGGTTTATGAACTTGCCCGATTCATCAATAGAGAGCGTGAGATTATTCCCGAAAATAGTATTGTGAAACCGCCGTCAGCGGAGCTTCGCCCAGACCAGAAAGATAGTGATTCACTGCCAGACTATGATGTGCTGGATAAGCTGCTTTATCAATACATTGAGTTAAAGAAAAGCTCAAGAGATATTATTGCTGCTGGATTTGATGAAGAATTGGTTAAGCGCGTAATAAAAATGGTAAATAAGGCGGAGTTTAAGCGATACCAGACACCGCCGATATTGCGGGTGTCTCCTAAGGCTTTCGGGATGGGTAGAAGAATGCCAATTGTCGGAAAGTATCTCTCCTGATATTAACCGATGTTTTTCTAACGACTTCCCGAGGGGAGAAGTAAGAATTTTTAAATCTGTTTGTTGTAAATTTTTGTTTACCAAGTAAGCCTCGCCTAGAGTGGGGCTTTTTTATGCTAACTTTGAAAGAAAAAAGCTATGAAATTTCTCTTAGTACTAATGCTTACTTTGGTTGCGGCGCCATTGAAGTCAGTTTACGATTTTAAGATTAAGACCATTGATGGCAAGAACTTGAACCTGAAAAGCTTCAAAGGAAAAAAGGTATTAATCGTTAACACAGCTTCTAAATGTGGCTACACTCCTCAATATGCAGAGTTGGAGAAATTGTCGCAACAGTACAAAGGTAAATTAGTAGTGATCGGCTTTCCTGCAAACAACTTTGGGGGCCAGGAGCCTGGGTCAAATCCTATGATTAAGGAGTTTTGTCAAAAGAACTACGGAGTTACCTTTCCTTTAGCAGAGAAGGTAAGTGTGAAAGGAGATGATATTGACGCTCTATTCAAATATCTGACTTCTGTTGAAAATCCTGATTTCACGGGTGATATCAAATGGAATTTTGAGAAATTCCTGATCGATGAGAACGGCAAATTGATCCATAGATTCCGGTCTAATGTTAAGCCAACATCTCCGGAATTAACTAAATATCTGTAAAAAAGCGGGTTGTAGATTATTTTAAAATTAATTTTGGATAACTAATTTATGACTCTATATTTGCAGCATGAAAACGGGATAGTAAATCTACTATTACGGATTCATAAGGGAGATTAGCTCAGCTGGTTCAGAGCACCTGCCTTACAAGCAGGGGGTCACTGGTTCGAACCCAGTATCTCCCACCGAAATTAGCCCTTCAGCGATTGAAGGGTTTTTCTTTCTAAGACATCATACCCGAAGGGAGATTAGCTCAGCTGGTTCAGAGCACCTGCCTTACAAGCAGGGGGTCACTGGTTCGAACCCAGTATCTCCCACGAAAAGCTGCAGAGATGCGGCTTTTTTCATTTTATAGTGTTCTGGCATTATGAAAAAACACAAGTCTTTTTATAAGGGATCAAGGATCAAGCGGAATTCTTGGGGGGAATAAATAAAAAGTGTTTTTTTGCAAGTAGTAAAAACATAAATAGTACTCTCTTGCAAGATCCATACTTACAATTAGCTACCCTTCTATTACCTAAAGGATTATTAGATTTCTTTGAATTAAAGCAGGTCCTACAGAAAGAGTCAGGACTTGAAATTCATTTAGAGGAGAA
>NZ_JAFEWE010000005.1 GCF_017355785.1 Desertivirga arenae
AATCGATCCCATATTTTAGTTGCACTTCACTAATGGTAGATCGGCCCGAGAGAATTTCCCGAATGATCTTATTCCTCTCAGATGGGCTACGCCTTTTCTGCCTGTTTGCCAAATACTCCGAACTTCCGTATTTGACCGCCCAAGCCAGAACAGTGGACTTAGCTAAATTATGGCGATCACAAATCAGATTAATTGATCCACCTTCACGCTCAACTTCTGCGATAATCGTTTTCTTGTAAGACTCTAAATAAAGCCTACCGAACTTCTTACCCTTGATTTCTTTTGACATCGTAACTTAAATTTAGTGATTAATACTTGTTCGTAACGATGTTAAGTTTATACAGGACGAGTCACGGCAAAAAGGAGAATTGTCATGAGTTCACCGCCAAGTACCGCCAGATCACCGCCAGATACCGCCAGGCCTTTTCGATTTGGAATAAAATCCTGAAACTTGAGCTATGGATAATAAAAACAGGAATTAGACCGGAAGTGTATAGCCCCTCTAGGAATAAAACAAAAAGGGGGCAGATCCCAGACAGGTTCGAGGCAACTTCGGAAAGGCTTCGAGGATTTCCGAAGAAGGTACCCCCTTTTCTCGAACAATCCTCGAAGAAATTACTCTTCCTTCCGCATTTCGCCGCAAAAGCCCGCAAATCCCCGCAGTTCGCCGCAGACATTGGCCGCAGTACTAAACTTACATTTCTACCCTTTACATTTGTGGCGTTAAAGTATTTCTTTGCGTTTAGCTGTTACCTAAATGACGAATGAAACGATCACTGGAATTGGAGAAAAAAATGTCTTCTTATTTTATTATTCTTCTTTTGATATCCTGGGGTCCATTATTCCTTGTTATGATATTAGGGACTGGCTATATCTTTACTATAACTACACTTACAGAGCTCCCATATTTTCCAGTGGTGTAATAACGGGTGAGCGTTTGAAAAGGCTAAAGTCTAAAGCTCTTCCAATAAGCAGATCTAATAGCCTAACGGGAACGTTTGCATAAAAAATTATAGGAATACAATAGTATGTCAATGAAATAGTTCATAATCTTGCGTAGGGTTCTTCCCGCAAACAACCATTTTATTAATCATATTTATAGCCACCATTTTTAAATGAAAGCCTTTGCTATTAAAGGAAGCTTCTTTTCCTTGTTTATTCTTCTTAGTTCGTTCATAATTAAAAAAGATAAAGTTACTATTTATATTATAGGAGACTCGACTGCGGCAAATAAAGAAGCAAAAGCTTTTCCCGAGACCGGTTGGGGAATGAAGTTGCAAGACTTCTTCAAAGGCAACGTGTCAGTTGATAACAGAGCATTGAATGGCAGAAGCACTAAATCATTCTTGAACGAGAATCGTTGGCAGCCCATCATCAATCAATTAAAAGCAGGAGATTACGTTTTTATAGAGTTTGGTCATAACGATGAAAAGATCAACAAGCCAGGAACAGGAACAACTTTGGAAGAGTTTAAAACGAACCTGGTTAAATATGTCAACGAAACTCGTGCTAAAAAGGCCTGCCCTGTGCTACTTACTCCAGTTATGAGAAGGTCTTTCGTTAACGGAGTATTTCAGGACTCACATGGTGAGTATCCTGCTGTAACCCGACGAGTGGCTGATTCTCTCCATGTACCGCTTATTGATATGCATAAAAAAACCGAGAAGCTTATTATTGGGCTGGGGGAAGAAAAAGCAAAATCACTGTTTAACTATGTTGATTCGGGAGATGTAAACTACCCTAAAGGTAAAAAGGATGACACCCATTTTAACCCTTACGGTGCTCAAAAAATGGCAGAATTGGTAGTTGAAGGTATCCGAGAACAAAATATTGATCTAAAAAAAAAGTTGAAGAATAAATAGTTGCACTTCGATAAAATTTGAATTGACATATAAAAAGTTAAGAAGTTAAAATGATGAGTGATGAGTATTAAAAGTAGTGTAGCATTGTCGTTACTGGGTATGTCTATCCTTGCTTCTTGTTCCAAGAAAAGTACAAAAACTGAAATTGACCCTTCCGCGTCACCTAAAGTTGTACCTGTTAATGAAAAAGCATTGGCCTTTCCAGGAGCTGAAGGATACGGAAAAGAGACAACAGGAGGACGAGGTGGCAAAGTTATTTTCGTAACTACTTTGGAAGACGGCAACGAGCAGGGAACTCTTCGCTATGCTATTAATCAAACAGGTTCTAGAATTATCTTATTCAAGGTTTCTGGTAATATAATCCTTAAAAGTCGGCTTCAAATTAAAAATGGAAATGTTACCATAGTTGGGCAAACCGCTCCTGGAGATGGAATTTGTATTCAGAATTATGATGTAAATATTGACGCTGATAATGTGATTGTCCGCTACATGAGGTTCCGCATGGGAGATTTAACACGGTATGAGCAAGATGCGTTTTGGGGAAGATACCATCAAAACATTATGATTGATCATTGCTCTATGAGTTGGTCCATTGACGAGTGTTCTTCTTTTTATGCAAATAAGAACTTCACCATGCAGTGGTGCCTCTTGGCCGAAAGTCTTAACAAATCTTTTCATGAGAAAGATGACCATGGATATGGAGGAATCTGGGGAGGAAATGGGGCCTCCTTTCATCACAATTTACTGGCGCACCATAATAGTAGGAATCCAAGGTTCGACGGAGGATTTAGAAGTGGGACGGGAGTAAGTCCTGTAGGTAAAGACCAGGTTGACTATAGGAACAACGTTATCTTCAACTGGTGCGGAAACAGCGCTTATGGTGGTGAAAATGGACAGTACAATATAGTAAATAATTATTATAAACCGGGTCCGGCAACTCCTGCTACAAGAAATAAGCGGATTATGCAGATCTCGATGGAAACAACAAATCCATCCACCTACAGTCCGGGATACGGAAGTTTCTATATAAATGGTAATTATATATATGGGAATTCTGTAGTGAGTGCTGACAACTGGAATGGTGGTGTTAATTTCGATACCGGGGTAAATACAAGTTCGGCAAGAAGTGCAACGCCATTTAACTTGACAAGCATCACCTCCTATTCCGCTGAACAGGCGTATTTTGCGGTTCTAGACTCTGCCGGAGCAAGCTTCAAACGTGATGCGGTGGATGCACGAGTAGTTGATGAAGTAAGAAATGGAACGGCAACCTACAACGGATCAAAAACCGGATTACGAGGGATTATTGATTCGCAGACCGATGTTGGTGGATGGCCTGTTCTTAAACAGACACCCTCCCCTACTGATATGGATGGAGATGGGATGCCAGATGCATGGGAATTATCAAAAGGACTTAACCCTAATGTTGCAAATGCAAACGGCAGAGAACTTAGTACTGCCTATGATAATTTAGAAGTATTTATTAACAGTATAAAATAGTATCACTTTAACACACAGATGAACAACCTAAAAAACGTCCTTCTTACGGGTACATTAGCGGTTGCCGGACTAGCGTTATACGCCCAGACTGGAAAACCTAACTATGTATCAAAAGTATGGGTGGCAGACCAGGGAAATGGAACGTACAAGAATCCAATCCTTAACGCCGATTATTCAGATCCTGATGCCATTCGTGTTGGCGACGATTATTATTTAACATCTTCTTCATTTGAAGACATCCCGGGATTGCCAATCCTCCATTCGAAAGATCTTGTTAATTGGACTCTTATTGGTCATGCACTATTGAGGCAGCCGCCATATGACCACTTCATGAAGAGCAGGCATGGCGAAGGAGTATGGGCACCAGCTATTCGATACCACAAAGGAGAATATTATATTTACTATCCGGATCCTGATTTTGGTATTTACCTTGTGAAGGCAAAGAATCCTGCAGGCCCCTGGTCTGCACCAGTAATGGTTGCTGAAGGAAAAGGTTTGATAGATCCTTGTCCGTTATGGGACGAGGATGGAAAAGTGTACCTGGTTCATGCCTATGCAGGAAGTCGGGCGGGAGTTAAAAGTATTATAGCAGTACGACAGTTGAATGCCGAAGGTACTAAAGCGATCGATGAAAGTGTTTTAGTTTACGACGGGCACGAAACAGATGTAACGATAGAGGGTCCGAAGCTATATAAAAGAAACGGATTCTACTACATATTTGCGCCTGCAGGAGGAGTTCCTACCGGATGGCAATTGGTTTTAAGATCAAAAAGCATTTATGGCCCTTACGAACGTAAGGTAGTGATGGCTCAGGGCAAAAGTACGGTTAATGGACCGCATCAGGGAGCCTGGGTAAGTACACAAACCGGGGAAGACTGGTTTCTTCATTTTCAGGATAAAGACGCATATGGTCGCGTAGTGCATCTAAACCCGATGAAGTGGATAAATGACTGGCCTGTTATTGGAGTTGACCCAGACGGTGATGGGACCGGAGATCCTGTCCTTACTTACAAAAAACCTAATGTTGGTGGTAAAGTTAATCCTATTGCAACACCACCAGAAAGCGATGAGTTCAATAGTATTAAATTAGGTCTGCAATGGCAATGGCAAGCTAATCCTAAATCCACCTGGATGTTTATGAATCCTGGAAAAGGTAGCTTGAGGCTTTTCACAGATAAAGCACCGGAAGATTCAAGGAATTTATGGGAAGCGCCAAATGTACTGTTACAAAAATTTCCTGCGGATAATTTCATGGTAACAACGAAAATGACATTTACCCCTAACGAGAAGCTTGAGAACGAAAAAGCTGGGTTAACCATTATGGGCTTCAGCTATGCCAACGTTGCCCTTAAAAGTAAAAAAGACGGCGTATTTCTGGTTTATACCCTGGGAAAAGACGCGGTGAAAGGTAAACAAGAAGATGAGAAAGTCATCACCAAGCTGGAAAATAAAAAACAAGCAGTTCAGTTTAGAGTAAAAGTAACAGCAGGAGCTAAATGCCGGTTCAGCTACAGCTTAGATGGAAATCAATTCACTGAAATTCGTGATGAATTCCAGGCAGAAGTTGGAAGATGGAAGGGGGCAAAAGTCGGCTTATTTGCAACCCGTGATGCTCAGACCAATGATTCTGGTTATGCAGATTTTGATTGGTTCAGAGTAGAGCCAGTAAAATAAATTTAATAAGCAGATAGAAGGGGCAATAGCGGTCAGCGTTATTGCCCTGTTTTTTGTTTATTACAGTGATGTCAAAAGATCTTATGGCTTTCCAATGTATTTGTCCTTATAAACAAATCAATAGTCCAGCGGCATTACCGGATCCTGTTTACTTGTAGAGAGGATCATCATAGTCTGAAAGGTTTTCACAACGCTGATATTGCTTATCTTCTCCATAATCAATTTCTCATAAGCTTTGATATCCTTTACATAGACTTTCAGAATAAAATCACACCCTCCAGTAACGTGATGACATTCCACTACTTCCTTAATTTCCCTTACTTCGTCAGCAAAAGTTTGTATCGTATTGCTCTTATGAAAATCAAGTTGAACCTGAATAAAGGTTTTAATACCAAGGCCAAGTTCTTCTTCGTCAATCACAGCATGATAATTTTTTATCACTCCTGAATTTTCCAGCTTTCGCACACGTTCCAGTGTAGGTGCCGGTGAGAGTCCTATCATGTTAGATAACTGAAGATTGGTAATTCTGCCGTTTTCCTGCAGGATCTTCAATATCTGAAGGTCGATTTTATCGGGTTGGTAAGACATGGGAGTCGATTTTAGAACGCCAAAATAAAACAATTTAAAAACTTCTCTTATTGTTAGAGTGATCTAATTTAATTATTAGATTTGCAAAACACGTAACATCCATGCTTGCAGATAAATACAGTGAATCATTAGAAGAAGTTCATTCGTCGGTACATACAAAAGGGAAAACAGGCTGGCGCAAACTGTTAGCTTATATTGGTCCGGCCTATCTAATTAGTGTAGGATACATGGATCCTGGTAATTGGGCTACAGATCTGGCGGGTGGAAGTCAGTTCGGCTACCAACTTATCTGGGTATTATTGATGTCAAACCTTATTGCCCTATTACTTCAATCGCTAAGTTCGAGGTTAGGTATAGTAAGAGGTCTGGATCTCGCCCAGGCTTCCAGAAATGCTTATCCTCACTGGGCTAACATTCCATTGTATGGATTAGCTCAAATAGCTATAGTGGCTTGTGATCTGGCTGAAATTATCGGGATGGCCATTGGATTAAATCTGCTCTTCGGTCTGCCTTTGATATGGGGAATTTCAGTTACTATTCTGGATACTTTCCTTCTTCTATTTTTACTAAACAAAGGTATGCGGATGATGGAAAGCTTTATTGTTTCAATGGTTTTCATTGTTGGGGTGTCTTTCCTGGCTGAAATGTTTATTGTTAAGCCTGGATTGTTAGAGGTAGCCAGTGGATTTAAACCAAGCCTACTTAGCGGAAATGCGCTTTATATCGCAATCGGAATTATTGGAGCTACTGTAATGCCTCACAATTTATATCTCCATTCCTCCTTAGTACAGACCAGAAAAATAGACCGCAGTCCTTCTGGAATTAAAGAGGCTTTAAAATTCAACTTTATAGATACTACAGTAGCGCTCAACCTTGCATTCCTGGTAAACGCCTCAATCCTGATTCTTGCAGCAACGGCATTTTATAAGAATGGATACTTTGAAGTAGCTGAAATACAGGATGCTTATAAATTGCTTGAGGGAATTTTTGGTTCTCTTGCCCCTACCCTATTTGCAGTAGCTTTAATCGCTTCAGGCCAAAGTTCTACCATAACGGGAACCCTTGCTGGTCAAATTGTAATGGAAGGCCATCTTAACCTTAGGATACAACCCTGGCTTAGAAGGCTGATCACCCGGATACTTGCTATCGCTCCCGCTTTTATCACCATCATTTACTTCGGCGAAGAGTCCCTTGGGAAACTATTGGTATTAAGTCAGGTGGTTCTTAGCCTCCAGCTAGGTTTTGCTATTATACCTTTAATTCATTTTACAAGTGATAAGGAGTTGATGGGCGAGTTTGCTATAAAGCCTATTACTAAAGTGCTTGCATGGATTAGTGCAACTGTTATCATTGGCCTAAATGCAAAACTGGTTTTTGAGGAAGTGTACGGTTGGATAAAGGAGACTGAAGGAAGCTGGTGGATTTACATCATTGTACTACCTGTTATCGCTGGTGTTTTTCTGCTGCTTTTATATATTCTTGTGATGCCCCTCTTTAAGCAAACACCATCCCAACTATTAACAGTACCCCATGGTGATGCAAGTGACATTACAGAAATTCAATCGGTGCACTATCAAGACATTGGAATAACGCTGGATTTTTCAAAAAAGGATAAAGACAGCATACGACATGCGATTTTACAAGGGGGAAAAGATGCTCATTATTATTTGATCCATATTGTAGAAACTGCAGCTGCCCGCTATCATGGGGAGAAAACTTTGGATTATGAATCACGAAGTGATTTGGAGAATGTACAAAAGTATCAACAAAGCCTGCAAAAGCTGGGCTACGATGCTACTGTATTGATTGGATATGGAAATACTGCCAAAGCTATTACTAAGCTGGCGAAAGCAAATAAGCTGGATTTATTGGTAATGGCTTCGCATGGTCATAAAGGATTGAGTGACCTTGTTTTTGGTACTACTTTGGAATCTGTAAGGCATAATGCGGGAATTCCGATATTGATAGTGTAAAAAATGGATGAACACGAATTTAAGGGGATTTTCGCGAATTCTCACTAACTGATTTAAGAGCGAAATTTTTAAAACACGAATTACACTAAGCATAGGTCTAGAATTTAAAGAGTCACGAATTCTGGAGGATTTTCACGAATTTTCACTAATGCTTGTTCAGAGTTGGAATCATAAAGACTGAAAGAGCACGAATTAATAAAAACACGAATTGCACGAATTACACTAAGCATAGGTCTAGAAGCTTAAAGGTTAAATATTAAGAAGAATTTCGGAGATTTTCTCAACGTGGATTGTCCTAACATATCTTAATCCAGAATTCGTGTTTTAATTTAGGCGCCTAGCCGATTCGTGTAATTCGTGCCACTCCTTCAATTCGTGATACTCCCTAAAGTACTCTACGCCTACATTTCGTGAAAATTAGCCTAATTCGTGAAATTCGTGATCATTTCATTACATTCATTCTTACTCCCAGAAACCCTCTTATCCCCTGGTTCGGTGCGTATACGTATGTTGGGTCGAAGCCATCTTCAAATGGCTTGTCTGCTCCTGCTATCAGGTATGGAAGGCCTTTGTTGGGAGTAAAGTTCAACAGGTTCTTAAGCCCACCGTACAGTTCCAATTTGCGGAAATTATAGGTAAGCTGAACATTTTGCAAGCTCCACACTGGTGATTTTGCTGGACGGGGATCATTTTCCATCAGGGGAAGTTTCATAGGGCCATAGATATTCCCGGTGTAGTCAAACGACAGCTTATTTTTCTTTATGGGTATGGTTAGCGCCCAAGTTCCCATCCATGGTTCTGTTAGCAATTGACGTTCCCTTATTTTGTTTGTAGCCACATTATTAACAGTAGAAACATCCATTAATGTAAAGCCAGTGATGAGTTTGATAGCATTGGCAAAAGTGAGGTCCAAATTGGCACTTATACCCTTGGAAATGGCATATCCCCTTAGGTTATCATAAATGATCTTATTGACGTCCGTTTCATAGTCGGCCACAATTCTGTTATTGAAATATGTGTACCATGCGGAAAGTTCCAAGTTAGCTGGCGAATAGGACTCCCTAGCAATGGTTGTATTAAAATTCAGATTGAGATTATAGCTTTTTTCAGGTTTTAGGTCGTCTAATATGACAACCTCGCGTGCGCCAGTTAGTGCGGCATGATCTTCTGTAAAAATATTAACCACCCTGAACCCTGTTCCTGCATTTAATCGGAACACGTTGTAATCATCCATCTTCCATTTCCAGGCTAAGCGAGGAGTTAAAATATTACCGTGATTAGAATTATAATCGTATCGTAGACCTAAGAGAATATTGTGTTTAGGATTTATAGAAATATCATCCTGGATAAAAATTCCGGGAAGCCAAACATTCTTTGCTTGATTTCCCGCCCCTCTTGAAGCAGTGGTATTATCGGTATAATAGGTATAACGTAATGCGGTCCCTAACAGGAGGTCGTGATTAGTTAGCTTTTTATCCCAGGTTAACTGGTTAAATGCGATGCGTTGAGTTGCAACAAAGGGAGTGACACCATAAGCGGAGTTTTGGTGGTGATCATTATAAGAGAAGGAATAGACCATACGCTCTTTTAAAGGAAGCTGATAATTTCCAAGGAGTTCCCATCTTGAGGTGTAAATACTTTCGCCATAAAAAACACTACCTCCTCGATAATTTCTGTTCCAACTCATTTGTCCGCCCCACCGGTCCTCATAAAAATATCTTCCAGCTAAACTGAACAATCGATTTTCTTTTCGCTGCAGCGACCACTTCTCGAAAACGGATATCCGATGCTGCTGAGTTACATCCGTAAATCTATCGTTATTATTATCGATGGGATTTTTATAGTTGAAATAATTCAAACCGGTAAGGAATGCACTTTTTCCGGAGGTCAATTTAAAACCGAGGTCTGTATTCAACTCTCCCCAAGTAGTGGAAAACACGTCTGCTGAGAAATTTGGTGCTGAGCCGGTTTTCTTAGTGATTATATTAATTAAACCACCAACTGCTTCAGAACCATACAGCGAAGAGGCGGGCCCTTTCACGATCTCAATCCTGTCTATTAAGGAATTTGGAATTCCAGAAAGCCCATAAACGGTAGAGAGACTGCTAACGATAGGCATCCCATCAATAGTTACCATGGTGTATGGCCCCTCCAAACCATTAATGTGTATATCTCCAGTATTACAAATATTACAGTTTACCTGGGGGCGTACGCCGTTCACGTTCTGAAGGGCATCAAATATACAGGCGGTAGGGTTTTTTTTGAAGAAGGCGGGCGAATAAACTTCGACGGGAACCGGACTATCCAAGCGGTTAACCTCCTTCATTGTCCCAGAGATTACAACTTCTCTCAATTGTTTAGAAGCAGTTTTAAGATCGAAGTCGACTATCAACGTATCATTATTAGCCAGCTTAATAGTTCTACCAGCATCTTCGAAACCTACTGCAGTTATGTTTAAGCTGTAAGTTCCTTCGGTAAGCTCATTTATCATATAGTAACCGTTACTATCGGTTACCGCAACCTGACGGTTTCCATTTTTAATACTTACAAACGGCAATAAATTTTTATTGGCTGTCACCTTTCCATGGATCATACCTGATTGGGCGAAAACATTGAAAGAAGTAAGAATTAGACAAAACAAAAAGAGAGAGCGCATATGACAAAATATTTATTACAATAATAACAAAACAAATTAAATTAGGTTTATCTAACTTTTATTCTCCTGATTTTTTGGTTAATTTTATCGCCATGCTGTCATTCACAGAAGAAAATTATCTGAAAGCCCTTTTACATATCACGCTTGAAGTAGAGCATAAAAATGAAGCGGGGACGAACGAATTAGCCTCATATCTAGGCGTTAAGCCCGCTACTGCAACGGATATGCTAAAGAAATTGAAGGATAAAAAACTGATATCTTACGAGAAATATGGAAAGATCTCTCTTTCGGATAGTGGCAGAAATAAAGCAATAGAAATACTGAGAAAACACCGGCTTTGGGAAACTTTCCTTTACGAAAAATTAGATTTTACATGGGATGAAGTACACGAAGTTGCGGAACAATTGGAGCATATTCAATCGCAGAAGTTGGTAGATAAGCTGGATAAATTTCTTGGTTTTCCGGAGTATGATCCACATGGAGATGCTATTCCAAATGCTAAAGGAGAACTTAAACCCTCCTTCAAGAAAACCCTTTCCGAAGCTGAAGAAGGCACCACTTGCAGGATGGTAGCGGTAAAGGATAATACGGTTTCATTTTTAAAATATGTAAGTCAACTCGACTTAGGAATTAACACACACATACAAGTATTAGCACGTCAACCTTATGATGGGTCTATGGAAATTCTGATAAACGATAGCAAGATCACCGTATCCCAGAAATTTGCTGAAAACATTCTTATAGTTTGATGTTTTGTTGATACCTTTTAAACACCCTGATCTAAAAATAATATGGGCAATGATTTAAGTATTAGAAATAAGAAAGCTTATTTCGAATATCATATACACGACAAATATGTAGCGGGCATTCAACTGCTCGGCACCGAAATTAAATCTATCCGGCAAGGTAAAGCCAACATTAACGATGCATTTTGTGCTTTCCTTAATAATCAATTGTACATTAGGAACATGCATATAGCAGAATATTCTCACGGATCATTCTATAACCACGAACAGAAACGCGATCGTGTTTTGCTGCTTACTAAGAAGGAGATGAAGAAGTTGAAAGACAAAACCGAAGAGAAAGGCTTTACGATAGTTCCTCTGTCTTTGTTTATTTCTGAGAGAGGTTTTGCAAAGCTGGAAATTGGTCTTGCCCAAGGAAAGAAAGCCTTTGATAAAAGGGATACAATTAAAGAACGGGAAAGCAAAATTGAGCTGGACCGTGCAATGAAGCGATAAAAGAATTAACTGAGGGAAGAAGAAATACTTCCCTCTTTTTAGGTATCTACCAAGCCTGATCGCCTACAAGGGGTACAAAGCGGAAGGTGTCCAGTTCAATTCGTTCGAAATCGGTTTCATTAACCCTAAATACGGTTATCATTTTCTGAGACTGTTCGTCTCCTACAGGTATAACACAGATTCCTCCAACTCTTAGCTGTTTTAATAAAGTTTCAGGAACAAAAGGAGCCCCAGCAGTAACCAGAATTTTATCATAAGGAGCATGTTCAACAATGCCTTTTGAACCATCTCCGAGAAAAAATTCAGGAGTATACCCCATCTTGCCAAGAAATAATTTGGCTTTCTCGTATAACTTCTCCTGACGTTCAATGGTAAACACCTGGGCCCCTAACTCTAGTAATATACAGGTTTGATAACCTGAACCAGTTCCTATTTCAAGAACTTTATCCCCCTTCTTGATATGAAGTAATTGAGTTTGATAAGCGACAGTATAGGGTTGCGAAATGGTTTGCCCCTCGCCGATAGGGAAAGCAATGTCTTTGTAAGCCTGTGCCCAGAACGTTTCATCAAAAAAATAATGGCGGGGAACTCTTCCTACAGCATCCAACACAGCCTTATCTTCAATTTTCCGCTCCTCTCTGAGTAACTCCACTAATTTTTTCCGGGCACCTTTTTCTCTGTAGTTATCAACAAACTTGTAAGCCATGTAATCACAAAAATACGCTTAAAGAGCCATTTCAAAGAAAGCGATTATAAGCTTAGAGTCTATTTAACTAAAAATGAGAGTTATAAATATGCCTTACTTTCAAAGTCCGAAACTTTGGTTATTTTCGCACTCTGATTAACCTCACATGAAGAAACTGTTACTCTCATTCTTATTACTGCCTTTTCTTTCACAGGCTCAAATAGTTACTATAGATTCAGTAAAAGCACCAGCACGGAGACCTGCACTTCAAAAAATGAGGTCACAAAAATTGTATTCCTATTCACTTGGCGTTAAAGCGTTCAGTTACGAAGAACTTCCACAGATACTTAACCAGGTTAATAATAACAACTTTCAAAGGGAGTACGTTACAGGTTTTATTTTCAAGTTTAATGACAATCAGATAAGCTATAGGGTTACCGGAAACTTTTTTTCAGATGATGTTGCATTCCGAAACGATTGTGAGGAATGCGAAGAAGCTAAAGGAAAACTAAGAGACAATTCCCTGCGTTTGGGCTTTGAAAAGAATATGGTCTATGGAACTGTTCAGCCTTATTTTGGTTTTGATCTGGGATATAGAAGAAACAGTTTTAGAGGAAGTTCTTCAAATGCGTCATCATTGAATTATACAAACCCTTACGATGTAAAAACACAGAAAAACGGTTTTTCCATTTCTCCAATGGTGGGTATAAAGTTTAATGTTATAGATCACATCACTTTAGCGGCCGAAAGCAGTCTCGATCTATTGTATAGCTATGAAAAACAAGAGCGGTCTTTCAAAGACGGAAATCACACCAGAACCGTAAATAATTATAAGAAATGGGAATTTCTGCTTCGGCCAATTGGATTGCTTTCACTTCAATATAATTTTGCTGAACAGTACTAATAGGGATCTACATCTACCTGTATAAATACTCCTTTATTCGTTTTATCAGCTTCAAAATTTAATAAGGTATTTTTAAGGTGTTCTTTCACTTTAGTAAGTGAGATTCCGTTCCTTTCAATTTTTAAGTAAATTGACTTGATATAAAAGTTACGTATACGTGATACCAGTGGATCTTCGGGTCCTAATATCCGCGGACCGAAGCTCTTTCGTAATTCATTTGCAAGTCTAAAAGCTATATCACTTAAAAGCATCGCTTCCTTATGTTTCACATCCAGCTTTATTAACCTATACAAAGGGGGATACTGAAAACTATTCCGTTCTATGATCTCCGTTTTATATAGCTCCTCATAATCGTTTTTCAAAACCTGCTCTAATACCCGGTGTTTAGTGTTATGGGTCTGAATTATAACTCTCCCCTCCTTGTCTCTACGTCCTGCACGCCCGGCAACCTGCGATAATAATTGAAAACTACGCTCGTAAGCGCGAAAATCAGGATAGTTAAGAAGGCCATCGGCCCCAATGATACCGATAACGGTTACAGCGCCAAAATCAAGACCTTTTGCCACCATTTGAGTCCCAACTAAGATGTCAATCTTGCCATCCTCAAAATCACCGAGAATTTGCTGAAAACTATTTTTAGTACGTGTGGTGTCAAGATCTAGTCGTGCTACTCTAGCTTCGGGAAAAATATACTGTAGGTCGTCTTCTATCTTCTCTGTACCAAATCCCTTTTGTTCTATATGCACGGAGCCACAAGCGGGACAAATAGATACCGTGTCTTGCTTGTAACCACAATAATGGCAATGAAGCTTGCCTGAACTTTTATGGTAGGTTAAACTTACATCACAATTGATACACTTAGGTAAATAACCACAGGTTCGGCAGAGAAGCACTGGTGTATATCCCCTACGGTTCTGAAACAAAATAATTTGTTCTTTATTGGCCAATGCCTTGCTCATTTCCTCTATAAGAACACTAGTAAAATGAGCCTGCATCGTTTTCTTACTGGTCTCTTCTGTGATGCTTATTACATCAATTTTGGGCAAGACAGACGATCCATAACGTTCATTGAGCTCGACTAATCCATACTTACCGCTCTGAGCATTAAAATAGCTTTCTAATGAAGGTGTTGCAGAGCCCAATAAAACTTTTGCTTTATGTAAGTAAGCAAGGAAAATTGAAGTATCCCGGGCATGGTATCTCGGGGCTGGATCGTACTGCTTGAATGAGTTTTCATGCTCTTCGTCCACTATTATGAGGCCTAGATCTGAGAAAGGAAGAAAGACAGCAGAACGAGCTCCAAGAACAATTTTAAACTCATTCTTCAAAACTTTATTCCAAACCTCAGCTCGTTCGTTATCACTAAATTTGGAGTGATATATACCGATGTGATTGCCGAAATATTGCCTTAAACGTTCAATTAACTGAGTAGTCAGACCAATCTCAGGCAGCAAGTATAACACTTGTTTATCCTGCTGAAGCACTTCCTCAATAAGTCTGATATAAAGCTGAGTTTTACCAGAAGAAGTTACACCATGAAGTAATACTACCTCTTTTTCAATAAACAGTTTTTTCGTAGCCTCAAGTGCAGTCTGCTGTGCATTGCTTAATTCAAAGTTTTGCAGAAGCTCGACCTCTTGATCACTAAAGCGGCTAACCACCTTGTGCTCAAGAATGAAGACATCTTTTTCTACCAGTCCTTTTATTACAGCTGCACTACATCCTGACTCTTCCTGCAAAGCTTCCCTCGTGATTTCTTTGCTGTCTTTAGCAAGTTTGAAATAGGCTAAAAGAGCATCCAATTGTTTGGGCGCCCGCTCAAGAACTTCGAATAAGCCTCGTCTGCTATCAGCATCTTCGTAGAAGGGATTTAATACAATGTACGCCTTGCGACGTGGTTTATAACGCTCAACTACTTCTTCCGAAATATGAATGACACCCTTATTAAAAAGGGACTTTAAAAGCGGGAAAACAGTCTTTTGCCCCAGTAGCTTGGCAATATCTCCAACTTTTAGCTCCGGCTGAATTTCAAGTGCGTCGACCACGAGAAACTCCTTGTCTGTCAACTGCGATTTATCGTACTCAGAATCTTTTAACAGAAGAATTCTTGTCTCGCTGGCAAGTTTCAAGGCTGCTGGCAATGCCGCTTGCATTACCTCTCCTAAATGGCACATATAGTAATCGGCTATCCATGTCCATAGCTGTAATTGAGTGCGATTAACGATGGGCTCTTCATCAAGAACATCCAAAATATATTTTGCCTCGTACAAGGTTGGCGCCTGCTCTGTAATTGCAAAAGTTATAGCAGTGTAAATGCGACTTTTTCCAAACTGTACGATAACGCGTTTACCCACCCTGATTTGTGCATTCAGAACCGCAGGGACCCTATATGTATAAGTCTTTGAAATAGCAAGCGGCAGAATGACCTCTACAAAATAGGTATGCCTTTCTGCAACAGTTTCATTAAACTCGAGCATCACCAGTTCTTAATCCTGTAACTAATAAACAAACCCAACCGACAATAAAGAGAAGACCACCCAAGGGAGTTATGGGGCCAAGAAATGGCAAATTTAAACCAGTTATAGCTCTCGTACTCAAGAGGTAAATAGATCCTGAAAATAAGATAATTCCAATAGAAAATGCCCAGAAAGCAAGGGTAGTCAACCTACTTTTTGGGGATAGTAATGAAAGGAATAATAAAGCCAGAGTATGATAAAAATGGTAGCTTACAGCAGTCCTCCAATTCTCCAGGTCCTGAGATGTAAGATGAGCCTTTAATCCGTGAGCTCCGAAGGCTCCAAGAATTACGGCTAAAGCACCAAAAATGCTTGCTGTAATAAGAATTTTTCTATTCATATGGTTTGCTAATTTAACTATAGTAATGAGATTTCTTCCGCCTAAAAAGCTAATTTTGTGGAATCCAATGAGAAAAACAATCGCCCTCAGCATCGTTTTGATCATAGCTATCATTGCTATGGCCATAAAATATTTTTCTGCTCTGTCTGTCCATAGCAATAACGTTTCAAAAGCTCTCAAAAATATTCCTGCAGATGCTGCCTTTATACTCAACTTCAACAATGACCAATCATTCTATGAAATTTTTAAAGACTTCGAGCTTTTTGATGCTATAGTAGGAGAGCAAAGGTCTGATGAAATTAATCAATTACAACAAGCGCTGCTGAGGCAACCGGACTTTGACGAAGCAATTGCTGACGAAAATATTTTCATTTCAATACACCCTAATAAAACCAATTCTGTAGACTTCCTTTATTCAATCAATCTAAATGAAGGTTTGACACTTTCGGAGATAGAAGAAGCTTTAGGCAGGAATAGAGACATAAGCAGCGAAAAAAATTCAGAAACAGGCATATATACCATCTCCATTAAATCTTTAAAGAAGCCTTTTTTCATGCATATTGAAGCAGGGGTAGCAACGGGAAGCTTTTCTCAAGAACTATTAAATAGAAGTATAAAAAAAGGCATAACGAGAATAGACAGTAAGTTTGTTGAGGAAATTGACTATGCAGTAACTCATAACCAAAACTCGCCAGTTAATATTTTCATCAATCACAATCGCAGCGGTGATTTTATAGGGCAGTATACACAAAACGTTCCAAATGGAGCACTTACATTAATTACAAGGGTAAAAGGCACCTCTTCATTGAGCATGAACTATAAAAGCGATGCTTTGATGTTCAATGGAATTAGTAAAATAGACAGTACTACGCCTACTTATCTCGGCTTATTTCTAAACCAGCAGCCTGTAAAAAATAATTTGAAGCAGGTAATGCCTAAGAACCTCTCGTATTTTATTTGCTTCGGAATATCCAATTACAATGAATTTGAAGAAAAGCTACATCACTTTTTTGAACGCAGAAAAGAACTTTCAAAGCTTCGTCAACAGTTGACATCAGTACAAGAAAAGACAGGAGTTGATCTGGATAAAGAATTAAAACCTTTTCTAGCAGATGAGTTTGCTGTACTTGAGACGGAAGGGAGAGAGCGTTTGGCAATTGTTAAAGTTAAGAATGGCAGAGAGGTAAAATTGACACTGGAACAGATCAGTGAAATGCGCGATGATATGATAGGTAGACTTAATCATTCAAACCTATTCTATTACTACCTCGGAGATCCTTTAAAGCAATTTTCCCGCCCTTATTTTGCCATCGTCGACAACTATCTTGTATTGGCGAATAGCACTAGTGTCATTACTAATTACATAAACACTTACGGTAGCGAGAAGCTATTGGTGAATACACCCGAGTTTGCCGAACATAATCAATTTATTGCCAATCAGAGTAATATCTTTTATTTCATTAACAATAAGAACGCACAAAGGCTAATCAGAAATTCACTAAGACCGCAGTATTCAGAGGCCTTTAAAAGCGGCAGTTATGGATTGAAAGACTTTTATGGACTATCCTACCAATGGAGCAGCGACGATGGCCATTTTTTCACAAACCTTTATGCAAACTATAAATCAAGTGGTGCCCACAAGTTAACTGAAGTATGGAAAAAAACATTGAGTAATAATATCGCAATAAAACCTCAACTGGTTGAACTTGAAGGAAAAAAAATATTGTTACTGCAAGACAAAAGGCATGCTATTTACGCCATCTCTCCTACCGGAGAAAAGTTATGGGAAACTTCTGTAAACGCTCAGGTATTGGGAAATTTTCAAATAGTAGATGATAAGAACATTATCTTTAATACCACCAGAGAACTTTGCAAATTTGATAGCCAGGGAAAAATGATTGACGGATTCCCTGTTAAACTTCCGTATAATGCCTCTCACGGTCTTTCAAGCATTTCAAATAGCATATACATTCCAGCAGTTAATGTAATTATGAGGTTCGACAAAAATGGGAGAGTACTACCCAACTGGAACCATACGTTAAGCAGCAAAATTTTATACAATCTTGAAACTGCGAAAATTGGAAATGCACATGTAATAGCAGCGGGAACTGAGACCGGCACGTTTTATTTCTACGATGAATTTGGTGATTTACTAACGAAAGCCGAAGTAGGGGCAACTCAATTCCGTAACTCTATTTTCCTTGAGTCGGGGGATAGTCCCGAAAATTCCCGAATAGTTACCATAGATACTGCCGGGACAATTATTTTTATCTCAATGAAGGGTTCTGTTACGAAGAAACAAATTGCTGAATTTAAAGGAGCGTACTCGTTCGCGTATGTAAATGTTGTTGGAGATGATAAACCCGAATTTGTTTATCTTAATAAATATAGCCTGTCTATATTAAGCACTGACGGAACCCCACTAGCTATAAACAGCTTTAATTCCAAATCCAGCAAGGAATTAAGATTGTTTAAGAAGAATAATTATTCGTGGATCTGCGGGGTGGAGGAAAAGAGCACCAAGGAGTTGTATTTATTCAATGAAGACGGTAACTTGTCGAAAGGTTTTCCTGTAAAAGGAGATGGTTACTTTCTAGCTGGGCCAATTAATAATAACAACAAACAGTCTTATCTGTTTTCTGGTATCGGGAATAGCCTTGGCCTTTATAAATTTTAGCATGTATAAATTTGCTCTCCTGGCGTTTCTTTTTACAGTTTCCTTTAATACTCGGGCCCAGCACTGGGCACTTTTTAATACAGGAACTTTGTACGATACTTTTGAAAATCCATCTCAAAAAGCATTTAAAGCAGATACCAGCAAGCGAATAGCCTTTAATTTCCTTATCCCTACCGGCGGAGCATCTGTAGCGGGTCAGGGACCTGCAGAAAGTACGATCAGGCAATTGTTTTATCTGGGCCCACTTGACACTAAAGGACTTGATAATAATAATACTCAATACAATAGGATATTTGCAGATCAGAACATTTACATTGGAATGCTGCGGATATTTAAGACCGTGAAGTATAACAGGGAATTCGGTTTATCATGGCAGATAAAAACAGAGGGAGATTATGCTGTAACCAATCAGACGTTTACAACCTTTCAGAATCCCCTGATCGAGGATAAGACCTACTATAAAAACACGCTGAATGATTACGGGAAAGCGCAATCCTACCATCAGTTCAGTTTAACATACCGGGAGAACTACAACAAGCGCCTGGCCTTTGGAGCGAAATTAAGTTACCTGAGCGGAATGCTTTACTCAAAGCTTTCCATAACGCAATCGGAACTAGCTATCGATCAGGAAGCACAGCAATTCGATGCCTCTTTAAAAGGGTACTATCGTACTAATTTCCTCTATAATAAATTCAGCAAGCGATCCCTGATCCCCCATATTCACAATCCGGGACTCGCCATGTCGGCAAGTTTTAACTATCGTACCCTGCGCGGGCTGTATATCCTGGGTAACATAAAAGATCTTGGCTTTATCATATGGCGAAAAACGCCATATAAGTATACTATTAATCAGGAGATCAGTATCGATGCCTCTAACCCCAAAAATATAGACAATCAACTAACAGAAAGCCTTGAAGACGATGTTCTTGAATACCCTACCCATGAACGCTTTGTATCTTCCATCAACGGAAAAGCGCAACTGCTATTCAGTAAAACATACAACAGGTACCAACCTAATCTAATCCTCTCCAAAAATCTGTTTAACAATTACGGGAACGCCACTCTTGTCAACAATTACAATTACAAGGCCTGGACATTCAGTCTTACTTCAGGGTATGACCTTAGAAAAATTTTCGAATTTGGAGGGCAAATTATGTATAAGAAGCCGAATGTAGAATTCTTCCTGGGTAGTGACAGGTTATTTAAGACCATCGCATTAAGTCGTGGAATATCAGCCATGCAGGCAGACCTATCGGATCGCAGGCAGAACGAAACGCCGAAAGGTAAGGGCTATACAGGAGCCTCAGCATATCTTGGCTTCGCTTTGAAGTTTGGAAGGGTTCTCTACCATTGGCAAAACAGCAGTGAAATACCTGGGGTAGAGCCGGCTTTTAGTAAAAAGCCTAAAAAATCAGGAAAGTTTTGATTTAGGTTTTGCTACCAAAAAGTCTTTCAGATAATAAGGCTCAAAATAGGCAATATCCTCGAATTGCTGAGCATTATACTTTTCAAAAGCAATGCCTGAGAAATGTATTGCCGAATTGAAGAAATCAGTAACAAAAACAGCATGATTAGAGGTGCCCAAAATATCCTGGCACTTCTCAGCTCCATCACCAAAAAAAACAACTGTATTAGACGCAAGGACATTTGAGAATGATTCAGGATCTATAATTTTGGCTTCTACGGGTGATATTTCTGTTAAATGCTGATCAAAGATAGCCGTATACACCTCCATCCTCCTTGCATCTATCATTGGACATAGCAATACTTCTTGCTCACTGAAGCGGCCTATAAGACCAGCAGCCATGGCCTGCAAGGTACTTACGGCAACAAGAGGTATATCTAATGCATAACACAAGCCCTTTGCAGCAGAGACGCCAATTCGAAGGCCTGTATAAGATCCGGGACCCTTACTAACAGCTACCGCATCAAGGTCAGACATCGTCCTTCCTGAACACTTTAAAACCTCTCCAATGAAAAGAGTTATATGACTAGCGTGAATGTTCCTTTCGTTCATTTCCTTCACAGATAAAACATTGCCATTTTCTGCAAGTGCAACGGAACAAGAAGTTGTAGAAGTTTCAATTTGAAGGATCAGTGCCATAAGAGCTGCAAAGATGCAATTTTTAATAGAAATGAAGAACCCAATTAAGGTACCGGGTCATGACCATGACCACCCCAGGGATGGCATCTACCAATCCTTTTAATGGTTAGCCAACCACCTCTAAATGGACCGTGTTTTTTAATTGCTTCTACTCCATACTGGGAACAAGTAGGTGTATAACGACAAGATGCACCAAGGATAGGTGAGATAAGTAATTGATATATTCGTATTAGCAGAAGGAAAGCGGATCCTATTGCCTTCAAAAACAAATCAATCAGTTTTTTTAACATAGGCCCTGGTAAGCTGCGATAAAGCAACTTTTAATTTCTTTTCTATGAATGTATAATCTGCTATTTCCTTGCCTACAAAATGTATTGAAAAAATAAGTTGAAGGTTATTTTCACGAAGAAAATTGTATAATAGCTCTTCTTTGTTTAAACGATAAGCTTCACGGATTCGTCTTTTCAGCAAATTGCGGTCTACAGCATGTTTGAATTTGCGCTTGCCTACGCCAATAACTATTTGGGATGGAGGGTTTCCTGATGAGGAAAGTGGTAGGTGAACAACACGAAAGGGGTAAACTAAAAAAGAAGAACCGTTATGAAAAAGCTCATCTAAAAGCTTTTTGCTGCATAACCGCTCTTCTTTTCTAAATTTATACATTTTGATTGAGGATGCCTTTTGCAGATTGCGCTACAGGCTGCAATCAAAATAAAAATTATGCTTTATGACGACGCTCGTCAGAAACTGTTAATCTCTTTCTACCTTTAGCTCTTCTAGACGCTAAAACTCTTCTACCGTTTGCTGTAGCCATACGCTCTCTGAAACCGTGTTTATTTCTTCTTTTTCTTTGAGAAGGCTGGAATGTTCTTTTCATGACTTTATATCAAAAATTGTAGCTTTTTTAAACAAGAGCGCAAATATAGCCGCATTTTCTTGCAAATCAAACATAAGTTGAGAATTTATTTCAACAAGCTAAAACAAGTCAGGATTAATCCTCAAATTGCTTTTCTAATTTCTCCAAATTCCCGATCATTTCCTGCAGTTTATCCTGTTCCCGTTTCTTGTAAGATTGCATCAGTATCCAACATAACACAAACCAGCTAATCGTAAACACAACGCCGGTGATTGTTTGCCATAGTGGTGCAGCAACAAAGACTTCAACAAAATAAAGCGCAAATGCAACTCCCAAAGTTGTGCTGTAGATAGCAAAAGTACGGGTATTCAAATTATAACGGCGTGTTTTATACCTCTTTAAATATACGATGTACTTATCAGGCTGCTCCAGATAAAGATTATTGTCACGTATACTCTTATAGTCTTTAAATTGGATAAAAACATAGTAAATACAACTTGCAATTAAAAGAGAAAGAGATAAATGAGAGGTCAACAGAAGAAATGATTTAAAGAGCCAAAGGCCGATAAGAAGTACTATTATAGCCGACATAATCAGACTCTCAATAAGTAACTTCTTGGAGTAACCAGCCTTAGTTTTCTTTACTTGCCTAAGTACATCTTCATAATTAAGCTTAGGAACAGAAGCCTGACCTGTCCATATATTTTTCAAAGCATCAAAGTCCTTCATAACGATTATATATGTCTGTCAGCTTGTTCTTTATACGATGTATCTTAACTCGAAGGTTCCCTTCTGAGATCCCTGAGATTTCCGCTATTTCAGGATATGGTACTTCATCTAAAACCATAGTTATAATTATCCTTTCACTTTCCTCTAACTTAGAAATACACTTATACAGCAAGGCAATTTGTTCGTTTTTCTCAGAAAGCTCCTCCTTTTTATTCTCAATAATATTATCAGTGAGCTCATCTTTAGCCTGCCTTTTCTCCACTCTCAACCACGAAAGACAAGTATTTACAGCAATACGATAGATCCAGGTTGAAATCATTGCCTGATTTCTGAACTTGTCCAAATTCTGCCAGACCTTCATGAAAGTTTCCTGCATAAGGTCATGGGCGGTGTCCTCATCACCGGTATAACCGAAACATAAGTGATAGATCTTACGGGAATTGGTCTGAAAAATTTCCTTAAAGACGGCTTCTTTATTAAGCATTTGCTTTTAGATAGACGTTACAACGCGTTGTTACAAGGCAAATAATTTTTTATTAAACCACTTAGCATTCCGGTCCGCCTCGTCCAAAATCTGTCCATATTCCGAAGAATAATCAAACTGAAGATCTTCATGTAATTTAGGAAACAGTTTCTTTAACTTTTCAACCTGGCGTATTAGTATATTATGTAAGGGTTTGTAATGCGTTTTAAGATCAGCATAGAGCAAGTAGTTATGGCAGAACCATAACAGCAAGATCACCTCGGCTTCAACAGAGGCAGTATACTTTGCATGCTTTGCTACTAACCGCAAGATCTTCCTTAATTGCTTAGCACTATGGTAGTCGTACTTTCGAAGAGAATGAAACTCTTCAATAAGCAAGGTTTTTACTGATTCAACATAAGAAACAGGGTCTTCAGCGTCGTATAATAGAAAGCTTAACAACTCTTTATTCTCTTTCTTATATTTTGCCAGCCTCAAGCAAATATCCACTAATTGGTCCCGGTTTAGGGTGTTCAATTCCTTTTTAATTTCACTTATCTTTTCGGCTTTCATCTTATTGATTTACAGTGGAGACAAATCTATAGTGTTTTCATCTATTGCGAATCCTCAATTTTAAATCAATACAAGTCTTAAAAATTTCATACTTTGACATCTGTTTACTATTTTTCGATCTAACACATTTTCATGAAGCTAAAACAGGCTGCTTTATCCGCTATTATCAGCGTTTTCTTAGTTACTCTCCTCACTTTTTTAAATTCAACAAAAATAGTTGCTCTTTCTCCAGAGGTTTTAAAAGCAATTAGATGGATCGCTACCATTCCCATACTCCTTTATGCCATAAAAAAACGATCGTTAACTACCTGGATTTTAGTTTCGATGGTAGTAGGAGCTGAAATAGGCCATGATTTCCCCGAGGCGGCGAAAAATCTGCAGGTTCTAAGTAAGGTATTCCTGAAAATGATCAAAACCATAGTAGCCCCTCTCCTTTTTGCTACCTTGGTTTATGGAATTGCAGGTCACGCCGACTTAAAACAGGTAGGACGAATGGGATGGAAGTCTATTGTTTACTTTGAACTTGTAACAACTCTGGCCCTTTTTATTGGTCTTGCAGCTATAAATCTTTCACAGGCGGGTGCTGGAATTAAAGTACCAAAGGGGATCCATGAAGAACTTCCGCATGTTGCGCCTCAGAACTGGCAGGACATTATCCTCCATATTTTCCCGGAGAACATTGCTAAATCTGTTAGTGAAGGGCAAATATTACAAATTGTGGTATTCAGTGTTCTATTTGGGATTGGCCTTGCAATGGTAAGGGAAGACAAGCGTTTGCCCATGCTTCAATTTACGGAGAGTTTAGCAGAGGTAATGTTTAAATTTACCAATATTGTTATGTATTTTGCTCCAATTGGGGTTGGCGCTGCCATTGCTTATACTGTTGGTCATATGGGTATCGAGATCCTTGAGAACCTTGCAAAGCTTCTGGGAACATTATACGTTGCCCTTATAGCATTCCTTGTATTAGTACTTTTACCAATTGCACTATTTGTAGGGGTGCCAATAAAAAGATTTATTCAGGCAATTTCAGAACCTGTTTCTATAGCTTTCGCAACTACCAGCTCTGAAGCAGCTTTGCCAAAGGCAATGGAGAACCTTGAAGCATTAGGTGTACCACGAAAAATAGTGGCATTTGTTATGCCGACGGGATACAGTTTCAATCTCGACGGTACTACACTTTATCTTGCCCTTGCCTCAATATTTGTTTCCCAGGCAGCAGGATTAAACTTTACTTTAGGCCAGCAGCTCCTTATTGTTTTTACCCTGATGCTGACAAGTAAAGGAGTGGCAGGCGTGCCCCGGGCATCACTGGTAATTTTACTTGGAACAGCAGCTTCCTTTGGAATGCCATCCTGGCCTATCTTAATTATTTTGGGCATTGATGAATTGATGGATATGGCACGAACTTCCGTTAATGTAATCGGAAATTGCCTTGCTACCATCGTTGTTGCGAAATGGGAGGGTGAATTTAATCCGGATCAGGGCAAGGAAGTCGACAAATGTTAAAAGGTTTCTACTTCGATAATGAACACGAAACGAGCGGATTCTTCAAAAAAAGGCTTTTTTAAGATTAATTTTATGAGCTTTTTTAAGCCTTTTTTTATCACCTGCACCTAACCTCATGATTCTCAACCAATAAAAATTACACAAGAAATTTGCAGTGTATCAGAATTGGTATATCTTTGCATCATAACAAAACGGTAGGTATAGCTCAGTTGGTTAGAGCATCAGATTGTGGTTCTGAGGGTCGTCGGTTCGAGCCCGATTACTTACCCCAAAGTTAACAAAAGCCCTTTACTTATAGTAAAAGGGCTTTTTTATTTTATTCTCTAACCCTACATTACCCCGGCAAATGTTGAAAAGCTTATTTAATTATTTGAAAGATTAGCAATAAATTAGCGCTATGATGACCCAATAGTCAGAGGTCAAAAAATACATCAAATTATAATTTTTTTCACTTGCACACATTAAATAGACTACTCCTTCTGAAGAGTGTTTTAAGGGATAATTTTACAGAGCAGTTTATAAATAGGTATGAAGCATTTGTTCTTACCGGAGAAGAGGCGCAGGCTATTTTAAACAAATCGCAGGTAGTTTTGGAAACATTTCCCAGCATTACTGACGCTGCTATCCTTAGTTCAATATTTGCTGGCGAGCTTTACGAAACATTTCCTGTTGCCGTAATTGCCGGTACTTTAAAGTATAAAGGGGTGGAGTTGTTTTCAATCACACAGGCATTTCCTACAAGTGGGAAAACAGTTTCTGTTCAGGTAAGACAGAAAGCGCACTTTTGGATTGAATTTGGGGGATACATTATAGATATATCATTCTTCAAACGACTTTATTCAGGAGAGGTCAGAGCCCCTTTCCAACATGCAATAATTGGAGACTTTGGTGCAAGCAGAGGGGCAATTATTTCTAAGGCCGACCTTGTGAATAAATACGGGTTCGATTATGAACCTCAATTCTCTCTTTCCCAATATCAAATTTCCAGGCTATTGGAGGAGGCAAAAGGAGTAGCGACCACAGTACCCATTCCCGGTGTCTCAACTTAAGGCTACATGATAAGCCAGAAACACTCACCTTATTCCTCATAATTTACCTCGATCTGTTGTACTCTATCGACTTCAACAAGACCTCTATGCCAGTCGTGAAAGCAACGCTATCTGAAGCTTTCCTGCTGACCAAGCTTTGCAACTAAACACCTCTTAATACTTTTTCCATTTTTCGACCTTTGGACAACTCGTCCACCAATTTATCGAGATATCTAACTTGCCTCGTAGTAATATTCTCAATTTCTTCAATTCTGTAACCACAGATTAGACCTGTAATTAAGTGTGCGTTTGGATTTAATTTTGCATTTTGAAAAAAAGTCTGAAAAGTAATTTTCTGTTCGATAAGCTCCTGCTGTTTTTCTTCATCATAGCCGGTTAGCCACTCAATAACCTGATGTAATTCTTCTTTTGTTCTACCCTTCTTTTCAACCTTAGCCAAATAATGAGGATATACAGAAGCAAAAGTCATTTTTGCCATGCGCTCGTCGTGATTACTAGAAGTGCTCATATTTCAAATCAATTTAGATTTCAGATATCTGAGAATTTATAAAGTTAGTTATTGGCACGATAAGAACATAATTACACATATCTCGAACATCTGTCCCATTATCTCGAAGTATGTAGCAGTAACTTTGAGATATGAACTCGAGGGCAAAAACCTTTACACTTCCTTAATTCCCTCCTTCTTAATTGGTTATAAAATTGGTTTAAACCGCCTCTCATCAGGGGCGGTTTCTTTTTATACTAAAAATATGCATTGATCCTCATTTTTGTAAAGCAAGTTCAATATTGTTAGCAAAGGATGGTGGAAAATAAAAAAGACCGGACAGTTCGCACCTGTCCAGTCTTTCATTCAAATTATTGCATTAATTAAACTGCCTTGTCTACTTTAAAGCTGAAATCTTATCTTCCAGGCGGAAGTAATCGAAGTCTGCGTATCCTCCCGGACTTTTTGTTGCGTAACTGAACAGGCCAAAACGATAGCCCATAAAATGAGGAATTGAGTAAGACATAGAAAGAGCTGAACCTATCGCCTTCCATGCCCTTCCGTCAAGACTATAATAGAAGTACCCCTTATCCGCCCTGTTTTTAAAATCACAATCAGCCTTTAGATATACTATTTTCTGGTTTATTGGCACTCCCTGTACTTCAACAGTTTTCCGGTTCACCGTGTTAATCATTACAATGGTTTTGGTTCCCCCTTCAGCTTTTACACCCACCCAACCGAAATCTCTTTGTAATAAGATCAAACCCGCTCTGTCACCGTCCTTCATTCCTGATACATCCAAAGCAGTAATTGCTGCGCTTTCGGGACCAAAAGTGCGTTGAGTAAGTGTATTACGAGCCAGGAGAATGGAGGTATCTACCCTGCCTGTTTTTAATCTTAAAAATCCAGATCGGGTTTTAACAGACCAAAGACTGTTATCTGGGTTATGGTTCCATTGCCATACCAGTGGAAGATCTGCGTCACCCTTATGACGAGAAAATTCATCTGACGCCACAATTCCAGGATTGATTCCTTTGTTCGCTGGCAGATTAAGTTTTTCTGGCACCTTCCCCTCTATTCCATGAACTGGCCAACCATCCTCCCATTTGACCGGGACCCAATACGGAATTCGTCCTACAGCTCCGAAATCCCGGAACAAATAAGCATACCACTCTCCTTTTGGAGTGCTAATGAGTCCGCCCTGAGCAACTCCTTTATCTTGCAAGGCTACTCTCCCTTCATATGGGCCAGTGATTTTATCTGCCCTATGCACAATTACAGTCCTCATCCCCCCCCTTGGCCAGCTAATATTAAAAAGGTAATATTTACCATTCACTTTAAACATCTGTGAACCTTCAGCGGGTAGTCCTCCAGCGTCTGGGCCCGTGGGTAAGCCAGCATTCTCAATTATCACCTTTTCCGTTCCGGCTTTAACTCCTGTTAAGTCCTCTGTTAATTCTCTTAGGGAAATTTTTCCGCTTCCATTGATCATGTAAGCCTTTCCATCGTCATCAAAGAACAAGGAATGATCGTGTAAAGCAGGTTTAAAAGAAACAGCTTTCCAGGGTCCTTTCTCTATGTTTTTGGTTGAATAGATATACGTTTTGTTAGTAGTTTGAGCAAACGTAGATACGTAATAAGTTCCCTTATTGTATCGAAGGCTGCTTGCCCACGAGCCGCGTCCATAAGTGCTTTTACCATTTGTAAGATTTAACTCATCAACATCGTCCAAAGTATTATATGCATAACTAACAAGTTGCCAGTTTACGAGGTCTTTAGATTTCATTATGGGTACACCTGGACTCATATGCATAGTTGTACTACTCATATAATAGGTATCCCCAACCCTTATCATAGAAAGGTCGGGCACGTCAGCATGAATAATGGGGTTTTGAGCCGTCTGGCCGTTAACAGATAAACCAATAACAACGCCAAGGGCTAAGAGACAAAAATGTAAAATATTTCCTTTCATAAATTTGGTTGTGTAATTTAAGGAAGATTCATATCAGGACCAACAAGATAGAACTTCCAAAACTGATGCTTAAGAGTTGCTGACAAAGAGGGCGACTCCTGCAAAAACAAAACTATTTGAGATAACAAAGGGGACACTGCATAAATGTGGAAAGATATAGAACAAATGTGCAGCCCATACTCAATTAAAAGCTCAATTAAAGCATTTTAACATTTGTGCTATAAACATCTTCATCAGTATCCCTCTAAGAGTAAACCTTCAGCGATTTTTGATCCTGAAATAGAATAACTAACAACAAATACTTTTATCAAATCAATTAAATAACCTTTTTATTAATGAGTTCAACTAAACTGTCGACCTTTTGGGGGAACAAACTAGCAGCTGCATTTATCTCCTCCATCGTCATCTGCTCAAGTGCAACTTCGCAAACTACTGTTAAATCATCCAAAGATGCACCTGTATTCTCTCAATTTACCTACAAAGGGAACGATCGTATTTATAACGAAAATCCATTGAAAGACGACGAGTTTTACACTCCAGTTCTGCAAGGTTGCTATCCTGATCCCAGTATCACCCGGAAAGGCAATGACTACTATTTGGTAAACTCTTCGTTTGCTATGGTTCCAGGTGTTCCTATTTTCCATTCTAATGATTTGGTTAACTGGAAACAGATCGGACATGTATTAGACAGACCTTCACAACTAAAAGTACAAAATACCGGTATCTCTGCAGGAGTATATGCACCCGATATTAAATACAACAAGAATAATAATACCTTCTATATGATCACTACCCAAATTTCAGCGGGCATGGGTAATATAGTTGTAAAGACACAAGACCCTGCTAAAGGATGGAGCGATCCGGTTAGGCTTAAATTCGATGGTATCGATCCTTCTTTATTTTTCGATGATGATGGAAAGGCCTATGTATTACATAATGATGCGCCCCCAAAAGACAAAGCACTTTATGAAGGTCACCGTGTAATTAAAATATGGGACTATGATCTGGAAAACGATAAGGTGATAGAGGGTTCTGATAAGATTATTGTTGATGGAGGGGTAGATATCAGTCTGAAACCTATATGGATCGAAGGACCTCATCTTTACAAGAAAAATGGAAGGTATTACCTGATGTGTGCAGAAGGAGGTACAGGCGACTGGCATAGTGAGGTAATTTTCGTCAGTGATAGTCCCAAAGGACCATTCAGGCCAGCGCCAAGCAACCCTATCTTAACTCAAAGGCACTTTCCAAAAAATAGAGCGAACAAAATGGATTGGGCTGGTCACGCTGACCTGGTAGAAGGCCCTAATGGTAAATACTATGGAGTATTCCTGGGAATCAGACCGAATGAGAAAGACCAAGTAACAACTGGACGGGAAACCTTCATGTTGCCCGTCGACTGGAGCGGAGAGTTTCCGGTTTTTGAAAACGGCCTTGTTCCTCTTAAACCAAAGATTAAAATGCCTGCAGGAGTAAAAAATCAAACGGGACAAAATGGTTTCCTTCCAAATGGTAACTTTAGTTTTACTGATAATTTTACTAATGGAAAATTAGATTACAAATGGATTGGCATCCGCGGACCAAGAGAAGGGTTTGTCTCTCAGACGAAAAATGGACTCACAGTTACGCCATTCGAGAAAAACATTAAAGCAGTAGCACCAATTTCAACGCTCTTTTATCGTCAGCAGCATAATACCTTCGAGGCTACAGTAACCCTCAAATATGCTCCAAAGTCAGAAAAAGACATGGCGGGACTGGTTTGTTACCAAAGTGAACGTTTCAACTACGTTTTTGGCATCACTCAAAAAGGGAACAATAGCTACATTGTCCTTGCCAGAACAGAAAAGGGGAACACTACCGTGCTTGCGAGCAGTAAGGTCGATACCAGGAAGCCCGTTCAATTGCAGGTAGAAGCCCAGGGAGATACCTATCGTTTTAACTACTCTACTGATAAACAAAATTTCAAAAATCTTGGTGGGACTGTTTCCGGAGATATTCTTACAACCAATGTTGCCGGCGGATTTACTGGAAGTCTGATTGGCCTTTACGCCACTGCAGGAAATGACATTCAACCGAACTTAGAAGGGCAACCGGTAGTTAACACCTCTGCTACCCAACCTTAATCTCCTTTAAATGTGAAATCGAGAAGGGTCTGGATTGGATGCAATCGCCCTTCTCTTTTCTATTAGCGAGTTAGTTTGCCTAAAATTTTTATTGAAGCGCGAACTCAGTATCTTAGGTGCTGTTGCCATAACCAATAAAACAAACAACAACACAAATAGACCAATTAAAAAATGAAACATACTATAAGGAAACTTGCTGCGGCGCAGGCATTTTTTTGCCTATTTTCTGCCTCTGCTTTAAAAGCGCAGACCAAGCTCTATCCGAACGAATTCTCTCTAAAAGACGTAAAGTTACTGGAAAGCCCCTTTAAACATGCCCAGGACCTTAATATCCAAACCCTTTTGAAATATGACGTAGACAGACTGTTTGCAGGCTACCGAAAAGAGGCAGGACTTCCTTCCAAAGCCGCGATTTTTCAAAATTGGGCAGACCTCGACGGACACGTTGGTGGCCACTATATTTCCGCGCTTGCAATCAATTACGCTGCAACCGGAGATATGGAGTGCAAAAAGCGCCTGGATTATATTATAGGAGAATTAAAAGCCTGTCAGGATGCCAATACCTCAACCTATCCAGATTGGGCCAGAGGATATGTGGGAGCGGTTCCAAATGGGATTGGAATATGGCCCAAAATTAAATCAGGAGATGTTAGCCTGATCTGGAAGTACTGGGTGCCCTGGTACAATGTCCATAAAACCTATGCAGGATTAAGAGACGCATGGTTGTATACAGGTAGCGAACAGGCAAAACAAATGTTCCTTAAGTTCTGCGATTGGGGTATTGATATTACATCCAGTCTTTCAGACAGTAAAATGAATGAAATGCTGGGGAATGAACATGGAGGCATGAACGAAGTTTATGCTGATGCGTATGCCATGACCGGCGAGGAAAAGTACCTAAGGGCTGCGAAACGATTTTCACATAAAATGCTCTTGGATGCAATGGCCGCCTCAACTGATAACCTTGACAACAAGCATGCTAACACCCAGGTACCCAAGGCCATTGGCTTTGAGAGGATTGGAGAGATTGCTAAGGATGAGACGTATAAAAAAGCAGGCAGCTTTTTCTGGGAGACTGTTACCACAAATCGCTCGATTGCCCTTGGGGGGAATAGCAGGAGAGAGTTCTTTCCAAGTCGGGGAGCCAACATTGATTTTGTGAATGATGTAGAAGGTCCTGAATCTTGCAATACCTATAACATGTTGAAGCTTACGGAAGATCTTTTTAGAGTGGACCCGCAAGCCAGATATGCCGATTATTATGAGAAGGCGCTTTATAATCACATCTTATCAACTCAACACCCTACCCATGGAGGATATGTTTATTTTACCCCAGCTCGCCCGCGCCATTACCGTGTATACTCCTCCCCTAATGAAGGAATGTGGTGTTGCGTAGGAAGTGGAATGGAGAACCATGGAAAATACGGGCAATTTATTTATACACACACTAATAACGATCTTTTTGTTAATCTTTTTTTACCATCAGAGTTAACTTGGAAAGAAAAGGGAATCAAACTTAAACAACAAACAAATTTTCCTTATCAAGCTCAGACAAGCCTCGAAATTACCGAAGGAAAAGGTTCCTTCGCATTAAAGATCCGGTATCCCCAATGGGTGAAAGAAGGAGAGTTCAAAGTACTGGTAAATGGGAAGTCTGTAGAAACTAAGGCATTACCTTCTTCCTATGTATCCCTAAATCGCACCTGGAAAAAAGGTGACCGGGTGGATGTTATGCTTCCTATGCATACCACGGTTGAACATTTACCAAATGTTCCAAATTATATTGCTTTCATGCATGGGCCAATCCTTCTGGGAGCTAAAACTGGAACAGAAGACCTAAGGGGTTTAATAGCAGGCGATAGTCGTTGGGGACACATTGCGAGCGGAAAAAAGCTTGCTGTTGATAAAGCTCCTATACTAATTGAAGATAATATTGAGTCTCTTGGGAATAAATTAACGCCTGTTTCAGGAAAACCGCTGACATTCAAATTAACAGGAGTTAAGATAGTAAATCCGACAGATGTAGTTTTAGAGCCATTCTATAAAATTCACGATTCAAGATATATGATGTATTGGATGGGATTATCCAACAAACAGTACAAATCATATCTCGACTCGGTAGCGAAAATTGAGGAATTTAATCTTGCTCTTCAAAAAAGAACCGTTGATTTTGTTGCACCAGGAGAACAGCAACCAGAAGCCGATCATTTTATTCAGAAGCAAAACTCGAATACTGGGAATACGATGGACCAGTTCTGGCGAAGTGCGCAGAATGATGGTTTTTTTAGCTATTCCCTCTCCACGAATAAGGAAACCAATCTAAGCCTTATTGTTCGTTACTGGGGAGCTGAATCAGGAAATCGAAAATTTGACATCTATATTAATGATAAGAAGCTTGCATCTGAAGACATTTCTGGAAAATGGAACCAGCAACAGTTCCAGGAAGTCGAATATTCCATTCCCGAATCTATATTGAAAGGAAAAGAAAAGATCATTGTGAAATTCCAGGGCCAACAAGGAAATATTGCAGGACCTGTTTATTATGTGAGATTAGTAAGGAAATAATTAAGTATATAATGAAAACTACATCACTAAGATCAATAAGAAAGCTTTTATCTGTTATATATTGTCTCGTGTTTTTTTCACTTGCCGTGCAAGCTGAAGAAATTCAGGTGGGTGGCGTAACACGACACTTTCTTGTACATGTGCCAGCAAATCTACCCGCTAATCGACCCTTAATTATTTCAATGCACGGTTTTAACCAGGACGCCGCATATCAAAAGGCTCAAGCCAAATGGGAACAGGTGGCGGATACAGCTGGTTTTACAGTCGTGTTTCCCGATGGTCTTAATAAAAGATGGGATATTTCAGGTTCAACAGACCTTGATTTCATTCTTTCCATTATAGACAATATGTCTGCCCGGTACAAAATTGATCGCAACCGGGTCTATCTATCTGGCTTTTCCATGGGAGGAATGATGACTTACTTTGCGGCAAATCGTATTTCTGATAAAATTGCAGCCTTTGCTCCAATAAGCGGTTATCCGCTTAGGGGCCAAAATACAGAGAGTGCCCGACCAGTACCAATTATTCACACTCATGGAACAACAGACGATGTTGTAAGCTACAGCGGAGTAGAAGCTTGCATGAATGCCTGGCGAATCAGAAATGGCTGCTCTGAAACACCCATGATTACCAATCCCTACCCTGCTAGTAATCCTAACTCGATAGCAAGTAAAACTTATTGGAATGCCGGAGCAAATGGAGTTGCAATGGCATTATTAACTTTGAAGGGAAAAGGCCATTGGATTTCTAATGACGTAGTAAATGGAGTACATACGAGTGAGGAGATCTGGAAGTTTTGCAAGAACTATTCTCTTCCTACCTCAAAACCTTAGTTTATCAGCATTAGCACTATTTTAGACCTGGGCAACACAAATCCTTATCACAATTATTCTTATTAACCAATGCCAGTGGGGAGTCTACCCTCTGGAAAGCCCCTTGAACATTCCTGCTAGAAGACTGAACAATTTTAGCATTAGACTTTTTTGGCCAGCCTTACTTTAGTTCTTTTAACTAACAAACTGATATGAGCCTTAAATTTATTACTATTGCTTTATCCCTCGCTTTATCCACCGGAATTTGCGGGGCACAGACTAGTTCTGAAAGTGTAAAAGATGATTTCAAACCCTCAGCCTTAAACCAGCCGGGACAAGAATTTCCACAAGTTAATTCTCAGGGCTACGCGCGATTCCGGATTCATGCTCCCAAAGCCGATAGTGTAAAAGTTAGCCTTGGATTAGGAGGCCAGGGAGGAACCCGCCTCGCCAAGGGAACGGATGGTTTCTTTACCGGCACCACTTCTGGACCTATGGATGAAGGCTTTCACTATTACCATTTAACCATTGACGGAGGAACTTTCAATGATCCCGGCGCTTTAAACTTCTACGGCTCTACCAGATGGGAAAGTGGCATTGAGATCCCTGCGAAGGATCAGGATTTTTATGCGCTTAAAGATGTGCCGCACGGGAATGTTCAACAGATTTTATTCCCTTCAAAAAGCACTAATACCTCGCGAAGAGCTTATGTATACACCCCTCCAGGATATGGAAAAAGCTCAAAGAAATATCCGGTACTATATCTTCAACATGGATGGGGTGAAGATGAGACAGCATGGAGTAATCAGGGCCGCGCAAACTTAATCATGGATAACCTTATCTCTGAAGGAAAAGTTAAACCATTTATAATCGTGATGACTTACGGCATGACGAATGAAATAAAATGGGGAGGAATGAGAAATTTTAAAATTGATGCATTTCAAACAGTACTTACTGAAGAACTTATCCCCTATGTAGATGCAAATTTCAGCACACTAGCAAATAGAGATAGCAGGGCTATGGCGGGCTTGTCTATGGGAGGCATGGAGACGCATACAATAACACTTAACAAGCCTGACTTATTTGGTTATTACGCCTTGTTAAGTGGAGGGACCTTTAACCCCGCCGAACTTAAGGATAAAGCAAAGCCTCGTTTAATTTTTCTTAGCTGTGGCAGTAAAGAACGGCCAGAAGGTGTAAAAAATGCTGTAGCAGCATTAAAAGAAGCGGGTTATAACGCAGTGTCTTATGTTTCTGATAATACTGCTCACGAATTTCTTACCTGGAGAAGAAGTTTAAGAGAATTAGCTCCGCTGCTATTTAACTAGGTGCTTCTAAAGCTTAAGCTCAGAGGAAAATGCAGGGCTATTCTCCATCTGAGCTTCTCCAATCTAATTTATCGCAATTTCACAAGGTCCATAATCTCTGCAGTTACCCTACTACCTAAGCGAATGAGTTTAATTACACAACAAGCAAAATTCAGATCCGATTAATTCGTGCATTTGAGAAGGCGGGAGTTACATTTTCGACTCCTTCACAGGACAAGCAGAGGTTCCCTGCCAGGAGTTGTTACGTAATAAAAATCATTAGAACTAATATAAGGAAGAGAAATTTCTATTTAGCTGGAGAGGTGGCAGAGCATTAAGTACAAGCAATGGCAGCTATTGGAGAAATATTTATAGAATTTCCTCATAAAAAAAACCAGGAGTGATTCTCTTAAAAGAATCACTCCTGGTTAAAAGATTAGTTATTATTATTTGTCTTTTAGAGCGTCGGCAACACCCATGTAAGCAGGTTTGCGTGTAAAACCTTCTGTCCACAGGCCAATTGGTTCTCCTGCTCTCCAACTTGAGCTCGCAGGACTATCTGTAGGACTCCAGATCGTAATTCCATATCTCTGAGCTTTCGGTACAAGCTCGAAATATTTCTCAATTACATATTTATACATGTCTAACTGCGCCTTGTACTGGGCTTCTGTAGCGTCCGGCGTTTTAACATTGCCTAAACCTAAATCTAATTCTGACACCTTAATCAATTTGCCGGTTGCAGCAAGTAGAGTAAACATCTCCGCAATTTTGGCCTTGTCAGTATTGATATCAATGTGCATTTGAGTTCCTATACCGTCTACAACAGCACCTTTACTTTCTATATACTTCACATATTCAATCAGGCCACGGCACTTGGCAATACTATATTCCAGATTATAATCGTTAATAAAAAGCTTATCTCCTTGATTGGCATGTTGACGAGCTATCTTAAATGCTTCCACTGCATAATCTTTACCCATGTAATCCTGCCAGTAAAACTCATCTTCCGCGAGCTTTTTACCCACGCCCGTTTTTAATTCGGACGGACGGCCATCATCCATGGGCTCATTGACAACATCCCAGGCTTTAACATAATATTTGCAGGTATCAACCATCCCCGAAATAAATTGGTTCAGAGCGTTGGTAATTATTGTTTTCTTTTCTGCAGGTGTTTTTTCAATGATCTGATCAAGTGCACCACCGAAACCCTGGCCTTGAGCTGAGAGACCACGAGTTGATCCATTACCCCAACCACCCCAGCTACCTACTCCTGATTCGAAATCAGAAGTAGCGATTAGATTTTCAGTACTTCCACTTGCAGTTAATTTTACGTTGTCTATATTAACAGTCCCGGCATAATCTCCGAAACTAATTATGAACCTATTACGATCAGCCTTTGAAGTAGTAACTTTCAGTTCATACTCTTTCCATGCATTGCCTAAACTAAGGGTTCCAAAAGAGTTTGAAGAATAATCCGACGACGACTGTAACTCTGCACGTATAGCACCTTCAACACTTCCCTTTGCCACAATCTTTAAGGTATACTCTTTGTTGTTTTGTAAAGCGGGGAAATCATAAGCAACCTGAGCATCCCAAAAGTTTTTGGCCGATGGATTTGTAAAAAAGAACGAATAGCCCGCATTCCCGCTGCCTTTGGCATTATACTTTTTCAAAGAAATATTATCAAAATAATAACTTGTCGCATTTTTACCTAAATTAAACGCGATAGCTCCACTCGCAGCCATGTCCTGGGTGACTGTAATAGCTTTAGTGTATTTTGACCAGGTAGTTTTAGCGGGAATACTTCCAAAAAAGTCATAAAATTTATAAGAATAAGGAACAATATGCGCCTGAGTTGGGAAACTTACATCTGCGTCAGCCTTTACATCCATACTTAACTCATATTGTTCCCCTACCGCTACAACAGGACTGAATTTAATAAAAAACTGCGCATCCCAGTCGTTTGCTCGAACCACATCATTCGTTATTTTCAATGCTCTTCCCGTTCCCCCTGCGCCTTGCCCTGCAGGGGTAAAAGAAAGCTTTGCATTTGCATTTGACTCGTAATTTGAATTGTTATCTGTCTCAAAATTTGCTTCGGTAACAGGGTCCCAGGTAGGCGTACTTTGGCCGGGAATTATTAGTGGTGCAATAAGTTTATTTAAATAGGTAGCATTCTGATTTGCATGCCAGGTAAGTGTATGTCCATAAACCGCCATCCCTGCGTTTTTTGCAGTCTCCAGCAGGGTTTTTACGTTATCAAGGGATAGTTTTCCGTCCGCCTGAACTACCGCTCCATGTTTCATTTCATACCCCAGAACAATTTCATTGAAATTGGTATTAGCTAGTCTATACTTCACGCCTTTGTTAACATACTCTGAAAGAGACAAGGCAACACCAAGTTTGAAATTAGAGGTCGGGTCGGCTTTCAAATAAGTTTTCAATGGTTGGTATGCGTCAATTAGCTCCTGCTGGGCGAAACTGGCAGGTTTATCGACATGATAATCAAGAAGCTCACTTTTTGTACAAGAAGCCATCAGCGCTGAGGCAGCGAGGCTTAGTGCCAATATATTTATATTCTTCATTCTAATATCTTTTAAAGCTTAAACTATTTGCTTACAGGAGTAAAGGTTTCCATCTTTACCCCACGATCACGTACAACCAGCGTATCTGTTGAAACAACATGCATTGCGGCTAGATCTACCTGGTAATTTAGATATAGAGCATCCCGGTCTTTAGCTCCCCAACTGTTCTTCTCGCCCTTCTTCACAAACTTCCCACTTCCGGATGCTGTGAAACTATTATCTCCACCATTAGTAATGGAACAATTTCCGTTATTATCGAAATTCAATTGAAGCTTACAAGTGATATTTTGGTTATTCTGATCCTTGAAAATGACAGGGAACTCGGCAACGGCAAGAGAATTTGTCTTTAGTCCCGAAACTTCGTCGTCTTCTACGTATTGCTTATGTCTTACGATCGTTTTATTCAGTGATGTATTTCCATTTTTTCCGGTTACTACATCCTTTCCTCTTCTTAGATAGTTTGCATGCCATGGATTAATATATTTCACGGCATATAAAACATAATTTTTACCCGCTACTATTGAGTCTGCATTTTGAACATTGGTCATTCGCACCGGAATCACATAAGTATTTTTTAAAGAAAGAGGATCAGCAAAAAAAGCATCAGATAATTCTACCTGCACCCCTCCCGCTATTTTACCCTTAGGAATAATAATTTGATTAGACGTAAGGCGGTAGTAACTTGATGGCATTGCAACAATATCGCCACCCGTATTGAAAGCTTTATTAGCGGCAAGTGAATTGTCAATCTGAACGCCAACTGTTACATCAGATTTGTTAGAGTATACTCCTCCCATTGTTGCAAAAATTTCAAACTTATGCTCATTATCCAGGGAGGTGTCGAAGACATCCTCACCTAGTGTTATAGTTCTTACAGGCCCCTGGTAAGCGAAATAAACCGATTGAAACTCATAATCATCAAACTCCCAGTCACCGTTCTTACAAGAACTTAAACAAACGGATGCTATCAGTACCATTAATAATAACTTCTTCATTTTTTCTTTCTTAAAATCAATAGTGTTTAATACCGTAATTATTGCCATCCGGCATTTTGTAATAGATTAGTATATTTAACCGTTTCGGTATAAGGAATTGGACCATAAATCATGTAGTTATCATAGGACCTGTTTTCCACATTAATAATAGAGTAATTTGAACCTGAAATACTAATCCCTTTCGCTGTTTCATTCAGATTGCTGTTCCATCTTCGCAAATCCCAGAATCGGAAACCCTCAAAACATAGTTCTAGTCTTCTTTCGTTCCTGATTAAGTTTCTCATCGCATCTTTATCAGCCTTTATTGATTCCAAATAGGGATCGCCATTAGAAGTTCCTACTCCTGCTCGCCTACGGATGGCTTTAATCACATCGTAAGCAGAATAAGTATGTGCTCCGGTGGCCAAAGGCCCCCAGGCTTCATTAGCAGCCTCAGCATATGCAAGGTACATTTCTGTATACCGGATATGAGGGTTAAAGTGCTTTTGAGTTGTGGTAGATGAAGGGTTGAGGTTTACATCCTGCCTTAAAAGCTTTCTCAAGTAATAACCAGTTCTTGTTGATGTTTCAACTTTATTTAAACCGTCATTGGTGGGGCTAGTGGCTGAAGTGTTTATTACCGAATTCGAAGTCCCGGCAGTGCTGCCGTTTACAAGAATAAAAAGGTTTAATCGTGGGTCGCGCCCGGTATATGGAGTACCAGCATTAAACCCGGAGTTTGCCAGATCAGAAATGGGATAACCGTTAGCCATAGGGAAAGCATCAACGAGGTTTTGAGTTGGATTAACCCTTCCGCTACCATTTAAAGTTGGGGGAAAGTTGTTCCTTTCCAGATCGTTGCTTGTACCCACATTTCCCCTCCACAAAATATCAGGGGAATTCGCACCGGCAGCAAGCGCATCAATACCTCCCGTTGTATTATACCATTGAAGGTCATTATTGCTGTCTCCTCTCGTTAAATTAGATAATCCGCCACCTAGGTCGATCACCTCTGCCGCATAATTTGCTGCGGCTTCCCATTTAGAAGCTCCGCTATTGAATGCTGGACTTGCAGCCAATAAAGCTGCCTTTGCTCTGATTGCTTTCGCTATACGCCCCGTCATACGGCCCATGAAACTTGCCCCGAAAACCCGGTGATAATTATCAGGATTAACGCCTGCATATTTTGCGGGTACGGGACTATTATCTGTATAATCGACAGGCAATAGCTCTTCAGCTTTATTTAAATCTGAATATAACTGTTCCAAGCAAGCTTCAAAAGTGGCACGAGGTTGATTGAAGTCGGACGTCACTGTCTCATGCTGTAGCAATAGCGGGACTCCGAGTAACTCTCCGTTAGCTGCCTTACCAGCATGGCTCTGTAGTAGATAAAACATAAATAGCGCTCTTAATCCGTAAGCCTCACCCTTCATCCTGTCGTTGAACATTTTGCTGATGACAGGATCTACTGCCCAGGTAACGCTGTCGGTTACAGCGAAAAACTGATTAAGGTACTGGATGGCAGACCTGCTATTTCGCCATTGATCAAAAGGGTTGTTCATAGAGGTCCACTGCCCGGTAGCCGCTTTGAGAAATCCACTGTTACGGTCATTTGTAACTGCATCATCGGTAGCTACTTCATTGAAAGACCATGAGTTTGTTGGAATACGTGTATATCCATTTAATAAAAGGCCCTGAGCATACGTTGCATTGGTATAAGCGTTTTGCAGCTCCAGGTTGTTTTCAATCTCAGGCTCGAACATATCCTCACAGCTGCTAAACAACACTACGATTGATAAGCAGATTAATAATATCTTTTTCATTTAAATAAAATTTAGTTTATCGATCCCTCAATTAAAACATGGCTTTCACGCCCAAATTGTAAAATCTGGTCTGTGGAGCGGAGCCGATATTTAGTTCCATAATTTCTCTTTCTTTTGCTACAGTGAGCAAATTAAACCCGTTTACGTAGGCCCCAAATTCCCTGATAAATCCCTTACCTAATAAGCGGGCGGGGAATTGATAAGAAACCTGCACCTTTGCAAGGTCAAATCTGTCTGTGCTGTATAACCAAAAATCTGAGTTACGATAATTGTTATCACTGGTACCGGTAGTAAGCCTTGGGAAAGTGGCTGTGCTTTTTGTGTCCTCGGTCCAGCGGTTGCGCACCACAGCCGAATACTTGTCCTGTCCGTCGACCCAGAAGTAAGAATTGTTTTTCATTGCAAAAGCTCCAAACCGTCCTGTTCCGAGAGCAAAAAATGTAAGGTTTTTCCATTTTGCAGTTAGGTTTAGGCCTAAGGTTAAAGGTGAGCCAGACCATCCTCCCCTTCCAAGGTAAACTTCGTCGCGTGTATCTACAATACCATCATTATTCTGATCTTTATATTTAATATCGCCTGGTTTAACGCCACCTGAAGCTAAAGTGGATTGGCTTGGAGAGTTGGCAATATCTGAAGCATCCATGAAGAGCCCCGCGCTTTGCAGTCCAAATATAGCGTCGAGAGGTCTTCCTACTCTGAGTTGATATTCATCCACAAATTGGTTATCTGAAGCTCTTACTCTTGCTTCAGTTTGATAGTAAGTACCGTTCAAACCAAGGCTCCAGTTCGTCTGTCCCAGCTTCTTATTGAAATTCAAACCAAGATCAAAGCCTTTGCGCTGATCATTATCATAATTTACAAAAGGGATATCTGAATAGACAGGAAAACCAGTTGAAAAATAATTAGGATAAAGTGAAGTTGGCTGAACGATGTTCCCCTTCGTTTGGCTGAAAAACGCATTCCCAGTGAATGATATGGAATTGTTGAAAAAGGAACCCTCCAGGCCAAAGTTAATCTCCCTTCTTTGCGGAAAAGTCATGTCAAAATTATTACCCCGTCTTCTATCAAAACTATGAACCAACTGCCCATCTTTCCAGCTGTACCAGGCGGCGTCGTTATAGGTATAATAACCCTGATATAAATAGTAATTTGTTATATCCAGATCGGTGTTTAAAATACCTGCAGAGGCTGTAAGTTTCAGGTCATCAACTGCGGAGTTATCTTTAAGGAAGCTTTCCTCACTTAATCTCCAACCAAGGCTTATAGTAGGCGAAAAAGCGCCTCTGTTTTTCTCGGGTAGCCGGGCTGAATAAACATATGCACTACTGAAATCAGCATAATATTTCTGACTAAAGTTATAGGCTAACTGCAGGCCCAGATTTGCATTATTAGTTTTATGATAACTGCCCGATTCTCCAATGTGGAAGCCATACCCTAATAAAGTACCAGAAAAATTATGTCTTCTATTAAATGAACGATTATAGTCAAACTGACCAGAGAAGGCGATATTCTGACGATAATAACTGCTACTGATGTTCTCTATACCAGTTTTAGAATCATCACCAAATTTAGTAAGAGCACTGATCTGATCAAAACCAGCATAATTATTCCAGGAAGCTTGATATGTAGCGTAATTGTTATTGTACCCCTGCGTAAAGGAAGTTAAATAATCGATGGCTAGAGCTGATTTAAAAGACAGTCCCTGCAGCAAACCATTCAAATCGAAATCCACTCCTGTGTTAAACTGGAATTGCCGGCTTATACTTTTATTTGATCCCCCGGCATAGATGGTTCCGAACACATTTGTCTGATCCAATTGTGTTCCACCCAGCAGATATTTTCCGTCTATTATATAATTACTGTTATTAACATAGATCGTGGAAGGATCATCACCATTTTCAACCATACTAATTGGAATAAGCGGAGAAAACCTGTTCGGACGGACGGTAGCGGCACTTCCCCAGTAATCTGCATTAACGCCTTTTCCGGTATAAAAGCTTGCTGTTGCGTCTACATTTAATTTGATGATCCGGTTAAGCTTCATGTCAATATTTCCCCGCAAGTTGAACCTATTAGCTCCTCCATTATCGGCTGCTTCGCCAAAGTTTAGCAGGGATCCGTTTGACCAGTAACCAAGGTTGGTATAATATTGTGCCTTATCATTACCACCTGAAATCTCCGTTGTTACATCATAGCGATTATAACTGTCTTTCAAATAATCGGACGAGTAGAAATTGAGATTAGGATAACGGTATGGATTGGCACCGGCAGAAGTGTTATAGATGTCGTTGGGAGTATATAAACTGCTTAACCCATCGTTTCGAAGTGCTTCGTTGTATAGCGTCATGTACTCTGCTGATCCCAAATATTCCGGGTAGGCTGTTGGTACATTTACACCCGCATTTGCTCTAACATTCACTTGCTGCCCATAATTTCCGCCTCTTTTAGTGGTGATATAAACTACACCTTTTGCTGCCCTGCTCCCATAGAGTGCCACCGATCCGATCCCTTTCATAACCGTGATCTGATCAATTTCGGTAGGCATTATATTATTAGCATCGCGTGGAACACCATCCACTAAAACTAAATAACTGTTGTTTCCCCAAATATTTCCATGAAAACCAGGGGCTAAGGCTTCAAGGTTTTCCAAACTGTAGGTCGAATAATTCTTTTCCATCAATTGAGAAAGATTCACAACCGAAACTCCCCCTAACAAATCAGCCTTTTTAACTTTTTTAAAAGCTACCTGGACAAGGGAATCTTTGTCATTTTTTACATCAAGCGAATCAAGTTCTTTTATTTCTGAGCCTTTCGGGCCTTTTTTTATTTTAATAATCGACTTACTCTTTATATCGATCGCAGCCTTTGCCGAACTTAACCCTGACAATCCCGTTGCGACAGTGAGGCATAGTGCTATTCCTATTTTTAATTGCTTCATTTTCGTCTCTTTTAGATATTTAAAATCTACTACCAACCTGGGTTTTGTTTAAACTCGGCATACATGTTCACATCGTTATTTTTAAGAGGTAACCAGTAATGCTTTTCTGAGAAATTCCTTTCCAGCAGTGTTACTTCACGTAAGTTGGCCACTTTGTTTTGGGTAGGATCGGCGGTATTAAAAGTTCCTGTACGATCAAATTCCACAGACTTCTTCAATGTGTAAGGTTGCTGAATTAGTAAAAGCCACCTTCTCAGGTCGTTAAAACGATGTCCTTCAAAAGCAAGTTCAACAGCTCTTTCTCTCCGTACCTCTTGTAAAAAGGCTTCCGTAGAGTTGAGGAACTTAGGATTTACGGCATCAACTCCAGCTCTTGCCCTAATCACATTAATGGCTTCCACCGCATTTTTACTAAAGGCCGGATCTTTACCAGTTGGAGAATTGTAACCCATCAGAGCCGCTTCAGCATACATTAAATAAACATCGGCTAATCGCATATAAGGCACATAAATGTGCAAGTTATACCCCCAGTCGTAGCCATTATCGTACTTGTTTGCTGTAATTGGAATGAATTTACGAAGTACATACCCGGTACGGCTTCCTGTTCCGACGTCTCTGTAACTACCTCCTGTATAGAGGTTAGCATACCGGTTTCCTTGCTCATTTACGTTTGGAATTGCCCCCTGAACAAATTTCACACCATCGAAAACGATATCATTATAAAAACGAGGATCTCTATTTTTCCAAGGAAATTGCGGGTCGTATCCTGATTCAGCATCAGCCTTTGTTATATCAGGAATTGGAAGGCCGTTCTTCATCCCATAATTATCAACGTAATTCGCTGTTGGTGTAAATTTTAAATCACCCTCGGAAATAACAACAGGTGTATACTGCTTACTAGTACCCCAGTTCGAGTTATTAGCGGAATAATAGGGGCCTCTGAAAATAGCTTCCGAACTTCCTGGAAGAGCCCAACCTTCGCCAGTGGTATAAAAGTTCTTATAATAATTTGTAAAGGCTACCAGGCTATACTGAGTTGTTCCCCCTTCAGTTAAATTTAATAACTCAGCGAAAGCTGCCGCTGCCTTTTTACAATATTCGGCATTATAGGTTCTGCTTCCCGTAGACTCGTAGTTCATTAATGGACTTCCCGCCCATAAGTAGTTCTTACCCAAATAGGCCAATGCCATAATCTTATTTATACGAAGCGCATTTTTACCCAAGGTTCTTCTACCAGGAGCGGTGTTATCCCAGTTTACCGGCAATAAATCGGCGGCAGCTCTGAAGTCGGCAGCAGCTTTATCAGCACATTCACTGTATTTAAGACGAGGCAATCGCACTGCTCCCGCGCTGGGAAGCACATAGTCGATATAAGGAAGACCACCAAAATACTCCATCAAGCGGTGATGGAACCATGCCCTGAAGAATAACAATTGTCCCTTTACCAAATTCCTTTCTTCAGGTGTTGCATCTGTCATCTTATCCATATTTGCCAGGCCGATGTTAGCTTTACGAATGCCATACCAGGCTGCATTCCAAAGGTCTTTGTTAAAACGGTTATCCTGAGAAGTGCTGGTTGTAAAATCGCTCTGATTCATCCACCCTGAACCCCAGCCGTCAAACTCAGACTGCCAGCCCCAAAAGTTGCCGTCGTCTATCTTATGTATAAAATGAAAATTTCCAGCAGTAGAAGTTATTTCATCTTCTCCCCAGTTGAAGGAGTTTGTCCAGTAGTTATTACTGAAGTTAACAATACAGTTATACAATTCTTCCGTAAACCCCTGGAAATTGGTAAAATTCTTAAATGCTTCCTTTTCGGAAATATTCGTTTCGGGATCTTTGTCAAGGTACTTTTCGCATGATGAAAAAACCATACAAGTCCAAACGATAAGGCATGATATAATTGGTTTTATATACTGTTTCATGGTATAATCTTAAAAAGTGATATTTGTGCCTAAATTGAAGCGCTTAACAGTAGGGTAAGCACCCTGAGAAGCCCATCCAGTGCCGGCAAAATTTGATTCTCTGTCATCGGGCATTTTAGTCCATACAGCGAGGTTATTCCCATTGAAAAACACCCTCATACTTGCAATCCCTATTTTTTTCACAAAGCTGTTTTCCCTGCGGAACGTATAAGCTATCTCAGCATTTTTTAACCTGATATAAGACCCGTCAAACATAAACCTGCTACCGGGATTATAACTACTAGGGGTAGATAACCAACGAGGTAGGGGTACATCTGCATTTGTATTATCTTTCGACCAGTATGATCCTTCGTTATAAACCAAATGGTTCTGGCTGGATAGACTTCCAAACACTACCTGACGAGTGACATTATTTACTCCGTAAACCTGAACGAATGCACTGAAACCTTTCCAGTCAAAGCCCATCGTGGCATTAAAGGTATGTTGAGGGACTGAGGGGAATGCATATGGAATGTTATCCTTCGAATCAATGATGCCATCCGCGTTATAGTCCAGAATATGGAAATTCCCTGGAAGCTTCTGAGCATCGCCATTATCAGTCATGGTACTTGCGTAAAGTTCATCCCAAGTATTATAATAACCTGCGCTTACGTGGGAGTAAGTTTGACTGATCTGCATATCTTCGCGCTTTTGATATCCTGGCAGTAACAGTGCGTCATCGGCATTAAGGACCCTATCTTTTGCCCTCGTGTAATTAACATTTCCCCAAACTCTCCAATCCGGATTTAATTTTTTATCGACAGCTACCTCCACTTCATAGCCCTTGTTCTCTACTGCCCCTAGATTTGCTGTCGGCGCAACAGCTCCAAAAAACGTGGGAATTGCCCTTCTGTTTCCTGTTAGGAGAATGTCGGAACGCTTGTCTTTGAAGAAATCGACCTTTCCTGAGATAAAGCCTTTTAAAAATCCGAAATCAACACCAACATTCAATTTCTGAACCTTCTCCCAACGTATGTCAGGGTTTCCTAACGCGTTCTCCTTATACCACACGTAAGGACTTGTTTCTGAGCCTTCACCGGTAATTCCCAGGTCTGTTTGTCCGCCGTACCCCCATTGAGTCAAGTATAACCAACGATCGCCGCCGCTATCATCACCAATCTCTCCATAAGAGCCCCTGATCTTCAGATTATTAATAAATGTCAAAGGCTTCATGAATTTTTCTTCCGATAGTGTCCATCCTAATCCACCTGAGGAGAAAAAGGCAAAGCGGTTCTCAGGACCGAATTTGGATGATCCATTATAGGATCCATTATATTCGATCATGTATTTGTTCGCATAGTTGTATGTGGTTCTGAAAACCCAATCTTCACGATTGAAAGGGATAGCGCTACCTGTTGCATCCTGATTACGATTGAAAAGGCCCATCGCCGTAAAATTGTGTTTGGCAAAGGATTTGGAATAGTTTAGCTGGGCTTGATAGAAGAGGCGACGAAAGGTTGCCCAATTCTGAACAGATCCCGCACTTGTAGCCCAATTAATACTGTTTTGAAAATCGAAACGGTTGGTGGCATCAAAAGCCAGTTGGTAAGTTGTTTGTCCGGTTTCAGGGTCTACCCATTTCGACTGAACATCATTATAAAGGTCATTAACACCACGGTCTCCCTCAACAAAAGTGTTATCAAGGGCAATTGTTCCTTTAAAGTTTAAGCCTTTAATCACTTTACCCAAATCCTGATCTAAGGTAAAATCAGTTGTTATACGATTAGTAGTAGTGTACTCTAGTCCGCTTACTGCCAACAACCGTGCAGAGTTAAGGCCTCGTTGTACGTTAGGCGCATGATACCCCCAGGTTCCGTCTGCATATCTTGGCATAAATACATCCGGAGCGGTAGAGTAAGCTGCTATCCAATAAGAGTAATCACTGTTTGAAGCGCCCCAAGGCATCTTTTTTACCCCTCTTGAACCGGAGAGATTTGCCCGAAGAACTGTCGACTTAGACAACTGGAAATCCAGGTTACTACGCATATTCAAACGATTAAAACCGTAACCGGGTTCGTATCCCCTGTTATTTTCGAACTTCCTAAACAAATCGCCTTCATATAAATAATCTGCACTGGCGAAATACTTTACTTTATTGGTGCCACCGGAGATATTAAGATTTGCGTTATGCGCTGTAGCGTAGCTTTTAAACAAAACGTCATCCCAGTTAACATTAGGATAGCGTTCTGCCTCAGTCTGATTTGCAGGGAAACGATACTTATCAATAACTGCTTGAGGAAGATAGTCGTTCCAACTTTCTGGCCTCAGAGCCAGCTCATATTCAATTACTTGATTTCTAATTCTTAAAGCATCGTAAGCGTCATATTTACCAGGCAATTTCGAAGGTACTTTAGCCACATTGTTTACAGTTCCCCGAATACTTGCCTGGCCATCGCGACCTCTTTTGGTGGTAATAAGGATAACCCCATTTGCTCCCCTTACTCCAAAAACGGCTGTAGCAGAAGCATCCTTTAGTACAGAAACGGATTCTACAGATCCAATATCAACACTTGTCATTGGCCTTTCGATCCCATCCACCAGGATTAAGGGACTCGTATTATTCCATGTACTCCTTCCCCTAATTAAAATTTCCGGATCTTCATCTCCTGGCATGCCTGTACTTGCCGTTGTTACCACTCCAGGCACATTACCAGTTAGTGCAGCTCCAATACTAGATACCCCTCCGGCCCTTTCCAATACTTTGCCAGTTGTTTGGGCGATGGCGGCTACTACACTGGCTTTTTTCTGAGTACCATAACCAACCACGACAACTTCGTTAAGTTTTGTCAGGTCATCCTTCATGATCACCTTAACATAATTGTCGCTTCCAATATTAACCTCCTGAGCGATCATGCCTACATAAGTTACTATCAGACTTTTAGCATCAATAGGCACATTAAATGAAAATTCCCCCTTTGCATTGGTTGAGGTGCGAGAAGAAGAACCTTTAACGGCCACGATTGCTCCTATTACTGAATTTTGCTGCTGGTCAATTACTATACCTTTTACATTACGGACCTGCTGCCCGTAAACAGTATTTGCTAGCAGGCCGATAATTATCAGAGCCAGAAAGAATTTGGTTATAGGATGTCGGGAGTTACTGTATTTGTGGTCGTAGTTATTAGATAACTTGGCATTTTTTTTCATTACTTCACTTCATTTAGAGAAAAATAGAATTGGTTCGAATTACTTTCATACCTCTGCAAGGAAGACAGGTATAGTACTGATGGCAGAAGAAACCACCACCTTTCGGAAACATTGCGACTTGTTTTCATATAATTTTTGTTTAGTCAATAATTGGTTCAATTAATTTACAATTGAAGCCTCTTCAACTGTAGCAGACTTAATTAGGGATAAAGTAAAAATCACAATGAGGTAGGTTCCATCATCACAATTCTAATTCATCACTAGATCAAAGTCATTTTTTCCATTGCTCTACGTCAAGTGTCTGTAATCGGAAGCATCATAGTTAGTTCAGTAGGTTATAATTTCGTTTGTTCGAAGGTAGCCGGAAGGAGTTTTAAGAGGTGCAAGATTTGAATAAAAGGATGAAGCGATTGTTCAAAAAACAAGGTTTTAAAGGGTTTTGAGGCGGTTTACAAGGAAACAGTGCAAACGTTAGCATGAAATATAACTTCTACAGGTGCAACTTATAATTTGTTATCAATTACTTCCTCTTTTTGATATGATGTATTCTGAAGGTAGCATGTTAAAACGTATCTTGAATGCGCGGGCAAAATAATTTGGAGCCGAGAAGCCAACTGAATAACTTATCTGAGCAATATTCATATCACTTTTTTCCAGAAGAACGGCAGCTCTATCCAGTTTTATAGATCTGATAAATTCAATTGGAGTTTCCCCTGTTAGTTCTAGAATTTTACTATATAGGGATCCCCGGCTCATTCCCATATTCCGGCTCAAATCTTCTACTGACAATTGGGGATTATTGATATTTGATGTAATGTACAGTATGACCTTATTCAGGAACTTTTCATTTTCAGACTCGATTATCACCTCAGGACTTGTCATCTTAATTTGCTTGGTATAAGTCTTTTTAAGTCTTTCGTTAAGTGCTAAAAGATTCCGGATTTTAACGTTCAGGATATCCAGATTAAAGGGTTTTGTCATGTAATCATTTGCACCGGTCTCTAATCCTAACAACTGGTCTTCTTCCCCCGTCAAAGCAGTTAATAATAGCACAGGAATATGGCTGGTTCGTTTATCGGCCTTTATCTTACGACATAGATCTATTCCGCTGGCATGAGGCATGCTAATATCACTTACCACTAGCTGGGGATGAGAAGAAAGCGTTTTTTGCCAACCTTCCTTACCATTAGAAGCTTCAACAATGCGGTAGGCTCGCTTTAGATTATCCTTCAGATAAAACCTGAAATCGTCACTATCCTCAACTAGTAGAACTACCGGCAATTGCGAATCTGCAATTGCTCCCAATAAATGATCCTGAGGGTTCCCTTCGTGCATCAATTCCGGTTCATCTTCATCTAAGCTCCCGGGACTTTCAATGCGATTAAATGGGAAGTGAATGGAAAATACTGAACCTTTTCCGACGATACTGTGCACTTCGATACTGCCCCCATGCATATTAACAAACTCTCTGGTAATAGACAGGCCTATACCGCTTCCCTGGTTAAGAATAGCAGAACCTGAATTGCTCTGAAAGAAAGATTCAAATATTTTGTCGTGTGCTTTTTCTTCAATCCCTATACCCGTATCTGCAACCTGCACCTTAAGGCCGTTATCTGAATCTTCTATCCTGAAAGTAATTAGTCCGCCCTTCAAGGTAAATTTAAAGGCATTTGAAAGCAGATTAAAAAATATACGTTCCACCTTTTCATGATCGAAATTGGTGAAATAGGATCTGACCTGGCTGTTAAATTCAAAGTTGATCTGCCTTCTTTCAGAGTAATCTCTGAATGATTCTGCAACATCTCGCGCAAAGGCGATAAAATCCCCTTCAATTACATTCAGTCGTAACTCACGATCCTCCATATTACGAAAATCGAGCAACTGATTAACAAGATTTAGCAGGCGCCTTGCATTCCTGCGGATCATGCTTAACTGGCCATGTTTATTAGTACTGGTTTCGAGCTGCAGCAATTGCTCTACTGGCCCCATAATTAAGGAAATAGGAGTGCGAAACTCGTGACTTAAATTTGTAAGGAACTTTATTTTTAGTTGATCAAATTCATGCACACGTTCAGCTTCACGTCGTTCCTGCTCTATGGCAAATTTCCCCTCCAGCTTTTGGATTCCTCTACGGCGGATGAGCCATAAAACCAAACCAATAATTAAAAAGTAGAAAAAATAGGCCGGGTAGGTTAGCCAGAATGGCGGTCTAACAGAAACTCTTATGGTGGTGACGGGACTAACCCAATTACCATTTGCACTTACAGCCTTTACGTAGAATGTGTATTCTCCAGGATCAAGGTTTGTATAAACTGCCGTATTTAGAGCTCCCACATTGTTCCATTCCCTGTCAAACTTTTCCAGCTTATACATATATCTATTTTCTTGGGGGGAGGTAAAATTCAGTGCTGCAAAACTCAAGGAAAAGTTCTGTTTATAATCTAATTTTATCCGCTTGGATATGGAAATATGCTCATTAATTTCAGCATCAGGAGATGGAAGAACACTTTTATTTGAAATTTTAAGGTCGGTAAGAACAATTCTTGGGTTGTTCCTATTAAAATGCAAGGCACCAGGATTTACGTAATTAAAGCCATCAACGCCACCAAAAAACAAGGTCCCATCCGATACTTTCATCCCTGAGCCCAGAACAAATGGACTACGCTGTAAACCGTTGTGGTATGAAAAATTTCTAAATTTTTTTAGCCCAGGATCAAAACTACTTAATCCCTTATTCGTGCTTACCCATATCTTTCCATAATTATCCTCCAATATCCTGTAGATCACTTCATTTGCGAGTCCGTCTTTTTCGGAATAGGGTATAAATTGTTTCTTTCTTAAATCGTAATACGCCAACCCTCCTTCGCTCATACCTACCCAAACAGTTCCGTTCGAACTTACACATATTGCGTTCACATTATCTTTGGGTAATTTACTATTGGCAGAATTTAAAATTAACGATTTATTACTTATAGGATTATAAACAGCAATACCACCACCGCGGGATCCGATCCACAAATTCCCCTCATGATCTTCTTCGATAGCTCGGATGTACCCATTCGCCATTATAATATCCCCTCCCCTTTCAGACTGTGAAAAATGTCGGAACGATTTTTTTGAAGAATCGTAAAAGGTGACGCCCTGGCCATTGGTGCCAAGCCAAATGTTGTTCCTGCTATCCTTTTTTATACAAAAAACACTGGGACCACTTATGCTTCTCGAACCAAGGCCTGCACTTATCCGCCGGATTTCACCCGTTTTTGTATCATAAACAAAAAGCCCGTCCAGATAAGTTCCTACCCAAATTTCTGCACCCACACCTTCCATTGCAAGAACGGCCTTGCCTTTCCCTGAATTCGACAATGGTATATTTTTAAAGAGGCCTGTGTTACGATTGAAATGGTTAATTCCCCCTCCGTCTGTTCCCACATAAATTTCCGAACGGTTAACTTCAGCGAATGAGGTAACAACCGGAGCACTAAGTCCAAGAGGATCAGAAGGATTACTCTGACGAAGGTTGAAAGTTGGAAGATTCTTATCATACTTGTTAATACCGCCGCGATAGGTTCCTACCCATGAAATACCTTCTCTGTCAATTAAAATTGAATTAACAGCCTTACCTATTAAACTATAGGGATTTCTATGATTACGTCTGATCCGACGAACTACCTTACTTGAAGGGTCAAGAATATTTAGGCCTTCTTCAGTTCCAATCCAAATTCTGCCATTTGGCTCTGCAGCCAGGGAGTATATTATGTTACTACTTAAGCTATGCTCGCTCGGGGTATGTTTATAATTAGTAAACCCGCTACCATCTGGAAGCAACATACTTAGACCGCTATCTGTTCCTACCCAAATATTACCTTTACGGTCTTGAATAACGGATTTTACAGCGTTGTTGGCTAAGCTTGAACTGTCCTTGTCAGAATGCACATACTTCTTAAAAGAATTTGATTTCTCCAAATAAAGATAAAGGCCGTTACTGGTTCCAAGCCACATACTACCACTTTTATCTGTAAATACCCTCTGAATAGTAGTTGAAACAGCCGCACGTGCAGCTGGATCATTGGAATAGAAATAAGTAAATTTTGATGTCACAGGATTAAATAGGATTAAAGCACCATAAGTTCCCATCCAGAGACTACCATCAGGGCCAGTAGCTATGGATAAAATTGGATTGCGAATTAGTTTATTATAATTTATAAAAGAATCCATCCTCCTGTTATACATGATCACCCCAGAACTGGTAGCAATCCATAAGTTCCCCTTCCCATCCTCATAAAGATCTACGATATCGTTGGAGGCGATACTATTTGAATCCTTTACATTATGCCGGTAAACAGTAAATTGTTTTCCATCAAACTTATTTAAACCATCATCGGTTCCAAACCACAGATAGCCAAATCGATCCTTTAGTATAGACGTAACAATATTTGAAGAAAGACCTTCCCTGCTACCCAGGTTCATAAAATTCATTTCATTTTCCTGAGAGAAAATCAGAGAGGGAAATAGAACAAAAAAAACTATGAAATACAGATATTTCAGCTTAAGCATTTCAGATCATATTGGTTAGTGCCTCCTTTATTCTTTTAGGAGATAGGTAAAATTAATTTTATGGGGCCTTATGGCTAGCACACATTGTTTAGGATGATGGTACAAATGTTCAAGGCTCCTTTTTTTTGCACTAAAACTGATTTTTATTTATCGTTTCTCATAGCAGCATTTTCGCTAAATACTTCAAATTCTGCAACTTGCGAGCCACTGTACCCTTCTTCCGACAACGACTGCACCACTACGTTGTACTTGCCGGTCAAATCTGAGGTAAAAAAGTTTACAGTGGCGGTTCCCTCTTGGCTGGTTTCGTTAGTTCCATTCCAAAACAAGGTAGTTCTATAATCCGGAATCCTTGAAGAGGTCATCCAATCTCCATCATACATGGGGGAGTAAAACGCTCTTTCCTCCTGTACTCCTTCATAGTCTATCACTGTAGCGTGTGTAGGCAATGCTAAACCACCTAAGTCACCCTTGAAAGTTCGAAAACTGGCTATCCCTGAGAAACGGTTGTTTCCATAAATATATCCATTACTAACTACCTCTAGCTGCTTAACCTTTAAGGGGTCGATTTTTATAAGGGTTGTGCCATCATCGAAAACGGGCACTCCATCTACCAGAATCAATGGAGACGATGAATGGAATTCATTCCTTTCCTTGTCGAATACACTTAAGTAATAATCCTTTTTTCTTACCGCGACATTGATTTCAGAAACATATTCGCGCAGAACCTCCTCCATCGTTTTAAACCTGACATAGTTATCTAATTTGTAAATCTTTTCGGGTTGGTGATAAAAAGAAGTGGAATCTATTGTTCGAGGGATTCGATTATTGAGCAGTCTTCCATTAAAAGCATTATTAACTTGCATGGCAACACTTCGTTGAAGAAGATCTTCTACAGAAGTTTTGAAATTGAACTTGGCGGGCGTATAATCGGAATGATTAGAGGAGAATGGTCCCCTAATCTCTATCCTTGCCAGACTATCAATTCGGGGATCTGTTTGAACAACAACTCCCAATGGACTATCAGAAAAATCCTTTGTTAGAAAATTAAATTCCCCTGACTTATCGGCGTAAGCGGTATAAAACTGAATTCGCTGTCCCGGAATCGATAAAAAAACGTTCCGGTCAGCGAGAGGTCGGTTTGTCTCCTTTTCTAAAATCCGGCCGCTTATAATATGTCCTTGCGGCTCAGAGAAAAATCTAAGATCAGGTTTCTTCTCTTGAATAATATCTTCCCATTTAAATCTTCTCCAACCATGAGTTAGCATTAAATGATCCATCTTTTCTTCTGAATATTCTCTCAGATAAGACGAGACCCGTGGTATCCGCCCTTTTAGTTCTGAGCTTAATAAAAGGTGTGTGGAAATATCATCATAAGGGGTAGCTATTGAATCAACCTTGAAAACAGAGATGGAAAAACTAGTTTTTAAGGCTTTCCCTCTTACTGTTTCCCTCACTGAAACCTTTACCTGTTCCCTGGATGAATAATTCTTCTTGTCTGTTAAAACTTCAACGCTTGCAAGCTTCAAAGGCTTTTTAAAATATAAACGTTCACATAATGGTTGTTGGGCATTATTGAAAAGCGTTAAATGAGAAATACCCTCCCCTAAATCCTTATATGGAACCTTAAAACCTTCTGCAATACTTTTACTACTTAGGGTTTGGGTAAATACAGTGTGATAACCTGTATGAACAAAAAGGGTATAGCTGCCTTCGCTCTCGAGGGTGGACTGAACTGATATATTTAATATTGAGTCGGCACCGAACGTTGTCGACATCACTGCCCCTCGTTCAAAGATTTTTGGAAGCTGTACGGAAAATGGCTTTTCATTAACCGGTGTTATTAATACCTGGTAATCCTGAATCTGCTCCGGCCTAAAATAAAAGGTACCTATACCATCACCAGAAGGACTAAATCTTGCAATTGTGTCACCAGAGGGGTTTACAATGCAACCGCGGAAGTGAAAGGTGTTACCTTCACTATCCACAGCTTTAAATCCTACTTTACTTTTTAAACCCAGAACAAGATTCCCTCCTTCAGGGAAAAATTGTACAGCGTATTTCTTTCTGACGGCCGTTCCCAATACCTCCTCTTTAGTTAAAAAATTATAGATTGCTAAATCTTTATAGAAGTAGAAGGAAGGGTCAAAATTCTTCATCCAACTTGTATAACATCTTAAGGTATAGGCTCCGGTAGCAAGAGTTATAGGTATATATAGAGAGCCGGAGCCATCGGATAAATCCACCTTTGTCTGAAGAACTGCTGTATTTTGCTCATCAAAAACTTCAACATAAGCAACTTTATTATAACTTATAGGACGGTTTGTGTAAGCTTCAACATTGTAGATTTTGAACCATATAATTTCTCCCGAAATATATGACGACTTATCAGTATGAACATAGATCTTCTCTTGAAATGTATTTTTAAGATAAGAGTTGAACTTATGCGTTATCGATGTAGAATCAAACTTCTGACCTAGGACATAAAACGGAAGTAGTAGGCAAACCAATAAAAGAGAAAACCCATTCTTCATGATAGTTATGGAAATTATCTTGTTCAATTTATATTTTGTAATTCCGGGCATAAGAGATATTTGAATTTAATCAGGCCAGTACGGAGGTTTCACATTGCTTCCTTTTAGTCTGCAGTCGATACACTTATCTCTGGTCATTGTAGCATGAGTAGGAGGGCCTTTCATGGGGTCAAAGGGAGCATAGTCTTTTATCAAATAGCCGGCGGTAGTATAAATGAGCACGCTATCAAGAGGTACGTCTCTTGATTCGCAAGCCTCCTCCCTGTATGACCATGTTGGTAATCTTTCCCTTCTATGAATGAAAATTCTCTTTTCCGTGACAGTCCCAGCTCCGATCCATCCGAGTACTTGTTCTTCCGGATTTGTGACACAAGTAATATTGCCTTTAAGCTCAGAAGGTTGAGGGTCAAAAATACTTCCGATCTCCTCTGTGTTCTTTTTCATATCTTCAAGATATTGATAGCCCTCACGCGTGTGAGCATATTGTTTTACAAGAATGCTATACAACAGATTTAGCTTAATTGAATTACCTTTAATAAAAGTTAGGGGAGCCTGAGAAACTCTATCCTCTGATAGACGCTCAGTGGAGCTTAGTAGTATCGCTGAAGAACCGTTGCCTTGCCAGCAACGGTTAATATTAATAGACCTGTCACGCCCAACAATTCTCCCATTCTTGAGTTCTAAAAGAGAAAAAAAAGGTGTTGTTATTTCCCATGTCTCCTGGAAATGCCATGAATAGAACCTTGCTTTGTTTGAAGGGTCGTGTGTACTTACGTACAATTTAAAGCCATCATTCTCTATTCTACGGCTGATGCTATCTATTTCGGGTGTGACTTTGCTTTCCAAAAAATCTGTTTGATAAACACTGCCATCTTTTGTAGTTATTTTTATCCGGTAAGTCTCGTTCAGATTTAAACCGGTGGTTTTCAGCAAGCAATCCCCTTTCTCACTGGTAGTACCCGAGATCACCGTGGTTTGATGATTCTGAACTTCTATCCTTGAACCAGCTTCCGGAATACGGCCTTGCCAGTCTTTTAAATCTCCTGTACGACTAAGGATGAAAGTTGTAGAGTCGCCAATATTTAAATATCCTTCAACGACCAGAAGATTCCTAAAATGAGCATCCACCTCTGGACTGAAAGATTCCCTGCAGGCACTTGCAATAACCAGAATGATAATAAGAGCTATATATGATTTCATTTAAACCGAATATTGTAGTTTACGAAGGGAATAGCTGAACCAAAAATGGATAGCTTATATCCGTTAATGACCTTGTTCTCACTGGCAAAAAAGGTTGCAAAGGCATTTTTCCGCCCTGTCAAATTGTATACTCCAAAAGTCCAGGAATTATGAGTTAGTTGTTTAACTTTATGGTTTCCGAGCACGTTAATTGATATGTCAGAACGAAAATAATCAGGTATACGATACTGATTCCTCTCTGAATACAACAGCCGCTGCCCGCCCTCATAATAATATTTACCAACAGGAAGAGTGATTGGCCTGCCTGTACTATAAGTGGTATTTAAAGAAAAACTTACCCGGTGTGAGAAACGATAATTTCCAATAAGTGTGAAGTCATGAGGCTTATCGTAATTTGATGGGTAGTACTTACCATCATTAATAGAATTGGCTCCCGTTACATCTTCGGTTTTTAGGAATGTCCTTGAATAGGTATAACCTATCCATCCATTCAACTTTCCGGTGAGCTTTTTTACCAGAAACTCTACGCCATAAGCTTTCCCCTGTGTTGGTAGTACATCCTGCTCGACCTTGTGATTTAAGATCAATACTGCCCCGCTCTTATAATCTAAAAAATCCGTGATATTTTTGTAATAGCCTTCGATGGATGTTTCAACAGTATTAGACTTAAAATTTTTGTAAATCCCTAGCGAAACCTGATTACCTCTCTGAGGTTTTATATTTATATCGCTCAACTTCCAGACATCCGTAGGAGACATAGAAGTAGTGTTCGACAACATGTGTATATATTGCCTTTGTGTATTATATCCTGCTTTAATTGAAAAAGTTGGAGTTAAAGCAAATCGTAAACCCAACCGGAATTCAGGCCCTTGATAGGTTTTCATAGACTTGCCTTTCGGATATTGTTTTTCAGAAACAATGTTCACGTCGGTTAAAGCAAGTCCAGGGGCATAGAAGTTAGCATTTCCAGGCCCTAGTCTGCTATAGAAAGAATAACGGAACCCTGCATTTAAGGTAATGTCATTGCTTAGGTCGTATTTTGGCTCTGCAAAAACAGCACTTTCAAGAGCTTGTTCTTGCGCTAGTATATCCGGTAAGACTAAAGATCTTTCATTATATGGTTCTATCGAGCCTGGTTTACTTTTATAATAAATAGTACCACCCCCAAATTCAAGACTTAATTTCGACTTAGGGTAGTAGCTGAAGGTGGTTTTAAAGTGGGTTTGTTCAATACTAAATTTTAGTTTATAATCAACCTCCTCATGGAATCTACTATAATTCTCATAGCCATAATTGTCTGTACCGCCCGAGATAACACTGTATAACTTATTGTTAAACGTATGCTTCCATCTAAGGGAAAAGTTCTGATTATTGTAGCGATAGGTAGTATCTGTACCCAGATTTGATTTGTCACTGCTAAGATAAGCAGTAAAATAAAAGCTGTTCCTTTCATTTTGCTGATGGTTGATATTCAGGTTAAGATCATAGAAGGCCGCCTTTGCTCCATGATATCCGGCCTTCTTAGGCAGTATATCCATGATCCAGTTGGAATAGGTAGTTCTTCCACCCAACATGAAGGAGCTTTTATCTTTGATAAGCGGTCCTTCAAAGTTTAAGCGACTAGTGATTAATCCAATACCCGCTGTTCCTGTAAACTCTTTTTTGTTACCTTCCCTGGTGCTTAGTTCAAGTACAGATGCAAGCCTGCCTCCGTACTTTGCAGGAATACTGCTTTTATACAGCTGTACATCCTTCACTACTTCCGGATTAAATGCAGAGAAAAAACCAAAAAAATGAGAGGGATTAAAAACTGTGGCATCATTGAAAAGTATCAGATTTTGATCAACCGAGCCGCCCCGGACATTAAATCCAGTGCTGGACTCACCTACTGACTTAACCCCCGGGAGAGTAAGAACAACCCTTAAGATGTCCGCCTCTCCAAACACTGTCGGAACTTGCTTGATCGTATTTATATCAAGCTTCTCTATCCCCATAGGTGTTCTACGGATATTTGCAGTTTTATCGGAGGTTATCATTACCTCTTTTAATGCCAGACGTTCTTCCTCGACACTTACATCTAATTTACCGTCACCCTGAACTAGTATCTGCCGTCGGGTATCCTCCACTCCTATAGCCTGTATATTAAGTTCATGTCTTCCTTTAGGGAGAGTGATCGTATAAAAGCCAAAACCATCGGTTATGCTTCCAACTCTGGGTTTATTAATAAAAACATGTACCCCTGGGATTGGCTCTCCTGTTTTTGAGTTTTTAATGTAACCAGCCACCGTTGCGGTCCTCTTCGCGGGATTTATATTTCTTCCCACTGGGTAGACTTTATAGCTGACATTAGTAGAAACAGAAGGTTCTGATGAAGTAAGATCTGCGACCAAAGCTTTATTATCAATAACTTTTGTTTCCTCTTCCGTCGACATCTGGAATGGAAGGGTAGTAATAATGCGAATATTTTTGGTTAGAAAAATTTCATTCTTATAAATAGCATACTGAAAATCAGTGGCCGAAAAAATCCTGTCTAGAATATCTTTAACTGTAGCCTCTTTAAAATCACCTGCAACTTTCAAACTGTCAAACAAGTCGGCTTGATAATGAAAATGGTAGGACGTTTTCGACTCGATTGCTTTCACCAGCTCCTCTAAATTACCATTTTTAAAATGTATATTGAACTTCTGGCCAATACTTTGGGCACAAGCCAATATCGGCAGGGAAATCGAGACCAGGGAAATAAAGAAACAGGTGTAAATATTTCTCATAACTGAACTATTGAGTCATGAAACCTTACCAGTTCAACCATTGCTTTTTCCTTATCCTTCTTGAAATTAAGCTGATTTTTCTTGATGTACTCTTGATTTTCAGCCTGTGTTGATCGAAGTTGTTTTAAGAAAGCCTTTTTACTTTTTATGCTTAGGTATCGCGAATTCTTGAATAGATAATACTTGTCTTCCCCAGAGACATGTTTCTCAACTTGAGTTGGGGTGATTTTTTCTGCAACTGATTTTACTCTCTTCGCAAGAAGGCTGATCTTTCCATGATATAATTGGTCGTAATATCCGGGCTTAATGCTGCTCTCTCCTTCATTTCTCCCAGAGCTGGCTTTAAGGTTAATAAAAGTGTGCTTGTGTAAAGAAAAAAAGTCTACCTGGTCGGGTATTACAGTAGTGGGAGTAGCCCCGTCGAAATGCAATAGGACTAACTGGTCTTTAACAAGATCATACTTAATTTTAACGTTTTTGTAAATGTATCCTTCATACCCTATTATCCCTGACGCATATACATCATCTATAAAAAAAAGATGTTCATTATCACTAATTTGCCCGGACGGATTGTACTCTCTGCCATTATAGAGTGGTGCTACACGGTTAAGGAGACTCGGATAACTTTCCTTAGCATTCTTCAGGACGCCAGCAACAAATAAGCTGTCACCCGATCCCTGAGAAAACACAGGCAGTTCTGAGAATATGATCAGAAGAAAAAATAGCAATTGTTTCATGATTATCGGTCGGTTAGTAAGGAGAGAAACTATTTCCTTTATTCCAGGAAAAGCACTCAATGTTTTGGTAGAGCTATTTAGGCGATGAAGAGAGAGATGATCTTTCTCAATCATCTCTCTACTAATAAACTGGTGGCTTATTATTTTCCTTGAAAGGCTTCTACAACCCCAACATAAGCGGGTTTTCTTTGATATCCAGCATTAACTGTACTACCAGAGGTACCTCTTGTCCATAAACCCACAGGTTCATTTGGCCTCCAGGAATCACCTGAAATTCGATCATATGGACTTCTGAAAGTGATACCAGCGCGCTGCCCCGCAGGTATATGTGTATTATATGCCTTAACAAACCATTTATATGTTTCTGCTTGCTGTTGGTACAGTTCTGCCGTTGCAGCAGCGGTATTACCTCCAGTACCAATATCCAGAGCAGATATTTTAATTAACTTTCCGGTGGCCGCTAACGCTTGAAGCATCGCTTCGACTTTAGTCTTATCTACAGTAGTTACATTTAATGCTAATTCTGTTGCAATTCCATCAACATTAGCTCCCTGGCTTTCTGTATAAGCAATATAGTCCTTCAATCCCTGAATTTTTGCAACATTATCAACAAGATTAGTTTCTGTAATAAAGATCTTGTCGGAGGGGTTTGCGTATTGCTTAAGCATTTTAATAGCCGTAGCTGCATAATCCCTACCAAGATAATCCTGCCAATAAAACGTATTTGCTGGAAGACTACCCATCCCTACACCGGTTCTTAATTTGGTTGGATCTGTATCATCGAGTGGTTGGTAAACAACGCTCCAGGACTTAATCTTGTCTTTTCCCGCCGCTCCAACAGCTTTAATCCACTTATCGAGCTCGGCTGTGTAAATGGTTTTTCTTTCTGCCTGAGTTTTTGGTATAACCGTAAATTTCGCCCATGTTAGCCTTATATTGTCCAAGTGCATATTTGCTCCACCAGTTTCATTACCGAATGTCAAAACAAAACTATTCAGTTGTTTTTCAGCATCGGTAAAAGCGAAGGTGGAAAGATCCAGCTCTAAATTCCTACCCCACACATTAGTTACTGCACCAATGGCCTCCAAACTTTTACCTGGGTTAAACTTATTGAAACGCCCGCTGGGAACCGCTCCGAAAGTCGTTGATATTCCTAGGCTAATCCCCGCCCCTTGATTTCCAGCTGCAGCATTGGCATCCAACAAAAGCTTTCTGCAGTCGCCCAAAGTTACTCCCGTTGGCAAATTAACCTGATACTGTGGAAAAGCACGGGGCCCATCAAGCTTTAATGTCTTACCACTGTTTGATGCTCCAGCAACCGGATCTGTAGATATTTTTGCAGTACCAGATACGTCTGCTGTCGAATAGTAAACAGGAAATGAACTTCCAACAGTCCTGCTTTCGAAATTTTCAACCAGGTAGGTGCCGGTTGGACCAGGAATAATAAGGTCGGGAATCAAACTGTTTAGGTACGCAGCATTCTGATTGCTATGCTGAACAAGATGCCCTGCATGAACTGCCATACCTGCTGATTTATTTACCTCTAATGCAGCAGTGATGTTATCCATAACAGGTGCACCGGTAGCTGATACAAAGTCCATATGATTTAATCTTGTAAAGTTAATCTCATCAAAATGACTTTGCATCGTACGGTAAAACGGTGAGTTTTCAGCAACTTCAGACAAATTAAGCTCCACTCCTAACTTAAAGTTAGGCTGATTACTATAGTTGACGTATGTTTTTAGTTCTTTATAAGCATCTAATGCTTCCTGATCAATCAGAGATTGCGGTTTTTCTATGCTGAACTCCCGACGCTCAAATTCAGAGCAGGCAACAAACAGAGAAGACAGGGCGATAGACATCGCAATACCAGCAGTGAGTTTATTAATCTTCATAATTCTTTCCGTTTTAATGTAACTACTGCGCTACTGGTGTGAACACTTCAAATTTTACAGCCCGGTCGCGCATAACCAAAGTGTCTTTTGTAGCAACACTTCCGGTAATAGTCGTGGCACTCGATCCAGACCCTACATTTACACCGGTATAGGCAACTTGGTAATCAAGATAGAGCGCATCTCTGTCTATGTTTCCCCAACTCTTCTTTTCGCCCTTTTTTACAAATGCCCCTGTTCCGGTTGCAGTAAATTTTGCTGTATTAGTTGTGATAGTACACTTTCCCGCATTGTCGAATGTTAATAACAAAGTACAAGAGAAGTTATTCCCCTGTGCATCTTTAAAAACCACTGGGAAATCTAACTGACTCAACCCCTTAGTGTTTAACAGATTAACCTCATCTCGCTCGACATAATCAGCATGCCGTCTCACATTTCTGGTGGTTGCACCATTAGTCATAACATCTATACCTCTTCTTAAATAATTCCCATGCCACTGATTAACAAACTTTAGTGCATAATAAACGAAATTTTTACCTGCTAAAATCGAATCCCGCGTTTGTACCCCTGTCATCCTTATCGGAAGAGCATAAGTGTTCCTGATAGCATCGGGATCGGCAAAAAATGCATCTGTTAACTGAACCTGAACTCCTCCTAGCAGACTCCCTTTTGGAATCGTTATTTGGTTCGATGCCAGCGAATAATAATTTGCAGGTAAAGGTTTTATGCTACCGCCTGTTGAGAAATTTAGATTATTTAAGAGCGAGTTATCAACCACGAAGTTTATAGCGATATCTTTTTTATTGTCGCGTGTTCCACCGACTGTAGCCTTAATCTCAACCTTACGTTCATTATCTAATGTGTTATCTACAAATAAATCCTCGCCCAAAACAACTGTACGTACCGGGTACTGGTAGGCAAAATATACCGCCTGATAATCAAAATCAGGATGATCAATATCCTTGTTCTTCAAACAACCGGTTGCAGTAATCAAAGCAGCTACTAATCCGGTGAATATTTTAACTTTTTTCATTTTGAATAATAAATTACTGTGGGTCATTACCAGTTAGCATTTTGTTTTAAATTGCTATACTTCAACACTTCTGAATATGGAATAGGCCCGTAAATCATGTGATCTTGAAATGCCCTTTCTTCTACATTAATTGGAGTATAAATATTTCCATTTATATCTAAGCCGCGAGCTGTTTCATTTAGTTTAGTTAGGCTTTCCTTCCAACGGCGTATATCCCAAAAACGGAAGCCTTCAAAAGATAATTCCAGACGACGTTCATTCTTAATCAACTCGCGCATCTTAGCCTTATCTGTAGCACATTCCTCTAAATAGGCGTGGTTATTAGATGTTCCAACTCCAGCCCTAGTACGGATAGCCTTGATTACATCATAAGCTGAAAATGTATTAGGACCACTCCCTTTTGGTCCCCAGGCTTCATTTGCTGCCTCAGCATAATTCAAACAAATTTCGGTGAAGCGAATACGCGGATTATAACGGTTTCTTCCTGTTACAGATCCGGGAGTTAAAGAAACATCCCAGCGAAGTGTTTTCCTTAGATAATAACCGGTACGGGTAGAAGTTGTCCTCACGTTTATACCATCGGCCGTGCCAGATTGGCTACCTGTTCTAATAGCAGCGTAATCAGGGTGAGCATTGTATAAAATATAAGCGCGTAACCGTGGATCTCTATTTGCATAAGGGTTGCTTGCAACGTAGGCACTACTACCATGACCTATCGGATATCCATTTGCCATAGGAAATGCCTCTACGAGGTTTTCCGTTGGATTAATAACTCCATTTCCGAATAAGCTCGGTGGAAAGTTTTGAGTCTCGCGATCACTGTTAGTATTTTGGCGAACTTCTCTCCAGATCATCTCGTGGGGATTATCACCTTGTGATAGGGCATCAATCTCTGCACGATTATCGTAAAACGTATGCCCAGGAAGCTGACCTGTAGGACGCACTAAAGAATTTGGGCCACCCTTATAAGTGATAACTGACGCTGCGGCATTTGCAGCTTGTTCCCATGTTGCAGGATTGGATGCATGTTGGAATGCAGGACTAGCAGCGAGCAAGGCAACCCTTGATCTGACAGACTTAGCTATCAGCCCGTTAAATAGTTGTCTGAAAGTTTTACCCATCGCTTGATTGTATGCGGCAAAGTTTTGCGTAATTGACGCGTATTGAGCAGGAATCTGACTGGCAGCTGTTAGATCTACGTACTCCGTAGGCAGATAGTATTCCGCACTGTCAAGATCGCTGTAAATTTGCTTTACACATGCATCAAAAGTAGCTCTTGGCTGGTTAAAGTCAGTTGAAGCTGGATCCTGATAATCAGTAACAATTGGCACTCCCATTAATTGTCCGTCAGGTGTTACCCCAGCATGATTTCTCAACAGAAAGTACATGTGAAGCGCACGTAGTCCAAACGCTTCACCTCTCATTCTGTAATTTAAAAGCTTGTTTGCAGCCGGGTCATTCGCAAATCTTGATTTGTTAGAGTTAGCCAGGAACTGATTAACATACAGGATGGCAGAATACGAGCCATTCCAAACACTCATAGTTGGATTGGTTGGTGTCCAGGAGCCTGTAGCAACCTGACGAAATGCAGTAAGCGAAGCATTAGCCGAAAGGTTAACCACGGCATCGTCGGTTGCTAAATCACTGTTATTGTAATATGGCGGAATTGTTCTATATGCTTGCAGAACAAAGCCTTGAGCAAATACTGGATCGACATAAATCTGATCTGCCGACCTGACAAGTTGGAGGTCCTCCTCAAGCAACTTCTTGCAACCGCTAAAGGTCAAGGCAAGCAGCCCAAATAGTATTAATTTTATCTTCATGATCTCTTTCATTTATCGTTTAAAAAGTTGCTTTCATACCCAGGTTGTAGAAACGGGTCTGGGGACTAGTTCCGATATTGGTTTCCATTAACTTACGTTCTTTGGATAGAACCAGTAAATTGTCGCCGTTCAAGTATACACTCAGACCATGAATAAATTGAGCCTTTTTAAAAGTAGCTTTGTTAAAATCGTAGGTGAATTGAACCCTTCTTAAATCAAACCTATTGTTTTTATACATCCAATAAGTTGAGTTCCTGAAATTATTGGTAGTACTATTCGTACTTAAGCGAGGATAAGTTGCAGTATTAGCGGTTTCAGGAGTCCAGCGACCGAGAACCACATCAGAATACTTACCAGCACCTGAAACCCAATAATTTGAGGTATTTTTATAACCGATCGCGCCCACTTGTCCAGAACCTAAAGCAAAAAAGCTGAAGTTCTTCCAATTTAGCGTTAAGTTTAGACCGTAATTAAAGGGAGAGGCTGAAAAACCGTTCTTACCCAAATCTACTTCATCTCGGTTATCAATTATATTGTCACCATTTACATCCCTGTACTTAATATCACCTGGTTTCAGTGTACCTCCAAATGTCTGTCTTGCATGAGCATCTATCTCGGCCTGGCTTTGAAACAAGCCTTCTGCAATATAACCCCAGTAAACATCTAAGGGCTTACCAACTCTGTTTTGATAAGAGTTTTCGAAAACCTCGTCCCTTTTTGTTGCCTCAGAATTATATACCATTCCAACAAAGCCGAGTGAATAATTCAATTTGCCTAGTTTATTATTAATGTTCGCTGAAAAATCGACCCCGGTACGCATGTCATTGTTAAAGTTCATCCAAGGCTGAAAAGAACCATTGCTTGTAAAATAAGATGGGTAAACTGTTGCTGAACCTTGTGAAAGAAGTCCCTTTGTATCCTGACGGAAATAGTTTGCGTTCAGGTTTACAGATCCTTTGAAAAGTGAGGCATCAAAGCCAGCTCTGAACTCATTACGATCAATATAACTCAGATTAGGGTTCGCACCACCGGCTGCCTGAATGAAGGCCCCGGCAGATGTACCATCTTGCCATTGAACCCAGTTAGTGGTTGTATAGTTTCCGGCCCATAGATAATAATCAGCAGGACCATTTGCTGAAGAGGTAGTGATATCCAGATCCTGTTTTAAAGCGGAATAACTGGCTGTGAATTTCAGGTCGTTAACAAATGGTATATTGTTCTTGAAAAAATCTTCCTCACTAATACGCCATCCTAAGCTTAGGGTAGGAGATAAAGCGCTGCGATTACCTCTGGGTAGCTTGGCAGAATGGACTATAGCACCTGTGAAATCAACATAGTATTTTTGACGGTAGTTGTATCCGGCCTGCATACCGAGATTCGTGTTTCTAATCGGTTGATAGTCACTACCTGCATCGGTATCAGCATCGCTAGATATCCTGGTCATCCAGCCCCATGCAAGCAACTTTCCACTAACATTGTGTTTTTGACCGAAACTGCGCTGGTAATTAAGCTGAGGATTAATTGAAATGGTTTCATTATATAAAGAAGTGCCGATAAATTCATTTGTACTTACAACATCGTTGCCAAACTGTTGCAAACTAGTGATCATCTCTTTACCATCAATTGTTTGCCAGGTAGGCTGGTAAGTAGCATAGCTTACAGAATATCCTTCAGTATATCTTGAACTGTAATCCATGCTAAATCGTGTACTAAACGATAAACCTTTCGTTACGCCGCTCAAATCTGCGTCTGCACCGAAATTGAACATGAATGTACGCTGTTTATTTTTGATATAGCCAGAGGCCAGAATCTGTGAGAGATCAGTAGTTTGTCTGGTTGATAAACCGCCTAACAAATATTTTCCGTCAATAATATGATTACTGTTGGCAGCTATGGTTTGTAATTGTGGATTATTAGGATCCAGCTTGTCTATAGGAATTAAATAAGAGAACCACTCATCATTGGGACGTAATGTTGCCGCAGCCCCAAAAAAGTTACCCCTGGCCGAATAGTTGTTATCTACGCGCACAACAGCATCAGTTGTTGCTTTCAACCAGTTAGTAATCTTCATATCAACATTAGCCCTCAGGTTAAAACTCAGATCGTTATTATTCTTAGCCTCACCCAACTTTAACAGGTTATTATTGTAACCCAAGCCGATATTTGAATAATATTTAGCGTTTTCATCGCCACCGGAAATTTCAGTATTAACGTCTGTACGATAAGTCGTTTTTCTCAAATACTCAGATGATAACAAATTAAGATCTGGATAACGGAAAGGGTTAACACCTGCCTGAGTATTGTATATTTCCTCAGGCGTGAAGAACCGTCCTGTCAACCCATCGTTCCTTAAGGCCTCGTTGTACAGTGTCATATACTCACCAGCGTTAAGGTAACTTGCATAACCCTTAGGCACATTTAACCCACCATTGGCACGCACATCAACTGTAAGAGGCTTAACAGATCCTCTTTTTGTGGTCACAAGTATTACACCTTTTGAGGCACGGCTACCGTAAAGCGCAATGCTGCTAGCATCTTTCAAAACGGTAACAGACTCAACTTCTACCATGTTGACATCAAAAGTGCGACGGGGAATTCCATCTACCAATATAAGAGGTGCCTGGCCCCAAACATTCGCGCCGGTGACACCGCTCACAAGGCTCTGGAGATTATCTAAACTATTGGTACTATAACTTTTCCTGATCAAATCGGACATGTTTACCGACGATACAGCACCCAGAACGTCACGCTTTGCAACTTTTCCAAACGCTACATTTATAATGCTGTCCTGGGTTGGATCCAGCACTCTATCTTTGGATTCCTGAACTTTAGTCCCTGACCTGGACTCCTGTGCCTGGATTCCAGACGCAGCCAGAGATGCAGCTAAAAGAATACAATAAGATCTTATAATTTTTTTCTTCATGTTGTACGTTATCTTGAGACTACCAACCTGGGTTTTGCTTAAAACCCTCATAAATATTTACATCAGATGTTGGGAATGGGAACCAGTAATGCCGGCTGGTAAACTTTCTTTCCAGTAATACCGTTTCTCTAAAATTCGCAACGCGGGCGTTTTTCGGATCAGCATATACTTGTGCATTTGGAGTTACCCGATCAAATTGAACAGCTGTCTTGAGCGTATAAGGTAATTTATCTACCAGTTTCCAACGACGTAGATCGACGAACCTGTGTCCTTCATAGGCTAGTTCAACAGCCCGCTCTCTTCTCAATTCTTCACGAAACTTGTCTTGTGAAGCTATATACTCAGGAGCAACGTGACCTACACCCAAACCAGGCCTGTCCCTCACAAAATTCACCGCATCAACAGCAGTTTTACTATAATCCGGAGCTTTTCCCTGAGGTGAATTATAACCTTCGGATGCTGCTTCGGCGTACATCAAATACATGTCGGCCAAGCGAAGAAAACTGAAAACAACTACGTTATTATTACCCGCGAAGCCGTCCCAGTTGTTATTTAATTTATTGATGTATTTGGACAACATATAACCAGTGAAAGCAGCAGTTGCACCGTCGAAAGTTCTCATATGACCGCCGGTAAACAAACTCGCATATTGCCTAAATTCGTTATTCCCTACATTTGCTGCGTTATTTACAGCCTTTTCGCCGTCGAACATGATGTCATGATAAAACCGAGGATCCCGGTCTTTCCATGGGTATTGGGGGTCCCAACCTGAAAGTGGATCAAGTTGTGGCTGAGAAGGGTTCGGTATCGGACGACCGTTCTTCATCCCATAATAACTAATATAATTAGCTGTGGGATAAACCTTTAATCCAGTTGATTTGATTGTTTGGGGGCGATAATCATTTATCTGATTATTAGCGAAACGAGTATTTTCAAGAGGATTTTCCTGAAAAATAGCCTCAACATATCGTTCTCCGTTTACAATAGGGGCTCCGGGAATCAAACCAGCTTTCGCAAATGTTAGAGATATCTCCGTATAATTTGAAAAAGGCACCAATCGATATCTGTTAGTGGCCTCACAAATCTTCAACGCCTCTGCGAAAACATCTGCTGCCTTTTTACAGTAGTCTGCGTTATATGCGTTCACGCCGGTAGACTCTTCATTCATCAGAGGGCTTCCAGCCCACAGGAGATTTTTCCCGAGAAATCCGAGCGCCATGATCTTATTAATCCGACGGTCGTTATTTCCTTTTGTAGCAGCACCAGCAGGAATAAGATCCCAGTCGAGAGGTAGCAGGTCAGCTGCCTTTCTTAGATCAGCAGAAATTTTGTCAGCCGTTTGATGGTAATTTAATCGAGGGATACGAGGAGCCTGATCTGCTGGAAGCGATACATCAATATAAGGTAGTCCTCCCCAGTATTGCGCTAACATAAAGTGAAACCACCCGCGGAAGAAGTATAATTGTCCTTCAATCAACTTTTTCTCCTCAGGAGTTGCATCAACCAGTTTGTCAAGATTTGCCAGGCCTATGTTTGCTTTGCGAATGCCATACCATGCAAGACCATAAAGTGCACCCTTATCACCCCTGCTGGTATTACTAGCGTTATCGTTGTTGCCATTACGTTGATTAAACCAGGAACCGAAGACAGAATTATAAATACCAAAGAAATCTCCCTGATCTATTCTGTAAGCTACTAACCTGTTGTCATTTGTCTGCCAAAGTTCATCCTCGCCGAAATTCCAGCTATTGTGCGCCGTTGATCCGCTGATTATTGGGACAGCATTATACAATTCTTCGGTAAATCCTTGGAAATTTCTAAAATTTTTAAATGCTTCCTCGTTAGATATAGCAGTGGCCGGAGCCGCATCAAGATATTTTTGGCATGAACTTAAGCCTACGCCAATGATCGCTACAAGCAGAGGCGCAAATATTATTCTATAATAATTTTTCATCTTATTCTCTTAAAAATTTAAGTCGACACCGAAGTTATAACGCCTGGTTGTAGGGTATGATCCTCTTTCTGAACTGCCTGCTGTTGCAAAGTTCGACTCGCGGTCGTCAGGCATTTTGCTCCAAACCCATAAATTATTCCCGTTAACAAACAGCCTTGCAGACTTAACACCTAATCTGTTTACAGCTCTTCCACTTAGGGTATAGGCAACCTCAACGTTTTTCAACCTTATATAAGATCCGTCAAATTGATACCGTGCACCGGTAAGACCTTCAGGATCTGCACCCCAACGCGGAAGAGGTGTATTGCCCTGACCTGTAACAGGTGAGTAATAGGTCCCCTCTACAAATGCGACATTGGAAGGAGATGATGTTTTAAAAAAAGTGGGGAAGTTAACGAAACGGGTCACGTTGTTTACGCCATAAAACTGGGCAAAAAGGCTCAATGCTTTCCAATCGAAACCTAGAGAAGCGTTATAGGTGTTTTGTGGAGAGCCTGAATAGCCATAAGGTGCCTGATCAAACGAATTTATGATGCCATCAGCATTATAATCGATAATATTGTAGTCTCCGGGAAGTTTGAACGCATCATTGCTATTACGCTGTGTGCTTCCGTAAACATCATCCCAAGAGCGTAAGTACGCTGACTCCAAAAATGATCTTACCTGCCCTAATTGCCAACCTGCCTGCTTTTGGTATTGCGGCAGTAGCTCACCATCATCACGGAATTTTACGGTATTTAAAGCACGGGTCATATTCGTATTAGCCCATACCCTAATATCCTTGTTTACCTTATAATTAAACCTCAATTCGAGCTCAAAGCCCTTTCCTTCAACTTTACCAAGATTTGCATTTGGTGCAGCTTGTCCGAAATACTGAGGGATAGCTCTTGAATTTCCTGAAATGATGATATCAGTTCTTACATCCTTAAACATGTCTAAACTTCCCGCAACTAATCCCTTAAGAAAGCCGAAATCGACCGCAATATTTCTTTTTTCTACATTTTCCCAGGCGATGTTAGGATTACCCAATTGGGTCATTCTATAATAGGTATAAGGTGAATTTTGATTCAGGGTACCCATGGCTGCATTTCCGCCCAAGGCCCATTGATCCCTATACAAGTAGCGGTTAGCGAATTCATCAAAACCCAATCTATCACTTCCTATCTTACCCCACGATCCGCGTAGTTTCAGGTTATTGATAAATTCCAGCTTCTTCATAAATTTCTCATTACTTATTACCCATCCTGCTGAGACAGAGGGGAAGAACGCGAAGCGATAATCAGGCCCAAACTGCTCTGATCCGTTATAAGCACCATTTGCCTCCAAGAGGTATTTCGAAGCAAAACCATAAGTTGTACGGAAAACCCAATCTTCTCTATATTTTGGAAACACGCTACCCCGGGCAATTTGTTCCCTCATAAACAGACCCATCAATCCAAGGTCATGCTTCGCGAAGCTCCGATTGTAATTCAGCTGAGCTGAATAATTTTTTCTGCGGTAGGTTTGTCCCTTGTCAACGGCACCTGGACTTACCCGCCAATTGGTCACTCCGAAATAATCTAAACCGGTAGTTCCACTAGTCGGGATTGTATAAGTAACCTGTCCGGTTAAAGGATTTACGTACTTTCGTTGAGTTTGATTCTCCCCTAGGTTATTATCAATGATACCACGATCGATTTCTAAGAATGTATTGTCAAAAGAATAATTGAGCCTTAAGCTAAGCCCTTTTGTAAGCATTTTAAGGTCCTGATTCAATACAAAATCTGTGGTTAGCTGAGTGTTCGTGTTTTGCTCAAAACCGGCAGTTGCCTGATCAGCAACTGAATTGGGCTGATCAAAGTTATTTGTGTATTGCCCAAATGTTCCATCTGAATAAATTGGACGAATGGCATCGGGAGCAGATTTATAAGCGGACGACCAAACAAAGTTTTGTGAAAAGTTGCTATTCGCAGGTTGATCCCAGGGAAACATACGCCTACCGTTCGACCCAAATAATTTGGTAGAAAGTTTAGTAGTTTTGGTTACATTAAAATCAAGATTACTTCTAAAGTTGATCCGATCATAACTATAGCCATTAGTATAGCCCCGATTATTTTCAAAGGTTTTAAAGATGTCACCCTCATGTGCATAATCAGCAGATGCAAAATAAGTTACAGATTTGGTACCACCTGAAATGCTCGCGTTAGCACCATAAGACATACCGTAATCAGCTAACAGTTCCTTTTCCCAATCAACGTTTGGATATCGATCCCACTCCTCGGAGTTTGCCGGGAAACGGTATTTCAACAGAATCTCTTGTGGTACTACATTGGAAGGGCTCCAACCGGCAGGATTTACAGATAGCTCTCTTTCGATTACCCGGTTCTTTAGCGACAAGCCATCATAAGAATCATACTTTCTAGGTAAACGTGAAACCGTTTTAACAGTGGAGTTAACTTTTGCTCTAACCACAGCCTTACCCGCAGTACCTGTTTTTGTGGTTATCAGAATAACTCCGTTTGCACCTTTTACTCCAAAGACTGCGGTTGCCGATGCATCTTTAAGTACCGAAATACTTTCTACTGAGGAGATGTCTACCGTACCGATAGGACGTTCAACTCCATCAACTAAAACTAATGGAGAACTATTGTTCCAGGTTGTCTGAGCACGAATTAGAATCTCAGGGTTTTCATCTCCCGGCATACCACTCGACGTGGTAGTAACAACGCCAGGTAAATTACCAGTTAAAGCTTGCCCTAAATTAGTAACACCGCCAGTACGTTCTAGAACTTTTCCGCTTGTTTGGGTGATCGCACCAACAAGTGATTCCTTTTTTTGCTGCCCATAACCTACAACGACTACCTCGTTCAGCATCCTATTATCTTCCTGAAGTGTAATTTTGATGGTAGAATTCCCACTAACTTTTACCTCCTTGGTTATCATTCCGAGGTACGTAACTACAAGTGTTGCACTTGGATCAATAGACGTTAAAGTAAATCTTCCATCCGCATCTGTAGTAGTTCTTTTTGTATTATCCCCTTTTACAGCTACAATGGCTCCAATCACAGATAAACCCCTGGAATCCGCCACAGTTCCCCTTAGTGTTATTTTATCCTGCGCATAGGTTTTCAAAACACTGAAAATGATCAGTAAAACCAGGCACGGAATCTTAAGAAATTGCTTTCTTTCATTTTTCATTATTAACAGTTTATAAAAGTTTCATAATTAATAGCAGGACTTCAATGTCAGCCTCTGCTTCGGTTAACAGATCAACCTATTCTCAATACGGGCATCCCTTGCTCTGGCCGGGAACGGCACCAATGTTAATTCTATAGCATAGTGTAAGCTTGAATAATAGAAAGCAGGTGTTTGGTCTGCCCTCAATAATTTAAATAATTGTTAGTGTTTCATCCGATACAGGGCACCTTAGTTTTGTCAATACAATCCCATTAAGTAAGCTCAGTTCAGAACTCACTTTAATTCCTTCTATTGAAATAAATTGAAAAAACTTAGGAAGCTGATGTTCTTAAGTAATGCTTTTCGCTCTTATCCAATAATGTTGCGAGAGAGAAAGGATTTGAAATCCCGGCAGGGTTTCTTTGGTTAGTAAAGATTGTCTCATCTAAATATAATTTGGTTAATTAATAGCAAGTTCGCCCTGATCTCCTTGATCTAATTTGAAATGCTTTCCATATTTCAATTCCAAGTTTCCAGGATCAATTGGAGTATTTTATTCCCGAATTGATTTCTCTAAAGTAGATACCCAGCATTTTTACACATGGCACAATTGTTCAAATTATAACCCATTTTGTTCAACAGGCTATTTAAAGACTGCATTTCAAGTATCTAGAGGCTATTAGAGTTGAATATTAGTATCAAATCAAACTGATAGCATTAACAAACTACCCGAAGCGAATGTGCCCTATAGTACATTTGTCTTATAACAGCTTCTTCAAAGGAGCATACTCCAGACGTTGAATGACGTTGAATGGAAGAAGCTGAAATTAGTTAGAATGCGTTTAGAATATTTTTTATAGGAAAGACTTAGCTGAATTACTGGTAAAAAGAAAGGGAAACCAAAGTTTCCCTGACAAACGTGCGTAAAATTTCTTCGTCTGATATTGGATAAATACTACTTTACTTCATTCTTTGTTCTTTCTCCTCGTTTTACCTGGATGAATTCGGAAGGTAACATATTGAATTTAGTCTTGAAAGCCCTGGCAAAATAGTTTGGAGTTGAAAATCCAACAGAGTAACTAACCTGCGCAATATTCATATCGCTTTTTTCTAGTAGAACAGCAGCTCTGTCCAGCTTAACCGAGCGGATAAACTCAACAGGAGTTTCGCCCGTTAACTCCAAAACTTTAGTATACAACGACCCTCTGCTCATTCCTACCTTTCGGCTAAGGTCTTCAACAGATAACTGGGGGTTGGTGAGATTGGAATCTATGTATTGGATCACTTTACTCAACAGCTTTTCATTATCTGATTCAACCTTAATCTCGGGCGCCGACACCTTCAATTGTTTGGTATACGTGCTTTTTAATCGCTCATTTAAGGTAAGCAGATTCCGGATTTTAACATTTAATATTTCAAAATTAAAAGGTTTGGTCATAAAATCATGCGCACCAGTTTCTAATCCCTCTAATTGTGTTTCTTCCCCGGTAAGAGCAGTCAATAACAATACCGGGATATGACTCGTCCTTTTATCCGACTTTATCTTCTTGCACAGATCTATCCCACTCGCGTGAGGCATACTTATATCACTAACCACAAGCTGAGGGTGAGCAGATAATACTTTTTGCCATCCTTCTTTGCCATTGGTAGCTTCGACAATCCTATAAAAAGTTTTCAAGTTATCTTTGAGGTAGAAGCGAAAATCATCATTGTCTTCTACTAAAAGAATTACGGGTAGTTGTGCATAAGAAAGCTCTGAATCAGCTTTTTGTTCTCCGATAGTGATGTCAGGAGATTGTATGGCAAATTCAGGTTCTTCCGCCTGATTTTCGTCCTGAATACTTTCAAACGGAAAGTTAATAATAAAGGTTGAGCCCTTTCCCGAGATACTTTCAACCTCAATTGTACCACCGTGCAATTTCACAAACTCCTTTGTTATAGATAACCCTATTCCGCTTCCCTGATTAAGGATTGCTGAGCTCGCATTTGTTTGAAAGAACCGTTCAAATATCTTTTCACGGGCATCATCCTCTATACCTATACCAGTATCAATAAGGCATACTTTTAGTCCTGCGCCATTACTCGCTCTATCAATTTTTAAAACAACTTCCCCTCCTTGCAAGGTAAACTTGAAAGCATTAGACAGAAGGTTAAACAAAACGCGCTCAACCTTCTCATGATCAAATCGCGTAAAGTAGTATCTTAACTGACTCCTAAACTCAAAATTGATTTGTTTCCTGGCAGAAAGATCTCTGAAAGATTCTGCTACATCCCGTGCAAAGGCTATAAAATCACCTTCTGTATCGTTCAATTTTAATTCCTTCTCCTCCATGTTCCTGAAATCCAGTAACTGATTCACCAGGTTCAAAAGCCTCCTTGCATTCCTGCGCACCATATTAAGTTTGTCAGCTTTTTGAGGAAGGCCTTCCTGCTGTAATAATTGCTCAACCGGCCCCATTATAAGAGAAATAGGTGTACGAAACTCATGGCTTAAGTTAGTTAAGAATTTAATTTTCAACTGATCAAATTCGTGCAAGCGTTCGGCCTCCCTGCGTTCCTGTTCTATCATTTGCTGAACTTGCATACGTTCCTGCTCAAGCGCAAACTTCGCTTCCAGTTTTTCAATTCCCCGACGGCGAGTATACCATAAAATAAATCCAGCTAACAGAATATAAAGGGCATATGCGTAGTAAGTTCGCCAAAAAGGAGGACGAACGTAAACAACAATAGAGGTAACAGGACTCTTCCAGTCGCCAGATTCGCTTACAGCTTTCACGTAAAAGGTGTATTTTCCCGGATCGAGGTTAGTATAAACAGCAGTATTGATAGCACCAACATTATTCCAATCTCTATCGAATTTTTCCAGTTTATACATGTATCTGTTCTCATGAGGAGATGTGAAGTTAAGTGCTGCAAAACTGAATGAAAAGTTCTGCTTATAATCTATCTCTACTTCTTTGGCCACCGAAATATGTTCCTTAATTTCGGAATCTTCGGCGGGAACTACACTCCTGTTAGAAATTTTCAAATCAGTAAGTACCACCCTTGGAACGATTTTATTAGAATGTAAATCAGCAGGATTAACATAGTTAAAACCATCTATTCCCCCAAAAAACATAGTTCCATCCTTGAGCTTTAACCCTGCCCCTAATACAAAGGGACTTCTCTGGAGTCCATTGTAATAGGAGTAATTCTTGAATTTTCTGGATTTAGGATCAAAGCTGCTTACACCTTTGTTCGTGCTTACCCATATCTTCCCTGAATTATCTTCAAGTATCTTATAGATCGCTTCATTCGGAAGTCCATCTTTTTCTGTGTAGGATACAAATTCCTTTTTCTTGGTATCGAAGTAAGCTAATCCTCCTTCAGTCATCCCCACCCACATAGTACCATTTGAGCTAACCAGAATCGTATTTATATTGTCTTTGGGGAGCTTGCTATTATTTCTGTTCAGATTCTGAGAAGCACCGGTAAATGGATTGTAGATAACAATTCCTGCTCCACGAGATCCAATCAGAATATTTCCATCATGATCTTCTTCAATCGCCCGAATGTATCCATTTAGCTGGATAAAATTTGTTCCCTTCTCATATTTACTGAATCTCCGGAACACTTTTTTGGTAACATCGTACATGTTTACCCCCTGGCCATTGGTTCCAATCCATACATTACCTCTGCTATCCTTCCTTATACAGAAGACATCTGTACCACTAATGCTTTGCGGATCAATACCGGCAGTTACCTGTCTTGTGTCCCCTGTCTTTGTATCATAAATAAAAAGCCCATTGAGAAAAGTACCCATCCAAATTTCAGATCCCACGCTTTCCATTGTTAAGATTGAGTTAGCCTTTCCGTCGTTAGCAATTTTCAACTGTCTTATCAAGCCTGTCTTAGGATCGAAGTAATTGAGTCCTCCACCATCTGTACCAACATAAATACCTGGTTCTGTAGATTTTGCAAAGGAAGTAACCACTGAAGCACTCAGACCTGCTGGATCAAAAGGATTGCTTTGGCGCAGATTAAAAAATGGAAGGTTTTTATCATATTTATTTATCCCACCGCGAAAAGTTGCCACCCAGTAAACATCATCTCTGTCTATAAGAATAGACTTTACGGCCTTGCCTATAAGGCTATAACGGTTTCTTAAATCTCTTACTACCCGCTCTACACGGCCTGTAGAAGGTTCCAGAATATTAAGTCCATCCTCGGTTCCCACCCATATTTTCCCATCTTTGGCTGCTGCAACCGCGTAAATAAGATTACTGCTCAAAGACTGTCTATCTGAGCTTTGGTTATAGGAGTTAAACTTATGAGTCCCTGGTGAAAGTCTGCTCAGACCCCTATCTGTTCCAACCCAGATATTACCGTTATTGTCCTGGGTAATAGTAGACACTGAATTATCAACCAGGCTTGAATTGTCTCCCTCTAAATGATAATAACGTTTAAAGGTTCCAGAGGCATTTTTATACAGATACAGCCCGCTAGCAGTACCAACCCAAATCCGATGACTTTTATCCTTAAATACACATCTAATCCCCTTGGATACGAGCGTTTGATCAATACGGCTTTTTGCAGGAAAAGGATAGGCTTTTCCTTTAGAAGGGTCGAATAGTATAAGACCGCTGTAACTTGCCAACCATAAATTTCCATCTGGGGCACTAGTCAAAGATACCACTGGAAGACCGACCACCTTATTGTAATTGATGAATGAATCCATCTTACGATTATAAAGTGTTATTCCTGCCTCCGTAGCTATCCACAAATTTCCCTTTTCGTCTTCGTAAATATCAAGAATCTCATTTGAAAAGATACTTGTGGAATCTGCCTCAGTATGCCGGTAAACGGTGAATTGTTTTCCGTCAAACTTATTTAAACCATCGTCTGTACCGAACCACATATATCCAAATCTATCTTTCAGAATAGAGGTAACTATATTTGAAGATAAGCCTTCCCTGCTACCGAAATTCATAAAATTCAGTTCACTTCGCTGCGCAAGAATTTTGGTTGAAAGAAAAATGAAAAAAATAAGGAAATAACAGTATCTCAGCTTCAACATCTCTGGCTATTCGTTTTCTTCGGATTTTTAATTGGTCACACACATTATCCTCACAAGATTCAACATAAGGAAGTCTTATACGAAGATACGCTAATGTTGTTCGATATGGTTAATTAGTTCGGACTTGTATGGATGTAAAAATAATTTTGGAAGCATGATTAACAATGTAGTAATTGTACGGAAAGATAGCACATATGTTCAATAAAGCGTTAAAAACAGGAGCATAGGGCGTTTCCTGCTTAAAGTACCCACGTTTTTTCTGAAAGTCTAACGTCTATAAAGAGGCCGAAAATAACCTCCCGAAACCTTCATCCTCCGTTTGTGGCTTTCTGCTCATGGAGGTTTTTCTTTAAGGTTTAGTATAACAATGAAAAGCTTTTGAACATCTGCATCCAATAATTATCTATAAAAAGCACTGGGTGCGATAAGTTGAAATTACTTTTGAATATGAAGACACACTTACTGAAAATCCCTTTACTGTTAGCCTCTGCAGCCTTTATTTTTATAAGTGCTAAGAGTTTTAAAGAAGTTAAAGGATTAAAAGACTATTACAAAAAATACTTTCCCATGGGAGTAGCCGTCAGGCCTTCAGAACTATCATCAGAAGAGTCGAAGCTTATTCTCAATGAATTCAGCAGTATAACTCCGGAGAATGCAATGAAGATGGGGCCAATACATCCAAGAGAAGACAGATATTTTTGGAGGGATGCTGACACTATAGTCAACTTTGCGGTGAGAAATAAGCTAAAAGTAAGAGGGCACACGCTCTGTTGGCATGCCCAAACGCCAAACTGGTTATTTATAGACTCTACAGGTAATAATGTAAGTAAAGATGTACTTCTTCAGAGATTAAAAAGTCATATAAATACTGTCGTTTCGCGGTATAAGGGGAAGATTTACGCCTGGGATGTTGTTAATGAAGCTATTGCAGACGGACCGGAATTCCTCCGCAAAACAAAATGGACAGAGATCGCAGGAGAGGAATTTATAGAAAAAGCATTTGAGTATGCACATGCGGCAGATCCTAATGCAGTGCTATTCTATAACGATTATAATACTGAAATCCCTGCAAAAAGGGATAAAATTTTTAAATTACTGAAAGGACTAAAAGATAAAGGTGTTCCGGTCCATGGCGTTGGCCTCCAGGCTCATTGGTCAATCTCTACACCTACTCGCGAAGAGCTTGAGAAATCTATAGAAATGTTTTCTTCACTAGGTCTGCAAGTACAATTTACCGAACTTGACATATCGGTTTATAGTGGAAGGCAGGGAGGCCAATTGATACAGGGCCAGCAGCAACCTCAACAGCAAAAATCCGTGTTTACCGCTGAAATGGAGCAGCAGCAACTCGAAAAATACAAAATGGTGTTTGATGTTTTCAGGAAGTACAAAAAGAATGTAACCGGGGTTACTTTTTGGAACGTTTCAGATAAATATACCTGGTTAGATGGACGCGGGAGAAAGAACTTTCCTTTGTTATTCGACCAGGAATTGAAGCCGAAAAAGGCTTATTGGGAAGTGGTTAAGTTTTAAAGCAAAGAATAATCCCTGAGTTAAAAATAAGCTCAGGGATTATTTAACCTTATTTCACAGGTTTAACACCCTCGGTTGTTTGTACGATCTTTTGAATCGTTCCATCTTCGTTATAGTACATATAGTCAACACATATTGATCTCCGGTAACTTCCTCCGGTGGGCAGAGAACCATTATGATAAAAGAAATATGACTTTCCTTTAAAATCTACTATGCCCGGGTGAGTGGTAAAACTGTTCGGAACGTTTTCCTGAATTATACCTCTATATTCCCAGGGTCCTGCAGGGTTCGAAGCTGTACAATATTCAATCATTTCAGGCTTTGTTCCTGCACTTGCATAGACCAGGTAGTATAGACCTTTGCGCTTGTACACCCATGGCCCTTCAATATAATTCTTTGGATTAAGAACTGTGATAGGACCATCCGTTTCGATCATATTATTCTTCAACTTCACCCATTTGCAACTTCCATTGCCCCAGAACATGTAGGCCTGCCCGTCATCATCTACAAAAACAGTGGGATCAATATCATCCCATGCATGAGGCTTATCCTTAGTCATCTCGTTAGTAATAAGAGCTTTACCAATAGCATCTTTAAAAGGGCCTGTAGGTTTATCTGAGACAGCTACACCAATAGCAGCTCCGCCTTTGCTTACGCTATCGCTCTTATGAAAGGTTGACACAAACCAATAGAATTTCCCGCCTCGTTCTATGCACTGGGCGGCATACGCATCGCCAGTTGCCCATGAGAAGGTTTTTGGCGAAAGTAGAGCTCCATGATCCTTCCATGTTTTCATGTCTTTAGAGGAGAAGACATGCCAGTCGGGCATATTATAGTTCGTTGCTGTAACAGAAGCAGTATCATGCCCGGTATACAAATAGACCGTTCCTTTATGGACTATAGGCGAAGGATCAGCTGTGAAGATGTGTTTAATGATGGGGTTTTGTGCCTTTGAATTTATCACCGATCCTAAGGATAGAACTATTGCAAAAAAAACTTTTTTCATATTCTATATATCTGTTTAATAATAAGATTCGCTTAATAATACTAGTTCAAGCTTACCGTAATTCCTTTTCCATGATAAGATAAAGTTTTCTTCACGCTCGCCACATTACCTGCTCGATTCTCATCCTCTATCACGAAAATCCTTAAAGTTCTATTCCTAAGATAACCAGGGTAAGAACCTTGAATATTTCCAATCCCGAGGGTTCTTGTACTATCATTCCAACTAAATGGAATAATTGTAAAGTGCCCTTTTTCATAATTGTAATTGTCGCCTTCGTCTTCGTAGAGTTGAAAGCTCCCATTAGCACCCGGATAAATTCTGATCTCCAGATCACCAGAAGTCTTTTCAGAACTGTATTGCTTGATCTGTCCAATTGGGATAATTGAACCGGCTTTAATAAAAACAGGAATTTTATCCTGAGGAGCGTCGGCAGTTATGGTTTGTCCACCCTTGCATTTTCTTCCTGTCCAGTAGTCATACCAAAGAGTATTTTTCGGAAGGTAAACATTCCAACTTGTTACTTCTGCTTCCGTAACAGGTGCAACGAGCATCGACTTGCCAAACATGTATTGAAAACCTTGCTGAACAGCTTTCTCATCGCTTGCAAAATCCATTACCATTGGCCGCATTATTGTCGAGCCGTTGCGCGAAACCTGCCACGCCTGTGAGTAGATGTAGGGCAATAACATGTATCGGAGATTGAGCATGCTTCTCATATTATTCTCCACTTTTTCTCCATATTTCCATGGTTCGGTCTCAGACTGGTAACCATGTATCCGGAATATTGGATTGAACACCCCCCACTGGAACCAACGGGTCAGAATATCATGATATTTCTCGTCAGTGTACTGAGAACGACCCGGCCGGAAAAACCCTCCAATGTCAGTGGTCCAATACGGCATTCCGGTTATATTGAAGTTCAGTCCCGCTACGATCTGGCGTTTAAAAGTATCCCAATTCCAACCTATATCCCCAGACCAGTTGATCGTGCCATAACGTTGTTGACCAGGGAAAGCTGAACGCGTTAGAATAGCTACTCTTTTGCTTGGATCAGTAGTCCGCTGACCTTGGTAAACTGCTCTTGAAACCAATAATGGATAAGTAAGACGGTAGAAATCCCCGAGTCCATAATAGGTCTGTTTTCCTTTCAAAGCGTCGTTTTCAGGTTCTGTTGCATCCATCCACCAGGAATCAACACCCTTACTAAAAAGATTTTTGTTCAGAGCCTTCCAGTGCGTCTTTTGGGTTTCAGGATTATATATATCAATCCAGGGACTGTTAGGGATATAAAGTTTTTTTTCAACGTATTCCTTGGCTACTTCCGATTTTCTATCGAGATTTTCCCAAACAGAAACAGAGAACCGGGCATTTAAATCGTGCAATTGCTTAATAAAATTAGCGGGATCGGGGTAGTTAGCTTCGTCAAATTTAGGAACGCCCCAGCCGTATTTCCCCCAATATTGCCAATCCTGCACAATCACATCCACAGGGAGATTTCGTCTTCTAAACTCCTTTACGGTCTCCACCAGGTGATTTCCTGATGTGTAACGTTCCCGGCATTGCCAGAAGCCGTAGGCCCACAGCGGCAGCATTGGGACATTTCCGGAAAGATTACGATAATTTGCAATTACCTCGTCAGCATTTCTACCAGCGAATACAATGTAATCTAAAGACTTAGCATTTGGAGAACGAAAAGTTGTGATATTGTCTGCTGATTCCCAGGAAAACCTAGGGGTATTTGACGCCTTACAAACAATTTGCACCTCGTGAGTTCCTGCTTTTAGTTTTATAAGCTTTCCAGCGGATGGAGGGAGCCATAAGTTTGACTGATCAATCTCTGCCTTTCCGTCAATCACTACCAAATGCCGGTTGTCCATATCGCCCAAATCAAGCATAATAGAATACTCACCGTCGGCTGGAATATTAAATGTTCCCTTATATACGGACTGTTGTTGAGATACCTGCTGAGTACCTGCCGTGGTAGTAACCTCAGCATCACGTTTTTCACCAGCTATAGTATCCCTTTTTACCAGATTCACATAATTATCTGTGGGGTTGTAGTCCGTTAAACCGTATTGATGCCAGAGAATCCCGTAATTATTACTGGAATAAAGGAAAGGAATAGCGATTTGAGTATTTACCTGAGTTAGCTTACGACTGACGTTCCTTAGATTATAATTGCCGTCCTGAAACTGGCCTAGTCCAAACAGAGACTCGCCGGAGGGGGAAACGAAGCTTTGCTCAGCTATAAAGCAGCGTTCTCCCATCACCGTGTTTTCTATTAACTTTCGGCCCCCAGGCTTTTCACTCAGAAACACTTTACCCGCAGCATTTATGAATTCGAGAGCCGTAGTTTTCTTACTAAAAAGCACCGTAAGTTGGGAGGTTATCAACTTCAAATGTGTTGCAGTTTCTGCGAACTTAAATTTTGGAGCAACCATCCTATTTACCAAAACTAACTCCTGTGATTCCTTAAGTCCATCCTTCTCCCAGCTTACTCTTATTACTTTGTCGGTTAATGGAATAAGGTTCAGAACACCTTCTGAAAGATCAATGGAGAGCCTGTTGGCTTTTAAAAGATGTTTCTTATATGTTTGCCCGAAGAGAACAGAGGGAAGCAAGCATATAATCGAAATGAATACTCTCATAGATCAGGGTATAATTTTTAATTTTAGTCCGCAGGTGTTATAATAGCTACGAAACCACCTCTGCGCAGTAATTTCACATTTAAGAATGAGGAATCATTGACCTCTATGGATTGGGATGAAAACTCTTTATCATGCTTACCGTCTGCGATGATAGTACATTTGTACTTAGTCCCCTTTTGCAAAAACGGTAGTTTGAAGTTTTGTCTCTTCTCCCTTATTTCAGCATTTATTCCGCCGATATACCAGATTTTATTCTTGCGGCGGGCCATAATCACATCCTTACCCGGATAGCCCTCCAGCAATCGGATTTCATCCCAGGCATTAGGAACTGATTTGAGGAAAGACTTTACATAATCAGGTAAGTCCCCGTAGCCTTCAGGACGATCAGCCATATGCTGCAAGCCCGATTCGAATAAAATACTTAAAGCCAACTCATGCCCATAAGAGGTAATGTGTGGGAATTGAGAATTTGTGAAGGTTACGGGAGTATAATCCATTCCTCCTACTATGTTCCTCGTAAAGGGAAGTGTAGCATTATGTTCAGGTGCTGTAGTTGTAAATTCGGGTCCATTGTTGTACCACTCTGCACCTCGTACGGCCTCGTACGTCATGAGGTGTGGATATGTTCTTGTCCATCCTCTGGGCACTATACACCCATGAAAGTAGACCATCATTTCAAATTTTGCGGCATCTTCCAGGATGTCAAGATAATACTTGATCATTTCCTGTTTCTCGCTTTCAAAGAAGTCGATCTTTACGCCAGCGACTCCGAGGTTCTTAAGTTTAGTGAACTCGGCAAGGCGGTTTTCATGAGTAAGCATACGGTCTTTAGGAGTAGAGGACACCCAAGTATGATTGCCACCTGAATTGTACCACATTAACGGTTTTATCCCCTTTGCCCGGATATATTTTAAAGCATCTTCAAGGTTCCCCCCGTTTGTCATACTATCCCATTCCCAATCAAGTAAGGTATAGGGCCAGCCCATCTCTACTGCCAGATCAGCAAAATCAGTTACAATCTTATAATCCTTTGTGCCGTGATTGCTTGACCAGTAATTCCACGATACTACCCCAGGCTTAATCCAATTGGTATTCTTTATTGAAGTTGGCGTAGAAACATCATCTACAAGGGTAGAAGCAACTAATTCCTGTAAGCTGCCCATTATTACAACTCTCCAGGGAGATTTCCAGGGAAGATTTATTGAGGGGGTCGATGAGCCTTGTCCCCGGCCATCCCTCTGATCCGGGAAAGTTAATTTATACTTATTAGGGTCCGAGGTATTACTCAACTTAGTACCACAATACGTAGAATTCAAATCTGCTTCGTGGAGTAAATACCAGGAAGATAAACCTTTAGCCTGGAAAAGCGCAGGATAGCACCATTCCTGCTTTTGAATCTTTTCATCGCTCATCAAAGTGTAAAGTCCTTCATTCGCAGGATTCCACTTTTCCATCCAGCGCTTAGTATTCTGGGGAACGGAATAAGATGTCAGCTCATCTAACATCACAAAACTTCCGTTCTTTTCAGGAAACTCATATCGAAAGGTAATCCCGTCATCGTAAGCCCGGATGATGACATTCAACTTTGCCTTGCCTGGGTTTTCAAAGTGGATAGTTACCTCATTGGCATAGTTAGTACAAAGCGATTTTTTGCCATGAAGAGCAGTATAAGTTTCTTTAACCAGCCGTGGCTTTCCATTTCTCAAAAATTTTAGATTCTGCGAAAATTCCTGATCACTCCTTTTGAGACCTAGATTTATCTCTGGAATTACTGTATTAGTCTTTCCACTATCGAGGTGGGAGACCTTAAGGTACCATTGGTAATTGCCTTCCCTACCCTTCTGATATAATGCGACAATATTTTTTTTATTGGGAGATTGAACACTCAACTTTTGCGCCTTCACTAAGTGTGCGCAAAAGGTAAATAACAAAAGGATAGTTGTAATTACGGCCTTCATAATTTGATTATCTCAATGGACTCAATTTGTAAAGTACCACTCCATGAACCGGAACATTCAGATCAAGAGCCTCTTTATCTGTACTGATATCTCTAATATCTTTCTGGCGCCAGAGGTCACGCACTCTTTGCTTGCCGGAAAAGCCAAGCTTATTCAGATCATTGTAGGCAATATTCACCTTCTCTAACCCGAAGTTGCAAAAACCCACTGCCTTACTACCATCTTCAAGGTCCTTCACATAAATTCTGAGATCGCCGATTGTCTGAACGCAGCTGGCCTGCTTGCCTAAACCATCCTGGTTAACTGCAATCACCTCGTCATTGGTAAGCAGATTAATAGTAAAATCATCAAGTTTTTCCATATCGCAACCGATCAGCAGGGGAGCAGAAAAAAGGCTCCAAAGACTGAAATGAAGGTATTGCTCATCTGGTTTAAGTTTACTTGGATGTGGATTTCCCCATCCTACGGTACCAACAACGAGCATATCGGGATCGTTCCAATTGCCTGGTTTAGCAAATGCCGCAGATTTTTCCTGGTCCAAAGCGATGTTCTTCACACTGGTCCAGGTGTCAGTTATGTCATTTGTTGTTCTCCAGCTTGTTCCGCCGACAGAGCCACCCCACTTCCAAACATCTGACATTCCGTATTGGCATAAACTAAAAACGATATCCCTTGGTTGTTTACGAAGAAGATCACCCATAAGCTGAAAAGGCTTCATCGCGGTAGCTAATTGATTTCCTCCTTGATAAGACAAGGAGCTGACTTTATAGGGATCGTTCTGTGGTAGTCCATTTATAACATTTCCGTAGCTGCACCAATCATATTTAAGATAATCAAAGCCCCATTTTGCATAACTTTCGGCATCCTGTTTTTCATAACCATAACTTCCTGCACAACCTCCGCATGTCCATGGGCCTGGACTGGAATAAATCCCAATCTTTAATCCCAGTCCATGTACATAATCTGCGAGCCCTTTCATATCACCGAACCGTTTGTTAGGTATTATATTTCCAGCTTCGTCACGCATTTTACCTTGTAAGGATGGATCCTTAGAATCGCGGTGATTTTGCCAAAAGTCATCGATATTCACATAATTCCAGCCGTGGTTAACGAGACCAGTTTTAACCATTACCTCCGCTGCCCGCTTAACTTTTTCAGCCGAGACTTCTCCGGCGAAGCAATTCCAACTGTTCCATCCCATCGGAGGCGTCAAGGCAATCTGGTCGCCACAAATAATCTTCAAGCTCTTTTCAGCAATCCCTTTTGCATTCTTTGCCCTGAGTTTGACTAGGTATGTTCCAGCTTTTGCTAATTTTCCGGTAATTACCCCAGTGGTGCCATTCAGCTTGAGACCGGAAGGTAAACCGCTGGCAGAAAAATTCATAGGCCTGTCGCCTGTAACGGGAATCCTGAATTGAAAGGGGGAACCTGGTCGTACCCCAAACACACTTGCACTATTTATTTTTGGTGTTGCGGAGGGCTTTGGAGTTAATATATAAGGTTCACTCGATACAGGGTTGAAAGTTGCGAATGTAGTGGCTCCTAGGGTTTCAAATTTGGCATCTGCCCAGTCGGCATGATCATAATAATTGCCATTACTTCCATCGGTGACTACAAGTTCCAACTTGTTTACTCCTGCAACATCCACGGTGCAGGGCCGAGCTATATCCCCTACCCTCATTACAGCACTGGACCACAGCTTCTTGCCATCGCCCAACACAAAAAACTCTACAGCAGGCTGATGCTCTTTCATTTCATCGTCAACACCTACCCATGCAGTAAATAATTTCGCTTTCCCACCTAATTGAATTTGGAGGGAACTTTCTGCATGAGTACCAAACCCTCTGTCATAGGACTGACCTGCAATTTTCATTACATTGCCATCAACGGTCTTATTCTTCCTTGGAACTCCGTAGCCCTGTGTTGCCGCACTTAAGTCCAGCTGATCTAGCCATACTGTCTGGCCGACAAGGTCACTAAAGCTTGTTATGTAAAAAATGAAAGCAAGAGCGATTGCCCGAGCCAATTTGCTTTTATATACTTTATTCATTTGTATTTTTAATTGTTGGATCAAATGATTTGTCGCAGCCTTACTTACCGAACTTCCACCAGTTAAAGTTGAACAAGTCACCCTGACCACCTTTGAAAACAAAATACAGGTCATGATTGCCATTTACCTTATTCACTTTAGACGAAACAGTTTTCCAATTCAAAGCCCCGCCAGTATTCTTTACCACACACGAGGCCAAAAGACTTCCTTCTGGGCTATCTAAATGTATTTCTATAGTTCCACCTAGGGAAGAAGCCACATTAGCCTGAAAGGATTTTGGATTCTTAGCGAAATTGACTCCTTTTACTTTAATGTAATCTCCGCTATTTACCCGAGTCACGTAGATCCCTCCTCCCATACTATCTTTTGCAGTTTTCAAACCTTGCGCCCAGGCAATTGTCTCAGCTTGATTTATTGCATAGGGATTAATGTTACCAGGCTCCTGAAGTCCTTCCTCGCTCCACCATGGCAATTCCTGTATCGTTCCGTCAGGATTATAACTCATTTCTGCAACACATATGGAACGTCTTTCATGATGTGTCTCCGTAGCCATGAAGTTCAATCGATAGTTGAATCCGAATACATAAGTTTTTCCTTTATAATCAATAATACCCGGATGGTTACCAGATGACTTTTTATTGGGTTTCATGATGTAACCTTTATATTCCCAGGGGCCTTCCGGGCTCTTACTCATAGCATAGGCCATTCCTTCCGGGCAACAGGTGGAAGCATAAGCCATATAGTAAAGACCGTTCCGTTTATATCCCCAGGGACCTTCCTGGTAATGAAATACGTCGGGTGTTTTTTGATCTTTTTCTTTCCCTACACCTGGTACCTTCATCACCTCCCCTGAATATGATACCATATCTTTATTTAGTTTGACGTACCAAAGATTAGGATTACCCCAGTAAAGGTATGCCTGACCATTATCATCTTTAATAACAGTAGGGTCTATATCGTTCCAAATATGGTCGGTTTCAATAAGTCTTTTCCCTAGAGGGTCCTTAAACGGCCCATAGGGACTGTCTGCCACCAAAACCCCAATTCCACTTCCCTGCACCGGGCAGTAGAGATAGAACTTCCCGTCTTGTTCAACGCACTGCGGTGCCCATGCTCCATTATCCTGCCTTCCCCATTTAAAATCCTTCAGGGTAGCTACAACTCCGTGGTCCGTCCAATTTACCATATCTACAGAGGTATACAGAAGCCAGTCTTTCATCAAGAACTTACCCATTCCGGGTCCAGCATTATCTTCATCACGAGTGGTGTAAAGAAAAACGGTGTCCTTGTACACCAAAGGAGCAGGATCTGCTGTAAATTTGGTTTGAATGATGGGATTCTGGGCGAAGGCGCTGATACTGCAAAAAAAATGCAACACAAACCAACTTTTGGTAATTAAATTTTTCATAATGCTCATTTAATCACTATTTGCTAAACTTCCACCAATTAAAATTGAACAGGTCACCCTGCCCACCTTTGAAAACAAAGTACAGGTCATGAACTCCCTTTACTTTTTTCATCGCCGCAGAAACTGTAGCCCAGCTCTCTTTTCCCCCTGTATTCTTCACTTCGACAGACCCTAAAAGTACACCTTCCAGGCTGTCAAGGTGGATCTCTATATTTCCTCCAGCAACAGAGGCAACATTTGCCTGAAAACCTTTTGCACCCTTCTTAAAATCAACACTCCTTAATTTAATATGATCACCATTGCTAATTTCAGTCACGTAAATGCCCGCTTCCATGCTTTCGCCAACTTCAATCCCTTCTTCCCACGCTATGGTTTCAGCTTCCTGACGTATGAATGGATTTAGATTGGAAACGGGTTTCACTCCTTCTTTGGTTGGAGCTATCCTTGGAATACTACCGTCTTTATTATAGCGGAACTCATCCAAACATACAGAACGCGTGAAGCCACCGCCTCCGGGCAACGCACCATTATGATAGAAGAAATATGACTTGCCTTTATAATCAACTACTCCCGGATGATTAGTGAAAGCTCCGCCCTTCCCTATTATGCGCATTATCGTATCTCTGTAAACCCAGGGACCTGTGGGACTGGTGCTTGTTGAGTAAGCTAAATGTTCGGGTACTCCTCCAGCTGCATAATGCATATAATAAAGGTTCTTGCGTTTGTAAAACCAGGGTCCCTCTTCATATGCGGAAGGTCTTTTATCAACATCCTTAAACCTGACATTAAAACCCTCTTTATTCAAGGGAACTGTAACTACCTCCCCTGAGTATGAAACCATATCCTTGTTCAACTTCACATATTTTAGATATGGATTCCCCCAATACAGATAAGCCTGTCCATCGTCATCAATAAATACAGTAGGGTCTATGTCGCCATTTCCGCTGTGAACCAAAGGTTTACCAAGTGCATCTTTGAATGGCCCTGTGGGACTATCGGATACAGCAACACCTATCGACATTCCCATAGTCTCATGATTTATGGGCACATACCAATAAAACTTACCATTTCTTGGAATACATTGGCCAGCCCAGGCATCTTTCTTTGCCCAACTAAAAGCTTTTAAAGAAAGCGGGGAACCCTTATCTGTCCAGTTCACCATGTCTGTAGTAGTATAACAGTGCCAATCCTTCATAGTAAACCAGGTCGATTTATCTTCATCATGACCGGTAAATAAATAAACTGTATCTTTATAAACCATTGGAGCTGGGTCAGCTGTATAAATGGTTTGAATGATAGGGTTTTGTGCTTTTATAAGCAATTGGATGAAAAGCCCAATAACTAAAAGACTTGTTTTTCTTTTATCCATTATAATCTTAATCTTCGGTGTGTTTGTGTGGATGGATTTTTTTTATTCGAATCGAAGCCAGTCTATGGATATATCTGCTGGGCTTTTCATAATTAAATAAAGATCATGGACACCTGTTGGAGCTTTTGCTGTAAAGGAGCTTTCCTTCCAGTTTCCCGTCTGTTTAAAAACCAGACGGCTAATTAATGGTCCACCTGGTTTATCTGCTCTAAGCTCGAGTACAGCTTCTCTTTCGGCAATATTGCGGGCTATTATTTTTGTTATACCTGATTTACCGAAATCGACTGAATTATACCTTATCCAGGCATCCTTTTGGTTGAGATTAATTTTCCACCCCTTCATCCGATTGGTTGTATCCAAAAAATCCACTACAATTCCTTGATCGCTTACTTGCGAGTAACGGTCTATTTGTATCATTTCTCTAGCGTTGCTAAGACCTACACCTCTTAGAGTTGGGATCACTTTTCGGATTGTTCCATCTGCGTTGAAAAACAAACTATCTATTCGTACCGACCTATTTTTATCGAATTTCGGCGAAAGATCGTTATGATGGTAAAATAGATACCATTGATTTTTGAAATTTAAGAGGGAGTGATGGTTTGTCCAACAGCCCGTAGCTGATTCGTCCATAATGACACCGGCAAATTTGAATGGACCAAGGGGATTGTTTCCGATGGCATATTCCAATCTTTCAATCTTATTCTCTACATGCGGATAAGTCATGTAATAAATCCCACTGCGCTCGAACAAGTATGGCCCCTCTTTCAAACCTTTGGTGGGAAGATCCTGAAGAATAACAGGCTCGGAAGCTAACTCCAGCATATTATCTTTAAGTTTTGCTCCATAGATATGTCCTTGTGACCAGTACAAGTAGGCCTGACCATCTTTGTCTATAAAAACATTAGGATCAATACCTTTAACCTTTTTTATTGGTGTTGCCTGTGGTATGAATGGTCCAGTTGGTTTGTCAGCAACGGCCACTCCTATCGTAAAACCTTTACCATTCACACTAGTATCAGCGGGAGTACTTGGAAAGTAAAAATAGTATTTCCCATTCCGGAAGATACAGTCGGGAGCCCACATGCTATAGCTTTCAGATTTTACCCAGGGAACTTTATTCTGATGAACAATCATCCCGTGATCTGTCCAATCCACAAGATTTTTGGAAGAAAAGACATGATAGTCCTCCATGATGAACCAATTTTCGCGTCCCTTTCCGGGAGAATAAGGAATATCATGAGATGGATATACGTATACCCTATCACCAAAGACGCGTGCTGAAGGATCAGCTGTATATTGATTGGTGATAAAGGGGTTCTGAGCAAAAACAGTATTTGCAATCAAAAACAGCAATACCATTAAAATTCTTGCCGGTTTTATCTTAGACATACTTTAAAGACTAAATAATTTTGTTTTAGAATTCAGAAAGGATAAATGCTAATTGGCTGTTTTAATCTTGTGGCCTAGCAACGAGAGCATCTTTTCGCCGTATCGTTTTCCCAATTCCCTGTATCCTGCGGCAGAAAAATGAAGGTTATCTGTAGTATCCTCACAACCTTTGGAAGAGATTACATAAGAATTGGGAATAGTTTGAGGCAGGGTTGCTATGATCTTATTCATACTTGCACAAATGCCTCCCTGATCGGCATTAACGACTTCTCCTGCAAGTAATGGAACATTTGCCGGTTCAAGATTAAGATCGTTCAAAAGATTGTTGTAAACCGATTTCACTTTTCCTGGCCAGGTGACATCATTTGTATTTGACTCGCCCTGATGAAGCAGAATTCCTCTGATTACCCCTTTTTTCTGAGCTAGTTTAGCCAACTCTACAAGGCGCCCGTAGGGGTTTCCATCATATTCTTTAACTGTATTCTGCAACCAGTCTGGAGCGGTAGAAACATACGTCTGGTAGCTACCTTTATCGAATAGTTCTATTTTACAGCCACCTACAGCAACATTAATCACTCCCACTTTAACGTCCTTGGGCAAATTTTCTATTAAAGTCCGGCCGAAATAATCAGCAGGAGTGAGACCCGTTTTGCATCTCGCTAATGGCGGAACTGCGGGATACCAATTTCCTTTGACCCTATTTAAACCAGGGCAATCAACTGCTTCAAGAACTTGAAAACGTGGATCAACAATAGTATCTATAGGTTCAAATTTTGCGTTACCCTCCATGTTTGATTGTCCAAGGCATAAGAATATATAAAACCTTGAATCTTGAGAGAGGCAATTCAAGCTGGTTGATAAAAATGCTATTAAAGCGAGGGCAACGCGTATTATTTTCATATCTTGTTTATAACGGTAAGCAGAGTTAGTTGAAAGCAAAACTATTAGACCTGATAATGCTAAAGGGGGACAAATGTGAAAATCAATAACACTTTTGTTAAAAGAGACCAGATCGCTCCTAGTTTATATATCGCACAATGTCTGCAGTTTAAACAGTAGCTTAATTGCCACCATAAAATGAATACACCTTACCTGCCTGCGTAGGTACATCAAATACGACAGTGCTAAGTAATGAAGGAATTTTAAGAGTTGCTTTTGCTGAGACAACCGGATCGGGAGTAACTGGTACTTGATAAAAAGGGTTGCTGTTGTGGCCAGAAGCGAGTTTTAAAATACTATCAGGAGACTTAAGAGCGTTAGGCGATCTCAAACGAAGATTACCTCCCAGTTTTGATCTCACTACTAATTTTAAAATCTTGCCATCCTCCCACTTCAGCTCCAGGATTTCAAATCCCCCAATTACCCTGATCCCACTGATTGTTCCATTTGCCTTCCAAACGTTTGGCAGAGCTGGTAAAAGGTGAACTGCTCCGTCTGCACTTTGCACCAACATTTCGGTAATTCCCGAAGTGCATCCAAAATTACCATCGATTTGAAAAGGAGGATGAGCATCAAAAAGGTTATTATAAGTACCCCCACCTTCTTTATTCACTCCCAGCGGAGTTAATTGACTCTGAATAAGTTTATAAGCATGATCACCGTCCTGCATTCTTGCCCACCAATTCACTTTCCAGCCCATACTCCAGCCTGTTGAAACATCGCCCCGGTGAAGAAGCGTATTCCTTGCTGCTCCAAATAAAGCGGGGGTACGGTAAGGAGAAATCTGGTTAGAAGGGAACAATCCGTACAAGTGGGAAACGTGCCTGTGATTATCTTTTGGGTCATCTATATCGTCCAGCCATTCCTGAACCTGTGCATGCTGCCCTATATGCATTGGAGCTAAACGATTTCGAGTCTTTATTAAAGTATCAATAAAGGCCTTGTCTGTATTTAAAATTTCAGCCGCCCTGATTGTTGTACTAAAAACATCAAATACGATTTGGTTTGTCATGGTTACTCCAGCGTCTAAAGAAGATCCCTGATGGGCTTTAGGTGCATTTTCCGGAGACTCGTCCGGGTTAACCACCAGGTAGTGAAACGTAGGATGCTCTACCAAAAAATCGACATAAAATTGAGCTGCTCCTTTTAACACAGGATAAATGCTTTTCAGAAAAACTTCATCTCCGGTATACAAGTAGTGTTCCCATAAATGTAAACTTGGCCACCCCCCACCATTACTCCATGCCCCCCAGAAGGCACCATCAACAGCTCCGGTCGCTCTCCAGATATCCGTGTTATGGTGAGCCATCCAACCTCTCGCTCCATACATATTTTTTGCAGTCTTTTGACCGGTAATAGCCATTTCCTGCACCATTCGAATAAAAGGCTCGTGCAATTCGGATAGATTAGTCTTCTCCGCAGGCCAGTAATTCATTTGTGCATTGATATTAATGGTGTATTTACTATCCCAGGCTGGACGTAGTCTTGAATTCCAAATTCCCTGTAAGTTCGCCGGCTGCCCCCCGGGTTGTGAAGAAGAGATCAACAAGTAACGACCAAACTGGTAGTAAAGGACCACAAAGGCCGGATCAACAGTAGAATTAAAATTCCTCAAGCGTTCATCAGTAGGAAGCTCGGCCGCTGGGCTAGTCCCCAAATCCAGTTTCACGCGGTTAAAGTACTTCTCATAAGCAGCAATATGTCCCTTCAGAATTTCGGAAAATGTCTTGCGTTTAGCTTTGTTTAAATAAGAAATTGCTCTTGCGTTTTCATCTCCACTAACATCCTCGTAGTTATTGAAGTTGGTTGCAATAGATACATAAATGGTTACAGCATTAGCGTTACCCACTGAAATGGTACTATCACTAGAAGTAAGAGTCCCTCCCTCCGGTTTGAATTCAGCAACTCCCATGTATCTGACCATACCTTTCACTCCCTCATGATCGATAGTTGTACCTGCAAAACACAATTGCTTAGACTGAATGGAATTTACCTTGACTTTGGATTGAGGGGAAGAATAAGAAGCCGTAAATGAGATACTTCGCGGCTTGTCGGCGGTAAGCCGCACAACTATCACTCTATCAGGAAAGGAAGTTAGCGTTTCCCGCGTGTAAGTTATATCCCCTGCCGTGTAACTTGTCTTTGTAACTGCTCGTTCTAGATCTAGCTCCCTGTAGTAATTCGAATACTTTTCGTGGCCAGGAAAGGTTAAATGCAGTTCTCCTGCGGGCTCAAACATCTGTCCGTGCGACTGCCGGCTGATGATCACCTTATTGGCCAGTTGCTCGGCCTGTTTTTGTTTTCCTTCAAAGATCAGCTTTCGTATTGACTCCAGCGAATCCAAACTGCTGGGATTATCATTCCGGTTGGGACCTCCGCTCCAAAGTGTGTGTTCGTTCATTTGAATTGTCTCTGTCTCAACATTTCCATAAACCATAGCTCCCAGTCTTCCATTTCCTAATGGCAAGGCATTCTCCCAAACCTTGCCGGAAGGTTTGTTATACCAGAGTTTTAAGGAAGAAGCAGACTTTGACGGGGACTCCTTCGTCTGAGCGTGTATCGAGCCAACAATTAAAGTGGAAAACAGGATTGTTATTAAAATCGGTCTGGCCATTTCAAAAACAAGTCTTCCAATTTTAAACGAAAATTTTGATAACTTAATAATCATTGTCCTACTGGATTGGAGACAAAACTACAGGCTTAAATAAAAGTTGGGAAAACAGGTATAGATCATTCTTCCAAACCTTAAAATCATGCCCTCCGGTCTCGACATGGAAAATATGTGGCACTTTATTTTGCTGTAAGTAATTATGGGTACGACTACTAACCTGCATGAGGTTATCGGAATCGCCACAAGAGATCCATAATAATTTCAGCTTCCCTCTTGCCTCCTCTGTATTAGGTAAAAGATCTTCTGGTTTCCTAGTGTTTGGAGCCGATGAAAACCCTCCTACCCATGCGAATTTGTCAAGGTTTCCTAATCCAAAGTTTAATGATTGCCCACCTCCCATTGATAAACCAGCAATAGCACGGTTTTCACGGTCAGTGTACACATTATAATGCTTCTCGATAAAAGGGATAAGATCTGTTAGAAGATCTCTTTCGAAATTAGCAAAGGCCTGGACCTTGTCTGGGCCATAAATGTTACCAACAGCCCTGTCATCTTTCATTGCCCTACCATTAGGTAAAACAACAATCATAGAACTTAGCTTTTTCTGCGCGTATAAATTGTCCAGAATTATTTGGGGTTGTCCATTATTAAACCATTCCTTTTCATCGCCTCCTATTCCATGCAAGAGGTATAATACTGGATATTTTTTATTTTTCTTATAACCAGGAGGTGTATAGACTAAAGCTTTACGATTAGTACCAACGGTAACCGACGAATAGCTTACAGTGTCTATAGCACCATGAGGAATATTTTCAAGGATAATATCAAAACCAGCCGGCGCCTGCTTTTCCAATAGCTGAGCATTACTCCTGGAATATGAAAACATAAAAGCAAAAAAGAAAATTAGAAGATATTTCATAATTGATCAGAATGAGAGTATTCATTTACCCTATAGCTGAGTACAGCAAACCGGGTATTAGTTTATCGAGCAATAAAAGTAATGTGACGATGAAAAAACACAGGCGACTTTTGTGCAACAAGCGTACACTAATGTTAAAAAAGCACGATGGATTTTACGAGATAACAAAAATGGTCGCCCGGGGGCGGCCATTTCTTAGTAATAATAATACGGTCAATTTATTGGTAGCCTGGATTTTGATATCCAACTTTTGAAGCCGCATCCATTTGATCTATTTGTCCCTGGGGAATTGGACGCAAATACAAATACTTTGGAAGAGTTCTCTGAACTGTTGTTGGTGCAGCACCAGCCGTGGCTGATATTCTGTACGAACCAGCATATTCCTCCCATTTTTGAGTACGTGCAAGATCATGCCAACGGTAACCTTCACCAAAATATTCACGAGACCGCTCGTCCAGGATGTAATTGATATCAATAACTGTAGGTGTGGCGTTAGTTAAAGCTGCAGAATTATCTTCAACTCTTGCAACATTTTCAGCAACATCGAACTTCCACTTGCCTGCGCGAGCCCGGATAACATTAATTAATTCTCGTGCACTCTGACCAGGTCGAACGGTGGCACCTTTAACAGCAGCCTCAGCTGCAACAAAATAAAACTCCGAAAACTTCAAAATATTAAATGGACGAGAGCTTGCAATCTTATCGTCATTGTAATCGGTTGATTTGCGGTACGCTCCAAGTTTCCAAAGTCCCGGATAGATATTTCTTGAAATTTTGTCCAGAGGTACAACATAGTCAGCCCTACCCGCCAAAAACCCAGCTTCTGTATTATCATTAAAAACAGTGGATGTGGAATAATTTATTCCACCTGGATCTGAGGGTAAAAATGAAAGTACTTTTCCATTTTTTGATATAGGTAGAAAATTAGCACCATAGAGCGTTTGCTCGGTGCGAGCTGTATTTAAATGCCATGTGCCCCGGTAAACAGTAGTAAAAGTACCATTAAATCGAGAATCCTGTGTTTTATCTGAGAAAGTCTTTGTAAATACGTCTATTGGTGGGGTCATACGCATCCAGGGTCTTGAATACGACTGCCCTGCTTGAACTGTTCTAAACATCGCATCTACTGGAGACCATGTTGTGGGATTACTACTAGCTTTAATGTTTTGGAAATACCAGGTGGTCATCCATCCCGCCTGGTTTTGTCCATTTCCACCGTCCCATCCCGTAATATTACTCTCACTATATTGTGCATTTGCTTCAGTATGATCCGCCCAGAGCATAATCTCCTTGTTACGATCGTTCTGCGCCAAATTAACATCGTAATAAGTAGCTTGAAGGGCGTAAGGACCTGGGGAATTTATACCTTCAACGGCAGTGTCATAAGCCTTTTGGAAATACCAAGCTGCATCATGGCCATCAGGGTCAGTCCTTCCCACTTCGGGATATGTTGGGATGCTGTTAGGATTTTGCAACCACCATCCATAAGTAAGATAGGCTTTAGCTAAAGTTAATCTTGCTACATTTTTAGTAATCGCGCCAGTTACTCTCGGGTTATCCGGTAAATCTGCAACTGCTTTAATGAGATCAGGAAAAACACCTAAAGTATACACTTCGGGCACTGTGTTTCGTTTTGAACTAATTGTTGGTGTCGTATTATATTCTAATATACCCCCTCCCAGATCCAGAGGAACTCCCCCAAATGTCTGCACGAGAAGAAAATAACTAAAAGACCTGAAAAAACGTGCCTCGGCTAATAGGGATACAGGCATATTGGCCTCAGTTCCATTAGCTATAATTCCACTTGAAGAATTTATATTCGCATAGGCTGTATTCCATAATACATCCCAGCGGCTGTTTTGGGCATCAGGTATACCAAGACCGGATAGATCAGCAGCTCTGAAGTTTCCGTCTGCCTGCGATCCATATGTATATTCATCTGTACCTGTTTCAGTAGCATTGTAGTAATAGGGCTGTCCGTAAAGGCGGCGTAAACCTGAATATAGGCCTGTTAAACCTCCTTTTACTCCAGCCTCTGTTTTGAAGAAACCTGGTTCAAAACGGTCGCGAGGAGTCTCATCTAGAATTTTATCGCAACTGGCTGTTAATACGAGGCCAGTAAGTGCTAAAATTTTATATATCCTTTGCATGATAATCAATATTAAAAGGTGAAGTTAAGTCCAAGTAAATAATTACGTGTTGATGGTACGTTGGAACCTACTACCGGTAGGCGTTGTACAATCTGAGTGTTAACTGCTTGGTTTTGATTCGCATACGAATTCGGCTCTGGGTCCATGCCGGATTCCTTATAATAAGGGGAGAACAAAATGAACGGATTCTGTGCAGTTACGTAAGCACGGGCATTATTTATGCCAGCAGCACGCATCCACTTTCCACTAAAGTTATAACCTAAAGAGATAGTCCTTATTTTTAAATAAGAAGCATCAAAATAGGCCATTGTGCTCATGTATTTGGGATTATCGCCTGCTGTTATACCTCCCGGACGAGGATATTTTGCCCCGGTATTTTCAGGCGTCCAATAGTCAACTACTGCATTATTGTGGCGGCCATTCAAAAGATTTAAATAGCTTGAACTCCCATAAAATGTAGAAATTAGTTTGCCTCCCCCTTTGAATGCAGCAACCAAATTTAAGTCAAAGCCTTTGTAGGCCAAACGCGTGTTAAATCCTCCCTGGAAGTCTGGATCGTATTTAATTATCTGTCTGTCAGCAGCCCCTATCTGTCTAACAGGAACGCCATTTGCGTCATAATCCCCCGTATATTTCACCTTAATCATACCAACATTCCCACCGGGTTCAAGAACATTAAGGTAAGGATCTCCAGCTTGCCACAAACCTGTTCTTTCATAATCGAAGATGACATTGATCGGCTGTCCAACAAACCACCAGTTACCCTCATTTCTGTCAGCACCAGATGAAAGCGCTACTAACTTATTCCTGTTTGTGTAGATATTGAATCCGGCTTCCCATTTTAAACCTTTAGGGTTATCTATTATAGTTCCGTTAAGTGAAAGCTCAAATCCTTTATTTTCGGTTTCACCTATGTTATCAGTATAACCAGGAACACCTGCTGTTGACGGCAGATTTAAATACAGGAGAATATCTGTAGTATGCTGCTTGTAATACTCCATTGTTCCATTTAGCCTTCCTTTAAACAGACCGAAATCCAGACCGAAATTCCAGGTATTTGTAAACTCCCAACCTAGTCTTGGACTCGGAAGTTGATCAATTATATAACCATTTTCATAACTATCGGCACCTGCATCCCCAAAATTATAGTATCTGACACCTAGTCTTCCTAGCGTTGTATAGGGTAGAACTGCTTGATTTGAGGTTACCCCGTATCCAGCCCGAAGCTTTAAAGAACTTAAGGCAGTGAAATCCTGCATGAATGCTTCCTGACCAATGTTCCAACCAGCAGAAACAGCTGGATAAGTGTGCCACTTATGCCCAGGAGCAAGCCTTGATGAACCATCCGACCTAAGAGCTGCCGAAAGCATGTAGCGATTGTCAAAATTATACATAACGCGTCCCATGTAGGATAGTAATCCCCAAACCTGTCTCCCTTGATTATCCGGGTTGATAGTGATATTACCAAGAGCCTGACCGAGGTTGTAATACTGGAAGTGCTCAGCAGCAAGATCTGCTACCGAAATATCTGAGCGATTGAAAGTATTCTCCTGAGCAGAATAAAGACCTACAACATTAAGTTGATGCTTTCCAAACGTTTTATCGTAAGTTAAAAGGTTTTCAACGGTCCAGTCAGTCATCAGGGAGTTATTTATGCCGGCTCCCGATAATTCATTTGGATTAGTAGAGCTCGTTACCCCAACTCCAGTAAAAAACCCGCCCGCTGTGGTGCGGATATTCAATCCAAGATTTACACGTGCTTTCAGTCCCTCAATCCCAGGAATGCGCATTTCTCCATATAAGTTATTATATGAACCAAATCCTTTTGACTCGCTTAACCATCTATCCTCAACCTCCTCAATCGATTCCTTTGTCCAAACGCGGTAAGGATCAATAGAAGCAAAAGTTGCCCTTTTTAAATTACCATTTTGATCATAAGGTGATGCAAGCGGAGAAGCACCTAACGCGTCGCCTATACCAACCTGATTACCCTGTGTTATCCCATAACTATTATTGGATGTAAGCCCAAACTTTAAATACTTGCCGGCCTCCTGGTCCATTGCTGCACGAAGGGAATACCGTTTAAAATTGTTTGTTGGAAGCACTGATTCGTCCAGATAATAGCCTGCGCCAATAGAAAAGTTTCCTTTTTCTGATCCATTAGAAAAATTAACATCCTGGCTCATAGTCTTACCATCACGATATAATAAGTCCTGCCAGTTGGTACTGGCATTGTCTGCTTCATCAGCAGATGGGCTGAACTTTCCTCCTCTGCCCAATTCATCTACCGTTCTGGCTGCCTCTGCTCTCAATTTTGCAAATTGAGGTCCGTCCATCATCGGAAATTGAGAAAGAACGCTTTTAATTCCATAGAATGAGTTGTATGAAACGCGCGCTGCTTGTCCTTTCTGTCCCCGAAACGAAGTCACCAATATAACTCCATTCGCTCCCCTCGATCCATAAATTGCAGTGGCTGATGCATCCTTAAGAATATCGATACTTTTGATGTTATTGGGGTCAATATCATTAATAGAACCGGAAAATGGAATACCATCCAATACAACAAGAGGATCGTCTTGGCCATTTCCTGGATTGGTACTTAGTGACCGGGTTCCCCTGATGCGAATCTGCATTCCTGCACCAGGACGGCTGGATGTTTGGGTCATTTCTACCCCAGGTAACCGTCCTTGCAATGACTGGGTAATATTAGTTGCGGGAACTTCTCTTAAAGTTTCTCCGCCCACTGATGAAACAGAACCTGTTACAGCTTCCCTTCTTTGAGTACCATACCCAATAACAACCACTTCCTGTAAGCTACGGGAATCAGGTGCAAGTTTTATTGTTATGGATGTTTGGGAGCCAATACGCACTTCTTTATTTGTGTATCCTACAAATGAAACCACTAATATGGTTTCATTTGCCGCAAGGGTGATACTAAATTTTCCGTTGACATCAGTTGTCGCTCCTGCGGCGCCCGACTTTGCCTTCACCGCCGCGCCTGGCAGGGGTTGACTATTTTCGTCTACAACCGTACCTGTTATTCGCTTGGTTTGAGCATAGGTTGCAGAGGAAATTGAAATAAATAGTAAGAATAGAAGAAATCCTCCCCTATTACAATTTAATATTAGTCTTTTCATTAGTACTAATTGAAAGTTTAAGGATTTGATTAGGATAATTGATGCATGAATAGAATAAACAGCAAGGGCGGTCCCTGCCTCTGATAAAGTCTTTCATAATAATTTTTCATGGTAAACTATTCAAAATGTTAATAGGACCATTTCGAATAGCTTTTTCTTAATTGATTAACGAGGGTAAAACTAGGTGCTGATCAATAATCAGTAGGGGAATTTTGGCTAAATTGATAGCACAAATGTTTGATGTGATTATGGCGTCGGTTAAATAGCGATAACGATGACCTTATACATTAGGTACTGGCAAGCGGGTTTATGAAATTCTTATTTCATCACCCATGATGATCTTGTTGCATATCCTTATTCCGTTCATCATCTAAAGCCCTGTTTAAATGGAGTGCAGCACTTATAAGGCCTAGATGAGTGAAAGCTTGAGGAAAGTTTCCAAGGTGTTGCCCCTGTAACCCTAGCATTTCTGAATAAAGGCCTAAGTGATTTGCATAGCCTAACATCTTCTCAAAATACAGACGTGCCTTTGTAATTTCGCCGGCTAATGCTAAGTTCTCCACATACCAGAAAGTACACATAGAAAAGGTACCTTCTCCTCCAGATAAGCCATCCAGCCGTTCGTTGGGTCGGTATCGGTAAACCAGAAAGTCGGAGACCAGTTCTTGCTCAATGCGACTCAAGGTAGACAACCATTGAGGATCCCTGGGAGCAATAAAACGGATCATGGGCATCAGCAAGGTTGCTGCATCAACAGTTTTTGCTCCTTTATACTGCACAAAGGCTTTTAAATCTTCATTCCAAAACTCCATGTGTATGGAGTTGAAAATTCTATCACGTTCACTTATCCAATTTTGATTTAGAGGGTAAGAATGCTTTTGAGCAATTCTAATTCCTCTGTCCAACGCAACCCAACACATTACTCGCGAGTACAGAAATTCTTTCTTACCTCCCCTAACTTCCCAAATTCCTTCATCACTCCGGTGCCAGTTATCACAAACCCAATCAACATGCCTGGAAAGATCTTTCCAGAACCCGTAAGAAATTGGCTCCACCTCTTTATCATACAAATAAACAGAATCAATCAACTCGCCATAAATATCCAATTGAATTTGCGTATGAGCTCCGTTTCCTATCCTGACCGGAGAAGACCTTTTATAACCTTCAAGGTGTGGCAGAGCTTCCTCCGGAAGATCCTTATCTCCATTTAACTTGTACATTAGATTGAGGAACTCATTACTCTTGGAAATATCCTGACACCGTTTTTCAATCCAGTTTATAAAAGCCCTTGCCTCCTTCCGGTAACCTAACTTTAAAAATGTATAAATAGTAAATGAAGCGTCTCTTATCCATAAATAGCGATAGTCCCAGTTACGTTCCCCGCCGATCTCCTCGGGAAGCCCAAAAGTGGGTGAGGCTACCATAGATCCGTATTTAAATGAAGTCATAAGCTTAAGGCATAAAGCAGAACGATTAACAACCTCCATCCACCGGCCTTTGTACTTTGACTTGTCAATCCAGTCTTTCCAATACTTTATGGTAGCATAAAGACTCTCCGTTATGAAATCCTCCATTCCTTGGGCCAGAATATTTTTTCCATCAACTAATTCGAATAGAAAGTCTGCCTTTTCACCTTTTTTTAATTTGAAGCTACACTTAGCGTCCCCATCCTTTATTTCCAAAGGGACTGTACTTTTCAGCCTAACAGAAATTTCATTTTCTCCCTCTGCTTTGAATAAGATTTCATTTTCACTAATTAGTTCTGCATCATGAGCTATTCGTCCATAATCAAACCGGGGGCAACATTCAAGATCGAATTCGTACTCCCCCTGAATGCAGGTTACTCTCCTGATTAACTCTTTCCCTCCATACAATTCTTCTACAGGCATAAAGTCAGTTAACTCCGCAACCCCTTTATTTGATAAAAATCTGGTAAGTAACACGTTGGTATCGGGAAGATAAAGCTGTTTGTACTTCAGCTCGTCGGATTTAGGACTGATCTTAAAGCTACCTCCCTTGTTTGCGTCTAATAGAGCAGCGAAAATAGTAGGAGAATCAAAATCCGGGAAACACATAAAATCAACAGAGCCATTTAAATTTACAAGGGCAACTGTATTTAGATCTCCTATAATTCCGTAATTCTCTATTGGTTGATAAGTCATACAAATTAATATGCTAATCGAGTAACCCGATTTAGGTTACTTAGTTTGACTTTCAAGGATATGATGTGCTAATGGAGCTTCCCCTTCTATTTTGTTATATTTGAGGAAATTACAAGCATCTGCCGTTTATGGAAAACAGCCAGAGCTACTATTTACAGGCAAAAAGGATTCTATTTAGAGTTGTTTTTTATAAAATCGCTTATAATTCTGCTAACTGGATGATGAATATCAAGTACTTCCTGAAAATACTCTTTCTGTTCTATGGATGTAAATGAATCCAGGAACTTATAGGCTTCTACTCCTAAAGATTTGAATGCAAGAGGTTCCTCCTCGAAAAATCTAAAGGGAACAGGCCCAAAATAAAGTTTAATGATACTATGATGCCCCTGGTACTTTTTAATCTCTTCATATTGGTGTTGTACCTGCGCTTTCGCTCCTTCTGCTAAAAGCAGAATATTACCTCGTGCATTAATAACAATTCCGGTTATGCCATTCGCCTTCCGCACCTCCCTCCTTTTAGCCAGGTCTTTCTCTATCTGTTCAGGTGTGATCTCTTTTACCGTTGTGCTTAACAGCACGACGCTCCATAGTTCATTCTCACTTTCCATAAAAACAACGCTTATATTATAGATCGATCAGTTAAATTAAAATCCGATACTTTTCTTTTGGCAAAAATAAATAGAACATATTCCCGCTCCTAAAATTATTACCTCAGCCCCAATTCATGCGAGTTTTGCTTCCTTATAAGCTTAATGTTTAGATTGAGGTTTTAATTCGACTATTTTTACGACAGAGGTAAAATGATGTTACATTCCAGAACAAATCAAATTTAAAACTATTCGGAAGTTTTCAGAGCAACACGCTTCATTTTTTTAAGCATGGCTAATTCAATAGATCAAACGCAACAAAAGTCTGTTTTTCCTTATTGGACTACTTTCTTATAAACAACTGAAGGTGCATCAAAAGCATCAATCCATATCGTTAACTGATCGCTTTCTATTTTGATAAAGGTTCTTGGCATATCGTATTCATCATTAAAGACTATTCTATCGAGTTTTTTATGATAGAGTATACTGTTCTCCTGAACAATACTATAAGAGCCGCTCTCTACCAACTGCCCCTTCTCATACCTTTCGTAGCTTTTCTTTGCAATTCTCAACAAATTTCCACTTCCCGCCCCGGCCTTAGTGGCTTTCCCTGTCATTCCATCAACAGAAATGCTAAGCTCCCATTGTCCTATCAAAGCATTTACAATAGGAGCCTCCTTCTTACAGCTGCTGAAAAAAAGGCTGAAAACCATGCAGAAGTAGAAATAATAGTATTTAGTCATGTTGAGTCAATTTTACACCTAACATTACGCATGAACCTCCCAAGTTGTAACACCTTATTTTATGCATCTTAAAATATACTTTAATTCACCTCAACGATTTACAAATACTATTTTTGCCGGCTCACGCTAAAAATCATGAGCAAAAGAAATTCAACACGAATCAACAATCACATAAGAATTTGTTCAGGCAACCGAAAAACAGCAAACTTTTAGGAGAAATCAAGTAAATGATAGAACTTTTTACAGATGGTGCATCAAGTGGAAACCCTGGCCCAGGGGGATATGGAACAATTTTAAGATCAGGGCCTCACTACAAAGAGTTATCCGCCGGGTATAGAAAAACCACCAATAACAGGATGGAATTACTAGCTGTTATTGCAGGCCTTGAAGCTATTAAAAAACCAGGACAAGATGTATTAATCTATTCTGACTCTAAATACGTTGTAGATGCGGTAGAAAAAAAATGGGTTTTCGGATGGCTGAATAAGGGGTTCGCAGGCAAAAAGAATAAAGATCTTTGGCTCCGGTTTCTACAAGTTTACAAACAGCACAATGTCAAGTTCCAGTGGATTAAAGGGCATGCAGGACATCCCGAAAATGAGCGCTGCGACCGTTTAGCAGTCGCAGCATCTCAACAAAAAGATAAATTAATGATTGACTCGGTGTTCGAGGCGGAGAATTGAGGACAGGATTGACTTAGTCAATCCCTCCAACTACTCCAAGTTTATTTAATTCCTTTTCTGTAGTATCAGCTAGAAGGCTAACTTCCTTTTTTTCTATGGTTAGAGATCCGGTGATATCTATAACTTTTTTAGGTGCAATTTCAGGAGAAAAATCCATCATCATTTCTTCGGCCTTTCTAACCATCTCTTCTGATCCAATAAAAATTGCAGAACGTTGGTGCAATGATTCCACATTCAACTCAAGGATTCTTTCGAAACCAGTTGTTGCCCTTCCTCCCGCCTGTTCAATGATGAAAGCCATAGGATTACATTCGTATACCAATCTCAATTTCCCATTTGGGGCACTGGATGTAGTTGGATAAATAAATATTCCGCCTTTTAACAAATTGCGGTGTAAATCTGCCACCATAGATCCAATGTACCTCGATACATAGGGTCTGTTTGTATTTTTATCTTCGACCTGGCAATATTTTAGGTAACGTTTTACACCTGAAGGAAAATGGACATAATTTCCTTCATTGATGGAATAGATGTTACCAGTCTTAGGGATTCTCATGTTAGGGTGAGACAAACAAAATTCGCCTATTGAAGGATCTAAAGTAAAACCATTTACACCTACTCCTGTGGTATAAACTAGCATTGTTGATGCTCCATAAACCACATATCCTGCAGCTACCTGTTCTGTTCCGTTCTGCAATGCATCTTCAATTGTAGCCCTTCCTTCAACTGACTTCCGTCGGTAAATAGAAAATATTGTACCGATAGAAACGTTTACATCGATATTTGATGAACCGTCAAGGGGGTCAATAGCTACTATGTATTTTGCATTTTTAGAAACTTCAGATTCTATATACACTGGGTCGTCATTCTCTTCTGAAATAATAATACAACATTCACCTCCACAGGTCAAAGCTGAGATGAACTGTTCATTTGCATAAACGTCTAATTTTTTCTGCGCTTCTCCATGAGAATTTGTTGTTCCCACTTCGCCGAGAATATTAACAAGACCTGCCTTATTTACTTCACGATTCACGATCTTGGCGGCAATTCCAATATCTCTTAATAGGCGCGACAATTCTCCCTTTGCATAAGGAAAATCTTTTTGTTTTTCAATGATAAATTGACCTAGTGTTTTTACTGCTGACATAGTACTTAGTGTATTTTTTACATTATCTAATCCCCAATTCTATCACCTCTAAGGTATGGATTTTTTCTCCAGAAATGCAGAATTTCAATAAAGAACGCATTTTATGCCATCCTTGTTTGCCTGCCGCTCCAGGATTTAAGTGTAAAGTGCCAATTTTTTTATCAAAGATCACTTTGAGGATATGAGAGTGTCCGGCAATAAAAATCTTCGGTGGATCCTTATAGATTTCCGCCTTGACTTTTGGACTGTATTTGTCGGGATAACCTCCAATATGAGTCATCCAGACATCTACATCCTCGCACTTAAATCTTAAATGTTCAGGATAAACTAATCGAATATCCTTTCCATCTATATTTCCATATACCCCTTTTAGTGGCTTAAATGCAGCAAGCTTATCAGCGACTTCAAGCGTTCCAAAATCGCCGGCATGCCATATTTCGTCGCACTCGTCAAAATATTTATATACTTTATCGTCGAGATACCCATGAGTATCTGAGATTAATCCGATAGTAGTCATTAATATTGGTTACGTAAGATGGTAGACGTGCAGCTAATATAACAGAAACTTAGAAAATTGTGAAAAAATCTTTTAAACTTTTAACAAATTCTTCAGAATATTCCTTCTGTGTTGAATAAATTACAAAATCCTTTTGCTCTTTTGTTTTCATGTTCCTCGAAATTGTTATAATTTGACGGTGGACTTCAGAAAAATCAAAAGAACGAATATTTATAACCTCTGTAATATAAAGGTCTCTTGGATCCAGCAATTCTTCTACATAAAGTACAGTTGGTAAAGGTAGTATCAAAGTACAAACGCCCCGATCGCTCAGATGAAGGAAAATAAAGTTTATCAGCTCGGTAAAGAAATTGTGATCAGAGTGCCTTGCTGTTTGTTTCTTCTCGTCCCTATTCCTGAGTGAATTGATAAAAAAAGGTGGATTACTAACAATAAGATCAAACTTCTTACCCGGAAGATCGGTAGATAGTTGTTGAAATGAACCCGGGTGCAGATGCAAGCGGTTTCCAAACGGAGAGTTACAGAAGTTTTGCAGAGCCCTCCGGGCAGCGTGATGTTCTATCTCAACGGCGTGAACTTCAGACGTAGGGAAACGCTGAGCCAGCATAAGAGCAATAACACCAGTCCCGGTTCCAATATCCAATATACTGACGGGACTAGCACTTGCAGATAGGGCGCCAAGAAGAGTACCATCTGTATTAATCTTCATTGCGCAGTCATTTTGATCTACCTCAAATCGTTTAAATCGGAAGACCTTATTTTTCGTAGAGCTCAAGTGGAAGATTATCAGGATCAGCGAAAAAAGTGAAACGTTTGCCTGTAATTTCATCAACCCTTACAGGTTCTACATCTACTCCATATCCAGTTAACGTTTTAATCGCCTGGTCGATATCATCAGTAGCGAAAGCTAAATGACGAAGTCCCTGAGCTTCAGGACGAGACGGACGTAGAGGTGTATTCGGAAATGAAAAAAGCTCAATTTGAGCCTTTCCGATTTGTAAATCAAGCTTATATGAATCCCTTTCTGTTCGATAAACCTCTGAGATGATGTTTAAGCCCAGAATTTCTGTATAGAACTTTTTTGATACCTCATAATCAGAGCAGATTATGGCCACGTGATGGACGTCTGATATATTCAACATCTGGCAAAAATAACGTAGTTATCCAACTTATGCACGAATTTTATCTGCTGATTCTATCAGCGACTTCTTTAATATCTCTACATTTATAGGTTTTGTAATATAATCATTCATTCCAGCGCTGATGCAAGCTTCCCGGTCCTCCGTCATAGCATTTGCCGTCATCGCTATAATCATTGGCTGATGCTTATGATTTTGCCTGATGTACCTGGTCGCTTCCAGACCGTCCATAACAGGCATTAGCATGTCCATCAACACCACATCGTATGAACGGTCAAGTAACATATCTACTGCCTCCTGACCATTATTTGCAAGCCCGGGTTCATATCCTAGCTTGGTAAGAATCCGCATTGCAAGCTTTTGATTTATAATATTATCTTCCACAAGCAGAATATTGAGAGGAAAACTCTCTGCGAAATCATCAGATAAAGCAACCGCCTTTTTTTCCTCCTGTTTCTGGGGTTGTTTTTGTTGCTTAAGCTCTGCCTGCACCAACTTAAACAAGGGCTGTTGTTTTACTGGTTTCGTAAGTACAGAATTAAACAAGTGGGGATATTTTGATCGTGATTCATCACCAATAGAACTTAAGAGAATGATAGGTACATCTGGTGCTTTTTTCTTAATTGCTTCCGCAAGCTGTACACCATCCATTTCTGGCATCTGCATGTCGCTAATTATCAGTTGAAAATCTACCCCGCAATTTAATATTTCAAGGGCTCGAGCACCTGATTCAGCAAGAGTAACATCAAGCTTCCATAGCTCAAGTTGAGATTTTAATATAGAGAGATTTGTTTTGTTATCGTCTACAACCAGAACCTTCTTCCCTTCATTCTCCGCAGCATTTAAAGTAACATAATGTTTTAACGCCTGGTTACCGGGCCGGGTTTGGATTGTGAAACTAAAGACAGAACCCAGCCCCTTAGTGCTTTCAACCCTAATATCACCTCCCATCAACCTAACCAGTCGCTCGCAAATAGCTAAACCTAGTCCAGTACCACCATATTTGCGGGTTGTGGATGAATCAACCTGAGAAAATGCCTGAAAAAGACGCGGTAACTTATCTTCCGGGATACCAATTCCTGAGTCTTTTACATCAAACTGAAGCTCGATATCATCACTATCTACATTTAGGACGCTTACTTTTACAAAAACTTCCCCTTGATGAGTGAATTTCAATGCATTACCTACAAGATTGATCAGAACTTGTCTAAGCCTCAGGCTATCTCCAATAATCTGAGAAGGTGCTTTATTATCTATCTGATAGATTAGATCCAGACTCTGTTCGGCAGCTTTAGTAGCAAAAAGATCCATTACGTGCTCCACGCATTGATAAAGATTGAACTCATGATTTTCGAGTTCCATGTTCCCTGACTCAATTTTAGAAAAATCGAGAATATCATTTATTACGGCCAAAAGAGCATCTCCACTGTTTTGTATAACGCTTACATACTCAGACTGCTCAGCATTCAGACTGGTCTCAGACAATAGCGAAGCCATTCCAATAACTCCGTTCATAGGGGTCCGGATCTCATGACTCATAGTGGCAAGGAAAGTACTTTTTGCCTGATTTGCTTTCTCAGCCTTCTCTCTTTCTTCCTGCAGAGCCAAATTGAAATTCTTCAACTGCTCTGTTTGCTGCTGCAGCTCTCTCGATTGCTTAACAACTTCATTAGTCCTTTCCTGAACCTGCTTCTCGAGTTCTGCTTTCTGCCGATTCATTTTGTTTACACGATAGAAATAGAATATGATCGCTCCACCGACAATAATTATTAAACTAATCGATATAAACCACCACGTTCGCCAGAATGGAGGAACTATTATTACTTTTATTGAAGCCCCTTCCTCATTCCAAACTCCATCATTGTTTGTCGCCTTTACTTTAAAAGCATACTCTCCAGGTGGAATATTAGTATAAGCAGCGTTTCTTGAAGCTCCGGCATTGATCCAATCTTTATCAAAGCCCTCCAGCTTGTAAGCATACTGGTTTTCCTTAGTTCGGGAGAAATTAAGAGCCACGAAATCAAAAGAAAACTCTGACTGATCATAGTTTAGTTTGATCTCCTTTGCTTCATTTATTACTTCTTTTAAAGGAGCATCATTCCCCGGAATCACAGATCTACTCCCAGTCTTAAAATCCGTAATAAATACAGTGGGCTGCTTTTGGTTTATTTTTAACTTACCAGGATGAAAGATGTTGAAACCATTTAGTCCCGCAAAAATAAATTCACCGCTTCTAAGCTTGTAGTAAGCTCTAGACAATAACTCATTATCATCATACCCGTTATTAAGGTTATAGTTTCTGAAGCTTCGTTTTCTGGTATCAAATTCGGATAGACCAGTATTAGTACTTAGCCATAACGCCCCCTTCCTGTCTTCCAGGATACCGTTAATGAAATTATTAGCCAAGCCATCTTTCTCAGTGAAACGCCTGAAAGAATTATCAGTTAGCAAAAGATTCAGACCAGCCTGAGTACCGATCCAGATATTTCCACGACTATCTTCAAGAATGTTTGAGACAAAATTATCACTGATGCTTGCTGGGTTATTACTATCATGCAAGAACTCTTTAAAAATCTGCTTTTCTATATTTATTTTAGTTAAACCTTGAAGATTTGAACCCAACCACAAATTATCCTTTCGGTCTATATAGAAACAGGTAATCCCCAAATAAGGAATATTTCTACCCTTCCAATAAATCCTATGAAACAGATTGTCATTCTTGTTGAACTTCATCACGCCACTGCTAAAAGAAGCAATGTAGAGTTCTCCTTTAGAATTCTCACGAATAAACCAGACGTCACGGATATTGAAGGTCTTTTTAGACTGATCGTCTACACCCTGGTATATCCTAAAAATATTTTTCTCGAGATCCACCTTCACCGGACCTTGTTCGAATGTCCCCAACCAGAATTCGTCCCCACTAAACAGCATGGATGTTACTGTACCCAAAGTCACACCTGTTCGGTCAACAAAAAAATGCTTGAAATCTTTTCGTGAAGGGTTGAAAACATCAAATCCCTTCCGCAGGCCCAGAAAGATGTTTCCTTCCTTATTTTGAGTAACGCTAAAAACTTCTCTTCCGCCTAAACCAGAGGGTTTTCCAGGGTTGTAGCTATATCGGGGAAACTTTGAATGCTCTGCCTCCTTTACTGATAAACCAGCGATGCTCCCTACCCAAATATTATCAGTTTTGTCAACATAAATGGTGTTTAGTCCATTATCAAGCAATGAATTTTCATCAAATGGATCGTTAGTATAATTTATGAAAGTATTGTTCTTTTTATTAAGAACGCTTACTCCCATATTGGTAGCTACCCAAAGCCTCCCATCTTTAGGCTGGCAGATTTTAGGAACATAATCTCCCAAAATGCTATTAGAGTTAAATTCACTGTGCTTGTAATGGTCGAAGGTTCTCGTCTTCTTTAAGAAATGATTAAGCCCGCCAAAAGCAGTCCCAATCCAAATCTCACCTTCCCTGTCTACAAAAATGGTTCTTATAGCATCAACGCTAAGACTTTGGGCACTTTGGGAGTGAATGTAAGAAGTAAAACTGGTTCTACGGCTATCTATTACAGTGATTCCATGTTCGGTACCCACCCATAAATTCCCTGCTTTATCTTCATTAAGAGCACGGATAACATGGCTTACCAAACCCTTTTTACCTGATCCTGGTTCAAAAACAACTTTAAACTTCTTTGTCTTCCTGTCAAAAACATTCAAACCAGCATCCTCAGTTCCAACGTAGAAGACACCTTTATGGTCCTCGAAAAAGCAAGTAACCCTGTTTGAGCTTAAACTCTCAGAATCCTTCGCGTCATGTTTATACACCGAAAATTTATCCTGCTTCGCATCAAAAACATTAACACCTCCGTTATCCGTACCTACATACATAACCCCTTGTCTGTCTATGAACGTGGTAATAATATTACTTCCGCTTAAACTACCCTTTACCTTTGAATTGCTCCTGTAAATCTTAAAATGGTAACCATCATATTTATTCAGGCCATCTCCTGTCCCTATCCAGATGAATCCCTTGGGATCGCGAATAACATTTCTAATGAAACTTTGCGAGAGTCCGTCACGACTTGTCTTCCTTGTAAATTTAGTTGTGTTCTGAGCAAATAGCTGAAATGTAAAGCAAAGCATTAACACAAGTAAAAAAGTAGAAAGATTCTTATATCTAATCATCAGCAGAATTCAAGTAATCCCGTTATACGCGATCAACCAACCAAATGTTCGAAAACCTGATGCTAGATTTTAGAAAAAAGAAATAAACGTATAACTATCCTTTCTTTAGTTTTTCAAAGAACGATGATCTTAGTTTTTCCAACTTCGGTTCAATAATATTACAGCAGTAAGGAGCTTCAGGATTCTTCAAATAATAATTATGATGCTTATCTTCCGCCTTATAGAAAGCTTTAAAGGCTGCAATTTCTGTATAGACCTTTTTCCCTCGCAGTTCTTCTATTTCCTCTTTTACCTTCTCTGCAACCTGTCTTTGTTCTTCGTTATAATATAATATGATAGAACGGTACTGTGTATAATTTCCATCCTCTGGATTAAGCAATGTGGAATCATGGATGGAGAAAAAGATCTTAAGAAGCTCTTCATAAGAAATAATCGTAGGATCAAACTTAATCCTTATCATTTCAGCGTGTCCGGTTAATCCACTTGATACCTCTTTATAACTAGGATTAAAGCCTTTTCCTCCACTATAGCCAGGCTCTACCGATACAACACCTTCTAATTGGTCAATTAGCGCTTCTGTACACCAAAAGCACCCGCCTCCCAAAACTGCAAGTTGCATTTTATCGTCGATTCTGGTAATACTTACAGAATTAACACAGTACCTAAGTCCCGAAGGCTCTGGTCCATCCGGGAATACATGACCAAGATGAGCGTCACAAACATTACACATTATCTCAATCCTTTTCATACCATGACTCATATCCAGTTCATACTTTATGGCAGATCTGTGAACAGGCTGAGTAAAGCTGGGCCATCCCGATAAAGAATTGTACTTGTCCGTTGAATCAAAGAGCTGGGACTGGCAACAAACACAGGAGTATTGGCCAGGCTCATAGTTCCGGCAATACATACCTGAGTATGGTTTTTCCGTTTCCTTTTGTCGGGTTACCCGAAATTGTTCGTCGGAGAGAAGAATTCTCCACTCGTCCTCTGATTTCTCGACTCTCTTCACCGGCTCGGGATTACCATATTTTGAGTATTTAATTGCATCAATCCAGCGAAGCATAATTGTAAAATTAGTATTTCAACCTCTATTTTTATTTCATAATCTCAGTACAGAAGAAACATATCTACCTCCCTGATCAATGTATCAATTTGAACAGAAACCTCCTCTTCCAAACTAAAGCGAAGCGCTTCAAACAGCTTGTAATCTTCTTTATTTAACCCTTTCATATTACTTTGCGCCAGAGCTAAAATGGCATTAAAAGAAGAATGTAGCAAAAGCACAGCGGCTTTCACATCACTAACAACGCTATCATGACAGAGATTAACACAACCAATACTGGCAGATAAGCATTCCTTTAATAAAGAAGCCACTTTAAAAGGCGACTTAGTAGCATAAATAAGTGCTTTATACTTCGACTTTCCTGCAGGGTCCCCCCTACTGCCCGTTTTCATAAAGCGATACTGATCATATAAATCAAGATCCCGATCAGCCGCCCTGACTAAACGCTTTTTAATTTTTTTAAGTACTGCAATCTTTTCTTTCAGTAGCGCCTTAACATCTTGATCTTCATTTTTCTTTGCAGATACCTCAAGAGGCATTATCAATAAAGTCATAGCAAGACCAGCAATTGTAGTCACAACGCAACCTCCTGTAATCGCAGGTGAGCTCTTAGTTGTGGCATCAGAGAATTGCTTTAGCGCCATTTTCCATACGCTACCATTTATCTGTAGATTTTTTGAGCCAGTCATCCTCTTGTTTAATGACTTCTTCTCCTTCAACAATTACGCCTGTTATCCTGTTGTGATAAAAAAACATAGAATGATTGAAATTTCAGGAATAACACATTCTGATAAACCACGTGTAGTAGTGATCGGAGGAGGTTTTGGAGGCCTTGAGCTTGTAAAGTCTCTGGCCCACGCACCTGTGCAGGTTGTTTTACTGGATAAACATAATTACCATACATTCCAGCCTCTTCTTTACCAGGTGGCAACTTCCGGTTTAGATTCTGCCAATATCATACATCCTTTCCGAAAGGTCCTGGAAGGCCAGAAGAACTTTTATTTTCGGTTGACCGAAGTCTTGTCTATTGATCCTGATACACAAGAAGTTCTTACTAAAATCGGCCATCTTCATTATGATTACCTCGTTATTGCTACAGGTGCTGCCACCAACTACTTTGGAGACGAAGTAATGGAGAAAAACGCAATTGCTATAAAAAGCATTGACGACGCTTTGGAACTTCGAAACACCATTCTTTGTAACCTGGAAAATGCGTTACAAGCTGAAGACGAAGAAAAACTGAATACTTTGATGGATTTTGTTATTGTAGGTGGAGGCCCGACCGGGGTTGAACTTGCGGGCGCATTAAGTGAGTTAAGGAAACACGTATTCCCAAAAGATTATAGAGAACTTAACATCAAACAAATGGACATTAACCTGATACAAAGTGGAGATCAATTGCTTAAGGGAATGTCAGCCGGAGCATCTAAAAAATCGTTAGAGTACCTTGAGCGCTATGGGGTAAAAGTTTGGCTAAATAGAAGGGTAAAGTCTTACGATGGAACTACGGTAACTCTCGATTCAGGGGAACAAATAAAAACATATACACTAATCTGGTCTGCAGGAGTTGTCGGAGCACCGGTAAATGGCTTGAAACCTGAGGCAATTTTGAAAGGCGGAAGAATAGCTGTAGACGACTTTAACAGGGTCAAAGGCTATAACAACATATTCGCAATTGGAGACGTGGCAGCAATGCTATCCAAAGAAAATCCATTTGGCCATCCAATGGTAGCTCAACCTGCAATGCAACAGGGACAGCTTTTAGGAAAAAATCTCATCCGACTACTCAAGAATGAAAATTTAAAAGCGTTTAAATATAATGACAAAGGTTCTATGGCAACCATTGGCCGAAATCATGCAGTAGCTGATCTAAAACTATTTGGGAAAGAACTTAATACTCAGGGCTTCTTTGCCTGGCTTATCTGGATGTTCATTCACCTTATTTCCATTATAAGTTTTAGAAGCCGTCTTATTGTTCTACTTCAATGGATGTTCAGTTATTTCAGTTACGACAAGGGAGTGAGATTAATTCTTGGGAAGAAGAAAGATCACGGTGGCTTTTCTAGTGAAAAATAGATCCAGGGTAAAAAAAAACGAGTCATATAAAAATCAAACGAGCTCCGGTAGGGTATCAAACAGAATGATAAAAATCAGGTTATTAACCTACACAAAACGAACGAGAGATATCTAACTATGATAGAAACAGAAGAACAAAGAAGGGAAGCGAACGAATTTTACAGAGAAGCTTTAGAATTTCTTCACGAAAGCGGATCTAATTTTATGTTGGGCGGAGCTTTCGCACTATTTAAATATACAGGATTATACCGGGACACAAAAGACCTGGATGTATTTTGCAAACCTAGTGAGTATCCCAAAATCATGAAGCACTTTGCCTCTAAAGGCTATACCACAGAACTTACCGATGTCCGTTGGTTGGCGAAGGTTTTCAAAGGGGAATATTTTATAGATATAATATTTGATACAGTTAACAACATTTGCACTGTTGACGATACATGGTATGAACATGCAACAGAAGGAGAGTTTGCAGGAGTACCAGTAAAATTCTTACCAGCAGAAGAACTGATCTGGTGCAAAATATATGTTCAAAACCGCGAGCGATTTGACGGTGCAGACATCAACCATGTATTGCTTAAACATGGAAAGAACCTGGATTGGAAGAGGCTTCTTTTCCGCCTAGATCAGCACTGGCACTTGTTGCTGGCTCAACTACTTATGTTCCAGTTTGTATACCCTGCAGATTACCATGACATTGTGCCTAAATGGTTGTTTGACGAGTTGATGGAAAGGGCCAAAGAGCAATACGACTTACCGCCAGCACTTGAAAAAGTATGCCGGGGACCAGTAATTGATCAAACGCAATATCAAGTGGATATCAAGGAATGGAATTATAAAGTTAGTACGATTAAAACTACCTGATATGGAAGAATCAACAAAAGTCCGTATTGCTGCTGTGGGAGACATCCATGTGCGCGAAACGGACAAAGGCCGATGGACAGAGTATTTTAAAAAAGTATCAACCTTAGCCGATGTATTGATAATTGCTGGCGACCTAACCGATACGGGAGATGAAGGCGAAGCCCAGGTGCTGGCAGAGGAATTGAAAGCCTGCACGATACCCGTTCTTGGGGTTTTGGGCAATCATGATTATGAGAAGGGTCGTCATAAACTTATAAGACAAATACTGCAAACAAATGGTATGCATATACTTGACGGGGAAGCTTTAGTGGTTAAAGGGGTAGGATTTGCAGGGGTTAAGGGTTTTGGAGGCGGATTTGGAAAACATATGTTATCGATGTTTGGAGAGGGGGCTATGAAAGCTTTTGTTCAGGAAGCTGTAGACGAAGCTTTACACCTGGACAGGGCGCTTGCCAGATTGGATCAGGAACACGAGCATATCAAAAAAATAGCTATTATTCACTATGCTCCTATTCAGGCAACCGTAGAGGGTGAACCGGAACAGATTTTTCCCTTTTTAGGTTCTTCACGATTAGCTGAACCACTGGGCAGGAGAAATGTAGTTGCAGCTTTTCATGGGCATGCACATGTAGGCACGCTCCAGGGAGAGGTAGATGGTGTTAAGGTATTTAATGTAGCTAAACCAATTTTACACAAGGCAGGCTACGATGACGGTTTTTATATCTTCGAGGTATAATTTTCTTATTGTAAAGGCGTAGCTTTTCTATAAGGGGCTATGTCTTTACCCATATCTCGTTTTCTAATTTTCATTTTGAAAAAAATAATCAGGCGTAAAAGTAAATCGAAGGCAATTCCTTCCATTTTTAAAAACCTTCCAGGGAAATTAAAGAATTTTTTTTCATCCATACCTCTTGTAAGAAGCTCTGATTCAACCCTTAGGGAAGAGGCAAAGTTCAAACCAGCTATTACCTTTAAGAAAATTGGAAAAATAACTGGTATCTTAGTTCTAATTCTTCTTATTGGCTTTTTCAGTCTTTTCCTGGCCGTACTCCTGGGCCTTTTCGGCGAGATCCCTTCAACGCGTCAGCTCAGCATGTTGCAAACAAGCGCACCTTCAGAGCTTTATACCGCCGACGGGCTCTTGATCGGAAGGTTCTATAAACAAGACCGGACTAACATATCTTACAAGCAGATTTCAGACAATGTGATTGGCGCCCTTATTGCAACAGAAGATTCACGCTTCTATCAACACCATGGCATAGACTCCCGAAGTATATTTCGGGTTATCTTTAAGACACTACTCCTGCAGCAAGAGAGCTCTGGAGGAGGAAGTACAATCACGCAACAATTGGCGAAGAATCTTTACCCACGCAAGCGCTATTCCTTCCTAAGTACTCCAATCAATAAGTTTAAGGAGATGATCATTGCCAACAGGTTTGAAGAGGTGTTTACCAAGGAGCAAATCCTAGAGCTCTATTTGAACACTGTACCAATGGGTGGAAATATCTTCGGTATAGAACGCGCAGCTCAACGTTTTTTTGACACGTCGGCAAAAAAAATCAAAATTGAACAGGCTGCTGTACTTGTTGGCATGCTGAAAGCAACCACTACCTATAACCCTAAACTCCATCCCGAAAGAGCAAAGGAAAGAAGGAATGTAGTATTAAGCCAGATGGTTAAGGCTAATATCCTTGAACCAGGAAAGGCCGATTCACTAAGAGCTTTACCCCTTGAATTAAATTACAACTCAAGGCATGAAGAGGTAGAGCTGGCGCCCTATTTTAAAGAATATTTGAGACCACAATTGGAGGAATTCTGCCAGACACAAACAAAGGAAAATGGGGAACCTTACGACCTATATTCTGACGGATTAAAAATATATACTACTATAGATTCCAGGATACAAAAGGCTGCAGAAAGGGCGGTTATTCAACGGCTTAGGGTACTTCAGGAAGAATTCGACAAGCATTGGAGCGGCCGAAATCCCTGGGGAAAGAACACTGGATTAATTACCAAGGCCGTACAAAGCTCAGCCCGATATAAACACTTGCAGGAAGAGGGCTATAATGAAGATGAAATAAATGAAGAATTCAGAAAAAAAGTAAATACGGAGCTGTATACAGGATGGGGATATAGGAAGGTTAAAATAAGTCCAATCGATTCTGTGCGATATTATCAGAAGATGTTGAACACCGGACTGTTATCGATGGATCCGAGGACCGGATTTATTAAAGCATGGGTTGGAGGAATTAATTACAAAACTTTTAAATATGATCATATTCTATCAAGACGGCAGGTTGGTTCAACATTTAAACCTTTTGTTTACGCCGCTGCTCTTGAAGGAGGTATTGAACCCTGTGAATATTTTCAAAATTCACGGCTAACCTACCCTGCTTATGAAAATTGGTCGCCGCAGAATTCAGACGGACAATATGGAGGCGAATACAACATGCGCGGAGCACTTGCTCATTCTATAAATACCATTTCTGCCCAGATACTAATGAGAATTGGTATTCAGCCAACCATTCAATTTGCTCATCAGCTTGGAATCAAAAGCAGCATTCCAGCAGTTCCCTCTATCGCATTAGGAACAGCCAACTTATCGCTATTGGAAATGGTACCGGCCTACTCCACTTTCATTAATAATGGCAAATACCTGGCACCAGTATACTTGTTACGAATTACTGACCGGATCGGAAAACCTTTGAAAAGCTTTGTTCCTGTCCAACCTAAATATGCATTTTCGGCTTATAACGCGAGAACGATGTTAGAGTTATTAAAGGGTGTAGTTGAAGAAGGAACAGCTTCTCGATTAAGAACAGAATATGGTCTTAGTATGGATATTGCGGGTAAGACAGGGACTACTCAAAATCATGCTGATGGTTGGTTTATAGGCGTTACACCAAATCTCGTAACTGGCGTATGGGTTGGAGGAGAAAGTCCTTTAATTCGTTTTCGAACCCTCGACCTGGGGCAGGGTGCTCATACAGCATTGCCTGTTTGGGGAGAATTTATGAGAAAAGTTTCAGCACTGCCTGCTTTCCAAATCTATAACTATGCTGGCTTTGAGCCTTTGAGCCTGGAACTTCAGGAGCGACTATCCTGTCCTTCATCCAGATATGAAGAACCGGAGGAGCCTGTTGTTGAGGAAAAAAAAGAATCCTTCTTCGACAAATTGTTCAAAAACAAGAACAAGAATAAAAAAGGCAAAAAGAAAGGCTGGAAGTTATTTAACTGGTAAAATAACAAACTAAAAAAAGATACCCGAAATATGGACTAAAGAGATGTCTACCACCACACCAATTTAACCACAGATCGGGACCTTTTTTACATTTATAAATGATTACACAGCTGCGTTTAATAAACTCTGAAAAAACTAATTTCTATTAATTAGTAGTCCAGAGCTGGAGCAGGAACAAGTTCTGTCCTGCGGCTTCCAATTCCAACTTCCTCCAGGAAATTTTCTATAATTGATTCTTTTCTTAAATACTTTGAGGCATATATCATTGCATTCTTCTTAAGCTCTGCAACCTGATCACTATCATTGCAAACACTATAAATTGCATCCCACAATGCGTTGGTACATTCAGGTTTAGTTACTATACCAAGATTATTTCCAGCGACAATATCATGCAATGAAGTTTCCCGGGCAGCAGTAACAATACATAATCCTCCTACTGCAAGGATATTGGTAAGTTTTGAAGGAAGCAGTAAGTTACTCGCCTTGTCCTTCTGAATAACCAGATGGATAAACGCGAAGTTCAATAACTCATTAAAAACATCTAATTCCTGCAAGCCGATAAACATCAGGTTGTTCAATCCTTGATTAGCTGCTCTTTCCTTAAGGACACTTGCGTAGGGACCAGAGCCCGCGATAACGAAAAAGACATCTGGCAAGGCTGCTTTTGCGTTTTGTGCCGTATCAAGGATCATTTCTAATCCCTGCTTCTCTCCCACAGCGCCTGAATAGAATACTAACCTTTTATCTACCGGTATATTTAATTTTTTGATAACTGATAGATTAGGTTTTTTTGCTTTGATCGTACTGAAATCTACCCAATTAGGAAAGATGTACTGCCTCTGCAAGCGACAGTCTTTTTCCGCAATTCGCTTTTGCATGCCATCTGAGATTGTAGTTACCCAGTCTGCGTGAACCAAAATAGATCGTTCCAAATACTTCATTACTTTCAGAAGCCTGTTACTTTTAATCATCCCAAGTTCTTCGGCCGCATCGATCTGTAGATCCTGAATATGATAAACAAACTTTGTCTTGCGGTAAAAGAACCTGTATAATCCTCCTAAAAATCCGGATAAGAAAGATGGTGAGGCCACAAATAACATGTCATACTGCTTAAAGGATAGCATCTTTTGAAGCAGAATAAAAAAGGCCGTAATAAAAAATGTCAGATCTTGCAACATTCTTTTTAAGCCTGTCATTTTAGCTGGAACATATAAGGGGCAACGGGTTATATTCACCCCGTCTACTGTTTGATGGCTGTAAAACCAATTACCATATCCATCAAACACTTTCCAATTAGGGTAATAGGGAAAACCTGTAATTACATCTACGTTGAAATCGTTCTGGCTGAGGTAAAAACCAAGTTCACCGGTGTATTTTCCAATGCCAGTGGGCTCGGGATGAAAGTTGATTCCGATAATCAGAACAGATGATTTTTTCGTCTTCATAGCTTAGATATTGAGAGTAAATGAATTCTGGAAGACCTGAGATAATGGCATAGCACAGCCAGGAAAAGTAAACGCAATACTCCTCCAGGACACCGCAAAAAAGGGTATCTACACCAGGATATCAGGAAATTATTCAGCTTGAAGCAACGTCGCCACCTTTAGAATTCAACTATCTGAAACAATAATTTAATCTGAAGGGGAACCCGGAGAAGCATCTCTTGACCTGTCAGGAATGCCGTGGTAGAAGCATTATCAATTTGGAAACTGATAAGATGATCAGCCCGGGTAAAATATTGTGGTAGTTTGACGTTGACTAAGAAACTGGAAGGATTTATTTCAAATTATTTATTAGGAATTTGCATTGATAGCAGGAACATTCCTGCATTTATTAAAAAATTTAACACCGGATATCACTCCTTTTATCTCACTGCTTAAGGTCTTATACCGCGAGGTATATTTGGGGAAGCCCAATTTGATAAGCGAAAGGTAGTACCTCGGCAAATCGAAATACAGGTACTTTTTGTAACCTACTTCTTTATGATAGCTATTTTGGATCAGCGCTGCCGCAACATGCCCTCTCATATAGTTGTAAAGCTGTTTATGCAATGCAGAAATTTCCCTACGGTGCTCGTGAAAAACCACAACTCTGGGTGAATACACGATCTTTCCTCCATTCAAAAGTATGCGGTACCAAATCTCTGAATCACCACTGCATCCCGCTGCTCCCACATCCAGTCTTTCATCGAAAAAATTCACCCGCTCAAGTAATTCTTTCTTAAAAGCCATATTTGCTCCTGCCCCAATCTCCCAAACCCGGGGAACGCGACCTTTTACATTCAAAAATGACTTGTCAAACTTGATATCTTTATACCCCCTGTTAAAACTCCAGAAACGTTCGAATATCTGCTGACTTTCAGTCTCCAGTGAAGAGGCAATAATAAGACCGGTTAGAGCATCCAAGTCACCTTTTTCAAATTCACGCCAGGTTTGATAGACCCAGAGAGGATGCACTTTTACATCATCATCCGTATATAAAACAATTGATCCTCTGGCAGCCTTGGCACCAGTATTACGCGCTACATCTAGACCCGCCCTCTGCTCACGCACATACTTCAACCCAGCTTGTTTAAATCCTAATACCACCCTTTCTGTGCTATCATCAGAGGGTGCATTATCAACTACAATCACTTCCCTTGGCAAATATTGCTGAGAAAAAATATGATACAAACAATCTTTCAGAGCAGAACTTCTGTTGCGCGTGCAGATCACTACAGATACATCAAGTTTTTCCTCTTCTTTCAGTACCGTTAATTCGCCAAATACTTCTTCAAGCAGTGTAGAGAATAGTAATTTTTTTTCAAGGAAAAATAATAATCTCAACTCCTCGAGCAATGAACTTGTACTAATGTATCTTCTTAATGAAGGTTGAATGGCCTCCCACACTTTTGTTTTTACCGCAAGCCCATCGTAGCTCTTCTTTGATTCGAACACCCCATCGCCGAGTGGTATATTTTTCCACCAAAAGACACAATAGTAGCTATACTTGTTTATTTGGGGCATTTCAAACTGAAAGCCGGTAAGCTCTAGATGAAAGTGATGAACGATTGTAGAAATGCCTTCTTTCATAGGAATGACTGTAATTTATTTACAACAGAATATAACTGAACTTTAACCATAAGCTTGCTTAGCTTTATTGCCAGTGGGAAATCCAGATAGGTATTAGCAATTTCCTTCGCCTGCGACTTTACCATCTTCCCATTACGTGTGAAATGCCATTGTTTGTGGGCCTCATCTGTAGCCCAATAGATATAATTTCTTCTTGCAATTTTGTTAATCTTCTCCTTTTTCCGGTCAGGAAGGTAGCCGGTGATAATATTTATGACCTTCGCTATGTCCTGGATATTCTTTCCAGTTAAAAAACTTTGGCTGGAAATGGAAGTATTATGCTCCCGGTACTCGGCAAGGATATCAGGAGTATAGGCTGTTGGATAATGTTTTGCAATCCTGCTCCACATTTCCCAGTCCTCACCATAGGTAACACCATAAAAACCACCGAGTCGTTCATATACATCTCTCTTTACGGTGATGGTTACATATTGCAAGCGTCCGAACAGGGCGAGTTCTTCAAGCCAGTTTTTCAATATACAATCTCGTTTGGCTTCAATCCGGGAATGTCTGTTAAGATCTCCTTTTGGATCAATATAGCTCCAGGCACAAAAGGCCGCACCGGCATCCGGAAAACGTTCAAACAGCGACTCTATCTTCCAATAATATCCATATTTGATCCGGTCGTCACCATGTAGAAGGTGAATATATTGACCTCTCGCTCTGTTAATACAAGTTTCAAAATTTCGAAGGCTACCAACATTACATTGCTGGCGATAATATTCAACTCTGCCTTTTCCAACCCGCCTGACCAACGCTTCTACATCTTCGTCAGTACTACAGTCATCGATTACCTCGATCTGCATCTTTTCAGGTCCGGGATCTTGTTGAAGTACGCTCTCTATAACTTCCTGCAGGTACTTCGAGCAATTGTAGGCAGGTATCATTACAGACCATAACGGTCTTTTTATATCCTTTGGTAAAGGTTCTATTTTCGGTGGTTCAGATGGTATTCTTTGCATTCAGGTAGATTTAAGTTTTAGCGCTTTAATATCTTTGTCAGGCAACCTTATTTAAGCTAAGTTTAAAATCAGGCCGTACCATACCCCACCATTTGTAATAAAACTCGGCATCTTCACGGTAGTCCGCAACATCGAAAATCAAACATTCGTTGTAACAATACAATTCCTCCGTTCCGTTACGTGCGAAGTAAAGACAGATGAAATATGATCCATCATTTAAAAAATTTCCCGGAATAGTACATTCTGCTTCAAACATTCCCGCATCACAGACTCCTGCTTTCGACGGAACATTAAAAATACACTCTCCCGCACTGCCAAATAAAAGCACACTCGCGGTTAGATGAATGTCATTATTAAGATTATAGAATTTAAATTTAACAGTGAGTTCAGTTCGAATGTCTACCTGATCCATTGGATTTGATAAATTCGGAACTAGTTCCACTTTCAGTACTTTAATATGTTCGTTTCCTGGAGCCAAAGCCATTGAATCATACTCGTGTTTCCAGGCTTTTTTCTGCTGGGTACCAAGATAACTGTTTATTACAGTCTTAGCTTCTCCAGCAGCTACAGACCGACCCTTCTCTAACCAAAGCGCCTTTGAACAAAGACTCTGAATGGACTGCAGGTTATGGCTCACGAAAATCACCGTGCGCCCATGTTCTGAAGATGCCTCCTTCATTTTACCAAGACATTTCTTTTGAAACTCTACATCTCCTACCGCTAAAACCTCATCCACTATTAAGATATCTGGTTCCAGGTGTGCTGCTACGGCAAAAGCTAACCTCACGTACATTCCCGAAGAGTAGCGCTTAACAGGCGTGTCGAGGAACTCTCCAACACCCGAGAAGTCTACTATCTCATCAAATTTCTTCTGAATTTCAGAGCGCTTCATTCCGAGCATATTTCCATTAATGAAGATATTCTCTCGCCCGGTTAACTCTTGATGAAATCCTGTACCTACCTCCAGTAGACTGCTTAATCTGCCCTGTCCTCTCACTGATCCACTGGTAGGTCTTATTATTCTCGAAAGTATCTTAAGGAAGGTTGATTTTCCGGCCCCGTTTCCTCCGATAATTCCCCAGGTTTCTCCCCGCTTGATCTCTAAATTCACATCCTTCAAAGCCCAAAAAAGTTTCTTAGGGTTATTTTTGTTAATATCCTTAAAAAAGTCTGTTTCCCTTTTCAGTATCTTGCTTTGCCAGAATAGCTGCAATTCCTGCCGCAGAGACCCAGAATCAATCGACCCGAGATTATAACTTTTCGATACGTTCTCTGCTTGTAATATAATTTCAGACATAGGCTTTCTATAAAACATCCATCAACTTATCACCCATTCTATTAAAAAGGAACACTCCGGAAAGCAATACAATGCACATGAAAGTAACACTATAGATAAAGGAAGATAAATCCGCTGAAGAAGTGTTTAATAAAGAAAACCTGAACAGTTGAAATAATGAACTTAAGGGGTTCAAGTTGACAATCCATTTTATTTTTTCGGGAACCAGGTTAATGGAATAGAATATCGGACATACAAACATTAAAAGACGAATAATTAACTGCAGTAAGCCGAAAAGATCTTTGTATTTGCCAGTAATTACAGCGAAAACCAAGCCAGTTCCAAAGGCAATTCCGGCTGTGACTAAAATAACCGGAATTGCAATTAGTATATGTAAGGGGTTGAATTGAATTGCACCAGATATATAATAATAAGCGAGTACTACCGCCAGAAAAAAAAGTTGAATACCGAAACGTAAAAAATTTAGTAGCAAAATGGAAATTGGAGCGATTAGTCTCGGGAAATACACCTTACTAAATACAGTTGAGTTATGAACAAAAGTGTGTGCAGTTTGCTGAAAGATCTCTGCAAATAAGTTCCATAGAGTAATTCCGGTAAGATAGTAAAGAAAGGACGGAATCCCTTCCGTTGAAACACCAATTACTTTGTTAAACACCAATACGTAGGTAGCAACGGTTAAAAGTGGATATAGAAGTATCCATACGGGGCCAAGCAATGTTTGTTGGTATTGACTCAGGAATTCCTTCCGGACGAGGCTTAAAAGAAGATCCTTAAAAGATTTTAATTCCTTAAGACTTACTCCGGCCCAGGGTGCCTGAGGCTTTATTTCCCAGTCCCAATTCATTGATTTCATCATGAGTTTATGTTTTGTGGTAGATGTACTTTTGGGAACAGTTAGTTTGGAGCCATATAACGCGAGATTTTGAAGTATTCTGGAACTTTGCCTTTGAACAGCGTTTTTATTCCAGAGTAATACATAATGTAAAACCGCAGCATCCAAAAAAGTGTGGAAAAGGTCTTACTCATCTCCCAGGCTCCCTGAACTTGTTTAACTGCAGCTTGACTATTTTCCCCAAGCAAGCCATTCGCAACTCTTATACTATAGACAGCATAATAGTTCTTTGCTTCTCTCAGACTACTCGACCTTATTTCTTCTGGCAAGTAGTTCTGAATTATAGAAATCACTTTATTGATATCCTTGATGTTCTGTCCGCTACGAAAAGAATTATTTGTTATTCCAATGCCATGGGCTACACGGTAAAAAGCCATTGGCTTAGGAGAGTAAGCAATCGGAAAACGCGAGGCGATCCTCGTCCACATCTCCCAATCCTCTCCATAGTGGACCGCATAGAAACTACCCAAGCTTTCATACACAGAGCGTTTAACCGTTATTGCCGGGGGCTGTAAGAGTTGGTGTTTGGCACTTCTGGTTAAAAAATCACTAACAATTCCGCCCTGCTCAGGAAGCTTGGGGTTTCTAATCATCAAAATCTCACCGACATGATTAATGTATCTATAATCGGTGAATGCAGCTCCCGCAGCTGGATGCAATGCGAAAAGCTTTTCTATTTCGGCGTAATAGCCATTCTTAACACGATCGTCGCCATGTAACAGATGAACGTAATGCCCTCTTGCTCTGTTAATGCAGGTTTCGAAATTCCTTAAGCTACCGCAATTTTGCGGCTGTCTGAAATAGCTTACCCTTCCTTTACCAACTTCATGTACCACACGTTGAACGTCTCCGTCCGTACTGCAATCGTCAATAACTTCAATCTGCATGAACATATCTCCGGTATCTTGTGAAAGGACGCTTTCAAGTGTCTCTTTTAAATAGGATAGGCAGTTGTAAACAGGTATCATCACAGACCATAAAGGTCTTTCGTCACTTTTATCGACACGTTTTATTAAAGGAGGCGACTCTGGTATCCTTACCATAAGAGCTTTTGTTGAATGAGAAATTGCTTTAATTGCAGCGTAAATAAAGACAGAACTGAGGCTATTCGATCAAACAGAACCGGGATATTTTGGCTGGTTTAAACCCGGTTAAGTCTGACGAATTATCATAGGTAGATGATAATGATTTATGCTGAGACGCGCAGGTCTGATTTTTCTTGTATCTTACAATATACCTGAGTAAAATAAGCCATTTTTAGGATGGCAAAAACCAATCCGCGAGATCCGTCCTTAAAGCCTCCCATTAAAAAATAACTTCCACAGAAGAATGCCGGACCAATTAGCGGACTGCGCATGAGACGGTATTTCACTTTTTGTTTCCAGGTCCAGCTTTTCTCAAGTTGGGTGTAGTTGTAGGCCTTCAAAAATCGTCCGGCCTCCCAGCTGGCATATTCGTTGTGCTTAACCACGTAATGAGATACACCCCGAAAATCCTGGTGATCTATTTTACTTTTGATAACACCAACTTCGCCATCCAGTAATGGGTGTTCATGAACCTCCATATCGAGATTACTCCATTGTTCCTCATCAATACGTTCATACTCTCCAGCGCCTACTTTAAATAAGGCCAGTTTACGTAAGGGATAACCTCCTTTTAATTGACGTCCAAGGAAATATATAGTATAACTTAACCAATAACCTACTTTGTTGTTGTCCTTTTCAGATAAAACAGCTCTTAACTCCGCCTTGAAATCATTCGTCAGGTATTCATCTGCATCCAGAAATAAAACCCACTCTGTTTCTGGCTTGTAATTTCGAAGGTACCAATTACGCTTTTTGGGAAACCGTCCGTCCCAATTAAATTTAATAACCTCTACGCCTTTTTCCGCTGCAATATCACAGGTCTTGTCGGTACTTCCGGAATCGATAATAACGATCTTTTCGGCCAGATCATCACCGATTGCCGCAAGGCATCCTGGTAAATTATTCTCCTCGTTCCGAACGGGAATAGCAATGGTCAAATTAAGTTTCATGGTAGATATGGTAGCAAGTAGAAAATTAAATTACTTATAGATTTCCTTAAACTGAAGGAACTTTTTCTCGTAGAAGAAATATGATAGATAGCTAATAACGCCTAATGCAATAACAGATATGATCGTAATCGAAGAACTCATCAAAACTAGATGTCCTGAATTAGCAACGAAGCTTTTTGATTTAAGGTAACTGAAGCCCAGCGTAAAAGGCTGTTGCCAGATGTAAATACTATAGGATAATAAGCCTATCATCCTCATAACCTTATTATTTAAGAATTTAAAGCTTATATCGCTATCGCTTTGACTTCTTAAGTTGATGCCAATAAGCATTGCGAACATAACGCTTTGAATCATGATGATTATTCCGGTAAACTTGTTGGAGTTTAGGGTTAATAAACATATACCAGCAAAAATTATCAGATTTATAATCAGTTTGTTCTTTATTGGCTTATCTAAACTTATTACCCTCTTAAAAATTAGCAAAGAATATATTGACCCAACTGCGATCCCCTGAAACTGCGTAATAAAACCGGTTACAAACATAGTAAAGGCAGAATTCGGTATTTCTGAGAACTCATTGTAGATAGTACTAATTACTGTGGTTGCAAGGATCAAAAACATAAGGATCATATAAAACCGTACACTTTTTTTCAGGAAGAACGGAAATATCAGGTAATACTGTTCTTCAATTGACAAAGACCAGAAATGAGTTGTCAGATGACTAAAACCGTGAAACGAAGTAATATAGAAGTTCCTTATAAATAAAAAGCAAGTTACAATCGCCAGATAATCAATGTCGATCTTAAAAAAAACTTTAAGCACTAGCATTAATGCCAGATAAATAAAAGCAACCGGTAATATTCTGAACGCCCTCCGAACATAAAATCGTTTAAGACCAATGGTACCCTTCTTGAGTTTTTCTTTCATAAGGATAGTTGTTATAAGAAAACCACTTATCACAAAGAAAAATTGAACACCGAGGTTAGCCAAAGGGTGAAAGTCATATGCCAGATCAAACGTAAGTACAATATGAAATATCACTACCAGCATAATCGAGACAGCTCTGAAACCGTCCAGAGAAGAAAAATAAGAAGCTCTGAGAACCGCCGGAACGGATTGAACATCAGAAGAGAACAGGTATTTAAGTGAAAACTTGCTATTCATAGCTAATTTAGATTGAGATAGAGGCAAATTAATTTAGTACCAGAACTTCCCTATCAATGCTATCTTCACCTGCCATTCTTCTGGCTTTTATAGGTTTGCAAGGATGCCCTGCACACACCATCCATTCGGGCATGCTCTTTGTCACTACAGACCGAGCTCCCACTACAGCTCCGTCTCCGATCTTCACGCCTGCATGAACAAAAGCTTCCGCTGCAACCCAGGCCATTTCTCCAATCACTATCGGTTTAGTAATTAGTGGAAAACCTGGATGAGTATAATCGTGGGTACCCGCACAAAGATGTACTCCCTGAGATATCACAGCCCTTTTTCCTATAGTTATTTGTCCCTGACAGTATAGGATTGCACCATTTCCTATACCGCACTCTTCTCCCAGAACGAGGTTCCATGGTGCCCAAACCTTTACTCCTGGATAAACATGAACTCCCCGTCCAACCTTTGCTCCAAATAAACGGAGTAAAAAAGACCTCCAGGAATGCAGGGGCCTTGGTGAGGGGCGGAAGAACAGAGTTTCCACTATTCCCCAAACCATGCGAGCCAGGCGATTCTTTAACGAGAAAGATGGGCCAGTTATAGTATTTTGATTATGCATAAGAATTTCTAGCTAAACAAGCTCCTCCCGGAGAGCCTGCTCCATGCGAATAGCTGCCGGGACGATGTGAAAGTGTTTCTCGAAGCATTTTATTGCATTATCCCTGAACTGCTGTTTTTTATCGAGGGGAAGTTGTAGCCACTTTTTTAGCATATCCACCGTTTCTTCGAGATTAACATTCGCTACGATTCCTGCATCTGCCGATTCAATTTCACGCCAGATATTAACTTCTTTTGATATTAACACCGGAGTTTCACAGGCTAATGCCTCAACCACGGCAATTCCAAAATTTTCCTGGTGACTCGGTAATACAAAAGCCTCTGCTCCATAAAAAGCTCCCCACTTAGAATCACCACTTAGCATACCAGGAAAAAAGATAGCGTTTTTAGACTTTTCGCTAGAATCTACGATTTCTTTGATCTTCTCTCCATAGGCACTATCCAAGCCTGGCCCGGCAATAACAAGTTTTGGCAAGTTATGATGACTCTCAAGTAGGCGAAGGTAGGCGTTGACAAGAATATCAACTCCCTTCTTATGATGTATGCGACTTAGAAAAAGCAAGTATTTTTGCCCACGCACTTCAGGACAAAGATCAAGGAAAGCATCCTTCATCCTTTCGTTATACATCGGCGGCTTTTCAATTCCATATCCGATATTTAATTCCTTTCGGGGCTTATAGTGTTCAAACGTTTCCCGGGCCAGCAAAAGTTCAGTTTCGCAAGTAAACAGAACGCCGCTGGCACGATTTACAACTTCCCCTTCAATAAATTTCCAGTAGAGCCAATTCCGAAAAGCTTTCAACTTCCTTTCCGGAGCCCGTTGAAAATACGGATCCAACATTCCATGAGGCATTATAAATAGCTTCGGGAGTTTAAGACTGCTCCCGGTTTTAGTTATTTCAGCTTCTAACTGCTTTATCACTTTGGTAACAGCATAACTATGGTATAACCACAAGCCATTCACTATTACAACATCAAAACGACAAATATTATCCCGCAGCCATGGTATCAGCTTATCACTGTAACACCAGGGACTGCGACCCGGACCGAGAGCATGGATGGGAAATTTATCTTTACCGATGAAAGGAGATTCAGGATCATCAAGTGAAACTACCTCTCTAAAAATACCTCTTTGTTCTAATATCGGTATCGAATTCCTGATTCCCTGGCATGGTCCTCCGGATGAAGGATTCATACTTCCGATTAGATGCAACAGATACATATTATGATTTTTTTGTATTAATAAACGAAACCGTCAAGACGGGTGAAATATTTAGCCTCAGAAGGAATATCTGAAATTACCTTTGCTGGTACGCCACCATAAAGTTTCCAGGAATCTGCATGAGCCTTGTTAAGAAGAGATTTTGCGCCAAGAACAGAGTGTGATGGTAATATCGCGCCACCTAACACCACTACGTTTGTTCCTACAAACGTGTAGTCCCCAATCTTTATCGGAGCACTGTCCTGACGGTTTTCCATCACATTTATTGAATGGGTTAAAAACTGAGAATTATATCCGGCTATTGTAGCAAAGCGGCCAATCTCAAGAACATTTGTACAATCCAGATGATGATTCTTTGTAACAGCAGCACATTCTCCCAGAATTAACTCTGCGCGCCGCTCAGGTTGGTGATTGAAGTGTTTTGAGCTCGAATTTGTAGGAAAACCAGTGATCCAGTTTCCGCGTCCTATACTCGATTTTGCCTCCATCTTAATCAGCGAAAGGTTTACTGCCACAGTGAAGTGATCTATCTTAGCACCCTCTGCCATGACCAGCTTTCCAGGGAATACCCAGGCCATACCGATGCGGGCTTTAGGATGGATGCTATACCCAAACCATTTCTGCAGTGCCCTTCGTCTCAAACCCCAAGGAAGAAAAAATGTGAAAACTTTTTTGATCATATGAAAGGACTTCCATTTAAAATCATTTGATTTATAAGGTCTAAAAAGACCCTGTAAACAATACACTATTTATATGCTCTGAGTGGCGTATCCGGTGTACTCCTTTAACGACAACAGTTCCAGGTAGGCGTTAACCATATGCATCGGTTTAAATCTGTTACCATTCTCCAAACCACCTTTTATTAGCTTCTCGCGGTAATCTTTATCTCCAAGGCGTATTAGTGCATCTGCAAATGCCCTGGCATCATGAGGATTAGCATGTAAAGCTGCGCCCCCGCTTACTTCCGACATTGGCTCTACATCACTGGCAATAACCGGTGCTCCACAAGCCTGAGCTTCTATTACCGGCCAGCCAAAGCCCTCTGAAAAAGATGGAAACACGAAAGCATAACATTGGCTGTAAAGAGCCAAAAGACTTTGGTGGTCGGGCTTAAGTACTGATATTACTCTATCACTTAAACCTAATTTTGCTGCATGCTCTTTCAACTCAGCATCAATTGCCTGACCTGCAAATACTATTTTACCCATCCAATTACTTCCGGCAGCATGTACCATATCCAAAAGCATTTTCCGGTTTTTTCTTGGCAAAGACGAACCTACATGAAGTAAGTAAGGGCTTGATCCACTAACCCCTGCCCTTTGCAAAAGGGGGTCGGCTTCCTGCTTTGATAAAGGCCGGAAATCATCATTAAAAGCATTATGAATAACCCGCCACTCCTTCAGACCCGTGTCATAGGAGGGGCTAAGATCTTGTAATTGTTTTAAAGTAAGCCGAGATACTGCAGCCAGACGGGTTGATTTATTAAGATTAGCAAGAATCCATTTCTGCAGGATCTTACCAAAGGCAGAGGCTTCACAAAATGCATCAGAGTGCCCCAGGGCGCCGCGGATTGCAAGTACATCATGACAAGTTATAGCAGTGCGAGAGGCAGGGAGATGTTTTAAGTATGGAGCATTTGAATGGTCACAAATATGAAAATGAACGTTATCCTTTGACCCAAAACCCCTTAATAATTTCCAGTTCAAAACCATCGGGAATAAAACCCACTTGTCAAGATATCCAAGCCACTTACCCAAACCTTTAGTTGTCGAATTTGCTTTAGCAGCAAAAAACACTGTCGGTCTCCAAATGCTTGTTTTGATGCCCGCATTATTAAATCCACAATTTAACATCTGCGCAAATCGTTCCATACTTTCCTGACGATCAGGAGGATAATTTCCAATTAAGACAATCCTCATTGAGATATTATTTAGATGTTGAAGCAAAATGTATTTTCTTGCGGGGAGTCCTTAACGAGGCTATAACTAAGCCAGCAACCATGGTACCAAAACCAAGAGCCGTAGGTTGGCCCCATTGACCTTGAGGAATACATAGCAAACAAAAGCTTAGCAACATCCAAGGTAACAGATCACCTTTTTTCAATCGCCGGAAACAAGCTAAGGTTAATTCATAACAAAGTTTCAAGCGGATAATAATAATCAATATGCCAAGGGGTGCACCCATTTCGCCAATAAGTCTGCCCCATTCCTCCTCGGATATAAGAAACACAAGATCTCCTGTGAGTAGCATAGCCCCGACATTTGTTCCCATTCCTATTCCAAAACCAACAAGTGGAATTGAAACCGGCACTCCGGCAATAGCTCCGACCATGCCGCCCATGTATCGATCGCCAAGAACCCCTTCTAAACCTCCTTCATTTTCATTAGCAGTTTCGAACCGGTGCGTAAAAGCCTCGGTTGCTGTTTGAAAAAACTCAGTTTGGCTAAGCACAGCCAGTGCCAGCGTTATACCCAATAAGGCCATAACCATCCGGCCAATATACTTAGGCTTATAACAGACACCTATAACGGCAAAGCTTAACGAAACAAGGAGCTCAAAAAATAGGGTTCTGCTGATTGAAAGGGATATGGATGCCAGCACAGCCAAGGTGGCTGCAACAAGAAGTGCCTTATTTACTTGACCCGGATTAAGCCAGAAGTACAACACATAAGCACCCACAAAACCAAAGAACATTCCATTTCCATTTGTGAAAGAAAAGGTGCCCGGTGGTCTGAAATACCCAAGTGCACCACTAAACCCTGCTCCCTCTTCGCTTCCTCCAACTCCTCTGTTTACCCAGGCCGATTGCGGACTGTAAAATTGAAGAGCAATTAGTATAACCATTGGTACCGCTATCCAAAGAGTTATTCTTCCAAGCTGAATAACGTCGTTCCGGTCGAATATCTTTCCTATGGCATAGATCAATGGAAAATGAAATAAAAAAACCCTTGCACCATAAAAAGCCACCATCGGGTTCTTATGGCCGAATGTCATACTAAAAACTATCGAAATGGCCGTTACCACCCAAATAGCAATAATATTCGGGTTAAGATGAAGTAAGCCTCGCTTCCAGGCAATCCAAACTATTCCTAAAGCAATTGGGTCTCTAACAATCAGGAGAGGCGTAGACAAGGCAGGTAAAAACCATTTTCGCAATGCTCCTTCGAAAATAAGAAGTATAAAGTAAAGCCAAACTCCTTTTTTTAGAAGCTTCATTGTACTTAAGGCTCCAATTAACTTTTCTTTCTTCCGCTGAGCAATGGCGGTATTAAGTGGTAATGGAAGGTTGATGTTTTGCATAGCGTGGTAGTACTATATAATTAATATTGAAGTATGGATTTCACGATCCCAGAACCATAATTCTCCCAGGTATACAGAGCAGAGTGCTCTATTGCCTTTTTTCCCATTTCTGGAATAAGATTTCGGTTTTCTAAAAACCAAAGGATCTTTTCTGCTATAATTTCAGGCGACCTTATTGGCACAAGAAATCCTGTTTCTCCTTCAATGATCAGATCTGCACCGCCCGTATTAGGGGTGATGATAAGTGGGAGCCCTTGACTCATTGCTTCCTGCATTACCAAGGCTCTTCCTTCAACAATAGAAGGGAGACAGAAAACGTCGCATGACCGCATTAATGCTAATACCTGGTCATGCGGACGCCCTGCTTCATAGGTAAAATTAAAAAGTTCATTCTTGTAAAACTCCATTGGAGCTTGCAGTGCTCCCATTACTACCAATTCAACATCGCTTCTGTTGAGTAGCTTCATGGCAGCGAATAAATCACCAAGGCCTTTTCGCTGCCCCATAGATCCGGCAAACAGTACCCTTAGTGGTTTTTTATTATCTTTTTTTGATACCGGGGATTCCGATATTGCAGCAGGTTTTGGGGAACCGAAGGGAGCCATATAGATCTCTTTATTCCTTGCCCAATCTGGTAGAGAATCAAGTACGAATTTTCCTGGACCAACCACAGCATCGGCAAGATCAAGTTCTTCAGTCTTTCTTGCAAGTTTTCCATCCGAGTCCCTGATACCACCACCAAGAGTGCTTGCCCAGGCAGGTAACCGATCGGCTTCTTCGTACATCAACTTCCTTCCTGTTTCCCAGTAGGCAATAGGCAGATCATAGATACATTTGAGTCCTAGCCTCTTAGCTGCTTTGAACGTTTCAAGCGCTCCGTCTTCATAGGCATATACAGCTTGCACCTTTTGCTTACCAGCAGTTTCAATCAGGCGTTTGGCAGCAACACGGTCAAAATCGCGATACACAGCATCAACACATGCCCAGCCCACTTCATGACGGGTATAGGATTTCAAGCCCATTTTTGGTAGAAGCATCCTGGCTACCTCTCTTGAAGGATGTGTCCAGATCTTCTGCTGTGGAATAGGAAATGTTCTTCTTAGCCACTCTTGCCGTAAACCAGCAGGCAGGAATTTTATCCAGCCTGCTGCAGGATTTGCCGCTAAAGTTGTGTTAAACTCAGCAAGCATCCCTGCTTCGTTTAAACTGCTGATAACCGCACGTACATTCCGGTTTCCGGTAGGGTGGGAAACAATAATATTCATAGGTAGATGGTAGACTGTAAAATAATAGGAAATTTAGCCCTTTAGCCAGGCACGGTTAGCAGCCAGAAACTCACACGGGTTATAATCTAAGTGCTCGCAACGCTTCTTAGAGGTTGGACGCGCCGGATTGCCCACAACAATTTCTCCGGGGGCTACAGATTTACTAACAACTGCACCTGCTCCAACCACGGCACCTCGACCGATAGTAACACCTGGAAGGATAATTGCACCTGTAGAAATCCAGGCATAATCCTCAATAACAACAGGTTTTTTTATATGCCTCCATTTAGGGTCGGCTACATTATGGGAAGCTGTGAGTATCTGAACACCATCATTAATACAAACTCTCTCTCCTATCTCGACATCCGTAAACAAAGCTATATAAACCTTACCAAGGAAAGAGAAAGCTCCAATGCTCAAATTTTCTTTGTGACCATCAACCGTTACTTCCCCAATTTCAGCAGTCTCATGAATCTCGGCGCCTAATTTTATAAGCTTTGCACGCCTGGTATTTCTTTTAAACAGCTCATTGAAGGCAAAAAAACGTTTTGCCCATGCCCTGAAAAATTCAGTTGAACCAAAAGGAAACCGAGCTCTGTTAACAAATAAATAACTTAAGCTTGCCATGTATGTATTTTGATAAGTGTATATAGATCTGTTGATTAAACGGCTGTAGATAGCCTTTCTATAAGTTGATTGGAAACATCACTTACGCGATTATTTACCCAAATTTGTTTACTGCTATTGAGGAATTCTTCAAGCCCGCCGCTTTCATACTCCCAAATGCCCGCAGGAACCTGAAGATTTTTGATTCCTCTTGGCTGCCAATTCATAGATACGCATAGAACCGGAAGCTGGTGTGCCTGCATTGCAGCAACGGTGCCGCTCTTCTCGACCAATGCCATTGGAGTGGTGGTAATACCAAGTGAAGCTTTAGACAAGACCTTTGATATTTCATCAAATGGTTGTTCGCCCAACACATGTGCTGTCATTCCTTTCGTTTCCCAAGCCTTAGCCCAAACTTCCTGTTCTTCTCCGCACCGCCCCACAATAGTCAAGGTTATATTTAGATCGTGTTTCTTACTGTACACTAAAGCTTCAGACGCCAGCTGGTGTGCAGGTGCTCCAGGATGTATGCTTCCAAAGATTACCCATGATAATTCTCGCTGCGCCTCTTCTCTGGCTCTTATCAAATTTTTAGCTGAAGGAACATTTGAGAATAAGGGTAAGTGGCTCGCCTGATATCCCAGTTTCTGAAGCTGGGCCTGGTACAATTGAGTTTGTGTTTGAATAACAATAGGCTGAAGGCTGGATAGCAACGATTTAATGATCTGCTTTTGCACCATTCCCCAAATAGCCATTTGCTTTGACGACTCCATATTCATACCAACCCAGAGCTCATGGAACATGAGGTGCCACCTTCGACCCTTTCCTATTTTATTAAGGAGCGAACTAAGTTTGATAGGAAGTCCTTTGGGGTGAAAGGAGAAAATAACAAATTGAAGACTTAACCATTCTGGGTCGAAAACATCGATCCACACCTTTGCTTCCTTAAACCTTTTTGGAGCAGCCCATGATGATGGGATCCTTACCACCTGCAATTCAAAGCCTTCAGAAAACTGAGCCCCAACAAACTCCTCTTCAATGAACTTGTCATTTAAAGATATGACTGAAGCTTTATGGCCTTGCCGTAATAGTTCTACGGCAAGTCTTCGAACATAATCTCCAACACCATCTCTGCCTGGTTCAAGGGAGCCACAAAGAAAAACAATATTCATAGGTAGATGATCTGTTTTTTGTTTCTATTATTTTTTGTTACCCCACTTCTGCAACTGAGCTTACAGATTTAATCTGCACCTGCTCGCTTGACTGGTTCAAGTCGGGAGTTTTTTTTTCAACTTTTGAAGGTTGTATGGCAGTTTTCATCACTCTCCTTCCCCCTTTTAAAAATGCGAGGATTGAACATGGAATTAGCCTGTTTAAAACGTTATAATTCTTAATGAGGTTCCATTCAGGATTTAATGATCTTACTTCACGGATATAAGTGAAAATATCTGAAATGCTCTTTTCATTCCTATTTTCCTTTAAGGTGATTCTCCTGGTAGCATCTAAAAGCGTATAAATACGTATTAAATTCCTGTCGAAACCTGTCTCCTTCATATATTTTAAGACACCATTAGAGGATCTCAACAAACGCTCCTCCTTTTTTAGCAAAATTTCTTTACTAGCTAATCTTCCCGAGTAATTACTGGTATGCACTCTCCAGACAGATTGAGGTTTTTCAGTGAAATAACTTTTACCAAATGGCAGCAACACGAGTATGAGAAATTCGTCGATAAACATATCAACCTCATCCGGTATTGGAATTTTTTTAAGGACGGAAGCTCTCGCTGCATAAGTAGAGCCGCCTCCCCACAAAATGAAGTTATTGTAGAAATGATACAATAGCCAAAACCCGTTAATTGGTTTGCCAAGAAGGTCTGCTTCTATAGGTTCGTTGAAAGAGGTTTGCAATGTTTGATTAAAAACCTCAGCAGCAGAACCTACGTGTACAATAGACTCATCTAATTCAAAGGCATTAACGTAATTGGAAATCTTGCCAGGTAAAAAATAATCATCCGCATCAAGGTTAAAAATATACTTTCCTGTACTTTTTTCTATTGCAACACGAGTTGCACTTGCTTTCCCTTTGTTGTCCTGGTAATAATAGTTGATTAAACCAGCATCAATATAAGGCTTTAGTATCTCTGCGGTATTATCAGTAGAACCGTCATCTACAACGATAATTTCCACTGAGCCCTGATCATAATCCTGTTTTAATACGCTATGTATAGCTGTTTCTATATAATGAGCATAATTGTACGTGGGAACAATTACAGATACGTTAATCATATATCTAATTTAATTGTTAATTGATTAGCTTCTAGTTTTTCACCTCTTCCACAAAAGCCTCTTCCTGAGATAATATTGATAAGTCTTTCAGTATCTGCCTGAACTTTGTATAAACCTGTCCCCACGACAACTCATCTTTATAAAACTTATGACTGCTATAGCATAGCTGCTGGTACGAAAGTGTTCCTGGTAAATTTTCAGTTATAAAGTTAAATGCCTCCTCTGTGAACTTCCCTTTAGATGTAAAACCATTTAAAGCTGTAACTACCGATGGTATTCCGCCGATATTGGTACTTATTACCGGGAGGCCAAAAGAGTTAGCCTCGCTGAAAGCTACCGGCGTACAATCGGCTTTTGTTGGTAGTAAAAGGTAGGAACATTCCTTGAGAAGATCTATTAACCTTTTTTCGCCTCCAGATTCGTTTTTATTAATAAATCCAAAGGAGATTATATTTTTGTTATGCCTGAATCGTTCAGGCACTTCATCGCCCACTAAGTACAGTAAAGTCCTTTTACCTGCCTTATTTAACTTCTCAACGAGTTCCACCGCATCATCCCCTCCTTTTCTTTCCCAATTAAGTGCAAGAAACAATAGTTTTATTACCTCTCCTGTCCTTGCTTCAACTGATTCCTTCACCTCAGCATCAGATCCGCCTCTCGATAAATTTGAAGCGAAATAGATCTTGTTTAATTTCCTGGGATCCGTATTATAATCTTTTATCGCTGAGTTGATCGCCCAGTCTGATGTAAAAACAATGGCATCACTTAAAGCAAAGGCTGTTTTTTGCACTTCATTTCCGTGCCGCAGACTGTAGCTAGAGACGTTTGTGACATAAGGATAAAAGTTTACAAGGTTTTTGAATGTGGCATCGTTCCAGTAAATCACCTTATTATCTCGCTTCTTTAATAGGGGTACAAGAAAGAACTCGAAAGTAATAATAAGATCATAATGCTCATTAAGCAGCTCCTTATTATCCTCGCTGTTTTTTGCGATAATACTTTTATCTGTCCAGCTTAAATATTTTTTACCTAGTAACCTGTTAAAATAAAATCCTCTCAGGTAGCTAAGCTTATCCCTTTTATAGGGTAAAGTGATATACCTAACCGAATCCTTACCGAAAGTATCTTCGAGCATCAAAGACAAATGATAGGGAATCCCTGCCCATACCTTAATGTCCTTCGAATCATAGGTGTTAATTACAGCAATTTTCATAATGAAAACAATTAAGGTTTTTTATTAAAGCAGACCATATAGCGGTTAGTTATGAGTTAAATATCAACGACGACTGTAAAACCGGCCGATCAATGCTGCTACGTTAACGCTTAATCTCTTACGGCGAACCATTGAAGCATTATAATAATTAAGTGGACTCTCGACATTGAACCAGAACGCTCTGTCTGTTAACGAAGGTGGAACACCTTTTAAAGCAGACAAAATAAACTTCTTCTTCCAGGGCTTTGGCGATCCTACTGCATGCGACATGGTCCAGCCTCCGGGTGTAAAATCCATTGCCTCCGGCCCCATTTCACTTATAGGCGAGCTGCAGGCCATTGCCGCAATATTTAAAGCATCCTGATCAAACACATAAAAAACGAATGACCGAGGCAGCGAGTGATCCCATTGGTCAGGAGTTACGTTGTAGTGCTTAATAGCCGTATCCATAATCTCCAACCAGAGTTTCAAAAATTCTATATGTTTACGTGCAACACCACAAAAACCTGCATTTATGTAAGAATGCGTGCGCCTAATACTCTTTCTGCCGCATTTTTCAAGAACCTTCTCCCATTCCAATCTAAGAGGATGAGTTGGGGGCATGTCATTGCTGGTTATCTCATGTACCAATGCAACTCCGTTATCCATCCATGTCTCGTAAAAACTCCATGGGCATTTGTTCACAATGTCAGGATCAAAGTAAGCCATGGCTTCTATATTCTCCGGAAGTATCTCCCATAAACGCAACATGAAGTTGGGTTTGAAATTTGAGAGATGGTATTCTGTATGGATAGGCAGAAAATGGATCGAAAGATCGGAGGATATGGTGAGACTGACAGCTCCATCCCAGCCAATTGCCGTGTTTCTTTCAGCCTTTTTTGTCCAGTCCGGTAACTCGCCCCGGTAGCCTGCGTAAATATCTCCTCGATAACCCTGGTTATAAAGGGAGTTTGTCAAGGCTACCACTCCTTCGTGGTAATGATTCTCAAATAAAGTGCAAACAGTAGATCTCATAGGATTCTTTAGATGGATATGCAGATTTTACCTGCTGTAGAACCGGGCAATAAATCTTGATACTTTAAAAGCTATTTTTCTGTTCCATACAAGACTATTAGGCTGCGACATTATCGGTTCATTTGCAAAATTCCAATAATCGGCGTAAACCTTATTCATCCTGCTTCCCTGAATGATCTGCTTGATCGGCTTCCAGTTCCAGGGTTTGGGCTGTCCGAGGGCATGAGACATTAACGATGCTCCGGGTTTAAATGCCATACCTTCCTGCCCTACAAAACTAATGTCGCCATCCCAGGCTTCTACAGCTGCATTTAAAGCGTCCTGGTCTGTCTTGGGGAAGGGTGAGAATTCATGACGAAGACTTTCATGAAGCTTCTCTCCTGATAATGCAGAACGATTAAGTCCGCCAATCAGGGTGGCCATTTTCTCCTGCATGATCTTCCAAATGATTAGAAAATCTTTATTCCTTTTGTGGAGTCCCACAAAACCACCATTTGCATACATTGCATCTTTAAACGTCAGGGTTATATTTCTTTCCCCATAAAATTTACGCCATGCTTGCCTGCGGGGATGATTTTTCGGCATTGGCGAATTCACATCTTCACACAGAGCTACCCCTCCTTCAACCCACGTCTCGTATAAGCTCCATTTTTTAGTAATAACTATATCAGGATCGAAGTAATAGATCTTATTTGCATTGAAAGCCGGGCCATCAAGCAATTGCAGCATAAAATCTGGCTTGTAATTCGTTAAATGATAATCGGTACTTAAGGGAAGAAAATAGATCCGAAGACCTTCGCCTACATCTATGGAACTACTATTTTCCCAGTTCCATACAGCATTCTTTTTAACATCTTTAGCCCAGGGTGGCAAATCGCCTCTGTAACCTGCATAGATGCTTCCCCGATAGCCGTTGTTGTACAAGGAATTTGCCAACGCTGCTAAACCATAGTGGTAGTTTTTTTCGAAAAGAGTACAAATTACTGAATTCATAGGTATGTTTATTTCAGGTACGGTCACGTATAAATCTTGCGGGTGTTCCGGCCCATATCTGATATTCGGGTATTGATTTGTTTACTACTGAACCTGCGCCAATCACGCTGCCTTTTCCGATACTTACACCTTTTAAAATCACACAACCAGCACCAATCCATACATCATCTCCTATTGCTATGTCGCCTGTTAATACGGGCTGACTTGTCATTGTGTGATCTCTTAAAGTTCCATGACCAGCATCAACGAGTATCGTATAACTGGCAATCATACAATCGTTTCCAATGGTGATTTTACTACTGCAGTTAAACTCACATCTTCTGCCGATAAATGCTCTGTCTCCAATTTGAATAGATGGCCCTGGTTCAAAAGGCTTGGCTACTCCAAATAGCACTTCGTCTTGTATGTGGCAATCCTTTCCTATCGCAACTTGCTTTGGCCACTCACATAATATTTTACCAAGTGTACCGCCTTCGGCTATCTGCAAGCCTAAGGCTTTATAATAATTGCGCCGCCATTGAAGTGCTACTCTATTTAATTTAGCTCTGACTAATGCAATTTGAGGATGCTTCATGTACCATTTTTTATTTACTTGAGTTAACACTCAACTGGCTCTTACCGTAATTCAATCCTTTACTGCTTCGTCACTTTTCATAACTATAACTTTGTAAATGAAAAAGCCAAAAAGCATTACAAAACCTGTCAGGGTTACGATGATTGAGTAGATAAGAACATTTTTTGTATTGGATAAATCCATGAGTGCTAGCAAAAGCACCTGCACACCGATATTGCCCATGATGTGCAGGGCCGGAGGTAAAACCCATCCCCTTGCGTTAGTAAGGGTATAGCTTAATCCTCCCATCATTGCTATGCACGAAGAAACTGTCATTAAGATAACTTCAAGATTCAAACCCTGATAGTTGTGCCCCAGAATCAGTAAGACTTCACCGGGAAACATATATACTGCCCCCACAATGAATATGCTTATTCCTGTTAGCACAGCCTGAATTTGCATAAACTTGGATAGCAAACTCTTCTTATCATTTCCTAATCTTGCAAAACGAGGGATGATCAATGCAGAAAACAAAGTACTGATAACATTTAAAACAACTGTTAACCTGCTTAATGCGCCAACTTCAGCAACTGCTTTTGTCGATCCAAAGAAGGATACCAGCCAGATCGTAATCTGCCCTGATACACAGAAATAGATCGCTCCAGGCAATATTCGCCTCACCATAAGAAGAAGCTCTTCGCTTACTCGCTTACTTTTTTGTTGTGTTAGGTCGGCGTAATCAGCAGCGATTTCTTTCAGTTTTATATTACCTATTATTCTGGGAATGCCATTACCAATGATTGCAATGGCAGTTAACGGGAACACAAATAAGGAAAGAGTGATCAGCACCAGGCGCATAATACTTACCATAACCTGATTTTTTTGTAATCGCCCTATATCCTGATGAAGCTTGGAAGGAACTTCCAAAAGACTGTCTGATAATGCGGCAAAAAAAGCCGGGATTAGGGAGAGTACTATCATGATTGAACTTAACCAACTGGCATCGTGCTCTCTTAGTAAATAAAACAGGACGGGTGTCACGACGATCAGACTCATCAGTGCAAATTTCTTACGAAGCTGCAAGCCGGTGACTATTACTTCTCCAAGTTTGTCAGATTCCTTCCAAACTTTACCACCCTGAGCCATCACTCCTGCAGAAATACCCCCGTCGGCAAGAACAGTAAGCGTACCCAGCATGGTATTGGCTAAAGTATAAAGTGCGTATTCCTGAGTTGGTAACAGGCGGATAATAAGAATGCCACTAATTAACCCAATTGCCTGAATCAGTATTTGAGCTGATCCCGCGATTGTAATTAATCGCCCCCATTCAAATACCTTTGAATATCCTGGCCTGGTAATAATATTATTTAAAGCTGCTCTCATCAAATTTCCCTGTTCTACCTAGCAATACTGGAATACTGTATCGTTTCCCGGCTCCTTATAAATATTTCCAAGAACCTCTACGTAGTCTTTGCTAACCTCCGCAACAAGAGCACAACCAATAGAGGGAAGCTCCACTTTCACGGTTCTCTTATTCACATTGATGATATGGCCTTCCATGTTCATGAAAGATCCGGCAGTGATTCTGACAACAGCATTATTTCTGATTGCTGTTCTTTCCAGTTGAACATTGGTAGCTTCTTTCAGAAAATCCTTAATAGTAATGATTTCGCTATCGTGTATTACAGCTGGTTTACCCAACCAATAAACAAAATTGACTAGTCCGGGAACCTGCCTGATAGCCGAATGCTGTTTCAGATTCATCTTAACGAAAACATAAGAAGTGAAAAGAGGCTCTTCTACAACTTTACGTCTATCGCTCCACTGCTTTACTACTCTATTTAGGGGGCAGTAATTTTCAATGCCAATAGCAGAAAGGCTGTCAGCTACTTTTTTTTCGAATCTCGGCTTTGTATAAACGGCGTACCAGTTTGTTTTCATAGCGTTTTTGTTAAGGAAACCTCAGGGCTTCGCCCGGTCAGTCACATTTTGTTTTTTGACTAACTGGGCATCTATCTCTGAAAAGGTAATGTTTGTCGCTTTATCCGTTAATAAAGCCTTGTCAACTGCACGGTGTCTTATCAGCCTAAGCAGAATAAGCATATTTTGAGGGTCACTTCCAGGGCAAAGAATTCCCTGCAGCCGTAATTTTACAGCTGTTTATTGTAACAGAATGTCAATTTTGACTTAAGCTCTGCTAGAAACGCTGGAGAAAATTGTATGCCATTTTATTGAAGGCGAATGATTTCGATTTGCTTTCCACGTAGTAATTCGTATCGTAGTTATATCCGTATCCATACCTAGCGCGCTGAATAGCATTGAACACAATATTTACGTTTGGCAAACGATCTGTGCTTACCAGCTCACGGATAAAGCTTAACTCATCTTTACTTGTAACGCCTTGTCTTATAACATAAAGAGTAATGTCGCTTAAACGTGCCAGGATTAAGGCATCTGTAACTAAATGTAAAGGAGGGCTATCGATAATAACGTCATCATAATTCTTGCGCAACAGCTCGAATAATTGAGTTAACTTATTACTTTCCAGTAATTCAGAAGGATTTGGCAACATTGTACCACATCCAATTACATCAAGGTGTGTATAAGATGTTTTTTGAACAATTTCTGATTCTGACGCCCGGCCACTGATCCAATCGGTGATGCCTGGGCGCTCTACCGGTAAATCAAATAAATGCAACACCTTTGGCTTTCTCAGATCCAACTCAAGAATTACCGTTTTCCGACCAGCCAAAGCAAGTGAAGCTCCCATGTTTGAACTTATAAAGCTCTTTCCTTCGTTCCCTACGCTTGATGTAACCAATGTTACCCTGCCTGTCTTTAACTGATGCAGATAATATAAGTTACTGCGTAAATATTTAAATTGCTCAGCGAGTGCTGTCCGTAGATTAGCCGTTACAACAAGAGGATTGTTGGATCTTTCATAAACTGTTTCTGCAATTACTGGTAGTTCAAGCTCTTCCTCAATCTCAGCTTTACTAATCACCTTATCATTCAGGGTGTTTCGTCCAAATATGATCCCAGCCGGAATAACTAGCCCTAGTAGAAAGCAAATTGCATAGACCTGAGCAGTAGCAGGACTTTTTGCACCAGTTGGTCTTGCCATATTAATTACCCGGGCATCTACTAAAGTTGATGCGTAGCTTAGCGAGATTTGCTCTCTTTTCTTAAGCAGGTATACGTAAAGATCTTCCTTGATGCTTTGCATCCGCTTCATGTCTACCAATTCTCTTTCCTGAGAAGGAATATTTTTGATAGAAGTCTCAAATTTTGAGTTGTAAGCTACCAGGTTTTCCCTTGTGCTTACCAAGGATTGGCGAATATTTGAAATGCTATTCTTTATAGATCTCTTGGTGGTGGCAATCTGACTTTTAATAGGATCAAAGATCGGGCTGTTCTCTGGAGTAGAAGCTGTTAGCCTATCCCTTTCAAGCTCCAATTCTGATAATTTCCCAATCAGGTTATTTAAAATAGGATCTGTTAATCCAACTGTAGCAGCGTTAGTAATGCTTTCATTTGCATTCATCGAGCTTTCTACTTTTTTTATGATATCTAACTGTACATCTATTTCATTTAGTTTAGCATCGCTGTTTTGCACTCCTGCTAAATAAGCCTGAGATTCTGAAGTGATGTCTGTCAAACCCTGACTGCTACGAAAACCTACAACCTTATTTTGAGCCTGATTTAATTCTTTGCTTAATGACTCTAAACGCTGATCTATGAAATTAAGAGTACCGCGGGTCAATTGGTCCTTATCGGAAATCGAAGCCTCATTGTAATATCTCATAACGCCATTCAAAATATCCTCTCCTCTCTGAGGCACCGTTTCATTAATGGTTAAATTAACAAATGGCGTAGATTTATTTTGAAGGGATGTTTTTATCATGGATTGGTACCGGGAAGCAGCTACGTCAGGATGAACAATAGACATCGTAATAGTTGAACCCTGATAAGAATCAAAATTTTCAGCAGGTACAAGTTTCCATTTTCCAAAGGAGCTTGTCAAAACAGTATTGAAGGGTAGTTCAGTTACGCTCCCATCCTCCCTTTTAATGGTAAAGCTTTTATTATTACTTAGGTGGATATTTAAAGCTTGTGCAGAAAATCCTTCTTTTGGCGCAATCATCACAAGCTTAACGGGCGAAGATTTATACAGTTCTCTGCCGGAAAAAGCTGTTTTTTGCTCATATGAGACATTCAACTGCAGTTCTTCAACAACTTTGCTAACAATGTCTAAAGACTTGATAAACTCCATCTCATTGTCTACAACTTTAGAACCCTGCGCAACATTAATCTCCTGCAATACATATTTATCGTCAGCAGACTGGTTCTCATCTTTAATTAAGATAGTGGATTTAACTTCGTACAAAGGCTTTGTTGTACGGAGATAATAGTAGGCAATACCTAGTGTAACACAAAGGCCTAATAAAAACAGGGGCCAGTGATAAACATACTTTAGGAAGCTTTCCTTAAAAGAGAGCGTAGATCTCTTATACTCAAAGGGAAGTTCTGAGGAAATCGTTGATTGATTTTTCATAGGGGTAAGATTTTAAAGGTAGATAAGTACAGGAACCTTATTCTGTAAGCAACAGAAAGTTTTATATTATCTCGTTAGTAGTAAACCTAAGCTCACAAATATTGCAGCAACTGATATTACTAATGATGTGACCTTTGGCGCCTTTTCATAAGCAGCATAAGCAGCCTTTCCAGGTTTCACATAAATAACATCGTTCTTTTGCAAATAAAAGTCGGGGGAATTAAAAACTTTTTTAGAGGTCAAATCAATTTTACTAAACGTTTTCTCCCCATTCTTCTCACGGATCAACAGAACGTTATCCCTTTCAGCTGTAAGTCTCAAATCACCAGCTAAACCAAGAGCTTCAAGAATAGAAACGCGTTCTGAAGGTATTGAGTAAACACCAGGTTTCTCTACATCTCCAAGTACCGAAATCTTGAAATCGGCTAGACGAACGTTAACCAACGGTTCTTTAACAACTTTTGAAAAGCTTTTTTCTAATACATTCTCAGCTTCATTTGTTGTCATACCTTCAACTTTAACCAATCCGATGAGCGGAACTTTTACCTGACCTGAATGATCAACAATAAAACGGCTTTCGGCACCCTTTTCTGCCGATAATGAATGAGTATTTAGAGCTTCCTGATTGGCAGCTGTTACTTTAATTTCGAGAATATCATTTTTATTGATAACAGGCTGAACATAAGCAGCTCCCGATATAGTTTTTTCTTCTGTGTTTAAGTCTTGGAAATATGGAACTTTCTTATAAGAACTGCAGGAATACAAGCTTCCCAAAATTACTACCCATATAAGGTGTGATAGTTTTTCATTCATAGATGTACGATTGTGGTAGAAATGCGTATTAATTATTCCAATATTAGCAACAAAAGTTCACATTTTATACTCATTTATCAAAAATTAAAACTTTTACGATTTTTTTAAAAAAAGCAAAACAAATTACGATAAACTCAATCTCTAATCCTCCATCAGCATATTTTTTAAGATAACTTCAAAAAAATACGTAACAATACTTAGTTACGTATTTCCCCCAAGTGAAAAAACTTGCATTAATTTTCATTAAAATCGTAAAGATTCTTCGCGTTTACTGTAAAAACTGTAAACCAAAGCAAAAAAAACGGCTTTATTACCTTAATACTTAAGTACTTTAAACTGCTCTTTAATATATTTTCCGTTAATGTTAATAAAGTAAAAACCTGGTGTTAATAAAACTGCATTATTAAAACTGTAGGAGTAGCTTTTATTATCGATATCCAGCTCTCTATTTTCCAGCACCTGGCCAAGTACATTTATCAGTTTTAGTCTAACTTTCTCCCCCAGATGATTTGAAAATTGAACACTTAAATTACTGGCAAAAGGATTTGGATAAGCTACCACCCTTCTTTCTTCTGTGTCTCTTGTTCGACTATCCTGCGTCTCCGCTTCGGGAAAACCCAGGACCACCATTGAAGAAGAATTTTCATCTACATTCACCACGTTAATGGTCAATAATTGCTCGTCATAAAACACCCCGTCAGAAACTCTTATTTTAACAACATAACTATTGTTCCCATCAAGATCTTTTGGCATTTCGTAATCCGGAGAAGATTTGAACGCAAGATTGCCGGTTTGGGGATCAATGAAAAACCAGTTCTTATCTTCCCCTCCACTAATAGAATAAGTAAGGTAGGCTAAACTGCTGGCTGTAACTTTAGTCACCTGAAGCGTATTTTCAGCTACACTTAAAGTAGCGGCAACCGCATTCTGACTTGAAGTGATCACAGGCGCAGAAGCGTTATCGTTTAGAGACTCAACACTATATTTAAAACCCTCCAGCGAAATATTCCTATCGTAATTATTCCCATTGACAGCCGAAGTCCAAAAATAAAGCTGCATTGCTTTTGGAGCTCTCCAATTGCTTAAAGGATCAAAAACCGTAGTGGTAACCGGTGCATATGTACCGTATTTAACTACAATACCAGAGGCAGAGGCACTAAGTTCTAATGGTTGAAAGGTACTGAGGACGGGTTTGATTAAATTTTGGGCGGCTTGGGCAATAACTTTGTCATTAGCATATATATATATCTGGTTTGTGGATCCATAAATTATTTTAGTATAAAATCTAACAATAACCTTTCCTGAATTATCAAGTACATCAAGGTAACTACCACCCCCCGTTTGGTTCTCGTAATTACCATCGTAATTTACATTTCCCGTAATTTTCCAGCCAGTTATAGTACAAGGCACTGTGCCAAGATTTCTTGTTAAAGTATAGGATCCTGCAGTCTGACGAAAGCGTGTCGCCACATCAGGCGACTTCTGACTTAAACTGGACCGTACATTTGTTTTGACACTCCACCATTGAGCGTATGACAAAGTGTAGTCTTCATTTGCCAGGTTCCTCGTCCAACCATACATTCCATTTGGAAGTACTGAATTAACAGGCACCTTCTCCATCAAATCAATTCCCGAGGTATTATCTGTAGGATCGGCTGGAAATAAAGCAGAAGGAGGCACCACACCCTTTAATTGCCGGGCACTTGACCAAAGAAGAGATACAGAGGCGTTACCTGTTTTCTCGAAATACTCCAGGCGTATGGAATACATTTTTCCTGCAGTCATGGAAATGCTTGCGCTGTTTTCAGTCGCAATATTAGAGGCTGTCCACTTATCGATCAATAGCTTACCATCAACCCATAGTCTCACTCCTTCATCGGCTTTGGTATAGAAGGTATAGTTTTCAGTATATAAAGGTGAGATGTAACCAGTCCAGCTAACAGAAAAATTATCCGTATTCTTGATATTCGTATTGGCAGGCTTACCACTAGACCAATCAAAGTTAACCAAACTATCTACCCTTACGCTTCTCTGGTTCACATTATCTAAATCAACGTCATCATAATATTGCCCTAATAGCCCCCGCCCACCTGCATTCAATTCAACCGGTATTACACTTTCAGCAATACTATTAAGTCCATTAATTTTCCAGCGATGCACCCCGCTATGAAAGCTCTCGTCATTATGGTATAAATAATAGGCAGTGCCAACTTTAACGATAGCAGGAGAAAAGCAGTTTCCTGCCATTCCAGCTGGCGCCTCTTCGTCTTTAACATCTACACCCACTGTTCCGAACTGACCTACGAACAATCCATTATCGTAAATATGATTCCATTTATTAGTCTGATTATTTTTCCAAAACTCTCCATTATAACCCCAGAAAATATTGCGCTCAAGGGCCATAGCGATACTACCCGCGTACTGAACCCCATTACCTATATCATAGCGCCCGTCCTTAGGAAACTCACCTGTATAATTTTTATGTGTACTGATCGCGGTTTTCCACTTCCAGCGGTTCTCTCCCAGGGCAACTCCTCCCAAGTGGTAAAAATCAGTACCGTCTGTAGAAGGGAGCGAACCATTAAATGAAATCATAATATTGGAAGAAGTAATTTCACCTGATTGCCTTCTTGCACCGGAAGGAATAGGATCCATGGCAGTGGATGCAACCGACCCAAAGGTTTTTTCCGCCTCATATATGGGATTATTAGATGCATCAAAACCTAAAAAAGCTTTTTTCGACCATACTGCATTTCCGCCAGAATAAGCCTGTTTATATAATGATCCATCTTTAGCAAGGCTCCAGGTTAAGTCGGGTGTCTCCACTCCTGTAATTCGGATGGTACCACCATTCATCAATTCTATTATCGAAAACTTGGTAGAAGCATTTCGTTGCATGGCGTAAGTTCTGCCATTACTCAGAGTAACCACACCCTTCAAACGCAAATACTGATTGTTTAAGCTGACCGGTACCGTATAGCCCCAATTTTTTACCAGCTTCCATGAATCATTATCGGCAGCCAAATTTTTAGTATAATCTACTGCAAATTCCAGATAGTTAGCAAATACACGATTAGGATTATTTGAATCCACTCCCATAACATACGTACGGGGCAGATACATGACTCTTTTAACGAAAGTACGTGCCGGAGAATATTGTTGCATCCTGCAGTTACCACTATCTCCTATCCAGAAGGAACCGTCACTCTGAAATGTAATAAAGCTGAATACCCTTTTATCTACATCTTCAAAATAAAACTTATTATCATTCACTGTAGCATCAGTGGCGTAACCGCCCGCCTGCCCTAGTGTCCAGGAAATAGCACCGGTAGCATTATTGAAGGCTTTCACTTGCTGTGAACTACCACCATCACAAATTGCAACGGTTAAATTATCAGGGGACACGGCTAAAGCAAGAGGACTAACAAGTCCTGTTAAACTAAGCAAGGGAGCTGACAAAGTACCATTTGTACCAACTGTAAATTTCTGAACGGAGGAAGTTCCGGATATAACCCATAAGTTGTCATTCCCATCTACTGCCAGGCCCTGAGGAGCGCTAAAAGAGCTGATTCGCTGCACAACTGCTCCTGTAGTTTTATTTACTACATCCAGCCTGTTTTGCTCTTTATGCGACACAAATAGAAAAGCGCCTCTCTGCTGTACCGCAAGACCACTTATAGTACCGGTAAGATTATTGGCAGTGTCTATAGCTGAAGTGTAAGTGATGCCATTAACTGTTTTTATGGAAACTCCAGATGTAAAATTTACTTGCTTATCGTCAGATTGCTGAGTAGCAAAAACAAACCATTTCTTATTATCGAACGGATCTAGACCAGCCCAATATACGTTCACATCGTCAGCAGCAACAAATAAGGAAGCTTGCGAGGTTGTATGAGTTGCCGGTAGTATGAAGCTTTTTGTTTGGGGATTTGCAACAGGTAATTTGAATTGAGCAGTATTTCCCTCGTTATAACCTGCTGCGCAATAGATAAAGTTATTTTTAATCACCGCTCCTCTCAATGATTCGTAGGAATGGACTACACTAGTTCCCGAAAATTGACTAGATGTATTACCAATAACACCCTCCCATGTATAAGTGACGTTATTAGAAAGTACCTTAATTTGATATTTGCCTGCAGTTACAAGCCGGCCTTCATCATCTAATCCATCCCATTTTTCTGAGAAAGTCCCCTGACCATACTTAATGCCGCTCCATAAAGTTCGGACCAGAACATTATCTGTAGAATAAACGCCGGCGCTTGTAGTACCTGCAGTACTAAGTTTGAAAGAAAATGGAACAACAATGCTCTTCGTTTGAGACGCGCATAACAGTGGCAGCAGCAATAAAAACGCTGCAATTATTTTTTTCATGAACTCATCATACTCTGCTTTTAAGAAATGGATCAGCAGAGCCCCTTTTATGGCGATGTCTACGGTTGTCTGTCACAAACGTTACATTTCCTTCCCAAAATTCCTCACTATTATGGAGAAATTTTCACAAAAGCAATAAAAGGGAAAAGAGAGATCTTCTAAATATCTTTACCGGCAATACGCTTTCTATGCTCGGTACCCCATTCACATAAGGCATCTATCACATCGTCCAGACTCTTTCCATATTCTGTCATTGAATATTCAACCGTTACAGGAAAAGTATCATAGACTGTGCGTTTTACCAATTGGTTCTCTTCAAGATCACGTAGCTCCTTTGAAAGCATCCTGTCGGTAATATTAGGAATTTCATTGGCAATCTGCCTAAACCTCTTGTTACCAAAGGACAAGGAGATGATAATAGGAAGTTTCCATTTTCCACTTAGGATATCAAGTGCATCCCTGACTGGAACAATCATTTTCAAACACTTACTGTGAACTTTAGGCTCCTCTTTTTCAACAAGTTCCATAGACGCTATATTTATGTATAGTGCTATACTAAAGTATAGTACTTACTATTATATAGCAAATATATGTAAGTTTGCAGATCAAACAAGCAGACAGGCAAAACATTAATTAAAATGAAAAAGCTAACATTATTTTCAGCAGCAGGTATAGGACTTGCCTTATTGTCATTCAGATTCGCAGATGCCACCTGGAACCTGGACAAATCGCACGCAAAACTCGGTTTCAGTGTTTCTCACATGATGGTATCTGACGTAGAAGGATCTTTCAAGAAATTTGATGCAACTGTAAAATCGACAAAAGACGATTTTTCTGATGCTTCAGTGGAACTTTCAGCAGAAACCAATTCAGTTGATACAGATAACGATCAGCGTGACGCCCACGTTAAGAATGCTGATTTTCTTGACACAGAAAAATTCCCCACCTTATCATTCAAAAGCACCTCTGTAAAAAAAGTTGCGGATAAAAAATACAAAGTAAAAGGTAATCTAACTCTGCATGGAGTAACTAAACCAGTTGAACTTAATGCAACGGCAAACATCGGAGTTAACCCAATGAACAAAAAAACTATATCTGGATGGAAAGTGTCAGGTGTGATCAAACGTTCTGACTTTGGCATTGGCGCTAAGGTTCCTTCTGCAGTTGTTGGAGATGACGTAACCTTAAATGCTAACGCAGAATTTGTAAAAAATTAAGCGATCATAATTCAGGTCAGACAATAAGGGCTGTCTATCACATAATTGATAGGCAGCCCTTATTGTTTAGCCTCAATATGATATGAAATTATAATGTATCTACGCCTTTTTACAAGTTAAATATCCACTCATACTCCATACTATCTTCGGCCCACCTCCTTCACCTCCTGTCATTAATTTTAAAATAATCATTTTTCAGGCTGTACTTTGGTAATAAATGCAGAACTTTAACGAACATTTATGAAGTACTACACCTCCTATCCATAAATAGGAGTGAATATCAAATATTAGAAATGAAAAACGGTTTATTCTTTAGCCTTGATTTTTAGGCATATAGAAAAAATGAACATTTACCAGAGGAGAAATAATGGTAAAAGTTGTAAACAGATACAAACAATTTTGTTTTTTTAGGGGTAACTATTGATTAGTTATGAGAGGTTAAAAGCCTGAAAAAAGCTTTATACCTATTAAAATAGATTATGCTAAATCTCTATCGTCAAATAATAAGTAACACTCTCAATAATACAATTTTTGAAGAATTGCCCGAAGAATGGATAGAGAGGCTATCACCAGGCATACGAAACGAGTTGATCAGCGGATTTTATAATGCCGGTATTCTGACCATAAACATGTCAGACTTTAATCGGGAAGACTTTTACGATAGAGAAGCCAAACAGAACTTCGAACATTACTGTGAAAACCTCTATTTATATCTGGCTCCTATTATTCAGCGATGCCTAAGAAGAATGTTTCTTGGCTTCAATGATAATCTTACTGAGTACAAAGTTGTACTTTTTATGGAAGGCCGCGAAGAGGACCATATGGAGGCTGTAAAGTATTCTATAGAAGTGTTCTAAAAAGTGTCCCTTTTTCGCTCTTTTTTCTTATTTAAAATACATTAGATGTACTTAAAAGCGGAAAAATTCAAAAAATCACCATGAGAACATAGCTAATCATGCTCTGGCATCCTAATTGTAGATATATTCACAACTCATATAGACTCATTTACACTTTAAACACTCATCAAAAAGCCCTGATCCCCAATCAAGGCTTTTTGTATTTTTGCAAAAACCGTACTTTTGCCGAAAGTAGCTGCTCCTCTAAACCACTCAATCGTATCCTTAAAACGGCTTGACTTAATAATTCTCATTTTACTCGCTTTTATCGCCTTATCTTATATTCCTTCCACCCACATTAACTCTTGATTAATACCTGATTATTTCAAAACCCCATTTAAATCCGATTCAAATCCGATTCAAGTCCGATTCAACTCCGTAGCTTTAAAGATTTTGAAACGCATCTAAAAGGAAGGTCAATGGTAAGAATATTTCTTTTGAGGATAATCAGGCAGGAATTTAGGTACAAGCGAATAAGAAGCATTAGTTCTTTAGTTAAAGAAAAAATGCAGACTTTGCACACTTATTATACATACGCCCGTTAAGAAAGTAGTTTGATTTCAATTTTTAAGATTCGATGAAAAACCTCCATTCTATAATATTCAATAATTCCTTTACAGAAAGCTTTCCCGGAGATCTGAGCGGAGACCTTCATCCCCGGCAGACGCCTGGAGTTTTATACAGTAAAGCTTTACCAACCCCTGTTACTAAACCTTCCCTGATAGGGTGGTCAGATGAAGTAGCATTGGGCCTGGGATTGTCAAATCCAGATGAAGAGGATGTTAAGATGTTGGCAGGTAACCTGGTAACGCCTTCCATGCAGCCTTATTCAGCCTGCTATGCAGGACACCAGTTCGGGAACTGGGCCGGCCAGCTTGGCGACGGCCGGGCTATAACGCTTGGTGAACTCACAACTTCAGCGGGAAAGGTCTGGGAAATACAATTAAAAGGAGCAGGCCCTACTCCCTATTCTCGACGCGCAGATGGACGGGCTGTACTGCGCTCCTCTGTGCGAGAATATTTAATGAGTGAAGCGATGGCCCACCTTGGAGTTCCAACTACCAGAGCACTGAGCCTGGTAAGTACAGGAGATCCGGTACTTAGGGACATGTTCTATAATGGTCATGCGGAGTACGAACCGGGAGCAATTGTAGCACGTGTAGCCCCCTCCTTTTTACGCTTCGGTAATTATGAAATGCTTGCTTCCCGTAATGAATTGGATAACCTCAGAAAATTGGTTGATTGGACGATTGCAATCCATTATCCTCATATCGAAGGTGAAGACAAAGTTATAACCTGGTTCAAAGAGATAGTGAAAAGAACCGCCTTTATGGTTACAGAATGGCTAAGGGTTGGTTTTGTACATGGAGTGATGAATACGGATAACATGTCAATACTTGGCCTTACCATTGACTACGGTCCCTATTCTTTTCTTGATGCTTACGATCCTGCATTTACTCCTAATACCACAGATCTGCCTGGCCGAAGATATGCATTTGGTCAGCAGGCGGGTGTTGCACAATGGAATTTAGGTTGCCTTGCAGGAGCACTTTCCCCTCTATTCCCCGACACTAAACCTCTGGTTGAAGTTATCGAAGGATATGAGGATCTTTTCTGGACCCAATATTACCATATGAAAGGGAATAAACTGGGATTGGACAAGGTGAGATCAGAGGATGTGGTCTTAATCGATCAATTTGAAACCTTCCTGGCACAGGTGCAGCCAGACATGACTATCTTTTATCAGCTACTCGCAGACCTTGAGGTGGAAATTGCAAGTGGCGGAAGGCAAGCAATAATTAAACACTTTCAGAGCAGCTTTTACCAATTACTTACCGATAAAGATGAAGCCGACCTGTTTGATCTTATAAGTAAGTACCTTGAACGAATAAAGGCAAATAACTGTACAAGAGAAATTTCTTTGGAAGTTATGCGGAAAGCTAATCCGCGATTTATCCTTAGGAATTATCTGCTACACCAGGCGATACAAGACTTACAGAACGGCAATAATGAGCTGTTCCTGAAACTTGAAAAAGCTATCAAAGAGCCCTATTCAGACAAGTTCGATGAATTTGTAAATAAACGGCCAGACTGGGCGAACGAAAAAGCGGGATGCTCCATGCTATCTTGCAGTTCATAAGAACTGCAAGATATTTAGCTTCCAAATACACTTTTTGCTTTTTCCACTGCTTTCATAAGATCTATCCCTTCTTCCAATACTGGCCTGAAAAGGTCGCCCTCTGTCTTTAGTCTCGAAACAGCATTATGTATGGTGAAATCCTTCATCTGTAGTCCAGGTTTTACTTCATCCCAGTGAAGTGGCATTGCTACTGTGGCACCGGGTTTAGGCCGCAGAGAATACGGACCAGCTATGGTTGCTCCAGGACGGTTTTGTAAGAAATCGACATACATCTTCCCCTTTCGTTCTGCGATAAAACGTTCTACGCTTGTATAATCAGGTATTTCTTTATGAACTATATTTGCAATAAGTCTACCAAATAGCTGGGATTGATCATAGGTATATTTAGCTGCCAGCGGAATATAGATATGCATTCCTGTAGAACCTGAGGTTTTACAGTATGAAGGCACATTAATAGCATCTAATACTCTCTTCACTACGTTGGCTGCTTCAATCACCTGATCAAAAGTATTTTTATCAGGATCAAGATCAATCACGCAATAATCAGGATTATCGGGAAATTGAGTACGAGAGAACCAGGGATTAACCTCTATACAGCCTAAAGAGATCATCCACATTAAGCTAGCTTCATCCGTAACAACCAAAAATTCCTTATGCTCCCCATCGCTGGTGATATAAGGGAAAGTCTCAGCCCATTCTGGTGCGGTTTCCTTAACGTTTTTCTGATAGAAGCTTTTACCTTTTATACCGTTTGGAAACCGGTTTAAAGATTGTGGGCGATCTTGCAAATAAGGCAAAATATATTCGGCCACCTGGTAGTAATAATTGAAAAGATGGCGCTTGCTAATACCTTCGTCTGGCCAATACAGCTTACTTAAATTTGTAAACTTAAGATCGTGTCCGTTAATTGGCCTAACCTGCGTTTCGTCCTTCGGGTTTAGCAGAGTCTTTTTTGGCACCGGCTTTGGTGCTGACACCATCGTTCGTTGAAGCTCGGTGACTTCGGGAACGGCTTCATTCAAGGGCGTGGATACCTCCCTCATTACATCTGAAGCTTTCTTATCTTCCCTCATTCCTTCAAACGATGGATGGCGAAAAACCCCGTCGGAGGTTACTTCAGCAAAACTGACTTCACAAACCAGTTCAGGCTTCAACCAGGTTGCTGTAGCATGAGGAGGATTGGGTCTGAAGCGGGAGGGTTTATTATAATCAGGTTCGTAAACAAACGGGCAAACGTCAGTAATGAAAGGCTTGAAACTTTCCATCATCTGTTTTTGCAGTTTACCAGAGAAACCAGTTCCTACCTTGCCGACATACTGGAACTTTCCTTGTTGATATACACCTAACAATAAGGAACTGAAAAGCTTGGAGGATCCGTCATTTTTAGTAAATCCGCCAATTACTACTTCCTGGCGTTGATGGACCTTGATTTTCAACCAGTCTTTTGATCTAAAGTCGGGGATATAAGTACTATCCGCCCTCTTGGCGATTACACCCTCAAGGCCCATTTTTCCTGCGGCCTCAAAGAACTCCGTTCCTTTAGCTTCAAAGACCTTGCTTATTCTTACCCTGTCATCATCCGTCGGTAGAACCTTTTTCAACAATTCCAGGCGATGCCTCAATGGTAACTGCATTAAATTTTTCCCTTCCAGGTACAGTATATCAAATACATAAAAGACAAGTTCGCCGTCGGCTTCACTTCTCCAATTCTGAAGTGCGCCAAAATCTGATACCCCTTTTTCATTAAGAACCAGAATTTCTCCATCCAAAACAATATTGAGTTTCCAGGTTCGGAGCAAACTATGGATTGGATAAAATTTTTCATTGAACGATTTATTATTCCTTGATTTGAGCTCTACTTCCCTATCTTTAACGAAGGCCAAAGCACGATAGCCGTCCCACTTTACCTCATAGAACCAATCCGGATCGTCGAATGGTTTATCCGTCAGTGTGGCTAACATGGGCATTATAGCTTCCGGAAAGGGACTTTCTGGTATCTTCTCCAGGTGGGGTGTTATTCCTTCTACAATTTCTTCATTACTCGAGCCCAAAAGACTTTCAGCCTTTTCATTCCCCGCTGTGCTATCTACTTTTTTAGTCTTAGTTTTCGCCATAGATAATAAGGCCCAAGAATAGCCTCCTCGTATTTTAGTTTATAAGGTCAAGAAGATGGTGTTACCTTATAATATGAACAGGCTTGCAATAAATAAGTTTCAGTTTTGGCTAATGCTCGGACCACTTAGACAGCATAAAAGCGATTAAGAAGCCACAAACAGTAATTATTCCGACCCAATTATGCCCCTTTTCGAAAGCTTCAGGTATCATCGTATCAGCCAACATGGTTAGGATTGCTCCGGCTGCGAGAGCGATAGTCCCCGCTATAATTGCGGGGGAAAGATGACTAAAAACAGAGTATCCCAATATCGATGCTATTGAAGTAATAAGAGCGATACCTGTCCAGATACCAAAAATGAACTTCTTAGATCGGCCTGCCTTTTTCATACCTGCGGAACTTGAAAGCCCCTCAGGGACATTTGAAATAAATATCGCAATAACTGTAGCAACGCTTACTGCTCCACCTTGGATCATACTAATTCCGATGGCAATTGCTTCAGGTATTCCATCAAGGAGTGCGCCTAATGCAATTGCCATCCCGCTACCTGGTGCTTCTTTCTCTGAGGCCTGTTGCTCCCCGGACCTTTTTCTATGTTTCGCGCCAGAAGAATTCAATAGATAATTAGCGCCAGAATAAATAAGGCCACCAATTATAAAGCCGGTCGCAGCTGCCAAAAAACCTCCTTTGGTAAAGGCTTCGTCCATCAACTCAAAGGATAAAGCAGATATAAGGACACCTGCTCCAAATCCCATTATCAGCGCTACGAGTTTCTGCGAGATTTTAAAATAGTAACCGAAAAGGGATCCTAGTACCAGAGCTGTGCCTGAGAGTAATCCCCATAAGCCAGCCTCAACCCACTTCGCCATCATTAAGCCTCTCCCATCATTAATCCTTCAATAGTATGAGCCTGGACGATAGGTTCCAATTTGCTGACAAGACGGTAGGTTAAATGACGTTTTACATAGTCGGGTAATTTTTCAAAATACTCGTGGGTGACCTGAAGATCGTGACGCTCTGCATTTATAGCACCAGGTGCATCCACTCCTAAAACCAGTACCGGGCGTGATTTATCGGAAACATTTGCTGTTCCTTTGTGAATAGTTAAAGCTGACCGAACGGATATATCGCCCATCTTAGGCATTTTACGTTGAGCCTTTAATTCATATCTTTCGTACAGATCTTTGGGTGGGAACATGTCATGTTCGAAAGCCTCTGCAAGATCCCATTGTGTTCCTGGGGCAATAACAAAGGGGCCCATGTCTTCGTATACATCAACAGTAGTGATATTAAAGGCCAGAGAATTCAGTCTTCTTCCGTGCACAGTGTCTGGGGGGGCAGCGAAGTCGCGATGCCAGGGCTGATCTTTTGCGCCAGGATTTGGTACATCAAAGCCTACTTCAACTACCCTGTACTCCGGTCCAAGTACTGCTTCACAGACTGTTGTCACCCAGGGATGGGTAACCAGATCAACAAAGCCGCGGATATTTTCAGGATGTATCTCGACATAATGCCGCTTCGGTCCGCGCCCAACTGCTCCACCAGGTCTTTTCAGTGCATCTTCATATAATACTGCAATGTCTTCACCCAGTTGCTGCACCCATTCCCGGCTAAAGGCACCTTTAAGTCCTATAATTCCATCTCCATACAAGCCGCCCATTATGGCTGCAATATCGTATTCGCTTTCAACCGGATTTATTAAGTCTCCTACTTTCATTAGATGTTTTTCTCAATCATAACAATGATAATGCCGGATAAGGCTCTTTTGGATATGATCAACGGGCGAATTATTTATTAATGGATCGTAATTAATAAAAGGTGAAGCCAACATAACCGGCTTAAAACTTGTTCGGCTCTTATTATGAAGATCAATGATAAGCTTATCGAACTGAGTACACCGTCTGAATCGCCTTTTGGATTTGAAATCAGCATAAAAAACAATATTCATCGCCTGAAGGAAAGCCGGATATTTACTATTAGAGAAAGGACCAATGGTAATGGAAACAAAATTGAAATAAGCGATGACGTAGAAAGCAAAGAACATAATGCTTTTCTGAACTTTTTTCAAAGGCTATCTGCAGATTTTGGTACAAGCGTTCCTCATAATCGAAAGATCAAAAAAGCTGTACCCGATTTTTCTTTCGACTACAGGACCGTTCTCACTGAAAATCTCGATTCTAATATGCATTACGGATATGGCGACCCGGCAATAATGAAAGTAGAATTACAGGGTGAAAACATTTATTATTTAGTAAGCACTTCAAATGATGCTCCAAACGCCTTCCCTATTATTAAATCAAGAAATCTTGTGGACTGGCAATTTTGCTCCTATATATTCCCGGAAGGTTTTAAACCAGAATGGGCAGCTGACGGCGAATCCATTGCCGACTTTTGGGCGCCGGAGATGCATCAGGTTGGAAAGGAGTTTCGTGTTTATTTTGTAGCCCGTGATAAACATACCAAGGAACTTTGCCTTGGTCTGGCAAGGGCATCTCATCCGGAAGGACCTTTTGAGGCAGAACCAGAACCTCTAATAAAAGGGAATGTAATTGACCCTCATCTTTTTGTGGAAGACGAAAAGAATGTCTATCTGTTCTGGAAAGAAGACAATAATGATGTATGGCCTCAGAAGCTAGCTGAATTATTATATAAAAACCCAGAATGTATTCCTTTCCTTTTTCCTGCAGGTAGCGATCAAAAAACAGCGGCACTGATTATCACCTTCTGGCCATGGGCGAAGGATCTTGAAGCAATGGAGAGATTTTTTGTACTGCAAATCCTGATCGAAGCAGTGATAGAGCGCTTTACAGAATTTGAAGAATCCTTGAAAGAACTGGCACAGGAGAAAACGATTATTGAAGATAGAATTAAGGAGATATTGAAATTTATGCGAACTCCTATGTTTATACAACAACTAGCAGATGACGGCAAAACTCTTATCGGGGAAAAAGTTAAAATACTTGAAAACGACATGCAATGGGAAGCTCATCTTGTAGAAGGCATGTGGGTAACCAAACACGAAAATCATTATTATTTATTTTATGCGGGTAATGACTTCTCTACTGATCAATATGGGATTGGTGTAGCTATTTCTAAACACCTTAAAGGCCCTTATATAAAATCAGAGAAGCAACTGATCCAATCAACAAAAAGCTGGGCGGCTCCCGGGCATCCTTCAGTATTAAAAACAGAGGACGGGGGGCATCTTATGTTCCTCCATGCCTATTTTCCTGGCTGTGCGGGTTACAAAAAGTTTAGGGCTTTATTAGAAATACAATTACACCTAAGATCAGACCGGGTACTTGTTGCTCAGTCCTGAGATTTCTTCTTTTTATACAAATCGATATCTTTCAGATTTACCAATTTGCCGGTTTGCTTATACCTTTCGATAGCTACGCGAATAGCCTGTTTCTCGTCACTAGATAAAATCGTATGTAACGTTTTTACTACTTTGTCTGGTTGGGATGTTTTCATATTAAGGTTTAAGCATGTTTTCTCAAAAATTATGCCTTATAGATCTGTGTTATTATGATATAATCAAGTATCCCCACAACTAACATAGTAACTTTTGTTATATAATTCCGTACTAATTTCTATCGATTTACTCATCTCTAACTATTCTTGGCCAGGCGCTGGCAATTTCCACCATTCCGCCTGGGTATGAGAGCATAGTCTCGAGTAAATGTGACTTTCAGTAAATAATATAATTGAACCTTGATTTACCGGAGCCCCGTACAAGGGCATGTTTCCAGTAAATTAATTAAGTAAACGAGGGGACTCTCAAACGTGCGGATGATTAAAAGATTTACGTTATTTCTAATTTTAACTTGTGCATTTTTATCCAGGTCAATTGCACAAAACATTACGATAGGAACCATAGAACCAGGACCTTACGGTAAGGGCTCAACAATATCAGTGCCCCTATTAATAAATGATCCTTCAGGCGAACTTCTGCCAAACAACGACTTCAAATTATATCTATCTGATGGCAACGGAAGTTTTGCTAACGAGCAATTAATCGGAAGTTACAATAGCCATTATACAACATTTGTGAATGGTTTACTCCCTACTGGCTTACAAGCTGGAACATATAAGGTACGTATAAAATCAACTGCACCAGTTACAGTTTCTGAAGCTTCTGGTCCATTTATGGTTAGCAATTCTAATGGTATTCAGGCTAGCGTTGATGCTCCAACTCAAACATTGAGCACTAATCCAAAAACATTCGGTAGCTGTGCATCAGGTCGCAGTAATACCAGGTTTAACTTTACTAATAGTTCAACCAGCGGAGCTCGTGTTACTGCTACGGCAACGAACGGATTTGTTTCCACAGATGTTAAGCAACTTTCATTCGAAGGGGTTTCAACCGTTCAGTTAATTGCAGATGTAACTTATTACACTTTAACAGTCAAAGCTGAGCTAAATGGCGTTATCTCTACATATTCTTATTTCATTGTTAATACCACCCAGAACACGCCTTTCAGTACTTTTGGCAGCAATACTGTTTGTTTGCCGAATGGATCTTTAAAATATGGGGTGGAAAGTACGTCTTCCAGTAGTGGTATTCAGTCTAACTTCCCGGGTTATACGTATCGCATAAATTGGGGTGATCAGGCAATTGAAACTTACACTATAAATCAGATCAAAAACAAGGGAGGTATTGTTGAACACAGTTACTCCAGATCATCCTGTGGGAGTCAGGTTGTTTTAGGTAGTGTGCGTTACTATAACGTGTTCGGAATAGGGATGCAATTGATGAGTCCTTTTTGTAATGAAATTGGAACCCCGGTATCAACCCAGGCTAAAGTAGTTACCCAACCAGAAAACCGGTTTGGACTTCCGGGGTTTGCCTGTCTTAACACGCAATTGACTATTGGAAATAACTCTGTGGCAGGCGAAAACCCTAGCTCAACCTCACCAGAGTGTAACAACAACAATGTGCAGTATTTTTGGTATGTAGACAATGTTTTAGTGACACCGGTTACAGGGGTACCTATTACCTATGCTCTGAAATACACCTTCACCACAAAAGGACCTCATACAATAAGACTTGAGTCGACAAGTAACTCGGATTGCCAGGCATCTCCACTTGAGCGAACAATCTTAATTCAAGCCCCTCCTCAACCCTCATTCACTTTAAGCTCTGATCTTGCATGTATTTCATCAAGTGTGAAAACTACCAATTCATCTATTGTTGATGACGCTGATGGAGCTCCTAATTCATTTAAATGGGTTATTGAAGGCCCTGCCGCTCCTGTATTTGTTAATGGAACTAGTGCTGACTCAAAAGATGCAGAGTTTCTATTTAGTAAAGCAGGAATTTATACCGTTGCGCTTACTGCCAATTCATCTTGTCAGCCTGTAACAACTGCAAAAAAGACTATTATCGTTAATGAACAACCTGTGGTTACAGCGAACTGGCAGGCAAATTTGTGCGGTAAAGGACAGCTCTTAAACTTTAGCAATACTCAGGGAAATCCGGTAACAACCAGCTTTAGTGGAACTTTCAAAGATGAACCCAATACCTATAAATGGGAGATCAGCGGTGGTGGTTACGAGTTCAGAAACAATACAACCTCAGCTTCTAAGGAACCTGTTATCTTTTTCTCTGACTATGGCGTTTATACCGTCAAAATAACAGTAAAGAATAACTGCGGGACAAATTCAGTGAGCAAAACATTAGCTTTCAATGAGTCTCCTACCGTAAGTGCGGGGCCGGATGTGGCTGTTTGTGCAGGAGAAAAAGTTCAGTTGAACGGATCGTTAAGCGGGCCACCGGTAGCAGGGTTTTCCTGGGTAGGCGGAACAGGAACTTTTGTGCCGAACCGAAACGTATTAAATCCCTTGTATATCCCTTCACTTGCGGAAGTAACTGCGGGAACAGTACAACTATCATTATCTGCAACCACAACTATTCCTGCGCCATGTGATCGTGTTGCCGATGTAACAGTGATTACGATATATCCTCCTAACAAAATAACAACAGCTCCTTCGGCAGAAATTTGTACGGGGACCAACTTAACCTACAGTCCCAGAGCTGTTATCGCAAATAGCACAATTAGATGGACTGCAACCGGAACCACTAATGCTCAAGGCTTTTCAACAAGTGGAACTGGTGATATCCTTCAAACTCTTAAGAATACAGATCCTTATACTAACGCAAAAGTAACTTATACAATAGTTCCTGAAGCAAATGGTTGTAGCGGTGAACCATTCACCTTTACAGTTACGATCACACCTCTTCCAACTGTACAGGCCACTGCCCCTAATGCAACAATATGTACAGGTCAGCGAACAGGTATTTCGTTAATTCCCTCTATCAGTGGTACTAAATTCACCTGGACCAGCAGTGTTAACGGAACAATTACAGGTAGCACGAATCAAACTACTCCAACTTCAGCAACTTCCATTAATGACCTTCTGTTAAATACGGGTAATACCGCCGGCTCCATTACTTATGTGGTAACACCTATAAATTCTACTGGATGTGCAGGCACTCCTGCAACAATTACTATCAATGTTACTGCTCCTCCTATCGTTGCCGACGCGGGGCAAGATCAGAAATTATGCAGTGCAGGGCAGGTAAAACTGAATGGAAACCACCCAGGCAGTGGCGCTGGAAAATGGTTGCTTATTTCCACTCAAACCGGTGTCACTTTTGATGATGACACTAAGATAGATCCGGTTGTTAAGGGATTAAAACCGGGACAGGTTTACAGGTTTAAATGGACAATCAGCGGTCCGGGAACTTGTAATTCCAGCAGTGATGAAGTGCAAATAAATAACTTATCGGAAATTTCGAATAACATTATAACCTATTCAGGCAGCACTGTTTGTGAAGGAGCATCCATTTCCATTGCGGGAAGCACTCCTACCGGTGGTGACGCCTCCTCCTACCTCTACACCTGGGAAAGCAGTAAAGACGGTATTACCTGGACTGCGGCGAATATTGCAAGCCAGAAAGACTTTACTGTAATCGTTACTGAAAGCACCTATTTTCACAGGATAATCAAATCTGGCTCTTGTACCAGCGTTAGTGGCGTGGTTAAGGTTGAAGTGCAAAAAGGAATTAGCAATAACAACATTACCACAGGTAACCAACATATTTGTACCGGAACAGCTCCAACAATCCTGCAGGGTACCCTACCAGCCGGAGCAGATGGAACATTTAAGTACCAATGGCAACAAAGTCCGGATGGAACAAACTGGTCGGTCATTATCGGTGCAACAACTCCAATATATCAGGCCCCGGCACTTACAACAACTACTTATTTTCGGAGAGTCGTTTCCTCTACAATCTGTACAGGAGCGCAGCAGAATGCTAGTAATGCAGTTCAGATAAAAGTTTCAAAAGGTGCCATTGCAAATTATAACTGGCTATCTGAATCATCCTGTGCACCTTTCATAATCAGTAAAGAAAACATAAAAGCAGAAGCATCGGATCCAGGTGATATCTACGAGTGGTTCGCGAACGATAAGTCGATCGGAAAAAGCATAGATTTCCCTGGTTTTACATTACCAAATCCGGGTGACGAAGTGGATATTCGTCTGGAAGTAACCAGCGCTCTGGGTTGTGGTACTACAAAGTTTAGTCATACATTCAAAACCAATTCTACCCTTACTGCTGAATTTGTTACCAGCACAACAATAGGATGTGGTTCGGTGGCAATTAGCTTTACAAACAGAACAAAGAACACCGAGGGAGTAGACTTCGAATGGAATTTTGGAAATGGACAGGTTTCCTATCAGCGACACCCTACAACCATCACTTACACAGCTCGGGCTGACAATAGGGATACTACCTATATGGCGGTGCTAAAAGCCAAATCGAAATGTGCTATTTCTATGGATACTGTTTACATCCAGGTGTACGGAAAACCGACACCTAAATTTTCTCCAAGCACAGTAGAAGGATGTTCACCATTAACTGTAACGTTCAGAAATTCCTCCCCAAGTGTTTCGGGTACCTACACCTGGAATTTTGGAGATGGATCACCTGTAGAAACGTATACGGATAACCGCTCTGTAAGGCATATTTTCACAACAGGAAAAAGTCGTACTTTCACTATCACACTTACGCAAAAGAATGCCTGTGGTGATCAGGTTTCCCTTTCTCATAGCATTAAGGTTGCTCCCAACACCGTAACTCCGGATTTATTTGTAGAGCCAGCACAAACTTCGGGTTGTGCCCCTCTTACTGTTAAATTCTTCAATTATACTACCGGAGCAAAAAGCTATGCGTACATGTTTGAAGATGGAACAGATACTATAAGAACAAATAGTGATGAACCAATAGAACACACGTTCTGGAAAGGTGGAGTTTACAAGGTCAAATTAATAGCCTCTAACTGTTCTGATACTACAGCAATCAAAACCATTACGGTTTACGAGCAGGCTGAAGCAAAATTCACGGCAGATATAACAGAGGGCTGTGGTCCGTTGAGTGTGAAGTTTAACAACGAGACTAAAAACGCCATCTATCAATTTTGGGATTTTGGCAACGGAAAAACTTTCATTGGTGCAAATCCTCCTGCTCAGATCTATTCAGCGGTAAAACCGAGCTATACAGTAAAACTAATTACCAAAAGTAATTATGGGTGTATGGACACTTTGGTAATGAAAGATTATATCAAAGTGACTGCGCAGCCATTGGCTGGCTTTGATGTATTACCTGGGGATGTTATACAGTACCCAGACTTCCGCTTCAGGTTCAAAAATACTTCTACAGGAGCAGGTTTGAAATACAACTGGGATTTTGGAGACCGCACTATTGATACATCAAAAGATCCTGAGCACCTTTATCCCGATACGGGCTCTTATAAGGTCAAGCTTATTGTATCTAATTCCCTGGGTTGTAATGATGTCACTGAACATACTGTAAGAATAACAGGAACTCCCGGTAATTTATATATTCCAAACGCCTTCATGCCTAATAGTGCAAGCGAGGAATTGAGAAGGTTCAGAGCTAAAGGTTCCGGAATTGATAAGTTTCAATTTAAGGTCTTTAATAAATGGGGGGAGACGCTCTGGGTAACTGACAAACTGGACGAGAAAGGCGTACCTGTTGAATCATGGGATGGAACATTTAACGGAAGTGCTGTACCTCAAGGAGTTTACTTCTGGGAAGTGAAGGCATTCTTCAAAAATGGTAACGAATGGGCGGGAATGTCGTATAACAATGGTGAGCCTAAAAAGACAGGCGTAATTCACTTAATAAGATGATAAGGAGAGGTTTACCAGTGAAGAAATTTATATTAATACTTACCCTGACTGCCCTTTCAGGACTAGCTAAAGCGCAGGATTATATTTATTCGCAATTTTACAACGCTCCTGTTTACCTTAACCCAGCTTTAACCGGGCAATTCAAGGGGGCATTCAGGATGAATATGATATACCGTAATCAATGGAGCGGAATGGAAGGTGACCTGAGTTATCTTACAGCTTCAGCCGACTATCAATTCAAAAACATCAATGGAGGTGTAGGCTTAATGGTAAATAGTTCTAATGAGGGGACAGCTTATCTTAAGAAAAACAATCTCGCCGGAACATATTCCTATAATGTAGGAGGTGGAAGATTTATGGCTTCTTTTGGCTTACAGGCGGGAATAACTAATAGTAGCGTTGATTTCAGCAAATTCGTCTTCTCGGATCAGATTGATCCAAGGACCGGCTTTGGAGGATATGCTTCGATGGCAGAGATTCCGGTCAATAACAGTAAATATTACTTTGACGCCGGAGCAGGAGTTAACCTGGTGATGGGTAATGCTATGGTTGGAGCTTCAATGCTTCACCTGAATAAGCCAAATGAATCTTTTACAGGCTCCTCCCTCCCAACTCCAGTAAGAACAGCTATTCATGCCAGTTACCGTTATGCATTGGACCGGTACGATCCTTATGACGAGGGTGGTAGCTTTTTAATTCCTTCCGTGATCTATTACAAACAAGCTCAGGCAACTTCTTTAAGTGCAGGATTACAGTTCAAGAAACGCGGCGTAAATGCCGGTCTATGGTACAGATCAACTGGAAAAGGAGCAAACGAATCACTTGTTCTATCCCTAATTTTCGACATTTTTACAAATCCCTTTAAAAATCAAAAGGTACGTTTAGGTGTAAGTCATGATGCTTCTACAGGAAAGGTAAGCTACGGAAACACCAGCGGATCATCAGAAGTTAGCGTTGGATTTGAAACGGGTGAGCCTCGTGAAAACAGCTTTAGCGATGTTAAGTGTTACGATTTTTATTAGAAATTCCTCTGTTGTACAATGGTAAAGCTTAGCTCAATCTGTCCGTAGAGTTTCCCAACCTTTTACGGACAGATTGATAAAGAGGACTTTCTGACTCTTTAATCATACTTAGTTCAACCAGCTTATAATCTCCTCCAGATACTTCTGATCTACTTCATCAAACTGATTTAAATCTTTACTATCTACATCTAAAACACCAGCCACCTCTCCTTCACAGAAAAAAGGCACAACAATTTCAGAGCGGGATAAAGAACTACATGCAATGTGACCTGGAAAAGCCTCTACATCCGGCACGACCAGGGTCTTTTGCTCTTGCCAGGCCGATCCGCATACTCCTTTTCCCAAATCTATTCTCGTGCATGCTACCGGCCCTTGAAAAGGTCCCAGTACCAGTTGCTCATTTTTTACAAGATAAAATCCCACCCAAAGAAAATTGAATTGCTCTTTCAGAGCAGCCGATATATTGGCCAGGTTTGCAATAAGGTCTTCTTCGCCACCAATCAATGCGCGAACCTGAGGAAGAAGGGATTGATATTGTTCTTCCTTAGTTCCATTAAAAATTTTAAGATCTTCTGCCATATCCAAAATTAGGTACCTTTCAGTTATCTCTATATGCGCAATGAAATAAATGACCTAAAAAATGTAATTAGTAACACAAGCAAGTTCCTAAATTTGTAATAACACACATTAGCATATATGAAAATATTAAGAATTCCTCTCATCGCTCTTTGCAGCATTTCTGTCCTCCTGCTTTCCTTCCGCTATTACAAGCGCTTTGACGAGGGCATGTTTCCCCTAAGTGAAATCAGCAAGCTCGACTTAAAGAAAGCTGGCTTAAAGATCGAACAGAACGAAATTTATAATCCTGATAGTACCAGTCTCATTGATGCTCTGGTAAATGTAGGTGGTTGCACAGGTTCTTTTATTTCAGATGAAGGGCTCATCATCACCAATCATCACTGTGCTTTCAGTGCTGTACAGCAAGCCAGTACACCAGAGAAAGACTATTTAAACAACGGCTTTGTTGCACATAAGCGGGAGCAGGAAATTCCCGCAAAAGATCTTACTTGCCGCATTACTGAGAGTTATGAAGACGTTTCTGATAAAATTTTAAATGCAGTTGCTAATGTTACTGATCCTGCTGCCCGCATCACCCTGATCAAAGAAAAGATCAAAGCTATAGTAGCGGAAGCTGAGGCAGCAGACAAGACGATTCAGGCGGAAGTTTCCGAAATGTTCATAGGAAAAACTTACGTACTCTTTCGCTACAAGCTATTGCAGGATGTGAGACTGGTTTACGTTCCTAGCAGAAACATCGGCGAATTCGGCGGAGAAACTGACAACTGGGTTTGGCCACGTCACACTGGTGATTTCTCTTTTATGCGTGCTTACGTTGCTGCCGATGGTAGTTCTGCCAAATATTCCAAAGGCAATGTGCCTTACAAGCCTAAAAAATTCCTGAAAGTGAATGCGAAGGGCGTTAATGAAGAAGACTTCATTTTTATTCTTGGGTACCCGGGAAGAACATTCAGGAATCGCCCATGGCAGTACCTGAAGTACCAGCAGGATTACCTTCTTCCCTATGTTTCCCACTTGTATGAGTTCCAAAATAAGGCATTGGAAGAAGCAGGTAAAAAAGATAAAGCTACAGAAATACGTCTTTCCACACGTATAAAGCGCAATGCTAACGTATTTAAAAACTATCGCGGAAAGCTAAAGGGACTACGAGGACTAAGTCTGGTAGAAGAAAAGCGAAAAGAGGACGAAGCCTTGTCGGCTTATATCAATTCCAGCAAGGATTTAAAGGACAGATATGGAAATCTGATGTCGGAAATAAACAATCTCTATCAGGAAATCTATAGCGAGGCAAGCAGAGACTTGTGGCTATCGCAAATCTATACCAGCACGAGTCTTTTAAATATAGCAGGGCAGATCAATGGATTTAGAAATGCCATGTTACTTCAACCTGTTTCTGAGCGGGAAAAGTTTTACACCAACAACTTTCCAAGACTTCAAAACAACATACGGCAGATGTACGAAGGCTATGATCCTGATGCAGATAAGAACATCTTCATAAAAATGCTAACGGATGCAAACCAATTACCAAAAAAACAACGGATAACGGCAGTGGATAAGCAAGTTTCTAAAAGTTTCGACCCGCAGAAGCAAATCCGCGACTTTACCGACAATCTTTTAGCCTATACTCGTTTAAAGGACCGGGACTATGTAATGAACACATTGATTAAATCTACCAGCACAATCAGCTCATACAATGATCCATTATTGAACTTTGAGAAAGAACTGAGCATCCAAATAGCGTCTATGAAGCAGGAAAGCGACAAACGGGAAGGAAGATTAAACAAGCTGATGGGCGATTACCTGGCGGTAAAAGAACAGTTCAAACCACAGAACTATATACCAGATGCAAATAGTACGCTACGCCTTACTTATGGGTATGTACGGGGATACTCTCCTTCTGATGCCACCTACATGAAACCTTTCACCTCTGTTAAAGGCATTATTGAGAAAGGAAGTACTGATAATCCTGAATTTAATTATCCTTCTATTGTACGGGATCTATGGCAGGCAAAAGACTTTGGCCCTTTCATTAAAAATGAACTGAATGATGTTCCTGTAGCTTTTTTATATAATCTTGATACCACTGGAGGGAATTCAGGCTCACCTGTATTAAATTCCTATGGAGAATTGATCGGAGTAAATTTCGACAGGGCATACGAGGCAACCATTAACGATTTTGCCTGGAACGAAAGCTATAGCAGATCAATTGGGGTAGACATACGATATGTTCTTTGGATCGCCTCAAAAGTAGATAAGGCAAATTTTCTCCTGAAGGAAATGGGAATCTAGTAGAATTACGAGCTTGCATAATTAACGAGTTCATTGTTGTGATCATAATCAATCGGTGTAATCAAAGCCAATTAGTGTAATCCCCAATAATAATATTACTTTTGCTCCCACAGGCCGTTCTATCGCTGTTCGCCTTGGGCGAAAAGAGGAAAGTCCGGGCAACAAAGGGCATCCTGCTTCCTAACGGGAAGGGATACAGCTTGACTGTATTACGGAAAGTGCCACAGAGAATATACCGCCTTGATTTATCAGGGTAAGGGTGAAAACGCGAGGTAAGAGCTCACGGCCTTGTATGGCAACATGCATTGCGGTAAACCCCAGGAGTTGAAAGACCAAATAAGCCAGCGCTAAGGGCTGCCCGTCCAAGCTGGTGGGTAGGTCGTTTGAGCCGGTGAGCAATTGCCGGTCTAGATAAATGATAGAATCCGATCCGTCGGAACAGAACCCGGCTTACAGGCCTGTAAATTTTAAAATTCAAATAGAAAGAGGCTTCTCGAAAGAAAAGCCTCTTTTTATTTGAATTATTCCTGCACTTATTGACTTACATCTTTTTTATGTGTGACCTTGCTCATTCCCTACCTTGAGCATTATCGGGATCTTTGTAATAACAAAACACAGAGACATGATAACACATAAATTAAATTCAAAAACAGAGTTAGAAGTTGTAAGAGAGCAAGCTTTAGAACTTAATTTATTAGAAAAATTCAATGCATTTGCAGACAGGCAGAAACCCTATCAAATGGTGTGGTGGCTTCTAACGCTAATGGTTATCGGAGGCTTGGCTTTACCCCTTACATTCCTTCTTGTCTATTCGTATAACGGTCCGGTAATTCCTTTCCTAACTATAAGTATGATCTCCTTTTTCGCTTGTATTGTATCAAACATGGGTGGTATGGGAATTAGAGTGAACATTGGAGCATTTTGGTTCAGCTTAATCCTTCATGTGTTAATGGTTTCCTTCACCATACTTTTTTAACGGCCAATAATAATTCGCGTTATATAATAAACAAGAGAGGATTATCCTAAGGATCATCCTCTCTTGTATCACTTCACTTCGTAAGTAGCACTTCCGACTCCAGGTACACCATTCTCTGAAACGCCTTCTACCTCTACCCTTATCTTTGTTTTAGGGTCTGCATTATAAAAATACAAAGTGCCTAAGCCATTCTCGTCAGTTTTGACCATCGGATTCCAGTAAATAGTTGTCCTAAGATCTGTTTTAGTTGAAGATTTCGCAGAAGGGTATACCGGACTATAAAATATTCTCTGCTGGTAATATCCGTTAACTGATGTATTGAGAAGACTGAACTCCTTTTTTTCAAAGGCAGTTGGTTTAAGCGTAAGGTAAATGAGGTAAACGTGAGCTCCTGGTTTTACAGTGCTCATTCCGCTTAACGAGTCAAGACCCATTTTTGTAGACCCTAACATGTGCCTGACTGTTATTTTTTCAATTTGATCCATTTGAAGCGTATAGTAATCCATCCGATCGAAAAGGTCTTGGCGCTTATTTACAATAAAAATTGGCCTTACCCTTTTTCCATCCGACAGGAACTCAACTCCATCAGCAGTAGCATCTTCAGGATTAAGGGCTCCATTCACATTCGTCATAAGATAGTGTGTCAGGCTATTATAATCATAATCTTTGGGTCCAATTACGAAATTTTGATCAGGGTAACCAAAAGAAGTCAATACATCTCCGAAAATAGTCAGAGTTTTACTTCCTTTCACGTTTACCTCCTTCAAGGCAATCGTATCAGAAAGAGAAAATTTGTCCATGGCAACCTTTCTTTTAGCTGCTTCAGTTTTAAACTTTATTGAGAGCACGCTTTCTGTTTTGTATGCGGGTAGAACGTTAATAGCAAAGGGTGGTGAATATAGTGAATCGATTACAAGACGCCCTACTTTCTTTGCCTTACTGTCTGTAGAAACCAGCTTGATTACTTTGTTACCATCGAAATTGATATTATCAAAATAATATCTCCCTTCTGCATTAGTTGTTGCAGCAAAAAGTTTATCACCTTTGGAACCACTGGCAAACAAAGTGACATTCGCTCCAACCACTGGTTTAGTTGAACTCTTCTCAGTAACGCGTCCCGATATCGTAAATCCAGTTTCATTCCTATTCTTGATCACTATAGAGGTATCGCGCATACGCTTCCAAATAAAATCTCTCCAGCCCTGGGTGATCAACAAGTTGTCAAGGTCCTTTTCCCGATCGCGATTGGCAGGATCGAAATATTGCCTTGGGTTTTCTATTTCGCCCCGGAGCTCCGATTCAAGCATATAATAAGTCATTAAATTATTTCTTCCCTCCCGGACAATGTCGGCATCAACTGCAGCTAAAGATAGATTAGCTTTAACAGGCCTATTCTGTAAATCTGTTGTTTTTACTGTTACAACTACTCTTTCTTTAGACTGGTAAACAGGTTTCGTAGTACTTACATTCACCTTTAAGGCATTTTTGGAATGAATGTAAACCAAACGTTCACAGTGAGAACGCCCTTTGTCATCCGCGAGAGAAATCGCTGCAATTCCAGCAGGGAACTTATCCTTTGGAATTTCAGCAATAGCCTGAGGGTTATTCATGGGAAATCTTACTGAAAAATAAGAAATCCCCCCATGCCTTGCCCTTAACTCCATTTCATGTCCTTTGTAATCTGCAAGGGTGGCGGGATTCGTACTTATAATCACTTTAACAAAAGCTGAATCGGTATTTACAGTCCTGATGGAAAAACCTGTATGTAAAACTTCCGGAAGACTTGCAGTAAATGCCGTTTTACCATTTATTACCCCCTTCACCAAATATTTCAGGCCAGCTTCTGGTTTTAATAAAAACCGACCTATTCCTTGATCATTACTTTCCAAACTGGTAATGGTATCTCCAGTGTTTGAAATGACAACAGCCCTTACTTTGCCGCCCCTGCCATTACTTGCCTCTGTCTTAAAAGCCACTATCCCGGCTACACCTTCAAGCATACTCCCTCCTTCGGGAAAAAATCGAAGAATGTTTTTTTGCCCGGTATCATTTATTGCAACAAAACTTTTAGCCGGTGCAACTCGACCACCTTTAGGGAGTTTAGCATGATCATTGCTTACTTCGATCCTTTTTTCAAAAACAAAATTATCTCCGAAATTCTTCATCCAGTTGGTGTAGGCCCTAAGGCGGTAGGTTCCTGCACTAATGGAGTCACTTAAACGGATATCGCCGTAGCCTAGCCCCTCTTCTAGTCGGATCACTTTGCGGTCAACAATTGCGGCGTCAGGAGTAATAAGTTCAACATACAAATTGTTACTGGTATTGAGGAGTTGATTTACCTGTCCATTCAGGAGATAAGCTTTATACCAAATATCTTCTCCGCTAAAATAGAGGTCACGGTCTGTATGCAAATAAACTTTCTCAAAGAAGACTCTCACTTTCGAATTATCCTGAGGGTAGGACGGCGTTATAGTTGCCATAGCCACAATTAACATAACCCAGCAAAGGAGTTTAGGTCTTCTCATAATTGGTTGAAAATTTAAGCTAAGTTATAGCTTAGCACGAGAATTCCTATACTATGCTATTGAACCTTCAAAATCTTTTAATCTAGATGATCTGTTCTTCAAACACTACTCTTCCTTTGTCGAGCTTCCTGCTCATGTCAACCGCCCAGGCAGATAAATAGACGGCACCATCAGGATCATATCGAAGTTTGAAAAAACCTTTAACCTTCTCTCCAAAACGAAGATATTTTCCGTCTTGCACAACATATTTCACTTTCGAGCCTGATCCGCTTACAATAAAATGGTTGTGATTTTTGCAGATATATTGCAGATTATGTTCATGGCCTGCGGCATAGATCAGGTCGGGATATTGAGATAAGATCTCTTTAAGTTTTTTTCTCAAGCGCCTGTATCGGGGGTGAGCCATATCTTCCCGCGCCCCTAAAAACTTCCGGTATAATGGAAGCAGCGATCCGATGCCGGGTAATGGAAGCCAGGCGTTCTTGTCGTAAATAGTTAGAGGAAATATATGATGCTTAAGCTGAAACTTTCCCCCGTGAATGGCATAACTGTAGACGGGATGGTGCCCTACTACCAGTAAGTGCTTATTCTCGCGCTTATTCCTATCAAGAATCTCTATCAAATGCTCAAAGAACTCTTCCTCTGTAGAAACCCTGCACCCGTACTGTTTTCCAATCGGCCTTAATCCCTTCTGGAGCCACCATTGAGTATCCAGCGCAACGATTGTTAAACGTGGATTAATGTCCATTTCTACAGGTCCGGGACAACCGTTAGAAGGAAGAAACACATTGCGCCCTTCAAAAAGCTTCTGTATGTATTTTTCCTGACGGACAATGTAATCGTAGCCATCCTTCCTTCCCTTGTTCCAGTCATGATTACCCGCTATAAAAACCACCTTACCATGATAATCTTTCAAAGCTTCAAAATGCATCTTCATGGTATTTTCAGCATTTCGCCTTAATAAAGTTCCTTTCGGCGGCATTCCTCTCGGATAGATATTATCACCCAGAAAGACAACAGCGGATGGTTGGTCTGGATTAAAATGGGCGCACAGCGTTTGAAGAACAGGATCGGGCTTTGTAGGATGGATATCACCGGTATCGCCAATTAAATATACTTCAAAGGAATGGTTTGACTGAGCTATTAGGGACATATGGCTTTTAACAACAGAAAAAGGAAGATTGTTGGTTTTAATGGTTGGTTTAAGATTTGATGACAATCCTGAATGCAGGATGATGCTTTAAAACATAATACTTAATTCCAAGTTTTTGAGCTTGCTCTACCCATTGCTTTATTCGATACTCCCTGTTTGTAGCATCAATTAGCAGTAAGGAAAACTGGATTTCATCCATCAACTTCCTCAAATCAATTTTAACATTATTGGTCAATAAAAGAGTGTTAACCTTTATGCTTTTATTAAAATGTTTTCTATTCCAACGGTTATCCCAGATCATCAGGCGCCAGTTTCTGAAGGAAAAAAAATAATTGCAGGGATTGATGCTGTCTGGAGTTACAGTAGAGTTCACAATTTTAACATGAGAGGCAAATGCGCTAAGGGAAGGTTGAATTGAAAAGGAATAGTTTTTTTGATGAGGCTGAAGGTCAGTATATAATAGGCACTCGTCGCCACGAAAAAAAGCAATAGCCCGATTTTTCCTTAAGCTATAAATGATCACCTCCTCCCTGTTATTTCGTTTCACCTGCTCAAAAGAGGTATAGATTGAAATAAAAGCAAATGCTAGCAAGGATAAAAACAGCGTCTTTTTATTTTTAAACTGAATGGAGATCATTAGTAATAGGGTAAAAATAAAAAAGGCGAAGTAGTACGCAGCACCGTATGGATAAAAGCTCAGGCTGGAAAAAGACAGTTTTCCAATATAGATCAATCCACTGTCAATGCATTCAATACAAAGTTTTAAGAACCATCCAACTACTTCAAGAATACTAATAGGAATGGATGCCTTAAAGGAGAACAAGATCAAAAACCCGATCCCTATATACATCACCACTTGTATTGGGACAGTAATAAGGAGGTTGGCTATAAGAAAGTACAAGGGGAACTGATGAAAGTAGTATAGACTTAAGGGTAATGTGGCCACTTGCGCTGCGATAGAAACCGCTGCACCAGTCCATATAGTGTCGATGATTCTATTTTTAAAGAAAAACAGGTGCCGTATTTTGGGATATAAATAGACAAGACCAGCAACAGCAAGGTACGATAATTGAAACCCGGCATCAAGAAGAAAAAAGGGGTTATATAATAAGAGTAAGAGTGCAGAAGCCGCGAGAGTATTGTAAGAATTTGTCCTTCTGTTAAACGTTTTTCCAATTACATAAATGGTACACATAACTGCAGCCCGGCAAACTGCAGAAGAGAATCCCGTTAACATAGCATAGAACCAAACCGCACTTATGATTAACATAACCTTAAGCACCCGTAACCAAACGTTCTTATCCAGGAACGACAGAAGTACCGTTAATATTGAAAATACAAGAAGCACATGCATTCCAGAAACTGATAATACATGCATGGTACCTGTTTTAGAATAAGCTGTTATGATCTCTGCACTTAACTCTGCCCTATATCCTAATACTAAGGTGGATGCTAAAGCTGCAGCTTCCTTATCTTTAATATATTCTGAAAACCCTGCAACTAACTTTTTTCTTAGCCTCAATGCTGAGGAGACAAAACCATTTCCTTTATTACTTCCAATAACCCTGTACTGAGCAACGTTTAAAAAGACCTGTTTCTCTAAACCCTGGTTTTTGAGATAGCTTTTGTAGTCGAATTCAAAGGGATTATACGGCGGATCTATTTCAGCTAACTTATTCGGAATGATCAGGTCGTCCCCATACTTAGGATTGCTTTTCCCATCGGTCCTTATGGAAACAAGTAATTTCCCTCTCGATGTCTTAGCGCCCGTTTCATTGAATACCTTCAAAACCTGGGATTCGAACCGAAGCAGGCCATTTGCCAGACGAGGTTCCGACTTTACCCTTATCATAAAGGCTTGTCCTCGGATTTTAGCATAATAGTCCGGCTGTATTGAATCAATTTCAGATAATGTGATAGAGAGCCCCAGGCTAAATAAGAATATATGAAGCACGCAGCCAGGCAGCCATCTATAGAAATAAATATCGAGTGCTTTGTAGAGATACCAGAGAATGATAAGAGTTGCAAGGGAAACTAAAGAACCCTTTATAGCTATGCTCAACAGGAGCAGATTCGGAAAAAGTAACGCAGTTATGATAGCGCCAATTACAGGAGTGAGTACCCTGACAAATACAAGTTCTCCTTTATAAATTACATTTTTCAAAACCGTGCTCTTATTTGTACTTTGAAATCGGATTTACTGTTTCCCGATATTTTATCCAAACCTGATCCTACTTCATCTACATTTGAATAACTAGTGATCGAATACCGAAGCCAGAGGTCTAGGTTCCTTAGTATCTTGTACCTCAAGTTAGTATAAAATCTCAATCCCTGATTCTGATAATCAGGTGCAGAAAAACCATACAAGACATCATTTTCGTAAGCATAAATTCTGGAATTAAAACTCTGAGTATCAAATAGGGCAAGCCTTAGGTTACCTGCTACCTTTGATCTCATCGGACTGTAGATAACATCCTGAAAAAGTAGAAAACCAAGTTCTTTATCAGCTTCTCCTTTCTTAAAACTTGTAACTTCGGCTCTGTTTCTCAGCTGAAGGGAGGTGTTTAACTTATAGCTAAACTCCAGACGGTAATTTTGTCGGACCTCTACTTCCAGATAATTCAAGGTATTTTCCAGGTTGTCGTTCTCCTGCTTGCATTCATATTTATATCGCAATGTAGTCTTCAACCTCTTATTCGGAGTATAGCTGAATTGTGAGAGAAGTTCATAACCAGTAGAAGGAGCGTCCGCTTTAAATCTGAGCCAGGGGAACCGGAAGAAATCGACGTAAGAACATAACTCGAACTTACGTGTTGGAGTGAAGACTACGCCGGAATAAAAACCTTTTTCATTGACAGCTTCCGATGCTTCTGAAATTGCCTGGTTAAAAAAGGAATGGTAATCAGGCTGATATGTCCGGTGAAAAAGTACAGCAGCTACCTTCGGGCTCATACTGACTACAGCTCCATTTAAAAAAGCGTATCCGTATTTCAAGCTATGTGCACCCTCACCAAATAAAAATAAATTGCGCCAACCATAGTTATAAAAAGCACTTATATTAAACAACTTACTTCCAGTAAACTCATTAATATTGTACATCGCGTCATCACTTTCGAAAGATCTGTTGAACCTTGTGTGAAAAGTATTCAGGCCTACTCGCAACGAGTTTGAGGTGTATTGAGTATTGAAACCGTAAACATTCTGGGCAATACTATTTCTGTTTTTTATCTCAGCCTTAGTTCTGTGTAATCCACTTTGGTTAATAGCACCGATCTCGGTTTCACTCGTTTCATCATTCTGATTAAGACTCGCGTCAAGTTTTCGTGATGATATAAACGGTGTTACCTCAATCCTTCGAAACTTTAGGGTAGTAGCAATGCCTCTGAAAAACAACGCTTCATTGGTTGAAGAGTAAGGCTTAAGTCCTATTTCCGGTTTTGGAATTGTAGAAATTGCTGCACCTTTTCCAAAGCTTAGGCCAGACCATAAACACAATCCCTGACCAAACTGCAAAGAGTAATCTCCTATTGCCACTTTTTTAATTACTCTATCCCCCTTGTAAAAAAGACTTAGGGAGTAAAAATCAAATCCAGGGATCGGGTACTTTGACGACAAGGCTTCCCCTGCATCTTTTTCCATCGTTAAGAATAGATTCAGACTATTCTTATAGCTATACTTATATTTGGTTAAAATACGCTGAGGTGAGCCTAAATAGTGAGATCGGGTCTCATCCTCATTCTGAAAACCATCTTGTTTTTCTACAACCTGTCCCGTTAGAAAAATGAGCTCATGTTGGCCTTGACGGAGTAAATTTCTAAAGGTTAATTTGCCTAAGGGTCCACCCGGTTTAAGCGTGATGAAAGGTAATAACATGCGAATAGTTCCTAAATCAAAACCATCTACTGCTTGCAACTCATACAATTCCAGTAGATCACCATTCTCCTTTCTGTATTTTAAAAGTTGGTGGATTTGAAGGGGAGAAAGGAAAACCAGCTCAAGCAGGCTTTCTTCGCTAGCATTATTTATATCCAGGGGGTTTTGCCTGTAAAATTGTAAACGTTCTATTAATTCCGAAAAATCAAAATCAGGCGCAGCTGTTTCCATTACAGATTCGACGATTGATTCAATGATGGGATCTTGTTCTGTTTGAGCTTCCAAGCGACGCAGAGGGACAATCAGCAAGCCAAGAAGTAATATGCTCTTAAAACTCATAAGACATGGATACTTGAGGTGAGTAACCAAGAGTTGGATGAGATGATGCTCCGCCATCCAAATGTAATTTCTGCCACTTGCACCCCAGTCCCGCATACTGTCTGAAAGGATTAAGGCTTATACCACCTCTGAAAGAAAGCCACTGTATCGCATTATACTCTAAGCCAAACCTTGCGTCAGTCATCCAGTCCAGATCTTTAACCAAACCGCTATTGAAAATCACCCGGTCCGATATTTCATAAGCCGCTCCTATCTCAAGGACTGTTGGTATTCGTGCGTCAACTTCGCTGTTATAACTGTTCCTGGCAGGGTTGGAGATATGAGACCCGATAAGTATTTTAGGTGAAGGTTTAAATTGAATCCCGGCTTCAAAAGAGTAAGTCCTTGCTGTGCCATACTGAATTATTTTTACCTGGTGTGCATTAAGACACAAGGCTGCAAAAACTGTTTTCCCAAAACCTTTAGCGTAAGCCAAGCTTATTTTTTGCTCAGAATAAGCAGAAATACCATAGTTCTGAAGACCGAGCCCTATAGCATCATTTTTGAATGGACAAACAAATACAGCCCCTTGCGTAGCAATGTCGGTTTCAAGAAAGGTGTTCTGATAACTAATAGCCACTAAGGGATCTTTGAGCGCAGCTATCCCTGCCTGATTGCTTTGCATGCTCCAGGCATCTTGTAAAGCAACGCCGGTATTTCCAAGAGAGCTTATTCTGGCTCCAGAAGTAACTTCCTGTCCATGAACGTTAAAAACGATAAGAACAAACAGGCAAGTTCTAATTGTTAGGTTTGAAGGCATATTAAAGGTTTGGAAAACTAAAGTAAATTTTTTTTAAAAAAACGCGTTACATTTAGAAAAAAAAGCTGTCTAAGCGTTAAAAATATTATGAAGAAACTTATTCTTGGAGTTGTTCTTGGTTTGATCTCCACTGGCTCCTTTGCACAGAAAAAATTTTCGGAAGGCACCATAACCTATAAAGTTGAATGGCAACCAGCTCCTCAAATGCAGCAAATGGCTGCTATGTTCCCTACTGAACTGACGGTATACTTTAAAGGGGATTCGACGGCAACCGTATCAAAATCCTCATTTTCGAACACGAATAATATTTTAAACCCTAAAACGGAGTATCAACGTCTATTGATAGACGTTCCTATGAGGAATAAAAAGTTCTCTGTGATACTGACACCGGATGATGTTGAGCAGATGAAAGAATTCGGACCCGAGTTCAAAGTAAGCCCAACCACAGAAACGAAAACGGTAAATGGGTACAATGCTCAAAAATACACGATCAGCGAAAAGAAAAGCGGAAAAACTTTTGACAGCTGGTTCACCAAAGATGTTGATGTTAGTGCTAATTCTTTAACACAATTCTTCGACAAGGCATTTGGATTTCCTTTAGAGTTCCAAAGCTTTCAGAGTGGTATGGGTGTAAAAGCAACCGTTAAAGAAATTAAGGAAGGTAAAGTACCTGCGGGAATTTTTTCGGCGACTAAAGATTATGAAGAAATCACTTTTGCTCAGCTTGTCGCAATGATGGGTGGTGGCAAACGTTAATTTAGGACAAAAGTAAAAAAGCTTCACAAAAGCTTTTTTACTTTTCTTCACCTGACCTCTAGCCGAACCACTCATAAATTGTGGCTACATCTAAACCTTTTTTTTCTTCCTGTTCAATATCTCTTAACACCGAACCTTCACTCATTTGTACCACACGATTTCCGTAAGTGTAAGCATCTTTTATATTGTGAGTTACCATTACAGCCGTAAGGCCATACTCTTTTATAATCTTATCAGCTGTTTTCATCACCAGATCTGCCGAGCGAGGGTCAAGAGCTGCTGTAGGCTCATCAAGAAGCAGGATCTTCAACTCATCCATCACTGCCATAAGCAATGTTAAGGCCTGGCGCTGTCCGCCGGATAAAGTTCCGATAGGCTGTTCTAATTTTGCTTCCAGGCCCATTCCTAACAATGCTACTTTTTCTTCTACCTGGTTCTTGAAAGCTTCCGTGGTTCCAATGGTCAGGCTTTTAGATCGTGTTCTCAGTGCAGCCAGGCGAAAATTCTCGAGGATACTTAAGTCTGGTGCGGTGCCACTCAGAGGATTTTGAAACACCCTTGCAATCCACCTGCTTCTTTTATAATCGGGCAATCTGCTTACATCTGTCCCGTCAATAATTATTGAACCAGAGCTGGGCAATACACTACCAGCAATACAATTTAAAAGAGTTGACTTCCCTGAACCATTAGCACCCACAATCACTACAAAATCATTTGCGGCAATAGAAAGATTCAAATTCTGAATGCTACGTACCTCATTAAGCCTACCCTCGTTATAGGTTTTATTTAAAGCTGATATCTTAATCATAAAGCCTTCTTAAATAATAATTTCGGGAGGCTGACAATAAGTAACACAAACACTGCGGTTATTAACTTGAGTAGACTTGCATCTATACCCATACTTAAGGTTAGCGCTAGAACTGACTGAAAAATTATAGCGCCTATTATAACCAATATTAAGCTTGTACTTACAGAAGTAATGCTGAGCCTGCTTATAAACACTTCTGCAATAATTACAGAACCCAAACCAGCTATTACGATCCCGATCCCCATGTTGATATCTGCAAATCCCTGGAATTGCGTTAGGAGATAACCGCTAGTGGCTGTTAGTGCGTTCGCCAAAGCTAATCCTATTACTTTCATTCGATCTGTATCCACTCCCATCGAGCGGATCATAGTTTCACTATTACCAGTTGCACGCATAGTAATTCCAAAATCAGTACTTAAAATATAAGAAATTATAATGACTAGGGATAGAACACAAAGTAGAAGTATAAGAAGTGTATTGAGGTTGGAGTTATCAAAAATACGGAGCAGAGTATAAAGGTTTGCAAAGTTAAGCAAAGGGATATTGGATCTGCCCATCAAACTAAGGTTAACGGAATATAGCGCAGTCATAACCAGGATACCGGAAAGCAGAGGATTAACTTTAAGCTTAGTATGAATAAGGCCTGTGCAAGCACCTGCAAAAGCTCCTGCTAACATTGCTATGAGTAAAACAAAAAGCGGAGAGTATCCAGAAGACAATAAAACTGCCGAGACAGCTCCTCCTAAAGTGTAACTTCCATCAGTAGTTATATCAGGGATATTAAAAATTTTCATGGAAATATAAATGCCAAGAGCAATTCCAGAAAAGCAAAGACCCTGTAAAATAGCTGTTAGGTAAAAATCCATTATTTAACTGCTTCGAAACCCTCTGGAATAGAAATATTATACTTTTTAACAGCTTCAGGATTATACACTCTTTTACGAACTTTGACCATCTCCCATCTTAATCCCTCTGTTTTTCCTGACTTTAAATACTTGACCGCCTGCTCACCAGCCTGATGTCCCCACTGGTAAATATCGGCACCAAAAGCTGCAACAGCGCCTCTTTTCACAAGTCCTGCCTCACTAGTAAAAATCGGGATATTTTGTTGATTACAGTTTTTTAGTATTGTTTCAAATGCAGCAAAGACTGTATTATCGGGATTGGCAAAAAAGGCATCAATATTTTTATTAAGAAGAGATTGAGTAACAATCTGAGCTTCGGCAGTGGTGTTGAGAGGTAAGGCTTCTATCTGAATATTATTTTGACGAGCTAAAGATCTTATCCGCTCCAGCGCATCGGCAGACTGAGGTTCGGCCTGATTGTAGATCATTCCAACAATAAGTTTTGCCCCTTTAGGCTTTAACATTTTAGGAATAAGGGTAAAAGAAGTATCGATATAAGCAAGTTCTTCAGCTACCCCATAAAGATTAACTGGGGGTTTACCTGCCGCATCTAATATTTTCATTCTTTCTGGCACAGGTGATACCATCATGAATACCGGGACTGTCTGCGTTCTTTGCAGGGCAGTTAAGGTAGATAATGTTGTACTTGTAGCCATCAAATCCACCTTCTCCGAAAGATAATAGTTAACGATCTGAGTTAGTGCAGGAATATCTCCCTGAGCGTTTTTATAAAGAACCTTGATGGTGTTTTTCTCCTCACTATAGCCTCCTTCTTTTAATGCATCTACAAAACCATCTTTTGCCTGTGCTATCGTTGCATCTTCAAATGCATCCACAAATCCGACTGTGGGAACCGGTTTATTGTTTGATTTACAAGCTCCGATAAGAAAAACAAATGCAGTTATATAAGTAAAGCGCTTCCAATTCATGTTGCTAATTTATCAAAATAGTTTTGCGATCCCTATCCTCCTGTCAATCCTTACATTATTCAATCATTCTATCATCCTATCACTCTATCATTCTATCATTCTATCATTCTATCATTCTATCAATTACTCATTCTCTCATCCTATCACTCTTTCATTCTCTCACTCTATCATTCTCTCATCCTATCAATCACTCACTCTCTCATCCTATCAATCACTCATTCTCTCACTCTATCATTTTATCCCTCTCTCATTCTATCAATCGCCCATTCAATCAATCCTCTCTCCTCCAACCAAAGTTTATTCATAATTTAGCCTCGATGATTCATTTTAAGTCAAAGCTACCTAAAACAGCAACTACGATATTCACGGTAATGTCTAAGCTGGCCGCCGACCATAATGCAATTAATTTATCGCAGGGTTTCCCTGACTACGATGCCCCTGCGGAATTGACGGGTTTGGTGAGCAAATACATGGAACAAGGTAAGAACCAGTACGCCCCTATGGCCGGGGTTCCGCTGCTTCGGGAACGTGTATGTGAAAAGGTTCAAGATCTCTATGGCACCTATTATGATCCTGAAACTGAGATTACTATTACAGCCGGAGGAACACAAGCAATTTTCACTGCTATTGCTGCTACCGTACAAGCAGGTGACGAAGTTATCGTTTTCGAACCTGCTTACGATTCATACGCTCCTACAGTTAAGCTTTTTGGAGGATTGGTAAAACCATTTGAATTATCGCCACCAGACTATAAGATCGATTGGCAAATGGTAAGGAAACTTATTTCCTCCAGAACAAAGATGATTATCCTGAATTCTCCTCAGAATCCTACCGGCGTAATTCTGGACGAGGAGGATATCAAACAACTTATAGCTATAACCCGTGGTACAGATATACTAATTCTTAGCGATGAGGTTTACGAGCACCTCATTTATGACGGGAAAGAGCACTTAAGCATGGCCCGCTTCCCTGAACTTAGTGAACGCAGTTTTATTACCTGTTCTTTCGGGAAACTATTTCATACTACAGGCTGGAAGATCGGCTATTGTTTGGCACCCAAAGAATTGATGAACGAATTTAAGAAAGTACATCAGTTCCTTGTTTTCAGCGTTAATACTCCTATGCAATACGCTATCGCGGACTTTCTGTCGAACAAGGGATATTACCACGAGCTAAGCAGCTACTTTCAATCAAAGAGGGATTATTTCAGGTCAATGATGAGCGCAACGCGTTTTAACCTTTTACCCTGCTATGGCTCTTATTTTCAAAATGCAGAAATAAGGCATTTAACGGAGGAAAAAGACACTGACTTTGTCAAAAGACTGACAACGGAATTCGGAGTGGCAGCCATTCCAACCTCTGCCTTTTATAATAAAGGAACTGATTACGGCGTTATCCGCTTTTGTTTCGCAAAAAAAGAAGAAACTTTAGAAAAGGCTGTCAATCTATTAACTAAAGTTTAAATTAGTATAAATTAAGCTAATCAATGAGTGTTTTAAAAATCACCACCTTCCAGGCGTATCTCTTCTGGGAAAACATTGATAAGAATCTCCAGAATCTGGGACTCAAACTATCATCTATCAGAGAAAAAACTGATCTCATTATACTGCCTGAAATGTTCAGCACAGGTTTTACCATGAACGCACCAACCCTTGCAGAAGAAATGGGAGGTAAAACAATGGAGTGGATGCGTGCGCAGGCAAATAAGTTTGAAGCCGTAGTTACAGGAAGTCTTATTATCAAAGAAAATAATCAATATTATAACCGTCTGATATGGATGCGCCCCGATGGAACTTACGAAAAGTATGATAAACGCCACCTCTTTGGATTGGGAAAGGAAGATTCTGTATACAGTCCCGGGAAGGATAAACTGATCGTAGAGTTGAACGGCTGGAAGATTTGCCCGGTTATTTGTTATGATTTACGCTTTCCTGTTTGGTTAAGGAACAACAATATTGATTATGATCTGTTGTTAATTGTTGCAAACTGGCCTGAGAAACGTTCTTTACATTGGCGGACTTTGATACCTGCACGCGCTGTCGAAAACCAGGCATATGTTGTAGGAGTTAACAGAGTTGGTCATGATGGAAATGAGATATATCATTCAGGTGATTCCATGTGCATAGATCCAAACGGAAAGACGGTTTACTATAAACCAAATGACGAAGATCTTTATACATTCTCAATTTCCAGGGAAGAGCTAATAAAAAACAGGAGAGCTTTCCCGTTTTTAAGAGATGCAGACAAGTTTGATTTATTTTAGTTAAAAAACGTTAAAAAACAGGCTTATTCCACTTGCCAGATTTATTATTACTAATTATTCCGGAAGTGCTTATGTGCGTTAAGTAAGTTGTATGTTCAGAGAAATTCGTATTAAACCGCTAAGGTACCTTGTAGTTCTTATATACTTTATCATTCTGTCATTTTGTGCCATAGAACTTAATTTCTTGTGGTTGTTTGGTTACTCTCCTACTCTCCACGATATTAAAACACCTAATATGCGGATCGCATCTGAGGTGTACACTGCTGATAAAAAATTGATTGGCAGATATTACAAAGAAAATAGAACACCTGTTGAATTTAATCAAATAAGTCAACAAACGATTAATGCACTTATTGCAACTGAAGATGCACGTTTCTTCAGCCATTCAGGTATCGATATCCGCTCCTTATTCTCAAGCATCATTTCTACCGCTTCAGGTGATAAACGAGGAGCCAGTACGATTACCCAACAGTTAGCTAAAAATCTTTACCGTACACGTAATAATAAAAGGCAGGGGTTGGTAAAGAAGATACCGCTAGTAAGAACTATCGTTTTCAAGTTAAAAGAGTGGATAACTGCGTTTAAACTTGAAAGCCATTATTCTAAGGAAGAAATTCTAACCTTATATTTTAATACTGTTCCTTTTGGCAGTAACACATTCGGTCTTAAAACTGCAGCTAAAAAGTATTTCAACAAAGACACTGATAAGTTGGGTGTAGAACAATCTGCTCTCCTTGTTGGAATGCTTAAAGCAAGCACAACCTATAATCCCGAATATCATCCGGAAAGAGCCCTGGAAAGAAGAAATGTGGTTTTATCTCAAATGGAGAAATACGGCTATTTGAGTAAAGAAGAGTATAAAAAATACAGCAATCGTGGATTAAACCTGACCTTGGGAAAAGTAGAAGACGACTCTCAGGGCGATTCATATCTTCGTACCGCTGTTGCCCGATATCTGGAAAAGTGGTGCGAAGACCGTGGTTATGACCTGTACGAGTCGGGTTTAAAAATATACACTACTATTGATTCCAAATTGCAGAAATACGCCGAAGAAGCTGTAGAAGATCAAATGAAGATACTCCAAACGCGGTTAAACAACGCATGGAGTGGTCAAAATCCATGGAGAGATTCTGAGGGAAAAGAAATTGAAGATTTTCCAATGAAAGCGGCACAACGCCTTCCCTATTATTCTTATCTTAAAACGAAATATAGAAATAGCCCCGATTCAATAGACTATTACCTGAATCAACCTAAGAAAATGAAGGTTTTCAGTTGGAAAGGAGATCAGGAAGTTACGTTCTCAACACTAGACTCTATCAAATACTACTCAAAGATCCTGAACACCGGGATGATGACAATGGATCCGTTTACCGGCTACATCAAAGTTTGGGTAGGTGGAATCGACTTTGATCATTTTAAGTTCGATCATGTGGATCAATCCAAGCGTCAGGCCGGTTCAACATTCAAGCCTTTTGCTTACCTCGCTGCACTGGAAAGTGGTTTAAGTCCTTGTGATAGATTTGTGGACAAGCCTGTAAAGATTGCGTATGATGAAAATAATCAGCATAAATTCTGGGAACCAAAGAACTCTGAGTACTACTTTTCAGGACAGGAAATGACCCTGAGACATGCCATGGGTAAGTCGGTCAATTCAATAACTGCACAAATCACAGAACAGGTGGGTTGGGACAATGTGGTAAAATATGCGCACGAGTGCGGAATTGAAAGCGATTTAAAATCAGTGCCTTCTGTAAGTCTTGGGTCTAATGATGTTTCAGTTTTCGAAATGGTAAGAGCATACGGGACGTTTCTGAATCATGGAAAAAAAACCGAGCCTATTCTTGTACAAAAAATTACAGATCATGATGGTAATTTAATTGAAGAGTTTAAAGCTGAACAAGAACAAGTTCTCACAGAAGAAATATCCTGGTTAATGCTCTACATGTTTAGGGGAGGTATGGAAGAACCAGGGGGAACATCCCGCTCACTATGGGAATGGGACCTTTGGAAAAAAGGAAATCAGATCGGTGGAAAAACCGGAACCTCTTCCGATTTCGTAGATGGCTGGTATATGGGAATAACCAAAGATCTTGTTACTGGAATTTGGGTAGGTTGTGACGAAAGAAGTGTACATTTCAGATCATCAGGAAGTGGAGAGGGAGCTCATACTGCCCTGCCAATCTTTGGAAAGTTTATGGAAAAGGTTTATCATGATCCGTCCACTGGGTACACCTATGGACCTTTCCCAAAACCTACCATTGAGATCACACGAGAATATAACTGTACAACTCCAGAAACTTACGTTGACACAACTGCCGTAGACACGCTTTTAACGGACTCTTTAATGATTGATACCATGTCAACTCCTGCTTCTGAGGACAATCAGCAAGAGCAACAGCAGCCAACAACTACCCCGACGACGGATCAACAGGCTCCTGCAGACAATACTGAAACCCAGGAGTCCACAGCCGAGGATGGCAAAAGCAGAAGGGAAATCCGGAGGGATCAGAGACGGCAAAAAAGAGAAGACGAAGCAAACAATTAAAAATTTCATCTATTATTCATAATCGAATGATATACTTGCACAAGCCCAATTTATTTAATTTAAAATTAAAATGAAGAACGAATCCGGTCGCTATAAAAGGTGGTTAGTTAAATCACTCTTCTTATCATTATTTATTTTAATATCGGGCATGGCAAATGCTCAGTATTTCGGGCAAAACTTAGTTAGGTATAAAAACCTGAAATTCAAGGTAAAACAATCTCCTCACTTTGAGTTATATCATTATCTGCGTAATGATAGCCTTGTAAACAGGTTTATGCAGGAAAGTGAGGTATGGTATGATCTTCACCAGCAAGTGTTTAGAGATACTTTCGCTAAAAGAAATCCGGTAATTCTTTATGAGAACCATCCGGATTTCCAATCTACCACTGTCCTTCAGGGCGGGGCGAGTGTAGGTACCGGCGGTGTTACAGAAGGCATGAAGAACCGGGTGGTTATGCCAATTCAGATGCTAAACCATCAGACCAGACACGTACTGGGACACGAACTTGTTCACGCATTTCAATATCATACGCTTATAGAAAACGACTCTACTAATCTTGAAAATATTGGCAACCTTCCTCTTTGGATGGTTGAAGGAATGGCTGAATACCTTTCGGTCGGTAAAGTTGACGCCTTCACAGGGATGTGGATGCGCGACGCTTACCTGAACAGGGATATCCCGACACTCCGGGATTTAACCACAAATAGCAGGTATTTCCCCTATCGTTATGGACAAGCATTTTGGACTTATATCGGCTCCACTTATGGAGACACTGTTATCGTCCCTTTATTTAAAGCAACGGCTAGGTTCGGATATGAAATGGCAATCCGAAGGACTTTTGGATATGATGAAAGAACTTTATCAAGTCTTTGGAGAACAGCTATCGAGAACCAATATAAGCCGATGCTGAAAGATACATCACAGGTTCCAATTGGAAAAAATATCATCAACAATAAAAACGGTGGGGATATGAACGTAGCTCCTGCAGTTTCTCCTGACGGAAAATACATTGCTTTTCTATCTGAAAAAGAACTTCTGAGTATAGACCTCTATCTTGCAGATGCTCAAACTGGGAAAGTAATACGACGGCTCACGAGCAGAGCTAATAATTCCCATATAGACGAGTTTAGTTTTATAGAATCGGCTGGAGCCTGGTCGCCCGATAGTAAGCGCTTCGCCTTCAGTGCCTTCAGCTCCGGCAGAAATAAACTATTCGTCATTGATGTAAAATCAGGTAAAACCCTTTCTGAAAATGCAATGGGGGAAGTTGGCGAGTTTAGTAATCTAAGTTGGTCCCCTGATGGTTCAAGCATAGCATTCACAGGTCTTAAAGACGGACAAAGCGATATTTATGTCTTTAACTTAAATACAAAACAGCTAAATCAGTTAACAAACGATAAATACTCAGATTATCAACCTGCATTCGCTCCAGACGGAAAGTCAATAGTTTTTTCTACAGACAGAACTACTTTTGATAACGCTACAAAAACGGTGGATATCACCTACAGTCTTGCTTTGATCGACTTAACTACAAAGGCAATAACGAATATCAATGTCTTTACGGGTGCCAATAATCTAAATCCCCAGTTTTCAGGAAATAGTCAACAGCTTTATTTCCTTTCAAACCGAGACGGGTTTAGAAATATGTACAGGTATACTCTAAGCAGCGGACAGGTAGAACAACTTACAGACTATTTTACAGGTATAAGTGGTATCACTGAGTATTCGCCCGCTCTTAGCGTTTCCTTAAATGATGACATTGTTTACTCTTACTACAGATATCAGAAGTACACGATTTATAATGCTAAAGCAACGGATTTCAAGCCGGTGGTGGTAAATCCACAGGAATTGAACTTTGATGCAGCTATTCTCCCTCCTTCAAAATCATCAGGCGTGGATATTATTAACGCTAATTTGGAGAACTTTGAGCGGTTTGAAACAATCAGTGCTAATAACCTTAATCCTACAAAATACAGGCCGCAGTTTAAGCTTGATTATTTGTCAAGCAATGGTGTAGGAGCGTCAGTTGGACGTTTTGGTACAGGTATGTCAAGTGGTGTACAGGGAGTATTTAGTGATATTCTTGGAAGGAACCAAATTTATGCGTTGGCATCTGTAAATGGAGAGATTTATGATGCAGGGGGTCAGGTAGCTTATATTAATCAAAAAAGCCGTATTAACTGGGGAACAGCAGTCTCGCACATCCCTTATTTATCGGGATACAATGTTGCTTACTTCAACAAGGACCAACCAGCTGCTGATGCAAATGCCAGCTTTATTTATGGGTACGATATTATAAGAACATTCGAGGATCAGGTGCAACTGTTCGCATTTTATCCCTTCTCCAGGACATTCCGTTTTGAAGCAGGAACAGGGGCTGCAAGATATAGTTATCGAATTGATAGATATGCAACATATTACTATGCCAATTACGACGAAGCTAACAGAACAAGTGAGATTTACAGTCCCTACAGATCTGACCGAGCAAAATTATCAAAGGATGATGCTCGCGACTATTATGGAATAGACTTCAAGTCATTTTCCATTTACCAACTTAATGCAGCCTTTGTTGGTGATAATGCGCTATCCGGGATAACCTCACCTTTAAGTGGTTTTAGGTACCGTTTAGGGGCAGACGCAATGTTTGGGGATTACCGGTTAACTTCTGTAACTGCAGATTTCAGAAAATACGTCCGCCTAAAGAAAGTTACCCTTGCTGGTCGTGCTTATAGTTACTCAAGATTAGGTCGTGATGAGGACAGGCTTTACCCGCTGTTTATAGGTTATCCGTATCTTATCCGGGGATACGAAGCTAACTCCTTTTACAACAATGAATCCGCCAGTGGAAGTACCTTCACCCTCGACCAGTTAGTAGGTTCAAAAATTGCTGTAGGTAACCTTGAAGCTCGTATTCCATTTACAGGACCCAAAAAACTAACTGCGATTGAGTCTAAATTCCTTTTCTCAGACTTGAACTTCTTCTTCGATATAGGGCTAGCCTACGACAAAGATTCAAAGGTTGCATTCCGGGGTACACCAAGAGCTATTGGAACTAAAGAATCTAACCAAGGAGGAATTGGCGGTGGTGGTATCATTGGCACTCCTATTCCAGGACAACCCACAACTATCACCTCTGGTACAACCATTTACGAAAGAATTCCGGCAATGAGTGCAGGTGTTTCTTTAAGGGTTAATGTATTTGGCTACTTCGTACTTGAGCCTTACCTGGCCTATCCATTCCAACGTAAAGACACCAAAGGCCCCGTATTCGGACTGGCTTTTGCTCCGGGTTGGTAGTCTAGAAAAAATATAATATCTACATAAAAAAAGCGGCCTGGAAGCCGCTTTTTTTATTTCTATTTTCCTGTTTCCATATGTGCCGCGTCTACCGGTTTAGATTCAGGAGATCCCCGGTGACGAAGATAAATCGACAGCCATACAATAGCGGCAACAGAAAGGAATTCGCTCTGCCAGTTCTGAAAGGTCTCGAACCAAAAAGTTGGTTGTCCTAAAAAAGTAGCCACGCTTTCCTCCGGCTTATGCATTAAAAATAACTGCAGGTTATGTTCCTGCCAGCTCCCATACAAGTGTGCTGCCCAACTAAATAAAAAAAGGATAAGAAAAGTAATGGAGAGGGAGTAACTATAGAGCTTCAAGATCCAACCTCCTTTTTTAACTGCCCAAGGAGCATCATCCCTCGGAACCGGCTTACGATCCACCTCCTCATCCCCTTCCATGCTTTTTGATTCCGCAGATCCCACCTGACGAAGAAATACAGTAAGAACAACGTACAAACCCATCTGCAGAAATTCACTCTGAAAATTCTCAAAAGTCGCAGATATAAAATGGCCTGAGGTAAGGTATATCGACAAAGGGATCTCATGCCCTCCCCTTTCTGTAATTTCCTCATTAGATTCTTTCCAGCCGGTTAGTGTCTGGCCTAATAGGGTTATTAAAAAAAAAGATAAAAAAACTATTGTTAAACTGTTCCTGTAGAACCAGGAATATCTTTTAGGATCGTCTGCCATACTTTCGTTCTTAATTAATAATATAACTTCTATTTATACTATTTGTTCAACTCATGCCTTACTCTCCATTTTTAACTGTTCCTTTAGTTGTCTAATTGTAAAACACGTTTTTCTACCTATTTAAAAGGTTTGTATTTATTAAGATTACAATTCTATTTTTATTATTTTCGCAGGTTTTAATTGAAGCCTTTATACGGATTTTTCGTATAACGCATTGCAGCAATAATGTAGATTTAACACATGCAGAGTTACCAAGAGTTCCTTGACCTTAGTGTCGGTTTCCCTCAGGAAGGTTTTGAAGTTATAGATGATGAGTTATACTTCCATGATTTGAATTTGATGGAGATGATCGAGACGTACGGTACTCCCCTACGCTTCACCTATATTCCACTTATCTCGAAGAAAATCCAACAAGCGAAGCTGTTGTTCCAGAAAGCTATTGTGAACAACAATTACCGGGGCACGTACATGTATACCTACTGTACTAAAAGTTCCCACTTCAGACATATAATTGAAGAAGCTTTAAAAAATGATGTTCATTTGGAAACTTCTTCTGCCTTTGATATGCCTGTAATTGACACTTTAGAGAAAAAAGGCATAGTTAGTAAGGATATAACCGTAATCTGTAATGGATTTAAGACTTATCAGTACAAGCAGTACATAATTGATATGTTCCATGACGGGTTCAAGAATATTATCCCGGTTCTTGACAATAAAGAAGAATTTAACATCTACGATGACGAACTAGATCTTCCATGCAGCCTTGGTATCCGAATAGCATCAGAAGAGCAGCCTGATTCCCAGTTCTACACCTCAAGGTTAGGCATCAGAATGGAGGATGTTATCGAGTTTTACAACAATAAAATTGCTCATAATCCAAACTTTAAAGTAAAACTTCTTCACTTCTTTATCAATTCTGGTATATCTGACACTCCTTATTATTGGAATGAATTAGAGAAGTACGTTACCCTTTATTGTAAGTTTAAAAAGATTAATCCGGATCTTACTACTTTGGACATCGGTGGAGGCATGCCATTTAAAGATTCACTTGTATTCGATTTTGACTACGAATACATGGTTAATGAGATTGTGAAACGTATCAAAGAGATCTGTGCAGAACACGATGTAGAGGAACCGGATATTATTACTGAGTTTGGTAAATATACAGTGGCAGAAGCCTCTGGTATTTTATACAAGGTTCTGGGCCGGAAGCAACAAAACGACCGTGAAAAGTGGTTGATGCTTGACGGATCATTCATTACTAACCTGCCTGACGTATGGGCTTTAAATCAGAAGTACATTCTATTACCAATAAATAACTGGGATTCGGAATACGAACGTGTTAACCTTGGTGGTATTACTTGTGACGGACAGGATTACTATAATCAGGAAGCGCACATGAATAGTGTTTTCATGCCTAAAACCCGGAAGGTTCAATACCTCGGCTTCTTCCATACAGGAGCATATCAGGAAGTTCTAAGCGGTTATGGGGGTATCCATCATTGTTTATTACCTTCTCCTAAACACGTTATTATCCGGAGGAACAGGGACGAAACTTTTAACTTTGACGTATTCGGGGAAGAACAAAATAGTAAGCAAGTTTTAAAGATCCTTGGTTACACCTAACAGTTAAGCTTTAGAAGTCAGAGAGCATATCACTAGCATTTCTGACTTCTGAATTTTCCCCTCCAATCCATATCCTTCTCATGGCTAAGAAAAAACTTTCAGATCAACAGATCCAGGCAATCGCCGAAAGCTTATTACCGTCGTTTATTCCAAAGGATACTACCGATGATAAGCTTCAATTCCACTTCACAGCTGAAGGTTCTCACTTCAAAGTTGATTTTGTAAAAGACGGAAGGAATTGGAAATTTACGTCGTCCCAGGAACAAGTACAAGAATAATAATAGTTTTTGTCGGCCTAGATGGATTTCTGGAAATGAAACCCAACTATAGAATATTCCTGATTCAATAAAAACTTGTGCACTCTTGAATTCTGAGGATAAGTATCAAGTTCTACACCCTTACAATTATTCTTTTTAGCCCAGGTTTCAATAAAAGCAAAGAAGCGAACACCAAGGTCACGGGATTGATTAGAGGGATCTATTATAACATTATCCAATTCAAGCTGTCTTCCTGAATTAAACTTTATTGTAATCCAGCCACTAGCAAAACCAATCAGTTCGGTGTTTAGAAACACTCCGAAGCAGTGATAATTGTTAAAAGAGAACAGCTCTTTCAAGTACTCTTCGATAATCCGTATCGTCAACTTTTGATTGTACTCTTTTCCTAACAAAGCCATCGAGCCTATGTGGTTCTCAGCAAGTATATCAAATGTTAGATCTTCAGACATATCAGTTAGTTAATCAGAGCATCAATAGTTGTATAACAGCAAAACTTGTTCAATGATTTTAAAAAGGCATAGTATTCTTCTTAAATAGTAACATCACAACAAACCATTTATTTACAGCCCAGTTATTCAACAAACATTCACCTATGTTACATAATAAAACTGTCGACGACCTACTCGACATAAAGGAGATCTATCTTGAGCCAGATGTCAGGAAATACAAGCGGGGATTGGATATTTTAGAGAAGTACTCTGGGGCAGAGCTAAAGGAAGTAGAATCCCATTGGAAGATTCCTGAGCTCTTTGGTTTTGAGGGCTCCGTGGAGGACTGGATTTCCAACAAAAAGAATGTTCTAATCCTTGGCATTAAAAAATCTTTGAGTGCAAGGCCAAATACCAGAAGTTCTCATTGGGTGGCTCCTTCCCAATCAAATGGTTGTACCATGTCATGCTCCTATTGCTATGTACCGAGAAGAAAAGGTTTTGCTAATCCTGTTTCCATATTTGTCAACATAGAACAAATTTTAGGATACTTGAAAAGACATGCCTTCAGGCAAGGTATTAAGCAGGAAGCGGACCATATTGATCCTAAGTATTGGGTTTATGAAATTGGAGAAAATGGTGACTGCTCCGCGGATGCAGCAATTTGCGATAATGTGAAGGATATGATTGATCTTTTCAAAGAGATTCCTAATGGTAAACTTACCTTCGCAACTAAATTTGTGAACCGCGAAATGCTGAATTATGATCCTCAACTCAAGACTCGTATTCGCTTTAGTCTGATGCCTCATAAAATGTCAAAATTGGTAGATGTACGGACAAGTCCAATAAGCGAAAGGATTAATGTGATGAACGATTTTGCTGAGGCAGGATATGAGGTTAATGTTAATTTCGCCCCGGTCATCTACTACGAGGGTTGGCTTGAAGATTGGAAAGTCCTATTTGATGAGATGAATGATAAATTGAGTGAAAAAGTGAAGAAACAGCTGGTAACCGAAATTATCTTCCTGACACATAATCAACAGTTGCACGAGGTTAACCTAAATTGGCATCCGAAAGCTGAAGATGTATTATGGCGACCGGAAATCCAGGAAGTAAAGTACAGTCAGACGGGAGGCAGAAATGTCAGGTACAAACGAAACTTAAAAAAGGAATTGGTGGAGTCTTTAGTAGATTTAGTAAAGGAAGAACTTCCCTATTGCGGTATTAGGTACGCATTTTAGTCACATAGCATAAATGCTGATTATAAAAAAGGTTGTTCGCATAATCGAACAACCTTTCTTATTAAGAGTTAAACAACGATTTATTTTTTAAAAAAGTCGATGATCAAATTAGCAAGTTCAACCCCAATTCTTTCTTGGGCTTCGTTTGTAGCTGCACCAATATGTGGAGTTAAAGAGATCTTGGGATGAGAAAGAATCTCCTGACGAGGAGTTGGTTCGTTATCAAAGACATCTAATCCAGCGAAAGCAACTTTACCAGAATTCAGAGCATCAATCAAAGCTAACTCGTCAATAGTACCACCTCTTGAACAGTTAACCACACCAACGCCTTTCTTCACTTTCTCAAACTCCTCTTTACCTAATATAGGTTTATCAGTGAAAGGAGTGTGTAAGCTAATAAAATCAGATTCACTGATAAGCTGATCTAAACTTACTTTAGTAACGGGTACTTTAACATTAACACCGCCTGCCAGGTTTAACTCAAGATCTGCAGGGACGTCATAAAGGTCATATGCTAAAACTTCCATTCCAAGACCTAAAGCGATCTTTGCAGTTTCTCTGCCAATACGTCCAAAACCAATGATACCGATCTTTTTACCTTTCAGCTCGATGCCTTTCGCATAAGCCTTTTTAAGATCATTGAACTTAGTATTACCTTCAACAGGCATTTTACGGTTTGCATCAAAAAGGAAACGAATTCCTGAGTAAAGATGAGCAAACACTAAATCAGCTACAGATGGAGAAGATGCTGCAGGAGTATTCACTACTGCAAGACCTTTGCTTTTTGCATATTCCACATCAATATTATCCATACCTACGCCACCGCGACCGATAAGTTTAAGGTTTGGAACTGCATCAATCAGTTCTTTACGAACTTTTGTTGCACTACGTACAGTAATAGCGTCGTAGTTCTTTAATGCTTCAGGTAACTGATCCTGAGGAATATTTTGTGTATCAACAGTAAAGCCAGCAGCTTCCAACAACTGCTTTCCAACTGCATCAATACCGTCATTTGCAAGAATTCTTACCATTTTAGTATTTATGTTATTACGAATTAAAGAAGGATTAAGCGTGTTTCTCTGCAAATTCCTGCATAGCCTCAACTAATGCATGAATTGAAGTTATTGGCAATGCATTGTAGATGGAAGCTCTGAATCCGCCAACGCTACGATGACCTTTTATACCAACCATACCGCGCTCTTCAGCAAATTTCAAGAAAGGTTTTTCCAATTCAGGATTTTCCATTACAAAACAAACATTCATACGAGAACGATCTTCACCAGCACAAGTTCCTTTGAACAATGGATTTCTGTCGATCTCCTCATAAAGAGCAGCTGCTTTAGCGATATTTTCTTTTTCCATTTGGGCTACACCACCTTTAGATTTTAACCACCTAAGATTTAATAAAGAAGTGTAAATAGCGAAAACAGGAGGAGTATTATATAAAGATTTATTATCTGCCTGAACCTTGTAATCAAGCATTGAAGGAAGCTTTTTGCCAGATTTACCAAACAACTCATCTTTAATGATCACAAGAGTTACTCCTGCAGGACCCATATTTTTTTGAGCACCAGCATAGATTAAACCGAAGTCAGCAACATTAATTTCACGGCTGAAAATATCAGATGACATGTCACTTACCAGGGGAACTGGCGACTTAGGGAATTCAAACAACTCGGTTCCGAAAATCGTGTTGTTACTTGTTATATGGAAATAAGCTGCATCAGCTGGAATTTCATATGTTTTAGGAATGTAAGTATAATTAGCTTCCTTAGACGAAGCAACTACATTAACGTTTCCATACAATTTCGCTTCTTTCAATGCCTTGCTTGACCATGCACCTGAATCAAGATAAGCTGCAGTTTGTCCCTCTCCTAATAAGTTAGCAGGAACCATTGAAAATTGTAAGCTTGCTCCACCCTGAAGGAAAAGAACAGAATAGCCATCCGGAACGTTAAGTAATTCTTTAACAAGGCGGGTAGCTTCTTCTACAACAGCTTCAAACTCCGGTGCCCTGTGCGATATTTCCAGGATCGACAAACCGGTATCGTTAAAATTCAAAACAGCCTGAGAAGCCTGTTTAAATACTTCCTGTGGTAGAATACAAGGGCCTGCGCCAAAATTAAATTTCATCGTTAAGTACGTTTTATTTTGGGGTCAAATTTAGAAGAATTATATCTTTTTATTTATCTATTTTTAATTTTTGCAATAATCTTGAAATTAAGCTGACGGGAGGTTAAATAATTGGGTATGGCGTACTGATAGTTATTGATGTCCTTTATCCAAAAATAAGAGACCGTATTATTGATATTCAGCAGATTAAATATCTCTGCATAAATCTGAAAGGAATCAAAATACTTAGTTGCGAAGCTTAACTTTCGTGCCGAGCCTCCCTCCAACAAGTTTTTTGAAAAGCCTATATCCACTCTGCGATAAGCTGGAATGTGAAAGACATCAGCATATCTTTCAGTTCTTGGAGGACCAACCGGAAGCGCAGAACCATAAAGAAGTGTAAGGTGAACTTTATAGGTAGGACTATTAAACAGGCGGTCCTGAAAGAACGCGGAGAAATTTAACCTTTGATCCGTAGGTCTCTTCAAATAACCTGGGTAGATAGTGGCAGAATTTCCATTTGCATCTTTCCTAACGAATGAGTCACCCTTAACATCCTCCTGGGTTTTCATCAATGAAACCCTGAAGGAAGACTCCAATCCTGATACAAATTCTCCACTTATACTAAAATCTGCTCCGGCTGCATATCCCTTTGCTTGCTGACCAGAGAAATATCTTATTCGTAGATTTTCAACTTTGTATGGTATTAGCTCAGTTAGTTTTTTATAATAGAGTTCCGAGCTGAACTTCAACAGCGTACCTAATGAAATAAAATTATAATCGGCTCCAGCTAGAATATGGAAAGAGCGCTGTGCTTTACCGCCATCATAAATTTTTCCATCAAAATCTCTTAACTCACGGTAGTAAGGAGGCTGATTATATGACCCTACCGAAAATTTCCAATTGAGCATTTTATTCGCCTTATACCACAAGCCCATTCTTGGACTAAATAATACCTCTTTTGAATATGAATTAAAGTTTCCCCTGATTCCCACGTTTACATTTAAACGCGAAGACAGGCTGAAATTATTTTGTAAAAATCCAGAGTAACGATGGGTGTAGTTTTTATTATTTGAAAAGACGACCTCAGTGAGCCGAAAATCCAAATCATTGTAGGGTAAAGAATAACCGGCTGAATCAATAAGATTATACTCATTCATTTCGTCATTGATTTTATCGTATTGATACCGAATTCCTCCTTCCCAGTTAGAGCGCCCATGCTTAACGTAACCTCTCAGTTCAGTGCTATATATGCGGGATTGCAAAAAATTGCGTGCATAGTTATAATCTATACCTTCTCCCCTTCCTACCCGTATATTTTCAAATCCTGATGAGTTTTCAGATTCCTCTAACTGATCGAAGATATACCTTCCTTCTATATCGTAGGTCTCCTTCTCTGAAATTGCGAAAACTGAGTTGATAGATTTTAATAATACATTTGACCCGGGTTTATAAGCAAAAGTCACAGCTCCGGTAAAGGATTCGTAGCGATCCTTCTCTGACCCTTCATAATCAACATTAAGCTTATATTGTTCGTTCAGTGTCCCAAAGGTTGTTTCACGGCTTGCAGGAATTAATTCGAACCGACTCAGATTATAATCTGCGAAGAAGGATATATCCCATTTAGGGCCAACACCCAGATTATGAAAGGCTTGAATATCATAAAACCGTGGCTGGTAATTCCCCGCTACCGGCTGCGTTTTTAAAATACTCTGGTTCATTTTGGTTCTGAAACCAATTAAGCTGTAACTCTTTTTGGAAAGAAGTTTAGAAGTAGCAGACAAACCGAGAAGGCCTGCAGAAAAAACAATTTGCTGACTATCCGGACGATTGTATCGAATATCTAAAACGGAGGATAATTTATCGCCGTATTTGGCCTCAAAACCTCCTGCAGAAAAGTGTGCCTGACTAACTAATTCCGGATTAATAAAACTTAAGCCTTCCTGCTGCCCATTTCTGACAAGAAGTGGGCGAAAAATCTCTATATCATTAATATAAATAAGGTTCTCATTAAAATTCCCTCCACGAACAGAGTACTGAGAGCTAAGTTCGTTATTCGCTGATACCCCAGGAAGGGTTTTAAGTATTGATTCAAAATTCCCAGAGGCTGCAGGAAGGTTAATGATTTGTCCCGGACTAATCCTACGCAAGTTCCCTGATTGGCTGCCGCCACGCACCTCCACCTGATTTAACTGTCGATAAGTCTGCCGGAGCACGATATCCTGTCTGACCTCTGAACGCTTAGCCAATCGGATTTCCATTCGTTCCGTCTGGAAGCCATCAGAGCTGACATATAAAACAACAAATGGCTTATAAGCAGTGGCTATTGAGTAAGCTCCGCTGTCAGAACTAATTGTTTCGACTCCCGCTATGGCAACTTTTATAGTTGCCTTGGAAATAGCTTGCCCTTGTTCTGTCTGAACAGTCCCAAAAATACGCACCGACTTTTGGGCGAAACTTGCACTTGTAAGTGATAACAGAACAAGGACAAACACGTGTCTCATGTTAAGCTTGAATAAGGGTCGAAGCTTCTTTAAGTTCTTTAATTACTTCCACAGGATTTGTTGCACTGAATACAAAATTCCCGGCAACTAAAACATTTGCTCCTGCACTAAGCAATGCACCCGAATTATTACTATTTACCCCTCCATCAATTTCTATCAAAAGATTATCATTCCTTCCTGCTGTTAAACTCTTCAATGTTCTGATCTTCTTATAGGTATTTTCAATAAATTTTTGTCCGCCAAATCCAGGATTTACAGACATTAATAATACCATGTCCAAATCCTCGATCAGGTCATCTAAAACAGAAACCGGTGTATGCGGATTTAAGGCAACTCCAGCAATGCAACCAAGGTCTTTGATAGCGTGAATTGTACGATGAAGATGAGTACAAGCTTCATGATGAACAGTAATCGTTGCAGCTCCAGCCCTCTTAAATTGCTCCAGGTATCTGTCAGGATCGACAATCATCAAATGAACATCTAAGGGTTTAGAGGCATATTTCTCCAAGGCCGCGAGAACAGGAAAACCAAAAGAGATATTCGGAACAAAAACACCATCCATAATATCCACATGGAACCAGTCTGCTTTACTCGAATTAATCATTTCTATATCCCGCTGTAGATTACCGAAATCCGCTGCAAGTACTGAAGGTGCTATAAGGTGATTCATCCTGCAAATATAAATCTTTCAAACTGTAGTCGCTGATATTAGGAGTACTTCATTTTCGGAGGATTGCGAAACTAACCATTGGTAGAATAACTATTATGGGAGTTATTAGGCCAGTTAATAAACAAAATGCCCCTAGCCAGTAAAGGCTTGGAGCATAGGTAGAATGTAGGGGGAACCCCCTTGATTTAGGGACTGCAAATATAACAAATAAGCTTCGACATTTTTCCTATTATGTTAAATACTTTCAGAAAACTCCCTTTCAAAACGTAGGTGAGGCTGAAGGTTGAATTAAAATTCAGGAAGAAGACTTTGAGATAGCCGGTTTAAAACTTATTGATTGGTAAAGGGTTAATGTTAGGTGTTTTAAATCAAAACAAATACTATGAAATTTATCAGATCACAAAACGCGGACGGCACTCCAGTTAATCTTTTTTACGAGGATTGGGGTTCGGGGTCTCCCGTTGTGTTTATCCATGGCTGGCCACTGGATCACCAAATGTGGGAATATCAAACAAGTGTCTTACCTAACTTTGGCTTTAGATGTATCGCTTACGACCGTCGCGGTTTTGGAAAATCCGACAAACCCTGGGATGGGTATGATTACAACACGTTAGCAGATGATTTAAAAGCCTTGTTGGATCAGCTGGATCTACAGAACGCAACCCTTGTCGGCTTTTCAATGGGAGGAGGTGAAATTGTTCGATACTTCAGTAGACATGGCGGTAAAAGAGTTTCAAAAGTTATTCTAATTAGTTCCATCGCTCCTTTTATGAAGCAAACGGATGATAATCCCGATGGAGTTCCCGCTAGTAAGCTTACAGAAATCACAGAGTCTTTACAGGAAGATAGAGCCGGCTTTCTGGTAGATTTCGCTAAACAATTCTATGGCTTTAGTTTGCTTAGCCATCCGGTAAGCCAAGGGGTACTCGATCGTGATTTCCTTATTGCCTCTCAGGCGTCCTTAAAAGCCACAATAGATTGTGCCCAGGCTTTTGGTGAAACTGATTTTAGAAATGAAATGCGATACATTAACGTTCCTACTTTGTTGGTGCATGGTGACGCAGACGAGACTGTACCAATTAAGGCGACAAGCGACCAGGCCTCAGAATTAATCACCCAATCAGAATATATTGTTTATGAGGGTGCACCTCACGGTTTGTTTTTTACCGATAAAGAAACTCTAAACGGAGATTTGATCCAATTTATCCAGGCGGAGAATAGCGTAGACGTAAACAGAAGTGTTTAAATCTTAATATAAATTACTTCCAAAGAACATCCTGGTTAAGCCAGGGTGTTCTAATTCCTTAAGAAATTAATATATCTTCTTTTCCGCGTAGAAAGTACCAAAGGGAATCATTGATGCTAAAAATGCAAGAGCTATCTTTTTAAACTTCCACTGATAATCGAGCGAAACCTGTATTAATAAAAAAACATACGCCACAAATAAAACCCCGTGGGCCATTCCGACTATCCGGTTAGGCAAAGGCATTTCGTACTGGTATTTTAACACCATAGTAAAACCAAGGAGGAGATAAGATAACCCTTCTAAAAACGCAACTAATCTGAACCTTCCTAAAGGTGTTTTAATAAGATCTGACATAAAATTTGTTGGAAATACAATTTTACGTAATCGGGAATGAATAAAGAGGTACACGTTCTGAAATTGAACTTAGTATGACAACAGGAGTATTTAAAAAACTGCTCGTCCTCTTCCCCCGAATAAGAACCTTTACAAAGTTTTTTGTAGTTTTTTCCTTACAAATTGATGCTTACTTGCTACAATAGATTCTCCTTATGCCATCAAATAATCCTAAATTGAATGTACTGGCACCCTAATTGAGTCATTTACTGCAGAAACCAAAGCTATAAAACTATGAGATTCATTAGCAGAAAATTCCACGCAGTATTAGATTATATGGCGGGTATTATACTTATCGCAGCACCCTGGATTTTAGGATTTGCAGATGTAGAAGCCGCTAAATGGTCGGCAGTAATTGTCGGTGCTTTAATCCTTGTAATGTCTTTCTTAACAGACTATGAAGGCGGAGGAAAGAAAGTCCTTTCCATGTCAACTCACTTAACGATGGACGTGATAGCAGGTATCTTCCTTGCAGCATCTCCATGGTTATTGAACTTCGACGAGCAAGTTTATCTGCCTCACTTAATTATGGGTATTCTTGAAATAGGTGCAGGTATATTCACTGTTACTCAATCAGAACATTCTCATGATCATCATGTAGATAGAAATATAAGGACTGCGCATTAATTGTTTTCAATACCAATTCGATTGAAAAGCTACCTTGAAGGTGGCTTTTCTTGTTCAAACTAAAACATAAACACTTTCATATTTTGTCAAACCTATTACCAAAGCATAGTGTTTCTAAATAAAAATGTATCTATGGCAAATTTCAAATTCGGAGACCGAGTTAAAGCAAACGATGGCCGGGAAGCCATTGTTCAGGAAGATCAGGAAGCAGGATCAACTGATGTTAAGTTAATGTTTGAAGGAGATGATTTTGCTCATGTAGCTAAAGAATCAGAGCTTCAGAAAATAGAAGAATAAAATGATTAAAAAACGGCTGTCATGTTCACCATGACGGCCTCTCCTAAAACTTCAACCTAACTTTATATAGGATACTCCTTCCATCGTCGTTATCGGCAACAAGATAAATAATAAAGCCACCCTTTACTCTTCCTCCTACCGCCACAGATTCTATTTTTATATTTTTAAATACGGGATCTATAGCTGTAAAAGGCAAAAAACCGTTGATACTTAAGGAATCCGAATCTGCTTTTTTAGAGATGTCTGTGATAATTGCAAGAGCTCCATTGCCTATTTTGCCATCTGCAGAAGCGCTTGCGGTTGCTTCAGAAGAAAGTGTAATAAACATCATATCCTTTTTCCTATAATAGTCCAGCCCTGAAATTCCTAGGGTACTATCAGTAAGCGCCAGGGGGATTACCTTAATAGGCTGTTGGGAAGTCAGAGAAATTTTATTTTCCAACCTGATCAAATAATTTCTTTTTTGACTTAAGTTACTCCGGTTTGCCAGGAACAAATAATTTTTTACGAAAGCCGCTCCTTCGATATTTACTTCGGCCACACCTTTTTTAGTAATGATACTATACAAGGGCAACAAACTTGTTTTATCAAATTTCCTGCTCCTTAAATTGAACTTAAATAAAGTATCACGGTAGGGAGAAACACTACCCGAGCTTATAAGAAACAGTTCCTTTTTATTTTCAGATTGAAGAAAGTCACCCGCTTCTATATCTGCCTTAAAAGATTTCCTTTGTCTCGAACTTTTCCCCGGAAAAAGAACAATACTCTTCTTCACAGTAAAGGCAGTGTCTAAAATAAGAAGTTCCCTAGCATCATCCCCCATTAAATAAAGACTATCCTGATCAAATGTAAGCGATGAACCAGACGGATAATTTATGTCCTCAACTTTTAATAAGGTGCCTGTTATTGCCTTTAGACGTTCAACAGAGGGACCTCTGTTACATGATATCAGGATTAAAAGAACAATTATAAAACTGAATATTTTCATTTAGCATAAAAAAGAGGCTGTCTTATGATTTTTAATAGACAGCCTCCTTATGAATCAATATATCTATAACTTTATTTTCCCATGTTCACCATGATGCAACTCCTCATCAATTACAGGTGAAGATCCTAGTATTCCCATAAACCTAAGCATACCTTCATCGTGTTGGTTTATCCAGTACTCAATTTCATACGGCCTTACCTTAAGAAGAGCGAGGTCGGGCGTGTCCACCCCTTGAGGGAAAAAAGCCCTTGTAGCAGAATTGAACAGCTTTTCCATTTTAATGCGATCTTCTACCACTATAGCATTACCACTAACCACAACATAAGTATTATGCGTTGAATTAGAATAAGTAACTGATACTTTGTGCTCTGCCTCTACATCATCAACTTTTCCCGAATATTCATTGGTAAAAAACCAGATGTTACCATCCTCATCAACTTCAGTAGTAGCCATTGGCCTGGCCTTTATTTCATTACCATTATAAGTAGAAAGGATAGCGATATCTATACCGTCAATTAATTCCCTGAATTTCTTTATATTTTCATAATAGGTAGTTTCCATTTTATTTACGCTTTTTGATGAAAACAGTTCAGGAAAAAGATAGTTTCACCCACGACTAATAAAGCTGCTGCCGCGGATATAAAACCTCCAAGGAATACTTCTATAAGGTTCTGCTATATTTAAACCTATCCTTGGAGCAGCTATAATTTCCTCTGCTTTATAACTCCGGCCTTTATCCTCCAACCATAACTGCCCTCCCTGAAGAGAAATTCCATTGTGACTTTTAGTTAATCCCATAGCCTTTGCCAATGCACCCGGCCCTTTACATAACTTCCTGTCATCGTTAACTATCTGTCGTCTATCCCGCATTATCTCAATTCCTTCAACAGGCTCGAGTGCCCTTATGAGTACAGCATGGGAACTATTTTCTGCTCCGGTTACTATATTGAGCATGTTGTGGATTCCATAGCAGATATACATATAAGCCACCCCACCCTTCGCATACATTATCTCATTACGGGGGGTACGGCGATCATTATAAGCGTGAGACCCCAGATCTTCAGGACCTTTATAAGCTTCTGTTTCAACAATAATACCGGCTGTTAACTGCCCATTGATATCTGTGCAAAGGACCTTTCCTAATAGTTCAGAAGCAATTAATACAACGTTTTCTCTTTGATAAAACTCACTTGCTATTTTCATTAATAGAATAACTAATCTTCCGGACGTTCTTTAGGATTGGCCATTTTAACGATACGTGGTTGAAATTCGGCCAGGACTTCTACAAGGTCTACTTGAGCTGCCATTACTGAATGAATATCTTTATAAACCATTGGGGCTTCATCTAAGTCTGAGCCGATTAAAGTTATATTCTTACTTCTCAATTCCGCCTCAACCAGATCTCTTTTTAATGTTTTGAATGCTACATTTCTACTCATCAGCCGTCCAGCACCATGAGAGGCAGAGTTGATGGATTCTTCATTACCTTTGCCTCTTACTACAAATCCTGGCGTGCTCATCGATCCGGGAATAATACCAAGAACTCCCTTTCCTGCTGGAGTTGCCCCTTTTCTGTGAACCATCACTTCGGTTCCATCAAGCAACTGCTCTTTCCACGCAAAATTGTGGTGATTTTCAATTCTAAGAACCGGATCAAGTCCAAGTGCCATGGCTATCTTATTATGAATTTCATGGTGGTTAGCAGAAGCATAATCACCCGCCAGGTTCATAGCAATCCAATACTCCTGCCCCTCTTCAGAGTTCAAATCAAGCCAGGCAAGATGTTTAGCTTCCTTAGGCAACGTAACCTTTTTCATCGCAAGTGATGAATAATGGTTTGCGACATTCCCCCCGAATCCTCGCGATCCAGAGTGGGAAAGCAGAGCCAGGTACCTGCCTTCCGGCACTCCCTCCAACTCTCCCTGAGGGATATTTAGTTCACCCCATTCTACGAAATGATTGCCAGTGCCCGAAGTGCCCAATTGTGCATATGCTTTATCCCGTAAAGAGCGGATAAGCGCGGTTTCCTTCCACTCCTTTTTGTCAAATAAACTAGTATCAAAATGCTTTTTCGTAGTGCCACCCATTCCAAAAACTGTGTGCTCTTCCAGCATCCTTTTCAATTTATCTTTCTCATCATCTACGGTATAAGCAGGTAAATCAAATATACTCAAACACATTCGGCAGGCAATATCGACTCCCACAGCATAAGGAATTATCGTATTTGCTTCAGTTGCAAGCACACCTCCTATTGGTAAACCATACCCTTGATGAGCATCTGGCATGAGTGCTCCAGCTACGGAAACAGGCAGGCTAATTGCAGTGTTCATTTGTGCGAAAGCGCCTGCTTCAATATGTTCCCTTCCAAAAACCGGAAAATCCCTCATATTTGAGGACACCTCAGGTATTGTTTTTTCAAAGCGGGGCATTAATCCCTCTTTCTGAAGGCTAATTACTTTCTCAGCGAGATTCTTAAACTTACCGTGTTTCTGTCTTAAATAGGCTTCCGGATCTCGTACCAGTTGGTGCAAGTGCTGAAGAATTTCATCTTTGCCCATTACTTTGTGTTTCAGCAAACCATTTGAAACACGGATAAAAAGTTCGAAAGTCTCCTCCTTGTTTAAGCGCAGGTGCTCCAGGTCTTTATCAATTATCCTTTCTTCTTCTATATCAGTCTTACCCATGTATTATTCGTCCTCCCTGTTTACTGTATCAATGGAAAATGCGGGGACGCAAATACTCCAGTATTCACATTCCTCCTCGAAAGGATTACTATACCTCACCCTGGAGCCCTTTCTTACTAAAATGCTCTGTCCTGCTAATAGAACAATGGAATCTCCGTCCACCTCAATCTGCTTTTTACCTTTGTAAACTAATGTCCATTCGTCAAATTCAGGGGTTTGGAAAGGTTCGGACCATCCCGGAGGTGCTTCCATTCGTGCTATACTAATACCCTCTTCCTGAGAAGATATCCTGCCGAAATGTTCTTCGATTAACTTTCCTCCAGCTGCCGGAATTATTAGTGGGTTATTTTGAACAACATGTGCCATCTAGTATCTCTTCTGGTATAGATTAAATAACGCAACAAGCAGGATTGTTTATCGAAAATTAAAAACCCCACAGGCTTTGAAATTCCAAAACTTAAGGAACATCTCCAACTACTATGACAGAAAAGGTAAAATGAGAAAAGATAGTTCAGATAGTAAGTTGACTAGTAGAAATCATAACAACGCTTCCCATAATTATAACGTTCATTTGCATCACTGTTAGGAAAGGTAGTTTCCCAGGTAACTGCGCCTTCTGTGCTTCCACCTGTTTCACCGTACTTGAGTTTAGAAGCGGTAGCATCGTGACTAACGCCTACCCTTATTTTATCGTAAGAATCAGAACGGTCGAAAATATCAAGACTGATCGAGAATACAAAAGCGTCTTTTTGTTTATTCTCACCTCTGTACCACGCCCCAAGGTTAACCCTCCTGGTTTTAAACTGTAAGCCGGTACTCACGGAGTTTCGACCATATTGACGGTAATACACAACGGATGGGATTAACGCCGGACCATTAATATCATCATTATAGTCTAACGGGAAACGATAACTTGCATGCCCGTTAATTCTCATATCTAATACAGACCTTGCTCCAGAAAAAGATTCATTTGGTTTGTTGATGTGCTGAACGGAACCTCCAACCATAGCATTAAAGAACACCAGGTTCACTCCCGCACCAGAATCGAAATAAAACCGATTATTTTGAGAAGGCAAGTCTGCCTTGGTTGGACTGCCGACCGGGCCGTCCTCATTCAATTGATCATAAAAGACAGCCTTATTGTAATCAAATTTCAAATTACCTAAACCTGCCTGAACACCGAAAGACAGTACAGCATAATCCCATTCAACACTATACGAATAAATGCCTGATAAAGTATTTCTTTTAAGGTAAGTAGTTCCCTCACTGCTTCGTGTGGCTAATAGGCCAATCCCCCCTCCAAACTTCGGCACGTTATAGTCGACAGAGAATGATGAGTAATTAAGAGGGCCATAAATGGTGGTCCACTGCGAGCGGTGAATGAAATTTACTCTGAGACTTCCTGCAAACTGACCGTTTAATGATGGGTTCAGATAATTAGGTGCATTATAGAACTGAGAATAAATAGGGTCTTGCGCAAACACACCTAACTTTAATAAAATAAGAAAAATTACTATTAGAACCCTTTTCATCCTTATCTGATCAAAGTTACACTTCCATTTCGGATTTTCCGTCCTTTAGCTCCACCGTAACTCATCCCCTTCCATTCTGTCCCATCAGCAAAGCTTCCCGAAATCTCCCATACATAAACGCCCTGAGGTGCAGGGGCACCTTTAATAGAGCCGTCCCATCCTTCAAGAGGAGAACCTGTTTCATCTAATTTATTCGATTCCCAAAGCATTTCACCCCAGCGGTTGAAAACACGTATAGAATAAGTAGTAAGCCCCTGTGCTTTTGGCCGGAATGTTTGAAGTTCAGGATGAAGACTTCCTGGCTCGAAGGCATTTGGAACCTGCATATAGCACGGAATGGTTTCAACATTAACATATTTAATGATTGTTGAATCGCATCCATTATCATTACGAACGGTTAGTTTTACCTGATATCTTCCTATTGCCGGATACTTATGCGTTGGATTTTTTTCATACGAGATCTTTCCATCGCCAAAAGACCATGTATACCTTATAGCGTCAGAACTACTTCTGTTTATGAAATCAAAAGTAAAGTTAGGTGCTTTAATTACTGTATCAGGAGAAACAGCAAAATCTGCAACAGGTGGTCCTGACACATTAATGAATCGGGTGGCCGACTGCTGCATACAAGTTCCATACCTAATGGTAAGTGTTACGGGATAAGGTTTATTCCCATCCTGGTAGTTAAACACCTTTACAGGTTCCTTCAGTGACGATTGCCCGAGGATTCCGAAGTCCCATTCATAGCTCACATCATCTGGAGCCGTCGAAGTAAACTTGACGGTAACACTACGGCAGCCTGCATCTACAGATGGTTTAATTACTGGTTTTTGAAGATCGATCACTTTAAAAGGTTTGCGAAGTACATCCGTACATAACCCATTACTTACAGTCAATTGTACCCAGTGATCTCCGGTTCCAAAGGATCTATCAGCGGGAATAAGGCCAGTTTGTACAGGCCCCTCATCATACTCCCATTTGTAGGTCGTAGCACCTAGAGAAGAGTTTTGCAATACTTTTAACACCAAAGACCCATTACACCCCAGCTCACTTTGAAGGGTAAATGATGCTGTTGGTTTTGGATAGGTGGATATAGCAATTTCTGGACTCTCAGCATTACCACAATTATCATTTAACACCCGGAGCTTCAGCTTGTACACCTTATTAGGGGTCTGTAAAGGAGGAATTTGTGGATCCGTTCCCGTAGCTATTACTACTCCATCAAGAATCCATTCGTAGGCATCCGCATTTTTAGATTTATTGTTGACCTTGACCTCTAGCGGAACACAGCCAGCCTGGGCCGATATTAATTGGAAATCTGCTACTGGAAGAGGTTTGTAAGTAATATATTTAGTCACGGTTTCAGCACAACCTGTAAGAAGATTGGTAACTGTTAATTGAACTTTATCGGTGTACGGGAAAGTAGACCCGGAATAGCTAAATAACTTTCCCCCCAGATCTCTGGTATTGCCTAAAAACTCAGTATCGTTTCTTGTCCAGAAATACTTCAATGCACCAGCTTCAGCCGAAGTTGTTTTATTCTCAAAACTTAAAATTGCAGAGCTTCCACAAATAAATTCCGACGAAGGTATAAAATCTACTTTAGGCCCAGAGGTAACCGTAATTTGCTGACTTTCTGTTGAGATACAACCTTCACTATTGTAGGCTGTCATTTTTACTGTATATGTTCCCGCCTTTGTATAAATATGTTCAGAAGTATTTCCAGTAGTTACGTTAGAAAGGTCCCCTTGGTCTCCAAAATCCCATTCTACAGCTTTCGCATTGGTGGAAGTTGATTGAACGGTTAGCTTATAAGGCTTACAATTAATACTTCCTGCTGTTGTTACAAAGGAAGCAACAGATAATGAAGTAATTGTTACCTGTTGGCTATAAACATCAGAACAAATTTCCATAAATGGTGAAGACCGCTGTGCTTTTAAAGTAATAGTATACGTACCAGGATTAGCATAAGAGAAGTCTGGGTTAGGACTGCTAATAAACATACCATTCCCATAGAAATCCCAACTGTATGCCACTCCCACTTGGGAGCTTTTCTCAATACCAATTTTCTCCCCCACACAATAAATGTCCTTTTGCAACTTGAAAAGGGCCTTAGGCGATTCATTTACAACTATCACTAACTCCCTCTCATCTGTTGAACAATCATCCTTCACCTTGAGCTTAACGTGATACGTACCAGCATTTAAGAACGTGTGCGGTTTATTAATTTCTGTTGCTACGGTATACTCTATATCTGTCCCATCATTAAAGTCCCACTCATAGCCTTTCCCATTGAAGCTCTTATTATTAGAAAACTTTACTGTAAATGGAGCACAACCGATTTGCCTGTCAGATTCCAGTATCGCTGTCACAGTTTTAGGGTACACAGTAACATCGAAGCTCATCTCGTCCTCACCACAGGCATTACTGACCTTAAGCTTTACCGTAAATGTCTTAGTTTGAGTAACATCAAATTTATAAGTCTCAATATCTCTAAAATCCTGTGTTTTCTTTTCTTCAACAACAGTGTTTCCCAGCATCACCTTTATTGTATAATCTGTAGGGATGAATGCAGAAACTTTTGATTCATTTTTGAAAGTTACCGGAAGTATAGCGCAGCCATACAACTTGTCAGGGACGAACACGGCCTTAGGCTTTGCGTAGACTACGATATCTTCGCTTTTATCAGAGATACTGCAATTGAATCCATCACTTACGGTTAGCTTAATTTTATGAACTGCGTCTTCGAAGGATCGGAGTTGAGTAAGTTTACTAGCGGGAATTGTGATATCCTTAGCGTTACTATAAAACTGTCCATCTAACTCCCACTTATAGATTATTCCCTCAACTCCGGTAGACGTGTTAATGATTTTAACATCCAAAGGATTACACCCTTTACTCTTATCATCTTCAAATTTGAAGTCGGCCACCAGTTTAGGTAGAATATTTATCTTCACCTCTGAAAACATTGGAGGGCAGCTATTATCATTACTTGTAAATGTCCAGCGGAAGGTATAAGAAGTTCCAGCGGCAAAACTGTTTACAAACGCTTTTGGATCTGTCTTATCAAAAAAGCCATTGAGGGCAGGGCTTACTGACCATTCTCCTTTGAAACCCTGAGGGGCAGGATTCGCATTTAGCCTGAAACTAAGTGGGGGAGTACAGAAGTTTTGGTTAACTCCTGCATTAGGAGCCGTACCAGGTTTAACAACTATCGAATAATCTATAGGTAGTCCATAACACGTCACGTTGCCATAATTATATATAGGAGTAATAGTGAATTTGGTTGTTAGGTTATCCGGTCCTGAGTTAGCTGTCGAAATAAGTGGAATCTTAGGATCTGTGCCCGAGATTAGGTCTGTGCCCTTGCTTGAGGGATCAACAACTCTAAGGTAAGTTATAGATGCTCCATCAGGAAGACTTCCCGCATCTGTTAAAGGGGAAAAGGGTTCGATTTTCTCACCACTACATACCACGCTGGGTAACGGACTACCCGAAATACTAATAGCTGGGAGGATATGATATTTCACCTCCACCGGTTCTCCGGTACAGATGATACCACTTCCATAATCGTACATGGGAGTAACTACTACTTTTACTGCTTGTGGTACTTTGGAAGTATTAATAAAAGTGGCGAAGGATGGTATAGCAGGAGTAGTTTTAATTCCATTGATGCTAGAGTTATTCGAGTATGGAGAATCAGAACTAAGGTTGAATTTTGTAATAGCACCCGGTTGCGGTATCACAAGAAGGTCAACAGCAGGGGTTGCCGAACTATTACATAAATAAAACTCAGTTTTTGCTACCTTTAATTCTGGTTTTTTTCGAACCGTGATAGTTAAAACATTAGAAAGCGCTTCACACGAGTTTTCAATTGCTCTGATTTGTACATCTGTGGTTTTCGCTAGACCGATAAGATCTAAAATAGAGGATGACAATGATTGTTCCGCCGACCAATCTTCTCCAATTTCCCTTTTTCTCCAATAGTATGTGGCATTTGAATTATAGCCCGTCAATTCCAGTTGCAGATTATCCCCAGCGCAAATGCTGGCGGCACCATTGTTTTTGACAGTTAAAGTTCCAAGAGATGGAATTGGCTTCACGACTACTGATAATTCATTCGAGCCAAACTCCGTACTTCCACAAGAAATTCCTCCACCTACTACCACTGCCTGAAATGTTGTGTTCTTGTTTATTACAGTGGTGAAAGTACTTGTTGTATGGTTTATTATTGTCCAATTTGAAGCTCCGGCCTCCTTAGATTTCCAGTGTTTGATAACTCCATTATACCCGTCTAAGGTAAGGGTAACCTCAGAACCTGCACAAGGATCCTCAGGACCCTTACTTAAGGTTCCAGATTTGGGGGCAGGGTAGATCGTTATAGTAATATAGGCGGCCTCCTGACATTCAATTTTACTTAAATTAGCTACCCCCCAGCGGAACTTATATACTGCAGGTCCAGGACCTACTGCCTTCAAACCATTTACCGTACAACTAGCGGAACTTGAATTGCTAATTGCAGCAGAAACAGCATTTGTTGCACCCCCAGGAGCTTCAACGCACAGCCAATTCCCTATTTGTCCAGCTAACACCGGGCTTCCTATAAGCTTGATAGATCTTGGAACTGGGTTAGTTAGATCAAAGCCACAAATTTCTGCATCATTACTACCTAATCCTTCTAACGGATCTATAACAGCAGTTACAATAAAACCTTCTCCCACCTCTATCTTTTTCGTAGTAGATTGACCTGGGTTAGCACATTCGTTGCCATGTGTAACTCTCAAAACATATTTACCCGACTTCTTTATGTTAAGTTCCGGCTGTCGAACATTATCACCATTCGGAAAATCGTAAATAGTTGATGGATTAATTATTGCAGTAAGATCCTCATTAAGCAATTCCCACTTGTACGTTGGAGTATTTGAGAACCCATTGATGTCCAACTCCATCTCGGCAGGATCAATTAAAGAGGGTTTACACAATACCAAATTACCTTTCTTGAAACTAACTGTCAGTTCATTAAGGGAAGATGAGATAGTAAGCACCTTAACTGCTTTAATCATCCCACAATTTTGCAGATTTCCAACACTCAACCTTATCTTATATAATCCGGGCTTGTTAAACTTAATCTGCGAATTGGCACTGGTTGGAGATCCAACAAAAGTATAGGCATTTGGATCAGCCGGAGAATCCGAGGAATTGTTGTTCAACACTTCCCACTGATAAGAAACAGGCATACAAATACCAGCAAGAGGGGTTGTACTTTCTAGTTTAACAATAGCTCCAGCACAGTAGTTGTTCGTGGTAATGTTGAAATCAGGCTCGGGTTTAGCCGATACACAAAAATCATATTTTCTTTGAGCAGTACAGGCTCCGGTGGTTCCTACTAACAAAATTTCATGCTGCCCAGGAGTTAAGAATGTGTATTTAAAAGGTTTTACTACACGGTTTTTGCTTATATCAATTTCGGCAGCTTCAGAACTCCCATCCACGTACCAATAATAGATTGTTGGTGCATCGCAATTCGTCCCACCATCTGGATTTTCACCCGGCTCGCTTAGGTTATCGAAGGTGAGCTCATTGCCTACACAAAGACCGTTGGTAGGTACTTTGTAATTGACTATTGGAGGTTTACTTACCTTCGCTGCTTTAACAGTTGGAGTTGGTTCACAAAACGGACTTGTTCCCAAGATCTCTACCTTGTAGCTATTTGCAAATTTTTGTCCATCAACCCAAAAATCCTTTCCGCAAGAAGACGTATTTTCAGCATAAACATGTGGGATAATACCATCTGAGGCAAAATCGCAAATGGTATACTGTTCTATAGTTTCATCTCCCCAGTTTACCCGGTAAGTGTAGCCAGGGTAGTTCTCCAATACCGATTGATCACCATCTTTGGTAAATACTAGCTTAAACGGCTCCCTTTTACATTCGTTAGCAGGAATAAGATTTACTGCAAAATTACGTCGGCAATTCAAGATGAGATAACTTTTTATTGAGGTAGAGCCATTAGAAGGGTTCGTTGCAGTAAAAACGGCTGTATAGTATCCTTTTCCAACGGGAAGATTAAACTGACCATTAGAAAATTCAATACTTTTAACTTCCTTAAGTTCGCTGTCATATACCTTTCCGGTAACTTGGGTGCTACCGATAGCATTTATTAAAAGTAAGCTAGCATTATTCCTATAGTCGCAAAAGCCAAAGGCTGGAATTGAACCAGATGTTTTATCGATACAATCAATATCGATAGTTGCAGGGGCGCCACCAATTACACCAAAAGATGCTCCTCCTGCTACATTAGCTTCTTTCGCTGGAGATGTAGATCGGACTTTTAATTTATAATTTGATCCTGCGGTTGCGAGAACAGAGCCATTTATAAAAGTTGTGAAATGGCTTGCCACGGTACCGATCACTTTTTCCTTACCCGCCCCAAAAGTTCCATCTGCACCTGAAATAACAAGCTCAAATTGGTTACCAAGAGCGAAACATCCCGTAACTTTAATAGGAACAGAAATCTGGCCACCATTAACAAAAACACCCGTGCCCTTATCAAACTCCCCTACCTCCAGTGTCTGTCCCTGCACCATCAAAGACAAAAACATGAATAAGCCACACAACAAAGTGTAAAAGGCGCCGTTAGGTTTAATAAAGCAATGCGAAAATAAAAGGTAAAAAGCCTTCAATCTAAAATCTTTCAAATTATTCAAATCTATTGCAGCAAGGTATCTTTTGAAGATACTTCTCAGCTAATAATAAGATCTGCCCCTCAGATCATCATACAATAGCAATTACCTGAATCTTGGTAAATGCTCTAAAATCTCATCAATATTTAAACTTGTTGTTCGAAGGAACAAACAAGAGGGAAAAATATGAAATTCATACGGTTTATTAAAGCACTATCTTTCATTTACTTCCAACATCCATAATGCCATCAATTACTCCTAGTATATCAGCATATAGATTGCTAAAGATCAAGTGCCTTGTAAAGTCGACAAACTTGATTTGTAACTTCATATTTTCCCTGAAATTATTAACAAAATAACGGCAAAATCTGAATTAGCAGCAGACCCAGCCAGGAATAGAAGGCAGTACTTATTGAAGCTGCAAATTCAATATCTTAAAGCTAAAAGTGTATAGGAAATTGCTTCGGCGTTAATTAAACTTATAATTAATACACCTGATAGCTAACACTCTCACAACACCCTAAAGTTTTTCCTAAAATTTTACTAAAAAATTAATCCTCAGCAACCTTCCAAATTAAAAATCCGTTTAATAAGTACAAAATGAATAAGCATGATAATAGAAATCACAGTCACTCTTTTCCTTGTAGCTTACCTTTGGATGGGTTATGAATTTGCCACTGCGCCAGTGTTAAAAGACGAGGAAAATCTCTAGTCAATACCACTTACTCCTCCAGAAACAACAAACTTCATAGCCTCACTGGCCGACATGTTTAGATGTTTCACTTTGCTGGAATGAACAATATAAAGCTGGCCTGCGAAGGAATAGGAAAAAGGGAAGTATACAGCAACTTCACCGGGCAGGTTAATCTTCGTCAGATCCTTACTAGTAACGAAACCAATTTGTTTAAGGCCGTTTTCATTCAGCTCAACCAACACCGGTTCATTAAACTTTTTCTCATCCCCAACGAATGCTTCAGTCAAATCCTTTATAGAGGTATAAAGGAAGTTGAACAACGGAAGTTTTTGAAGCCAACGGTTTATCCAAACTTTAATGGGATCAGTGATAAGATTGGTGACAACTATACCAGCAAATAGGATAATTATAACTACAGTTAGAATTCCCAAACCTGGGATATAGATCGGCTTTCCAGTTTCAGGATCTATCCAGAGTGAACTTAGATTAAGAGAGTTATCAATGGATGATACAGCCCAATAAATCAAAAAAATAGCAGCAGCGAAAGGAACCACTACTAATAAACCTTTTATAAAGTAGGTAAAGAGTACTCTGAATAATTTATTCATTTGAAATACCAGATGTAAAATCAGCAAAGCTGGAAAGCACCAAAAGTACTTATTGACAATGGCTATTCGTAAAAATAAATTCTTTTTACCCTTTCTGACACTCCGGTTAGCACCTCATAAGGAATAGTTTCCAGCTGACTGGCAATATCCTCAACCCGAACAACTTCGTTAAAAACAATCACCTCATCACCCTCGGCTGCGCTTATCCCCGTTATATTCAGCATGCACATGTCCATACAAATATTTCCGATCGTAGGCACTACCTGTCCGTTCACCATCATCTTACCATTACCGTTACCTAACCTTCTGTTATATCCATCGGCATAACCTATTTTCACAGTTGCGATTTTTCCATCTGTTCGGAGTATACCCCTTCTGTTATATCCTACCGAGTCGCCTGCCTGCAATTCTTTTATTTGAGAGATGCTTGTTTTTAATACTGTAACAGTCTCCAACGGAGACCTCCTATTCTTGTAAGAGCTATCGAATCCATACAATCCTATCCCCAATCTCACCATATCCATTTGCGCTTCGGGGTGACGACTAATTCCGGAGGTATTGGAGATATGCCTTATGAAAGAATACTGAAGGGCGCTTTCCAGCTGTCCCGTCATGTAAGTAAAATCTGCCAATTGATTCTTCGTAAAATCATCAGAGGCCGGATCTTCACTGGCAACCAGGTGAGAAAAAGCACTGACAATTTTAAGATAAGAACAGCCCGTTAACTCCTCCACCAGGGCTGTAGTATCTGAAAGCATAAAGCCTAATCTATGCATACCCGTATCAAGCTTAATATGAACAGGGTAGTTTTCAATCCCTTTTAATTTAAGCACATTAACGAAATCGCGTAGCACCCGGAAGCTGTATATCTCGGGTTCCAACCCGTGTTCAACCATCACATCAAACCCCAGCACATCGGGATTCATTACCATGATCGGCAATGTAATTCCGGCCTTTCTTAATGTAACTCCCTCGTCAGCGTAAGCAACTGCTAAATAATCCACCTTGTTAAACTGAAGAAGATTAGCAATTTCAAAGCTTCCACTGCCATAGGAAAAGGCTTTTACCATAACCATCAATTTTACGCCGGGCTTCAATTGTGATTTATAATAGTTGAGATTATTTTCCAGGGCATTTAAATTTATTTCTAATACAGTCTCATGAACTTTGTGAGTAAGCATCTTGCTTACTTTTTCAAATTCAAAGCTTCTCGCACCCTTCAGTAGAATGGTCTCGTTGAACAGTTTCAGCTCTTCAAGATGATTCAAAAGGTTATTCGTACTCTCAAAAAATACAGTATCCTGTTTAAACTTCCCGGCATGCTGACCGATCTCTTTACCCACGCCAATCAGACGGTCGACTCCTTTACTGTCAAGTAGCTGTGCAATGCGCTCATACAGATCCTCATGATCTACTCCTGCCTCAAGTATATCAGACAGGATTACTGTCCTTTTCAAGTGCTGATTTTGTTGCTTAAGAAAATCAAGTGCGATTGCAAGTGAGGATATATCCGCACTGTAGGAATCATCTATAATTGAACAATTGTTAATCCCGTTTTTCAGTTCGAGACGCATTTTAACAGGTTGAAGTTTTTCCAGCCGTTTATCCGCATCCTCGGGCAGATACCCTAGAGCAAGCATAGTCGCCCAGCAAATAATAGCATTTTCAACCGAAGCCGCATCAATGAAGGGAACCACACACTGTACATCCCTGTCGTGGAAAAAGCCGCGAAGGAATAGGTATTTTTCCTCTAAAACCTCCTCGTCAGTAATCTTTAAATCAGCGGGAGAATTCCAGGCCCATGTAAATTGCTTTTTGCCGGGAATAGTTTTTGTATACCCTTCTAAATATTTCGGGGAGTAGATAAAAAGATCTACATTTTTAAATAATTCTAGTTTTTCCTCAATTTTCTCAATGCGGTTAGCAAATCCTTCATTATGAGCCTCTCCAATATTTGTTAAAACTCCGATGGTAGGCTTTATAATACTTTCTAAAGAAGCCATCTCTCCAACCTTCGAAACACCAGCCTCAAATAGCCCCAGAGTTTGCTCTTCAGTCATGGACCAGACAGAAAGTGGCACTCCTATCTGTGAATTATAACTTTTAGGACTACGCACAATATTTTTTTCAGGAGCAAGCAATTGATACAACCATTCTTTCACGATAGTTTTCCCGTTACTACCAGTTATGCCAATTACAGGATAGGAAAATTGTTGGCGATGAGCGGCAGTAAGTTCTTGCAATGCAATAGTTGTATCGGCGACCAAAAGAAAATTCGCATCTCTGCATCTTTTCAGCATACTGGTCTCTGAAGATACAACAAAGTTCCTAACACCCGCTTCGTAGACTTCTGCAATGAAGTCATGACCGTCCCTTCTTCCCCTTAGGGCAAAGAATAGTGTAGTTTCAACATCAACAAGCTTCCTGCTGTCGAAAGAAATATTTCGTATACCTGCATCTGCGGAACTAATAAAATCCTTAGCCTTAATAATTTGAGATACTTCTGTTATCGAATATAATTTATGCTGCATTGGCCGCTAATTTCTTTATTTTTTTAGTATTTGGTGCTAATTTTACCAATTAGAATTCTTGTTGTGAAATCAGAAAAAATCAGGCCATTGGATAAGAAGGACGCACTCTTGAAGGTAGAACACTTTTGTGCCTACCAGGAGCGGTCGCATCAGGAAGTCCGGGATAAGCTCTATTCTTACGGCTTGATAACTCCAGATGTTGAGGAGTTGATTTCACAGTTGATTGAAAATAACTTTCTGAATGAAGAACGTTTTGCTATTGCTTATGCAAACGGAAAATTCAGAATGAAAGGCTGGGGTAAATTAAAGATTAAACAGGGACTTAAATTGAAACACGTGTCACCTAAGTTAATTGAACTTGCTTTAAGGCAGCTTCAGGAAGATGAATATTTAGGTAAACTGAAGGATATTCTTGAAAAAAAAGACGCTCTATTGAAAGAACCTAATACTTTCCACCGGAAACAAAAGCTTATTAACTTCGCTCTTTCCAAAGGGTATGAAAAAGATCTCATACTGGACTTATTGACTATCAAATAATTACCGGTTTTTTTAAAAAAATATCAAAAAAATATTGACAGAAGTGCATTTCTGTCTATATTTGCATCACCAAAACGCAAGAGCAATAGGCTCAAAACAAAATGCGAAAGTAGCTCAGTTGGTAGAGCACAACCTTGCCAAGGTTGGGGTCGCGAGTTCGAATCTCGTCTTTCGCTCTAGAATCCCTTCTCAAACGAGAAGGGATTTAAATTTTAAAAAGGTTCTATTCTCTTTATTGAGAAATACCTGCTCGGGTGGTGGAACTGGTAGACACGCAGGACTTAAAATCCTGTGACCCTTAAAGGTCGTGCGGGTTCGATTCCCGCCCCGAGTACCAGTAGAACGGGAAAGTTTGATAAAACAAGCTTTCCCGTTTTTATTTTAAACGCCTTTTCATTTCTCCTGGCAGTAAATTGGAATTCTTGTGTGTGTGTATAAAAGCAAGTTCTGTATTTCCACAGAACTTGCTTTTTGGCATGCATCCTATTTCGCCTCTTCCAATTGCAGAACAACACTCGTTCTTGTGCTATTAACCTGAGGGTTAAATCCGACATCCATTAAAAAGTTTCCGGAAAAAATGGTTTCAGAATTGATGCTTGACTTAGTACCAGGATATAGATTAATTTCCCTAACACGGTATTTTTTGGCAGGATCCAATCCCTTCAACCTGATCGGCGTTTTGCTGTTTTCTGCATACCGGTTACTTACCAGGTAATTGAAGATTACACCCGAAGTTTTTGCCTCATTAACATAGGCCATAGACGCAACACTGTTCTCTCTGGGGTTAGATAACCGATACTGGTTTCCATGCCATATAATATCCTTCAGAACATTATAATTTTTAATTGCTTGCTGACAAAACTTTAGATCATTTTCAGGAAGCTTGCTCACTACAATATCAAATCCCAACTTACCCATCATTGCTACATCAGTGCGGAATTTAATAGGTTGCTTTCCCCAGTCTGTTACATGATTGGACGAGCTGATGGCAGGGTAGAAATAAGAATACTCCCACTGAATAAAAATTCGTTCAAGCGGATCTGTATTATCACTTGGCCAAAACTCGGTAAAATATTGAAGGGCTCCATAATCAACGCGACCTCCCCCACCGGAGCACAACATCATTGGCGTATTAGGATATTTAGTACGAATACGTTTTAAAACAGAATAAAGACCACGCATGTATTCAATGTAGAAATGCGATTGGTTCTTAAGATAGGCAGAATGAGCATTATAGATCACCGCATTACAATCCCATTTAATATAAGCGAGCTTAGGATTTTTAGTAAAAAGATCATCCACTACATCAAATACAAAGTCCTGAACTTTCGGGTTAGCAAGATCTAACACTAACTGATTGCGAAAATAATGTTCGTCCCTGTTTGGTTGCTTCAAAACCCAGTCAGGGTGTTTTTCATATAACTCACTCTTAGGATTTACCATTTCAGGTTCGATCCATATCCCAAATTTCACTCCCTTGGCATCAGCCTCTTTAACTAAAGAACCGATACCATTTGGTAATTTTTTCTGGTTCTCCTGCCAGTCGCCTAAACCGGCATGATCATCATTTCTAGGATACTTATTTGCGAACCAACCATCATCCAATAAAAACATATCAACACCAAGCTTCTTGGTATCCCTGATCAAATCTGAAAGCTTACTCTCATTAAAGTCGAAATAGGTTGCTTCCCAATTGTTCAACAAAGTCAACCGGTTTCCTTTTCCATCCAACAACTTATAATTCCTTGCCCAGCTTTGTAGCTTCCTACTTGCAGCCCCCTTCCCTTCAGTTGAAAAGGTATAAAGAAAAGCGGGAGTTGTAAAAGCTTCACCAGCTTTCAGCGTATAAGGAGACGCATAGTTGTTAATACCCGCAACGATGCGAAGGTTATCCTGATAATCTAACTCGAGGTCAATTTTAAAATTTCCACTATACTCCAAAGCTCCGTACAACACATTTCCTTCATCCTCATTGGCGGGACTGTCCATTGAAATCATAAAAACTGAAGGCTGAAAGAGATTTGCCCGGGTACCGAGTTTAGAGTCCAGTGTTTTTATTCCATGAGTTAGCTTACTTTCTTCGGGTTGCATTTCTTTTGCCCAATCTCCGTGATACTGATTCAGCCAGTAAGACTTCGCCTTCAAATGAAGATTGGCAGATGCATATTTGTGCAAGGTCACATCCCCTTTTTCCTCGTGCCTTATCTCACTCCATTGCTCTACAACATCCTCTTTGTAATAAGATTTGTAATAAAGTATCACCTGAAAATCATAGACAGGGTCCTTTAATACTATACTAAGCAATGAAATGTCGTCACCAATTTTAGTTTCTTTGTGACTCACATAGCGAAGGTCAAGAGAATTATTTCCATCACTATGCGTTACAGATAGCGCTGGCTCTACCAGATTACGGGAACCCGATGGTGTGTAGACGGAGTTTAAAAGCTGGGTGTAATCCTCTGTCTGCTTATACATACCGCTAACTAACGGGTACTCGTTGATATCATTTAACTTCTTGCCAAAGAAAATAATGTTCAAATCCTTGTTCTTGCCAGCCTCCAGTACTAACGCATTATTCTGCGTTTGAATAGGAATAATAGTTTGTGCAGAAAGTGGACTTGACTGCTGTGCAACCAAGAGAACTGCCACACTTACCAGCCTCTTAATTGTATTGGTACTTAATTTCATTTCTTAATGCTTTATTTCCCTCTTATATTTTCTTTGACAATACTTCTGTAACCTTTCCATTCACTTTCAACTTTACCTTTTTTGCGGTTGGAGAACTAATGTTATACTTTGTAATTTGTCCATCTTTCCAACTGAAACCAACGGTAAAGTTTCCTCTAGCCTTCAAACCCTTCACTTCGCCATAAGCTTTCCAGGAATCAGGAATAGAGGGGATAAGTGCGATATAGCCATCATGACTTTGGACCAGCATTTCCGCAATTCCTGCAGTTGCTCCAAAATTTCCGTCTATCTGAAAAGGAGGTCCTGCTGATAGTAAATTTGGATATACGCCACCACCTGCTCCATAATTAATGTCAGTTTTTAGCGTCGGTTTCAGCAACTCCCTCAGTAGTTTAAAAGCACGGTTACCATCTTGCAGTCTAGCCCAGAAAAGCAATTTGTATGCAATCGTCCAGCTAGGTCCATCGTCACCACGAACATTTAAAGACTTTTTCGCTGCTTCTGCAAGGGCTGGAGTTTGATTAGTAGTGATTAAAGTTGCTGGATACAGTCCGTATAAATGAGAAATATGCCTGTGCTGAGGATCCGTTTCACGGTAGTCCTCTAACCATTCCATTATTCTTCCATCTTTCGAAATTTGTCCTACAGGTGGTAGCTGCTTCATTTTTGCTTCCAGCATTTGCCTGAATGCTACATCCTTTCCCAACACTTTACTTGCCGTGATGACGTTACCAAAAAGCTCACGGACTATCTGGTTGTCGATAGTTGGTCCCATTGAGATGCTTGCACTTTTACCATTGGGCAGGAAGAAACTGTTTTCAGGGGAAACAGAAGGTGAAGTGACGAACCAATTATGCTTTGGCTCCTTAACAAGGGCGTCATTATAGAATTGTGCCGAGCCCTTTAGAATTGGGTAAATACTTTTCAGGTACTCTTTATCACCTGTGAAGGCATAATGATCCCATAAGTTATTACAAAGCCATCCCGAACCTGCATTTGATGCCCCCCATGATGCACTTTCGCCTGGTTCAGTAAAGCCCCAAACATTTGTTATAACATGTGCAATCCAACCATCGGCATTATAATAAGCTTTTGCTGTTCTTTCTCCATTTTTAACCATTCCACGAACTAGTTCCGCAAGAGGAAGATTTAGTTCCGAAAGATTAGATACCTCCACAGGCCATTGGTTCATCTGTATGTTCACATCCAAGTGATAATCGCCGTTCCACGGTGTGTTAATCTGATTTGCCCATAATCCCTGTAAGTTAGGAGGCAATAATCCAACTCTTGTACTACTAATGCTAAGGTATCTACCAAACTGATAAAACAAGGCTGGTAGTGCTTTATCTGCATTAGGATTGTTGTAATAAAGACTTAAGCGTTTATCAGTAGTTAATCCACTGTTTTCACCTTCTCCCAGGTCAATGCTTACTCTTGAGAACAGTTTCTGAAAATTTTTTATATGCTCCTGCTTCTGTTGCTCATAGTTTTTCTTGAGGGCGGTGTTCAAATTCTTTGAAACTTTCTGAGCAAATCCTGGATCTTTAAATTCTGTACCAGCTGATATATAGATCAGGATCTCGCTGGCATTACTTATTTTAATAGAATTGCCACTGGCTTCTTGAGACCCATCTTTTACTACAGCTTTCACTCTGGCAAGATATCTCATCCCCTTGCCATCCGTTCCATTATCCAGCTGTCCACTCATCACCAGATCACCATCCAGCACTTTAGTTTCAAAGCGTTCCGCTCTCGTAAGAGTCATGCTGCAATTCAATTTTCCAGCTTTAGAGGAGATAATTCTAATCACACCTACGTCATCCCCAAAACTCGTCAAGTATTCTTTGCAGTAATCAATTCCATTAATTGTATAAGAACTATTAGCTATCGCAGTGCTTAATTGCAATTCCCTGCTATAGTTTTGGGGATCCCGACCTCCTTTTTCAAAATCAAAATTAAACTGCAATTCTCCTAATACCTGAAACTTTCCATACTGTGCACCCCCGGACCCTGGCCCCTTACATACAAACTCTTTATTTACCAGCTCCTGGGCTTCATCATTCTTACCCTCCATGATCAGTTTTCTTATTTGAGGAAGAACTTTATACGCTTCATAGTTATTGGCATCCTGGGGGCTTCCCGACCATAGAGTAATGTCGTTGAGAGTTACTTTTTCAGTTGATACTCCGCCATCAGGAGTCATCCCCAGCCGGCCGTTTCCCAAAGGGAGAGTTTCCTCCCACATTTTGGCAGGCTTGTCGTACCATAATTTCAGAGCCTTATTCTGAGCCTGGCATACTTGAGTGATAGTAGCAAATAATATAAAGGCGCTAATTATCCTTTTAATGATCATAAATTTCATTCAACTAAGTGTGTGGTATTATTAATTCCTTTTTTCAATTTCTACGTCCGTAACCTGAATCGATGGCAAAAAAACCGCTCATAAAAAACGCGTTAAGCAATGGCCTGCTATCTTTTGCTGTGCCCCAGCTTTTATTGGGCTTAGCTCCCATAAATAGCTCCAACTTCCCTCCTTTTCCTATATCACCCTGAGTAAGAAATGCATTATTATAGGTCTTTCCATTAAGCTTGGCTGCCTGGATATAAATATTTTTCCTGGAAGCATTATGGGCCTTCACCTGAAATTTTCTGTTGTTTCCCAGGTCTATAATAGCACTTTCCATTGCAGGGGAGCCGATAACATAAACACCACTTGCAGGATTAACAGGATAAAATCCCATAGCACTAAAGACGTACCATGCCGACATTTCTCCACAATCATCATTTCCAGCATAACCAGAAAATGAGGTATTGTATAAATCGTTCATTACCCGTGCAACATAGTACTGAGTTTTCCAGGGCTGACCAACGTAATTATATAAATAGGTTACGTGATGGCTTGGCTCATTTCCGTGCGCGTACTGACCTATAAAACCTGAAGCATTTCCATTAACCTCTTCAGGTTTTGCATTCAATGTGAAGAAGGCATCAAGTTTATCAGCAAAAGCTTTATCTCCTCCGACAAGACCGATCAAGCTATAGAGATCCTGCGGCACATACCAGAAGTATTGCCAGGCGTTTCCCTCAGTAAAAGGATTACCACCATTGGCCCCGTATTTCAAGGGGTTAAAAGGCTCTATCCAATTCCCCTGGTCATCTTTAGCTCTAAAAAAGTCGGTTTGTTTATCGTAAAGATTTTTGTAGTAAGAAGCTCTTTTGGTAAACAGCTCATAATCATCTTTTTTTCCAAGCTTTTTGGCTAACTGAGCAACGCACCAGTCATCATAGGCTATCTCAAGCGTTATGGATACTGATTGACTTTGCTTATTTTCCGGCATGTAACCGTATTTCTCCCAAATACCAAAAGGAGAATTAGGATGATCTATTATGGAGGAGCTTTTTACAGCTTCATAGGCTTGATTAATGTCAAAACCCTTAATCCCCTTTAACACAGCATCTACTACCACAGGAATGGAATGATTACCAATCATACAATAATTCTCCTGCCCCCATAATTGCCAGATTGGAAGATATCCATAGGTTTCGTATTGCCTCAGCATGCTGTTCACAAACTTCCCACTCCGCTCGGGCTGAATAAGTGTATAAAGCGGATGAGCAGCTCGATAAGTATCCCAAAGGGAGAAAGTTGAGTAGTGCGCCTTATCCTCGGCTCGCTTTATCGTATAGTCGGCAGCCATATAATCGCCGGAAACATCCGCGATGTTGTTTGGTTGCAAAAGCGCATGATATAGGCTTGTATAAAAAATCTGCTTTCGCTCCTTTGATCCTTCAACTTTGATTTTACTTAATTCCTTTTCCCATTTTCCCTCAGCCTCCTTAACTTTTATGTCAAAGTCCCAGTTCGGAATTTCGGACTGAAGGTTTTCTTTTGCATTTTCTATGCTTACTGCAGATAAGCCTACTTTAGCGAGTAAAGGCCTGGCATCTTTAGTTTCAAAGTCAAGGATAGCCCTGAGATCAGTGCCATTAATTACCTTTTGATTAAAGTACTCCGTCCCGCCTTCTACAAAATCGTTACCTTTAATAGGTTTAGAAAATTCAATATGGAAGTAAACCTTTCTTAGCTTCGCCCAGCCCGTAATCATCCTATAACCCTCTATTGTAAAATCATTTACCTGTTTAAACTGAGCATTTACAATACGGCAGTTCCAGTCGGGCTTTTTTAGCGAATGATCAAGATCAATCACCACATGAGCCTTGCTGGTTTGCGGAAACGTATAACGATGAAAACCTGCATGTTCCGTAGCCGTAAGTTCGACCTTGGTTTCAGGATCTTGAAGAAAGACGCTGTAGTAGCCAGGCCGCGCCGACTCCTGATCATGAGAAAATCTTGAACGATAACCGCTGCCAGGTTGAGAAGGATTACCCGCTCTGGTTTTTATTTCCCCGGTTATAGGCATCATCAGGACATCAAATAATTCAGCAACGCCTGTTCCACTGAGGTGTGTGTGACTAAAACCTGCAATGGTATTATCATTGTGATCATATCCGCAGGCCGCGGACCAATCAGGAGAATCTCTGGTGTCCGGACTTAATTGAACCATCCCGAAGGGTACTGTTGCTCCAGGAAAATTATTTCCTGACAAACTGGAAGTAACAGCGCCGGTGCCTATAAAAGGGTTAACGTAGCTTGTTGCTTTCTCAACAGGCTTCTGAGCAATAGCGCTGATTGAAACCAGGCAGCTGATATTAAAGATCGTTATGTATTTGGAAGCTGTACTCATCAACTTACCTAATTTTCGTTTATAAGAAAGTTGACTATCCGACAGGCATTGCCTTTGCTCTTACTATTTTTCCTTTCCGAAATACTTAGAGTTAAGGTATGAGAGCCCTTTTTCAAATCGCCTTGAAACAAGATGTACCAGGGTAAATGCAACCAGCTGCTGTGCTCGGTATATAAATCAATCTCTTTTGTAGGACCCTTATCGATGGAATAGGAAACAACACCTGCATCAGCTCCGGAAACGATGGCCATACCTACTGCCGTTCCTTTAAATGGAAGGGTTAGGATACTACCTGCTTTTTCCGCAACCAGCATAGGTACATTTACAAATCCATCCCTTGTAGAGAGATTATCGGAGGGTTTCCAATTGGAAACGTATGTCCAATTGCCATCTGTTTTTGCATTTTGGATGTTGTAGTAATGACCCTTACTAAAACTCAAAGTATTTAGAGATTGAGGCAGCTGAACTTTCGAGATGCGTGAATAGGCCCTAGTTTGAAATAGACTCTGCAGAAGACTTTTGATCGTCGCAAAATATAGCTCCTGACCAAACGGAGAAGGGTGAATATCCTTGAAATCGTCGTTCCAGGAAAACTCCTTATTTCTGATCTTATCAGCAACCTCTTTAGCAAGGTTAATGGAAGGTAAATTATAACGACTGGCGACGAGTTCATGATTTGCTACTTCAAGCGGAACCCTTCCATTGTTATAATCCACAGTTTTATAAGTATCAGCAAACGACATCATGATAATGTTTATAGCAGGATTAGCCATTAGGGCCTGTCTTACTATTCCTTCCAATGCACGAACTTCAGTTACACTGTCGATGCCACTTCCTCTATCGTTCACAGCAGCCTCAAGAAACATTAAATCAATTTTACCTGAATCTAGTAAATCCTTCTGCAAACGGAATGTATGTGCAAGACTTCCTAGAGATGGTATTGCCGCCTCTATAAAACGAAATTCTGTTTCAGGGAAAGTTTCCACAAGGTACTGGCTTACTTTTTCCCGCCACCCTGGATTGTGTGTGATAGATCCACCAACAAAACCTACGGTTGCCTGCTTCTTTGCTTTAAATAGATGGAATGCATTATCAATACCTCCTCGTATATTTATGTATTTCTTATAATTAAGTGGTGTATCTACGGGATAAGAATTTTGATAAATAAAATCAGCAAAGTCAGTAGCTTTTTTAATAGGAAAATGATGTCCATCTAATTCCTGAGGGCCGTTACTAACAGGATACACTGCAGCTGGTCCCCCAGCCGCGATGTATTTTTGAATAAGTATAAAAGTATTTTCAGATGAAGGGACAAGCCTATCATCGTATCCCACCACATGCAATAGAGGAACCTTAAAAGAAGCGAGCCCTTCAAGATTATCAATAGGATTATCTGTAAACTTCAGCAACCTCTCTTCTTTAAGGCCATAGGCCGCCTGCAACTTAACCCACTCTTGTCTATCTCCCGGCCCTATACCTTTGCCTCCTGGCCAGCTTTTAAAATCGCAAATCGGAGCCTCTGCATAAATGCAGCTCACCTTATCCGGATTTCTCTTTGCCCAGCCATAAGCATATAACCCTCCGCGACTTATAGCTTCCAATGAAGGCTTGACTGCAAATCCCTCTTTGCTTACAAGGTAATTGTAAAACTCATCCCATACTTGCATTGCATAAGGACTTCCAAACTGATCATCTACACTAACATAAGCAACATGAAACCCTCTGGTTAGAAGAAGACTGTCCATTTCAGTATGCCAGTCGGGAAAAGAGGCTCTCCAAACCCAGGGTTTACCGGGAAGAGGATTGGAAGGTTTGATAAAATAGGCAGAGTGCGTTGAGATGGTAAAATTCACCCTCTCGAACCCCTTCCATTTTGAACTATTTGCTTGGCAAAAACAGTTCAATGAATAAAGGATGAAAAAAATAATTAAGTGCTGTCGCATGGATTAAATAATGGAGGAGAGTGAATGGAAAGAGTCCGAAGATGCCCTTTCCATTATTTAAACTAACCAAAAAACTATTGTTTGTTCCAGAATGTAAGCTCACTCATATTAGTATACCATCCTTCGTTGTTTGAATTGTGCTTAACGCGGATTCTTATATACCTAACAGGAGGTGGATTTTCCATTAAGTTTACCTTAAACGGTGCCTTACCGTCGTCAGTCCTTACAACTTCCTTCAAAAGCACCCATCCTTTTGCAATCGATTCATCTTTCCAGCCTCCGTCATTCCCTTTTAATGTTGTAGCCGCTCCGTTAAGATCTGCTCTACCCCAAACTTCAAAATTGTCTGGATTGTGGCAGCAGTCCCGACCTGTTTCTTCCAGCCGACCTAAATTGTTGTATACACGGCCAAGATCAATAGTAAAGTGAACAGGCATATAATCTCCTCCATTTGTATGGAAAACGTTACCCCAGCCCTGAGGGCCAACACTTCCATCCCACAATTTTTCATAGCTGGCACCTGAATCCCAAGGCTGAGCATCATTGGGAAGTTGAACAGCCTTGAACAACGACTTATCACACTCAACGTAAGAGTACACATGAGGAAAATTCTCATAGTTAGCTACGTAAAAGGTGTCTAAAGATCCCTGTGCTGGTATGTAAGAAGAACGGTACTGTATTTCTGTTCCAGGTTTAAAATCATCCAGCTGAATAGAACTTTCGTTAGATAGCAATTGCTTTTCTACAGATCTCCCGGCTTTGTTAACATACTTAATTGTAGTAGCAATATTAATAGTATCAGGAGAACCAAAGTTAAGCGTAAGGCGTCCAGTGTTATCATCCAACACATAAGGACTACTCCCATTAAAGGCCCTGTTTAAAAGTCTTGCCTCATAGATACTACCATAAACCTTAACATTATTTACTTCCAGGGGAATAGACTTGTTTCCGTTCTTATCGAAAGAATAAATTGTAAAAGAATAAGTGTACTCGTTCAGATTTGGGATTACTACCTTTATTAGATCGTTCGTGTTATGCGAAGTTGCATTCACAGCGATAGAGTCACGCATATTATTCCAATAAACAATATATTTTGTAACGCTAGGATCCGGACTTGGGTTAAAGGAAAATCCTACCCTGTTTTTACCAGGCAGCACGCTCACTTTGGCCATGCGTCCGGGATAGACAACCTCTTTATTATTTAAGAAGGATTTAAATTCAGTATCTTCCTTACTGCAGCTGTAAACAATTATCCCGAGGATAAAGAAAAGTGTTACACGATATATCAATTTCATGTGTTAAATTCTTAAAGTTGTTAATCCGGATCTCCAAAAAATGTCATTTCCATTACGTGGGCGAAATCTCCGCCTGACCACGTATCGGATACTGCAAGCCGCAGATATTTAACTTTTGGTGCAGTAAGTGGCAGATTAAAATTTACGCCTCCTCTAACAAAAGCCTCATCCTGAGGAGTTGCAGACGTGCTTGGATTTCCCGAAGGAGGGTCTGGATAATGATAGTTAGCTAAATTTACCCAGTCACCCACAACTGTTCCAACTGGTGCTGTTCTCGGTAGTACTGCATCTTTAGGTTGGTCTTTAGCAGATCCCCAAAGAGCAAAGTTTTTTGGATTCCCATGGCCGTAGGCAAATTCATTATAGCGTTCGAACATGATAAAACGGCTCAATTTTACACTAGCACCTAATCCAAATGTGGCAACTATAGGAAAACCCTTTCCGGAGTTAGTATGCCATCCGTTCCCGTCGATCTTTCCGTCCCATAAATAAGGTAGCTCCCACCCATACCCAATTTCTCCATCTGTTGGAAGTCTGTAAGCAAAGAACTTACTTTTATCTAACTGAGTTTCCGGCAGTGGTGTGATAGTTTGTACAGTTGTGTCCGACTTATTTCCAAACTTATCTGTAACATAATAGGCGAATTTCCTAGGAACTGCTGTGTAGCCCCGAATCGAATAATCAACATCAGTACTCTTTGTAAAATTCTGATCAACTACATCCAGTTGGTTCGAAGCTTCATCCAGCGTAAGAAAAATAATTCCCACCGCCTTTTTGGCGTTATTAGTTGCTTTAATATTTACACCACCAAAATCAGGAGTAAGCGCAATTGAAGGTTTAATCAATAAATAGGGTGGAGTTAAAGGATGAACCTTTATAGTGACTGGATCAGACATAACATTGGCCCGGGATACTGCATAAAGGGTAACTTCGTAATCCTGACTTTTCGCAAAACCCTCAACAGTAATGGTGTCTGAATAGTAACTTGACTTGTTTTCAAGATTTTGAAAATCGTTAATCTTGTATCTGGCAAGAACATACAGAAGATTCTCAGAATTCGGTAAGGTGTACGTAATATGAGCACCACCGTTAAAGTTTTCGACTTTAACATTTGTTAAAATGCCCGGCTTGCTTTTATCGTTTGAGACAGGATCGTTATACGCATCGATGCGTTCACAGCTTGTGCTTAAAATACTCAATAGGCCAGCCAAAAGCAATAACGTTTTGAAGCTGTTTATAAGATTCTTTATCATTTTACTATATAATTTGTAAAAAGTCGATTTTTTACCAAAATGGATTCTGAACCAGGTTAGGGTTAATAACAATGTCATTATCCTTGATAGGCCACAAATAATCTTTTACTCCAAATACAGGGTTAACTAATGTTCTAGGTCTGTAAAAGTTTATTGCGTCTGCTTCGTATACATTCCATCCCTGTAGTGGGGTTCCCAACACATTTTGAAGTTCTTTCCATCTACGAAGATCCCATCCTGCCTGCGCTTCAAAACAAAGCTCTATTCTTCTTTCCTGATGAATAATATCTCGCATCCCCTCCTTTGTATTGATCTTATTTGGATTTCTAGAGTAGGTGGTCCAGGCCGCTTTTACTCCAGGTAGTCCGGCTCTTTCTCTTACTAAATCAATATATTTAAACACGTCAGAATTAGCTGGCCCGCTAAATTCATTTAAGCATTCAGAATATAGAAGATATAAGCCTGCAAGACGAATTAATGGAAGATGAAAAGGAACAGGCGTAAAATTTTCGTCATATACTGATAAATAATTTACCAGCTTTTTAGGCCAATATCCTGTCACATTTAACCTGATCATATCTTTTGGTCCTGCAAAAGAGGTGCTTCCACGCGATTGTACATAGTACGCGTTATTCTGGTCGTACCTCCCATTTCCGAACCATATACCTCCATCAAATGCAATGCTGGCATAAAAACGAGATTCACGATTAAAGTGAGCTCTCACTGTTTCGTATCCCTCTTTTACATAGTATCTAGTAGCTGCATCACCTGTTTTTATCGAATACCTATTAGTATAATCCCAGGTTTTATCTTCGTTTATAGGAACTCCTTTATCTGTATAGAACATCTCCTGTGTTTGAATAGGAACAGAAAAAGTAGAAGGGTTAGAGAATACATTGATAGTTGCTTTCTGAGTTAGACGAGGTGTAGCAAAACCTTGATAGTCAAAGGTTGGACTTTGAGGCCATACCGTCTCAGGATTTTCATCCCATTTCTCTGTTACGGAGTTCTGAATGGTTAAAACCTTCTTTAACTCGTCAGACAGCTGCCCAACCGTTGCAGGTGGGAGATAAGAATATAGTTTCATTCCCTGAGCTTCGCAGATTGTGATTGCAGCAAGACTAGCATCTGCAGCTTTCTTCCATTTCTGAGCATCAAAAGATGTCGGGAATAAATTAACGCCATTTTTGTCCTTAAAAGAAGCATAGTCGGGATTTCCATTAAACAAAGGACTTGCAGCAGTTGCAAGTACTTCCGCTTTTAAAGCCAGGGCAATTGGACGGGTAATCCTTCCGAGTTCACGTGCTTGATTTGAAATAATCAAAGGTAAACCAGGAGTAGCTTCATCTAATAAAGCAACTATATAATCAACAACCTCGTCAACAGGTGCTCTTTTAACTCTTATTTCATCAGTACCACTCGTTATTTCAAGATTTTCCCGAACCAGAGGAATGGGTCCATACATTCGGAATAAGCAGTAGTGATAATAGGCTTTAAGGAACTTAGCTTCCGCTATCCACCTTTGCTTTTCTGATTCAGTTAAATCTATAGGTTTATCTATATTCTCCAGCATCGTGTTACATAATCTTATCGACCTGAAAAGACTATAACTTCCATTTTCCCCATCCCACCTGTTAAGGCCCGGATTGGAGGAGTTTTGTCTCCCTTTTATTAAGTTGAAGCCAGTAACATTGAAATCTAAATAATTGGTCAGATTTTCAGGATAAATAATTTCACCGGAAGTAGTAAAACCAGGATCTGAAGCAACATTAGACTGCCTTTGCAAATAAGCATAGCAGCTGAAAAGATAATTTTCCGCTTCATTTCTGTTTCTAAAGGCATACTCTAACGTTCCTAAATTATCAGGAGTAACGTCTAAATACTTTTTACAAGATGTGCCTGATAATGCCAGCAATAACAAGCATATATATTTATAATATGATTTCATATGGTAATTACAAACTAACGTTTACACCAATGTTGTACACCTTCTGGATGGGGTAAGCAAAGCCGTTCCCACCCTGTTCCGGATCCCACATCTTAAAAGGACTCCAGGTTAAGAGATTAAGTCCGTTCATATATATCCGGCAATTATTTAACCTTATACTCTTTGCAAGTCGCTTAGGCAAAGTATAACCTAATTCTAAAGATTTAAGACGAACCAGGCTTCCGTTACGCATCCACCATGTACTGGTTTGCAGGTTATTTTCGATATCAGCTTTATTTAAACCGAGGCGAGGATAGAGAGCATACAAATCCTGATTTTGTTCTGACCAATGATTATCAGCAAATTCTCTCATCAACTGCGTGTTTCCCCATACCCAAGCTTCTTCACTCGGGACAAAAGGACTTACTTTCCTAGGGTCAATAAAGAAGGTCATTCTTGCCTGGCCTTGAAAAAATGCAGATAGATCAAAGTTCTTGAATCCCGATGTAAAACCTAAACCATAAACTATTTCAGGCGATTGAGGAAAACCAATAAAAGCTTGATCTGCGCCGTCAATCTTACCGTCGTTGTTCAAATCTCTGTACTTAATGTCACCTCCCTTCGGGGCTTTTCCATTTGCTGAAAATATTTGAGAAGGAGAATTTGCTGCTTCCTTGTCATCCACAAAGAGTCGTTCTGCTATGTACCCCCATGCCCTGTTTATTGGCTGACCTGAAGTATATCTGTAAGATTCTCTCCATTGCGGTTCCTCATAATTCACATACTTGTTTTTGGTAAATGTGAAGTTAGAGATTAGGCCGAGCCTAAGGCTTCTTCCAAGACTTCTGTTAAAATCCGCGTGAATGTCAATACCCTTTGAATTAGCTGTTCCGATATTCGCACTTACATCAGGTTTTCCCTGATAAATAGCCTCTAGCCCCATTGTGGTAGGTAAAGCTGCGCGGGTCATCAGAATATCCTCACGATCATTATTGTACACTTCTGCAGTGAGGTTCAAGCTATTGAAAAGTGTTAATTCCAGGCCAATGTTCGTTTGTTTTGAAGTCTCCCAGGTAATATCTCTATTTTCGTAACTATTGATGTATACCCCACTGCGAGTATATCCGCTAGTCCCGAAGGATGCATAGTTTCCTCCACCATTTAAATTCACATCGGGCTGGTAAAAGAAGCGTTGGTTACCTATTGCGTCGTTACCTACAAGACCATAACTAGCACGGAACTTCAGTCGGTCAATAACATGCGTGATTCCACCTTTCCAAAAAGCTTCATTAGATACTACCCATCCCCCACCAATTGTTGGAAAAAAGCCGAACCTATGATTCTCGGAAAAACGCTCAGATCCATTGTACCCAAAATTCGTCTCAAGAAAATACTTGTTCCTGTAAGAATAGGTTAAGCGACCTGCGAGACCTAAGTTCCGATACGGAAGTGCATATTGAAGAGTGGCAACTGTATAATCAGTTTTAGGGTCTTTTTTATTCGAATAGAGGGTTTGTTGCGCCGTTGCAATAAGAGTAGAATTTATGTTGTGGTTTCCAAAAGTCTTATCATAATTTACAGAACCCTGGAAATACAAATACGTGTCAATATTAGGTTCTCCTGCACGGTACTCCAGATATTCCCTTGCGTCTCCAGGCTGACTGTTAAGCCAGTTCAAAGAATATTCTCCGGTTGTCCTGTTGTAGTTTTGAGCAGAATAATAAAAGGGTCGATAAGACATCTGGGAATCAAAATACGAATGACGGTTGGTGCTAAAAATACCTCTGGCAGTTAATCCCTCAGTCAAAAAATCAAGCTTTTGATTCAATTCCAATTGAGCAGACATTCTCGACTCTGAAGAGTTTTTATGTCCCCTAAGTAGCGCAGCATAAGGATTATTATAGCCAATTACTGTTGATCCACTGGTAGTCGGTAATCCTGCATTTCCAAACAATATATGCTGTGCATTTCGATTCGCTTCATCAGGTGGGAAAAACGCAGGAAATTCTACAGGACTAGTGTGAACAGCAATATTATAAAGATCTGTCGAAAAGCCTCCATCAGCAGAAAGAGGGCCATTATATTCATTGAAGTTACCAGAAAGGCGAACAATAAGTTCTGTCTTCTTCGTTAAATCGATGTTAACATTTGAACGAAGCTGGTAATTCTGAAATTTAACGTTGCTGTTGTTATTATTACGGTCATCTTCTCTTAAAATACCATTATCAATATTATATGAGCCAGCTACATAGTATCTGGCAACACCCCCTCCTCCACTTACGCTAAGATTTGCTCTCTGTGTTGTAGTTCTTTTCTTGAAGAGCAGCCCTAGCCAATCTACAGCTGGATATACATAAGGATTAGATCCAGGATCTTTGTTTACTGTCGCTTGAGTGTTTCTTATATCATTTGGAGTGAATCTTGGATCGCTCGTAACGTCTCTTGTAAGGATAGCCTCATTATATAGGTTCATATAAGTAATGGGGTCGGCCAGCTCTAAAGTTTTTGCAGACTCTGAAGATGAGTTCTCTAAACGGAAACTAATTTTTGCCTTACCCTCTTTTCCTTCCTTCGTGCTTACGATAATTACTCCATTAGCTCCTCTTGCTCCATACAATGCAGTTGCACTTGCATCTTTTAAGATGGAGAAGCTGGCAATGTCATCGACTTGAAGACGGGCAAGATCAGATGGAGTTAGTTCCACATTATCAATTAAGATTAAAGGATCTCTCTTATAACCGAAAGTTGTAACGCCACGAACAAAGAATTCAGAGTTATCTTGCCCCGGCTGCCCGCTCCTTTGGTATCCTATAACACCCGCTACCTGACCAGCAATAGCATTTGTTAAATTACTGGCAGGAATTTTTAAATCGCCAGGCTTTACAGTTGTAACAGAGCCAACTATTGCTTCCTTACGTTGCTTAGTTCCATAAGCAACCACGACAACCTCATCAAGTTTACCCGAAGCTTTTAGTACTATATTTAGAATTTTGTTATTAGCACTTACGGTCACCCTTTGATCACGGAAACCCACATAGGTCACTCTCAAAACTGTCCCTGTCTCAACATCCAGTACAAACTTTCCGTTTAGATCTGTATTTGTTCCAACACCCTTTTTGTTTTCAGCGATAATGTTTACACCTATAAGCTTTTCTCCAAGCGAATCAGTAACGGTTCCTGTAACTGTAATTTTTGGAGTCTGAGCAGATGCACTAATACTTAAAAGATTAATAAATAAGAACACAATCCAATAAAGTCTGGCCGCAGGATCTCCTGACCTTTGAATGGTCAGCAGTGGCCACTTTAATTCGAAAATCTGTTTCATAAATTTCGTTTCATAATGGTTAATTGTTCAGCAATAAATTTGTGAAGAACTGAGAATTACATGTTTCAGCTGTCTCCTCATCTTGGTTAAATGATATTTCAAATGGTTAGTTATCGAGAAGATTTGAATCTCGGTTAGTAGAGTTCCACTCTTAATGTTTATAGTAGCTTTTTAGTCATATGAATTTATTTAATTAAAGTTCTATTCTATTCTGTACTACAATAGTAAGGAAATAAATTCCACCTGCAAAATTTTTTATATCAAAATCAAAAATTAAATATTATAGACTCCTGCAAAGAAATACCACTGCTTATCAGGCACTTAATATAACTCACACTTCTGAGGGGTCGCAAAAGTAAGGGGCAACAGAAAGAGATAGATTAGGCCTTTACCAAAAAATTTATTATTTGGCTAGCACCAAGGGAGAAAAAACCAGATAGATGAGAACCATTAATACCAAAAGCACAATGCTGTAATAATGCCTGTTCTTCCAGGGTGAAATATCCACCTTATTATTTAGTTCAAGAACGAATGGAGTAGCGCGAGGTTTTAAACGGCCAATAATCAGCATTAACAAAGAGGTTATACAAAAGATAATGGCAACAACGTGTAGAAAATGAAGTTTAATATCAAAAACAAACTGACTAAGTAGATAACAGATAATAAAAGTTACAAGCCCGGCTTTAGCGGCAAGGGCCGGAACCCTTTTTGTTATAAAACCCAAGAAAATAATAGTGAATATAGGTATAGTGAATAATACACCAACCTTCTGCAGGTAGTTATAAAAACCCTGCTGAGAGAAGATTATGAAAGGCGCAAAAAAGACGGCAAATAATGAAATAGCAATCTGAAAAAGTCGTCCCGCCCTTACCAATTCATATTCCGAAGCTTCAACTCCGCGCTTTTTTTTCAAGTAAGGCTTATATAAATTCAACACGAACAGTGTACTGCTGCTGTTCAGACCTGCATTGTAAGTGGTTATAGCCGCTCCTAACAAAACAGAAGCTGTTAGTCCCACCAAAAAGCCTGGTAAAACATCTTTAACCAAGGTTGGAAAAACCTCTGCAGTATTATTTAGGGAAGGATACATATGAACAGCAATCAAGCCTGGGATATTAATTAACAGAGGGCAAAGCAGTTTAGCTAAACATGCAAGAGCGATTCCCTTCTGACTATCCTTCAGACTTTTGCCGGCTATTGCCTGCTGTATGATATACTGTTCCATACCCCAGTAATAAAGGTTCACTATGATCATACCCGTAAACAAAGTAGAAAAAGGGACAGCATCTGTTTCTGATCCGATGGCATTTAGGTGTTCTTTCTTGGACGAGACAAGTACTTCTAATCCTGATTCTACACTTCCTCCTCCTAAATGCATAAGCCCATAATACGGGATAATCAATGCAAGAACGAACATACAGGTACTGAGTACTGTATCAGAGATCGTTATAGCTTTAAAGCCACCCAATATAGAGTAGAGACTTCCGAGTATTCCAATTACAAAAACAAGTAGCCAAATACTCTGCCAATAACTTATCCCGAAGAATGTGGGTACATTGAACATACTGCTAAATGCTACTGCACCTCCATAAAGCACTGCTGGCAAAAGATTTACGATATAGCTGAATAAAAACACAATGGAGACAAGCAATTTCGTGTCCTTATCATAACGCTTCTCAAGAAAATCGGGAGTGGTCATTACCCCGGTTTTAAGATAAATGGGAATGAAGTATTCAGACACAATTAACATGGCAAACACCGAGGTAATTCCCCACCCGATGACCGACATGTTATTCATATAAACCGATTCATTCTCGCCAATAAACTGGTTTGAACTTATATTGCTGAAGAATAAAGAGGCACCTATTATAAGGTATCCATTAGTCCGACTCGCAAAGAAAAAATCAGTAGTAGTGGTTTTACTACTACCGGACGATTTCACAAACGAAATAAATGCGGCTAAAAAAGTAAAAAAAACGAAGCTTAATACTATAGTAAGGTTCACTATAATGAGTTTCTTCTGATTAATTCATTTTTCATGGTATGCTTCACAGGCGTCTTACTAAGCACAAACTCTGCTGCCATCCTTCCCATGTTGGCGAAATCAATCGAGAAGGTAGTGATGCCATCAAAAATTATTTCTTTTACATAGTCGTCGTTATGTGAAAGAATTCCCAAATCCTTACCTAAAACCAAGCCTTTGCTTTTCGTATCTTTCAACATCTGCCATAACTCTAAATTATGGATCGTGAAGTAGACTTTCCCTGACTCAATACTACCTGGCTCGTACGTATTTTTCAGTATGCCGTTAATATTATAATCTTTTACAAACTTCTTAAAGGATTTCAAAACCTCATTAGGCTCGGCAGAAGAAGGTTTAAAGAAGAAAACAAATTCGTCAAATTCCCTTATCCGGTCAGCGAGAGCGGCGAAAGCTCCATAAGATGATTTCTCAAATTCCTGCACGATATAGGAGTACTCTCCCTTCAACCGAAGATAACGGTCCACCATCAAAAACTTATTCATCGGAAGTTCTTCCAGCAAAGCAACTGAATTGGGATGGGGAATTGGAGCTATTACGTACATCCCATATTTCCCTTTAATATCCCTTAGAATCGTCTCAAATATTTGAGGATTATTGTGATGAAAAAAGATATCGAGATGTACATTTTCACCCAAGCTACTTCTGAAGCTCTGATAAAAGGTTTCCTGAAAGGTATCAAAGGCAAATAATAATAAGCAAACCTTTAGATGCTGCTCAGTCGATTCGGTTGAGACGAAATAACCTCTCCTATTCTTGGATTCTATGATCCCTCTCGTTATTAACTCTTTGTAAGCCCTTACTATCGTCTCCCGCGCGTAGTTAAACTCCCGGATCATCTGATTAACCGAGGGCAGCATATCTCCTCTCGATACGATCTTTTGATCTATCGCATTAATAATCCCCTGTACAAGTTTCTCATGCTTGGAGAAGGAATTAACATCTTCCAGTACTCTTATCTCATTAAATAGGTCGCTATTCATTAATAAGGTTTTTTGTATCGTTTTTACTATTAAATGGCCAGTAGTTAAATTTACTATCTCTCAGAGCTCGCCCAGTCTTTTCTAACCAACAGCTCATAGTTCGATTTTCAAAAGCAGTGCATCCTTTGCAGGAACTTTTATTTTATGATCTATCCCCAAAGCAAATGCTTTTCCGGAAAATATATCCATAGAGTTACTTTTTAGTACTCCAGACAGCCCGGTTTTAGAAAGATCTACCTCCAATTCCTTATCAGAAGCTTCATAATTAAAGACCGCAAAATAACAGAATCTCCCGATCTTTTTCCAAAAGACTTCACATGCAGATTTTCCGGTATTTCCAACTAATGGTCTGAAGGCTTTACCATCTGCCACCAACTCCAACAATTCATCTTTTTGAAACAATTCTTTCGCCCTGGTTCTCCATATTCCGGGGGTCGAGAAGTCGTCCCCAGTAATAAATGTTCCTGTTATAACGGCAGATAAAGTTCTGGCTCTATTCTCACCGTAACTTTCAGTTGCAAGCACCACATGGTCTGCGTCAACGTAATTGTACAGGTTAGTTTGCCACCAGCCGTAGGTCAGGCTATTTAAAGTATATTCGGTTTCATTAATTGCCTTGAATGCATCACAAGCTATACGCCTTGCATGTACGTAACGGCCAGAAGCCATTGTCGGGGAAATAGCTGCATAAATAAGCATCTTATTATCTAACTGGTTCACAAGATATTCCATGCCCGACCTATAAGCCTGCATGCCTGTAGAAATATTTTTATCGTAGAAAGAATCGGCCTCAATCGCTGCATGTCCAAGAAAATCAATTTTAATCATCTTAAAACCACATGCCTTCAACTTACTAATCACTAACTTTATTCTTTCCCTGGTGCCAGGATGGGTGGGATCTAAAGCACGGGCGCCATCGAAATCATGATAGCCTCCGTTCACTTTCGTCCAGGCATCCCCAAAAACATAGGATGTACCCTCCATCCGCCTCTGCCCTCCCGACTTAAATCCCCAATCAGTAAAGGGAGCCCAATAAACGCCAGGCTGCAGACCTCTCTTAACACAATATTCAGCAAAACCTTTAAGTTCACTAAAATCACCTTCTAAACCTCCTTTAATCATATTGTCCCAGTAAGAATCGAGATCGATAAAAAAATCTTTCCCGTTTCTGAAGCCTTGAAGGCTATCAGCGAAAAAATCGACAACACCGGTTGCATTCTCATAGTTTATATTCTGCTGTACAACGCCCCAACTATTCCATCCTACCGGAGTCGGTTTATTCCAATTAAAGACAAAGGGTTTCTCAGCAAGCCTGTTAGCTTTTGCGTATTCTTCCAACCCCTCCCGCCAATCGGAGAAATAACCAACCATAAATTTCGCTGACTTAAGCTGATTATTCACCAAAAATCCATGTTCGTGCTGATCCCGCGTTACATCTTTATCGGTATATCCTGATATCGCGCTTAGCTGGTAACCAAAACTACTAGCCTTTGTCTTTATGGCCGACTTCCAAACCTGGTGTTCCACTGATCCGATAACCAATCCCTTACCTGATGTCTCCTCGTAAACTGTCCCGATCTCTGAACTGATATTCACCACTCCTTCTTTAAATTCTTTGGCGTCGTAACGTATCCACGCGTCGTTATCGAAGGGGACAAAAAGAGAACGTTGCTTTAGCTTTCCCTCAGGATTAATTACATCGGCAACTAGAGGCACCATATAATTTGATTTCAATTTAAATCCTTCAATCGTAAGGTCAATAAGAAAAAAAGGCTTTCCTACATATGTATAAATATTATGGCGGATAGTGGGTTTCCCCTCAGACTGGTACTCTATACTCGTTTTAACCCCCCGGCCAAACTCATCATTTATCTTTTTACTACTCGAGGTTCGGTTCTTATAAATACTTGTGTTCAAAGTTGTATTTAAATAACGCGCATCCATCGTGCCGTTAGCTATTATCTTTTTACCCGACTCAAACACTTCCAGCTTACCCGACAAAAGATCATACCTGATGCTTCCGGTCTTTCCGAAAGGAATAATGACAGTTTGTTTTGTGATAGCAGTTGCTCTGGTAGAAATCAGAGAAATCAGAAGTAATAATCCGGTTAGTTTAAGGGATTTAAGAAGAGACATATTCTATACTATTCTACAAGTATAAGATATAATTCTTTTTGGACAAAAATATTATTTACTTAGGAATTAACCGGCTGACTTTCAGCAGTCTTTTTATTATGCATAATGAACAATTTCGCACAAGCAATTGCATCAGATAGAGCGTCATGGTGATTAAGTTCTATCCCATAGGTGTGACAGAGCAGATTCAATTTCTGTCCGTAGATCTTATATGTGCAATGGGTTTTAAATCCAGGAACAGTAAGGCGATAGTAACTTAGGGTTTGTTGAAGACAGCTAACATCAAAAGCACTATTATGAGCAACAATATTTTGATCACAGATATAAGGTCTTAGACGTGGCCAAATCTTATCGAATGTGAGGGCGTTCCTTGTTTTCTCCGGAGTTATCCCATGCACGGCAATGTTCTGGGCCGAGTAGAAATTATCAGGCGGCCTCACTAGTATAGCTCCTTGCTGCGTAATTACATTCTGTTCTACCCGCACCAAACCGATTTGGCAAATACTGTGGCGTTTTCCCTGAGCTGTTTCGAAGTCTAAAGCTGTAAAGGTGTGTAGATTATTCAAAATTATAAGATTGAAATATTCGCACTAAAGATAATTCTTTCTGTCTACCCTATCTCTATTCCTATGCATTAATAACAACAAGGGCGGGGGTTCAAATCAGATTTCGAATAAATGATCCAGGAAAAGGATTTAATCGTACCTTTGCCGCTCCTTAATGAGAAAAAGGAAGGATTAAATAGATTATTACTCAGGCATTTGCCTGAATTCCCACTCATATTAAATTCATTGAAAAAGATTATTGATTACAGGAAGCTGTTCGGGGTAACAGAAACAGCAGATTTACAGGAATTGAAGACGGTTTATCGTGGATTGATGAAGAACTGGCATCCTGACAAATTTCAGGAAAGTGAAGAAAGCAAAACAGCCGCCGAAGAAAAAAGCAAAGCAATCATTGAAGCTTATCACTTCCTGGTTAGTATAGCTCCGGAAACCAGAGAAAAAACAGCAAGTGAGTATATAACTACAACTAACTCTGCTATTGCCGACTTTCAATTCAAGTCTCAGGTCCTTACAGTCAGCTTTATGGATGGCAACGAGTATGAATATTATGGCGTTCCCAAAAACGTATATGTTAAATTTATCAATGCAGACTCTCCTGGTCGCTTTTTTAGAAGACATATCTGTAACGCTTACGTTTACAGAAGCACATCCCGTTTAACAGCTTCAGCTTAGCCGCCTATGCCAGTAGTAAGACATAAATTCCAAAGCATTCAGCCTGGTGCTGATGCAGAAATGTTAATTCTTGGCACTTTTGTACCCGAAGCCGAAGAAAATACAGATTTCTTCTACGGGCGTTCACGAAATTATTTATGGCATCTGCTTCCTATCTGTTGGAAGCTGGAGTCATTGAAAGAAGCTTCTTTAACTCAGAAGCAGGATTTTATGAGAAAGTATAAGATTGGCTTTGCTGATCTTATCAACACTCTAGAGGTGCCAGAAGGAGAAGAGGCTAATACCGATGATAATTTCGTTGACAGCCACGTATCTGAATGGAATAACATTATTTCCTTAATAGAAAGTCTTCCTGCACTGAAAGCTGTTTACTTTACAAAGAAAACATTCAACGGCATTCCGAATATCAAAGAGCAGCTTATCGCCATTGCCGCTTATTGTAAACAAAAGAACATCCGCCTCTGCAAGCTTGAAACCCCTGCCCGCCATTTCAGCGTAGAAAAACAGCAGCAGTGGGTTGATACCATTGTCTTACAAAAAACTTGTCTGAGAGTTTAAGGTAATCCTCCTGTTTTCCTGTTAGGAGTAGGCACACGGTTTATTTTGACAGATTCAACCATCGGGACCACAAATGTTAGTTAAGGTAAAAGTTCCATCTTTTTTCACTACCTAGACTTTAACCCCTGACATACTGTTGTCATACCAGCTGTTCATCTTTGAACTATCGAAATGAAATGTGGTATGAATATTATTGTAGGAGCAACAGGACAAATAGGTTCTCTTATTTTAAGACAACTCAAGGATGCAAATATCCAGGCAAGGGCAGTATTGAGAAACCCGGCAAAATTATTTGATAAAACTTTAGAATTCAGACAAGCTGATCTCTTTAGCCTGGAAGAGGTCAAAAGAGCATTCGAGGGAGGATCCACAGCGTTCCTTATCACTCCGGAAGATCCAAATTCGAATGATCCGATAGGAGATGCTGAAAAGATCGTGGAGAATTACAGATCTGCGGTTATCACTACGGGGATACAGAAGGTAATAGTTTTATCCAGCATCGGTGCTCACCTTCAGGAGAATACTGGCAATCTGGCGATGTCCAGAATTTTAGAGCAAGGGTTTGAGGATCTGGCAGTAGAGAAAATTTTCATACGGCCTTCATATTATTACAGCAATTGGTTGCCTTATCTTGACATAGTGAAGCAATATGGCACACTACCCACTTTTTTCCCTGAAAATCTTGCATTAGATATGAATGCTCCTGAGGATGTAGCCAAGTTTATAGTCCTAGTACTTTCCGGTAAAATCGATAACGCCAGTCAGAAAATTATTGAATTAACGGGTCCTGGCCTGTATAGCTCTTCTGATGTGGCAACTATACTTTCAAAAGTATTCGGTAAAGAGGTACAGGCCCAGCAAATACCGAAAGAGAACTGGAGGGAAACCCTTTTATCTGCCGGATTTACTGAAAATGCTGCTAAGAATATCATGGAGATGACACAAGTTGTTGTTGATGGAATGGCAATACCTGAGAATCCGGATAAGGTAATTCGTCTTTCGACAACTTTGCAAAAATATTTTGAAGGACAAACGGCCATTGAAGATGGCATATCCACATAGATCATGCTCGCCCAGTCGCTACTTCTTATCGTCTAACAAGCTTAAATGAGCAATACATCATATTTAGTAGCAAACCGATCAATATAGTAAAGCCCCAGGTTTGAGGATGAGCAATTGGGTGAATAAGACGTTCAATGATATCGTAGAGCAAACTCCATGGACTGCTTAGAATATCCCAGCTATTCCATCTCAAAAACCTGCCCAGATAAATACCAAAGGCGCTCAGGAACAAAAAGCAACTCGTTAGTATTAAAAGTTTTAACCTGCTCATATACTGTTCAAGTAAGGCCTCTATATCCATCAAACTCTGAAAGCCGTATAATAAACCGGTCCATGCGAATGAAAGGATTAGTATAAGGTCAAACCATATCGGAGCAGAGGTCTCAGACCGAAGATGAAAAAGATCTGTTAGAATATACGGTGAATTGGGAAAGAATAGTAACCAAATGAAGATGAGTACTGAAGTCACCCATCTCCTATTGATCCTGTAAGCAATAACATAAGTACTAATAAACCAAGGTATAAAGGCGAGAAACAGGTTCCAGTTAAGAAAAAGATAAGCGCCTGTCCCGGTTGTCAAAAATCTTAAAACCGATAAGATTAATGAGAATACCGACATTATTACAAGGAGATACGATGTATTAGCGCGGTCAATTTTTTTTAATTCTGCTAACATAACATAAAGGTGTTTTAAATGGTAGAAACGATAGTAAACCCATTTTTTATAAAGTCATAGGGTAAATGCTGCTTAGCGTATATTGAGCCGTATAACGTCGCTACAAAGAAACTGTCGCTGCAATTTGGGAAGGACCGGTTGAAACTTTTCCGTCTAAGATATTCCCGTTGATCATACCTGAACCAGTTCTTTTACTCATGTCAATTGGATAGTTTCTCCTAACACGTTTGTAGGCATAAAAACCATTCATAAATAAGGCTAGAAAAGCTGCGCCCATACGCAATGTAAAAGCCGCCCGGATTATTCTTCTAAGAGAATACTTGAGAGAAAACGACTTTTTCCATAAAGCCCGGTGCGCGTCCAGCAATTTCTGCTCAGTCATTTTTTTCGGCCTGAATGCCACATTATAACCGTTGTAGAAATTCCAGTTCCTATCTTCAATGATCCTTCCCTCCATCTTCAATGTAGTATAAATGGGAGTACCCCGAAAAGGAGTCATGATACTTAAAAACGGCACATCTATTCCGATTTCCATTAATTGATCAGCCATGTTAATAATACTCTGCTCATCATCATTGTCAAACCCGGCAATAAATCCTGCCATAACAGCAATTCCTCTTTTCCTGATCTCTGCAACAGCTTCTTTGTAACTGCTTATTTTATTTTGTCTTTTATTCGCATCTGCCAAAGATTCTGTCCCAAAAGACTCTATACCAAGAAAAACACCAATACATCCAGATTCCTTCATAAGATCAAGTAAGTCCGAGTCTTTTGCAATATCCATGCTCGCCTGCGTAAGCCACCACTTGTTCAAAGGGATCATACCCTTCAAGAGTTCTTTTATATAAGGCCTTCGGATAGTAAGATTATCATCCCAAAACCAAACAACTTTTCTTTGCCACCAGAACTTGAACCTGTCGTATGAAGCATCTATCAGTACATCTTCCACAGGTCGTAACCGAAAGCCGGGATTTAGTGAAGGAACAGTGCAAAATGAACAGGAAAAAGGGCAACCTCTGGTAGCTTGAATGACTTTCTTAACGAAAAATTTGTTTGGAAGAAGATCATACCTGGGTGTAGGTAAGCCTTTCATATCACAAGGAGATCCCTTATAAATTCGCTTAAGTTGATTAAGCTCCACGTCTTCAAGAAGAATAGGCCAGGCATTCTCTGCTTCCCCCGTCACAATCGCATCAAAATATTGAAGTGCTTCTTCCTCACAATAAGTGACATGAGGTCCCCCGGCAACTACAGTCTTTCCTTTCTTCCGGAACTCTGTAGCTAAGTTATATGCAGCATTAGCAAAACCACTAAAAAATGAAATTGCAATAAGGTCAGCATTACTGTTTATTTCTATCTGGTCTACCTGCTGATGAAACACCCGGACATCATGTTTCTCAGGGGTTATTGCAGCTAAGTGAATACCGGTTATTGGAGGTACAAAATCCCTTTCGTGTCCAAACTCATATCTCTGAATATAGGCGATGATTAAATCTATTTTCATTGGAATAATCTGTTTAATTATTTATGGTTCTCATTCTCGCAGTAATACCGGTTCACTTACTGCAAAGAGGATCCTGCTCACATGCTAAATTCATATGAGAATTATTTTTTTAAGAAATAAAAGGAGAATAACCGTTTAAGGTTAGAGCTACGGTTAAGGCTTAAAACAAAAAGAAGCCCATCTATTGCACCGCAGGAAAAGCAGCACTAACCACATGGAGCATTTTAACTTCCACTAAATGGGGTACCAAATACACCCACCGCAAGTTCTGCCCAGATCAGTACAAAAACCAGCAATAACACTGCTCCGAAAATAAACCTCTGCTTTTTATTTTTAAACTTTGCCAGGATTAAATCGAGTCCAAACCCTGCCCCTAACAGCAACAAAGCAGCTATAACGAAATCGAATCCACTCCAGTTCACTTCAGAGCTAAACTGCATTGCAACCAGCTGAACCAGTAATAGTAGTCCCACCACTACTACAATCCCAATTTGTCTTTTTCTTCTTGTGATCATGATAAATCAATTTGATAAACCAAAGGTAATACACATACTTTGAATTTCAAAGTAGTTTGATATAAAAATAACTATGAAAGAAAAAAACTATATTAAACTCTCTCTGTCAATTTGAAATCCTTGAAGAACTCAAAGAGATTTACTTCACCTGTTATTTGCAGCTTCTTCCTCAGCCGGTACCGGCTGATCTCTACTCCGCGGGGGGATATTTGCATCAATTGAGCAACTTCCTTAGTGGATAGGTTCATCTTCAAATAGGCACAAAGTCGAAGATCGTTAGTAGTTAAATTGGGATATGCCGATTTAATATCGTTTAGGAAATTGGTATGGACTTTATCAAAGTAAATTGCAAACTGCTCCCAGCCGCCGTCAGCCTTTTCTTCATGACTTAAAGTTTTTAGGATCTTCTTTATCTCCATTTGCGGCAGCTCATCAACAACGTGCTTATTCAGGTTACTAAGCTCTCCCTTGATCTTGTCAAGGAGTTCGGCCTTCTTCCCCAGGTGCATAGCAATAGAAGCTAATTCTGAATTTTTTGCCTCAATTTCTGTTTCAAGCTTCTCATTTTTAAGCTTAATTATCTCTTTCTCTGATTTATCAATTTCCAACTGATGCAGATATTCCAAACGTCTCTGCTCTTCTTCAAACTGCCTTTGCTGATCGAGGAATTTTTTGTGCTGCCGCTGATATATCTTATAAATAATAAATGCTATTATAAGACAGTAGATAAAATAAGCAAGCAAGGTGTTATACCAGGGGGGACTTATGGAGAACTTATAAAAAGCCGGCTCAGACTCCACTCCAAAATTATTCCTGGCTTTCACTTTAAATATGTAATCACCATAGGGCAAATTGGTATAATCCTTTTCAGTCTTCTTAGTATAAACAGACCAGTCCTTATCAAAACCCTCCAGATAGTAACTGTATTGGATATTAGATTGATTTTTATTGACAATAGAAGAATATTCGAAGTGAAAAGAATTTAATGCAAACTTAACTACAGGCACTTCCGACTGTTTCTTCACCTCATTCACCTCTCCGAAGTAACCTCCAAAAAGAAGAGAATCTGTTTTTCCAATTGCCTTAATCAGGCTGAATTGAACTTTTATTGAATTACTGTTACTGCTGTACTTTTCAAAGTTTATATGATAGAAACCCTTCTGCGCCCCTACCAGCACATTATTCCTGTCGATAGGATTAATATGTTCAAAGCCACTAACCAGTTTACCATTAAGCTCAGGTATATATATTAACTCAGTTTTCCCTTTTGAAAACTTACAAACACCCAGGTTCTTATCTTGGATAAACCAAATATTTCCGTCAGCATCCTCCTTCAGATATCGTATATAAAGGCTCCCGAAAATTTTACTGAAGTAGGCAGAAGGATAGAAACGGTTATTCTTTTCATGATATTCATAAATACCACTCTCGGTGCATATCACGATCCGGCCTTTTACCTTATACACATGATTATTATACGTCGAAGGTAAGCCCTTACTTTTAGTATATAATGAGATGACAGGCTTATTGAAATCCTTAAGGTTTATCTTATAAACTCCTTTATAGGGGTGGGAAGCCCAGATAATATTATCAGCCCCCACAGTTATAAAACGTGCCGATTCATTAAATCCTTTAATACTTCCTGCAAGTTGGTAACCTCCATGATCTGCTTTAAACACATCTATACCATGATAGTTACCAGCCAGGATAACATCAGAACCAAGCTGTTTATGTTTAAAGGGAAGAAAGTTCCAATACCCTTTGCCTGATGAGAATTGGTTCGCAGCGTTCAAACTTAAAAGAAAAGCGCCCTCGTGCTTACCCAAAAGTAAATTTCCCCCAAACTGATCCAGCCCCCAGGTTTGCCCTGCGGTATTTTCAACATACCGGGGAGTACCAGAAGCCAGACCTAAATCTTCATTGCTATTTACCGGCAAAGAAAACACTGCGCTGGACAAACCGAAAAACAAAGTATTATGTGAAATTATAGAGGAGTGCCCGGCTCCCTCTGCAAATACATCTGGATTAATATGTTTTATGGCATTGTTGCTCGCTATAAAGTCAATTCCATTATTAGATCCAATCCATAAGTTGTTATTCTGATCCTCATGGATACTTAAAATAGTACTGTTTTGCAGTCCCGAACCTTTATTAAAATTATAAATGATCCTGCCTTGCCTTGTTGCTATGTAAAGACCGTTATAGTTGGTAGCAATAACCATCAGCCCACTCTTGTCACTAAATGCCTGCAATATCTGTTTTCCTTTAAAATTTCCGGAGCCAAAGGAGGTGAGAGAATGAAGACTACTATTGGAAAGGGTAAATAAACCATGATCCATGGAGGCAAGAAGAATAGTGTCCCTGGCAAATGAAGAAACCGACGTTGTAACAAAGTTTTGAGGGAGTTTAATATACTTAGTGCTCAATCTATCCTTCTCCAGCACAGTCAGGCCTTTTTGCCTATCCTGAACTATTACTTTGTTGTTTGCGGTTCCAAGAAAGACCCATTGAGACGATGTTGGAATCGCACTAACCCTGTTGTGCCTTAACCTGAAAATTACATTGTCTGTTCTGAAATATACATCGTTACCGATAGCAACAATATCCCATATATCAGCAAAAGAACGTATTGCACCCGCAAGAAGGGGTTTTAAACTATGAAATTTTAATTTTCCATTATCAGTGGGAGAGAAATAGCCGAACTCATCCTGCCCTCCTACATAGATCCTGTTATCCTTCCCGATAGCTATTGACCTGACAATAGTTTTGTTTGGCAAGGGATATATCTTCCAGTAGGTCCCATCAAAAGTTAACAGTCCCTCATTATTAGCAAAGTAGACCAAGCCGTTTTTGTCTTGCTGAATATCCCAGTTCTGAGTTCCTCCATTATACTGTGTTTTTGGATAATTAATAATATCAGGCAGGCCAATTGGATTATTTCCAAAAGCATGCAGGTTAGTACAAATTACCAGGAAAAGGATAAGCCTGAACATGATTTATAATTAGTGAACTAAAAATAGAGAAAATCAGGATGAATGCCCAATGTTGTAGGTAAAAACCGCCTATACAAGCTAATTTATGGGTTTTGTTGTAGGTTTGTTGTACCCCTAAATTCTGCTAATACACACAAGTACCCCTACATTTGCTTCAACAAACCAATTAAACTAATTATGAATTTAAACCCTTTACTTAGCAAAAGGTACCTTGCTGTACCGCTAATAATTGCATCGCTATTTTCAGGATGTAAAGAAAACGAAGGAGAATTGGGAGCGGCAGCAAAAGCTGCATTTAAGGTAACTCCGGTTGCTGGAAAAGCAAACACGTATTTACTGGAAAGCACTTCCGACAATGCTTTCAGGTATCAATGGGATATCGGGGCCGGTCAGGGAATCAGAGCCGGCAAAGCAGTAGATACAGCCTACTATTTAAAGAAGGGCACCTATGACATTAAACTTTACGCTTACGGGAATGGCGGGTACGATGTGAGTAGCCAGCAGGTTACGGTTACTAGTGATGACCTGTCTCCTATTCTCAACAATCCTGTATTTCAAAAGCTAACTGCCCACCCCTGGAAGCTTAACCCTGCCTCTTCGGCTCCGGTTATTGTAGGTACCGAAGGAAATCCGGCTGAGTACTTTCCAGGTGGTCCTCTGGCTGATTGCCAAAAAGACGACATTTATACTTTTGCTTTTGTAAACAACGACTTTAAAGCTAGTTACAATGCAAATGGTTCGACCTTTAATGCCGGAAATATCGCACCAAACTATAGCTGTGCAGCCGACCGTTCTTACAATAACGTCAGTTTCACTTTCAGCTCTACTGTTTCCGGAGTTGGTCTTGCAACGATTACCCTGCCTGGAAATCCTCCGGCAAATTTCATTGGGGTTACCGATGTGTCTTCCAACAACTACCGTATCATTTCCATCTCAGATACAGAAATGGTATTACGTTCTGGAAAAACCAATGAGACTGTACACCAAATGAGATTTGTAGCGCAATAAAGAATAAGACTAACCAATTCAATCATGGAAAAAATAAAGCATCTTATCGTATTGCTAATAACATGCTGCTTTATGCAACAAGTATTAGCTCAAAATATTACCATAGCAGGAAAAGTTACAGACAAACAAGGACTGCCTCTTCCTGGGGTATCGGTAGTAGTTAAAGGTTCCCGCACGGCAACTACTACCAGTCCAACTGGTACATTTTCCATTGCAGTACCAAAATTAGGTTCAACCCTTGTTTTTAGCTTTATCGGAATGTCAGAGCAAGAGGTGCTGGTCAATTCATCCACAGCACTTAATGTGGTGATGGGTGAAAAATCGATTACAATGAACGAAGTTGTGGTTGTAGGGTATGGTAGGCAACGCCGGGAAAGCGTAACAGGTTCAATTGCAACCGTTAACACAAAAGAACTTGTACAAAGCCCTGTTGCCGATTTAAGTAATGCGATTGCGGGACGTGTTTCGGGGGTTATTACCAAACAACCGGCAGGAGAACCAGGAGCAGACGCAGCCCAAATCTATATCCGTGGTAATTCAACTTTCGGCAATGGAAGTATGGAACCCTTGGTAGTGGTAGACGGAATTGTCAGATCCTTTAGGGATTTCTCTCAAATGGATCCTAACGAAATTGAATCAGTAAACGTATTAAAAGATGCCTCTTCTGCGGCAATCTTCGGTGTTAAGGGTGCGAACGGTGTAATTCTTGTAACCTCAAAAAGGGGCCGTGCGGGAAAGATGAGTGCAAGCTATTCTTTCAATTACGGTGCTTCTCAGGTTACCCGCCTGCCTAAAAATCTTGGCTCCTATGAATATGCTGTTCTGTTTAACGAAGCTAAGCTTAACGATAATCCAAACGCTACACCCGAATTTTCATTAGAGCGATTGGAAGGATTCAGAAGCGGATCTGATCGGGAACTATATCCGAATACAGACTGGATGGATCTTGTAATGGGAGGTACTGCTCCAAGGATGCAACACAATGTTTCATTAAGCGGCGGTGCAGAGAAAGTCAAATATTTTGCTTCTCTGGGTTATCTTAATGAAGATGGCTTATACGAGTCTTTAAACTACAAACGTTATAATGTCCGTACAAATCTTGATATGCAGGTTACCGCAACTACAAAATTTGCAGTAGACCTTGCCGGACGACTGGAAAACCGCCTTACTCCTCCATCTGGCAATATTTTCGAGCACACGATGCGGAACCCTCCTATTCTGCCTGCGAGATTTTCAGATGGACGACTGGCTAGTCCTGGTTCCTATCCAAATCCTCTGGGTTTGGTAAGTCCTGAAAGTGGCTACAACAGAACTTCCGGAAACTTTCTCTTAACGAACTTCCAGCTTACTCAAGACCTTCCCTGGGTTAAAGGCCTGTCAGTTAAAGGGGTTCTAGCGTTCGACAGAAACTTTAGTTATAATAAAGTATGGAATTCATGGGTACCCCTTTATGTTAAGAATGCCGACGGCTCCTTTGGAACTACTGCCCCAACTAAATCCTCCCTAAACAAGAATTTCGGCGAGGGTAAAGGCATAGAATTGCAAGGTCATATTAACTACGAAAATCGCTTCGGCCAGCACGGAATTTCTGCACTCGCACTTTTCATTCAAAAAGAAAACGAGAACAGCAGCCTTTATGGTGGAAGGAATTCTTATGAAAGCTCTGCTCTTGAATTACTCAACTTTGGTCCCGCTTTAAATGAAACACTTGGAGATTTCGAAAATAAGACAGGATTAAAAAGTGCAGCATTTCGTATCAATTACGATTATGCAAACAGATACTTCCTGCAAGCAAGTTTACGTCGCGACCAATCAGAAAACTTCGCTCCTGAAAACAGAACAGGTTACTTCCCTGCCGTTTCTGCTGGTTGGTTAGTAAGTAAAGAAGCTTTTATGAGCGGAATTAAGGCTGTCGACTACTTCAAGTTAAAAGCCTCCTATGGTAAACTGGGAAGCGACCGGATAGGAAGCCGGTTCGGTTATTACAATAGGTATAATCTCGTAAACAACAACTACGTGTTTGGAAACACCTTGGTTAACGGCTTAACTCCGGGAGCTATTGCTAATCCTGACCTCACCTGGGAAACTTCTACTAAGTCTGATATCGGTTTCGAATCTCGATTTGCCGGTAATCTGCTTGGTATCGACTTTACCTATTTCGCTGAAAAACGTGATGACATTTTAGCTACCCGCAGTCTGTCTGTTCCACTGTCTTTTGGAGCTGCCTTGCCCAGTGAAAATATCGGAACGGTTAAAAATAAGGGTATTGAGGTTGCATTAAGTCACGATAACAGACTTAATAAAAATATGAGTTATTTCTTGAGGGGTAATTTCACCTTTGCAAGGAACAAAATCATTGAAGCTGCTGAAGCAGCAAATGTTCCTGAAGGTAAGAGGATCACAGGAAGGCCTAACAATGGCTATTATGGATACAAAGCCATTGGAATTTTCAGGGATCAGGAGGATTATAATAATTCCCCGAAGCCAACAGCCTTCCTGAATTCAACAGGGCCTGGTGACATTAAATACCAGGATATTAGTGGTGCAAACGGTACTCCTGATGGCAAAATAGACGATTACGATATTACTTACCTAGGAGTTGGTCCTTTGCCTGAGATCATCTATGGTATCAATGGAGGCTTAAACTTTAAAGGTTTTGAATTTAATTTCCTTTTCCAGGGAGCTTCGAGATCGCAGCAACTTCTTACTCAAAATGCGGCATGGGCATTCTATAACAGCGGTCGTGTTACTGAAGAATGGCTTGATCGCTGGACTCCGGCAAACCCAGATGCTTCTCTTCCGCGCTTATCTCTGAATGCTAATGGCAATAATAATCTAACCAGCAGTTTTTGGGTAAAGAATTCCAGCTACCTGCGCTTAAAGAATGTTGAGCTGGCGTACACGATAAAGAATAAATTCCTTTCCAGATACACCTCTGGAGGAGTAAGGATATTTGCAACAGGCCAGAATTTATTCACCGTTACTGATATTCTAAATGTGGATCCTGAGAATACTGCTGCTAACGGATGGTATTACCCACAGCAAAAGACCTATACAGTGGGATTGAATGTACAATTCTAAAGAGAGATCAAATTATTAATCAATTTAATTCGACAAGAAATGACTTCTTTAAAATATAAATGGGCAATAGGAGCTTTCATGCTTGCCTCACTAACTTACTCTTGTAAAGATGACGTTCTGGACATAAAACCAACCGACTTCGTTTCAGATGCAGCTGTTTTTAGCGACATCAATCTTACGAGTCAGTTTGTAACCAACATTTATTCGAGTTTGTTAAGCGGGTTCGAACGCAGGGATGCAGGGTTAGGGCAAGACTGGTCTGTAGGTTTCGGTTTACTGGACATGGCCACCGATGACATTGAAGGACACGCATCCCTCAACGTTAACTCTATTCAAAATGGGGATCTGAATCCTTCCAACTTCAATTTCAGTATTGAAATGTGGCAGGCAAACTATATCGTAATCCGGAAAGCAAACACTCTTTTGGCACGGATAGATGCAGTACCCACAACAGATAGCAACCTGAAAGCACGATTGAAAGCCGAAGGCAAATTCCTAAGGGCATTTGCTTACCAGGAACTGATAAAAGCTTTTGGAGGAGTACCTCTCATTACTACAGAGCAAAAAGTGAGCGATGATCTTTTTGTCCCAAGAAGCTCATTTGAAGAATGTGTAAACTTCATAGTTAAAGAGTGTGATGAAGCGGCTGTTGATCTTCCTCCTGGATACTCAGACATCGAATTGGGCCATGCTACAAAAGGGGCAGCTCTTGCCTTGAAAGCTCGTGTGCTACTGTATTATGCTAGTCCCTTGCACAACCCTGGCAATGATACTGGCAGATGGAAACGTGCTGCGGATGCTGCAAAAGACGTAATGAATTTAAATGTCTATGAGCTTTATCCAAATTACTACCGTCTGTTCCTCGACAAAGCTGGAAATAAGGAGGTGATCTTTGCAAAAAAATATGGAAGACCAGGAAGGACTCATGAAACAGCCTGGAAATTAGGAATGAGCATCCAGGCACCAGCTGTAATTGGAGGAGTATGGGGAGCCTTTCATGCTACTCAAAACCTGGTGGATTCATACGAGATGAAAAACGGTATGCTTATATCTGAACCAGGGTCCGGTTATGAGCCTCAAAATCCCTATGCTAATCGCGATAGCCGCCTGGACCAATCCCTCCTAAGAAATGGTTCTCAATGGAAAGGAGTTACCGTTGAAACTTTTGAAGGAGGAAATGCAAACATGGCATCTAATGGCGACCGCACCAAAACCGGATATGGTTTAAAGAAAATGATGGACGAGAAATATGTTACTGCAGACCAGGTGTATCAGGGAGGCGATAACGACTGGCTGTTTATGCGATACGCAGAGGTGCTACTGAATTATGCAGAAGCACAGAATGAGTTTTCACCGGCACATAGTACCGCTTTTGATGCCTTGAACGAAGTTCGTAGAAGAGCGGGACAACCAGCATTACAAGGATTATCTCAGGCACAGCTACGAGAAAGGATTAGGAATGAGCGAAGAGTAGAATTGTCCTTCGAAGAGCACAGGTTTTTTGATGTCCGCAGATGGAAACAGGGTTCGATATATTTCAACCAGCCTGTAAAGCGTATGAAGATTGTGAAAAACAGTAATGGCACCTTTACTTATACCGTTGAAAATTTAGAGAACCGCATCTATAAAGAGAACTTCAATTTGCTACCAATTCCACAGATAGAGAGGGAGAGAAATCCAAAGCTCGAGCAAAACGATTACTAACAAAATACATTCAGGACTTTGCTGACCTGCAGCATTGCGACAACACGCTGTCTGGTTCATTACGTGTCAGCTCTGACGCAAGTCGGCAATACTCCTGAAATACCTTCATAAAACACAACATAAGGATGAACAGGAATATAGTTAGAGCAGTATTATTTGCTTGCCTTCTATCTGGTACAGCCAGAGCCGGCGACTTTCCTATTAAACAACAAGCTGTTAAAGTTGAGGTAGTGAAAAGCGGAGTTGGATATCAACTTTTTCGAAACGGTAAACCCTATTACGTTAAAGGCGCTGGAGGGAATAATTATCTTAGCCGCTTAGCTTCTTATGGTGGCAATTCCATAAGGACCTGGAGTACTCAAAATGCACAACAGATACTTGATTCTGCCCAAAAACACGGCTTGACTGTTTTAATGGGATTACCTGCGGTGCCTGAGCGACATGGTTTTGATTATAACGACGAAGAAGCTGTACTAAAGCAGTTTAATAAGATCAAGGCTGAAGTTATTAAGTACAAGGATCATCCAGCCCTTTTGGCTTGGGGAATCGGGAATGAACTTAATCTTTCCTACAAGAACCCCAAGGTATGGGACGCAGTAGAGGAAATAGCAAAAATGATCCACGAAATAGATCCCAATCACCCTGCATCTACTGTCCTTGCCGGAATTAACAAGAGTGAAATTGACTATATCAAATCGAAAACAACGAGTCTCGACTTCCTCTCCATTAATACCTACGGAGGTTTGGCCGGACTACCTGATCGTGTTACTGAGCTGGGTTGGACAGGTCCTTATATGGTAACCGAATGGGGACCAACAGGCCACTGGGAAGGACTATCCACCCAATGGAATGCACCGGTTGAAGAAACGAGCAGTGAAAAAGCAGCAGTCTATAAAAGCAGGTATTCATATTCAATGGAGAAAGATAATTCCCGTTGCCTCGGCTCCTACGTGTTCCTTTGGGGACAAAAACAAGAGCGTACTCCAACATGGTATGGATTATTTACTGAGAAGGGTGAAGAATCAGAAGTGGTTGATGTGATGCAATACCTTTGGAAAGGCGAATACCCTGCCAACAAAGCTCCTCATATTTATTCCTTCCAACTCGATGGCAAAAAGGCAAACCTTAATGTAAAGCTGAAGCCTGCAGAAACCTATACAGCGAAAGTCCTTGCTATAGATCCCGATAACGATAAGACAAGTTACGATTGGGAATTGCTGCCGGAAGCGACAAAAGTTGGCGAAGGCGGAGATCATGAAGACAAACCGATAGCAAGAAGCTTCCAGTTCAGACAAATAGGCAAGGGTACCATAAGTTTTTCTTCACCTGAAAAAGAGGGCGCTTACCGACTTTTTGTATATGTTAGAGATGGCAAGAACAAGGTAGCTACTGCCAATATCCCATTCTATGTTAACCCTTAGTTTCATCTGAAAATGAATGCAAATAAATTAATAAGGTTAAGTCTTTTATTCCTGCTGTTTTGTCCTTTATTAGTACAAAGCTGTAAAAAAACATCAGAAACAGCAGGGGTCACTAACCTTAGTCTTGAAGCCGAACCACTTAATGATGGTTCAGGACTGGTTAATTTTAAAGCCTCGGCCAAGAACGCAGACCGGTATTATTTCAACTTTGGCGTGTCAGCGAACGAAGAGGGGATGAAATCGACTACTGGCCAGGTTTCTTACAAATATACCTCCACTGGCACCTACTCGGTAAAAGTAACTGCCTATTCTTCCGACAATAAATCAGCCTCATTTACCAGGCAAGTCTCAGTAACAGTTAATCGTACAGATGACGAAAATGTATCCCCTGATAATTATCCCGGAATGACCTTGGTTTGGAGGGATGAATTCAATGGAACATATTTAAACACTTCAGACTGGACTTATGAAATCGGTACAGGTGATAATGGCTGGGGAAACAATGAATTGCAATACTATAAACAGGAGAACCTTTCTGTGGCAGATGGCATACTTACGATCACTGCCAAACGCGAGAGCTTCGGTGGCAAAGAGTTTACCTCTTCAAGAATAAAAACTCAGGATAAAAAGACCTTTCGTTATGGTAGAATTGACTTTAGAGCAAAACTACCTAAGGGGAAAGGAATATGGCCGGCACTATGGATGCTAGGAAATAATATAAGTACGGTGTCCTGGCCTGCAGCCGGGGAAATTGATGTTATGGAAATGGTCGGCGGCGGTGCAGGAAAAGACAATACTGTTCATGGAACCATCCATTTCGACAATAATGGAACCTATGCTAATATTGGAAAATCTTTCACTTTATCAAGTGGAGACTTCTCTGATAAATTCCATGTATTCTCGGTGATTTGGGAAGCTAACAGCATCAAGTGGCTGGTAGACGATGTAGAATTCAACACCATCGACACCTCCTCCCCTGCTTTCAGTGAGTTTAAGAATCATTTTTTCCTGCTTATTAATCTCGCAGTGGGTGGCAACTGGCCTGGAAGCCCTGATGCCACCACTGTTTTTCCGCAGAAAATGATGGTAGACTATGTACGTGTATTCCAGAAATAATAAAAGATTCGATAAACAAAAGAATTTATGAAAAATGCAATTGCTGCAATGCTACTATTTGCAGTAACAACACACACTTTACAAGCCCAAAACAAAAGAGAAGATAAGCCAGGGTTTCATACTGAAGTACAAGCTCTGCTATCTAAAATGAGCCTGGAAGAGAAAGTAGGCCAGATGACTCAACTAACTCTCGATGTTATTACCAAAGGCCCTGATCGTTTCAGTAGTGCTGAGCCAGTAGAACTCGACCCGGAACTAGTGAAAAAAGCATTCTCAAAGTATAAAGTTGGATCGGTACTTAATACAGCTAACAACCGGGCTCGTAGCGTAGAAGTATGGCATAAAATAATCCGCGGCATTCAGGATGCAAATAAGGGAGGTCTTGCCATTCCTGTGATTTATGGAGTTGATGCGATACACGGCGCAACTTATACCGCCGGAGCAACCATGTTCCCGCAGCAAATAGCCATGGCGGCCAGTAGAAATAGAGAGCTGGTATTGAAGGGTGCGGAAGTTACAGCTTATGAAACCCGGGCAAGCTCTATTCCCTGGAATTTCTCACCGGTACTCGACCTTTGTCCTGATCCTCGCTTTCCCCGTCAATGGGAGACATTCGGCGAAGATCCTTTCCTGATCTCAGAGCTGGGCGTGCAGATGATTAAAGGCTACGAAGGACAAGACAATAAGATATCCGACCCCTTCCGTGTTGCTTCCTGTATGAAGCATTTCCTTGGATACCAGGTCTCCGTTTCCGGGAAAGACCGTACTCCTGCTTATATTTCCGAGCAGGCGCTGCGTGAATATCATCTTCCTGCCTTTAAAGCAGCAATCGATGCCGGTGCACATACCATCATGATAAATTCAGGAATTATAAATGGGGTGCCGGTGCATGCTAATTCCGATATTCTTATTAAACTTTTAAGACAAGAGCTCGGATTCAAAGGCCTGGTGGTAACTGATTGGGGAGATATAGAAAATCTTTATCAAAGGGATAAGATAGCAAGGGATCATAAAGAGGCAATTATGATTGCTATTAATTCCGGCATCGACATGAGCATGGTCGCTTACGAATACGAAAGGTTTTGTGACAACCTGATTGAATTGGTAAAAGAAGGGAAAGTAAAAGAAGCTCGTATCAACGAAGCGGTAGGTCGTATATTAACCTTGAAGTTTGAGCTGGGGCTTTTCCAGAAAGGTTTTTCCGATTACAAGAAGTATACGAAGTTTGGTAGTGATGAGTTTGCAAGATCAGCATACCTCGCAGCCGGTGAGGCAATCACACTTTTGAAAAACCAGAACAGCATACTACCACTAAAAAGAAATGCTAAAGTGCTTATTGCTGGACCGAACTCCAATTCAATGCGTACCCTTAATGGTGGCTGGACCTACTCCTGGCAGGGAGAGAAAGTGGAAGAGTTTGCTTCTAAATACAACACCATCGTAGAAGCTTTCACTAAAAAAGCAGGTGCTGCTCAGGTTTCTTATATCCCCGGAGTGAGTTACAAAATGGCAGGAAAATACTTTGAAGAATTTGAAGACCGAATGGATGAGGCTGTGAAGGCTGCATCGGCTGCTGATGTAGTAATCCTTTGTCTGGGGGAGAACTCCTACACAGAAACACCAGGTAATTTAAGTGATCTTTATCTCTCGGACCTTCAAACTGAACTGGCAAAAAGGATTGCAGCAGCAGGCAAACCGGTAGTATTAGTTTTAAACGAAGGACGACCAAGGATCATCAGCAGAATAGAGCCTCAAATGGCAGCAGTGGTCCAAACCTATCTTCCTGGTAATTATGGAGCGGATGCTCTTGCTGATATAATCTATGGAGACATTAACCCTTCAGGTAAACTCCCTTATAACTACCCTAAATTCCCGAACTCTCTGGTGCCCTATAACCACAAACCATCAGAAAGCAGAGAGGTAGTACAAGGAGTATATAACTACGACGCCGACTATAATCCGCAATGGGAGTTTGGCCATGGTTTAAGCTACACCAACTTCAGCTACAGCAATCTTCTTTTAAGTACTGATAAGATATCTGCAACCGGAACTATTACTGCTTCTATAGAGGTAAAGAATACAGGATCAAGAGAAGGCAAGGAAACAGTCGAACTTTACCTTAGCGACCTTTATGCATCCATCACTCCGGACGTAAAAAGACTAAAGGGTTTCGAAAAGATAAACCTTAAGCCCGGTGAAAGTAAAACCCTGCACTTCACTATTAGTCCGTCTCAAATGTCATTTATTGGACGAGATAATAAGCCAGTTGTTGAACCCGGAGAGTTTAAAGTAGAGATTGGCAAACTGACAAAAACTTTTACTGTTCAGTAGCTGAATGAATTAGAGGAGGCTATTGATAATTGCTAAACTAAGAGGGCTGGTACTAAATAAGTACTAGCCCTCTTAATTTCTTATTTCACCTGTTCAGAAACAGGCCATTTTTTTAACAATCTCTTAAGTTCTGCTTTTGTGATTGGTAACACCGTCCCGTGCCGAGGATGAAAGTCCATCGTTACTTCATTATCAATTACATGGAAATTTCTTAGATCTGATGATTGAGTAAACTGATATTTCCCTTTAGTGTACAGGTCGTACATTAGAATATATCCCTTTCCGTCGTTAAGCTTAAATACCCCCGCTCCTTCTACCGGGTCAGTAGTTTGCTGAACTTTTTCCTCTTTTAATTCATAGCCTTCTGTCAACTTATCAGACAAAGCAAGTTTTATGCCTGGTTTACCGCTTTCTCCTTTGAAAAACAGGTGAAAAAGGCCATCTTTCTCAACAATATCTGCATCTATCGCACCGGAGTTAGTAGGACTAAAAAACAGTTGCTTGGGTTCAGTTTCAAGATCTGTAAAGTCCTCATTGGCGTATGCGTAATAAATTTTATCGGGATCATTGCCATGTTTAAGAGAAAAGTAGATCATGTATTTTCCAGCCTTAGAATCGTAAATTGTTTGAGGAGCCCAAGCCCTTTTCAATGCCTCATTTCCTGCAAAGCGCTGCTGAAAATTAACCACGCTACTAGTCCAGTTAATCAGGTCAGTTGACTTCATTAATACAATAGCCCTATTCGAATCCCAGCCATTAGCAGATATCATATCTGTTGCCACCATGTAAAAAGTCTTGCCATCTGCGCCACGAAGGATGTGAGGATCGCGTACCCCCCCGGTTGTACTGATCTTTTCACTGCTGATCACCTCCTTATTATCGTTCAGTGCTTTAAACTTATATCCGTTGGTACTATAAGCAAAGCGAATAGCTTCTTCTGACTTTCGGTTTCCTGTGAAGTAGGTGAACAGATAGGCGGAAAATTTATTTTTGGGACTCTTCTCCCTGGAAGAATTTTGCTGCTGTTGTCCATAAGCGTGCATCTGGGAAAAACTTAAAACCACACATAGGGACTGAAAAATGTACTTTTTGATCATTTCTAAAATAATTGGTTAACCTTCACATCAACTGCGTTCTTATAATTTGAGCAGATCCGTAAAATCAATAAGTACAAAAAAAGGAATAAATTATAAATAACAAAGGGGCCAAATAATTTAGAGAAGGGGGTAAATCAACTATCCGAAGTATTTCATGATCTTTTCCAGCTCTAGCTGGATCTCCTTCTGCATATTTTCCCCTGCTAACAAGAAAGAACTTCTCGTTGCATTGAGAGAATCTTTTTTTGTTGTTATCTCCTGGCTGATCTGATTGATCTCGCCCTTCAACACGTTCAACCGCTGGGTAAGTGCCCTTAATTCCTCTGCCTTCTTCTGCAGATCGAGCTCTTTTTGTTCAAGTTCAGCTTTATACTGCCGGGCATGTGCGGTTTGAAAAGCGTTAAGGTCACGCCCAATTACATTTTGATATTCATGACCGGTGGAAATGAGGCGCTCCTTACTTAAGCCTGCGTTCTTGAGGATATTAAAAGCTGTAACGTACCTAAGGTTTTCATCTGCAATATCATCAATATCTAATTTCGCTTCTATAAATTCTTTGAAATCAGGTCCAGTAAATGCAGGGTTCTCACGGTTAGCTTTATCTAATAATGCTTCGAAATAAGCTGTATGCTCGGGAAAGGGCATAGTATCGGATTGCCGAATAATAGCTGAAGCGGCTTGCGATGTTGTAGGCGGGACACTTGCAGCTGCTGTTCCTTTCCCTGGCTCATCAATAAGGGGATGCGTGGTATCTTTATCTGAAGTCGGGGGTGGAGCCTGAAGAGGATTATTTTTAGCTACTTGCTTGCTCTTATCTTCCTCAAACTCCACAAAGGGATTCAACAAAGCCTTTAAAAAACTCATGCCTGATAATTACTTTTTCAAACTCAATAAAAATCCGATGGTAAAATTAGCGTCCCAGTCGAACACAAAGGTGTCGGTTTTAGTAGCGTCGGCAATAGCCTTATAGATGTTCAAGCCCGCCTGCATTTTTTTATCTTCTCCATTATAAGAACCCGGACTTTTTAAAACCGTGTACCTCTCCTCTCCCTTCCGGTGCTGTTTAGCAAGAGTAAAAGGAACTCCACCAATTATAAAACCTACATTTCGTTTATCTGAAGGTACTTTGGCAACAGCCTCCTTTACCTGATTGTAAACATCCTGGTCCGAAAGATTTTGCTGGAAATATTTAGCACCAGGAAGTTCCTGGCTTTTAAGAGCACCATTCTCTTCCCAGGATATCTTAGTGTTTCCTGAACCAATATCAACCATGAAAGAATTATCAATAAAGGCTGGGGGCACGGTTGCCTGAAGAGCAAACTTAGCTTCCTGATCCGGAGTCACATTATTGACCACAAAACCCATCTTCTTTAGTTCATTACTGATTGTTTTTGTCTTAGCTTCCTTCTGTGCACCAGAAGAAATAACGAAATGAACATTGTTTTTAGCTACCCCCTTATCGAACATTCCAGCAATGTACTTCTTCAAACCTCCGCGAATGTCTTCTGTCGTTGCCAGTCCTTCATAAGCCAGAGACTCACCAAAATCTTTTGACACAATCTCCCAACGCTTCTCCTTGTCAAGATTAATAACAAAGGAGTTAAACCCTGTTGCCCCTAATTCAACAACTCCGTTTAGAGTGCCGTTCTGCGGCTTTTCAGGTGTATAACTAAATTCTCTGGCTTCATCAGAACTTGTTTTATTATTATCCTGCGCCTGACTTTGATTTCCGGAAGCCGAACTGTCCCAACTGTTCGTTGCCCCATCCGAGGTCTCCGTCTTATTACTACCTCCTGAATTCTTGAAGGCGAAATAACCCAAGACGGCTATTATTGCGATGATGATAAATATTCCTGCTGGTTTTAATTTCATTGTCGTAATTTTTAATTTCTACTTATTAGCCATTGTTATCACTACAACCCTACCGCCATCTTCGTTTGATAACAAAAGTTTTTTTCCATCTGTTATTTCCACCATTGATCCTACCGGGATCACCTTATCTTCCGTCAGATCCTTAAGTGAACTCAGCTTCTGATTCACCAGAACCCATTTATTATTAAACCAGGTAAAGTAACCTACTGGTACTTTTTGTTCTGCCGTAAGACGTTCATTTCTCACAATGTTTCTATTCACATGCCATTGGAACAGATATTGGTTATGGTAAACCATTAATCTATGGTTCTCAGGCTTCCACACGGTTAGTTTAAACTGATAGTAAAGGTCGAGAACAGGCAATGTTCCTTTTATAGGAGTTCCGCAAAAAGGACATTTCGGCGAAGTGGAATTATCAAAAACGAACCACTTCTGGTCACAGGCTGGATTGGCACAGGGCTGCATCAAATCGGTGGTCTTTAATAGTGCCTGCTCCCACATGTCGGCATTGGGGCGTTGTTGTGGATTATGTAGGCCCACTATAAACGCCTGATCAAATAAAGCCTTCAGGTAAGGCCCAGTTATAGTATAAGGCAGCTTTGAAATATCAGCCCAAGGTAGAGCTGATTTGGGTTGTTGATCCAGTTTGGGCCTGTTTGATGCATCAGTAGGGTGTTCAATAAACAATGCTTTTTCTCCCATCGATAAAAGATCATCTTCTTCAGTGTCTAAAGAATTGATCTTTCCTCCCTTTAATGGATGGCGGTAAAGCAAGTACATATAGATCATCACTGCTAAGGCATGAAGGTCAGTGAGTCGATTAGCGTGCTTTCGACTAGGGTCACGAAGCTCAAGATGTTTTGTACTCAATACTTCAGGAGCAATAAAGTCGGCTGTTCCGATCACGTCAGGTGGATAAAGGCCTGGTACCACCAATCCATCAATATCGATTATGGTCGCATCGCGGTTTACCGGGTCAATCAGTACGTTTTTATAGGATAGATCTGAGTGAGCCAAGCCTGCTGCATGCAAGCGCTTTACGCCTCTGGCAATCTTAACTGCGATTTGGAAATAACTTAGCCAGTTTCCTAATTCAGATTCGTCTAATCTTAAGGCAAACTGCTTATTCCTGAACTTAGCCGACGCGAACCATAAGCCCTGTTTTTCTTTCCCTTTTATCCCATCACTCGTTGCATAGCCTTTGGCGAAAAAAAAGTTCTTTCTGTACGTGGGAACAATTAAACCTATCTGACTACCCACCTGTACTACATCGGTAGGCCAGGAATAGACAGTCTTGTAATACTCCCCTCCTTCCCTATTAAAGAAGCTGTCATAATATTGCGTTACCAATTTTGTTAAACGTTCTTTCGAATTAAAATCCTGCTTGTCCCGGTAAAAGGCAATCACGTAAGATCTATCCGGAGCGAAGTACACGTCTTTCATTCCTCCTCGCATAGGTTCGCCATTATCAATATACTGATAACTCTTACCTGAATGTATAATTGAAGAAACTGACTTAACGTTTGTCATCAATATTCGATTTATTATTTGCCTTTAAATTGCTTAGAACACTATAGCCAAGGTCCTGTCATCATGATTTCCTGTACTCCAAAAATCCATCCAGTCAGAAAATTGCATAACGATATCGTTGTTATCCGGGTTAATATCCACTTTCACTCCATCCTCATTCTTACCCTTCAAATCATCAAGGAACTCTTTCCATTTGTTAACATCCTCGAGGTTTGCTTCGACCACAAACTTTGGATCATAAACCCCATCAGACATCAGCATCAGGTAAGAAAAGTCTTGTATTTGCCGGAAACTGAAACGTGTAGCAAACTTCTCATTTTTGAAGATCTCGGGCATTGTAATAAACCGGGTACCACCACCAAATTCCCCTACATCTATCCAATTCAGCAAAGTCACCTGAGAAAGTTCTTTATCAAGAACGGCAATAGGACAATCGCCCACCCCAAAAGAGAGAAACACATAACCCGTTTCATACTTTTTAAACAGAGTAAAGATTAGGGTACAACTAAGGTCTTTAAGAGCATGACCTGCCTTAGAAGCAAAATCCTCCAGCTTTTTATGGACATTTAAAGCTGCCTTACCAAGAGTGTTATATACAAAAAGCTTTAGTTTACCCTGACTGTCGGGTGCAGTCTTCTCGTTGTGATCCCTTAGTATCTGATCGAATTCGAGCAAGCTTTTAACGGAATCTTCCTGTTCAAAAAAATCAACAACAGAACGGCATGCGATGTCAGAACCTTTTCTGGAAAATTTGGCACTACCTGCTCCATCACTTACAACCACAATACTCCAACCATTTTGCAGATCTTTATAGGCGAAATCATCCTCGCGAAAAGAACCAACATTGGCATGAGATCGACCACGTTTTGACGAAGCAAGGAGGTATTTATCTCCTAAAGGTTCAAATACCGTAATATTGTCTTCCTTCCAGTAAGGATCTTCCCTATCGCTATCCAGGTTCTTCCATAAACTCCTTGGATCAGGGTTAATAGTTAGAGGGATTTCCTTTTCATTAAAAGGGTCTTCCTCTGCCTGTCCTTTAAGTTTATATAGGAACTTAAGTTTTATATCTCCACTTGAAGATGGGTTTCCCGTAATTTGGGCTTGCTTTTCATCAAAGCTTAATCCAGTTTCCTCCAGTCCTTCTAACCTCCATTGCTCCATATCAGTCCAACCTAATTTCTCAAAATCGAGCTTAGCTTCATAAGATTTACCTACACTGGCATTTAGAATTCTTACCGATTGCCCCTTTATATCGGCAACCCTATCTTGTATTTTCCACTCAGCCATAAGATGGTTCTCGGTTTGATTAATGGTGTTAACCGCCGCAACGACTTTTTCTTCCTTGATAAAACTTTCAAACAGGCCCTTCCGGTTAGAAGGAACCTGAATATTGTTTTTCCGGAATAGTTCTGTCAGCTGTTCTTTCACACTTCCTGGTTCCGGCATATCTGCAAAGGATTTTAAGTAACAATGTTTAACTCGGATGGAGGCGGAGGAAGCTCTCCAATGCCTGTTACTTCTTTTCCGGCATCTTCCACCTTGGTTGAGGTAACGCCGATGGAAGCAGATACCCAGGAGAAGAACTTAGAGATGCTCTGGCTATCAGCAGTGTCGAGACTAACTACATTCTCTGTAATTTGCTTTAATAAGTTTGAGTCAGCACCGCTACCGGCAGCACATGCAACGGTATAAGCAGTTTTCCGTTTTTTGAACTCTTCTAAGCCCGATTGCCACTCGTCGGTAGGAATTCCATCTGTCATAATGAAAACCAATGGCTTCCAGTCGCCCTTCTGCTCCTGTGTTGTTTTCGCAACCTCATTATCTATGCAAGTTGCTACCAACTTCAAAGCCTCTCCTAAACTGGTGGTACCAGTGGCTTTAATATCTACCATTTGGAAAGAAGCCAGATCAGTTAGAGGAACAAGCTGGCGGGCTGTACTATCAAAAGTGATGATGCTGATAAAGGCAGTTTCAATAGCCTGCGGATTTTGTCGCAGGGAACTGATCATCACCTGAACTCCATTTTTAACCGCTTCAATCGGTTCGCCAGTCATCGAACCCGATGTGTCTAATAGTAAATAAACCGGTAGTCTTCTCATTTCTTGTTTTTCATTAGGTAAATGATAGAAAGCAATCTTCCAGCTCAGACCTTCAGATAGCCGTATATACTGCGTGTATAACTCTCAAGAAACTTAAAGGTTTTTAGCGAGAAGCGGTATGTTACTTCCTCCCCCCTACCCTTTTCTGCTAAACATGCTGTTTTATCAGCCCCTGATTCAAACAAATCCCAAGCCCGGGCTTGTCAGATACAGGGATATAGCCATTTATAAAAGCCTCCTTCGGCGTTACTAAGTCATTACTCCAGGGAACTTCACCAAACGCGTACTCCAGAATGCAGAAATTAGGAAGAGTGGCGCAGACAGCTACGCTTGCTGCCGTAGCAACAGGGCCACTAGGGTTGTGTGGAGCAACCTGAATATCTCCTGCCGCTTCTGCGGCTGCTGCTATGTATTTAAGTTCAAGGATCCCCCCGCAATGCTTTACATCAGGCATAATAATTCCAAGTGCCATGGTATTGATCAATTCAGCATATTCCTTTCGTCCGAAGACAGACTCTCCACCGGCAAGCGTTTGTTTGATAGATTCCTTTATTTGTTTTGTTTCCTTCGGATACTTTAAAGGATTAACTGGTTCTTCAAACCAAAATAAGTCGGCAGCTTCAACTCGCCTGGCGGTCTCTATAGATAGATTGAGATTCAGGTGACTGTGCACATCGATTAAAAGGTCAATCTCCTTTCCAATAGCCGACCGCACACCCTCAATACATTTTATTCCATGCAGAATATCTTCTTCAATTTGTGCAGGGCTTGATTTATCTAACGCTCGCATTTCATCAAAAGGCGCAAGTTTCAAGGCTGTGAATCCTTGTCTAAGGGCTTGCTCCGCATTTTTCTGGAAAGAAGCCACAGGTCTTTTCCCATTTGCATCACGATCGTTAGTGGCCCGGTTAATATTGGCATACACTCTGATCTTATCTCTTAGCTTTCCTCCAAGTAAGGTGTGAACCGGCACCCCAAGGGCTTTTCCATTTAAATCCCAGAGCGCTTGCTCCAAACCACTAAAAACTGTCCTTTTTATTTTGGTATCTGCTATCTTAAATGCCTTCTGCCTGAAAGCCTCTAATTCAAACGGAGAACTACCCTTAAGAAAACTAAAAAGAAGGTTCAGCTCCTTTCTCACAGCAACTTCATTCCCGGGCGCAGTTCCTGCCACCGCTTGCGAACATTCTCCCAGTCCCACCAATCCTTTATTGGTTTTCAATTCAATGAAATACCAGTTTCCCCGCTGGTTAACTTTTACAACATGAAGGCTGAGATCAGTGATTTTCAGAGCTTCATTCCCTGGATTGATCAAGGCTTTGGCATCCAGAACTGGGGATGCTAAGGGAAGCGCCGCTACCATGCCTGCGTTCTTTAAAAAATTGCGGCGTGAAGTGTTTTCAGATGACATTGTTGTAAAATTTTAAGATTAATCAAGCCTAAGACTATCTTTATTATCGTAGTGATAATTCCATTTTTTCATATACTCGTCTGCAGGCAGAAAAGAATCACGCGCCTGCTGCAGTCTCCTTTGTAACACTTTGTCTAAGTTCTTTTGCAGTGAAGCAAACTCTGATTTACTTACCAGATTATTCAACTGGTAAGGATCTTTAAGGTTGTCATATAGCAGCCATGGACCTTTCAAATCCTTCACATAAGTGTAGCGGGCGGTTCGAATGGCACGATATTCCTTTCCTCCACTCAAAAAATTGTTCTCATGAAAAGGCAAGTAATACCTCCTATGATCGCAATGGCAGTCAAAGTCATCCAGGTAGCTTTTCTAACTTGCATACTAAAGGGCTTTTAACTTCAAATCCTTATATTTTCTCCGCATTGTTTCCAACTGTCCTTTGAAGCGCTTGTCACCAGCAAGATTTTTGGTTTCATGAGGATCATTCTTCACATCATAAAGTTCTTCGTAGTTATGCTCCGTAAATAACATATACTTCCACCTACCTCCTGCTACACCTTCTACTTTTGGGATCTTAGGACTACCCTGAAACGTATGCTCATAAAAAAATTCCCGCTTCGACCTGTCCTCTTTCAGCAAATCATTTCCCTGCATGCCTTCAGAAACAGAAAGACCGGCTGCTCCAAGGATAGTTGGAGCGATATCAATATTAAGAGCTACCTGCTCTGAGACCTTTCCTTTTGATAAATTCTCCAGTGGATTGTAAATAATCAGAGGAACCCTTATTGATTCTTCATGACCATACCATTTACCTTCCAGTCCGTGCTCACCTAAATAAAAGCCGTTATCCCCCATGAAAATGACGATCGTATTATCAGCTATACCTAATTCTTTGAGCTTCGAAACAAGCTTTCCCACAGCTTCGTCAACTCCGGTGATCAATCTGTAGTAGTTTTTCACCGACTCCTGATATAGCTCGGGACTGGAAAAAAACGTCCTCCAGCGAACTCTGGCAATATTTTCTTCTGTTTTAAAGAAATCCGGAAAGGATTCCCAATATCTCGGATCTGCAGTTTGCGGAACGGGAACCTTATTATCATTATATAAGTTCTTAAACCTATCCTGCACTATAAACTTTGGAGGATTGCCATCAAGTTCATGCGGCGCCTTGAAACCAATAGAGAGACAAAAAGGGCCCTGCTTACCAAACTGATCCAGGAACTTTTGAATATCGCTGCTTACACTATCTGTGTTGTGAACAATTTCTCCGCTCAGGTTCTTTAGCTCATAGTCAGGTTGCACCTTTGGTGTACATGACCAATAATCAAATTCTTCAATAGGAGGCTTCAATCCCACACCATACTTGCCAATGAAGCCCGTTTTATAACCCGCCTTTTTTAGCAGGAATGGATAGGTATTTCGAACAGCTTCCTGAGAAAAGTCTGTTGTAAAATTGTTTATTTTATGTCTCGAGACATATTGACCACTTAAAATACTGGCTCTGCTTGTGCAGCAAATAGCGGTAGTTACGTAGGCGTTTCCGAACCTGGTACCTGCATTAGCCAAACGATCAAGGTTTGGCGTTTGAATAATTGAATTTCCTGCAACCCCTAGGGCATCCCACCGATGATCATCGGTGAGAATAAAGATTATGTTGGGCTTTGCCGCCTTTGTTTGAGCGATCGCAGTAAAACCTGACAAAGCAAGGAGCAGATGTGCTCCTTGCCTCACTAACCAATGATTTATGTTTCCAAGCGTATAGAAGGAACCTTTATTATTTTTTTGCATTAGCACGTGTTGAAGTTAGAGATAAAAGATACCTCGCATGAGATAGATCGTAAACTGTAGAATTACTATCCGCGACTATCGTCTTAAGCTTCTCGTTAAATTGCCCCAGGTCTTTCCTTTCGACAGATAACAGGACATTGAAGGCCTGCACTCTGGCGATATTGTTAGTTGAATTAAGAGCAGACGAAATCACAGCCAGACCCTGATTTTTTTCTCCCAGTTTATATACGGCCTCTGCTGCTGCAATTCTTACGGCCTCAACCTGGTCGTTGAGCAATTCAGATACCTGTGCTTTCGCCGAAGATGCTTTTGTTCCCAATATGGTTATTCCAGTTGCTGCCCAGTAACGTACCACAGCGTCCTTATCCTTTAATCTTTTTGTTATTTCAGGTAACTGTTTCGGATCGCGACTTGATGCCAGCTCTGCTGTTTCAAGCACCCTTGCAACATCATATCCTGAAGATCTCGCGAAATCATAAGGAGCTGTACTTTTGGCAATTTCTTCCAGCTGAGCTTCCGGAATAAAACCAATATCCCTAGTCTCGACCAGCGTTTTATGCAGCTGCTTCCGCAAACGTTCCAGATCAGCCTGATATTCCTTCTTACCGGCCAGGTTATTTATGTTATGTGGATCAGCAACAACATCATACAGTTCTTCGGATGGCTTTTCCTTCCAGAATACCAGCTGTGTTTCATTTAAAGTTCCTGCTCTATACTCCCTCTCCCAGGATTGCATAGATGGCGCCTTCCATGAATAAGCAACATGCTGGCCGTAGATCTTGTGTGGATAATAATTCCTGATGTACCTGAAACGTTTATCTCTTAAAGACCTGATCTTATCCTCTGTCTCGTCCATCCGGCCACGAAAATTAAATGCATACTTATTTTCAGCCGGCAAAACAGGTCCTGCAAACGGTCTACCCTGCATGTACTCAGGAATTTTAATTCCTGTCAGATTTAAAATAGATGGAGCAAAATCCAGAAAAGTAACCAGCCGGTCTGTTCTGGTCCCCGGGGCTTGTGGTGCTAAATGCCTGTATTTTTCAGGAAAACGAATGATCAAGGGAACATGAAGTCCTGACTCGAACATAAACCGTTTGCTACGAGGTAAAACACCTCCATTATCTGCATAATAAAATACAATGGTATTCTCCGCTAAACCAGCCTCTTCCAGTTCTCTAAGCAATTTGCCGGCTTGCTGATCCATTTGCTCTACCTTGTCGTAATACAAAGCCCAGTCATGTTTCATCTCTTCGGTACCAGGATGGTAAGGCGGCACTGGGGCTTTCGAGGGATCGTGCCTTAAATCCGGCTGCTTTCCGTGGATATTGCTTTCATGCGATATATTAAGATTAAACACCGCAAAGAATGGCTGTCCCGACTTGCGGTTTTTATACGTCGCAGTATTACTCGATTCATCCCAGGCGTCCGCCTGATCTCCTGTATTATAATCCTTTTTCGCATTATTGGTAGTATAATACCCTGACTCTCTGAGATATTTAGGAAAAAATTTGATAAAAGATGGTGAAGGATAGCTGCTTCGCATATTCTCTGTTCCCAAGGTTGTTGGAAGCATTCCCGTTATAAGTGTACAGCGGGATGGGGCACAAACAGGTGCTGTAGAAAATGCATTTTCATACAAAATACCCTTAGTTGAAAATTTGTCCAGATTGGGAGTTGTAGCGTACTTGTCCCCATAACATCCAAGAAAGGTGCTATTATCTTCACTGACTATCCACAGAATATTGGGCTTTGCGGATTGAGATCTTGCCTGAACGCTCCAGCCTATCACAAGAGCCAGGGCTATAATTTTTTTAAATGATGATACAATCATGGTGCTGTTTAATTTCTAGCTGGAGGAGGAACCGGCAATGGAACATAATCCTGATTCAGGATCATCCATTCCTGCAAACGGGCTTTCAATTCTTTCTCAATTGTTGCCACTTCAGGCTTTCCTGCAAGATTGTTGAACTCATGCGGATCGTTCTTCAAATCGAAGATCTCGAACATAGGACGACTTTTGGCAAAGAACAGTTTAGCATACTTTTCATCCAGTTGTCCTTTATCGTTCTGCTCTTTTAACTTAAGCCAGAAAGGCTGACCTGCAAAATCAACAGGGTGGTAAGGAAGCTGCCACATGGCATTGTAAATCAACTTGTAATTCTTATTGAAAACGGTGCGACCCAGGTCGAAATTAGCAGTATTAGTAGGTAAACCTGATCCATGTGCTCCTCTAACGGCAAACACATACTCTCTCGGCTCTGCCTGCGAGTTGGAGAACACTGGTGTAATGCTTTTTCCTGTAAATTCTTTTGGTTTAACAACACCGGCTACTTCCAGAAAGGTTGGCGCCAGGTCTTCACCCGAAATCAAAGCCTCAGATTTTTGACCTCCTTTAATTTTCGCCGGCCACCTAACTAGTAAAGGCACATGAATTCCCAGATCGTAGAGAGTTCCCTTACCTCTTAAAAGAGCACCACCATTATCTCCCATAAATACAATCAACGTGTTTTTGGATAATCCACGCTTTTCAACTTCATCTAATAATAGGCCAACATTATGATCCAATCGCTGGATCTCCCCCAGGTAGCCCGCAAAGTCCTCTCTTAATTCCCTGGTGTCTGGCCAACCTTCCGGTAAAGTGATCTTAGAAGGATCTGGTTCAAAATTCTTTGCATTAAAAATACGGTGAGGATCATTATAGCCTACCTGAATAAAAAATGGCTTGCCCTTCGGAACCAGGTCAGCAAACTCCCTAAACTGAGTTAAGGCATCCTCATTAGAACCGGTTTTTAAATAATCAACCCTTTTCTTAAATGTTCTCAGATCATATTTATTAAACACATCCTCCGTTTCCGGTGGTGTTGCCGAACCATCCAGGTGAAATGTACGACCGCAAATTCCGGTGAAATATCCGGCTTTTCTCAGCACCTCAGGATACGTGACAATATCAGCAGATAAAGGTGCAGAAAAACGGCTCATACGAATATCTATCACAGACCTGCCCGTCATGAAAGACGCTCTTGAAAGCACACATTGCGGAGCTGTAGTATAAGCCCGGTTAAATTGAATCCCGTCTTTTGCAAACTTATCGAGATTAGGCGTTTTTAAATCAGGGTAACCATACGTGCCAAGAAAAGGCGCACTCTGGTCATCCGAAAGAATGAGGATAATATTTGGGCGGCTCTCATTCTTCTTCTGAGCTAAAGCTGTTGAAAAAACACCTATTACTGTCAACGAGACAACAAGTAGAGTTTTGAAATTAATTATTTTCATAATGATGTGGATGCTATTAAATCTATCAGTCTGCGGCTACCGCTCCCTTGTTTTTACTATATCTGGTTTTATCCTTGTCAAGTACCTTTGCTTCAGGATAATTTTTATAAAATTCTGCCTGGGCCAGTTCTGGATTATTTCTATTCTGAAATACTTTCAGCAATGGATCCCGGTTATCTGTCATCCATTTCTCAATATCCTTACGGTAGGTTTCCAGCTGCGCTTTATAAGCAGGATCTATGGCCAGATTAGTTACGTTGGAAAGATCTTTTCTCAAATCGTATAGCTCTTCAACCGCTCTGTAGCGATACGAACGTACCCTGGCCGCAATTTCAGGATTAGTCGCTGCCGCGGCTTCCATTGCTTTTTGCGTTAAACCCTCATTGTTATTACTGTAGATGCGCTCACCATCAGCCCAGGCGTTATAGATGTATAAATAGTGACCGTCTTGAACAGCACGCATCGGAGTGGGGCCTCCCCCCTGCTTGTAGTCAATCTGAGTGTAAACCTTATCCCTTCCGGCTTGAGCATTACCCTTAAGCAATGGAAGGAAAGACTTACCATCCCCTTTTCCTGCCAGAGGAATATTTAACGCATCAAGAATGGTTGGAAGATAGTCTACGGTAGAAACAAAATCCTTATCATTTACAGAACCTCCTTTAACTACACCTGGCCAACGAACTAAAAATGGAGTACGGTTACTTGCATTGTAAGCATTTGCCTTTGCGAAAGGAATAGCTATTCCATTATCAGACAAGAAGATTACCAATGTATTTTCCGCAAAGCCAGATTCCTCTAATGCCTGCATTACTTTACCGAAAGTATCATCAAGCCTACGGGTTGAGTTGAAATAATAACTCAGTTCTTCCCTAACTCCGGGAAGGTCAGAAACAAAACCAGGAACAGCAATTTCATTTGCAGCGTAAATCCTGGAAGGCTTTTCCTCTCCGTCTTTCAAAGGAATGGAAGGATTATAATAAGGACGATGAGGATCATGAGAATTCACCATAAAATAGAACGGCTTATTGTCATTCTTCCTTTCAGTAAGGAAAGCCTTAACATGTTCGTAGTATTTGGAAGGACTACGGCCATTGCCCAGGTCGCCCTGATCCGCTTCGTAATCCCAATGGAAACTCGCTTTAGGGGTAGAATGCCCCACCTTACCCAAAACGCCTACTTTGTATCCATAAGTTCGCAGTACTTCAGTTATTAACTGAGCCTTACTTTCATCCTTCATCTTATAGAACCCATTTACCCCGCTGTTATGCTCATACAAGCCGGTCATAATTATTCCACGGCTGGGTGCACAAATTGCAGAGTTAACAAAAGCGTGGTCGATACGGAGTGACTGACCCGCGAAGCGATCAATGTTAGGGGAAATATCTTTTACCGGCGATCCGTAAACACCTAAGGTGTTACGATCAAGATCATCAGCGGTGAATAGAAGGACATTAAGCTTCCTGGCACTACCTGTTTGGGCTGAGGTTTTGGTGATTGGAATTAAGCATATAACAGATAACGCTGCAACTACGAGGTATTTCGGAGTAATAGTTTTCATGATTAAGTATTTGTAAATTAGTCAGAAAGGAATTACAACACTCTCTTCCTGGGCATCAAAGCGATTGTCATCAACGTAAGGAGAGATCAGGAGGACCTTACTTTGCAAGCCTCCTGTCATTCCTCCAACCGTCGGGATGACAACTGAATTTAGGAATATTAAAAAGAGCCTTTCAAGATGGTAAAGACGAAATTCTCAATGCCCGCTCGAAGAACTCAAATGTTCTGTTTTATACTCGATCATAATGTTGTTAAGTTTTCCTGTAAAAGTAAAAGGCACCTGATATCTGTCTGAAACAGGAGAATTTCTGTCAGCTCCAACATCAATACCATCTTTATAAACTGCAATCCGGCCTTCATAGGCCTGAATCTCACGTTCAGCTACTTTCTGATCATTTATATATAATGCTTCGGTTCCTGCAACTGCATTTCGGTTCTTTGAACCCTTAGCTGCTGTGTAATTAAACTCGAACCTTAGCTTTGATTTTCCAACAGGTACAGGAACCTTCGATTCCAGGTGTTTTACAACGCTACCGCTATTATGAGCTACAATAAACTTCCCATCTTTCAGGAAGAGACTTAATCCGTCAAATTCAGATCCCGACGCAAACAGAACACCCTGATCCTCTTTTGATCGAAGCTCAACATCTGCAGTGATACTAAAAGGTTCGCTCTGAAACTGCGGACCGCTATATGTGAGCATCTGGTCAACTCCCGGGTACAGCACCACTTTATTTTTTAAGCCAAAAGGACTACGGGCGCGGCCGCCGGCACTATGACCATCAGCATAATCGTTTAACGGGAAAACATTATACCTGACAGCCTCTCTATCAAAGACGGCCTGCAATTCCTTAACCTTCCCCGGATATTTTGCAGCCAGATCTAAACGTTCATTAAAGTCATCATTCAGGTTGTACAATTCCCATACGTCTTTTGCGAAATCGTCGCCCGGTTTATGAAAAACCGAAGCCTTCCAGCCATCTTTTACGATAGCCCGCTTTCCAAAAAGCTCGTAATACTGAATTGTATGGCGGTTAGGGGCTTTTGCATCTTTAAATGCGTAAACCAGGCTTGTACCTTCCACAGGCTTTTGCTCATGCCCCTTTATCACCTTTGGTATCTGTGCTCCGGTAAGTTCGTATATGGTAGGGGCTATATCAATAACATGGCCGTATTGATTACGGATACCTCCTTTTTCAAGATCTCCTTTAGGGTAATAAACAATGAGCGGCTGATGGGTTCCTCCTTCACTGTTTGGATCTGCCTTCCAGAGGCGGAATGGCGTATTGGTAGCCTGAGTCCAGCCCATAGGCGCATCTTCAAAGGAATGCTCCGTACCAATCTTATCTATATTTCTATAAAGTTCAGAAACTTGTTTGTCTTCATCTAAACTACTGATATAACCATTTAAGCTACCGTTTGGAGAACTATGACTTGAACCATTATCTCCAATACTAACCAGAATTATAGTGTTATCAGCCTGACCAATCTCCTTAATGTGATTAATTATGCGACCGAACTCATAATCAGCGTGAGTCATGAAGCCGGCGTATACTTCCATAAATCGGGCGTATACCTTTCTCTGTTCGGGTGTCAGGCTGTCCCATGCCTTCACGGAAGGATCTCGGTCTGGCAAAACGGCATTTTTAGGAATTACGCCAAGCTTTTTCTGGCGTTCGAATACTTCCTTACGGTACCAGTCCCAACCTTTGTCAAACTTGCCTTTATACAGATCACTCCATTTCTTGTCTACCTGATGAGGTGAATGAATGGCACCGGTGGCAAAATAAAGAAAGAAGGGCTTTTCCGGTTCAATCGATTTTTGGTTGCTTATGTAGCTAATTGCTTTGTCAGCAAGTAGAGTTGTAAGGTGCTTCTTGTTCGGCTCAATGTCAATCACTTTTGTATCTTCATACAAATTCGGGTGGTATTGGTCTGTGTGCCCTAACTGAAACCCATAAAAATGATCAAAGCCGCGCCCTACAGCCCAGCGGTCAAAAGGGCCGTTTGCTGTTATTTCATGCAGGGGAGCTACATGATATTTACCTACTGCGAATGAATTATAATTATTCTCGTGCAATACTTCTGCAATAGTTGCTTTATCAGCAGGCATAATAGCATCATACCCAGGAAAACCGGTAGAGCTATAGTTCAGTATGCCCATATGAACCGAGTGGTGATTCCTGCCCGTAAGTAATGCAGCTCTTGTTGGCGAACAAACTCCCGTTGAATGAAAATTCGTAAAACGAAGTCCGTTGTTTGCCAGACTATCCAGTACGGGTGTTTGCATCAAGCCTCCGAAAGAGCTTGAAGTTCCATAACCAGCATCGTCGATAAGAAAGACGACAACATTCGGAGCCCCGGCAGGAGCTTTTCTCTTTTCAGGATGGTATTCCTCTGATTCACTTATCTTTCTTCCGATCTTCCCCTTGAAGCTTTTATCAGAAGTGAATTCCTGACTGTTCTGACCACTTGCTGTGTTCAGGACCGAAGCCATCAGAAGCGCCGCACATCCCGATTTGAAAGGTAGCTTATTCATAAGTTTTAGTATTTAATAAAGAGATTGCAGGAATTTAATCCTGCAAAGAACCTCCCTTTTGTTTCGGCGCATTTGGTGCATTTACTTTAGGAAGGGATTTTGCTAACTCAGCTTTTATGGAAGTATACTTAGGGTCCTTTGCCAAATTTTTCCATTCCTGTTTGTCATTTTCATGATCATATAGTTCCTCAGAGCCATCTTCGTACTTTATATAGCGGTATCGTTCTGTTCTTACAGAATGATTCCCTAAGCCATGAGTAGTTAGCGAGGGGTTGTTCCATTCGGTGTCTGGATTTTTTAGAAGAGGTACTATGCTGTTAGCCTCGATCCCTTTCTTTTGAGGAAGTTTTGCCAGCTCGATCAACGTGGGGTAAAGGTCCATCAGATTCACCGGCCTGTTTGAAACAGAGCCAGCTTTGGTTACACCAGGAGCAATAACGAAAAAAGGCACGCGGGTTGCTTCTTCCCAAAGTGCGAATTTGCGCCAGTGTTCTTTCTCTCCCAAATGCCAGCCGTGGTCGCCAAATAATACAACGATAGTGTTCTTGCCGTATTTGCTTTTATTTAATCCATCAAGTAACCGGCCGATTTGGCCATCGGTAAAGGTGATGCTGGCCAGATAGCCCTGGATAGCTTTTTTCCATTGGTTATTTTCTGTAATAAATTTGTGGTCGCCCTGAGGCTTGGCAATTTTCACTCCTGCTGCAGGAACATCATTCAAGTCGTTCTCTATCACTTCCGGAAGTTGGATCTTGTCTAAAGGATACAGATCGAAGTATTTCTGAGGAACGTACCAGGGAAGGTGCGGACGTGTAAAGCCCACGGCCAAAAAGAATGGCTTCGAGCGGTCTTTGTTAAGGAAGTTCAAAGCGTGATCTACGTTTTTGTAATCACCCATATCCTCATCTTTCGCATCTACCGGACTCCAGTCGAAGTGCGCTTTCCCGTATACCGGGCTTTGTGCTGGTTTCGGAGAAGGAACTACTTTATGATAGACCGGCCAGGAGGCAAGGTCATTATAGGCATCATGGTAAATTTTCCCGATACCTTCAACATCGTAACCGTTAGCAGTAAAGTATTGTGGGATAGTCACCGCTTTTGATAGTACTGGTCTCCATGGCTGATCGTTGTGATAAACTCCTGAAGTAGCAGGACGAACACCGGTCATTATACTAGCCCTCGAAGGATTACATGCCGGTGCAGAGCAATAAGCGTGAGTAAAGATTTCTCCTTGTTTAGCAAGCTTATCCAGATTTGGAGTAATGACACCGGGATATCCCCCAAAAGGGCCAATCCAGTCGTTCATATCATCTACCGCGATAAATAAAACGTTTGGTCGTTCTGCGTTTTTTTGTGCGCTTACTTTTAAGGTTGATACACTCAACAGCAATGCTGCTGACAGGTAAAGCGCCTTTTTGTTGAAACTTGATATGTTCATTTTATGATTGTCTTTGTTTTTCTTCGGATTGTACTCCTTTGTCCCCCTCTACTCTCCCCCATCATCCGCACCCCGTTGCGATTCGTATCCTGGTCTAACCCTTTTTGGCTGCCCCGGATCTGAAGGTTTCCATGCCGGTAGTTTTGCAAACTCGGCCGCGAAAGTCTTACGGATAGCTTCAGCTTCTGGAGTACCTCTTCCTTCAGGAATTGGATTTTGCTCTTCGTAATCATTCACCAGATCAAAGAAACGTCCGTCATGATAGAGCTTATAGCGATGGTCCCTGAAGAACCTTGCAGCATTTTTGCTTGGCTGATTGTTTTGTAATGGATTGTAATGTGAGAACACCCATTGACGAGGAGTTCCTTTTTCGCCCCTGATTTGAGGCAAAATGCTATGCCCATCTGTATTCCAGTCAGCAGGTACTTTCTTTTGAATAGCATCGGCAATGGTTGGAAGGATATCAGTAAAATCAACAAGGTCATCTGTTACATGGTCTTTATAACGACCTGTCCCCCAATTCACGATCAAAGGAACATGGTGTCCGCGGTCAACTGTTAAACCCTTGCCACCAGGCACTTTGCTTCCATCCTTCATAGGGGTAACTACAGGTCTTCCTGTCCCATTATCCCCTGTAAAAATGATAATGGTATTTTCATAGATGCCTAGTTCCTTCAATTTTGCAACGATCTTACCTACGTTTTTATCGCTGTAGGTAACCATATCCCTAAAATTAAGGGTATCGTTTTTATGCCTTAACTCTACACTTTCCTTCCATCTTTTACTGTCAGGAGTTGGAAGGAACGGAGCATGTACCAAAGCCATCGGATAATAGGCAAGGAACTTCTTGTCTTTGTTCCTGGTGATAAAATCAAGAATGTAGTTCACAAAAATATCGGGCCCAAAATCCTCATCTGTAGTTTTTACAATATTGGCGTCCCGTTCTATCAATGGTTTAGCGTAGCGCTCTCCTTTGTTCTTGCCATAAGTTAGCTGCCATAAACAATATTGGTCAAATCCAAATAAACCAGGCAGTTTGTTATTGGCCCCCAATTGCCACTTACCGGCAATGGCAGTATTATACCCAGCCTCCTTAGCTAAATGAGCAAAAGTTTTCTGATAGGGATCAAGATAACCGAACTCTACATAGTTCTTGTAATTATATTTTCCGGTCATTATCTGTACTCGTGTTGGAGTACATAAAGGCTGGGAAAAGCCGTAGTTGAACTTCAGGCCTTCATTAGCTAGTTTATCAAGATTTGGTGTTGGATATGTGCCACCATAGGTTCCCAAACATTCTTTTCCCATGTCATCAGCCAGAATCAAAATGATATTCGGCGTACGGTTTGAAATCTTCTTTGTTTGAGCATCTAATCTTGCCCAGATCCCGGTGGCTACTGCAGCCAGCAGAATAATTCTAAATCTTCTAATCATCTAAGTTTCCAGGAATTATGGTTTATACAATGGGTTGGGTTGCGTTGGAACCGGGGCTTTAACGTCTTTTTTCCATTGCTGGAGCTTATCATAAAGCTCTTTCTTCTTTTCGGGAAGTTTTACGGCTAGGTCGTTCGTTTCGCCGATATCTTCCTTAATGTTGTATAATTCTACCCGGTGATCCTCGTAAAATTCGAGAAGCTTGTAATCTCCTGAGCGGATAGCGCTAACAGGTCTGGTTCTAAAGATATCTTTATGACGCTTGTCGGCATTGTAGCCTTCCAGGTAGGCTGGAAAATGCCAGAAAATAGCATCACGCTTTACTGCTGGTTGTCCTAACAGAACAGGCAGAAATGTTTTGCCGTCCAGCTGAGTATTAAGCGGCTGACTAACATTAGCGATCTGTAGTAACGTTGGATAAAAGTCTACTCCGATAACGGGCGAATCTGTTCTGGTACCCGGCTTAACTTTTCCGGGCCATCTTACAAAAAGAGGTACTCTAACACCTCCCTCATAAAGCATTCCTTTCGATCCCCGTAACGGCGGCTGGGCAGTAGCTCCTCCATATCCCCCATTGTCTGAGTAAAAAACTACAATCGTGTTTTCTTCAAGATTTAACTTTTTCAATTCATTTAATACTCTGCCTACACCTTCGTCCGCGCTCTCTAGCATGGCTGCATAAGTTGGGTTGTTATGATATTCATCTCCCTTTTTTGCTTTAAATTTTGATACCTTTTCTGGCTTACCTTGTATAGGAGTGTGAACAGCGAAATAAGACAGGTACAAGAAGAAAGGTTTTTCCTTATTCTCTGTGATGAATTTCAAAGCTTCATCAGTTAAACGATCGGTTAAATACTCCCCTTCCTTACCCTCTGTGATACCCTCGTGAGGAGCTTTTTCTTTATTTCCTTTCCCCGTGTAGGGATAGAAATAAGAAGGAGTGCCGGGAGAACCTGCTATTACGTGATCAAATCCCTGAGCATGAGCGTCTGCTCCTTGCTTTTTTCCTCCAAGTTGCCATTTTCCAATCAGCGATGTTTGGTATCCGGCGTTTTTAAGTTCTTCGGCAATAGTGGTAAATGCAGGGTTGAGAACCGGATTGCTTTTTACAGGAATTAGTTTTCTTTTAGTAGAATCACCTCGTTCAGACGTACCAACAGTAAATACCCCATGTCTGGGAGTATATTTACCAGTCATTAAAGAGGCCCGGCTTGGTGCGCAGTTCGGGCCAACTGAATAAGCCTGTGTAAAAACAAGACTCTGCTTCGCAAGGGCATCTATTTGAGGAGTTTCATAATATTTGCTCCCGGAAGCAACGTCTGTCCAGCCGAGATCATCCATGTATATGAATACGATATTTGGCTTTTTATCCTGGGCTTCCAGCGATTGTGAATAAAAAATTGCAGCTGTAACCATAGCGGTTATAGCTGCAATTTTTTTTGTTTTTTGATATAATGAGTTCATATCTGCATTTAATTTAAGTTATTCCCTGTAGCACTATCATTTGATTTTATCATTCCGACGATAGGAGGAATCCTGGTACGCCAGGTACACTTTAGGATCTCTCCTGCCGTCGGATGACAAGACAACTTAGAACCTGCGTTTTACTTCCAAAGCGGATTTTGCTCTAGCTTAGGATTCAAATCAATCTCGTGTTGGGGAATGGGAAACAAATAGTGTTTTTCAGATGCTGTTTTACCAACAACCTGCAATGCCGAAATCATTCTTTTGGTCCTGATCAAATCGAACCAGCGCTGGAATTCAAACATCAGCTCCAAACGACGCTGTTTGTACACCTCTTCCCGGAAAGCTGCTTTATCCAGATTAGCAATATCGACAGTGTTATCAGGAGTATTAATTGCTTTTCCAAAAGCCCTTCTGATCACTTTGTTGAGTGCCTCATACGCTTCTGCGGAAGGAGTCGCATTTGCCTCGTTAAGCGCCTCTGCATAGATCAGCAATACCTCAGCATAGCGGATAATAGGAATATTCTGGTTCGATTCTGTAGGGGTAAGAATGCTGGTAGGATCCCAGTACTTTGAAAATTTGGGGGTAAAAGTATACGTCCTTCCATTTGTAGGACTTATCAAGGATGTGAAAAAGGTAGTTGCCCTGCGCCTGTCGTTAGCACTATATAATCCGTATGCGATCGAAGTAGGTTCATCAGTACCGGCTGCAGTAATTCCGGGAATACCTACCGGAGTCGCCGATGCCGCCAGACGATTTCCTAGGCCAATTCCCCCCTTACATTGTGCGGAAAAAATATGCTCCTTTCCATTCTTTGTTGCCACATTAAACACATCTGAGAAATTCTCAAATAATGCGTAGCCATAAGGTCCATTAATTACTTCAAGTGCCTTAGACGCAGCTTTTGCCCACTCTTGCCTGGTTAAATAAACTTTTGAAAGCAAGGCTTTTGCAGCTCCACCTGTTGCACGGCCGATGTCGTTTCCCGCATAAGTTGCAGGAAGCGCTTCCGCATCCGATAAATCCTGAATGATCTGCTGATAAACATCTTCCACCGGCGACTTGGCCACCTGGATTTCCTCCTGCTTCAAAGAGGCGGGCGTGTGAAGAACCAAGGGTACCTCGCCCCACAACCTTACCAGGTTAAAATACAGTAAGCCGCGCAAGAACTTAGCCTCATTAACCAAACGGGTACGGAGCGTTCCATCCATATCAATCGCCGGAATTTTGTCTATTGCGATGTTTGCGCGGTCGATGGCGATATAATGTTCTTTCCAAAGCTCGTCTATACGGTCATTGGTAGTAGAATAGGTGAGCGCAGACATTGCTCTCACATCAACGTTCGTTACACGTTGACCAGCTATTACATCATCCGACTGAACTTCAACCGCTATATTGAACAAACGGTTGTACATCATTATAGGACCGGGATTTAAACCCGCAGTATAAACACTGTTTATGGCAGAGACTGCATCTGCTGAGGTCTTGTAAAATTGCTCGGTTGTTATGATCGAATCAGGACTTTCCTCCAGTTTTGCACAGGATGTTACAGAAACAGCAGCAACGGAAAGTATATAAAGTATCTTCTTCATGATTTAAGCGTTGAATGATTAAAGTGTGATATTGATTCCTCCCAGGAAAAGTTTTGCGGTTGGATACACATACTGATCCACGCCCGCACCGATCGTACTTTGTCCGTTCTTACTTACCTCTGGATCAAAGCCGCTATATTTTGTCCAGGTTGCAAGGTTCTGCGCGGTGAAGTAAAGGCGCATTTTTGCATTGTTATTTTTGGATGCAAAACGAATTGGAAGAGTGTAACCTACCGTTAAGTTTTTCAAGCGTAGGTAAGAACCATCTTCAACGTAGCGGTCGGAGTTTACAACTGCAGGATCTTCATAAGCACGAGGTATTAAATTACCACCGTTTTCAGGAGTCCAGCGTTGTAGAGCTGTAGTTGATGCATTTTGCTGACCAGAAAGGATCTCCAGCTGCTGACGGTTTTGATTGAAAATCTTATTTCCGTAGGATCCCTGGAATAAAACTGTCAGATCAAGGCCTTTATAAGAAAAGTTATTAGTAAAACCACCCAGAAGCTTTGGCTGCGCATTACCGATAAAGAAGCGGTCGGATGTTTCGGTAATTGTATTATCACCGTTCCTGTCTACATAGCGCTGATCTCCGGGTTTATTTCTTGTAAGATATACCGGCAGTTTACTAATATCATCTGTTGATTGAAAGATTCCATTCGTTTTCAGACCGTAGAAAGTTCCTAAAGGCTGTCCAACCTGTGCAATGCTTACACCATTAATAATATACTCAACACCTTCACCCAGACTTAAAATTTTGTTTTTATTGGTAGAAAGATTCAAAGAAGAGCTCCATGTGAAATCACCCTGAAGGTTATTTGTGTTTATCGAAAGCTCTAAACCTTTATTAGATACAGTACCGTAGTTTTGAAGGGAAGTAGACTGACCTGTAGTATATATTAATGGCACATTCAGAAGAAGGTCTTCAGTGCGTTTGTAATACCCATCAAGTACCAGATTGATTCTGTTCTTAAATAAAGAAAGATCAATGCCAGCATCATATTGCGCTGTACTTTCCCAGCTTAAATCAGGGTTAATAATACGGTTCGGAGCATATCCGATAACGGTGGTTCCATTAAAGATATAGTTATTGTTTCCTAGGGTAGCTAGCGACTGATAAGGATCTATATCTTGGTTACCAGTTAATCCGGCACTCAAACGAAGCTTCAAATTGCTGATTGCGGAAGGCAGATCAAATGCAGTTTCCTTACTAACATTCCATGCAAATGCCGCTGAAGGGAAATATCCCCATTTATTGTTAGCACCAAACTTTGAAGAACCATCGGCGCGACCTGTAACTGTAAACAAATATTTCTCCTCGAAAGAGTAATTCAAACGGGCAAGGGCCGATTTCAGCACCCAGTCGCGTGATATTGATGTAGGCTTTGAATAAGTAGCTCCACTTCCCAAATCATTGAAAGTAGTCTGTTCAGCACTGAAACCATACGATCCGGCCGTAACTCCCTCAAGGTGCATTGATTGCTCAGTATATCCCACAAGAGCGTTTATGCTATGCTTATTTCCGAAGCTCTTTACATAGTTAAGTGTATTTTCATTTAACCAGTTGGTGATCGTTCTGGTACCCACCGATGCTTCCCCGGTAGTAATTGTGTTCGCTCCCTGATAGATAGTGCTTGGTATATATCTGTTCTCTTTATTATTAAGGATATCACCACCTACCGAAACCTTGGCCGTTAAGCCATCCACAATCTTATATTCTCCAAAAATATTTCCTAAAACCCTGTTGTTATTGCTTTGATTAGTTTCACCAGCTAAAGTAGCAATCGGGTTGCCAAGAGGTGTTTCAAACTCGCTTTGATAGGTATAAGCTCCACTTGCATCTCTAACAGAAACCGTTGGTGGCATTAACAATAGAGCTCTGACGATGTTGTCTTTAGCGATATTGGAATTCGTCTTACTGGCAGAAAAACTCGCGCTTACTTTGAACTTGGTAGAAACATTTCTATCAAAATTGACACGTGCAGAATATCTCTTAAAGTTGGTGTTAAACAAAATTCCATCCTGCTTATAGTAATTTCCAGTAACAGCATAATGAGTTTTATCGTCACCACCACTGATACTTAAATTATGATTCTGGGAAGGAGCATTGGTGAAAGCCTCTGCCTGCCAATCGGTACCCTCACCCAAAGCATTTAACTGTTCTGTGGTATAATAAGCGGTTTTTCCAGCATTGATGCGAGCTTCATTTTTCAGTTCTGCCCATTGGCGGGAATTAGTTATTACATCAACTTTCTTTGTTACATCCTGCTTTCCGTAGCTCACGTCATAGTTCACAATATTTCGTCCGGCTTTACCGCGTTTTGTAGTAATTAAAACCACACCATTGGCACCTCTTGAGCCATAAATAGCAGTTGCAGATGCGTCTTTTAATACGTCTATCGTTTCAATGTCTCCAGGGCTCAAAGTAGCAAGGGCATTCACATTCGGACCCGCAGCAGTTCCTGAACTGGCATAACCATTATTGCTTTCGATAGGGAAGCCGTCTATAACGTAAAGGGGTTCGTTTCCTGCAGTTACAGAACTTCCACCCCGAATACGGATACTTACCGGAGCCCCTGGCTGGCCTGAAACCTGTGTTACCTGAGCTCCTGCGATACTACCCTGAAGTAAACGCTCTAAAGAACTAACTGGCTGAGAAAGTACTTTCTGAGATACAGAAGCCACAGAGCCGGTTAGATCAATACGTTTTTGAGTTCCGTAACCTACTACTACTATTTCATTCAATTGATTTACGCTTTCTTTCAACGCAACAGTAACGGTTGGCCCGTTAACCACAACTTCTGTTTTTTCATAACCAATAAAGCTTACTTCAAGCGTGTAGGGAAACTTTTGTCCGGTTACGAACTTAAATGCTCCGTTAGCATCCGTATTTACTTCGTGAGTAGTGCCTTTTATATGAACGATAGCGCCGGGAAGGGTTTCTTTCGTTTTGGCGTCAATTACTTTCCCGGTTAAATTAGAATTAATTAATGGGGTCGTCTGAGTTTGAGCTTGTGCTGTTTCTACATTTCCTGCATAGGCGAACAATCCTAAACATAGCAGGCTAGTCCTGGTGATACGCCAGGATCTGGTAATTAAATTCATAAAATTATTTGGCGTTAAGTTGACCGAAAATATGCCCGGCCAGAGTGAAAATCCTGATTTGACCTTTAAGATCTAAATTGACACATGTTTACTAAACATGTTGAGCAATAGGATCAACAGACCATCCTAGAATTTGAAGAACAAGGTGTAAAAACGGGGTTTGAGTACAAATTTTCCATCTTACTTATAAATTATATTTCTCTAATTGTTTATTTACACACCCTGATACAACATAGATTCCCTGCTATAACCCACCCCGGTGATGATACTTACCTTTTTGTCAGCGCCTGCAAATATAAATCTTTTTCGCAAACTCTATAAAATTAATAGATTTAATATTCATACTAGGACACTGTTCTGATCAAGACCTAAAAAGAGAGCCTATTTGATAGCCTTATCCAGATCTGACTCATTTGCAGAACCAGTTTTAACAATCTCGCCTCTCAAATACTTCTCATAATATCCAACAACATCAGGTTGAGCATACTTGTATTGATCGAACAGGTAGCCTTTTCCGAACATCCTTGGGTCGTTCTGCTTTCTCAGCTCAGCTTCCAACTGCTGTTTCAACTTCTGTTTCAAGGAAGTTTGTGCTGAACTAGCTGCGAGGTTATTTAAACAGAAAGGATCTTTTTTAATGTCATATAACTCCTCGCCTCCTTTTTTTGCAAAGGAAAGTTTCCAATACTCGTCATTCTCATTCTTACGATGAGCTTGCAGAATGCTTGTCTTTGTTGGACTCCCATCAGTATCCCTGTAACCTGTTTCAGGATTACCGCAAGGCCAGCGTGAAGGTTCGTAGTTAACAGCCAGAAAATAACCATCTTTTATAATTGCCCGAACAGGGTAACCTTCATCATTTGGTCTCCCGATGTCTGTACGTTCTCTTCCCAGAAGTACATGATCGCGGTTCTTATCGGGGATGGACGATTTTAAAAGGTTGAGAATAGATTTTCCTTCAATCGCTTGCATTCCCGATGAGCTTTGATCAACCCCTGCCAACTCCAGAAATGTAGGAGCAAAATCAATAAAGCTCACAAAATCTTTCACCTTCCTTCCAGGAGATTTGATGCCATTTTTCCAGTAAATAGCTAAAGGAAGATGATTAGCCTTCTCATATACATGTCCCTTAACACGCGGGAAAGGCATCCCATTATCTGAAGTAACCACAATAATCGTATTGTCAAGCTCACCAGACTTCTCCAAAAGGTCCAGGATCTTACCCAGATACTGGTCAAAATATTCTACCTCGTAAGCATAGTCAAGCAAATCATTCCTAACCTGTGCGTTATCAGGCCAGGTAGGCGGTACCTTCACCTGACTTATATCTTTTTTTCCTTTGCTTATTCCGGAGCCATATTCGTAAGCACGATGCGGTTCGTGGCCGCCATACCAAAAGCAGAAAGGCTTGTCAGAAGGCTTTTCCTGCAGGAATTTCTCAAAATTAGCAGCATAATTAATAGGAGAAATTTTATCTGTTGGCGTCTGGACCTTAATTTCACTGTATGCCTTACCTGTCAATTGCCTTTGCTTCCCATTCCCGTCTACCGCAACACCGGGTCCCCAACCTTTTCCTGTAAAAGCAGTTGTATATCCGTTTTGCCCTAATACTTCTACAAAGCTGGCAAATTTGGCCGGGAAGTAAGAATTATGATTAGCAGCCTCTTCAAGTTGCCATGGATTCCAGCCTGTTAAAATACTCGCTCTTGAAGGCGAACATTTAGCATTAGGAGTATAAGCATTTTCAAACAGGATACCTTCCCGCGCTATTCTGTCAAAGGCTGGTGTGTTCACATAGGAGTAACCAAAACCATATGCGCTAAAAAATTCAAGAGAGGCATCATCTGCAATACAAAACAGAATATTGGGATGCTTTGTCTCTTTGTTCTGGGCTGAAATAATCCCGGGAAGACAAAAAAACAGGGTAGTAACTGAAACGCTTACTGCTTTAAAGATTCTATCTGCTACGGCCATTTTCTTTTAGTGTTTTTAATGCTGCTGCAAGTTCAGCTACTATTTCAGGATGTTTCATGGCAACGTTATTTGTTTCGCCAATATCTGTTTTGAGATTGTAAAGCTGAGCTTCGGGATTGTTTCCGAGCTCTATTCTGGCACCGGGGTTCACTTTTGCGCCATCTTTAGGTTCTATATACTTCCATTCGCCTTTAATAAGGGCAAGTGTTCCGGCATGCTCTACTAAACTTTCTCTTCCCTTAACAGACTTTCCAAGTAAAACCTGCAATTCATCAAAACTATCAGGAGCGTCAGCGGGACTTAATTTTTGCTTAGTCAAAGAAGCGAAGGAAGCAAAAAGGTCAACCTGACTAAGAAGTGCATCCGAGGATGTACCAGGCTTGATAACGCCGGGCCACTTAATGAAAAAAGGAACCCGTGTTCCGGCATCAAAAATGCTGTATTTACCTCCCCGTAATGGTCCGGCAGGTTTGTGTCCGTTCAATTTCTCCACAGCTTCATCCTGGTACCCATCATCCAGCACAGGACCATTATCGCTACTGAAAATTACAATAGTATTCTTACTTAAACCCAGACTGTCAAGCGTTTTCAGCACTTCTCCTGCACACCAATCTAATTGTAACAAGGCATCTCCCCGTACACCGAGGCCACTTTTCCCGGCAAATCTTGAATGAGGAATACGCGGCACATGGATATCGTGAGTAGCAAAATAAAGGAAAAATGGGTTCTGCTTGTTATCCTGGATAAAATGCTTTGCCTTCGCAGTTAACACATCCGCAATATCCTCATCCACCCAACGCGCAGATTTTCCTCCGCTCATATACCCGATCCGGCTAACGCCATTCACAATAGTTTGATTATGGCCTCTTGAGGGTTTTACCTTAAGAAGCTCCGGATTATTTACTCCCGTAGGCTCGTTTCCAACCGGGGCCTCATAACTCACCAGAACAGGATCATTCTTATCCAGATTCACGATATGGTGGTTTTCTACATACACACAAGGTACGCGGTCGCCAGTAGCAGGAAGGATATAAGAATAATTAAAACCCAGTTCCAGTGGTCCAGGCTTTATCTCTCCATTCCAGTCAGGTCCCGATGCAGGCCCTAATCCCAAATGCCATTTACCTACAACGCCACTAGTATATCCTGCTCTTTTCAGGAGGCCCGCAATAGTAAGTCTTGCTGTATCTATTATTAATGACGCATTTCCCGGAGCCACCTTCGTCCCTTCCTTTCTCCATGCATACTGCCCGGTGATCAAAGAATATCGGGAAGGGGTACAGGATGCTGATGAGGTGTGAGCGTTGGAAAAGCGTAAGCCCTGCTTCGCAATCTTGTCTAAATTTGGGGTCTTTATTTTGCTTGCCCCATTAGCACTGATATCACCGTAACCCACATCATCTGCGTAGATAAGGACGATATTTGGTTTTGTCGCGGTACTTTTTTGAGCAAGCGCTTCCGATATTGAAGACGCCAAAAGTGCAAAAAACAAGTATTTATAAGAAGTTTTGATCATTGATAAAATATTAGGAAGCATAAAAAAATACAGGGAGGGATCCCTGTATTTGAAGCTAATTTTTACTCTCCGGCTTGGCGACGCTGCCTGCCTTCCACCTGTACTACTTTAGGCTCTAAGGGATATCCCTTTTTCAGCAAAGCTGCCAGTGCTGCTACCTGAGCTTTAAATTTTTCGTCTTTTGCCAGGTTGGTAAATTCTTCCGGATCCTTCACATGGTCATAAAGTTCAACACCCGCTTTTCCATGATCCCACTCTGTATATCTGAAACGCTCAGTTCGTACGCTTCTTCCAAAGATTTGTCCTCGTTTTACTTGTGTATAAGCTGCCTTATCCCATTTTGCATCTCCTTTTTTCAGCAGAGGTGTAAGACTCTTACCTTCTAAATCAGAAGGAGCTTTCAATCCGCTAAGTTCAGCTAAAGTTGGATATATGTCTACCAGCTCTACAGTACGGGGACTGGATTTCCCCGGAGCATAACCAGGAGCTGAAATAATTAAGGGAACCCTGGCTGAATTTTCGAATAAGCTCTGTTTCATCCATTGTCCATGCTGACCAACATTGTAACCATGGTCGCTCCATAGAACAATGATGGTATTGTCTGATAATTTTAAACGATCTAAAGCATCCAGCACCTTTCCAACCTGGGCATCCATAAATGAAATAGAAGCATAATAAGCTCTTAAGGCTTCACGCTGTTTTGCTTCATCTAATCCCCAGTTTGCAGGCCTGGTAAATAAAGCTGGCTCTGGAATATCATCCCAGTCGTTAGGCGTTTTCTTTGCCAAGGGTACTGTTTCTACCGGATACTGATCAAAATATTTCCTTGGAGCCACATATGGAGTGTGAGGCCTGAAAAAGCCAACTGCTAAAAAGAATGGTTCATTCTTTTTTTCTTCGAGAATTCTGATTGCTTCCTTAGCAATTAAACCATCCGTTTGTTCCTCATCGGTACCGTCGGCAATATGATAACAAAGGGCACTTCCCAGAGGTCGGTCCGGAGTAAGATTAATAATCTTTGACTCCTCAACTTTATCTCTACCTTTCGGATTGAATCTTTGTACCCAGGAAATAGAATCATCTAGTCCATTGGTTCCTATCTGCCCTGGAACCCCATAATGATATATTTTGCCTACCCTTGCGGTGTAGTAATTATTGTTTTTAAATAATTGAGGAAGAGTTACAACATCCGGAAGAATTTTACGAAAGTGCGTTTGCAGTTCGTATATACCTGTAACATCCGGACGGTGCCCCGTAAGTAACGAAGAACGGCTTGGACTGCAAAGAGGAAATTGAGTATATGCTTTATCAAACCTTACACCCCGTGCAGCAAGACGATCGATGTTTGGAGATTTAACATAGGTATTCCCAAAAGCACCAAGATCATTATTCAGATCGTCTATGGCAATAAACAGTACGTTAGGTTTCTTTTTCTGATTCTGGCCACTCGCATTGCTGTTCAAAGCAAAAAGACCAAGAGCGATGCATACCGCTGGCTTTAACGAACTCGCAAGGCTGCTAATCAATGTATTAGTTCTCATCGGGTTAAAATATATTGTGTTAATTCTTTTACAATCTTTAAATCACTCGATGAAATCTTACACTAACAAGCAGGGGACTTCTCTTTCCGTATTCTGGTACCCGAAAGAAAATGGAGGAATAGCTAAAGCTGAAATAACAGGATACTTTTTAGTATCAATTTCTAATACTACTAACTTCATTATGAGTGATTGGCAGGGCTAAGATACAAAATCTATAAAAAAAGTAGATTTATTTTTTCTTTCTGCCGCTCAACCACAATAAGGAATTGATAATCATCCTATTTTGAACCTCATTATCAAAGGTATAGGAAAGGGTTTTATTCGTATTATCAAACTTATGCTCGTAGTCAATATCGTTATGGCCCATGTTTACATAAACCATCTTATACTTTTTATTGGACCATACAACCGGATAATATCCGCTTTGCCAGATCTCATGCTTTTTAGGACCTGTACCAAGGGGAAAACTGCTGGAATCTATTGCAAGTAAAATGCTGATATCCGGATTCAGTCGCAGGTCATTCTCCCATCGGTACCATTCATTCGGCGAGGCTTTGAATGTATGCGGTAACCGGCGAGTAACAGAATGTTTCTTATCTACTACACGTAGAATAGCAGATGTAGGACGCCAGGTATTACTACCATAATTTCCTGAGCCTAAAAACTCGTTATGATACCAATCCCAGTTCTGAGGGTATGAAGAAGGCGTAAGGGCAAAGGCTGAGAAATGAAAGCCCATCCAGGCCCCACCCTTCTTCATATAGTTTTCAAAGTTTAGCCGTTGCTGCGGGTTATCAGGTCTCGTATCTAAAAATAATACAACCTGATATTCTGATAAAAAGTCCGGATTAAGATTATTCCAGTTTGATGTTGTATCATAACTAAATCCCTGCTTTAATCCAATCTTGGGAAACCACTCATTGGCCTCATGCACAAAACTGATATGCGCCTGATCGTTTTTAGCAGTAAAAAATGCAATTACCTTAAACCGTGCTTTTTTTTCTTTAGTCACAGCTTGCAGACTAGAAAAAACAAGGCTGAATGTAATAAAAAGCACATACAAGAAATGGGGCGTCCACCGCTTATTCATCAGGTTTAATTTGATAGTTCATGTAATGTTACGAAAACTATCTACATCAAACAAAACCACATTGAGCCAAGTCACTGCATTTGAGGCGCCCCGTTAAAAATGCTTATTCTCCGCTGGCACCAGTATTACTCGTCACCGGTCTTGGTGCATTCTTCGGATAGTTTATCGTTACCTTCTTGAGCTTACCATTAAAGTTGAATGGAACGACATACTTGTCTGACACTGCTTCTGAAAGATCCCGGCCAACGTCTGTTCCGTCTGTTTTACTTTGACCAAAAACAGTGGCTTGTGCACGTGTGAAAACCCTCTCTGCTACTTTTTCATTATTAATGAAAAGCGTTTCTGTTCCGGCAGCCTCAGCGCTTGGTTGCTCTGCAAATTTGTATTCAAGTTTAAAGCTGGCACGACCCTTAGGTAAAGGCTTATCAACAACCAGATGACTGATCTTATTTCGACTTTTGTGCGCGTACTGGAATTTTCCTTCTTTCAAAAACAAGCTTATCCCAGATCCTTCTCCTCCGATAGCAAACAAAACACCTTCTTCCTTGCCTGAAATTAATTCAGTTTCTGCAGTAACATTGAAAGAACGACCATTATATAGCGGATTATTTACACCTACCAGGTGATTAACTCCAGGGAAAAAAGTAATTGTTTCATGATTACCATAAGCGCTACGGTTTTGAGGAAGATCCACTTGTGAGAAATCCTTCAGAGGATAAACATTGTACTTCTTCGCTTCCTGGTCAAAAAGCCCCTGAAGTTCTTTCAGCTTTTCGGGATACTTTGAAGCTAGATTTATCCTTTCGTTAAAATCGTCGTTGAGATTGTAAAGTTCCCAGACATCTTTGTTGAAATCCGTTCCCGGTTGATGAAGTGTACCTGCTTTCCATCCATCTTTGTAAAGCGAACGACTTCCGGCAATTTCATAGTACTGGATAGTATGCCTGGATGGAGCTTTAGCTTGATCTATTGTATAAGCAAGGCTCGTCCCTTCAATAGGTTCCTGTTTATACCCATTTATTACTGCCGGTACCTGAGCTTTCGCCAACTGTAAAGTTGTAGGCAATACATCTATTACGTGACCATACTGATTGCGAATTCCCCCTTTATCTTTAATTCCCTTTGGATAGAAAAGAATCAATGGATTGCGGGTACCGCCTTCTGTATTAGCATCGGTTTTCCAGTATTTGAAAGGAGTGTTTGCTGCCATTGCCCAACCTTGTGGGTAATCTGTATTAGATTCGTCCGTACCAATGATATCCCGGGCATTTAAAATTGCGTCGATCCTCGCTTCTCCTTGCAACGCATTTACCTGAGCATTCACCGTACCTGTTTGGGTTCCCCCCTTGCTTGCTCCGTTATCTCCGAGAACTACAGCAACAATGGTATTGTCTAACTGATCAATCTGCTCAAGGTAATTAATAACACGACCGATTTCATAGTCAGTATAACTGTAAAACGCAGCATAAACTTCCATAAAATGAGCAAAGGCTTTTTGCTCCTTCTCTGAAAGCGTGTCCCATGCCTTAATTGCAGGATTAGGATTTCTCTCAGGAAGGATTGCATTCGCCGGAATTACCCCCAACTTTTTCTGACGCTCGATAACCAGTTCCCGGTATTTATCCCAGCCAAAGTCGAACTTCCCTTTATATTTATCGATCCACTCTTTAGCCACCTGGTGTGGTGAATGGGTTGCTCCTGTAGCGAGGTAAAGAAAAAACGGCTTCTCGGGGTTACCCGACTTCTGATTTGCGATGTATTTTATTGCCTTGTCAGCGAGCAATTCATTCAAATGTTTGGTATTTGGTTCGATATCGATCTTCGTCTGGTCTTCCCAAAGTTCAGGATGCCATTGGTCTGTAGCGCCAGGATGGAAACCATAAAAATGATCAAAGCCACGACCAGTAGGCCAGCGATTAAATGGTCCGGCTTCAGTGTTCTCATTCACAGGTGTTAAATGCCACTTGCCTAAAGCGAAGGTATTATAGCCGTTTTCACGAAGAATCTCTGCAACAGTAGCCTTCTCAAAAGGAATACGTGTATCATAGCCCGGAAAATCAACTACAGCAGGGGTAAGTAGACCTACGTGAGCAGAATGATGATTTCTACCCGTAAGTAGTGCAGCCCGCGTAGGTGAACAAATGGCCGTGGTGTGAAAATTGGTAAAACGTAAACCCCGATTGGCAAGCTTTTCAAGGTTCGGGGTTTCTACTAAACCACCAAAGGCGGTAGTTGCTCCAAAGCCAGCATCGTCGATTAAGATCCAAACCACATTGGGAGCACCAGGAGCAGCCTTCTTGTTATATTCGGTCTTATAAGGTGCAGATTCAGATAGGGTCTTACCTATTTTCCCCTTGAAGGGCTGTTGAGGACTATTTTGTGAATAAGCAAAGTGGGCTGTTGCTAAAATAATAGCAGCCGAAACAGATAATTTGTTACGCATTTTATGAATGATTGGCAATGCGAAGATATAAATCTATAAGGTTTATAGGAAATATATATGGCCATTTTTTTAATGCATTTTTTAACAAAAAACCCGGATTTATATGAAGTTAGGCTCTCAAAGAAATCTTGAGCTTTAGATACCTTTTTTTTACAAAGTTATTCTAACAAAATCGGATTATGATTTGCGAGATTATGACAAACGATTTTAGCCTGATCAGGAGATTTTCAATCCTTTAATAGGTTGTAAACCTCCCTCATAAAAATAGCCTCTTCCATCACTTCATTCAAACACTTCCACTCCTCCCAGGTGAAGGCCATAGAAATATCACTGCAGGGGGTGTTTATTATTGCGCGATTCACTTTATCTGGAAAAGGGAAAGAACAATCTTCGTACCGCAGGGCTGCCACCGCTTCCTTAAACAGTGTGAACTTTTCTGCGCTGAAATTCAAAAGCAGGTTATTATGCCATAAGTAGTATTGGTTGCAGTGCATGCAATAGTTGACAGTAATATTTGATTTGCTACTCAGAAGTCTCGTTTGACACATGCCTTTCGATCTATTTTTATGATTAATGCAGATGCAGCAAATATATATTATTTAGACTAATTTTAAATAGTAGGACAAGTAAAAGTAAAAGTTCTCTATTCGTCGGGCGGTTAGGGCAGTGTTTATGATAAGAGTATTTAGACTTTTAAAATTCCTCGGAAAGCCCTTGCTGCATAGTAAGACTGAGCCCCATTGTGATACACAAAGACTTGACCGTAACGAAAATCACCAAATATAGCTCCTCCATGCTTTCGGATTGCTTCGGGTGTTTTTAACCAACTGGATGTCTTGGCATCAAAATGCCCGAGTTTCTGTAACTCTCTGTATTGCTCCTCATCCAAAAGTTCAACGCCCATTTCTGCGGCCATATCCACAGCACTATTTTCGGGTCGATGTTCTTTTCTTGACTCGAGCCCTTCCCTATCATAACAAACGCTTCTGCGACCTTTGGGACTTTCCGCAGAACAATCGCAAAAGATATATTCATTGCTAGCATCATCATACGCGATCACATCCGGCTCTCCTCCTGTATTTTCCATTTCATCCAATGACCATAACTTCTCCGTATTTCCTGCCAGCTTTGCCTCAACATCTACCCATTCAATTCCTTTGTGGCGGTTTTTATTTTTTTCAAAGCGAGACTTTAAAATCTCAAGAAGATCTCTGGTTTGCTTGGGTGATAATTGTTTTTTATTACTGCTCATATCAATCATAGTTTATATAAAGTTGTCACTAAAAAAGTCAGCTGCCTATTCAACAGTAAATCGATGAATGATTGCCACCTTTTATATGATTTAGAACCGATTTAATTTTTTAACTTCTGTAAGATAATATAAATTTCTCCTGTTCAACTCCCCTGCCAGCCCTGTAAAATTAACAATTACATATTAACTATTACTTGAAAAATATAAGAAGCTTTCACCCCCAAACTTGTAATTTCAAGGAGGGAACAGGGGCATAACGCGGTAATAACCCGGACCTAGCGCGGTAAATTTCGCGAGAGGAACGAATTAAGGACAAGTTAATCTTTTATTAACTACAGGTTTTTATTAATTTCTTTTTATACTTATATTAGCATTATTGTTTAACGTTAAATCCTTAATTATGGCAAGACAAAAAAACGGACCAAATGGTCCCTTTTACGGAAAATGCGGATCAGTTGTGGGAAGCAGTTGGAGAGGGGTTGATTATCTCCGGGGACTCCCTAAGAGAAGAACGACACCGCCAAGTGAAAATGAGGCGGCGAATCGAACCCGGTTTGGCTTCACTCAAACATGGTTAAATCATGTTGGAGCTTTTCCATCCATCGGGTTTGCAAATTTCTCACCTACAAAAACCTGGCAAAACATGATGATGTCCTGGAATTCAAAAAATGCAGTAACAGGAGAAGCTCCAAATTTTAGGATCGATTACTCTAAGGTGTTGTTAAGTGACGGACCACTACAAGAGGCTACTAACCCATCGGTTAAGGTGACCGCAGAAGGTGAATTTATCCTATCATGGGAGACTATTTATCGTCGTAAAGCAAAACAAACAGACGAGCTACTATTTATTGCAATTTGTCCCTTATCACTAGATTCATTTTTCAGTGCGGGACAAAGCAATCGCGATAATGGAAATTTCAAAGCTACGATACCTGAATTTTTAAAGGGCTGTAACGTAGAAGTATTTATGGCATTTTGCTCAAGAGACCGTAAAATTGCTTCCAGATCACAATATTTGGGAAATCTCGAGGTGCCTTCATAAGCCTAAAATAAGTTTGGTTAAAAGGATTTTCATAGCAATGTGAAGGCCTGCCGTGAGTCGACCCTTGCATTGCTATTTTAAAACGTAATGAAATTTCTAAATTCATCATCCTCACAAAAGAAAAAACCGCTTCTACTTTTGATAGAAACGGCTACTTTTTTGGTGACCTGGGAGAGATTCGAACTCTCGACCCACTGATTAAGAGTCAGTTGCTCTACCAACTGAGCTACCAAGTCATTAATGCAAACTAAAGCAATTTTAATCAAATTTTGTAATAAAATTTTTCTTTGCTTTTTTTGATTAGGGAATTTTTCAATAACAGTATATATTTTTACTTGATTATGAGCCAATTACAGAAGGTTCCCTCTCAGCTTTTGCCTTTTTAAATACCCAATATCTAATAAGTGGATAGTTGAAACTATAAGATATCAATAGATCTACAGCAATTCGACTAATCTTGTAATCAAGACCCGAACTCTCTGTTACGAAAAACGTACCTGCCGATTTTAACAAAACGCTTCCTCCAATTACTACAGAAAATTTTAATAGCTGGCTTTTGAGAGAGTGATGAAAATCTTCTTCTGAGTTAAAGGCCCAACGCCTGTTTAATGAAAAATTTATCGCAGCTCCAATGATCCCGCTTACTACAATAGAAATGGTGTACTTAACAAAAAACACCTCTGTTAGCGTTACCATTATTGCATAATCAGACAACCCACCAGATAAGGCTGAAACTTGTGCCTTTCCAAAAGTTAATAAGGCTTTCCTCAATGTATTAAGCCTTTCTCCTCTGTATCTCTTTTGTCGCCTGCCTTCAACAGGTTTGAGGTATCTTTCAAGTTTAGAATAAACAACATTAGCGAAATTACTATAGCTGGGTATTGAATGATACGGGAGTAAAACACTTCTGCAATAAGGATCAGAGCAATGATAACACGCAATTCAGTAGGACCTACAGCCCCTGAGTCTATAGTATAACGATCTGTAATTTTATATCGCAGCTGTGAAATCAATATCGCCCAGCCGTACAAAGTAACAAATAAAAAACCTAACCATTTATAGGGTTCTGTTGCATAAATGTAATATCCCATGCCTATGGAAACAGTGCTCAGCCAATCCATGATAATGTCAAGGGCAAAGCCGTACCACTTTCTAGATTTGTTCCTGTAGAAGGCCAGGCGACCATCCAGCGAGTCTCCAAGCCAGTTGATCGCTAAGCCAGCTATCCCAAGTAGAAGCCAGATTGAACCTATATATGATGCAGTTAAAAAAGCAAGAAACACGATGGCCGAACCGACTCCGCCTAAAAAAGTCAGGAAATCAGAACTTATGTAAGCTGGTATCTTTTTTACCAGCAATAGAATGGTCCTTTGTTCAGCCTCTCTAAGGAGGTTTGTTCTCTTTCTATCACCGAACACCCTTAAGCGGCTAGCGACGTTGTCTAAAATTTCTTCTTCTTTTATATTTTGAGGCTCTGCCAATAGCATTAATTTTACTTTTTACGATATCGATAAAAAAGGAATAGATGAGCTTTCGCTTACTTATTTTAACAACATACATGACTTTAAATATCTATGCGATGAGTTAGAGAGCGCCCTGTTTTCACGTCCACTCCTGTTAAATCAACATAATCAACTTTTGGAAGGCATATACTACCCTCCTTCACTCTTACAAAAACTTTGTTCAAAACAAGTTCCCTTTGGCCAACATTTGCATGCACATTGTATTCATGTCCCTCTTTCAGCAAGTACAAAGGCAATTTCGGATAAGCTGCGAACCGGAGCTCATGATTGCCATTGCCAATTGATTTAGAACGCAATCCATAAGCCAGTCGCCGTTGAATTGATGTTAGCTCTTTAACCTGGCCCTTATCAGCAAACTTTATCCAAAAAACATTGACGGGGTCTTCCGCATCAACCTGCCCATCTTTAATATTTAGTTGATAAACAACAGTATTTGCATCGGGATCCCGCTGTAAATAAAACAGCATGTTGTTCACGCCCCGCGGCACAGGGAATTTATCACTATCACTTTTATAACTAAAAATTGTTTTCGAATTATTACTGAACGAATTAGGGGCTATCAGTAACAGCATAAGAAGAAGCGCCGTTCTGGCAAGTCTGACGCCTCTTCGTTTATATGCATTCTTAACAACCAAAATGGCTTTATTTAATCGCCCTGATCTAACCAGGAAGTTAACGATAAGTAAAATAAGCATCTTACTTATTTTACTATACCAGCAAAGCGTTGATAAAATACGGTAGGGCTATTCTCATGTTTGGGTTCGTACTTACCTGCTATAATAGGCACATAAATTACCCTTCTCCGGCTATCTTCGCCTATTACTTCTGATTTTGCAACCCGATGCCACAAGCGTCCATCATGAACTGTCAGATCACCGGCAGAAGGAATCACTGCTACTTCATTAGGATCTTCATCATGATCCAAAAAGTATTTTTTCCTGAATAGGAACTGGTATAAGCTTTGGTTGTGGGTACCGGGAATGATTCGCAACCCTCCATTTTCAGGCAGAAGATTACTTAAATGAATCCCTACATTGAGCATTGGGTTTACTCTGCCGCCATAAAAGATATCTCTCAGGCCGTCTGTATGCCAACCCATCTTGGTAAACTTACTTTCAGGGCCGTTAACATAGTGATTGAAGACCATCCCATCTTTTTCTTTATCGCCAATTCTCGCCCCCGAACCTGCCAATTCCAGCAATGATTGCAATCGGGGATCTAATAGCAATCCGCTTAGGGTTGGATGATGCTGATTTATAAATGCAAAACGTTGAACAAGAGTAGATCCGTCAAGGTCTTTGCCATACTTGATGGGCACGCCATTTACTTTTTTCACATCTTCGGCGATCCATTTTCTTTGAACTTCCTTGGAAGCTTCTACTATAGAGGCTACTGTATTCTGAGTTATAAAATTTTTAAAATGGATAAATCCATTAGTATTGAAGAATTCTTTTTGTTCTGCTGTCAGCGATTCTCCTAAAGTGAATTGTTTATAGGCTGTTGCCATGATCTTAAAATGTTAGGGGTTATTTGTATTGAAATATTCTTATTGTAAAGCCAGATACACCGCTTGAAGAGGTGTTATTAGCAACAACAACAGATCTTTGAGAAGCTGTACAGATAGAATTTCCTGGTGTTATTAAATTTCATTATACTTTCAAACATACTCTATAGATTTAGTAGTCTATAATGCAAACATAGAAAAAATTCTTTTTGTTTAAATAACTTTAATGAAAATTTAAAGAAAAATTTAATTGACTTCTGACGATGGAAGAATGAACGGATTTAACCGCAAATAAAACAACCGCAATAAGAATTGAGCTCTTAACTTTTGGGCACCAATATGCTTCTTACTCCCAAAGTTCTACTGCAGCTTATATATGCCTGCGGCAGCATTCTCAATAAGATTTTTAGGGAGCAAACGCGTAGCAAAGGCCGAAATAAAGTTGGTTGGCCCAGGAATTACTTCTGCCCTCCCCTTCAGCATCCCCCTTACCGCGAACTCTGCAACCTCTTCAGGCTTCATGTTAAATGCCTGGGCCATTTTACTTAAGGCATTCAATCCGGCACGTTCTGCAAAACCAGTATCTACAGGCCCAGGACAGATGCAGGTAACAGAAATTGGCCCTTCCCTCAATTCGTGACGAAGGGCACGAGTAAAGGACAGTACAAAACTTTTTGAGGCAGCATAGAGGGCTAAAGTGGGAACAGCCTGATAAGCTGCAGTACTTGATACATTCAGTATATACGATTTCGAGTGCTTTTTGAGGTAAGGAATGATATAATGGCTTAGCTCAACTAGAGTATTCACGTTCAGTTGAACCATGTTCAGTTGTTCGGTCAAATCCAGCTCCGAGAAGTCTCCCCAGAGTCCATATCCCGCATTGTTTACAAGTACTGAAACTTCAAAATTATTAAAAGATAGCCAGTTGGCAACACCTTTCGCTGCTTCACGCTGTGATAAGTCAGTTACAAAGTATTCAACAGAAATCCCATACTTTTGTATAAGTAACTCTCGTAGTAGCTTTAGCTCATTTTCAGATCGCGCAACAAGCAATAAGTTATAATTTCTTCTGGCCAGAGAAAATGCAATTGCGCGGCCTATTCCTTTACTTGCTCCGGTAACTAATGCAAAATTTTTCATAAAATTTTTAAAGGTAAACGCTCCTGACGGTGCTTAATAAAAATGAGAAATTGAAGGCCCTCATCACTTAAACCGAAATAAACGCCACTGTGTTAATACTAATATCAGCAGAATTTGTTGAGTTCAATTGTATCTTACATCAAGTGCAGCAGAATAATCTGCTGCTTAAGATGTAAGAGCCTGCATTGCCGAAGATTGGCGTTGAAATCCTTAGAAATGAGGAGTAACTAAGGTTGGCTTTGCAGGAATATTCTCAATCAAAAAGAAGCGTTCTAGCATTGTCGGAGCAAATATAAAGGATAAAATCAAATTCTATAGATTTTATAGAATAAATTTAACTGTCCTGTCCTATCCTGCAAATTACCAAAACAAAAAAAGCATTAAAGCGCTACTTATTTTTAACATTTAACAATTAATCTATAGAAGTAATAGGATATTTTTATAGGTTTGCGTCATAATTTTTCATTATGGAAAATCAATCAATAAAAATGCAGGTTCAGATTTTATTTAAATCCAAGATCTACTTTCAGCGATGTTGTCGTAAAAGGTAGATAGCTCTCTCATCCTCCAATTGTTAGCTTCTGCTTCTGGAGCCTCTTCTTAATCAACCCTTCCAACAGGAAGTTTTATTACCAATCTATTTAAAAATGGTTTTCGCACACTCAAAAAACAGTGTTAGGCTGTTTAGTGGCTTTTTTTTGCCCAAATTTTTAATTGTACTATTAACAATTATAGCTACTGAAGCTATCGCTACGTCCATGAAACAGGTTATTACAGTAAATGGAACTGTTAAAGATGAAAAAGGCGAGCCTCTGCCAGGGGTAAGCGTGCATTTAGGCGGCTCTAAAGCAGGTACTACCACTGATTTAAACGGAAATTTCAAAATCAATGTACCTGATAACTCTGCCGTACTTGAATTCAGTTTTCTCGGGTTTCAAACAGAAACAATCAAAATCGGCAGTCAAACAACGCTGAATATTATCCTTAAAGGAAATGCAACATCTCTAAATGAAGTAGTTGTGGTTGGATACGGAACTCAGCGTCGCTCTGATATACTTGGAGCGGTATCCTCCTTTGATGTAAAACGAATTGAGGAAAAACCTATAACCCGCATCGAGCAGGCTTTGATCGGACAGATGCCCGGAGTACAAGTACGCCAGCAATCTGGTACTGCGGGGGCAGGTTTAAGTATTCTTGTCAGGGGTAGTGGTTCTATAACTGCAGGAAATGAACCACTTTATGTGATCGACGGCTTTCCTTTGGATGTTGCAAGTCAGAATTCAAACGGAACCTTTACTGAAAACCCCTTGAATAATATCAGCCCAAATGATATCGAAAGTATTCAGGTTCTTAAGGATGCAGCAGCCGGTGCAATTTATGGCTCGCGAGCGGCGAATGGGGTAGTGATCATAACTACAAAAAGAGGAAAAGCCGGAAAGGTTAACATTTCCTTTAACGCCAATACTGGTCAAAGCCAAGTAGCAAAAAAGCTCGATATATTAAGTCCCGAAGAATGGGTTGCAATGGCTACAGACGTTGCCAACTCCAACTGGGTCCGTTCAGGGACAGGCAGAACTGCTAGTCAGACAAATGCGGAAAGGAGAGCTATATTAGGTCTTGCTGCCACAGATTATAACATCACATATATGCCAGACGAGAGGTGGGCAATAGCTGGTCACCCAGGTTTAACTTACGTAGACTGGCAGGATGAAGTTTACCGGAAAGCACTCTTTCAAAACTATCAGTTATCTGCTTCAGGAGGTGCCGAAAATGTAAACTACTTTATCTCCGGTAACTATTTAAATAATCAGGGAACCCTTATCCAAACAGATATCAAGACATATGGACTTAGAGCTAATGTAGAAGCCAGAGCATCTAAAAAACTGAAATTTGGAATTAACCTGTCACCAAGTTATTCTGAAAACAACGCTGCTGATGCAGAAGGCAAAGACAATATTCTAATGAATATGGCAACCCTAACGCCGGTTGTAGAAGAGGCGGCAGGGTTAAACACCAATGCAGGAGAGTACAGCAACTACAATTGGGCGACAGCCCGCTTATCCAGTCCTGTTGCCTACCTGAATAATACCACCAACTTTATAAAAACAACCAGGATTCTATCCTCCATCTATGGCGAGCTTGAAGTAATACCAGGTTTAAGATTAAAATCTACTGTTAATTATGACGACTATGGTGTAAACACAAAGAGATACATCTCTGACTATGTAGCAGCGGGCGGTGCAACTGAAAGGATCACTAATCCTGGTAAGAATGCAAGCGGCGCATATAACGTAAGTAAGAAGCAGAACTTCCTTAACGAAAATACGCTTAGCTTCGATCGGACTTTTGCAAAAGATCATCACCTTACCTTATTGGGAGGGATATCTTACAACTATATACACCGTGAGGTTTCGAACCTGAGCACCGCTGGTGGATTTGCTAACAATATCGTTACCACCATCAATAACGCTATTCCAAATACCGCTGGTGTAACGGTTAATGGAAATACTACAGAAAGTAACAATACTCTTTTCTCGGTATATGGTCGTGTGCAATATGGATTTAAAGACAGGTACCTCATTTCCGGAACTATAAGGAGAGATGCTTCATCCAAGTTCGGTCTGGAGAATCAATGGGGCACCTTTCCTTCAGCCTCAATAGGTTGGAGAGTTTCGCAAGAGCCCTTCTTTGAAGATGTGAAAGTGATCAGTGATTTGAAATTCCGTTTAAGCTGGGGTAAATCTGGGAATAATAACATTGGTGATTATAACTCTATGCCTTACTTCAGAAGTAACAATTACAACTTTGGGGGCAATACACCAGTGGTTGCTAACGGCCAGGTTTTGTCAGGGCCTGCTAATCCCGCCCTTAGATGGGAGACTTCAAACACCTACAATGTGGGTATTGACCTTTCTGTTCTTAAGAACCGGATAACATTTATTGCTGATGCGTATACAAGGAAAAGCACCGATCTTTTATTAAATCTGCCGATCTATGCTACGAGCGGATTCAACACCAGCCTAAGTAATATTGGAAAAGTAAGTAACAAAGGACTAGAGCTAGGCTTAAATAGTAATAATATTGCTAAACGGAAATTCAGCTGGTCCACCAGTGCCAATATAGCCTTTAACAAAAACGAGGTGTTATCGCTTCGTGGAGATAATGCACCTATCTATATTCCATCAGCATATAGTTCCAGTGTTACTCCCTACATCCTTCAGCCCGGTTTACCTATGTATAGTTTCTATGTAACAAAGGTTATCGGTATTTTATCGGCAGAAGACATCGCCGATCCTAAAGTGGCTAAGCTGGCAAATCAAACTATCGGAGACGCTAAGTTTTTTGACGCTGATAACAATGGAGTGATTAATGCTAACGATCGTGTGATTGGGGGCAGACCAACGCCTAAATACACCTGGGGAATCACTAATACATTGAAATACGGCAACTTTGACCTTTCTGCTCATATCTACGGTCAGCAGGGAGGCCAGCTTCTATCCTATTTTGGGCGAGCAATTGACTTCTCCGGATCTACATCTGCAAATATACTTGGGCTATGGAGAGAGCGTTGGACTGCTGAAAACCAAAACTATGGTGCCGTTCGTGGAAAGTATGGAAGCAACTATGATTCCCCACAGGTAACGTCTGACTGGATTTACTCCAGTGATTTTTGGAGGGTTCAGAATATTACACTTGGGTACAATTTGAAAAATGCTTTAAAAACTAAAGCGTTTAATGCTGCCCGGGTATATGTTTCTCTGCAGAACTGGTTTGGTAAGGACAAATATTACGGAGGTGCGAACCCAGAAGCTCAGAATACAAACACAAGTGGAGATGCCAGTTTCCCTGTTCCAGGTGATTACGGATCTATGCCATTAAGTAAGACAGCAACCTTTGGTGTAAACTTCTCATTCTAAAATTTTAATTATGCGATCTATTATTTCTATTCTATCCATATTTACTCTTATCGCTTTCAGCGCATGCGATAAGGAACTTGATCAGCAGCCTGTATCGAATGTTACAGAAGGTAACTTTTATAAAAATAGCAATGACTTTGTTCAGGCAGTAAACGGCTCCTACGCACAGCTTAAAAATTATCCACTCCAGGCATTGTGGCTTGGGGAATTAAGAAGTGACAACTTAAATGTGTTAAATGCAGGGAATCGAGACTGGCAAGGTATCCGTGATTTTCTACCTACGATCTCGACAGTTGGTTTTGTGGTTAATAGCTGGAATAATAACTTTAACGGGATCTTCAACGCAAATTCGGCGATCAGTGCAATTGATGAGAAAGGTTCAGTAATAACAGACGCAGCGCTTCGTAGCCGTCTGACCGGAGAAGCTCACTTTCTTCGGGCTTTTTATTATTTCCAACTCGTTCGTCTATACGGAAAAGTTCCTTTAATCGAGAAACCAATGACAGCTTCAGAAGCTGCTTCTGTCCCACGCAGTCCGGTTGCCGATGTGTATGATCTTATTATCAAAGACCTGCAATTTGCTGCTCTTAACCTCCCTCCTTCTTATACCGGGGCAAATGTGGGAAGAGCAACATCATGGGCAGCAAAAGGTTTGTTAGGGTTAGTATACCTTACCAAATCAGGCCCTACTTATGGAGTCGACGGCCCAGGATTGAATTCTAACGAATATGACAAAGCTTTAAAACTATTTAATGAAGTTATAGATAGTAAACAATTCGAATTCCTTTCAGACTACGCTTCGATCTTCTCCTATACGAACGAGAATAACAAGGAAGTAATTTTCGATGTGCAATTCATGAGTAGCGGCAATGGAACAAACTTTCCGAACCAGTTGGTACCGGTGCCTTACTTTACCAGTATTGGCCTTTCCAATGCTTATGGTAATGGCTTCGGAGCAAGCAACTTCAGTATATCGAGAGACTTGATATCAAGCTATGCGGCCGGAGGAAATGATATCAGAAGGACTTTTAACATCAACTCTACGTATAATGCTAACAGCACATTTATAAAAAAATACCTGGATGTGAGCAAGCGGGGTGTAAATGGAACAGACTGGCCTATTAATTTTATTGTTTTAAGATATACTGATATCCTTTTAATGAAAGCCGAAGCTATTTTACATGGTGGCGGCGGAACTCAAGCTGAGGTTGACGAAATAGTTAACAGAGTAAGGACGAGAGCAGGTATCGGGTCTATTCCTCTTACAAATGTTAACTTAAATACCTTGATGGAAGAGCGCAGGAAAGAATTTTTGGGTGAAGGTTTACGCTGGAACGACTTGATCAGAGAAGGTCTTGCAGTTACAACTTTAAACAGCTGGATCGCAAAGGAGCAGATCACTACCATTAAAACGGTTGTTCCTGACTACATTATTTACCCAATTCCTTCAGGGGAGTTGTTTATTAAGCCAGGCTTATATGAACAAAACAAGGGATACAATTAGTTGAGCACTTATATAAATGGTAAAAAGCAGGAGTAAAACTTCTGCTTTTGCTGTTTTTAGGGTAAATATTAAACAAAACAGTCTATGTAGTCGAGCGCCATGTGGATAAGTAGCCCTAAAGCCACCAACCTAAATCTGGGTACAAAAAACATTACAGCATAGATGATGATGGCGATATAAGAATGAAGTGGATGAAAGCCAACGCTGCAACGGTTAGGGTCATAGATCGGATTTGCAAGCAAATGATCCAGGTCTACTGCCATGGTAGCTATCATTATCAGCCAGGTCTTCAGAAGTGATCTTCTAAAAAACAGAAAGGCAACAATGGCCGGGATTATAAAATGAAGAAGTATATGAAACATGTGCTGCTTACAAATCGCAAAAGTAAGGATTGTTGTTTATTTAGGAGACTTTGCTATAAATATTGAATAAGATCCATTGAGCAGACGGCTTAAATGGGTATACTGAATTGAGAAAATGATCAGAAGGTCCGCATCGGACAGGTCACTTTGTACTTATTGTTCAAAAATAGTCCCAGCACAACCTCGTGTGTTCCGTTAGTTACAGAATTTAGTTCAGAAACAGTCCGGTCATAAGCGTAACCTACGGAAAGAAGCGAGCTGATATTGAAGCCAGCCAGTGCAGAATAAGAGTCCTTATGACGGTAGCCCGCACCCAACCAAAAACGGTCTTTGAAAGCAAACTTAGCGTTAGCATCGAAATTTAAGGGCGCAGCAGCTACCTTTTTCAATAAAGCAGAGGGAATCATGGTTATACTTTCAGAAAGAAAAAGCTTTACGCCTCCCGTAAGATAATAGTGAGGCACACTTTCACTCTGATAATTTACAGAAGTAGAATTATTGTTATAATCCTGTTTCAGCAATTGCTTGACTGATAGACCCAAGTAATAGCCTGAAGTATACGCCCATAACCCTAAAGAAAGATCGGGCTTAATCTGCCGTACATTGTTACTGGCAATTGCTGGATCAATGGCACTAGAGCCAAGGGTTATATCCTGAACATTTAAACTATTTGCATTTATACCAGCAGCTACACCTACAGCAAGATTTAATTTATAGCTGATGCCCAAATGGTAAGCGTAACTTAGGTTGATATTAGTTTGAGATATTTGTGCGGCTTTATCCTTCATAATAGATATTCCCACTCCATGATGAGGCTCTGCGGCCCTGTAATTTAGAGTAAAAGATCTGCTCATTGGATTGGAATAACTCCCTGCAGACATAGACGCAGCGTCGCCTTGCAAAAATCGGCGACCTATAGGTAAATTAGCAGTAAAAAAGGAAGTTACAGGAGCTCCCTCCAGTCCTGTCCATTGTTGCCTGTGACCAACTTTTACGTCTGCATAATTCTCAATTCCACTCACTGCAGGGTTGAGCAGATAATTATTCAGTACATATTGGGTGTATTGAGGCAGCTGCTGAGCTTTAGCAGAAAGCTCAAGAACCAGAGTAAATACGAATAGAATTAATAGCTTTCTCATTTACATCAAATATTCGAAACGGCTCCTGCTATAATTATTCGGGAGCTGTACATAAGGAATCCAATATTTTCCTCAATCACCTTGGTTAGTTACAATGTTTCTACCCTCCTAATGTAATGAATATCAATAGAAAAACAGCCATTAAAACCTGATTTCAGGTATTTTATTCAAGCCCACGAATTAGAATAATTTCGGTTTAAGAACATCAACGGTACTGTTAAGTTTTCTGGTGCTATAATTGTATTAAAAATTTGAACTGATATTTCGTTTTCATCATTTTTTCATCTTTACACTCTACCTTGGCACCCTCATATGGCTAATACTTCTCAAATACTGCAGTTAAACCGGTTTCGATTTCGGGAAAAATTCTCGGTAGAGGACTGGATAAGAATAGGTTTTATTCCCTCCAGGTTCAGTAAATTGAAACAGCTTGAGGACTATATCAACAACTGCATTGGAGACATTATGATCCTTCCTGAAATTCCGGCAGTCAGAAGAAAAATAATTTCCCATTATATTGTAGAGTTGGAAAAAGTAGGAATTAATAATCAAGAGCGTTTACTAGCCTATATTTACATGAATGAGGTGGGCAGGATTTGCGGATTGAATCTGGAAAAGAAATTAGATTACTGGATTTTTGGATTGCGAGGCCTCGCATTTTATTATTTGAAGCCTCTATTCTATAAACGAAAGAAGAAAATCAGGGATTTGATGAATGCTGCCTCTCCTCAATTCGAAAATTATTTCGAATTGGTGCGAAAAAAAGCGCTTCTACTTGAGGAGATAGGCTTGTAAAAGGCCTTTAAAAACGTAAATTGTTCTTCTATCTCCCATATTTTTTCTTTTAAAAAAATTAAACTTCTCTTTTTCAAGCAATAAGAAATCGACTGGTCCACTTTTTCAAAAAACCCTTGACTAGTGTATTATTATATCTATATTTGCACTCCCAATCGCGTTAAACGGTAGGGAAAATGCGAAAGTAGCTCAGTTGGTAGAGCACAACCTTGCCAAGGTTGGGGTCGCGAGTTCGAATCTCGTCTTTCGCTCCAAAAGGTTCTTCTTCCGATCTTTCGGAAATACCTGCTCGGGTGGTGGAACTGGTAGACACGCAGGACTTAAAATCCTGTGACCCTTAAAGGTCGTGCGGGTTCGATTCCCGCCCCGAGTACCAGTAAAACGGGAAAGTTTGTTAAAGCCGGCTTTCCCGTTTTTTTTATCAATACTCATTAATATTTTTCCCCCTTCAACTGCATCTCTGGATTATCGAAATTTTGGATCAATCAAAAACACAGCGATAATGCAAAAAAATTCTCCTTACGCTTTTACACAGCATAAGGAGAATTACTAATACTATTTTGGATTAAATTCCCTTAAATTAAGCCATTGCCATTTCCGCTACAGCAGAACCTCCACTTATAGCAGTATGATATACCTTGGGCTCCTTGCCAAATTGTTGCTTGTAGGCATGTTTGGTCTGATCGATAACAAATTGAGATGTTGCCTTTTCGACTAATGCAATAATGCAACCTCCAAAGCCTGCTCCCATCATCCTGGCGCCTAAAACTCCTTCATTTTTTCGCACTATGTCTACAAGGTAATCACATTCTTTACAACTTACTTCATACAGATCTCTTAAACCCTCATGGGTTAAAGACATCAGACCTCCAAGTCTTCCAAAGTCGCCAGCTATCAGAGCTGAACAAGCTTGCTCAACTCTTTTCATTTCCTGCACTACATAGAGACACCTGTTATATACCTTCTCTGATAATTGCCCTTTAAATTGAATAAGAGCCTTTTCATCCAGATCAGTAAACCTGACAACATTTGGAAGTGTAGCTTTGATAGCCTGTAAACCCTGCTGGCATTCCTCCCTTCTCGTGTTATACTCCGAGGAAATAAGATGATGTTTAACACCTGAATCAAAAAGTACGAATTCCAGCCTTTCGGATTCGAAAGGTACATATTCATGTTGCAGACTGTCACAATCCAACTTAATAAAATGATTCTCCTTTCCAAATAGACTCGCGTACTGATCCATGATGCCGCACTTTACTCCAACAAAATCATTTTCTGATTTCTGAGCAATTCTCGCAAGCTCAACTTTAGTAAAGCCCGACTGATATAACTCGTTAAGAGCAAAAGCAGCAGCGCACGCCAGCGCAGCTGAAGAAGACATTCCACCCGCCAATGGTATATCGCCGCTAATAACAATGTTCATTCCCGACAATTCCTTGCCCGAGCGTTGAAACTCCTTCACCACGCCCAGGACGTAGTTCGGCCAAAGTTTCCATGCAGGCTTGAGGTCGGATAGTTGAGTTGAAACTTCATCTTGAAAATCGAGGGCACAAACATTGATCATATTGTCCTCCCTTTTTCCTACTGCCAGGTAGATATAGCGGTTAATCGCAGCGGGCAATACAATTCCAGAGTTGTAATCGAGGTGTTCGCCAAGCAAGTTAATTCTTCCCGGTGATGTAACTACCAAAGGTTGGCCTTTAAACTTCTCGGCATAAGCTGCGATAAGCTTTTCTAACTTTCTCATCATAAAATTTAGTGTTTGGGTTTAAATTGATTTCCAAATGGTTAGGATTTGAAAACTTGCAGCAAGTTAACAAAAAACATTTTAAAGAAGCAGATTAGATTTAGTTAAGCTTGCCCTGGGATTCATTTTCTGTTCAGATAGACAATTTTAGAAGTAAAATGGGAAAAAGTATTTATTTGTAAAATCCTTTTTTATCTAAAGCTCAACTCTTTCCCTACCGGAATTAATTATAGTAGGCCAAATGGAATAGTTATTGCACAATTTCCAATACACACACCTTAGATATATGAAAAATTTTAATGTTAAAAATCCATTGGCAAGGCCATGGCTTTTTGCAATTTTATTGACCAGCTTTGCCTTTGGTCAATTGATTTCAACTCTATTGCTAGCTATATTTAACTCTTCCCCTGATCTCGTAATTCTCAATCCTTCTGTTAATTTTTCCATGGTATTATGGGCTGTGGCGATTGCTACCACTACACCTGAATTAAGGGGAATAAGAATTATTCAGATTCCTGTTTATCTTTTTATGGTCCTTCAAATGTTAGTGAGTCTTATACCACATCCACATCTTACAGGGTTAACAGCCCTGCTACAAGTACCTCAACTATTTGGCATGATCTCAGGCTTTACGGCCCTTATTCAAATAACTATTTTAGGTAAAAAGTACTTGTCTTAAGTTTTGGATTACTATTTGCATAAGGTACAGCGTTTGAAAACCTAAAACTTGAGAACATGCAAGGAAGAATAGTAGTGGTAGAAGACGATGAAATGACCCGGGAAACAATCATTTTGCTGCTTGAGCATAGAGGTTATGAAGTCAGCAGCAGTGCAACTGGTAAGGATCTGATCCAACTTGTTACTAGTTTTGAACCCCACTTAGTTTTGCTCGACATTAATCTGGGTGAATTAAATGGCCGGGATATTTGCAGGGATTTTAAGCAAGATCCAATTCTCTGTTCTATCCCAATAATTATAACATCCGGGGAAGATGATTTATACAATAGCATTCCCTTCGAGGGTGCTAATGACGTTCTTTTAAAACCATTTGAAGAAACAGCCTTGATCAGCAGGATAGAAAGGCAATTAGAGAATTGCAAACATTCGCAAGTCTAAGATCTTCACGGTTATATAAAAAGCAAAAGCCCGGCTATGAATAGTCGGGCTTTTGCTTTCTATAAAAGTTCTAATTGAAATGTCTTTGATCAATTCAAGTAGCCTTTCTGATCAAGAAGGGCCATTGCCTCCATTAGCATACTCCCACTAAGCTCAGCTCTCAATCCAGCTTTTGTACCGGGAGCTTCCCACCAGTGGTAGTTGAATAAAATGACCGGATTTTTAGACGTTCCCTTTGTCCAGAGAACTTCAGCATTATGTTTCAGGAAATTAACATACCTTTTTCTTGTCGACTCCGGTAGGTCATCTAAAAGAATCAATTGAGTAAGGTAACGAACAAGAATACCCTTAAAAAGGTTGACGTCGTGGTCGGGTTGCTCCGCCCAGTCGCTCATAACCTTATTAGAGGTATTCACTAAGGTACTTGTAGCCCAATCAGCTGTTTTTATCGCATCGTTAAGATAAACCTTGTTCTTGGTAATCTTATAATACTCCACGGCAGCTCCAATATAGGTCCCTGCATTGTAAGTCCAGTCTCCGTTCTTGTCGTTGAGTTTCTCAAATACCCTACCTGATTGAGGGATTACACGATTTTCCTTTATCCAGCCATATATTTTGGAAAGCCAGTACAAGTTATTGTGGCCATTTATAACTTCACTCTCGCCGTATTTCTGCCAGCGCCGGGCAGCAATAATAGCTGCAGGCCCGTTAGATGGTACACCTTTACCCCGGCCTTCGGGTGTGTTTTCATGGTTCCAGGGGATTCCGCCTCCACCCTGCTCGTCCCATCCATCTATGATAAACTGCCATAATTGTTTAGCTGATTGCTCATAACGAATATCCCCTGTGGCTTCCAAAGCTCTAAGATGAGCCATGCCGTGCCAGCCCATATCATCGTAATAATTATTATAAAACCGCCCGCCATTCTTCGCCTTTACCCCCTCATAAAAATCAGAGATCTTTTGTTTATAAGTTTCACTTTTAGTCCTGTTATAAGCATCTACCATAACATCTAAGCCATGGGCCTCCGGCCAGTAGTCAAACTGTGCTATAGCCCCAAGGTTGTCATTATTAAAGTGATTTCGGGTAGAATTCCAAAACACATTGGTTAAAGCTGAACTGCTGCTATCAGCAGCAGCAGCCCAGTTTATCGGATAGATCGCATTGCTAGCAATGTATTCGTCTTCAATTTTCCCACAGGAGGCCATTATTGTAGCCAAGCCGAGAATTGATAGTATCTTTTTCATCCTAGTTTTGAACGTTATCTATTTTGTGGAAATAATTAGCCTGTATAGTATTAAGGTTTACAGTGATAGTGCAGCTCTTAATAGTTCTGTTCGGAAATTTGAATGAAAAATCCCATCTATTCTTATCCGTCGGATACAGATAAGTATCAAAATATGCGCCTGTAGCCGTTGATGGAGGAGAATTGTCCTTATTTTTACTACCCAGTTTCTGCTCTGCACCTCCCATTGTGATCCAGAAGAAATATCGGTCATCAGAGAATCCTCCATTTGTAAAATCTGGTACAACATTGTCAGCTTTCCAAACGCCTTTACCCTGGTAACTCAACGCAGTACGCTTTTGAGGGGTGCACATAAAGAATTCTAATTTGGTAACCGGTTCAATAGTTATGTTAGAAGTATTAAAATCAAGCTTTATCCTGTAAACCCCATCCGCTGTTACCGTTGCTCCATCCCCATTTTCTTTAAAAGTGGCGCCTGAGGGATCAGTGGAGAATGTTCTGGAGACTTTGGTTTTTGAATCAACAAAAGAATATTTTTTACCTGCAATCAATCTGGTGTATATTTCAAATTCGCTGCCTCCTTCTAAACCCTTAACAGGTAAGGCTTCAGCAAGGGTTGCTCCAGCCTCAGTACCTTCTCCAGTTAAGTACAAGGCTGCCGGAGCCTCTATCCCGCTTAAACGGGTAAGGTTAATTTTTCGGCTTTTTGAAGAAACTACTTTCGTTAATCCTCTTGAAGAAACAATTGTCCATTTTAAAACACCTTCTGCAGCAGCGGGAATTCCTGCAAGCCCGCCTATACGATTCAGAATCTTGTGTGTTATACTAGCTCCATTGCTTAGTCCATTATTATCAGCAGGTACTACGTAAAGGGGATTTGAGAAATCACCATTCTCTTTATCAAAAACTACATCATAGTACACAAGGCCATTATCCTCTGCGGTAGCTCTCTCCCATTCGAAATACAAGCTCGCAGTACTTGACGTTTGTAGAGGCACATTCCTGCCTTCGTCAGGGGAATAAAGGGTATTAACTTCTGTTACTTTTACTTCTTTAAATTCCTCTTCTTTTTCGCAACTTGCAAGGACAAGGAGCATCAAAAAGGAAAAAACGGTGGATATAATATTTCTTTTCATCTTATTTGTTCTAATGGTTAGTATCCTGGATTTTGAGTTAAGTTTGGATTGGCAAGGAGTTCCTTGCGGGGAATAGCCCACAAATAATCACGGTCTTTACTAAAATTACCGCCTGCAAGCTTAATGTACTCATAGGAGCCACTGCTCTTGTCGAACTTTGCACCATGGTGCTCTGCGTTTAGAACGGTTTCGGCAATGCCCCACCTACGAATATCGTAGATCCTAAGACCTTCTAAAGCCAGCTCCACACGTCTCTCATTACGAATAACTTCACGCAGCTGATTTTTATCATTCGAGGGCAGGTCAACTGCAGTTGCCACATTATCAAACCCGGCCCTTTGCCTCAAAAGTTTAATTGTTTGGTTCCATATCGTTGCGTCCATCAACCCAAGCTCATTCTTCGCTTCTGCGTACATCAGTAGAACATCTGCATACCTTATCAATGGAAAGTTTAGATTTGAAGCCCAACCTCCACCTGTATAGGTTGTCGAACTTGGGTCTGCGTACTTGCGGTAATAATAACCAGTAGATGTTTGAGCAGTACCAATACCTGTAAATTTATCTGAAACCTTTCCAGCAGGAACAGTTCCGTCAGGGTGAATAACGATTGTATACTCGGCACCTGTACGATCAATCCATTTAGAGCCGTCATAAGCAATAGTTGCATTCAGGCGAGGATCACGGTTTGCGTAAGCAGGATCGGCAGCAGTCCATTTTTGGCCATTCTTCATCAAATAAGAATCAACCAATTCCTGGGTAGGACCGGCAAGATTCAAACGAGCCCCTGCAGACATCGGAACAAGATCAACAAGTTCTCCCCAGGTTCTTACCTCAGGAACAAACTCCAGACTTAATATAATTTCACTGTTGTATTCGTTCCTTGCCCAGAACAATTGTTCGTAATTATTGAAAAGGCTGTAAGATCCATATTTTGTCGAATTAATGAGCTTTCCTGAATATTCTGCGACTTTATCCCAGTTGTTCTCCCATAGGTATGCACGGGCATTCAGGGCTACTGCTGCACCACTTGTGATACGACCATTATCTGCCGGCGCATATCCTTGTTTCGAAGGTAATATTTCTGCGATTTCATCTAATTCCTGATGGATCCAGGCTAATATTTCTGCTTTTGGCTTACGAACAAGTTCCTTCGACTCAGAGTAGTTGATGTCTTTTACGAAATGAGGAACGTTGCCGAACCAGTTTGTTAAATTAAGATAATGCCATGCCCGGATAAAACGAGCCTCCGCCTTACGTTTGGTACGCAGATCTTCTGGCATTGTTGCTACCCGGTCTACATTCTCAAGAAATAAATGGCAGGTTTTAATCCCTGAATAAGCATCATTCCATTCACTTTGAAATCTTCCGTTTGAAGCATCTGCAAGGCCTGTTGCTATAATTTTTTCATTTGTTGTGCCATATGCATTGTACACGTTATCACTAAGGATTTCGTTAGCGAGTGTACGATTAGTAGTAGCCATCTGACGATAGGCCATATTTAATACAGAGTTCGCTTTATCTTCCGAAGTCCAATAGGTTACGTCTGTAAATTTATCATAAGGTGCAATATCCATTTTTACACATCCTGTGAAGCACAGTGATATTGCCAGATAAAAACCGGTGCTATATTTTAAAAGTATCTTCTTCATCTTCTTATTATCAATTCGATTTAGAATTCTATATCGATGCCTCCACCAATGTATTTCAGTGTCGGATAATTACGCGCGCTGTTAGCGCCCCCAGCAGACATGTTACTGTTAAACTCACTTGATTCAGGATCAATAAATGAGTTTTTAGAAAGTGTGAGAAGGTTCTGACCATTCAAGAAGAAGCGCGCTCTGTTCATCCCAAGCTTTGTAGATACCTTTTTGGGAATGGTATATCCTATCTGAATATTCTTTAATCGCAGATACGCACCATCAAAAATGTTAAAGTTCGATCCTTTACCATAATTGTTGATAGTAGAGGAAGTACCCGGAGCCGTAAGTCGCGCCCATTTTGCATCAGTATTTGCAGGAGTCCAATAATCAAGCTGATGTTCAAACATTACAAAAGAATAGCCACCATGAAAGGGCTCGATTAATTCGCCCCTTAGTGCCATATCCCTTTTACCCACACCTTGCCATAACGTGCCTAAATCAAACCCCTTCCATTCAACATTATAATTAAAACCGAAGTTGAATCTGGGAAATGCATTACCCAGTAGGTATCTGTCATTGTCATCAATAATTCCGTCGCCATTCCTGTCCCTGTATCTCACATCTCCAGGCTGCGGTTGCACACCAATGGGCAAAGCAGAGTTTTTGATCTCTTCCTCGTTCTGGAACAAGCCATCTCTGATATATCCATAGTAACTTGCAAGAGGAAGTCCAACGCGAGTAATGCGTTCTATCTCGTCAGATTTGTTAATTATCTGATTACCTACCAGCTTTGTAACTTTATTCCGTGAATCTCCAACGTTAAATGCAAAGGAATGATTGAATGCGCGATGGCGAAGATTGTAATTCAATGATAGCTCCCAACCTCTATTATTCATAGCACCCGCATTTTGTTCAGGAACAGCACCACCTAAGGCTCCCGGGGGCTCTATAGATAAAAGAAGATCGCTGGTAGTTTTATCAAAGTAGTCTAGCATCAGATTCAATTTGCCTCGGAAAAAGCTCAGATCTGCCCCCAGGTTTAATGTAGTATTTTTCTCCCATTGCAATTCGGGATTTCCAAGCGTAAAACCGGTACCTGCTACCGGGGTATTATTGAAGCCGTATTGATTGGTGTAAATATCATACGTAGTGAAAGTCTGGTAATCTCCTACGTTCTGATTTCCTAGCTGACCAAAAGATGCACGCACTTTTATGTCACCAACTTTCTGTTGATAAGTATCAAGGAAACCCTCTTCAGTTATGCGCCAACCGGCAGATATAGATGGAAAAAATCCCCAGCGATTATCTTCAGTGAAACGTGTTGAACCATCGTAACGGAAGTTCGCTTCAGCATAATAGCGTTGATCATAGGCATAGCCGAATCTGCCAAACCAGGAGCTCAGGCCTCGTTCGGTGGTTCCATTTGCAGAATTGGAGCTACCCGCATCGATTATAGTACCAGTAATTGGCGTACCTAAAACTGGATCAACAAAACGTTTTCTAACTTCATGATTTATCCTTCTGAATGATTCATTAGAATATGCCGCGAGTGCTGTAACGTTATGTTTCCTGGCAAACGTTCGTTTAAAATCGAGAAGAAATTGTGTGTTTAGCTGCGTAGTTTTTCCAGAAAAATCCTCGATGCTGTAATTATTGGAATTCTGCTGATTAACTGGCGTTTCATCACCAGAAAGGTTGTAAAGCGGCCAGTAAAATCGTCTAATCAAACGGTAATCGGGACGAAGGTCAAACCCTACTAATGCCTTTGCAGATAAACCTTTAAGAATCTCAAATTCGCCGTTCAAATTAGCAAGGAAGTGATCATTGGCTGATTTTATGTATCCACCTTGCTCAAGGCTCGCTAACGGATTGCCACTCGTGAGAACATCGTTTGTATAATATCTGCCATTGTCGCCTTTAAGAACATAGTTATTATAAACAGGTAACCGTGAAGCATCTGCAATTATAAAACCATTATCTCCCTGGTAAGATTTTCCATCATTACGATCGTAGGACAGCAGAGAGGATAATTTTAAACGACCAATGTTAGACGTAAGGTTACTGCGGAAGTTATAACGTTTAGCTCCATAATCGGGGCCTCTAAAATTACTCTCCTGATCATAATAACCAAAAGAAACCAAATAGGTTGTATTACTTGAACCTCCCTGCACACTAAGGTTATAATTCTGTTGCAGCCCGTCTTTCATTATCCCCTTTAAAAAATATTCGCTATCACCGCTTGCAAATTGCTGGATCTGCTGCGATGAATAAATAGGGTTCGAACCGGAATTCACATAAGCATCATTGCGCAGCAGGGCATTTTGATATCCTTTTACCGGAGTAACCAGAATAGTAGGTTGTTGTGAACCAACTATACCACTAAACCTGATCGCAGGTTTCATATTAAGCTTACCTTTTTTTGTGGTAATAAGAATAACACCATTTGCAGACCTTGAACCATAGATAGCAGCGCTGCCCGCGTCCTTTAGAATAGAAATATTTTCTATATCATTCGGGTTAAGGTTGTTCATTTCCCCCACACCCTCCATAATCATCCCGTCAATAACCAAAAGTGGCGAATTGTTACGCCAGGTACTTATCCCCCGGATATTCAAATTCAAAGAATTATCGTTGGGATTCATACTGCGTTGCTGGATAACAAGACTTGGAGAAGTTCCCTGAAGGGCTTGTGTAAGGTTGGCAACTGGTCTTTCCTCAATTTGGCTTGCTTTGATCTGGTCAATTGCACCTACTACGTCTCCACGGCGCTGCGTCCCATATCCAACAACTACTACCTCGTTTAATAACTTATCATCCGGCATCAATTTAATTGAAAGTGTTGATTGCCCATTCACAGGAGTTTCCCTTGTGCTATATCCAATAAAGGAAAACACCAGAATACTGTTATCTGTAGGAACAGAGATCCTAAAACTGCCATCAGCTCCGGTAACTACTCCGGCAGTTCCACCTTTAACTTTGACACTAACGCCAGGTAAAGGTTCCCCTTTTTCATCTGTGACTCTTCCTGAAACATCTGCACGATTTACAGCAGCTTTTACTTTAGTTATCATCGAGGCAGAGCGGTTGATAATATTTTCCGAGCCTTTGACCGCACTGGCATGCAGAAATGCGGTAACAGAGAAAACAACGGTAAATTTTATGGTCCGAAGGATTTTTAAAGGTATACAGCTCCTGTCACTGCATGTACATTGAGTATAAAATTTATACATTCGAATAGGTTTAATTTTAAGACGTTATTTATAAAAATAAGATGGTTAGCTTCATTTCCAGGAATTCAACCTATCCTGGCGCTTAACTTTTAATATGATGCAACTCATTTCCTCATAGAGGTTCCTCCTTCCTTGCATTTTTATATAGTATCCGGGGTTAGTTTTATGTTGCGGTCATTTCCGATAAGTGCTATTACTCTTTTACAGGCATTCGAACGATCAAAAGTGATAATAGGTAAAGCCTCCATACATGAAGAATGGAGGCCCCCAACCAATATAACCAATCTTAAAATGTGATGCATTTGTTTCCTTAATAAGGCCAGAGCTGTGTATATATAGAGCTAATGATAAAATCATTTGGTCAGTTAATCCTCCATTAATTGGTTCAATTCTCAAATTTCACTTCATCATATTCATTTTAGAACAATGTTTTTACGTTGAATTTGATAAATCAAAGAAAGGGGATTTTGAGGTTGACAGTTGGTCGATTTGTATCAATATTTGATTAAAAAGTGTCAAATTTGGCTTGCTAAAACGTTAAACTGACAGGTTTGAAAGTTTAGGTTCAAAGGAGGTTTGGTATTAATTTGACTCTTACAGCCTGCCGGATTTGTTAATAAAAACGAAATCCGGCAGGCTAATTTGAAGGTCAGAGGGTTTAGGTAGGACTAATTACTCATCTCTTAATAGGTTCATGACACCCGCTATAAACGCAATCGCCTTTCTATTCACTTGGTGTATAAGCCCTTATGAAGATCCATCATCTTCGAAACCGGAAACTTGATAACCTTACGATCATAGGTCATTAATCCATTAGTTTCCACCTCTACGTCTGTTGTTTGAGTGTAAACTGCAGCAGAAAGCCCTGCTTCGATCAGCTCTTTGAGTCTTGCTATAAACTCGGAATATTTGCCGAACATTTCTTCTTCATTCTTGAAGGTTTGATAACCCCAGTTATCTGCCGGTTTCCATAGATGATTCTTAACTGGAAGCCCCAGCCCGCCAAACTCCCCAAGTACCAATGCTCTCTTATCTCCGTAAAATGCGGGATCCGGCATTGCAGGATGTGGATAATTATGAATATCGATAATATCACCTGCGGGAACAAAGTTTCCTCCACTGGCTGCATTTACTAATCGAGAAGGATCTTTCTTTTTTGTCCAATCAACAATTTCTGCAGTTTTGAATTGTCCCCAGGATTCGTTAAATGGTGTCCATACCACAATGGAGGGGTAATTGTGCAGTGATTCCATGATTGCGTTCCATTCCTTCTTGTAAATAGCCTCAGATTCTGGTGTCCTCTTACGATCAGACTGTTTATCGAGTACTCCGAGACGGTTTTCCCAACCGTTCTCACCATTATCACCACTCGGCATGTCTTGCCAAACTAGCATCCCGGCTTTATCACAGAAGTAATACCAGATTGCCGGCTCAACCTTGATATGTTTGCGGATCATATTGAACCCCATCTCTTTCGTTTTCTCAATATCAAACCTTAGAGCTTCCGTTGTAGGTGCGGTATACAATCCGTCAGGCCACCAACCCTGATCAAGCGGACCATATTGAAATACAAACTTGTTATTCAGAAGTATCCTCTGGATTCCGTTTGCATCTTTGCCCAGAGATACCTTTCTCATCGCAAAATAGCTCTTCACCTGATCTACAACTTTACCTTCCTCAAGTAGTTCCACTTGCAGATCGTAAAGAAATGGGCTCCCCGGCGCCCACAGCTTTGCATTCTTGATTGGAAGTACTGCCTGTCCATTAGCTGCAATTTCCTGTTCAGCTATTTTTGTAGTACCGTCCCAAGCGGATACACGTACGAGGCTACCTTTTTGAGATACTGAAGGTTGGATAGTAACAGAACCAGCATCAATATCTGGAGTTATCCTTATTTTTTCTACATAAGAAGGGTTTACTGCTTCAAGCCACACCGTTTGCCAGATTCCCGTAACTGGCGTATACCATATTGAACCTGGCTTACGAACTTGCTTACCTCTTGGCTGTGGGCCTTCATCGGTCGGATCCCAAACCTTAACCGTCAGAGTCTGACTCCCACTGCCCTTTAAATACTTGCTGATATCAAAACTGAAAGGATCATTGCCTCCCTCGTGCTCTCCGACCATCTTTCCATTGAGTGAAACAGTTGTTCGCCAATCAGATCCTCCAAAATGTAGCAATACTTTTTTCCCCCTCATTCCTGCAGGAAGACTAAAAGAGGTATTATACCATAACACATTATCTTTTCCCACATTTCTTCCTACTCCCGACAGGGCTGATTCAACAGCAAAAGGAACTAATATTTTACCCTCCTTCCTGAAGGAGCCTTGTCTAACAGGTGTAATGCCATAATCCCAGAGACCATTCAAATTTAACCAGTTACCCTGGCGAACAAATTGAGGTCTGGGATACTCGGGAAGAGGCTTCTTTGCGTTAAGGGCCTCTCCCCATTGAGTTTTTATACGCCCATCAATAGCTTTCCAGTTTTGGCCTTGTACCGTTATAGAAAGCACTAATCCCAGAATGCAGCTAAGAGTTAATTCTTTAATCATTTTGTATGTGTTATGTGCTTTTTATTTTGATGTAATAAATCCATCGCCATTAGTGACCAGCTCTTGATGGAGTTCCCGGCTTAGGGAATACCTGATTCTGTACAGCCCAGGAGAGCCATCTCCTGCTCATTTCTTTTACTTTTTCAGGATACATTCGCGACAAGTCCTTCATTTCGGCCTGGTCTTCACTTATTTTATAGAGGTGCCAGGTTGAATCCCTGCCACTTTTCGAAACGATCTTCCATTCCCCGTACCTGGCATATCTCGCGCCGTAATGCTCATTAAATAAAGCCTCATGTCCTGCAGAACGTAAACCCCGAAATGCAGAAACTAAGCTTTCACCTTGCATAGGAGTAATTCTATGCCCTCTGTAAGTAGTCGGATACGTAGCATTGGCAAGTTCAACGAAGGTTTTCATAAAGTCGGTAATATGACCAAGCTGATCAATGAAGCTTCCTTTCCTTGCTTTAATTCCACGGGGCCAGTAAGCGATCATCGGAGTTCGGACACCTCCCTCATAGGATTCCATTTTAGCGTATTGATAAGGGGTATTGGCAACATTTGCCCATCTCCTTCCAATGGAGGCAAAAGTTGTTTGGGGCCCTGGTAAGACTTCTTTTTTCACTGGATAAACTATTTTCCGCCCTTCCCGTGTTTGTGAGGGCCGGTCAAAGCCCGGGCCGTAAGCCGAAGCATCTTCGGGACTTGCGCCATTATCGCTTAAAAAGACAATTAGGGTATTTTCAAGTTCTCCGGTCTCTTTTAAGGTTCGAAGAATACGGCCAATGCCCTGATCCATTGCATCGATCATCGCTGCATGGACAGCCATTGCCCTTGCATCCCAATCTTTATCAAGATTTTTATCCCAACTTAACTGAGCATCGTCAGGGGGTGATAATTCGGTTTTCCGGGAATCAATTAATCCCATTTTAACCATTCGCTCATACCTCCTCTTCCTGATCTCATCCCATCCTGCTTTGTACGTATCCTTATATTTTTCTATATCCTCATTTTTGGCCTGCAAAGGCCAATGGGGAGCATTCTGAGCAACGTAGAGAAAGAAAGGCTTATCCCCTTTCGAAAACTCGCGAATATATTCACAGGTAGTATCATTTATAGCATCAGTATGGTAATAGTCTTTAGGAACCTGGGTAATTGGAGTAGTTCCACTAACGAGGCTAAATGGATCATAAAAATCAATAACTCCCCATAAGGTACCGAAATACTTTTCAAAACCCCTGTTAGTGGGATACTGATCTAAAGGTGAGAAAGCGGGATAAATGGTCTTATGATTGAGCCAATCCAACTGCGCTTCCCCAGTCGACTGCTCTACTGTATTAGAAACATGCCATTTACCCGTCATTGCTGTTCTATAACCTGCTGTCTTGAGCACCTCTGCCAAAGTTACAGTATTCTCGGTCAGGTATCCTCGATAACCCGATTCTACCCTGGAAGCAGTCATTTCTCCTATTCCTGCATTATGGTTATAAATACCTGTCAGGAGTGATGCTCTAGTAGGACAACACCTGGAGGTATTATAAAAACTTCTGAATCTGATGCCCTCTGCTGCAAGATAATCAAGATTAGGGGTTTCAACTTCTCCTCCGTAGCATCCAAGATCTGAGTACCCAAGATCATCAGCCAGAATTACAATAATGTTAGGTCTTGTATCTTTCTGTTGAATTGCAGTGCCCGGATTTTGTTTAAAAGCAAACAGAGACGCAGAAGTAATAATTCCAGCAGCAATTATAATACATAGCGCTTTTTGACTCATTTTTCTGGTTTATGGTATCTCTACTTTTTATTGAATAAAAATCTACCTTCCAACATTTTTATAAAATATCCTCCAACTACACTTCTTGCCTGAAAACCTACATTTTTACCATCTGTGGTTTCATGCCAATCACTTAAAGGCACCCTTCCTTTAGTATCGGTCGCAAAGCGATAAACCGGGCTTACAAACTTTTGAAAATCCTCGGGTTTATCAGCAAGTGTAGCAGTCCAAACTATCCAGTCGGACTTAGTATAGGTTCGGCGACTGTCAAGAGGCAATCCAAAAGGATTTTGTTTTGTGAGGTAAAAAGCTATCTCCTTTTCTATTACTTCTTTGGGAAAGATATTATATCCTAATAATTTATCCCACACCAAATTATACTTCTGACTCCAGGTATTCTTGTTGTCAAAAGTAAGAGCAAAATGATCTCCTGCCTCTGCTTTATCAACCCATTTCAAAGCCATTTCTTCCGAAATCTTTCTATAATTCTCCGCATCCGCAGTTTTACCAAGCATTTCTGCAAGCAAAGCGTAGGAACGAATTCCCAAAATTGCTTTAACAGAAAGATTTGCATTCCGGGCCAGATGGCCGGCAAAATCATCTGTACAAAGCTGATTTGAGGGGTCAAACCCTTCCTTTCTTAAATATTCGGCCCAGGTACTTAACACCACCCAATGAGCCTTTGCGTAATTCGCGTTTCCCTCTGCCTTTGCTATCGCCGCAGTCAAGATCAGCATATTACCTGATTCTTCCACGGGCATATCTTCACCATAAGTTTGTCCGTTAGCGAGAGGATAGGTGCCCAGGTCGTGTGCTGCAAATGGCTTCTTCCACTTCCCGCTCTCGCTGTAATAGAAAATCCCGTTTAGCATACCCTTCAAAAGCTCAGGATTGTAGTATAAGTACATTGGTGCAGAGGGATAAGTCACGTCAACAGTATTGATAGATCCATTACTAAAGTTCTCTTTGGAAAGGAATAGGAGATCTCCCTGGGGGCTCGTAACCAATTTGTGGGCGGCAATACTTTGACGGTAAGCAAGCACACACAGCTTGGCATACTCCTCACCGCCTGATTTAAATGCTTCATTGTATAATTTACCGTCTAAGCTATCGCATTTCCTGACTATAGATGGATATTGCTGAGAAGCAAGGTTAAGGACATCCAGGATCTTTGTACTACCATTGGCATTCCACCAGGGCCGTAAATTGGATCCAAAGTATTGAACAGAAAAGATATCATCATATCCTAATAAGGTATAAAATCTCTTTCCTCCGGAACCAACTCTACCTGCGGGAATGATTGTTCCAAGCACAAGGTTTTTACCAGTCACAGAAAGGCCCTCTGATTTTGAGTTGAATGGATCCGCTTGAGCATTGGATAAAATAAGTGACTTTGCATTATAGGTTGTCGGAACAGCCAGGTACATATGCCCCCAGTCAATCCTCAAATCATCACCTCTCTTCTTTAAAATAGGTTGCTCAACGGTTCCGGCTTTTAAAACCGCCAGATTTCCTGTCTTAAGCTTTTCTGCTTTTACCATTTGAGAGGGGACATTTACACTCAGATTTGTAGATGCACCAAAGAATAGATCCACGGAATGGTCCTGCCCGTCATTGGCACTTACAGAATAACTTATATATGAAACAGGACGGGAAAGAATACTCAGATCGCTTGTAAGCAAAGGAGAGCAGAAGGTTAGCTTGAGATCAACCTTGCCACAAGTAAGATCGTAAGTAGTTTGCGTTGCAGTTACATTTACACTTTTTTGAGAAGCAAGTAAAGACTTAGTTTCTGGCAGAGGACCATCTGATATCCCAGCATCAAGATAGCTATCTCCTCCCGTGTTCCTAACATAGATAGCCATTACATTACCGCTTCTTTTAAGCTTGGAAATTACAGAGGAAGATAAAGGTGTATAAACATAATTGCTTGAATTACCTTTTTTTGAATAAACAAGTTCTCCATTTATCCAAACCATGGCATCATCGTCGTGTTGAATTCGTAAAGCTGGTTTCTGGCCTGCTTCTGCCTTAAAATCAAAAATTCTTCTGGTCCAAAGCTCCTTACTTTTCCACAGTGTGGATCCAAGATTAGTATCGTGGCTAAAAGGCTCTTTTCCTTTTTTCCAGCTACTCTCCTCATAATCCAAAAGCTTCCAATCTCCCTCTGGTTCTGTTTCTGTGTACCTTACTTCTACATTCGCCTCATCACCACAAGGCACAATAGCCCTGTAGGAGGCTGGATTCCTTCCAAGGAAGCGATAGATTACATTATCAACTTTAATAAATCCTGTGAGTGAATGATCTGTATTAGTCCAATGAGAGGTGCTGATCTTATTTAATGTATCTCCGGCAGACCAAATACTAAAATAAGGGTCATGAGCAATAAGAGGATAAGCAGGAGCTTTAGACACCTGCGCTCTGCTATGAACAGAGACAATCAGAAAGAGGATTAACGGAAAAAAATTTAATTTCATATGGAAATTGTGTGTTTATAACAGTTTTATTTAAATAGATATCAGAAGCTAATTGGCGCTGTCTTAATACTGCGAGGGTCAAAATAAGGCAATCTTCAGATGTCGATTTAATCAAACTTTAATCGAAACGTCTCAATTTGGAAAGGAAAGCTCAACGTAAAGTGCAGTTAAAGTGAGTAATGAGGCACTTTAGCTTTTTTGTTACGTTTTCGGTATTCGAACACTTTAAACCAAATGTTTGAATCTATATCTTTGACCTGCTAGCCATGCTTCTTATAATTAAGCGAAGTATTATTTTATTAACTCTGCTCCTTACAGTGCTGTCTGCAAGCGGGCAAGCCTTTTATTTCAGACATTTTCAGGCAGAGAACGGATTAACTCACAACACAGTATTTAGCCTACTGCAAGACAAAAATGGTTTTATCTGGATTGGAACAAAAAGCGGCCTAAATCGCTTTGACGGCTATAGTTTCAAATCCATCAGTAATAGTAATTCCATTGGATCCCTTTCGGATATTACTATTAATTCAATCTGTGAGGATCTTAATGGCCTCATTTGGATAGCTACAGGTTCAGGTCTTTTCAGGTATGATCAGACGGATGAGTCGCTGCATAAAATTTATAAATCTGAGGATTTTGATATCAGCTACCTGAGATGCGACAGAGAGAATAACTTATGGTTCATTTCAAGGGAAAAGCTTTTCAGATTCAATTATAAGACACGATTATTTACTTACAAAGGTGTTTTAGCTACATGTTTTTCCATTGACAGTCTCGGAGACATGTGGCTGGGAGACAGCAAGGGTTTTCTGAAAAAACTAAATATCAAAACCAATAACCTAAGCCAGTTCGAAATATTTGATAAAAGTATCGGCCAGAACTTAAAGGCAATAAGCAAGGTATTTTGTTCAGGTACTGAAGTTTTAGTGGGAACCACAAAGCAAGGATTGCAAAGTTATGATGTGCAGGCTCGTAAATTAAAACCAGTGATTAGCAAGAATAAAGACGGAACAGAGGTTTATATAAGGGATATAATTGGCGGAGAAGGAAATAACTGTTGGATCGCTTCAGAAAGCGGAATTTACCGGTATAATGCAGAAACAGGTGAAATTATAAACTTAAAAAAAAGGCCGGATGATCCTTACTCTATATCAGATAATGCGGTCTACGCTCTTTGTAAAGATAAAGAAGGAGGAATTTGGGCAGGTACTTTTTTTGGAGGTCTAAACTACTTCTCACGTGAAACAAGTAAGTTCGAAAAGTACTATCCGCTTAGCTCAAAGAACTCCTTATCGGGTAGTGCCGTAAGGGAGATTCATAGCATTGACGGGAAAGAGATTTGGATTGGAACGGAAGATGCAGGATTAAATAAATTTAACATTAATACTGGTCAGTTTAGTATTTACACATCTAATGGACAACCGCTTAGCCTTTCGTACCCCAATATCCATGGCCTGCTTGCCGACAAAAGAGCTATCTATGTTGGGCCTTATCTTCACGGGCTTGAAGTAATAAACCCCGCAACAGGCAATGTCAAAAACCGCTTTACTTTACTTAAATCAACTGGCAGCAACTCGAGCGATTTTGTGATGTGCATCTATAAGACAGCCGAAAACACCATCCTGATCGGGACTGTTGGTGGAGGCCTTTTAGCGTTCGACGAAAAAGGGAAAAGGTTTAATAAATACCCTTACTTTCCAAAGAGTGACTTTATCTATTCTATCACCCAGGATCATAAAGGTTTTGTCTGGGCAGGTAGTTTGACCGATGGTGCGTACTTTTATCATCCGGTTACGGGTGAAAATGGTAACATTCGGTTTTATGGTCGCCGCGATAGAGGGAAAGAATCAGATTTTCTGATTCAGGGTATAATGGAAGACAGCAACGGCCGGCTGTGGTTTTCAACTGAAGGAGGAGGTCTGATCCGTCTGGAGAAAGACCGTAAGACCTTCAAAAAGTTTTCTACCAAAACTGGTTTTCCTACAAATAATGTTTACCGTGCACTCGAAGACAAGAGGGGTCGTCTCTGGATCAGTTCTTTAAAGGGCTTGATCTGTTTTAACCTTGAAAATGATCACTTCAAGGTGTACACCCAGGCAAACGGATTGTTAACTGATCAGTTTAACTACAATTCGGCTTATAAAGCTCCGGATGGAAAGATGTATTTTGGCTGCGTAAAAGGAATGATCTCCTTCAAACCGGAATCTTTTAATGGCTCGCATAATCCTCCTGCATTATATTTCACCGGCTTCCAGATCGATAACCGGGAAGTTATACCCGGGCGCTCCTCAATATTAAAAAAGTCTATTAATTATACAGACACTGTCATTCTAAATTACAATCAATCTAACTTTAATATTGAATTTGCAGCTCTAAGCTACTCTTCGCCTTCTGTTGTAAAGTATAAATACAAGATGACCGGTCTTGATAAGAACTGGACTTATTTATCTAGCAACAGAAGGGCTTATTTCACAGACCTTTCTCCCGGCAATTACTCTTTTACTGTTATTGCAGAAAGTAACGTTGGAAATTGGCCTGCCCAGGAAAAGGTTTTACACATTAAAGTATTGCCACCTATCTGGAAAAGTAAATGGGCTTACCTGATCTATACAATTTCCCTCGCCCTCTTGGTCTATTACTCCATCAGGTACTATAAGATAAGAATGGAAAGAAAGAATCGAAGCAAACTTCAACTTTATGAATTGGAGAAAGAAAGAGAAGTATATCAGGCCAAAATTGAATTTTTCACAACTATCGCCCATGAAATACAGACTCCTCTTACCCTTATACAAGGTCCGACAGAACGGGCTCTGAAAAGAATTGAGGAAGTACCTTCCATCAGAAAGAACCTGCTGATGATAGAAAAGAACACGATGCGGCTGCTGGAACTAACCCGTCAGCTTCTTGATTTTAGGAAAGCAGAGATCAACCAGTTTGAACTCAATTTCGTAAAGGTTGACCTGATTTTATTACTTAAACATCAGGTAACTATCTTTAAAGAAGATGCGGCAAAAAAGGCGATTAACATCGTTGAAAACCTGCCAAAAGAACCGTTTTACGCATTCGTTGACCGCGAAGCCTTAATTAAAATCACAAGTAATTTGTTATCAAATTCAGTAAAATATTGTCAGGCCCTTGTTGAGGTTAAATTCATTGTGCCACAAGTCGATGAGCAAACCTTTACTATAAGGTTCATTAACGACGGTCCTGGTATTTCAAACGCTGAGCGTTTGAAGGTGTTCGAACCTTTCTACCGAGCTGCAAATGGAAGAAATAAACCAGGTACTGGAATTGGCCTATCCCTGGCAAAATCATTAACTGATTTGCATGGGGGAAGTCTTAAATTATTAAATACACATAACGAACTAACAATTTTTGAACTAACCTTGCCGATAAGACAGAAATTTGAATTCGTACTCGGCAAATAAAATTTTGAAATGGCAGACACAATTTTAGTTGTTGACGATCATGAAGATATCCTTGATTTCCTAACCGAAATCCTCTCGGATACCTATGAGGTAGTTACAGCTTCCGATGGATCAGAGGCTCTAACGATCCTTGACGCACAATTAGTAAGTTTAATAGTAAGTGACATAATGATGCCGGGGATTGATGGTTTTGAATTATGCCAAACGATTAAATCGAACGTGGAATATTGCCACATACCCCTAATACTCCTGACGGCGAAAAACACATATAAAGCTAAGGTTGAAGGCTTGGAAGTTGGTGCAGATGCTTATATCGAAAAGCCTTTTTCTCCCGAATACCTTATAGCTCAAATAAACAATCTTTTAAAGAACAGAGCAAAGATCAAGGATCACTTTGCCCATTCGCCATTTGAAGATGTGCGAGTAATGGCTTATTCAAAAACAGACGAACTTTTCCTTAAAAAGCTGGATGAGCATATTCAGAAGAATTTGAAGAATACGAATCTGGACATTGATACGTTGGCGGACCTAATGAACATGAGCCGCCCAACTTTCTATCGGAAGATAAAGTCGCTATCTTCACTATCGCCTAAAGAGCTTATAAACGTAACGAGGTTAAGAAAAGCTGCAGAACTTCTTGCAACCAGGGATTATAAAATTTACGAGATAGCAGATATGGTTGGCTATGCCTCGCAGTCTGTGTTCGGGAAGAACTTTCAGAAACAGTTTAAGATGACTCCGATGGAATATGTTGCATCTTTGAAGCCGAAGGATCGAGATAAGGGCTGATTAGATAAATCATTTAAGGAGAATGACCTGGTTTGAGTATTTTTGTAAAGTTCAACTATTTAAACATGATTGTAATCAACGAAAATCACTCATTTGCTCCTGAAAATGTACTCTTTACTTTTGCCCTTGCTTCTGAAGCTGCAGACGTATTTGAAGACTACAATAAGTTGATTACAGGAATTGGTAAAGTAAATGCAGCTTACGAACTTACTAAAGCTATTCAGGATAAAAGGCCCGAAGTGATCATTAACCTTGGTTCTGCAGGAAGCGCCTTTTTTCAAAAAGGGGATGTCGTGTGTTGTACTGAATTTGTTCAAAGGGATATGGATGTGAGAGGTTTAGGTTATGAACAATATGAAACCCCTTTATCAGGAATTCCTGCCCAACTGAATTATGGTCTTGACATGGCCAATCTAAAGAAGGGTGTATGTGGCACAGGAGATAACTTCGAAATGGCGCATCTTACCAAGGCCTACAATGTTGTAGATATGGAAGCTTATGCTTTGGCTATGATCGCAATGAGGGAAAATATTCCGTTCGTTTGTCTTAAGTACATCTCTGACGGAGCAAACGAAGATGCAGCCGATGACTGGACGGTACAAGTACACCATGCTGCCGCCAGGTTCGGAAAAATTCTTCAGCTTCCTTTTAGAGCACTCGTGTAATCAACTTTTTACCAGCACTTCCCAAAAGCTCCCTTATCTTTGGTTTTGGCAATGATCGCAGGCATCCTGAAACGTCCTGCATTAGATGCTTTTAGAATCTCTTATAATAACCAATTATGATGAAGTATTTCTCTTATTTACTCTTTGTGTTTATAAGTCTGGACGTTTATGGACAACGTGTGATGGAAGACCTGGACCGGGGTGTCGTAGCCGTTCGCTATGCGGCTGATTCAGTTTTCGTAAGTTGGCGTCTCTTGGGAACAGAACCAACTAATCTTCCTTTCAATATCTATAGAAAGACAGGGAACAGCAGACCGGTAAGACTAAATAACCATCCAATAACAGGAGCAACTCACTTCATCGACACCTGGGCTGGTTTTAGTCAAAGCATTTCTTATGATGTAAGAGCGATCATTAATGGCAAAGAAGCAGGCGAAGATAAACCCTTCGAATTACTGCCCAATGCAGCGGTACGTCAATTTCTATCTCTACCCCTTAACACTCCAGGCGGATATCGACCTCACGATATATCTGCCGGCGACCTTGATGGAGATGGGGAATATGAGCTTATAGTTCACCAAACAGGGAAAGGACTGGATAATTCCTTTAATGGAATAACCGATAAACCTATACTCCAAGCTTATAAATTAAATGGTAAATTATTATGGACTATAAACCTTGGTAGAAACATTCGCGAAGGGGAGCACTATCTCCAGTTCATCGTTATTGATATGGATGGAGATGGAAAAGCTGAAGTAGCCATGAAAACTGCTGACGGGACTGTGGACGGAAAAGGAAAAGTAATTGGAGACTCTACCAAAGATTTCAGGAGTAAGGAATCAAGAACTCTTGGGAAAGTACTTGAAGGACCTGAGTTTTTTACGGTATTTAACGGTGAAACAGGAGCAGCCCTGGCGACTACGGATTATATCCCTTCACGATATCCTACAGATGGCTGGGGTGGCCCGGGGGGAAATGGTGGTAACGATAACAGTGGGAACCGTGTTGATCGCTTCCTTGCCTGTGCGGCCTATCTTGATGGAAAGTTACCGAGTGTGGTAATGTGTAGGGGCTATTACGGACGAACTGTTCTTGCAGCATGGGACTATCGGAATGGAAAACTTAGCTCCCGGTGGGTTTTCGACACCAAAGATGGGAAAAATCCATTCTCCGGGCAGGGTAACCACAACCTGACGGTTGCAGACGTAGACGATGACGGAAAGGACGAAATTGTTTATGGAGCAATGGTGGTTGACGATAATGGAAAGGGCCTTTTCTCTACTGGCTTTCGTCATGGAGATGCGCTGCATGTAAGCGACCTGGATCTAAATAAACCGGGACTTGAAGTATTTGGGCCTCATGAAATAGAAGATCACTCAAAAGGAGACTCAGGATATGTAGCAGGTGCCGGCCCCGGAGTAGCTGTATATAGCGCTCGTACAGGAGAAGTATATTTTAAAGGCTCTATGGATACAGATGTTGGCGGGGGCGTTGCAGAAAATATCGACCCCTCAAACCCAGGCGCGGAGATGTGGTGGTCTAATTCTGGCGGTTTATACAATATGAAAGGAGAAAAGATTGGTGATACACCAACAGGATCATGGCCGATCTGGTGGGACGGAGATTTTACCCGGGAACTGGTAGGCCGGGGAGCTATTCATAAATATAAGGTTGGAACGATCTTTAACGTTCCAAACGGAGAAAGAGGCAACGGGCGTGGGGTTCCAAATCTATCTGCAGATCTGTTCGGCGATTGGCGTGAGGAGATGGTGCTTGCTGCTGGTACAAATGAACTACGGATCTTTACTACTACCATTCCAACCAGCCATCGGATGTATACGCTCATGCATGATCCCCAGTATCGTCTCAGCATTGCCTGGCAGAATGTATCATACAACCAACCTCCTCATCTAAGCTTTTATCTTGGTGAAGACATTAAGAAAACACCCAAACCAAATATTATATTAGCCAAAAGAAAAAAATAAAACTCCTTTATCTATGAGCGAAATTAAAAAAGAAGATGTTAAACAAGAGATCTTTGATTTGTATGATGACTATGCTCACAGTCGCATCAACAGGCGCGATTTTATACAGAAACTTGGCCTTTATGCAGTAGGAGGATTAACGGTTCCTTCTTTGATGAGCTTTTTAATGCCCGATTATCAGGATAGGATACAGGTAAAATCGGATGACCCGCGTTTGAAATCGGAATATATCACTTATAATTCGCCAAAAGGAGGAGGAAATATTAAAGCCTTATTATCTAAGCCGGTGGATGCGAAAAAGAAACTGGGTGGAATCATTGTTGTTCACGAAAACAGAGGACTTAATCCCCATATCGAAGATGTTGCGAGGCGAGCTGCACTTGCAGGATTTATTTCTGTTGCCCCTGATGCTCTTAGCCCCCTGGGCGGTTATCCGGGCAATGATGACGAGGGAAGGAATCTGCAAAGTAAGCGTAACCGGGATGAAATGCTGGAAGACTTCATTGCTGCCTACGACTATTTAAAAGAGCACAAAGATTGTAACAGCAAAATTGGTGTGGTTGGTTTTTGTTTCGGGGGATGGATATCAAATATGATGGCAGTCAAGGTTCCTGGTCTTGATGCAGCTGTACCGTTTTACGGAGGTCAGCCTCCGATAGAAGAAGTTTCTAAAATAAAAGCCCCTCTCCTTCTGCATTATGCTGAACTTGATACACGCATTACAGAAGGTTGGAAGGCGTATGAAGCAGCACTTAAAGAGAACAAAAAAGAGTATGATGCTTATATTTATCCTAAGGCAAATCATGGTTTCCATAACGACACTACTCCTCGTTACGATAAAACAGCTGCAGAGCTTGCCTGGATTCGTACTATAGACTTTTTTAAAGAAAAGTTGAAATAAGTTCAGATACAACAGAGGCTGGAGCGACTTAAGCAGACAGTCTCTGTTAAGCCATTCGTCTCCCCCTCTTTTTGCTCCTATGCCTGTAGCGTTTTTCTAAGTACTACCGTAATTCAATAAACGCAATATTTTTACATGAAAACCCGAAACACTTTATTTTCCATTCTCACAGCTGCTACCTTCATTACAAGCTCTTCTTGTAAAAAAGAAAGTTCGCCGCAAATCATTACCGATCCTATATATACAGTAGATCTGGTTAAAACGATTAGATGGGCAAACTCAGGAACAGAAACCTACTCCTATAACGCTGATAGTACACTGAAAAAAACTATTGCAGGAAGTACAGGCGCAACCACAATGACAAGGGATTTTAATTATACCAACAAGAAACTAACCCAGGTTATTAAATCAAACTTGATGGAGGAAAATTATGAGTATAACAGCCATGGACGTATTAGCAGCATTGTTGAAAAACTAGTGGGAACTTCTTATCCTGGTACTAAACTCGAATTTGACTATAATACCGACGGGACATTAAAGACGATGAAGTATTACGAATTCGATGATCTCAGAAGTAACTTAAAAAGCACCTCTACTTATGAATACGATAATCAAAAGAGGCCTTATAAAATCACTACAATAGGCCAGTCCAACCCAGGAACGAAAGTGATATTTGACCTGGAGAACTACTCGGGTAATTTCTATATAAATCCCTTTTCTCTTCTTGAACCCTGGCATCTGGTTGCAGAAGATTACCAGGTCTACAATTTTGCCCTGCTAAGTTCTTTAAATCGGTTACCGGGAAAAGTCACACGAAAGATAGAAGTTAACGGAACTGTCCAGGAAACAGAATCAGAAACGTTCACTTACGAAGTTAAAAACAACAGACTGGAGTCAATACTGCATCATTCCAATAATTTTAAGATAAGCTTAGAGTACTAGGCATCGTCGTCGCATTTACCTTGATTCATGTAAAATACTTTGTATACTTTTATGCTTTCTGAAATAGTATTGTAAAAGAGGATAAAGGGGATACACTCTGACATGAAAAAAGATTCTGAAAAAGTTGATCTGCGCACTTTAGCTAAGCAGTTGAATTTGTCTGTCTCGACCGTATCAAGGGCATTGAATGATAGTTACGAGGTAAGTCCGGTTACCAAAGAGAGGGTTTGCGAACTAGCCAGGAAGTTAAACTATCAGCCTAACCCCTATGCAAAAATGCTGAAGGAAAAGAGCACTAAGACGATTGCGGTAGTTATTCCTGAGATTGAAAACAGCTTTTTTGCTGCCTCCATAGATGGCATTCATAGTGTAGCCAATCAGTATGGGTATCATGTTCTGATCTACATCACTCAGGATAGTCACGATAGGGAAACAGCAATTATTAAACTCTTGTCGGGAGGAAGAGTGGATGGGGTGCTAATTTCTCTATCATTAGATGCCAAAGAACTGGATCATCTTTCCTGCCTTACTTCTGATATTCCTTTTGTATTGTTTAACCGGGTTGGGGTAGACGGACCTTCCTCATTCAGTCGTGTAACAGCTGATGACTTTGATGCCGGCTTTAAGGCTGGTCAACACCTGTTAGAGCAGGGATTTAAAAATATTCTCTACTTGGGTATTTCACCTAATACATCAACTGATACCGCGCGCAGGCAGGGGCTTTTACATGCGCTGGTACGGAACAATGACGTGAATTATGAGATGATGTATTGCAACCAGCAAACCAGGGAGGAGAATTTACAGGAGATAAAGAAAAAGTTGCATTCTGCCCAGTTCGATTCAGTTTTTGTCTCAGTTGAAAACCTGGTCCTCCCCTGTTATGAAGCTTGCGCAGAATTAGGATTGAAAATTCCCCAGGATTTAGGCATACTTGCCTTTTCAAACTCTCCTGCTACCGCTGTTTTCAATCCAGCCTTAACAACCGTCGTACTTCCTGCCCGCGAAATTGCAGTACTGGCGACTCAAAATCTGATTTTTCTGCTAAAAGGGAAACCCGACAATGTAAAACAGAACGAGCGCTTACCTTCAAAACTTATTGTTCGTGCCTCAACGATAAAAAAGCATTCAACAAAAAAATAGGAGCCCTTTTGGAGCTCCTATTTTCATACGCTTGATTTTCCTAGAAGTGGAACTGAACACCAATTTGTGGGGTAAAGAAACTCGTACCTACAGCGAAAGTTTCTCTTCCTGCTCCTTTGATTTTATCGTCATTCTTATCTTTCACAGTTAGGTTGTTGTAAGATGCGCCCGCGAAAGAGAATTCAATTGCAACCTTTTTTGTTGGAAAATAAGCAAAACCCGGAGAAAGAGCCACCCCAATAGAAGTTGATGTGCCTGTTTTATCACCAGCTTCACCATTTGCGTCAGTAGCTTTCACAGTACCGAAGGCCATTGGTACAGCTGCCTGACCGAAAAATTTAAACTGCTCAGAGAGGTTTACGTAGTAACGTCCAAAAGGACTAACAACAAAGGCTTCATTTTGGCCCGAAGAGCTTGCGCCAGCTATTTTGGAATAGTTATATCCAATTCCTGTACCTACAGCAATATTATTAGCTACAAAATAACCAATGTTAGGAACTAAAGAAAGATTCTCTGCAGCCTTTGCTCCTGAAGCATCCGATTTTGAAGATGTATAAGAAGCTGTACCGCCAACAATGATTTTTCCTTTTTCGGTCTGAGCTTTCGAAGAAAATGCAAGACCTGATAATAATGCGATTGATAAAATTAACTTTTTCATATTTTCTAAATTTTAGTATTAGTCTATCGACTATGAAACAAAATTAGTCGAATATTCCATCAAATCAATACGGGCTGCAATCTTACAAACAAGGAAAAAATACAATTAGCTGATCTATAAGCAAAGCAATTTTAGAATGACTTTTTTCTTACTCAGCTTTGACTATATCGCTCTAGTAGATTTTAAGTAATAACTTATACACATCCATAAATAATTCTTATATTTATTGAAAAGGCAAACGATTACTGCTGTTTTCCCGTTAACACTTATAAAAAGTAGAATAATAAATCCATTCAGTCGATGAATCCAAATCAAAGAGATGAAAAAATAATACAGGAGATATTAGTAGCAGCCAGGAATGTCTTCACTCAATACGGATTCAAAAAGGCGACTATGGAGGATGTTGCAAAAGCTACAGGTAAAGGGAAGAGCACTTTGTATTATTACTACCCGGGCAAGACTGAGCTTTACGAGGCTGTAGTGCGGGATGAAGTAGAAAAGCATATTAAGGCCATCCGGGAGGAGGTCAATAAGGCTATAGGATCTGAGGGCAAACTAAAAGCCCTTTTATCTAAGCGACTGGAATTAAAAAAGCAGATGCAAAACCTTGGGCACGTTATACAAGAGAGCATGTTTGACAACTTCGACACCTTTTGCCGTATCAAACAAGAGTTTGAAGAGACACAGGTAGGATTTGTAAAAGAAATTGTTCTTGGCGGTATTCAGCTAGGTGAATTTAAAAAGCTTTCGGCGGAGGAAATAAGTTTCTTTTCCCATTGGGTAATCGCAGGTTTTAGCAGCCTTTCACAACCCATATACCCCTCACAATGGCTGAAGGAAACAGATGAATTTTGTGATAAAGTAGTGGGTTTTATTATTGAGGGGGTAAAAAAATAATAATCCTACTGATCCAACCATGCTTTAAATAGAGGGGTTCGTTGACTGCTTACAATAACTTCTTCATTTAATCCGGGTTCCAGTACCAGCTTAAGTCGCCCCTTAAAATAAGGGTGAATTTCCTTAGCCGAATCGATATGAATTATAAGTTTCCGATTGACATGAAAAAACCACGTGGGATCTAAAAGTTGAATAAGTTCTTCCAGCGAATAATCAACAGGATATTGATATCCATCTCGGGTTACCAGGAGATTCAATTTATCATGAGAATAGAAATAGGCGATTTCCTCTACCTTTATAGCCTTTATTTTTGCGCCGAGCTTTACCATAAACCTTGATTTGTAAGTGATATTTCGCGCATTCATCATACTGATAAAACCGTCTATTTTTGGTTCGGTCAGAGGCCTGGCGCTGCCCTTCATTTCCTCCAGTTTTTGCAAGCTTTGTTCCAGCATTGAATATTTAACCGGTTTAAGAAGATAATCTATACTGTGATATTGGAATGCTTTCAATGCGTATTCCTCATAGGCCGTACAAAAAATCACAGGGCACTTTACCTTAGCTTTTTTAAATATATCAAAGCAAAGCCCATCAGCAAGGTGTATATCCGTCAGGATCAGATCAGGCAAGACATTAGCAAGAAGCCACTCCGCTGCTTCCTCGACAGAAGGGATAATAGCCATAACCTGAACTTCTCTGTTATATTCATTCAACAGCTTTACCAAACGTTCTGCGGCTAATGGTTCGTCTTCAAATATTAAAACCCGCATTATTTATTCCTTTTCTTGTGTTCTTAATACATTTCCAAAAGTGGTAAACTAACTTTAAAGTGAGCACTATCCTCCCCCACTTCTACTTGCATATCTGAGAGGTAAGCATACCTCTTACGTATGTTTTCCAGTCCTGTTTTGATCATCCCTGTTTCCACTGTAGCTTTAGGTTGAAAGGTATTTTGCACCAACAACCGGTTATCCCCTAGCATATAGATGCCGACAAATAAAGGATTATAAACCGAGATCTTATTATGCTTTATTACATTTTCCACTAGCAATTGTAGTGTAAGAGGCGGGATACAAACCCCGTCAGATAAATTATTGGGAATAGAAATTTCAAATATCAATTGTTCTCCAAATCGCTTTTTTAAAAGAAAAATGTAGGAATGAATGAATTCAACCTCAACGTTAAGGGGCACCAGTTCCTCGCTTTTGTAACGTAGAACATAACGGTAAACATCTGCAAACCTGTCAAGAAAGTCTTGAGCCACTTGTGGATTTAATTCTATAAGTGAGGATAATACATTTAAATTATTAAATAAAAAGTGCGGATCCAGCTGCATCTTAAGCGACTCTAACTGAGTGCGTAAATTCTCCTCCCGCAACAGATCAGACTGCAAATGCGCCTTTTTCCATTTATTCATAAAATACAAAGCAAAATTGATGGACAGTACAGGAATGATAAAAAGCAGGCCGTAAACGTTCAACACCAGCATCTGCTCGACAGCAGGTCTTTCTGAGCTCTGCACTTTAAATAAATAATAGGTAGAATTAATACACCCCAAAGAATAAACACAACTTAATAGAAGCTGGGTAAAAAAACGCTTTGTAGTTGGCCCTGCCCAGGGCAACCAACGATCCAGTAGATTAAACAAATAATTGTTACCAATCCAAAGCAGAGTAAGAACTGTAATAATCCAAAGAAATGCAACAAGATAATAGAGTTCGACACTTGCCTTGATTAAGCTAAACCCTAAAGAAAAGATGAGGAGTACTCCAATAAAGCAAGCAAAGGCAAAGAATCTCCCGTCACTTTTATCCTGATCTGATTTACCTGGCTTTAACATTACTTGAATGAAATCTCCCTGACTTTTGACCAGGGAATGTATCTGTGCTTTGAATTTACCAGCAAAACAACAATTCCCCAATTATTACTTGTAACATCATTATGATTGTGTAAAGTCAACACTTTTTCATCTTTTAATGTAACTCTAGACTCCTGGTCACTGATAACTTTTATATTGCTTATATAATTAAAAGGAATCTGATAACTTATGCTATTACTCCTGCCTTCTAATAGCTCAACGTTCCATTGCTCATCCAGATCGAAAATACAATTACCTTTAACTACTTCCCCTTCGTTAGTTTTTACGACCGCATATATTCTCTTGGGTGAACGGTAAGAGGCGTACCCGAGATCTTTCGGCATTTTGGAGAATCGGACAGAGTTAAAGGCTTCCCAATCAACAATAGCCCTTCCCCAAGCAGGGTGCATTACTACTATTCCGTGATTTGAGGCATTAACATCCCTGTTATTTTTCAGAAAGACCTTTTTTTCAGAATCAAACTTGATTATAGCCCCCTTGTCTCTTTTTTCTATGGAAGCAATCATATTAAAGGGATATTCTGTATCTGTCCTTTCAACATCATTAAGTTTACCTTCGAGCCGCTGGCTCGTAAGGAACTTAATCTTATCCCACTGGATAAATCCACTTAGCTCCCCCTGGCTCGTCGAGATGGTGCCATAAAGAAGATCAGCATTGAAAGGATTGAAGTTATCTGGAGAAGATTTGAAAATTACGCGACTAATCGAATTCCAGGCAACTTTTCTAGACTGAGGACTAAAAACAGTAATATCCTTACCTAAATGGCGGTTTTCCCTGCTATCAGTAACTACTCTCAACTTAGAGCCATTCTTGAGAAAAATTTGAGCATCCATCGCCCCTGTAACATGTATTGAGGCTATATCACCGAAACGACATAGTAGCTCCGTCCTTCTTTCAGGCAATTTATCCTTCCATAAGTTCATGAACTCCCAGTCAATCCCCTCGTCCTGATCACTTAGCGCATTGATCTGATTTCGGGTAAGATATTTTAGAGCATACTGTTCTTTCTTCGAAACAAGTAAAATATCAGTCCAAAGCAATTGCCCTCCACTCCACCGAACTGCTCCACTTACGATACTACGGTCCTTCAAAATCACGTCGGCGTAAATAATTCCTTCATATTGGCCTTTAGCTACCTTAGTAAGAGACAGCAGAATTAACAAGAGGAAGCACCGAAAAAAACAAACCATAACATGCACTAGTTCCAGGGCGGAAAGTATTGAAAAGAACAAATAAAAACAAGGAAGAGCAGATGAAGCCAGACTTTGAACTAATAAAAGAGGAATAAGAGGGAATGAATACCCACCTTACTCCTTTTAATTTTTTTTTAATATCTGTCTCTACCTTTGTATCTAACCCATACTATCCAACAACACTAGTTAAAATTCATCTGAATGAATATCAAGCCTCTTGTATTAATTCTTCTCATAACGCTAGTCTTTAATGCTTGCAGCTCTGATAACAAAATCAAAGCTATACAAGATTCTCTCGCGATCCGTGATAGCCTCATTGACTCATTAACAATCCAGCTGAAGATAAAAGAGGATTCACTTTTACTTCTTAAAAACGCTACAGATACAACAAAAGTTCTAACGGATACTGCAGGAGATTATAAGCCTGAATTGATTGGCCGCTGGACCGTGAGCATGCAATGTATTGAAACATCATGCGAAGGTTCAGCAATAGGAGATGTTAAAAATGAACAATGGGAAATTTCTTACGAAGGAACGTCTATTGTTGCCAAAGTCCTTAACCAGAAAGAAGTTACCAGAACGTATAAAGGAGTTTTCAGGAATGAACATATTGAACTAAAAAACCTGGAAGCGACGGCTAATACCCAAATGATCGTAACTCTTCAGCAAAAGAATAGTGAAGGATCTCTGGAGGGTATTCGTGAGATAATAAAAGCAGATGATTGCCGCATTCGGTACTCGGTAAAACTGACAAAGCTGTAAACCTTTAACTACAATTAAAATGTTGATCCTTTCTGCAGTTGATCTGTCACTTCCCTTACAAAATCCAGTGATTATTTTTTCACTGGTTTTATTTATTATCCTTTTTGCACCAATACTTTTCGATAAGATCAGGATTCCGCATATCATTGGCCTTATCCTTTCAGGAATTGTAATCGGACCTTACGGTCTAAACCTGCTCCTGCGCGATAGTAGCATTGTGTTATTTGGAACAGTTGGGCTACTTTATATAATGTTTACAGCGGCGCTGGAAATCGACATGGAGGAGTTTAAAAAAAACAAAATGAAAAGCCTGGTTTTCGGACTTTTCACCTTCATAATTCCACTCACCTTTGGTTCCCTATCAGCCTTTTATCTTTTGGGCTTCAATATTCCCGCATCTTTCTTAATTGGCAGTATGCTATCTACACATACTCTTCTGGCTTATCCTATTGTAAGCAAATACGGGATAGCACGAAATAAGGCTGTGACCCTCACTGTCGGGGGAACAATTATAGCCGATGTACTCGCTCTTTTAGTTCTTGCTGCTGTAACAGGAATGACTAAAGGGGATATCGGACCTTCCTTTTGGTTAAAGTTAGGCATCGGTTGCTTGCTGTTTGGAGCTGTTGTCTTTGTAATCTTCCCTTTAATCGCCAGGTGGTTCTTTAAAAATTATGAGAACCACGTTTCACAGTACATATTCGTTCTGGCAATGGTATTTCTTGGTTCTTTTCTTGCGGAACTTGCAGGTCTTGAACCTATTATAGGAGCATTCCTTTCGGGCCTGGCACTGAACCGTTTTATCCCGCACGTCTCGCCTCTTATGAACAGGATCGACTTCATTGGCAATGCTATTTTTATTCCATTTTTCCTTATAGGAGTGGGCATGCTTGTAGATATTAGTGTACTTTTCAAAGGATTGGGAGCCATAAAAGTGGCAATTGTAATGATTATCTTGGCCGTAGCAACCAAGTTTATAGCTGCTTACATAACACAAAAATCATTTAAATTAAGTAATCTCGACCGTAACCTTATCTTCGGATTGAGCAATGCTAGAGTAGGTGCAACACTGGCCATCGTACTCGTTGGCTATAATATTATTCTTACAGAGACTGAAACAGGAGATCCAATTCGCTTATTAAGTGAAGATGTGTTAAATGGAACTATCCTTTTAATCCTCATATCCTGTACTATTAGCTCCCTTGCTGTTGAGAAGGCTGCACAAAAACTTGCACTTAAGAATGAAAACATCGGAGATAAGGATGAAAGTTCCACCGATCGTGTACTTGTATCTCTGGCCTATGAAGACACCGTTGGTGATCTGATAGATTTCGGACTGATGCTGAAGTCGGGCACAGACAGTGCTGATATTTACGCATTACATGTGAATGGAGATGATAAAAGCGATTTAACGGCAGGAACATTTGGAAAAAAGCTTTTAAATAAAGCAACTGTACATGCGACAGCAACGGCAAGTCAGATCATACCCTTAAACCGGCACGACGTTAACATAAGTCACGGGATAATTTACACCGCGAAAGAATACAACATTACCGACCTTGTAATTGGTTTGCATCGGAATGCTGAGGAAAATAATTTCTTCGGGCCTACAGCAGAGCCAATTCTAAAAAGGATAACTGAAACTGTCTACATTTACAAACCTTGCCAGCCCTTCAACACATTGAAAAAAATTCTGGTTGTAGTGCCCCCTAAAGCTGAATTTGAACCCGGCTTCCTGTATTGGTTTACTAAAGTGGTCAAAATATCCCGGGAAGCAGGCATCCCTCTCCATTTTTATGCAAATGCGGAGACCACCAACGAACTGAAACGCGCATCAGAAATAATGGAAGGATCTATTAAATTAGTATTTAATGAATTCGCGCGGTGGGAAGACTTTCTGATCTTTAGTCGCGAACTTAAGCAAGACGATCTTTTTGTAATTATAAGCTCAAGGCAGGCAAAGATATCTTATAATGAACAGCTCGGAAAGTTACCTTATTACTTAAGCAATTATTTTCAAGAGAATAGTTATATAATAATTTACCCCCGTCAACTCGAGCAGGGCGACCTTTCAGATATTCAACATTCCAACTCCTATCTTGTACAAGCCTTTACAGATAAGATACAGGCAGTGGGACAAATAGGCAGCGTTTTTAAAAAACCTTGAGAGGTTTAACTCTGTACGATGAGGCTACCAGGTTTGCAGTAATGGCACTGGCAATAGAACCGGACAAACCTGGCAAAGCTTTCTAACATAGAACTACACCTGTCTACAAGCAAATGAAACTCTAAGCCTCCCCACCGAAAAAAACACAAAGAAACTAAAGAAAAACTATAAATAGCTTCTACGCTATCAGCTATTCAAAGGATGAAATAAAATGTTAAAAAAAAATTAAAACCACGTAATATAGAAACAGAAAAGATTGTCAATAGTAATTTATCTATTACTATTAAATACACCTGCACATGAGCATACTTAAAGAACCGTTTAAAATTAAGGTTAATATGAGAGGGCAGTCTGTTAGTCTGCAAATCCTTCATAAAACAGAAACATTCGATTTTGAAATGGAAGGTAACAAGGTTTCGATGATTAACAATGGAGACAACTCCTGGAGTATTGTAAGTGGTAATATAAGTCAGGAAGAAGCAAATTTGATAGGCGCCGAAATCGAAGAACATTTTAAAAGGATACTTTAATCTTTACATATCCTCGATCGGAAAAAAAGCCCTGACGCTATGGGAGCACCAGGGTAACCTAAACCTTATCACAATTGATCTTGAAAGATAACTGAAGAGCTATCTTGTTATAATAATTATCCAAAACAAATGGTAAAGGCTATAAAGCCCTTATTTCATATACAAAGGATGTAATAAAAAATTAAAAAAAAATTAAATTGCCAGGCCTTCTCGCAGCGGTATTTTAAAACAACTAATTTAATCGAGAATTTAAAGCAATGAATTATCTACTGGATGGAGCAGGCAAAAGTATTATTATTAGAGGATGATAAAACCGTAGCATCGCAAATTAACTTATTCCTGACTAATAATGATTTTAGCTGTGATGTCATGGAAGACGGGCTTAGCGTGTTGAAGTCGGATTTGAGTGATTATAAGCTCTTTATCCTTGATATAAATGTACCTATAATAGATGGCATACAAGTTTGCAGAAAGATCAGGGAGATCTGCAGAGAAACTCCGATCCTGATGCTGACAGCATACGGCTCCTTATCGGATAAATTGCAGGCATTTAATCTTGGTGCAGATGATTATATCATTAAGCCCTTCTACTTCGAAGAACTACTTGCGAGGATACAAGCCTTGTTGCGCAGGTACACCAAACAGCCTTTGCAAGAAAATCAGTTTATAAAAATAGATGATCTGGAGGTGAACTTGATTGACAAAACGGTTTTTAGGGCGGGGAGAAGAATTGATCTTACGTTGAAAGAATATAAACTTTTGGAACTTTTATTAAATGCAAAAGGGAGGATCCTTTCAAAGCAATTTATTGCATCTAAAGTTTGGGACATCAATTTTGAAACCGGAACCAATACTGTTGAAGTATACATTAATTTTCTCCGGAGCAAAATAGATAAAGGCTTTACAAAAAAACTTATTCATAATAAATCCGGCTTTGGTTACTGTCTAAAATTGCAGGATTAATGAATCTAAAACGGCGCTTTTCCATCTACTTCAGCCTGCTCTTCTCTCTCGTACTGGCAACGGTGCTGATTGCTGTTTACCTCCTTTTTTCAGAATACAGACGAGATGATTTTCGGACGCGCCTATTTCAAAGAGGAGAAACGTCCATTAAGTTTCTCGTAAGGGTTGGAAAAATGAATCCTGCTCTGTTAGACATGTTCGACCAAAACAGAGCCAACAAGCTGATGGACGAGAAAACCACCATATACAATAAACATTATCAGCCGGTATACACCAGCAATAACAACGATTATTACCCCTGGACTTTGGCCGACTTTGATAAGCTTCGGGTTAAAAGCCATCTTGCTTTGCGTAGAAATGGGCATCATATAGTTGCCAAAGCCTATTACTTCAACAACAAACCTTATTATGTGGTTGTCTCGGCTTTGGACGACTTTGAAGCGAATAAGGTTCCCTACCTAAAGTATCTTCTTTTTCTGGGCTTTATTTTTGGCACAGCCTCAGTTCTCATCCTTTCATTTTATGTTAGTAAGGCGGGACTTAAACCATTAGACAGCTTAAGGTCTCAGATGCTGGAGATATCCGAAAAGAACCTTCAAACGAGGATAGACCTGCATCCAAGGAATGATGAGATCGCACAATTGTCAAAAGCGTTCAATCAGATGATGGACCGTATTGATTCAGCTTATCAACGACAAAAAGAGTTTACAGCAAATGCTTCCCACGAATTAAGAACTCCTCTTGCCAGGATCACCTCAGTCATCCAAAATTCAATAATGCCCGGGCAATCACAGCAGGAGGAAAATCAAAAAAAAATATTACACGATATTCACCAGTTATCAGAGATTGTGACCTCACTTTTATTGCTTTCAGAGATTGAAGGAGTATCAGAAAGAAAGGCTTTCAAGATGATCCGGCTGGATGAAGTAATCTTCGCTGTTGTTCAGGACTTTTCGCTGATCCATCCAGAACTTAAGTTCAGCTTCGACATTGTTAACAACTCCGAGTCGATCGGTGTAGAAGTCCAGGGAGATGAGATCTTGTTGAAGGTAGCTTTCTCAAACCTTATTAAGAACGCCTATTTCTATTCCGAAGATAAATCTGTTCGCTCTATAATAACTGTATTTGATCATACCCTCACTGTTAGCTTCATTAATAATGGTCCGGTTCCAGAAATTGATAATCCCAACCTATTATTCAACACCTTTGCACGCGGAAGCAATAGCTCCGGAAAAAGCGGTAGTGGTGTCGGTTTAAGTTTGACTAAACGTATTCTAAAAACCCACGACGCCATTCTTTACTATCAAACCAAAGGCGATAAGATTAACGAATTGACGGCGACTTTCAAACGTGTAAAATTTTAATAAGATTCCAAGTAAAACCACGCTTGTATTTCCCCTACAAATAACTTTGCAAAAAATCCTTTGAAATTTTAAGCTTATTAATTTAATAATAACAACCTATGAAAAATAAAACCGAACTTCAAAGAATGCTTGATGGCGAGTTATATCAGGCATCAGATAAGGAATTAGTTGAGATGAGAGATAAGGCGAGAGCCCTCTTATCTAAATATAATCTAATGATCGCAGCTCCGCTGGAAGACCGGAAGACTGTTTTAAAAGACTTACTGGGAAATTGCTCAACTATTGACATACAGCCACCTTTCTTTTGCGACTATGGTTCTCATATTTCTGCAGGTAAAAACTTCTTTATGAACTTTAATTGCGTTATCCTTGATTGCGCAAAGGTAACCATAGGAGATAATGTAATGTGTGGCCCCTACGTTCAAATTTATACGGCCTATCATCCGGTCATTGCAGCAGAAAGAATCAAAGGTCCTGAACTGGCTGCCCCTATTACCATCGGAGATAATGTATGGATCGGGGGAGGTGCTATTATCTGTCCAGGTGTTACCATTGGAGATAACACAACCATCGGAGCTGGTAGTGTAGTGACGAAAAATATTCCAGCAAATGTGTTTGCGGCAGGTAATCCTTGTAAGGTGATACGGGAACTTTAAATATCCTAATTAAGATGTAGCTGGAGTAGCGCACCAAGAGCTTACAGGAGTTCTCCAGCTATATTTTCCAGCTACTTCACGCCCTATCTTTTCACCGGAACTGATTCAAGCACTTTTATCAAAGCATCTAAATTTATCGGTTTCGAGATGTAATCGTCCATGCCTGCTTCTATACATCTGATCCGGTCTTCAGTTAAAGCATTTGCAGTCATCGCTACAATATGAGGCTGAACAATTGAAGCGTTCTCTCTTATTACCTGAGTAGCCTCAAGACCATCCATTTCCGGCATTAGCATATCCATAAAGACAAGATCGTACTGTTTGCTATCTACCATTTCAACCGCATGCTTTCCGTTAGGTGCTACCTCAGGCTCATATCCTAACTTATTCAATATCCTTACCGCCAGTTTTTGGTTGATCAGGTTGTCTTCAGCAATTAGAATCTGTAGAGGAAACCGTTCTGCAAAATCTTCCGATAATAAAGGAGCTTTCTCTTTTGATATCTGAGGTTCATCCTTCTTTTGCTTTAGCTGCGTCTGCACTACTTTATACAATTGCTGTTGTTTTACAGGTTTTGTAAGCACAGCACTAAAAAGGTGCGGATACTTTGACATACTTTCATCTCCTATTGAACTGAGCAAAATAATGGTCTGAGAAGGAGCTATTTGTTTTATTAACTGAGCGAGCTCCACCCCGTCCATTTCAGGCATTTGCATATCTGATATAACGAGGTCAAAACTTTCTGTTTTAAGAACACTAAGAGCTTCAGCCGCAGAAAGCGCTACCTTCACCGACAACTTCCATAGTTCCAGCTGGTTTCTAAGGATAGTACAATTGTTCAAGTTATCGTCAACCACCAAAATTCGCTTACCTTCTGTTTCACGTCCAAAAGTGATATAATGCTTAACCGCACTTTCAGCTGCCTTAGATAGTATGTTGAAATAGAACGTAGTTCCCTCTCCTTCTTTACTCTTCACACCAATTTCACCGCCCATAAGTTCTACAAGCCGCTCACTTATTGCTAAACCCAAACCAGTGCCTCCATATTTCCGCGTTGTAGAGGAATCAACCTGAGAAAACGCTTTAAAAAGTTTGTTAAGTTTATCTTCAGGTATTCCAATCCCAGTATCGGACACCTCGAAGGTTATGTTCAAACTAGAATCATTACTCATTTGTTGGTATACCTTAATAAAAACCTCGCCTTCCTTCGTAAACTTAACCGCGTTACTTACCAGGTTGATAAGGATTTGTCTAAGCCTTAAACTATCGCCAATAATTGTTGCAGGTAAACGATGGTCTATTTGATAGATCAGGTCTATTCCTATCTGAGCAGCTTTTCCTGCAAATACGTCCATTACGTTCTCTACACATTGACGTAACTCAAACTCATGATGTTCTATTTCCATGTGTCCTGACTCAATCTTCGAGAAGTCTAATATATCATTTATCACACCCAGCAGTGCCTCACCACTTGTATTGATAACTTGCACATACTCTTCCTGCTCCTCACTCAGCTCGGTCTGAGCTAGTAATGAAGCCATTCCGATAACTCCATTCATAGGAGTTCGAATTTCATGACTCATAGTAGCCAGGAAAATGCTTTTCGCCTTGTCAGCTTTCTCTGCTTCTGCCTGTGCCAATTCTGCCTCATAACGTTTCGCATGAAGTTGCTCGTTCAGCAGGAGTAAAGTTTCTGACTGGACTTGTAGATCCTCCGACTGGACTTGCAACTCTTCTGACTGTGCTTGTAATTCCTCAGCCTGCGATTGCAGTTCCTCATTCATATTCTGCAAGGTTTGTGATTGCGCAAGCAGCTCTTCGTTTACCTCTTTAAGGTGCTCGGACTGATCATGTAATTGTCCGTTAAGACTAAGTACCTCCGAGTTTTTACGTTCCAGCGCTTTATTTGCCTTTTTAGCCCGGATCCATTGTCTTAATGCAACTATTCCAAGTAGAATCGCCAGAAAAAGTATTACTACAATTACCCTTAAAGTAAACTGCTGGCTTTTATAGATTTCCTGTTGCGACTCCATCAAGCGCTGTTGCCGGATGATATCTTCCTGTTGCCCACTGATCACCTTCCATTGAAGCTGCATCAGGTGAACATTAGAGGAGTCGATAACAAGCGTCGGCAGTTTATTCTCCTTTATATAAGGTCGTTTTTTTAAAATGTTGACAGCTACTTTAATTACTTCCTTTCCCCCGGTTGGATATAAAACAGAAGCATCTATCTTTCGTTCCGCTACCATCTGAATACCTCCATTCGCAGTGGGAAGCGCATCAATGCCGATAAACTTAGCATTCCGGTTTATTCCTAAAGAATCAAAAACCTGGCGGGCAGCAAAGGCCATCTCATCATTGTGAGCATAAACGGCATCTATGTTTTTTAACAATGAAAGGTTTTTAAGTAACTGATCCTTTGCCACAGACCGGTGCCAGGCACCGGATATTTTGGAAACGATCTTTATCCCAGGATAAGCCTTTACTCCTTCAGAAAATCCCTTGCCTCTATCCCTCGCAGGAGATGAATGCTCAGTTCCTGTAATTTCCAAAACCCTCGCTTTAGGCTTCAAACTTCCTAAATACTTACCGGCTATTTTTCCTATTTCAAGATTATCTCCACCTACGAAAGCAGTGTAATGATTAGATGTAGTCCTGCGATCCAATACTATAACAGGGATCCCTTTTCTGTAAGCAGCCTCCACAGCAGGAGTAAGTGGCTCAGTCTCATTAGGAGAAATTATCAAAAGGTCTAGCTTTTGAGAAGCTAGTTCTTCAATCTGACGGACTTGTGTAGCACTATTACCGTTGGCATCGCGGTAGATCAGATCAATATCCGGGTTGAAGGATAACTCCATCTGTACATCCTCCATCATCTTCTTTCGCCAATCGTCAGCACCTGTACATTGAGAAAAGCCAACAGTATATCTTACTTCCTGCATATCTCCACAGCTGAAAAGACAAAAAAACAAATACACGCAAAGGAGCCGAAAGAGCGAACGTTTTAGATCTGGCATAATAAATGGAGATGGTCTTAGTAAGTTGCCTAAGGCCTTCCTTGTTATACTGACCACCTCCACAATATGTTTCAGCTAAAAAAGCCTTTAATACCTCATCTAGGAATAAATTTTTGAAGTCCCTTCTATTCTGCTTACAGACAAAATTTTAAACCTTTCGATTTCATCACCGAACTCCCATTCAATTATGCTCCCCTCCCTGTATCCCAGAAGGGCAACGGCCAGGGGATCATAAGAAGATATTTCTATGCTTTTATCTGAACCTGTGGGTACAAGCACAATTTTAATTGTAAAATTTTGTCCTTTACTCATGTTCCATAGTAATACCTTTGAAAATAAAGAAACAACATTTGACGGAAGATTATTCCGATCTACAATCTTTGGATTAGACAATTCATTACATAACCTGTTTTGGTTGTGCGGTGTTAATAGAGTGCTTTTTTTGTAAGATTCCTTCAGAATGTGAAACTCGCTTTCAGAAAGAATGAGAGGATCATTAGTCATAAAATTTGATAAAAAGTATTAATTAAACTTGAATGATTTCTTCAATCACCTTTAACGTTTGCCAATGCTTGAGACATGAACGTCATTCAACTTGCTGTTCAATTGCGTTCTGTACTACCTTCAAAATTTTAAAGCTTTTTAACCCTCCTGGCATTTCCCACTGAACTTCGGCTCCAACCAAATATCCTAAAAGTGCTATACCCATAGGCGCAAATACCGAGATCCTATTTTTCTTCAGATTGGCTTCTGCTGGTGCTACCAGTGTAAAGCTGAACTTTTGCTTGCTGACCAGGTCTAATACTTCAACAAAAGAATTAAGCGCAACTGCATCATAGGGAAGCTTTTCCAAGGGTACCACCCTAGCATGGTGGAGTTCAAGTAGTAATTTCTTCCTGTTAAAATCCGAAAGAACAGCTTTTTGAAGATGCTGACTTAATAGGTCCATATCCTTTTGAAGGATAATTAATTGGGAATCTTTCATTTGATCTTATTTAAGTGTGTGTGTGTGTGTGTGTGTGTGTGTGTGTGTGTATAGAGCTGAGATTGTATTTCTATGATAATTCGCTAACTGAACAGACCTTGTAATTGGTTTAGCGAAAGAAAATGAACTTGCGGTAATTGCTTTGATCAGCGCAACTGTAGAAACGCAGGCGGATGCCCCTAAGGAAATAGCCCGGAGTAAATCCAGCTCTGATACTATAGGACCGGAATAAATCAGGGTAGTTGGGATACGAAGGTTTTCGAAATAATCCTTAACATTTTTAAGGATTCGATAATCAGACAATTGATCGATAGTTATAAAGTCGGGAATGATTGATGTGCATTGAATTGCCTGGGATATGGTTATTACATCCTCTTCCTTCCTCAAAGTTAAGCGCAGCCCTACCGGCTTTCCTTCTGCAAGAAAACGAAGTCGGGAAAGAATCGTTAGAATTTGAGCGAGATCTCCAACGTTCTTCTCCCAATCTCTATTTTGTTTCTCAAAACTTATCCGATTGTACTCGTCGACCCACATTCCGTATTGCCACCTCTCATCCCGCCTGATATTAATCTCGACCATCTTTATGTAGGGACGCAGGGCATTCCTCCTAAAAAACACCATTTCATCTGAAGACTCGAAATCTTTAACGCTGGATATAAGGAGCGGAAACTGCCAGATCAGGTCAGCGCCACCACGGATATGAGCAGCGCTCAAACCCGTCAAGCCTGTAAACAAACCAAATTTTCCAAGCCTGGCTCCCTGACTTGTTATATAAACTTCTTCTGAAGAAAAAGCGCCTAAAGCAGTTGAGTTTAATATGCTTAAAAAATAGGGATTAGAGCATTGTTCCGTTCCAACCTTCACTCTTGTAATGGGGGCAGTAAGTACAGTTCGAAAATCATTAGCATTGGGTGTTAAACTGTCTTGCTTCACCTGGATATTTCTGGCACGTTTCCTAACCAGCGCCTTTTCTGCAATGGTTAATGGAGGGCTTACTTCTTCTGATGCACGAGCTGTGCTCTTATCTTTGAAAAAAGCGATGGCGGCTCGGCTTGAAGAAATTGTTCCTAAAAATCTGTGTTTGGCCCCGAAATAACCTAACAAGTAAAATTGAAGGATGGAAAATAAAATAGCTAACGTTGTTAGAACGGGTCCATCTTTAACTATAGATTGGAATACAATCTGGCAATTAAATACAAAAAGCAAGACGAAACATATCTCTATTAGAGATACACGACGATATATTTTCATAAAACTTTATTAAGACAGTAAAAAAACTTTCGTTTAGAAACTGGCCCCGAGCCTGATCCTGGTCGGGGCTTAATTAATAAAGTCTTTGCTTGCTGTTCTAAAGGAGTAACCGAAATGAGAGTAAGCAGAAACCAACGTACAATACAAAGCCAGAAGAGCTCGCATTAATACTTGAAAGATTATAGCAATTTGACGTAAATAAGAGATGTACTGTATTTGGTTATTCATAAACATTTATTAATCAGCAGATAACATGAAAATATCTCGCCGGCCCCGAACCATTCTGGTAGGGGCTTAATTAATAAAGTCTTTACTGCATTGGAGGAAGGAATACATCAAATGGTTGAAACACTTCCTCAAGCCTGCATTCTTTATAAATGCAGATTCCTTAGAAGCTGTATGTTTCAGATGTACCAAAGACAATTCCCGTTAAGTTTTTTATAATAATTTCATCTATAACGCGAAGTTCTGAAAATTATTGTGAGAATGATTTCAATTTTAAGGAATACAGCCTGTTAATGCTGTATAAGAAGCTTATCCACTTCTTTATTAAACTCTTCTATAAACTCATCGTAATACTTACCCGTAGCAGGGCCATTAAATCCCGTATGAATTTTAGAAACATTTCCGCTCCTGTCGATAAAAATGGTTGTTGGATAGCTCACAAAGTTATCCAGCGCTGGAAGCGATTCAAAAATTGATTTTTTATCCGTAAGTCCCCCAACTAGCTGTTCATACTCGATCCCATATTTTTCCTTAACACGGCTTAGTACTTTCTTAAGGTAATCCGGATCTACTTTTCGTTCGTAGTGTATCGAAACCACTTCTATTCCGCGGACCTTGTTTTTCTTATACCATGGAGCAAGGAAAGCAGCTTCATCCATACAATTAGGGCACCATGTACCTGTAAGTGTTAGAATGAGGGGTTTATTCTTGAACTTTTCATCTTTAATGGAAACCATTTCCCCACTTGCATTGGGAAGGCTAAAGGTGAATCCTTGATACCCCTGTTTAAGGTGGGTTAAGGAATAAGCATCAGGTAGTTTGGCACCAGAATTCCTGGTTCCCCTAATTCTTGATGTACTTGAAGGAGTTTTTGATTCTCCGTTAAAGGTATTTGAATCAAGGAAAGATCCGGTTATCAAATTAGGCGCTATACCAATAAAAGAGGACAAGCTAAATTCCTTTCCGGAAACATCGCCCTGAAGAAAACGAGCGTCTCCCGTAGTTTTGAGAAAAGTGCCAGTAAGGCGGGATCCTTCCTGTTTAAATACACCAACTGTTTTGGTTTCCACTCCATCTGCGTTAGTAAAGACCACATCCCAAGTCCCATTCAGATCAACTTGTTGCTTAGCCGGCGAAGATGTGAAGCGATATGTTTTTCCGAATTCTGCAATAACTTCCAGAGCTTGTCCAGATTTGTCTTGCCTTCGAAAGCTCCCTGACAACCTATCCTTTCCTTCAACCTTGAAGGCCAATTCATTGTCAAATTGATCAATAGGAATTATAATAGAGTCTTTTTTAAAGATCACACGATCAGCAGGTAGACGTTCATCTCCGTTAATCAGGTAAACCTTAGGACTAGAACGACTACCTGTTACTTCAAAATTGAAGGGCACTTCCGATCCGTCCTTAAAAGAGAATGTTCCTCGCCACTTCCCTGCCTGCAGGGTGGATTGAGCATTAGAGACACTTACAGAAAAGATAAGAGAAAGGCAGCTGGTATATCTAAGAATGGAAATAAATTTCATGTTGTATTAAAACTTTATAACGTTTAACTGATACAGGAGATTACATTAAATCCACCCTTAGGAAAATATTTTCTAAGCTATTTCCCACGGAATGTTTTAGTGGCATATATACGAAAAAAGGTTGCCAGAACGCTGGCAACCTCCCAAAACAATTGTTATTGTTCTTATTCTTTTTCTTTATTTTTCAGCTCACTTACCTCTGCCCTACCTTCTTGCGCTGCATTCTTGATTTCTAAATAGGCCTTACGTAGACGAGTACCTGCAGCCTTGTTTCCTTTTTCGTAAAATGCAGTTGCATCAGCCTCTGCTGCAGCAATTAGTTCTTTTAGTTTTGCAAATGATGACATAGTTAATTTTGTTTTAATACCCCTAAGGTAGTATTTATCGCGGAATTAGAGGAATTATTGAAATTTCTGATGAGATAATCTTAATTTTTTTCATTCGCGACTATCCATCCAGGCAATTACTATTGAAAATGATGATCGGCAGATAAGTTTTCAAGGCGAAATCCTTGGTTACGCTTTTGTGAAATAAACGCTGCAGGAAGCCGTGTTTTTTACCAATTACCGAGATTATTTGAACTTGCTGGCAAGTTGCAAATTCCAGTAACCCCTCCTTTATATTCGAAACATTGATATAGTGATATTCTGGTTGCTCGCTTTCAAACATCCGCTGTAAGGTAGCCAGTTCGGAATTAACATCCGGATCGGGCTCTTCCGAAAACCAAACGTTCACGATAAGTAGTTGTGCTTTGAGCTCTTTAACAAACCATTTAACAGTGGTATCAGGGGTAAATTTGGTTACTTCATTCAGGTCTGTTGCAAGGGCAACTTTCCTGATTTCTTCAAACTTAACATTTTCTGGAATTAATATTACCGGGATAGATGATTTGGAAATAATATGCAAAGTATTACTTCCTGCTATGGCTCTTTCTATTCTGCCTTTTCCTGTTGTCGACATAACAATTAACTCTACCTTATGCCTTTGAACTAGATCTGAGACCCCATCAATAAGAAGAGAATCATTTAAGTAGGTTTCTATACCTGTACCCTTTTTCACATGAGGTATAAGCCTTTCTTTAAATCCTTCTAATAAAGTTTTTGTTTGTTTATGTACGAGAGGTAACTCGGTAGCCCGGGAGGGCAAGGCTTTAGAATGGTATAAGAGGATAGACGAAATCTGTATTGTGTTGCTCAGATTGACAGCCCAAAGAGCTGCATTGAAAGACGATTCTGAAAAATCTGTTGGGATTAAGATAGCTTTCATATCAGTTAAATGAGGAGGAACAAACCTGTAGGTAAACAGTAGCTACTTCTAAATTGATTTCGGAGGTAGGAGTTTGACTAATGTTATACCCAATATTTTGATCCTCCCTTTACTTCCGGATCTGCTAATCCGGTTGATAATCTTCCCTACCCCACTGCATCATTCAGTGCGATTATAGCAGTTTTAAATTGCTCACGGGCAATAATAAATTGAATATTTACCTTCCTTAAGGCCACCCCCGCACTGATTATATTAATCTCATTTTTAGCAAGAGCGGTAGCACTTTTTGCCAGGAGGCCAGGCTGATCCATATTTGTCCCTAGAAGACAGACCATGGCAACAGGCTCAACGGCAGTCTTCTCAAAGGCTTGTTCCAGGTCTTCGATCAATTGCTTCTTAAAATCCGATTCCCATATAACGATCGAAATGCTGTTTGCGCTTGTCGTTTTAAACGTATAACTAACATTGTGCTTTGCAAATAGTTGCATGATCTGCAGGTCGCTACCTACATTACCAACCATCAAGGGATCATAAACATCGATCAAAAGAAATTTATCAATCCCGGTGATCACTTCTACCCGCTTTAGAACAGATACATATTCCCTTGTTATAAGTGTACCTGGATGAGCAGGCTCAAAAGTGTTCTTTATTCTAAGGTTGATGCCACTAATTTCAAGAGGTTTTGAAGCTTTAGGATGGATGGCCTCCATGCCTACATCCGCTAACTGATCTGCAATATCGTAATTAGTATATCCCACAGGCTTCACGTTGTCTATTCCAACAATACCAGGATCCGCAGTAGATAAATGGTACTCCTTGTGTATAATGGCCTCTTCAGGTTTAAGAATTCCTGCAATTTTACTGAAAGTAACTTCCGAGTAGCCACGGTCGAATTCGCGCATAATACCTTCAGTTCCTTTTGCGTAACCCGTAACAATACATAAGCAGCTATTCAGATCTATTGAAGAGAAAGTCTCTTTTATGCGTTGATCAATAGTGAAAGGGCGCTGGTCACCGAAGCCGCCGAGGTCTACAAATATTGCATTGATATCCCTTTTTCTTAGAATATTACTCAGTACAAATGCAGAATGCGTTTCTCCTATTGAAGCTAGAATCTCGCGTGCGGCAAGTAAGATACCCTCCCGGCTAACATATCCAGAAGCGAGAATGTTAGCAAGGTTTTCGAGATAACCCTGCGCGGTTAGTACGTGGCTTTCAATGAATGTATTTGCTGCAGCAAGATCGAGTCCGAGATGAGAATAAGACTGGTTGATCTCCTTCAATCGTACAACCAATTGTTGGAGCGGCTGATGGAAGTCTTCATTATTAGCCAGACGGTGATAAACGCCCGGCTCAGCGGTTTTCTTATCTTCGAGGAGCAGGTTAGTAACACCGGAAAATGCCGATACAACAAAGACACGATTGTAAAGCTCTTCGCCAGACCGATTGTACAAAATGATATTATCAATCACCTCAGAAAGAGCACTCATTGAAGTACCCCCAATTTTTTCTACTGTCAACATAATTAACCTTGAAGGGGCGAAGCTATTAAATATATTCCTATTATTCCATCAGAAGCTTGTACTAGAGTAAAATGCACCTTATACAGTAAAATGTATAAGGTGCACACTTCCCAACTATATGATTGTTTTTATCGTTCCGCCTTCAACCCTGATAGCAGCTCCATTGATGGCAGATGCCAAAGGGCTAACATAATAAGCTACGGTATTGGCCACCTCCTCCACTGATGCGAAACGTTGAATCAAAGATGTTGGCCTGATATCTTTGAAGAAGTTCTGCTCGGCTTCCGGTGCTGAAATCCCAGCAGCTTCAGCCATTTCAGAAATAAAGCTTTCAATTCCTCTTGATTTTGTTGGTCCGGGTAAAATAGAATTTACTGTCACTCCTGTACCCTTTGTAAGCTCGGCCATACCGCGGCTGACTGCTATCTGCGCAGTTTTTGTCATTCCGTAATGAACCATCTCACTTGCCACCGAAACGGCCGTTTCACTTGAAATAAAAATCACCCGTCCCCAGTTGTTTTTTAACATTTTAGGGAACAGGTATCGCGATAAGCGTACACCGCTCATTACGTTCATATCAAAAAAGCGGAACCAATCCTCATCTGAGATATCTTCAAAGGGTCTTGGTTCAAATATTCCTGCATTATTTATAAGGATATCAATAGGAGGAAGATTTCTGAGTAAATCGTTTATCTCATCTACCTTTAAAAAATCGGCAGCAATACCTGAAACATTATTATTAGATGATGTTTTTTTCAAAGCTAGAACAGCTGCATCAACCGCACCCTGAGTTCTTCCATTGATAATGACTGTGGCACCTTCTGCAGCGAGGCGCCCGGCTATTGCGTAACCGATTCCAGCTGTTGATCCGCTAATGAAAGCAGTTTTATTTTTTAATTGTAAATCCATTTTATTTTTGAAAATTTATTTGTTTATAATCTCTAAAATCGCCTTCCCCACACTACTGGCAGACTGTGGGTTTTGTCCAGTAATCACTCTTGCGTCAATAGCTACATGAACTTGCCAGGGTGCAGACTTCTCAAACTTTGACCCTCGCTCTATCAATTTCGTCTCGAGAGAAAATGGCACAATCTCATTCATTTTAACTTCTGTCTCTTCTTCGTTGGTAAATGCGTTGATCTTCTTCCCCTCAATCAGATATTTGCCGTTGCTAAGCTTGATATTTACAAGACCGGCTGGTCCGTGACAAACAGCAGCCACTACTCCCCCTCTCTCGTATATATCCCGGGCAATGGCTGCCAATTTTGTATCTTCTGCTAAATCCCACATGGCGCCATGCCCTCCTGCATAAAAAATTGCATCGTATTCTGCTGCCTTCACTTGAGCAGGACTCAAGGTATTATTAATCTTATCAGAATAAACCTTATCATTCCAAAACCGGGCATTAATCTCATCAGTTAAATCGAATCCGTCTATGGGCGCCTTTCCCCCCTTCGGACTTACAAAGTCGATCTCAAATCCCGCATTTCTCAACACCTCCCAGGGATGGGAGACTTCAGATAAATAATATCCCGTAGGTTCTCCAGTAGATCCCTTTTTGTCGTGGCTAGTCACCACGAATAAAATTTTCTTTTTCATAGCTTTTGATTTTTTGATGTGGGTATTTCCTTGTGAAAGTACTGCAACTGGTGTCAGAAACAGTATAAGCGCCGTGGAGAGGCGGCGTAGAACCTTAAAATTTATATTCATAGTCTTGCTTTATTTCCTTCGCAAAATTGTAGCTAAGGCAAGACTTAGCACAGGAATGAGGTCACTAATTTGATGTGAGGTAAGTCACACCTTAAAGGGCTCCCAATCGATGGAAAAAAGATCGTTGAAACTGAAAGGTGACTAAAAGATGCTAAGGCTATCACAAAAGGAAGCCCTTTAACTGGTTAAACGACTTAAAGTCTCGCGCGAAACTCCGAGATAAGCTGCAATAAGAGATTTGGGAACGCGCTGAATTAAAGAAGGATGTTGCTGCATAAGTTGCTCATATCTCTCTTTCGCGTTATTATTCATTAATGATAAGATTCTTTGTTGAAGGGCAATATAGCCTCCATTTGATTTCCTTCTGAAGAAATGCTCGACTTTATGTATTTCGGCACACAACTTCTCGCGGTTTAAAAGCGAGAGGCAAAGTACTTCAACATCTTCAAGGCAAACTATATCAAGAGTAGCATTAGTTTGGTTGAAATAGGCTTGGTAATCGCAGATCCACCAGTCAACCATTGCAAATTGGAGGATATGTTCCTTACCGTCGGAATTAGTGAATGAAGCTTTTAGCAACCCCTTTAAAAAAAAAAATCATTAAAAACAGGGCTATCAGCTTGAATTAGAAACTGATGCTTTTTAAACTTACGCGACGTAAAATGGGATAAAATGTACTCAAATTCCTGATCCGTAAGGGGGCTGAATTTCTCTATATGACTGCGCAATTCAATGCTCATCCAACAAATTTAGCTAAACTTGGTCCTATTGAAACTTAATCACTACAAGTTTCTTATCCTGCTTGTCATAATAGGCAAACTGATGATAATTGTTAGCAACAAATACAGATGAACCATCCTCTGGAATTTTGATGGACTCTGAAAATTCTTGTATTTGCTCTGCTACAGAAAGCTTCATTTCTCCTTCAATATGTTGCCCGGAAGAAGGATTAGCAAGTGCCTTAAAGCGGGTAACTCGATTCCAGGATGCACCTCCTCCAAAAGTAGGGTAAAATGACATGCTTGCACCTCCCATTGGCATAAACCCCCCGGTTGTCTGGGTTATTTTTTTATAAGCGCCAACAGTAATTTCGTCCTGGCCATAAGAATTCCTCACAGCCGTAATAACCGGATCTCCGTTGGTAACTTTTCTCAGAAACTGCTTTGTTTTTGAAAGCTCTCTACTGGCGTTCATAGAATATACCGTTCCACCCCCATCTTGGGTTATAGGCGTGTTTCTAAAGTGAATAAGGTCTTCTGCTGCTGTATAAAATTTAGCGATTTGCTCACCAGTATTAAAGTCGTTAATGGTGATACCAAGACCTTCGGAACTGGCAAGGACAGAATACAGGCGGTCTTTTAACAGAAAAGAATTAAACTTAGAAAAGTATTCATTCTCCTGATCACTACATTTTCTTTTTACTTCCCTAATGCTTACCTCACTATTACCCAAATTAAATATCAACAACTTTAATGATTCTGGATCTTTATCCATTAATAAAATTAAGCTATCATTCCTCAAGTATAATTTATTAGGCGCATCAGCAATATCTGCTTCACACTCTATCTCTGGGTCAACTATTGCTATGTCAGCAGATTTTGATAAGCCAGAATATGAAGACAGTTCGTTCCATAAACTCCCATTTCGTAGATTTTTGTTTATTCCGTTTACTGTCAGGTCAAAGCGTACCTTATTTATTTTATCAGCTCCGGCAAATTTATAAACATTGAAGACGGCGGATTTTTTGGAGGCAGTGATGTAGAGAAAATTATTAGGAGAATTGAGTTGTCCTAGTATCTTTTCACCCTTGAATTCCAATGGCAATGTATATTCCTTAACTACCCCGGTCACCACATCTACCTCCTTATTAATTAAATTACCGAGATAGGTCGACTTTAAATAAATCTCTATTTTATCCTTGTTAATAAAGCCGCCTAGAAATTGCTCATCTCCAGCTGTCGTTTCAACGTTTTTTATGGCCTGCATCTTACTGTCAAACAAAAACACTTTCAAGCGTTCATCATTTTTCAGCAACACGCAACTGCTACTTTTGGTGGAATCGGAAATACTTTTAATCCTTATTGGGCCATGCCCTCCGCGCCAGCCAATAATCTGCTCAAAAGGTTTATCCTGACTAAATGCAAATTGACTAAAGAAAATGCATAGGGAGGTAATTAGAATTCTAATAAAAATGTGAGGGTTCACGGCTATTAAATTTATAGGGTAAAGATAAGAAGATTCTCGTAAAGATTCGATTTAAGAAACGTAGACCCGCCATTTAACAGTTTCATTGCATATTTTATCTCCTTTCATGTTTCATTGCATATTCCCCAATTGAGAACTACTTGCACACTCCTCCTAAATATTTAATTATAAACCTAAAAACAGCCGGACATTACGTTGCTGTAATATCTTTATTAATACAACTTAAACACTTAATAATTATCAGTATTTAAAGTAACATAAGGATAAAAAACCAAAAGCTAATTCCTTAACCTCCATCTCTAACCTTTGCCCTGTCATTAATCAAGCTCTTATATGATGAATTTTCTACTTACCTACGTAAAGGGTATCCTTTTACTCTTCTTTCTTTTATCGGGCGTAGCTCAAGCACAAACAGCACTGGTAAAAGGCCAGGTACTCTCTCTCGAAACTAATAAACCTTTAGCAGGGGTTTCAATAAAGGTTAAAGGTACAAATCGGGGAACCTCCTCTGATCTTGAGGGGAAATTTTCAATTAATGCTAACTCCACCGAAACCCTAATCGCTACCTTTATTGGCTATACATCGGAAGAGGTTTTAGCAAGGGAAGCGTCTGTTATCTACATGGCTTCTGAATCAAAAGCACTTAACGAGGTAGTAGTAACAGCCTTAGGTATTAAAAGAGAGGAGAAGTCCTTAGGATACGCTGCACAAAGCCTAAAAAACGATGCAGTTACCGATGCAAGAACCACTAACTGGGTGAATTCCCTTTCAGGCAAAGTTGCAGGACTCAACATTCAGGGAACTGGGTCGGGTCCTGTGTCTTCATCGCGAATTACCTTAAGAGGGGAATCTTCGCTCAACCTTGACAATAATCAGGCGCTTATTGTCGTGGACGGTATCCCTGTCAGTAATAAGATAACCGGTACTGGTTTTAAAGCTCACCTTGCTACAGACAGTCCTGTGGATTTTGGTTCAAGTATGTCTGATATCAATCCTGATGATATAGAAACCGTCACTGTACTTAAAGGCGCAGGGGCTACTGCTTTGTATGGAAGCCGTGCAGCATCAGGAGCTATTATTATCACTACTAAGTCTGGTAAAGCACAAAAAGGTATTGGTGTTACCTATAACACTACAGTAAGTTTTGACCAGGTAAATCGCTGGCCCGATTATCAGTTCGAATACGGTGAAGGTCGGACAGATAGCTATTATTCGTATGGCAACACTGCCGATGGTATGAATACCAGTACAACGGCCTCAGCAGGCCGGGCCTGGGGACCAAAATTCGATGGCCAGATGTATTATCAATACAATCCTTCTGCTGCGGATGGAATTTCAACTGAAAGGACACCTTGGGTGGCAGACAAAAATTACATTTCAGACTACTTTAAAACAGGAAGAACGCTTACTAATAGCGTAAATCTTGAGGGTGGCTCTGATAAGGGTTCGATCAGGGCGTCAATTACTCATATGACGAATGACTGGATCGTGGAGAATACTGGTTTCAAAAGATTGACTACTGCCCTATCTGCTAACTATAAATTAACAGATAAATTAAAGGTTTCAGCTAAAGCAAATTACACCAACAAGAAAAGCGATAATCTTCCATCAGCGGGTTACAATAATCAAACACTGATGTATTTCCTGATCATCGGAACGGCACCAAACATTAAGGCAGATTGGTTTAAACCCATGTGGAAACCAGGTTTGGAGGGCGTTCAACAATTCCAGCCATTTAACCCTGGACCAGATAATCCTTACATTGAGATGTATGAGGTTTTAAATACCATGAACCGTCATGGTATTGTCGGAGGTCTTACTGCAAACTATACTTTTTCCCCTAAGCTGGAACTGATGGTAAGAAGCGGACTGGATTTGGCCTTTGAATATCGTTCTCAACAACGTCCGTATAGCATTACCCGCTATCCACGAGGAATGTACAGGGAGCAAAACGTTTTTTCGAATGAGATCAATACAGACGCATTACTAACCTTTAAAGATAAGATCGGCTCCGATGTTTCCTTTAGCATTTCAGGAGGAGGAAATATAATGTCTCAAACCTATGATTTCGCTGGCATGTACGCTGATCAACTTGCACAGCCCGGCATTTATCAAATTTCGAACAGCTTAGACCAGGCCGTTGCAGATCCTCTTAAGACACGAAAGTCAATCCATAGTGCATATGGTTTGGCCCAGTTTTCATTCAAAGATAGGATCTTTGTTGATTTGACCGGAAGAAATGATTGGTCAAGCGCCTTGCCATATAAAAACAATTCTTTCTTCTATCCTTCAGTTAGTACGAGTTTCATCGCTAATGAAATATTTAATCTTCCGAAAGCTATTTCTTATGCAAAGCTTCGTTTGTCGCTTGCACAGGTAGGGAATGACACACGGCCTTACCAGGATCAGAAATACTATGACCGGATCTATAGTAACAGCTTTACCAACCCTTCTACACTTTACAATCCGGATCTTCAACCAGAAATCACTACTTCCACCGAAGCGGGTCTTGATGTACGATTGTTTCAAAACCGTCTTGGCCTGGACCTGGCAATATATAACAACAACAGTAAAAACCAAATCCTTGCTGTGCCTTTGGATCAGACTTCCGGGTATTCAAGTGCTTTGGTAAATGCAGGATTGATAAATAGCCGTGGATTGGAAGTTTCACTAAACGGAAAACCTGTAAAAGGCAAAAAGTTTAATTGGAGCACGACTTTAAACTGGGCTGCTAACAGAAGCTACGTGCGTGAATTGAGGGAAGGTATTACTAGTCAGATCCTGTATTCACACGAATCCAATGTGAGTATAGAGGCCAGGGTTGGAGGACGAATGGGAGATCTTTACGGAAAAGGATTTCAAAGAGCTCCTGACGGACAGATCATTTACACTACGGAAGGAGTTCCAGCTACACCCGACCCGCTTCTTCGTAAATGGGGAAACGCATTTCCAGATTGGAAGGCAGGTTTGATGAACGAATTTTCGTTTAAAAATGTAAGAATAAGTGCATTAATTGAGGGTCAGGCAGGCGGAAGTATGTACTCTCAAACTAATCATAAGAATAATACATTAGGAAAAACAATGGTAACCTTACCTGGCCGGGATGAAGGGATCATTGGGTTAGGAGTTGTAAAGCAGACTGATGGCTCTTTTGTTCCAAATACTACACGGGTAAAGGCAATGACCTATTATGACAACTATTATCAAATAGGTAATGCCGAGACTAACATATTCAGTACTGACTTCCTGAAATTGCGGGAAGCACGTATAGAATGGGACTTGCCTAAAAAATTATTAAATAAGGTTCATCTGAATGCAACCACCCTTGCATTGTATGGAAGAGATCTCTTCGTTATCACCAAATTCCCAGCCTTTGATCCTGAGGGTGGAAACCTGAACGCGGGTACACTTACTCCAGGCGTAGAACTGGCGCAGTTTCCCTCCGCACGCACTTTTGGTTTAAACGCAACCTTCAAATTCTAATATTCATGAAAACTTTTATTAATAAAATAGTTCTAATTGCAATTCCGTCATTCCTGCTGCTGTCGTGTACCGATAACTTTCAGGACATCAATACTGACCCCAATCGCCCAAAAAAAATTACTCCTGGTGTTATGTTGGGACAAATGCAGTATAAGATGGTAAACACGACTATTAATTCGGCCTATTCATTCGGCCATGAATTGATGCAGTATACTGCGCCTCGCAATAGTACTAGTGGGGGCGTACATCGTTATATCCTTCAACCTTCTACAGCTACCAGCTTATGGAATAACTTATACAGCCAGTTGACCGATGTGGAAGATATGTATAATATCTCCAGCCAGCTTGGGGAAGATAATTACAAAGCCATTTCGCTAATCTACAAGTCATGGAGCTACTCCATTCTCACTGATTGTTTTGGAGACATCCCCTACTCTCAGGCAAGCAAAGCTACTGAAGGCGTATTAACACCTGCCTTTGATGCTCAAAAAGATATTTACACTAATATACTTGCAGACCTGGACAGAGCTAATTCTTTATTAAATAGCTCTAAAGCTCTCACTTACGGCGGCGATATCCTTTACAGTGCAAATTCCCTTAGTGGCGCAAATAACCCCGGTATAACCAAATGGAAAAAATTTTGCAACTCCCTTCGGTTAAGGTTACTGCTTCGTATCTCAAAGCGAAATGCTGAGATAAATGTGAATGAACAGATAAATTCAATTCTAGCAAATCCTGATAAGTATCCAATATTCACAAGTAATGCAGATGAGGCTATACTTAAATATCCGAATACACTGCCTTATTACAATCCCTACTTCAATGCCCGTCAAAGTGATTGGCGCGCAGACAATTCTTATACACGCTTCTTTATAAATAAACTTAACGCAGATTCTGACCCACGCCGCACGGTCTGGGCTTATACTGTTAAGGTTGGAGACCAACAGGTTTATCAGGGAATTGAAAGTGGGTATCCTGGCTCACAGCAAAATATCCCAGAAGGTAATTCCGGTTATAATGATGGCCTGAAATCACTGCCTCAACTGGGAATAATGATGAGTTATGCCGAATTACAATTCATCCTGGCAGAGCTTGCTCTAAAAGGTTTTAATACCGGAAACACCGCAAAAAACCATTACAATGCTGGAATTACGGCTTCTATGATACAGTGGGGTGTTACCCTTCCAACCGGTTATCTTGCTAAAGAAGGAATTGCGTATGATGAGGCGGCAACACCTGAAAAACAGCTGGAACAGATCATGCTTCAAAAATGGCTGGCCTTGTTTTTCACCGACCTTCAGGCATGGTACGAAAAACGCAGAACCGGATTACCCGCAATGCCAAGAGGATCAGGAATTCCAGCACAAAACACCTTCCCCTCCAGGGCTCTCTACCCTACTTATTTACAGTCCTTAAACAATGACAACCTGCAAAAAGTATTGCAAACAATGGGAGGAGACCAAACAACGGTAAAGGTTTGGTGGGATAAATAATCAGACATAAAATATGAAGAACTTCTTAATACTCTTACTATTAGCGAGCTTTACATGTATTGAGGCTCAGACTTCCATTCAATTACCTCAAAAAGGCCTTTGCGCTCATCGGGGAGCAATGGACACCCATCCGGAAAATACGCTACCAGCTTTCAAAGAGGCAATAAGACTTGGAGCTCAAATGATAGAGTTCGATGTCCAGCTAAGTAAAGACGGCAAGCTGGTGATCATGCATGATGATTCCATTGATAGAACTACCAACGGAAGTGGTTTAATAGCAGAGATGAACTACTCGGATATAAGGAAACTGGATGCAGGAATTAAAAAATCCGAAGCATTTAAGGGGACCAAAGTTCCAAGTTTTGAAGAAACCCTGGCCCTGATGCCAAAAAACATTTGGCTTAATTGCCATTTAAAGGGACATGCGAAACTTGGAGAAATGTGCGCGAAGGTACTTAAATCTACAGGCAGACTGCATCAGGCTTTTTTAACTTGTAATGAAGAAGCTGCCGACGCTGCTGTTAAAGCAGTTCCTCAAGTCTTGATTTGCAATGCCGACAATAAATACAGGAATCAGACGGAAACTTATGCAAAGGCAACTATAGCCAGGAAAGCACAATTTATTCAGTTGTTAAGGCCAGCCAAAAACGAAGATCAGAAAGAGATTCTCCAGTTATTAAAGCAAAACGGGGTGAAGGTGAACTTCTTTTATGCTAAGTCACCAGAGGAGCTCGCATCACTATTTACCAGTGGAGTGGACTTTGTGCTCGTAAATAATCTTTCTGAAATGATGCCTGCCGCTCTCGCCACTGGAATTAAACCTGTCATTAAATCGAAATAAAATGAGAACACCCTTAATCTTGATATTCTTTTCATTCCTTGCATTCTTTTCTAAAAGTAATGCTCAAGACACCAGTAACAATAAAAGTTGGCGTACTTTGATCGTGTTCTTTGATGGCTTGAGGCCGGACTATATTACACCTGCAATTATGCCAAATCTTCACGCCTTTAAACAGAAAGGTGCTTACGGGAATCAGCATCACAGTGTTTTTCCAACTGTAACTCGTGTCAATTCATCTTCCTACTCTACCGGCTCTTATCCGGAAAAACATGGTTTAATGGGAAATACGGTATACTTCCCCGAGGTGAACCGGACTAAGGGGCTCAATACAGGCGATGCCGAGAACCTCAACAAGATAAATCAAGCAAGTGGTGGCAAACTGCTCACCTCCGTTTCTATAGGGGAAGTGCTGGCTAAAGCAGGTCAAAAAATGATGGTGTTTAGTTCAGGCTCTACCGGTCAGGCTCTTCTTCAAAATCACACCCTGAGCGGAGGTGCTATTATCAACCCGGACATGATACTACCGGCAGAAATAAAAGAAAGTGTAATACAGCAAATTGGTGTTGTTCCTGGAACAAAAGCAGAAAGGCATAGATGGGTTGCAGATGCACTTATTCATTATGGATTCGCAAATGATGGCCCTCTCGTAAATGCGATCTGGTTTTCAGATCCGGATGGAAATGCACATGAACATGGTATAGGATCACCCGAGGCTATGGCATCAATCAAAGAGGTCGACAAACAGTTTGGCAGAATAATTAATACACTAACGAGCTTAGGGAAGATTAATAACTTTAATATCTTAATCTCTACAGATCACGGTTTTGTTACTTACATCGGTAAAGAAAACTTGACAGAGTTTTTAGTAAAGCAAGGATTAAAGGAAAGCGCAGAAAGCGAGGATGTAATTGTTTCAGAAGGTGCCATTTATGTAAAAGACCACAAGGAAGAAAAGATTCGCCAGATCGTTTCAATTCTACAGCGGCAGACCTGGATTGGTGGGATCTTTACAAAAGCATCTTCTAAAGATCCATTAAAAGGCTTCGTGGATGGAACCCTATCTTTCGAATCCATTCATTGGGCCCATCCCGAGAGGGCTGCAGACATTCTCGTAGATAAAAACTGGAACGATGATAAGAATGCCTTCGGTTATGCAGGGTCCTCCTATTCAAAGGGAGTTGCAGGACATGGAAGTTTAAGTCCCTACGAAGTCCACATTCCATTCATCGTATCTGGTCCTGCTTTTAAACGCTCTTTTACCTCAAAGCTGCCAACTTCAAATGTAGACATCGTGCCTACGGTTTTAAATCTTCACGGTCTTCAGATACCGGCTTCTATGAATGGTCGAGTAGTAACGGAATTAATGAAAGGTGGGCACGCTGTTCCGAAATTCCATAAAGAAGAAATCTCTGTGCAAGCCTCTAGCTTAGAGGGTACTTATTCCCAAACGCTGTACCGGACTGTTTCTGAGAAGTATCAGTATGTAGATAAGGTCAAAGTAAGTCGGGAACCATCGCAGACGATGGGAATAAAAAAATAAGTATAATCCGGAGCCTTGGAAAAGGGCCGCCCCAAAAGAGGCCTTTCGTTTCAAAATAAAAAAGATTGAGTGAAAATGGATTTCACTCAATCTTTTTTATTGATCATCATCTTTATTGCGCTTGCTATAGGTGAGTAACAGCTATCGAAAGTAAGGCAAAAACAGCGAAGAGTGTTGCTGCAAAATATCTTCCAACAAACATATCATCGAATTCAAACTTTTATCAGGCAAGTTTGTTAAGGCTGCATTCTATTCATATTCAAAAAAAGCGGATGGCTTTATATCAACTTATTTATTCCAGTATTCCAACCAGAATTTTATCTGATCATGAGCTCGAGGAATTGCTAAACACGTCTAGGGATGCAAATTCAAAGCACGGTATTACGGGCATGCTGATCTGTTTTAAAAGCCTGTACGTGCAGTTGATAGAGGGAGAAGACACCGAGATAAAGCAGCTTTATAACAAATTGCTGGTTGATAACCGGCATTACCGGGTTCAAACTTTAAAAGAAGGAAAGATCGATAAGCGACAATTTCCGGATTGGACAATGGGTTTCGAACGCAAAGAAGTAAGTCCGGAAGAACAGAAAGAATCGCTTGATGTGTTTGCTGATAAAAGCTTGTCCCTGCTTTCCCTGTTGAGGTAGCAGCTAAATAAGTAAGAACCTTCGCCTTCGGAATCTGTCCCGCAGTTTGCGAAGGCTCCTCTTAAGCTTATATACAATTATTTTTACCTCCACCCCAGTCCAGGAGCTACATGTTCCAGGATTGATGACAGAACATGAACGTTGTATTCCACGCCGAGGGTATTAGGTATGGTCAAAAGCAGGGTATCAGCTTCCTGTATGGCTTCATCCTCTGCAAGTTCCTTAATCAGTTGATCCGGGTCTGCTGCATAACTCTTTCCGAAGATCGCTCTTTTATCTCTTTCGATGTAACCAAATTTATCACTGCCTCGTTCCTCCTGCCCGAAGTAGTACCTGTCAAGATCATTAACTAAAGCAAAAATAGAACGGCTTACAGAAACACGACCTTCATGTGGATGTCCAGCCTTCTTCCAGGCTTCTTTATAAGCCCTTATCTGTTCTGCTTGCTGTACATGAAAGGGCTTGCCATTTTCGTCAAATTTCAGAGTAGAGCTTTGCAAATGCATACCATTTTCTGCAGCCCAAACCGCTGTAGCATTAGATGCAGCCCCCCACCAGATGCGTTCTCGCAATCCTTCCGAGTGCGGTTCTAAGCGTAGAAGGCCGGGGGGATTGGGAAACATGGGGTATGGATTAGGCTGAGCAAACCCAACACCTTTGAGTTTATCCAGGAATTCCAAAGCCTTTTTTCGTCCCATATCTGCATCCGTTTCACCTTCGGCAGGCTCATAACCAAAATGACGCCAACCATCGATCACTTGTTCCGGTGAACCTCTGCTTATTCCCAGTTGTAAACGCCCTCCAGAAATAAGATCTGCAGCGCCGGCATCTTCAACCATATAAAGGGGATTCTCGTAACGCATGTCGATCACACCCGTTCCAATCTCTATTTTGCTTGTTTTTGCACCGATTGCGGATAGTAAAGGAAATGGCGATGCGAGTTGAGCAGCAAAATGGTGAACACGGAAGTAAGCTCCGTCTAATCCAATTTCTTCCGCCGCAACAGCAAGGTCGATAGATTGAAGTAAGGTATCAGCAGCTGTGCGGGTATTATAAGAAGGATGCTTGGACCAATGTCCAAACGATAGAAAACCAATTTTCTTCATCAAACAAATTTAGCAAATACCCCTACCATTTTTGTCAGCCCTCCCTTGTCCCTTTATCAGAATAAAGTAAGATCTGTGGTTCGAGGATAAGGCAAAGTATTAGAATTGCCATTTAATAGTCAGAGACGTTGCTAAGTTTAGAGTTCATGCGTATTATTCTTATTTTTGCAGCCTTAATAAAAACAAGGGAGAGGTAAATGCCAGTTAAGATTCCGAATAATTTGCCAGCGATAGAGCTTTTAAAGAAGGAAAATATATTTGTAATGAGTGAGCTGAGAGCGAATACACAAGATATTCGCCCTATGCGTGTCCTTATCCTCAATCTAATGCCTCTAAAAATTACTGCAGAAACGGACTTCGTTCGCTTATTGTCTAACAATCCTTTGCAGGTTGAAGTGGAGTTTTTAAGATTGGATTCGCACACTTCTAAAAACATTTCCGAAGAACACCTGGAGATGTTTTATAAAGGCTTTGGTGAAATTAAAGAGAACTTCTACGATGGTCTCATCATTACCGGTGCTCCTGTGGAAATGCTCAGATTTGAAGAGGTTACTTACTGGAATGAGATCACTCAGATCTTCGACTGGGCTAGAAAACACGTTACTTCGACGCTGTATATCTGCTGGGCATCTCAAGCGGCGCTATACCACTTCTATGGTGTAGAGAAAAAGCCGTTGGAGAAAAAATTGTCTGGAGTATTTAAGCATACTGCTACTGAAAAAGGTCATTCCCTGTTAAGAGGGTTTGATGACGAGTTTTTCATTCCACATAGCAGGCATACTACTATTGCAAAATCTGATCTTTCCGGCAAGGACGATCTTCGCATTCTTGCTGAATCTCCTGATGCAGGGGTTGCTATTGTATATTCCCGGGGTGGCCGGGAATTTTATCTTACCGGTCATTCAGAGTACTCTCCTCTGACCCTTCATGAGGAGTATGTGAGAGACGTGAAGAAAGGCCTTGAGGTTCCGGTTCCGAAGAATTATTACCGGGATGATAATCCAGAGAATACACCACTCGTTTGCTGGACCAGCCATGCGAACTTGTTGTTCAATAACTGGCTCAACTATTTTGTTTATCAGGAAACTCCGTATGATTTGGAAGATGTTGCCAAGCTTGGTGATATTTCTCAGAACGGTTAAAAATATAAGTGAAAGAGAAGTAAAAGTGACGAGAATCATCTAGGAATTTAGATGAGAGCTCAATAGGTTTGACTCATTATTCAATTCGTCAGAATTTTGATATAGGTATAGGTAGACGCCGCACTCTCATAGTGTGGCGTTTTATTTATGGAGCTAATTCTGCACAGAAGAATATTAATGGTCTTAGAAGTTCTCACCTTCCACTTCACATTTCCGAATGCTCCTTAAGTATCTCCCTGTAGGTGTTTAAAAAAGTGGATTTAGATATAAATCCAACGAACCGGTCATCTGGATTAAGCACGGGTAAAACCCAAACCCCTGATTGGTCAAACTTATCGGCCACTACGGTCATATCCTCATCCTCATATACTACCACCGGAGGAAACTTTACGAGTTGACCCAGACCGATTTCCGAGCGTTTAATTTCATCAAAAAGAATGGGACGTAACTCGTCCACTGAAATAGTTCCAGCAAGGTGTTGATTTTCATCCAAAACTGCAACCAAATTTCTCCTTCCGGATTTAATAACTTCTATTAAGTCATTTACTGAAGAATGAATAGCAATCTTTGAAACGTCCTTCTCAAGTAGTGATGATATATTAATGAGGAGCAACAGGTTCTTATCATACTCGTGCGTAAAGATCTTCCCACTATCAGCGAGATCTTTTAAATCTGGAGAAATTGCAGAAAACCACTTGGCTATTAAAAAGGAAATTACACAAACCATCATAAGCGGCAGAAATAGATCGTAGCCGGAGCTGGATTCGGCTATCAGGAAAATTGCGGTTAAAGGAGCATAAAGTACGCCGCTCATAACCCCTGCCATACCTACGATAATCAAATTAGTAACTGGAACATTATCGATACCTAATTGAATACATATGGTAGCAAAGAGATAGCCGACCACCCCTCCTGCAAATAAAGATGGGGCAAAATTACCGCCATTGCCACCACTATGGATGGTAATGGAAGCGGCAAAGGCCTTGAATAAGCAAACTAAAGCAAAGAAAATAATAACGATCCAGTTACCCAGATCCAGATATCTGAAAAAGCTGTATTCAATAATTACCATAATCTTACCATTGATCATGTCCTTAATGCTCTGATAGCCTTCGCCAAATAAAGGAGGAAAGAGAAGACATAGCATAGAGAGAATCACTCCACCGGCAATCGCTTTCTGCAGGCGGGAAAGCTGCAGCTGTTTAAAATAATGTTCCACTTTCTGGGATATCACCACGAAATAGCGGGCGTAGAGGCCGCAAACAATTCCAAGGGCCAGGTAGAAAACGATGTTGTGGTAATCAAAGGAATGCCTCCTTCCAAATTGGAAAAGCGTCTCTTCATTTAAAATTACTTTTGAAAGTAGACTGCCACAAACAGCAGAAACTACTAAGGGAATAAAATCTGTAAAAACTACTCCGGTCAAGAGGATTTCGAAAGCAAACATCATTCCGGCTATAGGAGCATTGAATGCAGCCGCAATTCCGGCAGTGGCTCCAGCTGCAAGAAGAAGTGTTCTGTCTTTATAACTTAACTTATAGGTTTGTGCAAAATTGGATCCTATAGCAGATCCTGTAACTGCGATCGGGCTTTCTAACCCTGCAGAACCACCAAAGCCAACAGTTATTGCACTTTGAATAATCTGAGAATACATTTTAACAGGAGCAACATTACTCGAATTCTTTGCAATTTCGTAGAGGATCGCCGGGATCCCCTTCCTGTCCTGACCTTTGAAGATAAAGATCACGATTAATGAAGTAAATACCAGGCCGACGAATGGTAAGCAGGCATAATAGAAGATTTGTTCCTCAAAAATTACTTTCCGGGTAATTAAATTATGAATACTATGTACAAGCACCTTTAAAAACACCCCTGCTAAGCCAGCAGAACAACCAACCAGAACACCCGATAATAGGAGAAAATGATTTCTTGATAAGTTGTATTTCAGCCAGTAGAACAATATCTCATGAGCTCTCACTTTTTCAGTAGAAATAGGCCTCCGGCCAGAGAAGCGCCTCACTAATTTTAAATATTGTCTTAACCGTTTAAAATGTTTCAAATTACAATCAGTAAACCGCTGTTACCTTCGAAGGAATGATAATCTGGGATGAGAGATAAATGAATATAAGAACAATAAGTTTTACCTAATGGCTCATATTTCAGGTCTTGGTACCAGGATCATTATTCAGCAATGACCTTTACAAATAAGAGAGTTAAAAATTAAAAAAAAATTAAAGTTTATCGGCAGAGGGGAATACAAAAAACAGAAAGTGGTAGCTGTATGAATATGAACTTCAATAAACAGCAATTATAACGAAGGGAGCCATGGTAGCTACCTTCGTTATTCTAACAGATCAAAGTTTGTCTAGTCCCTTAACCTGCATTATATGCAGCTGCAAAATCTTTTGCAAAGTCCTCTAGCTTTATCTTCCCAAAGGTTTGAGGACGGTTTCTCAGGAAGTCTTCAAACATCTTTCCTGAACGCATCGCGCTTCCCATTTCTACATACTTTTTCGCCATTTCTTCCGGAAGTCCCGCTCCCAGCATTCCATTATAACTCTCTTCATCGGTAAATGCAATCCACGGTAATTCTGGCTTACCCACTGCAGTTCCTAAAATCTTGGCTACTTCCCCTTGTGTTCTTTCATCGCTTACCAGATAGCGAATTGACTGACCTTTAAATGAGAGACTTAAAAGCTCTTCTGTTGCAGCTTCTGCTATATCACCAGGATGAGAAAGGACAATTTTTCCATTCGCATCGCCTGAGTTATTACCAATGATATTCATGTTGGCTACCATTCCTAAACTTCCAAAGAAATTTGTGTAGAAGTACCCAGGTCGTAAATGCAGTACATTGACATCACTCAGTTTTGCAAATTCCTGTTCAACCAGGTATAAGCCGCTTACCGGTCCTACACCCTCTGGTAAATGCGCACCAATACTGCTTAAATTTACTACGTATGGAATGCCATTTTCCTTGATAGCTTCGGCATAATTGAGAGCCAGATCGCGATAAACACTTAAGTCAAGCGCAGCATATTGAGGTGGAAACATTGTATAAACCGCATCCGCGCCGGCGAAGGTATTTTTCAGGAATTCCAAATCTTCCAATTTACCAATAGCTGCCTTGGCTCCTTTATCAGTTAGTGATTTTAAATTCTCGGCATTACGTCCGATCACTGTAACCTCGTGACCTGCCGCTAATAACTGCTCTGCAAGCGGCTTTGATATGTTGCCCGCTGCTCCTGTAATAATGTATTTCATAACCTTAATTTATAATATATTTGTATATACAATCTTTGTATTAAATTTTTTTATAATTTCAATTTGTCAGCAATTGCCACCATGTCTTGTACCAGGCGACTACTCTCATCAACGCCTAACAAGTCGGCATACTGCTGTGAAAACTGCTGAACGCACTTTATCATTTTCGGTTGAAGTTCCTTTGCTTTAGGGGTCGGATAAACGTTAGTTAGCTTTCCTTCTGTTGTACGTACTACCAGCTTTTTTTCTTCAAGTTTCTCAATAAGACGCGTTACAGTACTAGGCTGTAACTGTAACTCGCCTGATAGAGCCGAAGGTTGCATACCCGGATCTTCCAGGACCGCCATAAGCAGGTAGGCATGACTGGGAGGAAGATCAACAGCCTTCCACACCTGAATTGCCAGCTTCTCTACTTTCCGTGCGAGAGCAGAAGAAGTAAAGTACAGACATTGGGCATATTTGCTATCTCTGATGTTCATTTGATACAAAGGTAAGGGTTATTGTTGTACATGCAAATATAATTTAAAAAAAGGTTCCCTCCTGCAATTCACTATCTATTGTAGAAAAGCATGCGCAGATTATTATATATAAGGGGAAAAAAATTCCCTTTATTTACAAATTCAGGCCGCCTATCCCTCATGGCAAGGTGAATTTCCTTTGGCGTAATCCTTGTTCCTTAAACAAATTCATGCTTAGAGATACAAATAGCAGCTACATTGAGAATATGATCGGTGAAATCGAAGATTACGCTATTCTATTTCTTGATACAGAGGGAATAATCAGAACCTGGAACAAAGGAGCAGAAAAAGTTAAAGGGTATCAATCGGAGGAGGTTATAGGAAAACATTTCCGACTATTTTATTCTACTAATGACCGTGAGAACCAGAAACCGGAAAATCTAATTAGCACTGCACAAAAAGAAGGAAAAGCGATAGACGAAGGTTGGAGAATCAAGAAGAATGGAGATCGCTTTTGGGCAAGCGTCAGTATCACAGCAATTCATAATGAAAGCTTAGAACTTATAGGGTTTACCAAAGTTACCCGTGATTTAACGGAACGCATGCTAGCTGAAGTTTCTCTGCGCCAATATTCCAATCAGCTCAAATTCAAGAATAGCGAATTGGAACAATTTGTTTATATCGCATCTCATGACCTTCAGGAGCCCTTGCAAACAGTTATTAATTTTATAGAGCTTTTCAATGCCGAGTACACTGAAGCTTTAGACGAAAATGCAGCACTATATTTACGGTTCATTGAAAGCGCATCATTACGGATGCGGGCCCTAATAAAGTCCCTGCTTGATTATTCCCGCATAGGAATGGCAAAAGAGGCAGAGAAAGTGGATCTGGACAAAGTTGCAGGTTCTGTCCTTCTCGACTTGAATTCCCAGGTGCAAGAAAAGAATGCAAGCGTAAACATCGAGTCCCTCCCCGTAGTCTATGGTTATTCAGTAGAACTTCGTCAGCTGCTTCAAAATCTTATAAACAACGCTATCAAGTTTAGTAAGCCAGGCATTGAGCCTGTAATAAATATTTCATCAGAAAGACTTCCAAATGAATGGAGGATTAAGGTGAGCGACAATGGTATCGGCATTCAAAAGCAGCATTTCCATAAAATTTTCATGATCTTTCAAAGGCTGCATAGTCGCGAAGAGTATGAAGGAAACGGTATCGGTCTTGCTAATTGCAAGAAAATTGTCGAGTTGCACAAAGGTGTATTAGAAGTCGAATCTACACCAGGGCTTGGAAGCACATTTTATTTCAACATTCCTGATCAGGTAAATTAATGAGTAAGTTTAAAAATCTAGATTGTATTTTACTGGTTGACGACGACCTTGCTACTAATTTTTTACATCGTAAAGTAGTACAGAATACAGGTATCAAAGCCCATATAGAGACTGCCAATTCAGGACAAGCAGCCTTGGATTTTTTATGTCAATTAAATAAATATCAAAATACAGGCGAAACACCGCGGCCAGGAATCATCTTCCTTGATATAAATATGCCCGGAATGAATGGTTGGGAATTTCTGGACGAATATGACAAATTAAATGAAGCCCAAAAGGCTAAGGTAATTGTTGTAATGCTTACTACATCTCTGAATCCCGACGATCATAAAAGGGCATTGGACAACAAGAACGTTACTACATTTCTTAATAAGCCACTGAGGAAAGAGGCCTTAATGGAACTAGCGGACAAGCATTTTGGATTAGCGGAGATTGAGGAGTAAATAGGCTTACCCTCGCTCCTTCCTTTTTTAAGCTTTCTCAAACATCTGAACCTTCAACAGTAGGAAGCTTTATAGTCCTGTATTTTGGCATTGAAAACGATGTTTCCTACTTAAAAATTTCGTTACTTGTAAAAGTGAAACTTCTGCTAAAACTCATCCTTACATGTTCTATTATTCTAAGTACTGTTATGGCGCAACAAAAGTCTGTAGTAGTAGAACCAGGGGTATCGATTCAACTCGCTAAGTACCGAAAATCTGTAATTGATCAGATCCATTATAACATCATATTAGACATTCCTGGGAGAAAAACAGATGAGATCAAAGGCACAGTGGATGTGTCATTCTACCTCCAGTCAACGGAACAAGACCTGCAACTGGATTTCAAACAGGATGCATCTCACATTAAAGATGTTCGTATTGATGAAAAACCAGTTCTTTATAAGCTGGAGAGGGAACATTTGATCATCCTTTCAGCTAGTCTACGTAAAGGTGTCAACAGGGTAAAAATAAATTTTATTGCTGGAAACGAAGCTTTGAACCGGAATGAAGAGTATATCTACGCTTTATTTGTTCCGGATCGGGCGCGACTTACTTTCCCATGCTTTGATCAGCCCGATCTAAAGGCCATATTTACATTAACACTTCGAGTTCCAAAAGAATGGACAGCAATAAGCGTTGCGAGAGAAAAAAACGTTCTGGATCATCCTACCCGGCGGGAATACCAATTTTCTGCTAGCGAAAAACTTCCAACATATTTATTTTCATTCACAACGGGAAAATTCAGTACAGTTGAAAAACAGGTAAGCGGCTTTAGGGCAAAACTGCTATATAGGGAAACGGATACTGCCAAAATTAAATTCAGCACCGATTCTATTTTCAAGGCACACCAGGATGCGATAGCGTTTTTGGAAAACTGGACAGGTATCCCCTTTCCTTTCCAGAAAGTCGGATTTGCAGCGATCCCTGATTTTCAATTCGGCGGCATGGAACACCCGGGAGCTGTACAGTATAAAGCTTCCAGCTTATTCCTCGATGAAAGCGCTACTAAAGATCAGCATATAAATCGCGCTAATTTAATTTCACACGAAACTGCTCATATGTGGTTTGGAGACCTGGTAACTATGGAATGGTTCAATGATGTCTGGATGAAGGAGGTATTTGCCAATTTTATGGCAGATAAAATTGCCGGAAAAATAATGGGATCAGAAGCTTTCGACCTGAAATTCCTGCAAGACCATTACCCTGCAGCTTATAGTGTTGACCGCACACAAGGAGCTAACCCCATACGTCAGCAGTTGGATAATCTTCAGGAAGCAGGATCGATGTATGGAAATATTATTTACCATAAGGCTCCGATTATGATGCGTCAACTGGAGTCTTTGATGGGTGAGGATCAATTCAGGCAAGGAATACAGGAATACCTTAAAAAATATGCTTACAATAATGCTACCTGGCCAGACCTGATCTCTATTTTGAGTAAGTACAGCAACTTTAACCTGTATGAATGGAACAAAGTATGGGTCAATCTACCTGGTCGACCTGTATTCGATTACGTTATAAAATATGAGGGAAATAGAATAAAGAATTTTACGCTATTACAAAAACCAGAAAGTGGAGTTAAAAGGTGCTGGCCACAAGTTTTCCAATTAATAATGGCCTATCCAAGCGGGAACAAGATTATTTCCGTGAACATAAAAGATGCGGAAGCAGATATTCCAGAAGCAATCGGACTTCCAAAACCTGAATATATCATTTTTAATTCAGATGGAACAGGATACGGTTTATTTCCAAACGATAGAGACTTAGATTCGCTTTTATTCTCTCTGAAGAATCCTTTGCACCGGGCTGTAGCTTATATTGCTGCGTATGAAAACATGTTGGCAGGACGTTATTACAAGCCTGCAGAGTTACTGCAATTACTTAAAATCGGTATCACGAGAGAGAACGATGAAATGAACCTGCGACTGTTATGCGGCTATATTTCCAGCATCTACTGGAACCTTACTTCAGCAGCGGATAGGCCAGCAGTCTCAGCAATTTTAGAAAAAAAACTATGGGAGGCGATTCCCAGACGATCAGAAGCAAATCATAAAAAAGTTATTTTTCAAACGTATCAAAGTGTTTATATGAGTTCTGCAGCGAAGTCAAGGATGTTGAACATCTGGCAAAAGCAGGAAGCGCCTGAAGGGCTTAAATTATCGGAGGATGACTATACTTCAATTGCCTTTTCTATTGCTTTGAAAAGTGACACACTAACGCCTGTTTTGCAGGATCAGCGAGATCGGATAAGTAACAATGACCGGAAAGAGCGGATAGACTTCCTTATTCCGGCTTTATCGGCAGATCCAAAAGTAAGGGATGCTTTTTTTAACAGTTTAAAAAAGCCTGAAAACAGACAAAAAGAAGCCTGGGTAACTACGGCATTAACTTACCTAAACCATCCTCTACGTCAGAACTCTGCTATAAAATATCTTGGGGAAAGCTTGAACATGCTCGATGAGATACAACGGACTGGCGATATATTCTTTCCCCAATCCTGGCTCAACAGTATCTGGAATACATACCAAAGTTCAGAGGCAGCACAGGTAGCAAAAGAATTTCTGAGAACTCATCCTAATTACAATCCCCGGTTAAGGGATAAAATACTTCAGGCAGCAGACAATGTGTTCAGAGCCGAAAAATTGTTGAAAGAATAAAGTTGCTTCGGCGTTTAACAGTTTGACTTTTTCAAAAGCTAGCTACCAGTCGTATACACCTGAATTAGATACAGCACCCATTTTTTAGGAGTGGTTACGTTTTAAAGATGAAATGCATTGCTTAAAGAGACTTTCATTATATGTCTTTCGGAGGTCGTGTGTGTGTGTGTGTGTGTGTGTGTGTGTGTGTGTGTAAAAATGGGGGCAAAAGAAGAAGCTCTTACCTCCTTGCGGCGAGTAAGAGCTTCTCAAGAAATAGCTCTGCCTTATTAATTTCCTAATAAGCTTTCAAGCTTTGTGAATAGTTCCTTGCCCCTTAGATTTTGAGCAACGATCTTTCCGTTAGGATCGACAAGAAAATTCTGAGGTACCGCCCGTACTCCATAAAGCTTAGCTGCCTGATTATTCCAGTAGTTAAGGTCAGAAACATTGGTCCAGGTAAGCCCGTCTTTTTCAATTGCTGCAAGCCATGCAGCCTTTTTACCGGGTTGATCAAGTGATACACCCAGTACTGTAAAGTTCTTATCCTTATATTTATTGTAAGCTTCTTTCAGGTTCGGGTTCTCTGCCCGGCATGGACCGCACCAGCTTGCCCAAAAATCGATCAGTACGTATTTACCTCTGAAATCTGAAAGCTTTACCGGCTTATCGTTCACATCATTTTGTGTGAAGTCAGGAGCTGTTGCTCCATTAACCGTAATTTTTGCAGCATTTATCCTGACGGCAAATTCTTTTCCTGCATCTGAATTTCTAAGAGTAGGATTTAACGCAAGGAATATGGGTTCGAATACAGGCAGATCTACTTTAGAGCCAGCAGCCTCAGAAAGAGCAACTACGCTGAAAAATGAATTTGGATTCTCTTTCGCAAACTGGATCATCTTGGTTTCCCTTTGTCTGATAGCCTGGCGGAAGTTCCTGTCAACTACATTAAAGAAGGCAGTATCCTTTTGCTGTTCAGGACTAAGCCTGGAAAATTCAGCGTTTGCATTGGCGGTTAGCTCTTGCATAGTACCTCCGATTCTCTTTATAAAGGCTTGATATTCATCATTAATTTTAGAGCCTTTTACAGTTGCGTATTTTAATGAATCTTTAGAGGATAGTGTCATTTTTTCCGCTCCCATATAGAACAGCATCAAATCACCTCCATAAGCTACCTGTTGCTTTGGTTCTCCCTTATGTGCTATAATAATCCTCGAGTAAGATGGCCCAGTTACTTTGCCCTGAAAAGTGAATACACCGTTTTTCAGTATGGCCGAGTCAGACATGCTCTTACCCTCCGACATATAGTCCAGGTAAACCTTTGCAGGAGAATTTAAATTACCCACTTTCCCACTAAGGGTAAAAGGGCCCGTTTGAGCCATACCTATCGCAGGAATAGCTGATAATAATGTTATAAAAAGTTTATTTTTCATGTTTTTCTATTATTCATTAAACTAACGGACAGCCATATCTACAGGAGTCCCTGGTATTCCACTAATTTTCTTAATAAATGCTCCATTCTTTCCGGTACTGATATCGAGGTAATGCAATTCATTTTCTACGCCAACTACCAGTGTTTGCTCATCTTCTGAAAGTTTGATCATCGTCACCTTCTTTCCACCAAGGTCTGGCGCTAAATCCCTTAGTTCCTCATTCAGTGGATTGTAGCGATACACTTTATTTCCGGAAGCGAGATAGATCACGCCAACTTTAGCTCCCTGCCATAAGGTGTTTGCATCGATAATGCTTTGATTAACAAAAACCCGTTTATGCTGTGGAGTAAATTGGAAAGGACCGTTGAATTCCACGTTAAACTTAAGTTCATATACCTTACCATCCGTACCTTTGAAGTAAGCGAAGCAATCCGCATTATTCAACTGCTCCATATGAATAAGATCCATTCCAACGTTCAAGGGGTCAAAAATGGTTGTGCTGGAAACGGCATACTGTGTTCCAAAATACATAGGTGCTCCATACAAATTGAATCTCAAGAACTGTTTCCTGTTTTTATCGAAACCGATGAAGTAAGTACCATTTTGAGCCGAACTTAAAATGAAAGAGCTTGCCAATTCATAATCACCATCAGCCGGAAACCCGAACATTCCATAAGTAGCTGCCTGATCCCAGGTTGATGTGGTACCTCCATAGAGCTTACCATTAATAACTCCGGTTAAAACGCCCTGACTTTGTGCTTTCAAAGACCCGATATTAATAGTTTCGGGTGCATCAAAAAAGTTATTAGCAAGGGTTGATGGGTTTTTCGGATCCTCCAGCATAGTATTATGTTCCAGGCGAACACCACCATTGCTGGTAATAATCCAGTAACCGAGAGGGGTATTTCCAGTAAATTGGTTCTTCAACAGATACAGATACCTGGGATTAGCAGGTAAGTCCTTTTGATGCATGGCTTCGTAAAGGCGGGCCTGAACCGTTCCATCTGGTTTGATGAAGGAGAATTGGGTTTTACCGTTCTCCTGACTCAAAACCGATGTTCCGCTGCCAAATTGAGTTTTACCTTCTATACTAAAATTATAAAAATACCTCATCCCGTTACTTTTATTGATGACCGTAAGACGAGCTGGATAACGTTTTGCCTGTAAACCGAATATAGTTTTCAAGGAGGATCCTTTATAATTAAATACCTGACCAGTTTCGATTACTGTAATACGCCACTCAAACTCGAAATCGGAGGTATTTTGAACACTTAGCTTAGGTGTGATAATAAGACTATCACCAACGTTTGCTTTATAAACAGTGTCAAGATTGGTAAGTCCGGGATTCTCGGGCATATTTATATCATAGTCACCCAGATCTTCATAACAAGCAGTCAGTGAGGTCAGGAATACAGCTAGTAGTATTAATGTTCTTCTAAAATTCATAATTCAGTATTTTTAATTTACCTCTTGCCCGTTTTCATCAATAAAAAAGTACTTGTTGATCTGATTATTCTTCCGCAGAAGCATCTTCCTTGCAGGGTTAGCTGTATTGTAGAAATAATAACTATCGGTTGAACCTTCATTAACAGGCGTCAAAACATATCCTTTAGCAGGATTTTTCTGAACCCAATTGAAAGGGTTGTTCAGCATGGTGGTAAGAATACCTGTGAAATAAAGGTTCATTGGAGCATCAAGACCAGCAGTAGTTAGAGAGGTCCTCCCTGTGGTAAGAATAAATAACTCATGCTTGGTCCTTGAATAATAGCCTCCCAACCACATATCCCACCAACTTGGCTTCTCAAGCTTCGACGAAAAAACGACTTTAGCTCTGATGATCGATGGATTTTCAATTCCAAAATCCTCAGAAGGATTTAATTTGATGATTGCAGACACAGAACGGTTTTCCAACTGTTTGTCTTTGTTATAAACAACAAATGGGATATAAGTCCAGCCCCGATCTGCAGGGATAGCGTATTGTTCTTTCAAAGGCTCATAATGCAAGCCTTCCTGAGCGGTGGAAGAATCTTTCTCGATACGCGCGGTAAAATAACGATCAGTAGCTGTACGTGTACCGGTTAAGCGTACCAGTAACCACACTGTGTCTTGTGGAATTGTAGGGCGGTAAGCAAAGGTGTAAACCATACTGTCCCGGTCTGCTCCACTATTAAACTGGAAAAAGATATTTGCAGAATGGCTGTACTTCAACTCCTCGGCTTTCTCACAGGAAGCCAGGAACAATACAGTCATTATTAGATATATATATGCTTTCATTGTATATTATTTAAGGAAAAACTCTTTATCTGCCGCCAAAAAGGATCTCATCATTTGGAAGAGGCAAAACGAAAACATTGTCAGAAGGAGGAGTAACAACTCCCGTTTGACCGACAATTCCCCGGTTTAGACGCTTGTACATGTAAAAGATCTGACCTTCTGCATACCATTCCTTTCTACATTCTTTCAGTAGTTCGGTAATAAACTGTTCTTCAGAAGACACCTGCAGAGGTTCACCGATTCCTCGAATAGTCCTTACCTGATTAACATATGCAACTGCCCTTCCAGGATCAGTTGAATAAGTACATTCAGCAGCGATATAATACATTTCGCTTAACCTAATTGCAGGTGCTACCAGATAATGGAGATTTGCTGATTCCTCACTACTTAACGGGTTTCTTCGATATTTAACTATTTCCATCGGATTTCTCCCCTGCTCACTTCTTGGGCTTAACCATTGCTTATAGCGAAGGTCATTTCCACCCACTCCTCCTGTTTCGTAAAGCGTTTTGGCCGGATCTGATTCGATATACATACCTGAAGAACCTGTTCTAAACCAGTTATCCTGGAACTCTTTCTTCATTTGAGGTATGTACCAGGAAAAGATTAATTCCTTATATAAGATCCTGTCTTTTTTCGATTCATCGAAGGCATTAAAATCACTTGGATTTGTCCAGGGAAATCTATTGGCTTGAATAACCGCAAGAGCATTATTTAAGGCATTCGTTTTATCATTCTTATAGAGATAAACACGGGCCAGCGTTCCACAAACAGCAAAGTAGTTCATTCGGTGTCTCCGGTTTTGCAGGAAAAGAACAGGTGAGTTTTCTTCGGTATTCTTTGTGGTATCCGTAACGGTGGGATAATTTATTATATAAGCGGCACTTCTGATTGGATCTGCGGCCATTAAGGTTTTCGCTGCCTCCAAATCTGCTATAATTTTATCTAAAGATTCCCGCACGCTTGACATGGGAGTAACATCCTTTGAATAGGTGTTAACGTAAGGAATACCTGTCGCATTTGGGTTTCGGATAAACGATGGAGCGAATAAGCGCAGCAGATCAAAGTGAAGATAGGCCCTTAAAGCAAGGGATTCCCCTTTGATCAAATTGTAATTTTGACCTGCAAATATGCTCTGTTTCTCGTCAATATTGGAAAGAATAAGATTGCAATTTGTTATTGCATTGTATAGACCAATCCAAATACTATCCTTTCTTTCTATAAATTTTTGATGTTTGTAATTATACAATCCTGTCTGCCTGTAATCAAAAGCATCCGCGGAAACAAGTGTGTAATTCTGAGCGAGCACCTCAGGTGTGCCGACTGTAAGTTCTTTTCCATATAAATCAGGCTGTGTACCGCGGTTGTACACGCCGTTCAGCGCCTCCTGGAAACCACTCTCAGTAGAAAACAAGATTGGGGCCGAAATTTCCGATTCAGGTTGGACATCCAGCCACTTATTACAGGAGGAGAAAAATAACCCCGCCAGTATAATGGGTAAAAAGACTTTTATATTCATATCTTTTCCGTTCTTAATAATTAATGATTAGAATCCTGCCTGTAAAGAGAAGGTTACACTGTTTGCAAATGGATAATCAATCCCTCTTTCCTGCTTGATGGACGACCACCGTGCTATATCGTTCGCATTCAAACTGAAGCGTAAATTTGACATCGAAATTTTAGTGGCGACCTTTTTAGGAACATCGTAGGATAGATATAATGACTGCAAGTTTATCATGTTGTCCGCCTGAACAAATCTTGAACTCACGTTGGTAGTACGTAAATCCGCGATATTTCTGTAAAAGGTCCTGTCTCCGGCTTGTTTCCATTTATCATCAAACACTCTCCTATCTACATTGTACCGTGGGTCTGCATTTTCAACCCTGTCAACAAGTGTTTGATTGTATAATTCTCCTCCAAACCTGGTCTCAAAATTGGCTGTAAGCATCCAGCGTTTGTAAGAGAAAGTTCCTCCCAAAAATCCATAAGCCTTAGGGGTGCCATTACCGACAACCGTAATATCACGGGCATCCCAATCATAGGTTAAACTGCCATTTCGCTTAACGAAAACTTCTCGTCCATTTTCCGGATCAATCCCTAATGAAGGAACAGCATATATTGCATCAATCGATTGTCCTTCATTAAATCTGAGGAGTGGTACGCCTTTATAATCATCATCATTGCTTTGAGCATCATTAACTCTGTCATTAAATTTCTTTAAGGAGTTCGAAATCCTCACGATCTTATTTCTATTACTAGCCATATTTGCAGTAATGCTTAATGAAAGATCCTTTGCCCGGATAGCCTCGAACCTCAGATTTAACTCCAGCCCTTTATTTTCCATATCCCCAAGATTCTCTTTGTATGACTGGAAGCCGGTTGATGGAGGCAAGGTAATATCAGCCAGGATATCCTTAGTCAGTTTGTAATAAACCCTGGGAGATATAAAGACACGGTCTTTGAACAATCCCAAATCAATGCCCAAATCTGTGCTTTGGGTTTTTTGCCATCCAAGGCCTTCATTTCCGTAATTTCTTACAGTTGCCCCTATCCCTGTTGAGTACCAATTTGATCGGTAGTATTCATAGGTGGTTTTTGAAAGGTAAGGATCAAAAGAAACCGAACCAGTAATTCCAGTGTTTGCCCTTAAGCGGAGTTGACTGATTACTGTACTTTTGAAGAAGCCTTCACGATGTACGTTCCAACCAAGTCCAAATGACCAGAAAGGAGCAAGCTTATTATCCACTCCGAATTTGCTTGAACCATCCGCACGTAGGGTTGCGTCCATCAAATATTTATTTTTAAAGGAATAATTCAGACTAAGGAATGAACCAAACAAGCGGGATTTTTGCAAGCTACTATAAGGAGTTGCATTCTCACCGTAACCTGCGGCAAAGCCAATACTGGTGAAACGGTCGTTGGCGAAACCAATCGCTTCAAAGTCTTTCAGATCTGAAAGCTCGGAGCGAACATTAACACCACCTACGAAGTTGAAAGAATGATCCACTATTTGCTTCAACCAGGTTAATCGCATGTTACCATCCCAAATTGTTTCCCGGTTTTCTCTGTTCCAATACCGGCCTTTTTCATCTAACCGTGATGGTGCGTAATAGAAGAACTCGTTAGCCTGAGGAGATGTAAATCTATCAGCTCCCGACATCCGGTTGGTTAAACTCATCTGAGCTCTAAACCTTAATCCTTTACTTAGCTGCGCTTCTGTTGATAGGTTATCTATAATTTCTGTGTAACCTGATTTATCAAAACTACTTAAGGCAGCATCATATAAAGGATTGAGAACATTCTCAGTTTGCCTGGTTCCTCCTGGTCCATTTGCATCCATCCACCTATCGATTTCCCGGATCATATTACCGTTAGCATCTGCCAAAGGATAATAAGGGTTCATACGAACGTAAGTAGAAAAATTTCCAAAAGGAGATTCTTTTGCTTTAACCTGGGTTATTGCTAAATCGTTACGGAATTGGAACTTATTATTCTTATTATAGCTAAAGTTCATTCCGCCACTATATTGATCTCTTGCAGAGCCTTTCATTACTCCAGGCCTGTTTTGATAGCGCAAGTCCACCCCGTAACGGAACAACTCAGATCCTCCTTCCAGGTAAACAGAATGTTTTTGCCCCGCAGCCGTTCTAAGGGGCTGCGACATCCAATAGGTGTTCACACCTCCAACCACATTAGCCATTTTTCGATAGTAAAGTTCGTCAAGATCATCCTGAGGCACGTTCTGTTCCTCAGATGAGTAAACTCCAGCCATCTGTTCATATTGCAACTTCTCTGCGGCATTAAGGACATTATAATCGCTGAGATCTGGCGCATTCACATTTAACTCATAATTATAAGAAACCTGTAACTTGCCATCTCGGGGAGCTTTTGTAGTAATCACTAATACTCCGTTGGCCGCCCTTGATCCGTAAATTGCAGTAGCCGCCGCGTCTTTAAGAAGGGTAATTGACTCGATCCTGTTAATATCAAGGTCGAATACTTTTTGCAAGCTCACTTCATAACCATCAAGCATAAAAGCAGGAAGGTTTACATTTCCGTTAAAATTATCCCTTCTCAAAACACCTCCGTTCCCTGTTGGTAATGCAGAGGAACCCCTTACATTAATATTAGGAAGGGCATTAGGATTTGAACCAACCAGATTATTGTCCATAAGTTTAAAAGAAGGATCAAAGGCCTGGATACTTTGTAATAAGTTCTGAGGATTGATTCTTTTAAGATCAGCACCTTTGATAGTTACTGCCGTTCCCGTAAAGCTCTCCTTGTTGATCTCCTGATAACCGGTAACCACAACATTCTTCAGTTCCGTCATATTTGGCTGTAGCTTTACATCTAGAACTGCCTTACCCTGGTACTTAACTTCCTGGGTTTTAAAACCGATCATCGTGAAAACAAAGGTTGCGTTTTCAGGCACTGCGGTGAACTGGAACTTACCATTAATGTCAGTTACAACTACCTTCGCCGTTTCCCCGGGTACTTTCAATTGCACATTCACCCCAGGTAAGGGCTCTCCTTTTTCATCGGTGACCACCCCTTTCACCGGTTGATCGGCAAAAAGCTTTTCTATGGTCCCAGAGACAAGTCCAGTAACTTTATCGGAAAAAGACTCTCCCTTTTCTTCAACAATTATGGTGTTCTCTATTATATCATAGCTCAATGGCTGACTTTCAAATACTTCTTCAAGCACTTTCTTCAACTCAGACCTCTGCATCTTAAGCGTAACGGGTCGCGCTTTTTTTAATAGCTTATTATTATAAAGAAAATTATAACCTGTCTGTCGACGGATTTCAGTAAATACCTGATCAAGTTTGCTGTTTTTAACATCAAGGGTTACGCTTTGTGAGTAAACAGCAGCACTGAGCTGCATACATGCCAATAGAATAAAAATCCCGGTAAGCTTCATAATTCTGAGAACTTGAGCTAGCACAGGGCGGGGACGGGCCCCGCCTTTGCGGAGCAAATGATGGTCAATAGCTACATACCATTGGGAATGTAAAGCTTCTTTCATACTTTTGTACTGTTTGGGTTAATGCAAAAAAGAAATAAGTGTCGCAACTTTTGGATTTAGGGTTTAACCTGAACACGAGACAATTACGGAATTACCGTAGCTCCTCTGACTGCTTCGGAGGTCCAAGTCCGGAGCAGTTATTCATTTAAACCTCTTTGAAGATTCTAACTACTGTTCATTGAAAGTTTTTTAAGAGTTTCTATATATTATTTTGGTTCTGCACTTTTAACTACCAGCTTTCGTCCGTCGAGGCTAAACTGCACTCCAACTCCCGGCTCAAGCATCTTTAATACTGAGCTTATGCTGACCTTTCTCGAAATAAATCCTGTAAATTGTGCTTCGGGTAGGTTGCCCTCATATTTTACATCCACGTCATACCAGCGTTGGACCTCTTGCATTATGTCTTTAAGCTCCGCGTTTTTAAATCTGAAGAGGCCATCTTTCCAGGCCATCACCTCTTCTATATCCACATTGGGCTCCTTTAACAGCGAACCATCTGCTCCGCTCAGTCGGGCTTGTTGAGATGGTTTAAGAACAATTGAATTATTCGCGCGGGAAACCTTAACTGCTCCCTCTAGAAGAGTTGTTTTGAAATTCTGGTCCTGAGCGTAAGAACTGATATTAAAATGAGTACCCAAAACCTCTACCTCGGTGCCGTCAGCTTCCACGTGAAAAGGCTTAGCCTTATTTTTGGCAACTTCAAAATAGCCCTCTCCGTCAAGCTGTACTCTGCGCTCCCTGCCTTTAAATACTGTGGGATAGTGCAGCGATGAAGCAGCATTTAGCCATACCTTCGTCCCATCAGGCAGCAAAATGACAAACTTTCCACCTCTTGGTGTCGTGATAGTATTATAAGCAGCTTTTGCAGATTGATCGTTTGTTACCTTATATTCCAACTGCCCGTTCCTTTTGCTTATCCGGATACCGTTTTCCACTTTAACTTCCCCCTCCTTCAAATCGGTTAAGTTAAGTACGGACCCATCGGCCAGGGTTAGTGTAGCTTTATCAGAAGCGGGGGCAATGTCGTTTTTAAACCTCTCGCTCTGGCTTAACCTCTGTCCCTCTTTCGAATTGTATTGGTATATCCCAATAAAGAGGAAAATAAGTAAAGCGGCAGCTGCGGAAAACCATTTAAGATATCTAACCTGAGGCTTTTGTGCGGAAGATAACCTCCTATCGGTGCGAAGAAATAGTGCCCGGCCCAAGGCATCCTGATCCCCCATGACAGAAGAATCCCAACTATCGCGTCCATTCTGGAAGTTATCCAGGCATTGGTTAACAAATTCCACCTCCTGGGGACTTGCCTTTCCAGCTATATATTTATCAATTATTCGTTCAAACTCAACCCTTTTCATCGAGATATTTAGTGTATGTACCCTAAGTACCCCTACTACCCCCAAAAGAATTCATAATTATTTAATAAAAAAGTAAAACAAGAAACATTTCACTGTAAATACCCAGAAAAAAGAAGCATTTCTTACCAAAAACAAGAAATACAAAAGAAAAAAAATAAGAAATAGTCGAATAAATACTACAAAACTACCCACCGAGGATCAAAACAATAGCAGAAAGAAACAAAACATCACCTAAATCTGACCTCAGGCGTCGGATAGCTATTGTAATTTGGTTTTCCACGGTCTTAATTGAGATCCCGAGACGCTCAGCTATTTCACGGTTCGAAAGTTGTTCCTTCCGGCTTAACAGGAATATCTCCCGGCATTTTCCGGGTAGTTCGTCAATACGTGCGTCGATAAGGTTTGCAAGGTCTTTTTCTTCCAATTGTTCAGCAGGAGTAGACATTGACATTTTTTCGATCTCCTGAAAAAATCCTTCTCTAACCTTCCCGCTTCTAATCACTTTCAAAACCTGGTATCTCACAGCAGTGAATAAAAAAGAACCAAGAGAGTCAATCTCCTGCGACTCCCGTTTCACCCACAAGCTCACCAGAACCTCCTGAACAATGTCTTCGCAAACGCCCTTATCTCTAAGAATGTTGTAGGCATAGAGATAGAGTTTTGACCAGTAAGAATTAAACACCAGTTCAAATGCCTTCCGGTCGCCCTCTTTTAACAAATTGAGATGCATTTTTTCAGATGAAAAAGGAGTACCAGCAGCTGACATTTCTCTTAAACTCAAATCGGGAACTAAAATACTAATTTAGTAGACTATTTTATTATTTGTGATAAAAAAACTAGCCATCACACAATTTACGAATTATTTTGAGAAACCTTGCTTATTCATGAAAGGAAGGATAAAAGAAGTGATAAGAAAAACGCATTAACAAAGAAAGCGGAATGATCCGCTTTCTTTATAGTATCTCCGCTTTTAACAGAATGGTTTATTTACTCATGTAATAAGTGAGTTCTCCTCCTTGTATCAGGTCAGGAAACTTCAACTTATAGTCTTCTACTACCTTGCCATTAAACATTACCTTCTTAACATGCACATTCTTAACAGACTGATTAATAGCCTGCACCCGGAGGGTTTTTCCGTTGCCCAATTGTATCAGAGCTGACTTGATGGCGGGACTCCCAAGCCAATACTCATCTGAAGCAGGTGCCACAGGGTAAAAACCTAATGAACTAAAAATATACCAGGCGCTCATCTGCCCGCAATCATCGTTTCCTCCAAGGCCGTCCGGACCATTGTGATATTGATTCTTCAGGATCATCCGAATCTTCTCCTGCGTTTTCCGAGGCTGTCCAACGATGTTGTAAAGGTAAGCTACGTGGTGGGCGGGCTCATTTCCGTGAACATAGTTTCCAATAATACCTTCCCGGGTGATGTCTTCAGTATGTGCAAAAAACTCATCGGGCAAATGCATACTGAATAGAGAATCCAGGTAGCGTTCAAGTCGCGCCTTCCCTCCCATTAACGTCATCATTCCCTCAGGATCGTGAGGCACGTACAAGCTGAAGTTCCAGGCATTTCCTTCTATAAATCCCTGCCCATCTGTTTTCAATACATCAAAGTCTTTTTTGAAACTGCCATCAGCCATTTTCGGTCTCATAAATCCTATGCCCGGGTCGTATACATTCTTCCAGTTTCCTGCCCTTTTGATAAATGTATTGTAAACATCTGTCTTGCCTAGCTTTTTAGCTAGCTGAGCTATGCACCAGTCGTCATACGCATATTCTAAAGTATTAGACACCGAAGTACCGGAGTACTCTGATGGTAGATACCCTTTATCTATATAATGGCCGATACCTTCATAATTTCTGCTATTTGCAGTTTTCACGCAAGCTTCAAGTGCAGCCATTGCATCACCCTTATACACCCCTTTTAGTATTGCATCTGCAACAACAGATACACTATGGTAGCCACTCATGCACCAGTTGTCATTTGCATAATGAGACCAGATAGGTAACATCGGCAATGCACTTTGCTGATAATGAGCCATCATAGAGGCCACCATGTCGGCATTTCTGGACGGGTTAATTAGATTTAAATAAGGATGAAAAGCCCTGAAGGTATCCCATAGAGAGAATGATGTATAGTTTGTAAAGCCTTTAGCCTGGTGCACTTCCTGATCCAAACCCTTATACTCGCCGTTTACGTCCATATAAACAGTTGGCATTAAGGCGGCATGATACATTGCAGTGTAAAAATTAATTTTATCCTCCCGGGTTGGAACATCAACGATAATCTTGTTAAGCTCATTCTCCCAAAGATTCTGCCCTTCCTGACGAACACGATCAAAGTTCCAATGAGGCACTTCTTGCTGCATGTTCTGCAGGGCGTTACGCATACTAACCGGACTTATGGCAAACTTGACTTGCACCTGCTCTGCACCCGCGGTTGAAAAATCAAAATGCATACGAAGTTTACGGCCCGCCAGGTCAGGAAAATTCTCTGTTTGATTGAACTTGCGCCAGAAGCCCCTGTAAACCTGGTTCTGTTCGCCGTTCCTGCTGCCATAACTTTTAAAAGGCTTGGAGAAAGCCATAGCAAAGTAAACCGTACGCGTCCTTGCCCAACCAGTTGTTTGTCTAAAACCTGTTATCAGGGTATCATTCACTACCCTGACTACAGTCCAAACATTCTTATCCTCATAATTATAGATGCCTGCTGTCAGATCAAAGATAATATGAGCATCATCTGCTTTCGGAAAGGTATAGCGATGAAACCCAACCCGGGTACTTGTAGTAAGCTCTGCCAGAATATTTTTCTCATCCAGCTTCACTTTATAATAGTTCGCTTCAGCCTGTTCGTTTGCATGATTAAAACGCGAGCGATAGCCATTCTCAGGATGATCTGCAGTACCTGGGTTAAGTTGGACAGGACCAACGGTCGGCATGATCAGGAAATCTCCAAGATCAGAATGACCGGTGCCACTGAAATGGGTGTGACTAAAACCAACAATAGTTTTATCGGAGTACTGATATCCGGAGCAATACTTATACACGTCAGGATTATACTTTCCACCTACAGAATAAGGTATCGTATCAGTATCAGGACTTAATTGAACGGCTCCAAATGGGACTGTTGCTCCCGGAAAAGTATGCCCCATTTTAGCAGTTCCTATAATTGGTTTAACATACTGCACCAGCGACTTCTGCGCAGAGGAAGCCAATGGAGTTAATGCTAAGAGAAAAAGAGCTTTGAGAACTGTCTTCATCCTACCACCTTTAAATCACCGGATTTTTGCCATAATTGCTCCATAACTCGTCGATCGTTTTTCCTGTTTGATCTTTCCAAAAGGAATCACTATAGGTTTTCGTTCTCATGGCATTATCCAGCTTTTTAACCAGCCCTTTTTTCACATTCTTTTCCATCCAGTAGAAAAAGCGGGCGGTAATACGATAGGCATTTGTATAGGATTGGGATGCTTTATAGTCAGGCACGCTCCATCCTGCCCCTTTATTGTCTACCCCCATTGTTAAACGTACATAGTCTGCAATTCCTTCGGTTACCCAGCCAGGACCGGCGCCGCCAGGATAACTTTGAACCAGGTGCATCACCTCGTGAGTAACTACGTCAATATCGCCGGGATTTTTATCAAACCAGGCAGGATTAAACCGAATAGTTCTACCGGCCGCTGCAGCGACGCCATCATAACCAGGATCTATCACAAAAAAGACAGAGTCGGTAGTGTTCTTATTATACATCTTTGCCTCTTTCGGATACACCTCGAAAAAAACATCCTTAAGCCTATTAGTCACAGACTCACTGAAATCCGGCTGCATGCTAACAAATACCAGCGTGTACTTACCTTTTTTTGTGGTGTCAGACACCGCGATCTTACTCCTGTCTATATATTCCCAATTATCCTGGGCCAGGGCCGAAAAACCGATGAATGAAAGAAAAATAGAAAAAAGCGTCTGTTTGAATTTTATCTTAAGCATGGGTTGAATTGTTTTACAATTGTTTTTTATACCGCCCGGCGGTTTAATCTTTTGAAGATTTGAAATTTGTTTTTTTTACTGCGCAGTTGCTTCAAGTGAATAAGAATAAGGAACGGAAGACTGACCTGTACCACGAGCTTTGTTTGGTTCTGACTGCATTTCCACATTCAATTTTCCTCCTTTGATAATTGCCTCGTGACCGATCCAGTTCTTTTCGTATCCTTTACCGTTTAAATTTACTTTCCTGATATATCTGTTCGAGTCGCTGTTACCCGGTGCAGTAATTTCAAATACCTTCCCATTCTCAAGCTTTAAACTAACCTTGTCAAATAAGGGGGCTCCCAAAACATATTGGTCTGTTGCAGGACAAACAGGGTAAAAACCAAGGGCAGAAAAAACATACCAGGCCGAGGTTTGTCCATTATCCTCGTCACCGCAATAACCATCGGGAGTCGGTTTATAAAGACGGTTCAACACTTCCCTAACCCAATACTGGGCTTTCCATGGCGCACCTGAATAATTATACAAATAGATCATATGCTGAATTGGCTGATTACCATGTGCATACTGGCCCATGTTCGCGATTTGCATTTCCCTGATCTCGTGGATAACGCCTCCATAATAGCTGTCATCAAAAAGTGGCGGCATCGCAAATACTGAATCCAACATACCAGTGAACTTCTCTTTGCCTCCCATTAATTGTATAAGCCCATTGATATCATGGAATACACTCCAGCTGTAATGCCAGCTATTTCCTTCAGTAAAGGCATCACCCCATTTTAAAGGGTTAAAAGGACGCTGGAACGAACCGTCTTTATTTTTCCCTCTCATGAGATTCGTTTCGGGGTCAAAGAGGTTCTTATAATTCTGACTCCGCTTGGCATAAAGCTCTATTTCCTCTTTCGGACGCTTCAATGCTTTCGCCAGCTGATAAATTGCAAAATCATCGTAGGCATATTCAAGTGTACGCGCAGCGTTTTCATTAATATCAACATCATAAGGAACGTAGCCCAGTTTATTATAATACTGAACACCTTTACGTCCTACCGCAGTCATAGGTCCTTCATTGTTGGCACCGTGGATCAAAGCCTCGTAAAGCTTCTCAATATCGTATCCTCTTAATCCTTTTATATAGGCATCGGCAACCACCGAAGCGGAGTTATTACCAACCATAATATCAGCAAAACCAGGACTACTCCATTCTGGTAGAAATCCACCTTCTTTATAATCATTGATGAGTCCCTCCTGCATTTCTTTGTTAATTGAAGGGTACATCAAATTCAGAAAAGGGTATAAGGCACGAAAGGTATCCCAGAATCCAGTTCCACCGAACATATAACCTGGTAACACCTGACCATTGTAGGGACTATAATGAACGATCTTTCCTTCCCCATTTACTTCGTATAGCTTGTTTGGGAAGAATAAGGTGCGGTAAAGACAGGAATAGAATGTCTTACGCTGTTCCTCGCTGCCTCCTTCTACCTGCAGGCGTCCAAGTTTTTCATTCCAGGCTTTGCGGCCCTTCGCTGCAAGTTGATCAAAAGAATCGTTTCCCAGTTCCTTCAGATTAAGCTCGGCCTGTTCTGCGCTGATAAAAGACGACGATACTTTGGCATAAACGGGGTCGGATTTCCCTTTCACCGAGAACCCAACTATTGCGCCTACGTGATTTCCTTTGCGGTCGGTCTTATTCTTGAATCGTTGCTTACCTTCCCATACGGAATAATTGCTAAAGGGCTTGCTGAACACAATGCTGAAGTAATTTCTAAAATTCTTCAAATTGCCCCTGCTGTATTTTGTCGAATAGCCTATGATCATTCTTTTTTCCGGAATGATCTTCACTTCTGATCCCGCATCAAAAGCATCGAGCACAACGAAGGAACTATCGCTTTTTGAAAAACTGAACCTGAACATTGCAGCCCGTTCTGTAGGAGTAACTTCAGCAGTAACGTCGTGGTCTGCAAGATATACGCTGTAATAATAGGGTTTTACTGTCTCCGCCTTATGCGAAAACCAACTGGCTCGTTCTTCCTGATCGAAAACCGCTTTTCCACTTACCGGCATGAGCGAGAATTGTCCATAATCATTCATCCAGGGAGAAGGCTGATGCGTTTGTTTGATTCCTCTGATCTTGTCAGCACTGTAAGTATATTGCCAGCCATCGCCGTTTCTGCCGGTCTGGGCTGTCCACATATTCATACCCCAGGGGAGGCCGATAGCCGGATAGGTGTTACCATTAGAAAGATCGCCTTTTGAATCTGTCCCCATCAGGGGATTAACATAATCAACCGGATCAGAAATCTTCTTCTGAGCAGAGACAGAAGTAAAACCAAGAAATGATACGAGAATACTAAAAGCGAAAATCTGTATTTTCACTTGAGGGAGCTTGTGAAGACTCATAAAAAGAGAAGGTGATTAATTAACAGAAAGTATAAATTTAATATCTTTCCTCTATCCTTCCTGTTAATAGAGGTACAATGAATTGTTAATGAAAACTAAATGCAGGGGAATTATTTCCTTTTTCCGACACCCTGATGAGTGATTTTTACAGGAAGGATAAAGCCCTTCTCGTCAAAGCTCATTTTATCGATACAAGTAACACGATGATTAGCATCAGTCTCACCCAAAGGACGTCGGTGATAAACAATGTACCACTCATCTTTTCCGGGTACCTGGATTACGGAATGATGTCCGGCTCCGGTAGCAACATTTGCATCTTGTTGCAATACCGTTCCTATGCGTTCAAAGGGGCCAAAAGGAGAATCTGCAATCGCATAAGCCACACGGTAATCCGGACCACCCCAGCCGCCTTCTGACCACATAAAGTAGTATTTGGAATTCCGTATAAACATAAAGGGACCTTCAACATATCCTTTAGGAGTAATTTCGCGGAAAATATTTCCATCCGCCCATGCAGTGAATCCTGTAAAATCGCTTTTCAATTTCACCATATTACACCGACCCCATCCGCCATAGATCATATAATACTGCCCATCCTTGTCATGGAAGACAAACTGATCAATAGGTTGTGCACGGTTATTTATTTTATCAAGGAGAGGCTTTCCTAAATAATCCCGGAACGGACCTTCCGGTTTATCAGAAACAGCTACCCCGATTCCCCCTGTTTCCTGCTCATTTTGTATATCATTTGCAGAAAAGAAGAGATAGTACTTTTTATCTTTTTTAACAATACTTGGTGCCCACATTGCTCTTCGGGCCCATTTTATCGAGGCCGTGTCAATGATCCGGGAATGTTTTTTCCAGGTAATAAGGTCTTTAGAAGAAAAAGCATCCATAAATACCTGATCCTCGTACGGAGCTGAATAAGTGGGATAAATCCAGTACTTTTTATCAAAGACTACTCCTTCTGGATCAGCATACCATCCTGGAAATACAGGGTTTCCTTGATTTTTGGCTCCAGACTTGATATTTTGAGAGAAACAGTCTTTGGCTGGATTAATAAGAAAAGCAAACAAAAGAAGCTTTTTTGCTGCAGGATGTGAATTCGAAAGGATTTTTGTTAGCATATAATTTGGCTTTTGGTGCGTAGACAAAGGCGAAAAAGACTTTCAGAAACAAACCTATAAAAACAAATCCACATTGCTAAAACGTTTAAGTAAATATTCAAATTTTTTTTCCACTCCTATCATTAATGGAATCAATAGAGTTGCAGATGGATGAACGAGACGAAAAGGTTAAGGATAGCTTTTCAAGGCGATCTAAATAAGAAGGCCCTGGGAAAAACCAGGGCGCTTAAAATTACTGTATCTTCTTGTTTTATAAAATCAAACCCCTTGTGCGGTAAAAACCTCTGAAACATCAGTAAAAGGCAGATCGAGTGCCTCTGCAACCGCAGCATAACAAAGTTTACCCTCACAGGTATTAAGCCCGAGTTTCAAAGCATTAGAACCTCCAATAGCTGCCTGTACACCTTTATCTGCTAAAGTAATAGCATAAGGCAGCGTTGCATTGGTTAATGCCAAAGTAGAAGTACGCGGAACTGCTCCTGGCATATTTGCTACTGCGTAATGCAATACTCCTTCTTTGATATAAACAGGATTATCATGAGTGGTAACTCTGTCTACCGTCTCAAAAATTCCTCCCTGGTCGATAGCAATGTCGACAATAACAGAACCAGGTTCCATTGCAGCTACCATCTCCCTGCTTACCAATTTTGGAGCTGCAGCGCCCGGAATCAAAACTGCTCCAATAGCCAGATCTGATTGCTTTATTGCCTCTGCAATGTTATAGCTGTTAGAAGCCAGCGTATGAATAGTGTTTCCAAAAATATCTTCAATCTCGCGTAAACGGTTAAGATTAAGATCAAGAATGGTCACATCTGCCCCCATTCCAACAGCTATACGTGCAGCGCTCGTACCAGCTACGCCTGCACCTATTATACAAACTTTCGCTCTTTTAACTCCGGGTACTCCCGAAAGGAGAATCCCCTTCCCCCCTGAATGCTTCTCCAGAAACTGAGCACCTACCTGAACAGACATCCTGCCGGCAACTTCGCTCATAGGCGTTAATAGCGGCAAGGTTCTGTTAACTTCAATAGTTTCATAAGCAATTGCTGTTACTTCACTTCTCAGTAAAGCTTCAGTCAGGGCTTTATCCGCTGCCAAATGCAAATAAGTGAAAAGGATAAGGCCTGGTTTGAAAAAACCATATTCCTGGGCAATCGGCTCCTTCACTTTCATTACCATCTCTACATCCCAGCATTCCTGAGCAGTGGCAGCAATGCGTGCACCAGCCTGCTCATAATCAGCATCTTTAAAATCTGCGCCTATTCCTGCTGTGCTTTGAACAATTATAGTATGTCCTTTTGCACTCAATGCCTTAACCCCCGCGGGACTCAGGGCCACACGGTTCTCATTGTTTTTAATCTCTTTAGGAACTCCAATGATCATATCTATTTAATTTATTCTCCGGGAGGTAAAGACATTTGAGTGTTCACAACACGAAGATGATTTTACAAAGGGAGGCGCCACCTGAATAACAGATAAGCAACCTCCCAAGAATTCTATTATTATTTCTTAATATCCAATTCAGCGATTATGTTCTTTGCTCCGCCTAACACATCAATACACCAAAGCACGTATCTTGCATCTACACATATAGTTCGTTTGAAATTTCTGTCAAATGCGATGTCGCCAGACATTGCTTCCCAATTACCATCGAATGCAAGACCAATTAGCTCGCCTTTCCCGTTGATCACCGGCGAACCCGAGTTTCCACCTGTAATATCATTGTTTGTAATGAAGCCGACGGTAAGGGTACCATTGTTGCCGTATTGACCGAAGTTTTTGTTTTTGTATGCCTCAAGCAGATTAGCAGGAAGATCAAACTCTCCATCCTTAGGAACATACTTTGCAATCATTCCATCCATTGTAGTGGTGATATTATAAGTAATACCATCCTTTGGAGAGTAGTTCTTTACATTTCCATATGAGATCCTCATGGTAGAGTTGGCATCGGGATAGATCGGCGAATTGCCATTTTTATCCAGCAAAGCCTTCAAATACGTATTGTCCAATTCAGCTTTTTCTTTATCGAAATCAATGAGGTAGGGATAAAGGTTCTCTTTCATATACCTCTCAGGAACTAAATTTGAAGCGTACTGATAGGCCGGATCTTTCTCCAACTGCTCCAGCGAAGGCTTCTTTACAAACTCCTGCAATCTAGCTGGCGATATTAAAGCTGATTTGGCCCAAAGATCTTCCGCATAGCTGGAGAAGGTAGGCTCAGCCGCATTTTTCCAGTACTTTTGAGTAATTTCTCTTATGAACTTTGGATGCTGTTCTTTAGGGATGTCCTCATAGAATGCGGCAAGGATCTTACTGAAGATTTTTTTATCAACTTGTTCATTATAAGAAGACTGATAATTAGCAACAAGACCATTTATGGCGTTTGAAGCTTTCGCTTTATCCTCAGCACTACCTTTCTCCATCACTGTTAGTGCCTGACGTAACTGCTGCACTACCCTAACCCAATCTGAGGCAAGTAAACCTTCTCCCAGATAAGTCCGATGTTTTGCATAAGGACGGTATTTAGCGTAGATGGATTGATAATCAGACATCAGGCCACTAAATTCAGGCTTCGAGGAAGTCCATTTAACAAAGTCAGCTTCCTGAGCTTGCTTTTCTTCAAAAACATGATGACTTTTCAATTGCTCTGTTTGACCGATGAAATATTTCCAGTAATTAGCTACCTGAGCATATTTTGATGATAAGTTCAACCTGTACTGCAAGTCTTTATCCATCTGCTCTTTCCAGGCCTTCAGGCGGATATCCCTTAACTTTACTATGGTTGGCGAAACTTCTTCTGTAGCTAAGGATACTCCATAAGATGTCAGGAACCTGTCAGTCCGTCCCGGATATCCGAAAATCATGGCAAAGTCGTCCTGCTTTACTCCTTTTATCGAAACCGGAAGGTGTTTTTTAGGAACATAAGGAACGTTTGTTTCTGAATACATGGCAGGCTTATTATCCTTTCCGGCATAAACTCTGAAAACAGAAAAGTCTCCCGTATGGCGCGGCCACTCCCAGTTATCTGTGTCGCCACCGAACTTTCCTATAGATTGTGGAGGTGTTCCAACCAGGCGAACGTCGTTGTATTTTTGATAAATAAACACAAAGAACTGATTAGCCTTGTAAAAATCTTTTACAACAGCCTCATAAGTTGTCCCTTTAACTGCCTCTTCAGCAATCTTTTGAGTTATTTCAGGCAATGCAGCCCTACGTTTTGCTTCCGGAACTGCAGCCAGAGCGGAATTCACTTTTGCCGTTACATCGTCCATTCGGACAAGGAAGTTTACAAATAAGCCTGGAATTGGCTTTTCTTCCGCATATGATTTAGCCCAGAATCCATTATCAAGAATATTGTTTTCAACAGTTGAGTTGGATGCAATCGCATCATATCCGCAATGATGATTGGTGAATAACAAGCCGGAGCGTGAAACAACTTCTGCTGTACAAAATCCGCCAAAAGAAACTATGGCATCTTTGATACTCGCCTTATTTACGTTATACAAATCTTCTGGCGTTAATTTGAAGCCCTGTTTTTTCATGGCATCATAATTTTTACCGATAAGCATGGGAATCCACATCCCCTCATCGGCATTTACATTGACCACTGCAAAAAACATTAGCAGCAGCATGCTCATCTTTTTTTTAATATTCATTTCTATTGGTGTTATTACTATTATAAACTACAAAATATTATGCATCCTCTTGATCAGGAATCCTTTCAAGCCAAGCAAAACAATTGCGGCAAGCGCACTTGCTATAACAAAAATTGAAAAGAACATTGAAAGCGAGGATTGAGCAGCAATCTTATCCATGAATGAAGCAATGAAGCCCCCCAGGTAATTAGCTATAGCTGCCGCGCAAAACCATATGCCGAACATCATGCTGACATATTTTTTAGGCGAAAGCTTACTAATATAGGAAAGACCTACGGGAGAAACACAAAGTTCGCCCATGGTATGAAACAGAAAAGCAAGACAGATCCATATCAGGCTTACTTTTGCGGAGGATGCACCCGCCGGAATTGCAGATGAACCAAAAACCAAAGCTCCGAAACCGATCGAAACAAGCAACAAACCAATGGCAAATTTAACAGGACCAGAAGGGCCTCCAGACATTTTAGCCCATATTTTCGAAAATACCGGGGCTAAAAGAACGATGAATAATGAATTCAATGTTTGAAACCAGGATGCTGGAATTTCGAGCGAGGTAGCCGTGAACTGTCTTGATAACATCCATAATGCCAACGCCCAAATCAAGATTACGCTTAATCCCATCGTTGCAACGGCAAGCGGATAATTGCGACCTGCACGTCTAATCATATTAACAAGCAGCCACACCAAGACTCCCAGAGGAATTAAGGTGATCAGGGTATTTAAGATCCGGAAAAGGTTTAATCCCCAACCAGCTTCCAGACTGCGGTCTGTATAATCCCGGGCATATAAACTCATAGAAGACCCGGCCTGCTCAAAGGCCAGCCAGAAAAAGATTGTGAAAAATGAAAACACTGCGATAACGATAAGGCGATCTCTCTCGACAGCTGCTGGAACAGTATTTTCAGGATGCTCGATAGTTTGATCTGACTTGAGCACTTTTTCTGGTTCTGCGAAATAGTTGCGAAAGAACCAAAACTGCACTAAGCCAAGGAACATAAAAATACCGGCCAGCCCAAATCCAAAGTGCCAGCCGATATTTTCCCCGATATAACCACATAGCAGGATTCCAAGAAAGGCACCTACATTGATGCCCATATAAAATATTGTATATGCTGAGTCCTTCAGCTCACTTCCGTCTTGATACAATTGTCCCACCATGGAGGAAATATTTGGCTTAAAAAAGCCATTTCCGGCAATTAATAATAAACACCCCAGATAGAAAGCAGGAATAGCATCCACGGCTAATACAACGTGACCAAGAGTCATTAACAGACCTCCAAGAACGATCGACCTTTTATATCCCAGTAACTTGTCGGCCAAAAAGCCTCCCAGAATAGGTGTAATATAAACAAGTCCCGTATACCACCCATAAAGCATGCTTGCCCTCTCCCGGTCCCACCCTAAGCCTCCATTACTTAATTCGGCCGTCAGGTAAAGTACAAATAGAACCCGCATGCCGTAATAGCTGAAGCGCTCCCACATTTCTGTAAAAAAAAGCATAAACAGGCCCATTGGGTGGCCTGCTATTTTCTCATTCCTGCTCATCATATTTCTGTGTATTCAGCTGCAAACTTAGTGCGATAGGCTAAGTAGAACTTGGACATCAATCACCTTTTATAGGACAATCGATCATTTTTTATTTAAAAGAAGTGTAAATGCTCCTAAGTGCTTACCCTTACCTCTGCCTGAGGCTTTGCCGACATAAAAAGATACCATATCAGTACAGCTGCAACGATCAAAAAACCAATATTAGCATAAAGACCAGGCCAGGAAACTCCTCTAATTACGATTTCGGCAAATAATGTAAACCAGATAGCTGTTACTTGAGTAGATTCAACAGCGGCAGTAGCCACTGAACTGTCTTTAACCATGCTTAATGCCTTCACAAAAAGGGCAGTGCCGATAACCCCTGCAAAAATAGCGGCACCAAGCGTCGATTCAACTTGTGTAAAGGATGGAGGACCATCATTCACAAAACCTATCACAGATAGGATTAGCGCCGCCGGGGCCGCCCCTAAAGCCATTCCAAAACTGATTTCTGGTGCAGATAAAGCTGCTCCGTGATTTTCAACCTCTAGCATTATCTTGCGTAAACCTAAAGGCCATAGAAAGGATGCAACTAATGCCAGTAAAAAGCCCCATAACATAGAACCGCTTTCCTTTATATTATTAAGGCTGTCAAATTGCATTATCAAAACAGCGCCAACAATTATAAGCGACATTAGCATTGGTCTTTTCGCTATTTTTCCCCGGTTATCATTATATAATAAAGGAGAAATGAGGCGCCCGGCAACAATGGTGAATTGAAACGCAGCACAGGACAACCACCCTGGAACAAAATTTACTGAAAGCACGAGGAATGTGTAAAAGACGATAAAGCCAAGAGTTCCCCAAAGAACAAAGGGAATTAGCATTTGTCGAAAAGTCTGAAGAAAGGAAAAAAGCTTCTTTTGCGCAGACACTACCAGCAATAGAGGTGGCAGTAAAAAAAGATATCTTAAGGCTACTGTCCATGCCCAATAGCCGCCCTTATACGCTAATAAAGAGTTAACAATAAAGCCGGAAGAAAGGAATAAGGTCGCGAAAACTCCTAATAGTATTGCCAGAACATTCATTCTGGCAATACCTACTGTATCCTCAAATTTCATGTTCAAAACTACCTTTATACCCCCTGAGAAAATGGTAGAATAGCGCTAAAGAACAGGACTTTTATAGGGATTCAGATTTGATCAGTAACTGACTCTAAATCGCACCACTCTCATCGGCCCGGTAAGCATTGGGCGAGAATCCGGTTTGCTTTTTGAAAAACCTGCAGAAGTAAGCCGGATCATCAAAGCCGAGTAGAAATGCAGTCTCTTTGATGGATAGATTTGTAGCCTTTAGTAAGGATTTACTTTCAATTACAATACGATCTTTGATCATCTGATGAACCGTCTTCCCCTCGAAGGCCCGAATGATCTTATTCAGTTTCCTGGTGCTCATATTAACTTCAGCACTATAAAACTCGGGGTCCTGCTCCTCCTTAAAATACCTTTCGATTAAATTCTTTACTTTCAAGTGCAAATCAAGCTCACTGGAGATACTTCTTACCACCGTTGGTTCGATACGTCTTTTTAACGCAAGTAACATTCCATTCAGCAGATTCCCTAATAAACTCACATCTAAAACTTTACTGCGGCTTTCCATTTGCAGAAAACTAAAAAGTCCCATAAAGGTATCACAACGCAATTCTCCCAGATCAACGTATGGCTTCTGATAGAACTGACTCCATACAGAGGTATCAAGATTAAGTTTTACATCGGATTTGATCAGGATTACGTAACCGCTTTCAGCGTATTGGTTTACCAGATGCACTTGTCCCTGGCGAACCAGAAATAGCTTGCCTGGTACCATCTCATATTTTTGAAAATCAATTTCGTGGCTACCCGTTCCTTTTGTTGCCCACAGGATCATATCAAACTGATGCCGGTGAGGCGATGAAGGACTGTCTTTGATCTCATCAAACCGGTAGACCTCTATGGGATTTCCTACCGGCATTAATTGAATAGGTAGTGGAGCATTGTAATTGTGTACTTTAGCAGCTAAACTCATAACAAAAATATGATGGGTAGAACAATGAGAATTTTATTTCTTATAATTATTTAAAGCCTTATCAAGGAAGCCGAGGTAAGAGTTTGCGTCAAAATTTGCGCCCTGTGGCTCTGCCAGGATTTCCTCTGTTGCAGGATCTAATAAAACATAGAACGGCTGTGAATTTGCTTTATATTTCGAAGCCTGGAAGTAACTCCACTTTTTTCCTATCGTTTTTATCTCTCGTCCTTCAGGGCTTACAAAGTGTTCAGCTTCGGGCAATTCTGTCTTATCATCTACATATAGTTGAACTAATACATAGTCCTCATTGATACGCTTATGCACATTAGGTTCCGTCCATACGTCGGCTTCCATCTTGCGGCAGTTCACGCAAGCATGGCCTGTAAAATCGATCATGATTGGCTTTCCTACTTTCTTAGCGTACTGAACTGCTTCATCGTAATCGAAGAAAGGGTTCAATCCCGCAGGCTTTTCAAAGAGATCAGCGTACTTTCGGGCACCTTCTGGATTGGTTGAGGAACTTGAGCTACCCTGGCCAGGATTATTACTAAGAAGATTAAAGTCCTGTGTCGACATTGGAGGAAGAAACGCCGAGATGGATTTCAATGGAGCACCCCAAAGGCCCGGAACCATATAAAGTGAGAATGAGAAAACGACGATCGCCAGGAATAATCTTGGAATACTTAGATGTTGCACCGGACTATCGTGACTGAATGCTAATTTCCCCAGCAGATAGAATCCCATCAGGGTAAAAATAACGATCCACAGAACAAGGAAGATCTCGCGGTCGAACCAGTTCCAGTGATAAGCAAGATCTACATTACTCAGGAATTTAAGCGCGAGTGCTAATTCAAGGAATCCCAAAACTACTTTTACACTGTTTAGCCAGCCACCTGACTTTGGCAGGGAAGAAAGCAACTTGGGAAACATGGCAAATAACGCAAAGGGAATAGCCAGGGCAAGAGAAAAACCAAACATTCCTATTGCCGGACCTAATAAAGCACCGGTTGTAGCTGCCTGAACAAGCAAGGTTCCGATGATGGGACCTGTACAAGAAAAGGATACCAATGCCAGGGTTGCCGCCATAAAGAACAGTCCCGCAATCCCACCTTTATCCGAGTTAGCATCCATTTTATTGACCCAGGAAGCTGGCAGTGTGATTTCAAACGCCCCTAAAAACGAAGCGGCAAAAACTACCAGCAGCAAAAAGAAGAAAAAGTTGAAATAACCATTCGTAGAAAGATCGTTCAAGGCATCGGCTCCAAAGAACACCGTTACCAGCAAGCCAAGAACCACATAAATAACGATTATAAATAAACCGTATAAACTTGCTTTTCCAATAGCGCTTCCCTTATTATCTGCAGATTTTGTAAAGAAACTGACAGTAAGAGGGAGCATCGGAAAGATGCAGGGCATTAGCAGTGCGGCAAGGCCTCCGGCAAAACCTGCTATAAAAATAGCCCAAAGGGTTTGATCCTCTGCCTTCGGAGGCGCGTCGGTAGATACATTAGCAGCTGACTGCCCTTTCTGTGCACTTGGCTTTACTGCCTGTACGGATGTATCTGCAACCGGAACAGATTCCGAAAATTCAATCCCATCGGTCGATATAGTATCCTCCTGTGCGAATAATGAGCTACCAGATAAAGTTAAAATAAGAAATAACAGCCCACTTAATGAAAGCTTCTTAAACACATCTATAAACATTTCAACAAGCTTATTTAACCGCAACAGAGAAATCCATAGTATCCGGAGGAAGACACTTCTCATCATTACATACCATGAATTCCACATTACCTTTTACAGTGGCCTGTTTCGCTTTTAACTTCACCTTTTGTTGAAAAATCACGGAATTCTCAAAATAAGCTACTTTCATATCAAAAACCTTTTCGAATTTAACAACAGGCTTAGGTTCGATTGTCTTTCCAATTAGTGTGTATGCAGGAGAAGTATTGAAACTAAATGTTGTTTTTACAGGACCTCCGTCGGCAATAGTTTGGGAATACAAATGCCATCCGGGTTCAATTGTTGCCTTAACCAAAACCATTGCTTCATCTTTTCCAATTCTCTTGGCAGCATAACTCCACTTAACCGGGTTAAGTATCTGCGCGCCCGCACTAACACTCACTACTAAAAATGCCACCAGGGCTAGAATCGTTTTCTTCATAATGCTATTTATCTAAAGGTGTAATATTTCTTTCTCAAGCGGCTCAATTCTAAACTCATTTAAACTTTTTGAAACCGGTAAAACTTCGCAATTATTATTAGGATAAAGTTCAGCATAGACGCAAAAAAACACAAGCAATTCGCCTATTTCCAGAATTTTTCTTGTTAATCATTGATTTTATTTATCTTTTTACAGGGAGTGCCTTCTACCCACATCACATTTAGTCTTTTTTTCAGAGCGAGTCGCAAAAACAGGACTTTTTAACAAAACACCCTAAAAAGATTAACATTACCACATTTACAGCATCAAAAACAACCCAAACAGTCCAAATTAATCAAAACAAGCACCTAAAAATACCCACAAAACGAATCTAATACACTTACAACGATAAATAACGAGGATTAATATTTAAAAAAGCGGAATTTTGAAGCAAAGAGGCAGTAAAATACCATAATCAAAACCACAGTAACCCTACCTTCACCTATTCATTTTTCCATTTTAATAGTAATTCATGATCTCTACAGAAGAATCCACTTGTTTATCGGTCGACCTGGATAAAAAGTTTAAGAGTCTTTGGCACCTTGTTGGTAATACCCCCATGTTGGAACTGCAGTATATGTATAAGAACCGCCCGGGAAGTATCTTTGTAAAATGCGAGCACTACAACCTTACCGGAAGTGTCAAAGATCGCATGGCCCTGCATATACTATATCAGGCCTATCGCAATTGCAAAATTAAACCAACGGACAGGATAGTAGAAACCACAAGTGGCAATACAGGCATTTCTTTCGCAGCTTTAGGAAAAGCTCTGGGTCATGAAGTGACTATAATAATGCCCGAATGGTTAAGCCAGGAAAGGATAGACATTATGAGAAGCCTCGGAGCAGAAGTGATCCTGGTTGGCAAAGAAGAGGGAGGTTTTCTTGGAGGAATTAAACTAAGTTATGAGATGGCAGCCAGTGGAAGGGTCTTTCTCCCAGAACAGTTCAATAATTACTTCAACTCAGAAGCCCATGAACTAACTACAGGCCGGGAGATCTGGGAGCAACTGGAAAGTGCAGGAAAAACCTGCGACGCATTTGTTGCCGGGGTTGGCACAGGAGGTACAATTATGGGAGTGGGTCGTTATTTAAAGAAAAGGGACGCAGGAATCTGGGTTCATCCGCTTGAGCCTGAAGAGTCGCCAACACTTACTACAGGATTTAAAGTAGGAAGTCACCGTATCCAGGGAATCTCAGATGAGTTTATTCCCTCAATCATGCAATTGAACCAGTTAAACAGCATTATCCAGGCAAGTGATGGAGATTCAATCCTTATGGCACAAAAGCTTTCTGAGCAACTTGGCCTTGCCGTAGGGATATCTTCAGGAGCAAACGTAATTGGAGCCATAAAAATAAGGGAAGAACTTGGCAGAAAATCAAACGTTGTAACGATCCTCTGCGACAGTAACAAAAAATACCTTAGCACCGATCTTACTAAGAAGGAACCTGTAAAAGAGCACTATATAAGTCCCTTGGTTACTTTTACGGGGTACGAACCGATGCCCCGACTTAACAGAATGTCCTTTTATCAATAGATTGTTTATAAATTAGTTGAGCAATTAAGAAAGCGTCGCCTGGCGCTTTCTTATTAAAAACATCCATTAACAGCAGTAGGGACTAAACCCCAATTCATTAAAGCTTTTTAATTTTCAGCAGCAGCTTTCCTCTTAATAATTTTGCGTCTCAGGTAAACTCTTTGACTCGTCCTGTATAAACTTAACATCGTTACGAACAAGTATTAATCACTAAATTTAAGTTACGATGTCAAAAGAAATCAAGGGTAAGAAGTTCGGTAGGCTTTATTTAGAGTCTTACAAGAAATC
>NZ_JAFEWE010000006.1 GCF_017355785.1 Desertivirga arenae
TTCAGCAAGAACAATTGCTATATTCGAGCTAAATAAAATGTAATCCTTAATCAGGATATGTTAAGTCCTATTCAGGACGATGTCAAATTAATCCAGGACGAGTGTAAAGCTATACTAGGACTAGACAAGTTATACCTGAGTATTGAACATCGCCGGTTCAATGCCGGATCAGCTTCGGTATGCGGCCGGTATTAACCGATGTTCACCTGGCCAGAGTCCGGTGCTGGTAGGGGCTTAAACTAAAGACAGTAAGTATCAGGAATTAATTCGTAGTTAACTCAGAAGCATTCCTGTTAGTATATTTTTATATTATATTACTCGGAGAAAAACCTTGTAAATGCAAGAGGCCGGCGATATTGGCTTGCCGGCTTCTTGAAAAATTATGTACTTTTAACACGCTTTCAAATACTTCCTAAAGATGATTAGCTACTGCTATGATTTCAAAAGTTTACAGAAAAGGGGACAGAAACTGCATCAATATTTGTACACTTTTATTTTTTAAGCCTTTCAAATAAAACCTTTACAAGCCTCAATTCCCTATAAATACACTAGACTTAACCTGAACTTTTTAAAGAGTTAAACTACCTGTAACACGCATGTATAAATACGGGTTAAAGAATCCTATTTTCAAGTAATTTCCCCATCTCTGGCATTTTGGTCCCGCGATTGTATAAGAAGGCCGTATTGATAAAGCCAGTAAGATGGAAGAACTTAACTTAAATTCTTCAGAACCGGATCAGGAACTGAATGCAGGAAAATCTGAGATCCAGGTTATCAGCAAGGAGAAAATTGTGATTCCTGTAGTTGAAGAGCAGATAACGATAGAGAAACAGGTTATAGAAACCGGAAAAGTAAGTGTTAGTAAAAAAGTAAATGAATACACTGAAAGCGTTGACATCCCTCTAACGAACGAAGAAGTAGACGTAAATAGAATAGAGATCAATCAGTACGTAACAGAAGCTCCTCCTGCAATAAGACAGGAAGGTAATAAAACAATTATTCCTATTCTAAAAGAAGTTTTAGTAGTAGAGAAAAAACTTCTACTTGTAGAAGAGGTACACATTACGAGAAAACAAGTAAAAACTTCTACCACCCGACAGGAAACCTTGAGAAAGGAAGAGGTGGTAATTAGTCGTACAGAAACTGAACCGAGTCAGAATAAATCAAATTAACATTTACCAAAAATTTGAAAAACATGTCAAAAACAGTAATTGGAATCTTCGACAGCGCCCGGGATGCGCAAGAAGCAGTAAGCCGTTTAAGCACGGCCGGAATTGAAAGAGAAAGAGTTGACATTGCTAATCGTGCTGAAACAAACACCAGTGTGGATAGAGATGATGATAATGACACAGGCTTCGGCAATAGCATCAGCAGCTTCTTCAGCAACTTATTTGGAGATGACGATGACGACGCCAAAAAATATTCTGAAGTTGCGCAACGTGGTTACACCATCACGGTACACGCGAATACTGCAGAAGAAGCTGACAGGGCAGCAGAAATACTTGATAACACCGGAGCAATCGATGTAGACGAAAGAGCTACACAGTTAAGAAGCGGCTATACTAGCTCAGAGAATTACACCTCCTCCGTCGACACAAATCGAATAAGTGACAGAGATTCAGATATAACTAATCGTTCTATTCCAGTTATCGAAGAGAATCTGGAAGTAGGAAAACGGGAAGTACAAAGTGGAGGGGCTCGTTTACATAGCCGTATTGTTGAAAGACCTGTTGAAGAACACATCCGTCTACGCTCTGAAAGAGTGAATGTAGAACGTAATCCTGTTAATCGGGAAGCAACTTCAGCTGATTTCGATACATTTAAAGAGGGTACAATCGAGCTAACAGAACGCAAAGAAATACCTGTTGTAAATAAAGAAGCGCGCGTTGTTGAAGAAGTTTCACTCAACAAAGAAGTAGAAGAAACTGAAGAAACAATCAGAGATACCGTAAGAAAAACGGAAATTGATGTAGAAAATCTAAGTGACGAAGAAATCCGTCGCCGTCGTGACTCATCCTCGTACAACGACTCGTCGTACAACAGGGACGATGACAGAACTATTTAAACAGCGAAAGCAAGAACGGCGGAATACATGTTCCGCCGTTTTATTTTCAAGCTAAGCTTCCACGAGTTCCAAACAACCACTACGGTGGTACTGCAGAGCATCATAAAGAGCCTGACAAGCCACATAATCTTCCTTTGCTTCTAAAACTCTCAACGTTTTTTCAACTAACTCAACCCTTCCGTTACTAATATCGGTATCAGCCCCTATTCTGAAAACGATATAATGCTTTGTGTTACGTAAATCCTTTTTCATTCTAAACTCTCATCAGACCCCTATTGTGGGCATATCCAAGATAAAAAGATAATGTTATCAAATCAATATTTTTTCAAATTAACCAAACAAAGAGAAGGAATATTTGTAAGGTGATATTCTTTAAAGAAAGAGAAAATTTAATTCTTTTAACGTTATATTTCTGAGCAATCCCTGTTTTTGAAACGAACGGGCTTATTAGCTTAAAGGGCTGAAAAAAGGCACGATCTTCTTGTTTATCAGTTGGTAGGTAAAAAAGTTCTAGACTGACAGTGCTTTTTGGATCATCTGGAGTCCCAATTCAGAATACTGAAGCTGGAGAGCAGCCTGCCTTCCAGGGTCACTCATTTTGTTCCATGTCTTTTGAATAATCCGAATAAGCTTGTCCTCGTCATGTTTTAGTACAAAGTCGGCAAATTGATATTCAAGAAAAACCAGACATAAGGCATTTTCAATTGTTTGAACCTCTGGGTCAGCTTTCAATTGCTGCTTGGTTATTATAGTCCTAACGCGTTCAATCTCCTCTGTAAAGTAACCTGCTTGTTCCATTAGTTCGCCAGCTTTTTGCGCATGGTACTTCCCCAGATTAGATCGCCAGTTCAAGTAACCAGCCTTGTTCATTGGATACGCGTCTCTTGGGATTTCCCATCGTCCGATATGCTGACTTCTTGAAGCTAGTTTTAAAGCCTCAGAGGCTTCCGGCTCCAGTTTTACAATCCACTCATACAGCTTAATTGCATAAAAGTATTCTGCAGCAAAAACTTCTCCATCCCAGGTCACTTTATTAGGATCTTGCTTGTTATAGGAGTCGAACAACTCAAAAGCAATTTCAAGTCTATCTTTTATCATCTGTATGTATATAATTCTACAATCTAATCACTTAAATAAATAACAATAATACTTATAAAAATACTTTTTTATCTTTGTGCAATTTATTTTTCCCCTCCAAAACCAATTGAAAGGCTTTTTTTCTTAAAAAAATTAAGACTAAAAGAACAATAAAGAGAAATGTGTGTAATAACGCCAAACGTTTTGGACTTGATTTTGCAGTAAACAATGAGAAAGAAGAGACAATTACTGTCTTTTTTTCACCCAATAAATGCTTTAACAGCGAGAGCTAAAATAAGATAATGACAACAAAAAGTGATAATTCTTCAAAAGGCCCTGATGTAGTTTTGATCGGGGCTGGTATCATGAGTGCTACACTTGGTGTAATGCTTAAAGAACTCGAGCCTAATATTACTATCGAAATTTACGAAAGGCTGGATGTAGCGGCGGCCGAAAGTTCAGATGCGTGGAATAACGCAGGAACAGGACACGCAGCTTTTTGTGAACTAAATTATACTCCGGAACTGGAAAACGGCAGTGTAAATATTTCAAAGGCAGTTAAAGTTGCCGAGTCATTTGAAGAATCAAGACAATTCTGGTCTTACCTGGTAGAAAAAGGATTCCTCGATAAACCAGAATCTTTTATCAAGTCGATCCCTCACATAAGCTTTGTTTGGGGAGAAAATAATGTTAATTTCCTTAGAAAAAGACATCAGGCGCTAACCCAGAATCCTTTGTTCAAAGGCATGGAATACGCTGAAGACAAAGAAACTCTGCTAAACTGGATGCCATTAGTGATGGAGGGCCGTGATGCCTCTCAGAAAGTGGCGGGAACAAAGATGGATATAGGAACGGACGTAAATTTCGGGGCTCTTACCAGATGCATGTTCAGCCAGCTTAAACAGATGCCTGGTGTTAAAATACATTTTGCTGAAGAGGTTGACAGCCTGAAGCAAGACAGGAGCGGTCGCTGGAAGATAACGATGAAAAACCTCAAGACTGGTGACAAGAAGAAAGTATCCTCCAAATTTGTGTTCATCGGTGCTGGAGGCGGATCTTTACCACTCCTTATTAAATCAGGTATTCCTGAAGGAAAAGGATATGGAGGGTTCCCTGTTAGCGGGCAATGGTTAAAGTGTACTAACCCTGAAATTATTGCAAAACACGAGGCAAAGGTTTACGGAAAAGCAGCCGTAGGGTCGCCTCCGATGTCAGTACCTCACCTTGATTCAAGAATGATCGGTGGAAAAAAAGCTCTTCTTTTTGGCCCTTATGCTGGTTTTACTACCAAATTCTTGAAGAACGGATCGATATTAGATCTATTTAAATCCGTAAAGATCAGCAATATTAAGCCTATGCTTGCTGCCGGTATCGATAATATACCTTTGACTAAATACCTGATCGATCAAGTGAAACAAAGTCCGGAAGAAAGACTGGAAGCTTTGAAAGAATATTTTCCAAGTGCAAGAATGGAAGATTGGGAACTTGAAATTGCAGGGCAACGTGTACAGGTGATCAAAAAAGACGAAAAGAAAGGCGGTGTACTTGAATTTGGTACAGAGGTAGTAAGTGCAGCGGATGGATCGATTGCTGCCCTTTTGGGTGCTTCTCCAGGAGCTTCAACTACAGTTTCTATCATGATCAATCTTCTTGGACGCTGCTTCAAGGAGAAGATGAAAACGGCAGAATGGCAAGCAAAAATTAAACAGATGGTTCCCTCACATGGTATCCCCCTAAGCACAAATGCAGAACTCTGTTATCAAATAAGAAACAAAACTGCAGAAACGCTTAAGTTGACAAAACAAGAAGAAGTTACAGTATAAAAACAAAGAAGGGCGCCAAATCGGCGCCCTTCTTTGTTTTCAGAACCTTATTATTACAGTTGTTCCTATTACATCTTTTCGGGAACTTCTATACCCAACAATTTCATTGCCTTTCTGATCACAGAGGCAGTAGCCGAGGAAAGCGCTAACCGGAAGTCCTTCACCTGAAGATCTTCAACTTTCAAGATTGGCTCTTCGTGATAGAATTTATTGTAAAGCTTCGCTAGTTCGTAAACGTAATTAGCGATTTGGGCAGGACTGTGTTCCCTTGCAGCAATCTCTAAAGTTTCTATATACTTACTTAAAGAAAGGATCAATTCCCGCTCAGTAGCAGTTAAAGATTTAATCGCCGGGGAAGCAGCCCCTTTACTACCAGCTTTATTCAAAACCGAGCAGATACGAGCGTGCGTATATTGAATGAAAGGACCTGTATGCCCCTGAAAGTCTATTGATTCGTTAGGATCAAATAACAAGCGCTTCTTAGGCTCTACTTTCAATAAGAAATATTTCAATGCCCCCAAGCCTATCATCCGGTACAGCTTTTCTTTCTCTTCGTCTGAAAAACCTTCCACCTTTCCTAACTCTTCGGTACGCTGCTTTGCCGTATCGATCATCTCCTGTATCAGATCATCCGCATCAACTACAGTTCCTTCCCTGGATTTCATCTTACCAGAGGGCAGGTCGACCATACCATAGGATAAATGATAAAGTCCTTTAGCCCAGGATTTTCCTAATTTGTCAAGGATAAGGAACAATACTTTAAAGTGATAATCCTGCTCGTTCCCTACTACATATATGGATTCATCTACACCGAAGTCTTTATACTTCAATTCAGCAGTACCCAGGTCTTGAGTGATATAAACAGAAGTACCGTCTCCTCTTAATACTAATTTCTCATCAAGGCCGTCTGCTGTCAGGTCGATCCAGACTGAGTTGTCCTCCTTCTTGAAAAACACGCCTTTTTCAAGTCCTTCATCTATAATGTCTTTTCCTAACAGGTACGTGTTAGACTCATAATAATACTTGTCAAAGTTAACGCCCAGTTTATTGTAAGTAACCTCGAAACCCGCATACACCCAGGAATTCATTGTTTTCCACAAGGAGATAACTTCATCATCCCCAGCTTCCCACTTTTGAAGCATAAGTTGTGCTTCCTTTATCAAGGGAGCATTTTTCTTGGCTTCGTCTTCGGTTTGCCCCTGGGCCTTTAGCTCATCTATTTGCTTTTTATATTCCTTGTCAAAAATGACATAGTAATTCCCTACCAGCTTATCTCCTTTTAACCCACTGCTTTCCGGAGTTTCGCCCTGACCAAATTTCTGCCATGCCAGCATAGATTTACAAATGTGAATGCCCCGGTCGTTAACCAAATTAGCCTTGATAACATCGTAACCATTAGCAGCAAGAATTTCAGATACAGAGTATCCTAAAAGGTTATTTCGGATATGGCCAAGGTGTAAAGGTTTATTCGTGTTTGGAGAAGAATACTCCACCATTACCTTCCTTCCGGCTGATGGGATCTTACCAAAATCTTCTTGTGATATGTTATTTGTAAAAGCATTCAACAGAAAGGAGTCGGTTACGGAAATATTTAAAAATCCTTTTATGACATTAAATCCCGCTACCTCATTCAGATTATTTACCAGATATTCCCCTATCTCATTTCCTGTCTGCTCCGGAGATTTTCTGGAAAGCTTGGTCAACGGGAATGTTACCACGGTTACCTCGCCTTCAAATTCTTTACGGGTTTCCTGAAGATTAATATCTGATTCTTTAAGATCTGCGTTATATAAAGCTTTTACTGCTTCGAGAGTGCCTTTTACTATAAAATCCATTTAGGACAAAGTTAACTTTTTATATTAATCGGTGGTAGAAGATCAGAATCTTCATTTACCTGATCTTTTCTGCCATTCACCGACCAACCACATCGTCTAACCTAAATCTTCTAACAATTTTTTTGAAAACAGCCTAAGTTTGAGAAAAAAAGATGGAAACTAATAGTTCATATAAAGAAAAACGTTCCAGGGTAAAAGTTGCAATGGGACTAGTGTTCGTAATTTTCGGCGGACTTATGTTTGGTAGTAATCTTGGGCTGGGTGTGCCTTCATGGCTCACCAGCTGGCCGGTGTTATTAATTTTATTAGGTGTTGTTGCTGGGATAAAACATCAATTCAGAAGGCCGGGAGCTTATGTGCTTATCTTAATCGGAACAGTATTCTTAACAGACAAACTTATACCTGGATTCCAATTTCATGAACTTATGTTTCCTTTGGCAGTAACCAGCACAGGAATATTTTTAATCTTAAAAAGGAATGAAGGAGCCGGCTTCAGACATTGTCACCAGTTCAAAGGATTTAGACAGACTAAGGAATCTCAGGAATAAATTGTATGGATACAATGGCAGGAGAATTAAAATGGCAAAGGCCTCCTGCCATTAGTAAACTGATTTAGGTAAAATTCATTTCATCTTATGTCCAACCTTCTCCTTGTTTAGCCTTTTTAGCCTTAATAAAATCTTCAGCTTTCGCCTTACTCAGAATGGCCGACATATTATTGCCTTCGCTATCTTTTCCAATTGCGATATATTTTCCTGATTTCACATTGATCACGGGATCAATCATAGGAACGTTTTTAGTTTTTGTTTTCACCGAATACGCAGTGATACCACTTTGTTCTTCTTTCTTCTCTTTAGCCATATAATTAGATTATCTTTACTGTGGTAATGTATCAAAGTCTTTTTTTGTTTTACACACCTAAAAAAGTAACCTCGAAGAAATTATCCTATGAAGAAATTATTAAAAGAAGTGCAAATACGCGAAACGAAAATTCTCAATTTACATAATGAGATTTTCTGAACAAAAAAAATATAGTTTCCAAACAAAAGGCACGGTTATTTTATTTTAACCTTAAGGAAACTGAATTAATATTACAAATTGCGCAAATGATTAAGGACCATTTGCAAAGAACACTGTAATTACTGTAAATCATCTCTATATGAAGACATCTTTAAGGGTGGAATCCATCCAGTTACTGCGCGCTGTCGCGGTGATCCTGGTTGCTTATGTGCATATTGTTGATTCCTCCACATTCGCCAGTCCTCAACAAAAGAATCTTTTTTATCTTGAAAATTGGGGCGCTATCGGTCTTGATCTTTTTTTCGTGATTAGCGGTTTTATCATGACCGTTATTACCCCAAACTATGTCAATACCGGGAACTGGAAAGATTTTTTGTTGAAAAGAGCTTTAAGGATCATCCCAATCTACTGGCTATTATCCATTTTTTCCTATGTGGTATCAACAGCACGAGGTTCCTCCTTCAGCTTCGAAAAAATTATAAAGACCGTTCTGTTCCTCCCGGTATTTGACACCTCCGAGTTTGTATTTCCAATCATCCCTGTAGGCTGGTCACTTTCTCTTGAAATGTACTTCTATCTTATGATTGCAGGGCTGCTTATATATGCAAATAAGAATATTTATAGAAATCTTTTGATACTACTTGCGTGCCTGCCTGTTTTAGGACTTTTTCTTAAACCAGAAGCAGCGGTTTTTAAATTTTTATTCTCACCTCTCCTACTTGAGTTTGGAATGGGTATTATCAGCGGCCTGATCTTTCGTCGACTCACTTCGACCGTTAATTCAGGGAACCGGTTGCAAATGCAAGCTCTGGCGACTACCCTAACTGTATTAGGCATGGGTCTTATGATCACCACTCTATTTACCGGATTTTCAAACGTTGCTGATGCAACAGTGGTGTCCGAGAATATAAACAAAGCCCTTTTGCGCGCTTTGATATGGGGAATACCATCTGCCCTATTCCTTACCGGTGTGGTTCTATTAGAAAACCTCTTTCACCTAAGTTCTCCTAAATTGTTCGTTAGCCTGGGTGACGCGTCTTACTCATGTTACCTTCTACACACTACCATCCTTATTCCGATCTCAATGAAGATCTTCAAGCTATCGGGTGTTGGAAATGGGGACCTATACATTTTTTTCAGCCTGCTCTTTGTGCTGGGTGGAAGCTTGTTTTTTTATGAGTTTGGCGAAAAGAGACTTAATAACTTTATTTACAACAATTACCTGGCAAAAAGGAACACTTCTAAGGTTAAAAAAGACAGGAAGCCAAAGCTGTTGGTGAATAGAATGGCATTTCGACTGCGACGACCGTCTAAAACTACTGATAGCCCATTAGTTTAATATGTAGTCCGTCTATTTGAGGGTTCACTTTTAGCTGACACGCGAGGCGACTGGATGCTGTGGCATCTGGCCTCGCGTCTAATGTTATTAATTCAGCTTCTTCAGGTTCTGGCAGATCATTACCGCCATTAATAACCTTACAATGGCAATCGGCACATAATGCCATCCCGCCACAAGTAGCACGCATGTCATAATCAAATGTTTTAAGTGTTTCCATCAGGTTCAGATCAATTTCTTCTGGAATATCCAGTTTACGAACAACTCCTTCCCGGTCTTCAACTGTTATCCTTATCATATCAAAATGCATTGACACCGTAAACGGTAGTGTACTTAAAACTTAGTTTCTGGTCAGGATATACATACTTAAAAGCACTTTGCGCCATTAACGCAGCTTCATGGAATCCCGAAAGTATTAATTTAAGTTTTCCTGGATAAGTATTTATGTCTCCTATGGCGTAAATCCCTTCAACATTGGTAGAATAGTCGAAGGTATTCACTTCGATAGCAGCCTTGTCAATGTTCAAATTCCAATCTGCAATAGGTCCTAATTTAGGAGTAAGGCCAAATAAAGGAATAAAGAAGTCCGCATCAGTAATTAGCTTTTCATTATTCTTATCTGTAATAATTACTCCGCTTAGACGCTCGTCCCCCACCAGGGTACTTACCTGTGCTTGCAAAATCAGATTTATCCGGCCCAGTTTTGCCAGTTCAAACACTTTTTCAGCTGAGTCTGGGGCACCCCGAAAAGTTTCAGCACGATGGACAAGCGTCACTTCTTCTGCAACATCTGCCAGAAATATTGCCCAGTCTAAAGCAGAATCGCCACCTCCTGAAAGAACAACTTTTTTACTTCTGAAAAGCTCAGGATCTTTTATCATGTAAGCAACACCTCTTCCTTCAAAAAGCTCCAGCTTTTCGATAACAGGCTTTCTAGGCTCAAAGCACCCTAATCCCCCGGCAATAACTACAGCCTTTGCCTCAACTACCGTATTGTCGGAAGTCCTTATTATAAAACTGCCGTCGGGTAGCTTTTGCAACTCGTCAACTCTTTCACCCAAGGTAAAGCCAGGATTAAAAGGAGCAGCCTGCTCCATCAGGTTATTCACCAATTCCTGGGCATTGATAACAGGATAGCCAGGAATATCATAAATAGGTTTCTGAGGATATATTTCGGATAACTGTCCGCCCACTTGTGGAAGAACATCAATGAGATGGCAGCGCATCTTTAACAAGCCGGCTTCGAATACTGCAAAAAGACCTACTGGTCCTGCGCCTATAATGCAAATGTCTGTAATAACATGATCCATAATTATTTGCTTTTGATGAAGCAAATGTTGGAACAATGCGGACCTGAAACAAATGATTAAAACTTATTCAGGATTACTTTAAGTTATAATGAGTTGCACAAAAACGTTTAAAAAGGTGAACAAGCGAACTCACATTTCCTTGAGAATGAACAAATTGAAAATCTCTGGAAATTTCGAGACCTTTAACATCTATAATGGTTAATTCGTTATATCGAAGTTCTTTTGTGATTGCCTGAACGGAGAGGAAAGCAGCCGCATCTGAATGCAGTAGATATTCTTTAATAGAAGCGGAGTTTTCAATCCTTGCTTCTACATTGAGATCTCTAGGATTCAAGCCAATTGCCAGGAGTGCGTTGTTGATCACCTCCAGTGTACCAGAGCCTTGCTCGCGCTTTATCAGGGGGATGTCGAGTAGCTGGCGGGGAACTATTTCAGTTAGCTTAGCCAATTGACTTCCACTTCTGGCTACCAGCACTATTTCATCTTTGATGAAATTGGAGTAGGCAAGCTGAGGAAAATGAGAACTCCCTTCTACAAGACCAATATCCAATTTCTCATCAATAATTTTGTGAGAAATAGCATCTGTATTAGCCTCAGTAAAGGTAAAAGAAACGGCCGGGTAGGATTTTTTAAACAAAGCAAGGAGCTTCGGAAGAACGGCTTGAGCGATCGTAGTACTTGCCCCAATTCTGAGAGTACCACCAATTGTATTATTCAGCTGTGCCAGCTCGGTATCCAAAGCCGAATAAATATCAAAAACCTTCTCAGCATACCGCAAAAGAAGCTCTCCTGCAGCTGTCAAGCTAACAGAATTCCCATTTCTCTTGAAAAGCCTTTGGCCAGTTTGCTGCTCCAGCTCGCGGATGTGTTTTGTTACTGCAGGTTGGGTAATGAAAAGTTCCAGTGCGGCCTTCGTAAAGCTAAGCTTAGTTGCTACCGTATGAAAAACTTTAAGGCGGAAATCAAAAATCATATTAAAGACCCGGGGAAACTAAACTAAAACTTATTAACCTTCCGCATGCGGATTAAAATCAGAAGAATGAACACCAGCACGGCCACCAAAACTTTTAAATACAGCATAACACTATCAATCGTTTAATAAAGATGAATGTAAAGTTAAGTCACAAACACAATTGAAATTAAAAAAACTGACATTTTAGAAGTTTTAACTTTTAAATTAGGATTAAAATACTTCTATTTGAATTATAAATCTTACCCCCCACAAGTAGAATCTGAATAGATATGAAAGTTCCTGGCAGAAGAAGTTTTATTCAAAAAGCATCAATGGGTACTTTGATGGCTTTAAGTATACCTCAGCTAATACTCACTGCGTTTGCAGAAGATGATGCAAAGAACAAGAAAATACCTTTAGCAAAAAACGAGATCGTGTTATTTCAGGGTGATTCTATCACCGATGCAGGAAGGGCAAGGGAAAACTTTAACGTGAACGATCAAAAAGCGTTAGGCAACGGATACGCTTACCTTGCTACTGCAGACCTTCTGAATGACAATCCTCAGAAGCACCTTAAAATATATAACAGAGGTATTAGCGGTAATAAAGTTTATCAGCTTACTGAACGATGGGAAGAGGATACGTTTAAGTTAGAACCTACAGTCCTTAGTATCCTTATCGGAGTGAATGATTTTTGGCACATGAAAAAACATGGATACTCAGGAACGCTGGAGACTTACAGGAACGATTATAAGGCGCTATTAGACAAAACAAAGCAGAAATTGCCGGATCTAAAGTTGATAATAGGAGAACCCTTTGCGATTCTTGGTACAGCAGTAGATGCAAGCTGGTTCCCGGCATTTAAAGAATATCAGGAAGCAGCAAAAGAAATAGCCAACAGCTATAATGCCGCGTTCATTCCCTATCAGCGCATCTTCGATAACGCGTTGAAACTGGCACCAGGAGAATACTGGGCCCCAGATGGAGTGCATCCTAGTATAGCAGGTGCACGATTAATGGCCACTGCATGGTTAGAAACTATTAAGGGATAATATAGAAACAAAGAAGGAAGCCTGAGGCTTCCTTCTTTGTTTAAAATGAAGTTAATGACTCCTTCAGATCTTTAACAGATGATTGGCTTGTAGATGAAGACGTTGATAAAACTGATGAAGCTTTAACACTTTTTCCATAGAAAGCAGTATTATACTCCTTATCCACATCGAGGACCGTACCATTCAAAGTTATGCCTGCAAATAAGCCCTTGCTACGTGAGTAAGAGTAAACTTCGGCGTCCAATTTGGTGTCAGTATTAGCGGTTGCGTTACGACCTACAGGCCCGGCAGCCACAGATGCATCGCCTCCAAGACTAAATTTTCTCTGACCAATATTGGCTAACGTAGATCTGTTTTTGAATACTAACACAAGATCAACTGCCTGTACTCCAGCCTGAAAGCCTATACTTCCGCCGGTAAGGGTAACAAACAAAGGATCACTCCAATTACCATCTGCATTCTTAACCATAGCAACACCTTTGCCTCTTTTACCGCCAATTCCAAGGCCTGCATTAATCATACTTGGAATGATCACAATTCCTTGGGCTTGTTGTAAAAGTTCTTCCGGTATAGACTCTTTCATGTTCTTGAATTCGTTCAGGATCTCTGTCGATTTCTGAATCTTCTCCTGTTGTTTAGTCTGTGCACTCGCGGGCACTACCAGAGCAAGAACGCATAGAAATGCACCTACTCTCTTTAACAATTGTCTTTTCATAGCTATTTCTATTGATGTACAGGTTTAACTAATGAAAAAATGAGAGGTTTTCATTAAATTGATTTTTACTTAATCCCTGCAAAAACCATAAAGCTCTGCTTATACAATTCCTTACCTTTGTATAGATGAACTTGGAGGCCGGGAGATATAGTCAACTCATTAAGAACGAGGCAAAAAGACTCGGATTTTTATTTTGTGGAATTTCAAAGGCTGAGTTTCTTGAAGAGGAAGCTCCGCGGCTTGAAAACTGGCTTAAGAATCAGTACAATGGCAAAATGGGCTATATGGAGAATCATTTTGACAAAAGGCTCGACCCCACCAAATTAGTGGAAGGAGCTAAATCTGTAATCTCCCTTGCCTATAACTACTTCACACCTACCCTTCAGAAAGATCCCGATGCTCCAAAAATATCTAAATATGCGTACGGCACAGATTATCATTTTGTAATCAAAGAAAAGCTTAAAGAGCTGCTCAATACAATCCATGAGCAGATAGGTCAGGTGGGGGGACGAGCCTTTGTTGATTCTGCGCCAGTGCTTGACAAAGCCTGGGCTAAAAAAAGCGGGATTGGCTGGACAGGAAAAAATTCAAATCTTCTTAATAAAAGTGCAGGCTCCTTCTTTTTTCTTGCAGAGCTTATCATTGATACCGAACTGGAATACGATACGCCTTCAACTAAAGATCATTGTGGCACCTGTACCCGTTGTATTGACGCCTGCCCTACTGATGCTATTGTTTCTCCTTATATCGTAAATGGTAGCCGGTGTATCTCTTATCTGACTATAGAATTGAAGGAGGAAATCCCCTCTGAGTTTAAGGGCAAGATGGACAATTGGATATTTGGCTGTGACATTTGTCAGGATGTTTGTCCATGGAACCGATTCTCGACCCTTCACAATGAGGCAGCATTTAATCCCCATCCCGAGTTAAAAGACATGAACAAGCGGAATTGGGAAGAAATTACGGAGGAAGTGTTTGCCCGGATATTCAAGAACTCAGCAGTTAAAAGGACTAAGTTTTCCGGGTTAAAAAGGAATATTAGCTTTTTGCAGGAAGTCTCTGTTGAATCCACAGAAGAATTACCTTAATAAAAGCTTCCATCTCCCCTGCGCATCATTTGCCGTCCGTTCCTTGTTGGTGTTCCTGTCCATTTGGAAGGTGCCCAACGAAAATTCAACATAAAATAACGACTAAGAGCATTTGATTGCGTTTGCGTACGACTATTTGCCGTAACAGTAAGATTAGTAAAGCTATTCTCTTTCAGGATATCGAATACCTGAAGACCCAGGGTGCCGTTCTTGCGTTTAAAAAATTGTTTCTGGATAGAGGTATTTATAACCAAAGGATTAGAGGTAAGCGCTGCACTTAAACCACTCGTAAAATTTTGACTAGCACTAAATGTTAGATAGGTTGTCTTTTGAAGATAAACTCTGCCATCTGCATTAAATGCCCATCTTCGGTTCCAGGTATTTCGATCAGAAATAGAGTAGTCTGCTTTAGTATAAACGAAGTTGATGTTAGGGTTAAATTCTACGGCCTCTGCAGGATTGATCTGCAAGCCGAGGCGTTGGTTGAAATTCCAGCTATTTGAGGTTATTTTGAGTGGAACAGCGTCAGGGTCGAGTCTTTTGTCAGCGCGACTAAAGGTAATTCCATGATTGTTGGAAATAGTTCCGTTATACCTCAAGCTATATTTTCTATCTGCAAAAGATTTACTGATATTATAGTTTCCTGAATAGGCTCTGATTCCGCTTACGTTAGTATAAGTTGTTTCATAAATAAAATTGGTGCTATCTCCATAATAAGTGGAATTTGCAACGACAGAATTTTCAACGAAGCGGGCTGTAAGGTTCAGTGAATAATTCAACCTGGAGTTCGCAATATAATTATTATAAGCAAAATTGATATTGTGATTAAACGATGCTTTCAGATTTGGATTTCCAACAACCGGATTATTTATATTAGATACATCTCTAACTGGTTGGATCTGATCAAAAGTTGGTTCCTGCGCATTTCCTGTATAGTTTAAACTTAACCTGTGCTGGCGGGAAAACTGATACTCCAGTCGTGCAATAGGGATCAGAAAGAAATTTGTTCTTCTTAAACCTGTATCTATCGAAGCTTTTTTCCGCTCACCCTCCAGAAGGGTTGGAATTGCGGTAACACCTAACGAGAAGTTGTATTTTTTTTCTGTAAATCGGTAGTTCAACGATAAGCGCGTTTCTGTAAATGAGTAGTTGAAAATATTACTAAGTGAATCAATTCTAAAGGGTGTTCCGTTGATTGTATTATCTGTAAAAGCCCTGTTATCGTAGGCTCTTCTGTTAGTCTGAGCGTTAAAATCCATTCTTGATTTGTTACTTAGACTTTCCGAAAAGGTGGCGCTTGCACGAAGGGAATTTGTAAGACTATTTCTTATTATGAGTCGCCTTATTAGAGAGTCTTTGAAAGCAATGTCGTCATTCGTGCGGGGATCGTAGAATTGAAGGTTTGTATTTTGTTCGGTCTCAATTTCTGTAGAATTGTTAGAATAGTTTACGTTGACAGAGAAGTTCCTGCCTTTTTTCGCAAAGATGTGCTGATAAAGAAGACTTCCTCCAAAAGTTGGCGCAGTGTTATCGGTTGAGTTTTTCCCTGAACTTATCTGCCTGTTTCTTAATGAACGTTGTGAATTAATAGTATTGGAGCCATTTAGCGAATAGGTATAGCTGATATTAGGCTGAACACGCAAATAATTAAATTTATCAATATCGTATTCCAAATCGAAATTAAAATTTCCAGATTGACCATTTCGATCATTTGCTCCATTTCTTTCGGTGTAAATCGTATTAACACTATCTATAAATGTTTCCGTAATGCTATTGCTGGTAGAGTTATTATTATTTAATCTAAAAGATAGACCGGTATTAAGATCCATTTTCGGGTTTATTTTATCCCTGTAACCGAAAGAGGCATTTCCAGTTTTATTCGTTCCACTGGTTCCCGATACTCCGCCAGAGAAATTTCCACTATTAGCGTTTCCTGAACCGTTACCTCTGTTTCCAGAACCATTGTTTCCCTGATTGCCACCGTTGTTCCCTCCACCAGAAAAGCCTCCATTACCAGATCCCGCAACCCCAATAACGGTATTGCTAAGACCCGTACTAGCCGTAAGCACCCTATTTCCACTCATTCGTTGTCCCCACAGTCCTGTTTCCAGTCGCTCATTGCTTCCAAGCCCTCCATTTATCCTGGCAATATTACCCACTGATCTATTTGCCTTGGTAGTTAGATTCAGCACTTTTCTTGGCTCGCCATCTTTAATTCCAGTCCTCGCTGCCTGATCCCCATAATCGTCCACAAACTGCGCTTTTTCGATGATCTCAGCAGGCAGGTTCTGTATTGCATTTGCCACATCGCCACCTGAATAATCCTTTCCATTCAACCGGGCTTTTGTAACTGCTTGTCCCTGGAATGTGACGGAGCCGTCAGTACCAACCTCAACTCCTTCCATTTTCTTCAAAAGCTCATCCACTGTTGCATTTTCCCTTACTTTATAATCGGTTGCCCTGAATTCAACGGTATCTTCTTTGTAGGTAATAGATGGAGTACCATTCACCGTTACTTCCTTTAGAAGATTTGATGAAGATTTCAAAATAATCGGATCCAGGATGAGCCGTTTAGTTGCATCATTATATAGGAAACGCTTATTAAAATTACTAAAACCAAGGCTCTTCACTGAAATTACAAACTGTCCTGCCTGAACATTTTTGAAGATGAAGATACCATCGCCATTTGTTACTGTTTTTAAAGTGTCTTTCGTCGAGGTTAAAGTAACTGAAGCAGCAATTACTGTGTTATCTGTACTATCTTTTACAATTCCGCTAACTTCATGACTTAGCTGGGCCTTCAGCGCCAATGTCAACAGAAGCAGACAGCACAGAGATAAGATCTTTTTCATTTTATATTGGGCTAAGGTTATTGCTTCGCAAGCGTGTATTTTTCCCAGAAGAAGGTTGGTTCAAACATAGAAGGATCAAAGTTCTGACGACTTCCTCCGCCTCCATTTCCTCCGCCTCCAAAGCCACCAGCCCCAAATCCACCCTCCCGGTTTCCTCCACCCTCAAACCTGATATTCATTTGACGGCCATTTACTTTTATACTATAGGCAAACTCTTTAGACTTGGCCGCATCAATTTGCAGCAAAGTAAAGGGAATTGCTAATTCATAAATATAAGTTCCGTGAAGGTCTACACGCGATACTGCTTTGACACCGTACTCATTGTAAATAGAAATTAGTGAATCTGCTATACTTTCCACTCCTAATACTTTAATTTCCCTGGACTGTGCAAGTTGCTGCTTTCTACGCTCAAGCACCGCAGCAGAATCCACCGTTCCTCCCTGCCCCCCCATTCTTTGTCCAAATCCTCCCTGCCCTCTTTGTCCTCTGGTTTGCCTGCTTACTACCGGAAACGTAAATGACGCAGCGTCCTTTTCCTTTTTCTTTCCAGCAGCATTCACCGTGAAAGTTATTCCTCCCATTAATATCTTGTTTACATCGGTCGACTGAATAACGAGATAGAGATTAGTAGCATCATTACTTAAACTGTAAGAGAGACGGGTATTTTTATTGTAAGCCTGAAACCTTGTTGCCGGATCAAGCTTTCCATCGGCTTTTAAGGGAGAAGCAGCCCAGAGTGCATTTTGCTGAGTTTCGGGTAATTTCTGGCCAATGGCCTGAAGTGCAACAGATGCAAGGATAGCGCTAACTGTGAGTTTTAAAAGATTCATTTGGTCGATTGATGTTAGATAAGCAATTGTAGTGATAAGTACATTCTTTAGAAAACGAAAGATACCTTGCCCGGAAAAAAAGATACGACCTGCCTCTTTTCTGCGATTTTATCCCCAGTAAAAATTCTTAAAAGAAAAAACCCGTAGGAAAGCATAACTTATCCTACGGGTTTACAATAACTTTATGAGCAAAGGTTATTTCCCGAACTTCTGCTTTAGCAAATCGAGCATATCGTTCGTAATAGGCTCAGACTTTTCAGGCTTTTTATAGTTCGGATTATACTCCTTCTTTTGAAAATTCGGCTTCTGCCCCTGGTATTGATTCCTGTTTTGTCGTACTTCCTCAACCGTAACCGTACGGGTAGTTTCCTGTTTTACCAAAACCTTCTTGTTATTCCAGCGTACCCAGATCTTCTCCAAACATCTTTTTGTGTATAAAGGAAAATCTCCCTGTTGCATCCAGGAATAGTAACTGGGTTCTAAAGTAAATACTTCCTCTACACATTTTCCTTTGTGTTTACCAAAGTTGAATACTTCTATCCCGTGTTCATTAAAAACCATCCTTCCGGCAAAATCAACGGGGCGGCTCAAATTTGTAAATACGTGAAGGGCATCTACATCATTTTGCACAGGCTTGGATTTATTGCCTTTTTTATCTTCCCATTCCGTGTCCTGATATTTTTCTAACTGAGCTAATAATACTTCGTAAGTAGCACGGATATCAGCCTCGGCAGAATGCGCATTCTCTATCTGCTTCCCGCAGTAGAATTTGTACGCAGCCTTTAAAGTCCGCTGCTCCATCTGGTGAAAAATATTCTGTACATCGACAAACTTGCGATCATCAAGCTCAAATGCTACTCCTGCCCTCAAGAATTCTTCCATCAGCATAGGAATATCAAACTTATTTGAATTATAGCCCGCAAGGTCACAGTCTATAAGGAAGTCGGCGAACTCTTGACCGATTTGTTTGAAAGTAGGCTCATCTTTAATATCTTCATCGTATATACCATGAATTAAAGATGTTTCTAAAGGAATAGGCATCTCCGGATTAATCCTCGATACCTTCATTTCCTGAGATCCGTCAGGAAGGACTTTCAGGACTGCAATCTCCACAATGCGATCCACACCAAGATTAGTACCTGTAGCCTCAAGATCAAAAAAGGCAAGAGGTCGTTTTAAATTGAGCTTCATGTATTTTCAAAGGTCGGAAAATCCTTTTAGAAAAGAATTAAAATTTTTATAAGCTTTATTAAAATTTTATTATTGTATTGAGTTTAGGCAAAAACCTTATTACATGAAAAAGACATTGATTTTGGGCCTATTAGCCCTATCTTGCTTTCACCTTAAAGCACAAGAAGATTTCCAGTTTGGTAAACCTACATCAACAGAGTTCGAGTTAAAAAAGTATGGTCAGGATACCAGCGCGAATGCTGTGGTCCTAAGAGAATTTGGTACGGCTTATATCAGCAGTAGCAACTCCAATCTTATTTTTAATTATCATGTTCGCCTGAAGATCTTCAATAGCAAGGCTTTCGACAAAGGACAAATAGCGGTAATGATACGAAATCAGGGCGGCGACGCCTTTGAGACGATGAGAGACATAAAAGGCGTAACGTTCTATCCAGATGAAAACGGGTTGATGCGCCAGAGCGATCTTGATCCTAAGCAGATATTTAAGCAGACAAAAGCTACTAAATTCAGCGACCAGGTAAAATTTGCCCTGCCAAATATCCGCCCAGGAAGTATCATTGAGTACTCTTACCAAATTGAATCTCCCTTTATACACAACTTTCGTACCTGGGAGTTTCAGGAGGATATCCCTAAGATCTATTCAGAGTTCTCTCCAAGAATTCCCGGCAACTACAATTATAATGTGTCGCTTCGCGGACCATTCAAGCTAAGCAAAAATAAGGGGGAGGTTGAAAAAGAATGTTATTCTCCGGGGGGAGGATTCAAGGTAGATTGCTCTAAAATGATCTATGCCATGGAAAATATTCCCGCATTTAAGGAGGAAGCCTACATGACAGCCGCAAGCAATTTTAAGGCAGCAATGTATTACGAGCTCTCAGATTACACCGATTTCCATGGTGTTAAAACAAATTACACTAAGGAGTGGAAGGATATTGATCACGAGCTTAAAACGCACGAATGGTTTGGCCTGCAACTGAAAAAGAAAGATTTCTTCAAGGACCGACTTCCAGCTACGACGCTTACAGCATCAGATCCCCTTGAAAAAGCTAAGGGTATATATCATTTTATGCAAACCTGGTTTCGCTGGAATGGTATCAGAGGAAAATACACAGACGAGGGCCTGAAGAAAGCATTTGAGGGACATGCAGGAAACGTGGGAGACATTAATCTTTCTTTGGTTGCTGCTATGAATTCTGCAGGCCTGGATGCTGAAGCTGTAATGCTGTCTACCCGGGATAATGGTCTGATAAATAATTTATTTCCTGTAGTGAGCGATTTTGACTACGTAGTTTGCAAGGTGAATATTGGGGATACTTATTACTTACTTGACGCCACCGATCAGCTTCTGCCCTTTGGCTTATTGCCTTTACGGTGCATTAACGACAGAGGAAGGGTAATGTCATTAAATAAAGCGTCATACTGGATCGATTTAAAAGCATCTCAAAAACAAAGTAAAACCGTAAGCCTGAAACTAGATATTAATGAGAATGGCAAGGCTGCAGGGACTTTTTCTGTCTATTCTGCTGGTTATGAGGCCTACGATAAGCGTAGGATGATCAAAAAATATAACTCTATTGATGACTACGTGGAGAACCTTGACGAAAGCCTTCAGAAGATTAAGATATTGAAACACGATATTCAGAACCTTGACACGGTTGATCAGTCCTTATCGGAGAAATATGAAATTGAGATAGACATTGCTGACAAAGTTTCTAAAGATCGCTTAATTCTAAATCCTTATTTTCTGGAGAGGCTCTCCGAAAACCCTCTTAAGCTGGAAGAACGAAACTACCCTATTGATCTTGGAGCCGCTTCTGAGACCAGGATCATCGTCGAAATTAACTATCCAGCAAATTTCGAAATCACAAATAAACCTTCAAATATTGGTTTAGCCTTGCCAAATAGTGGCGGTAAATTTATTTCAAATACGGCTGTAGAAGCTAATACTCTAACCTTTATGAACCACAAGTTGTTAACTAAAGCGATTTATAGTCCCGAGGAATATCCTTACCTGAAGGAGTTGTATAATAAGATTATTCAATCACAACAAGTGGACCTGATATTCAAGAAGAAATAATGAATATAAAAATAATATTTCTGAGCCTTATACTTCTTGGATCAAAGGCTTTTGCACAAACGAATTATGCTGTTAGCTCTATACCGAAAAATCTACTGATTAAAGCTGGTGCAGTGGTAAGAGCGTACGACGAAGAAATCAGGGTGAATGATTTGACCGATGTAGTATACCACACGAAATTTGCGGTTACTATACTGAATGAGTCGGGCCGTAGCGAGGGAAGGATGAGATTTTATTATGACAAGATAAGTCAGATAAAGTCCATTAAGGGTTCGATATACAACGAGTTTGGATTACCGGTTGGAAAGTTTGGAGAGAAGAACTTTCAGGATCAGAGCATCTCAGATTATTCGCTTTACCTTGATGATAGAGTGAAACATTACAACCCCGCAGTTACCACCTACCCCTACACCATTGAATATGAGGTGGAGATCAAGACTAAACAAAGCCTTTTCTTCCCTAGCTGGGTACCTGTTAATTCAACAGCTGTATCCCTGGAAAAAAGCAGTCTGAAATTCATTTGCCCCATCGATTTCAAACTGCGTTTTAAAGAGTATTGCTTTTCAGGAAAGCATAGCGAGACCACTGAAGGCAACACTAAAATGCTAAGCTGGGAGATAAATAATATAGCTGCATTAAGGGACGAACCTTACAGCCCGGACTACGATAAATTCCTCCCAATGGTTAAGCTAGCTCCAGAGAATTTTGCCTATAAAGGAATCAAGGGAAGCTTTAGTAATTGGGCTGAGTATGGAAGATGGATGAGCGAAACCTTACTTAAAGGAAGAGATGTATTAACAGAGCAAACCCGGCAGGAAATTCTGGAATTGATTAAAAATGCTGTAACGCCCAAAGAAAAAGCAAAACTGGTCTATCAATACATGCAGAAGAAAACCCGCTATATCAGCGTTCAAATAGGAATTGGAGGATATCAGCCCTTTCCAGCTGCAGAGGTAGACCGGTTAGGCTATGGTGATTGCAAAGGCCTTGTAAATTATACCAAGGCTCTGTTGAATGTAGCAGGGATAGAATCCTATTACTGCGTTGTTTATGCGGGCTCGTTCAGACGAAACATCGAAGATTCATTTACCAGTTTAAATCAGGGAAACCACGTTATCCTGTGTTTGCCATTTAAAAGCGACACAACCTGGTTGGAGTGTACAAGTCAGCATTCTCCATTTGGTTTTCTTGGTGATTTTACTGATGACCGGGTGGTACTTGCCTGCACTCCGGAAGGTGGGAAACTAATGCGGACACCTAAGATGGAAACAAAAGAAAATGCTCAGATAAGAACGGCTGAACTTACTATTTCTGCTCAGGGAGCGGTAACGGGAAAATTAACCACCCAATTCTCAGGGGCCCAGTACGACAATCATGACGAGTTATTGAATGAACCCTACGAAGAACAGGTAAAAAAAATCGGAGATCTGTATCCCAAGTTAACCTTTCAGACCACACAACTCCAATATAAAAAGCTAGAAGACCCTAAACCATCGACCATTGAAAATCTTTCCTTTATATCTAATGATTATTGTTCTTTAGTAGATGGCAAGCTCCTTTTGCCTATTAATAAGTTGAATGTTTTTGACCGCGTACCAAAGGAGGTGCGGAACCGCCTAAATGCGGTGTATATTAACCGAAGCTGGTACGATGAAGATCTTATTACTTTTAATTTGCCAGAAAACTACAATACAACTTTTCCTGCCGAAAAAAGAATAGTAGACAAGGCTTTTGGCAAATACACCTGCGACATATCGTACTCTGGAAATAAAATAATTTATAAGCGCACCTTGCAATTAAATGATGGGACCTATCCCGCAGAACAATATGCAGACCTTGTAAATTTTTTCCAGGAGATCCACGAGTTGGATACCGGAATTATCACCTTGGTAAGAAGGTAATGAACATTCGGACGCGGAGGTTTATTCCACGTCCGAATGTTTCTTAGTATAAGCCCTAAATGCCTTACTAACAGTTTCCTCCAACTGAGATATGTTAAAAGGCTTTTGAAGGATAAAATCTGCCCCGGCCTCTTTTGCCAGCTCGTCGATATCACTATTTGCTGTAAAATAGATAACAGGGATCTGCTTATAATCAGGGTCATTTTTTATCTGTTGTGTGGCTACAATGCCTCCCTCATCCGGAATTTTATTATCCATAAAAATAACGGAAGGGTTTATTGATGCAACCTTCTCTATTATATTATTGCAATCAGGTAGAGTATAAACCTCCCAATCTGCATCAGTTAGTACCAATGCAACTATTTCTGAGATAGTTATATCGTCGTCGCATACCAAAACGCGTTTCATGTTCTTTGTTCGTGTAAAATTTAAACGTATTAATACTCAAGTGGTTTTTAACTACATCTGAAATAACCCTTTGATTTTTCAACATCAAACCCGTTATAAACACACCCCACCTACTATCATCTGAATATTATCAAATATTAAGCCCAATTTTCCCAGAAATATCTTTTTCGATTTTAGGCTTTTCAATTAAACAAAACATTAAGCGAATATTGTTATAAATTCGCGGCACACATAAAAAGTAAGCAGGGCCATTACAGCGTAACAAAAACTATGTATTCAATTTCTCAACTTCAAGATCTGATTAACAAACAAATTGCTGAAAAAGAATATCCAGTGTCTCCTTCAGAACTTTATGAACCCATAAGGTACATAATGTCATTAGGAGGGAAACGGCTAAGACCGGCACTATTACTCATGGCCTGCAACCTGTTTGACGGCAGTGTGTTAAAAGCGCTTGACCCTGCAGTTGCAATTGAAGCATTTCACAACTTCACCTTAATGCACGATGACATTATGGATAAAGCCCCGTTAAGGCGAGGAAAACCTACCGTCCATGCCAAGTGGAATGATAGCATCGCAATTCTTTCTGGTGATGTTATGCTTGTTAAAGCATATGAGCTTTTAATGAGCGTGGACGATCGTATTTTACGGGAAGTGTTGAGAATTTTTAATCAAACCGCAACGGGAGTATGTGAAGGGCAGCAGATAGACATGAATTTCGAAGGATTAGACGGCGTAACTATTGCCGAATACCTTGAAATGATCCGTCTAAAAACCGCCGTATTACTAGCCGGAAGCTTAAAAATAGGTGCCCTGATTGGAAATGCGGCTAAGGAACAGGCTGAACTTTTGTATGATTTCGGAGAAAATTTGGGACTAGCCTTTCAACTTCAGGACGACATACTGGATGTTTATGGAGATCCTCATAAGTTCGGTAAACAAGTGGGTGGCGATATTATTTCTAATAAGAAGACTTTCCTTCTGATCAAGGCTCTCGAATTAGCAGAAAACTTGGAAGAAGAGCAGTTGAATTATTGGTTGAACGCTGAAGAATTTGACGCACAAACCAAGGTAAGAGCTGTAACCGATATCTATAATCAGTTGGGCGTGCGCCAACTTGCCGAGGAACAAATGAATGATTTTGCTGAAAAAGCACTTTCGGCTTTAGCTAAAGTAAATGCAAGCAGCGAGAAGAAAGATCTGCTTAAAACATTTGCGGAAGAATTACTGGTTAGAGAAAATTAGAACGCCTTATTTTTTATCTTCCTCTAATTCCTGTAACGCTATTTGAAGAGCGGTAGCAGAAATCTGAATTTCGCGAAAGCAACAGGCAAGCGCCATTAGAAGCAAGATCAGGCTTATGCTAAAGCTGATCTTGGCAGCCAGAAGCCAGTTAGCAAACAAGCACAACATGCAGGTGGAACAAAACAGCAGGCAGCATACGCCAGCAGCCTGCATGCTTCTGATTAGAAATATACGCTTTTTTAAGTTTTCCATTTCCTTTAGTAACCCAGGCTGCTGCTGCTGCTGAAACTTATTTTTCAATGCTCTGACCAGGCTTCCTAAGTGGATTAGCTTAGCGGTGTAAGCCAAAAGAATTAGAGAGGTTGCAGGAAATAGAATTGCAGGAGTGGTGACTGAAAAGTCCATTCTAGTTTTGCTTTAATTTCGACTCCTTCATCAGTTCTTCCAAATCACTTAACTCAATCTCCAACGCCTTCACTGATATTTGAATCTCCCTAAGAGAGATAAAAAGTGAGATCATTAAAAGAAGTAAACTGGCGCCAAAGCTATACTTCGCTATTAGTTGTTCCCCATTATATAGCAGCCACATGGTTAATACACACATAAAAAAGCTAAGAATAGCGCAGGCCTGCATGTTCCGTATTTGAAGGATCCTGGTACGCAGATTTGAAATTTGACCCAGAAGGTTTGGATTTAGACTTTCCTGGTACTGAGTCTTCAAATTCCTGACCAATCCTGCGAGGGCAAGAAATCTATTGGTGTAGGCAAGTAGCAGAAGAGAAATAGCAGGAAAAAGAAGAGCCGGCGTAGTAAGAGTAATTTCCATTTTATTGCAGAAAAAAAGCGCTTAAATGTACATCTTCTCACGCATTTAATAACCGAAGTAAACTTAGGAGCTTCAACATTTATTACGCTTTAATGATCTAAACATTCAGTTCTGCTAAACAATATTCTTTATTTTAGTAACGATTAAAAAATATGTCCGAGTCATCCATTCATTCAGCCAAGATAGTAGCATCAGCAGTTGCTTCACATTTCGAAAATCACTTCGCTGCAATTGCAGGTAAAGAGAGTGATGCATTTTTGCAGCAGCCTGATATCAAAACTATCGAAGCTATTATCAATGCAGGCTTTTGGTCTAGCCTTCGGAGGGAAGAAGGACGCTCTCCCAAAATATCTCTTGCATTCTTACCTCCGGGTGAGTGTGAAAATCCATTATTGTTTGGGAGAAAGCTGCCGTTGAGTCCAAAAATCCTTACGAAGATTGCTCCGGGTGTAGAAAGAAGCGGGATCCACCTGGGTGTATGGAGAGATTCTGAGGAGCTATATCTTTGGGGCACAACTAAGTCGGTACCGCCGTTTTGCTTCATCTTAGAGGTGGTAGAACCGGGCCTGTTAGTAGTGAAACACAGGCGGACACAAGGCTTCGGTAAATTTGTTAACGTAGCAATCCTGGATGGAGATCAGGTGAAGATCGTACTGGATGAAACATCAACCATACCCGATTGCCCCGACTTGCTCACCAATATGATGGGTCTAAATTCTACATCATCCTGGAATACATCCATTAATGTTCTGGTGCAAATGGCTGCTTCGATGAGAGCTCATGGACGCGGTGGTGCATTGCTTGTTGTACCTAAAGATACAGACGAATGGAAAAGATCAATTGTTCAACCCATTACTTATCCTGTAGCTCCCTCCTTTAACGGACTCGCCCAGTTACTTCAGCAAAGCAAACAAGAAAAGCAGGATGTATCCTGGCAAACTGCATTAAACAGGGAAGTTGATTATATTACCGGTCTATCTGCAGTAGATGGTGCCACTATTATTACCCAGGACTGTGAGTTGCTTGCCTTTGGAGCTAAAATTCACCGGGCATCAGGAAGTGAACAAGTGGAGAAAATTATCCTTACAGAACCCGTAGTTGGCAATAAGGCATTGGTGGTGCATCCTTCTCTAACAGGGGGAACAAGGCATCTTTCTGCAGCCCAATTTGTACACGACCAAAAAGGTTCGCTGGCTCTCGTTGCTTCCCAGGATGGACGCTTTACCATCTTTGCATGGTCACCATGTGAGGGAATGGTTCATGCCCATCGCGTGGATTCCTTACTTCTTTAGGTTCTGAAAGAAGTTTCAACAATTAGCATTATGACTTGTTAGAGCTTCAGGACTTATAACTTAAAACATGTTAGATAACCTGAATTACAGCAGTCGACTTGAACAATTGGAAGGTGAAGCCCTTTCAACGGTTGATTTTCCTATTGATATACGTAACCGCAACGTCAGGAACGCAAACGGTGAAGTAATTGGCAAGATAAGCGATCTCTTATACGATGTACAGTCGAAGAAAGTAAGGTATGTGATCCTCGATATTGGCTTAAATAGTGGGAATGCCAGGCAAATATTGGCACCGATCGGAGTAATTGTTGTAGACAATCCAGAATATATTGAAATTTCGTCTTTAAGCTCCTCCTTCATTGAGCATCTGCCCGATTACATGAAAGGCCAGGTAAATCCAGGAGTAGAAAATATGGTGCGACTAGCGTACCTTGAAGAACAAAAAGAAGAAGAAAGTACGCCTATAACAGGCCACCCTGAGACTATTGACCCGGAGAGTTTCTATAGTAACAAACTCTTTAGCACTACTCACTTGTTTAATTTTGTAGGATCTGCAGAGACGGTAAAAAAGGTGCAAGCGGTGTTTGATGACGGACTTGAGGCTGAGTCGGCAATAACTGAACTTCTGGCGGCGGGGTTTAATGCAGATGATGTGGAACTTTCTTCTACCGCTGCTGCAACCAACACTGGCGCAGATGAAATTGAAACACCAAGTGTAGCAAACGGAGGTTCCCTTATTAGTATCCGAATTAACAATTCTAATGAAGCGCTGAGAGCTTCAGAGATATTGAACAAGAACGGCTCTGTGTCTATCTTCGAACAAGAGGAAAAGTCTGAAGGATAGGGTACCGAAGGGACCAAGTTATACCCAAGTCCGAGACTGGTTCAGGGCAGGTTCGGAAAGGCTTCGAAGTTTTCCGAAGAAGGTACCCCCTTTTTCCGAACAATCCCCGAAGAAAGTACCCATCCTTCCGCAAATAGCCGCAAATAGCCGCAAAAGTCCGCAATCACGTTCAGGTTTCTTTCTTTGAACCTTAACTAGTGGATCTGTAGGCATGAAGCGGATTTCCAGGATGGAAAAACAGGTGAGGTTATTTCTTGAAAGCAAAGCGGTGTAATGACCTATCAGGAATACCTTAATTTAAACCAAAGCATCGTCTACCTGCTGAACTACTCCCAAAATCCTTTTCAGCTTCTCTTCCTCAAACTCTGGTTGAATCAGAATTTTGTACTCTTTACTTTCGGAATTCCTCTCAATCTGACAACTCATACGTCGAATTTCGGTAGCTGTATACGGTTCAGCAGTTAAAAAATCTTCAGCTAGTCCCAATTTAGCAAGAAAATCATTCTTACTTACAGATATATCTTCGTCTCCATTAAATAACTTATTAAGCTGAGCGGACGGAATAAATCGTTCGTTTTCGGTGTAGTACTCCCATTGAGCAACACCTGCAAGATCAAAAACCTGTTTAAATCTTTCAATCTTGCCCAACAGTGTTTGGTTATACTCTTTAGCATGCTCATATAAGACTAGAATTTCCTGATTCTGACGGGAATTATCTTGCTTCGCTTCGTATAACTTGTAAATGGTCTTGACCTTTAAAAGTAGAAGATCGGTATCAACCGGTTTGGTGATATAATCAACAGCTCCCTGATTATATCCTTTAATGATCATATTGATATCGGTATAATTAGCAGACAAAAATACAACAGCAGTATCTTTGGCTTTTTTGAATCCCCTGATATTTTCTGCTACTTCAAAACCGTCAATGCCTGGCATCTGGACATCCAATAAGATAAGGACATATTGCTTTGAAAGGATCTTTCTTAATGCCTCTTCTCCTGAAAAAGCAGTGTCTACCTGGAATCCGTGAAATTCCAATACTTTTTGTAATGAATATACATTTTCAGGTACATCATCAACAATTAAAATCATAGGCTACCTATTTAGTGATTTGGTTCCTGGAATAGTTTAATTTAATAATAACTCTACAACTTACGAAATCTTGTGAAAAAGGAATACAGAAATTATTATTTTTTCCTCGCCGAAAAATTCACCTTGAGTTAACAAGCCTGATTAATGTTTGTTTGAGTTTTAGCAACAATTACAAAATCCCTTATCTGGAGTCATAATTCAAGTGATTTTAGAAAGGGGTTAAACAGCAGTTGCCAGCGTTTTGCCAGCTTGTAAAAGCTCTGCAGTTATACTTCGGGTATAGGCCTTTATTTCTTCTTTGAATTCTTCGACAGAAGCCCCTGATCTTATTTCCTCCAATCGTTTTTCCCATTGTCCTGTCAATTCAGCCTGGGCAATTTTCTTCTCTTTCACCACTTCGTAAACAGCAAGACCCTTATTGGTAGGTACCAGGTTCTTTTTTTCGCGTATTACGTACTCACGGGTTATAAGGGTTTCAATAATTGAGGCACGGGTTGCTGGTGTACCTAACCCGCTATCCTTCATTGCGTAGCGCAATTCTTCATCCTCTATTTCTTTACCAGCTGTTTCAAGGGCCTTTAAAAGGGTAGCTTCATTGTAGAGTGGCTTGGGTTTCGTTTGTTTTTCAACCAGAGCTTTATTCTCCACGGGAAGATGTTCTCCTGCTACTACTTTCGGTAAAGATGCATTCTCTTCATCTTTTTTCTCATCATCAGGTTCATTATAAACAGATCTCCATCCGGCGGATTTAATAACTGTTCCGGAGGCTGTAAACTTAGATCCTGATTCTACTGTAATTTTAGTAAGATCTTTCAAACATTCTTTATGGAAGGCCTCCAGCATGCGACCGACAACCATTTCGTAAACGGCTTTTAAGTCTTCCCGCAAGTAACCCGGATTTTCACCTGTAGGAAGGATTGCATGATGATCGGTTACCTTTTTGGCATTAACACTTCTTTTATTTAAGGTTGTGCCCAGCAGAAACTGAGCCTGCTTACCAAAGTCGGGATGATTCGTTTGTTTTTCGATCAAAGAAGGAATAGTGGCGAAAATGTCATCTCCAATATAGCGACTTCCTGTACGGGGATAAGTAACGAGCTTGCTCTCGTATAAGTTCTGAAGGAGGCCAAGCGTCTGATCAGCAGTGTACCCCTTCTTCTTATTCGCTTCCTGCTGAATACTGCTCAGATCATGCAACAGCGGAGGGGGCTCTTTTTTAGACTTTGCCTCTACATTCAGAATATGTCCGCCTGCAGCATGTCCGGAAGCAACGTCCAGCACCTTGTTAAAAACCTCCTGCGCCTGTTCCTTATCCTTAAAGTTCTGAATGGAAACGGCTTTAAAAGTCTGTCCCTCCTTATTAAGCATAATTGCAACCTGATAATACGTTTGAGGCACAAAGTTCTTAGTCTCCAAATAACGGGAGCAGATCATAGCGAGTGTTGGGGTCTGGACACGACCAAGTGATAACACTGATTTATTCCCGGCAGAGATGCTTAAGGCCTGAGTAGCATTCATCCCCACCAACCAATCAGAAACCGAACGGCAATGGGCTGAGCTAAACAAAGTATCGTATTCTGTGCCCGGTTTAAGGTTTCTGAATCCATCCTTTATCGCCGCATCTGTTTGAGAAGATATCCAAAGACGTTTGAAGGGTTTTTTACACTTAAGATAATGATATATATATCGGAAGATTAATTCACCCTCCCTCCCGGCATCCGTTGCTACTATAATTTCTTCGGCTTCTTCAAATAGCTTATTAATAATATCGAGCTGCTTTTTCACAGACGGATCGTCCACTATGCCGTCTTTTGTCTTCACCTTCCGTATGGAAAGCTTAAATCGTTCAGGCAGCATGGGAAGATTTTGAACGCGCCAACCGTAATAGCCATATTCCTGAGGAGGAGCTAATTGAAGCAGGTGACCAAAAGCCCAGGTAAAAGAATAATTTTTTCCTTCTATATATCCGTCCTTTTTCCCAGTTGCGCCAAAAACCTTTGCAAGTTCGCGGGCTACGGAGGGCTTTTCTGCTATCACTACCTTCATCTATGCTTTAGCTTTTGTGTTTATTATAATAGAGCCTGCAAAGGTGTAACTTTTATCTCATTTGCGGGAGAGGTGTTGAAAGTTTGAGACTTGTGATCTCTATCACTTTCTAGCTTAACTCACATCATTCCTTAAGGTGTCATTTATCGGAATATTTGTATCGTTATGATTACGGAGGCTACTCTTAAAGATACCAAGTGCTACCATTGCGGGGCTGAGATAAAACAAACGACTTACACGTTTGACGAAAAGGCATTTTGTTGCGCAGGATGCGAGAGTGTATACCAGGTCCTTTCTGCAGGAAACCTTTGTGACTACTATGCCTATAATAGTACACCGGGACAGACGCAGAAAATCAATGAGCAACAGTATGCTTTTCTGGAAGAAGAGTTTATTATCAAAGACCTTATTGATTATCGCGACAATACGATCACGAAAATAACTTTTTACATCCCCTCTATTCATTGCAGTTCCTGCATCTGGTTGCTGGAACATTTATATAAACTGAATCAGGGAATCCTTCATTCAAGGATAGACTTTCTGAAAAAACAGGTTGCGGTGACCTTTAAGCATGAAGAGGTAAGTTTAAAACAGGTAGTAGAATTAATGGTCTCTGTTGGCTATGAGCCACTGATTAGCTTGCAGGATGTAGTAAAGGAGAAACACAGTTCTGTTAACAGGGATCTCATAAAAAGGATCGCGGTTGCCGGATTATGTATGGGAAATGTTATGTTATTCAGCTTTCCGGAATATTTCGGGCTTTCGGCATTTGAATATCAATACAAAACACTGTTTGGATATTTGAACCTTGCTTTCGCAGTTCCTGCAACCCTTTATTGCAGCAGGGAGTTTTTCGAATCAGCCTGGAGTGGTTTGAAAAACAAGTTAATTAACCTGGATGCACCATTAGCCTTAATAATCGCGGTGCTTTTTATCCGCACGGTATTTGAAGTCCTTACTCAAACCGGAGCTGGTTTCTCTGATACATTGACTGGCTTAATCTTCTTGCTGTTGATGGGCCGCTGGGTTAAGCAAAGGAGTTATTATCACTTATCCTTTGAGCGCGACTATCGTTCATACTTTCCGGTAGCGGTCAGTGTATTAAAGAACGGGAGTGAAAAAGTTCAGGCAGTTGCAGAACTTAATGTGAATGACAGGATGCTTATCCACAATAATGAAATAACGCCGGCAGATGCTATCCTGATGAAAACAGAGGCATTTTTTGATTTTAGTTTCGTTACAGGAGAATCAGAGCCCGTTAAAAAAGTGGCTGGAGAAGTTGTGTACGCCGGTGGACGTTTGATCGGTGCTGCTGCAGAACTTGAAGTGATCAAGCCCGTTTCTCAAAGTTATCTTACCAGTTTATGGAATAATGAGACCTTCTCTAAGAAGACTATCGAAGAGAATTTTAATGATACTATAGCTAAGTATTTTAGCCTGGTAAGTTTCGTAATTGCCTTTGCAGCTGCTGGTTATTGGCTCTATGCTAATGATAGCAGCAAAGCTTGGGCAGCATTTACGGCAGTACTAATAGTGGCCTGTCCCTGTGTACTTTCCTTAAGCACTCCATTTACTCTTTCTGCATTATTAGGTGTTTTTGACAAGAATAAATTCTATTTGAAAAACACTGATGTAGTTGAGAAACTTGCTAAAGTAGACACAACCGTTTTCGATAAGACCGGAACCATTACAGGGACAAGTGGTATTAGCCTTACGGGAGAGTTAAACGAACTGGATAAAGTATATGTTGCTTCGGTTGCTCACAATTCTCTGCATCCGTTAAGTCGGGAGATCGTTAAATTTTTAAATCCCAACACTTTTCTGGAAGTGAGGAACTTTGAAGAGAAACCAGGTAACGGTGTTGCAGGATTTGTTAACAATACAGAGATCCGCCTCGGAAGCCATGCCTTTGTGAATACTTCCGGTGATTACTCTGTTGATTCATCCGTAGTTTATGTAGAGATAGACGGGACTTATAAAGGGTATTTTACTGTTGGTCAGCAATGGAGAGAGGGATTATATGGGCTGTTTTATGGATTAAGAAAGCTCACCGATCTCCACTTGCTTTCTGGAGATACAGATCAGGACAAACACACATTGTATCATATTTTTCCTTCTCCAGACCAAATGCTCTTTCAGCAATCACCTCATGAGAAGCTGGAGTACATAAAAGATCTTCAAAGTCAAAACAAGCATGTAATGATGTTAGGCGATGGATTGAACGATGCAGGAGCACTGAAGCAAAGTGATCTGGGAATAGCTGTAACAGATAATATTAACAATTTCAGTCCGGCTTGTGATGCAATTATAAAGGGAGAATCAATGGTGAAGCTTCCAAAATTTATCAGACTTGCTAAGAAAGCTATGTTGACTATAAAGCTGAGTTTTGTAATCTCAGCCTCTTATAATCTTATCGGAGTATACTTCGCAATTCAGGGTACGCTTTCTCCACTTACAGCAGCTGTGCTTATGCCTTTAAGTACCATTACGATCATCACTTTTACTAGTGTATGCACACGGTATTTCTCTAAACAGTTGAAATTAAGAAAGGCTTAGCAGGTAATTTAAAATTTAAAGAAATGGGTATAATATATTTTCTGATAGGTTGTAGTATTGTGATTGCCCTGATTTTTTTAACCGCTTTTTTCTGGGCAATGCGAACAGGACAAAACGACGACATGCACACTCCGGCAATGCGCATTTTATTCGACGATGATGCCCCAAAAGGCTCAGAAGATTCAAAATAAGCATGCGGGTAATAGAATGATTAAGACACTTGATTGATGGTTAGTTAGAGGTAACAATAAGAGGAAGCCCCCATGGCACCTCTTACTCGTTGCCCAAATTAAATCAGCTTTCGAATAAAGAATACTCCACTTAGAATTTGGCAGTAAGACAATGCTGAAGATTGTAAGGTTAGGAACCAATACTTGATTGATGGTTAGTTAGAGGTAACAGAGAGGCTGTTCTCCCATAGATAAGCCCTCTGCTCTGTTACCCAATCAAAATCCAAACTTAAACATTTAGAATTTCCAAAAAAACTTCTTGTCATTGGCAATACAATTACACACATTTTCAGCGACGAAACTCTTCAACCAACCTGGATAGAAACACAAATCATTATGAGCCAATAAATTAAATAAAAAAACAAGATTTTATAAACCTTTATCTACTACTACTTTAGCTATTCCTATATGGCAAGAAAAAGAAAAAAGTGATGAATGTCACTGTTCTTAGCCACGCAAATCATTCGCTATCATGACCGTTGAAGGTACTTTTGGAAGAGGAAATACTTCAATTATGCAGCTCGAAAAATTCAACTACGACAACAAGACAGTAAGGAATTTCGGCATTGCTACCATTATCTGGGGCATTGTCGGGATGACGGTTGGCTTACTGGTTGCCATGCAATTATTCAAACCGGCCATGAACCTGGGGAACCAGTACACCACCTTCGGACGTATCCGTCCTTTGCACACCAATGCTGTGATTTTTGCATTTGTTGGTAATGCCATTTTCATGGGTGTTTACTATTCTCTTCAACGCTTACTCAAAGCAAGGATGTTCAGCGATACCCTAAGTAAGATTCACTTCTGGGGATGGCAGTTGATCATTGTTGCTGCAGCAATCACACTTCCATTAGGTCTTACCACGTCTCACGAATATGCCGAATTGGAGTGGCCAATAGACATTGCCATCACATTGATCTGGGTAGTGTTTGGTATCAATATGTTCGGTACCATCATAAAAAGGCGTGAGCAGCATATGTATGTTGCTATCTGGTTTTACATTGCAACCTTCGTTACTGTTGCAGTATTACACATCGTGAATTCGTTCGAGCTTCCGATTTCAGCCTTTAAAAGCTACTATTTATTTGCAGGGGTTCAGGATGCACTGGTTCAGTGGTGGTACGGACACAATGCGGTTGCATTCTTCCTCACTACGCCTTATTTGGGAATGATGTACTACTTCCTTCCTAAAATGGCTAACCGCCCGGTGTACTCCTATAAACTGAGTATACTACACTTCTGGTCCCTGATATTCATTTACATCTGGGCTGGTCCACACCACTTGTTGTACACATCTTTACCTGGATGGGCACAATCATTAGGAGTTGTATTTTCTATAATGCTTATTGCACCTAGCTGGGGAGGTATGATCAATGGTCTTCTTACTCTTCGTGGTGCCTGGGATAAGGTGCGGGATGATGCTATTTTAAAATTGATGGTTGTTGGTCTTACCTGTTATGGTATGGCAACATTTGAAGGACCGATGTTATCTTTCAAACAGATCAACGCGATTGCTCACTTTACCGACTGGATCGTGGCTCACGTTCACGTAGGAGCTTTAGGATGGAATGGATTTTTAACTTTCGCCATCTTATATTGGTTGGTTCCAAGAATCTATCAAACTCAGATCTTCTCTAAAAAATTAATCAATACTCACTTTTGGTTAGGAACCTTTGGTATTATCTTCTATGCCGTTCCTATGTACTGGTCTGGATTTACACAAGGCCTAATGCTGAAAGAGTTTACTCCTGAAGGCATGTTAAAACATCCAGGTTTCCTTGAGACAACATTGCAGATTATCCCAATGCATGTCTTTAGAGCAATAGGAGGAGCTTTCTACCTTGCTGGTGTTATCTTAATGGCATATAACCTGACAAAAACGATGGTGCTTGGAAAACTTCTTGCTGATGAACCAGCTGAAGCGATGCCACTACCGGCTGAGTTTGTGCCTCATAAATCAGAAAAAACATGGCACAGGGTTTTAGAACGCCGTCCGATGCAGTTCATGGTGCTTTCCCTGATCGTGATCCTGATAGGCGGAATGATCGAAATGATGCCTACATTCCTTGTATCATCTAACGTTCCAACTATAGCAAGTGTAAAACCGTACTCTCCTCTGGAGTTACAGGGAAGGGATATCTATATCCGTGAGGGCTGTGTTAACTGTCACTCACAAATGGTACGCCCATTCAGATCAGAAACAGAGCGCTATGGCGAATATAGTAAGGCGGGTGAGTTTGTGTATGACCATCCATTCTTGTGGGGATCTAAACGCACCGGACCAGACCTTCACCGTGAAGGAGGAAAGTATTCCAACGCGTGGCATTTTAATCACCTTCTTGACCCTACAACAATGTCTCCGGGAAGTATTATGCCACAATACCCATGGTTAATCGAACAGCAGTTGGATACAACTAATACAGCAGACAAGATCAATGCGATGCGTTCATTAGGTGTTCCATACGACGAAGGCTTTGAACAGAAAGCAAATAAAAAGCTGGCTGAACAAGCAAAAATGATCTCTGATAATCTTGCAGCAGATAATATCAAGGTAAGTAGTGACAGAGAAATTGTAGCAATTATTGCATACCTGCAGCGCCTTGGAGTAGATATTAAAGCAGACGCTGCAGCCACAGCGAGTAACTAACGGTCAAAACATTAAAATACAACAACAATGTTCAAACAATTTATAGACAAAGTAGGCGGTAGCGAAGTCTATCTGATCTCTTCCCTTTGGATATTCCTGATATTCTTCATCCTGGTTGCAGTAATGCTATTTAAGATGAAAAAAGACCATATAGAATATATGAGTGAGCTCCCTTTAAATGATACGGAGGAAGAACAATGAGAAGAGCTATTTATACCCTTGGCCTCCTTGCTTTAAGCACAGCTGTTTTCTCTCAAGAGCAGGCAGCGGCAGCTGATTCAGTGATCGTTCAGCCCTCAACTCCGGGCTTTCTTGGAACGGGCAGTGTTGCACTCGATTTTCTTTGCGTAGCCATAGCATTACTGGTCCTTATATTATTACTAGTAGCACTGGTTCTGTTAAACACATTCAAGAAGCTTTCGAAGGAGCTTGCTAATCCAACTCCGGTTAACAACGAGCCGGAAAAGATGCTTGAGTATTATGAATGGGAGGCCTTACAAAAGAGCAAGCCAGGTATCTGGAGTAAGATCCTCGGATTAAAACCGCTCGAAGAAGAGAAAGATATCCTCCTTGAACATGAGTTCGACGGAATTTCAGAATTAGACAATCCTACCCCAGCCTGGTTCATGTGGCTATTCTATGCCACGATTGCTATTGGTGCAGGATACCTCTTCACCTATCATTTTTCCGGATGGGGTAAACTTCAGGAAGAAGAATATGTGATAGAAATGGATGAAGCTAAAGCAGCAAAAGATGCTCTGCTGAAAGGCTCTGCCAATAATATAGACGAGAATAGTGTTAAGGAAACAACTGATAAGGCTGCTCTTTCTTCGGGGGCAGTGGTATATAGTGCAAACTGTATCGCATGTCATGGAGACAAGGCGCAGGGTGTAGTAGGACCTAATTTAACTGATGAATACTGGCTCCACGGGGGAACAATTAACAGCGTATTTAAGACTATTAAATATGGAGTTCCAGACAAGGGAATGGTTTCATGGGGTAAATCTTTAAGTCCGAAACAAATCTCCGATGTAGCAAATTACATCAAGTCGTTAAAAGGATCGAATCCAGCTAACCCGAAAGCTCCACAGGGAGAAAAAGAGGGTTAAAATCCCCCCCGGGTGGGGGGAATATACAAAATCTGAAACACAGAAAAACAAGAACGCTAATAGTGAAAAATTCCCTTTCAGGGAGTTCGGGGGACGATATGGAAGTAACATTCAGAGATAGAACATCAACCGTTACTGAAGATGGAAAAAATAGGCGATGGATCTATCCAAAGATCATTAAAGGCGCGTTCTATAGATACCGCACCTGGTTTAGCTATGTATTATTAACCCTTTTATTTACAGGGCCTTTTATTAAGCTTAACGGGGAGCAATTGATCCTTCTGAATATTATTGAAAGGAAGTTCGTATTCTTTGGAGTCGTTTTCCTACCTCAGGACTTTTACATCTTTGTTCTTGCCAGTCTTACATTCCTTGTATTTGTTTTGCTTTTTACATTGGTATTTGGGCGGGTCTGGTGTGGCTGGGCCTGCCCTCAAACCATCTTCATGGAGATGCTCTTTCGTAAGATCGAGATCCTGATTGAAGGAGATGCTTCAAAGCAAAAAAAGTTGAATGCCTCGCCGCTAACTGGAGAGAAGCTATTCAAAAAAAGCTTGAAACACGGAATTTTCATCATCCTCTCTTTTCTTATTGCCAACATCTTCCTCGGCTATATTATTGGCTCTGCTGAAGTAATAAAGATCATTAAAGAGCCAATTAACCAGCATGTTGTTGGATTTATCTCAATAGTAATTTTCACCGCAGTTTTCTACCTGGTATTTTCGAAATTAAGAGAATTGGTGTGTGTGGTGATCTGTCCATATGGAAGACTGCAGGGAGTATTACTGGATAGTAAAAGTCTAGTTGTAGCATACGATTATATAAGAGGAGAACCAAGAGGAAAAAGAAAAAGGAACAATCCTACCCCGGAAAAAGGCGATTGTGTTGATTGTGATCTTTGTATACAGGTTTGCCCTACTGGAATTGACATCCGAAATGGGACTCAACTGGAGTGCATTAATTGCACCGCTTGTATAGATGCCTGTAATTCGGTTATGCGAAAACTGAACCTTGCAGAAGACTTAATCGGGTTCAAATCAGAGGAAAACATAAAAAGCCGTCAAAAATTCAAATTTGGTAAAAGAATTTATGGTTATGCAGCGATCCTCCTGGTGATGATGACAGCTACGACAACTTTAATTGTTCGCCGGACTGATATAGAAACCACTGTTTTAAGGGCAGGTGGAACATTGTATCAGGAAAGAGATAATGGAACTGTAAGTAATCTTTACAACGCAGAACTGACAAATAAGACGTCGGGTGCCCTGAGGTTCTCTATTGAAGCTGATGAACGGAATTGTGAGATCCAGGTGATCAACAAGGAGAACAAAATTAATAAGGGAGAAAGTGTTAAAGTAACCTTCTTCGTTATTAAACCGAAAAAAGGAATAAAAGAATATAAGTCAACAGTTTCGCTTAAAGTTATATCCGGTGGAAAAGTGCTGGATAAAGTTGAAACTACATTTATTGCACCACCAAATAGTTAAGCTTATGAACTGGGGAAAGAAAATAGTATTCGTGATGTTTTTGTTTATGTCGTTCATTGTATTTTTAAGTGCAAGGATGGTACTAAGTGATAACGATGAGCTGATCGACAAGAACTATTATGAGGAGGGCCTTAATTATGACAAAGAATATAATGCTCATAAGGCTGCATTGAAAGACTCTGTGATTCCTGAACTGGACATCCAGACAGATGGAATACATGTTTCCTTTCCTTGCGATGTAGAATACAAGATTAATAGTAAATGCCTTGCCAATGCGGGTAGAGACCATATCTATAAAGGATCAACTGTTAATAAAGCGCTATTGATACCTTCAGCTCAATTAAGAAAAGGCGAATGGGTGTTGAATTTCGAGTACACAGCTGCCGGAAAAGTATATCAGGTTAAAAAAGAGATTATAATGCCATGAGTTACCAGGCGCTAGCATTCTTTACCGGACTATTTGGAAGTCTGCACTGTGTAGCCATGTGCGGCCCTCTGGTAATGGCTATTCCTTTTCAGGGACTGTCTATATTCTCGGTATTGTTTCAGCGTATTTCATACCAAGCGGGTAGAATTCTTGTTTACACGATCATTGGATTGTTAGCAGGAGTGGTTGGTAAGCAATTCGACCTGTTGGGATGGCAAAAAGGGTTAAGCGTATTTTCCGGTCTGATCTTGATCCTGCTTGCCCTTCCGTATTTCTTGCCGCAGAGATTTCGCCATAAAACTCAGTTTAAAGTGAAGTTCAGTCAGCCCCTGGCACTGCTATTTAGCAAGGTTTTGACGAAACCTTACGGCGGAGTAATTGCGGGAGCATTAAACGGACTGCTTCCATGCGGGATGGTCTACATGGCATTAGCAGCCTCCTTGAATACAGGTTCTGCCGAACAGGGGGCAAGTTTTATGTTTTTCTTTGGACTTGGAACTACTCCGCTTATGCTTTTAACCGCGCTTGCTCCTATCCTTTTTAAAAAGAGAATTAAATTTAGTGCAGTAACCCCTTTTCTTTTCCTTATAATCGGTTCATGGTTGGTGATCAGGGGAAGCAATTTTAATGTACCATTTATCCATGAACAGCAAACACCAGGGGTTAGTAGTTGCAAATAGCTTGATTTCTTTATCTCACTGCATTATCCGTTTGCATTAAATTCTTTCTAATAACTCCTTTACCAAATTTGGCACACCCACGCTTGCCTTTTCTGCGATTGCACGAAGATTAGGAAGATAAAGATCAGGAACCTTCGGATCTATCAAAATTTTTTCTGCATCCTTACTTACAAAATCAGATAAACCTGCTGCCGGATAAACATTTAGGGAAGTCCCTACTATGATGAATATATCTGCGCCGGCACAAATTTTAGCAGCTGGTTCTATCATGGGTACCGCTTCTCCAAACCATACAACATGAGGGCGCAACTGTGAACCTAAAGCACAGGTCTCCCCCATCTTCAATTCCCAGCCATCAATATCATAAAGCAGGTTAGGATTTTTAGACGACTGAGCTTTGGTGATAATCCCGTGAAGATGAACTACATTACCAGATCCAGCTCTCTCATGAAGGTTGTCTACATTTTGAGTGATGATAGTAACCTTATATTTTTCTTCAAGCTTAGCCAGTGCATAGTGAGCAGGATTAGGACTTGCTTCCAGCACTGACTTTCGGCGCATATTATAAAACTCCTGAACCATCTCTGGATTTGCCTGCCACGCCTCAGGAGTAGCTACGTCATATACATTGTAACCCTCCCAAAGTCCGTCTGCATCCCGAAAGGTCTGGAGGCCACTTTCTGCAGAAATTCCCGCTCCTGTTAACACCACAATATTATTCTTCATGATCTTATTAACATAGTCTTATAACAAATGTACAAAAGGAATTTAGTATAGATTGTTCATCCCTATGTAATCTCAATTCAAAATCACTAACATCTCGTATCTAATATCTATTTTTGCCGCCGTTTGGAGTTTTTCCTTTCTCTTATTATTCATTCATGAGTGACAGATTTAAAAGAATATTTCTTGGTCTAAGTATCGTAGTTCCTTTCCTTATTTATTCCCTTTATTATTATGGGATGATGGTTAAAAATGCTCCCTATAAGTTTTCAGAGTTTAAAGAGTTAACCTTTAAATATGGCCTGGGTGATAGTTTAGCAAACAGCTATAATTCAAAAACCATGGAGTACCAATATCTTAATGAGAGCGATTCTATAGTTAAGAAAAAAGTTAAATTAACAAAAGACGATTTACTTTATCTGCATCGGAAGGCGGCAGATCTTGGTTTTTGGAACTTCCCGGAGAAGATGGAAGGAAGCTCAGAGGGGACCGGAACAGTTCAACCGCATTACTATCTCGAATTCAAATACGAGAGAAAAACTAAACACATTGATTTTGATGTTGACTTTGCAGGTAAACCTAAACTTAAAGATGCAGTGAGACAGTTAATTGAAGTGGTCGACGAACGGATAAAAACCGCAGAAAGCAGGTAATTACTTTCACAAAGCTTGGTTGCTGACAATAGGTTGTAACATTCTTTTGTCATAAGAACCTACGACAAACTTTCTTGTGTAGCAATTTGTAACAAGGCTCGTCCAAAACTTTTACTGTTACTGATTCATGAGATCTATACGAATACTTCCTATTGCTCTATTACTTGTATTTATTTTACTAATAGACTTTTATGCTTTCCAGGCGCTGGGTCCTATCATATCAAAATTTGGTAAAAGTTCTCAAGAACTTGTCTCCGCAGCATACTGGGGAATTACAGGTTTTATCCTCTTTTCACTTCTTTTTACTCTAAAAGCAGCTCTAAAAGTTGGCAAACTTACTAATGCCTTAAAAAACTGTATAAATACGGTATTAGTCAACTTTGTAACTAAGCTTGTCTTTGTTCTATCAATTTTTATCCAGGATATAATCAGAGTACTGGCGAGTGTATTTAATGCTGGTGTTTTACCAGCACGGAATGATATCGCCATTTTTGTCGGACTAGGATTAGCCTTTCTTATTTTTCTGGCCTTTTTACATGGGGTAACACTCGGTAAGTACAATTATAAGGTTCATAAATTGAACCTGCATTTCGATGATCTACCGGAAGCATTTGATGATTTTAAGCTCGTGCAGATCTCTGATGTTCATGCAGGCAGTTTTGACAACGCCAGAGCGGTAGAAAAAGGCATTCGTCTGATAAATGATCAAGAGCCCGATCTTTTTGTATTTACGGGCGATTTGGTGAATAATCAATCAGAAGAAATCCTTCCCTGGATAGAAAAGTTCGGCAGGATAAAAGCTAAATACGGGAAGTATTCGATTTTGGGGAATCATGACTACGGCGATTACATTCAATGGAGCAGTCATCATGAGAAAGCGATGAATCTCGAGCATCTTAAAATATACCATTCTAATATGGGCTTCGAGTTACTTTTGGATCAGCATGCTTTGATAAAAAAGGACGGACAAGAAATTGCCCTGTTAGGAGTGGAAAACTGGGGCCTGGGATTTGGACAAAGAGGTGATATTAAAAAAGCTCTTTCGGGGGTGAATCCTGATGCCTTCAAAGTTCTTCTTTCTCATGACCCTACCCATTGGCAAAGTATTATCAAAGAACTTCCGGTCAAAATAGATTTAACACTTTCAGGACATACGCATGGGATGCAATTTGGAATAGAAGCCCTTGGGATTAAATGGAGTCCGGTAAAATACAGGTATAAGCACTGGGCTGGATTAACGGAGTATAAGAGCCGCTATCTTTACATCAACAGAGGCTTCGGTTTTTTAGGTTTTTCAGGAAGAGTAGGAATCTGGCCGGAAATAACGGTAATAACATTGAAAAAATCTTATGCTTAATCACACTCCTTTTTCAACCAGATATTTCCAGTATCTTTTGGGAACGTGCCTTAAATGAAGCTTTGTGTTCTTCCGCTCCTGTATATTAACATGTTGAAAGTAATCTTTCCACAATGATTGATAAAGTTCCTCAGACTCCTCAAACACAGAGCTTTCTCCTTTAGTGTTCCAGTCTTCAGTAGAAGCGAAAGTGATCTCTTCAACACTTTCCAGATTGTAATAGATACCATATTTTCTTCTCAGGTCGTAGATCAACCATTTCTGGTCGGCATACCGTTTTCGAAAATGCTCTGTAACCAGGGGTAGCACATTAAAATCAGGTTCTATTTCTGCAAAATAAATATTATCCTTAGTTAATTTAAAGCGGACAAAAGCCTCCATCCTATGCCTCTCCCGGTGAACCATTTTGGCGACCTGGCTCACTTTCAACACCGCAGGATTAGCAAAAGCCTTCTCTGCTTCCTTCGTTGAGAATGCCAGCTGTATAAATTTCAAAAGTGTATTTTCTATTCCAGGAATTTCCGAGAGGTAGCAGCAATAGATATTTTTACAGGATGAGACAGGTAAGTGTTTTAGTAAACCGTTCCATACTCGTTCAGCTTTCAGCTTATTAGTGGCTACCTCATATCTTCCAGCGAATGCTTCCGGTAGATAAAAAGCTTCTTTTAAGATCGAAACCAGAGAAAACTTCTTTTCATAGACTTCAAAAACCGCTGATAAAAATCCATACCAGGAGCCATCATAAGTAAGATTGACCATTAAAAAAGACTTAGTTGAGGAGTGATCGACTTCAAATGTTTACTCTGTGAAGAGGCAAGAATAAATTGCTTTATCTGACTCTCTGAATAATTTTTTCGCTCAAACTGTGAACTATTACAGGTAATAAAATACCTCGCCCGGTTCAATGCTACTCCTATCTTCTTCAAGTGTTCCCAATTTAATCGTTGAAACCTTCGGGCTTCGACGATCTTGTGTGCGGATTGAAGACCAATTCCCGGCACACGGAGAATTAAGTGCAGATCTGCCTTGTTAATATCTAATGGAAATTCATGTAGGTTCCGAAGAGCCCAACCCAATTTGGGGTCAATATCAAGATCAAGATTAGGATGATCGTTATTTACGATTTCCTGTACTTTAAAACCATAAAATCTCAGCAACCAGTCGGTTTGATAAAGTCTGTTCTCCCTGATAGTAGGAACGGCGGAACTTAATCCCGGTAAACGACTATCGTTGCTTATCGGAACATAACCAGAGTAATAAACGCGCTTAAGATTGAAGTTCCTGTAAAAGCTGTTAGCTGTAAACATAATATCCTTATCGGTTTCCCTGGAAGCTCCAATGATCATCTGGGTACTTTGCCCGGCCGGAGCAAAGAGAGGGGCTTTTTTGAATAACTTTTTCTCCTCTCTGTTCTGAATGATCTCCTCCTTAAGGTAATTCATTGGTTGGATCATATCCTTTCGGTCTTTATCGGGAGCAAGAAGCTTTAAGCCCTGTTCGGTTGGGATCTCGATATTAACACTAAGGCGGTCTGCGTATAAGCCAGCTTCATGCATCAATTCGTCACTTGCTCCGGGGATAGATTTGAGATGAATATAACCATTAAACTTGTGCTCAGTACGGAGCTTCTTTGCTACACGGACAAGGCGTTCCATGGTATAGTCGGCATTTTTAAAAATTCCCGAACTAAGAAAAAGGCCTTCTATGTAGTTTCTTCGGTAAAAATTTATGGTTAGATCGACAACTTCCTGAACAGTAAAAGCCGTTCGCTGGATATCATTACTTTTCCTCGTTACACAATAGGCGCAATCGTATATACAAAAGTTGGTTAGAAGTATTTTTAGCAGGGATACACAACGACCATCCTCTGTGTAAGTATGACAAATTCCATTTCCAGTATCTCCTAAACCTTTATTATGATTTTTACGATTACTTCCGCTGGAAGAGCATGAAACATCGTACTTCGCCGCATCTGCTAATATTTGCAATTTCTCTCTTATCCTCTCCGACATAAATCAAAAATACTAAAATAATTAGTAAAGGATAAAATCAATTTGAAATTCAATTTGTTTATTTAAATGAAGGAAAAGGCAATAATTTTTTAACTTGCCAAAACAGTTGGCACAGTTTCCTGGCCTTTTTTACCCCACAGATTTAACATGAAGCAAACCAGGGAGATAAAGAATTTCATATATAGTCAATATTTTACCGATGGCCTTCGGATTACATTTGGGGTACTTCTACCCCCTTTAATTTTTTCGCAAGCAGGGCATTTAGATATCGGCATTACTGTTTCATTGGGAGCTATTACAACAAGTATTCCTGATACCCCCGGCCCGGTTGTTCATAAGAGAAATGGTATGATGGCTAGCATTGGTTTCATGCTATTTACTGCCTTGCTTACAGGGCTGATAAATCACTCGCCGGTCCTGGTTGCTATGGAGGTTCTTCTTTTATCCTTTTTTTATTCCATGTTCAATGTTTATGGTAACCGGGCATCTTCTGTTGGAACAGGGGTTCTGATTGTCATGATATTAAATATTGAAAGAGAGTTTAGTGCGGCTCAACTTTTCCAGTATTGCGGGTTCTTACTATTGGGAGGCATCTGGTATATGGCTCTTAGCGTGGCAATTTCAATGCTTCAACCGTATAGGATTGCCCAGCAGGCTTTAGGGGAATCCATAGAAAAAGTGGCTGATTACCTGCGATTGAAAGCTCGGTTTTATAATCCAGTTACAGATCTTGATCTGAACTACAAAAAACTGGTAGAAAAGCAGATCGACGCCCACCAACAACAAGATGTAGTGCGAGAAATTCTCTTCAAGAATAAGTTGGTTACCAAAAATCCATCAGATACTGCTCGCTTGCTGGTTCTGCTTTTCTCTGATATTGTAGATCTATTTGAGCAGAGCATGGCTACTCATTATGATTACAGGGCCGTAAGGGAAAGATTTGAAGGCAGTTCTGTACTACGTGAGTTTCAAACTATTATTCAGAACATTGGTGACGAATTGGAGAACTTAGGCCATGCTGTAACAGCTAATGAGCGGCCTAAACAGCTTCATAATTTTCAAAATCAGTTAGAACAGTTGAAGTACCATATTGATATGGTGGACAATAATCTTATCCTCAAAAAGATATTAATTAATGTTCGGAACATCATAAATCGCATTCAATCTATTTATGGGTATTTCAGGGAGAAAAAAGTAGATAATATTAAGAAAGGGACAGAAAAAGATCTTGACAGGTTTGTTTCCCGACAAGCTATCGATCCCAAATCCTTTGTTGATAATCTTAGTCTTAAATCCAACAACTTCAGACATGCTTTACGTGTTTCCATTGTTTGTGTATTAGGTTACATTATCTCTACCATGATCGGTGGAAGTCATAGTTATTGGGTGTTACTAACTATTGTAGTTATCCTGAAACCAGCCTTTAGCCTGACTAAAGAACGTAACTATCAGCGTTTAATTGGAACCTTTGTAGGAGGAATTGTGGGAGCACTGGTGATCTACTACGTGAAGGACCCAACACAACGCTTCCTCATCATGCTGGTTTTTATGATCGGTGCCTATAGTTTTCAACGGCTTAACTATGTAGTTACAGTTCTGTTCATGACTCCTTTTATCCTGATCATGTTAAGCTTTATTGGTTACGGAAGTTTGAAAGTAGTTGAAGAACGCATTATTGACACCTTTATAGGTTCTTTTATTGCATTAGTGGCGAGTTACTTTGTTTTTCCTGCCTGGGAGTATTTCCACCTCCGTTCGCATATGCGAAAACTCCTGATTGCTAATTATCATTACCTTGCTGAAATAGCATTAACTTTTACCGGAAAAGAACTTGATGTGGTAGAGTATAAACTAGCTAGAAAAGAGGTGTATGTTCAGTCGGCTAATATGGGATCTGTGCTTCAGCGAATGTTATCAGAACCTAAAGACAAACAGATGCATGTTAATGAGGTGAACAATTTCATTGTTTTAAACCATAGTCTTTCCTCTTACATTGCAACTTTAGCGACTCATATAAAAGCTGAGGAAAGACAGCTGATCAATCCGGGGCATGTAAAAACCTTAAGGAAAGCCCTGTTCCACTTGTGTGAAAGTATTGCGCAACTGCAGTCAGATAACCAAACCGGATTTAAGGAGATTGATTTGAAAGCTCCGGAGGCTGCTTTGAAACTTGCTGAAGAAAGTCCGGATTCGAGGTTAATTACTGAACAGTTAGATTTTATTAGCAAAGCATCATCGGATTTGTTAAAGATCACGCAAAAAGTGAGCGGTCAGGTTGAAAATCCAACTTTAGAAAAAGCAGTAAATACGCAGCCTGCTTAATATTAGATACTCTTTAAAGGGTTGGCAAGGATCTATGAAAGGAAAAAATCTTCCAGACTACTTAATAACCTGAGCGCTTGATTTCGGTATGGGTACCTCCTATCCTCCTCCTGACTGCAATTGGTATAGAATCTAATTTGAAGAAATAAAAGTTTGCTGTTCTTATGGAGAAGAACCTGCTTTAGCATCTTTATACTATAGAACCTAAAGCAATGGCAGAATTAAACTCTTCAGCTGGAAGCCTCAGAGGCAAAGGCCGTACTTCAACTTTATCTCCAAAGGTAGACATGACTCCAATGGTAGATCTTATGTTCCTTCTTATCACGTTCTTTATGCTAACCACCTCCCTGGCCAAGCCATTTATGATGTCACTAGCTATGCCTGTTGGCGAGACTCCTGGATTAGAGGTTGCAGATAATCGTACCATGAATATATGTATTGGTAAGGATAACAGTTTACAGTGGTATATGGGAAAAGCTGACAGTCCCCTAACATCTCCACATATTATCAATTTTTCTATAGAGGGTTTGCGGAAAACGTTGAACACCCAGAATAAGAGAGTTCAGCAATTGACGCGGAGCCGGGAGAAAGGAGTAATCGTCTTAATTAAGCCAACAGATAAGTCTAACTATAAAAATCTGGTAGATGTATTGGATGAGTTGAAAATAACTGGAATAGATAACTACATGATAGTAGACGCTTTACCTAAAGATATTGAAAGAATGAAAAGTTCGGCAATTTATTAAATCTATAAAAAAGACCAGAGCAATGCTCTGGTCCTGATTCCCTGATAAAGGCTAAAAGTGATTATTGCTGATCTTTAAGCCGCTTATCCAGATCTATCTCAGAACTTGTTTTATCGAGGTTCTCACGGAAGTTCTCTTTAATGTTCTCCGAATTATATTGAACCTGATCTTTTCCCATATCTCCATTTGTTCCTGCATCAAAAGCAATTTGCTCACTTCCCGGAGGATTATCTCCTAGCAAGTTCTTAGTTACCGGAGCCTCAGCATCATTCAGAGGATCTGTATTATTATCTGGGATGGTTTTTTCCAGAAAGTTACTGACACCCTCATCGTTGCCAGGAACAGTATTCAGCACTTCATCCTGATCATCGAAGTCTGGCCGATTTTCATCCTCAATTCTTGTCACCAGGTCCATACTATTCAACTGCTCCTGTTCATCCAGGGATGTGGACTGTTCAGGCTGGTCTTCACCAAAGCCTTCATCTTCCAAATAATCATCTTTATCTATCATAGGGATGTATTTTTACTTTAACAAATTTAAATTATCGTTCGATGATCCTGCTTCTGAATCGTCTTGGCGAATTTGAAGAGCTGGATGCAATTCTGCTACGGTACGCCTTTACTGTTTCATCTATATTAATCGCTCCGTTTCGATCCAGTATTTCAGCGGCCCTTTCTGCTTCTGCGATCGATAACTTGTTAATGATCACAACAGGATATTTCCGACCGTCATCAGAATCGAGCCAGCCTGATTCTTCAGAACTAAATAAATTTGAAAAAAAACCACTGATTCCTTCTTTCTCGTGCAGGTTACCCCGGGCTATATCCTCTTGATCGCGAAAGACAATTTGAACTTCTCTTCTATTAAAGCCGCTTTCTAATAAATGATTTTCTGCCAATTCAGCTTCCCTTCTCGATTGAAAAACACCCGCCACTGATTGCTTTCTAACTTCGTCACTTTCATAACGATCCGTAATTTGTTCAGCCGCAACAGGTCTTTCATCTTTTGTTATATACTCCCGGGATGTTCCAGTGTAACTTCTGGTATCGGTAACCAAATTGGCGGAAGGTCTATTTCCAGAACTGAAGTTATGGAAGGTATTATTAATAATCTCTTCGGTTTTAACAGTGAGGCTATTTCTATCGTAATTTGGTAAAGAACTTAGCTCGTTAGCAGAAATGCCTGGGTAAACTACATTCTTGTATACTTCATCCAATTCTGCGTACTCAAGGGGTAAGAGAATCTTTCTTCCCATCATATACAATTCGTTTCCATCCGTATCTAGAATAAAGTACTTCACTTTATGAGCCTTGGTATCAAGAATAAGATCGTTAACCTTACCCAGGATCCTCCCATAATCGTTTTTTACTATCCAGCCTCTTATATCTGGTTCTCCAGGGGCCATTTCGTATTTACTATTGCCTAGTTCTCTAAAATGTGTAATTTGATTATTTTCAGCCATAATACTCTCTTATTAGGTTTTACAAGAAAAGATTGAATGAAAGGTCTTAGGCCCTTCATTCAACACTTTATTTATTGATCTTGCCAAGGTTGAATTAGGAATGCAACTGTCCGGACTGGTAATACATGTATAAAAAATACAAAGCCGCAGCCAGTATAAGTATTACAATAAGCCAAAGCCACCCTGTGCTTCTGCGCTTGCGTTGAACGTGTAATTCTGCCATTGTTGTTTTTTAGCTTTTAATTGTACAAAAGTTAGCAAATCACTATATTGCCTTATAGAGCTATTATCATACCAAAATCAGGATCGCTGACCTTTTTAATTCTTAAAGAACATTTTGATTACCCCTGCCGTAAAACGAAGGAATAAAAAGCGATGTGATCGCAGGATAGGTATTAAATATAACGAGCATCAATTCTATGCCTGATAAAAAAATAACAGTACTTTACGTAGACGACGAACCAAATAACTTATTTTCTTTTAAAGCTACGTTCAGATTAAAGTACAATATAATTACTGCAACGAGTGGCGATGAAGCCATGGAGATCCTAAAAAAGACTCCTATCGAAATTATTATCACTGACCAGCGCATGCCGAATATGACTGGCGTGGAGTTCCTGGAGAAAGTGCTCGAAATTAATGCTGAGCCCATGCGACTGTTATTAACCGGATATGCGGATATGAATGCGGTGATAGATGCAGTTAATAAAGGGAAGATTTTCCATTACCTGACCAAACCCTGGAATGAAGAAGAACTTACTATGTCAATAGAACGGGCTTACGAAGTCTATGTCCAGCAAAAAGAAATTGTGGATATGAATAGCAAACTTTTAGTATCTAATGATCAGCTTGAATTTTTGCTGAGGCAGAAATTACTGGATTAAAAAGCTTTATTCGATATAAAAGCAAAAGGGCCAAAAGGCCCTTTTGCTTTTATATCGGTTTCTACAATTATCCGGGTATTTAATAAGAATTATTGGAGTAATAAAGGAGACAGAGACTCGGCTGTGATCGGTTTATCCATAATATTGTTCACTGTATCATAACTGCAAATCTTGTCAATATCATTCTTATTCATAGAAGAAGTAAGAGCTATGATCTTATACTTGTCTTTCGTATCCTGAGGCAGTTTCTCAAACTCCTCAACAAATACAAAGCCACTCATAATTGGCATTAATACATCAAGTATGACAATTGTTAGAGGAGTATCCTCCCTGACTGGCGACTCTTTAATAAATTCGAGTGCTTCTGTAGCTCCCAAAAAGCAATTCACCTCCTCACATTGTCCTGTATACCTTATCATCTTTTCTGCTATATAGCAGTCCAGCGCACTATCATCAATAATAATAAACTTATACTTTCCCATCTAGCTAATCATTTACTTGGAATAGTCACATTGAAGGTCGCCCCTTCTCCTAGTTCCGATTCTACCTTAATCTCCCCGTTAAGCTTTAACAATGCATCCTTAACATTATACAGGCCAAATCCTGAACCTGCTTCAGTAGTAGTTGCCCTATAAAACAAGTTAAAGATCTCTCCCAAATGATTGGAGGGGATACCGATCCCATTATCTCTTACTGTAAAATAGGCGGTATTTTTGATCACCTCTGCACTAAGTTCCACTTTTTTATTCGGAAGATCTCTTTTCTGATATTTAAAGGCATTTGACAATAAGTTATTGAGGATCAACTTCAGCGAGGTTTCATCGCAGCGGAAAGCCTCTGTCTGAGAAACAGTAGTATTAAAGGTAATACCATTAGCATTACTATAAATACTATAAATATCCGTGAGATCTTTAATTACGTTCTCAAGGCTGATCTCCTTGATCTTTAGTTCTCCACGCTGGAGATTATAATAGTCATGAACACTTAGAATAAAGGTATCAAGCTTTTTAACGGAATTCTCCATTAAGTACAACATCTCCTTCATGTCTTCAATTGACTCCAAATGTTTTACTACCCTTATTGCTCCAAGAATCCCGGAAAGGGGACCTCTTATATCGTGACTAACGCTGTAAGCAAACTTATCTAATTCGTTATATGCAATCTGTAGCTCTTCATTTTTCAACGCAAGAAGAGAGTTAGATATATAAAATTTATTTGCCTCTTCTATGGCTGAAATAATATCAGCATCCACCCAGGGTTTCTTCACATACCTGAAAATGTGCCCACGGTTAATGGCGTCGATTACAGCTTCTATATCAGTATATCCGGTTATAAGGATCCTTATAGGCAGTGGATGCTTTTCCCTAACCTCTTCAAAAAATTCCACTCCTGTTTTATTCGGCATCCTCTGATCACAAAAAATAATTCTTGTGTCGGGATGCTTATCCAGGATTCCATAAGCATCCTCAGTGTTGCTTGCCGTATATACACTATAATCCAACCGGAATGATGCCTTAAAACCTACAAGGTTATTAGGCTCATCATCAATATATAATATCTTAACTTTTTCTGGCATTATGCCTATAATTTAATATTTAAGGTGAAAGGGAGGTTGTAATTTATACAAGTTTTACACCGGTATAGTTGCCTCTAATTTATGTATTACCGGCAAATTGATGATAAATTCTGTACCCTCTCCTAAGGTCGAGTTCATAGTAATAATACCATTATGCTTTTTAATAGTATTATAGGCTATGGACATACCTAAACCGGTTCCCTCACCCACTTCTTTTGTGGTGAAGAAAGGTTCGAAAATTTTCCTCATTGTCTTCTCATCCATCCCTGTTCCGTTATCAGAAATCTTTATGAATACATGCTCTTCATCGTGACTTGTAATAATTTTAACCTCTCCGCCAGGAGTATCTCCAAACTTTTTATTAATTGCATGGATTCCATTAGAAATGATATTTAGAAAAACCTGATTTAGCTTCCCCGGATAGCATTCAATTAACGGAAGATTAGCGTATTCCCTGGAAACCACTATCCTATTATTAAGCAAGTTATTAATAATAATCAAGGTTGAGTCTAAACCTTCATTAATATCTGCCCGTTTTAAGTCGTCTTCATCCACACGGGAAAAGATCCTGAGGCCTTTAACTATTTCAGCTGTACGAGAAGCACCTTCATGAATACCTTTAAGCAGATGATCAATTTCGATCTTAAGGTAATCAAAATCCATCTCTTCCTTATACTCTTCTATTTTTCTGACCTTCTCATCCTGCGCGTCTGCCGATAAACCTACTTCTTCAATAGTATGGATCACATCCAGAAGCATTTTAACATCACGTTTTAATGGAGCTACGTTAGATGTAACGAAGTTGATCGGGTTGTTGATTTCGTGAGCAATTCCAGCAGTTAACTGTCCAAGTGACGCCATCTTTTCTGAATCAACTAATTGACTTTGAGTTTGCTTCAAATGTTCAAGGGTGGTATTTAATTCCTCATTGGATTCCTTCAACTCTATGGTGCGTTCAGCTACTCTTTGCTCTAGAACAACGTTTTGCTCGCGGATAATTCTTTCGTTTTCCTGAGCAACTTTCAATGCCTGTAACTGAGACAATTCTTTTTCCTTCTTTAATGTGTTGATCTTTCCAGCCAATGCAAAAGACAGGAATACAGCCTCAAGAGCAGAGCCAATCTCAACAGAATGCAGTGTGAAGGCATTATAAGGAACAATGCCGTAATCTTTAGCCACGAAAACAAGAATACTTGCAAAGAAGATTGTCCAGCTGAGCAAGAAGTACCTGGCGGGCGCAAAGTTTCTTCTATAGACCACCCAAGCAACGATCATGATCAATATAGACACAATAGCAGCATTGACATTTACTATTTGAAAAGCCACAGGCTTATGTCCAACCAACAAAACAATTATTGAAGTTATGTAAACACCTATTGTTCCGTAAAGAAGCAGACTTAAACGGGGTGAATATAAGCTGGTCCTGAGGAAGGATATAGAAAACATAATAGTTCCAATACCTGACATTGCTCCACATATAATTACCATATTCTCGGCCAACCACTTGTTCTCAGGCCAAAGGAAACGATGAGAAAAACCCAAAAGTGTAGCTTGGGTAAGCGTTACCCAGAAGTTATAATGACAGTAAACAAGATAATCTCTATCGCGTGTAGTAAAGTATATAAAAAGATTGTACAAAAGCATTACCAGCATAATACCGAGGTAAAAGCTTGTACGACTATCAGAAACACTTATGTCCTGGAAAATCTTTTTCTCGGTTGCCAGGCTTAAAGGCGCAAGTATTTGCTGATTGCTTTTTAATTTAACAAAGCATTCGACTTTTTCATTCTTCTTTAGATAAATGTCATAAAGATAGAACTGGTGTTTATACGGTCGATTTGTAAAATAATCCGAATTATTAATTTTGATACTGTCAACCCTGTTACTTCTAACGATGTAAAGATTAGCAATATCAATTATAGGATTTGATATATTTAAAGTAACCTTTCCTAGTTCAGTATCATTTTTAATAAGAAATTTAACCCAGTTATTAGCCTTACTCACTCCCAGATTAGGAACATCAGAAATACTCTTTTTGAAAATATTCCGGGTGGCTTTCACCTGATCAAATGACAAGCTTTCACTGGAGTCCTGGAAGATGTAAAGATCCTTCCCAATAAAATTCTCATGAATTGCCTTGCTAAGGGCAATAGTGTCCTGACCCTTCACACGTATAGATGCTACCAAACACATAAAGGCAAGCAGCATCAAATACTTTCCTCTCATATAATAAGCTTTAAACATTTCTTAATTTAACCAGGTTGACATTTACCCATTAAAAATTTGATCAAGGTCTACGTAATACCTTCCGGAGGTTTGATGTTCCCCCAGCAGAATTCGGCGACATATATCAGTAGTGATAGCTCCTCCCAATACTACGGAAGAAGCCAGTTGTGGCCAGGTGTTAATAGTTATATTAATTTCCTTCATGGACATCTTCATGCGCTCTGACAGTGTATCAAAATTCAGGATTGCATTAACCACTTCCATCCGATTTTTATCTGTCACTTCTATCGCTCCATTTTCAATAAATGCCTCCAACCGGCCATGCATTATTGGCCTTTCAGGTTCCAGATCGAATCGCTCTACATCAAGCATCCCCCTGTCGTTTGTATCCATCACAACAGGCATTTTAAGTTGTTTTGCCTTAAACCTGCTTACTAATTTCATCCCAATCCCATCACATACTTCTACGTACAGATCCAGCTTCCGTTCCAAACCGAAAAAGGCATCTATATTATCTTCTTGAAGACCGTCATTGAATATCTCTACTTTAACAAAAGGATCAATTTCAGCAATTTCCCGTGCGGCGATGATAGTTTTCCTTAATCCCAAATTATGAACCCCTGTTCTTATTCGATTCAGATTACTAAGTTCGGCGGTATCAAAATCAGCCAATCTTATCTCTCCGCAAGTCCTTTCCATTACAAGCGTTAGCGCTATAGACTGTCCCACAGATAAACCTGCAATCCCTATACATTTAGTACGAAGGATATTTTGCTCCTCCCGTGTGATCTTATTGCGGTTCCGATTTGTCCTGACTTCTATAAATTCTTCCTCATCCAGGAGGTGTACTATGGTACGGCTCCAGGGATAATACACCCAAACTCCATACTCACTTAATTCCTTATCGCCAATATGTTCTGAAATGAGGCTTTGAAAATCTTCCTCAGAAAGCTTCATTGAGGGGTGCTTAATCTTAATAAGCTCACGAATTTGCCCTATGATCTCGTCGTGAACTATAATTTGGGGATCACCATCCAGCAAAGCATCGAACGAAACCTTCTCTGGCAAATTAGCAGTACGAAATATAGTAGGTAAAAAAATCTCTTGCATAAATAAGTTCGACTGAGCGAGTTTTGATTGTAATTAATTAAATGGAAAGCTCATTTTTGCTTCATCAGGTTTAGCGTTCTGGTAGTTTCGATAAGCCTCTGAGATCGTATCCGTCAAACTCCATTTTTCCAGATTAGGAACCTGTGTTTGATAGTGTATCGTTATATTCTTCCCCCTTAACGTTTCCATTCTGACCGTATTAAAACTATTCCGGATATTCAAAATTGCCTGCCTGTCATCCTCTTGGGCAGTAGAAAGCCCTTCTAAATCTGTAACTACCATTGTTGTTGCAACAAGATCCTCCTTTGGATAATAGAAGGTTCCATCTTTTCCTACCCTTGGTTCTAATTGCATACCAACTCCTTCAACCGGCTTTACTGTATAGGGGGCACAAAGCGCAAAAAGCGATTTTAAACCTATCTGATAAGCTACCGCTACAGCCGCCCTTATTAGAAATATACTTCCGATCCCATATCCTGCGATCTCTCTCGAATTCCATAAACCACACAACTCACCTGTACCATTCTGAGCATAAGACCAAACTAAGTCGAAAACGTTGGGATCAATAGCACCTGTGGCTTGTTCTAAAGGCAACAATTCTGTTCCTCCCGAAACATGTACCCGGGCTCCGCCATATACACGCTCGCCGTCCAATGATTCTACGATCAATACGAAAGCAGCAGGATTTTTGGTCCATTCGTTCTTTGATGAAGTAACTTTGGTAATTCCAATACTCGTTAATACATGTTCATGTCCCTGGACAAAGAGTTGGCAAGCCTCAGGATCATCAACTGCACGAAAGGCCCTCAATCGGACCTCTGGATTTTCCTTATTTAAAGCGTTCCCCATTAAGTAAATGAATTAGTTTTCCAGCAAATTAAAAACCATAACAACTTGTATAATATCATCAGGAGTTTTATTTGCTAACCCAAAAGTTTATACGGATCGGTTTTAGAAAAAGATCACTTAATTTGAAAAAGAGTTTTTTAATGTTTTATATATGACATTGATTTTAAAAGTATTCCCTGATTTTCGGCTGCTATTTAGTGGGGAATAGCAGGAGGAAAGAATTTAATTACAAAACTTTATATACCTTAAGGCCTGTAAAACAAAATTTGCAACCAGCAATACAAGCAAAGGCATTGAGCTGGCGGGTAAGCTAGGGAGAATACACTTTGAAGCTTGAAAAGAACTAATACAGGATAAATATATTATAAAGGACAATGGAACTTAATATCGGAATTGGCTCACGTGTTGCCCACCCTTCCTTTGGTAAGGGTGTTGTAATAAACATCAGGTCTAATGCTTATCTGATTACATTTATAGAAAGTGGATATAAAGAGATACCTCTTTCGGATGATATTGAGGTGCTCGATGATATGGCGCCCGATACGGACATGGTGAGTGCCTGGGAAGTGGAACAGACGTTGAAGAAGATCCTGCAGAAGTGGTCGGATGTTTCTGAAGTGGTGCCCTTAGGAGACAAGTGGAAGAATGGAAAGATGGTCTTGCACCCTGGGAATGCTGGGCTTGCTCCTAAAGAAATCCCTATCGACCAATTCTTCAATAAGATTGTTATGGTAAGGGACAGACTAAGAGTAATGGAACAAAGGATTAATGCCAGTGACCTTAGCAATGAAGAAAAAGTAAACCTTCAGCAATACATTACAAGGATCTATGGAAGCTTAACAACCTTCAACATCCTTTTCAAATACAAAGAAGATCAGTTTGTGGGAGAGAAAACCTCTTAAATCATCTTTTAATAAATGGAAAGTAATACTAATAAGTAATACTTTCCATTTTCTTTTAATTAAACGACAAGAACACTGTTAGTGCTGCCAAAAGCGTTAGGACTTTGCTTATCTGCATCCGGCTCCTCTAACCATTCGGTTCCGTCAATCCTGTATTTGAATTCATGTTCGGTGTTTTTTGGCAAAGTAACCTCTGCACTAAAAGTACCGTCTTTCTTCTTATTCAATAAAATAGAATTTTCCCAATCGCTATTTAATCCTAATATCTCTACCTTTTCAGCACTTTCTGGCTTAACTATAAATTTAACCTTGCAGAGATCCTTAGTCTTTAAGTATGTTTTTTGAAGCATAATTTTTATTGCATTAATAATTTAATACCAATTTTAAGAAATAATAAACATTTTCATAGTAAAACTAGAAATAAATTTTAATTATCAAAAAAAGTATTGAAAATTTATTTACCAGTTGAACATTTTATTATAATGTCGACTTGCGTATAACACCCTACTGCTGCTTTTGTTTAGGATATATGAAGCATGCACTGATATTTCTTCAACAATTATCTCAGAAACTTGAAAATGTGTAAACCTTAAATGAGAAATGCCCCTGGATTAACAGGGGCATTTCTCATTTAAAGTTATATTTTCTCTCTAAAGATCTTTCACCTTCACAACTTGTAATTGCCTGCGTTTAAATTCCTTCAAAATGGCTAAAGCTGATTTTGACTCAGTGTTCCAATGATGAACTACCAAAGGGCGAGGACTTTCAAGGATCTGATCAGCAATTTCTTTGACTTTTTTGTTACTTGCGTCCTCAGCAAGTGGTAAATTAACAACAGATAACTCATAGGGATTTAACATAGCCTTCTCTTCTTCTACGATTTTCCTTATATCAGGTGTTGTTGGGTTTAGTAAGTTAACTACAGTCTTATAATTTCCGGCTAATATATATCCAAGGAACTCCTCTTTTGTAGGATAAGGAATAAAATAGAGGCCTTCCGTTACCTTATATATGTCTCCCCTTTCAAAGCTTCCAATTTCTTCCAGAGTGCGATGGGCAACCGTTGAGCCTATCTTTGTTGTATCACTTATCCTCGAAATTAAATTCTTCACAACATTCACCCGATCTTTTCCAAGGTAGCAGTGTACATAGTACTTTCCTTTTCCAGATTTGACAAGCTTTTTAATTACTTCAATTGATTGAGTATTCTCACTTAACCAAGGAAGCATTGGTGCCTTTATCAACTCAATGCCTGATGATCTGGCGTTCTCCTCCTCATCCGAAAGCAACTTTAGCTCAAAAGGAGCCACAGCAGGATGCAATAAAGTAATAATGCCTGTATATCCTTCAGCCTTTAATTTCTCAACCTGCGCTTTCTCAGGATAAGGACCTATCGTGAAGCGATCTGAAACTACATGGTTTTCACCTGATGTATTAATTGCAGCTGGATTCATCATATAAGCGACTGCTACGGTGCTTAAAATGAGAGGTATCACGAAAATAGCTACTTTAGCAATAGAGCTTTTTGAATTCCGTAATGTTGTCAATGCCCATAAAGATAGAGCTACTGAAATTAAGATCAGTAGTGCGATTAAAAGCATAACACTTGCACTCTCCGAGCTCTGACTCCAGTTATGATCTCTGGAATAATTAATAACAGATCGCAATGGACCGAGAAGTAATCCTGTTCCTATTGGGTACCCTATAAAGACTATTAAAAAAACAAGGATCAGCCATTCCCTCAAGCCCTTTGGCAGATTTCTTTTCATATAGTAAGGTTAAACAGAGGATCTTACGCTTAGTATAATCCAAGGGTTACAGTTTGTTTCGGTAAGGCTGGAGAAAGACTACCAGAATAAGAGGTAAGATTGTTCAATAAGTTACAACAAAAAACCCGGACATCTGCCCGGGTTTCCTATATCTTCTAAAAAAGTTAACGTTTCGAACGTTCCACAAATTCTCTTTCTACATGCCCTACGTAAACCTGACGAGGACGACCTATAGGCTCTTTATTTTCACGCAACTCTTTCCATTGTGCTATCCATCCAGGTAACCGACCTAAAGCAAATAATACAGTAAACATATCCGTAGGGAAACCTAAAGCACGGTAAATGATACCGGAATAGAAGTCTACGTTCGGGTAAAGTTTACGCTCTACGAAGTATGAATCATTAAGAGCAGCTTCCTCCAGTTTCTTAGCGATCTCAAGTACAGGATCGTTTATTCCAAGTTTGTCAAGAATATCATCGCAAGCCTTTTTAATGATCTTAGCCCTTGGATCAAAGTTTTTATATACCCTATGACCAAAGCCCATCAGGCGGAAATTGTCGTTCTTATCTTTCGCTTTCGCAATCCACTTATCAGTGTCACCACCATCTTCCTTAATTTTCTCTAGCATTTCGATCACCGCCTGATTAGCGCCACCGTGAAGAGGCCCCCAAAGTGCGGAAACACCAGCCGAGATAGATGCATATAAATTAGCTTCAGAAGAACCTACTATACGTACAGTAGATGTTGAACAGTTTTGCTCGTGATCTGCGTGAAGGATCAAAAGTTTATTCATTGCATCAACAACAACAGGATCAACTTCAATTTCATGAGTAACCTGACCGAAAGTCATATTCATGAAGTTTGAGATATAATCTAGTTTGTGTTGAGGATAGATGAATGGCTCTCCCAAAGAACCCTTATAGATCCAGGAAACGATAGTTGGCATTTTAGCCAATAGCTTAATGATGGTAAGATTTATATCGTCTTTCGTTGGATGAGTATTTAAACTCTCCGGATCAAAGGCTGAAAGAGAACTTACAAGAGATACCAATTGCCCCATGGGATGAGCCTTTGGAGGGAAACCGTCGTAGAACTTTTTATAATCTTCGTGCAGAAGCGCATGCTTGCTCAACTGGGCCTGAAAATCATCTAACTGCGTTTGCGATGGAAGATCTCCATATATTAAAAGGTAAGCTACCTCCAGGAAAGAGGTTTTCTCAGCTAATTGCTCAATAGGATAGCCTCTGTATTTTAGAATACCCTGCTCACCATCTAAATAAGTGATCGCACTTTTAGTACATCCGGTATTTTTATATCCGCTGTCAAGTGTGATATAACCAGTTAAATCACGAAGCTTTGAAATATCAATCGCTTTCTCATTTTCGGTGCCGGTAATCACCGATAAGTCGTACGTTTTGTCGTCTAGGGTTAAAGAGGCTTTATCTGACATATATATTGGATGTTGACGCAAAAATAATCAAATAAGCCTTTTCTGAAATTTTATTTTCATTTGAGGCGGTGTTTTATGAGTTGCGTCATACTTTTTGATAAAAAAATTACATAAAGAAAGCGTCGAAGGCTTTCTTAGGGTATTGGTAAGGCTTAAAATGGAAGCTTTTCCAATTAAATAAAGCTATAAAACAAAGAAGCCCTGCTAAAAAAGCAGAGCTTCTAATACTTTTCTAATGATTTCTTATTTGCTCAGGTTAAAACCGTAAGCAATTCTTAATGCTACTTGTCCAAGGCCAGCGTTCTGATATCTAAATTCTTCGTAACGAAGACCCAGATCAAGTCCGTTGTTAAAACCCAGGCCAATACCAGGAGCCCAAACAAACGCCGTTTTCTGATTTTCATCAGTTCCAAATCCTGCTCCCAGCTCACCACTTATATAAAAGCGCTCTATAGGAAATACTTTCAATCCTGCTTTTAAAGGAACAAAACCTACGCTTCCCATATCTTCACCTTTAAGTGAAAAGTTGGTATATCCCAGAGACAAGAGACCAGAAACATTACTGTAGAAATCTTTTTGAAGACGTAAATCGCCACCTACGGCAAAGTTATACGCATCGTGCGTAGGAATTCCCAGGCTCAGACCAATTCCCAGACGAGTGTCTCTTGAATCACCACCTCTACTTTGAGCATTAGCTGTAGTATAAGAAACGATGATCGCTACCAGTGCAGCTATAAATTTAAGGTTAAATGTTTTCATACCTATATATATTATGTGTTTACTTATTACCGCTTTGAAACAACAAATGCTACAAATAGTTGGCTGTTTATTTAAAATCGTAAACACCTTAAACATTAAGGATTGATAATCAGAATAAAAAAAATCAATTCCTCTGTATCAAACTCGTTAAATTTATCCCGTAAGCCACCCTAAGCGCAAACTGGCCTGTTCCCATCCCCCTTCTTCGGGACTCTTCATATCTCAAGCCCAAATCCAGTCCGTTATTAAAGGCCCAGCCTAAGCCGGGTGACCATAAAAAGCTAGACTCCTGCGCCTTGTGCTGCTTAATAGCCGTACCAACCTCTGCAGTTACATATAATTTTTCCAAGGGGAAAACTTTTGTTCCTAGTTTAAATGGAACGAAACCAAAATCAGCGAAGTTATTTTTATGATCATGCTGAAACTCACTATATCCGAGGGTAAGAAGACCAGATACACTTCTCGAAAAGTCCTTTTGGGCTCTCACGTCTCCTCCATAAACCGCGTTAAATCCATGTCGGGTTGGTATACCGGTGCTAAAACCAAGGCTTAGCCGAATAGCTCTGGAATCGGCAGGTTGAGCACTTGCAATAAATGATGATAATATAAACAGGGCAAATAAAGCCCCGGCAATAGACTTTGTATTGATCATTTTCATAGGCGTTTTAATTATTTATTGTTTTCCAATTTTAGAACAAAACATTTCTGAAAAAGTTCACAAACAGCCTTAATTGAATTATTTCTGTATCCCTCTTTTCTCAAAATTTCACAAGGAAGAAAATTTTGACGGACGATTTAGATTCGTGGTCTGGGACTATTTTAAGATTACCAGGCGAAGGCAGCTCCACGGTCGTTAATCCAAAGCCCAATTTCAAAATTACTCTAAAAATCTTCATTCTATTGATAAAGATTTAAAGCATCTGCCTTTTCATTATTAGTTTTTTAGTATCTTAGCTCATTATTAAAACGAGATATTTGTAACCCAGATAAGGGTTTGTCGTAGAACGAGAAATATCTTAGTAACGCTTTTAGATAGGGGAACTTGCATGAAAAAACAAATACTAATTGTTGATGATGAAGTTAGTATTCTTAAACTGCTGAATTTTGTATTATCCAAGGAATATGACCTTATAATCAAAAACAGTGGCGTTGAGGCAATTAGCTGGTTGGAACAAGGCAACGATCCTGAGCTTATTATATCTGACCTTCAGATGCCATATTTCGATGGCAGTTCGCTTATTAGAAATTTAAAGATTAGCGGTTACTACAGAGACACCCCGGTAATTTTACTGTCAGGAGCAGATGATCTTGACGAAAGGGTAAGCCAAATGTCTGTCAAGGTTGAAAGTTACATGCAAAAACCATTCAATCCCACAACCTTGAAGAGAGTAATTAGTGAATTAATAGCCCGTAAGAATGATCTTGAGCTCTCCAATTAATAATCTTTCGCATCAAACAGGGGTCAACGCAAAAGTGGCCTATGCTGGTTCTGAATTGAAGGAAATGATCCTACCGGAACTTGTGGCTCAATTTGAGGTAGAATATGATGGTCTTGACCTGGAAAACATCGAGCAATATTTGAACGATCAATCCCTCTTAACTCTTCCGGATATCATCCTTTTGGAGGCCGATAAAAAAGAAAACTGGTTGGCTCTGATAAGCCGGATAAGAAAGAACCCTCTATTACAGGGTATTATTATCGTTGTTGTGTCTGCTTTCTCCAATAAGGCCTGGAAGAAAAAAGCGATGGCTTTAAAGGTTCACGATTTCTATACTTATCCTTTTCCTCTCGAAGATCTTTGCGAACGTTTGGGATTCCTTGTAAAGTTTAAACTCATTAAACCTAAGTTAGCAGAACTGGCAGAACAGGTAGATGTTCGATATAAAATGCCTCTTTACAAACGTACCTTCGATATCATCGTTTGTTCTGTAGCATTATTATTCCTATCTCCCCTATTCCTGGTTATTGCCGCTTTGGTTCGTCTGGAATCAAAAGGACCTATTATTTATAAAAGTAAGCGGGTAGGCACAGGCTATAAGATCTTTGATTTTTATAAGTTCCGTTCAATGAGAACTGGCGCGGACAAAGAAATAGCAACACTATCGGCACTGAATCAATATTCAGATACAGAAACCGGAAAATCTGCCTTTGTTAAAATAAAAGACGATCCGCGGATAACCAAAGTAGGACATTTCATCCGCAACACTAGTATAGATGAGTTACCGCAGCTGTTTAATGTATTAAAAGGTGATATGTCTTTGGTAGGTAATCGCCCTCTTCCTTTATACGAAGCAGAAATGCTTACATCAAACGAATGGACCACTCGTTTCCTTGGGCCCGCTGGATTAACTGGTTTATGGCAGATCAGCAAACGCGGAAAAGAAGAAATGTCTGAGAGAGAGAGAAAGAAGCTGGATAACTATTATGCAGCTAATTACTCCTTCTGGTTGGATCTTAAGATTATCATCGGAACATTCCCGGCATTATTACAAAAAGAAAAAGTTTAAAAGAGGTTTCTTTTAAAAGATTCACCATAGAAAAAAGGACAGCCGTTTAAGTACAGCTGTCCTTTTTTCGTAATAGACTTATTCATTTTTTTGAGATTATTAACTGCCTCTCGAATGGTCTAATTATAAATTCTAACACAAGTTTTCGATAATTTTCGTTGTTACCATTACAGAACTGAGCATAAAAAAAGTGCCCCGGTTATGAGGCACTTAATTCAGCTTTTTCTTTTTTAGCTGCCCTGTTCTTTTTGGTTTGTTTCGGTCTTTTTTTTCCGAAAGATCCCATGGATATTTTTCCTTTTTTACTTTTCTTGTCGCCTCTTCCCATAGTTTAAAATGTTAGCTATTAAGAATTTCAACAAGGAGCGAAGATGATTGTTCTAAAATCTGCTAAAGAAATTTTCTAACCTACTTCAGCGTGCTCTTTCGCTGCAAGATATCTTTCTGCTTCCAAAGCAGCCATACAGCCACTTCCTGCAGCTGTTACAGCCTGCCTGTAATGTTTATCCTGAACATCACCGCAAGCAAATACACCTTCTATATTTGTTAAAGGAGTACCCGGCTTAGTAATAAGATACCCTGTTTCATCCATATCCAACCATCCTTTAAAGATATCAGTGTTTGGTTTATGTCCGATAGCGACAAAGAAACCTGTTACATCAACTACCTTCTCTTCAGAAGTCTTATTGTTCATAATTCTTATGCCAGTTACATTCTGACCATCACCCAGGATTTCCTGAGTTTCCGAACTGTAATGTATTTCGATATTAGCGGTATTAAGCACGCGATTCACCATAGCTTTAGATGCACGGAACTCATCTCTCCTAACGATCATATGAACTTTTCTACAAAGCTTTGCCAAATAAGTAGCTTCTTCTGCAGCAGTATCACCTGCTCCTACGATAGCTACATCCTGGTTACGGAAGAAGAAACCGTCGCACACAGCACAAGCTGAAACACCGAAACCATTGTACTTTTGCTCGCTCTCCAGTCCCAGCCATTTAGCAGATGCGCCAGTAGCAATAATTACTGTATCTGCCGTGATAGTCTTGTGCTCGTCGATCACAACTTTATGAGGAGACCCAGAAAAATCTACCGAAGTAACATAACCAAAGCGAATGTCGGTACCAAAACGTTCCGCTTGTTTACGAAAATCTTCCATCATCTCTGGTCCTAAGATCCCGTTTGAATACCCAGGGAAATTTTCTACTTCTGTGGTCTGCGTTAACTGCCCGCCAGGAACGATACCTGTATATAAAACTGGTTTTAGATCAGCACGTGCTGCATAAATTGCAGCAGTATATCCTGCCGGCCCCGATCCTATAATTAGACATTGTATGTGTTCTGCTTCCAACATATTAAATATTTGGTGCTAAATTACGAGTTTATCCCAGCGGTGGCAAGATCGAACTGTCAGCATGATGTTTATTTCCGGCCTTTGTATGGCACTTTTTAACGTTACCCTTTGCAGCAAAGTGTTGTTTTTTTCCACAAGTGAAATGATCATGTAGATTCTTAAAAAAGCAGAAAGGCTTAAAAACCAGCCCTATTCTCACTTTTTACATTTTTTGGCACAATTATCCATAACTAATAACTGTACTCACACTAAGAACAAGATGAAAAATTTAATTTTCGGAGCCCTGTTAGTTGTTATTTGTTCAGGGACAAATCTTGCTAATGCTTATACTCAATCAACATATAAAGTGTCTGTTTCTTTACAGGATACGACAAAAAAAGATACAACTAAGACAGGTTCAAATACGACCCCTACAGATACCACAAAAACGAAAAAGCCTAAAAGCAAGCAATAATTAGCTCTGGGTAAAACATAACGATCTTTTTACAGTTAATTACAGTTAATCCTTTACAACAGCCGGAGAGTTCTTCGGCTTTTGTATTTTTGGTTATCTGATTTATTTTTGATACCCTATGGCTAATTTGCTACTGGTCGAAGACGACGCTACATTTTCAGAACTACTGCAGGGTTTTTTACAAAAAAAAGGGCACACAGTAGACACCGCATCTAAAGTTAAAAATGCGGAAAAAATGCTTGAGCAGAAAGCATATAATCTTCTGTTACTTGATTACCGATTGCCAGATGGCACTGGCCTTGATGTTCTTAGCTCAGCGAAATCGAACGGCCTGAATATTCCTGGAATCATTATGACTAGTTTTAATGATGTACGAACAGCTGTAAGAGCTATGCGTTTCGGTGCATTAGACTACATTACCAAACCTGTAAATCCAGATGAACTGCTGATGGCAGTTAATGAAGCTCTTGGAAAGAAAATCAACAAGGAGCAACAACTGGTTGAAGAAACGAGCCCAGTTGAATTTATTGAGGGAAACAGTGCTGCTTCAGTGCAACTTAATAGCTACATTAAATTGGTTGCCCCTACTGATATGTCTATTATCATACAAGGTGAAAGTGGCACAGGAAAGGAATACGCTGCAAAGTCTATACATAGAAACAGTAAAAGAGCCAATATGCCCTTTGTTTCTATTGACTGTGGAGCATTATCCAAACATCTTGCAGGGAGTGAGCTGTTCGGACATACTAAGGGAGCTTTCACAGGAGCAGTTCTGGATAAAAAAGGGCGGTTTGAAGCAGCAAACGGAGGAACTTTATTTCTTGACGAGATAGGCAACCTTGACTACGAAGTGCAGGTTCAACTTTTAAGAGTGTTACAGGAACGCGTGGTGCAACCTATTGGAAGTAACAAACAAATTAAAGTTGACGTTAGGATTATCGTCGCAACAAATGATGATCTTTATAACAGTGTAAGTAAAGGCGAATTTCGCGAAGATCTTTACCACCGGTTGAATGAATTTAAGATCGAGGTTCCGGCGTTAAGAGACAGGGACAAAGATCTGGAGGTCTTTATAGACCATTTCATTAAGCAGTCTAACCAGGAGCTGGACCGGAATGTAAAAAAAGTCTCTCCTGATGTTAAGGATCTACTACTTAACTATGACTGGCCCGGAAACTTGCGTGAGTTGAAGAACGTTATCAAGCGTATGGTCTTATTAACTCCTGGCGAAGTGGCCATGAAGGAAGCACTTCCTTCAGAAATGTTCCTTACCATCAAGCAAGGTTTAAGGCCCAATACATCGGATATCAAAGCGGTAAACGAGGCCAATGAGAAAGAGCTGATCGCACAAACCTTACTAAAAGTGAAGTATAATAAATCTCAGGCAGCCAAGCTTCTTAATATTGATCGGAAAACTCTTTATTATAAGATGGAGAAGTATCAGATAGATGGTTAATTTCTTCTTTCACTAATCTTATAACATCCTGAACTTCCTCTGTAACCCATTTAATATCCTCGGCAGTAACAGCCGGGGATTTTTCATTTTCACTATTCAGTGCAAGAATTTCCAATTCTCGCATCAAAGAAGCCAGCCTTGCAGCACCCAGTTGAGCACTCCTTCCAGCTAAACGGTGAAACAAAAATGCTACAGCAGGATCATGAGCAGTTAATTGGACCAATTGTTCTATATCTTCCGTACTGTCGTCTACATACTTATGAAGAATTTTCACTAAACGCTCATTATCGCCGAAAGTCATCATCCGTACACTGCTTAGATCTAATTCATTCTTTACCTCTGTAATAACAGGAGCGGCTTCAGGGCTCTCCCCGCCTCTAAGCAGCGACATTAGATCTGCTTCCCGGAATGGTTTCATTAAAATTCCGTCGAAGCCTGATTCAAGGATAACCTGCCTTTCTTCAGGCAAAGCCTGAGCTGTCAATGCGAATATCTTCATTGTTGCACTAAGTTTCCTTAGTTCAACACAAAGGTCTAACCCATTCATTTCAGGCATGCGTATATCAGCGAACACAATAACATCCTCATGATGGTCAATAGTAGCCAGCAATTCCAATGGCGAATTAAAACAATGGTGAGTTACGTTATTTTTTTCTAAAATAGAAGAACATAGCTGAAGAATAAGTTCGTCATCATCCACCACAAAAACCTTAGAATCCGCAACTGTTCCTCTGATCTCCTGCACCTCAATCTCTGCTACAGGGTTTTGCTTAGGTTTAGCAAAACCAAGTTCAATTGTAAAACAAGATCCTTTTCCCATTTCAGATTCTACATGGATCTCTCCACCCTGTAGCTCTACTAATTCCTTCACAATACTAAGTCCCAACCCTGTGCCACTTGTAGCAGCAACCGAAGATGTATTCACCTGTTCAAATTGATTAAAGATATTGACCAAGCTGTCTTTAGGGATCCCAGCTCCGGTATCCTGAACGGAGAATTGATGAATATAGCGCTTGCCTACATCCGAAGACTTCACCGATAAGATAACACTGCCTTCACTAGTGAACTTAATGGCATTACTAAGAAGATTGTATAAGATTTGTTTTAGGCGGAAAGAGTCGCCCTTAACATAGTCGGCTGATGAGGTATCCTGCAAGACAAGTGCCACCGATTTCTTCTCTGCCTGAGGTCGCATTACAGCTATTATTTCACCGAGCAACCCATGGAGGTTAAAAACAGTGTAGTTGAGAGAGAACTTCCCAGACGCAAGGCGACTGTAATCCAGGATTTCATTTACGATCTGCAAAAGGTGTTCGGAAGAATAGTGAATAGCTTCAATATCCTCCTTCCTGGGCTCCGGCTGATTGAGTAACTGCTCAGAATAACCAATGATTGACTGAAGAGGCGTCCGTATTTCATGACTCATGTTAGCAAGAAAGCGTTGACGCACTGCACTGTGGCGCTCAGCCTCATCTTTTGCTAATTCCAGCTGTTTTCGGTAACGCGAACTCTTGGAAATATCCGTTAATATTAAATAAAGCAAAATAGCCGTTGCCAAAACAAACAACAGGATTATATTTATGATCCGGTTTGCCCCAGATTCTATAACCTTTTTGGTATCGCTATTATTCCTGTCAACCTGCCTGACAGCGTCTTTCTCTACCTCCTGCAAAATGTTAAGCATTTGGTTGATCAGCAAGTTTCCAGTGTTCATTAATGCAGCCTCGCGGTTTACAAAGCTTGTGCTTTTCAGCTTCTGGGTACTTACGATAGTTCTGCTGGCTTTATCCAATTCCCTTTTGATGCTGTCTGTGTTTGCTACCTTGGTCTTGAGGGTATCAATTTTTACAGCTACGGTTTCACTCTCCAGTTCTTCGTGCGGGATGTGGGTAGAAGCAGTCCGGGTCTCAATTTGAGCGGTATCCTTTACACGCTTCTTTTTGCCAAATATTCGTCCGAGAAAGGTCTTCTTTTCTTTTTCCTGTTGCTTCCTTATTTCCTCATCTTCCGTATTAACAGCTACGGTGGAGGTTCGCTCTGTGGTTATTACTTTTTCAATTAATACGGGGCTATTTGAATAGATATTTGTGAGGGTTTTAAGTTGTACTGTTAGTTCTTTACTGCTAACCAAGCCCTCACGGACTTTCATATAATTGCTAAAGAGGCTGTCCCTCTCTTTAAGGATCTTTTTCATGGAGCCGATCCTGGCCGATTGAGTAGAATCCTTTGCGTAAAGACTTTGAAGAGTATCTAAAGAGGCCCTCAACCGGGCCGACTTTTTAATTAGTATCGTTGTATCCTGCTTTCCCCCGAGAATTGCCTGGGTACGTTGTAATTGTTCAAGGTGGTTAATCTCTCTAAACAAAAAATTAACACGATGTAGCCTATCTACAGGAGTTGACAAGCTATCTACATTCTTAAATATTTCAATAGAAACCTGGCGTGAAGCCTCCCAAGCAAAAAATAAGGCTATACACCCAGATAAAAATGCGATGATAACCTTACCTTTCATAAATTGCATACATGCTTTCCCTCAGTTCTTTTTTCAATAGTGTTTGAACTATAACGAAAGAAAGCATAAAATGTGTTATTCCAAATAGTTCATCTCATTTTCAATGGGTTATAGCGCTATTCTATCCGTTATCAGCAAAGGCCGGGTAAAGTGTCATTCCCCCGTCTACATAAATAGTTGTACCTGTTATATAGTCTGCTTCGTCGGATACAAGCCAGGCCGCAACTTTCCCTATGTCCTCAGGTTCTCCGATGCGTTTGTAAGGGATAATGTTAAGAAGATCCTTAGCTTGCTGAGGATCAGACCATACCTCCTCATTGATAGAAGTTTTTATGGCACCAGGCGAAATAGCATTAACCCTGATCTTTCTCGGTGCGAGCTCCTGGGCCATTGTTTTCATCATCATCAGGATCCCCCCCTTACTGGTGGCATAATTTACATGCCCAGCCCAGGGGATAACATCGTGCACACTGCTTATACAGACGATCTTTCCGCAAGCCTTGCTTTTATCGCACATTCCGCGTTCAAGAAACTGTTTGACAGCTTCCCTGGCACAAAGGAATTGTCCTGTTAGATTTACCCCAAGTACTCTCTGCCAATCATCCAGCGACATCTCGTGAAGAGGAGCATCCTTCTGCATTCCGGCATTATTGATCAGAATGTCGATATGCCCAAACTTTTCTTTCATGCCAGCAAACATTGCAAGTACGTCTTCTTCACTGCTAACATCCGCCTGGCATGCAAAAGCATCAGAGCCTGCCTGCTTTATAATTCCAACAACCTCATCTGCACCTTCTTTGTCTGAGTGGTAGTTGACCAATACATTTACACCTTGTTTGCCTAGTTCAATAGCTATAGCTCGACCAATCCCACTGTTACCACCAGTGACAATAGCATTTTGTCCTTTAAGTTTTTGTATTTCCATCTTGATAGATAAAGAAAAGGCTATCTCAAAAACTGCTTCCTCAGAATCCAGCTTTTAAGACAGCCTTTCAAATTTTAAACTATTAGTCTTCCCTGTTAACGAATTTGTGAAATGTACTTGTTTCCCCGTCTGCTTTTTTATCCTGATACAGGAGGTCTAGCTTATTTTCGTCGAAATTTTGAAAGAAATCAACCCAGGGAATTTCCTCAAAACGATCGTCGGCATCGCTATGCTTAGGGAAATGAATTCTTAAAACACCATCGTCTTCATCCTTGCCAGTGTTTTTGATTTTGGCGGGCACGCCACCACGCTCTTCCGCCCATTTCTGAATCTTTTTATGGTCGTGTGTTTTCTGTGATGAACTCATAGTTAGATAGTTTTTTAATCATTGTCATTAAAAACAATGCCAGAATTTACAGAATAAGTATTAACACAAGGATAATGATAATGATTGCTCCGGCAGATAAATAAACACCCCCGCCAGTTATGGCTCTAGCCTGTTTCTCCATGGAGCGTAATTCCTTTTTCAACTCCTTTTTCTCAGTGCGAGTCAAGTTTGATTTGTCCATGTGACGGATCTCTTCAACACGATTTTGAATGTGCTGAAGCTGAACTTGTTGCTCGGTTGTGAGCTCTTTTTTGCTCGCATTTGAAGCTGCGAAGGTAGGGGTAGCAAACAATCCAACTGTAAAAACCAGAATGATGGTATAAATTAATTTTTTCATAGTACTTTATTTATTCGATTATGCTCTTAACAACGACTTAAGCGTAGTGTTTGCACTATCCTCTTATGATAAAGTATCAGCATTCATAATTATCAGTTATTTAAGTTTAAAAGGTTCCAATTCTTTTATTGGCGCAGGAGTTTTGGGTGGCTCAACTGGCGCTATATCTTTTAACCCTCTGCCACTTACATTCACCCCATTTAGCAAACTTCCATCATAACCGCTTACTTGTATATTATCGATATCTGCGTTCCTGATATTGGCCAGAAATATTCCCTTCTTACACGTGCCGTTTACATTTCTTAAAGAAAAACCATCCAGGGGTTTATCGGGATGAATTGAAGTGCCTTCTACTAAAACAGGAACATCTGTTACTTTTACGTTAGAGAAATGAAAATCTTTTATAGTAGGAATTCCATCTTGTCCAGGAACAGGGACCTGATCCTGCAAGCCGCTTCCCAATATATTAAAACGTAGAAATCCTCCCTCCATTCCTGATACTTCGATATTATCTACTTTAATATTTTCTATAAAAGCACCTCTTCCCGGCCGGCTTTTTATGTATATAGCGTGAGTTTTTGCGTAAGTAAAGCGGCAATTCTCGATCTTAACATCTCTGATACCGCCGGAAGTTTCACTTCCGATTCCGATACAAGCAAAGATAGAATCCGCAAAAGTGCAATTAGAGATATGAACGTTTTCTGTAGTCCGCAAAAGCGTGTATCCTTCCATTCCCCTACCAGATTTTAAAGAGATACAATCATCCCCTGTGGCAATATCACAATTGTCTATTCGAACATTCCTGCATGAATCAATGTCAATTCCATCACCATTTCCTCCAGCACTCCTTATTGTTAGACCCTTAATAAAAATATTCTCGCAATAGGTTGGATGTATCGACCACATGAGATGGTAGTCTGTAGAGAAGTTTTCAAAATGGACATTCTGGCAATTGATCGGTTCGATCAGCGCTGGGCGCCTTAAAGGATCTTTCGCACTAGGGCGTCCGCCTACAGAATGACTACCTTTAATTTGTCCTGCCCCTATAATAGCAATATTTGAAGCATCCATTGCATAAATAAGGGCAGTGTAACCTGGGATCCATTTGCCTTCCCATCGCACCTGATGTACAGGATAGTCATTAAAGTCTCCACTACCCAGCAATGTTGCGCCCTTGTCAAGATTTAAAGTGGTATTAGAGCGAAGCTCTATGGCGCCGATAAGATAAGAGCCGGAAGGAACATAAACTTCCCCTCCACCAAGAACACTGCAGCGATCTATAGTTTGTTGAAAAGCCAGTGTATCTTTTACCGTGCCATCTCCTTTGGCACCAAAATCCTTTACACTTAAACGTATATTATATTGTCGCCGGTCGGGAAGACCAATTTTACCTGACTGGGATGACGAATTAATGATGCTACAGCTTGTCAGACCAGAGACAAAAGGAGCAGCCAGAAGGGCTTTACCTGTAACTTCAAGAAACTTGCGACGGTTATTCAGAGTCATATTGGTTATGTGGTTTGGAGAGCAATGTAAGAATTTTGTGAAAAGCGCCGCTTATTTATCAAAAAAGATACTTTAAGCATTAAAACGAACTTTTTCCAAATTTGAAAGTTTATTCCAATACAAAATTTAGCTATGCAAAACTTTAAAGATGTATTGAATATTCCATCCTCAGAAAGTATATTGGAAGTGTTGAACCTGACCTTTAATAGTGAAGTTGAAAATGCTAATCCACATGCCACTTTTGGATTTTCGGTTCCTTTGGTTACAGATGAATGCCCTTCAAAGCTTAGTTACTACCCATTAAGTAAAGCGTCTTTGATTGCTTTGCAGGAGAATCTGGACGAGGAAGCCTTTATTGAGAGGATAAGCAATAAAAAGTTTTGTGTCATCATTTGCAACTCATTCGATAAAATCAACGAAGCAGAGGGACAAACCATCTCCTATCGTCCATATGATGGAGCAGTTTCATTTATTGCCGGAGTTTGGGACGTTACAGAAGATCCTTTAATGGGGGCAAGTTTATATAGCTGCACTTTTTTAACCGTAGAACATAGTGACCAACAATTTGGGAGAGTACCCTATTTTTTAAGGAGAGATCAGATTGCCAGCTGGATTGGAAATGAGCTTAACATAGAACAACGCTTAGATTTTCTAAGCGGAATAAATTAAACCTGAATCTTCATTACCTTTTCAGGGTATCTGGAAGCGAAAGTTTGAACGACAGTACGGATATAATCGTTAGACGAATAAGGCTCTAAAAAAGACTTTACCGCTAATACATCTTCCAAATCCTGATCTTTAGGTAAGTATCCCATCCCTTTAAGCTGACCACTTTCCATCCATACAACACTCTGTTCTTCCATTGTTCTACCTTCGTCGATAAAAGCGAAAGAAGGTAAGCCAGCCTTTAAGCCTGCGAGCGCTGCTTTCACTCTTTGATTATAACTCCATTGATGTTCTTTACCATCACAGGCACCGTGACAATGTTGGTCCTGAATCCCGATACAAGGATCTGTATTTCTTTGAATAAAGCATAATTTAGGACAAAGCTCAAACTCTTTCATCAATACTTTGATAAGATTATGGCCTTCTGATAACTGACTGAAGCTATAAACAGGCGTAGAGAACTTGTTCTTCTTATCGATCATTATCCGTTGGTAGCCTTTCTGATCCTCATAGACATATAAGCCGTAAGCAAGATCAAAACGCTTCAATGCTCTGTTATTCTCCGGCCAAAGACGCTTTATTTCAGAAGCCTCCAGAATTAAAGCCATGAGTTCTGTGCCGCATTCTTTGAAATCAATGGTGTGAATATTCTTTAGAAACTCCTGCCTTTGACGACCTGAGTTATTACCAGAGAAATGCGAATAGACCCGTTTTTTTATATTAACGGCCTTGCCAACATAGATCACTTTAGCTTTTCTATCCTTGAAATAATAAACACCGGGACTTGAAGGTAATTTTTCCAACTCTTCCCTGTTTAGATAAGGCGGAAGTTGCTGTTCTTTTGAATTTCTATTCAGGGACCTTTGAATCAGTCCCTCTTTATCATTTTCCAATAGCAAACTAAACAGCTTCGCTGTCGCCTCAGCATCCCCCCCTGCCCTATGCCGGCCTTCAATTTCGATATCTAAACATTTGCAAAGCTTACCAAGGCTATAGGAGGCATAGCCTGGCAGTATTTTTCTGCCGAGACGAACAGTACAGAGCTTTTTAAGCTGCAGTTCAAACCCAGCCTGAGAAAGTTGATGTCGAATGAAGGAATAGTCAAAATTAACATTATGAGCAACGAACACCTTTCCCTGCAGCAGATCGTATATTTCCGCTGCCACTTTTTCGAAAGGTGGAGCTTTACGCACCATTTCGTCGTCGATACCTGTCAGAGCTGAAATGTATATAGGTATTGGAATACCGGGATTAATAAGGGTTTGATAATGTTGCACCACCTCCTTGCCATCGTGAATAACAATGGCGACCTCAGTGATTCCATTAGCACTAGCATGCCCTCCCGTGGTTTCAATATCTACAATGGCGTACATTATACAAAGCTAAGAATTACTAATTATTTTAGCTTAGAAGAAATAAGAAAATTGAATCCAGAAAACAAAAAAGGGAACCCAAGGCTCCCTTTTAATACTCTTATCATTCGAAAGGATCTATTACATCCCATTAATACTTATACCCACCTTTCCTTTGGCTACTACCATTGCTACCAGGGCATTAGGTGTAAGGAATATGCGGTTAGGAGAAAGTTGTGTCATTGCTCCATTTACTTTTACCCCCTTCATAGGCTCGTAATTGGTTAAGAATCCGGCCATTGTCTTTTCACCTTCCTTCAGCTGATCGCTGATGGAAAAACGACAGCTTTCCTGGATCTTTTTGGCAATAAGGCCGTGCACCAGCCAATCTCCCGTCTTCAACAATTTGTTCTTTGAGTCGAGTACGAAATCCACATCATCCATATATACTTCACGCTTTGCAGCATCATACTTTGGAACTCCTGACAAGTAGAACATTCCATTTACAGTGCCTTTCATGCCTACCTCAACAATCATCTTTCCATCTTTTCCCCATAGATCGATACTTGACACCGTAACAGACCGCTTACCAGACTCAAATTTTTGTCCGTTGAAATTTTTCTGCATAAGCGCTGCCGCATTTTGATAAGTTACAATACTAGCAATGTTTGCATTGAACTCCGAAGGCATTTTTTCAACCGCGGTTAACGCCAGTTTATTCTTATCGAAACTTAAACCGGGTTTGTTTCCAACTACTGTTTCTAAGTAAGCTTTCATACCAAGATTCATGGTGATCTTCTTATTGGCAACTACAGCCTTAGTAGCGTAAAGCTCCAGTGGTTGGATTCCAAACCATGTATTGTACTCCTGATTAACTTGCATTGGTTGAGCAATAGATTGTATCGCGTCAATCACGTAGGGTTTTACATCAATGGCTTTTTCTATAGATTGATCAACCATTTGCCCCATTCTACCTTTAAAGGCCGCAATAGCCGGGTTAATAAGGTAAGTTATTGGCATTTTTTTACCCATTATAGAAATAGTTGGACTTTCCTTCCACTCTATTCCCGCAACCTGTGTTTGGGTTGACAGTTTCCAGTTAGTAAGGGCGACAGATGCATTAATTTTTATGACACCATTAAGATTTACATCACGGGTATCATAGGCAGAGAGGCCAAACTTTTCAACCCCGTAGCGTACTTGAGTCCATACCTTCATGGGTAGCTCAATATGTAGCTTTCCTCCGTTTTCCGTAACAACGATCGGCCCTTGTTTCCATACTTTCAGCTGCAAGTTGTCGTCCTCCAGCTTATTATCTTCGAAGATAAGACCGTTTAAAAATTTGTTCGTTTGGTTCTGGATATCGGCAATGCTGATCTCTACAGGTAATTGTACATAAGAAAGTTGTTTATCATAAACAACCTCTTTACTGTAACTGGCTTCTGGTTTAAGTGCCTGAATTTTCTTTGATGTACTACAGGAAGCAAGGAGCAAGGCTAAAGCTCCATAAGCTAAACTCTTCTTTTTCATTTAAGGGAAAAACAAATTACCCTGCGAATATAATGCAATAGAATGAATTAGATAAAACAAACTAATAGTCAAAGATTTAAAGGACGCCTTGCTTATGAAGGTTTATTTGCATGTCCAGATGGTACAGCCGAAGTAAAAAGAGGTTTTTAAATCGGCTGTTCCAATTAAATAGTAAGTATTACCTTATTCCTGCGGACGGATATGATATTCCCTTTCAAGGAAATTACCAAGCTCATTAACTTCCTGAGGACTCAAGTTCCAATCATCCTGCGAGGTGACTTTCCAACCTGATTCTGTGTTCTCGATCAGAAGGGGATGCGGATCCATCAACTTTCTTTCCAGGGAATACATTCGGTGATTTAAATCCATTGGCTCGGCAAATAGTTCCTGATCTTCGCCGTTAACAGGAAAATTTATTTTAAAACGCTTTAATGTAGACATAGACAAACTTTATGTAGATAACACAAGCAATAGGGCCAATGTTTAAGACCTGGCAAAATAGTTGATATTCAATATTCCTTTAGTGGGCAGATTTAAACCAGATATCCTTCCTTTTACCCAGATTTGGTCCTTGTTCGATAGCCCGGCCTTACCCTTAGGTCAATCTTTGCATAATCTGCTAATGGAACAAGGACTATCATAGAATGTGGGACGAATTTGGTAAGTAGTATATATGAATAAAGATCGCTATAAGGTCGCTATAACATCGCTGTAAGGTCGCTATAAGGTCGCTAAAACAAGGGTTTTGAGGGCAAAATGATGGATAGGTGCTACTAGGAGCTTTATCAAATATACACAAAAGGGATTAAATTTTCTGCAGGGAAGCAGGGGATAAAAAAATAGGCTATATCAAAGGATATAGCCTATTTTCTTTAAATCGTAAGAGGTGTTTATTTTTTTACTAGGCAGCAGTACTTACACCCTGTTGTTCTACAGAATCTAACTCAAAAACTGCCAGTTGATTTAAAAAGTTACAATGAAGGGTACCAAAAAAGTTAATAATACCATTACTTGTTTTCCCTTGAATTAATACCCTCTCTTTTAAAATCTCTTTGTTTGCCAGATCCTTTCTCGACAATATCAAATCCTCATCCTGGATGGAAAAATCGGATTTTTCAATTGAGAATTGCCTTAGAATTTCGTTAAAGCTGAAACCATTTAATAATAATTCCTTTAATTTCATATTACCTCCTTAAAATTTTGAGAAATGAGACCTGTAAACTCCTCTAGGTATTTGCCGTCCTGGCACCATAAAGTCTAATAATAATTAACAAATATTAAGCCAGGAGCATTACATCCTAAAAATCTTCCATAAAATTATCAAATTACTTATCACAATTCAAATTATTCTTTAATCCCATTGCCAAAGTTACAATAGTGTTACAAAGAAAATTTATCTGTGTAGCAAAGTGTAGACCTAAAACATATACATCTGTTGTTTTTTTAAGACATTTCGCTACAATGCAGAATAAAATTTCCTCAACTTGGAATGAACTAAACTAGTGTTAGGTAGTTAAAAGAAAACACAGAATAATAACTAAGACAGATAGTGTATGAAATACACAGCAGGAATATGGGCGTATAGAAGAGCGATTGATGGATTTCAAGTATTGCTTGTTCATCCTGGAGGGCCTTTTTACATTAAAAAAGATGAGGGAGTATGGTCGGTGCCAAAAGGAGAATTTGATCCTGCTATCGAACAGGAATTAGAGGTGGCTAAAAGAGAATTTAATGAAGAAACCGGTAATAAGATCATTACTGAAGATTTTATAGTTCTAAGCCCTGTAAAAACTAAAGGAGGAAAGATGCTGAAAACCTGGGCCACCGAAACAGACTTCGAAAAACCTTTTATTTCATCTAACTTATTTGAAATGGAGTGGCCGCCAAAATCGGGAAGGAAGAAAGAGTTTCCTGAGACCGACAAGGCAGAATGGTTTTCATTTGAACAAGCAAGAATAAAGTTGAATGCCTCTCAATTACCGGTATTAGATGAGCTGGAACAAATTTTAAAAAGCAAATGTAAATAGGTTGTTCCCTGAATGATGCGACGTTTTTGTCTGCCACAACTTTTCGCAAGATTATTGACTTCCCTAAGCACTACTAATCAGAAAAATTTATTTTTGAAAAATACTGTTGAACCTTTACTATGCTTGGCAGTCAAACTCAAGCTGAATATATTAACATTTATGAAAAAACTATTTTCGCTTCTTCTATTTGCTTCATCCCTGCAGGTTCAGGCTCAGCACCACTTGGTTAAGCTATGGGAGAGCGACTCTCTCTCTGTTCCAGAGTCTGTATTACCTTCCTTGAAGAATAACTTCCTATACGTTTCTCTTATTGACGGCGTTCCTAATTCGGCTGATGGTAAAGGAGGAGTTGCTAAAGTAGGTCTCGATGGAAAGATACTTGATGCCAGTTGGGCAACCGGATTAAATGCTCCTAAAGGTATGGGCTTATTTAATTCCCAACTGTACATAGCAGACTTAACAGAGGTTGTTGTTTTAAATGCCGTTACGGGAAAACTGGAAACAAGAATTCCTGCTGCAGGCTCTGTTTTTCTTAATGACATTGCAGTAGACAGTAAGGGAGTGGTTTACGTATCTGACACACGAGTAGGAAAAGTTTACCGGATCGAGAAGAACCAAGCCGAAGTTTGGCTGGAAAATATCAGCGATGCCAACGGACTTAAAGTTATCGGCAAAGATCTTTATATCCTTTCAGGCACTAAATTGATCAAAGTGAATAGTAAAAAAGAAGTTACGACAGTAGCTGAAGGCTTTGCCAAAAACGGAGATGGAGTTGAGCCCTTAAAGAATGGCGACTTTATTGTTAGCTGTTGGAGCGGACTTGTTTATTACGTTTCTAAGAAAGGTAATATTGAATTACTACTAGATACTCAGGAATCAAAAATTAATACGGCAGATATAGGGGTGGACAGTGAAAAGAACATTGTTTATATTCCAACATTTAATCATAATAGTATAATTGCTTATCAACTTAAAAATAAATAAATAACCACATGAAGAAAACACTTTTTGCAGCGATCGCATTCACTATCGTGACTGCATTTTCTGCTTCCGCGCAGCAAGACAAATCCAAGCGTGTTAGTCCACCTGTTACCGTTACTGAAACTACCAAAAAAGGCGCAAAAATCACTATTACCTATGGTCAGCCTTCATTAAAGGGCCGTAAGATCGGAACAGATTTCGTTCCTTATGGTAAGGTTTGGAGAACAGGGGCAAACGAAGCCACAGTTTTCGAAATAGATAAAGATGTAAAGATCAAAGGACAGACACTTCCTGCAGGTAAGTATGGTTTATATACTATTCCTGGCGAGAAAGAGTGGGTGGTTATTTTTAATAAAACCTGGGATCAGTGGGGAACTAAGTATTCAGAGGCTGATGATCAGTTAAGAGTAACTGTAAAACCTGAGCACTCTGAGAAATTTCAAGAGAAATTAGTGTTTGAGATTTCGAAAGCAGGCGAAGTTTCTATTGAATGGGGCGACACTGAAGTGGAGTTCGAAGCAAAATAAGTAAGGGTCTCCTATTTAATATCGGTGAAAACGGGTATCAAAGTTCAAAACAGAATATTTGATACCCGTTTTCTTTCTATGGAGTCTGCTGATTCTGGTTGTAACTTATCATCCAATTTATACCGAATTTGTCGGTGAACATACCAAAGTAATCCCCCCAGAAGGTGTCGCCCAAGGGCATGGTAGTTTGTCCTTCAGCTGAAAGACTGGCGAAAAGTTGTTCCGCGTTCTCCTTACTATCAGCGTTAATGGATATCGAGAAATTATTACCCTGTTTAAATGAATTCGCCCATTCTCCACCTGTGTCACTTCCCATGAGCGTTGTTTCGTTACTTATAGGTAAAGATACGTGCATAATCAATTCTCCTTGTTCTGGAGACAAAGGAGGTACACCCTCTTGAGCGGGCATATCTTTAAACCGTCCAAGATAGGCAAAGTCTGAACCAAAGGCTGTTTTGTAAAAATTGAAGGCTTCTTCGCAATTTCCATTAAAATTTAAATAAACATTTACGGTAGGCATGGTATGAATTGATTAGAGTTAATATTAACAAGTTCTTATCGAAGCTAAGACATTTATGTTAATCCTTGTTTAAGTTTTTAAAAAACTGTTAAAATCTTTTACAGTAGTGGTAATGAGAAATCTTAAATTGGCTTCTGAACCTTTAGGTAGGGATTCCAGCTGGAAAGGGTTGAGAAGATCTTTAATAAGTAAGGGGTATGGAACCGTGGTTCTACTGAAAGTCCTAATAATGTAGAAACTTCGGCACCCAGCAAATGCGTCATTAGTTGCTGAACATCCTTTCGAGAAAGTTTTGATCCTGAGTCTAAACTAGTAAAAGTTTCAATTAAAGAATTTGTTAACTCTTTCCCCTGAATGGATTCTTTAAACTGTCTTACGCGAATTGCTTTTTCCAATTGATTTGCAGCCTTTCCATTCCTGGGAATGAGTCTTTCATCAACACCTAACAAATAGGAAATAACAGCCCAGAGATGTAAGAAAGCCTGTTGATCCCGGTCATTGATCGTTATGCCTGTTTTACGGAGCCCTCTTATTACAATCAGGGAGAATGCCAGACCTGTTCCCACCATATCTTCCTGATTAACGGGCACGCCCCATTTATCATTCCACTTGCCTGATTTCAGTGTGTAGTATCTGGCAATAGCATGAGTGAGGCGTGTCTTCAATATTCCTATAAAACCTCTACCCTGCCCGGCGAAAGCTCCTGGCGATTGTACATTTGTTACAAACTCACCCGTATCAGCAAGTCGTTTGGGAGTGTCGTTTCGTAGTCGCTCTGAAAGAAAAAGGACCATTGCCCCATCTGCTGCCGCATAGCAATAGGGTAAGGATAGCAGTCCAAGGAGCTGCATAATGGAATTTTGATATCGGCTGAAAAACGAGCATCCGAGGGATAACAATTTATCATCTGCCCATGTGGGAAGGTTTTGGGCTTGAGTAAAAACCTTTTCAGTCGCAAAAGGCAGGGGTAGATTTTGGAGGTCAGCATTCTGTGATGCTGCTCCTAACCAGTCGTACACCTCCTTCCGAGCCATATTATCACTAAATGATCTATAGATAAAATCGTCCGCAAGTGGATCGCCCACCTCTCGCATGTCGGATAAGAAGTTATCGGTATAGAGGTAGGCTGAAGGCATTAACTTTCTTTTTTAATATGAGGTGGATAAGTGTCTGTTTTCACGGTCGCTTTTAACTCATGCAAGATGTTATACAAACCGAAGTTAGTTCTATTAATGTAGATGAAGTGTTTTACTCCCCTTGCCTGTTTGAACTCAGGCATTCGTGCCATGCGATCCCCGTAGGCGTAGATCTGTTCGAAAAAATCAGTTTTACTGAAATCGAAGATTCCGCTGGTATATGGGCGCGTAAATAAGGCGATCATTTCGGAGAAATTTTCATAATAAAACTCCACTTGTTGAGGTGAATCTTTAGGTAGGATCATCTCCAGCTCCCTGAAGGCTTTCAACGTGGATTCTTTATCATTTAGCGCCCCCTTTAATGCCAAAGAGAAGAATGGATAATAAAAATCGTCTGGAAGCTCTTTAATACAGCCGAAATCAATTATCCCTAGTTTTCCCTCCGGTGTGATCAGGAAGTTCCCCGGGTGTGGATCGGCATGAACAGCTCTCAACTCGTGCTCCTGGAAATTGTAAAAATCCCACAAGGCCTGCCCTATTTTATTCCTCTCCTCCTGTGATGGGTCAGTCTGTAAATATTCCTTCAAATGAAGTCCTTCCAGCCAGCCCATTGTTATCGTTCTTTTACTGGAGAGCTCGGGATAGTATTCGGGGAACACTACATTTTCCAAAGCAGAACAAGCCTGGGAAAATTTAAGGGAACGGCGCACCTCCAACTCATAATCAGTCTCTTCCAGCAATCGTTCTTCAACCTCTCTCATATAAACATCCAGCTCTTTTTCGCTCATACCCAATAAACGGAAAGCAAATGGCTTAACAAGTTTTAAGTCAGAGGAAATAGAATCTCCTACTCCAGGGTATTGAATCTTTACAGCAAGTTTTTTTTCGCCAAGAAAAGCCTGGTGAACCTGACCGATAGAGGCCGCGTTAGTAGATTTGAGATCAAATTTATCGAACACCTTATCGGGAGTTTTTCCATAGTACTTTCGGAAGGTTTGAACAATAAGAGGGCCTGATAATGGCGGCGCATTATATTGGGACTGAGAAAACTGATTTACGTATGCTTTAGGAAGGATATTTTTATCCATGCTCAGCATCTGAGCTACCTTCAACGCGCTTCCCTTCAGCTGGCTTAATGATTCGTAGATATCTGCAGCATTACTCTCGTTCAACTCATCCTTACTCAAGTCGGGATTGAAAAGCTTCTTGGAATAGTGCTTCACATAATTCCCACCTATCTTAAATCCGGTTTTAACGAACTGAGTAGACCGTTCAATCTTGCTGGTTGGAATACTGTCTTGTTCTTTGCGTGTATTTTCGCTCATGTTTAAAAAGGCATTTTGATGCCCGCATTCTTAGCTAAAAATTTTCCGTATTCGAATATGTTATCAAGAGGGGATCTTTGAAAGAGATCAAAAGTGACGGTCAAGCCTTTTTCGATAGCCTCATCAGTTTTCTCAAAGCCCGAGGAGCTGTCTTTGATCCAGAAGTTTAAGACGAAGCCAAATTGCATCCACAGCGCATCTTTATATTTTCTGGATATAAATGCTCTATCCATTAGCTCTCCACTTTCAATGCCTTCCAGTAAAATTTCGGAACTAAAGCTTTCAAATAAGGGCTTAAGTTTATCCAACACCCGGGGACTACCAAGAGTTTTAGTAGAGCCATTCAGACTAAAAACGACAAAGCTTCGCCTGGATTTCAAAAGCTCGAAAAAACTATAGAAAAGAGATAAAGCCTTCTCCCTGGCAGAGTACTGAGGCCAAACCTCCTGTGCTTTTACTTCATTTACAGCAAGGCTTAGTAAATTCAGCCATATATCTTGTTCGATGGCTTCAAAAGAGGCGTAATAATTATAAAAATCCTCTTCAGCCAGCTCATTATCTTTTGCAAACACAAACACGCTTTTGGGTTGCTCCCCGTTGATCAGCACGTAGCTTATATAGGCATCCTGAAGTTTTTCTTTGATTTCCATCTTTTGTCTAGCTTTTAATTAATGCAGATCTATATCTACTACAATAAATATCGGAGTTTTTGATACCACAGTTCTTCGGCTATCATGAATTCTGCCAAAAATGAGATATAGATGAGATTTGGAAAACCTCAGCAGCCTGGGTAAGTTAAAGACACATTATTAGTTGGTATAGGAGTAAGGGTCGTTCTATAAACTCGCAGGTATGAATTTCAGGTATGTCAGGAACATTTTAAGTGTTATCTGTTTTAAATAAAAAATTGACTATGGCCGACACATTTAATCTTGAAATTGAAATATCAGCAGGAAAAAAATCCTTTACCGTTGTTCCTGAAAACGATGCCTATACCCTAATGGAATCAGGAAGTATAGTTGCTGTTCTAAAGCAGAAAGAGGGTGCATGGGTATTCACTACCGGTAGTTATTCGGAAGAAGACGCAAAGCTAGTAGGTGAAAAGATCAAGGAGAGGGGGAATAAATGAAAAGAGGATGTTTTTGATGTTTAATTCAGCTTGCTATCAGCACTTTCGATAGAGAAAATATCATAAATTTGACCGGAGCCATTCTCCAGGCCTTAATTATTAAAAACAATGAAACACACGATCTTAGCTCTATCTTTTTCTATTTTATTAGCCTCATGTGGCGGTTCTGAATCCAGCAGTAGTAGCAATACTTCGGAAAACACATCTACAGGTGGAAGTGCACAATCCACCTCAGAAGGAACAGGTGCCACTGACGGTACTACTCCCTCAAGCGAGTCCAAAGGCTCTCAATTAATTGCTACTTCTGATTGTCTTTCTTGCCATAAAGAGCATGATAAGCTTGTGGGACCTGCATACGCTGAAGTGGCTAAGAAATACGAGAACACCCCAGCGAATGTGGAAATGCTTGCAAATAAGATAATCCAGGGAGGGGCAGGAAATTGGGGAGATATCCCAATGACACCTCACTCCTCCATATCGAAAGCAGATGCCGAAGAGATGGCAAAATATATTCTTACAATTAAGTAGCGAACTGAGGTACATTCGAGAGGATGCGATCTCTTGAATCTGCCTAAATTATACTGAAATACATTTACTAAAGGCAGCCTTTCCAATTTAACTTTTACCAAAACAATCTCTTTGAACCTTGCTTATAATTAATACTCAAATGATTAAATCATCTATCCAGAAATTTAAACAGTCGAATTATGAGCAAGAAGCAAGATGTAAAAAAGCCGAAGATGCAAGTTGACAAAACGGCTAAGGGGCAATCAGCTTACCAGTCGGAAAAGGGCGGTAAAAATGATATGAAAGGAGATGATTCTCCAAAGAACGGAAAGAAAAAATAAAAGGACGTATTGGTCTAAAGAACAAGTCCGTTATGTTTTTAGAGAAATCTGAGTAAAATCATTACATACAGACAAAATGAAAAAAGCCTTTTGCTTGAGCAAAGGGCTTTTTAGTTAATAAAGAAAAAGGGTCCGGACGTATCCAGTTGTGGAGAAAAGAAAGGCCTGGGTCCTTGAAAAAACCTTTATTCTAAAATATTTTAATTTTCTTGTAACTATCTCAATTTCCTGGCGTATACACAGCATCCTTTCCCAAAAAGGATTTGTTTTTCATAGGTAGATGTAGGGTTAGACTTAATTGTCTGACCCTTTTTTCTTGCAACGTTTTTTCACTCCGGCCTAAGTAAGCCAGTCTATACCGTACTCAAGATCAAATCACCTCAGTCTTACCCAGACAACTGCTTATCTTATCAGAAAGGTCTGTTAAGTCAAAGGGCTTTGTTATAAAATGATCGCTTTTATAATCACCTAGTGAGAGGAACACTTTAGGGAAACCAGACATTATTATAACAGGGATGTGAGATGTTTTAGGATTAGTTTTAATTTGATGGCAAAATTCGCCTCCATTAATCCCATTCAATAAGTAGTCCAGCAAGATTAAATCAGGTTTATACTGATCTATGAGCTGAAAAACATTATCTCCGGTTGAATTTGTTTCGACTTCGTAAGCCAGATACTCCAAAGATTCTTTTACTACATCGAGAATGCTATTATCATCATCAATCACCAAAATCCGCTTCTTCATATGTAATAAAATAATTTACGATCTGATACTTTAACGTTACTCCAGTAACTTCTTTTGCAAGAGAAATTAAGTTGCACGAATTTAAATGGGGTATATCGCAATTTTGCTGCTGCAGAGCATACTTCATATTTACAGTAATTTAAGTTTATAGAACGATTAGAAATACTTCACCCTTTTACTCATTTACGGGGGACTGTCACTCAAGCCCCTTAACAATACCTTAACAGGAACATTAAAATTGTAAGAGAGTTTTACTCCGGCAGCAAAAATGACTTTACAATTTAGATATCAGGTGTATATACTTACGCATAACCAGAACTAATGTGGAAAAAAAGCTTTAGCATTTGAAGTAATCAGGTTAGAGGTTTCTGATAAAATTCAGAACTTTGAAAAGTGATATTTGAGCCGGTACCGTTAAATCTTCCTCCCTATCCATTTAAGATAAAGCAGGAATCTGCTTCTCATTTTATATTTGATGAGATCAGAAAGAAGTATCTGGTATTAACGCCGGAAGAGTGGGTTAGACAGCACCTCGTTCAGTACATAATCCGCGAAAAAAACTACCCAAAAGCACTGATCAAATTGGAAGGCGGTCTTCGCTTAAATACATTACAGAAGCGAACGGATGTTGTTGTATTCAATACTACCGGACAGAAAATACTTATGATTGAATGTAAAGCTCCTTCAGTTAAGATAACCCAAGCTGTATTCGATCAAATTGCCCGCTATAATATTGTTCATAAGGTTCCTTTACTTTTCGTAAGTAATGGCCTACATCATTACTACTGTAAAATTGACTTTGAACAAAAGAATTACCAGTTTATCCAGGACCTGCCCAATTATCCCGGTAATTAATTATTCAGCTCCCTTTTCAGATATCCTTATAACGGTTAGAACTGCCTTGTATTTACTAAATGCTGGAGCATTTGAATAGATCTCCTGATCTCCCATCACCTGCTGCACCTCCGCATCAGCAGCTTCCGTTTGCAATTGAAAAACGCCACCGAAGCATGGTAAATCTCCCTTCAGCTTTCCCTTTCCAAAATCAATAAAGGTCCCTCCATAGTCCCACCCAAAACCGTAAAGCTTAATTGGTTCTCCCCCATTTAAAGCGACAATTTCTTTTATACCAGTGCCAATACCGATACCATTGTCGAATTTGTAGGGTGAGTCTTCCTGTGCTATTTCAAAAGTACTGACCGTTTTGAACGGAGGTTTAACTTCTTTCCATATAATAGTGATCTCTTTCGGAGTACCTTTCCAGACCTTAGTGATCAGACGATCGAAATCTCCCTCGAGAAAAAGGGAATCAGTGCTGACGTTTTCCTTTCCAACTTTTTCTGCGATAGTTTCCAGATCGTCTCCAAATTCCAGGGGGCCAATTCCCCAGCAAGTAATATGCGAATCGTTTTGATCGTTCACCTCTATCGGGGATTTTGGCCCCGTAGATTTTTTGTCAGAATTTTTAGGATTCTGATTACAAGAACATAAAAAACCCGTGAAGCAAACAGTCATTAATAGAAGTCTGAATATGGGTATTAAATGGGATGGAAGGCTTTTTTTGGACATTATGAATAAAATTAATTCGTAAAAAAAGGGAAGCTTTTCCTACTTAGCTTCCCTTTAAATATTTTTTTTCGATCTATTGTTTGCGAACCACCCGCATAGAAGCTAGCTCATAATCGATCCGGTTCAACATAGGGTCGTAAGAATTGACCTCTTTTTGCTTGTGGAACTCCTTTAACTCATCTTTATGGATCACATGAAGTCTTGTTTGTTCAAGGATACCAGTAAAACAAGGTGTGCTTTTTTCAATATTTCCTGCATTAAAGCCAGTAATTAAGCCTGGTTGACTCTGCGTTATATTCAGAAACTTTATAGATATCGATCCGTTCTTTTTAACCATATCTCTAAGTCCCATTCCAACCATTATACTATCCTTAGTCATATATGGGGATCCGGGAGTTCCAACTTCTATAAAATTAATTGTCTTGAATGGGGCTTGCTTCTCCTTCCAATACACGCTTATCTGCTTAGGATCTGCCTCCCAAATGGTGGTAAAAGCACCGTAGATCGTGTTCTCATGCTCTGCGAGTGCACCCTTTCCAAATCTTTCTTCTAAGGTTTGATGCGTATCAGAAAGTTTAACCTCCCCTATCCCCTCACATGAGACCAGCACTTTTGGATCGATTGTCTTTTTGACCTTTGATTTTGACTTTTTAGCTTCCTGACAGGAAAACAGGGCTATTGTAAGAAATAATAGAAAGCTCTTCTTCAATTTGATAAGATTATAAGTACTTTAATTTGTTAAAAAAAGGCCAGTTAATTTTAATTTCTTAACTGACCTTATATTCTTTATGCATTCAACGCAGCTAAGCCCTCTTCTAAAATAGAGATCTTAGCTTCCGCATCTGCCTTCTTTTTACGTTCGTTATCTACTATCTCAGCTTTAGCATTTTGGACAAATCGCTCATTCGATAGCTTTGCATTAACCGACTTCAAAAACCCGCGCAGATATTCTAATTCTTTTGTGATACGTTCACGTTCTGCTTCAGCATCTACATTTCCAGCTAACACAACAAAAAACTCATCTCTTCCTGCCATGAATCCTGCTGATCCAGAGATTTTTTCTTCAACAAAAGAGACCTCGCTAAGATTGGCCAGCTTAGAAATTATCGCCAGATATTCCTGGTAGTTGGTCTCAGAATTAGCTTTTACCGATAAGGGTAAAGCTTCCTTAGGAGAGATCTGCTTGCTGTTTCTGATGTTCCGTACTTCTGAGATCACTTGCTTCACAATTTCAAAATCCTTTAAAATTGATTCGCTGGTAGCTACTGTTTTAGGGTACTCAGCTACAATACAGCAATCCTTCTCGCTTCTGCTGCCGAAAACTTCCTCATCATGCCAAAGTTCTTCTGTTAAGAAAGGCATAAAAGGATGTATTAATTTCAATATCTGCTCAAAGAAAGCTTTGGTTGCATCATAAGTTACCCTGTCAATAGGTTGTTGATAAGCAGGTTTAACCATTTCCAGATACCATGAACAGAAGTCATCCCAAACTAATTTGTAGCAAGACATTAAGGCCTCTGACAGACGGTATTGAGAGAAGTGACTTTCAATTTCCACAAGAGCTTCGCTGAAGCGATTCGTGAACCACTCAATTGCTTTTGAATTTACAGCTTCCAGATCATCATTAACTTCCCAGCCTTTTACCAGACGGAAAGCATTCCAAATCTTGTTGGCAAAATTTCGTCCTTGCTCACAGTATGACTCGTCGAACATTAGATCATTTCCTGCAGGAGAACACAAGAGCATTCCGACACGAACACCGTCTGCTCCGTATTGCTCGATCAGATCAATAGGGTCAGGAGAGTTGCCCAGCGATTTGGACATCTTCCTTCCAATCTTATCACGAACTATACCAGTGAGATAAACATTCTTGAAAGGAACCTCACCACGGAACTCGTGTCCGGCCATAATCATTCTAGCTACCCAGAAAAACAGGATCTCTGGTGCAGTTACTAAATCATTGGTGGGGTAATAATAATTAAGGTCGGCATTACCTTCTTTTTCCGGGTGACCGCAAACCGAAGGATCAAATACGGAAATTGGCCATAACCATGAAGAGAACCAGGTATCTACAACATCTTCATCCTGCCTGATCGAATTTAATGCCTCAGTTTTGAAATCAGCTTTCTCCTGATCGCTCATTTGCGCACGGTTATCTGCCTTCAATAATTCTTCAACAGCTTCCTCTTTAGTTTTAGCAACAACTACTTCATGCTGGAAGTACCATGCAGGAATTTGCTGCCCCCACCAAAGCTGCCGGCTGATACACCAGTCTTTTACGTTCTCCATCCAATGACGGTAGGTATTAATAAACTTTTCGGGGATAAGTTTAATCTCACCTTCCATCACGTAATCAAGAGCAGGCTTAGCCATTTCTCCCATTTTACAGAACCATTGTAAAGAAAGCTTAGGCTCGATCACCGCATCGGTCCTTTCAGAGAAACCTACCTGAGATTTATATTCTTCGACTTTTTCAAGTTGTCCTGCTTCTTCCAGCAAACCTGCAATCTTCTTACGGGCCGCAAAGCGATCCTCTCCTACCAGGATCTCTGCTTTAGCATTTAGTGTTCCGTCATCATTCAGGATATCGATTACCGGAAGATTGTGTTTTACCCCTAACTCATAGTCATTCAGATCGTGGGCAGGAGTTACTTTTAAACATCCGGTACCGAACTCAACATCTACATATTCATCCTCGATAACCGGGATCTCTCTGTTGATTAACGGAACAAGTACTTTCTTACCTTTTAAGTAAGTATAGCGGTCATCATTAGGGTTGATACAAATAGCTGTATCAGCCATGATGGTTTCAGGACGAGTGGTAGCAATTACAATAAACTTACCTTCTTCGCCTGCAACTTTATATTTAATATAATAAAGCTTTTGATTAACTTCCTTACGAATAACTTCTTCGTCCGATACAGCAGTCTTACCTTTAGGATCCCAGTTTACCATACGCACACCGCGGTAAACCAAGCCTTTTTTGTAAAGGTGAATAAAGGTATCAATAACAGCTTCAGAAAGAGCCTCGTCCATAGTGAAGGAGGTGCGGTCCCAGTCGCATGAAGCCCCTAGCTTCTCGAGCTGCTTTAAGATAATACCACCGTATTTTTCTTTCCATTCCCAGGCATACTTAAGGAATTCATCACGACTAAGATCTTTCTTCTCAATGCCCTTCTCTTTAAGCATAGCAACCACCTTTGCTTCGGTAGCTATCGAGGCATGATCCGTTCCTGGTACCCAACAAGCATTTTTGCCTAACATACGAGCCCGGCGGATCAGAACATCCTGAATGGTATTATTAAGCATGTGGCCCATGTGCAGTACTCCTGTGACGTTTGGAGGAGGTATTACAATTGTATAGGGTTCACGCTCGTCAGGTACTGATTTAAAGAATTTCTTCTCCAGCCAGTACTGATACCATTTATCTTCTGTTTCTTTCGGATTATATGTCTTAGAAATGCTCATATGAATTACCTCGCCTTTTTGGGCTTGCAAAAATAGTAAACTCCGGGTGCACGCGAAAGGTAAATATTCAGGAGGCTAAATTATGTTGAGAAGAAACTCTGACGGAAGGAAAATTAATTCACCGATGTTAATAAAAAAGCAACGGTGAATTATAATAATTTAAAAAATATCCAGTTTTTAGAGTCAGATAGTATTAATAACGTGAAAGACAGGCTGACGATGAAAATTACTAGTATCTTATTGAACTACCTAATGGTTAACAAGGTGATCCGCTGGTTCAACCGCTGATCAAAGGAAGCTTTCTATAGCTAGTCTGTAGCTGTCGAGACCGAACCCCGTAATAACCCCTTTGCAGTTTCTTGCCATCATCGATTTGTGCCGAAACTCTTCGCGGGAATAAACATTGGAGATATGGACTTCAATAACGGGTGTTTTAACAGCAGCTATAGCATCCGCAATTGCCAGTGAAGTATGAGTATAAGCGCCTGCGTTGAAAATAATTCCATCATAACTAAAGCCGATTTCATGTATCTTATTAATTAGTTCCCCTTCAATATTACTTTGGTAATATTCCAGTTCGAGCGCAGGGTATTTGGCCTTCAACTCATTAAAATAAGAATCGAAGCCTCTCTCTCCATAAATAGACTTTTCTCTGGTGCCAAGCAGGTTCAAATTAGGCCCGTTTAGAATTTGTATCTTCATGCTTCAAACTTAAGAAATTTTAAAAAACCTCTGTAGTACGATTGTAACTGACTTCTAACTGAGCTCATTTTCCTAATTTCAGCGTGGTTGTATTTCCCAATTTATCAGAATATGCAGAAGCACTAAATAACGCAGAGAAATGCTGGATTAGGGTAAAAGAAAATTCTGAGATTAACAGGCTTTTTAATTTCTTTGCGGGATGGATTGGAGAAGTACGAAAAAAGGGTTTGAGAACTATTTGAAGCTTGAACGTTCTTTATCTGCAAACAGTGTGGAAGCTTATATGAGAGATGTTGATAAGCTGCATCAGTTTGCCGACAGCACCAGTGGAAAGGCTCCAAACGAAATAACCAGTGAGGATATACAGCTTTTTCTTGGCTGGATAAATGAACTGGGAATGCTCCCTCCTTCTCAAGCCAGGGTACTTTCCGGACTTAAAGGCTTTTACAAATACCTAATCATTGAAAATCTTAGCAAAATCGATCCTACAGCGCTGATTGAAAGTCCCCGCCTTACACGGAAGTTGCCAGATACACTAAGTATTGACGATATCAACAAGCTAATTGCTGCCATTGATCTTTCTACCCCTGAGGGTATGCGGAATAAAGCCATGTTGGAAGTTCTGTATGGATGCGGGTTACGGGTGTCAGAGCTTACTGATCTTAAAATATCCAATCTTTACCTGGATATAGAATTTATCAAGGTTATGGGGAAAGGAAATAAAGAACGTCTAGTACCTATAGGAAGTGAAGCTATTAAGCTTTTGAGGATTTATCTCACTGAGATACGGGTTCATTTGAAGATCAAACCCAATCATCAGGACTTTGTGTTTCTTAACCGGAGAGGTGCGCCGCTTAGCCGCGTAATGGTATTCTTAATAATTAAACAGCTGGCAGAGAAAATAGGCTTAAATAAAAACATAAGTCCCCATACCTTCAGGCACTCTTTTGCTACTCATCTGATTGAAGGTGGAGCAGACCTGAGAGCAGTGCAGGAAATGCTTGGACATGAAAGCATTACCACGACGGAGATATATACGCATTTGGATACTGATTACCTTCGACAAACTATCATTCAATATCACCCAAGAAGCTGATCAAACGATCTGCTTATGAGGCGGACGAAAACCTGATCCGCTAATTATTGTGTAGAACATCCAGAGGCTTATTACAGGGGAAAAATAAAGCATGCCCAACTGTAGCGCATGGGAAATATTAATTTCCAAAACAATAAGAAATACAATGATATATAGATTTACCACAGTAGTTGCAAATGCAGGTTTACGTAACATATGTAGGCTTTGCGTTAAATACTCCTAATTTATGCAAGAATTGTTCCATTACCTCTTTAATAATAACTTTTAGTTAATTTTTAACGTATCCGATAGTTTTTTATGGAATCACTTACCAGGTGCGGCGAAAGCTAAATTTTTAATACTTGGAAAGGTGCTTACTTCCTTCCTCAAACCATCTCAAATTAATAATTCCACAACTATTTGCACACTTTATTGTTTAAAGGGTCTAAAGTTCATTTCATGATTCTACCCATTACCCAAGTTAAAAAGATTGCAATTTTCCGGGCACTTCAATTAGGTGACCTTCTCTGCTCTATTCCCGCTATAAGGGCTCTGAGAAGTGCTTATCCTGATGCGGAAATTTCACTGATCGGTTTACCCTGGGCGAAAAGTCTTCTGGTTCGTTTTCCTGATTATCTGGACCGATTTATTGACTTTCCTGGTTATCCCGGTTTACCTGAAAGAGAATTTTCTCCTGCCGGTTTTGCAAAATTTCTGTCTGGGATGGTTGAAGAAAATTTCGACCTGGTTCTGCAAATGCAGGGAAACGGCAATTTGGTGAATCCTATGGTAGAATTATTTGGGCCCAAAACGGTTGCCGGTTTTTTTAAAGAAGGGGTTTATGTTCCGGAAGGTGGTTATTTTATTCCATACCCGGAGAATCTTCACGAAATAGACAGACATATAGCTCTAATAAGTTCTCTTGGAATTGACGACCAGGGCAGGGACTTGGAGTTTCCCCTTTATGAGCAGGATTACGATGATTTAAGAAAAGCTGAACTTCCTATAGAAAAAGGTAAATATGTCTGTATACACCCCGGATCGCGGGAGACTGCCCGACAGTGGCCTGCCGAATATTTTGCCGCCCTCGGTGATCTGGCAGCAGACCAGGGACTTACTCCGGTAATTACCGGAACCAGCGACGAGTTAAACATTGTCGCTGATGTGGTTTCAAGAATGAAGTCAGAAGCAGTAATTGCTGCGGGTAAAACAAGTTTGGGAGCAGTAGCAGTTTTGATAAAGCAAGCACATAGCCTGGTATCAAACTGTACAGGCGTAGCTCATATTGCTGCTGCCTTAAAGGTACCCAGCATTGTAATTAGCCTTAATACAGATCCGAAACGCTGGGAGCCATTAAATAAGGACCTGCACAAAACTATTGAATGGATCTATAATCCAGATCTCCAGTTGATTTACAGTGAAAGCAAAAACTTATTTCAGCAAAAACTGAGCCCGTTAAATCAAACAGAAATTTTAAACTAGAAATACTTCCGTAGTAAAAGCTATCCTGATGAGAAAACGTTTTCCTTTTATTCTTATACTTCCTGCACTTTTTCTTGCATCCTGTTCTTCTCTTTATATGCCAAACGTTCCCAATGCACCGCTGTTTACCGAAAGTGGCGAACTGCATGCAAGCGGGCATGTTTCTCTACGTGGAAACATTAGTTTCAACACAGCTTATGCTTTTACCGACAATTTTGCTCTAATGATCAATGGCTCTGCTATTAGTCAGGATAAGGAGAAAAAGGATTTTTCACAAAAAATGGTTGAAGCCGGAGCTGGTTATTTTACCACATTTGGCAAAGAGAATAACAGGGTTTTTGAAATTTACGGTGGTATGGGGACAGGCAACAGCAGGCGGGTACTTAGTGATCTTACTTATGACGGAGCGATACCTTACGAAAGTCAGGATATTACTTTTGACAAGTTCTTTGTTCAGGTAAATTACAGCTCTACCAGAAAAAGAAAATTGAATCTTTTTGGTGAGAAATTTCCCTTGAATTACGGAACCGCATTAAGGATGAGCTATGTAACAATGGATAAAGTGAAGATGACAGGAGTAACCCCACTTAAGGAGGACAACATATTCCTTGAACCGATCTTCTTCACACGCATGCGACTGAATGAGAACTTTCAATTACAGTATACAACAGGGAGCAACTTCGGCTTGAAGAACAGAAAGTATCTTACTGCGGGCAACTCTGTTTTTACGATAGGTGCTGTGTATAATTTAGGCGGAAGAAAGTTGAAGTAAAAGCTTAACCAATTTTTACAGAAGTCATGGTAAGGGAGCCTCCAACTGCCTTATCATTAAAAAAAGAAATTTCGTCCCGGTTACCCTGCAGTCCCAATGTATACAATAAAGGCAGGTAATGCTCGGGTGTTGGAATCGATAGCATGGCCTCTCTCCCTAAGCGCGAGTAGTTGATTAATGCCTCATGCTCCTTGTTTGTTATTAATGACTTGAACTGCTCGTTCATTGTATAGGCCCAGTCATACCCTCCTCCATTGATCATTTCCCATGAAATCATGCGGAGATTATGTACCATATTTCCACTTCCAATTATCAAAACACCTTTTTTCCGAAGGGTGGATAAGTCTTTACTTAACTCATAATGATAAGAGGGATCCCTGGTATAATCAATACTAAGTTGAAGCACCGGAATGTTTGCCTGAGGATACATGTGCCTTATAATTGTCCAGGTACCATGATCCAAGCCCCAATCATGATCAAGCTCTACAATAGTGGTACTAACTAAAGAAGCAGTTTCAGTTGCAAGCTCAGGACAACCGGGAGCCGGATAATGAACATCAAACAAAGCCTTAGGAAAGCCACCGAAATCATGAATGGTGGCAGGATAATCCATTGCAGTAATTTTCGTTCCCCGTGTATACCAATGTGCCGAAATAACCAGGACTGCCTTTGGAACTGGTATTTCCTGCGCCATTTTCTTCCAACGCTGACTGAACTCATTATCTTCAATGCCATTCATGGGAGAACCATGTCCAATAAACAACACCGGCATTTGTTGATCCTGTTCCCCTAAGCCCTCTGTAAATTTCCTGAATGCGTTTAATGTTGTCATGGTTCTCTTCTTGAATGTGATCTATGCTTACCTCTAATTATTTCTGCTGAGCGAACTCCAATTTAAGATCAATTGTAATATCCTTACCTACAGTTGCGCCTCCAGCTTCAGTTAAGTTGTTCCACTTCAATCCGTAGTCAAAACGGTTAATCACTGTTGAGGCTTTAAAACCGGCTTTCGTATTCCCATATCCATCCTTTGCAGTTCCTCCGTAGGTTACGGTGAATTTTGCCGGCTTTGTAACTCCATGCAGATTAAGATTTCCAACCAATAAGTACTTATTTCCTGATACCTTCTTGAAGGAAGTACTTTTAAATGTCATGTCAGGATATTTTTCAGCATCAAAAAAATCGGGACTTTTCAAATGCTTGTCACGCATTTCATTATCGGTATTGATACTGTTTACATCAACACTAAAACTAATTTCCGCATTGCTGAAATTAGGGGTCTTCGATACAATGTTACCATCAAATTTTTTGAACTGACCATCAACTTCCGAAATTACCAGGTGCTCTACTGAAAACTTTACTGACGAATGCACAGGGTCAACTCCCCATTTAGATTGTGCAAAAAGCGCTGTATTTACTATTAATGCCGCAGCTAATAAGAATGTCTTTTTCATTATATAATCTTCTGTTTTTGAATAAGACAAAGTTATACTTGAACGCTTTAACGGTGATTGATGTGTGTTAAGAAGTGTTCTTAACATAGATCAAGAAAACAGCAGTCTCCCCCGATATCCTTAATTGCCGTATTATTTAGTATCGTCGTAATGTTTCCCTTAGTAAGGTAATGAGATAGAACGAAGTCCTGACGATGCGATAAAAATGGTATTCCTCTTGTAATTTACTTTGCAATCCTATTTTTTACGAGTTTCTTTGCAGGAAAATCAGGAGGAGCAGATTACCCGAAGAATACAGCCATTGCATTTACAGCCGCAGGCAACAACTTTGAGCTTGCCATCGCTGTTGCAGTTGGCGTTTTCGGAATTAACTTCGGAGAGCCTTTCGTTGGTGTTATAGGGCCACTAGTTGAAGTCCCGGCACTCATTGCATTGGTTAATGTAGCCTTCTGGTTTAGAAAAATATTACAGTAAAGAATCCATTAATACTCCCTGATGAAGATTGTTTTGTTCTCCGACGTGCATGCTAACCTTCCTGCACTTGAGGCTTTTTTTAATGATATTGATAGTAAAGAATACGATGCTATTTATTGCCTGGGAGATTTGGTTGGCTATAACATCTGGCCAAATGAGGTGATTGCAGAGATCCGTAAGAGAAAAATTCCAACTATCGCAGGCAATCACGATATAAAGGTGAAGAAATTACGGGTAGATCAGCATCTGGATGATGAGGAGGCCTTAATAAATTATGCTTATCATCTGGGGAATGAAAGTTCGAGACACTATCTTAAAAATCTGCCGGCACATATTAAGGTGGAATTTAGGCTTAGTGCAACTCCATTTAATCTAATGCTTGTTCATGGGAGTAACAGAAGTGTGAGTGAGTATGTACTGGAGGATTTGGATGAGGCATACGTTTTGGAGCTTTTGCGGGAAAGCAATGCCCATATCTACTGTTGTGGACACACCCATAAACCTTATCACCGTGTTATTGAGTGTGAGGGTCAATACCTTCATGTTGTAAATATTGGAGCGACAGGCAAACCAAAAGATGGCGACCCGAGAGGCTGTTATGTTATATTAACCATCGACGAGAACAGTAGCTTGTTAAACAAAGAAAGTATTAAGGTAGAGTTTTGCCGTTTTGAGTATGATATAGAAAAAGCAGCCAAAGCGGTGGAAGACAGTCCCCTACCCAATGATTTTGCAGACCGGTTAAGGAAAGCCTATTAGAGCTAAGCGGAATAATAATTGCTGTCATAGCAGAACTAAAAACATCTACTATGGACAGACCAATTTCAAGAAAAGGACACGGCTTAGCCGAATGGAGTTATATTCCGCTAACTGCCTTGTCTCCCGAGATCATGCGTTTCAAAGACGATCCTAAAGCTACAACCTTTGCCAGAGTGTTAAGTGGCTTAATGCTTAGCTCGGCAATCCTGACTAAATCAGAGTGGGGACTATTTAAGGTTCTGCCTTTCAAAGCACATTTGGCCGGCGATGTCGGAATTAGCTTAGCTTCGATACTTGCACCCTGGGTAGGTAAATTCTCAGAGGATAAAAAAGCAAGAAATACCTTTCTGGTTCTCGGACTCACTGGATTACTGATTGGAGGACTACTTACTCAACGGAAAGAAATGAACACGGCTTAAAAGCCGAAAGAATGATAAATAAACGGCAATAATTTGCCGTTTATTTATTCCATAGCCTGGGCTATTGCTTCAGTTTTGAAATTAGCTGCAAGTTTTGCCTTTACTAATTTGCTAACAAAATAGACCAGAAAAGCGCAGACCACAATTACCAGAGATACCACTATTCCCAGGGTACCATAATTTTCCAGCGGACTGTTTGAGGTCTTTTGTGATACTATAAGTCCAGCTGTTACAGCAGCAAGGCCACCAGCCATTTGTTGCAGGGAAGAATTTACACTCATAAAGGCTCCCCTGTCTTTCATTTCCGGGATACTGGTGGTTAAGGCTGTTGCTGGGATCATCCTGCTCATAATACCCATAAAAAGTACCATGTTAATCAATATGATCTGCCATAGAGGAACAGGATTAAGGTTGGTATAGATCAGGATCATTACTATAGCAAGAGCTGACCCCACGCAGAATAGGGTAAACTTATCTACGCGGTCACTAATACGTCCTATAATCGGCATGATAATGATTGAAGCTATACCAGTAAACATAAATACCAAAGGGAGCTGTTGATGAGTTATATGAATGTTATTTACCAGGTAAGCACTACCGAAGGGCATCAACATAAAACCTCCAACCGAAAGTAAAGCGGTAGCAGCAAAAGCAATCTGATAAGACCTATTGCTTAAGGTATGCAAAAGGTGCACAAAGGGACTTTTGTCTGATTGCAGCTTGAGATGGGCATCTACTGGTTTAACTTTAAGCCAGATTACCATGTAAATTACAACTGCCAGAGCAACGATCATTAGAAATGTTGCATGCCAGTTCCAGAGATTTGCGATGTAAATTCCAATAGGAATACCAAGTACCTGACTAGCTGCAAAGGCCATTTGAACAAAACCCATCACTCGCCCACGTTGATTTATCTCGAAGAGGTCTGTTACAATAGCAAGGGAGATAGAGCCTATCACTCCCCCAAACAGTCCTGTAATAATTCTGGCAGCCATTAAAAGCTTATAGGTATTTGCCAGTCCGCAAAAAAGGGTCCCCAGAATAAACCCGGCATAAAAAAACATTAATAGCTTCTTACGGTCAAACTTATCCGCAAATCCGGCGGCAAGAAGTCCGCTGATACCAGCACTAAAAGCGTAGGAAGAAACTACAAGCCCGAAGCCTGAGGGTGTTATTTGCAAAGATTTCATTAATATATCTCCAAGTGGAGATAGGACCATAAAGTCGAGCACTACGGTAAACTGCAGGAGAGCTAGTATGGCAATGACCAGTTTTTGATAAGATGAAAAACTGACCAGGTTGTTATTGTCTGTCTGTTTCATTGTTTGGTTGATTATAGGGTATTAAATAGGTATGAGATTTAGAAGGCTGGAATCAGAGTAATTCTTCACAAAAAAAACCAGCTTCCGTTACTAACGAAGAAATCTGGCATTCTGTAACAGTATTGCTGACTATGCGTAAAACACAATCAATATCTTTTCTGTCTACATTCCAGTCATCTACTTCCATTCCAGTAAGTAACCTTTCAATTACAAGTAAGTCTTCTTCTGACTGAATATTCGTTTTAAAAACAAGGATATTATTCATAGAGAAAGATTTCGTTATAGTAATACTGCTATTGGATGACGATGCTACTTCTTTAGCGCTTTTAATACGAGATCAAAAGTTTGCCATAATAACTCTTCCGTCAATGTAAAGCGCCGGCCCCCAATACTCTTGCCTTCATTATGAAATCGAACCAAATTATACATCGGTGCAAAAGCAACCGACCAATAGACCTCCATAGGTAAAGGATCTATTTCACCACGCTTTATTGCATTCTCCATAAATGCGCCTAATGATTTGGTAAAGTCACCAACGATCACTTTATATACCTCGTCGTGATAGGTGGAACCCCGCAACAGTTCAAATAGCTGAGCTGCCATAGGGTTTTCCATCATATGCCTGGATCTGTTTCTCCACTGTTGTCGTAAGCCCTCTTCAAAGGAGGCATCTGGATCGAAACCTTTTAAAACCTCCGCACTCATTTGCCTTGCCCCCTCCACAGCAACCTTCACAATTAAGTCGTCTTTATCTTTATAATAGATGTAAAGTGTAGCTACAGAAATACCACAAGCTTTTGCAAGCTTATTTACGCTAAAGTTTTCCAGGCCATCTTTAACAATTAATTCAATGGCCTTCTGTTTTACTAATTCTTCTTTTACAGTATTTCTTGTTCGCATAAGGGCAATACAAATATAAATGAATGATCACTTACTTATGAAAGAAAATTAACTTTATTTCATAACTTTCAATATTTCAACTCTCGATCAGGAGAATAAGGCTAATTTTTTATCTTCATCCCCTTATGGAGTTCACTTCTATTATCGTTGCAGTTGGTGTTATTCAAGGCTTCATATTAAGTATTGCTCTCTTTCGGAACCGGATTAAAGCCGGAATTTCGAACACTTTGCTTGCCCTTTGCTGCCTTCTTTTTGCGCTTGTAACTTTTGAGGATTTTCTAATGAGAACACACCTCATTCTCCAGCTTCCTCATTTGTTTGCAGTATTCTACCCATTTATTTTCGCGCTGGGACCTGTTTTTTTTCTGTATGTACAAAGCCTGACAGCCCCAGCATTTAGATTAAAACCAGCCTTGGTAGTACATTTTATACCGTACCTTTTACTACTGTTACTTTTCATTTTCAACATTTACTTTAATAATAGCGAGGTAAAAATTCAATGGATAAAAGAAAGTTTTTCTGATTCTGAGCCAAACCTTTTTATCATTATCGCCCTCCTTCAAAATTTTGTCTACATATCTATATCACTTGTATTACTTATCCGACATAAAAAAAACATCAGAAAGATCTTTTCCTACGATGAACGGATCAATTTGAGGTGGTTGATGTGGCTTGTTATTGGGGTTATCACTTTGTGGGGTCTATGGGGACTTGCGGTCTTCTTTAATACCACCATCTTTAAAAATCTCGATGCTATAGGTTTTCCTGTTTTTGTCTATATTATCGGCTACTGGGGAATGGGACAGAAAGTAGTGTACAATGATCCGGGTAACTTACCGGCCGATCAACTATTTGGAGAGACAGAGAAGACAAGGTATAGTATGCCGGCTATCCCAGAGGATCTGGTGGAAGAAAAGCTCGAAATATTATTGAAGTACATGGAAACCGACAAGCCTTATCTGAATGGAGAACTAACCATACTAGAACTATCTACAAAAGTACAAATACCCGTAAATCAACTTTCTCAATTAATTAATGGTAAGCTTGATCAAAACTTTTTTGAGTTTGTGAATAGGTACCGGGTGAACGAATTTAAAAAGCAGGTAATAAACCCGGATAATCAACATCTTTCATTACTTGGTATTGCACTTGATTGTGGTTTTAATTCAAAGGCTTCGTTTAATGCAATATTTAAGAAAGCTACCGGTCAGACCCCATCAGAATACAGAAAAAAGGCCGAAATGGAACTTAAGACGTCCGAATTTAGACTTTAAGACGATGAACCTGTAACGGAAAGCGATCATTGCAGAAAAAAGAATCGCTATGAATCAAAAATTTGCAATCCTGATCCTATTCATCCTTCTACCAGTTTTTATCTCCTGCAAAAAAGAGGAAACCCAAGCAGTTATAACAAATAATCCTCTAAAAACAGAACTTGAGACTAACCTCCATTCTATCGTAACAGGTTATGCCGGAAAAAAAGTTACAGCAGGTTTAAGTATTGGCATTCTTCAGAACGGCGAGGTGTTCCAATATGGATATGGGGAAATAATTAAAGGTCTTAAAACTATTCCTGATGAAAATACCGTTTTCGAGATAGGTTCAATTACCAAGACGTTCACGGCTACAATGCTAATTGAATTGCTTAATAAATTAGACATAAGCTTAGACGAACCTATTAACAATCTACTTCCTTCTGATATTTCCCTGTTGATAAAGAATGGGAAGAAGATCACGGTAAAACAACTCCTTAACCACTCTTCGGGATTACCTAGACTCCCTGAGGGGTTTGAAAAAAATTCAGATCCAAACGATCCCTATAAGAACTATGACAGTCTTGCCGTTTATCAAGCCTTAAAAAACGTCAAATTACAAAGCGTTCCAGGAGAAAAATTTGAGTATTCGAATTTAGGAATGGCTGTAGCCGGACTAATTTTGGAAAGAAGATCAGGGAAAAGCTATGCTGACTATCTGAACCAGAATATTTGCATTCCATTAGACATGAGGAGAACAAAAGCGGAAAATAGTTATACTGAAAACATCGCCAGGGGATATACGGAGAAAGGAAGGGAGACCAGCTATTGGAAATTGAACGGGTACAGCGGAGCTGGAACAATCTATTCAAGTACAGGTGACTTATTAAAATATGCAAAGGCTTTTATAAGTCCGGATAATACAAGTAAGCCTGCGCTATTTAAAAAAGTAAAGGAACTAACCTTTTCAAACGCTGAAATTAAAATTGCATCTGCCTGGTTCCTTTTAACTATTAACGGAGTAGAATGTCTTGTACACGATGGAGGCACAGGAGGCTTCCGTAGTTTTATTTACCTGGCTCCTTCCACTAATACCGCTTTAGTTGTTTTGGCAAATAATGGAACCGACGATGCAGCGAGAGTTGCCAATAGATTGGCAGAATTGATCATTAAATAAGTTGATTTTATTTTAGCCGAAATTAAATAATATGGTTCTTATTTAACATAAGAACCAATATACCTTTTAAACCTTCGAAATTATCTAATATTCTACTGGTGGAGGTTCAGGGACATACATCCAATGAGTCACTTCTCCAAGATCAGCTTCAGTATGTTTTTGTATCTCGAAGTCCCATTGCTGGGAATCATTGTAGTACCAACCTATGCCCATGTAGAAGGTGTTAGTGCACACGAGCAGATCTTTATCTTTTTCAGGCAATCGGTCCTTTATTGAAATCCATTCCATTTTTATAAAAATTTAAAATCCTTACCATCAAACAAACCCTTGTCGCTCAGCTTCAATTCAGGTATTACCAGCAAGGCCATAAACGAAAGAGACATGAACGGGGAAATGAGTGCTGAGCCTAATGCTCTGGCCGCTTCATCGATCCTCTTATAATTTTCAGCCACCTTGTACCCGTCGTCAAGAGACATCAATCCTGCAACAGGAAGAGGAAGAACAAAATCCTCTGTATCAGACACACAAGACACGCCACCTTTAACATTAATTAAGGAATTAACAGCCTTACATATACTTTCATCATCTACCCCTACTGCTACTATATTGTGACTATCATGGGCAACGCTAGATGCTATTGCTCCCTGTTTCAAACCAAAGTTCTTTATAAATGCCTTAGCTACCGGGGCTTCTTTATAGCGATTAACCACTACAATTTTAAGGATATCCCTTTCTATATCTGCAACAATTTCATCAGCAAGATACTTAGGTTCAAGCATCAACCGATTCGTTACCAATTGTCCATCAAGAACTTCGATTACGGGAATTTCGCCATTTAATTCTGGATAATTATCCCTCAGCACCTTAAAATCCGACTTAACTTTGAGTTGGCAATCGAATTGATTAACGACAGGCTCCTCTCCTGCTTCTTCAAGTAAAATCAACGTTTTACCGCCTTCAGCAACCAATCTTCCATCGATGTAAGTTTGAATCGTTTTAAAGCTTATCAGATCCTTAACCATAATAAAATCAGCAGGATCACCCTCATTTAATAAACCAACATTTAACTTATAATGGTTCACAGGATTAATGCAAGCCGCTTTTAATACTTTAAAGACATCAATTCCCTTTTCAATTGCTCTTGCACATAATTGGTTGATATGTCCTTCTACAAGGCTGTCGGGGTGCTTGTCATCACTACAGAACATTATCATGTCTTCATAATCGTGAAGAAGACCTATAAGCGCCTCAAAATTCTTAGCAGCACTTCCCTCGCGGATGAGTACTTTCATGCCGAGCTGAAGCTTCTCAAGGGCCTCTTCCTCAGTAAAACATTCATGGTCGGTGCTAATGCCGGCAGAAACATATTTTTCTAAGGCTTCTCCTCTTAGTCCGGGAGCATGGCCATCTACCGGTTTTCCCAGGCGTTTTGCTGCAGCTATCTTTTTCATCACTTCTTCCTCTTCATGTATTACTCCAGGAAAATTCATCATTTCACTGAGATAGAGTACCTGAGGATTTTGAAGCAGGAGTTCAACATCAGTAGCATTTAATTCAGCACCTGCGGTTTCAAAGCTAGTGGCTGGAACACAACTAGGAGCTCCAAAGTTGAACTTGAAAGGAACTTTCCTGCCATTTTCAATCATAAATTCTACACCTTCCATTCCATTCACGTTAGCAATTTCGTGAGGATCACTAACAGTTGCTACTGTACCGTGAACAACTGCTAAACGAGCAAATTGAGAAGGGACCAGCATGGAGCTTTCAATGTGAACATGGGCATCCACAAACCCCGGAAGGATGTAACCACCATTGGATTTGCCCTCTAATTCTGTTATAGATACTATCCGACCATTTTCGAAACGAACTTCTCCAGAAAAGATCCGGGCGTTTTCTATATCAACTATATTCCCTTTTATTGATTGCATAATGTATGTAGATGAATGTTCGAGCTTATGTTGCGCCAGTATTCAAATTTTAAAAGAGTGCCAAGATAACAAAAGCATCAGAACTGGTAATGAAGGTTTAACTATTCCATAATAAGCGCAAGGATCACAAAGGCATCAACAAACCATAATGAAGGAGTGATCTCTCTCGCCTTCCCTGCTACTACTTTTATTACAGTAAAACTTAGAAATCCCCATATAATTCCGTGGGTTATGGAGTAGGTAAATGGAATGAGCACCATTGCAAGAAACGCAGGGATTGCATCATCCAGCTGATTCCAGTTGATCTTAACTACAGGACCTATCATGAAAACCCCTACGAGAACAAGTGCAGGTGCAGTAGCAATGGAGGGGATGACAGACAGAAGCGGCGACAAGAAAAGAAATGGAAGAAAGAGAAATGCGGCCACTATTGCTGTTAAACCTGTTCGCCCTCCCGCTTCTATACCAACTGCTGATTCGATATAAGCAGTACCGGGACTCGAGCCTGCAATGCCGGCGAAAGTTGTAGCAAAAGCATCGGTAAGCAAAGAGCGTTTGATATTTTTAGGTTCGCCTTTCTCATCAAGCAAGTTTGCAGCCTCTGCGATTCCAACAAAGGTAGACAGGCTGTCGAACATGTCGGTAAATACAAATGCAAATATCACCGGTAGTATAGAAAGTTGAAGGGAGTTGACCAGGTCCAGCTTAAAGAACAGCGAAAAATCGGGCGCTGAAAACACTTCATTAAATTGAACTAAAGGTTTCACATTCTCTTCCAAGCCCCAAAACCGTCCTAGAGGATAAGCCGCCAGAGTTGTAAATAGTATTCCAAATAGGATCGCTCCTTTTACTCTCCTTACCAGTAATGCTGCAGTGAATAACAGACCACAAACAAAAGTCAGCACATTGCTTCCTAATACAGCTCCTCCGACAATAGTAGCCGGGTTAGCAATAACAAACTTTGCATTCGAAAGGCCTATAAGGGTGATAAATAAACCAATGCCGGCAGCGATCGAGTACCTGAGGGTTTTAGGAATTGCTTTAACAATGTGAGTTCGTATATTAAAAAAGGAAAGAAGAAAGAATACCACTCCCGACCAGAAAACAGCTCCTAATGCTACAGTATATGGAACTTTCATTCCCAGCACTACAGAATAGGTAAAAAATGCATTTAAGCCCATTCCAGGAGCTACAAGGATAGGATTTTTCGCATACCATCCCATCATCAAACTACTAAAAAAGCAAACCAAAACAGTAGCCGTAAGTACACCCGAGAAAGGCATTCCAGTCTGACTTAAAATAGCGGGGTTAACTACGATAATATACGAAGTAGCAAGAAATGAAGATATTCCAGCTATTATCTCAGTAGTTATAGACTTGTTTGTAGAAGGAGCAGTAACAGCCATATGCGATGAACGTGAAGAGAGCAAGTTAGGTTTTTGAGCCCAAACTCTTAACGCAAATTTAATTCGCCGAACCAATACTTTAAGTGACTGTTATCATTCCGTTAATTCTGTAACAACAACGGCTTTCTCTTCTCTAGGGCTTCTATTTTCGCCCGAAATAAAAAATGCCTATCATGTACAGAAAATTATTTTTTGGTATTCTATTATCTGCAGTTGTAGCAACATCCTGTAAAAAGGATTCGGAAAGTGAAGAAACAGTAACAACAGATCCAATAGTACCAGAAGACGCTGCAACATTCAAAGAAGTAGCATCACAAAAACTTGGCGGAGAAGCAGCTTCAGAGATCTCCGCTTATGACGCGAAAAGTAAAAAACTATTTGTGGTGAATAACGAGGGGACAACAAAAGTTGAAGTGCTTGACCTAAGCAATTTCCCGAACGTGACTAAGCTTCAACCTATTGATTTCTCTACAATAAGTGGTGGCGCTAATAGTGTTTCTGTTTATGATGGTAAACTTGCAGTTGCCCTGCAGGCAAAAACAAAAACAGACAATGGAAGCATAGCAATTATTGATGCTTCAAATTTGCAGGAAATAAAACGGGTTACTGTAGGAGCTCTTCCTGATATGGTTACCTTTAGTCCTGATGGTAAATACATCTTATCAGCAAATGAAGGGGAACCCAATGATGACTACTCTGTAGATCCCAAAGGCTCAGTTTCTATCATTAATGCAACGAACAATTATTCTGTTGTCACTCTTGATTTTACAGCCTTTGAAAACACTAAAAATGACTTAATTTCAAAAGGTTTCCGGGTGTACGGAAAGAATGCAAGTTTTGCGCAGGACATCGAGCCGGAATATATTGCTGTAACCCCTGATTCAAAAAGGGCCTGGGTTACTTTGCAAGAGAACAACGGTATTGCAGAAATAGACATTGTAACGGGGGCTATTCTTCGTATAGTTCCTTTGGGAGTAAAAGACATTAGCCTGGCAGAAAATGCTTTTGACGTGAGTGACAAAGACAATGTAACTCAGCTTAAGAACTGGCCGATCAAAGCTTTTTATCTTCCTGATGCCATTGCAGCATTTAGTGCGGGCGGAAGCAATTATATTGCTCTGGCTAACGAAGGGGACACTCGAGAATACCAGGGCTTTGGAGAAGAGGTAAGAGTAAAAGACCTTAATCTAGATCCTACACGCTTCCCTAATGCAGCAACTTTAAAAGCTGACGCAAACCTAGGTAGATTAACGGTTACCCGCATGCAGGGTGATAACAACCAGGACGGCTTGTTTGAGGAGCTCTATTCAACCGGAGGAAGAAGTGTTACCATTTTGAATACCTCTAATGGACAACTCGTTGCTGAGATTGGCAAAGACCTCGAATCACGGGTTATTCAAGCCGGGAAATACGACGACACCCGTTCTGATAATAAAGGTGTAGAAGTTGAAGCTGTGACAGTAGGCTCTGTAAATGGAAAAAAGCTAGCTTTCATTGGAATGGAGCGTTCAGACATGATTGCTGTTTATGATGTCAGTACTCCGGCCTCCCCTGCATTCGTTCAGCTGTTTGCAACGGGCGATGCCCCTGAAGGTGTCCATTTCATTAAACCCAAAGATAGTCCGAACGGTCGTAGTATCCTTGTTGTATCAAGTGAAGGGGATGGAATGGTTAAATTCTATCAGCCAGACAAGCTTTAAAATAAATTATACTAGCATATCAAAAAACAAAAGTCCCTATACAGGGACTTTTGTTTTTTGATAAATTCCTGCGCCAATCATTTCTTCAACTCGGCATTACTATAAATATGATATTCGCCGGGGGCAAAACTTACAGAAAAAGTCTTTGAAGTAATATTCATTGTTTGACCACTAACAGCATCATGCCAAACCCCAGTTGAAGGAAAAACCAGATTTGCCATGGCTGGTACCACATCAAAGTTCCCTACTAGTAAAACTTGTGTACCCGGGTCCCAGATCCTAAACGACTTGATGGCCCCCGCAAGGCTATATTCAAAAGTACTTGAACTAAATACCTGATTATTAAGTTTCATTTGGATGAACCTGGAGTAGGCATTATAAAGAGCCTTACGGTCAGGATCAGAATAATAATCCCACCGAACAGGCTTTTCACCAGTCCTGCCATTAAAATCAATACTGACATCATACCCGAGCTCTCCAAACTGCCATATCATTTTTGGTCCGGGAATAGAAAAAAAGAAAGCTGCTGCCATCTCATTCCTTTTCAGTGCTGTGCGCAGATCTTTCACCGAATAGGATCCGGAGCTATTGCCATACTGAAGGTTCTTAAACATAAGCCGCTCTTCATCATGACTCTCCATGAAACTGACCAGATAGCCTGGCTGAGTAAAAGTATGTGTGGGATAAAACTGACCAGCAAAATTTGAATTAGTTAACCAACCCATGGTAGCCTCATTGAAGTTATAGTTTCCGTTATTCCAAAACATCATCCCTTCATCAGCCAGTTCCTTTTCCTCCTGGTTACTTCCAAAATGTTCGAGGATCACGAAAAAGTCCGGATCTATGTTCTTTATAAAGTTATTATAGTTTTTCCAGATCGCCACCCTGCTGGCGTCGTAAGCAGTCCAGGTAGTCACATCAGTGCCTGATTTCTTCTGAGTGAATCCTTTCGAAAGATCAAAGCGAAAACCATCAACCTTATACTCCTTCATCCAAAACTCCATCACCTTTTTCGAAAAGTACTTAGTAGCCTCGCTCTCATGATTGAAGTCGTGGCCAACATTAAAGGGGTGGGTAGGCTCCGTATTAAACCAGGGATTTTCAGAAGTAACTTTATTGGTATTTTTATCAAAATACATTTGAACCAGGGGCGACTGGCCAAAGGAATGATTTAGTACCATATCTAAAATGACCGCAATCCCATTTAAATGGCATTCGTCAATAAAAGATTTTAAGGAATTCTTTGTTCCATAATATTTGTCGGGAGCAAAGTAGAATGAAGGGTTATACCCCCAGGACAAATTGCCCTCAAACTCATTCAGGGGCATCAACTCAATTGCGTTCACTCCAAGCCCATTTATATAACTGAGGGTATCCTTTAAGGTATTATAGTCGTGACTGCTAATAAAATCTCTTAAATGCAATTCATAGATCACCAGATTCTTTCTATCGGGTCTGGTGAAGGAGTTGGTTTTCCAGGTGTAAGCTGACGGGTTGCCTTGCATAACGCTTACAACTCCGGTTGTTAGTCCCGCCGGGTATGACTTCAAGTCAGGATAGACAGTTGCAGAAATAAACCTATCATTCTCCTGATCCAAAACTTTTTCGGTATATGGATCAGCTATTCTCAAGCTATTATTGATGAGATATTGATAGGCATATTCTTTATCCGGATCAAGTCCATCCACCTGTAACCACCACCTCTTCCCATCAGCGGTCTTCTTCATCTGATACCGGTTATCCGCCTGCCAGTTATTGAAATCTCCAATCACTGATACTGAATTTTTACCAGGCGCATATAAATTAAAGATAGCTGAACTTCCATTATTGATGTAGGTAACGCCATCAGGAGCGTTCGAAGGGGTTTCGGATGCTGACTCTACTTCAACATCTTTTACATCTTTCTTTCTGCAGGAAGTATCTAAGAGGACAGTCACCACTACAAGTGTATAAAATACTTTCTTCATTACGCAGGAATATAATTCAAGGTTACTGGAACGAAACCAATCCATAGAAGTCGCCTAAGCATGAGACGCCAGAGTAAATGTGAAGAAAAAGCTCTACTTCTGCAGCTCCAGCACTAATGTTGATTTTGCAGGGATCTTAAAATTGGAGATTCTGTTTATCCACTCATCTGTCAAAACATTTTTAGCGGCACTAAAGCCTTTGGTCCTCTCACTAAAACGATCAGTCTCAACCGTGATCTCCTTATCATTACTGTTGCACAAAACCATTACCGTCTTAGCCGTATTGTAACGAAAGAACACATAAACGCCATTCTCGGGAACATACTGCATCAGTTTGCCTGTTTGCAAGGCTGTTGTATTTTTACGGTAATTAGCTAGCTTTCTGAAATAGTTAAATGCTTCATTCTCTTTCTCGTTCCGACCGTCAGCTCTGAATTTATTCTGTTTGTCTTCCTCCCAGCCACCTTTAAAATCCTCCCGAACTAGTCCATCAGGATTAGAAAAATTCTTCATCAGCAGCTCGGTGCCATAATATACCTGGGGAATACCTCGTGTAGTAAGCAAAAGTGCTAGTCCCGACTTGTACTTCCCATAATCCTCCCCTATCATGGAATAGTACCTGCTCATATCATGATTATCCATAAAGATTACATTGCGGTAGGGATCTTGATAAATGAAGTCATTAGCCAGAACAGAATAGAGTCTATTTACTCCGCTGGTCCAGTCGAACTTTCCATTTAAAGCTTCATAAATAGCATCTTTAACCGCTACATCCGTAATCCCCGGGAGATTTGTATCTAAGTTCTTATTTAAAGTACTTCCCTGTGTGAAATATGCCTGGTTCACTACCCCATTTACCAGAGTCTCTCCAAAAATGGATAGACGAGGGAATTCGGCTTTTAATTTCTTAGCCCAGTCGGCCATATAAGCCGGTTCGTTGTAAGGATACGTGTCCAACCTTAAACCATCAATCCCGGCGTATTCGATCCACCAGATATGATTCTGATTAAGGTAATTCTGCACAAAAGGGTTCGACTGATTCAAGTCGGGCATGGAGGAAACAAACCAGCCATTCAACATCCGCTTCTTATCGACAGCAGAACCATAGGGATCCATCACCGTTTGATCCTTATAAGTGGTTTGTGTAAACTTATCCCATTGATGCACCCAGTTTATCATCGGCATATCCTTAATAAACCAGTGCTCGGTACCTGTATGGTTGTGTACAATGTCCTTGATCACCTTCAAGCCTTTGCTGTGGCAAAGCTCAACGTACTTTTTGTAAAGTTCATTGTTACCATAACGGGGATCGATCTTATAGTGATCAGTAACCGCATAACCGTGATAGGAAGCAGAAGCCATATCATTTTCAATCTCGGGGGTCATCCAGATTGCAGTAACGCCCAAATCCTTGAGGTAATCCAAATGATCTATAAGCCCTTGCAAATCACCACCATGCCTATAATACATTGAATCACGATTAAGACTCGTCTCCCGCATCCCCTTTATAACATCATTGCTCTTATCGCCATTTGCGAATCTATCAGGCATGATAAGGTAGATCAGATCCTTACTCGTTACGCCATTAATCCGAGTGAAAGATCTATCTCTTGTCTTTAGCTCATAGGTGTAGATGAAAGGCTTTGCTCCAGGGCGGGTGAACTTAATGGAGAAAGAACCCGGTTTGGTATTGGCAGCTACTTCCAGATCAATAAATAAATAATTAGGGTTCTCTACTTTGTTTATCCGGACCAATTTTACTCCCGGATAGTTCAGACTCACATATCTCTCTGCTATGTTCTTCCCATGTACCAACAATTGAAGCTTAGGATTTTTCATACCAACCCACCAAAACATTGGTTCTACCCGCTCTAAAGCGGGGATCTGAGCGTAAATAGCAGCAGAAACATAACAAAGGAGCAGTAACGAACAAAATATCTTTTTCAGCAGCGTTGATTTAAGGACTATTTGAGGAAAATTAGTTAGGTAAGGATTTGTCATCAGGATGAAGTTTATTTAACAGAACTTTCATTAAAATTGAGGTAAATGCAGGGATGTAATGCTGCCAGGAAATTCTGGCAGCATTATAATTATCTAATACACCAATTTAAATGCTCCATCATTATTTTTGATTACCAGACTTTTAACTTTTGCGCCTTCTACACTATTCGCTACTCCCTGCGGATCAAATTTAGATATAGGATCAATGAAATTTACGAAATCATCGTTAAGTGATACCGCTTTGTTCTCGAACTTTATGGAGCTTGAATCATTGAATCCATGAAGGACGATCTTTAGGTTCTTGAACTTGGATTTGAACGAGCCTTCTGCCTTACCAAATTCTATCGTACTGTTCCTCGCATCGTAGATAATGTTACGTTTATAGAAAGCTCCCTTTTCATAGTTATAACTTTCGCCATCATCTTCATAATATAAAAAGCTGCTATTAACACTTCCTTTGTAAATATGAACCACTAAGGTGTCTGTTGGCTTTTCTGAAGTAGACTGCACCAAAGACTGCATTGGGATAATACTGCTTTCCTTTACAAATACAGGTAGTTTATTAGTCGCTATCTGAGCAATCTTTTCCTGATTCCCGTTTTCTATAGCATCGGTATAGAGGTCATAGAACTTGCCTTTAGGGAAATAGATCTTGGCAAAAGCCTGTGTACTGGCAAATGGAGCCACCATAAAAGCCTTTCCAAAAAAGTACTGGTTCTGAAACTGAGTATCATAAACTTTAGCATCATGAGCATTGTCTATTGCCAAAGTACGCATTACCGGAAGCCCATTTTGTGTTGATTCATAGAACGATGAGTACAGGTAAGGCAATAACTTATAACGGAGGTTTACATAATTCCTTGAAATTTCAAGAGCTTCCTCTCCGTATGACCATGGCTCTGATGATTTGGTATTTACAGCCGTATGGTTACGAAAATAAGGGGTAAATGCTCCTAATTGCATCCAACGGGTAAATAGTGCAACCGAAGGATTACCTGTAAAGCCGCCAATATCCATTCCTGAAAAAGGAACACCGCTTACCCCTAGGCTATTCAGTAATCGAACTCCTGCCAGCATGTGGTCGTCCTCTGAACGGTTATCTCCTGTCCATATTGCTGTATAACGCTGAAGTCCCGCATAGCCAGCCCTGGTAAGCATAAAAGGCCTTTTTCCCATTTCACGTTTTGCCGACTCAAAGCTTGCCCTGGCCATTTGTAATCCATAAATATTATGTGCTTCTTTATGGGTAGTAATTTTACCATCATAATCAAAGATGACGTTGTTTGGCATTTTTTGTCCCCATGTAGCAATCTCATTCATATCATTCCATAAACCGCTAACACCGGTTTTTGCAAAGAACTTCACTTCGTTACCCCACCAGTCCCGGCCTTTCTGACTTGTAAAATCGGGGAAGTGACACCAGCCCGGCCACACCTGTCCCGTGTAATTCTGGCCGTCAACGTATTTGATAAATACATTATCCTTTAAGCCCCTTTCATACGCACCATAACCTTCTTCAACTTTAATTCCGGGGTCCACGATCACAGTAGTTTTAAATCCCATGCTATTCAGCTTAGCATTCATTTTTTGAGGATCGAGGAAACGAGACTTATTCCAGGTGAACAACTTATAGTTATCCATATAATGAATATCTAATGTGATACCGTCGGCAGGGATCTTCTTTTCACGCAGCGTTTGTGCTATCCGCAATACTTCTACATCCGGATAATAGCTGTATCTGTTCTGCTGATAGCCTAAGCTCCATAAGGGTGGCAGATTCATCCGGCCGGTAAGCGCGGTATAAGAGGTAATAATATCAGCGAGACGTGTATTGTAAATAAAGTAGTAGTTCATCTCTCCACCTTGGGCACTAAAGGATGAGAAACGATTATTACTAGCCCCAAAATTAAAATCGCTCTGATAAGTATTATCCATGAAGATTCCATAATTGAGACCATTATGAATACCCACATAAAAAGGAATGGTGGAATATATTGGATCCTGATTAGCGCCGTAGCCGAAAGCATCCGTATTCCAATTGGTATAGCCATTTCCGAAACGATCCAGGTTGCCGGTCTTTTCACCTAAACCTATAAAACGCTCGCCCGGTTGCATCTTTTTATAGGTAGTAACCTCCTCTCCTATCCAGGAAGTTGTGAGACCATTCTCGTCCTGATTAATCACCTTACCATCTTTAGTATAAAAAGCTATTGAATAAGGAGCTTTGCTGATCTTTGCCTGCAGAGAATCTGTTGTTACAGTGATTTCTTCTGCTGTCTGACTTATATTAACTTTTGTAGGCTGAGCCTTTGCCACCACGGCATAAGAAAAATCGCGTCCAAGCGCATTTTTATCGAAGCGTACCCGGATCACATTTGGAGCAAAAACACTCACTTCTCCGAAAGCGTTCTCTGTGGTTATACTGACTGATTGTTCTTTTATATCTACAGCGGTAATTTTTCCAATGCCTTTTACCGGCGACTGCCCGAATGCGTTCGTTATCAGAAACGTTGCAGCCACCAGACATGTTAGAATTCTTTTCATGTGCGTTATTGTTAGAATAAATAGTCCCGCAGGCTGATCGAAAGACCTGCAGGACAGAAATTAAAGGAATTTATAGTTTAGTTAGGGTATAGGTGTTCGTTACCAGATTCATATCAATCCTATATGAACCGGCCGCAGTAACGTTAATATCACTCCCTCCTGAAGCCAGGACTCCTCCCGCACCTCCAAAATTAGTACCCCAATCATCGTTCAATCTGAACTTTATTGCCCCTGGAACCAAGGTAGTGGTTACGGTCCAAAGCTTTGATTCCCGGTTGTAGGTCATATCGGTATCCGTATTCCAGCCACCCAGGGTAGCACTGCCGATGACTCCCCATGAATAAGGAGTAAAAGTGATAGTGTTAGCATTCAGATCAACAGTTACTCTAAAAGTACCTGCAGATGGAGCTGCTAAGTCGCCCCCGCCAACAGCAACTGAACCCGCTGCTGATCCTTTACCATATTCCGGAGGCCCCCATGATTTTTTAGTTAATACTTTAAATCCTAGATTTCCCGCTGTGAAGGTGATCAAGCCTTCGTATATACCATTACTTGTTGGAGAGACCAAACTATCAGCAGTGCCGGGAGTCCATCCCTGATAAGCACCCGGAACATATAACCAGCTTGTAGAAGAGTAAGGAGTTACTTTCATCTGCAGCACATTAGAGTAAACCGGGGTGTAGTGTTCTGATATAGAAGACTTAATTCTGGCTTCAACATCTGACGCCCTTTCAGTGGGAATTCCCAGCTTTAGAACTAAAGTGTTTAATTCAACTCCTGTGAAATCTTTTGTTAAAGCATTTGCGTCGAAGGTAGCCTCTGCAACTTTGGAGAAGTCAGTTCCTTTTACAGCTATCTGAAGGGTATTGGTTATTACCGCACTGTAACCAAAGTCTGGTTTAGTGATCGAGAAAGTAACAGCCTTATTGTTTTCAGTAGCTTTGGTAAGGACAATCGTACTGGCACTAGCCGATACGGTAGAAGGGGTACCAGATGAGGCAACGATCGTATCTCCTTCTTTTGAACATGCAGCAAATATCAGGGCAAACATGCTCAAAGCGATTATTTTATATAATGACGATTTCATATTTTAATACTTCAATGGTTAGTAACCTGTGTTTTGCTTCAGATTTGGATTGGCAATTAGATCAGTAGCAGGGATGGGGAATAAAGTCCTGAATGATTCAACACCCTTGCCAGAAAGAGACCCACCTTTCCATGGCCATACATAAGAAGCATCAGTAAATTTGCCGAAACGAATCAAGTCTGTCCTTCTGAACGCCTCCCAATACAATTCCCTGGCCCGCTCGTCCAGAATACTGTTTAGGCTTAAAGAAGTTAAGTTACCGGAAGTATTACCGTAAGCTCTTTGACGAAGAAGATTAACGTATTGCAATGCTTGTGGAACTGTACCTCCCGTTCCTCCCCGGACAACAGCCTCTGCAAAAATCAGATACATTTCGGCCAGACGGAATAAAGGGAAATCTGTTGAAGTATAAGTTCCACCTACTGAAGGGGCAGTTGCTCCTGTTGAAGTTATATTTTTAAACTTGGTAACAGCCAGGCCATCATTATAGGTGGTTATATCAGTGTTAGCTGTTTTTGAACCGAAAAACATCGCCCGTTTATCTGAATTACCGCTATAGTCTCCAAATATTTCTGGTAATGTTTGCCTGCTGCGGTTGCCTCCCCAGCCTCCGTTAGGAATTCCATAGGCTGCAGGCCCCATAGCACCACTGATGGCGGCGTTGATTAAATATGTTGTACCACCGAAATTTTGGGTGTAAACCCCATCATAATTTATGGAAAGGATCACTTCGGGATTATTTACATTATTATCAGCAAGGAAGAGGTTAGCATATTTAGAATGCAGTGAATAACCTGCATCTATCACTTTTCTGGAGTAAGTGATCGCCTCGGAGTACCTTGGAGTACCAGTATACACTGCAGCATTCAGATATAAACGTGCCAGCAATGCCCAGGCAGCCCCCTTATCTGCACGTCCATACTCGTTTTGTTTTGGTGCTACTAATTCAGGTTCTATGGAAAGCAATTCCGTTTCCACATACTTGAATAGTTCTGCCCGGGTAATTTGTTTTGCAGCCTCAGCTCCAAATTCAGACTCCTCTGTGATAAAAGGAGGATTACCAAAAAGATCCATAAGTACCCAGTATTGGAAAGCCCTTAAAAACCGCGCTTCAGCACGATACTGCTTAACAGCAGTTAAATCGGCACCGCTTATGCCACGACTGCTAAGCTTAGCATCTGTGCTTTCTTTCAAGAAAGCATTAGCGACTGTTATCTGGTATAAACTCCTCGTATAGAGGCCCTGTAACAAAACGTTGTTTGCATTCCAGGTCAATTGGTCCAGTTCTCCTACACCACCCGCAGCGTCATTCACCCAGGCGCACAAAGCTTCATCAGAGGTAAGCTCCTGAGCATTCCAGTAAAGTCGAAGAAAATCAGAGGTTCCTGCGTCAATGCCACCCAGATCGCTGCTTCCAGAACCTGTACTTCCGGTTAAAGCATAAGCGCCGTAAACTTTGGCCAGAACATTTTTATATCCTGCTGGAGAACTGAAAGCCTGATCTCCTGCTACATTATTTGTTGGTGTCAGCTCCAGGTCCTTATTACAGGAGCTAACAGTATAAGCAATGATTATTGCTGTGAATATTTTGAATAGTCTTTTCATAACTGGTTATCCTTAAAATTAGAATCCAACATTTAGACCTAGTACAAATGTCCTTGGAAGAGGGTACAGGTTGTAATCAATCCCGTTTTGCACTTCCGGATCTACACCTTTATATTTTGTAACGGTGAATACATTCCGGACATTTGCTGAAATATTTAAGCTGGAAATCCCCTTAACGACGCTTCCGACATTATAACTAAGACCAAGGTTATCCATTTTAAGGAACGATGCGTTCTTGATGTAATAGTCGCTATAGAACTGGTTATTAGTAAAACCTGTGGTTAAGAAATCGGATGTTGCATTATTGATCAAACCGGCAGGACTGATAATATTTGATGCTGTAGCAAAGTTTGCAGAGATATTATCGTACAAATAATTACCCAGGCTAGATCTTACCACGGTGCTTAGAGTCCATTTGTTGTAGTTGAACGAACTGGAGAAACCCAGGATCCATTTAGGGGCCGGAGAATTATACAGGTATCTGTCGGAAGTATTTATAGATCCGTCATTGTTTAAGTCCTGATAAGCTCCCTGAATTGGGCGACCGTCATTATCATAGATCTGCTTGTACACAAAGTAGGCATAAGGTGTGTTATTAATAGCATGGGCCTGAATAAAGTTACCAGTTGCACCAGTGATACCACCTGTTAAAATAACATCGCTGTTGAGGCGGGTAATTTTGCTTTTATTATGTGTAGCATTAATGCTTAGGTCCCAGTTCATATTTTTCTTTCGAACAGGGTTAGCCGATAAAGAAAATTCTACCCCCTTATTTTCCATATTACCAAGGTTGATCGTCAGGAAATTACTAAAGTTAGATCCTACTGATACAGGAACTTTACTGATAAGATCCTTTGTTTTTTTATAGTAAACATCGATGCTACCAGAGATCCGTCCATTAAGAAAGCCATAATCGATACCCGCGTTAGAAGTGGTGGTCGTCTCCCATTTTAGATCAGAATTGTAGGCTACCGGCGTCGACATATAATAAAATTCGTTCCCTATCTGGTAGCGAGACTCATTACTACTGCTGTAATAAGTTGGCAAATAGTAATAATTATCAATTCCTTCCTGCTGACCTGTTACACCATAACTTAAGCGAAGTTTCAGATCTGATACATTGTTATTGCTTGCCAGGAAGTCCTCTTGCTTCAGTTTCCAGGTAAATGCCGCTGATGGAAATATTCCCCAACGATTCTCATCGCTAAACCTTGAAGAACCATCCGTACGAACAGTTCCGGAAACAATGTATTTATTGGCTAAGGTGTATATTACCCTTCCATAGTAAGACAATAACCTGTTTTCTGGAATATCATAAGGATAAACGGGCTGACTGATCACTGTAGTCGCATCAGCCTGGTAGGTCGGAAAATTATTGTTCCTTGTTCTATAAGCGTAATAGCCGTAACCTGCAGTCGCGTTAATATTGCTATGGATGGATTTTAGTTCTTTGGCATAGTTTAAATAAAACTCGGCCACCTTGTTCGAATAAGTATTATCATACCTGGTGACATTGCCCTTGGTTCCGATGTTAGAGGCAGCAAAAGCGGGAATAAAAGTTCCACCTTTACCTTTTGCAACATCGTATCCTAAATTAAGATTGGCGTGAAGCTCGGGAAGGAAATGGAATGAATAGTCGAACTTGATATTACCGAAACTACGCGCAACCTTACTTGAGTCACTCTTTGTATTTAACAAGCCCAAAGGATTACGAGGCGCATTGGGATTTGGTGTAGTAGGATCGGTTAACCATTCGTAGTAGCCACCAAAACTGTTATCCGCATAAACAGATTGCGTTGGATCAAACTGAGCGGCCGAAGTGATAGCACTTTGATTACCGAAAAATGATTCAGAAAGGGATCCTTTCAGGTTTAGATCGACTTTGAGGTGGTTGTCGAACAATGAAGGGGACACGCTCAGCGCCCCGGAAGTACGCTTCATATTGTCTCTCCTAAGAATACCATCGTTATCCAAATAGCCTACTGAAACCCTGAAAGGAATTTTCTTGTAACCACCGGTAACACTCAGATTATTATCAGAGGTGAATGCTTCACGATAAATCTGGTCATACCAATTCGTATTCGCTGTTCCAAGCATCCCTTTTTGGGCATCTGTACCCTTTGCGTTTACATATTCCCGAACCTGGTCAGCAGATAGTACGTTCAAAGTCCGGGAAGCGTCAGAAAAAGCTGCTTGTGTGTTGAAATTAAACGAAAGCTTACCACTCTGACCTTTTTTAGTGGTGATTAATATGACACCATTCGACGCTCTCGAACCATAAATAGCAGTTGCGTTAGCATCCTTTAATACATTCATTGACTCAATATCATTAGGGTTGATAAGGCTTAATGCATTGCCAACTCCTGAAATGCTGCTGCTGCTGAGAGGAACGCCATCAACAACAATTAAAGGATCATTGCTCGCATTTAAAGATGCACCACCACGAATACGGATTGTAGAACTGCCGCCAGGCTGTCCACCGCTCGAGGTGATCTGAACGCCAGCAACCTTCCCTGTAATTAGCTGTTCGGGAGAGGTTACATTACCCTTCTGAAAATCTTTTGCGGTTACAGTAGTAATAGAGCCGGTTACATCTTTTTTCTGTTGCGAACCGTAACCGATCACCACCACTTCATTTAACGACTGCGCACTAGGTTGCAGTTGTATATTAAGCGAGGTTGCGCCACTGATATTCACAGTTTTCGTAAATGGTTGATAGCCTATGAAGGTTACCTGAACCGATACACTACCATTACTTAAACCTGTTATCTTAAAATTCCCGTTTGGGTCAGTAGACGTTCCTTTACTTAAACTTTTTATAACCACTGATGCTCCGGGCAGCGGTTCATTTTTTTCATCGGATACTTTACCTGTAAGGCTTCCTGTTTGGGCTAATGCTATAAAAGGGAACAATAACATCGCATACAGAAAAATATATCCTTTAGTATAGATTCTTCTCATTTTAAATTGGTTGAAAATTTGGTTTTTTGATTGGTTAAAGCTTCTTGCGCAAGTGCTTTAATGCTGGTATTTTCCTTCTTACTTCTCTTCTTCTTTTAGCTCCTACCCTAATAAGAAGTTTTAATTTTTCTTCGATCGCTGATTTTTTTCGTTCTGCATAATTGGTTCCTTAAAACAGATTAATTGGTCTTCAATGAATGATTAGATAAAGAGTGTTTATCCTTTTGTAATCATTAACACAAATGTGGAGCGGTTTATTCTTAAATACTATTTCTTTAAAATTTATTTAAAAAAATACGAGGCTTTTAAAAATCATATCATTGAAAATGAACAAGATACAAACAAGATAGACCTGAAAAATTTAAAGGTATTTTAGCTTAAAGAGGAGGAAAAAAAGATGGTTTAAAGGGTGTGGATTCTATTAAAGCTCGCAGATGGATGATAAACAGGCACTGAAGGTATTGGTGTCGATTTTACACTTGCATCGGGAACTTGAACTAACAAAAATCCTCGCAGTTTTGAAATGGTTTAAGCAGATGGTTGGGTTTCCGCACGTATAGACATTATCCGTTTTTCAAACTCATCCCCATGGATTAGAGCTTTAGCCTTTAGGCGCATTTTATATACATAGATGGTTTTTTCAGAGTATTCAAGAATATTAGCTATGGCAGCATTATCCTCAATACCCATCCGAATAAGAGCAAATATCCGGAGATCTGTGGTGAGTACTTCATTCTCCTTCGGCCAGATCTGGTCTTCAGGCTTAAACAAAGCATTAAACTCCTTCACAAAATTGGGGAATATCTTCAGAAACACGTGGTCAAACGTGTAGAATAGAGTTTCGCGTTCCTTTTTAATATTAATGCCGTCGATACTGATCTTTATATCATCGTACTTCTTTACTGATAACTTCATATCTACCGACCGCTTCAACTTTTCCAGTTTGGAAATATATCCTGAAATCACATTGAAGAAATAACCAATATATTCTTCCTTAATTCGTGTCCCCTCAAGCAATTTCTCGTTGATCCGTTCAAGTTCCTTATTTGTTTCCTCAATGATACGTTCTTTCGTCTGTAGCTTTTTCAGTTGCTTATACAGCATAATGGAGAAGACCACTATAATAACGGCCAGCAAGGAAATTGAAAAGAGATAAATAAGGAACTGTGTCTTTTCCCGTTCTGAGTTATTCAGTTTCTCAGCAGCAACAATTGGAAGAACTGTACTGATCTGCAATTGACGTTGTCGTGCTCCGTAGAATTCCGCATCTGCCATGGCATGCTGGATGTAATTGTAGGCGTTTATGATATCCCCTTCCTTATATAAAATTTCCGCAAGCCAGAAAAGAGCAACAGTCTCTTTTGTAGATGAACGGATATCAGCAATGGCTGCCTGAATTAGAAGATCAATGGCCCGGTCCCTTTTTCTGGTAGTTGTATAAAGATTACTCAGGGTCGAAGAAACAATAGCAAATTCATGATCTGACAATCCTTGCTTCTTCAGCAGCTGATTCAATTCAAGTTCAGCCTGCTTGTAATTCTTGTTCTTAAAACTCTTGTAAGCTGTCCAATAAAGTCTATTAAAAGTCCCCGATTTGCTGCTTGCAATAGTGGAATCAATATAGCGGTTTGCAAGCCTGTTATATTGTGGGGAATAATATTTGTCATTGACATAACTTGCAAGGTCGAAATACGCCCGGGTAAGCATTGAATAGTAATCGATCTTTGTACTATCCGCCAGATATTCCACCTTAACCTCTTTTACGCTATCGAAAGTTTCTTTAAACATTCCTGAAGACAAAAGGATGAACCCGAGCTTAACCTTGGTATCATATTGCTTTTCCCTATCCTTTAAAATAGCGCCCAGCCTACCCATACGTTTTACGTAAGTATAAGCAGAATCAAACTGATAGGATTTATACACCTCATAAATCTTTGCACATAAGATATATTGTCTTTCAGAATTTCCTGGTGGTGTTTTTTTTAGAAAGGATTTCAATTCCCTAAGTGCAGCTTCTCTTCTATCATCATATACCTGCTTCTGACTAAGATCTGAATTGAGCTTATTTATAAGGCTATCCCTTTTCTCTGCCGAATAAGAAAAAGAATTGAGTACAAGAAAAATAAAGGAGATTAAGAATATCCTCATAATTGGTAATAAGAGGTTATAAATCTATAACTATAACTTCAAACGGAAAAAAATATTAAAGAATCTTGCACTAAATACATACTTATTTACCCGGTAAACATTTCCGGGATTTTTACCTTACATTAGGACATCTATTTACTGAACCCATGCAATTGATGCCTTTAAAAAGCAAATCGTTTACCATCTACTACCTCTCGGAAAAAGCGATAACTCTGGAGTTCGGTAATCAGATTGAAGAAAAAACATCTATAAGGATAAGCCAGTTTCATTCGAAGCTTAAAGAATTCCCTTTTGAAGGTTTGCTTGCTGTTGTTCCGGCCTATACCACCCTAAGTGTATTTTACGATCCTCTTCTGGTGATAAATAGCAAGCGTTTGTCGGGTCTCGACTGCTTTGAAAGAATCTCAAATTATTTAACAGAGCTTGAAAGCAGAGAAGATAGGTCGATGGCTTCCGAAAGTGATTTAATTTCCATCCCTGTTTATTACGGTGGGGATAAAGGTCCCGATCTTCAGGCTGTTGCTGATCATACGAGATTATCTAGGGAAGAAATAATAAGGCTTCACTCCTCCGCCGCTTATAAGGTTTATATGATTGGATTTACTCCTGGTTTTGCCTATTTAGGGGGCATGCCAGAACAATTAGCTACACCTCGTAAAACAACTCCAGCAAAAACGGTCCCTGCCGGCTCTATAGGCATTGCAGGAATTCAGACGGGCATTTATCCCCTTTCCAGCCCCGGTGGATGGCAAATTATTGGACAAACCCCTATTAAACTTTTCGATGTGAACCGAGCTAAGCCTGCTCTGGTAAAAGCCGGTGATATTATTAAGTTCAGTTCAATTGATTTGGAGGAATTTAACCAATTAAAACAAAGCTAAATGCTACTAAGAATACTAAAGCCAGGTTTATTAAGCACCATACAAGATCTCGGACGCATGCAGCACCTGGCAGAAGCAGTACCTGTTTCCGGGGCAATGGATCAGGTTTCCTGCAGGGTAGCCAACATTGTCTTAGGAAATCCGGAAAACTCAGCGGTTATTGAATTTACCTATCATGGAGCTGAGTTGTACGCTGAAACTGATCTTCTGATTGCTTTTTCAGGAGATGGAGCAGTTTTAAGCGTGGCAGGAGAAGAACTCCCTTCCGACCGGCCCTTGTTCTTACCTGCTAATACCCATTTTTCGCTAATCCCCGGAATAGGCTGTCGTAGCTATCTGGCGGTTGCTGGCGGCTGGAATGTACCTGTCATTCTTGGAAGTGCCAGTACATATCTGATGGCCAGTTTTGGTGGATTGGATGGCAGGACCTTGAAGGAGAATGATGTTATTACAAGCAGTGAAGTTTTGGGCACCTTAAGCAAGCGTATCCTGGATAACTTTATAAGCACTGAAGTTAACTACCCGCACTGGGCAGCTTCCAGGGCAGCTTTCCTTCCGTCCTTGAAAAAAGTTGTCCGGGTGATCCCTGGAAGAGAGTTCACCTGGTTCGGCGCAGAATCTCTCCTTGCTTTTCTTTCAGACTCATTTAGGGTGAATGTTCGCAGCGACCGGATGGCATTCCAGCTTGAAGGGCCATTAATCATACGAAGTAAACAACAAGAACTCATTTCAACGGCAGTGGCTCCGGGTACTATTCAAGTTACAGGCGACGGAAAACTGATGTTACTAATGGCCGATTCTCAAACTACAGGCGGATACCCGAGAATTGCTCAGGTTGCAGCCGTAGATCTACCCATTTGCGCGCAGCTTAAGCCTGGAGATGACATTTTCTTCGAAGATATCAGTCGAAAGGAAGCAGAAAAATTATATCTTAAACAAGAGCAGAATTTCAGGGAATTGAAGGCCACCATAGCGAATAAGTTCGGTTAGGCCTTGCTGAAACCCGGCCTCAGCATATTTTTAATTTGTAATTTTGTTATTGGCTTTTGTTTTTTAGCCTATTTTATGATCATTGATATTAATTGCGACCTGGGCGAAGGATTTGGGAATTACAGGATGCCTAATGATATAATTCTATTCGACTACATTAGCTCTGCTAATATTGCCTGTGGTTTTCATGCCGGCGATCCAGGCGTGATGGAGCAGTCGGTAAAACTGGCCGTTGAAAAGGGGGTAGCCATTGGTGCACATCCAGGCTTACCAGACTTGCAAGGTTTCGGACGCCGTGAGATGAAGATCAGTGCCAGAGAGGCCTATCAAATAACAATTTACCAAATAGGGGCTTTATATGCCTTTGTCAGGGCTGCAGGAGCTAAACTACATCATGTTAAACCGCACGGAGCTTTATATAACATGGCTGCTAAGGACAGTCAGCTTGCGGAAGCTCTTGCTCAAGCTGTTCAGGACTTTGATCCCAGCCTTACATTTTATGCACTTTCTGGTAGTGAGATGATAACAGCATCTTCAAAATTGGGATTAAAAACAGCGTCAGAAGTATTTGCAGATCGTACTTATCAAAATGATGGAACGCTTACCCCTCGAAGTAAGCCAAATGCTCTTATCAAGGACCAGGAACAATCCATTAGTCAGGTACTCCAAATGGTGAAGGAACAGCAGGTCTATTCAGTGGAGGGAAAAGCCGTTAAATTAAAGGCGGATACCCTTTGCATTCACGGAGATGGTACTCATGCAGTAGATTTTGCCAAACTAATTCACGAACGATTAGTAAATACAGGAGTACAAATACGGTCAAATTAAGACGTGCTTTTAGGTTTATTCTCTGTGAAATCCTTGTAGGACCTTTTAATATAATTGAAAAGATCAAAGTCGTTCCAACCCTTCACTAAGTCGGCTGACGGCCAGTAGAGCTTCTTAAATTCTTCGAGCTCTTCCTCCTTAATGTTCACGGTCTTTTTTATAGTATTATCGTTGAACCTCCGGGCTATCTCATAGTATTCCAACTCGGCCTCGGCATATTTATGAAAACGCCTCGCCCTTTTCCCGTCCTTACTTAACAGTTCATGAAAAAAAGTAAGGGGACTTCCTCCAAAGGGTAATAATAAGGCTAGCGGAGGTTTCCCCTTATAATAGATACCCTTTTTCCTGAATTCTTCTTCAACCTCCTTAAGGTTTTGTTTTGGGGAAATACCTGTTACCTTCACCTCTGCAAGAACATTTGTCCCTACTAAGTATACCATAACATCGCTATAATTTCTAACCCCCACCTTTTGTCCGATATATCCTTCAGCCTCGATACTTAATGTATCACCAATGGAAGACATAATAGTAAAAAGACCGAAATGATCAGTAGAAACGGAAATGCCTTTATTCAAATTATAAACAGTAGCGTTGTAAATACGGACAGAGGTGCCTTTTCTAAATACAACCCCGATCAAAGGTTTTGATACCTGCGCAACCGTTATGACTGAAAGCAGCAGAAAATAACATAAAACCCAGAACCGTACCTTACCTTCTTTCATTGAATAAAATTAGCAAAGATCTTCCAGCTATCAGCTCTTTAACAGAATTTAACAACAATGTTCATCAGAAAGACTAGTTGTAGTTAGCGGTTTGGCCGGCAACTATTGCAAGGCAAAGGAATTAGGGTTAGTTGGCGACACGATAAACTCAACCAAATTAGAATTATTACGTTAAAGCCATTGTTATGCTGATTAAATATCTATTACTACTTATGGCTACAGCAAACTTTACAAGCAGAGCAGCAGACCTATCACCAAACCTTACCAAGTTTGGGAAGAACAAATGTATTCCGAAGATTATTGAGAAACCGATTTTAATAGCGCTTTCCTACTACCCCGAACTGGAGGATACGCACATTAAATTCGTATTTAAAAAGCATATTAATGGATCTGTAATGCAAGCCCAACCGCTACCAGTGTCTATCTTTAAAAGCAGGGAGAACAGGCAGTATCAGATAAATATTAGTTCTATGCTACGCCTTATACATTCAGCAACCCCCATTCACCAATTACCCGATAATATCATTATAGGTTGGATCGGACACGAACTCGGGCATATCATGGATTACGAGCAACGCAGCAAATTAGGATTAGTTAAATTTGGGATAACTTACCTCTTCTCATCCGGTCATCGTCGACAGGGTGAGACAAACGCAGACACGTATGCTGTAAATCACGGACTAGCAGATTACATTATTGCAACTAAGCGTTTCATTCTCGATAATGCCGAACTTCCTAAAGCCTATAAGGAAAAGATCGCCCGGCTTTATCTTTCTCCAGATGATATTGTTGAACAGGTAAGGAAGCTGGAAGAAAAGAAAGCAATCGAGCAAAAGAAGGCCCTACGCCAATGATTGAATGTAGGTTTCAAACTCAAGGAAATCCTGTTCTTTCATAACCCTTGGTATTTTAGCCTGTCCGCCAAGCTTTTTAAACTCCTCGCTCCAGCGATATATTTTATCAAAATGCACAACTTCCGCTTCTACTGTTTTTAAAGCCTTCGTTCTTGCTACTTTATAGTTCTTGTTATTCTCCGACAGGTAATTATCCAGACATTCTGCTACCTGAACCCGATCAACTACTTTATCGGCTCCAAGTATCCATTTCATTACATATTCCCCATCTTTAAGAATAGTTGCGACTACGTATTCTTGTACTTCAATATCAAACTCACTTCCCACGCGCTCAATAGAAGCGTTCATTTGATGCACAGACAATTGCTCGCCTACCACATTCAAATAATGCTTTGTTCTGCCGCTTATCTTAATCTCTGCTCTTTGCTTATTGGTTATTATAACGGTATCTCCTATCATATAACGCCAGGCGCCAGACACCGTGGAGATCAACAGTACATACTCCCCTCCTTCTTCGACATCGCCAATCGTTAAAACCTTTGCATCTTGTTTTACACTTCCGTCTTCATCCATGTTCTCGGGAACAAAAGGAACGAACTCAAAGAAGATCCCATTATCTGTAATAAGAGCCATAGAGGTAGTATCAGGCCTTTTTTGAGTGGCTATATACCCTTCAGATGCCAGATAGGTATCGATAAAAATCAAGGGTTTACCTAAAAGCTTCTCAAAGCTCTTTTTATAAGGTTCATAGGCTACACCGCCCGAAGTATACACCTGAAGATTAGGCCATATATCGTGGATGGTATTTAGTTTATTATGCGAAATAACTTCCTTAAGCATCATTTCTATCCAGGAAGGAATGCCGCTTAATCCTCCTATATCCCATTTGGGAGCTTCCTCAGCAATTCGCTTTACTTTTTCATCCCAGTCGCGCAAAGCTGCTATTTCAGCTCCAGGTTTGTAATATCCTCTAAACCAAACCGGAATATTACTAGCACTAATGCCACTGATTTCACCCTCTGAATGATCATCCTTCTCGATAAGATCAATAGAACTACCTAACATTAATATCTGCTTTCCGAAAAAGTCTGCAGGAAGATCAAAGTTTTTTAGACTTAGGACCTGTTGCACGGCAGCCTTCCTGATTGATTCTACCATTTCATCGGTTACAGGAATGTATTTACTGTGACTGGTAGTTCCACTACTCAAGGCAAAGTATTTCTGTCCCCCAGGCCAGGTAACATTCTGATGGCCCTCGAGTAAATAGTGCCACCATTCCGAATGCATCTTATCATAGTCATGTAAGGGCACTGTCTCCTGAAATGAACGAATTATATTTTCCGAAGACAGCATATTGCTAAAATTGTATTTCTTTCCGAAGGCTGTCAAGCGTGCTTTCGTTATTAAAGCTCTCAGTACTTCCTGTTGGGCTTTTGCCGGATCAGGGCTTCCACTGATAAAACCATACACATCTATTGCCTTTTTTATGAATTCGCCAAGAACTGCCATAGTAGATTTTTACTGGCTTTAATACAGTAATGCTGGCAGATGTGTTTGCCCTTAGCATGAAAATGGTTCAATTTTGGGCGGGGATCTTTGTTCGTTATTGTGAAATTTTTAATAACACCCATACATTTTGGCCTAGCAGGTTAAATTTTATAAAAAACGTAAGATATTTTTAATTTTATTAAAATAATTAAAAATTAATATTGAGTTAATTGAAACGATATCATTAAAAACGTACTTTTGTTAATAATTACAACAGTTTAGATATGATTAGTTTACCTAGCTATAATTTACCATTAAACTTCAAAGAGTTTATAAAGAACTATTTGCTGCCACGCTCTACATCTAAATTCTATGCTACCGAACCGAAAACTGCTGTTGATTTAAAAAAGGCTCAATTTCTAATAGTTTCAGATGATCCTTTCACCAGCTTCGTTTTCGGTCGGTCTATCGAGAAATGGAATGGAAGAGTACATATTGCTGAATCAGATAAACAAGCCCTAGAGTTTGTTAACCATAATGAATACAAAGCAGTTCTTGTGGATATTAAAGGACTTAATGCAGAAGCTCTGGTTCCGCATAAAAAGCTTGTTAGCAAACTAACTGGCAAATCATTATTAATAGCTTTAATTGATGAAGCAACAGCACATCTCAAAGAAGATCTGTTGTCGGTTGGATTTGATGGAAGTTTGGATAAAGAAATCAAACCAGCAGAACTATCTCAAAAACTCGATGAAATTGCATAAAATATACCGAAGAACATTTAAAAGCCTTATCTTGTTCCCGTTTTAAACAAAGCACAAGATGAAGACTGTAAAAAATTTATTTAATTCTACCGGTAAAGTATTGTTTAGCTGCCTTATGGTTCTGTTTGCTCATGCGTCTGCATTTGCTGTGAACATTGCGGACAGTGATCTAAGCAATAGTGCCGGAACAAATAAGAACTGGCTTAACTCATTCTGGTTCTTTGTTTGTGTTTCCTTTCTGGTAGCTGCTGCCGTAATTGGTTTTGGCAATAAATACAAGCGTGTAAGAAGAGATTATAAAGGTCCTGCTGATACAACAACAAGACATTAATATATTTACAAAAGCTTAGTAAAACCAATGGGTGGTACTAAGCTTTGTTCTTCTTGCCTAAACCTCTTTCTCTTCAAAGCTCCAAAGTTATAAAACCCGGGAATGCTAGCGCCAATCTGAATTTCGAGCGCAGTTCCAGCTTTTAAATCGGGTTTCTATTTCACCTTTAGCACTATTAGTAACTTTTTCATTACGGAATCGATACCGGATTATTTCTCCTATTAGAAGATTTTCTTCTTCTTTTAAATCTATTAAATTAGGGCTGAACTAAAACCAATTATGAAACGAAGGAAATTTTTACAGCAAACCGGAACGGTTGTGGCAGGAACTCTTCTTACAAATAATCTATTAGCTAAAACACTGGAAATCAAAAAGAAAAAAGTTGCGATGGTTGGTACCGGTCACCGGGGTACAGGGATGTGGGGAGCAGAAGTATTGAAAGAACACAGCGGTGTGATTGAATTTGTAGGACTTTGTGATAAAAACCCCGGAAGAGTACAAACAGCAAAAAAACTGATGAACGTCAGTTGCAAGACCTACACAGATCTGGACAAAATGCTGAAGGAACAAAAACCAGAGATCCTCATTGTAACCACGGTCGACAGCACTCATGATGAAATGATCATCAAAGGCTTGGAAGCTGGTTGTGATATCGTTACCGAGAAGCCTATGACCACCGACGAAACGAAGTGTCAGGCAATTATCGATGCAGAAGCCAGAACTGGGAAAAAGGTACATGTAACCTTCAACTATCGCTACTCTCCTCATCGTCAGAAGATCTATGAATTGTTGAACAACGGAGCTATCGGTGAAGTTACTTCCGTAGATTTCCATTGGTACCTTGATACTTCACATGGTGCGGATTATTTCAGAAGATGGCATAGAAAAAGAGAAAACAGTGGAACACTGTTGGTTCATAAATCCACCCACCATTTTGACTTGCTTAACTGGTGGCTAAACTCTGAACCGGAAGAAGTATTTGCTTACGGATCTCTTGAACACTATGGTAAGAACAATCCTTTCAGATATACCAATTGTCGCCCCTGCCCGCATAAGGATAAATGCAACTTCTACTTTGACGTTACTAAGGATGACCGTTTGGTGAAGCTATACGTGGAAAATGAGAAATACGACGGCTACTTACGTGATGGCTGTGTTTGGAAGGAAGATATAGACATTTTCGACAAGATGGCTGTACAGATTAAGTACGCGAATAAAGTCCAGGTAAGTTATTCGCTCACAACATATTCACCCTATGAGGGATACCGGATATCCTTCAACGGAAAGAAAGGTAAACTGGATGCATGGATCCATGAAAGACAACCCTGGGAAATGGAGAAGTACGATGAGCTGCAGCTCACGAAGAACTTCGGAAAAACAGAGTACATCAGAATTGACAATACAGAAGAAGGCCACGGTGGAGGTGACGTAAGATTAAGAAAACAGATCTTTACGCCAGGCGAGGATAAATTCAAACAGGCCGCGGGTACCAGAGATGGTGCTATGTCTATCCTGATAGGTATCGCAGCCAGAAAAAGTATTGACAGCGGGAAACCTATTAAGATTGAAGGATTAACAAGCCTGAAACCAAGGACTGTAAAAAGTTAAATTATAAAAGAAAAGGACCACCTGTAGCAACAAGTGGTCCTTTTCTTTTATAGCAAAACTTATTATAAATTTTCAGCTAGCCAGGCATCTAAGGTGGCCATAAACTGAACATAGTTACTTGCAGAAACTACGTCATGTCCTGCATTTTCGTAAACTACCAAACTAGACTTCACTCCTGTTTGGTCCAATTTCGCTTTTAAGTCAATTGCTTGTTGAACCGGAACAACAACATCCTGACGACCATGAACGATCAATGTCGGCTTTGAAGTAGCAGTAACCTTATAAATAGGGCTTCCATTTATGTAAGCTTGAGGATTAGTAATTGGAGAAAACCCTAAGAGTAGCTGAACCAGGCCGGCTGTTTGAACGTTAACATTTCTGGTATCAGTTAAATTAGTTGGTCCAGATATGGAGACAACAGTTTTAACCTTATTGTCGCTATTATTTCCATAAGTATGAAGCATGGCTAAATGCGCACCCGAGCTGGCTCCAATAAGCGCGATATTTCCCGATACATTCCAACTATTTGTTTTTGCAGATACATAATCAATAACGGCCTTTACATCATCCTGCTGCTGCTGCAATTTAACAGTGCCTGTACCAGTCAGATCAATCAACCTGTAATTCATATTTACAACAGCGTATCCTTTAGCCCTCATAGTCGTTGCATAGGTAGTAAAATCGCTTTTATCACCACTATACCATGAGCCACCATGAATAAAAACAAGAACCTTTGTACTTGAATTTCGATTCTCGGGTAAATAAATATCCATTGTATTACTTGCACTGGCACCGTAGGAGACATTTAACATGTCTTCCGACTGAAGTGGCTTAACTTCGCTCTCGTCTTTCTTACAGGCACCTAACACCAGTACCGTAAGCATTAACACCGCTGACATTAGTTTTTTTCTGATCATAATTTATTTTTCATTAGTAGTTGAACCTTCTACGCACTGATTGTTAATATGTTAACAAAAAATACACATTTTTTTAATGGCTTTTAATATATCTTTATTAGACCCATCTCATCTGCCATGAAAGCAGTTTAAATAGGTCTTTAACGCATTAAAATAGCAACTCTTATGACCTGGAAAAAATTTAGTGGAGAAATTATTCAAAATCCAATCTTAGATGAAGTAGAAAAGGCAATTGAAAGAGAGTCTAATTTAGGGAACAAACTCAAAGTATGTATCGGGACAGACTCACAAGTGAAAGGAGCAGTTACAGACTTTGCAACAGTAATTGTGTTTTTGAGAGAGAAGAAAGGGGCATTTATGTTCATCAATCAGGAAAAAAGCACAAAAAAAATGAGCATCAAAGAACGGATGCTCTGGGAAGTCCAAAAATCTATTGAAACAGCCTATGCACTATGTGACCTACTTGATCTATATGATGTAGACCTGGAAGTCCACGCAGATATTAATACCAACCCTATGTTTAAGTCTAACCAGGCGCTTCATGAAGCCATGGGGTATATCCTAAGTATGGGATTTGTGTTTAAAGCTAAACCGGAAGCGTTTGCTAGTTCAGCTTGTGCGAATAAGGTGGTGCAGTAGAGGGTATACTAGAAATAACAAAAGCCCGAAAGACGCAACTTCCGGGCTTTAATAGTTTTACTTCAATCTATGAATCACTTAATCCATCTTGGATCACCAATATTTCCATTTTTCAATGTTGTATTGCTAATTGTGAAGTCGCCAGTAGAGGCGCTTGTAAATCCAGGATCCAACAAAGTTTTTGTAGTACTAGCATCATTCTTAGCGTTGGCTGTTGCACTTCCTGTGAAATTTGGCGCATTAAAATAGTTATTGCTCGCCATAGTTGTAATAGTAGTTGAGGCTTGGTTAGTATAATAACCATTAGTATTAGCAATAATATTTTTCGTGAAATGTATCTGATGAGATGTCAGGCGGATGTATAAGAACCTGTTTGCATTTGCTACATCATTGAATGTATTATTTCTGATCGTTATTATACTTGTAATTGAATTAAAGTTAGTAGCCCCAGTTACGTCCATCCGGAATAAATCTCTGGCATGACAACTATTGTAAACGGTATTATTCTCGAACAAGAAAGTTTTTGCGATACCAGTCCTAAAGTCAATGAAGTCTCCTCCACTACATTCTATTTCATAAATAATATTGCCGCTCATAACTACTGATTCAATAAGGGCTTTTTTATTTACATAAACCAAACCTTTTACATACTTCTTTAATTCACAATCCTGAACACTTAAAGCTCCATAAGCACTAGTCTGATCCTCATTGTAAATAATTGTTTGATCTCCAGAGGACCCTGTTCCGTCTAATACAAGGTTTTTCAATGTCAACCCTGCATTTGCGTTAATCTTTATCGTAGCACCAGTGATAAGCGGCTTGTTAGTTGATGTAGCAGCTTTAATTGTGATAGATTTATTGATAGCCAAATCTCCGTTTACAGCATAAGTTCCAGCCAGCAATGAAAACACATCTCCATCCTTTGCACTTGCGATTACAGTTGCTAAACTTTGAGTGGAACTAACAGGAATCTCCCCAGCCACGAAAGACTTTGTACCACGTGTCTTTGTTCCGTTCATAAGTTTAACAGTGTAGCTAGTACCCTGTGTTAAGCCAGTAACGACAGCTTCACCAGCTGCAATTTCAGCAGGGGTAACTGTTTTGGTAATATTTCCAGGAGTAAGAACAATAGAAGTTGCAGTTTCACCTGCAGGCCAGTTTATCGTTACAGTCGTTGCCGTCATTTTCTGAGGATTTACATCCTGAAGAATTTGCTCTGCATCAGTCGTAAAAGATGCTGAAACCCATTTAGAATCTTCGTTTCCTGTACCTAATGCTTTTACACGAGCGTAATAAGTCGTTTCTCCCGAAAGCCCAGTAATGGTATAAGGAATTTTAGCAATTGCAATACTATCAACAGTTTTAACCGCTGATCCAGAGAAATCAGCCGACTCGAAAATTTCTGCTTTGTAATATTTGGCTGTCCCAACAGGAGTCCAAGTTAATTTAACTCCAGTTTTATTAACAACTGCAGCTGTCATTTCAGTTGGGGATAAAGCCCTTTCAAGTTGAAGGGTTGTAATTTCCGACATAGCATCATCGTTACAGCCTTGGAAAGCTCCCGCCCCGGCCGCAAAAAGGAAGCCTATTAGTATCTTATTTATATTCATATTAGTTTATGAATTACTAAAGTTTTAAATGATTGTTATTTAAAGTACCATTGGAGTTATCAAGGAAGTACTGCCAGATAGGCCACACTTGCTGTTCGTCTGGATTTTTTAAATACAGGGCGTCCCAATAAGTGTTGACATCAGAACTTGAAGAAAGCGTCCACGTTTTATTAGTTGTGTAACCGGCCGCTGCTGCTCCTGTTTCTGTATCGCCCGCATTTAAACCGTAAATTTCGACAGTTTCCCCATCTGCAGCTGTACGATAATAAATCTTAGTCATTAAGCCCTGGTACTTTCCTGTTCTGGTTTCCAACTGTTGGAGCTTCTGTTTTGCCTCTGCAAGTTTTGTCCCTAGTAAATTCCAACGAATTAGATCTGCCTTTCTAAGCATCTCGCCTGTAAACTCCAGAGCTCTCTCGTCAACAATAGCATTGAAGAATGAAGACTTTGAAGCCGTAGCCTGAGCCATATAGTTGGTAACTTTCGCTGGACTGTTAGGAAAAGCCCTCTCCCTAATCATTTTCAAGTAAGGTGCTGCTGCTGCGGGTCCATCCAGCTCATTGATTGCCTCTGCTGCCATTAAGATGACGTCCGAATAACGCATATACATCCAGTTTAACCCGTCATCGTTACTAGAAGTAACTCTTCTCTTCATCCACTCATAACGATATTTTCCAAAATACCAGCGGCTTAAAGCGGTAGGAACCTGAATACCATTTGTCCATTCATAAGGAACAACTGAAACATCACGACGTACATCATCCTTATCATATTCATACCACATGATTGGGTTAGGACCATCAGTCCCACCTTTGTTTTGAGCAGTATATTTATCTATTGTCGTATGTTTTACTCCTAAATCAAAAGTCACACGACCACGGCCCTCAGCAAATGGAATTTCCCATATTGATTCTTGACCAGCAGTAACAACTTCCTGATTTAGATTAGTGAAAACTTCTTTAAAACCTAACAGCTTTAATTTTCCGCTGTTAATGATATCCAAACATTCCTTCTTAGCAATGGCATACATCTTATCGCGAGTTAGTTCAGGATCATTACTTAATCGCACAGTTCCATCAAGTCTTTGAGCATAACCTCCAGCTGCTAACGCCAAGCGTGCTCTAAGGCCTTTAGCAAAAGCTTTATTAACTCTCTCTACAGTTGATGTAGTAGCTGTTTCATTAGGCCATGGAAGCAAAGACGCAGCCTCGTCCAAATCTGCCAAAAGCTGTTTATAGATCGCATCCCGATCACTTCTGGGAAGGTAAACAGTTTGGGTGGTCATTGGCTCAAAACGTGCAGGCACATCTCCCCAACCTTTTATTAGGTCATTATAAAGAACAGCACGCAGAGTCAATGCCTCTCCTAATAGCTGTGCCAGTGCGGGGTTATTTTGAACATTTCCATATTTACGTAAACCAGCTATAGCTAAGTTGGAACGCTCTATAGCTTCATAAAATACAGCCCAAGCATTATTGTCTGTATTCATTTGACTATTATTTGCATTGGTGTTATAGTTAGCTAACCGAGATTTTTCATCAGCAGTACTTTTCAAACTGTTATAAACCTCAACATCAGTATTTATCCCATAGTTTACCAGGTAGCGTCCACGATAAGAGTTAGTTTCACCAAAAGAATGGAGAATACCAACAATACTTCCCTGAGCCAAACTTGGATCAGAGAAAATTACAGATTCGTCCAGGGTTGATTGGGCTGGAGCATCCAGCATATCTTTACAGCCTGAGGTAACGCCCAGAACTGATGCTAGTGTTATTATTGTTATAAATCGTTTCATTTTAATTTCGTCTGTCGTTTAGAAATTAACATTTAATCCAAATACATAAGATTTACTTTTTGGATAAGCAGAATAGTCTACGCCTGGAGTCAAAGGAGTTTGACGACGAGTAGAAACTTCTGGATCAAAACCTGTATAATCTGTGAATAATAGAAGATTATATCCAGAAGCATAAATTCTTGCATTTTTAATTCCAATATGAGAGATAAGCTTTTTAGGAAGGCTATAACCCAAGGTAACAGTACCCAATCTTAAGAACGAAGCATCTTCAACAGCCCAGTCCGTAAAAACGTATCTGCTCATATAAGGAGACCATAGAGTTGTATTAGCATTCATTGCAGTAAGCTCGGCTGGATCGTTGCTGATTGTACCGTCCTCACGGAGATTGTTCCAACGCTGCCCGCTCTCCATTATCGAAAGCATATTTCTTGAACTATACTGACTTGTTGAGGTGTATTCAATTTTATTTGCGTTATACACATCATTTCCATAGCTCCAGTTCCAGTAAGTTGCAAAATCAAAGCTTTTGTACCTTGCGTTAATATTAAATCCGCCAACATTAAGAGGATTTGCATTGCCGATTACTTTTCGATCTGACAAATCAATCTTTCCATCGTTGTTCAAGTCTTTCAATTTGAGACTACCGGGTCTAATAGTACCAACTACTGTCGTGGCGTCAGCAACACCACTGTTCAAATTCCAGCGGTTTGAGGCGAAGCCAGAAAAATCAGAAACTTCGTACCTACCGTCACTCACATAGCCGTACATATTGCCAATAGGACTTCCTGGTTCAACTAGATAATCTACTCCAACTGCGGTAGAAGCCCAACCAGAACCCTGAGAAATATTTTGAACGCCGCCCAGAGAAACAACTTTATTTTTATTAGCACTGATATTCGCACTGATAGTCAGGTCAAAATCTTTTTTTCTTATGGCACTCCAATTTAGCGATGCCTCCCAGCCTTTATTCTCAGTCTGACCAATATTCTGATACTGACCAGTATAACCTCCAGAAAGAGGGAATAACATTAACAGATCTTTTGTACTGTTTTTATAGGCTTCCAGTGTACCTGACAATTTCGAATTAAACAAAGTGAAATCCGCTCCTAGGTTTCTAGTAATATTAGTTTCCCACTTTAACTCAGGATTTGGAAGGATTTTGGAAGGGGCCCAGAAGCTAGTTGCTCCATTTACATAAGAAGTATTGGTACTTGAATAAACAGTTGTTCCTTGACCCGAAAGAATATCATTATTTCCAACCGCTCCATAACTAGCTCTCAATTTCAAATCATTTAACCATGATTTTGTCACTTTCATGAAATCTTCATCTGAAATTCTCCATCCAGCAGAAACTCCTGGGAAATAACCATACTGATTTTTTAGGAATTTCGAAGACCCATCAGCTCTAAAAGTCGCGCTAAAAAGATATCTACTTTTATAATCGTAATTTGCACGAGTAAATACAGAGAACAGCTTATCCTCAAAACCATAATTATTATTGATTGAAAAGGCATCTTTCCCCTGTGTGGTCAACTTCCTGGCATTATTAAAAGTAAAGGTAGCTGGGAATCCGTGAACGACATTCGTTAAATCAATTGAAGATGTTTTAATGAATTCCTGTCCCACTAGCCAGGTCAGATTATGATCTTTATTCAAATATTTCTTCAAGTCAAGATTCAAGGTATTGGTGTTTCTAATTCCATTACGATTTGTATTTGTAAGAGTCAGAGCTGGAAACCCTTGATTGGTACTCGTTGGAACATTTGTAACATAATACGTTGTTCTTCCATAAAACCGATCTTGGTCATTGCGATAGCCGTCATATGCAAATTCAGATCTAAACCTCAATACCTTGTTTGGATCATAATTTACAGCAGCACTTAAGTTATACGTTTTGCGATGAACAAATTGATCATTGTCTGTAATTGAAACAATCGGGTTGTAAAGATTGAAATCTGGGTCAGTTTCTGTTGAGTTTGATAAACCAGCAACTGGAATTGCAGGGTAAATCATTACATTTTTCAATCTTGAATCTGCTGATGAAACTTCTCTTTGCTCATTTGCTCCCGCGCCTTCTGTTTTAATATCTGCATAACGAAAACCTAAATCCAAGGATAATTTATCGTATAATTTCTGATTTAATTTAAAGTTCGCATTATGGCGCTCAAATCCAGATAAAAGCATAATTGCTTTGTCCTTAACATAACTATGACTTACGCTGAATTTGGTTTTATCTGTACCGCCAGAAATGGTTAAGTTTTGATTATAAGTAGTACCAGTCCGACCAAAAACAATATCCTGCCAGTCATTGGTTGGAACGTTTTTATAAAGATCCATATCCTGGTAATTTCCAAAATACTTTGTATAGTCAGTAATACTATTATCAAGCAAGGCGCGCTCATACTGCCACTTGGTGTAATCGTAAGGAGATATCAAATCCAACTTATTTGCTAGTTGTTTAGTTCCTCCGAAAACAGAATAAGAAACGCTAGTCTTACCGCTTTTACCACTTTTAGTAGTAATTAGCACTACACCATTACCACCTCTGGAACCATAAATTGCGGTAGATGATGCATCCTTCAAAACAGTCATTGACTCGATATCAGTTGGAGCAATATCAGGCATTGAGGTATATTGGAAACCGTCAACAACAAATAATGGAGAACTACTTTGGGTAATTGATGCCCCGCCTCTCACACGAATAGTCATCTCAGCATCTGGCGAACCTTCGGTTGTTGTTATTTGAACCCCGGAAACGCGACCTTGCATGGCTTGCAGTGCTGAAGAAACTGGAGCAGCCGCAATTACATCAGAGTTAATTGTAGCAACCGCTCCTGTCAGGTCTTTCTTTTTTGCAGTTCCGTAACCTACCACAACAACAGCATCGAGTTCTGTCGACGATTCTTCAAGCGTCACAGAAATCTTCGACTGCTGACTAACAGAAACCTCTTTAGTTTTAAATCCTACATATTTAAAAACTAAAACATGGCTGCCTGTCGAAGGAACATTTATTTTAAAATTACCGTTGACATCTGTACTAACGCCAGTATTAGCTCCTTTTAAGCCCACACTTACGCCAATAAGGGTTTCCCCTTTTTTGTCAACTACCTTACCCGTTACTTGCCGGGTTTGTGCAAACGCTGTTACCATGAAGGCGAACAGACCACACAACAATAGTATTGCTTTCCTCATAAAAAATATAAATATTAACTTTTAGGTTTATTAAGAATTTATTCTAATTTTCCTTTTCTTGTCGGCGGTAGAGACAATACTCTTCCACCCCACTTTTGTGGTATTTTTTGTTTAAATGTTTTGATTATTTAAGGGCTACAGCTCTTAATTGGTTGAATCAAGAACAATGTTACGCACTTTCGTCACAAAAAAAATACTACGCTTTATAAATATTTGTGCAATCGTTGCCGGGAACGATTTCACCTTTCATGGCAGGATGATAACACTTGTTAACGTCCTGAATCGTCCTGTTTGCTTATGTCAAAATCTATCCATTCACTCTTTCCTCAAAAAGCATTAATTAAAAAATCAGGAAATTACACGGGAAATGAATCAGCATTAATTTATCGTTCCAACCCAGCGTTATCCAACCCCACATCTACGTTTTATTAGGTAACAAAGTTACCGCAAAAACCAGATAAAAAAACTGTTTTAACAATTATTACAATGTTCTGTTAATACAAAATAAACACACAAAACTTAGATATATTATGAGAAATTTATTTTTTTGTTTACTGCTCGCTATTGCGGTAAATATTGATTCAAAAGCACAAATTAATGTTAATATAAATCTTGGGTCTCAACCCTCCTGGGGCCCCGCCGGCTACAATCATGTAGACTATTATTATTTGCCTGATATAGAAAGCTATTACTATGTTCCCAAGAGGCAGTTCATCTATTTAAATAACGGCCAATGGGTATTTGCCAATGCTTTGCCCTCCCGTTATCAGGGTTACAATTTATTCAATGGATACAAAGTGGTAATTAACAGACCCACCCCTTACCTTCAGTTTCAGGAAGACCGAGTGAAATATGTGGGCTATAAAAACAAAAAGGGTGCTCAGGTTACCATAAGGCAAAAGAATGCTGGAAATAGAGTTGCCGGAAACAATTCAAAAGGAGGTGGTTCGAAAACAAAAGCAGGAGGAGTAGCAAGTTTTAAGTCTCACGGAAACGGCAATAAAGGAGGAATTGGCGGCGGACAGGGGAATGGAAACGGTGGAGGTAAAGGTAATGGCGGAGGTAAAGGCAAACATTGATCTTTCAAAACCGGATAACAAAGAAGCCACTTTTATTAAAGTGGCTTCTTTTATTTTAAACCCATAAATAAGGATGATTGTCCGTCTGCTTATTAAGGCGTTCTTCAATTTTCTTGGCTGCATACGACGCTATAATCCCACCAAATAAATAAAAGCTGGTTGTAAGTAATTGCGTTTTAAGAGTTTTATTACTATGTACCGGATTTAGGCCCAATTGCTGAGGCAGGAATAGAGCACCGAGTCCTGCTAACAATCCAAGCGCAGTTCCCTTAGGTAATACATATTTTTTTCTTCCGGCAGCTGCAAGACTATAATAAAAGGTATTACTAATGATATCCCCTGCAAGGGTTAATTTATACAAATTATCATCTTCGGGCACAGGCTGACCGGCTTTATTTAAACCTTTTGATAAAGCATCCATTCCCATCAAGTCCATTCTTGGCGCATCTTTATCAAATCGCCTGGTCACTTCATGTAATAAATTGAGGGCAGTAGCTCCCGCTAATCCTCCTCCAATAGCTGACAATATCCTCATATCAAATAAAAGAGAATATTGGAAGTATTGTTTAAATTAACCGAACAAATCGCTGCTCAGATACCTATCGCCCCTATCGCAAACTATAAATACAACCACACCTTTCTCTAGTTCTGATGCAACTTTTAATGCTGCTACGGCTGCTCCACCACTACTCATTCCGGCAAAAATCCCTTCAACTTTAGCAAGCTTTCGGGTCATCTCTGTTGCGTCCGCCTGGGAGATGTCTATTACCCTGTCCACTCGTTGAGGATCGAAGATCTTAGGAAGATATTCAATAGGCCAGCGTCTGATCCCAGGAATAGATGACTCTTCCGTTGGTTGACAGCCGACTATCTGTATAGCCAAGTTCTTCTCCTTAAAATACATGGAATTTCCCATGATGGTACCGGTAGTTCCCATAGCACTCACAAAGTGCGTGATCTCTCCTTTGGTATCGTTCCAGATCTCGGGCCCGGTAGATTTATAATGAGCAAGGTAATTATCAGGGTTAGCGAATTGGTTTAATAAGAAATAGTCTCCGGTAGCTCCCTTCTCCTCTGCATAATCCCGGCAAGCTTCAATGCCTTCGAGTAAAGTTACCTTGGCACCGAATGCTTCCATTGTAAGTGTTCTCTCTTTAGTAGAGTTGCTTGGCATTACCAGTTCAATGTCCAGATCGAATAGTCTGGCAATCATTGCTAAAGCTATTCCTGTATTTCCGCTGGTTGCTTCGATTAATTTTGTTCCAGCTTTAATATCCCCCCTCTCCAATGCACTTTTTATCATATTCAATGCAGGGCGATCCTTCACACTTCCGCCAGGATTGTTACCTTCGAGCTTCGCGTAAACCCTAACGTTAGGGTTGGTATTTAATCTGTTTATTTCAACCAGTGGCGTATTGCCCACTAAATCTATAAGTCTGGCCATTGTAGGTTTTAATCTTTAACTTGTCTTTCTACCACTTTTATTCTGGCTTCGTGGTAAACGATAGAATGTGGAGGGAGGGATTTCGTAACCCATACATTGCCTCCAATAATGCTATGATGTCCAATAATAGTTTCACCACCCAGGATAGTTGCCCCTGAATAGATCACTACATTATCTTCAACGGTAGGATGCCTTTTTATAGATGCCATTTGCTTTTCCACACTTAAGGCTCCTAGAGTTACTCCCTGATAGAGTTTTACGTTCTTACCGATCACTGTAGTTTCGCCGATAACGATACCTGTTCCATGATCGATATGGAGATACTCTCCTATATCTGCTCCTGGATGGATATCAATTCCCGTTTTCGAATGGGCATACTCAGTCAGGATACGTGGGAGTAAAGGAATTTCCAGTTTGTATAATGCATTGGCCAATCGATAAAACGATATGGCATAAAACCCGGGATAGGTCCTGATCACTTCGAATTCGCTCTTTGCTGCGGGATCCCCATCCAAGATAGCCCTCACATCAGTATTTAAAACCCGGTACAACTCAGGAAGGTTCTGAAAAAACAATCCTGCTCTGCGCGAACTATCGCAATCGCGACATGCAGTGGTTGCATCCATAATTTTCTTCAGCTCATCTTCTAGTCCCCTAAGCTGCAGCTCAATCTCCTTTACTGACGCAAACATCGTTTTCGCTTGTTCAGGATAAAGTAATCTGATCACTCGCAACGCCCAGGTTGCAATTTCTTCATTAGAAGGAACAGCCTCAATGTGTTGATGCTTATTAAAGATGTATTTGTAGAAGTCCTCGTTCATACCAGCAAGCCTAGTCTCCTCAAAAAAGGCATTTGCAATTTTAGGAAAAAGAATCTTGTTTCTGTGTAAAAATATGTACCAGTATTAATCCGATAAGCTTTAAAGGATTTAGCAACTGCCAGCCAAATTAACCCTTAGTTAATATGAAAGATTTTAAAAGCAGGATTTAAAAAGGATAGAGGTTCGTTTTATATCCCTGTGGGGATGGCAGTTTATACGGGTCTGAATCGGAATTGAATCGTATCTGAATCGTATTTAAGCGGTCGCGTGTATAGTCATGGGAGTGCGTTGGGGTTTATCGCTATAGTTAATTTCCCTTCTGAATTTTGCTTGAAGATGTGACTAAACCAACAAAATCACTAACAAAGCACTAGTGGAATTCCTTTTTTAAACTTGAAATCACCATATCTACGTCTGAGGCTTTTACCCCTAAATGTGTTACAAGGCGAACGTGTTGAGCTCCAAATGAGGAGGTTCTGATACCATGTTTTTCAAGATGATGTACAAAGCTGTCGGCAGTTAGGTGACTGTCCAGTTCAGCTATGATTATATTTGTATCTACAGGAAGGACCCTTCTCACTACCGATAGTGATGCAAGTTCTTTACCAATCACCTTCGCATGTAGGTGATCTTCTTTTAAACGATTTATATGGTGCTCTAAAGCATAAATTCCCGCTGCTGCGAGGTATCCTGCTTGCCTCATCCCTCCCCCCAAAACTTTGCGGATCCTTCTTGCCCGTCGGATCAAATCTATATCGCCCAATAATACTGAACCGACAGGAGCTCCTAATCCTTTAGAAAGACATACCGAAATTGTATCAAAGAGATGGCCATAATCCTTTGCATGCTCTCCGGTTTCAACCAAAGCATTAAAAATACGGGCACCATCTAAATGCAAAGAGAGCTTTTTCAATTTAGCCAGGTGATAGATCGGCTCAATCTCATTCAACGTATAATAACTTCCGCCGCCCCTGTTTGCCGTATTTTCGAGCACGATCAATCTGCTAATGGCATGATGTATATTATGAGGATTGATATTAAGTTCTATCTGTTCAGCTGTTAAACGACCTCGGTCTCCCTGAATAGTCCTGATAGAAACGCCTGAATTAAAGGCCATTCCTCCACCCTCATACAGATATACATGCGAACTCTTGTCACAGATCACTTCATCAAGGGGATTTGTTTGGATCTTAATAGCTATCTGGTTGGTCATTGTGCCTGAAGGACAGAACAAGGCTGCCTGTTTTCCAAACATATGCGCAAGTTTTTCTTCAAGGGCATTTACGGTCTCGTCCTCTTCATAAACATCATCTCCCACCCTTGCTGCAAACATAGCTTCAAGCATCTCTTTGGTAGGTTGCGTTACAGTATCGCTGCGAAGATCAATAGCCATAATCAAATTAACATATTTATACGGAGAGAAGCAGCATTTTCAAGACAAATTAATTTCAGAAAGCTGCTTAAGTAATTTCTTAAAACAATAAAGCTGATATGGCACTTAAAGTTTTCAGGTTTTTTTTACATTAGCTATCTAAATTATAAGAAATGATCATTATTGCAGACGGAGGCTCAACAAAAACAAATTGGTGCCTCCTAAATAAGGAGAACAAGAAAGTATATTTTAATACCGAAGGATATAACCCGTATTTCGTAACGAAGGAATATATCGTAGAATCTTTAAAAAAGAATTTACCTGCGGATCTTGATCTCCCTGCGGTTGCCGAAGTTAACTTTTACGGCGCAGGAGTACATAATGAGGAAAAAGCAAATGAAATTAAAGAGGCATTCGCACAGGTTTTCACTCACAGTAAAATTTTTGTGGGTCACGATCTATTGGCTGCAGCAAGAGCCCTTCTGGGTGATAAACCAGGATTTGCCGCTATTTTAGGAACAGGTACGAATACCTGTATCTATGATGGTAAAGAGATTGTAGAGCAGATAGATTCGGGTGCTTACATTTTAGGTGATGAAGGAAGTGGATGTCATATCGGCAAGAAATTGCTGATCGACTATTTACGGGGATATATGCCGCAAAGTGTAAGAGACAGCTTTTGGAACACTTTTCAATTAACTCCGGACGACATCCAGGAAAACGTTTATTCAAAGCCCTTGGCTAGCAGATTTTGCGCAAGCTTTGCTAAATTTGTTTATGAGGAGACTTCTGACAGAACTTATACCCGTGGAATCGTGAAACAAGCTTTTACCGATTTCTTCAAAAACCTGGTGAGTCATTACCCCAATTATCAGAATTTTTCTTTCAACTGCATTGGTTCTGTAGCCTATAGTTTCAGAGATATTCTGGAAGAGGTGGCTGGAGAATACGGGATGCAAATGGGTGAATTAGTGCGTTCTCCTATAGATAATCTTGTGGAATACCACGTAGAGCATAGAGGTTAAACAAATAGTCCTGGAAATAAGAAAGGGTTTAGCGAATCGAATCACTAAACCCTTTTTTTATGGAGTAACGTTGGCATTTTAAACACTGCTATTCCTTCATAAAGGATAATTCCTTCTGAAATAGCTTAGCGTATTTGCGGCGATCGAATTTGTATAAAGTAGCGGCACGATAGGAAACTCCCCTTTGTTTCTCATCCAGTTCCTTTAAAATTCCGTAATTCAGCATCTTTTTACGGAAATTACGTTTATCGAGCTTCTTGCTTAGTATTGCTTCGTAAACATTCTGCAACTGGGTAAGAGTAAATTTCTCTGGCAGTAGCTCAAAAGCGATGGGCTGATAACTTATCCTCCGTCTGATCTTCTCTAGACTTTTCTCAAAGATCAGGGAGTGGTCAAAGGCCAGTTTAGGTAACTCATTTACGGGATGCCAGAAAGCCTTTCTTGCGTACCTGGAGTGCGGATGCAACTCATTCTTGCCGCTCAAACGGATTAATGCGTAGTAAGCCACCGTAATAACCCGTCCTTCCGGGTGACGATCTACATCTCCGAAAGTATACAGCTGCTCCATGTAGATATTGCTCAATCCTGTCAACTCATTGAGGATACGCTCTGCTCCTTCATCAATACTTTCATCCGGCGCAACAAATAAACCTGGGAGTGCCCACCAGTCTTTGAAAGGCTCTTCGTTACGTTCTATCAAAAGAATTTTAAGAACACCTTCTTCAAAGCCGAAGATGACACAGTCGACCGAGAATACGGAATCAAATTTTGGCAGTGCGGTTTGCAAAATGATAATATTAAAATTAAGCCTTATCTTTATTGGTGGTTATATCCCGGCACAAAAGTGGAAAAATAATTCTACATTTTTTTAACTTAGTGTAGGAAATACACCTATATTCGGCAATTAATTTTTTCAGTCGTGGCAGAAATAAAAAAAATTGGTGTATTCACTTCAGGAGGTGATGCCCCAGGAATGAATGCCTGTATCAGAGCAGTTGTAAGAACTGCAATATATCTGGGCAAAGAAGTTGTTGGTATTCAACAAGGCTATCAGGGCATGATTGATAAGAAGTTCGTACCGATGGATGCACGTTCGGTACGTAATATAATCCAGATGGGCGGAACTGTCCTTAAGACCGCCAGATGCATGGATTTCAGAACTCCCGAAGGACGTGCATTTGCATACAAAAATTTAAAAGAAGAAGGAATTGACGCCTTAGTTCCAATTGGAGGTGACGGTACTTTTACCGGCGCTGAATTCTTATCACGAGAATTCGACATACCTGTTATTTGCGTTCCGGGGACTATAGACAATGACCTTTACGGCTCTGATTACACGTTAGGGTACGATACGGCAACCAATACGGTTATCGACGCGATCGATAAGATTCGTGACACAGCCGCATCTCACGACAGATTATTCTTCATTGAAGTGATGGGGCGTGATTCTGGCTGTATTGCTCTGCATGCTGGTATTGCTGGCGGAGCAGAAGCTATCCTTCTTCCCGAAAAGGAAACAGCGATCGATGAACTGATCGATAAACTTGAGCAGGGTTCGGAAAAGAAGACTTCAAGCATTGTGATCATTGCTGAGGGCGACAAAAATGGAGGAGCTTATAATGTTGCAAAACGAGTAAAAGAAAAATTCAATTTTTACGATATAAAAGTTACGATTTTAGGACATTTGCAGCGCGGAGGATCTCCAAGCAGTTTCGACCGTGTTTTAGGCGGACGTTTGGGATACGCAGCTGTTAAAGCACTGCTGGCAGGAGAAAACAGAAAAATGGTTGGCTTAAGAAATAATAAAGTTGAGCTTACCGACCTCCAGGAGGCAATCCACAATCATACTTTCAAATTGGAAGAGGATTTGTTGGAAATGGCTAATATATTGTCGATATAGAATAGAATGATTGCTGTAATATATAGTGGTTCAAGAAATGCTGACTGGAAATTATCTGATAAAGGGCAAATTATCTCTGAATTCAGGACTCCCGGCATTAACCCTTATCTTACAGGAAAAAAATCTATCAGCTCGCTGTTAAATAAGAACAACGAGCTGATCAATTACGCCGAGGAGATAAAAAAGATATATTTCTTTGGAGCCGGGGCTTCCTCAAAAGACCGAAAAGAGATCATTTCAGAAGCGTTCACTGAGTTTTTCAGGTATGCCAAAGTGGTAGTTGACCATGACCTTTCTGCTTCCGCACTTGCAACTGCTGGCAAAAAGCCAGGTATCATTTGTGTTTTGGGAAGTGGCGGAAATGCTGCTTATTATAATGGTAGAAAGATTAAAGAAAACAATTTTGGATTAGGCTATATCCTTGCAGATGAGGGTTCAGCAAACTGGCTCGGCAGAAATTTATTAAAAGATTACCTCACGGGTACAATGCCAAAGAAATTTGAGCATATATTTGTGCAGAAATACCATCCTGAGCGCAAGCAAATTCTGGATAAAGTGTACCGGCATTCACAACCTGTACTCTATCTTACTTCATTCACTGAGTTTCTGGCAGAATATAGTGATGAAGAATATGTTAGCAGCCTGGTCAGAAGGGGCATGAAATTATACTTTGAGACATATATCCTTCCCTTAGCAGAGAAACACCCCAATTCATCTCTGTATTTTACTGGTGCCGTTGCTGATGTTTTCCAGGACATTTTGAGAGAGACCGCCTCACTTTATCAATTAGAAATTGCTATGATCGTCAGGAAGCCTATTTATAATATTTTAAATTATTACACGAATAAAAATTAATAGAAATGAAAGTTGGAATTAACGGATTCGGTCGTATTGGCCGTTTAGCATTTAGAGCTGCTGTAGAGCGCGCTGACATTGAAATTGTAGGTATCAACGATTTAGTTGAACCAGATTACATGGCCTATATGCTAAAATATGATTCAACTCATGGACAGTTCAAAGGAACAATCGAGGTTAAAGATGGTAACCTTGTTGTTAACGGAAAAACTATCCGTGTTACTGCTGAAAAAGACCCTGCAAACCTTAAATGGGATGAAGTTGGTGCTGAAGTAGTAATCGAATCAACTGGTTTATTCTTAACCCAGGAAACAGCTGGAAAACACATTCAGGCTGGTGCTAAAAAGGTAGTTATGTCTGCTCCTGCAAAAGACGACACTCCTACTTTCGTAATGGGTGTAAACCACAAGTCATTAAAAGCAGATCAAAATATTGTTTCTAACGCATCTTGTACGACTAACTGTTTAGCTCCTATCGCTAAAGTGTTAAATGACAAGTTCGGTATCGTTGAAGGTTTGATGAGTACTATCCACGCGGTTACTGCTACTCAAAAAACTGTAGACGGTCCTTCAGCAAAAGACTGGAGAGGTGGTCGTGGTGCTTACCAAAACATCATCCCTTCTTCTACAGGTGCTGCTAAAGCGGTTGCATTGGTTATCCCTGAATTAAAAGGTAAATTAACTGGTATGGCATTCCGTGTTCCTACAGCAGACGTTTCTGTAGTTGACTTAACAGTTAAATTAGACAAACCAGCTTCTTACGATGCTATTAAGGCTGCAATGAAAGAAGCTTCTGAAGGCGAATTAAAAGGTATTTTAGGATATACTGAAGACGAAGTAGTTTCTACAGACTTCTTAAGTGATGCTCGTACTTCAATCTTTGATGCTAAAGCAGGTATCGCTTTAAATGAAAACTTCGTTAAAGTTGTTTCATGGTACGATAACGAGTGGGGATATTCAAACAAAATCATTGATTTAGTTCAATTGATCGGTACTTTGTAATCTCACAAGTATAGAAATTAGGAGTCCCTGCCCTACCGGCAGGGACTTTTTTATTTATTTAATGTCCCATGAAAACGTCAGAAACCTCAGCGTATCCAAGCTAAACGGTATCTTTATAAAAAAATAATATTTTTTTCATCTCACAGCGGGATCTTTTACTTCTGATCCTTAGGCTGTTCCGTAAAAAACCGCCTGTTACTGGCTTAAAAGCAAGAAAAAATAGCTTTATAAAGTTTGGATATCAGAAAAAAGACTTTACATTTGCATCACCAAAAGGGACGGTATCATAGCTCAGTTGGTAGAGCAAAGGACTGAAAATCCTTGTGTCGCTGGTTCGATTCCAGCTGATACCACAGAAACAAAAAAGGCTTTTTTCTACGGAAAGAAGCCTTTTTTGTTTATAGCTAAATTTTGAGACTATGATCTTCCCGTCTCATCAGTTCTTCCAGTTTGAACTTGAACCTATTAAGATTAGGGATCACCTTTTAAGGTACCGCGACTTGGTAATACGTGAAATCCAAAATCATTTTTTCATTACTATAGATAAATAGCAAGCCCTCCTGCATTATTAAACTTGATTCTTCAATGTCAGAGTTCAGATCTCAATCTAATCGCCCTACATGGCTCTTTCTATCCATAAAGAACCTATTTACCCCCTTGTTTTTAAATATCCCCCCCCTACTAACATCCCTCTATTACCCTAATTTTGGCCTTAGGAGCTATATATGAAAGGATATGCGTGAAGTCTAGAAGCTGCATTTCTAAAAATTAACCAATTTCTAAACGGGAGAAAACAGCAAGAAAAGGTATCAATACGAGCAACCAATTAAGTGTCTATATGACGTTTTTCTAATTATAGACGATTTTAAGTTTAACCAAATCAATTACCAACTAATCAGTAAAAAATGAAGAAAAAACGATCGAGTATTTTTTGAGAGCCGAATTAATCCAAGCCGGTTAACTAATCAAACAAACCAAATAAGCATGAAATATAGAAGCAAATAAGTTACAGCCATAGTGCTCCCAAAACAAGGCGAGCCTAAATGGCTCTGTTAATTCAAACTATCCATACATGAATTAAAAAATTAAGCATACAACTCATGTCTAAACATTTTACCAAACAAGTAAGGAGGGATAACACCCACCTTCAAAATAAATTGCTGCTGACCCTAAAGGGCTCCTTAGTTCTTATATGGGCTCCGTTATTTTCAGCACAAGCCAGTATTATTAATCCCAACCCTGGCGAACAGATAAGGCGGGAATCCCCTTTATATTCAAAAAGCTTCGACAGCAATTTCGTTATATCTAAAGCCGCGAAACTTGATATTACAAAATTAGCTACACAACGTATTGTAGTTACAGGCAAAGTAACTGATAAACAAGGAACTACACTTCCAGGAGTCAGTGTAATTGTGAAAGGATCGAAAACAGGGGTAGTAACAGATGCAAATGGTGTCTTTTCCATTAATGTTGCCGATGGAGATCAAACACTCGTTTTCTCTTATATAGGATTTGAGAACCAGGAGGTTCAGGTAAAAGGCCAGAGAACAATTAATGTAGTACTAACAGAGAAAGCTTCAAGCCTGGAAGAAGTAGTAGTTGTTGGGTATAGTTCACAATCTAAAAGAAAGGTATCGACAGCGGTAAGTACCATTAAATCTGAGGATCTGGTCCGGTCGTCATCTACTACAACAGCTGGAGCGCTAAGTGGGAAAATAGCGGGGGTATCTACCAGGGCTATAGATTCACGTCCGGGTAGAGGAATTAACCTGGAAATCCGAAATATGGGCAAGCCTTTGTACGTGATTGACGGTATTCCATATGGTGGTGATGCAAGTAGAGATTGGCTCGGAACTTCCAATGTTTCTGGAGAAGATGCTTTTAATGCCTTAAATCTTGAAGACATTGAAAGTATTTCAGTTCTAAAAGACGCAGCGGCTGCGGTATATGGGCTTCGTGCAAGTAGTGGGGTAGTACTTGTTACAACCAAAAAAGGAAGCAAAGGAGATAACGCTAAAGTAAGGCTGAACAGCTACTATGGCTGGCAAAATCTCACCAGATTCCCAGAACTTGCAAATGCTGGTCAATATGTCCGGGGCCTAGTTGAGGCTGAACAAAATGCAGGAAAAGATCCAAGCGCACTATATTCTAAAGAAGAGCTTGCTAAATGGGAAAGCGGTACAGAACCTGGCTATAAGAGTTACGACTATTATGATATCATTATGAGGAAAAATGTACCTCAATATAATGTAAATGCGGCCGTTTCAGGAGGTTCTAATAATTCAACATACTATCTATCCTTCTCTAAGACAATGCAAGAAGCTACAATGAAGGACTTTGATTACAATAGAAATAATTTCCAGGCTAATATTGAAACCAAAATAGGTAAAAGAATAACTGTAGGCACACAGGCAAGTGGCAGATTAGAAAGAACACGAGATGTTGGGCTACCAGGAGGTGATGGCTATTTTTCTTCAATCCTGTCTCTTTTTAGCAGTATCCCGACCTATGGACCATATGCTAATGATAATCCTCAATACATGAATGCTATACCAAACAGACCCGATTTAAACCCGGCTTTGTTTAGTAGAGATATTGCCGGATACAAGGACAATTACACAAAAAATGCAAACGTAAACCTTTACTCGGAGTATAAGTTCCCTTTCGGATTGTCAGCTAAATTCACTTATTCATACAACTACACCCACCTTGATTTTGACGGATTCCAATATTCATATGACTTCTATACCTATAATAGAATAAACGATACATATAACCTGGGTGGAGGACAAAGTGCAAGATGGAGGTTCGAAGCACAGTCAGAATCCCCTGCAAGATATGGGCAGTTTATGCTGAATTACACAAAAACCTTCGGATCTCATAATGTTGCAGCTGTTTTTGCTTATGAACGATCAGATTATGAGCGTTCAAACAAATGGTCAAACACTGCTCCTACTAATAACTACATACCTTTTAAAACCTTGTCCGAACTAACAGGCTATGGTGAAGGCTGGAGTTATCAGGCAAGATCAGGGTATATCGGAAGGTTCGACTATAGCTTCCGGGATAAATACATGCTGTCTATGTTTGGTCGCTATGATGCGTCCTATCTCTATGCACCGGGCAAAAGGTGGGGATTCTTTCCTGGCGCATCTGCAGGATGGAGAATTTCAGAAGAGCCATTCTTTAAAGGCCTGAAAACTGTAGTTAATGATCTAAAATTAAGAGCATCAGTTGGACAAACAGGAAGTGAAGCTGGAGTAAGTATGTTCGGCTATCTACCAGGATACGACTTTAACAGTGGAGGTGCCGTTCTAGATGGGAAATACGTTATTGGTGTTCGTCCGAGAGGAATGCCTGTAACCAACCTTTCATGGGAAAAGAACACCGCGTACAATGCAGGGCTGGACTTGAAGCTCGTAAACAGTAAACTTTCACTTACTGCAGACATTTTCAGAAAAACTATATCTGGTAGGCCGGCTGCCCGATATGATGTATTACTACCGAGCGAAGTTGGCTATTCTCTTCCAAATGAGAACTTAAATAAGGATGAATATCGTGGAGCGGAGGGAATGATCAATTTCACTAATAAAGTTGGTAGGCTCAATTATAATATTGGGGTAAATGCTACTTATTCCCGCTTCCGTAACATTTCAACTTACAAGCCAAGGTTTGGCAATTCCTGGAATCAATACCGTAATTCTATTGAAGATAGATGGGGTGGAGTTTGGTGGGGTTACCAGGCGATTGGTCGTTTCCAATCTGAAGAGGAAATAAGGAACTACCCGATCGACAATGATGGTCAAAATAATAGAACGCAATTGCCAGGAGATATCATATACAAAGATGTTAATGGAGATGGCGTAATTAATGGTATGGATGAAAGACCGATAGGTTACCCAACTGGCTGGGCACCAATGCTTAGTTATGGTTCAAGTATCGGATTGCAATGGAAAAACTTCAACCTAAACCTGGATTTTGCAGGAGCAACAATGCAATCTTGGTTCCAGGATTATGAATTGAGGAACCCTTATCATGCAGGTGGTAATTCCCCAGCTTATATTCTAACAGACAGGTGGCATAGAGCAGACCCTTACGATCCAAATAGCGAATGGATTCCTGGTAAATACCCCGCTATCAGAAAGGGTACAAGTATGAACAATGGTAGGAACAGCGATTTTTGGCTGAACGACGTTCGGTACCTTCGTTTGAAGAACCTTGAATTCGGTTATACACTGCCTAAAGGGTTGACTAACAGATTATCAATGGAAAGATTCCGCATCTATGCTTCTTCTGCAAATTTATTCAGCATAGATAATTTAAAAGATCTTGGGGTTGATCCAGAGATCGATGCCAGGGCTGCTGTAGTATACCCACAACAGAGAACCTTCCTATTAGGAATTAACGTAACGTTTTAATGAATGATCATGAAAAATAGATATTGTTTTTTAATCATGTTAACTATTGCGATAAGCATGTTAGCAGGGTGTAAAGAAGATGAATGGTTACAAAGACAACCAAAAGACAGGATAACTGATGAACAGATTTGGAAAGACCCTAATATGATCACAGGTCTTCTAGCAAACTACTATGACAGACTTCCTTCTTTTTCTGGTGTTTTTAATACAGGAACGAGTAGCGAATTTGATGATGCAATGTGGTCGGGACATGTTGATCAAAACGGTCGAAATAACTTTACTTATTCAGATAGTTACGGAAGATACTGGGACTATACCTTTATCCGGGATATTAATTTATCACTTGAAAATCTTGATAAGTATAGCTCAAGCCTAACAGACGTTAAGAAGAAACAGTTCAACGCAGAGTTAAGATTTATTAGGGCCTTCGTTTATTTCGAACTTGTTAAACGCATGGGTGGTGTCCCATTAGTTACTACCCAACTTATTTATAATAATAGTGGAGACCCTACCCCATTGCAAACCCCGAGAGCAAAAGAATCTGAAGTGTATGATTTCATATATAATGAACTAGAGGCAATTAAGGAAAATTTCTCGGAAACCACGAATAGTAAAACCCGCGCGAATAAATACACAGCACTCGCATTAGAAAGTCGTGCAATGCTTTATGCCGGATCAATTGCAAAATACAATAATCTAATGGCCACTCCTATTACTACTCCGGGTGGAGAAGTTGGTATCCCAGCTGATAAAGCAAATGATTATTATCAAAAATCCCTGGCAGCTTCAGAAAGTATCCTTGCTAATAGCAATTATGATCTTTACAATGTTGCAGGATCATCAAAAGGAGACAATTTTTACAAACTGTTCATGACTGAAAGTGCGAATAAGGAAGTGATATTTGCAAAAGACTTTGCAACCGGAAAAGTCCATGGTTTCACTTATGATAATGTGGTAAGAAGTTTTAGAACAGACATTGAAGGCTCCTCCATGTTAACACCATCTTTGAGCCTTGTTGAAAGCTTTGACTATCTGGACGGAACTCCTGGTGTTCTTAAAGATAAAGATCAAAGCGGCAATTATATTTCATATTCGACACCTGGAGATATATTTGCAAACAAGGATGCCAGACTTTATGGCACTGTAGTGTATCCTGGAAGTGTTTTCCGTTCTCAACCTGTAGATATCCAGGCTGGTGTTGCTGAGTGGGATAATGGTGCTTACCGGTTTAAAGTAGGTAATCTTGGGTCAGTCTATACAGACGGTAAAAAACTCACTGGATTTGATGGTCCAAGAGATAATGATCAGTATGTAAGTAATACTGGTTTTTATATTCGCAAATTTGTAAGTGAAAATCCACAGGATGGTGTACGTCCAAGTTTAGCTTCCAACTGGTGGCCATGGTTTCGTGTCGGTGAAATTTATTTGAATGCAGCGGAAGCAGCATTCGAGCTTGGTCGCGCCGAAGCAAAAAATTATATTAATAAAGTAAGAGAGGTGCACGGAGGCTTCCCTGCCAACAGCATCACAACCCTAACTACCGATATTATTCGTAATGAAAGGCGGGTTGAACTAGCTTTCGAAGACCATCGATATTTCGATTTAAAACGCTGGCGTATAGCACATATAGTATGGAACGGAGCGGAAAGTGATCGGAATGCGGTGGTTTACGGGTTTTACCCTTACAGAGTAGTTAGACCTGGGCATCCTGATGATGGGAAATTTATATTTCAAAGGGTCAGACCCGTACGTTTTGTAAGAGCAAGGTATTTTCAGATGTTTAACTACTATTCCTCTATTGATCAGAACGTATTGAACAACAATCCAAAGCTTGTCAGAAATCCATTCCATTAATTGTTGGCATTATGAAAATGAAATTATTCTTAACACTTTTTGCATCAGCATCTTTATTTTTCGCTGGCTGCGACTATGATAACTATGACGAACCTAAATCAACTCTATCGGGAAGTGTAATACATGATGGAAAACCGATTGGGGTTCGTACTAACGGGGTTCAACTGGAGCTTTGGCAAGATGGCTTCCAAGTACGTTCTCTCATACCTGTTTATATTAATCAGGACGGAAGTTATTCCGCAAGTCTTTTTGACGGAGTATATAAGCTCGTTCGTAAAGGCAATTCTCCCTGGCTGCAACAGAGTACAGATACATTACTGATAGAAGTTAAAGGAAATACGAAAAAAGATGTTCCAGTTACTCCTTACTTTACCATTAGCAATGAAAGCTTTTCGTTTTCCAATAACTCGATTACAGCTAATTTTAAGGTCGATAAAGTGGTCTCTACGGCTAACATAGATGCAATTCGTTTATATTTAGGAAACTCGATGCTAACAGATGAAGCGAGATATGAACATCGGGTAACTGCATACATGGGTACTATTGTTCTGGGCGCGAATGCAACTATTGCGACCCAACTTCCTGCCAGCTTGAAGAACCTTTCTCATGTATTTGCAAGGATAGGTGTTAAATCAACTTCTTCGGGAGAGTACTATTACACGCAAGTACAGAAAATAGCCTTAAAATAAAGGAAACGAACTGTAGAAAGCTTATAACATTTTTAGTTGAAAAGAGACTGCCCGTAAAAAGGTAGTCTCTTTTGCTTGAAGTGCCCATGGCAATGAATATCCTCACACTAAAAAATTATCGTGGAAGAATAAAAAGTACAAGATGTCAGTTCCTGTGACTTAAATCATCTTTTACTCCATACACTTTTCCTACCTTGCTATTTTAGAAATTGAAAAAATGAACCCTTATCCATTCAACTTCATTACAAAGCCTGCAGGCCCTGCTTGTAACCTCCATTGCGACTACTGTTATTATCTGGAAAAAGAACAACTATTTCCCACTCCAAATACTTTCATGAATGAACTAACGCTCGAGAACTTTACAAGGGAATATATACAGGAACAACCAGGTAATGAAGTTACATTTGTCTGGCAGGGAGGAGAACCTTGCCTGGCAGGCCTTGAGTTTTATAAGAAAGCGCTGGAATTCCAAAAGAAGTTCGCTAAGGGGAAGACAGTCATAATTCATTTCAGACGAATGGAACCCTGCTTAACGACGAATGGTGTTCTTTCTTCAGCAAAAACAACTTCCTGGTAGGAATTTCAATAGATGGACCAGCAGAGCTTCACGACCAGTATCGAGTAGATAAAGGACAAAAAGGAACATTTCATAAAGTGGTTAAAGCGATTGAGCTACTTAAGAAACATAAGGTAGAATTTAATACCCTTACCGTAGTTAATAATTCAAATGTAGAGCATCCTTTACGGGTTTACAATTTTCTTAAAGACATAGGAAGTAACTATATTCAATTCATTCCACTGGTTGAACGCATATCAGAAAATATAACATCTGAGGGCTTGAAGTTGGTACAAGCTGAAAGCAATGTAGAAAGCACCCTTGCGCCATGGTCAGTTCCCTCCCTGAAGTTCGGTCGATTCCTTGTTGATGTATTCAATGAGTGGCTAAAGAAAGATGTAGGGAACTATTTCATTCAGGTTTTTGATGCAACCCTTGCAAATGAGATGGGCCAACCTGCCGGCGTTTGTAGCTATAGTAATAGCTGTGGTAATGCCTTGGCAATTGAGCATAATGGGGATGTGTTCTCCTGTGATCATTACGTTTATCCCAACTATAAGCTTGGTAATATAAATACGGAGTCAATAACCACGATTCTACAGGAACAGGTGCAGACTGAGTTTCACAAGAAAAAATTGGAAGACTTACCAGGGTTGTGTAAAAACTGTAAGGTTTATCACTACTGCTTCGGCGAGTGCCCCAAGAATCGTTTCAATACGACAAAAAAAGGAGAAAAAGGCCTGAACTACCTCTGTGCCGGATACAAGCATTTCTTTGCATACGTGCAGCCCTATATGAAATTTATGGCAAACGAACTTAAACATAAAAGAGCACCTGCCAATATTATGTACGTAAAAAGACAGGTGATCCTGAAAAGATTTAAAGGGTAAGCTATAAGTAAAGCCATGAATTTACGGTAAAGTTGAATCTATTCAACCTTCGACAGATTTTTACTTAAAGTAGATTTATTCTGCTTTCTTACTACCTGTCGAAATATTGTTTTGCTTCAATGTTTCATAAAACAATGCTTCATTATTCTCTCTTTTCATTTCGTTGAAAATTTGCTGAATAACTTTTTCGCAATCTGTTCTATAGGGTGATCTCTGCGCAACATAAAGATTATAGGCTAAACACATATTATCCAGGCCATCTTTGTAACGTTTTAGGTTAAGAGTATATATCAAACCTAATCCATAAAACACCTCCGGATTTTCCCTGTCTACCTGAGCAAGGTTTTTATAAGCCTCTATAGCCTTATCATAGTCTCCAAGGTACTGGTAGACTACTGGTATGTTTTGCAGTGGAACACTGCCTTTCGGATCAATTTTTAAAGACCTTTGATACGCGTTTAAAGCTTGATCATACTTTTTCAGCTTCCTGTAAGAAATACCGAGATTATCCCAGGCAAAGGCAAAAGAAGGATCAATAGATACAGCCTTTTCAAAACTTGCAGCTGCTTCTGAAAGTTTAGAGGTCTTCAACTGGTCTACTCCCTCATAGTAATACCGCATCGCTTCCTCATTTACCAAATAAGAAGATGTAGAACCTTTATCTAAAGTTGCCGCTTTACTTTTAATTGCCTCGCAGCTGTCCATCAAATAGCGTTCAATTTCATAATAATGCTTTTTGTATTCGTTGGACTGAAGATTGTCGGAAACGACAATGTTAACCTGTTTCTTTTCCTTTCTATTATTAGCGTTGGCAGCAACAGCAGAAAGTTGTGAGCCTATCTGGTAGGCGATAACTTGTTTGTCAATACATTCATTTATCTTCTTGGTAATCTCTTTTTTTCCAAGATTCCCGGTCTTTACTGAATCAATACACCTACATGCATTCTCAGCTAATTCTTTAAGTAGCTGCTCTTTCTGGGCAGAAGCCTCAATTGCAAACAGGGAAATTATCAGGGATAAGGTCACAGCTTTTTTCATTGTATTCGATAATAAGTTGAGGTTAAAAATCAAAGCAATATAAAAAAATATGATTCAATTTCTTGATCTATGTTAAGACTCTTTTTTAACCTACATCAATGCACAGCTTCTGCGGATGCTGCAATTTTGTGATATCAACAAACAGAAAAAGAAACATAAAAAATTTATATCATGGAAACTACACAAAACACTGCTCAACTTGTAAAATGGACAATTGATACAATGCACTCTGAAGTATTGTTCAAAGTAAAACACCTGGTGATCTCTACCGTAACTGGTTCTTTTAAATCCTTTACAGGAAGTGCAAGCTTCAAAGAAGGAAGTCTGGAAGGTGCCGATATTAACTTTAGTATTGACGTGAACAGTGTTGACACAAATCAAGCTCAGCGAGACGGACATTTGAAATCAGGAGACTTCTTTGATGCAGAGAACTACCCGACCATTGATTTCCAATCTACTTCCTTTACTCAAAAAGACGACGAGAATTATACTTTAGTTGGTGATCTGACGATAAAAGGTGTTACCAAACAGGTGGAGATCAATGCTGAGTATGGTGGAACTGAAAAAGATGCCTACGGAAATCAGAAAATAGGTTTTGAGGTTACCGGCACAATCAATCGTAAAGAATTTGGTTTAACGTATAATGCTATTACTGAAACAGGAGGTTTGGCGATCGGCGAAAACATTAAACTTATTGCAAATATTCAGTTGCAGAAAAGTTAGTGGGATTACACTGATTATTTGTGGGATTACACCGATTGGTAGTAGATTACCCTGATGGCTAGGATGATTACACGAATTAGTTAAAATAATAGAGGCAGGATTGATGTTCCAAGGAATTTCGTCCTGCTTTTAATTTTACTAACCAGTACGATTTAAACTAGCATTGGTTCAAAATGTCTTCATACCGGAAGTCAACATCCAAACAATCTGTGTAATCATCCCCAAACCTGTGTGATCCACCTAATATCGGTGTAATCATTCCCACATCTGCGTAATCCAACCTATCCCATCATAAAATAATTCTAGACCTAAGCACAACATTCGCAGGATAAAAGCGTATATTTGTATATAATCGTTTAGCAGACACGCTTCTTCTATCCTATTGTACTACTTGAAATAATAACTTCCCTTGTAAATCATTCGGTAGTTACATTAATTACACATAAATTCAATCATTTGTCATTCGAACAATTAAATCTTAGTGCTTCTATTTTAAAAGCGCTAGAAACTGAAGGATATACTAATCCCACCCCAATACAACAACAGGCAATTCCAGCAGTATTAAACAGAAAAGACATCTTAGGATGTGCACAAACTGGCACAGGAAAAACTGCTGCCTTTGCTCTGCCTGTACTGCATCAATTAGAGCAACAACCTGCAGAAAAAGGTAAAAAAAGAGATATCAGAGCTTTAATACTATGTCCTACACGTGAGCTTGCTATTCAAATCAATGATAGTTTTAGTGCCTATGGTAAACATACAGGTTTAAAACATCAGGTAGTTTTTGGAGGTGTTTCTATTAATGCTCAAATCAACGCATTGAAAGTTGGAGCAGATATTCTGATTGCAACACCAGGAAGACTTGTAGATTTACTTAATCAAAGAGTGATCAGCCTGAAAAAAGTGCGTCATTTTATCTTAGATGAAGCAGACCGCATGTTAGATATGGGCTTTATCAGAGATATAAAAAAGGTTATTGAAGTTATACCAACTAACAGGCAAACTTTATTCTTTTCGGCGACAATGCCTCCTGAAATAGCATCGTTGGCTAATTCAATTCTTAACAACCCTACAAAGATCGAAGTGGCTCCGGTTTCATCTACTGCTGAAAAGGTTACGCAGGCGATCTATGAGGTAGATAAAAAAAATAAAGCGTCTCTGCTTATCCATTTGCTGTCAGACAAAAAAATGCAAAGTGTTCTTGTTTTTACCAGAACTAAGCATGGAGCAGATAAGCTTGTAAAGATCCTGACGAAGGCCAATATAAAAAGTGATGCAATTCATGGTAACAAAGCACAGAATGCCCGTCAGAAAGCTTTATCTAACTTTAAAGATGGCAGGATTCGTGTTCTCGTAGCTACAGACATCGCTTCACGCGGAATTGATATTGATGATTTGAAGCACGTAGTTAATTTCGATCTCCCAGAACAGGCGGAAACTTATGTTCACAGAATAGGTAGAACAGGCAGGGCTGGCAATGAAGGTATTGCTATTTCTTTCTGCAGTACTGAGGAACAGGATCTATTAAAAGATATAAACAAAGTTACAGCACAACGGATTCCGCTAGTTGCAGAACATCCTTATCCGGTAGATAGAAATGCTAAACCGCTTACTGTCCAACCAGAAAATAGAAGAAGTCAGGCTCCAGCAAAAAAGAAGGTTTTTAAAAGAAGAGAAAAACGTAGTGTAGCTACTGCTTAAGAAGCTGCCAGTTTTAATTAAATTATAATAAATATTATCATACAATATGTATATCCTTCTTTTCTTTATAGGGCATTGGTTCCTTTCCCTTTTTTGTCAAACGTTCTTTCTGCATCGCTATGCCTCTCACAAGGTATTTAGCATGAATAAATTTTGGGAACGCTTTTTCTACCTTGTGACCTATATTTGTCAGGGTTCTTCTTTTCTAAACCCTTGCGCCTATGCTACTATGCACCGCGACCATCACGCATTCAGCGACACTGAAAAAGATCCTCATTCACCTCATTTTTTCACTGACGTGTTTCAAATGACCTGGGCTACAGTGCTTACTTTCAGAGATCATGTAAAAAGGTCGGAAGAAGGTTGTGGTGGAAGATATCCACAATGGAGAATAGTTGACAGGATTGGCTCAAGCATCCCATCGCGCATTCTTTTTGGAATATCCTACACATGCTTCTATATTCAGTTCGCTGAATTTTGGTGGATGTTCCTGTTGTTGCCTATCCATTTCCTTATGGGTCCTTTGCATGGAGCTATCGTTAATTGGTGCGGCCATAAGTATGGTTACGCAAACTACGACAACAAAGACCATTCAAAAAACACGAGTCCGTTTGACTTTCTCATGTTAGGTGAATTGTTTCAAAATAACCACCATCGTTTTCCAAACAGTGCCAATTTTGCACAAAAATGGTTTGAGGTGGATCCTGTTTTTCCAGTGTTGAAAGCCTTACATTTTATGAAGGTTATCCGGTTGAAAAAGGCTTAATCAACTCTTATAGAAACATTTGATAAAATGAATCGTTGATATATAATGTGAAACACAAATCTCACATTTTCAAATAAATAAAGTAATACGAGATATTATAAGTATCTTTAAAAATAATAATACCAAATACAATGCAAAAAGGAACAGTTAAATTTTTCAATGAAACAAAAGGTTTCGGTTTTATCACACCTAGCAACGGTGGAAAAGAAATCTTTGTTCACTCTTCTGGCTTGATCGACAAAATTCGTGAGAACGATACAGTTGAGTTTGAAGTAGAACAAGGTCGCAAAGGACCTAATGCGGTAAATGTAAAAGTAGCGTAAGCACTATATAATATTGATCGTCAAGCATTTCCCGCTATCCGGGAAATGCTTTTTTTTTCAACAAATTTTATAAACAAAAATCAAGAATACATATGGCAAAATCTCAGGCAACCTTCATGAAAAAAGAATTAGAGAAAAAAAGATTGAAAAAAAGGGAAGAAAAGAAAGAGCGTAAAGAAGAGCGTAAAAAGAACGCAACGGGAGGAGATCTTGAAAATATGATAGCGTACGTAAACGAATTCGGTGAGATTTCATCAACTCCACCGCCGCCTAAAAAGGAAGAGAAGCAGGACTAATCTGCTTTAATTGAAGTTGTGATAATAGTGCATCGCGGTCTTTATAGGGGAAATAACAGCGTTGTAATAAACATTCCATGAGTACCCGGATGCATTTTTCACCTTCTGCGCTATAAAAGTTACCCTCCTTATCCCTATAGTTTTTTCTAATGTAATAGTTGAGCTGCTGCAAGTAATAGGGTCGGGTAAACTTCTAGTGAATACAGCTTTTGTTGAGGCAATTTGGTCCTTCATCTTTACTCATCTTTTATTGTCAGTTTATAACTGATAATGACGTCTACCGGTTTTAAAAAAAGCAAAAATATTGTTGTGTAGAATTAAACTCAGGTTAAACCTAAGAGCATTATTTTGGCTTCTGGCTATAGGTGGAATAGTCTGTACTTAAAGGAGTAATACCGGAAATTCTGAATTCTGTAGCTATCTGAGCCCGGTGATATGTAGAATGATTGATAACATGAAAGAGCAAATTACCTATTGTGTTTTCGAAGGTCTGCTCAACGTTAAAAGCAAACTCAATCACTTCTTCTAAACTATTTGAATTAAGTATCATTGTAGTATTCTCGAAATTCACTTTATTAATTCTATGAAAATCTAGAATTGAATGTATCTGCCATGGGTCTATACGATCCTGGTTGGGTAATACTCTTCGGTTCCAGTTTCGGTGAGCATTCAGGATATGACTATAAAGCTGAACTGCCTTTTGGGGCACTTCCTGCTGATGTACTAAAAACTCGTTTGCTAACTGTTGGTTAGTATAATAGTTATATTCGAAAAGCTGCTTAAAAAAATCTTTCATGGCACTGATGGACGGGATTTTAGGCGGCAAGTTAAAAGATTTTCTATTTTTTCCACTGCAATTTGGCAAAAAGTAAAAAAGCCATCTGGTCGTACCCCTTGCACTTCCAAATGGCTTTTATTTTATTTTGACCTTTTACCTCGTCTATTCTTTACTTCCAACCACCACCTAATGCGCGATAAAGTTCAACTAAAGCTCCATTTCGTTGACGTTGTACAGCAACCAGATTTAACTCTGCTTGTAAAGCATTTGACTGTGCTGTGATCACCTCAAGATAATTAGCCATATCACTTTTAAAAAGGAGATTAGCATTGCTTATAGATTGTTTTAGGGTTTGGACTTGTTGCTGTGCAATCTCCGCCTGTTCGGCTAATTTACGGTTTTGAACTAAAGCATTTGACACTTCTGTCATGGCTACAAGAACCGATTCTCTGAATCTCAATACCGCTTGTTCCCGTTCGATCTTTGCTACCTCAAATTGTGTCTTCAAAGTTCTGTTCCTGAGAATGGGTTGTAATACAGATCCGGAAGCGATTCCAAATAAAGAAGCAGGAGTTTTAAACCAATTATCGAATTTAAAACTCTCTACCCCTGCGCTTCCTAGTAATGACAACGATGGATATAAATTTGCCTGGGCTACTCCAGCTCTAGCATTTGCCGCTTTTAAAGCCAGCTCTGAGGCCCGGATATCAGGCCTTCTGCTAACCACTGCGGCGGGAAGTCCGGTCTTCGTGTCGATTGCCGTTCCATCCAAAGCTCCTGACAGATTTCGTTCGACAGTACCGGGTAAGCGTCCAGTTAAAAGCTTTAGAGCGTTCTCCTGCAAGGCAATACTCTGCTCTAACTGCGGAATAAGCAAAGCGGTAGCCTGACGCCGCGCCTCTGCCTGCTGCACTGCAAGGCTTGTTACATCGCCAGACTGTTGTAATAATGATGTTAACCTAAGCGTGCTATCGTTCAATTGAAGGTTTCGCCTGGCTATTGCAAGCTGTTGATCTAACATAAGCAAATTGTAATATCCCTGTGCCACATCTGATACCAGCCTGGTCTGCACGGCTTTTGTAGCCTCATAGGTTTGAAAGTAATCGGCAGCAATGGCTTCTTTCTGTCTTCTTAACTTACCCCAGGCTATTACATCCCAGGAAAGATTAAGGGAGGCATTATAGTTTTCAATAGCGTTAATTCCAAATTGAGAAGCATTTAAGCCGGTTAAACTATTATCAGAAAAACGATTGTATGAGCCTGTTACCTGCGCATTTAACTGTGGAAGTAACAGAAGTTTCGACTGCTTGAACTGTTCCTCGGCCGCATCAATGCGTTTCAAAGCGATCCCCAAATTGTTGTTATTCCTTAATGCACTATCAATGAGCACCTGAAGGAATTTATCTTTGAAGAACTCATTCCATTTAATATCAGCAATACTGCTGGTATCGGAGAAGGACTGCCCCTCAAAGTTTTGCTGCACCAGAACCGTTGGGCGACTGTAGTTCTTCCCCACTTTACAGGAACCTACTACAAGAGCGAGCAGCAATGCACTGTAACTAAAAAATTTATTGAAGTTCATGATCTTAAGCGTTAAATAATTCTTCTTCCAACTCTTCTATTTCCTCTCGGCGAGCTTTCCCCGAAACCTTCTCATGCAGGTTCTGAAAGATGACAAAGAGCACTGGGATTATAAATACTCCGAGAAGGACTCCGGTTAACATTCCTCCTACAGCACCGGTACCTATTGAACGATTTCCAAGAGCTGAAGCACCATTGGCAGTCACCAAGGGAAGCAAGCCAACGATAAAGGCGAAAGAGGTCATTAGTATAGGACGTAAACGTAATCTGGAAGCCTCAAGCGCTGCACTTGCGATATCCATCCCATCTTTTCTTCGTTGCACAGCATATTCAATGATCAGGATAGCATTCTTTGCCAGTAATCCTACCAACATAATCAGGCCAACCTGGACATAGATATTATTTTCAATACCAGTTAAACCGATAAAGGCAAACACTCCGAAAATTCCGGTTGGAACAGAAAGGATCACTGCAAATGGAAGGATATAACTTTCATATTGGGCCGCAAGAAGAAAATATACAAACAGCAAGCTCATCACGAAGATCCACGTTAATTGAGATCCTGAGCTCTGTTCCTCACGGGTCATACCTGTCCATTCATAAGAGTAGTTTTTGGGTAAGTATTGCTCTGCAACCTCGTTAACGGCTTTAATAGCATCACCCGAAGTGTAACCAGGCTTAGGGAGGCCGTTAATGGCAACAGCATTAAACAAGTTGTTCCTGGTGACCGTTTCTGGTCCGTAAACTCTTTTTAACTTAACAAGAAGATTTGCCGGAACCATCTCTCCCAGATTGTTTTTAACATATATGCTATTAAGGGATGTAGGATCAGCACGATAAGTGGCATCAGCCTGAACGATCACCCTGTAGAACTTACCAAAACGGTTGAAATCAGAAGCGAAACTACTGCCGTAGAAAACCTGCAAGGTTTGCACAAGATCGGATATAGATACACCAAGCTGCTTTGCCTTCTTTTGGTCAATATTAAGCATGTACTGGGGATTATTGGTGCTGAAGGTGGTAAAAGCATACATGATCTCTTTCCTTTTCATCAGCTCGGCAATGAAACCATTAGCAGTGGCATTCATTTTATCCAATGCACCTGCTGAGCGGTCCTGCAAGATCAATTCGAAACCTGTTGTATTTCCAAATCCCTGAACGGTTGGGTAAACGAACATAAATACACTGGCTTCTTTGATGGCAGCAAAGCGTTGATTAAGGACGCCGATGATTTGATCAAGATTATTCACCTCCCCACGCTGCCCGTAAGGCTTCATGCGGATGAAACCTACGGCATAGTTAGAGCTGTTTGCATTAGCCACGATATTTAGACCAGTTACTGCTCCTACCCTTTCAACTGCCGGCTCTTTTCTAAGAATACTATTAATCTTGTCCATTACCTTACGAGTTCGATCCAGCGATGATCCCGGAGGAAGGTTGACAGAGTAAACAACAAAGCCCTGATCTTCAGTCGGGATAAATCCTGAAGGTGTTCTTTTCATCAAAATTACTGTGGCAACGGTCACTACAGCTAAAGCACCAATAGCTACCCATTTTTTGCGGGTTAAAAAACGAAGGCTGCCAACATACTTATTAGTGGTTGCATTGAAGCCGGCATTAAATGCATTGAAGAATCGTGTTTTGAAGGTTCCTTTTTCGCCAGATTTTGGTCCGTGATGTTCGCTCTTAAGAAAAATCGCGCAAAGTACGGGACTTAGCGTTAAAGCGTTTACAGCAGAAATAAGGATAGCAATACCCAACGTGAACGCAAACTGCTTATAGAATACCCCTACCGGGCCTTGCATAAATCCTACAGGAACGAATACTGCAACCATTACCAGCGTAATAGATATGATAGCACCGGATATCTCATTCAGAGATTGAATAGTTGCTTTCTTTGCCGAAAGCCGTGTGCTTTCCATTTTAGCATGGACGGCCTCCACAACTACGATCGCATCGTCTACGACAATACCTATAGCCAATACCATGGCAAAGAGGGTAAGCAGATTGATGGAGAATCCGAACAACTTCATAAAGAAGAAAGTACCTATGATCGCGACCGGAACAGCAATTGCCGGAATTAAAGTTGAGCGGAAATCCTGAAGGAAAACATATACAACAATAAAAACCAGGATAAAAGCTTCTATCAGCGTATGCTGAACCTGAGAAATAGATGCATCCAGGAACTCCTTAGAGCTGTACATGGTGAAGTAATGAATCCCCTTTGGAAACTTCTGAGAGGCCTTTTTCATCACCTTATCAACAGCTGTCAATATCTCATTTGCGTTTGACCCTGCCGTTTGGAATACTGCTAGTCCCGTTCCATTTTCTCCGGCAATCTTTGTATCGGCACTGTAGGTAAATGAGCCTAGTTCTACTCTGGCTACGTCTTTAAGCTGGATCACCGATCCATCAGCATTTGCCTTTAGTACAATCTCTTCGTATTCTTTATTCTGAGAGTATTTTCCCTTGTACTTTAATACATATTCAAAGGCCTGACTGCTGCCCTGTCCGAAACGGCCCGGTGCGGCTTCAATATTTTGCTCACGAATGGCATTAATTACATCCTGCGCTGATAGATTCGCTGCTTTCAGTCTATCGGGCTTCAACCATATACGCATGGAATAATCTTTAGCACCAAAAATCGTAGCCTGCCCCACACCTGGTACCCGTTGTATTTCAGGGATGATATTGATCTTCGCATAATTCTGCAGAAAAGTTTCATCATAGGTTGTATCAGTGCTATACATCAAGGGGACATAGATCATACTGTTCTGTTGCTTCTGGGTGGAGATACCAGCTTGAACAACTTCCTGCGGCAGCTGACTCGTTGCTTTTGCAACCCGGTTCTGCACGTTTACAGCAGCCTGATCAGGGTTAGTACCCAGACTAAAAAAAACATTCAGGGTAAGAGTTCCATCATTACTTGCAGTTGAGGTCATATAGGTCATGTTCTCAACACCATTAACTGCTTCTTCAATCGGAGTGGCTACTGCCCGTGCAACAACTTCTGCATTTGCGCCTGGATAAACAGCCGTTACCTGAACTGTGGGTGGTGCTATATCTGGAAATAATGTGATCGGTAACGAGTATAGCGACAGTAATCCCAGTAAAGTCAGGATAATAGAGACCACTGTAGAGAGAACGGGTCTCTCTATAAACTTTCTAAACATAATTCTTGGTATTTATCTAACGAGATAGATGTTGTTATTACTTCAGTTCTTTGTATATGTCGTCTGAATTTAGAGCCTTCGGTTTAATGACGGCCCCTTCCTGCAGCCTGTCGATGCCACTGAATACAATTTTTTCTCCTTCAGCTAATCCTTTTGATACCAGGTAGAACTTTCCGTCGGTGCCAGCAATAGTAAGAGGTTTCCCCACAACTTTACTACTGTCGTTCACTGCATAAGCAAACACTTTGTCTTGCAGTTCGAAGGTCGCTTCCTGTGGCACAAGGATAGTATTAGCCTGAACTTTAGGAATGCGAACTTTACCGGTGCTGCCTGATCTCAATAAACCATCAGGATTAGGGAATGAGGCTCTGAAATTGATGGTTCCCGTGGTTTTTCCAAATTGACCCTCAACTAACTCTACCCTGCCTTTTAGAGGGTAAATCGTTTCGTCTGGCAATACAAGCTCAATTTGCGGCAATGATTTTATCTTTTCTGCTAAACTTCCTCCTTGCAATCCATTTCTAAAATCAATAAGATCTACTTCGCTCATGCTAAAGTACGCATGAACTTCCTTTGTTTCAGATAATACAGTTAGGGCATCAAGGCCTGCCGAGCTTACCAGACTCCCTGTTTTAAAGGGAATGCTGCCTATATAACCAGCTGCGGGAGCTGTAATAGTTGTATAGCTAAGATTGATCTTTGCTGCCTGTACCTGGGCCTGCGCTTGAAGTACGTTTGCCTTGGCCATATTATAAGCGGCATTAGCAGTACGAAGCTGAACATCAGAAACTACTCCGTTCTTAACCAGGGGACTAAGTTTTGAAACATTAATGGACGCACTCTCCAATGCAGCCTTTGATGAAGCAAGTTGAGCTAAGGCGGTGTTTAATTGAGCCTGATACGTGCGGTGATCAATTTTAAATAATACCTGCCCTCTTTTAACAAATGCACCTTCGTCTACATAAATGGCCTCCAGATAACCATCAACTTTAGGACGAATCTCAATATCCCGCTTACCCTGGATGGCTGAGTTAAATTCAGAGTAAGTGGTTACAGCCTCTGATTTAACTGCCAAAACTGGCAACTCTGGCGGAGGAGGTGCAGCGGCTACACCTTCGGCAGAAGAAGAGCTGCAACTATCAAAAAAAACGAGTGTAGTAATTGCTAAAATGAAGGTTGATAGGGTTCTTGTTTTTAATAACGCTTCCATAATCTGTTGTCTGTTTGCTAATGATTTTTTTATTGCTGGAAATACTACGCTTTAGTATTTCCAAACTTCCTTTTATATTTTTTGGCTGCACTTAACTTTGCTAGGAAACCTAACGGTGTTAACCAACGTTTCAAAAAAAATTGCTTTTTTTACTCTTATTGCAAATGTCCTTCTTGTTTTTTTATTTTGTATAACATAGGTATTTTTCCTAACACCGTTAACCTACCAGGCAAAAAAAACGGACTATCCGTTCTTTGCTTCAAAACTTCTGATATAGCCTTCCACCGCATCATCCAGAACCATTTTATTAAGTTCTAAATCAATTGAAGTACACGTATTAACCAGCTTGATAGAAATCAGTCCATGCATTACCGAAAATAACGTATGGTACTTTAAGCAGGCATTTATATCTGTTCGCCCGCTTTTGGCGATAAGCTCCTCAATAACGCTTCCTGCGAGATTGCGAAATTTATCTCTCTCTGGTAAAGCTTCTGTTATATCGCATCCCATCGTTCCAATGCTGAACATTATCTGATAAAGCTCCTTGTTTTCCCCCGCAAAATTCCAGTAAGCATCGGCAATTGCCCTGATCTTGTTCTCAGGTTCATCTTTTTTGTCGATGATATCGAGAATGGTTTGAGTAAGCAAACGAAATCCCTTCTTGCTAAACTCAAGAAGAATAGCTTCTTTATTTTTAAAGTGATCATAAATAACAGGAACACTGTAGTCTATCTTGTCCGCTATTTTCCGGATTGATAATGCACTCCATCCTTCTGTTTTCACCAGGTCCCAGGCAGTGCAAATGATCTTTGACTTCAACTCTTCTTTCTCTCGTACTCTTCTTTCTGCTATTCCCATTGCTTTACCTAACAGTGTTAGCAAAATTAACAGTTCAATTTGAATAAGGCAAGAGCGGTATGTGAAAAACCTTCAATCCTGATGTTTTTATGACGATTGCTTTTATTGTAAAAATCTTATGGTTGTTCTAATGAGAGAGGGAGACCAATATATCTTTGGCTTTTATTTTTCAGCGAGGCGAGGTGAAGTAAGATTCCTTATTTGGACCAAGGGTTGAAAAAGAGAAATTATTCTATTTTTGGCACTCAAATCACACAAAAAGACATTCTTAATTCTATTTAAATGAAAACCCTTACAAAAGAAATGCAAGCAGAAATTACTCCCAGCATGGCGTTGGAGTTGTTAAAACAGGGAAATACGAGATTCGTAAGTAATCTTAAAATAAACAGGAACTTGTTGCAACAAGCAAATGAGACTTCTGATGGGCAACATCCATTTGCAGTTATTCTTAGCTGTATCGATAGCAGAACTTCTGCTGAATTGATATTCGATCAGGGTCTGGGAGATATCTTTAGTGTCCGTGTTGCCGGAAACATCATCAACGAAGATATTTTAGGAAGCATGGAGTTTGGTTGTAAAGTAGCAGGATCAAAGATCATCGTGGTACTTGGACACACCAAATGTGGTGCTATTAAAGGCGCTTGCGATCACGTAGAAATGGGTAATCTTACGGCATTACTTACCAAGATCAGACCAGCAGTAGATGACGAGCTAACTATTAAAGAAAACCGGAACTCTTCAAACCCTGAGTTTGTAGAAAAAGTTTCTGAGATAAATGTAAAGCGGACAGTTAGGTCAATAGTAGAGAGGAGTCCTATCCTAAGAGATATGATCAAGGCTGGAGAGATTCAAATTGTTGGAGGGATCCACGATATAACTACTGGTGTTGTACAGTTTCATGAGGTAGAAAGCTTGTAAAAGCTTTCTACCTTAGAAATAGCATGCCAAATGATCCCGGCCCCTTACTGCAAACCTAAATTTTAACATTACTTCATGGGAGCCCTTTTGATATCTTCTTAGTTCAGTATGGGCCATATCATAGCTATAGCCAAACTGAACATCGGGAGTTACGAAAACAGAAGCCATGAAGTTGAATGAATCCATAGATCTGTAGGAAGCACCTAGCCAAAACTTCTCCATTAGCAAGATACTTGAACTTATATCAAACTGAATGGGACTTCCATTTACATATTTCACTAAAACACCAGGTTTATATTTAAAATCATAACTCACGTCCCAAAGAGTCCCTGCCTGGAAATAATAATGTGGCTTATTTCTTAAACTTCCTTCAGCTTTTTCAGCGGAAGCGATAGAGCGCTGGTAAAAGTAAGGGGATGAAACACCCATATAAAACCTGGGCGTAAAGAGCATAACACCTGCACCAAAATTTCCCCGGATCACACTTGTATTCTGAAAAACAGGATCATTTACAGATTCCGGACTTTGTGCATAGAGCTGAGAATAATCTCCACGGAAGCTACTGAATCCACCGTTAAATCCAACAGCCAGATATCCATCTTCTCCAACTTCCACCCTTTGTGCAAGTGTAAAGTAAGCTCCGGTTTCTTTAAGCACTTCGCCCGCCCGGTCATCTGCCAGGATCCCACCTATAAAGGTATTCGACTCGCCAATAGGGGAATGAACGGAGAGAGATTGTGTTCTTGGGGCGCCTTTAAAACCGGTCCATTGCAACCTTGAAAGAGCAGTTACACGCAGAGATTCTTCCATAGCTGAATAGGCCGGATTTATCGCCTGATTATTGAACATATACTGCGTGTACATGGCCTGCTGCTGCCCCCTGGCTATTATTGAAAGCAAAATCGCTGATAATATAATTCCTATCGCTTTCATCCTTATCTTTTTAATATTACGTATCCTTTATTGCTTTTTTGAGATCCATCAGCCACTTTAGTATGAATGATGAAATAGTAGACCCCATCAGTCAGTGTTGCATTTGCATTTGAGCCAATGCCACTATTGGCAATTCCTCTGAAAGCTTTATCGCTGTTATTATAGCCCTTGATCCTATACACTTCATTACCCCAGCGGTTGAAGATAATCACCTCGTTATCCGGATACCTTTCGATATTGCGAATGACGAACTGCTCGTTGCCCTGACTGTCATTGTTAGGAGAAAGTAAGGGATCAGGAACGATATCGTCATTCTCTCCAGGACCCACTGGCTTGCCTTCAGGATAGAAATCCTTGATGATTACGTTTGCATTGCTTCCAAGTTTCACAAAAGCACTTGGAGTTGCCGAAGTAATACGAATGGCCAGATTTTCGTCACCTTCTTTCAGGTAATCTTTCAAGCTTTGAACATGAATTTTTTGCTCACTTGTTTTAGCTCCAGCCGGAATAGTGATGGAGGTATATTGAGGTTGAAGGACATAGTCTTTACCCTGTGCAGCACTACCCCCATATTGCAAACCGAGTTGCACATCCTGAAGAAGTACATCATCTAATACAGCTCTAACAACTATTGAATCGCCTTCAGTTATTGTTGCAACATCAGGAGTGAGAGAAGCCGTTACATTACCTTGTACCTTCAACCGAACGGTAGCTGTATCTTTTAATCCGGCAGGGTCAATTATTTCGTATACAAACTCTTCAATACCTGCAAATCCTTTTCTAGGAATATAAAGGAATGAACCATCGGAAACATTGAAATTGTCAAGTTGAGCCCCTGTGAGTGGCGCACTAATTAAACGGAATTTCAAAACATCACCGTCCACGTCCGAATCGTTCGTAGCCACTGTACCTCTGAAAGCAGCATCCTTGGCGATATAAAATTCATCATCATTTGCCTTTGGAGGGTCATTAACCGGAGTTACATTTATGATACCTGTAGCAATGTTCGACTCAAGTCCCAGGTTATCCTTAACGGTATAAGTGAAGGTGTAGGTTCCATAGTCATTAGCAAGCGGAGAATATCTTAACGTTCCATCGGTATTTATAACAAGCGTTCCCTTTACCGGAGGCGTCTGGATCCTAACCGTTTTCGCATCAATTCCATCAACATCTGTGTCATTTGCAGTAACAGAGAAAGTAACCGCTACATCTTCAGGAGTTGTAACGACATCAGGATTAGCAACAGGGGCAAAATCATCATTGATGATCTTTGCAATAGCAGGGCTGCCCTTTGCTGTTAGTCTTCCTCCATACGAGGGACTGATATTGCTCAAGACCATGTTAAATAATTCATCGGCTTCAACTCTAAGGTCTCCGTTCACCTCTACAGTGATCTGTTTGGTTTCACCCGCAAACCCAGAGAATGAAAGAGTACCAGATTTTGCCAGATAATCATTGTCATCAGTTGAAGCACTTCCATTAGTAGTACGGAAATCTACATCGAAACCGCGGCTTGTAAGATTATCTAATTTAACGTTGAAGGTCACGGTTGTCTTACCGTTATGTTTTTCAATTACTGGATCAGGACCAGTTATCGTTATTTCAGCTTTATCGTTATCGTTGATATTAATTACCGGTAATGGAGTTGCCCAGGCAAGAAGACTGTTTGAGTTACTGATTGATTCAACTGAAATACTTATAGTCTCAACATCCTCAAGTTCATTGTCGTCAGTTATCCTAACCGGAAGCGTAATACTATTGGTTCCTGCGGGAATAGTGATAGAACTTATAGCTGAAGTACTGTAATCAGCGCTTGTAGCAGTTCCGGATAAACGATAGGTAATGATTGTTGGTGCCTCGGAGGTAACATTTTGAGGGTAACTGAAAGTGAAAGCAGCATCTTGCAGTCCTTCTGTTCCATCGGTTTTTGTTACCAGGATCTGACCGGCATCATCATTCTTAATGGTTCCAGTTGAGTTTGCGTTAGTGATCTGCAACTTATTGGCAAATGCATTAGATAAGCTATGAATAGTCAGATTAAAGATTTCATCAGCCTCAAGCTTTAAATCTCCCTTAACCTGAACTTTTATCGTTTGCACCTCTCCTGCCTGACCAGCAAAGTTCAGTACCTGATCAATACCAGGAATATAGTCATTGTCTTCCACTGTTGCAGACCCGTTAGCTGTGGAATACTTAAGCGTGAAAGGCAAACCTGTAGCCTTGCTTAAGGTAACCGGGAAATCGAAGGAGGTTGTACCACTATTTCCTTCAGGCTTAACTACCGGAGCTCCTAAAGAGATATCCCCAAAGTCATCGTCCATAATTTTCATTACCGGAATTTGAGGGTTAAGTGTAACCGCAGCATTATATAAGGAATTTAATGAGCTTACGTTCAACACTACTGTTTCGTCCTCTTCCACTATGGCATCATTAATTACAGGAAGAGACAAAGTAACCTTATTTTGGTTCGCCGGGATGGTAATGGCTGCAGAGGTTGCCCCTGTATAATCCACACCATTGCCGCCTGCTGTTCCATCCAATGAGTAATTTATCAGGACCGGCTGGTCTGAGGTCATATCAGCCGGTAAGCTGAATATAAAGCTACCTGCAACGGTTCCTGTTTCCGCCCCGTCAGTCTTGGTAATAGTAACAGCTCCCCGGTCATCATTAAGGATGGTACCGGTAACACTGGTATTCTCTAAAGCCAACCGCCCATTGAAATTCTCAGACAAGTCTTTCAACATAAGGGTTAAGGTCTCATCCGCCTCTATCTTCTTATCGCCTTTTACCTGGATGCTGATAGTTTGGGTTTCTCCTGCAGTTCCTGCAAAGGACACTGCCGCATTTACCGCCGCTGTTGCATAGTCGTTGTCTGAGGCCTTCGCCAGATCATCAGCTGTTTGGTATGGAAGACTGAATGGCCTTCCGGTTGCCTTTTTCAGGGTGAGTTTAAAATCAAGCGTACTTGTACCATTATCGCCTTCAGCTATGCTGGCCGGCGCCACCGAGATAGTGGTGTTGTCATTGTCAAGGATGTCTGTTGATTGAATCGCATTTAACAGTTGAATGGTATAAGCATTACTTGACACTGATGCAGACAGATCTACTTTTTCTTTATCTTCAACCAGTTCATCGTCAGTAACAGGAAGACTCAGCGTTACACTGTTTTGTCCTGCCGGGATAGTTATTGCCGCCGGAGAATTTCCTGAATAATCAATACCGTTATTTTTGGCAGTCCCGGCGAGGCTGTAATCTATCTTAACCGGAATATCAGCAGTGATTCCGAAAGGATAACTGAAAATAAATGAAGCTGCCTGCCCGCCTTCCACTCCATCTGTTTTTGCGATACTTATCGCTCCTGAGTCGTCATTCTGTATGGTCGTCGTTCGCTGTTTTTCAGGAATAGTTAAAAGTCCTCCGAAATTATTAAGCGGCTCCCTTAAGATAAGGTTGAAGCTCTCATTCGCCTCTATCTTCTTGTCTCCCTTTACCGGGATACTGATCGTCTTACTTTCGCCCGCTGTTCCTGCAAAGGTTAAAGTACCGATCACAGGAATATAATCTCCATCGGTTGAAGAAGCAGTTCCGTCAATGGTTTCATAAGTAATGTCAAAACCAGTATTGGTTGGCCTGTTCAACGTTACTGTGTAGACCGCGTTTTGAGTGCCATCATTTCCTTCTGGTGCAGCAACATTTGCACTAAAGGACAAGGTACCGCTGTCGTTATCAGCAACTATAAGATCTGGGAAAAGCGGGTCGACTGAGATAACTGCGTTATACTGACTAGCTGAAACTACGTTAAGAAGCTTAATCTCCTCATTCCCCTCCACTTTAATATCATCCAGTACAGGCAGTACTAATGTGGCAGCACTTTGGCCAGGCTGAATTACTATTGTTCCTGATGTTGCCCCAACATAGTCCTCTCCGTTACCCGCTGCATTGCCTCCAAGACTATAAGAGATACTTGTTGCTTTATCTGCAGTAATATTTCCTTTGAAACCGAAAATGAATTTACCAGGTGCAGGTCCAGACTCTGCTCCATCAACTTTTGTTACCTGAATTACTCCTGCATCATCATCAGTGATTGTACCTACAGCAGTTTCGACAGCAAAAGACAGGCGACCGTTAAACGTATTGCTTACACTGTTCAGCTTGGCAGTAATAGTTTCTGTTTCCTCGATCATCTTATCGTCTTTTACCACTACTGAAATAGTCTGAGATTCACCAGCGGCACCACTGAAGCTTAAAGTTCCATTTGTACTGGTATAATCGCCGCTTGCACTGGTTGCAGAACCATCTGCAGTAGAATACTGAAGGGTGAACGGTTTTTCGGTAGCTTTATCTAAGGTCACTTTAAAGCTAAGTGATTGGGATCCTGCGTCGCGTTCATTAATAGCGGCGGGACTTATTGACAAGGTTCCATTGTCATTATCAGCAATGCTAATACTTGTGACATTGGCAGGAATACCAATATTGTATGGATTCGCCTGAACTTTGGTTTCCAGTTCAATCTTCTCAGTGTCTTCTATCACTGCGTCATCAGTTACTGGAAGCGTTACAGTTACACTGCTCTGTCCTGCAGGAATATCTATAACGGAGTTAGTCCCAGTATAATCAAGGCCTCCTTTAGCATTACCGCCTAAAGTATACTCAATCCTTAAAGGAACATCCGCTATTAGTCCGTTTTCAAATCCGACGTTAAAGGAAGCATCCTTCAACCCTTCCTGACCGTCAATTTTGGTAAGAACAAGATTCCCTGAATCATCATTTTTGATGGTGACCGTTCTATTAGTCGCTGTAACTTTAATACGATTATTAAAAGGGCTTATTACAGCTCCAAGGTTGAAATTAAAGCTTTCATCTGCTTCAATCTTAGTGTCCCCATTAATAGGTATAGTTATAGTCTTCACATCACTTAGACCACCCGAGAAGGTTAAAATACCATTATTGGAAACATAATCATTATCGGATGCTTTTGCTGTCAGATCTGAAGTAGAGTAAGCTAGTTTGAAACCCGATGAGCTTTCCTTGTCAGCACTAACGCTGAAAGTTGCGTTCTTTTGTCCGTTATCACCTTCAGTTATACTGATATCATTACTAAGGGTAACAGTTAGTTCGTCGTTATCCTCAATGTTAAGTGTTTTAGAGGGAGATGAAATACTTGTCGGATTAAGACTTGTAATTGTGCCTGCTGTAAGCTTTACATCCTCATCCCCTTCCACTATCTGATCATCTGCTACAGAAAGGGATAGTACAGCTTTTGTTTCTCCAGCAGGAATGGTAATACTTCCGGCCGCAGCGTCAGTAAAATCCTGTCCTTTTACGGCTGTACCAGCTAAAGAATATTGCACAACAGCATCTTTGTCCGAAGAGTAACCCGGTTTATAACTGAATTCAAAAGTTCCGGGAACAGTTCCAGCTTCCTTTCCATTGGCGACAGTGATGAATATTTCACTCTGATCATTGTTAACGATCGTTGCTTTTGAAGAAGCCGCAGCTAGTTTTAGTCGCTGATTATAATCATAAGAAAGACCGCTTAGCAATAAAGTCATGAATTCATCGCTTTCAATTTTACGATCTCCATTAACTACTATGTCAATAATTTGAGATTCTGCTGCATTACCTGCAAATTGAAGGTTGGCAGATTTAGCAACATAATCTCCGTCTGCAACTGTAGCTGTTCCATCGGCTGTAGAATAATTTAAGTTGAAGGCCCTACTTGTCGCGTTGTCAAGACTTAAGGTGAAACTCGCGGTTTTTACACCATCATCACCCTCTGTCAAATTCACACCGGAAAGGGTTAGAGTAGCAAGGTCATTGTCATCAATCGAAATTTTTTGAACCTGGTTGGACAGAGTGATCGGATAGGAGGAGCTCACAGATGTTGCGTTGACCATCAGGCTTTCCGCATCTTCTAAGGTTAGATCATCAACTACCGGAAGTTTTAATTCTACCGAACTTAGTCCTGCAGGGATAGTTACCTCTCCCGTACTTGAACCTATATAGTCCGTCCCGTCTCCCACGGCATCCCCGGTTAAATTATAACTTACCTTAATATCCTCATCAGCTGTTCCCTGGCTAAGGCTGAACAAGAACAGACCTCCTTTTATTCCTTCTGCTCCATTTTCACCTGTGATCGCTATCGTAGCTGCATCATCATTTTTTATAGTTGTTGTTGCATTGTCAATTACAAAACTTAGCCGGTCGGCATTTAATCTGTCTTTGAAAGTTTCTGTGATATTACTTAATAGTACTTTAAAAGCCTCGTCCTTTTCAATCTTTGTATCTCCATTGATTATAACCGTGAAGCTTTGTGTTTCTCCTGGGTTTTGCCCGGTGAAGCTTAGTTGGGCATTTACAGGCAAATAATCATTATCGCTTACCAATGCGGTTCCATCTGCGGTAGCATAATCAATTGAAAAAGTCTTTGACGTTGCTTTATCCAGGGTAACAGTATAGCTTGCGGTGGTTGTACCCGAATTAGTTTCGGTAGCTATTACCGGGGCACTTAGGGTAAGGGTAGCAACATCATTATCCTCGATAGTTAGCTGTTGATAAGTATTAGCCATGGTAAGGCCATTATCTATGGAGTTAACGGTAAGTTCTACCGTTTCGTCCTTCTCAACAATAGCATCATCATTTACAGTAAGCGGTAAACTAACACTATTAACTCCGGCAGGGATGGTGATAAATCCAGATGAACCGGTATAGTCGGCTGAGTTGGCCGACCCTTCCAGTGAGTACTGGATAACAGTTGGCTGAGAAGAACTGGTGCCCGCTGGGAAACTGAATATAAATTCAGGAGTATCGCCAGCCTCTGCTCCATCCTTATGGGTGATGCTGATATTTCCGCCGTCATCATTTAGAATCCGCCCTGTTGCATTTGGATCCATGATAATGAGTTTCCCTCCGAAGTTCTCGCTAAGGTCGGAAAGCTGGATCTTAAACGTTTCATCTGCCTCAATCTGCAGGTCTCCTGTTACCGGTATACTTATCTTTTGTGTTTGAGCACCCGGACTAACGGTAAAGTTAAGAATCCCGGTTTTAGCAATATAGTCTGAACCTGCAACAGCAGTTCCATCCACAGTCTGATACTTGATGGTAACAGCTTTGCCCAACTCTTTATTTAACATAACATCAAATACAAGATCCACAGTTCCGTTACTGCCTTCGGTTACAGAGACAGGACTAACAATGGCAATCGTTGCCTGATCGTTGTCAATGATGTCAAGGCTAGCGGGACTGTTTTGCGCAGCAAATCCGTAAATACTGTTTACCGTTATCGCAACTTTGATGTCTTCAGTATTTTCAATAATGTCGTCATCCGTAACAGGGATACTTATGGTAACATCACGTTTTCCAGCATCGATGGTTGCTGTACCGGTAACCGGTAAAGAATAATCAGATCCAGATACAGCACTACCCGACAAGGTGTAATTAATAATAGTAGGCTTATCAGCGATGGCCCCGTTACTTAAGCTAAAGGAAAGAGAGGCATTATAAGCTCCTTCTTTTCCATTTGCCGCAGCTATAACAATCTCTGCGCTATCATCATTTTTCAGTGTACAACTTGTCTGTGTTACCGGCACTGTAAGTGCATTAGCAAAACTGTTACTTAGCTGGGACAACTTTAAGGTAAAGCTTTCATCGGCTTCAACCTTCCTGTCGCCATTAACCACAACAGTGATCGTTTTGCTTTCCCCTGCTGATCCATTGAAGGTAAGCGTGCCTGAAGCTGCTACATAATCATTATCGGCCGAAGTAGCATTGCCATCCTGCGTGCTATAGGTAATGCTAAAAGCCTTACTTACCGGATTATTAAGAACTACTGTGAATGTAGCAGTAGTTTGACCTGTTGAAGTTTCATCAAGAGAAACCGGACCACTCAAAGTTAAAGTTGCCGCATCGTTATCTATAACAGGAATTTCCAGGGAAGAAGTAGCAAGAGAAACCAGTCCTGAACTGTTTGACAAGGTAAGGTCCCTCAGAATAATTTTTTCCTCTTCCTCCAGGATATTATCGTCAATAACAGGAATACTCAAGGTATAACCAGGCTGGCCTGCAGGAATTTCTATCCAGTTCTGAGCAGGAGAAGTATAATCTTTCCCTCCTTCGGCATCTCCATCTAGCTTAAATGAAACTCTTGTTGGCTGATCAGAGGTTACCCCTGCCGGAAAATTAAACCTCAATTCAGCCATCCCTGGATTATCTTCACGAAAATCGCTGGCAGTGATCGTAATATCACCCGAGTCATCATTAACAATAGTAGTTGTTGCGGATGTATTAGCAAGCCTTAGGGTATTTCCGAAATTTACAGAAGGCGCATTAAGCTCTACCGTGAATGTCTCATCTGCCTCAATCTTCTGATCAGAATTGATTGGAATTTCAATAGTATGAGTTTCACCTGCAGAACCAGTAAAGCTTAAAGGTAGCTGGGTTGAAGTAGTTGGAACATAGTCGGCATCTGCACTTGTTGCTGTTCCATCAACTGTTTTATATTTAATGGTAAAACCTTCGGCAGTCGCCACATCCAATTTTACATCAAAGCTTGCTGTCCTTGTTCCGTTGTTTCCTTCAAGAATGGTTACGGGACTAATAGAAACAAGAGCCTTATCATTGTCAGCAATTTTTAGAGACTGAGGTGAATTTACAACCTTTATACCATGAGAATTTGAACGCGCGGTTGCAGTTACCTCTACAATTTCAGTATCCTCTACAACTGCGTCATCAATAACAGGTAAGTTAACAGTTACACTATTTTGCCCTGCAGGAATATCGATAAAGGAATTAGCACCGGTATAATCTTCGTTTGATTTAGCTGTACCTGTCAGGAAATAATCTACTCTAACCGGAACATCTGAACTTAATCCATTTTCATACCCAATAGTAAATGAAGCGTTATTAAGTCCCTCTTCTCCATCGTTTGTCGTGAGCATTAAATTTGCCGTATCGTCATTCTGGATCGTAACGGTGCGAGTAGTAACAGGGACCTTAATCCGCGCTCCAAAAGGACTTGTAAGCGTTCCAAGATTAAATCTGAAGCTTTCATCCGTCTCAATCTTACCGTCTCCATTGACAGGAATGCTAACTGTTTTAATATCGTTAAGGCTGCCTGAAAATGTAAGAGTACCACTAATCGCGATATAGTCATTGTCGGCTGTCTTTGCGGTAATATCTGCAGTGGAGTAAGTCAGGGTGAACCCAGAGGCTGTTGCCCTGTCGGGACCTACAGTGAAACTGGCAGTTTTCTGTCCGTTATTTCCCTCTGTTATCGTTACGTCGCTGCTTATTGTTACAGTAGCCTCATCGTTATCCTCGATCTGCAGGGTTTTAGATCCATCGATAATACTTGTAGTATAAGCACTTACTATCGTTCCGGCCGTCAGCCTTATATCTTCAGTACCTTCAACGATCTGGTCATCTATCACTGGTAAAGAGAGGGTAGCTTTTGTCTGACCGGCAGGAATCCTGAAAGAACCGGATATATCGCCGGTAAAATCGAGCGTTGCTGCGGCCGAGCCGGTTAATGTGTATTGAATGTCAACATCTTTATCAGAACTAAAGCCTGGCTTAAAGCTAAATTCAAAAGAACCGGGAATTGTTCCTTGTTCTTTCCCATTTGTAGCGGTTATAACTATTTCACTTTGATCATCATTTGTTATCATTGCCTTTGCAGAATTAGAAGCAAGGCTTAAGTGTTGAGTAAAGTCATAAGACAGGTTGCCCAGCAAGAGGTTGAAATTTTCGTTACTTTCAATTTTACGGTCACTATTAACAGTAATATCTATTGTTTGCACTTCACCCGCTTCGCCGTTGAAGTGGATCTTTCCAGTTTTGCTCTGGTAATCCCCATCGGCTGTAGTAGCATTACCATCAGATGTAGTAAAATCCAGATCAAATCCTTTGCTAGTTTTGCTGTCGAGACTAATGGTGAAACTTGCTGTCTTTACACCGTCATCGCCTTCCATTAGCGAAACCCCGGCAAGGCTAATTATTGCCTTATCATTATCTTCAATACTAGTCGTTTCGGTCGGATTAGACAGACTTACCGGATAAGAACTACTTACACCTGAGGCACTTAGGGTAATTGATTCTAAATCTTCTAATATAGTATCGTCAATAACCGGAAGCTCAAGGACTGCAGAATTCTTCCCTGCCAAAATGGTTATCGAACCAGTGGTATTGCCGGAATAGTCGATCCCGGCTCCGCCAGCATCTCCTGTTAAAGTATACGGTACGGTGATATCCTCATCTGCAGTACCTTGACTTAGCGTAAAGGTAAAGCTTGCTCCTTTCAGGCCTTCTTTTCCCTTATCTCCTGTAATTGCTATAGTAGCAGCGTCGTCGTTTTTTATAGTACCGCTGGATGTTTTCAAAGCGAAGCTTAACCGGTCCGCATTTAATTTGTCTTTAAATGTCTGACTGATATTACTTAACTCCACCTTAAAGGTCTCATCCTTCTCAATCTTTGAATCGCCATTGATCACTACATTGAAGCTTTGAGTCTCTCCGGCATTCTTACCAGTAAAGCTTAAGCTCGCATGAGCAGGCAGATAATCATTATCGCTTACTAAAGCAGTTCCGTCTGAAGTAAGATAGTCAACCGAGAAGCTTTTAGAGGTAGCTTTGTTCAGGGTTACTGTATAAGTGGCAGTTGTAGTTCCCGAATTTGTTTCGGTAACAATTGCCGGTGCACTTAAAGACAAAGTAGCTAAATCGTTATCTTCTATGACCAACTTGTCAAAGGTATTGCTCATTGTCATACCGTTGCTGACAGATATCACATTCAGCTCTACGCTTTCATCTAATTCAACAATTGCATCGTCGACCACTGACAGACTCAAGGTAACACTATTACTGCCGGCAGGAATAGTAACAGAAGAAGCAACTCCGCTGTAATCAGTCCCGGCGACAGCATCACCTGTAAGGGTATACTGAATTACTGTTGGCTGAGATGAACTATAACCAATAGGAAAACTAAATCTAAACTCAGGAGTCTGAGCTCCCTCCCCTCCGTCTTTATGGGTGATGGCAATATCACCACCATCGTCATTCTTAATGCGGCCGATAGCATTGGGATCAGGCGTAGTAAGCTGACCACCGAAACTTTCGCTTAGGTTGCTGAGGCTGAGGGAGAAAGTTTCATCAGGTTCGATAGAAAGATCGCCCGTAACAGGAACACTTATTTTCTGAGTTTGAGCGCCAGGTGTAACGGTAAAAGTTAAGATCCCTGTCCTGGCAATATAATCTGAACCTGCAATTGCACTGAGGTCGGCTGTTTTGTATTGCAAGGTAACTGTTTTGCTTATTGCCTTATTTAAGCTTACCTCGAATTCAAGATTATTCGCCCCCGAATTCCCTTCTGTTATAGAAACGGGACTGGAAATACTTATTATACCCTGGTCATTGTCGAGAATATTTAGGTTTGCCGAACTGTTAGCGAAAGTAAAGCCATAAACATTTGAACCTATGCTGGCCGATACAACAATGTCTTCTGTATTTTCTACTATATCATCGTCTGTAACAGGAACGGGAATGGTAATGCTGCTTGAGCCGGCAGGAATTATTGCTGTGCCAGCTATTGGTAAGTCATAATCAGCTCCAGAAATAGCTGTCCCAGACAATGTATAATTGATTGCAGTTGGTTTATCTGAAATACCATTATTCAAGCTGAAAGTGATGGACGCGTTATACATTCCCTCGGCACCCGGCGCAGCTGATACAGCCACCTGGGCAGCGTCATCGTTCTTGATGGTGCATACTGCCAGTGAAATTGGAATTGTAAGTTTATTACCGAAGGTGTTACTAAGTTGAGAAAGTTGAAGTTGAAAATCCTCATCAGCTTCCACTTTTTTATCGCCATTAATGGTAACGCTTATTGTTTGAGTTTCTCCGGCGGTTCCGTTAAAAGTAAGGATACCAGATGTAGAAATGTAGTCGTTATCGGCAGCGCTTGCAACACCATCTATAGTATTATAGGTAATACTGAAACTTTTACTTACCGGCTTATCAAGCTTAACAGTAAAACTTGCAGTAGTTTGACCACCGGATGTTTCGGTGATAGTACCAGGACCACTAAGGCTCAGGGTAGCGGCATCATTGTCTTCAATAGAGGCTTCAGGAATTGAAGTATTTAAAGAAACGCGGCTATAGTCGCTTACTAATGAAACGTTTTTAAGCCTTACTTTCTCCTCCCCTTCAACAATGAGGTCGTCGTTTACTTGTAAGCTCAAAACAACCGACTGCTGCCCGGCAGGGATCTCAACAAAGGCAGCATTCGAAGGTGTAAAATCAACACCTGCCTCAGCTCCTGCTCCATCAAACTCAAAATTGATGTGAGTAGTCTTATCTGAGCTCACGCCATTAGAAAAGCGAAACTCGAACTTACCATTTTGGGGACCATTCTCCGAACCATTGGTAGCCAAAATACTAATGATACCAGAATCGTCGTCGAGGATGGTAGCAGTTGCAGTAGTATTGAACAAACTCAAACTATTGCCAAAAGTGGGACTTACGCTTTCGAGCAGGATATTGAAAGTCTCATCTCCTTCGATCTTCTGATCTGCATTAACGATAATATCAATAGTATGAGACTCGCCTGCGGTACCATTAAAATTAAGGGTTGCACTTGTACTTGCAGGAATTGCCGTATAATCTCCTTCTCCACTTTTTGCAGTACCGTCGGCAGTTTTATATTTAAGGCTGAAACCATCAGCGGTAGCCACATTAAGTTTAACCTCAAAGCTTACGGTCTTTGTACCGCTATTACCTTCCGTTACGCTTACAGGACTTACAGTTATAAGAGCTTTATCATTATCAGTGATCGTGAGTGATTTTGTAGGATTAGTTAATCCGATAGAATAAGTATTGGCTTCAACAGAGGCTGCAATCAACACAGATTCTGAACCTTCTGCAACAGCATCATCAATAACAGGCAAAACAAGTGTGACATTATTTTGTCCGGCAGGAATTATCACTGAACCGGTTACAGCAGAAGAATAATCCAGACCGCCTCCTTTAGCATCACCAGAAAGAGTATAGTTTATAGTTAAGGGAATATCTGTTGTTACCCCCGAAGGCAACGAAAAAGTAAAACTTCCACTTTTAACACCCTCTTCTCCGTCTTCGCTGCTAACAGTTATCTGACCACTATCATCATTAACTATATCTGCATTGGCAATATCCTTTGGAATGGTTAAACGACCACCAAATGAATCTGAAAGATTGAAAATGTTTAGTTTAAATGATTCTGATCCTTCAATTTTTTTATCACCTATTATTGGAACAGTAATGAATTTCTCTTCGTCCTTAACGCCCAAAAATTCCAGAGATACTGTACCTGAAGATACATAATCATTGTCGGCAGATCTTGCAGAACCATCGTCTGTGCGATAGTTTAAGGTAAATTTCTTCGATGTCTCCTTATTTAGACGAAGAGAAAAAGTAGCGTTTATCGTACCGGTATTTCCCTCATTGAGAACAATATCATTCCCCAAATTTAAGTTGGCATTATCATTATCGCTGATCTTAACCTCAGGAGCGATAGTGGTAGCATTACTTACTGTATTTGCATGTGAATTATACAAACGGGTGAGAGCCACTTTTGAGACTTCATCACCTTCAACAATCTCATCATCTATTGCAGGAAGTGTTAAAGTAATTTCATTTTCCCCTGCCGGAATTTTTATCGTTCCAGAACCAGTTCCTGTAAAATCCAAGCCGGCGGTAAGGTCACCGTTTAATACATAATCAATTTCTGTATCAACATCGGAAGTAACTCCCGTAGTTAGACGAAAATTAACCTTAGCTGGCACTGTGCCGGTCTCGGTACCGTTGGTAGTGGTAACAAAAAGCTCTGCTATATCATCATTTACGATAGTCCCGGTAGCAAAATTGGTATTAAGATAACCACCTGATGGATTAGACAATGTAACCCTGAAAGTTTCATTCCCTTCTATTACACGGTCTGCATTCAGCAGAAATTTAACAGTGGCCGTCTTTGAATTAGCTGGGATGGTAACAGTGCCTGTTCCTGAAACCGACGAGTCAAAGTCAGCTGTATTGGTTGTAATATGACTCAATGTATAATTGGCACTTACATCACAACCAGTGGTATTAGGTATTGACACTGTAAAACTTATTTCACTTAAGGCTGCAGTTTTTTCAGTTACGGAAGCATCCAGAATAGATATACCAACCGTGGTAATTGTGAGATTGGATGATGTTTTAATATTATTACAACCTGCACTGCATTCTAAGGCAGCATCTGTCGGCGGAGCACTATCAGGGTTAGTTGCATCCGGGTCTGTGACGTCGGCAGGACGAAGGATACTGGCAGTAACAGAACTTAATGATCCGGAAACTGTTGTCTTGCCTTTAACCTGCAAGGTAAGTTCAGCCCCATTCTTCATGTCTACAGTAGTAGAGAATTGAGTGGAGTTTGCTGTGTTCCCATAATTACTTGACACACCTACAGTTGGAAGTGCAGTTACCCCGGTGAATTGAAATGAAGATGGGTAGGCCAGGGTAAATTTGGCACCAGTTACATCATCAGGACCTGCATTTTTTAATTTAACATTGTATGTAATCTCTTCGCCTACGCAGTAACTTGTTTTACCTGGCGTTATGCTTACTACCTGAAGATCGGCCTTCCTAAGCTCAACATTCATCAGAGGGCTTATCGGAGTACTTTCTACATAGGTCCAGGTATCCAACCCTCTGGCATTACCAAAGTCATTGGTCCATTTGTGTCCTGCAGTAGTGCTGCTTGCACCGGTTAATTGCTTTGTTCCGTTGGAAATTGAAGAATCGTCCCAATAAATTTTATCATCAGGACTGTTTACTCCATTTGTTCGTTTTATAATGATTCCATTAGGGTTGTTCTCAACATCAGAAAATGGAAAATGAACCTCTCCTCCTCGTAGTGTCATTTTCATGTTTGAAGGGGTGAAACTGAAACCGCCGCTTACAGGACTACCCTGTCCGTTTGTTCCGTCCCAGTAAACTGAATCTTTTCCAATTGCAGTAGTACCAGTGAGCGTTTTATCAACTAAGTCATTGAAAGAACCATTCTTGTCGATATCAATATTTATGGAATAACCAATAACCTGATTAGCCTCAAAACTAATATAGCCACCAAGAGGAAAGCTACCTGCTTTGTATAAAGAACCCTCTTTTCCACGAAATAGAAAGTTACTAGCAGAAGGACTGGAAGGTTCTTTTAAAAGCCATGTTGTTCCTCCCCCGGCAATTGGTGCAGAATCCGGAAGATCGGCGTTTGGCTGCGAAAAGAAAATCTTATGAGTTACATCTGTGCCTGAATCAGCTGTCCGGGGGTCCTTTATAGCAGCACCTGTATTACTTACACTTTTATAAGTAGCATTTCCGGAGGTATTAACAAAACCTTTGTTATTTGCAAAAAAAGCGAAAATGAATCCAGCCTGCCCGTTGTTATTTACTTCATAAATATAACCATCCTTAGTAAGGATCCTGAAAATACCATTAAATCCGGGGCCGAAGCTACCAAGGCTACCGCTAAAAATATTCATGTAAGAACGACCGTTCTTTATAAATCCGTCAGTTCCTTTAACTGTTACGTCAAAGGCAGCGATATAAGGACCTGTGGAAGGTTGAGTCCATGCTGTGCCAACTAATATAGTAGTTGGAAATTGGGAGTCTTGGGCTGCAGCGGGGGATGGTGATATGAAGTTTATTTCCCAAACTCCCTCTTCTCCATTTTTTACAGTAAGTGTATAGGGACTATAACCTCCTGTATTAGGGAGGGGACCAGCAGTTTCTTCTGCTAAATTATTAATCTTACCCAGAGTAGTCCCTGTACCTGTTGAGTAAGTGTTTCCATTAGGGGCTGTGGCCTTTATTTCTCCACTTCCAACATTTTGGGCGCTGGATCCCAGGTATAATATTTCACCAGCTTTTACATATACTTTAACTGACCCCCGTGTTGGAAAAGAATTATAAGCACTGTTGGCAGATGTTGTACTTTGAAGGTATGCCCTGTATCCCCCATTAGTTAAAAGATCCTTACTCCCTTCTCCAAATACCTTCCCACTCACCAGTGAAAACAGAACCGGTATTAAAAAGAAAATGCGTTGCACACTATTATAGCTAAAAAAGTTCCTATACACGTAGGTAGTTCTAAGTTTTTCGAGAGAGCGTTAAATAAGATGTTGCGCTGTATACGGAAATGCAGGACACAAGTTTCCTTTTTTTATTTCCTTAACAAAAACTTATTATCGCAATGATTAAATCGCATTAGAACTTCTGATTATCAAAGGACTCGACAAAGGGTTAGGATTATAAGTGAGATTTCGTATAGGCTAACTAAGACTATTTTTTTGCAATAAGAAACTTAGTTTTAATAAATAAAGGGCATACTGAACGTCTTCATCAGACTTCAAGTAAAAACTTACCCAGCCTGAATTCTTAAAGACATGATGGTTCTGAACCCTTTTTTCTGCCAGCAGCTCAGCCTTCATCTTTCTGCTGAATAATACATCCAGTAAGCCGTTACCGTGTAAATGACCGATCTCCTTACCCTTATAGTTAAACTGCACGCCTCCATATTTATGAAGACTTAAAGTGACTCCTTCCCAACTACCTACCTCAGATTCAATTTCGTCTAACCATTCTAACATTTTGGGTTTTATAATAAACATCGAGAACTTCAAAAGGGCATCAAAGAATAAAGGCAATCCGGGAATTACTTTAAGAAACCCGAGCCATTTAACAGTAAATGCAAACATTTTATCTTTTCTCGCTTAACGACTTGATGTGGTCCATTACACGTAGATGAACGTGCCTTGTAATGCTTTCCGCCCATATGTCATAATACCAAAGCGGGAACACGTACAAGCGATACCAGCTATTTCCAGTCAGGGTAGTGGTCCCATTACGGTTATCTTTCAATAAAAACTGTCCACGCAAAATATCTATATGCCCCATGATCTCAGGGTCTCTCGGTTGCTTTACAATATCAAATGTCAGGTTCTCCAAGGGCTTGTATTGCACAATCTTCTCATCGAAAATGTAACCGTTACTAAATATACACTTTCGTCCGGCACCTTCGTAATAACCATCTACCGTCGCCGCTACCGGACTTGGCATTCCTACTTTGAATAACCAGAATTTGTTCTTCTCTTTTATCCTTTCGAAGGCAACTACGTGCTTCCAAACTTCTTCTGCTGGGGCATTTATAACAATTACATCAGAAACCTTACTCTCGTAATGATGCTTAGAAAGAGAATCTGCAACAAAAAGGAAAAGCAATAAGGAAAGGACACTTATATTTAAATTCCTGTTATCCCTTTTAAACATCGCCCTTCCAACGAATGTCCCGGTAATAACAAAGCCAAAAATCAAGGGAGAAACAATAATGAGGCAAATCACTCCTTCTCCCAGGAAAATAGCACTTAAAAGAATCGCCACTGTACAGTTTAAGACAGAAAGAGCCGTTACCCTGGCACCTTTCAATTCCAGGTTCTTCCAAAACCAGGAGCATATGATCCCCATCACAAATGGAATGATAACAAACTCAGCATAGATAAATACACCGGGATGCAGCGATAAGGCACGTGTAATTCCGATTACGGAAAAGGCGAAGAGATTTGAAAATACCAATCCTTGGATCTCTTCGCGTTTGTAATTCCTATTATTCATATTCTCTTAATTAATGTTAATTGATTCCTTCCAGCTGTTTGATATACCTGTAGCAGATATAGAGAGGTATGATGCCCAGCACTCCAAAAGAGCAGTCAATCAATTGCCAGAATAGCGGAATACCTCGTATTGCTCCTGCGATAAAAGCAAGAGGGAGGACCATTAAACATGCAATCATTCCAAATTGTATCACCCAGATATTTCTGACAGGATCGCGAAGAGGACCTATAAAAGCAGTGGCGATTACGATATGGGCAAAAGCCAGCCAGTCAGTTCCATAAGCCAGGTAAGGGAAATGTTCGTTTGTAGTTTTAACCGCCTGGTAGATTGTACCCAGCCATTGCTGCAGGGATAAGGGAAAGAGGTCTTGATATTTCATCAATACCGTCAGTTGACTTTCGATAGGGAAAGCGGTCAGTCCGCTTAAGATTAAGGCGGTTATGAAAAAAATGATCCAGATCCTGATCTTCTTCCTCAATTTGGTCTCGGTTGTATTCATTTTATTATGTGTTAGGTTGTTAATTCTGCTTTTTGCTTTATTACCTCATTTCTATGCAATAGAAGCTTTCTCATATACACTTTAAGAAAAAAGAAATCTGCTAACCGACCGAGGATGCCTAAAGGAGACTTATAATAAAACTCGTCGATCATCAGGGTGAATCCATTCTTTTGTTTAAAGAAATGTTGGTGTTTCATAGCTTCGAATGGGCCTTGGATCATTTCATCGCAAAACAGCAAGGGAGAATCGCAGGCAGTAATCCTACTGGTGAGGGTCATTAATAAACCAAAATGCCTTGCTTTCCACGTCACGGTTTCCCCTAATCCGATAAGGCCACTTGTTACACCTGCTATTGCTCTTTCTCGAGTGTGTTCCATTGTTTCAAGGTGAAGATCTATACTTCTCGCGAGGTCGAAACAGCGCTCTATAGGTGCTTTTATTCTTGTTGTAAGTATAATTACTGGCATATCAAACTCGTATACTAATAATATCTCTAACGGCAGACCCTGCATCAGGAAACTGAAAAGTGAAACCGCTATCAGTCAATCGTTCCGGTAACACCCAGCGACTTTTTAAAATCAGTTCGGGTTCAGTGCCGATTACTCTTGCACCTAAACCAAGCAGCCATGCAGGGGAAGGTAATCCAAAAGGTACTCCGTAAGCTTGACGGATCACTTTCATCAAGTCCGCATTTGTTAAAGGTTGGGGAGCTGTACAGTTCACTACTCCGTTCAACCCTTCATGCTCCAATAACCATTCTGTGCACCGGGCAACATCCTGCTCATGAATCCAGGAAACATACTGGCTGCCACTTCCTTGTTTGCCTCCCAAACCAAACTTTACCAGATTTAGTAACCTTGGAAAGACTCCATCCTTCTGCCCTAGTACAATGCCCATTCGTAAGGCTACTTTTCTTGTTTCCGGGGTATTGGTGCCAAAAAATACCTCTTCCCATTTCTGGCATACATCGACAGAAAATCCGTATCCCAATTCCCCCGCCCTTTCAGTTTGAGGAGCATCTTCCGCATGTCTATAAATAGTAGCAGAGGTAACGTTGACCCACAGTTTTGGAGGATCAGACAATTCAGACACTACCTTTCGGAGTAGGCCGGTGGGCCCAAGTCTTGAACTATAAATTGCAGACCTATTCTCACTTGTATACCTGCAATTAACATTTTTGCCACATAGGTTGACCAGCAGTTCAGCTCCTTTTAGGTTTTCGATCCATTCCCCTTCTGTTTTCGCATCCCAAACTATGGTCCTGATGTTCTCAACAGCTGGCTTTGGCCTTCGACTTAAGATAATCACCTCCTCTGCCAAACTCTTGAAGTAATGCGCGAGCACTCCGCCGAGATAACCATTACCTCCGGCCAGAACTATTTTATTGTACCTCATACGATTATAGGATAAGTAAAAGAATCAGGAGCCTGTATAAGACCCAGGTTAACGTTAGCGTCCAGCCTGTCTTCAACAGCTTCGTTCTACGGATATGTTCCAGCAGCATCAACCCGGCCACGGCCATGAAATACACCGCGTAAATTGTGGGAGAAAAACTAAACCAATGGTGCAATATTTGAAAGGGCAATAGTAATAATGCACCGGCCATTGAAATAGTCATCATATTTCCCAGGTAGTCCCAGCGTTTGCCTCTATCAATAAAACTAATGATAATACCTTGAAAAAGTATTTGACCTCCACAGATCAAATACTCTCTGAGCACTTCTCCTGCAGGGATTAACCCTTGTAGCAATTGAGTATAAGCAGAAAGGATACTGGCGGTAACCAACCAGGTAAAAATTAAATAAGCTACCCGGTAACCTAATTTGAAAGAAGGTTGTATCGCATAATTAGCCCCAGCTTCAGAAGGCGGAACAATAACCCGTCGATTAAATGCTATGAAAGCATACACCTTACTCATTATCCATACAAAGGGCTTGAACAAAAACAAGGGTTTGAAAACAGGGAAAGCAACAGCAAAAACTTTAAATAGACTTTCAATGCCATAAGTAACCTCCCCTGTTTCCTGATTTACTAAAGCAATCTCATTAGCAGCCCTTTGCCTGTCTAGCATCGGACAGGCCTGCTCTGGAAGCTCCTGGTAGGCCGCTCTGCCATTGGCATCCAGCATCCCTCCTTTCACAAACGCACTGGTGTAAATCCTGCACATCGGGCATTCAGCATCAAAAAGAATGAGGTGATTTTTTAGTGCTTTCATAAATCGTTGCTTTAGCTCTATTTATTATTGAACTTTCAGAAAAAACTGAAAGTATTCTGCAAAAAAATATTCTACTTGAATATTTTAAATATTGATCCCCAAAACCAATTTTCTTCAGCCTTTAACATTGTTTCCAGTGTTTTATCGACATTCTTGGCTAGCCTATTTATATCGGTAACTGACTTATTGAAGGTTTTATATTCAAGATCTGCCGTATCTCCTTTCACTTTAGACAATTCATCTAAAACCTTCAATACAGGGTCCAGTTCTCTTTTCTTCCGCTCTTTGGCAACCTGACGGGCAATGTTCCAGGTATCTTTGTCTGCATAGAAATACTCCTTCCTTTCTCCCGCCTTATGTTGTTTTTCAACTAGTCCCCAGCCAATTAAATCCCTCAGAGTCATGTTCGCATTTCCTCTTGAAATACTCAAAGACTCCATGATCTCTTCCGTTGTCATAGCTTCAGGCGAGATCAGTAAAAGAGCATGAACCTGTGCCATCGTACGATTTATCCCCCACTCAGATCCTAACTTACCCCATGCCTCAATAAACTTTTGCTTCGCTTCTGCCAGTTCCATGTAACAAACATAGGTAAAGTTATTAAATTTTCAAAATTTATTGAAAGTTTAATAAAAACTAACAGAAGGGCTTTTGGATGCAGGGATCATACTGGTATTACATAGAAAAGCCTGGATAATCTCCAGGCTTTTGCATTATTTCTTCCTTAACCTTTTCCTGCAGGCCAATAATTCAGATACAATTCAAGGACTTGCTTAATCCTTCAATTGTAATGAAAATTAGCAAAGCGGATAAACTTCTCCCAATCATAGGCATTCAAATCATGAATACCTTCCCTGTAATGATAGCCTATGATTGAATTTACAATCGGTGAATTAACTGAAGGAAGGTCGGGAACTAATGCAGAACGTTTTTTGTACAGATCATATACCGGGCGGGCGTTAAGAAGAGCAAGGTACGAACCACGGGGATCGGCCCAGCGATCAAGGGTGGCATTTGTAGTATAAACAGGTCTTGGAGCAATTGAAGCAATCAACATATGTTGGTCGACGGGCAGGCTGTTCACATTCTTACTATATTGCTTATAGTTGTCATTAAACCAGTAGCCAAATTGCTTATTGATCAGGCTTATCGTTTCTCCATATTGTCTTCTTGCCAGAGAGGCTCCCGTACTGCCAGAGCAACTGCTGAATACCATAGCGAACCTTTGATCCTGTGCCCCTGCCCATAATGCTGTTTTACCTCCGCGGGAGTGCCCCACTATTGCCACCCTTTTAAAGTCTACCTCTTTGTCAGTTTTAAAATAATCCATCACCCTGCTGGCAGCCCAGGCCCAGGCTCCAATAGCTCTCATACCGTCAGAGGTCTCCAGTTGCTCAGGATAAAGTAGGTTCAATACTCCATTGCGGTAATTCTCCTTATTATCGGGGGCGACATCATTTATATTAAAAGCAGCAATAGCATAACCACTGTCGATCACCGTCTCTGCCGGCCAAAAGGTACTTTTTCGTTCCCTGGTTGGGTCGGTATTTCTTTTGCTGCGATTATTTATCAGAAGGAAAAGCGGCGCCGGTCCCTTACCTTTAGGAGTAAAAAGCACAACGGGGATATTTATAGAGTTTCCTTTGTTCCAAACGATCACTGCAATTTCTTTAAGGTGAGCCCGCCCTCCCATCGCGTTCTGATCCTCCTTGCTAACTTCAAATCTTATGCTATCAAAAGCCTTTGGCATTCTTCCATAAACATGCTCCTCAAAAAGATTTAAAACTTCTGCTCTCCGCTTCTTCTCCCAATCCGCTACATTTTTTACAAACTTACCATTTTTCATTTTTAATACATCTGGTAAGGTATAGTCGGGGACTGATTCTTCATCGTAATTAACAATCTCGCCCATAAACTTATCCGTCTTTTGTGCAGAAGAGCGTAGGAAAGCAACGAAGCAAAAAAGGATCGTAAGTAAAAAAGCCTTATTAATTCTTTTTATGGAAGCAGTGTTAATTAACATGTTTGCTTGATGTATTAATTGCCTTGATCTTCTACCACTCTATTTGCGGCCTTTCTTAATTGCCTGGCAAATTTCTCATCAACACCTTCCGGTTTGAAACTCAATTTTGTTGGATTTGCTTTGAACAGGAAAGTGTACCATACCAATCCTCCAAGATAGCATCCGGCGTTATTTGCGTGATGAGAATCAAAGTCCAGCTTTTCTTTATTGTATTGATAGCCTACGTGCAATGAGTTTTTCTGGTTAGGCAGAGCGGGTTTTACAGCATTTTTAGTATTAAACCTAGTATCCTTCTTAAAGGCTGTCTTTTTACTGGTAGTCACTTTTCTGAAAGCGTCACCCACTGGAATTATCCGGATTCCTAACTCTGAAGCTATGGTATGATAAGCAGCGCGTGACTTCTGCCACATCTCTGTATCATCCTTTGCATATATCCCCTTTCCAATCTGAGTGAATCCGGGCGCATCAGAACGGTAAGCCCAGGTTTGGTGAAACACAACTTCTGCCTCTGGCTGGACCTTCTTGATATAGTCATACAGCTTCCTGGCATAAGGACGATAGGTCTCCACGTCCCCGGAGAGAATAGAGGCTTGCTGGATAGTAACTACATCCCATTTACCTTCAGACAAAAGGTCCTTTAATGACTTTCCATTGTAAGCTTTTCCTTTAGGATCATTAGCTTCAGCTGCCTCAACCAATTCCCAGTGTTTGTGCAACGGGCAACCTGGTAATTCTGCACGCCCGATGGTAAGATCAAAACCACCTTCTTTAGCCAATTGAGGTAGGTATTTGCTTGCGTTTTGAGAAAAGCTGTTACCTATCAAGAACAAACGAAGGCTTTTCCCATCTTTTGTTTGACCGACAACCACCAGGCACTGCAGTATGATTGCCAGGGTAACAAATGCTTTTAGAAAATTAGAATACTGTTTCTTCATTAGAATGAATGTTTTTTAGTGTTCAAGAATTTATACTGAACGGATTAATTGTTCAACACAAAGTTAGTTTCCAGAAGAATATTATCAGATGAATTTCCTATCATAAGTTTGAATTCTCCCGGCTCTGTGCCCCAGTGCATAGCTTCATTATAAAAAGACAGTTTCTCTTTATCGATCTCGAATGTTAGTGTTTTACTTTCATTGGGTGCCAGTTTTACTTTCTGGAAATCTTTAAGCTCTTTTACTGGTCTGGCCACACTTGCTACCAGATCGTGAAGGTAAAGCTGCACAACTTCTTCCCCACTATACTTACCGGTATTCGTTATTGTAAATGTTACCTTCAGCGTTCCATCTGTTTTAAGGTCCTTTTTACTCAATTGTAAATTACTCATACTGAAACTTGTATAGCTTAACCCATAACCGAATGCATAGGCTGGTTTATTACTTACATCAATATAGGCCGACTTATAACTCATATCCTTGCCTGTTAAAGGGCGACCTGTATTTCTGTAATTGTAATAGATGGGTATTTGTCCCTGAGCGCGGGGGAAAGTGATAGGAAGTTTTCCCGAAGGATTGTAATCTCCATATAACACATTAGCCATTGCATTTCCTGCCTCGCTTCCTAAAAACCAGGTGTAGAGAATTGCGTCCGCATTAGCAGCAGTATAATTGAAGATCAGCGGTCGTCCGGCCATTACCAAAACCACTACTTTTTTTCCTGTAGCTTTAACCGCTTCAATTAATTCTTCCTGAACACCAGGAATACGAATATCAGAACGACTCTTTGCCTCCCCGCTCATATCCCATTTCTCTCCTACTGCCATGATCACAACATCAGCTTTACGCGCGGTTTCTACAGCCTCTGTAAAACCAGCTGTCGACGTGTCCTCGATCCCGCAGCCCTTCGCATATAATAACTGAGCTTTGCCGTTCAATTTAGCTTGCAATCCCTCGTATAAAGAGACCAGGTGATCATCTTTCCAGTAAACTGACCACGCTCCTCTCATATCATAACCAGATTTCGCTAATGGCCCTATAACCGCAATCTTTTTCATTGTACGATCAAGAGGAAGAAGCTGGTTTTCATTTTTAAGAAGAACAATGCTTTTCTCTGCTGCTTCCAGCGCTGCTTTATGGTGCTCCTGAGCTCCCAAAACCTTCTTCTCACGCTTTTCATCACTAAAGCGGAAAGGATCTTCAAACAAGCCCAATTCGAATTTCTTCCTCAGGATCCTCCTAACTGCATCATCAATAAGTGATTCCGGAACTTTTCCCAGCTTTACCAGGTTTGATAAACTGGATATATAGGCATTGCCTTCCATATCCATATCACTCCCAGCTAAAATCGCTCGTTCTGCAGCCTGACTCTTATCTTTTGCGTAGCCATGGGCAACCATTTCAGCAATAGAGGCCCAATCGCTTACCACAAATCCAGAATACTGCCATTTACCCTTCAGAATGTCCCGTTGAAGATATTTATTACCCGTAGCCGGAATTCCGTTCAAATCATTAAAAGAGTTCATAAAGGTAGCTGCACCAGCGTCAACAGCAGCTTTGAAAGGAGGAAGATAGATTTCCCACAAAGCCCGTTCGCTTATGTCCACCGAATTGTAGTCCCTTCCGGCAATAGCGGCGCCATAAGCAGCAAAATGTTTTGCACAAGCCATCACGGCATCAAGATCTCCTAGTTGTTTTCCCTGAAATCCTTTCACCCTTGCCTTCGCAATTAATGATCCGAGATAGGGATCTTCTCCTGCCCCTTCTACAACCCTGCCCCACCGGGGATCACGGGAAATATCGACCATGGGAGCAAATGTCCAATGCAAGCCTGCAGCAGCTGCCTCAGTTGCGGCTATCCGGGCTGAAAGTTCTATTGCATTCAAGTCCCAACTTGAAGCCTCAGCCAAAGGAACAGGAAACGTTACCCGGTAACCGTGGATAACATCACGCCCAAACAGCAGAGGGATTTTTAAGCGCGACTGCATGGCATACTCCTGTACCATACGGGTTTCTTTGGCTCCCTCAACATTAAGCATAGACCCTAAGCGACCCTGTTTTATATCATTAAATTTGTTACTGTTAGGGGCGATCGGACCAGTAGCAAGCCTATCACTGGTATACTGATTTAGCTGACCGATCTTTTCCACCAGCGTCATTTTTGCGAGTAATTCGTCAACTCGTTGGTCAACCGGCTTTAACTTCTGAGCAAAACCCAGGAATGCAACTAGTGAGAAAGTTATTGTAAGTGAACTTTTAAGGACCATAAATTTTATAGATTCTATAACGGATCTGATTACATTCTTGCCTCAGGGTGCTTTTGCATATACTGATAAATCTCGGCCCCCGCCAGAAGAAAGGATCCAACTCCGTAAACTTCTGTACTCTCAGCATCCACCGTATCCGGACTAGCTCCTATGGGTTGAACATATCCTAACTTCCCGTTTGGCATGATAGCTGAAGTTAATGCTTTCCATGCACCTTTAACAGCAGGCAGATAAGTATGCTCGTCTATAAGGTTATGGTTCAATCCATAAGCCAGCGCGTAACAGTAAAAGCCCGTTCCGCTCATCTCCTTTATAGGAAAACTTCCAGGATCCAGAAGCGAAGCATGCCAGCTCCCATCCGGCTGCTGCAAGGCAACAACACGCGCCATCATATCTTTATAAAGAGTCTCAAACTTTTGCCTGTCGGGATGGGTAGCAGGCATATTCTCCAATACACGCACCAAACCTCCAACAACCCAACCATTACCTCTTGACCAAAAAGTCTTTGCTCCGTTTTTTTCCTTTTTCTGAAAATAGCTTTCATCACGGAAGTATAGCTTTTCCTGAGGGTCGTAAAGGAAATCAGTTGTTTTCCACCAGAGCTTGCTTGCCGTGTCCAGGTACTTCGGATCTCCGGTTGCTGTACTCAGGTAAGCCAGGGCTGGAGGTCCCATGTATAGGGCATCGCACCAGGCCCATTCCCGGTGTTGAATATTATTTTTCCAATTCAACGGTTCATCATTAGGCTTACTCACAATACTGTCGGCCTGTTTGATAAAGGGAGCGATCATCTTCTTATCCTTGTACTTCATGTACAATAAGGAATAGGTCTGACCAATACAATAATCATCAGCATAAAAGCGATAGCGGCCGGTATTCCACCTGGTATCATTTCCAATAGCCACCAAAGTTTCCAGATACTTCTTACCTCCTTTAAGATTTCCGGCAGCATATAAACCTGTATAACATACCGCATTCGTCCAATCAGCTTTACGGTGTTTAAACCCATCCTTTTTCCAGGTTTCAACCTGCCAATCGGCTACTCTATGCATCTCTTTAAGGACATCTTTTGGTTTGAAGGAAGTCGCAGAAGGTCCTTTCTCTTCCGCGAAAATATTGCTTTGGAGGCAAATGCCGACAAGCATCGCAATAAGTGCTTTTAATTTCATCTTCAAGGATTATAATCGTTGTTTCTTTAATTTTTGATCTCAGTAATTTGAAGTACTACGCTCTTTCTTCCCGAGTTGATCACAGGGTTGATCCCTACTTTCATCAGAAAACTGCCGGAATAGGTTGCGTTGGAATCAACAGCTGATTTACTACCCGGATACAGGTTTATTTCGCTGATCCGGTAATTTTTCTGAGGATCCAGACCTTTTAGTGGTATGGGCGATTTACTCTCATCACCGTATCTGTTACCCACCAGGTAACTGAACATCACCGCTGAGGTCCCTGTGTCATTACTATACATCATAGCAGAAACATCGTTCGTCCATGGATCCAACAAACGGTACTGGTCTCCGTGCCACACCAGGTGCTTAATGGAATTATAGGTTTGAACTGCCTCCTGACTAAATTGCAGATCTTTTTCATTAAGGTGGGCAATGTCAATATCATAACCTAGCTTGCCTGACATTGCAACATCTGTCTTAAACTTAATAGCTTGTTTCCCCCAGTCTGTCACATGATTTGCACTTACTATAGCCGGATAGAAATGCGAGTATTCCCATTGAATGAAGATTCTTTCAAGAGGATCGGTATTGTCGCTTGGCCAAAACTCGGTGAAGTATTTTAAGGCTGCGTAATCCACCCTTCCACCGCCGCCTGAACATAGCATCATTGGAATTTTTGGATACTTGGCTCTTATCCTTTCGAGTACATTATACAAGCCCTGCACATAATCAAGGTATAAGTGCGATTGATTGCTCAGATGAGAAGAATAGGCATTATAAATAACTGCATTACAATCCCACTTGATATAAGCAGGACTATTTTTCATAGAAAAAAGGCCATCTACTGTATTGAATACAAAATCTTGTACCTTCGGGTTGCTCAGGTCCAGAACAAGCTGATTACGGTATAGATATTCTTCTCTATTAGGTTGCTTGATGATCCAGTCAGGATGCTTCAAATAAAGTTCACTTTTCGGGTTTACCATCTCTGGCTCTAACCATATTCCAAACTTTACGCCATTGGCATCCGCCTCTTTAACGAGAGAAGCAATACCACCAGGAAGCTTTTGCCTGTTTTCCTGCCAGTCGCCAAGCCCTGCATTATCACTATTCCTGGGAAATTTGTTGCCAAACCAACCGTCATCCAAAAGGAAAAGATCTACGCCTAATTTCCTGGTATCCTTTAGCAGTTGTGCGAGTTTCGTTTCTGTGAAATTGAAGAACGTAGATTCCCAGTTGTTAAGAAGTGTTAATCGTTCTCCATTACCTTCCAGTATCCTGTAATTCCTGGCCCAACGGTGCAGCTTCCTGCTGGCATCGCCTTTTCCCTTATCAGAGAACGTGTAAAGGAAAACAGGTGTCTTAAATTCTTCTTTGGGTTTAAGACTATAATCAGATGCATGATTATTGGCACCGGCAGTGATGTGCAGATTATTCAGAGGATCCAGCTCAAGGTCAACTCTAAAATTACCTGACCACTCCACCTGTCCGTAAAGAACAGAGCCCTGATCTTCCATTGAAGGATTATCAAAAGAGATCATAAAAACCGGCGGCTGGTATAGGTGCGCTCGTGTTCCCAGCTTGCTGTCTAATGTTTTAATCCCATAAGTAAGCTTTGACTCCTCGGGCTGCATTTCTTTGGCCCAATCGCCATGATATTGCCTCAACCAATAGCTATTGGCTTTCAGGAACAGATTGGCAGAAGCGTATTTATGCAAAACTACGGGCTTTTTTTCCTGGTGACGGATAGTTGTCCATTGCTCTACAACATCCTCGTTCGCATATACTTTATAATGCAAACTCACCTGAAATGGATATGCCGGATCTTTAAGTATAACCAGCGTTTCTGATACACCATTTCCAAGGGTTCTTGTTTCGTGACTTACGTACCCCAGATCTAAAGAATTATTACCATCGGCATGGGTAACGGATATTGCAGGTTCTATCAGGTTGCGGGAACCCGACGGCGTGTAAGCCGCATTGAAAATGCCCGAATAATCTGTGCCCTGACGATATTGGGCACTTATCTTTGAGTACTCATCTTTATTTGGCAAACGCGTTCCAAAGTATACTACTTTCGGTATGCTTCCCTGTTTGGCCTGAAGGACGATGGCATTAGATTTACTTTCAATAGGAATGATAACCGATTGAGCTAATGAACTAAAACTAAAGGCAGAGAGCATAGTGCCTATAAGGAAGCACCTGAAATAAGAGATCTTATTCATCATTATGTTTATATCTAAAGATCTACTTATACCCGTTTAAACTTAAAGGCATCAAAGTGGGAAATGTCCAGGCATAATCGTGCCTGGCATACATTATAGGGCGATAAGGGGCTATATAAGTTCTATACTCGGCGCTGTTATAGATATTGCTCATTGCTTCCAGGAGGTTTCCCGGCCAGAACCCGTACATTGCATTAATACTACCGGTAACAGGGTCCTTAAAATACTTCCACTCCTGCGGATGCTGGTTATAATACAATAAGTAGTCAAGCGCTTTTTTGATAGAAGCTCCATTTTTTTCCATAAAGAACAGGTTCTCCCCTGTTTCATTATAAACTGCCCACAACGATGCAGTTAGTGGAGCAAGCGAAAAATAAGTATACCAGATCCCGTTTCCCTGACGCTTAACTTCCTCTACCATATGGCCGTCTTCAGCGATCTTGTCGAAAAGGTCTTTCTTGATCAACCTGATATCTTCCTGAAGGTCTGCTTTATCATCAAGGTAGGCATTAGCTAAAATGGATGCTAAACGCGACCAATCGCCCGAGTTGTTATTTCTAAACCGTATGCTATTAGCAGCATGACGAAAGACATTTCTCGTCCATTTATCAAACTGCGCCCGGTCTGCCGGCTTCCATTTCTTATAATCTTTCAACAGATCAGCAGCAATCATCAGAGTAGTTCCGGAATAAGACATTACCAGAGATCCGTCGAGTTGAGAGTACTTTTTATTCACGTCTGCCCATGATTTCATAAAATAAAGAGCCTTCTCGGCATACTTTTTCTTCCCCGTTAACTTCCAGGCAAGGGCACAACTGTAAGCCGACATGCCATCTACCTGCAAACCTAAGGACAAACGACGGTGCCCCTCTTTGTCCTGATAGAATCCGGGTACGCTAAAATCTTCTACAGCATGATGGGATATGGCAAATGAAGAATCAGCCCGGTGCATAAGAAGGTTAAATGCTGATACGTAAGGTTCCTTTTTCTCCTTTAATTGTTGCTTAACAAAGTCAATCTGTTCCTGAGGGTGCATCGCTGCTCCAGAGGCTGATGCAGATGAAGTAAATGTTGCAAGCAAAATAAATGCTCCGGCTAGTCCGTAAAAAATTCGTAATCTAAGTGTGTTCATTATAGGGGTATAATTAGTTATACGCTGCTTTTTTCCTGCAGGGAGTTTCAAAAATAAGTGTGGTAAATGACCTAAAGTTGGAATCCAGTTGTTTTTTTCCATAAAACCGTTCCCATTTTTTGGGAACGGTTTCAAAAACTAAAAGAAAACCAGTTCAATTTTTCACCTCAATAACACTCAAAACCAAGAAAATTTCATAATCTTATTTGCTACGACAAAACAGAGTTCAAAGGCTCATCGTTGTCTGCTAGATCAATTTAATTCAATGTTCTTCTCATAAATTGGTTTGTTTGGTTTGATATTTCAAACATCAGGTCAATTCAAAAATATTAAGGTGCTTTAATCCGGCAGATTAGGGATTATTTTTAAGCATTATTACCCTCAGACTATTCCTGAATGACCTTTTGAAAGGTCTCGCTCATTTTAAACCGCCTTTCTGCCGAATTTGAATCCTCCTTTTTCAGCAAAAAGAGCTGAAATTGCCTGATTAAACGAAAGCAAAAAATGACAAACTTGAAAAGGAACAAATGGGCACCTCAGAAATTCTTCCTGTTGTTGATACTCATTCTCCATCTTCCCTTCTTCCTTAAAGCACAACTAAAATCATTTAAACCCGGAGCTATATGGCCCGATAATAAGGGCATGCATATTAATGCCCACGGTGGTGGTATTCTTTACCATGAGGGGCTATATTATTGGTTCGGGGAGCATAAGATTGAAGGAGAAGCAGGCAACCTTGCTCATGTTGGGGTTCATTGTTATAGCTCCCGTGATCTATACAACTGGAAAGATTATGGGATTGCCTTAAAAGTTTCGGATGATCCTAACAGCGATATTACTAAAGGCTGTATTCTAGAGCGACCAAAAGTTATCTATAACAAACAGACCAAAAAGTTTGTCATGTGGTTCCACCTTGAATTAGCGGGAAAAGGATATTCAGCTGCGAGAACAGGCGTTGCAACGGCCGACAAGGCTAATGGTCCTTATACGTTTATCAGAAGTTTTCGTCCGAATGCAGGCCAGCTTCCCTATTATTCCAAAGAAACAGCAGCTACTGAAAAGTTAAATATTGAAAAGCCGGCAAATAAGGTTGATAGCATTTTTCTCCGCGATTTAAAGGGAGGTCAGATGGCCAGAGACATGACCTTATACGTTGACGAGGATGATAAAGCTTATCATATTTTTTCCTCGGAAGAAAATAAAACGCTTCATATAGCAGAACTGAATGATGACTATACCTCACATACGGGCAAATTTTCCCGTGTATACCCAGGATTCGAAACCGAAGCCCCGGCAATTTTTAAGCGGAATGGTAAATATTATATGATTGGATCGGGTTGTACGGGTTGGGCGCCAAACCCAGCCAGATTATTTACGTCTAACTCCATCTATGGCCCCTGGAAATATGAAGGCAACCCCTGCACGGGAGAGGGTGCTCAAAAGACGTACGGCGGACAAAGTACTTACATTTTACCCGTTCAAAATAAAAAAGACGCTTTCATTTTCATGGCTGATAAATGGGATCCTAAGGATGCAATAAACGGCAGATATCTATGGCTTCCTTTGGTATTTAATGGTGAAAAGGTTGAAATAAATTGGTTAGAGGAATGGAACTTGGGCATTTTTAATCGGCGACTTTAGACTGAAGTTTTTTATTTCTGCTCCATATTTGTGTAGATTTATCTCAAACAGCACCCAAAACTAACCTGCTATGAATTTCTGGAAGGCACTACCAATCTATTGGATATTCCTTACATCTATACTTAATAATCTGGCCCTGAAGGCACAAGATGTGCCCTATGTTGACTATTTGAATGTAGAGGATGGTTTATCACATAGTGCCGTCAGATGTATATTTCAAGACAAAAATGAATTTATCTGGGTTGGCACATCAGATGGACTTTGCAGGTATGATGGCTATGGATTTAAGGTTTTCCGGAACAAGGAAACCGATGAGAATTCTCTCAGCGATAACTGGGTAAGTGCTATTGCAGAAGATAAACATCGGAAGCTCTGGATTGCTACACATCATGGTCTAAGTATTTACAATACCCTATCAGGTAACTTTAGGATAGCGAGGTATAAGGCAACAGACAAAGATACTGCAGAGAAAGCCGAGCTACTAATAAAAGACGTAGAGACAGATAAAGCCGGAAATGCCTATGCGGCAATGGAGTACAAAGGGCTTATTTATTATTCAAAAGGTGAACCTGATGAAGGCCTGCTGTTGCCATTGGTCAAAGATGGTAAAAAAATTCTCTCTTATAACATTCAGGCGATGGCAATGGATGAACAAGAGAACCTTTGGCTTACAATAGACGGAGCAGGACTTTGCAGACTTGATAACAAAAGCAAACGTATTATTACTCTGGATAGTTCAATACCCTACACTTATTCCATGTTGGCAGACCGCGGGCATCTTTGGATTGCTACCAATAAAGGTCTTTATCGCCATAATACAAAAACGCTTAAAGCAGAAAAGCTCTATCAGCAGCGTGCCGGGGGACTACTATCCCATCAAATTACCAGTTTAGTAAAGGTGAGCAACAATGAGCTTTGGGCGGGAACAGATGGCAGTGGTATCAACATTCTTCATCTCGATAATGAGACGTTCAGCTATATTACAAATAAGCCGGGCAAAGTATCTCTTTCCAGCAATGCAATTGCCGCATTGTACTGCGATAAGGAGTCGCGAAGATGGGTGGGAACCTTGCGTGGTGGGATGAACATCATTGACCCCAATAAAGCAAAATTCAAAAGCGTTTCTAGAGAATTCGGCTCTACAAATACTCTGAGCGACAATTTTGTACTCTCCTTCCTGGAGCAGTCACCTGATAAATTATGGATTGGAACTGATGGGGGCGGACTTAGTATCTGGAACAGAACTGCCAATCAATTTACAAACTATAAGCACAGCCCCGGCGACCCAGGTTCTATTTGCGGAAATTTCATCACTAACATTAAACGGGACAGAGCCGGCAATATCTGGCTGGCTACTTACGATGGCGGTATTAGCAGGTACCTCCCCTCTTCAAATAAATTTGTCACCTATTATGGTAAAAACCTTCCCGGAAATGAAAATAACACCACGTTTTGGTTATTATACGAAGACAGGGGGGGACGTCTATGGGCAGGCTCCATCCAGAATGGTATGTACCTGTTTAATAAGAACCACAATCAGTTCGAACGTTTTGACGCAAGCCTTCGAAATGTTCTCGTATTTGAACAGGATAGCCGCGGGCAACATTGGGGTGGAGATTGGAGTAATCTTATCAGGGTAGATACAAAAAATAAAAAATACCGCTATTTCCCGATGAAGAAGCCTGTAAGGGCGATACACGAGGATACCAAGGGAAATTTTTGGGTTGGAACAGAGGCGGGCCTTGTTCTTTTCGACAGGAACAAAGGCCAGATCATTAAACGCTATACCACGGAGGATGGTCTGAGTAATAACCATATTCTGAACATACAGGAGGACAAAAAGGGGAACCTTTGGATTAGTACGTACAACGGCCTATCCTGCTTCAATACCGCAGGAAGAACATTTCGAAATTACACCAGGGCTGATGGCTTGACCAGCAATGAGTTTAATTACAACGCGTCCCTCGCCCTTTCTACAGGTGAAATTGCATTTGGAGGATTAAAAGGTGTTACCATATTCGATCCCGGCAAAATATCACCGATACGGAAAGATCCCAATCTTGTACTCTCAGGAATAAGAGTAAATAATGCTCCACTTGAAGCGCTTAGCCCTTATGTCAGCCGCTGGGGTGAGGATCAGATACAAGAACTTAAAGTACCTTATAGTCAGGCCATCTTCACTTTTGATTTCACTGCCATTCAGTTTCCCAGTGCAGAGCGGATTTATTACCGATACAAAATGAAGGGCTGGGATAAGAACTGGATTTCTGCAGGTACCTCCCGGACAGCCACATACACCAATCTGGCTCCCGGAAATTACACATTTATCGTTAATTGTAGTAACCGTGATGGCGCGTGGATAAAAAAACAAATTGCGATTGAGGTAACGGTACTTCCCCCCTGGTATCGCACCTGGCTAGCCTACCTTATTTATGTACTTGCCCTTGCAGGTATCATTTACCTCTATTTCAGATATAAAATTCGCCAGACGCAGCTTGAATACGAAGTAAAACTTGCCGTAGCCAACGAGAAGAAACAAAAAGCGGTTCAGGAGAAAGAAAGAGAGATCAACGAGAAACGTTTGGAATTCTTCACCAATATCTCTCATGAGTTCAGGTCTCCTCTATCCTTGATCATTAATCCATTGAAGGATATGATGATGAATCATCAGCAGGTTGAAGAAAAAGATTTGAATATTGTGTATAGGAATGCAAGGCGTCTGCTAAGCCTTGTGGACCAGTTGCTTTTATTCCGCAAAGCAGATGCGGGGACTGTACCACTTCATGTTTCTCCCTTAAATGTTCAGCAGTTTTGCAACGAGGTGGTACTATGCTTTAAACAGCAGGCAAAATCCAAAGGTATTCAATTGGATTTTTCAAATCATGCTGAAGAAACTACTCTTTATGCCGATCGTGAGAAGCTGGAGATCATTCTCTTTAACTTAATCTCAAATGCTCTTAAATTTACCCCACCTGCCGGCAAAGTCGCAGTCGATATCACAGAAGATAAGTCAACGCTTATAATCGCAGTGAGCGATACAGGATGTGGAATAAGTGACAAGGCAGGCATACAAGTGTTCGAGAAATTCTATCAGCACAAGGAATCCGGTTCTCCTGTTAAAGCAGGTTTTGGAATAGGTCTTTTCCTGGCGAAACAGTTCGCGGAAGAGCATTATGGTCAACTGACCTATAGCAGTAAAGTGGATGAAGGCACTGTTTTCTCATTAACATTAAAGAAGGGAAAGGAGCATTTTCCCGCTGAAATTATTCAAATGCAGGAAACATCTGAATCGCTGTTTATAGAAGAGCTGGCAGATGAAAAAGAAGTAGTGGCACCAGCTATTCAGGAAGAAGCCTTCGATGTTCAGGGTATCTTCAGCGATCGTAAAACGATCATCACCGTTGATGATGATCATGAGATAAGGAATTATATTCAGTCTATCTTTAGTCCCGAATACAATGTTTATCAAGCAACCAATGCCGAAGAGGGTATGGCTCTGGTAAAAGAAAAGAATCCCGATCTGGTAATATGCGATGTTATGATGCCGGGAATGACCGGAATTGAATGGTGCAGCATGCTAAAACAAGATCCAGCTCTGAGTTATATTCCCGTGATTCTTTTAACAGCAAGTACTTCATCTGAGAATAAGCTAAGGGGACTTGATTGCGGAGCAGATGATTATATAGGCAAACCTTTTGAGAAAGAGATCCTGCGTGCGCGCGTAGCTAATCTGATCAATGCAAGGAACAATCTGAAAAGCTATTTCTATAACGAGATCACCTTACAATCAAATACTGTATCAATTTCTGACGAGTACAAGAAATTCCTCCAGAAATGTATGGACATCGTCGAAAAACATTTGACCGATCAAAATTTCAGCATTAAAGTACTTGCCTCTGAGATAGGAATGAGCCACTCCAACCTTTACCGTAAGGTTAAATCAATGTCGGGGTATACTGTAACTAACTTTATCCGCTTGATCCGCTTAAGAAAGGCAGCGGAGATGCTTATAAACACGGATTTTAATATTAATGAAGTAGCTTACGAAGCTGGCTTTAGTAATACCAAGTACTTTCGTACCCAGTTTGTAAAACTATTCGGAATGACTCCTTCCGAGTTTTCCAAGCGCAATAAGCCTCTATTTCAAAAGGGCACTAAAATAAAGCACTAAAACAAAAGGAAGCTTGTTCTAGAGAAACAGGCTTCCTTTTTACAATTAAAGATAACCGCTACACCCCCCGCTTGCCACTACCTGGGTAAAGCCGGGACCTGACGCGGGTTGAACCCGGGCCAAACCCGGTAAAATCCGAGTGACCTGCGCGTTCCCTCCTGCCCACTTCCTTCTTAACTACCAGTTAACCTTCAACAATCCTAAAGATATCTGGTCTTCTTATTAATTGCCTAAATGCTACAGTTAAAGCACAGCTTTCCGAAAAAACAACCCATATCTGACCGTTTTGGCAACCTGATGACTCTGCTTTTTTCCGGAAAATTGTGCTTCTAATTCCCTTATAAACCACACATGAAGTTCTATTTTTTTCTGATTATTTATCTAACCCTACTTTTACCGGTCTTTGCACAGAATAATCCTGTATGGAAGGACAAAAATGCTAAGACAGAACTCCGGATAAACGATCTGGTAAGCAAGCTTACGTTGGATGAGAAAATTGATATGCTGGCGGGCTACAAAGATTTCTACTTCCATCCTGTAGAAAGATTAAAGATCGACTCTATGATAATGGCTGATGGTCCCTTAGGTATTGCATCCTGGGGTATTCATGGTCGGGCTACCGCATTTCCTGCAGCTATTATGGCCGCAGCTACCTGGAACAGGAATTTGATGCAGGAACTGGGAGATGCCTATGGCCAGGAATGGCGTAGCCGTGGAATACATTACTTTCTGGGTCCAGGTGTTAACATCTACCGTTCTTCAAAATCGGGCAGAAATTTTGAATATTATGGTGAGGACCCTTACCTCACCTCGCAGCTTATTGTTCCATTTATTAAGGCAATCCAATCCCGTGGAGTGGCAGCTACCGTTAAGCATTTCATTGGGAATGAGCAGGAGTTCGACCGCCATAAAACAGGCTCGGTCATTGATGAGCGTACCCTGCATGAAATCTACCTTCCTCCTTTCAAAGCCGCGGTTCAGGATGCAGGTGTATATGCATTAATGGCGGCTTATAATCCAATTAATGGAATATGGAGTACGCAAAACGATTATACCTTATCCACTATCCTGAAGAAGAAATGGGCCTTTAAAGGACCAGTAATGAGTGATTGGGATTGCACTTATTCTACTGCGGGTGCAGCAAATGCCGGTCTTGATATGGAGATGGGAAGTTACAAGCACTTCAGACGTGACAGTATCAAAGCAGCCCTATTAAAGAAGCAGCTTACAGAATCTCGTTTAGACGATATGGTAAAACGGATTTTCTACCCGTCCATGAAACTTGGCTTCTTTGATCGTCCGCAGCAAGACAAGTCAATCCCACTATTTAATGCCTCAGCAAATCTTACTGCAAAGAAAGTAGCAGAAGAAGGCATCGTCCTTCTACGGAACGAAAACCAGTTATTACCCCTAAAACAAGGTATTAAAACCATAGCAGTTATCGGTGAAAACGCCAATCCCTTCCTATATACAGACCGCATTCACAAAAGCAAAAACTACGTGTACGGTGGAGGAGGAAGTTCAAAAGTTCATCCCTGGTACGCAGTAAGTATCCTCGATGGGATTATAAAAAGTGCCGATCCTGGAACCAAGGTATTTTTTGACGAAGGAGCAGATCCGCAAAATGCAGCAACGTTAGCTAAGTCGGCTGATGTAGTGATTCTTGCTACAGGAATGAACAGCTTTGTGGAGCAGGAAGGTCAGGACCGGCCTTTTGATCTTAGTCCGGCCCAGGAATCCCTCATACAAGCCGTCACAACGGCTAATCCGCGCACAATAGTTGTTATAAATGCTGGTGGGGGTATTAATATGAGTAGGTGGAATGATAAAGCAGGTGCGATAGTTCATGCACTGTATGCAGGAACTGAGGGCGGCAATGCATTGGCCGAAGTAATTTTTGGAAAGGTAAACCCCTCAGGAAAACTACCCTTCAGCATAGAAAGAGATTGGAAGGACTCGCCAGCTTACGGAAACTATGATGAAAACCGGGCCTCCAAAACCGTAAATTATAAGGAAGGTATTTTTGTTGGGTATCGCCACTTTGATAAGAAAGGCATTAAACCTCTGTATCCTTTTGGCTTTGGTCTCTCCTACACCGACTTTAAATACAGCGACATAAGGTTGAGTCCTCTCAACAAAAAAAATTCGGAAGTAAGGGTCTCTTTTACCATCACCAACACTGGGTCAATGGATGGATTTGAGACCGCTGAACTTTATGTAACTGATATTCAATCCAGCGTAGACAGACCCTCTAAGGAGTTGAAAGGTTTCGAAAAGGTTTGGATTCCGAAAGGACAAAGCAAGGAAGTGTCTATCACTCTGAGATCAGATGCATTCTCTTTCTATGACGTTAAGAAGCACGATTGGAAGTTTGAAAAGGGAGCATTTAAAATAAGCGTAGGAGGCTCTTCGGATAATCTGAAGCTAAGCGATATCATTACCCTGTAGCGTATATAAGCATTCTCACATGACCACGATAAATCTTAAAATATATCTCACAGCGTTATTTTATCTCTTCCTCTTTTTCTTTTTTGGAAGAGCACTCGGACAAATCCCACTCAAGATACGGGAAGACAAGCTATTGAATTTCGACTGGAAATTCAGGATCGGCGATGAACACTCTGCTAAACATCCCGGCTACAATGATAGAAATTGGCAAATTGTTAATCTTCCTCACGATGGTAGTATTGCCGGAGGTTTTGACACGGTAAGCGGATCCAGGCAGAATGGTTACCGACCAAGGCATATCGGCTGGTATAGAAAGAAGTTCACTCTTCCTGCAGATTTGGAGGGCAAGAAAGTAAGTATTGAATTTGAAGGAGTATACCGGGCTTCAGAAGTATGGATCAATGGAACTCTTCTTGGAAAACACTTGAATGGCTATACTAGCTTCAGCTATGATCTTACACCTTATATAAAACCCGGACAAGAAAATACCCTGGCTGTAAGGTATGACAATACTTATAAATTAAGTTCGAGATGGTATACAGGTGAGGGTATATACCGGAATGTTTGGCTGCGTATCTATCATCCCCTGCATTTTGCAGTAAATGGAATATTCATATCAACCCCGTTAGTAACAGATAAAGAAGCTGAACTTGCTATTCATACAGAAGTGGAGAACAAGACTACTGGCAGTGCACTTGCGACTGTAAATACGGAAATATACTCCCCTTCCGGAAAGGTAGTAAAATCGATAACAGCAACAGTTCCACTTGCAGCAGGTGAGACCTATGTTTTAAAGCAGGAAACAAAAATTAAGGATCCAGAACGATGGGACATCATAAGTCCCAAAATCTATAAAACCAGAAGTTCAATTGTTATTAACTCTGATACCGCAGATGTTCAGATAAATCGTTTTGGTATTCGCACAGTTCAATTTACTCCTGAAGAAGGCTTCCTGCTTAATGGAAGAAAGGTATTCCTGAAAGGAGTAAATATCCACCATGATCTTGGTCCACTTGGTGCAGCAGCATTTCCAAAAGGATATAAACGCCGTTTATTAGGACTTAAAGCGATGGGATGCAATTCTGTAAGACTTGCACATAATCCTCAGGATAAGAGCGTATTGGATCTTTGCGATGAGCTGGGCATCCTGGTATTTGACGAAAGCTTCGACAAGTGGAAAGCTGAGTATTACGGCGCTGACAACGACTTCGAGAAGAACTGGCAATCAGACCTGGCCTGGTTTGTGAAACGCGACAGGAATCATCCTTCTGTTTTCATCTGGAGCGTGGGCAACGAGGTGTTTGTTAAAAATGAGTATAAGGATTTACGGTTCGTAGATCTACTGAAAACGATGATGGATTCCGTCAGAAAGATTGACCCTACAAGGAGGATAACAAGCGGCCTCTATCCAGCCAGAGATGAAGATAAGCCTGCTCCTATGGCCTTTTATACTGATGTAATGAGCGATAATTACATGACCAGGTTTTATAAACGCGACCGTATTAAATTCCCTCAATTGATCTTTTTAGCAAGTGAAATGACTACTGATAATGGCGGTGAAAACTTCTTCAACTACGATCATTCGTATGCATGCGGGCAATATTACTGGGGAGGTACCGATTATATCGGGGAATCATTTGCGTGGCCCTCTAAAGGCTGGAATGGGATTGTTGATTGGTGTGATTTCTGGAAGCCCATCTCCTACTACATTCAAAGCCTTTATTCTGAATCGCCAATGGTTAAGATCGCAGTCTTCGACGCGAAGCATACTGATGCCAGGGTGTGGAACGACGTATTTATGAACACACTTAAAATGAGTGGAAGTTGGAACTGGCAGCCGGGGCAGAAACTTACTCTTTACACCTTTACAACAGGTGATGAGGTGGAACTTTTCGTTAACGGTACGTCCCTAGGTGTAAAGAAATTGAAAGATTTCGCTAAGAATAAGATTATATGGGAACTCGATTTCCAGCCAGGCAGCATTAAGGCTATTGCCAGGAAAGACGGGAAAGATATAGCTGTAGATGAGATAAAAACAGCTGGAGAAGCTAATCGTATTGTTCTTAAAACTGATTCAACCAAGATATTATCCAACGGACTCGATCTCGCTTATATTGAAGTAAATGTACTTGACAAAAACGGGGTTCTGGTTCCCGATGCAGCAAACAACATTCAGTTCAAAGTAGAGGGCCCTGCTGATATTGCAGGCGTGGCAAACGGTAACCGCATGTCTGATGAATTTTTTGTAGCAAAGATGCGAAAGGTACATGAGGGTAAATGCTTACTGGTCCTTCGCAGCAAAAACAAATCAGGTAAGATCAATATCCAGGCTACAAGTCCGGGCTTAAAAGCAGCAAATTTGGAAATAAAGGCCATTCCAGAATAATTCAGGTATATGCAAAAAAGAAAACTTCTGATCTTAGCTTTGCTGATATTGGTGTCCGCCAGAACACTCCAGGCTCAACCCTATACGAAAAGCGCTGTAAGGGATACTCTGAATTTAGATGGGAAATGGAATGTAGTGGTGGATTGGTACGATAATGCTAATCAAAATATTATTCGTGACAAAAAACCTTCCGGGAAGAATGAATTCCTGGAATTCTCTTTTGATAATAGCATGAGCTTGCAGGTTCCCGGCGACTGGAATTCTCAGAAACCAGAGTTGAAATACTATGAAGGTATTGTTTGGTATAAAAGGAATTTCAACTATAGTCCGAAAGATAACAAGCTCGTATTTCTTCAATTCGGTGCAGTTAGCTACCAATGCGATGTCTTTTTAAACGGAGAAAAACTCGGTAGCCATGAAGGAGGATTTACCTCTTTTCAATTCGACGCTACCGCTAAACTGAAGAACGGGGAAAATCTCCTGATTGTCAAAGTCAACAACCAGCGAAAGGAAAACAACATTCCGGCACTAAAATTCGATTGGTGGAACTACGGTGGGATTACCAGAAGTGTAAAACTGGTACAAATTCCTTCTGCTTCAATCAGTGATTACTTTATTCAACTTAAAAAAGGCTCTCTCAATCAGGTTGCGGGTTGGGTGAAATTGAATACAAAAAGGAAAGAAGATGTCTTTCTAGAGATTCCAGAGGCAGGTATCCGGAAAGCCCTCCGGGCCGACTCTAATGGTTATATTTCAATCCTTTTTACAGCAAAGCTATCACCCTGGTCACCCGAACATCCACGTCTTTACAAAGTTCTTCTTAGAACAAAAGAAGACCTTATTCAGGACGAAATAGGATTCAGATCTATAGAAGTAAAAGATGGCGAAATATTATTGAACAAAAAGCCCGTGTTTCTGCGGGGTATTAGTTTTCACGAAGAAATTGCCGCGTGTGCAGGAAGAGCGTATTCAGAATCAGATGCGAAAAGCTTACTTGGTTCAGCTAAAGAGTTGGGTTGTAATTTCGTTCGCCTCGCTCATTATCCTCAAAGTGAACAAACGGTTAGGATGGCAGAAAAAATGGGCCTGATGATGTGGGAAGAGATCCCTGTTTGGCAAGGTATACAGTTTGGAAATCCTGAGATAAGGCAAAAAGCAGGAAAGATGCTGGAGGAGATGATCGAGCGGGATAAAAATCGTTGTGGCATTATCATCTGGAGCATTTCAAATGAGACCAGCCCAGGAAAAGAGCGCAATGAAACGCTTGCAGCAATGGCATTAGAAGCACGCATACTCGATCCAACCCGCCTGATTTCCTCTGCGTTTGACCATTTCAAACAGAACAAGAATGAGATCCTTATCGATGATCCTTTAAGTGAACACTTGGATGTACTTGCAGCAAATAAATATATGGGATGGTATCATCCCTGGCCGGCAGAACCTGGAAATGTGATCTGGAAAAGTAATTTCAAGAAACCTCTAATCATCAGTGAGTTTGGCAGTGAGGCATTGTATGGGAATCATGGTTCTAAAGATACCGCGAGTCTGTGGACCGAGGAACACCAGGAACAGTTATACCGCGACAATATTAACATGTTTAAGGGTATCCCTTTCCTGCGTGGTGTTTGTCCATGGATCCTGGCAGACTTCCGCAGTCCCTTCCGAATGCAGGCGGAGTATCAGGAGGGCTGGAATAGAAAAGGACTATTATCCGATAAGGGCTTCAAGAAGAAAGCATGGTACGTAATGTACAACTACTACAAAGAACTAAGTAAGGAATAAAGAAATAAACCTAACACCTTATTTCCTCTAATTAAATTGGTTATATCAATGCCGGCTCCAATCCCCAAGAGAGCCGGCTTGTTCGTTTACATCGCGACCTATTTCTTTTGATACACTCTCACATAATCTACCTCAAAACGATTTGGAAAGGCTGTAGCTGAGGGATCGCCCCCCTGCTGTCCTCCTATGGCCAGGTTTAGTAGCATGTAATGAGGTTGTTTGAAAGGATTGATTCCTGTTCCATCCTGATTAACCAATTTATCCAGGCTCACTTTGTTCAATAATATATCGTCAACAAACAAAGCAATGGCGTTTTCATCCCAATCCATTCTCCAGATATGGAATTTAGAAGCCCAGTTTTTCCCTCCCAGGGAATCAATGTTCCGCTCCACACTAAACCAGGCGGCTCCATTATCCACACCCTTGTATGCTATGTTTGCCAAAAGTTTCTTCCGGTAATATTCCATCATGTCGATCTCTCCGGTAGCCGGCCACCTACCCTTTTCTCCCAGGGTCCACCAGGCCGGCCACAAACCGCCGCTGATATCAATTTTCCCACGCATCACGAAACGTCCGTACTGCCAGCTTTGCTTACCCCTGGTTTTGATGCTGGTAGAAGTGTAATTAATTTCCTTACGGTTGTTCCTCCATTCGGTACTTCCTTCCTTATACCAAGGGTTTGGTTTAATCTCCCTGCGGCCTTCGATGATCAACAAACCATTTTCGCACCAGGCATTGTCCTTTTGGTACCATTGCAACTCTTCATTACGTTCCAGGCCTATCTCATAAATCCAGTTCCTGGAATCAGGCGCTCCCTGATTATTAAATTCATCGGTCCAAACTAGCTGGTAACCATCCTTAATAAAGGCTCTTCTAGCATCATCGCTTTTCAATGCTTTACAGGCTCCCGTTAAAAGCAATGCTCCAGCCAGAACGACCTGGAGATTAATCGATTGAAATTTCATTTATTTATTTTTTATGTGTGTTTTTCGCCAGGACCAAATGCCTACAGCACTGACCCTAAACAGGGCACAGTGCTGTGTCATCAAATTTGTAAAAAAAATCTTAGTATCCCGGGTTCTGAACCATCATTGGCATCTTTTGAATCTCTGTTAAAGGAATTGGCAAAAGGTACATGGCATCACGGAATTTAAGGGGGCGTGAGGCATTTCCAATAGTATGAACATAGGTATTTGTCCCCGTCCTTGTAATGATATCGATCTTATTAAATCCATTTAGAATAGTCGAAGCGATCTTCCATCTTCGGATATCATTGAACCGGTGATCTTCGAAAGCCAGTTCTATACGTCGCTCGTTCCGGATCAGCTCGCGCAATTCAGCTACACCAATAGCTGCTTTTATTCCGTAACGGCCATCCGCACCCGGTAAAATACCTGCTCTCTCACGGATCAATTTAAGCTTTTCTATTGCCTTTTCAGGTTCTCCCATCTCATTGATCGCCTCTGCGTAATTTAATAATATTTCTGCGTACCTGATCAAAGGCCATGCTCTCTCAGTGTTACCGGCACTTGAACTGGCTAAATTTTCATCGAGCATTTTACGTGAGAAATAACCCGTGAACTTATTTGCCGGGGTATAGGCGTCGGAAGTAGTATTGGCGATCGTTGAACCTGTACTGGTATAAGTGAGAACGGCTGTTTTCGTACCTGAATTGCTTTGATAAACCATCCCATTATAAATGATCGAATTTTCCAGACGCGGATCCCTGTTAACATACGGGTTATTAGGACTATAGGTACTGCTTTCGATAATTGTCTTGCCATCCCGCATCGGAAATGCTTCAACAAGATTTTGTGTTGGTTTCATTATACTTGCGCCAGACCGGGTTGGGGGAAGGTAGTATGATTCAAATTCCCTTTGCACAGGACGGTTATAAGCAAAGATGTACTCGCTGTTCAGCCGCTTTAGAAATAATTGATAGAAGCCATAACCCGGACGTGTTGTATTTTCAATATTTAAAGCATATTTATTTGAATTGATCACTGCTTCAGCTGCATCTGCCGCTATCTTCCATCTATTTCTGTCTTCAGAAGGATAAGCAGTTAAAGGAACAACATTGGCATCAGTACTTGTGGAGCCTCCATTAAACAAGGGACTTGCAGCATAAAGCAGAACTCGAGATTTAAGGGCGAGTGCAGCTCCTTGTGTAATACGACCGTAATCCGCGTCCTTGTACACCACATTTGCAAGATTAGCAGCAACCGCATCCAGTTCCGAACTGATATAATTCACGCAATCGGCAAAAGATGATCTTGGGATATTAATGATGTCATTGATACCAAAAACTTTATCGCCAATCAGGGGTACACCGCCAAAAGCTGCAATCATATTAGAATAATAAAAAGCACGAAGGAAACGGGCCTCGGCCTGAAGGCGACGTTTCATCTGGGGAGTAAAAGGTGTTTCAGGTAATTTTGATATCAGTAGGTTTACCCTTCTGATATTTCTATAAGGAGTAGACCAGAAATCCTTATCGGTACCAAATCCGGTAAGCACATTAGAAGGCCCAATGGTTCCTTGAACATAAGCATTACCCCAAACAGAGAGATTGTCATTCCCTTCAGCATTGTCTGTAGCAAGTTCCGTGTTACCAGAACCGCCTGCAGAAGAAAAACGGGAAGGACCAAAAGTATAGCCGGCATCCTGGTAAATCTTTGTCAGGAAATTCATGCTTTGAATACTGTCTGCAAAAACCACCTCCTCGGTAAGTCCGTTAGTTTTATCATCCAAAAGGGACGATTTCTGACAAGCCACAAAGGCTGCAGCCATGAAAAATATCGTGAATATCTTCGTTTTCATAAAGACTTAGAATGTAACGTTTAAACCCATATTAAAGATCCTTGTAGGTGGATAGGGCAGGTCGGCCACCGACTCCAATATTTCAGGATCTAAATTGCTATATAACTTATCAAGCTTTGTCCAGGTTAAAAGATTGTACCCATTTGTATATATACGAACGGATTTCGCGCCTATCCTACCAGCTGTCTTTGGACCCAAAGCGTAACTTATTTCTGCAGTTTTAAGGCGAAGATAATCTCCTGGTATAGCCCAGAAATCAGAGTAGAAGTCTCTCGGGCTCTGACTTAACGCTGTTCTATATACCTGTGGATATTTTGCGTTGTTTCCTAACTCAGGGGTCCAGTGCTGTAAATGGATCGGCAGAGCATTACTTGCGTTATGGTGAATTACGGCCCCTTGTGCACTTGCAACAAAGTTTGCCGCACCTTGAAACAATAAAGAAACATTAAGTCTTTTGTACCCTACCCCCAGTGAAAGACCGAAGATTGTGTTAGGTAAGTTGGTATAGCCAAAATAAGACTGATCGCTGGCATCTATCGTACCGTCTCCGTTCAGGTCTTTGTATTTTAGGTCCCCAGGGCGTCCTCCGATAGTAGGCTTTGGAACAGAAGCGTCAGCTATTTCTGCTTCTGTATAAAACTCGCCTGTCCAACTATACTTTAAAGCCGACCCAATAGACTGCCCCGTTTGTTGTTGCCAAGGGTAAAGCGGTTGAGCTTCATCACGGAACACTATTTTGTTTTTAGCCAGAGAATAAGTTCCTTTGACTGAATAATTCCAATCCCTTCCTACTTTATCATTAAAAGCTAATTCTGCTTCCCAGCCCTTGTTATTGGTTTTCCCGATATTAACAAGGGGTAGATTCTGACCGAATATAGCAGACACTGTCCCTCTGCTTGTAATTATATCGAATCTGTGATTATTGAAATATTCTACAGTACCTGTCAGCCGGCGCCGGAATAGTCCAAAGTCTACAGCTAAATTCAATTTCTTTTCTTTCTCCCAGGTTACTTGATCATTGCCCAGCGTACCTTCTACCGTGGTACCGAAACCGTTGTTAGGAGCCATTCCAAAAAGACCTGTTCCGTTACCGGTAGTATAAGATGATCTGTAGGCATAAACGCCTCCTGTATTATCCTGTCCTACCAAGCCGTATGAGCCTCTAAGTTTGAGATTGTCTATGAACTTTATGTTTTCCTTAAAAAACTCCTCCTGAGAGATATTCCAGCCCAGTGCTGCCGCGGGGAAAAATCCGAAACGGCGGCCCCTCGCGAAGCGGTCACTTCCATTGTATGCACCACTGACCTCAAGCAGATACTTTTCATTATAATCGTAATTCAGCCGGCCAGTAAAGCCTTTAAATATCTCAGGGATAAAATTGTACTCTTGATTGTCACTATTACCTGTCTTATTATTAAAATTATAAAGCGCGAGAGCAGTAACATGATGTTTCCCAAAGAAACGGTTGTAGTTTAAAAATCCTTGTAGTGTAAGAGCCCGGTCTGTGCTTCTAGCATCATACGACAAGGACGGAGTTGTTAATCGATAGGCATTATCACGCTGACCAAATGAATAAGTGTTTGACTCCTGATTATATATATATGAAACAAAGCCTGTCCCGCTTACCGGCCTCGTTAAACTACGCCCATAGCTGTAAAGATTTCGATAGGCAACTGTACCCTTAATAGATAATCCTTTAACGAGGAAATCAAGTTGTTGAGTAGCAGACGTAGCAAGGTTTATGTTATTTGCGAAAGACCTTGAATAGCCATTATACATCAGGCGGCCGATCAGGTTATTATTATTTCGTCCGGATGAGTTCCTTTGCCATGCACTATAACCAAGGCTACCATCAGGATTATAAACAGGATAGTTAAACGCTGCTGTTTCAGCAAGCCGACCTATATCACTGAAAAGATTACTATTTGCGCTTGCATTATTAGTATTAATCTCGTCTACATTACCAAAAAGATCAAAACGGACTGCCAGGGTTTTATTTACATTCAAGTCTATATTAGAACGATAGTTGTAGCGCTTGTAATAGTACTTGCTGTTCAAGTCCTCGCTGTAATCCTTCAACTGTCCACTCTGATCCAGATAACCTACCGATACGAAATATTTTGCCCGTTCCGTACCTCCCGAAATGTTGAAATTAGATCGTACTTGTGGAGCAAATTTCTTCATGAGCAGGTCGGTCCAGTTATTATTAGGATGACCATAAGGGTCTGTTCCATTTTTGTATAGCTCCAAATCTGCATCCGAGAATGTGCGGACAAACGTAGGATTAGGGTTCAAATTATTCGTATTTACCTCAGCCTCGTTGTACAAAAAGGCTGATTGATAAGCATCCAGATACTCAGGTCTTTTAGTTAGCTGATTTAACCCATACTCTGTCTGGAAACTGATCTGTGGCTTTCCCACTTTACCACGTGTAGTTGTCACCAACACTACTCCGTTAGCACCTCTGATGCCGTAAATAGCAGTAGTAGATGCATCTTTAAGAATGCTGACAGATTCAACTTCATCCGCACTTAAAGCGGCGAATTGATCATAAGTAAATTCAATATCATCAACTAAAATAAGTGGAGTTGAACTACCTGTATAGGTGTTAACCCCGCGAATATTGAAAGCCGCACCATCACGTCCCGGCTGCCCGGAGCGTTGTTGTGTGGTAAGACCTGTCACCCTTCCAGCCAGCGTATTTTGTAAACTTGGTGAGGGACTCTGCCTGATTTCCTTTCCACCAACAGAACTTACAGAACCGGTTAACGTCAGCTTTTTCTGTTGAGCATACCCCACTATCACTACTTCATCCAGAGTTTTCTGGTCATCCTTCATTACAATAGAAAGGTTCGTCTGGTTAACTACAGATACTTCCTGTGTGGCAAAACCTATAGATTTAACTACAAGGGCATTACTGGTTACTGAAATCCTGAACTTTCCATCAAGCCCTGAAATGACCAGGTTCTTAGGGTTACTTTTCTCGGCAATGCTTACTCCGGGAAGAGGTCCGGTATTATCCTTTACTATTCCGGTAATAACACGCTGTTGAGCCAGCAGATTAAAGCCGTGAAGTAAAAGGACTGAAATTATATAAAATATCCTTCTCATTGTCTTTTCACTAAATGTTTAATGATGATCGTTAATAATACCCTTCGTTTTGAATAAGCTTCGTATTCCTTATTATCTCACTATAAGGGATGGGCATGTGATAGTATTTGTCTCTGAAAGTCTGGGTGGCCACATCCTGTGGTTCAAATACTAATGTGCTTCCATTTTGGGTTATTTTCACCCCTTGCAGACTCCCGGATAGAACGGTAGAGGCTACCTTCCAACGGCGTACATCCCAGAAGCGATGCTCCTCAAAAGCGAGTTCAATCCTGCGCTCGTTCCGGACAAGGTCTCTCATTTCTGATTGTGTAATTCCTACCCTTATTCCATAGCGAGACCCGGTACCTGCAGTAATTCCTGCCCTTGCCCTGATCTTCCCTATTTGCGTAACGGCATCTTCTACCCTTCCAACTTCGTTAAGAGCTTCAGCGTAGCTAAGTAATACTTCAGCAAACCTGAAATAGGGAAAGTTGTGACTTTGATTCGAGTAGTTGGTAGATGTGGAGAAATCGCCCATAAACTTCCTTAAGTAGTAGGACGTGCGGGTTTGAACTTTAAATGGCACATTCGGCTTATCCAGTCCGCCTTCAAAAGTTTGAACTGCTCTTCCAAGCCACTGGACACCATTATGGAAGATGATAGCCTTCAGACGAGGGTCGCGACCCTCATACTGAGCAGAACTTGTGGTGGCACCAGCGAAGGCTGTTCCATTTAAATTCGGGAAAGCATTCAAAAAATTCTGAGTAGGACTCGTTCTTCCGTTGCTGGTAGTAGGAGCAACATAACCAACCGGAGCATTTGCATTCTCAATAGAAGTTGAGTTGGAGGATTGCTTGGATAAGATAATATCGGTATTGATCTTAGTGGTAAATACCGAAGAGTAAGCAGAGGTTCCGGCGCCTGAAGGCAGTTTATAATAACCGATAGCTATTAACGATTCAGCCGCACTGATCACACTGTTCCATCTTGATGGATCCGCAGTTGGGTAACCATTAAGTACTCTTATTTCGGGCTTTGTTTCAAAACCTCCTCCGTTAAATAAGGGACTAGCAGCATACAATAATGTTCTAAGCTTAAGGGCCATGGCTGCTTCAGAAGGGATACGACCAAATTCAGTTGCCGGTACGGTTGAACCTTTTGGCAGATCCGGAGTTATCAGGTCACATTCTGAAACAATATAATCCACACATTCTTTAAATGTATTCCTCGGAATATTAAGATCATCATCCAGATTGAAAACCGTATCGCCAACTAGTGGAACTCCGCCATAGCGTTTTAGCAATTCAAAGTAAGCGAAAGCTCTTAAGAAACGAGCTTCAGCAACCTGACGCTTCCGGAGATCATCCGGAATTGGAACCACGGGAATATTCTTAAGGAATACATTACTTCTACGAATAATAGTATAGCTATTGCCCCAGTTATTATCGGGATAGTTTGTTGATGTTAGCTGCCCATTATTAAACAGCACAATAGGAGACGCTAAAGATGAAGGTACAGCATCGTCTGTAGCAGCATCCAGAAAATCCCCACTAATGCGGTTAAATCCTGTCGGCAAAAAGGAATAAATTCCTAATAAATAAGCAGTAGAAAGTGTGCCTGTCTGATCCTTAGGATCAAATACGTCCGACTCCAGTGTTCTTTCCTCCGGGAAAGTCTCAAACTTCTTTGCACAGGAAGAGCCTAAAAGTATCAGGGCCACTAATAAGAAATGATTAATTCTTTTCATGATAATTCGGTCTATAATTGAACGTTCACACCGATGTTGAATACCTTCTGTATCGGGTAATTACCGGAGAAATTTTCAGGATCAGCTCCATTCAAATCATCCGAACTTAAGGTGAAGGGATTAAAGGCCGCGACATAGATTCGCGCCATGTTAAGTCCAACCTTTTTTGAATAGGTGGAAGGGATTTTATAACCCAGCTCAAGGCTGCGTACCCGCAGGTAATCACCGTTTCTAAGCCAATAGCTTGACACTAGCGAGTTGTTTACTGATCCGTCTTTTGGACCAATACCTGTGCTTAACCTGGGATAAGTTGCTGTTGCAGCTGTTGAGGGCGTCCAGCGATTCAAATGATGTTCGAAGGCCTGACCATTGCCGCTGTTTTGAAACTCCCAGTAGCTGTTTGCACTTAGATTAACCTTGCGATTAGCTTTCCCGAGTAAGAGTGCTGAGAAATCAAAACTGCCAACATGGAAGCCCAGAGTTGTGCCGAACAGGATAACTGGCTTGGTATTTCCTATTACGGTTTGGTCGTACTGGTTAATTATCCCGTCCTGATTAAGGTCTTTGTATTTTATATCACCTGGTTGCGCCGGATAACCTTCAACCAAAGCATGAGAATTTATTTCTTGCTGATCCCGGAAAAGACCTTCTGCCACATACCCAAACTGGATTCCCATTGGTTGGCCAGTCCTTCTCATCCAATCGTATTGTTGATTCACTTCATCGTAGTACAACAATTTTGACTTCTGGAAACTGGCATTGAGGGAAAGAAAATAACCAATCTTCTCTTTATTCTGCTTCCAGCTCAACTGCGTCTCCCATCCTGAATATCTCTCTCGCCCGATATTTTGACCTGGATAACTGATTCCAAGAAGACCGGAATTATTTCCCCGGACAACATTCACGTCGTAAAAGCGATTCGAGTAGTATTCCACTCCAAGGGCAAGTTTCTCTTTGAAAAAAGAGGCATCAACTCCAACATTCAGTTTATTGGCCTTCTCCCAGTCAGGATTTGGATTTGCCAGAGAAGACTCACCAATTGTGGTTGCAGCAGCAGCGCTGGAACCAAAAATACTGGTGGGAGCGGCATTATACACCTGTTGGTATACATAGTAAGCTGCATTATCCTGCCCGGTCTTCCCGTATGATCCGTAAAGTTTTAATCCGCTCAACCACCTCGAAGAGCTCAGAAAGCGCTCTTCAGAAATATTCCATCCTAATCCCAAAGCAGGAAAAAAGCCGTACTTAAATCCCCCGTCATCAGGATAGCGGTTTGCTCCATTATACGCAAAAGAAAGTTCTGCCAGGTATTTTCTCCTGAAGTTATAGATAGCATGGCCTGATATACCCTGAATGGTATACGGTAAACTAGATCCATTCACCAAATTATCTCGATTGGCGAGTAAAGTAGCGTCTAATTCACTCTCATTAAATTGACGATTGTAACCCAGAGATAGCTCCTGGAAGTCAGACCTGTTCTGGAAATTAATAGCATTACTATTAGCTTGATTTCCGTTAGAATTAAACAGGCGGTAAACCGGAGCCCCATCGGCACCCACACCAGTCTGTTCATATACGGCGAACGACTTGCTTCTGTTGATCCTTTCGTTCAGGTTGCTGAAGAATGAAGCTCTTGCTTTAATCCAAAGTCCTTTTGCTAATACATCCAGGGTTCTCTTTATATAAAAATCGGAAAGGATGGTACGGGTATCGCTTAAAGAATAACCTGAAGCTAAATTTTGAGCAACAATATTATTCTGGAACTGAGAAGAACCAGCATAAGAACCATCAGCGTTGTACACTGGATAAGCACTACTTGGAGTAGTTACCAAAGAGGAGAAAATATTATCCGTCCCATCATTCCCAGGGCCCGAAGTATTCAATATCCTTCCTTGAATATTTATGCCTGCGGTGAGATTATCTGTGAGATTTAAATCAACGTTTGACCGGGCAAAGTAACCTTTAAGATCAGCGTTGGTTGAGTACTTATTAAGATCACTTGTTTTTAAGATTCCCTCTTGTCTGAAATGTTCAACAGAAACGAAATACCGGGCAAAATGATTTCCACCACGAGTATTTACGTTGTACCGGGAAGTTGAAGCAGAGTTCTTCAACACCTGATCCCTCCAGTTAACATTAGGATATCTTAAAGGATCAGAACTTGATTGAAAACCTGCAATGGCATTATCGCTAAAGCCATAGGTTGCAACCGAAAGACCATCATTAATAAGGGCCTCATTGTACAAAAGCGCATAACGATAAGAATCAAGAGGAGCGGAAACCAGGTTCTGAGTTGATTTTGCCAGACCGGTTTGAAGGCTAAAATTCACCTCCTGCTTACCTTGATAACCTTTTTTAGTAGTAATAGCTATCGCTCCGCCAGAACCTCTTACTCCCAGCATTGCGGTGGCGACGGCGTCTTTCAGTACAGTTACTGACTCAATTTCCTCCATCCCTATTTCCGTAATTGATCTTGGGATACCATCGATAAAGATGAGTGGAGTTTGACTTCTAAGTGTGTAGCTTAATCCCTCATTTAGCGGCTGACCAGAACTTTGATTAACATTTAATCCTGCTAAACGCCCGGCTAAGGCTACTGGATAAGAAACCACCGGCATTCTGGAGAAATCGTCGCCATTAACAGATGCGGCCGAAGACGTTGAAAACCGTACAGGAGTTTGAAAATATATCTGTTGCCGAAGGCTTCTGGCTGAATCAGTCCTGGAAGTATCTCTAAGTACCTGACTTGAAGGCCTCCTTGAAGCTATCTTAGCGAAGCCATTATTAGACGTTCCTGCAAAAACTGTAGAACAAACTAATACAAGTAGCTTATGCCTTAATTTTCCCATCGATATCTTATTTAATTTTGAAAAATCTGCCTGGTCAATAATACGTCATTGGGACTGAGTAATAAAAATTTCCCAAGCACTCCGACTGGAATATAGAGCATAAAGTGTGTTCCTCGAAAGTATACTTCTCTCATCATATTAGGTATTAGTTAGCAATTGGTTGATTATCTAGGTTAAAAATAGGGAGTCTAATTAGCAGAAGCATTATAAAAACCGGATCCTTCCTACTGGGAACGGTTCCATTTTTTGCAACCGTTCCCATAAATCCCAATATGAGGCTACAAGGGATAAAATTTTATGCTTGCGTCTGAAGAGTCGTAGATTTAGGTAAACAAGCAATAATCCTAAAGACTGGAGGAAGGTAGGGCCAGGGTAGAAAAAATAAATCCCCCGCCGGATAAGGACGAGGGATAGAATTTCAAGGATTTCCTAACTCAGGCTGAACCTCTGACTATCAGTTGAGCTTCTAGTGATTTTGTTATGGCACGCCACTTAGAAGCATCATCTTGTACCATCTGCAATAAAAGGTTTATAGCCGACCGACCCATTTCTGCAACCGGGTGATTCAACGTAGTTAGTCCGGGCTCTGTACATTCGGCTCCATAGTTATTTCCGAAACCAATTACTGCCATGTCTTCAGGAACCCGAAGTCCTAAACTTTTAATCGCTTTTATGGCCTCTATAGCCGACGGATCGTTCACAGCGAAAATTGCATCAGCAGCCTGCGGCAAATTAAGCAGGTACCTTACGTAGATCTTTACTTTATTCAGTTTAAGATCATAGGGAATTATCAGCTCTTCCCTAACAGGTAAGCCATTTTTTTTCAATGCGTCGAGGTATCCGCTAAGGCGGCGTTGATTAACAGCTGAAGTACCCGGGCCAGCCAGATGAGAGATTCTCTGCTTACCTGATCTTATAAGGTATTCAACGGCCTTAAAGGAAGCGTCGTAATCGTTGACCATAACCCTTGGCATAAGCAACTCATTACAAACACTATTTAGAAGGACTACAGGAATACCTCTTCGCTGGAATTTCTTCAAATGATCGAAATTCTGAGTCTGATTGGATAGAGAGACTAAAAGTCCGTCAACCTTCCTGCTTAAGAGCATTGCTGCGTTTGCAACCTCTGTTTCATAACAATCGTTTGAAAGGCTTATTACTATGTTATAACCCGCCTCGGCTGCAACACGCTGAACTTCCGCCACTACCTGGGGATAAAAAGAAGTAGAAAATTCAGGTACCAAAACTCCGATGGTATAGGTCTTATTCTTTATCAAACTTATAGAAAGCGTGTTCCTCTGGTAATCCATCTTTTCAGCAAGGTCGAGTACTGACCGTCTTGTTTCTGAATTGATGTTAGGATGACCGGTAAGGGCTCTTGAGACTGTGGATTTCGAGATATTCAAGTGCCTGGCTATATCGTATATTGTTACCTGAGTTTTCATTGGTCAATTATTAATTTTCGTATTTAATCAGCTTATTGAATGCCTCATTTACCTACTAACTGTTATTTCCCTGCTCAATTTTATATCTCTTGATGAACTGCCGATCATCAGTTTATAAGTTCCTTCCTCAACTTTCCATCTCATCATTTTCGCATCGAAATAAGCCAGATCTGCCACATTTAGCGGTATCCTAAGTGTTTTCATTTCTCCTGGTTCCAACCAAACCTTTGTAAAACCTTTAAGTTCCTTTTCCGGTCGGTCGACCTTCGATTCAGACTTGGAAGCATATAGCTGAACTACCTCATTTCCTGCCTGCGTTCCACCATTCTTAAGTTTAATGGATACCATTATCTTTCCATCTGCCGGGTACAATTGTTTATCAGTGCTGGCATCGGAATAAAGAAATGTACTGTAAGAGAGTCCGAAACCGAAAGGATATAAAGGAGCAATATGTTTAGTATCATACCAGCGGTACCCAACTAAGATCCCTTCTTTATATTCTGTAGAAAATTCGCTGCCAGGATAGGTCCCTAAAGCATGGGCCGGAGAATCTTCAAGTTTAACCGGAAAGGTAAATGGAAGCCTGCCTGAAGGGTTGACCTTACCCAGGATCACATCTGCTAAAGCATTCCCTCCCTCGGAACCATTATACCACGACCACAAGATGGTGTGATTAGCATTATCCATTTTGGTAAGAACATAAGGAGCGCCACCTACTACCACAATAATAGTATTCGGGTTTGCTGCCGAAACTGCAGCAACAAGAGCTTCCTGACCAAAAGGTAATTGAATATCTTTTCTGTCCTTTCCCTCGCTTTCCACTTCCCGGTTTCCCCCAATAAAAACTATTGCCACATCAGCATTCTTAGCTTCATCAACCGCCTTGCTGATCAAAGATTCATCCGGGATATTAGCCGTAATTCTTTGCTCTTCAGAATCTGTAGATTTATAAAGTGCGTTGTAGCCTTGTGCAAAGCGAAGAGAAGCATTCTTCCCCAGCCTGTTATATAATCCCTGAAGCGCATTAACTTCGTACTTAGCTTTTACCCCTGCACCAAAACCACCGTTATGAAAGGTTCGAATAGCGTTATCGCCGATCACCGCAATCTTTTTCGTCCCGGCATTAAGCAGTGGCAATAGCTTTTTATTATTTTTTAACAGCACGATTGACTCTTTTGCGATATTATAAGTGGTAAGAGCATGTTCAGGAGTATTAATTTGACCGGCACTGTGATTATCAGACATACTGGTGTGGTGCATCAACCAAAGGATGCGATAGACTTTTTCATCAATTAAGGCAGTGCTAACTTCATTATTCTTCACAGCCTTAAAAAGCGGTGCTGCAAAATAGTACTGCTCGTAAGGAGACTCCGTTCCCATCTCTATGTCAAGTCCGTTCTTGGCTGCTGTGACTGTACTATGAGTTCCTCCCCAGTCAGAAATAACAACGCCTTTAAAACCCCATTGATCCTTTAATATGTCCTTGAGCAGATACTTGTTTTCGGAGCAAAAAACGCCACGGAATTTATTGTAGGCAGACATAACTGCCCATGCATCACCCTCCTGTACAGCAGCTTTAAAAGCAGGCAGGTAAATCTCCCTCAGCGTACGCTCATCTGCTTCAACATTTACCTTGAAGCGATCATATTCCTGGTTATTCAAAGCATAATGCTTAACACAGGCAGCAACATTTTTACTCTGAATACCTTTAACTGCTCTCACTGCAAGCCGGCTGTTGAGGAAGGGATCCTCTGAATAGTACTCATAGGTTCGACCACATAAGGGAGTCCTGGCAATATTAAAGGCAGGTGCAAGGATAACGTTCTTCTTTCTAGCCCTTGCCTCCTCACCCAGAGCAACACCATATTGGTAAGCCATTTCCGGATTCCAGGTAGCAGCAATAGCGGAACCGTTAGGAAAGAACGTAGCAGAATCAGTTGTTAATCCCGCAGGTAACCATCCAACCTTTACCTCCTCACGAACTCCTAAGGGACCGTCATCACTTACCAACGGAGGAATTCCCAATCGTTCAACCCCTGCTGATGAAAAAAGATCATTGGCATGCAGCATTCCGATCTTCTCTTCCAAAGTCATTTTGCTGATAAGTGCTTTAATCTTTATGTCCAACTCAGGATCCTTTTTCTGCGCGAGAGAACATCTGTAGCCCGAGTTAAAGAACAGGAAAAAAGCTATTATATATTTTGTTTTCATGTAATTCTATATGTCTTTGTGATGAATGGCCCTAAGTGTTTAGATTTCCAATTGGATAATAGTATCTGTGTCGTCCAGCTTAAGTCCCTTAAGATCAAGAATGAGCCCCTCCCCGTTCTTCTTGAATTTAACTACCTGATTTCTTCCATATAAACTTGCTTTCTTTACCTTCTCCCGCAGTCCTTTGATCAAAACAGTTTCCACTGGTCCACTTTTGAGGATGTGAGCGTAGAGATGTTTGTCTGTGGCTGTTACTACCCCCCATTCCTGACGGAGGGCAGGCATTCCTTTAGTACCATAGATTGTCGCGCCGTTCTTATTCATCCAGGCGCCTATCTTACTTAAAGTATCTGTAAACTCCGGTTGGATTGCACCATTTGGCATAGGACCTATGTTTAATAGAAAATTTGCGTTTAGACCTGCAGCATTGACCAGGTAATGAATGAGTGTTTTAGATGATTTATAGCTGGTATCAGTCAGGTTAAATCCCCAGGAATTATTCATGGTCTCACAAGTTTCCATTGGAAGATCTGAAGCCTGGGCTCCTCCAAAACCTGAAGTGTTTGCGCCGGGAAGATCTCTCTCAAACATTTGGAAGTCCTCGCCGGGAAGTGGTGCCAGATGGTGATTATTACCTACCAGGCAGTTTGGTTGAAGTTTGTGTATCAGGTCGTAGATCTCCCTGGTATGCCAATCTAACCTTACCTGTTTCGTGTCTTTAGGATACTGGTCCCAGTAACCATCAAACCAGATCCCCCCAATCTCGCCGTAATTGGTTAATAACTCGGTAAGCTGGTTCTTCATGAAGGTAATATAGTCGTTCCAATTACCTCGCTTGCTGCGCCCGGTTCCCTGACCAGTGTTGCCGGTCCAATAAGAATAATCATCGCGCCTCCAGTCCAATAGCGAGTAATAGAGGAACAGCTTTATGCCCTGACGACGACATTCCTTAGCAACCATTGCCACCACATCCTTTTTAAACGGGGAGTTCATCGCGTTAAAGTCAGAGTAGCGGGTATCCCACAAACTAAAGCCATCATGGTGGCGGGTGACCAGCGTAATATATTTCATCCCCGCACTTTTTGCTGCAGCAACATATTTAGCAGGATCAAATTCGGTAGGATTGAAACAATCTTCGAGCCTGCTATAGTTTTTTACGGTAATATTCCTTTCATTCATTACCCATTCACCCGCGCCAGGAATACTGAATAATCCCCAGTGAATGAACATTCCGAAACGCATATCCTCAAACTTCTTACGGCTATCGAGATTCGCTTTTGTTGGTTTGTAGGGCTGCGAGAAGGACGTTTTGACCCCTATCAGTATTGCTATTAAGAAAAATGTTCTTTTCATTTCTTGACGTGATATTTAATTTTTTTTACCGATGATCATTATATTCCCTATATAGGCGTTGGAGGGCTGGTAAGAACCGTTTGGGAAGACAGAAGAATGTCCTCCAATAATTTCGGCTTTATCTATATCCAGATCTGCCTTTTTAATGCTTACAGTGTGGGCAGAATTAGGTAGTGGTCCTATCAAATAGAAACTCCGTCTGTAGAACCAGCAATAACTGTCGAAACGCGACCTTCTAATAGGTTCGTTATCGTCAACCCTTATTTCCACGGCTCCGGCAGCAGAAGGACCCAGAATATCGCCAATTCCGATGTAAGTGCCTTTGAACTTTATTGTGATACTATCCCTGGTATCAGCAGAGTATATAAGTTCCGGGTAGACCTTAAGGTAGGGTTGTAACTCCTTTTCCGATTTTGCATCAATCCATCCCGGCGTTTTTGCAGCTACCTCTGGTTGTAGAATAAGTGTTTTATCGAAATTAGTAAGATATAGCGGAGTGGGTATTCGGCCCCTCTTTCCCATTCCAATTAGCTGTTTAAATGCTTTTGTAATAGTATGGGTATAAATAGCATGCCCCTCGACTCCTGGATGGGTACCGTCTGTGCTGAACACCGTTTTTGCACCGTAGTTAACATCCGGACTTCCATGAAAAATTAAATCACCTGAGTTTACCTTCCTGATTACATCATAGGAAAGATTTATGGAGGGAAGTTTATAATGGTCTGCTAAACGTTCCATTAGGCGAACTGACCGCACCTGTTTCCCTGCCTGCAAATCCTTCAACATGGGTTCGTAGACCGAATAAAGAAAACAAATGTCCGTTTTTGGATCACTCTTTTTAATCTGCCTGACAATTCCTTCCATTGCATTGCAGAGCAGCAACGAGTCTGTTTCAGCGTCATTTACAGCAAATTCCACAAAAACAAGGTCAGGCCTATACTTCAATACTTCATCCTGAAGCCGGAAGACACCAAGGGCAGCTCCAGTACCACCTACGCCCGCGTTAACCGTTTTAATAGTACTGCCTGGAAAAGTATTCTTAAAATATTTTTCTGTTTCTACCCTATATCCCGCGGCCTCTGTTATACTTCCCCCTAGATAAGCAATAGTAAGGGGCTGGCTGTTACTTAACTTTTTGAAAAAGCCAGGTAGTCCATTTCTTACCTGAAGCGGCTCTGGAAAAGAAACTCCCCCCTGGGCATAAGCATTTGTACCAATTAGCCAATAGAAGAAACAGAGCCGGATACACCAATTAAATATTCTGAACATAGCAGCTTGCTTTAGGGAAAAAGAGGTTTATCAGGATTATTCTTCAGTTGTTGATAGCGGAGCAGAGCCTCCAGGAAATAGTAGTCGGCATAAACAAGCGGAACGTCAATCTCTCCATTATGAGGAATGCTCCCCACGCTGTGTTTTAGCAGAAATAGTCCGTTAGTGCCAGGCTCAGCCTGGTAAGCCTTTGTACTTAAACTACTCAAAATAGACTCTGCCATATCGAAGAGTCTCTTCCTCGTATCCCCTGAAGTATAGGTACTCAATTCAATAAGGGCAGAGCTTGTTATTGCAGCGGCTGAAGCATCACGGGGGGGATTTTCAAAGCGTTTGGGATTATAATTCCAGTTCGGCTTATAACCCTGTTGATCCACATTAAAATCCCAATATGGAATATGATCTGAGGGAAGATTTTTATTATTTATGTAGAAATCTGCCATCTTAAGGGCTGCTTTCAAAAACTTCTTATCCCGGGTTTCCCTGTACACCATGGTGTAACCGTACAGCCCCCAGGCCTGCCCACGTGCCCAGGCAGAATTATCAGAAAAGCCCTGGGCAGTTTCCTTACTTAGCACCTTCCCAGTTTCTGGATCATAACAGATCACGTGGTAGGAACTAAAGTCGGGCCGGTAATGGTTCTTTAGCGTAGTTTCTGCATGCTTAATGGCTACATCACGATAGCGACTGTCTCCACTTGCTTTCGACGCAAAGAACAAAAGCTCCAGGTTCATCATATTATCAATGATCACAGGATAATTATACGTATGCTTTCCATCCCAGGAATGGAAAACCTCCCAGGATTTAATAGCACCCACTTTGGGATTAAAACGGGTAATTAAGGACTTGGCGCTTTGTATTAATATGTCTTTGTATGCAGGATTACCAGTGATCCTGTAAGCATTTCCGTAACTGCAATACATCATAAACCCGATATCGTGATGAGCGGTATTGTATTGATTCTTCTCAAGTGATTCTGTCCATTTAATAGCAGCCGCCTTCCATTTTTCATCTTTGGAGTATTCGTATACCCGCCATAAGCATCCCGGCCAAAAGCCTCCCGTCCAGTCCTCAATCCCCGCATAACTTGTCTTTCCATTCGGATCGGCCGTTCTTGGATACTTTTTCATGTCTGTAGCTATATTCAAAAGCTGGGAATACTGTTGTCCGGCCAGTTCAAAGGTTCGGGAGATGGTAGTTTTATCAAGGGCAATAAATCCACTAGCATATACAATGACTGCCAGTAACAGGGATTTAAAAAATAATTTCTTCATGGTGTGTTTATTTAAAATTTAGTAGTGTGCGGCATGATCGTTAAGGACAGGTTTTCCCGCCCATACTTTCCGGGAAGTCCATTCAGCAGCAGGATCTTTCCAGAAAGGATCATCTGGGGCCAAACCAAGGGCAAGAAATCCTTCCGAACAGATATAAAGGCTACCTGTTGAGGTATAGGGATCAGCCACAGCCAACTGACTTCCACAAATGCCGATCTTAAGCCAGCCCTTTTCATCAAAGGTCCCCTTGCTTTCAAAAACCCTTCTCATTACTGCGGTAATAGCACATCTTACCTGGGCAGGGGAAAGCTCTGAAGGAAGTTTGTGTTCAAGAGCAAGTTGCGACAAAGGCTGAAAAGCTGCAGTTCTATAGGTCATGGATCTTCCAATAGCTGGATAGGTACCTTCCGGGGATATCATGCGTTCCAGCAGCATGGAATAGCGTTGCATTCGTTTCAATGCCTGGTCGTAATCTGTCCTTGCAATCAGACTTCGTTCTGAATTTATCCGCAGAATATCTACCAGCATAGAGTGGATCACATAGCTGTTATAGTAATCAAGGGCAAAGTCGGGTCCGTCGGCATACCATCCATCCCCCTTGTACCATTCCTGTATTTTCCTTACCCCTACCAGTATCCGCAAGGGTTCATATTCACTATTGGCATACATTAAAAAGGTTTCCACCATAGCGGCAAATAAAAGCCAGTTATTGTAGGCAGGAGAAATCCTTCGAAGCTGCTTCAATTCCGTAATGAATCTCTCCTTAGTTTGATTGCTTAAGGGCTCCCAAAGACGTTGAGGGGCACGGAGGAGTCCTTGACACAGATGGGCAGCATCAACAAGGGGTTGAGGCAGTTGACGAAAGTTAAGATAATCAGGGGCGGCCGGATCAACAGCATTCGTGATCCCCTGGAGATAATACTGATAGAGCATCTCCCTCTTTTTTCCTTCCGAAGTACTATCGCCAGGAAGTCCTAGCCATGGTGCAATGCCACATATTGTTCTACCAAAAGCTTCTAAATAACTTACCTTTTCTGCCACAGTATTGTAATCGGCTGGTTTCTCAAGCGGCATATTTTTTTTCAGCGTGTTTTTGCTAATGTTTTCAAGAACGGGACTTGCTATCCGAAAAAGTAAGTTCGTCCAGTATTCTCTGTCGCTACCACTCTTGTTGTCGGAATTCACTGCACTTCCGGTAATCGGGGATAGAAATCCCTCATATCGGGGCAATATTATTCCTGCTCCACCCAGTGGCAGGCATTTTAAAAAAGATCGTCTTTCCATTAAATAAAGTCAAAAGTTTTCCTTCCGGGCTATTTTTATAGTCATCGGTATTTGAAACTGTTCTAATAATCTCTCCGGAACTTGACTTCCGGAGAGATCTTTATCTAGTTAATCCAACCAGGATTTTGCGTAAGTGAAGGATTCATTACTATATCCCCCAGGGGAATAGGCCATGTATAAATATAGTCTGCTTTAAAAGAGTAACCTGCAACATTAGCTCCCCAAACCTGCTTTCTCCCATTTCCAGGATAGAAGACATTGTCTTTCCAGGTCTTCCACCTTAACTCGTCAAAGAAGGTAACACCTTCAATTGGGAGCTCTACCCTTCTCTCGTTTCGTATGCGTGTACGAAGGTCCTCCTGCCCGGCAACCGTAGTCGCTGCGTTGGAATTTAGCAGGGCTACGCCGGCTCTTCTACGTACTTCGTTTACAAGATCAATGGCCTCAGACATTAGTCCTTGTTCGTTTAAAGCTTCTGCCCACATTAAAAGCACATCTGCATAACGAATAACCGGAATATCAACTGGAGCATAATCCCTGCTAATAATTTCTGTTGTACCTGTCGATACAAATTTCCTGTACAGATAGTAAAAATAGTTTTGAGTATCAGATTGAACATCGCCATTCAAAATTGCCTGGCTTCTATAAGGCCAGCGTAAATAAGCGGTAGTTGCCGTTGTTGTATTGCTATAAGCACCTTCGAAACCAGAATAAGGAGTAATTACAGTGGCCTGTAGCCTTGGATCACGATTCGCATAGGCTTGTTTTACTCTTGCCTCATTGCCATTAGGTAGATAAAGACTCATTTTAGCACCGCGGTTAGTTGCCGCTGTTATTTCTCCTGCAGTTAAATTATCGCGTAGAAAGAACACCTCACGCTCGGCAGGAGTCATTGCTGAATAACCTGGAAGAACATCATCCCAATTAAATTTAGAACCGTTGAGATTTTCATACAGGTCTACCAGATTTGGTGATGGCATGAAATAATTCCATCCAGATCCTCTTGCAGAGCGATTGCCCAGAAATACCTGGTAGGATCCACCGTAGTTTGGCTGACTTATATTCTGGATGGAGAAGATCATCTCAGGGGATTGTTCATTGGTTGCTGTGAACAGGGTTGCATAATTGGAAAACAAAGAGTACCCAGCCTTCTTTACCTCACTAAAGTCCGCAGCCGCTGAATCCCACTTTTTAAGGTACAGATAAGCTTTCCCTCTTAAGGCATAGGCAGCGCCCTTGGTAACATGGCCGTAATTGGCGTTACCAGACACATATCTTCCGGGCAAATTAGGCTCATTAATACAATCGGTAAGGTCTGCAATAACCTGACTCCAAACCTCTTCTTCGGTAGACCGGGCTTTTGTTGCCTCTCCTGGAGTAAAAGGTTCGAGGTATATAGGCACTCCTTTGTATAACTCATTCAACTTGAAATAAAAGTAGGCTCTGATGAATTTACATTCAGCCACATAACGAGCCTTCTTTTCAGGACTGGAGGGCGACTTTTCCGGGATGTTTTTAATGGCATCGTTTGCTCTTTGAATGCCTTCATAAAAGTTCTTCCAGAAGGTCGAAAATAAACCATCACCAGCGTTTATAGTACCATTAAGCAGAGGCTCATCAAAGCGGGTTTGACTGGTAGAGCTAAACCTGTCTAATTCATAGATCTCGAAAGTTAAACCATTACTGCTATTACCGATTCCTAACCTCAACCCTGCGTAAACCCCTGCTACGCCAAGATCAGTTAAATTGTCTGAGGTCCACATGGTAGATGAAGAAACAGAAGAATAGGGCGTTGTGTCTAACAAGTCCTTCTGACAGGCCGTTAGAACGAACAGGAAAAATATTAATATCTTTTTCATACTTCAATCAGATTAGAATGTCATGTTTAAACCCAGTGTATATTGCCTCATAGTTGGATAACCCAAACTTGGACCTATCTCAGGATCGAGACCAGGATATTTGGTGATCGTTAATAAATTCTCTCCCCCTGCAAATACCCTAACATTACTCAATCCTACTTTTTTCAATTTACTTGTATTCAGGGTGTACCCTACCTGAAGGTTCTTTAGCTTAAGATAAGATGCATTATACAGATAGAATTCACTTGCGTAAGTATTTTGAGGATCTGTAGTCTTTAAGCGGGGATATCGTCCGTTGATATTATTAGCAGGATCTGAGGGATTTGCCTCATTGAAGAAATAATGGTCATCTGCCACCATCGTAGGAACCGCTTTACCTAAGCCCACAATTGATTGGTTCAGGTACAAAGCATTCCAATAGTAGAACATTCCCTCACTTCCTGCCCAGATCATAGACATATCGAAACCCTTATAAGCCAGATTGGCGCTGAAACCGTAGTTCCATTTCGGATTAGGAGATTTTCCTGTATATACCTGGTCGCCGGCATTTCCATAAATTCCATCCCCTTTCCTATCAGCATAGATCAAGTCGCCATACCATATTTTATTCTTTCCAATTCCACCTGATGGTTGGAATGTGTAACCCGCTGCCACCATATTCTGCAGCCAGTTCATATCTTCAGGAGTCCTGATCATACCATCTTTAGGCCCCCCGTCCTTATTTACTGTTCCATCTTCATTAGTATAGCTACCATTTCCTTTATAAAGCTCAAAAAGGTAAATAGAATTAATAGGCTGCCCTTGAGTGATCTGACTAGGACCATTAGAAGTGCTTCCGATATACTTGGTTACGGAGTTCGTGTTGTAGGCAATATTCCCTTTAATGTTATATCTCAACGCTCCGATTTTCGAGTTATAACCGAGGGTGAGTTCCAGACCTTTTTTTAATACTCCAGCAACATTCTGTGTAGGAGCGGTACTAGTACCCACAATCAGAGGAATAGGAGGCACTGCCAGGATACCTGTGGTTCGTCCCCTGTATGCATCAATTTCGAATGTTAAGGTATTTTTTAACAAGGCTCCATCTAATCCAAGATTAGTAGTTTCTGTTGTTTCCCACATCAGGTTTGGATTAGCAAACTTAGTCTGGATCAACCCACTTGTTTGCAAGTTATTGAAAGAGTATTGGGTTGAATTATAAGTTGCCTGATAATCATAATTTCCAGAGGCATTATTACCCGTTCTACCCCATGAGGCTCTGATCTTCAGATTATCAACGTACTTATTAATTTTTTCCATAAAGGGTTCCGAGGAGATCTTGTAACCGGCGGAGAATGAAGGGAAGAAACCCCACCTCTTACTTTCGGAAAATCTCGATGACCCGTCTTTACGCATTACAGCCTGAAAAATATAACGGTCTTTGTAAGTGTAATTTACCTGCCCGAAATAAGACCGCATAGCAAAATCGCTTTCATCTCCTGTTGCGCTTGTTACTGTGGTAGCAGCATTAAGGGTAGTGATGGAAGGATCAACTAAGCCTAACTTTAAAGCATTGAAATTATAATTATTGAAATATTGTTGATTGTAACCCACAAGCGCCCCCAAGCTGTGATCTTTTGCTATTACTCTCTGAAACCTCAATACATTATCAAGTATTATATTGTAGCTTTTTGATAATGAATATTGGGTGGTTAGCTGACTAGGAGAAACTGCTGCAGCTCCAACAACTCCTGTCGCAAAATTTACTTTGGTTATTGGTTTGGTGAAAAGCCTCCCTTCTGTCGAGGAATTATCATAATGGCCTTTAACCTCAAATGACAGCCCCTTTATTATATTAAAATTAGCAAATACTGTGGTATTGATCCTGGATAGTGTATTCCCGCCGCCCTGAGTATATAACCAGGATATAGGATTATTAGCTGTGGCCGATTCTTCAGCGGCGGCGGGAAAACCATAGTTTCCATTATATTGTGGATATAAACCAGGAACACTGGCAGTTAAATACGCGAATGCCGTAGCCAAATCATTAACGCCGAACTTTTGCCTATCGCCAAAGGTTTGGGTGCCCACGGTCAGGAACTTTGCAATCTTTGATTGTAGATTAACTCTAAGTCCGTACCGGTCAGCTCCTGTATTCACCATAGTTCCAGGGTTTTCCATATAATTTGCAGAAAGAAGGAACTGTGAGTTTTCATTACCTCCGTTCAGAGCAACGTTATGGTTCTGCATAGGGGTTGAGTTGCTGAATAACTCTTTTCCCCAATTGGTATTGGGATATGCAATATTGTTAGGAACACCAATGGCATTTAAACCATTTGGATCTGCCGCAGCCTTTCTCCAGAGGTCCATTGTCGCTTCGGTGTACACCGGGTCTTGCCCGATATTTTTGTATCCTTCATTTACCAACTGCATCGACCGCACATAGTCAGAAACGAACTCAGGAAGGTTATTGGGTTCTGCTTTCGAAAGTAGCGAGGTATAGCGAACAGTGGTTTTATTCTTTGACCCTTTCTTGGTTGTGATAAGAATTACTCCATTGGAGGCAAGTGAACCATATATTGCAGCAGTTGCTGCATCTTTCAATACCGAAATGCTCTCTACATCGTTTGGATTTACGGCATCCATAGAACCGACAATCCCATCAATCACAACAAGAGGTGCAGTGCTATTTGTAGTTCCGAGACCACGAACAAGAATACTTGCTCCATCATAGCCGGGCCTTCCTGTAGTTTGACGGACATAAACCCCAGAGGCAAGTCCAGCCAGAGCACTCGAAAGATTTGTGACGGGACGGTTTTCTAGTTCCTTAGCTTCAACAGTAGAAACCGCGCCAATCACATTTACTCTTTTCTGAACTCCATAGCCAACTACCACCACTTCATTCAAACTACTAACCGAAGCTTTAAGCACAACGTTGATAATGGGAGAAGTTCCAACAACCACCTCCTGACTTTCGTAACCAATGAAGCTAAAAACAAGTATAGCCCCCGGCTTACCTACGTTAATAGTATATAGACCTGCAGTATTAGTGCTAACACCCGTTGTTGTGCCTTTAATCTTTACAGATACACCGGGTAAAGGGTCTCCACCCTTCTCATCCACAACTTTACCGGAAATGGATATTTGGGAATTCTGCCTCTCAGATTTTCCGTAGTTCATGGTAGCGATATCCTGACTAGCGGGACTTATAGCGATCACATCACCAGAAGCTTCAAAAGTTAAATTCAACGGATCAAGAAGGGCGTGGAGGGCTTCGTTAAGGGAACGCCTCTGGGTAAAAAAACTGACCTTTTGTTTTACGTCGATCAGCTGATCACTGTAAACGAAGTTTATTTTATAGTTCTCCTGCAGCACCTTAAGAACAGTGCCAAGGTCAGTTGTTGGCAAGTTCACAGACACTTCCTTATTCAGGATAGCCTGCGCCTTCCCATCATACGCTGAAGCACTGCTGAGAACAATAGAAATTATGGTTAACTGTAAAAATGTAATCTTCATAATTTTTAGCAGTAGATCTTTATATTTCATATTTTTGAGTGAAGGTTATTAATTAGTTAATAATTCGACAAAAGAAGCCCTGTACAACCCCTGGGGTTGCATGAAAATGGTTACGAAGCATTTGGGCTTAGACATTGATCGGTGGTATCGCCAAATACCACCGATTTTTTTCTGCTAGCTGATCCTTTTCTTCATGTATGGAAATTAGTTAGTTACGGAATGGTTAGTTATTATTATAGTTCTAATTCTTCTGAATACTGATCTTACCTTCGTTAAAGCTACAGCTTGCCCCTACTGCTTTACAAATAAGTTTTACCTTTTCATCCAAAGGAAGATCTGACAATGATGCAGTTACGGTTAAATCTTCTAACTGCCTGCTATTATAATTTATCTTTACATTGTAAGCAGATTCGAGTTTTTGAATCACCTCATGCATGGGTGCCTTATCAAATGAAAACGCTACCCTTGCAGTCTCTTTCGCTAATAACATAGTTGACTCTACAGTGTCTTTCACAAGCTCCTTCTGCTCTCTGTTTAAAGTAACCTGCTGATGAGGAAGAAGCAATACTGAATTGGATTGCTTTTCTAAATTTCTTTCAGGGGTATAAACTACTACTTTACCCGTATTCACGATTACCGAACTTTTACCTTCCGCTACATAGGCCCTTACTGTGAAACTGGTACCTAACACTTTGGTAATAATATCCTTGCTATGCACCAGGAAAGGTTTCTTTGGATTTTTTCGCACTTCGAAAAAAGCTTCCCCGGTTAAAAAAACTTCTCTTACGGTATCTGAAAATGTCTGAGGATATTTCAAAACAGAATTCGGTTTTAAAACTGCAAGTGAGCCATCCCCCATTTGTACGATCCTGCTTTGTGCAGTCTGATTTCTGAATTCTGTCCATCCTGTACCAGCAAGATCTGTATTCCTGCTTTGTTTATCAGCAGAGGTATAGAAGATCAGAACTACCGATAAGACAACAAATAGCATTGCAGCTATTCTGAACCATGTAGCGTTCCAAATTTTGGTGGTTTTACTTACATCACCCTGCCATTGGTAGCCATGCTTATTAACGTAAGCTACCACATCCTCTACGTCCTGGTTTGAGGTAGCAGACTCCAGTTCATGTGCTCTTACTGCTAAAAGTATAGTTCTGGCCTGATCTGTATAAATTTTTCTTTCGGGGAAATCAACCAACCACTGATGCCAGAATTCCTCCTCCACCCTTGTGGGATGTAATACCCAGCTAATAAAGAATTCATCCTGAATAAAGTCCTCGGGACTGAAGGTTTCGTAATTGGTCATTATACTTAACTTGGTTATACTGCTATGATTCAGTTTTTCTGAAAAACTACCCCTCTATTTGAAAAAAATAGATAAATAATTCATATACACTTAAAAACCAAATAAATAAATTACAAAAAAAAGAGAGTTAAATCTTGATTCGGATTTAATTATAAAAAAAACAGGTTGGTAATATCAGCAGTAACAAGCTCCATTCTGATCTGAAACTTTTGTAAGCTTTTTGGAGAAGGTTATTTACGGACTGTTTACTGATGTTCATTGTATCAGAGATCTGATCAAGACTGAGGTTCTCGAAGAAACGAAGGTACATGATCTCCTTTTGCCTGGGAGGCAGCGTATTTAAAATCTTTTTTATTTTCAGGCTCATTTCCTGGAATGATACATCTTCAATAAGTTTTGATTCAATATCAAATTCTATTGCAAATTGTTCATTATCGTTCAAATCCTCATTTTGCTTCCAAAGTGACCTGTCCCGATAGATGCGCAGCCTGATCGATTTAAACAAATAAGATTTTACAGCCTTTACCGAGCCCTGGCCTTCCCTCCTTCTCCATAGGTCCAAAAACACTTCCTGAACACAATCTTTTGCGAAATCCTTATCCTGACAAATACGGAAGCCGTAATTGATCAAGGACTTTGTATACCTTCTCATTAACGTATTATAGGCGTCCTGATCACCATTCCGGAATAAATCCCAGATTTCCTGATCAGTTTTATTTAAAAGGTCCGTCGCCGCAAATATCATAGTAAGAAAGCCGAAAAAAAGGACGAAGAGTCCAATACTAAAGGCATACAATTTAGCACCTTAGTGTTGAAATAGCAAGCGTAACAGAAATCTGTCGATTTCTATTACGCTTGTTTACACTCCACATCCATATCCTGCCTCTGGGAATCAGGGAATCAGGGCCCTTATCAAATCATTTCAAATATGGTAATATCATATTCAACATCAATAGAATAGATCTATCGTATAGCTCCTTCTGGTATCAGCAGACATCCTGCAAGTTAGGACAGCAGTTTTTGAATTATAGGTCCAATTATTCGTTTTCTTACCATTAATCATCGCGCTAAGCGGTTTTTTGGGATACTGTAATTGTATCTCATAAAATCTCTGTGATGGCATTCCTTTATAGCTTCCCACGACAGCATTGACAGAAAATGTTATTTTCCGCTGTTGCTCGTTGCAACTAAATTCGGTTTTTGCAATCGCTCCATCCTCAAATCCATGTGTCTCCCCATCATCCTCCAGTAAAGTATAACTACTGTTACCATAGGGGTAGACTTTCAGTATAAGACTATCGGGAGGCAGAGTTTCTATGAATTGCTTCTTATTTTGAAAGGGGATTATTGCCCCCGCCTTGATAAATAAAGGTCCACCTGCATTTTCTGGTAGCTGAACGGAGACCGACTGGTTCCCATGAAAAGCTTTGTTTGTCCAAAAATCAATCCAGCGACCTTCAGGCAATTCTATAGAATTCGTAAAAGCGCCAATCAGGAAATTTTCACCGAACATGTATTGCTTTTTCAGATCTGCCATTTTTTCGTTATCGGGATACATCAAAGGCATCGGCCTTGCCATAGGTAGCCCTGTTTGCGCTGCTACTAGCGCGTTCGAATAGATATAAGGATTTAGCTGATAGCGTAACTGATCGTAAAACCTGAATGCAGCCTTATCTTTCGGACTAAAATAAAAAGGATAAACGGTATAAGCCCAACTATTGAGTTGTACCCAGGGCAGGAAGAATCCCATATGCATGCCCGGAAGTAGGGGGTCAACTTCATCCAGAATGTCGCACGAAATATTACTACTGCCACTCATGCCCAGATTGAATAGATCCACCATTGTTCCTGCAGTCCCTCCATTATCTCCCAGAGTCATTGCCCCATAACGCTGAACTCCGGCATAGCCCCCGCAATAGTGCTGAAAGGATCGTTTGCCAGTATGCTTCAAAAGAGTCTCCTGCAAGTTCCTCACAAGTAATGTTTGATTCAGCATATGCATTTCAGCATCTTTACGTCCATTATGATAAGTGGTATCGGGATGTTCATCGAGCGTGCGGGAAGGGTCGAGCTTAAATCCGATCACACCCTGGTCTACAAATTTCTTTAAATGATCAAACCAGTGCTCTTTTCCTGATAATGGTTTGTTATGAAGGGCATTTATCCTGTCCTCCTCCTCTATCGAAAAATCGTGCTCAACACACAACCAAAGCGCCGTTTTGAAACCCATGTTACTTAATCGCTTAATAAAGAGGGCCCTCCTGTTATCTGTCCATGGAAGCTGAGCCACAAACAGATCTTTGTTCCAATCCTTTTTAGTAGAAAAATCGTAATACTTAGCCATCCACTGAGGCTCTAACCAGTAAATATCACAAGGGATCTCCTCCTGGCGAAAACGATAAGCGTTATCCAGGACATTGAACTGGTTTTCTTTAGTGTTACTGCCAAATGCTAAACCATAGGCCCATCTCGGTAGAACATAACTTTTACCAGTTAAGTCTGTATACTGATCCAGGAGATGCTGCATACTATTCCCCTCAAAAAGATAAAAGTCTACCTGTGTCTGATTAGGCTCGTACACATACATTTTATCTTTATTAAAACGCCCAACATCAAAAAAATGCAGTTTAGTTGTATTATAAAAAACGCCCCAGCCTTTGTTAGACATAACATATGGGATGGGTGATTCTGATCGCTGATACTGAACCCAAATACGGATGGCATGGCCTCTGTGCTGTATACTTTCACGACTCGCGTTGCCAAGACCGTAAAACCTTTCCTGATCCTTCAAAGAAAAGCTTAAAACAGAGTTCTCTCCCGCCAAAACCTGATTAGAAGATCCCTGCTTCTTTCCCGCATCTCCTATGATACCATCAGACTTTAAAGGGCTATTAGAAAAGTAATTTTTCAGTGACTGTTCAAGTTGCTGCGTAAAATCATTCTTTCTTACATTTGCCCGGATAGTATCTATCAGGTTTTCTCTTTCGCCCTTTCTTTTTAACACTACAGCACCATCTATTAAGGACATTCTTAATACAATCCTGGAAGTTTCGACCGTTAAAAACTCTTTGCTGATGTGCTTTTCATAATTCACTTTCTGCCAATTGGTTTTAAGCACTCTGTAACGCTCCATGAGCGTTTGATCATTGACATCAGATGAAGCGATCCTCATATGAATCAGGGATGGGCTGCAAACCTCCAGTGTTGCATGATTTCCATTAGACAATTTGAATCGCTCGTTCGACTTTCCTGGCAGGAACAGGAATATGAAGAAGCATAGAAGTAGGAATATTCTCATATAGAAAACTTCGTTTATAATTTGTTAAGCAAATAAATGAGGTATTCTGCGGCGAACCCGCATTACTACAGAAGAATAAACGATTGGGACGGGTCCCGCTGATTGGGAGCCTTCCCATTGCAAATACTTCTGTTGTTAATTCATTTCCTATAGCCCAACACACTTACTTCGTGTCAAATACAACACCCAAACACCTCTATACTTATTTACATGAAAGTTCTAATTTCAGCACTCTTGCTTGTACTAATGGCTGTCAAAGTAGCCTATTGCCAAACAGTAATTCCATTATATCCGGGACGAATTCCAGGTTCAAAACAAGGAGGACAACAGGAAGGATCAAAAGATATTGGAGGGGGAAATAAATTTATTTACAACACAAGTCTTCCAACAATCACAAGCTATCTTCCTGCAGGTATTCCAACTCCGGCTCCGGCGGTAATTATATTTCCAGGAGGAGGCTACGCTGGCGTTTCTGTAACAGCGGAAGGAGAAAAAGTTGCACAGGCATTTAACAAGATCGGGGTTGCCGCATTTGTTGTAAAATACAGGATGCCTAGTAACGCCACCATGGCCGATAAGAAAAAAGGTCCGTTACAGGATGCAGAACAAGCAATTTTTATTGTAAGAAAAAATGCATCAAAGTGGAAGATCGATCCTCAGAGGACAGGGGTATTAGGCTTCTCTGCGGGAGGGCATCTTGCAGCCTGCTTATCTACTAAATACAGGGAAAAGCATATAGCGTTCCCGGAAGAAAACAGCATTTTACGACCCAGTTTCTGTATTTTGGTATATCCTGTAATCAGTATGACAGACAGTCTTACCCATGAAGGCTCCAGGACTAATCTTCTTGGCCTGAGTCCCACTCCCATTGATGTAAGTTCGTATTCTGCAGAAATGCAGGTTGACGAACACAGCCCGGTAAGTCTTCTTATTCATTGTGGAGACGATAAGGCAGTAAAGGTGGAAAACAGCATCGCTTACTACATGGCTTTGCGCAAACACCAGGTTGAGGCGGAACTGATTATCTACCCTAAAGGAGGTCATGGCTTCGGTTTAGAGAATAGTACTACAACTGATCGCTGGTTTGAAAGGTGTCGGGAGTGGATGCTGGCGAACCACTGGCTATAAGGCAATACTCCTCACATTAATTCATCAGAAAATAAAAACACACCTTATGTTAATCTTCCAACCTGTAACATTCAAACAGCCTTACAAAACCATAGTGATCATTGTGGCTTGGTATATTTATACCTTACTGAATAATGGGTACTCAGAAGCAATAGCACAGACTTCCATGCAAAAGGAATGGCAGAAGATGCATGAATCAAAGAAAGACGCCTTAAAGTCATTTCAAGATGCAAGGTTTGGCATGTTTATCCATTGGGGCCTTTATGCTATTCCCGGAGGAATTTGGAAGGGAAAGAAAATGGAGGAAATGGGTGTACCCAATGTAGCAGAATGGGTGCAACTGGTAGCGAAAATACCAAGAAAAGAATATGCCGAGCTAGCAGGTCAGTTTAATCCTGTCAATTTCAATGCTGATGCTATTGCCTCTCTTGCAAAAAATGCAGGAATGAAATATATAGTGATCACAGCAAAGCATCATGAAGGATTTGCAATGTACCATTCGAAAGTAAGTCCTTTTAATATTGTTGATGCTACCCCATACAACCGCGATGTCCTGGCCGATCTATATAAAGCTTGCAAGAAGTATGGGCTAGACTTTGGGATATATTACTCCCATAATATCGACTGGGCGGACGGAGCTGACGCTCAATATCAGGAAACAAAGTTATTGAACGATAAAAAAGGAGCTGTTACCGATCCTTTCGGTGCGAACCTTTGGGACCCAAGTCAAAATACGTTTCAAGCGTACCTCGATAAAAAAGCAATTCCACAAGTTGAAGAGCTGCTAACTTCCTTTCCCGACCTTAAATGTATCTGGTTTGATATGCCAGGTTTAATGAAACCAGGACAAAGCTTCCAATTCTACAAAACAGTTTATAAGAAGCAACCCAATACAATAATTAACCAACGTATCGGGAATCAGTTGGGAGATTATGATATTCCGGGAGATAATAAAATTCCTGAGCAACAGGAGAAATTCGATCTCCCATGGGAGACCGTTGGTACCCTCAACAACTCCTGGGGCTATAAATCTTACGATAACGACTGGAAGTCGCCACAGGAACTTCTATACTGGCTTTTGGAGATTACCAGCAAAGGAGGGAATTATATGTTGAATATCGGACCAGCAGCAGACGGATCGGTACCAGTTCAGGCAGCACGAAACCTTGAGGAGCTAGGTAAATGGATGAAAATAAACGGTGAAGCGGTTTATGGAACACAACGGTGGAAGATAACACACGAAGGACCTGCCTCACTCAATATCGGAAGCACTGAACAAAGACAAACGGAGGGATTCAAACTCAATATCTCATCGGAAGATATTTGGTTTACCTGTAGAAACAGTACAATCTACGCCATTGCAATGAAAAGTCCCTCGGATGGAAAGATCAAGGTCAAGTCGTTAAACCAAGGCTCAGGAAAGATAAAGCAAGTTGAATTATTAGGATATGGGATTTTAAAATTTGAACAGAGAGCGGATGCCCTTTACCTTGATATTCCTACTCCAGCAGACAGATCTCAGGGGTATGTACTGAAAACAACTTTTAAATAACTTGCGGATAAAGGCTATGAACGAGTACCTCAAAAGTGTAATTCTAACAACCATTATTTTTTTTGCAGCCATTTTCGTAGTTGCCTATCCTCATCCGGGAGGGATGCATACAGTAGAGCAAATTGAATTCGTAAAGCAACAGCTGCTAAAAAAAAATCCTGCTTATCTGATGGCTTACAATCAACTTATCCAAAAAGCAGATTCAGTTATTACAACAAGACATCATGCAAATCCTGATCTTAGTATTCCCGGTTTTTATTTCAAGCCAGAAGAGCATCGTAAAAACTCCCTCGGTCTACAAAATGATTGTTTTAGCGCATATACTTGTGCTTTAGCCTGGCAATTAAGTGGCAAGGCGATATATGCAGAAAGATCCTTGTATTTTATTAATGCCTGGAGCAGCATTAACAAAACTTATTCAGAAGCAGATGGCCCGCTGGTATTATGCTATTCTGGAGGTGCACTGGTAATGGCCGCTGAACTGATGCGCAGTTTTAGAGGATGGAAGAATGAAGATCGGGAACATTTTTCCTGGTGGATTAAATATGTTTATCGCAAAGCTGGAAATGAGATACGTGGTAGGACTAATAATTGGGGTGATTGGGGACGATTTGCATCATCACTTGCAGATTACTATCTTGACGACGAAGAGGACATGGCAGAGAACATTCGTCTTTTTAAAACTGACCTTTTTGAAAAAATAGCAGAAGACGGACATATGATCGAGGAAGTTAAGCGCGGTGCTAATGGAATCTGGTATACCTATTTCTCCCTTGCCCCTATTACGGCCACTTCCTGGATAATCCTTAATGCAAGCGGAGAAAACCTATTTAGATATGAACGAAATAATAAAAGTATGAAGAAAGCGCTCGACTACCTTCTTTATTTTCAACAACGCCCTTCGGAGTGGACCTGGTTCAAAGATCCCAGAACTGGACTGAAAGGAGATAAATACGGATGTTGGCCCGCAAATCTTATTGAAGCGATGTCGGGAATCTTCAAAGATCCTGCCTTCGATAAATTTCTTACCCCACTTCGGCCTCTGGTATACGCCCAACATGATTTTGCATGGGTATATCCGACGTTAATGCCACTTTCGCTAAATTACCACACAGAAAAAAAATAGAATAGTTAGCAGCTTCCGCAAAGATGAATACCTCAAAAAGAACACATTTTCCCTTTCACTCCTTAGGTCTCTTCCTTTTTTTAATAACCTGTTTTTGTTTTTTAAAGGCACAAGCACAGGGTTCAAAAAGATACACGCTAGCCTCGCCAGATCGGCAGTTACTATTGCATATCGAGCAAAAAGTCAACGGAGAGATCATCTATGGCTATTCCGCACATAGCAAGCAGTTGATTAAGGATTCACGTTTAGGATTTAAGGCAGAGGAAGTGGGTAATATTCCATCTCTTAATTGGAAAATAACGTCGTCAAGTCGAAAAACAGTAGATTCTGCTTGGAGGCCGGTTTGGGGGAAAAGAGAGATTGTTCGTGATCATTTTAATGAGTTAATACTAGAAGTTTCTGGGACAGCCCCTTATAAATCACAATTATCCATTGAATTCAGAGCTTATAATGAAGGCGTGGCATTTAGATACAGGTTTCCTAAGGAAAGTAAGTCAGAACACAGAGTGGTATCCGAATTAACAGAATTCAACTTTACAGGGGATTTCACCGCATGGTATTACAACTTTGAAAAACATAACATAGGTCCTGAACTACTTTCAATAGCTGAAGGAGAACGAATGCCGGTTATGACAATCAAAGCAGGCAGCAATTCTTATATGGCAGTTCATGAAGCCTGTTTAACTGAAGGGGAGCCAATGAAACTTCAATCAAAAAAAGGAGAGTTTAAATTCTCTGTTGCATCCAAACCCAAGCTTTTATATCCCGGGTATCAATCGGCCTGGCGGGTAATATTTTCTGGAACCACTCCCGGTCAACTTGTTGACTCTCATTTGCTCGAACTTTTGAATCCAGCTCCGACAATGGATTTTTCCTGGGTTAAACCAGGAATAGCGTTGTGGGACTGGAGAATCGATGGAGCTGAATGGGATGGGTTTCATTACGAAATGAACTATCCATCATGGGTTAAAATGATCGATTTTGCAGCTGAACAGGGTTTTCCTCATTTGGTGCTTGACGCCAATTGGTATGGTCCTGAATTCGCTAAAAGCTCTGACCCGTTAAAAGGAGATAAAGCAAAGGACGTACAAAACATAATCCAATACGGCAAGGAAAGGAATGTTGGTGTTTGGCTTTATTTAAATGATATTGGAGGGAAGAATTTTCCGATTGAACAAATATTGAAACAGTATGGAGAATGGGGTGCTGCCGGGGTGAAGTACGGATTTATGACCGGTAAGCCAGAAGAAAAAAATGCCCGCACCAGATTATTAACGGAGCTTTGTGCTAAAAACAAGCTCCTGATCGACTTTCACGATGAGCCTGTTCATCCTTACGGTCAAATGCGAACCTGGCCCAATGCCCTTACCAGAGAATACTGCAAGGCTCAGCTGGATGGGCACGACATTTTCTATCCAAAAACCTTTGTAACCTCAGCTTTTGTCAATATGATCGCGGGCCCTGTGGATATGAACAATGGCATGTTCGACCTTCGCCAAGGAAAAACAACCAGAAAAGACAACAATATGGAGGTACCTTCTACAGTAGTTTCAGAAGCAGCCAGAACCCTTATTACCTTTTCCGGCGCAACCATCATCCCTGACATCCCGGAATATTACCAGAAATATCCGGAATTACTTGCCTTCTTGTCTGCCCAGAAAATGCCCTGGAAGGAAAGTAAAACCCTTTCAGGTGAAATCGGAGAATATATAGTGACCATGCGGCAAGCTACAGATAATGTTTACCTGATCGGAGCAGCAAGCAATGAAAAGGGACGCACACTCAATATCCCGTTATCATTCCTACCACAGGGCCGGTTTAAAGCCTATATTGTTCAGGACGGTGATGATGCCCACTACTTAAAAAACCGGGAGACGTGCAAGGCTTCGGAGCAAGAGGTTACCCGTAAAACACTCATAGATTTAAAGTTAGCCCCGGGTGGAGGTGCTTGTATCAAACTAGTTAGGACGAAGTAAGGCTTGTCACCAGTCATCCGACCTGAATGAAGATACGGGTAAGCCATTCACACCATATAATTCACCTATTGCCCAATCGCTGAAAGCATAGCGCACGGCTTCTGGTGATGACACTCTTGTGCTATAGACAAGAACATCAGCCCCTTTTATCCGGGCCTCTGCTTTATAGAATTTGCGGTCCTTTCCTGCAATTTCAAACTGAGTTATGTCTTTTCCCATGGAAGCAATACCCATTGAGGCGTTAGAGAAATGAACAATTACTGTATCTTTAGAGATTTGGATAGACTTGTATTTGGGAGCAGAATAACCCAGTGCGGGTTGTCCGTATTTTTTTGACAAAGCCAGAAATGCCAGACGCTTACTGATAATTTCTTTATTTGCCGGATGGATGTTATGTTCCTCTCCCCCATCGATTGATACTGCCATTCCCGAATTCGGAATCTGATCTTCTAGTTTCAACTGAACCTCCCTTAGAAAAGGCAGTAAATGTTTCTGATTCTCCGGATAGTGCATAGGAGCGATCTGAACATAGAAAAAGGGCCAGGCCCCCTGATTCCAAAGGCTTCTCCATGATTTCACCATTGCCGGTTGCAGCAAACTATAATCCTGGTAATTGTACCTGTTCTGCTCTCCCTGATACCATAGAGCACCAGCTATATTGTATCCTACAATCGGAGCTATCATACCATTGAATAAATGAGAAGGGATATGATGGATCTTCTGTGAGGTTGCCCCTCCTGTAAGCTTGTTTTCTTTCGATAACTGAGCAAAGGATTTATCCTCCATCCATGCTTCAATAGGAGATCCGCCCCAGGCAGATTGGATGAGCCCAACAGGAACACTAAGGTTTTTATTCAATAAAACAGCAAATTGGTAAGCTACTGCACTAAATTCACTTACAGATTCCGGAGCGGCTTCCTCCCAAGTGCCTTTCACATCCTGTTGAGGTTCAGCGGCAGCCTTCCTTTCAATACGAAAAAGGCGGATTTTCGAGTTAGGGGATTGTAACAATAAATCATTGGAGTTTAGCACGGGCGAATTATAAAATCCCTTTACCGGCATCTCCATATTTGATTGCCCGGAACATAACCACACTTCCCCAATAAGCACATTTTTGAAAATAATTTTGTTTCGACCTGTTATCTCGATTTCAAATGGGCCACCTGCTGCTGGTGTATTTACCATGATCTGCCAGGAAAGACCGGATCTTACAGAATACTTTTTATTATCCCAGGAGGTTCTTATCCTGACAGTCTCGTTTTCGGAGGAGGTTCCCCAAATTTTAACCCTGCTTTTTTGTTGCAATACCATGTTATCAGCGAAAACGGCAGGTAGTCTAACGTTTGCAAAGACTGTTGAAATATTCAGCAGACAAAGACAAGAAAACAGGAAGCGATATTTATACATGTTGTAATTGTTGTTTAGGTAGTTCAGAACTCTTCTTCATCTTAACAGTCAGCCTGCCTATAAATACAGCCAGTAGGAGTACCACAATTCCAACCCCCATAACAACACCTGAAAAGTTCTCCGCCAGCGCGCCCAGGATAGTGATCCCCGCTCCTACGCAGGCCATTGCTGCAGCGATAACCCTTATTCCAAAGATGTTTTGTTTCTCGGCATCCGCATGTTGTACCGCTTTGTCTTCCAAGCCTCCTCGCTGGATTTCAAAGACATCTGCTGCCATAAGCACGGCTCTTGAAGATACTATTCCGCGAGAGCGATAATAAGTGTCGAACGATGCTAACAGTACTACCGGAATTCCCATTCCCGCTATCGTCTCCATTGTACGGTTTAGCTTAAAATCATATAAAGCCGGACATACTATTTTAAGGAACAGATTCAGACCTAAAGAAATTAAAGTTGTGGTGACTACAGAAAAGCCCGTTTGACGTTTTGAGAACAGCGTCCAAATAATAGGAGCAAACAACGCTCCCCCGGCAATAGAAGCGGTACTTAATACCACCTCAACAATTCCCCCTGCACTAGGTATCCATATAGCAATCAAAATGGTACCTACACCAAAGAGGAGGGTAAAAAATCGAGCAACCCAAATCACCTCTTTTTCAGGCGCAGAAGGTCTGATCAAATTCTGATAAATATCTTGTGCAAACACCGTTGCAGCCATATTGATGGTCGTATTCGCTTTACTGGAAGTGGCTGAGACCATCCCGGCGAGTACCAGTCCGATCAGACCCGCTGGCATTACCTTTTGAATTAGCATCATGTAAGCATCTTCAGTGTCCAGTCCCTGAAGGTTAGGATTAATGATCCTGTAAACCATGGGGGGAATCATCCAGATCACCGGACTAACAAAATAGAGAACGGTAAATATACCCGCCACCTTCTTTGAATTCTTTGCATTGGAAACGCTGGTATATCGCTGCACGTACGACCAGTTACCTCCAATATAAAAGGTTTGATAAACGATAAAGGCTAGCATAAAACCAAAAGTATAATCATTGTTAAAGGGCTGAAAGAAGTTCTCAGGAGCTTTATTAATCAGATTTTCTGCACCACCAATGTTGGAAAATGCAATTGGAATTACAATAACAACAGCAGCCGAAAGTATTACAAATTGAACAACGTCGGTTACAAGAACAGCCCATAAGCCGCCGGCTGCAGTATAAAGCACAATAATTAAGCCGATGATCACAATACTGATGTCCACCGAGACTCCTGTAACTACATGCACCATTTTACCGACTGGGTACAGTACAGCAGCTGTGGTGAACAAGCTGAGCAGTAAGGTGAGGTAAGTATAAAACTGTTTCTCGGAAGCTCCAAAGCGTTTCCCGATATATTCTGCAGCAGTTGCCACCCCTGTGCTCTTCCATTTTGCCGCGATAAATAGCGTAACGATAAGTCCGCTGATAGCCATAGTAAGCTGAATAGCATTTGCTACCAGTCCATGCTTATAAGCTATCGATCCCCAAACCACAAAAGTTCCGGCTGAAAAGTAACTGATGAACAAAGACAAGCCATTAATCCACCAGGGGGTTTCTCCACCCGCTTCAAAAAATGCCTGCCCGCTTTTACTTCCAACTCTGGTAAAGGTGAGTCCGATCGCGAAAATGAGCAATGCAAAAACGCCCATTACAATAAAATCCAGATTTGCCATGATCCTTTCTCCCTGATGTTAATTTGAATAGCACCTTACCGCAAATATAGCTGCTGGTACCTTTTCAGAAGGATGCTCCATTTTTATGATCAATTTATTTGTTGTAATAGCCGAGGGTAACTCTACAATATTACTTGTTTGAAAGTTACCTGTAACAGTAGCTAGTTCATTACCAAGACCGTCAAGTATAGTATAATTTCTTACGCAGAAAGGCATAGCTTTTTCAGGATGGGTCATCAAAACCGATTCCATGGGATGATCAAAATCAGTGTCAAACCAAAGCTCTATCCGTTTTATTTCCTGATCTATATCCCACTGAAGTTCGAGCTGCGGGAATGGATCGTTGAAGTCGGCCACCCATGCATTCGGTCGAGTAGTAGGTCGGTCAACACCATTCTTTATGTTTGAAGCCTGAAAAACATTTAAGGGAACAGGAACTTCCACCGCTAAATTCTGGCCGTGGGGTCTACGCTGAGGACACCAAAATTCAAATTCCTCAACTCCGGTATTAGGAGCAGGACTCTGTTTTCCGTAGTTCGACACCGCCTTATTTACCAGATTAAACACCGATAGTATCCCTGTCACCCGCTTTTCAGAATATCCCAGTTGTACATTGGGGTTTCGTTGAAACATCAGAAATACATATCCATCCATACCTAAAGTAGCATCAAAACCCAATTCCAGCTCATGCAGACCTTTGGCCAGTTTGAGCTCCTTCTTCCCAAGATTTACATCAGGAGTATAATTTCCATTTCTTTGGGTACCTCTCAATTCAATTTCCAATACAGTATCTTCAAGCACGTACACAGAAGTTTTGAACAACGGAATTTTACCAGCAGACAAAGGCCATAGTTGTGCAGAGGATATTTCAAGGGTCTTCCATTCACCCTCATGGCTAAAACCATTAAACTTTAATTCGCTTGAAGCACTTATTATGGCCTGTTGCACCAGGTCGCTTATGTCTTCCACTTTTAACCCTGGAATATACTGGCCTCTCTTAAGAAGGTTCTGCTGCAATTCGCCTATATATCCATTATTCAATAGTCCTGAAGGCTGCAATTTTTTATCTAAACATAATTTACTAGCCATACCGACTGATTGCCCAACATAGGCACTTGTAGCCATTACGCGGGTGGCACCAAAGGCAACGTGGCTCACACTTATGATCCTGCCCGTAAGAAAAAGATTTCTGATGTTTTTACTATAGAGACATCTGTAAGGAATATGAAAAACTCCCTTGCTATGCCATTGATTACAGCCAGGCTTTTCACTATAGACTCCATCAGCAGGATGCAGGTCAATGGACCAGCCACCGTAAGCAACGGCATCGTCATGGTGTCTTTGCTCTATCAAGTCCTGCTGGGTAAGGATATAGTCTCCTTCGAATCGGCGGCTCTCTCTCTTTCCCGGAATAGTTCCAACCCACTCCAGCGTTAGATTTTCTGCATCAGGAAAGTCCCCTGAATTTTTAATATGATTCCACACGCCATAAACCACCTTCCATAACTCCCATTTAATCTTCTCGGTGTCATGAACGGTATCCAGACGGCCACCATACTCCACCCACCACAGCTTACAACCAAATTCTTTGGAGTTAAAATTCCTGAACCTCGGTATTTCTTTGATATCCTGAAGGGCAAATGTGGGTGGGGTAAATGTAACAGGTTTACCGGTATCCTTACTATAGAAATAAAGCGAATGTCCGAGCAATTCACCATACTCCTCCGTTGGAGCCATCTTTTCGCCAAACTCCTCTGTACTTTCCGCCCCCATCCTGAATGCAGCTCCTGAAAGGAATCCTACAATTCCATCTCCGGAAGCATCACAAAACAAGGGAGCCTGAACAGTATAAGTGGTTGAATTTTGACTGCAAAAAGCTTTTAAGGATTCAATAGTATCGTTATCCTTTTTAACCAGGTCATACACGGCTGTATTCAAAAGAAGAGTAATGTTCGATTCCTGCTTCACCTTATCCAGAAGGATCATATCAAATATTAGTGGGTTTCCCTCAGAATTTTTATAGGTGTTCTCTACCAGTATCTCATCAATCACCCCTCCTTCCCTTGACCAGCGATTGTTATTTCCCATATGAGAGGTTGCGCCAAGGATCCATAGCCGCACTTCACTTGATGAATTTCCACCCAGCACAGGCCGATCCTGCAGCAATACCACTTTCACTCCGGCCCTGGCTGCCGTTATCGCTGTACATACTCCAGAAAGACCTCCTCCAACTATTCCCAGATCAGCCACGAGACTCTCTGCATGCAATTCTCTCTTTATAGTAAATGATTCTTGTTTCATTATTAATGCTTTAAAAAATGAACCTGCTTATTTTGCAGATAAGTGGTTTATAATCATGTCGAAGATATTGAGCTTTCCCAAAGCGATCGGGGTATCTGGCGCAAAAAAGAACATGGGAACGGTTGCAATTATTGGGAACGGTCCCAATCCTACCGATTGACACCTGATTCATTTTTTGTTCCTACATTAGATTCATGAAAAGTCATCAGACCACAATTATTGATATTGCGCAGAAGCTGAATTTGTCTAAGTCAACAGTTTCCAGGGCTTTAACAGGCCACCCTAATGTGAAAGAAGAAACGAGGAAAGCTGTCCTTGCCTTAGCCGAGGAGCTCGACTATCAGCGTAATATTTTTTCAATAAGTCTGATCACCAACAAGACTAAAACTATTGGGATAATTGTTCCTGAATTTATTACTTCTTTCTTCCCTCAGGTAATTATCGGTGCTCAGGAAGTTGCCTCTCAACAGGGCTATAACCTTCTGGTAAGTCAGTCGAACGAAAGCTACGAGACCGAGGTAGCCAATGCCAAGGTAATGCTAACGAATAGAGTGGACGGCCTTTTAGTATCATTAAGTAAAGAGACCAGGAACTTCGATCACTTAAAGGCTTTTCATAAAAGAGGGGTACCGGTGGTATTCTTCAACCGTGTTTGTGAAGAAATGATGGTTCCAAAAGTGGTAGTTGATGATTACGATGCTGCTTTTAAAGCAGTAGAACACCTTATCCAAATTGGTAAGAGGAGGATTGCACACCTTGCTGGACCAGAATCACTGGCAATAAGCAGAAAGCGACTAAACGGTTATAAGGATGCTTTGAAAAAGCATAATATCAAGATAGATGAAGATCTGATCATCTCCTACGATCTGACACTTAGTAAAGTACGCATCTATGTAAAGCATTTGCTCGACAATGACAATCCCCCGGATGCCTTATTCGCCATTAATGATCCTACTGCGATCGAAGCAATACAGATCATCAAACAAATGGGCCGCCGAATCCCGGAGGATATAGCTGTAGTAGGATTCAGTGACAATTACGCTTCAAGCTTTATTGAACCCAGCTTAACTACCATATCTCAACCAGTAAAAGAGATGGGTGAAGTAGCGATGCAATTATTATTAGACCAGGTTGATAAGGAGATGTCGAAATGGAAGCCATTAGTAAAAGTTCTAAATACAGAATTAATAGTAAGGAACTCCACGGTCAAAGCATCTTAACTGCCTGTACTATTTAAAAATCAATATCAAATTTTGGTTATAGGTATCTCTAGCTTTTCCTGCAGAGAAATGAGCCCTATTTTGCAGGATTTGCAATCCTCCTGTATATGATAATGTTAGGATGTTTGAAAAAACAACCAATTAACAAACATCATATGTTTAACCTATCAAAACTAACCAGAACCAGGTTTGGCAACCTGGCATTAAGTTTATTTTCAGTATCTGCTTTCGGGCTCTGTTTAAGCAGCTGCGAGCAACTCACGGATGAAATAGAGAAAATTCACGAACCAATAACATTGAAGGCTTCTTCTATTGAAATTGTTCTGAATGATGAGGACATCAAAAAAGACGTGGTAACATTTTCATGGACCCAGACCGATCCTTCTACAAAAGATCATCCTGTATCGTACACTACCAAGTTGGATCTGGCAGGTAACAACTTTGGCCCATCCACCGCAATCTCCAATCAGGAAGATGAAGGGATCATAAGCAGGAGCTTTACTTCTGAACAGTTGCAAAACTGGGCAAAGCTGAAATGGGGTATACCCAATAACCGGTCTTTCACCGTTCAGTTCAGAGTGATTGCTCAATGGGAGGAAGACTCAGGAGCCGAGGCAGAGGAAGTAAGAACCGTTACTGTTGATGTACAGCCAGCAACGCCTCTTGCTATCGAGGCAGATAAAATCTTCCTGGGTGGAACCGCAGTAACAGGAACAAGCAGGATTGAAATGAGTAGAACTCTGGAGGATGACAATCAATATGCTGCGCTTGTTGACCTGCAAGCAGGAGATCTACAAATTCCAATTGAACTTAAAGGTGCAACACACTACATCTATGAAACCAATAGCACGGGAGCGTTACAAGATGGCGAAGAAGTGAGGATAAAGAAACGAAACACAGCTTTCTCATGGCAAATAACAACTCCCGGGCAATATCGCATTGTTGTTAATCTACAGGCAGCAACATCAATCATCTACTCGCCAGCTAAAGCTTTGTTACCAAAAAGCGTTGTATGGAACAACAGCTCAGGAGTAGCAACAACAACGGAAGTGACTGATCTTTGGATGCATGGAGCGATCAATGGTTTCGGGACGCCCATAAAAATGGATTGTTCGGTTAGCCTTGCCGATCCTCAGATACTTATATATCGCGGTGGACGCACAGGAAAAACAAAGTTCATTGTTTACGGAGGCAGTGACAACAACAAGAATATTGCCTACGCCTTTAGCTGCCCATTAACGGCCACAGGTACAGCGCAGGAAATGATTCTTAACCTCGGTACTGAAGCTGATCTTTCAGGAGGATTCTCATCGGCACAACGTAATTCCTATTATACCATCCCAAGCGGTACAAATTTCCTTGTGCTCGACTTAAGGAAGATGAAGATTCTTGCCGATCAACGCTAAAGAAACCTTTTATAAAACATTACTATAAAACTAAAGATATGTTCAGATATTTATTGATGGCACTTGTGTGCGTGCTTACTACTTCTTGTACCAAGGAAGAGGTCCTTAGTGCAATCACTGAGCCCGGCGACACCACAGTAATCAAACTTAATTACAATAAAACTAGTCCCCTACGCAATCCTTTAAATGGATGGGTGATGTATGCAGCGCGTGGCGCAACTGATAGCTACTGGGATTCAGAATACTATGTACCTGAACTAGGCAAAAAGGTGAAGGCACAGGATTATACCGCAGCCTGTTATATTCGCACCAGCTGGGCTAATCTAAACCCCAGTGACGGAGTCTATACCTGGAATGATCCTAACTCCCAACTTGGAAAATTAATCATGGGAGCTGAGAAGAGGGGTATTCCCATTGCATTTCGAATAGTGGTAGATGGCCGGGACCAGGGACTGAACACACCGCAATTTGTCTTTGATGCAGGTGCCCAATTTTACTTAGAAAATCCCACATATCCCACCTGGAAGACCCCTTATCCGCAGGATCCAATCTTCAGGCAGTACTATACAAAGTTTATAGAAGCGTTTGGCAAAAGATTTAATGATCCTGCGCGAACTTCGTTTATCGATGGGTATGGTTTAGGCAAATGGGGAGAAGCTCATAATGTTATTTACGCCCCCCCAGGTACGTTAACCGCAGCAGAGACTGAAGTCGTTAAAGAAGAGGTAATGGATTGGGTTACGGGGCTATACGCACGTTGCTTCACAAGGATCCCTTTGGCTATCAATTACCATAGGGTAGTAGGACACCCTACCAGCTGGGGCTCTTTGAACCCTAATACCGAGCGACTTTTAACTAAAGCAATCAATAAGGGTTACTGCCTTAGGCAGGATGCCTTCGGAATGACCGACTACTATTCGAACTGGGAAAGACAATTTGCAAAAACCTGGAATAACAAGCGACCCATATTAATGGAAGGCGGCTGGATCACAACCGGTACACATCGCTATTGGATCGACCCAAGCGGAAAGTACAGAGAAGGTCATCCTGAAGATGTGCGACTGGGAGAATTTGATGCTTCCGCAGAAGCCAAAGTGAACATGATGGATTTTAGGGTTGGCGAAATAAACTCATGGTTTGAAAAGACCTTTTCATTGGTGCAGCGCTTCGTTTCTGAGGGTGGATACAGGCTTTATCCAGATCAGGTATCTGTTCCACGGGTAGTTAAAAAAGGCACTCAGACAACCATTACCCACCGCTGGAGGAATATGGGCTGGGGATATTGCCCAAACAACCTTCCACAATGGAATTATAAATATAAAGTAGCTTTCGCCCTGCTCGACGTACGGAATAATGTGAAGAAACTATACGTAGACTCCAACAGTGAACCTTCAAACTGGCTGAAAGACAATCCTGTATCATACAACTTTAAAACAGTGATAGATGCTCCTCCGGGAAAGTATACCTGGGCAGTCGCTATTGTTGATACTTCTGAAGAGAATGAACCAGGTATTAAACTTGCGGTCAATAATGAAACAACCCGAAGCGGATGGGTTAAACTTGCTGAATTGCAGGTTCAATAACAAGTATCAGTACAGGTTAAACAGGGTCCTGTAAATCAATAGAGTTTACAGGACCCTTTCCACTAAATACCTTTACGTTCACCTACTACTTTCCCACAGGTAAGCATATTCTTGGGATAATAAGGGTTTTTAATAGTATTCTCTCTGCTAACCCAGGTAACGCCAGTCATCGGGCATTGCTGATAGTATAAACTTTCAGTAGACATCTTTATGATGCCAGACATTCTCCAGAACAACTGACTCATAGGAGAAAAGGACTCTCTTTGTCTGTTCACGTTCTGGGTTGAAGCCATCTTGCCCGCATAGCTCACCAACTTATCCTTCAATTTGTTAAAGATTTCAACTGAATCTGCAGGAACATTTTTAGGGGAATAACCCTTTAACTTTTCGTAAAACTCGATGGAAAGTTTTTTAGTACTTACTGAATCGTTTAATACCAATTTGTCTTTAATGGCCAAATACCCATTAGTAAAGGAATCATTGTAAGCAGCCTGCTTTTTGCTTTGAGCACGGGCTTTAAATCCTACAATTACTGACAATAGGAATAGAATTGTTAAAAATCTCATATTAGTCTGCTTTGTTATATTTTTCAATGATCTTGTTTAATTGCTTGATGCTATATTCATAATGTAATTCCTCAAGCTCATTTTGGGGACTAGTTGACTTTAAGCGCGTAAGCAATGTATTACAATGCTCAATAGCATACAGCCGTACATCTGAACGTTGATATATGGAAGTCATAGCCTCAGTTGGATTCACCAATTGATTTAGTTTTTCCAGATATAAGCGCTGGTTCACTCTCCTGAACTTTGCTGAAGCAGGATCTTTATCCACTTTCCAGATCAGGTTCATCACGTCCGTAAAATAGGCCCGCGGATTATAGCCGGTTTTCAGGGCAGTTGAGTCAGTTACATTAAAGACCATACCCGGGCTAAGCAGCATCGTAGTGATCTGTCCCTGAACTTCAGATATCGATTTGTAGGGATCTGACTCTATTTTACTGGTTATATTTGAGGGATACATCCATAAGGGAGCTTCGTAAAGCTCAGCATCCAGGTAAGCGAACACCTGTTTTACTGTTGCTAATGCTATTGGCCTGTTAACATTCCCCGCCTGTTCATAGCTCCTCGCATCTACATAATGATTACCCAGGTTCTTCATTACATGATATAGGTAACGACTGTACTGACGCACCAGCGATTTATGCATTTGTTCAAGGTTAGTGTAAAGGTTTCCCTCTTCGTAGGTCCACTCGGGCAGTTCTCTTGCAACCCTTTTCAGATTCAGGATACCATAGTGACCTGCTTTCATGGCATTGTCGCCAAGGTCCTCAGTTTGGCTTCTAGGGTCTGTATCTTTTCCTTCTCCACCAAACCACAAACGAGGATTTCGCGCCAAAGTATCCACAATCATTTTTTTCAATAGGGTACGTTCTTTAGTCTCGGCCATGCCGGGGAAATACCGGTAGCCCCATTCAACTGCCCATTTATCGTAGGCGCCGATGCGAGGGAAAATACCTTTCGGACCAATATTATCTTCAGGCTGGGCAACGTAATTGAAACGGGCATAGTCCATAATAGAAACTGTATGCCCGTTCTTCTCCACCCATTTTTTATCTCGTAATAATTCTACCGGAGTCTGACTGCTGGCACCCATATTATGGCGCAATCCAAGTGTGTGTCCAATTTCATGTGAGGAAACGAAACGGATCAATTGCCCCATCAGTTCATCATCCAGCACCATCTTACGCGCCCTTTTATCGAGGGGCCCTACTTGTATCATGTACCAGCCATGAACCAGTTTCATCACATCATGATACCAGCCTACGTGGCTTTCCATAATCTCACCGCTGCGGGGATCACTGATACGGGGACCATAGGCGTTTGGAGTTTCTGAAGCGTAATAGCGGATCACTGAAAAACGCGCATCCTCTAAACTCATGCTCGTATCTGATGCCGGCCATTCTTTAGCTACAATAGCATTTTTAAAACCTGCCTGTTCAAATGCTTTCTGCCAGTCGTTCACACCCTGTATCAGGTAAGGTCTCCATTTTTTAGGAGTCGCAGGATCTATGTAATAAACGATCTGCTTTTTAGGCTCAACCAGCTGGCCTATTTTATACCGCTCGATATCCTTTTCCTTAGGTTCAAGTCTGTAACGCTGGATATAATAAGAAGCTTGACTTCCCTGCCCTGCATCATCAAAATTCAGGACCTTGTTTGAAAAATATCCAACCCGCTCATCGAAATAGCGTTTACGCATCGGTACCTTTGGAAGCAGCACAAATGAGGTGTTCAGACTCAAAGTTACAGTTCCGGTTAATGCACCTGCAGCAGTTTGAGGCGAGGAAGTTGAATAGGTTTTTACTGTACGCACCTCGATATTGATCGGGAAAGCGCTTACCTTTTCAATAAAAGAACGGTCATCTGCCAGAGCACCGAGTTTCTTCTCTGTACGCAGTTCCGAATGAACAGAACTCACACTGTTATCCTTACGGAAGAAATCTGTCACCTCAATCACTTTCGCCTGGTTTACCGGATTTACCGCTTTGACATCAAAGGCTGCTACAATGGGATTAACCTGCGAATTCGAAACTGCCTGATAGATCGCCTGGGTAGAATCAGGGGTTTCCTGTCGGTAGATCATGGCCCTGAGGAATATTTTATTACCAAAGCCTTTCTCAAAGTATACAGTTTGCTCGTTAGCCATTTCACCACCATACTTGCCGAAGCCCTGAGGTGTTGCGGTGAAGCGGGTTATCGTAAGAATAGGTCTCCTGAATAGAGAATCTGGTATCTCGAAGTAATATTTGTTATCACTATATTTTATAGTGAACAAGCCTTTCTTTGTAGAAGTAGCCTTGGCAAACAGCTTCTCGTAGCCTTGGGGACCAGCAGCAGTGGTACTATCTTTTTTAGCAGGGGTGATTTGTGCAGCAGCCTTTAAGCTGGCTGCACAGATCATTAATAGAAAAAGAAAACGCATAGATGATTAATGTATTAAAGAGGAATTCTTTCGTCGGTGTTCAAGGTAAGTCCCGGGTTCTTTTTAAGAATATTCATCGGGAACGGGAGTATATACAATCTCGAATTCGGCTGTAGAGTATATGTTTTTTGAGGAACAGTTTTATTGACAAGCGGGAAGGTGCGAACGATCGTCTTGGCATATTCGGGCTCGGTATTCAGTCGCTTCAAGTCAAAGAAGCGGTTAACCCCGAAGAGCAATTCCTTTCGGCGCTCGTTTATGATCAGCTCCATGGTCTCCTTCCTTGTTGCAGGAACAGGCAATGTTACAGTGCCGGAAAGAATTCTCTTTTCACGAAGCTTATTTACAATGGTCATAGCAGAAGAAAGATCATTTTCCCGGGCATAACATTCAGCAAGCATTAAATGCACCTCTGTAGTTCTTAAACCCACTGTTGGGTAGAAAAAGCGTGTGTAAACCACGTTATAATAAGCTGTGTTTGAACCAATATCCAGGAAACTTGTATTTGTAGTATTGAAAAAAAGATTGAAGCGCGCATCGTTATTTCCAAACAGTGCTCGTAACTCGGGACTAATAATATAGCTCCATGCAAAATTCATCTCGTTGTACCCCGTCATATACATATAACTCAATACTTCAGGATTATTCGGAGCAGGGAGAGCATTTGCAGCAGTAGGCCCTCCTAATTTGCTATAATTAACAAGATCAAAGATCTGGTCGTTATAACTCAGGGATTTCAAACAAGCAGCTTTGGCTTCTGCTACTTCCCTTTTAAAAAGATGAACTTTAGCTTTCAGTGCCCAGGCAAAAGCCAGTGATGGATGGTATACATCCGAAGGCTTATCCTCCAGGTAAGGCAAAGCTTCATCAATGTCCTTCTGTATAAATTTGTAGACCTCTTCAACCGATGATTTTTTAGGTTGTGATTCCAGGTCGTATTTATCCATTATACAAATCCCCCCATCTGTAGCAGCAGTTTCAGGATTATAGGCCCTTGCATAAACATTTACAAGGAGGAAATGATCGAAAGCTCTTAACACTTTTGCTTCTGCCTTTGCCAGTTGTTTTATCCTATCATCTCCTTCGCTAAAATCTACCAGAGAGATGATCGAGTTCCAACGATTGATATAGACATAGGCCCTGTCATAAAAGTTAGAGCTGCTCACCATTGATACACGATCAGCGGTTTCATCGAAAGTGAAGTGTACTGTATTGATATTAGGGGTAATTCCAATTACGTTCGATTCCTTCATCCACTGATCGTCCATCAAATACTGGAAGTTATTGATCACATAGGCACGATTAGGATAGGATACCAGCTTGTAGTAATCGTCTGCCTTTTCAATTACCATAGCTCCCTTTGGCGCTATATCTATAAATTTTTTGCAGGAGAAAGTACCCATTAAAAGGCCCGCTGCAAGGATTGCTTTAAAATATCTTTTCATTGTATCAGAAACTTAAGTTGAAGCCAAACAAGAAGGATTTAGGAAGAGGAATATTACGGGTACCGCTGTTTGCAGAATAAACCTCAGGGTCTATATCATCGCCGGCAGCACTTTTGTACCATAAATTATTAGCCTGTGCAGTTAATCTTGCGGAACTTAGGCCTACCCTTTTAGTAAGAGTATTAGGAATGCTGTAAGATAATGAGATGTTGCGAAGCTTTATATAATCACCTTTCAGAATATTCATATTCGACCGCTCCCACATACTCGAAATGGTAGTAGCATAGGTCAGCATATTATCAGCATAATCGACATAAGGACGAATCTGAGTAGTACTATTGGCATCCGAGTAGCGGTTGATCCTTTCCATATCTGTGGTTACAGCCTGGGCTAGTCCTAAAACATCACCTCTCATTACATTTCCTCCTGAGAACACGAACAACATTCCCAACTCAAAAGATGAGTACCTGAAACGTTGTGAGAGCGAACCAGTATACGTAGGCACTAAAGAACCCATTCTTTCAAGTGCCTCCAGCTTGTTGATCGACTTGACCGTGGTGGGGATAGGCTTTCCATTTGCATCAAATTGAATAGTTGGGTTGCCACTCTCATCTAAGAAATAAGGATAACCATCCTGGATGCCACCAAATCGGTAAGCATAAAGAGAATTGTAGGTGGTATTAACTTCGAAATAATCAGTAGGAGATACAATATAACTACCTGCCGTTCCCACAGCTCGGGTTACTTTTTTAACTTCAGTATGATTGAATGCAAGATTTACCTGGGTTGTAATAGCAAACTTTTTGGATCTCAACCAATCGCCACCTATTGCTATGTCAACACCCGTATTATCAAGTGCTCCAGCGTTCACTCTTTGAGAACTTGCTCCAACAGTTGGGTCTAAGTCTGTAGTGACGATTAGATCTGAACTTTTCTTTTTATAAAGATCGACGCTACCCCGCAAACGATTAGAGAAGACAGCGTAATCAACTCCAAGATTCTTTGTCGTAACCTTCTCCCAACGTAAACTAGGATTAGGAAGTGTTATATCAAGATATCGATTACTTGGGAAAAGCACATCTGATTTCCAGGTACCAGTCATAGCCCCAAAAGAGGTTTGATCGATATTTCCATTAGATCCAATGGTTGCTCTCAGTTTTAAAGAACTCAACCATGCAATATCGCTAAGGAAAGGTTCACTGCTGGCATTCCAGCTTAAACCTGCAGACCAGAGCGGACGGATTTTGTCTCTGAACGCCACGCCAAGCAGATCAGCCATATCATTCCTGACGCTACCTGTAATGTTATATCTTCCCAGATACGTATAACTACCGTTTGCATACCAGGAGACATAGCGGTGCTTTATTTCTGATTGCTTAGCATCAACACCATTCGAAAGGGTTTTATTTCCACCGTAGATATAACTTGCGGCCCCCGTCTGACTTAAGGTAAAATTATCAAGAACCACATAGTTTAGTGTTATTGGATCATATCCGTAACGCAAGCTTTCAACTCTGCGTGGAGTCATGGTCTGACTAAGTTCAAAACCACCGATTGCAGCAATAGCATGCTTTTCGCGGAATTCTTTATCAAAGCTTAACTGATTTCTCCAGGTGTAGGAGTTTCTCGAGGTTGCTCTTTGGTAAAAACGGCCAGCAGCAGGCAGGGCATAAGTATACCTGTTAGTAGATGCAGTATAAGCTGTTAAGGCATTATAAGCATAGCGCATTTTATACGACTGCGGGTCATAATAGCTTTCTAATTTTGCCTGCGATGTTTCATACTGGAGCTGCGTATTGAATTTCAAGCTCTTTAATAGGTTTAACTGCACATTCGAAAACGCCCTGATCGCTGTACTGATCTGATTCTCCTTTCCTTCATTAAGAGCCTCAAGCATGTTAAAACGAGTTGACCGAAAAGCAGAATTCGCATTGATCTTAGCTGCTGCTGCCCCGTTCATCGGTCCAGCATTCGTGAAGCTATCGTCGATGTTTACGTAATCTGCATAAACCCAATTTCCCTCTTCATCTACAATTTGTGCATACCGTGGTTGTAGAGTGTATCTGCCAGTTTCGTATTCGACGTCCACAGCCTCGGTATTGAGGTAATTACCATTTACACCAAAGGTCAGACCCAGCCACTTTTTCGGATTATAAGTATTCTTAAAATAAAGATTAAGCCTTTTATCGTTATTATTGATCATACGTTGAGCCGTTTGATCATAATTTATCGAAGCGAAGGTATTTGACTTTGTGCCACCACTGCTTAGTGATAAATTATAGCGTTGACGAAATTCATTCCTCCACACGTTGTTGGTATAATCACGGATGTAATCATTATTTCTCCAGGAGTTGACTGTACTTGAAAATTGATCCCCCGTTATTTTACCCGCATCTCTGTCTCTATAGAGTTGGTAAAGCGGACTATAATACTTTATCGTTCCATTAGCCACATCCCCATATGCTGCAAACATTGTTTCTGTACTAGCGTAACGAGATCGCTCTCTTTCATAAGTAGCCATCTCATAGTCAATGATATCTGAAGTAGAGGCATAGTGCATAGCATCCAGATCCGGCTTCTGTGTAATGAAGACGTCGGAGTTGAAGTTAAGCTTCACTGCCCCACTCCCCTTTTTTGTAGTTACCACAATTACTCCATTTGCTGACTTAGCTCCATATATCGAAGCGGCAGCTGCGTCCCTTAAAACGGTAACAGACTCAACATCATAGGGGTTAATATCTTCCAGGGAAGTTGTAGTAGGAAGACCATCAATTACAATAAGGGGAGTAACATCCATATTAGGAGAAATTGTACCTACCCCTCTTAATATTGGCTTATCTACTCCCATTCCTGTTGGATTCTTCTGATAAAGCAATCCCGGAACTCTTCCCTCCAATGCACTCATCAAATCCACGTTAATATTCTCATTCAGCTTCTGGTTATCTAAAACAGTTGCCAGAGCAGATGATCTCTCCCGGCTAATCGTTTGATAACCCGTCACAATCACATCAGACAAGAGCGATTTATTATCTCTCATTTTGATCGTTACCACGTTCTTTGCTGCTGACTCATTAAAAGAGCGATACTCGTTCAGGAAGCCTACAAAGCTCACTTCAATGCTATTCTCTACTGAAGTAAGAGGGATCGAGAAATGTCCGTCGGCATCACTCTTTACAAACTGAGATTTATTACGAACTTTGATTGTTGCCCCGGGAAGCGGCCCTCCTAAACTATCAACAACCATCCCATGAATAGTAAACTCAGCGCTTTCCAAAGATTGAAGCGACTTGAGGACAATGGTCTTGCCTTTTATCTGGTATGTAAATGACTGACCTTTAACTACCTGATCTAATACTTGTTTTACGCTGGCCGACTTAATACTAAAGGAGATAGGCGAAGCTTTACTTACATAAGCGGCGTCGTAAACGAATTGATGCCCTGTCTGCGCTGAAATTTGATTAATGACATTGATTAATGATTCGTTTTTAAACGTAAAACTTAAGGATTGTGCTCGTAGTTCTAATGCAGAGGATAAGAACAGCACTAACAGGAGAGACAAGCTAATACGAAGCCTGTACCCTGTCCTTGAGGGACAAGTGGAACGGTGGGACATAAACGCTGATTGGATTTAAAAAAATTTATCTACTACTTGACGGTGAGCCTGTTGCCCCTCCATCTAAACTCTATATTTGATGTAACGGAAATCATTTCCAAAACCTGCTGTATATCTTGCTGCTTGCTGATATTCAGATACAAATTCTTGTTGGGCAGCGAGCTGTAATCGACTTCGAACCTATACCAGCGCGAGAGCTTGTGCATCACGTTTGCTATTGCTTCGTCTTTAAATACAAAGCGGTCTTCCGTCCAGGCTGCGAAATCATCTGCTTCAACCTCCTTTATCTTTAATTGATTTCCTGCTTCTATTGCCTGCTGGTCAGGCTTTAATAACAGCTGCTGCTTATTTTTAACACTAGTAAGCATCACACTTCCTTCCAGCAAGGTGGTTTTAACCCCTTTATCTTCTTCATAACTACTCACATTAAAGCGCGTACCTAGTACCCTCACCTTTACATTTCCAACCTCTACCACAAATGGCTTACTTCGATTTTTTGCTACTTCAAAATAAGCTTCCCCCTTCAATTTAACCTTTCTGATTGTGTCCGAAAAAGCCAGAGGATATTGTATTTCTGATCCTGAGTTAAGTACAACAAGAGTACCATCGCTCAACTTAACTTTATATTGACCTCCGTCAGGAGTAACCACGGCTTGCTCTATTTTTGCTGCCTCAGCATTTTCACTTTTAACTTTATAAGCAATAATGCCGTCGGCAGCTTTGCTAACCTCCACTCCGCTCCTGGTAAATAATACTCCTGTTTTAGAAGCATGAAGATCTTTTGAGGAGGTACTGCCTCTTAATACCGCGTAATTTCCACCAGGATTAATATTTGAGGGACCAGAGCTCGAATAAATGTATATGGCCGCAGCAATAGAGGAGATAAGGATGAACACCGCGGCAATCCTCGCTACTTGCTGGTATAAGTTTCGAACCCTGCCCTTTAGCGGGGTATCAAGGTTAACACCGATGGACTTATTAATTTTTACCAGGATAGTTTCGAGATGATCATCTGAAACCTCGTGTAGGGATATTTGTGGAGCATTCTCCATCTCCCGGGAAATCATTTGCCTGAGTTCCTCTTTATCAAACGTTTTAAAGTGACTGAAAAGCTGTTCCAGTTCAGCTGATGTTGCTGTTCCGGAAAGATACTTTTGGAATATTGAATTAAAGGATTTTATTTCTCTCATCATTACTTATAACACAGATACGGTTGAAATAAAGATTCACACTACTCCATTTGAACTTTTTTTTTAAAATAATATTAAAAAAACAGGAAAGTAGGCCATTAAGACATAAAAATTGCAGCTAAATAAAGCATAAACAGATCTCCGGAGTGAAAAAAAACATAATCTTTTACAGTTTTTGTGGCACTTACTAGCTGATTACTTACTGTAGAAGGACTAATGGATAACATTTCCGCAACTTCCTTATAACTTCTACCCTCAATTTTGCACATTTTAAAGATCTCTTTCCTTTGAGGTGTTAATTTGTCCATTGCTTTGGTCAAAACAGCCTGTCTTTCCTTGTTCAATAAATAATCTTCTGTTTGATTATAAAATTCAGAGAAGGTCTCAATGAGGTGTTGCTGCATCTTGTTGTCAAGGGCTAATTTGCGAAAGTAATCGTAAACGAGGTTCTGCGCGATAGTTAGCGCCCAGTTCCTAAACGAGCGGTTCTCGTCCAAGTCCTCTTTTTTAAGCCAGACCTTTACAAAAACATCCTGCAGCATTTCTTCTGAAAGCTCAGGAGATTTGACCATATAATTAAGCTTCTGATAAATACCCTTACTGTATTTCCGGTAAAAGAAATCGAATGCAGTTTTATCACCCTTTTTAAGAGAAATCAGGAGATCCCCTTCATCGCCCGTTAAATTTTCATTCTGCATGTACTCAAAGCTAGGTTTTTTTTGGGAATTCTAACACTAGTGCAGATGAGGTACAGGGAATATCGGAAAGAATATTCGGCTTCACAACCAGGGCTATTACTGCGTTTATATATAAAGCTTAATCAAATATAGCTCTGCTTTCCCTTGCCCTGGGCCGAACCCTCAGGAGGATAATCTAAAGAACCTTTTAGTTCATCAATCTTATCGGGATCAAACTTCGGGATTTGCATTTCCTTCTTTTCCCGCCATTTCTGAACCGTCGCTTCCGCCTCTGCCCTCTTTTCTTCAGATAAACCTGAATCCCTGTTAATGTATAATCGTTGGGTGGGCAACGCCAGCCCCGTACCACTTTTATCGATCACATCCATCATACGCAACAAGATGTCTTCCTGTATTTCCAGAAAGTCGTCAAAATCAATTCCTTTTATATAAGAAAAAACCTCTAATTTCAGGGCATCTGCGCCTATTTCGACAAACCTTATTCTTGCTGGGGAAGGATCCACCTTAGGATGTGAGTAAAGGATAGAACGAAGTTCGACAAGAAGGTACCGGATCTGTTCTGGTGTGGTCTCAAACCGGAGTTTAAATACCGGGTTGAACAGGAATTGATCACGGGTGGCAAAAGTCTCGATTTTCTGAGAGGAAAAATCGCCGTTAGGTATAGTTACTATGGTGCGGTTTGTAGTTCGTATACGCGTTGAACGCATTCCGATTTGTTCAACAGTTCCTGAAATATCTCCAACTTTACAATAGTCGCCCACTCGAATAGGCTGATCTGCAATAAGCGTCACACTTCCTACAAAGTTTTCTACTGTTTTCTGCGCTCCAAGGGCAAGGGCGATACCACCTATTCCCAGAGCAGCTAAACCTGTGGTTACATCAAATCCTAAAGTGTCGAGAATCAGAATGATTCCCAGAACTATCAACGCTACCTTCGCAGTGCGGCGTAAGAAGAGAATAGCCGATACTCCAGCCTGATTTCTGTGATGTGTTAATCGCTTTTCAAAGAATCCTGTGGTGACCACCAGAAGTTGCCAGAGCAGTAACATTATGGCAATTATGGCAACAATAATCATTAAGTTGCTTGCCCCCTGCCTTAGGATGATAGAAATACCGGCCTCCTGCATAGCCAGAGAAAACAACCATATAGTAATATATAAGCGAATGGGTAGAGCAAAGGCTCTCAGAATACTAACGGTTGGTTCAGTCTTCGCCTTTTTATAAAAAAGGGGAACCACAAATAAAATCAGGTATGCTATGCACCAGGCTATCAGGTAAACAATTACAAGCAGTAAAAATGAGCCTATCCAATGAGCCACAGGTACGCCGCCCCATTTTATTCTTTCAAATACTGCAGGTGAAACCCGGTCGATAAATGGAGCGATAGGAGCTTCTTCTACCAAAAGCGGTACTCGCTGAATAGTTTCTGAAGAAAACAACCAAACAGGTGCTCCGTCTGAATCCAGGGTACTTTCAAGAAGGAGATCAAATTCTTCATTATTAATTGAGGCAGTACCAAGCTTTTCAAGATTAGGTCCGAGATTATCTTCAAGCGAACCTGTAGGCTTATCACTTATCAGGGAATAAGGAAGAATATCCCCACTATGGTCAAGTAATTGCTGCAGTGAGCGGGCAAGGGCCACTTTATCCTGCTTTTTCTTCAACATAGGATCAAGGCGAAGATATAGCCCCGCGCGGGCATAATTTTCGGCGGCAACAGCAGAAATAAAACCTTCAACAGCTCCACGAGGTGTACGGCGACCAAGAGAATCCGGCGAATAGACAGGTTCATTACCCCCGGCTGAACTACTATCTTTTGGCAGTAAATCAACCTGTGCTGCCAAGTTTGAAAAGGGGCTTAAACTAAAGGCAAAGAACAATATATATATTGAAAGTTTAGCACCGAAATTGTAAGACCTTATCGAAATGGATGTAACTAAATTCATTGCCCATTGAACCATCTCATTCGGCAATGGTTTGTTAAATTTTTGTGAAGGTAACTGTTAGCAATTTGTTCCTAATGTCATAACCCCGCCTAAGAAGGATTTTCAACTCGTTTTCCTGGTTTGTAATCGATACTTCTCTGGCGAGCTTCCCATGCACTTCCTAAAAATCCTCGAGAAGTAATAAGGATCTTCATATCCTAGTTGCATAGCAAGGTCTTTAATTTTAAACTCATTTTTATATAATAGTTGACATGCCCTCTGCATTTTTAAATGAATAAAATAATCCATTGGTGGCATTCCTGTTCTTTTTCGAAAAAGGTTTGAAAAATGAGAGTTCGAAAAATTATTAAGCTTTGCCATCTCCTCCACATTCAGTTTCTTTCCCAGATTTTCCTTCATATACAGGATTGTATTTTTTACAAAATCTTTTTCATTTTCATAAGGAGTTGAACTATGTTTATCCGGAAAAATAAATGAAGCAATTAAATGGTACAGGCAGAAAGAAGAGTTACATAAGTTATCTTTACTATAACCCATTTCAAGACACTGGTAAATACTTTGCCAAATTTCAATTGCTTTTAGGTTTAGAGGAATGGACATCGGGCCTCTCAAAATATCTAAATCGAGTGAGTTATTCATACCCTCGATATCAGGCCCTGTATAATGTACCCAGTAAATTGTCCAGGGATCCTCCTTATCAGCCCAATATCGCATATACCTTGTACTGGCAGGTAGTAATATGAATTGATTAGCAGCAACTTCAAATCGCCTGTCGCCAATAATATAATGGCCTTTTCCCTTTACGCAATAGATAAGGATATTGTCCTCACATCCTTTCCTTCGTTCCCGGTAATGGAACTTTGCCTGGGGAAAGTATCCGATGTGGGTTATATATAGCTGAAACAAAGAATTATTTTGGTTCAATGTATCTTTCCAAACCTTGGGTGGGATACTTATCAATTTTTCTCCTTGAAAGCCATCTCTCCTTTTCATCATAATACTTCAACTAATTAGCAGAATATTCCATTACCTATACTAACCCATAGACTAGCCGGCTTAATAATACTGTCTTTCGGGGAAGAATACAACCCAACAGTACAAATCAGAACACATAAGAATTCTAAAGACCTCAGGATTATCCATTAAAATAAAAGAATTACCCATTCCAATGGTATAAGCCGAAAAATACTTTTGTTTCAGCAAGGTGAATTAACAAACAAACTAACAAGGGCTCTCCGGCCCAATTATTATTTATGCTTCAATTAAAACACAAAGTCATTTTTCTAACAGGAGGAACTGAAGGGATCGGTTTGGAATGTGCCAAAGCCTACCTGAATGCAGGAGCCCAGCTTGCTATCGTTTCAAACTCAGCAAAGAGCATAAGCGAAGCGGCTTTATCACTCAACGGCCAACCTGTTATTTTCCTGGAAACAGACATTGCCAAATCCTCAAAGGTCGAGGAAGCTATTACTGAGACTATTTTCAGGTTTGGAAAGCTGGATGTGATTCACAATAACGCAGGAATTTCAAATCCCTCAAAACCACTCCATGAAACTACTGAGGAAGAGTGGGAGCGGCTTTTTGAAGTTAATGTTAAAGGTATTTACAACACTACAAGGTTCGGAATTGAAGAACTGAAGAAAAGCAAGGGAAACATTCTTAACACTAGCAGTCTCGTGGGTCAGATCGGCCAGGAAATACACGCGGCCTACAGCGCAACGAAAGGCGCCATTAATGCGCTTACCAAATCAATGGCACTTGACTACGCCAGTTTCGGAGTAAGGGTAAACGCAGTTGCTCCGGCTGGAGTATGGACTCCAATGTTAAGAAATTGGAGCAAGGAGCAACCTGATGTTTCATCAATTGAAAGCTATCTGAACGATATACACCCGCTTGGTTATTGTCCCGAGGCTGATGTCATAGCAGATGCATGCCTCTTTTTAATTTCACAACAAGCCCGATTCATAACAGGTTGTATTCTCCCGGTAAGCGGAGGAGCAGAACTAGGCTATCGGAAAATATCTTCTTCATCAAACTAAATCAACTATGATATCTAAGATCAAAATAAGTGATGCTCGCTATAAACTGGATGGTAATGCGGGGAGTGATGCCGTCCATCGCGATCCAATCTATTCCTATACAGTAACACAGCTGGTAGACGACTCAGGACTAATTGGAACTGGCCTTGCCTTTACTTTGGGTGAAGGGAACGACCTCGTATGCAAAGCTGCCAGTTATTACGCAGAAAAGCTAAAAGGGAAAGATATTGAGGAAATAATGTTCAGTTTCGGAGCCCTTTTCAACCAGATGTCTAATGACCAGCAGTTCCGCTGGCTCGGACCACATAAGGGAGTAGTTCATTTAGCCCTCGCATCAGTAACAAATGCATGTTATGACCTTTGGGCAAAAAAAAGAGGAGTTCCTTTATGGAAACTTCTTACCGACCTCTCTTCAGAGCAAATTGTAAACACGCTGGATTTATCTTATTTAGAAGACGTATTAACCAGAGAACAAGCATTAGATGTGATTTCGGGACAGCAGCAAAGCCAGAAGGAAAGATCGGATATCCTGAAGTCGGGCTACCCAGGTTACGATACGTCTATCGGGTGGTTTAATTATCCGGATGAAAAGGTTCGTGAAAATTGCCGGAAAGCATTAGACGAAGGCTTTACAGCAATGAAGTTGAAAGTTGGATCTGCTGATCCAGAGAGAGATATCAGAAGAGCTAAGCTGGTTCGAGAAGTAGCTGGTGATAAGGTAAAGGTAATGCTTGACGCTAACCAGCAGTGGACATTACCGCAGGCATTAATTATTTGCGACAAATTAAAGGAAATGAATCCTTATTGGATCGAGGAGCCGACCCATCCGGATGATGTTCTCGCTCATCAGACTTTGACAAAGGCAATCAACCCAATTAAGCTGGCCCTTGGAGAACATGTGCCCAACCGTATCGTCTTTAAAAATTATTTACAGGCAGGAGCTGCAGCTTTTATACAGGTGGATGCAGTGCGTGTTTGTGGGGTTAGCGAGTTTATAACCATTAGTCTTTTAGCAAGGAAATATGGAATTCCAGTAGTCCCTCACGTGGGAGATATGGGTCAGTTACATCAACATCTAGTACTCTTCAATCATATTTCCCTGGGCCATGAAGCTCTGTTCCTGGAACATATACCGCATCTTCAAAAGCACTTTGTCCAACCGGTAAAGATTGAAAATGGAGTATATAAAACGCCTCAGGAAGCAGGAAGCAGCTGCGATCTCCTCGGGTTTTAAAAAGACCAAAACTAACTAGCCAATTAACTCATTTGCTCAAGTTTCCATTAAACGAAATGATACATTCTGTTGATATCACTATCAGTATCGTATATATTGCAGCCATTTTCCTCATCGGTCTCTGGGCTGGTATTAGTCACCGCAAAAAGAACACTCAAAACGATAATACTGCGGGAGAATACTTCCTGGCGGGAAAGACCCTTCGATGGCCAACAATAGGGCTAGCTCTTTTTGCCACTAATATCTCTTGCGTCCATCTCGTCAGCCTTGCCCAAAGTGGTTTTGACACCGGACTCTTAAACGGAAATTTTGAATGGATGGCTGCTATAACCCTTATCATGTTGGCTCTGTTCTTTGCACCTTTTTATATTAGATCAGGAGTGTCTACCCTTCCCGACTTTTTAGAAAAGCGATATGACCGGGCGAGTCGCGATTGGCTCGCAATTGTTTCAGTCGCCTCTGCCATTATCATTCACATTGCTTTTTCACTCCTGGCAGGAGGCATAGTTCTGGAAACCCTTTTTGGAGTGGATATGTATACCAGCATTATAGCTATTTCTATAGTTACCGCTATTTATACTATCATCGGAGGTCTCACCGCAGTAGTGGTCACAGAATCAATTCAAACTATTGTTTTATTAGCCGGTGCAATAATAATCAGTATTGCAGCATACAATAAAATGGGTGGTTGGGAGCCAATGATGAATACACTCCAGGCCAACAATCAATTGGAACGCCTATCAATGATGCGACCACATGGTGACAAAAGTGGGATGCCCTGGTATTCCATCTTTCTCGGTTATCCCATACTCGGTATCTGGTACTGGTGTGCAGATCAAACTATCGTGCAGCGGGTGTTAGGAGCAAAAGATGAAAATCATGCACGAGTGGGCCCTTTATTTTGTGGCTTCATAAAAATATTACCGGTATTCATTTTCGTATTGCCGGGCTTGTTTGCTTATACACTTGCGCAAACCGGGAAGATGGACATTTCTTCATTACAGGTACTGGAAGGTGGGACAGAGAAAGTTAACAGTAAGGGTATCTATACCCTGATGATCACCCAACTGCTTCCAACCGGTCTGGTAGGAATCCTGGTAGCGGCCCTGCTCTCGGGATTAATGAGTCAGATTTCAGGAGCTCTAAACTCCATCTCTACCGTTATTAGTTACGACATTTATCAGCGTTACAATCCTCAGGCTTCTGATCAGGCGCTTGTAAAAACCGGCAAAATTGCTGCAGCGGTTTCACTGGTAATATCACTGGCTCTTCTCCCCTTACTCAATCGTTACGAAAGTATTTTTAATGGATTAAATGATATTATTGCACATATAGCTCCTCCCATAACCTGTGTGTTCTTATTGGGCATATTCTGGAGTAAAGCTTCCGCTATCTCTGCAAAGTTAACTCTGTGGATTGGCTCATCTTTGGGAGTAGGGGTATATGCCACTAACAAACTCTTTCCCTCTTCAATCCTTGCTGAGATTCCTTTTATGATGATGGCATTTTATCTCTTTAGTATTTGTGTTTTGATGCAACTAATTTTCTCCCTTATATGCCCTGTTCAACATTCGGAAGAAAGCCGTGTGCTCTATTGGAAGTCTCCTGTGGAACCCCTTCAATCAAGCGGATGGAAAGGTCTTGGCAATTTTAAAGTTCTGTCGGCTGTTCTGTTTTTAATTATGGCATTACTGTTCTACACGTTTCGCTAATTGAATAGGTCTTCTATTATTTCCGGTAGAGTTTTTTGCATCTCGAAAAACTATATTTACCGAAACGTTTAGCTTCCTTATGCGAACATCTCATGATCTCCGATTAGCTGTCTTAATTGATGCCGACAATGTTCCATATGCCAACATCAAGGGTATTATGGAGGAAATAGCAAAATATGGCAATCCAACCACGAAAAGGATTTACGCTGATTGGACGAAACCAACGGTATCTGGATGGAAGAACGTTTTGCTGGAAAATGCCATAACCCCTATCCAGCAATACAGCTACTCCACCGGTAAAAACGCTACAGATTCTGCAATGATCATCGACGCTATGGATATTCTTTATTCCGGAAAGGTTGATGGATTTTGCATCATTTCGAGTGACAGTGATTTTACCCGGCTAGCCACACGTTTAAGGGAAGCCGGAATGATGGTCATTGGAATAGGCGAGAAAAAAACGCTTAATCCCTTTATTGTTGCCTGTGACAGGTTCATCTATATTGAGATCTTGGGAAATAATAGTGATAAAGAAAGCGAAGAAGTCAAAACCAACGAGCCCGCAGCTAAAAAGGATACCAAAAGAAAGGTACCCTCCAGGGAACCTAAGTTAAATAAGGCGACTATTAAATTAATATCAACCACGATTAATGATGTGGCCGATGAGAGTGGCTGGGCTTATCTTGCAGATGTAGGAAGCTTAATTATGAAAAAGCAACCCGACTTTGATCCTCGCAATTTTGGGTTCTTTAAACTCACTCCTTTAATTCGCTCCATTCCATCCATTGAGATTGACGAAAGGGAAACAGGAAACAGAGCTGTCAAACACATCTATATCAGGAATAAGCATAGTTGAATCCCGCTGTAATTCGTTAAAAAATCTATATTTACCCTCAAGAATCTTAAACCGTAATTCTTGAAATTAATTAAGCAAGTCAGTTTATATTACCAGGAGGGTACATCTGATAAAGTATATGAAATAGATCTTCTTCAAACCGGGCAAGATTATGTAGTAAACTTCAGGTATGGTAAGCGGGGAAGCACTTTAAAAGAAGGCACCAAAACTATTTTTCCGGTTGTCCTGTCAGAGGCAGAGAAAGTTTTTGACAGCCTTGAGCAGGAGAAAAGAAAGAAGGGCTACGTAGCAGTTGGCGAAGCAATGGGACTTGTATCTGAATCAAGTTCAGATAGTGTCAGAAAACCCTCAAAGAAGGAAAAGTTAATTCTTAAATACCTGAAAGCTGCGTTGGCTGGAGAGGAACCAGAGAACTGGCGTATTTCAAGGATTATTTGGCGAGCTGCAGAACTAAAGATCACAGAAGCTGTACCATCTATACTCAAACTAGCTGACGAGGAGGATGATTTCAACCTCTATTCGGTGGTTTGGGCATTGGGAAGGATGAAGGCAGAAAAAGGTTTGTCGTTTTTAAAAGAGCTGATCAGTGATCATAGGACTGCTGAACATGTTGCAGAGTTAGCGAAAGATGCTCTACTCGAACTGAGCACAGATAAAGACCGCGAAATACTGTTGGAGACGTATATTAAATCGCTTCCAGACAATTTCTATCAGCCCATTGCCAATAACTATTATCAAGAGTTGGAGAAGCAGATAGAGGAGTTCTTGTTTAATTTGCAAACAACTTCTAATCAGTACATTGTTACCCTTTACAGATTATCACGCTACAATCACAGAGTAAGGAAGATTTTCCTTGAAGTATTACCAAAAATTCCTTTCAAGCCGAACTACTTTAAACATATACGTAAAGTATTTAAAGCGGCAGAAATGCTGGAAGATTATGAGGTATTTGGAATACTGGCGAAAGAAATAGAAAGACAAAACCCTTCGTACGGTAGTTTCAGCGCTAAAACTAAGGATTACCTGAGCCGGAGAGTGTTTCGCTCGTTGAGGAGATCAGGGAACGACCAGTCGGAAAGCTATACTGAACTCGCAACAGGTATCCTTCTTGCCTTTAGTGATGCCGTGGATAATTCTGCTCCATTTGAGAACACCAGGTATATAAGTAACTATAACGAACAAACAAGAAGATACAGTTACGACACAGTGGTAAGCCACTACGATTCTTATGCGCGATTCAAGTCTTTCTACTATATATTATATGCAAATAGTTCTCGCTATGAGTTGGCTGATATAGCCTGGAAATGCATTCCCCCCTACCTTCCAGGAGCTACGGCTCCGGAACAGCGGGAAGAGGCTTTTCCTTCTTTATGGAACAGATCTCCTGAGCAGGTCATTAAACTTTTAAAGGAAACTAAAGCTCGTCGTGTACAGGAATTCGCTTTAAAAGTATTCAACGCAAATTCATCATTTGAATCAGAACTTAGCAAGGAGGATGTAATCGCATTTTTAAATGCATTCTTTAGCGAGACTCAGCAGCTCGGCTTAACACTGGTCAGGAAGATATTTAATCCACGTGATCCGGACAAGAATTTGCTCTTAGCCGTACTTCAATCACGTTTGAACGAAGCCAGGGAGCAAGGATACCAATGGATTTCGGCTGACCGGCTTAACCTGCTTTCTGATACTAATTTCGTTGCTGATCTTATTAAGATCAATAACCCTGACACACATCTCTGGCTTCGTGGATTATTAACGGGTAATGCCTTCCAAAAAGAAGAGGCTGATGTTATTATCGCACGACTAATCTCCTGGCTCGTACAGCGGGCAGACCTGGAAGACCAGACGGAGTACTACGATCTGGTAACCGATACGCTGGTTATTGCCTTCCAGGAAAACCTGAAATACATTAGCCTTTCTGTCATTACAGAGCTTCTAAATCATAAGAGTGTAACTCTTCACGAACTCGCCGGAAAGATCCTTATAAAGCACGAAATAAAACCGGAAGAGCTTCCCGAAGATCTTCTGCTTACACTACTAAGCTCTCAGGAAGAGGGACCAAGAACATTGGGCATTCAGTTACTCTCTAAATTCCCCTTAGACATTCTGCTGGAGAAGAAGAATTTACTGGTAAGCTTTTGCCTCTCTCCTCTACAGGACGTACGCAATGCTGTTAAACCGCTGATAGCACGGGTAAATGGAGCATATCCTGATTTTGGTAAGGATCTTATCCGACTTTTTGTACCTGCATTTACTTTGAAGGAGTCTTATGAAGGCTTGCATGAAGATCTGCTGAGTTTATTGACCAGCGAATTGAAGGATAATTTGCAGATACTGGATAAAGATCAGACCCTACAATTATTAAACGCGAGGTACCGTACTGCACAAAAACTTGGAGCTTTCGTCCTTTTAAATTACATCGATAAAGAAGGGTTAACCATACCAGAAGTAGTTAAATTGGCCGACAATCCACTGGAGGAAGTGCGGATGCTTGCCTGGAACTGGTATTCCGAACATCTGCAATTGGTGAAAGCGGATAAGAATGATAGCATTCGTATTACCGATTCGGAATGGAAAGACACTAAGGCATTTGCCTTCGACTATTTCAGGAAGCAATGCAATGAAGACGATTGGACAGTTGAAATACTGGTAAGTATTTGCGATAGTATTCAGGAGGATGTACAAGCCTTTGGCAGGGAAATGATCACCCGCTGTTTCAAAACAGAGCAAGGACAGGAGTACCTTCTTAAGCTAAGTCAGCACCCCGATACCAAAATTCAGCTCTTCACTACCACTTACCTTGAGGTGTTTGCGAAAGACAATCTGGAAGTTATCAGTTCACTGCAGCTATACTTTCTTACCATCTTATCCCAGGTGAATAAAGGAAAAGCAGCAAAAGCCAGGGTACTTGAATTCCTTCGGAAGGAGGCATTGAAATCAGAAGAGGCAGCGCAGTTGATCGTTGAAATTTTTAACCGGATTTCTGCTTCGGTAGCAATAACAGAAAAAGCAGCCTGTATTCAGGCATTGAGAGAAATTCAAAAAGCTTATCCGCAGGTAGGATCAGCTACAGTTGTAAACCAATACCCTGATTATATAAGGAACTAACAGATGGAGTTTAATTATAAATTTAAGGGAGAGAGCTCCATACAAAGTTCCGCAGGTAAAGTGGACATGTCCTTTGCCCCCGATCTCCTCCGGGAACCCACCTATTTTTCAGGTTTGTTGAATAGCAAAGTTCCTTTCAGGGAAGCAATTTCTGTACTTCATGATATCGTGGTATCCGACTTCAGGTTCAAGCCTAAAGATAAAAGCGATTATAAAGAATGGGCCAAACAACAGGAGGATATTTGGCTTGCAGAGTACCTTGAAGGTAGTGCTGATGTTGAAGCCAAGCTTAAGGTGGTAAGAAAAGAGCTGGAAGACGTAAGGAGGCAGAAAGGTGAAATCATGAGTCCTTTCTATAAAGCTCAGCGGGAGTATTTCAACTACATTTATAAACATAACCGCGAAGCCTGGATTGTACTGGATCCAGTGATTACTGTTCACCCAGACGAACTCTTCTTTGAATGCTTCAGTCAGGATGAATCATCTTACGGTAAACTGGGCTGTAACTATAATGTATTTAAAGACCTGAAAGACTTTAAGTGCGGAACAACAAATGTGGATTACTCTGCAGACCTCTATAATGAATTTCAGAAAGTCCGCAACTATAAAGAGACCCATTTCAATATAGATCCCAGTGGTTTTGAAGTTCATACCACGGCAGAAGAATCATATAAAGAGGTAAAAATAGATGTTCCGGAAAGTTGGGTGCGAGGCTTTCTGCAAGTAAGTTCGGCAATGACTTTGCCTGCCCATGTCTTTCATCTTCACCCTACCGACCTGTATAATATCTGCTTTATACTTCGCAGAAATAAGGAAAAAGAAGGTCCTCGCTCTATTCGCTTCGTTTTAAAACCTGGGAAACCTGTAACCTTGATATTTGAACCCTGGAATCTGGAATTAAAGTGCTCTCGTTCAGTTTATGAAGGAAATTCAGCAACCGAAATCCGCATCTGGGGCCGAAGAAGATTGCTTTTATTGGAAAGGCTTATTCCACTTGCTAAAGGATTTAAGGTGGTGTTACTGGGATCAGGCCTTCCCTCTTTCTTCGTTGCCGATTTAGGAGATATGAACTTCACCTTAGGCTTATCAGGTTGGACAGCAAATGACTGGTCGCAGTTAGGTAACTTCGATTTACTTGCCCCAAGAACGCAGGTAGACAGTTTAACGATGCAAAAAGTATATACTGGATTGAAAGAAACCTGGACTGAGCCTGCTCCTGCTTTAGCTAAGCGACTCGGTTTGGATCAACATATTGTTCTTGGAGCCTTGTCTGCTTTCACGCAGGCAGGAAGAGTCATCTTCGATATCCATAAGGGCACTTACCGCATCCGTGAATTGTCTCGCGAGTCATTACCCCTTGATAAACTCCGCTTTGCGAATGAACGAGAAGAGCGGGCTAGAAACCTGATGGAAGCTGGCAATGTAAGGAACGTACACACGGAGGCAAAAGACAACTTAAAGCAAATAAAGGCTACCGTTAAAGAAAAAGATAAGGTTTATCAGCCGGTTTTATTAATCGATAAAGATGAGCGATTGGTGAAAGCAAGTTGTACCTGTAATTTTTACACCCAGAATAAATTAATGCAGGGTCCATGTGAACATATTCTCGCCGCCAGGATAGCGGAAAACGTGAATTAAACAGAAATTGAGTTTGTAATAATAAAAATAAAATTAGTTTTGTAAAGGTAGTGAGGCAGGCCGAAAGACCTTGCACTCCGGGCGGTGGATCACCGTCCTTGCATACAGCTTAGTAACGCGCCACCGGCCTGTTCTTAACTGTACGATCCTGGTACCATAGTGATATTTCCGGTGCAAATCCGGAGGATTGAAATATCACTATGGTACCGTCTCGCTTGAGTTGACCAATCCGGTCCTCAGAATGACGAAGGTGCCTCCTCACTACCATTTTTCCTCCACTATGAGCAATCAACCAAACCGCCAGCAGCTTTACGACAGGATAAAAGCATCCACCAGAGACGCAGTGATCCTGGAGGAAATGAAACGTTTTGGCTTCTGGAAAAAAGACGAAGCACAAAGTATTGTCCCGGAAACGCTGATCGAGAAAGAAGCAGCTTTAACCAGGGAACTCCGCGATCTCCTGGAGAAACAACAGCGTTTTCAGAACAGGGAACAAGCATTAATAGAGGTCCGGAGAGCCCGGCTCGAGGCTTCAAAAAAGAAACGTGCGGAAAACAAGCTTTTAAGAAAGCAGCAGAAAGAGCAAAAAGCGGCAAGGTGGAAGGAGAAGAAAGAAAAGGAGATCATTTACCTCGGGGAAGATGTTTCCCCCGGATTAAATAACGTCTCTGCTAATCCCGATAACCTTAACAAACAAAAGCTTCCGGTTATTGCCAATGCAGAGGAACTGGCAAAAGCAATGAAAACCACTGTTGCAGAGCTTCGTTTCCTGGCCTATCATCGTACAGTTAGCAAAACTACCCATTACCAGCGCTTTTATATCCCAAAGAAAACAGGAGGAAAAAGGTTGATCTCTACCCCAATGCCACGTTTAAAGTCGGCTCAGCACTGGGTGTTGGAAAATATCCTCGAGCTTCCTGAAATAAAAGATACGGCACACGGTTTTGTTAAAAAAAGATCTATTGTCAGCAACGCCGTCCCTCACTTAAAAGCAGAGGTGGTCATCAATGTTGATTTGAAAGACTTCTTCCCTTCTATTGATTATAAAAGGGTAAAGGGTTTATTTATATCCTTAGGTTACTCAGAGCAAATTGCTATTATTTTAGGCTTGCTGTGTACAGAACCAGAAAGCGATCAGATCGAATTGGATGGTCAGAAATATTATGTGGCCGGAACAGAAAGATTCCTCCCTCAGGGAGCACCTACCAGTCCCGCCATCACCAACCTTATTTGCCGTAAGCTCGATGCACGGTTAATAGGGATTTCAAAAAAGCTGGGATTTACTTACACCCGATACGCAGATGACCTTACCTTTTCGGCATCGGGGGAAGCTGTTAAAAGTGTGAAAACGCTGATGGGCTTTATCCGCAAAATAGTAAAAGATGAGAACCTCAATATTCATCCAGACAAGCTCCGCATCCTTAGAAAAGGAAGTCGCAAAGAAGTAACCGGGATTGTGGTGAATGATAAACCTGCGATTAATTCAAAAGAGCTAGATCGGTTCCGCGCCCTGCTGTTTCAAATTGAGAAAGACGGCATTGCAGGCAAGCACTGGAAGAACAGTCCCCACCTGCTTCCTTCAATAAAGGGTTACGTCAACTTCATTTCGATGGTGGATCAAGAGAAAGGCAAAGCCTTGAAAGTAAGAGTTGATGCCATCCTGCAAAAACACGGCTATAAGCACGAGATCAGACATAAATCGAAACAACAAATAGCTAAAGAGCAGGAAAGAATTGAAGCCGAGGCGGTGCATCAGAAAAAGAAGCCGTGGTGGAAGTTTTGGTAAAATTCGCCTTTTCAACTTTAAGAATGACCTATAAGCTTCTTGATTAAGTGAGGTAAAGGATAAATCTCCTCTATTGGTAATAACTTCTTTGCCTCATCTATCTCCCCCTTCTGTATCAGGGATCGGATATTTTTACAATCTTCGGTTATATCTGTAATGCTCTCGGTCCACTCATTCACATACTTGCTTACGGCAATACCTGAAAGTCCAATTTGAATGCTTCTGTAATTCAGATTCTCCAAGTACATATCTTTCTCAGGATCCCATTGTATGCGGACGGGTGAGCTGCTTAATATGCTTTTCCAGCTTTCGTAATTTTCATAAATAGAGCTATTAAAATGAGACAAACAACTATTTTGCAAAGCCCATTCAAAACCTGACCGTTTTATTTTAATAGCTAACACATGCTCCTGCCCCTCTTTACTGCCCCATCCTGACCGGTACATCATCCATAGAAAGGATGGCTTTATCCAGGTCATTCGTTCAATTTTAAATGGAGATACAATTTTTTGACTTCTAACCGCAGCTTCTGCAATTTCTTTTCGATAGGCCTGATAAACGGTTATCGTTTGTTCATCATATGCCGCTCTTATTTCTTTTTCTAACATCTTTAGTTCTCACATTAACATATCCCGAACTTCCATAAGAGCAAAGCCTAAGAGATTTAAACCTTGCCATGAATTAGGATCATTTACTCTTTCATCATCTGCAGCTAATCCAACTCCCCAGATAGAATCGAGGGGACTGGCTTCTACAATTACACGATCACCGGTTTTAATAAGAAATTCTTTTAATTCAGGATTCTGAGCAAACTTGTAAAAGTTACCTTTTAGCACTATTTCGTACCTCTTTTCCTCCCAGAGCTCATTCTCAAAATTTTTCACCTGGCGACCAAGTGCTTTTACAGCCCCTGGGGATTGAGCTTCTAGGATAGTTTTAAAATTTTCTTTATCGTCGAACAATAAAGCCTTTTGCGCCATCATCCAATGTTCTGCAGTAGGATAAACAAAGCCATTTACCTTAAATGACGATTTCCACCACTGACTGAAACAGGAAGCTATTATCTCTCCACTTTTGCTGGGTTGGTGGCCCCAGAAATAAATGTACTTAAAGTTCTCTCCCCTGTTCAGGCTATCAATAAGCCACGCTGTTGTATATTTCATTTTTATAATTCTTTGCCAGCTCACGAATAGCTTCGAAGCTGTGCTCTTTCTTAATTTCACCGTTCTCAAAAACAGTACGTAGTTCATCTTCCAGTTCAGGGTATTCTTCAGTTTGAACAGTTTGATATGCCCCTTCTAACTTCACCAACTTCAGTTTCCCGCCTTTACTTTTCTTAAAGCTTTCGCTGATCTGCCCGTTTTCATCCATCTCCACCGGACTTTTCTCAACCCGTACATCCTTACCATTGATGGTGGCATAACTACATTTGATAGCAAACTTCTGCGTATCCCGGTCAACCTTTTGAAGCAGGGCTCCTCCCATTCCCAACACCAGGTTCTCGGCACTGATTCCCTTAGCCTTTAAGGCTTCGTAAATTTCGATAATACTGTTATAATTTACACCATCTCCCTGGATGACGCGCAATTGCGGAGGCAAAACCCGGTATCCTTTTTCATTAACCATATACCCAAACTTGTCAAACAGGATTTCGAAGATCTTCAATAAGGTCATAATCGGATCCCCGCTGTCTGGACGGATAACCAACACTCCTTCACGGTTCAGGATCTCTTCGCGAAGCTCTTTGCCCCAGTAATTCTCACAAGCTCTAAAGATATTATAACTATCAGATACACAAGCAACGATACCCGTTGGGAAAGTTTTCAGAATGTGTCTGAATACCTCCAGTTCCCCTTCCTTTCCTAACAGCGTACAGATACTATGCTCTGTAGCAGGGATGCTTACTCCATGAACCTTCTGCGCACCATAGTACTGCTTGGCCAGAACAGAAGCTGCAAGATTATCACTGCCAGCAAAATTTATTAGGTGAGCACAGCCTCCCAGAGCGGCACTTTCTACACTGCTGGCCCCTCTGAAACCGAAATCGTTTAATACAAAATCTATTCCTGCTTCCGCCCCAGAAGTTGCTGTTTCCGCATAATATTCCGTTACCGCTTTTTTAACCTTAAAACTTAAAGTTGCAACTGTAGTTGGGTACCAGATCTGCATCAAAACTGTTTCCAGGAAATTCGTTAACCAGAAGCACTCAGGATCAGTATTCTCAATGGTCATCAACACATTGCCTACAGGTACAACAGCTCCTTCGGCTACGGCCTTAATCTTTACAGGAAGTTTCCCCTGATGCTTGTCGAGGATATACTGGAACTTGCTCTTATCGAACACATCAGCTCGGTTGAACACTTGCAGAAGAAAATCCTCCGCTTCATTCAGATCTGCCTGAGTAAAGGCTACTCCCTCAATATATTCTTTCAAAAAGTATTGAAGGCCGAAGAAAACTGTCTCGTCAAACATCCCTCCCCTGCTCTCTAGGTAGCTGTATATTTTACTAGTTCCAGGATAGTATAGTTTATGGTGAGAATATTTATAAGCGTCAGCGAGTAGGATAAAATTTGGTTTTTTCATGATGTATTAGTTTAAGTATTTGGTTAAGATGAAATTAAATAATTCAAGGTGCTCTTCGTTAACCTGTTCAGTCTCGATCATTTCGGGAATATCGGTCAGTTTAAACCATTGCAGCTCGGCTATATCGTCGCTCGCTATAACCTCTCCTGAAACATAATCAGTACTGAAAAGCAGGGTTATAATTTTATCCACTTCCGAGCGATATCTCCAGTCGTTGATTTTTGCTGATCCTTCATAAGTCATTGAGGTTACTTCAAGCTGTCCACACTCTTCCATTAGCTCCCTTTTGGCAGCGCTTTCGTAGTTAGCATCCTCAGGATCTGCAAAGCCTCCTACTAATCTCCATCTGTTATGGATTGCCTTTTTTCCGAGCAATAGTTCATTCTTATCATTCCGGAACAAGGCTATATCAACTGTTGGATATACTTTGGTGTATTGGTTGTAATAAGCGTACAGGATGCCCGCCCTGAAATCTCTTGAATCGAATACCTTATCAGCATACTGCTTTCTTAATTCAGTTGCATTGTAGTCACCGTGAACAGGTAATTCAGAAGTATTGAACTTTCCTGAATAATAGGGAATAAAACTATCCCGGCTTCCATACAATAAGAACTGTTCGGTGGGGAAAACGCTTGCAAGAAGCATATCCAGGTTTTGAGACCAGCTCTTATCGCTAGGATGATCGCTGATGGGAAGAACTACCACTTCCGGATATTCCTTCTTAATCATCTTTTCGCGGGTGTAATAATCAAAGGGATTCCTTCTGCTTCCCGAAATCGGACTGGCACCCAATACAATGATCAATTTATTATGCTTGGTCCTTACATTTTCGATCAGATTTCTGTGCCCTTCGTGAAGGTAGGGAGTTTGAAATCTCGCTATGATTACTCCTGTTTTCATTTCTATTTGCGTTATTCTTACACAAATATAAATATGCGTAATTAATACACAAATACAAAAGCACACAAAACAGACAAGAGACTTATTTACAGAAATTTAAATTTCAAAGTTTATACCTGAGCGCTTTAGTTCGAAGTACTTCTCTTCATTAAAACAGAAAAGATTGCCTGGTCGACCGGCACTTTCGAGTGACTGTTTTTCTGAGGTTTCTTCCAGAAAACCGAATTTGGTGATCTTTTTTTTGAAGTTCCTGCGGTCTATAGGGCGGCCGAGAACCGCGCTATAAAGTTTCTCGAGCTCAGAAAAGGGAAATCTTTGATCGAGCAGTTCAAAACCGATAGGCTCATACGACATCTTGGCCTGAAGTCGCTTAAGGGCCCGCTCGATGATCTCCTTATGATCGAAGGCAAGGACAGGCATTTTCTTGATATTGAACCATGCAGCATCTGAAGCATCGGTGCTCGCGTGAAGCTGAAATGCGTTTGGTTTAACCAGACCGTAGTAAGCGATAGATACCACTCTATTTCGTGGATCCCGTGCAGGATCACCAAAACTATATAGCTGTTCCAGGTAATTAATGCCTACCCCGGTTTCTTCCTGCAACTCTCGTTGAATAGCCTCTTCTAAGGATTCTTCATTTTTCACCAGACCACCCGGTAGTGCCCAGGTATCTTTAAAAGGGGCAATATTCCGTTTAATAAGCAATATAGAAAGACCGTCTTTAGAGGTGTATCCAAAAACAACAGCATCTACAGCGAGTTTAATTTTCTGATTGACAGCCATACTTTTAACAATTAATACCGGAAGATGTTAAAACTTTAGAGTCGGCAAATTTAGGCATATAAAACAAAACCGAGTCATTTTCATATTAGAGTGCCCAAAACCAATAGTTCAATGAAAATAACAAAGCCCAACCTTTATCGGGATTGAGCTGTGCTTCTTTTAAAAGAATCTTTATTTCCTGACCTTAGCTGATCGTATCAACGTTATTTGCTAAGTTACGGTAGTTAAGTTTCTCATTAGGATTAGTACCATTAAGAAATTCTTCCACATTGGTATACCCGTCAGCATCAGAATCGATAACACCATCTTTAGGATCTTTTGGATTCAGTTTGTTTTGGATCTCCCATTTATCTGGCATTCCATCACCATCTGTATCTACCGGCACGTCAGAAGGTTTGAAAGTCAGGTTTGGATAGCCACCCACTTCGGCAACGTCCCTGATAATACCCGTTTGAGTCATGGGCTTTCCGGAGCGCACCATAGCAGTAACGCGGGTGTCAACGGCATCACGTTTTGGTAAAGTTGCCCCTACTTTAGAAAGTACAGTTTCGAAAGTAACTTCCGCCGGTTGGTGAGGCATTACCGGCCATCCTTCAAATGGAGTATTTACACGAGCAAGGTTCTCTGGTCCGCGCATTCCCGCCCAATTGTTATTGATCACTTCTTTGTTACCATCCATAACATTACCAGCTACGTACCATTTACCGGGACGAACGGCTGCTTTAGGATACCATCCACCTTCTGCCCAGGCACTCCCAGGAGAATACTGACTGCGTTGTTCTATACGGGCAAATACGGAGCGCATATTTTCATTCGTAGCCGGTCCTGGCTTGAAATAGTTATTGATAAGGTTAACGGTAGAGGTTTCATCGCCCCCGTCTATTGAACGATGCTTCCAGTTGAAGACCACATTATACCTAAAGTCAAAAGGACCAGACATACCGATCGAAGGATTCCTCGCAGTATTACATGCAAACAGATTGTGGTGGAATGTTGACGGATTTCCTCCCCAGGTACCTCCGAAGGCATGACCTTTGGCGTCGAGCGCCTCACTTGAAATACTCCACTGAACAGTGATATGTTCAGCAGGATCTTTTATTTGCGTTTTTCCATCTAATGATGGTCTCATATGTCTGTAGAGGGAAAGGTTTTCATCCATTCCCCAGCTGGCAGAACAATGGTCGATGATAATATGATGGTATGGATTACCTCCGATATTATCATCCCCCTGACCTCCCATAGGAACGCCGCGGCGCACTCGTAGATGACGAATGATCACATTATAGGTATTGATATTTAAGGTCCCGGCAACACATACACCATCACCAGGAGCCGATTGTCCTGCAATCGTGATATCTGGATCATTGATATTAAGGTCGTCGCTTACCTTAATGGTACCAGCAACACGGAACACCACGATGCGCGGACCTTTTGCTTCCAGCGCAGCTCTTAAACTACCAGGACCTTTATCGTTCAAATTGGTCACAGGAATAACTTTACCTCCACGTCCTCCGGTGGTGAACATACCAGCTCCCCAGGCTCCTGGAAATGCAGGAATAGCACCTTCTGGTAATCTCGGTGGATGTGGTGGAATTTGTCCGGGTTCAGGCTGCCCTGCAGCAGGACTTGCATTCTGAGCATTTGCACCCGGGATAGCGTTGAGGGAAGCCAGAAAAAGCAAACCCGCGGCCACAAATTGATTTGATCTCTTCATTTTGTTTAATTCGTATTAAGTATATAGCTAGTTTTTAACAATAGAGGTCTTCAACCCATCACAAGACCTTAACCCTATTATAAGACTAAGTTAAAGCTATAATCAAAAGGCGCCTAGGAAAGCTAACCCAAGATGGATTTTTTGTTGCTGTACAAGGATATTTTATTACCGGAAAGTCGAAGTACTTAATGGAACAAGATAAATCCTGTATTAAAAGCAAAACCCCTTACTGAAACAGCAGGGGTTTTAAGGTTAACTAATATTCGCTTTATCGCTTTCCGTGTACTATTTGATCACCAGGTTTTCAAAGTTGCCGATCACCACAATTGTTGTTGTTTTAAAATTCGTCACAGAAGTAGTTGGATCGCTTTGGGCATTTATTGTAAAGGAAAATTGTCCGGTAAGCGTTTTGTGAGCAGCATCGTACTTATCAATTTTAAGAGTACCTATAGCGGCTCCGGGCAATAATTTATTAGCAGAAGTCGCGGTAAGCTGGTACTGATAATTTATCAGGGTCTCGGGTGAAGTGGGTTGTGAAATATACTCTCCCGTATAACCTGCTTTAATCTTTGCCTGTGGAATAACAAAAGCAACATTATCATGTCCCTCAGGAAAAGGAGTTTCAATGGAAATCACCAGGCTCTTATCATCAGCAATGCTGGCTTTACCTGAAACAGAATTCCCTGCATAGGCTTTAGGTGCAGTTGTATTATCAGTGGGATAAATAAAGTTCCTGGTTAAACTAACAACAGGAGGAGGAGTTACAACATCTGACTCTTCTTGCTTATCCTTCTTACAGGAAGTTAAAGCTGCAATTGCAAAAAATAAAAAAAAGGCTTTTCTCATTATCATACTCATATTTACCTTGACGAGAAATCACATCAATTTGTTACACTTATAAAAACTATTTCAATTCCACCTCGGCTCCATCATTCCAGTACTTATATTCGGGCGTATAATACAAGTAAACATTGCTTGCTTTGCCTTTATACCTGCCCGGAACTTCAGCCTTTAGATCCAGATTAATGGTTTTCGCTTCTTTTGCAGCAAAACCCATCCAGTATAACACCAGGTAATTATCGAAGATCTCGTAATAAGCCACCTGTCCCTTTTCCATCAGTTCCTTCAATTGCCAGGGCTGTGTGGAAAGACCTGCTGGTATACCAATTTTAGTCGTTGTCATAGCCTGAAGATTGCTTTCCTTGTTAGTTATTACGGCAGTCATCCTTACTGTTTCACCAATGCTCGCGCTGCTTTTATTTAAGCTGGTGGATATACTTATGCTTGCCTTGGAGGAAGTTGGAGGGGTATAAGTCTGATAAGCAACCTCGAGATTGTAAGGAATTCCTTCCTGTCCATCTTTATAAGAAACTTCAAAGCTATTCTTACCTTCCAGAATGTACTTAGCCAGCTCGTCATTCTCTTTTACCTGATGCCCGTTCAAAACAAAATTGACGTCGTTATTTACCAATTGCTTCTGACTTAGCTTAGCATATTCCACAACGGCTTCCAATGCCATAACAGTTGCCTGTGTAGAGCCGTAACCATAATAGGATTTCTCATTCAACACTTTGGATATAAGTTCCGCCACCAAAGCTATGTCTGGATTTTTTTGACGCATCAGGGCTAAGGCGTAGAGCGACAGGGTTTCGACACGCAGAGAGGCATCCCTTGAGTTAACAACACTTGTTTCAGAACTCAGCTTACGTTTGGTATAACTTATTTTCAAAGCCTGCATCAATTCGTTATAATCAGAAACCTTTTTTAGATTATCTGCGGATAGTGCCATTAATGCCAGCTTATAGGCATCTTCACTATTAAAAGCCTGAGTCAAGGCTGCCTGATATTCCGGCTCAATGTCTTTTCCGAAGCCGGCGGTTGTCATTGCATAAACAATGTAAATGTTGGCAATAGCATTAGGAACCGACGCAAACCTGTCATAACCACCTGAAGCCAGACGAAAACCTCCTTTTCCATCTCTACGTGCTAAAAGGAAGTTTTTTGTACGTTTCAGCATTGCTTCATCCACTTCCAGAAACTCCTTCATTGCCGTAAATTCAAGCAATCCATAAGCCGTGAGCGCTTCATGTGCCGGAGCTTTTCCGAACCATTCAAATCCGTTCTCACTGGTCTCGTACCCTACCAGTCTCTTGTAACCATTTTTTAGATAACCCAATGCTTTGGTTTCAATCTCTCGATTGGCTTTTCCAACCTGTTTCAAATACTTAAGGATGAAAACATTGGGATAAGTAGTGGAAGAAGTTTGTTCAAAACAACCGTAAGGTTCTCGCAGCATTGATTCAATGCCATTTACCAACTGGCCCTCCACATCTTTATAGAGCATAAGCTTAGGTGTAGAGGTTCCATTGATCATTTTGCTGACAGTAAACTCATGTCTTGCCGACTTGTTGCCCGAAAATGTTTCAATAACCGGAAAGCCTTTTGCTTGCACGGCAATTGGAAATGAAAGCGTTTCCTTTTCGCCCGGACCTGCCACACCAAATTTAATTTCACCACTCGTATTTCTTATTGCTTCGATAGGCAAAAGAATTTGTAAGGAACTATCACGAGCTATCGAGATGGTACTTTTATAATCTCCTACCTTAATTCCTTCAGGTACCTGTACAGCTATTGTTGCATCCAATTTCTTCTGTCCGTTATTTTTTATCACTAAAGGAAGCAAAGCCTTGTCCCCTACAGTAAGATAAGGTGGTATTTTAACATCCAGGTTAAGCGTATTGGTAGTAGTATAGGTGGTATCGGCCCGGCCAAGCAAGCCATTATATCCTATTCCTTCTGTAATTGCGCGAAATGTGGTGGTAGCATCAGAATTATAAAACTCTAGCTTGGCGACCCCCTCTCTATTCGTTTGCACCACAGGATTCCAGTAAATGGTCTCCCTGAAATCGGTACGTTCTTCAGTCTCCGTGCTTTTATAAGCAGGGACGTAGAATTTCTTTGCAATGGTAAACTGGGGCCCAGTTACATTGACGTACTCCGACTCAAAACTTGCCTTATCGGTCACCTTTATCTTGAGTTTTCCGGCAATATTCCTTTTCGAGGTGATCAGGATAACGCCATTGGCTCCCCGGCTTCCATAAATAGCCGTTGCACCAGCATCTTTAAGAACCGTAATACTTTGAATATCGTTAGGATCTAACTGATTTAGTCCGCTATTACCTACAGGGATACCGTCCACAATAATCAGTGGTTCGCCATTCGCGGCTAATGTGTTTGCACCTCGTATGCGCACGACAGGAGCAGCACCTGGGTTAGCTACTTCCGTTACCACCAATCCGGGGATTTTCCCTTGTAGTAAATTCCCAAGCCCGAAATCCCCGACCGACAAATCCTCTCGCCTAACAGTTACCACCGAGCCTGTAACATTTTGTTTCAACATAGCGCCATACCCTACCACTACCACTTCATTTAAAGCGTTATTTCCTGCCCCCAGTAGAATATCAAAGGCTTCCTTTTTCGGAGCATTTGCTTCTGCCGGTTCCTTCTTCAGAACGTCTGTTTGTTCAGCAAATGCGTCAGAAATAATTTTGAGCTGTGCCTGGGCGAAAGAATAATTTAGTCCCGATTGTAGCAATCTGATCTTTATTTTCTGCTTTTTGTCGCCTCCCTGTGCTAAGATCAAATAGTTACCTGGCTTATCCAGGGAGGGGAAGTAAAATATGCCGTCGTTCTTTGTTTTCAATTGCAGCACCTTCCCATTGGTAATATTCTCGATCAGGTAAACTGTCCCCTGCACTGGCTTTCCATCTTCCGCAGTGATAATTCCAAGAACACTGATGTTCTCGCCTAATCCAAACCTGAGCTGTTTTGTCTGCTTAACAGGTTCAATAAAATCAAAATATCTATAGCCCTGCGTTAGCGTTAACAGATCGAGGGCTTCAGCTGCTTTGGGTTCATTTTTTTTGAAATAGAACTGAGGTTCTTCAATTTTGCCTTCCAGTTCCGAGCTGAGTAATAGCCAGGAGAAAATATGATCCTGTTTATCATCCGCGTAAGACCATAACTTATCGTCAACTACTGCAAGGGAAAAATTAGAGGGAACCGGCTTTCCGCTTTGATCTTTACTGGTGATCATCAACTCTACTTTCTCGCGGGGTTTGTAACGGGTCTTGTCGGTAGCAATACTCACCGTTAATTTCTTATGCTTGTTCAGAAACACAATTCGCTCCGCCAGTGGAATACCGGTAGAAGAAAAAAGGGTAAATTGAGTAATACCAACCGGAAAAATGTTCTCATTTACCTCCAGCTCATTCCGTCCCTCTTTCAGGTTCAGCTGTTTCGTATAATAGTTAATCTCCTTACTCTTTCCGGTAAGCACTATTTTGGTCGTTGAAGTACTGTTTATGCTTACTACTACCTTTCCCTCTTGCCTATTAAGCTGAAGTGCTACGCCTTCATCCATAACTTTTGGCAGAGGATACCGGGTTTTATTTCCGCTGGCTGAGAGAATCAAAGCCTTATAAACCATGCCCGACTTAGGTGCTATTTCAACTTTACCCATTCCAAACTTATAACTTTCAAAATGGGCGACCGTATTTCCCTCACCATCTTCAATTATTCCCTTTACATCTACCGGCTTTCCAAATTCATTGATTGCTTTAAAGGCCAGCCTTGATTTTACACCAGCAACAAAAGTTCCGCCCTCCGGCATAAATTGAAGGTCGATCTTATCCAGCGTGATCGGAATACTACGTGAAATAGATTCGACGAAAGCGTCGTGACTGAGCGTAACGGTCAATAGGCCATCAGTAGTTGCCAGGTCTTTCGGCAGATCAAAGCTGATACTTGCTTTACCAGTCGCATCTGTTTTCAAAGCCTGCGCTTCACCTGTTTTCCCGCCGATAGACACTTTGAAATGTCCATTCAGGTTCGCCAGAGGTTTGTCGGCTAATGTTCTTGCTGAGAAATCGGCTTTTACCCTGCTTCCTGGGCCATATCCCTTCTCCGGAAAATCCAATTTCATCAACAATCTTGGAGAGATCACTTTTTGCACGTTGAACTCCTTGCTGAAGAACTTCGAGTCGTTCTCGTTCCTCATCCAGGAGGTATAGGCTTTCAGTTTATATACTCCACCTACTGCATTTTCCTGGATAGCGAAAGCACCTTCTGCATATCCGTTTTCAATCTTATAGCTTTGCTTTTCAACAACAGTACCCGATGGGCCAACAATTTCAACATAAGCTATTTTGCTTGGTGCAACTGGCTTTTGATCCTTGCCGTCTACCAGGTATAATTTATAGAACAACACCTCGCCCTGCTTGAAGAACACGTGGTTAGTGTGGATATAGATCTTTTCCTTTTGATATTGAGATACGTTTTGCGCTTTTGCATTCAATGCAGCAGCAATCATGGAAATAAAGAATATAAAGAGAGATAATGTTTTCATGTGGTTTAGAATTGAAGGGATACGTTTACACCGAAGTTTTTTGTAGAGGGAAGGTTAAAGAAATCCAGCCCTTGTCCATTTGCCTGATCGTACATCAACTGATCAGGATCAACACCTTGATAAGCTGTCCAGATAATGATGTTCTTTGCATAGGCGGTAAATAGAACTCTCTGCGCTAATTTCTTTATAGGAAGCGTGTAGGTGACCGATACATTCCTCAGCCTCAGGGCATCTGCTTTTTCAATATAATCGCTTGCCACACCTCCTGCTCCATACCTCAGGAATTTAGACTGCTCCAAGGGGCGGGCGAGGTCGTAGAAACTCACCGGCTTCGTATTCACATTTCCGTCGGCAGTAAGGCCTTCAAACACATAATTGGAAATTGTCCTTTCTTCTGCTGAGCTTTTACTTCGTCCGTAGTAATCAAGGAAAGCTTTTGTGCCGTTCCAAACATCACCTCCTTTCTTATATTCCCAGTCCAGGTTCAGGTCCCACTGCTTCAAATTAAGGTTTTGTGAGAGCTTAAGGGTAAAGTCGGGTATTGGGTTACCTATTTCCGAAGTCGATGTATTGGCAATGGGAAAACCTTCATTATCTATAACAAGATTTCCCTTGGTGTCTCTCAGGTAGGTTGTTCCGACCAGTACACCTAAGGGTTTGCCTTCTACCAGGGCTTTATTAACTGTTGAGAATCCGGCAACAGGAGCATAGTTATAACCATTAGCAACTTTGGTCACCTTATTGGTCCATTTGTAGAAAGATAAAGTTTGACTAAGCCTGAATCTGTTGGACCAAGGTGTACGATGGGTGAATTCAACTTCTCCTCCATCAGAACGTATCTCGGCCAGATTTTTAAGCACGATCTCTCCCCTCTCCACTGTGGGAAGCACCTCATCTTTAGACTTTCTGGTGAAGAAAGAAGCTGTAAACTGGAAAAGGTGACTATCAAACAGTTCAATCCTGGATGTGAATTCAAAATTCTTCACTGGTTTAACTTGATAAAATCCTGAGGCTTCTTTGAAGGGCAGGAATAAAAATGAACTCTCAGGCCTAAGTGAGGTTGACTCATACCAGGAATAAGATGTTGAAGGAGACACCTCCGTATAAAACCTATTATAGGTAGCTGCTATTTTGAGTGGCAACCTGCGGTTATTAAAAAGGTTCTCAAACCGGATAAACCCGTCAACTTTAGGAAGGAAATAAGCGCCATTTGTAAAAGTGGAAGAGCGATAGGTTTTATTTCCCAGGTTTAAAGCTCCGTCTATATTCTGACCATCGTAATTGGTCTCGTATAATCCTACAAATTCGTCAACCTTACGTTTATACTGATAATTTCTGACAAGAGGCTTATAATCAATTTCCGTTTGCAGATCCGCTCTGGTATAGGCAAGCTTAGCAGTCGACTTATACTTCGGGTTATTGTATTTAATTACCAATTCCGCAAAACCATCCAGGGTAAACCGCCTGTCGTCTTTCTCCCTTTTCAGATGGAAGCCCGTCTCATAAAAAGCCGAGCCGGATTTTAGTGATTCATCAGAATTGAGAGCTAGTCCTTCCAGAGTAGTACCAGCTCCCAGAGTAAACCTGCCTGTTTTAAATCTTGCAGACAGGTTACCTGTCTGCTGAAAATTACGAGAATAGTGCCCGTTATTGTGCAATAGATAAAAGGGGTTATCACTTCTACCCGAATAGGTACGTTGAACCCCGTCCCCCTGCTCATCGCCATAGCTGTTATTAAAGCTTACAGGTGTTAGCAGACTATTCTGGTACACCCTATTCAAGAAACCTCCCCGGTTATCATTGCTGAAGCGGGTTCTATAGGCCGAGTAAGCTCCGATAAAATTAAATTTCCAAACTGCGGCATCAAAGTTGGCAGAAACGTTTTCGGAGGAATTCGAGTTAGCTCGCATGATCATCCCTTCCCTGCCTGTTCCCGCCTTCAGTTGAAGATTCCATTTTTTAGTATAGCCCAACCCTTGTGATAACCTAAAGGAAAGTGCCTGATTCTGCAGCAAGCCATTTCGGAGAATTCCGTTATCAAAAGCCTGAGCTGATAAGCCATTGCCCGATCCTGCAGGAACCAGCCGACCGTTAGGATCATAAGCATTGTGACTACCGTCGTATTCCAGTTCAGTAATCGCAGGTCCAAAGCTGAAAGTCTCCCCAGTCTCTGGTCCCCGGAATTCTGTTTTTCCTTGAAAAGTATTGTTCCTTCCCTGTGCATACATGGATTGTGTAGCCGGAGAATTATTGGGCGAGCTAAAGGCAAAGGCAGAACTAAAGACTCCTCCAAACTCGATGTATTCTGTGGTTACCGGCTCAATCGTTAACTGCTTATTTTTAAACCTAAGGCCAGATACCGGTTGTCTATACCAGTAAGTTTGCTTTAGTCGACCTGTCTTTATAGAATCAGTCTTTATCGCAATACTTTTATTTAAAGAATCGCTCCTAATTAAAGATAAATAGTCCTCTGATATAACAGGTTTTACGGGCTCCTGTGCAAAAAGACCTTTTGTGGTTAGTAGTAAAAGGAATAGATATTTATTCATACGGTGAATAAGGGTTTTGGCAAGGCATCGACCATCGCTGCTGCGAGTTACCAGATGCTGAATCTACAAAATTCCATAAAGTATTTTCAGAATTGTGTGAAAGGACTAGTTAGGCAATCCAACAACCTTCAAAAAAAGGAAAATCTTTTACTAAAAGCTTCCGTTTTTAGCAATAGTCGCCCGGAAACGCTTAGATTTTTTTATAAAATGAACGCTTTAGTAATTCTCAAACACCTCACTATGAGCAACTTTAAAAAAATACAATTTAGATTTATTGTAGATCCGGGTAAAATCAAGCGGTATCACTTCACATTGTCTATACCTTAGCAAATACTGCGGGATAATTCCAAATCTATTATCCCTGTTAAAAAAATTATGAACTTAAATAGACTAACCTTTTTTACAGCACTGCTGTTATCCTCTACTGTTTTTGCCAAGGAAGTACCTGTTCAGAAAGTAGCCCTGGTCGGTGACCGGATAGTGGAATTTATCCCCGCCGGATTTGATAAAAGTAAAACACCTTCCCTCATCCTAAAGGCAGAACCTATTTCTAAAGGAACTGTCCCTCGCAATTGGAGATTGCGGCCCAGCTTTAGCCTTACCGACGATAAAGCAGAGGCGGTTCTTAACCTCCCTGCTGGGGTAAGTCTTTATGGCGGAGGTGAAGTTACAGGTCCCCTCCTGAGGAATGGGAAGACGATTAAATTATGGAATACAGATACAGGCGCCTATGGCGTCGAAGAGGGTAAAAGGTTATATCAAAGCCATCCTTGGGTGATGGGGGTAAGACAAGATGGTACCGCTTTCGGGATCATTTTCGACAGCAGCTGGAAAGCCGAATTGCAAACGGAATCGAACCAGATCAGGTACAAATCTGAAGGTGCATTGTTCCGTACCTATATCATCGACCGTGAATCTCCACAAGCTGTTCTGAAAGGACTGGCAGAATTAACAGGGACTATTGAAATGCCTCCCTTATGGTCATTGGGTTACCACCAATGCCGTTTCTCTTACGGCTCAGAACAAAAAGTCAGAGAAATTGCCACAACCTTCCGCGACAAGAAGATCCCATGCGATGTGATCTGGATGGATATTGATTATATGGACGGGTACCGAGTATTTACTTTTCACCCTAAAAACTTCCCGAATCCTACAGCCTTGAATGATGAGCTGCATCAGAAAGGTTTTCGCGCTGTTTATATGATCGACCCGGGAGTAAAACAAGATAAGGATTACAACATTTATAAATCCGGCTCGGCTAATAACGTTTGGGTAAGGAACAATGATGGAACGGACTATATTGGCAAAGTATGGCCAGGAGATTGTACCTTCCCTGACTTTACCAATCCTCAGGCCCGCAACTGGTGGTCTGGGCTATATAAAGACTTCCTGGCAACTGGCATAGACGGTGTGTGGAACGATATGAACGAGCCGGCCATTAATGATAATCATCTTCCTGATGGCCAAAGAACAGGCACTATGCCAACTACCATTATGCATAAAGGCGGAGGAGATCTGCCTGCCGGGCCCCATCTTCTATATCATAACGCCTACGGTCGCCTGATGGTCGAAGCAAGCCGCAAGGGGATTATGGATGCAAATCCCAACAAACGTCCCTTCCTTTTAACCCGTGCTAACCTTCTGGGCGGACAACGATACGCCGCTACCTGGACGGGCGATAACATGGCCAGCTGGGACCATTTGAAATTATCAGTGCCCATGTCAATCACTTTAGGACTCTCAGGGCAACCTTTTAACGGGCCAGATATTGGTGGATTTCTGGAAAACACTTCAGGAGAACTTTGGGCTAACTGGTTAGGATTTGGAGCCTTGATGCCATTCGCAAGAGGGCATGCTTGTGCAGGCACTAACGATAAAGAGCCATGGGCTTATGGAGAAGCCATTGAAAAAACTTCCCGTATAGCTTTAGAGCGTCGTTACCGCCTCCTTCCTTACCTCTATACCCAATTCTATAACGCAGCAAAAACCGGATTACCTGTAATGGCTCCGGTATTCTTCGCCAATCCGGCTGATATGCGATTACGAAAAGAAGAACAAGCTTTCTTATTGGGAGAAGACCTTTTAGTGATCCCTGCTTTTGCGAAAGATCCGGAACTTCCTTCAGGCATCTGGGAAGAGCTGAGTATCGTGGAGGGCGACATGAGCGATAAGTACCAGGCGAAACTAAAAATTAAAGGAGGTTCGATCATACCTGCAGGAAAAATCATTCAGAATACTACTGAGAAATCTTTTGATCCTCTTACCCTGATTGTTTGCCCTGATAAAATGGGTACGGCCACGGGTCAGTTATATTTAGATGCAGGAGAGGGATGGGGTTTCAAAAAAGGCGATTACTCATTGTTAAGCTTTACAGCTAAAAAGACCGGAAATAGCCTAAATATCAAACTTGCCTCTAAAAAGGGAAGCCGGAACCCGGAAACAGAAATACAAAAGATCAATGCAGAAGTACTAATTAATGGAAAGGTTTACAAAGGTAGCGGTAGTTTGAAAAGTGGGATCCAGGTTGCTTTAGTGAATTAAGATCACTTCACTCCTACCAGCAAGATGGCAGTCGAGGCAGAACTTCTTTGATAAATAAGTTCTGCCTCTTTTAATGTCAAGGCTTCCCGATCGGGCCCAGATGAGCATTCACCATCTCTTAAGCTATTTCTGGTTCAGCGTTTTTCGGGAATTGTACTGACAGACACAGATTCGTTTTGTAAGCTCAGACTGAATTTTAACTTTGAACAAGAATTAATACTCCGGGATTTGAGGAGCTTCAAGGTGTTAACTATGTTCTATCGCAAACTTATCTTCACGCTATTCCTTCTGCTTTTAGCGGCAGCTGGTAATAGTGTTTTTTGTTCATCAAGTAAAGACAGTTTACTCCGTGTCCTGGAATCCGAGTTGAAGAATAAAAGCTACGATAGGCAGAAGGAGACTAAGCTAAATAGGATCAAAGCTTCCCTGGCTCACTCTGCCAGTCATAGCTATGAACGAAAGTACCACTTATATAACCTCATCTTTGAAGAGTATTTACCCTATCAATTCGATTCGTCTTATGTGTATTTGAAGAAAATGATCGAGGCAAGTGAGGAAGATCACGACAGCTTCAGGATACAGGAGAGTCAACTCAAACTCCTTCATATCCTTACCACCGCAGGTCTTTTCACAGAAGCTCGGGAGCTCCTAACCTCCCTATCAGAAGAGAAGATCCTCCCAGAGCTCAAAGGTACGTACTACGATCATAAAGCTCGCTTTTTCGAGAACCTGGCCAACTACATTAACGATGGCTTTTATGCAGCGAAATATCGCAAAGAATCTGAGCTGAACTTCAGGAAGATGTCAAAAGCATCTCCTCCTAATACCTTTGAGCGAGTTCTGAACCAGGCAGAATTTGGATATGACAAGGCCAAAAGCAAGAAGCCTGCCGCCGATTTTTATTTGCAGTATATCACGCACAGCGGTCTAACGAAACATGGTATCGCCATGGCTGCCATGCGGTTGAGCCACCACTATTCTGGTGACGATAAAATAGCTTTGCTAAGCCTTTCTGCTATTAATGATATAAAAGCATCTACAAAACATACCCAGGCCATCCTGCGATTAGGAGAAGAATTGTATAAAGCAGGAGATCTGAAAATGGCTTATGAATGTATCAACAAAGCTGTTTCTGATGCTGCTTTTTACAATGCCCGCAGCCATAAAATAGACATCCAGAATATTCTGCCGATGATAGCCGGTAAGACGATTATGGAAACGGAACGGCAGCGCGACAAGTCGATCATTTACTCTTTAATTTTTGCCATAATCGGACTTATTGCAGTGGCTATCATCATCATAGTCTACCTTCAGTTAAAAAAGATAAAAGAGAACGAGCGACTGATACAGAAACAGAATCAACAGCTTGCTGCAATCAATTCCAGCTTGATGGAACATACACGGATCAATGAGGAGTATATCGGCTTTTTCTTCAAGAAATCATTCTCATACATCAGTTTGCTGGAGAAACTAAAACGCACTGTGGAACGGAAGATCAAGATGAAGAAATTCGAGGATGCTCTGGAAAGCATTTCCTCCCTTCAGATCAATCGCGAGCGGGAAGAACTCTATAATACGCTCGACCAGATCTTCCTTAAATTACTACCTGATTTTATCCCTGCATTCAACAAATTACTAAAGCCAGAGGACCAGATATGGCCACAAAAAGAGGAGTCGCTGAACCCCGTCCTGAGAATATTTGCACTGATACGCCTTGGCATCAAAGACGATGAAACCATTGCCGGCATATTAGACTATTCCATCAGTACCATCTATACCTATAAGATGCGTATAAAAGCTAAATCGATTATAAAAGGGGAAGAATTTGATAAAAGAATTATGGATATAAAATTTATTGATCATTAATCACCAATAAAAGAGAATTATTGTCATTGTTTTTATTCTATATTAGCGTTACTAACCAATACTAAAGACGATTCTAAATTTATGCAGTGGGGAAATTTATCCGGAATAGCTGAGGGAGATTTAATCAGGGGCTTGCAAGAGGGGGACGTTCTATGTTTCGAGAAAATTTACGGGAAGTATTCTTCAAGGCTTTATAGCGCTGCTTATAATATACTCCGCGATAAGCAGGTTTGCGAAGATATCGTTCAGGAGCTGTTTATCGATCTCTGGACAAAAAGGGAAAAGCTGGATATCCAAAACCTTAGCTCCTACCTGTATATCTCCGTACGGAATAAAGTACTAATGGTTATCCGTTCAGGCAAAGTAGTTTTAGAACTTGAAGTGGTAGAAATGCTGGTTAGCGAGTACGATGCTGACAACGGCGTGCTTCAGAAAGAGCTGCAGGCAAATCTTGAAAAAGGAATTTCAGAACTCCCTGAGAAATGCAGAGAGGTTTTTGTACTAAGTCGTAAAGAGCAATTGAGCCATAAAGAGATTGCTAGCCTGCTGAATATATCCGTAAAAACAGTTGAAAACCAGCTCACTATTGCTTTAAGGCGATTAAGAGCTTCCATGGCAGATTTTCTGCTACTGGTAGTTTCACTGCTTCCGCTATTTATGTAAATAATACAAATATTGGCCGATACCGATAGGCTAATATAAATCCTCTTTAGCGTGGAAAAATCTCCTGAACTGAAAAACTAAACTGTTTACTGGCTCCATTCCTCACAATGGTCCAACCATTGGAACAGGGTTCTCCTCACTCTCAAAAATAATTTCAAAAAAAATCATTACCCTTTAGGGGGTAGGTCAATTTTCTGCATCATACATATAACAATGGAAAGGAAACCATCAAAACCAAACTCCAATAAACCATCAGATGAAAAAGGAATAGCCTTTTTAGAAGGTCTTATTACTAAATATTTTAACCGTCAACGTGAAAAACATACTGATTATCAAATTGAGGATCCTGCTTTCAATAAAACAGAGGTTTATACTAAAATTCTAAAGGGGATTGGCGAAAGAGAAAGAAGATCGAAACGGCTTTCTTATAGTCTGCGCATTGCGGCCTCTATAGTGCTTATTTCCGGTTTGGCTTCAGTCTTGTACTTTCAGAAAGACGATATACGAAACTGGGCAGATCCCGTAAAAATGGTCGAAACGAGATCAGCAAAAGGACAAACTATCCTTGTAAAGCTGGAGGACGGCAGCCGGGTATGGTTGAACTCTGATAGTAAATTAAGCTATCCAGAACACTTCGAGGGTAAAAAAAGAGAACTTCAACTAATTGGAGAGGCTTATTTTGAGGTGGTCCATCTGGAGAAACAGCCCTTTATCATACGTTCCGGAGATGTAAAGACGGTAGTACTGGGAACTACATTCAATATCAACGCCTATCCTGAACATAAAAAAGTAGAAGTTACCGTGCTATCAGGAAAAGTGGCGGTAGTTAGCCCTTCCCGGAAAAAAGAAAGTCCAACCACAGTTTTCGTCACCTCCAATCAAAAAGCATCCTATTTAAGGGATGTTGTCAGGATCCAAACCAGTTCAGTAAAAGCGATTGAAACCATCAGCTGGAAAGAAGGAAAAATGGTTTTCCATAACACTCCAATAGCTGAGGCTGTAACAGAAGTTGAAAGGAAATATAATATCAGGCTAAACTGCAGCGACAAGATCAGGGAATGCACAGTTACCACTACGGCCGACCTGAATAATGAGGGTCTGGACAAAGTGCTTAAGGTGATGGCAACCATTGTTAATGGATCTGTTTCCTACCAGAACGGTGTCTATTATCTCGAAGGAAAAGGCTGCGACTAGCAGCATTTCAATAAACTAAACAATTCATTAACCAATTAAACAAACTTTCCAGCATGAAGAAGACAGATACTTAAAAAAATAAACCCGGTCCATTTGAAGGAACGGGTTTTTAAAATGTGACTAGAAATCAGAGATGTACCAGCCGACCTGAGAAATCACAGGTGCATTTCCTATCCGTACACTTTAACGAATTAAAATTATGAAAAAATCTCTATTACTTTCTGATAGAGCCAGTGATTATTTATGGATAATTATGAGATACAGCGTTGTTACAAGTTGTATTATTTTTTGCTTCTGTACGTTTGCCTTTGCTAATTCTTCCTTCAGCCAAAAAGTACTTACTCATAAAGTTACGGCTGACCTGAACAATGTAACCCTTGAAAATGCCCTCGAAATGATCTCTTCATCAGCGGGTGTAAAGATTGCTTACAGCAACCAGATACTGAAGAAAACCAATGTTGTAAACAAAGAACTAAAGAATGAGAGTTTAGGTGAAGTGCTCACAAAACTTCTTGCACCTGCCGGTCTATCCTACTCGGTAGTGGAAGATGTGGTAGTTATTGTAAAATCAAGTGAGATCAACAACAACTTAATGCTGAAAGAATTGGCCGCCGAACACGAGATTCGCGGTATAGTTACTGACAGTACGGGTGTCGGTCTTCCCGGAGTATCTGTAATGGTAAAAGGAAAGCCAGGAACCGGAGTGGCTACCGACCAGAACGGAAACTTCAAGATCAGGGTGGATGACAGAGCTGTTCTCGTATTAAGAATGGTGGGCTTTATTACTCAGGAAGTCCAGATTGACGATCGCTCCTTTTTTAGCATAAGACTTAGGGAAGATGTTGCAGCGCTTAGAGAAGTAGTTGTTGTTGGTTATGGAACTCAAAAGAAAACTAACATTACCGGAGCCTTGAACTCCGTGTCAACAGCAGAACTTATTCGTACACCAACAGCAAGTTTGACCAATACCCTTGCAGGAAGACTTCCGGGACTAGTTTCTATTCAGGGAAGTGGTGAACCGGGAGCTGATGGATCCGCACTTTATATCAGAGGATTTGGATCGTATAATGGCCAGAGCCCGCTAGTATTGGTAGACGGAATTGAAAATGCGATCGACAGGATCGACGCTAACGAAGTTGAAACAGTAACTGTGCTTAAGGACGCCGCAGCAACCGCAGTGTATGGGATGAAAGGAGCCAACGGGGTTATTCTTGTAACCACCAAACGTGGAAAAGTAAGCAAGCCTGCAGTTTCACTAACTTCTCAACTATCTGTGCAAACGCCTACCAGGATTCCTGAATACCTGGATTCGTATAACGCATTAAGTCTTTATCGGGAAGGCTTGATCAATGATGGCTTGAATGCCAACTTGTACACAGATGAGTACCTGAATAAATTCAGAGACCGCAGTAATCCAACCTACCAATATTTGTACCCAAATACAAATTGGCAGGATGAGCTATTGAAGCCAAACTCCCTGATGTATCAAACCAACCTGAACGTTAGTGGTGGTACCCCTAATACCAGGTACTTTGTTTCCATGACTTACCTGAATCAGGACGGCCTTTATAAGTTTGAAGATCTGAGCGACTATAACATTCAGGCAAAACTGAATAAGTATAACTTCAGAAGTAACGTAGATATAGACGTTACAAAACACCTTGCATTAGAGCTTAACCTCTCTAACGTGGTAAGAGATCGTAACTATCCAAATGAGAGTGCAAACGACTTTTGGAATCAGTTAAGGGTAACTCCACCCTGGTTATACCCGGTTACCAATCCTGATGGTTCTATCCCACAGAAACGTGATGCTCCGGTAAACCCCTATGGCCGTTTAACCCAATACGGGTATAAAAGGCTTTTCGAAAATACGATGGGAGCAATAGTAGGTTTCAATCTGAAACTACCTTTTGTTACTCCAGGATTAAGTGCGAGGGCTCGCTTCGCCTTCGACGCTCAGAACTACCGCGACATTACCAGGAAGAGAAATTACTCAACTTACCGTTTTACTATTGACGAGAACCAGACTGACCTGAGCAAAGGTGTGTATGAGGAAATGAGCACCGGCGACCAGCAGCTGGAGTTTGATCTTGCAGCGAATGGAAGCCGCAAGTCAACCTTCGAAGGTTACCTTAACTATGATCGCACCTTTGGCGGAAAGCACTCTGTCCTCGGAATGCTTCGTTATAACCAGTCACAAGATTTCAGAGGTACCAGTAGAGACGATGGCGGTGTTGCTGCCCTGGCTTATAAGCAAATGGGGATTGTTGGGCGGATCAACTATACTTACGACAGACGTTATGTGGCTGAGTTCGATGCCGGTTACAATGGTTCAGAGAACTTCAGAACCGGAAGACGAATGGGCTTCTTCCCTGCCGGATCCTTAGCATGGGTTGCATCCAACGAAGGCTTCCTGAAAAATTCACGCACGTTAAGCCTGTTAAAATTCAGAGGGTCTTTTGGTACTGTTGGTGTGGATAACAGCTCCAACCGTTTTCCTTATATCAGTACCTGGACCACTGGAGGAAACAGCGGTTACCGCTTCGGTGTAGATGCAGATGGCAATGGCTATAGCAGTGCCCAGGAAAGAATTGTGGGTAATCAGTTCCTTACCTGGGAACGCGCCCGAAAAACAAACGTGGGTATTGATCTTGGCTTCTTTAAAGGCTCACTAACCCTCACCGGAGATGTGTTCCAGGAGCATCGTACCAAGATCCTTACCGATGCCCGCACTATTCCTGATGTATTAGGGATTGAAACCCTACCGAAAGTAAATGCCGGAGTGGTAGATAACAAAGGTTTTGAGTTAGAACTTGGATGGCGCAAAATGATCAGACAGCATCAATTGTTCATGAGAGCGAACTACTCTTATGCGAAGAATGAAATCAAGTATGCTGCAGAACCAGAATACGCTTACCCCTATCAGGCTCTTAAAGGAACCCAGATCTATGAAGCACAAGGCCTGATCGCCCTTGGTTTGTTTAAAGACCAGGCAGACATTGACAATAGTCCTTCACAAGCCGGCTATGGTAGAATCCAGCCTGGAGATATTAAGTATCTTGACCGTAACCAAGATGGTATTATCAACTCGCAGGACGGCGGTTATATTGGCGAAACCTTAAGACCAAAATCGATGATGGGATTAACCCTTGGTTATGGCTATAAATGGTTTGATGTGAACGTACTTTTTCAGGGAGCTCTTGGAGGGTACAATTGGTTAACTGGTACTTCTGCCTGGGCATTCTCAAGAAATAGTGCTATTCTGGCCGACTACAAGGATAATCATTGGACGCCGGGCAACCTCGATGCTACCTATCCAAGGATCTCTTCAGCAGATAACGTAAACAATAATCAGAACTCGACCTTTTGGCTGCGCTCATCTGATTATCTCCGACTAAAGAATGTTGAAATTGGATACACCCTTCCAAAATCGGTTTTGAGAAGGCTTAGTCTGAAAAATGTAAGAGTATTTGCTACAGGAGTGAATCTCTATACATGGGATAAATTCAAGATCTACGATCCTGAGATCCCTGATGGTTTCGGCAGCTACCCTCAGCAGAAAGTTGTAAACCTAGGTTTTAATGTTACCCTATAATAAAAAGGAAATGAAAAGATTATCTATACTTCTGTTGTCCGTTTTCTTATTGGCAACAATGTCGTGCAACAAATACCTGGATGTGGTACCGGATGAGTACGTAACAGATGACGATGTATTTAAAAATATAAATCTTGCAGAACAAGGTCTGGCCCGGTTGTATAATGCTTTTCCAGACGAAACAGGAAGTACAATTACCGCCTATACGGATGAAAGCTATCATCACTGGACAGATAATGGTGGTGCTTTGGATGCTTATAAGTTCAATTTAGGAACCTGGAGTACGGTAGATAACCCTCAGGGCAACTGGGGAGGCCGGTACAGGGATATCCGCAGGGCGAATATCTTTATCGAAAGGATTGAAAGCGTACCTATTCCACTTGACCGCAGCGAGTATTATCAAACATGGGTACCACGCTACAAAGCAGAAGCACGATTTCTTCGTGCCATGTACTATTTCGAATTGTTTAAACGATACGGTGCAGTTCCATTGCTTACTTCGGCTGCAAGTATCGACTTAAATGAGGCAGCAAGTTCTAATATAGAGCGTAATTCTACAGATGAGATCGTTGACTTTATCGTTTCAGAATGTGATGCCATCGCCCCTTCCTTGCCTGCAACACAGGAGCCTTCCCAGGTTGGCCGTGCTACAAAGGGTGCAGCTTTAGCCTTGAAAGCAAGAACATTGGTATATGCTGCTAGTCCCCTATTCAACGGAAATCCTCTATACAAGAATATTAGCAATAAAGACGGTAAGCATCTTTTCTCTCAATCTTATGATAAGGAGAGATGGAAAAAAGCGGCAGATGCAGCAATGGATGTGATCAATATGAGCATCTATTCACTGTATTCACCTTTTCCTAACAACCCAATTCAGAACTATGCGGCACAGTTCCATAACCGTGATTATACCGAATCGATCTTCCAAAGGATAAAAGGGAATGATACCGGATTAGACGGCAACTGGCTGCCAAATGGCCCGCCGTTTAAAGGGAACGGACAATTCACTCCACTACAGGAGTTAGTAGATGCCTACGAAATGAATAATGGTTATCCCATTAACGAGCCGGGCTCGAACTATCAAAGTAACGGCTTTTGGAGCGGACAACTATGGGATGGTCTTAAGTGGCAGAATGTATCCAACATCTCTAACATGTACAAGGACAGGGATCCGCGTTTCTATGCAAGTATATTCTTCCAGTACGATGTTTGGCGCTTTGATGCCACCAAACGGGGAATGAAGTTTGCCTTCTGGGGTAACGGTAACGGAAAAACAGACGGATGGGCAAATGGAAAAGCCGGAACAAACCCATGGGGATATAACATCCGTAAATTCCTCTCTCCGGAATACGACCGTAACGCTAATACAGGAACAGCAAAAAGGAACTGGCCGGTTTTCCGCCTGGCAGAAATGTACCTGATCTATTCAGAAGCGATGAACGAATACCTTGACGCTCCCGACAACCGCGTTTATGAATATATTAACCGGGTGAGAGCAAGGGTTAGTATGCCGGCATTGCCTATCCTGGCATCAGACAGGACTAAAGATGGCATGAGAGCCCGCATCCAAAACGAAAATCGCATCGAATTCGCTTTCGAAGCTCACCGTTTCTGGGATGTAAGAAGATGGATGATCGGCACAACAGTCGACAATAAACCGGCACACGTACTAAACGCAAAACCATCTGCAGCGGAGCTTACTGCTACCGGTATTCCCGATATCAACAGTGAAGAGGCAGGTGTAGCAGTTTTCTACAAACCTGTAGTGATTCAAAACCGGGTCTTCCAACCCAAACATTACCTGATGCCAATTCCTCAGTCTGAGATTGACAAAGACCCTGGTCTGGTACAGAATTATGGATGGTAATTGGGTTTAAGATCTAAAAGACCAGATCTTGTTGCAAATAAATGCAGACAGATCTGGTCTTTGAAAAATTCTCAATCCACTTATAATCAATATGCTAAAACGTTTTACAAATATTTATTATATTGGCCCTTTAACCAATTCGCTGAACGGAATAATAACACACAAACAAACCAGATAATGAATTCTTTCCTTTTTAGCAAGGTAGGCCTCAAAATCGCTCTTACAAGTGCATTAGCCTCCCTCCTTCTCCTGCCTGCAAAACTACAGGCGCAGGACCAGAAAAATCTACAAGCCGACCCGAAAGCTATCATTCCGGCAGACAACGCAAGGTTCACCGTCCTTACGCCACGTCTGGTCAGAATGGAATGGGAGGCCGGTAAAGACTTTGATGATCATGCCTCCTTTGTAGTGGTGAACCGTCGACTTCCGGTGCCCAGCTTTTCACAAAAGCGCGAAAACGGCTGGCTGGTGATCAATACCAGCGAAATTGAACTCTCTTATAAGCTGGGTTCAGGCGAGTTCAATGCGCAAAACCTGAAAGTAAGATACCTGAAGGCCGACTCGGTCAACTGGACTCCGGGGAAAAAACAGAAGTATAACCTTGGAGGAACTACCCGTACCCTGGATGGAGTGGATGGCGATTTTAGCAGGCACTCGAACCATAAGCTGGAACTTGAGGATGGACTACTGGCTCGAGATGGCTGGTATTTCCTGAACGATTCTTCTTCCCTTAGGCTGGATAACAGCGATTGGCCCTGGGTATTCAATAAAGAAAGAAAAGGTCAGGACTGGTACTTCATGGCCTACGGGAATGACTTCAAATCTGCCCTGCACGACTTCTCCTTAATTGCAGGGAAAGTGCCGATGATCCCCCGATATGCCTTTGGCTATTGGTGGTCCAGATACTGGAGCTATTCAGACAATGAGTTGCGTACCTTGGTAGGATACATGAAACGGATGCAGATTCCACTAGATGTATTAGTAGTGGATATGGACTGGCACCGCCAGGGCTGGACCGGTTGGTCATGGAACAAAAGCCTATTCCCGGATCCGGGTGCATTCCTTGACTGGACCAACAAATCCAACCTTAAAACTACACTAAACCTGCACCCGGCAGACGGAGTAGCCGGTTATGAAGACGATTATATCCCCTTTGCAACAGCTATGGGAGTAGACACAGCAGGACGAAAAACAGTACCTTTTATGGTATCTGATAAGAAGTACATGAGCTCGCTGTTCAATAAGATCCTTCGCCCTATGGAGAACAAAGGCGTCGACTTCTGGTGGCTCGACTGGCAGCAGTGGCCAAATGATAAAAAGATCACCAATCTGAGTAATACCTGGTGGTTGAACTATGTGTTCTATACCGAGATGGAGAAGAACAGGAACACCAGACCCATGCTTTACCATCGTTGGGGCGGACTAGGTAATCACCGGTACCAGATCGGTTTCTCCGGAGATACCTTCATCTCCTGGAACTCACTGGAATATCAGCCCTATTTTACTAATACTGCATCTAATGTATTGTACAGTTACTGGAGTCACGATATCGGGGGACACCAGTTCCGCTCCGGCGAACGTACGATGGACCCCGAATTGTATACGCGTTGGGTGCAATACGGTGTTTTCAGTCCCATTCTGCGCACGCACTCTACTAAGAACGGGGATATCAAGAAAGAGCTGTGGAACTACAGTCAGACTTACCTGAACGCGCAGGTAGAAGCAATCCGTTTAAGATACAACCTGGTACCCTACATCTATACCATGTCTCGCGAGACCTATAATGATGCCATCGCACTTTGTCGTCCAATGTATTACGATTACCCATCGAACAATGAATCGTATACCTTCAGCAGACAATATATGTTCGGCGACAATATGCTGATCTCTCCTATCGGAACCCCTTCTCAAGAAGGCTACTCGAAGGTTAAAGTATGGCTTCCTTCCGGAAACGACTGGTACGAGTGGCATACCGGCACCTTATTAAAAGGCGGTCAGGTTTACGAGCGTTCTTTTAGCATTGACGAGTATCCAATTTATATTAAAGCAGGGTCGGTTATTCCAATGTATAATGATAAGGTAGACAATCTCGACAAGAACCCAGGGGATATCATCCTGGGTGTTTATCCGGGTGGTTCGGGCAAGTTCGACCTCTATGAAGACAACGGGAACGACAAGAAGTTCGACAAAGAGCATACGATTACCAGCATTACCTCGAACGTAAGCAACAACCAGACTATCATTAACATCAGCGGCGCCAGGGGAACATACCAGGATATGCCAGCTAAACGTAACTATCACTTGAAGCTCTACGGATCAGAAGCACCGCAGAAAGTGCTGGTCAACGGCAAAGCAGTAGCATTCAATCAAAATGCAAGATCTGATAATTGGATGTACAATGGAAAAGACCTTAGTCTTAATATTTACCTTCCCGAAGTAAGCAGCAAAAAGGCTATGCAGGTAACAGTAGTTTATGATAATAAGCCAGACCTGAATATCCACAACGGTACGGTAGAGAAGTTTAAGAGACTCTCTGAGATCACGTCCGAGATCAAGAACCTTGACAACGGCATTTACCTGCCAGAAATACTGGGGGAAACAGAAGAAACCAACCGCATGCTGGAATACCACCCAGATCAGTTCGAACAATTGATCCGCAAGTTCAACCAGAATTACGGGAAATTACCAGGAGTTATTCAGGGAATCAAAAGCTTAGGACCGGATAACCAAAAGAAACTGATCAAAAAACTTCAGTACAATCAGGGCAATTAACCCCCTTTACAATTTTAAGGTTGAAATGAGTAGAGGCTGGCTGTAAAAGGCCAGCCTTTTCACTCAGTCCTCACTTATTAGTTTTGGCTGTTAAGAAGTGATTTACTTCCAGCCAGTACATGAAAGCATCAAACCAACGATTACTTGTTTTTCCGGGATTGCCTAATCCAAAACCATGACCTCCGTTTTGGTAGAGATGGAACTCTACAGGAATACCAGCTTTATACCAGGAGTCGATCACGCCAAACTGCCCGCGGAAAAGAAAATCATCTGTGGCAATTACGTTAAACATCGGAGGAGCATTCTTTGGTACTTCCACCGGTCCCATTCCTCCGTAGATTGGACCAATGAAAGCCAGTTTCATCGTCTTAGAGTTTAAGGTTGAATGCATCGTAAGGCCTGCTCCGGCCGAGAAACCAATCATTCCAATTCTGGCTGTATCCACGCCCCACTCTTTAGCACGTTTAACAATCATTGCGTATGCAGCCTCGGCATCCTCAAGCTGGTTAGAAAGATCAGGTTGCGCAGGTCTTGCCGGAGCGCCGCCAGGAGAAGCACTGGAAGTAGCAGGTGCAGGACTGGGACCACTCATAAACTTTTTAAAATCATCAAGTGATACCGGAGTGGGATGCAACCTGTATTTAAGCACAAAAGCTGTGATCCCTTTTTCAGCAAGTGCCTTTGCAACTTCCCAACCTTCATTATCCAGGGAAAGCCATCTAAATCCGCCACCAGGTGCAACGATAACCGCTGTACCATTTGCCTTTCCAGCCTCTGGTAAAAATGGAGTTAAGGTTGCCTTGGTAATATTCCTGGCCATGGGATCGCCCCATTGGCGGAACCAGGTTTCTTTGGCCGGCTGGTTTTCAACACCGCCGGTATTTAATGGAATAGCATTAGGCTCTGCAGGTGCATCGAGAGCATAGATAGTTCCGTCCTGTGCTATCGAGGATAAAGAAAGTGCCATCAGAACGGCCAGAGCCGAGCTTTTAGCAATAATTTTTGATTTTAGAGTCATAGGGTTAATAGTATATTGATTAGTATTCTACGCTATTGTCATTTTCAATCTATGCAGCCATCAGCATGAGCCATGTTTACTTTACCATATTTTTAAAGGCTGATCCAAATATCAGATAGCTTGTATTCCCTGCAATCGTACCCTCATTCTGTCCCCAGAAAAATGGCCAATCATCGTAATTTTCAAAATGATCGGGCTTTCTGAATAATACTCCCGGAGCAACATTCCCAGGTATAGCTGAAAAGTCGGCCCTGTTATTTCCATAAAAAACAGCTTTAGGACGAGTGGCACCCACAGTTGCCACAAACGAATAATTGTGATATGGATGACAACCAAATAGCCAGTTGGTAACCTTATAAGCGTGACTGGCATCTATCAGGTCGGGAAAGTACTGATTAGCAAAACAAAGGGTAGTACCAAAATTGGTTACTCCTCCATTACCTGCCCAATTTCCAAGACCAATAGGTACTCCATAAGGGTTATCCTTTTCAAGTCCCTTGATGTAATCCTTGTATTTTACCACATACGGACGAAGCTTTTCTTTGTAAGAAGCGTCCATATGGGGTATAGCATTTAAAGCGGTAAGCAATACAAAGTTGAGATTACGATCCATTGCCGGCCATAATAGCTGCTGGAACTTATCCAGGTATTGTTTCTCACCCGTAGCAATAAACAGCTGAAGGTTCGTCGAAATGTCTCCTACCCTGCCTCCTCCCCTGCCCGAGGTGTCTTGCTTAGCATTGGCTAGCAATTCTGTTGCCTCCTTCAGCAGCCTTTTCGACTGCTGCAAAGCTCTGACTGAAAGATCGTCATTATACCCTTTCAAAGCGCGGCTTGCTGCTGCAAACATCGTTGCTGCGCTAAGGTCCAGGTTTGGATTGCGACTTGTGAAAGCCCATAGATCATCCTTCACACCACTGGATCTTCCGTCAGCCGCTACTTCATACGGGCCTAACTTTGCATTATAAGGCAACCCGTCTGTCAAGGAAGCTGCATCGCCCAAGTGATGGTAATTATCCAAAACAGAGTTAGAAAGCGTCTGGGACATGTGACCGAGGATCTCTGCCTGCGCAACAAGGTTCAAAGTTCCATGCTCAATAAATTGCAGGATGTCTGGCATGCCATCGGGGCGGTGCAGATCTACATACCGCTGTTTCTGGCTCACGAATGTCTGGTCCCGTAAAGGCTTAAAGTACTCCCAGGTGTGGACGAAGTTTTGTACCACACTTATATTTGAACCGGTCTCGATATCGAAGTCGCCGGCGTCGAAAAAACCGCCAACGTTCAAGCCGGGAATGAGTTCCAGTGGTTTGTACTTAGTATCAGTCGTGGGTCCTTGACTATGAAGGTCGAAGTGATCTGTATTAGGCGGGGCCTGTAAATATCCTTCCTTGAAAGGCTCGCCATGCCAAACACGATAGGCCTCATTCACAAACATATGGTTCATGTGGATAGGAATCCAGATGTCGCTGGTGGCATCAGTGATCTTGTCGTAAACATTACTTTCTATAAGGAAATTGTTCGTTTTGAGATTACCGTATTTTATATAATAGATGCCCGGTGACTTGACAGAAGAGAAATCAAACTTTACATAGTTGTATTTAAAATAGTTTCCCCAGGGCTGAACTTTCCCTGTAAAAACCGCAGAGGCATTACCGTCGGTGCCTACTTTATACAAGGAAGCTGTTGCAAGTGCCTTGTCTTTCTTATCCAGTTCGATAACGGAGATCTTTGGCTGGGATGGCACGTATCCTACTTGGGAAAAACCGATGTTAGGTTCTCTCAACCAGCCCTTGATAGCATTAGGCTCAACGGTCCAGGTTAATACCTTGCCTGTTTTCCCGGCAGGAAGCAGACTACGAACAACGAACCAACCGTTTTGTGCCAGCACCCGACCATCGAAAAGCATCAGGTCCGCGTCCTTTGAAGTGATCTTTATCAAGCGTGATGGTTCATCAGGAGCAAGAAGAAAAGTGCGTCCTTTTTCCAATGGAACCGGATCGATAAATCTACCCGTACCGCGATCATCAGAGGTTTTATAGCCTTTATACTGCTTGGCTTTTTCAGCGTTAGGCCGGGTAACAGTATTACCTACGACATATTTTGGGAACCTGTTATAGCGTCCATCCATCAAATAGGCTTTACTCCAGTACTGGGAGGGCAAAAACTCCAGGTTAAAACCAGCACTGCCTTCCAATTCCTTTGGCACCGGTTTATCAAGGTAAACTGAGATTTCCACGGCCTGACCTTTTGCAGTTACAACCACCCGCGAATCGAACTTATATTCATCGTATCTTAAGGTTGCTTCGATAGACTTAGATTCCCGCTTCACCTTACGATCCGAAATAACGGGAACCAGGTCCCATTGCTCCGGAGTGCTGGAAAGCCTTACTGCTCCACCCTGTGCCGTCCTTACACCATGATGGACCAGTTCTATACCGGCATTCTTCTCGTCATTGAAGCCACCCGTAAAGAGGTTATTATACACAAGAACATTTACACCCTGCCTTTCAAAATACTCCAGATTATTAAGCTTCAAGTCCTGCCCTGAAGCATAATTAAAAAAAGAGACAGCTAAAACTGCCACCAATAAAAATTTTAATTGCTGCATGTTTGATTAAAATAATGCACGGTAAAATCTGTCGATACAACGACGTGAAGAGCATCCTTTCGTGTGGTATCAAAAGTATAAGAAGAAGAGATAGGTTAACATGATTCTTTCCCTTATAAAATTCGAAGATTTACCGGTTAATATTACTTAGGCTTCAAAAGTAGAGCGGCATGGTTACAAAAGATGCAACTTTTGATCAAGGAGATAGCACTTATGTATAAATGGCAGGGAGGATAGCGTAGACCCGGATTTATAGAGGTTGGCGCTTAACTCGCCAACCTGACTAATTCCTTTCGTCGCATCATTTTTTGTACGAGAATGTTCAACTTTGACTTATAGTCCTGGATCAGCCACTCCTTGTAATTCGGTGTAGCCCGCCCCAAGCATTTAGTATACTGTTTAACCCTCCAGATTATCTCTTTATCCAATTCTTTAGTAAGCTCAATTGCTTCAGAAATCGTATCGGCATTATCAACGCACATCATTACATGCTGACGAAGTGAATTACGCATCACTGTCTTCGGTTTCTTTTTGTCTTCGATAGCTAAGCGATAAGCTTCCTGAACATCAAATGTAATTTCAAGACTGTTAGGGAACTTTGAACGCATTCCGGCAGGCATTGCATGAACGTTATTCTCCAATTGAGTATTCAACATGGATTGATAGGCTTCCGGATTATTGAAGATATCCTGCCAGTCGACAGGCTTGTGCCAGTCGCCGAACCTCTCTGCATTGTTCCCAAGATCTATAATTGCAAAAGTTTTTTTCTTTGGCAAACGCCGTGAACCACGGCCGATCATCTGGTGGTAGAGCGTCAGCGACGTAGTTGCGCGGTTCAGGATAACTGCCTGAATGGTGGGTTCATCAAATCCAGTGGTTAGAATCGATACTGAACTTAAAATAGCACCTTTTGTCCTTTTAAACCATTCCAATATTTCTGCTCTTTCGGCTGCAGAAGTTTGATTATCCAGGTGTTTTGCTGGATATCCTGCATCTGTGAATAACTGGCAAACGTTCTTTGACGTGAATATTCCATTATTAAAGATCAGCGTTTTTTTGCCTTTAGCATGCGATTCATAAGCTTGCTTTAATAAATCAAGCATTGCCGGTGAGGAGTATAACTCGTCAGAAGTGCTGACTGTAAAATCACCTGAACCGGTTTGAAGACTACTGATCTCTACATCATATCGCCAGATAAGGGGTTTAGCAAGGAAACCACTGGAAATCAACTCCTCAATACTTTCGCCAATGATCAGCTCCTGATAATAGCTATTCAAGGGCATAGCCGCATCAGAACTTAGCGGAGTAGCCGTAACGCCGATAATAGCTGCATCACCGAATTTCTCAAGGAGCTTATGAAAAGAATGGTGGTGAGCCTCATCAATAATAACCAAACCAATTCCTGTAACATCGATATCGCCTGATTCAATACGATTATTTAGAGTTTCCACCATCGCTACATAGCAATCGTAACGGTCGTTGGATTTAACACGTTTCACAGAGCTATTGATCACCCGGTTTTTAATCCCTAGTTTCTTCAACGTTTGAGAAGTTTGATTGCAAAGCTCTACGCGGTGTGTAAGTACAATAACTTTCTGCTCACGCATCGCCAGGAAACGCCTTGAAATTTCTGAAAAGATCATCGTTTTGCCTCCACCTGTAGGCAGCTGAAAAAGCAGGCGCTGCTCACCTCCCGTTTGAAGTTTTTCGAAGATCTGAGTTAATGCGTTATATTGGTAAGGGTAAAGTGTTGGATTTTGATTAGAAACATTTGCCATGCACTGGAATAAGCAAATGTCCGGCCGAAATCGCTTTAAAGTTCAAATCATCAATAACAAAGGGTGTAGCAGGTATAATGAATTTAATCAGAGCTATTGGGAGAGTCTGCCTGCGGCTAGAATGACTCTTTTTTTAGACTAAAACTCGTAAAGGTTTAAACGTTTGTGCCACTTCCATTAACTCGTCGTTGGTAATTTCGGAGGGTTGGTTAAATTGCCTGAAGAGCATAGTAGTTGGAAAAACCAAACTGCCATTCCCTGTCCAGACATAAGTATTTTCGGGTCCAAAAAAATGATTCTTATAGTTTCCAATTTGATCATTTTGCAGGGAGAGTCGCATCAATAATTCAACAATAACGTATAATGGTATGTCTTTTTCAGTCATGAGGTAGTTATTTTCATTTTAAAAATCAGCAGGTTGTTGCTATAAACAAACCTGCTGAACTTATACAAATTAACACTTATACTGTCTGTATTTCTTCATTTAGCCTTTCAGTAGCCTCAGGGATTGTTTCCTGCACTACCCTTCTCGATCTGGTAGCCCTTGGAGTAACAACAGCCGGCGCAGAAGCCTTAGGTGCAGGAGCTTTGGCTACCGGTGCTTTACGCGAGGTATTTGCCTTTTTCACTACTGGGGTTACCGGACTACCTACCGCCGTAGTTGAGGGTGCGGGAGATGGTGCTTCAACTTTTTCAGGTGCAGTTTCTGCTTTTACTTTTTTAATTGTTGTCGCCTTTACTTTTGCCGATAACTTCTCTGATAATTGCTTACTTGCTTTTGCCAGAATTTTCTTTGACCTTTTAGTTCCTATCTCAAATTTAGATGCAATACTTTTTAAAGACTGAGAAATCTCAAGGGAGAGCTCCTTTTTTAGTTCTTTATGAATCTTTTTCTGTGCTTTTTTACTTTTCTTTCCCATATATTTTTCACTTAACATCAAATTAACAAAAAATAGCACTTAAGTTAATATTATCTTTATGTTAAGAATAGAAATTGCATTAACAGAAATTAAAAAAAGACATATTTAACATTAGTATTTGAAACAATCCTTCACTAGCCAGTTTATTCCTGTAAATAAAGGAATTAAAAAATGGATAATATAAATCTCTACATCGTAATACCTTTCATTATCCTGGTAGTAGTATTAATCGCATATCTTATAAGACGCAATTTTAAAGACAAGAAAAAAGTGACTGAAAACTTTATCCAATCAGATCTGAAACAGGATAAACACCAAAACCATTGAAAGGGATACTAAGCTAATAATAAATCTTCTTTCGCCATTTGGATACAACTTTCCGCTTTAAGGACACTTCTGCCGATCATCAAACCAGGAGATTTGCTGTATAAAAAAATGGATTTATGAAAACAGTAAAATTAGGAAGTCAAGGTTTAGTAGTTCCGGAAGTAGGCCTCGGCTGCATGGGCATGTCTTCAATGAATGGATGGGATATCTATGGAAAAGCTAACGAGGAAGAGTCTATCGCTACCATACATCGCTCGCTCGAATTAGGTGGTAACTTTTTAGATACTGCGGATATGTATGGCCCTGGCTTAAATGAAAGACTTATTGCGAAGGCTATTAAAGGACAGCGGGATAAATATATTATAGCCACTAAGTTTGGTTACGAAGTGGATGACAATGAGCAATTAACCTGGAACTATAATGGATCAGTGGCTTATGTAAAAAAAGCGGCTGAACGTTCCCTCAAAAACCTGGATACAGATTACATCGATTTGTACTACCTCCATCGCCTTGATCCAAATACCCCCATAGAAGAAACGGTCGGAGCAATGGCAGAACTGGTAAAAGAGGGGAAGGTGAGGTATATAGGACTTTCTGAGGTCTCAACCTCAACCATACGAAAAGCACATGCCGTGCATCCTCTTACTGCTGTTCAAAGCGAATATTCTCTATTTGAGCGATCTGTTGAGGAATCAAGAATTGCCAGTACTTTGGAAGAGTTAGGAATTAGCCTCATTGCTTATTCTCCGCTGGGCCGCGGCTTTCTCACCGGTAACCTTAAAAACCCTGACGACTTCGCAGCGGATGACTTTCGTAGGAACATTCCACGCTTTCAGGGAGAACAATTCTATAAGAACCTTGATCTGGTTGAAGTAATCAATGAAATGGCGACCGAGAAAAGCGTTACCTCCTCCCAACTCGCTATTGCCTGGGTATTGAATAAAGGACACGTGCCCATCCCTGGTACGAAAAGGCTGAAGTATGTAGAGCAAAACCTTGCAGCCGCTGATATTGTACTTACAGCTTCAGATATGGATCGCCTGGAAGCTATTATTCCCCTGGGCACGCCTACCGGCGACCGTTATGATGCTGCTTCCATGGCAGGTATTGATCAATAAATATTCATTCCTTAGGATAAGCTTCGTCTTATCCTATAATACATTTATTAACTTAGCGAAGATGAGTCACGAAACACCCTTCCCCATCAACTCTATCACCGAGCATCGACGTGTCTTGTCTCTGCCTGGCGCCGAACATCCTTTAATTGATGTATTTCGAATGGAGGACGTGAAACATAACCCGGATAAACGCTTTCATTTATTGTTATTGAATGTGTATTGCATTTCACTTAAGAAAAATGTTCAAGGAAAAGTCAAGTATGGCCAGGGGTTTTATGATTATGACGAAGGCTTTATGTCTTTTTTTGCTCCAGGGCAGATAGTAGCCTCAGTTCCGGAAGATCACAAGCTGGAGGGTTGGTGCGTGGCATTTCATCCGGATCTGCTGACAGGATACCCATTAGCAAGAAAGATCGGGACCTATAATTTCTTTTCCTACGCTATCAATGAAGCACTTTTCTTGTCAGAAAAGGAAGAAACGCTGATAAATAATATAGTGCAGAACATTGAGCAGGAGCTTCACTCATCCATCGATGTCCTTACCCATGATGTAATGATCTCACACCTGGAACTATTACTTCATTATTGCCAGCGTTTTTATCTGCGACAATTTAACACGCGGAAAACAGCTCACCATCAGCTGGTGGCTGAGGTCCAAAACTTATTGAGCTCCTACTTTAATAATGATGACCTTCTCGCAACCAAGGGGCTGCCCACCGTTACCTACCTCGCAGAGCAACTGAATAAGTCGCCTAAATACCTGAGCGACCTGCTTCGTAGTATTTCAGGGCGAAGTGCGCAACAGTATATACAAGACCATACCCTGGAAAAAGCCAAGGTATTATTGAGCAGCAGCAATCTGACAGTAGCAGAGATCGCTTATCGGTTGGGCTTTGATTTCCCGCAATCCTTTAATAAGCTATTCCGGCGGAAAACTAATTATACACCACTGCAGTACCGGCAATCAGTTAATTGAGGATTTCCATAAGTCAGATTTTGCTCCACTTCGTGATTATCCTTTTTATCGTAACTTAACACCACATCGTAACTTAATTAAACGACTGCCTAAATTCTAATGGAGATTGCGCTGTTTTCGTTTTAAACAATTTGCTGAAAGATTGCGGATGCTCAAACCCGAGTTCGTAAGCAATTTCACTCACAGAAAGATCAGTGGTAGAAAGTTTTTCCTTTGCCTTCTCAATCAGCTTATCATGAATATGCTGTTGGGTACTTTGGCCGGTTAATGTTTTAAGTAAACCACTTAAATAACCAGGAGACATATTTAAAGCTTCAGCAATTGCCTGAACCCTGGGAATGCCGTTTGTTGCAAGTGATTCATCCTCGAAGGAAGCGTTAAGGAGAGTTTCGAATTTCTCCAGGGCTTTATGACTGGTGATCTTCCTGGTAAAAAACTGACGTTGATAAAACCTCTGGGCGTAGCTGAACAACAATTCGAGCTGGGCGATGATAATATCCTGACTAAAAGTATCAATCCTGGAATGGCATTCGCCTGAGATATTTTCCAGTATTCCGGCAATGGTCAGCTCTTCTTTATCCGAAAGGAAAAGAGCCTCGTTCACTGCATAGCCGAAAAATTCATACTGCTTAATTTTAAGGGTAAGAGGCGTGTTCCAAAGGAAGTCGGGGTGTACCATCAGTATCTTACCCGAATGCTTAAAAACACCTTCATTATCCACTTCGATGCTGAAAACCTGCCTGGGGGCAAGGAAGGTAAGTATACCTTCCTCGAAATCATATTCTTGCTGGCCATATTTCATCCTCCCATTGAAATTCCTTTTTAAGGCAATGCAATAAAAGTCCAGCATTAAATTAAGGGGCTCGCTGTCTTGTAGACGTTTGATATCGCCTACGTCAATTACACTTATCAAAGGATGCTCCGGTTGCGAGAGTTTCCTGAACTTATGAAATTGACTGATCGTTTTAAATCTGAGTAGCTCCATTTTTAGAGAATGAATTTAGCTATTTTGCAGGAAATTGCGTAGCGAATTCTGTAGCAAAATCAAGCATTTTAACATTTCCCAATTTAGCAGGACGGTTTCTGTAATAATCTTCTGCAAGTAAGCCTGTACGTAATCCCTGATACATTTCAACCAATCCCGCTGCCACTTCTTGATTCATTCCTATCTGTTCCAGGCCGGCAAGCGTTTCCTCATCAGAAATGACAAGCCATTTCAGTTCCGGTTTTCCAATTCGCTCCCCAAGTATTCGCGCGGTTTCATTGCCACTTAGCTCCTCGCTGCAAACGTATCGTACATTTCTTTTGGTGCTCAGATCCACAAGCTCCTCCCCTACTGCATCAGCAATATCAACAGGTGCAACCCAGGGAATTACTCCCTCACCACCATAGTTAGCAGCAATAACACCTGCATTTTTAATCATTTCTACATACCCATATAAGTTGTAGTAGAAGGATGTTGGACGTATGTGGGTAATGCTTACCTCCCTGGATAACTGATTCAAAGTTTGTTCAACGTTGTATGCTCCCACTAAAATCCCATTGCCTTCCTTCAAGTGGGCCCCAATACTGCTTAAGTTGACTACTCGTTTTACACCAGACTTTTGGATTGCGTCAGTATAATTATCTCCAAGCCTTTGATAATAGTCTATAAGGTTAAGCGAAGGATCAAAGTAATTATTAGGAGGAACCATCGTGTAAACAGCATCTGAACCTGCAAAGCTTGCAGCCAGAAAACCTTTATCTTCTAATGAACCGATAGCTGCATTTGCACCTAACTCTTCGATTTCCTTTTTCCGGTCAGAATTACTGCTGATAACCGTAACAACATGACCTTTTTCTATTAAACCTTTAGCAAGCGGTCTACTAATGTGCCCTATAGAGCCTGTGATTGTAATATTCATAACTATATATCTTATACCACAAAGATCTTAAGAGGGCCTTGGCGAAACGTAGCCAGATCTCCTCTTCTTGTAGTCTTTTCTCAGATATCAATTGGTTCTCACGAATTTGTTATTATCTCAATATTTTTTTTACTTAGTATCAAATAAGCCGATCCTTATGAAAAACACTCTTCTACTTCTGGCGGTACTGATTCTTGCTTCCTGTAAAGGAAATTCAACAAATGCCCAGAAAGAAAGTAACGAAGCTACTTCTGGCTCTGTTAAAATAATACCAGATTCGTCGCAATCCAGAATGCCAGTTAAAGCCGATTCTTCTATGGATACCATGCCGACTCTAAAAGATACTTCATCTCGAAATTAGTAGATCTGTCTTCGCAAATTTCTATCTCCTCTTTCAACATCGAAAACCTTGACTCTAAAGAAACTTCATTACATCTCAGGACTTATACTTACACTTTTTGTTGGCATCCATCTGGTTAATCACCTTTACAGTATTCATGGAATTGAAGACCATCTGGCTGTTATGGAATCATTAAGGCTTTATTATAAAAATTTCATAGTCGAGACCCTTATTCTATTAGCTGTTGCCGTGCAGATTCCTTCAGGGATTAAACTCGTTGCTAACCTTCGCAAAGGCTCTGAATCAGGAGTCGAGAAATTGCAGTTGTGGACTGGCCTCTACCTCGCCTTCTTCTTTGTTATTCATGTCGGTTCAGTATTAGTAGGGCGATTTATTTTAAAGCTTGACACGAACTTTTACTACGGTACTGCTGGATTAAATACCTTCCCCTTTAATCTGTTCTTTATCCCCTATTATGGCATAGCAAACTTATCTTTCTTTGGTCACGTTGCTGCTATTCACCAGCAAAAGATGAAGCGCTCCTTTTTTAGCTTAACGCCCCAAAAGCAGGGGAAATTCATTCTTGCCTTTGGATTTATAATCACTATCCTAATGTTTTATGGATTAACGAACCATTTTCAAGGAATTAGCCTACCTGAAAATTACAAAGTTCTTGTTGGAAAGTAAACAGAAGCTGGATGGAAAAGATTGGAACTAATTGATGGATTCAAAAGCTGATAACATTTAATTAAAGCACTTGTTATAGAGCAGAAAGACCCTCTATGACTGAAAACAATACGACAGAACGTAAAGCTACTGCGAGTGATCATCTGGCCAATGAGCGAACTTTTCTAGCCTGGATCCGCACAAGTATAGCCATCATGGGATTTGGATTTGTAGTGGTTAAATTCTCTCTTTTTATAAAACAAATTTCTTTTGCCTTTGATGAACACATTCCCGGCCAAGGGAAAGGATATTCCGCCATTATTGGGATTATACTTGTTGCTACCGGTGCTTTAATGACCCTTCTGGCTTTTTTAAGGTATCGAAGTATTGAGCGGAAGCTTTTGGCTAATGTCTACTATCCTTCATTCAAGTTGTCTTTGGTACTAACCATTGCACTCCTACTGGTAAGTATTTTACTGGTGGTATACCTTATTCCGAATATATAAATTCAGTTCTTAATGGCTCAGTGGTGAATCCTCATACTAACCTCCATTCTCCAACAATGACCACCCAAGTGCTTAACGCTATAATTTATCTCGCTAACACCAATGCATCTGAACATTTCTAAAAAGAAGTAATGGATAAAATTCAAACTAGAGGTACTTTGAAAGTAAAGGATACTAATATTCTTGTCGTTTTAATAATTCCTTTTTGTCTTTTCCCTATTGTTTTCTTTGGAGTGTCGTACGTTTTTAGCCTCGATTTTATCCTCACCTTTATTATTGTCTTTGTAGGCTACTCCATATTTTTCATATGGTTTGTTAAAACACTTAGGAAAGTGGAGGACGATTATGCGATTGAGGCCGACCAAGAAGGCCTTTATTTGGAAAAATTTGGAAAGTTTAAATGGGACGAGATTTCGTCCATCGAAAGTTTTAGAAAAAGGCTACTCCATAAGCGGTATGAAGAAAGGTGCTTAAGAATAATGTTTTATAACAGAAGTTCAATTACTATAAATGCTCATTCCTTCGATATGTCAGTAGAAGAAATAGCAGAACGACTCAGCATAATAGGAAATGTTAAACTGATTAGAAACTAGCATTTGAAAACAGCTAAATCACAAATCCCTACGCTACCTCTTCTTCTTTGAAGACTTCGCTCTTTCATTAAAATCCAGGCATAAATTTACCCAGTACTCAAAGTCTTGTTTAAGGCGAAAGCCAGAAGGATCCACGTAACAATACCCCTTCAACTCCTTACCTTTCATCATCATACTGCGAAAGCCAGACCTTTCCGCTACTTCTTCCATCAGCTTTGGATCGAACCTGCACATCAATTCGTCTCCGCTAACATTAATACACATCTTATCATTTACCATAAAAGCAAGTCCGCTAAACATCTCTTTTTCTTCAATTCTTAAATGAGGTATTTCTAAGAGGTAGGTGCGAACTCTGTCTGCAAGTTCTGTATCGTAAGCCATAGGTTAAATATTAGAAATAGACTTAGCTTTTCAAATCCCCATTGCAAGCAAAGTTTAGGGAGGGAAAGGATTTATCCATTAAAGCGCTTAGTTTATGACCGTTGCGAAAAGTACGAAATGTTATTTTAATAAACTTAGCCGGGAAAGTTCAGTTAATAAAACGAACACCAAAAGTTCGCATCACCTATGAATGAAAAAAACAAAATGAGTCGCCGGGAAGTTCTCGGGGGCCTCGGTGCCGGGCTGGCAGTAGCAGCTGTATCACCAGCATTCGGATCATCAGGATCCACCATTTTTAGTCCCTCTATGGCTCCTGACTTAACTGATCCAACCACCAAATATCCAAAACCACCTTTCAACCCTGAATTTCAGCCCTGGCCGGGACTAGCAAGTAAAATGAATCCCCGTCCTGATCACGGTGAAAAAAGCTACAAAGGCTCGGGTAGGTTAGCGGGACGTAAAGCGCTGATAACTGGTGGAGACTCGGGAATGGGACGTGCTGCTGCAATTGCCTATGCTCGTGAAGGAGCGGATGTGGCTATAAATTATCTTCCGGCAGAAGAGCCGGATGCGAAAGAAGTGATTGCCCTGATTAAAGCCGAAGGCCGAAAAGCAGTGGCAATTCCTGGCGACCTTCGCGATGAAGCCTTTTGCAAAAGACTAGTAACAGAAGCTGTGAACGGATTGGGGGGATTGGATATCCTTGTTAGCAATGCAGCAAGGCAACAAACTCACGAATCAATTATGGATATTAGTTCGGAACAGTTTGACTGGACAATAAAAACCAATATCTATGCGCCATTCTGGATCATTAAAGCAGCAATGCCACATTTAAAACCTGGTTCGTCTATTATTGCCACTACTTCTGTTGTTGCAGAAAATCCCCCCGGCGAACTTTACGACTATGCCCAAACCAAGGCAGCTACAACTAACTTCGTCCGCTCTTTGGCCAAACAACTCGGGAAAAAGGGCATCCGGGTGAACGGTGTTGCTCCGGGTCCCATCTGGACACCCTTACAAATTAGCGGAGGAGCTACCGCTGAAAAACTAAAAACTTTTGGGGGAGATACCCCACTGGGAAGACCAGGTCAGCCTGCAGAGCTTGCTTCCATTTATGTTCAGCTTGCAGCTAATGATGCCAGCTATGCAACAGGTCAGATCTATGGAGCTGCCGGAGGTGGTGGACAACCATAGATAGGAGATCTATCAACAGCTAACTGCATAAAAAAACATGCAAGCCTGATACATACGTATCAGGCTTGTATGCATCCAGGCCGCAAAAACTCACGCCTCAAAATTTGCAAAACGCATACGAACGAGAGTACATTTCGGAAGTAAATCTAAGTTTAGCCTAAACGACACAACCTCCGGGAAATGTCTTTTAGTGCTGATGCATCGCATCTATTTTTAAATAAACTATAAGTTATATAGAGTATCTAACATATCTTTGCAGCGGGAGAAAGATCCTCTTTACAACATGTCAAAAAAAATCACCCTTTTCTTATTTGCTGCAATGCTAGTTGCAGGTAATGGAGCAATGGCCCAAAAGAAGGCAGGAGTTGCTAAAGGCAAAAAGCCCCTAAACGTATTATTTATCATGTCTGATGACCTGCGGGCCGAATTAGCAATTTATGGAAGTCAACAGGCAAAGACCCCTAATCTTGATAAATTAGCCTCAGAGGGAGTGCGATTTGAACGTGCTTACTGTCAGTACCCCTTGTGCGGACCGTCTCGTGCTTCACTACTTACGGGACGAAGACCGACAACAAGTAATTTATACGGAAACAGGGAATGGTTTGGCGCAACTTTTCCAGACTGGATCAGTTTGCCTAAGTATTTTCGCCAGAACAACTACGTCACTTACCGCAGTGGCAAAATCTTTCATGGTGGAATTGATGATACCGAGGCCTGGGTAACAGGTGGCGAGAAGCGGCAATGGAGCAATCCTATAGATAGTTCTGCTCCTTCTGCTGTTTCTGCTGATGAATATTGGGCAAAGTTTAGTGAAAGCATACCTAAAACCTCTGCGGGAGCCGAAAAAAGGCACACTTATTCAGATCGCTGGCAAGCAGTTGAAGGAGACTCCGTAAATACACTGGGAGATACAAAAGTGGCTGATCGTGCCATCGGCTATATTAAGGAAAGTAAAAAGAGCGGTAAGCCTTTCTTCATAGCATGTGGCTTCTCAAAACCTCATTCTCCCTTAGTAGCACCAAAACAATTTTTTGATCTTTACCCTGTGGATAAGATCACACTTCCTCCTGATTTTTCAGCGCTTCCTTCTGTTCCAATAGGGTTTCCGGCAGGTGCTATCCGCACCAGGAATGCCGATCTGTTTGTCGACCGTTCTGCCTCTCCTGAAGAAGCGAGAGCGATGATCAGGGCATATCTGGCATGTGTGAGTTACGTAGACTGGAATGTTGGTCGCTTGTTAGCCGAACTCGACAAGCAAGGCCTACGAGAAAACACCGTTATAGTATTTGTAGCGGATCACGGCTACCAGTTGGGAGAAAAAGGTAAATGGTCTAAAGCTGGCTCGCTTTGGGAGCAAGGAGCCCGCGTACCCTTTTTCATTCAATACCCCGGAGCAAAAGGTAACGGAAAATCCTCGCCCCGGGTGGTCGAAATGCTCGACATCTACCCTACCCTGGCAGATCTTTGCGGCTTACCTCAACAGAAGGAACTTGAAGGTAAGAGCTTGAAACCTCTTCTGGAGAATCCCGGACAAGAATGGGATCGCCCCGCCTACACACTATGGAATGAGCATGGCAAAGGGATTACCGGGGTGGTTGTGCGAACAGAAAAGTGGCGTTACGCGGAGTATTTTGGTATAGGCGAAGGTGCATTTTTAACAGATCCCATTAATGATCCACACGAACTGGTAAACCTGGTTCGTAATCCAAAATATAAAGATGTAGTAGCACAGTTACATAAATTAGCATCAGATTATGTAGCGGGAAAGACAGAGTTGCCAGCAACCACAAAGGAATCCTTACGCTAATAGAGTACCACCAATAATACGAAGAGGGGATTAGTTGATAGCTGACTAATTCCCTATTTGTATCAGAACTTCCTAGATAGCTAATCCGGTTATTTCTTTAAAGGTTAAATTTGCTAACCAGGCTACTTTTGAATCTCCTTGCGTTTGGCCTACTACCATAATTCTTTCTATTAAGCAATGAGATCGAAAACTTAAGAGCATAGCAGATTTGAAAATACTTGATACATTTGAGCAATCAATGCCTCAAAGGTGTTAAGCAGGGTCTTTAACCGCAACGTTTTGCTCACTCAGCCTATGCATCTCAGGTACACACCAAATTTGTGGTGTTTCAAACATCAATAATACTAGATATAGATGAACTATCAGGAATACCAGCAATTATTTGACAAGGTATTGGAGAGCCGGAACCCTCCATACAATGACGAAATGTACTTCAACTATACGAAACTGAACCGGTCGCGAATGAAGCGCTGGGACAAACAGCTGCAGATAAAAGAAGAATTGTTGGATAGTATCAAAGCCATTGAAAAACCTCAACACTGGATTATTATTACAGAACCCTGGTGCGGAGATGCCGCTCATATTATTCCTTTTTTAATATCGCTGGCAGAACAAAGTCCTTTAATAACTTACGATCTACAGCTACGTGATGCAGAGCCTTATCTGATCAATTCCTACCTCACCAACGGGACTAAGAGTATACCAAAGCTAATTGTCAGGGATGAGAACGGAACAGATATCTTCAATTGGGGACCACGGCCTGCAAAGGCCCAGGAGCTTTTTGATCAACTTAAGGCCAACAAGGCCGATTTTGAAGAAATGAAGATTGCACTTCAACATTGGTATAATGAAGATAAAGGGCAGTCGCTGATGAATGAATTAAAAGAGTTTTATTCATAGACTCAAAAAAGGGAGCCTAATAAAAGAAGAAATCCCTGGCGCTCTGTTAGCAGCAGGGATTTTCAAAACTTACCACCTATGAATGAATGTTCAAATATGATTGTAAAAGCTCTTGCAAAAAATGATCTTTATCAACCCTCACATTGACTAGTCCCTATTTGATAGCATACTTGTAGAAGCAGCACTCCCTCGATCTGGGAAGAATAGACCTTAATAAAGGAGGAAGTTATACCTCTAAAATAAATAACCTAACTGAAACCTTTAATCTTAGGCCCCGAATCCAGGAGGACGGCCAGGATGATTTGTAGGGCTGCAAGAAGCAGATGAGCAATTTCGAACAACTGCAAATGTTGACGCAATTATAGATAATCTGGTTAACTTATTCATTTACCTACGAACATTAAGCCGGACTGTACCTATTTTTTTTTCTCCCCACCACCTGTTATTAGGGCCGAAAATTGGTTTAAATAATTGTTCTTAATATAATTCCTTCTCCAAAGGAATATACTTATTATGAACCGAGCCATCTGCGAACAATTCGAGAATAGCGTAACCCGGAGGAGTTTGCTGATAATAGTAAGGCCCTGCTGATTCTTTATCTCCCTTACCCCACCAAAATCCGCTTAACGAGCCGTTACAGAAGTAAGAAGTACCGTTATAGACTACGCTATCCGTCAGATGCTGATGCCCGCTCAGGCATACCTTAACTTTATCTTTATGTTTATAAAATAAATCCTTCAGCTCTTTGTAATCACCATGCTGCCCCCCACTCCAGGCACAGGTTGATGATAATATGGGGTAGTGTGACATAATCAGTACCGGTGTGTTCGCTGCCAGCTTCCCGAGGTCTTGCATTAGCCATTCCATTTGCTCCGCGTCTAACCGCGTTCCTTTATTATTGCCATCCAGTATGATAAAATGCCATCCTTTCTTAGCAAAACTGTACTACTTATTTGGCATTTTTAAACGTTTGGCTACGTAGCTCACACCATACATCTCGTCTTTATCAGATGGCGCTTTCCACCATGGGTCGTGATTACCAATACAGCTAAACACCTCGAGCTGAGTACTGCCAATAAATTTATCCCAAACGGCCCATTGTTCAAGAACCATTTCTTTGGTTACATCATCATAGGACGCATCAAATATGGAATCTCCTCCATTTAGGATGAAATTTATATTCTTATTCTTCAGGGCCTCGAAGAGATACCGTTTTGCTCTTTCTGGTATATCCTCTTTATCACGTATATGAACATCAGTTATATGTGCAACGGTAAGAGAAGGCTTCAATTTATCAGGGGAAGCAGCGGAAACAGAAGGTAAAGTAGCAGCTCCACTTAAAGCAATAGCGCTTTGAATAAAATTTCTTCTTTTCATAGGGATTTCCAGAATAATCTAATTCGATTTTTTATCGGTGTACAGACCATAAAGGGCTATTAATGCCCAGGCAAAATTGATAAAGGCAGAAGGGAAAGAATGATCATACCAGGCACTGGCGGCGACAAAAAAACCTCCTAAAATATTAGCTAAATGAAATGAAATAGAGGTCGACTTCCACTTCTTGGTGATTAGAAGGAAGTATGAGACCAGGAATAAAAAGGCACCCAGCCACCCTAAGGTATCAAATAACAGTTGGAGAGTGACTGGCTGCATTCTATTTATCTTTTTTGATTATCCAGCGGTTAACTGTATTGTATTTTCCCTCCAAAGCAATCTTATAGAAGTTGGAGGATACCTCTCTACTCAGGTCTATGTCAAACTTTCCATCCTTTACCGGAACCTCTCCTATCAATTTGTACTTGTCGTGAACGCCGGTTTGTTTGTAATTATTAGAAGTGCTAAGAAGCACTTTTACCTTTCCTTCATTGTTCACAGGTGTCCAGGACAACTTAATTTTATCATCTGTCTTAACAGCCATTGGCTTAACTACTGATACTTTCCCAATAAGCGGCACGCCATCTAATTCTTTTTGTTGCTCTGCAGCTAATTTGATGTCCAGAAAGCGCGCGATGGTTGGAAGGATATCGACAACACTTATCTCTTTTGCTTCAGTGGCATACCTATTAACAGGCTTAGCATTAGTAACAATCCATGAAGCCCGTTCCCTGTCAGACTGTCCACCGTGATTACGACCAGTTTTAGCATCCCGCCCGTGGTCCGTTGTTACCACTATAAGCCAGTCCTCCTTATATTTCTCCTTACGTTGCTTGATTGCTTCCCATAGCTGACCTATTCGCGCGTCAGCCAGTTTTACCGCTTCCCGGTATTGTTCACTATCTCCATACATATGCCCCATATCATCCGTAAATTCAAGATATACCCATGAAAGATCAGGTGCGTCCTGACTAATAACTCGGGCCGCCTCATCAGTAACAGCCTGGTCAATGTCAGACATGAACTTCCTAGCCTTATCATGAGGATATTTGACGGTATCTAACTCAAGACCATCAAAATGAAAGTCCATTTTAATGTTAGCAGTCTGAGGGAGTCCTTCACCAATAAGTTTAGTCCGATTATCCTGCCAACTTGAAAAAACAGCAGTTTTACGGTTGGGATACTGGTCTTTAAAAAGACGAAAAATGGTAGGATAGTTATAATTTATAGCCTTTATCGCATTATCGGGCACGTTGTGCTTATGATACCACACTCCTGTGAGTACATTGGTATATCCTGGAGCAGATATCGTTGGTGTTTGGTTAAATTCGTTACGTTCTCCACCCTGGTAAGCGTTAAGTAATGCTCCTTCTTTAGCAATAGCATGTAAGCTGGGTGTTGGTACACTATCAAGCACATCTCTCGATACGCCATCAATAATTACAAACAACGCTTTTTTCTTTTGTGCCGAGGCAATGCTGGCTGCCCCGATAAAGGCAGCCATAATTAGTAGTCTTTTCATATACATGATTCGCCAAGCCGGTACTACCAGCCAAATATCTGTTTAAGATTAGGGTTTAACAATACCTGGTGTTGTGGAACGGGTCTATAATAATACTTAGGTTCCTGAAAAACGCCATTATCTGCGGTAGTTTGTATCGTACCGGAATTACCGTTCTTTAAAAACACTCCCGCATCTTGTCCAATCGAGCCCGTCCGGTAATAGATCAGATCCTTTCCAAGTGAATTTTTCTCTTTCACTGCAGGTATAGATGCATTGTTATTCAGAAGTACAATATCCGGAATACCGTCCCCTGTCAAATCGTGCTGACCAATGCCGGAGAAGTAAATTCCTTCCTGCTCTTTCTCCAGTAATTTACCTGCATTCCAGCGCATTAGATCGTCAAACCTGTAACCCTCGAGCGCCAATTCCACCCGGCGTTCCCGCCTGATCTCTAGCAAAACTGCCTTTTGTGGTGAATTAATGTTGGGGTATTTAGCATCTTGAAGCGCATCTAGAACCGGGGCAAGTGACAGGTGAGGCATTCCTACCCTGTCCCGAAGTTGGTTGATACTCATATTCAAATCAGCCTGAGTAAGCTCTCCAAGCTCTGCTTTTGCTTCGGCATAAATCAGTAGGATTTCAGCATATCGAAGTACAGGCACATCAAGGTTTTGCTGCACTACGCTGCTTTGATTATTTACAAATCCTTTAATCTGATGGTAACCTGTAAAATTCTTTGCCAGTTGCTGTACATATAAGCCGCCGCCCTGGGAGTAAGTACTTGTATTAGAAAGAACAAAACCTGGGTAAGCATAGGTCTGGCTTAATCTAGGATCCCGGTTCTCAAACTCTTTTACGAAAGAAAATGTTGCGTATCCAGCCTGACTGGTGTAAGGAGTTCCATTTGTCATTAAATAATCCTGCAGCAGGTCTTTTGCGGGTGATACCTCATAGTTACCGAAAACCGTCGAACTCCAGCCACTGTTCCTTAAACCGTTTTCATTATAAGTTGCTAAAATTACCTCACTGTTGCCGTTCAGGTTCTCCCGGTTAAATAAGTTCAAGTAATCCTGTCCCGGATTGCCGGTGGTGTATAATTTAAATTTTCCATTATCAATAATATCTTTTGAAACATCGCGGGCCATTTGTAGAAATCGAGGAGCAGTACCGGAAAGATTTAATTCTGCATGATAACGGCGGTAAGTTCCTTCATAAAGTGCAAAACGAGCCAGATAAGCCTTAACCACCCAACGGTTAACAGCTCCTGCTTCAGACACAACGTTTACGTGTTCTGCTGCATAAGTAAGATCTTCAATAATTTTATCCACTACCAAAGCCCTGGGATCACGAGCCTTCATTAACAGATCTGCATCATTTGTACTGACTACATTTTCATACCAGGGGACATCCGAGTAACGTTTAACTTTCTCTATATAAAATTGTGCTCTGAAAAACCGGGCCACACCTTCGTAGTGATTCAATATTTCGGCACTTAAAGGCGCCTTCTTAAAGTTTGCCAGGAAGTAATTAGCGCTTCGTAACTGTTCCCAGTTCCAGCCTGTTGTAATACTGGAAGCACTTGGAGTACCTGCCATCATCGTTTTAATCTCCACAGCCCCTGTAGTAGCAGCATTATCAGTTGCCCTGTCTGCATTATAGATACCCCATCCGGGAAAGTTATATAAGTTATTAATGTATAGCTTGAGGTCTTGTTCGCTATTGAAGAAGTTTTCAGTTCCTATAGCTGTTTGCGGCTGTCTTTCTAAAAAATCTTTCTTGCAGCTACCAAGGCTAATTGCAATAAAGGCGATACTTGCCAGATATAGTGTAATATTTTTCATAATTAGCTTATTAAAAATTAAGGTTTAAGCCTACTGAATATCTTCTCTGCCATGGATAAGCATAGCCGTTCCCGCTCCTAACGGTATTTGCTGAAGGGTTTATGCTTGAGTTAATGTTTATAGCTTCGGGATCAAAGTGTTTCTTTACTGCAGACCACTCGTGGATATTCTCAGCGCTGGCATAAATACGCACATTAGATACACGCCATTTATTTGTTAGGGTAGCAGGCAGAGTATACCCAACTGTAAGGTTTTTAAAGCGTAAGTAAGCGCCGTTAAGCATATATCCCGTTTGTGGAATTGCCAAACCTTTAGCGTTTCCAGGTGTAGTACCAAGGTTTACATCCGCAAGCCAGGCCTGCAGTATGGGATACCTTGCATCCAGATTCTGATTGGCAAGGCCTGCATTTATGAATGCCTGAGAATGCCTTGCCATATCCGCAGCGCTATCATTATTAGGTCGGTAAAAATCAAGCAAATGAGGATACCCACCGGCATAAGGCTGTTGGTAAAAGCCCCAGTAGAGATAATCCAGTGGATAGTAATCACGCTTTGCCACCCCCTGGAAGAAAGCACGGATATCGAAACCCTTCCAACTTGTATTTAAATCCAAACCGAATCTGAAGCGTGGGGTAGAATTACCGATGATCGACATATCTTTCGGATCTATCGCTGTTACGCCCGTTTCGATCTTGCCATTTCCATCCTGGTCTTTATATTTAGGCCATCCCGGTACAATAGATAATGCTCCCCAGGGGATAATAGAGGATTGGTCGAGAGCATCAATCTCTGCCTGGGTTTTAAACAGGCCGTCGCTTTCTAGTCCCCAGATTTCTCCAAGCTCCATTCCATTGCGGTATTGTAGCAAACTCTGCCCAGGGTTGTCAAATTTCGTAATAACCGAACGGCTATCCGATAATACGAACCGGGCGCCAAACGAAAAGGGGCTCCTACCCGCTTTCACACTATTTTGATATCCCATAGAAAGTTCCCAGCCGCGGTTCCGAAGGTCGGCTGCATTTTCCCGGGGTTCACTAGCACCCAATACGTCAGGTAAATCACGTCCAAGAGTTAGCATCCCCTTGGTATTCCGCTCGTAAATGTCAAAGCTTAAGTTTAACTTGTTGTTAAGAAGCCCGATATCTGTTCCAACATTCCGGGTAGTTACTTTTTCCCAGGTGTAATCAGGACTTACAAGGCCAGGGCTCGATACTGCCAATGGAAGGTTACCTCCAATAAGATAACCCGAAGTGTAGGGATTTAAAGTGGAGATGTAACCATAGTTTGAAACTTCCTGGTTACCTAAAGATCCATAAGATGCTCTCAACTTAAAATTACTAAGTACTGGATTAGCCCATTTCAGGAAAGATTCCTGATCCAATCTCCATGCAACAGAAGCAGAAGGAAAGAATCCAAAACGCTTGTCGGAAGGGAACCTTGAGCTACCATCGTACCGGCCGTTAAATTCAACAATATACTTGTCTTTGTAAATATAGTTGGCACGGTAGAAAAAACCTTGTATTGCCCAATCCCTGATTGCTTCGGTTGCTGTCAGATCCCCGGTAGCCAAACCGATGGTGGGATAAGAGGCAGAAATAAGACCGAAGCGTTTAGTATCCGTCTCTTCCTCCCGAAAATATTCCTGATTAAAACCTCCGAGTAGTGTAACATCATGAAGTCCAAGCTTTTTATTAAAAGTAGCATAAGCGTTCAGCACGCTATAATTACTAAATCCAGCCCACTTTCTTGCATAACTCGTACCTTCCTCCCGGATGTCATTAGGCCCATACCCAATTTTATAAGGAGTGCTGTATTCGCGATAATTATCTGCCCCACGACGATAAGTAAAATCAACATTAACCTTCAAAATGTTTTTAATGAGCGATAGTTCCGAGTTAAACTGAGATTGCAAGCTGAAATACTTATCACTACTATTTCCTCCCTCCGTTAACATCGCTCCGGTACGTCCCACACTGGTATTAGCCCAGGTTCCGTCAGGGTTTTTATCATAAGCGGTTGGAAAGAGGTTATAGATGTCAGAGATAGAATAATTAGTTGGGTTATCCCGGCGGGTAGTTGTTAGATAAGTATTATTTCCTATACTTAGCCAAGGGGTAGTTTTGTAATCTACTTTACTACGAAGACTGTATCGATCGAAATAATCGTCAGCAATTTTAAGGATACCGTTCTGACGGTTATAGTTTCCGGATAAATAATAGGTCGCTTTTTCAGATCTACCACTTACAGAAAGCGCATGATCCTGTGAAATTGTATTGTCGCTTAGAAAATATTGAGTCCAGTCCTGGTTACCCATGTACTCCCAAAGACCCTTATCGCTCGGATTAATTCTTACGCCCGGGATAGATGGATCGTCAGAGCGCTGTTTCGCATACTGATAATATTGATCGCTGTAGTTGACATTATCCCAAGGTGTGTTATTGGTGGAGAGTTCCAGTAACCTTGAAAAGATATAGGGATCAGTTACCTTTTCAGGGATCACTGTAGGTTTATTAAGCGATGTATTAGCACTATAACTAACCCTGACCCCGTTCTGTGATCCGCTTTTAGTTTTAATAAGAATTACGCCGAATGCCGCCCTGGCACCATATACAGCCGCAGCAGAGGCATCCTTAATCACCGAAATCGTTTCAATATCCTGCGGTGCAAGCCGGTTTAGCTCTGTTGCATCAGAAGGTACTGCGTCAATCAATATCAGCGGGTTTCCTCCATTTATAGACGTTATTCCACGTATATTGATATTAGCGGCAGCTCCAGGTGCACCCGAGCCAAAGTCTATATTAAGGTTGGGTACCAATCCCTGTAGTCCCTGAGCCACATTTGCAATTGGTCTGCTGGATAAAGCTTTAGAACTGACCTGATCGACAGCTCCTGATAAATTCACTTTCTTTTGGGTACCATAACCTACCACAACAACTTCATGCAGTTCGGCCTGGTCCTTTTTAAGGATGATAGTCATTGTATTCCGGCCAGCGGTCGAAACTTCTTGTTTAATAAATCCCAAGTAGGAAACTTCAAGGACAGAGCCTCGATCTGTAACGCTTAGGATGAATTTTCCATTAATGTCTGTTTGGGCACCATTCGTTTTTCCCTTTTCTTTCACATGTACCCCAATGAGAATTTCGCCTTGATCGTCTTTCACGATGCCCGAGACTTTCTCCTGTGCGAAAGCAAGACTGGAGCATAGCAAGAGACATGCAATAAAAGTAATGTAGAGTGTTTTCATGTCAACCTTTTAGTTTCTGCAAAAGAAAAGCTGATATGTTAAGCCGGCATGAAATACTCATTAAATAAATTGACTATTCAGTCAATTTATTTTTTTTATCCTTTCTTCGCACCTAAAATCTATTTTTAACAAACTATATGGGCAGAAGAAGTTTAAAAGAAGACCAGCAAAAACGAATTATTGAAGCATTCTATGAAGTAGCAAAACGTGAAGGAATCGAAAATACCTCGTTCGGAAAGGTGGCCAAGGAGCTTAATATGCGCCAGAGTTTAATTATCCATTACTTTGCAACCAAAGAAGAAATGACCCTCGGGCTTATTGATCTTATTGTGATGAGATACGAGAACATTTATTTGTCTGAGTCAGAAGAAGGTAATGCCCTCGAAAAACTTGTCACCGTTATGCACAATATATTTTCAAGAAAATGGGATAGTTACATTGACGACAGCGTCTTTTATAACTGCTTCGCTCTTATATTTCGTAATGAGGTAATTAAGCATCGCTTTCGCGAACTCCATCTGCTACTACGGGGCTGGCTTCAAAACCTTATTCAGGTTTGCAATGATCAGGGTCTGATTAAATGTGAAGATGCATCAAGGGTGTCTGACCTGATTTTCGTGATATCGGATGGAGCGTACTATTATTTAAGCATGATCCAGGATAAGAAAGAGTACGACAAGCACCTGGAGAGATACCGGAAGGAAGCATTCAAGTTGTTGGGATTGGAAAGCCAATAAACCAACAATAATGTCGAAAAAAGCCTTGTTCCTAATGGTAATCACTGATTAAGATACGCGGAAGCCCCGTTATTACACCTCACTAAAACCGATACCCCAATCCAAAACGGCTTGAAAAAATGCTTGCATCGAACGAGAAATTGAACCTCTGCACTTGCAGGAAGTAAGATAAGAAAACCGAAGAACGAGTAGTTGAGGTTTCGTAGGTGGTTACATTATTGAACTTGTTCTCCATCTTGTTCTGGCGGAATGCCGGTCCCACATAAAGGCGAAAAGCATGCTGATTCATTAAAGATCGTTTCGTATGCCAGGCGATTTCAGTAGTCAGGCCAGCGGTAGTAACAACATTCCCTGCGTCGCTATAAAAATCCTTGGCGCTGCGCACTTCATCTCTGAAGCGGGAATATTCACCAAACTCCCGGCTGACTCCTAACTCAAACCCGATTATTCGAAAATCAGCTCTGCCCATACGCAGAAAATAATTCGCCGAGAGGCGACCTCCTCCTCCCGAAAAACTTTTCTTCTCAAAATAATAGGGTTCACCAACATCCAGAGCGCCATTTTTATAAGTACCTAAAAAGCCATAAGCACCGTAGACAATATTTACATTGTTGTAAACATGAGCACGGTTGTAATTCAACTGGCCAAAAATAATCTCATCGGCCATCATCTCACCCAGGGCGTTATTAATACTTCCAGAAAGATAATTTGCGGCTTTTACTGAATCCGAGGAAAGAGGTTTGGGCTGGTAAGAAACATTTGAATTAATAAGTGCTGGTGTATAGAATTTCGACGTACACGATGAAAATGCGAGTACTAAAACTGTGATGGAAAAGGTAAAATATTTCATGTTGTGATCTGTTAAGGAAATAAAAAAGCGCCCCATAGGGACATTCTCATCATGACTGCAAAACTGTTGTTTGAATTAAAAGACGAAGTTAAGCAATTGTTAATTTTCTGACACCCCCAACCCGTCGCATTTTCACTTCTCAATACGACACACAAAGGCTGTCTTTGACTCGTCCTGTATAAACTTAACATCGTTACGAACAAGTATTAATCACTAAATTTAAGTTACGATGTCAAAAGAAATCAAGGGTAAGAAGTTCGGTAGGCTTTATTTAGAGTCTTACAAGAAAACG
>NZ_JAFEWE010000007.1 GCF_017355785.1 Desertivirga arenae
TACCAGTGGTTAAAATACGCCTTGGAGAATATCATGACGATCAACCATAAGAATATCAGAGATCTCTATCCACAAAACTTTAAGAAATTAGTGGAGCTTTAAAAGACGTGCTTGGTCGGGCGAATACAGCTAGTAGATAGATTAGGGCATAAGTATAAAATAAATAAAGCTTTTAAAGTTAAGTATCTTGGATTGTGGGGATTAAATCCCCTTTTAAAAGGACGACAAATTCTTATTGACTTTGAATACGATCCAGAAATACAAAGTGTGTCATTGGATGATTTTAAAGAAGAAATCATTAAAAGGCTGGAAAAGAAAAAGAGGTTTTGGGAGACAAGTTGGAATGTTGAAGAATTAAAGCAAAAAGTGTTTAATAGTCCAACCTTTAGTGGAATAGCAGAGCTTCTGAAATAGTTTTATACATTCATTAGAGTCTAGATCTAAAACGAACAAAGCCAATTTCTTAATTGAATCGGGCTTTGTTCGTTTTAGAAGCTTTCAAGAATCTTATATTAGGTTAATCTTACTAGCTTTAATAAAGTGGTCAACGGTAGTAAGGAGAAATTCTTTTTCTTGTTCAGGCAAAACGGCAATATCCTTAAAACGTTGGAGCATCTTAGGGTCTTTGAATAAATCAATTAGTTTAAATATGGCGCTTTTTGGGGCAGGTTTAAATCAGGTGTCAAGATGGGACGGAGGTATAGCAAATTTCAAAGGATGGTTTGATCAGAAACGTGATAATGAAATGATAATCAAGGGTTATAACATGAAGTTTAAATACTAGGAAATGAAATTTTGGAAACTTTTTGCATTTGTAACAATTCTTTCATCTATCTACTCCTGTTATAAAAATCCTCCGGAAAGAAATAAGATTGTTTTTGAAGATGAAATTAAGAATGTACAAGATTCTTTATTAATGATGAAAGCATTGTTAATAAAGCTTCCTAAAAGAAGTGATATTCTTAATATAAATTATAATATTAAAGATGGTAAATTGTACGTAAACGATAGTTTGTTAAATTTTGATTATAGAGATGCTCTGGGAAATCTAACTGCTTTTGAAAAACGACGCTTCATTATGCTTTCATTTTACTTAAATAAAAGACATATTTCATCTGGTTATTTTGATGAAGGATCTAATATATGGCGTTTTATATATCGGGATCTTCCGGATATTACCTATAATGATTCAAGGAATATTGTTTTACTTACAAATGAGCTAGCTAATTCTATTATATCAACAGATACTATTTTAGACCAGAAAGGTGAACTTTATTTATTAGCCCCAAAAGATGCCAAAATCCGATAGATAAAGGAGTGTCCCGATAGCGAGCGCCAAAAATATAATCAGTGATTGTGAAATACTAACGCCAGTTACTAAAGACGGATCATCCTACATCCAGATATCTAATTTGGGTATAAACTATTATACTAGTGAAAGTCTTCAACGAATTGCAAACAAATGGGCGGCGAAGGAATATAAGGCCTACGAACCCTCAGATAAGTTATACTTGATGAAAGCTCTGGATTTCTATAACAGCAAGGAGTTGAATAATTACATTGATTCAATAAGGAAGATTGAGTATGGTAAACTGTGGGAGGCTTCAGATTAATCTAGCTGCCTACGGGAATCAATATAGGCAAAAGCTTCGCGGCAGCAAGAAGTTTTAATGTAAGAAAATGATGCAAGTTATGAAACACAAAGCTCTAATTTTAATAGGCTTTTCAGTGCTGGTAGCAGTAAGGGGTATTTGCCAGGACAGGGTGCCTTATTACAAAAGACTTCCGAAAGCAAACTATTCAGTTGTGAATGAAGCTGGAGAAAAACTGGATGCTCTTGTTTTTCAAAATGATAAGACAATTAAGCAGGAAAAAGCAAAGGAGCTTTTTGTCTACTTTAAGACTGATCCTAAACCAATTGTAATAGTAATTGCAATTCCTCCTAGGTTGATCGGTATCCCGGAAAGAAGCAGCACGATGAAAATTGTTAAAGATCAATTGCTTATCCTGCGCGAGTCTCTAGTGTTTACACCTGTAAACGTGGGCATTGAAAAGATGCTTAATGAGTATACCATTGCGGATGACCTTATTTCCTTTGATGCTTTCGCTGAGTTAAAATCATTCGGAAGGAAAATTTTTGTCAAAAAAACTGGATAGGAATAATCATTTGCTATGTTTTTTAATATGGAGTACTATTCGGGGGATAAGTGCCATTTAGTTACTTACAACAGGCAGAATTTCCCAATTGCCACAAGTATAATTTGGGGTTATTGCTGCTTTTTCTTATACTTTTATGCTTTAAAATCAAAGCCGATGTCAGCAATTATTAAAAAGTTAAGTAATGCGGAGATAGTGTTTCTTATCTATTATATCCTCTGGTGGCTTTACCTGGTGTATTGGATTAATTCAGAAAAGTACGATAATAACCCAGCAGGGGGAATAGCTTCTGTGGGTATGGGTTTCCTAACCTTTTCTATTTTCCTTTTATACCTCATTTCCTTCTCCATTGCGGCCATTGTATCCAGGAAAAAGCGATTCTTATATCTATTGATCATCCTATTTCTTTTTTTGCCAATAGCAGTATCTTTTTTGATTGCTACTATAGCTAGTCCTAATATTTTATCTCTAAAGTGAAAGTAAGATGGATAAAATAATCGACTGGGAGGCGCAATATGATTTTGATTTTATTATCCCCCAAAGTTTCAATGAATATAAAGCTTGTAATATAATTAATCAGGGCAAAGAGCTCAGACCTTTAAAAAAGGAAGATTTAATTTTTTTGATAAAAAGTCTTCCTCAAGATCGAAATGAACTGGTAGCTAAACCTGACGAAGTTGTCAGTCTTTTTTTTGGAAGTGATAAACAGACTTTTATTCAAAATGAAGATTCTGATTTTGAATATACATACGAAATTCTCTCATCTGCATTGAAGGATTTGGAAAGTAACGAATTCCTCGATCCGTCTTCTGAAGTTTTTATAAGGGTTCTTTATTTTCGAAAATTAACCACCTTGTTTAGCCAGGGATGGTACCTTTCAAAGAGAGTTAATTTCTCCAGGGAAATACTTTCAGACCAATTGCGAAGGTTTGGAGAGATACTTTATAATGAAGAATATATCTCTACAAGTAAAACACTTTATAAGGTAGACATTATCAATCGGTTTGATGAATCATCGGTGTCGATTGAATCCCTGATTGGAAATGATTATTTACATTATGACTTTTATGCTTGTGAAAAAAAGCTTTTAGCTTCAATACTTTCTGAAGGAAACCATACTGCTCATTCTATCGATAATGAGTTTCGTTTAATTAGACCCTTACTCTCACAGGCCGAAGAGGGGAAGCTCCTTTTTTGTCTTTTTAAATAGATACGTCCTTTGTTGTAAATGGACGAAAAAATGCAATTTCTGGAATCAGGGACTTTAATAGCCCGCTAAACCTTTAAGGAAATAAACCAGCCAAGTGAAAAAAATAAAAAGTTGGATGCTCTTGATCGTAACATTCGCTTTTACCAATGTCCAATGTGAAAAAAGCAGTGTGGAAAAAAAAGATAAGCTACCCGCCCAAACGCAGGAAGGTAAAAATACTTTTGGATGTTTGGTAGATGGGAGAGTATGGATCCCGGAAGCTTCAACCATTTACCCTGCAGTATTTACTTCTGTAGTTGACAATCTAGTAAGTCTTGCCGCATTTAAAGATAAAGAATCCATTGTGTTGAGAATTGATAATTTAGCCAAACCTGGAATCTATCATTTAAGTGATGCTGCAAATGAATTCACTATTGGTGGGGTAGAATATTTGTTAAAAGAAGGAGAGCTAATCATTACCAATATAGATCGGCAACGGCGTATTATTTCAGGGCGATTTAATGCCACTGGAGAAAATGGTGGTAAGCAAGTTGTCTTAAGTGAAGGTCGTTTTGATTTAGCATATCATGAATAGTAATGGTTTTTTCCTTTCTATTCCTTTCCAGATTTATGAAAATTTATCTTTCGCTTATTTGAGTTGTAATTGTTTTCATAAAAATGGTAATGCGAATAAAATACATGGTCGAATAGGGTATGGCCATATTTTCGGAATTCAAAAGCGCCTGTAGTTTTTAACTTTCTATAAATATCAAGGAGTTTTTGGATGATTAATTCCTCATCTTTCTTTTCACAACGCAATCCAAATAGGAACATGTCGTTCTGGTCGGTGGGATCCTTATCCAGATCAAAATAAGCAAAAACCTGAATATCATTCGCACTATGAAAAACCTCTACATCCGAATTGTGGAGATCTTCAAATTGCTTTATTAAAAGCTCCCTGTCTGCAGTAATGCTAAGAAGCGCGAGGGTGTCGAAAATCTCATTCCCATTAAAATCGGTTTCCCAATCACTGTCTTCAATATTCAAAAGTTCCGGCAGGCAGGCGGCAAAAGTGAATTCTACATAACCAACATGCGATCGCGGAGCCCTAGTCTTCTGGGGAATATCTGGATTAATTTCAGACTGCGTAAATGCTTCTTTTTCCTCCCCGACAGCGTTTTCCTCTCGTTCCCTTTCTGAAGATTTTATACTGGAGAAGATCCTTCCAAAAATGTTCATAGGCCAGATTTTGGTTTTACCAAACAAGGTAAGAACTTTATGGAGCGATGCGAAAATCAAGGGCAGAATTTCCCAATTGCATAAGTATAATCTTGGGTTATCGCTGCTTTTTCTTATACTTATGTGCTTCAAAATCAAAGCCGATGTCAGCAATTATTAAAAAGTTAAGCATCTCTGTTCAATTTAATGCAAGAGGCCAAAATGATGGTAAAAAGGTTATATTAAGTGAAGGTCGTTTTAATCTTAAATATCATGAATAGTAGTGCCATACTTATTAAAGATCAACTCACATGAAAATCTTATCAATACTCTTAGTATTTCTGATAAACTTTTTTCTTCAAGTTACCAAGCCCTGTAAAGTAGAGACCATCTTTGAGTTAGGTGAAAAGTGTTATTCTACTACAGATTACAAATGGATTAGAATGACACATTTTAATCGTGGAAGCAAGGTTGCAACAATTCCTGCTGAATGGCAACAATCTACCTATGATGGCGACGCAGAAGCAGTTGTTGAGATTCAAAAACAAAACAAAGCTGGTAGGTATGAGAAATTGCAGCTTCAAGATATAGATGTCGACTATATGGTTGGAGATAGAAAATTAACGTCTTTGAAACCTGGAGATAAATCGAAGCAAGAATTAGACTTTGGGATGTTATATGACCTGACTGTCGCGGGGAATTATAAGGTTAGAGTCTGTATACCTATGCAGAAATTTAACGCTGATTGCTGCTCTAATTATTCTTCATGGATGTACTTTCGAATTTCAGATAATTGTAGATAGTGTGTTTGAGGTAGGCATTTAATAGTTCTTCCTCTACATGTCTGTGCTTCTTTTTTCTCATATACCTATGAGATGTACTAAATGGCTTATATTTATTTGATCTCTGAGATAACTTGTGGTGTTCTTTGTATTTAATATTTATTTTTTTTGTTAAAATAATTACAAAAAAGTGATTTAGGTCCTATTTTTTTCTTTCATGACTGTCTAAATTTAATAAAAACAAAAATTAAGACAATGGTTAATCAAGAAATTGCGAAAAAAACGATCTTGGAGGCTGCAAGGACTCTAATTAAAAAGTTTGGTTGGAAGAAATTAACGGTTGCGATGCTGTTAGCGGAGGCAAACGTTAGTGATTCAGCTTTTAAAACTTGTTTTGATGACTTGGATGAGCTTAAAATGGCATATATCCAAAGTCAGGATTTCTGGTTTAAGCAACTTGGAAAATTGAGTAAGCCTGAATTCAATATTAACTCAAGCAAAGAGGTAAAGGAATTCGTGAGATCATTGATGGTTGAACGGGTCAATTTTATTTTTGAAAGTGAAGAATGGCGCGACATTCTTCAGGAACAGTTACGTACTAATGACCCCTTATTTAGTATTGTTGATGAGACGAGAGAAAAAGCATTATCCATGCTGCTGAACATTGTAAACCCATTTTTTCCAAATTCGGATTGTGGAATTGGAGTTGCTATGGCTATACTATTTGGCTCAATAGATTACTTCAGCCTTCCAGGAGCTCCTCATAGTATTCTTGGTTTTGATCCCGACAGCCAGACGCCAGAACATCGGCAGCAATTAATAAAAACAATTGATTTAGTAATAGAAGGAGCGTTTTCACAAAGTCCGGAATTAGTTAATTGACCAAATCTAGTCTTAGAGTAAGCGATGCAAAGCTCAGCTAATAGTCGCTATAATAGGTCGAGATATATCTTTAATTAGGAGAGATGATAGATGAAAGCCGTTCTAATTAAGTTCGGCTTTTGTGTTTTAAATCATTTTTCTTGTTCTGTTTAGCCTTTAAATTAAGCTTCTATTATTTAAACCTTTGGAACATGGACAACCTACCCGAAAATGGAAATTTTGTCGATACTATTTTATCAGATCTTGAGGCTGAGCAATACGTCAAGGCTTTTTGGCGGGAGCCTACAGATGAGGAATTGAAAGAGTTGGCACTGCATATGGCTACAGATTACGTTAAAGGGATGAGTAATTATATGGAACCTGAGATGGACGATGTCGAAAAGATTCTAATGTTGGAAGAACAGAAGCAGAAGAACCTGAAAGAGCTCAAGGTCTTAACGAGAGTAATGGAGATGCCAGGGGTAAATGCTATAGTGTTTTATACCCTGGCCTTTTGTTTTTCTAGAACTCGAAAAGACAATAAGATCTGGTTTGGGGACGGTTTTATACGATATATTAAGCGAGATGGAGTTTTGTGGTGGCACGATGAAGAGAAGGATGTTTTGTTTGAGTTTTAAAAAGCATTTTAACCCAGCATGATGATGGCACATTTGAATATCAGTATCATCAGACATGGATAGAAGACAACTCGAAACCAGCTATCAGTTTAACTTTACCTAAAAGTATCGAGGCCTATAAATCACCATACCTATCCCCTTTTTTACAATATGTTACCAGAGGGGTCAAATAAATAGGTGGTCTGTAAAAATAAACGATTAGACGGAGACGATTATTTCGGTTTGTTACTCTCCATATTAAAATAGGAAGCCTGGCTAATCTAAGCCTGGCTTTGAACTTTTAAAGCTTCACCTATTATTTTTTACTCTGACCAGGGTGAATGGAGGATGCAATCGCAGAAGTTCTTTCTATGGAAGTTCGGTATCATGTAGGCGCAGACGTCGGCCTTGATGTTCCCGAAAGTTGTTTCGGTTTTATGTTCGAATCCGCCAAAAAAAGTTGGAATGATTTTCTTTTTGAAGTCATTACGCGGGAAGTAAGAAATGATCTCCTCCCGGTTTGCTGCACTTAAATTTTCGTATCCTTCTCCCATTACGTCGAGCCCGACTCCACTATACATTAATGCAACTTCATTCTCTTTGTGCTCAGCGATACCAATAGTAGTGTGCAGGGCGATAGTATCCCATACCAACTGCAGCTTATCTTTTGCTATTCCATGACTCTTAAGAAAATCACGGGCTGCATTTGCGCCGGCGACTTCAAACCTTAGGTCAGGACTGCTGTACTGCGGTACCAGGCCAAGGTCATGGAACACAGAGGCGACATAAAGTAGCTCGCTGTCGTGCTCGAGATCATTCCGTTTCGCATTCAGTGAGGAGAACAGAAAAACCCGCAGTGAGTGGTTAAAGATAAATTCTGTACCGTGTTCAAGCAAAAGCTCGGTTGCCTGACTTGCAATGGTACTATCTGGAATAAGGATTCCAGCTACTGATTTGAGACGATTAACTGACATAACGTAAAATTTTTATTAGGTCAAAATTAGTTTTGCTGGTATCGGCAGAGAATATCAATAATGGCCTTTCACATGTCAATATTGACAGGCGAAATTTTTACCTTTAAATTTCTTCGATTATGGGGGCGTCAAAAATTTTTGTAGAAACAGCTATCAAGGATTCATTTTCCATTTGTCGCTTGGATAAGGCTGGCTTGGATACAGATTTCGCAAACCGGCTTATTTACAACCGTGTTCTCCTAATCGAGAATGGTTCCGGCACGCTGACTGTTGATGATCATTCCTTCGAAGTTTCAAGCAATACCGCATTTCTACTGGCAAAGGGGCAGCTATATGTTTTTAAACAAGCATCGGTTGTTACTGGATATCTTTTATGCTTTGGGGATTGTTTTTGGGAAAAAGCCCCTTCTAGTGCCAGCAATTGCAAAGCAGTACTTTTTAATAATGCGGCTGCTAACCAGAAACTCCAACTTAGTGATACGGAACTGCGGGAGCTTTCTTCGCTGTTTAAGGCGATGCTTGAAGAATTTGAACAGGCTCCTTATAATAATCAGATGGATGCTCTGGCCGCCTACCTCAAAATTATTATGATAAAGCTGGCGAATATAAAGTTAACGGATGAAACGATGTTTGATAGTCAGGATTATATCTTGTACCGGCAATTTATGGAAATACTTACTTCGCACTTCAAAAGCTACCGGGAGGTAAGTGATTACGCTAAGCTGATGGGAATTACTGCCCGGCGTTTGAGCGATTTGTGCAGGCGATGCAGTAACAAAAGCGCTAAAGAGATCATAAACGGACAACTGGTTGCAGAAGCCAAACGTTCACTGCAATTCAGCTCCATTCCGGTAAAAGAACTAGCCTATGAGCTCAATTTCAATTCCCCCGAACAGTTCAGCCATTTCTTTAAGAAGAATACAAAATTCTCGCCGGCGAGTTACCGCGATCAATTTCTGAATATTGGCGTTAATGTTTAAGAAATAGGTCTGGCAGCTAAGTCAATAGGTTTATCGGTTGTTTTGCAACGTGCCACTTGTGTTTTATCTGATCTCAGCGAGTTCCTAGATTAGGCTTCGGTTCTTTAGATACAAAATTATTCTCACCCCAGTGATCGCAGATTTTGCCATTCTCCAGTGCAAGGATATCGATCACTTTTAAAGTGATAGTTTTGCCTGTGGCGGGAATGCCCATTAGTTCCCCGGTATGAGTTGCAGAGATTTCTTTCCTGGAAACTACCTTGTCGCCTTCGGCCAGCATTCTTTGATCCCAACATTACTTTTTCCCCTTCAGTGATCAGACTGATCATGTGTCTGTTCAGTGTTGCCCTGCCTTTAATAACCGCCGTTTCCGATACATAAGGTACGAAATCGACACCTCTATTAATGGGGGGGGTCTTTAAAAAAGAATCAGGAATAGGTACCGTCCCCATGATCGTAATTTTACCGCAAATATTTATTGTGCAAAACAGCACAATTGGGTGTATATTTCTTCCTGTTGAAGAAGTTATGGTATCAAAAAAAGTTACTTTAAAAACGACGAGCCCTGGTCTGACAGGAACAGTATCGAGTTGAAGGAGAGGTTTGGGAAGCTTTGATGTAAGAGGTATTTAATTAGGCACCCGATAACTATATATATTCATAGAACGAGGGCTATTTCGAGCCATGGTTGATTTACCTAAGTATGACGTTGATGAGTGTACAATCCCTTGCGTTGTTATTGTATGACTTAAAAAGATATGAATATCAGAGAAGGAATTATGAAAACGTTTTTATCAGCCAGCCTCGGCAAAGTTTAATTATCTGGATCCATAGGAAGCCTCGTATTTTAAAAATGCTTTTATTTGTATTTTAGGTCAGAAAATGAAGGATAAGAACGTCCGCATAAAAGATATTGCGAGTAAAGCGAATGTTTCCGCTGGAACAGTTGATCGTGTATTGCATAACCGGGGAAGAGTATCCGAGAAGGTCAAAGAAAAGATCCTGAAAATAATAAAGGAGATGGACTACGAACCTAATCTGATGGCTAGGGCTTTGGGCTCCAATAAAGTGTTCAGGTTTGCTACATTAATCCCCGATGAACAGTTCGATTCTTACTGGCACGCTCCTAGAATCGGAGTACTAAAGGCTAGCAAGGAAGTTAAACAGTTCGGAGTTCAGGTAACCGAATTTCTATTTAATCCCTACGATGTAAATTCTTTTATTGAACAAGCAAATCTGGTGACAGAACAACAGGTAGACGGCGTTTTATTGTCTCCTATATTCTATCGGGAGGTTCTTCCTTTTCTTGAGAAATGGAAGTCGGATAAAATACCCTTTGTGCTATTTAACACTCAAATAGCTGATTACGAACCACTAAGTTACATAGGTCAGGATTCTTACCAGAGCGGCTTGTTAGCAGGTAAATTGATGCATTACGGTTTACCCAATCCCTGTTCTATACTTATTGCTCATTTTGATGAAGATATAAGCAATGCAGCCCACCTTAAGAAGAAGGAGCAAGGGTTTAGAAATTACTTTGCGCAAGGGCAGATAGGGCAGAAGTATCGATTGGATAAGATAGAACTTAACAGCTCAAACTTTTCCTCTTTTATTAAACAACTGGAAGATGCCATCGAAAACATAAGCGATTTAGAGGGTATCTTTGTGACCACCTCCAAAGCTTTTGAAATTGCGTCCTACCTTAAACAAAGGCGAATAAAGAATATCAAAATAGTTGGATACGATCTGCTTCCAAAAAATGTTCACTTCCTGAACACTGGTGAGATTAGTTTTCTGATAAATCAAAATCCTAAAGGACAAGGCTATTGGGGAATACAACATCTTGCGAATCACCTTGTATTTAAAAAAGATGTTCAGAAGCTGAAATATCTTCCCCTGGATATTATTACGAAGGAAAATGTAAATTATTTCCTGGATGACGAAGATGAGTCTGCTTATCTGGGCTTCATTTAATCTATTATTCCTGCTACTTAGCTTATTATTCTGCTGTTTTACGAGCGTTGTTCCTTAAAAACCAACGCCCTTTTCCTATTATTCATTTTTTATTTGCTTTTGTGTGTGCGCGCACGCTATCTTTATATGGCGGTTTGAGCGGGGATGGTAATACCTTGGTGATCGCTAATTCCTGATGATATTAAAAAGGTGAAGCCTTAGAAAATAAGCATGATGAAAAAAAGATTATTAGTTACAGGCGGAGTAGGATATATCGGTTCGCACACAGTAGTAGAGCTGATGAACGCCGGATATGATGTAGTAATTGTAGATAACCTTAATAACTCAAGTATTTCTATACTTGATCAGATCTTTGAAATTGCTGGTCAAAAACCGGAGTTTCGTGAGCTTGACCTGTGTGAGGAAGCCAAAGTAGCCCAATTCGTGAAAGATAACCCTTCTATCTCCGGAGTTATCCATTTTGCAGCCCACAAAGCCGTAGGGGAATCTGTTCAAAACCCCTTGAAATACTATCGTAATAATTTTTTTTCCATACTTAATCTTCTAACGGCATTTGAAGGAAGAAAGGTGAACTTTGTTTTTTCATCTTCCTGCACCGTCTACGGTCAGCCTACTCAATTGCCGGTAACAGAAAATGCTCCGGTCCAAAAAGCAGAATCTCCCTATGGAAATACCAAGCAGGTTGCTGAAGAGATATTGGCAGAAGTGGCAGCCGCAAATACAAACTACAATATAATTTCCCTTAGATATTTTAATCCTGTTGGAGCTCACGAATCAGCTTTAATCGGTGAACTTCCTATTGGAGTTCCCCAGAATTTAGTTCCTTTTATTACTCAGAGCGCTATTGGAAAACGGGGCCCGATTACGGTATTTGGTGACGATTACAATACACCGGATGGAAGTTGTATCCGCGACTATATTCATGTAGTTGACTTGGCCAAGGCTCATATTGCAGCTTTGAAAAGACAAGAGCAGGATAAAATGATGAGCAAGTATGAAGTTTTTAACGTTGGAACAGGCAAGGGAAGCTCAGTATTAGAAGCGATAACAACATTTGAAGCTGCAACAGGGGTAAAGCTTAATTATGTAATCGGTCCACGTAGGCAGGGAGATATTGAGCAGGTTTGGGGAGATGTTGCGAAGGCAAGCTCGGAGTTAAATTGGGAAGCGCAGTTAGGGTTGCCGGAAATGATGAGATCTGCCTGGGCATGGGAAAATTATATATCCAATAAGAAATTCAACTAATTATTCTTACGAGTCTCCTTTTATTACAATCCCTATGATAGTAGCCAGGGAGATTAATAACCAAATTATAATAGCATGAAGAGACATCTCCTTTGCGGACTTTTACTAATTGCAGGATTAAATATCCCTGCAAAAGCTCAACTAACATATCCGGCAACAAGCCCTGGAAAACCAATAGTTAAAATATCAGATAAGACCTTAAGTTTAGGCAATGCGGCCCTAAATATTCAATTTCGCCTCACGGGAAACCGGCTTGATTTATCCAGATTTGAGGACAAAGGAAGAGGAGAAAGTCTTACCCTGAATACTTCCCTTTTTCAACTCACCTTAGACAATAGTAAAATCTTATCGTCAAACTCCTTCGTGCTGAAAGGAAAGGTTCGGCAAGCTGATGTTAACTCGAATATTCAAAGTACTGCTTACGCTGCCAGTCTGAACGGTAAAAAACTTATTGCTGAGATGGAAGAACCCCAAACCGGTATAAAGGTGGTTTGGGAAGCCATGTTGACCAATAACGCTAACTATGTAAGACAGAAAATTACTTTAAGTACCCCAACTCAAGCTTCAATAAAGGATATTCAAATGCTGAAGCTGCCTGTGGCAATAGGAGTGAAGAAAGTTGGAACGGTGGATGGTTCACCTCTGGTTCATAACAATATGTTTTTTGCACTGGAGCATCCTATGAGTCAGGTGAATCAAACCCGTTCTTCGATCGCCGCCTCTCTACCTCGTTTAAATCCTTTGGTAAAAGGGCAAACTATTACGGTATCATCAGTTTTAGGTGTAGTTCCTACAGGCCAGTTAAGAAGAGGTTTTTTATATTACGTAGAACGTGAGAGGGCGCAGCCTTACAGGCAGAAACTCCACTACAATTCCTGGTTCGATATTTCTTATGCTACTCTGAAACTTAACGATAGTGTATGTCTTGACCGCATAAAAATGTTTGGTGACAGCCTTGTGCAGAAAAGAAAGGTTAAGTTGAACGCTTATTTATTTGATGACGGCTGGGATGATAACCGAACCCTCTGGCAGTTTAATTCTGGCTTCCCTGCCGGATTTAAAAATGTAAAGAACCTGGCTCAAAAGTACGGGGCAGGCATCGGCGTTTGGGTTTCTCCCTGGGGTGGTTATGATGAGCCGAAACAGCAGCGATTGGATTACGGGAAGAAACAATCTCCTCCGTTTGAAACGAACGCAAACGGCTTCTCACTATCGGGCCCTGTATATCGAACAAGGTTCAAATCCGTAACGGACATGTTTATTAAAGATTATAGTGTAGAAATGTTCAAGTTCGATGGCGTTGGAGCTGGGAACGGTGCTAGTGGAGCGAGTATCTCCTTTCAAAGTGATATTGAGGCATTGTTAACCCTGATTACGGATATGCGCTCTGTAAAACCAGATCTATATTTCAGTCTTACCGTTGGCACCTGGCCCTCTGTTTATTGGTTGAACTATGGAGATGCGATATGGCGCGCAGGCGATGATACCGGTGTAAGCGGCACCGGAACTAAAAGGCAGCAATGGATGACTTACAGAGATGCGCAGGTTTTTAAAAATGTTGTCAAACGTGCTCCGCTTTACCCACTGAATTCGCTGATGAACCATGGAATTTGTATCGCAGATCATGGCCTTCCAGGCACCCTGGAATTGGATGACAAGAACATTGAAGATGAAATCTGGTCTTTCTTCGGTACCGGTACTAGTTTACAAGAACTTTATGTTAATCCTCACAAATTAAATACCCGTACCTGGGATTGTCTTCGAGATGCGGCAAGCTGGTCAGTAGCTCATAAAGATATTTTGAGAGATGTACATTGGGTAGGAGGAGATCCTGATAAAGGGGATATTTATGGCTTTGCAGGATGGGACAATAACAGGGGAGTACTTACTCTTAGAAATCCTTCGTCAGTACGAAAAGAATATAAGCTGAACGTGCAGGAAGCATTTGAACTCCCTACAGGATTAGAAAGTGAATATAGCTTCTACAATGCCAGGGCTGAAAAGGCAGATAAAGTATATTCTGGTAAAGTTATAACGATAGTATTAGAACCTTACGAAGTAAAAGTACTTGACGGAAAAAAAAACTAGGGTTATTCTTTTATATTCAGAACGGGTAAGGGGGTATATCATTCTTACCCGTTTTTTTGTTGTCTGTTTGTTAATTAGGGTCGTAATTGCTTCTAAATTTTCAATTATATCTGCCGGTTGGTGTATGTTTTAATTAGGCATACGGTAGTGGACCGGATAGAGTGAATGTTAGATGGGAGCTTCAAACCTCGACGACAGCTAGGACTTTAAAAATTAAAGGGATGAAAAGCTATCTCCTTTTCATCCCTTTAAAACTTACTTATAAATTTTAGCTAAAGATTTCTGCTCTCTAAAGCTTTGTCTTATTCATAAAAACCTACCTGACCGACTTCTGGCTAACCGAAAAATACCAGATAAACAAGTAGCAGGGCACCATAATAAGGTATGCTCTTGAAAAAGCAGTACTATAGTTGAACATAGTTTGCAAGTATTGAGCACAAGCACCGTATGCCAAAGGTAATATTGCCCCGCCTGCTATTGCCATCACCAACATAGCAGAACCAGTTTTTGTATGTACTCCCAGGCCTCGTATTGCCAGCGGAAATATAGCTGGCCACATAAGAGAATTTGACAAGCCTAAAAGCGCGAGAAAAATTATTGACGCATAACCGCTTGTAAGGGCGGTACCTAAGCTAAATAATACACCAGTGATAGCACAGATTTTTAGAGCGGTCTGTTGGGAGATGTATTTAGGAATGGTGATGATCCCAATAACATACCCCATAAGCATAAAAGCAAGAGTTCCTTGCGTAAAGAACCTGGCTGTTGATAAGGGAATGCCGAGAGCTTTTCCATAGCTTATGATTGTGTCTCCTGCCATTACTTCCACACCTACATATAAAAATAGGGCTACAACTCCCAGCATCAGGTTCGAAAAGCTGAATATGCTTCTTTTGGTAGTCGAGCTGTGACTACTCGTGCGCGACTGGTCATCTTCATCTTCATTTATATCAGGAAGAGATGATCTCAATACTGCAAAAGCAAGGGCAAGTAAGGAAATCCCGATGATGATGTAGGGAATAGTAACCCTGGACGCTAATGCGTCAAGAGTTGCTTGCCTGCTTGAAAAAGACATGTTTGCAAGCCGCTGCTCTATCCCATCAGAATCTTTTAAAGCTATATATCCGAAAATTAGACCGGCAATAATACCGGCTACCTTATTACAGATTCCCATAATGCTGATTCGTTTTGCTGCACTTTCTGGCGGGCCTAAAATTGCCGCATAAGGGTTGGAGGCAGTCTGCAGAAGGGCTAGGCCTGTTCCTATAATAAACAATCCTGTTAAAAATGTATTAAAGCTTCTGGTTTCTGCAGCGGGCACAAATACAAAAGCCCCCACAGCCATCGCCAGCAACCCTATTGCCATTCCTTTTTTGTAACCGATTTTATTTAAAACCCAGGAAGAGGGCAAGGCCATTACTGTATAAGCTATGAAGAATGCTGTAGCTACCAGGTACGATTCCGTTTCTGACTTTAGCTCACACGCTATTTTCAAGTAAGGAATTAATGTTCCGTTTACCCATGTAATAAAGCCAAATACAAAGAATAAAATACCGATGATAATAATAGGATTGAGGCCTTTTGGCGGAGTCAGGCTAGCCACAGAGGAACTTTCTTTTTGCATGATGTCTTCAATATGAGTATTTAATAAATGCTTCTATCGCTTCATATTCAGCTAAACCCAGCTGATTATAGCATTTTGCAGTTTCGCTTGTTCTGTGCTCTGCCCGAACCCAAAATTCCCGGGAGTCATCTCCAGGAAACACAGGACGGTCTTTTTGCGACTGATGTTTGAAGATGGCAAGGCGCTTACGTTCTACTTCCTCGGGAGACAAAGGAACTGCCATTTCAATTTCATGCACTTCAAACTCGTGCCATGCGCCCCTGTATAACCAAAGCCAGCAGTCTTTTACCCATTCTTCTGTCTCCTTTAGTCGCTTCAAAGCCTCAAGAATAATGTCAAAGCAAATCTTATGCGTACCATGAGGATCTGCAAAATCGCCGGCAGCGTAAACCTGATGAGGCTTTACTTTACGAAGAAGCTCGATCGTTTGGAGGATGTCATCCTCGTAACTAATACTCTTTTGCCTTTTAGTTCTATCATAGAAAGGCAAGTCCATGAAGTGGATGCGTTCATCACCTACGCCAGCAAAACGTGCTCCTGCAATCGCTTCTCCCTTTCTTATCAGTCCTTTAATTTTCTGGATCTCTTTCAGGTCTTCCTGGTTGGGTAACTTACCACCGAAAAATTCCTTCATGTTTAAATAATCCTTCTCCAGCTTTATTGTATCGTCGTTTTGAGATTTAGCAAAGTCTATCGCAAACTCTACAAACCTTAATACATCGTCATCCCATACTGCGGTATTGCCGGAGGTTTGATAGGCAACGTGTACCTCATGACCATGATCGGCTAGTCTGATAAAAGTTCCTCCCATTGAAATCACATCGTCATCCGGATGAGGAGAGAATAGTAGCACACGTTTTTTAGCCGGATTTCTTCTTTCCGGCCGCTGAGAGTCGTCTGCGTTAGGTTTTCCTCCTGGCCAACCGGTAATAGTGTGTTGAATACAATTGAAAATCCTGATATTTACGTCGTAGGCTGGCCCCATCTCTGTTACAATCTGCGCCATTCCATTGTTGTTATAATCCTCCTCTGTCAGTTTAAGGATAGGTTTTCCAAGCGTTTTTGCGAGCCAGATAACTGCTTTTTTGATGGTCTTTTCGTCCCATTGAACATCCTTCACCAACCACGGGGTATTGAAGCGTGTAAGGTCTGCTGCGGCCTCCTGGTCCAAAACAAATTCAACATTATCAGAAAGCTGAAGGTAAGTAGCAGGTACTTCTGATGATATTTCACCTTCAACAGCTTTTTTAATTATCGACGCTTTCTTGCCGCTCCAGGCCATTAAAATAATCTCTTTAGCCTTAAAGATCGTCCCGATTCCCATGGTAACAGCTTTGGTTGGAACATAAGCTTTCCCTCCAAAATCATGAGCAGCATCTCTCCTGGTTAAGTCATGAAGGGTTACAATACGAGTACCGGAATTCGGTGCTGAACCTGGCTCGTTAAAACCGATGTGTCCCGTTCTGCCAATGCCCAAAATCTGTACATCTAAACCCCCAAGATCATTAATTTTGCTCTCGTAGGCTAAACAATAATCGTTAATTTCCTCCTGACTGATAGTGCCGTTTGGAATATTGATGTTCTCCGGATCTATGTCAATGTGGTTGAAGAGGTTTTCGTGCATAAATCGCACGTAGCTTTGTTCTGCGTCTGGCTGCATAGGATAATACTCATCCAGGTTGAAAGTAATCACGTTTCTAAAACTTAATCCTTCTTCTTTATGCAACCGAACCAGTTCCCGGTAAACATCCAGCGGAGTAACCCCTGTGGCCAGGCCTAGTACCGCCTGCTGGTTATTTTTTTGTTTTGTTTGAATTATTTCGGCAATCCTTGCTGCAACGGTTTTTGATGCAAGCTTTTTATTTGGATAAATAGAGACAGGTAACTTTTCAAACCGTGTCTCTTCTAAAAGATTCAATCTGGCCATATGCTGTTTATCTTATGATTCTTATTAATTAAAATGAGCGAGCCCAAAGTATTCGGGCATGTGAAAATTCGGTGTAGGATTATTGATTCGTGTCCAGCTTAGAAAATGGGGTTCAGGAAGATGATCGCCACATTTGTAGAAGTTAACCTTGCATTTGCTATTAAGAAGGTTTCCCAGAGTATGGAATTGAAAAACAGAGAGTGGAATAAGCACTGTTAGTTCCCAATAAATATCTCCCTCTAAGATTCCTTTTGATCTAATCCAGGTTTCATGCCTTATCTTTTCAATATTACGATCTGAAATCTTTTTTCTTGAATTCTTTTCCTTTCCAAAACCTGCACAACATGTTCCTGTGCAGTTAAATTCGATATTATAGTATTCCAACTCATCGTTAAAAGCTATAAAAAACTCTACGCAACTATCTTCATACACCGGCTGGTTTGAATAAATATTAAGGGCCTTTATTGCCTTCTCCTGCACATAATACTTTAATGCTATTGCGTTTTTAGTATAAGCTACACTAAAAGAAGTGTTGGGAGAATATGGATATTCCTGCCATGACACTTCTTTAATCTCATTCTTCTCAAGCGTGTCGAGATAATTGGAAGTTTCTTTTAAAGTAATCAAGTGCTCTGGCAAAAGTGAAATATTGATTTTTTTCATGGATCAAAAACCGTTTCTGTGAGATTCTAAATCGAAGGTATTTAATTATAGGATGATAAAATCGGGATGGCGAAGCGCAAACGTTTGCAAGTAATCTTATAAGTGATGTAACTAGGATTATTGTAGGAATAAAGCTTGAAAAAAGAGAAAGGTTGCGCTTAGAACAGAGAGAAATTGGGGGGAGATATCAATCAATTGCGCTCATTTCTTCTATGCTTATAAGTCTTGAGGAGATGAAGCTCGTTTAGCCCGCCTTTTTTTGCTCATTTAAGACTTGTATTTCTATTTTAAATCAAAAGCTCCCTCCTTCTTACGCAACCGCTTGCTCAGTGCATTTTGCCGTCAACGCAAATTTTAATTTCAATAATTGCATCAGATTCCACTTGAATGATGGAAAAACTAAGAATATAATTAAGATTATGATGCAAGCAGGCGTTTATGTGAAATATGATTTCCAGGAAATTTTATCGAATTTTTGGATCGAGGATACCTGTAGAACGGTTGTCCCGCTTGGGTCGGGACTTATTAATGATACATACTCAGTAAAATATAGCCCCTCAGATTCTCCCCTGTATTTATTGCAGAAAATTAACAGTCGGATATTTAAGGATGTACCGGCTTTAATGCAAAATATAGTGAACGTAACGTCTCATATCTGGCAGAAGCTTGGTGCCCATGAAGAGGCTCGTGGTAAAGTATTGCAAGTGGTTATGACGAAAAATGGCGCCAGTTATTACCAAGATATTACAGGCGACTATTGGCGGATTTTTCATTATATCCCGAATACCATGAGCTTCGACAAAGTAGAAACGGAGCAACAGGCATTTGAGGGCGGACTTGCATTCGGACAATTCCAGTTTTTACTATCAGATCTCGAGGTTTCGGAAATTGTAGATAGTATTCCGAACTTTCATAACATCAGTGTTCGCCTGGAACAGCTTTACGCAGCGTTTACTAAAGATCCTGTGCAGCGAGCTAAAGAGATTTCCACTGAACTTCTTTTTATAAGCGAAAGAGAAGAGAGAATGAAAAAAATACTATTGCTGGGAAATGCTGGTAGAATCCCTAAACGAGTTATTCATAGCGATACCAAGTTTAATAATATTCTATTCAGTAAAGACGGCAGGGTTCAATGCGTAGTGGATCTGGATACAGTAATGGCAGGCTACTCGGCTTACGATTTTGGCGACGCAATTCGTACCATAATCAATTCAGCTGGAGAAGATGAAAGGGACCTGGAGAAGATCAGGTTAAACTCTCCACTGTTCCGCGCTTATACCCGCGGATATCTTTCTCAGGCGATACACTTTCTGGAGGAAGAAGAACTAAAGTCGCTGATGGATGGTGTTTTGCTGTTGCCATATATGCAAGCTGTTCGCTTTCTTACCGATTATCTTGATGGAGATTGCTACTACAAAGTCCGGTCAGAAAAGCATAACCTCGAACGGACGCTGGCGCAGATCCAGCTGGTGAAGAAGCTGGAAGAAAGTTACGATTACCTCGCCGGAATAATCGAGGAAGAAGCTGAAATATTAATGAAAGAAAAAGCAGTCTAAAACTCGAATAAATATGACTTTGATTAAATCGATCTCCGGCATCAGGGGAACAATAGGAGGTGAGTCGGGTAACGCACTAACTCCCATAGACGTTGTCAAATTTGCAGCAGCATTCGGACAATGGGTATTGAATAAAACAGGAAACAAAAAAATTGTAATTGGCAGAGATGCAAGAATTTCCGGTCCCATGGTCCGTGATCTGATTGTCAATACCTTAGTTGGGATGGGGATTGATGTTGTCGATCTAGGTCTTTCAGCTACACCGACAGTCGAGATTGCAGTGCCGGATGAAAAAGCTGGAGGAGGCATTATAATAACTGCTAGTCACAATCCAAAGCAGTGGAATGCGCTGAAGTTGCTCAACTCTGCAGGAGAATTTATAAGTGATGCGGATGGAAAAGAGCTTCTGGCAATAGCAGAGAGCGAGCAATTTACTTTTGCAGAGGTTGATGAATTAGGAAAGGTGATTACCGATGATTTTTATTTAGAAAAACATATCCAAAAGATACTTGCTCTGCCCCTTGTAGATGTAGATGCTATAAAAGCGGCGGGTTTTAGAATAACTGTGGATAGTGTGAATTCTGTTGGAGGAATTTTTGTGCCGCCGCTACTACAAGCACTGGGGGTGAAGGAAACCCATCAAATTCATTGCACGCCTGATGGTAACTTCCCTCACAATCCCGAACCATTACCAGAACATCTCGTAGATCTTTCGAAAAAAGTTGTAGAAACCGGGTCTGCTTTGGGAATAGCTGTTGATCCCGACGTGGATCGCCTGTGCTTTGTTTGCGAGGACGGGTCGATGTTTGGAGAAGAGTACACGCTTGTGGCAATCTCAGATTATGTTTTAGGTAAAACTCCGGGTAGTACCGTTTCTAATCTTTCATCTACACAAGCTCTCGAAGACATTACCTCTAAAAAAAATTGTACTTATGCAGCAGCTGCAGTAGGAGAGGTGAATGTGGTGGCAAAAATGAAAGAAGTAAATGCTATTATAGGAGGGGAAGGTAATGGTGGTGTCATTTATCCCGAACTACACTATGGAAGAGATGCTTTGGTTGGAATAGCATTATTTTTAAGTCACCTTGCTACACAAAATACAAGTATTTCAAAATTAAGGGATTCCTACCCGCGATATTATATGGCAAAGCGGAAAATAGTATTACAGGAAGGGCTTGACCCGGAACTTCTTCTCACCGAGATGCATCTGAAATATCTTCATCTCAACCCTTCTACTATCGATGGTTTAAAAATTCAATTCGGGAAAAAGTGGGTTCATTTAAGGAAGTCTAATACGGAGCCGATTATCAGGCTTTACGCCGAATCCGACACTAAGGAGGGGCTTGATAGCTTTGTAGATTCTTTCTATGAAGAACTTATGAAGGTTAATAATCAAATAGAGATCGTTTAGCTTCTAATATAGTCAATATAATGGGAGCCGGAGAGAAGAAATTCCTCCGGTTTTGTTTTTACAAGAACCTAGTTGTTCTTTGTATTCTCTACCAGTTGTGATTCAATAATTACTTTATAAAACGCTTGTATCTCCTGGCTATCACTCCGTTGACTTATTAGATCCAGCAAAGTATCAGTAGCTTTTTGGGCCTGAAGTGTCGGGAACTGCTCCACAGACGCGACCGGTTTATAATCCATATAATCTATCAGTGGAAGATTTGCATAACTTACAAACTCCACATCTTTCCCAATTTCAAGTTTTTTCAAACGAGCGTATTTAATAGCATAAAGGGCTACATAATCGTTAAAAGTTACAATTGCAGTAGGTTTCCTTTTATTTTTTAGGAGGTACTCCATCGCCTCTACCGTGCCTTGTTCAGTAAGGTCGCAATTTACTACCAGTGTTGGGTCAAACTTAAGCCGGTTTTTCGACATGGCTTTTATAAAACCTTCTTTCCGTTCTTTACTTGCCAGTAGTGTTGTTGGCCCGTTTATCAACCCGATAGTCCGGTGTCCTTTTTTTAAAAGATAGTTCACTGCCTCCACTGTTCCTGTTTCCATGTTACAAGCTACATAATGAATGTTTTGAATCTGGGGAATACGGTCAAAAAACACAATTGGAATATTGTATTTTTTCAATGATTCGAAATGCTCAAATGATTTTGTGTTTTTAGAAATAGAAACAAGAAGTCCGTCTACCCGATGGTTCTTCATCTTTTCAACCAATTGTTTTTCTTTAATCTCATTGTCGTGCGATTGTGCAAGTAATACGGTATAGTTTCTGTTATAAGCGGCTTCCTCAATTGCACTGATGGCCGAGGAGAAAAATACTTCCGAAAGCTCGGGTAGTATTACACCAATCGTATAAGTTTTGCCCTTTTGAAAGAAAATGGCTGTTTGATTTGGTTCGTAATTCAGGTCTTTCGCCAGCTTCTTAACTTTTGCCCTAGTTTCTTTTCCAATGCTGGGATGATCATGCAAAGCTCTGGATACCGTAGAAGTGGAAATTTTAAGGATTTGCGCAATTTCTTTGATCGTTGTTGGTTTCTCTGACATGATAAAGGGTGTTGAAGAAGACAGGAATGCCCCGTGTAGTTATTAATAAAGCTTGAAAGTAATCTATTTGGAGTAATATCGGAACATCTTTGAAAAATCAATCGTTTGCGCTAGTATTTAGAGGCAATAAGGGCTTGTTTGAGACCATGCGTGCCGAATCTTTTTATTGATCCACTTTAAACTATTTCCGGTAGTTATAAAGCTCCTTCTGAGGCTCGCCCACCTTATCTATCCATCAGTCTGCTTAGCATTCTCCTTTTCTGATGCGAAACTTCAGTAAGTTTTCTCAAACGTTTGCGCAATCTTACAGCGCTGAATTTCATAGCTTCTCCTGAGTAAAATGCTAGATTTACAATAAGAATAACTAACCAAGGTAGGGCATGCAATTGCCTTAATATAAACTAACATAATTAATGAAGTGCTATAAAATGAATGATTTCTTAGCTCAAGTATTTTTCAGCTGATCTTTTAACTTTAATGATTTTGTGCAGTGGCATTGGCTTTTTGCATTTTTTAAGGTTTTCAATACTGATTCTGACCCCTTGAGTGCAATGTTTTTTTATTTCTTTATCTATTTGTTGTTGAAACTGGAGTTGGATTCATTTTGGAGGTGAATTCTTATTTAAATATTTACTGGTTTTGATAAAACGCTCGATTATCTATCTGATGCCTGGTTGTTTTATATCAGAATGTTGTTTTTATCCTATTAATATTCGGGTTTGTCTGTATTTTTTGGGTTAAATAAAAAAAATATCAAAAATAGTTTTAAAAGTGTGTGCGCAAACACTATCTTTACGATAGGAGGTTTAAATAAATCCTAAGATAAAGAGTGTGCGTGCACAAAGTTTATAAATATTATAAAATGGGGTCAAAGGAATTAAGTAATTTAAAAGTAGAGTCAATACTCGAGCAGTTCCAGATTGATGGGCAGGCGGCCGAGATACATCCTTATGGCTCTGGTCTTATTAATGATACTTTTTTTGTAAAAAATAAAAGTGTCGGTTATGATGATTACCTGCTGCAGCGTATCAATCACCATGTATTTAAGGATGTTTCAGGATTAATGAAAAATGTCGATCTTATTATCGCTCATCTTAAAAAGAAGACAGCATCTGATCGTAAAGTTCTTACTCTAGTTCCCACTAAAAGTGATGAACTTTTTCATATGGAAGCGGACGGTTCCTTCTGGCGCTTGTATGTTTTCATTCCGGGAACTAAGAGTTATGATTTGGTAACAACCGAGAAGCAGGCCTATGAGGGAGGTCGGGCTTTTGGAAACTTCCAGCTGCTACTTTCGGATATGGATGTTGCCTTATTAAAGGAAACAATCATAGATTTTCATAACATTAAAAAGAGGCTGCGCGATTACTACACGGCTTTGAAAGAAGACGTAGCCGGCCGTGCTGGCAGTATTACCCAGGAAGCCCTTTTTATTAAAGATCGTGAAGATGCGATGTCAATAATTTTTAATTGGGGAGAGTATGGCCTTATACCTCAACGGGTAACGCACAATGATACGAAATTCAATAATGTGCTATTTGATGAAAATAACAAGGTTCAATGCGTAATAGACTTTGATACCGTTATGCCTGGTCTAGTAGCGTATGACTTTGGGGATGCCATCAGAACAATAATCAATACCGCTAATGAGGATGAAGCAGATCTTGATAAAATTCAAATTAATATACCTCTTTTCGCAGCCTATGCAGAAGGATATTTAGAAGAAGCAGGAGAATTTCTCTCTCCAAAGGAAGTAGAATCTCTTTCTCTCGGCGTATTGCTTTTGCCTTACATGCAGGGAGTGAGGTTTCTTACGGATTATTTAGACGGGGATAAGTATTTCAAAACAACCTATCCCGAGCATAACCTGATAAGGGCCCGGACCCAGTTTCAGCTCTTAAGAAAACTTGAAGAGCAACAAGCAACACTGGAGCAAATATTAACCACTGCGGCGGCTAATAATGTAGGAAAGAAAAATATCGGGACAGTGAGTGTAGGTACAAATTAAATATTCATGAATTAAGAATTCGCCAAATAAAAAATATTATGGACTGTAGTTATTTACTCAACAAAAAACTCTTTTACGCTTTCTTACTGCTTGCGAGTTTGCAGTATTCAGATGCAGCTGCAAAAAGTGGCGTAAGAAATACTGTTGGCATCAGTCAACAAGTTACAATTACTGGAACTGTCCTTGACCCTAATGGGATGACGCTGCCTGGCGTTTCTGTATCTGTTAAAAATTCCAAGGTTGCTACTTCAACTAACAACCAGGGTAAATTCTCAATTACTGCTAAAGAAGGAGATGTGTTGGTATTTAAAATGGTGGGATTTGAGGCGAAGGAAGTTACAATAGGCAGTGAGGCAGCGTTAACCATTCGTTTGCAGGAGTCTAATACAAATTTAAATGAGGTAGTAGTAGTAGGTTATGGAACCCAGAAGAAAAGGGACCTTACTGCAGCAATTTCTTCGGTTAAAACAAGTGATCTGGTGATGTCTTCAGGGCCAGAAATTGGCAATATGCTAAAAGGTAAAGTACCGGGATTAACAATCCGCCAAAATAGTGCACAGCCAGGAGGAGGGCTCGATATTCTTGTACGGGGCGCCGGCTCTATTAACGCTAGCAATCAGCCATTATTTGTTGTAGATGGATTTCCAATATCAGATTTGCAGCAACCAGGAAGCGGGAATCGTTACAACGGCGGTACTCAAAGTATTCTGAACTCTTTTAATCCTAATGATATTGAGTCTATTGAAGTATTAAAAGACGCCAGTGCAACAGCTATTTACGGATCAAGAGCAGCAAACGGGGTAATTTTAATTACTACGAAACGGGGAGCAGAAGGAAAGCCGAAAATTGATTACATGAATAACTTTTCCTTCCAAAAGTATAATAACTCCTTCGATGTATTGCCTCTGAATGAATGGATGCAGGTAAGAAACGAGGCGAAATACGAAAAATGGATGTGGGATAACAAGGTTTTTCCATACGGAACTGAAACTGTAGCGTCATTAGCGTCGAGAAGTGAGCCTGTAGTATATCCTGGAAATCCCTATACTCAAAAAGCGATTGATAATGTTGGTGAAGGAACGAATTGGATGGATCTGGTAATGCGAAACGGTTCAACTAAGCAGCACAACCTTACCGCTTCCGGCGGAACTAAAAGTACACGTTACCTCCTGTCAGGGAACTATTATAATCAGGATGGGGTGGTTAAAAATTCCGGATTTAAACGCTATTCATTTCGCGCTAACGTAGATCAGGAGATCAATAAATACCTGAAGCTGGGTGTAAATATGACAGCTAGCCGCATAGACAATAATAATAGTCAGCTAGGCGGAGATCAATTTGAAAACTCAGGTGTTATTCGTGCTTCAATTCAGCAGGGGCCTCATATTCCTGCCCTGGACGAAAACGGTAATTATCCGATTAATCCGGACCTTGCTTTACAGCCAAATCCTTATTCGCTGCTTACTATAGCAGACCAGGGAAGAATTGAACGGATGCTGTTAAACTCCTACGTTGATATTACTCCGTTCAAGGGTATGGTAGTTAAGCTTAAAGCTGGAGTGGACCGCGGATACTCAAAACGTGAGACTTATATTCCAACCACTACTGTAGCTGGTAAGCTCGAAAATGGAAGAGCTTCTGTTTCAAATCTTGATAAGGATGATTACTTGTTGGAGGCAACAGCGAATTATTCAAAAGTGCTGGGAGGCCATAAAATAGATTTATTGGGAGGTGTTTCGCAACAAAAATTCATCAATCGCTTTAGTTCGACTGGCAGTACCGGATTTATCACCGATGCTTTTCTTTGGAACAACCTTGGGGCTGGAAGCAATCTTCAAACACCATCATCTTACGGGCCTGAGAATGTTATTGCCTCTTATTTCGGCCGGGTTAATTATAACTACAAAAGCAAATATCTGCTTACGTTCACCCTTCGTACAGACGGAGCCAGCGTATTTGCAAGAAATAATAAGTGGGGAACGTTCCCATCGGCAGCCGTTGCCTGGAACGTGGTGGAAGAACCATTTTTTAGCGGTATAAAGAACGTAGTATCTCAATTAAAACTTAGGTTAAGTTATGGCCAGACAGGTAATGCTCAGATAAACAGTAATGCTTTTGCTGCTTATAGTGCGTTTCCAGCGTGGTTAAGCGGAGAAGAAACCCGCCAGATTGGAGTAGCCCTTTCCCGACTTGAAAATCCTGACTTGAAATGGGAAACGACTACTGGTGCCAACCTCGGAGTCGACTATTCTTTATTTAATGGCCGTGTGGAAGGATCTTTCGAGCTCTTTAATAATGTAATTTCTGATTTGCTTGATACCAAGCCTCTTAATTCCTATCAGGAAGTTAGCTCTATTATAGCAAATGTTGGTAAAACAAGAAGCCGAGGAGTTGAATTTAGCATCAATACAAGGAACATTCAAAGGAGGAATTTCTCCTGGCGGACGATGTTAAATCTTTCAAGGTACAAAGACACCTGGTTGGAAAGAGCCCCAGACTGGAAGCCGTTAGTTTACCAGAGTGAGAAAGATCCGATAAGAGCAAGATATACTTACATTGCTGATGGAATACTTCAGACAGGTGATCCCGTTCCTGCTTCTCAACCGGGTCTCATGCCTGGTATGATTAAGATCAAAGACTTGGATGGCTATGTTCGGGATGCAAATGGAAACCCTGCTGTAGATGGAAATGGAAGATTTCTGAGAACGGGTTCTCCTGACGGAATTATTGATGCTGCGGACCAACGGATGGAAGGAACAACAGATCCAAGTTTAATGGCTGGTTTAACAAATATTCTGACGTACAAAAATTTCAGTTTAAACTTTGATTTCAATGGACTTTTTGGACGAAAAATGGCCGATCCTAATTATGTAACGTATGGTTTTAGTGCTTATGGCATTGAAGCACAGGGATATGGTGGCTTAAGGTCAATAAAAGACCGTTGGACACCAACGAACCCATCTACAACCAATCCAAGTTCATTCTGGGGCTTTTCTCCAACTGGTGCCGTTGGCGACTTTTTCATGCAGGATGCCTGGTTTGTTCGTTTGCAAAATGTTTCGCTGGGATACAATTTACCTACAAGGTTATTGAAAGGAGTATTTAGTTCAGCCAGAGTACATGTTGATGCACAAAATTTATTTGTCATTACGCCTTATAAAGGTGTTGATCCGGAAACAGATTCTTACACTGCAGCTTATCCGAACATTCGTACATATACAGTAGGTCTTAACTTAAGTTTTTAGTCCTATCCATAATAAAAAGAAAATGAAAAAATTTCTATTTGCACTAACGTCTATAGTGTTGTTACTGGGTAGCTGCACAGAAGACCTTGTTTCGATTGATTACTCCGAGATAAATCCAGCTATATTCCCTAAGTCAGAGTCTGATATTCAGGCCATGGTTAATGCAGCTTATTATCCTCTTAGGGGCGCCTATAGTGATGGTATTTTTTCTACATCAGAAAAAGGAGTGATGTTCATTTCAGATGCTACCACTGAAATTCTTTACGGCCCCTATGGAGACCAGCAAAAGGCCACCCTCCATAATTACAGGCCCGAAGATGCCCCTTTCACCCGGTATTATGATGATTTTTACAATAAGATAAGCCGTATGACTGTTACTATCGATCAAATCGAGAAGTCAACAGTTTCTGAGTCTCTAAAGAAAAGAGCTATTGCAGAAGTACGCTGTGCCCGGGGGCTTCTGGCCTATACCCTATTTGATCTTTACGGTCCGCTGGTAATAGCACCTTTAGAGCTTTTACAAAATCCATTAAAAGAGGAGCCACTTGCCCGATTGACAAGCCAGGAAACCGTAGATTTTATTGAAGCTGATCTCATTGCTGCTGCTGATGGACTTCCAGCACCCTCGGAAGCTGAATATGGGCGCTTCAATAAGGCTTTAGCGAAAATGATTCAAATCCGTTTAAACCTGCACGAGAAGAAATGGGATAAGGTTTTAGCCTTAAGCAATGACATCATCGCATATCAGTATTATAGCCTTGACGCCGATTATGCAGGAATGTGGAATCTTGATGGCGCTAAAAATAGCAAGGAAGTGATTTGGGCCATTCCTTGCGACTATGCCGGCACTAGCGAAAATCAATGGCAACTGATGGTGCTTCCTGCGGTGTTTGCTCCTAAAGGTGGTTTCGGAACCATCCAAAGTACCTGGTATTTCTACGATAGTTTTGAAAGTAACGACAAACGAAAGACAAGGCTGATTGCAGAGTTTACTGGTACGGATGGTATTACTTACAGCAGGACAAATCCTGGAAGTTTAATGAATTATGGTCCTATTCCGCTAAAAATTCATCCGGATGCGGAGCGTACCACCGGACTTACAACGGTAGATATCATTATGTATCGCTATGCAGACGTCTTATTGTCAAAAGCTGAGGCGATTGCTAACATTTCAGGTCCTAATCAAGAGGCTATGAATCTGGTGAACATGGTGAGAAAAAGAGCCGACCTTGGAGATAAGCAGCTTGCTAATTATAGTGCACTTCCAGCCTTCAATGATTTGATATTACTGGAAAGAAGCCATGAGTTCTGGTGTGAGAATGGCCAATATCGAGCTGACCTAATCAGACATGGAAAGTTTGTTTCCCGCACTCAGCAAGTAAAAGGTTCAAATTTTACAGCTCCTCATAAAGTCCTTTTCCCGTTTTCACCCGCAAGAATTGCGGAGGGTAAAGGGAAATTTATTCAAAATCCAGGTTATAACTAGTATTTTATTGCGAATTTAATATAAAAGCAATGGCAACGGATTCAAATTATTATAAAAGGTTACTTCTGGGAGTAGTGACAATGTGCATAATGGGATGGGTAACCTCCTGTAAGAAAAATAGTCCCGCGCAGAAAGAGGAAGAAGAGACTAAATTGAATTATGAGATCTCTTATGATATTTTTCCCAATCCAGAGAGAGGATTTACAAAAACAATTCCTACCTATTCTGACGGTACCGGTTTAAATCTCACTCAGCTAAAAACTTTTAGAAGCCAGAATATCACTTTGGTTGTTCGTGTCTTTTATTTAAATCTGTACAAAAACAAGCAACTCGATCAGCCAATACTTAATTTGATTCAAACCGACCTTGATAAACTTCGCGAGGCGGGACTTAAGGGTGTGATTAGATTTGCTTACACGGATGATATTAACGGCACTGATGCTCCGCTTTCTATAGTAGAACAGCACATTGATCAGCTAAAAAGCATCGTCGATATAAATAAAGATGTGATCGCATTTGTACAGGCTGGCTTTATCGGCGCCTGGGGAGAATGGCACAGCTCTAGTAATGGTTTGGCTACAACCGAGAATGAACGCGCTGTATTAACCAAATTACTATCAGCGTTTCCAAAGGAGATCCTTCTTCAGGTGCGTACTCCTCGTTATAAACAGCAGGTATATAACACCACCTCCGCTTTAACAAAAGAGCAGGGGTTTGGGGGAACAGATATCGCGCGTGTTGGGCATCACAACGACTGTTTTTTATCAAGCACCGATGATTATGGAACTTATAGCAATGTAGGGGCTGAGAAGCAGTATATCAGTAGTGAAGGATTGTACGTGCCGGTTGGCGGTGAGACTTGTCCTCCGCTTGGGGGCTTTTCACCTAACTGCCTGGAGGGGCGTAATCAGATGAAGCTTCTGAGATGGACTTATATCAACACGGATTACTACCAGCCAACGCTAAGCGCATGGAAAGCGTCAGGTTGCTTTGAGGAATTCGAAAGAGGACTGGGATATCGCCTTGCTTTGGTAAATTCCAAATTACCCACCACTGCCACTGTAAATAGCTCATATCCTTTCGCTGTTGATATAACAAACAACGGATATGCTCCTGCATATAATAAGAAGGTTACGAGCCTTGTATTGAAAAATAAAACTACAGGAAGTTATTCTGAGATTAAATTAAACTATGACATAAGGGACTGTAAGCCTTTAGCCACAGCCTCTATTGTGGAAAATCTAAGTCTGGCTGGAATACCTGCAGGTGAGTATGCGCTATATCTAAAAATTGCTGATCAATCTGATCGATTAAAAGCCAGGGCAGAGTATTCTGTTAGAATGGCAAATAAAAATACATGGACGGAAGAGAATGGAGGAATGAACAATCTTTTGTCAAGCTTACAAATTAAGTAGTGTTTACGATTTACAACAATTAAATGAGAACGAACTTTATTTTATCAATCTGTGCGGTAGTCATCGTGCTTATTGCTGGCTCTTGTAAAAAGGAAGAAACAGGTAGTGATACAAAGGCTGTTTTTAGCTATGTGGCTGACGGTTTTCAGGTGAATTTTACAAATTTCTCGAGAAATGCAACGGAATATATCTGGGAATTTAACGATGGTTCTAACGAGACCTCAACAAAAAAATATCCGCAGCACGTATTCAAGAGCAAAGGCAAGTTTCTTGTCACACTAACTGCTAAAAACGGGAATGAATCTAGTGTATTTTCCGATACAGTTACCATCCTCGGTCCCAACATTAAAATTGATGGAGATTTCAAAGATTGGGAAAATGTGAGCTATTCTCATACTAATGCTGCCAGTGCCGGTGGTAATCTCTTGGCAATGAAAACCTTTGCTACGGATAATAGCATCAATTTCTACCTCGAAGGAACCACTGACATGAAAATGGAGATTTTCGATTTATATCTCGATGTAGACAATAATACAGCAACTGGTTTTAATACCTGGCAATATCCAATGGGTTCCGGTTCTGAATTTCTGTTGGAAGGAAGCTTTAAAGACGGCTGGGGAGATATGTTCAAACATACTGGTGCGCCAACCGAGTTTGCTTTTACTCCGGTTGCTTCTTTTTCCGATGTCCTAAGTTACTCCCAGATCAAAACAGTGGGAGGAAAGAATATAATTGAATTCTCCGTGAAGCGGTCGAAATTAGGTACAAATCTTAAGGGCTTCGTAAATTATTCGATAACAGAACTTACTTCAGGTTGGGCTGCTGTAGGAAGCCTTCCTACTTTCCAAACACCAACGTCTGCCTTTGGAAAGATTGCGTTGTAATAAACGTTGCAGATTAAAAGAGGCTATACATTTGGTTGTTTTTTGAACAGAGGTGATAAGAGATAATGAACAGAGATAAGAGTCACAATAGTTTAAGGCGTAATTGTCAACGAGTTCCTGTTCATCCTTATCACTCAATTTAGTTAACGGTTCATTTCTTTAACGATCAGCGGATTACAATCAATCGCCCGAAAATTACAATTTTAGAATCAATGCACAGAAGAAGTTTTATAAAAAATAGCACGATGGCGGCAGCCGGATTTGCTATTCTTCCTTCCATTACTTTCGGCATGAGTAAATCGAAAGTAAAACTGGGATACATAGGAGTAGGCCTTAGAGGGCGAAATCATATTTCGGAAGGCCTTTTAAGGGATGATGTGGAAATTGTAGCCATCTGCGATACACAGGAAAGCTCATTGAAGTTATGCAGAGAGCAATTTCAGCAGGCGGGTAAAAAACTGCCCAAGGAATTTACTGGAGGGGTAGATGCTTATAAGAGAATGCTTGAAATGAAGGAAATAGAAGGAGTTATCATTGCTACTCCCTGGACTTTTCATCATGATCAGGCGGTAGATGCGATGCAAGCAGGAAAATACGTAGGCTGCGAGGTGCTTGCAGGCTTAACTTTAGAGGATCACTGGAATATCGTCAATGTTTCAGAAAAGACAGGTATGTCTTATATGACGCTGGAGAATGTTTGCTATCGTCGGGATGTTATGGCTGTGCTAAATATGGCCCGTCAAAATCTTTTTGGCGAGCTAGTACACTTAGAGGGAGGATATCAGCATGATTTAAGACCGGTTCTTTTTAACGACGGAGCGCATTTTTATGGACATGGGGTGGAATTTGGTCCGGATAAATCTATAGGTGAAGCGCAATGGAGAACCCAGCATAATATTGATATGGTAGGAGATATTTATCCTACACACGGCTTAGGGCCATTAATGCCTTTTATCAACATTAACCGGGGAAATCGGATTACAAACCTCGTTTCCTTTTCCTCCAAAGCTAAGGGCTTGTCAAGTTATGTGAATAAGCTATCACCTGGTCATAAGAACGCAAGCGTCAATTTTAAGAATGGTGACATTACCACTACGTTATTAAATTGTGCTAATGGTGAAACTTTAAGTATCCAACATGATACCCATCTACCCCGGCCATATTCCCTCGGTTTTCGAGTCCAGGGTACAGAAGGTTTGTGGACTGACGCAAATCAATCAATCTACATTGAAGGAAAGTCAAAAAATGAAGATGTTTGGGATCCTGCGGAAGAATGGCTTAAAAAGTACGACCATCCTCTATGGAAAAAGTATGAGAAACAAGCCGAAGGAGCGGGACATGGGGGAATGGATTGGTTTGTTTTTAATGGATTTGTGGAAGCGATAAAACAAAAAAGACAAACCCCTATCGATGTTTATGACTCGGTGACAATGAGTGCCATACTTCCTTTATCGGCTAAGTCCATCACGGAAGGAAACATGCCCCAAGACTTTCCTGACTTTACAAGAGGCAAATGGAAGACAATGAAGAACACTTTTGCTTTAAATGACAGCGGTTTTTAGCCGGAGGACAATAAAAAAATTTTCTTTTACAACAGCTTTGGGCGAACTGGATATTGACGGAGGAACAAGATTGTTAAATAACCGGGTAGAAAAAGGTGCTGATGAAGTTTCATCCACAAATGCTCCAACACCATAAAAAAATCATGAAAGAGGAACGCTGCAAAAATATTGAGAAAGGGAACAGGATGATCAATCGAAAAGCAATTCTTATTTCGATAGTTTTTATGGCGTTCTTCTTTCACCTTACGGGATTCGCACAGGTTAAGACATTAATCTACAGTGAGAGCAGAGATGACATTCCAAATCCGGAACGGGGTTTTTATTTTCCTGCAGCAGAGCCAGTCGGAGAGCTGTCCGTAGAAAAGCTTAAAAAACTACGCACAGTTTATTCTGCAAAAGCCAGTGCTGATTATTCTACCTGGATAAGTTTAGTTTATCGGGGATATCTTCTAACTGATTTCAGAGACAAGCCAATCTCATCACAGTTTCTGGAAAAGTTACAAAAGGATTTTGATGCGGTAAGGTCGGCCGGCCTGAAAATCGTACTCAGGTTTTCTTATACGGATAAGAGCAAAAATGGTGATTGTCCTGATAAAGCGATATGCCCGCCATATGGTGATGCGCCGAAGGAGGTTGTCCTGAATCACATTGCTCAACTAAAACCTTTAATCCAACAGAATTCAGACGTCATAGCAGTCGTTCAGGAAGGATTTATCGGTATCTGGGGCGAAAACTTCTATACAGATTATTTTGGAGATCCATCTGCAAATGGGCGGGGATTTGTTCCGGATAGTAGCTGGAATGACAGAAATGAAGTTTTAATGGCTTTGCTGGACGCAGTTCCTCAGCAGCGAATGGTACAGGTTCGAACCCCGCAAATCAGACAACGTTTTTTGTCTGGCCCTAATGCTCCGGTTAGTAAAAAACCTTCTGCCTTAAAAAAGGCATTTGATAGGAGTAGTACCTCAAGAATTGCCTTTCATAATGATTGTTTCCTTGCTAGCTCAGATGATTATGGAACTTATACCGACTACGGTAATTCTTCTGGTAGACTACAATCAACAAACCTCATCTTGAGAAAATATCTCGAGGCAGAAAGCAAATATTTAGCAGTAGGCGGAGAAACATGCGACGACACGTTCAGTCCTCAGAACGACTGTGAACCTTATGGACATGCAATGAAGGAAATGGCGGCAATGCACTACAGTTTCTTAAATGTAAGTTATAATAATTTGGTGAATAACGATTGGGAAGGGCAGGGATGTATGATAGAGATAAAAAAACGCCTTGGCTATCGCATCGTCCTTAAACAAGCCAAACTTCCAACTGCAGTGAAAGCAGGAAAGAAAGTGAAGATTGACGTTCAGTTAAAAAATACAGGTTTTGCTTCTCCTTATAATCCCCGGCCGGTTCAATTAGTTCTCAGAGATAGTAAGGATGGAAGTATTTACAGAATAGAGCTACAAACTCGTATCCAGAAATGGTATCCGGGCGAAGTTTTTCTGCGAGAATCTGTGAGGTTGCCAAAGGAGATAAAGAACGGCGATTATGATTTGTTTTTAGGAATGCCAGATGGCTATACGAGTTTGCAGAATCGTCCGGAGTATAGTGTTCGTTTGGCTAATGAAGGTTTGTGGGAGGAAAGCTCGGGACTGAACAGGCTGAACCACGCAATGAAAGTAAAGTAGTAGGGTTATCGAGAAATTTTTTTCTAGTATTTGATATAATATTCCTGATGATATATTTCCTAGTTTTTTGGTATGGTTAAACCGGATTCAGCGACAATTCCTAGAGTTTCGAGAATTGCTTCTATTGATGTGTTGCGGGGCGGCATTATGATTTTGCTGGCAGCAGAAAGCTGCTTATTATACACCTCACTTAAAGATCAAATTACATCTACTTTAGCCACCGGCATCATTGATCAGTTTTTTCATCATCCCTGGCATGGCTTAAGGCTTTGGGATCTGGTTCAACCGGGCTTCATGCTGATAGCAGGGGTAGCGTTGTATGCTTCCTGGAAAGCAAAATCCGAAAAAGGCCTGAGTTGGACTGCAAACGGCAAAACGGTTTTTCTTCGGTGCCTTAAACTATTTTTCTTCGGCGTAGCTCTACATTGTGTGTATGCGGGAAAATTAGTTTGGGAGCTTTGGAACGTACTCACACAGCTATCAGTTACCACTCTGATTGCTTTTCTGATAATTCGAGAATCTCACGCCGTTCAACTTTCGATTTCAATGCTTCTCCTGGTTTCAACGGAATTTCTATATAGATGGTGCGGGCCTACCGGCTTTGATGAGCCCTTCCAGCCTCAACATAATTTTGGTACGTATTTCGATCTTCTGTTGATGGGCAAGGTTAATTCTGATGGATGGGTTGCTATAAATTTTATTCCAACTGCAGCTCATACTATCTGGGGAGCGCTTTGTGGGCGAATACTGCTGTCGGAAAAAAGATCGAAAGAAAAAATTCAAGTATTACTAGTAGGCAGTATTACGGGGCTTATTTTAGGTTATGGACTCGATTTTTTCTCAATTACCCCCATTATTAAGCGAATAAGTACAAGTTCTTTTGTGCTTGTTTCTGGTGGCTGGGTTTTAATTGCTGTTGCTTTTTGTTACTGGTTTGTGGATGTCTGTGACTACAGAAAGTATTCCTGGATATTTTCTGTAATGGGGATGAACGCACTTTTTATCTATCTCTTCTTTGAAACAGTTGGTATACAATGGCTCAATCGCATTGTCAGAATTTTTGTGGGAGGCTTAGCCTTTCTTTCTATTTCTAGTTTCAGCATCGCTTTGATCTCCTCAATTCTCACTCTTTTTATTGAATGGTATCTATGCTATTGGCTACACAAGAAGAAAATCTTTTTTAAGGTATAAGTTAGGATGCTATTACTCACCATTTGGAGAAGTTGAAAGGTAATATCAGAGATTATGATCAGATTTTCATTCGGACAAAACTCGATGAAAATATTCAGCCTCCTGTAAAGGTTTTAAAGGTTGAAAATGGTTTAAATTCTAGGTTCCTGAGAAAATCAGTTATAAACTTTCTGTGGAGTTGCGGATAGAAACTCAGTTGAATCGTCTGCAGCTGAACGTGACCAATTATAGGATTGAAAAAGTGTCGAATAGAAAAGTTCGATTACTAAATCTGAATAATGGAGGTAGATATGAATTTGTTAATACAGCGCCGTAGGCAGGTCTGCAAATTTGACTAACTTAAGGAGCAAGTCTTACGTGAAGGACGTTTCGATTTGAGATATCATGAATAATAGGAAATCAAATTAAAATAATTAAGATCTTTGACTGCTTAACTACTTCGCAGAAATAACAAGCCCGGAATCGCGCAATACCAGGGAATTCCGTACATAACAATTCAAATGAAAGACTTTTCTGATTTCATAAGAGCCAGAGTACTTATTAGTGATAATGATCTAACAAATGTTCTCGTGAAGTTCAAGGAGAAAGTGATCAAAAAAGGAACGCTTGTATTGAGAAAGGGGCAAATTGCAAATCAATATTTTTATATAAGGTCAGGTGGCCTGCGCCTTTATTATGGAGAGTTTGATGAGCAGCATACATCCTGGGCCTTTTTTAAAAATGACTTTTTTACCGAGATTTCAAGCTTACACCACCAGGTTCCATCCCGCTTTAATATCGAGGCGATAGAGGAAACCGAGCTTCTGGTGATCAGCAAAATTGAAATGGATCAGCTTTATAAACTATTTCCTGTATGGCAGGAGTTCGGTAGGAAGATCTGGGAGGAAATGTGCATCAGGCAAGTCGATCAAAATCTGCAATACCAAACCTTAACTGCCGAACAGATCTATCTGGAGCTTTCAAAAAACCAGGACTTTATTAGGAAAATACCGGTTAAGCAACTGGCTACCATCCTTGGCATTACCCCTAATGCACTTAGCAGGATCCGCAGAAATATCAGGTGATCCATTATCTACCTTATGGTAGTTTTTTCGCCTTTCTACCGCTCTACATTTGTAAAAAGATACAAATGATGGAGAATATCGATCAATTTTCAGATGAAGAACTAATTAAAAGATGGCCAGGCTTTGTTAATAAAACGGCTGCGGTGAATGGTGTTAAACTTCATTACGTAGAAGGAGGCTCAGGAGAACCGCTTATTTGTTTACCGGGCTGGCCGCAAACTTGGTTTTCCTACCATCCTATTGCCATTGAACTTGCGAAATCATTTAAGGTGATCGTGGTCGACATCCGTGGAATGGGAAGTTCGGATAAGCCAGGATCAGGTTACGATAAAAAAAACATGGCTACAGATATCTTAGAACTGGTAAAGCAGCTTGAATTGGAAACGGTGAATATGATGGGGCATGATATTGGGGGAATGGTGGCTATGAGCTTCGCTTTCAACTATCCTGAATTCGTAGAAAAGCTTATAGTATTAGACGGTTCTCATCCTGGTGAAGGTATGTTGCAAATGCCATTAATACCATCCTCAGGTACATTTGGCGGGAAAATGGACGCTAATATGCCATACGCTTGGTGGATGGGTTTTAATCAGGTGAAAGGATTACCAGAGCAACTGCTGGCAGGCCGTTATGAAATGCTGCTCGACTACCTTTTTAAATATGTAATGATTGACGAAAACAAGATGAGCGCATTTGACAGGGCTGTCTACGCCGCAGCGTATAATGACACTGATAGTATAAGGGCTTCTAATGCCTGGTATCAGGCATTTGCCCAGGATATAGAAGATTCAAAACATTATAACCAACTTACTATTCCTGTACTTGGGATTGCCAGCTATGTGAGTTACAATTACATGAAAATGGGATTGCCTTACGTTGCGAAAAACTTAAGCGTAATAGGAATATTAGACAGTGGACATTATTTGTACGAAGAGAAGCCGGCTGAGGTGATTGATGCCGTGATGAACTTCTTGTCAAAGGATAAAAATTAAACATATTAATATGGAAAAAATGGTATTAGTAGCGGGTGCTACGGGAAACTTGGGAAGGAGAATATGCAGGGAACCGCTACAAAGAGAGGCCTCTGTCTCTGCTATTGTAAGAAAATCGTCTGACCCAGCGAAAAGAGAAGCGCTTTCTAAATTGGGGGTTAGAGTTCTAGAGATCGATTTGAACAGTACTGAGGAAATTGTGCAGGCTTGTGAAGGCATGGACGTAGTGGTTTCGGCACTGGCAGGCTTAGCTGATGTGATTGTGGATTTGCAAAAAAGGGTTTTAGACGGAGCGCTAAAGGCTGGTGTTCCAAGGTTTATTCCTTCGGATTTTTGTACGGATTACAATGATCTCGTCCCAGGTGAAAACAGGAACTTCGATTTGAGAAGAACTTTTAAAGCTTATCTGGATAGTACTTCCATCAAAGCATCTTCTGTATTCAATGGAGCTTTTGCTGACATACTAAAATATAACACTCCTTTACTGAACTTAAAGGAGAGGAGTATCGGTTACTGGGGAGACAAGGCCGGTTGGAAGTTAGACTTTACTACCATGGACAACACGGCTGCCTTTACTGCAGAGGTGGCCCTTGACGATGATGCTCCAAGAGATTTGCAAATTGCAGGTTTTCAGATCAGTCCTAACATGCTATGGGCTGAAGTGAAGGAAATAACTGGAGAAGAATTTAGCTTACGGCAGATATCAGACATGGCATCTTTTGCAGAACTCATAAAAAAACAAAGAGCAGATAACCCTGCTGGAGAACATGAATTGTATGCAAAATGGCAGCAGAGCCAGTATATGTATTCGATGTTTTCAACTCAGCATCATAACTTGTCTAACAACCGTTACCAAAACTTGGATTGGACCCCATCATTAGCGTTTCTACAATCATTTGTGAAATGACAGGAGTATTGCGGATTAAGATTGTAAATGATATTTGGAACAAAGCAAAATTGATATCCTGAACAAAACGTGCCAGTTGTTGCCTCTCTAACTTTGCTTAAAATGATTTAATTATGAATACAGAAAACAAAGTGTGGCTTGTAACCGGAAGCGGTAATGGCCTTGGCCGCAGCATAACCGAAGCTGCATTAACTGTGGGACATACTGTAATTGCCACGGCAAGGAACATAGGCCAATTAAGCGGCCTTAAAGCTAAATATGCTGATCGGCTACTGGTTGCCGAACTCGACGTTAACAATGAGCAACAGGCAGCCGATGTAGTACAAGTCGCAGTTAGTCAGTTTGGCCGTATAGATGTGCTGGTGAATAACGCAGGCTATGGTGATAACCGTCCGTTTGAACAGGTACCTGCAGATGAGTTTCGAAAACTGGTGGAAACCTGCTTTTTCGGTGTAGTAACGCTTACCCGGGAGGTATTACCCTACATGCGCAAACAGAAAAGCGGTCATATTATACAGATATCTTCTGCAGGTGGCAGGATGGCTACACCTGGCAATGCGGCTTACCATGCCGCCAAATGGGCAGTAGGCGGCTTTACAGAAAGCCTCGCACAGGAAACTGCTGCCTTTGGCGTAAAAGTAACGGCCCTGGAACCCGGTGGGATCCGGACAAACTGGGGAAAAAAGGCTTTTGCCGATCCTATTGATTTACTGCCGGAATACGAATCTACAGTAGGCGCTACGACAAAGTTTCTGGAGAATTACTGGGGTAACGAAAACAGCGATCCCGAAAAAGTGGCACAAATCGTTTTGAAGGTGAGTGAATCTGACCAGCTTCCGCCGCATCTTTTGGTGGGGAGCGACGCCTTTCACCTGGTGAAGGAGAACTCCGATAAAGCCTGGAAGGAAGCTGAGAAATGGAAAGAGCTTACCGCATATGCTGATTTCGCGGGCCAGACGCTTATCCCGGATTTTATGAAAAGCTAAACAAAGCAGCGGTGCGATGCTATAAATTTGAACAATGACGGAAAGGAAGCAAAATACGCATGCAGAAATACTCTTATCATGTGTAGATGAGAAGTATTACAAGACAGAGGTAGTATCGGAATTCCATGTACTGATGAAGGTATTCTCGGGCGAAATGAAAATTGTGCAGGCAGACCGTACCTACACACTAGAGGCAGGGGATATCCTGATGATGCCACGTAACCAGCTATGCTCTGTGATCAAGAAGGGTAAAGTTGGACAACCGTATCGATCGATAGTAGTTATGTTTAAACCTGACCGGCTGGCCGCTTATTATGCGGACAGATCTTTCAAATTGGGGGCATCCGCAAATACTAAACTCAGAACATTTGATCCGCATCCTTTGCTTGAAAGTTATTTTGCTTCCTTACTACCCTATTTTGAACTGAATGAGGACCTTCCTGAAGAGATCATCGCATTGAAAGTTGAGGAAGGTATCAGTATCCTGCGCGCGCTGGACAACGATATTGACACTTTGCTCTCAGATTTTTCAGAACCTGGGAAGATCAATCTGGCAGCATTTATGGAAAAGAACTTCATGTTTAATATGCCGCTCGAGAAGTTCAGCTACCTGACGGGGCGAAGCATCGCTACTTTTAACCGTGATTTCAGGAAAACTTTCCGCACCACGCCTCAAAAATGGCTTACCGAAAAGCGGCTTCAACATGCCCATTACGAATTATCAGTAAAAAACCGAAAGCCGATTGAAGTTTATCTGGAGGCAGGATTTGAAAATATTTCCCACTTCTCTTTCGCTTTCAAAAAACACTTTGGGTATGCACCGACAAAGCTTCCGGCACCCGAAGTGGAAGTTCCAGGCAGACCAGGTAATTAATTCATCAAATACCTGCTACGGTTGCCTGATTCATTAAGGCTCATTTTTGAATTCCCTTGTAGGTTGCCCGGAACAGACCTTTGGGTTGCCGTCCTATGCTAAAACTTAGAAAGAAAGAACATAATTAAGGCTTTCGTAATTCTGTGCTATTCTTCCCGACAAACGGGTTATTTATCCCGTGTAAATCAGCCCACCTTTGAACTATCAAAAACAACAAAAAAAAATATTACCATCATGAGCAAGACAATTTTTATTACAGGAGCATCAAGAGGATTTGGAAAACTTTGGGCAGAAGCCTTATTAAAACGCGGCGATAAGGTAGCTGCTACCTCACGCAACATCAGCGGACTACAGGATCTTAGCGATACATACGGCGACAGCTTTTTACCAATTGCCTTAGACATTACCAACCGTGAAGCAGCCATTGAGGCCGTAAATAAAGCGCATCGTCATTTTGGAAGTCTGGATGTGGTCATTAACAATGCAGGATATGGTGTATTTGGTGCAGTGGAAGAAGCAAGTGAGAATGAAACCAAAGACGTCTTTAATGCCAATGTATTCGGCACATTATGGATTACACAAGCAGCCTTACCCATCTTCCGTGAACAGCGTCATGGACATATTATTCAGTTGTCTAGTGTATTAGGAGTATGGTCATTACCAACATTAGGTATATACAATGCTACCAAATTTGCGGTAGAAGGCTTTAGCGAAGCACTGGCTGCCGAAGTAGCTGGATTTGGCATTAATGTAACGCTTGTAGAGCCTAACGGTTATACGACTGATTTTGGTGGTGCATCAGCTGTGCAGAGCAAAGCTATTGCTGCATATGACACTATCAAAGCCGGCCTGGCTACAGCGGAGGGCCTGCAGCCTGATGACTATGGCAAGCCTGAAGCTACGGTACCTGCCATTCTAAAATTGATTGATGCAGAAAATCCGCCCTTACGTCTTTTCTTAGGCAAAATTGGTTACAGTAAAACAAAACGTGTATACCAGGAAAAACTGGACACCTGGAAAGCATGGGAAGATGTTGCTGTAGCTGCACATGGTTGATTGCCTTGAAATTCTTCACGGTCTACCTTAACCGTCACCCTCGTATCTAACTTAGTTTATTACTGTTAATATCTATATATATCATGAAAACTATCACAGTACCTGCCAAAGAGCAGCTAAGCACCGATTCGCAGACAATTTTTGACCAGATACAGAAAAAATTGGGGAAAGTTCCTAACCTGTACCGAACTATCGGCTATTCTGCCCCGGCGTTGAAAGGCATGCTGGATTACGAAGCAACTCTAACAAGCAGCAGCATTTTTACAGCTAAGGAGCGTGAGGCCATTAATCTAGTCGTTTCGCAGGTAAATGCTTGTAATTATTGTCTCGCTGCTCATACCGCCATTGCTCAAATGAAAGGCTTCACCAAGGAAGAAACCATTCAGATCAGGAAAGGCATTTCGAAAGACATAAAATTGGATGCGATTATCCTCTTGGCGAAATCAATTGCAGAGAATAAAGGCCAAGCAGATGTTACGCTTACCGACAATTTTTTTGCTGCAGGTTATGATGAGCCCGCCTTAATCGAGCTGATCGGACTGATCACTTTGAGAACATTTACTAATTATGTTTACGCTGCAACTGAAATTCCGATCGATTTTCCTGCAGCAGATCCAATCGATTAAGAACGGGTTACTCTTAAGTTTATTGACAACAGCATAAGTGCTCAGAGGTGCTTATGCTGTTTTTTTTGCCAAAAATCAGACTATTTCCAATTTTGCTGTACGGCATTAAGGAAGTTTTTATAAGTAAATCCTGACTTCTTTCATCGAGCTTTCTCTCAGAAACCAATGCTATTGAATTTGAAAAAGAAAGTTTTATATTTGTTATAAGTACTGATTTTAAACCAAAATTCAATATCTCTTTTTAAGGGGCATTTTATATAATTCTTTCTTTAACAAAGAAGTGAGATAGTAAATAAGTTGTGATCTTGTAGAAATGAGTGATTATAATCGTGTGTCTGATTCTTCTTTGCTAAGCTGTATTGCAATCGATGATCATCGTGCATTTGAGGAGATTTATAGGAGATATTGGAAGAAGATGCTTAAGATATCCTGGAATCACACTAAAGATACTGATGCTTCGAAAGATATCGTTCACGAAGTATTTCTATCATTATGGCAAAGAAGAGCAAGTCTTGAAATCAAAGACCTGCCAGCTTTTCTCGCCACGTCTGTCAAATTCTCTGTCTTTAAGCATTATCAGAGGGAGCAGAGACGTTCTGCTCTTGCCCGGGAAAACTACCAGCCAGAAACCCTAACCCAGGATGAAAGTAAGCTTGACGCCCTTTTTCTCGAGGAATTTATCAATGGAATTGTAGAGCAATTGCCCGAACGATGCCAGCTGGTATTTAAGTACAGTCGTATTTACGGGATGAAAAATTCTGAAATTGCAGAAAAATTATCGATTTCTGAAAAAGGAGTAGAAGCCAATCTCACCAGGGCATTAAAGATCATCAGACATGAGTTGAAAAATGCCGGGCTTCTCGGCCTGGCCATTTATTATATCTCAGACCTTTTTAACTAGCCTTTCATTTAAATCCTAAATTTAATGTTGAGCAATTTGTAACCATATTTGGCCTGGCTGCAATATTTTATTTTTTAGCTTATAAGATGGTCTAACCCACAATTGATTTCTTATAAAAGAGGCCAAGCCATGTATTCTATTAAAAAAAATATCTTTTGATGTAGGGTAAGGGCCGAGGTGTAGTACAAGGTAGTATAAAACAACCAGTAGGCTTAAAGAGAATAATCAATTAATCTGGCGGTGACAAAGCTTCACTACCATAAATATAAACCACTTGAAGATTGATTTCATTAATAGTTTAATTGAGAAATACAAGAATAGAACGGCTACAAAGGAAGAGAGGGATACCTTGCTTGACTGGTACCGGAAGACTGCGGAACAGGATGCTGAATTTCCGGAAGAGGAGGAGATTGTTCAAACAGCCATTTGGGAACGCCTTAAAAAGGATATTGGCGTTCAGGAGAAAAAGAGAGTGGTTTTATGGCCAAGATTAGCAGCAGCTGCAGCAATAGTAGTAGCCTTAACAGCAGGATTGTTATTTAAGCAGGGGTTGTTTGGTGGGAAAGATAAGGCTGCAAATACGGCGGTGCTGCAGGAGATCGGGCCCGGGGGTAATAAAGCTGTTCTGATTCTTGCCGACGGCTCAAGAATTTCTTTAAATGATGTTAAAAACGGAGAAATAGCCGATCAGGGTTCAATTAAGATCAGGAAGACGGCAGATGGACAACTAATCTATATAGTGGAAGACCAAAAGCAAGGATCATCCGCACAGCTTGCATACAATACTATTGAAACTCCACGGGGCGGACAGTATCAGCTGCAATTACCAGATGGATCAAAGGTTTGGTTGAACGCTGCTTCTTCGTTAAGATTCCCGGTTAATTTTTCCTCTTCAAATGAACGTCGTGTTGCTTTAAATGGTGAAGCTTATTTTGAAGTTGCTAAAGATAAGTTACATCCTTTTAAAGTGAATACTGATCAGCAGGAGGTCGAAGTTCTTGGTACTCATTTTAATATTAATAGTTTCAGGGATGAAGGTGGTATTAAAACAACCCTGCTTGAAGGATCTGTAAAAGTTTTATCGGGCAGTAAGTCGGCAACTTTAGTGCCGGGTCAGCAGGCTGAAGTAGCAGGAAACATCACGGTTAAGAACGTCAATACAGAGGATGCAATGGCTTGGCGGAACGGCTATTTCAGGTTCGATGATGAATCGCTGGAGAATATAATGAAAAAGATTTCCAGGTGGTACGATGTGGATGTAGTTTATATCGATGAAGGGGTAAAAGACGAACAATTTGCAGCTGTTGCTAAGCGTACCTCCAACGCTTCTGCTTTGTTGAAAATGATGGAGCAGACCGGGAATGTAAGGTTTGAAATAAAAGGCTCCCAGATCCTGGTCAGGAAAAGGTAGTTTGTAGGGAAAGTAATTTTATGTATTCAATTATAACCAATTAAAACTTAGGCATTATATGATAGAAAATTCTAGCTAAAAACCTGACAGGTTCTTCCGGAAAGCAAATCAGGAACACGGCAATGTTCCTGATTCTAAGGCTGATCGAACCTCAAATGAATTAGACGATACCATTTCAGAATTCTAAAACAACCTTAACAAATGTATAAATTTTTTACTAGAAACATTTGTACGCCTTTCGGCTACGTCAAGAAATTCCTGCTCATAATGAAGATTTCATTTTTCCTGGTTCTATTGGCCTTTATGCAGGCAAGCGGGTCAGTCCTTGCCCAGAAAATTACATACAAGGAAAGTGAGGTGTCTCTTAAAGAGATCTTTAACGTTATTAACCGGCAAACAGAATACAATATCTTTTGGTCGCCGAAAAACATTAATAATAAGCCTCGGATAACGGTAAATTTTAAGGAAGCTTCCATAGAGGAGGTCTTAAGGATCTGCCTTAAGAACCTTCCCTTAACCTATGCGATAGAGGGGAAGAATATTATCATAAAGGAAGACAAAGTAGCAGCGGCAACCGAAGAAAGAAGAGACATCGAAGTTAGCGGTACAGTAAGAGATGAAAAAGGGGAAACCCTGCCCGGAGTTAGTGTTAAAGTTAAAGGTACCACTATCGTGAAACTTACCGACGCAGGCGGAAAGTTCTCGATAACAGTTCCAGGGCCCGAATCAGTACTGGAAATAACTTTTGTAGGTTTTGTGAAGCAGGAATTACCGGTTAAAGACAGGAAAATATTCGACATTGTATTAAAAGAGCAGGTTAATACATTGGAAGAAGTTGCTGTTGTGGCATTCGGAACCCAAAAGAAATCGAGTATGGTAAGCTCAATTGAAACCATTAACCCTAAAGAGTTAAAAGTACCATCCAGTAATTTAACTACAGCACTGGCTGGTAGATTATCCGGAGTTATTGCTTACCAGAGAAGCGGAGAACCTGGAAGGGACAACGCGGATTTTTTCATTCGTGGTGTTACCACTTTTGGTTATAAAAAAGATCCCTTGATCCTGATTGATGGAATTGAAACTTCCAGCACAGAATTAGCGCGGTTACAACCCGACGATATCGCTGCATTTTCAATTCTGAAAGATGCCACTGCCACTTCCTTATATGGGGCGCGGGGAGCGAATGGTGTTATTCAGGTAACAACGAAGCAGGGTGCGGTTGGTGCGGCGCAGGTATCAGTTAGGTTTGAGAATTCTTTTTCCTCTAATACTAGAAATCTGCAGCTGGCCGATCCGGTTACCTACATGACAATGGCTAATGATGCGGTCTTAACCCGTGATCCTTTGTCGCCACCCCTATATTCCCAGGAAAAAATAGCGAAGACCGTTCCTGGAGCAGACCCTTATTTATACCCTCAAAATGATTGGAGAAGCTTATTAATGAAGGACGTGGTGAGTAACCAGAGACTTAACTTCAATATAAGCGGCGGAGGAGACGTAGCCCGGTATTACATTGCTGGTACGGCCAACCAGGATAATGGGAATCTAAAGGTGGCGAAGATCAATAATTTCAACAATAACATCAACCTTAAATCCTATCAGCTTAGAAGTAACGTTAATATTAACCTTTCAAAAACTACCGAAGCGATTGTTCGCCTCTCAGGAAGTTTCGACGATTATCGTGGCCCACTTGATGGTGGAGAAGAGATGTACAAGAGGATAATGAGGACGAACCCAGTGCTTTTCCCGGCGTACTATCCCGCAAGCTTTATGCCTAAAACAAAACATATTCTGTTTGGAAATGCCAGGAGGGAGGATGCGACTCAGGGCGCAAGTTATATTAATCCCTATGCAGATATGGTTCGAGGATACAGGGATGGGGCTAAATCGCTAATGTATGCCCAGTTCGAGATGAAGCAGGATCTAAAGGCTATTGCTCCGGGACTTACAGCACGTGGTATGTTCAATACTTCCAGGTACTCTTATTTTGATGTCTCACGTTTTTATAAGCCATTCTACTATAACGCGGGTTATTATGATGAAGCTTCAGGTACTTACCCTTTAAGCTTGCTGAATCCTAACGATGGCGCTGATTACCTGGATTATAATGAAGGAGCCAAAGACGTTAGTTCAACCTTGTATATGGAAGCGTCAGTTGCCTATAACCGGCAACTTAACAAAGTTCATGATATAAGCGGAATGCTGGTTTATCAGCGCCGGCAGCAGTTGTTTGCTAATCAGGGTACCTTACAAAAATCTTTACCTTATCGCAACCAGGGCGTTTCCGGACGTTTTACTTATGGCTATAACAGTCGTTACTTGCTGGAGGCAAACTTTGGTTATAACGGTTCTGAACGTTTTTATAAATCCAAGCGATATGGCTTCTTTCCTGCGGTTGGAGCGGGCTGGGTAGTATCAAACGAGAAGTTTTGGAATGGCTTAAAGAACGTACTTACCAACTTTAAGATCCGGGGAACTTATGGGCTGGTAGGAAATGATGCGATAGGAAATGAGAACGATAGGTTCTTCTACCTCTCAGATGTTAACATGAACGACGGCGGGAAGTCCTATTCATTCGGCGAAAACAATACTGAAGGAAAAAATGGAATAACCATTAACAGGTATGAAAATCAGGATATCTCCTGGGAAATAGCAACCAAAACAAATCTGGGAGTAGAGCTCGGATTATTCAAGGATATAAATATCCAGGCAGACTATTTCACGGAGCACCGAAGAAATATCCTGATGGATCGCAACATACCTTTAAACGTAGGTCTGGCTGCAACTGTAAGGGCAAATGTAGGTGAAGCAAAGGCAAACGGTATTGATATGTCTTTAGATTATAACAAAAGCTTATCACGAAATGCATGGATACAGGCCCGTGGAAACTTTACTTATGCGCACAGTGAGATCCTTAAATTCGAAGAACCATCATACAACGAACGATACTTATCCCGGATTGGAACTACATTGAATCAGGTATATGGTTTGATTGCTGAACGTCTCTTTGTGGATGAGTACGACGTCAGCAACTCGCCGCTGCAAAGCTATGGCAAGTATGGAGCCGGGGACATCAAATATCGTGATGTTAACAACGACGGACAGATCACCGATCTGGATAAGGTACCTATTGGCCATCCTACAGTCCCTGAGATAGTTTACGGTTTCGGATTTTCTTATGGATACAAAAATCTCGACTTCTCTGCATTTTTTCAGGGATCGGCCAGATCTTCTTTCTGGATAGATGCTTCAAATACTTCGCCTTTTCAAAATAATATTCCCCTTCTGGCTGCATATGCGCAGGATCACTGGTCGGAAGAGAACAGGGATTTGTATGCAATGTGGCCGCGCTTTAGTCCCGACTACAGCAATAATAACTTCCAGAACTATTCTACCTGGTTTATGCGTAACGGAGCTTTTTTACGGATGAAGACTGTAGAACTGGGTTATAAGTTACCGAAGAAGCTTCTGAACAATTGGAAGATTTCCTCAGCCCGGATCTATGCTACCGGAAATAACTTATTCCTTCTGAGTGGCTTCAATTTATGGGACATTGAAATGGGAGGAAATGGCCTCGGCTATCCTGTACAGAAAGTAGTTAACCTGGGCGTTCAACTTAGATTTTAATGAATTTTACGATGAGACTAAAGAGAATATATATTATCCTCCTGTTATTTAGCTGTGCCTGTTTGCAGGCTTGTAAGGATTATCTGGACCTTGTTCCAGACAACGTGCCGACCCTGGAAAATGCTTTCCGCAACCGTATTGAAGCAGAAAAATATCTGTACACCTGTTACTCTTATCTGCCCTCCCATCACACGGCCAACGGAAATGTGGGACTACTGGGTGCAGACGAATTTTGGACACCTACATTTTCCACTTATGATCCCTGGCAGATTGCAAAGGGGTTTCAAAATGTAAACGATCCCTATATGAATTTTTGGGAGGGAACAAGAGGTGCTAGTGCTTTATATAAGGGCATCAGGGATTGTAATATATTCCTTGAAAATGTGAGCAACCGGGAAAATGTGATCGACCTTAACGAGGCTATGAGAAGAAGATGGCTGGGGGAAGTAATGTTCCTTAAGGCTTACTATCACTTCTACCTTTTTAGAATGTATGGGCCGATCGTTATTGCCGACAATAATTTGGCAATAACAGCTCCTCGCGATGATTTCAAGCAAAAACGTGCACCTGTTGACTCGGTAGTGAATTATATCTCAAGGCTGTTGGATAGTGCGGCTGTTAATCTGCCGGGCGAGATAACAGACAGAACAACCGAATTGGGGCGGGTCACCCGGCCGGCAGCATTAAGCCTGAAGGCGAAAGTGTTGGTTACGGCTGCAAGTCCCCTTTTCAATGGAAATCCTGATTATGTGAACTTTAGGGATAAGGATGGAACGCATCTTTTTAACCCTGCGTATAGTGCAGCGAAATGGGAGCTGGCAGCTGAAGCCTGTAAAGAAGCTATAGAGATGTGTGAGGAAAATGGTGCCCGCCTGTATTCCTTTGCCACTTTCTATAATTTGAATGATACAACAAAACGTCAGATGAGTATCAGGAACAGTGTTTCTGAAAGATGGAACAGTGAATTGATCTGGGGTTTATCCGGAAGGCAGGTTTCAGATCTGCAGGGCGACCTGTTGGCGCGGATCGACCAAAGATACCCCACAAATATCTGGGGACCAAGAGAGCGTCTTACACCTACGCTCGAGATCGCGAATCTCTTTTATTCTGACAGGGGCATTCCTATCAATGAGGATCCTAACTGGAAATACTCAACAAGGTATTCCATTGCCACAGCAAGCCGCAAGGATAGGTTCAATATCATCGAGGGTTACGAAACTGCCCGGTTTAACTTTGACCGGGAGCCCAGGTATTATGCAAATATTGCTTTTGACGGCGGGATCTGGTATATGGAGAATGGTAATGGAGACAAGTCGGATGTTAACACCTTTACCGTTAGAGCCAAGAAAGGTCAGGCCCAGGCTCAGGTAGGGGCTTACAATTACTCGGTTACCGGCCTCTGGGCCAAGAAGCTTGTTAACTGGAAGCTTGTCGTTACAGAATCAAGTTACCGGACAGAGACCTTTCCATGGCCTGAAATCCGTCTGGCCGATCTTTACCTTCTTTACGCAGAGGCATTGAATGAAGCAGGCAGGGGCGACGAAGCCATTCTCTGGATCGATAAAGTAAGGGAAAGGGCCGGTCTCCAAGGAGTTAAATATTCCTGGAGCAACTATTCAACCAATAAAAATAAGTTCGCTTCTAAAGCCGGTCTCAGGGATATCATTCAACAGGAAAGAGGTATTGAGCTTGCTTTCGAGGGGCATCGCTTCTGGGATTTGCGTAGGTGGAAGATTGCCGACCGGGTACTAAACCAGGGCATTCATGGCTGGAATATAGACCAGGAAGGCGCAGTAGGGTATTACCGTCCCCGCTTATTGTTCACTCAGCAATTTGTTGCTCCCAGAGACTACTTATGGCCACTCAGACAGCTCGATCTGAGTATAAATACTAATCTCGTTCAAAACCCAGGCTGGTAGTAATCTAAAGAAATTTTAAAATGAGAACTAAGAATTTAATCATACTATTCTTTGCGCTTGCGCTTACCTTTTTTGCCTGCAAGGAAGATCAGATGGAGCCTATCGAAGGCGACAGTAGTGCTCCTGGCGCTCTAACAAATCCCAAAGTGGAAAATTTGCCAGGTGGAGCAAAGATCACCTATACACTTCCACCGGATCCTGACCTATTATATGCCGAGGCCGTTTATCTCGATGCTAAAGGTACACCTGTAAAGTTTAAGTCGTCTTACTATACAAATAACATTATTGTAGAGGGCTTTGCCGACTCGCTGGAGCACCAAGTGGAAATCTACGCTGTCGATAGAAGTGGAAATCGTTCAAATGCAACCAGGGTGGCAGTGCAGCCAAAAACGCCTCCCTATATGGCAGCATTGAGATCTATTGAAGTGAAACCTGATTTCGGTGGTATCAGTGTAAGCTTTGTTAATGAAACAAAGGCGCAATTGGCAATAGAAGTGCTTACACCGGATTCTTCAGGTACCCTTAAAACTGCTTATACTTTTTATACCCAAAGAGACCGTGCAAGTTTTTCAGTGAGGGGTTTCGCTTCAGAGCCGCGTAAATTTCTAGTGCAGGTGTCTGACAAATGGAAACACCGTTCAGATACGAAGGAGACACAACTAACTCCCATATATGAGCAAATGCTTGACAAAAGCAAGTTTAGGGAAGTTAAACTCCCAGGAGATGCAAGAACTGATGCATGGGGAGGAAAAATGCAGAATATTTGGGATGGTAAAGCTTTGGGTGACGTAGATAATTCAGCAGCACACACTGGTAATACAGGTACCGGGGTTCCTATGTACTTCACTTTTGACCTGGGAGTAGAAGCTAAATTAAGCCGGTTCAATCTGAAGATGGTTCAGGATGATAAGCACTGGTTCAACGATGTTAGTCCCAAAAAGTATGAGGTGTGGGGTACACTGAATCCTAACCCTGATGGCAGCTTTAACGGCTGGACAAAATTGGCATCCATTGAAAATAAAAAGCCCTCCGGTTTACCGGTAGGAATGATAACAGAAGATGACCGGATTGCTGGCAGAATAGGAGATGAAGTAGTATTTGCTTCTGACCTTCCTAAAGTCAGATACATCCGGCTGCGTTGCCTTGACAACTGGTCGGGAAATACCAATATGGTGATGACCGAATTAACCTTCTGGGGAAATGACAAATAGTACAATTAATTCTTTAAAATTTGATTAAAATGAAGTACTCCAAATATAAATTACTGATAGTACTATCACTGATCTTTTCAGGCTTAGTATCCTGTTCAAAGATGGATGATTACCTGAAATATACAGACGGCAAGGACAAGTTGTATACAGGTAAGCTCGACTCTGTTAAGATACGTTCAGGGCGGGAAAGAGTAGTGGTAACCGGCTTACTGACTTCTGATCCTAAGGTCAGCCGTTTAAAGATCGCGTATAATTCTTCAAAAGATTCTGTGGTAATGAATATATACAGAAGTGCAGGTGTGGATACTATAAAGGTGCCTATAGCATTAGCTGAAGGGACACATAGTTTTGAAATTACCACTTACGATAATCAGGGAAATTCTTCAGTAACTGTCAGAACAACAGGTAGATCGTATGGCAATGTTTATCAGCAGACGCTTTTTAACAGGGCAGTTAAGCATATTGAGAAAACCGGAGGTGATATTGCTATAGACTTTTATTCTGCTGACATCAATTCTCCCTTCTCTCGATTAACCTATACAGATATTAATAATCAGGTTCGTAATATTAAAGTTTCGAACGACGATACGAGAGTTACCCTAAAGGATTTTAAGAGCCTGACAGAGGTTAAGCTACAATCCCTCTTTTTACCTGATAGTATCGCAATTGATACTTTTTACGCAGAACCCCAGTTCTTCCGGGTATCGGAGGACGTAACATCCATCTATCTCAAGAATGCAGGAAACCCATTCCAAAGAGCAGGCAATGGAAGTGGAAAATGGGATATGCCTAAAGATTGGTTGTATAACAGTAACGTCCTGAACCAGGATGGCAGCCGGCTTGGTGGATGGTCATGGGATAATAACGGCGTTATTCATTTTGAATCTAAAGATTGGGGAGGGGATGGAGTGAATAACGGTAAACTGTACCAAACATTTACCCTTCCTGCAGGAAAATATGCCTTCGAAGTTAATAAAGATGCTGGCGGTGGTTCTATAAACGCGAATTTCGTGGTATCAAAAGGGGCAGTGATTCCGGATATAGATAAATTGAACGATCAAACTGTTGTGTTGGGCAAATATCACTGGGATGAAAATAATACGGGAGGGAATCCAACTGTGCAGATCATTCTGAATGAACCTACCCAGATAGCGGCAGGATTTGTAGTAAGCACAGGATCCTATACCTGGCTGCGCATTAAGGGACTAAAACTCCGATTGGTGGTGGATTAACCTATTTAGATTAACTCTTAAGTAATCAGGCTTTTATTAATTTTTCACTGGCTGCATTGATACTAAAATCAGTGCGGCCTCTATAAACACGCACTTATATGATCAAAAAACACACAAACCTATTAACGTTCTTTTATCTCACCTGGGCTATTATTACTTCAGCTAGCCTGTTTTCCTCATTAAAGGCCCAGAATAGGGTTTCCCTGGGAAGTGACGCAGGCTTGATATGGAAGGTAAAACCACAAGCAGTAGCCGGAAATGAGGTAAATAGTTTTTTCGAAACAGCAGCACAGCAAAATGGCTGGGTGAAAGCTACGATCCCGGGAACAGCTTATGCTGCTTATGTTGATCAGGGATTGGAGAAGGACCCTAACTTCGGTGATAATATTTGGAATGCTGACAAAGCAAAGTTCGACCAGCAGTTCTGGTATATCACCACCTTTAAGGTCCCTGCATCTTTTAACAAGGAAAAGATCTGGCTGAACTTTAATGGAGTGAACAGGAAGGCAAATGTCTACCTGAATGGCCAGAAAATGGGAACAGTAGAGAACTTTATGGATAAGAAAAAGTTCGACATCACTAAGGTTGTTTCAAAAAATGGAGATAATAGATTAGCTGTATTGGTAGACATTCCACGAAAACCAATGGCTAATTATGCAAGTCCTACTTACGTTTCAAGTGCTGGCTGGGACTGGATGCCTTATGTTCCAGGCTTAAATTCGGGAATTACTGATAAGGTATTTCTAACTAATTCAGGAAGTCTCAGTATTGAAAATCCCTGGATTCAAACAAAGCTTCCTACCAATGCCCGTGCAGATCTCATCGTTTCTTTTGATATCAAAAATACAACAGGGGAGAACCGTACAGCTTATGTTAAAGGCCTGATCACTCCTGGTAATATTGAGTTTACCCAAAAGATAGCAGTAGAAGCGGATGTACCGGCAACGGTAAAACTGGATAAGAAGCAGCTATCGCAGCTTGTGATCCACAGTCCCAAGCTATGGTGGCCTAATGGCTACGGCGACCCGAATCTTTACACCTGTAAATTGACCCTCCTCGACGGGAACCAGGAGTCAGACCAGGCAACGGTGAAATTCGGCGTTAAGCAATACAGTTATGATACGGTTGGCAATGTCTTACATATTTCGATAAACGGAAAAAGGGTTTTTGTGAAGGGAGGAAATTGGGGGATGTCTGAATATATGCTTAGGTGCCGGGGGGAGGAGTATGATACCAAGGTTCGTTTACATAAAGAAATGAACTTTAATATGATCAGGAATTGGATAGGCTCTACTACTGATGAAGAATTCTATGAAGCATGTGATAAATATGGAATTATGGTTTGGGATGACTTCTGGATCAATTCTAATCCCAACTTACCACGTGATCTTGGCGAGTTCAATAATGCTGTTATCGAAAAAATAAAGCGCTTTAGAAATCACCCTTCAATAGCCGTTTGGTGTGGAGATAATGAAGGCTGGCCAGAGGCACCATTAAATAATTGGATCAAGGAAGATATCAGGAATTTTGACGGCAACGAACGATATTACCAGGCGAACTCGCATGATGATAATTTATCTGGCAGCGGCCCCTGGGCAAATAAGGATCCCCGCTATTATTTCACGCCCTTTCCCACCGGTTTAGGTGGAAGAGATGGCTGGGGATTCAGGTCTGAGATAGGAACTGCTGTGTTTACGAACGTAGAGAGCTTCAGGAAATTTATGCCCAAAGAGAACCTGTGGCCCAGGAACAGCATGTGGGAGAAGCACTTTTTTGGCCAATGGGCTTTTAATGCCGGAGCAGATAAGTATGAGTCGGATATTAATACCAGGTACGGCAAGGCTAATACTATTGAAGATTTTTGTCGCAAGGCCCAGCTCTTGAACCTTGAAACAAATAAGGCAATGTATGAAGGTTGGCTGGATCATATATGGGAAGACGCTTCAGGAGTGATGACCTGGATGAGCAACGCTTCTCTTCCGTCCCTTATCTGGCAGACCTATGATTATTACTACGATTTGACAGGAGCGTATTTTGGAATAAGAACTGCCTGCGAACCCCTGCATATTCAGTGGAACCCTGTTTCAAATGCGATCAAGGTAGTAAATACTACAGCAAGTGATGCTTCTGATCTGGTAGCTGAAGCCAACGTATTCAACCTTGATGGAAAACTGGTAAAAAGATACAGTTCATCTGCAAGGATCACAGCCCCTTCAAATAGTGCTGTAGAAGCGTTTGCTTTGGGCTTAAATCCAGAAAAAATTAACCTGGCGCTGAACAAACCAGTACTGGCATCGTCCACAGATAATGGACAGCCTGCTTTAGTTACAGATGGAAAGGATGATACAAGGTGGGCGAGTAAATCAACTGATAACGAATGGATCTATGTCGACTTAGGGAAAGAGGAAGTAGTTAGTGGTGTTAGTTTGAATTGGGAGGATGGGTATGCAAAATCTTATAAGATCCAAGTATCAAATGATGCAGTGAAATGGAGGGATGTGTATTCGACCGATAAAGGCAGAATTGGTGTTCAGGAGGCTTTCTTCCCAGAAGAGGCGACTGCAAGGTATGTACGTATGTTAGGCGTAGAACGCGGCTCCTGGTGGGGGTATTCACTGTGGGATTTCAAGGTGTATGCCGGCAATGTGAAAGAAAAAGATGTCGATCCGGTACATTTTATTAAACTGCAACTAAAGGATAAGGCTGGAAAAGTTGTTTCTGATAACTTTTATTGGAGAGGAAGTAAGCGGAAGGATTTTACTGCCCTAAACCAGCTGCAGGAAGTTAAGCTTAAGATCAACTCTACCACCCGGAAAGAAAACGGTAAATATATTATCAATGCCCAGGTTACCAACCCATCCTCTTCTCCATCGGTGGCTTTCGCCATTCGCGTACAAGCGGTAAAAGCGAAGTCTGGTGAGCAGATCCTTCCTGCTATCATTAGCGATAGTTATTTCTCGCTGGTGAAAGGTGAGAGTAAAAAAGTTCGTATTGAGTTTGATGAGGACGCCCTGGGTAATGATACCCCTGAATTAAAAATAGAACCTTTTAACAATACAAAGTAAATGACAAAATGCATAGAGATACATGTATTTGTATTTCTATGCTCTTTCGCATTCAAGTTAATCTTAAGATTCAAATGAAAATTCCTCCTCCTATTAAGAGCATGGTAGCCATGTTCGCGTTGCTTTGGGTGTATCTCCAAACTTCAGTTTTAAAAGCTCAGGCCGTTATCGCGATTGAGACGCAAAACAACGCTTTGGTGCTTGAAGTTGAAAAAGATAAAGACCTTGGGATAATCTATTTTGGTAAGAAGCTCGCAAGGGTTGACGAATATCAGTTGGTGCCCAAAGTGTTTAAGCAGCCTGAAGATTACACTGGTCTTTTGAACTCAGCATATACTCCATCAGGCTCCAGGAATCTTATGGAGCCAGCACTTTCGGTTACTCACGCTGATGGAAATAATAGTCTGGACCTTCGTTATGTAGATCATAAGCAGAGCAACGTTGCAGACGGCGTTTCTCTGCTCTCCATAACCTTAAAAGATCCAGTTTATGATTTCGAGGTCATGCTTTTCTATAAGTCGTATTTCAAACAGGATGTGGTTGAACAATGGAGCGTTATTAAACACCGGGAGAAAGGAGAGGTAATACTACAGAAATATGCTTCTGCAAATTTACACCTTAAGGCGGGTAGTTATTGGTTGAACCAGTATCATGGCGATTGGGCTAAGGAGATGCAGCCTGAAGAAGCAAAGCTCACGCATGGAATAAAAACGCTGGACTCAAAATTGGGAACCCGGGCAAATTTATTCCAGCCTTCTGTATTTATGATCTCCTTAGACAAGCCTGCCACTGAGGATGAAGGAAGTGTTTTATATGGAGCGTTACAGTATAGCGGAAACTTTAAAATTGATCTGGAAGTTGACCTTCAGGATAATCTTAGGATCATCGGCGGGATAAATAACTATGCATCCTCATATTCTTTGAAACCGGGTGAGGAGTTTATTACTCCAGCCTTTTTGTACACCTTCTCGGATAAAGGAAAAGGTGATGCAAGTAGGAAATTGCAGAGCTGGGCACGCAACTACAAGTTGCTGGATGGAAATGGAAATCGTTTAACCCTGCTTAATAATTGGGAAGCAACCTATTTCGATTTTAATGAAAATAAGCTTGCAGAACTACTAAAAGATACTAAGAAACTAGGTGTAGATATGTTCCTGCTCGATGATGGATGGTTTGCAAATAAGTACCCCAGGAATGATGATCGGGCTGGATTGGGAGATTGGCAGGAAAATAAACAGAAGCTCCCTAATGGTATAGCTTCCCTTGTGAAAGAAGCAGAGGCCAACGGTGTGAAATTCGGCATATGGATAGAACCCGAAATGGTGAATCCTAAAAGCGAACTTTACGAGAAACATCCGGACTGGGTAGTGAAGCAGGCAAAGAGGGATGAATATTACTTCAGGAATCAATTAGTACTTGACCTTGCTAATCCAAAGGTGCAGAACTTTGTATATGGCGTTGTGGATGACCTTTTTACTAAAAATCCAGACCTTGCCTACATTAAATGGGACTGCAACGCAGTTATTTATAATGCTCATTCTGCATACCTGAAAAACCAGTCGCATTTTTATATCGAGTATATGCGTGGCCTGAACAATGTTTTGAAGAAAATCAGGGCGAAATACCCGAAAGTGCCGATGATGCTCTGCTCAGGAGGTGGAGGCCGGGTAGATTACGGGGCACTGCAATACTTTACCGAGTATTGGCCAAGTGATAATACAGATCCGCTGGAGCGCATTTTTATCCAATGGGAATATTCATATTTCTATCCTGCTATCGCATCTTCCAATCACGTAACCGACTGGGGTAAACAGCCGATAAAATTTCGTACCGACGTGGCTATGATGGGAAAGCTGGGATTTGATATTGTAGTGAGCAAGTTGCCTGAAAATGACTTAAAGTTCTGCCAGGAGGCCATTAAAACTTACAATGATTTCAAAGACGTCATTTGGCACGGAGACCAATACAGACTTTCGAATCCGCGGGAGAATAGTGTTGCTTCAATATTGTACGTTGACGAGGAAAAGACCTCGGGAGTGATGTTTAACTACCTTGTAAATAACCGTTACGGAGAAAGTACAAAAAATCCTATAAAACTAAAAGGGCTTGATCCCGCCAGGAAATATAAGTTGAGAGAAGTAAATTTATATCCAGGGACAAGTTCATGGATTGACTCTAATCGCGTGTATTCAGGAGAATTTCTAATGAAAGTTGGATTTAATCCGGAGGTGACCAGCGGTAGAACAAGTGTGGTGGTTCATATAGAAGAGGTTAAATAGCCGGAGCTTTAACCAAAATAGCGATTATATGAAGCAAAGAATATTTTTTTATCTCTTTCTGATCGCGGCCTTATGTGCCACAAGAAGGGTTAACGCTCAGGTATGGATCCCAGATAATGGTGACGGGACTTATAAGAACCCAATTATCTATGCCGATTATTCAGATCCTGATGTGATCAGGGTTGGAGACAATTATTATATGGTTGCTTCCAGCTTCACCTGCCAGCCGGGAATTCCTGTTCTTCATTCAAAAGATCTCGTTAACTGGAGAATTATCAATTACGTTTACGATCGCTTACCTCTTCAAAAATATGATCAGGTTCAGCACGGACAGGGGTCCTGGGCCCCATCCATCCGTTATTATAAAGGGACTTATTTCGTTTATTTCTGCACGCCGGATGACGGACTTTTTATGGCTTCAAGTAAAGATCCGGGAAAGAATTGGGACCTTAATCTCATTTATAAAGTAAGCGGTTGGGAAGATCCTTGTCCTTTTTGGGACGAGGATGGAAAGGCCTACTTGCTGCACGGGAAATTAGGTGGTGGCCCTGCTATTCTTCACAAAATGTCTTCAGACGGGAAAAGATTACTGGATGAAGGGAGATTGATCTACGACGACCGCCAGAAACAACCCGTTTTGGAAGGCTTTAAATTCATGGAGAAGAAAGATGGATATTACTATTTTGCCGCTCCTGCTGGCGGCGTTTCTACCGGTTGGCAGTCTGTTTTCCGGTCAAAAAATATTTATGGGCCCTACGAAGACAAGATTGTGCTGAACCAGGGGGCAACCCCAATCAACGGACCTCATCAGGGAGGTTTGGTGGAAACTCAAAAAGGTGAGTGGTGGTTTATCCATTTTCAAGCAAAAGGTGCTTACGGCCGGATTGTGCATCTTCAACCTGCGGCATGGAGGAATGGCTGGCCGGTCATTGGATCCGATAAGACCGGAGATGGCACCGGAGAGCCTGTAGAGAGTCACAGAAAACCAAACGTTGGGAAGGAATATCCTATAACGGTTCCTCAAACCTCTGATGATTTTAGTTCCTCTAAGCTCGGTCTGCAATGGCAATGGCAGGCTGCTCCTCAAGATTTCTGGTACTCGCTGAAGGCAAGGAAAGGCTTTGTCAGGCTCAATGCTGTTAGCAATACAAAAGATAATGGAAATTTAACTCATGCAGGTAATGTTCTATTGCAAAAATTCACAGCTCCGGTCTTCACTGCAACAACAAAGCTTGAATTTCATGGAAATAAGGCGGGTGAAAGCGCGGGGCTCACTGTAATGGGTAATTATTACACCTATCTCGCTATAGAGAAGCAAGCGAAGGGCTTGACCGTTGTTCTATACGAAGGAGAGCGGGACTGGGAATGGTTGAAAATACCGAAAGCTGTTTCTTCGCAATTTATTTCATCGTCAACTGCATGGCTAAGGGTAGCTGTAACTGAAAATGCAAAGGTTAATTATTCCTATAGTCTTGACGGAAAAACCTTCTATGCGATTGGAGGAACTTTCGGAGCGCGGGAGGGAACATGGATCGGTGCTAAAGTTGGTATTGTTTGTACCAACAGAAATAGTGATACAACTGGAGGCTATGCTGATTTTGACAGTTTTATCATTTCAAAATAGCGCTCCGGTATGAACCGGGTATTTCATTCCTTTTTGTGCCTTTGTTAATTTACGAATGTAGGGTAACCGCTCTCCAATAGTACATCCTATCACACACACACACACACACACACACACACATAATATAAAACCATTCGATTCACTATTTCTGTATGAAAAAGAAATTACTTATTGTTTTGTTCCTTCTGCCTGTTTTAGCAGGTTTTGCGGTTCATAAAGATGATCCACTTCCCATTTACAAAAATAGAAACGCCCCGGTAAAGGATCGTGTTGAAGACTTGTTATCAAAAATGACGCTGAAGGAAAAAATTCAGCAGCTGCAGAATAAACCTGCAGGTAAAATCAACGAGATTGAAAGCATTTTTAAGGGTGAAAGTTGGGGCTGTACTCATGAAATGAGTATGAAAGCAAAAGACTGTGCAGAAATGTTTGAAAAGCTGCAGGACTACATGTTAAACAAAACGAGATTAGGTATTCCTTTGCTTACCGCGGCAGAAGGTATTGAAGGAGTTCTGCAGAACGAATCTACCATTTTTCCCCATGCGCTTGCTCAGGGAAGTACTTTTAATCCTCCATTAATTCAAAAGATGACTGAGGCTGCAGGAGAAGAGGCTAAAGTAATGGGAATTCATCAGATACTTTCTCCCGTTTTTGACCTGGCCAGGGAACTACGTTGGGGACGCGTAGAAGAGACTTATGGGGAAGATCCTTTTCTTGCTGCGGAAATAGGGCTTGCTTTTGTAAAGGGTTATCAGAAACATAACATTACCTGTACTCCAAAACACTTTTTAGCTCACGGTTCACCTTCCGGTGGCTTAAATTGTGCAAACGTTAGCGGAGGTGAAAGGGAGCTTAGAAGCGTATATATGTACCCTTTTAAACGCGTAATAGCAGAAACGAATCCTTGGTCAATAATGTCATGTTATAGCGCCTACGATGGCTTGGCAGTGAGCGGTTCTCCATATTACATGACGGATATTTTAAGGGGAGAACTAGGCTTTAAGGGTTATGTTTACTCCGACTGGGGTTCAGTAGAACGTCTCATGACTTTCCATCATGCAGCTGCAACAAGGGAGGATGCTGCTAGAATGTCTTTAATTGCCGGTGTGGATCTTAACGTTGATTCTTCTTATGAAACTCTGGAGCAGATGGTAAAAGACAATAAACTGGATATCATATACGTAGATCAGGCGGTGAGAAGGGTATTGACTACAAAGTTTTCCCTTGGCCTTTTTGATGGACCAACTGCCGAGCCTTCCAAAGTAGCAAAGGTTGTAAGAAGTGCAGAGAAAGTAGCTTTGTCTAAAGCAGTTGCAGACGAGAGCGCGATCCTGGTGAAAAATGACAACAATATCCTTCCTTTGAACTTGTCGAAATATAAGTCTATAGCTGTTGTTGGTCCTAACAGTGCACAAACTATTTTCGGCGATTACTCGTGGACGTATCCGGATACTAAGGAAGGAGTAAGCCTGCTTGAGGGGATGAAACAAGTGGCCGGAAGTAAAGTAGAGATCCGTCATGCTGAGGGATGCGACTGGTGGAGCCGGGATAAATCTCGCATCCAGGAAGCTGTAAGTGCCGTCCAGGCTAGTGATATTGCAATTGTGGCTATCGGAACCAGAAGTACCTTTCTTGGAAGAAGTCCAAAGAACTCGACCTCTGGTGAAGGATTCGACCTATCTTCCTTAGAGTTGCCAGGGGTGCAGGAAGATTTACTTAAAGCTATAAAAGCAACTGGTAAACCAATGATCGTAGTATTTATATCTGGTAAGCCGCTTGCCATGCCCTGGGTAAAAGAAAACGCTGATGGAGTACTGGTTCAATGGTATGGAGGTGAAAAGCAGGGTCGTACCGTAGCAGATATCTTAACAGGTGCGGTTAACCCTTCTGGTAAACTGAACGTCTCTTTCCCCAGAAGTACAGGCAACACTCCTTGCTATTACAATCACTTTATAACTGACCGTGAGGAGCCTTTTGACCGCCCCGGCACTCCCGATGATCCTAAAGGCCATTATATTTTCGATAAACCAGACCCTCTTTGGAATTTCGGTTATGGTTTAAGCTATTCAAATTTTAAATACATTGACTGCAAGCTAAATAACACTGATTTTTCGGTAAATGATATAATTAAAGCAGAAGTAGAAGTAGAAAATACCGGAACGCGCGATGGAAAAGAGGTGGTTCAGCTATATATCAGAGACAAATACAGTTCGGTAGCCACTCCAATTCAGCAGTTGAAGGGCTTTAAAAAGGAGTTGATCAAGGCTGGTAAAAAGGCTAAGATCACGATTGAAGTGCCTGTTTCTGAACTGGGTTTGTATAACGAAAAAATGAAGTATGTGGTGGAACCTGGAGAGTTTGAAATTCAAATCGGTAGTGCGTCGGATGCTATAGTATTTAATAAGACGATCACAGTTAATTGAATATATATATACACACACACACACACACACACACACACACACCTACACAGAAACACATACATATAAACTAACTAATTACGATAATGAAAAAACTCATTTTTACTTTTTTTTACCTGATCCTGGCAGCTGTAGAGGCAGAGGCTCAGGTGGGCTTGGGTGTAAAGCCAGGCAAAGGAGCAGATGTTTTATTCGATGGAACAAAAGGTATGCTTGATAGTAAGTGGACCTACTGGGAAGGACCTCGCTTTTCTGCAACTTATCCGGTAAAATGGAAAATAGTAGACGATCCTGCAGGGGAGGGAACGGTATTGTATGGAAATGATCCAGCATCTTCAGGGGGTAAATATGGGGCAGCTGATTTGGTTACCCGTAAGGCATATCGTGATTTTAGAGCACACATTGAGTTTCTTATTGGTAATCCGGGCGGAAACAGTGGCATTTACATGCAGAACAGGTACGAGATCCAGATCCTCGATGGAGATAGTACCTCTCATGGTATGGCTGCTGTGATTAATGATTCGAAATCGCCTTACTATGCTTACAATGGTCTCAGAAAGTGGAATGCCTACGATATAGTTTTCAGAGCGGCACGGTTTAAAGAGGGTAAGCTTGTGGAGAAACCCATCTTAACGATGTATTTTAATGGAAAAAAGGTTCATAAAAATCAAAGTATAAGTCAGGTTTGGGGCGGACCCTCCTCAGGATTAGATGGTGGCAACGATGGAGGAAAAGGGATTAGTGATACTCCGGGAGGTTTAAAGCTTCAGGCAGAAGGACATGATATTTACTTTAGGAACATCTGGGTAAAGGAGCTTAATCTGAAAAAAGCAGAAACCGACTTTTAACAATCTTAATAAATTGCATGTGCTGCCGAAAGGGACAGCTGGAAATAAGGGTTGAATTTCGAAAGCGGTATTTGGAAATAATGTTTGCGTAAAGCCGTTTCTTCACCTCCGGGGAAGATGCCGATGGCAGAGATGGTAATACCAGATTAAAGGTTGGGCATGCCTGCCAGCTTTTAATAGAAGGCAATATGCACGTAAAGCAGATTTGTTTTGAAAGAGTCCGGTTACGTATCAAAGAGAGTTTCTGACCCGGAATAAAGTAGTATCACTGTATTCAACTGAGCCATCCCTATACAAAGAGGCAAATTGATCTAAAAGTACTTCTTGTAAGGAATTGCAAATTAGTTACTATGCAAGATCGTTACGGGCACATCACGTGCCCTTAACTCTCTTTGTTATACCCTGATGTCTAACCCGATAATATCTAATAACGCCGTAAATACGTTTTGGGGATATTCCGCGAGCCTGTTACAAAGGTAAAGGTACCATTGGGTGCCATAAACGAAGTATAACTTAGCTGGATGACCTTCATCTTTTAGTCTGCGGAGACGTTCCGTTTGGATTCCGTGCAGTGACTCGAACTCATAATATTCTTTTTTGGATCCATGAGCCTTTATTAATGCTTTAGCTTCATTTTGTACATAAGGGTCATGTGTCGCAATGGAGCATAAATGTTCCCGCTGAAGCAGCTGATCCAAAAAATCGAGATAGCGCTGATTTAATTTACTTCCACGCGGTAAGGCCAGCTCTGGTGGCGTTTCAAATGCTCCTTTGACAAGTCGTATCCGTCCTGAAGTTTTCATAATCTCATGGAGGTCATCTTTTGTCCTATGAAGGTAGACCTGCAGGGTTATTGAAAGATTCTTAAAGATCTTAGCGGTATCAATGTAGGTGATTAACACCTTGTCTGTCTTGTAGGTGTCCTCTGCACTTATCGTTACTTCAATATTAGCTTCTTCTGCCGCTTGACAAATAGCTTCCAGATTCGCTCTGCAAAGCTCCTCCGATAATGAAAGCCCGATGTGCGAAAGATCCAGAGAAATAGTCGAGTTCAGCCTTTGTTCCTGAATGTGACGAATTGCTTTAATAAACTCTTTTGTAGCCAGGCCAGCTTCAAATTCTGTAGAGATGTTTTCTCCCATAAATTCTATAGAGCACTTATATCCTTCACGGTTATAATGCACTGCTTTTACAAGGGTCTGTTCGATCGTTTCGCCACCAATATACCTGTCTGCCGCTTTTTTAAGTACCTGGTATAATGCTGGATTGTTGAGTACAAGGTGTTTAGCATCATCGTTTAACGCCGCTTTTTTCAAAGCGGCAGCCGTTGTATTTAATAGTTCTTCCATTTTGTATTTTAAGTAACAGTAGACATATGGGTGGCGAAAGTAATTTTTAATAGTTAAGTTTACCTGAACACAACCCATTGTCTGCTACAGACAAAAATGTATGTAATGACGAAGATAAAGGAGAGGTCAACTAACAAAGCCAACCGCGAAAAGCTCTATGATTTCTGTGCTGCTATGTATGCTCTAGATATTCTGGCAGGGCGTTGGAAATTATATATTCTGTATAAGCTGGAACATGGTAGTTTGCGTTTTAATGAATTAAAACAGCTTATTCCGGATATTACTGAGCGGATGCTAACCGTGCAGTTAAAGGAAATGGAACGGGACGGACTGATCATAAGGAAGGTCTATGCTGAAGTTCCTCCAAGGGTAGAATATCAACTTACTGATAGTTCGGTTAATTTAATGCCTTTTTGGGCACAGCTTGAAAAATGGGGAAATGCTCACAGGGTACTGCAGGGTAAACTGCCTGTTGAATGCCCGGCAGATCAGGCTGGGGTACTTGCTTCTCCTGATACTTCGGCGGGATGAGGTAACATAGATAGGGATGCGTATAATCCCTACGAGGGTTATCCGGAAGAAAAACTTTTAAAATACCTCGCATTCTATAACCTGTCATCTACTCCAGGTACTGATTATAACTATTCTAATATAGGATATGCCCTAATCGGGAAATCTGGTTTTGGGTTGCCTGATGAATAAGGATTATTTTCATGATCAATTGAAAAATTTAAGGTTGCTCTGCGTTTCCTGTGGTTCGTCCGGAAAAATAAAGGGTTTTCTGTCGATAATCCGGAAATATTATAGAATATCTCCCAGTCATTGTTTCTTTTGCCGGATCTGATGATCTTTAGCCATGCGATTAATACGCCGTAATTGTACATCCACCTCTTTTTAGGATGGAAAATGGGTATAGGAGAATTACTGCAAGGTGAAAGTATTAATGCAGATAGTAATCAAAAGATAATATATGAATAAAAAAACCGCTCTTCTGCTTGGGTTATTAGGTATCGCAACCTATTCGGGAGCCATTGCTCAAAACACTGCAAAGCTTGTTGAATCCGTTGTGAAAACAGGCAGCGAACTGGTGATACCCTATCAGAAGTATGTAATGCCCAATGGGCTTACAGTAGTGCTTACTGAAGATCATTCAGACCCCATTGCTCATGTAGATGTAACCTACCATGTTGGTTCCGCAAGGGAACAGATCGGGAAGTCAGGTTTTGCGCACTTCTTCGAGCACATGATGTTCCAGGGTTCTGATCATGTTCCTAATGGTGATCACTTCCGGCTTATTACCGAGGCCGGCGGTACATTAAATGGAACAACAAACCTGGATAGAACAAATTACTTTGAGACCGTGCCCAGCAACCAATTGGAAAAAATGCTATGGCTCGAGTCCGACAGAATGGGCTTTCTGCTGGATGCTGTAACGCAGCGAAAGTTTGAAGTGCAGCGTGCTACTGTGAAAAATGAGCGGGGGCAGAATTACGATAACAAGCCCTACGGCCTGGTGATGGAAACAATAAGCAAAAACTTATATCCCTACGGGCATCCTTATTCATGGCTTACCATTGGGTACATCGATGACCTGAACCGGGTAGGAGTGAACGATCTGAAGGATTTCTTTTTGAGATGGTATGGCCCTAATAATGCCACCATTACCATAGGGGGCGACATTGATGTTAAACAAACACTAGCCTGGGTAGAGAAGTATTTTGGAAGCATCCGCCCATGTCCTGCTGTTGATAAAATGGAATTACCTGCTCCTGTTTTAGGTGCTAACAGGTACGTTTCAATGGTAGATAATTATGCAAAGCTTCCATTGTTATCGGTTACATACCCCGGAGTCAAAATGTTCCACAAGGATATGGCTGCTCTTGATGCCCTAAGCATGATCATCGGAAACGGGCCGAATTCTATCTTCTATAAGAACTTTGTTAAAACAAGAAAAGCAGTACAGGCTAGCATGTACTCCAGTAATGCAGAACTTGCCGGAACAATAGGTTTTCAGATTGTGCCATATGCCGGTTTAACCCTTACCGAAATGAATACGATCTTACAGGCTTCCCTGACGGAGTTCGAGCAAAAGGGGGTAAGTGATCAAGATTTGGAACGGTTTAAAACAACTTCTGAAGCAGATTTTATTAATTCTCTTAGCAGTATTTCTGGCAAGGTAAGCCAGCTCGCTTTCTATCAAACCTTTACGGGGGATCCGAACAAGATTGGCAGCGAGCTTCAAGCGATCAGAAATGTTTCCAAAGAAGATGTCATCCGGGTTTATAACCAGTATGTAAAGGGAAAAAGTGCTGTTATCCTAAGCGTACTCCCAAAGAGTTCAACCGTTCAGGCACTTGCTGCAGATAATTATAAGCCTGGTACTGATGCTGCGTATAAGGCTCCCGACTATGGTTACGGAAAGCAAAAATATGTTAAAGCACAGGATAGCTTTAATCGCTCTGATATGCCTGCAGCCGGTCCTAATCCGGTTCTTAAAGTTCCTTCCATTTGGACATCAAAAACTAAAAATGGAATCAGGATGATGGGAACTTCTAATAACGAAATTCCATCTGTATACATCAGCTTATCGCTTAAAGGCGGAGCAATGCACGCCGTGAAGACTCCTGAAAAGGCGGGTCTGGCGGGAATTGTAGCTGCTATGATGAACGAAGACACTCAGTCATACACCAAAGAGCAATTCAGTGCTGAGCTCGGAAAGTTAGGTAGTGAAATTGGTGTAGGGGCAGGTGCAGAAGAAATCTCCATAGGTGTTTCATCATTAACTAAAAACCTTGATAAAACCCTTGCATTACTGCAGGAGCGCTTGTTCCATCCGAAGTTCAGCCAGGAGAGCCTTGACCGCATTAAAAAGCAGGCTCTGCAGCAATTTGAAACCGCGAAAACACAGGCTGGAACTGTTGCGGGGAATGTATATAGTAAAGTGCTTTACGGAAAGGATAATATCAGGACATATGCGGTAACTGGTAACGAAAAAACCGTTGCTTCCATTACTTTAGAGGATGTTCAGAAGTTCTATAACGAGAATTTTTCTCCCGACCTTGTTTCTGTTGTTGTTGTTGGAGATATCACGGAAGAACAGGCGAAAAATAAGCTGACATTCCTGTCGGGCTGGCCGGTTAAGAAAGTCAAGCTCGCAGCTTATCCCACAGCAATTAAAGCGCAGGAGAGCAATATACTTTATCTGGTGAATATTCCGAAAGCTGCACAGTCTGAAATAAGGATTGGTTACCTTACCGGGGTTAATTACGATGCTACGGGCACGTCGTATCGCTTAGGCCTGGCTAATTATCCGTTAGGTGGAGGATTCAATAGCCGGATTAACTTGAAATTGCGGGAAGACAAGGGATGGACTTATGGTGCCAGTTCAGGTTTCAGTTCTGGTCGTTACGGTGGATCATTTACTGCATCTGCAAGTGTTCTTGCTTCTGCAACTGATAGTTCAGTGGTCGAGTTCATTAATCAAATGAAAGAGTATACATCCAAAGGTGTTACAGATAAAGAACTCGATTTTACGAGGAAATCTATCAGCCAGAGTGAAGCCCGGAAATATGAGACCAATCAGCAGAAAGCAGCTTTTCTTTCCAGCATGCAAAAGTTTGATCTGAAGCCGGAGTTCGTTAAGGAACAATCCAGAGTATTGGAAACCATATCAGTTGCTGAAATAAATAAGCTTGCCACTCAATACCTGAACACCGATAAGATGGTGGTTGTGGTAGTTGGCGATAAAGAGCGGATCATGCCGGGATTGCAAAAAACAGGATTTAAGATCGTTGAGCTAAATGCAGACGGCGAACAGATCTAAATAGATCTTATATTTTTGATGAAGCCCGTTGTGCAAATAGCGCAACGGGCTTTTTCGTTGATACTTCTCTTAATCCCCAGGGCACCCGGGCTGACAAAAATGTAGTTCCCGTAATTTGTAATAACCGAACCTATTGCGGTTTTCTTGTTGTTTGCGAATTTCAGGAAGGGCAACTGCATTTCCTTCGATGATAAGTTGACCTCTTGTAACAAATTTGTGCATTAGGTAATAAAAACTTAACTTCGGATAACCGCAGGAGGTAGGGAGTGATTTATAGAGATTCTTCGGATTCAGAACTTATTCTTTTATTAAATAATGGCGATCGTGATGCTTTTAGTGAAATTTACTCTCGTCACTGGAATGCTATGTATAAATCCGCCATTTCAGTTCTAAGAGATGAAGAGTCTGCCATGGACGTGGTTCAGGATGTCTTCTTATGGCTTTGGAACAACAAGGGAAAGCTGCGGATCGAAACATTAAGATCTTACCTGCTAAGCTCTGTCAAATACAAAGTTGCTAACCAAATCAGAAAGGGGAAAGCAAGGGACCGTTTCTTTTCGTTTATCGAGGAAACAGAGCTAACTGAAGACCCGGTAACAGATTGGGTTGAAGTGAAGGAATTACGACGTGTAATCCAACAATCTGTCGAATCGCTGCCGGAAAGATGGAGGGAAGTTTACGAATTAAGCCGGAATGAGCATTTATCCAATAAGCAGATAGCTGAAAGATTAGGTATTTCGGAGAAAACAGTAGAAAAGCACATTACATCTTCCCTTAAACGCATAAGGATTTCAGTTTCACAGTTTCTTTTTAGTCTTATTTTGTAGTAAATCTTATTAGAAATCGTCTTTTTATCCCTTTTTTCTTAAATTAAATAAAAAAATGCAAAAATGCGGTAGGGTTGTGCAGTCATTGCGTGCCTTAGATGTATAGAACCTGCTGAAGAACATGTTTGGCGAGGTCTGAAATGATAATGAAAAGGGAAGAGTTTAGAAAAATAGCAGACAAAGTTTATTTAGGTATCGCCAGTGATGAGGAGCTGGCTTTATATAATACTTATTTTAATCGCTATCAGGATTTAGCTGCATCTGATACTACTGTCGATTCTTCGGTTGGCGAGAGGATCTATAATGGAGTGATGGTAGAGTTAGATAGTCAGGCTCAGATGTTCCGTAAGTCCAGATTGCGGAAAATGTACCTACGCATGGGGGCAGTTGCTGCAATTCTTATTGCCGTATCGTATTCAACCTTTTTGTGGCAGCGAAGGTCAGTTACAGGGGAGCCCGTTGAAATTGCAGCAAAAACAGCTTCAAGGGAAAATTACCTGGTACAACTACCAGATGGTAGCACAGTAATCCTGAATAATGGAAGTACCTTAAAATATTCACCAACACTTGCGAGCGACAATTCACGGGATGTTTATCTGAGTGGTAAAGGTTTCTTTGATATTAGACATGATGCTTCAAGACCCTTTATTGTTCACTCGGGTGAGGTGGATACAAAAGTGTTAGGTACTGCTTTTGATGTTAATACTATAAACTCGGGAAAAGAGGTGATCGTGCGGGTGATCAGGGGGAAAGTAGCGGTATCAAAGGGAACATCCTTGTTAGGAACACTGACTTCGGGAAAGCAACTGGCGTATGATGCAGTTCGTAAAGAACCGGTGGTAAGTACTATTAATGCCCACAAGGCAACGGAGTGGAAAGAGCAAGACCTCGTTTTTAATGACATGAGCTTTGAAGATGCCTCGAGATTGCTTGAGATACGCTTTGGTGTAGATATCAAAATTAAGGATGAAGAGCTTCGTGAACGTCGTTTTACCACTACGCTTTATGAAAAACAAAGTTTAGATGAGTTTTTATCCCTCATATGTGATTTCAATCACGCCAGCTATAAACTAGTGGCTGGAGGTAAAGAAGTAGTAATTGAACCTTCAAATTAATTTTAAATGGCAGAAAGCAAACCCACTTAAAAAGAAAAGCCTGCATCAGCAAACATATTAGCCGTATGATTACTGCTGCAGACCCTCCTGCGATCTAAGATCGCATCGTTTCTTCATGTAAATCTCCGTCAGAGAAATTTTCACACCAAAACATTCAAATATATGAATTTAACTGCTATTGCAGCAAGTTGCAGGATTCCTATTGTCCTGCCGGAACGTAAAAGTCTATTACTCTTCATGCGAGTTACATTATTCACCATATTGTCCATGGCTTTTTCCCTTCAGATGCTCATCGCTTCTTCAGTAAGAGGTCAGGGGCTTCAGTCGACGATCGTTCAGATCGAACTTAAGAACGAAAGCTTGAGCACTGCCCTTCAGCGAATTGAAAAGCAGACTTCATTCAGGTTCCTTTACCGTAAGGATGAGATCGGAGAGGTTAGAGGTTTAAGTATCCCTAAAACAACAGGATCTGTTGAATCGGTGCTTAAACGATTACTTAAAGGTACAGATCTCAGTTTCAGACAGGTCAATAAACATATTGTTATATCATCAGGACGGGCTAGTACTCAGGAAATACCTGATGATTCAAAAGTTGTTTTAGCTGCAGATCCATTTGCAATCAGTGGAAGAATAGTTGATGAAAAAGACGATCCAATTCCGGGAGCAACAGTTTGGGTAAAAGGTACCCGTTCCGGGGCTGTTGCAACTAATAAAGGTTATTTCACGGTAACAGTGCCTGATTCTTCTGCTCTGCTCGAATTTCGTTTCATCGGGTATTTAACGTTGGAAATATCAGTAAAAAGTGGAGCTTACCGGCTGGTGAAAATGCAGCCGGACAAGAAAATGCTCGGCGAAGTAACCATCAGCACAGGTATGTTCGACCGTAAAGCTGGCTCATTCACCGGTGCTGTTTCAACTTTCTCAGGTGCTGATTTGAAGGTTGTTACTAATCAGAACGTATTGCAGGGGCTCGCCATTCTTGATCCCTCATTTCAAATAGTTGAAAGTAATGAGTTCGGATCAGACCCTAATCGCTTGCCGGTAATCCAACTGAGAGGACAAACAGGTTTTAGTAATCTAACAACGGATTATGCCAATGTACCCAACCAGCCTTTGTTTATTCTTGACGGGTTTGAAACAACTCTTCAAAAGGTATACGACCTGAACATCAATATGGTAAAGAGCATCACGATTTTAAAGGATGCCTCTGCCAAGGCAATTTATGGAGCTAAGGCTGGAAATGGGGTAGTAGTTATTGAAACCATTACCCCAAAAGCTGGTGCACTTCGCCTTTCATATAATATAAGTTCGAATATAACAGCTCCGGATCTAAGAAGCTATAAGCTGACTGATGGGATGCAGAAAGTTGAAGCAGAATACCTTGCCGGAAAATATACTTCTGCTATCCCTGAAACTCAATCCGGTTTAATTAAAACTTATGCGGCCAACCTGAAAGCTGCCCTTGACGGTGTGGATACTTATTGGCTCTCTAAACCCTTACGAAATGGGCTTGGGCAAAGGCATAGTGTTTTTCTTGAAGGAGGAGATGATGTAATGCGTTATTCGGCCAATATGAATTACAACGACCTGAAAGGAGTTATGAAAGGTTCAGACAGAGAAACGCTTTCCGGAACACTTAATCTGCAGTATCGCCTCCGTAACTTCTCGTTCAGAAATAATCTGATGATCGATCGCAATCGTGCTGAAAACTCACGCTATGGCAGCTTTTCAGAATATGCCCGGATGAATCCCTACTGGAGGATCTATGATGAGGCTGGCGCCCTTATACCTACCTACACCTCATTCGGAGCCCAGGTTTATAATCCCTTATACAATGCCTCTTTAAATAGTATTAATGACGATAAGTATACTATGATCACGGAGAACTTCTACACTGACTACAATCCGGTAAAGGATCTTCGTTTAACAGCCCGTGTAGGAATTACAAGTCAGAACAATGAAGCTAACTTGTTCTACCCTGCTATGCACACACGTTTTATGGGTATTTCTCCCACTTCTGAAGAGTACCTGAACAGAGGGGAATTTACCAGGACAAATGGCAAATTAAATACATATAGTGCAGATCTGCTTGCTGCCTATAATCTTCAGTTCGGAAAAAGTCAGCTCTTATTAAATGCGGGTTTTTCTGCAAACGAGAGCAAAACTGAAAGTACAGGATTTACCATGGTAGGTTTTCCTAATGATAATATTGTTGACATAGCATACGGTAATAGCTTTAAGCCAAATACAAAGGCGACTGGGGTTGAAAATACAAGTCGCTTGCTGGGCATAACAACTGCGCTGAATTATGCATACGATAACCGCTATCTGGCCGATCTTACCTACCGCAGCAATGCAAGCTCGCAATTTGGTTCCAATCAACGCTGGGGCGACTTCTGGTCTGCAGGATTGGGATGGAACTTACATAACGAACCCTTTCTTAAAGATCTAAAGCTGATTAACCTCCTGAAAGTTCGCGGTAGCGTGGGTAGTACAGGTACCTTGGGTTTCAGTTCCTACCAGTCTATGGCCACGTATCAATACATAACCAACCAAAATTACAACGGGGATATGGGTTTTACATTGATGGGCTTGGCGAATCCGGATTTGAGATGGCAGAAGGTAATGGATTATAATATAGGTACCGATGCAACTTTGTTCAACAGGTTAAGCCTCCGCTTCGACTATTTCATTAAAGATACGAAAGGACTGCTGACAGATCAGATCATTGCCCCCTCTGCAGGTTTCACGAATTATAAAGAGAATATCGGCGAGGTACGGAACAAAGGGTATCAGGTTTCCGCAAATATGCGTGTGTACGCAGCGAAGTCTGCTTCTGTAAACGTTTTTGTTAATGGTCAGCATGCCACTAACCGCATTCGTAATGTGTCTAATTCAATAGTAGCATTAAACAGCACTAACGACAACTTTACTCAAAGACCGGGTGAGACTCAGGCAGAGAACCAGGCCAGAAGACAACGGGTTTATTCACGCTATGTACCCGGGCAATCGATGAATGCCATTTGGGCAGTGCAATCTTTAGGAATTGATCCGACTAACGGAAGGGAGATATTCCTTAAAAAGGATGGAAGCCTTACTTACGTATGGTCTGCGGAGGATTACATCGTGGCAGGAGATAATAATCCTGATTTTACCGGAACTTTCGGAACTAACTTACGCCTGGGCAATTTTAGCGCTAACGTCACCATGAGTTACCGCTTAGGTGGGCAAACCTATAATTCGACCCTGGTTCAAAAAGTAGAAAATGCCGACTTTAATTACAATGTAGATGTGAGGGCCTTAGAGGAAAGATGGAAAACACCAGGACAGGTAAGTCTCTATAAAGACATTGCTGATATAAGCTCTACTCAACCGACCACGAGATTTGTTCAGGACCTGGATGAGTTAATCATTTCTGCAGTTGGTTTAGGATATACGTTCAACAATCCTCTGAGCAAGCTTAAGATCGCCAAAAGTGATCGCCGTTCAAATCTTACAGCGTCCATGAATTTAAATGATCTGGCAAGGTTCTCCACAGTAAAAACTGAACGAGGAACAGACTATCCTTTTGCGCGCACTATTTCTTTCTCATTACAAGCATCCTTTTAATCACACAGAAAATGAAGAAGATATTTTCATACATAATTATTCTGACAGCACTTGCTGCATTAAGCTCCTGCGAAAAATGGCTTGATGTAAAGCCGAAGTCACAGGTGGAATCGGAAGTAGCCTTTAGAGAGGAGCAGGGATTCAAGGATGCCTTAACCGGAATCTATGTAGGGCTTACAGATAACTCCCTGTACGGCAAAGAAATGACTTATGGGATGGCAGATGTGCTTGGAAGACAATATACCCAGTTAACAGGGGCTTACAACCAGTTTGCTGCATATAACTATACAAATGATACGGTAAAGACCAGGGTTAATGCCGTTTGGAACAAGATGTATAAGAATATTGCCAATGCTAACAATCTGATCACTAACATAAAGTCTGCAGATCCCGGTATGTTCACTGGTACAGATCAGAAGGTAATAACAGGCGAAGCTTTAGCTTTAAGGGCCTTTATGCATTTTGATCTGTTAAGGTTATATGCTCCGGCACCTGCATCTAGTGGCGGCTCTTCAGCCCAAGCCATTCCTTATGTCACTTCATTCGGTGTCCAAAGCGTGTCGAAACGTACGGTCGCTGCGGTAATTGAAAAAGTCCTGGCCGATTTGAATGAGGCGGCGGCGGCTTTGAAAGATGCAGATCCGATCGTTAAGGGAAGTACTATCCCTTCTACAACTACAGGTTACTTAAGGAATCGAACGTATAAATTCAACTACTACGCTGTAAAAGCCCTTATGGCCAGAGTGTATTTGTATGCAGGAGACAGAGTGAATGCATTAGCTGCTGCAAAAGAAGTAATAGAATCTTCAGTATTCCCTTTTGCCACACCCGTTACTGTTCTAAATGGAAACGATAAGGTATTTGTATCAGAGCTGATCTTTGCGCTGAATATCAATAATATCCACACGCAGGCATTAACCTACTTCAATGCGGATGCCGCTGCCCTGCTTTCAAGACTTGAAACGGAATACAGTGCAGATTTCGACAATGACGCAAACGATTACCGCTATATCTACGGCAGTGCGACAACGGCGGGTAACATAAAACGCTTTCCTACCAAATTGCTCAGCAATTCTTTTGCAGCCTACAACTTCAAAATGCCTGTTCTGCGTGTTTCGGAGATGTATCTTATAGCTGCGGAGTGTCTGAAGCTGAGTGATGCCTCTGCGGCTGCTGATTATATCAACAAACTAAGAACGGCCAGAAATAACAGGTACACCGTAGCAGCTAATGCAACAGCCGATGAAATCCAGACACAGATCTTTAAAGAGTACCGTAGAGAATTTGTGGCAGAGGGGCAGTTGTTCTATTACTATAAGCGCCTTAATGCTGCTACCATAATGTATTCGGGCATTAATGCAACAAATGCCATCTACGTATTGCCACTTCCGGATGAGGAAATAGAATACGGTGCTAATTAATCACATTCAAATTTAAGCTGATGAAGAATCTGAAACTTAATATACTGGTCACCATAGTATCGGTAATAAGCCTTTGCGCATGTAATAAAGAGGTGATGACCTATGAGAATGACCCTCGTGTTTATTTTTTCGAAAGAGCGAATGATCTTGTAAAAACACGTCTGACATTTAAATCCTATTCGTTCTTGCTGCTGCCATCTACAGTGTTGCAGGATACCTTGAAGATTAAGATTAAAACAATGGGACTACCGGCTACCCGCGACCGGATAGTGCGTGGTGAGGCAATAAGCGAAGGAACGACCGCTGTGGAGGGAACCCATTACAGGTTTATTGATGGGTTTGTTCGGGCTGGCCAGACAGAGGGAACCTTGAATGTGCTTTTGCTGCGGACTGCGGATATCAAAAGTAAAACAGCGAGTCTCAATTTGCGGATTGCAGAAACTGCAGATTTCAAGCCCGGAGTTGTTGAGGATAATTTCTTTACGGTCAGCTGGAGCGATAACTTGGTGAAGCCCTCGAATTGGGATGCTTTTATAGGCCTAAGCACTTATTTCGGTGCCTATAGTAATGTTAAATACCGGTTTATAATTGATGTTTTAGGTGTAGCTAATTTTCCACTTCAGCAAAGCGCACGCGTGCCACTGCAACCTGGTGAGTACTCAGGTGCTATGATGCTCGACCTGAAATTCAGGTTAAAAGCAGCTCTTGCAAGCTATAATGCAACAAATCCGCCACTTACAGATGAAAATGGAACTGCAGTAACTTTTCCTAATTAATAGAACAGATCCTAAAAACTATTTCATGAAGAAGATTTCAGAATATATACTTCCAATACTGTTGCTGTTTATTTCAGGTTTCTCTGCCTGTAAAAAAGATTTGGGGAACTATGACTATAGCAATAATCCTTTGCCTGTAATTGATAGCACAGGAATAGGCAACGTTTACACTATAGAACGCTATGATAGTTTGTTCATTAATCCAAAAGTAAGCTACCTGGGTGATACTTCCAGGCTTAACTACTCCTGGGTAATCTACAAAGTTATTACAGGTTCTACAACAGAAGTTCAGGAAAGGAAGAACATCTCTTCCCGTAAAGAACTAAGAACACGAATTGCCGAGCCTGTTGGAAATTACAAGGTGGAACTGGTAGTGACAGATAATGTAAATAAGCTGGTAGCCAATACAGCATTTAATGTAACTATTGCGTCGGGCATTGAATATGGCTGGATGGTGTTGCATACCCTGAACGGTGAAAGTGATCTTGATTTCATCACCTCAAGAGCAGCAATGCCGATAGCAGCGCAAGAGAAACACTTAAGGAACATTTATTCAGGGTCGACAGGGAAAAAGCTCCCGGGCGAGGGAAGATTTATTGCTCAATCACGTCGTACTACCTTTTCTGCACCTATTCAAAACTGGTTAACTGTAGCTTCTCCTTCACAGATCACACGCATACATGGCAACGATTTCTCTTTAATGCGTGAGAATTCAGGATTGTTCCTTCGTTCTGGTGAGGTGATCAATCCCCAGGCATTTTTGACAAGCTCCACCAATTTTAACGAGGTGTTGATCAATAACAATAAGTTGTATTTCAGTGCTACGCCCGATCCTCTTGGAGCCATATTTCCGGGTGCCCTTACTGGCGACTATTCCCTGGCTCCATATATTGCCGACGCTTCATCTTCCAGCATCGTTGCCGCAGTGTATGACGAAAAATACCAGCGATTTCTGCATCCGGTAAACGGAACGGCAGCTATTGCAACATTCCGTGAGCCCGCTAATCCAGCACAGCCATTTAATCTTAACAATATTGGTAAGTCTATGATCGGGATGGACAGAGGTTTCCAGAACCAGACGCTCAGTTTTTTTAAGGACCTTACAGGAAATGGCCGCTGGTTATACATCACCAATTTTAATAAAACGGATGATGGATTGATGGCAGTATCCAGAATGGATATGTCTGCCTTGCCGGAAATTACCACTGCTAAGTATTTTCAATCGAGCGAGTTTGGCTATGCGGTGTTTTATGCTACTGAACGTAGTGTTTATTTGTATGATTATCAGGGAAGTAATACGGCTTCGAGAGTGCTGAGTTATCCTGCCCAGGAAACCATTACCAGCATGAAGATCTTTAAGCCGCGGCCAACTTCGAACCTAACTACTACCGACGGTCGTTTCTTATACGTTGCTACCTGGGATGGAACAACCGGGCGCTTGTATGAATACAGCATTAACCCTACCAGCGGACAGGTTACCGCAACTCCAACACATACTTATTTCATCCAGGGGAAAATAGTAGACATGTGTCCGAAAGCAAGAGGGGGGGGAATTATATAAAACTATAGAAATGAAATTAAAACTAACAACAGGAGCTTTATGGCTCCTGTTACTCACCTTTATTTGCTTTCAAGAAGCGAATGCCCAGGATAAAAAGCCCTTTGTTGTAGAACCTGCACAATTAAAAGCAGGGGAGAAGGTTCTTGTTAAATATGACCCTGCTGAAACCGTATTGAAGGGAAAGAACAAAATTAAGGGAGTGCTATACTTATTCAGGGATTTTAAGTGGATCGCCGATGATTTGAAGATGGAGAAGAAAGGCGAGTTCTGGGAAGCCTCCTACCTGCTACCTGAAGATGCAGCACTGATGACTTGCAAGTTCAGTTCAGGAGATCTTACGGATCATGGAGGGAAGGCCACTTACACCTGGTTTATTGGAAAGAAAGATCCCTCCAAGGGCCCTGTTCCTGGTTCTTACATTGGTTGGGCTTTACTTAGGAACAAGGTGATCCGTGAAGGAAAGCCCTCGTTCCTCTCACCCGAAAGCTTCATAGGTAATGACGTGGTCGTATGGTGGTTCAACCAGGAACTTCAGTATTCGCCGGTCAGTCGCAGGCCTATGTTTCCTTTGGTGATGGAATTTCTCCAGGCTACAGATACGCTGCGCGCACAAAAAGCTGCTATACGTGAAGCTGATGCTTTGCTCTCTCAACCTGACCTCAAAGAAGAGGAATTGCTGAATGTGGTAAAAGTGTATCGGGAAGTATTAAAAAGAAATTCATCCGCCGACTCTCTAGAGCAGGTGATCTTGCAACGCTTTTTAAAAGGCCAGTTAGCGTGTGATAAGGAGATCGAGGCTATTGACAGGGAAACAAATACGCAAAGCCGCCTGAAGATGTGGGAGAACTGTAAGACAAGGTTTCCGGCGGGGCAGTTAAAATACGGACGGTCATCAGTGATGAAGAATATTTATCCCGGTCTCCTGAAAAAAATTATGATGAGTCGCCTTGCTAAGGGAGCCGCTGTAGCAGACTTGAAATCCGACGTGGAAGTTGCTCCATACTATATCTTAACTGATCTCCAAACAATGCTGGTAGAAGAAGGAAAAGCCAGAGGTAAAAAAGTTAGCAGCAAAATGTTGCCTTTAGTTCAGCAGATTAATACAGAAGTGGAAAAAGCATCAGAAGACAGGATGATCCCTGAAAGCCGCCTATTCTCTCCGTCCGAGTGGAAAGCAGGTATACTCAAAAAAGAGCCTGCAGTTTACCAGATGGCCGTTTCTCCTCAGGATCAAAATATTAAATAGAAAATAACAATCACATCATTTACAAACACACCAAAATTTTTAAGATGAAACTTTTAAGATGTCTGCCTTTTGTAGCTCTCCTGCTCAGCACAGGTATTAGCAGGGCTCAGAGTAACAATGATAAGCTAATAGAATTCAAGGCGATTGCGAAAACGCGCAATGCCGACAGTGTATTAATGCGTACTACTGCATTTATCGATAAATATCCCTACACCAAAACAGATACAGCATTTGATAAAAGCAACTGGATAGACTATGCACGTATGTATCAAACGGTAGGTATATTAACCTCAATAAAAAAGGATCTTTCAACTTACAAAAAATATGTAGCATCGGCACCATTCAACTCGCTCGCCACTATTTGGTATAAGGCGGTTGAGATCCCGTATGAACATCAGAAAAGCAGTACTGCAGAAGAGGTGCTTCCCTGGGCCAGGCTACTTATGCAGCGTATCGAGGAATTTAAAGATGGTAAACCTGTAGAGAGTCCCAATATTAGTACGGACGAATGGGATAAAATGTTCTCAGGCGTGTATGCTAACTCTTCCGCTTTATACGCCGACATTCTTCTGCATGTTAAGCAGTACAAGGAGGGACTTTATTACGCTGAAATTGCCCAGCAAAGGGCGCAGTATAAAAAGGCCCCTTTAAATGAAGTATATAGTATGCTGCTTAAAGAAACCGGGAACACTGCCCGGATGAAAGAGACCTTGATTAAAAGCATGCAGCAGAACCAGGCCTCTCCTGCTGTAATTGCGATGTTGAAAGAACAGTATATCCAGGAAAATAAGAAAGCCGAAGGTTTCGATGCGTATATCAGTGGTTTAAAAGACAATACCCTGACTGGCAAGCTTGAGGCGAAGGTAAAGGAATCAATGATAAACCAGGAATTGCCCGAGTTCAAGGCCGAAAGTAATAGGGGAGAAATGGTTAGCCTGAAAGCCCAAAAAGGTAAGGTTGTTGTACTTGATTTTTTTGCTTCCTGGTGTGCTCCCTGTAAGGAGGCTTTTCCGGGAATGGATATGGTTAGGCAGAAGTATTTAAATGATAAAAATGTGGTTTTCTACTTTGTTGATACCCAGGAGCGCAGACCTGATTACAAAGAGTACGTAGCAAAGTATCTGAAAGATCATAACTTCTCCTTTACAGTATTATTTGACGCAGACGCGAAGCTGGGTAAAAGTTTTGGAGTCGGGGCTATACCCCATAAAATGGTGATAGACCCTAATGGAAAGCTTCGCTTTTCTGAAGTAGGTTACATGGGAAGCCCTTCAGAACTCTCAGATGAAATAAGTATGATGATAGAACTTTCCCGTAAATCGAAATAAAGCCGGAAACGAACATGTTATTAAAAAGAGCATTGGCAGTGTTTATACTGCCACTACTGGTTTGCTGTTCCGCACTGGCTCAGGGTAGCAGAGCGGATAGTGTGATATTCGAAGGGGGAGGCCAGGGAATTGAGCTGGCCGGCACCTTGAGTCTGCCGGCCAAGGGAACAAATTTCCCCGTAGCGGTGATCCTTTCAGGAACAGGAAGGCAAGACCGGGATGGTACAATGGCTGGTCATAAGCTGTTCCTTGCCATAGCCGATCATCTTAATAAAAATGGTTATGCGGTGCTGAGGATGGATGATCGTGGTGTTGGTAAGAGTACCGGAGTGTACGAGGATGCTACCACAATGGATTTTGCAAATGATGCATTGGCTGCAGTTCAATTTCTGAAGGGACGTAAAGAAATAGATCCGGGGCGTATAGGATTTATAGGTCATAGCGAAGGGGGAGCAGTAATGAGCATTGCTGCTTCCAAATCAAAAGAAATTGCCTTTCTGATAAGTCTTGCTGGTCTTGCATCGAGGGGTTATGATTCGAATATGAAGCAGAACTTAGACCTGATTGAGGCAGCTGCGATACCGGAGTATGATAAGAAACGGCATCGCGAGATCATCCGGTTGATGTTTGACACCGTGTTGAAGAACGTTAACTCACCTGTACTTGATACGATCATGCGTTCTACCTTTGCTACCTGGTCTAAAAAGGACCAGGAGTATTTTAAGACTCTAAACGTCGAGTTTGACCATTTCCGGTTTCCAATAGAAAGCTATATCAGAACAGCTACTGGGCCCTGGTACCGCTATTTTATGCAGTTCGATCCTAAACCTTTTATGAAAGGACTGAAAATGCCGGTCCTGGCAATTAATGGAGATAAGGACCTCTTTGTTGCTGGTAAAGAGAATTTGGCTAACTGGAAGAACTACTTGCAGGAGGGGGGGAATAAAAATGTAACCACAGTATTGCTGCCCGGTGTAAACCATTTATTGCAGCATTGTAAAACATGTACTGCTCAGGAATATGCAAGCCTGGAAGAAACTATCGCTCCGGAAATACTGCAGACGATTACAAGCTGGCTGAAGGAAAATGTAAAACAGCCCTTACAGAAGGATAATAAGGCTTTAATTCCTCGCGCTTATTTTCCTGATGAGATGAAAGTGCCGTTTAAAATAAGGAAAGACGTGATCTATGTGGCAGCAAATCTAAATGGAAAGGAAGGATACTTTCTATTTGATAGTGGCTGTCCTTTGATTATGCTTAATGAAAGATTCGCCGCACCTTCTGCAGATGCTGAAAAAATAAATGGTTTTAGTGGCATAAATGGTGCTTTAGGAGAGGTCCATATTACCAAAGTTGATTCCCTGAAATGGGGCAATATTATTTTGAAAGACTTTCAGACTCCTGCAACAGCGTTGCAGGAGGATCCTGAAATGAGCTCTGTAAATGTCTTTGGCTTGCTAGGTCTTGAAGCCTTTAAAAATTACGAGCTAACTTTCGACTATGATGCCCTGCAAATGACTTTCAGGAGAGTTGATAAGCTGGGAAATTATGTAAAACAACCCAGCCAGGAAATTAAACCGCTTCACCAGGCTGCAGTTACAATGCAAAGACACATTCCTATTATCACTTTAAATATCAATAAAAAAGATTACCGGTTCGGGATCGACTGCGGGGCGGCTATTAATATTATCTACCCTCAGTTTTACGATGAATTAAAAACACAATTCGAAGCAGTAGATACATTAAAAATTAATGGTAATGAGGCGAATAAACTCCTAGCTGGATTCATAAAAGAAGCTCATTGTGGGCCCCTTCAGTTCAAGGAATTGTATACGGGCTTTGGTGAGTCACACTTGCTGACCAAAGGTGAAAATGCCTTGAAAATCGATGGTCTGTTGGGCACTCCTTTCTTAGTAAATTATATCACAAGTATTAATTTTCGAAGAGGCATAGTTAGCTTTTATCCACGCAGAAGCTAAGAGTGATTGGATTTATAATTGGATAATTTTAGTACGCAACAGTGATGTTACTACCTTTCTTGAGACAAATTTTTTGCACAAGCCTGCTCGTCCTTCTTTCTACATTGTTTTCCACCGACTCTTTCCGCTCAGGAAGATACCATATTGGACAGTCATCATTATAAGAAATATGCACGGGCGAAAATGGTTCCTGGAGGACGTGTTCTGTACTGTGCTATCCTTTTTTGCTGATAATTAGATCTGGCGATACTAATTATCAGCTTTTTTTAGAGGCCGTAGATTATTACATCATTTTTCTTTACTAGCCGTTAATTCTGGCCTGCCCGAAAGTAAACGCATCACCTATTCTTATCCGGTGGTTGCCAAGCCTGAGGATAAACTGGTGCCATCTGGATTAACAGCGGTGAAATTGTTAAAAAGGTGAGAGAGGGTAGCAAGCGGGGAAGATCACCTTGTATGACAATTATAAAAGCAAAGTCCTGAAGCTGTTTCCATAAATGAAGCGTTAAAGAAAGGAGTGGCTCTTTCCTGAGGAAACGTAAGATAAGTGGCTGGATGCAGAAAGGAAAATATCTGACCCTAAGTAGGAAAAAAGGCATCAAAAAATCGAATTTGAACTTTTGGGATATGAATTAAGACAAATGTGGTGTAGGAATAAAAATACTTAGCTGAACTTCGCTTGGTCACACACACACACACACACACACACACACAATCGATCCCTTAGGTAATACTATGAACAAATTCGTAACACTGCTTTTATTGCTCCCTTATTTGTCTTATTCGCAGATTATAATAAGCAATAAACATCAGAAAGCTGCCACTCACTTTTCAATAGTTGATGAAGCCTCCCCCGCTACCATCATTTACTCAGATAGTGAAAATATTCTGGTAAGGAAGTCTGCAGAATTTCTGGCTGGCGATATCGAAAAGGTCGCTGGAACAAAGCCTGCTATTTCTGCATCTGGCACAGCTAAAAATGGGAATCCGATCATTATCGGAACGGTTGGAAATAATCCCTTGATCAACCAACTGGTTACTAATAAAAAATTGGATGTTTCTCCAATTACCAATCAGTGGGAACGTTTTATTATTCAAACGGTTGATAATCCATTTCCTGGAGTGAAACAAGCTTTGGTTATAGTAGGAAGCGATAGACGAGGGGCAGCATACGGGGTGTTTACACTTTCAGAAAAAATGGGCGTTTCTCCCTGGTATTGGTGGGCTGATGCTCCGGTCAAGAAAAATGATGCTGTTTTTTTGAAGAAAGGGCGTTATGTTTCTGACGGCCCGGCAGTAAAGTATCGCGGTATTTTTATCAACGATGAGTCGCCTGCTTTCAGATATTGGGCCTTCGAGAAGTTCGGTGGTATAAATCACAAATGCTATGAGAAAATTTTTGAATTGCTTTTACGTAATAAAGCAAATTTCTTATGGCCATCGATGTGGCTCCCCACAATGTTCTATGTGGATGATCCATTGAATCCCAAAGTAGCTGATGAATTTGGGATCGTAATGTCTACCAGCCATCATGAACCTATGACCCGTGCACATAACGAATGGTCGATGTTTAAAGGAGGTGCCTGGAATTACCAGACGAATAAAGAAAAGTTGCAGGAGTTTTGGCGGGGAGGTATTAAGCGTATGGGCAATTATGAAAGTGTGGTTACGGTAGGAATGCGCGGAGACGGCGACGAGGGAATGGCTGAAGAAACTGCCGTTGAACTTTTGCAAACGGTCATTAAGGATCAGCGTGCGATTATTGCTGAGGTTACAGGGAAACCCGCAAAGAAAACTCCTCAGCTTTGGGCTATTTACAAAGAAGTGCAGGATTATTACGATAAAGGGATGCGGGTGGATGATGATATTACCGTCCTTTTCAGCGACGATAATTGGGGGAACATCCGTTATCTTCCAAAAAAGAAGGATCTCAGTCACCCAGGAGGTTACGGAATGTACTATCATTTTGACTACGTTGGTGCTCCTGTCTCCTACAGGTGGTTAAATGTAACCCAGATCGAACGGGTATGGGAACAGATGAAGCTGACGTACGAACACGGAGTGAATACGATATGGATAGCCAATGTTGGGGATATTAAACCAATGGAACTCCCGATCAGTTTTTTTATGGATTATGCCTGGAATCCTAAGAGTATCCAGGCTGGTGATCTTACCAAATATTACCAGAACTGGTCAAGGCAACAGTTTGGAGAATTGCATAGCAGAGAAATTGCTCATTTGTTGGCCCTTTACTCCAAGTATAATTCGCGCCGGGTACCAGAGATGCTCAGTCCCGATACTTATAGTCTGGATAACTACCGCGAAGCGGACAGGATAGTGGAAGAATATCAAACCTTGGTAAAGAAGAGCAGGAATATCTATCAGCAACTTCCTGCCTCTCATAAATCTGCATTTTATCAATTAGTGCTTTCTCCGATTGAATTGAGCTGTAACGTAAACGAGATGTACGTAGCTGCAGCAAAAAATAAAATGTACGCAAACCAGGGAAGAGCTTCCGCCAATATGTATGCTGAAAAGGTAAAAGAATTATTCAATAAGGACTTGGAGCTAACACGGCAGTTCCACGAAGAATTGGAAAATGGTAAATGGAATCATATGATGTCACAAACACATATGGGATATACCAGCTGGAATCATCCGAGGGTTAACGTGATGCCCGCTGTAACGAATATTAGAACAAATCCAAAAGCACAACTGGGTTATGCGATAGAATATGGACCAGCACCAGCATGGGGTGGTTTCAGTGTAGAAGCAGATCCGCTTTTCAGTACCACTTTTGCAAAATTTGACGCCATCAATAAACAAAGCTATTACCTTGATATCTTCAACATGGGTGATCAGTCACTTAACTATTCCATTGAAACTCAAAACGACTGGATCATTCTATCTAAATCATCAGGAACCATACCATATGATGAAAGGGTTTATGTAGGTATCAACTGGGATAAAGTACCCAAAGGAGAAGCAACCGGTACCTTGCTCATTAAAGGTGCAGGAAAAGAGTATGCGGTTAAAGTTCCTGTGCGCAACAATTTGGCGAAAGCAGCTGGCTTTGTAGAAAACAATGGTATTGTCTCTTTTGAGGCAGCAAATTATTCAAAGAAGGTTGATTCCAAAGATGTTCAATGGACCGTAGTACCTAATCTTGGCCGTACTGGTTCGTCTGTTATTATCGAACCGGTAACAGCTTCCCGGCAAACTCCTGGTGCTAATTCTATACGATTGGAATATGAGTTTACCATCTTTGATGGTGGTGATCTATCCATCGACGCATTTCTTTCGCCAACCCAGGATTTTAAAAAGCAGGACGGTTTGAGATATGCCATCTCTATAGATGATGAAGCTCCTCAGATAATTAATATGAACGAAGGCGAGATAAAGCCTGATTACGAATATGCCGACTGGTGGTCAAAATCTGTTGCTGATCATGTCAAAATAAAGAGATCCCATCACAAGGCATCTGCCGGTAAGCATACCTTAAAGGTTTGGGCAGTCGATCCTGGGATTGTTTTCCAAAAGTTTGTGATAAGTCGCGGCAGATTAAAGCCAAGCTATTTAGGCCCACCGGAGAGTATTTATATAAAACCTTAATTGGTAAGGGAGCTATGTCCTCCTGCATCCATCAATTGAACCTCTTAATATTCATTGCTATACTGATGATAAGAAGTTTGGTTAAAGTAGAGTTTTTTATAATCCTTTTCTGCGGGTAACTTTTTGAACTTATGTGCCAGCATTCAGAACATTAGTGATACTCTTTGCAGGAAAATTGCCGGAGTTTTGTTTCCAACCAATTATAAAATACCTAATATGAAAACAAGACTACCCAATTTAATTATTTTCCTTGGTATTGTTATTATGCTGCAAAATATGGCTTTTGCAGTAACAAGAACGGCATCAGTAAGAGTAAATAAAGCCGTTTTACATCAAAAGATCACCGGCTTTGGTGGTTTTGTTAATAGTCCCCAGTTCGGCTACAACTATATGACGGAGGCTGAAATTCGAAAGCTTTGGGGGAAAAACAGTGAAGCGGGCTATAACATCATGAGGCTCTACCTTCCTATCGGCGAGGCAAACTGGAGCCAGTCTTTAAACACTGCAAAACTTGCAAAATCTCTTGGTTTAAAGATTTTTGCTACTCCCTGGTCGATGCCTTCTGAGTGGAAAACAAATAACACGATAGCTTCAGTATTTGTAGAAAATGGAGTGAAAAAAAATGTTTACCTTAAAGAAGAACATTATTTAGATTATGCAAACTATCTGAATAATTATGTTACCTATCTGAAAAATAACGGGGTAGAGCTGGATGCAATATCTATCCAGAACGAGCCGGATTACCAGGTAGAATACGCAGGGTGTATATGGACGCCTGCTCAGATGGCAAAATTTATCAAAGAGTATGCTCACCTTATTAATTGCAAGGTGATTGCGCCTGAGGGTGTGGGTATTACAGATAATTATGCAAGTGCTTTTCTGGATCAGGGAGTACTAAACAATTTCGAAATCTTCGCGGGGCACCAATACGGGGCGATCCAGTCGGGCTTAAAGAATGTTCAGGCTCAGGGAAAAGAGGTTTGGATGACAGAGTTCCTCATTAACTGGATCGCAGATGAGGGAGCATCCAGAAATGTGAGTTGGGTTAAAGATGCATTCAGTTTCGCAAATAAACTAAATGATGCACTCCTGGCAAATGTGAATGCCTGGGTTCATTACGCTTCCAAACGGTATTATGGATTAATGGGTGACGGCACTTTTGGAACCACGAGCGGCGTTCTTACAAAACGCGGTTATGTTCTTTCTCATTTTGCAAAATATGTTACCGGAGCAACCCGTATTGAAAGTACCTGGAATGATGAATCGAATGTTTTAAAGGGCTCGTCATACTTATCCCAGAGTGGCGACAGCGTTTTCGTTTTTCTTATAAATTCATCCAACGATAGTTATTCTCTCACGGTTGATCTGCCTTTTTATACCAAATCAGGCAAAGCGGTAACAACCACCGAAACAACCGACCTATCCGAAGTTCCGGTTAGTTATGCTGAAGAGTCTTTACGGCCAAAAGTAACCATTGCCCCTTCCAGTATAACTACGTTAGTGTTCGCAAAGAGTAGTGACCGTGCGATATCACAGATGACTGGAGAACCTGTATTCTACGATAAGATAGAAAAACAACCAGTAACGAACACAGCTTTCGGAACGGCATACACCTTAAGTGGAAAAACGGCGCTTTTCAAGAATGATAATCCTCTTATTAGTTCTAATACCAATGCTACCAACGGCTATTTGAAGCTTGATCAGCCCTTCAACCGTTTAGTGTTCAGGGTGAAAAGCTTGTCGTCAACACTAAATTACAGTTCTTCGAATACTACATTATACTACATCAATAACGCAGGAGCGGTTCGTTCTTATAACTACGGCAATATCACATTCGACAAACGAAATGATTTTGACTGGGTGTTCGACATTTCCACTAATACCCTTACTGATGGCTGTACTGGCATTATAGGCTTAAGGAATGGAAATTTCAGTTCGGCGCTAACTTTTAATTTTGCAGATGTTTACTTTTCATTTGGTAATGAAAAGGGATTTAAATTCAGGGGTATATATAGTAAAGACGACAGCAATTTATTAGAGTGCCTCGATGATATTGCCTACACATCATTAGATTTTTCAGGAACAACAGGGCTTACCACTGAAACAGATTGGAATAGAGCTGCCGCAAATAAGAACTCCGTTTATTACGTGAGTGGAGACCTGAATAGTACTAAAGCGAATGTTATTAGTGGTTCAACTTGTAATAACCTGATACTTACTGATGCACCAGGGAATTTTTATTCGCCACTTAACTTCTCTGCAACAAGCGCCTCATATCGTTTTGCATCGGATGGATATAAAATGATAGTTTTACCTTTTGATGCCAATATCCCGGAGGGGCTCAAAGCTTATACATTGGAGGTGACTGATTCTAATGTAGTAGCTAAGCCAATAACTACAGGCAAAATTTCCTCCAATACTCCATTCCTGGCTAAAGGTATCGGTGAATTTACCTTTACAGGTAGCGGAAATGTTTCCTCTCCACGTGTAGTGAAAGCAGGTTCCGTAAACGGAGTTTATATTGCAGGCAGGGTACCCACTTCCGGATACTATCTTAAAAAAGAGGCTGATAAAGTTTATTTTCAGCGGGTGCAGGCAGGGGCACAAATACCAGCATCTGCCTTTAGTGCTTACTTAAGTCCGGCTTCTACAGTCACTGCTTCTATGCTGCCTTTAACCCTTGAAGAAGCGCCACTAGTGCAGGCGAGAAACCTGACCATTGAGCTTGACGAGAACGGAAATGCCCTTATCAGCGCCGCTCAGCTGGACAGCGGATCTGTCAGTTATTCAGGTCCCTTACAATTGAAAACAGACAGAAGCTCATTTTCATGTTCCGATATTGGATCTGTTGTTCCGGTAACTCTTACTGGCATTGATGGAAAAGGGTATACAGCTTCTGCCATAGGTTATATAACAGTAAAAGATACCAGGAAGCCAGAACTCACAACACCTGCCGCGCAAACCTTCTGTTTCAGCAATGCCGGGTATACATTGCCGGTTCTTCAGGCAAGAGATAACTGTGGAATTGCTTCGATGAGCTATACGATAAGTGGAGCAACACAAAGAAGCGGACAGAACGGAGACGCAAGCGGGATGTTTAATGCGGGAACATCTACTATCGAATGGCTGGTAACAGATTTAAGTGGCAACATTGCAAAGGATACAACCCTGGTGTCAGTTAATTCAGCATTTACTGCGGTGATACCTGATGTTTATGCAGGTAGCTCCTCCACGGACCAAAAAAATACGCTCTATCTTGGTTACGGTTCATCGTCGCTCAGTCTGACTGCTGTGCCGGATGGAGGAACAGCGCCCTATACTTATACCTGGAGCAATGGAGAAATTGCTTCATCTATTAAGGCTACTCAGGCTGGAACTTATTCTGTTGTTATTTCAGATGCCAAAGGCTGTCAAACTACAGCTTCGATAGACATAAGAGTTGAGGACGTCAGATGTGGTAACAACAATGATAAAGTTCTGCTATGCCACAATGGAACTAATATCTGCGTATCCTCGTCAGCAGTTAAAGCACACCTGGCGCATGGAGATAATTTGGGATCTTGTGTAAGTGCCGGCACACTTGCTATCGCAACAAACAATGAGTCGAAGGATGACTTGCATGAAAAGAAATTTACAGTGTATCCTAATCCTGTCTCCAGTACCTTGCATTTCAAACTAGATAACATTGTGATGGGTGCAAAAGCAGAGATCTACAACCTGAACGGTTCAGAGGCTCTGAGGCTTCCTCTGCTATCTGGTCCGGAGGTAGTTATACCCGTAGCAGATCTGGCAAGCGGCACATACATTCTTCGGATAATTAATGGTACTGAGATAATCTCTTCCAGGTTTGTGAAAAATTAACAGGCATGCTTTAATTCTGATTGAGGCGGCGCCCACTTTACTAAATCATATTTATGCAGCCCACTTCATACATTGAGGTGGGCTTTTTGTTTCTCAAATTCCGTTAAATGCGTTGCTACTCCTGAGTTTAGACATTTCACCCATCAATTTGCACATGCGGCGCCGTCTAAGATCCTTTTCTGAAATAGTTTTGACTCGGTTTTCAATAATGGCTGAGCAGGAAACCAAGTAGATAAATTTATGAAGCAGATGAAAGCAAAATGTATGGCGCTGAGTACTGCCCTGATGTTTTTGGCGATAACAGGCGTGGCGCAACAACTTACCCAGGCAGCAGCAGAAGGTAGTAATGAAAAGGTAAGTAAAGTAAAAAATCCTTTTGAAAAGGCTATCTCTGAACCCCTGGTGCGCGACATCTATACGGCTGATCCATCAGCTCATGTTTTTAATGGAAAAATCTATATCTATCCCTCTCATGATATAGAAGCAGGGGAAGCGGAAAAGGGTACGGGAGACCATTTTAATATGAAGGATTACCATGTCTTCTCAATGGAAAGAATTGGTGGAGAAATCCGGGATCATGGCGTTGGCCTTGACATAAAAACAATTCCCTGGGCAGGAAGACAATTGTGGGCACCTGACGTAGCGTTCAAAAACAATAAGTATTACTTATATTTTCCTCTGAAGGATAAGCAGGACGTTTTTAGAATAGGTGTAGGAGTCAGTAACAAACCTGAAGGGCCGTTTAAAGCTCAGCCAGAACCTATAAAAGGAAGTTTTAGTATTGATCCGGCTGTGTTCACTGATAATGACGGAGAGACATACATGTACTTCGGAGGTATCTGGGGAGGACAGTTGCAGCAATGGGATAAAGGGAAATTTGATCCCGAAGGCTCTAAAACTGATCTTCGAAAAAATGAAGAGCCTGCCATCGCTCCTAAAATTGCAAAACTGCAATCCAACATGCTCGAATTTGCCGAGGAGCCAAAAGATATTGTCGTTTTAGATGAAAGTGGAAAACCTCTTTTGGGCGGGGATCATGAGCGGCGATTTTTCGAAGCGGCCTGGATGCACAAATACAAGGGAAAGTATTATTTCTCCTATTCTACCGGAGATACACATAAGATCGTTTATGCCAAAGGCGACAGTCCTTATGGCCCTTTTACCTATCAGGGTGTAGTATTGAACCCGGTAGTAGGGTGGACAAATCATCACTCCATTCTTGAATTTAAGGGTAAATGGTATTTATTCTATCATGATAGTCAGCTGTCGGGAGGTAAGACACATTTAAGGAATATAAAGGTAACCGAACTGCAATACGATAATGAAGGAAAGATTTTGACAATTAATCCTTACGGAAAATAAGCTTTTGATCCCTATTTATATTTTTCGGCTGGGATTAGAAGAATTCTGACTATCCAAGGTTATCCAAGATCAATCTCTTACTGTGTTTGTCGATCTACTGTTCAAGTTCGTAACTGATCTTCTCAACCAATTCAAACCAATTTCCTTTCCTTTTATAAGAGGATTGATATGAATAGAAAATGCACTAAGTCCTGTGCTTTTGCCTTAATGTCCCAGGGTTAGGTGATGTATAATTATACTTTTGTAGGCACTCAGTTATGAATATTCTGCATTGATACCTTCAGGAGGGCTTCGAAATATGAACTTTGAGAGAATACTTACGATTAATTTGGCATTAAAAGATGATTTAACAATATGAATTACGGATTGAAACTTCTAACGGGCCTTATCATTTCTACATTGCCGGGCCTTGCTTTTGCCCAGGGTGGGCAATATAATCTCAGTGGTAAAGTAGCGCCTTTACCCGCCTCGGCCAAAGCCTACCTCTATTATGAATCCTCTGGTACTGCAAAAACCGATTCTACTTTGATTAAGGACGGATCCTTCTCATTTTCAGGTAATGTGAAAGAACCTGGTAGTTCCTATTTGATCATCAACCCTAAAGGGATGGGCATTCGCCAGAGAAATCTTCAGAGTTTAACTTTATATCTTGAACCAGGTAAGATCACTATTACCAGTCCTGATTCCTTGCCCAATGCAAAGATTGCAGGAGGAGTGATCAACAAGGATAATGAGAGCTTACAGAAATTATTGAAGCCGGTTAAGGACAAGATGGATATCCTCAATAAGGAATATGCTGAAGCAGCTCCGGAAAAGAAGAAGTCGGATGAGTTTGTAAAGTCGCTTCAGGCGCGTTATGCTGTTCTTGAAGATGAGCAGAAAGTAATTCAGAAAGCTTTTATTAAGAGCCATCCTTCTTCCGCGTTAAGTCTATTTACAGTAAAAGAGATTGCAGGAGCTGTACCTGATGTTTCTCAAATTGAGCCTTTGTTTAATTCACTTTCAGCTTCTGTAAGGGCAAGCGCGGCGGGCAAAGCCTATGCTGAAGAACTAATCAAACTGAAAACTGTAGCGGTAGGTGCTATGGCACCAGAGTTTAGCCTGCCCGATACTTTGGGCAAGCAAGTATCCCTTAGGGATTTCCGTGGCAAGTACGTGCTGATAGACTTTTGGGCAAGCTGGTGTGGTCCATGTCGTGCTGAAAATCCCAATGTTGTAAAGGCATTTAATGCTTATAAATCTAAAGGTTTTGAGATATTAGGGGTTTCATTGGATCAACCTAATGCTAAAGATCGTTGGATGAAAGCGATTCATGATGATGGTCTAACATGGACACAGCTTTCTGATCTTAAAGGTTGGAAGAGTGAGGCTGCAGCGCTTTATTCAGTGCGTGCAATTCCTCAGAATTTTCTGGTTGATCCTAGCGGAAAGATAGTAGCAACCAATGTGAGAGGTGAAGAACTCGAAAAGACCCTAAGTAAGCTTTTAGGAAAGATTTAGTGATATTTTTTATCATGTTGAGAGCTGTGACAATTGTTGCAGCTCTTTTTTTTAAAAATGCCTTTAACATTGGCGGTAATATCACTTCTGGTATATTATCACCATTCGATGATGTCTGAATAGTCTGATATTGATACTGCATGCTGATCTGCTTGTACGTACTCAATAAGGAAACCTATTAGTAATTGCTTTCCGTATGTCTTTTCATGTAACGTTGAAGTTTAAGTTACAACGGTAATGTGGAACAAAAATAAAATCGATTAGAAGTATTGTCTACTAAATCACTTGGTTATATATGTTTTTTTAAATACTATTGCCCTGTAATATACTTCCGCTGTTGAAGACAGGGAAAAAGTACATTGGGAATGAAAAAATATACTGCCTTTCTTTTGTTATTATTAACCCTACCAAGAGTCTTCGCTCAAAGTAAAAGCCCCCCTAATATCGTTGTGTTTTTTATTGATGATATGGGGCAGCAGGACCTGGGTTGTTATGGAAGCGATTTTTATCAAACTCCCGCTATTGATAATCTGGCTAAAAAAGGCGTAAGGTTTACCAACGCATATTCCGCATGTACTGTATGTTCTCCTTCAAGAGCTGCCTTAATGACTGGTAAATACCCCGCTCGCTTACACATTACAGATTGGATCCAGGGGAAACGGATGCCCTGGGCAAAATTAGCGGTACCGGATTGGAAAATGTATCTTCCTTTAGAGGAAAAAACGTTAGCTGAATCTTTAAAAGAACGCGGTTATGCTACGTGGCATGTCGGGAAATGGCATTTGGGGGATGATGAGAAATATTGGGCAGAGAACCAGGGTTTTGATGTAAACATTGCTGGTAATTTTAAGGGCTCACCTAATAAAAAAGGAGAATATAATGGTTACTTCTCTCCCTACGGTTTAAAAAGGATTGAAGATGGTCCGAAAGATGAATATTTAACAGACCGGCTGACCAATGAAGCTCTCAGATTAATTGCGCATCACAAAGCAGGAACTCCTTTTTATCTAAATCTTGCTCATTATGCAGTCCATATGCCTATACAGCCTAAGCCCGATAAGCTGGAGAAATACAAGAAATTGTTGAAAGCGCCTGATCCTCAAAAAAATCCGGCGTATGCTGCAATGATTGAAAGTGTTGATGAAAGTGTGGCAAGAATAATTACGGCCTTGGAAATGAGAAAACTGCTGGAAAACACCCTTATCGTTTTTGCTACAGATAATGGAGCTCTGGCATCTGTTTCCACCAGTAAACCTTTCCGCGAAGGTAAAGGTTGGGCATATGAAGGTGGAACCCGCACGCCTTTACTTATCTATTGGAAAGGAAAAATTGATGGTGGAAAAGTAATAAATGAGCCAGCAATCACCATGGATATTTACGCTACCATTATGCAAATAGCCGGAGCTGTTAAGCCAGCTGATGTAGATGGAAGAAGTTTACTTCCTGTGATCCAGAAAGGAATTCATTATGATCGCCCATTGTTCTGGCATTATCCTCACTACCACAACGATAAACCCCATGGTTCTGTCAGGTACCAGGATTGGAAACTTATCCAGTATTTCGAGGATATGCATTACGAACTCTATAACCTTAAAGAAGATGAAGGGGAGGGAAATGATCTGGCAGCCCATCATCCGGAAAAAGTGAAGGAGCTTGCAGATATGCTGATTGCATGGCGTGAAGAGGTGAAGGCTCAGATGCCAGCCCCGAATCCGGATTATCAGCCGGCAAAAGCACAACAAAAGGGAGCGGGAGCCGAATGATCAGGCTGTCAGTTACTACCTGTGTACCATTATCTGTAAACAACAATGAACCTCAAATTCCATCAAGCTATTTTTGTTTTAACTTCTCTGATTCTTGCTGCAGTTGTCCCTGGTTATTCACAAGAGAAGAAGCCTAACATTGTGCTTATCCTGGCCGATGATCTCGGCTTTTCGGATATCGGCAGCTATGGTGGTGAAATTCAAACTCCTAACCTTGACAAGCTAGCTGCTAAGGGGATCAGATATAAGCAGTTTTATAATGCTGCCCGTTGTTGTCCAACCCGTGCTTCTTTAATCACCGGACTTTATCCTCATCAGGCAGGAATGGGGTGGATGGCTGTAGCTGATCTTGGTACTCCCTCTTATCAGGGCTCTATCAATAATAACAGTGTTACCATTGCCGAAGTACTGAAAACAGTAGGTTACTCTACCTATATGACGGGTAAGTGGCATCTTACCAATGAACGTAAAATAGACGGTTTGGTAACAGACACCTGGCCTAAACAACGGGGTTTTGACAGGTATTTTGGTATTGTTCCCGGCGGTGCTAATTATTTTACTCCTGTTCTTTATAGTGATAATAAAAGGTATCCGGCGCCCGAAAACTTTTACCTTACCAATGCCATCTCAGATACTAGCGTAAAATATATTGACGAGCACTTTTCACGCAAAGGATCTGACCCCTTATTTCTATATGTAGCCTATACTGCACCACACTGGCCTTTACATGCTTTACAAAAGGAGATAGATAAGTACAAGGAGTTATATAAGGCAGGTTGGGACAAGCTACGTGCTGCTCGCCTCGAGAAGCAAAAGCAGCTGGGTCTTTTTCCGGAAAATACAGTTATAAGTGAAAGGGACCGTAGTGTGGAAGCCTGGAATAGCTTGCCGGAAGAAAGGAAGAATGAGATGGCTTTGCGCATGGCTATTTATGCTGCACAAGTGGATATTATGGATCAGGGAATAGGCCGGATTGTGGAGAAGCTGAAAGAGAAAAATGAGTTGGATAACACACTGATCTTCTTTTTGAGCGATAACGGTGCCTGTGCTGAATTTATAAGCAGTGGAACCAGTAAAGAAGTTAACGGTAAGGAAGATACATTTGAGAGCTATCGTATAAACTGGGCTAACTTAAGCAGCACTCCTTTTCGCGAGTACAAGCACTTTACTCATGAAGGGGGAATTGCTACGCCTCTGATTGTTCATTGGCCTAAGGGTGTTAGCTCTTCTTTAAACGGGAAGTATGTGAATGAATACGGATATCTCACAGATATCATGTCAACCTGTGTTGAAGTGGCTCAGGCACAGTATCCCTTCTCCTTTAATGGAAATAAAATAGTGCCTCAACAGGGAAAAAGCTTGTTACCGCATTTCACTGGCAGCAGTAATAGCAGAGGTCTGAATTACTGGGAGCATGAGGGTAATATAGCCGTCAGGGATGGGAAATGGAAGATGGTTGCTAAGACACCTGAAAAAGGTACTTTAACTAAGAAAGCTTTGGAGCTTTACGACCTGGACGCTGATCCTGTGGAATTAAATAATCTCGCATCAAAATATCCCGAAAAAGTAGAATCTCTTTTCAAGTCCTGGGAAAAATGGGCTAAGAATGTAGGAGCTTATCCTATAGATACCCGTGAGTATGGTTTGAGAGGGCAGGAATACAGGAAAAGGATCAATGGATCGTTCGATGATAATCTTGGAGGTTGGAACGTTAAAAAATCCAATGCAGTGCAAGGTTCTATAGAGATCGATACTACGGCTCAGATCACAGGAGGAAAATCAGCTCTGATCTCCGTTAGTCAGTCAGGTGAGCGTCCTGCAGCCCTGGCCCTCAGTTGGAGATTTGTGCCGTCAGCCGGCGAGAAGTACCAGATTCGCCTGAAGTCGAAGTCGGCCGCTAATACATCTTTCTTTCTTCGCCTGGAAAAGCCCACAGGAGAGGGTAAACTTATTGATCGGGCAATTAATACTTCAGGAAATATCGAGGAAGTTGCTACAGATGTTGTAGAAATTCCTGAAAAGGCTCCATATCAACTGGCCTTGTATTTTGGAAAGCTTAAAAGCGGAGATAAAGTGTGGATAGATGATGTTGAACTAGTTCGGATAAAATAGTACTCCTTTAATTAAAACCTCTATAAGCTGAAAACCTCAAACGAAGGATGAAAGCTTTTTAATATATGAAGAAGTTATCTAACATATTTACTACGGTTCTTTTGGCCGCTGCGGTATCTGCAGGTGCCCAGATTAAAAAACCTAATATCGTTTTCATTATGGCCGATGACTTAGGCTGGGGAGAGTTGAATACCTACGCGAGTTCCTTCAATGAAACCCCGAACCTTAACAAACTGGCTGCCCAGGGCACCCGTTTTATCCAAGCCTATGCTGCAGCACCTAATTGTTCCCCAACCAGGGCTAGTATTATGACCGGTCAGTATCCTGCGCGTGTAGGAATAACTGATTTTCTACCTGGAGGACAGGCTACTCAGAAATGGCTTGATCCTGCTAAATATGTTACCCTGAACGAAGCTCTTTCTGAAGCCGGATACCATACAGGAATAGTAGGCAAGTGGCATCTTGATACTCACTTTGCCAATTTAAAAGGAGGACCTAAGCAGCATGGTTTTGATGAGGTAATTGGATCTGAAACGAAGTATATTGCAGATGGGGATTACTTTTTTCCATATGATAAGATTGCAACGTTTGATACCGGGGCAGAAGGAGAATACCTTACAGACCGGCAGAGCAAGGAAGCTGCTGCATTTATAAAACGTAATAAAGCTAACCCGTTCTTCCTGTATCTAACATACTATAGTGTTCATAGCAAGCTGGATGCCCCGGAAGATCTTGTGAACAAATACAAAAAGAAGTTTGATGCGAAGTATGGAGATGGTCAGGCTGAGAAGATATTTGGTAAAGGTCCGGGCAGTCCTCATAGAGATAATCCTTATCTGGCAGCAATGCTTGAAAGAATAGATGCAGGGGTAGGTGAAATTATGGAAACGCTCGAAAAGAGTGGCCTGGCAGAAAACACTTTGCTGGTATTCTTTTCTGATAACGGAGGAGCCGGAAAAGGGGCCAACAATGGAAAGTTCAGGGAAGGCAAAATGTGGTTATATGAGGGTGGGATCAGGGAACCTCTTCTGATCAGATGGCCAGGTAAAGTAAAGGCGGGGGCTGTTGAAGATACCCCGGTATCTAGTGTGGATTTTTATCCTACCTTTCTGAGTATTGCAGGAGCTGCTCCCTCAAAGCAGCTGTGCGACGGCCTTGATATCAGCCCTTTGTTTAAAGGAAAGGTACTTAAACGAGACGAGTTATACTGGCATTACCCAGCTGAAACTGCTAAAACTCCTGAAAAGATGGCTAGCGTAGTCAGAAAGGGAGATTATAAATTGCTGGAGTTTTATGCAGACAATCGTCTGGAGTTATACAATCTCAAGGATGATCCATCCGAAAGTAGAAATCTGACTGAAATATTCCCTAAAAAGACGGCCAAGCTGAAGAAGCTGCTTGATGCCTGGAAAATTAATGTAAATGCCGAAAAACCAAATTTGTAAATTTTCAGGTGATAACCTATTCCCTAAAATCAGATTTGAAAGCAAAAAATGAAAGTTCCTGTATAGTCTATATGTTTTATAGTTTATATTTGTCGCCATGAATTACCAGATGAAAAGGAGGGCATTGCAGAACGTCTACTACTAATTTCAATATAAAAAAGGGAAATGCTAAGAGCATTCCCCCCTGCAATTAATCAACAACAGGCTCTCAATTGGCGTTGGTACCTGTTTTTCTAGTTAACTAATCTTATATCAAAATTATGCAAAATTTTGAGAAGGCTCTCGTATGTTCTTATGCGAAAGCTTTACAAAACGCATTATCCTTTTCCAGACGATCACGTACCCGGGCAGAAGCTCAAATGAGTCTGAGCCAAAGTTCTAAAACACAGAGAATATTTACAGGAACAAATGCAGTTCGTGGGCAAATAGTATTCGTATTTATAGTTTTCTTTCTAGGTCACTTTCTGGCAGCAGCTCAAAACACTCCACCCCTGATCAACTCTAAATTAACAGGGGTAGTTGTCGATGCACTATCTAAAGAATCACTGCCGGGAGCACTTGTAGCAATCAAAGGAACTACGCACAGGGTCTCAACAGACGCGCAAGGAAAATTTAGCTTCGTCACGGGGCAGAAGTTTCCTTATACCCTTGTTGTCTCTTATACGGGATTCAAAACAAAGGAACTGATTGTAAATGAAAGTCCGGTAACAATTGAGCTGGAAGAGTCTGTCAGCCAGTTAAGCGACGTGGTAGTTGTGGGATATGGTACGCAGAAGCGTACCTCATTAACAAACTCGGTAGCTCAGATCAGCGGCGAGGAATTAACCAAGAGACCTGTATCCAATATTCCCCAAGCCTTACAAGGACAATTACCTGGTGTTACGGTGATTGATAATGGCGGTGCTCCTGGTCGCACTACTGCCACTCTTCGCGTTCGTGGAGTAACCACTTTCAATATTAATAGTAGCAGTACATCTGGTTTTGATCTTTCAAAGAATGAGGCCCTTGTAATTGTTGATGGAATAGAACAGCAACTGAATGATATTAATCCGGATGATATCGAGACTGTTTCAGTTTTGAAAGATGCTTCTTCTACGGCCATTTACGGTTCCCGGGCCACCAATGGAGTTATATTAATAACGACCAAGAGGGCGAAAGGTAACAAGCTTCAGGTTGATGTGAACAGCTATTATGCAGTACAGCAGGCTAATAATACTCCTGAACAAATGGGCCTTGAAGATTATATGAGAATGCAGGTTGCCGCTTTTACTAACGTTGGAGCCACTTTACCCGCCAGGTTCACTGAACAGTCTATCCAAACTTACCTTACTACGGATGACAGGGAGAAGTATCCTTTGCCTAATACATGGTTTAGTAGAATGCTAAGTTCTGCTCCTCAGCAAAACTATAGTGTAGCCATCGCTGGAGGTAATGAAACTGTAAAAACCAGGGCCAGTTTGCGATACCTGGACCAGGATGGCGTGATTACAAATTTTAGCAGTAACCTGGCAGAATTAAGAGTGAATAATGACTTCCAGGCCTCAAAGAAAGTGAGTCTTAGTGGCGACTTGAATTACCGGAGGGTTAATTCACGCTATCCTACTATTGATCCGGTTAATGCCTTCTTTCATGGATCTTTATGGGCTGTGCCGAAATACGCGGACGGAACTTATGGATTAAGTACCCAGGGAAACAATCCTCTGATGACAACTGAAATAGGAGGAATGTCAGGACAATCGACCGATTATTTAAACGCGGCTTTTAAAGGTAACTGGAATATTGTCCCTGGACTTAACTACACTCTTCAACTTGCCGGACGGGCCCAATATCTCGAACGTAAAGCTTTTGCAAATGCCTTTACTAATACAGATAAGAATACCAATATCATAAGAAGGGTTCCAAATAACAGCCTCACAGAGACTCGAAATAACTTCCGGGAGTATACGATTAATAACCTCCTGACTTACGAAAGGAAGTTTAAACACCATAACCTGAAAACCCTTGCAGGATATTCAGAAATTCATAACAATCAAAACTACCTTTCTGCATATCGCGAGCGCTTCTATAATAATGATATACAGTCCATTGGCCAAGGGGCAAACGACGCTACAAAAAGTAATACTGGTAATGAAGCCGAATTTGGTTTAAAATCCTTTATTGGACGTGTAAACTACGACTTTGATGGTAAATACCTTTTGGAAGTAAATGGTCGCTATGACGGCTCTTCTAAATTTACAGGTGATAAACAGTACAGCTTTTTTCCTTCGGTTTCTGCTGCCTGGAGAATCTCCAATGAGAACTTCTGGAAAAACGGAGTTGGTTTTGTGAACGATTTTAAACTGAGAGGCTCCTGGGGTATTACGGGAAACCAGTCAGTTGATCTATATAGTTATTACTCAGCCTTAAGCGGTACCAGTTATACATTTGGAGGGACTTCAGTACAGGGATACCAACAAAATACATTAGCAAACACCGATCTGGGATGGGAATCAACAACGCAGTACGACATTGGAATTGACGCCTCGTTTTTCAAAAGCCGTCTGGATCTTACTGTCGACTACTATAATAAGTTGACTGAAGATATCCTCCTTAACTTGGATATTCCCGCAACTATCGGCTTGAATGCCCCACCGCAAAACGCAGGTTCGGTAGAGAATAAGGGTTGGGAGTTCGGAGCAATTTTTAGAAATGGAAACAGGAACTCTAAGTTTCGATACAATGTTGGTGCTAACCTTAGTATAAACAGGAATGAGGTGACTGATTTGAAGGGGACAGGTCCTTATATAACTGGCACCGACATTAATCCTCGTTATATTATCGCTAAAGGCTATCCTATAAATAGTCACTGGGGTTTTCTTACAGATGGTTTGTTTCAAACAGAACAGGAGATTGTTGATTATAAGGCAACCTATGCTGCTAACACTAAGCCAGGAGATGTAAAGTATATAGATCTTAACTCCGATGGGAAGATAGATGCCAACGACATGACTTATCTGGGTAGTGCCATTCCTAAGTTTACGTATGGCTTCAATACTAACTTAAACTATAAGAACTTTGACCTGAACCTACAGTTTCAGGGGGTAGCTAAAAATGATGTAAGACTTGCAGGGGCTTTGGCTGAAATGGGTAACCAGGAAGGTTTTACTCATCAAATGTATGCCGACTATTGGACCCCGGAAAATAGAGATGCAAGATTTCCTCGCCCTACCAAGTTTGATCTGCGGAATGTTTCTACTTCTGACAGGCTGATGCTTAACGGATCGTATCTGAGATTAAAGAACATACAATTCGGTTATACTCTGCCCACTGCATTTACCAGAAAGGCAAATGTTAACAAGGTTCGGGTATATGCCTCTGCAACTAACGTTTTCACCATTTCTAGATTAAATGAATGGAACCTTGATCCGGAGGTAGAATCAGGTCGCGCGGTGTATTATCCGCAGACCTCTTTATATACCTTCGGTATAAACCTGCAACTATAACCAGATGAAGCCAGAACATAAAATGAGATTTCAATCAAAATTAAAAGTGCCGGTTTTACTGATAGCCGCCGCACTCACTATTATATCCTGTCGTAAAGATATTCTTGACACTGTTCCCAACGACCGCTTGTCGGAGGAGTTGTTCTGGAAATCGGAGAACGATGCCAAGCTTGCTGTAAATGCGCTTTATACCCGCCTTGACAGTACTAACGTCCTTGCCTGGGACGCCATGTCTGACATCGCTCATACTAATCAGAACTTCAACACAAATGCCTACATCGAACTGGGCACCTATGATGCTACCAGTCCGAAGGTTTTAAGTGAATGGGTATTGGCATATAAGGGAATAAGGGCAGCTAATTATTTTCTTGATAATGTTGATAAGGTTCCTGTCACTACTCCTTCCCTTATCAATCAGTTGAAAGGTGAAGCAAGAACGTTACGGGCTTACCAATATATTAAACTTGCCAGCTTATATGGAGATGTCCCGTTGATTACTAAATCAATTGGTATTGAAGAGGGAAGATCCGTTTCTCGTAATCCGGTAAATGAAGTGTGGGATTTTATCGACAAGGAACTGAGTGAATCAGCAGCACTCCTGCCTCCTTCATATACTGCAGCTGCTGATAAAGGAAGGATAACAAAAGGTGCTGCTTTAGCATTAAAAGCGCGGGCCGACCTGTTTGCCGGCCGTTATGAAAATGCTGCTGAAGCGGCTTTGCAAGTAATGAATCTAAACGTATATGACCTGTATGAGAATTATGAGAAGTTGTTCAGCTACGCCGCGGAGAACAACAAGGAGGTGATTCTGGATAAGCAGTTTATTAAAGATTCATACCCTAATAACGTATTTAACCTGCTGGCCCCTTATAGTCAGACGGGTAGTAGCTCCTACGTTCCGACAAGAAGTCTTGTTGACCTCTATGAAACAAGCAATGGAAAATCTATACTGGATGGAACAAGCGGCTACGATGAGCGCAATCCTTACCAGAACAGGGATCCACGGTTGAAGTTCTCGATCTTTCTGGATGGTGATCTCCTGCCTTCAGGTATTGTCTTTCGACCTCGTTCGGATAGTGGTACCTCTGATGCTATCGGAAATACATATATCGCTTCCACAACGGGTTTTAACATTAAGAAATATATCAATAAAGAAGATTATGCTTCCCCATCGAACGGTGGTATCAATATTATCCTTTTAAGATATGCTGAAGTACTGCTTACCTATGCGGAAGCTAAAATTGAGCTGAACCAGATTGATAATACAGTATATGATGCCATCAACAAGGTCAGGAACGGACGGCAAGACGTTAAGCAGCCATCTATTGCGATCGGAAGAACGCAGGCTGAGTTGCGGGAGATTGTAAGACGTGAACGTACAGTTGAATTAGCATTTGAAGGTCTCCATTTCTTCGACATAAGAAGGTGGAAGACGGCGGAGGCTGTAATGCAAGGCCCTGTTTATGGCATTTCCTACGTAAAACCTGATAATACACTAACCACGGTGCAGGTAGTAGCGGTGAACAGAGTTTTTAATAAGGCTAACCATTATCTGTGGCCGGTGCCGCAGAAGGAGCGGGACCTTAACCCTTCTTTATCCCAAAATCCTAACTGGTAATTACTATTAAGGAGATTTTATGAGATTTAATGAAAAGGCTTTAGTAATGATCCTGACTCTGGTCTCCCTGATTCAGTTGTCTGCTCAGGCACAGAAACCGAACATTGTTTTTGTGCTGGCAGACGATTTGGGGTACGGCGACCTTAGCAGTTATGGAAATCCCGTTATTCAAACTCCTTTTTTAGACCGGATGGCTGCCAGAGGCGTCCGGTCAACTAATTATGTGGTTACGAGTCCCGTTTGTACACCCTCAAGGGCTGCGCTTCTAACTGGACGTTATCCTTCACGGATGGGACATCGCCCGGGGATTGATTGGGGACTTCCGGAAAGTGAAATAACACTGGCTCAGATCTTGAAAACCGCAGGATATAATACAGCAGTAATTGGAAAATGGCACCTGGCAGAGAGCGGCCCAGCCGCATTACCTAACAGGAAAGGATTCGATTACTATTACGGATTGCTTTACAGTCACGATTATAAGAAACCCTACGTGCAACGTGAGTATGATCTGAAGACCTTCAGAAATGAAGAACCCGATATTTCACATCCTGCTGATTCTAATCTGATTGGATTATACACCCGGGAGGCGATCGGGTTTGTGAACAGGCAAACAAAGAACAAGCCCTTCTTCTTGTATCTGGCGCATAATATGCCGCACTTGCCCCTGTCGTCATCTTTAAAGAATAAAGGCCGGTCGAAAGGAGGGCCGCTGGGAGATGTTATTGAGGAAATGGATCAGAGCCTTGAAACTATCTGGAAGGCTTTGGAGAAAAAGGGGATGGCCGACAACACAATTTTCATTTTTTCAAGTGATAACGGACCCTGGGTGAATTACCCTGACCGCATGGCGGGTGACGGAGTTACAAGACGCTGGTTTGTGGGATCTGCGGGAGGTTTCCGGGGAAGCAAGTCGGAGACATACGAGGGTGGACATCGCGTGCCTTTTATCGCTTATTGGAAAGGTCATACTCCAGCAGGAAAAGTTTCGACTGATATGATAAGCAGTCTGGATATGTTTCCTACGTTGGCGAACACGGCTCATGCTACTCTTCCGAAAGATCGTAGCCTTGATGGACAGGACATCACGAATGGGCTATTCAACAATTCCTCTCCTAAACAGCATAGAGAGATTTACTACGTTCACAATGGGCTTTGTCAGGCAGTAAAGCTTGGCGACTGGAAATATCGTGAAACTAAAATAAAGGCTGGCGACAAAGAACTACTACAGAAGGAGTTGTTCAACCTTGGGATAGATCCTTATGAACGGGTAAATGTTATTGAGGAGAATCCTGAGCAATATTCACGGCTTAAGGCACTTTTTGACAAGTTACCCACCTCTTCTGAAAATTAAAATTGAAATAATTATAAAAGCTTTAAAATATGTTGAAACGTTTACGGATCGTGCTGTTCAGAGGCCTGATCCTTTTACCAGCAGCGATGATATTCTCATCTGCAAATCCAGAAAAAGAGAAACCACAAAAGCCTAATGTTATCGTCTTTTTCCTGGATGATATGGGGTATGGCGACCTGTCAGTTACAGGTGCTTTAGGGTATAGGACCCCGAACATAGATCGGATGGCAGCAGAGGGCACACGCTTCACCAATTTTATGAGTGCTCAGGCTGTGTGTAGCGCATCAAGGGCTGCGATTATGACGGGATGCTATCCCAACCGTATTGGCATCTTTGGAGCGTTGGGCCCAACTTCTCCTATCGCTTTAAATAATGATGAGGAGACGATTGCTGAGCTTCTGAAGGAAAGAGGCTACGCAACCGGTATTTTTGGAAAGTGGCATTTGGGTAGCAAAGAGCCTTATCTTCCACTTCAAAATGGCTTTGACGAGTATTTCGGGGTTCCTTATTCTCACGACATGTGGCCCCTGCATCCCAACCAGGTAAAAGCTAACTATCCTTCGTTGTTCCTTATTGATGGGAATAAAAAAGTGAAAGAGGTTAAGAATCTGGAAGATGCTTCTACCATCACTACATCTATAACAGAAAGAGCAGTGGGATTTATACAGAAGCACAAAAATGAGTCCTTTTTTATGTATGTGCCACACCCGCTGCCTCACGTGCCACTGGCTGTTTCTTCTAAATTTAAGGGAAAAAGTGAACGGGGGCTTTTTGGTGACGTGATGATGGAAATTGACTGGTCGGTAGGAGAGATTTTGAAGGAACTTAAGAAGCAGGGATTAGATAAAAATACCCTGGTACTTTTTACAAGTGATAATGGCCCATGGTTGAATTATGGTGACCATGCAGGATCAAGCGGAGCTTTCAGAGAAGGTAAGGGAACTTCTTTTGAAGGAGGACAGCGAGTTCCTTTAATTGCAAGATGGCCAGGAGTTGTTCCTGAAGGAAGAGTGTCAGGAAAGCTGCTTTCAACGATTGATATCCTTCCGACTGTAGCGACACTCTGCGGTGCCAGAATGCCGAAGAATCGCATTGACGGGGTGGAGTGGACCGCTTTGCTGAAAGGAGATGATGCTCAAAATCCGAGAGAGACCTTCCTCTACTATTACCGGAAGAACAGCCTGGAAGCAGTTCGTAAAGGAAATTGGAAGCTTGTATTTCCGCACCCTGGTCGTACTTATGAAACAAGTAGTCCAGGCTATGGTGGAGCTCCAGGTCCTGTGAGTGAGGAAAAGAATTACCCGGCTGCATTATATAACCTGGAGAGAGACCCGGGAGAAAGATATGACGTAAGTTCCCAGTTTCCGGATATAGTATCCACCCTTTCTAAAATTGGCGATGCTGCCCGGGAAGATCTGGGAGATGACTTGCAGAACCGGGTAGGAAAGAATGTGAGAGCGGCAGGGAAGGTTAATTTAGATAAATAGAAATGAAAGCTTTTCTTCCAATCCTCTCCACCCTGGTATTATTGGCTGAGCTGGTTACCGCTCAGGTCAAGAAAGTTACCGCCAAGCGACCTCCTAATATTATTTATATCTATGCTGACGATCTTGGATACGGCGAGACAGGACCTTATGGACAGCAAAAGATAAAAACGCCTAATATAGATCGTTTAGCCAGGGAGGGAATGGTATTTACTCAGCATTATACGAGTGCACCTGTTTGTGCTCCAGCCAGGTGTATGTTAATGACAGGTAAACATAGCGGTCATTCGTACATACGAGGTAACTATGAACTGGGAGGGTTTGCAGATAGCCTGGAAGGAGGACAGATGCCTCTGCCTGAAGGAACTTATACCCTGCCAAAAATGTTGAAGAAGGCTGGATACATTTGCGGGTTAGCCGGAAAATGGGGCTTAGGCGTAGCTAATACTACTGGCTCCCCCTTAAAACAGGGCTTTGATTATTACTTCGGCTATCTTGATCAGAAACAGGCTCATAATTTTTATCCAAGTCACCTGTGGGAGAATGATAAGGTTTATAAATTAGCTAACCCCTATATTGATGTTCATCGCAAGCTGGACACCAACAATGTGCGCGACGAGGATTTTGAGTATTATAAAGGAAAGCAATATGCCCCCGATTTGATAACAGCAAAAGCGAACGACTTTATCCGCTCTAATCAGAAAGCCCCTTTTTTTCTGTATGTTCCTTACACCATACCTCACGCTGCTCTGCAGGTGCCTGATGCCTATGTAAATAAGTATAAAGGAAAGTTTGCTGAAAAGCCTTATTTAGGGCAGCGAGGATATGCTGCTGTGAAATATCCTTTTTCAACTTATGCTGGTATGATAAGTTATCTGGACGATCAAGTGGGATTGATCCTGGAACAGGTAAGACGACTCGGCCTGGATGAAAATACGATCATTATGTTTTCAAGTGATAACGGCACTACTTATGCCGCAGGGGTAGACAATAAATTTTTTAACAGCGTTGATGGATTACGAGGCTTGAAAAGTGATGTTTTTGAGGGAGGGATCCGGGAACCATTCATTGCTAGATGGCCAGGAAAGATAAGAGCGGGTGCAAGAACGGACCTTGTATCCGTACAGTTTGATTTAATGGCAACCCTGGGCGAATTAACTGGGCAAGATCCTGGAAATACTGATGGGGTATCTTTCCTCCCAACCTTATTGGGAAAGAATGAAAAGCAGCAAGCTCATCAATATTTGTATTTTGAATACCCGGAGAAAGGAGGACAGATTGCAGTGAGGATGGGGGATTGGAAAGGGGTACGGTTAGATCTTGCAAATAACTCTAATAGTCCCTGGATGCTCTTTAATCTGAAAACAGATAGAAATGAAACTAGTGACGTGGCTGCACAACATCCTGAAATTACTGCCAGGCTATCTGAAATTGTACGGAAGGAACATCAACCTGCTCACGTAAAGGAATGGGAGTTCATTGAGCCGAAATTTGAGAGCAGGAAATAGTGTGTAATCTTAGAAAATTGAAAGTTGTTAGGAGATGCCTGGAGGGGCGATTTGTAGCATTAATGTGAGAAACGTCTGCCGTCCTAAAGAATTTGTTACTCAAGGATACCCTGAAAGGATGATGTACTGCACTAATCTTAAATGCAGTACATCATGATTTTCAAAATTTTATTGTTTGTTTTTTGCCCTTATAAACAATTGTCTTGGTATGTTGACTGTCTGTAAGTCCATTGGCGTTACCGGGTTTAACAACGGAGATCCTAAATCTGCGCGTGTTTAACATTCCTGCAAAACTGCCTTTCCTGTCGGTAATAGTTAACAACTTCTGCGGATCATCCCATAAGAAATTAATAGTACTGTACCTGCCCTTTTCGTAGTTGTAATTATCATTCTCATCCTCGTACAGGGTGAAAGTTCCGTTTGTTCCCGGGTACACTCTGATCTCCAGATCGTCCCATTTTTTCTCGCTTGAGTACTGAACAGCTGGACCCCATGGAATAATTGAGCCAGCTTTTATATAGATTGGAACTATATCTTTTGGCACCTCAGGGTTTACTGTCTGTCCGCCTTTTACCTTTTCCCCGGTCCAGAAATCCCACCAATCTGTTCCTTCGGGCAGATAAACGGGCCAGGTCTTGACGTCTGGTTTGGTTACAGGAGCAACCAGCAATGAGCGCCCAAACAGGTACTCACTACCAATTTCATGTGTTTCTTTATCGGCAGGAAAATCCATCACTAAAGGTCGCATAAAAGTACCATCATTGCTCGAAACATCCCAGGAGGTGCTGTAGGTATAAGGCAAGAGCCGGTAACGAAGGTTGATCATTTTCTCCTGGGCGTCAAAACACCATTCGCCGCGATCCCCAAAATTGTATATCTCTCTTGGTATTTCGGTGCCATGCGAACGCATCATCGGGCAGAATGTGCCGAATTGCATCCAGCGAACATACAGCTCCTGGAACTTTGGATTTTTGGCACCGCCCTCCTTATTCCACCTGCCTGCAAAGAACCCACCAATGTCGCTGTTCCAGTTTGGGATACCCATCAGGGTGTAGTTTAATGCAGCAGGGATCTGCTTCTCCAACATCTCCCAGGTAGAGGCGACATCGCCGCTCCAGGTATTGGAACCATATCGTTGCTGCCCGATAAAACCTGATCTGGTTAACAGAACAACCCGCTTGTCATGACTGGTAGCCTTTTGATGAGATGCAATTCCTCCATTATGCATAAACGAAAATGCATTTTTTACACTCCGGTATGAACCGAGATGAGTAGGCAGATCAAAGTCCGACTCTTTTACATTAATATGATCAGGTTCGGTTGAATCGAGCCACCATCCATCGTTCTTGATATAACTGAAAATATTCTTATTCAGGTATTTCCAGTAGATGTTAAGGGCTTCGGGATTATAGACATCATATGGTCTTGCTCCACTTTTTGGAGGCCAGGTGTCAAAATTGATGATCATGTTTTTCGAATCGAGCTCTCGCCGTTGCGGTGTTTTTGGTCCAAAGCCTGGCCACGTTACAATAAGCAGCTTCGCGTTTAACTTGTGGATTTCATCTACCCAGCCTTTGGGATCAGGAAACCGTTCCCTATCAAAGGTCTGGGAGTTCCATGCACTGTCAGTTTTATTGTACTCTGGCCAGTATCTCCAATCCTGGATGATCACATCAATAGGAACTTTGAGGTTGCGGTATTTCCTCAGTACATCCACACCCTCTTCCTGTGTTTGATATCTCTCCTTACTCTGGAAAAAGCCATAGGCCCATAGGGGGAGCATGGGGGCTTTGCCAGTTAAGTTACGTACTTGTTTTATGATACCATCTGCGTTCCCTCCATACATAAAATAGTAGTCGGCGCAATGACCTAAGCTTTGAAAGGACAACTCGCCAGGTTTGTCTGAAAAATTGGAAATTGAATAATTATCCCAGTAGACAGCGTAGCCCTTCAGCGACATAAAGTAAGGGGAATAGGTGAACATGTTCTCGTTCTTAAGGAGGTAAGAAGAGTTTCTACGATTGAATTTATTGTCCATAACCTGTCCAATGCCATAAATAGGTTCAGACCTGTCCAGAACAAAAGAGCCTTTTACTGAATAGGAAGGTGTTCCTGCATCGTCTTTTGGATCAAAGAGCGTTGAACTGTCTTGCAAAAGCTGTTTTCCTGAGGAACCGAAAAAGGTGATGTTTCCTTTGGCAGGATCGAGCTGCACTTTGATCTTAGATGATTGGAGGATCACCTTGTTTGCTTCTTTACGGAAGGTAAGCTCTACCTTTTCCGGAGATTTGGTCACCACCAGACTTGCTTTGGAATAAGGATGCTTTTCTGGCGTTTTAAATACCCGTACGATGGAAGGAGAATAAAATTTAATCTCCACATTTTGACTACCTGTTTTGACTTTAATTCCATTACGACTCTGCACTATTTTCTGTGCAAAAGCAGAATTGATGGCAAGCGCAACACCGATTAAACTCATCAAAAATTTCTTCATATGATTGGATTAGTTTGACGTCACAAATCTAGATCAGTGCAGCACTAACGGTTAATAACCATGTTGAAAATTATAACAACCAGGTTGAAATCTTACTGATTTGGAGCTTTTTTCTCCTGTTTAGCCGATTCAAGGTACTGGGAGGGCTTCATACCGAACTCTTCCTGAAAACATTTGGTTAGATAGCTTGACGTACTAAAGCCAACCCTGTCTGCAACTTCTGCTACTGTGAGACCTTGATCTAATAACAAGGCAGCCCGTTTCAATCGAACCGATCTAATAAACGATGAAGGCGTTTTTCCTATAACATGTAAGAGCTTGCGGTATAATCCGGTGCGGTCCATCCCCATATCCTTACTTAACAGTTCTACTGAGTAGTCCGGATTGTCAAGATTCTCTTCGACATATTTCAACGCTTTTTGAATAAACTTTTCATCCTGGACAGACATAATATTTCCAGCCGGCAGGTTATCCTCGTTCCCGTCCTGGATATTTTCCCTGCGTTCTTTTTGATGTTCTATTAACCTGCGCATGTTAAGCAACAAGACCTCCAGATTGAGGGCATTTTCATCCCTGGGGATCGGAGCCAGTACGTTTTCTGAAAGTTGCCCAACCAATTCTTTCAAGCCCTGGGCCTTATTCTGAATCTCTTTGAGCTGATGTTTCACCCGTCCTTCATCTGTATGTTTCATTATAGCATCTAATGGAGAGATGATTTGGTCCAGTGGCTGATTTAGTTCTTCCTTAACATTACTCAGGAAGGCGGACTTCATCTGGTTCAACTTCTCTTTCTGTTCGCGAACCAGATTCCTGCGTTTTCTCTGCAAGTATAGCCACATCAAAAAAACAGTTAAGGTAAGGAGAAGAAGGATGTAGACGCAATAGGCGATCCCTGACTTCCAGAAAGGTGCTTTTACAGTAATTTCAATTTCAGCATAATTTCCGCTCCAATCTCTGGCATTATTAGCAGAGCTTACTCTAAAGTGATATTTGCCCGGCTCCAAATTGGTATAGCTTGCCCGGCCCTTTCCGTCGGGAGCCTGGATCTCCCGCTCGGTCTTATCGATGCCTGAAAGCTGATAACGGTAATAGGTCTGGGTTGGATTTATAAAGTTAAGAGAGCTGAATTCAAGACTGAAGAAGTTTTGATCATAGTTTAAAATGATTTTTTTAGTAATAGGAAGAGGCTTGTTCAGTATGGTATTGCCTGCGTACTCCACACCACTTTCAATTTTTTTGTTGAACAGCAGAAAATTGACAAATAGAGGTACTGTTTTTTGTTGAGCCCGCATCGTTTTTTGTGCTGGCAGTTCGTTGAATCCATCCGTCCCTCCCCAAAATATATTACCGTTTCTACCCAGATAAACAGAACGCTCAGTGAATTCATTAGCAATTAATCCGTCGTCACGTTTGAAATTATTGAAGGTATAGCGGTTGTTTTTTTGCCAGATAAGCCGCGTTATACCATTGGATGTAGAAACCCAAATTGCACCATCTTTGTCTTCGGCAATAGATTGGATATAGTTATTTACTAAGCCCTGTTCTGTATAGAAAGATCGCTGTAGCCCCTTCTGCAAGTCCCACAGATGCAAGCCATCTTTACTCCCCAACCAGATCTGTTTCCGCGAATCTACAAGGATGGCATTGATGGAATGCTTGCCCGGATAGAAATTGCTTTTTCCATTCATCGGGTTATAAACAAAGAATCCATCCCTGCAAATACCAATCACTGAATTGTTATTTACTGTTATGAGCTGTAAAACGGTGTTAACCTTTTCAGATATGTTCAACTTGACTGCCCTATAAGTTCCTGTCTGAGGATAAAAGGTGCCAAACGACTCCTCGCCCGTGCCTATGTATAAAGAGCCGTCAGGGGTTTCGCACAGAGAATAAATAACCCTGGGAGTGTTTGGAAACTCTCTTATTTTTCCATTATCTTCCATACAGATTAAGCCTTCTCCTGCAGTCGCCAGCCAAATCCGGTTTTTACTATCACGTAAGAGTGCTTTACAGTTCAGGCTTTGCTTAAATTTATTCAAAGGCTCGATCATCTGAGACTTTTTGTGGTAGCGAAACACGCCTTGCTGTGTTCCTACCAGCACAGCGCCATCCTGATCTTCTGTAAAGCAGGTAATATTAATCGTTGCGTTGGAGGCTGTCTTGAAGAGCGATTTTCCTATATTCCTGAATTTAAACCGCTCTGGATGGTAGTAGAGTAATCCCCGGTTTAGCGTGCCGAGCCACAAACCGCCTTGGTTATCATGGTAAACAGTACTTACCTCGGTATTGATGATCTGGCCGTCAACCAGTTTGAGGTCTTGAATAAACTCTTTCCTTGATAGATCGCTGCTCAGCTTCCACAATCCTTCTTTGCAAGTCACCCAGAGTTGATCCTGGGGATCGATCGAAAGATAGTTCAACCAATAATCAGTTTGCAATACTGTTTCCCATTTCCTTTCCGGAATGTTGTAGGTTAGCATAATTCCACCAGCCGCGCCGTTCTTCAATTGAAAGAACCTGTTTTTCCCTTGAATGACAAATGAAGTAGATTCATAATTTCCTGCGTTAATTGCTGGTTGGATACTCTGGCGGTAAATCTCCCTCCCTGACGCAAGATCCAAACAGATCAGATATCCGGAACGGTAAAATAAGTATAGTTTCTTATTTAATACCGCCAGATCGTATACCTGATCACTTCTTCCTGTAAGGCTGGACACCTGATGTCGAAAAAGTTTTAATTTTTTACCAGCCCGGAGATATATCAGTTCATCGTTTTTGGAAATTAGCCAGAGGTTTTTCTCGTTGTCTGCAAAAAAGTCGTCCAGGTCTTCATTAATTCCCATTACCTTCAAAAAAGCTTTTGGGTTCTCTTCAAATCGTTCCTTGTTTAGGTTGATCAGGTATAGCCGGTGCTGGTTCTTTAACCACAGATAGCCGTTACTACTTATATAGCTGTGGTGAAACCCCGAGTATCCTGAGAGCCACTGGCCGTTTTTATTAGTATAATGAAGGTATTTGAACGAGGTGCCATCGTAAATGTTAAGTAAACCTTCCGTTGTGATCATCATACGACCGTCGGGTAATTGTATAATATTCCTTACCTGATTGTCTGACAATCCATTATTGCCATCAATAGGTGTAAAGGGGTAGTCTTGGATGGCAGATGCTGCTAATGTGCTGCAAACAAGTGTTATAAAGACAATAAGGATACGCATTAAACAGGGATGTTATGATTTTTACTTAGTAACAAGACCGCATCTAATTTTATTTAACTATATCGGGAAGAACAGTTTTGTTCTTTATATTGGCCTGGAGTAAGGCCTGTTATCTTTTTGAATATCTTTGAGAAGTAAGGTACATTTTCAAATCCAGTTTCTAAAGCCACCTCTTCAGAGGGCATTTTCGTTGTTGTTAATAAGTATTGTGCCCGTTCAATACGTTTTTCATTTATAAAAGCAATTGGGCGATCTCCTGTACTTCGCAGAAAAAGTCTCGAAAAATAATCTGGGTGCTGATTTGCTCTTTCTGCCAAATGAGCTACTGTAAGGTTTTTACCAAGGTTAAGTTGGATATAGCTGATCGAGTCGAGAATTTTAGATGGAATTGTGGCCGATGTGGATTGTCTGAATGTTTTGGTTGTCAGAAACCTTGATATTAATTGAAGTAGTATTCCCTGTGTTTCCATGTAGGATGCAAGGCTCTGTAAGTTGTTCAATTCCTGATATTGTTTGTAGTAAATACTTTTCTCGTATACCCGTGGATTATCTGAGCGGTTTATTCCCCTGCCTGGGTTAATGAATAGTAGTCGTTTGAAATTTTCTGAATCAAGAATGCTCGCTTCTACTTTCATTGTTGTCCTGTTGTTAGCAAACAATGAAATACCGTCTGCAGAATCTTCAAAGAATTGAATAAAGTACTGACTCAAGTATCTTTCACATTGCAAACTGCATAAGGTAAAGCTTGGAATAATATATAAGTAGCCAGGTTCGAGTTTGATAGTCTGTTTCTGGTCAGAAATATATCCTTCGCCATCGTCAATATAGTATAACCTGTAATACGGACTAACCACGTTGCTATAATTCCATTTTCGATCAAGTTTCACGTGGTCTGCATGCAGGAGCGAAAATGAATGCTTTAGGATCTTCTTAGGCATAATCGGTTTTGTGTAATGATTGCACTACTCTTAATTCAGGAAATTTAGCCAAGTTTAAGGCTGTTGTTAGCTTGTTTTTCTGGTAATAATAAGATTTATTCGCGTTGATTTCAATTTATTAACCTAAGTTAATAATGCTCAGGTCGGTTATGTGTAAGAAAAAGTCTGGTTTGTGTAAATGTGGAGATCACATTCTCAATAGATTTGTACTAAGGACAACAATAAGGATGCCTCCTTATCCTTCAGACTAGCTGATAAAATAAATCTAAAAATTCTCTCATGAAAAGGTACTGTCTTGCACTGGATCTGGTAGATGATCCTGAATTAATCCAAGAATATGTAAGCTGGCACAGGGATGTCTGGCCTGAGATACAACTTGGGATACATGAAAGTGGGATCAGAGAGATGGAAATCTATCTGGTGGGTAACCGCCTTTTTATGATTATTGAAGCTGAGGATTATTTCACATTTGAGAAGAAGACTGTAATAGATGCCACTAACCACAAGGTGCAGGAATGGGAACAGTTGATGTGGAAATTTCAGAAACCGCTTCCCTGGGCAAAGAATGGAGAAAAATGGATACTGATGGATCGAATTTTTACGCTGGGAACAATCAAAACTCAAGAAAAACCTGGAGACAGAAACAACAGGAAGTGATGAATAGAAGAGATTTGTTAAAAAAACTTGCCCTGGCCATTCCAGCATTAGCTGTAGCTAAAGATCTTGAAGCTGCAGACTTCCTTATTAACGGATATAAAGAGAAAATGGCCCGGGGGCCATTCCAGCCAAACTGGGAGTCCTTATCCGCATTTCAAACCCCTGATTGGTTTCGAAATGCAAAGTTTGGGATATGGGCACATTGGGGCCCCCAATGTCAGCCTGAATATGGCGACTGGTATGCCAGGGAAATGTATATGGAGGGAAGCCGCCAATATAAATACCACCAACAAAAATACGGTCATCCATCAAAATATGGTTTTAAAGATGTGATCAATGATTGGAAGGCAGAGCAATGGAATCCCGAAGAGTTAATGGCCTTATATAAAAAGGCGGGGGCAAAATACTTCATGGCCCTTGCTAACCATCATGACAATTTTGACCTGTTTAAAAGCAAATATCAGAAAGGCTGGAATTCTACCAAAATAGGTCCTAAGAAGGACTTGATTGCCGGGTGGGAGAGAGCATCCAGAAACAATGGATTGTATTTTGGTGTTAGCGTTCACGCTGCTCACGCCTGGAGTTGGATGGAAACATCCCAAAGATCAGATAAAAGCGGGCCTTATGCAGGTATTCCATACGATGGCAAGCTTACCAAAGTTGATGGCAAAGGGCAATGGTGGCAGGGGCTGGATCCTCAGGAGCTCTATGAGCAATCACATCCTCTAAGTAAAAATAGTTCGGATAACGGCATGATCCACCAGCAATGGAACTGGGGAAATGGAGTGACAGTGCCTTCAAAAGAGTATTGTGAGAAGTTTTATAACAGAACTATTGATCTGATCAATTCTTATAATCCCGATCTGGTTTATTTTGATGATACAGCACTTCCCTTATGGCCGGTAAGTGATGCAGGACTTCGTATCGCAGCTCATTTATACAACCGGAGTATTAAAAAGCATGGGAAGGTGGAGACTGTTGTCTTCGGAAAGATATTGGATGAATTGCAGCGTAAGTGCATGGTTTGGGATATTGAAAGGGGGCAAAGCAACACTATAGAGCCCTTGCCATGGCAAACCGATACTTGTATTGGAAGCTGGCATTATGATAGAGAGGTGTATCGTAATAAAAGGTATAAAAGCGCTAAGACCGTAATCCAAACCTTAGCTGATGTGGTTAGTAAAAATGGTAACCTCTTGTTAAGCGTGCCAGTGAGGGGTAATGGAACAATCGACGAACAGGAACGTGAGATCGTTGAAGAGATAGGTGAATGGATGGCGGTTAATGGAGAGGGGATATATGACACCCGTCCCTGGAAGGTATTTGGAGAAGGGCCTGCAATGCATTCTTTGGCCCCTCTTTCTGCACAGGGATTTAATGAGGGAAAGGGAAAGCCTTTCACTTCTGCTGATATTCGTTTTACATCAAAAGATAATGTGATCTATGCAATTGTTCTCGGATACCCTGAAAATGGGGAAGTTTTAATTACAGGTCTAAACAGTAACACAAGGGCAGGAATGAATCAATTATCCAGTGTAGAAATGCTTGGAAATTCGCAGAAGCTCTTATTCAAAGAGGACGATATGGGCTTAAGGATTCAACTTCCAGAAAAGCCAAAGTTTAATTACGCCTTTACATTGAAAATTGTGTGATCTGGTTATAGGGTTATGTAAAAAACGTATTACGCGGGTGAAAAAAATGTCAGGATTCTTGTTCCTTCTGCCTGCATTTGCAATATTTCAGGCTTGAAGGGAGTTTAACTCCAGTTTTGAGGAAAGCGTAACCTTCAACTTTTCTTCTTAACCAATCAAACACATCAAATGTTCGTAAACGTAGATTTTGCAGCCTTTTACAGCCTTTCACGATTGCTTTTTTTCCTTATTGTACCAGGAATGATCCTGCCAGTGAGTGCGCAGAAGTTGAATATAAAAAATGACAGATTTTGGGACACAAAAGACGGTAAACCTATTTACAGTCAGGGGGGAGGGATCTTTAAGTTTAAAGATCCTAAAACAGGAATGGAAAAATTTTACTGGTACGGTGTGCATTATAAGGAAGCTGAGATATATAGAAATGCGCCTGAAAAGACCTTGCCCAGGAGTACCTTTGAGGCAGTTACCTGCTATACCTCTACAGATCTTGTGAACTGGGCCTTTGAAAGTAATGCAATGATAAAGGAAGAAGCTTTGCCCGATGGAAGATGGACATGGGTTGGCAGGCTGGGAGTGTGTTACGTTAAAGAGATGAATAAGTATGCCATGCTGGTCCAGCATGGAAATCAAGTTTTGATAGCTGTGGCGGATGCCCCCGCAGGCCCATTTAAGTGGCATCAAAAGATAAGCATGCTTGAGCGCATTGGAACTACAAATACTGGAGATCAGACAGTTTTCACTGATGAGGATACTGGTAGGTCATACCTTATTTATTCTTATGGACGCGGAAGAAATAGGATCTATGTATCGGAGATAGGTGTAAGAGATGGCAAAATAGATCTGCTGGATTGTACTAAGATCTTCGAAGGCGCTGGTCGCGAAGGAAATTGTATGTTCAAATACAAAGGCAAGTATTATATGGCAGCTTCCAATCTCTATGGCTGGGATGCTTCTTTGGCTTATTACCTGGTAGCAAATGATATCCGCGGCCCTTTTGTGCCAACTAATAATATGTTAGTCATGGACGGAAGCGGCAATGACTATGCTCATGTTACGCAGACTGGATTCTTCGTTACGATTAAAGGAAGCAAGCAGGAAACTGTAATTTATTGTGGCGACCGCTGGGCTGATTTTGCAGGTAATGGTTTAGGATATAATCAGTGGGTTCCGATCTCTTTTGCTGATGATAAGCCTTATTTCAATTCTCTGAATTCATGGGACTTAAATGTTAGAACGGGTGAGTGGAATGTAGCAAGGGATAATAATTATGTCCTGAACGGTAGTTTTGAGGCTGACAGAAAAAGGATCCCAAGCGTGGTTAAACCTGAACAAACTTTTCTTCTTGGTTGGGAAACCACTATAATCACTGGAAACAAGATCTCACTTGATACGACCAGTTCTCCTGCGCTTAACTACTTTAATACGGAAGAAGACCGAAGAACGGTAATAGGCGAAAAGAGCCTTAACATAAGTGATCAGATTGCTTTTGAACGTAATGTTTCTCAAACAGTCAAATCAACCCCTTATGTTACCTTAAAAGATGGTTTCTATACCTTAAAAGCTACAATTAAGAATACAAGTGGATTTTCCAAATTGCTTATGTATGCCGAAAGTGGAGGCAAACGTCTTGAGAATAAGGTGAAGACTGAACATCCTACCTGGAAAGTAATCGAATTAAAGCGTGTACCAGTAAAAAACGGTAAAGTTGAAATAGGTTTTAAAGCCGGGGGTAAGGCTAACTCCAGCTGTCGGATAGACGATGTTTCTTTGATCCTTGAATAAGTTTCTTTTTCAAAGGAGGAGCACTGCCCCTTAAGCAGGTCAGTGCTCCTGGATTTCTGAGCAGGGTCAACTTATGAAGCTTAAAACTATTTCTCAGATCTGTTATATTGTAGGCTTCACCACCCCCAGCTATTTCACCCGGGCCTTTAAAACTAAATATGGAATAACCCCTTCAGATTTTATTGCAAAACGCGGTTGAAATAGTAAAACCTGGATTCCTGACTAATCCAGATCCTATTTGAACCAGCGTTATTCTAAAGGCTCGCTGTGGGATTATTTCAACTAATTTAAAAAACGAGCCTCAGATGGGCTGAGGCTGCGTATTCGAACCAATTAAGAGTAGCCCATACGGAGCTACAATCAATTAAAATAATTGAATAAGGGGCTTGATCATTAATACTTATACCAGCCTTGTTCTTTTTCTAAGGCGGTCCTAGGGGAATTAAATATCTTTTCCGGAGTATAAAGTTTTGCCTCTCTTGCTGTCAATTGCTTAGACCAGCTAACACGGCTTCCCGGAATATAGCCTGCTCCGGTGTTTGCGAATTCTGCATAAAACGCGGTCTTTTCAGCTTCAGGTTTTTGCCAGTTTTCCCAGCCTTCAGGTAGTATATGAGGCCCCATATTACAGCCAATAAAAACAGTTTTAGCATAGATCCTCCAGGGCCTTCCCAAATACACCTTTGTGGCAGAGCTATCTGCTATCAGATTACAGTTTAAAAATACAAAGCCATAGGGTACGCCTGCAGGGGTATTCGCGGCCGTGATATAAGAATTTGTTTTGCTTTTGATGGTGCAGTTTTGAAAGACGGCGGTGGAAGGGCCGAATATGAAATCCGTTGTGCCTTCCACATAGCAATCCACAAACAGTTGTCTGCAGTTCTCTCCCGCCAAGTACATGGTATCCTGGCAGCCAATAAACCGGCAATTTTTAAACACGGCACGATCTGATTCCAGGTGTAAAGCTACTGCCTGGCCAACAGGCCCTGCAGAATTAATAAAGGTTATGTTTTCAGCCCTGAAGTCGTTCCCCGCGATCTTTGCAGTGTAGGAGGTGAATGTGTTCGTTTTTCCCCTTCCAGAATAATCATTAAATGTGATGATAGTTTTGTCAACTGATTCACCTATAAATGTCACTTCTGTATTGGAACTCGGCAATTCTATTTTCTCATTATAAATTCCATTCTTTATCCGCAAAGTGATACGCTTCAAGGGAAAAACCCTCATAGCATTTATCGCGTCTTGAATTGTCAGGTATTCTGCACTTCCATCTTTCGCTACAGTGAACTCATATTTATAATTTTGAGCATACAGTGTTAAGGAAAATAAAAGAAAGAATGCTGTGTATAGAAGCTTCTTCATATCAACGCGGGTTGTTAGTCAATACTTTTTTTAGAAAAGTGTCAATGTACGTTACTGAGGGCTTAAACCATGGCTCGAACAGAATAAATGAGTGCGGCGCCTCAGGAAACGTTTGCACTTCAGAATATATATTCTTTTTGTCAAGTTCTCTTCTGAAATCATCCCGTCCGGCATGCATCATATTAACTGAACTGTTCAGGAATAAAACAGGAGCCTTATTCTCTTTTGCGTGGGCGAGGGGCGATGCATCTGCCCATAAGGCCGGGTTCTCCTTCTTTGAATATCCAAACCAGTAAGTGCCTGCAGAGGTAGAGCGGCTGTCGTCTCCTTCTCCCGACTCGGGATGAACGAAGGATAGAGTTCCGTCAATATCCACGATAGCCTGAACACTGGTAGAGTAATTTGCATGGCAACTGCTGTCCTCATACTGCAGATTGTTTGCCGTTGAACCTATGAAAGCTGCAAGTTCGCCTCCTGCAGAAAAGCCAAGTACAGCGATACGACCGGTATCTATCCGATATTTACTGCCTTCTGCTTTCATCCAGCGTAAAGCAGCCTTGAGGTCATAAACAGCAGCAGGGTACAGTGCTTCAGTAGAAAGTCTGTATTCTGCAGTAAAGCAGGCAAAACCTTTTTTCGCAAGGTGTTGCGCAAGCGGGTAGTGTTGAGCTCGGTTTCCGGTTCTCCAGCCACCGCCGTGGATGATCAGAATTGCAGGAGCTTTCTTCTTACGTATGGGAAGGAATGCATCCACTTTTAAATTCCTTGATCCAAGATTGCAGTAAGTGATATTTCGCAGCTCTTTCACCTCTCTGAATTTCTGCTCCTTGACGATCTTTATATCAGGAAACTGCCTCACCGTATTTCTAAAGGCGGAATAGGTAGAATAAGAAGTGTCTGGCTTACCGGTGAGGCCGGAAGTATTTTGTGCTACCAGTGGCGACAAGTATCCTGTCAGCGCTAATAGCAGGGAAAGGTATTTATACATGTTAAGGGATATAATGATAACGAAGCCCACAAGGCCGCCTTGTTATTCACCCATGGGCTAAAATAACAAGGCATTTCCTGTAGTACTAATTCGCGTAACCTGGGTTCTGTTTTAGCTTGGGATTCTTATTCAGCTCCTGTAGAGGAATTGGGAAAATTGTTTTATTTGCTCCATTTGGTGAATGAGAAAGCCAGGATTTGCTCGTAAAAACACCGAACCTGATCATGTCCTGGCGTCTGTGAGCTTCTGCTGCAAACTCCCAACCGAGCTCATCCAGGAACCTGCCGTATTGAATATCTCCAACGGCTTCCGTTGTAGTAGCCAGGTGGTTCTTCAGTCCGTATTTATATGAGGTACTACCTTGTAATTGAGCCCCGGTTACTGTCGCCAAAGAGGGATTGCCTGAAAAGCTTCGTTGGCGAACCTCTGTTACCAGGCTTGCAGCTGCGTCCGGGCTTCCTGTCCTAAGTAAACACTCCGCTTTCATCATCAGAATATCCGCATACCTAAAGAGAGGAAAGTCATTATTCATATTATTGGGTGATGAATTAGCTGCAATCTCGAACTTATTGATACGGTAACTGTGGATTTCCTGAGTTGAGTCAATACCAGGGCATTCATTCACATAGACAAGATTTTGACCAATCATGGTACCATAAGCGCACTTCAGCGGTGTTCCGCTGGAGGAGTATTGCTGACCCATCATCCAACCGTCCGTTAATCTTTTATCCTGGGGATGATAAGTGTCAATAAATTGGGGAATTGCATTTAAACCTCCATATCCTCCAGATTTGGCATTAAAAGTGAATTGGTTTTGAGGCGACATTGTCCAGGCGGCAAGGAAAAAACCTCCTGCATAAACCTCATCATGCGGAATTGCATATATTATTTCTTTAGAATTTTGGTTTTGAGCCTTGAAAACGTCTTTTTGAACCGGCTCAAGAATAAATTTCTTAGAGTCGATAATTGCATTACAAGCTTCTATACATTTACTCCATTCGGCTTGCCCAGTATATACCCCTGCGTTTAAATATACCTTTGCCAGTAAAGCGTAGGCAGCCCATTTATTATTGAAACGAGCATAAGTGCTCACATCGCTGTTTTCAGAAAGAGAGGGTATCGAAGCGGTAATCTCTTTTACTATAAAGTCGTAAACCTGCTTCCTTGTACTTTGTTCAGGTAAAAATCCTTCAGGAAGATCAAATTTATCTACTAGAGGAACGTTACCGAAATTGTCACAAAGTACCCAGTAATAGGATGCACGAAGCACCTTCAATTCTGCAAGTATACTTGCTTTATTGCTTTCATCAGTAGGTATTGCACCAGACTCTACCTGATAAATAACCCTGTTGCAATTAGTAACACCCGCGTAAGTTTTAGTCCAGAGATCCTGCCCATGAGCCTGTTCAGATGTCCACTTATGTTCATGCATACGTCTGTGCAAACCTCCGTCAACGAAACCATAAGGTTTTGCTGGTACAGCCAGCTCATCTGCTGCGATCTCCTGGGTAATGTAATAGCCTGTGGCATTAGACATCAAAACATCCCTCCAATTGGCATAGGCAGGTGCTACTAAAGAACCAATATCATTTTTTCCTGGGGTAAACGTTGATGCAATTATGCTGGAGTAACTCTCGTCTTCAAGTTTAGTACATGAGGGTACACTTAATGTTAAAATTGCGCTGCTTAATATAATGATGTAATTGCTGATCTTTTTCATGATAACGCTTCGATTAATTGATGTTTAAACTTAGCCCTAAGGTGTAAACCCTTGTTGTAGGGTACTTATCCCTGTCGTCATTACCAGGGGATAAGCCTAAGCGGTTCACTTCCGGATCCATTCCTTTGTACCCAGTTATGGTAAAGGCATTCAGAGCAGATGCATAAACCCTTGCAGATTTAAAATGACGGGAAGGAAGGTTTAAGCGGTAACCGAGGGTAATGTTATCTACCTTCCAAAAATCTCCGTTTTCAATATAGTAGCTATTATACTCTGGCGAAATACTATTGTTTAAAACTGCTTTCCCAAATACTTTGTCGTAGGCAGATTGAAGCTGGTTATATAAAGAGAACCCAGGAATTTCAGAATACATGCGCTGGAAGTTTAGGATCTGGTAATCGAACGCCCCTCGCATAGTAATGCTTAGATCAAATTTGCCATAGTTGAAATTGTTGTTCCAGCCTGCATAGTATTTAGGAAGCCCGTTACCAAGGATCTTTTTATCTGCTTCGGCTTTAGTGGCAGAAGGATTTCCATCTTTATCCTCGTAGATCCATTTTCCATCGTCTGTAATATCTAGTACCTTGTAACCATAGAAGTTACCGATGGGTTTACCAACTTCAACCCTATGTGTATAGGTTTGAACAGGAGAGCCTGTAAAGCCAACATTTATAAAGTTATTGGTAGCTTGATATAAATCGTTAGAGAGGGAAACAAGCTTATTGCTGTTTGTAGAGAAGTTCACGCTCGATTGCCAGGAGAACTTTTTGGTTCTTACAGGGCTAATATTTAACAACGCCTCGAAGCCTTTATTAGCCATTACACCAACATTGGCTGTAGTAGTGCCATAAAGGTTTGGAGGAGAGGGTACAGCATAATCATAAAGAAGCCCTTCAGTCCTTCTGTTGTAATAGTCTAGGTTTCCGCTAATGATTCCTTTAAATAGGGTAAAGTCCAGGCCTAAATTCTTTTCTTTTTTAACCTCCCATTTCAAATAGGGGTTCGGGTTACTGATCGGCGATAATCCGGAGATCCACTGCCCGTCAATAAGGTAGGTTATAGATCTTTGGGTAATAGGGTCACGGTACCCAAGCCTGCTTACTCCGAGGAACAAGGCATCAGGAGCAGTGCCTGTTACCCCATAACCCGCTCTTAATTTCAAGTCTGTAAGGAATGTAAGCTTGCTCATGAACGGCTCTTTACTTAGTCTCCAGCCTGCAGATACAGAAGGGAAGGTCCCCCAGGGATCTTTAGTGCCAACAAAACGGGAGGAAGCCTCATGTCTTAAATTTGCAGTCAGAAGATATTTCTCCCTATAGTTGTAGGTAAGCCTGCCAAAGAAGCCAATCAGGTTTGAAGCTAGCTTATTGCTCGACATGCCAGCCAGTCCGTTGCCTAATCCTGTACCGACTCCAATGTTATCTATATAAGAAAAGTTTCCTGCCGGAAAACCCAAATTCTGAATGTTAGTGCTTTCACTGGTATTGTGCTGATAGCTATATCCTCCAAGCACAGAAAAGTTATGACTGTTGATGGCTTTGTTATACTGTGCACTTAATTCAATCAGATTATCCAGGCTCTGTCCATCACTTTTAGCTGCAAAGCCTTGTCGACCATCCCGAACGGTTGATATATGGTTCTTCGTTTCTGCATAACCATATACACTGTTAAACTTGCTGCGAGACCCAAGGGCTTTTAACTGGAGACCTGTTACAGGCAACCAGGTCAGGCTTCCACTGATCCGGGTGTTCTGCGACTGGTTTTCCCCATAGGCCTCATTAATAAGTGCCAATGGGTTTTCGTAACCGGCGATAGCTGCCTGCTCGTGCCAGGTTCCATCTGCATTTGTGATTGGGGCTGTCGGGTTCCTTCCAAGAACTTGTCTCAGGATGGTTGTATTAAACCCGCCATTGCCAAGACTATTGTATTTAATATCGGTGTTCAATACATTCAAATTAACCTTCAATTTGTTATTGAACATGTTGTGGTTCACATCTACCCTTCCGTTGATTGTCCGATTGTCAGACTTAAGAAAAACACCCTCAAAATAGCGGTAACCCAATGTTGCTACGTAGTTAGTTTTGTTACTCCCACCTTTAAAAGATAAGTTTTGGCTATTGCTTATAGGTGTTTCCCGGCTGACCGCTTTTACCCAATCCGTGTTATCACCTAAATCCTGAAGAGGAAGATGTTCTTTATATTGCTCATTGCTTAGCATCTTGGGAAGGTTGGCAAATTGTTGGGTGCTTGCAAACCCATTATAGTCTATTGTAGGTTCTATATTGCCATTAGGTCTTTTAGTTGTTATTAGTATAACTCCATTAGTACCACGGGTTCCATAGATAGCAGCGGCAGAACCGTCTTTCAGAACATCCATACTTTCAATATCCTCTGGCGCAACAGTGTTTAAGTCGCCGGGTATACCATCTACCAGGATAAGAGGTTGCACACTTGAGCCCAGGGTTGCAGTTCCGCGTAGAAGGATCTGGGTAGAAGAGGTAGGATCTCCACTGGGTGTTCCGATAGCAAGACCTGCCACCTTACCTTGAAGCAGCTGACCCGCATCTTTCACTGCACCTTTGACAAAATTATCAGACTTTACGCTGGTTACTGCACTAGTTACATCTGCTTTTCGCTGAGTTCCGTATCCAATTACGACAACCTCATTCAAGCTCGTCTGCTGTTCCTGGAGCGTAATATTTAGCGTTGCCGACTCGCCAATTGTTCTCTCCTGAGTTACAAAGCCGATAAAACTGAATACGAGGATCGCGTTCTTATCAGCAACTGAAATTTTATATTTCCCGGCACCATCAGTCACCGACCCATTTGCCTGACCTTTTATTTTAACAATAACACCAGGGATCGGCCGGCCTGCTGCATCAGTAACAACCCCGCTTACCGTTAATTGCTGGGCTGCTTTATCTGATACCAGGCTAGAGGTTTTAATTGCTCCCTCTTTTACAGAGATCGTGTTATTGATCTGCTTAAAAACCAAGCCTGTTTGCCTGCCTATTGACTGGAGAAGCTCGTCAATAGATTGCTTTTTTGAAGACAGAATGATCTTGAAATCTTTCTCAAGTAGGTTCTGATCATAGAAAAATTTAAGGTCGGTTTGCTTTTCAATAGTAGTAAATGCTTCCTTCAGGCTAACCTGCATGGAGCCTACCTTTACTTTCGCTTTTGAGGGAGTTTGAGAACGTCCGTCCTCTGGTACAATAACAAAAGAGGAAAGGCAGAAAATGAAAATAAACAATATGGCATTCAACGACATAAGAAAGAACTTATGTTTTAGATTTTTCATAACTTTGAATGTTTGATAAATAAAATTTGTTAAACTTCTAAGCGCCTGCAATGACCGTCGAAAAGTGTTGCGGGCGTTTCTGTTTGCCTTCTAAAGGCAAAGCTTTAGTGGGTTAAGTAAATTTGCCTGGCATAATCATTGGTTAGTTTTGTTAATTGGTTACTTGTTAGTTGAGGAGCAATTACCTCCGCTTATAAATACCTTGTTACCCTCGATCCTATATTTAATGTTAACCGAGAATTTCATTGCTTCAAGAATATTTTTGAGGCTCTCTTGATGATAAGAGCCTATCATGCTGCATTTGCCTAGCTGAGGGTTCTCGTAAGTGATCTTAACATTGTACCACCGTTCAAGAACGGGCTTCATTTCAAAAAGTGTTTTCCCGGTAAATACAAGGTCTCCATCTTTCCAGCTAGCGAACTGATCTGTGCTTACATTGGTTTTAACTACGAATTTTGCCCCGGGAGAATAGGTGACTTGTTGTGCTGGAGTTAACATTACCGGCTTTGGGTTTAAAGGCTTTTTGTTAAACTGAAGGTCTTCGCTTACTGCTACTTTTCCAGTTCTTACAGTAATTTGCGAATATTCATTTTTGTAAGATTTCACATTAAATGAAGTACCTAAAACGGTGGTATTCACTCGTCCTGAATGAATAATAAAAGGCTTCTTAGGATCATGAAAAACTTCAAAAAAGGCTTCGCCCTCCAGTTCTAATTCTCTTTTATTCCGGTTAAATTTTTCGGGATATCGCAAACGACTACCTGAATTTAACCATACAACTGATCCGTCGTCGAGTATTAGTTTACGAACTTTTCCATTTTCTGCAGCTGCTGTAACGTATTTTGCGGGCTCAACTAAGTTTTTTACAGCTGTTTTTTGTTTGTATAAGAGAAGTGCTGCGGCAGCGACAATAATGAAGGAAGCTGCAATTCGAAGGTAACGTGGAGCAAAAGGTTTTGATGGTCTTAATGACCGGACTGGTATATTAGGAACTTCCTGAATGTTCAGGTCACCAAATTGCTCATGGTTAGCTTTTCCAGTAGCAATATCTTCTTCCAGTTGTGCTTTCAGAGCATTGTCAATTTCACCTGTCTTCAATAAATGGAAAAGTACTTCCATTTCTTCAGCACTAGCCTGATTGTTTAGATAGCGATCAACAAGTTGTTTATAAAAGTTAGTCTGGTCCATTTTGCTGGCTTCAATACTAAAGACCAGAAATCAGTTGGGTAGGGTACCCCTGGAGGAAAAAAAATATTAAAATTTTCTAGGATTACCTTAATGTATTGATAATCAGAAATAAAAAAATATCTAAACTGTTTTGAAGAGTAAGTTTAAGGGCCTTTAATGATCTTACCATATGCTTTTTCACTGCATCTTTAGAAATTCCAAGCAATGCTGAGACCTCCTGGTAACTCTTTTCTTCTTCTCGGCACATTCTAAAGATCTGTTGAGTTTGTGGAGGTAGGCTGGATAGTACTTTCTGCAGGTGGGCATAGTATTCTTCAGATACCACTTTATCTTCTGCATTTATTGAGGTAGTGGAGGCAAACAAAATTATTTTTTCTTTCATTGCCTGGTCTGCTGAAACCTTCTTGAGAAAATTAAAGGTATAATTTCGCGAAATAATAAAAAGATAGTCTTTCAAGCTTCTAACTTCACCAAGGTTGGAGCGGTTGTCCCAGAGTTTTATAAAAACTTCCTGAACAAGATCTTCCGCGACATCAGGATCTTTCACGTATCTTAAAATAAAGAGTTTTACAAGATTGAAATGCTTGCGATAAAATTCTGAAAAGGCATTACTATCTCCTGCACATATCCGTTTCAATGCAATGTCTTCTTCATGGGAAATCATATATGAGGCTTTCTCTTTTTAACTTGGTTAGTTCCCGAAGGGGTTCGATCAATCGAAGGTACAGTGTTGTTTTGATATTTACAACGGTAGTAATTGAACAAATGTGACATTCATCTCTACATCTGTGCCACATTCAAGCAGATAAGCGATCTAGTTTTGTATCGCAATTATAAACACATAGACACACATATACCCTACGCGACTAAGAGATTAACTTGCTTTTTGAGCAGGGATGCGGAAACCTGGTGCTGGAAAACCTATAATATTCCAGATAAAAGTTTCCGACTATCCTAATGTAGCAGAGGTTAAAAAGGAATAATTTTGAGATGAAAAGTAAGATCATTGTTCTAGTATTTATTGCCACATCCCTGTTTTCTGTGGTAAAAGCGCAAAGTACTCCTGGAGCCCAAAAGCAGTCTGCCAGTGGATTTATTCATACAGCAGCGGGAAATCCTTATCTTCCTCTTTGGGAGCACGTGCCGGATGGTGAACCCCGCGTTTTCGAAGATCCAGATAAGCCTGGGAAGTATCGTGCTTATATTATTGGTTCGCACGACGTAAGGTTTTCCAGCTATTGCGGAGCAGACATAAGGATGTGGTCGGCACCGGTTGAAGATTTGTCCAGCTGGCGTGATGAAGGGGCAATCTTTACCTATACTATTGATGGACAATGGGATGTAATGTATGCCCCTGATCTGGTGGAGGTGAAAAGAAGGAATGGTAAGAAGGAATATTATCTTTATCCTCATAGCCGTGGGAATAATAGAATAGCAATGGTTGCTAAGGGGGATCGCCCGGATGGACCTTTTACCCCTGTTAATCTAACTGCTGACGGAAAGCAGGTTTTGCCTGGAAGTCTCCTGGGCTTTGATCCGGCAGTGTACATCGAGCAAATTAATGATCCTAAAGACCCTGATTACAATATTGGTTTTAGAGCTTATGCCTATTGGGGCTTTCAAAAGTCTTCAGCAGCGCAGTTGGATCAGAATACCATGTATTCACTAAGACCTGGTACAGAAGTTATTGAACGCCTGATACCTGCCAGTTCCCGTTACGGAGTACTTCGGGATCCAAAAGGGACAGAATTTCCTAAGATCTATCCAGGCGAGGATCTGGGCACATTTAACTTCTTCGAGGCCTCATCCATCCGGAAGGTAGGAAATAAATACGTGTCAATATATAGTGGTTATTCAGGACCGGAATATGGAATAGGCAGCTCAAACTCTACACTGCGATATGCTATAGGGGATTCACCTTTAGGCCCATGGAAAGGGGGAGGCGTTTTGGTAGATTCACGTGCACCGGTTCTAAACCAGGACGGGTCTGCCATCGTAGGAACTAACGCAGGACATAATACGCATGGCAGTATTGAGTTAATTAATGGTCAATGGTATGTATTTTACCACAGGCCTCCGCGTGGCTTTGGTTTTGCACGCCAGGCTGTAGTTGCTCCTGTAACGATTAAATGGGACGAGAAACCGGTTTCGGAAGGTGGAACAGTTTCTATTCGTGCTTACGATCCTTTCGCGAAGGATAAGGTGTGGACAGCCAAAAGCAATGACGGAAAAGAATATAAAGGAGCTGAAGTTACTTCAGAGGGTTTCCATTTTTATGGGCTTAACCCTTATCAATATTACTCTGCGGGATATGCCTGTTACCTTTCCAATGGCGTTGCGATGGAGGATTCCTGGGATATTTGGGATAACCATATGCCGGTATCTAATGTTAGGAACGGCTCTGTTGTAGGGTTCAAATATTTCGGTTTTGGGGGGCTTAATAAAGAGAAAAATGGTCTAAAGCCTTTTGAAGGAACCAAAAAAGGGAACCAAACTGCCTTCAATCTTTTTCTTACCCCAAGAACCAGTAAATCGTTCAAAGTAAATGTTTGGTTAGATGGACCATGGGATAATACGACCTGGAAAGGTATAAAAATGGGTGAAATTATTGTACCTGCCAATGCTAAGCAGGAATCCACTCAGTTTAAAATTGACGTAGCGAAATTTGTAGAACATCTGGATAAAAAACATGCTGTTTATCTGGTTGCAGAAGGGGAAGGAGGGGAACTGCTTTTTGATCTTCAGGGTTTAGGATTTAGTTTGAAGAAAAAGGAACTTGTCCGCCCTGTTGTGCCTGTTGTGAACATTGCCGTTAATGGCAAGTCAATAGAATTACCAAAAACACCTGTCAGATCTACCAACGAGAACGGAATACTTGGTTACAATAATTATGAAGTTAATTATGCTATTTCATCTGAAGCAAGTGAAATACCGCGTATTACCGCCTCTTCCAATAATCCGGCAGTAAAAGTTTCGATAACACAGGCAACCTCATTGCCAGGTACAGCGAAAGTGAATTTTAATTACAATGGTATTGTAAAGACTTATCAAATTGTATATTCCGGTAAATAATGAACTTTAAAGTGAATGGTAACACTTAAAGTTTTTTAGGCCCCTTGGCCAAACCTATTAAATTTATATAGAATGATACGAAACTGTTTTTACTCATTGCTTTCCCTCGGTTTATTGTTCATGGCAGAGCCAGTACCGGCACAGCAAGGTCAGTCAATAACAAAGGTTTCCAGGATTGTTGAAGATGGAGGGACAGGTCCTTACCCTGCTATTATGATGACTGAAAGGTCGCTCCCTACACATACTGTCTTTCGTCCACAAAACCTCTCTGAGTTTTCCCCTAAGAATAAAATGCCCATAATAGCATGGGGTAATGGGGCTTGCGCAAACTCTCCCTGGGAACATATTAATTTTTTATCTGAAGTATCTTCTCATGGGTTTTTGGTGATAGCAATCGGTCCAATGCCTGCTGAAGGTGAAAAGGGTGAAACGGGAAAATCCACCTCCCCCCAGTTACTAGATGCAATCAACTGGGCGATAACTCAGAACTCTAACAAAAACAGCCCCTATTATCAAAAGATCAACATCGATAAAATAGCTGTAAGTGGAATGTCTTGTGGGGGCTTGCAAACATTAGAAGTAGCATCAGATCCAAGGGTGAGTACTATTGTTGTTTGTAATAGCGGTATTTTCAAAACTCCTGGAAATGGACGGAGCGACATGCCTGATCTAACCAAAAATAGCCTTAAGAAAATTCATACACCAACTCTTTATCTATTAGGTGGCGAGAAGGATATTGCTTATGGGAATGGAATGGATGATTATCAGCAGATAAATCACGTACCAGTTTTTGTAGCAAATCTGGATGTGGGTCACGGCGGTACCTACGGTCAGCCTCACGGTGGTGAATTTGCAAGTGTGGCAACAGCATGGTTTAAGTGGCAGTTGAAGAATGACCGAAAGGCTGGGGAGATGTTTACTGGGGCAACTCCTGGCCTCGCAAAGAACTCTAAGTGGAGATTCGAAAAGAAGAATATGCCTTAAACAGTTTTCTTAATATCCGAATAGCATTCGCTTTAATACTTGCCGCTCCATTTTAAGAGCGGCATTTTTATTATGAACCAAAAGCCGGAAGTCAGAGATATTTTTTGACCCTCTTTTTTCTTATGTTAGCTGACTAACATAAGCCCTGCTTTTCAAGTGTTCGTTATCCTCCCGGTAAAACCATTATCACTTCCCTTCCTTCAAGTAAATTGAATAAAAAAAGGTTGCTAAAACGATTTTTTAACCTACTTTTGTTTAAATCGTCTTTCTAAACAACCACATCGAGGTTAGATGGAAAGGCTTTCGATGTAATAATTAAACTACTCAAGCTAACTAACACCTAAATTTTTAGATGAAATTAAGGCATTCTATGTATCAATCACTGCCAGGTAGAAAACAGGTACTGTTTTTGGTTTTCCTGACTATTCTTCTCCAGCAGGCTTTTGCTCAGGTTAAAAGCCCTGCAGATTATGTAAACCCTTTTATAGGTGCCAGTACCAGCGAAGGTGCTGCTGGAATATACCACGGTTTAGGTAAAACTTTTCCTGGCGCAACTACTCCTTTCGGAATGGTTCAGGTAAGTCCTAATACGATCACCGGTGGTGATAACGGATCAGGATATAGTTTTGAGCATAAAACAATAGAAGGCTTCGCACTTACACAAATGAGTGGGGTAGGGTGGTTTGGCGACATGGGTAACTTCCTGGTAATGCCTGCAACAGGAGCTTTACAAACTAGTTCGGGTAAGGAAAATGGGGTGAAGGGATATAGGTCATTTTACGATAAATCAAGCGAGAAAGCTTCTGCCGGATACTATAGCACCTTCCTTACGGATTATAAGATAAAAGCTGAGCTAAGTGCAACGCCACATTGTGGGATAATGCGATTCTCCTTTCCTAAACATCAAATGTCGAGGATACAAATTGATCTGGCAAGGCGGGTAGGGGGTACTTCAACTTCCCAGTACGTAAAAATGGTTGATGAGAATACGATAGAAGGTTGGATGAAATGCACTCCCGACGGTGGAGGATGGGGAAATGGAGATGGGAAGGCCGACTACACAGTTTATTTCTGTGCTAAATTTAGCAGACCTTTAAAGGAATACGGGTTTTGGAGTGCCGATATTCCAGAAAGTTGGGGCAGGAAACGTGAAGATGTTGAAAGCAAGTCTTATCAGGAACGTGTGGCTAAATCGGCGATATTAAAAGGGCTGAAAGCAATTTCGGGTAAACACCTTGGCTTTTTTGCGAATTTTAATACTGGGGAAGGAGAGCAGATCATCCTGAAAACTGGGATTTCTTACATTAGCGTTGAGGGCGCAAGAAATAACTTATCGAAAGAAATCCCAGACTGGAACTTCGCAAGAGTGCAAATAAGGGCTAAACAATTATGGAACGATGCTTTGGCTAAGATTGAGGTCAAGGGTGGTAATGAGGAGGAAAAGGTGAATTTTTACACCGCGCTTTATCATACTATGATAGATCCACGTATCTTCCAGGATGTTGACGGGAAATATCCTGGAGGTGACGGACAGGCGCACTCCTCCACTAAATTTATTAAGCGCACGATTTTCAGCGGCTGGGATGTCTTCAGGAGCCAAATGCCTCTTCAAACAATTATCAACCAGGGGCTCGTAAATGATCTGATCAATTCTTTGGTAACATTAGCTGATGAAAAGAAGTTTGATTACCTGGAACGCTGGGAAATGCTTAACTCTTACAGTGGTTGCATGATCGGTAATCCTGCAGTATCTGTGATCGCAGATGCTTATGCCAAAGGAATAAGGGGATTCGATGTGAACAAAGCCTATCAGTTGTGTAAGAATACAGTGGAGAAGTTTGGCAATGGAAGCCGCGGCTATACTTCTGAATCTTTTGGTATTGCCAACACTTTAGAGTACGCATACTCCGATTGGTGTGTTTCCCGTCTTGCCAGTGCTTTAGGGTATACGGAAGACGCCGCCACTTACCAAAGGAGAGGGAAGGCTTATCAAAACATCTTTGATCCTCAGGTGGGCTGGTTCAGGCCGAAAGACAAGGACGGCAATTGGGAGCCCTGGCCGGAGGAGGGCCGGTTGAAGCAATGGTATGGCTGCATTGAGAGTAATCCTTACCAGCAGGGCTGGTTTGTGCCTCATGACGTACCTGGAATGGTACAATTGATGGGAGGACGTGAGAAGGTTTTAACGGATCTCCAGCAATTCTTTGAAAAGGTCCCGGAGAATATGATGTGGAATGATTATTATAACCATCCAAATGAACCTGTTCATCACGTCCCGTTTCTGTTCAATCATTTAGAGGCACCTTGGCTTACACAAAAATGGACCAGGCAGATCTGCGCCAGGGCTTATAGGAACAAAGTTGAAGGTTTGGTAGGAAACGAGGATGTTGGCCAAATGTCGGCGTGGTATGTACTTGCCGCTGTTGGCCTGCACCCCATCTGCCCGGGTGATACCAGGTATGAAATTACAAGTCCTGTATTTAGTGAAGCCAGTTTAAAAACCGGAGAAGGGTCTTCTAATACCTTTAAGGTCCTTGCTAGAAATAATTCCAAAAAAAATATCTATATACAAGGTGCTACACTTAATGGCGAGCCTTATAATAAGAGCAGCATCGATTATTCAGTGATAGCAAAAGGTGGTGTGCTGGTATTACAGATGGGAAGTTCCCCCAATAAAAACTGGGGGAATTAGTTCAGGATTGCCTGAAAACCCCTCGCCAGAAAGGTCAATCATTCAGTATTTAGCAAAAAGTCCTTGATCCTGTATTACAGGTTCAAGGACTTTTTGCTAAATCGGTTTTGCTATTTGTGATTTTGCGGCCTAAATTATTTATTTTGACCTTAGTTAAACCTAAAAAATGTCTTTTATTATTTGCTAAACTCTTAAAGAACCTGCAAAGATTCAATCTAAATTATATCACCTTAGGGTTTTTCTTTCTGGAATATTAATCAGATTGTAAGAACGCTACGTTTTTTACAAAACTTGTTAAACGATTTGCTAAATCGATTTTATTAAATATTTTAGTGGAAAGATTACCGGGGTCGAGGAAATGATAAACTGCTCAAAATTCCCTGATAAAAAATAACTAATCAATTCTCTTAAAAATTATGGATAAAGCACTATCGTTTATCTCTTTGATCCTGTTTTCAGTAGTAACGGTTTCTTGTAAAAAGGAGAGCTTTTTAGGGAAAACAAAATCCACAGATCTGGATGAACAAACCGTTTTTGCAGACAGTGCTTACACAATGAACTTTCTAAACGGGATCTATAACGATATAGGATTCAGCGTTCATCCTGACCGATTTAATGGCGGAGGGCTTGATGCCGCTTCTGACGAGGCCGAAGGCTCATCGTCTGGTGCCGTCAATACCTATATTCAATTTGCCACAGGTACGGTAAATCCGGCCATTATAACCAATGATGCCTGGAGTATTAGTTATACGAACATTCGAAGGGCAAACATCTATCTGAAGCACCTCCCGGAAGCTACCTTTTCGAAGGCACTCCAGACGCGTACTAAAGCCGAAGCCCGCTTCCTCAGGGCCTGGTACTATTTCATTTTGCTGGAGCACTACGGTGGCATTCCTTTGATGGGAGATAGCGTATATAATGCAACAGATGAAGTGCCAAGAGTCCGTAATACTTTCGGGGAATGTGTAAATTATATTGTTAATGAATGTGATTCGGCTGCGAAATACCTTGACTGGACGCAGGTGGCAGAAAATTATGGAAGGGTTAATAAAGCTGCCTGTAAAAGCTTAAAGTCCCGTGTTTTGCTGTATGCTGCCAGTCCACTATTTAACGGAGGACAGCTGACTGACCGCCCAGAGCTTAGATCACTAACAGGCTATGGAACAGCAGACATTAATCGCTGGAAGCTGGCTGAAGATGCGGCGCTGGAGGTAATCAATAGTAATAACTACAATCTATTGATCGATAATACTACTGAGCCAGGCTATGGTTTTTATCAGGTATTTACGCTCAGGAAAAGTTCAGAACTCATATTTGCCCGTATGCAGGGCCCTAACCGGGAGTTGGAAGCCTTATGGCAGCCACCTACGCGCGGAGTTACTAATCCTGCAGCTTATCCTTATCTGGATCTGGCTGAAGCTTTTGGTATGGCTAACGGAAAGCCTATCCAGGATCCTGCTTCGGGGTACGACGAAAGAAACCCTTATAATAATCGCGACCCACGCTTCAACAATACCTTTATCAGAGATCAGACACTAATTGTCCGTCGTCCGGAAATTACAAAGTTCCCCGTGAATATTTATATAGATGCCACTGATCCAAGCCGGATAAGCTCTGGTCAGGATGCAATTTATAAAGGCACCCCAACAGGTTTTTATACCAATAAAATGTTAAACCGGGACGTCGTTTCCGACTGGTTTAATACGAATACTAACCGGTGCTTCCCTCTTATAAGGTATGCTGAAGTGCTGTTGAACTTTGCTGAAGCAAGAAATGAAAGGCTATCAGCGCCAGATGCGGAAGTTTATAAAGCAGTTGAGGAAATTCGAAAAAGAGCAGGCCTTAATCCCTTTGCTTTACCAGCAGGTTTGAGCACAAGCAGTATGCGTTCAATAATTCAGAATGAAAGAAGACTGGAGCTTGCTTTTGAAGGACACCGGTTTTTCGATGTGCGGAGATGGAAAATAGCTGAGACGACCGAAAATCAGCAAATGCATGGAACCGAGCCTACCAGAACAGCCAGTGGTACAACTTTCCGCACTATTAATGTTCGCAAGCATGTTTTCGATAAACGGATGTATCTATGGCCTATTCCTCTTTCTGAGGTGTCAAAATCATCACAATTGCTTCAAAATCCGGGTTACTAGTTTCTCTAATTAAAATATTAAAACAATGAAAACTTACAGAATTTCTTTACTGGTCTGCCTGGCTTTATTCGTGCTTGGTCTGGGCTTATCCGGATGTAATAAGGAGATTGCGGGTGTATCAGTGGAGCCCCTTAAAAATATAGCTGGAACATGGAAGGTTGTCCAGCTTACCAGAAATGAGGAAGATCTGTCGGAGAGGGTTGACTTGAGTGCCTTTCGATTGGTTTTAAAGGAAGATAACACGTATTCCTTCGCTGATAAGCTTCCTTTTGTAGTTAGCGATCCAGGCACATTTTCCTTAGATGATCCCCAGTATCCTTTTTACCTGCTGCTTAAGCCGGCAGGTGGAATGCCTGAAGGCAAAGTCTCTTTGCAAATGCCAGTAAAAAAAGGAAAAACTCAGTTAAGTATGACGCTACGCCCCGGGTGTGAAACCAATACCTACCGTTACACATTTGAGAGAGTTCAAGATTAAGATATCCAGATATGAAGAAATTACTTAAAAATATAAAGCTTGTGTTATTTTTTGCAGGCCTGGTACTGGTGGTATTCCTTGCGAATTGCGGATTAACACCCTTAACGATAGAGGTCCCTTCAGTAGTTAATGCAAATGAAGTAGCCACATTTATATTGAATTGCGGAACCGAGCCACGCATTGCAAATACTGATCCACCTTATACTTCTAAACTTATTGTTGGATTTATGGTGCCAAAAAGCTGGAAGGCGGCTCAAAATACAACAGTAGAGCTGATAAGTTCTGAAAAAGGTAATAGTACGCTAGTGCTAATACCCAGCGCGGAGAAGGAAGCTGCCTCTGGTCTTGCCTGGCCCGATGCTGCAAAAAAGAGATTTGGAATTGGACCAAACCTGCTGGATGATTTTGAGTGGCTGGTTTATAGAAGTGTGCCTGCTTATACTTTTATTAATAATGAAGACATCAAGTTTAAAGTTAAGATATCTTCGAAAGTTGGATCAGAAAACAGCTTTTCCAGACTTGGGTTTTTCATCCTGTCTGCCAAAGAAAATCTTAGACCAGAAGATACTGACTATACTAAATACGCATTCTCTAACAACTTTTCAGTAACTAACGGTGAGGGGGATCTTGTTGATTATGTAAATCCCCAGTTAGCAAAGGTAGAACCTGTTAAAAGCCTGGATAACGATTTCATCTCTCTTAATTTCGATGCAGGGATCATTGAAACTACTTTATCAAATACAGACGAGATTTTTCTGGAAGCCCGGGGTTTTACTAAGAGCGGACAGCAGATTGCTATAACGACTAAAGTGGATAAAACCAGGTTGAAGCCTTTGGGGGGAAAGAAATACCGAATAGACATCTGGCCGCGTGGACTCCTTAATGTTCCTCAAAATGAAACCTTAGACCGCTTTGAATACTATTTCACCAATGCAGCAGGAAATGCGAAAGTTGGATATGGAAATACGGCCGATCCGTTCAGGTATACATTTAAATGTCCATAGCTACTAAAATCTAGTCTTAAAAAAGGTACAAAAATAAAAATCTTAATACTGATAAAATGCTGAATTGCTACTTAAAAAAGTGCATATCTGGGATGCTATTGCTTTTCTTTAACGCATATCTTGCAGAAGCACAGCCTATCCCCTCTAAGATTTCTGATCGGGATCTACGCGCACAGCATGTAATTAAAGGTACAGTGCTGGATGAGTTTGGTAAGCCTCTGGTTAATGCCAGTATCAAACTTCCGGGAGGAAAGACAGCAGTACTTACTGATGATTCCGGTTCTTTCGAGATAAGTGAAAATGCAGAAGGACAGTTGATCATAATAGAGCATCCCGATTATATCACGCGGAAATTGAAATTGAAGCGGAACGCTCAACTTATTGTTAAGATGAATGAGAGTTACTTAAAAGAGCCGGAAAAGGTTCAGGTGTTATATAATAGCCGTAACACAAAGGAAGTGCTCGGATCGGTTAATTCTATCTATACTAAACAATTAACAAGCACGCCAACTCCACTTTACTTAAATGCACTTACCGGCCGTCTTGCCGGATTTTACACACAGGAAACAAGTGGTTTCAGGAATGCACGCACAACCTCTATTACCGTAAATGATCTTGCCGGAACGCTTCCAAATGAAGCTACAAGATACACCTCAGGTGTAAGTGATAACTCTGAGTTGAGCTTCAGTTTGAGAGGGCAAGCACCAGTAACTATTATAGATGGGGTACAACGCGACATTTACTCTATAGATCCTGAGCAGATAGAGTCTGTTACTGTATTAAAAGATGCACTTTCTACCTTGTTATTGGGGCAGAAGAGCTCAAGAGGCGTTTTGCAGGTAACTACTAAAAAAGGTGTTGCAGGGCCACCAAGGATATCTTTCACGGCACAGGGCGGATTTCAGAATGCCCTTAAAACCCCTAAACCCTTAAATGCTCACGAGTATGCCTATCTGTATAATGAAGCATTGCTGAACAGTAATTTACCAGTTGCTTATTCTGCGGAAGATTTCAACGCATTCCGGGATGGATCGTCTCCCTATATATCCCCTGACGTAAATTGGTATAATACCATTTTGAAGGATGATAACCCCATCAGTAAATATAGTTTAAATGTAAATGGAGGTCTTAAAAACGCCAGGTATGCTCTTGCCCTTAGTTACATGAACCAGGAGGGGATGTTTAAATCATCCGACCAGTTTGACTATAAGACCAACCTTGAGCAAAATCGCTATCTGATCAATTCTAACGTGGATGTAGATGTCTCTAAAAATTTCTCAATTGGTCTGCAGGTTTTTGGCCGTATTCAGGATGGCAGACAGCCTGGGGCAGGGACAAATAATATTTTAAACAAGCTTTATACTACCCCCAATAATGTATATCCGGTCTTTAACGAAAACGGCTCATATGGAGGATCTTCAGAGTATATAACGAACCTTTACCAGCAGACGATGGGCTCGGGATACCTGCTTGACAATACCAGGGATCTGATGGCTAATCTGGATTTGAATTACAAGTTGGATAGCTGGCTTCCTGGTTTATACGCCAGAGCTAAAGTGAACTTTTCCTCCCTTTCTTCAACGCTGGTGAACAGAGCTTTTGTTCAACCTGTCTTTGATGTTTCCCTGGATGGGACTGGACGCCCGGCATACACTAGGTTCGGGTCTATTTCTGACCAGCCCAACACTATGAATGCTACATCGACGGCCCAACTGTTTTACGTACAGGGGGCACTTGGTTATAATTTTAGTCTGGAAGGACATTCGGTAGGTGCAATGCTTTTTGTAGATCAGCAATCTTCAACGTATCAATATGACCTCCCGGGTAAATACACGAATATCGCAGCAACAACCAGTTATAATTATGATCAAAAATATTTTGCAGAAGCTGCCCTAAATTATGCAGGCTTTGACCGTTTCGAGCCAGGGAAGCAGTACGGAGTTTTTTATGCCTTTGGCCTGGGTTGGGATATCTCACGCGAAAATTTCTTAAAAGACAAATTGAGCTGGTTAGAACAATTTAAGTTAAGAGGAACTTACGGGAAAACCGGCAACAGTAATGAAAATAACCTGGGTTATTTCTCCTGGCGAGGAGCCTTTGGACAGGATGGAACCAATAGTTATCCTACATCTACCAATTATTCGCCAGTGTTTGGGCTGGTGGAAAGAAATATGGCTAATGTTAATGCTACCTGGGAAAAAGCCCATAAGCTGAACCTGGGTCTGGATATCCAGGTATTGAACCATTTTACCCTGACTGCCGATTATTTCCATGATACTTACTATGACCTTTTGCAACAGAGGGGTTCTACCACAGAAATAATCGGAATGGCCTATCCTAATGAAAATGTCGGAAAAAATCTCTACTCCGGGCAGGAGTTGACCCTCACCTATAAGAATTTCCTTAACAAATTTAATTACTTTATCACTGCCAATGCCTCCCGCTTGCACAGCAAGGTTTTATATATGGACGAATTGCAGCAACGCTACTCCTGGAACCGGAGAACGGGAATGCCGGTCGGACAAACTTTTGGGTACCTGGCTAATGGCCTTATTCAAACCCAGGAAGAGGCGGATCAGGCACCTTTACTTGCAGGAACGGTTGTATATCCGGGCGATGTTAAATTAGTGGATTTGAATAGCGACGGGGTGATAGATCAGTTTGATCAGACTGCCCTGGGCAACACAAAACCGCAGATAAACTATGGGGCCACTCTGGGATTCAATATAGCCGGTTTCGATTTTAGTGTATTATTTCAGGGAGTAAAGAACAGGACTTACCAACAAACTGATTATTCATTTGGCAATGGAGGAAAAGACCAGGGATATGAATATATGCTGGGTAGATGGACTCCTGCCACTGCTGCCAATGCAACTTATCCTAGATTGACTGTAGGTTTCAATGCGAACAATACACCTTTTCTGAATAATTCGAGCTTCTGGACGCATTCGGGAGAGTATTTCAGGGTACGTAATATTGACATCGGATATACTTTACCCTATACCATTACACGAAGACTAAGGGTGTCGGGACTACGGCTTTTTGCAAATGCGCAAAATCTGTTCACTGAGACCAGCTACGAACGCTTAGACCCTGAAGTTTACAGTAATGCAGCCTACCCGATCCAGAGAACAATTAATGCTGGTGTGAATATCAAATTGTAAGTGATCCTAAATTAATAATCAATGAAAACATCACGAGAATTAACAGGCAAAAACGGTATAGCCGACGATTATAAGGACACTTCATTTTCTTTAAAGAAGCAGATGGTCCAGGTGAAGAAGCACTATAAACTTGGTTTTCTGATAGGGATAGCAGCAGTATTTGCTTCCTGTAAAAGAGACCTCGAAACAGTGCCAATTGAGCAGCAAACATTGGATGTTATATTTGATTCCAGAGATTCTGCTGGCGCAAATGCGAACCGCTTTTTATACGATTCTTATCTGCACCTTCCCACTATACATAACCGCGTTGGAGGAGATTATCTGGATGCAGGCACTGATGATGCAATTTCATCGACTACCACAAATACCTCTGTTTTTCAGCTAGCCACGGGTGCATATACAGCTAATAATTATCCGGATAACCAATGGTCTAATCTTTATACAGGGATCCGGCAAACGAACATATTCATCTCTAATATTGACAGGGTTCCACTAAAAGGAAAACTGAGTAATGGAACACCCTTCAACCGGGTATGGAAAGCTGAATCCAAATTCTTGAGAGCTTTCTATTATTTTGAGTTATTAAAACGATACGGAGGTGTGCCCCTGCTGGGTAACCGTATACTTTCTTTGGCAGACGATGTGAACATTCCAAGAAGTTCCTTTGATGATTGCGTTGAATTTATCGTTAGTGAATGCGATGCTATCAAGGATAGTTTGAGGACTAATCCGATAGACGCTACTAATATAGAAAGGCCGAACAGGGCCGCTGCTCTGGCATTGAAAGCGCGGGTGTTGCTTTATGCTGCAAGCCCACTTTATAATGGAGGCAATATTGAGGGCGGAAATCAATTTACTGGTTATAGTTCATACAATGCAGAGCGCTGGCAAAGAGCGGCAAATGCTGCGCGGGAGCTTATTGACGAGAACGCACTGAGTCTTGATCCCGGATTTGAAAATGTCTTTCTAAATCAGATGAGCCCCGAAAGGATCTTTGCGAGACAAGGTGGAAATAACCAGTCGGTTGAGAATAACAATGGGCCCATTGGTTATACTTCGTCAATTAATAACGGCAGGACTAGTCCCACTCAGGAACTAGTGAACTCTTTCGGAATGTCTAATGGGAAATCAATTGCAGAAATTGGTTCAGGATACAATCAGAACTCACCTTATGAGAACCGGGATCCAAGATTTTACGCTACCATCCTTTACAATGGGGCTCCCTGGTTAGGGAGACCTGTGCAAACCTATGAAGGCGGTGCTGACAAACCGGGTGGTGCAAGACAACAGACCCGTACCTCATATTACCTACGCAAGTTCATGGGTAATTATACAACTTCATCACAATACACCAATATATCTCATGATCATATTCTTTTCAGATATGCTGAAGTACTTCTGAATTTCGCTGAAGCAAAGAATGAGTATTTAAATACACCAGACCAGGACGTTTACAACGCAGTGGAATCCATCAGAAAGAGAGCCGGTTTAAACCCTTTTTCTCTCCCTATTGGTCTCAGTAAAGACCAGATGAGAAATCTTATCCGGAATGAAAGGAGAGTAGAACTGGCATTTGAAGAGCATCGTTACTGGGATGTGCGAAGATGGAAGATCGCGGAAACCGAATTTAATAAGGAGCTGCATGGAAAACTTATCTACAAGCTTGGTTCGGGAACTCTTACTTATCAGGATAATCCGGTGCTTCAGATGAAGTTTAAGGCACCACAAATGTATTTCGCCCCAATTCCATATTCCGAAGTTGTGAAAAATAAAAACATGGTCCAAAATCCCGGATGGTAGTGTTTTAAACCACAGGACGATCTTCAATTTTAAATCTAATTCTGAGATGAAAAAATCTTTATATACAATTCTTATCATTTTTTTGATGAGCCCTATAATATCCTTAGCCCAAACCAGGGTTTCAGGTATAGTTAAAGATGCCAGTGGTCCTTTGCCTGGCGTAAGCATAAAAGAGAAAGGGGTAGAAAGAAGTGGCGCAACTACTGATGTGAACGGAAAGTTTACTATGGTATTAAAAGGCCAGGCAAATGTGCTGGTGTTTTCCAGTATCGGCTTTCAAAGTCAGGAGCTGAAGGTTCACGACGGGCAGAAGCTGGAAGTCATACTGCAGGCAAGTAATCGCAGTCTGGAGGAGGTTGTTGTTGTTGGTTTCGGAAAAGCAAAAAGGATCACCATGACAGGCTCTGTAAGTGCAATTAAAGGTTCTGAGATAAGGGAAGTCCCAACCTCCAGTGTTCAGAACGCCCTGCAAGGAAAATTACCTGGCTTCATTGCTCAACAACGCTCTGGACAACCTGGAAAAGATGCATCTGATTTTTTTATCCGTGGGGTAAGTTCCTTAAATCCTGCAGGAAATCAGCCCTTGATTATTGTAGATGATATTGAATATTCGTATGAGCAGTTATCTCAGATTAATGTGAATGAAATAGAAAGTATTTCTATACTTAAAGACGCTTCAACCACAGCTATTTATGGGATAAAAGGGGCAAACGGAGTTCTGATCGTTACTACCCGCCGAGGTACTGCAGGTGCTCCAAAAGTTAATGTTAGGGTAGAATCAGGCCTGCAGGCTCCTGTTAGAAAACCAAATTTCCTGAATAGTTATGAGTCGGCTTTACTGGTGAATGAAGCCCTGAGTAACGACGGGCTTACACCGCAGTTCAGTAACGACGACCTGGAGCATTTTAGAAAGGGTGACGATCCTTACGGGCATCCGGATGTGAATTGGTATAAGGAAATATTTAAACCCAGTTCGATGCAGTACAATAGCAATATTGATATCTCGGGCGGGGCAGAAGCTGTGAAGTATTTTGTTTCGGGAGGGGGTTTTACCCAGAACGGAAATGTGAGGACCTTCCAGGATGAAGAGAACCAGGTAAACCCTAATTATTATTACAGGAGGTTCAATTTCAGATCTAACCTCGACGTGCAGGCTTCAAAGACGCTGAACCTCCGGTTCGACCTCAGCGGTAGGTTTAACAGGATCAACGCGCCCTATGCAGGTAACATAGTAGGGGAGGTATATGATTTTTCACGTATTCATCCTTACTCAGCTCCGTTTTTAAATCCCAATGGTAGTTATGCTTATGCAAGTGATACCAAAGGACTTCTTCCTACTATAAATGCCCGCTTAGCCACACAGGGTTACCGGTTGGAGCGAAGGAATGATCTGAATGTCCTTTTTGGCGGCACACAAAAGCTGGATGCCCTAACCAAGGGATTGTCATTTATTGGAAGAGTTGCTTATGCCAGTGTTGAATCCAACGCCCGGTTGCAAAGAAGAGATAATCCGCCATCTTACCTGTATGATCCTGACGGTGATACTTATACGCTGAACGGACCCACCTATACTTCAGGGAACTATCTTTTAAGTGCAGAACAGGGTATGTTCAATAGCCGTGTAAATATTCAGGCCTATTTGAATTACGACCGTACCTTCGGTCCGCATAACCTGCACTCGATGTTGTTATATAACCGAGAGTCATATAAGGAAAAGGATGCTTTCGTAAATGCTAATAACTGGATCCCTCAAAATTTCCAGGGTTCTACCTTCAAAGCTATTTATGACTATAAGCAGAAATACATATTGGATTTCAGCGCTGCCTATAATGGGTCTGACCGGTTCAATGCCAATAATCGCTTTGGTTTTTTTCCCGCGATGTCTGTCGGGTACAGCATTTCAAAGGAGAACTTTTTTAAGAAAAAAGCGCTGGAATTCATTGATCTTTTAAAGGTAAGGGCTTCTTATGGTATTGTAGGCTCGGATAAAGTTCAGGGTAATCGTTACCTGTACGATCAGGTATATTTGCTACAGCCCGGCATCTCATTTGGTGAAACGAATACTCCGGATTTTTCAATTGTTGAGGGGCCCCTCGGAAATCCTGACGTTACCTGGGAGAAGCAGAAAGAGTTTGATCTTGGTTTGGATGCGAACTTATTCAGGAGCAAATTGAATCTTACCGTCGACTACTTCAATAACCTGCGATACAGACAATTAATCACCCCTTCTTCTCTGCCCCTGAACATAGGGGTGGGAACATCCCCTAAAAATATTGCCCGGGTTCGCAATCGCGGGTTTGATGGAGAGTTGGGATATCGCAGTAATGCAGGGAATTTCAGCTATAATGTTTCCGCAGTCTTTTCTTACTTTAAAAATAAAATACTGTATAAAGACGAGCCTTCTCCGGCCTATCCATGGCTTATGGAAACTGGTCATTCCATCAATCAACCTTTCGGCTATACATTTACAGGTTTCGATGAAAATGGAAACCTGAAGTACAAAGATTTTAATGCCGACGGTGTAATTGATGAGAATGATAAAACGGCAATAGGTAAACCCAACTTACCAAGTACCTCTTATGGTTTAACCCTGGGCGGAAGATATAAGGGTTTTAGTATGAATATTCTGTTCCAGGGAACAGCCGGCTATAGCTTTGTTGTAAAAGGTACAGGTATCGAACCTTTTCAAAGCCAGTTTCAACCTATCCATCAGCAAAGATGGACCCCCGAAAATAGTGATAACGCACAATTTCCCCGTTTAACAACAAACCCAACCTCAATCAACAGTCCTGCAGCCTACCTGTCTGATTTTTGGCTGATAGACGCAAAGTACTTGCGGTTGAAAACCCTTGAATTGGGTTACCAGCTTCCCAACAAGGCATTGCCGCTTGGAATAAGCAATGCGAGGATCTACCTCAGTGGTTATAATCTGCTAACCTGGACTAACTACTCTAAGTATCAGCAGGATCCGGAGGTAGAGTCGAACACTGCAGGTGATACTTACCTGAACCAGCGGGTAATCAATTTAGGATTTCAGGTAGGTCTATAACCTGGGTCAGGCTTTTAAATAAAAATATAATATGAAGAAGGTTTTATTTCTATTGATATCAGGTCTGGTCCTTTTTTGGGCCTGCAAAGACAATTATATTATGCCTCCTCATCCCGGGAGGATGATTAAGCAATTTAAACTTGCAGAGGGGCAAATAGGTGAGACGGTTATTTCGCGGACTGACGGTAAAAACAAAGTAATTGTAACTGTTGGGAAATCTGTTGATCTGAAAGCGTTGACCCCCCTTATCACAGTTTCAGACAAAGCAAGTATTTCACCGGCATCGGGCCAGGTAATAGACGTTTCAGCTACAAAAAAAATTAATTATACAGTTACGGCCGAAAGTGGGCAGGTAGAAAACTGGGAAGTTATGTTCGTGGTGTTTGATCCGAATGCGGTAGATTATGCTTCCTATACGATCAAAAATATGGCAGCGGCAAAGTTTCTTCAGGTTGCCGGGGATATTAAATTCACTGAAAAATATAGGAATAATCAAAAGATAGATCTGTTTCAGGGCGCATCGGAAGGTGTTCCTGATATCTGGCAGAAATGGAAGTTGATTTATAAGCTTACTGAAAATAATATCCGTTATTATGAGATGATGAATCTGCATAGTGGCAAGCTGCTAACCTCTCCGGGAACAGCAGCAGGAGCAGAGCTTCTACAACTTTCAGAGAAAGGAACAGTAGGTGGTGATCAGCTTTGGGAAGTCAGGGAAAAATCAGCACAGGGGTTATTTTCTTTCATTAATAAAGGAAGCGGAATGGCTGTCTCCTATATAGCGGCTGTAGGAAGCAATCCGAAAGTTATACAGGAAGTTATCAGTACAGATAGCAAGCAGCAGTGGAACTTAAGCCCTATTGCCGAAACATCTTACCGTGATGATAAAGCAGTTACTTTTTTCGAGCGTAATTCAGCTATGCAGGGTTCTGTTGCTTTTGATCAGGGAACCAGTGTGCCTCTAAGTGATGGGAGAGTATTATGGATCACTCAGGATGCCTGGGACGGTGTTTCTCTGAGAGCGGGAAATGTATTTGATTGTAATCATTTCTTTAGCTATAATAATTCTGTAATGATCCAACCCTCCAGGACAGATTGGGATCCGGCACATACTCCAAATATGACCATCTCTAACAGTGCTCATAACCGGCCTAAGCAGGTGTTCAACAACCAGCCCGGAACAACCTGGTCCTGGCCGGGACTTGGTGTTCAGATTGGCAACGATGTATGGGTGCAGTGCGGGGAAGGAAAGGATTTGAACGCGACCAATCAGTCTTTGTACAAGTTAAACGAAGTTGCAGGAAATCAATGGAGCGCTATCCGCATGATGCCTGCAGGTATGAGCAACCAGATCGCCATTAATTATGCTGCAGGAATGGTAAAAAGCAATGATGGGTATGTTTATTCATTTGGCTTTCAGGGTACAGGAATAACTTCTACAAATGTCTTTGTAGCAAGGTTCGCGCAAAGTAATCCAATGAACTGGACCTTTTGGAATGGATCAAAATGGGCGGATACACCTACAACAGCCACAGAAGCCCGTGTTAGTCCCGGGATGGCAAACGTAAGTGTTTCTTACTGGAAGGGAAAATATGTAATGATGAACATGACCCAGGGGTTCTTTTGTGATAACTCCGTTCGCGAGATCTATATGTCTTATTCTGACAGTCCTACAGGACCTTTCTCCACTCCGAAAAAGGTTTACACTATTGTTGAATATTTTAAAGGAGTGTACGCGAGATATTACACCCCTGCTATTCACCCTGAGTTTGACAATGGGCGCGACGAACTGCTGTTAACGTATTGCCTTAATGTTACAGGTTGTGATCTAAGCTGGTGTGAAAACGGCGGTATGGATCCTTATTACTACAGGGTTAAAGGACTTCGGGTACCTGCATCTCTGATCTTTCCGCAATAGCGTATTTCAGATTATACGGATTATTACTATTAAGAAACACACAGAATCTCAAAAAGATATATGAAACTTAGTTTTTTACTGCCAGGCCTTGCCTGTCTTTGTACCCAACTCTCAACTGCTCAGCCTAAACCTCAACCCTTTAAATCAGGAGACCGGGTGGTTTTCGCTGGGAACAGTATTACCGAAGCAGGTTTATACGGCTCTAATATCTGGTTGTATTATATGACCCATTTCCCCGAAAGAAAAATACAAGTATTAAATGCCGGTGTTGGTGGAGATGTGGCCGAGCAAATTTACAAACGATTGGATGATGATATTCTCGCTAAAAAGCCAACAGTGCTTGCTGTGACCTTCGGAATGAATGATAGTAAGTACTTTGAGTATAACTCGCCCAATCCGGACGTGAATGGCTTTGTAAAAACATCGTATGATAGCTATCTGAAGATTGAAAAAAAACTACAGGAGCTGAAGGGTGTGAAGAAGATCATTATGGCATCCTCCCCTTATGATGAAAACGTCCAGTTGCCAAATAATAATGCTTTTAAAGGGAAATTCAAAACTATGGAAAAGATCATTGAATTTCAAAAGGCTTCAGCTTTCAACAATAACTGGAGCTATGTAGATTTCTTTTATCCAATGGCCCAGATTAATCTGCGCGAGCAGAAAAAGAACCCGGTTTATACAGCTTCAGGAAATGATCGTATCCATCCAAGCAGTGCTGGCCACCTGGTAATGGCATATATCTTTTTGAAAAGTCAGGGATTAGCAGGTTCCTGTATCGCTGATGTTAGTGTTGATTACGCTGCCGGCAAGGTAGTTAAATCAGTAAATGCAAAAAGCGATAAAGTGCTGAAAATAAAGGATGGAATACGCTTCGATTACCTTGCTAATTCTCTTCCTTTTCCCATAGATACAGTTCCACGGGTGTGGATGAACCCTGAAGTACAAAGCGAGGCCTTAAAGATCGTACCTTTTAATGAAGAATTTAATAATGAGAGGTTGGTAGTGAGAAATTTACCTGCGGGAAGGTATACATTAAGAATAGACCGGGATCCAGTTGCAGAATTCTCTGCGCATGAGCTTGCTGCAGGGATAAATATAGCTACACTTAAAAACACGCCGCAGTACCAGCAGTCATTACAAGTGCTTAAACTGAGTAATGAACGACGGGAAATTGAAGGAAAATTCAGAAGCTATTTCTGGGTTAATTACAATTTTCTGGCGGATAAGAAGATGTTGTTCGACAAGTCATCCGCTGCCAGGGATACGATCGAAAAGTATGCGCCGAGTAACGGTTGGTTGAATGGAAAGAAAAATGACTGGGAAATGGTGCGGGAGGAAAATTCAGGAAAGATGCTTGAAAGCAAAATGAATGCACTGGTCGACGAGATATACCGGGTAAACAAGCCTAAGAAACATACCATCGAAATCGTAGCTGTTTCTTTTAACTAAGCTAGAATGGAACGTATATTCAAAGTCTTTTTAACTTTTTTTATTTTATTGACCGGCCATCTGGTGTATGGCCAGTCGGAATGGCATGCGGAATGGATCGCCGGGAAAAATATTACAGGAACCGAGTATGGGGTGTACCATTTTCGTAAAACTGTTGATATAGCAATTAAGCCTGCAAAATTTATTGTTTATGTATCGGCAGATAACCGTTATAAGCTTTATGTCAATGGCCGGTTGGTATCACTTGGCCCAGCCCGGGGGGATAGTTATTCATGGAATTACGAAACGCTTGACCTTGCCCCTTACCTTAATCCTGGGAGCAATACAGTATCAGCTTTGGTGTTTAACGAATCGGAGTTTCGTCCTGAAGCTCAGGTAAGTTTCAGGACGGGATTTATTCTTCAGGGTAGCTCTCCTGCGGAAGAGATCCTGAACACTAATAATACATGGAAATGTATTCGCAGTGCAGGACATAGGCCTGTTCCTGGTTATTTCTTTGCTGCTAGTAAAGGGGAAATGATAGATATGAAGCACACAGTCAAAGGCGACTGGACAGCCCGGCGGTATGACGATTCCTCATGGCCGGCCGCTGAGAAAATTGCTGATGGCCGACCTAAAGGAAAGGCCTGGGGTACTGATTGGGCTCTGGTTCCCTCCACCTTGGCAGCAAGGGAAATGTCGTATTTACGGATCCCAAAGCTAAGAAGTGCAACAGGAGCGAATGTGCCCTCATCTTTTCCTGCTAAAAAAACATCCTTTACGATCCCGGCTAATACCCTTGCAGTATTGTTGCTCGACCAAACCTACGAAACAAACGCTTATATTACATTGAATTTTGATGGTGGAAAAGACGCGGGTATTTCTATAGGTTATGCGGAAACGCTTTATGATAAGGGAAGCAACGGCAGGCAAAAAAGTAACCGGAATGAGGTGGTGGGGAAGGAGTTTATCGGGCGAATTGACAGTTTAATTGCTGATGGGACTGATGACCAAACTTTTACCACGCTAAACTTCCGCACTTATCGTTATATCAGACTCTTAATCCATACCCAGAACGAACCCTTGATCATTCAAGACCTTTACGGGACTTTTACTGGGTATCCTTTTAAAAAAGTAGCGGTATTCGATTCGCCAAATACCGAGATTAAGCAAATATTGGATATCGGATGGCGTACAGCAAGGTTAAACGCCTGGGAGACTTATACCGACTGTCCTTATTACGAGCAGCTGCAGTATATAGGCGATACCCGGATCCAGGCTATGATATCCTATTACAATACGGATGATGACCGTCTTGCCAGGAACGCCCTTACTCAAATAGACCACTCCCGTTTACCTGAAGGAGTGACAAGAAGTTGCTATCCAACAAAGGGCACTCAGGTAATACCGCCCTTTTCTTTGTGGTACATTGGCATGTTATATGATTTCTGGATGTATCGAAATGATCCTGGATTTGTAAAGGATAAACTTATCGGAGTTAGGGGAGTGCTCGACTTTTTCAGGAAGTATCAACAGGCGGATGGATCGTTGAAAGATGTACCATACTGGGCTTTTGTAGATTGGGCGGGTAACCTGGCAGGAGAAGTTAAGGGTTCGGATGGTAGTGCGGCAATCCATGATCTGCAATTGTTGTTAGCTTTTCAATGGGCCGCGCAAATGGAAGCGAAGCTTGGGTTGCAGGACCTTGCCACTCTGTATCATCAAAGGGCCATTCAGTTGCAAAAAACGATACAGGGTAAATATTGGGATGCTGGCAGAAAGCTATATGCCGATACCAGGGAGAAGACGGGGTTTTCTCAACATGCAAATGCTCTTGCCATACTTGCCGGTGTGGTAGATCAGGATGTTATACCGGCAGTTGCTGAGGGAATGCTGAAGGATAAAAGCTTAACCCAATGTACGGTCTACTTCAAATACTACCTCAATCAGGCTTTAGTGAAGGCGGGTTTGGGGAATGATTATATGAACTGGCTGGATATCTGGCTTCAGAACATGGCATTGGGACTTACCACCTGGGCTGAGGATTCAAGTTTGGAGACGGTTCGATCTGAATGTCATGCCTGGGGATCAAGTCCTAATATCGAATTTTTCAGAACAGTATTAGGTGTTGATACGGATGCTCCAGGATTTAGCAAAGTCAGGATTAAACCTCATTTGGGTAGCCTTACCAACGTAAAGGGGGTAATTCCTCATCCCAGGGGAATGGTCAGCCTGCATTACTATGAGCATAGGGGGAAGTGGAAAATTAATATAGAACTTCCATCCGAAATTTCGGGGGTTTTTGAATGGAAGGCAAAGACCTATAAGCTTAATTCAGGGCAAAATTCTTTTGTCCTGTAGTTGTTATTTGTATAGGCAGACCCGAACGAACGATTAGATAATACAAATTTGGAAAAGATTAAGGACTTAATTAAGCATTTTCAGCGGGTAAGTTCTGTCCTAACCTGCGGAAGTTTGTTGGTTTCTAACACTGCGAGGACACAGAAAAGTTATTTTATAGACGGTTACCACGGAGGTGTTTGGGGACACTACCCTGATAGAAGAACAAAAGCTCTTTAAAAATGCTCCGTTCGACGTTGTGCATAGTAAGTTGCAGAACACCTTCTTTAACCGGTGGGACAGTATAAAGAATAATGTGATCCTCAATTGGGTAGATGTTACAGGTGCAAAAAATAGGTACGGAATGGCTTTATATAGCGATCACACCACCAGTTACAGTTATGGTAACGATTTTCCATTAAGTCTTACCCTTCAGTATTCAGGAATGGGGCTTTGGGGTATGAATTACAAGATCAAGGGGTCTTCCGTAATCCATTACAGTATAGTGCCGAATGAAGGCAATTGGGACAAGGCATTATTAAATGCTGAAAGTACTTTCATAAATGAACCCCTAATAACTGCACAAACGGCAAATTGCTCAAAGGATGGAGCCGGTAGGTCTTTATTAACCTCCTTTACCCTGGTCTGGAGCTTAGCAGTATGACTTTCGACCAGGGAGCCTTGTTCCTCAGGTTCTATAATGCCTTTGAGAGTGGGGCGGAAAATAAGGTATTACTAACGGGGCATGTTAAAAAAGCGGAGCTGGTAGAGCTTGATGGAAGAGTAAAACAATATATGACGATAAGCCGGCAGGGAGCAGAATCGGTAGTCCGTTTTTCTATCCCGGCGTTTGGCATACGAACTATTAAAGTGTATTACTAACAAGCAAAATAATGTGTATTCTTAATGCTTAAATATTTCTTGCCTTATATTTTGGTATGTTTCCAACTTTGTCTCATCTTATAAAGTACTTAACCGGCCTTGATATCTATGTCCCCGGACAAACGTTTGGATTATTTGTTGTATTAGCCTTTGCCACCTCATATTATACCTTCAGGCTTGAATTTATAAGGAAGGAGCGGTTAGGCCTTATTAAACTCTCCCCATCCCGTACCAGGCCAGGTGAACTTGAACATCCCTATCAGTTGATGGACAAATTGCTGCTCTGGGCAGCGATCTGGGGATTTATAGGTGCAAAGCTTTTCAACTGTTTCGAGGCTCCGGCGATGTTTTTCAGAGATCCGGCAGGAATGTTTTTTTCTATTGACGGCTGGACTTTTTACGGAGGATTGGTATTTGGTGCGATCTCTTATCTTGTAATTGGTTACAGGCATGGAATGCGATTAATAGACCTGGCAGATATCGGATCTCCGGGCATGCTGGTTGCTTATGGAGTGGGAAGGTTAGGGTGTCATCTTTCTGGTGACGGCGATTGGGGGAGAGTAAATCTTCACACTAAACCCTTTACATGGGTGCCCGACTGGATTTGGGCCTCCACTTATCCTCATAACGTGTTAAGGGAAGGTGAATACATCCAGGGCTGTTCCGAAGAATATTGCTCTCAACTTTTAAAGCCGGTTTATCCAACATCTCTCTATGAAGCTATAGTAATCCTATCGCTGTTTTGTCTGCTATGGAAGTTTAAAGACAAGCTGCAGCACCCCGGATCAATGTTTTCATTGTACCTCATTATAAATGGGGGAGAACGGCTTCTTATGGAGCAGATCAAGGTTAATTTGAATTATACGATTGCTGGTCTCTCTTTTTCTCAAGCAGAACTAATTGCTGCATTGTTTCTTGTATCAGGAATTGCCGGTATTACTTGTCTTAGTTTACGTAAATCTTAATCAGTTATTATTTAGTAATCTTTTTCTATTTTCTTTTTGCTAAATCGATTTTTCGGCTATATTCGTATTCTAATTATAAACTTAAAAAAACCTCAATGATTTTTTTTCCGAAGTCGGTTTCGCCTAAAGTGAAACTTCTATTAAGAAAAATATTATCTCTTTTTCTGCTATCGATTGCTGCCAAGGCCTATTCACAATCGGCCAACCATGGGGGGTATGCAAATTATGTGAACACCCAGATTGGTTCTAAAGGGAAAGGGCATGGAAAGCATGAGCAATATCTGGAGGCGGGGTATACTTTTCCTGGTGCAATGTCGCCGTTTGGAATGGTTCAGTTTACCACTACATTTTTCAATGAAGATCGTGGTTTTGTTATCAACCAAATGAGTGGAGCAGGCTGTGAGCACATGGGGAACATGCCTCTTATTCCCTTGGATGGAGACTTGAAAGTGTCGCCGGATTCCATGACCACCTTCAATCCCGGATTCAAAATCTTACGTTCCGTTGCAGGCTATTATAAATCATCAAGTGATCAGGGCGTTATTTCCGAGCTCAGTGTAACTACCCGCACGGGTATGGGTAGGTTTAGTTTTGCTCACAAGCAGGGGACAATTATTATAGGGACAGGAATTAATGCGACGAAAATCACAGACGCAAGTGTCAAGATCACTAGTCCGAAAAGTTTTGAGGGTTATGCCGATGGCGGGCAGTTCTGCGGGTCTCCTGCTAATTATAAAATCTATTTCGTAGCCCAGTTTAGTGAGCCAGCAATTACCAGCGGGACTTGGGAAGGCGCGCGTCTCCGATCTTCTGATAAAACTGCTTCAGGAGAAAATTCAGGGGTATACTTCACCTTCGATACAAGGGTAAAAAAGAAAATTTTATATAAGGTGGGTATTTCCTATGTTTCTCTTGAAAATGCACGCCAAAATCTCATAGTCGAAAATAATGCCTGGAACTTCGACGATGTAGTTTCCAAGACGCAGTCGGCCTGGAATAAATGTTTAGGGAAAATAGAGGTAAGCAAACCCGCTGATGCAACACAGTTTTATACCGGGCTTTATCATGTTTTCACTCATCCAAATATCTATAATGATGTGAATGGCGAATATATGGGCGCTGATTATAAGGTTCACAAAGTTAGCAAAGGCAATTATTATACTGCTTTTAGTAATTGGGATACCTATCGTACACAAGTCCAGCTAATTGCGATGTTACTTCCGCGGGAGACTTCAGAAATGATGAGCTCTATACTCACTTTTGCCGAGCAGTCGGGAGGTGGATTTCCCAGATGGGTCTTGAATAGCACGGAGACAGGCATAATGCAAGGTGATCCCACTTCTATTTTAGTTGCTAATGCATATGCTTTCGGTGCTAATACATTCGATCTAGCTAAGGCTTTAAAGGTAATGCGGAGAGGTGCTGAAGATCCCGATACGAAGTCTCAGAAAGAACTTACCCGGCCCATGCTAAAACAGTATCTGGAAAAGGGTTATATGCATGCTTCAATGATGCTGGAATATACTTCCGCAGACTTTGCTATCGGTCAGTTCGCGCTTCAGGCCTTCCAAGACTCCATTTTGTACCGCCGGTATCTCAAACGAGCCCAGAGCTGGAAAAATTTGTATAATCCTCAAAGTACCTGGCTGCAGTCGCGTAACGAAGATGGGAGCTGGAAACCTTATAATCACGACTGGAGAGAGCTAAGTTATAAGGGTTATTTCTGGATGCTGCCTTATAATTGGAAGAAATTAATTGACACTATAGGAGGAAAAAAGGTAGCCGAGAAAAGGTTAGACGAATTCTTCAGCAAGTTGAACGCAAACTATCATGAAGAATGGTTTGCCTCTGGAAATGAACCGGATTTTCAGGTTCCATGGGCCTACAATTGGACCGGGCAGCCTTACAAAACTCAAAATATAGTAAAACGAATTATAAAAGAACAATATGCTAATCGTCCTAATGGACTTCCCGGAAATGATGACCTGGGAGCAATGGGAGCCTTTTACGTCTTTGCTAATATCGGCATGTTCCCCGTGGTGCCGGGCTTGGGAGGATTTTCTCTAAATAGTCCCTCATTCGATGTGGTCAAATTACACCTTGCCAAAGGAACACTGATCATTAATGGTGGAAGCTCTGACAAAGCTTATATTAATAATCTTAAGCTTAATGGGAAATCATTTAATAGCACCTGGATTTCCTGGAACGCTATTCAAAAAGGAGGAATACTGAGCTTTAATTTATCTGATGTCCCAAATAAAACCTGGGGAGCTCAGACAGAGCCTCCTTCATTTGATTATTAACACACACACACACACTATTAAGGTTATGAAAAAAATGTGGCTAACAGGCTTGATGCTTTTGTCGGTTTTTGCAAATGGACAGCAATTACCTGACTGGGCATTGGGACCCTTTGTTCGACCTCAGCATGGTAATCCCGTTATTTCGCCGAGATCATCTTCCGAATTTAAATGTCCAATGCTTGATAAGCCCATCAATTGGGAGGTTAATGATACGTTCAATCCCGCAGCTACGGTTAAGGATGGAAAGATTTACGTGCTGTACCGTGCTGAAGACAAAAGGGGAGAGGGAATAGGTAACCGTACTTCTAGAATAGGTCTCGCTGAAAGTGTAGACGGGATTAGGATGAATCGGAGTACAACGCCTGTTTTGTATCCTGCCAGGGATGGTCAGGCAGAGCAGGAATGGTACGGAGGCTGCGAGGATCCAAGGGTAGCTGCCACCTCTGACGGTCGGTTCATTATGTTATATACGATGTGGAATAATAAAGTGCCCAGGCTGGGGGTGGCTATTTCCAGGGATTTAAAGAACTGGACAAAACACGGTGCTGCTTTCGCCAAAGCATATAATGGGAAGTTCTATAATATGCCAACAAAATCAGCTTCAATTCTAACAAAGATATCGAATGGAAAGCAATACATCACGAGGGTTAAGGGCAAGTACTGGATGTATTGGGGGGAGGATAACGTTTTTGCTGCTACTTCTCAGGATCTGATAAACTGGGAGCCGTTAGTGAGTTCGGAAGGCGAATTGATTAAATTAATGTCTCCCCGGGCGGGATACTTCGATAGCCAGTTAACAGAGTGTGGTCCACCCGCAATTCTCACCAATAAAGGAATTGTCTTGCTTTATAACGGGAAGAACAGGGCTACAGAAGGTGATAAAAATTATACTGCAAATGCCTATTGTGCGGGACAGGCACTTTTCGATGCCGAGCATCCTGAGAAGTTGCTTGCGCGTCTGGACAAGCCCTTTCTTATTCCTACCGAGTCTTTCGAGAAAAGCGGGCAATATCCTGCCGGAACTGTGTTTATTGAAGGTATGGCCTATCTTAGAAAGAAATGGTATTTGTATTATGGCTGTGCTGACTCGAGGGTAGGCCTTGCCATTTATAACCCCAAGCACTAGCGGCCCAGATTACAAAAATTTTAATTGAAAGCTAAATCGATTTGGTCGAGACAGAAAAATTAGACTATGATAAAAAGGGCCGAAATATGTTTTATTCTTAGCATCCTGTTGTCACAGCTCCAGGGGTTGGCACAGGGGATCACTAAAGAATTAAGGTGGAAACTGGCTGCCCAAACAGAGGTGCCAGAGGCCTCAATCATTTCCTCATCAAAATATAATACTTCTACCTGGGTAGAGGCCATCGTGCCTGGAACTATCTTTCATTCGTATGTAGTAGCAGGAAGGGAGAAAGATCCAGACTTTGGAGATAATATTTATCAGGTGGATAAAGCGAAGTATTGCAGACCATTTTGGTATCGGACTACTTTTAGTGGAAAGGGCTTTCGTCCGGGAGAACAAGTGTGGCTTAATTTTCACGGAGTTAATAAGAGGGCTGAGATATTTCTGAATGGTAAGCCGATAGCAGGGATCACTGGTCTGATGAGAAGAGCAAAATTTAATATTACCGCTGGGGTGCATGCCGGGACCAATGTTCTTGCTGTACTCATTATTCCTCCTCTCTACAATGCTACCCATAATCAGGGTCTTGCCAACCGTGAGGCCCCAACTTATCTAAGCAGTGGCAGTTGGGATTGGATGCCCGCTGTGCCGGGCTATAACAATGGAATTACAGATAGTGTTACAATTACTACTACCGGAAATGTGGCAGTTGAAGATCCTTGGGTGAGAGTTAAGCTACCCACCATGTCGCTCGCCCAACTTAGCATTCAGACAGATCTTCGAAATGCAAGTAGTCAAAGAATTTCCGGTGTACTAAGACTTACCATTAATCCGGGAAAGATTACCGTGGTAAGTAAAGCTATAACGCTTCAACCCGGGAGTGTGGAGACGGTAACACTGGATGAAAGGTCTTTTAAACAGCTAAAGATTGAAAATCCGAAACTATGGTGGCCCAATGGTTATGGTGGGAAGCCTGATGGAACACAATATCTATATTCCTGTAAAGTAGAATTCAGAGAAGACGGTAAAACGTCTGATGCAGTAACTAAGGTGTTTGGAATTCGAAAAGTAAGTTCAGATACAACTTCACTTAACGGACCTTTGCGCCTCTATATAAACAATGTCCCTATTCTTGTAAAGGGAGGAAACTGGGGAATGTCTGATTACATGCTTAAGGTGAGAGGACAGGATTATGAACCTCGCATAAGGCTGCATAGGGCAATGAATTATAGCATGATCCGGAACTGGACGGGTGAAGTTACTGATGAGGATTTTTATAATTATTGCGACAAGTACGGGATCCTCATTTGGGATGATTTCTGGCTGAACAACTTTGGCCCGATCGATAGTCTTGAAGTATTCCGTTTAAATGTAGTTCAGAAGGTGAAGAGACTGCGGAACCACCCTTCTATTGCTATCTGGTGCGGAGCCAATGAAGGTGTTCCCGGTGGGGATCCTAAGGGATCTTTGAATATGGCTATAGAAACGGCAGTGCTGGAAAATGATCTGCATGATAAACTATATATTTCCCGTTCCAATGCGGGCATTACTAACCCAAATTTTTCCATCAAAGGAGGTAGCCGGAACTTATCTGGAAGTGGGTTATGGGGTAATGTTGATCCCCGAACTTATTTCACAGATCCGCATAATAGTTATCAGTTTTCTAACAATAGTTGGGGCATGCGCAGTGAGCTTGGGATGGCAACATTTGTCAATGTGGAAAGCTTTAAGAAGTTTATGCCGAAAGAATTTTGGGTACCTCCAAGCCCTGAAGCCCTGGATAGCAAAACTAATATGTGGGCCAGGCACTTTTTCAGCACCCATGGCGAATTGGGGGGAGGAGCAACACCAGTAAAATATATCAATGATATTAACCAGAGTTATGGCCCATCAGGAACGCTGGAAGATTTCTGCAAGAAAGCGCAGCTTCTTAATCTGGAGACGATGAAGGCGATGTATGAGGGCTGGAATGATCATATGTGGAAGGATGCTTCCGGAATGTTGATATGGATGAGTCAGTCGGCCTATCCCAGTATGATATGGCAGACGTATGATTATTATTATGATTTAACCGACGCTTATTTTGGGGCAAAGATAGCCTGTGAGCCTGTTCATATTCAATGGAATCCTGCAAGCCATTCGGTAAAGATTATTAATAACAAACCTTACAGTTTAAATCAGCTTACAGCTGGAGCAGAAATATATGACATAAATGGGAGGAAGGTAAAAGCCTATCACCGCGGTACCAGGATGAGCGTGCCAGCTACTTCGTCTACTGAAGCCTTTGTTGCTTTTTCAAAAGGTGACGATACTGATTTTTCAAGGGTGTATTTTTTGAAGCTGAAACTGAAAGATAAAAAGGGGAAGCTTTTATCTGAAAATTTCTATTGGATCGGTAAGGAATATCAGAATTATACCCCTTTGAATGATCTTGCAAGGGTAAAAGATGAGTTGAAAATAAGCAAGCCGAGAGTAAGCACTGCCAAAGACAAAATTCACAGGGTGATTAGCTATAAAGTTCTTAACAGATCCTCAAAAGCAGCAGCTTTTGGAATAAGGGCACAGCTACTTCGGGAAGATGGTTCTCAAATTTTGCCCGCCATTATAAGCGACAGTTATTTTTCATTAATGCAGGGCGAATCGAAGGATCTCCAGATAGAAGTAGATCCAAAACTACTGAACGCTGGGTATAAGCTTTTTTTAAGTCCCTATAACAATTGATGAAATATTCGAAAGATCTTATTAGCATATAGAGCAATTAAAATGAAACGTTTAAGAAAATATTGGATTAGCACTGCCGTATTCGCATTCCTGATAACAGCTTTCTCTGGTGCTGGTGCTCAAACCATCAGCTCTGATAACAAAGATCTGGAAAAAGCCTTTCGTCTTGCACTGAAGGTTGTGGATGGAAATGTACGTGATGGGATATTAGCTGCAGGGGGAGACTATGGCGGCGAATGGACACGCGATATTGCCATTAATTCATGGAATGCTGCGAGCCTTTTATGGCCGGAAGTAGCTGAGAAATCTTTGTGGAGTGTTACGATCGGCAGGGATTCTATCGGACATCAGTACTGGGATAAAATTATCTGGACTATCGCCGCTCTTCATCACTATTACGTGAACGGAGACCGGAAATTCCTGAGGCAAGCTTACACTTGCTCAGCCAATACCATGAAACAATTGGAGAACAGTCAGTTTGATCCGGGTACCGGTCTTTTTATGGGACCATCTGTTTTTAATGATGGTATCGCCGGCTACCCCGAACCCATTTTTGAGCGGGGGAACCTTTCCACATTTGTTCTCGACCACAAGAATTCTCATGGTATTAAATGTTTAAGTACAAACTCAATTTATTATGAGGCTTATAAAGTACTGGAAAAAATGAGTAAGATCCTTCAAACCAATGAATATGGGGTATTCAGCTTGAAGGCAAAGAATCTTAAAGCTAATATCCTTAAGCATTTGTACAATCCTAAGTCAAATACTTTCGACTACCTTCTTGATCATACCGGGAAAGCTGATCATTCTCAAGAAGCTTTGGGTATTGCCTTTGCTGCTATTTTTGAAATCCCTGATGCAGGAAAAGCAAGGGCTATTATATCAAATGCTCACGTCTCGAAATACGGGATACCTTCTATTTATCCGGATTTTCCAAGATACTCGCCTGATACCCCAGGTCGGCATAATAATATTATCTGGCCAATGGTCAATGGATTTTATGCAAAGGCTGCCATTAATACGCGTAATTATAAGCGGTTTGAGGAAGAGCTTAAAAGTCTTACGCATCTGGCTATAGACGAAGATAAGGGTAATATGGATTTTCGTGAAATCTATAGTCCCTATACCGGAGCTGCTATTGGTGGTTGGCAGAGCAATAAATTAACACCCTCTTGCAGAAGACAAACCTGGTCAGCTACGGCCTATCTCGATATGGTAATGTACGGCCTTATTGGGATGAGATTTAGCAATGCCGGAGAAATTGAGTTCAAGCCATACCTTCCTCCGGGTATTTCCATACTTGAGCTCTCTGAGCTGAAATATAGGAATAAGTATTTGAATATTCTGGTGGAGGGGAAAGGCTCAACTATCCGGGAAATGCATGTGAATGGCAGGAAGGTCTATAAAGTTACCCCTGGTATTCTAAACCATTCTATTAATAAGGTACACATTGTGATGATGTAGGCTTGGTGCCTATCCTGTCAGTATAGATAGTACTTGTTCTCTCAATCGTTTTTACTAATAGTTTTAAGGTGTTAGGAGTTAGATTTATTGCTGGAAACTACTCTTTCTGCACTCCTTGTATAATGCCGGCATTTACTGTTTTTAGATTATGTACAAAAGAAAGTCCCTTCTCGTGATCTTATTGATGTTGTTCGCTTTCAACCTCCAAGCTGCAATGGTGGATACCGTTTCTATCTTTAGCGATAGTATGCATAAAAGTATAAAAGATGTTGTTATCCGGCCTTCAGCTTACAACCCCTCTCAAAGATACCCCGTACTGTACCTGCTGCATGGTTATAGTGGGAACTACAGCGACTGGATAAAAAAGGATCCCGAGTTATCTGGATTAGCCGATGAGTATGGTATGTTGATCGTTTGTCCTGATGGTGCTTTTGCCAGTTGGTATTTTGACAGTCCGGAGGAGAAGGGGTCTCTTTATGAAACTTACATTTCCAGAGAGCTTGTAAGTTACATTGATAAACATTACTCTACCGTTAACAAGCGGGAGGGGCGTGCTATTACTGGTCTTAGCATGGGTGGCCATGGAGCTCTCTATCTGGCCTTTAAGCATCTTGATGTTTTTGGTGCCGCTGGCAGTATGAGCGGAGGGGTGGACCTTCGTCCTTTCCCGGATAGCTTCGGACTAAACCAGGTACTTGGCAAGTACAGTCAATATCCTGAGAGGTGGGAACAGAACAGTGTCGTTAATATGCTTTATCTGATCAAGAGTAATTCGCTCGCTTTAACGTTTGATTGTGGGGCCGACGATTTTTTTTGCTTGTACAATAAACAATTGCACGAAAAGCTTTTGGAACGCAATATTCCTCACGAGTATACCTCTCGTCCCGGAGGCCACTCCTGGGAGTACTGGTGTAATTCAATAAAATACCAGGCCTTGTTCTTTAATAACTTTTTTAAAACCAGTAAGATCAAAGCTGGTTGAGGTAACCCGCTTTTCGGGCATTTGATCCTCGGAATAATTTATATATCTTGATGATTTTATGAGAAGATTAATTGCAATAGCGATAATGCTGGGAATTTCTTTTTCAGGAGGATTATTTGCCCAGGTAAAAGATTTGAACCATTTGAAGTTCTCAGTAGAGGAAGCGCCGGAATGGTCTGCTCTTTTTAAGCGTGATTCTGGGTGGTTTGGAGGAGATGGTATTTATACGATTCCACTAAATTCACCCGAAAACAAGAATGCCACATCGACGACTCAGACGCTTTTCATTTTCAGCGATTCAATGATAGGCACTATTAGAAAAGATTCCCTTCAGAACGGTTTCAGGATGATTCATAATTCTATCGCGGTATTGAAGGGGAATAAGCCATTGCCTGAAAATCTGAAATTTAATTGGAAAGAAAATTCAAAGGGCGAGGCCGAGCCTGTTTTTGAGCCTCGTACCCCCAAGACCCAGATGAATGATTACTACTGGCTGGGCGACGGTTTTGTAAATCAGAAACTGAATAATGCACTTTATATATTTGGTTATCGGATCCGCAACGTATCCGAAGAGGCTTTTGGTTTTAGGGAGATTGGTAATACCCTGATAAAAATTCCAGCCGGTTCAAAACCTCCATTCTATAATTATCAGCAGTGGGATACTCCTTTTTTTATTGAGGATGGGGAGAATGATATCGGTTCTTTTGGTGCTGGTATTTTTGTTAATACGAAATCTGCTGGTGCTCCTTCTCCTGATGGGTTTGTTTATATCTACGGAGTAAGGGGGAAGGCAAAGAATTTGCTCGTAGCGCGTGTAAAACCAGAAGATTTTGAGCGCTTTGAAAGATGGCGGTTTTGGGATGGCAAAGCTTGGAATTCTAATATGAACAAGGCCGCAACGCTTACAGACGCTGTATCAAATGAATTAAGTGTAAGTCCCCTTCCTGATGGCCGGTACGCACTCGTGTTTCAGGTAGGAGGGATAGGAACTACTGTTGGTTTGCGTTTAGGGGCCAGTCCCACCGGACCTTTCGGCCCAATTATTAAGATCTGGGATAGTAGTAAGGACGCAGAGGAAAAAACTTACGTAATGTATAATGCTAAAGTACATCCTAGTTTGTCTTCAAGGGCTGAGCTTCTTATCAGCTATAACGTTAACTCGGTTGAATTTATTAAAGATCTCAAAAAAAATCCCTACTTATACCGGCCTCGTTTTGTGCGGGTTAAATTATTCTAATCATTACATAGCTTTTGATAAGGCAATTCAAAGAGTACTTGGGTCGAAGCAGATTATATGCCTTTTATTGATGCTAAATCGATATAATTGTAAAGGAGCTTGATTTTTAAAGTATATTTGGATAAAAAACACTGGTGAAGAAGTTATCAATTGCAGATATAGCTAACCAACTTAATGTTTCGAAAAGCACGGTATCATTTGTACTTAATGGTCGGGCGGAAGAAAAACGAATCAGCAAAGAACTGGTAAGTCGGGTCGAAAAATTCGTCAAAGAAGTAGGTTATTCTCCCAACCCCATAGCTCGTGGGTTGAGGACAGGCAAATCTCATATCATTGGTTTAATGGTGGAGAGTATTTCAGATCCATTTTTTGCTCAGATTGCTAAGCTCATCGAAGATAGAGCTTATAAAAAAGGTTATCGTATCCTGTATTGCAGCACTGACAATAATACCCAGAAAACAAGGGATCTTATTGATGTTTTTCGGGAAAGAAGCGTAGATGGGTATATTATCTCTCCTCCGGTAGGGGTAGAGAAAGAAATTGACGCACTGATCAAGGCTGGGATGCCTGTAGTTTTATTTGACAGGAATTTAAAGGAGCTCGAAGTTGACTATGTGGAAATAGATAATGAGCCAAGTGCATTTAATGCTACTAAAATGTTGGTAGATCAGGGATTCAAAGACATTGCCTTCATAACTTTTTCCTCCTCCCAAAGTCAGATGTTAGGGAGGTTAGCGGGATACAGGTCAGCAATGAGCCAGGAAGGGTTAACAGATAACGTTCATGAAATTGATTATAATCCGGATGAAGAGGTGATGATTGCAACGGTTCAGAAGTATCTGAGTGAAAATAAGCAATTGGACGCGGTTCTGTTCGGGGCGATACAGGCGGGATCCTGTGGGTTGAAAGCAATTAACATCCTGAACTTAAAGGTACCTCAGGATCTGGCAGTGGTCTCTTTTGATGATCATGATATTTTTAAATTATTCGCTCCTCCTGTCACAGCAATTGCGCAGCCTATTGAAGCCATAGCTGACAGGGTTATCAGTCTTCTGTTAGACAGGTTAGAACCCGGAGGCAAAGATGCTGGTCCAGCTAAAATAATCCTTGAAACTGAATTGAAGCTTAGGAAGTCCCATCTTTCTCCGGTCAAGAAAACTATAAGAAGTAAGAAGTCGGGTTAATTGGTAGAGATTTAACTATTCAAATCTGGCACATAGCCACTTTTTTAAAAATGTTACAAAGACTTCTTTTTTATTGGCAATAAATTAAAATAAAAATATCATTTTTGCCTTCAGAACTAGAATGTCGTATTTCAGAAGATTAAATAAGGCCATTGCATTTTTCCTGTTGCTGATCTTTTCAGCGATACAGGTGATTCAATGCGTCCATGATCATACTGAAGAAATGACCTCAGTTTCTTTTAAAAAAGAAACAAATAGTGCTGCAAAGGCTGAATTTCAAAAGCCAGACGTAAAGTGTAAGGTCTGTGATTATGTTCAAAACCAACAATCAAGGCATATTCACAGTTACGATCAAATAGTCCTGACTATTCCTGGTGGTAAGTCTCTGTTGCAATCCCCAAGTTTTTCTGATAGCGTTTTTGAACGCTCTGTCCATACCTGGACAAATAAAGGTCCCCCTGTAGTTTAATTCCTTTTCTGGCATTTCTGCTGCCCGACCGTTCATTAGGCTCATAGTCTTTTGAGCCTGGTATGCGTTCATCGCATTTTCTTTCCTATAATTTTTTCCATATGAAGTATTGGGTGCTTACCATCGTTACCCTCGTTTCTGTTGTCGTGCAGGCTTCTGCGCAACAATTTGATTGTCGCTTGAAAATTGAAGGATCTGTAAGGGATTCTCTTAGCGGCCTACCCGTCCATGGCGTTTTAATTAGCGTAATTACTGCTAATAGGACTGCTATCACTGATGAACATGGGCATTTTAGTATTAACAAAATCTGTGAAGGACCAGTAATACTGGTAGTGAATACACCCGGGTTCCGGCCTTATAAAAAGGTCTTTTCGAGGGTGTCTGAACAAAGTGTATCACTTCTCTTGCAAAAGGCAGAGTTAAAACTTGAAGAAGTACACATTACAGCAGGAAAGCCATTCTCAGGCACTGTTAATATAGCCGGAAGTATAACCGCTAATCAACTCGAACAGAGCAGAGGAGGAACCCTGGCTGATGCACTTAGATCCGTTCCCGGTGTAAGTACTTTACAAACTGGCTCCTCAATTGCTAAACCAGTAGTGCAGGGATTGCATAGTAACCGGCTGCTGATCCTGAATAACGGAATCCGCCAGGAAGGGCAACAATGGGGTATGGAACATGGACCGGAAATCGACCCCTTCATAGCCCAGTCAATTACCGTGATCAAAGGTGCTGAAGGAGTTAGGTACGGACCAGAAGCAATAGCTGGAGTTATCCTGGTAAAACCTGCTGCCCTTCCAAAACAATTTGGAATAGCTGGAACACTAAATCTGGCAGGCTCGAGTAATGGCTTGGGAGGGGCTGCTTCTGGAGCGCTTGAAGGTGCAAGTAAAGGTATGCCTGGCTTCGCATGGCGTTTTCAGACCTCAGGAAGGACCTCGGGCAATATAAAAACGGCCGATTATTACCTCAATAATACAGGATTAAGAGAGCTTAACTTTTCCGGCGGGCTTGGTTACTCTCGAAAGAAACTGGAGACTGATCTCTACTTCAGCCACTTCCAGTCAGAAATAGGAATTTTTAGAGGTTCTCATATTGGAAACCTTGAGGACCTGCAGGCAGCACTTGCTAATGGAAGACCTTTCGATGAAGGCTCTTTTACCTATTCTATTGATGCACCCCGTCAAAAGGTCGCTCATAACCTGTTGAAATTGGAGAGCCACTTTCATTTAAGCAGTAAAAGCCATGTAGATCTGGTGTATGGGCTCCAGCAAAATAAGCGGCAGGAGTACGATATAAGGAGGGGAGGAAGAAGTGGCATTCCATCTCTCGATCTTACGCTTACTACACAAACCCTGGATATTTCTCTCGAAAATGATAACGGAAGTCATTGGAAACAAATAGTTGGTGTTAACGGAATTTTACAAGTAAATAATAATGTTCCCGGTACGCTTGCAACTCCTTTAATCCCTAACTATGATAGCTATAATGCAGGCCTTTTTTACATTGGAAGATATTCGAAAAGTAACTATCAGCTTGAGGGAGGTCTGCGCTATGATTATAAATATCTTGATGCCCTGGGGTATGACAGGAACCAGGATCTCTATGGTGGCACCCGTAAGTTTAATAACGTTTCTGCCAATGCAGGTGCTGTCCTGTATCTAACCAACCAATGGACGATACGTTCTAATCTCGCTTCTGCATGGCGCCCCCCGGTGGTAAGTGAGCTCTTTAGCAATGGTCTTCATCACGGCTCAGCTGCAGTGGAGATAGGCGATAAAGATCTGGCTAGTGAAAAAAGTTATAAGTGGATCAACGCGATCGAATTTCATGGTGATAATTTGAACTTCGACTTTAGTGCCTATTGGAATCGTATCAATAACTACATCTACCTTCAGCCCTCTTTGGAGCTCTATGAAAGCATCCGGGGTGTTTTTCCAACCTACTATTATAAACAAACCCACGCTCAGCTTCTCGGTGCTGATCTGGGGCTCTCCTTTGATCTATCCAGCCATTTAAAATATGGGCTGAAGGGAGCAATTGTCAGAGCAAAAGATGTACGTAATGATATTTACTTGCCATGGATCCCCTCAGACCGGATTGAAAATAGTATTAGTTTCCATTGGTCGGATCGAGGTAAGGAAACTGCTAATTATGTAACACTTAATCACCTCTATGTTGCCAGGCAGAACAGGTATGAAGAAGGTAGCGATTTTACCTCACCTCCACCTTCTTATCATTTGCTTGGCCTGCAGGCAGGAACAAGCTTTTTTTTAGGAAAGAAGAGTTTGGGCCTTAATGCTTCTGTAAACAATATTGCCAACACGTTCTACAAAGACTATATGAACAGGTTCCGGTATTACGCCCACGATCAGGGTCGAAACCTGACGTTAAGAGCTACTCTTAAATTTTAATACTACATCCATAAATGTTTAACCCTATAATTTAAAAATCAATGACAACAACTGGAATCTACAAAAAAGCATGGTTAGCCCTTGCCGTGGGAGCTATTTTAACTTTTAATGCGTGTACAAAAGACGATCCTGAGCCAGAGTTACCACAGGAAGAGTTTAAAAGCGTGGTATTCAATTTCATTGAATTGGAATCGCATGGCGATCATTACCATCAAACAACAGATACTGTTCAGGTAGTTTTTGGACAGGACGGTAATTCAATTAAAAGTCATTATGATCTTCATGCCGGCGCTGTTTACCGTTTGAAGGTAGTTGCTTACGACTTTGCTGGTCGCGAAATGCAAGATGAATTTGTGGAAGAGGCTGCCGAACACCAGATGTTTATAACCGGGGCTCAGGAGGGAGTACTTGATTATAAGTATGAAGATGACAAGGTGGGAGTAAAGGGCCTGCTTACTACTTTAAAACCCTCAAATGGATCAATGACTTTAACAGCGGTACTTCGCCATGGTCTTGATAAATCCAAAACCTCTGTAGATGACTGGGATGATGCAAATCATGCACGTTTCGGCGGTTCTGCTGATTTTACATTGAAGTTCCCTCTGCATGTAATAGAAGGAGAAGACCACGATCATTAGTTACCAGGCAGGCTTGCAAAGGCAAGCCTGCTCTGTTGCTTTATAATGCGTGTTTAGTTGAGCACTATCAATAATTCCATTTGCTGCGATTTTATTTTTATGTTCGTAGTTAAATACTATTCAACCAAGTATTCTAACAGCATGACTTATATTGCAGCAGCAGAGCGCTATCAGGGAATGGAATACCGCCGGTGCGGGAAGTCCGGTATTCAACTTTCGGCTTTTTCACTAGGCCTATGGCACAATTTCGGCTACGTAAACAATTTTGAAAACGGAAGAAATCTGTTGAAGACCGCATTTGACAATGGTATCACTCATTTCGACCTGGCTAATAATTATGGTCCTCCGTATGGATCAGCGGAAGCTAATTTCGGCAGGATGTTAAATTTGGATTTCCGATCCTATCGTGATGAATTAATTATCTCGAGCAAAGCGGGTTATGATATGTGGGAAGGTCCCTATGGAAATTGGGGCTCGAAAAAGTATTTGGTGGCAAGTCTGGATCAGAGCCTTAAGAGAATGGACCTGGACTACGTTGATATTTTTTATCATCACCGGCCTGATCCTGAAACGCCGCTTGAGGAAACAATGGCTGCACTAGATCTTATTGTCCGTCAGGGGAAGGCATTGTACGTGGGCATCTCTAATTACCGTCCCGAAGAAGCTTTGAAAGCATTCAGGATATTAAAAGACCTTGGTACTCCTTGCCTGATTCATCAACCTAAATATTCAATGTTCGAACGCTGGGTAGAAGATGGATTGTTGGATTTGCTTGAAAAGGAGGGAGTGGGATGCATTCCTTTTTCACCGCTGGCACAAGGACTCCTAACGGATAAATATCTTCATGGAATACCAGAGGATTCAAGAGTAGCAACAAGCGGGAAATTTTTGAACGAAAGTCATATCACACCTGAGAAAATAAGTAAAATAACACAGCTAAATGAAGTCGCTAAACAAAGGGGACAAAAACTAGCGCATATGGCTTTAGCATGGCTGCTTAAAGACAAAAGAGTAACCTCCGTGTTAATAGGATCCAGCAAACCTGAACAAATAGTTGATTCTATTAAGGCGCTTCAGAACACAACTTTTAGTTATGAAGAGATTACTACGATCAATGGAATTCTAAATACAGAAACCGATCTCTGAAAATGAAGTTTAAATCTCAAAAGACATTAACAGCAGGCCTAATAGCAGTTGTTTTATTATTCTTCGCTTCCTTTACTTCTGAAGGTCAAGAGAAAAAGATCGTGGTGGCACAGGATGGGAGCGCAGCATTTAAGACTATTGCTGAGGCAATTTCTTCAATCCCTGAAGGTAATACCACTCCAGTTGTTATTCTTGTCAAAAATGGTATTTATAAAGAGAAGCTTACCTTTCCGAAGACGAAATCTAATATTAGACTTATAGGAGAGGATGTAAATAGGACAATTCTAACTTATGATGATTATGCTTCAAAGAAAGATAGTGCAGGAAAAGATATAGGTACATCCAGATCTGCTAGTGTCTTTGTGCTCTCGAACGATTTTATCGCCGAAAATATAACGTTCGAAAATTCTTCGGGACCAGTAGGACAAGCGCTTGCAATATCGGTTGGAGGAGACAGGGTCTTTTTCAAAAACTGTCGTTTTCTGGGCTTTCAGGATACGATTTATACTTCAGGGGGAACTACACATCAATACTTCTACAATTGCTATATTGAAGGTACGGTCGACTTTATTTTTGGTGCGGCAACGGCTGTTTTCGAAAAATGTGAGATCTTTTGCAAAAGGGGAGGATACATCACAGCAGCCTCTACTCCTGAGGGGCAAAAATATGGCTATATTTTCAGGGAATGTAAAATTACAGGCACTGCGCCGGAGAACTCCTTTTTTCTGGGAAGACCATGGCGACCTTATGCCAAGGTGGTTTTTATAAAATGTGAGCTTCCGGCATTAATTAAAGCAGAAGGATGGCATAATTGGGGGAAAGAAAGCAACGAGAAAACAGCATTTTACGCTGAATACAAGAATAAGGGTGAAGGCTTCCAACCTGACAAACGCGTTAGGTGGTCCAGGCAATTGACAAAGAAGGAAGCATCAGAATATACCCTTGAAGAAATATTTGTTGATTGGAAACCAGGTAAATAGTCAAACGGCAGCTCCTGGAGCTAACTCAACATTCATTTGTCCCTGGTGCTTTACAACACGATGCCAGCATAGTAATCCTTGGGCTTCGGAAAATCGGTTTCTCCCATTTGTTCCTTTAAATTTGTTTCAATTGCTATACTTAATGCGGTAAGAGGAACATCTTCAATCCGATTTTCAAAAGGATCCTCTGCCCGTTCTCCCATGAGGTCAAGGCAGCGAAAAACAAAAGATATGATAACAGAGAATGGAATAGAAAGCCATCCCAGTTCTTCGATAAAAACGAACGGAAGAACGGAGGCATGAATGAACACGAACACTTTAGAAAAGCTACTATACTGCCTGGGTAGGGGCGTGTTCTTTATTCTCTCGCACCTTCCCTGGATATTGTTAAATTCAATCAACGTTTCCTCCAACCGCACAAAAAAGTACTCATTGATCCAGCCCTTGTCCATCGCCTTTTTCAAATCAACCCCCTGTTGCTCTATAAGGAAATTTGGAGGATTATTTTTGTGACTGAATTCCTCAAATTCACTTGCAGACACGAAGTCTTTCACGTCCGAATATTCATTAGGACCTTCATAGTATTCCTGTAAGCCTGACTTGTTATAATGGTGTTGCCTTCTAAGGAATACTCGCAACCCATGAACAAAACCAATGTGGCGATATATCAACTTCTTATGGAGCTGCTTAATCTCCTCCTGGATGGCAACATCTGGTGAGGAAATTAATAACATTACTTCTCTTGCCCATACTCTGCTGTAATTAACTAATAATCCCCATATCTGTCGAGCTTCCCACCACCTGTCGTAGGCATTGTTGTTTTTAAAACCTAGAAAAATAGCGAGTGCGGTACTTAAGGCAGCAATAATATTAAAAGGAATGTGTAGCCGGATAAGTTCGAAATAATCATGAATAAGGAAAACCGAAAGAGAAAGAAAAAAATAATACAAAAGACTTGGCCAGGTATAATGAAAAATGATTGACCACTTTAGTTGTCTGTATACTAACATAGAAATTTTTTCTAGTAAACTAGAAAAATAGACAATGGTTGGAGGGGGCTGATAAAATTTATAGTTCTTACTATACCAGAAAAGAGAACTCATGTCCATCTGATGTTCCAAATATCCTCTTATGTTTGCAAATCAGGCAGAGGTTCATATGAAATACTATTACAAAGTCTTCATTGGTATACTATTCTTTTTACTAACACAAGTTGCATTTGTAAAGGCACAAAAAGCGCTTAGTTTGAGAGCAGCAATCGCGGCTGAAGAAGGAGCGCTCCAACGTCAAGATAAACAGCAAAGAGCGGAAGCTGAGAAAGAATGGAAGCAAGGATATGTGGAGGCTGGACCCTACAAAATGAAATTTGATTATAAAGTATACGGGTTGAAACCACATGATGGACGAAGTTTGTATATCTCCATGCATGGGGGGGGAGGAGTGCCTGAAGCTGAGAACGACCAGCAATGGAAAAACCAGATTAAATTGTATGCACCTGCAGAAGGAGTATATTTCGTTCCCAGATCACCGACTAACAGTTGGAACCAATGGCATCAGTCTCATGTAGATTCTCTTTTCGCTAAGGTGATTCGTAACGCAGTAATTATGGAGGGCGTTAACCCTGATAAAGTTTATTTACTTGGTTACTCAGCCGGAGGAGATGGAACGTATCAGATTGCGACACGAATGGCTGATCATTTTGCTGCGGCATCTGCTATGGCAGGACACCCAGGAGATGCACGTCCTGAGAATCTTTATAATCTCCCCTTTACTATATTTATGGGAGGGAAAGACGAGGCTTATAACAGAAATGGACTTGCCGAGGTATGGCGCAGGCAACTGGATAGTCTTAGAAAGGATAATCCAGGGGGATATATTCATAAAGTAACTGTGTATGATGACCTGGGCCATTGGATGAAACGTAAGGATACTGTTGCCCTTCCCTGGTTAGCTGCATACCAAAGAAATGCGTTGCCTAAGAAAGTAGTCTGGATACAAGACGACGTAGATGATAAAGATTTTTACTGGTTGGCTGTGCCTGCTGGCGAATCAAAAACAGGGGCCAGAGCGGTAGTGTCCATACGTAATAATGTTATTAATATTGAAGAAAATGATCATCCAAACCTGATTATAATGCTTAATGACCGGCTGATCAATTTGAATCAGAAGGTGCTGATAAAGTACCAGGGAAAAGCGATTGCTAAAGAGCGGATAGGAAGATCAAAGAAGATTATCGAAGAAACAGCACAACGACTTGACCCTTCCTTAATTTTTAGTGCCGGCATTTATATTGAAAATAATGTATTTAAGGGTCAGCTGAAATAAGAGAATTCGGAGTATGAGGCTAATCGCCTATTAACTAAATTTTATCAAAAGGCCCCATTCAATTCTGTTGTTAATATTACTGGCAAATCTGTTAAACATGCCAGTAATATTGAATTATTTATTATCGGACTGTATAAATTCAACGACAGTCTGATTAAGTTCTTCGTGTCGTTCCATCAATCCCATGTGCCCTGCAGGCTTCAAAGTTATCACCCTTGATCCTGGGATACGCTGGTTCATTTCGTAGCTAGCTTCTGGCTTTGTTAGCTTGTCTGAGTCGGCAGCTACTATAAGTACCGGAATCGGGATCTGATTAAGTACCGGAGTGGAATCATAATTAAACATTCCTAGCACACCCCGTGCGGTTACGGCAGGAGGGGCCATAGCAGACAAAAGACTGGCAAAGTCTAGTTGAGCTGGCGTTTGCGTTCCGGCAAATGTAAGGAACCTTGTCATAATAAGCATATTGCCGTTTGCGTAACTCATCCAGCGGCTTAGCCAAACAAGAGGAGAAAACACAATCATTAACCAGCATATGGGTTTAAGAATTGGATTTTGTATGGTTGTTAAGAGTTTGTTTAGAATAGCAGTCCTTGTTGGATTGGTATACGTAGTATGTTCAAGTACAAGTCCTTTAATTCCCACAAGCTTTTGTTTGTATGATTTGCAAAAGGTAAGGATCGTCATGCCTCCGATACTGTGTCCCCACAAGACAGGATTTACTGGCTGGGTTTTTTCCAGAACATCGTTTAATACCCCTGCCAGGTTCTCCAGGGAAAAGTCTTTATTATCAGGCTGGCGAGACTTCCCCAAGCCGGGAAGATCAATTAAGATGAGGTGGTAATCTTTACTGAAATACCTTTTCTGATAATACCATTGCATGCTGTTTGAATTCCAGCCATGAACAAATACAATACTTTGACGGCCTTTAATACCGTAATGTTCTATATTAATCAATGACCCATCTGATCTTCTAAGTTCTTCCTGGTCTTTGCTCCGTTCAGGTTTCGGTTCATCTTCTCCCTTTCTCTTTTGTCCCAGCAGTAACTTAATTAAACTTCGGCCTCCTACAAGGATATAAAGGAGTAATACAATAGCTCCTATCAAACAGGTCCTGGCGTACTCGTCATCAAGCGTATCGCGATATAAATACCACTCCCGCCAGAGATAAATATCAGCACCCAGAAAAACAAGCGACAGTAGATCTGCAAGTAACAATCCTATTAGTAATATTGCCATAGCCACTCCTTTTTAAAAAGTTCCTTAATTATCATTAGCTGCATCTTAAGAATAAAAAAAGCCTCCCTGTCGGGAAGCTTTTTTTATCTAAACATCTTTTAATGCGAAGGACTGATACCTCTGTCTAAATGATGTCCGTGGGAGTGCTGAGACTCTCTCTCCGTAAACAAACCAGCACCAATCTCAAGAATACCAATAATCAGGTGTGGCATGTATACCTGTTCGTCGAAGTTTAGCAACCATGGAGATGCTGCCAGGAAGATACCTGCTATTACATCCATAGTCAAATGGGTTGACATTGAAAGAACCTTCTTGCCTCCTCCTTCATAATCAGTTAGGAAAGACATTAAAAGAATCATGGCACCTACAATAACTGCAGACCATTTAGCTCCTTCTACATCAGCAAACCCTAAGATCCAGGGAGCTGCAATCAATACTATACCAGTCATGTAATCTAATACTGCGTGGAATTTTCTGCTAATGAATTTCATAGATAGTTTTTTTTGTTCTATGCATGAAAGTCCAATAGACATGCCAAAAGAAATTGAAATGAGGTGCTATTAGGAAAACAGGTAGTTTTCACAGCTGTTACTGCAACCTGCGTTTCTTTCTATTTTTGCCCCTCCAAATTTAGCTTCTTTATCAAATTCACTTCATCTTCCCTGTAAGCCGTCCCATCTTTTTTAAAAATATCATGGAACCATTCGATGGGCTGACTGCCATCTGCAATAGGAGTGTCCCATGCATAAATAGTATTTGTTTTTCCAGCTACAAATCCCCAGTTTATAGCACCAACGTTCTTTTGCTTTAAAAGAGGTAAAGTGTTGGAAAAGCGATTGTTCCGGGTGCGAGCCATGTATTCTGTGCAAATTAAGGGGCGGCCACTTACTTTTAGTAACTCTATCACCCGTTGATGCCAGTTTGGTTCCTCATAATCATGATAGGTAATAATATCAGAATTCATCACCTGGAAGGCATTAAGCTTCTCGAAATCCCATGCCCAAAGACCTGCACTGATTGGTTGATCAGGTTTAACGGCTCTTGCCCAGGAGAAAATTTTGGTAAGGAGAGGCAGGGAGCTTTCCTTCTTACCACTGTTTCCCGGCTCATTATATAAATCCCAGAACAAGATCCTTTCATCTTTGGAAAAGCGGTTCATTACATCTTTGACATATTTCTCCAACTGAGGGAAGTTCAAAGAGTCTTTGGAATATGGATCTCCCGGATCTTGCATCCAGCCAGAATTATGAGTGCCGGTTTTAGGTTCTGGTTGTTTCCCGGCTTTGGGATCCTTATTCCAGCAATCGTCAAAAAAGACTAATATAGTTTTAATTTTATGTTTATCGGCTATTCCCAGGTATTGGTCAACTCGTTTTTTGAACCCTTCAGGATCTCCTTTCCATGCAACACTGTGTAGAAATACGCGCATACTATTGAATCCAATATTTTCTGCCCACCCAAGTTCGCGGTCTATTGTTGCAGGGTCAAAGGTATCAGCTTGCCACATCTCCAATTGATTTATTGCTGTACTTGGTATATAGTTAGCACCGGTGATCCACTTTTGAGGAGAATACCAGGAATTGGCTTTTTCGACGGACCAAACTTGAGATGGAAGTTTGGTAGTATTCTTCTGCTTTTGCGCCTGAACATCTATATTTCCTCCAAGTAGAAATAGGACGATTAATAAATGGGTTTTTAATAAGTTTTTCATGAAAGGTATTGCTTATTCAGGTTATTATTCTGAAATCAAACGGAAAGCTTTGTAGAGCATAGAAAAAGGTCCGCTCATTGGCGGACCCGAAATACTATTAAAGGCTAATTTTTACCGGTAAAGTATAAAGCACCTCGTTTACACCTACAGCTTTCACCCCAACCCGCGCATACAAATATCCTTTAGATACCATTGCTGCAGGAATGCTTGCAGTTAAAGAGATGGGCTGACTCAGATTGGTTACTTCTGCTGCAGTTTTTTGAACTGTTGCTTCTTTATTAACCTCGTCGAGAATGGTCGTAGTGCCGAGATAGAGGTTCACTCTTTCCAGTGTAGCGGCCGTATTTATTTTCTGAAGATTAAATGTAGTCGTCATGGATGCGGTACCAGATTTTTGGAAAGTTTCACTGGTGATGATGAAGTGCGGCTGAACAGGAACATCAACTACAGTATTACCACTTACTTTTACATTTATAGTGTCTGTGGAAGCTACCCATGGAGCATTTGCTGTACGAACAAGTTTATAGTCGCCGTCAAACAGTGCGGCCGAATAGCTTCCATCCTGGTCTACATAGACAGTGATTGGAGCAGAAAAGGCGAAGCCCGACTGCCACAACTGTAATTGCACCGTATTCGACCTGACTCCCAATGCTTGTCCCTGATAAACCACACGACCAGTCAGAGTAGATTTAGGCGCTTCTAAGTTGTCTTTTTTGCAAGCTGCAAGATTTATAGCAAGCGTTAGCAGAGTGTATATTAAATAACGGATTTTCATGGTCAATTAGTTAAATGGATTAGGAACAAGTTTCGGATTAGCGTTTAATATACCCTGGTCGAACGACGAGTAATAATTGAATATCTGGAACAGGCGAGGCGAGCGGAAACGAGGCGCTACCATCTTCATAAATACATACTTACCATTTTTAGATGCATCCGTAGGATGAACAACGCGATATGGATAAAGCGCGTAAACCATAGCGTTGGTACTAGAAGGGTTTCCGTTCCATACCTGATCTGCTATTCTCCATCGTTTCAGATCCCATAACCGGTGATCTTCAAAAGCTAATTCGTTGCGTCGTTCTCTTCTTATTTTATCCAGGGTAAGGGTTGCTGTAGTAAAACTATTAGCTCCGAAACCGGCCCGTTCACGAATAGCGTTAATATAGGTGACAGCACTTGCCACATTTGCTCCTCCCAGTTCAAAGGCGGCTTCTGCAGCATTAAGATAGATCTCACCAAGTCTGAACCATACCCACCAAGTGTCACTTTGAGTTCCCCGGGTGGCACTACCACCGTTAGCATCAATGTATTTGCGTAAATAAAAGCCTGTGTTCGAAACTTCCATAATTGAGCGATGCGGTCCTGACGCAGCAACCAGAGGTTTCCCGTCTGTATAGGTTGAGCTCAGATCTGAACCTTCTATTACGTTATAGGAATTGGTAGAAGTATTCCAACTCAGCACTCCGGCCTGCATACTTACAGTTAAGCCTTTAAAGGGTGCTCCAGGGTAGATTACCGTTCCGTATAAGCGGGCATCTTTATTAGCAAAGATATCCGTAAGGTTATTGTAATAAATATAATCTGTATTGTTTGCATTCCTTGTTTGAAGTTCACCACTTGCGCCATTCAAATAATCATAACTCTCTACAAGGTTGAGGGAAGGAGTGACACTTGATGATCCTAAATTGTCCTCCCGAATTCCACGTGCAATATTGTCATAAGAGAAATAGTGCTTTTTTGATTTAGAGACCAGGAAGTCGCGAACGAATATTACTTCCGGATTATTGGCTTTTTTTACCACTGCCTCATAAAAGTTCTCGCCCAGATTTGGGTTTGCCCTGTAAAGAGAATAGGGTCCTGCTAATACTTCTTTGCTGGCATCCAGCGATTTTTGGAGATATTCGTTTGCTCTCGAAGCAGGGATACCCACTTCTCCATTAGCTGTTACCACTGTTGGAGTAAGTAATGCATTATATTTCGCAATGGTACCGGCATACAACATTGCGCGGCTTTTCAACGCCATACAGGTATACCTGTTAGCCCGCCCAGTGCTTCCCTGATTTCCAATGTCTTCCTTGATCGCATCCAGCTCGCTAGCTATAAAATCATAGACTTCCGCTTCCTTCGCACGTGGTACTTGCAAATAGCCCACTTCCTGGTCAAATTTATAAACGAGTTGCTCCGTAACGAGAGGAACTCCGCCCATTCTCTTTACCAACTCAAAATAGATGTACGCTCGCAAAAACCGGAGCTCCGCCTTTACCTGCTTTTGTTGTGCCTCAGTCAGACTGGCACTGCTAAACTTATCTACTCCTTCAATAGAAAGGTTGATGTCCCGGATAAGTCCGTAGTCATAGTATCTCCAGCTATTCCTGTCGTAATTAATAATGTTATTCCGCCATTCTTCGTTTGAATTTCCTGACCACATGGCGTCATCGTAATTTGCCATGTTGCGCCATTGGGAACCAGCCTGATCTGTAAGACCCAGGTCTGTAGGCATACGATTATAAAAATTAGCAAGCAAGCCGGTAATTAGCTTAGGATCTTTCCACAAGTCTTCGTCTCTAACAATACTTACCGGTTCTCTTTCGAGGAAGTCGCGTTTGCAGGCGCTTAAGCTCATGGCTGCCATCACCCCCGCCAATATATATTTACTTAATGTTTTCATGGTATTTCTCCTATAAGGTTAAGTTGAATCCAAATGTGTAGATCCTCTGCTGAGGGTATGCAATCCCATTTGTAGCGGATATTTCAGGGTCAATCTCAAAATCTTTAACATTATCGAACGAGAACAAATTAGTTCCATTCGCATATACTCTTAAAGCATTGATACCAACCTTTCCCAGTACTTTCTTCGGAATTGAATAACCGAGCTCCAGATTTTTTAATCTGAAATACCTAACGTTTGTCAGCCAGTAATCACTTCTCCTAAAATTAGAGTGATTACTGTAGTTCTTTCGCAAAGCGGGGTAGGTCCCAGCAACCCATTGACTACTTGGATCATAAGGGTCTACCCGATGCCAGCGGTCAGTAAGCATATAAGCCGGAGAGTTTCCATCATTCTGAAAGGGATAACGTAATTCCCAGTCGCGGTAAAAGCTCTGCATTCCGGCTCCTACGAAGTTGAAGTAAAGGGAAATACCTTTATAGTCTACACTGCCTGTTAACCCATAGTTAAAGTATGGCTGTGCGCCTTCTGCATATCCAATTGGTCTTTCATCAAGCCCATTAATAGTTCCATCCCCGTTCACATCCTTAAAAATGAAGTCTCCTGGCAATAAGGTTCTGTTGCCTTGTCCATCAATGTTTACTGGATAATCATCTATCTCCTGTTGCGACTGGAAGCGTCCCTGCACCTGATAGCCCCAGTTTACATTTTGCCACCTGTCGCTTACCTGATTTCTATATTGATCCCAGGAATTTCCAAAACGTTCATTGGCCCTGGTTTGCACCAGCGTTCTGCCCAACGTTCCGTTTACACCTACTGAGAAATTTACATTTCTGATCTTATTTGAATAGGTGATAAATCCATCGAATCCACGTACTTTATCAGAATTCTGATTTTTTACCGGCAGTACATAGCCTGTCTCTCCAGGAATAACAACTGTTCTGTCCTCAAAAGGAACATCTACCCGTTTACGCTGGAAAAAATCGAATTGTCCGGTAAAGTGTTTGTACACAGTGAAGTCAATACCTATGTTAGACATCTGGTTCTTCATCCAGCTTACTGTTGTTGTTGGGATTGTCCTTGGATCAACACCGGCATACAATGTTCCATCAAACACAGCATTTCCTGAGTTTACATCATATCCACCCAGATAGGCGAACGGCCCTGGATCAAAATAGTTGCCGTTAACATCCTGTTGTGATGTTCCCGTTTCTCCCCAGGATGCTCTCAATTTAAAGTCGTTCACCTTATCGGAGAAAATCTTTTTAAAGAAGTCTTCATTTGAAATTCTCCAGCCCAGTGAAATGCCTGGGAAAAATCCGAAGCGGCTTCCCGATCTGTATAAAAATGAACCGTCATATCTTGCAAGCGCCTCTAATAGGTATTTCTTCTTATAATCGTAATTAATACGACCAACATATCCTTCAAAAGCCTCCTCATAGTGAGAGTCACCATAATAATCGACATCAGTCACCAGTTGAGTTTTAATAATATTATTTGGAGGAACGCTATGGAGGGCGATATAATCATTTATGGCTTCGCGTCGCTCGAAGGCTAACAATCCTGTGAACGAGTGATCTTTGATCTGCTTGTTGTAGCTAAGCTGAAATTGTGAAAATTTTGATTCCACATTGCGTTTGTGACGCTCCCTCCATGGGTTTTGATTCCCATATAGAGCTCCGTTAGGAGAGCGATCGTTATATTGTCCGGTTACAGGATCGTATATGTACGCAGGATAAGTATACTCAAAGCCTTCGAACTGATCGTTACTGAAGTCATAGGCATATAGGGCTTTAGCTGTTAATCCGAATTTAAAGGCATATTCTGCTGAAAGTTTTCCACTGGCAGCCTGAGTTTTATTATCAATATAGCCAGTAATATCATCACTATAGGTGGCCGGGTTAACGTTCACATTATGCGTTTGATTAATATACCTGGGGTTGTTATTAGCATACGGTGTTTCAGTAGGCCACATACTTCCAATACTCAGGAAAGGATTAAAAAAGTCGTCCAGTCCGGGTACACCCACATTATGTCGATCTTCCATCCTTCCACTTAATTGTGCTGAAACTGTTAGTCCTTCAAGTACTTTCGTTGAAACATTCGCCTGAATATTAGACCTTTTGAAGCTAAAATCTTTAATGATCGCATCCTGGTTAACATGACTTGCTGAAACATAATAGTTAGACTTGTCTGTGCCCCCGCTTGCATTTGCACTTAGGAAATACTGAGGTACATTAGGGCGGGTCACAAAATCATAATAATCTGTACTTTGATAGCCTGGTTCTGTCCCAGCTTCCCATTTTGCAAATTCTTCTCTTGTAAAAAGAGCTGATGGGTCCCGACCCTGATTTTGTTCAGATTCTAGTCGCCCCCGTACATATTGAGGCGCATTTCCCGGTCTGGGATAGCGGGTGAAGTTTTGGAGTCCATAATAACTACTAACACCAAGGCTTGGCTTTTGTCCCTTTTTCCCTTTCTTAGTGGTTACCAGCACAACCCCATTTCCTCCTGCCAAACCATAGATGGAGGCAGATGCATCCTTCAACACGGTAATACTTTCGATGTCGTCCAGGCCTAACTGATTAAAAGCATTGACGCCAGAAATCCCAGTATTATAACCAAAAACATCTGTGCCATTACTGGTGCTATAGGCTACCCCATCAATCACATAGAGTGGATTTCCCAGGTTTCTGATCTGTAAGTTAGCGCCATTTCCCGGACGTGAGTCTGTTGTACGGGCAGTGACCCCGGGTACTTTACCTACAAGGGCGCTGGTCGCTGCAACTGCTGGCGTTCTAACAATGTCTTCTGATTGGATAGTGCTTATCGCTCCTGATACCGTGGCTTTTTTCTGAGTACCATAAGCTACAACAACTACTTCCTCCAAAGATGTGTTCTGAGATTCCAGCGTTACATCGACCTGGGAACGTCCGGATACTTGTACTTCACGTGTTGCAAAGCTGATGTAGGAAAAGACAAGGGTTCCATTGGGATTAGGAATATTAATGGAATAACGGCCGCTTGCATCAGATGTGGTTGCAGCGCTTCCACCTTTTAATTTAATGCTTACGCCAACCAGCGTTTCTCCCTGGGAGTCCCTTATAACTCCCCTCACGTTAAAAGTTTGGCCTTGGGCTATCACCGGCATCGCTAAGGCTAGCTGAATAAGGATAGCACCAATAACTGCCTGAAAGAACAGTTTTTGTTTTAATGTTTTCATGAATAGTTGTCGGTTTAATATTAGGGATGGTAGATTTCCCCCAATTAATTGGTTTAAATTTTTTTTTTGCCTTTCTGTTGTTTGTTAAATTATTGTTTACCTCCTTTTATAAAGTATTTGGTTCTGTTTAATGATCCTCAAAGTGATATTCTCCTCGAAGTGAAAAGTTGTTTCGGTTGAAGAGTTAATAAATTGGTTTTTAGTTAATTTGGTTAGCTTCTTACTATTGGATTAACGATCCAGCTTTTAAACGGTTTTCTCTAAATTAACTATCTGGGAAATTATGATCGAATTGTGAAATTGACGAGGAAAAATTTCATTTATTGGTATTGTGTTAAGTCTTAGCGATGATCCTTGTAAAGTTTAATGTAAAGTCGACTATTCTTTAACCTTTGCTTTAACTAACCGGAATAGCTTTGCGAGCAAATCGAGAAGCTAATGAAATTCAAAAGTTCTACAATTAAATTTTTTATCTCAGCTCTTTTCCTGCTCCTCTATCAGGGAGTTTCTGCCCAGCTACGATCTATAAGCGGCACAGTAAGCGATGATAAAAATGAAGCCCTGCCAGGGGTAAGTGTATCACTAAAAGGAACAAAAATAAACACAAGTACAGATGCTAACGGAAAGTTTGTACTTAATAACGTTCAGGATAATGGTACTCTTGTGTTTGCCTTCATCGGCTTTCACACCATTGAAGTACCTGTAAATGCTAAAACGATTTTCAATGTTCGTCTCGAACCTGATACGAAAGCATTAAGTGAAGTTGTGGTGGTGGGGTATGGTGTACAGAAGAAGGCGAATCTAACCGGGGCAGTAGATAATATTACCGGTCAGGCATTACAAAACCGGCCCGTTCCTAACCTTACCCAGGGAATCCAGGGATTAATTCCTAACCTGAATATCAAAATGATGGATGGCAAGCCTACCCAGGCACCTAATTTTAATATACGCGGAACCACCTCAATCGGACAGGGAGGAAGCGCCCTGGTTTTAATCGATGGTTTTGAAGGAGATCCGAGCTTGCTAAACCCCAATGATGTTGAGTCAATCTCAGTACTTAAGGATGCAGCTTCTGCTGCAGTTTATGGGGCTAGGGGAGCTTTTGGAGTCGTTCTTATCACTACTAAAAAACCTCAAAAAGGACGTACCAGCGTCTCTTTCTCATCTAATTATGCTGTAAAGCAACCTCTGCAAACTCCTGATTTTGTCACCGATGGATATCTCTGGTCCAAAATGTTTGCTGAAGCTTTTGTGAATGGGGACGGCGCTTTTCCACAAAACGCGAACAAAACACAAAAGTTCTCTCAGGCTTATTTAGACGAGTTTAAACGAAGAGCCGAGTCGGGGCAACCTTACAATGAGGTGGAGGTAAATCCTACAACTGGAGAATATACCTATTACGGAAGTACCGATTGGTATGGACACTTGTACAAAAAAAATACCGCTGCAGTTGAAAACAACATTTCGGTTAGCGGAAGTGGCGAAAAAGCTTCTTTCCTCGTTTCAGGCCGCTTTCTTAACCAGGACGGTTTATTCAGGTACAATACTGATGATTACAGTATGCAGAACATCAGAGCCAGGGGCACGGTTGAATTATTCCCATGGTTAGCTGTTGAGAACAATGCTGATTATTCTGTGATGAAGTACCATAATCCGATTAACGTAGGTGAAGGAGGAGGTATATGGAGAAATATAGCCGATGAGGGACATCCCACTGTTCCATTGTTCAATCCTGACGGCTCCCTGACCTTTACTGCAGCATACACAGTCGGAGATTTCTTTTATGGAAAGAACGGTATCGATACTACCAGAAAGGTTTTCAGGAATATCACGGGACTTAGGGCAAAGTTTTTTGATAATAAATTTAGGGTAAATGCTGATTTTACCTTCAGGAATACTGATGGAGATGTAAACCGTCGGAGAGTGCAGGTACCATACAGCACAACTACTGGACAAACTGCCTACGTAGGTACAACCACCAACGACCTTCTTTTTTCTAAAAGGGAAACCAGGTATTTGGCTACCAACATTTATGGGGAATATGAAAATACTTTTAGAAACAAGCACTACCTGAAGTTTATGGCCGGTTACAATTACGAGGAATCAACCTTAAATGGCCTTCTTACGCAGAGAAACGGTATTATATTCGACAATGCTTCAGATTTAAACCTGGCGCTTGGCCAGGCGATAACCACCGGAGGCGGGTATGAGAAGTGGGCAATTTTAGGAGGGTTTTCCCGCTTAAATTATTCCTTCAGCGACAGGTATTTGTTCGAGGTAAATGCTCGTTACGATGGTTCATCTAAATTTCCTGAAGATCAGCGCTTCGGATTCTTTCCCTCTGTATCCGCAGGATGGAGAATTAATCGTGAGCCGTTCTGGCCTGTTTCTCAGAAGCTAATTACCGACTTGAAACTCCGCGCTTCTTATGGATCTTTGGGTAATGGTAATATTGCGTCTTATGCCTATCAGGAACTTTTCAAAATTGTTCAGTCAACGGTTATACTGAATGGTACCAAGCCACAAACAACTGGTCAGCCAGCAGTTCAACCTGAAGGAATCACCTGGGAAACTTCTACAACCAGCAACATAGGTCTTGATTTAGGAATGTTTTCGGATCGTTTAACATTTAACGGCGATGCCTACATTCGTAATACAACAGACATGTTTACGGTTGGCTTATCAGCTCCGGCCACTTTCGGAAATACTGTACCCAAAGGTAATTATGCAGATCTACAGACAAAGGGATGGGAATTATCTCTAACCTGGAGGGATAAGATCGGGGGAAAATCTAAACCATTCAATTATAACGTTAGATTAACTCTTGCCGACAATAAAACTAAAATTACCAGGTATAATAATCCTGATAAGTTGCTGAACGATTATTACGAAGGTCAGACATTGGGAGAGATCTGGGGATATGAAACAGAGGGCTTTTTTATAGACCAGGCCGATATTGATGCTCACGCTAAACAAAGTCCGCAGATGCGAGCATCACCTACTAATATCTGGTACCCCGGAGACATAAAACTGCGTGACCTTAACAATGACGGCTTTATCAATGTTGGAACAAATAGTGTCAATAACCCTGGCGATAGAAGAATTATTGGTAATTCGTCCCCGCGATATCAATATGGAATAAGCTTGGGAGGAGACTGGAGTAACTTCTCTTTCTCTGCCTTCTTTCAGGGAGTTGGGAAGCAGCAATGGTACCCAAGCACAGAAACAGAGATGTTCTGGGGTCAATATAACAGACCTTATAATAACATCCCTACATTCCATGTTGGAAACATGTGGACACCTGAAAATCCAAACGCATACTTTCCAAGAACGATGTCGCGGGCAGCATCCAGTAACACCAACAGAACTCTTGGTGTAGCTCAAACCCGTTACTTACAGAATGTTGCTTATCTAAGGATGAAGAACATCCAGGTGGGATATAACTTACCAAAAAGGTTGATCTCAAAGATCGGTGCCCGCACGGCCAGAGTCTACATCTCAGGTGAGAACCTGTTTACTTATTCCCCTTTGTATAAAATTGTGAAGACGATTGATGTTGAGAACGCCGTTCCAGCAGATCAGGTTATTAATCCAAATAGTACAAATGGCGATGGTTATAATTACCCGATGATGCAGAGCTTTTCTGCGGGCCTGAACTTTGGTTTCTAGTTGTCCTACTTTGGCTTTTTGTCAGATCATCTTAATATATGAAAAGTCAGCAAAGGATTTTAATTCCCTTATTGATAATAACAACTTAATAATCACTCTAATGAAAATACAATATATCTGGTTGATGTTATTCGGAATGCTTTTCGCAGCTTGCGAGGAGTTAGACCAGGAACCTGAGTCTTCAGCTACAAAAGCGGCAGTTTTTGGCACTGAAAATGGACTGAAATTATATACCAATTCCTTCTATTCCATGGAGTTTCTGCCACGGAATTCAATCGGACGTGATGCCATGTCTGATTACCTAGCTGTTAAATCAGTAGAAACCTTTCTTCAGCCCGGAGCTTTTTCTTCTGTATTAAGCTCAGGATGGACATGGACGGATCTGAGGAATATTAATTATTTTATCGCCAATTGTAATGATCCAGCAGTTCCTGCAGACGTTCGCAATAATTATATTGGTTTAGCGCGTTATTTCAGGGCTTACTTTTATTTTGAGAAAGTGAAGCGCTTTGGCAATGTGCCTTGGATCGGAAAGCCTTTGGCTGTGGATGATCCAGCTTTATATGCCGGTCGCGATTCCAGGCAGCTGGTTATGGATTCTGTACTGGCAGACATCGACTTTGCATGTGCTAATATTAAAGCCACAAATGATGCTTCAAGAACTACGGTTACCAAGTACGTGGCTTACGCTTTTAAATCCCGAGTATGTTTATTCGAGGGCACATTCCGGAAATATCATACCGAACTAAATCTTCAATCTACGGCTGACCTGTGGTTGAACAATGCAATATCATCCGCCAAAGAAGTTATGGACAAAGGAGGATATTCAATCAATACAGCAGGGGGCCCCGGCCTATCTTACCGCCAGGTATTCACGAGTAATTCGCCCGTAGTCGGTGAAGTACTTCAGGCCTCGGTGAGTGATCTTAATCTGGGTGTGCTTAATGATGCTAATTGGTGGTGGACCAGCGGTACTTACGGAGCGAAAGCGAGTTTTATACGCACTTTTATTAATACCTATTTAAAGCTCGATGGTACGCCATTTACAAACGACCCTTCTTACAGAACTATGTTGTTTAAGGATGAGGTGAAAAATAGAGACCTAAGGCTGAAGCAGACCATTCGTTCCGGCGACTACAAGAGGATCAGTGGAGGCGTGCAAGTACCTGCACCTCCTGTTTTTTCGTATACTTTTACCGGTTATCAGCCTATCAAATACACATTGGACGACATGTATTACGATGCAGGGGCTTTAAATACCAATGCTATTCCATTATTCCGCTATGCCGAGGTTTTATTAAATTATGCGGAGGCTAAAGCAGAGTTGGGTACGCTGACCGACGCTGACTGGGCTGCCACAATCGGAGTGCTTCGTGCAAGAGCAGGGATCACAGGAGGACTAAGTACCAAACCTACAGTAGCAGATCCTTACCTTACTACGAATTACTTTCCGGGGATAACAGATCCCTCTATTCTAGAAATCCGTCGTGAAAGAGGCATAGAGTTAAGTTTGGAAGGCTTCCGTTTCAGCGACCTTCTGAGGTGGAAGAGAGGACAATTAATGGAGCAGGAATGGAACGGGTTTTATGTGCCCTCACTTAATACCCCGATGGACCTAAACGAAGATGGAATACAAGATGTAGCCTTCTATCAAGGTACTAAGCCTACGCCTGCCGTTTCAGGGGTGACCTATGTGGATGTTTCAGCTACAGTAGGTGGGAAAACTAACTCGCAGTTATTAAAAAACGGAAGCTCAGGAGAGCTGATCTGGATGAACGAGATCCCGAGGAAGTGGGAGGATAAGATGTATTATTATCCTATACCTCAAAATGACTATCAGAAGAATCCTCAGTTAGGACAGAATACGGGATGGCAATAAAGCCTGCCAAAAAGTAAGGGATAAGTGATCTGATTCGAATAACCCCCTCTTATCCCCAGCTTTCATATGTCTGCATCTTTCCTCCCCCTTAAATGCCTGATGAGTCCACATTATTCTGCATAAATGTGGACTTATCAGGCTTATTGGACAGGACGAGCTAAGGTTCATATGAATGGGGGGAATAATCATGGGATAACCTGGTTAAATTTAAATTGTGATTTGAAACATTTTTTCTTAAAACAACATCGCCTATATTGCTTAATAATTCTTTCACCCTAACATTTAATACTTATGGCAATAGTTGATAAAAAAGGAGTTTTGCACGGACCAGTAGATAATATTTTATACCGGGAGTACAGGGGTATGCAGATTGCGCAGATAAAACCTGCAAAAGTGAAGCAAACCCTTGCTAGTAAGGAAGCTGGCTTAGAGTTCGGATTGGCTGCTACCACAGCGGCAAGCATCCGTGCGGTCTTTCTTCCTGGGTATAAAGCGAATGACGGAGCTATGGCTAACCGTCTTACTACCACTACCTTAAAAAGTATTCGTGCCGCTATTCATAAGCGAAGAGGGGAAAGGAATATACATGACGGAGATCCTAATATGTTCTCGGGCTTCCAGTTTAACAAAAATTCTCCTTTGGATGAGTGCCTGAGGGTGAATCCACAGGTTAGAACAACCGAAGAAGGAAGGATAGTCGTCAAGCTTCCGGCTTTTACAGAAAATGAGCTTCGCGGACCAGCAAAAGGTTATTATGTAATTCGTTTGATGGCCGTATCTTTCAACTTTAAGACTTCTCTGGCAAGTTATTTAAGCAGCAAAGAGATCAAAATTAATTACGGGAAAGGATTTGAAGGTGCTGAAATAGAGGTTCTTGAGTCGCTACCTCCAGGTCGCCTCGTTTTACTTGGAATGTTTGTTCATGCTTATAATTGGGACACCTTTGATGGATACACCCGACTTAATAGCAAAACCTGGAGTCCCGGGGCAATTATAGGCGGATGGCAAGCACCAGAACAAGAAGAACCAGAAATGACAAATCGACTCGAAAAAGAAAAGGCTGTTGTTGGAGACGTTAAAATGTATCCATTGAGCTACTCAGGTGTGGAAATTCAAAGAAAATTCGAAGATATTTGGGCAAAGCAGGATAAAAAGGTAAAAGACCCAGTGCAAAAAAGACCTGCAATGCCTGATATAGATGAAGAACTGCCTATAGGTGATTTCAAGATATAAAATTGAAATGAATGTGTTGAAGCACTTAAGCACCTAGGGGCCAGTGATTCAAAAAATACTAACTGTTCGGTATAAGATATACGATAAGTGGGAGCACAAAAAAGCCCTGAAGCTATGAGAGCAGCAGGGCAACCTAAACCTTATCACAATTATATATTATACGAATACCTGGATCAAATAGTATACTTCAAGCGGTTTTTATTTTCTCTTGGACTTCAAAGGTGCTACAGTTTTTTGAACAATTACTGGCTTGTTTTTATATCGTTGATAGGACACAATAGCCAGAATAGCTACAATGGATACAGTGATGTATACCCATGATGGAATTGGAACAGGGTCACCCTGTGCATAGGAATGCAGGCCTGTAAGATAATAGTTCACTCCAAAGTAGGTCATGATGATTACCGAAAAGGCCAGCAGCGAGAGCAGGTTAAAGAGATATTTTCCACGCATACCTGGTATAAGGCGTATATGCAGCACGAAGGCGTAAACAATCACCGAGATGAAAGCCCAGGTTTCCTTTGGATCCCAGCTCCAGTAACGACCCCAACTTTCATTGGCCCATATCCCTCCTAGGAAAGTTCCAACTGTTAGAAGGAATATACCAACAGTTAGTGACATTTCATTCACGATCGTAAGCTCCAAAACAGAAGAAGCTACCTTTTTCGCGATCTTTTTGTGGTCGATAATATAGAGTACCAGCACTACCGTACCTAGCAAAGCACTTAGTCCAAAAAAGCCATAGCTGGAGGTAATAATTGCCACGTGCACCATTAACCAGTAGGATTTAAGTACGGGAACTAGCGGGGTGATCTGCGGATTCATTTGTGATCCTCCATGAGCGAAACCCATTAGGATAACGGCAATCAGACATCCAGCTGCAGGTATGAAAGCATTACTATTCCTATAAAGCAGCAATCCCGACATAACTCCAATCCAGCTGATAAACATTACCGCCTCGTAACCATTACTCCATGGCTCATGACCTGAAATATACCATCGCACTCCAAGACCGAACATCTGTAAGAAGGCCGCTATGCTTATTATTATAAGGAGAAACTTAACTGCTTTGGACAAAGCGGTGGAATCACTAAAGAGCCTTCCAAAGGCAAGAGCAAGGATCACGGTTCCGAGCAGGGCGTAAGCGATCATCAGCTTCAGAAAGATGTTCCAGGAATTGTAACGAACTTCCATCTCGACTTTCGCAGCTGATGGTATAATATCTTTGCCTAGTTGAAGCTGTATTTGTTTAAGCGCTGTAAGTTTCTGGTTTGCCTCATTCCAATTCCCGGCTTCGATTGCATTGTTAACGCTGATCATGTAATCGACAGCTTCATTTTTTTGAGCAGGGGTATTTGCCACAGGTGCCTGAGGTGCACTCCATGTATTGTTTTTATCTCCGGCAACAGGAAATACCCTCAAATACTGCCCATTGAGTAGCTGCTGCATTACCTGTAGCTTGTCGTTCAGATCAATGATATCTTTATCATATCCATTCTGTTCGGAGGGTTTCTTTGCGAAGGATTTTAGATATTCATCCTTAAGCTTAAAATCTACGCCTCCATCAGCAGTTTGAGCAAGAAGATTCACCATGCTGGTATATCCTTCTTTATTAGCTTCTACAGTTTCCGATAATCCGGGACCTCCTTTAGTGCCCACCCTAATCAGTGGGACATTTACCCAATCGAAAGGACGGGCGGACATAGATAAAAAGAATTGGTTAGCACTTAGATTATAGAAGTTGTCTTTCTGGTAAAGCCGGCGAAGGATTTCCAGGGCCATAGTGTTGACCGGCTCTATACGACCATCAATATTTTGTACCAATAATCTACCAAAATTATCTGCATGGACCTTATCAATAAGGACAGAATTGGCAAAGGTTTTGGCGTCAAGCATTTGGCCAGCCAACAGCTGCTGGATCGCAGCAGCGTGATCATGGTCAGGTGCTTCAGCAGCAGCAGCCCTCGATGAGCTATCCTCTGCAGGAGCATGGTTATGCTGACTGTGGTCGTGATCGCTATGATCGTGTTGGCTATGGTCATGCTGGCCTGGCTCTTTCCCATGCATATCTATCTCCTGGCTTTGGCCAGCGAAAGGCAGGAATAGTAATAGCACTAACGTTGCTTTTGACCTTGATAAATCCTTTAGCTGTTGACCTAGCTTGTAAAAATGCGACCCCTTCCAGAACAGTGTTACAAAAAGACCTATGAACAGAAGGGCATACCCGATGTAAGTGATCCTGGTTCCCCAAAAATCATGATTTACAGACAGTATTGTTCCCAGTTCATCAGGATCGTAACTAGACTGGAAAAAACGGTAGCCCTGTTCGTCCAATACATGGTTCATAAATATTTTATATGGACGATCAGTCTGTCCATTCTGGATTAATATATCAGACGAATAAGCTGCAGGGCTGTTGCTTCCGGGATACTTTTCCATCTTAAAATCTGTTAACTTCAGGAAAAATGGCGCAAGGTATACTCTGGATCCATAGGCCATTGAAATAGGAAGTCCACCGATCTCGCTTTGAGACTGAAAGTCCGTCATACCCCTGCCTCCGTAGAAAGAAACAGTATCGATAGCTTTTGGTGTAGTAACCTCAACTCGTAGAAAGTCCAGGTCGTGCTCATTAGCCCGCTTATCACCTTCGAAATAAATAATAGTACCTGGCTTTGCCGGCTGGGGAACTACAAAAGCAAGGTTGCCGAATTGATAAAGACTTCGAAGATGAAAATCCTGCAGTTTATCACCAGCAACTACTGCCTTTCTTTCCTGGGTAGCCATGATCATATAACTACCTTGAGATGGGGAGGATATGGTGTAGCCTGATACTCCCTCAGCAATATTAATCGCACCAGGTGTCGGTTTATTATAGCTGATGATCATATCCTGTATAAGCTTGACGCTTCCGGATGGAATATACTTGTTAACCCTTTTGCCGTTTTCCAGTACCACCAGGTGAAGGGTTGGGGTGCCTGATGGGTTAAGAACAAGCGAGTCTTGTGCACGGGGGTAAAAATCTACCACCCTCATTTTAACCCTTGACCCTTTGTAGTCGTATTCAGATACAAAAGACTTATGGAAAGGCTTTAGATACCAGGGGATACGGTTTGAAAGTAGGATTACAGGCACATCATCGTAAGCGAGGGCATGTTCATTTAAACCAATTTGCACCTTGAAGAACGTAGCCTCGGATACGACTTCATTGCTGGCGTTACCTTCACGGATATGCATTGTGCCTTCAAAACTGATATAACGGGTAATAAATCCTCCAATAAAGATTATTATGAAGGCCAGGTGAAATACCAGGAGAGGGAGTTTCTTAACAGAGAGTAATTGATACCTTTTAATATTGCCAACAAAATTTAAGATCAGCAATACCATGACAAGTTCGAACCACCAGCAATTATAAATTAATTGCTTTGCGACTGCCGTTCCATAGTCGTTCTCGACAAAAGTCGCCAGCGCCATCGAGAATGCATAAAAAAGTAGCAGAGTACCCATCGTTCGGGTAGAGAACAGAATGTTAATGCTTTTGGAAATCATTTAGTGTGAGTTTTTGCCGCCCCAGAAAAGGGACGATATTAGCTATTTTCAAAGGTCAATTTCTAAGTATTATAAAAAAAGATACTGCTATGATATTGGAATGATACTCGCGTGAAAATTGCAGAGATTGAATCTTGTTTTATGTATAGCCGTAGATAATCTGATACAAATCGACAAAAGGTTGAAGCCGGATTGTGAATTGGGTTAGCTTATTTTGAAGTCTGAGAGTTAGATAACCAGTTTTTCAAAATGAGCCGTTTTCATTCCATTTCTTTAAAGATAATATTAGGTATACTTTTTACAGGTCTCATTATGCAGGCCAGTGCACAGGTGCGGCTGGCAACAGGTAAGGTAAGCCGGAGTGATTTCTCCTTAATTGGTGCCCGTAATTCTGCTTCACTTTATTACGATCAGCAGGATCACGAAGTAGTTAAAAGAATTACCAGGCTGTTTGCAGAGGATATTCGCAACGTAAGTGGAAAGCTCCCTACTGTGTCTTCAGCTGAAATAAAACTGTCAGAGAACAGTGTTATAATAGGCACCCTTGGAAGTAATAGATTGATCGATAAATGGGCGCGTGAAGGAAAGATACAAAGCAGCGGCTTGAAAGGTAAATGGGAGTCGTACCTTATTCAGCTTGTTCAAAATCCCGCGCCTGGCGTCAAAAGAGCTCTGGTAATAGCAGGCAGCGATAGACGGGGGACAGCTTTTGGGGTTTTTTCTATTTCTGAGGCTATCGGAGTATCTCCATGGTATTGGTGGGCAGATGCTCCGGTGGTGAAAAGATCAGAAATTAGTCTTACCATAAAGACAATTGTTTCACATGAACCCTCTGTGAAATACCGGGGAATATATGTAAACGATGAAGACTGGGGCTTGCTGCGCTGGGCAAAGAGGACGTATGATGTAAAGCAAGGCAATATCGGCCCCAAAACATATGCCAAGGTATTTGAGCTTCTTCTCCGTCTTAAGGCTAATTACCTATGTCCTGCTATGCACGAAGCCAGTACTGCTTTCAATAAGATTCCGGAGAATAAGCTTCTTGCCGATAGTTTCGCTATCGTTATGGGATCGGTTCATGCAGAGCCACTCTTATTTAATAACGCCAGTGAATGGGATAAGAAGACCATGGGTGAATGGGATTACCTTACAAACAAGGAAGGTATAAATAAGGTGCTGAAGGAGCGGGTGAGAAATAACGGAGCTTATGAAAATGTTTATACCCTGGCTTTACGGGGCATTCATGACAAGGCAATGTCTGTAAACAGTTCCATACAAGACAGGGTGAAGGTACTTAGTAATGCCCTTAGTGACCAGCGACAAATTCTTACAGACGTTATTGGTAAACCTGCAAACCAAATACCGCAGGCATTTACTCCATATAAGGAGGTTCTGGATATTTATTCTAATGGACTTGAGTTGCCGGAAGATGTAACGATAGTGTGGCCCGACGATAATTATGGTTATATAAAACGCTTGAGTAATTCGGCTGAAAGGAAACGCTCTGGTCGCTCAGGTGTTTACTACCATGTATCCTATCTTGGAAAACCTCATGATTACCTGTGGCTAAGCTCGACTCCACCAGCCCTGATGTACGAAGAGCTGCGCAAGGCCTATGATACTTCTGCCGATCGTCTTTGGCTCCTTAATGTAGGTGATATAAAATCATGCGAATTTCCATTCTCCTTATTTATGGATATGGCTTACGATATAAGCAAGTTCGACTATAATATGATTGCGGGATATCATGCAACTTGGTTGAGCAAGATCTTCGGCGAACAGTACTATAAACCATTGCTAGATATTACTAAATCATATTATCATCTGGCCTTTTCCCGGAAACCAGAAGCCATGGGATGGGGATATGAATGGAACACGAATAAGAATGGCAGAGAACGCACTACGGATACCGACTTTTCATTTGCAAATTATCAGGAAGCAGAATCAAGATTAAAAGAATATGATCGTATTGGATCCGCCGCGGAGGATTTGATGAATAAGCTTCAGGATGATCAGAAAGCGTCTTTTTATCAGTTGCTCTACTACCCCGTGAAGGGCGCTGAACTAATGAATAAGATGCATTTGAATGCTCAGAAGAATCGTTGGTACGCGCGCCAGCAAAGAAGCGCTACTAATGATCTGAAAAGCCAGGTAAAAGTTTATTACGATAGCTTACAGGTGATCACCAAGGGATACAACTCGCTATTAGACGGTAAATGGAATCATATGATGTCTATGGTTCAGGGAGTTACTGCTTCCTATTTTGAATTGCCGCATTTAGATTCTATCAAGTTAGAAGGATCGCCACAATTGAATGTATTTGCAGAGGGAGAAGACGTGCTGAAAGGTAAATCAAGCTTTCATGCTCTGCCGTCGTTTAGTACTTATAACAGGCATTCATCCTATGTCGACATTTATAACAGCGGAAAAGGATCGCTTAACTGGAATATAAAAATCTCCGATAGTTGGATAATAACCAGCAAAAGTAGTGGTACAACAAGCACACAAGAGAGAATAGCGATCGCCGTTGACTGGAACAAAATACCATGCGGAGAGAAAGTGGCTGGTTCGATCACCATCAGCGCTGCAGGTAAAGAAGAGCAGGTGCTGATTTCAGTATTTAACCCTGTGTCACCATCTCTGGCTGAAACCAAAGGGTTATTTATAGAAGATAATGGCTATATCTCGATAAATGCAGCTGGCTTTCATCGAAAAGTAGAAAACAACGATATAAAGATGAAAGTCATTCCGGGACTTGGTTACGAAGGCGCTTCTGTTCAGCTCGGCGATCCGGTTGCAGCTTTCCAGAACCCGGCAAGCAGTACAGTTCCTTGTCTTGAATACGATTTTTACACCTTCGATGCAGGTTCAGTAGATGTATACACTTATGCCTTGCCTACTTTTCCACTTAGTACAGACAGGCCTCTCGGTCATGAAACTGCAGCCGGAGAAACGAGGTATGGAGTATGCATCAATGATGGTGCTGTTTCCCAACCTTCTACTTCTGCTATTGAGTATTCTCAGGTATGGTCTGAAAACGTGCTGAGGAACGCTGCTATTAAGAAATCTGTGCTTCATATCAATAAACCTGGCAAGCATACCTTGAAGATCCTTTGTGGAGACCCGGGACTGATCATTTCAAAAATAGTACTTGATTTTGGAGGTATGAAAAGATCGTACTTGGGGCCGCCGGTAACGAAATCCGGGGAGGAAGGGAAATAGGAACCACCCAGACAACTTGATGATAAAACAATATAAATCTGATTTAAACTAAACATTTATGATAAAGCGAAGGATACTTGCGTTAATGCTGCTTTTAACTGTGCAGCTTTCATTTGCTCAAAAGAAGCTTTTAAAGAATTTTCCCAAGGGCTATACACCAGAAGAGGTAGGAAACCGGTTAGCCTATCGTTTCCTGGATGGAAAGCACATGCTACATGCTGGTAAATGGATCAGCTACCCCGAAACTTTTAATTGGACCGGTGCCCTTAAATTCGCTGCATTCACGAAAGACAAGGAGCTTGTACAAAAGTTGCAGGACAGGTTTGAACCTTTATTTTCTTCAGAAAGCAAATTTTTACCTCCCAAGAATCATGTGGATTTGAATATGTTTGGAAGTTTGCCTTTTGAACTTTACCGTGTAACCAAAGACGACCGTTATTTTAACCTGGCAAAACCTTACGCTGATACTCAGTGGATCTTGCCAGAAAATGCAAATGCAAAGGAAAAGGCATGGGCCGATAAAGGCTATTCCTGGCAAACCCGCTTGTGGATAGATGATATGTATATGATCACCATCGTTCAGTCCCAGGCTTACAAAGTAACTGGAGATAAAAAATATATCAATAGGGCTGCGAAAGAGATGGTTATGTATCTGGATTCATTGCAGCGTCCAAACGGCCTTTTTTATCATGCCCCTGATGTGCCCTTCTATTGGGGAAGGGGGAATGGCTGGATGGCGGCAGGTATGGCTGTATTACTGCGAAACCTTCCAAAAGACAATGCAGATCGCCCAAGAATACTAGAAGGATACAGGACAATGATGGAAAGTTTGAAGAACTACCAGACACCGAAGGGTATGTGGAATCAGTTAATAGACGACCCTGACTGCTGGGCAGAGACTTCAGGATCGGCAATGTTCACCTACGCCCTGATTTCAGGCGTCAAGCAAGGATGGCTTGACGAAAAGGTGTATGCACCGGTAGCAAGGAAAGCCTGGATGGCTTTAATACCTTATATCAATGAGAAAGGTGACGTAACGGAGGTTTGCGTGGGTACGAACAAGAAAAACGACAAACAGTATTACTATGACCGTCCGAGGCATGTGGGAGATTATCATGGGCAGTCACCTTATCTCTGGTGTACTTATGCTCTCCTGGAAAAATAAGGATAGACGCTGAAGTTTTTAAATGGTCAGATGATTTTTTCTCAAATAAGGTTTCCTTATCCTTAAATGATCTCAATTATAAAGTCACCTTAATGGAAATCTTGAGACGTATCGACAAAAGGATGAGTGGATTATAGCTGAGGAATCCTTTTATTTTGAGCAATACCAATTAAATCGTAAAACCTTGCGACAGATACCCTGATTTCCCGGATCTATTGCAAATAAATTTATTTTATGAAAAGACTACCAATTTTTAAACTGATGGCGGCTATATTTTTTATAGCTTCTGCCTGCCAGAAGGGGCCCGCAGATTTCCCGGGCACCGGGCAACCTGACGTTCCACTGGAACCTGGTGCTACCCTCAGCTCAGCTCCTCTCGGAACTTTAGTAGACAGTGGTATTTACAGGATCCGTGGTTTAGCATCAATAGAGGGAGGGCCGGTAGTTGAAGTAGCAGGAAAATCCAAAGGTGAAAATGCTATGGTCCATCAATGGACGTGGTTTCCTAATAATGCTCAAAAATGGCAACTAATTAAGGCTGATTCAAACTACTATCAGTTGAAAAATGCACACAGTAACCGGTTACTTGAATCTCCATCTTCAATTGCCGGCGCTATACTTCAACAAGGCAAGGAAAAGCACTCTGACGCTCATTTATGGAAGATAACTTATACTGGTAGTAATAACCTTTTTACGCTTACCAACAAGGGAACCGGGATGAAAATGGTCCTGGATCCTGATAATAATGTTGCGGGGAGTAAGATAAGGCAGAATGTTTCAGTAACTGGCAAGCAAGATGTATTCAATTTTCATAATCTCTACTATCAGAACCCGCTTATAGATGTTAGCAGGGCCGATCCCTATGTTGCTGAAAAGGATGGCTCTTATTATTTTATGTATACCAGAGGTGACCGGTTAGGGCTCAGAAAGACAAAATGGATGTCGCTTGTCAATACGGCTAGAGAGGTGGTAGTGTGGACCCCTCCTGCGGGTACTGCTTACTCAAAAAACATCTGGGCTCCAGAGCTGCATTTCCTTGAGGGTAAGTGGTATTTATATTTTGCAGCTAACGACGGACAGGGGGATACCCACAGGATGTATGTCCTTGAAAACAGCAATGCTGACCCTACCACGGGTACCTGGACCTTTAAGGGGAAAATTTCAGATCCTTCTGATCAGTGGGCTATTGATGGAACAGTGCTAACAATCGGCTCCAATCACTACTTCGTGTGGTCAGGTTGGGAAAGTGTAAGAACCAGGTACAAACAATATATTTATCTCGCTTCCATGTCTAACCCATGGACTATTAATAGCAACCGTGTAAGAATATCTGCTCCTACAGAAACCTGGGAAAAGCACGAGCCAAATTCAATCGGTTTAGGTGTGAACGAAGCGCCCATCATGCTCCAGAAAGATGAAGAAAGCCCTGTATTTATTATATATTCTGCAAGTCGCTACAGCAGCGATAATTATTGCCTGGCGCAAATCCAGCTGAAAGATGGAGGGAATCCATTAAATACGGATGATTGGATCAATAAAAAGCAGGTTTTTGTAAAAAGTGAAGCTAATGCTGTATATGGACCCGGACATAACGGATTCTTTACCAGCAGCTTTACGGACCCCGACAAGGTAACGCATAAAGAAAACTGGTTTATCTACCATGCTCGCAGTGCCCCTAATACCTCGGGCCCAAGAACGCCAAGAATGCAAAAGCTAACATGGAACGCAGACGGATCTCCCAATTTTGGAACCGCGATCGGGCAGGGAGTGAGTATGCAAGTACCGGTAGGCGAATAAATTTTAATAAGAAATCAATTGTAAGATGATGTTATATAATTACTTAAGTTCTAAACGAATGCGGGTTTCGGAAGGGCTGCTATTTGTTCTGTGCTTTTTCCTTGGACAGTTCGCAGTTTTAGCACAAAACAGGACAATAAGAGGAACCGTAATGGATGCCACTACCGGCGAAGCGTTGATAGGTGTAGTAGTTAAAGTTGATAACAGTAAAATCGGGACTAGTACAGACCTTAAAGGAACATTTACCCTTGCGGTCCCCGCAACTGCAACGCTCAACTTCTCCTATATAGGCTACGAAACCCAAACTGTCGCAATTGGTGACAGAAATGAAATTCAGGTTAAACTTACTCAAAGCAATAAAACCTTAAATGAGGTGGTCGTGGTAGGTTACGGCACCATGAGGAAGAAAGATCTTACCGGTGCCATAACGCAGATCAGACCCGATAAAATCGCCGATCAGAATCCTAACACTACTCAGGATATTCTTCGTGGAACTCCTGGTGTTACAGTAGGATTGGATCCTGGTGCAAAAGGAGGAGGTACGATCAGGATCCGCGGCCAACGATCAGTATACACTGCAGGGGGGCATAATGACCCTCTTCTTGTACTGGATGGAACAATTTTTTATGGCGAGTTATCCGAGATTAATCCTGACGATATTGAACAGATCGATGTATTGAAAGACGCTTCGGCTGCTGCCGTTTACGGAGCTAAATCTGCTAATGGTGTGCTGATCATCACGACAAAAAAGGGAAAGAAGGGAAAACCAAAGTTTAGTGCTACTTCCAATGTTGGCGCGGTAACAATGGGGGTGGATCGCAATGTTTTTGATCCGGAAGGCTATATGAAGTACCGGAATGACTGGTACCTGGCAGATACCTATGGTGTAAACACGGCAACCGGTAATTATGAGGCTTACCGTACAGCTTCTTCAGCTTCACAAAGTAAAATATTGCCAGGATACTTTGACCGGCCTACTGAAGCTAACCTGTCTAGATACGGACTTACTTTAGACCAATGGAAAGCTTATACAAATAACGAGGCTGGTGCATCTGATAATGAAATCTGGGCAAAGCGCTTATTATTGCAGGGAACCACTTTAACCAACTTTCTAGGGGGCCAAACTTTTGATTGGTACAATCACAGCTTCAGAAGGGGATTCAATCAAGATCATAACTTGAGTGTTTCCGGTGCAAGTGACAGGACAAGTTATTACATGTCTCTTGGTTATCTTTCCAATGAAGGGGTTACAGTAGGTAACGATTATAAGGCGATACGCTCCAATTTAAAAGTAGACGGCAAAGTAAATAAATGGCTGGATATCGGTGCCAATATTAATTTTCAACACCGGACTGATGGAGATCTGGCTGTAGATTTTGACAGGCAGATGCGTTCGAACTCCCCATTCGCCAGCTACAGAGATGCAGATGGAAATCTAGTGGTATACCCTATGGGTGAGGCTGTTACTGTTAACCGTGGATATAACTATGATTTTGATATTGACTATCGCGATCTGGACAAAGGATTCACAACTTTCAATACTATCCTGACAGCCAAAGTCAAGCTTCCTTTCAATATCACATATTCCTTCAATGGTTCTCCACGTTTCCAGTTCTTCCATGATCGCTACTGGGAGTCTGCCAGCCATCCTGCCTGGAGGGGAACAAATGGATTGGTTAACAGGGAAGCTACAGAACGCTTCGAATGGTCACTAAATAATACTCTTAATTGGGAGCATACCTTCGCAAAAAAACACCACTTTAATGTCACTCTAGTGCAGGAAGCTGAACAAAGACAAAGATGGAGGGACAGAATAGAAGCCCGCAATATTCTTCCTAGTGATGCATTGGGCTATCACGAAACCTTTTATGGTGATAAGAACAAAAGTCTTTACGACAGTGATGATATAAAAGAGACAGCTGATGGATTGTTAGGCCGCTTGTTCTATTCCTATGATGGCCGCTATATGCTTACTACCTCGGTTCGTCGTGATGGATATTCAGCATTTGGATCTTCAAATCCGAGGGCTACATTTTTCTCCGCGGGCCTTGCATGGACATTCAGCAATGAGAAGTTCTTTAAGTGGTCATCAATGAGTAATGGTAAATTAAGAGTGAGCTGGGGGCAGAATGGTAACAGGCAGCTCGATAATGTTTATATTGCCTTAGCCAACCTTGGTGCGGGTGCCGGGGGAACGATGGGGTATGTTGACGCAAGTGGGAACCTGATACAGTACAGATATTTGTATATGGATAGGCTTGCGAGCCCTGGACTGGCTTGGGAGAAGACCGAAGCTTTCAATACAGGACTAGATTTTGGGTTTTTAAGGGACCGGATAACAGGGTCTTTCGATTACTACATCACCCCAACGGTGGATATGATTATGAGTCGCAACTTACCTGATTTTACTGGCTTTGCCAGTATCACCACCAACCTGGGAAAGGTTGAAAACCGTGGATTTGAAATATCTATAAATTCTCAAAATATTCGAAGTAATTCATTTACCTGGAATTCTACCTTGGGTTATTCTAAATACAAAAACACGATCAAAAACCTTTATTACATCTATGATAATGTCCTGGATGCAAATGGAAACGTAGTTGGGACGAAAGAGCGGGATGATATATCAAACAGCTGGTTTATCGGACAGCCTATCAATTCAATATGGGATTATCGTGTAACAGGAATCTGGCAAGCGAATGAGGTAGAGGAAGCCAAAAAATATGGTCAACGACCGGGAGACCCTAAGGTTGCTAATCTTTATACTGCTGACGACAAGGTTAACGCAGATGGAAGTATTTCGCCAGTTTATAACAACAGCGATAAGGAGTTCCTGGGACAGGAAAATGCTCCGATCATGTGGTCACTGAGAAATGACTTCACCTGGAAAAACTTGAGCTTATCCTTTAACATGTATTCCTACTGGGGCCATAAGAGCCGTAACTCCAATTACCTGAACCAAACGAACGGAGGGTCGGAGGTAACTTATCTGTGGAATACCTATGAGAGAAATTACTGGACACCAGAAAATCCAAGCAACTTCTACGGTAGGTTAGATGCGAAGGGACCTTCCGGTGTGAATACTCCGAGCAGGATTTACGACCGCTCTTTTATTCGCCTGGAAAATGTAAGTCTCGGGTACAACTTGCCGTCCAGGTTACTTGCCAGCCATGGTGTTGAGCGGCTAAGAGTCTATGGTACGGTAAGGAATGTTGCCGTATGGAACAAGGATAAAAACTGGGAATACTGGGATATAGAAACAGGTACAATAGCGCCAAGAATATACACCTTCGGAATGAGTCTAACCTTTTAGCTAACAGAACGATGAAAAAGAACTTTAACAAGACAATTAGCAAGGCATCAAAATCAGTTTTGGCGGTAATTCTGCTTGCCTTGGGACATTCCGGATGTAAGGAGGATTTTCTGAAGCCGGAACCTCTTTCTTTCTTTGAGCCTGATGCAACCTTTAGCACTCAAAGCGGTTTGGATGCACAAATGGCCATATGCGACCGTCACCTGCGATCTTATTGGACCTTTACTAATACCACCACAGATCTCGGTCGCCCAATGAGCACGGAGTATATGTTTACAGATGTCGCCGTTGCAGGAAAGACTGATGATGGTAATATCCTTGCCGATATCGCCACCCGGGTAACTCCAACCACAATGCCTGAGCGGATGCCTTTCTTTTGGGATGAAACCTATAATGGGATAAAGTATGCCAATACGATCTTAACGTATGCTAACAGGGTTAAGGGTTTGACGCCTGCCGAAATAAAAGCTTACGAGGGGCGAGCACTTTTCCATCGTGCAATCCGTTACATGTCCCTTTGTTTTCATTTCAAAGATGTCCCTCTAATCACTAAGATCCTGGAAACTCCAAAAACTAATTATCGGAGTACAAAACGTTCGGCAATATTGGAGATGTTAACCCAGGATATGGAAAAGGCGGTTCAATGGGTTCCTAACCAGGCACAAATGAGCCTTACCGGTATGGTGAACAAAGGTGCATGCCGTCAGCTGCTGATAAAGTGTTATCTGGCTACCGGACAATGGGACAAAGCGATAGCACAAGCTGATACCCTGATCAACCAATCCGGGTATTCCCTTATGACCAATACTTTCGGGAACTTTATTAGTCCATATTCTGAAGTATGGCCGGTTACACGTAATGTTATATGGGATTTGCACCGACCAGAAAATAAGGCAATAAATGCCAACAAAGAAGGTATCCTGGTGATGATTAACCGGAATGAAACCGACATGGCTATTAAGTTGGAAGCAATACGAAATTGGGGGCCAATGCTTGATAACGCAGCCACGACGACTCCTGATGGAAAGCAAGCTGTGAGATTTTACGCACGTTCGAATGCAAATTACCGTGCACAGTATGATTATAACAGGGCCTTAGGCCGTGGTATTGGAGTTATCCGGCCAACTTACTATGCTCAAAAAGGGGTTTGGTACTTGAACGGAGTTGATGATCAGGGTGATTTGCGCCATAGCACTGCAGTAGGCAATTGGGTTACAATGGAGTCACTGAAGTACAACGACCCCTCAAGTAAGAATTTTGGTGAAAATCTTCGTCTGATTGGTACTGGTGGTAAACTCTTATCTACAGATACTATCCGTAACTGGTTCGGCTATCCGCACTATAAATATTATATCGAAGACCCTGTGGCCACACGTAATGTAAATAATGCGGATCACAGGGGAGGGGCTGGCGACTGGTATTTTTACCGACTTGCAGAAACTTACCTGTTGCGGGCTGAGGCAAAATTTTATAAGGGAGATATTGGGGGAGCTACTGAGGATGTGAACATTGTGAGAAGAAGAGCAAAGTGTAACCAGGTATATACCACTGTTAATATCGGTGATATTATGAGTGAGAGGGCCAGGGAGCTTCATATGGAGGAATGGCGTTTTACCGAGATGAGCAGAGTATCTTATTGTCTTGCTTTAAGTGGGAAGGCCGATGAGTGGGGAAATGTATATAATGTTAATAATCTGGATCAGAATAGCTACTGGTTTCAAAGGATTCAGCATTACAGTGATTTCTATAATAAAGGAAAAGTAACTGTAAGAAACCGTTCTTACACAATGGCTCCACATAATATTAACTGGCCGGTACCGCAGGGGGAGATCGACGCTAATGGCGGAGCCCGCCTTAGTCAAAATCCAGGGTATACTGGTTATGATGCTAGTATTCCTATGTGGGAGACATGGCAAGAAGCAGTGACGGATGAGGGACAAAATTGAGATTGACTGATACTTGAAGCTGCGGTTATGTGAATTAAGCGCAGCTTTAATTGATACGAATCGAGAAAGGTATGAATCGATTCTCCTGTGGCCAATCGCTTACTTTGAGTTTCGAGATAATAGGCGCTGCATGTGATTTCGAACAATCTAACAATGTAGATGTGATATTACGCAGCCAAGAACAACAACATTTATGAAATCAAAACTATTTATTTTTTTAATCGCGGCCTTCCTCCTACAGGTCCCGGTTGCCTTTTCGCAGCAGATAATAGCACCGGAAAAAGTATGGTCGGCAGAAAAGGCCCATGAATGGTATGCCAAACAGCCCTGGCTGGTAGGCTCTGATTATATACCCGCTAATGCAATTAATCAACTCGAGATGTGGCAGGCCGAGACTTTCGATCCAAAGCGTATTGATAAAGAGCTGGGATGGGCAGAAGGCCTTGGAATGAACACTGCTAGGGTATATCTGCATAGTCTTGCCTATAAGGCTGATCCGGCAGGATTTAAAAGCCGTATGGACCAGTTCTTAAAAATTGCAGATAAGCATAAAATAAGGCCTGTACTGGTATTTTTTGACGATTGCTGGAATAAGATACCTGCAATAGGAAAACAACCGGCGAAAAAGCCGGGTGTACATAATTCGGGTTGGATGCAAGATCCGGGAGACCCGGCTTACAAAGAGCAATCCAATTATGCGGCTTTGGAGGTATATGTGAAAGATGTTTTGAGGACTTTTTCAAAGGATAAAAGGATACTTCTCTGGGATTTGTATAATGAACCAGGGAATAGTGGTAAGTTAGGTACTACTATGCCTTTGCTTGCAAAGGTTGTAAGTTGGGCAAGGGAAGTAAACCCTGAACAACCATTAACGATGGGCCTCTGGAGCTGGGGAGAGAATTTTGCTGAACTTAATCGTTTTCAGTTGATGAACTCCGACGTGGTCTCTTACCACTGTTATGATGATCCAGGTCGTCACTTGAGAACGATCGAACTTTTGAAACTGCATGGTAAACCCTTAATCTGTACAGAATACATGGCCCGTACACGTAATAGTACCTTTATCAATACCTTACCGATGTTGAAAAAGGAAAATGTAGCTGCCATCAACTGGGGGTTTGTGGACGGTAAAACCAATACGAAATATGCCTGGGATACACCTCTGCCAGATGGTAGCGAGCCAAAGCTGTGGTTTCATGATATTTTTAACGCAGATGGTACGCCTTACAAGAAAGAGGAAACGGATCTGATCAGGAAGCTGACACAGGAAAAGCTTGTTTCCAAAGAATAGAGATAGGGCAACCTGAACGATAGATGCATTAACCAGGCTAACAAAAACACACATTTACAATAGAACGATAGTGTAATTTATGAAAACTAACCAATTACTTTTCGCGGGACTATTAATGTTCTTTGCTTCAGGAACAGCATGGGGGCAAAGCAAGACTTCAAAAGAGCCTTATATAAATTCGGTAAGTCAAAGTGAGAAAAAGGAAGGCTTCAAGCTTCTTTGGAATGGTACGAATGGCGAAGGATGGCGAGCTATATTTAAAGATCATTTTCCTGAAAGGGGCTGGGAAATGAAAGATGGAGTACTTACTATACAACCTTCTAATGGTGAAGAACAAGGTTCGGGTGGAGATATTGTTACTGCTAATCAATATTCTGCTTTCATCTTAAAGTTCGACTTCAAACTTACAGAAGGCGCGAATAGTGGTGTGAAATACTTTGTTACTGAAAAGGAAAAAACTGATAAATCAGGAATTGGTCTTGAATTCCAGATTTTGGATGATGATCGTCATCCTGATGCTAAGCTTGGAATGAATGGAAATAGAAAGCTGGCCTCTCTTTACGACCTGATTCCTTCTAATAAACCTTCTTCTTCCATGCGGCCGATCGGGCAGTGGAACTCGGGAGAAATCAGGGTTTACCCCAATAATCATGTTGAACATTGGCTGAATGGGATAAAGGTAGTTGAATATGAACGCGGATCAAAAAAGTTCCGTGAATTGGTGGCTAATAGTAAGTATAAGAACTGGGAAGATTTTGGTGAGGCGGAAAAAGGCCGTATTCTGTTGCAGGATCATGGTAATAAGGTCTCTTACAGAAATATCCGTATAAAAACACTTTAAGGTTTTATTTATGGAAAATTCGAGAAGGGACTTTATTAAAAAAGCAGTAATAGCTGCTACCGGAGCTTATGCGGGGACCCTGGGTATGTCGGCAAAAAGCTATGGCAATATAATTGGCGCAAATGATCGTATCAGAGTTGGAGCTGTCGGATTTTCAGACAGGTTTCAAAATACCTTGTTCCCCTGTTTTCTGAACCATTATAAGGAGCTGAATTGTGATTTAATAGCTCTTTCAGATCTCTGGAATTATCGTCGGGACCTGGGAGCCGAGCATATTAAAAAGAAGATCGGTCATGGAATAGCTACATGCAGGAACAATGATGAGCTGTATGCCTTAAAAGATCTTGATGCGGTTATCATTAGCACTCCAGATTTTTCCCATGCATTGAATGCTATTGAAGCTGTTCAGAATAAGAAGGACGTGTATTGTGAAAAGCCCTTTGCTGAAACTATGGACGATGCCAGGGAAGCTTTAAAGGCTGTCAGAAAGTCTAAGCAGATTCTCCAGATAGGTTCTCAGAGAAGAAGCGGGCAGAACTATCAGGCCGCGGCAGATTTTATTAAGCAGGGTAAGTTTGGGAACATCACCATGGTGGAGCTGAGCTGGAATGTGAATCAACCGGGACGCTGGCGCAGGCCAGAACTTGTATCTAAATTAAAAGAGAAGGATACAGATTGGAAACGATTTTTGTTAAACCGTCCCTTTGAAACTTTTGACCCCCGGATCTATCTCGAATACCGGTTGTTCTGGCCTTACTCTTCAGGCATGCCGGGGCAGTGGATGAGCCACCAGATCGATACTGTTCACTGGTTCACCGGTTTGCCTCATCCGCGTAGTGTAACAGCAAATGGGGGGATCTATCAATGGAAAGACGGCAGGCGTAACTGGGATACAACAACCGCGGTGTTTGATTATGGTCCTTTAAATAACAAGACGGAAGGTTTTCAGGTAGTTTTCAGCTCAAGAATGCATAATGGGGATGAAAGACCTGCAGAAATCTATTACTCAAATGGTGGCGAGCTGAATCTGATCACCAATAAAATTTCTCCGCAAGGAGGCTTAACGGAAAAAGCAGCGGCAGCAATGGGGATGAAGGCCAACTTGCTTTCTGAAGTAAAACTTTCTGCTCCTTCAGCTGCGGCGGCATCCGCCAATACCGGCGCAGATGTATTAAGCTCTAATCATATGAGGAACTGGCTGGAATGTATTCGCAGCCGGAAAGAACCTAATGCTCCGGTTGAAGCCGGGTATTATCATTCTATTGCCACTATAATGACAAACGCAGCAGTACGTACAGGGGGCAAAGCTACATTCGACCAGGATCGTCAGGAAGTAATTGTTGATGGTAAAGTCTTCAAGTATTAGAAAGGAAATCAACAGCAAAAGCTTCCCTTATCCTTTTCGGCTTTGGGAAGCTTTTACGAAAGCCTTATTACCGGGAATCTCTTAATTGATTTCCTCTTCTTTAGACGACTTGTTGAGAGAGTTCAGGTATTCAAGGGGAGCCATTTTGAAGTAGCGCTGGAAATTCTTGTTAAAAAGGCTCTGACTTCCATATCCTACCATCTTGGCAATTTCATACTGTGAAAACTCATTTTGTGCCATCAGTCGTACAGCCTTTTTCAAGCGGGTAACATCTATCAATTCTTTTGGAGACAAAGAGGAAAGCGATTTTACTTTCCTGTACAATGTCGGCCTGCTCATATTCATATGATCTGCAAGCTCATCGATATTCAGATCCGGATCTTTTATGTTCTTGCGTATGTATTCATCCAATTTTTTCAAAAATGCTTCGTCTGTCTTAGAGTGAGCCATTACACGAACATCTTCAAATGGCGAACTGGCAAAATGTTCTTTTATTTTCAGACGGTTCCTTAGCAGGCTGGCTATTTGGGCTTTAAGCAAACCGGGAGAGAACGGCTTTTGAATATAAAGGTCGGCACCTGATTCCAATCCCTCAATGTGAGCCTGGTGTGAGTTTTTCGAAGTTAACAGTACGACTGGAATGTGGCAATATTCAACATTGGATTTTATAACCCTGCAAAGCTCAAAGCCGTCGATTCCGGGCATCATGATATCTGAAATAATAAGATCCACGATCTCTGTGTTCAGGATTGATAGAGCGCTTTCTCCATCAAGTGCGGTATATAGCTTGTAATCCTGTCGCAGGACTGTGGATAAGAACTTTAAGATATCCTCGTGATCGTCAATTAATAAAATACTGTCAGTCATTTTAGTTTTTATTTTTCCAGCTGCTTAAATTAAATTCAAATTTCTGATGAATGGGTAATGTCAGTTCGAAGATGACGTTGTCTGTTTCCCCTGATAGTAACTTTAAGGTTCCACTATGAAGCTCCGTGAGAGATTTAGCCAGCGAAAGACCTATACCTGTTCCTGGTTTGTCCTGACTTTCAACCCTAAAGAACGGCTCAAATATCTGCTCTCGATAATCATCTGGAATGCCTTTGCCATCGTTCCAGAATTGAATTGAAAAGTGAGAACTATCAGGTCCTATAGCTTCAAGCTGTATTTTTGAAGCACTTCCTGCATATTTTAATGCATTTGATATAAGGTTAGAAGTTATTTTTACAAGTGCTTCTTTATCTGCAAACGCAATTATATCGTAATCAGGCAATTCAAGTTGGAGGAAGATCCGTGACTTTTCCGCCTCTTTCTGAAAAGCTACTACCTGTTCCTTTAAAAGCTTGTTGATATTGGTATTAACGAAGTTTAGCCCGAATTGATGCGTCTCCGTCTTTCGGAAGTCCAGAAGTTGTCCTGTTAATTCAGAAAGACGTTGCGCATGTTTCTCTACCATTAGCAGGTTTTCTTTCATTTCACTCTCTTCATCCGCATCATTCACCATGAGTTCGACAGGTCCCAGGATAAGGGTTAAGGGTGTCTGTATCTCATGGGCAATATTGGTAAAGAATTGAATCTTGGCCTGATAGATCTCTTTCTCTTTCTCATGTTCAAATAGCCTGAGTTTCTGGAGATTTTTTCTTTCTAAATTCCTGTGATAGTAGCGAATAGCCCAGAATAGACTAAGCGAGAGGATTAGTATATAAATGACGTACGCAATTTCGCTTTTCCAGAACGGAGGAAGTATCCTAATATGAAGTTTTCGTTCATTTCCAATCCAGCTACCTACATTACTTTTAGCTTTTAAAATAAAAGTATATTCTCCGGGAGACAAATCTGTGAAATAAGCCTTTCTGTTTTTACTCAAGTAGGTACTGCTTTTATCCAAGCCCTGCATTTGAAACTCATAACGGGTAACCTCGGGAGATGAATAGTTTAAGGCTGCGAATTCGATACTGAAATTGTTTTGATTATAAGCGAGAACTATCGAGTCGGTATATAAAATAGATTTCTTCAAAGGTCCATTTGGAAGGTCCGGAGTAATTTCTTTGTCATTGATCTGGAAGCCCGTTATATAGGTTAAGGGTTTGATATCAGTTTGCCTGAACTCTTTAGGGTTAAAAGCTATAAGACCTTTTACAGAGCCAAAGTACATTTTTCCGTTATTGTCTTTGTATGCCGAATTGAAGTTGAACTGATCGGTGATTAAGCCGTTAGCTTTAGTATAGACCTTGAAATCATATGTGCGCATGTTCAAACAGATTAAACCTTTAAGAGAACTTATCCAAAGGTGGCCGGTATCATCTTCAAGGATCCTGAAAAGAATATTCGTAGGCAATCCTGTCTGAATGTTAAATTTCTTTATCGTTCTTCTATCAGGACTTAACCTGATCAGGCCGCCACCTTCGGTTGTAAACCATAGCGCGTGATTACTATCTTCGAAAATGCCATAGACGGCAAACTCATTAATAATTTTATCTTTGACCTTGTCACCAAACCTTAGATTGCCATATCTTCCCGTCTTAGGATTGTAATAGAATGCGCCTTGGGATACGCTTCCAGTCCAAATATTACCTTTAGAATCTTCGGTTATGGCAAATACATAGGAGTTGAAAGGAATCTGGCTTATCCTAGTAAACGTTTTCTTCCTTCTGTCATACTTGAAAAGACCAGAACCTGTGTAGGCTGTGCCAACGAGAAGGGTACTGTCACGCGTAAGGTAGATGGAGAGGACGAAATCGCTGGTTTGGTCCTCTCCATTTCCGATTAGCCTGAATCTATTAGTTATCAAACCTGTTCGCATATCCATTATCTCCATTCCATGAAGAAAGGGCCCTATGAATAATTGGTTGTCTAGCGCAAGCAGACCATGAATATTAGGATAAGAGATCGCTCCCTTCATACCGTTGGCTTTATAGTTGGTGAAAAGCTGTGTAACAGGATTAAATTTATTTATACCTCCATCCTCTGTACCTATCCAGAGATTGCCCTTGTTATCCGAACAGATTTCGCGTACTACTTCGCCAGAAAGAGAATTTTCACTATGGACCGGATAGAATTTATTGAAACGGGCATTTTCTTTAGAGTAATAGCTCACCCCTCCAAAAAAGGTTCCTGCCCACAAGCCTCCCTGACTATCTCTGCATAAGGTATATACTGCATTGTCTGCTAAGGAATAAGGATCGCCAGGTTTTTTGCGAAGGTTACGGATCGAATTGCTTTTAAGATTATAAATATAGATCCCAGATTCTGTACCAACCCAATACTCATCCTGCTCCCCCTTTGCAATATCACGTACATACATGTCTGAGTGATCACTGCTTCCAAGTGTTAAATTTATAATTGCTCCCGTCTTTCTATTGTAGCTCTTCAGACCTTGTTTAAAGCATCCGATCAGTATTTCATTTTCATTCACAGGATATATCTCGCTGATTGATCTAAGATGCCGCGGGGTAAGATTATCAAACAATTCTATCCTGGTCATAGACTTATTTCTTATACCATACACAGAGATGATACCTTCGTTATTGCCTATCCATAAATTCATTCTCGTGTCTATGGCAAGGCAAGAGGCGACTATTCCAAAATCCCTTAACTCTTTTTTTTTCTGATCATACTTATACAGCGATGAATTGGCAGAAAACCACAAATTGTTCTCGTCGTCAATCACCAGATCATTAATATACGCCTGAGCTGCTCCTTCGAGGGCAGTAAACACTTCTTTCACCGGATCGAACATAAAAACTCCTTTTCCGGTTCCGACCCAAAGCATCCCATTTTTATCCTCTGCAAGATCCCTTATCACGTTATTGCCTACGTTCCCAAACTTGTTTTTTTTGTTGCGGTAAATTTTGAAACTGTACCCATCGAAACGATTAAGCCCACCCCGGGTTCCTATCCACATCAGTCCCCGGCTATCCTGGAAGATAGAAGTAACTGAGTTATGAGCTAATCCATCTTCAGCCTGGTAATGTTTGAAATAGTATGACTGGGACGAGCTGGTTAAGGCCCAGGAACAGAAAATCATTACCAGGAAAGTTGTGGCTCGAAGTAGGAAGTTCATAATCAGTCAGTATCAAATATACTTAATAGGTCCTGATATTGTAACTAAATACTCTATTATTGATAGTATTATCTAAATATTTTTCTGTTTAATTCCTTGATTGTCTGATTGTTGTGTTTGTTTTTTAAGCGTAATCAGGGCAAGTTTGAGACAATTCGACAATAACATGAACAAATAATAGCAACGCCATCAATTTAATTTGAACCTGACAGCAAATTAGAATGACAAGCATTCTTCTGCCGGTAAGTAGTCTGATTTTCAACCATGATCAAATCTTATAAAATACTTCTCACAGCGATAGTTTGGCTAGAGTTACTGGTAAATTCGTTTGCTCAACCAAGTCCGTCAATTTATACTTCCTGGGAAAAAGGATTTACTAATTCTCTCAAAGGAACACATGATATGGCCCTTCCAGATTGGGGACCATACTCAGACCGTTCTGTTGGTGTTTCTCATATACCTGCAGCAAATAATGGGATCCGCTTTGATGTCGCTGTTCAACCCTCTTTATATTTTCGAAATCTAACTCCTTTAGCTAATGTCAAGCGTGAATCGGGTTATCATCCCTGGAGAGCTACTCCCGATCTTTCTTATTACTCCTACCGATTTGAACTGGAATGGAAAGACAGGGTATTTTGTGATGTCGCAGTTTGTAAGGTAGATGAACGAAGCCGATTGATTAAAGCAGAGTTTGTCAATAATACGGGCAGCAACAGAAGCCTTGCTTTAAATATTTTTAGTTCAATTACCTACCCCTATGAAAGAAAAGTGGCCGCTGTTTTACCTGCAATGGTAGAATGGTACCGGGCTCCAGACTATCAACAATTTTTAGAAAGCGTTAAGCCCTGGAACTATAACCTGGTATACGATGGGCAATTGCGGGGACAGGTGAGGGATGAAAGCTCAGTGAGTAATACGGCAATTATATGTGGGAGGAACGGTAAAGGAACGTTGATATACAAGGTTTCAAACAACAGGAGGCTTAAAAATGGTGTGATCGTGATAAGAGCCAAAGCTATTTCGGGATCGGGTGCCATACTGCAACCTGTGGTGAATAGACGTCTATTAAAGCCTATTACGATCCAAAGATCTGATGGGTATTCAATAGCTGAGATAGATGTGGATGACTTGCCAAATGGTGATTTCGATTTCTCTTTAGAAACGATGAATAACACGATTTGCAGGATCGATGGTTTTGTACTCGTTAAAAGAACAGAGATTTCATCCATAAATTTTGTTGACCAACAGCTGAACTTTACTCCAAAACAAATAGAGCAGGTACTCCCGAATGCCGCTGTACTTAAATTTGATGACATAAAAGAATATTATGGAATTGTTTGGGATGATCATTCTGCAGAAGAGAGAGAATTATCAGACGACAATCCTGATAAAGTACTAAGCATATTTAATCACCTGGTACGATCTGAAAAGGAAAATGTAAAGCCTACCCGAATTGGAGGTAATGGAAAGGGTTGGTTTAAAAATATCTTTTCTGCCCCGATCAAGATTAAGCCCGGACAAAGAGCTTCCCGGTATGTGTATATCGTATCAGGATTTAGCAAAATAGAGGTGATTAATAAGTTAAGATCCTTTGACAGGCGCTGGGAAGATGGGCAAAGATTACTTGAAAAGGAAAGCGATGCGCTATCTCATCGTTCAATTAATAGAGCTGGTATCCCTTACCAATTCAGTTTGCAGTTATTGGAAGCGACGACACTTACTAATTTGCTTTACCCCACCTTTACGGTAAATCAATATGTAAAACATACTACCCCTGGAAAAAAATGGAGTTCATTGTATACATGGGATTCCGGTTTTATAGGTTTAGGCTATTGCGCCCTTAATATGGGTAGGGCTCTTGAAAGTCTTAATGCTTATACGATGGATAGTAAAGAGCAGTCTGCTTTTTTGGAACATGGCACACCTTTACCAGTTCAGGCCTATCTGTATAATGAGTTATGGAACAAAACCCAGAATCCAGAATATTTAAGCTATTTCTATCCTCGACTGAAAAGGTATTATGAATTTCTTGGAGGGGCAGAAAATTCCCCGACAAGAAAATTGCAATCGAATTTACTTAGCACATGGGATATTTTTTATAACTCGGGTGGCTGGGATGATTACTCTCCGCAAGTATTTGTACATCAGAATAAACTAGAACGGCTTGTAGCACCTACGATCAATACCGCCCATCAAATACGTTTTGCGAAGCTTTTAAGGATGGCCGCATGGCAACTGGGCAGAAATAGGGATATGGAGCAATACAATTCTGATATTAATATTTATAGCCAGGCTTTGCAGGAAAATGCATGGGACGAAGACGCTGGCTATTACGGCTATGTGGAACATGACCAGAACGGTAGGGCTAAAGGCTTACTAAAATTTCGCGATGGTAAGAACTTTAATATGGGGCTTGATGGTTGTAGTCCCTTGATTGCCGGGATCTGTACTTCAGGACAGCAGAAAAAAATACTCGACAACCTTTTTTCTCCAGGCAAGCTTTGGACTGACCAGGGTATTACAGCAATAGATCAAAGTGCTCCTTATTACAATAAAGACGGTTACTGGAATGGCCGGGTTTGGATGCCCCATCAATGGTTTTTTTGGAAGACAATGCTTGATCTAAATGAGCCGGAAAAAGCCATTAAAATTGCTCAGACGGCCTTGGACGTTTGGAAAAGGGAAACGGAAGATTCCTATAACTGCTGGGAGAATTTTAGTGTAGAAACCGGAAACGGGGGCGGATGGCACCAGTTCGGTGCTCTATCATCGCCGGTATTGAATTGGTTTAGTGCGCTATTTCGTCCCGGTACAATAACCTATGGCTACAACATATGGCCTCTAGCTCAGAAATTAGGTGCGGATAATGCGTCTTTCGTCGCAAAGTTCAAGCTATTTGATGAAGGAAATAAAAGAACAAGCATGTTAATCTGCCTGAATGATAAGCATGTTTATCAGGCTAGATGCAATGGGGAAAAAGTCGATTTACAGAAGATATCCGACGGTCTGTACATTATCAGGATACAATTAACAGAATCAGAAAAGGATGTCTTTAGTTTAGAAGTTACCAAAGCACTTTAATATAGGTTAGTCAGGAAATTTAAAAGGGGTTTAAAAGCTTGTGATATGAAAATAAGAAAAATAAGTCTGAGAATTATTGCAGTTGCCTTTTTACTGATTGCCATAGTTGCATCTGCGTCTAAAAGACGAAAACCAGCTTCTGTTATAAAAGAGCAGCGGCCAAATATTATAATTATTATGGCTGATGATCTTGATTCTAAGCAGCTAAGTTGTTATGGAGGTCAAAATATAAACACGCGGAACATTGATGCCCTTGCCGCGGAAGGCCTGAAATTTAATCAAATTATAGCTTCTGAACCTGTTTGTGTTCCTACGAGGGCTTCGCTTTTTACCGGGCTTTATCCTGTCAAGCACGGAGCTTACCAAAATCACAAACCGGTATACAACAATATTAAAAGTGTGGCCCATTATCTTGGTAACTTGGGATACCGGGTAGGGTTAAGCGGAAAAGACCATGTTACTAAACCCAAAGCAATTTTTCCCTTTCAGATCATTCCAGGTTTTGAACCTAACTGTATTGCAAGTACCGATGAATATTTCCTGGATAGTGTGAAAGAATTTGTGGATCAAAAAGACAACCCATTTTGCCTCTTTCTGATGAGCATAAATCCGCATGCTCCCTGGACTGTCGGAGATCCTTTAGAGTTCGATCCTTCCAAACTGAAGCTTCCTGCTCATTGGGCTGATACCAAGTTTACACGCGAAGAGTTTTGTAAATATCTTGCCGAAGTAAGGCGCTTGGACAATCAGGTGGGAGATGTGATCAATTTGCTGAAGGAAAAAGGGCAGGATAAGAACACTATTGTAATATTTCTGGGAGAACAGGGGCCACAATTTCCGGGTGGCAAATGGAGTTTATACGATAATGGAGTCAAAAGTTCTATGATTGTAAAGTGGCCGGGAGTTACCAGGCCTGGTACAGAAAATTCAGCCATAGTGCAGTATGAAGACATTACCCCAACACTTGTCGATATTGCCGGTGGTAAGCCAATTGCAGGCTTAGATGGAAAAAGTTTTCTATCTGTGATCAAGGGAAAAGCTTTAGAGCATCGCCAGAGTGCTTATCTCATCTACAATAACATTCCTGAAGGACCATCTTATCCAATCCGTGCAATCAGAGATAAAAAGTTTAAACTGATCAATAACCTCACTGCTGAAAAACCTTATTACATCAAATATATGATGAATACCGCTAACAAGCAGCTTGTCTGGACAAGCTGGGTGGAGAAGTCAAAAACAGAGGTTTTGGCAAAAAAGCTTACATCGAGGATTGCAAATCGCCCTGCCGTTGAATTTTACGATCTTATTAAAGATCCTGAAGAATTGAATAATCTGGCTGAAGAAGCAGAATATAAAACCCTTATTACAAATTATCAGCATAAGCTTGATGAATGGATGAGACAACAGGGTGATAAGGGGGCGATGTTAGATGTCGAATTTGGGGGGGATTAAGTGAAAAATTGAGGATGCATGGAGCTCTGGGCTTTAGCAACATGAGACAAGACGACAAAAGGTTGAATAAATTAACTGTCTGCCATTCACTTACTTTGATATGTAAACCGATAGATGATGCACCGGGTACTGCGTCCTCCTTATTTAGGGGAATGATTTGTTGGGCGATTAATAGGGATCGATCTTATAAGCGGCTTTAACAATACAATGAAAAAACTAACCAACAGAATAAGAATAAGTCCTAGCAGCTAAGAAAGCTAAGTAGAGGCTGACAATCAGTAATAACCAATTTAACTAAATTTTATGATTAACAAGTACTTATCAGATTTGTACAGGCAAATCCCATGGACCTTATTTTCCATAATTTTTCTATGCCTGGGAAGTTGTAAAGAGGAGGAGATAAAACAGGAAGTGGGATTTGACTCCTCCAGGCCGGTAGTTATTTCCGACTTCTACCCAAAAGAGGGGGGCTCGGGTAGCAGCCTGGTTGTTTATGGCGATAACTTTGGGAATGATCTTTCCAAGATAAAGGTGGTCATAGGAGGAAAAAGCGCTAAGGTGATAGGCGTAAAAAACAATAGTCTTTATTGTATTATTCCAGAAACAGCCTATAATGGGGATATTCAGGTTAGCATTATGGATGGTGCAAAAGAGGTCGCCCAGGCTGCCGCAAAAGAAAATTTCTCCTATACCAGAAAATGGCTGGTTTCTACCTTTCTTGGTAAATACTACGAAGTTGCAACCGACTTTCAGGAAAAAGAAGGTCCTTTCAACGATTGCGGAGCGTTTAAAGGAATAACCTGGCTGTCTTTCGATCCGAAGAATCGCAATCACCTTTATTTCACTGGCGACAGAAACAGCGCGCGATTGATCGATTTTGAGAAGCAATATGTCAGTTATTTCAGGACTAACTTTGACAGGGTATCAGTAATAGACTGGAGGATTGACGGAAATCAAGATCTTATTGTATCTCACAATCATGCAGTTGATAACAAGTATGGTAATTATCTATTTAGCCGTGAGTCAAACTTTACTCAAAACAAAGCGATCGAAGTTTACTCTCGCGGAGTTAATGGAACGATGGTGCATCCTCAGAATGGTGAACTGTATTATTCCCGATTCAGAGCAGGTGACATTCGAAGATATGATTTTACTACTAAGGAAGATAAACTGGCTTTTAGCAATCCCTATAGCGGAGTTGCAGTATATATGGTGGTACATCCATCTGGTGACTATGCCTATTTGATGGAGTATGACAGGCACTATATCATGCGGAGTGATTATGACCGCGAAAAGAAGATCTTCAAGGTACCCTATACTGTTTGCGGTTTGGCAGCTAATACGGGCGGCTACGCTGATGGAGTAGGTACCAGTGCCCGATTAAATAATCCTGTTCAAGGGGTGTTTGTAAAGAATCCCGATTATAGAGAGACGGGTGGTGATCAGTACGATTTTTATTTCTGCGACCGGTCTAACCACGCGATACGGATCCTGACCCCCCAGGGAAGGGTAAGCACTTTTGCCGGACGGGGCAATAATGGTACGAGCGGTTATGCCAATGGGGATCTGCGTACAGAAGCGCGGTTTAACGCTCCCCAGGCCATTGCCTATGATGAAGAGAAGAACTGCTTTTACATTGGAGATTCGAACAATTGGCTTATCCGTAAGATAGCTAAAGAAGAGTAATTAGAAACCTAAGCAATTTAACAATGAAATATATTCTACTAACCTGTATCCTATTCCTTTCGATATCCTTCAGTTCGCTGGCTCAGCAGGAGGTAATAGTAAAAGGAAAAGTAACGGATGCAAAGAAAGAACCTCTTATAGGAGTTAGTATTTCCATCAGTAATATGCCAGGACTAGGAACTATTACTGATGTTAACGGAAATTATACCATAAAGATGCCCCCTTACCAGACCCTGGTTTTCAACTATATCGGTTTCGATAAGCAGGAGGTATTGGTTAAAGAACAGCGGGTAGTTAATGTTGTGCTGAAGGAATCGGAAGCCAGTGTACTTAACGAGGTAGTGATAACTGCTACTGGCGCCGAGAAAAAGATAGCAGTTACAGGTGCCATTACAACGGTTGACGTACGTCAACTCAAATCAAATCCCTCAACATCCATCGCAGATGCTTTAGCTGGTGTGGTTCCGGGTATACAGGCTATGCAGACATCTGGCCGTCCTGGCAGTGTTTCTGAATTTTGGGTTAGAAGTATCTCAACCTTCGGCGCAAGTAACGCGGCTTTGGTTTTGATTGACGGCTTTGAGCGGGATATGAATGAGATTAATGTGGAAGATGTGGAGTCCTTTACCGTGTTAAAAGATGCTTCGGCAACTGCTATCTATGGTAGCAGGGGAGCTAATGGGGTTATTTTAATAAAGACGAAGAGAGGCAAAGAAGGGAAGGTTAATATTAATGCTAAAGTTGAAGGCTTTTATAGTACGTTAACTAAACTACCCCAATTTGTGGATGGCTACCAGTATGCTTCGATGGCAAATGAAGCAAAGATTGCCAGAAACCAGGAACCGCTCTTTTCAACAACAGAATTGGAAATATTACGCCTCGGACTAGACCCGGACCTTTTTCCGAATGTTAACTGGCAGGATGTATTATTGCGTAACGGAGCAAAGAGCCAGCGTAGTATGCTAAACATGAGCGGAGGAGGGAAGACTGCGCGTTACTTCCTGTCAGGGAGTTATCAGAACCAGGAAGGGATATACAAGGTTGACAATGCGCTGAAGGACTATAACACGAACGCTAACTTTCACCGGTATACCTACCGCTTAAGCGTGGATATGGATATCACCAAAACTACCCTGCTTAGTGGAGGTATTTCGGGCTCCTTACGTAAGCAAAATGATCCTGGTGTTGGTACTGACGCGATATGGACAGCCCTAATGGGGTATAATGCCATCACTGCACCCCTAGTATATTCAGATGGACGAATCCCAGCAGATGACGATGGTAATACTAATGCAGATGATGATATAAACAGGTTCAATCCCTGGGTACAGGGAACTATGACTGGCTACAGGGAGAATTGGAATAATAATATTCAAACCACCCTGAACCTGAACCAGAAATTAGATTTCATTACTAAAGGCCTGCAGTTTATAGGGCGTTTTGGGTATGATACTTATAACGATAATTGGATTAACAGGTATAAGAATCCGGAATTGTGGGATGTTAGCCGTTATCGGAATAATGGGGAACTTGTGTTTAAGCGAATTAAAGAAGAGCAGAAAATGACCCAATCGGCCGGATCGAATGGAGAAAAGCGCGAGTTCTTCGAGTGGGAAACGCAATACAGCCGCGCTTTTGGCGCTCATACTTTCGGGGCTGTACTTAAGTACAATCAGCAGGCAAAAATATTCACTCAAAATATTGGAGCTGATCTAAAGAACGGTATTTCGCGAAGACTACAGGGATTAGCCGGTCGTGCCAATTATAACTTTAAATCCCGTTACTTCTTTGATTTCAACTTCGGCTACACAGGTTCTGAGAATTTCCATAAGGATTACAGGTTCGGCTTTTTTCCCGCTATTTCAGGCGCCTGGAATGTTGGAGAGGAACGTATAATAAAAGAACTTGGATTTGTGGATATGTTTAAGATCCGCTATTCTCATGGAATAACCGGAAATGATAATCTGGGCCGGGATATCAGATTCCCCTACTTGTACACTATTGAACAAATGACCGGAGGAGGATATAATTTCGGTGATTTTGATTCTTCTAATCCCTGGACCGGCATGCGTTATTCTTCCGTAGCCTCTCCTGACGTAACCTGGGAAATTGCTACAAAACAGGATCTTGGCCTGGATTATTCTTTCTTCAGAGATAAGTTATCAGGAACTATCGACCTTTTTAAGGAAAGTCGCGATGGGATCTATATGAGCAGGGATTATCTTCCCGGAATAGTTGGCCTGGAAAGTAATCCGTCTGCAAACGTAGGGAAAGTAGAAGTACAGGGGATTGATGGAAATATTGCACTGAAACGAAGGGTGCTGGGGATAGACTTAACTCTCCGCGGTAACCTTACTTACAGTAAGAATAAGATCATTGAAAGAGATGAGGAAAACACTATTTATACCTATAGGCTCCAGGAGGGTCATAGAGTAGGGCAGGCAAGAGGACTGATAGATCTGGGTTTGTTCAGAGATTATGAAGATATACGCAATAGCCCGAGACAGACCTTTGGTGAGGTAATGCCAGGAGATATTAAGTATAAAGATGTAAATGGAGACGGTATTGTTAATGATGCTGATATCGTTGCTATTGGTGCGACTACCAGACCCAACCTGACCTATGGGTTCGGAACTTCTGCCCGCTGGAAAGGTTTGGATATAAATATGCACTTTCAGGGGGTAGGAAAGTCGACTTACTTTATAAATGGTACCTCAGTTTACATGTTCAGTTTGGGCGAGAACTGGGGAAATGTCCTTACTGATATGGCTAACAGTAACCGCTGGAAGCTTGGAGAAAATGAAGATCCTAATGCTGATTTTCCCCGTTTAACTTATGGGCCTAACTCCAACAATTACCGCTCGTCTACATTTTGGCTGAGAGACGGTTCTTATCTGAGATTGAAAACTCTGGATATAGGTTATTCGCTTCCTAAGGCCTTCGTTAATAAGGCCCATCTTAATAATGCACGTCTGTTTTTGATTGGTACTAACCTGCTTACCTTCAGTAGTTTCAAGCTCTGGGATCCTGAATTAGGAAGTTCTGACGGAAAAGCATACCCCCTAAACAGAACGCTGTCTGCTGGAATATCAGTTAGTCTATAAGTATGAAGAATATGAAAAGAACTTTTATTATTTTAACTTTTATAGCGTCTACATTAATCGTTGGCGGTTGTTCAGATTATCTTGATTCAGATTATTTGTTCAATGAACGAATGACCACAGAAGACGCTTTTTCCAATCCGGATTATGCTAACCGCTGGTTGGCACGCGCTTACTCTTTCTTGGGAAATAATTACATGCAGGATGTAAGCAGCAAGAAAAATGTTCCCTTTAATTTCGCTGATGACATGTATTTCGGCGACGAAAATGACCGTTACAGGAAATGGAAATATGGGCAGTATGATGAAAGTGGAGTGAATGGTGAAAGTGATGATATCTGGAATACGGCTTATGACGGGATCAGGCAAGCTTCTGTTTTTATCAATAATATTGATATCAACACCAGATTTTCGCGAGCAGAAATCGCGGATCTGAAAGGACAGGCGCGGTTTTTAAGGGCATATTTTTATTGGATACTCTTGAGAACTTATGGCCCTGTACCCATCGTTCCTGATGAAAGTATTGATTATACAAAGGAATATGATGAGATAGCCCTGCCCCGGAATTCGTACGAAGAATGTGCAGATTATTTGTCTAAGGAACTCGTTGAGGCGGCTAAGGGACTTCCACTTAAGATGGGCATTCAGCAAATTGCAAGGCCGACACGGGGGGCAGCTTTAGCTTTACGCGCCAGGATATTGTTATTTGCAGCGAGCCCATTAGCGAACGGTAAAGCTCCGGCAGACGTAGCAGCAGCATTGATCAATAAAGATGGTAAGCGTTTGCTTTCGGCCGTTTATGATGAGTCGAAGTGGGCAAAAGCAGCGGCCGCAGCAAAAGACGTAATGGACCTTGGACAATACCAGCTGTATGTAACTTATAAGAAAACTACGGGTGATATTGCTTATCCGGCAACAGTTACCCCCCCGGCTGATAATAATTTTTCTAATAGCAATTGGCCTGCAGGATGGAAAGATATTGATCCTTTCGAATCCTACCGGTCGATATTTAATGGAACTGTTCCTGCCTTTCAAAATCCTGAGTTGATCTTCACACGTGGGCAGAATCAGGGAGCTGAAGGAATAAACGTACTGGTGATACACCAATTGCCCCGGCTTGAGGGAAAAGGGTATAACTCGCATGGCATGACACAAAAGCAAGTGGATGCTTATTACACCAAGGATGGTAGCGATATACCAGGCATGAACGATATGTACGCCGGCAGAACGGGGTACGAAGGAAGATATAATACTTCCAAGCGTGCTTCAGGTTATGTAAGTCAGCAGGAATTGTCAAACTATCCTGAACTAGGCCCCTTAGGTGTAGGTGTCAATAAGCAATTTGCGCAGCGTGAGCCCAGGTTCTATGCTTCAGTTTCTTATAATGGATCCACCTGGAACTTCCTGAACGCAGAGGCGGTAAGAGATGAAAAGAGTAATGTGCAGATCTACTACTATCGCGGCGATCCAAATGGTTATAAGAATACTACATACTGGCCCCGGACCGGGACTGGAATTAAGAAATACGTGCATCCGGATGATATAAGTAATGTGGCAGTAACGGCATATGACCAAAGTAGATTAAAACAGAAAGTTGATCCGGCAATACGTTATGCGGAAGTGCTGCTCATCTATGCAGAAGCATTGAACGAATTAAACGGTTCATTTAACGTGCCTTCCTGGGATGGTACTAAAACGCACGTTATTGCCAGGAATGTAGGTGAGATGAAAAACGGAATTCAACCTATCCGTATCCGCGCAGGATTGCCAGATTATAGTGATGAGGTGTATTCAGACCCGGTAAAATTTAGAATAAAGCTCAAGCGGGAGCGGCAGATCGAGCTATTCGCTGAAGGCCATCGCTATTTTGACCTTCGCCGTTGGACAGATGCTCCTGACGAAGAATCAGCTCCAGTTTATGGCTACAATGCTTATGCTACAAAAGCACAGGCTGACCTTTTCCATACGGTTGTAGAAACACCTTCATTACCGTCTATTTTCACTTTAAAGATGTGGTTCTGGCCGATTGACTTTAGTGAGCTTAGAAGAAACAAGAACCTGATACAAAATCCAGGCTGGACCAATCCCGAATAACTATTTAATCTGAAACGATGAAGAAGAATATATACATTATATTTTTAGCAATAACAAGTGCCCTATGCTTTATCTCATGCAATGACGAATGGGAGAATGAGCAGTTTGTTCAGATGGCATCTTTTAAGGCAGAACCTAATGACCAGGGCGTAACCCCCTCATATTTACGTTATAATCCTGAAGGTAAAGTGAGGTTCAATCTACCAATCATTATCAGTGGCTCGACTCCTAATAATAAACCCCGTACTATACATATCGGTCTGGATCCTGATACGCTGGCGAGATTAAACCATGAAGAATACGGACATCGCCAGGAATTGTACTTTAAACAGCTGGATAAGAAATACTACAGCATGCCCGAAACGATAGAAGTCCCTGCGGGAGTAAGTACGGTTACTGTCCCTATAGAATTTACACTTGGAGACTTGGATCAGGTTGAAAAATGGGTGCTCCCTCTGCAGATTCTTGATGATCCTTCCTATGATTATAAAGCGAACCCTAACAAGAACTATAGAAGGGCTATGCTTCGTATCACTCCGTTTAATGACTATTCGGGCGAATATGGAGGAACTTTGTATAAGATCTATCTTGATGGAAATAATAGCGAGCCTTTAACTCTGAATAATCACCGTACTTATGTGGTAGACAACAAAACTATATTTCTTTACGCTGGCATCAGGGATATTGACTATACGGACCGTAAAAACTATAAAGTGTTTATTAAGTTCACCGATGATGTTATTGATATTCAGAAAAAGAAACTTCAGATCTGGAGTGATAATACCGCTAATAACAAGTTTAAGGTAGGGGCAGATCAATCTTACTATACCATAGAGGAGGCCTGGGATCCAAAGCTACCTTATCTGAAGCATATTTATATCACCCTTTATCTGTCATACGAGTTCGAAGACTATACTACAGTACCGGGGCAGCGTTTAAAATATAAGGTAGAGGGCACCTTATCCATGCAACGTGATTTAAACACCTTGATACCTGATCAGGATCAGCAGATCCAGTGGTAAGGTTAGTTGCTAATAGTATGGGTCGCCATTGTTTCAGGCGACTCATATTATTAATTCTTTTCTTTGAGCATTAGCTTATTGAAAAAAGAAGTTTCAGTTGGAATAGATGTCTTAGTTTTTTAGCTGATATTTTGCTTTTTTCTGCAGTGAATGAGACCTCCCTGGATCATAGACAGCTACTCCAACCCTTGAATCTGCGCCCCCATAATACAGATACCAACGATCTTTAAACCAAGCCATCCCCTCTATAAATACTGTACCCTTGCTGTATTGTCCGCGCTTCTCAAAGGCTTCGGTTGGGATAAAGAATGGTTCATCAAGCCTGTCAATTAGTTTTGCTGGTGCCTTTTTATCAAATAACATTTGTCCAGCACTGTAAGAGCCTCCGTAATAACGCTTATCACCTCTGGAATCAGAATGGTTCCGTCCATTATAAAATAAGATAATTCCCTTTTTAGTTAGAACAGCAGGAGGGCCGCATTCGGTCATATCACTATCGAAAAAGCCTTTTCTGGGAGAGGCAAGGATTATAAGGTCTCCCTTATCGTTGGTAAGAGGTTTCCAATCAACAAGGTTATTAGAAGTTGCAGCATAAACATGTCGCTCACCCCAGTACATAAAATACTGGCCGTTCAACTTTGTGATGATCTGACGATTATCCTTGATCCTGGTAAGTATAGAGGCAGATTTGGTGGCCATGTTATGAAAAATACCATTATAGGCATCCTGAAAGACAGGGCCGTGCTTTTCCCAGTGAATTAAATCTCTTGAAGTTGCTGAAGCCAGGCGTGGTACCTTCCGGTTCCACTGTGTATATAACATTAAGTAAGTTCCATCCTCTGTTAATGCTATTCTTGGGTCTTCGCAACCTCCCGGCCATTCAAAAGCCTTTTGTCCGTCATCAGCAGGAAATAAGATGGGCTGCTTACATCGAGTAAAATGAAAGCCGTCTTTACTTTCTCCATAGCCCAGACGTGAAGTTCGGGTGCTGATCTTTGCTCCGCTATTATCCTCAGATCTATAGATAACTATTATTTTATCATTCTTAATTGCGGCCGCAGGGTTGAAGGTGTCATTTGCTTCCCATCGAATAGTTGAGTTACTCATAGGATCAATAAACACGGAACTTGAATCTGGTGAAATTATAGGGTTTACACCAGAAGGACGTAAAAAAGGTCCCCAGGCCCAGGCAGGCAAAGTACCGCTGTTTTGCGCAAAGGCGATTTTACTTACAAAAAGGGAAACGGAAAGGATGGAGTGAATAAGGCTTTTTCTAGTCATTGCTAACTTTGATTTTAGATCTTATTTCTGCTGAATTGAATGCGCCGGTTATGAGCGTAACTGCTTTTCCGTTTGCTGAGGGAGGAAGCTCAATTTCAACCTTTTTAGCTTCTCCAGGAAGCAATGAAAAAAAGTTGTCTGAGTAAAAGGCAGGAGAAATGTTGGTTCCGTCGGGATATTGCAGTTTTAATTGAGTGAAAAAAGCTATTCCCTGAGTGGGGTTTCTAACCGTTACTGACAAGATTGTCTTACTATCAATAGTTTTTTTGCTTAGAGCAACACTCAAATTAACCTTATTCAGCTTATCAATTTCAGAAAAGCCAGATACTGCAGGCCCCGTCATTGTCCATGGTCCTTTGTATTGATCATTTGAGCGCCAGTAAAAGGAATCATTTACAAGTTTCCCATTCTTATCTTTTAAAATCAACTTAACAAAGTGCACCTGGCTAAGCCTTTCAGGAAATTCGATCAAGAGTGCATCTTTGACTACTCCGTCTGCCGGAATATCAACAACTTTTGTCTTTTTCCAAACGGCTACGGCATCCATGTTATAGACTGTCGCCTCTAGCGTATATCCGGCAAAGGAAGTACGGTAATCATTGTAGATAGAGACCGAATTCTTTAAATAATCAAATTGAGGGTGTAAAGGGGCTAATCCATTTTGGGAATAATAAAGCGCGGCAGTTGGTTCGAGGAACCAATCGTACAAACGAGAGGCCGTTTGTGGAACAGGACTATTGTGATACCAAAATAGGAAGCCGGAAGACCAGCGATCGCCGAAGTTAAATTTATTGTAGTTCCATACCTCCCAAATAGCCCGGAAATTTAAAGCTCCTACGAATTGAGCTTTTTTCGCATATTCTTCTATTGAAGACGACTTCCCGAACTCATTTACTGCCTGACGGTATTTCGTATTGACCTGGTGGAATCCATTGCCGTCTAAGTAGTTCCATACGGAATCATTAATTGGCCAGAGATCGTTTTCGGGCATCATTCGCTTCAGTGATTCAAGTACCGGTGTACAAGGGGCGCCATACTCAGGGTTAAAACCATCTACGCGACTACCGCGGGGAGAGGCAGTGTTCTCGAAGTATTGCATTGGGTTCTCGTATTTGTAGGGACTTCCATCATGGATCCCGCAACATTCTGATTGTTCCTGATAGCCATGGGTATCATCTAAAGAAAGAATAAATTCTCCCTCCCCTGGTAATTCTTTAGATTCGTTTGTACCTACGTAATAGGCTATAGAAGCATGATTGCGAATTCGTTTGATAGTGCTACTTACGTTCCTGAAGTACAAAGCAGTATCAACAGGCATACGTGTATCGCCAGTGATCCAGAATTCGTTCCATACCATCAAGCCCAGCTGGTCGCAAAGTTCGTAGAAGTAGTCGGACTCTGCCACCCCACCAGCCCAAAGCCTAATCAGATTCAGGCCTGCTTGCCGGGTATAACGTAACTCCGCATAAGTCCGTTGGCGGTTATTTTGCAACATAGCTTCGGGAACCCAGTTAGTACCACGTATAAATACAGGCTGGCCGTTAACGATAAACCGACGGGACTTGTCGGGGGTATTTTGATCTGAGGTAATTGTACGAACTCCGAAACGGGTGTTCAATTGATGGCTTCGCTTATTTTGAACGGAAAAACTCAAATCTAAATTATATAGGTAGGGTGCACCTTTGTTTACCGGCCACCAAAGTTTAGGATTATGGATGATTAGATTTTTATGCTTTTCAGGAGTAAAAACAACTGTTTTAGTTTGATAGGGTTCCAAAGTAAGGGGTTGCGAAAATTGAACTCCCAACTGCTTAATGCTACCGGTAACTATTCCCTGCTTACGAGCAGGGGATGCATTATATACTTCTACGGAGATCGTTTCTTTGGACAAAGTTGTGTCGGAATCAGGAAATTCTGTTTTGACAAATGGATGTGACAGTGTTACCTCTCCTGTTGCGAAAAGTTCTACGTCCCTCCAAATTCCAGTATTACGATCACGAACACCATCCGGTACAGTAAAATCCCATCCAACGCTCATCAGCATACTTACATTTTTTCCTATCTCTCCATCTCCACCATTATGGTTTTCACCGACAGCACCTGTCCGCTTAGCTCCAACCTTATCATATGCACCTGGAAAATCCACAGGTTCTATATCTACTGCAAGAGCATTTCCGCCACTCCTATTTACTGAGGATGTAACGTCAAAAGTCTGGTCATTAAACATTCCTGTCATGTTACCTAATTTTTTCCCATTTAGCCAGATTGCGCATCTATAGTTAATGCCGTTAAACTTCAACCAAATGCGCTTTCCCTGAAAAGTATTAGGAACCTTGAAAACTGTTCGAAACCAATAATGATAGAAGTCTCTTCCAGCTTCAGCGATATCAGGTATAAGATTTCTTTTCTTTCGGTTATTATCTCCAAAGTACGGATTGGGGTAGATACCATTAGCTACTAAATTACTTAGAACAGTTCCCGGTACTTCTGCAGGAAGCCATGATCTACTATCGTAGTTAAGAGATGAAATCTCTTTTCCGCTGCTAAGTTTAGAAGCTTGCTGCATTTTCCAGCTCTTGCTTTTTCCACTATTTAAAAAGATTGAAACATCTGAGCTTGGTGCACATAGTGTTTTGTACTGTTGCGCATTTGCTGATAAGCATAAGGTTATTAGAATGGCAATACAAGTAAAGATTTTATTCATTTAGAGAGAATTAGATAAAATGAGGTTTGAGGGGCTAGTTCCATCCTTTAGTTTCATAAGTTCCTGAGTTAATATAAATCTAAAGCTCATTCATTCTGTAAGAAAGTAGGGTTTGTTTGATAAAACTTGATAAAGGCTTAAAGATATCAAGGAGGCATTTAGAATATCGATCATACTTTTGTCGATTTTTCTCATTTGGCTTAGGTAGGTTTAGAAGATTATTGATCAGAAATACTACGGTTTTTTCCATAGTCATCCTGAACCAGAGATCAGCTTAGACATAGTAGGAAACATGTATGTTAGTTTGGACGGAATATCTATTTCTGTAATGCATTGCTCTGTAAGACTGGCATAGGTCGTCTTAATTTTACTTTCGGCAGTTCAGCGGTTCCAACTGATTTTTCCGGAGTATTTGTTGTCGTATTCCTTGACTTCTTTTCTTTTTTATTCTTGCCGAATTTCCTTCCCCACCAGACCATGAAACCGGTGACAGGTAAGCTTGCTCCAATAAGGGCTGCAAGGAATGCCAAGACTTTCCCTGGGAACCCAAGGATACTCCCAACGTGTATGTCGTAATTCATCTTGCGCAACTTCTGTCCGGATGAGGCCTCGTCAAATGAAATATCATAAACATCAGAGCTGTTGAGGGCTTTTAGGGTATGTTGGTCGAACTTGTAACTCCTGCTATTATAGAATTGCCCTTTATCCGGGTAAACGGTTACGGAAATTACTGATTTAGGCTTTGCGGTATCAGGAAAAGAATAATAAAAGCCTTCAGCCTTTGGATGTTTGTTCAACACTTGTTTGAAAGCTATATCAATTGCCTGCTCTGGTTTGAAGTGGAGGTTGGCCTGGACAGAGTCTGAAGAAAGCTTGCCTCGTTCAGGTAAGGTTTGACCACCTGTTGTTACCCAATACAAACCTTTGCTATACCATTCAATTCCCCATACCATTCCTGTCAATGCAATACAGAGGAGAAAAAGCAAGGAATAAAATCCTAATACATTGTGAAGGTCAAGGTTAACCCGTTTGAAGGATGCTCCCCATTTAATTTTAAAACTTTTGGCACGAGTTGTTTTATTCCATTTCTTGGGCCACCACCATATAAGACCAGTGATCAACAGGACCACAAAAATAAGGGTTGAATAATTAACGATCTTTCGTCCTATTTCAAAAGGTAACCAAAGTGCTCTGTGTCCATTTAGTATAAACCTGAAGAAGTCGAAATCTCCTTTTTTAACCTCTATTTTATCAACCACTTCACCTGTATACGGATTAAGTTTTAATGTTGCGCCGCCCTTTTTTCGTTCCCCTAGGCCAATATCGATTGTTCTTCCCTGTTGGTAAGTAGCATAAGATACCTTCATCCCAGGGAATTGTGAGTTTGCAATTTTTATCAATTGAGATGGCTTAAGTACAGAGCTTTCTTGTTTAGGAATATTGGTTTTTGGTTCAGTAAGTGCTGTTATCTCTTCATTAAAAACCCAAATGCAGCCTGTTATGCAAACAATCAGCACTACAATTCCCGATGCGAGACCAAGCCATAAGTGGAGCCAGCTATTTACTTTCCTGAACATGCTATTTAGATTAATTTTAAACAGCGGCAAATATAGAGCATCTTTCAATGTTTCGAAATGTTATTTAGATTAATTCTAATAAATTTATTCTTTTATTTGGATTTATTCTAAATACCCGTACTTTCGCAGCCAGTTACACAAGAGTTCGCTGTCTTGTGGCACACCGAATTATCGGTCATCCCTAAAAAATAAAGAGTAATGCAATTTAAAAGAGTACTATTATTAGGTGCATTATGCACCTGCGCCCTTACGAATAATTTGAATGCGGGGGAAAAGAAGACTAGTTTGTATTCAATGGCGTATGAGAAAAATTTACCAGAGGAAGAGCAGCAATATGGGGTAGTGCGGGGAAAGATTAAGACCTCTGACGGAAATGCAGCTTCCTATGTATCCGTAAAGTTGAAGGGGACTAAGTTTGGAGCTATATCAAATGAAAAAGGAGAGTATCAGATAAAAAGAGTTCCGGCAGGAGATTATACTCTTGTAGTGTCGGGAGTGGGACTTGTTTCTAAAGAAAAACAGATAGCCGTAAGTCCTAAAGGTATAGTGATGGCAGACTTTACGTTAGACGAGGATCACTCTCAGCTGGCGGAAGTACAGATCACCAGCCGGAAGAATAAGTTTAAGGAGGATAAAGTATCCTCTTCACTTAGGTTACAGTCACCTCTAATTGAAGTACCTCAAAATATAAAGGTTGTAAATCAAAAGCTGATTGCAGATCAATTGGTATTTGATGTTGTTGATGGAGTAACCAGAAACGTGAGTGGTACTATAAGAACGGGTCACTGGGACGCGCAATATGCCAATATCTCTACCCGTGGTACTACTATCCCCGCGTTTAGAAATGGTATGAATATGAAAATGCCCTGGGGACCATTAACAGAAGATGCGGCAACTATCGAACGGATTGAATTTGTGAAAGGTCCGTCAGGATTTATGATGGCCAATGGAGAACCTGGGGGGATATACAATATCGTAACGAAAAAGCCTACAGGACAAAATCGCAGTTCAGTAACTTTAAGCGGGGGGGGCTATGGTTTAGGTCGTGCGGCCATCGACTTGGACGGTAAATTATCACGTGATGGACGTCTGCTATTCCGCTTGAATGCAGCTGCCCAAACAAAAGGAAGTTACAATAAATTCAACTATACGGACAAGTATGTGATTGCACCGGTATTAAGTTACCAGCTTGATTCAAATACCCTGATCACGGCAGAGTATACCACTCAACGGGTAGAGGCACAAGCCCTGGGTACTTATGGTTTCTCACCTAAAGGTCTTGGAGCGACTGATCCAAGCTTTTTTATAGGCGATCCTACCCTGGATCCGAACAAACTGTTCGATCATAATGCTACTTTTTATTTTAGTCATAATTTAAACAAAACATGGAAAGTGAATTCTCAGGTAGCGTACGTAAAATACGGATTAGCTGGTGGAACGCCATGGCCATCTACTATTGCTGAAAATGGAGATATGAAACGCTATCTGAACATAAGTGAAGAGCTGGCAATTAACAAGAATGCACAGTTAAGTATAATGGGAGATGTAGAGACTGGAAGCGTAATTCACAGGATAATGACCGGAGTAGATTACGGGAATTTGAAAACATGGGGAGATTTTGCAAGTACGAGAGTAGCTGATCTGCAGCTTACTGGTGATGCTATTTTTAATATTTATAACCCTGTTTACGGTTCTTTGGCAAATCCTCCTTCTTTTGACCGCTCTAAGAGTATAAAAATTCGTTCTGCATTAGCTGCAAATCTTCCTTATCTTACTAATCTTACTTACACCGGAGCATATTTGCAAGACGAGATTCGAATGATTGATGAGAAGCTCCGTTTGACACTTGCAGGACGTTATACTCATGCTGTAACAGTAGGAAAGTCAAATGCAACCCAAATTTCTGATAATGCTTTTAGTCCGAGAGTTGGCTTAAGTTATTCCATTACGAAGAATTTTTCTGCTTATACCCTGTACGATCAGAGTTTCCTTCCCCAATCAGGACAAGACATAGAAGGAAATATTTTCAAACCTGTTGAAGGTAACAATATAGAATTTGGTGTGAAAAAGGATTGGTTTGATGGTAAGTGGAATGCTGTTGCAGCTATATATCAAATTACTAAGGAAAATGTGTTGACAAGCGACCCTAGATCAGGTCAGCTCATTGACCCTAATAATCCTAGTGCTGGAGTTTATGGTAATTATAGTATACAGACAGGACAACAACAATTTAAAGGTGTTGAGCTAGATATCTCAGGGGAGATTACTAGAGGCCTTAATGTAGTCTTAAATTATGCTTACACGGATGCCCGGGTAAGCAAAGATACCAGGGCTGATTATATCAAAAGACATACGCCCAACTCGGTGGATCATATCACCAATGGCTGGCTTTCGTATAGGTATACTAAGCAAGGCTCTGTGTTAGATGGTTTTGGTCTGACAGGCGGTTACCAGATTCAGCTCGGAAGACACGCTGGTACTATTGCAGCTCCGTTAGCATTACCAGATTACTATCGCTTTGACGCAGGGGCAAGTTACGAGAGAGGTAAATTCAGTATTTCTTGTCTTGTTAACAATTTGTTGGATCGCAGACTTCTGACTCAAGGATCGTTTACAAATGTCGCTAACCCGACTGCGACATCAGTATCCTACTATACATACATCTATGAGGTCCCAAGAAATGCAAGAGTGAGCGTCTCCTATAGATTTAAGTAAGCTTATTTTTAAGCCCAATCGTTGGATATGAACTTAGTCATCTGACAAAAATAATGGGCTAACATTCATTTTAGTTGAGCAGAAAAACAGCATGTACTTTGTACGGCTGTTTTTTGTTTTTACAACAGTTTTATTTTCATGTCAGTGTCCTTGACTGCTGGCTCCTATGGACGCTGACGCTCCCTTTACCTTTGCTCTATTATTGTTTAATTTCTGTTAACATTCCATTAAACCTTCGTTATCAACTACCGATAACTTCACTCTGTAACTTAGGCTATACAGTTCTGATTCAAATCATTTAACAATTTAGCCCGGGTATTATATGACATAGCAGCCATTTTTTCCTCTCCAACAGACCCTTGATAAGATCAAGTAGGTCCTGCTAATAATTAACAAATTCATCAAGTATTATGGAAAAACTTTACAAGAGCCAATGGCTGTCAGGCCATCCAAAGGCAAGCATTTTTTGCTTCCTTACATTTTTTTTCATCGTGTTAAGCTCTTCATCTATCCTGGCTCAAAGCAGAGACTCGATAAGGATAACAGGTATAGTAAAAGATTCTACCGGTTTGGGGCTTCCGGGTGTTAACTTATCTTTTGCCAATGGAAGATCCAGAGGTACGGTTTCAGATCTGAATGGAAAGTTTAAGCTTGTTGCCAGGGAGGGTGATGTTGTTTCTTTAAGCTACATCGGATTTCAAACAACAAGTTTCACTGTAAGTGCTGCAAAACCTTTTGTAGAAATCCTGATGCAACCTGATGCTGCAGGTTTAAAAGAAGTAGTGATCACTGCATTTGGTAAAAAAGAGCGCAAAGAAGCAGTAGTGGGATCTGTGACAACAATTAATCCCGGACAACTAAAAATTCCATCGAGTAATTTAACAAATGCCCTTGCTGGCCAGGTAGCAGGTGTTGTAGCATATCAACGTAGCGGACAACCTGGGTTAGATAATTCCACTTTCTTCATCCGGGGGGTAACTACGTTTGGATATAAGCAGGACCCTCTTATCCTGGTGGATAATATCGAGCTCAGTGCTACTGATATGGCGCGCCTCCAGGTGGACGATATCGCCAGCTTCTCTATTTTAAAGGATGCAAGTGCGACATCTTTATATGGAGCCCGTGGAGCGAATGGGGTCATCCTGATCACAACGAAGGAGGGCGCTGAAGGAAAGGCAAAGGTAAATTTAAGGTACGAGAATTCTATTTCTGCCCCAACTCAGACACTTCAGATTGCGGATCCTATAACATACATGAAGATGTATAATGAAGCAATAGTAACAAGAAGTCCGCTAGCTCAACCGATGTTTTCTCAGAATGACATCTTTAACAGGCAGCAAACCATGGCGAATGCTGCGGGCAGCAACAAGTATATGTATCCTGCGGTAAACTGGCTGGATGAATTATTTAAAGACAGGACAAACAACCAGCGTTTAAACGCCAGTGTTAGTGGTGGAGGAAAGATTGCGAGGTATTTTATCTCATCCAGCTACAATCTGGATAATGGTATTCTGAAAGTAAGTTCTGTAAATGACTTTAATAACAACGTTAAGCTTGAGAACTTTCAGTTACGCTCAAACGTCAATATAAATCTTACTCCTACCACTGAAGCAGTAGTACGGCTTTCAGGAAATTTTGATGAATATAACGGACCCTTAACCTCTGATGGCTCATTTGCCTCGGATCTATATTATAAGGCCCTTCATACAAGTCCCGTTCTCTTTCCTGCTTATTTTCCCGACGATCCTTCAACTGCTCAGGAAACTCATATACTTTTTGGAAACAGAGCGGAAGGCAGTACTGGCACTCAGGTTGCCTATACCAATCCTTATGCAGATATGATGAAAGGGTATCAATCCTTTTCCCGATCAAGGATGTCTGCGCAGCTTGAATTTCACCAAAAGCTCGACTTTTTTACGAAGGGTTTAAGCTTCCGTGGATTATTTAATACCAATCGCTATTCATACTTCGACCTCACCCGACAGTACAAGCCTTTCTTTTACAACGCCATCAATTATGACAGGCTGGCAAATTCCTATTCACTTAACTGGATCAACAATGGTAACGGACAGGCAGCGGAATACCTGAATTATATACCGGGATCTAAGGATATTAATACTGATATCTACCTGCAGGGCATTCTTGATTATAACAGGGATTTGGGCAAGAGTCACAACATAAGCGGAACTCTAATTGCGACCAGGCAACAACGCCTGTATGCAAATGCTGCCGACCCTTTTAATCCCGCCGAGCCAAGCATCCAGTATTCACTTCCTTACCGGAATCTGGGCTTATCAGGAAGGGCGAGTTATTCGTATGCAAGCCGCTACTTTCTTGAATTCAACTTTGGCTACAATGGTTCCGAGCGTTTTGCAGAAAAAAACCGGTTCGGATTTTTTCCTACAATCGGAGGGGCATGGATAATTTCGAAGGAGAATTTCTGGACAGGCATGATAGCAGATGTTTTCAACAGAGTAAAACTGCGGGCAAGTCATGGGCTGGTTGGTAATGATGCAATTGGAGCTCAAAGGTTCTTCTACCTCTCCGAAGTTAAGCTTGATGGGGGTAACCCGGCATGGTTTGGCCAAAATAATGGGACGGTAAGACCGGGAGTAAGCATATCGAATTATCCAAACGAGGATGTAAGCTGGGAGACTTCCAGACAAACTAACCTCGGCTTAGAAATGACGGTATTGAATAGCCTGAATATAATAGCAGAAGTATATAAGCAGCACCGTTATAACATTCTTATGTCAAGGGCTTATACTCCAGCCTCTCTTGGCCTTGAAGCACCGATAAGTGCTAATATTGGTACTGCCGATTCGAAAGGGATAGATCTTTCAGCTGATTATAATAAAAATTTCAGCAATGGTTTTCGCCTGGGAGGACGAGCAAACTTCACTTTTACTCAAAACCGGTACGGAGATTATGAACAGCCCGCCTACGAAGAGCCCTGGAGAATATTATCAGGACAGAAAATAGGAGTGCGGTGGGGTTATATTGCTGAACGCCTTTTTGTGGATGATAAAGAAGCTGCTGCTTCTCCAAGTCAACTATTCGGCGCAGGATCAGTCGGGCCTAAAGGTGGTGATATAAAATACCGCGATATGAATGGTGATGGAAAGATCACAAATGCCGATCAGGTATTCCTTGGACTTCCTTCTACACCTGAGATCGTTTACGGAATGGGGCTTTCGATGGGCTTTAAACAATTTGACCTTTCTGCATTCTTCCAAGGTTTAGGTCGGACTAATTTCTTTATTGATCCATCACAAGTAAGTCCCTTTTTAGAAGACCGGCAGGTGTTACAATCTATTGCCAAGGATTACTGGTCTGAAGATAATCCTAATTTCTATGCGAAGTACCCTCGTCTTGGTACCACCTCAGCTGAGTTAAGCAATAATTTTCAAACCAGCAGCTGGTGGATGAGAGATGGTGCTTTCCTTCGCTTAAAGTCACTAGAAATAGGATATACCCTGCCAAAAAAGCTAGCCAGAAAATTATTCCTTGCGAACTGCCGCCTCTATATGAATGGCCTGAATCTGGCCACGTTTAGCCGGTTCAAAGAATGGGATCCCGAGCTGGCAGCAAACGGCTTCAGTTATCCCGTGCAGAAAGTATACAACTTTGGTATTAACGTCAATCTTTAAGAAGAACCTGATATGAGATTTTCAAAAATAGTATGCACGATCATAGTGTGTTGTGCTGCTTTACTAAATGGTTGTAAAGAGTATTTAGATGTCACACCCGATAATATAGCGACTATAGATTATGCTTTTAGGAACAGGAACGAAGCGGAAAATTATTTGTTCACCTGCTACTCGACATTGCAAAAGTTGAACAATGTTATCGCTAATCCCTCTTTCACAACTTCTGGAGAGATTTATTTTCCAAATGACCTTACTGAACCAACTTTGGGCAGCAGGCAGAACGAAATAGGCTTTCACCTGATAAGAGGTTCGCAAACCACTGATGATCCGGCTTTAAATTACTGGAATGGAACTCAACTTGGAGAACCTTTGTATAAGGCAATCAGACGATGTAATATTTTTCTGGATAATATAAATAAACCAACTGATCTTCCTGAGTTTGAGAGGAACAGGTGGATTGCGGAGGTGAAGTTTTTGAAAGCCTACTACCATTATTATCTCCTGAGAATGTATGGTCCCATCCACCTTATTAAGGAGAACCTTTCTATAAATGCAGAAACCGATGAAGTTCGTTTAAAAAGAGTACCAGTGGATGAGGCCTTCAGCTATATTATAGAGCTTATAAACGAAGCTACGCCGAATTTGCCACCTACTATTCAAGATCAGGCGCGGAGCCTTGGAAGGATCACTCAACTGATAGCCCTTTCGTTGAAGGCTGAGATCCTGACTACCCAGGCTAGCCCCTTTTTTAACGGAAACCCTGACTATGCTAATTTCAGGGATAAAGAAGGAGTTCGACTTTTTCCAGATTACGACGCTAATAAATGGAAATTGGCCATGGAGGCTTGCAATGCCGCTGTAGAAGCTTGTGAGGGACAAAATATGCGTTTGTATGAATTTATTCCACCAGGTAACCTTCCAGCATTGCCTGCAGAATTGAGAAAGGTAATGGATATCCGTCAGAGTGTTACAGAGAACTGGAACATTAATCCCGAAATTATTTGGGCCCTGAATACAACTTTTGATTATCAGGGAATGGCAATGCCTCGAGTAAGTACAGGCATGGTTCAGAATATGGGCGCTGCACCGGGAAATTTTGCCGTTCCGATAGGTGTAGCGGAACTCTTCTATACTAGAAATGGTGTTCCAATAAATGAGGATAAAACTTATGATTACCGGGGGCGGTTCACTATTCTAAATGTACCTGAAGAAGAGAAAAATTATCTGAGGGAGGGCTATGAAACTGTTAAGTTACATACAGGCAGGGAGCCCCGCTTTTATGCAGATCTATCTTTTGATGGCAGCAATTACTTTGGCAACGGTATTACTAATCCGGGTAGCATGGCTTTTGTACAAGCAAGAGGATCGGCCTCTCTGGCAGGACCTAAAGACAATATCCGGGTTAACGTGACGGGTTATTGGCCCACCAAGCTTGTGCACTACCAGTCTGCATTTGGTACTGAGGTCTCTCAGGTACCTTTCCGTCTGCCTTTAATACGTCTTGCAGGTTTGTATCTCCTGTATGCAGAAACGATCAATGAAGTGAACGGACCAACTGCAGATGCTTATAAATATATCGACAAAGTTAGACAGAGAGCCGCCTTAAAAGGAGTTGAGGAGTCTTGGTCCTTGTATTCCAACAATCCTGGAAAAGCAACAACTAAGGACGGATTGAGACAGATAATACAGCAGGAAAGGCGAATTGAACTTTGCTTTGAAGGTGGGATTGGTTGGGATCTTCGCAGATGGAAAACGATGCAACAAGTATTAAGCAAGCCCATTCAGGGATGGAATATTCGCGAATCAGACCCTCTTGGTTATTATAGGCAAAGGACTCTGCTGATTCCCGTTTTTGGCCTTCGGGACTACCTCTGGCCAATAGATTATGATGAATTGATAATTAACCCAAATCTGGTTCAAAACCCGTACTGGTAATAGTATCACTTAATTAAGATCAGATGATGAATACAAATGGAACGATGCTGTTGACCCGCATCCTTAAATACTTGCCTGTTGCTTTTTTTGTTGTACAGGTGTTCTTCCTGCAGTCGTGTAAAGAGAGTGAAGATTTTAATGAGGTTGTTAGCAAGGATCAATCCAAGCCCGGAGTTGTAACTTCTATAAAGGTTAGCAATTACTCGGGCGGGGCCTTGATCAATTACACTCTTCCGAATACTAAAAACCTTCTGTATATAATGGCTGAATATCAGATTAATGATAAGGTGGTTAGAAAATCAGTTTCGAGCTATTATAGCGATACTATAAGAGTAGAAGGTTTTGCAAAAAGTGGAGAGTATGATGTAAAACTTTACTCTGTTTCAAGAGCTAATGTTCAATCCGACCCTGTGATTGTCAAGGTTCATCCGGAAACACCTTCATATCTCGTTTCCTATCCCACGGTAGCTATTCAAACTGATTTTGGTGGGGTTAACGTTACTGCCCGCAATCCACACAAAAAAGCAATTGGAGTGATCGTAATTTCTGATGACAAGGAATCAGGTAAAATGCTTCCTGTTGAACAGTATTACACAGAGGCAGAAAATATAAACTTTAGTGTCAGGGGATTTGATACGCTTCAAAGAAATTTTGGAGTGTATATTACTGATCGCTGGGGTAATGTTTCGGATACACTGGTGCAAAAGATCACGCCATTATATGAAACCCTGCTTCCTAAAGACAGGTTTAGCGAATATCGGCTTCCTAGTGATTCGCAACTGGGAGCAACAGGACTAGGTTGGAATACTACGCGGCTTTGGGATAATAATACGAACGATCCGGGATGGCATACAGAAGCAGGTTTGGGTAAACCACTTCAAATATGCACTTTCGATATGGGAGTTAAAGCAAAGCTAAGCCGGTACAAATTATGGGAGCGCGGCTCCGCCTATGGCAATGACTATTCCTACGGTCATGGAAATCCTAAATCATGGACCCTTTGGGGATCTGCTGTTGCTAATCCCCGGGATACAGAACTACCCGTAAATTCTGTGGTGGGGCAGGTGGTTGGTGACTGGATCAACTTGGGCAACTTTGACTGTCCTCCTCCTCCTTCAGGAAACCCACCGGGACAAACAACTCCACAAGATCTTGCGGCGGTTCAGGCTGGATTTGAGTTTAATTTTCCAATCTCAGCTCCAAAAGTAAGGTATATACGCCTGGCAGTGCGGAGTACCTGGGGTAATACAGACTTTGCCCATGTAACCGAAGTGGCCTTCTTTGGTAATACCAAGTAAAATTCATTAATCAGCATTCCAATGAAAGTAAAAATATATCTATTAGCCGCTTTCCTACTACTATTGTTAGGTATTAGTTGCAGTAAGGATGCCTTAGACTATCAGAATTATTTAAACGATACCGAGAAGGTATATCCTGGTTTCCCGGCCAATATAAAGGCCTTGTCTGGAAATTACCGTGTTAAGCTGGAGTGGAACCCTAGTCCGGATCCTACGGTTGTTAAATACAAAATCTTCTGGAACTCACGGGCAGATTCGATGGAGTTTTCTTCTAACAATCATAATCCTGCGGAAACGGTGTCAGTAATCATTCCAAACCTAACAGAGTATACCTACTCTTTCACCATTTATTCTTATGATTCCGAAGGAAACCGGTCTGTTCCAGTTAACGTTAATAATGTTAAAGTTTATGGAGATAGTTACAAGTCGGGGTTGACAAATCGCTTCCTAAGCACTACTCAACCTTATACGCTTACCGGAAACAGTATTATACTTAACTTCCTTGAGCCTGATACCATCAATACAGGAACGCTTATTAACTATACATTGATTAATGGTACAGAAGCAAGTGCTACCCTGGCGCCTGATCAAAGTTCCATCAGATTGGATAACTATAAGGCAGGAACTAAGATTTATTACCAGTCTGGTTATATTCCGGTGCGTGGCTCAATAGATAATTTCACACCGGCAACCCGGGATTCGATCACAAATATTCTTATTCCTCTTGACAAAAGCACTTTTACTGGTATAAAACTCCCTAATGATGTGGGAACTTATAGCAGTGAAACTAGTTTAAGTAAATTGTGGAATGGTAATACATCGCCTACCGGTTATCCCAATATTTTCCATAGTGATGGAAGTCATCCTTTACCACATCATTTCACCTTTGATCTTGGAAAACCTTATGCAAATCTCTCTCAATTTGAAATAATAGGAAGGGACTGTTGCAATAATCCGACAAAGTTTGAGATCTGGGGGATTGCCGATTTAACAGGCGCAATTACCACTCTGTCTGGAAATGATGAGGGATGGAAACAAGAGTCGCAGCAGAAGGGATGGGTGCTTCTGAAAGAAGTGAGCCGTTCGGATGATGGAATTGGACCTTATAAAGTAGCTCTTGGGCCAAACCTCCCTCCTGTGAGCTACATTAGAATTCGTGTGCTGGAGAACGCAAGTGGAGACCCTAACTATAGTAATATCAGCGAAATAACCTTCTGGCAAAAATAACACGCACAATTCCTTCGGGGATCTCTTCCCCGGGGGAATATTTTAGATAAAATACCTCTTAATACAAATAATGAAAACACACAAAATCAAAAATTATCTGATTGCACAGGCTGCAGTCTTTCTAAGCCTCAGCTCAACACCTTCAACCGCCCTTGCACAAGCCAGTTCTGTTTCTAAAAGGCCATTAACGGAACTCCAGCAAGAATTTGTAGATCTTGGATTTGGCATGTTTATCCACTACAATATCCCTACTTATATGGATGATGACTGGGCCGATCCTGACGCTTCTCCTCAAATCTTTGCTCCAAAAAAGGTGGATACAGACCAGTGGGCAAAAGCAGCAAAAACTGCTAATATGACCTATGGCTGCCTTACTACTAAACACCATAGCGGCTTTGCAATCTGGGATACGAAAACAACTGATTACAATGTAATGAACAGTCCGTACAAACGAGACGTGGTAAAGGATTATGTAAATTCATTCAGGAAGCAGGGTTTGAAGGTGATGCTCTATTATTCTATCCTTGATACGCATCATAAACTACGTCCGGGGCAGATCACTCCCTCGCATATAAAGATGATCAAAGATCAGTTGACCGAACTGTTAAGCAATTATGGTGAGATCTCTGCTATGATCATTGACGGCTGGGATGCGCCATGGTCGCGCATATCTTATGACGACGTACCGTTTGAGGAAATTTACAATCTTATTAAGTCCATTCAGCCTAACTGTCTTGTAATGGATTTGAACGCTGCGAAGTATCCTTCAGAAGCTCTATTCTACACCGATATTAAATCTTATGAGCAAGGGGCAGGGCAGCATATTTCCAATAGGAACAGACTTCCGGCTTTGGCATGTCTTCCCTTACAACAGAACTGGTTCTGGAAAACCTCGTTTCCTACTACTCCGGTAAAGTCGGCGAATGAGATGGTAAATAAAAATGCGATGCCCTATAATCAGATCTATTGTAATTTTATTCTGAACGTAGCACCGAACAGGGAAGGAGGCATTGATGATAATGCTTTAACCGCGCTAAAGGAAATAGGAAGCCTTTATAAGAAGCCTGTCAATGCACCGAAGCTGGAAAAAATTGATGCTCCTATTATTTCTTCTAACATCGCGAAACGCTGTCCGGCTACTGCAAGTTGGAGCAATGATATGGCTATCATGGATTTTGCTACCGATGATAATTTTGGCTCTAGCTGGTTTTCTAACCCTAACGTTAAAAATCCCTGGTTTGAAGTGAACCTGCGTAAAGAAGTTCCGTTCAATATGATTGTTCTATCAAGGGAACACCCGAGCGTAACTACCTATTCATTAGAATACTTCGTAAATAATAAATGGTTTCCTTTGACACAGGTAGAAGACGGTTCTAAGATTAAAGTTCACCGCTTCGACCGGATTTGGGCGGAGAAAGTACGGGTGAAGTTTTTGAACTACAAGGACACTCCTTCGATTGCCGAATTAGGCGTATTTAACGAAAGACGTTAATACAAAATAAGCAAAAAGAAAGGGGTTGCGATGTTGTCGCAACCCCTTTCTTTTTGACTGGAGACCAGTTAATTTCTATTAATTAGCCATTTCCCCATTTTTTATTTGGTTTGCTTCCCATCACAAATTCTAGTGTTCCACCGCTTGTGATCTGCTGATGTGTGATGAATGTTTTAGTATAAGGCTTCCCGTTGAATTTAACGGACTGGACATATACATTGAGAGGAGATGCATTTGAAGTGGTCATGGTAAATTTTCGTCCCCCGCTTAATTGTATCACTGCTTTTTTGAGAATTGGAGACCCAATTTCATAGATCCCATTCGCTGGATTTACAGGATAAAATCCCATGGAGCTAAAAATGTACCAGGCAGACATTTGACCACAATCCTCATTTCCTGAATAACCTGAAGAGGAATTATTGTACAAGGTATTCAGAACTTTAGCTACGTAATTTTGTGTTTTCCAGGGTTCACCAGCGTAGTTATAAAGATAAGCTGCGTGGTGACTTGGCTCATTTCCGTGCGCATACTGGCCTATAAATCCAGATGCGTTACCATTTACTTCTTCGGGAAGCGAATTTAATGTGAAGAACTTGTCGAGCTTTTCTGTAAATGCTTTGTTGCCGCCAACCAGAGAAATTAGTCCTTTTACATCTTGTGGTACATACCAGAAGTATTGCCAGGCATTACCTTCGGTGTAAGGGTTTCCACCGTTGCCGCCATATTGAAGAGGGTTGAATGGACTTAGCCATGTCCCATCACTGTTTTTTGCTCTGAAGAAGCCGGTGGTATTGTCGTAAAGATTGCGATAGCGTTGAGACCTTTCCATGAAATACTTATAATCATCTTCTTTACCGAGCAGCTTGGCAAATTGGGCCACACACCAGTCATCGTAGGCCATCTCCAGCGTAATTGAAACAGATTGGGACTGAATGTTTTCGGGGATGTATTTGTATTTGTCCCAGGAAGAAAAAGGAGAACCCTGATGGTCTGTAACAGAAGAACCTTTTACGGCTGCATATGCCTTATTCAGGTCGAACCCCTTAATCCCCTTTAGTGCCGCATCGACAATTACTGGGATGGCGTGATTTCCTATCATACAGTAATTCTCTTCTCCCCACAACTGCCATATTGGTAAATAGCCGTAGGTATCGAACTGACGGATCATGCTATTGATAAACCCAGCTGTTCTTTCCTCCTGAAGTAAAGTATACAGTGGGTGTGCTGCCCTATAAGTGTCCCAAAGAGAAAAAGTCGAGTAATGAGCTTTATCATCTGCTTTTTTTATACTGAGATCTGTTGCCTGGTACTCTCCGTTAACATCCGCCAGATTATTAGGTTGAATAAATGCGTGATACAGGCCAGTATAATATATTTCTTTTTGTTCCTGCGTACCCTCAACCACTACTTTGGCAAGTTCTTTTTCCCATTTGCGATCCGCTTCCTGAACTATTTCATCAAAATTCCAATTGGGATTTTCCTGTTGTAAATTGATGCGGGCATTTTCAATGCTAACAGGAGAAAGACCCACTTTTACAAGTAAGGGCTTTTGAGAGTTTGGTTTGAAACTGGCAAGGGCTTTTATGTTGGTTCCATTTACAACCGCGGCATCTTTGCGTAGGGTAGAGCCTTCATATAGTTCCATATCGGTAATAGGCTCTGAAAATTCTGCTCTGAAGAAGACTTTTCGTAGTCGCGCCCAACCTGTCAGGATCCTATACCCCTCGATTGTATTATTATTTACTAATCTGATGCTCGATTCAATTATTTTGCACTCCCAGTAGTTTCGCTTTTTGCTTAGGGAATGATCCAGATCGATAAGCAGCTTGGCGGTTTGATTTTGGGGGAAAGTATACCGATGAAAACCAGTGTGCTCAGTAGCTGTTAGCTCTGCATTTACATTATAGTCCTTTAGTTTCACTTGATAATATCCTGCTCTTGCCTGTTCCTGATCATGGGAGAAACTAGATTCATAATGCTTACCCTTGTCGCCTGTTGCCGGCATGAAAAGGATATCAAAAAGATCTGCCACACCAGTTCCACTAAGGTGGGTATGGCTAAACCCTATTATTTTATTATCATTATAATCGTATCCTGATGCCGGCTCTTCTGGATCACGCCTGGTATCAGGACTTAGTTGTACGAATCCAAATGGCAAAGTAGCTCCAGGGAAATTGCTACCGGATAAGCTATTCTTATCAACAGCACCTGTACCAATAAAGGGTTTAACAAACTTTGTAAGGTTTTTCTCCTGGGATCTGGAGGTGAAAGGGGCCGTCAGCATAATTGCAGCTGAAAGAATCCTGACCGTGTATCTATTCATGAATATAAGAGTATTAACTGGTAAAATTATGAGCAGGGCACTTGCAATATTGTTAATAAAGTGCGAATGAATTGTTAATGAAAATATAACGGAGCTATAATAATTCAGTGATTAGATGAAATTACATTATTTTTCAGCTTCACAAGTTTCTATGAACGTCTCGGGAAAGTTCTATACTGCTATTGCTGTTCTCTGTTTTATTGTTTTGCTGTATATACATTATATATTAATATTCAATACCTACGAATTAAAGAATAAGCAGTATAATCTGGAAGAGAAGGTGATTTTGAACGAAGCTTATGGAGGCTCAATTCCTAATGATAAGGTTTATCCTGGGGGCCAGCGCGTCCTGGATAAGTATATTAACCAGAACATTCGCCGGTTCGAATTACTGCATAAAACCCGGCCAACTGCTTTTGATCAATTGGCCCGGCGTGTTTGCGATAGTGTTTTCGCAGAATTAAGAGCGAAAAGCGTAATGGACTCCCTCTTTAGGGAGATCATCAAAAAGTACAATCTTAGTAAAGAACTTAGGTATTTGCTTACTATCGAAAAGCTTTCTGTTACCTTCGATGGTAATAATTACCACACTCTTTATCCTTTTAGTAAGGGAGCACCTAATAACCCTTATAAATATACCTCGGCAGAAGGGGTGATTATTGACGGTAGCCTGGCTGCACCAGATAAGCAGAATGAGGTTTCAACAGTATCTGTAACTACTCCGGAAGCTTACAGCTATCAGATCACTTTCAGTCTTTTTGCCGACTATGACAATAGAACAATGAAGATCATCCGCGATATGAGTCCGACTTTTCTTTTGTCCTTATCATCCATCCTTTTTGTTGTAGGGATTTACTTTTTTACATACAGGAATTGGCAGCGCCAAAAGAAACTTTCGGAGATGAAGACAGACTTTCTGAATAGCATTACTCATGAATTCAATACCCCCTTAAGCACTATTCTTGTTGCAAATAAGAGCCTTCAGAATCCAGAGATCATCGAGAACAGGGATAATGTTTACAACCTTGCCGAAGTTATTCAGAGGCAAGCTACCCGTTTGCAGGCTCTTATTAACCTGGCCCTTGATATAACAGCTATGCCTTCACGTAATCTTCAAAAGGAAATTTATGATTTCAACAGCCTGATATCGGAAATTATCGAAGATTATAAGATAAAATGCCAGAATAAAGTTCAAATCAGTTTTAATAAAGAAATTGCCAGAGAGAATGTCCTTTTGGATCGTTTTCTTTTTACCACCACCCTTTACAATCTTTTTGATAATGCGGTGAAGTATAACAGGGCGCAGAACAAGCAAATCCAAATAGAAACTAAATATGAGGGGGATTTTGTTGTTCTTTCCATAGAAGACAATGGAATTGGTATTCCAACTATGATAAAAAACCAGGTATTTGATAAATTTTACCGGGGAAAGAATGAAATCGGAGCTGGAGGTCTTGGATTAGGCCTCTTTTATGTCCGGCAATCCATAGATGCACATGGATGGTCAATAAAAATTAATAGTGAACACGAAAATGGGAGTAAATTTTCTATTTTTATTCCTAGGATGAGAGAAATAAAGCCAAATGAGGTATAAACTACTATTTGTAGAGGATGAAGCGGATCTTGGCAATGTAACCGCACAATATCTTGGGTTTATGAATTTCGATGTTGTGTGGCGTTCTTCTGCAGAGGAGGCTTTTCAAACGTATCGGGAATCACCCGAAGCGTTTGATCTACTGCTTCTTGACGTTCAATTGCCGGATTTCAGTGGCTTCGACCTTGCTGAGCGCATCATCAGAATTAACAGCAAGCAACCGTTTCTTTTCCTTACAGCAAAGAATGATAAGAAAGATCGTTTACAGGGTTTGAACATTGGCGCTGATGATTACATAATAAAGCCTTTTGATATTGACGAACTTGTTCTTCGTATCCGTAATATCCTGCGCCGGCAATCGAAGACTGAGGAAAAGGGAGGAAATTCCAATTCAGACGAAATTGTGATAGGTGATATTCTATTCCAGAAAAACCTTCTTCAACTAAACTTTACCAACAATCATACTCTTACATTAACGGTAAGAGAGGCCGAGCTTCTGGAATATTTGAGTAAGAACCCGGACCGTGTGCTTAAAAGAGAAGATATTCTTCTGCAATTATGGGGAGATAATGATTATTTTATGGGTAGGAGTCTGGATGTGTTTATCTCCAGGTTACGAAAAGCATTAATCCATTCCGCTACAATAAGTATAGATAATGTTTACGGTATGGGCTTTATTTTTAATACCAGGAAAGGAGATAACGCTCGGTAGCACTTATTGTGGCTCAGATTTTCTCATTATGCGTTTTGATTTTAATTCCTTTATTTCTACATTTGCACTCCCTTTGTTAAAGGGTTAATTAATTGATAAACAAACAGAAAATGCAACAGTACGAAACAGTGATCGTTCTTACCCCGTTGTTATCTGATGAAGCTGCGAAAGAGGTTATTGCCAAATTCCGCGGTGTTTTAACTGATAACGGAGCCGAAATTATCCATGAGGATAATTGGGGTTTGAAAAAACTAGCGTATCCAATCCAAAAGAAAACAACTGGATACTATCACCTAATTGAATTTAAGGCTCCGGGTGAATTAATCAATAAACTGGAGGTTGAATACAAGCGTGATGAGCGTGTGATGCGTTTCTTAACGATTGCTCTTGACAAGCATGCACGTGCTTATAGCGAGAAAAAACGTAGTGGCGCTTTCAATCAGAAAAAACAACAAACTGAGGAGGTAGCTGGATAATGGCAAGAGAACAAATTCAATACGTAACTGCTCCTAAAGTAGAGGACAACCGTAAAAAGTATTGCCGTTTCAAAAAGAACGGTATTAAATATATCGATTACAAAGACGCTAACTTCCTTTTGAAGTTTGTTAACGATCAAGGTAAAGTATTACCACGTCGTTTAACCGGTACTTCTTTGAAGTTTCAGCGTAAGGTGGCTCAGGCGGTTAAGCGTGCTCGTCACATCGGTATTTTACCATATGTTACTGATTCATTAAAATAATTGGAGGTATTACGACATGGAAATTATTTTAAAACAGGATGTTAAAAACCTTGGCGAGAAAGACGACGTAGTTAAAGTAAAGCCAGGTTACGGACGTAACTACTTAATTCCACAAGGATTTGCTACTTTAGCTACTCCTTCTGCAAAGAAAGTACTTGCTGAAAACTTGAAACAAGCTCAATTCAAACAAGAGAAGATTAAAAATGATGCTCTTGCAATTGCAGCTCGTTTAGAGAATGTTAAACTTACTATCGGCGCTAAAGCTGGTGAAAGTGGTAAAATCTTTGGTGCTGTTAACACTATTCAGGTAGCAGATGCATTGAAGAAAGAAGGATTCGATGTTGATCGTCGCCGTATTACTTTCGAAACTGAACCTAAGTTTGTAGGTGAATATATTGCTAACTTAAACTTACATAAAGAAGTTAAAGTTAAAGTTGCTTTTGAAGTTGTAGCTGAATAAGCTTTCTTTCGAAAGAAAATAAAATTAAAGTGCTTCTGGTAATTTATCAGAAGCACTTTTTATTTTTGCCCCGATGCCTCCTGCAAAGAAAAAGTCCCCAAAGAAAAGCTCTACCAGATTCTCCAGATTTCTTTTGATAGCCAAGAAAGTACTTCTATGGTTTTTTATCATTTCTATATCCTGGGTTATACTCTACCGTTTTATTAATCCTCCTGTTACGCTATTAATGCTCCAAAGAGGAATAGGAGGTGTTGTTTCCGGAGATGGGTGGAAACTGGAGAAAGAATGGCGTAGTGCGGATGAATTGTCCAATAATCTTAAGCTTGCCGCTGTAGCTGGTGAAGACGCTAATTTCCTGCATCATTTTGGGTTTGATTTTAAATCAATTCAAAAGGCGTATGCGAAAAATAAAGCAGGAAAGCCAATAAGAGGCGGGAGTACTATTAGTCAGCAAACAGCGAAAAACGTTTTTTTATGGCCTGGTCGCTCTTATATAAGAAAGGCTTTTGAAGCATATTTTACGCTGCTTATCGAGATCTTTTGGAGTAAAGAAAGGATTCTTGAGGTATACTTGAACGTTGCTGAAATGGGAGACGGCATTTATGGTGCCGAGGCTGCAACAAGAGAGTACTATCACAAGTCGTCACACCGATTAACGAAAGGGCAAGCTGCATTGCTTATTGCAGTGCTGCCTAATCCCAGAAAATGGTCGCCCGCTCATCCAACCAAGTATATTTACTATAAGCAGTATTTGATATTGAGAAATATGAGGAGAATTGGTAAGCTTCGATTTGACTAGTCTGTTCTAATCAAATCAAAAGCTTTCCTGTACTTTATCCGACAGGGTTTAGGTTGAAGACTCTTTTATGCCAGCTTTGCTTAAAGGGAGTCTCCCAATTCTCGTCTAATTCTTTCCTGGTCTGGACTAGATTGTTAAATACTATGGTATCCTCAGTTATTTTTCCATCCCGAATTAGTCCTTCAAATTCAATTCTGTTACATGATAATACCTGTTCTTGCTGCTTATAGGCAATGTTAAACCGGTCAAAAAGATTTACCTTATATTCCGCCTCAATCTGCTGCATAAGTTTAACTGATTTATCAATAGAGCAGCCTGTAGCTCCGGCCTGACTTTCATCAACCATTAATATAAGGAAGCGATCAAACCTTATTTCTGCAAATGCTGACAGTTGGTGGCCATGAGCTTGCCATTGACCGGTAAAAGCCGTTAATAATGCTTCTATTTCTGTTTTCTCCGTATCTGTAAAGGGTCGGTCAGACTGATAAATCCATACCCTTGAATTTTCTGAAATTTGCATAATGTAAAGGTACTTAATTCTTAAATTAGTGGAGGTTTAGCTTTTCCAAATCATGTTTTATAATTGTCAAAAAGGACCTATCCTGATTTTGTTTTTTACCATGTGTTTTCTTTTTTCGGCATATTCAGATGATACTATTCCACAGAACTTTAGATGGGCTGAAAGTTACGTTAAGAGTTGTTTTGATGCAACTGCTGGTAATCAAAAGCTAAAGAAATGGGAGCTGTCAATCACGGACAAGGGCTTCTTTAGATTCAGGAAATATTATATAAACGGAAAACAAGAGTATTTTTCATTCAATCTAAAGAGGTTTGATCATCTTACCTACCTGGGGACAGAAGAGTTTGGCCAAATTGTTTTGAGGACAAAGCAGGATGACATTATTGTTCAAACTTATAACGATCCGAAAGGTAATATAGACTCTATGGCACATGAATTAAAAATTCCAGTGATTAATGTGCATGTTGAATTGCTGGATAGTTTAAATATTAACCTGTCTTATTTGATGAAAGAAAACTAGCCTAAAATCATACTTTTATTTAAAAAAGGCCAAGGAATTGTTAATTTATTATTGAATAGATAAGATATATCTCTATTTTTGTTGTGGAAGTTAATGCTCTCATAGATTTAACTTCTGATTAATGATTAATGTGTTAAAATAAGATGGCTCGTTTCTCCCAAGGCAACGAGCCATACTTATTTTAAGCCCTTCCTTAACGGATAGATCAGGTCCAAGCTTACCTGTCCTATTATTGTAATTCAAACCTCATATAATAGAAGGTTGAAGAGTGGTTTTAAGTTTTTTTTAAAAAAGTTTTTTTAAATCAAAAAAGAACTTACATTTGCAGCCCCAACGGGATGGTATCATAGCTCAGTTGGTAGAGCAAAGGACTGAAAATCCTTGTGTCGCTGGTTCGATTCCAGCTGATACCACAAAAAGGTTTCTTCTAATAGAAGAGACCTTTTTTTATGCTTAAATTCTTCAGTCAATTATTCTTGTAGGTAGGCTTGCTTGAAATTAATAAGGTTATTATGGGTTTATCTTTGCAAAGATCACACCCGCTACTACAGACTGCACAAAGCCGTACAAAAACCAGCTCGCTACCATTGTTATAGTAATGTCTAAGGAGCTAAATGTGATCCACATTACTGGCAGTAAGGCAACGAGAGCATAGATAAGTCCAAATTCAATACCTCTGAGAAGAAAATGTCCGCTGAATAAACTTTTAAACCTTTCCCAAAACCAGGAAAGTGCAAAGCTGATGATAAAAGCGTGCAGATAAAAAAGAATATCTCTGCTTCCATCTGAGTTGAAAAGAGGATTATTATAGAGTAGAAAGAATTCGGGAAAGAATCTAATGGCAAGATACAGTCCGCCGTAACTAATAATGAATAAACTAACACCAGCTATTAGCCCAGAATACAGTATCTTTTTCATCTATCGTTAGCCCTTTACAACCATGCAGGCATAAGCGAAATTAATGATTTTAACTAAGGTTGGGGATGATCTGTATTTTTTTGAATGGTGACCTCCGTCATTTTTATTTCAGAGCCTGGGAAGTTTCTTAATCGTTCCTCATCTAAAATTATAATGCGCCCCTCTTGTATATCAATTAGTTTGTCGGCTTTGAATTCCTTTAGCATCCTAATCAATGATTCGTGGGCGGATCCAATAATGTGTGCCAGATCTTCCCTTGAGATCTCTATAGAGGAATATCCGCTCCGGGTGTTGCTAAACTTTTCGGCCACTTCAATGATTCCGTTTGCTATTCTTTTGCGTAAGGGATCGTAAGCCATCTTAATAAGTCTTTCTTCCTTCCGTGTTAATTCATGAGACATAATCTCCAGGAACTGTCTGGCTGTATGGGTGTCGTGGTTTAGTATTTCCAGAAAGTCTGTTTTCGGAATGAGGATCAGTTCGGCCTCTTCAATCACCTGTGCATTCTCAGTATAAAGGATCTGTTCGAGAATTTGCCTGTGTCCTAGAAAATCACCCTCTCCATAAATATTTGTAATTAACTCTTTACCTTCATGAAGTCTGTACTCCTTCAGCTTTCCCGATAGTACATAAAATACTGTCGAGGGTTTCTGGCCTACGCTATATAAAATATGTCTCTTTTTGTACCGGTATGATTCTTTATATCTGTTTTTAAGATCGATCGTGTTTGCCGGATCTGCCGGCTTTTGCTGCTCCTCAGTGGGATTGGGAGGTGTCGCAAAGGTTTTGCGAAGTTCTTCTGATTTTTTCAGGCGCAAATCGATGGTCTGGAGAAGTTCAATTTCTTTAAGGGGTTTAATAAGGTAGTCATCTGCACCCATTCCCATTCCCTTTCTCAGATCTTCAGACTCGTTTTTACCGCTTAGGAAAATAAAAGGAGTAAGTTTTGTCTGCGGATGCCTGCTCAGGATATTAAGTACACCGTAGCCGTCGATGCCCGGCATTATTACATCACATAAGATCAAGTCGGGTATTTCAAGTAGCGCTTTTTCGATTCCGCTTCTTCCATTAGCTGCTGTAATCGGAATGAATTCGCAAAGGGTAAGCATTTCAGCGAGGCTATCTCTTAAAGATTCGTCGTCATCGATTAACAAAATCTTTTTCATGTTCATTTGTGTAAAAGCGGATAACAGGAAAACGCAACATTAAGGGAGGATTGCAAGCGCTATCTTAACATTCATTTAATAATACAAAAGTGTAATGATGGCGGTCTTAATAAAATGAGGAGGGTCATATTTTGGAATTTGTTATTTTCTCATTAGAGAAGTAGTATAATCAGAGTCAAAAGTATTAGTGATGAAGATCATTGAGCCGTGTGAACTTTTGAGGCAATTTTATAAAAAAATAGAACCCGGTATGAAGAATATCTTAGTGTTGACTGATTTCTCTGAGAAATCAAAACATGCTGCAGAGGTTGCCTGGACAATAGCTAAACAAGTCAGAGCCGACTTGCTTCTTTACAATGTGTGTTACATTCCTGACTCCAAAGCGGTATTGGCGGGCCCCAATAGACTATATTACGATAACTATACTATATACAATGATGCAACAAGAATAAATCTTCAGGTTATGGCTGATAGACTAGTGCAAAGATTGTTTGTTGCTGGAGAAGAGTTTAATCCTTCCGTAAGATGTACTCATGATATTGGGCTCTTAAAGGATAACATTAAAGCTATTCAGGAAAGAGAGGATATTTGGATGATTGTAATGGGGGATAAGAGTGATGAGGGAATTATTCATCAACTGGTTTATAGCAGTGATAGTAATGAAGTGGTGAATAAGGCAAAGTGCCCCGTGTTGCTAGTTCCGGAAAAATTCACTTTCCGGTCTCTTAAGAAGATCGCGTTCACTACAGATGTTTTTTCCAATGTGGATTTTCGCGCTTTAATTTTTGTGGCCGAACTTGCAAGACCTTTCAGGGCAGAGATTTCGGTTACTCATATTAATTTAAATGAGCTTGGTGAAAATTCCGACTCGATTCATTATAAATCTGTGAAGAGAGCGAAAGATGATATAAATTATGAAAGAATAAGTTATAAAGAGATCTTGGCAGATGAGGTGCCTAAGACCTTGGTGCAATATGCTTATAATATTCATGCGGATATTATTACTCTGGTTCATAAACGTTATCCATTTTTTGAAGATCTGTTTCACATTAGTACAACCAAACGGATGATGAACTATCATCTTCTGCCAATGTTGATCTTCCCTGCGGCTTTTTAGGATTTGAACAAGCGGCCGGTCTTAGAATAACCCATGTGCAAGCTAATTCTAAATGCTAACTTTGGCCGAACAAATATAAAGGCCTCAGGTTCGGAGGAATAATAGAGCATAGCATTAGAAAGAATGAGAATTGCAATAAATGGTTTTGGAAGGATTGGTAGAACGGTATTAAGAACTTTACTTGCCACTCAAACAGGCGAGGTGGTTGCTATAAACGATTTAACAGATGCAGTTACATTAGCACACCTGGTAAAGTACGACTCAGTTCACGGAGGTTTTAAAGGAACAGTTGAAGCTGGTGATAAGGAAATTGTGATTAATGGGAAGCGAATTCCGGTATTTGCAGAAATTGACCCCGTTAATCTTCCATGGGGAGCCCTGGAGGTAGATGTGGTTATCGAGTCGACCGGGAAGTTTACCTCCGAGGAAAAAGCATCTCTTCATTTACAGGCAGGGGCCAGGCAAGTGGTAGTTTCGGCCCCGTCAGGGACAAGAGGTGTACCTACAGTGGTTCTTGGTGTAAATGATCATGAAATTGATTTTAGGGCGCCTTTGCTTTCGAATGCGTCTTGCACAACAAATAATATAGCTCCAATGATCAAGGTCCTGGAGGATAATTGGGGAATTGTGAATGGTTATATTACAACAGTCCACTCCATGACAGGAGATCAAAACCTTCACGATGCACCTCATAAAGATCTACGACGAGCCAGAGCGGCATCATCTTCAATTATACCTACTACAACCGGAGCAGCAAAGGCTATCACTAATATATTCCCCCATTTGGAAGGCAAGTTGGGAGGTGCAGGGATAAGGGTTCCTGTCTTAAATGGTTCACTGACGGATTTTACTTGTATCCTTAAGATGCAGCCTACTGTGGAAGAAATCAACGAAGCATTTCGTGAAGCAGCAGAAGGATATCTGAAAGGAGTGATGTTTTATACAGAAGATCCAATCGTATCAGTTGATATATTGGATAATTCTCACTCCTGCATTTTTGACTCTAAGCTTACTTCAGTAGTAGGTGGATTAACTAAGGTGGTAGGTTGGTACGATAATGAATATGGTTATTCAAGTCGCCTCGCAGACCTTATCCGGAAGATTGAGGAGGCAAAGGTCTGAAGGTTTGATAAGTGCTTAGTGTTTAAAATACACTTTTGTTTTTAATTAAAATCGTGTAGTTTTACCGCCCTTGGAAAGCGGTATTCAAAATGATAAGTGAATTTCTAATAACCCCATAATAAACAAATTTAATTCTGATGAAGACAATCGATAATTTGAATTTTGCAGGTAAAAAGGCGTTAATCCGAGTTGATTTTAACGTTCCTCTTGATAAAGAATTTAACATCACTGATGATAATCGTATTCAGGGTGCCTTACCAACTATTAAAAAGATCTTAAATGATGGTGGGGCTGTGATCCTTATGTCGCATCTTGGAAGACCGAAAGAAGGTCCTACAGAGAAATATTCTTTAAAGCACCTGGTAAATCATTTATCGAAAGTTTTAGGGAAAGATGTACAGTTTGCAGATGACTGTGTTGGTGAGCAAGCAATAGAAAAGGCAGCAGCTCTTCAAACTGGGGATGTTTTACTACTTGAAAATCTTCGTTTTTACAAAGAAGAAGAAAAAGGGGATGAAGCCTTCGCTGAAAAACTAAGCAAGTTAGGGGACGTTTATGTGAACGACGCTTTTGGAACTGCTCACCGTGCTCATGCCTCAACTGCTATTATTGCTAAATTTTTTCCTGACGCAAAGTATTTTGGCTATTTGATGGCTGGCGAGTTAGCTAATGCAGAGAAGGTTTTGAATAATGCAGAAAGGCCCTTTACTGCTATTATGGGTGGTGCTAAGGTTTCTGATAAGATATTGTTAATTGAGCGTTTGTTGGAGAAGGTAGATAATCTTTTGATTGGTGGAGGTATGGCTTACACTTTTGCAAAGGCACAAGGTGGAAACATCGGTAAATCTTTGGTAGAAGATGATAAGTTAGAGTTAGCTCTTAGCTTGATTGAAAAAGCGAAATCAAAAGGTGTAAACCTGGTATTGCCTACTGATTCTATTATTGCAGATAACTTTGCGGCTGATGCTAACAGTGATGTGGCAAGTAATGATGATATCAAAGAGGGTTGGATGGGATTAGATATTGGTCCGGATTCTGTAAAAGTTTACAAAGATGTAGTAGCGAATTCAAAAACGATACTTTGGAATGGACCAATGGGGGTATTTGAAATGGAGAAGTTTGAAGCAGGAACAAAAGCTGTTGCAGAGGCTGTTGTAGAAGCGACCGAAAAAGGAGCATTCTCCTTAATCGGTGGAGGTGACTCTGCGGCTGCTGTTGCAAAATTTGGTTTTGAGGAAAAGGTGAGTTACGTTTCTACTGGAGGCGGCGCTCTTCTAGAATACATGGAGGGTAAAGAACTTCCCGGTGTTGCTGCGATTAATGCATAGAAATACATAGAAAGAATCCTTCTGGATTTCTTATATTTTTCCTTGAAGTGGGAAAATGTGGTCGAGTTCCTCCACATTCTCCCACTTTTTCTTTTTTATGTCCCCTCCGTTCCTATGCTCTCCCAGCCCTTTTTATTGTACTTTCTTAGAATTTTGCCGCTGCAATTTTAAGGGAGAGTGGGAGAAAATTCTTGTTGAAAACTTTTTTGTGGAGCAAAGTGGTAAAAAGTGGTAAAAGCTTTTTACTTTTACTCTGTTAAATAGTCTACAACCCATATGTCTCATTTCTTAGGAGAATTTGAATGCAAACTTGACGCTAAAGGCAGAATAATGCTGCCTTCAGGTCTGCGCAGGCAAATGCCCGAAGCGGAGAAGGAAGGGTTGGTGATTAACAGAGGATTTGAAAAGCACCTGGTAGTATATACCCGCAAAGAGTGGGATACAATAATGGAGGATCTTAGCAAGCTAAATCAGTACGAAAAGAAGACGAGAGAGTTTATTCGCTACTTTACTCGCGGAGCAACAGAGTTAACTCTGGATGCCGCAGGCAGGGTATTGTTACCTAAATCGTTGCTTGATTACGCTGAAATAGGATCGGATGTGGTGTTATCTTCGCAATTCAATAAAATTGAAGTTTGGGCTAAGGATGCATATGACGCTCAGATGGATGATGAGCCTGAAAACTTTGCGAATCTGGCAGAGGAAGTAATGGGTGGCCTTGGAAGGAGGGGTGGGAATGAGTAATTATCACGTCCCTGTAATGTTGAGAGAGTGTATCGAGTCGCTCGATATAAAGTCTGATGGGATTTATGTTGATGTGACATTTGGCGGGGGAGGTCATTCCAGAGAGATATTAAAAAATCTTGGTGGGGAAGGCCGATTGTTGGCTTTTGACCAGGATGTAGATGCGCAAAGAAATATTCCGCAAGATGATCGGTTAACCTTTATAGATCAGAACTTCCGCTATCTGAAAAATTATTGCCGCCTTCACAAGGCTTTGCCGGTGGATGGTATTCTGGCTGATCTCGGTGTTTCATCGCATCAGTTTGATCAGCCGGAGCGGGGTTTTTCTACTCGTTTTGATGCAGACTTAGATATGAGGATGGATCAAGGCGGGAGTTTAAATGCTAAGGAGGTTGTTAATACTTATTCTGAAGAAGACCTGCATCGCATCTTTGGAATGTATGGAGAGATTCAGAATGCGAAGTCGCTAGCAAGAGTGATTGTGACATCAAGGTTGAATAAACCTATTGATACTATCGCTGGGTTGAAAGAGGTAATAAAGAAGCTTATTCCTAAAGGGAAAGAACATAAATATTTAGCTCAGGTGTTTCAGGCTTTACGGATAGAGGTAAATCAGGAGCTCGAAGCTTTGCAAGAGTTTTTGGCTCAGTCCATTGAAGTATTGAAGCCCGGGGGAAGGCTGGTGATCATGTCCTATCACTCGCTGGAGGATAGGTTGGTGAAGAATTTCATAGCAAAGGGGAAGTTTAAAGGTGAGGTTGAAAAGGATTTCTTTGGAAATGAAATTAAGCCTTTGGAAGCTGTGACCAGAAAGGCGATTGTGGCCTCACCTGAGGAGATTTCAGAAAATAACAGGGCGAGAAGTGCGAAATTGAGGGTGGCTGTTAAGCTTTAATTATTGGCGTGTTGAAGCTTACGAATATAGATTGGCTTTAATATGACGAGGAAAGCTTTTGCAGTATTAAATTTTGAATTTTTAAAATGACAAATCGTTTCAGAGCTGAATTAGAAGAAGAAGAGTTTGAGCCGGAGGTGCAGCCTGAGGAGAAGGAAGTCAAGGCTGAGTTGCCAAAAAACTTTTTCACAGCCTTGTTAACTGAAGGTGTGGTGACAAAAGAGGCAGCTACCGAGATGCTCCCGTTTATAGTTTTTCTGGCCATGTTAGGGATGTTTTACATAGCGAACAGGCACTTTGCTGAAAGGAATATAAGAGCCATTGATAAGCTAAATAAGGAAGTAAAGGAATTGAGCTGGGATTACAAGACGTTGAAAGCAGATTTGATGCTCAAAAGTACACAGACGGAGGTGGCTAAGTTAGTGGACACATTGGGATTGCACGAGCCGGTAGAGCCACCTAAAAAAGTAATTATAAAAGAAAACGAATATTAATATTCAGTTTGAATCAGTTGTATTAGCAAATACTTATGAATATCAGGACCGACATATTGCTACGTGTGTACATCGCCTTTGGGTTGATCGTGCTTCTCGCGTTTGCTGTGTTGTTCAAGTTGTTTCATCTTCAGCTTGTTGAGGGGAGTAAGTGGAAGGCAATGGCTGATAGCCTTTCGACAAAGTATGTTAATGTTGAGGCTGTAAGAGGGAACATTTATTCTGTAGACGGAAGCCTTCTCGCTACTTCTGTTCCTGAATATGAACTAAGAATGGACATGTTAGCTGCAGGAATTGAGAAGGATGAAGTATTTTACGAGAAGGTGGATTCTTTGGCCGAAAAGTTATCGAGCTATTTTGGAGATAAAAGCCAAAGATATTACTCTCGAATGCTGCGCGAGGGCAGAAGGGATAAGGCCAGGTATATGCTTATCAAAAGGAATGTTACGCATCAGGAGTTAAATGTGATACGGACCTTTCCGGTGTTTAATTTGGGGAGGTATAAAGGCGGGCTTATTACTATTCAAAAAAATAAAAGGATCTTGCCATTTAGGACTCTCGCTGCCAGGACAATAGGGTACAAGAATGAAAATGTCCAGCCGGTGGGCCTTGAAGGGGCGTACTCCAGCTATATTGATGGCGAAAGTGGCAGGCAATTAATGCAACGTATTGCAGGAGGGGTTTGGATGCCTGTTAATAAGGAAGTGGAGATCGCACCCAAAGATGGTGCAGATATAATTTCAACTATTGATATTAATATGCAGGACGTGGCGCAGAATGCGCTGAGAAAGCAGTTGATCAAGAGCGATGCGGATCATGGATGTGTAGTGTTGATGGAAGTAGCCACAGGGGAAGTTAGGGCAATAGCTAATTTCACCAAGGTGACTGAGGGGCAGTATGAAGAAAAGTTCAATTATGCGATTGCTCAAAGTGCAGAGCCGGGGTCTACTTTTAAGCTTGCTTCCTATTTAAGCTTACTGGAGGATCATAAAGTAGACACGAGTACGCGGGTAGATTGTGGAGGGGGATTGTTTAAGGTTTACAATCACCGGAACAAGCTGGTTAAGACTGTGAAGGACTCACACCTTGGTCTTAAGGTAGTTTCGGTAAAAAGGGCTTTTGAAGAATCATCAAATGCTGCTATCGCTAAGCTGATCTACACCCATTATAAAAATGAACCTGAACGCTTTACTGATCGGTTGCGTGAGTTGCATTTGCACGAGAAAGCTGGTTTGGAAATTCCGGGGGAGGGTATTCCCTACATTAAGACTCCGGAAAGTAAAGCTTGGTATAAGGGTTTAAGTTTAGCGCAGATGGCTTACGGGTATGAGTCTAAAATGACTCCTTTGCAGATGCTCACCTTCTATAATGCAATTGCAAATAATGGGAAAATGGTGGCTCCAAAGTTTGTGCGTGAGATCAAAAGATTGGGTAAACCTGTTGAGGTTTTTGAAATAAAGGTGATTGATGAAAAGATCTGTTCTGAGGAGACTTTATCGAAACTGAGAGGGATGCTTGAAGGTGTAGTTGAAGAGGGTTCAGGAAAGACAACAGTTAAAAGCGCATTATACAAGGCTGCTGGTAAAACAGGTACAGCTCAAATTGCAGACGGTGCGAGAGGTTATCGAGGTAAGCGCTCTTATCAAGCTTCCTTTTGCGGGTATTTCCCGGCCGACAAGCCAAAGTACGCTATGATTGTTGTTATTACGAATCCTCAGGGAGCCTATTATGGAGCTTTGGTAAGTGGACCTGTTTTTCGGGAAGTTGCTGATAAAATTTATTCTCAGGATGTAGAGATGTATAATCCGGTGAATAAAGTTAAGTATGTGGGGAACACTACGCCACCGCCAACGAAAGCCGGGAGTAATGTTGCTGTTAAAAAAGTCTATAGGGCCTTAGGTGTAAAATCGTACCTGGCTGCTAATAATGATATTGCTACTGAGATCGATACTAATAATAGTGTCGATTTAAAAGAAGTGAAAGTTAGACCAAGAGTGGTTCCTGATGTAACAGGGATGGGTCTGAAGGATGCTATGTTCCTACTAACCAGTTCCGGGCTTAGGGCTGTGGTAAAGGGAAGTGGTAAAGTTGTTAAACAATCCATTGTGCCAGGTGTACGTACTGTTGCAGGATATCCTGTAATGATTGAACTACAATAATGAAAGAATTAAGAGAACTACTGGAAGGCGTTAAGGTACTTGAGCAAAAAGGCTCGGGTAGCACCGGTGTGGATTCTGTTTGCTTCGATTCAAGGCAGGCAGTAGCAGGTTCATTATTTGTTGCTGTTCGAGGTACCGTAACTGATGGTCACCATTATATTGACAAAGCAGTTGTCTTGGGTACTTCAATTATAGTTTGTGAAGAAATTCCTGCCAACGCCAAGAGTGATATAATTTTCATCAGAGTAGAAAACTCTGCAGTGGCTTTAGGAAAAATTGCAGCAAACTTTTACGATAACCCTTCTACTGATCTGAGACTTGTAGGGGTAACAGGGACAAATGGAAAGACTACAGTTGCCACACTTCTTTACAAGTTATTTGAAGAACTAGGCTATAAGACGGGACTGATATCTACTGTTCAGAATCATATTCACACTGCAGTAGTTCCTTCTACTCATACTACACCAGATCCAATTGCACTAAATAAGCTTTTGGCCGAGATGGTTGCTACCGGTTGTGATTATTGCTTCATGGAGGTTAGCTCTCATGCAGTTGCACAGCATCGTATCGAGGGACTCAGTTTTACCGGAGGTGTTTTCACCAATATTACCCACGATCACCTGGATTTTCATAAAACTTTTGACGCTTATATAAAGGCTAAAAAGGCATTTTTTGATGGCTTGCCAAAGACAGCCTTCGCACTTACAAATGCTGATGACAAAAATGGTAAAGTAATGCTCCAGAATACGAAGGCTCACGAAAAGACCTACGGATTAAAGGGGCTGGCCGACTTTAAAGGAAAGATCATCGAAAATCAGTTCTCGGGATTGCTTCTGGAGGTTAATCACCAGGAAGTTTGGTTTAGGCTGGTGGGAAGCTTTAATGCCTATAACCTGTTAGCAGTTTACGGAACTGCTATGCTTCTTGAGCAGGACGGTACAAAAGTCCTTACCATATTAAGTCGTTTGTCGGGAGCTGAAGGAAGATTTGACTACATAACTTCTCCAGATGGAGTAATAGGAATTATAGATTATGCGCATACTCCGGATGCTGTGCAGAACGTACTTAGTACCATTCAAAACATCCGTAAGGGAACCGAACAGGTAATTACTATTATAGGTTGTGGCGGAGACCGGGATAGAACAAAACGACCGGTGATGGCTCAGGTAGCATCGGAATGGAGCGATAAGGTTATCCTAACATCTGACAATCCACGTTCTGAGGAGCCAGAAGCAATTCTGGAAGAAATGGAAGCAGGACTTACCCTGACCAACAGAAAGAAGGTTTTGACTATAGCAGACCGCAGGGAAGCAATCCGTACCGCTTGCCATTTGGCTAAAGCAGGGGATATTATTCTATTAGCGGGTAAAGGACATGAGAAATATCAGGAAATTAAAGGGGTAAAGTATCCTTTTGACGATAAAGCGATTTTAACAGAACAATTTAACTTATTAAGCTAATGCTGTATTACTTATTCACCTGGTTAGACAGAGAATATGACGTGCCTGGAGCCGGAGTGTTTTATTACATCTCCTTCCGTACAGCTATGTCTATTATCGTGTCTCTGTTATTCACAACCATTTATGGTAATAGGCTGATTAAGATTTTAAGGGCGAAGCAGGTGGGTGAAACTGTTCGTAACCTTGGTTTGGAAGGGCAGATGCAGAAGCAGGGTACACCTACCATGGGTGGTATTATTATTCTTCTAGGTATTTTGATCCCCACACTGCTATTTGCCAAGCTTGAAAATATTTATGTTATCCTGATGATAGTGACCACTGTTTGGATGGGGACCATTGGGTTTATTGACGATTATATTAAGGTATTCAAAAAGGATAAAGAGGGACTAGCTGGCCGATTTAAGATTATGGGACAGGTTGGCCTGGCTTTAATCATTGGATGGACAATGTATTTTCATCCTGACATTGTTGTAAGGCAGTCGGTAACTTTGCCCACCACGAATACTGCTCCTTTGGAAGTACATCAACGTGGAAATGAGTATTATTTCACGCAGAACCTCAAATCAACAAAAACTAATATTCCTTTCTACAAGAACAATGAATTTGATTATTCGAAAGTTCTTAAGTTCCTGGGAAAGGGGTACGAAAAGTACGCTCTGGTTGTTTTCTTGTTTTTTGTGATCCTGATTATTACAGCTGTCTCAAATGGTGCAAATATTACAGATGGGATTGATGGTTTGGCAACAGGAACGTCTGCTGTCATAGGAGCCACACTCGGCATTTTAGCTTATGTGTCTGGTAATACGATTATATCAGAATATCTCAATATTATTTACATACCAAACTCAGGGGAGCTTGTGATTTTTGCCGGTGCCTTTGTTGGGGCTTGTGTAGGGTTTCTATGGTATAATTCCTTTCCTGCCCAGGTTTTTATGGGAGATACAGGAAGTTTGGCAATCGGTGGAATTATTGCAGCTTTTGCGATCATGATCAGGAAGGAGATGCTTATCCCAATTCTCTGTGGAATTTTTCTGGTTGAGAATATGTCGGTGATCATGCAGGTATCCTATTTCAAATACACCAAAAAGAAATTCGGAGAGGGACGCAGGATTTTCCTGATGTCTCCGCTACACCACCATTATCAGAAAAAGGGCTATCACGAAGCGAAGATCGTAACCCGGTTTTGGATCATAGGGATTATTCTGGCAGTATTAACTATTGTAACCCTTAAACTACGCTAATGGCAGAAATGGGAAATATAGTAATGCTGACAAACGAGCTTCCTTCTGCGGACGCGAAAGGACTTATTGTCATCCTTGGAGCCGGAGAGAGTGGGACAGGGGCTGCTGTATTAGCACGAAAGGAAGGTTTTGAGGTATTTGTTTCAGATCTGGGGGAAATAGGCGAATCTTATAAAGCAGAGTTAGAGTCTTACGGAATCCCCTACGAAGAGAAACAACATACAGAGGATAAAGTATTATCGGCAATTGAGGTAATCAAGAGTCCTGGTATTCCTGAAAAGGCACCTTTAATAAAAAAGCTGAGGGAGAAAGGTATTCCTGTAATTTCTGAGATAGAATTTGCAGGAAGGTATACTAATGCAAAAATGATCTGCATTACGGGTTCAAACGGAAAATCAACCACTACCATGCTTTCTTATCATATTCTTAAGAATGCGGGTTTAAACGTTGGTCTTGCCGGTAATATCGGAAAGAGCTTTGCCCGTCAGGTGGCAACAAAAAACTTTGATTATTATGTTCTGGAGATCAGTAGTTTTATGTTGGATGATATGTATGAGTTTAAAGCAGATATAGCTGTTTTGCTCAATATCACTCCTGACCATTTAGATCGATACGATTATAAGATGGATAATTATGCAGACTCTAAGTTCAGGATTCTGCAGAACCAGACAGAGAACGACATTTTTATATACTGTGAAGACGATGAGGAAACCTTTAAAGGCCTTGGGCGACATTCAGTTAATGCAAAAGCCTTTCCCTTTTCTATAAAGAGGGAATTGCCCATAGGCGCCTATTTAGCAAACGGAAGTATTTATATAAACCTGGGAAACCAACAAACATTCAACATGTCAATTAACGATCTTGCTTTGCAAGGGAAACACAACATCTACAATTCTATGGCTTCAGGAATCCTTGCCAAAGCACTTGAACTGCGTAACGAAAGCATCCGCGAAAGCATGGGTAATTTCCAAAATATTGAGCATCGATTGGAGCATGTTGCAAGGATTGCGGGTATCGATTTCATTAACGATTCGAAAGCAACTAATGTTAATTCAACGTGGTATGCTTTGGAAAGTATGAATACAGACGTCGTTTTGATCCTTGGCGGTGTAGACAAAGGCAATGATTACTCTATGCTTTTAGACCTGGTAAAGACTAAGGTAAAGGCAATTGTTTGTTTGGGTAAAGACAATAAACGAATTCATGATGCCTTCGAGGATGAGGTAGAAGTGATCGTTAATACATTTTCAGCAGAAGAAGCTGTGCAAATAGCGTATCATCTCGCAAAGAAGGGAGATACAGTATTACTTTCTCCGGCATGTGCAAGCTTCGATCTGTTCAGAAACTATGAGGATCGCGGCAACCAGTTCAAGGATGCAGTAAGGGAGCTGTAGTATTAATTGTCAGCTAGCCCTTGAAGGGTTCTCATATTCAGTAAATAGTCAAAAGTTAGAAGTAGCAGGATAGTTAAGGCAAACCTGGAAACAATGTTCAACGCAATTTTAAATAAGACGAAAGGAGATCGCTGGATCTGGCTGATTGTGATTGTACTCTCAATCTGGTCGCTTCTGGCTGTGTATAGTGCTACGGGAACGCTTGCTTATAAAAAAGGTGTAGGAACAGAAGCTTTCCTGATGAAGCATTTGATATTTATTGTAGGAGGGGTGGCCCTGATGTATTTCTCGCATCTTCTGGATTACCGGTATTATGCTGGAATTTCTAAGATTTTGATGATCATCACGATTCCATTGCTGCTATATACCCTGGTTTTTGGAGCTTCTGTAAATCAGGCAAGTCGCTGGGTGACCATCCCTGTTATTAATCAGACCTTTCAGACGTCGGATATGGCGAAACTGGCGCTGATAACGTTTTTAGCAAGGATGCTGACTCGGAAGCAGGAAAACATTAAGGATGTTAAGGACGCTTTTCTTCCAATCATGGGCTCGGTTTGTTTAGTGTTTATCCTGATTGCCCTGGCTAACTTGTCTACGGCAATGATGCTTTTCGGTGTGAGCATATTATTGTTGATCATCGGGCGTATTAGCATCAAACAGATCCTGATCGTATGCTTAGGCGGTCTTATTTTATTGATGGGTGTTATCTTTCTGGGGCCCAGAAGAGAGACGTATAAATCTCGTATTAACACTTATCTGCATCCTGAGCTGGCCGATAAGGATAAGGCATTTCAGGGAAATCAATCAAAAATAGCAATAGCAACGGGAGGGATTTTTGGTAAAGGTCCAGGTAATAGTACACAGCGCAATTTCCTTCCACACCCCTATTCGGATTTTGTATTTGCTTTAATTATTGAAGAATACGGACTGGTAGGAGGAGTTGGCTTAATTGTAATATATCTTGTATTTCTTTATCGATGTATTTTGATAGTGACTGCTAGTCCTAAGGCCTTTGGTGCCTTACTGGCGGCAGGACTTAGCTTTAGTCTGACCATACAAGCCTTTGCAAATATGGCAGTAGCTGTGGGGTTGGGACCTGTAACGGGGGTTCCTTTGCCTTTGGTAAGTATGGGAGGTACTTCTATTTTATTCACAAGCGTTGCTTTCGGAATTATCTTAAGTGTAAGTCGAGATGTCGAGGAAAAGAAGAAAACTGGTGGCATTGCTGATACAACAGAAGAAAAGACAAAGAATAAGAGAGACAATAAAATAATAGTTGGAGAGATATAAATGAATGAAGGATAGAAGGATTGAATAATAGAATTAGTTATGGAATCATTCATTCTTTCATTCACTCATTCTATCATTTTTAAAATATGACAAAAGTAATCATTAGCGGAGGTGGAACCGGAGGACATATCTTCCCTGCAGTTGCAATTGCAAATGCATTGAAGCGTATTGATCCTGCTATTGAAATTCTTTTCGTTGGTGCAAACGGGAGAATGGAAATGGAAAAGGTACCTGCGGCTGGTTACACTATTATTGGCCTCGATATTCAGGGATTCCAGCGGAAAGCTTTATGGAAGAACATCATGCTTCCAATTAAGATGTTAAAAAGTTTGTTGAAAGCCCGGTCTATTATAAAAGAGTTTAAACCAAATGTCGCAGTTGGAGTTGGTGGTTATGCTTCTGGTCCCTTATTATACGCTGCTGGGCAGATGGGAATTCCCTATTTAATACAGGAACAAAACTCCTACGCTGGCATCACAAATAAGAAATTAGGTACAAAGGCAAAGAAGGTGTGCGTTGCCTTTGATGGGATGGATAAATTTTTTCCCTCAACCAGCCTGATGTTAACCGGAAATCCTATAAGAAAGCAATCCGTGGAAATAGAAGGAAAGCGGGAAGAGGCTTTAGCATCTTTTGGGCTTTCTGCTGGTAAAAAGACAATCCTGGTTACCGGAGGAAGTCTTGGTGCCGGAACGTTAAACAAAAGCATGGTAGCTGGTCTTCAAAAGCTGATTGATCAGAATATACAGCTTATCTGGCAAACAGGTAAATATTACTATTCATCAATCATTAATCAGGTAGGAGAACGACCTGACAAGAACATAGTTGTTCTGGAGTTTTTGAATCGAATGGACTATGCTTACGCTGCCGCAGACTTAATTATTTCCAGGGCAGGAGCAGGAACAATAGCTGAATTGTATGTGGTAAAGAAACCTGTGATTCTTGTTCCTTCGCCGAACGTTGCTGAAGACCATCAAACTAAGAATGCAATGGCTCTGGTTAATGTCAATGCTGCAGTTTTGGTAAAGGATGTTGTTGCTGAAGAGGAGCTTGTTGAAAAGGCGATAGAGTTGATCAATGATTCTGCAAAGTGCACAGAGTTGAGTAATAACATTAGCAAGTTAGCTCTGCCGGATGCAGATGAAGTAATTGCAAGAGAAGTTTTGAAGATAGCTTTTGAAGGGTATAGGTAAAAGGTTAAAGCCTCTTTTAAAACCTATTTAAAGAAATATAAGATTAGTAAAGCTTTGAGTTTTTAGCTCTTAGCTTTCAGCTTTAAAACAAATGGAATTAGACAATATAGAACAAGTTTATCTGGTTGGTATCGGTGGAATCGGTATGAGTGGCCTTGCTCGTTACTTCCATAAAAGGGGATGCGAAGTTATTGGTTACGACCGTACACAAACAACCTTGACCGATAGTCTTGCAGAGGAGGGAATGGTAATTACATACGTAGATGGTGTAGATCAGATCCCGGCTAATTTCAAGGCAGCTTCGGATAATTTGCTTGTTATTTATACTCCGGCAATTCCTAAAGATTCTGCTATCCTTAACTATTTTCAGGAGAACAACTTTGATCTGAAGAAGCGCTCCGAAGTACTTGGGATTATCAGCAAAGGAATGTTTACCATCGCAGTTGCAGGAACTCACGGAAAAACAACAACTTCCACGCTGGTTGCTCATATCCTTAAGCATTCTGGTTTTGATTGCACAGCCTTTCTTGGAGGAATTTCTTCTAATTACGATACAAATGTTCTTTTTGGGGATAATGATGTAGTGGTTGTCGAAGCTGATGAGTATGACAGGTCGTTCCTTCGTCTTCATCCTGATATTGCTATTATCACCTCTATGGATGCTGATCATTTGGATATCTATGGTGATGATTCTCATGTAAAAGAATCGTTCAGGCTTTTCGCATCACAATTAAAGGAGGGTGGCAAGCTTATCCGTAAGAGCGGATTACCACTTGAAGGAGGAACCAATTACTCCGCGAAAGAAGTCGCAGAAGTTTGTGCAACGAATGTGCGGATAGAAGCAGGGACTTTCTTCTTCGATTTCAAAGGCCAGGATCTTGAGATCAATGATATTGAATTGGGTTTACCTGGTTTGCACAACGTAGAAAATGCAACGGCAGCAATCCAGGCGTCTTTATTACTAAATATTGAAGCAGAAAAGATTAAAGCGGCGCTGAAGGATTTCAGAGGTGTTAAAAGACGTTTCGAATATGTGATTAGAACAGATGAGAAGGTCTTTATCGATGATTATGCTCATCATCCTGAGGAGCTGAGAGCATGTCTTTCTGCGGTTAAACAACTTTACCCGGGTAGAAAGTTAACCGTAGTGTTTCAGCCCCATCTCTATTCTCGTACAAGGGACTTTGTAGATGGATTTGCTGAAGTTTTAGATATGGCTGACGAACTGGTGCTTCTGGATATATATCCAGCACGGGAACTTCCTATTCCGGGAGTTACGTCTGAGATCATTTATAACAAGATGAAATTAGAAAATAAACAGATTTCATCTAAAGAAAGTGCCGAAGCGATTATTGCAAAATTGCAGCCAGAGCTTCTTTTAACAGTGGGAGCTGGAGATATAGACACGTTGGTATTGCCTTTTAAGGAGATTTTAGAAAATGCTTAAACGAATAAACTGGAAAGCGGTATTTATTGCATTCACCTGGGTGTTAAGCCTGGCTGGAGTAGTTGTGCTTATGAGTTTTATTGAAGTTAAGAAGAACGAGGCTGTCTGTAAGGACATAAAGGTGATTATTCCCGGTATTGAGAGCTTTATCGACAGGCAGGAAGTTGATCTGATCATTGAGCGAGTAACGGGAAAGATCATAGGCAAGCCATTGAATGAAATAGATATTCATAAAATTGAAGAGGCATTAATAGCAAACCCATATATCCAGACAGCGAAAGTATATGCAGAAATGGATGGGGTGATCAATGTTGCCATTGACCAGCGGGAACCTGTACTTCGTATTATAAACATCGCAGGGCAAGACTTTTATGTTGATAAAGAAGGTTTCAAACTTCCCCTTTCAAGCAGTTTTACTCCCAACGTAGTAGTTGCGAATGGGTTTATTGTAGAACACTTCTCCGGTAAAGTGGATACTTTAAAAACGGATATTGCTAAAGGCCTTTATAATGCCTCCCTATTCATAAGGAAAGATACGCTTTGGAATGACCAGATAGAGCAATTATATGTGAACGAGAAACGCGAGATAGAAATGATACCCCGTGTTGGCGATCACAGGATAGTACTTGGTGAAGCAGATTCTTTAGAAACCAAGTTTAGGAATCTCCTTGTATTTTATAAAAGGGCATTGCCCAATGTTGGCTGGGATGCTTATAAGACAATAAATATTAAATATGCCAACCAGATTGTATGTGTGAAAAGGATCACAGACAGTACTGCGGTAATAACGAAATCTCCGGTTGTTGCAAATGCCACAACTGACACGATAAAAACAATTCAGGATACTTTAATAACAGCAACGCATTAAATTTATGGAAAAAGGTACTTCTACATCATCGAAAAGCTCTCCTATAGTCGTAGGACTGGACATCGGTACAACAAAAATCTGTGTAATTGTTGGCCGTAGGAGCACGCATGGAAAAATAGAGATACTGGGCATTGGGAGGGCAGAATCTGCAGGGGTAACACGCGGTGTGGTATCAAACATTCAAAAAACTGTTCAGGGAATACTTCAGGCAGTTGACGAGGCAAGTTCACAATCAAATGTGGATGTTAAGATCGTTAATGTGGGTATTGCCGGTCAACATATAAAAAGCCTTCAACATAGGGGCATTTTGACGCGTAAGGATCTTAATAATGAGATTCAGCGGAAGGATATCGAAAAGCTTATCGAAGATATGTATAAGCTGGTGATGCCTCCGGGTGAGGAGATCATCCATGTGCTGCCTCAAGAATTCACTGTTGATAACGAGCCTGGAATTAAAGATCCTATCGGGATGGCTGGTGTGCGTTTAGAGGCTAATTTCCATATCATTTCAGGACATGTGAGTGCTGTTAAAAATATCTTGAAATGTGTTACTAATGCCGGACTTGAAACACAGGAGCTGATCCTTGAGCCTCTTGCTTCATCTGAGTCGGTTTTATCCGAAGAAGAAAAAGAGGCTGGGGTGGTTTTAGTGGATATTGGTGGCGGTACTACCGACATTGCTATTTTCCATGAGGGTATTATCCGTCACACAGCTGTAATACCTTTCGGGGGTAACAGTATCACTGAAGATATCAGGGAGGGTTGTGCAGTTATGCGCAATCAGGCGGAGCTGTTAAAGACACGTTTTGGATCTGCATTAGCAGATGAAAATAAAGAGAATGAAATCATTTGTGTTCCTGGGCTGAGAGGTCGCGAGCCAAAGGAAATTTCAGTTAAAAACCTTGCTTATGTTATTCAGGCAAGAATGGAAGAGATTTTGGAGCATGTTTACTATGAGATCAAGGCTTCCGGATATGAAAAGAGACTGATTGCTGGTATTGTGATTACGGGGGGTGGCGCTCAGTTGAAACATCTTCCTCAATTGGTGGAATATGTAACAGGTTTAGATTGCCGTGTAGGTTATCCAAACGAGCACCTGGCTAAGAACGAGGTGTTACCAAAGAATATATACGATGATTTAAAGAGCCCGACTTTTGCAACGGGTATAGGTTTATTAATTAAGGGAATTCAGAAAGCAGAGGAAATGGTGGAGATGATTAAGCAACCAGGTGTATTTGTGGAAAAACCGCAAGCAGAGAAACCGAAAAAATCTTTCGGATTATTTGATAAGCTTCTTCAAACAGGAGCAAAATTTATTAAAGACGATATTAAAGACGAAGACTATATTAAATAATTTTCCACATTAGCTAAGTTTTCCACATTGCTAACAGTTGTGGAAAACGTTTGTGTAAAAAATATTAATATTACGACTAGGTATAGGTAAAAGAAACGGAAATCTACTAAGCTGAGAATTAACGATATGCAGTTTGAAATGCTAAAAGAAAAATCATCAATTATCAAAGTAGTTGGTGTAGGTGGTGGCGGTGGCAATGCTGTCAACCATATGTTTAGACAGGGAATTACAGGTGTTGACTTCATTATCTGCAATACTGATGCGCAGGCGTTGGAGTTAAGTCCTATTCCAAATAAAGTACAGTTAGGTGCGAGCCTCACTGAAGGAATGGGAGCTGGATCAATACCTGAAGTGGGAAAGAACTCTGCTATCGAAAATATAGAAGATATTAAACGCATGATCGGCGCCAATACCAAGATGCTATTTATTACGGCAGGAATGGGTGGTGGAACCGGTACTGGCGCAAGTCCCATCATTGCAAAGGCCGCAAAAGAAATGGATATCCTTACAGTAGCAATTATTACTACTCCATTCTCTTTTGAGGGTAAACGACGTAAGATGCAGGCAGAGGAGGGACTTGACGAGTTAAAGAAATATGTCGACTCATACCTGGTCATCTCGAATGATCGCTTACGTGAGATTTTCGGAAACCTTACTTTAAGTGCAGCTTTTGCTCAGGCGGATAATATTTTAACAACCGCAGCCAAAGGTATTGCCGAGATCATTACTATACCCGGTTATATCAACGTCGATTTCAAAGACGTACGTACTGTGATGAGCAACAGTGGTGTGGCTATTATGGGTAGCTATGCAGCTGAAGGTGAAAACCGGGCTCACCGAGCAGTGGAAGGTGCCTTGGCTTCTCCATTATTGAAAGATAGTGAAATACAGGGTGCTCGTTACATCCTTTTAAATATCAGTTCAGGGTCAAGAGAGGTTTCTATGGATGAAGTAAGTGTTATTACTGACTATATCCAGGATGAAGCAGGCTTAGCTGCAGATCTTATCTGGGGTAACTGCGTTGATGAATCGTTGGGTGAGAAGATCCTGGTGACTATTATCGCTACTGGTTTCCAAACTAAGGAAGAACGTGAAGTAGAAAAGAGCCAGCAAAAGAAGGTTTCTTTGCTAACGCCTGAAAATGCTCCTATGGTTAAGCCGGTAAACGCAGTGAATTCGTTTATTCAGGTAGAGCCAAAAATTGAACAACAAATTGTAGAGGCTAAAGCAGAGGAGGATATGCAATCTGACCTGTTTGGTGGGTTCTTCTCTCCAAAAAGTAATCCTGAAGAGCGTGTTCCAGCTGTTCCATCAGAGCCAAGGATCGTCCGTCATACCCTACATGATGAAGAGCCGGCTGCAAAGCCAGCGGAGCCTTCTCCATTTGAATTTGGTGTGAAGACGGTTGAATCCGAATTTCAATTCGGTGGTGCTAAGTCTGAGGATTTAAGATCCCCTGAGACCTATGGAACTCCTGAACCTCAACCTGTAGCACCACAACCGGTTGCTCTTAATCCTGATGATAATAAAACGGATGAGTCTATTGAAGAGCAATTGCGTAAATCAAGGGAGCGTATCCTTCGTCTTAAAGACTTAAGCATGAAGTTGCGTACAGCAAATGGTTTGCAGGAATTAGAAAATGAGCCTGCTTACAAACGTAAGCAAATGGCACTTCAGCAAACTCCGCACTCTTCAGAGTCTCAAGTTTCAAGATTTACTATTTCTAATGACACAGGAGAAATTCGGCCTAATAATTCCTTCCTGCACGACAATGTAGATTAATCCACAGGAAAATATAAAAAGCCTTTATCTAACAGATAAGGGCTTTTTGCTTTATGTATCCTCTATAATAGCTGTAAATTAATTGTTTATCTATCATTAAACTTTAACTTTGCGCCTATTATCCTAATAATAACTTTTAAAAATTAACACATTGGATTTATTTGATAAAATAGCGAAACACATGGGGCCGATCGGGCAGCATCAGAAATGGTCTCATGGGTATTTTTCATTTCCAAAACTTGAGGGAGAGATTGCTCCTCATATGAAATTTCGCGGGAAAGAGCATTTAGTGTGGAGTCTAAACAATTACCTTGGATTAGCAAATCACCCGGAGGTTCGGGAAGCAGATGCTAAAGGGGCGGAAGAATTTGGTATGGCTTACCCTATGGGAGCCAGGATGATGTCGGGTAATTCCAATCATCACGAGGCTTTAGAAAAAGAGCTTGCTGAATTTACAGGATTTGATGACGCATTCCTTTTGAACTATGGGTATCAGGGAATGGTGTCTATTATTGATACCCTGGTTGATCGTAACGACGTTATCGTTTATGACGCAGAGTCGCACGCTTGTATTATTGATGGTGTCCGACTACATATGGGGAAACGTTTTGTTTACCAGCATAACGATATTGACAGCTGCCGCAAGCAGTTGGAGAGAGCAACTAAATTAGTAGAGCAAACAGGCGGGGCAATTCTTTTAATTACTGAAGGTGTTTTCGGAATGTCAGGAGCCCAAGGTAAGTTAAAAGAACTGGTTGACCTTAAGAAAGATTTCAAATTCCGTCTTCTTATTGACGATGCTCATGGATTTGGAACAATGGGCCCAACGGGTGCTGGCACGCATGAGGCTCAGGATGTTATTGAAGGAGTTGATGTCTACTTTGGTACGTTTGCTAAATCAATGGCAGGTATTGGTGCTTTTGTCGCATCTAAAGAAGAGGTAGTGAATTTCCTTCGTTATAATATGCGTTCTCAGACTTTTGCTAAGGCTTTGCCAATGCCTATGGTTGTAGGTTTGCGTAAGCGCCTGGAACTGCTTAGAACAAAACCTGAATTACGTGAGAAGTTATGGCAAATCGCAACAGCGTTACAAACAGGTTTACGTGAGCGTGGATTTGACCTTGGAGTTACCAATACGATGGTAACCCCGGTTTTCCTTAAGGGAGAGCTGCATGAAGCTACAGCTATTACAATGGATCTTCGTGAAAATTATAGTATATTCTGCTCTATCGTGGTTTACCCTGTTATTCCTAAAGGACTTATGGAACTGCGTATCATTCCTACTGCAGCTCATACCCTGGAGGATGTTCAAAGAACTCTTGATGCTTTCTCTGAGGTTCAGGAGAAGCTTCAGAAGGGGTATTACAAAGAAGCTAAAGCAATGCCTGCATAAGGAAAGCTTTTGATTTCTAAACAAAAAAGGTGCAATATTGCACCTTTTTTGTTTTTGGGAACTTAGGGGTCTCCACGGTTTAAAGAAATGTATTTTTCATATACTTAAATCAGTTAAATATTCTGCATTATAGCAATTGTAGAAAATAAGCCTAATTGTGGAAAAAAAGCCTCTATGGGCATATATGAATATTTTGAAAATATTTTTTTTTTTGAAAAAAGCCGTTACATTCGCTTAGCTTATTAAAATTATTAACTTATTAAAAACTAAACTAAGCACTACAATGGCAAATTACGAAAGATTTACGGAGCTAAAAGACCTGATCGTAGGTTTGGAGGCCGATGCAGACAAGTTCTATAACAAAGGAAACAATGCTGCTGGTACACGTGTAAGAAAAGGTTTACAAGATGTAAAGAACCTGGCTCAGGCTATTCGTCTTGAAATTCAGGAGTCTAAAAATGCAGCTGCAAAATAAACCCTGTTAAACAAAGAAATTAAAAAGCCCGGATGATCATCGCCCGGGCTTTTCTTTTTATTTAATCTTAGCAAATAATTACAATAATGCTTGATAAGCTGCTTTGATCTTCTGCGAAGTAGCTTCACTAACACTTACCAGAGGGAGTCTGAGGGTATCAGAACATATTCCGATGTGTTTTAGTGCAGATTTAACTCCTGCTGGATTGCCCTCTGCAAACATTAAATTTGTGAAATCGATCAATTTATAATGAAGTGGCTGTGCTTCTTTAAACTTCCCTTCCAAACATAAACGAATCATATCGGAGAACTGTCTCGGGATGGCATTTGCAACAACTGAGATAATTCCCGCTCCTCCCATAGCTATCATTGGTAAAGTTACAGAATCATCACCTGAAATAAATAGAAAGTCTGCAGGTTTATCTTTCAGGATCTGATTAAATTGATCAAAATTACCTGAGGCTTCTTTTACTCCAAAGATGTTTTTGAAATCAGAAGCCAGGCGTAAAGTAGTTTCTGGTGCCAGATTACTTCCAGTACGACCCGGAACATTATAAAGAAGAATAGGAAGCTGGGAAGCTTCTGCTATTGCTTTATAGTGTTGATAGATCCCTTCTTGAACAGGCTTATTGTAATAAGGACTAACAGAGAGAATAGCTTCGTAACCAGGAACCTTAAATTCTTGAACAGCTTTTACGATTTCTCTGGTGTCGTTGCCGCCAATTCCTGCCATTAAGGGCAAGCGTCCAGCAACTTTTTCAGCAATAAATTCCCAGATTGCCTTCTTCTCATCCTTATCGAGTGTTGCTGATTCACCTGTAGTTCCTAAAGCTACCAGGTATTCAACTCCACCATCTATCTGATGTTCAATAAGTCTTTCTAAACCGCTGAAGTCAACTTCTCCGTCTGATCTGAAAGGAGTTACAAGCGCTACCCCTGTTCCGTAAAATTTGTTCATTATTTTTCTTAAACCTGACCCCTTAATAGTTGCTGATTAATTACGACATCTTCGGGGGCTGTAAAATAGGCCGCTAATTTAGCAAAGAGATATGAGAAATAAGATATGAGTTATCAGAAATACGTCAACCACTGAACCCCCATCATCCGATAAAGAGTTACTGGATCAGTTCCAGTAACTCTTTATCGGTGATGATGGGGATATTCAGTTTATTCGCTTTTTCCAATTTTGAAGGTCCCATATTATCACCAGCTACCAGATAGTTCAGCTTACCTGAAATGCTACTTAAGATCTTGCCACCATTTGATTCGATTAGTTGAGCAAGCTCCTCCCTGCTATATTCAGCGAACACTCCGGAAATTATAAAAGTTTTACCGGTGAGTTTATTACTGGCGAGAGAAATCTCTCTTTCTTCTGTTATAAATTGGAGACCAGCTAACTGTAATTTTTGTATCTGATCAATATGTTTCTGACTCTTGAAATATTCTACAAGGCTTTCAGCTATCCTTCCACCTATCTCATCTACCGATGTTAGTTCCTCGTATGAGGCATTGATCAGACTATCTATGTTTTTAAAATGTGTTGCCAGCTTGCGTGCTACTGTTTCTCCAACATAACGTATTCCCAAACCGAATAACACTTTCTCGAAAGGCATTTGTTTTGATTTCTCGATACCTCCCAGCATATTGTTGATAGACTTTTCTCCAAACCGTTCCATTTGCTTGAGGTCATCCATCTTCTCATGAAGAACATAAAGGTCACTGATATGCTCTATTAGTCCCTTTCGATATAAAGCCTCGATCGTTTCATCTCCCAGGCCGTCTATATTCATCGCTTTACGTCCTATGAAGTGCTGCATCTTTCCTACGATCTGAGGTGGGCATTCTTCATCATTCGGACAGTAATGAACAGCCTCACCTTCTTTTCTGATAAGATTACTGCCACATTCCGGGCACATTTCAGGATAATTAACCTTTTTGGCATCTTCGGGACGTTTCAAAGTGTTCACTGAAATTATTTTCGGAATTATTTCACCTCCTTTTTCAACAAATACCGTATCGCCTTCGTACAGATCCAAACGTTCAATCTCATTGGCGTTATGAAGTGTTGCACGTTTAACAGTGGTTCCTGCAAGCAGAACTGGCTTTAAATTAGCAACTGGGGTAACAGCGCCGGTTCTTCCAACCTGATAGGTAACTGCCTGTAACACCGTTTCCGCCTGCTCGGCCTTATACTTGTAGGAAATTGCCCAGCGGGGGGATTTAGCCGTAAAACCAAGCTCATGCTGCTGAGCATAGTTGTTAACTTTTATTACAATACCATCTATATCGTAACTAAGATCAAAGCGGTTTTTATCCCAGTAATGGATAAATTCTAAAACTTCATCAATGTTCCTCGTAAGTTTGTTATGTTCACAAACTTGGAATCCCCATTCTTTCACAGCCTGAAGACTCTCCCAATGGGTTCTAAATAACTGTTTGTCAGAATATAAAAAGTATAGAAAGCAATCTAAAGGGCGTCTGGCTACCTCTGATGAGTCTTGTAATTTCATGGTTCCCGATGCAAAATTTCTGGGGTTCGCGTACGGTACTTCCCCTTTTTCGATACGCTCAGTGTTCAGACGATCAAAAGCAGCCCGGTGCATAAATACTTCCCCCCTGATTTCGAAGTTGTCTGGAAAGCCTGATGCCCGTAAATGTTTTGGAATTTTATTAATGGTTTTTACGTTTGTTGTGACGTCGTCTCCCTGAGTACCATCGCCCCGGGTAACAGCTCTTGATAATTTCCCATTTTCATAGGTCAAGCTCATAGACAAGCCATCAAATTTTAGTTCACAAACATATTCAAAGTTATCTCCGATCGCTTTCCTGATTCGCTCGTCAAAATCTCTCAGATCCTGCTCGTTATACGTATTGCCCAGGGAAAGCATTGGCCAGCGATGTTTAACCGTCCTGAATTCTTTAGTGATCTCCCCACCAACTTTTTGAGTAGGAGATTCAGGGTCCTGCAATTCGGGATGTTGCTTTTCCAGCTGCTCCAACTCTTTTAATTTTTGATCAAATTCAAAGTCAGATATAGTAGGTTGAGCAAGAACATAGTAGTTATAGTTATGCAGATTAAGCTCTCTTACAAGAGCCTCCATAGTAGCTTTAACATCCGGTTTTGACATGGAACGAAGATAGTATTTTTGCATTTTAAAATAGCTGTGACAATAATTCCTGTTTTTAAAATGCTGTTAAAAAAGGCTTATATTGGCAGGCCAAACAATAATCAATGAATTCTAAAATAAAAGTACTTCAACTTGTTGCAATTTGTTCGTTGCTGATTTTTAGCTCTTGTTCGTCTACAAAAAAAACGACCAGCTGGTTTAGAAAAGGGGACTGGTATAATGGTTTGCCTTTGATTCCCTACGGAGATATTGATAAAAAGGAATTCGAATCGCAATATCAAAAAAACAGAGCATGGTGGGATTTGGCCTTTAAATATCTTAAGGAGACTAATTTGGAAACGGTAGCTCCCGGAAAATATCCCTTAGATGGAGATAATGTTTACGTTTCTGTAACAGAAGGACCTGGTAAGAAATTTGAAGCGGCTAATTGGGAGTCGCACAAAAAGGTTATAGATATACAGTACATAGCGCGCGGGAAAGAAAAGATGGGGATGGCACCTGTTGCAAAAGCGACTGTAACTAAGCCTTATGATGAGAAGAGGGACGTTGCGAATTACGCTACAGAAGGTAAATTTTATATAGCAGAGCCAGGCACTATGTATATCTTCTTTCCAGGGGATGCTCACAAGCCAAGTATTGATGTGGATGGAAAACCAATAAAGAAGGTGGTTGTGAAGATCAGATATACGGAATAGGAATTAAAGCAACTTTGAATAGGGATTGGGACATCAGGCAAGGTGTCCCATTTTTGTTTGTAGATTAAAGATATTGCATCCACCAAAGGTTTTGGTATTCCTTTGCTAGTACAGTTTCACCAGGTTCGGGAAGAAGTAGTTTGATATCTTTTTCTTTCGCAGCAATAAGCAGATCTTCCACAGGTTCTTCCCAGGGTTGGGGGGCAAGGTTGAAGGTAGCCCAGTGAATTGGAAGCATTAGTTTTCCTTTCAGCATAAGATGGGCTTCTGTCGCCTTAACTGGTCCCATATGTATATCTTCCCAATCGTCATTTGCGGCTCCTATCTCTAAAGCTGTAAGGTCGAATGGTCCGTATCTTTCTCCTATATCAGAAAAGCCGGGGAACATTCCTGAATCGCCCCCAAAGAAGAAACTATGTTGGGGACCCTGAATGACCCATGAGGCCCAAAGAGTCTTATACCGATCTCTAATCCACCGACCTGAAAAATGGCGGGCAGGAGTTGCTGCAATCTTAAATCCCTTCTCAAGTTCATATTCATCCCACCAATCAAATTCATGAATATTATCAGGATAAGCACCAAAGGTTTTAAGCCATTTACTTACTCCCAGTGGGCAAAAAAACTGCATTCCCGGGCGAATATTAATGATTTGCCTGATGGTCTTTTCATCAAGATGATCATAATGGTCATGAGAAATAATTATTCCTTCCAGTGGAGGTAGCTCTTCAAGCTTTAATGCCGGGGTGAAAAAACGCTTAGGGCCAATAAAACTAAAGGGAGAAACTACTCCAGACCATACAGGATCAGTAAGGAAACGCTTGCCGTCTACTTCCACTATAAGAGTTGAATGACCAAGCCAGGTAACCCTTACTCCTTCATGCGGCGCTTGGTCTAGTAATTCAATTTTGGAACGAAATGGGCCAAGAGGGATTTTGGGCTCGCGTAAATGCTTCCTCTTGTCCAGGAAGTTCTCCCGAACTATTTTTAAAAAAGTCCCTTGCTTAGTAACGACAGTAGGGAGTGTATTAAGAAAGATTTTTCCATTGAAGTTTGGCGATTTGTAAGCCGTCATCTAGTAGGATTATTGAAAATTAGCCTTACTGAAAACACGTTACTGTACAGCGCGTCAGAAACGTTTCCTAAGTCTGTTAACGCGTAATCAATGCTAAAGTTCTTGATCCTGATTCCGATTCCTGCGTTGGGCTGGAACTCGTAGCTTTCCTTTCCTTCAAAATCTTTCGACTTTTGAATATTGCCAATCCCTGCTCTCAAAAAGGCTATCTTTTTGAAATTTCCTTCGAGGCCAAACGTTGGATCGGCACTTATGGGATCGGCAGAGACCAGGACATTCCTTCTCCCGTCGGTTGTTAAATTGAGATTAGTCTCTGCAGAAATGCCAAAATTTTCATTGATTGGAGTGGAGTAGGCCGCACCGAGAATAATTCGAGGATAGGTTATTTCAGTTGAGTTTTTGGGGATATTATTCCCTGTAGAAGCATACACGGTTGAAAGTTTTTCTGCGTTATAGCTCCAGGAATTATAGGTGGTAGTTATATCCCTTCCCATAACTCCAAAAGACCAATGTCGTTTTAAGTACTGAATTCCAAAGTCAAGTCCAAATCCGAAGGATTTACCATATTCTCCAACCTTCCGGTGAATCACTTTAACGTTTCCTCCATAACTCAGTCCCTGGCTTTCCCCATCAATGTTTTCACTATCTCCTATTGAAGCAGGACCTACTCTTCGTTTTCTTGCGTTCCTTGCGTAAGATAGGATAAAGGCATAGTCGGCAGCAGAAAAGGATTTAACACGGTCATAATTAATATTGCCATCGGCATCAATCAATTCCGAAGTATCAGGGATATCATCAACAGCAAAACGGACTATGGAAAATGAAACTACGGCCGTATGATCTGATACAGCAGAAGCCAAACCTGCATAATCATACCGGGCAAGGCCTGCAAAGTATTCCGAGTGCATAACACTTGCTTGCACAGGACCTTCCATTCGGGTTAAGCCAGCTGGGTTCCAATAGGCAGCAGTAACGTCGTTGGCAGAGGCTATTACAGATTGGGACATACCGAACGCCCTTGACCCAACCCCAATGTTTAAAAACTCATTGCTGTACTTCTCCTGAGAGAGGGAAATTGCAGGTAGTAATAAGGCTAGAAAAGGAACTTTAACGCGGAATGTCATTATTCAGAATGCTTTCGATCTCCTCAAAGATAAGCATAAAATCTCGCTGAAGCTTTTGCTGATAGTCAATCAGCACTGCCGTCAACTGCAGCTTTTGCGTTTCAGAAAATGGATCTTCCCAAATACGCATGCAGATTCTGTTTAAGGCGTACATAATGTTGCTTGCTTCGCGATAGCTGTTCAAATAAGAAGCTTCTATAAACTCGTCAAGGAACTTGAAGAATTTATCGGTGTCAAAAACAGAGTTTAGTTCCAGGAAGCACTCTAAAGCCTCTCGATCAACTTCAGCAAGGATAGAGTAAAAGTTTTCAGCTTCTACTTTAGACTCAGTAAGGAGCAAACCATCAAGCATTAGCTCCAAAGCGATATGAGCTACGAAAGAAGGGCGCGCAGGAGAACTTTCCAGAATAGGGGAGATAAGCGCCTTGATCTCATGGGTGTGCTGACAGAAGAAATCTGAGGAGTGAAAGTAATTGTCGACGGCGATGTGCCTTTTCCAACCCCAGAAAATATTACTTACATTTTCGTCATCATAAAAGGCTTCCTGTTTTTCAGGGCGAAGGCTCCATTCCTTCTTCGCATTTTTTACAAGATCAGGCAATACCACTCCAATAACCCTTTCCGGATCCCGGTTGTACCTGTCAAAATAAAAATGAGATAAAAAATTCATGCAGCTCCCTTCGCTAGTGCGACTTGTTACAATATACGAAATATTTATGATTAAATCAGGTTGTTTAGTAAGGCATGCTGGAGTAAAAGGATCGTTTTTACGTCTTTTATCTCGTTAGTCCGTAACTTATGCCTGATTTCCTCTGCGGTATATTCCAGTACATCGATATATTCGCCTTCCTCCTTCAAACCTCCGCCCTGAGCTATTCTCATGTCAGGAGTGTATCTGCCTACGAAAAAGTGAACATATTCAGTAAATGAAGATGGCGAACTATAGCCTTCCGCTATTTTTTCTATTTCCGAAATACGGTAGCCCGTTTCCTCTTCAACTTCACGCACGATAGCATGTTCCGGCAGTTCCCCTTCGTCTAATAAACCTGCACATGCTTCCAGAAGTTGCTGGTTATTATCGAGGTAAACTGGCAGGCGAAACTGTTTGGTAAGGATCACGGTTTTTCTCTCCTGGTCATATAATAATATTGTGGCTGCCGGGGGACGATTGAAAACAACTCTTTCTATGGTTTGCGTTTCTCCGTTTTGTGTCTTTTCTACGCTTATCGACTCGAGCTTGCCGTGATGTTCTGATAAAGTTCGTCTTTCTAGGATTCTGATGTCTGGCATGTCCTACTAACAATGTGAAGTATGGGTGAGTTTTTAATTTCTCAATTCTTCTATCTTTGCTGCCTTAATAAGATCCCTAAGATGAATTTTGTAGAAGAATTACGTTGGAGAGGCATGCTTCATGATATTATGCCAGGAACTGAAGAAGAACTGAATAAAGGAATGGTTTCCGGCTATATAGGTTTTGATCCGACTGCCGATTCTCTTCATGTGGGCCATCTTACCCAGATAATGACGCTTATTCATTTCCAAAGGGCAGGGCATAAGCCCGTTGCCTTAGTAGGTGGTGCTACCGGCATGGTGGGCGACCCTTCAGGGAAGTCTGCAGAACGAAATCTGTTATCGGAGGATGTTCTTACAAGAAATGTTGATGCGCTTAAGTCGCAATTGAAGAAGTTCCTCGACTTTGATAGTAATGCTGCGAATGCTGCCGAGATGGTGAACAATTACGATTGGTTTAAGAGCTTTAATTTTCTTGATTTTATTCGTGATGTTGGTAAACATATCACGGTGAATTATATGATGGCGAAGGATTCGGTGAGAAAGCGATTGGAAGGAGAAACCGGGATGTCTTTTACTGAATTTACCTACCAATTAGTTCAGGGCTACGACTTCTACTGGCTTTGGAAAAATAAGAATTGTATTGTGCAGATGGGAGGATCGGACCAGTGGGGCAATATTGTTACCGGTACTGAGTTGATTCGTCGTAAAGATGCAGGAACTGCTTTCGCAATAACTACACAGCTTATCAAAAAGTCTGACGGAACCAAATTTGGAAAGACCGAAAGCGGAGCGGTGTGGCTCGATCCGAAGAAAACCTCCCCATATAAATTCTATCAGTTTTGGCTAAATGCAGCTGATGAAGATGCCAAGAACTGGATAAGGATCTTCTCCTTAAAAGGAAAAGAAGAGATAGAAGCGATTGAACAAGAACACGATGCAGCACCGCATTTAAGGGTGCTTCAAAAAGCTCTAGCTGCAGAAATCACAGTCCGGACCCATTCGGAAGAAGCCTTGCAAACTGCATTAAAGACCTCTGGCTTTCTTTTTGGTAACGAGTCTGTAGATTTTCTTGAGAGCTTATCTGAGGATGAGGTTTTAGAGGTATTTGAAGGAATCCCAAAGTTCCCTGTTTCAAAAGAGGAGTTAGCGGGAGGCATCTCTGCAACCGATCTTTTAGCTGAAAAAACAAAGGTGTTCCCGTCAAAAGGAGAGGCACGTAAGATGATTCAGGGTGGAGGAGTTTCGATAAACAGACAAAAGGTAGGTGATGCTTCTGAGAATGTTACTGCAGCGAGCCTCGTGAAAGGCAAATATTTGATCGCTCAGAAGGGAAAGAAGAATTACTTCCTTTTGATAGCTGAATAAAAATAATAAACACGAATTACACGAATTACACTTCCTAGACGCCGTTTTGAACTATACTTGTGTATTTCGCTTGCATTGTGCTTTTCGCTTCTTGAACTATGCTTAGTGAAATTAGTGTAATTCGTGCTTTTCACTACTTGAACTTAGCTTCGTTAAATCTGAGTAATTAGCACTTTTCAATCACTCGTTATGCATTCCTGAGAATTCGTGTAAATTCCCCAAATTCGTGCTCATATAAATTCGTGCTCATAAATATCATTACTGTACCAACAAATTACAGCCCCTGATATCACTGTTATCAAACCTTCCTAAAACCTCAAAACTGCCATCGGCATACACCTTTCCCAAGTCCTGGGTTGCAATAAAGGAACAAGAGTATACGTTGGCAAGATCAATTACATTAATTCCTCCCGTTTGCCCTGGAATCAGGTAAGATAGTGGATCATTAGTATCTCTGATCAATACCCTCATCCAGGCAGGGCACTCAAATATTCCATCTCCCCTGGAGTAAGCCTGAGATAATAGTTCCGTCATGCCGTATTCTGAATAGATCTTTGCAACCCCAAAACCTGCAGTAAGTAAGGAATGTAATTCTTCCCGTATCATCTCTTTTCGCTTACCTTTCATTCCTCCGGTTTCCATAACGATCAAGTCAGGGAAATCTACTCTATAAGTTTCAATAAAGTCTAACAGTGCATAGGTAACGCCGATTAATAACACCTTCCTGTTTTGCTGCTTCAAAACCTGTAGCTTTTGATAGAGCTCGGAATGGTTATATAGATAATACCCACTATCGGTATTTTGAGTGGAATTAATAAGCGAATCGATCATGTAAATAAGAGAAGAGCCATCTCTTTCAAGATAGCTGGGTAGAAGTGCAAGAATTGTAATATCTGTAATATTATCACATAATAATTCAAAACCTTTTTGAAAGCTACGATCGTATAATCCGATGTCTTTAACGAAATGTTTACTTTGGGAGATGCCCGTGGTGCCGGAGCTTGAAAATACGGTTTCAGTACCCTCAACATCACCGGTAATTACAGAATGACTTTTAAAAAATTCAATAGGAAGGAATGGAATTTGTTCAATAGATTCAACTTTGTTTACATCAATGTTTAATGCATCGACAAATGCTGAATATACTTTATTCTCTTTTGCCTGGTATCTAAAGACATCAAGCGCTTGACTTTCGAAAGCTTTAGAGGATTGAATTGAAAATATTTTGTCTATTGGAAAATTAGTCACTTTATTAAGATAAGTCCCAAAATTAACAAGATTAAAAAGCATATTAAGCTTGTAGAGGCTTAATAATTACGAGGCAAATGCGATATTTTTAAAAAATAGTAGAAAAGTATAATAACATTTCATTTTGCGCTTCTATTGATTGGGATTTCATTAATATTGCTAAGCGATTGTTCTATAGTTTTTTGTAGTTTTAATTATATTTAGCCCTTTATTAAAACTGTTCTAAATTGTACAGTTTTATGAACAATTAGCGACTATAGCCGTTACTAGGGCGTCTTTAGTTTATTAGCTGGTAATTTGTAGCTATAGATTACAAGCGAAGTTATATAACTTTAATGGTAGAAAAAGAAAACAAAGAATCTCTGCCCGAGTTCAGCATCGAGCAGTTAGAGGAAGGTGTGCAGCACGTTAATAATCCAATTATTGGATTGACACCAATTGAAAAGCGATATCTGAAAGCCGTAAAGGAATACGTTCAGAACGGTAACAATTTTTATTTTTCTGACGGTGAAGCCCGTGTAGAAGTAAGGGTTGTAAGTGATGAAATAATTCGGGTTAGGTTAGCACCGCACGGGACTTTTTTGGAAGAGTTCTCTTATGCAGTTAATAACCTCGACCAGCGGGTAACTGTCTTTTCGTTTGATGAGGATGAAGTATTCTACAAGGTAAAAACGAATACCGTAATCTGTAAAATAAATAAGGCAGATTTTCATATTTCTTTTGAAGATAATCTTGGTTTAATTACCAACGAAGATCAGATCCCAATGCACTGGGAGGAGAATGTTGATTTTGGAGGTTATTATGTATTCTGTACCAAGAAATGCCCTGCAAACGAGAATTTTTACGGACTAGGAGATAAACCTTCTGCTTTCAATATAAAAGGCAGGCGGTTTCAGAACTGGAACACTGATACTTATTCTTTTGCCCGGGATCAAGATCCATTATATCGGTCAATTCCTTTCTATATCGGCCTAAATGAAGGTGTAGCTTACGGAATATTTTTCGATAATACCTATAAAACACATTTCGACTTCGCGCATCAGGAACATGATAAAACAAGTTTCTGGGCAGACGGAGGCGAATTGCAATATTATTACATCCATGGTCCTCACATGATGGATGTGGTGAAGCGTTATCATACCCTGACAGGAACTCATCCAATGCCGGCTCAGTGGACCCTCGGTTATCACCAGTGTCGCTGGAGCTATTATCCAGAGAGCAAGGTGAAGAACCTGGCCAAGAATTTCCGTGAACGTAAGATCCCTTGCGACGCAATCTATCTTGATATTGATTACATGGATGGATACCGTTGTTTTACCTGGAACAAGAAATACTTCCCAGATCCTAAAAGAATGGTTAAGGAACTATCTGACGATGGTTTTAAGACTGTAGTAATTATTGACCCAGGAATCAAAGTGGATGATAACTACTGGGTGTTCCGTGAAGGAAAAGAAAATAAATACTTCTGCCGCCGCAGTGATGATTACTTCATGGAAGGGCACGTTTGGCCTGGCCGATGCCAGTTCCCTGACTTTACTAATCCAGATGTACGAACCTGGTGGGGTGGTTTGTTCAAAGAGCTGGTAGAAGTTGGTGTAGCAGGAGTGTGGAATGATATGAACGAACCTGCTGTGTTTGGTTCAGGAACATTCCCTAATGATGTGCGTCACCAATACGATGGTCATCGCGGATCTCACCGTAAGGCCCATAATGTTTACGGAATGCAGATGGTGAGGGCTACTTACGAAGGCCTGAAGAAACTTCAGAAAAATAAGCGTCCGTTTACCATAACCAGAGCGGGTTACTCTGGAGTACAGCGTTATTCTTCGGTATGGACAGGAGATAACTTGGCATCCTGGGATCACTTGAAGCTCGCAGCATTACAATGTCAGCGCCTTTCAGTTTCCGGTATCTCGTTTTGTGGAACTGATATTGGTGGATTTACAGGAGAGCCCGATGGGGAATTGTTCACTCGTTGGATCCAATTAGGAGTATTTACTCCTTTCATGCGCGCCCACTCTGCTGGTGATACCCGTGAGCGTGAGCCATGGAGCTTTGGCAAGGACTATGAGGACATTAACCGTAAGTTCATCGAACTTCGTTATAGACTTCTACCATACATCTATTCGGCATTCTGGGAACAACACCGCTATGGATTCCCTATTCTTCGCCCTGTTGTGATGATAGAACAGGATGTAAAATTGAACCTTCATCGTGAAGATGAATTCACCTTTGGTGATAAAATACTTATTTCGCCAGTTATGCAGCCGGGACAAAAGTCCAAAGTTGTATACTTGCCAAAAGGAAAGTGGTATGACTACTGGAGCCATGATGAGCTTGAGGGAGGAATGGAACACACAATTCAAACCCCTCTTGACAGCATGCCGATCTTCGTTAAGGCGGGCGCTGTTATTCCCGAGTGGCCACTAATGCAGTATGTAGGAGAAATAGAGCCTGACGAGATAAAGTTCCAGATCTATTACTCCGACTATGAAGTGAACTCATTCTATTATGAGGACCACGGAGATACCTTTGCTTACGAGCAAGACATCTATACAGAAAAGAAATTTGTAGTAAAAGGAGACGCCGCAAGTCTCAATATCAAACAGTTTTCTGAGGGATTATATACCCCTCGTTACGAGACTTATGAATTGAAATTGATAGGATTGCCGTTTTTACCAAGCAAGGTTTACATTGACGGGAAGGAACAGCAGCAGGAATTAGGCTTTGATGAATTAAAACGTGTAATTATAAAGGCTAATAAAAATTTCAGAAATATCGAGATCTTAAAATAAATGGTAAATAAGCATGAGTAAGTCGAAAAAGAAACCTGCGGCCACAGAAATACTTTTGGCAGAGCCAGAAGTAAAACCAACCGAAAACCATGTAAGGCCTTTTACTAGGTTTACAGACTTCGACATACATTTATTCAGAGCGGGAAAACACTACAAGCTTTACGAAAAATTAGGTTCTCATGTAATGGAACTTGAGGGCCGGGTAGGTACTTATTTCGCTGTATGGGCACCCAATGCCAGTTCTGTTTCAGTTATTGGTAACTTCAATGGCTGGAATAAAACAGCTCACCAGTTATTTGTACGGTGGGATAGCTCAGGGATTTGGGAAGGCTTTATTCCGGAAGTTGGAAACGGCGAAGTATATAAATACTTTATAAAGTCAAATCAGGGAGAAGATCTTGAAAAGTCTGATCCTTTTGCGCTAAGATGGGAGCAACCCCCAAGAACAGCTTCAATTGTTTGGGATACCTGGTACGAGTGGAAAGATGCTGAATGGATGCAGCATCGCTACGAACATAACAGCTTGAATAAACCTTATTCGGTTTACGAGGTGCACCTGGGTTCATGGCTACGTAGTCCTGAAGATCCTGAGAAGTATCTAGGATACCGGTTAATGGCGGATAAACTTGTTCCTTATGTAAAGGAAATGGGCTTTACTCATGTCGAGTTTATGCCATTAATGGAACATCCATATTATCCTTCATGGGGCTATCAGATAACAGGTTATTTCGCAGCTTCATCTATTTACGGAACGCCCCAGGACTTGATGTACCTGATTGAGCAATTACACATCAATGGAATCGGGGTGATTATGGACTGGGTTCCTTCTCATTTCCCCGGTGATATTCATGGGTTATTCCGCTTTGATGGCTCACATTTATATGAACATGCTGATGCTAAGGAGGGATATCATCCTGACTGGAAATCATATATCTTCAATTATGGAAGGAATGAAGTCAGGGCCTTTCTGATCAGCAATGCAATCTTCTGGCTGGAACGCTTCCATGTAGATGGGTTACGCGTAGATGCCGTTGCTTCCATGCTTTACCGGGATTATTCCCGTAGGGAGGGAGAGTGGATTCCAAACCAATATGGTGGAAGAGAGAATCTTGAGGCAATTAGTTTCCTAAAAGAATTCAACGTTGCAGTTTATAGCCATTATCCTGATGTTCAAACTATTGCTGAGGAATCAACAGCTTTTCCGGGAGTTAGCCGACCTGTGTTCAGCGGAGGTTTAGGCTTCGGTATGAAGTGGATGATGGGCTGGATGAATGATACTCTAAAGTATTTCCAGGAAGATCCTCTAAACCGGAAACACCATCACGGCCAAATCACCTTTAGTACAGTATATGCCTTTACGGAAAACTTCATGCTTCCACTTTCTCATGATGAGGTGGTTCATGGGAAGAAGTCTATGGCTTATAAGATGCCTGGGGATGAATGGCAGAAATTCGCTAATTTAAGAACATTGTATACGTACATGTTCACGCACCCTGGCGCAAAACTCCTGTTCATGGGGGATGAGTTTGGTCAGACCTCAGAATGGAATGTAAATCAGTCGCTTGACTGGCATTTACTTGACTTTGCTCCCCATAAAGGTATTCAGGAGTTGATTAAAGGTCTTAATAACCTGTATAGAACCGAGCCAGGTCTCTATGAGAAAAATTTTGAATGGGAAGGTTTTAAATGGATAGAGGTAGGGGATGCTGAAAATTCCGTTTTAGCCTACTGCCGGAAGGGAAATACCGAGAATACGAAAGTTGTTATTGTATTAAACTTAACTCCAATTCCAAGAAAAGATTACCGTGTCGGTTTGCCTCACCATGGTGATTGGGAGGTAATATTCAACTCGGACGATCCTAAATATTATGGAAGTGGTTTTGAGATAAAATCAAAAGTATCTACCGAACCAACTCATTGGCATGGAAGGTCTCAATCAGCGTTGCTGGATTTACCGCCAGTATCGGGTTTGGTTCTCAAAAGATTTAACAGGACGGCGAAGTTCTGGTAGTCCATAAAAAAAGCTCCTTAAGGAGCTTTTTTTATGGCTTTTATTCACCTTATTTTATTGCAAAATCTGACAATAGGTTAATTCCTAAGCTAGCTGCTAACTCGTCAAGGTCTTTAACAACGGGTTCTACCAAAGGTATTCCGCTCTTTTTTCGTTCTCTCTCCGCCTCCGCCTCTGGCTCTCCCGGAATTATTACCGGTTGTTCAGGATTGATTGGTTTAGCTGATTTAAAGCGTTCTATCCAATTGTCCATATGTGCTTTGAATTCATCTACCGGTCTGAATCCGTCCACTCTCATGGCCCCCAAAAAATGTCCTATCCCTTGTCCTGGTAAATTAGGTAGAGGGTCTAAAAAGGCAACAAAAGGGGGTACCCATGGTCCATAATTAGCTCCTGAGAGAACAGCAGATAATATATCAACCGTTGCACTTAGACCAAAACCTTTGTGACTGCCATGATCTCTGTCGCTACCCAAGGTTAATAAAGAGCCTCCCGTTTTTAAAGCATGCGCATCTGTTGTATTTTCCCCTGTTTGTGTTTGAACCCAACCTTCCGGAATAGCCTTGCTTGCTCTTTGGGCAATCTCCAGTTTCCCGTTAGCCGCCGCTGCTGTTGCCATATCTACTACTACAGGTTCGTACCTTCCTGCAGGAAAAGCATAGCACATCGGGTTTGTTCCCAACAGCCTTTCTGTTGTAAAAGTTGGGGCGACTAAAGGACTTGCATTTGTCATCGCAAAGCCGATCATATCTTTTCTAACAGCCTCTAAGGCATGATAACCAGCAATCCCAAAATGATTAGAATTTCTTACCGATACCCATCCCGAACCGAATTTTTCAGCCTTTTCTATTGCAAGCTTCATTGCAAATGGTGCTACTACTAGTCCCAATCCGCCATCACCATCAACCGTAGCTGTAGTGGCAGTTTCATGAGCGATAGTAATAGTAGGATTCGGATTAATTCTTCCTTTTTGGTACAATCGAACGTATCCGCTTAAACGGGCAACGCCATGGGAGTCAATCCCACGAAGGTCTGAGGCCAACAAGACATCTGCTGCCAATGCTGCATGTTCTGTGGAGCAGCCTATTTTTTCAAAAACTGCTTCTGTGAACTTTCGCAGTTTGTCTTCCGGGAAAATATTAGAGTTCATATTTAAGGTTCAAGAATTGTGAACTTGAAGTCGAGAGGTTTAAAATGACGGATCAATTCTTCAATAAAGCCATCCCCATACTTAATATAAAAACGACCAAAATTCTCAATCCGTTCCTGAAGTCCATTTCCTGGAAAGTACTTGCTTTTTAGGCTATCAATCTTGTCAAGTACTTCATCATGATTGCGAACATCAGCTTTGATCATCTTTTTTTCAAGATTGCTCAGAGCCTTTTGTAATCTAACCTTAACAGCTTCTGTGCTGGGACTTAAAGTAGGATCTATTTTATATGTACGTAGTTTTATTTTCTCGAAAATGGAATTAAGCTCTATCCATTCCGCCGATAGATTTAAGGTGTGATTAGAATGACTTAGTACCCATTCTTTTTTTAATTCTTCTGCCGGTTTAAAAATATCTTTATGACAGATCTGTAGACGGCAAAGCTTGTTACTAAACTCTTCGTGGGTGATCATCGCCGAGTTCCTTAATAGAAGTATTGGAAAATCAATCTTATAGAAATCAAAGTTCGATTTAAGCTGTAACCAATAAACTATTTCTGCCCCACCACCTATGTAAGCCAAATTGGGTAAAATTACTTCCTGGTATAAGGGCCGCATGACAACATTAGGGCTGAACCGATCTGGGTGAGCTTTTATTTCTTCCTGAAGTTCTTCCTTAGAGAATTTCAACTCTGTGTTCAGCACTTGATATTGTCCGTTCTCAAACACTATTCGTTCACGCAGCCCTTCTATCATATAAAAGAAGTTGATTTCGCGAGCATTAACCTGTGTGCTATAGCCTGCTGCTGCCAGGTCTGAACTAGTTTGATTTATGGAATTAAAGCTTCTTTGATTAAGGATATCTTCTTCGATTATTGGAGCAAACTCCTGTTTTAAAGCTGCATCATCAGCGTCAATTATCACTAAACCAAACCTTTCAAACAGGGCATTTACGAGATAGCGTGTAGCGTTAGCGAGGGTATTATGTTGGAGATAAGACTCTTCGATCAGGGAGGCTAGTTTAGAAGAATTTTCTGATACTCCCAAAGTTTGCTGGTAGTCTTTTATTGCTTGAAAAATAGAAGAGGGATCTAGTTTTCCCGTAGCCCCGAAGGCCTGATGATCCCAGTTTACTTTCTTACCCAGGATGCTCGTATGGTTAATCTCAGCAAAATCATGATCTTCTGATGCCATCCAGTAAACAGGAACGAAGTTCTTATCAGGATAGGCAGCCTTCAGATCTTTGGCCAGATTAATTGCTGTAACTATCTTATAGATAAAATATAAAGGACCTGTAAAAATATTAAGCTGATGTCCTGTAGTTACAGTGAAGGTATTCTGCTCTCTTAATAACTGAATATTTCCGTTAACTGCGCTTGAAGTCGCGGTGTTAAGACGAGCATATTGTTTTAGAAGAGAGTCAACTAAGATGCTTCGATTAGCTGTTACTTTTCTTTCCTCTAATAACTTTCCAAAGTTCTCTATTGTTGGGAAATGGGAGATGAAAGGACTTAGTTTAGGATCATGTGCCAGATAGCTTAATACAGTAGATGAAAAACTTCTGGTATCGCTATAGTTTATATATGTGGCTTTCATGAGTGGACGAAAATAAGGGGAATTCTAAACATTCCCCTTTGTCCTTTTATTATTTGACAATTTGTCCATACAGGTCGAAATCTTCCGCACGCTCGATTTGAGCATTTACAAAGCTTCCCACGGTAGAATAGTTGGTGCTTGCATGAAGAAGTACCTCATTATCAACCTCTGGAGAATCAAATTCAGTCCTGCCAACAAAGTAATCCCCCTCTTTTTTGTCGATTAAAACTTTAAAAGTTTTTCCTACTTTTTCCTGGTTGATGTCGAATGAAATTCCCTGTTGAACGGACATGATCTCTTCAACGCGCTGTTCTTTCACTTCTTGAGGAACATCATCTATCAGGGTATGAGCGTGGGTTTTTTCTTCATGAGAATAAGTGAAACAGCCAAGGCGATCAAACTTTGAATCCTCAACCCATTGTTTCATCTCCTGGAAGTCCTGTTCGGTCTCGCCCGGATAACCACAGATCAAAGTTGTACGCAAGGCGATATCAGGAACTTTGTCACGGATCTCACTGACAAGGTCAATCGTTTTTTGCTTCGTTATTCCACGGCGCATAGACTTCAGCATGTTATCTGAGATGTGTTGAAGCGGCATATCCAAATACTTACAAATGTTTTCACGCTCATTCATCACATCAAGAATCTCCATAGGAAAGCCTGAAGGATAAGCGTATTGTAAGCGGATCCACTCTACACCATTAACGTCTGACAGACTTCTTAACAAATCGTCCAGGCGACGTTTGCCATAAAGATCAAGACCATAATAAGTAAGGTCCTGTGCAATAAGAATAAGTTCTTTAGTCCCGTTTCTCACTAATCCCTGAGCTTCTTTAACCAATTCCTCAATCGACTTTGAAAGATGCTTTCCGCGCATTAATGGGATGGCGCAAAAGGAACAGGGACGATTACAGCCTTCAGCTATTTTGAAGTAGGCATAATGTGAAGGGGTCGTTAGAAGTCGTTCTCCAATCAGTTCATACTTATAATTCGCTCCTAAACTTGAAAGTATATCCTGAAGATCATTAGTGCCGAAGTAAGCATCAACGTTAGTGATTTCAGCTTCCAACTCTGGTTTGTACCTTTCAGAAAGACATCCGGTAACAATCACCTTACCTACCTTGCCTTTTTCCTTCAGCTCGCTGTATTGCAAAATTGTGTCTATTGATTCCTGCTTAGCATTATCAATAAAACCACAAGTGTTAATTACAACAATATCATCTTTACCCACTTTTTCAGCCTCATGCACAACGTCCATTGCGTTTCCTTTAAGTTGGCCCATTAAGACTTCCGAATCGTAGACGTTTTTGGAACAGCCAAGAGTGATAACATTTACTCTGGGTTTCTTGTTATGAGACTGCACCGATGTGCTAACTGATTTCACCGATTTGGTTTTCATTCTATTTATTATGATTACACCGATTGTGGTGTGATTACACTGATTATGATGTGATTATACTGTTTGTGTGTGTGATTACACTGATTATTATGTAATTACCCTGATTGTAATGTGATTACACCGATACGATGCTATGATATTGATTGTAGTGATTTCACTCAAAATGTTGAAATTGTATGATCATACAGAAACTCTTTTCACATCACAACTAGTGTTGCCAAAGTTAATAAGTAAACCTGTCTTAATTGTACTTGCTTTAAGATAAGAGATAAGCTGATTATAGAAGAGTTTAGGCATGATGCCTGTTACTGATTTGAGTTCAACTATTACACTGTTTTCTATAACTAAATCGCATCTGAATTTTCCAACCTGCATATTATCAAACTTCACTATAAATTCTCTTTCTGCAACAAAACTTAAACGTTCTTTCTTTAAGGTTAGTTGCAATGCATTAGAATAAATTTTTTCATTAAACCCCGGCCCCAGGGCACTATGTACATTAAAGCAGCACCCTACCTACTACCTACTTAAATAATGACTCTACAAAGTCTTTCTTATTGAATAGTTGCAAATCATTCATTGCTTCTCCTACGCCAATATATTTAACGGGAATTTTAAACTGGTCTGAAATTCCAATCACCACACCACCTTTTGCCGTCCCATCTAGTTTTGTAAGCGCCAGGGCATTTACATCAGTTGCCTGGGTGAATTGTTTACACTGCTCAATGGCATTCTGACCAGTAGAGGCATCGAGAACCAATAATATTTCATGAGGTGCACCGGGTACTACCTTCTGCATTACATTTTTGATCTTAGTAAGCTCATTCATCAAAGCCACCTTGTTGTGCAAGCGTCCGGCTGTATCGATAATTGCTACATCTTCCCCATTTGCAACCGCGGATTGAAGGGTGTCGAATGCGACAGAAGCAGGATCTGAGCCCATTGGTTGTGCAACCACACGAACATCCACACGCTCTCCCCAAAGTTTTAGCTGATCAACTGCCGCTGCTCTAAAGGTATCGGCGGCCCCAAGCACTACCTTATTTCCTGCTTGTTTTAATTTGTGTGCAAGCTTACCAATGGTCGTTGTTTTACCAACACCATTTACACCAACAACCATTATTACATAGGGCTTATGGTTTCCGTATTCGAAGCTTTCAAAATCGTTGCTGTTATTTTCTGCAAGTAAGTTTTGAATCTCGGCTCTTAATATGCTATTAAGTTCTGAAGTACTTACATACTTGTCACGGGCAACGCGTTCTTCAATACGCTCAATGATTTTTAAAGTAGTTGTTACACCAACATCTGAAGTAACAAGTATTTCTTCGAGTTCATCAAGCACATCCTCATCAACTGTTGATTTACCGATTACTGCTTTGGTAAGCTTTGAAAAAAGTCCCTCTTTTGTTTTTTCCAGACCTTTGTCTAGCGCTTCCTGTTCTTCTTTTGGTGTTTCTTTCTTTTTGAAAAAATCAAATAATCCCATTTTTTATGTATGCAGAATATAGATGTTCAGCGAGCAATATAGCAATTAACCGGCTATTAGCTATACAAAAAACCTGCATAGCAGTTTGCTGCTAAGAATAGAAAACGTATTTCCAGGTTCTTTGTGGCCATTAAAAACAAATGAACATTCACAAAAAAAGCCTTCCTGATGTTTATCGGGACGGCTTTATATTTTTTAAAGAATTATAAATTACTGAGCTTATTAAGCTTTTGATTCAGCAATTGCATCTTTAACGTGATCGTTATGTACAATAACTTCTTTAAAAGAGTAAGCGCCGGTTTTTGGTGATCTTACCATGGTAACTACTTTAGAGTACTCTTTACCTTTACCGGTTTTCAGGGTTGCAACTACTTTCTTTGCCATCTTTTTATAATGATTGAATGAGTGACTGAGTGAATGACTTTATATCTATCCTTGTGTCATCCATTCATTCTATCCTTAATTATTTAATTTCTTTATGAACAGTTACTTTTTTAAGGTTAGGGTTGTATTTTTTCAACTCTAAACGCTCAGTAGTGTTCTTTTTATTTTTTGTAGAGATATAACGAGACATCCCAGGTACGCCACTTTCTTTTTGTTCAGTGCATTCTAATATCACTTGAACTCTGTTACCTTTCTTTGCCATTTTATGTTTCTTTTAAAGAATTAAACGTATCCTTTTTTAAGGAATTTACTAATTACAGCACTAATACCGTTCTTGTTAATTGTTTTTACAGCTGAAGTGGAAACTTTCAGAGTAATCCAACGGTTTTCCTCAGGGATAAAAAACTTCTTTACCTGAAGGTTAGGATAAAATTTGCGCTTTGTCTTAACGTTTGAGTTAGAAACGTTGTGACCGTTCATTGGCGCTTTCCCAGTTAAATCACAAATTCTCGACATGACTATGTAGTGTATCTTGTTGTATAAATATCAGTCTCTTAAAGAGTTTGCAAATATCAGGAGAATAAATCAAAAAAGCAATATTATTTTATTTATTTCTTAGTCTGGAAATGGCAGGATGGCGCAGGATAAATTTTCTTAATTTAACTTCCCCTTAGGATAAAAATTTCTAATTTAAGCCCCTGAGAAATATGTAACGCGAGAATACGGAGCCTTTCCTCTTTCTTGTACATGTAACCTATATTATATTACTAACCTCAAAATCGAATCTATATGCATCATGGACCTGCAGTAGAAATGGGCGTTGACAATGCCTCGAAAAAGAAAGCAAAACTGGGTGTCCGGTTTTTCTTTCTCTACCTGTTTTTTTACGCTGGGTTTGTCGCCATCGGAGTACTTAATTATGAATTGCTAAGTGAAGAAGTTGTAGCGGGACTTAATCTTGCTTTATTCTATGGTATTGGGCTTATTTTATTCGCCGTGATCCTTGGCATTTTCTATAATAACCTTTGTTCCCGCTACGAAGACGAACTAAATAAGGAGGAGAAGTTATGATATATGGTATTTCTTACATAGCTCTTTTTTTCTTCGTTGTTTTTGTTGGACTTGTACTCGGCTTGTCTTTTTATTTCGCACGGAAAACTCGCTCTGCTTCTTCCTACTATGCAGCAGGAGGGCAGATTCATTGGGCGGTTAATGGAATTGCCTTTGCAGGCGATTACTTATCAGCTGCATCTTTTTTAGGAATATGCGGCATGATTGCCACTTTCGGATTTGATGGCTTTTTATATTCGATGGGATTTTTGGCGGGTTGGATCGTCGCTCTTTTTCTCATTGCAGAACCTTTGAAGCGCTTAGGGAAGTATACTTTCACAGACGCTCTTAATTCCACCTTTAATTCCCGGGCAATTACCCTAACTGCTGCTATCAGTACTTTAATCGTTTCTATCTTCTACCTGATCCCTCAGATGGTAGGTGCCGGCGATCTGGTAACACCCTTATTGGGATTGCCACATTGGGTAGGAGTGGTATTGGTTGGTGTAGTAGTGATTGTAATTGTGGCAAGTGCCGGAATGACCTCTACTACCTATGTACAATTCATTAAAGGAGGCTTACTGCTTTTGCTTTCTACTGTCCTTACCATTTATATCCTTAAAAACGGTTTAACGCTTAATCCTCAGCACGGAAAGCAGCAGTACCATCAGTTTGAACAAATAATCCCTCAGTTGGCTGATACAAATGTTGTTGCAGCAGGAGATTGGAAAGTTGTTTCGCAACAGAATGTGAAAGGAAAAACTTTTGTCAAACTGGAAAAAGCCGGTGTAAACAGATGGTTCTATTTAAGTAAAAAGACGGAGCAACCTGTTCTGACGGAAGCTTTGTCTATCGAAAAAGAGGCCGAAGGAACTACCCTATATAACGGAGAACCTAAGGCCAACGCTAAGTTCTTTCCCGTAGGGCACTTAAGTAGAATTGTGGTTGATGGAAAAGAAGTAAAGGAAACCGGAGCTTTAGGCCCTTTTGAATACCTGTCTACGATCGAAAAGAGCGAAGTTGTCCGGTTTTCGGAAGCTAAATTTTCAGATGGAAATAATAAAGTATCAGTGTATTATCAGAATCCTACTTCAGGTAAGGATTTTATGTTACCTGGCTTGAAATATAAGATAGGAAAAGGTGGTACGATCTGGAGCAGGATGGATTTTATATCACTGATGCTTGCTCTTTTTCTTGGAACAGCAGCACTACCTCATATTTTAATTAGATACTATACAGTAAAGTCTCAGCGAGATGCGAGAAAATCAACTATCCTGGCCATTGCCGCTATTGGCGCTTTTTATGTTCTAACCTTATTCATGGGACTTGGAGCCTCTGTAAATGGAGTGTTGGACGTGGAATCAAGTAATATGGCCGCACCCTTGCTAGCGAGAGCATTTGGTGTAGTACTTTTCTCCATTATTTCAGCTGTGGCTTTTGCAACCATCCTGGGTACAGTTGCCGGACTCATTATAGCTTCTTCTGGGGCTATTGCTCACGATTTGATGCATAACTATTTCCGTGTCGACTTGAGTGATGAGAAAAAAGTCCAGGCAGGGAAGATCTCCGCTTTTGCGGTTGGTATCATTGCTATTGCCCTGGGCATTGCATTTAAAGGAATGAATGTTTCTTTCCTTGTGGGATGGGCCTTTTCAATAGCAGCATCCGCAAACTTGCCAGCTATTTTATTTTTGTTGTTCTGGAAAAAAACTACAGCAAAAGGAATAGCCTGGTCAATTGTAACAGGGATCGTTGTCTCGCTTGCAATAATCCTAACATCTCCAACAATGTGGGATAAGTATGGGCTTGATCCGGCAAATGCTATTCATAAATTGGATAATCCCGCTGTTATTTCATTTCCTTTAGCTATTATAGCGGCTTATTTAGTTTCATTAGCTACACAGAAAGACAATTCAACTAAAATAGATCTTACCGAATTAAAACCTGAGAATAGAAAAAAGATTGTTTCAACATGAGTTTATTACAGATAAAATCTTTTGAGAATTACAAACGAGTTTACGACTATAGTGTAAAAGAACCCGAAAATTTCTGGGCAGATATTGCCAGTACCTTCCATTGGCACAAAAAATGGGACAAGGTTTTAGATTGGGACTTCAAAGCGCCGGATATCAAATGGTTTCAAGGCGCTAAGCTTAACATTACTGAAAACTGCATTGACAGACATTTAAATACTCTTGCAAATAAACCTGCGATTATTTGGGAACCTAATGATCCGGATGAAGCACACCGCGTATTGACCTATAGGCAATTGCATGATAAGGTTTGTCAGTTCGCCAATGTACTAAAGAACAACGGAGTAAAGAAAGGTGATAGAGTATGTATCTATCTGCCGATGGTGCCTGAGCTTGCTATTGCTGTGTTGGCGTGTGCAAGGATCGGTGCTATCCATTCCGTAGTTTTCGGTGGATTTTCTGCCCAATCTATTGCCGACAGAATCAATGATGCCGAATGTGCCCTGGTCATTACTGCTGATGGAGGTTTCCGCGGTACCAAAGATATTCCTCTAAAAAATATTATAGATGACGCTTTGGTTCAATGCCGCAGTGTTCAAAAAGTGATCGTTTTAACCAGAAGTCGCACGCCGGTTTCCATGATTAAAGGGAGAGATGTTTGGTGGGAAGATGAGATTCGCAAAGTGGAAACCATGGGAAATCCTGAATGTCCGGTAGAGGAAATGGATGCGGAAGACGTATTATTTATTCTTTATACCTCAGGTTCTACGGGGAAACCCAAGGGAGTGGTCCATACCACTGGTGGATATATGGTTTATGCCGGATATACTTTTGCAAATGTATTCCAGTATCAGCCTGAAGAAGTGTATTTCTGTACCGCAGACATTGGCTGGATCACCGGTCACTCTTATATCGTTTATGGTCCGCTTTCACAGGGAGCAACTACGCTAATGTTCGAAGGGATTCCAACCTGGCCAACGGCAGGTCGTTTCTGGGATATCGTAGAAAAATATAAAGTTAACATTCTATATACCGCTCCAACTGCGATCCGCTCTTTGATGAGCTTTGGAGAAGAGCCTTTAAAAGATAAAGATTTCAGTTCTATCACAAAGCTTGGTTCGGTAGGAGAGCCCATCAATGAGGAAGCCTGGCATTGGTTCGATGAGAAGATCGGTAGTGGAAAGGCTCCTATAGTAGATACCTGGTGGCAAACAGAAACAGGTGGTATCATGATTTCTCCTATTGCCGGTGTTACCCCTACGAAGCCGGGATATGCAACACTTCCTTTACCAGGAGTTCAGCCAGTTCTGGTTGATGAAAATGGAAAAGAAATCGAAGGCAATGGGGTTACTGGAAATCTTTGTATTAAATTTCCTTGGCCAGGTATGTTAAGAACGACATGGGGAGATCACGAACGTTGCCGGCAGACCTATTTCTCTACCTATGAGAATATGTATTTTACTGGTGATGGTTGTCTTCGTGATGAAGATGGATATTATAGAATTACTGGTCGTGTAGACGATGTACTAAATGTATCTGGGCATCGTATCGGAACTGCGGAAGTTGAGAACGCCATTAACATGCATTCAGATGTGGTAGAAAGTGCTGTTGTTGGATACCCACACGAGATAAAAGGTCAGGGAGTGTATGCTTATGTAATTCTGGGAAATTCAGGCCATGAGGAGGACTTAACACGGAAGAACATTCTTCAAACGGTTACACGTATTATTGGTGCGATTGCTAAGCCAGATAAGATCCAATTCGTTTCAGGATTACCAAAGACACGCTCTGGCAAGATCATGCGCCGTATCTTACGTAAGATTGCTGAAGGAGATACCTCAAATCTGGGGGATACAACAACCCTGTTGGATCCTGCAGTTGTTGAAGAGATTAAGTCGGGAGCTCTTTAGGCCGTAAAGCTATCGCTAGTTCCAAAACATTTTCTTTTTCTTATCTGTTCTTAGAGTAACAAATACCTAAAAAAATGGACAGATTAGAATTAAAAGGTAAGTGGAATGAATTGAAAGGTAAGGCGAAACAGGCATATGGCGATCTTACTGATGATGATTTAGCTTACGAAGACGGAAAAGAAGACGAGCTTTATGGCCGTTTACAAAATAAAACTGGAAAAACCAGAGAACAAGTGATTGACTGGCTAAGAAGCTTGTAGTCTAAACATTTAAAAAGGCTGTCCTGAGAAATTTCGGGACAGCTTTTTTTGTGCCTTAAAGTGACAAATCTCAAATTTTTATTTCTAATAGGTCCTGTTCTCATCCTATCAAAGTTGAAGCCACTTAACTACTAAGAAAAAAGCAAGAACATGTCAATGCCGGATAAGGACCGGCTATAGCTGGTTCAATGCGATGTTTATCCGGTACTCATCCGGCGCTGAACCGGTTATGACCAGTAGTTTGGGTAAGTTTCTTAGGAGTTAAACTGGCGCCCATAAACAACAAAGGAACCAAAGGGAAGCTCCCCCGGTGCCTTTATCCAATTTTATTTGTGTTTATTAAGCGTTCTTCTTTCTTGCAATTACTTTCTGAACAGCTTTAACGATGTGTTCTGCATCCAGACCGTATTTGGTCAT
>NZ_JAFEWE010000008.1 GCF_017355785.1 Desertivirga arenae
CGTTTTCTTGTAAGACTCTAAATAAAGCCTACCGAACTTCTTACCCTTGATTTCTTTTGACATCGTAACTTAAATTTAGTGATTAATACTTGTTCGTAACGATGTTAAGTTTATACAGGACGAGTCAAGATCCGATCACTTTTCAAGAAAGGCTTCCATGCATCTGCAAGGCTAAGATAAATGAAACACTATTAATCGCTTCGAAAAGATAAGCTTTGTTTAGGTTATATGCAAACAAACCGGCTTCAATTGAATGAAGCCGGTTTGTTCTTATTGCAAAAGCTTTCTTAAAATTTCTTAGTCACCAGTACTGCACCCATGTTGGGCCGGTCAATGGTTGCACGTTCTTCTGCAGTGATAAAAACACGTGTCGGCTTGTAAGGAGTTACGGTGGTTAATTCACCGCTAAGGGCACTTGTGAAAAAGCCCGAAGAACTTCTAAGCTGTCCAATGTTTTTGGTTCTATTATTCTCTGTGTCTATCCAGACTACGTATACATTTCTGGGTGGCTGTAACTTCTCAGGACTTGCCAAATTCGAAATGCTTATAGATATAGCGTAATTTTTATTTTCATCCTTTTTGATCTTCGCATAGCCTTGTGCCGCCGGGACAATGGAGGAAGGATTAAATGTCACCTTTTTTGAACAAGCAGATAATACCAGGGAACAATACAGTATTACCGCCATTAAGGAAGTAAAAGATAGAGTTTTGTTTTTCATAAATTCAATTAAGCGAGATGTAATGTGGTTGGCTGTTATTTTTGCCAACCACTATTTCCTAACGGGAACTCGTGGCTTTGGTTTAAACAAAATCAAAACCATGGGTAGTATGAAAAAGACAACCTGGCTGGCTAGACCTAATTACGATACCTGATGTTTAAGGTGTGCTGCCTTTTTCTTATAGGCCCAATACACTACGATCGGGTAGACCAACAGATTGAATAAGGTGTTGGTGATAAGGCCCCCAATCACCACAATGGCGAGAGGTTTTGACGCTTCAGATCCAATTCCGGAAGAGAGTGCGGCGGGAAGCAATCCTATTGCGGCCATTAGTGCTGTCATAAGCACTGGCCTCATCCTGCTTGCTACACCATCCTTAATCGCATCGGTGAAGTTCCAGTCTGGCCTGTGCTTTAACTCTGCGATATTTGTTTTGAAACGTGTGATCAGGATAACGCCATTTTGAACACATATCCCGAACAATGCGATAAAGCCAATACCTGCAGAGATATTAAAGTTGACTCCTGTGATCAGCAAGGCAAGAATACCTCCGATCATAGCAAAGGGAACATTGTTGAGCACTAATAGCGAATCTTTTATATTACCAAACAATACGAAAAGGATGAAAAAGATTAACAGCAAGCTTACCGGAACTGCCTGTGAAAGGCGTTGCGTGGCGCGTTGCTGGTTTTCAAAATCTCCTGCCCATTCGAGTTTGTAATCTTTCGGCAGTTTAATCTGAGCGTTCACCTTTTCCTGGGCTTCGTTGATCACACTACCCATATCTCTCCCACGTATGGAGAACTTAATTGCGCCGTATCGCTGGTGCTTATCGCGATAGATCATACTTGGGCCTACGATCTTCTGTATAGTGGCAATTTCACCCAAAGGCACTTTGGAACCTGAGAGGGTGGGAATGCGCAGCTCCGCAATGGAAGTTTCATCTTTACGGAAATCCTCAGGATAACGGATAACCAGATCAAACTTACGCTCTCCCTCATAGATCTGCGTAGCAGCTTTTCCTCCAATGGCCATTTCAATCACTGCATTGGCATCGGCGGTACTCACACCGTATAAAGCCATTTTCTTCTGATCGAGATTGATCTGGAGTTCCGGCTGGCCGAGGTTCCTTAAGATTCCGAGGTCTTCAATTCCATCAACAGTTTTGAGGATCTTCTCAATCTTTTCTTCCTCCTGTTCGATAAAACGGAAATCCTCTCCGAACAGTTTTACTACAATGGAGCCTTTTACGCCTGAGACTGCTTCTTCAACGTTGTCTGAAATGGGTTGGGAGAAATTGAGGCTTACACCGGGGAATTTGCTTAACTTCTCCTGCATCCTTTGGATGAGTTGTTCTTTGGTTTGTTCACGTTTCCATTCTTTTTTTGAATAGATGTCTACGTGAAATTCCATGTTGTAAAAGCCTGTCGCATCCGTCCCATCATTAGGACGGCCGGTTTGAGACATCACCTGCCTTACTTCTTCAAAGCTCAGGAAGATCTTACGCATTTCGCCAGATAGCTTCCTGGTTTCTTCAAGAGAAGTGCTCAGAGGGCCAGTGGCGCGTACATAAATAGAGCCTTCATCCAGGGTGGGCAAGAATTCCGATCCCAGGAACTTGAAACTGAATAAGCCGGCTACCAATACAATCATGGAGATTCCAAAAGCCCATTTTCTGAACTTGAAGCAGACCTCGTACAAGCGAATGGTATATTTGGTGACGAAATCTAAGAACAAGTTATGCTTCTCGCGTACGTTCTTTTTGAGCAGCATGCTTGCCATGGCCGGCACCAGCGTGAATGTGAGTAGCAGGGCTCCTAACAAGGCAAAGCTTAAGGTCCAGGCCAGGGGAGAGAACATTTTTCCCTCTACTTTTTCAAACGTAAATATGGGCATGAGCCCGGTGATAATGATCAATTTAGCGAAGAATATCCCTTTGCCATTTTCGAGCGAGGCCTTCTTAATGAGCCCAAGCTTGCTGATCTTATTAAATTTATCCATCCCCACTTTATGGGCCTTTTCGTCGAGCGCCACAAAAATTCCCTCAACCATCACTACGGCGCCGTCGATAATAATTCCGAAGTCAATGGCTCCCATAGACAGTAGATTTGCCGACATGCCTTTCAATTTAAGGCAGATGAAAGCGAACAGCAGCGCTAGGGGAATTATGATCGAAACAATGAGTGTGGTGCGCCAATCGGCCATGAACAGGAAAACGATCACCGTTACAAAGATTATTCCCTCGAGCATATTACCCATTACGGTGTGGGTAGCGTAGTTTACCAGGTCTTCACGGTCGTAAAAAGGCTTGATCTTCACATCGTTGGGAAGTATGTTTTGATTGATATCTGAGATCTTTTCCTTGAGTTTGGCGATCACCTCGCTCGGATTCTGGCCCTTACGCATTACCACAATACCCTCTACAACGTCAGGATCATGATCGCGCCCCACTTGCCCCAGGCGGGGAAGGGCAGATTCTGTAACCTCTGCAACGGTTTTTACATACACCGGCGTGCCGTTGAAGTTATCTACCACCACATTTCTTATCTCGTCGATGTTGTTTAATATCCCTATGCCTCTTACTACATAGGCTTGGCCACTCTGCACAATTACATCGCCCCCTACATTGATATTACTTTTAGAGACAGCATCGTACAACTCTGTAGCACTGATACCGTACTGAATAGCTTTTGTTGGATCAACGGTGATCTGGTAAGTTTTTACTTCACCTCCAAAGCTAACAACATCTGCTATTCCGGGAACGGAAAGAAGCTCGCGTTGAATTACCCAATCCTGTAAGGTCTTCAGTTCGCGAATAGATTTTGTATCGCTGCTTAAGGTGTATCTGAAGATCTCACCTGTTGGACCATAAGGGGGCTGAATTTCTGGTTGTACTCCATCGGGCAGGTCAGCCTGCTCTATATGATTATTCACCTGTACCCGCGCGAAGGCATAGTCGGCATCGTCTTCAAAGGTGACTTTAACGATTGACAAGCCAAAGAGTGACGAAGAGCGGATACTTGTTCGCTTTTCGGTAGGATTCATGGCAATTTCAAGAGGGCGGCTAACAAATTTTTCTACCTCTTCTGCGCTTCGCCCAGGCCATTGGGTGATTATCGTAATATTTGTATTCGTTACATCCGGAAATGCTTCGATCGTGGTATGCTTGAAGCTTAGGTATCCGGCGAGTATCAGTATAAAGGTTGCGAAAAAGATGAAGTACTTGTTCTTTAAAGCAAAGCCTATTATGTTCTTAATGAACTTGTTCATCAGCTATAGATTAGAAATTTACTGGTTTTTCAAGCTTTCGTACAGAAAAACTTGCTTAGAGGCTATTATCCGGTCTCCAGCGTTGAGACCCTTACTTATATAAACGTTATCACCGCTACGGCGGCCTATTTCAATCTCCTGGATCCTTACTTTTCTAGCCTGGTTGACCACCAGGACGTAGTATTTGTTCTCATCGAAAATAACACCCCTCGATTTTACCCATGGCAGCTGGGAGTCTGCTTTTCCCCGCACCTTTACAGTAGCCATCATGCCTGGTTTTAGAAGGAAGTCGGGATTGGAAATGCTAACTCTTGCGTTAACCACTTTGCTGTCGTTATCCAACAAGTTGTCGATCTTATCTATTTTACCTTTGAAAACCCGTTGGGGATAGCTCAACAAAGAAAGATTTACCTCGTCTCCCTGGGAGATCCTGGCAATGTCTGATTCGTAGACATTGATCATGGCCCAAACATTAGACAGATCGGCTATGGCGAAAAGGCCCATATCATTATCCGGCCTAACCTGCATATTAGGAGTCACATTTTTCTCAATTACAAAACCCGATATAGGCGACGAGAGCTGATATTTTCCACTGTGGTTACCACCGTTCAACTTCATTACTGCGGAAGCGCGTTTGTATTCAGCCCTTTTGATAGCAAGGTCATTCTTCGCTTCTTCAAGTTCCCGGGCCGAAGAAAGCTCGCTTTTATATAATTCTTCAGTTTGGCGTACGGCCCTTTCTGCATTTCTAAGTTCGGCAGCTGCACTGATCATTTCTTTATCAAAGCCTGCCATTTCTCCGCTACCCATCACTGCAAGTACTTGTCCGGCTTTTACACGGTCGCCAAGCCTTACCGGTACAGCGCGCACTGTGCCACCCACCATCGGAAAAACTTTTGCCTGCCGGTCTTCATTAGCGGCTATCCTTGCTGAAAAATTTAATTCTGCTGTAGTATTTGCATCCTGAACCGTGTCAACCAGCAGCTTATTTAGCAGAGAGTCGGTAACTACAAATTTTTCTTCTACAGGGATATCTTTTTGATCCGTACATGCCTGAAGTAGCAGAAAAAGCGCTGCTGATCCAAATATGAGACGTCTTTTAAGTGTGGTATGCATGTTTATTTATTTAAAAAGGTTACTTCCTGTTACATAATTCAATTGTTCCCGCGCATTGAGACGCTCGTATTTCAGATTATTCAATTGCAATACGTTGTCTTTATAGGCCTCATAGAAGTTGAGGAATTCTATGAGACTGATATTTCTGCTGCTGAAGTGTCGGGAAACCTGTTCCATCAGCGTTTGAAAGTTTTCTCCAAAGTCTTTATCGATTTCCTGGTAGGTCTTTTCCGTCCTGCGGGCAGTTTGATAGCTGTTAAATATTTCGGTTTGTAACTGCAGCTCGGTCTGGGCGAGGGCATTGTTTCCCGCTTCAACCGCAATCCTGGCCTTTTTAATTTCGCCCTGATTACGGTTAAACAGCGGAATGGGAACAGTTATCCCGATACCGGTGTAGTGATCGGGATAACTACCCTTCAAGTCATAACTGAAGGATAATGATATATCTGGTATTGCATTCGCCTTCTCGAGGATTAAATTCTTTTCCGCATAAGCGATCTGGGTCTTTGCAAGGAGCAGGTCGGCCCGGTTCGCCCTCGCAGAATCTAATAATGCCGCATATTTCAGATCCTCAGGCTTGTAAGCATCCACTTGATCCTGGGGGAGACTTAAACTAAGTACAGCCGAAGGGGCAGCATTAATAAGCATTTTAAGCTCTGCCTGCAGGTCCTCCTGTTCATTAAGCAGGGATGTGTACTCGGATTTGAGGCCATACAAGAGGGATTTAATTCGTATGACCTCTTTTTGTGCAATATTGCCTTGCCCGAGCTGTAGCTCAGAGGCACGTAATAATTGTTCCAGTGCCTTAACTTGTACCTGGTACAAGTTAGCAGACTGCTGGTGATAGTAGGCCTTGTAAAAAGTGCTTCGCAGTTCAAATCGCAGATTTCGCATCAGATCGAAGTAGCCGTAGGAGGAGAGTTTTACTCCTTCCCGGGCCAACTCGATGTTCTTACTACGTTTTCTGGCCAGGCGTATTAACTGGGATACGGAGGTATTGTATTGGCCGGTAACATACGAGGTTTCCAGGAACTTCCTGGTTTCGTGGTTGTAGAACAAGTTCTCGTGACTTATCTCGGGATTATCGAATAGTTTGGCAGTGATCACCTCGGCTTTTGCCTGGTCTATCTCAAATTGCCCTGCAATAAGACGGTGGTTTCCTGCTATAAACAGTTGTTCAGCCTGCCGTAAGTTCAGTTTTAACGTGTCCTGGGCCCTTGCGTTCAACACTAAGGCCATGGATACGAAACTAAATAGGATCCAGTATTTTTTCATCACGCCAAAACTATTGGCGCGGAATTAAAGGCGAATTAAAGCGAAATTAAAACGGGATTAAAAGGTTTATGATGATAGCTTAGGGAGCGATATATAGAATGTGCAGCCTTTTTTTGAACGGGTATCTAACTGAATATCACCTCCGAATAGTGTAATTATCTTATAGGTCATGTATAAACCCATCCCGCTGCCTTTGTGCTTATCATTCATGGATGAGCTAAAAAATGGCTTGAATATCTTTGGGCGAATTTCTTCTGGTATCCCAATTCCCTGATCCTTTATCTCGATGTAGATCTTGTCCTGGCCAACCACCAGCGTACAGTTCACGTCCTGGTAATCTGAAAATTTAAAGGCATTTGCAATCATATTGCCAATAGCGATCATCAGCAGGGTGGCATTGGCAAGTACCAATAGTTCGTCCTGCTGATCAGGTAACTCAGGCATTTCTATAAGTAAGCGCCCATTAGGATTGCCGGTTAACTTTCTCGTTCTTTCTTCACTTAGATCCCATAGCAATTCGTCTATGCGGACCGGTTGCAATTTATAGGATCCAAACTCAAGGTCAGCTTGCGCAAGGTTTACCAGTCCGTTAATTACAGCTTCCATTTTACTTGCATCTTCCAGGACCTGAGCTAATGCTTTGCGGTAATCCTCGCTTTGTCGTTCCTTCGACAAACTAATTTCCGTTCCAATCATAATACTAGTTACAGGAGTGCGTAACTCATGGGACGCATTGGCAACGAAAGTCCGCTGAAGTACAAAGGCTTGTTCAAGATGTTCCATCAGTTGATTAAAGCTTTGAGCCAGTATGGTAATTTCGTCCCTGTTATTACCCTCCTTAACCCGAAGGTGCAGATTTCTGGAGGTGATCTGCTGGACCTCTGAAATAAACTGATTGAGTGGTGATAGTATTCTTCTGGCTATCCAGCGCCCTGACAGCAGTAAACCAATAAAGATAATTACAAAAGTAATTAGCATAATATTCCTCAGTTTTTCAACACGATAAAGAGTGCTTTTATCGATTGCCGACACGAGAATAACGAAATCGCCCTGATTGTCTTTGTAAAGGATGCCTACGGTTTGACGCTGGCCATCGTTGTATTGCAACCTACCTTCTTTTCTAACCCGGTTAATGGTTTCACTACTCCAATATTGCCCCTCGTCGCCTATAAAAGTTGCGTTGTTCCGTGAATTGTAGATCCTGATCACCTCGCTGTTAAGCTTTTCCAGGTAGCGGTTACGTATTTTATCAAGCGAGCGGCTGGATAGTTCATCCGCTTCCAGATAAAGCTTTGCGGTTACCATGGTACGGTCGGTAAGTCGTGCAAAGAAGTCGGCCTCCATAAACTTTAGAAATATGAAGTACACGGCAGTTAACATCAGGGTTAGTACCAGGGAGGTAGACAGTGTGAAGTATATTGCAAGGCGGTCTTTTATCTTCATCCTATTATTTCAAAATATACCCCATATTGATTTTAGTGTGGATGAGTTTCCGATCGAAACCTTTTTCAATTTTATTCCTCAGGAAGTTGACATAAACATCAATTACATTGGTGCCAGTATCAAAATTAATATCCCAGGCTTGTTCAGCAATGTACTGCCGTGTGAGCAGTCGTTTGGGATTACGTAAGAAGAGTTCGAGCAAGGAAAGTTCTCTTGCTGTAAGGGAAATTGCTTTTCCCGCCCGTTGTACTTCTTTGCTTTCTGTGTTAAGGCTTAAGTCCTCATAGCGGAGGATGTTCAATTCCTGGCCGGGCAATTGCTCTAAACCTGATCTCCTGAGAAGAGCCTGTATCCTCACCAGCAATTCTTTGAAGTGAAATGGTTTGACAAGGTAGTCGTCTGCCCCAGAGTCAAATCCGGTTATCTTATCGTCAAGTGTGCCAAGGGCGGTGAGCAGGAGTATTGGAAGAGAGGGTTTCTGAGCACGAACAGCAGAACAGACTTCCAGTCCGCTTTTGCCGGGCATTAATACATCGAGAATGACCAGATCAAAATCATTAGCAAGGAAAATTGCCAGGGCACTATCTCCATCCGGAACAGAAACAACTTTATACTGGTGTTCTTCTAAACCGAATTTAATGAGCTGAGCTATCTGCGGGTCGTCTTCCGCAATTCCGATAGTAAACATTCACAAAGATAATAGGAAGGGAAAACTGAAGCGGTAAAAAAAGCAGGATAATTGATTCCTGAAGAGCTAATGGATCTCACTTTAATTATTCGAAGCCGGAAACTCGTGTTTTATTGCTTATTCTGTATGCCCCCGATGAATAGATAGGAGTTTGTTTAAAAGGGCTGGAATGCCTTGTAAATAAAAAATCCGTAGAGTACTAGCTAGCTCTACGGAAGTATGTGTTTGAACAATCTCGGTTAAAAAAGGAGTCCTTAATTTGGCCGTCCGGTATGATGATTGAAGTTTTTGTATGCAGGACCTTTTAATTTCTGCTGCTCGTTATTTCCAGTGGTCACTAAAGTTTGTTCCCCTTTGGAAACATCTCTTCCTGCCTGACGATTCTTGTATTCAGGTCCTTGAACTGTTTCTACAGTGGTTGCTGAAGTTACTTTTGTTGGCGCAACTTTATGCATCCAGTGCTTATAGTTTTTATATTCAGGACCTTTAAGATCACTTTGTTTTACTTCGCTTTTTTGTTGTGCCATTGCACCAAATGAAACGACAAACAACCCTAAAATTACTATCGCTTTTTTCATGAAGTTTCTTATTTGTTTCTTCAAATTTACTGTCGATAGGGGGCCTTCAGTATTATGTGAATGTACGCTATTTTTATCCGTATTAATACGGATAGGGTTTGACCTGCTTTGTCAGATCAAGTTGAGTTCAGTGGCTTTTTTGATAAGCTCGGCTGTGTTTTTTACCTCCAATTTTTTAAGGATATTAGTGCGATGGGTTTCAATAGTTCTTGAACTCACAAATAATTTAGCAGCAATTTCTTTTGTAGTTAATCCCTGTGAAATTAGTCCCAGAACCTCCGACTCTTTCTTCGATAGTACATTCTCGCTGACGCTTTGGGCTGACATGAAGTTTATCATTTTCTCAGAAATTTCAGAGCTAAAATACTTCTTCCCTTTGTGAACAGTTCTGATCGCAAAGATGAGTTCAGATTCGTCTGTGTTCTTTAAAAGGTAACCATAAGCCCCCATTCTGGCACATTTGGCGATATAGTTACCCGCACTATGCATAGAGATTATGATAGGCTTTATTTCAGCGTCCAGGTTTTTTAGTTTCTTTAAAACCTCGAAGCCGTCCATCTTAGGCATCGTAAGATCAAGCAAAACGATATCCGCCTCAAACCCCTGATTTATTACGTCCAGAAACTCAAACCCATCCCCAACACTTTTAACAATTTTAATGTCTTCATGCTTTTTTAGTAACTCTACCAGTCCGTTTCTGAAAAGCTCATGGTCGTCGGCGACTATCAATTTAATTTCATTCATAATTCAACACGTACTTCAATTTCGAAAGTTGTATTTCCTGGCAAAGCATCTATCGTAATTTTACCATTGCAGATATCAACGCGTTCTTTAATGTTAGTAATTCCCGAGCCGAGTTTGACAGTGCTAATATCAAAACCCGAACCATCATCAAAATAGAAAAGTGAAATAAATTCATCAAATTCTGAAAGTGTAATTCTGATGTTTTTCGCTTTAGAATGTTTTATTGAGTTGTTTAGCAGCTCCTGTGTTATTCTAAACAGGTTGATCGCCTGATGATCAGTAATATTTGAATTTTCTTGCTTGGTAAGATCTTCAAATTCAATGTCTATACTGGTTGATCTGCTTAGGTTTTCAATGTAATTTGTTAGTGTGACGCCAATTCCAAAATCATCTATGGAAGCCGGCATTAATGCGTTCGACATCGATCTGATCTCAGAGATGGTTTCATCCACTATTTTTTTCATTTCAGTTTTCTTCAACTGATTTTCGACGTTATTTTCAATATAGTACTTCAACGAAGTTAAATAAGGACCTAAACCATCGTGAAGTTCTCTGGAGAGCCGGCGCCTTTCATTTTCCAAACCGTTCACCAACAGTCGTTTCGCCAGTGTTCTGGTATTGTCTTCCTGGTTTTTAAAATCGATAAGCTTATTTCTCATCGTTAGAAGACTTTTCCCCAGGACATCATTATCACTATTAGGTTTATAATCCGTATTAAGATCCATATTTCCGATTGCCTCAGAAAATTTTACCGCACCCTTTAAGGAAGCTTTCAGGCTCGAGAGCGCATCGAACATCTCTTTTATTTCATTTGAACGTCTTTTATATTCAATGGTCTGGTCATAGTCGCCTTTAGCCATTATTCTCAGGCTGTTTCGCATATTCTTTATTGGATCAACAATAATGCGCGTCAGGAAAAGTGATAGGGTAACAGCAACTAAGAAAATAGCGAAAGTCAGCATGGTAAGCCTCATCTTCAATTTTTCTAAAGGCTTCGTAACCTCCCTTACATCAATTTCAGAGAGAATGACCAAATTAAGGTTTGAAATTTTTATGAGGCTGTACACACTATAAACCGGTATACCTCTGTAATCCTCAAAGATGCCTCTTCCATTTACTCCCTTCAATGCGCTTATAACACCCTCGGTTTTTACAAAAATGTCATAGGGTTTTTTATCTGGGAAGAAGCGGGATTCTGAACGCATTCGCAGGTCTTTGCCGACAAGATAAGTTTCTCCACTCTCGCCCATACCTGTCCGCTCGAGAAGAATATTTTGGATATCCCGGTAGTCTATCACTTCAATTTTCCTGCCTTTTTTTGTATTCAGAATAAAACCTATTGTTGCTTTCTTTTCCTTATGATAGGGAGTAAGATCATGGATTCCATCGATGGCTTTGATACTATCTGGAAGCGCAAAAGTGGTACGGTCTATGTTTTCACGGTATATAGTGGATGAGGCAAAGCTTCTCCATTTTGTATTTATAAGGTTTTCTATCTGGATATTTTCGAGCGTTTCAATCGAATTCAATTGCATTAAAATACGATCATTCAAAACGTTTGAAAACTGTTCGTAAAACAAGAAAGACAATAAACCGATCACAAGAACGATCAAAGTGTTGATTATAAGTAGTATTAGCGTTTTGATGTTCATTAGTATCTTATCTGTTTATCGTGTCTTATAAAACCTATTACAGTTCAGGTATTCATTTATGAATTCGGTGAATGCAGGGTACTTGTTCACGAGCTTTAAAAATTACATCATTTAGCCCTAAGAGCAGCATATGTTCAGGCAAATGTAGCAATTGGACTATAAATCTACCGCGCGTATCTACTATTGCGTTAATCCTTATGAGGTCTGCTTCGAAAGATCCCGAAGGAAATTGGAACATGTCGTTTTTTCTGGTAATTTGCATCTGTCTTAATACCTGGCAAGCGACCTGAACAATAACACTATTGATTCCTTTTTAGGTTTTACGCTAATGTGTTAGTCAACTATTTTAGGATTAAACAATCTCTTGGCAGAGCATTACGAAAATATAGAAAGAACTTAGGTTATGACCATAAGAGAAGCTAAAATTGAAGATATTAAACAAATTCAAATAGTAAGAAGCTCTGTGATATAAAACGCCTTGTCGAATCCTGAATTAGTAACAAATCGAGATTGCCACGAGTTTACCCAGAAAAAAGAAAAGGTTTGGTTAGGAACGGCCTTTAATACAAGAACAGAAAGATTCTATAGCAAAGCAGGTTGGAAAGAAGTTGCTACTCATGGTAAAAATGAGATCAAGTTTGAAATGACTTACAATGACTGGATGGAAATTACCATGGGCTAACGTGATGGTTGGATATCCCAGGCTGAGTTCAATTCCCAAATGCTATTGTTATCGTAAGTAATGTGTAATTATGGCAATGAACCTACTAATCTTTGGATTTATCGCGTTATTCGTGATCTTTTATTTTTTTGCCTACAGGAAGGACTATAAAAGAGATCCGAAAGGATTTAAAGATGCAACTTCTTATATTAGGGTGCTCATCATACTATTATTGATAAAGGTAGCTTCAAATGTGTTTGAAAATATTCAGCACTCAAAGGACGATTACGGATTTAAATTTAATCAAAAGCGGGAAGAATTAGGTCTTGTGTCAGTTCCAGAGACTTGGATAGATAAATATGATTCCTCATCCTTCTGGAAGCGTTATTTCTATGGACATCAGGAGGACTATACAAGCTTATACTTCGAGAGTGACCCAATGAAGCGGAGCCTTCATTCTTTTAAGCTTTTACAAGTTGAAGACGATCAAATACGGGAAGAAAGAGATTTATTTAAAAAAGGTAAGACATCTGTCTTTCTCATATATGATTTTAACACGGCTAAATTAGAATTTGAATTAATGGTGGGCAACTTGACGACTAGTCACGCGAGGAGCGAGGCTATTGACACTTTAAGAAAATGGGGGATTACAGCACCCAAGGGGCTCTAATTCAGAAACAATGCGAGAAATAGGGGATTTCAAAAAGTTCGGACTTCGATTGCTTTTTGCTAACTCTTCATTTTAAATATAAGCTAGAAAAACGGGGCACCCGTACCATGTTGACTCTGAGAAAACTACATTAATAAAAAAGAAAATAACACTCCCTAACCTGAATGCTTCACGGAATGATACAATACACCTACTTATCCTCCATTACTTATATCAATAGCTTAAAGTTTGATTATGTGAATGTCTATTCATTTCAGCGTGGAACGAAGTTTCTGGAAAGGAGCTATTTAATTCGTAAAGAATATGAGAAGTTGAAAAATAGAAAAGTTCGGCATAATAACCTTACAACAGTTGAAGAAGGTAGATTTTTAGAGCTGGACGAGCTTTTTGGCTATACTCAATATTTGGTCAACGAGAAAGGTCATTTCCATCCCTCTAGTATAAAGACTCATACGTTTGCAGCATCCACACCTGAAATAAATAGACTTAAAAACATAATGAGGACGGAAATTAAAGACATTCCCGCCTGGATGTGTGCACCAGTATATCGTGACGCCTTAGCTTTTTACAGCGAGTCAGGCGAGATTGTATCTACTTTAAATATCTGTTTGAGTTGCCAATACATGGAAACAAATAGGTTTAACCATATAAACGGGGACGCCAAAACATACAACTTGTTGAGGCAGTTTTTTATCGACCTTGGACATGCAGTTGAACCAGGATAAATTTCAGGAAGTAATCAAATGGCTCGTTTACCTTTTAGTCGATCAAACCTGAAATGACAGGAGAAAACTTTGGGTGAGAAGGAAATTGCTTTCCTGAAAAATTAGTACCCTTGTAGAATCATTTACTGCCTTAACCCGCTATGTTCAACTTACAAGATGTAATCGGAAAAGTTCTTATCATCTTTACCCTATCATCACTGATTTTAAGCACTTCACAATCTTTTTCACAGGCTGTAAAATTTCAGAGGGTAGTTGTCGATAAAGAATCGAAAAAGCCGGTTCCATTCGTATCCGTTGGGGTAAAAAACAAAGCTATTGGCACAGTAGCAGACTCGCTGGGTGAATTTGAACTTCTGCAGAACTATCCTGAGGTATCAGACCTTGATTCTGTTTCTTTCTCGAGTATCGGCTACGAGACTTTTAAAACTACCTGGGGGTTGTTAAAGCACAATACCGCCAATGTTTTTTTGACTCCCATATCTAATCAATTGGCAGCAGTCAAAATTTCTGCACCCAAAGCTCCGGTTAAGACGTTCGGCAGAGGTCCCGCAACTATAATTCTTACTCCAAGGGGTTATAAAAGTATTCCAAAAACAAGTGATGAAAAAGGAAGAGAACAGGCCTCTATAATTAGAATAGATAATGATATACTACTGCACACACTGAAGGTTCAGGTAATGAACCGGGAAGAGAAAAACATTAGTTTCAGGATGAACATCTATTCTGTAGAAAATGGAATTCCTAATAAATCTCTCCTTACAGAAAATGTCATTTTTAAGGTTAATGGTCCTCGACGTGGTGGTGTTCCTAATGTTCAGTCTGTGGATCTTCGACCTTACAGAATTCGTATAAAAGGATTTAAAGAGATAGCACTTGGAATAGAAATAATAGATCGTGAACTTGAGACGGGTGACACTAGTAATACTGCATTTTATGTCCCGTCATATCCATCTCCGTTACGGTCCAGCTTCTATAGGTTAAAAAGCTCATCGGCCTGGGAAAAGGTAAGTAATTCTTATTTGATTGCGAGTATCGAAGCTGCAGTGTTGAAAAAGGGAGATATAAAAGAAGAATCAGACGACAACGATGCGGCTCTTAAATCATTAAGCAAAATACTGGGTAAAAAAATGTTGTATGGTTATAACAGCACGGTAGGCCGTCGAATCAAGCTGAAAGATGCCGATCTTTATTATGAAATATATGGGAAAGGGGAGCCTCTTCTGTTGCTGCACGGAAACAACGAAGGAATAAGTTCTTTTAATGAACAGATTGGACCACTTTCAAAAAGCTTTCGGGTAATTGCCGTAGATACACGCGGACACGGTAACAGCACAAATAGTTTCGATGGAAAATACACCTATGAACTCTTTGCAGCTGACATGAAACAGCTGCTTGATTCTTTGCATTTAACAAAAGTAAACGTTTTGGGGTGGAGTGACGGGGGAAACACCGGGTTGGAAATGGCAATCCATTATCCAAAGGCTGTCGGTAAACTAGCAATAATGGGAAGCAATGCTTTTTCCGGAGATAAAGCTATTGAAGCGGAGGTTCTTAAGACTTTCGAGGAGCGGATGGGCCTAAATGGTAAGAAAACAGATCGAGAATCAATACACCAAAAACGATTAGCCGAGCTGGTTTTAACAGAACCAAATATAACGTCAAAACAACTTGCGACCATTCGGGTACCAGTACTTATTTTAGCAGGTGAGAATGATGTTATAAAAAGAGATCACACGCTATTTCTTCATGAAAAAATAAAGGACTCCAGGATGGAAATAATCAAGGGAGCTGATCATTATGCACCTCAAAAACAGCCTAAGGATTTTAATAATCTTGTGATGGACTTTTTCTTAGGAAAATAGCTTTAGAAGCCACACCGGCAGGGCGTTCTGTTAAAGTTCTTTTAAAGGTTTATGAAGTTAAATGAATTAAACTAGAATAGTCGAGAGAAGGTGTACTTGCCGAACAGTAGCCGTGAAAGCAGATTTGTTAGCTTTAAAAATATAAACACAGGATGTTATTGCGTAACTAAATGAAAAATGTAACAACCATTCATTCCGATTATTTAAATATTTATGTAACTGCTGGAGTAAGGTCTAAGTTGGCAGGAAGAATTCTTTTGGGAATTACAGTATTCATAGGATTCGTCCTCTTCTGCTATTTGGTCATTTATTTAGACTTTAGGGAAATGGGAAAGGCATCCATTCCTATCATTCTTGTTCCAGGCGCTTTCCTGTTCTTTTTATCCAAGTATCTTTTATGGAATTTTTACGGTCAGGAATATCTTGTTCTCAATTCAAAAACGATAACGTATTACTACGACTACGGATTTTTTAGAACTAACCCTACAACAATTCACTACAACAGACTTGGACTACGGTACAGTATTACCGATACATTTGAAGACGAGAGTTTTGGACGACTGAGTTTTATAAACTATAACACAGAAACTAATTTACCAGAGGGAATTTATGAGACAGCTGTGGAGATTAGTGAAAATCATGCAGCTGAAATTGAAAGGCTTTTAGAAAAAATTATGTTTGATGAATTCAATGAAGAGCGAGGCTTTACCTTTTTAGAAAATTAGCTCTTGCTACCCTATTGACTTATTTCTGGAAGAAGATTAAAAATGGAATATAGTACCCGCTTTCATCGACCAAATACACTTCTGGAATGTTTATGTTATTTAAAGAATAAGTAATGTTAAAAAGTTTAAATCCTCTTTTTTTTAGGTACTTAGTAGGTACTAATATCTTAGCTATAGTTGTCATTTTAATACCATTCCTTATATTGAATACGAGTTTAAGTAATGAGCTTTTTTATAAATCATGGTTGTATTTCTCTTTTACAATCGAAATGTTTGTATGGCTTGCAATTTCTTTTGGAATAAGGAGAATGAAACAGAGAAAATGGGTAGAAGCTGGCTTTTGGGTATTTCTATTGTGGCAAATAGTTTCTTTCTTCGGTCCTTGGGGTCTGAATTTAAATCAAAACCTCCGGTTATTTCTATTTATGACATCAGGAATTGGATTAGCTGTGTCAAGTTGGTTAGTTGCTGCATGTTTTAACATAAGAATCAAAGGCCTTTCTGGATATTTTAAAATTCTCGGCTTTGTCATGGTCCTTTCGGCTCTGATACGGATGGCTTTACCCATATTAGCTGTTTCACTGCAATTGGAAGGGATAATAGAGTATAACGGCGTAACTCATGTCTTGCCTCTGTTTGCTCTTCTGCCAATAACATTTAACCTCCAGAAATTATTTAGACAAGAAAATTCAGGAATATACTAAACTAATGACTGCGAGTTTAGCAATTAAACTAAGGGATCCCGGTCATTATCCTTCAAAGAACAATGCTCTAACAGGTTTATGGTGCACAATTAACCTGATTAAAAATGGCGAAAAAGGTTTTTGCCTAACTTCTATGGATTTATGAGATAAAAATCGTTGCCATCTAATTCTCGCCAGTAGAAGTAGATGCTGGAATAGACCAACCTACCTTCTAAGTTTTCAAATGATTACTGGCAGATGAAGGATTTAAGGATCGATAAAAAGTGTTCTCAAGAGCATTGGGGTTATTGTGATTACTAAACTAAAAATTTCTAAATAAATAATATTAGTCGGTAAGGGTCCAGATTTCCATGCTTCTTTTAGAAATAAAGGCTATCAGGTCATATATTAATAAGCTAAGCCTTCTTTCTCATTTAAATACCAACAGATAAACAGCTGGCACTGCAAGACCAATGACAAAAAATATGAGTAGAGGGATTGTTTTGGCGGTGGTTCTGGCAATCAAAACACCATTTATTATGGCCAGAGCAAATAGGATGATGATCCCAAACAAAGAGAAAACGAAGTTTAATCCCGTAACTAAGCCATGATAAAAGGAAACAATCCAAAGTGCGAAGATTGCGCTGGTAATGAAGATTTTAATATTCTTGTTCAGGATCATCTTTGAAAGAGCGTTTTGGGCGTCTAAATTATTCTTGGTAGCTTACTACTTAAGCTAGCTAACACGCCAAAAATACAAAAGATTTCAGAAGGACACTGGTCAGAGCTATTGAGGGACTTTTTGAATAAGCCGGTGATATGCCCGGACTGCTGCTTCCTAGTATTATGCAAGTTCTGTTGTCCTCATTTACGTCGCGTAAGTACCATACTTTTGGGCAAGTTCCTTTTAATTTTGTGCTTTCCTTTAACTTACGGAGAAGAAACCGGATCCACGAAATCCGGTCGAAGAACCAGGGCCGTTCTACTGCAAGGACGGCTTTTTTAAATCCCCACAAGTCACTCTGCTTCTTCTTCCGCTAAATAAGCGACACCCAGAACCTTAACCAGCTCGTCTAAGCTATTTCTGGATAAAGTCTTAAACAAAATTTCAATAATAATGAAGCGAATGATCAACACAAAAGCCAGAAGCGAGAAAGCACTGCTCCAGTTTCCTTTAAAGAGACAAAAAACAACAATGCTAAAAGGAAGAAGGCACCATTTAGAGATCAAGGTTCTAAAAGCCTTATGGATGGCAATCGAAACAGTTCCCGAACCAGTGCTAGCATCAATATTGCCTTGTAAAACGCAGAAGGCTCCTTTGCCTACTACAGAAGAAATTATCTTAAAATCAGATTCTCCAACCCTGCCGATAAACCTCTTTTCGGTAAGCTCTGTACTGAGATGATCCTTTTTTAGCGTGTTTTCTTTTAACCGCATTAAAGAGGTTCCAGAATCCTTCTCTAATTTTATTGAGTAGATTTTTGAGGGGAAAAATTCAATCATTACTGCTGTTCAGATTTGTGTCTTTTACGCCTGGCAAGTACGAATGTTCCGGAAGAGTATTTTTTTATTTACGGGATTTTATCAACCTTATTCAATTTCAATAAGGTGTACGGAAGACTGGTGGAAAGCTTATATTAGCGGTTGCTTAGACCAGCATAATCCCAAAACCTCGCATGAAAGCTTTTTCTGTTATAATAACTATTCTAACTCTTTCTTTAAGCCTTTACTATTTCTATCCCGAGGGAAAACTTGAAAGAGATGTGGTAATTCATAAAATCATTGTCTTAAAGGCAGAAAGAAAACTTCTGGCCTATTCTGATGGGAAATTGGTACAGACCTATAGGGTATCTTTAGGTAAAAATCCTATTGGTGATAAGCAATACGAGGGCGACAATAGAACACCTGAAGGCATTTATAAAATAAATGATAAGAACGCAAATAGTGGCTGGCACACAAATCTTGGTATTTCTTACCCGGATGCAGCTGATAGTAAACAAGCGAGGCTCTTGGGCAGGTCCCCAGGTGGCGATATTAAGATCCATGGTTTAAAGAATGGGAGAGGCTTTATCGGAAAGTTCCACCGTTGGAAGGACTGGACTCAAGGGTGCATTGCTTTAACTGATAAAGAAGTGGACGAGTTGTTTGGCCATGTTCCGGTGGGTACTACCATTGAGATTAAGCCATAAGAGAGAAGGAGAAGGATGAAGATTGGTTCAGCTTTATATTGCGGAAAGGAAAGATGGTTCCTCCTAACGTTAACATGCTTACTTGGATGTGGAACTACTTTTAAAGTTCCAACAAGGTCTCCGCATGGAGCTGCATCCTTTGATGTATTAGTTCTTGCAACATCAATTCAAAGCTGCCTGAAGGAAACGAAGGGCGGGGAATTTAGCTTAAAGGAAGTAATCCAGAAAGACTCCTCAGGAATAATTGCAAATAGGTTTGAGCAGATTCATTTAAAATCTCGTGCAGGATATATCTCAGCGTATTTTAAGCGAAGGACGCCGAGCAACGGAAAGATAGGCATAAACGAAAACGAAAGATATAGATTGATGGGGATAAGATGGGATATTACAAAAATACTTGCTCCTTTCGATGGGGAAATTCGTTTCGACTATGGCGAGCGATTTTACCGTATTAGAAAGGTACTTATTAATAAGAAAGATTAATAAGTATCTTATCTTATTTCATCAACAAATGTGGTTTCTTCCCCTAATTGCAAACATTCAATTTCTTCTATCTTGCCTTTTCTGATCACATAGGTTTTACAAATTCTGTTATTCAAATTCATATTGTGCCTCGTTTCTCTGTCTGGATCTATCATTCGAAATGTTTTGAAATCTGGGATTAGGTTAAAAGGGGCAAGTAGGTTACGCTTAATTGATAACTTAAAACTCGGTTTCATTGCAAAATCATCAATTACCCTCAGACCAAGAATTGCCTTACCAAGTGTGGTTCCGTATAAATACTCAAGAGTGGCTCCGTAATTAATGACAAGTAAAATTGAACACAAAACTCGTAGTGGTCCCACTGTGGTCACAAATCCTATTGGGATGTAGAATAGCGCAAAGTCAATTACTTTGGCAAAGAAACGGGTCACATTGCTTTCTTCGCAAGGGTCATACTTCATTTGAAATTGGCGTTCTTCTGAATATCTATTCCCGTATTGATCGAAAGTAGGTCTGTAAACAGTCTTAATTATCTTAATTTCCGAAATCTTTTTCAAAACTGATAAGGCCTTTTATTTTTGAAACAAGGGTTATGTTTTCTGTCAAACAATTACGTTGCCGGAAAACTATGCGAATGTAAAGCAAAGTGGCGCTATTATTTATATTAAAAGGAAGATAAATTTTTGCGAGAAGGGCGGCTTAGATATAATTTCACGTATTTATCTTAACTATTCTTCGCTTGACAGGGACCATATTTCCAGATTAAGTTGGTGACAAGAGCCTTAATTGGCTTAGGTCTAAGTTGAAGTTTGGACAGAAAAACTTCCATAAAAAAATTGCGGATCCTGTTACGCTTGCATTCTTTTATACGTATCCTTAAATGCATAGGCATTTAAATCGCTATTTATGAAAACGAAAATCCTTTTCCTGAGCCTTGTTACAATTCTTTCCGCATTTCTTTTTCCCGGCTGTAAGAAAAAAAAAGTTGACTGTAGCAATTATGTCAATGACCAGATTCTGCATGCTGTTTATATAAAGTTAGTAGATAAACAGACAGGGGCTGATTTAATCACCACCAAAGGAATTACAGCAGAGCAAATAAAAATTACCAAGGAAGAAACAACAGAGCAGATCCGGGCAGACCATTGGATGATCAACACAAGAGTTCCGGGAAACCCCTACGACGGAACCTTGCAACTAATGGTATTTCCGCTGGAAGAACCTGAACAAGTCCGAAAGATTACATTCGGGAACTTGGGAACGTTTACTCTAAGCTATAAAATGACCAAGGTAGTGAATACCGATCCAAGCCCCTGTGGCCCCGGCTATTATTATTCTCTCAGTGATGTTAAGATTAAAGACCATGAATATGAAAACATGAAGATCCAGGATACTGTTCATCCTTACTTTTTGATAATTAAAATTTGAAGGGGGGGCGATACCATCGGTAGAAGACCGTCTTATAAGAAAAAATCCCGCTGCTATGAGAGCAACGGGATAACCTAAACCTTATCACAATTATGAAACAAATATAGGTTCAAACATTTATTTTAAATAGGACTATCTGTCAGTTTAATGTGAAAAAATAGTTTTTGCTTCTAGCTTGCAATGAGAATAAAGAGTCGGTTTTTAGCGGGAAAGCTATTTTCCCTTATAATAATTATTACCAGATTGACTGTTAGTCCTGATTGCAAGACTGGAACTAATGCAGTGAAATTTTAAAACAGTCTAACCAACTGCACCGTTTTATGCTAGTTCTGTTGGCGTCACGAAGGCCACTAAATGTGATGAATTGCAACTGTTGAAAAATCGAAACGAATGACAAATAGAGAAATTTTAGAAGAAGCTAATGAAGCTTTCAGTAAAGGGAACTATGAGGAGTTCTTAAGTTATTGCACTGAGGATACTACGTGGACGTACGTTGGTGATCGTACCCTTGTTGGAAAAGATAAAGTACGGGAATACCTGGCAGCTGCTTATGAGGAGTCAAATTTTAAAATTGAAAAGTACATTGAGGAGGGCGAGAACCTTGTTGCAATGGGTTGGATCAAATTAAAGGATAACGAAGGAAAGATGATAAGTTATTCGGTTTGCGATGTTTGGAAGTTCAGAGATGGTAAAATGGCGGAATTGAAGGCATTTGTGATCAAGGATTAGCAAAGCCCTCATTTAAACCTCGCCAGTTAATATTGTAAAGACCTTAACAAAAGAACCCGTGCTATGTGAGCGCGGGTTCTTATTTACAACCCTCCATGAATTACCTGTGCCTAAATCCCTAACTATTCAATCTTAAACTGAAACGAAACTATCAAGTGTTTTTTGTAAATCCTAGATGATTCTCATCACTATTTGTACTTTGGATGAACTTAAGAGCGAGAAATAATGGTTTCACGAAAAAGTATGATAAGCAGTTCTATTTAAGAGAATTTCTGCTAACGGGAAATGAACCATCAAATAGTCCGCAACAGTTGAGTTGGAAATAAGATTATGCTTAGCTTTGTTATTCCAATGAAAATACTTCATACTGCCGACTGGCACCTCGGTAAACGTCTTGAAAAGTTCTCCCGTTTGGAGGAGCAGAAAGAGGTCTTAGCAGAAATCATAGAAATAGCAGATGCAAATGATGTGGATGCGGTTTTGGTGGCTGGTGACCTTTTCGATAGTTTTAACCCTTCTACCGAAGCGATTGAGCTGCTTTATAAAACCTTAAAACGCTTAACCAATAACGGGCAAAGAGCAGTAGTGGCTATTGCGGGGAATCATGATTCTCCGGATCGAATAGAGGCTCCTGATCCTTTGGCTCGAGAGTGTGGGATCATCTTTGCTGGTTATCCCGATTCACATGTTTCTACCTGCGAACTGGATTCTGGGGTTTGCGTTTTGCAATCTGAGGCTGGTTTTATAGAGCTTAAGCTTCCCCGTCATCATACTCCTTTGCGTGTGCTGCTTACGCCGTATGCCAACGAGTATCGCTTAAAGACTTTCCTGGGCTTGGAGAACTCTGAAGAGGAGTTGCGCCAGGTTTTGCAGAAGCGCTGGAAGGAGCTGGCCGACAAGTATTGCGATGACAAAGGCGTAAACATCCTGATCACTCATCTCTTTATGATGAAGAAAGGGGAGGAACCACCGGAAGAGCCGGAAGATGAGAAGCCTATTCTGCACGTGGGAGGTGCTCAGGCTGTTTATTCAGAAAATATCCCTGCACAAATTCAATATACTGCTCTTGGGCATTTGCATGGTTTCCGTGTGATGGATACTACTCCTTGTCCGGTGGTCTACAGCAGCAGTCCTTTAAGCTATAGCTTCGGCGAAGCAGGACATAAAAAATATGTGGTGCTGGTGGATGCGGAGCCTGGAATGCCGGTGATGTATAAGGGCGTTCAGCTAAGCAAAGGTAAACCTCTGCTGCGTAAGCGTTGTATGGGAGTGGATGAAGCTTTACAATGGCTTTCTGATAATCCGGATGCCCTTGTTGAACTTACGCTGGTTACAGATAATTACTTAACTGCCGATGAGAGAAGGCGTTTGACACAATCGCATGAAGGGATCGTTACCATTATTCCTGAAGTGAGAAACCCGGAGATGCTGCACGCGAAAGGAGCTTCCATTGACTTAAGTCAGGATATCGAGGAGCTATTTGGGCAGTTCTTTCAGCATCGTCATGGTCAACTACCCAACGTTGAACTAATCAATCTATTTAAGGAAATCAGAGCAGAACAGAGCGAGGAATGATACCTGTTTCATTAACTATAAAAGGACTTTACTCTTACCAAACAGAGCAAACGATAGCATTTGACCGGCTGCTGGAGGGACAATTGTTCGGGATCTTCGGGTCGGTTGGATCCGGCAAATCTTCTATTTTGGAAGCGATGACCTTTGCCTTGTATGGGCAGTCGGAGCGTCTCGACAGGAACGACAACCGGAACTACAATATGATGAACCTTAAGTCGGACGAGTTGCTGATCGACTTTATCTTCAGGAACTTCGACGAACAGGAGTATCGCTACACCGTGCGTGGTAGAAGGAACGGGAAGGATTTTGATAAGGTGAACACTTTTGAAAGGATGGCTTACCGTAAGAGCAATGGCGAGTGGATCCCTCTGGAGCATAGTAATGCAGATTCAGTTCTTGGTTTAAGCTATGATAATTTCCGGCGGACGGTGATCATCCCTCAGGGTAAGTTCCAGGAGTTCCTGCAGCTGGGTGATAAGGACCGTACTAACATGCTGAAAGAGATATTTCAGTTGGATAAGTATGAGTTCTTTTATCAAACCACGGGACTCGAAAAGAAGAATAATGAGGCTGTACAAAACCTGGAAGGGCAATTGTTTCATTATGCAGAGCTAAGTGAGGACGGAATTGCGTTAAAGGAGAAAGCTGTAGGGGAACTTTCTGAGCAGTTGGAGAGCGTAAAAGCTAAGCTGATGGAAGGGGAAGCGATGCTACAGACCCAGCAAGCCTTGAAGAAGCTTTTTGATGATCTGGAAAAGCAGCGAGGTAAGCTGTCTGGACTTTTACAAAATAAAGAGTACTACGATGGCTTTTCTAAAAAGATTGGCGATTATGAATATTGTCTAAGCAACTTTAAAGAAGGCTTAAAGCGGAAGAAAGAGTTAGAAACGGATATTACTCTCCGCCTTGATTCACTAAAAAAGAATCAAGAGAGACTGGCTAAGTCAACCGCTGAACTTTCTTCTTTGGAGGAGCGTTTGGAGCTGGTGAAAACCGAGTATCAGAAGCAGGAGGAGAGGACGCAGTTGGTGGCGGATTACCGTTTGCAGCAATCAATTAGCGTGCTGCAAATCGAAATTGGGAAACAGGGGCAACGATTGATTGATGGTAAACCTCATCTTGAAAATGCCCATTCAACTAAAATAGCTAATGAGAACCGGATAGAGGAATTAAAGGCCCTGATTAAGGATCAGCGAGCCTTTTTACCAGACTTGCCAAAGCTTTCGCTGCTGAGATCATGGCACGCAGAACGAAGGAATATTACTGCCCGGATTATGGAATTAAAGGAAGATCAGCAGAGGCTGGAACAACAGCTGAAAGTACTTCCTGAAACGCTGAAGCCTCATCTAGTACCGCCTGTGTTCCAGGCTGTTCTGGATGGGCAGCCATTTAAATACTATCAGGAGCAGGTTCTGCAGCTGCGGCAGGAGAATCACCTGAAAAAAGAAGCTTTACATGCTCAGATAGCGCATCACCATCTTCAATTGAAATTAGGTGAGTTTGTGGACCAGCTGAGCGATGGAGGTCCTTGCCTGCTCTGCGGTTCCGAACATCATCCTAATCTGTTGGCACTGGACAATGTGCAGGGGCATTTGTCGAGGGCAAAGATTGAAGAGGAGGAGATCCGTAAGTACGACAAGGCTTGCGAAGATACTTTACAGGTTTTGCATGGATTACAGCAGAATGAGTATAGCTTGTTACAACAGGTGGAGGGTGCCAAACTTCGCCTGAAAGCGCAACAGGAATTCCTGGATCAGCATCTCGAGAAGTTCGTTTGGCCCGAGTTTGATAAAGATGATGAATCTCAGGTGGAACAAGGTTTCGTGCTATATGAGCAGGAGAAAAAAAAGCTGGATGCTTTGGAAAAGGATCTTGAGGAAACAGAAAAGAGGTGCCGTGAAGCCTCTGAGAGTTACGAGAAGTTCCGCAAAGCGATGGACAGCATCCAATTGGGCATAGCTGCAAAAGAAGCGGAACGCTCTGCCTTATCTGGGCAGTTGAAACTGTTGAAGGTAACCGAACATGAAGAGCATACAGAGGAGGAACTTCAAAATAAGGCAAACGAATTAGAGCAGAAAATACTGGATGTACGAAAGGAACATGAGGATTTACTGAAGCAGATCGATCAGCATAGGTCTGCGAAAATTACCTTATTGGAACGGATCAACTCTAACCAGGAGGTTTTGAAGAAGGATGAATTAATGATTGAACAGATTAAGACCTCACTGCATCAATGTCTTGAAAAATCGCATTTTGCCGATTGGGAGGAGGTTGAGAAGGTGCTCAATGAGGAGCTTGATCTGAACAAATTAAAATCTGAATTACAGGCGTATCTGCAGGAATTACACACCTGCCAGCAGATCCTGCAGGAGCTGGAAAAAAATACTTCAGGAAAAACTTTCGATCCTATACAATTTGAAAGTCTTCTCATACATCTATCTCAAGTAAAGGAACAGTTGCAGGCTGCTAACGACGAGTATGTGAAGGTAAAAGCCGAACTTGAGAAACAACAGCGGGACTTTAAAAATAAGTTGATCCTTCAGGAGCACCTGGACCAGTTGAAGAAGCGGGCATCCAACCTGAATACCTTAAAGCAGCTATTTAAAGGTAGTGGTTTTGTTAATTATGTATCATCGGTTTATCTCCATAATTTATGTGAGGCGGCGAACGAACGCTTTTACAAGTTAACCCGGCAATCGCTACGGTTGGAGGTTACCGATAAAAATGAGTTCCAGGTAAGAGATTTTCTAAATAACGGGAAGGTAAGAAGTGTGAAAACACTTTCGGGCGGACAAACATTTCAGGCTTCGCTTTCGCTTGCTTTAGCCCTTGCGGAAAGCGTTCAACAGCAGAACAAGGCTAGCCAGAACTTCTTCTTTCTAGACGAAGGTTTCGGCTCCCTGGATAAAGAATCACTGCAGGTAGCATTTGAAACCCTAAAATCCTTGCGCAAGGAAAATCGGAAAGTAGGGGTAATCTCCCATGTGGAGGATCTGCAGCAGGAGATCGATGTGTTCTTACGCGTCACAAACGATCCTCTGGCAGGGAGCAGGGTGAACGCTAGTTGGGGGTAGGAAAGGTGGTCTGTTTTAAGGAATCAAACTAATTTATCTCATACCTGTTGTATTTGTAAAAACACACAAATATGGCAACAAGAGGCGGAAAGGTTGAGCGAAGAGAAGTTAATTCTTCCCAGCCATACGAAGTAAAATACCTGGCGGATAAATTAGGAGTAAGCGTTCAAGCTATTACTGGTGCAAAACGTGCTACGGGATCTAATGACCGAAAGGATATTGAGAAGTACATTAAAGAAAAGAATAAATAATCAAAGCCCCGGAAGGGGCTTTGTTGATTAATGTTGTCAGCATTAAACCTCATGTTCGAGTAAGTCTGCCATATTCTTAAGCATTTGCAACCAGCTTGGATAGGCGCCTGTTCTTTGTGCAAGCTCCTGTGAAACAGTTTGGCGTAATTGCAGTCGCGTGCGTCCTCCCTCATCGGATAATGTAACGGTAACGAGAGTTTCCCCAGGCCATTCTGGATCCATTCCGATATCTGAAGGATTTATAGGATTGCCATCTTCGTTCGCATTGATCATCGTAAAAACAATTTTGGCGTTTGGTATCACTTCTTTGTATTCCCCTATACACCAGCAATCGCCATATTGAGGATTGGAAATGCATGAATGAAACTTACCACCTTTTTTGATGTCGATCTCTTGAAAACGAATAGTACATCCATCCGGGGCATACCATTTCATTAGCTTAGCCGGATCGGTCCATGCTGCAAAAACTCTTTCGATATCGGCATCAAAGATATCATCAATAAAAACCTCATTTTTCTTTGCTGAATTTTCCATTTCTATTTTTTTCGTTTACTGATTTGTCTTGAGGGTTGCTTCGCTGGTGTTCCGGTGGTTTTCGACTCCAACTCTTCCTGTTCAAGGAAGCTCTTTAGAGAGTTGAACCTGCTTGTCCATAACTGGTGGTAGTGCTGTACCCAGGCATGTACTTCTTCTAGCTTATCCAACTTTGCTTCGCAAAGCCGTTCTCTTCCAGTTTGTCTGAACTCTACTAATCCGCACTCTGCCAAAATTTTAAGATGTAGTGAGATTGCCTGGCGACTAACATCAAATTGTTCTGCAATGGTATTAACATTCACTGGTTGTTCGGCGATCATTCCTATGATCGCTCTTCTTGTAGGGTCGGCTATCGCCTGAAAAACATCTCTTCGTGCTTCCATTTATGCAAGTATGTCCTTGCAAATATAAGTGCAAGTATTTACTTGCGCAATGGTAATTTGATAAATTTTAATCCTGATGCTTCCTGTTTATAAAAATAAAGTATTTAGATAGTCTAAAAGGTTTTAGCAAAAGATTCAAAAGCTAAGCAAATACAAGAAAAAACTTATACTTTAGCCTCGACCTTCTATTATAACTTAAATTTTTTCGAAAGGAAATGAAACCTGTATTACTAATAGCTCTTATCAACATTTTCTGTTTTACCACCTTCTTAAGCGCGCAAGAAGGCAGTCCTACAACGCTTTCATCATATGTTGATCCCTTTATCGGAACACAGGGAAATGGTAATACCTTTCCCGGGGCAACATATCCTTTTGGTATGGTGAAACTAGGCCCGGATTGTGACGATTTAAGCACAAACATGGGATACAAAGATACAGGGAAAATTAGGGGATTTAGTCACCTTCATGTTAGCGGCACAGGCGGTGGTCCGAAATATGGCAATATTCTGGTTTATCCTTTCAGCGGAGATGTAAAGGTCGAAGGGTATGGATCGGACCGGGGAAAAGAGACAGCGAAGGCTGGCTATTTCTCTGCCGAATTAAAGGAATCAGCTATTTTAGCAGAACTAACTTCCACCCCGAAAACAGGGATACATCGTTATACATTCAACAAGAGCGGACATAATGGGATACTAATTGATGCCGGAAGTATACTGGGAAAGCAAGCCTGCTGCCATGAGGATCAAAAATTATTAGGATCGGAGATCGAAGTATTATCAGAGACCGAAATAGTTGGGTATAACCGGGTTCGCGGAGGATGGAATATTGGAGAGCCCTTTACTGTTTACTTTTATGCAAAGTTTAATACTCCTGCCAGTTCTTTTGGCACCTGGAAATCGGGCGTAAAGCATCCCGGTAAGAGGATGGAGTTTGATTCGGGGGAGCCAGTTGGTGCCTGGCTTTCATTCAAGGGTAAGGCTTCCCAAATGGTGGAAATGCGAGTAGGAATTTCATTTATCAGCATAGGAAAAGCTAAAGAAAACTTTCAAAATGAAGCTGCGGGGTTGAGTTTTGATCAGGCGGTTGAAAAAGCCCGAGCAGCCTGGGATGCCTATTTAAGCCGCATTGCAATAACAACTGCTGATAATACAGAAAAAATAAAGTTTTACACAGCCCTTTATCATACCTTACTTCAGCCTGCCGATAAGACTGGTGAGAATCCTTTATGGAAAAGTGGAGCACCCTATTTTGACGATTTCTACTGCATTTGGGATACTTATCGTACCAGCCATCCATTAATTACGCTGATTGCTCCTGAAAAGGAGTCGGAGATTGTGAATTCATTAATTGATATATACAAGAATGAAGGCTATCTGCCCGATGGAAGATCAGGTAACAGCAACGGGCGTACTCAGGGTGGTAGCAATGCAGATATGCTTTTGGCTGAAGCCATTTTAAAAGACCTTAAAGGAGTTGAATATGGAGAGGCACATGATGCGATGCTTAAAGATGCAGAGGTGCCTCCGGGAGGTGATGAGCGGAAAGAAGGTCGTGGTGGTATAAAAGATTACAACATTATCGGTTATGTATCAACAGACTACGAGCGTGCCGGTACGCGAACTGTTGAGTTTGCTGCAAACGATTGGGCGATAGCTCAAGCTGCGTTAAAACTTGGTAAGGATTTGGATTATAAGAAGTATGCAAAAAGAGCAGCAAATTGGGAGAATTTATGGAGGCCGGTGGAGCATGATGGAGCAAAAGGCTTTATTATGCCTCGAAAGGCCAATGGCACATGGGACGAGGATTACCGCAATCGTGAATGGCAATATTATCTCGATTTTGCTCCAAATAAGATTGGTGTGATTCCTTATAATCAAACCCCGTCTAAATATTTGAATAAAGGCGATTTTACAGTACTTACAGCAGGCGGATGGCCCGACTTCTTCTATGAAAGTCACTCCTGGGAATATTCATTCTATGTGCCGCATGATGTTCGCCGGCTCATTGCGAGGTCTGGAGGAAAGCAAGCATTCCTTAGCCGCCTTGATACCTTCTTCTCTAAGAAATATTACAATATTGCTAATGAACCTGGATTCCTTACCCCTCACTTGTATACCTATGCCGGGCAGCAGTTTAAGTCGGTCCTCCTATTAAGAAATCTACTTAAGAAATATTATTCAGAGAAACCTGATGGCCTGCCGGGAAATGATGATTCTGGCGCGATGTCCTCCTGGTACGTGTTCAATAAGGCCGGTTTTTTTCCTAACGCTGGTCAGGACATTTATTTAATTTCATCTCCTAGTTTTAAACAGCTTAGCATTGCCCTGGAGGGAAATAAGAAGCTTGAGATCCTTGCAGATAACTTATCCCAGGAGGCAATCTTTATCAAATCAGCTGAGCTAAATGGAAAACCCTGGAATAAGGCCTGGTTTAAGCATTCTGATATCAAAGATGGGGGAGTTTTGAGGTTAACAATGAGCGAAAGGCCTACCGATTGGGGGACAGAAGATCTTCCGCCTTCACGTTCTGATGCTCAGCAAAAATAGCCGAGGGACGACGTGAAATATTCGAGAATTTTTTATCTTTATAAAGCCAGACTATTCCAGTTGTAGCGAAATAACTAACATTAATCTACCTGAAAAATATGTTGACTACATTGCCAAATTACCAGGAAGTAGAGTATTATAAAAAATACGATCTGGACGAGTATTTCTTTTGTTATCAGGATATGTACGCAGACAAAGCTGAAGATGAGGAAGCCATTGAAGAAATCAGTGCCGACTTCGACGCAGCTTTCCCTGGAACAAAGGAGAGAGTTAAGACTGCGCTTAATAGTGTAGCAGAGTACAGGAGTACAGAGAATATTTTAATTGTGTATAAAAGTAAGGCTGCTGATGAAATTTTAATCCATCTTACGGGTGACATTTAAAAAGAGACGAGGATGATGAAACTTGCTGTATTGCAAAAAATGAAGACAGAAATTGTCAATAATATATAGCTTTGCGGATAATACTTCAACCCGTTCTGGGGAAATGAGGTAGACGTAAATTGTTTTAATTTCAGTATGGTGCGTGCAGCTATAGCAACGTTTAATATAGAAGGATGCTTTCCTTTGATAGGGAGAGGTATTGTTATTTTCGGTGAGATCTTAAATGGAGAGGTTAAAAGCGGAGATGTTCTTAATCTCGTTATCAAAGGTCAGGCTGTTCAGCTGGAGGTCATCTCGGTAGAAGACATTCGAATGGGAGCAGCCGGGGAGGAGAAGGTAAGTTTACTGGTTGAACCGATGGAAGATTGGACCGCTGTTGAAAATCATTTTGCATTTATCATTCCCCAGGAAACGCTGCACCCAGATTTAGTAGTTTAAATAAAGGTATTTGCAAAAAGGGTGACATTTAGGAACGATAACCTGCGGCTATTGCTACTTTTCCTGTCACAGTCTGCATAAGTATTTATTCGGTGACAATTACGGGGGCTGTTTAGCAGCGCGCTCCCGGTAACTACCTGTTTTTAATATACCTTCCACAATATTCCCTTATTAGGAAAACTCCTTAACCCTGAGGATGTTAACAAAGATCAATGCGAGCTGAGGCACTTGTAGGTTGACATAGACTTGCTCAACACTGAGGGTTAAATTATTTCAAGAATTAACCTCTGTTCAAACATTTGTAAATGGATAACCAAGGTAATCATCACAAGGATAACAATTCAGGCAAAGAGTCTTCCCCGATCGATCTGGTCGCGCTATTTGGTGAGGTGGAGGAGGTGGCCAATATGGGAATTTACAGGGTGGAGTTGCCGGGTATGAAATTTTACTTTTCTGACGGACTATTCAGGTTGTTTGGGGAAGCACCTCAGTCTTTTGAGCCATCACTAGAATACATTAACTCGCGCTCTACTGCTGCAGATGCCGAAAACGTAGATCGGGTACTGAGCCAGGCCGCTATTGATAAAAAGCCTTATACCTATGTTCGACGTATACTGAGGAGGGACGGAGAGTGGCGAACATTAAAATCACATGGAAAAGTTATTTGTGATGAGGCGGGAAACGCCATTAGTTACATTGGAATTGTACTGGATATCACAAAGCAGAAGAAAGCCGAAAAAAAGATACAGGGTAACCGGGAACTGTTGCAGTCTGTATTTGACACTTCCCTTATTGGAATGTCTGTATTCAAATCTGTCAGAAATGAAAGTAACGAGATTGTTGATTTCAAGATACTCATTGTCAATCGACTAATCGAGCAAAACACCGGTCGCACAGACCTGGTAGGCAAACTTTATCTACAGGAGTATCCGGGAATAAAGCAAGCAGGCATTTTCGATAAGATGTGTGAGGTGATGAACACCGGCTTACCCAGCCAGATGGAATATAAGTACGATGTGGAGGGCTTCAATAATTGGTTTTTGACGATGTTCGTAAGGCAGAATGATAATCTGGTAGCTACAACCCTCGACATAACAGATAAGAAGCGGGATGAGGAGGAAAAGGATAGGAACTTTATGCTCCTTCAACAAACCGAACAGGTTTCTTCAATGGGCAGCTGGAGTTTTGATACTAAAAAACAGGAAATGAACTGGTCGGAAGGAATGTATAATCTATTTCATCTTCAGCCAGGCTCGAAGGTGAGTCCTGAGACTTACCTTCAATTCATTGTGCCGGAAGATCGTTCAAAGCTGCAGGAGCAGGTGATCAACAAGATTGTTGAGGAGCTGCGAGAGTTTAACGAACAACTTACTTTCCTGATTCAGGGTGAACGTAGACTAATTCATATCAAGGCAACACCTATCACTGATCCCAGCGGGCAGGAGGTTCATATGGTTGGGATCGATATGGATAATACCGAAAAAAACAGTGCAGAGGAAAAGTTAAGGGAGAACGAGTTTATGAAAATGCTTCTTGAAAAGAAAGATGAATTTATGAGTGTGGCCAGCCACGAACTTAAAACTCCCATTACTACCTTAAAAGCATCTTTACAGATCCTATGCCGGCTAATAGAGAAACATACTGAGGAAAATGTGCTGTTGGTTTTTGCAACGAAAGCCAACCAGCAGGTGAACAAAGTTATCCGTTTGATCAGCGACCTTATGGATAATGCAAAGATTCAGGCGGGTAAAATAAATCTCAATCTGGATACTTTCCTGTTGGATGAAGTGATTGAAGATTGTATTGCATTTCAAAGCGGGGGACATGAAATAATCGTAAATAATAACGTGAGCGAACAAATAGAAGGAGATAAGCACCGTATAGAACAAGTGCTTACCAACTTTCTAAGTAATGCGATTAAATACTCTCCAAGCGGAAAGCAAATTATTATCACCGCTAGTCAGGAGAAGGACGGGGTAAAGGTAGAAGTAAAAGATTTCGGCATTGGAATTCCCCCCTCAAAAATTGACCATGTGTTCGACCGCTTTTTTAGGGTGGATGATAAGTCGCAGGAATTTTCAGGGCTTGGTCTTGGTTTGTATATATCTGCTGAAATAATTAAAAAGCATGGAGGGACTTACGGAGTTGTAAGTGAACCCGGCAAGGGTAGTACATTTTGGTTTGCTATCCCTCTTAAGCATTCCTCTATTACTGCCTCCGAGTAATTCATTGAGCTTGTCATTCGCATTTATTTTCATTTACTCGATCTTCCCCGAATTGAGTAGGCTTCAGGAGGAAATACTTGAGGGAACTGGTGAAAAGCCAAAAGCAGGCCCTTTTTAAGGGCCTGCAAATTATCTTCGGCCAAGGTAAGGATTAGCGATTACTCTTTATGGTTGCCCTCCACCACCTGCAGCACCATAAATGTGGCCGGTGGAGTAGCTGGGGTCGTTGGTTATTACAATCTCACTTATTGCTGATGACATTTTAAACGTGAATTAAAAGACAAAATATTTCTTGGTAAAGTAATTGAAAACGGAAGTGAGGCCAACTGCCAGTACTTTGCAGACTTTGATGTTTAAAACCACTTGCTCGGCAAAAAACCAAAGGAAGAACTGGTTAAGTGCTGCGCCAGCCAAAGTGAAGACTGAGAAGAGGATGAATGTAAGTTGATTGCCGTACCGTGATGTGGTGAAAACATGTTTTTTGGTGAGAAAGTAATTGGCTATAATGGCTACTGCCATAGCTGGGAAATTCGCAATTGTATAGGGAATGTCTGCAAGATCAACTAAAAGAGTGAAAACACAGAATTCTATAATGAAAGATAGGATACCTACGATCAGGAACCTTGATACTTCGTGGGATGATAGTTCCTTTAGCTGTAGGATTGTTACTTTGACCATTATCTTGTTATTAAAGTAAGAAGGTTTACAATCAGGTACCGGCCCTTCAGCAGGTACCTGATTGCTTTTAGTATTGGAATGATTTTCTTAAGAACCAGTTCAGTGCTGGCATGTCCACGTAAATTAGTAACATTAAAATTATGGTAAATAAGACAACATAAAGCATGAACTTTTTCTCCTTATGCAGTTTCTCCGGACCCTGCACTACAGAATTCCTGCTTAATCCGATCTTTAGATACCAGGCAAACAGCAAAGCGAAGAAAGGAAAGCTAAGCAGTAGCTCAACGCGGTGTTTGATAAGAAATATTCCCAGGAAGAATGCGGCAGTGAGCGCATAGAAGAACATGGAGATCAGCAAGCTGTCTTCTGTATAATATTTGAAAGACTTCCGGTAAAGTCCGGCCTGCTCTGGGTTGTTTATAAACCTGTATTCGGCAAAGCGTTTTGTTGCCATCAGGAATGCTCCTCCCATCCAATAGGCAAGGATAATACTGCTGGGAGGTATTGCAAGCCATGCCGGGTCTGAGAAGTCCTGAGGCAGTAAACTAGCAGGTATAAGAATGAACCAGCCAAGGGCAAGGCGTATAGGATTATTGACCGATTCAGAAAGGACGTCAAGGTAAACGCGTTCTTTCGTTCTGAATGGGCGAACATTGTACATAATTCCCATAAACAACAAAAAGGCTTCAAGAAGCAAAAAGGGAACATTAATAAAATAGGAGAGGGTTAAACCTGACGCCGCCAATAAGAGCCACTGGGCCATAACAAATCCTGGATTCAAAACGGTCTGCACTGCGCTACGATTTTTCTTTACAGGATGGAACCTGTCGAACTCAGCATCAAGGTACTCGTTAATCACATAGTTTGCCGATGCGATCAGGCAGGTACAGGCGATACCTGTAACAACCTTTATGAGGAAGGATAAGTCGATCGGGGGTTGATAGATCATGTAGGCAAACAGCATACCCGGAAGCATGAAGATGTTTTTAAACCAATGGTCTGGACGTGCAATGGTGACGTATTCTTTAAAACCAGCAGGGCGTGGGGTAGCTTCTTCTCCGGATAGAGGAACAGCAATTGGAGATGTTTTCATAGATGTAGATTTTAAATTTTTATGAGGTAGAATTATGTATGGGCATAGGGCTGGCAGGTGACTCGCGCACGTGCGATCCCAGAAAGAAAAGTTTCATGATATAGAGTGATTTAATCTGCGGGGAATCAGCTTAGGAAGCTTTCTTCAGCAGGGAGAACTGAGATATTAGATTAGTGTAAAAGTCAAAAGACCCAAAAGGCTTTTTATCGACGATGAGATAAGGAAGGCCGGCATTGATGGCACATTGCCCATCCAGTTCTTCCCGGTCTCCAATAAATAGACAGTCTGAAGGGTCAAGTGAGAACTGCCCGGCCACGAATAATAAGGCTGTAGGGTCTGGTTTCAGCCTGTTTATATAAGGGTCAGTTGAACTGACAACAAGATCAGGCTCGAGCCCCATGGCAAGTAATTTTTCCCTTGCCTTATAATCTGAATATATAGCAGTTTTTATTCCGGCATCTTTAAGTACCAGAAAAAAGTCTTTTATACCGGGGAACATACAGTCGGAGAGAAACCGGTTCGGCGCTGAAAACATCCAGCGTTCTACCAGAGATTTGATCTTTTCAGGTTTGACTTTCAACTTGTCAGCGCACCATAAATATTGTTCGTTCTCAAGATCTTGAGAACAGTAACCCGGCCTTTTCTCCCTCTCAAGTCTGAAATGATAGAGAGCTTGTAGTTCCCTGAACCTCCATGGCCTTACTGAATAATGCAGCAATAGGGTAGCCAGCATTTTTTTTCTTAAACGGGATTGCTCGTATAGAGTCCCGTCTACATCAAAGATCACTGCTTTCACATTCTCCCAGTTCATACTATTCATTTATAAAAACTACTACAAAGGATTGTTTTTGCTGTTTTTTTTACATTAAAATCGAGTAGTTTTTGTAAGGATGATAAAAAATCGGGTATAAACCTCATGGAATTGTCGAGGGTTTTGTATGCGAAAAGCTGTAATTTCGTTATAATCTACTGCTCTTGCTAGCAAATTGAATATTATCTACAAAAACTATGGAAATTACGGCTGAAACAAGTGCCTCTACAGGTCAAACAACGCCCAAGTTCTTGATTTCAGGCATAAGTCCCGTAAATTATACTAAAATCATTTACCTGTTTATTGCTTTGGGTATATTTTTCCGGCTTTATCATTTTTTCTACAATCGCTCTCTGTGGACAGATGAAATGTATCTTTCCTTAAGTTTTCTGAAGTTAAGCTTTATTGAATTAGCACTTGGTCCGCTTGAATACCAGCAGAAAGCACCTATTGGTTTTCTGTGGCTTGTTAAATTATCCGTGATGCTTTTTGGGGAAAAGGAAATGGCTCTTCGTCTGATTCCCTTGTTAGCCGGAATTGCTTCGCTTTTTGTATATAAAAAAGTTGCTGAGAATTTTCTGAAACCTGCAGGAGTAGTAGCCGCTGTGGGTATGCTTGCTTTTGCACCGAATTTTGTTTATCACTCAGTCGAGATCAAGCAATACGGCTTTGAACTGCTGGTTACCATTCTCGTTCTGTATCTTTATACGAGGTTTGAACACAAGAAAAGCCTATCGAAGTTATTTTTATGGGGAATAGCAGGGGGGGGGCTGGTCTGGTTTTCCTACTCATCTATTTTTGTACTTGCCGGCATGGCTTTAGGTATTACATTAAGTAATGTTTTCAGGAGAAGATGGAAAAGGGCTTTGTTTCTGCTTTTGCCATTTTCCATCTGGATGATAAGCTTCGGCCTTAATTTCTTTTTATTTACTTATGATAAAACAAACTCTGGCTGGCTGATCAACTGGTTTGAAATTAGGGAGGGGTATATCCCTGTTCCTCCGAAATCTTTTTCAGATATATCCTTCCTGCTACAACTGCCCTATAAAATGCTATTCTATCCGCTCGGGTTGCTTTGGGAGTTTATTACGATTGAAAATAATCTTCTAAGAGTGATAACGCGGATGGGTATAATTCCGCTTTTCTTTTGGGTGGCAGGAATGCTGCACTATATTAAAAGGAATCCAAAGATCTTTATGATCCTATTTTTTCCGGTGTTACTTGCTCTTGTTGCTTCGGCAATTAAGCAGTACCCCTTTTATGAACGTCTTACTCTATTCCTTTCTCCGCTTATTATAATATTCATTTCCAAAGGCTTTGAGCACATTTCTCATAAGTTTTTCAAGCATTCGATCCTGCAACCGCTATTTCTTTTCCTGTTATTGTTGGGCCCCTTAATAACTTCGGCTACCCAGGTAACTAATACTCATCTTTTCGGAGGGTATAAACGAAACTATCAGAGAGACTGCTGGCTCTATATAAATGAACATTTTCAGCCTGGCGATGCGGTTTACGTTTACTGGAATATCCGGTACGGGTACCTGTTCTATAAAAACTCTTATAATTTAAAGTATAATGCGATAATTGGTAATGATCATCGTAAGACATCGACCAATGGCGAGGACTATCTGGACAAATTAAAAGTAGATCTGGATAAGCTGAAAAAATACAAACGGGTGTGGTGGATCTATGAGAAGGATTACTGGGTAGACATAGGCGACTATGATGGAGTGCCTGACTGGTATTTCAAAAATTACCCTTTGATGGAAAGGGTGAAATTGCAGTTTAGCACTTTAGGTGGCGAAAGTGACCACTTTGATACAAAGCAGGCAAAAGTGGTCCTGCTAAAGATTTCCAAATAAAAGGATACCTTTTCTGTCTCGGAAAGGGTATCCTTTTCCTTTTAGGCCTCGACAGCTAACAAGCCTTTCTTGAAAGCTTCCCGGATCAACTGGGCCGTATTTTTTACTCCCAACTTGTTCAGTAAGTTATACCGGTGCCCTTCGATGGTCCTTCTACTGGAAAATAGTTTATCTGCAATTTCAACGTTAGTATAACCCTCAGCAATCAGATACAGCACCTCTCTTTCCCTGGAGGTCAGGGTAACATCCAAGGGCTCATTGTTGGGTCGGGTTGTTCCTACCACCATACGTAAAATCTGTAATGAAAGTTCCGAACACAGATACAGGTTGTTGTCTGCAACCTCTTGTATACAGAAGAGGAGTTCCTGCGTAGAAGCTTTTTTCCTTAAAAAGGCTTTTGCTCCAAGTTCGAAAAGATGCTTCACAAAACGTTCATCATCATTCTCTGAAATAACGATCAATTTAACATCATCAAAATTAGCGCGGATATTATTGAAAAGAAACATGTTAGTGTCTTCACTATCTGTCAGTTCCAGTAAGACAATATTGGTTTCTATTCCGCTTAATTTGAGAGCTTTTAGACTCTCAATAATCACCGGCGCTGAAAGCACCCTTAATCGGGAATGTTGCCCGAGACTCCTGGAAAGAGCAGCCTGCTCTTCCGGACTGTGTAAAGAAAGCCTGATGTTAATCATAGGTATTTGCGTTAATTTTTTATTTCGTCAGGAATATATACTTCCAACTTTTCGATCTTCGAAAACCTCTTGTACCAGGCAAGGGCTCCTTCGATATCTTTCCAGGTTATCGATTTACATCCAACATCCTCAAACAGTAAAATGCAGTCGTCCGTAATCCCGCAAATAATGGTACCTGCACTGAGGGTATTGATCTTTTCTCTGATCCGGGAAATTTTAACCCTGATCGTTCCACGAAAATCGCAGAGGAACTGCGAATCGGGCAGATTGGCATAGGTAAGTACCAGATAATTGTTGCGCACGTTTTCCATATCTCTGGTTTTATGTTAATTATTTCCGGTCTCCACCTCGGTGATTTAAGGTGATGAAGAGACCCTGTTCTTCAATAGGTACGTTCTTCTGCAAAAGTGATCAAAGTATAATTAAGTAAAAAGACGTGAAATACGGTATTTTTATGGTGTTTTTACCTGATTTTATGTATTTCTTAATTTCTGTGAAATTATTGCTCGTGCGTTTTACATCTGACCTAATTGTAAGTTGAAACATTCTCTTTACTGCCTATGACCCATAAATGATTAAAATTAGGTAATGTAAAGTATAAGTACCTGGTTTGAAGCGGAAAATAGCGGCATTTTTACAGATAAATACCCCTTTTTATAATACTAAAAACTGCAAAGGGTGTTTTGAGTTGATAGCATACTTTTAACTAATTGAAAAATAACTATAGGGTTTATTAAGAGTAAAGAGCTCGTAATAATGCTCGCCGAGATTCGAAGTATGAAAAAGGACAGTGTAACAGATGCAATGAAAGCATTTTTAAAACATTTACCGAATCCAGGTATTTGTGCTAATTCAACTATCATAACAGAAAGGACGGTTGGTTCAGAAAGACTAAGATTTATTGCTCAAAAAACCAAAGCCGCTTCTGGGTACTGCTCGAATGTCCATGTGAAGTTGCTTGGTTATGTGCCAATGCTCGAGGTGAATGAGTAGTTTGATGACTGAATTTCTTTCATCATTTGTATGATGATAAGAGATTATTCTCCAATTTTGGTCAGGAATTAACAGTCCTGGTGATGAAGCAAGAGAATATGGTCCTCGTGATCGACGACGAGAAGAAATTGAATGATCTGCTTTCGCGAATCATTCGCTACGAAGGTTATACCGTTGCTCAGGCATATACAGCCAAAGAAGGTTTAAGGATACTTGGGCAGGAGGAGGTGAACGTGGTGATCAGTGATGTTAAGCTCCCCGATATTAATGGTGTAGATCTGGTGAAACAGATCAAGGAAAAATATCCGTACACAGAAGTCATCAGTCTTACGGCCTATGGAACTATCCCAGACAGTGTTACGGCGATGAAGAATGGAGCGTTCGATTATATCACCAAGGGCGATGATAACAAAAAAATCATCCCTTTACTTCATAAGGCCATAGAGAAGTCTAAGCTGCAGAAAAGGGTATTCGACCTTGAAAAGGAGGTTCACAAGAAGTACAGCTTTGATAGTATTATCGGCAGTTCACCCCAAATAAAAGATACGATCGTACTTGCGAAAAAGGTAGCAGAAACGGATACGACGGTGCTGCTGCTGGGCGAAACCGGTACAGGAAAAGAAGTGTTTGCACAAGCGATCCATCATGAAAGTCATCGCAAAATGAAGCGCTTTGTAGCATTGAACTGCAGTGGTTTTAGTTCTGAGCTGCTGGAAAGTGAATTGTTCGGCTACAAAGCCGGAGCCTTTACTGGCGCTTCTAAAGACAAAAAGGGTTTATTGGAAGAAGCATCGGGCGGGACCTTGTTTCTGGATGAAATAGGGGAGATGAACCTTGACCTCCAGGCAAAATTGCTTCGCGTACTGGAAACCCAGACCTTTATAAAGTTAGGTGATACGCAGACCTCTAAAGTGGATGTGCGATTAATTGCAGCCACGAACCGTAATCTCGAACTGGAGTCGCACCAGGGTAAGTTCAGGTTGGATCTTTACTACAGGCTTTCTGTGTTTTCTATTTCCCTGCCTTCGCTATCCAGAAGGAAAGGAGATATTGAACTACTGGCAAATCATTACCTTAAAGAGTTTGGCTTGAAAATGAATAAACCGAAGCTGGAATTGGCTCAGGATTTTATTGAAGCCCTTAAGCGACATTCCTGGAAGGGAAATATCAGAGAACTGCGAAACGTGATTGAACGGGTGGTTATCCTTGCCGACAGCCCTATACTGAATGCTTCCCTTTTACCTAACGAGTTTCATCAGGAAATAACGGAAGGGGATAGCTTGAATATGCAGGTAATGGAGAAGCAGCATATCCGCAAGGTGTTGAATTACACCCACGGCAACAAAACTGAGGCGGCAAGACTTCTGGGTATTGGCTTGTCTACTCTTTATCGCAAATTGGAGGAGTACGGCATGGCCCTTTAAAGCCTGATATTATTACTTACCATATCATTTCAATAAAAAACCTTCCCATTTTGGGAGGGTTTTTTATTGCCCTAAATCTTTAGAATAAATTATTCGTCTGTTATTCAGCTTCTTGCAGGTGGTTTCCTGTCACGGGCATACCTATAGCTAAGGACATATCAAAAATAACTAATGATATGTTAACAGTAATCCTATTACTCTCCATTCTGCTCCTCTGCAGGATATGTTTTAAATCAATTGACTGGCTAGAAAGAATCTGAAACCTATGATCGCACTATTCATCATTTCAATTGCGGTACTTATTTATATGATCTATGTACTGCTTAAACCCGAAAAATTCTAATTGCTATGAACACTGAGATTAACGGAATAATAGCTACTTACCTCCTTACGGTGATTATTGCCTTTCCCCTGGGAAAGTACCTGGCAAAAGTCTTTGCCGGTGAAAAAGTATGGACAGATTTTCTGTGTCCTCTTGAATCTATCATTTATAAATTGTCGGGCATCAACCCGAAACAGCAGATGAACTGGAAGCAGCATATGAAAGCTTTGCTTACCATTAATTCTGTATGGCTTATTTATGGTTTCTTCGTATTGATTTACCAGGATAAACTCCCGCTTAATCCTGATGGAAATCCTGGTATGACACCTGACCTTTCTTTTAATACCATTATCAGCTTTGTGGTGAACTGTAATTTGCAGCACTATTCGGGCGAGACGGGAGTAAGTTACCTAACGCAGCATTTTGTCCTGATGTTCCTGCAGTTTACAAGTGCTGCAACGGGAATTGCCTCTGCAGTTGTACTTTTCAAAGCCTTTAGGGAAAAGAGTACAACCCAGCTGGGCAACTTCTGGGAGTTATTTCTGAAATCTATTACCCGCCTATTACTTCCTTTATCGCTTATCGTCGCTTTAATCCTTGCTTTTAATGGCACGCCGGCAAGTTATGAAAGTAAAGATCAGTTTGTTTCTATGGAAGGTGATACGGTAGATGTTTCGCGGGGACCGGCAGCGCAGTTTGTGGCCATAAAACACCTTGGAACCAACGGGGGAGGTTTTTTCGGGGCTAATTCAAGTCACCCTCTTGAAAATCCAAATTACCTAACCAATATGGTGGAGGCTATTTCTCAAATGATTATTCCGATGGCCATGATCATCGCTTTTGGTTACTTCATCAGGAAGAAAAAACTTGCCTATACTATCTATGCTGTTATGACGCTGGGAATGTTTATGCTCCTTGTTCCTTCGATCATAGGCGAAACTGCTGGTAATCCCGCTATAGCAGCATTGGGTGTTGATCAGAATCATGGAGCCATGGAAGGAAAGGAAGTGCGTTTTGGAGCGGTGGCAACTGCTTACTGGAGCACTATCACAACCATTGTTTCTACAGGCTCTGTAAATGGTATGCACGATAGTACCATGCCTTTAACCGGACTATGGCAATTACTGGGAATGATGATCAACTCATTCTTCGGAGGTTGCGGAGTTGGGATCTTAAATTATTTCATTTACCTCATCATCGCCGTTTTCATCTCCGGCTTAATGGTAGGGAGGACCCCTGAATTTCTTGGCCATAAGGTAGAAGCGAGGGAGGTGAAGATCGCTGCGTTGGTTACCTTACTAAGTCCCTTCCTTATTATGGCAGGAACTGCACTGGCGAGCTTTGTTCTTGTTTCCTACCCTAATGCTGATTGGGCAGTTAAACCGGCGAACTGGCTTAATAATCCCGGATTTCATGGTTTTTCGGAGATGCTCTATGAGGTTACTTCAGCTAATGCCAATAACGGCTCGGGCTTTGAAGGATTAGGTGATAATAACATATTCTGGAATGTTGTAACTGGAGTGATCCTTTTCTTAGGTCGCTTTCTGCCAATCATTGGTCCCGTTGCCATTGCTGGCTTACTAGGTCAGAAGAAATATATTCCTGAATCGGCCGGGACGCTCAAGGTGGATACGATCACTTTCAGCATAATGACCCTTGCCGTTATCCTGGTCTTAAATGCCCTTTCTTATTTCCCTGCCTTAGCACTTGGTCCTATAGCAGAATACTTTACCCTGATTAAATAATATGAGAACTCAATCTAATAAATTATTCGAGCCTGTACTTGTTACTGCAGCGCTGAAACAATCCTTCATAAAGCTTGATCCACGGCTGATGATAAAGAACCCGGTGATGTTCACTGTAGAGATCGGTACTTTAATCATGGCCTTTGTTTCGGCTTATTCCATTAACCATAAGGATCAGGGCTCAGTTAGTTATAATCTTATTATCTTCCTTATCCTGTTTGTTACCTTGCTCTTTGCAAATTTTGCGGAAGCTATAGCCGAAGCAAGGGGAAAAGCTCAGGCGGAAAGTCTCCGCAAAACACGTGAGGAAACGCCGGCTAAGGTGATCTCGGCAAACGGAATGATCGAGACTTGTTCCTCTAATTCTTTAAAGAAAGACGATGTTTTTGTATGTGAAGCTGGAGACATCATACCAACCGACGGCGAGATCATTGAAGGTATTGCTACTATTGATGAATCGGCCATTACAGGGGAATCAGCTCCGGTGATCAGGGAGTCGGGTGGTGATAAATCATCTGTAACAGGCGGAACAAAGGTTCTTTCAGACAAGATAAAAGTACGCGTAACCACGCAAGCGGGAGAAAGCTTTCTGGATAAAATGATTGCATTAGTTGAAGGAGCAAGCAGGCAGAAGACCCCAAATGAAATTGCTTTGACCATCCTTTTAGCCAGCTTTACTATTATCTTTATTATCGTATGCGTAACGCTGAAGCCCTTTGCGGATTACGCCAATACTCCGATCACGATCGCTGCGCTGATCTCTCTCTTTGTTTGTCTCATCCCTACTACCATCGGAGGCCTACTGTCTGCTATTGGTATCGCAGGCATGGACAGGGCTTTGCGTGCAAATGTGATCACAAAATCTGGAAAAGCAGTAGAAACAGCAGGTGATGTCGATACCCTCCTGCTAGACAAAACCGGTACTATTACTATCGGGAACCGGAAGGCAACCAATTTCTATCCGGCAGAGGGAATAGCGAAAGATCATTTCATCCGTTGCAGTCTCCTTGCCTCTATATCCGATGAAACGCCCGAGGGAAAATCCATTGTTGACCTGGCAAAAACTGAAATCCCATCTATTGCTTCTGGAATAATCACCAATGTCACAATTGCAGAGTTCGTGAGCTTTACTGCGGAAACCCGTTCGAGCGGGGTGAACCTGAAAGACGGCACGCAATTACGTAAGGGAGCATTTGATTCAATAAAGAATATAGCCGTCAAGGCAGGACATAATTTTCCAGCAGATACTGAAAAAACTGTTCAGGCTATCTCATCGAACGGAGGAACGCCGCTGGTAGTGACAGAAAACGGGAAAGTATTAGGAGTAATCGAACTACAGGACATAATTAAGCCGGGCATTAGCGAGCGTTTTGAACGACTACGCAAGATGGGCGTAAAAACGGTAATGGTAACGGGAGATAATCCTTTGACCGCAAAATACATTGCCGAAAAAGCAGGAGTGGATGATTTTATTGCCGAGGCTAAGCCTGAAGACAAGATGAATTACATCCGGCAGGAGCAGTCGAACGGAAAACTGGTTGCAATGATGGGTGACGGCACAAATGATGCACCTGCACTTGCCCAGGCAGATGTCGGTGTTGCGATGAACAGTGGCACTCAGGCTGCAAAAGAAGCAGGAAATATGGTTGACCTGGACAATGATCCGACGAAGCTAATCGAGATCGTGGAAATAGGTAAACAGCTACTGATCACGAGAGGAACACTCACTACTTTTTCAATAGCAAATGACGTTGCGAAGTACTTTGCTATTGTTCCAGCTCTTTTTATCGCTTCCATTCCTGCATTACAGGGATTAAATATCATGCGGCTTCATAGTCCCGAAAGTGCAATCCTTTCAGCCGTGATCTTTAACGCCATTATTATTCCAATATTGATCCCGCTTGCACTGAAAGGGGTTGCGTACAAGCCTATAGGTGCAAGTTCTTTGCTTAGACGAAACCTGCTTATATATGGTTTAGGTGGTGTTATCGCACCGTTTATAGGGATCAAATTTATTGATTTATTAGTTGGTATTTTCTTCTAAACACATCTTATAATTATCAGCTATCAGCTACGAACCATCACACCTCATAACTCATATCTCACATGAAATCATATATTTTTCAATCTATACGCCTCACATTAGTACTCCTTGTCCTATTATGTGTTATTTATCCTGTATCTGTTGCCTTTGTTGCTAAATTTTCCAAAGGGGCCGGCAAGGGCGAGCAGTCTTTTTTTAATCGTAAAGTTGTTGGATACAAGGCTGTCGGCCAAAGTTTCTCAGACCCGCGCTATTTCTGGGGACGACCTTCGGCGGTATCTTATAACGCAGCTGGCTCTGCAGGATCAAATAAGGGGCCTTCTAATCCTGATTATTTAAAGGAGGTAAAATCAAGGGTGGATACGCTACTCAAATATCATCCTTATGCCGAACGAAAAGATATTCCTGCCGACCTGGTTACAGCTTCTGGAAGTGGCCTTGATCCTAATATTTCTGTTGAAGCAGCAGACCTGCAGGTAAGACGTGTAGCAGAGCTGCGGGGATTTTCACTGAGCCAGATCCAGGAACTGGTAATTGAAAACACTGAAGCTCCGTTTCTAGGCTTTTTAGGTCCCAGGAAGGTCAATGTCCTTCAGCTAAATATTGCTCTTGATCAAATTAGCACATACCATGAAAATTAGCTTTAAAATCAGGAAACAGAACATGAAACATATCATAACTTCAGCAATTGCCTTGCTCAACATTTTTGCATATGCGCAGGAAGAAAATCTATTTAAAGTATCCGGTTATGTAGAAAGCTATTATTCTTATGATTTTAACCAGCCGGCAGATAATAACAAACCGGGCTTCGTATACTCTCATAACCGTCACAACGAGGTTAATCTTAATCTGGGTTTCATCAAAGCTGCTTATGAGGATGTCAGGGTACGAGCAAATCTTGCGCTTATGACGGGAACTTATGCTAAGGCGAACCTGGCTGCAGAGCCGGGCGTTCTTAGGAGTATTTTTGAGGCAAATGCCGGTATAAAACTGTTAAACCAGTCAAACTTCTGGCTGGAAGCAGGAACATTTGCCTCTCATATAGGCTTTGAATGTGCAGTTTCTAAAGATTGCTGGGCCTTAACCCGTAATATAAGTTCTGAAAATACCCCTTACTACGAGGCTGGTGCAAAGCTTACTTATGTTACTGATAATAATCAGTTGTCTATTAGTGTCTTATATCTTAATGGCTGGCAACGAATATTAAGAGCGGAAGGTAATAGCAGGCCTGCGGTTGGTATTCAAGTTACAGTTAAGGCCAACGATCGTATTGCTTTAAATTACAGCAATTACCTTGGTCAGGAAGGAGTGGACAGTATTGGTGTGACGAGGTTTTACAATAACATTTATGGGGTGTGGAAAGTGCATCCTAAAGTTGGTTTAACTGCCGGATTTGATCTCGGATTTCAGCAAAAGGAAAAGAACAGTAAATCGTATTCCGAGGTGATCTCACCCGTAGTTACTGTCCGGGGCCAACTTCATCCTAAACTATTTATGGCGGGACGATATGAATATTACCGTGACAAATCAAATGTATTTATACAAACCATTAATGCTGTCCCTTTTAAAACATCAGGTTATTCCCTGAACATTGATTATGTTCCAGTTAACCGTGCAATTCTCCGGCTGGAGGGTAAGTTCTACCGGAGTAAAGAGGACATCTTCGTTCGTGATGAGGTGTTAAGTAGAAATAACGTAAGTATAACGACCAGCATTGCGGTTTCTTTTTGAATGTAGAGTGAGTAGTTAGATGTACGAAGATAAACAAGGTTCAGTTAAAAATTTCTTGGAACTGGTTAAAAGGTCCAGACGGGGAAAGCTGAAAGTCTACATCGGGATGAGTGCAGGTGTAGGGAAGACTTACCGTATGCTTCAGGAAGCACACGCCTTGTTGGCAAATGGTATCAACGTAAAGATAGGCTTTATTGAAACACACAACCGGAAAGAAACCCATGCCTTGCTTGAAGGCTTGCAGATCATTCCCCGGTACCGCTCCTTTTATCGAGGAAAGGAAGTGGAAGAGATGGATCTGCAAGCTCTGCTAAGCGTTCATCCGGAGGTTGTGATTGTTGACGAGCTGGCTCATACTAATATCGAAGGAAGCAAAAATACAAAGCGGTGGCAGGACGTGGTGGATATTCTTGATGCTGGTATCAGCGTGATATCGGCGGTAAACATTCAGCATTTGGAAAGTCTGAATGAAGAAGCGGAGCAGATTTCCGGCATCCAAATCCGCGAAAGGATCCCGGATAGGATACTGGAAATGGCTGATGAAATTGTAAATATCGACCTGACAGCCGACGAGTTGATACAGCGGTTACGGGAGGGTAAGATCTACGATAAGAGCAAGATTGACCTGGCTTTGCAAAACTTTTTCAGAGGCGAGAAGATACTGCAGTTACGGGAGCTTGCCTTGCGGGAAGTTGCACATCACCTGGAAAGGAAGATTGATATGGAGGTTCCAAAACAGATCAAGCTACGTTCTGAACGTTTCCTGGCTTGTATATCCTCAAATGCTGAAACTGCTAAAGTGGTGATTAGGAAAACAGCCCGGTTAGCTTCGTACTATCGTTCGCCCTGGATTGTGTTGTATGTACAAAGCAGTACAGAAGAGTTGGATAAGATCAAGCTGGACAAACAACGGCATCTGATCAACAATTTCAGATTGGCTACTCAGTTAGGTGCCGAAGTAATTAAAGTAAAAAGTGATCATATTACCCAAACTATTATGGAAATTGCGCAGGAAAAAGAAATAACAACGATATGTTTAGGTAAGCCACATTTCAACTTCTTCCAGCTGATTTTGAAAACAAATGTATTCAGGCAGTTATTACAAAAGATTTCAGCAGTAGAGATAGATTTGGTTATCCTTTCTTAAAGTTGCTCAACCTTTGTTTACACAAATGAAAAAGATCATTCTTTTACAAGCCTTGCGGTCTGGAAACTTCAAGGTTCTCACCTATGTAAATCAGTATTATGAAAATCCGGACTAAATTGAATGTTGGCTTCGGAGTTCTTTTTGCGGTAGTGCTCTTCTTTGGCGGCATGTGCCTGTATCATATTAAGAGAATTTCTGAGAGTGCGGAGGTTATCCTTAAAGATAATTATGAAAGCTTGAATTATTCACGGAGCATGCGAGGTTTGCTGGATAAAAGTGATAAGCTCAGTGCGGGAGACGCCTTGCTATTTGAGGAGGCCTTGCAATCTGAAGAGAATAATGTCACAGAAAATGGGGAGAGGGAACGGGTAGTTTTGGTAAGGCAATTATTTGAACGGTTTAAAACTACCTCAACGAACAAAGGGGATCTGGAGCGTCAGATAAGGGCGAACTTGCAGGGGATTGACGACATCAACATGGCTGCTATAGTAAGAAAAAACGATGTAGCTAAGTCATCTATTGAGGAAACAGTAATGCTTTTGCAGTTTGTTGGGGCATTCACTTTTTTGGTACTGTTTTCCTTCTCGGTGAATTTTCCTGGTTATGTGGCTAATCCGTTAAGGCAACTAATGGTGGGTATCCGCGAGATCAGTAATAAGAATTATGGACAGCGGCTGAGGTTTGATTCGAACGATGAGTTTGCAGAACTGGGCTCTGCCTTCAATGATATGGCAAGTAAGCTAAGTCAATGGGAAAATAGTAACCTCGCGACGATTCGGTCAGAGAAAATGCGAATAGAGGCGATCATCGAAAAGATGCAGGATGCCATCATTGGTTTGGATGAGAAGGATAATATACTTTTTATTAATGCTGTTGCTGAGCAATTGCTTAATTTGAAATCAGATGAGATCTCGTCTAAAAATGCGGCAGAAGTGTCTGGTACGAACGATCTGTTTAATTACGTCTTAAAGAACAAGAAAAGCGATAAAACGCTCAAGATCTTTGCAAATGGAAAAGAGTCGTTCTTTGAGTTAGACACAATAGATATCAGCGTACCTTATCTAGACAATATGGAGGATAAAGGAGTAGTAACCACTGGTCGCTCGGCGGGAAGTGTTTTTATTCTGCGCAATATCACTCAGTTCAAGGAACTGGACCAGGCCAAAACTCATTTTATTGCTACTGTTTCCCACGAGCTTAAAACACCTATCAGCTCCATTCTAATGAGCCTTGATATTCTCGCAGCGGGTCATGTGGGGCAGCTTAATGAAGATCAGATGGAATTGGTGAAGAATGTAGAGGAAGATAGCAACCGTTTGTTAAAGATCACAGGCGAGCTGCTCGATCTTTCGCAGGCAGAATCTGGAAATATTCAATTGAAATTAGCGCCTGCAAACCCGAACGAAATTGTACATTATGCTATTGAAGCGGTTAAATTTCAGGCAGAACAAAAAGGCATAAAGCTGGAAGTGATCCGCAGGCAAAAAATCCCTTTGGTGAATGCAGATATAGAGAAGTCAGCCTGGGTGCTCATTAATTTCCTGTCAAATGCCTTAAGGTATAGTGCTGAAAAATCGAGGGTGGTGGTTCAGGTGATGCCTGCAGGTGATTTTGTAGAGTTTACTGTTCGTGATTTCGGCAAGGGGATTGAACTGCAGTATCAGAAGAAGTTATTCGACCGGTATTTTCAAGTACCTACAGATGGGTCCGAGAAATCAGGCACAGGGCTGGGCCTCGCAATTTCGAAGGATTTCATAGAGGCACAAAAGGGAGAAATATTTGTAGAGAGCGAGCTTGGAGCAGGAAGTAAGTTTGGTTTCAAACTTCCCGTCCACGAAAAAATAATAGAAAAATACTGATTAATGACGGCTATAATTTTAACTGAAATCGACAAAGAAAACTGGGGCTTTGTACTCTATAAAGGAGGTAATGGAAAATGGTATGTAGACTTTCCCTATTCTCCTGTAAGTTTTGTTGACCTCTTCATGTTGATTGAATTAAGCGAACTGGAAAAAGCAAAGGCTGAACAAAACAGACAGTTTTTGTGCGTATTATCTGACTTAATTAAAAATGACTTCAACAGTTATTTATCGAGAGCGCTTAATCGGAACAACTTCATATTTAATGATTGATCTTTATCGAAGCTCCCTTGGTAATTCCGGTATTGAAAGTACAAGGTAGCTTGAGGTTATGTATTAAGATGTGTACACTTTTTCTGACAGAAAAAAGCCCCGTCGCTATGAGAGCAGCAGGGCAACCTAAACCTTATCACAATACGTATTTGTACGGGTCACCATAATAAAAAGTTGTGAATTTTTTTAATTAATTCTCCGCGTTGGCATAGTTCTCGCTTAAAGCAGGGCATTATCCATCTATCTATGAACGTTCGGCGGTTAGGTTAGGCCTAACCGCTTTTCTTTTATATAGGTACTAATGCACGAGGCATTAATCATTGAATAGTACCATTTGTCAAGTAAATCGTACCACTAAAATGGCCTTTTTCAATGTAAATTTGTTGTATGAAAAATGAGATTCCTATTTACGACATAAGCAGCCTTGGAGGTTTTCGTAAGGAGGATATCATAGTTAGCAGATTTGGTCCTTATTCTAAAACCCATCAGCATTTACATTATCCCCATCGTCATAACTTCTACCATGTGTTGCTCTTTACTGAAGGTTCGGGTTCCCATTCTATTGACTTCGAAAATTTTGAGGTAAAGCCCTGGCAGATCTATTTTATGATTCCTGGTCAGGTTCATAGCTGGAGCTTTGCAGGGCCGGTTGACGGCTATGTGGTTAACTTTTCAAATACCTACTTCCAATCTTTTCTGTTGCTTACCGAGTATTTGCAGAAGTTCAGTTTTTTTACAGGAGTAGTAAAAGATTCGGTTTTGCAGGTTCCGCCAGATATTCAGGGAGAAATACAAATTGTATTTGAGGAATTACTAAAGGCCGGCAGTCAAACCAAACGTTTTAGTGATGATTACATAAAGGTCCTTTTACTAAAGCTATTCATAATGCTTTCAGACCTTGTGGCTGAAAAACAAGAAGCGTATGTGTCATCCTATAATTACACTTTGCTTAGAAATTTCCAGCAGCTTATTGAGCGTCATTATACCAGTCTGCGACTACCAAAGGAGTATGCAGAATTGTTATATATAACACCAAATCATCTTAATGCCTTGTGTAATGATCTGTTAGGTATACCATCCGGAGAAGTGATTAGGAACAGGGTGATATTGGAAGCAAAAAGGTTGTTGGTAAATCTAGATCTTACTATAAGGGAAATTTCATATCAACTAAATTTTAATGACAACTCTTACTTTACGAAATTCTTCAAGAAGTATGTGGGGCTGACGCCAGAGGAGTTCAGAAAAATGACTTTGAAATAGAACGAAGAATAGAGGCTGACAAGCGACGGGGATATATAAATCAGCAAACAATGAGAACGATAGAAATTGATAAGAACAAACTTAAAAATATGAACAAACAGGAGTATAAGGTACCAGGTGAGTTTGCGGCAGCAGTACAGGCAAAGTGCCCGAGGTGCCGGAGAGGAGACATGTTTGCAGGATCAATGTATGGTCTTAAGTTACAGAAAATGAATGTTAGTTGTCCGCATTGCAGCTTGAAGTTTGAAAGGGAGCCAGGGTATTTTTATGTTTCAATGTTTGTAAGCTATGCAATGAATGTAGCTGAGATGATATCAATTGCCGTAGCCACTTATGTTTTAACGAACAATCTGGAGAACATGTGGCTTTATTTTGCAACCATATTTCCCGCAGTTTTTATCCTGTCACCATTTAACTACCGCTATTCAAGGGTTGTATTGCTTTACTGGTTAACTCCAGGCTTACATTATAGCCCTGAAACGAGCCGGGATAGCTCAAACGGATCAGAAGGTATTACCGATACGAGAAATTAGACTAATATTTTATAAGGATGACAGAAAGACCTCCTTTACCTCCTTTCAATTTTGAAACCGCGACTTTAAAAGTACAAATGGCCGAAGATGCCTGGAATTCGAAAGATCCTGTAAGAGTTTCGTACCGATCAACAAAAGCGAAAGACGGCTATAAATGAGGAGCAAAAGTTATTGAGTGTCATACAAAGGAAGGGTGAACCAAAATGTGCTCCCTTCTTCCAGTCTGCTTTCAACCCCCATTACACCTCCATGTTTTTTAACAATTTCGTTATAGATGTAAAGACCCAGGCCAAGGCCAGAATATTGATGTCCACCAGTATCTACACGGTAGTAACGATCAAATAGATGCGGGAGTTTATCCGGAGAAATTCCACGTCCTTTATCGATGACCATAATTTTAGCAAAGGCTCCTTCTTTAGCTACCTGTATCCGAATCTGTTTAGAATCAGGAGCATATTTTACAACATTATGGATCAGATTTAACAGAACTATTCTCCATCAAGTAGAAATAATCAGAGCAAGGTAAGGATTATTTTTTGCTTATACCGGGATTGGAAGGAGAGAGTTAGTGAAGGTCTTTTGCCTGGGAGGAGTACTTATTGGTTTGTATCTGGATTATAAATGAGACAAATGAGATAAACATTGATACTCAAAAAGTCATTACTACGCGGCCATTTGTTCATTTTTAAACCAGCTTTTTTATGCTGGTTTTTATGGATAAAATAGAGGGAAATGTTGAATTAGTGTTTTCAAAACAACATTTTGGAATACTTGATGGGTTGAGAGGTTTAGCTGCAGTGGCAGTGGTAATCTTTCATTTTATGGAAATAGCTGTTCCTGATTATAATGACAGCTTCATAGCTCACGCATATTTAGCTGTCGACTTCTTTTTTTGTCTTTCTGGTTTTGTAATCGCCTATTCCTACGACGAGCGCTTGTCGAAATTGGGAATCCTGAACTTTTTAAAGCTACGGCTCATCCGATTACATCCCTTGGTTATTTTAGGTTCTATTATTGGTTTGGTGATGTTCATGTTCGATCCCTTTAGTGATCTTTATAATAAGTACGAAAACAACCTAATCGAAATGTTCCTTGGATCATGTTTGATGATACCTTACCCTCTGGTTCACGAAAGATACTTTAATCTTTTTCACCTTAATCCACCTACCTGGTCTTTGTTTTGGGAATATCTGGCCAACATTTGCTATGCTATCTTCCTTATCAAGATTTCAAATAAAATTCTCTGGATAATGACCATTTTAGCAGCGGCAGTATTGATCTACGAAGCTCAACGGTCAGGGAATCTTGCGGTAGGCTGGGGAGGAGATAATATTAAAGGTGGCGGGATTCGTGTATTCTATTCATTCCTGGCAGGAATTCTCGTTTATAGAATGAGATGGATACTTTCCTGGAAGATTTCCTTTATTTCCATAGGAGCACTTTTATTGGCAGTTTTTCTAATTCCTTTTTCTAAAGAATTCAATTCGCTTATTGATCCCTTTTTTGTTATCGTCTATTTTCCTATTTTAATTGCCCTAGGCGCAGGAGCAACGGGTCGAGGTGCTAATAGTTGGGTCTGCAAATTTTCTGGAAACATCTCTTATCCTTTGTACATGATCCACTATCCGTTTATCTGGCTCTACATGAGCAATGTAGAGCGGTTCAAACCTACCTTAAGTGAGCAGACTATAATTATTGTTTTTGGAGTCGTACTCTTAATCGTATTAGCTTATGCTGTATTAATTTGGGTTGATCTCCCGATAAGAAATCGACTTAGAAGCGGGACTTCAATGAGTTTGATTAATAAGGTTCGTAGCCCTGCTCATAGTTAGGAAATCGTTAATAATAAATGAGGTAGATTAAACCATTAATAACATTCATTAAATAACCAGGCATTCGAGCCGGCTATTAATCTATTGTCTGCAACAAGGTATCTATCTGGAGCATTATCGGGGTAAACCTGTTAATAGTGGCTAAAATAGCAATTATCGTACGAGGATTGCCCGAACTGTTCTTCCTGATATTTAGTGATAGCATATTACGTTGTGAAATTTTATTAGGAATTTAGTATCTATGGGCAATTATTACTATGCACCTAGGATACAGCTTTCAATTGTAAAATGAAGAATTTGCAGTTATCGCATAAACAGCTCGTCGAAGAAGGGCTCACAATTATTAATGGGGTTTATACATCCTTTGAGTTGGAGGGGATCATCAGCGCAATAAACCAGGTAGATACTTCCAAGCCGACATTTCGTAAAACAGCAGACTTATTTGCAATCAGGCAGTTTTTGAAAGAGTGCCCGCACTTGAATGAGCTGATTTTTAATGAAAAGTTAAAAGATTTGATTTACCGTTTTTTTGGCAATGACTACTTTGTGGTTAAGTCTATTTATTTTGATAAGCCGGAGCAGTCAAACTGGTTCGTTGCCTTCCATCAAGACCTTACCATTTCGGTTGATAAAAGAGTGGAATTAGAGGGATATGGACCATGGACCGTTAAACATCAACAGTTTGCAGTACAACCACCTCTGAATGTGCTAAAATCCATATTTACAATTCGTATCCATTTGGACGAGACAGATGAAAATAATGGTGCGTTAAAAGTTGTTCCAGGATCTCATTTGAAGGGGATATACAGACCTGAAACAATCGACTGGACCGTAGAGAAAGAAAAAATATGTGCAGTAGAAGAAGGAGGAATTATGATCATGAAGCCACTTTTGCTGCATTCTTCAAACAGAACGACGAATAACAGGAAAAGGAGAGTGATACATATCGAATTTTCAAATATTGAACTTGCAAAGGAACTTCAGTGGGCTGAACGAAAGGTTGGAGCTGGGAGATTGCAGGTAAGAGAGAACACAAAGAAGGAGGAATGATCCTTCTTTGTGTAGTACAAGTGTTGGTAATACCTAATGTTTTCTAATTAGATATTTGTTGGTCAATCCATAAATTATTGTACTCCGGATGGCATTTTCTGCGGTTCTGTAACGGGTCCATGAACAGTGATCTTACCATTCTTTACCTCCATTCTGTCAATGAAAACCACCCGTTCTTCCCCAGTTTTTGTTGTTCTTCCGTGGTAGACGCAGAACATCTCTTTTCCATCCGGTGAGTAAGTAATACTATTATGACCAGTCCCGGAGACCGAACCACCTTTATTAGTATTCTTTTGTAATACTGGATTATTTAACGCCTTATTAAAAGGTCCGAGAGGATTGGATGAGGTACCGTAACCAACAGCGTAATGTCCGCCCCCGAAATGGTTGGCAGAATACATTATGTAATAAATATTATCCTTTTTGAATGTAACCGATCCTTCTGTCCAACGCCGTCCAACTTCCCCTGTAGTCACCGACAGGCTTTCCCACTCTGATTGCTTGTCGCTCAACTTAACTGGAGGACGTAGTAGCAATACAGGGTTTCCTATAACACCGGAGAAGTCCGGTTTTAGTTCAACACCGTAAACCCAACTTTCTTCTATTTCTTTGTATTTGCCGATCTTGCGGGCCTGTGCTGCTATTTCGCTTTCAACAGGATGTTTATAAGCACATCTTGAGTAATATAAATAGCACTTCCCGTTTGTGTCAAAAAAAACATTGGCATCGATAACAGGATAGCCAGGATCGAACAGGGGCTTCGGAGCTAAATCAACAAAAGGGCCGGTTGGTTTTTCTGAAACTGCCACTCCAATCTTAAAGTTTTCTTCTTCTTTTGCGGGATTGACTTTCCATTGGGCGCTATAGAAAAGGTAATACTTGCCTTTTACTTCGTATACTTCCGGGGCCCAATAAGCTCCGCCCCAAGCCGCATTTGGGTCACTCCAACCATTTTTATTGTCATGGAAAAAAACTTGTCCTTCAGGTTTCCAATTAACAAGATCTTTTGAAGAATAGGCTGCGAAGCCTTTATCTGCGCCTCCTGTACCATACATATAATAAATACCCTTGGTATGTAAAACATAAGGATCACCGAGCTTGACATCAAGTGGATTTGAATAGACAGCTTTCTGGTGATTTACATTTTTTTGAGCGATTGCAGCAGTTGTAAATACTTCTGAAAGCATTAAAAAAAGAAATATTTTTTTCATAAATAATAAAGGTTTAACTGACTTGTCTGAAGTATCAAAACTACAATAATTAATAAATTTCGCTACATTCATCACTCCGCTATGAAAATACTTTATAAAGTTGATCTTGTACCCCAGGTTGATGATATCATCGAGGTATATAAAAGTTCGGGAATCATCAGACCTACTTCTGACAGAGATAGGATATTGAAAATGTATTCTAATTCTAATCTTGTTGTAACTGCCTGGCATCAGCAAAAATTAATTGGTGTTGCCCGCTCATTAACAGATTATTGCTACTGCTGTTATCTATCTGACCTCGCTGTTAGAAAAGAATATCAGAAAAGTGGAATTGGTAGGAAGCTTATTGAATTAACCAGGGAAAAAATTGGAGAGGAAACAGCTCTAATCCTACTTTCCGCCCCTTCCGCTATGGAGTATTATCCGAAAGCAGGATTTGAAAAAGTTGAAAATGGCTTTTTGATCAGGCGTATGAGATAATTGGGGAGGACGGCCAGGAGGATCCCTTTGTAAGGGATTAGTACTAATTATAAATAGCTAACAGCACTAATCCCAATTAGGCAATCAAACGCAGACTAGCGATTTTCCTCTTCTTTCAACTCATCTAAAATTTCCCTCAGTTGGCGCACGTAGGTGCCGTAAAGCTTGTTTACCCACAGAATAATTACCCAGATATAAATCGCAGACACTATTATCATTCCCACAAGGAATTCTCTCAGATGCAATATAAATTGCTGCCATCCTACGCTCATATCCTCAACGTGCCCAAGCGAGCTCAAACCAGCAAGAATAATTACAAAGGGAAGACATAAAAATCCTAAGGACCTATAGCGTTCCATATTCAATTTAAGTTCATAGTATAGTTCGTAGAGGCTGTCTTTTGTTCCGGCGAAATAACTCAAGCTGCTTTTATAGAACTTATAAAAGCCAAACGAATAATAAAAGCTGATCAATAAAAAAACAGCGTAGACTCCCCATAAGATCTCGTAGAAATCGCTTTTGAAATGTATTCCGAAAAACAAGGGCAGAAGTACCAGTGTTACGACCTGCATTATCAATTCAAGGCGCATGTTGCGTTTTAATTTTTCTATAGGATGTTTTGCCTCCCGAATTTCGGAAATGCTTTTTGGTAAGGTCATGTCACCGGAATCTTCTTGATCCCAGTTCCTTTTAATTTCATCAAATTTCATATGCTTTGTCTTTTAATATGTTTTGTAATTTCTCTTTAGCCCTGTTTAGTTTAACTCTCGCATTCCCTTCGCTGATACCCAGATTTCTTCCGATCTCTTTGTGCGCCAGGCCCTCAAGCATATAGAAAATAACTGCTTTTTCTACCGGTTTTAGTTGATGGACTGCCTGATAGAAAAAGGCCATCCTTCTATCTGCGCTTGTATCGTATTCACTTAACGGCAGATCAGGTGGCTCTTGATGAGAAAATGTGTTTGCTTGTTTTTTCTCTTTTTTGAAATAACTTATTGCCGTATTAATTGCGACTCTATACATCCAGGTAGAAAATTCACTGGTACCTTTGAATGTATTAAATGATTTCCATAGCTGGATAATAATTTCCTGTTGAAGGTCCTGCTGATCCTGCGAGTTATCCATGTACATTCGGGCCACCTTAACAAGCAATCCCTTGTGCTTCTTAATCAGATTGAGAAATTCATTTTCTATATCAGTTGCCACGGTCTTGAAATTTAATAGATAATTAAGGATTTCATTTCAATGGATCTCATTACACAGATCTGGGAGTTGCTTTTTAATTTTTCCATTTTGAATTCTATATCAGATAGGTAACAGGTTTCTGTAATTCGTTACACTTTTTTCTTCGAATTCATAGCTGTTCAAGTTACTTAAGGAATTTGAGCCATACAGGCAAATAAAATGAGCCGTGGAGGAAATTTAGCAGAAGGTGATAAGAGCGATTTTTGTTTAATAACAAACAGGATAAAAACTAATAAAAATTTCAATATGGAAAGTATAACAAAAATTAGCCTTGGGAAGGGCGGTCCTTTGGTTTCTAAACTTGGTTTAGGCTGTATGAGGATGTCGCCAGTGTGGGGAAGCAAGGCAGCGGACGAAAGTGAGAGCATTGCAACAATTAACCAGGCGCTGGACAATGGTATAAATTTCCTAAATACTGGTGATTTTTATGGTGCGGGTCATAACGAATTACTTGTGGGAAAAGCTATTAAAGGCAGGAGGGATGAGGCCTTTATTAGTGTTAAATTTGGAGCGGTATTTCATAATAATCATTGGATAGGTTTAGACCTTCGCCCTACAAGCATTAAAAACTTCATCAACTATTCCCTTGTCCGCCTTAGTGTTGATACTATCGATCTTTATCAGCCCTGCCGGCTCGATAATAGTGTTCCTGTAGAAGATATAGTAGGAACCATTGCAGACCTGATCACAGACGGGAAAGTAAGACACCTGGGCGTTTCTGAAATTTCTGCGGAGCAATTACGAAAAGCTAATAGTGTATATCCAGTGACTGCACTGGAAATTGGATACTCTTTAGCTGACAGGCAGATTGAAGAAGATTTATTACCAACTGCCAAGGAATTAGGTATTGGTGTTGTAGCTTTTGCCAATACGGCCGAAGGATTACTTACCGGAGAAATGACGGCGCCTCTTTCTGCTGATGCATATCAAAACCATTTTTCGCGATTCCAGGGCGAAAACTTAATAAAGAATCTGGAAAAAGTTGAGCTTTTGAAGCAGATGGCAAGGGATAAAGGATTTACACCCACGCAGCTTGCTATAGCCTGGGTGAATTCACAAGGGGAACAAATCCTGCCACTAGTTAGTATGAGTCGCAGATCCAGATTGGGAGAGAACATCCAGGCTATGAAGATCGAGTTTAGCGGAGAGGAGATGGCCTTACTTAATTCCCATTTTGCAGCTGGTGCGATAGCTGGTGGTACTTACCTCCAACGATAGGTGAAGATGGATAAACTATATGAATTTTATATCTTTATGAAGTGACAAATCCAACAGAAATACTTCCTGGAGTAATATTCCATTCTTACCTTTCTGCCATGCGGAAAGAGAAGGTTGGATTTCTTGGGCATAATACTCTTGTACTCCAAGTTTCAGGCCTTTTTAAGATGCAAACGGCATCAGAGATAATATCTATGACGAAAGGGGATATGTTGCTGATAAGGAAAAATCAGTTGGCGGAGATTACCAAAATTCCTCTTGAAAATGAGGATTACCAAACAATTGTGATCTGTCTCGAAGACAGTTTTTTGGGGCAGATCGCTTTAGAAGAACAAATTGAAATTAACAACACATATAGCGGGAGTCAAAATGTTCTTATTCCTACTAATGAATTCTTACGAGGCTTTTTCCAATCCGTCATGCCATATGTTAGGAATTCTGAGGGGAAAATTGCCAAGGCTTTAGGGATGCTTAAAGTGAAAGAGGCAGTATACCTTTTAATAAATACATTGCCCGAACTAAAGGATTTCTTGTTTGACTTCTCTGAACCACATAAAGTTGACCTGGAAAAGTTTATGCTTAGCAATTTCCATTACAATATCTCAGTTGAAAAATTTGCACAGCTTACCGGACGTAGCCTTGCTTCCTTTAAAAGAGACTTTCAACGAACTTTTGGAATGGCTCCTAGACAATGGTTGCAGGAGCGACGATTAAATGAGGCCAGGCACCTTATAGAAACAAAGAATAAAAAGCCTTCTGCTATCTATCTCGATTTGGGCTTTGAAACTTTGTCTCATTTCTCCCATTCATTTAAGAAAAGGTTTGGAAAAGCTCCTACAGGGATTAGTTCTATTTAGTCGAAATTGATATCTTTATTAAAAAAATTACCATGAAGTACTCCTTATCATTTCTGCTGGTTGTATTGAGTGTGTGCAGTGCCACTAAAACGTCTGCTCAAGTTTCCAATGGGACTTCTGCTATAGAAAAACCAATAGCAAAGTTTGATCCTACTACAGGATTTGATAATATCGATTTTCAGCCAGGATTAAAATTGCCATTAAAAAGCCTTGGAGATACATCGCTGAAGGCGAGGGTATTCAGAGGAGAGCTTCCTATTGCAAAGGGGACCAGAGAAGTAAAAAATGAGCCGGCCACCTCATCAAATATGCCAGTTTTAAAGTCAAAGAATAATTCTAAAATTCTTATAGCCAAAGTCGATCTGGATTTCCCTTTCCATTACAATATGCCCATTAAAAAGATTGAGGGGAATTAACTGTTCTAACATTTTCACAAGTGGGTTTAGATCAAAAAAAGATTATAAACAAGTAATTGCTGCGTTTGGTTACTACCTATGTAGATAGGGAAATGTACTAACGTTGAAAATGAAGAAAGAGAAAGGTAAATCACGGTTAAAGAAGATTGCGAAAGAAATGATGCAAGCCTTGAGCTCATTTTTGCAAACTTCGGATCAGGCACAACTACATGCTTTTAGGGTGCAGGTTAAGAAGATGAAATCTCTTCTTGTTCTGCTGGCTAGTAACGGGAAGAATAGTTCATTGTTTAAGTATTTTAAACCGGTTAAGCAAATATTCAGACATGCCGGCAGAATCAGAGATCCTTATCTCCATGTTAAACTTGCCACTGAGTTTAAGTTAAAAGATAAGGAGTTTTTTGAACAGCAACAGCGCATGATGGAAGGTGAGCTATCCCTATTTCTCAAGCACGGCAATAAGTATAAACGAATGGTGGAACATGCTATGGATAAACTTGCAAAAAAACTTCGAAAAACAAATGAAGAACAAATTGCCAGGTTTTTTGAAATAGAGCTGAATTCTGTTGTACTCGCTTTTGCAAAGAGGGAGTTTAACGAAAGCATGCATGACTGTCGGAAGAGGATTAAGAATATCTTATACAACTATAAACTCGTTGAAAAAAGTTTGGGACATAATTTCAGACTTGATATTCCCTATTTAAGTAGAGTGCAGGAAACCATTGGAAGTTGGCACGACAGTGTTTTAGTTGCAGAGCTAATTAGTAACAAGATCGGTAAAAGTCCAACAGCTTTATTTCGGTTAAAAGATAAAGTTCTAATGGATGAAAGAGCAGTTGTTGCCATTTCTACTGATTTTTGGCAAAAGGTTAAAGTCTCTTCATCTGATGAGCGAGTAGAGCAAAAACTTTTGATGCCTCATCTGGAATAAAGCAACACCTTAGTAAGAGTCAGGTATATAGCCATAGAACCCCAGTTCGCTTTCATCTCTAATAGGGTAGACGGATTTATTGTGAAGCAGCAAAACACGGCTACTGATAGGAAGCAAGGCTCTGTATAAATGATCTGTAAGAATAATACATCTCTCAGCACCCACCTGCTTTATCATTTTTTGTAAAAACTCAACATGGATAGGAGCGATGCCTGAGAATGGTTCGTCAAGGAGAACGTACTCGGCTGGCAGTTGTAATAGCCATAAAAATTCGAGAATCCTCAGCTCTCCACCTGAGAGTTCTGAAACACTTTTAGCTCGCAGCGGCTCCAGAAATGTTAGCGCTTCTCCTGGCAAATTTGGACATTTTTTTAAAAGGAATTCGACAGTGAGAAAGGCTGGTAGAAAGGGATCTTGTGGAAGATAAGCAACTTTTCTGGTGCGGTAGGCTGATCTGATAATTTCGTCATCTATTCTAAGATGGCTATTGTTAGCTTTTAAACTTCCAAAGATGATTTTCAATAAGGAAGACTTACCCGAGCCATTTCTGCCTAATAAGCCGACTACTTCCCCTTTTGCTGCGGCTAGGTAACAGCCGGCAAGGATATCATGATCTCCGTAGCGAAGAGTAACACTATCAATAGTTAGCATTATAATACAAGTTTTAGAAGTGGTAATAGAGTAAGTAAAACAGCTATTTCAATTAGGGTAATGATGCAATGGATACGTTTGACAGAGAAGCCCAAATTATTAAAATAATAGGAGTGTTTGGAGGTGAACAGTTTGGAAAGAACAAAACTAGATGCATTTCCAAATATTTTAAACGCGATTATCGCCGGCAGAGGTAGCGAAACTAGCGTTAGGCAGCCAAAGTTGACCAGCAAAAAAAAGACGAGGTTTAAACGATAAAATTGAAGATAGGCATTCATTGCTTAGGTTATAAATTATGATTTCAATAAATGTAGCTATATTTGTTTTGAGTTAAAATACTCTGCCTAATTAAAAATCCTATTATGCCTGAAGGTCCTCAAATGGTATTTCTTAAAGATTTGGCTGAGCAATTTGTTGGTCAAACTGTCCTTACCGCTAGCGGTACTGCTAAAGGCATTCCCTTTGATAAAATCAATGGAAGCGTTCTAAATGAAATTAAAACTTTTGGTAAGGAACTTCTTTTTTGTTTTCCAGGTTTTACTATCCGCGTGCATCTTATGCTATTCGGCAAGTTTGCAATAAATTCCACACTGGATAGAGTATTAAAAGTAGGTTTCGAATTTGAAAATGGGGAACTAAATTTTTATTCCTGTGACTGTCGGTTTATTGAAAAGCCCCTTGATGAAGTTTACAACTGGAAGGCTGATGTAATGAATAAGGACTTCGATAAGGAAGAAGCAAGGATAAAGCTGGAGAAGAAACAGAAGGATTTGATCTGCGAAGCCTTAATGGATCAAAGCATTCTTGCCGGAGTAGGAAATAAAATTAAGAATGAATCTTTGTTCGCTTCACATGTACATCCGGAAAGTATCGTATCTGCAATCCCAAAGAAGAAACTGGAAGCGATAATAGATGCCTGCGTAAAATTGTCGGGAAATTATCTTCAATGGCAACAGGACGGCGAGGTTGAGCCGCATTGGAAGGTGTATAAAAAGTCTGATTGTCCACGTGATCATATTTCCTTAAGAAAGGAAAAGATTGGAAAAACGGGTAGAACTTCCTATTTCTGCGACAAGTGCCAGGAACTTTATGTCTAATTTTATATCATAATATTTCTTATCTCCTGAGATAGAGTAACTTTTCTTTTTTTTTGAAATAAAACTTATCAACAATTCTTATTAGGCCCATTCTGTCGTATATTTGCATAGGCAATTTTCCCAACACAATTGGGCAACCCCGTTGATTCTATCAGCGGGGTTTTTTATTGTATAGTGGTAAAAATCAGGACCTAAAGATTTTTTTTCTACTTCTAATTGCACTATTAATCATTACTTTAGATGGTCTGGACTGAACCTCGTCTGCAGAATATATTGTGGAATACTTATTTTGTTTGTGGGAGGAATTGAGATTACTGCATGGAAATTTAAGCGATATTATACTAACGGACTCAAATCTGATTGATTTAAATCTTTTCTATCAATTTCAGTTAGATCCTGAGGCCTGTTATCGTGCAGCTTTTACTGTCATAACCGACGAGATTTGTTATAAGAGAGAAAAATAAAATTTAATAGATTTTACCTATGCTAATAGAAATACATCCTAAATTACCGATGCGAAATAAGGAAGTAACGAAAGATTACTATGTCAGGCAACTGGGATTTCGACTTTTGGGTGACCGGGACTTTGATGGTTATTTGATGGTTTTAAAGGATAATATCCAGATTCATTTTTTCGAATACAAAGATTTGGAACCGGGTGAAAACTATGGACAAGTGTATATCCGGACAAACAATATTGATGGACTTTATAATGCTTTATTAGACAAGGGCGTTTCGATTCATCCAAACGGTCCCTTAGAAACCAAGCCATGGGGACAAAGGGAATTCTCGCTCTTAGATCCGGATAATAATTTGCTAACTTTTGGTCAAACCATTTAAAACTGCAATGAAAAGTGTATCTAAATTCTCTTTTTCCTCAATAAGTACTTTTGCTCTACTTGGTCTTGCCTTGCTTTTGATGTTTAGTCCTGATGCTAAAAGTTGGACTATCCAGGGATTAATGTCTATTGGCTTTTTCCAACCTGGTATTAAGCCGGATCAGGTATTATTGAGGGAGCCGGGATTAGAGGTTTCCTTTAAAAATGGAAGAAATGAAATAGTAAGATTATCAGATCTTAAAGGGAAAGTGGTATTTATAAATTTCTGGGCTACGTGGTGTCCTCCCTGTATTGCCGAGATGCCCACGATCAATCGGCTGTCTGCCCGGCTAAGTGAAAATAGTAGTATTATCTTCCTGATGGTGGATGTAGATGGGAATTATAAAAAGGCGCAGAAGTTTATGGTTCGAAAGAACTTTAACCTTCCAGTTTACACTGCCGATAGTTCTATCCCTGAAGAAATGTTAGACGGTTCTATTCCCAGCACAGTTATCTTGGATAAATCTGGAAACCTTGTTTTCAAGCATACTGGAGCGGGCGATTTTTCAAGTAAAAAAGTGGAGGAGTTTTTATTAAGCCTAAGTGAAGCAAAAGTTCGATAATAAGAACATAATAACAATTACTTGGAATTCTATCTTTTAAAAAGCTCTTCGATCTTTAATCCTGTTAATCTTACTAGCTCAACATTCGGTCTTTGCTGCTTCTCCATTGCTTTTTCATCTAAAACAGCCCGGTAATTTCTCTCTTCATCTGGCTCAAAGTATAATCCCACTCCTTCGATACTGACATGAAATTTATGAATGTAGCCTGTAGTTATTAAGCTTGCTTCAAATTCTCTTTCCTGGCCTTTGTATATTACGGGTATTTTAAATCCTTCTTCCATTTTTGTTTCAGCTACACTTATATAAGACGGCGAACTTAATATGAATTAATCAGGAATGAAATAGTATTTTCTTTAAAATCACTCCAGACCCTTCTTGTAACAAATTCATATCTTATATGGATCTCATTTCTGGATTTTTTATTTTGTGTTGCCGTATGATTGCACGTAAGTGATCCAAACTAACCACGTACCCATGTTTAAATTAGCGAAAACTTTAGGAACCAGTTGCCTTATCATTCTGTCTGCTGCCAGTGCTGTGGCTCAAAAGGAAAAATTAGCAAAAGTAGTGGCGGGGCATCCCGTAAATTATAGTGAAGATTCTGTAGGTTCTTATACTTTACCTGACGTTTTAAGGCTACAAAATGGTAGGCTGGTAAAAGATAGTAAAACCTGGCAGGAGAAAAGGAGGCCTGAACTCCTGAAGTTGTTCGAGCAGCATCAATTTGGTGTTGTCCCCGGTAAGCCTAAAGCGATGTCTGTTCAGACCTTAGAAGATCATGGAAGAGCCTTGAATGGTATTGCTGTGAGGAAACAAACAAGGATTTATTTCAGTAATGATACTTCGAAGAATAAGATGGATCTGTTGATCTACCTACCCGAAAAGGCAAGTCAACCTTCTCCGCTACTGTTGCTTATTAATTTCCAGCCCAACTCTATGGTAGTGGATGATCCTGCAGTTAGGAGAGGGTATTATTGGACCAAAGAGGGAAAACGTCTCCTGGCCCCGGAAGAGAGAGTCCCTTCTAAAATTAATATAGCAAGTTTCATTTCCCAGGGGATAGGAGTGGCCATGGTTTACTATGGAGATATAGAACCTGATTTCAAAGGAGGCTTAAAGTATGGCGTACGCAGCCTTTACTTGAAGCCGGGGCAGACGACTGTAAAAGACTCTGAATGGGGAACTATATCAGCCTGGTCTTGGGGTTTAAGTCGTGCAATGGATTACTTTGAGACGGATAAAGATATAGATGCAAAGCGTGTTGCTCTTCAAGGTACATCGCGACTAGGGAAGACAGTATTGTGGACAGGAGCCAGGGATGAAAGGTTTAAACTTGTAATTGCAAGTTGTTCTGGCGAGGGAGGAGCAGCATTAAGTCGCCGAAATTACGGTGAAGGAGTCGAACACATGACTGACACTTCAAGATACTACTATCAATTTGCTCCTAAACGTCACAGTTATACGGGCAGGATAAATGAATCTCCTGTTGATGCTCATATGCTTGTTGCGCTCATGGCTCCGCGCCCCCTGTTGTTGCAGACAGGTGATACAGATTACTGGTCAGATCCCAAGGGTGAGTTTCTTGCAGCAAAGGCTGCCCAGCCTGTCTATCAGTTATTTGGAAAAAAAGGACCTGCAGGGGAAGAGTTCCCCGCTGCAAGCGATACATCTTTAATGTTTAATCCCCTGGGGTACTATATGCATGCTGGTGGTCATGGTCCTATACCCGCAGATTGGCCCCTATATCTTCAGTATCTTAAAAAATTTCTATAGTAACAAAAGAAAGGAAGGTTGCGGAAGCAATCGGGTAGAATAATAGAAGTCTGCGAAACAAAAAAATGCATAATCATATTTCTTATGTGCACATAAGGGAATTAGAGTATTAATCTTAATTCCGCTAATCAGGTATTGCTGATAAAGCACAAAATAAGGAACTATGCAAAACAACTTATCAATAGAGGAGGTGTTTAATACACCACAAAAGAAATTGGCGTTCTTTCAGAACCTCATACTTGTAGCAGCAGCAGACAAAGTGCTGGACAATGGCGAGGGTACTTTACTACTATTAATTGGAGACAAACTTGGTCTTACCCCCGCAGATCTCATGCCTCTCGTAGACAATCTTTCGGTCCTAAGTTTTATAATTCCTGAGGATGGATTGCAAAAGACGTTGGAGCTACAAACTTTAGTTCAAATGACAATGGAGGATGGGGAACTGCATGATCGTGAATATACCTTATGTTTAGAGTACGCAGAACGTATCGGCTATGGTAAATCGGTATTGGATGACATGATTAAACAATTCTCGACAGGACCGATTCAGGATTAATCAATAAGCTGACATACCGGGAGGTGAAAGATATTTTATCTTTAACGAAACTTAACATGGACATCATCGTAATAACCTAAACAGCAGTGTTATTGCCAATGCCATCATTCTGCTTGTCTCATCTCCCGGTGTTAGCTAAGAACCCTGATTATAAATATGACTTTACAAGCGACAAGCAGCTCGAAATCTTCTATAACAAAAAACAATGTAAGTGTTCGGGGTAACCTGGCAAGTATAAAAACCTTGGTATTTGGCCACGGCTTTGGTACTAATCAAAAGGTCTGGAATTTCGTTAGAGCTGCTTTCGAACAAGATTATCGAATTGTTCTTTATGATAATATAGGCGCAAGTCACTCTGACCTGTCTTTTTATGAGCCTGAAAGATATAGAGATTTGAACGGGTATAAGCAGGACTTGCTGGATATTTGTGAGGATTTACAACTTACAAATATCACCTTTGTCGGACATTCCGTTAGTGGGATCATAGGGCTGCTTGCATCTGTTGATCGTCCCGATCTCTTTTCGAGCCTAATTCTCATTGGTTCTTCAGCCCGTTATCTTAATGAGGAAGGATATACAGGAGGTTTTGAACAAGCTGATTTGAATACTATTTACAGCGATATCGTATTCAATTATGAGCAATGGGCAAAGGGCTTTTCAACGATGGTGATGAGGAATGATGATCGTCCGATTTTTGCTGAAGGCTTTATGTCGGGCCTCTTGTCTTTACGGCCTGATATTGCTCTCTCTCTGATTAAGACTATTTTTCAGTCCGACTTTCGTTCTGTTCTACCACTTGTGCAACATCCCACGCTCATTATTCAGTCCGAAAAGGATTTAGCCGTTCCACAGGAAGCTGCCGAGCATTTGCATCGCTCTATCCCAAATAGTAAAATAGAATATGTAGCAGCTGAAGGACACTTTCCCCATATTACCGCTCCTGATGCAATTGTAGGTGCTATTGAGAGGTTCTTAAAATAGTAAGGGAAGGAAAATACAGAACAGTCCTTATTAATTTTTTGTTGCAGAAAGAGTTGTTGTATTTTCTGAATGTGGAGCTGAAGCTGCCAGGTAACGAGCGTTATACAGTTGAGTTATACTCACCAAACCATTTTGCTCGTATTCTTTGTTCATCCAGGCGTTATAGAGTTCTTTGTCGTCCTTTATCATTTCGGCCAGACACTTATTGACATCGCGAGGAGCGATCTCGGTCATTTTACCATCCTCATTAATAGTAAAAAAATGTGGAACTGGGGAATGATCATACGGGTGAGCACTATAAAAGGAATAAAGGTTTATTTTTCCTTCAGCCCACACCCTATAGAAGTGTTCATTGTCTCCTTTAATGCTTTTAAATTCTGAAGGACTATTCGTTAAACCAGTAATAGTGAATGATTTAATTTCATTAGGACTGAACTTTTGATTCTCTCCATTAGGTAATTCAATCCGTAGATTTCTTGTAACAGATAGGGGATTCAGTTCCTGTTTTTTCAACAAGGCCGAGCTGATTTTAATTTTACATTTAACGGTGTCACCAGTCTTACTTACGTAATATCCTTCATATTTATTGTTAGCGAACCCGGCAGAGACACCTATAAAAAGGGTGAAAATAGACAACAGCACTCGTTTCATTCTTCAAAATTAAATTGGTGGTAAAAACCGATACCTGGATCTTAAATAATTCTGATCAAGGTTCGCTTTTATTATGCTAATACTGTGCCAATGGAGATAAAATTTTAGGCTGCTGTAAAAGGAGCTGAGAATTGATATGGAGAATGTTAGGTGTAGGGATTCGGGTAATTTTCGTCCCAATTATACAACAGAGATTGAGGCCTTTTGTAGAAAGCTAAACAAATAGATAGGAGGATAGACAGGGGAAAAAATTAAAGGAGTACTTTGGATGGCCAAGGAGACTCCTTTAATGATTGATGTTATTTAACGTGTGAGGGCTCTTTCACTTCTTTGCCGATGATCACGTCATTAAATACTATATTTTCTGTGTTGCGTAGGCTTAAACCCGTAGAAGCAGAATCAATCGTTACATTGGAAAAATAAATGTCTTTTACTTTTTTACTCGGGTATCCCTGGATAACTACTCCTGCATTTGTTGCTTTTCTGCATTTTACATTATCTACAAAAACATTCCTGATATCAGTTTCGAAGCCCTTTCCTTCTCCATGGTAAAACGATGTTATAAAGAAACAGTCTTCTACCTCCCCAAATTCGAGATTATTAACGTAAATGTCACGAATGAAACCGCCCCGGTCTGGGTTCGATTTCAAATAGATACCCCGTTTGCAATATCCCGATGCTTTACAATTTTCTACAAATACGTTTTGTACTCCTGCAGACATCTCACTACCTATGACTACACCATGTAGTCCCTTGAAACGACAATTACGGATAATGATGTTTTCTGAGCTAATACCTGTCCTTCTGCCTTCGTAATCGCGGCCGGCTTTGATGGCTACATTGTCGTCTCCATTGTTAAAGTCAATGTCTTCTATCAAAATATTTTTAGAGTACTCGGGGTCGAACCCGTCATTGTTCTTATTGAAAGCTTCAAATTTTACTTTTCTTGCTGTTATATTTTCTGACTTGAGCAAATGCACACACCAGAAAGGAGAGTTTCTAATAGTAATGCCTTCAATCAGGATATTCTTACATTCAAAAAATTGGATTAGCTGTGGACGCAGGAAGTGGCCTTTGCCAAACATCCTTTGATTTAAAGCCGTATTATCCTTATTCATTTTGCGCGTTAAAAGCTGACTTTCGCCTTGCTTCTCCGACCATTTGCTGAAAGAGTCGCGTGAATTTCCGTCAATCTCTCCTTCGCCTATTATGGCTACATTCTCTAATTGGTAGGCATAAATAAAGGGACTGTAGTTGTAAACGAATGTACCCTCCCAACTGGTTAGCACAGCTGGTAAGTAATCTTCCGGATTTGTGCCGAAAATCAGTTTGGCTCCCTTTTGTAACTCAATGCAAAGATTGCTGGTCATGTGGATAGGGCCATTGATAAGGTATGTGCCCGGGGGAACAAGGATCTTACCACCCTTTTTCGCTCTGATTACTTTTATGGCCTTGTCGAATGCGGGTTTACAATCCGTTTTGGAATCTCCTACTGCTCCGAACTTCGTTATCGTAAATACATTTTTAGAGATCTTAGGAGGAATAATATTTTTCAGGATCTGGTCCCGTTTTTCGTTTGCAGAGGGTTCTGTGGAAACGGAACTAGTCCAGGAGATGCAATTGATTGAAATAATCAGAAGAATAAAAAGCTTTTTCATACCTGCCCACTAATACTTTATTGAATTCAAAATTGGTCCCCGAAGATAGGAATAGATTTTTGCAGGTAACATTTTTTTGTTGATGAGTAGTTTGAATATTGTTAAATTAGTTCCGGTATTTAGCCTGGTATAATTTGAAAACGGAACCTTATCATTTGCTGTATCATTTATAATGAAATCCTTTCTATTACTCTTTCAGGTTGTTTTTAGCATTATCATGATCACCACAGGGTGTAATCACGTTAGCCGGCCTTCTGATTGGTTTGTTACGCTCGGTATTGTTGAAATTATTATTGGTGTAATACTTCTATTTCGTCCATTTAAAGTACTTATCAAGAATTTATAATATATGAGTTTTCAATCTTCAGAAGGGAGGCCTTTTCTTGGATCCCCAGTTGTAAAGGCCGTCGTTTTATTTGTTGTCCTTATCATTGTCTGGATCATTCAGCCTTTCTCCTATGAGAACATAGATGCTGGAAATGTGGGTATTAAAATAAATCTTTATGGCTCAGATAGGGGCGTAGACAATATTACTATCGTTACCGGAAGGGTATGGTATAATACCTGGACCACTAAAATCGTAGAGTTTCCCACTTTTACTCAATCAGTAGATTACGAGCCTTTTGTTGTAACAACAAGGGATGCTGCAGAATTTTCTGTTGATCCTAAGTTAAACTATCACATTAATCCAGCCCGTGTTCCTCAGATATACAGGCAATACCGGAAATCACTAAGTGAGATTGAACAACAATTTATGCGTAACACTATCTATGATGCTTACCGTATTGTTGCAAATTCATTTACTTCAGACTCGGTAATGTCTAACCGAGAAAAGTTTGAAGACCGCATTCAAACTATTCTTACAAAGAATCTGGGGAAAGATGGCTTTATTTACGATCAGCTTACTTCGGCTATAAGTCCTCCTGCATCTCTTCGTAGAATGATCGATGAGAAGAATGCTTCTATCCAAGCGAGATTAAAAGCCGAAAACGAAGCTAAACAAGCCATTGCAGAAGCTCAGGTAACCAAGGCTAAAGCTGAAGGAGAAGCCGCTGCACTACTAGTGAAGGCACGTGCCGAGTCTGAAGCTAACAGACTAAGACAACAATCGCTCACTCCGTTATTAATACAACAACAGATGATTGAAAAATGGGACGGAAAACTGCCGCAGTACGGAGTAGTGCCACAACTTTTTAAAAATATACAATAAATTAAAGGGTGTTGACTACTGGCTATTCAAGTTAACACCCGTTACTGAAACCCTGTCATCGAAAAAAAGCTTCACAACAGGTTGTTCTTCCTCAGGATAACTTAACGCATCTTCTGCCATTACCACAATCGAGTCTTCATAGTTGTAATAAATAGGTAGCCCGAAATAATAAGAACCTCCATTTTCCAGGGGTTCCTGAATGTGGGTTGAAGGAGGTGTAAGTTGAGTTTCCTGAAGCCCTTTAAGCAAAAAGGGGATCATATACTTTGGAATAAACAGCATACATTTTTCTGGCTGTTGGTCGGCAAAGTGAGTGAAAAAAAGCTTCACAGTTTCATTTACTGCAATCAGGAGTCCTGCAAAATCTCCAGGAGGAATTATCTTTTGATAAACTTTGCTCATGTTTCAAAGGTACTAAAGGACTTTGATATAGTGATCTTCTCCTATCCCTGATTTATGGCTGCGGCAGTTTCTCCTGCTGAGATATCATAATGCGACTGGTTGTAAATACACTTTCCATCTTTAATCAGCAGTACTTGAGGAGATTCATGGCGTACTTGAAATTTATCTGCAATAGCATTGGATAGATCACGGAAGCTTAAGAGGTCTAAAAAATAAACCGGAGTTCCTACAGGAAGAAGGTCAGCTTCTTTTTCGAAATGTATCCTTGTAGCCCTGCTTATCGGACAGGTAGTATTATGTTTAAAAATTACACAATACCCGTTAATGGATTGTATTGTTGCTAATTCATCCTCTGTTTCTAGCTTTCTAAAATTCATATTGTAGATACTGATTTTCACACTTAAACTACAAAAGCTTTCAGATCGTTTTTACTAATTGTCTTTTGTTCTTTGAGCTGCCTTTGTAAAAATGGCGAACGTTAAAATAATTTTCAGATTTTAATGTTAGTTCAAAGTAGTTCTACAAACAGCAAGTACTATGAAAAACACCAGATCGCTACTACTTATCCTTTTTGTTGCTTTTGGATTGCAAGCGGCCGCTCAGCAGTTGAATGGAGTTTACGTTGGAGCTGAGCTTTATACTACCCCTTTCGACGGGATGCAGCTTAATCAGCTTGTATTCTATTTCAGGAACGATGGAACCTTTACTGACAAACTAGATCAGAAAAATTGGAGATCTGATGTTGGCGGAAATTATATAGTGAAGAATGGTTTTGTTGACATGAAGTTTAAAAATGAGCCCCGGACATTAAGGTATAGTTTGAATAGGGATGGTTCTTTAGGTAGTACCGCTGGTGTTAAACATGCCTTGCATAAAGTTAAGAGGATAAGTTCTCTACCCCGGTCTAGCTATGAAAAAAGGTCGGCATCAAGCACTGGCGGAATGGGAACGGCAATGCCTAATGTATTTACGTCTTCCACAGACTTTCTTTATTTCGATGGAAAGGGCAAGTTTACTTCTGATAGAAATTCGGTAACAAGCATTGGTGGTGATGTAAATGGAGGTACCATAGGAGGGAAGTTTGAAAACGGGAAAAATGCGGTTTCAGGGAGTTATAAACTGGAAGACGGCAATATTACCTTTACTTTTGGCAACGGCAAAGTAAGTAAACATAGCTTTTTTTACAGTCCTCCCGACGAGGAAGACCTTATTTTATTGGATGGCGAGTTTTATTTCCGGCAGGAATCAGCAGATGCAGAAAGCGAGGGCCAGAAAATCACAGCAATGAAAAAGGGAGAGAATGCTTTGAAAGAGACCAGAGCCTCCAGAGCCCATGATGTGATGTTGAAGGTTCGTGCCAACTATGGTGGGCCCAATATTGATAAGATTAAGACAATGAGGGAGGTTGCCCAAGTTGGAAGTAACTTAAAGGCTATCGCTGTAACTGACGTTATAAACAAAAAGATCCGGGCTGAGGTATGGCAAAACAATAAACTTCTGCTGGTTAAACAATTAGAGGGCAATGAAGGCTGGCAATGGATGAAGGGTAAAAGTAAACCGCTCTCACAGAATGAAAAAAATGAACTAAAACTAGGCTTTTACCAGGGAGTTTTAGGACTTCATAATAAACTCAATAGTAATTTTATTAATGGAACTTTAGAGGATTCTCATGGAGATTATATGCTTTCGTTTAACATAGATGGGAACAAAGTGATCTATCTTATAGGAGAAAACTACGAGCTTAAGGGAAATGGTTGCTCTGTAAATGGGAAGGAAAGTTATACTGTTTATCGCAATTTTAGCAATACCAGTGGAGTGAAATTTCCTTTGACTACAGAATCCTCAGATGGAAAGAATAAGATCGTACTTAATACAACGTCGATAGAGGTTAACCCTAGCCTTACCCAAGATGCCTGGAAGATGCCTTAAAAGAATGAAACTATTGTAAGCCTTAAAGGTTTTTGTTGACGTATGACCGACTACAATAGTATTTTCCCAACCTTTTTTATTTCAGGGTTCGAATGCTCAACCTTCATTTGGAAAGATCAGGGGCGCCGCAATCTCATTGCAGAAACTCAGCACGATCAATTCCTTAAAGAGGATTATGGTTTGCTGCACCGTCTGGGTATTGCCGTCTCCCGGGAAGGAATACCATGGCCTCTTGTTGACCGGGCTGGCTACTTTGATTTCTCCATGTTAGACCCGGTGATAGAGGTTCTAAACGAATATAAGATCTCGCCTATTTGGGATTTGTGTCATTACGGTTATCCGGATAACCTTGATCCTTTTTCCGAAAGTTTTTGTGAGCGTTTTGAAGAGTACTGTAAAGCAGCAACTAAATATATATCAGAACGTCTCAATACGACGTCTTACTTTACGCCTATTAATGAAATAACCTTCTTCTCGTATGCAGGCGGCGAATGGGGATGGATAGCACCGCACAAGAAAACCCGTGAAGATCGTTTCAGTCTAAGGAAAAATTTATGTAAAGCTGCTATAATGGCGGCTAAAGCAATCCGGGAAGTGATGCCGGAAGCCAGGATGGTCCATATGGATCCATTGGTGCAAGTCGTAGCTCCTTTAGACCGACCTGAGTTGAAAGCAGCAGCTGCTTTTGAAACCTATGCCGATACCTTCGTAGCCTGGGATATCCTTTGTGGAAAGTTACACCCTGAATTCGGCGGTTCTCCTGAAATTCTTGACATTGTTGGCCTTAATAATTATTCTTTCGGACAGATGGAATTCAGGGAGAACGGTCCCCATCAGGCTCTGGATCCTCAGGACGACCGGATTGTTTCGTTATGTGAATTAATTCATTTTGCCTGGCAGAGGTATAAAAGACCGGTTATTATCAGTGAAACAAGTGGCATGAAAGACGGTCGGGACGCTTGGCTAAAAGACGTTATGGAAGAAAGCCTGGCAGCAGTAGATTTGGGAATAGATCTGCAAGGTGTTTGTCTTTTTCCCGCAGTAGACATGCAGGACTGGCATACCGGTGAATGGTTGAACAACGGGATCTGCGATTTGGTAAATGAAAACGGGAGATTGAAACGGGTGCCTTACGAACCATATATTCAGGAGATACGTCGTTGGCAGAAAGAGCTAAATCGCGTTACTGAATTGGACGAGGATCCCTATAGTGACCCGGTTAATCTTGATGATATCCAGGAAGCCGCGAAAAGACTTAATATTAAACCAGATGAGAATTGGAGTTGATGTAGGAAGTATAAAATGCTCATCGATAAGTTCCGACTGTAAATATTGGCTAAAAAATAAAACCTTAAACTGCCTGGCCATTTGACTGTTATCACCAAGCATGATTGGGAAAATAATAAATATCTGTCTCTTAATTTGTTCTGTAGCTACAAGCTGCCTTTCACAAACAAAGGTAGAAGGAGAAGGAAACCTAAAGTTTAAAAAGAGGGTTCTACAATCAAACTTACAAGATCCCTGGGATATAACTTATGGTCCTGATGATTATTTATGGATAACAGAGTCTAAAGGTTATAAAGTTAGCAGGATTGACATTGCTAGTGGAAAAACGCAGGTAATCCTTGACCTCAACTCCGAACGAAGTTTTAGCGGTAAGCCCTGGCCACAGGGAGGCCTGATGGGAATGGCCCTTCATCCAAAAATGAATTCTGGAAAACCCTTTGTTTACCTGGCCTACGTCTATCGTTTTGTTGAGTCTCGTTCGAATTTCGCTGGTAACTATTTTAAAACTAAAGTGGTGAGGTATACCTGGAATAAGGAAAAGCTCACCCTTAGTAATCCGAAGGTTTTGTGCGATACGATCCCTGGCAGTAATGATCATAATGGAGGACGTCTTCATATAGCTGATATAGATGGGAAGGAATATTTGTTCTACTCGGTAGGAGATATGGGAGCCGGGCAATTTGATAATGGAAACAGACCTAATCACGCACAGGACCCTAAGTATTATCAAGGGAAGATTCTGCGATTTAATACTGAGGAGGATAATGATAAGGAAGCGCTCGATAGATGGGTTCCTAACTCTAATCCTTTCAGGAATGCTGTCTGGTCCATCGGTCACCGAAATCCTCAAGGCTTGGCTTCTGTGACTGTAGCAGGGAAAAAGATATTGTACTCAACCGAACACGGTCCTTATTCTGACGATGAGATAAACTTGATTGAAAGGGGAGCCAACTACGGGCACCCTTTAGTAATAGGATATAACGATGGAAACTACGATGGTTTGGCTGCCAGCGTTAGTGATCATGATAGCTTGCCGGGTAAATGGAACACAACTTACCCATTAATCGAAAAAGAGGCTGCAAACGCCGCGAAGATCGGCAGTAGTTACAGAAATCCTATTAAAGCTTTCAGTCCCAATGAAAATAGTTTCCTTACAGGTCTTTTTACTGCAGTTGCTAATAATGCTGGAAGATCTGACTGGTCTTCAGAAGCTCCTTCGAGTTTGGAAGTTTATACTTCTAACGCAATTCCTGGCTGGAGGAACTCCTTACTTATACCAACTTTAAAAACTGGAAGGCTTATCCGTCTAAAGGTGGATGATTCGGGAAAAGGGCTTAAAGGAGAAGAGGAATCATACTTTCAGGCGGGAAACCGTTTGAGAGATGTAGCAATTTCGCCGGATGGCAAGAAGATCTATCTTATAACCGATAGAAGTTCTGTAACTTCTGGCCCCACCAAAGAAGATCCCCAGGGAAGTAATGAAAAAGGGGCAGTAATAGAATTTAGTTACACCGGACAGTAAGACCCATAAAAGTCCAGCGATCTGCAAATAATAAAGGCACATCTGATTTTGACCTGCCTTTATTGTTATTCAATATCCTCTGTTAATAGTTCTTCATAATCTTCACCATCATTTTTGCTATAATCTCCATTCCCTTATCTGAAGGATGTAGACCATCATAGGTAAGGTCAATCGCTTCAACAGGATAAGGATAATCGTCTGTAGAGGGATTATAGGGCATATTGATATAGTCGGGGTATTTATAGCTTCTGTATTTCCCCGTTCCCGGATCCTTCAGCCGTTTAAACTTAACCATCTCCTTTACTTTCATCCCACTTTTATAATAGAGGTCAACCACATCAAATTTCTCTGCCTTAGCAATTGATCTTATTGCATCAGCATATTGAGAGAGGTACATTCCCTTCCGGTCGGCATAAGATCCTTTTGCATTATTTTTTGGATCCCTGATATACACAAAGTCGCCTCTCTGCATAGGGGTGATCAAAATAACTTTAGCGTCAGGATTAAGGCTTCGAATCTTATTGATGATCGTCCTATACGCGCCATAGAAGGTACTATTTCCGGTATTATTTTGATAATCACTTAAAGAACCAATAGGAAAGGCAGCATTCCAATCATTGGTGCCGTAGAATACAGAATATACATCTGCCTTTTTCAGATCTTCTTTTTCAATTTGGCCAGCCATTCTTGATGCCGTCCAGCCGCTGTGTCCATGGTTTTCAAATTGAATGCGAGGAAGTTTTTCTGAAACTCTAGACATATAACCTTTGGAAATCCTATTCCCGGTTTGTTCAGGGTGATTGTCAAGATAGGTGATCGAATCACCAATTGCCATCCATGTCAATTTCTCTTTGGGAGCGAAGGAGGCTAGAAAGATAAAAACAACTAAAGCAATAAACGCTCTTTTCATACGATGATCTGATTGAGAGTTCAAATGTAAAAAAAGGCTAAGTTTATTGTAGAAGAAGGGAGTTTATTAAGAAATTGTGACAGGAGGTATTGAAGGACGACAAGGAAAAAGGTTACCAGCAGTTTTACGCTGCTGGTTGAATATCATCAATTTATATTATTATAGGATAAAGAAACAGTATCAGTACAATTGCCATTACCAAAAGACAGATAGAAGGTCTTACCTCCGAGTTTTTCAATTTTATATTGCCCTTTTTTAGGGCTGAACAAAGACTGCTGGCAGGAAGAGTTTAAAATAACTGTCTGAGCGGGTTTGACTTCCATGAAATTTGTACCTTGTTTCTCAATAGCAAGAGAATAATTTTGGTTACTCATTTCGAAAACATCATCATTTACATCTCCTGTTGTGTTACCTGCAATCCATTTGCTTTTTCTGGTAGACGAAAATCTTATCTGACCTCCGTCCGGTTTAATGATGAAGCTTTGAGCATTCAGATGATCAATGGTGACTGCTGTAGAGACTTTTGCTGCTGAAATATTTGAGAAAACTAGCGAGCCTTTGAATTTGATCCCGTCAACAGAATACAAACTGGCATCCTCATCAGACCTCACATGCACGTGTTTCCCAATAACATTGGTTCCATTTTCGATTGCGTCTTCATACACTACTGTTAGAAGTCCGTTTCTTTTTTTATTGTCGGAACCGGTAAGATTATTAAATACAATATCATACTTCTTTTTCCCTTCGGTAGTAAAACCTTCAGTAACGTTAGCTCCCATTAAAATCCCAGGTAAATTAGGGTAAGTAATTTTTATACTTCTGGCTACAAATTCCAGCTCATTGATCAATCTTTCCGTTTCTATAACTTCATTTGCTGACTGGGCTTCGGCAACTGGTGCTGTGTCTACACCTTTTGGTTCGTTGGTTTCATTGTTTTTACAAGCGACAAAACAAAGAATAAGTGCAATCAGGTAAGTGTTGTGTTTTTTCATGTATAGTATTACGGCAAGGGTTTGCAAAGTGCTACAGCCCTGGATCGGCTTGTACAGCCAGGCCTTCCTTTCTCCTTATGCTTCTGGAAAGGATTCAATTGTCATAGGAGCTTCTCCTGATCTTAACAGGATTGTCAGAACTTTTCTTTAATAGGTATATCGGGAAAAGTCGATATATATTTGTGCATGGATCCAGTGGAAATATTTAAAGCGCTTTCAAATAAAACCAGGTTACAGATCCTTCAATGGCTTAAGGAGCCGGAGTTGAATTTCCCTGAACAGGCCGAGTTTGGTTACGGAAATGGAGTGTGTGTAGGACAAATTCAAAAAAAAGCAGGTCTATCTCAGTCCACCGTTTCTGAGTATTTATCCTTGCTACAAAAAGTAGGTTTGGTAAAGGCTCAGCGAGTTGGTCAATGGACCTATTATGTTCGGGACAAAGAGGCATTTGCTGCTTTAAGTGAATTGATAGAGACAAAAATTTAAATCATTATTATGAGTACAGAAAGTTTGTTTAGGCCGTTTAGCCTTAAATCATTAAATATTAAAAATCGTATAGTAATGGCTCCGATGACACGCTCATTTTCACCAGGAGGCATTCCGACAGAACAGGTTGCAGCTTATTATCAAAAAAGAGCCGAAGGAGAAGTTGGACTAATTCTTTCAGAAGGAACTGTTATTGAAAGACCTTCCTCTTCGAACGATCCTAACATTCCTCATTTTTATGGAGAACAAGCTTTAGCTGGATGGAAAAAAGTGATTGATGAGGTGCATAGTGCGGGAGGAGCGATGGCACCTCAGATATGGCACATGGGTGTGATGGATAACCATCATTCTGGTTGGGTTCCTCCAGTACCTTTCGAAGGACCGTCAGGATTAAATCGCCCTGGTTTTATAAACGGAAATTCAATGTCGGATGAAGATATTGCAGATACAATCGCAGCTTTTGGTCGCGCTGCTGCAGACGCAAAGAGGCTTGGTTTTGATACTGTTGAACTCCATGGTGCTCATGGTTATCTCATTGACCAATTTTTTTGGAACGAAACCAATAAAAGAACCGACATTTGGGGCGGAAAGACAATTGGAGAACGTACTCGCTTTGCTGTAGAGGTAATTAAGGAAGTTCGCCGGCAAGTAGGAGAAGACCTTCCCTTAATAATCCGGCTATCACAATTCAAGCCATCTGCTTATACTAATAAATTAGCAGCTAATCCTCAGGAACTTGAAGAGTGGGTAAGTCCACTAGCCGATGCCGGTATAGATATTTTTCATTGTTCTCAGCGCCGGTTCTGGGAACCTGAATTTGATGGTTCAGATCTGAACTTTGCCGGATGGGTTAAAAAGATCAGTGGAAGGGCTACCATAACGGTTGGTTCAGTTGGCTTAACAGGAGAATTCTTGGCAGCCTTTGCTGGCGAGGCGTCCCAGCCGAGTTCATTAGATGAATTATTACGTCGTCTAGATCGCGGTGATTTTGATCTGGTAGCCGTCGGTCGGCCTTTGTTGGCAGATCCTAACTGGGTTAAAAAAGTAAGGGAAGGTAGAAAAGAGGAATTAAAAGGATTCACTAAAGATGCTTTGGCTGAATTAGTAATGGCTTAATAATTAATAAGTTTTAGATTAGAGCCATCTCCCTCAGGTGGTGGCTCTATAATAGTAATAGTTATAACACCGCATGCAATATCACTTTAGAAAAGCGATAATATCTGAGGCATCTCAAATCTGGGATATCTTAAAACAAGCTATTGAACGTCGTAAAAAAGACGGTAGTAATCAGTGGCAGGATGGTTACCCAAATCCAATGGTCATTCAGAGAGATATAGAAAGTGGTGCAGGGTATGTGTTAACAGAAGGAGACATTATAGTAGGGTATTGTGCTGTAATGTTAAATAATGAACCAGCTTATGCTGACATACAAGGTAAATGGCTAACCAATAAAGACTTCGTTGTTGTTCATCGTGTGGCTATTTCTGAGAATTATTTGGGAAAGCGACTGGGCCAGAAGATATTAGAGTTTATAGAAGGATTTGCCGAGGAAAGGAATATTTACAGTATAAAGGCAGACACAAATTATGATAATCAGGCAATGCTACGGATTTTTGAAAAGTTAGGCTATGTATATTGCGGGGAAGTGTTTTTCAGAGGAAGCGTAAGAAAAGCCTATGAAAAGGTGCTCGACAGGAATACGGCGGGAGGGACTATCGCCGCCGGAAAAACCTTAGAATCAGAAAGATAACCAGTAGGGTAATCAAGGGTAAAAAGCTTATACTCCAACCACTTCTTTCAGACCAGGTTCCTCCAATCATGATACACGCTTGCATTTGCAGGCATACAATCACTGCAAGAACATAAAAAAATCTTTTCATTAGCTAACCTCTCTTTTAAAAAAACAGGTCGTCTTGCTAAAAACGACCTGAATTACCTGCATCAGCAGATTATTACTTGTTCAATGAATCCACAGTGGTTGGAGGATTTGACAGGCTGTCGTTATCCATTACTACAGCAGTATCTCCTGTATTGGCTTCAGTAGAAGTTTCTGATGATTCGCCTTCTGATTTTGTGTTTGAGCTACACGCAGCCATCGTTAATGAAACAGCTAATGCGCAGAACAAGGTTTTGAAAATGTTTTTCATAATTTTTTCAATAGATTTTTATCTCTTGTCTAAAGGGATGTTTCACTGCTTTGTTTTAAATTAAAAAAAGAAAAATAGAAAAACATCTTCTATAGGTCTCAGTTAAATAGGGACAATAGTAACCTACTTAGAAACTATGGAAAACAACACTAATGGTTCTTACGGTTTAAGAACAAATCTTTACAAAGACCGCGAAAGCGCAGAACAGGCTTTTCAATCACTGAGAGACAGAGGGTATAGTCAAGAAGAAATCAACCTGATAATGTCTGACGAAACAAGAAAAAAACATTTCGAACATTCAGATCATGATTCAGAGTTAGGAAATAAAGCATTAGAGGGTGCTGGTACAGGTTCTGCAATTGGCGGTACTGCAGGTGCTATCATTGGTGCTATCGCTGCAATTGGAACATCAGTAGCCCTTCCTGGACTTGGTTTATTAATTGCCGGACCACTGGTTGCTGGACTGGCAGGTGCCGGAGCAGGTGGTTTAACAGGTGGTTTAGTTGGTGCTTTAATCGGATCTGGTATCCCTGAAGACCGTGCTAAAGAGTACGAATCTGGAATTAAAGACGGTGGCATCGTCATGGGTGTTACACCTAGAAGTCAGGAAGATGCTGACTACTTCGACAGAGAATGGAGTAGCGACAGAACCCGGGTATAGTTAATTACTTCTTTATTAATTACATCAAGGGGGCTGTATTAGGCATTAAGCTTAATACAGCCCCTTTTATATAGTTACAATCTATGCAACTTGTTTGTACCTTTTCAGTTATAAGCTCTTTCTTAATATAAAACCAATACTCATTAATACTACCCGGCTCAATTAATGCTGTTTATACAGTTTTCCGCACTATGTGCCGTAATAACTAACCACAAATCTTACTCTAAACTTTCTCAATTAGTATAAAGCCAGTATTTTTAACCCGTGGAATACGTGAAGACGAAGCTGGCAGCAATTCATTCTTTTATAAAAGACATTTCATCGCTGTCTTTACCCGAAAAATTTAATTATCCTTTCTGTTATGAAGCTCATCCTCTTGCAAAGTTAGCGGCAATGCAGGTGCAGGATTTTCTTAGCAAGTCGTACGATAACGAGCATAACTTCGGGATTGATCCTGAGCATGAAGGAATTGTTATCGGAAAGATGTTTGGTGTATTGATAGTCAGAAATTCTGAGAATGAAATAGGTTTTCTAGCTGCCTACTCCGGCAAGCTGGCTCAGGGAAGACAGCATCCCTATTTTGTTCCTCCGGTATACGAAGTGTTCCAGGAGAATGGAATGTACCTTACAGAGGTAAGAGCGGTGACAGCTTTAAATGAAGCTTTGGAAACTCTTGAGCAGGATAAAGAATACCTGCGTTTAAAGTCGCAGCTTGAAGAATTGAAATCATTGGCCGCCCAAGAGATAGGAGAGTTGAAATCTGAGCACAGAGGTTTAAAAAAAGAACGGCATAAACGCAGGAAAGAAGCTCAGATTAGTTTGTTGCCAGAGGCTTTAGAACAATTACTGGAAGAGCTGAAGAATGAGAGTCTAAAACAGCAGTATGATTTAAGGGTACTAACCCGATCCTGGGATGCAAAACTTCAAGAGATTGAACTGGTTATTGGGAATTACCTGAAGAAAATAGAGCAGTTAAAAGAGGATAGGAAGCAAGCATCTGCCAAGCTGCAAAGACAGCTTTTTGAGAATTACAGATTCCTTAACGCTAACAAAGACTGGAAGAGCCTGCTATCGATATTTACTGAAGATTTGGGACTTGTTCCTCCGGCAGGTGCAGGGGAATGTGCTGCTCCTAAACTCTTACAGTATGCTTACCTCCACAACTTGCAACCCATAACCATGGCAGAATTCTGGTGGGGACAATCCCCTAAATCAGAGGTGCGTAAACATGGCGACTTCTACCCGGCATGCAGGTCGAAGTGTCTTCCTATTCTTGGATTTATGCTAGAGGGATTAGCTGTAGATGATAACCCTCTCGAAAATAATCCGGCAGAGGGGAAGGAGATGAGTATCGTATTTGAAGATGAGGACTTTATCGTAGTTAATAAACCTTCAGAATTTCTGTCAGTTCCCGGCCGTTACGTAAAAGATTCAGTTCAAACCAGGATAAAAGAAAGGTACCCGGATGCCATATTAGTGCACCGTTTGGATCAAAGCACTTCAGGCATTATTCTTATTGGAAAGAATCATGAAAGCTATGTGCATCTCCAGAAGCAATTTCTTAAGAGAACTGTAGTGAAGAGGTATCAGGCAGTCCTGAATGGTGTGGTGGAAAAGAGAATTGGAATAATTGATCTTCCTCTCCGGGTGGATCTCGATAATCGTCCGCAGCAAATGGTATGTTATGAATATGGTAAGCCTGCACAAACCAAGTTTGAGGTTCAGAAGATACAGGATGGAAAAACTTTCATTTACTTCTATCCGATCACAGGCAGAACCCATCAGTTGAGAATGCATGCTGCTCATCCTTCAGGCTTAAACGTTCCCATATGGGGAGATGATCTTTACGGTACCAAAGCCAACCGCTTGTTTCTTCATGCAGAATACCTCGAATTCGATCACCCCAAAACCATGGAAAGGTTAGCTTTTACTGTTGATCCTGAATTTGAACAGTATCTATGAAAGTTTTAAGCCCTTTTAGCTAAGACTCACATCATTCCTTTAAGAAACTTAGATCATATTTTCATTGTAAAGAAAGGTCGAGATTTCGGCTTTAATTTTTAACAATGAAAGAAGAAAGAGAAATTGTTCTAAGTACTAAGTATGCAAATCCTGCACCCCTTGGCTTGTTCGCCTTTGGTATGACTACTATTCTACTGAATCTCCATAATGCGGGTTTTTTTGAGCTCGATTCTATGATCATTGCCATGGGTATTTTTTACGGAGGTTTGGCCCAGGTAATAGCAGGTATAATTGAAAGTAAGAAAAATAACACCTTCGGTTTAACCGCTTTCACTTCTTATGGCTTCTTCTGGCTTTCATTTGCTGGATTACTCATTTTACCAAAACTTGGTTTAGCCACTGCTGTATCTGAAACCGGACTAGTTGCATACCTGGTAATGTGGGGAATATTCACTTTACTATTATTTGTAGGCACCCTAAAGCTGAACCGGGCATTACAACTGGTTTTTGGAACGCTAACTGTACTTTTTTTCCTGTTAGCAATAGGAGATGCTACTGGAAATGCATCAATAAAAACCTTTGCAGGATATGAGGGGATTATTTGTGGTGGCCTCGCAATATATGCAGGGATTGCACAAGTTCTGAATGAACTTCATGGAAAAACCGTTTTACCTATAGGATAGTAAAAAAAACCTGCGGTATGAAAACTGCAGGTTTTTTCAAATCTTCAACTAAGTACGGTATCCTGGATTTTCAGATCTAAGACTTTACATAGGATCGAAAGTAGCCGCATTCTTTCAAAATCTCCTGATAATATCTGGTATTCAAAAACTTCTGTTTCAACTCCGCAAAATACTTACCTCCTGGAAAATAAGAGAAGTCATCATTATAGGATTTACTTTCAACCTGGTTATAATATTCATTGCGCTCACATTTACTAGCCATAAAAGTGCTTCGCGCCCGTTGTTCATCCGTTTGAGCATATTGCTTTGCCAACAGGTAATACTTCATTGCAATTTTGGGGTCTGTAAAGGTCCGTTGGAATTCTTTTGTTATAGCCTCTCCACTATAATCACTGTATCCGGTAATATCTGTTTGATAGAACAATCTTGCATTTCCATAGTAAGTGATGTTATAGTAGGCGTTGGCAAGTAGAAAAGAATTTCTAAATGTATTTTTCCCAGCGTTCAACTCATCTTTAGCTGCTTTTATCGCTTTCAAGAAGCTGAGGGGAGTATACTTTAATTTTTGAGGAGCTTCGTGATCGCAATCATGACAGTCGTTCAGCCGGCTATTAAACGGGTTTCCTGCTAATTCAAATTGGTTTCCTTTTTCCCCGGCCTTTTCCATCAATACTATCGCTTCATCAACTTTTTCCTTATAGGTTAGCATGGTTGCCTGGTGATAGTATAGGTCTTCCAGCTTATGAGGATAATACCTCAACATCACCTTTTGAAATTCAGTCTTGTTTTTATTAAGGAAAATAGCTTGCAGTGCGTTAATGTTCGAGTTGCTCATATAGAAGGAGGTTTCGTCTTGAAAACAAACGGCTTTCACCGGATCCTTCTGCGATTTGTATAAGTTAGCAATTGAACGGGCGACCGGGTACAAAGCATCTGTATACCTAAAATCTTTAAACTGCTTCTTCTGATCCCTAATATCGGCTAACCAATTTAAAGGTTCTACCAGTGCATCTTCTGTCGTCTTATCTAGTTTTTTTAGTTGCGCCACATGCAACAGCGTTTTCAGGAGTTTGTATTGCGCATTGATCAATGTGTCTTTAGATGGGATCGTCCGTTCAGCACGGTCGTAGAAAATGCCTGCATTTTTATAATCTTTCTTAAGAAAATGAAGGTATCCCGAGGCCAGGTTCCAAAACCACGGCTTGCTGGTAGTTCCTGTACGTGTTATAGAATCAATACTTGTCAGGTCTTTATCTGCTGTTGCCTTATTCATGAATTCCGATGCATACAAGCTATCCATCTGGTCGTACTCCGTAATATTTACTACGCGACTTAAAAGAACATCAAGTTTTTCTGATTTCGGATTCCTTATTGTGATTTCTTTAATTGCTCTGACAGGATCATGCTCCATCCCCAGAAGGTGCCAAAGGGTGATTTCTTCCTCTTTGCTTTTTGCTAATGCTAGTGTTTGTTTCCAATCCTGCTCCTCCTGTGGATGAAAACTCCAGGCTGAAGGGATCTTCATTTTGAAAGAGTAATCATAGCATAAACTATATAAATAGTTAGCGGAAGCATATTTTTTCTGGTGATAGTAATAGCCTGCCAAATAGGAGAGTGAGCGATAGTAGAGAGCGTTTCTTTGAGAGTTCTTATAGCTGTTGAAGGCTGCATCAATTGCAGGGTTATTCTTTTCAGTAGTAAGGCTATTGAAAAAGTGATAACGAACCAGCTGGAACCAATAACGTTGTTTAAGGAAAGGTTCCTTTGTGTTTTGAAATGCAGCTTTTATTTTTATCTCCAAACTGGGGTCAACGTTTTTTTTAGGAACTGGCTCATACCAGTAATCCTCCTCGTTCACGGCATAAGCTTCAGCCTGTTTTGCAAGTTTCAAGTATTCAAAAAACTGATCAACTTTTTTCTTTTTGTATTTGGAGCCTGAAAGATCTGGATATATACCTGGAAGACTACCAGTTTTTCCTAGTCGATTTTGGTTCACAGAATCAACCCCTGCTGCAGATAGTTTAAAAAGTAAAGTTTCAAGATCAGGCGTTTTGATAGAATTATTTAGAAATCCTGACCAGTCGCTGGTAGTCTCCTCATTAAATCTTTTATTGTTGTCTGCCGCGTTATTTTCATAAAGTCTTTCTGAATTGTAAAATCGATGGGAAGTTTCAAAGAAGAAGGGACTATAGTCAGGATCAACAAAGTATTCAGGAGCAAATACAGAAGGGTCTTCTTCGTCTCCACCAGCACATGCCCATGCTATACCAGCAGCAATAAGCATGGTAGCACTAAAACTTAGAAGATATTTGCTTAAGCGTTTCTGCCTTAAACTGAAAATGGTCGAGGTTACCGAGTTCATAAAATAGTATTGTTCGTTTGTTATTTTTTGGAAGAGCTGTTGAAAGTTGTTCTGTAGCTTGTTGCAAAACTTCTGTATTGATCTCTTCAAGTTTAAAAATATCGTTTTCTTTTATATAGATACCCTTGAAAAAAAACGAGCGTTTTGCAATCATGTAATTAGGATAGGATTTAAATGCTCCGGAATTTAAAAGATCTGCAGTGCTTAACTTGTTAAACAAGCCTTTAATTTTACTATCCCGGATTTGAATGGTCCATGAAAAAAGGGGTAATGCAATGTCGAGCTGCAAGGGATAGTTGCTTATATATGAGGTGTACTTCGAGGCGTCAACCTCATTATATATGGAATTTCGCGCATCCAAACGTCCGGTAAGTTTTCCCATATTGTAGTACATCAATACTCCGGTTTCTACTGGTGGCACTCCAGTTCTATCTTTATATTTTACCTGATGTAGCCGGATAGTTGCTTCCAGAGGTTTCCCGCTGATCTTTCTTAATATTTTTAGGTACCTGAAATATTTTTCTTTGGTGCTTTCAGTCCAGTCGCAGTCAATTTGAATAGATTGGTAAGCGATATTGTGGTTAGACATTATATTACCCAAAAGCCGAAAGGTATTAACAGCAAGGGAATCAATGCCCTTTTGGTCTGAATTAACAAGAGTTTTATTGGTAATATAAACTACCGGGACAATTGTTTGATCCTTGAGTTCCTGTTTGAACTTTATTACTCCTGCCGGTAAGGCTGAGCCTTTGGCCTCATCCCATCTGATATCAAATAGACGGAGGTAAATCTTCTTAACGAATAGATTCTTTAGGAGTAAACGATCCTCCGCCGGCAGGTTGAACGTTGTCTTCCAGTAGTAAAAAGCGGGTTCTGTTTTTGATTCTCTCCGGCATGCTCCTAAAGAAAGAAGAAGGATAAAGCAACAAAATATTTTAAAGAATATTTGTTTCATAGATGCATTTCTGCTGCTTTTAAAGAGGCGAATTTAGGAAAATGGCCTCGAATCATTCCCTTCTTTCTCCGATTAATTTTTTTAACTCTGTTACGTTGCTTTTTGATTATACGTAAATCTTGTATAAATCTTACTGGTACGTTATGAAAATTAAATTATTAGGTCTGACTTTATTCACTTTGTTAATTGCGGTTTCCTGTAAAAAGAAAGATAACTCTGAACCTGAAAAAGAAGCTCAATTAGAAAAAGTAACCATTGGCGGAAAAGCCTATGAAATAGTAAAAATAGGTGACCAACATTGGATAAACACAAACTATTCAGGAGAGGGAGGAATATGGAATGATGCAACTACAAGTAAACCAGAGTACGGCAAGTTTTATACTTACGAGGAGGTTCAGCAATTCACTCTGCCGGCAGGCTGGAGAGTACCTACCGAAGCCGACTATCGCAAACTACTTACAACGATAGGAGTAAGTTTTGTTGGAGCACAGATTCAGAATGCAGAAAAGTTAAAGGCTTTGACATCCAAAACCAACTGGAATAACATTTCTGGCACCAACACCTCCGGTTTTAATGCGTATCCTGGAGGTTATAGTATCGATAACGCTTACCCAATAGGAGGGGCTAATGCCGAGTTCTGGACTTCAAGTGATAGAACCTTTTCTATTATGGAAAGCGGAAATAATACCACATACAATGTTAGCTTTTATGGAAAAACAAATCAACCTGATCGTTTCAATGTTCGCTTCGTGAAGGATGCGCAATAGAATCTTAGTCTTGGGAGATTAAAAACCTGAAAAATAAATTTTACCATTTTCGAATTTGATGGAGGAGTGTTCACGAAGAATACTCCTCTTTTTGTTTAAACCGGGATCCTCACGAACTTTTATTTACCTGAGTTTTTAGCTACAGTTTGCTTTACTTTGCAGGTAAAATTTTTCAAATGCTTAAATGGTTTTCTATTGTTCTTTTACTTGTAGCTTTTTATGGTAATTGCTTTTCTGCAGCCGGAAAATGGGCAAGTAAAACGACCGGGACTGAGATTAGTTTTAGAGCGACCGATGCGAAGGCCCCGGTTAAGGACTTCAACGGCAAATATGCAACCATTGTCTACCTCGAAAATCTCAACGTTAAAAAGCTAGGAAAGAACAGTAATAAAAAAGACGTGAAATGGTTGCTTTCACAAGGCTACCGTGTGATAGAGTTGGATTATAAAAAACACGCTGGCTCTGTTTCTCCCCAGATCAACAACGACATTATCGCAATTAATGATTCGATAGCTTCAGGGTCTTTTTGCGGCTTCAAAGATTGCTCCACTTCTAAAACTTACGTCCTGTTTGAAGGTTATCGGATTCTTCGTAACGTATCTTATTTTAAAGATAATCCTTCTGTTTATAACACACCCACTGGATATCTTGAAGGAGACAGTTTACATTTGGATATCATCTATCCAGCAAATTCAAGAAAGAAAGTCCCTTTGGTCCTATCTTTTTCCTACAGTAACAGTTATGCAACTTTCGACCCTGTAAAAAAGGTCACGACGGATGCGGGAAGAGATCAACGAGTTTTTTTAAGCTATTCCTTTGCTGGTTTCAATGATAGTTTTCTTGAAGGGGCGCCTGCAAACGGTATTGCCTGGGCGATCGCTGATCATCCAAAATATTGCGAATGGGGAAAAGGAAAACCGCTAAACGGACCTAATGACGCCTATAAATCATTTCAAACCAACCCTGATGCAGCCCAGAAAGTTAAATCGGCTATTAGAACGGTAAGAGCGATGGGAGGGAAATTGAATCTTTCAGGCAAGATAGGAATTTATGGTTTCTCAAGGGGATCAACAGCGGGTTCTCTAGCTATAGGAGATAAACATGTTCCCGAATTCGAAAATGCTGGCCCAAACCAGGACGTATCAGATGAAGTTCAGGCAGCAGCCTTAGGTCCTGGTGTTTTCGACTATACTCAAATATACAACGTAAAAGGTGATGGTGATGGAAATTTAGAGTCCCGTTGCCCTTTAGTTTGGGGGCCTATGGAAAAGAATTACGACTTATGGCAATCCATGGGAGCTGCAGGACTTGTCGAATCTCAGGCAACAGCGCCTGTTCTTTTCTTTTATAATACGGACGACGAAGCATATTATCAGGATCAGATTTCGCATTTCCAAACAAAACTTAAGTCACTTGGTGTGCCTGTTTCAACCTTAATGAACTATGGAAAGGGGCATGCTGTTCCGCAAACGGCAGGGCCATTGAATCAACTGTATGATTTTTTCAAGCAGTATCTCCATCCTCCAAAGGTCCACAAGAACGGTAGATAACAAGAGTTCATTTCCTTAACATATCCTTTCCAAGGGTACCTAAAATTTTAATGGCGTGTTCAATTTCTTTCGTAATTGGCGTGCCAAAGGAAATTCGTATGCAATTTTTAAATCTCGCATCGGTGCTGAAAATGTGTCCGGGCGAGATACTCACATTATATTTCATACCCGCTTTGAATAGCTCAAAAGCGTCAAAGTTCTCGTCAAGTTCAATCCAAAGAACAACTCGTAAAGGTAGGTAGGGAAAAGGGAAAGCTAATATTTATGGATAAAGGAGAGATCCCTTCTGCTGGATAATCGATAACTATGTAAAAAAGCCTGCCGTACTGCTACGGCAAGCTTTTTAAGAAAATGGATAGCAACCCTAATTTATAACAATAGCCTTTGAACTGCTGAATTTATTTAATGAGGTTTTGACGTAATAAACGCCCGCTGGTAAATTGCTCAATTCAATTTCCTTTTCGAATAAACCAATTTTGTTCCCACTTAAAGACTGGATAATTGAACCTCCGGAATTGATGATCGTAATAGAGACTTTGCCATCTTCTGGGGAGTTTAAACTCACCTTGAATCTTCCCCGTGATGGATTAGGGTAAATCGTTAAATCATCATTTAATGTAAAGGTTAAGGGCGAATCTGCATTCCATGCTGAAATTTCACTTCCTCTATCACCCGCATGTCCATTTTGAACACGAACTTCATTACTTACTGAAGAAAGATTTCCGGCCGCATCTAATGCCTTCACAGTGAAATTATAAACGTTATTTCCAATTGGCCTCTCTGCATTAAAGCGAGTAATGGTTAGCAAATCAGCATTCAATTGTATTCCATTCCTGTATATATTATAACCAATAACTCCAAGATTATCAGTCGATACTTGCCAGTTCAATTGAACCTGGTGTTTAGTTGTCTTTTCGAAAACAAGAGCGGAAGGAGCCGTTGGTGCTTGTGTATCGGGCGTTGTAATGGTAACCGATGCTTTTTCAGATTCGTTAGCTGCAGCATCAAAAGCAGATACATCGAAAGTATAGGACTTGGATGCATGCAATCCAGAAGCCTGGTAGCTAGTTCCCTCTCCCGTATAAACTTTGATTCCGTTTTGATAAATATGATAACCTTTTACGCCAATAAAGTCGGTTGACGGTGCCCAGCTTAAGGTAGCAGATGAATCTGTCGCGGATGTAGAGGAAATAACAGGTAATGAAGGTGCGATAGAATCTCTTACAACGATAAGTATTTGTCTTGCTGAGGTATCTGCGAAGGTCTCATTTCCTTGTTGCCATGCTGTTATGATCGTAGATCCTGGCCCCATCAGGTGAACTGCAGCACCCTGAATTATGGCAACTGTAGTATCTGAACTAAAATAGCGAACAGGCAATCCGGAACTTGCAGTAGCCGTGAGGTTAAAATCAGGTTCACCATAAACCTTTTGAGGCAAAGCAGCAAAGTTAACCGTTTGTGTTTTTCTGTTAACTGTAAGCATCCTCGTAATTGCTGGGGCAGGACTATAAATATCATTACCTCCTTGTCCTGCTTTAATATGGGTATAACCAACCTTCAAAATATGCACTTTTCCATTACTTACCGTAGCAACAGTGGTGTCTGAACTTGAATATTCAATCGGAAGTCCGGCACTTGAGGTGGCATTTAAAGCAAAGTCCTCATCTCCGATCTCTTTCGCCGGCAGTTCTGCAAAAGTAATTGTTTGATAGTTTCTCGCTGTCGCAAGTCCTTTTATCTCCATATCCGACAGAACTTTATTGTACATCCTTACCTCATCAAGCATACCCTTGTATGGTGCAGGTTTATTAGTTGTGGTTAAGAATTCAAGTTCACCAATGTTACCTAGTATCAGGGCACTCGCTTCTCCAATTCCTGAATTAGATCTGGAGATAGTACTAGTTGCATATAAAGCGCCATTCATGTAAATGCGCAGACGCTTATTTTCCACATCCCTTATAGCCACAACATGTACCCACTTGTCTGAAAAGAATGGTGCTCCATTTGCCTGAAGCTCGTCTTTACCACCGCCTCCTGCGTCATTGTCATCATCCAGAGCGAAGCGGATCTGTTTGTTTTTAAATTCAATATCAAACCGTTTCCCGGTAGCGCCGGTACTTGCATTTCTGCTAATAGAGCCTTTGCAAAGCAAATACGAACTTGTGTTGTTATCAGGAGGCAGGAGAGAAGGCTTAGCTTTCATCCAGAAGGCAAGAGAGAAAGAATTCTTATCAAAATGGTTCTGATCTTCATTGGGGATTCTTACTACGTACATATCGGTAGCGGCGGAACTGAAGTCAAGAGCTCCCTTAAGTTTCCCTGTTATGCGAATACTTTCTTTTTCAGGATCAAGGCCGAGTAAACCGTCATTCTGATAGGAGGATGAATCAACTACACTGGTTTCGTCGGCCGATACTTCGTCAAAAGCATAATGACCAACAAGTCCTGCCGGAAGTACCGGAGGAGTTCTGAAAGACCATAGCTGTCCCTTAACTGTGCCCTTGGCATTTGTTGCATCAACCCTCCAAAAATAAGTAGTATTATCTGCTACTGAAGCGATAAAAGATGGACTGGCGGAGTAAGCAAGCTCAGATTGCAGAGCCAATCCAGCTGTGTCAGTTCCGAGATATAGGGTGTACTTCAACGTATTGCTGCTTCCGCTCCATTTTAATGTTAGCTTATTCCCTGATGGAGTAGCGTACTGATTTCCATTAGTTGGAACAGGGTTGGTAGGAGTTACAGGGGCAGATGCTATAGTGGGCGTTAAAACGGACACTGGGTTACTATAGGCTGAAGATTCCGTTCCTGAAACTGACTTGATCCTGTAGTAATAGGTTTTATTAGGAGAAAGGCCCGTGCTGTCAATATAAGAGGTCGAATTTGCCGCTGGCTGAGCAATATTAGCATAAGTAACACCGTCGGCTGAACGCTCAATGATAAAGTGGTTTTCATCTGTTGAGTTATCGTTCCATTTTATGAGGACAGAGCTGGTGGGAGCAGGGCTTTCCTGAGAAGTGGCTGCAAGCGTAACATTCGATGGCGGCCTTACGAAATCAGGAGGAGGGGTATCTGTTAGAGAATTTATATAAATTTCGATGTTCAAATACTGCGGATCGGCAGCGCTGAAGGCAACGGCATCTGCCTTGTTATTTTTATCGAGTCCGTGTTGATCCTCCCAGACGTCTGGTATTCCATCTTTGTCAGTATCTAAAGGACTTGGCGCTCCGTATACATCTCCCAGTCCACCGTTAGAAAAAGGAAGATCTTTCTCCGTATACACATAAAGGCCTTTGGTACCTCTTGAATTTACTTCGTCAACCAACAACGCGTCTACCTGATCCCTGCGGGGATAGCTGGCTCCAACATGATTTATGATATACTCATAAGCTTGAGCTGCCGACATCGAAGGTGCTGCATTAGGATAATTGAAGGGCTGTGCCTTAAAAGCCTCTCCAGTAATACCAGGGTAACCTACCGAATCGAAAGGAACCTCGCTTCCATCCAAAACTCCATTTTTATTGTTATCAAAATAATTTCCGGCGCCATAGATATTAAAGGTCCCCGTTCCCCTTGAGAACGGAGTGGTTTTGGATGGAGGCGTTAACGGGCCTCCCACGAAATAGTTATTGATGACGTTTACTTCTGATACGCCTGAAGAGCCTCCCATAATATATGCGTCTCCTTGCCACCCATAATTAAGGTTATCGCCTAAGCGGTTACCATTTCCCCAGTCGTACACCACATTGTTAACAAATTCATTCACTCCCTTTACTTTGGGATTTCTGGTTTTGTTGCTGATATAAAGGTTTTGGACAAGGCTTACCCTGCCACCATCAGGAGTTTGAATTAGGCCACCTGCAGAATGGTTTTCCCGGTGGAGACCTTGGCCAATGATAGAGTTTTGTACTGTGATGTTGTCTGGAGAAGTTCCCTTGCTATCCCAATTAATAGAAAATACTTCATCCATTCCCCAGGTAAATGACATGTGATCAAAGAGCATATTTGCTCCGTTTGCCAGACCAGAAGCATCTTTTCCTGAATTGGATGTAGCACCTAAGCGAATGCGAAGGTACCGGCAGATGACATCGTTGGCACCTGTGAACGTTATGCGTTTATTGAAAAAGACTATCCCATCTCCGGGGGCGGTCTGGCCTGCAATAGTGGTATTGGCAGATACTACAACATCAGAAAGCAGATTGACAATACCGCCTACTGCAAACACCACTACACGGCCAGGTTTGCTTACAGCATCTCTGAACGACCCTGTTCCGCTGTCATTAAGATTGGTAACGATGTAAACCTCCCTGCTGGCTGCGGCTCTGGCTCCTTTGGCAAATCGACCAAATCCGAGAGCTCCTGGAAACGCAGGGGTTTGTGCTACAGCATGCTGAATAGTTCCCAGCGCAAATGCTGCTACTACTGCACATTTTTTAAAAAAACTGGACGTAGAAATTTCCATATTGGTGAAATGTTGGTTAGCTAAATAGGTATCGGTAGAATCCGGTTAGTTTCTTTTGCTAACCTAAAAGTTCAGCAGCGAGGTGGCAACCTGTAGTGTCATGCTCCAACCCATTTATTGTGTTATTTATTGTAAAACTGCCGTTACACAAGCAATTCCCTCTGTTGGAATTTAAGATTTTTCGACAGCGACCGCTTCATTTTTTCTTTGGTTTTTTGATTTAAATCAGCTGGTTATCAATCAATTTTAGTTAAATTTATATATATCCAATTCATTGAACCATGGAAAATTTAAGCGAAAAAAACGAGGAAGTTGAGCAGGAGAATGTTCAGCCCTGGAATGTGGAAGGAGAGAGTACCAATGAAGTTCCCCTAAAAAGGGACGATAAGGTATATCCTAAACATCACCATCATGGCCATCCGCATGTCGTCACTATTGGGCATAATAGTCATGGTCGTTCAAACTCCCGCTCTTTTGGAGTAGACCATGAACCTGGCTCTAGACTGTAATGCTAAATGGAAATGGCTTCAGCTTTATGTAAGGTTTTATAATAAGGTTGCAGCCATATTCTTCTTGCCATACTTTTGAAAAAAAGTATATGGCTAAAGTTAATACACTTGAATATTGGCAAAGGGGACCTGTTCCCGAGGTGCCTGCCTTATTACAGCCCGTTGCGCACGCTCTTCTTCAAGCCCGGGAGGAGGTAAATGAAATGATGAATGAATTTCCGGATGAATTACTATGGGAAAGGCCCGCTCAACTAGCTTCCTGTGCATTTCACCTTCAGCACCTCTCGGGTGTGATCGACCGCCTCTTTACCTATGCAAGGGCTGAAGCCTTAAATGAACAGCAGTTTGTGGAACTGGCAAATGAAAAAAGAGAGAAGCTCCCTGAGCTTTCGGTGGAAGTTTTGTTGAAGAGATTCCAACTACAGGTCGAAAAGGCCCTGGAGCAATTGAAAGCAACAGACGAAAAAACATTGAATGACTTTAGACCTGTAGGAAGAGCAGGACTGCCCACCAATGTATTGGGTTTACTTTTTCATTCTGCCGAGCATACCATGCGACATGTTGGGCAGCTGCTCACTACTGCTACTTTGGTTAAAGAGAAATACTAAATGGTAAATTTCCTTGTTTTTTCGCTAATTGTTGCATGTTTTTAGATCCTCAAGTTTAATTCCTTTTCTATTTTTGCCCCATGGAATCTCCTGCAGTATCTAATAATTTTTCTCTTCCGGTAAAAGATTTTGATTATCCACTTCCTCAAGAAAGAATAGCTGTTTATCCTAAGGAACAGCGGGATTCATCAAAGTTGCTGGTATATAAAAATGGCTGCATACAAGACTGCGTGTATCGTCAAATTGATGACTTTTTATCAACGGGTTCTCTATTAGTTTTTAATAATACCCGGGTAGTACAGGCTCGCCTTCACTTCAAAACAACTGCAGGGTCAACAGTGGAAATTTTCTGTCTGGAACCGTACGACAAGCAGATAGAGGTTAATCAGGCCATGCAAGTAACAGGTTCTCTTAAATGGAAGTGCTTGGTTGGTGATCTTAAGAAGTGGAAGGAAGAGTGGATAAACTTAGAAATAGACTCGGCAGAACAAGCGATCTTTTTGTCGGCGAAGCTTGTAGCAAGAGAGGCAGACACTTTTGTAGTTGAATTTGCCTGGACTCCTGCAACATTAACATTTGCAGAAATACTGGAGAAAGCTGGAAAGATACCCTTACCTCCTTATATAAAGCGTGAGCTTAGCGAGGAGGATAAAAAGCGTTATCAAACGATCTATGCCCAGCATGAAGGGTCAGTGGCAGCACCTACTGCCGGACTTCATTATACCCCTGAAATATTTGATCGTTTACGCGATAAAAACATTGCAGTTGACTATGTAACACTACATATCGGCGCAGGAACATTTAAGCCTATAAAAACGGAAACGGTGGCCGATCACGACATGCATTCTGAGCAGCTGGTAGTTGAAAAGGCATTTATCGAAAAACTGATCGCTTATCTTGAAAAAGGGGTTGTTGCGGTAGGAACTACCTCTCTACGGACCATGGAATCTTTATACTGGTTAGGTTTAAGAGTTCAACAAGACTTGTTCGACCCCCAAGATGCAGTTGCAGTAAAACAATGGGATCCTTATAACCTGGAAGCCTCCATTTCTGCCAAAGAAGCGCTGGGAGCATTGGTGGCATTTCTGGAAAGTTCAGGACAGGAAATTATGCTTTGCCGGACACAATTGCTGATTGTACCGGGGTATGATTGGAAAATCGTTAATGTTCTTGCTACAAATTTTCATCAGCCTAAAAGTACTTTAGTGATGTTAGTCGCAGCTTTTATCGGCAACAATTGGAGGGAAATCTACCAACATGCTCTGGATAACGACTATAGATTTTTAAGCTATGGCGATGGGTCGCTATTATTTCGTGAAAAAGTTTAGGGTTACCTTTTCAAATTCCAGGTATAAATACCTAAAATGATAACCCTTTAATAAAATTACCATGAAAAGATTATTCAGTTCAGCATTTGTAGCAATGGCATTAACATTAGCAGTATCAGCTTGTAACTCAGGTAAAACAGAGAATACAGCAACTGATTCTTTGGCTGATACAATTGATTCAACTGCTGATGCAACTGCAGACACTATGAGAGCTGATGCAGATAAAGTTGATTCTGCTGCTGATGCAAGAGTTGATTCTTTAAAGAAATAAAAATTTAATAGCTTTTTAAAGAGCCGTTTCGCGAAGAGTGAAACGGCTCTTTTATTTAGGCTTTCATATAGAAATAGCAGGCTGTTCTTCCGTGTCCTGCAAAAACTTATAGCTTAAGTGCCTCATCAGCATATACGAGTATATCTTTAGAAAATTCACCTTGCTTCTCTTTGTTCCTTTTTTTGCCTAGTCTTACAATGATCTTGTTTTGAGAGGGAATTACTAGTAAATATTGTCCGGCTAATCCTCTTGCACAGTTTATTTGTAAACCATTCCTGTTCAGTATCCACCATTGGTAGCCGTAGAAGTTGGTTATAGTGCCATCCTTACCGGGAAGTTTATTAGGTGTTAGGGAGGCTTTTAAATAGCCTGGACTAACGATCTGTTCCCCGTTAAATCTTCCATTCTGCAAGATAAGCTTTCCTATTTTAGCCAGATCTGGCGCGTTGGTATAGAAACAGCAATATGCCTTCTCTACACCATTTTCCTTATCAAGGCCTCAAAGGGCTGAAAGGGCAACACCAAGTTTTTGCCATAGTTTTTCCGATGCATACTCGCTTATAGTCTTCCCTGTTGCTTTGGTCAGGATAAGTCCCAGGATTTGTGTATCGCCACTTTTATATCTGTAGATACTACCTGGTGTTTCTATCACCTTTAATTTCGATACCAGCTTGGGGAGATCATCTCCATAGTAGGATTCGGTCGTGTAATTGAAGGGCGTATTGTAGCTCTCCATAAAGTCGAGTCCCGAAGCCATTTGTAAAAGATGTTTTATTGTAATTTCGGATTTTCTTCCCTCTTTAAAATCTGGAAGGAAATCAGAGACATGCTGGTCAACAGAAGTTATTTTTCCTTCGTCGATAGCAATTCCGATAAGGAGTCCAACAATACTTTTGGTTACAGAAAATGGATTAGATAGAGTTGTGTCAGAATACCCATCCCAGTATTCTTCGTGTACCATGGAGTCATTCTTTATGACAAGGAAGGCGACAGACTCAGTCTCTTCAAGTGTTCTTCTTAAAGTGTCTGATAAAGGCTTTTTGTTATACTCAGGGGAGTGTGCCCAGCTTTGAATTTTAGAACCCTTTGCAACTTCCCGTGAAGAAAATAAGTTTAGATCATCAATGCCAACCTGTTGATATACCAGTGCTTTGTATATATATGTTGTATCAGTAGCGTAGATAAGAATATTGGCTATCAGAAGGATTACGAGGAATATGTAAAATGCTTTAAGTAGTTTGGACTTTCTTTTCATAGAGTAGCTTCTTATTATACTGCCGTCAACCCTTCATTGAATTCCCCTACACCTAAATTCCAATAACTTAAAGGCGACAGGTACAAATATCAGAATTTTAGCTAATCCTTTTGGTCGTTTGCTAGCGTACCTATTAGATTTCTTCAAAGATTCCAACATCCTCAAGTTGATTCTTCTATTATTAATTTAATTTTGTGCCAAATGACTATAAGTATACAGCTTCAGGAAAGAAGTAATCAAAGCTGCGAGCTTTGCGGCAATCAGGGTGAACCCCTCCATGCTTACACGGTACCTCCTAAACAAGATGATATTTCAGAAAATCAGGTTGTGATCTGTGAAGAGTGTTTTACCCAGATCAGTGTGAATAACTACGACAACTATAATCACTGGCGTTGTCTGGAAGGAAGTATCTGGAGTGAAGTTCCCGCTGTTCAGGTATTGTCTTATAAGATACTGAACAAGCTTTCAGCCCAGGACTGGGCCAGGGATACAATAGAGGGCGTAAATTTAGATGAGAATCTTGTGGAGTGGGCCGGGGGAGAAGATGCTCTGGAAGCTGAAAGGGTTATACATAAAGATAGCTACGGCGCCCTTCTTGAAACAGGAGACACAGTAGTACTTACGCAAAATCTGAATGTTAAAGGCACCAATTACATTGCACCCAAAGGAACCATTGTACGCAAAATAAAATTGGTGCATGATAATGCAGAGCAGATAGAAGGAAAAATCAACGGAGACACGATCGTTATTCTTACAAAATATATCAAAAAATCAGTTTAGGAGATTTTACCATTATTGCTCATTGTAGTTGTCTAAATAAAATAATATCTCTACAACTTAAGGTGCAATTTCTTCTCCTTATCAACTATTGCAATTTTCTTTTGTTGGCTATACATTTAGCGGACGCGAGAAATGATATATTATGAAGATTGCTACTTATAATGTGAATGGAATAAATGGAAGGCTACCTGTCTTATTGCGATGGTTAACCGAAGCAGCACCAGACATTGTGTGTTTGCAGGAATTGAAAGCTCCCCAGGAGAAATTTCCCGAACAAGCGATTAAAGACGCTGGTTATGAAGCTATGTGGCACGGACAAAAAAGCTGGAATGGGGTTGCAATTCTGTCCAAAGCCGGACCGATAGAGGAAGTTAGGAGAGGACTGCCTTCAGATCCGGATGATACACAAAGCCGTTTTATTGAAGCTAATATAGCGGGAATAAGGATTGTATGCCTATATCTTCCGAATGGTAATCCATTGCCGGGGCCTAAGTTTGAATATAAGTTAGCCTGGTTCAGCAGCTTTTCTGCCTACGCTAAAGAATTGATAGGCTTGGGAGTTCCAGTGGTTATGGCAGGAGACTATAACGTGATGCCTGAGGAGTTGGATGTCTATAAGCCCGAGCGCTGGGTAGACGACGCCCTATTTAGACCGGAAATAAGAGAATCATTTAGAGGATTAAAAAGCCAGGGTTGGATTGACGCATTAAGAAAGCTTTATCCAGAAGAAAAGATCTACACCTTCTGGGACTATTTCAGGAATGCTTACGGCCGCGACGCAGGGTTGAGGATCGATCACTTCCTTTTAAGTCCCCAGTTGGAGAAACGGCTGGTAGGAGCAGGAGTGAATAAGGATGTTCGAGGATGGGAAAAATCTAGTGACCATGCACCGGTGTGGATAGAATTAAGCGGTAGCTGATGTATCAGCTACCCTTTATCTTCTTAACCAACCGGCTGGATTGGTTGGTCTGTTACCATTCCAAATTTCGAAGTGCAGCTGAGCAATTCCATCATCTTCACTGGTCTTTACTGAACCTACAGACTGACCAGCCGATACACTCTGGCCAGCTGATACATTTACTGATTGCAAATTAGAGTATACTGAGAAGTAGTTTCCGTGTTTAATCAGCAGAATGTGCCCACTAATGTCTGATAGTACCCTTCTTACCTCGCCTGAAAATACTGCCCTGACATTAGCACCAGCAGAAGAGCGGATATCAATGCCATTATTTTGAACAACTACTGATCCGTATTTATTGATACCAAATTTAGAAACGATAGAGCCATCTACCGGCCAGGGAAGCCTTCCGTGATTACTACTAAAATCGGCAGAGAGTTTAACGTTTTCTGCACTTGGGGCCGGACTAGCTCTGACAGCAACATCTTCCGCTGCCTTAGTTTTTGCTGCAGTTGAAGTTTTGCTAGTCGAAGCTGGCTTTCCTGCCGCTATACGCGCCTTTTCTGCCAGTCTTTCTTTTTCCGCCCGGGCTCTTTCTGCTGCTGCCCGTCTTGCCGCTTCAGCCATCATTCGTTTTCGTTCTGCCGCAATTTCACGATTTATGGCACTCGATATTGCACGGGTTAAGCGGGATAGTTCCTTTTTGCGAGCGTCTACCAGTTGTTTAACCTGTTTTTCCTCTTTCTGGAATTTTTCTAACTGTTGCGCTTCACTTTCTTTCTCCTTGCTTAAGGTGGTTTTCTCCACTTCTTCGCTTTGAAGTAAATTACTTTTAGAACGCTTATTCTGATCCAGCTCGTTAATTTTAATACCCAGAACCTTCTGCGTTCCCGTAATTTTAACTGCTTGCTTTTTATGATGCTCGCTAAACTCCTGTAAGTATTTCAAACGCATGTAGGCCTGATTAAAACTTTCGGACGCAAAAATGAACATCAGCTTGTTGTACGCGTTTTGATTTTTTTGTGCAAAGCGGATCATGGCTGCATATTCCTTTTTCAGCTGCCTAAGCTGATCACGTAGAGAAAGAACAGTACTGGTCTTTTCTTTGATCTCACTATCCAGAACCCTTATCTCGTTATTAATTGTGTTTATTTTCTCTTCCCTTAAGCGGATTTGTGCGTTCAGTCCTTCGATCTGTCGAAGCGATAACTTTTTATTGCCGGCAATCTTATTCTGCTGTTTTTTTAAAGATTCTATTTCCCTGGTGAGGGCTGCTTTTCTTTTTTTTAGTTCTGCGCTGCTTTGAGCAAAGCCTGTTGCTGAAAAGCCCAGGAATAATATTATGAGTAGTATATGTTGTAGACGCATTAATGTCTTTTACAAGAAGTAAAGGGATAATGTTATGATAACGGCGGCAAAGGTAAGGCATTTAGATTACCCCGGGGAAGAATATTAAAAAAAGGAATCTTGTAAGTGAAATAAGGCTTGTGTGCAGATCAGTACCCAGGATGTTATTTGAAAAGATCTTGTTTAAATTTGTACCTAAGCCATCTTCAATGCAACGTGAGCCCATAATAAGTCCGTACTGAGTCCATGCTTTTGACTTGGTTTATAGACTCACTATAGACTCATTACGGACTCACTATGGACTTACCACGGACGGTCTGCAGGTATGGTACAGGTAATTGCTATCGTTCTGCCTAGTGGGTGGGGTGTTTGTGTCAAATTATTTCCCGACATTTGCGGCCGATGATTTCAGCTAATTCAGATACTATCATAGCATTGGCCACTCCAACCGGATCTGGCGCTATTGCCGTTATTCGATTGTCGGGACCAGAAGCAATCTCCATAACTAACAAAGTTTTTAAGGGGAAAGATTTAAGTAAGCAAGCAACTCATACCATCCATTTTGGCACAATCAGAGATGGAGAAACAATCCTTGATGAAGTGCTTGTTTCACTCTTTGTTGGGCCACAATCCTATACCAAGGAGAATGTCGTAGAAATTTCAACACATGGCTCGAAGTACATCATTGAAAGCATTATAAAACTGATGGTCCGTAATGGGGCGAGAGCTGCAAAACCAGGAGAATTTACCTTAAGAGCTTTTTTAAATGGAGGGCTTGATCTTTCTCAGGCAGAGGCCGTTGCAGATCTGATAGCTTCGAATTCTGCCGCCTCGCATCAGGTTGCACTACAACAAATGAGGGGTGGGTTTTCGAATGAGCTGAAGCATCTCCGGGAGCAGCTGATTAACTTTGCATCCCTTATCGAATTGGAGCTGGATTTTTCTGAAGAAGACGTAGAATTTGCTAATCGCGATCAGCTGAAACAACTGATCCTCACCATTACTAATGTGATCAATAAACTCATCCGTTCTTTCGAACAAGGCAACGTGATGAAGAACGGTGTCCCTGCTGTTATAGCCGGAAAACCGAATGTGGGCAAGTCCACTTTGCTTAATGCATTACTTAACGAGGAACGTGCTATCGTATCAGATATCGCCGGTACTACCCGCGACACCATAGAAGACGAACTGACCATAGGAGGCGTATTATTTCGCTTTATTGATACCGCCGGAATTCGTGAAACAGTAGACGTGATTGAGGCAAAAGGAGTGGAGCGCACCCTCGAAAAAATGAAGCAAGCTAAGCTTATTATTTATCTTGTAGACCCGTTGCAAGTGCTGGAAGATATTAATAAGCAGGTTGATGAATTAAGTCATCTGAATATTCCTTCTGTCATCGTTGTTAATAAAAGCGATTTGCTTAGTCCGCAGCAGCAAACAGAGATGGCCATACTAGATCCGCTCTACATATCTGCAAAGAACAACATTGGTATTGAGGAGCTAAAGACCGAAATTCTACGTAAAGTGAACCTACATAGTATTAATACTGAAGATGTTCTGGTAACTAACGTCCGTCATCTGGAAGCCTTACAACGCACGCAAGAGTCGCTTGAGAAGGTATTATTTGGTATTGATAACCCTGTTACCTCCGATTTTCTGGCAATGGATATTAAGCAAGCATTGCATTACCTGGGTGAGATTACCGGAAGTGTTAGCACGGATGATTTACTTGATAATATTTTTTCGAAGTTTTGTATCGGGAAATAGCGGGTATGAATAGTTTACAATAACAACAAGAGAAAAGCAAAGGAGGCTGTTACCAACTAGGGACAGCCTCTTTTTATTATTAAGTGTTTTCGTGAATTGTTCTATTGTTGCCGATACTTATAAGACATTAGGAAATCCTCGACATATTTATATTTCACCTTTTTGTTCTGAAGTTGCTGAACATGCTCTGGAGAATCCGAGAAGGCGTCGAGAAGTAGAGCACGAAAGTTAGATTTTGTTAATCGATGAGTTGTACTTCCATCCGAATACATTACTTGTGTTTTCATTCCAAAATACACAGGTGAGGTTCTCCAGGACGTTGTTGTTGTAAAAGAAGGAGCACTTCCTCTTGCACTTGGATTAGCTGATACTCCTGTCGTCATAGTCGGGGCTCCACCGGAAGAGTAAGGTTTCAGCTTATGGTAGAACTTTATTTTAGGGGATTCAAGAAGAAAATCTGCAAGGTAGCTTTTGTTTCGGTCAGAATCCTCGGTCAGAACCGTCAAACTGTCCAACTGATTACCTGAATTAATAACAGACTTTAAATCCCGAATATCAAGTTTTACCGCCTTACCGTCCTTCTCCGACTTGAAAAAAATACTTGTGCTGTAGGGCTGCGAACTAATATATCCAGTTACTTTTTTACCTTCAGGTGTGTAATAACAGCCAGGATGATAACTTTTGAATAATTGAGCATTAACTGATAGGGATAGGAAAAGCAATGATGCCGATGCGATAAGTTTCATGAAAATTAATTTAAAAGCCCAAAAGTACGTTATCTAGGTTATATCCTTAAATTTTGGCTGTTCCTTATTTATATTTTGTTGAATCATCATTCTGATTCTGATAACGATTGTTCCTAACAAAGATCTCATAGAATAAATATAGTACCTGTCTAGCAGTCTAAGAACATACTATTGAATATAAAAATGATATATTACCCCTTCCAAAACTTTACAACTTGACCAAATGCATGCAATTGAATTTACTTGCTGGGAAGATGACACACCTATCGACGTTTTTCTTGAACCTGAAGCGCTAAATTATCCTGTTAAACCAGGAAAAACAATTAAATTTATACCTGTAGACCCCACCATCGAATTCTTCTGGACGGTCAGGATAACGCATGAAGATAGAGGGATCCAGTTATTTCCAGAACCGATAGGAGCTTATAAAGGAATTGCTATCTATATGAACAATACGCTTATCGAAACTATATCTTAACGCAATTTGAAGTATTACCTCGGTATTAGCCTTAGTCAAACACTAACACAGTATTAATGAAATTTAATATTCTCATCCTTCCCTTATTACTGCTCTTATCCTACACTTCTGCACAGACCAATAAGACCTTTATAATTGAGGAGCACCACAGAGAAAATGCATTGGAAGAAGGAAAGAAGTTATTGGTGGAAAATAAAATACCAGTTTTTTACGAAGATGAAGACTATCTAGTCTCGGCTAGCTGCAGTGGCGAGTGGGGGGGCTCAATACGGTTCAAAAATAAGAAGACAGGAGTCGAACGATCCGCGGCGTCCACTTGCCCGGTTACTATTAATAAGCTGGACGGAAAGTATTATCTAACCAATACACTGGCTCATATGAGTGGCTTTTCTGAGATTCTTGAAATAGCAGATCCTGAAAAGTTACAGGTATTTAATCTACCTAAGCCGATTAAAAAGAAGGGGAAAATGCTGATGAGATATGTGGGCGACGATGAAAGCAAATCAACAGCCGGCACACGGAGATTGATTGATACAATGGGCGTAATAACCCTTGCATCCTTTCCGTTTCGCGGACAATTGTTTCATGTGGTTTCCGATTTCAAAAAGTTGTACCTGGTAAAAACGGAGAATTATAAATACAACACAATTGAAATAATTTCGAATAGCCCGATTTGGACGTACGACCCTAAAGTTGTCATAACTAAGGAAAACCATCGCATTGTCGTCTTCGATAAATCTCAGTCTGAAGGCTATCTGGATATTTTTGAAAATCGTATTAATGTTGTTTTAAATAAGATAGAATGATACTAGCATCGTCTGGATTCTAAGCGGTAAATATTTATTTCCTCCAACTACGACAATTACCCTGCAAAGGAAACATCAGATAAAGGATATCAGAAACCGGAAGCTAATGAAGACCAACTAAATTCTAATTTTCCCCAATACTAGTACCTCCGTGAACAACACACAGCCTCAGAAGAGCAATTGGATACTAATAAGGTTAATAGCCCCTGGTCAAAACTCCTGGTTTATAAAGTCTTAACTGCAGTGATCTTATCGTTGTTATTTGCTTTTGTTAGAATGCTTATTTATTATTTATGCGGCTTTTTCTATCTTTAATCTGGTACAAGCGCTGAAAGAGAATAAGTTATAGTTCTTCTGCCACCTAGCGTCTTCCATGGATCTTGAGTTCGGCTTTAGATTATTAGGGATTATTGTTGCGGCACTAGGACACATTATCCTATTTCAAATTTCCCCTTCATTTCTTAAATTCGTGACAACACAAACAGCAATGACCTTATTCAATTTAGACAAACTCGAAAACCAATTACGCAAGGATCAGGTAACAGACCGGCAAGCAATGATTTACCTCCTCATCAACAATCTTCTTTACTCACTAACAATCTACTTTGCCACCGGACAGAAAGCAAAAGGATGGATGTTCTGGACAGAAATACTCACAGTAATACTGTCAAACGGACTAGGAGTATACTACTCCTACGTCATCAATAAAAGAGGAGATAATAAAGACTTTTTTAAACGCTTCCAAGCCATTGTATTTGTTCTGGGACTTAGGCTAATGGTCTTTGTATTATTAACCATGTTCGTTGTCGGACTTCTGTTAAATACACCCCTCGATCAACCACTTCCTGAAATGCTATTTTGTATCATCTTTAATAGCTATTTCCTTATCGCATTCACAGCCTCATTCAGGCGCATATCTCAACCAGAAGATAAAGTACTCCTGGCAGAGCTAGCAGATTCCAATGGGAAGGAAGAGGTTAACGAAAATGACTAGCACCAAAGCTATTCCAAATAAGCTGATCCATGTTTTTATTCCCTTATTTCTATTTAGCTGTAATAGCACGGAAATCAAATATTATAAAGTTCATGGAAGAATAGTAACACGGATAGATAATGACGAAGAGGGAAGGAATGCTTACATCTATTCTGGAATGCTTAAACAACCAGGAACAGGAGATAGCTATTTTACCGCTAAATACTACCCGATGAGAGATGGCTTTAAAGCACTGGTCGGATATCGCAAAGACACTCTGGTATTAGTACAAACCATCGCCCAATTCAAAATCATTGGTAATAGTAAATTATTAAAGATTGAATTCCTGGATAATCTTTCATTGGAAAGAATCTCAACGGACACAGGCGAGTACAAAGGGTATATAGAGGTGACAGACTAATAGCCGCGTCGTGACAATTTAGCCTCCATCGATTACAACAACACCTGGTTACTCTTGCCAAGATAGTCATCCAAAATCCCAAAAGCTTCATCAGAAAAACAAGCACGATCAATAAGAATATCACATGAACGCTTATCCAAAACATGAAAAATAAGATAACCCTTCACCAAGCTAAACCCCTTTAAAACCTCCCATTTATAAAAAAAGGACTTCTCATCATCCTGATAACTCAAGCCCTGCTCATTAAACATATACTCCCATTTCAAACCCATCTTCTCAAAACGATCAGAATACTTACTTATCATTCTCGCCGCTTCGAATTTAATTTGGATTAACTGAATTAAGCAATATAGGCCATAAATAAAAGGGAACCAATAAGATAAATAATCTGAACTATCATTCCAGGTCAAGCCAATTAAGATAATTCCGAAAGTGAGAAAAATAGTGGCATTCATACGAAGGTGAGCTGTAGTAAGCTTAATTTTAAAATTTTGCGCCTTCGCAAAATCCTTTCTATCAAAATTTCCATTAATACGAACCATCGCAGTAATTTTAATATCCTTCCAGAATCTATTTAAACTTTTGGACAAGATCTATCCCTAAACATCTCTTTGAGATGCCTAGATACAAGTCCCCTTAGCTCTGGGTATCCAGCCTGGTCTCCATCAATAATTTTAGTAAACGCAATCATTGTAAAATACTCTCTACCACCTTCTTCAACCCCGTATTCGCTTTCCATTGATTTAGCTTCTCTATAAGTGCAGGATGGCTAGCTTTTGACTTATTTATTAACAGTAGTTCTCTGTATAGGTCTAACAATTTTTTTGTATTATTTATAGGCTCATCAGCCATTTCTATAATACAGGAAACTATCAAGGTTTCCAGGGCAAGACTATGTTTTGTGGATAGCTTAAACATTGTGTTTAACATGAGGTCAGTAAGTCGCTTTAGCGGACCGTATTCGTGTTGTTCTAATTTTCCGAGTGTTTCTCCAAGTTTCTCGCTATCTATAGCTCCAGCTGAAATTCCCCTTACCCAAATTTCTGCCGCGTAATTTGCAATAGTTTTATCGCTGTTTAACATGCAGGCAGCAATAAAAAGAGTTCCCATCTCTCCATGATCTGTTGCTCCTTCTAATAACGCTTCCAAAGCTTGACTAACCACGCGTTTTTCAGGCTCTTCCCAACATTTGGAAAAGTTAAGACATTTGGAAACCACCTGGGATAGTATAGGGGACGGATTATCTGGCGTGAGATAAAGCAAGCGTTTAATATCAAAAGCTTCTACAGAAATCCAACCAGATATTTCTAAAGAATCGTAAATCGACCCTTCTGATGTATCATCAGCAAACTTGTTAAGTAGGGTTTTTATCGAAGGTTGTGCTTTAAATTTATCAGGGAAGTTTATACGTAGTTCCCTGTCTGTTACGACCTCTTTTCCGTCAATATACTTTTGCTGTTCTCTGTCATATACCTGCAAATAACGCTTTTCTGCATGTGCATTCCATGTGAAATTCCCTGTGAGGTATTCAGTGCGTAGCGCAGTGAGGTGCGAAAGAATATTTCCATTCTTCTTAATTGATTTTTGAATAGAGGCAACAAGCCAGACCGGCTTTAGCCGTCCGACTGCAGGCTTACAGGAAGTTTCACTATCCAAGTAAACAAGTATGTCCTTATGTTCTCCTGTTAGTTGAGATTCTGCTAGCCGGGTTAACTCTCCGGCATCCGTTATAAGAATACGTGAAACAGCTATCTGGAAATCGGTAATCGACGGTTGAATTCCCTTTGCCTGATATTTTTTTAGTCGTTCAACAAGAGTAGGTACTGAGATTCTGCAAGGATAAAAGTCAGGACAGCAAAGAAGCGGAACTGCAACAGACTGCTTTAGAAAGTTAAGCACATCCAGAAGCAAAGTTTTAAACGGCTGGTAGGTAGCAGACTTATTGTGCTGTTGCTGCCATTGGGATAATAGTCCCAGAGTTTGTTTCCACGATTGTTCTCCTAAATATTTATTAAATAGCTTTTGAAGATCAGTTGAAGCCGAAGGAAAGCGTTCAATAATTGTAGCAGAATATTCAAGAAAAAAAGTTGCAAGAAGATGATCCAGAAAACCTGTTCCAATTCTAAAGCTGTTTCTTAATACCTTAAATGCTTGTTGTAGGGCTGGAGCTAATTTATTTATGTTGTCGCCCTTAATATGCTCCTGTAAAAGTAATAAAGCATTGCACAGATGCTCCAAATGCCAGCTTTCATTGTTATCAAATGCCTGGCTCGCCAGAAACAAAAGCTCCTCAAATGTGTCTACCGATGCTAGTCTTTCAAAGTCATTATTAGTTGTATTTTCATTGGACTCTTCCTGATACTTCAATTCAATTAACAAATCAGATTTTTCTTCCTTCAAGAAGGAAGAGAGAACACTTTTGCTGTCAATAAAAAGGCTATCACCAAAAGCACTAATGGTTTGGCTTAAGGACTTGTATGATCCTCCACCATATTTTTTAATAAACTTTGCAGCCCGGAGTTGAACAGCTTCGTCTGTGTTTACAAGAGCTGAGCTCGCAAGATGACAAAGGTCTCCCTTATCAACAGTTTCCCTTTTTGCCATTTCTTCAATGCACGCCAATGTACCAAGAACTATTGATTTGATGTTAGAGTTGATAGTAATGTTAAGGTAGTCTTTCAAATTATCGAGACAAGAGCCTCTTGCTATCATGCTTTTTAATAGCTTCAAAGTTGTATTAACTTGTTTACTGCTATTTGAATTTAAAGAGCCGAGCAATTCTGATCGCAAGTCATTTAGCTCTTCTAGATCGGGCTTTAGCTCGATAAATAATTGAGAGAACCAGCCGGATAATGCCTGGTTGAAATTCCTATTGGTAGCAAGCAGGGTTTCACGCAAAACATGTTTACGATCCAGATGCTCTTTCTCTGTCAGCTCTTGAAACGTTTTGATCCATCTACCTTCTTTTGATCCATCGCTAAAGCTCATATATCTATCGCTGCCATGAATAAAGTTCTCGTACTGGAAGATCTTCCATATATGATGAGAAAGAGTAACCGGATATTTAAGCAGGTTTTGAGGAGCATATATGTGCTTAAATTTCTCAGAGCTGGATTGAAAAATATAGGATGGCAGGAGTTTGGCGATTAATTCATCAGATTCCTGAACATATTTGCTTTCTATCCATTCGAGATATAGCTCATAATTAAAAGGAATATAGTCTGCCTGTGCATATTTGTTAACGAATGAACTGAACCAGGATGGGCAATACCATGGTAGAATTTTGTCCATGACAGGTTTACTAAGGGTAAACGCCCCATACATGGAGGAAAAGCTTTTTTCATCACAACAAACAAAGGCTGCGATTGACAAAATGAGTAACTGATCTCCCTTCGCCAGAGGGCTCATGCTTATGCCGCCGTCGCTTCGTACTTCCTGTATGTATTGCGAATATTCTTTGTGAAGTTTTTTGAGAAAGGGAATTATTTCCTTTTTTTTGTCACCCAGTTTCTGTAAAAACGGCACGATCTCATCCAACTGATCGTTTTCCACTATCTCTGCTAATTGTTTAGCCAGCATACTACAATTCTGAAATTTTCTTTTTTACTGCCAAAATATGTTTACAACTTCCACGCTCTCCCTGATTGCGGCTGAACCAGGTGCAAGTGCAGCGCTCTTTGCCGTTATTAATTACAACAACATGATCCACACCAGATCCTTTTACCCTTGCTTCTACCTTATCTGTTTCTCTTTGCTGTATTCTGACGTTTCCTTCGGCAAGTAGTTTTTCTGCGTCTTTTAAACGAGGATTCAAATTAAGGATCCGTTCAGTTTTGAAGGGTAGGCGCCGGTAGAAGAAAGAGTTCTCATCAAGGTCAAACCCCAGTAGGCCCATTGCTGAAAGCCTTGTAGTAAGCTGATTTACTAAAGAGATATGTATACCTTCGTTAACTGCAAAAAGCGTAGAATTAAATTGCTGATTCGCGTAGCAAAATTTATGTGTTGCACTTAACCAGGAATCGGGAATGTCTTCCAAAAGAGAATCAAGCGCAGCACCTTCACCGGAAAATCCCCGCCAGGGGTCACGTGAAAGGGTTAAACTAAAACGTAGCGAACCAAAATACAACTGCCAACTTGTTGATTGCATATTTGGGTGCGCAAATACCTTTAATTGATCTATAAATGGAAGTAATGGCTCTAAAAGACGAAGACGGTGAACTCCTCCAATACATATTGCATTTCCCGACTTAACAGGGGAAAATGAAGCCTTTCCTGCTCTTGAGATAAGATAGTAGTCGGACTTTGGCTTTCCTGGAGGAAGTGTTTTGAAAAGCTGGATAGACTGAATTTTATTAAAGCCATGTTGGTATTCTGAATCTGCAAGAAAAGTTTGAACTGATGTGAGTGCTTTTATCCACTTCACTGGGAGAGGTACTTTTCGTTCCCTCGTAATCTTCGCATCGCGGATTAGGTCCAGTTCCTTTGCTCCAACAGAAAGGACTACTTTCTCATTTCTTTCTATAGAGCTTAATGACGAGATCATTGGCTGGTTGAAATCAACATTGGTTGTACCCGGCTCTGGAAATTCTCCATCAAGCCCTGATTCTAGAATATCTACACGTGCATATACGCCCGCGCAGTGAGAGAAACCTTCAAATCGTATTTTCTCATTTCCGGATGTTACTATCGGATCTTTTAAAAGAGCCAGCTGGAAAGGAGAGAGGTTGAAACTTGATTGAACAACGTTTGATAGTGTAATTAGCGCCTGTGCAGTGATATAAGGATCTCTAAGGTTCCCAAAGAAAAAGCAGGGGTTATCTTTCTTCTGAATTTCACTATAATTTGATAAGAAAAGGCCTGCCTCATTATGACTTTTGGTAATAATTGAGGGTGAGTGGTATTGATAAGTTAAGGTTTCTGTCATCAGTCATTTTCTTAAAGCTAACATAACTATAATTGGGGAAATGTGAAAATCAGGAACAAATGGTTATCCACTAAATTTTTACTTCTGAAAAGCGAGCAAATTTGTAACTTTCGTCGCTTTATGAGGCAATTTCAGCAAACAGCCAAATACCTTTTTCCCATAGCCTTAATTTTGCTGGCAACGCTGGCTAAATATAGCTTTACAGGAATCCTCGGAAACAGAACACCTTTTCTTCTCTATAGCGGAGTTGTGATAGGGGCTACATGGTACTCTGGTTGGCGGATTGGTCTGCTGACCAATTTCATTTGTTTGCTACTGGTAGTTTACTTATTTCTGGAACCCATTGGCAGTTTTTACATTCAACCTCGACTTTATGTACACCTTCTGATCTTTACGCTACAGAATGTCCTGGTGGCACTTATGGGATATGCGTTGCAAGAAGCTTTGAGGAAAAGCCGGGCTGCAGAATCTAAAGTGAAGCTGCTTCTTGAAGAAGCATGTGACCTGCTTGTCCTTCGGAATGAAAATGGAAAAGCAATTTACGTAAGTCCAAAAGTAACAGAAATAACAGGCTACACTCCTGAAGAATACATGGAGCTAACTTTTGACCGTCTTGTAGAACCCGAACATCTTGAGATGTTTAAAGAGAAGATAGAATCAGTAATGGCAAAGCCGAATGAGCGGCAGACCGTCAAGTCTTTATTTCGTTGCAAGAACGGGGGCCTTAAATGGCTGGAAGGAGATGTTTATAACTACCTGGAACGCCCCGGAATTAATGCAATCGTTTCTCACATCAAAGATGTAACATCGCGAATTCAGCTTGAAACACAAAAGGATGAGTTCATTGGTATGGCAAGTCATGAACTTAAAACGCCGATCACCAATATCAAGGGTTTTACAACATTGGCAAAATCTGCTATACGGACAAATCCTGAAAAGGCAGAAGCCCTCCTTGGACGATCTGAAGTAAATATTAAACGCCTCGGGCGTTTGGTGAATGACCTACTGGATATTTCCAAGATCAATACCGGGAGACTCAGCTATGAGTTCCAGCTCTTCAATCTTAGCTCCCTTATCCAGGAGGTTGTACAATCCTTTATCCTAACCTATCCCGGTCATACTTTCACTTTAGAAACAGTGCCACTTGCGATTATCAATGGGGACCGCTTCAGGCTTGAACAGGTTATTACAAATCTTATTGATAATGCCATCAAATATTCTCCTGAAAGCCGTTCTATTGTTATCAAGCAAGAGCTCAAAGAGGGCAAGGCAATCGTATCGGTACAAGATTTTGGAATTGGCATATCGGAGGAACACCTCAAGCACATCTTCGACCGTTTCTACAGGGTAGATGCCTCATCGATGCGGTTCCAGGGATTGGGACTCGGGCTCTTTATTGCTTCCGATATTTTAAAAAATCATAAGGGAAACTTTTGGGTGGAAAGCAAACAGGGAGAGGGCTCAACCTTTTTCTTCATTGTACCGCTGCAAGGATATTCAAAAGAACTTGCTGTTACTGATCATGCAACGTTCTATCATAACAGTTCCATCTCTATTCACTATCACAGCAAGGAGAATTATCTTGAAGTTAAATGGATCGGTATTCAGACAAAAGAAACCGTCAATGAATCAGGCTTAAAGATTTTGGAGTTCGTACGAAAAACAAAAGCAACCCGGGTATATAATGACAACTCGGAAGTTATCGGAAATTGGAGTGATACTTCTGATCATGGGGGTAAAGTTTGGTTCCCTGCAATGGCCGAAGTTGGAGTGAGTTTCTTTGCCTGGGTGATGTCTAAAGACAGGTTTAGTAATATGGCGGCGATGAGGTCTTATGATATGAATAAGTCGAATATTTTAATCAAGCTTTTTGACAGGCAGGAAGAGGCTGTAAGCTGGCTTTTAGAACAGGAAGTCGATGTATAGAAAGAATTTTAAAAGCACCTACTTTACCAATGACAGGGTGATAGCTTCAGCAACTGAAGAAGCTCCTGTTTTTTAACTGTGACCCGTGATGGAAATCCTCCTTATTCGGATTCAGGGCATTTTGGGATCAATATTCACAGAGGTAGTTTAAATGGAACTTCAAGCCTCGGTTGCCAAACCATTCATCCCCAACAATGGCCTGCTTTCATTAAGTTGGTTACATCAGAAGCACAGAGGTTATTTGGTTCCGACTATCGAGGGAAAGTCCTCCCGTATCTGCTTATTGAAAATAAAGGAAATATATGAATTGAAAAATGCTGTTTGCTTTACAATCAATATTTATTAAAATATTTCCACCGACATTAGAGATAAAAATCGCAATTATGAAACTTATCTAGATCATACACGTAAACTCCAACATAATGTGTAAGAGATTAGTGTAGAATAGTTTAGGGTTTGTGAGGTTGATATAAAGGTTGGTTCTATTAGGATAGGACCAACCTTTTTTCGTTTATTAAGATCCATAGAATGACCTATTAGTCTTTGTTATTTTATTACAGTTTCTACAGTCTATTCCCAGATAGCTCTTTTTTTAACCTTATTAGAAACCCCAGTAATTACAATAAGCTTTATAACGATTTAATGACCTGGTAATAAAGGCTTAATACTGCTATTTTACATTTGTGTATTAATTGGTTAAGCAGTCTGGTCCTCATGATAAGGCTTTTGTTAGATTGAAAGCTCGACCCTACAAAACCCTATAAAAATAATATAACATTTGGTAAGTGAATTCTAACTCTCTGTTTTATTACGCTTCAAGTCTCCTTGTTTTCTTTTCATGAGGTAAATTATTAGCTGTGATATTTTGGCTTTGCAATCATCACAGTACCTTGAGAAATTATGCATGAGTCGAAAGGAATACTGTCATGAATACTGATGAATTACTTGCACTTCAACTGATCATATTTTCGGAGCAATGCTTTTAATTTATCACCAACACCCTCATTTACTTCTCCACCATGATAGCAGAGGATGCGTTCTGCTCCAATCTTCACCAATTTTTCTACAGATTGTAGTGCGGCAGCTAGGTTAAGGGTAAATTCTGGATTGGCAATTTCTGGTTCTCCATCTCCAATTACTACAGCATCTCCTGCAATAAGTGTATTACTAGGAATATGAAAAAGAGATAGATGACCAGGGGTGTGCCCCGGCGTTTCAATGATTAGGAGATCGGGCCATGGACTTTTACCTTCAGATAGGTATTCGTCAACTTTCGCAGTATCAATACTCTCCAAGGTTTTCTGAAACTCCAGCGCATACTTTTTCTGATCATCATCCAGCGTGTCATATAGTTCTTCAGCTTGTAAGAGTCGCGGAGCTTTTTCTGTACCTTCGATAAACGCAGCCTCTATGACTGAGGAGTATACTTTAATTCCAGGATATCTGCACCTGATCTTTGCCAATGAACCCACATGGTCCAGGTCATGATGAGTAATCACTATTGCAGTAATTTCAGACATCGAAAAACCTGTCTTTTGAACAGCATTTTCAATCTTCGTTAGAAAACCGGGATAACCACAATCAATCAAAATAAGATCCTGAGCGCATTTAATCAAACCAGGATAAATGTATTGTTTGCCTTCGGGACCAATATACTCGAGCTGTAAAGTAAATATTTGTGACACTATAGATTATGCTTTTCCCCCTAACGTAATTCCGGATCTCTCTGTAACAGCTCAGCTTATTGAATTTTATAAAGGCTTACTGCTCAGACTTTATAAATAAAATCAGGCGAGGTTATGAGAAACTCACTTGGGTAAGCTACTCCTTCCATGAGATGTTATCTTTTATAGGCTTTGCCGGAACTCCTGCAGCAATGACTTCATTTGGAATGGTGCCCGAAACAAGAGACATTGATCCAATAACAGACCCATCTCCAATGCGGGCACCCTTTAAAATTGAAACCATGCGCCCTATCCACACGTGTTCACCAATGTAGATATTCCTATCGAGGTTAATACGTTCTCCAGCTGGATTGAAGATACTATGGCTATCAGTTGTCCTTACATCAATTTTTGTGGAGAACAAACACCTCGAACCAACTTCTACCTTAGTTCCGTTATGAACAATAAAATCTGCGCCGTTAATACGGGTATTATTGCCAATCTTAATGGCATTTCCATCACCAAATAACTCAATTGTTCCTGAAAAATAAACTCCTTCTCCCAACTCAACCCGGTTGTTATTTCCTCTGACTTCGATAGAGGCATTTCTAATCCGGCAACCAGCACCTATAATAACCTTCGAATTACCTTTAATTTTTATGGAGGTACGCAAAATATTACCCTGAATATTAAGGGAACTATCTTTGCTCTTTCTTAATGTATTTGATATTCCCCATCTGTTTCTTATGGAGATAAATAATCTTTTTGCTTGTGTTTTCATAGTAGGGGTAGATGTTTTATGCAACGGTTGTTAGATAAAGCACAAAATAATAAAAAATAAAGCTATTATCTTGCAAGATCCGAAAAGATCTTTCTGCAAAATTAATTTTTCAGTGTAAGCCTGATCTTTTTATGCCTCTACTTTTTTCGTTTTATTACCACCGCATTGGCAACTTTTCTTTCACCTGCATGATCCCAGACCTTATTATCAGAAGGGTAACTAACAATTCCATTTTCTGGGAAACCATTAATCCATAATGCAGAAGATCCACCACCGTCCATACTAATAGCTTTCCGGCAACCCATCCATTTTAAAAATCTTCCAAGCTCCGTTAAGCTCATACCCATAGCATTTTTATCCCTGCCATCTACAACAACAAATAAGAGTCTATTCTTCTTATCCAGGGCGAGGGCAGAGCGGGGATGACAATAGGTATTGTGAGATACTGTGTCTAATTGCTGCACTTTCCGGTCTAGAAGCACAACAGGTCCTGAAACCAATACATCTTCTCCTTCTAAATGCTTCTCCCAGTCGTTTGTTCCGTCCCATTTAGCAATATCGAGCTGTTTGTCTTTTATTATAATAGCGCCCTTACGGTGCGGTGGGCGAAGGCCATCTTTTGAGCGTTTATTCGTATCAATTACTTCCCCGTTTGACCGCAGAAAATCCACAGATCCGCCTCGTTTTACATCAAAAAAGCCAGCGTTTATTGCAGCTATTGCTTTATGCTCGTTTCCAAATTCACTCACCTTTTTAAGCAGGGTATCTTCGTAAACTAGATCCACCGCATATTTTCTCATGTTTCTCACTTCAAGTATACTTATATACTGATTAGAATGAAATAAGGAGCTGTCTTTAAACCAATACTGTTTCAGGTTTATCTTGGGGGCAACCCTTTTGGTAAGCCATTTCGCTTTAACAACCCTTAAAGAATCGGTTTGGGAATAAGACTTATAGCCCAGGCCTAATGTGAATAAGCTGATTAATAGAGGAATGCGAACGCTGAAGTAGAATGAGTTAAGGTAGGACATGGTTTCAAATATAGAATTATCAGGTTAAGATAACGCTCTTGTACTATTAAAAAATTGTAGCTTCGGTCTTGAAATTACAGAAACTCAGTCAGGATTTAATGCACTACATTACCTTTCAGTAACCAGTAATTTCATAGAAATAACTTCTTGAACGGACAGGAGGTTGGAAAAAAGAAGTCTCCCTTTTGGATAATCTCAATCTGGTTCCTATTTTTATCACTCAGAGCGTTAATGTTGTCCTATTTGTACTACCAGGATACATTGTCTCTTATTTAAATTTAACTAACCTGTTACTACACTGGGAAACATTTATCCGACTGATTTTACCAGGATCGGAACATAACACATAGAAGATAAAATGTTATCAAATAGTTTTCAATTTGTAGAGCTCTAAATTATTCAATATGAAACTAAGACTTGGAATGATTGGTGGAGGGCAAGGTGCTTTTATAGGTGCTGTCCATCGCATTGCATCCCGAATAGACGATGAATATGAATTAGTATGTGGTGCCTTTAGCAGCGATGCAAAAAGGGCACAGCTAAGTGGAGAAACTTTAGGCTTGGAAAAGGATCGTATTTATTCTTCTTATCAAGAGATGATTAACCAAGAAAAACTTCTTTCTCCGGCAAAGCGAGTTCAGGTAATTAGTATTGTAACTCCAAATAATGTTCATTTTGAGCCTGCGAAACTTGCCCTTGAGAATGGTTTTCATGTAATTCTAGATAAGCCCATGACCTTAACCCTTGAGGAAGCCAGGCAATTAGAAGCTATTTCTAATACTGCCGGCACTAAGCTTTGTCTTACCCATACCTATACAGGTTACCCCATGATAAAGCAAGCAAAGGAGTTGATCTCAGCCGGACATATTGGAAAAGTACGTAAAGTATACGTTCAATACCTTCAAGGATGGTTGAGCACTTATCTGGAGGGAAGTGATCATAAGCAAGCTTCCTGGCGTACAGATCCGGCCAAAAGCGGAATTGCTGGAGCAATGGGTGATATTGGCACCCATGCATTTAATCTTATAGAATATGTATCGGGATTAGAAGTTACTCATGTTTGCGCTGATATTAATACTATAGTACAGGGGAGACAACTGGACGATGATGGAGCTGTACTTCTTCGCCTGACAAGCGGTGCAAGCGGAGTCCTGGTTTCGACGCAGGTGGCAACAGGTGCTGAAAATAATATACAAATGAGTGTTTATGGCGAAAAGGGAGGTGTTGAATGGCAGCAGGATGATGCTAATTCTCTATTAGTACGACTAGTGGATAAACCAACAGAAATATGGCGAACAGGTGGCTCCTATACTGGAAGCCTTGCTAACCATAACACCAGAACTCCAGCCGGGCACCCTGAAGGCTATCTAGAGGCTTTCGCTAATCTTTACCGAAATTTCGCTTTGACGTTAAAGACGGATCTGGGAGAAATCGAAGCCCCACCGGAAGCCGCAGATTACCCGGGGATAAGGGAGGGGTTGAGAGGTATGGCTTTTATTGAAACCGTTATTGCCTCCGGAAAATCTGATCAGAAATGGACACCACTTATTTTATAAATCTATGTTAACAATTAAAGGACCTGCTATATTTATAGCACAATTTATTGGTGATAAGCCTCCTTTTAACAATCTGCAAAATATTGCCCAGTGGGCTGCTTCGTTGGGTTTCAAAGCACTTCAAATTCCTACCAGCGACCCTCGCTTTATTGATTTGCAACTAGCAGCTGAAAGTAAAACTTATGCTGACGAAATTAATGGCGTTGTAAAGGAGTTGGGACTGGAAATTTCTGAGCTCTCTACCCATACCCAAGGTCAGTTAGTGGCAGTTAATCCCGTATATAACGACTTGTTTAATGGATTCGCACCTTCTAAGTTTCACAATGATTTTAAAGGACGACAGGAATGGGCTGTTCAACAAGTTAAATATGCGGCAAAAGCTTCTCAAAATCTCGGTTTAAAAGCTAGTGTTACCTTTAGCGGAGCTTTAGCCTGGCCTTTTATTTATCCCTGGCCGCAAAGGCCGGCAGGATTAATTCAGGAAGCATTCCAGGAACTCGGTAAGCGTTGGCATCCTATTCTGGATTATTACGATGAATGTGGAATTGACCTTTGTTATGAGATACATCCGGGGGAAGATTTGCACGATGGTGTTACTTATGAGATGTTCTTGGAAAGGGTGGGGCAGCACCAACGTGCTAATCTCTTGTATGATCCCTCTCATTTTGTTTTGCAATGCCTAAATTATCTCGATTTTATCGATATCTATCACGAGCGAATAAAAATGATGCATGTGAAGGATGCGGAGTTTAATCCAAGCGGTCGGCAGGGCGTATATGGTGGCTATCAAAACTGGGAAGATCGCGCAGGTCGTTTCCGATCCCCTGGAGATGGGCAAGTTGATTTCGCAGCTATCTTTAGTAAAATGGCTCAGTATAACTTCCCAGGATGGGCCGTTCTGGAATGGGAATGTGCTCTTAAGCATCCGGAAGATGGAGCAAGGGAAGGAGCTACCTTTATCAAGGATCATATTATCAGAGTTACAGATTATGCCTTTGATAGTTTTGCCTCCTCCGGCACCAGCTCGATCAATAAAAAGATTTTAGGAATTGAGTGAAGATGTAAATTACTTTATTAAACACCACATAAACTATGATAAATAGAAGAACATTTATTTCCGGAGCTATTGCAGCTGGCCTTGGTCTGGCGCTTAGTCCGGCTTTAATAGCATCTACCAAAAAAAGTAAAGCAGCAGGATTGCAGTTATATACCTTAAGAGATTTATTGAAGGGTGACGTAAGGGAGGTGATTTCACAGGTAGCGAAGGCTGGATTCAAAGAAGTTGAAGTATTTGGCTATAATAAACAGAATGGTTTCTGGGGACTTCAGCCTCAGGAGCTGAAAGGCTTGCTTAAGCAACATAGACTTAGTTCGCCCAGCGGGCATTATGATCTGGGGCGTTATATAAAAAGCGGAAAGATTGAAGATTTGGATGAAACTATTTCAGTGGCTAAATTAATGGGACATCGGTACATTACCATCCCTTATCTTGCTGAAGATCTTCGAAAGACTGCTGAGAATGTAAAAGATCTGGTTTCCAATATTAATAATGCGGCTATTTATATCCGCGACAAAGGACTAAAGCTGGCTTATCACAACCATGATTTCGAATTCAATACAATTGGAGGTAAACTCCTTTATCAATCGCTATTAGAAGGGACAAAACCAGGACTAGTGGACTTCGAGATGGATCTTTATTGGGTGATCCGTGCTGGACAGGATCCGCTGAAGTGGTTCAGACAATATCCTGGAAGATTTAAAATGGTACACGTAAAAGATATGAGTAAAGACAATCCAAAACTCAATACCGAAGTTGGGTCAGGAAGTATAGATTTTAAACACATATTCACTGAAGCGAGGTTAGCGGGAATTGATCATTATATTCTGGAACAAGAAAACTTTGACATAGATGCTTATGAAAGTATAAAGCGAAGTTGCCAGTATTTTTTAAGTAACCTGGCAACTATTTGAGGAGATTGTCAATGATATTCCAGACCGGTCAGGAAAAATAACTGGTTGATCTAACCTTGTTATCCTGAGCGCCTTTTGCACCGTTGGAAACCAAACTATTGCTACTTGCATAAGCTCAATTGCATTTGTTTTGGTATCGGAATGGTAGATGAGTTCAGCAAATATGGGTAACAAATTAAGCATGCTGCAAAGACGATTACGGGGAAGTTTCTATTCAGAAGGATTTTAGAGGCTTTACCAATCAAGGTCGGTTTTTTAGCCCATCACGGGAGTTTTATTGCGAGTATTAAAATAGATATGTTTGTAATCTCAAGGATCAAAAAGCATTATCGTTGAGATCCTCTTTGAATACAAGTACTTGGTGTAATGAATATTAAAACCCTCTTTTTAGTAATACAAGTCTTTATCATTTTTAATAGTAGTCTGGCGCAAAACAATAAGCTTGATGGTAGAAACTTAAATATAGTTTTCATCGGCAATAGCATCACTTACGGCGGCGGATTAAAAGATCCTTCTAAGGAAGCTCCGCCTGTCCGGGCAGTGGAGTGGTTACGTAATAAGAGAAATGTTGGTGATGTCAGCTTTAAAAATATGGGGTTCAGCGGCCATACCACTGTAGATTTTCTTCCGGGAGGGCCTTATGATTTTAAAAAAGTGGTTACGGCTGCTTCTAGTTTCAAAGATAAGGACGCACAGCTGGTTTTCTCGATGATACTTGGTACCAATGATAGTGCAGTGCAAGGACCTAAAGGTGCGCCCGTATCTCCTAAAAATTACGAGGAAAATTTGCACGCTATTGCTGATCAGTTGCTCAAAGAATTTCCTGGTTGTAAGCTTATTTTTCAGCAGCCCATATGGTATAGCCCCAATACCCATAATCGTTCACTATATGGAGCAGAAGGACTTGCACGGCTACAAAGTTATTTTCCGATTATCAGGGAGGTGGTTAAAAGTTATCATACCGCCCATCCGGGTCAAGTGTTTATGGGAGACGGGAAAGCATTTAAATTTTTTAAGAAAAATGCAGAAATCTACTTTCAACACGAGCAAGGTGTTGATGGTGTATTTCTTCTGCATCCTAATAAGCAAGGTGCTGTTAAATTAGGCGAGTTCTGGGCTAAAGCAATTTATAAAAGGCTTCTGAAATAAATACTATTCATCAGCCTTCCACATAGGAATTACTTTCGCAGAAAGAAAATCATCGATAGTTTCAATTAGCGTAACAATATCAAAAGGCTTATGGATAATGGCGTCTGCACCGTAATTAGGAATGGCGTCTTTAAGACTGGCTAAACCTGATACCATAACAATCGGAATATTCCGGGCACTGCTCTCGGCTTTCAAATTTTTACAAATATCTAATCCATTATAGTTCCCGATCCGAATATCCAACAAAATCAAAGCAGGATCAAAACTATTGATAGTTCCCAGAAGGTTATCAGGTGAAATCAAAGTTTTAACTTCATAACCTTCCTCGGTTAAAATCATAGAATAGATATCTAAAATATCAGGATCATCGTCTAATGCGAGAATTCGCTTACCCATCAAGAATGCAAATAATATTTATGTTACAAATATAAACTTTGGGGGCCTTCACTTCACACCCTTTTTTCGATACTACAGTCTTTTTTTGAAAAACTACGAAGGCCGGTCTCTTTATCAGGTGACTAAATGACCCTCATTCTGTCAAGCCGAGTATTGGATCTAGGCACAATTGCGTTACTATTTATAAAGCTTTGCCGCCGCATTAAGCATTGGGAATTGGCGTTGATGCCAGTATGGATACGGCGGTGTCACCTCACTAACCTGGTCAAGCCTTTTTATTTGCTCAGCGGAAAGGTTCCAACCAACGGCCTCCAAATTTTGTTTCAGTTGTTCCTCATTCCGGGCACCAATTATAACGTTAGAAACTGTTGGTCTTTGAAGAACCCAGTTAAGTGCAACCTGTGTAACACTCTTACCCGTTTCTTCCGCAACTTGAGCTAGTGTATCAACGATATCATAGAGCCGAAGTTCATCAGCTTCTGTGTTGACTACCGGACTGCCGCCTTGGGCTACCCGGCTATTCTCTGGGATGGGTACATTTCTGCGGTACTTTCCGGTTAATTTACCAGCAGCTAAAGGACTCCAGACAATAGTTCCGACTTCCTCTTCGATCCCTAAGGGCATTAATTCCCACTCAAAGTCCCTATTCAGCAGTGAATAATAAACTTGATGAGCGATGTACCTGGACCAGCCATACCTTTCGGAGACCGACAAGGATTTCATCAAATGCCAGCCTGAGAAGTTCGAACAGGCGATATACCGTACCTTTCCGCTTTCTACCAAATGTTCCAGCGCTTTTAATGTTTCTTCGATAGGGGTATTGGCATCAAAGCCATGCATATGATAAATATCAATATAGTCTGTATTCAGTCTTTTCAAACTTTCCTCGCAGGCTTTTATCAAATGCAGTCTGGAAGACCCAAAATCATTTGCAGTCTCACCCATTGGAAATGTAGCTTTTGTTGATATTAGAATTTGACTTCTTTTCCCTGTGCAGGCCTTTCCGAGGATTTCTTCAGCCATTCCACTGGAATACACATTGGCAGTATCAAAGAGATTGACACCAGAATCAAGGCAAAGCCCGACCATTCTCGTTGCTTCCGCTACCTGAGTACTTCCCCAGGCTTTGAAGAAATCGTTTCCTCCACCAAACGTGGCAGTTCCGAAGCTTAGAACAGGAACTCTTAGTCCTGATTTTCCTAATTGTCTGTATTCCATAAAGTCGAATATGGGTCTATGAAAAAGGTTGAATGAAATAGTAAAATCAATAAGAACTTTAATACTAACAATGTTTTAATTGATTGTACTTCGGCGGATCATTTACCATTTGTGCTCTTCCACACCCTTGCAAGACATATAATACCGCTTCTAATGCCCTCAATGTTTAAAATCGCCCTGACGTTTACTCAGTATTTCAGTAGGTATGAAGGATTTAAAAGTGACATAGTCACCTCACATTCCTATTATAAATAAGTTTTTTTCTTTATATTCAACCACTAATTAATTGATAGCCTAAGTATTACAAAACATGACATTTTCAACCTTAAAACAATCACTAACTGCGTTAGCCTTAGTAGCACTAACCGTTTCCTGCTCAAAAGAAGACAAAGTCGATGCTACTGTATCGGGTGGAAAGGGAAAAGTCTCCTATTTTGCTAAGGCATCAGGGACAGCTCCTGGTGGATCCGTTATTAAAACCTCAGAAACGCCCCCGGCATCTTCTTATGTTAAATGGTCATCTGCATCTATATTTATAGAGAAGATATCCTTCGTTGGCAAAAACAATAATACGCTCGATACAACCATACTAGTCGGAAAAAACCTGAACATTCTTAATGCAGATGTTCTTACCGGCATATTTAATTTACCCGCTGGTTCGTATAAGGATGTGAAGGTGAAGTTGTTTTTGAAGAAGGCTAATTACCCCGAACTGGCATTCAATTTAAAGGGAACTTTTGAAAATAAAATAGGAGGGACTGATAGTATAATGGTTGCCAGCTCTCTGCCCTTCGAAGCAAACTTGTCTGTTAACGATTTTACAATTAGCGCATCCGACAGTTACAAGGTTGTTTTCAATTTCAACCTGGATAAAGTATTAGCAGGAATATCATCATCTCAACTTCAGGCAGGGGCAGGAAGTAATGTTGTTGGGGGCAAAAGGACTTATTATATCTGGAAGGGTGGCAGTCGGGATGAGCCTTTCTATAACGAGGTTACTGCTAATTGGCAAACAGTTGCAAGTGCTGTAATTTCTAAAGAGTAATTAGTGTTTTGAGAATGAGTGTTTGTAGAGATACTCAAGATATCGACACCAATTCTAATTCAGGAATAAAAAAATTTTTCAGCTAAACAATATGCAGCAATTTCCTCCGTTATTGTTTCATAATTGGTTAGTTGGCTTGCGTCCCCATGATGCGGCCATTCTTTTTTTATAAGCCATTCTGTTTGTTTTTCCAAGGAACAAGTTAAGCGCTAAATCAACAATTACCATATTCCAGGCGTTATTAGCTAGCAGGTTTTTGCAGGGTATATTTAAATGTATTAGGTTATCTATTAAATATCTTGGCATAAGCAGGTGTTATTCAAACTCTTTTACAAACTAATTCGTTTTTTATAATAAACCTGATATTATGCAATTTACCGATGACTCCACACTTAGCTATTTTTTGACCGATCTGTTTAATCGCTATCGAAAAGCTGTGCCTGCGGTCGATATGATTACCAGGTCTCTTATTGATCAAAATGTGATTAATTCTCAGCAAGAGATTATCAATGATCATGTCGCTTTTCGAACCCTTGGTGTACCATACCTCGGAATCACGTCTTTTGAAAAGATATTCCTCTTTCATGGTTATAAAAGAATGGAGCAGTATCACTTTAAGGAGAAAAAGCTGAACGCCTGGTGGTATTCACCTCCATCTCCGGTTTATCCCCGAGTTTTTCTTAGTGAGCTTTTAGTCGGAGAGTTGTCGGAATTATCGCAAGCCATTATTCATAAGTATACGAGACACATTAACACTGATCCGGTTGATTCGCTAAATCTAAATTCGGGCAAAGAAATAGCAGGGTTTTTGCATAGGCCTCTCTGGGATCTGCCGACAAGGGATGATTATGAAGCACTCCTTATAGAAAGTGAATACGCAGCTTGGGTGATATACAACCGTTATTATTTGAACCATTATACCATTAGTGTACATCCACTGCCTGCCGGGTATAACAAATTGGAAAAGTTTAATTTATTTGTGGAGGGAATTGGAATCCGACTAAATGACGCGGGTGGGAAGATTAAAACCAGCGCTGATGGTTTGTTAAGGCAAAGTGCCACTGTAGCGAATATGGTGGAGGCTGTTTTCGCATCAGGTGAACAAAGGGAAATTGCAGGTAGCTATGTAGAGTTTGCTGAACGTAGCATTATTCCTGGTACAAATCTTTACCGGGATGGCTTCGAGACCTCTAATGCAGACAAAATATTTGAAAGCACTTATACCTCTCAAATTAAATAGTGTTAAGATGCCGTAGATCAATTTAACAAATGCGTTATTTTTGATAAAAGAAAAACTCTATTTGAAAGCATGAATCTCGATGGCGAATGGTACACTGATAAGGCAACCAGAATCCTTTATGCAACTGATGCCTCAGCTTATCGTGAACTACCGAAAGCCGTAGCTGTTCCAAAAACAGTAGACGATTTAAAAAAGCTTATTGCTTATGCTAAAGCAAACAAAACTTCTTTAATTCCAAGGACGGCAGGCACATCCCTTGCTGGCCAGGTAGTAGGCAATGGGGTTGTAGTAGATATTTCTAAATATTTTACAAAGATCCTTGAGTTGAACACGGAGGAGCGTTGGGTGCGTGTACAACCTGGTGTTATTAGGGACGACCTAAACCGCTACTTAAAAACCTTCGACCTTTTTTTCGCTCCTGAAACATCAACGGCTAACCGCGCAATGATCGGCGGTATGGTTGGGAATAACTCCTGTGGGGCAAACTCAGTGGTATATGGAAGTACACGGGAACATTTAATATCGGCAAAAGCGATATTATCTGACGAATCTGAAGCAGTATTTGAGTCCTTACCATTTGAATCATTTATTGAGAAGTGTAACGGTGATAATTTTGAATCATCTTTGTACCGTAATATCCGATCTATCCTTAGCAACTACGATAATCAGGTACGCATACGTGAAGAATTTCCGAAACAACAGGTAAGCAGACGAAATACAGGTTATGCCATAGATCTGCTGCTCAATACAAACCCATTTACCGCAGGCACATCAAATTTTAATTTTTGTCAGCTGCTTGCCGGTAGTGAAGGCACATTAGCCCTATTTACTGAACTAAAACTTGGGCTCCAGCCTTTACCAAAAGGAGAAAGTGGTTTACTATGTATACATCTCGATAGTATCAGTGATGCACTTAAGGCAAATATCATTGCTTTGCGATATAAGCCGCAGGTGAGTGAGCTTATAGATCACTACATATTGGACTGTACACGGGAGAACCTGGAACAGTCAAAGAACCGTTTTTTTGTAAGAGGGAATCCTAAGGCAATACTGGCGGTGGAGTATCTGGCAGAAGACCAGAAAGCTGTTCTGGCTATAACTGATAGCGTGGAAGTTGAACTACGGGAATCGGGACTCGGGTATCATTACCCTGTAGTTTTTGGGGGCGACCGGAAGAAGGTATGGGAGTTGCGGAAGGCAGGTTTGGGCTTATTGAGTAATTTACCCGGCGACGATAAGGCGGTAGCTGTTATTGAGGATACGGCAGTGGCGGTAGAAGACCTTCCGGAATATATCCGGGAATTCAATGACCTGCTAAAAAAACATGATCTTTTCTCTGTACACTATGCTCATGCAGGATCAGGCGAATTACACCTGCGTCCCATCATCAATTTAAAAACGGAGGAGGGATTGCAGTTATTCCGCAAAGTTGCTGCAGAAGTTGCCGAGTTGGTAAAGAAGTACAGGGGATCGTTGAGTGGTGAACATGGAGATGGGCGACTAAGAGGTGAGTTTATTCCGTACATGATTGGGAAGGAAAATTACCAATTGCTTTGCAACATTAAGAAAGCCTGGGACCCTGATAATATTTTTAATCCGGGAAAGATAACTGCTACACCTCCCATGGATAAATATCTTCGTTATACTACAGGTGCTCAGGTTCCGGAATTTAAAACAATCTTTCGCTTTCAGGGGCAAAATATTCTGCAACATGCAGAGCAATGCAATGGCTCTGGCGACTGTCGTAAGTTAGAATCGGCAGGAGGGACCATGTGTCCTTCTTACATGGTTACCCGAAATGAAAGAGATACCACTCGTGCAAGGGCAAACGTTTTGAGGGAGATTCTTACCCATTCTACAAGGGTGAACCGCTTTGATAGTGAAGAAATTAGAGAGGTGATGGATCTGTGTATCAGCTGTAAGGGATGCAAATCCGAATGTCCATCCAGCGTTGATATGGCCAAATTGAAAGCTGAGTTCCTGTACCAATACTATCAAAATCACCGTATCCCCCTGCGCTCCCTGCTAGTTGGAAATATCGCAGCATTTAATAAGCTTGCCCAGCCCTTTGCAACGCTGTTTAATGCTATATCCAGTCTATCCCTGACCAAAAAACTACTTGGATTCTCGACTAAACGGTCCCTGCCAGCTTTAGAGGCCTTATCTTTAAAAAAGTGGCATCGTACTCATCCATCTCCTAAGGGCCGTATTGTTTATTTGTTCTGTGATGAATTTATTAATTATAATGAGGTTCAGGTTGGGGTAAAAGCCGTGCAACTTTTGGAAGCTTTAGGATATGAAGTTCGAATTCCAGAACATAAAGAAAGCGGACGGGCTGCGATTTCTAAGGGTTTATTGCAGAAAGCTAAACGTTTGGCAAATGATAACGTAAGGTTATTATCTACCTTAATTTCAGAACAAACCCCTTTGATCGGAATCGAACCATCTGCCATATTAACTTTTCGTGATGAATATCCTGATCTGGTGGATGAAGACCTCTTAAAAGACGCCCAGATGATTAGTCGTCATGCTTTACTGATAGACGAATTCCTTGCCAATGAAATGCGGAAAGGAAATATCAGCAAGGAGCAGTTTGAGGCCGACTCAAAGAAGATTATACTCCATGGGCATTGCCAGCAAAAGGCATGGTTAGCAACAGGAGCCAGCAAAACTATATTGTCTTTTCCAGAAAACTATGTTGTTGAAGAAATCCCCTCCGGATGCTGTGGCATGGCGGGTTCCTTCGGCTATGAAGCAGAACATTATGAAGTTTCAATGCAGATCGGCGAATTAGTATTATTCCCCGCGGTAAGGCAATCTGACGAAGAAACAATAATTGCAGCAACAGGAACAAGTTGCCGCCACCAGATAAAAGATGGAACGGGAAAGATTGCTCGACATCCAGTGGAAATACTTTTTGAGGCGTTAAAGCAATCTTGATGAATAAAAACGCCAAAAAAGCCGGCGTAATTCGCCTCTTTAACTGCCGCAATCATCACAAAAAGATCTACATTTGCGCCTTCTTTTTTGTACTTGGCCTGGTGTGCCAATTCTCCCTTGATTATGAGTAATTTTCTTTACGGCTTAGACTTCGGAACTACAAACTCTGTTTTATCCATTTATGATGAGGATAAGAAAGAGCTCGTTGAAACTATAAGAGTGCCTTCTTTGATCTATTTTCCTGAGCGACTTGCGTCTGAGGATGATAATTATGTAATAGGAGAAGAGGCAATCGCAGGATATTTGGAAGAGGGAATGAAGGGGCGGTTTATTAAATCCATCAAGCAGATCCTGTCTCGCTCCAGTTTTATTGAAACCCGTATCAATGGCAGAAGGTATAACGCATCCGACTTAGTTTCGCTGATTCTTAAGGATCTTAAATCGAAAGCTGATGGAATTACAGGTGTAAATTGTGAAAAGGCTATTATTGGTCGCCCTGTATTTTTTGATGATGATAATGCCTCTAAGGATACCCTGGCCCATACGCGGCTAACTAAAGCGGTTGAGATGGCTGGTTTTTCAAATGTTCGTTTCCAATATGAACCGATTGGAGCAGCCTTCGCGTACGAACGCACACTACAAAGCAAAGAAAGGGTACTGGTTGCCGATCTGGGAGGAGGAACTACAGACTTTACCTGCATTGAGCTCGACCCGGAACAGGCCTACTCAAATGACCGGAGTAAGGACATGATTGCCAGTGGAGGTATTTATATCGGTGGAGATAGTTTTGATTCTTCTTTTATGTGGAATAAAGGAACACCATACTTTGGTAGAGATACAATGTATGAAGCAACTCCCGGCAAGGTTCTAAAAGTACCGATATCCTTGTTCGATAACATCTGCACCTGGGATAAGATGAATTTTTTCAATAGTCTCAGGATAAAAAGAAGTATGGAGGAGTACTATCACTATTCAAACAATGATCCCAAATTCAAGAATCTCCTAACCCTAATAGATAACAATCTAGGCTACTCGGTCTTTCAGTCAATAGAACAAACCAAAATTAGCCTGTCTAACAATGATACTTCTCTTTTTAGATATTCAACGATGGGGATTGAAATAGATGAAATGATCTCTCTTAACGACTATGATGAAGTTATTAAAAAAGACATCCAGAAGATTTCAGTTTACCTTGATAAGTTTTTGAAGGAGAAAAACATTGATCCCGGTTCAATAGATAGCTTATTTCTTACGGGAGGAAGCTCTATGGTAAAGGCAATTAGAAATCTATTTGCGGCTAAATTTCCTGATAGCAGGATAAATTCTGGAGATAACTTTATTAGTGTGGCTAACGGACTAGCTTATAGTGGTTATTTGTTTGAAGAATAGATAGGTTGCCTGCCCATTAGGCGATACTTTTTGAGTCTGGTAACTGCCCCAGGAAATATTAACAGAGTAAGATATATTCTTAATCATTATCCATTTGTTCAATTCTCAGCAAACAATTGCAGTCATCACTGTTTAAACAATACTTATTTAATTATTTCTCAAAAGAATATTTAAATTACACGAATTAACCTTTTAACAGAATTACTCCTACTTAAATTGGCAAGAGATACTTATGATTTCTGGACATGGTTCCAACAGCACGAAAAATCTTTCTACACGGTGGTCAAGTCCGGACAGGATATAGAAAATAGTTTTTTTAATCCACTTTCCCAGAAGCTTTCAGAGCTTGGAGAGGGATACTATTTTCTCACCGGAATGCTTGACGAAGAAACGGCAGAACTTGTTTTAACTGCAGATGGGGCCATTGAAAGGATTGTATTTGTTGAGGAACTGGTAGAGGAGGCTCCTTTTATTGCTCACTGGAAATTTACTGCATCAAAACCACCAGTGGATGTAAAGGGAATGGCTATAAATTTAGATGATATTTCCGTCTCCCAGGATTCTTTAAGCTTTTATCCTAATCTTCATCCTGACTTTCCTGATGAGATCGATATAACCATCGTTTATAAGGAAGGGAGCCCAGAAAATCTGGATAAGTTGTCTACCGCTATTTATATCTTTCTAGACAACTATTTAGGGGAATTACGTTCTGTAACAGTTATCGACAATCTTACTATTATTGGAGCCGATCAGGCAGAAAAGGAACCTATCCCTTTTGAAAAGCTTGATGAGTATTTACGTTGGAGGGAGAATGAGTTTGTAGAGAAGTATGAAGGTTTGCGTTACAATACTCAAGACGATAAGTACACCCAGCTGCGGGCTGAGCTACCCGATGGTAACTCGCTTTATTTTATTATAAATTCGACGCTGCTGGATTGGGATCGTAAAGCTTCTCATCCCTGGATTTTTACTCTAAGTTTTACTTATGATGGCACCATAGATAATGGATTGCCTAATGAAGCGCTGTATCAGCTTCTTGATTCAATCGAATCTGAGGCAGAGGACTTTCTCCCGGATTTTGACGGCTACCTTAACATTGGCAGAAAGACAGGTAACGGAGAAAGAGAAGTTTTCTTTGCTTGTAAGGATTTTAGAAAACCTTCAAAGGTTGCGGAGCACCTTACTGAGAAGTACAGTGATCAGTTAGATATTAAATACTCCATTTACAAAGACAAGTACTGGCAAGCTTTTGACAGGTTTCGTGTAATGTAATATGATGAAAATTGAATCTTAACGCTTAACCACATCTCTACTTACCGACTATTTAATATCGAATCTTCCTCAGGTTTAGTCTCTTTATCTATTGACTAAGGTCTGATTTTGTTATTTCCTTAATTTGTATTTACTTTCGTCTAAAACCCCTAAACTATTCTTAGGATGAGTTCGGATACATTTAATTACAGGGAACAACTAATATCTATTTTTTGGGATTTGGATAACACCATCTCTAATCTTTTTCAGATGGGGTTTAATATAGGCTTGGAAGAGGAGTGGCAGGATTTTAAGGAATCAATAAAGGAGGGTGATGCGATTCCTATTGATCTGGAGTACCTGAAGGCCATCGATCACCCTACATTGAAGGGCATTATCGAGATGATTGAAATCCTGGTAGAAACGCGCAATACCCTGGCTAACATTAATCAATTATCAGATGAAGAACTTGTTTTACCAGAAGGAGTATACGAAACAGAAGCGGTAGAAGAGCAGGGGGGACCACATGCGCATTATTTAGATGTTTGGATACAAGGTCTTTTCGGCGATTTGATTAACCTGTATGAGGCAATTTGGATTCTGGCACATGGTTCTGAACCTCCTAAAGAAATGTACGACCAGTTTACAGACCACTACTATGAAGGAGGCCTGGAGATAGAGAGTAACGATGAGAACGTTCGATTACTTCTTGATGCGTTAAACCGGGTACTGTTTACAAACGGAGGAACCGAGTACTACGCTTAAATAAAGTCTGGACGAATGGATAGATCTATCGCCCAGACTTCTGGATTGTTATTTAACCAGCTCAAAACTTGTATTCGTTGCCAAATCCTTCCAGTCTTCCAGATCCTTGTTAAGCAGTCTGATTTTATCCTGTGCCAACTGGTATGAATCTTCCCCAAGGAACAGATGTAATGGAGGGTTAGTGCTTTCGCTCGCTCTAATAATTACCTCAACGGCTTTTTCCGGATCGCCGGGTTGGTTTCCGTTGATATGTTCCTGGTGCATTTGTTGTGTCTCGCGCACTTCCTTGTAAGCATCCAAAGGGTTTGCAGGAGTGCTTAAGGAGCCGCTTGTAAGAAAATCAGTTCTGAAGTAGCCTGGCGAAACCAACGTGGTGTTAATACCAAAACCTTTTACTTCAGCAGCGAGCGACTCTGTAAGACCATGAACAGCGAATTTAGTAGCACAATAAATTCCAAAACCTGGGAACAGGCCACTAAATCCTGCAATAGAAGCAATGTTGATAATGTGTCCGGCTTTTTGCTCTCTTAACTGTGGTAACGCCTTGCGAACTACATTAAGGAGACCAAACACATTAACTTCAAAGTTCTCACGTGATTCCTGGTCACTTAGTTCTTCTAAACTACCCACTAAACCGTAACCTGCGTTGTTTACTACAACATCTAATCTTCCAAATTTGCTTATTGTTCTTGTAATGGAATCTTCTACACTCGCTTCTGATCTAATGTCTACTGCAAGTGGTAGAAAATTTTCCGACTCGGGGCTAACCGCTTTTTGAAGATCTTCTAATTTCCTTGAAGTTGCTGCTACCTTATGTCCTTTATTCAATAATTGTTTAACCAGGCTTAGTCCCAATCCCTTGGATGCACCTGTTACGTACCATACTTTATTAGTTTCCATTATATTGTTTTTTAAGATCCGTTTGATTTTATCCGTTATATGCCATTGAGCGTGCAAGTTCTTCGCCCAATTTGAATTCTTCCCTCAGGAATTCTAGTTTACGCATTGCCCTGTTGTAAGCGTCTTCACCCAGCAGAAGGTACAAAGGAGGCTCTGGCTCTTCAGCTGTTTGTATAATTGCTGCTGCTGCTCTTTCTGGATCTCCAGACTGTTGACCATTCATCTGAAGGTATTTTTGATGAGAGGCGCGCACACTTTGATATTCATTTATGGGGCATTCAGGTAGGACCAAAGACTCTTTAGTGAGGAAACTGGTTCTGAATGCACCTGGTGCTACTATGGTAACCTTTACACCAAATTCTTTGACATCCTCGGCTAACACTTCAGTAAGACCAACTACAGAGAACTTGGTAGCTGCATACATAGCCCAGCCCGTTGTTGCTGAAAATCCTGCAATAGAAGAGACGTTAAATATATGTCCTGACCTCTGGCTCCTCATTACCGGCATTACATGCCTCACTACATTGAGGGTGCCAAACACATTAATGTCAAAGCTGTCCCTGCTTTCCTTATCACTTAATTCCTCAATACTTCCTCCAATTCCATAACCTGCATTGTTAATTACTACATCTATTCTTTGGAAGGTATCTACCGTCTTGGCAATGGCGTCTTTCACACTCCGTTCATTTCCAAGATCAACCTGAAGTGGAAGAAAGGATGAAGAATCTGTACCCACGGCCTGTTTAAGGTCTTCCAGGCTCCTTGAGGTGGCTGCTACTAATTGTCCCTTTTCTAATAGTTGCCTTACCAGGCTAAGTCCGAAGCCTTTTGAAGCTCCTGTAATAAACCATATTTTTTTGCTTTCCATGTTTGATTTTTTGATAGTTCAAAGTTAGTCTGCGTAAGAAGGAACAAATTGTGAGATTCAACGAGATACTTGCGAAATTCAAACACCAGGAATAAAAGTGTAGAAACTGCTGCCTTGAGCTAAAGAAGTCCAGGCAACAGAGGATCTCTACTGCTAAAATTCTTCAACCTAATTAAAGGAGATTACCGCTTGAGGAAACGATTGATATAGGTGTTTATGCAGCTTGCCCGTTACGGAAGCTGCTGGGAGTTAATAAGGTGTGTTTCTTGAAGAAATTATTAAAGTGTGCCGGATCTTCAAATCCGAGCGAATAGGCTATTTCAGAGATATTCCAGTTGGTGTGTTTTAATAAAGCCTTTGCTTCAGATGTTAATCGCTCAGCAATTAAATGTGTGGTTGTTTTTCCTGTCGATTCCTTAATTGCCCGGTTCAAATGATTCACATGCACGGCCAGTTGCTCGGCGTAATCTTTTGCAGAACGCATGGTTAAGCGCTGCCCAGGGCTTTCAATTGGAAATTGTCTTTCCAGCAATTCCGTGAACACTGCCGTTATGCGAGATTTAGCATCAGGGTGGTGATATAAGGTTTCTGTAGGCCGGGACTTTAACGCAAAATGAGTTAATTCTGTAACATAGTTCCTTATCAAATCCATCTTAAAGGCATAGTCTGAATTAATCTCCTCCAGCATTTTAAGGAATATTGAACTTACGTGCTCGTCTTGTTGAGCATCAAGTTTGTAAGCGGGACTTCCTCCGGGAGCATACATAGGCAGATCACTAAGACCACCTCTTATTTTTTCCGTGAAGAATGATTTGGAGAAAATGCAGAAGAAACCTGTTTTATCTTCTGAAAGAGATTCCCAGGTGTATGGAATATTGGGATTGAAAAACATAAGGGTAGAACCAGCTATTTCCACACTCTTATCAGCGTAGTGGTACCTGTTCCTTCCTCTGATCAGGCTGACCTTGTAAAAATCGCGACGACTATAATTTACGGGACGAGCATTAGGGCCATGACAGTCTTCCAACCTGAAAACATTGAAGTGCCCGGTCTCCTGGTGCAAATTGCCCGGTAATCGATCGAACTTAATCCTGTAAAAGTCTTCAATTGTCTCTGTTTTCATAGATAAATTCATGAGCCTAAAGTTCTAAAATATGCAGATCCTGCAACAGTTTAAAGTTATTATGATAATTTCATTTTCAATTGTATAATTCACATAATGACTTGCGAAATTCAAACAATCAGTTTGAACGAACATTGTCCTAAGAAAACTGTTTGCCTTAATAGATTATGAAAAAACTTCAGAACATAGCATTTATCTTGCTTTTAGCTGGCGTGATGAGTAGCTGCAATAATACCAGTAAAACGACAGCGGCCAGTGATAGCGTGCAAACATCTAATGAGGATAGAACGAAGGTTGAGGACGAGCCCTTAAAAGGCTGTTATATTGGCGTGTTAAAGAGAGATACTTTCCAGCTAGCAATAACGGCGGTAAATGAATCGAATGTTGAAGGAAGCTTACTCTACAACTTTTTTGAAAAAGATAGGTCAAGGGGAACATTTACTGGAACCTTTATTAATGATGTATTACTAGCAGACTATACTTTCCAGTCGGAAGGGGCTACATCACAGCGACAAGTGATCTTCAAAAAAACAGCTAAAGGCTTTATTGAAGGTTATGGTAATATAAAGTCCGAAGGAGGAAAAGACGTGTTTGTTGATACAGCTGCAGTTAAATTTGATCAATCTATTGAACTAACGAGAACAGATGCCTGCTTACCCTAATAGCTTCTTTTAGTTTAAAGAAGCTATTAGGGTAGTTACATACCGCCAAGAATCCCATTAATTTCTTCTTCTGTATTCTTAAGTTTCTGCTGACAGAAATTTATAAGTACAGAGGCACGTTTTACTTTCGTTGCAAGTTCATCTATAGATACTTGTTCGTTATTGATATCCAGATAGATCTGCTCAAGTTCTTTGTAGGCAGTATCATAGCTCAAATTCTCTTCCATTGTATTCTTCGGTATTTTTAACTTCTGTATTAATCAGTGTCTTATGAGTAATGATTTGAATTTGTTCTCCCGGTGTTAGTGTACCTGAAGAATCTAATATCCGGCCATCTTTTCTTAATAAAGCATAGCCTCTCTTAAGTATTTTCTCAGGACTGGCACCAGCTATTCCCTCGCCTAAGCGCTCTAGTTCTTTCTGCCGACTGCTTAATAGGCGCGGAATAGCCATCACTGCTTGTGTTTGGAGCAAGGTGACCTTTTGTTTTTCTTCTTTAAGCAACTGCTGTACCCGATATCCCATCCTTATAACTTTCTCCTGGACATCTTTCTCGTGGCTGTGAAGAATTCCTCTTGCTTTATTATTCAAGTTGTATTGTCTTGATTTCAAATTCTGTTCCGAACCGTTCAGCAATCGTTTTGCACACCCTGTTATTTGCTCAGCTTTTCGATCGAGACCTAGTTCCCGGCGGCTAAGTTCATACTTAGCTGATCGTACCAGTCCCTCCTCGATTAGGTGCAGGTTCCGGTTACTCCGGGATAATAATTCCTGTCCCTTGGTATGTATGTTCCCGGCAAGCATTTTTATTTGTCTCTCGAAATTATGATTATGATCTATAATAAACTGGGCAGCAATACTTGGTGTCTTTGTATGGATCCTGGCAAAGAAATCGCAAATACCCTGATTCATATGGTGACCAATTCCTGTGATTACAGGAACAGGGAATGAGGCTAGCGCCAGGCTTAAGTGATAATCATCAAAAGGAAGAAAATCTGCAGGAGCGCCACCGCCACGAGTAAGCACCACTGCATCGTATGCTTTATTGGAGACTCTTATTTTGCTAAATGCATCGTATAATGAGGACTGGGCACCGTAACCCTGCACCAAAACATTGTACAGGTCTATCTGAAACTTATAACCTAACTCATTGCTTTCCAGACAATGACTGAAGTCAGAATAAGCATCAGAGCTTGCCGAGGTAACTAGAGCAATTCGTTGAATAACTCTGGGCAGAGGCAAAAGCTTGTTTGGCGTAATGAAGCTTCCGTTTTGAAACTGAATGATTTGAGGGTGCTCCGCCAGAAGCTTTTTAAGGGTTTCCTTTCTTTGTAATTCAATACCCCCTAGCGTAAGTTCAGCGTCAATTTCGCAAAGGACAAGACTCAAACCATAAACTGGATGATAATTGATGGTTACACGGGCCCCGATCTTAATTCCCTCTGCAAATTTTTGACCGGTTGCTTTTTCAAAACCAGTGATAGCCATGGTTCCTTCTCCCATAAAAGCACAGGCTCTGATCTGCGCTACCTTAGCTCCCTTTTCCAGTTCAATCAGATCAAAGTAAACATGGCTTCCGATTTTTCGCACACCAGCAACTTCTCCTTTTACCCAATAGGAAGCGGGAAAACGTTCTCGTAACGTATTCTGAACCTGAGTGAGGAGTTGCTTTAGGGAGATGTAGGATACTGCCATGCTTTGTTTGGCAAAGATAAGCCGAATTCGTCACGGTTTTGTTAACCAAATTCTTAATACAGTATTATCAGGCAAAAATATAATTACGCATCTTCGCCCTACGGAAATGTAACCAATACTAATTTCTTCAAATAACCAGGTTCAATGAAAATACAATATTACTCCCAGGTATCTAAAGTTCTTTTAATTATTTCTGCTAGTTTTCTCTTTTCCTGTGCAAGCATCCATAAAAAGAGAACCAGCAGTATTAAGTACTCACAACAAATGGTAGAACGACGGGCTTTGAAAACTTTTAACACAAATCGCTCCGAGCAGCAGTTGGTAAAAGCCCATTGGGATTATGTTCCTGGTTTAGTTGCATTTAGTGTGATTAAAGCCTGGGAGCAGTATCCCGAGAAGGAAGAATACTATCAGGTTGTCAAAGCGTATGCCGACCACTGTCTCCAGGGAAAAGACACGGTAGCTGTAGGTGCAAGTAATATTGATGATCTGGCGGCAGGAAAAATATTTTTCACGCTTTATCAAACCGAGCTGAAGAAAGGAAATAAGGCCGATGCTGAACGTTATAAGAATTGTGCAACATTTCTGAGGAATAAGCTCAAGTATCAGCATAGCCGTATTGGTTCGGGAAAGCCGGGCACTGGCGGTTTTTTTCATAAAGCCCAGTATCCTAATCAAATGTGGCTGGACGGACTTTACATGGGGCCGGCCTTATATGCCGGTTGGCAGGGAACTTTTGGTATTCTGGAAAGCCGGGAGGAAAATTATAAGTCATGGTCGGATATTGCCCTGCAATTTAAGATCCTTAACGAGCACACTTATGATAAAGCTAAACAACTTAATTACCATGCCTGGAGCGCAGATCCTCAGAATGAAGATTCTTTCTGGGCAAGGAAAGATGGCGAGTATAAAGGTTGCTCTCCTGAATTTTGGGGTAGAGGGATGGGGTGGTTCTTCGCAGCATTAGTTGATGTGCTGGAACAAATGCCTAAAGATCATCCTGATTATTCTGCTTTAACTCAAATTACGAATCAGGTAGCCAAAGGTTTGGCCCGTCATCAAGATAAACAAAGTGGTAACTGGTATCAGTTGCTGCAATACGATGAGCGCAAGAGGGCAGATGGTAAGGGCGATTTTATTAACGGTGAGTATGTTAATAACTGTGATAAGAGCAATTACCTTGAATCTTCAGCATCTTCTATGTTCACCTATGCTTATTTCAAAGGGATTCGTCTGGGAGTATTAAACAGGTCGGAATTTATGTCCGTGGCAGAGAAGGCCTACAATGGATTACTAACAAACTTCATCAGGGAGGGGGTGAATGGTGAGCTTGATATTATTCAGTCTTGCGCCTCAGCTGGTTTAGGTCCCGCAAAAGACATGTCAAGAACAGGAACAGTGAACTATTACTTATGCGGTAAAGATGTCACGGTTACACAAAACGAAGGAAAAGCTGTTGGTCCATTTATTCTGGCAAGTTTGGAATACGAGCGGAGAAAGTAAGATCCATTAATTACTTCGAAGGGTGATCCAGTAGGGTAGCAGGATCACCCCATTCCTTATTTATCTTAATCCTCGCTTTGGTTAAACTTTAAGAGTGGTAAATCGATAGTGCTAGCTGATAAAATTTCTATAACACTTCTATAATTTTTTTAATGCGATCTTTCTAAGCGAGTTCTTTTGTTCCTTTTCTATAACTTTTGCCAGCTCTTTTTTATCAGTAAGCTTTTTGATGGCCAGTTTCCTTAGTTGTGTGTTTTTTTCATTTTCAGCTACATTTCCTAATTCGCGCTGGTCAGTAAGTTTCTCAATGGCTAGCCGTCGCAATTTTCTTTCATTCTCACGTTCAGCTACTTTACCCAATTCCCGCTGATTAGTAAGTCTTTCAATAGCCAGCTTCCTCAATTGCTTACTCTGTTCATGTTGGGCAACCTTACCCAATTCCCGCTGATTGGTTAGCTTTTCTATGGCAATTTTCCTTAGTCGCTCATTCGTTTCTGTTCCGGCAATATTCCCTAACTCTCGTTGATTGGTGAGTTTCTGAAGGGCAAGCTTTCGTAACCTTATGTTCTTCTCATTTTCAGCAATATTACCAAGCTTCCGCTGGTTAATACGAGATTCTGAGCGAGAATAAGAAGTGGCAGGCAGTTCTTGTTTTGATGCGCAAGCTTGTATACCTGCTGCAAAGGCTAATAAATAGAAAAGATTTTTCATAATTAAAATATCGCTGCTGTTCCTTAGAGGGGGGCAGAGGCTTTTGGTTTAATCACGTAGATAATTATAAAATCATGGTAGCTCAACCTCATCCGCTTTAATAAAAGGTACCTTAAAAAATGTCTGCTACTTCATATTCGTCCGACCTAAAATCTCATGAATTTTCCCATCAAGTTCTTCTGTTGCTGCCTCCAGTAAACCTAGTTCATCGGATTTTCTAAAAGCTTCTGTCTCTTTCATTAAAGACACTATTCCGAGGATGGAGGAAACCGGACGTCTAAGTTCATGAGCCTGAATAAATGCGATGCTTTCCAACGAATCGCTCTTTTGCTGGGAAAGCTTTTCGTGTTTCACTTTTGAGGTAATATCCGAGAAGTTTACAGACAACCCGAATATTTCTCCCTCTGCATTAAATGCAGGTTCGATTTTAAGCAAATACCAAAGATCGCTACCGCCTACTTCTAAATTAATTTCGTCAAAGACTGCCGTTCCTCCAAGTGCCTTCTTGCAGTCGAGGTAAAACTTTCCATAATCTTCAGCAGGAAAATAAAGGGTAAGTAATTTTCCCTTTTCCGGTATCATCCCGTTCAGCTCTCTAACAAAACGAGCCCAGGTTTTATTGAACGCCAGTATTTCGAAATCACGGGATATTAAGAGGTGATTATCTATAGAACTTTCGAAAAAGGATCTTAGCTCATTTTCTTTGCGACGGGCCTCGTCCAGCTGCTCTCGGATCAGCTTCAAGCTCTCATCAAGTTCAAGAAGGTAGACCACTTGTTTTGAAAGCATTTCTAATGTCTTCTTCTGCAACCGGGTCAATTCGCCCGGAAGTTGATCAATAACGCACAGACTACCTAAATGAAAGCCTTCTGATGTGGTTAAGGGACTTCCAGCATAGAATCGTATGTGAGGATTACCTGTTACCAAAGGATTTAAAGCAAAACGCTCGTCTTTTTTCGCATCCTCTACCACCATAAATGTTTCATCATCCACCACATGTCTGCAAAACGAATCTTGCCTGGATGTCGTATCGAAATTAAAGCCATGTTTAAAACGGATGTATTGTGTATCAGAATCAAGGAATGTAATCAAAGCGGTAGGCGTTCTACAAACTTCAGCTGCTAGCTGTACAATTGCTGTGAGTTCACGCTCTACCTCGAAATTTCTGCCAATAAACCGTTTTACCTGCTCAAGTCGTTTCTGTTCTTTTTCAGCTTGAATCATGCCTTTACATCGTAGATTTTATTACAATAATGCTTATACTAATTTTATAAGTAAAAAGTTTACCCTGATTGAAATAGTTGAAATTTGCCAGTTACTTGCTATAACTCCACCAGATTTTTCTTTTACTTTAGCTTATTATCCGAACACCTTAACTATGGATTTTCTAAATAAGACATTAGGTTTTTTTCAAAAAGTACCCTCGGCTCCAACGAATCCTCATGAAGCTGCTGCGCCTGAAAGGTTTAATATTAAGGACCTGTATTCTGGCGAAGAGAATTCCAGCGAGGAGGAGAAGTCAACGGGATTGGATGAGAAGCTCCGTCAGGCTTATTTCTGGATAAGCAATACCGCTATTATAAGTCCGTTTTACGATATCGAGTATGACGATGGAGATCCAAAGCAATTTAGTTTTGGGGATAGTAAAGTGCAACTGAGCCTACCAAAAGGGCAAAGTTATTCCAGTTGTGTTTTAGTGCCACTTTTAAACTTAATTGTGAGAGGCAAATGCCTTATTGTTGGTGGTCCTGGAAGAGGGAAAACAGCAACCTGTATTTTGATGGGATTACTGGCTGGATACTCAAAAACGGATGTAATGCGGGCAATTCAACACGGCCAGCCGCAAATGACGATTGCCGATCTTTTAGGTCACCCTTTGCCCTCGGATATGGTTAAGGCTGAAAAAACTTCGGATATCAGGATCGCTTGGAGAAAATGGCTGGGCATGAATGTTAAAATTATTGATGAATACAACCGGATTCCAACCAGAACTCAATCAGCCCTTTTAACGGTTCTTTCTGATAACTATGCCGAAATCTTTGATCAGATTTTCGAGTGCCCCCCGTCCGCCTGGTACTTAACGGCAAATGACGATGCCGGGGGAGGGACTTACCAGGTTATCGAGGCATTAAAAGACAGGATCGATATTGTTATCCGGGCTTTTCATTTTAATACTCGCTTTATTGATGATTTGCTTAAACGGATCGAATTGAACTATAAGCCAGAGGCAATGATCCCGGAAGAGATCATTTTTTCTGAAGAGGAGCTGAATCAAATAAATAGAGAAATAAGGGCTGTAAAGATATCTGACGAACTTCGTAAACGAATTGAATTCTTCTGCCGACAGTTTGAGTTTTTTGAGTCAGCGTCAGACCGGCTAGAATATATGACGAAGGATACTGTAAAACTTTCAGGAATTGATTTTAAAACCCTGTTCCGTCAGGAAACGGGTAAGGATCATGTAAAGGATCTTGGCTCTCAAACCTGTAATGGAATTTCTGTTCGTAAAATAACAACACTTTTAATTTTTTCTAAAGCCCTCGCTTATTTCAGAGGGAACAAAGCGGTGGAACTTGAAGACATCCGACAGATTCTACCTTTTGTGCTGCATGATACTTTTACCCCTCATCTAGAATCTCCTTTCTTTGATCAGCCTGGCAATGAAAAATATCGCGTAGATAAAGTGGTTTGGTTAAGGAAGATCTTTGATATATCCTGCCAGGAATACCTGAGTATGGACCTCGACCGTAATGATCCTATGGATATATTTGACGAACAGTTCAGACAAGGCCTGGAAAACGTTAGCCTCAGGGAAGTGGATAAACGACTTCAGGACATTGAGAAACAGCTCTATAAATGGTCGCAGGAAAAGAAGTTATACGGGTACCGTGCAGACGACATACTCAAGCTAAAATATTACTATCAGCGTTACTGCAACTATAAACGTTGGCTGCAATGGAAAAGGTAAGGTTTCCTCCCTTAATTGAATATCTCAAAGAATCTTCTGATGAATACAATAAAATGTATTATCAACAGGAATTAAAGTCGGGCGCCATAAACTCAATGATGCTTTCCAAGTGGATTGTCCAAAATGTTGAGCCGCTCATAATTGCAGTTCATAAAGTAGCGCCAGAGTCACTACCGAAAGTTTTTAAAGCGTTATATGCTAGTTCTTTATCTCTGTTAGGAAATAATCTTGCTATAACTCATGAAGAGGAGTATAAGCATGGCTGGAACCTCTGCCTTCATATTCCTCAACTACTGGTACTACAACCTCAAAGAATTTTAAACGCTATAAACACAGCTCTCGAATCTCTACGGCAGCATCAACCTGAGAAGGTTCTGAATTGGTTAAACCTGATGAGGAACCTTGCAACAAAATGCAAAAGCGTGGAGCTTTTCTTAGACTACGGTCGTTTTGCAGCATGGACTTGTGGCATGGCTCACCTCCGTGAAAAAGCAGCTAAAATTTATTTAGATCTGCCTGGCGAAGTGCTGGAGCTTATTCAGGGGGAAGTGAAAAATGTTCGTATAGCAGACCTGATTGAATTAGGCTGGAGAAAGGAAAAATATGGTAGTTTTGAAGGAGTTGCAGGTGGGTTTTATGGTTATGGTAAAGCTTTTATTCAACCTCCTTTAGTTGCTCTTGTTGAGAATATTATCGTTGCATCAGATGGCGTTTCCAGTAGTGCTCTTTTCGCTGACGCTTTAGGTACCGTCTTGATAAGTGACATTCCAGTATCAGCGGATTATATAAAGGAACAGGCGCTTCAATCAAGGGAGAATCAGTTGAGGAAAATACAGAAACATTTTCCAATACCTTTTGATGATGTTACTTCCGTAGCTGCAAATAAGTCAACTTTAGTTGTGTCGAGAAGCTCATCTCATTATTTATTCCTCTATAGCATTCCTCATGAATAGCGAAACAACAACGGATCAACTGAAGCTAAGCTGGCAATCCTACTGGGACAAGGCCCGTTACCTTTGGAGCCCTTTTGTCAAGCTGAGGGAGCCAGTGTGGTGTCTTACGTCAGCAGAGGCAAAAAAAGAGGGGTTGGCGGGAAGCTTTGCAATGATACGTTTAACCGACCACCGGATTGTAATAGACCTTCAGGAAGTTATGAAACTTGAGGTTGGGGATTATGCACTTCAGGTACTTGCCCACGAAATCGGTCATCACATTTATACCCCGGCAAATTTACATGACAACGCCGTCTTGCTATCCCGTATACAGTGGGGTTTGGCCGGGATCGAGAATAGAACAGCTTTCGTTGCTAATATATATTCGGATTTTTTGATAAACGATATGCTCCAGCGGTCAAAAGGCCTGGATATGGCAAGTGTTTATATAAAAGTTAATCGAGGAGTTACTTTTTCAAAGCTTTGGACATTGATAATGAGAACATATGAGTATTTATGGCGACTTAATCGTCGTGAACTTACCATGTCTTCTCATTTTGAAAGTCAGGAAATTGATGCTGATGCTTCTTTATTAGCCTCTTTAATAAGAAGCTATTCAAAAAACTGGCTTGATGGGGCTGGAAGGTTTACGGCTTTAGTATACCCTTATATTTTAGAGGATGAAGATTACCGCAAATCAAGGGAGTCATTAATAGTCTACCTGGATGCCGAAACTGCGGGCATGAATGGTGGTATAATCGCAGGTATTACAGAGATCGATGATGAAGCCGTCAGTGGTAATGTAGATCCAAGAAGGGAAGCCCTCGGGTTGAAGGATGATGACACGAAAGCAAATGGTGGCGGTTTAGGAATTTCGCTTCGAGGAGGAACAGGACCCAAACAACGCTACCTTGAACCAAGTATCTATATAGATCTTTTAAGTAAAATAAATCCGTCACTTACTGAGCAGGAACTTTTAAATAATTATTACCGTGAGATTGCTCAGCCTCATTTGGTTGAGTTTCCTCTTGAGCAAAGCACGCCTGTATCTTTTACATTACCAGAAGGGACAGATAATTGGGATCTTGGAGATTCGATCGACGAGATAGACTGGCTCGAGTCGTCCATCTATTCGCCCGAGATCATTCCCGGCTACAATACGCTAAAAAGGGTTTATGGCCCTGATGAGGATAAGTCAGATAAGGAAAGGCCACTTAACGTTTACATTGGAGTAGATTGCTCCGGTTCTATGGGCAATCCCAGGTTCACATTTTCCTGGCCGGTACTTGCTGCTTCTATAATAGGGCTCTCAGCGTTAAGGGCTGGAGCAAAGGTAATGGCTTGCCTTTCGGGCGAGCCGGGTAGTTTTTTAGAAAGTGAAGGGTATATTACTTCTGAAAAGGATGTACTAACTGTCCTTACTTCTTACCTGGGTACAGGTTACGCCTTCGGAATTGCACGTTTAAATACTCCCTTTGAATTTCCTACCAAAGAAAAATCGCATATAGTTATCGTTACCGACGACGATATATTCAGTATGCTTTCTGCAGAAACTAAAAGTCCGGAGGATAACTGGACCATCATCGAAAAAGCACTGAGGAACGCAGGAGGACATGGATCGCTTGTGCTGCATTCAAATCCAGAATGGCATCAGGAGGAGGCTGCCCGTTTAGTAAAAATGGGTTGGAAGATCTATTATGTTACTAATGAAAAGGAATTACTTGATTTTGCAAGAAGCTTTTCAGTAGAAAACTACCGCACCATCAATTAGTAAATAAGAGCTATGGTTGAATTGTATACACTCTTATCTCATTTAAAAGGCTGTCCTGAAGTTTTTCTGGAACAACCAGTTGAAAATCCTGTAAGTATTAATACTCATGCACTTGTGGCTGACTGTTTCCGTATGGTATCCGGCGATTTTCTTTTGGATAATAATGCTATTCCATCCACCAAAGAGTTAAATGATCTGGATGGGAATATCATTCCAGCAATTCGAATCGGCTGCTGGCTATTTTCGCATTCAATCTTCGAGGGAAAGCCTGAACTCCTTCCGGCAATAAGGCTATTTATGTTTCAAAAATTACCTGTGCTTGCACCCCTGGTAGAGAAAATGCAATGGTTGGAGGATGAAGATCGAACAGAAGAATTTGTGCGTCTTGCTCTCCGATGTTGCGAGATCCTGACCGACAGGGAAACCCAGATACAGGCCGAGGACAGATTGGATGCACTAGATACCATAAAACGGCAAAAGGTTCTGAAAGAGTCATCCGGGGCATTTGAACGAATGATGGAAATTCGTAGGAAAATGGCCGAACAGAAAGCCAGGGAAGCAGCAAATGTATATGGAAGGGAATAATAAAGGACCTCAAATAGCTTTGTCGGACAAGGAACGATTTCCATTAATTCAGGATTTAAGTCTGTTAAATGAGTTGAGGCAGGACCATTTAGCTCCTAAATTCAATTTTATGAGTGGAGACAGACTAACGGCCAACTCGCTTACAATGGTAGAAAACTATGCCCTGGAAATTCGTGGCAAGACGGAGTTTTGGACAGAGGGCAAATTTCCAGAATGGCTGGGTGCCTTTTTTCAAGCTTGTCTTATCAATGTGCCCTTCTACCATAACAGGAAAGGAGGATTCTTTAATCAACCCAGCATAAGCAGGGATGATATTAGAAAGCAGCCCTGGGCTTTTGTGTCGAAAGAGGCGGATTTGAATGAGTTATTGGTTTACCAGACGTCGGGAACCACTGGAGCTCCACTGGACGTGCTTTTTGATCCTGTTTCCCAGGCCTGCTGGCTTCCTCAAATGCAAAGCATTTTGGACCTTTATGGTATCTCTATTGGCGATAAAGCAAGAAAAGTGGCTATAGCGCTAATATGTTCCCAGCAATCTACCTTAACTTACGCCTCATTGTCAAGCTACTTAAGAGGAAAGGGCATTTTAAAGATCAATCTAAATACTGCAGACTGGAAAGATGCCACCCACCGGGTCAAGTATCTCGAAAAATACAACCCTGAAATTCTTACTGGTGACCCATTTGCCTTTATGGATCTTCTTGAACTCAAACCGCAAATTCAACCTAAAGCTTTAATTTCCTCCGCAATGAAATTAAATGCAGGTGTAAAGGCGGAGCTGGAAAATTATTTTAATGTTCCAGTGCTCGATGTCTATTCCCTAACGGAATGCCGGAATATCGCTGTTGCGGAAAATGGAAGACATAGGTCTATACGTCCTGATCTATTTCTTGAAATATTCCATCCTGACCGGGACGAAGTACTGTCAGAAGGAGTAAGGGGCGAACTGGTTGTAAGTGGCGGTAATAATCCTTTCCTTTCATTAGTAAGATATCGAACCGGCGACTATTGTAGCTTGAGGATGGAGGACGGAATACCTTTCCTAATTGATCTTGAGGCTCGTAAACAGGTGACATTCTATTCCTTGGAAGGAAAATTAATTAACCCCGTTGATATCTCGAGAAGAATGACGAAGTTTCCTCTTGCTGGCTTTAGACTTCATCAGGAGGCCAGCCTTGCATTACATTTTGAAGCTTGGACCAACGAGGAACTAACAGAAACACTCACTTTAGAATTGCTTGCTATCTTTGGCGCCGTTCCTGTAAAGGTTAAAATAGAAAAGGTAGGCGATGGAACTGCTGCCAAAATAGTTTCCTACTCCAGTTACTTTTCTGAAACTGATTTATAATACTTCTGATGGGTCTTTTTGATATAGAAACTATTGCCTTTACTGTCCTCAATTATCCCGTGAGTTATGTTGAATTGATCGGCACCCTCTTCGGTTTTATTTCTGTATTCCTGGCCTCAAAGGTTAATATCCTAACATGGCCAACAGGTATTCTTAACGAGGTATTTTTATTCCTCTTGTTTTTTCAGGTCCAGCTTTATGCCGACATGTTTTTACAGGTTTACTTTCTTACAGTTACCCTATATGGCTGGTACAACTGGAAGGTGAAAACCCCGGAGAACACTATCAAAAAATTAAGCTTTGGTTCTCTTGGTAACACAATCCTCCTCATAGTAGTACTATCAATCCCTGCTGGTTATTTGATTCAAAACCTTCATTTGTACCTGCCACAATACTTTAAAATTCCAGCAGCATTTCCCTACATTGACTCATTGGTTATGACTGCCAGTATTTTTGCTACCATCTTGTTGTCTCAGAAAAAGTTAGACAATTGGTACATTTGGATATCAGTAGACCTGATTTGTGTGGTGCTTTATTCCGTAAAGGGGATCTATTTTTTAGCACTAGAATATTTTGTGTTCCTTGGCATGGCCATTTACGGGTATCATTATTGGAGAAAACAGCTGATCAATGGTTAAGGCATTTGTTTTTGGAAAGTTTCTACCTTTTCATAAAGGACATGAGGCACTCATACGCTTTGCCCTGCTTAAATGCGATTTCTTATCTGTACTGATTTGTTGCAGCGATAGGGAAGGGGTGGATGGAGAAACAAGGAAAAGCTGGATAGCGAACAGTCTCGGTAGTGCGGATAATTTAAGCATACAGATCTTCAATTACCTGGAATCTGAATTACCTAATACTTCAGAATCCTCACAGGAGGTTTCCAAGCTGTGGTCGGCCCGTTTCAAAGAAATGTTCCCTGATTATAACCTAGTAGTTACTTCAGAACCCTATGGCGATTACGTAGCTTCCTTTATGAATATCATACATATTCCTTTCGACCGGCAAAGAGAAATCGTACCTGTTTCTGCAACTGCAATAAGACAAGACCTTTTATCTAATTGGAAATATCTTCCGAAATCCTCCAGAACTTATTTAGCTTTTAAGGTGGTTATCCTTGGAACAGAGTCTACAGGAAAGTCTACTCTCGCCGCTCAACTTGCAGACCACTATCAGTGTACACTGGTTACGGAAGCTGGCCGGGATTTAATTAAGGATTCCAAAGATTTTTCTTACGATGATCTTATCTCCGTTGCTCATGAGCATTCAACCAGAATAGTAAATGCAACAGGTGGTGACCATCCGCTTATCATAATTGACACCGATATTCATATCACCAGATCCTATTCCAGATTTGTGTTCAATAAAGATCTGGAAGTGGAAGAGTCTCTTTTGAATCATAACAAGGCAGACCTTTATTTGTATCTCAAAAACGATGTGCCATTCGTTCAGGATGGAGGAAGGCTAAGTGAAGAAGACCGCAATCGATTGGATACTTTTCACAGAGAGATACTACAGCAAGCCGACGTTAAATTGATAGAAATTGAAGGCCATTGGTGTCAAAGATTTGAAAAGGCCGCACAGGCTATTGATCGTCTTTTAAATAATAACAGGCTTACTCTGGACTTAAAAAAAGCGCCCGTATAAATCTAACGGGCATTATTTAAATAGCAAACCTTATAAATTTTGAAAGAATAGTTAAATTTTTAGCTTAATGCTCTTTCAACCGACCAACTACAGAATCCAGACTTCCTTTTAACCGGTCAACTGCTCCTTTTATTGCAAGCTCTGGTGTATCTGCGAAATTGGTTATAACTACAGGATTCAAGCTTTCCAATTTTGCTTCAATCACGCATTTTATTCCATCCTTGCCCTCTTTTGGTCCATTCTCGTCACTAACGTGAACATCAATACGGGTAATGTAAGTGCTAAAGCGACTAAGCGTTTCTTTTATAAATTCTGAGAAATACGCTATATGTCTTTCACCTCCCTGAATGTGATGATCTGTGTTGATGCTAACTAACATAGTTTTAAGTTTTAATGAATAAAAAGGCAATATAAGAGAGTAAACTTTTCTATGTACAATTAAATTTATTTTATAATGATTTCATATTACACTTAATGGTAACTTTTCTTAACCCTCCGGTATATGGTGGTAGTGCAGAAGTAATATTTAAATTTTAATTGACATGGAAATCCGTATGAAATAAACTTTCGTAAGTTGACAGAAAAATTTAGCTATCTAAAATTAAGTAAGTTGCGATCATTTTTCACATTCTTCTTAATCATATGTTCAAACATCAAATTATTCTTTATAATTTCAACCCGTCGTAGAAAAATTGCTGATCTATTAGTCGTTCCTAACCAATCCAATTTTAATGAGTTTTCAAACGCGAATTAATAACTGGTTTAAAGAGTTTAGAAAGTACCTCCTGTTTTACAGAGATGGATACTTTGAGCTTCCTTATTTGTCCAATTCGCCAGAACTAATGGTCGAGTCTCTGAAACGTGTTCCTTTTACCAAACACGATCCCGCCACTAGTACAATTAAAACTAAAAGCATATTTTCTGAAGGTACTTTTTATTACCGGAAAATAGGCGATGGCCTCTGGGTATTAGTATCAGAGATCACTTTTAAAAAGCATGTAGCAACAAAAGCACTTAAAGATACAGGACGCTGTGACTATTACTTTCTTAATCACTTCAGATATAGTAGCAGGACAAGAGGGATTGCTATAAACGGACTAACCATTCCCAAACAAGGATGGTCAATATCTAAGCCCGGAACGGAAGTGAACAGCTATTTCAATCCGGGGGATAGTGGTGTTTTTATTAACATCGCTTTCAACGAAGACTGGCTAAAAAAAAACCTGAAATGGGATAAAGAGAGTGAGTTTAGTAGTTTTAAGAAGTTTATTGATTCTAATAATACCTTTAAAACATGGGCTGATATTATCCCTGAGGGAAACCACCTAACAAATAGCTTATTGAATCATTTGCGGGATAATAATGAGACCTTAGGAAACATCCAGCTAAGCATTGTTTGTCTCCAACTTATAGCAAGTTTTCTTGCCAAAGTTTCAAAAAGCGATTATTCTGGTGCGGTGTCAACTACCGAATCCGATCGGCGCTTGCTGGCCAGAGCAGAAGATCTTATTACCCAATCTGTAATGCAAAGCTTTCCCGGAATTGAAAGGATTGCAACTGCTGTTAATATAAGTCCCACTAAACTCAAAACGATCTTTAAAGCCACATATGGGGTAACGATGTTCCAGTACTATCAGGAAAAACAGATGAAGGTTGCTAAAAAACTCCTTAATGAAGGACGAACGATAAAAGAGGTAGCTCTAATGATGGGATACGACAACCAAAGTAACTTCCGTGCGGCCTTCAAAAAATATTTTGGACATAATCCCTCTAACCTTTAATATTGATTATCAGTAGTCTAGGAGAAGAAAGTCTTTTGTAACCATTAAAATGTCTTATCCAACTAATTTGGGAGTAGATTATTTCTCAAATTTGTAATAACAAGAACGGAGACATCTATCTAAAACAATCTGTTTAAAACACTGTTTGTGGTGTGTCTCTTATTTATTAAACGCATTTAAATTTTATAATTATACTTAACATCTACCAGACATTTCGCAGCCTTACATCTACCTTGAAAGAGTTGCGCTCAAACTAATTCAAACATAAATTGAAAAAAACAAAAGGGTCAAGACAATAAGTCTTTTGACATGCAGCCCTGCAGCTACCTATGACCTCCGCCTCAAATTAGAAATTGCTTCGACATGAAGTGTTTTAAATAATACGAGCCGGAGGTTTTTCTTTTTACCAGCCCCGTGAATATTCCAATTTTTAAATTCTGCAGAATTGCTTTTTTTCTATATTTAACGAATAAAATAGAAGTATGACAAACGACAGCCAAACCTTAAACAAAACCTTTAATTCAAGCATTAACGTTTCCAAAATTGAATATCCCGTTACCTTCAAGTTTAAAATTGGCACCTTTGGTAACGACTTTATAGTCACAGATGCCACAGGTCGAACTATTGCTTTTGTAAGGCAGAAACTTTTTAAGCTTAAGGAAGCAATTATGATCTATTCAGATGAGAGTAAAACGGAGTTATTATACCAAATAAAAGCGGATCGCTGGATAGACTTTAATGCTAATTATGCGTTCTCAGATGGTAATGACCTGGCTCTGGGAAGTGTTGGTAGAAAAGGCATGAAATCATTATGGAAAGCCAGTTATCAGATTTTTGATGAGGGTAAGAATCTTGAATTCAACATTCGGGAAGAGAATCCCTGGACTAAAGTATTTGATGCACTACTTGCAGAAGTTCCGTTTTTAGGAATATTTACGGGTTATTTCTTTCATCCTAAATATACAGTAGCCGATTCACAGGGAGCGCTTGTAGCTCGCCTGTCTAAAGAGTCTTCTTTCTTTGGAAGGAAATTCAGACTAGACAAACTGGAAGAAATAGAAACTTCAGAGAGCGAACGGATCATCCTGGGTTTAATGATGATGGTATTACTAGAACGCAGGAGAGGGTAGGGCCTTATCTGGCCTGGAAATCTGCCTTTACCGTATTTTGTTTCTTAAGCTAATGAATGATTAATTAATCTTGATAATTAACTAATTTCATGAAACATACTTTATCTCTCTTGTGCTTCTTCCTGACTGCTTGCGCTGGGAGCGGTAATCGCCAGCCTGAAACTATTAGGGTCACAGGTGAAGGAAAGATCAGAGCTAAACCTGACCTTGTCATCCTAACACTACAGGTATCCTTCACGCAACCAAGAATGGTTGATGCAGTAAGAATGACCCAGCAGACTGTCGACTCAGTGCTAACTATTCTCAACAAGTTTAAAGCAACGGAGAATGATATAAAAACAAGTAGTATTTCCGCCAATAAGAGTTATGAATATAACGGGCGCACAAATGTTTTTATGGGCTACCACGCGGAGCAATCGATCGATTTTGTATTGCATGATATAAAGAAGTTTACAGAGTTGACAGGAAAATTGCTAGAGACCAAGATCAGCAGTATATCAAGAATAGAATTTGATCATTCCAAGGCAGACAGTCTGTTCCGTGAAGCAGATCTTTTAGCCTATGATGATGCCTTCCAGTCTGCAACCAAGTTGAGCAGTAGAGCTAATGTTACTTTAGGTAAACTTGTTTTTTTAAGTAATGCCGGTCCTGGAAGCGCTGATGGGAACTACTATAAATCCAATGAAGAAATACAAACTTTCGGAAAAGGGTACGGAGGTAGTGGGTTTAAAATTTCACCGGAAGTGATGGAGTTTAAAAGGACAATAATTTCTGAGTACGAAATTAAGTAGGTATTTTCTATTTATTACTTTCAATTCACTGTTAAGCTTTCATACTCAGTTCAGGTAAGTTCAGGAAATTACATGATATTTCCTGAACTTGAGTTAATTGCGTTAAACGCCTTGGCTTTATGTATATTGTCTCGATGGAAGTTGAGGACGCTTTCCTTATTTGAAGAAAAGCTTAAAAGGGCTAAACAGCCCTCTCAGATCATTAATAAAAAGAACGATTATATCACAAATATCAACCCACATTGTTACCTGAAAATTAAGGTAATAATATTAAATCTGTAAATCTGAGTTTACACCAGGAAACCCAAAAGGAAGGTGGATTTCTTAAGGTTTCAAGATAACTTACTTTTCGCTGCTTCTACTTGCTACAGCTTTTAATATTTCAGAAGATAACGGTTTAGAATAGTAGCCTTTTACTGCTGAATAAAATTCAGACTTAGCCTTGTCGTTTGGATCAATTGAGGAGGTAACAATAAAAACCTTGATGTCCTTATTGATTAGCGCCCGGATGTTTTCAAACATTTCTAAAAATTCCCAACCGCTTACTCCAGGCATATTCAGGTCGAGTAAAATAATATCTGGTAATTGTCCAGTACCATAATAAGCATCCACAAGATCGATCAAGGCAACCTTTGGATCGATATAGCTCCTATAGTTCTCAAACACTTTGTGGTGTTTTATTAACGCATCTGCTAAAAAGTGATGAGTAGGGTCATCATCAATAAGAATTACTTGGTGCATCTTTTCTACGTGGTAAATATAAAGTGTACGCTAACCATCATTCAAAAAAAGATTCAGAAGACGATAAACTAGGACCGGTTATTAATCAATCAGTACTTCTTGTACGAGGGCGGGTACAAAAAGGTTTGTCATTCTATTAAGATAAATTCACCATAGAAAATTTCATGGGAAGAATCAAGGTGCATATTTTGATGATTATTACGAGCTTTAGGGGAAAATAAGCAGGAATGATCACAGCCTTTATTAATGGAATTATATTTTCGGGAGAAGAGTTTATATATAACAAAGTGCTGGTTATAGATGGGCGCAAGATTAAGGGAATAGTAGAACAGAACGAAATTCCATCGGATGCACAAGTGGTCGACTGTAAAGGAGGCTGGATTTCTTCTGGTTTTATAGATCTTCAGGTGTATGGTGGGGGAGGCGTGCTATTTTCAGACGCACCATCGGTACAAGCACTGCATCAAATGGGAGGGGGATTGCTTGCTTCCGGAACTACTTCCTTTTTGATCACGCTTGCTACAAATTCCCTTGATGTTTTTCGCCAGGCCATTCTCGTTACAAAAGAAAATCCTCATCCCGCAGTTCTCGGCTTGCATCTTGAAGGCCCCTATTTAAACCCTGTAAAACGGGGGGCGCATCTGCTTGAGTTTGTCAGAAAGCCCGATACAAGCGAACTTAAAGATTTACTTGAAAATTCAGGTGGGGTGGTTAAAATGATGACCGTAGCACCTGAAATATGCCCCGTTGAGTTTATTGAGACACTAAAAAAGAATGATGTAGTAATTTCTGCAGGCCATAGTAATGCCACCTTCGAACAGGGAAATCTGGGCTTTTCACAGGGGATCAAAGCAGCCACACATCTATTCAATGCGATGTCTCCTTTCAATCATCGGGAGACTGGCCTTCCAGGTGCCATTTTCAAATCAGAAAGGGTCTCTTCCAGTATAGTTGCAGATGGTATCCATGTTAGTTTCAATGCACTAGAAATGAGCAAGAAAATAATGGGTGAGCGATTATTTCTTATAACAGATGCGGTTGAAGAAAGCGCAGGCGTTTATCCTCATATCCGTGATAAAGACCGCTTTATTATGCCTGATGGTACTCTTTCGGGATCTTCACTAACGATGATGAAAGCAGTCGCTAATTGCGTCCATCAAGCAGGAATTCCATTGGAGGAAGCCCTAAGAATGGCTACACTTTACCCGGCAAGAGTAATTGGTGCAGATAATCTGGGAAGAATTACTGAAGGCGCAGATGCAGACCTTGTCGTATTTAATCAGGAATTCCAGATAAAAGCGGTATTTTCAAAGGGGAAACAAGTTAAATGAAGCACTCCTGATCTCACCAAAACATTTCTGGCCAATCATTTGCTTGATCATTCAAATGATTAATTTAAGAAACCTGCTGTTGTCCCTAATAGTCCCCCTTCTTATTTCTGGCTCCTGTACAGATCAGACGAATCAGGATGCAGGAAAACTAAGCAGTATTTTCAAAGATACCCGGAATGGTTCTAATGGAACTGTTTCCGATGATAATAACAACTCAGAATCAGCTAAGGGTTCCTGGTTATTGGTACCTGGAATTTCCGCCGGATCAACAAGTATCAATGAAAATGCAAGCGAAGTTCTAAAGAAGCTAGGAAAACCAGATGGAGGGGATGCAGCTATGGGTAAAGCTGTTATTTTTTGGATTGGTGGAATTCCAGGTAAGAAACATACTACCAGCATTTACACGGTTAGGCAGCCTATTGATAGTCCAGACGCAAAAGTTAAAGAGATCAGAGTAACCTCCCCCCAATTCAAAACAAAAGAAGGCAACGGCGTTGGAGGCACGAGGCTTGGAATCGAAAAAGAATTCAAGCTCAAAAGAAATACCTTCTTCAACCCTGCCTTAGTATACGATACAACAGAGGGGATTGCTTTTGAATTTTCAAAAGATACAGGCTACTGCACGGCTGTGGTTATTTATGAAAAAGGAAAGAGATTGCCTGAAGCCTATCTGAGCTTAAGAGAAGCGAACCAATAAGTCGTTCAAACTCTTGATGTTTTTTATAATTTTTCAACCTTAGCCTCTTTTGGAAAAGATCTTTCTTATCTATATTTACCTCAGATAGTTCGCTAAGAGTAAAACCCTTTAAGGTGATCTCTTTCGGGAATATCGAAATATAGATAGAATAGACAATAGCCTTAATAACCATTCCTTATGCCAGCAATTTTACCGAACCCTCTTCGCCGTTCCCTAAAAGCCCTATATATAGTTTTTTTTCTGGTTGCGTTTTCTTCCATCAGAACAATTGGGGCATCTTTACCCAAGATCTACTCTTCGTCAACACCCTCCTGGATAAACCCGGTTGCTGAATCCGCTTCGAAAGTAAACCCGAGGGAAGTAAGTGAAGGCTATTATTTTACTTTAGTCGACATGCAGGAACACGTAGAAAAGCAAGCCTCCTACCTGCATTATTGTAAACAGATAATCAGCGAGTCTGGGGTTCAGAACAGCTCGCAAATTTCAGTTAATTTTGATCCATCATTTGAGAAGCTTGAATTTCATAAAATCATTATTTGGAGAAATGGCAAGGCGTCAGAAAGGTTAAATCTTAAAGCCTTCAAGATTATAGCTAACGAAGAAGATCTCTCCCGTTTTATTTATCAAGGTACCTACACCGCCTACCTTATCCTTGATGATATCCGAAAAGGTGATAAAATAGAATATTCATATACGATTACCGGTCGCAATCCAATTTTCAAAGGGAAATTCAGCAAAGAGCATTATTTGCAGGGCTATACTGCTATTAACAAGGCTTATCTTAGTGTAATTTGTTCATCTTACAGGAAATTGAACTTTAAATATTTCAATACGGTGAACAGTCCCAAAGTGCAGAATATAAATGGGTTGAATCGCTACGAGTGGGTCTCACTTCAGGTAAAACCTGCAATTCAGGAGGATAATCAACCCTCCTGGTACAATAATTTTAACAGAATTCAAATTAGCGATTATAAAAGTTGGAACGAAGTTTCTATCTGGGCTAACGAACTAAATAGACCAAAGACAAACTTAACTGGAACACTTGGAGCTCGGGTACAAGCTCTGAAAAAGAAGAATGCCGGAAATCAAGCAGCCTACTTTCGCGATGCTGTAACCCTTGTTCAGGATGAAGTTAGGTATATGGGTGTTGAAATGGGAGTTTATTCTCATAAAGCTCACGATCCTGAGAAGGTCTTTGAGCAGCGGTATGGCGACTGCAAAGACAAGTCTTTGTTACTGATCTCTATCCTAAAATATGGCGGTGTTAATGCTCACATGGCATTGATCAATACCTATTATCAGGATAAAGTAGCAAACTTCTTACCCTCTCCTTTAAACTTTAATCATGCAGTTGTAATCGCCTATTTAGGCAATGAGCAATTTTGGGTAGATCCAACAATTAGCGGACAGGGTGGAACGGGAACCAACTTATGGTTTCCTAACTACCGGATGGGGCTAATTGTATCTCCAGCTACCACTAAGCTAAGCAACATTCCAGAAGTAGCATCAGGATTCGCAACCATGCGGGAAACCTTCACGGTTGACTCTGCAACCATGGGCGCCACCTTGTATGTCAAAACCAAATATACCGGTAATATGGCTGAGAACGTGAGGGCAGACCTTGCGAATCAAAGTATTAATGAGGCTGAAAAAAGCTATCTGGACTATTATGCGCGTATTTATAAAGAAATTGAAGCAGGAGATACTGTAAAGATCCGGGATAACCGGGCTAAGAACGAACTCGAAATTGAGGAGTTCTATAAGATCGAAAACTTCCTTAAGAAGGAGAAAGACAAATCAAGTTACAGAGGTGAATTTTATGCATATCAAATCAAAGATGTCCTGCCTAAAGTGACCGCCGCCAGGAAAAGTCCCGCGTTCCTCAATTACAGGTATTCTATATCTTATACTGCCTCAGTGGTGCTTCCCGGAGGATGGAATATAGAACCAGAGAATCAGGAAATTTCACGTAATCAATACCGGTTTTATTACCGAAACTTCACGGTTGCAGATACGCTGAATATGGATTATCAGTACACTGTAACTGCTGATCATATCGCTTCCTCAGATATGAAACAAGTTGTAAAGGATGTGGAGGACATCGATAACAACTACCTCAGCTTTAATTTTACTTATAATCCTGTTGGAACTCAGGCAGGCGGAGAAACGAACTATCCAATGCTTCTATTTGCTATAAGTCTAGTGGCTACAGGTGCTTATGCCATCTTTCGTATCGCAACGATGCATACTTCGTCAGATATGCCCGAGTACGAACCCACACCTATAGGCGGTTGGTTAGTAATTCTTGCTATTTCACTTCTGGCTACCGTTATAAGGCCTCTCTTTTTTATTATAAGTCAGAGCTATTTTAATTTAGGTTTATGGTCCGTCTATGATACCCGTGAATGGGCGACAGCGTTTAAGGTTTTACTAATATTTGAGGTAGCCGGAAATTTGATTTTATCCCTGGGGGGTGCCTTATGCTTATGGCTGATGTTTAAAAAGAGAGACATATTCCCAAAAGTTACCACAGCAGTCCTATGCTTTTCCATTGTATTCACATTAGCCGATACCGTTCTCGCCGCGGTATTTCTGGATGTCAGGGAGAGTACAGATCCCGATTTAATAAGAGGTATAGTGGGTGCTATGATCTGGATCCTTTATCTATCCCGTTCTTACCGTGTAAAAGAAACCTTTGTAATGCCCTATCCTCAGTATTATTTGGAAACGGGCGAAGATATGCTGCATGAGAAAGAAGATGAAGAAATAGGAGTTTGAAAATAATTCCTATATTTGAAGCAATTCCTTTAACTCTTAACACCCAGGAATTATGATCTTATTCAATTACATATAGCCCTTTCGTTCTTCAACCAAAACCGGTTGTGTCTATTCTATTATTTATTGTAATGCAAGGCATTGCCGAAAGGTATATCCCAACGGGATGAATAAACCCTTACTAAATTTACAAATTCAGGCTTCTTAAATTAAGATTTAAAATCGAATGGATATTTATTGTACTCCAGAAGAACGGTATATACAGGCACTAGAGGAGTTAAGATATGGAGAGACGGCAAAATCCCTCCAGCTGTTCAATCAGCTTCTGCTAGCTGAAAGCTCCTATGCCCGGGCATATTACCAACTAGGAATTATTCACTATCATTATATTAAAGATTATCAGGCTGCCGGTTACTATTTCGAACAGTGTATCGCACTTGAATCCAATTTTCCTGATGCTTATCAGGAGTTCATTAAACTGCTTGTATTTCTTAACATGCCGAAGAAAGCGAAACAGATCATTGCTGACGCCCTGGTGGTTAGGGGAATTGATAAAGCTTTTATTTTTGAGCAGTTAGGTTTGCTGGAAGAAAAGAACCAGCAATGGAAACATGCGTTAGAAGCTTTCGCGAAGGCTTTTATGTATGCTCTTAAAAAAGAGAAAGCAGACGAGCTTAAAGAAACAATGGAACGTGTAAAGGATAAGATCAGCGGAACTGCAAAGTTTGTTTATAGCTGTGTATAATCAATAAGTTAGGGCAGTACTTAGTACTGCCTTAATTTGTTAATGGTGATTTCAATTTTCTTTCAGTAAAGAATATAGAAGTTGACTGGATATAAGGGAGAAAATATGGTGTGCTAGAATTGGTACTTCATTAAAATATTTTAACTTAGTCGAAAGGTTAAATCCTAAGCCAGCTATGAAAAAACTAACTATTCTACTTCTAACATTCATTCCATCCTATTTATTTGCGCAGGAATTGCATTTGCAGACTGGGCAAGAATTTGAAATGCAAACCAGTAATGAAATTTCTGGTCCATCACCGCAAAGCACGCTTTGTAATTTCCAGTTTAAAGTAATATCACGCGATGGAGGAAACACATATTTACGGTGTTCCTTAGCCCGTATAAAAAGCAAAATGACTTATGGTGAAATTAATTCTGATAAACTACCTAAAACTCAGCTAAGTTCTACGTACCCTTTGTTACCCCTGGCACTCCTTCAAAACCCATTTACTATCGTCCTCAGTAATAAAGGAGAGTTGAAGACGATTGAAGGGCTGGATGAGATAGTTAAACAAGCTGTGAACAAGTGGCAATTGCCTCCTGCACGCGAGAAGGAGATGCTCGAAAATGCTAAGGGATTCCCACAATGGATATTGAAAACATTATTCTTTCAGGGATCTCCCTCAAAGATTGATCTCGGTACTGAGTGGTATAGTATTGATACTGCTGTAAAATATAAAGTTACAGGGATTAAGGGAGCTTTGCTGGACATAAAGTACGAGACGCCGGCAGAGAAGAAAGCAGGGGGAGACCTGAAAGGGAGCATGGTGCTAAATACCGTGACCGGATTGATTGAGTTTAAAGAATTGATAGATAAGCACCAGGAAGAGAACTTCCAAACCAGGGAGAAGGTACAAGTTACACAAACCTGGAGAAATGAATTGATAGCTGCACCCAAAAAATATATTGTTGACACCGCGTGGATAAAAATGGCTGTCAAAATGAGCTACTGGAGCGACGCACTGAAGCATGGTGGTGAATACGACAATAAAACCGTCCGAGCTTTTCTTCAAGGCTATGAGAAACAATTCCGTGCAGATCCTTACTATGCCGTAAACAAATTAGATGTGATACAAAGGGTTAAAGACAATTATGAGGAGTACCGCAGCCAATTGATAAAAACACCTAATCATTATATAGCAGAAACAGCCCACCATCTTAGTAATAAGATCGGCGATGTGCTTGCTATTCACCCCGACTCGGCTTATGCTGTTTCAGCATATCTGATAAAAACTCCACTGTTCTATTCCTGGGTTCAAAACAGCTATGCACAAAATTTTAGAAGCTTACTTTCCGAAAGTAGTCTTGCTGATATGAGAAAGCATTTCACGGAGAGAGGCTTCTCTAAAGAAAAGATGATAGTATGCAAACAAAGTTCCTGGCAACTGAAAAGAACAGCTATCTTCTGCTTGAAAAATTGAACAACGACAAAGATCCTAAATTCGAAACATCGGTTAAGCCCCTTTACCTTTGGGTAAAAGCAAAGCAAACAAGCGACTCAAAAAGCCTGATCAAGCTATCGCAGGTTTTCAAAAAATTAAATACTGCTTACTGGATAGATGGTAATGCAGGGCGTTACCAATTATTGCTGAGTCAGATGCTGACGAAGAAAGGAGAGATTGATGAGGGCAAAATCCTTTTAGACGATGCGATCCAAAAGCTTGAGAAGTTAAATGCTGATACCCTTAATAAATATAGGATGGCCCATCGGAATCTATTAGCTGGAGCATACTATATCCAGTACCTGGAAGACCATAAAAGGGGAAATTCTAATTCTTTAAGTTTTCTTTCAAAGGCAGCTGAATATTCACCGAAAAGTGCTAAAGAGATGGCACATGAAAGCTTTTATGATCGTGTATTTTTAAATACAAAAGAAGGCTACCGTAAGGAATTTGTAGAGAAGTTGTTCGAATCAGGCAACAGGGACGAGGCATTGAAAGTGTTCGCTTTGCATCTCAACTCTAATCCTGACGAACTCGAGGACATGAAACAACTCTATCAAAAGAATTTCCCTGACAATTCTTTCAGTACTTTTTTATCAGAACGAATGATCTCTTCATGGACCGATGCTCCTGACTTTACGTTAAAAGACCTGAAAGGGGAGGAACACAGTCTTAAAGACTTTAAAAATAAATGGCTGGTGCTCGATTTCTGGGGTACATGGTGTGGTCCATGCCGACAAGAAATGCCCGATCTTAATAAATTTAACCTGGCTATTAAAGAAGGCAAACACCCGGATGTAAACTTCCTAAGTATAGCCTGCAGCGATACTCCTGAAAGTGTTGGGAATTATCTAAAAGCTAATAACTTTATAATTCCAGCAGTAATGTCTAACAATCTGATTGAAAGAGACTACAAGGTGAACGGCTACCCCTCAAAATATATCGTAACACCCGACGGAAAAATGCTAAATATAAAGTTTGGTAAAGACTGGCAAGCAATCCTTAATAGTTTTATCAGCAATTATAAGAGGGATTAATGGATCTAAAGGTTAGATAAAGTAACAGATCTTGTGTTAAAAAAGGCCAGACTCTACCTGAAACGCTATTGGAGAGCTGGCCTTTTAATTAACGCAACGAAAACAAGAATTCAATTACTTATAATCCGGATTCTGAACCAGAACCCCTCCGCTCTTCTCAATTTCCGTCTGGGGGATGGGCCATTTATAAAATTTGTCTTCAAAATGATAGGGTTGTAAACCGTCGGTCACATTGTTTAACACCGCGCCTGCGGTTCTCCAACGCATCAAATCAAAATGCCTCAATCCTTCAAAAGCAAGCTCTACTCGTCGCTCATGTCTTATTCTTTCCCGCATTTGTTCTTTTGTTAAACCCGCAGGGAAAGCAGGCATATTCACTCTATCACGCAAATCCTTTATTGCCTGGTACACATTTATAGTCGGGCCGTTAATTTCATTCTCTGCTTCAGCATACATTAATAATACTTCAGCAAGTCTTAAAACCACTGCATCCTGCTGACTTAAAGTTGAAAATCCAAATGGTATATTTTCAGGAGCCAGGAATTTCAGCACTCCATAACCGGTTGGCCTTGGGTTCGATGGCGTATGAACTTTCCCGCCGCCAAAGTCTGGATGATCAACAAATACCGTTTTATTAAGACGGGGGTCGCGGTTAAGGAAAGGTGCGGCAGGATTGGTTAATGGTGAAACCCCATAAGGAAGTCCATCCTTATATTCGAAGGAATTTACCAGATTTTGCAGGGGACTAGCAGCTACCCAATCACCATAATACATATCCCATGGAGCGGTATTACTTGGAGCAAGATAATTTATAGAGAAGATGATTTCCCTGTTTCCTTTCTGCGTTGCATCTCTAAACACCTCTTCAAACGCGGCGCTTAGGGTATACTGACTTTTAACAGCAATACAAAGATCCCGTACTTCCTTTAATAGTTCAGCATTTGGCGTACCTGTATTGCCATAGGCCGCAAAGATCAATACCCTTGCTTTCAAAGCCTGAGCACTCGTTCTTGCTGCATGCCCACCATTCTGGTAGTAAGGGTTCGCACTCAAATTAGCAATGCAAAAATCAAGATCCGAAAGAACCTGGGCTAGAATCTGACTTCCAGGAACCTTTGCCTGTTTCTGATTCTCCAGCGAAAGGGGTTCCAGTACCAGCGGAACATCACCGTACAGATAGTACAAATGGAAGTAGTAAAAGGCCCGTATAAATCTAACCTCCGCCTCATAATGCTGGCGGTCAGTGGCAGTGACATCTGCTCCCGAATAATTTGCTAATTGTTTTAAAAAGAGGTTGGCTCTGCCAATTCCTTTATAGCTATCCGTATAAATGGCAGAAACATATCCCTGCGTTGTGGCACTTAAATTTCCGGACACAATGTCTTTAGCACTTCCCGAATTAAACTGGGCATAACCATTATCGGTTAAGCAATCCCGCAAGGGCAACTCAACAGAAAATTCAGGAGCCTGTAGCGTGGCATACACCGACGCTAATCCCTGATCAAAGTCCGACTTAGATTTCCAGAAGGTCGAGGAAGCTAGTTGATCTTCGGGGTTTAAATCGAGAGAATCTGAGCACGAGCTCAGGATCACAACGAATATTAAGAGTAATTTTTCTACGTAGTTTTTCATCTTCAATTAAATTAGAACCTAACATTTATGCCGAAAGCATAGATCTTATTTTGAGGATACTGAACAAAACTTCCACTGCCTCCCCGTTCAGGATCAAGACCTGGATATTTGGTGGAAGTGAACAAGTTATCTCCGGAAAAGAATATCCTCACCTGGTCTGCGCCAAACTTTTTGTTAAGTTTTTGAGGTAGGCTGTAGCCCAAAGTCAGGTTTTTAAGCCTTAAGTATGAGGCATCCTGGAGGTAATAAGATGATGCCCTCCTGATCTTTTCAGGGGCACTCCATCCCCAATACAAACGCGGCATTGTACTGGAAGGGTTTTCCGGTGTCCAGCGCTCACGCCAGTTGGTAGTAGGAGGTGACCCTTGTACAAAAGGGACAGTTCCCCAATCGCTAACGAAAAACTTAATGTTTTCTACTCCCTGCATCATGGCAGAAAGGTCGAAACCCTTCCAGTTTGCAGATAGGTTGAATGAGTAGTTAAATCCAGGATAGTTCCCTTTCATTATGATGCGGTCGTCATTATTTACTACTCCGTCGCCGTTTTGATCTTTAAACTTCAAATCCCCGGGAACGGTGTCGTCCCCAAATTGCTTTGGTGAATTCTGAACTTCCTGGGCCGACTGAAAGATTCCGATCTGTTCGAGCATGTAATAAGCATTCCACTCTCCTCCATTCTGATTGATGCGATAGCCATTGATCTCTGGCTGACCGAATTCAACCAGCTTGTTCTTATAGTGTTCAAGATTAAATCCCAAACTATAATTCAAGCCGCCTAAAGCACCATCCTTTACGCTCCTTCTATAATTTATCCCTAATTCTACTCCTGTATTATCAAGAGTTCCGTTATTGATAGTCGGTGGCTCAAGTCCTACAAGCGCAGTAACCTGCGAAGCTCTTAAAATGTCTGTAGTCCTTTTCTTATACCAATCGGCCGTAATATCCAGCCCTCCAAACAAGGTAAGGTCTAAGCCCAGGTCAGACATTGTGGTAGTTTCCCAGGTAATATTCACATTCGACAACCTTGTCTGGGCAACACCAGTGGTTAAGCTTGAGTTATCAAAAGAGTAATTTCCGGTAAAATTGAGTATGTCCTGGTAGGGGTAAAGATCAATGTTTTGATTACCAAGCTTTCCGTAAGAACCTCTAATCTTGAAGTTGTTTAACCAGGATAATCTCAGGTCTTTCAGGAAGTTCTCTTCTGTAACTCTCCATCCTGCAGAAAAAGAAGGGAAGGTCCTCCATCGAGATCCTGGATTAAGCCTTGAACTTCCGTCATGACGCAAATTTGCTTCAAATAGATAACGGTCTTTGAAGCTATAATTAAGCCGCCCAAAAAAAGACATAAGGGCCCAGCTGTTTTGAGTTCCGTTGGTAGACTGAACTGATTCGCTTCCCGCATTTAACTCACGTAACAGATCGGTAGAGTAGTTTCTTCGGTAGCCCTGCAAATATTGATAGGTGTTCTTTTCATTACTAAAACCTCCCTGTAACTTTAGTCCGTGACTGCCAAAAGTGCGATCGTAATTTAAGTATGTGAACAAGTTCGTATAAACGGTTTGCTGGTCTTGTACCCTTAAACCGCCTCCCAGATCAAGTGTGCTCATTAAAGCATTTGTTCTGAAGTTATACAATTGCAAAGGAGGACGGAAATCCTTATACTTATCAAAGTTCGCATTTACAGCTCCCTTGGTATACCAGGTTAATCCCTTCAATAATTCTGCCTCAAACCAACCCTGTGCATTTGCCGCATAATCATCTGTGTCATGGTTAATATTTCCATCCAGAAGAGCAATTGGATTTTTGTTGTTATACTCAAAGTCGTAAGCTTTATAGGTAAAGTGGCCACTTCCGTCGGTGGTATAGGGTGAATACGTGGGAGCTTGAGACATGGCTGAAAGGAACATATCCTCCGATCCGAAAACCGGTGCATTTCTTCGTCCAAACTTTAATAAAATATTCGTTCCAAATTTAATCTTTGGATTGATCTGAGAGGAGAGGTTCAGTCTTGCATTATACTTTTTATAATCGAAGCCCTTCATAATACCCTCCTGGTCTACATAACCCAAAGAAGCATTGTAAGTAGTTCCGGCCTTACCTCCGGTGAAAGTAAGGTTATGGTTTTGGGTAGGTGCTGTTTGAAAGATCAAGTCCAGCCAGTCTGTATTGGGATACTGGGTCCTGTCAGTAGCATTTCGATATTGATCAATCTGTGCCTGCGAATACAATCCATTCGGATCCGTAAGACCTGTATTGATCCTGGCCTCATTGTACAATTCCATGTACTCTGCGGAGTTTGTCACCAGATCGAACAACTTAGTGGGAGTATACAAGCCATAGTTCCCACTGTATTGAATGGAAAGCTTTCCTTCTTTTCCTTTCTTGGTAGTTACTACAATAACCCCATTAGCTGCACGCGCTCCATAAATAGAAGCAGAGGCGGCATCTTTAAGTACAGAAACATTTTCAATATCGTTAGGATTGAGGTCTGAGAAATTCCCTTGTACACCATCAATAAGAACAAGAGGATCAGCGCCTGCTCCACTAAAGGTTCCCGTACCTCGAATACGTATAGAAACATTTTCATTGCCAGGCTCTCCTGTACCCTGGGTTATCTGAACGCCTGACATTGTTCCCTGCAACATGGCAGCAGGATTAGTTACCGGCCTTTTTACAAGTTCCTCCCCGCTTACCGAAGCTACCGCACCCGTTAGGTTTGCTTTTTTCTGTGTCCCGTAACCCACCACAACCACTTCGTTTAAGCTGGTCGAGCTTGGTTTCAATACAACAGATAAGTTCTTCTGTCCGTTAACTGGCAGTTCTGTGCTGGTAAAACCTATGTAACTGAACACTAATACCGCGTTTTCGTCTGGCACGGAGATGGAAAACCTTCCATTAATATCAGAAGTAACACCTGTGCTGGCGCCTTTCACCCGTACACTAACGCCAGGCAGTGTTTGCCCTTTTTCATCTGTTACCGTTCCGCTAACAGTAAAGGCAGCATTAGATAGTTCTGATGCCGAAATAATCACCAGATTATTTTCATTCTGCTGATAATTCAGGCTTGTGTTCTCTAATAATAGCTTCATCACCTCGTCAAGAGAGGCATTTCTTACTTCCAGGGATTTAGCTCTGCTTCCTCTAAATATGTCCTCATTATAAAGGAACCTGAAGCTCGAGGTTTTTTCTATTTCCTTTAACGCTTTCCTTAGGGATACATTATTTACGTTGAGGTTGATCCTTGTCTGACTATAGCCTACAGAAAATGCGTTATAAGCAGATATGAGTACCAGCAAAAGAGTGCATTTGAGCATAAGCAGGATTTTGAGATAGACATTACAGGGCGCATAGCTAGCGCCGTAATGATTTTTTTTCATAACTTTGAGTGGTTAAGTTTAACTATTGGTTACTTCTAAGGGCTGTATAGTTAATGCAAACTATGTGCGGGAAATGGGCAAACATTTCCCGTTTTTTATTTGATTAAGCTGTTAGTTTATTTTCGTCTTTATTTCCTCATATCATTTTTACTGGTTTTATTTGATCAATTAATTATTACTTTTTTATCAGTTATTTTAAAATGGAACCGGACGATCACCTGCAAAGCTTTTAGGGCTTCATAAAGGGATTCGTCTTTGAAACGACCAGTGATACGCTGATTTTTAAGCGCAGGATTTTCTATTCTTATCTGCACGTTGTACCAGCGTTCAAGTTTATTAACTACCTGACTGAAGGTTTCAGAGTCAAAAGCGAGGTAATTGTCCATCCACAAAGCTTCTGTAGGAAGGCTGTCTTTTTCAGAAGATCTATGGATATAGCCCAATTCAATTAGTGGTTGTGTTGGGTTTGGATTAGCGGCAAGATTACCAGATTGCTTGTTTACCCTAAGTTTCTCATTGGGCTTCATCACGATCACCTTGTCCGGGTTGTTAAGTAAGGTCACCTGGATTTTTCCATGAACCAGCGCTGCTTCGGTTACTTCTTCATCAGGATAGGATCTTACGTTAAAGGCTGTACCTAAAACTTTCAAACGGATGGTTGGAGTATTTACTAAAAAAGGGTGCTCCTTATCCTTCACCACATCAAAATAACCCTCTCCAATAAGGTTAACCTCCCTAAGCTTTTCCCCATAGCTATTATGGTAAGTTAGTTTACTCCCTGCATTTAACCAGACCTTTGTTCCATCCGGAAGTTTAATCTTACTAATTCCTGTTACTGGAGCACTTATTTCATTCACCCTTAGTTCAGAGGGATTGGTAAATTTGAAATACCAAAAAGAAATGACCAAAAGAGCTACAGACAGGCTAGCGAAGGAGAGGAGGGAGAATTTCAGGGTACTAGCGCGACAATAATCAGGCTCCTGGTCCAGCCTTTGCTCGGGCTCGTTTAATAGATCAAGCCGTTTCTCAAAACGTTGCCATTTCTTTTCAATAGAGCTACTGAGATGAGCCGGCGCTTCGGTTTGATTGCTTCTCCAATACTCTTCTAGAACTTCAATAGGGTAAATATTGCCAAGACCAGAATTCAGATAGTTTTCCAGCTGCTCAAGCTCCTGCCGGCTAGCTTCTCCGTTTAACTTCTTTCCTAATAATATCCAGAGATCTTGTGAATTCATTTCAGTCTTCTGATATAAGGACAGGAAATAGAGAGGATACCCCAGTAGGTAAATGAAATTTTTTTACTGTTTAGAGAGGATACTCAATCTTTCTGTTATTTGTCGCAGCGCATTCCCAATATGATACTCCACCGTCTTGGTGGATATGTTTAACACTTCAGCCACTTCCCGGTACTTTAAACCATCCTCCTTAACCAGTTTGAAGACAAGGCGACATTGGGGTGTTAATTGAGAAATAGCCTGGTTGATGATTCCCTTTAAGTCAGCAAGGTTCAGTTTAGTGTCAGGGGAAGTTCCAAAATGCTGAGGTTCAAATTGGATGTCATCTATACTAACAATAGGACTGCGCTTAGTCTTTTCTATATAGTTGAAACAGAGATTCCTCACACATACAAAAAGGTAGACCTTCAAATTATTTATCTGATATAGTTTCATCCTGTTATTCCAGATTTTTAAAAAAGCGTCGTCCACTATCTCTTCTGCGTCATCCTCACAACTAATAAACTTCCTTGCCAATTTCAACATGTCTTCATAAAAGTAAAAGTAGATCTGTTTGAAGGCCATTCGATCTTCATTTAAAGATATTCTTATTAATAGGTCTCTGATTTCTAGTTCAGACATGCAGATGTTTTTAAAGAAGCTTAATGCTTATTATAGTTAGCAGTAATGGTTAGTCTATTCCAGTCTATTCTAGTATTGACACGAAGTAATAGAATTAAATTGAGAAATGCAAGAGGGGGTAGTTATCGAGTGTAAAGTCTGCAACCAGATGTTGGTAGGTTTCGGCTCGTCGGGTGTGTTAATGAAGGGGCTGGGAATTTGGGGCTTTACAATCAAGAAAAGCCCTTAACTATATTTTTCAGATATTCCTTATTATTCGTTTTAGTAAAACTAATATCCTGACATTTATTAAATAGCACAAAGGATTTCAATGAGGCTATGAATTTTTCAAGAACCAGATGATCGAGCTCAACTGGCTCGAAATGGAGATTGTTTACGATAAGGGTTTTAGATTTCCGGTCAGCTTTGGCATCCATTCGCGCTATAAAGGTATCTCCTGCAAGAATAGGTAATGAAAAGTAGCCGTATTTCCTCTTGGGAGCAGGTACAAAACACTCGATCTGATAGTCGAAATTAAAGAAATTCATTAAGCGGGAACGGAAAACATTCAGGATATCAAAAGGGGAAAGGATAAATACGCCGTTCGCTAATTCAATTTCCATTTCCTGGCTAGCCAGAATGAAGAGCGGTCCTTTTACTCCCTCAACAGTCACCTGATTAACCTTACCCGCTGTAACCATTTCATCAAGAACTTTAGTAACCAGGTTATCTTTTACCCGCCTTGCACGCCATTTCATTTCTTTAACCGAAGCAATCCCGAGTGCTCTTAATGTACGTTCAATAATATAACCGGCGAACTCTTCATTGCCTGGAATAGCCATGTCAGTATCTGGAGATATTAAATTAGAAGGAAGATCGTAGATCTTTTTGAAAGCTTTGTTCCGGCGTATCATCAAATCACCATATAGATAAACCTTTTCCAGTACAATTTTAGAAGGGCGCCAGTCCCACCAACCTGTGCTAGCTTCCGTACGGTCGTTTTCAAAATCCTCCACCATCACCGGACCATCTCGCTCTATCTGATCCATTATCCTCTGTCTTAAGTTTTCCTGAGGGTTTGTAAAAGGTTTTCCATGGCTTTTGAAAGCGTTCTTCACCGCCAAAGAATAACGGAAGTCATTCATCGGTAAATAACCAGCATCAGAGAAGAAGTATTCATAAATCAAGCCCTCATCGCAGAGCTCTTCAAGCCATTCGTTTTGATAATCAGGAATACGGGAGAAAAGTTGATGATGATGAGCACGTTCAACAACATAATTAGTGTCCAGCTGTAAAAAGCCTAAATGGTCGAGTATCTTTACAACCGCTTCCTTACCGCTGCCGAATTGTCCTTTAACTGAAAGTCCGGCAGCAGAAAGAATGATTTTCCTTGCTTCTTTTTGTGTTAGGGAGATAGATTTCACTGGGTAAAATTAGTTGATAATTTTTTACGGGTAGATAGTGAAAGCAGCTTCATTTTAAATTATTTAATCGCTGCAGAATTTTAAAAAATGTATCTTAAAGTCTTAACGGTTTTATGGAATTCAAATTTTCAGCTACAATAGAAGTTATAGGCATTAATCCATTTGTATTTGTACCTGACACCATCCTGCAGTCCATTTTTGAGCGATCCGGTAAAAGCAAAGGTGCTATACCTGTAAAGGGTTCAATTAACGGAAAGCCATATACGCAAACCCTGGTAAAGTATTCTGGCAGTTGGAGGCTGTATATAAATCTTCTAATGCTGGCAAATTCCACCAGCCGCATTGGTGAAACCATTGAAGTTTTTATCGAATTTGACCCCGCAGATCGTACCATCCCTATTCACCCAAGATTACTTGAAGCGCTGGAACAGAACATTAAAGCGAAGGCTGTTTTTGAAAGTGTTTCTCCGTCACTTAGAAAAGAAATTGTTCGTTACATCGCTCGGCTTAAAAGCGAGGAAAGTATTGAAAGAAATGTAATCAAAGCCATTAATTTTCTCCTAGGAAAGGGTAGGTTCATTGGACGTAATAATCCTTGATCTTAGTTTCATCGTTTATAATTGTTAGTGCGTATTCCGGTCATAGGAAGTTATTTCGCTGTACATGCCATTTTTTTACACTAAACTGTTCTTTTAATTGTTATAGTAGAGTAATATCAGCAAATTACACACATTGTCAACGAGGGCTCCGGTAATGAGACAGAGCTTCTAGTATTTAACCAACTTATGAATTTATTAAACGGAAGTATTTTTGGAGCCAAGCGAATTCCTTATGAGGATATTACCAGTCTGGAGGCCGAATCACCGCAATTGATCATTTATGCTATTCCTGCAATGGCCTTTTTCACCTTTCTCGAAATTGGTTATTCCTGGTATCTCGAAAATAAAAACTACCGTTTAAAAGAATCTATCGGCTCGGCTCTAGTGGGGTTTGGAAGTGTTGGTATTGGTGTTTTCTTTAAAATCATAATTCTGTATTCTGCTGTTTGGATCTATAACCTGGTTCCTTGGCGTATGGAGTTAAACTGGTGGACACTTATACCCTGTTACATCATATTCGACTTTTTCAGCTATTGGTCACACCGGGTATCTCACTTTAACCGTTTCTTTTGGGCCACTCACGTGGTGCATCATTCCGCCGAGAACTACAACTTAACCGTATCGTTCAGGTTAAGTTGGATACAGAACCTCAAGATCATATTCTTTGTACCGGTTGCATTAATGGCATTTCACCCTGTTATTTTTTTCGTAGTTAGCCAGATAGCGGTACTTTTTCAATTCTGGGTGCATACAGAATACATCGGTAGGCTTCATCCAGTAATAGAATATATTTTCGCCACTCCATCAAATCATCGGGTACATCATGGCTCCCAGGAGAAATACCTCGATAAGAACTTCGCGGCCACTTTTATTATATGGGACAGGTTATTCGGTACCTACTACCGTGAAGATGAAAAGCCAGAATATGGTTTAACAAGTAAGATAGGGGACAGGCTAGATCCTCTTTTCCTTAACTTCCACGAATTTGTAGATATGGTAAAAGATATCAAAAAGGCGAAAGGAATTAAAGAGAAGTTCTTTTATGCCTTTGCCAGTCCTGCTAAAATCCATGCACGAAAGCATAAGAAAGATTGAGCTAAGTAACTGATAAGGCCGTTGCCCGGATAAGCAGACGGCCTCCTTAAAATTTTTCTTTTAAACCCTTTGCTTTATTTCGGCTATTGTTTTTTCCAGAGCATTTTCTTTTACTCCTGGAATGTTCAAACCCTCTGCCCGGTATATTTTAACATCTGTCATTCCTAAAAATCCAAGAATGCTTTTAATATAGGGGATCACAAAGTCGTATGGCTCATAAGGACCGGAAGAGTAAATCCCTCCACTTGCCACCGCTACATATACCTCCTTATTTTTTACAAGACCTTCAGGACCCTGCTCGGTATATCTGAAAGTTTTTCCAGCTCTGGTGATGTGATCTATCCAGGCTTTAAGAGAAGAATGTATCGTGAAATTGTACATGGGGGCACCAATAACAATAATATCGGCATCCATTAATTGGCCGATTGCACGGTTTGAATGCACTATAGCATCGCGGTCTTCAGAAGTCAACTGCTCTTCCGGAGTAAAAAATGACTGCAGATGAGGGGCATCCAAATGTGGCATGTTGTTTTCCAATAGATTCACTTCGTTTACTTTGGAACCGGGATATTTTTGCTGAAGTTTAGCTACAATGGCCTTCCCGATTTGGATGCTGACAGAAGATTCCCGGCGGGGACTTGAAATTAAATGAAGAATAGTTTTCATTGATATTAATTAAACGTGTTTGAAATCCTTAAGCTTTGTGCTTAAAACTATAAGTCAAAGCTAGTCCCTAGAATCCGTGAAAAAGCCGTACTTCCCTGGAAGGAAGTGCTTCCTTCCAGGGAAGTGATTACCTTTGTTTTATGGAAATAATTGAAGATCAATTAGTACAAACAGAGGAATCCTGTATCACAAGTGTCAATTACATTAGCGATGCTTTGTATGTATTGGGGGGGAAATGGAAATTAGTGATCATCTTTACGCTGGTAGAGTCTCCGAAGCGCTTCGGCGAATTACAAAAAGTATTAAAGGGTATTGGTCCAAAAATGCTGGCTAAAGATCTTAGGGAACTCGAGTTAAACGAATTTGTGGTACGCCGGGTGTATGAGGGTAAACCAGAAAAGGTGGTTTACGAAGCAACGCCTTATAGTAAAAGCCTGTCAAAGGTGCTATCCGAACTTAAAGACTGGGGAATGAAGCACAGAGAAAAAATTAAGCAAAGCATGCGTAAAGTCAGCTGATCTTTTCTCTTCCATATTAGTTATAGTTATCAACGGCCTGATAAGCCCTCCCGCCTTCAAACTTGCCTGCTAATATTCTATTCCCCATCACACCATTATAACCTTATTCCCTACATTCGTAGACACAATCGGCGCGGTCGTAGATTTGATTTTTTAGAGAGAAAGTAAAGTCTCACATTCGCTATATGCAAACACTTCAAGCAAAAAGGTCAGAAATAAAATTACATTCTTTCTTCTGGGCTGGCTTATGTTTAATATTCATTGTTTATTATGCCTGGATATTATCCCAGTTACGGAAGGATCCGAGGGATTTATATATAGCGATCTACGCTTCCTTTTCCAGCATCATGTGGATAATCATTCCAGGGTCACTTGTCTTCTATTTCAATTACTGCTATTTATTTAGGATTAAGGGAAGGAACAGATTAATAATTATTGCAGTAGTTACAATTGTTTTGATTACGCTATTCACAAGGCCGATGTTTTCCCCACTTCCTTCTTTTTGGCCTTCATTTTTAATTTCAATTTTTCCAATTATCGCGGTAATTTGGATACCCTTCACCATACTAAGTGCAGTTATTTTTCTTATTCAACGATCAAGGGAACAGAAAGAAGTAAATGAACAAATTCTTAAACAAAATGCAGAAGCTGAATTGGCTTTGTTGAAGGCTCAATTAAACCCTCACTTTCTTTTTAATACCTTAAACAATATCGATACGCTGATACAGGTAGATGAAAAGGAGAAAGCCTCAGAATCCCTTATCAGGATTTCCGAGATGATGAGATATACTACTTACGAGAGCGCAAATAACAGGGTTCCATTGAGTGAGGAGATTGAATACCTTAAGAATTACATAGATCTTGAGATGTTGCGATTCTCTAATAAGCAGCTTTTGAAATTTGAAGTTTATGGTGAAGTGGGAGAGATCAAAATAGCTCCGATGCTACTGATCCCCTTTGTTGAGAATGCCTTTAAACATACTTCGGACAAACGATCTGCATACGCCATTCGCATTAGATTAAATATTTCTTTTAATAAACTGGTTTTTACCTGTTTGAATAAATGTGATGAGAATTCAAGGATTTCTAAAGATAAGAGCTCAGGAGTTGGCCTGCAAAATATTGAACGAAGGCTTAACCTCCTTTATCCGGAAAGAAATGATCTTCAAATCCACCTAGAGGACGGAATATTTGAAACCAAACTCACTTTAGACTTAGATGAAAATTAGATGCATCATAATAGATGACGAACCCTTGGCACGGGAGAAACTGAAGCAATATGTCGCCCAGGTTCCAATCCTGCAACTCATGGGAAGTTTTGAAGATCCGGTAGATGCTTTAATGTTTCTTAAGGTAAATTCAATAGATCTGATTTTTCTCGATATACAAATGGAGCAGTTAAGTGGGATTGAGTTCATGCAAGTGCTTTCTGATCCACCAAAAATTGTCATAACTTCAGCTTATAGCGAGTATGCAGTTCAAGGTTATGAGTTTCGGGTAAGCGATTACTTATTAAAGCCAATTTCTTTCAGTCGTTTTTTAAAAGCAACAGATAAAGTAGTTCAGGAATTGCAATTAAACGAAAAGCGTACAGACTTCATATTCATAAAAACGGAGTATCGTATGGAAAGAGTAGAGCTAGCGGAGATTACTTATATAGAGGGAATGAAAGATTATCTGAATATCGTTTGTACTAAAAGGCATTTGCTAACCTTACAAAATTTTGCAAATATGGAAAAGAAGCTCAACGCAAACTTTTTACGAGTACATAAATCATACATCGTCGCCATAGATAAGATAAGAAGTATTGAAAGGAATATTATCCATTTAGACGGTATGCAAATTAATATCGGAACGAGCTATCGAGATCGATTCTTTCAATTTATAAATTCAGACAGATGAAACCATTATATATCTATCTTATCACTGTAGCAGTACTGCTAGGTGTGCTGAACTTTGGAAATAACTTATTCAAGCTTAAACACGATAAGACTAAAGTATACCGGTTACAGAATTTCAAGTTAAAGGACTCAGTAATTATTGATGATGCCTTCGTTTATACCGGCAAAAATATATATGGTGTTCAGGAGGCTATTCTTATTCCTGGCCCTAAATCAATCGACCATTACATGTATTTGTACGTTCGTTTCTCTCCCGAATGGTTCGAAGCAAATATGAAAAAGAAGTTGAAGCCCGGAAATCCACCAGCTAACCCAGATAAAGGACTGCAACAATTTAGCGCTGTACTAAAATGGCACAAAACGAACCTGAAAAGGTTCTGGCACATAAACGAGTTTCCCATGATAGCACCTGAAAATGAAGTGATGGTATTGCGTAAGGAAGCACATGGCGGAGATTTAAAAGAATTTGTTTTGTAATCAACTTGTAGAAAAATAATATTATAAAGGTTTTGATATAATTGTAGCATTTGTCAAAGTTGCAACGTATTGAAGAATAAAGCACTATGAAAACTTTTCCCCTAACCTGTGTAGTATTACTATTCCTCCTTGTCTCCTGTAAAAAAAGCGACTTTATTGCAAGCTCCACTCTAACCGGAAAATGGCAGCTCGTCACGTCCTACTACAGCACTGGTGGCCCCTTGATCTATAAAGATGTTGATAATGATACTAAGATCTATATTAATTTTGGCAAAAACGGAGAGCTTGACTACAGTAATTCCGGGTATACCAGGTATATGATAAAAGATAGTATAACGATCACCTTTCTTAAAAACGATCAAACAACCTTTGACTACTATTATAAGATTTACGACGGCAAGCTTAATTTAAGCCCACGCACTAATATGTGCATTGAAGGCTGTGGTTCAATTTTCCGAAAGGTAGAGGAATAGTTATACTCTACTTTACCACCGAAATTCACCATCAAATACAACTGAATGTCACGGTCCTTAATCTGGTCTTAGCATCACGCTCAATCTGGTCTTAGCGTCACGCTAAGACCAACCCCACTGCCTGTAACGGTCCTTAACCTTTTAGTCTGGTCTTAGCATCACGCTCAATCTGGTCTTAGCGTCACGCTAAGACCAACCTACCCATAGCTAAGGCCAACTTTGCCTATTCATCATTCAAGGAATTAATGCCCTGTTCTTTGAGCCTTGCCAGTCCTTCTTTCATAGCTTCAATCTCCTCAGTTTTATGTCCTATCCAATTCGTAACCTCAGCAATTACCATAAACGGATGAACAGAACGGTAGGATTGAGTAGGGTTTCCGGGAAACTTTCTGTCTGTTAGATCAGGGTCGTCTTCAATAGGGCCTGTCGGTTCAACTAAATAAATTCTTTGCATTCCTTCTCCTACAGCAAGCTCCGCACCCCAGATAGCAGCATCCAAAGTAGCTGAGAGGAAAATATACTTCGCATTCTTTCTCTGACCATAGTTTGAACTGAAGCCAGGTTGGATATACTCTCCAATCTTCAATTCAGCCTTGGTGCCGTGGAAATAGGTTTGACAAAAAGGAGTTGCTCTAGCTTCATTTAATTCGGTAGTTGATTTTGCCATTTTTTTATAGGTTTAAGAGCTAAAAATATCACCCTTATTTCAAGTCCAAGCAGGTTTTAAACTATATTTTTTCTAAAGCAATACAAGCTGACTCCCTCCGTTATCCTTACAACGGTTCCCTTGAGATACTGGCACATTCTATCGTTAGAGTTCGTTTTGGAAACTTAAAAGATGCGATGTCTGCTGATTAAGAGTTACAATGTTCCTCAGTCTGGCGCTGTTCCTGGTATCCATTCACTCTGATACTGTTCGTAGTGTTTCGTTCGCCCCCTATTTTATAACCTCTTGCGCCCTTTACCTTATTACAGAAGTCCCAGCATCCACTGTTAATTCAGTTCCATGAATGTAAGAAGCCTGATCTGAAGCTAGAAATAGTACTGCCTCTGCAATTTCCCCGGGGCTGCCTAATCTTTTAAACGGTATCGACGGGATAATGCTCTGAATTGCTCCTTCAATTTGCTCTGCACTCAAGCCTGTATTGTTAAAGATATTGGTTTTAATGTGCCCTGGACTTACCCCGTTAACACGAATATCCTTTTCTGTAAACTCTGCTGCAAAAGTTTTAATAAATGACTGCACCGCCGACTTAGCTGCAGAATATACAGAGAAATTCGCCATACCTATTTCCGTAACAAAGGAAGTGTTGAGTATAATTGAACTGCCGGTTATGAGTAATGGCAACACTTGTTGTACCGTAAAGAAGGTTCCTTTTACCAAGGTATTGAACAGCTCGTCAAAATGAGATTCATCAGCCGATGCAACATCAGAAAACTTCCCATAACCTGCATTCGCAAAAAGCAAATTCACCACGTCTGTATGAGCCTTTATTTCCTCCTGCAAGCTCAATACATCTGTTATATTTCCAGCATCAGACACAATTCCCTGAGCATTTGCTCCAAGCTTTTCCACAGCCCTATTAACCGTTTCCTTACTTCGTCCTGTTATAATAGCCTTGCCACCTTCGCTGATAAATTGTTCTGCTGTGGCGAATCCAATACCATTTGTTCCCCCTGTAATAAGGGCTACTTTGTCTTTAAATCTTTGCATAACTATGAGTTTTAATTACTCAGCAAAGATTAAGATCGGAGGCCAGGTAGAAAATCCGAAACTTGCTAAGTTTCGTTTATAGGCCTCATATAACATTGCTTACCTGGCTAAATCTATATCGCCTAATTTCATATATTGGTAGCTGTGACCTCACTCACATAAATCAGCAATATGGCACCCTTATATTTCGTTCTTGAAAGCTTCTATTGGGGGTACTTGTTGATATTTGCTTTAATTGTATTAGTACGTAGTTACAAGGTTTTTAACATCCAAACAGATGCCTTAATCGAAGCCAATAATTATTTACTTGTTATTAGAGTAATATTAACCTTAATCACTACAGCAATTGGGATTGCGGAACTCTTTCTCAGCTGGTATTCCGGCGTAGAATATGAGCAGTATGCCATTCTAAATCGCTGGGCTGGTCCATATGCACTTTTCCAGTGGATTCCTTTTCTATTAATTACTCTACCGCCATTTATAATGTTCAGGAAGCTGAACAGGAAAAGTTTTAAAGCTACCATAGTAATAGTGGTTCTTTGGTCGCTCTCGTTAACTCTTACGAAAGCTCTTGAGATGACAATGGATATACAATGGATAATGACGGTTAAGCCAGACTATTTTCTTTTCTTTGGGAAGATAGTATTATATAACGTTTTGTTAATTCCGGCATACCTTACCCATCGCAAGCAATAAGATTCAGAAGCCTATGGCACTAGACTTTTATCGTCGCGATACCCAAGAATATTTATTTGGATTGGGTGACCAGCAATTCCATAATCTTCAGGAAATATTTAAAGAGTTTCAGTATCGCACGGGACTAATAATAGATCAATACGGCGATACGGTTTTGTCGATAGAAAACCAGCAAACTTTAATTAAGATTATCGATGGGTTTATTGAAAAGACAGATTTAAATAAGGACAAGGCTAAGACGGTATCAATAATAGAATTTAGAGGTCTTCTGAATTATTTTATTACAAATAGGGTAGACCTCCAATTAAAAGGAGATTAGACTTAACGCTCATAGGAACAAAAAATAATCTAAAGACTTGCTGAGAAGACCAGCACGATCTTATCTTCGCCGAAAAATACATCTATGACCTATTTGAAACTACCTTTTCTGGCACTTACGCTCTTTATGGCCGTTCTTTCGGGTTGTACAACCAATAAGGAAGAGGAGACTACTACTCTACACACGCAATCCTTTGAAATCAAGATCGATGGTAAGCTGATCAAAATGCAGCCCGATGTTCCCACTGATGGCACGGTTGTGCTTAGCAGTTTCGTTCAGGGATCTGAAAGGAACAGCCTTGCCATTACAGCCACTCATAAAAGCGAAGATTTTCAGTTTGGAATAGATCTTCGGCAGATCCCCAACCTGATACCAGGGAAATACCCTGTTTTTAAATGTTATGAAGCAGGAACTGAGTGTGAGGATAATTACCAAAGTGCGCTTATCGGACGTTTTCCTTCATCAGAAGCAGCGCTACTAAGCGGCAAGCTTGCGTACCAAGCGCCAAAATTAGGTCTTAAACCATTAATGCTTACCATTTCCGAAGTAAATGACGCTTACTGGGAAGGAGTAGGGAAGGTTAAAAAAATTAAAGGAACATTTGAAGGTACTCTGGCCCGCCTGGAACGAAAAGGAGAGGTCACGATTATAGCTGAATCGACCAAAGTAGAGGGTTCTTTTGACCTCTATTGTTTGATTTCAAAAACCCAGTAATGTTATATCGTTTCTATAAGAAACCAGAAGTTGGCATTAGCCCTGACTTACCTGTAATTGAGTGGGTGAAAGACCATATTTTCTCCCGCTCAACTACTAATTCCCACTTCAAACAAGTTCATTATAACGGACCATTTTTAAGTCGCCTATTTAAAATGCTGGTAGAAGCAGACCGTAATGGGTAAAGATGAAGATCGAAGGCTCTGAATATCCCATGAACAGGAAAATTAATACTGTACACGTTTTAAAGTCTTTCTGTAAATACCTCGATTAGCTAAAACTTTTGCTTCACTGGACTATCCATATAATGGACCGGACTAGCAGAAGGTGTTTTGGAATTGTTAATTATTTCAAGGGCCTTTTCCATGTATTCGTCGCGACCTTCTGAAATTGCTTTCACCGTTTGTTCAACCAGTATATCCGGTTGAATGCCTTTTGACTGTAGCAGTGAACCATCCTGCTGACGAACTTTCATGCCTGTAAAACGCACCGTATAATTTCCGGGAAGCCTGAACATATTTACATTGCCATTAGCTCCAGCGGTGGGCTGTCCCACTATCGTAGCTAGTTTATACTGCTTTATAAAGCTCATATAGCTTTCTGCATAGCTGATTGCTCCACCTCCAGTCAGAAAAACTACTTTTGCCGAAAGGTGGGGTTCCATCGGCTTCAAATCCCAACCCAAAGAATCCCAGCTTACTTTTTCATAATCTGGATAGCTAATTCTTGGCACAAACATCCATTTGTTGGTATCCTTAACCGTTAAGAGGTGATTGATCAGTTCATGGTTCCCTTTAGGATAACCCCGAAGATCGCAGATAATTCCTCTTGCTTTCAACAAAACTGGTGCAGCCGACTTGATACTATCCATCGAGGCATTGCTGATATCGATGTAGAAGGTGTCGTTTCCCAAATTTCGGATGGCCTGCTTATCATTTGTTTGATTGAACTGGACTCTCTTAAGAAGGACTTCTCTTTCTCCCTGGCCCTCTTGTTTAACAACCAGTCGTATCTCCGAACCCTTTTTCCCCAGGAAAAGCTGTCTGAGGCCAACATTAGTTTTCCATTGGGCTGAACCCGAGATCCTGCTCCTTATTTCATTTAATACTTCCAATGCAGGCCTTCCATCTACTTTAAGCAAGATATCTCCTGGTTTTAAAGGTACTCTCAAACTATCTCCAACGTTTTGATAAACTTTGTCTATTACAATTTTCTCTTCAGCAAGGGTAAGATTTACTGGAATTGTAAACCATTCGGGACTTTCAGGTCCACTTACTGAAACGTGACCATCTGCAAGTTTCTCAGTAAGTTGCTGCAGCAACAAGAAGTACTCTTTTCCCGTCTTTATTTTTACTGCGGTTGCCAGGGCAGAAGGTAATTGATCATCCCACCGCGTTTCAATTTCATCATGGTAGGGGTAAAAGTGCTTGAAAATATTCCAGGTAGTAATAATTCCGGCAAGGCGAACATAGGGATCAGAAGAGTTGAATTGCTGGGGCGCTGAAGTATTTATAGCATTTTGCAGCGCCTTTAAGGCAGTTGAATCACCTATTGGGTACGTATGGTTGCGTGAACCCTTTAATACCAGTGGAATTGTTACCGAAATACCCGACCCCAGATCCTTTTTTACAAAATCGCCAAAAGACGGCCTTTGCTTATAGATAGCAGTGTCTATTGTCTCGTTTACCTGGCTTTTAATCAGTAAGGAATGTTTTCCATCGGTTGCTGCATCATCAACTACAGTGTAAGTATATCCGGGGGAAGCAGTGTACCACTCCTCCGCTTTTGTAGGAGAACTTTCAAAAGAAGCGTTCTTCAGTTCATGCACTTTCCATTTTCCCTGTTCTTCAATTTCAAGAATGAAATCGTCCGCCCAAACCTTACCTTTGCCACTTAAAAATACTCCAAATGCTATTGCCATGGCATCGTTATCCACCATACCTGTCGTTTCATAACGCCCCCAACTGGTCTTAGTAACCGGACGGGAATCCATATTATCAAAAAAACCCATCTTATTATCGGCCCTGTCTACCCTGACCCACATTTGTCCGTACCCTCCAGATCCATCTGTTTTAATCATTGACCGTAGCCTGAAGCGCTTTCCCCTGTATGGAACAGCATTTACCCCTCTGGTGGCGGTACCAAATCCGTGAGACTTTATATTATCGGGGGAGGCTCTATTTACACGTATACTCTTGTAAAGCTGATTGTTAGATCCGCCATAGCCGTAGTGCTGCCAATAGATATCCTCCACCTGAGTTTCAGCAGGTGGTGTTAGCGAAGCGGTTGAAAACTCAGGAGTAGTGCTGGATGATATAATTACCGAAGGCGCAATGGGATTGAAAAGAGAATTAAGCCTTTTTTCAAGTTCCTGCCTGTTTTTTGCTGTTTCCACAGTTTTTGCCCCGTAATACAGAAATCGGTCCCAATTGACGGATGCAGCCTCATCTGAAGGATGAAAATACCGAACGTAACCATACAGGCGACTAAATGAGGTTAAATTGTTGATCTTCTGCTGGCCGGATACCTGAGCAAAGACAGCAGCAGGCAATATAAGTAGAACTAGGGATAGGATTTTTTTCATTTTGGCTAAGGATTTAAAACCTGAAGTTAAGAAATTAGTCTGCAACCAGAAGTAATTTAACACGGATTAACACATTCACAGCCAGAGTACCTTAATCCCGTCAACAGGTAAAACTTAGCCCCCTTTATCTTAAACAAAATCCTTAATCGCTATACCTCATTCTGGGAAAATCTGTATTTTAACCACCAGAATCATTATCACATGAAACTAACATCGGTACAAAACCTTCTTTCAGAAATCAGAAAAGCAATCATACGCTTTCCGCTTGAGGTTACTTTCGCCTTTATTGCTTGTATTGCAGCAACAACACTGGTGCAAAATGAAGATAAAAGCTTTGCGGTAACCAGCTGGGGTTGGAAAGTAATGATGGTCTGCAATATTGGTTTACTTACCGCCTTTGCCACCTCGCTTTATTCCCGGTATAGAGAGCTCAGCAAGAAAGCAACTGCCGTCCTCTATATCCTGAGTATTGCAATAAGTGTTACCTTTCTCTTTGTTCTTAACCCCATGCAGCAGGAGCGGGATGTAGTGCGGTTCTTCCTGATCAGTTTCTCCTTGCATTTAATGGTGGCTTTTATTGCCTTCCTCGGAAAAGGTGATGATGCTAATGCATTCTGGCAATTTAATAAGACGATGTTCCTCCGTTTCCTGGCAGGTGTTCTTTATTCTGCTGTTCTATTTGGAGGATTATGTGCTGCCATGGGAGCTACCAAGTTCCTGTTTAATATTGATATTACCTGGAAGAGCTTCATGACACTCTTCGCCTGGATTGCCATCCTTTTCCAGACGCTCTTTTTCCTGTCGGGAATTCCGGTGGATCTGCTGAAATTAAAGGATGAACAATCTTACCCTAAGGGGTTAAAGCTTTTCACCCAGTACGTACTGATTCCCCTTGCTATTGTTTACGTGCTGATCCTTCTTTCCTATGAAGTCAAGATCATTATAGAGTGGAACCTTCCGAAAGGTCTAGTTTCTTCCCTTATTCTTGGGTATGCTGTCTTTGGGATATTATCATTCCTGTTGATTTACCCCTTACGGAACCAGGAGGAAAACAAATGGATAGTGGGCTATAACAGAGTATTTTACTACCTTTTAATTCCATTATTAGCTCTGCTATTTGTATCAGTATATACCAGGGTACAGAAGTACGGTATTACAGAAGAACGCTATTTCCTGATCATCCTTGCTTTGTGGCTAACCGGCATTACGGCCTATTTTCTGCTCTCCCGGAAACAGAATATTTTGATCATCCCGCTTTCCTTGTCGCTGGTAACGATTGCTGGCACATATGGTCCCCTAAGCGCTTTTAATATTGCTGAACGGTCTCAACTAAAGCAATTAACTGCGGTATTTGAGAAGAGTAAGTTATTGAAAGAGGGAAGGTTGCAGGTGATCACCTCAAAATTAGATTCTGCATCTAATGACCGTGTGATCGATTTAACAAAGTACATGATAAAGGAATATGGCTTATCCAGTCTTCAGAATTTATTAAAAGAGGATTTGGAGTCCGTAACAGACTCTATTAAAGAAAGACTTGAACTGACAGCAGCTAAGTATGGGAATAACAGAAGAACTTATGCCTGGGATATCAGGAATGCCGAACAAGAATGGCTGCAAAAGCATTACCAGCTTCCTATTAAGTATGCAGATTATAGTATAAGTTACAAGCATATAAAGGCGGAGAACTATAACGTAATTCCGGCAGTCAATGCTGATTTTATTGTTCTGATAAATAACACTACCAATCTCTATCCAGCAGAGACAGTATCAGCACTGGATAAAGATTCCATACAGTTCCACTTATCCGATTCCTCCATGACCCTTCGTATCGTAAAAGACAGTATCCGTCTTAATTTAATCCCGATCATTGACCGGCTCGAAAAGGCTAACGTTAACCCTGAGGATAAGCCAACAAAAGATAGCGGAAGGATAGAAGCGACCGGAAGTTTTATACTTCCAAGAAAGGAATTAACGGAAGAATTTAAAGTGGGAAAATACAGCGTCACGTTCTATATTAACGAAATTAATTACAGGGTTTCCTCGCACTCCAAGTCAGCTGAAAGGGTAGAGGGTATTATGATGATCAACAAATAAGTTACCCTGCCTTTGTTAATTAAAGATCCTACGCAAACCTGGAGATTTACTAATAGCTTTGCCAATCGTTAATAGACCATATTTTTTGCTTCTTATACTGATCACGTCGAGAATGGAAAATATATGGTTTGAACATTTGTTCTAGTTCTTTGACTATACGAACCATTTCTAAACCCTTCGCTACCGCAGATTTGTATCATAGCCTTTTAATCAAGTCAAACTAACACAACTTAAATAAAATCTATGTACAAATTCTTTTTTACTTCTTTCTTCTGTCTTGGTTCTATCCTGGCCATTGGTCAGGAAATGATGGTTTCAAGTCCGGATAAAAATCTGAAACTTACAGTAGCAATAGATGCAGGAAAACCGGTGTATTCTGTTTCCTTCAAAAACCGTGTGATGATGGAAAGTTCTCCGCTCGGGTTGAAAACGAATGAAGGCGACTTTAGCTCCGGTCTAAAATTTATATCAAAGGCAGAAGGTGCGGTAAGCAAGGATTACTCGCAGGAGAAGATCAAACAGTCGACCGTACAGTACCGGGCAAATAAGCTAACCTGTACGTTCGAGAACGCCGAAAAAAAACAGATCAGCCTTGTATTTCAACTAAGCAATAACAATATAGCTTTCCGTTATGAACTGCCAACCTGGGCAGAACGCAGATCGTGTGTAGTTGAAAAGGAAGCCACAGGATTTAAATTCCCTGCAAGCACCACAACATTCCTTTCGGGGATGATGAATTCCATGACTGGATTTGCAAGAACAGCACCAAGTTATGAAACGGGATATGTGGCTGATGCTCCAATACTTAATAATAGGCAGCCAAAGGAAGGGTACGTATTCCCTGGCCTCTTTAAAATTGGAAATAACGGTTGGGTGTTAATTTCCGAAACCGGAGTAAGCAGTCAGTTTTGTGCATCTCATCTAAGTCAGGCTTCTGCGAATGGCACCTATACGGTCGACTATCCTGCCCTAAGCCAGAATAATGGTTTTGGAAGTACCGGTGCCGCTATAGCATTGCCAGGTGTTACGCCATGGAGAACTATTACCGTTGGAGATAATCTGAAACCTATTGTTGAAACAACCATTCCTTTTGATGTAGTAGATCCTTTATATGAGCCTTCTCAAAAATATAAGTACGGGCGTTCAACCTGGAGTTGGATCGTATGGCAGGATAATAGTATGAACTATGAGGATCAGGTGAAGTTTATTGACCTGGCTTCTACTATGAAATACGAATACATCCTCATTGACGCTCTTTGGGATACCAACATAGGTAAGGAGCGAATGAAGGAATTAGTCAGTTACGCCAAATCTAAAGGGGTAGAAGTGTTCCTTTGGTACAATTCCAATGGATCCTTTAACGATGCGCCTATGGGCCCCCGTAACAAGATGAGCTCATCCGTCGAACGTAAGAAAGAAATGAAATGGCTGCGGGAAATAGGAGTTAAGGGCTTGAAAGTAGACTTTTTTGGGGGAGACAAACAGGAGACCATGCGTCTTTACGAAGATATTTTATCGGATGCCAACGACTATGGTTTAATGATCGTCTTTCACGGAACCACCTTGCCAAGGGGATGGGAGCGGATGTACCCCAACTATGTGGGCAGCGAAGCTGTTGTGGCTTCCGAGATGCTGATTTTCGTACAAAATGTAAGAGAAAACGAAGCGTATAATGCGGCCATCCATCCCTTTATCAGAAACACAGTAGGGAGCATGGAATTTGGTGGCACTTTTCTGAATAAGTATCTGGTAAAATCGAATAAGGATAAAAACAAGCGCCTTACCACCGATGCCTTCCAGTTGGCCACAGCCGTTCTTTTCCAGAATCCCGTTCAGATGTTCGCCCTAACCCCAAACAACCTCAGCGATGCACCTCCATTTGAAATTGATTTCATGAAGCAGGTGCCTACTACCTGGGACGAGACGGTATTTATAGACGGTTACCCGGGGAAATACAGCATACTAGCCCGCCGGCATGGTAAAGACTGGTACGTAGCAGGAGTGAACGGCACTAAAGAAGCCATGAAGCTGAAGGTAAAACTTCCAATGCTTGCCGGAAAAAAAGTGAAGTTGTATGCCGACAACCAAAACAAAGAGACCTTTGTGAAAGAGCAGGAGCTGAAAAAGAGCGGAGAAATCGAGATCGAAATGCAATCCGGTGGAGGAATTGTTATTTCCACCTTATAGAAATTGATTTAATCGTAGGGGGACCCTCCCGAGCAGTCCTCCTACGACTAATAATAATTTCAATTACCTTATTCTACAAATTCTATTTGCAAGTCCACACCTCTTTTACAAAAGTGCTTTGACTTTGAAATTCATTGTTATTTGTTGGCATATTGATTTCGGTTCCCTGGGCGTTGTAGAAAGTAGTTGTGCAATCACAGGCAGGACCACCGCAAGAACTCAGATATACAGTTTCATTTTTCCACTTGTATTCACTGATAAATGGCTGACATACGCAGTTATCATCATAGGTCTCAATTAATTTTTTTATCGCGACTGGCACTTCCGTTTCTTTTTTTTCTTTCTCGCAGGCTGATGTGATGAGACTAATTACTAGGACTAAAAGGAATGAGGTTTTTTTCGGATTCATATGGCTTTTACAGTTATTACGTGAAGCAGAAAGAAAGTGCAACAGTAGGGCGGAAAATTAGTTCGTAGCGAGACGCTACGAACAGTACCAGTAGGGGATTTAATCATGGTCTTAGCGAGACGCTAAGACCAGTACCGTAACATATCTTCTACTAGTCGTAGCGTCTCGCTACGACTAACATTTCCCAATCATAGTCTTAGCGAGACGCTAAGACCAGTACCATAACATATCTTCTACTAGTCGTAGCGTCTCGCTACGACTAACATTTCCCAATCATGGTCTTAGCGAGACGCTAAGACCAGTGCCTGGTACTATTCTTATCTTCTCCTAGTCTTAGCGTCCCGCTAAGACTAACATTTCCTATACTATTCTTCTACTAGTCGTAGCGTCTCGCTACGACTAACACTTCCCGCTACGAATACTATTTCTATTTCAGCTTAACCACGGTCTTTATTTTAGAAGTGGTATGAGCATTGAAGATTCCAAGGGCGCCATTATTGAAATTGGAATTCGGATTTGATGGGGCAACGGGTGGACCACCTTCTCCGGATATTTGGGCAATGGCAAAGTAATATTTATAAACGGGCAGGTCCAGACCCCGCATTTCAACTTCCAGCGAATCTCCTTCTGCCAGGTCGTCCAGATCGGTAAAGAGGGTTTCGGTGACATCATTGCCGTTTGTAAAACGGTCTTCTGTCAGAGATTCCTGCACCTCCTCATCCTTTGCTTTTATCAGGAACAGGTATTGGTTTTTCGCATCCTTAGGGTCTTTATAATAAGCGAGAGGCACAATAACCTCGTCACCAAAGAAAGATAGTTTTCTAAAACCCAGCGAATCCAATTTTACCGCCAGCGGCATCGTCGAACTTGCAGTATATACTTTACCTTCCACGTTTACTTCAAGTGAATATTTCGTTCCCGGAGCCCCTGCAAACCTCGGACTTTTATAAACCCCGGTTTCAGTTTCGGTAAACGTAATCTTTTGTCCGCCAGGAGCGCTAAGAACCACCTGTGCTCCTGAAAGGCCATTAAACTTATTCGTTTCGGTAAAAGGAATTGTTTTAGATATCCTTACCACATGGTTGGTATCCAGGTCACTCAGATCGGCCTCGATAACTAATTTCGGTTCCGAATCCTTCAGATCAAGATCTACCACTTTCTCACAACTTGCCAGGAGCATAGCTCCAAGAAGGATCATGCAAAGTTTCGCTCCTGATTTTATATATTTCAATGCGTTTGTATAAGATGCTTTCATTTTTTTAAAACTTAAAGTTCCAGGTAACGGATGGAATAATGCCAAAAAGAGTAGTTCTTACTGCCTGTGTTTTTGTGGCATCGTCAGGATCATCCCTGAAATCCATTGTATAAGTATTCTGGCGGTTGTACAAATTGTAGATACCGAATGACCAGCTCGATTGAAGTTTCTTTCCGGGCTTAGCTTCCAAGGTAGCAGCCAGATCCAGACGGTGATAATCCGGTAAGCGGTCGGCATTCCTTTCCGAATAATAGAAGACTGTTTTACCTTTCAGCTGATATTTACCATTGGGGAAAGTAACCGCATTCCCGGTGTTATAGACGAAGGTCGATGATAATGTCCATCTCTTACTTGCTTTATAGATACCTACGATGGAAACATCATGGGTACGATCCTGCTTAGAAGGGAACCAGCTTCCGCCATTAATATCATTGAACTGACGTTCCGTGCGTGAAAGTGTATAACCAACCCAGCCATTTAGTTTACCAAAACGCTTCTTAAGAAATAGCTCTAATCCGTAGGCTCGGCCATCGCCATAAAGCAGATCTCCTTCCACATTATTGTTTCCACGCAAGTCTGTACCACTGCGGTACTCTATCTGGTTAGTCATCCCTTTATAGTAAACTTCAGCAGAAAACTCATAACGGTCATTATTAAAGTTCCTGAAATAACCCAGGGCCACCTGGTCTGCTACTTCCGGCTTTATGTTATTACTGTTCATTACATAAAGATCAGTAGGAGAGGTAGATGTAGAATTGGACATCAAGTGCAGATTCTGCGTGTTCCTGGTATACGAAGCCTTAATGGAACTCGATTTTCTTAACTGATAACTTGCCGAAATCCTCGGTTCTGGATTTATATATGTTTTAACGATATCTCCTCCGGCGTAGGTGCGGGTAGCAATGGTGTTCCCGTCCTGGTCGTAAGTCTTGAAATTACCGGGACCGAAAGCTGAGAATGCGCTACCGCGAAGACCGTAGGTAATGTTCAGCTTATCGTTAACCTTCCACTCATCCGAAATATAGATGGCAGTTTCAAGGCCAGCCCGGTTCTCGATCTTATCATCATTTACAGAGGAAGCCTCGCTTGCGGTGATCTTACCAGGTCTTATCGTGTGATGGATTACATCAAGCCCGAAACGCAAGTTGTGCTGGTTCAAGGAGTATTGGAAATCCTGTTTGAAATTATAATCCTGTATAGCCGATTTTACCTTGAAATCACTCTGTTCAATAAAGCTTTGGATCACGTAATTGTAATTGCTATAAATGAGCGAGGTATTTGAAAACAGTCGGTTATTAAAGATGTGGTTCCAACGCAAAGTAGCCGTTGAGTTCCCCCAGTCGAAACCGAAAGTTTTATTTAATCCCAGCTCGTCCCTTCCAAAATATCCGGAGAGGTATAAGGTGTTATTCTGGTTAAGACGGTAATTCAGTTTGGCATTCAGGTCATAAAAATAAAGCACATTATTCCTGATAGCGGTATCCGAAGCAAGTTTCAGGAATGCATCCGCGTAGGTCCTCCGGCCACTAATAATAAATGAGCTTTTATCTTTAACTAATGGTCCTTCCACTTTCAATCGTGATGAAATCAAACCTAGACCACCTTCTACTCCAAAGTCATTCTGATTACCATCATTCATACGGATATCCAAAACAGAAGCTAACCTTCCGCCATATTGAGATGGCATACCACCTTTATATACAGCCACATCCTTAATGGCATCTGAATTAAAAGTAGAAAAGAAACCCAGAAGATGGGAGGCATTATAAACAGGGGCTTCGTCTAACAAGATCAGGTTATGATCAATGGAACCTCCACGCACGTAAAATCCACTGTTTCCCTCTCCAGCAGATTTAATTCCCGGAAGTAGTTGGAGTGTCTTGATGATATCACGTTCACCAAATAGAACCGGAACATTTTCCACTTCAGCCATATTCAGTTTCGCCAGTCCCATTTGCGGACTAGAAACATTCAGGTCTCTGCGCTCCGAAGTAATAACAACCTCTGCCAACGCATTATCTGCCTTAAGGGAAATATCCAAACGGGTGTTCTTATTCAGACTTAGAGTCCGGTTCAGACTTTGAAAACCCACATAACTAGCACTGAGCTTATACTCACCTTTGGGTACGCTAATGGAATAGAAACCATAAGCATTGGTGGTGGTACCATGGTCCTTGACTCCCTTAAGTCTAATGGAAGCCCCGATTAAGGTCTCGCCTGATAGGGAATCCTTAACGACCCCTGAGATCGTCAAGTTATTTTGCGCGAAGCCATAGCCAGCAAAAGAAAGTATTGCCAGAATTATGACCCCAACTTTTCTAAATTGATTCATTAACCTTTATTTGTCGTATAAATTGTACCGCTAAGATGCGGCAAATTTCGAAATGTTACAGGATTTAAAGAATCGTGTCAGCCTAAACCCTGTGCGTTGGTGATTTCTGGTTTATTACAAGGACTTTTCGTATATTAGGTATCACACACTTAAATAATCATTTATGAAAATCCAGCTAGACCTCAAATCCGCAGTAATAGGATTTGCTTTCGCACTTCTTTTTACAACCATTATTAGTTTTAAGAATTCAACTGATGCGCCCGACGGAAGATATCAAACTGCAATAGCCGAAAATAAGATCATAATTCTTGATACTAGAACAGGAGCGTATATAATGCAAACTTATATCTCTTCTAAATTGACTTGGATTAGAGGCAACTTTGAAAGCACGCGGATGGACGGAACAGAAACTAAAAAAGACTAAAAGCAACCTATTCTGCTGCAGCCCGGCGAAGTCGATCGTTTATTGCCAGCCCGAGGCCTTCTTCAGGAAATACTTCAGCCAGGATAATGTCCAGTCCTTTAGCATCGAGCTCGTACAAAGCATTAAAGAGGCCTTGTGCGGCTTCTTCCAGTTTGCCTGAGGGCGATAAGGTAAGCTGATGTGCAATGTTAGGTTGGGAGTAATGAGTTCTGAAGGACAGCACACCCACCTGCTTTCCCTGCGCCTGATGCAGCTGTTGCTCCACATCTGTAGTGTGGATCAACTTTGCCCTGGGGGAGTAATGCTTTAACAGCATGCCCGGGGAAGCAGGACTGGCAGTTTCATTGGTCAGCGTTTGTACCTCCAAACCTTCAAGCGCTGTTTCTAAAGCTTCTTTGGTTATGGCACCATGGCGGTACAGGTAAACCCCATCCGACTTGAAACCCACTACAGTAGATTCGATTCCCTTTTCACAAGGCCCTCCATCCAAAATAAACGGAGCCCGGTCACCAAACCCTTTCCTAACGTTTTCTGCACTAGTCGGACTAATGTAATTGGATGGGTTAGCACTTGGAGCAGCCAGCGGAAAACCCGTCTCTTGTAACAAAGCAAGGGCAATGGGGTGATTAGGCATCCGCACTGCCACAGTGCTACCTCCGGCTGTTATCACGTCCAGAATAGTATCCTGCTTTTCCAACACGAGTGTAAGAGGACCCGGCCAAAAATGACGAGCCAGTTTTAATGCCGCTTCCGGAATGTTCTTTGCCACTTCCTGCAACACTTCAAATGATTTGATGTGTACAATAAGTGGATTGTTTGAGGGCCGTCCTTTCAACTCAAAAATTGCCCGTATTGCAGCAGCATCATAAATGTTAGCAGCTAAACCATATACTGTTTCCGTTGGCATAACAACCACTTTACCTTCCTGCAATAGTTTCGCAGCTTTTAAAATATCCGGACTCGACATGCTGCAAATTTACTGAACGTTCCAATATTCCATAGAATAAACTGGATTCACGTATTTTAATTCATTAAATTGCTGCCTATCGCTTTCTTACCATAAAAAATGACGAACAATATTTTCGAGGCCAGCCTGAAAACAATTGGTTTACTTCATGTAAATGAGGATAGCCTGAAGCTTATCAACTCGGAGGAATACAAGTCCTACATAAAGGCAATGTATCTACCAAAAGGATGTAGTATCAAAGTTGATTTTAATGTTTACCATACTGAAGAGCCTTCACTATTCTTCATAAGTCCCAATCAGGTACTTAGTATCGAAGCCCTATGTACGGAGCAAGGCTATTTTATATTCTATAATCGTGATTTTTATTGTATTCAGATCCATGATGAGGAAGTGGCCTGCGACGGTCTTCTGTACAATAACATTAACAATATGCCAATGACAGTGGTGCCCGAACAGGATGGAGCCTTCATAAATCATCTGTTCACGCAAATCCAGATTGAGTTTGAGCTTAAAGATTCCTCGCAGGAAGAAATGCTCCGTACCTATCTGAAGCAATTGTTTATCAAATCTACACGATTATGGAAAAAGCAGCATTTAGAGGGAGTGCTTGCCGACCAAAACAATGATCCAGATGCGTTCCGGCAATTCACTCAATTAGTTGAAGCACATTATAAGCAAAAACATACAGTGGCCGACTATGCCGATTTGATGTTGGTAGCACCTAAAACATTAACTCATAAGTTTAAACGAATGAATCTTCCCCCTCCTAATGAAATTATCAAGAATAGGATAATCCTCGAGGCGAAAAGACTTTTGGTGCATACCACAATGACTGCTAAAGAGATAGCTTATGAATTAGGATACGATGATCCGGCGTACTTCAGTCGTTTGTTCCTTATCAAAGCGGGAGAGTCCCCTTCGGGTTTCAAAGCAAAATACCTGGGACTTGAAAAATCCACCAGTGCTGCTTCTTTTCTTCCTTCAGACCTTGAAGTGCTAAGTGGTAGCAAAGCTTAATACTCAACTGTTAAATTTATCCTATAATAAATCCGCAAAGGACATTCTTTTTTAGGGAATCAGCCGGCCCGCTTCAATTTTTGTGATCATTATTTTGGCTACTGGGAAAAATCTACAAGACACTCAGCTATATGTCCATTCCCCAGCCTTATGTTTCTGCCCACCTTTGTACTGTTAACTGATAGCAATACAAAAAGAAACATAAATCGATACAAAAATGAAAACACTTATTTTAACCATCAGTCTTTTAACAGGTTTAATCCTTAATCAAAACGTAAACGCTCAGGTAAATAGAACACCCGCGTCAGCAGGCAGAGCGGAGTACATCGAAGTAGAAAAGAATGTTAAGTTACATGTCACCGACCTTGGCGAAGGACAGCCGATTGTGTTAATCCATGGCTGGCCTTTAAATGACGCCATGTATGAATATCAATACCAATACCTGGTGAAAAAAGGATTCCGCGTGATCGGTATTTCATTAAGGGGGTTTGGTAAATCCGACAAGCCTTACGGTCTGTATAACTTTGATGTTTTTTCAGACGATATTAAAGTAGTTTTAGAGAAATTGAAGATAGAGAAAGCCGTTTTAGGAGGGTTTTCAATGGGAGGAGCGGTGGTAACGCACTACGCAGCAAAGTATAATGGGGCACATATCAGCAAACTTGCTTTGTTTGCTGCTGCTGCACCTTCCTGGAAACAACGTGCTGATTTTCCTTACGGAGCCTCGGACGAAGCGGCAGCAGGCTTGATCAAGACTACAGAAACCAATAGACAGCAGCTTATTGTAGACTTTGGTAAAAGCTTTGGTGCTACTGAAAATAGCTTGTCAGCTCCTGTATCCAATTGGCTCGCTAGTATCAACTCTGATGCATCGCCGTATGCCACTACGCAAGCCATAACTGCGCTAAGGGATCTTGATCTTCGTCCAGCACTAGCCAAGATTAAAGTACCTGTAGCTATTTTCCATGGCACCAAAGATAAACTGTGCGACTTCGAATTTGCCGTGCAACTACACAAAGGCCTCCAAAACTCCTACATCGTGAAGTTCGAGAACAGTGGACACGCATTATTCCTCGAAGAAATGGACAAGTTCAACACAGAATTAGAAAAGTTCGCCAGATCATAATAAGCATAAAACATTTAGATTTTAGAGCCCAATAAAGAAAGGGAATAGATGACGGAATACCTGACTCTATTCCCTTTTTGTTTTTTAGGATAATTAATTTGCTACAAAGGGGTTTAAGGTGTAGTGGTCGTAGCGTGACGCTACAACCAGGGTGGGTACTACTAAGGTCGTAGCGTGACGCTACAACCAGGGTGGGATAGTATTAGTGCTACTAAGGTCGTAGCGAGACGCTACAACCAGGAGGGTGCTATTAGGTCGTAGCGGGACGCTACAACCAGTACTGTGTGTGTAATGATCGTAGCGGGACGCTACGACCAGGGTGCAAATGTTGGTACTACTAAGATCGTAGCGAGACGCGTCAAACTATCCCTTACTAAATCTTTATGAAACTCTTAATTTATAAGCAATCTAGCACAAATCTTGCTCTGATGTATTATTGGAAGGAGGCATTTTGGAAGTCTATTCTTTCTTGAAGCAGAAAAAATACAGCATCAGGGCGATAGTAATTATCCTGCTTGTCTTCTTCGCTATCACCGCAACCAATTATTATACCATTAAAATCCTTTCCTCTATCCGTGCTTATGTGAATGGAGAGTCGCAATACTCGAAAGCGCAGAAGAACGCCACAGCTCATCTGGTCGATTATATCTATACCAGGAACAAGCTGTCTTATAAGCACTTTAAGAAAGAGCTTGCTGTTCCAATTGCCGATAGCATTGCGCGTACGGGTATGCAGCAATCCCGTCCTTACACTGATATAGAGCAAGCACTTGTGCTGGGACGAAATCATTCCGATGATATACCAGGGATGATCTGGTTATTCATGACCTTCCAGAACTTCCCGTATTTTAAAGAGGCAATACAAGAGTGGAAAAGCGCTGATTTCTTTGTCGGAGAATTAGACAGAATTGCCTTCAAAATAAAACAGCGGCAGCTGGACAACGAAGACACCACGCAGCTTATCGAAAGGATCAATAAGATCAATGAAAGATTGACCCACCATCAACAAGGCTTTTCAAGTGTTCTTAATGAGGCCAGCAGGGTGATTACCCAGTCACTGTATTATATAAACTTCATCTTTGTAATCCTTACCGTCGCCATTGGTAGTAGCTTCGGCTATCGCTTAATTAATAAGCTCCAGGTTACCAAAGAAGAATTGGCCCGGCAAAATCATGTAAAGGAAGAGTTTATGAGCATCGCTGCTCATGAACTTAAAACACCACTTACGTCTATGAAGGCAGGACTCCAGGTGCTCGACAAGTTTGCCCGTGTAACGCCGGAAGCCCACAAGGTTCAGCCCTTTATTTTTAATGCGAACAAACAGATTAATCGCCTTATTAATTTGGTCAATGAACTGTTAGATGTAACCAAAATAGAACAAGGAAAATTAACCATCACAAAGAAGAAGACAAATCTCGCTGAGCTTATAAACGATGCAGTTACCGAGGCTTCCGCTTTATTTCCTCATCAGATAATTTATCTAAGACCGCTGGAGCAGACAGAGGTAATGGCCGATCAACAGAGAATGCTCCAGGTATTTATCAACCTCTTATCTAATGCTGCCAAATACTCACCAAAGGCAACAGAAATTCATCTATGGATGGAGCAGGAGAAGGAGGAGGTCAGGGTATACATCAGGGACTTTGGTGTTGGCATTCCCGAGGATAAGGTCCCGATCCTGTTCCAGAAATTCTATCGGGTATACGAAAATGAAACAGTGATCCAAGGCCTCGGACTTGGTCTTTTTATCTGCAGACAGATCATTAAAGGTCATGATGGGGATATCGGCGTAACCAGTGATGTTGGGGAAGGAAGCATTTTTTGGGTTTGTCTCCCCGTAGCGGATTAACAAGTTTTATTATTATCGCTTCCTACCCAACACTATTGCCAGAATCAATTCTCTTGCGCAAATTATTTGGAGTTTTGATAGTATCTTGCGGCATAATCCAATGAAAAAGTATTTCACTCATAACGGGGTAAAAGAGGAAGGTCCGTTCACATTAGCCGAATTAAGTTCAAAGGGAATCAAAGCAGACACGCCGATATGGTTTGATGGTTTAACTAATTGGACGGTGGCCTCGCTCATACCAGAGCTTGAACCGCTTCTGGCTCCTAAACCAAAACCTGCACCTATACCTCCACCTTTTAAGCAGCAAAAGGTAGCTCCGCCAGTAGTGAATCAGCCAAAAGTAGCCGCACCAGCTCCAAGGCAGCAAAAAGCTAAGCCAACAAGCAACCTCGCTGTTGAAGAGGAGAAGGAAGGAAAGACAAATTTCAAGGTTTACCTTTGGGTGCTCGGGCTTACTTTAGCCTTTTTTATATTTGTAATTACTAAATCAGACGATGCAAGGCTTCCGGCAATGGCTCAGGAGCAAGTGGAGGAGGATACGGTGGCGGTTGAAAGAACCGAAGAGCAGGAGAGGGACCAGGCTTTAGAAAATGATAAGATGATTGCCAGGAATGATTGGGCCAGTAACGTAAAAGCTACATCCAGCGATTTTGAAGTTGATGAGCTAGGAGGAATTTCCCGATTAGAGGTTACAGTCAGCAACAAACTAGACTACCCTTTAGACGAAGTTAAGGTAGCTGTTAAGTATATAAAGGAAAACGGTGGTTTATTTAAGACAGAATACTTAAAGATCGAGGATGTCCCTGCGAATGGAAAAGCATCCATGCCAGCTCCTGATAGCAATAGAGGCACGAGTGTGAAATTGGAAATTGTAGGAGCGAGATCAAAGGAACTTGAATTTTGCTACGATGCCGAAGTGGAATACACCAGTGCCGAAGATCCCTATCGCTGCAGATAGCCCTGCTTATACTATCTATCCTGATATTAATAAGATATCCAGAACCGGTTTGCAAAGTAATTAGAAAGTTCCAGGAACTCTTTTTCCTAACGTGCGTACAATGCGTCAATAACGAAAGGATATTTAGAATAAAGGGAATGGCGAGATTGATACTTATTGATGATGATCCAACTTATCACTTTTTAGCAGAAAAACTACTTAGTCATTATAGGCACTTTCAAAATTATAAGTGCTATACCGATCCAAAGGCTGCCCTTACAGATTTAGTCGACGCCTATTATGGCACTGAAGCATTGCCCGACATGATCTTACTGGATTTGAATATGCCAGAGGTAAATGGCTGGGAATTTTTAGAGATGTTTGAAAATATGAGAGTACTGATAGGAAAACAGATCCCTATTTTTATCGTCACTTCTTCCATCGATCCTAATGACAAAGCCAGGGCTCTGCAGTACCCGATGATAAAGGGCTTCTACTCCAAACCTTTATCTCCTGCTATATTAAATTCTGTGATCAACCATCGTGTTAAAATCAAGGATGATTGGGAAAGCTGAGCACAAGCCAGTCAAAAATTGGTTAACTGACTATAACCAGTGAAATACTAAGCTCCTGGGAACGGAATAGAAAACCAAAATGTCGACCCGGCTCCTCTCTTAGAAGTTAACCCAATTTCCCCCTGATGTAGTTGCATTATTTCGGCAGATATATAAAGTCCTAAACCCATTCCAGAGTATTGCAAACCTGAAACGTCTGCCCTGTAAAAGCGTCTAAACAAAAACGGCAGCTTTTCCTCCTCGATCCCGATCCCCTGATCTGTGACAGACAGTTTCAGCTTGCCATCGAATTGTTCAGTTAACACCCGTATTTCAGAAGACTTGGGAGAGAATTTAATAGCATTGCTGATGAAATTAACGATCACCTGCTCCAGGCGGTTTTCGTCTGCAAACACCTCCAAGTCCAAATCGCCCTCCACCACCAGTTGATGAGTATCCGAAACCGTAACATGTTGCGAACAATTTTCAATCAATCTTGAGAAATTAAACCAGGTTTTATTCAGGCTCAACTGTCCTGCCTGAATAGCAGAGACACTGAGGAGATCCTTTACCAATGCTCCCAATTTGCTGGCACTTCTACTGGAGGCAGCAAGTAAATTATGAATTCCATTTGTTTCCGGCTCTTTCTCCGATGCCCGCATTAACATCTGTAACGTAGCCATAAGTGTAGTAAGTGGTGTTTTAAGTTCATGTGATGCTATCGACAAAAACTCGTCGCGACTACGAATAGCGTTCTTTAATTCCGTCACATCCTGGCAAATAACCACCCCTGCTATAATCTCACCAGAGCCATTTTTGATGGGCGCCGAACTCATTCTTAATACAGCTGGCCTCCCATCTCCACGGATAATATCAATATCTTCATCCGTTACATATTCTCCTTTTTTAATCGCACGCATCATTGGCCAATCCTGCTCTTCGAATTTCCTGCCGTCAGGATGAAAGCCGGTACGGTCATTATATTGCTCAATGTTCCCTGACTCCCTCACAGGGAAGCCCCACACAGCGTTTAGCTTCTCGTTAGCGAATACTATTTTTCCTGAAGGCGCCTCAGCGATGACTACGGCTCCAGGCATTTGTTTCATTACCGCTTCAAACCTGTTCCGTTCAAATTCCACCTCTCTAAGTAGTCGCTTGTTATGTTCCAGAGCTTCCTGTTGCTCCTCATATAATCGCGCGTTCTCCAGCGTAAGCGCTATTCTCGTAGCGAAATCTTTGGCAAACTGCAGATCTTCTTCCCCAAAGTGTTTTCCATCTGTAGTGGATAGCAGATTAATGCACCCAGTAGTTCTATCCCTTACGGAAAAGGGTACCAGGATGGAAGAACGCAGATTAAGGGTCTTAAGCAATTCTAATTGTTCCTTATCAGGGATAACTGCCTCCAAGATCTCATGGGTAATCACCGGAATTAATGATGCCTGTCCGCTTCTAACAGTATTGGCTGTATAACTATTACCATGAAGATGGATCGGTTTTTTCTTCCGTAGTTCATAAGAAAGCTCCACATATTTGGGGTCCTGGTGCGCTACATACAATTGCTCTATAATATCATCCTTAATCACATTGATCGTGAAGAAATCGGCAAATTTCGGAACAATAAGTTTTGATATTTTCTCCAGAGCAGTTTTTGTATCTAAAGAAAGCGCCAGTTCATTACCCGCCTTATTCAGGTATTCCAATAGTGCCCCACGTTCCTGCGCTTTTTTCCTTTCAAGCACAAGATCTGTAACATCATATCCAATGGCAATAATTGAAGTGACCGCTCCGTTTTCGAAAACAGGTTGATAAACAAAGTTTGAGTAAACTAATTTGACGCTCTCTTCCTGAGTTATATTAAAGGGAACCTCAGTGCCATAAAAAGCTTTGCCAGTTTCAAAAACACCAGTCAGGATATCAAGGATTCCCTGCTCGAGATATTCCGGGAATGCCTCTGCCATTCTTTTCCCTATTACACCCGGTCCCTTTTGCCACATTTCCAGGCTTTTCTCATTCGCCGTTTCAATAACGAAGTCAGCACCGCGCAGTAAGGCCATAGCAACTGGGGCCTGGGAAACGGTATTTCTAAACTTCAACTCAATATCTTCCGACCTTCTTTTAGCAATAACGCTAGCGGTAACATCATAATACATGCCCAGGATACCGATACTATTTCCAGTATCATCTTTAATAGGACTGAAAGTGGAGTCAAAGAAAGCATCTACGGCTTTTCCGTCCTGCTGCATTGGCGTCCAGGCTTCCTTTTGATTAAGAGTGGTGCCTGTTTCAAATACTCTTTTAAGTATTAGCGTGAGTGGCTGGTATACCGTTTTTGGTAAGGCCTCTGCAACAGAACTTCCAATCACTTCTTTAGTTTTACCCCATATAGAGAGTAAGGCATCATTAATATAAGTAATCCTGAAGTCAGTTCCCTCAAAAACAACAATGGGGTATGGCGCATTCAAAAGCGCATTTTGAAGAATTACCTGAGATTTTCCCTGGTTTAAAATACTATCCATTATTGCTTTCCCTTAACATCGTGTGCAATATTAGGGTTTTGTTCATCAACTATTTTTCGATGCTTCTAAAAATATTATTATGTAGCTGGTAGGGGAAGAGGTTGTTTTAATTCAGGTATTGAAGTTCTTGGAGTATGACAATAAACTAGTGCTTCCTTAACCTGTGTCATAGTTTATCTTCTTATTATTAGGTAAATATCTTGAAAATTTGCATGGATTTTTAATAAAAATAGTTACAACTTCTAACTGATTAGCACTATTTTTGTAATAAGGAATCAATGAACAGACTTGAAGAATTAAAAAGACATCTTAAAAGAGGTCAAGTGTATCGTCGGGATGATCTAGCCAAATGGTCTAAATCAATTGATCGTCACCTTGATGCTTTGGTTGAAGAAGATACCCTTCAAAAACTTTCTCATGGTTTATACTATTACCCGAAATTAGGTGCCTTCGGTAAAACTCCACCAGAGGAAGAGATCTTGATACGAAGCTTTCTTAAAGACGATAGGTTTCTGCTTACTTCAGCAAATTCTTATAATAGTTTAGGAGTCGGTACTACCCAGTTGTATAATGAAAGAATTGTATACAATCATAAAAGGCACGGTGAATTCAAATTTGGAAACAGGAGGTTTTCATTCCGTATGAAGCCACATTTTCCAAGCAAAGTTACCAGTGAATTTCTGTTGGTTGACCTTTTGAACAACCTTGAAACACTTGCCGAAGATTCTGCGGAGGTATTAAGGAACGTAGCTATTAAGGTTCAGGCTATGGATACCCGGAAATTGAAACGCTATGTATCTAAGTACGGAACGGCAAAGGCAAAAAAACTACTAACTCCACTCTTGGAGTCGCCAACTAATTAAGATGCCTCTTAGCTATTTACATGATCGAAAAGATTTCCCCGAGCTCTTGCTAATTCTTGAGAATGAGACGGGCGTCCTGGCAAATCTAATTGAAAAAGATTACTGGCTGATGCATGTTTTATATGGGCTGAAAGCTCAGGGATTTAAGTTTGAATTGAAAGGCGGCACTTCATTGTCAAAAGGATTTAAAGTAATAAATCGCTTTTCTGAAGATATTGATATTCACATCAGCCCTCCGGAAAGGTTCCGAATTAACGAAAACCCCAAAAACAACAAGCCAAATTATGTCAAAGCCCGGAAAGAATTCTATGACTGGCTTGCCGAAGCTATTAGGATAGATGGCATTGTTTCAGTTATAAGGGATCCTGTGTTTGATGATTCTGAGAATTACCGGAGTGGGGGCATTAGACTTTATTACCATTCCTTCACATCATCTATACCGGGCGTAAAAGATGGTATTTTACTTGAAGCAGGATTTGATACGGTAACTCCTAACAAGGGTATTACAATCAGTTCATGGGCGTTCGAGAGAGCATGTGAAATAGAATCTATCAAGATTGTAGACAACCGAGCAATGGACGTAAGTTGCTATCATCCAGGCTAAACATTTGTAGAAAAGCTTCAAACCATTGCTACTAAATTTCGTCAGGAACAGGAAGATGGAAGGCAAAAGCCCAACTACATGCGGCAATACTACGACATATATTGTCTATTAGAACATCCTCTTGTATTGGACTTCATTGGCACTTCTGAGTATAGAGCACATAAAGAAAACCGCTTTCCAAAGAAAGATTTCGCAATTCCTATCGTGGAGAATGAAGCATTTTTACTTTCCAACGAAGATAAACGGGCAGCATTTAGGAAACGATACGAACTTACAAAGGCTCTATATTATAAAGGGCAACCAGATTTTGATGAGATATTTGGTCGAATAAAAGAGTTCGCTGAAAGACTGTAAATCGGCGAATAAGGTTTTTCTATATTTATGAAAGACGAAAAGGTGGAGAACATTTCTTAACCCTCGTAAATCAGAAAAAACTTCAATAAAAGGTCTAGCAGGAGGCATGTACGTGTAAAAATCCTGAGTAAATAGGCCTGGTATACACAGCCAATTTAATTCCAAAATTAGTTTCAATCAGGATCCCACATCTGATACCTAACAAAACTGTAATTAGCCTACAAAGACCAGTAATTAGGCTACAAAAGCTATGGAGTGTTTGCGGACTTTTGTTTCTATAAAATTTAAATAAAATGATAAATAGAAACGATAAAGTATGGTTCATTACGGGCGCTTCCCGTGGATTAGGACGCATCTGGACAGAGGCAGCATTAGAACGAGGCGACCGGGTAGCGGCCACCGCACGTAAAAAAGAAGATTTAAAGGCGCTCGAAGAAAAATATGGTGACAGGGTACTTATCCTTGAACTTGATGTGACTAATTCCGAACAGGTAAAGGAAGCTGTTACCAGTGCCCATAACTATTTCGGCCGATTAGACATTGTGTTGAATAACGCTGGTTACCCACTTGTAGGTACCATAGAAGATGGAAGCGCAGAAGATATTCGTGCCTTATACGAAACGAATGTTCTTGGTCCGGTAGCAGTAATTCAGGCCGCTTTGCCTCTTTTGAGGGAGCAGGGTTACGGCCATATCCTGGGTACTTCCAGCAATCTGGGTCATATGGCTTTGCCCATTCTGGGATATTATTGTTCCTCCAAGTGGGCATTTGAAGCGATCCACGAAAGCCTCGCAATGGAAGTTTCTCAATTCGGCATCAAAGTTACCATCATTGAACCGGGGGCGTATGCAACCGAATTTGGTAGTGACCAGATCGGGAAGCTGTTTTCGGGTAACGAAGTATACCATGAATTCAAAACGAAATTTTTGGAGGAATTGCAGGGGATCGAAAGGGGAAATCCTTCGGCTACACCGCAAGCCTTATTTAAGGTTGTGGATGCAGAAAACCCTCCGCTGCGCTTCAACCTGGGAAGCCACAACCTGCCTGGTCTAAAAGCGGTGTACGCGGAACGACTAGCTACCTGGGAGGCTTGGGACGAGATTTCCCGTTCAGCGCAATGAAATGACAAAAATTGGACACCTACCAACAAATAGTATGGATAGGTGTCCTTAAATTAGCTATGATGAAAAAGAATGATCAACAGCCATTAAAATTGGAGTCGCTCAGCGAAGCGCACCGGATGTTTGGTCTGCCACAGCCGAAACACCCGCTGATCAGTTTAATCAACGGCGCGCATGCCACACTTGAAGGAAAACTTCCATCACCTCTTGTATTAGCTTATTATAAAATTGCTTACAAGCCAAAACTTGGCGGAAAGTTGAAATATGGCCAGAGTTATTATGATTTTGACGAGGGAGGCTTACTATTCGCTGCTCCTGGCCAGATCATAGGAGGAAACGATCTGGATGGATCAGTATGTTCGAAATACACTCTCCTTGTTCATCCTGATTTCTTCCTGGGTTACCCGCTTGCTAAAAAGGTTAAAGAGTATGGCTTTTTTTCCTATAGCATCAATGAAACCCTGCATTTATCGGAAGAAGAAAAGAATACCATTATGGCTATTTTCGGTTTTGTGGAAAAGGAACTGGATAGCCGGATCGATAATTTTAGCCATGATGTCATTATATCTCAGCTTGAGCTATTACTAAGCTACGCCAATCGTTTTTACAAACGACAGTTCCTGACCCGTAAAGCGTCCAGCACGGGTATATTGGAACGGATGGAAGAGCTATTGGATAATTATTTTATAAATGGGCTGAGTGTGAACATGGGTATCCCTACTGTAGCGTATTTGGCCCAAAATCTTAACCTTTCTCCCAACTACCTGAGTGACATGTTGCGCTCGCTGACAGGCCAAAGTGCACAGCAGCATATTCATGAACGGCTGATTGAGATGGCAAAAGAGAAGCTTTCGACAACCAGTTTATCTGTTAGCGAGGTTGCGTATGCTTTAGGCTTTGAGCATTCACAATCCTTCAGCAGGTTATTTAAAACCAAAACCAAGCTTTCCCCCCTCGAGTTCAGAGCGTCGTTTAATTAAGATTTCCTGTAAGAGGTTTTGAGAAAAACATGTATCTAAGAGGCATCGTTAGCTATAATAATAAGTAATTATGGAAACTAACATACCTGGGCCAGAAGCAGAATTACTAATTTTAGAGCATGAAAACACAGAAAGCGCTGGTTGGATTAACTAAAGACGCAGGTTGGCAGTTTGGGCTTAGAAAAACATTTTCTTATTCTAAGGAATATCTATGGGACTTCATGTTTTCAAAAAGCGGACTCGTAATTTGGCTTGGAGAAATAGAGGATGAATTGGAAATCAAAAAAGCCTATCTTACAGGTGATGGCATTGAAGGGACTGTTACCACTCTTACTCCGTATTCTCACGTCAGGATGAGTTGGAAAAAGAAAGAATGGAATAATTTTTCAGCACTTCAAGTTCGCATTATTGGAGATCGCGAAAAAGCAACGATCAGTTTTCATCAGGATAAGCTCTTAAGTAACGACCAAAGAGAGGAAATGAAGTTGTATTGGAACCAGAAATTAGCTGAAATAGAACTTGGGTTAAGAACAAAAGGTTACAGTGAGGAACGCAGATTGTAGACCATAATAATTAAGAACGGTAGGAGAGGCTATTAATCTCCATTTTATTTAGTCACCGTAACTGTATGGGTGATGAAAGTCTTATCAGCCTTAACAAATTTTAATTCGTATTTTCCAGTAGCGGAGGCTTTGAAGTTGTAACTTTTAGTGATAGCTTTCAAAGCCTGATAGCATGCTTCGCCTGTGTATATTACGCTTCCTTTTATTACGCGTGTATTACCGTCACCTGTTTCCTGGAATTCACCGGAACTAGCACAACCATTAATACCTTGTAGTGTTACCTCCAGGCTTATTTCCTGACCCACTTGTACAGAAGTTGGACCTTCCACTTTAATTATAACTGAGTTCTCTAAACTAAAATCTGATCGTTCACCTTTATCACAACTGCCTAGGGTTAATACACCTGAAATAATCAGCATAAAAACGAGAATCTTTCTCATAATACTATTTTTACTAGTACGTAATAGCCTTAGTTTACGCTACAGGAAGCTACAGAAATAATGCCCGCCGACAAGCGAAAGTTTGCGGAGAATGAAAATACGTAACCTAAACAGCCTTAATAATCCAAAGAACCTTCAAAATTTATCCAGCAAGGCCCATTTGAAACTTGGGTTTCACCAGTTATAAGGTTGATTGTGGATGTCATGCATTCGTTATAGCCGTTCACATAACTGGCACCGGCGCGCAACATAAAATGTCCGGACGCTCTGCTAATTATCGTTCCCGAATTACAAAGGTTATCTACATGAGCCGCCTTCTTCATCCTTTTTAATGCTTCTTCCTTAGATGGTATATTCAAGGTACTTTCGCCTGAAAGTTTAGTTACACGTGAATTAAAAGCTTTGCTATCTACGATTGTTCTTATATCCTCTTTCGTTAGATAGACATATCGCGGGACAGGAAGAGCTGGGTAATAAGTATTATCTTTATTTATTTTTATAATAAAGCTATCACCCACATAAGTGGATGCCCAGCCAACCGTTACTCGCATCGTAACCCAAAATACGATGCCATCCTGAAATTCATTGATCGAAGTTCGTACTATCTCAATATGATTCCTAAAGTACTCTTCATCAAGTCCATTTTTCTCCAGGAGAATACTTTTCCAAATAGCTTCATATTTCTTACAAGTCTCTGAAACACAAATGTCTTTAGTGAAATTGGGATTAGAGCTCTGTGGAATTTCTGTACAAGTGGTATTATGAGTTCGGGTTTCCTTCTTGCATGAAGTCATGATCATCGGAAGGATTAATAAAAGCCAGCACTTCATAAGTCGGTTATATTTAAGTGAATACGAGTACAGATTCAATAATGAAACACTTTGGCGAAAAGAGTTGGTAAAAGGGATAAATGAAACGTAGATGCCTACAATTCTTTTTACTAAAATCCATAAATTTACAACATGTCTTGCCACCTTAGGATAACCTTTATTACAATCACTCTCGTTATTGGCATAATGCAAACTAAAGCTCAGAACCTTCAGGAGAAAATGTTTGAGTTTGCATCAGTTGAAGACAGCCTTGAAGCAAAAGCGGAACTTTTCCTGTTAGAAGATGGGAAATTCTGTAGTATTAGGTACACCAGAAAATCCAATAAAGTAACAGGGGGACTTTATCACATCAATAATGATTCTCTTTATTTAACTTTTATCCCACGGGTCGTTACTTTAGGGGTACATGGCAAGATGAACTTTTACCTTCATCAAAAGAAGCTTAAGTTACCTCCACTAAGTTTCAAGTTAGTTAATGAAAACCTGGAATCATTATATGGATTTTTACATGAAGAGGCTTTGCCTGTAGGCAAACGAATCTCTGATCGCGAGGAAGAACAGCTCCGTTTGAAGTCTTTGCGGGAGGGTTCTGACTGGCAGGTATTGCAGGGAAAAAAGAAAGGTGATTTAAAAAAGGAATACAAAGAAGAGAAAAGAAAGAACCAGAGAGACTCAAATAGGCAATCTAAAAGCAATGACCAACTCTATTAATTTTAATACCCAAACCCTAACAATTACCGCCGGTAACTTCATGGTAACTCTAGATTATCAGGCAAGGGGACATAGTGGTATTGATCCAGTTACGAGGCTTCTCGTTTTGGATAAAGATAATGTTGGTCAGGGCTCCATAATGATAGCAATAAGCGATAAGGATGGTGGAGAAAAACGGTTTCTTATTTCAGGTATTACCGGGGGATTATATCTTCATACCACAGAAGAGTATTGTAAAGCCTGTTCTGTAAAGCTGATTGACGATACATTGATAATGAGTCTTGGAATTAAGTTCCTTGCCTTTGATCTCACAACGGGAGATGTTAAATGGATTCTTCAGCCCGATCCTGCATCACTGTTTGAATTCTATGAGTTAGAAGACGATTTTTTGCTTCGTGGAGAAATGGAAATCCATCGTATCGATATTAATGGCAGTTTACTATGGAGCTTCAGCGGCAAGGATATTTGGGTTAATATAGACGGGGAGAAAGAAGTACGTATAGGAGACAATTGTATTTTCCTGACGGATTTTCAAGGGAACAAATACACGATTGATTTTAATGGCGAAACTATCCCTCCAAACCAGACATTGGCAGACAACGACGAAAAAAGTTCCTGAGGCAAAAGATGCGGATTCCTGCAGCGTTCACTACGACCAGTTGCAACTTACAGTCCCACTTTTCCGTTTGCCCAGAAAGCCTGAGTTATTATTTGCTTGGGCTTTACACCGAAACATTTTAATTCCTTAACGATGACTTGAATTGACTGTGCATTTCCTGTAACGTAAAAAGCTGCATCTCTCCATAACGCTGGGGATTCTAATTCCCAGGATTTCAATCGTTTCGTTAGGAATTCTGCTGGTTGGGTTCCTTTTTTAACTACTTGTAATTGCAATCCCAACTGCTCAGGAATTGAATCTAAATCACTTAGCTCTATGATTCCATCATAAGTTTGATTGTTTGATTCAATTACTGATGCAAGACTACAGTAAAGGCTTATTGTAGTTTCATCGCCGAAGAGGAAATGACGGCTTGCTTCGGGATGATACATTTGCTTTCCTCTTGGCTCAATAAGCCGTACAATGTCTCCCGTCTTGAGTTCTTCAGCAAAACGGCTACCCGGGCCTTTTCCGTGAAGATGAAATATAACCTCACACATACCCTTTTCACTATCGAAGAAATTAGGCGAATAGTTTCTAAAATCCCTTTCTGTAACGCGAAAGGCTATAGCGAAACCAACTTTGAAGATGATACCAGAGAAATCTCCAGTAAAAGTTACCTGCTTCAGCTTCGGGTGTAAGTACTCAACTCTTGAAACTGTTGCCATATGAATTTTGCTGCTAAAAGCTGTCTCAACAACATCTCCCAGCCATTTTGGTAAAGTATGGAGATTCCGGAGATGCTGACCCCGTACCGGGCATACTGACCCCTCTAATTAGGTTTTAGCTTTCAATTCTGAAGGCCTGACAATTTTACCTCTTTTTTCTTAGACTTTCACCTTTAAGCTCAATTCTATAAGCGGTGTGTACAAGCCTGTCCAGAATTGCGTCAGCAATCGTTTCTTCTCCAATCACATCGTACCAACTTGCTACAGGTAGTTGACTAGCAATAATGGTTGAGCGGCGAGAGTGCCGATCTTCAATGATCTCCATCAGGTCCATGCGCTGTTGTTGTTCCAGATGAGTGAGTCCAAAGTCATCCAGGATAAGCAATTCTATTTTGGATAACTTCTCCATCAGCTTGTAGATGGAACCGTCAATCCGACTCATTTTAGTTCTCAGTAAGAGCTTTTGAAGGTTGTAGTAGGCCACTCTATATCCCTGGGCACACGCCTGGTGTCCTAAGGCTGAAGCTAGAAAGCTTTTGCCTGCTCCCGAGGCTCCGCTGATCAAGACAGCCTCTCCCTTTGACAGATAATTACCCAAAGAAAGCTCAGCAATCAGGGAGCGATCAATGCCACGTGAAGGATCTGTATTAAGTTCTTCAATAGAGGCTTTATAACGAAAGCTAGCATTCTTTAGCAGCCGATCAAAGCGTTTCCCGCTTCGTTGGTCCTGCTCTGCTCCAAGCAACAGCTCGAGTCCTTCTGATAGGTTTAGCTCATGATGTTTACGGGTTTCCTGAAGGATTTGCCAGCTACGCGCCATTCCGTGCAGGCGCAGCTCTTTTAGTTGTGTTTCTATTTGCATGATTAAAAGTTTATTGTGTATTGCATATAATAGTTCTTGCCCCTTATATTATTGTGCACGGGTAGAGGCTTTTCTATCTGATCTTCTTCCAGATAGAAAGCCAGATTATTTTCGAGTATCTTCTGAATGGATTTATAGGAACAGATCCGGTGCTCAATAGCGATGCGACATACTTTGGAGAACTTCTCGCTGTCGGTATTGCGCCACAAGCGCAATAAGCCATCACAGGTACGGTAAAGCTGCTCGGGATATCGGTCCTGCTGAAAGATTAGCTCAAAAAGCTGATGCAGCTCATCAGACTTGTGCTTTGCCCGCTCCAGATAATGCTCCGGGCTCCTGTTTAGCCAGGCTAGGTTCTGCGAACTGAGATGTTCTTTAGTCGAGGTATAACCTCCGCTATAGCTTCTCAAATGGACTGCAACCTGCTTTCCCTGAGCGTAGATATACACCATAGTCCGGGTATAAATCACCTTAACTCTGCTTCCGATTAAAGCATATGGTACGCTGTAGAAGTGCCTTTGAAGACTTATATGGCCATTAGCTGCAACTTTTGCCTCTGCATAATACTTAAGTTGGAAAGGTTCCTGTGGTAAGAGGGATAGCTGGTGCTTCTCAGCAGCCAGGAAGCGCTCCTCCCGGCAATAGTCTTTGCCCTGCATGCGCGTTTGATTATGCTCGCGTATCTTTTGCGAAATAGCCTCATTCAAAGAGGCAAGATCAAGGAAAGTGCGATTACGTAGTTTGGCGTAAACACGGGTATAGAGCATCTTTACCTGATTTTCAACCAGACTTTTATCTTTGGGTTTCCTTACCCTTGCAGGGAGAACAGTCATCCCATAGTGATTGGCAAAGTCTTCCATAGTTCGGTTTACTTCAGGCTCGTAGCGGTCTGCTTTAACAATAGCAGCTTTCAGGTTATCTGGAACTACAGCTTTGGGAACTCCTCCTATAGCTTCAAGGCAACGAGCTAAAGCATATAGAAAGTCGCTGGTAGATTGTGAGGGTACGACTATTGCAAAAGCATAGTCTGAGAATGGAAGACAAGCCACAAAGAGCTGGCATTGGATAACTTCCCCGGTTTCCATATCCGTATAGCTGATTTGTTTTCCTGCAAAGTCTACAAAAAGCTTGTCTGCAGGTTCATGGGTGAGTACAGAAGAGGGCTTGCGAGCAACCAGCTGCTGGTGCAGGTGAAAGCAGAATTGCGAATAGGCATAGCCTTGCGGAAAGCTCGCAATATATTCTTCCCAAAGCAATTTTTTAGTTACTCCTGTCTTCTTTAGCTCCTTAGAGAAGTACTCCAGATTACCTTTGAAATGAACATAACGTGGATCTTTATAAGCCGGATTACCTGAATGAAATCGGCTTTCTAATACCGGATCTTCCAGGATAAGCAATTCTTCTGCGTTAAGGGAAGCAGAAGCGAGTTTAGCAAGATAAGACTTAACCGTGTTCTTGCTGATAGATAATGTGCGGGCTATAGCTTTAATAGAGCTGCCCTGAAGATGTAAGCGTAACAGTTGTTTTATCTGACTCATTGGTCGTGGTTTTCCGGCAATCAGTGTTCGTTCTTAGTAACAAATAGGTCACTAAGTTCAGCCAAAACCAAATGTTCAGAGGGGTCAGCATGCTCCGGTACGTTTTTTCGGTAGCACTTCTTATGGCCCAATGACCACCGTTTTGAGGGGTCAACATGCTCCAGTAGAAACCGAGCCGGGGTCAATATGCTCCATTACAACGAGCATTTATCTCTGAAGAGGGGTCAGTATCCGCCGGAATGGCATGCGTTTAAGCGCTGCAAATGCATTTTGCTACTTCTAAAATGCCCGGCAAAAGTGGGGTCAGTATGGTCCGGAATATCCAAAGTAGGCATGATTGTATTTTAACTCCTCAACGGACACAAACTTTGATTACTCCAAAACTAATTTGAATCCTTACCCAATGGGATTGCAAAAGTCAATCACTGATATGTTCGCCTTGAAAATGCCTACCCGGAATTAAGCAATTGCTAAGAGTATTTTGAAAAAGGAGGGAGTTGCTAAAAATTAAGTTATTTCCGTTTTGGAAACAACTGCCGGGGGCTGGCTAGGGAGGTTATGATATTAGTTATTTGAAAAATATTACCTGGTTTTCAGCCTCAGCGCATTATTTAGTGGGGGGGATCAATGAGCACGGTTTCCAGATTTTGCACCCAGCTTCGCTCTTATTTTCCCAAGACTAAAAGCATTATGCGCTATTGTTGGTTGTCAAGATTACAAGTTTCAGTAACACGTAGGTCCTCCGTGAAATTGCTTCCCGCTCCCTATCTCTAAAATCCAAGTTTCAGACTTTGTCCCTCTACAAATTTGCCTTCTGATAAACTGATCTCTATTTTTTCTTCAGCGCTTGGTCCTAATGTTTCGCCATCCTTAAGGGTTACATCAGCAGTAAGAACATAGTGACAAATATTAAGTAAGAATTCATAGAGGTATTCAATATCCCTAGGGGAATCAATAATCTCCATTTCCATTTTGCCAAACTCTTTCAGCCCATAGGTATAAAGGCTCGTTTTATCACCTGATTTCCTTACGCCCAGGTAGATCCAGAGAGAAACAGGGAAAGTATCGTCCTTAAGTGATTCTGCTGCTGCCTGGTAATCGGCATTCGAAATAAGTAAAGAATGGGCACCTTTGTACACACCTACAGCATTACTTGTAGTAAGTATAGAGGCAATGACTTTTGTTAATGTTACTGCTCGTTGCTGTCCGGAACTGGCACTACCAAAAGCTGAGACGATAACATGGCTATTATGGTCCTTAAGGTCTGTTGCTGCTGTTTCCCAGTTATAGGCATATTGCGCTGTTCCTTCAATATCATCCCAGGGAATCTGAGAAGGAATAGTGGCAAGCATAATTTTTTGTCCGTCCACTTCTAAAATGCCGGCTTCTTCGTCCCCATTTATATCATCCACTTTGCATTGCCAATGAACCCTTAGCTGCTCTATCAACTTATCCAGTTGATAGGTCTCACTAGAATTATACATTAACATTGCCAGAAAGCTATTATGCTCGTCGTTGTTATTCAGCTTTTTTTTCTTAAAAATATTGAAGAGACCCATGTGATAATAGTCTAAGTTTCGTCCTGTTTAATAGGGAAAACTACAAAACAGAGTTTATTAATTCAAAATATCTATGTTTGAAAAGGGTGAGTTTGGTAAAATAAAACGCTTACCATGTCTATTCGCAATCCCAAATGGTAACTATCTTCTCAGAATTTAAGCTTTTAAAAACATAGAAAAGAGTCGACATTTCATTGCTGTCATTATAATCTTTCACCTCTTCATCGGGTAAAACATCTTGCCACAGGTAATCAATGTCAGAATCATCCTTCAGGTTATAGTAAAAAGAGTTCCGGAAGAGCTCTTCTCCTGAAGTTGTCGTTGCCAGGGAATTATACAAGGGACGGGAACCAAACCCGATAAATCTACAATAGTCTCCGTCGGCGCATGGCCAGTCCCATTCTTGCCAGGTAACCAAATAGGGTGTTGTCTTTTCTAATTCGTTAGTTTTTTCTTCCGCAATTTTTTCAATTTCTGAATCAGTAAGGGAAGGATGCAATTCTTTTAACTGACGTATCAGTTCGGTCATATCTCCACTACATGAAAAAATATGTTTGTCCAGAAGCTTCCCACTTCCAAGGCACTCCGGGCAGATGGAGCTTATGTCTTCAGTTCCACTAAAAAAATTCGCGTCGAAGCAATACTTCTCTTGCAAACAGCAGTCGCAGGTTGTCGCTTCTGTTTTAAGTCCTGAAAAAACCTCTGGGCGGTCGAAATATTTGAACATCATATGTCTATCGGTCTAGCTAGTGCTCATAAAGTTGTAAAAATAACTCAAGTCCTTAATAATTGCTATCACTTCGGCGAAAAGAGTTGGAAAAAGGGAGGACCGAATTTATTACCTTAGTCCGAGCCAATATCAATAGCAACTGAGGCCTTTACAATGAAGACAATTAAATGCCCCGAATTCTCCTCTTTAAGAAAAGCTTATATCGAAGTGAAAACCTTTATAGAGGCTAAAGTTGGAGCAGATGTGGAATCTATAAATACCCGGAACGAAGAAGATCTTGGATGGACCGGCGATGATAGCTATGAACTGATTGCCGACTTTGTAGCTAAATATCATCTCGACGTTTCCGGCTTTGACTTTTCAAAACACTTTTTGAACGAAGGCGAACTCTTTCAACCCCTGGAGAGTCTTGTGTTACTTTTTTTTGCTCCTATCCACCTGATTGTATGGCTGATCTCATTTGGGCAATATAGGCCACAAATACCGCATTCAGATTTCTTAGCAGCCAGAAAAACCGAAGATCTTACATTTGGTGATATGCTTGCATGGTATGTTAAAGGTGGAAGTTTTTCAACCAGGGATCAGGTGTATGTTCAATTGAAAAAAAATTAAAAAGATTAGCTAACGTTATGACAATACGATATCAAATGATTTTGAAGCTACTACCTAAGTTGATTAACTATGGCTTGTTGGTAGCCTATCGTTATTGTTTGTCAGGAGTAAGTTGGTATTAACAAGTTATATCTAAGGATATTGCCCAAGTAGACACAAAAAAGGTAGGTATGTCTAAGAAACGATGAAATTTAAACAAATATTTATCCCAATAACTATAGTTGCTTTTCTATGTTCAGCTATACTGGTCGCATACTTGTCCAATTACGTATTTCCATGGCAGTATCAAGAATCAATAAAAGCAACCCTTGCAATGGGAGGTCTTTCGAGTTTACCAGATTACGCAGAAGACATTGAAATTGAAAAGAGAGGTAGTCCGTTTACAAGACAGTTTATCATAGAGTTTCGATCAACCCCCATTGAGATCGAAAAATGGATTAAGAATAGTAAGAGATTGAAAACTAATAAACCCAGGATTGTCGGTGAAACAAAGGTGTATGAGATTCTCCCGGGAGAAAATGGAGCGGCCGGGGGGAGAGTTGAAGTTACAGGGAATAAAGTTTTGATAAATATGAGCTGGAGCTGAGAAAAAATCTGCAAATCGAGGATCTATTCCAATCAGTTGACATCCAATTCCAAGTACAACTGAACACTATTCTCTTATGAAACCATCGCTGCCGAATTTGTTAAAGGAAGAATAGTAGCTTTATCGGCTTGAATGGATAGAAATATTGGAGGTATTGAAGGATGCTGAGGCTACGGCGCTTCGCTTCATGGCCCCAAAGTCACGAATGGGGTGATATGTATTGAGATCAAGCAAGCCTCGACCAATCCTACCGTTATGCAACTTAAAAAACGATTATTTGAAGGGCATAAATAAATGGATAATGAACTTTTGATGGCGTTAAGATGAATATGGACCAAAAGAAACAAGAATACTTCGAAAGAGTTGATGACAATATTGCAAAAACGGGATACCATATAACGGCAGTTCTGGAAGAGGCGAACTTTACGCCCTTTGCATATTCGACAGGCGTATTTGATAACTTCAAAGTTCCCGAGCTATTTATTTCTGGATTAGGACCTAACCTTTCAGGTGAACTGATAAAAAACTATGTTGAAAAATATAAGTTCAATGATGTTCCCATAAATCAAAAATTAAGAGACCTTACAGATAGATTTCCAGTAGTCTTTATTGAGCTTAAAAACGACCAGCTTTCCGACTACGTGCTTTCTTCAATTAGACACTACGATAAACGTAATTATAATTATCTTCAGTTAGTTTTTCCAGACTTGAAAGGCAAATTTCCTAATGAAAATGGGTATGACTATGATCAAAAGATTTTGGGAGACTTTAGGACAGAAAAATGATTTATATTGCGGTTAGGTTTAACTGGTCGTTTTGTTTGTTTTAACTAGTATACAAGCTATTAGCATGTGCTTACCGATATACTTTATTTACTGTCCTTGCTTAGCTTTGGATGACAAGTATAAGCTGGGACTTACTACATTCTAGTGATTGCAATTTCACCATGCACGAATTTCAATTAGCAACCCTTCCTCATGGAATAATGGCCAGCTTTAATCAATCTTAAAACAACTTATGGCATCATTTGATATTTCCAAATCAATAAAGATCACAGAAGCCATGGTAGAAGAAAGCAAAAAAAGCACTACCAGGGACAAGTATACAAGAATGCTTCCTGACGAATCATTCGTAAAGAATGAATATGGGAAGATTTTTGAAATTGAAACCACTAATACATACCAAAGAATAAAAGTAGCTGCTGATGACGATCAAATTGCCTTGCTGCTCAAATTAGGCGAAAACCTACAGCCCCCGTATTTTATTCTCTACGTTCTGCTTATCCCAAGGCAGGGAAATGAAAAGGGAAGGTACCAATCAGAAATAATTGAAGATATTATTGATCTAGGATTATTCCTGCATAAATTCAAAGATTTCCTCGAGACGGATGGAAGGCACCATATTTGGATCGGTACAGTAGACAACTCGGGGCTACTGATTTACGATCAGCATAATGTGATCTATTCATACGGGCAATTGAACAACCAATTAGCGACCTTAAGGAAAGAAGGCTTTCAAGAGCAAGCTTTTTCCTTTCCGGTACCTCATGCTCATCATTATTATTCCGAGAACGATAGTTATGAAGACGAGCTTTTAGGCTATTGGGAATGGGAAATCTTTCCACTAACGGATCAGGATACCTATGAGAATTGAAAGTCGAAGACTAATAAGGAGGCGGAAAGAACTTCTTCATTAAAACGTCCCTGATAGTCTAGAAGGATTGGCGCGAAAGAAAAAACAAAAGGCTAATCACACCATGATAAAATGAAAGAACTCCTTATTAAAATATCTCAATTAGCAATACGCCGGGCAGATCCCAATATCATAATCAAAGAAGAACAAAAACAAACAGGTTGGCTTGGAAATGCTCCTGCAACTATAGAAGAAATTGACGAACTCGAAACCCGTTTGAATGTTAGATTTCCGGAAGATTATAAAGAGTTCCTTAATTTATGTAATGGATTTTCCGCTCCAAATCATATCGAACCATCTTTCCTGCCTGCACAAGAAGTCACGTGGTTAAAAGATGTTGATCCCTCTTTGGTGGAGATTTGGAATACTGAAGAGCTACGGGATATTGGACAACAATTAGAGCGAAGTATAATTATCGCAGGGATAGAGGAGGAGCAATATTTATTGTTGATTCCTCCATTTGAACACGTAGGTTGGAGTTACTGGAAGTTTGCAAATTGGCATCCCGGGGAGCATGCGTATGGAGGGTTGGAAGAATACTTTAAGGATGTACTAACTTTTATGGAGGATCTAGAAAATAAAGAGAACTAAATGGGCTGCTAAAGAATCAATATTTAATGCTGTACTGCTTGGACCTAATTAAACTTATTTTAAAATGAAAGGCCTCTTACTTACAATCTTAGCTTCCTTCTTCATTCAGCTTACAAATGCGCGTAACTTTCCTTATAATAGCGAGTTTAATTCAAGCCATTGCCTAATAAGTAGTAGAGAATGCTTAACCCAACCAATAAAACAACCTTTTTTAAGCTGCTAAACCGTGACTTGTCGCTATCAGAATTTGAAACCTGGATTTATAAGCATGAAGCCATCCTCGAATCTGAATTACCAGCGGAACAATACTTTACCTTAATCTCGTTTAATTATAACCAGAGAGACGCTCGCGCAGAACTGCAAACAGTAATAGAATCATATATTAATACTGAAGAATTCAATATCTGGAGAACCAAAGAATTACTATCCCGGATCGTAAATGAGCAAATAGACTTAGTTCTTGCTACAAGAAGGCTTAGGGCTCCATATTATGAAATGGCTGAAAAGTACCTTCCTGAAAAGCTTGCGATTGGTTACGAAAGCGTTCTGGACGACATTCCTATTCCGGAAGAGTATCATCAATGGGATCCAGTTGCCTTAAAAATGAAATTGAAAGTCGTAGAGTCTTACAAAGAGGACCTGCTAAAAGATGCCAGGGAAACGTATGACTTTCTATCCGGGAAGGAACATTAATTTTCTCCCCATTAATCTATCTACTCTCTTTAGCCACTCCAAACTTATTAGGCTGCAAATCCTCTTGGAGTCTTCCTTCGTTGTATCTATTTACTTATAAGCTCCTGGCCAACTAAGAAAATTAATACAACTACCTATATAAAACGGATATAAATTCGAAATTTTTATCTTATATTTATATTCAACAATTGTTATATAAAACACTGTAATCTAATAATCTATGAGCATTTAATTAACGCTTTTTTGCGTACTCTTTACCCATAATGATCATCCGATCATGTACATTCAATTCTACTATTCTAAAACCTATTAAACCCATTGTAGCGATGAAAAGAAACAACGCTAAGCAAAGCCCTGCAATAAGTATAAGAACAAAGAAACGCATGATCAGAGTATGTAGAGCTCTTGATGCCCTGGAAATTAATACTGGATCGATAGCTGAAAACCTGATTGCTATTTTCTCCAAGCTTGATGAAAAACACGAAAGGGAGGAGACTCAAAATAGAGAAGTACAAGTTCTTATGTTAAGTAAGAAGAAGCAGCAGGAGTTTCGGGAAAGCTGGCTGGACAGGCAAGAGGTGATGCAACTGATGCCTATAAGTGATCGCAGCTTGTATGATTTGACCAAGAGAGGTGATTTACCTTCTTATACCTTTAAAGGCAAGTTATTTTTTAAACTCTCGGATGTTGAAGCACTAATGAAAAGGAGAGGTGGAGGTGATGGAGGCGAGAGAAGAATTGCGGTTTGATATTGTTAACTGCCTCAAGAAAGCAAAGGTCTGGGTTGTTGCCCGGACCTTTTGCTGTTATGTCCGTGTCAAGGATCATCTCCTTTTGTTTCAGGACATTCTTCCTTCTCGACATCGATGAATGAGTGAATGAGTGAATGAATGAATGAATTAGTGAATGAGTGGTACAATTCTAACCCTTTATATGAAGAAGGGGCTGTCTACTTCCAAACAGCCCAGTTCCTTAGGCAAGTATGGTCACTTTGCCTCCGTAATAGGTACGGGTCACTTCTTTTCCATTCACAGACACCAGGAATAGATATGTTTCTACGTCCTTGCTTTCCCATTCTGCAGGAAGTGGCATGCTCAGTGCTGCATTCTCTCGAGTAGCATCGCCAAGAGTATATTCCACTTCATCCAGCTCAGGGCAGAAGGCCATAGTGAACACCTTATCTGTTTTATCGGACTTTCCCTTGCCAGAGTTATCGGTCCAGCTAAAATCTACTTTCAAACCAGCTGCTGCAGCTACCGCCAGGTTGGACGGCAAAGGCAATACTCCGCTGCTCAAGCTAACCGACGGAAAGTCGACCGTAAAGTCCGGAAAGCTACCGGTGATGGCATTCTTCAAGTTTTCCGACAAAGCTACGTTGTGCCCCGTTGCCTTCACTGCCAGGTTCTAATAGCCCACTGTAGTTAGGGGTCGCAAAGGATTCATAAAAGCTGTCATGAGTGCAAAGCGCACTTGCTGCTCCAGCTGAGCCTGTGTAGGCACCCTGTTCTTGTTGATCTTTGGCAAGCTTTTCAGGTAGTCAATACCGCGCCAGCTGCTTCCTACTACATTACCAATCTTTCCGTAAAAGTTTCCAAAAATTCCATTGCTAAATTTTCCCATGATGTTAAAAAATAAAAGTTAAACAATCTGTTAATTGGCCTCAATTACCGGTAATCTTCGAAAGCCTGAGACAAAAGTAGAGAGGGTTTTTGAGGTTTTTACCATGCTCAGAAGCCCTTGCGGCCTTTTGCGGCTATTTGCGGGCTTTTGCGGAGAATTGCGGAAGGATGGGTGATTTCTTCGAGACTTGTTCGAGAAAAGGGGGTACCTTGTTCGAAAATCTTCGAAGCCCTTTCGAAGTTGCCTCGAACCTGTCCCGAAGGTGACCCTAATTTGGTACCTCGTGTCTAGTCCTAGTATAGCTTTACACTCGTCCTGGATTAATTTGACATCGTCCTGAATAGGACTTAACATATCCTGATCAAGGATTACATCGATCTTTCCTTGACTACCTTCTTAATCTCTGATTTTAGTATAAAAAAATGCCCTTTATTTCTTACTGACAACCTCAGTTCATCCCTTGTACGAAACCCTTGCGCACGCGTGGATATTAAGGAAACCAGGTCTAAACTACCATGACATATAGCAGGCTTTTAAGTGTTGTATTTCAGTTAAATAGATGGCTTTATGGTTCCCTTTTTTATTGGAAATGAATTAGTTTCGACACCTGAATAATTTAAATTTTTATCACCAATTAAATTCTGGTCTTATGAACCTTCTCTTACAATTAGAAGTGGAAGTGGAGCACTTCCGCAAAAACCTTGACCGCTGCATCAGCAATAACCTGCCCTACGCGGAAATCATTCATGAGGCAGAGCGTTTAAAGGCTCAACTGAAAGATTGCTATTTCCAACCGGGGTCTAAATTGGAGTTTCGCAAATTCACCGAATTTCACTTGATTAAGCTTTCTGAACTATTGGAAACCATTAGGGAAGCGCCCAGCGCTATGGCTGCCCAATCCGATCCATCAGCGCAACTTCATTGGGAAGAGATCATACCCGATATTTTAGTGGTCTATCACAAGCTTCGGGCACTATTGGCCTTCGTTTATGAAGTCTTCGGAAAGTATCTCCCCAAGGATCACTATATTCCTGAAGTAAGCCAGCAGCTTTTTATTAAGGAAGTATTGGGTAATAAGGAGGAGATCAGGAAAAGACTGCAGCACTCAGATTCACAATTAACATCATTGCTATTACAACCCTTTGTAGACTTTGTGCATCATAAAGAGCTGCGAACCTGGCACCAAATCAATTATTGCCGAGCTCTTTACTTGGAATTTCAAGAATTTGGACCTGAAGAACCTACTAAAAGTCGAGAGGAAATTATCCGCTTTCTGGTAAAATTGAATTACAATTCCCCTGATTATTATAGCTTTTGTATAGGCCTGATCAAGAAGGAGGAGGTGTATCCTTCTATCACCCGTCTGGAACACCTCAGGAAGGAAGTGGGTCAGATTCAGGTTAAAAGGGGTATGCAGTATCGACGAGATATGAAGAGCATTAAAAAGCAAATTCAGCGCTGGATAGATGAAGAAATTGAGTTTCTTAAGTGTACTAATCCTCATGACTTATTCGGAGGAATAAATCAGGAAAACAAGAAAACTCCAGTGATTGCAGAATTGGAAAAAATTTTAAGCTTTATGTCGGTAGATGAAATGGCTGCAAAGGCCTTTGTGGAAGTTAAAATTGGTTTGTATCGCTATCAGGATCATGAAGAAGCATTTTTTTCGAATATGGTTAGTGCTTACCATACTTCCTACGCTAAAAACATATCGAAAGATAGCTTTGCAAATAAATTCTATAAACCTGAACCTACCCAATTGATCAAAGTAAAAAACAACTATTTTAAAGGAATTAAATTTATAAATAAATACCTCGCAAGTCGCAGACAATCAGTGGGGGTTGTTCAGCCTCAGCAACCCCTTCTATAGTTTTTTTTCTAACTTTTTTTTACCTCTGCTTTTGAAAATTAACAAAAGTATGATGAGAAAATTCAAAGGCGACCGCCTGGCGCGAGTTTTTCCTGAGTTGCAGCGAAAACCTCACAATCAATTTAAAAGAGAATTACAAATCCACCGTAATCTGGTTTGCCAGAAGCAGAAACTTAAAAGAGCACAACACTTATGAATTACATTCTGCACCTGAATGGCTTTTTTAAAAAAGCTAATGCTGATCCGCGGATGACGGCCTATCACATTAGTTTATACATGGCCATCTTCCAACTTTGGAATGCTGTTCACTTCAAAAACCTTTTTTATGTAAACCGGCAGGAGTTAATGGAACTGTCGAAAATAGGTTCTACTACGACCTATCACCATCACCTGAAAGATCTGGACACCTGGAAATACATCCAATATTTCCCTTCCAAAAACATCTCCTTAGGAAGTCGCATTCGTTGCCTCACATTTACTACAAGCAGTCGCACAAGTAAAGCTACATGCGATGATACCAATGCTGAAGCAAGCGGTGTTCTACGACTGGTATCTTCTAATAAACAAGTTGAAACAGTAGAAAACTGTACAAACACCTTTTCATTAAAAATTATTAAAAAGTTTTTCGAGGATAATGGTTCAAGCAGCAGGGAGGCCAAGAAGTTCTTTGACTATTACCAGGCTCAGGATTGGAAAATTAACCATGAGCCTATCAGCAATTGGGAAGCTCCAGCACTCAGCTGGATTGCCAGGCAAAAGGAATTTTCGAAGAAGTCTGGCCGTAAGTCAGTACCCTCCGCAAAGAGAACTTTAAAACTTGAATCCACCACGCAAACTAAACAATATGACGAACCTTTGTAATCAAAATATTCCAGGCCAAGTTGCTACCAAACTTGCTGAGGATAAAGGCTGCAACCCTGTAACAGCCGTAAAATACCTCAACTTCAACGACATCATCGAAGATTTTAACAGGAACGGCAGTAATCTATTTCGCAAAGTATATCAGTTCGATAAAAAAGATTATAGTGCGATATACAAAACGGCGGTCTATGCTTATCAAGACCAGGAGCACGCCAAAGAACTGGGAATAGATCTTGGGAAGGGTTTGTTCATCGTGGGACCGATTGGCTGCGGTAAAACTTCCCTGATGCAATTGCTGCAGTACATGAAGATCCTTCCTTCCCCTTACCACATCGTGTCTGTTCGTGATATATGCCTGCAGTTTTCAGAAAAGGGGGTTAAGGTGATCAAAGAGTACGGAGCGACAAATCAGAAACAACCACCGATCTTCTGCTTCGATGACTTAGGTGGTGAGCCCATCACCCGCCATTATGGATCACAAACTAACGTGATGCAAGAGATCCTGCTGTCTCGCTATGATCTTTTTGTCCAAAAGAGAATTCCTACACACGTTACCACCAATCTTTCAGCCTCTGAACTGGAAAGCAAGTACGGCAGCCGGGTGCGATCACGCCTGAGAGAAATGTTCAACCTTATTTCCTTTCCGGCGGACTCTTACGATAAACGGCGATAGGAGTCACGTGTCAGCCTTTCTCCCGCTATGGGAGAGAGGCCCGAGGCAGTGAGCGTAAATAACTACTTAATAAACAAATCCTTAGTATACATGGAAAACCTTATGTCAGAAACAATTCAGCCCATTTTAAAACTTCAGCATCGTTTAAACATTACCATTAGCAACCTTTACTACATGGCCTTTAGCGTGGGGCTGCAGTGGGAATGGCAGGAACTTAAGAGCGAGATCAAAGGCCGGGGATGGTTACCCTTAGATATGGCCCATTTAAAGGTAATAGAACACCCGGCAGTTCCGGGGATTATCCAGATGATAGAAATCCTGGAGGAAGCCAGGGAAAAGCTTCCTGAAAATGATACCGCCAGTAACATAGAGGGTACATCTTCTCTTGATGATGGTCCCGTTCAAGAGGGATGGCTATCGGAAGATTACAGTGAGGAAGAAAATATGGATATGTGGCAACAGAATCTGTTTGTTGATCTGCTTTCGGTTTTTGAAGCCTGTTGGTACCTGGAAAATGGAAGCCATCCCAGCATTCCTGTTTACGACCAGTTTGACAAGATGTATTTCAACGCAAAACTTCAGATTTACAGTGATACCGATATCGTAGCAATGGTGATTGCTGCTTTGAATAGCCTATTAAGGGTTAACTGGAAGTCGGTATATGTAGAGAAAGAAATGAATTTGGTAAAAGAAAAATATATTCTATAAAGTGATGAAGATCATTGTTAAAAGTCTAGCTTATCAGGAGCTTTAGGTAAATCAAAAAATCTTAACAACTTATGTTTTTAATCGCAAGCAATCATCCTAAGCTACTTATTCAGATCCTTAAGCACGTTTTCAATTCTCTTTTAAACAATCATACTATCAGTTCTATAAACGCTCTACATCTAAATTATGCAAGGGTTCCTGTGTGAAATTTGTGTGGGAGGGGAATCCTTGCATTGCTTAGTAACCGGCTTTCCATAAACGACACCACTTAGAAATCATCTGGAGGTTCATAAGATACGGGAGTATGAGATTTAATTGCCTGACGTGAAGTACGGTTATTTATGTTAAGTAGGATCTTTTTAAGGGGAATTGGAAATCTGGGATACAATGAAATAATATTTTCAGAGAGGCTCTTGCATTAATCAATTCTCTTACGCATTTTTAAAAAAGAGTTTAGAATATCACAATTCATGGAAACACCAGAAAACCTAATCGCTGTAGAAACAGAGGAAGCAGAATACCCTTTGCTGCTCAAACGATTTCAATCTACTTTTATCGACACCTTTTTTATCCTTGTGATAATGGTTGTATTTAGCCAGGTGCTCGACTTTTCAGCAACCCACCGGATTGGTTAAGAGTTTGTCTTTTTATTAGCATCTGGTTTTTATATGAGCCACTATGTACCGCCTTTGGTTGTACCATCGGCAATTACATGAAGGGGATCAGAGTTAGGAATAGGGAAGATCATTCGCAGCGGATCAACGTATTTCAAGCATTTCTAAGATATACCTTTAAACTTGGCCTGGGTACAATTTCCTTTTTTGTTATTCATTCCAATGATGAGAAAAGAGCGTTGCATGATATGGTGTCCGGGAGTGTGGTATTGAAGAAGCAGGGGTAAACAATTTATAAACTATAGTAAATTCGTAGTCATGTTTAATAATTGGGATAAGAATCTGGTGTAAATTGAAAGGAAATCCAACGATGGGTATATCAGAAAGTCTACAACAGAAATTTTATCAGGTATTGAAACATCAATGCACTTTACCTGACTTTGAAAAATGGGTTTATGCTACAAGGGAGCTAGAAGAAGAGCTACCGGCGGACGTCTATCTGGAGTTGATCTCCTTAAATTACAATGACAAGTTTGCCTACAACAAGCTGGAGAAGATCTTAAATCCTTTTATCGAATATGGGAAGTTTGAAATGCGACGGATTGTTGCTATCCTTAATTCAATTATAAACAGAGATGAAAATTGTGCCGATTCAATTCGGATGACCTATGAGTTGTATTGGTCCGGTTATAACTTCTTGCAGCTCCTGGGACTGAAATACGGTTTATCAGTTTCATGCCCAGCAGCAGGAAACTACCAGAAGTTATGGGAAGAAATTAGCAGAGAGGAGCAAGAGGAGTTGTTGAATGAACTTTATCCCGAAATTGTGCAGGACGCGCAGCAAGTAATAAGCTGGATTGAGGATGGTAAAGTAGTAATCAAGGAGACCGTTGATGAACGAGGAAGGTTTGATTACGAAGACCTGAGAAGCGCCGAGGAAATTAAAATGGGAGAATTTTAATAACCTTTTATTATTCCAATCATAAAAGATCAAATCGATAAAAACAATGGGATTAGATATTCATGTAAATACCGATAAGGACGAGGAGTTATTTCCTTCTGACTACTTCAGAGAGGGAGGCCTTTCTGATCAGCATAGCCTGAGCAGAACTTTCTGCAATTTTATGGCGGCGAGACAAATAGACCATAAGCCAGATTTTGAATCCATACGAGAAATCACTGGCGTAGATATTTCTCCGCTTTACCAGATGGAAGACTTTCCAGTTGAAGAAGAGTTGGATTATCGACTCAGCACTGCAGAAAGCGAAGCCGAAAGGCAAGCGCTTATAGCTGAAGCACAGCTGAAGAAACAGGCACTGGAAGGTAATATTGACAAAGTTTTAGGAACTATTGAAGCATTAATCTCGCGACTGGGAGCAGTAGATAATCTCAAAGATATTTTACTAAAGGAAGCAATGGATCCGGAAACGGTAAGCTATTACTTTTCTGACTTCAACCAAGATAAAGGAAAGGGCTACATTGATAATAATTTCGGCCACGATCTGCGGAACTTTAAGAGATTCTTGAACTATGCCAAAGAAAGAGGAGCAAAGACGGTCTGGTTCTGGTATGGCTAGAAGGGGTTTGGTGCTTTAAGAGATAATGAGATTAGTAGAAGTACAAATACTTATGTTAAGTAAGGTAGGACATGTTTTCGAAGTATTGTTTATCTCTTAGATCGTCGTACAAATACATCTTAGTAATCTTACCCCGTTTTAATTTTACTAGTTCCTCCCAGTTAAGTTTAACAGGGGTAGGGTATATCTCACGTTTTCCCTGCTTGCTCTCAATAGTGACGATATTTATATTAATCATTCAGGCCCCTTTCCCCCAAATTTTGCTGCATTGCGATTTGATTTAACTGGTTATGAAGTTAGGAAATTTTTGGAATTCAAAAGGCCCCTAACCTGCAGCACTCTTTATTTTTCCTAAAAGCCTTTGGTAGATTAATCACATTAGCCTGATTCGAGTAGAACAGTATTTAAATAAAGTTTCCGATGTTCTACTCTTCCTAGCACTTCAAGCAGAGTAAATTACCCAGCTTAAACTCTGAGATACAACCTAAAAGAGTAGGTTACGCTCCAGACGTTGGGTAACTTGCCTCTACCTCAATAATAAAAGTTTAAAAATGAGCATCTATTCCCGCAATATCACGCCTTGGGATCAACAACCCAAATTTCTACGCTTTAGTGAAATCCTAAATCCTATGAAAGCAGTTGAAGATTTCTTCGCTGTCAATTGGCCATGGGAGCATAAACGAGAATTGAAGAGCTGGCAGTATTGTGTGATCAATGAAGATTGTTTCAAAGACCAGCACGAGGCAGGTTCTCTTTTGCTTTTTTATGATATTAATCTCCGGCTGATGGAGGCGCTGGACTTGTTGCTGGTCATAAATAATGATAAATGGCCAACTCCTAAGGATGCGACCAAAGAACAGATCGAGCAGGAAAAACGGGACTGGGTATATTTCCCGAAGAATTTATCCGCCAAAGAGGAGGCTAACCCATATATAGCGGTTAGAAAATGCTTTAAAAGGATTAGTCCGTACGAGTATCGCGAGCATTTACATAACTGGCTACATTTTGCCTTGTCGGATTGTTGTTCAGAGGAGACCTTGACAACTTATGAAATTTTTCAGCTTTCTAAAAATCTTCGTAAACTCTATGCTGCCGCCTGGCTTATCTATATGCGCGAAAGTGAATTACCACCGGTAAGAGGGATTAAAAGTAAGGGTAATCTGGAAGATAAAACGGATGAACTCCAGGAGGAGGTTTAACCAAAATTTCTATATTTAGCATTCAATTACCTTATTACATTTTTACGTGTGATATAAGCTGTAAATTTTGATTCTATGATCGAATATAGACAATTATGAAAAAGCTATTCCAGCTGCTTATAGCCCTGCTCTTACCATTAACCGTATTAGGACAAAAGGAGTATTTGTCAAGATTGACCATTAGCGGCGCAGTCTCCGAACTTGGAATCTCGCCCTCGGAAGAAATATGGGTGGCAACACGGGCAGGCAATGTCTATTATACTGAGGAGCTTGGCGGCTTATGGAAAATAGGACCCTTTGGCACATTAGATTCCTATAATTCAGATCCTGGCCAGTCTTTCGAGAGACTAAATTTTTTCTCTGAAGATACATTGATGATTTCTGGCTTTATTCAGGAAGGCGGGAAGCAAGACTTCGTTATATGGTCAGGCAATCACGGTAAAACTTGGGAAAAGGTGGTGTTTGGAAAAAGCAGTTGGATTGATGCAGCATGCATCAATGGTAATGGCAAGGCGTGGATGAGTGGAAGCTCTCAGTTAATCTACTATACTGAAGATAGAGGCAAAACATGGACCTCCTTTAATAAGGTGGAACCAACCGGTAACTTACGTTTTTCGACAATTCATTTTGCAGAGGACGAGCGAACAGGTTTGTTCGGCTCAGGATGGAATGTATTGTATCGAACGGTTGACAATTGTAAGCATTGGGAAAAGTTGGCCACTCCATTGAGCCAAAAAAAATATGAACGGCTTTCGAAAAATGAACGTCTCGAGATTCGTAAAGCAAGAATTTTTGGTGATCATTATATTCTTAGTCAGCAAGGAAGAGTATTTATTACAAAATCCGATTCTATTGCATGGCAATACTTGCCGGAAGCCTCCGATTTTGAAGTGTCTGAAAATGAAGATTTGTATGTGGTCAATAAGGATTTGAGTATAAGCATTTATGACAAGGCTTTTTCTAAAATCTGGAACTCAAGCGAAAGGATTGAGGCTCCTCACAGAGCCATTGGAATAAGAAACAACAGCCTCTTTGTATTAACCGGGGAGAGTATCTATAAAATAAGACCAGGAAATTTTAGAGCGGAACAATTGTTCACGGACGAGAAGCCAATCGATGAACCGGATTTGAAGCTAGGGTATAAAGGTGAAGTATATGGATTTAGCAATAGAGATATCTTAAGGTTTGATACCAATAAAGGCAGATGGTTTCGCTTTATGACGCTTAATTTCTCTATTGGAAATGCTTGTGTATTTGAAGATAAGGTATTATTGGCCGACGGAGGCTTGAACAAACAGTATGTAGTGGACTTAAAGCAGCGAGATGTAACCGAATATTCTCTCCCAGCAGAGCTATTCAGTGGTCTAACCGTAGACAAAGTATATTTTGAAAAAGGTAGTCAGGGCTGCTTTCATAATTCCAGTGCGGTAAAAGTATTCAAGAACTATGGAGACATGTTTAGTGCTGAAAAGAAAATTCCTTCTACCGAAGACCTGCCAATTCCTAACAGAAAGATTGAAACTAGTAAAATTGAACAGATTATTAGTGAACTTGACAGATCGAGGAATTCAAAAATTTCCCTACACGATTTAAAGATTACGAATACTGATATTATAGGCTATAAAAGGTTCATAGATAACGAGGAACAACGTATTAAGAAGTCGGGAATTGACCGTTTTGATTTTGAAAACCTTTACAATTTCCCTGGTGAAAACACGGATTTTAACTTCTACAAAAGTATCGCCGATTCACTCTCTTCTATAAGTGAAGAAAATATCAATAATGCTTTTTCGCAATCCTATGGAAACTGGAGTACATCTACTGATTGGACTAGGATCACATTCCTTTTCCAAAATGGGAAAAAACTGGTGGTTCAAAACGCTGATGATAAGCCGAATTACCTGTACACCCCTTGGATTGTTGATTTTGACGGGCTTAAGTTTAAAAGTAACAGCATCAATTTTGGGCGTCAGCTAGATGAGATAACCGCTGGCCAATTTTTTAATAAGACTATCCGTGATAAGAATTATGCTCTCTTTAAAATTGCAGATTATTTCTATAAAAGTCACCTTCATTAATTACTTTAACGCAAATACAAGTTGTTTGCTGTGACATGGGCTAGTGTAACGATGCATATATGCACCTTTACTATCATTTTTATTGACAAAAGACAGAATTAATGACAACAGACTTATCTCAGGAAGAATTCCAACAGACCTTTGGAATTTCCATGGTTGATGTGACTGGAACCGCAGAACCAGCCACTGACATTTGGCCTTATGTTGAGGTTCTTAAAGATGATGGAGTAGTACAGGATTTTGTATATGCACAAGGACTTGTTAAGACAGTCTATAGAAACCTTGAGAATATGTATGATCATGTTCTGTTGCCAACAGAATACATGAACAAATTTATTGTAATTGTAGTTGATCTGGTTGCAAGAGATATCAAAGGACATTTCATACTCGACCTTGAACGGGAATATGGATTGAAATAGGTTGAAATACCATTGTAGAGCACATTAGGAAGCCTACCCTCAGGTAATTAGCCGAATAAAACGGTTTTGTCTGAAGACAGTAAATGTGTCTATGCGAACCCAAACTATACCGTGTAACTCGCTAAGCAAACACGCTTCTCTTAATCACTTTCCAATTTAAACGTCAAACAACTTATTACAACGGTGAACACGTACGATATACAAAGCCGGACTTGTTCCCACCAAGCAGCCCCCGACGCTACCAGCTCCAGAAGTGCTACAGTAAGGAAAGTAGACGTTAGAGCAAGAACGATTTTCTTTAGCCTTTTTGAAACCTTTAATGTTACGGCTCTTTTTGATAAATATATTAGAACAATCCAATTCGGTATTGAAAGTAGCGCGCCAGTAAGCACCGTTAGAATGTATAAAGCAAATACAGCTTTCAAACTCCATTCTCTGTTATCAGCTAAGATCGTATAGGTGTAAAAAAACAGTGGAGAGACTAAAACAGAAGTAATCCAAACATTTAGAGAATAGTGGAACGGGTCAGATGAGAGCTTCATTTCAATTCCCATAACTTTTACAAGTAGGTGTTAAGCAATAAAATTATGGCAATTCCTCCAATCATTCCCGTTATATACGTATCAGCCTGGAATAACTCTTTAAAAGGTATAGTAAATCCTGACATTACCCAAATTACAATAGCTCCGGGATATTTAAGTATGGCGTAGATTAGAATCTCGACTATGATTTCAAGTAGGAACATATATGTTGTAAGGCATAGCCAAAATATAGATAAATGATTATATATGAAAATTTGTATTTCGGGAGGGTGGAGATGGATTCTTTACCCAAATTTTCTATATTTAAAAATCTTTCCTTATTACAATTATGATGAGTACAAGCTATTTGATATTGGAGTTGATGAACTGCGTTTTTAAATTCACGACTGGAAACACTAGAAAAAAGGGATATCCTAAGGTGCTTGATTAATGAATTCCATAGCATTCATTGATACTGAAATAGATCCGAAAACTTTCAAGATACTCGATATCGGAGGTTTAAAGGCTGATGGCAGTACCTTTCATAAAGCATCGGTTCCAGACTTTATTCAATTCCTAAACGGAACCATGTACGTTTGCGGGCATAACATTATAAATCATGATATTAAGTATATAGGACGGGCACTTAATGAAGCCAAGATTTCTATCTATAGCGCCATTGATACCTTATTTCTCTCACCCCTGTTATTTCCGTCCAGACCCTATCATGCCCTTCTGAAGGACGATAAACTGCAGACTGAAGACGCTAATAATCCCCTGAACGATGCGATTAAAGCAAGGGACTTGTTCTATGATGAAGTAGCGGCATTTCGTCAATTAGACGATAAACTTAAACGGATCTATTATTCTCTCTTGAATGACCAGAAAGAGTTTCGCTCGTTTTTTTCTTTCCTGGGGTATGTAAGTGAACCTATTGATACAGAGTTTCTCATCCGGCTGAAATTTGGAAACGAAATCTGTGAGCAGGTAGACCTGAAGATAATCATTTCAGAACATCCGGTAGAGTTATCCTACTGCTTGTCCCTTCTCAATTCCTTCATTACGAACAAGAAAACCTACTCCATCACCCCTCCATGGGTATTGAAGAATTACCCAGAGGTGGAACGGATCATGTTTCGACTGCGGAATAAACCCTGTCTGAGGGGATGTTGGTATTGTGATCAGGCGCTGGACGTACATAAAGCGCTGAAACGTTTTTTCGGCTATGATGCTTACAGAAGCTACGGGGGAGAGCCTTTGCAGGAGAAGGCAGTAAAGGCTGCCGTTAACAATAAGTCCATTCTGGCAGTTTTTCCCACCGGTGGAGGAAAGTCGATCACCTTTCAGGTTCCTGCATTGATAGGTGGCGATAGTTCCAGAGGATTAACAGTGGTTATTTCTCCATTGCAATCACTGATGAAGGATCAGGTGGATAATCTGGAGAGAGCTGGAATTACAGAAGCGGTAACCATCAATGGTTTGCTCGACCCAATAGAAAGGGCCAAATCGATCGAGCGGGTTGAAGACGGCTCTGCTTGTATTCTTTACATTTCACCTGAATCACTACGCTCCAGGACAATAGAACGCTTATTGCTCGGGCGAAAGATCGTACGATTTGTGATAGATGAGGCGCACTGCTTTTCATCTTGGGGACAGGATTTCAGGGTTGACTACCTCTATATAGGCGACTTTATAAAATCGCTTCAGGAAAAGAAGAACCTCGAGGATGTTATTCCTGTGTCCTGCTTTACAGCAACTGCGAAGCAAAAAGTAATTGAAGATATCCGTGAATATTTTAAGGAGAAGCTTTCCCTTGAACTAGAACTGTTCACATCCAAGGCCTCACGGACAAACCTTCATTATAACGTTTTTGAGAAAGACAATGAAGATGAAAAGTATCAGGCTGTAAGAGACCTGATAGAAGAAAAGAACTGCCCCACCATCATTTATGTATCCAGAACACGGAAGGCATACTCTCTTGCTGAACGATTAAGCAGCGACGGCTTCAACGCCAAACCTTACCACGGCAAAATGGAGGCTAAGGAAAAAACCGCCAATCAGAATGCTTTTATAGCTGGCGAAGTACCCATTATTGTGGCTACCTCAGCCTTCGGTATGGGGGTAGACAAGAAGGATGTTGGGCTGGTGATTCATTTCGAAATTTCCGACTCGCTGGAGAACTATGTGCAGGAAGCAGGCAGAGCCGGACGTGATGAGAAGATGATAGCGGATTGTTTTGTGTTGTTTAACGAGGAAGACCTTAGCAAGCATTTCATACTTCTGAATCAAACCAAGCTTTCCCTTAAGGAAATTCAGCAAGTTTGGAAAGCGATCAAAGACATTACAAGACTTCGCTCTATAGTATCCAACTCGGCCTTAGAGATAGCGAGACAAGCGGGTTGGGATGATAGCGTAGCAGAAATAGAGACAAGAGTAAAAACGGCAATTGCTGCTTTGGAAGATGCAGGGTATCTAAAGCGGGGCCAGAACATGCCTCGTGTTTTTGCTAATAGTATTTTATCGAAGACCGCACAGGAAGCAATTGATAAGATCACCGCTTCGAAACGCTTTGACGAGAAGCAAAAGGAAAAAGCAATTAGAATTATCAAGAAGCTCTTTTCCAGTAAAAGCAGGAAGCAAGCAAGTGAGGAGTCTGCCGAGTCCAGGATCGATTATATCAGCGATCACCTCGGAATCGTAAAAGAAGAAGTGATTAAAATTGTAAATCTCCTTCGTGAAGAGAAGATTTTAGCAGATGCAAAAGATCTTACTGCTTTCATTAGGAGAGGTGAAAACAAAAACAAGTCCCTGAGCATCCTTGAGGCATTCGTCAAGGTCGAAAACTTTCTGCTTCCCTATATTCAGGATCAGGAAAAGGTCCTCCATATCAAAGAATTGAACGAGGACGCAGAGGCAGAAGGTTTTGGAGAGGTAAGCACGAACAGGATAAAAACCATCCTTAATTTCTGGACAATAAAGAATTGGATTAAGCGAAGGAACCTCGAACACCATAAAAACCATATCGCTGTACTTTCTCTTCACCCAGAGGAAACACTGAAGAAAAAGCTGGAGAAAAGGCATGAGCTGGCTACGTTCCTGGTGGGGTATCTCTATGAAAAAAGTCGCCTGGGTTTATCAGAGGAGGATAAAAACAAGGAAGAGGTTCTGGTTGAGTTTTCGGTGCATGAATTAAAGGCAGCATTCGAACGTGAATTAAGACTTTTTGAAGTGCAGGTATCGGTGGAGGATATTGAAGATGCGCTTTTCTACCTCTCAAAAATTGAAGCCCTTAAAATTGAGGGTGGTTTTCTGGTAGTTTATAACAGCCTCACCATCGAACGACTGGAACAGGACAACAAGGTACGTTACAAGGTAGAGGATTATAAAAAGCTCAACCAATTTTACGAAAGCAAGGTTCAGCAGATCCATATAGTAGGGGAGTATGCTAAGCAGATGATCAGCGACTACAAAAACGCGCTGCAGTTTGTGGAAGATTATTTCCAGTTAAATTACCAGGCCTTCCTTAGTAAATACTTTAAAGGCAGTCGCCAGGATGAAATCCGCCGCAATGTTACTCCCGCTAAGTTCAAACAGCTTTTCGGTGAACTATCTCCCACTCAATTAAAGATCATCAACGATAACAATTCCAGGTACATTGTGGTAGCAGCAGGACCTGGGAGCGGAAAAACAAGAGTGCTGGTGCACAAGCTTGCGTCATTACTTTTAATGGAAGATGTAAAGCATGAACAATTGCTGATGCTCACCTTTTCCCGGGCCGCAGTAACCGAATTCAAGAAGCGCTTACTAAAGTTCATCGGCAACGCGGCAAATTTCATCGAGATAAAAACATTTCATTCCTACTGCTTTGATCTGCTGGGTAAGGTGGGGAGCCTGCAAAAGTCGGATGTGATATTGAAAAAGACGATCGAGATGATCAGAAATAAAGAGGTGGAAGCAAGCCGGATTACAAAAACCGTGTTAGTGATCGACGAAGCACAGGACATGGATGAGGATGAGTTCCATCTCGTGAAGGCCCTGATGGAGCAGAATGAAGAGATGAGGGTAATTGCCGTAGGGGACGATGACCAGAACATCTACGAATTCAGAGGCGCCAGCTCCCAGTTTCTGGAACTGTTCCTCAAGAGTAAGCAGTCGGTTAAATACGAGCTTGTTGAGAATTACAGAAGTAAGAGCAATCTCGTTGAGTTTACCAATCAGTTTGTCAGCAGGATACAGCACCGCCTTAAAGAGACGCCAGTGATCGCAAAACAAAACGATCTTGGGACAATAAAAGTGGTGCAGCATCATGGCGGAAACCTAATTACACCACTAGTTCGAGACTTGGTAGGTGCCGAGTTAAAAGGCACAACCTGTGTCCTTACCAAGACCAACGAAGAGGCCCTGCAAATCGCGGGACTGCTTCTTAAAAATAACATCCCTGCGAAACTGATCCAGTCGAACGATAGCTTTAGTTTATACAATCTCCTGGAGGTCCGGTCCTTCCTGCAATCGTTAAACCTTGACGACGAAACTTATATTATCCCGGATGAGGACTGGGAACGTGCGAAGCGGGAGTTGGTGAACCGGTATCAAAACAGCTCTAAGTTGGAAGTCTGCAAGAATATCATCAAGGATTTTGAAGCAACCAATCCGAAGAGAAAGTACAAAACAGACCTGGAGGTTTTTATCCGGGAATCGAGGTTGGAAGATTTCTTTAATGAGAAGGGAGATACGGTCTTTGTTTCAACCATTCATAAAGCGAAGGGGAAAGAATTTGATCAGGTGTTCCTGATGCTCGAGAATTTCGGTGTAACAACCGACGCTGCTAAACGGCAGTTATATGTTGCCATGACTCGTGCGAAACAGAATCTTAGTATTCACCTTAATGGACGTTTCCTTGATAACCTTACAGTTGATAACCTGGAGAGGGTAGATGATAGGGAAAGGTATTCACCGCCTGTTGAACTAACCATGCAGCTTGGCTTTAAAGATATCTGGCTGGATTACTTTATTAATAGACAGAAACTTGTTTCTCAGCTGACTAGTGGGGAGTTATTGACGGTAAGCGGCAATGAGTGTTTTAATTCAATAGGGGAGTGTGTTTTGAAATTCTCTCAAAAGTTCCTGGAGCAAATGGAGGGAATGAAAGAGAAGAATTACGTTCTCAAAAGTGCCAGGGTGAATTTTATTGTTTATTGGCTGAAGGAGGGGGCGGAGAAGGAGGTGAAGGTGGTTTTGCCTGAGTTGGGGTTTGAGAAGGGGTAGGGGTCCTGGATTAAGAGAACGCAAAAATAATTACTCTGAAAAGAAATAGCCTTTTATTATTAAAACCTTTCTGAATTACTACTGAAATGGCTATTTTAGCGCTAAAATGAGTTTCTAAACCCTATACATTCGATGGCATTTAATGAAGATTCCCGGGTTAAGATTCCTGCTTTATTGCACTTAGTCAGGCTTGGCTACACCTATATATCTAGAAAACAGCAGATAAGAAATGCTGATACCAATATCTTTCCTGAGATTTTTATTGATAGTATTCAAAGAATCAACAAAGGAATCTCTGAGCCAGAGAGCAAAAGACTGTTGGAAGAGGTCTCACTTAAACTTGATTTTGAAGATTTAGGAAAAGATTTCTATAAGTCCTTAGTGAGCCAGTCTGGTGTAAGGTTGATTGACTTTACTGATTTTAGCAAAAATAGTTTTCACGTTACGACAGAATTAAGTTGTATCAATGGCGATGAGGAGTTCCGTCCGGATATTACAATTCTGATTAACGGAATGCCTTTGGTCTTTATCGAGGTTAAAAAGCCAAACAACAAGGAGGGGATTTTAGCAGAGCGCAATCGCATCAACGACCGTTATAAAAACAGAAAGTTCAGGCGTTTTGCCAATATCACGCAGTTGATGTTGTTCTCTAACAATATGCCTTATGAGGACGGTGTAATTGAACCACTACAAGGCGCCTATTATGCAACATCTGCATACAATGATTTGCAGTTTAATTATTTCAGAGAAGAGGAAAACCTTAATTTATCCTATTTGCTGGCTCCGGAAAGCGATGAAGTAGAAAACCTGATTTTAAAGGATAACAATATCATCGCAATTAAACATTCACCCGAGTTTATTACTAACAAGCATTTCCTTACACCCACCAATACCATTTTAACTTCTTTGCTTAGCAAGGATAGGTTAGCGTTTCTTTTAAAGTACGCTATTGCATATGTTGATGAAGAGGTAAAAGGTAAAATAGTAAGGCAGAAACATATCATGCGTTATCCGCAAATCTTTGCTACAAAGGCCATTGAAAATAAACTCAACGAAGGCATTAATAAAGGAATTATTTGGCATACACAGGGGAGTGGTAAAACGGCGCTGGCTTACTATAACGTTAAGTTTTTGACCGACTATTACCAGAAGCGTAACATTATCCCTAAGTTCTATTTTATTGTCGACCGTATTGATTTGGCGATTCAGGCCAGTACAGAATTTGGCAATAGAGGTCTTGTGGTAAACCGGGTAGATTCCCGAACTGACTTTCTAGAAGATATCAAAAAGGTTAGTGTAGTACATAACAGTTCAGGCGACAGGGAAATTTCGGTAGTAAACATTCAAAAATTTACTGAAGAAACCGTAGCCATAAAAGATCTGGCCTACGACATCAATATCCAACGGATTTATTTTATCGATGAAGCGCACCGTGGATATAATCCCAAAGGAACGGCTTTAGTTAATCTGTTGCGCTCTGATAATGATGCTATAAAGATTGCATTGACCGGTACACCTTTACTGAGAGAGGTTGCGAAGGAATACGATAGTAAGGCCTTATTTGGCGAGTATATCCACAAGTATTATTATAACATGTCCATCGCAGATGGATACACTTTACGTTTGATCAGGGAAGGTATTGATACCACGTACAAGATGCAAATGAAGGAAGTGCTGGAACAGATTAAACTGTTGCAGGGTGACATTCCTAAAAGTCAGGTATTTGCACACCCCAAATTTGCAAGACCTATGCTGGATTATATCATCAAGGATTTACTTCAGTTTAGAAAGGCTGAGGGAGATGCTAGTCTTGGTGCTATGGTGGTTTGTGATACCAGCGATCAGGCCAAAACTCTGTTCGATTATTTCGAGGAATTGTATGGTGTGCAGGAAGTAAAGTCATTAAACATAGCTGCAGAGCCCGAAGGAAAATATCAAAAGATAAGCTCTCAGCTGACAGGCGCATTGATACTTCATGATGTTAATTCTAAACATGACCGTAAAGAGCAGGTAAAACAGTTTAAAGCCGGAGAGATAGATATTCTTTTCGTTTTTAATATGCTTCTTACCGGTTTTGATGCTAAGCGTTTAAAGAAATTGTATTTGGCAAGGGTTGTAAAAGATCATAACCTTTTGCAGACCTTAACCCGCGTAAACCGCCCGTATAAAAAATACAAATACGGCTATGTGGTCGACTTTGCCGACATTACCAGTGCCTTCAGGGACACCAACGATAATTACTTTAAAGAATTACAGGGCGAATTGGGCGATGAAATGGCCAATTACACCAACCTATTTAAATCCGCCGAGGAAATTGATGGGGAGATTCAGGAGATTAAAGAAAAGCTCTTCCATTTTGATGCCATTAACGCCGAGATATTTAGTCAGCAGGTAAGCGAGATTAAAGATAAAATGGATTTGCTGGAGCTGATTAAAGTGCTAAGCAGTGCCAAGGAGCTCAAGAACATTATCCGCCTGAAAGGATTGGACGAGCAATTAGACAAGCTGAATTTCTTTAAGCTCAATCAACTATTAAGTGTTGCACAAGCCCAGCTGGATAAACTCAATCTAATTGACAATATCAATAGCGAGGCGGATAGCACTAATCTACTCAATGCAGCTTTGGAAGATGTTATTTTCCTGTTTACTAAGGTATCCGAGGAAGAATTGATCCTCGCCGACCAGCTTCGCGGGCAGTTGAAACGCACAAGGGAAGCCTTGCTTTATAATTTCGACCAAAAAGATCCCGAGTTTATTTCCTTGCGGGAAGAGTTGGAGCGCATATTTAAGGAGAAGAATCTGGGCGAAGTTGACCAAGAAGATATGCGGGATAATATTCTCCTGCTGCAGTCCATTTACGACCGGGTAACCGAGCTGAACCGTAAAAATAACTTGCTGAAAGCGAAGTACGATCACGACGAAAAATATGCCCGCCTACACAAGCGCTTGGAAGAGAATAAAGGCATTTCTGCTAATAAAATACAGCTCCATGCAGCACTGATGAATGTTAAACAGCAAACAGACGAGCAATTAACAAACAATAAAAATATTCTGGATAACGAAGCCTTTTTCAACCGTTACTTGATGAATTTGGTAGCTAACGAATTTGTAAAGAACCAGAAACTTAAGTTAGATTTTAATACCACAAAAAGCATCAACACTCTTATTGCAGGCGAATACTTGCAACAGTATAATAATTATTTATAAATGACCGATCTAACATTCATTCAAAAAACCAAGCAGCTAATTGATAGCCTAAAAAGCGTGTGTGCAAACTATGGTTTAGGTAATGATGGCAACGAGTTCAAAATTATTACGCAGGTTTTTCTGTATAAGTTTATGAATGATAAATTTGCCTACGAAGCCAAAAAGCTGGAAGACTTTGACTTAGCTGTAGCGGATAATTTTCAGGAAGCATTAGAAGCACTTGATGATGAAAAATATAATTTCCTGCTTGCTTTTATAAATGCCAATACCCCTCAATTATATCCACACCAGACGATTACTTATTTACACAACAAGCAGAATACAAATGATTTCGCCAAGCTCTTTGATGATACACTTCGCGAGATAAGCATCAATAACGCAGAGATCTACTCAGTTAAATCGGCTACGGGTGCAAAAGATAAAATGTTTGATGAACTTAGCCAGTTTATCAGTGATGCATCGCAACGCGATGCTTTTTGTAAAGCACTTATTAGCAAGCTTTTCGAGTTTAGTTTTGAAGGAATGTTTGGCGAGAAATACGATTTCTTCGCCACCATTTTCGAATACCTGATTAAAGATTACAATACCGATAGTGGTGGCAAATATGCCGAATACTATACGCCCCATGCCGTAGCTCGTATTATGGCTTCCATTATGGTTAACGATAAACCGAAAGGGGTTAAAGTGTATGACCCCAGTGCAGGTTCTGGCACTCTATTGATGAACATTGCTCATGCTATCGGCGAAGATAATTGCAGTATTTATAGTGAAGATATTTCGCAGAAGTCCAGCAATATGCTACGCTTAAACTTAGTGCTGAATAACTTAAGTCATAGTATTCCACATATTATTAAAGGCAATACCATTTTAGAGCCTTATTACCGCGAGGAGAAATTTGACTATATCGTATCCAATCCTCCCTTCAAGCTTGATTTCTCTGATTTTAGCGCTGCCCTCGATAAAGACATTAATAAAACACGCTTTTTTGCCGGCATACCGAATGTTCCTAAAGCTAAGAAAGAGAGCATGGCTATTTACCTGCTGTTCATACAGCACATCATGTACAGCTTAAGTGCAAAAGGCAAAGCAGCTATTGTAGTACCGACTGGTTTTATCACAGCGCAAAGTGGTATTGAGCGTAAAATACGGGAAGCTATGATTGAGCGAAAGCTGTTGCGGGGAGTGGTAAGTATGCCAAGTAACATTTTTGCGAGTACGGGTACAAACGTGAGCGTTCTGTTTTTGGATAATCGGGCAGATGCTGAGCATATCGTATTGGTTGATGCCAGTAAGTTGGGCACTACTGTAAAGGAAGGTAAAAACCAACGTACGGTGTTGACCTCAGCAGAAGAGCAACGTATTATTGATGCAATGAACGATAAGTTGGCGGTCGATGAGTTTAGTGTAGTGGTTTCTGCTGAAGATGTTAAAAAAAAGAATTATTCTTTTTCGGCGGGGCAGTACTTTGAGGTGAAGATTGATTATGTGGATATTACAGAGGAGGAGTTTAAGGAGAAGATGGAAAGCTTTGAGGAAAGACTTGGTAAACTATTTACTAAAGGGCAGCTTTTGGATCGTGAAATTGAGAATCACTTGAAGTATCTGACTTATGAAGCTAATTAAATTAAGTAAAATAGCTGATGTTATTACTGGCTTTCCATTTAAAGGAGAACTATATTCTGATGTTGGAATTAGAACCGTAAGGGGAGAAAATGTAACTGAAGGTAGCTTAAGATGGGATACAATTAAATGTTGGAATCAGAAATTTGACAAACAGTCGCATTATTTGTTGCAAAATAATGATGTCGTTATTGGAATGGACGGCTCCAAAGTTGGTAAAAACAAAGCGAGAATTAAATCAGGAGATTTACCATTACTTTTAGCCCAACGGGTTGCATGTGTTAGGGCTAAAAACGGTAACGACCAAATATTTTTATATTATCTTATAAATAATCCACGGTTTGAAGAATATGTTTTTAAAACTCAAACAGGCTCATCTGTTCCCCATATTAGCAAAACTCAAATTGAAGATTTTAAGGTAGTTGATTTCGATCCAAAAACTCAACACAAAATTGCAAACGTTCTTTCCGCTTTAGACGATAAAATAGAACTAAACAACAAAATCAATGCAGAGTTAGAGGCAATGGCCAAAACGCGCTATGATTATTGGTTTGTGCAGTTTGATTTTCCTAATGCAGAAGGTAAGCCATATAAATCTTCCGGTGGTGAAATGGTTTATAATGAGGTGTTGAAAAGGGAGATTCCGAAGGGGTGGGAGGTGAAAAGTTTGGAACAATGTCTGGAGAACATCATCGATTACAGGGGAAAAACTCCAAAGAAGTTAGGAGGAGACTGGTCTGAAAACAGGAACGATATCATTGCCCTGTCAGCAAAACACGTGAAAAAAGGTAAGCTTGTTAACTTAGATGATGCAAATAGACTAGACGAGAATTTGTATAAACTATGGATGAAACAGCCGCTTAGAGAAGGCGACATATTACTAACATCGGAAGCGCCTTGCGGAGAGTTTTTTTACATGATAGGTAATACAAAATATTGTCTAAGTCAACGGTTGTTTGCCTTAAGAGCTGATGCTCTAATAATCAAGCATTCGGTATTGTATTATGAGCTGTCTTCTGGTACAGGCTATTCTCAAATTTTAGGAAAAGTTAGTGGAAGTACTGTTTTTGGGATCAGACAAGACGAGCTTCGAACAGTAAATATTCAAGTCCCGTCCTCTGAAACTCAAAATGCATTCCACGAATTTGTAATGCCGATATATAAGAAGATTAGAAACAACGATTATCAAAATCAAGAACTGGCAGCCTTAAGAGATTGGTTATTGCCTATGCTAATGAATGGACAGGTAAAGGTTTCTGAGGTTTATAAAGAAGTGGAGGAGAAGTTGGCGATGGTTGCGGAGGGAGAAGTAGCATATGAAAAATAGTTAAATGAATTATAAGAAAACTAAACCAGAAATCACTCTTGAGGAATTTTTAGTTTTAATTAAAGAATTAAAGGAGTTTAAAAGCCTCAAAGGAAATCAATATGAGATAGTTTCTATCAATGATTTAATTCTCAGCTTTATTCGAAAGTCGACAGGTTAAAGCTGGAGAATGGATTTGAGAGGTGTTTTAAAAGCCTATAAAGACTTGACGGATTTTAAAACGGAAAATTTTAGACCATATTTGCCTCGTAAGCACTCGCCTGCATTGGGACTATTGTTTCATTTGGGTTTATTAGAAAAGTAGATTAATTGCTTATGGAAGATTTTTATATTGGCCTTAATCGCGAAATCCAAAGGGTTTCAGATGAATTTAATATAAAAAACCTGATTTCTATTCAGGACTATTATAACGAAAATGATTATTGGCCGTGTTTAGCGAACTTTAGTTTTTTCAACAAACTATTTGATGTACATCATTACCACTTTCTTTATGAAATCCAGGGTTTAAGTAGCCAAATTCATTTTGGTTTAGCAAATTGTTTTCTGTTAAGAGATAAAATAAGTCAGAGAAGAGGTAGACCCAATATTTTCAATCATCGATATACTTTCATGATTGAGTCTACCATTCATTGCGTCTACGCTTATTGGAATAGGGTAGGGCTCGTTTTGAATACTTACTTAATAAAACCTAAGGATCTTAAAAGAGTCTATTTTTCCGGCGTCGTTCATCAACTCCTTACAGATTATCCTCAATTAGCTGAAAATGAAGATTTCGTTTGGATTACTAATGTGAAAAATAGCCTGGAAGCTCTAAATAGAAATGAATTTGCTCACAATAATTCTCTGATTATGCAAGATTTCCTGCCGGAATACAAGGAGGACGAAGGACAAATGGATTTACTGGCCTTCCCTGAATTGTTATTAACGCATAATAGATATATTGTGGATGACATTTTTAATCTCGTCGAACTTATTGGCGAACTTGAACAAATAATATCAATACCTAAAGTTTAATGGCAAACTGGCATATACAACTACATCCGAATGATATTGAAAATTGGAGTAAGGATGATATTAAAAATATAGTTGAAAAAACAGGTTATATAGGAATTGGAAATTGGGATAAAGGGAAAAATTTAATAACACAATTCAAAAATAGCTTAGTAAAAGGCGATTATGTGGTTATCAGACACAAAGGTCCTTTGGGTATCGTGAAGATTATTGGAGAATTAGAAGAAGTAGCTGAAGCAAACTTAAATTGGGATTTGGATTGGTTTGCCTTTAGAAGAAAAGTTGAACTTATTGAATGGTTTGATAAAGATGTTGAACGAGAAATAGGGGCATCTATCGACGGTATATATCAGACCACAGCACTAGCAAACGCTCGCAAAAGTAATTTTATTAACAGTTGGGTAAAAAGAACTCACAGAAGAATGGAAGAGAAAAAAAAGTCAGAAATTCAGAGGCTTCTTGAATACAAAAAGCAAATTATTTTGCAGGGGCCTCCCGGGACAGGTAAAACAAGGCTAGCGAAGGAGATTTCAGAAGCATTGACAAGTCCTAAAAATTCAATTTATACAAAGGCTTTTATCAAAGAAAGAATCAAAGTTGGCGATATTGTTAATGGAAGAAAAAATACCACAGCGTATCCCGTATTAGAAATTAAGGATAATACAATTCTTCTTGGAACATCCGGCGATGAAAGAGAACCCACTTATGATCAAATAATAGAATCACTAATTGGTAAGTTATGGACTAAGTCAAGTGGAGATCGAAAAAGTAATACCCTTTCTTATGCTGATTCAATTGCTAAGTTTATTTATGCAAATGAGAACAGCGAGGGTTTTGATTACTCATTGATAAAATTAGTTCAATTCCATCCTTCTTATACATATGAAGATTTTGTGAGGGGAATTGTTTCTGTTCCAAATGAAAGCGGGGAAGGTATTCTGTATAAAGCTGAAGATAAAACACTAGGAGAATTTGCTAATCTTGCATTAGATAATTATTTACGTAGCAAGGGGCAAAGTAAGCATGATTCAACTTTTCAAAATAAGCTTGCTGAATTAATTGAGACTGTGCGCATTAAAATGGACGCTGGTGAAGAATACTCTTTTGGAGAGAAAAGCACTGCCCAAATTATTGCAATAAAAGAAGATGGCTTTCTGTATAATTTCCCCCTAAGGCAGGAAATTAAATACAAGTTGCTTTTTGATGATATTGAAAAAGTATATAGCGCAAGGCAGAAAATAAATAAGCCAATTGATTTAAGAGATATTGAGTCGCAAATTGGGCTCACCATGAAAGGTAAATATCCATATTACTACATGATTTTGCGCAAATTGGAGAAGCTAAATGTGGAGAATGTAACTCTTGCAAAATCATCAGAGCTTAAGAATTTTGTGATAATTATTGACGAAATTAATCGGGCTAATCTCTCTTCAGTGCTGGGAGAACTGATTTATGCTTTGGAATATCGTGGAGAGGAGGTTGAAAGTGTGTATAAGGTGGGTGGAGATGGTAAACTAACCCTTCCCCCGAATTTATATATTATCGGCACCATGAATACCGCCGATAGGAGCGTTGGACACATAGATTATGCAATTAGAAGAAGATTCGCTTTTGTAGATGTATTGCCAGAAGACCTAAGCAACAAATTAGGAGAAGATTTTAAAACTGAGCTATTTAATAAAGTTGCGGAGTTATTTACAGAGGCACATATTTCCCCGGAGTTCAAACCTAAAGACGTTCAGTTAGGGCATAGCTATTTTATACAGCAATACGAAAAGGATGATGCCGGAGAAAACATAAAGGAGAAACCATATGATTTTAAACTTCGCTTAAAATATGAGATTGTTCCAATTTTGAATGAATATTTGAATGATGGAGTATTTAAAAACGATCCTGTGACCATAGAAAAGATCAAGGCAATAGAAGATTTTAAGCTATAAAAGCATAATGGGAATTGTTTTATCAGAACATTGTGAAGTTGACCTTTTTCTGAAGATAAAGGACTTCAAACGAGCTTCATTGGCTTCTCCACGGCAATTTCCATCGAAGAAAGGAATTAAATATTGCTATGTCATTTCTGAAAGCAATACTTCTTGCTGGCTTAAAGCAGACTACTACATAGGTGTAGATTGGATTATCAAAGGAGAGCATTTTATACAGGTAAAACCAAAGCTGAATACCAAGATCATTGAACGATTTGAGGAAGAAGTAACAAAAGATGACGATGTTTTATCTGGTAATGAAGTTGAGGACGAACCTACCTTTGACGAGATAAAAGATTTTAAAGAGTTAAACTTCCTTAAAATTTTACTTGATGCGTTTCAACATTCTGAGATAACAAGTTATACCGACAATCTTGTGCTTATTGATTGGGAAGCACCGCAAATCGAAATCAAGCAAAGAGATGATGCATTAACGCCTTTTCTGGTGGTGAAATTTTTAAATACACTGAAGCATTTGGTTAGAAAGGGATTAAAAAAGTCGTACTATAAAGTTCAGGAGAATTTAAACAACCGAGTGAAAGGGAAGATTTTAGTCGGTGCGAATATTAAACAGAATGTCTTAAAAAATCGCTTAACCAAAACCTACTGTGAGTACCAGCCGTTTGGCATAGATCATCAGGAAAACCGGTTTTTAAAGAAGGTGCTTTATTTTTGCAGCAACTACGTGCACCAATATGTGGGCATTTGGGGTGCTGAGCAAAAGCAAAGTTTAGAACATCTCATCAGTTACTGCAAACCCGCATTTGAATTAGTTAGTGATGATATTGAAAACACTACTTTGAAAAACATCAAGCATAATCCTTTTTTTCAAGAATATAAAGAGGCCATAAAAATTGGAGGTTATATTTTAAAGCGCTTTGCTTATAACATCAGCAACACTTCAGAAAGTGAAACGATCAAAACTCCTCCGTTTTGGATAGATATGCCGAAATTGTTTGAGCTGTATGTTTACCATCATTTGCATAAGTCATTTCCGAATAATGTGGAATTTCAATTCGCCACCTATGGGAACGTGCTGGATTTTTTGATTACTGCAAAAGATTACGAGATGGTGGTGGATGCGAAATACAAAATGCACTATCGATCAAGCCATATTCATGAGGATATTCGGCAGGTGGCTGGGTACGCCAGGTTGAATAAGGTGTATGAGGCCTTGAAAAAACCTTTGGACTCAAGGGATATGATTAAGTGTTTGATTATTTATCCGTGTACTAATGATGTTAAGAAGGATGAGGAAATTTGTTTAGATCTAACGAAGAAGTTGCCTATTCAGGCGTACAGGAAAGTTTTTAAAATAGGAATTCCGATGCCTTTTATAACTTAATTAATTTAAAAATAATCTCTCATTAGATCCGAGAGCGATGTAAACAGAAGGTTTTGTAGAAATTGTAGTAATTTATTTTAAAATGTTGGCAATATGCTAGAAACGTATTATAATTAAAACATTTCAGAAGATAAAGTTGATGTGCTGATGCATGCATTATGTGAGCGTAATATTAGAATTCACATTATTAGAGAAAGGGTTCGAAACATATGCTTATGGATACTGGGCCGTTATAGGAACTGCTATTCAGTGGATGGAAGTCCAATACTTTTTCTTCCCTAATTAAATCTTTCTAAACTGGAAGTTTTTCTGTCTTTCGATTGTTATAGCTTCATTTGTTACCTAGCATATATAGAATAATTTATGGAAACTCTAATTTGATGCTTATGAGATAACCAAGGCTTATAGTGATAACTTTATGAAAGAGTTGAAGGTTTTTGAAAACGACCACCTAACTAACGTAATAACCGGAGTTCCCAATGACCCTAACATGCTGAAAGATATCAGGAATACTTTTCAACACGCTCTCAAAAGAAAATGCAATCCATATTAATTGATTTAAAGGACCTCAGGTCAAATAAAAAGCATTTTTTTTATACAAAAATCAATAAGTTGTTAAGACTTATTTCGCAATCGATATATAGAAAGATGCGTAGGAATGAAGATATGGGTTGAGGATCGATAAAAATAATGCCGTATTGCTCAGAAATTTACCTACCAATGGAATGAAAATTTTTTAATTGGTAAATTTTTATTTCTATATTCGACTAGTTTCTGCACTGTTTTCAAAGTTTATTATAATTCTGTTCTTGATAAACATATATTTATTTTAATAACAGGAATTGTACTTTATTTAATTTGTGTAGATATAATAATGATGAGGTTGCGTGTTTTTACCTAAACAAAAGTGAGTTTAAAAAGGATAAGTATTGTCCTCAACTTAATTTTATCAGGTTTATAGCATTAATTTTCGGGTAACTTACCGCTGTACAAAGACTGGTAGATAAAGACCATTAATCTGGACGAAATCTGTCAGCCCAAATTGTTTATACGCGCCAGAAGGTAATATCTTCTTACGCTAAACAAATACTAAAGTTTAAATCACATAATGATATGCCTAACAACGCAGTTTTAGATGCCTCGCCACACTCGACCGGTAGTAGTGGCAACATTTCTTTTCATCAATTTGGATTTCGTTCAGCAGAGAGCTCCCAGTCTCACCCAGATGCTATTGATGGATTCTTGGATAGAGTTTACGAAAAAATCCTTGACGATCAAAAACTTGATGAGAAAGGGCTCAAAGATAGGATTTCTAGATTACGAGGTGAGCTACAGCAGGAAAAGAGTAAGAAAAATGACCTCGTAGCTCAACTTGCAACTAGCAAATTGCATAAAGAAGCGAAAGAAAAAGAAATCGAAGACCTAGAGTTGGAGAAAATTGATATTAGGAATGGAGATGGAGAAACTGGGGATACTACTCCATTTGTAATAGGAGCTTTTATTACGATACTACTAACTCTTTATCTCTTCGTGTTTTACTCGTCTTCTGGTTATTCGGCTTTCTACGGGATCAAACCCGGAAGTTTAGGCTTTATTAATCCTAATGTATTTGCAGATGCCATGAATAGAGGAGGGGGGGTAATTGCTTTAATTATTCTATTCCCAGTAATATTTCTAGGATTAGGCTTTTTAATTCACGATTCATTAGAGTCTAATAAAAAACTTGTTGCAGACGGAAAAAAACAGTCTTACCTTTTAATCTCAGCTCTTCTTTTAATTACCTTGCTTACCGACGCCTTTATCGGCTACAAAATTTCTCAAGGAGTTTATGTTAACGAATTCAATGCTGGAGTAGTTGATAGGCCTTGGGTGTTTTCCATGGTATTCTCGGACATTAACTTTTATCTCGTTTTAGTTTTAGGATTTGTTGTGTATGTTATCTGGGGGTTTCTTTTAAATTATGTACTGGCACATCCATACTTGAAAACTGAAAGCGAGAAAGTGAAGCTATTAGTTGAAAATATTAATAATAAATTGGGGGAAAAGCGAAAAGACCTGACTGATTTGATTTCAAAACTCCATAAAATTGAGAGTGATATTTTAACAAGCGAAACTGTTATTCAAGAAAAGGAAAACGATATTATCGGATATGAAAATGGTGTAATACCTATTAATGTTGCAGCCCTAAGAGGGTGTGTTGGCGAATTTATGGGAGGTTGGCAGGCTTATACTAATGGTTCCTTAGGTAGTACAGCAGCCTTAAGTAAAATTAACGAGGCCATTAAAGCTCAAACTAGCTGGCTGGATAACAAATTAAGTACACTTAAAACCGATAATTAATGCAGGTCACAAATGATAGAAGGGGTAAAAAGACAAAAGACAAAAAACCTCTATATATCCTGTTAGCTTTTCTGATATTTTTTTGCTTTTTCATCTTTCTAATTACTCGGCCCTCTGCTCAAAGTAAGGCTTTGAAAGAGTTGGAGACAAGCTTTAATAAAAAAGATGTAGAAATGGTTTGGTACAAATACAAAAGTGAACTGTACCAGGATGAAGAGTTCTTACTAGAAACAAGAAAAAAGTTAAGTAAATTAAACCTTTCAGAGGATGATCTGAAGGAGTGTAAAGAATGGCTGCCCCCAGCTCCAAGTAGCGTAAATCTTATTGTTGTTCCTGACTTATCTCGAAGGGTCAAAGATCCCGTCAGTAATCCAAATCAGATTGCTAATGATATTTTCGTCTTAAAATCCATTTGGACTTCCTTTGTTGAAAGAACAAAGCTGAAACAAAATTCTCATGACAGGCTAATCATTGATGTAACAGATATTGACCAAGCTAGGGGACAATTTGCACTGGTGGCTGATAGATTGCAATTTGATTTATCAGATCATAAAGGTAAAAGTAACCGATTGTTCTTCACGAAAGATAAAGATGTGCAGTTTGAGAGGAACATTAAGGAGATGTATGCGCTTGCTGAAGTAAACCCATTAGGAGCTGATTACCGTCTATATGTCCGGAGATACTTGGCAAATCATTTAAAAAAATCCACTCTTTTCGAAAACTACATTAACAAAGTTATTTTTATAACCGATGGGTACTTGGAAGCTGAGAATAAACCCCACGACACGAAAATATATGGATATGAGCCTGAACTCTTCCGCGCAGTGAACATGGGCAATATTCTTCAAGTGATAACAGGTAAGGGTCTCAATATCCCAAAGGAGAACATTGATTTGGCAGACACAGAAGTGCTTATTTGTGAGGTAAACGAACGTAAGTCAGGAAAAGGATATCACTTTGAAATTCTTCGTACATACTGGCAGGATTGGATGGAGAGAATGAACATCAAAAAATTTGAGTTTATAGCCCGGGAACAGGCTAACGAACTTACAGGAAAAAGGATAAAGGAGTTCATTTTAAAATAACTTTTTGTTTTTATATAACAAGAGAATGAAATTAAGAGTAAATGCCCTGTAATCACAAATTTCAAGCAGATTTAATACTTAACCGTCTTAGCTTTATCCCTACAACCTTGATCATTGGCACGTTTAATCCAAGTTGGCCAGAAACAAATAATGCCTCATGGTTTTACGGAAGAACACATGACGATCATGGCAATCGTAATAATAGTTTTTGGGATGTTCTTCCTCGACTTTACGGTGAACCTTCATTAATAGATGCTGACACCTCTGATTGGAAGAATTTCTGTATAAGAAATCAAATTGCAATAACAGATCTTATAACAAGTATAATCGATGCAGATGAAGGTAATGAATTACATGCAAAGTTTTTAGGTGGTTATGCGGATAATGTAATTGCAGAAAAATTTGAACACCATCTTATTACTGATATTATTCAGATTCTTCAAAATAATCAGACTCTTACTAATATTTATATAACAAACGGAGTTAATGGGAGCTTCTGGACTAAAATCTGGAGGCCGATTGAGAAATACTGTGATCTACATGGGAAACGCTGTAATACGCTTCTAACTCCATCAAAAAATGCCAGGTTTAGCATGTTTTCTTATAACCGAGATAATATGAATTCAAACTTTACAATGGCTAATTTAAATGATTTTATTCTTATGAAGTGGCAGGAGCAATGGCATTTTAGGTAGAACACAATACACTAAAAGCAATTATTTAAACATTAAAAGTAGTCGAAGTAATAACAATGGCTAAACCTGATGAGCAAATTATCTATAATTATTCCTGCCTATAATGAGGGGAAAACAATTCACTTGGTGTTAGAAAAAGTGGAAGAAGTGGAGTTCGAGGCATTTGTTGAAAAAGAAATTATTGTGGTTGACGACTGCTCAACTGATGATACGGAACTAATTGTAACTTCTTATTCCACAACAATAGCAAGATGTGACATCCGGTATCTTAAACACAAGCAAAATTTTGGAAAAGGGGCAGCATTACATACTGGAATTAAAGAGGCTATGGGAGATTTTATTATAGTACAGGACGCCGATTTAGAATACGACCCGAAAGACTACCCTACATTATTGCAACCCATTTTAGATGGATATGCCGATGTTGTTTATGGGAGTCGTTTTATGGGAGGAAAACCCCATAGAATTTTATTTTTTTGGCACACTATCGGAAATAGGTTCCTTACTTTTCTTTCAAATATTCTTACAAATTTAAATTTAACGGACATGGAGTCCGGTTACAAAATCTTCAGATCAGAAGCGTTAAAGACAATTTCACTTCAAGAAAAAAGATTTGGATTTGAGCCGGAGGTGACAGCAAAGATTTCCCGTATCCCTGGAATCCGGATTTATGAGGTCGGCATAGCCTATTATGGCAGAACCTATGAAGAAGGCAAAAAGATTAATTGGAAAGACGGCGTAAGGGCAATCTATTGCATTATTAAATATAATCTATTTGACAAGCAGAAAGTGAACAGCTTGAAAGCTGTTCAAAAGGAAAAAGTCTTAACGGTGTAAACTAATTTAGAAGTGTCCGATCTGGCAAAAAACTAATAATTAATCTTAAAAAAATATTCCTTGAAAAAGCTTTTGGTTACCGGTTCTTCTGGTTTAATTGGTTCTGAAGTATGTGAATTTTTTGCCCAAAGGGGTTGGCTTGTTCATGGAATTGATAATAACATGCGTGCAAGTTTCTTCGGACCAACTGGCGACACTCGTTGGATACAGCGAAGATTGGAACAAAAATATCCACACTTTATCCATCATGAAGTCGATATACGAAATAGAAGTGCAATATTTGAAACAATTTCAGCCATAAAACCTGATGCTATAGTTCATACTGCAGCGCAACCTAGTCATGATAAGGCCGCCTCTATTGCATTGGATGATTTCGACATTAATGCAGGAGGTACACTTAATTTGCTTGAAGGCTTACGTCTTTTTAGTACTGAAATCCCATTTATTCATATGTCTACAAATAAGGTATATGGCGATAGTCCCAATTTGCTTAAAATGAAGGAAGAGCATTTCCGTTGGGACTATGATGACAAAGAATTCTCCAATGGTATTTCTGAGAATTTTTCTATTGATCAGAGTTTGCATTCTTTATTTGGAGCTTCTAAGGTAGCAGCAGATATTCTCGTTCAGGAGTACGGTAAGTATTTTGGGATGCCTACTTGTTGCTTGAGAGGGGGCTGTTTAACTGGGCCGAATCATTCCGGAGTGGAACTACATGGATTTCTTAATTATCTTATAAAATCCAATGTCGAGCAACGAGAGTATATAGTTTATGGATACAAAGGAAAACAAGTCCGCGACAATATTCATTCCTACGATGTTGCCAACTTCTGTTATGCTTTTATTAAGAACCCTAGAAAAGGAGAGGTATATAATATTGGAGGAGGAAAGGAAAATACAGTTTCGGTATTGGAAGCCTTTGCCAGAATTGAGAAGATTTCGGGGATACCTATGCGATTTAAATATGTAGAACAAAATAGGCTAGGTGATCATATCTGTTATTACAGCGACTTATCTAAAATCAAGTCACACTACCCTGAATGGGAGGTAACGAAATCTTTGGATGACATCTTTTATGAAATCTATTCTTCAGTTACAATTAATTCACATTCCGAAAGAGTTCCATACATAGAAAACATATGAAAATATTAGTAACAGGAGGAGCTGGCTTTATCGGTTATAACATCTTGTCGTATCTCAATGATCATTATCCTAGCTTCAGCTTGATAGCATTTGATAATTTAAAAAGATTAGGGAGTGAAAGCAACGTTGCAAAACTAAAATTAAAAGGCGTAACCTTTATTCACGGTGATATACGCAACGCAATTGAATTAAAGCTGGTAGGGCAAGTGGATTTCGTAGTACATTGTGCCTCGGATGCTTCGGTATTATCTGGAATTACGTCATCATCAGACGTTATTATTCAAAATAATTTATTAGGAAGTATAAATATTTTTGAATTTGCTGCCAAACAGAAGGCTGCGGTAATTTTCTTCTCAACTAACCGGGTTTATGGCTGTAGCTTACTTAATAATTTAAAGTATTCAGAACTTGATACGAGGTTCTCGTTATCAAGCGAACAAGTTATACCAGGGGTGTCAGAATTTGGTATTGCTGAGGATTTTCCAGTATATTCAGAAAAGACATTTTATGGAGCAACAAAGTATTGTAGCGAAGTTCTCTTACAGGAATACGCTGCTTTTGCCGGATTGAAATATGTCATAAACCGGTTTGGGGTGGTTGCTGGCAGGGGCCAGTTTGGAATGCAGGACCAGGGAGTGGTTTCCTTTTGGTTAAAGCAACATTTAATGAACGGGAATTTAGGATATTTCGGATATGGAGGGAAGGGAAAACAAGTAAGAGATGCGTTGCATGTTTTAGATCTGTGTAGAGTAATAGATTTGCAAATCAGCAACTTTTCAATTATCAATGGAGAAACATTCAATATAGGTGGAGGAAAGGAAAATAGTTTTTCATTAAAAGAGCTCACAGAACTCTGCAAGGCCTTGACTGGAAATTCGCCTTTTATTGAAAGTGTGATCGATAATAGAGTGGGGGACATACCAATATACTTTACAGATAATAGAAAAGTTGAAAATAAGCTAAGATGGACTCCTTCTTTTACCGTAAACCAAATCTTAAAAGATCTATATGATTGGTACCAGAACTCATAATCTATCGATACAACTAATTCCTTAACCTCTGACCACACATATTTAAGTAGATGTATAACGGGAAAAAAATAATTGTAGTAATGCCCGCCTACAATGCAGAAAAAACACTTGAACGCACATACAGAGAGCTGGATTTCTCATTAATCGACGAATTAATCCTGGTAGACGATTATAGTAAAGACGGAACTGTTAGGGAAGCGAATAAGTTGGGAATAGTTCATACATTTAGACATGACTTCAATAAAGGTTACGGTGGCAATCAAAAAACTTGTTACAATAAAGCGCTAAAACTAGGTGGGGATATAATTATTATGCTCCATCCTGACTATCAATATACGCCAAAATTAATACCCTCTATGGTTTCACTTATTGAAAGTGGACTATATGATGTTGTATTTGCCTCCAGGATCCTGGGAAATGGAGCGAGAAAAGGAGGGATGCCTTTGTATAAATACGTTGCAAATAGAATATTAACTTTTATTCAAAACTTTCTAATGCATCAAAAATTGTCTGAATATCATACTGGATATAGGGCTTACTCTCGAAAGGTTTTGGAAAATATAAACTTCAATAATAACTCAGATGACTTTATTTTCGACAACGAAATTGTCGCTCAAATATTCAGTAAAAATTTCGAAATCGCAGAAATAACATGTCCAACTAAATATTTTGAAGAAGCATCTTCTATTAATTTTAGAAGAAGTCTAAAATATGGAATGGGGGTCTTAATTGTTTCCTTTAGGTACTTTATGCATCGAACTTGCCGGGTTCCATGGAGTAAACTCTCCACATAATAAGATTACCTTCTAATTAATTTTAGTGTTCTTAGATATTCATTTATGATTCTTTGTATATTAATTCCAGCCTTCAACGAGGAGGAAGCCATTTCCTCCACAATTCAAAATATATTTAAAGTTCTTTCCGGCGCAACGATCGATCACAACATTTTAGTAGTGAACGATAATTCCACTGATAATACAGAGTTAGTTTTGAAAGGATTATGCAAAGAAATTCCAACCCTTAGCTATGAAAATAATCAGTACCCACGAGGCTTTGGAAGCGCAGTGCGGTATGGACTAGACAACTGGCAGGGTGACATAGTATGTATAATGATGGCAGACGCCTCTGATAATCCAGAGGATGCTGTTCATTATTATCGCGAGATAAACGAACACAAATTTGATTGTGTATTTGGAAGCAGATTTATAGAAGGCGGCTATGTGAAGAATTATCCTCTGTTCAAGTTGCTATTAAATCGGCTTTTCAATAATATTCTTTCAATTGTTATCAATAAGAGATTTAATGATTATACTAATGCATTTAAAGCTTATCAGAGAAGGGTAATAACAGGTATAATTCCATTAACCTCTAATAACTTTAGCCTGACGGTTGAAATTCCTCTTAAAGCAATACAAGAAGGGTTTTCTTATACCGTTGTACCAATCGGTTGGACGCAAAGAAAGTATGGTTACTCTAAGCTTAATCTTTTTAAAAATTCCTTATCCTATTTTAATATTTTCAGGCTTTATTTACAACGAAGGTTATAATGGGAAATATAAAAGAGCAATCTTCAAATCCTTCACTGCAGTACGTAATAGTAGGAATCATTGTAATAATGTTTGCTGGATATCTTCTGCTAATCGTGAATAGGCAGGGGTTTTGGCATGACGAAATTTACACCCTAAGTTTTATTAAGGGATTTGATATATATCTTTTTGATGGAAGCGACTTAAATGTTTTCGATCACCATAATGTCCTTTGGTACAAGGACTGGCTAAAAAAAGATATGTATTGGATTAATCTCCACCGAAATCTTATTCATGAAGGTCATCCTCCAGTTTACTATATCCTTTTAAAGCTATGGTCCTATGTTTTTGGTGCAGAGGAAACGGGTTTAAGAAGTTTTTCCATTTTTACGTCTAGTCTTTCATTAATAGTAGCTTACAGGATAGGGAAACTGATTAATTCTCGATACTCCATTATTTTTCCTATTTTGTTATCTTCTTGCCCCTTATTCGTCTATTACGGAACAGAGGCTCGTTCCTATTCTCTTTATATTTTACTGTCGGAGCTCTGCTTTTATTACTTTTTAAAGATCGTATTAAATAGAAATGATTCTAAAGTAGAAAATCGTAAGTGTATTGTAGCTTTAATTTTCTTTTCTACCCTTCTTTTTTATACTCATTATTATGGCGTTTTCTTCTACGGGGTGCTTTCTACAGCGTTATTCGTTGTATTAATGAAAGAGAAGAGTTTTAAAGAAATCGGTTTTCTAATCATACCATGTATTGCTTTTCTTCCTTGGCTAGGTTTTATTAAAGCACAAACTGCAGTTCATCACGATCATTGGACTAATGGTTTTTTGGGCTTTGAAAACTCAATAAATCATTTCTTCTCAGGTATTGTTACGCTGCTTCTAGGCGAATTTTCAGCTGCAGATCAATACTATTTATTGATCGCGCTGATAATTCTTCTCTTAATATTCATCAATTATGTTGCAAACCGGCCCATTAATGTTACCCACATTGCTTTTCCTTTTTTGCTCATTGCCATATTTGGTATAAGTATTATCGTTTTTGACAAGCTTCTCAATCACCACACTATTGCTGTGCCAAGGTATTACATTCCACTGCAGTTCGTACTTATATTCCTCTTGTTTTATATGATTACTAAAGGAAGATTCGGTTTGATTTCAATACTAACTACAGGAAGTTTGCTCGTAATATTTTTTAAAATTCAGTTAGATTATTATAAGGGAATTAAGGAACCTAAACAAATGTATAGGGAAGCCGCGGCATACATTTCCAGAACATATGACCCAAACAATGTTGACTTAATTATATCTCCTAGTGGTCCTTCTGCTGTTGGTATAGCCTATTATCTCACTGAAAATTTCGCTATTCATTCGTTGCCTGCACCTGAGATTTGTCAGGTTTACGGTCAAAGGAGAAAAGTAATAGTAGAACAACGTCTTGGACTTGCCGCTGAGCCTTGGATGTTAAAATGTAAGTCAGATACAATAAAAAATCGGACTGTAAGATTCGTGGGACTAGATATTGTCAATGAGAACTAAATTACTTCTTTATAAAATAATTTTTCTTTTATCGTTTACTATTTTTTTTAGTTCTGGTCATATTGAGAATCCAGATACTCACCTACGTTTGACCCAGGCCCGTTGCTGGGTGGATAATGGATCAATTGAAGTGGAAAAAGGATTTGGAGAGTTGTCACATGGAAATATTGCAATTAACAAGGAGGGTAAACAGTTTAGTGTTTATAATCCAGGTCAAATAATTGTTTTTATACCCATATACTTTATTTCCAAATATATCGTATCTGATCCTGTAGATACTTACTATACGTCAGCATTCATCGCTTCATTCCTAGGCTATCTGGTCTTTGGAGTTATAATTATCATATTTTGGGAGCTTGGTGGTAAACTTGAGCTTCCCAAAAGACAAGTACTTATAACAACATTGATATTTGCATTTACATCTTATTGTTTTGCGCATGCACAAGATAGCTATGAGCAGATATATGAAGCTTTGTTCCTGTTGCTTTGTATTTTATTTCTTTTAAAGAAAGACCTTTCCGAAATAAGTATAATTCTTGCTGCGGTATCGCTGGGAATAGGTCTAATATTTCGTACTACTATTATCATTGCTGTCCCTGGTATCCTTTGGCTCATTACTAGAACTCGCGAGAAGGTCCTTTTTTTGTTTACACTTCTACCTTTCATTTTCTTACTACTTTATTATAATTTTTTTCGGTTTGGCAACCCTTTTGAAACAGGATATTCCTTAGCCTGGTATCAGTCATTTGGAAAAACCTCCGCAACCAGCTTTACGCTCGTTAATATACCAAAACATTCGGTTGCTCTATTATTTTCCTTCGGCAAAGGACTACTTTGGTTCTCCCCGTCCTTAATCCTGGTTTGCTGGAGCATCAAGAATTTCTGGAGGCACCAAAGGAAGTTGAGTGTGAGCCTCTATATAATATCAATTTGTTACATCGGTTTTTACGCTGCAAATTTCGCATGGCATGGAAGTGCCTGGAACTGGGGCCCGAGGTATATTATTCCCATAGTTCCATTGCTATATTTAAACCTTTTCTATTTATCAGGTTTGAAAAGGAAATTGGGAGCAGCCGTTTGTCTGCTATCATTTTCGGTGCAAATACTTGCTATTTCCACTTTCTATAAAAGAGACTTGATTAAGATTCTTATTTCAAAAGGTGATATTTTCTGGACCGACAATTATTTTTTCAATCCTTCCTACTCGCCAATAAAGGGGCAGATAGTTTCCCTTTATGACGTTACTAAAAGCATAAGCTCTCCCGGGCCAAAGTCAACTTACCTATTTAGAGGACCCTGGAAAAACGAGGGTAGACCAGCTTCACAACAGACAATGCTAAATAACAGTATTGATTTAAATACTTATAATTTTTGGTGGGTCCGTGAACTGTATATGACAGGGCCAATTTTGAAAAAAATTTTCACTCTTTTTTTGGCGTTATTAGCCTCCCTTGTTTTAATTATACTATTAAAGAATTTATGGAAACAGGCCAATCGAAACGAGACTATGCTGTAATTTTAGTTATTACAGTTGGGGCTGTACTTCGCCTTACTTTAGCTTTTTTTAATGCCCCTAATAATACTTATGATGATTATTTAGAGCCTATTGCATATTTTATTAATAATAATCACCGGCCGTTTCCGGGAAGATGTTGGGAATGCTATCAGCCACCTTTATTCTATTACATAACATCCGGTATATATAAATTATCTTTTTCTCTTACTCATAACTATTTTTATTCCTGGAAAACTATCCAACTCGTCAATTCAATATTTTCGTGTGGTACTTTATTAGTTACATATGGAATCATTAGATGCTCATCAATTAGACACTCAAACATAGTACCATTAGTTCTGGCGATTGCAGCAATATACCCACGGGATATTTACACTTCTGCTACAATATCAAATGATTCTTTGTTAACTTTTATTGTGACCTTATCCATATTCTTATTTTCGAAGTATTGGAATAGCTTTTCTATGTTTACCCTAGCCTGCCTCTGTTTATCTGTGGTTGCAGCCTCTTTCACTAAACAACACGGTCTTATAACTTTATCTTTTCTTTGCGCAATTGCCCTTAGCCATCTCTACCATAATCGGAAAAATTTATATAAATCCTTACTAACCGCTCCTGTAGTGTTGCCGTTCCTAACACTAATCATATGTCTTGGGGATGAACTTTGGAAATTCACGGTTACAAATCATTTTTTAGTAAGCAACCAACATTTTTTCTCTTATGCGAAAAGCCAGCCTCCGGGAAGTTTAGATAAAATAAGCTTTTCTACTTTTCATTTATTTGATTTGGTGAACAATCCTTTTTTGGGTAAAGTCACGGTGGGGTCTTACTGGACTGTGCTATTCGCTGGTAGCTGGTTTGACTACGAATGGCGTTTCACCTCACCTAAATTACCGCAAGTTCAATTTATTTCAACAAGCTTGTACATTTTAGGCTTTTTAGTATTACTGCTATTTATAGTCGGCAGTATAAGTTTAATAAAAAGGTCCAGGAAAATAAGTTATCATAATTTATTACTTGGATTTGTTGGTATTTGTTTTTTTCTTGTTCCTTTATTGCAGACTGTTCGCTTTCCTTATTTTTCCTCGATGAAAGGCCTGTTTTTTTTACCGGCATCGAGCATCATTTGCCTGGCTTTAGGTTATTGTCTCAGTGAAATAAAATGGCTGGTAGGCGCTAAAATCAGGTATTTCCTTACAGCAATTATATTGCTAGTCGGCATATTTCATGTTAGCTATGTGGTGTATTATCTTTCAATTTCTTTACCTATTTTATCAGGCCCATTGTGGCAATACCCGAGAATTATAATTCCTTAATTTTTTTTTAATTTATAACATAATTCCCACTCACTAAGTGCTTTTTTAGGCCTGAAGTTTTGATCAAATAGACCGAGATAATTTATCCATAAAGCTTTATTATCCAAATTCTCAGTGTCAGCTGTTGATGTCCAAATTAAGGTTTGACATCTCTCAGATTCCTTTAAAAATGAGATCAAAGTTTTTAAGTAATTTTTCTGTTTTTCCTCACTGTAGAGGTTACTAGGGATACTTGTTTCAAAAATTCCAAAAGGTTTTTGGGAACGATTCAGAAGGATTTTTAAATTCTTTAAATTAGATGGTTCGGTACCGCTTGAATTAGGGTAAGTAGAAATAGAAAGTATGTCAAAATTATCCCCAAAAGCTTCAAATACCTCCAAAGAAGCCTTTTTCCCCCAATTTCTATGAATACCAAACAATAATTCAAGTTGAAAACTAACAGAAACCTTTGTATTTGGGTAAGAATAACTGAGGCGTTTTTTTGTAACATTATACAGGTCTACAAACGCTCTAAAATCTTGAGGGTTAGTTAATGCATAAAAGTTCACTTCAACGCCCAGGTTTAAGTACTGTGGATTGTAAAGTTTGCAAACTTCTAAAGCAGAATTTATAAAATCTCTCTTGCAGGTTGAATCCTGAAAGTTCCAGGGGGAGTGACGCAAACTTTTCCGGTCATCTTTCATCCAATCCATATTTACAATTAATTTTCGGTGATGGTCTTTTGCTAATGTTGCAATCCATCCTATGTCTTTTAAGAATTCTTGGCGACCAGGGTACCATGGAATCTGAGCTGTTAGAATATCAGAATTTTCAAGCGTATAAGAAATGCCTTTTTTAATGACTTTGTCTTCTGCTTTTCTCGGTGGCCAATAAATTGTCCCCATGTAAAAGCTTCGTCTATTTGACATGTCACCTCGTGTGCAAGAAGTAAACAACCAAATAAATAGAGTCAAAAAAATAACTAATAAATTGCGGAAAATATGTAAGGTGTACACGGAATATCTAGTTTTACAACAATTTAAAAAAACCTATTATTATCGGTATCTGCCAACCTTGTCAAATGTACAACCTTATTTCATTGTCAATAATATTTAATATAGCTACTACGGCTATAAGGATTAGTTAATTACAGTTTTCATATAAACGATTTAAGTTTGTATAATTTTTAAATACTAACCTTTTAGCTTCTTTCTATATAGCGAAACAATTTCTATCTTTGGAAAGACCTTTACATAATCTTACGCTTATCGATGCGTCGAAAATTGACAACTCCAGGTCGCTTATTGCTTTTAATATTTGAATAACTTCTTTAAAAAATGAAAAGTGTTCTCTTTGTTTGTGCCGCATTTTTGTTAGTGGCAGTATTTGACCTACCTTCTGGTTATTATAAGTTTCTTAGGTAGGCTGTTACAATTTGTTGCGCTCTAGTAATAGTCGAAAGTGCAAAGGATAAGATCAATTTATGGACTATTTTTTTCGGACTTACTGCTATTCTCGTATTCGCCCGACCAAGCACGTCTTTTAAAGCTCCACTAATTTCTTAAAGTTTTGTGGATAGAGATCTCTGATATTCTTATGGTTGATCGTCATGATATTCTCCAAGGCGTATTTTAACCACTGGTA
>NZ_JAFEWE010000009.1 GCF_017355785.1 Desertivirga arenae
AAATGCACAGTCAACAAAATAGGGAAGTTAAAACCTATAAAAAAACCTCAAACATTTTTGAGGATGTTTGAGGTTTTTACGCCAATTTAGTATTCACAAAATAGTCAACCTATTTTAGGACGTTACATTAAACCAATTGGAGGCTTTTGTTTCGATTTTACCACTTATATTGATCCATTCGCTTTTCAATGAATTCAAACATGACTTACCCTGTTATATCTTACTCAGCTCCTTCGCTATACTAATTTTTTCCCTATTTCAAACGAATTAAAAAATTACCACCGGGGGTGGAGTTTCCCAAGCGGGATCTACAGTAACATTAAAGGCCGCATTCGTTGAGAATAACGATCCTTCCAGTCTGGTTTTTTTGTTTGTGAAGAACATGCAGGTGAGATTTTTTTGTGCTACGATCTGTTCCCCCGCATATGCTATTATTTGGACCGAGCGACTTCCGCTTGCGAGGACATATGTAGATATTTTATTTGCACCCGTATAGGACGGAGTTATTCCGCTTATCTTATCAACATTACCACCACTGTTATCATTGTAAAAGCTATAAAAGGGTGCGTCGTCTACAATAACCTGAATACTTGTTATATTCGTAGGAACAACATCTTTAATCACCACATCCAAACCTGCAACGATTCTGGTTAATATTACTTGCTTATTTATTGCTTGATCTTCAACAGTAAATAAAACCTTTTTATAAAATATCTGGTCCACGGGTATAAAGGGAAGCGCTACTGAAGTCATGGTGTTGAAGTGGCATTCCGAATAACGCATATCAGGCCAATCTCCTCCTAGTCCTGCAATACGATAAAACGGGTGACCGCTGGCCACAATTATTGCAACGTAATGGCCTGGTTCGAATGCTGTACTTATAGTTCCAAAATTACTATCGGTAGGCTTGAATGAGCTGTTGAAAACTAAAGATCCGTCTGTTTCGCTCTCATCATCAAACTTATATATCTGGCAATATAGTTTAGGCGCATATTTTTTCAGCGTATCATCAGAGGCTATGTTGCTTGTTTTTTGCGCTTTTAATTCAGAAATGATTTCTTCAAATGCCTCCGTTTTGAACGTCACCTGTTGCTTTTTTTTCTCTTTTTGTTCAGGCTCTATTTCACTTTTGGAGCATGCAGAGGTAATTAGAGCCCCCAGTAGGAGGCTAAAATAAAGTAGTTTCATGTTTAATTTTTTCCAGGGGATCTTATTCCCTTTTTTTCAGATCTAGTTTATGGTTCTATTGATTAGAAAGGGATAACTGGTCCCGGCTCGTCCCAAGCAGGATCTATTGTCACTGCAAATTGAGCATCAGAAGAAAATAGCTTACCTTTCAAACTCGTCTTTCTATTGGTAAAGAAGGTACAGTTGATAACTTTTTCGGCCACGATTCCATCTGGTGAAAGTGCTCTTATTGTTACTTTTCTGGAACCATTAGCCAATACAAACATTGATATGTTTTTTTTACCTGGGAACTGCTGAGGATAGAACCCAGCTATTTTATCAACATTAGTAGAGCGAGTATCAGTCTTAAAACTGTACATGGCGGCATCGTCAACTATTAAATCTATTGAAGTAACGGTTGAAGGTATCTCATCAGTAATAGAAAGATCAAGCCCGGCAACTATTCGTTGCATGGTCACTGTTTGATTTACTGGTTGCTGAGCAACAGAGAATAGTACTTTTTTGTAAAAGATCTGATCAACAGGAGTGTGCTGATCGGTCATCGCGGAGACAGTATTAAAATGCGAATTGGAATATATCTCATCTAAAGAGCCACTACCCAGTCCCGCTAGACGATAAAACATATGACCACTTCCTACAAATATCGCGACGTAGTTTCCTGAAGCAAGTGAGGTGTCTATTTTCCCGAAGGCTTGTTCTGTAGAAACCTGGGTTTTTGAGTAGACCAAATAAGCTTCTTCTGGATTTTCATCCGAGAATTTATAGATCTGGCAGTAGAGTTTCGGAACATACTTTTTAAGGCTATCATCAAGAAGGGAACTGCTCTTTCTGTTACTTTCGAAAGTTTCCACACTCTCTAAAAATTGTGACGTTTGGAATTTAACCTTGTAGAGGCCTTTTTCTGCTTGTGGTTTAAGATCTGATTTGTGGCATCCAGCAACTATTATTAATAATAGAAGTTGGAAATAGATGTAGATGTTTTTCATTGTGAATGATATTTGTTTTTAAATAATTAGTTAGAGAAGTTGTCTGGCAGACATCAATCGTTAGGCAGATTATTGTGTCAGGTAAGCAAAATTAAACTTATCATCAGTTGATAGCTTTATCAAATTTCTTATAAATAATAACAGAAGGAACACTAATGTTAGTTGTAATTTGAAAGGTGCTCATAGATGTAGATTTAGATGGACATACTTCACAACTAAAATTGCGAATGGTAGGTGGATCGCAATGGTAGTGAGAAGATTAACTAAAGTTATGAAGCTGGTTTGATACTTTTATGACACTTGAAACTTTTAGTAATATTGTAAAAATGCGGGGGTATAATTGAATAATGTGAATAGGCGGGAACTCTTTTCATAAGTATTTGAGAAATATTCAAAGTTAGTTGATATTTCCAGATTAGGTTTTCGGAAGCAGTCTTACAAAAAGAAAAGGAGGGTTCTAAAACCCTCCTTTTCTCAGTAACGTATTTTTACCAAAGTTTATTTGGGTAAGTTCCGTTTTCGATCAAAGCAGATAAACTTTGTTGAACGATTGGCTTATCTTCTTTGTAAGTAACACCGAACCATTTAGAAGCAGTTGGAATCACTTTGAAATTAGCTTCACCAGTTTTAACTAGTTCTTCAGCCATTAACGGAATGAAGAATTCTGCTTTAGGGTTGTTCTCATTTGCCTCAACAAAGCGTTTGAACATTGGCTCTGCTTGTTTGAATATAGCAGGAGTAAAGCCCCAAAAATTCATGGAAGCACGTGCATCATCGTCTAATGGAGTTGTAGTTCCATCTTCATCTTCGTAAACGATAACTCCGTCTTTTTCATATACTTTTGTACGTTCGTTAATTTGTACTAGGTTACCCTCAGGAGATACTTTACAGATACCACGTGAAACTGATCCATGTTCAGATAAAGTTTTATCTACTTGATACCCCATAAGAGAGAAATAATCATCTCTAACTTCTGAGGTTAGGAACTGAGCCATTTTTTCGAATGCCTCATAGCCGTAGAAATCATCCGCATTGATTACGCAAAAAGGCTCTTTCACTTGACTGGATGCTTCTAGTACAGCATGTCCTGTTCCCCATGGTTTTTGTCTTTCAATTGTCTTATCAATACCGTATTTAGACAGGTCATAGCTTTGAAATACGAAGTCGATCTCAACTTTTCCCTCTAATTTTGGAGCGAAAATGCCTTTAAAGCTCTCCAAAAATTCTTCGCGAATAATAAATGTTACTTTTCCGAATCCTGCACGAATTGCATCGTAAATAGAATAATCGATAATAGTTTCGCCATTTGGGCCGAAGCCATCAACTTGTTTCATGCTACCATAGCGACTCGCCATTCCTGCAGCTAAAATTAGTAAAGTGGGTTTCATGCAGTAAAAATATAAAATGGATTGTTAATTAATAATTATCAAGAATAAACTTTGTTATAATTATTTTATCGTAATAATGTTTGCTCTTTCCTGCGAAAATTTCATTTTAGTTTAGGAGAAGGTGCTAGAGGTTAGGCAAAAAGAAAAAGGCTATACATTTTTTTTGTACAGCCTTTCTCTGAGAGTCCTATGTTATTTATAACGCACTCGATGCGAAAATATTTTAATTTACCTTATATATCTGAAATCCTGTCCTTCTTCTATCTTCAATAAGGATTCATATATAAGACGGATCACATTATCTACATCCTCTTTGTGCACCATTTCCACAGTAGTATGCATATACCGAAGAGGTAAGGAGATCAGAGCGGAAACTACTCCATCATTTGAATAAGCAAAGGCATCTGTGTCAGTTCCTGTCCACCGTGAAGAAGCCTGCCGTTGGAACGGAATTCCTGCTTGCTCGGCTGCAGCGATCAATAGGCGATTTAAGTTATTATGAACGGATGGTGCATAGGATACAACTGGTCCTTTCCCTGCTGCAAGATCGCCTTGTGCAACTTTGTTGATCATCGGCGTCTGAGTGTCGTGGGTTACGTCTGTAACGATAGCAACATTTGGCTTGATCCTGTTTGCAATCATTTCAGCTCCCCTGAGTCCAACTTCTTCCTGTACGGCATTCACAATGTATAGTCCGAATGGTAATGCTTTGTTATTCTCTTTTAGCATACGGGCCACTTCTGCAATCATGAACCCACCCACACGGTTGTCTAATGCCCGGCCTACGTAATAACGGTTATTTAGGATGAGGAATTCATCCTCATAGGTGATAACACACCCAACGTGGATACCTAATGCTTCAACTTCTTCTTTTGTGGTACATCCGCAATCAAGGAAGATGTTTTTTAAGGTTGGAGCTTCTTCTTTTTCCCCGTTTCTGGTATGAATAGCAGGCCAGCCGAATACTGCTTTTACGATTCCTTTATCCGTATGTATATTAACACGTTTTGAAGGTGCTATTTGATGGTCAGACCCACCGTTTCGGATTACATATATTAATCCATCTTTTGTAATATAGTTTACGAACCAGGAGATCTCATCACAATGCGCTTCGATAACTACCTTATATTCCGCCGTGGGATTAATTACACCTACTGCCGTTCCGTAATTATCTACATAATATTCATCTACGAAGGGCTTAATGTAATCTATCCAAAGCTGTTGCCCGGTCCACTCAAAGCCAGTAGGGGAAGGTGTATTAATATAATTTTCCAGGAATTTTAGTGATTCTTCAGTAACAACCTGCACATGTTTGTCTTCTTTATCTTCTGCCATGCTATGTATTTTTTAATAGATTTGAAATGTAATAATTCCTGTATCAATAAATGTAAAAAAATGAAAATGTTTAAAAGAGGTTTTCCTTTTTCACTCCTTAATGTAAGGATAGTTTACCCGCGTTAAATAGAGCCCACAAGCTGGAACCGAGGTGCCAGCGTTTGATCGATTTTTACTTTGAATAATAGTATGCAGTTCATTTACTGGTAACTTGTGCCGACCAACGTCAATAAGAGTTCCGACAATGGCTCTCACCATATTTCTTAAAAAACGGTCGGCAGATATATGAAAAATGTAACCTTCCTCAGTCTTTTCCCAATTAGCTCTGCTTATCTTGCAATTATTAGTGAAAACCTGTGTGTTCGATTTACTAAAGCAGCTGAAATCGATGTACTGAAATAAAATTCCGGCAGCATTATTCATCTCTTCTATATCTAGATCATCTCTTAGCAAGCAAGAGTAATTATGTTTAAATGGATTTTTCTTGGTGTGAATCCTGTATTCATAAGAGCGACTGCTTGCGTCGAAGCGTGCATGCGCTTCATTTGAAACTTCGATGAATCTAAAAACGGCTATATCAAAAGGGAGTAAGGCATTCACTCCATTTATCTCCTTTTGCTCCCGGGAGATTTCTTTATCAACCAGATCAAAATGGGCGAAGAACTGGCTCGCATGCACTCCTGTATCAGTACGGCCACATCCTACTGTTTCTATAGTTTGTCTAAAGAAGGTCGACAGCGCTTTATCTAGTTTTTCCTGTACGGAGGTAGCATTGGGTTGTACCTGCCATCCGTGATATTCAGTTCCGTTATAGGCAAGTTCAATGAAATAACGAGTAATTTTCTGCACTTTCTAATTTCGTTTTCTTTTTCCAAATCGAACTTTTAATGAATTCTTTGTTTGTTTTCTTTGGAGATTTAAAAGTGAAAAATTTCTCTAAGTTTGCAACACTTTAATATTGAATTATGATACAAAGAATACAATCAGTCTGGCTGTTTCTGGCTTCTATAGCTATTTTTCTACTATTTCTTTTCCCTTATATACAATTTGCAGATCCTGCAGGAATTTATAAAGCAATTAAAGTAACAGGACTTTATAAAGCAACAGGAGAAGGTGCAGTTATTGAGCAGGCTTTTACCGGGTTAACCATAGGTACAGTTATCGTTGGATTAATTCCTCTTGCAATTATCTTTTTCTTCAATGATAGAAAAAAGCAATTAAGCTTCTCTTATATAGCCATCATTATCATTTTAGCTTATAGCTTCTGGCTAGTTGAAACAGCAAAAAATTATGTAGGAGACCTCAACCTTCAGATGCAAAATTATGGACTGGGTGTATTCCTTCCTTCTCTTGCTATCCTTTTTTTGGTGCTGGCTACAAGGGGAATAAGGAAAGACGAAAGACTAGTAAAATCTGCCGACAGGTTAAGATAAACCGAAATTAAACTATAATAAAGCCCGGAAGTAATGCTTTCGGGCTTTTTTGTTTGCAGGATTTCTATAGTTGCAGGAAAATGCAAAGACCCTTAAGTTTTAAAGCTCTACAACTTTAAACCGTAGTGTAATTTTTACAATTGGCGATCTCCCCTTATTTATTTAAGATATAACTTAGTAGGTCAACAGATGACCTGCAAACTAACATGAAAAGATATCTATTCTTCTGCTTTTGCTTATTAATCTTCTCTTCTACCTATGCAAAAGACCAGGATCCTAAGTGGACCAAAAAGGTTGGATCTGCTAAGCTAAGCTTCAGGAAAGCAATCTATAATGTGAATAATTACGGTGCAGTTAGTGATGGAAAAACCCTGAATACAGAGGCGATTCAAAAAGCCATCGATGACTGCGCAGTCAAGGGGGGCGGAACTGTCACCTTCAAACCGGGGAAATATTTGAGCGGGGCAGTATTTGTAAAGGAAGGAGTTCACTTCCGTATTGATAAAGGAGTCGAACTTTTAGGAAGTTCAGATATAAAGCATTTTCCTGAAATTGATACTCGTATTGCAGGTATTGAAATGCCCTGGCCCGCTGCCCTGATCAATATTATTAAGCAGAATAAGGCAGCAGTATCTGGTGATGGAATTGTTAATGCACAAGGAAAGCCCTATTGGGATTACTACTGGAACCTTAGAAAGGAATACGAAGCAAAGGGTTTGCGTTGGATTGTGGATTATGATGCAAAACGTCCCCGTATGTTCTTAGCCCAAGAGTCTTCTAATATCTTATTATCTGGTATCACTTTTCAGCAAGCTGGTTTCTGGACAGTTCAAATCCTCTATTCTGATCATGTTACTATTGATGGAATTACTATACAAAATAATATAGGGGGGCATGGTCCGAGCACTGATGGGATTGATATCGACTCGTCCACCTGGGTTTTGATCCAGAATTCGGATATAGATTGTAATGACGATAACTTCTGTTTAAAATCCGGTAGAGACTGGGACGGACTTCGTGTAAACAAACCCACCGAATATGTGCTAATTCAGAACTGTGTTGCCAGAGCGGGAGCAGGATTATTAACACTGGGTAGTGAGACCGCAGGTAGTATCAGACACGTTATGGCGAGAAATCTGAAAGGCAATGGTACCAGTAATGGCTTAAATATTAAGTCGGCGACCACCAGAGGCGGTATAGTAGAAGATATTCATTTCAAAAATATTGAGTTGAAAGATGTTGGTGTAGCTGTTAGAGTAAGTATGAATTGGAATCCTGCATACAGCTACTCAACCCTGCCTGCAGGGTACAATATGGAAACAGTTCCTCAACATTGGAAGGTGATGCTTACTAAGGTAGAGCCAGTAGAAAGGGGAATTCCGAAATTTAAGGACGTACATATGTCTAACATTACAGTTGATGGGGCAAAAGGTGCAGCTATCGTAGCTGAAGGGCTAAAGAATTCCTTATTAAGCAATTTTACGTTCGACAATTTCAGCGTCTCAAATGCTACTAAGGCAGGAAGTGTTTCATTTGCTGAAGGCTGGAAGATTAGCGGGACGAGTATTTTAACTAAAGATGGTAGTAAAGTGACGGTGAAGAATTCTACTAATGTAAGTTTCTGATCTATTTCAATAATGAGAAAACGCAGGCTGTCTATGGGAGCCTGCGTTTTTTATTCTTAAACTTTAGTCTGTTAAGATATTCTCTTTAGGCATCGTAAACTGCCTGTTTTCTGTTGTCTTTGGTATACCGAAATAGAAGTATAGGGTTCGTTTGATCGGCGTATTTACAACATTCAGTTCGCTTAATGGTCCTAAAACCTTTGTATTTGGGCTAATGTTCAAACCTAGCTTCGTTCCGATCGGAGGTATCCTATCCAGAAAAGATAGATCTCCAACAGGAAGTTCGGGATGAGGTTTAATTCCGCTCAGTCCATAGAAGTTGAATAATCGCACAAACATATCATCATTAGGGCTAGCTACAGTGAATTTGCCTTCCACCGTATTTAGCTCCATCCAAACCACATCTGCGAAGTAACCTTTAAACTCAGGGTACAGCCAGGGAGCCCGACCGGTCTGGGTATCATTATTCCTATTTTCAAAAACGTTGTAGGTTGTTCCGAACATCCGGTTCTTCCACACTCTTGATGGTCCTTTTCCTAACCATTTTGCCCCCAATACAAAGTTTTCGGGATAGTTAAAGCTAACGCCACTAAACCAGTAATTGCCGTTAAGAGCATACTCGTAATCCATTTGTAGCAGACCATTTGGAGACATTCTCCATTTCACGTATTTCAAGTCGCCCGAGTAAGATGACTCAATAACGTGCTGTTCACCTTCCTGGTAGTGTTTCAGACCATTAAAAGTAGCATTTCCACTCACCAAAACAGGTCCATTGTTAAAGGACAGTTTATAGTTATTGTTATCATTTGCAACGCCAGCTAGTCTTCCAGTCTTTCTATTGAAACTGATAGAGATGCCAGCCGCTTTCATAGTCAGGAGACTGTCTGCTTCGTTCACAGTTACTGCGGGTCCCGCTTTTACACTTAATACGTTTTCCAGTAACTGTGCATTTGATTTTACCTTCCAGGTCCAGCGGTAGAGCTCGTTACCCTGAGGATCCAAAGCTGTAAGTGCTAACGCGTCGTAGTTTTTCCAATCCTCTGGCAGGATAACTCTCAACGTTCCCTTTGCAGTTGGAGCTACGTTTGGAGCATTTACAGCAGCTTTTTTCGCTACAGTATAGCCAGCAGTAGATTCATCGCGCTTTTTGAAATTAATCAGCTCCCACTGGAAAGAGCATTGGTTAAGGTTAGTGAAGTGGAAGCGATTCTCAACAGGTATTTCTCCTTTAAAATTAGAAGGCAGGTTTTTTAGCGTAATGCGCACAGGAGAGTATATTTCCCTTATAGCATAAAAACTGCCTTCTTTTTCACGGTGCGGACCTACAATTCCATCTGGGGCATTGACCCCATTAACATCAAGCATGTTATTTTGATCTGTACGCATGATACCTTCATCCGCCAGGTCCCAAATAAATCCTCCTGCTCCTCTTTTCGAATTCCAGTGAAGTTCCCAGAAATCAGCCAGACCAGCTCCTGCACCTCCATCGTCTTGTGCATGCAGGAATTCAGTCACCATATAGATGTTAGTATCGGCAAGAATCTTTTGTGTACTGTAATAATCCTCATAATGATTACAATCGATGCCATTGATGGCATTGCCTGGTTTATGATGAGCGTGAATAACTGTCCTTTTTGCCAAGTCATATTTAGCGTAGTCATCATCCAGATCGAAGTTGTGCCCTCCTTCATTTCCATTGCTCCAGAGGATTACAGATGGATGATTAGCATCACGGATTACCATTTCTTTAACCAATGGCTCACCTGCCTTTGTACTATATGCCTTTTGCCAGCCAGCCAATTCATCTAATACATAGATTCCAAGAGAGTCACAAAGGCGAAGAAAATTTTGGTCAGGAGGATAATGTGAACAACGAACTGCGTTCATATTCATTTCCTTGATCAGTTTTACATCTATAAGGTCGGCTTCCGGAAATGTAGCTCTTCCATACTCTGGCCAGAACACGTGCCGGTTTACCCCCTTCATCTTGATTTTAGTGCCATTCAGATAGATCCCGTCTTGTTTTCTTACCTCAATGGTTCTGAATCCAAATTTATCTGATGTTTTATAGATAGTATTCCCAGCGCTTTTTATAGAAACGTTTGCTGTATATAGGTTCGGCGTTTCTGCACTCCATAAAAGTGGTTTTTTGACTATGGTTTTTAAATTAATAACTGAGTCTTTACCAGTAGTCTTTGCATTTGCTGTTCCTATAACTTTGCCTTGTTTATCAACTATTTCAGCGATTATATTCCTTCCTGGCTCAGTGTTTTTTAAATAGACATTCATGTTGAATGTACCATTGGCCTTGGCATCAATAGCAGTCCATTCTATATTCTCTTTCGGCAGAGCTTCTAGATAAACAGGTCTGAATATTCCTCCAAAAACCCAGTAATCCGCCAAGCGTTCCGCATTATTAACAGAATTGTCGGCAGACATTTTACTAACCGTTGCTTCGAGCAAGTTTTTCTGGCCGTACTTTAGCTTGTCACTGATGTTATATTTAAACCGGTAAAAGGCTCCCTGGTGAACTGGTCCTGCCGTCTTCCCGTTAATTTTTACTTCGGTGTCTGTCATAGACCCCTCAAATACTATATAGACATCTTTTCCCTGCCAGTTTGCTGGCACATCAAACTGGTGCTTATATAATCCCTTTTCGTCTTCGAAGTGGAAATTTTTTCCATAGGTAACATAGTCCCTGCCATAGTTATATCCGCCAAATCCCTGCTGTTCCCAATGGGAAGGAACCTGAATAGAGGTCCAAAAGCCACTCTGTCTGCCTCCGGTAGCCCAAAACTCCCAGGTCTTTGTGTTTTTTACATCGGTACCTGAAAGGTACTGTACTTGTTTTGTGACTTCAGACTGGGCTATGACGTTTGCTGTAACTCCAAGAGATGCGGCAAGAACATAAATCCCTTTTTTTAAGTTCATAGTAATTCTTATTTTCTTTTATTGATTGGTTGCTGTTTAACTTTATTCAGGGTTTATTGTAGTCAAAGGTGTGATGGTAACAGGGCCAAGCATTCCCGATGCCCGTGGTTCCCAGTTGGCTGCTGTAAATAGTCCATCTTTTCCCGAGTTTTCTTTTCTCCTGGCCGGCATATTCGTATTATAGAATTTTTTCCAGTTTACATTGTTCTTATCAAGATAAATAACTCTGTTTGCCATAGAGTTGGTTACAAAGACCTCCAGCTTATTTTTTTTCTTAAGAAAATCCGCCGGAATTTCTAGCTGATAAATCGGGCCTATTAAGGTCGATAATTCCTGCCCATTTAATAACACTTTCGCACTCTCTTCTACAGTTCCCAAGTCAAGCAACCAGCTAGTTGCATTTCCAGCTGGTCTTTTAAATTGAATAGAATACTTTGCTGTTCCTGAAAAATCTTTCACACCTTGAATAGGAAGTGTTGTCCAGGAAGTAAGTGTTTTTAATGTAGTTGCTTTAGGAAGTAAAGGGCCGCCACTTTCAAAATTTACTTTCCAATCGCCGCCAATGACTGTACCAGCGGTTTTAGCTTTAGTATAGACATAAGGAGCACCACTTACAGGCCTATCGGAAGTTTCTAAGATACAGCTTTCTCCTTTAGTCAATTGCAAGAAAACCTCTGTTGAAGTGCCAGACGAATTGCGAATAGCAGCGTAACCAGTTTTTTCTGTCATTGGATTAAACAGAGCAACAGAGGTTGCTGAAGTTTTTACAGGCACCCAGTTGTTAATATCCTTATTGCCAGAATTGATGATAAAGTAATAGTACCCATGGTCGTGCCTTCTTCTAATGAATTGAATCCCCTGATCTACCATGGTTTCTGCTTGCACGTTTGCGGCTTTTAATGCTTTGTCCAGTTCATCTGTCAAATAAACTGCTCCCTTTCCTATACCAGCTTTTGTCAGTCCGGGTACACCGGTTTCTGAAAAGGCAAACTGACCTGTAACATGTTTGAAATCCGCTCTCCTTTGCTCCAGCCAATTCCCGAGTCCGGGAACGTCTTCAGGCGTACTTTTAAAAAATATCACAGTTGCTCCGCTTCTCGCTAAATCGGCGAGTTTCTGATACGTAGCCAAAGGCATAAATTGGGTTTGAGGTACTACAATGGTTTTATAGAAAACATCCGCTGTTTTAATCAGTGTGTCTGCTGTAGCTAGATTAAAAGTTTGACGATCAGATATAAAATCAAAACTATACCCCTTTTCCTGCAAAAACTTCGCGTTTTCCTCTACACTGTTACCCTTGAACCCTTTTTCCACACCATCGTAATGCTGAAGAAGTGTTCGCCCGGGAGTTGCAAATGAGTCATATATAGGGAGATAAAGTAAAATGTCGTTTGAGGGCTTTCCAGACTGAAGAAAGGATTGGGCTCTTGCGACATAGTTGTTGAGCTTGCCAAAGTCTTTCCAGAAAGGGTTATTTGGCGTGAAATGCACCGCTGCGTAGAAGAGCCATCCTGGCCAGGGATCATTTTGAGGAGTATAGTTTGCTCCATGATAAAAGCTGTGGTTCACTCCTCCCAGAAAAAACAGGTCCATTGCTTTTTTGATATCTCCTAGTTTGGATAGGAAATGCTCATTCTCCCAGGTGGCAGACTCTGACGAAGTAAGGAGTTTCCCAGTAACGTGAGCTGCGGATGAGGCAAATTTTATTCTTAAAATATCTGTTCCTTCTATTTCTGGAATATCCGTAGCTGCGTAAAGGTCCAGAATGTTCGCAGGAGAACCATGCGCCTGGTTCCTTATCATAGATCCCCGGTTCTTGGCCCATTTATGCCAGGTTTCGGTATAATTTTCAAGAAGGAGATCTGAAACTGTTTCTCTATAGTCAGAAAGTACCCGTTGGTTTTTCTCCTTACTGTCTTTGCCAAATAATGCTGGTAAGTAGTTCTTGAGGTCGTATCCCCGTCTCTTTTTAAATTCAGAAAAAAAATCAGGAGTCCAGTTTGCTTCACCTTGTGCATCGTCTACCTCATAAGAATCATTAAAAAATGCGCGTATACCAGAAACGTCCTGTTCTTTAAATTTTTCGTTGAAATGGTTTAAATAGTTATTCGTTGCATTTTTTGAGAAATGGTCGATAGCATAACCTTCTCCTCCTGGTCCAGCTCGTTCAACCATTTTACCGTGCATCCCTATAAAGGCAGCATACAAGCTCCAGCTGCCTTTAGGAGCTACGCAGTTTAAGTTCCCTTTGTCGTCAACATATTTAATCAAGTCTAAAGCTTCACCCTTGTCGGAGTAAGCCATCAAAGCTTGTAGAGGTAAGGCCTTTGGAAAGCGTACCTGATCAAAAGCGTGAAGCTGAAGATTAGGATTGGACGCGATTGGCTCTTTCAATCTAGAGATCTCAATACGTTCTCCCACCGTTCTGACTAATGCTGACTGCCAATATGTTACCGGTTCTTTTAGTTTTTCCCCAGATTTTAAATTGTAGGTCTTGAAGGCAATGTATTTACTAGCATCTTCGTCGCTAACCCAAGGGCCGCCGAACGGCCAGCCAGAAGCTTGTGCCATATCTACCCCCAAATTGAGACGCTTGCCTTCTGCCAGCGTGTGTTTTAGGGCGTTTATCCAATCAGGAGAAAGGAAGTTTATAAATAACTTCTCATTACCCTTTACCCCATAAATAGGGGTTATTTCTACACCTCCCAGTCCCACCTTCGAATATTCGTTCAACATCCAGGTCAAGTCTTTGTTATTTACAGCGCTACCTTCCCACCACCAACGGGTCCAGGGTTTGTTCTGTTGTGTGATCTTCGGCCATTCTGGTTTGGAAGTCTGAGCACTTGCCAAACCGTTCAATGCCAGTGCTGCTAGTGTTAAGATTACTCTTGAAAATTTCTTACTCATCAAATATTATTTCAGGTAAATTAAGGAGTGTAGGGATGGTAAAGGACTATAGTCTCTTATCATCTGCCTTCTTGTAGCTTTTATTTGGTATGGATTTGCTCGCGACAGAGCTGTAGTCTTTCACATTTTTTAAAACTACCAAGGCTGCACCAGGAGCCCTTTGTGCCTCTACATTATTAAGTTCAATATTTTTGACGTCGTCAATGATAATTGCAGGACGAGTTTCTTTACCAAGGAAACTAAGCTCGACATTATCCATCTGAATATTTTTAGCATGACGGATAAAGAAACCATACGAAGGGATCACCCCAAACTTTTGGGGCTCAGGATAGGAACCTTTAGAGTCTTCCGGAACAACTTTTTGAATAACACTTTCAGCTGAATCTATAGGCCGGTAGTAAATTCTAATGTTGCTTAGCTTAACATCTTCGATATCTCTTTCCTCATCGCCTAAAATTAGTGAGGAGAAATGCGAATCTGCGTTATATACCACGAAATTGCTGATGTTAATCCGCCTGAGCTGGCCTTTAGGAGTTCCCTCAGGAGCTCGCATGCGCCTTCCGAGTCTTAAGAATATAGGAGAATTAACAATATCCCTCATCGTGATATTCGAAATAGTTACGTCTTCCAGTAGGCCTCCATCTACTGTTTCAAGTGCTAGTCCCCTGCAATAATCAAATACACAATTAGTAATAGTAATATTCTTAAATCCTCCGTTAGATTCCGTTCCAAATTTAATTCTACCTGTGGGCCCTTCTTTATCCGGAACTAACTGGCTTTCTTTTCGTTCAAAAGTGCCTTTTATGAAGGTCCCTCTATCATATCCACTAACCTGGCAATTGGTGATAGTAACATTTTCGGTGGCGCGTGGGAATCCGAGTGCATATGAACTTTTTAAACATATGCCATCATCAAAAGGAGAGTTTACGCTACAGTCTGAGATGCGAACGTTCCTGCAGCAGTCTACATCTATCCCATCGCGATTAGTGTCGATCTTTAAATTATTGATCGTGAAGTTATCTATCCCTGTTGCCAGGATGCCAAAATGGCCTCCGTAAAGGATAGTGAAATCTCTCAAAATAACATTTCTGCATAATTTTAGTGCAATAGCTTTATTTCCTATTGGTGCTTTGTAAGGACCAAATCGGGTCAGTCCTTTTCCATAAATAGTACCGGGGCCAAGAATAGATATATTGTCTAAATTCTCACCCCAGATCAGGCTATTGTGCCAATGGCTATGTCCAAAATCCTGGTAAATATCGTTGGATGCGGGCTCGGGTGCATCATAGCCTTGATCTCCTTTTGGTTCTGCAGCCAGGATTGTAGCTCCCTGATCAATGTATAGAGAAATATTGCTTTTTAAACGGATTGAATAGCTAGGATAAGTTCCTGCTGGAAAAAATACAGTTCCTCCGCCTTGCTGTCCTGCTGCTTCAATCGCTTTGTTTATCGCTTCAGTATCCATCGTTCCACCATCTCCTTTTGCACCAAAATCTTTCACATTGAAGACAATGGAGGCGCCAAAGGTTGTTGAAGAAAAGACAGCGCAAATTATTACTGCCAAAATTTTTCGCATCTGAACAAACTTAATTTCCATCCGGCTTAATAGTAGATTTTGAAGGACTGAGAGGCCAATAAAAAGATGTGATTAAATCTGGTTGAGCAGGGTCAAAGCCTTCGAAGTTAATGATATATTTCGTTAGACCTAGTTTAATGTCTTTCATACCCTGAACTACACATTTTGCCATTTCAAAAGCACCAAATGGGTTAGGGTGAGTATTATCCACCTGAGGGTTATGAGCAAATGCTTTCTCCGACTCTCCCGGTCCCCAAGCTTCATACAGAACCTTAGTCATCTTATTCAAATCGATCAGAGGGACATTTTCCTCTCTTGCAACTTGCCGACAGGCGGCAGGATAGTCTCCTAATGTTTCGTTTATCTGCCCATTTTCATTGAAGTTTCTCCTTTGAATAGAGGTTACTATAACCGGAATCCCCCCTTTCTTACGTGCCTCTGAAATGAAGTACTTTAAATCTCTTTTATAGCTTGTAAAAGGCCCTATTCCTTCTCCTTTCTGTTTCTGGTCATTGTGCCCAAATTCAATGAACAGGTAATCCCCTTTGCGCATCTGGCTTAAGATCTTTTTCAAACGGTTACCTGCAAGGAAATTACTAAGAGTCTCTCCTGACTCAGCATAGTTAGCCACAGAAATCTTCTTCGGTTCAAAAAAAGCAGGAAGCATCTGGCCCCATGCAGCAAACGGCTCGTTGGCCTGATCAACTACGGTCGAATTTCCTGCAAGAAATACTCTGGTAGGTTTTTTTGCCCTTGTTATTTCTACGGCAGCTACTTTCGGATTGGCACCATTGAATTCTAATGTTAATTGGTCATCCCAGTGAAAGTAGTCGAATTCGCGAGGCTTCAGCTTAACTTTTTCAGTAGTACCAGGAATCTCAGGTCTTCGTATGTGAACTGTAAATGTCTTTTCCTTTATTTCTCCCTGTCGTGTAAGCTCTTTATAGATCATTACTCGCCGGCATTCTGCCCTCACTGTCTGCTCAGATGTACCTTCTTTATCTCCCAGTATTACTTTTACATCATAGTCCCCTTCAGGAAGATCTACACTAAAGTAGAAGGGCTGATTGCTCGTTATAAAGTCGTTTTTCAGAGCATCTTTTCCATGTGCCATTCCGGTTAATGAAGATCCGGGCAGAAAGCCATAGCCTTTTTCTTTTGAGTAGGTTGTTTCGGGAAGAACCTGGGTGTACCCCTTTTTTAATTCTCCTGGTCCAAAATCAAACTTCCTGCTCTGAGAATATGCTATGCCTGATGTAAAAATACAAGCTAGTAATGCAGCTGATACCTTCATTTCTGTTTTGTAAGATAATATAGATTGAGAAATTAATACGAAAGCCAGCATTACAGCCGGCTTTCTTTTATTGATTATTTTGTTATCTGTACTGAACTGTCGTTAATAGCAAAAGGATGAATCTGCAGCATCCTGAATATTTCAGCTCCGGCAAGTAATACCGGACCGTATCCATGGGCCGCATATACATTGATAGGGCGGTAGAAGTAAAAGGCCGGATCAAAACCCATTCCTGTTCCAACGCAGGTACCTTCTACCTGACCTTTAGAATTCACTTTTGTACTTACTGCGTTCCATGCCAACAACGCCGCGGGACCATATGCTTTCGCATCTAACCAACCTTTATTGACGGCTCTTGCTAAACAATAGGCATATATTGCAGTAGCTGACGTTTCTAAATATGTTTCATTACGATCTAAAAGCTGATGCCAAAAACCAGTTCCATCCTGCCGCGCAGCGAGGCCGGCTGCATGCTTTTTTAACATATCTAAAATTTCAGCCCTTCCTGGATGATTTTCAGGCAAGGCATCCAAAAGTTCTATTTTGGTAAGAATAGCCCATCCGTTTGCTCTTCCCCAATGAAATTGCGGATGAGGGTACATTTCCTGCACCCAGCCATGCATATATAGTCCTCGTTCATTGTTAAACATCCGCTGTGAAAATTGGCGGTATTGTTTTACAGCCTCATCGAAGTACTTCTTATCGCCCGTCAGTACTCCCATTTGTGCAAGAGCAGGCAGGCTCATATAAAGATCATCTAACCAAAGGGTATTGGGTTGGGGCCGATTACGTGCAAGAGTCCCATCGGTTAAACGAAATTCTTTTGTCATTATATAATTTATGAAGTTATCGACAGAAGGGCGAATGTCTGATTTTAACTGACCCGTTCTTAATGTCTTGATAAAGGAAGCTGTTAATGCACCGCCATCATCCAAGGCATGCGGATGTAAATAGGAGCGAACAGGAGTAGGAGCATCAGGATTCTTTTTTGTAAATTCTTTAAAACCGTTAATTACTTCGGCAATAAAATTAACCCTGTTAACAGCATAGTCAGTATATTTTTTATCTCCCGTAGCTGCACCAGCCTCCAGCATACCAGTATAGGTAACTCCCCATTCATAGCTCAGGAGCCTAAAATCCCCTGGTTTAAAAATTGTATTTGAATTTGCTTTTTTATAGTCTGTAACTGTACTCTGGGTAGTCTTGTCTATCAGCTGAGTATGGGTCGTTTCGTTTAGATAGTTATAAACTTTATCCAAAACAGCTTTAACATCGCTCGGCTTTGTTTCTCCGTAAGGCGTTGGATACTCCGGCTTGAGCAAATGAAGGGGCGTTGTAGAGTCGTTCCCTTTTAAATTAGTGTACTGGGCAAATAAGGGAAAGCTTGTTAAGGTAAGCCCCATAGCGATTGTAATCTTAAATGCGTTTTTCCGGCCTTGGTAAGATAAAATTGGCATATAAAAGGTTATTAAATAAAAATTAGTTAATTATTTATAAGGTGACCTTAATGAAATGCATCCCCCATTCTTAATTAAATTCATTGTTCAAAAAAATTCGAACCAAGAATAAAGCTTTAACTCTATTTTTTGATCTGTGCGTGTGTTTGTTAATCGGTTGTGTTGGATAAAAGTAGAAAGATTCCTGAATGAAGCTATCCTGTGGTATCCTGAATGATATTATTTCTATTGTAATTGTTACAGATGCTCCAGTGGAAGTTAAAGGCCTTATTAACTATATCCAAATTGCTCGTGTATCAGTATTGTTAAAAATAGTTTAACGAGTTTTTTTTAATCTTGAAACTTGATAATGAACCGTGGCTATGATATGAACTGTTGTTAGTAGCCATGCTTATCAAATACTTAGAATAATCTTCGTCTGCGTAATTAATTTCAGAATTTAGAAATTAAGGCAATCTTAGTGCGAATGGAGAGTTATCCTTTTATAATCTGTAACCAATATAACCAGTTATGAGGCGTAGAGAGTTTATTACAAATACCCTTCTAATATCTGCTGCATCTTTTCTGCCTCAGTTTTCACTTGGTTTGGATGATCCCAAATGGAAGTCTCACATGTCTCCATTTGGAAAGAGGCTTAAACCAGTTGGGCGGGCATTGGAAATGGAAGGATATTATGTATGGTGCAACAGTCCGATAATGGGGCCTGACGGCAAGGTGCACGTCTTCTTCTCACGCTGGCCCTCAAAAAAGGGAATGGGGGGATGGATTAATAGCTCGGAGATAGCTCACGCGGTAGCTGATCACCCGGAAGGTCCATTTCAATATTTAAGTACAATTTTAGCTCCCAGGGGGCAGGGATATTGGGATGGTACTACCTGCCATAATCCTCATATCAAAATCGTTGATGGTAAATACTGTCTTTTTTTTATGGGCAACTCTAATGGGAAAACAAACACTAAAAGAATTGGGATGGCCATAGCGGATTCCTTATATGGACCCTGGAGCCGCCCTGAACACCCATTGTTAGAAGTCGGCCCGGAAGGAGCCTGGGACGATCATTGCACTACTAATCCTGCTTTTTTGAAGCATCCAAACGGTCAATATTGGCTTTACTATAAGTCATGGAACAATAATGATTATTACAACTCTAAAGATCCTGCGATCAGAGGAAACCGGAAATATGGCCTGGCAATTTCAGACAAGCTTGAAGGTCCTTACATAAAATACGCTGGAAATCCAGTTATTGACTACTCAGGTAAGGGTGGGAATAAGCAGTTTGAAGACGCTTTTGTTTGGATGGAAAAAGGGAGGTTTAATATGCTGGCCCGTGATATGGGAGTATATAACCAGGAAGTTGGATTGTATATAAGATCAAAAGATGGATTACAGTGGAACGACCCAAAAGTTGCTTTTGGTCCAGTTAGTGAGTATTTGCAGGAACCTCCTGCGCCTTCCCATCTAAAACGGTACGGGCGTTTAGAACGTCCACAAATATTATTTATTAAGGGAAAGCCTGCATATTTGTTTACAGCTTCCCAGGGAGGCAAATTTATGACGGCTTCTTCCTTTATCTTTAAAATATCCTAAAACGCATACATTCAATATGAACCTCAAGAGAGACATTAACAAATTTTTGGTGCTTGCTGTTATTGCACTGTTCCTATCCTTTAAGTCGACTGATACTCCTAAAGTATGGACGACTTCGGCGCAGCCGCAGAAAGAATTGGAGGCATTAAGAAAGGAAATTAAGGCACCTCGTTTTAAAAACAAGGATTATCTTATTACTGATTTCGGAGCAAAGGCTGGTGGTGAAGTTAATAACACTGTAGCTTTCAGAAAAGCGATAGAAGCTTGTAGTAAAAATGGAGGAGGACGGGTAGTTGTACCTTCCGGAGCTTTTTTAACGGGCGCAATTTACCTGAAGAGTAACGTTAACCTGCATCTTGCTGATGGATCAACGATTGTGTTCAGTCATAACCCCAAAGATTATCCTATTGTCTTTACAAGATGGGAAGGGATGGAATGTATGAATTATTCCGCCCAGATCTATGCTTATGGTGAAAAGAACATTGCAGTAACAGGAAACGGTACTTTGGATGGTAATGCTAATAATGATCGATGGTGGAATTGGAATGGAAGCCCCAGGTACGGATGGAAGGAGGGAATGCCAAAACAGACTCCTGCAAGGACTGCACTTCACGAGATGATGCATAAGCAGATAGACCCAAGGAAACGTGTTTTTGGCGACGGACATTATCTAAGACCAAATATGTTCCAGCCTTATAATTGTAAGAATATTCTGGTTTCAGGAGTGAAAATGATTAACTCTCCTATGTGGTTTATGAATCCTGTTCTTTCTGAAAATATCACGATAGAAAAGGTAAGGGTGGCAGCTCATGGTCCTAATACCGATGGATGTGATCCTGAAGCATGTAAGAATGTGCTGATTAAGGATTGTTACTTTGATACAGGTGATGATTGTATTGCTATTAAATCTGGCAGAGATGAAGATGGACGCAGGATTGGCCGGCCAGCAGAAAACCATATAATTGAAGGGTGTGAAATGAAAGACGGACACGGAGGTGTGGTGATAGGAAGTGAAATTGCTGGAGGGGCTAGAAATATCTATGCCATAAATTGTATAATGGATAGCCCTAACCTTGACAGAGTTCTGCGTTTGAAGACAAGTTCTTCCCGAGGAGGCATCATTGAAAATATTTTCATGAAGGACATTAAGGTTGGTGCTTATAAAGATGCGGCAATTACCTGCAATATGTTTTATGAAAATCCGGGTAGTTTTATGCCTACTATCAGAAATGTATGGGTGGAAAATCTGGACGTTTCAAATGGCGGCAATTATGGTGTTTTCGTGAGAGCTTATAAAGCATCTCCCGTCCAAAACCTTAAGCTAATCAATTGTGATATCAGAGGTGTGAAAAAGCCTATGCAGATAGATTATGTGAAAAATATGGAATTGAAGAATGTAAAGATTAACGGAGAGATGGCTGTCTTGCCTGATACATTACAGAATAAATAAAATTCGTAATTGAAGAACTAGAAGTTATTTAAGTACTATGACCCCAAATAAATTAATAGCAGGCTTTATATTTTGCCTTTCATTATTTACTACTATTCTCACCCAGGCTCAGCCAATTAATCGTCAAGCTGTTGTTCTGCGCCATACTATCGTCAATACACGCATTGATTCCCTGGAATCTCTTTCAGTGGGAAATGGAAAGTTTGCCTATACGGTAGATGTTACAGGACTTCAAACGTTTCCGGAAAGATATGCCAAAGGGGTCACGCTTGGTACCCAATCCGAATGGGGGTGGAACAGGTTGAAGGATACAGCTGGATATAAATTTGAAGAAACTTTAAAAGAGTATACGCTCAACGGAAAGAAGTCTTCCTATTCCGTTCAGTTCTCCGAAGCTGGATCCAGACAAAGGGCCGCATCGGATTGGTTCCGTAAAAGCGTTCATCGTATTCAACTAGGGAACCTCGGATTGGATATTTATAAGAAGGACGGAACGCTAGCAAAGCCAGTAGATCTGAAGAATATCCGCCAAACTTTGAACATGTGGACAGGTGAGATTGTGAGCCATTTTACTGTGGAGGAAAACTCTGTTGATGTAATTACCGTCGGACATCAGGATCAGGACCTGGTTGCGTTTCAAATCAAGTCACCTTTAATTGCGGCTGGGCGTTTAAAATTAAAGTTGAAGTACGCTTATCCTACCATGGAGTTTCTGGACGAAGGTGTAAACTACAAGGATCCGCAGAAACATAGATCATCTATTACTTCTCAGAATGAAAGTGGTGCAGTAATTCAGCATGCACTGGAAGGAATTACATATTCATCAATATTCAAATGGAGTAAGGGAACGGCAGCTGCAACTACTACCTCTCATTACTACCAGATAACTCCTGATAAGAGTTCGCAAGTATTTGAACTGAGTTGTTTATTTTCTCTTCAACCGGTAGAGGCTGTGACGTTGCCCACATTTGCACAGACCAGAGAAAATAGTATCACCGGGTTAAAGAAGTTTTGGATGAGTGGAGCAGCGATTGATTTTGCAGGCAGTACCGACATCCGGGCAAAAGAACTAGAGCGTAGGGTGATCACATCAGAATACCTTACTAAAATTCAATGTACCGGTTCTTTTCCTCCCCAGGAAACGGGGTTAACTTACAACAGCTGGTTTGGTAAGCCTCACCTGGAAATGCATTGGTGGCATGGCATCCATTTCGCACTTTGGAACAGGCCAGAACTGTTGGAGAAGAGCCTCGATTGGTATTTCAAGGTTGAGGAGGGGGCTAAGGAAATTGCAAAACGACAGGGTTTCAAAGGTGCTCGTTGGCAGAAGATGACGGACCATGAAGGATTAGAAAGCCCTTCATCTGTTGGAGCTTTCATTATTTGGCAGCAACCTCATCCTATCTATATGGCCGAATTGCTGTATAGAGATGAGAACAGCAAAGATGTGCTGGAGAAGTACAAAGACATTGTTTTTCAAACAGCAGAATTCATGGCATCATTCCCTACGTATGATAGTATTAAGCAACGTTACAACCTCGGGAAAGGCCTCATTCCTGCTCAGGAAGTATTTAAAGCAGTGGATACTTATAACCCAAGTTATGAGTTGGCTTACTGGGACTGGGCGCTGCGGATCGCACAGAAATGGCGCGAACGGTTGGGTATGCCACCCAACTCTGACTGGGATGCAGTAATAAATAAGCTTGCACCTTTACCAAAGCAAAACGGACTTTATTTGTCAACAGAGAATACCCCTGATTCTTTTACTAACGAAGAGTGGTTGCGGGATCATCCATCTGTACTGGGCACCTTAGGTATGGTTCCCGCAGGTGCTAAGCTCGATAAAGCTACTATGCAACGGACTTTCGATACAGTTTGGAAGGTTTGGCAATGGGACGATACCTGGGGATGGGATTTCCCTATGACTGCTATGACTGCAGCGCGATTAGGTAAGCCCGAGAAAGCAATAGATGCTCTCTTTATGAATATAAAGACTAATACTTACCTGAAGAACGGACACAATTACCAGGACGGCCGGCTACGGATCTATCTACCAGGTAATGGAGGTGTACTGGCAACAGTAGCCATGTTGGCTGGAGGATGGGATGGTTCTTCCGGTCCTAATCCAGGCTTCCCTAAGAATGGTAAGTGGAAGGTCAGATCTGAGGGATTTAAAAAAATGCCATAATGACTAAGAGGGGGTGTTTTAGCCCCTTTTTTTGTGCATCCACGTCATATTTTCGTCAAGTAAAAAACTAAAAGAGATGTTTTTACTTTCTAGATTTAATTTTTGCTAAAAGATACTTGATGAAAATATTGTTAGTTGAAGACGAACCAGGCATTGTTTCGGTAATTTCTCGTGGGCTTGCTGAAGCTGGAATGGAAATTAGCGTTGCAGCTGACGGACGAACAGGGCTAGATATGGCTTTAAAACATGATTTTGATCTGGTAGTTTTAGATATTATGCTTCCTGAACTTAATGGGATCCAGGTGTGCCGTGAGATAAGGAAGAAGAACACCACTATTGCTATCTTAATGCTTACAGCTTTAAGTAGTACGGAGAATATTGTAACCGGCCTCGACAGCGGTGCAGATGATTATCTTGTTAAGCCTTTTAAGTTTGCAGAGCTGGAAGCGCGGATCCGTACTCTGATCCGCAGAAGCAAAGCAGAAACTCAACCCAAGAATAAGCTCGTTTTTAATAATCTTGAAATTGATCTGGATGCAAAAAGTGTTAAAAGAGCAGGTAGGGATATTAATTTAACTGCGACAGAATATCGATTACTTGAGTATTTTATGCTAAATCCCAATAAAGTACTCTCAAGAATCGAACTACTTGATCACGTTTGGGATATTAACTTTAATATGGGAACTAATGTTGTTGACGTTTATGTTAACTATCTTAGGAAAAAAATAGACAATGGGGCTCCCATTAAACTAATTCAAACGGTGTTTGGAATGGGATATATTCTGAAAGAGGACGCACCGGATGAAAATTCAAACTAAGATCACTTTACTTTATTTCTTAATTGCTACTGCAGGACTAATTCTTCTCAATGCGTCTATTTTCTACTTCGTTTCGCAGTTTAATTTTGAGGATTTTTTTAAGCGTTTGGAAGCCCGTGTGCGCTTATCCTCACAAATAAATCTTTTTCAAAATGAACCTTCCGGTCCCTTCCAAGACATTCGAAATAGGTATTTAGAAAAGTTAGATCAGGAGCGCGACTATCTTATAAAGTATAACAACGGTAACTTTCAGAAACCACTGCCCTTACCACAGCAGTTTTATGATGCGATCGTAAAAAAAGGTAGTGCCAGGTATAATGTTGATAATGAATTTTATGCGGGGTCTTTTGTGAAATCTCCCAAGGGAAGTTATATCGTTATAGTTGCCGCACAGGATCCATATGGGTTTAAGGAGCTTGAACAACTTAAAAGAGTTCTGGTAATTACTTTTCTTATCTCTGTAATTCTAACTTATGTTGCAGGGAAAGTTTTCTCTTATTATACCATAAGACCTGTCAGAGCTATTATAAAAAGCGTTCGAAATATATCCGCTAATAATCTTCACCTTAGATTGTCTGAATTAAAAGGGAGTGATGAAATTGCAGAGCTGGTACACACTTTTAATCATATGCTTACCCGCCTTGAAACATCTTTCGAAACCCAGAATAATTTTGTTAGTAACGCATCTCACGAGCTACGAACTCCATTAGCTATTATCACCTCCGAAACAGAACTTTTATTAGGTCATGAGGGCTTATCCGATCGAACAAAGCGGTCGGGCCAAAACATTTTGGCAGAGTCTGAAAAGCTTGAGCAGATCCTCACAAGTCTTCTTGGATTGGCTCAAACCGGCTTTGATGGGAAAAAGCAGAATTGGCAGCTTATTAGAACGGACGAGTTAGTATTGACTGTGGTCGATTCGGTTAAGAAGATTGATGTTGAAAGCAGTATTTCTATTGATTTCTCTGCTTTGCCAGCTAATGAGGAAATGCTTTATACTGAGGGAAATATTAACCTGCTACGGCTTGCTTTAAGCAATATTGTTCTTAATGCCTGTAAGTACTCTAATAATGAACAAGTAGTGGTGAAATTAAGCTCAGAAAACGGTAGGATTGCAATCGTCGTCATTGATAAGGGAATTGGAATTCCACAGGCTGAGCTTCAGCACGTTTTTGAACCCTTCTTCCGTGCCTCAAACACAACTGATTTCAAAGGTCACGGTATTGGGCTCCCACTCACGTTAAATATTATACGTCTTCATAAAGGTTCTATAGGAATACGGTCGGAAGAGAAAATCGGCACAGAAATGCAAGTTTTGTTACCTGTCTATAAAAAAAACTGAGCGTTTATACGTTTTCTCTAATCAAACTCTAATAAGTATTACAACTTTCGTTGGTAAGGGTGCGAAAACTAGTTCGAGTGTTTATAATTTTAATTTTCCTGTTCTTATTAAAGTATTTTTTTCTAATCAAATTCTAATATCTGTCTTAATCCTCTTTAATGTCCCCAAAGTAGTATTGTAATAACAAATTATCGTTCACATTAAAGTGATTGTTATGCAGACTATTTTAATTCCAACCAGTTTCCAGCTCAAATCGTGCGAATGCGTGTCGGCGATTATTAAGCAGTTTAAAGGGCAGGATATCTCAATACTCTTTACTCACATGTTCAAACTTTCAGATTCGATTTCAGACTTACTCATGTTGTCTAGACGCGTGAAGGAATATGAATATGTCCCTGAAGAATTCTATCGTGAATGCCATGAATTGAAATTAAATTCTCCCGAGCTAAAATCCATAGGTATCGAGTTTTTCTACGGGGGGACTTTGGCAGCTTTCAAAAATTTTCTGGAAACTCACCAGATCAATTATATTCTCAATCCAGACTCCTGTGATTATGCTCCACTTAATAAATCCAGCATAGATCCTGCTGTTTTAATAAATCGTGCAAGTCTCCCCATCCTTGAGCTGAAGAAACTTTCACCACAGAAGAATTACAGCGCAAAAGAAGAATTAGAGGAAGTTAATTAGAATTTAAAGAAGAATCTACTTATGTTATTAAGAGAAAATATTCCCGCATCATACATTGTGGGTAAAATCAAAAATGAAGTTGTGTTTGTAACACTGTATTCAGTGTTCATAGCAGTAATGTATAATACTTTTCACTTTACCAGAATATCTATTCCTATTGCAGTCCCTACTATTCTAGGTACAGTTATTTCCCTGCTTCTGGCCTTTAAATCAAATCAGGCGTACGACAGATGGTGGGAGGCACGTACCATTTGGGGAGCTATAGTGAACGATTCGCGGACCCTTACACGGCAGCTTCTTACTTATGTAGATACTAAGTATGGACCCTCCGAAGAAAGAGCCTTTTGCGAAAAGATGGCTAAGAGACAAATAGCATGGTGTTATAGCTTAAGCAGGCATTTAAGGAGACAGGATCCCTTGAAGGGCTTAGAGAAACTTATATCGGCAGAAGACTTGAATTACATAAAGCAATACAGCAACATTCCACTTGCCTTACTTGAATTACAAGGTGCAGATCTGAGACATGCTTATAAGCTGGGGTGGATTAACGAGTTTCAACAAGTTGAACTAGATAATACCCTTACTCGTTTTTCGAATGAAATGGGAGGATGTGAACGTATCAAAAATACAGTGTTTCCAGCAACCTACGGTACTTATATCCACTTCTCCCTTGTGTTATTCATAATGCTGTTGCCATTCGGGTTAATTGAATTCTTCGGAGTGGTGGAAGTACCTGTAGTGATTGCTATTGCCAGTGCTTTCTTTTTAATCGAGAAAATGGCCATCCACCTGCAAGATCCTTTTGAAAACAAGCCAACTGACACCCCTACAACTACCATATCTCAAACTATTGAGAGGGATATAAAGCAAATGCTTAAGGTTAACTACAAGCAGGAAGAAAAAGTGGAAGAGAAAGATCAATCTAAAATGTTTTACATTTTGTAGCAATACGGGGTTAGAAATAAACTCTAACCCCATATCCAACTCTCACAATTTCAAGGAAAGACATGCTGTCTCTATTTTTGAACCAACTTACGCCGTACAGGTCATTCGTATTAAGCTCTGAATAAATGCTGAAGGCCTTAAGGCCTGTTTTGGGGAGTAACTTCTCTCCATTAAATTTCGCTTCAGTAGATAATGACACGTGAATTCTCGTGGATTTAGACCACCAGTAGTATCCTTTTGGATATTGAGTTTTGCTCCATTTTTCAAATTGCTCTCCAGGAGTGTATGAAACAAAGGTTCCAGGGTTTACAGGATAAATGGCAGTAATATCTTTGACCTTAATCCTTAGTGGTTTATAAGAAAATTTTCCAGCCAGGATCCTCAAAGGTCCTCCTTTCGATTCGGGAACATAACCAAAAGTAAAGTCTAGGTTACCTCTTTCTCCTTTAAATAAATCGTAACTTATTCCCACACTTCCATAGCCTATGCTTCCTCCGTATTGAGTAACGGCTCCATCGGGGATCAAAAAGCGGGCTCCCTGACTATTAGCCTTTAAAATAGGAAATGCCATTAAAAGGAGTAGTGTCAGGACTTTAAAATTTAATAACTTTATGTAATAGCTTTCCATTAACGATCTCAATTAGATAGAACTCCCTTTTGGCTGCCGTATTTGCCACAATAAAGGGGGTTGTTTTATTATAGGGATAGAGAACCTCCGTTTGGTTGATATGCGCATGTAAAGAGCCCAGGCATTTGGAGTTTTCAGTAAGTATAGAGGCATAAGGCTTTTCCAGTTCTGAATCAAAATCATCAGAAAATGAAGGTACATGTGAAACAGCAATATAATTATTTACCCCTGCCTCTGCTGCCATCTCAGCCTTCAGCCAGCTTATGTTAGGAATTGTGCCGTCGTAGTTATATTCCCTGCTGTTTGAGTCGAAGCAAACAAACTTTACACCGTCGTAAATAAAAGAAAAATTTTCATTTCCATACATACGCCTGAAAACGCTTTTCCCGTTTGCCGAAATGTCATGATTTCCGAGAACTGCGATATAAGGCATATTCAAATCGGAATAGATGTCATTAATCCACTCCATCTCCTGGTACAATCCAAAATCGGAAATATCACCATTTAATAATGCGAAATCTACCCCCTTAATAGAATTGATAACACTTACCATGTCTTCGCAGGCGCTATAGGCCCGCTGAGTATCTCCAGTGAGAACAAACCTTATCGTATCATCTTTTTCCTGGGAGTATAATTTTTCTATATTTTTCTTATTTAAGTCTGTAGGTGTATTTGAATCAAATTTCTGATTAGGACTGAATTCTACTTCGCCACATGCGAAGAGGAGTAGCAATAGTATCAATAAGTATATGTGTGTTTTCATGTGTGTGCATAGTAACTGAGTGTTTGTTTTAAAAGAGCATAAAGCAGTCCAATGTTGATTGCAAGGCTGAATTTTACATTACTTTTGCAGATATATTTTAATAAACCCGGACTAAATGCGTGAAAATTTGCTTTCTGTACTTAAGTACTTCTTCCTGTGGTTACTATTTTTCTGCGTAGAACGGATGATCTTTCTATTGTTTTTCGTCGACAAAATTAAAAACTTTTCATCGGGAGAAATTGCTGCCAGCCTCAGATATGGCTTATGGATGGACATCTCAATGTCAGGATATTTTAGTGTGTTACCTCTGATTGGTTTTTTACTACTATGGTTAATCTCAAAAATTAGGCTTAGTCATGTATGGTTTCGTATATATTTCAGGACGCTTGTTGTGCTTGCTTCTTTAATAACAGTGATAAATTTTAATATCTATAGGGAGTGGGGGTCGAAAATTAATAGCCGGGCCTTTGAATTTTTGTTCGCTTCCCCGGGTGAAGCGATAGCAAGCAGTGTGTCTTCTCCTTTATTATTATCTTTTATAATTCTGGGTCTGCTTATTCTTCTGGGGTACTACTTAAGTAAACAGGCAGACTTCGAAGTAAGCAAGGAGGGGAAGTGGTACATTAAATTGCCTATCGCCATTTTATTACTAGGCTTAAATTTTCTTGCAATACGAGGAGGTTGGCAGTTAGCTCCGATGAACGAGAGTATGGCTTATTATTCGGCTAAACCTATATTGAATCATGCGGCTGTGAATACAGAATGGGCCTTACTGCATTCCTTAATGAGTAAGTCGAGCAAGAAGAATCCTTTTATGTTCTATAAGTCTGAAGAAGCAGAATCAATTGTTCGAGAGTTATATCCTCCCAACTCAGGTAATACAACCCGAATACTGACCACCGACCGTCCTAATATCGTTCTTGTTATCATGGAAAGCTTTACAGCAGATGTTATAGAAAGTCTGGACGGAGAAAAGGGCCTTGATCCGGGAATAGAAAGTCTTCTCCCCGAAGGTATACTCTTCAAACATATCTATGCTTCAGGAGATCGTACTGACAAAGGGGTTGTGTCAGTACTTAGTGCTTTCCCTACACAGGGAATGAAAAGCATTATGAAAGAGAATGAGAAGCAGTCAAAGCTACCATCTTTATTTAAGGCATTGGGTGCTGCAGGGTACAGTAGTTCATTTTATTATGGAGGAGAAATCCAATTTGCCAATATGAAATCCTATCTGCTTAATACAGGATGCCAAGAACTAATCGATAAAACAAGCTTCGATAAAAAAGATATGAATTCGAAGTGGGGCGCTTATGATGATGTTGTTTATCGCCGTCTTTCAAATGACTTAAATAAGAAAAAGGGCAAGCCTTTTTTTAGCGCCCTGTTAACCTTAACAAATCATGAGCCTTTCGAACTACCTGTTAAGCCACATTTTCCAGGTGAGGAAATTGAAAATAAGTTTAGGAGTACGGCCTACTATTCTGATTCTTGTTTGACCGCATTTATAAAGAGTGCAAAAGGAAGCCCGTGGTATAAGAAGACTCTTTTTATAGTTGTAGCGGATCATGGTCATAGATTGCCTAAAAATCAGCATGAGATATACGACCCTAAGCGTTATCGTATCCCCCTACTCCTATTTGGCGATGCGATAAGAAAAGAGTACAGAGGTAGTACCGTTGAGAAGGTAGGGAGTCAAACAGATATTGCCGCAATCCTGCTTGCTCAGTTAAATTTGAAGAATAAAGATTTTCAATGGAGCAAGGATTTATATAATGATAAGGTGCAGGGTCACGCCTTTTACAGCTGGGAAAATAGTTTTGGGTTTGTAAATGGTGAGAATAAAGCTCTTACATTTGATAATACAAGTAAGGCTGTTATATATAAGTCTCCTTATCTTGGGGACCAGGAAAATTCCTCTCTGCGCTATGCAAAAGCTTATATGCAGAGCGTATTTCAGCAGTTTCTCAGCTTTTAGAAAATGGGAAGAAATAGAAAAACCTGTCAGTACTGACAGGTTTACTCATTTGAAGCGATTTAGATAATTAATATTTTTATATCACCGGCATGGTGATCGTAAATGTTGTTCCTGTGTTTACCTGGCTATCTACCTCAATTTTGCCACCCAGTGATTCAATCTGAGTCTTTGTCATATGCAAACCAAGGCCTCTGCCTTCTTTATCGAAATTGAACTTCTTATAAAGGCCAAAAAGTTTATCTCCAACACTATTTAAATCCATGCCCAGTCCATTATCAGCAACTTTTATTAACAGTTGACCATCTGCCTTTTCTGCCGAAATAGTAATTGCAGGTGCTTCCTGATCTTTCGTGTATTTTATTGCATTACTGATCAGATTGTAGAATATGCTTTGAACGTAGCTTTTTATTGATTTAACTTCCGCAACCTCTGGTTGAATAGCAAGGTTAAAGATTGCGTTGCTATCCTTGATTTGCTTCTTAAGATTGTTTTTAACAGAAGTAATAATCTCCTCAATACTTATCGTCTCAAATTTTTCATTCATCGGCTTCCTTGAAGAAAGCACAAGATTTAAATCCTGAATAATTGTATCAATAGACTGAGCAGCATCTGAGATAAAGTTCACTAACTCACCCGTTTCTGAAGCCTCGTCCTGATAGTGAAATTTAATGATTTCGGTTAAGCCGATGATGTTTGCGATCGGCGACCGAAGGTTATGAGAAACAATGTAATTGAACTGCATCAATTCATTATACTTATGATTTAATTCAGTAATCAGACCTTCATGCTGCTTCTCCAGTGCTTTGATAGCTATGTTCTCTGCTTTTTCCCTTGTTATGTCTGTAATAAAACCTTCAACATCAGCAATGGAATCGGTTTCGTTATAGGTAGTATTACTAACATCTTTTACCCACTTTACTGATCCATCCTTACATATTATGCGATATTCTTTTGGCTCGAAATTTTCCTCTGTTGCTTTAGGATTAAGAGATAATATCAGGTTTTTATCCTCAGGATGAACAATGTTGATAAAGTCAATAGCAAGTAATTCTTCAACAGAGTAGCCGGTTAGGCTTACACATCCTGAACTAACGTAAATCAGAGTCAGATGCGGGGGAGAAGTGAGCTTATAGAACATTCCCTGAAGGTTTCTAAGGAGTCCTTCAGATATAGTTAAATTAATTTTTTGTTCTTCTTCTACCATTGTATGAGCCATAACTTAACTTTTACCACTTTTCTAAACTCTGACGATAAGCGGAGTTGATTCAATAAGGGCAAAAGAGAGACCATATTTAAACTTGACTGTGTTATTTTAGAATTTTGCTAAATAAAAGGGCTTGTTTTTTCTATTTCTTCTCTCAATGGCTTTTACGATTAGATTATTCGTAATAACGCTCTTCCCCGTAAGTTCTTTGCCTCTATTTCTTTTGATGATAAAGCTCCCCAAAAGTTCCCCAAATGCGATGGCGAGATTTTCCCATCTGTTTCGTGCTAAGGCAGGATGAAGCAGGTTGCGTGAGAGCTGAATAGTCGCTAAAATTGAAACGTAGTTAGGAATGGTGTGCATTTTGGAAAAAATGTCGTTACACGATTAATTAAGTATTGTATTTAGGCTTTTATATAAGATGTAGCTCTTAGCTTTGTCAACAGAGTATTCTCTTTTTTAACCAATGTATTCATCTGTTATTGCTTCTCACGGATCGTTTTTCAATACAAATTTGAGTTTCTCTTAGGGGATAAGTGTGTGATGTGTTACAATAAGGTATTGGGAAAGGTTATCAGTGCAGATAGTATCCGGGCAGGTAAAGAATATTTAAGGAGAAGCGCAAATTGTTGTAGAAAATAGATAACCAATATGAATTTTAAATTTAGAATGAGGAGCATACTGCCGTTATTGATCGCCTCTCTTAGTGTACTTTATGCTTTTAAGGCGGATAAAAAGCCGGTAATTTATATTATAGGAGACTCCACGGTCAGAAATTTCAATAATCAGCAAAGGGGATGGGGAAGTTTTCTGTCATCATTCCTTGATACTACTAAGATCAGCGTAGATAATCAAGCCATGGCTGGTAGGAGTACGCGTACTTTCATTAAGGAGAACCGGTGGAATAAAGTTGATTCTATGATGAAGTCTGGGGATTATCTTCTTATGCAGTTTGGACACAATGAAGGGTCCAAGCCAGATACCTCCCGGGCAGGATATCGAGGGGTATTGCAAGGGACCGGAGAGGAAACAAAAGAGTTAACCTGGAAGGATGGCACAATTGAGACTGTTCATACTTATGGATGGTACCTACGGAAGTTCATAAGAGAAGCAAAGGCTAAAGGGGTGACACCAGTGGTAATTTCAATGATCCCGCGAAATCAATGGAAGGATGGGAAGGTGCTGCGAGCCAACGAGAGCTACGGCAAATGGGCGAAAGAAGTTGCCGAGCAGGAAGATGTATTTTTTATAGACCTAAATAAGATTACAGCCGATAAATATGATCAGTTGGGTGCAGACAAGGTGAAAGACTATTTCTACGGGGACCATACACATACCAATGAGGTTGGGGCACGAATCAATGCGAGCTCTGTAATAGAAGGAATCAGGCTAGACAAAAAGCAGCCGTTAAACAAATACATTAAGAAATAATAATCAGGTAACTAATGAAGCAAGTAATTAAGTTTAGTCTTTTTTCAGCGATTATATTGTTCTCATCCTTCATTCTGACCAGGCCTGCAGATAAACCAACGCTGTTCCTGATCGGCGATTCTACTGTTCGAAATGGTCATGGGAAAGGAGATGGAGGATTGTGGGGTTGGGGAAGTTTTCTTCATGAATTTTTCGATACTACAAAGATCACTGTTAAAAATGAAGCCTTAGGTGGCACCAGTTCCCGTACTTTTTTTAACCGGGGACGCTGGGCTGCAGTACTTCCGCAAATTAGAAAAGGCGATTATCTGATCATGCAATTTGGACATAATGATAATGGACCGCTGGATGACACCGCCCGGGCAAGAGGAACAATTAAAGGAACCGGTGATGAAAGCAAAGAAATCTATAATCCAATAACCAAACAGCAGGAGGTGGTATATTCTTATGGCTGGTACATAAAGAAAATGGTACAGGAGGCAAAAGAGAAAGGAGCTACGGTGATCGTTTGCTCTCCTATACCCAGAAATGACTGGAAAGAGGGTAAGGTTAACCGGGCAAGTGAAGGCTATGGGAAATGGGCAAAAGAGGCAGCTTTGGCTTCAGGTGCCTTTTTCTTAGATTTGAATACACTTATTGCTGAGGATTATGATGTGGAAGGAGAATCAAAAGTAAGAGAAACCTACTTCAACACACAAGATCATACTCACCCGATAGAAGCAGGCGCTCGCCTTAATTCTGCCAAGGTAGTAGAGGGAATTAAAAGTATTAAAGGTCTTTCTTTAAAGAAATACTTGACTAAACAAGCTAAAAAGTAAACACATAAAAAATGAATAATCGTTCCTGGCTAAAAACCATTTATTGCTTATTGTTCCTGACAGTAACAGTAAGTCAGATGCAAGCTCAAAGTTTGCCGGATAAAAAAAGTGTTCTTAACGTAATGCGTTTAACGAATAGGTATTTTATGAATACCTGGCCTGATGCAGGTAAACCAATAGTTACTAATAAAGAAAGACCAAGTAATATCTGGACCCGAGGCGTTTACTATGAAGGATTGATGGAGCTATATAGAATAGAGCCGAAAAAAAAGCACCGGAAATCTTACTATAACTATGCAGTGCAATGGGGAGAAAAGCATAAATGGGGATTAAGGAGTGGAACTGCAAGGGAACGGCAGAATGCTGACGATCAAACTTGCGGACAGACCTATATAGATCTTTATCTGATCAATAAAAAGGAAGAACGTATAAGGGATATAAAAGCGGCAATAGATGGTATGCTTGCAAGTGATAGAGTTGATGACTGGTGGTGGATAGATGCACTGCAAATGGCAATGCCAGTTTTTGTACGTTTAGGAGAGGTGTATAACGAGCCTAAGTACTATGATAAGATGTATCAGATCTACAATTACACCAAAACCAAGCACGGGGGGAACGGATTATGGAACCCAGCTGATAAACTCTGGTGGAGAGATAAGGACTTTGTGCCTCCTTACAAGGAGCCTAATGGTGAAGATTGTTATTGGGCGAGAGGAAACGGCTGGGTTGTAGCAGCGTTAGTTCGCACGTTAGAAAAGCTTCCAAAAAGCGATCCTCATTATAATGAATACTTACAGGACTATAAAGACATGTTGGCGGCTCTGCTTCCCATTCAAAGGCAAGATGGATATTGGAATGTTAGCCTTCACGATCCCAATAACTTCGGCGGTAAAGAGTTAACTGGTACTTCACTTTTTGTTTATGGTATGGCCTGGGGGATAAATAATGGGCTAATAGATAGAGCAACGTATCTTCCGGTTTTGACTAAAGCCTGGAATGTTATGACAAAAGAGTGTGTGCATCCTAATGGTTTTCTGGGATATGTTCAGGGAACAGGTAAAGAGCCGAAAGACGGACAACCTGTAAGCTACACATCGAAGCCTGACTTCGAAGACTACGGTCTAGGTTGTTTCTTACTAGCAGGTAGCGAGGTTTATAAGCTGAAGTAATAGTTGCAATATGCGCTGGCTGTTTATAGAAGATATCGGAAACTAATTATAGGTCAATCAAATTTTTATCTAAGGAAAATGGCAAAGATCGCTTTTAAGATGAAGCTGAAACAGGGTTTCAAAGAAGAATACAAAGAACGCCACGACAAACTATGGCCTGAATTAAGGGAGCTTCTGAAGCAAAATGGTGTGAGTGACTATACTATTTTCCTTGATGAAGAAACTAATATTCTTTTTGGTGTGCAGCAGCAAAGCGGATCGCAGTCGTCACAAGATCTGGGAGCAACTGAAATTGTACAGAGGTGGTGGGCTTACATGGCCGACATTATGGACACTAATCCTGATAATTCACCCGTATCGGTGCCACTTGTTGAAGTATTTCACATGGATTAAAAACACTCAGGTAAGCTTATTCTTAAAGGAATTTTAAATACTGTCCATAGAGGCTATGGTGCTTCTTCGGACAGTATTATAAGTAAAGCCTTCTATGTCTTGACAGACAATCGGGGCTTTTAATTTATAAACGCAATATGAAATTAAATAGGTACGCAACCTTGGTTTTAGGAGGAATGGCGTTGATCAGTTTTAAGGCTGCAGGTCAGACCAATCTTTGGCCAGAAGTTAAAACAGAAACCAGGCCTTGGACACGCTGGTGGTGGATGGGAAACGCAGTTGATGAAAAAAATATATCTTCTCTGCTAGAAACCTATAAAGCAGCAGGAATAGGTGGAGTTGAAATTGCACCAATATACGGAGCTAAAGGTTTTGAGAAAAGATATCTCCAGTATCTTTCTCCAGAATGGATGCAGCAGCTAAATTTTACAGTTCAAAAGGCTGGAGGTTTAGGAATGGGTGTCGATTTAACAACAGGGACGGGATGGCCTTTTGGTGGTCCCCAAATTACACCTGAATTTGCTGCTGCAAAATTAATTGTTCAGCGATACAAAATAGAGGCAGGTGGAGCCTTTGGAGAAAAGATCTTATTTAAAGATCCAAAGGCAGGATATACAAAGTTTCAATCCCTAACTGCTTATAGCGAAAAGGGCGAGCCATTGTTATTAACAGATAAGGTAGAGGCAGATGGTACCTTGAAATGGGTTCCCAAATCAGGCAAATGGGACTTATACGCAACCTTTAGTGGTCGTACCCGGCAAATGGTTAAAAGAGCTGCACCCGGCGGTGAAGGCTTTACTCTAAACCACTTCTCCAGGCCTGCATTAAATGCGTATTTGGGTCGTTTTGATCAGGCTTTTGCAGGAAAGGCACCAAGAGTAAGGTCTTTTTATAATGATAGTTATGAAGTTTACAACGCCGATTGGTCTGACGATTTTTACAATGAGTTTCAAAAAAGGAGAGGATATGACCTTAGGCTTTATATTAAAGACCTGGTAAGTAAAGATTCCACCTCTAAACATATTGCCCGTCTTAAATCAGATTACAGGGAAACTATGGGTGAAATGTTGATGGATAATTTCACCCGGCCCTGGACCAACTGGGCACATAAGTATAATTCAGTAACTAAAAATCAGGCTCATGGTTCTCCTGGTAATTTGCTTGATCTTTACGCTGCTGTAGATATTCCGGAGTGTGAAACTTTCGGCTCCAGTTATTTCCGTATTCCAGGTCTAAGACGGGATAGTGCAGATATACGAAATGTTGATCCCGATCCTGTAATGTTGAAATTTGCTTCGTCTGCCGGACACGTAGCAGGTCATAATCTCGTAAGTTCTGAGACCTTTACCTGGCTGACCGAACATTTCAAAACCTCTCTGTCTCAATGTAAACCCGAAGTAGAGCAAGTGTTCCTGGCAGGGGTAAACCATGTTTTCTTTCACGGAACAACCTATTCTCCTGAGGATGTGAAATGGCCAGGATGGTTATTTTATGCCTCTGTAAATATGGTTCCCGCTAACAGCTTTTGGTCACATCTCCCAGGCTTGAACAATTATATCACACGGGTCCAGTCGGTATTGCAGACGGGGAAACCAGATAATGAACTGCTCATTTATTGGCCGGTATATGATGCCTGGAATAAGGCTAAGGGAATGGATATGCCTTTAAAGGTGCATGATATTGATGATTGGCTCCATCCTACTCCATTCTATAAAAATGTTACCGCTTTACAGAAGGCTGGTTATTCCCTGGATTTCATTTCCGATAATTTACTTAAGGGTTCAACTGCTGGATCTGGTTCGATTTCTACGTCACAGAACGGCGCTTCTTATAAGGTTCTTATTGTTCCAAAAGCTGAAATTATTCCGATGGAGACCTTAGAAAAGATGTTGCAATTAGCTAATAATGGTGCTACTGTAATTATGCAGGATCTTCCTCAGGATGTTCCCGGCCTTAGTAATCTTGAAGCGAACAGAAAACGATTTAAAGAGCTTCTAGGTAAGCTCAATTTTGTAGATGCAGGAAACGGAATAAAAGAATTGAAGACCGGAAACGGGGTTGTTTTGTTAAGTGCTGATATTCAAAAGGCGCTGGAAGCAAAAGGAGTTAAACCAGAGCAAATCACTCAGTCGGGATTAAAGTTTATCCGCCGGCAAGCTGGGGCCGACAAATATTATTATTTGGTAAATCATACAGATAAATCGGTAGATGAAGTTCTTGCCTTAAATGTTGACGCTTCTTCTGTTATGATCATGGACCCTCAAACAGGTAAAGCCGGGAAGGCTATGTCTTCCAATGAAGGTGGAACAACAAAGGTTAGAGTGCAGCTTCAGGCAGGGGAGGCCTTGGTCCTAAAGACTTCTTCATCAGATCAAAGCACCCCTAGCTGGACCTATCTGGAAAATGCCTCTGTTCCAATTGTCGTCAATGGAACCTGGAACTTGCATTTCAGCAATGGCGGACCAACGATCCCTTCAGATAAGAAACTCAACAGCCTTTTATCCTGGACAGAATTAAAAGATAGTGCAGCTATTTCTTATTCCGGAACCGGAGAGTATAGCATTTCCTTTAAAATGCCTAAAGGAGAGGCCAAAGAGTTTGTACTAGATTTAGGTAAAGTTGCTGAAAGTGCTCATGTATGGGTTAACGGGCAGGATGCCGGCATTTTATGGAGCATTCCATTCAGAACCCGGATAGGGCAGTATTTAAAACCAGGTAAGAAGAATACTATTCGAATCGAGGTTGCGAACCTGATGGCCAACAGGATAAGGGATATGGATAGAAAGGGGATACAGTGGAGGAATTATAACGAAATAAACTTCGTTAATATAAACTACCTCAGCTTTAATGCTGCTAACTGGAAGCCCCAAACTTCCGGTCTTATCGGTCCTGTCACCATTACACCTTTCAAATAAGTAGAATGATTTACTCTATCCGGAATGAAGTTTTCCGGATAGAGTTTTCTCTCTTCTCCACCCGGAGTAGCTAACCTTTAGATTATATTAAAAAACTTACTACCTTAGGATAGATTTTCTAGTATCGATGAAGCCCACACGTATTTTCGAGTTTATCCATATTGATGAATATTCGGCAACACCAAAATATCTTCAACTGACCAATTCAATCCTGACAGCCATTGAGGCGGGAAAGATTAAGAAAAATGATATGCTACCTTCAATAAATGAGGTAAGCTATGAATTGGAGATTTCGAGAGATACGGCAGAAAAAGGGTATAAATACCTTAAGAAAATTGGAGTATTAGGCTCTATACCAGGAAAAGGCTACTATATAAGAGCAACAGATTTCAGGCAAACGTTGAGGATATGCATGCTCTTCAACAAACTGAGCTCGCATAAGAAAATTGTGTATGATGCATTTGTAAGTGCGTTGGGAGAGCAGGTAGCCGTAGATTTCTATGTTTACAATAATGACCTTAAGCTATTTAAAAAATTACTGAATAATAAGATGGAAGGCTATTCACACTATGTTGTGATACCGCATTTTATTGAAGGAAGTGAGAATGCCTACGAAGTTATTAATACAATTCCTAAGGAAAAATTAGTTCTTCTGGATAAGAAAATTCCTGGTGTAGATGGTGAATACGCTGCGGTATATGAGAATTTTGAAAAAGATATTTATCATGCGCTGGAGCAGGCACGTGAATCTTTAAGTAAATATCACACTATAAAACTGATCTTTCCGGATAAAACCTATTATCCAAGGGAAATTAAAAAGGGATTCTTACGTTTTTGCCAGCAATATGCCTTTAATCATGAGGTTGTTGCGGATGTGAATGCGTTAGATATACACGAAGGAGAAGTATTTATCAGCCTGATGGAAGATGATCTGGTCGCTTTGATCGAACAGGTTATAACCAGTCAGTTAATTGTAGGAAAACAAGTAGGGGTAATTTCTTATAATGAAACACCCCTGAAAAAGATAATTCTTGATGGAATAACAACTATCTCCACCGATTTCGATCAAATGGGCACTATAGCAGCTAATATGATCCTTGAAAATTCCAGGGCTCATGTAGAGATACCCTTCAAGCTTACCATGAGAAAGTCGCTCTAGGTTAGGAAGAGGGTATACAAACCTTATCTGACAAGCACTTGAGGAACTCACGAACCTCCCTATAGTCGTTCAAAAAGTAGCTTGCTGCTGAAATATTGCTCCCCACTTTTATCGTAACGGCACTTTCCGGGAACATGCGGAACATGTCTTCATCGGTGTGGTCGTCTCCAAGGGCCATCACGAAATCGAACTGTTCTTTTTCCAGCCAAGTAAGAGCAATTTTTCCCTTATTGATTTCCATGTTCTTTACCTCCACTACCTTATTCCCGGGAAGCAGCTGCAAGCCTTTATCTGCGGTAATAAAACGAAGGTTAGCCATCAGGTCATTGGCACGAAGTTCCCCTAAGCCACTTTCTGCCTTTCTATAATGCCATACTAAAGAAAAAGTCTTTTCTTCTATGAATGAACCCGGTGTACGATCTGTAAACGTTTGAAGAATAGGACGAATTTCTTGTTTCCAGAAATTATACAAGCCTGGCTGCTGCTGCCATTGCATACCTTTACATTTTTGCCAGGCGCCGTGTTCTGCTATTATGTCTATTGGCAGTGTTCCAAACCACTCCTCGAGATTTTCATGTTTTCTACCACTGATTATAACTACTCTATTATTTGCATCCTCGCTGAGTTTACGAAGGATCTCCATAAGCTCGAAATCTGGAGATGCTTTCTCAATACTGGTATGGAACCCTACTAAGGTTCCATCATAATCCAGGAATATTATTCGTTTGGAACTCGCTGCGTATCTTTTTTCCAGGTTATCTCTTCTGTTAACCCCAATGTGTTTAGCAAGCAAAGAGTTTTGCATGTTTTTAACCTCTTTCAGCTTGTCCATATAGATTTTAACCCAGTGTCTTATATTAAATTTAGCCACAATTTCTCTCATAGAGCTCATTCTTCTGGACTGTTCAGAGGCAGGCATGTTAATGGCCTCATTTATAGCCTCAGAGAGTTGTTTAATATTATTGGGATTAACAATGATTGCGTCTATAAGCTCCTTAGCGGCTCCGGCCATCTCACTTAATACCAATACTCCGCTGTTATTAGTGCGGCATGCTACATATTCCTTGCTCACCAGGTTCATTCCATCGCGCATTGGTGTTACCAAACATACATTGGCTTGATGGTAAAGGGCTACCAGCATATCTATGGGGAATGAACGGTAGTAATAGTGAACCGGTATCCAGTTTAAGGTTCGATACAGGGAATTGATGTTTCCTACCATCTGGTCTATAGCATCCCTAAGTTCTTTATATTGAGGAACACTATCCCGGGAAGGAACAATGATCATATACAGCACCACCTTGCTAATGTACTCCGGATTTTTTTCCAAAAGCATTTGAAAGGCTTGTAAGCGCTGTATAATTCCTTTACTGTAATCCAATCTATCTATGGAGACAATGAGCTTGCACCCGTGAAAGCTTTTCTCGAGCTTTTCAATGTTTTCATGAACTTCTTTAGTGTGAGTAAGTTCCTCATATTTTTCACTGTCTATTCCCATTGGAAATGCGTCAACTACTACCTGGCGATCTCCGTGTTGTACCACGTTAGCAGTAGTATGTACAGGAAGGATACGTGAAACAGCACTGAGAAAATGCCGGGCATCATCATACGTATGGAAACCAATTAAATCGGCTCCCAGCATATTTTCCAGGATTTCGCCCCTCCACGGAATTAAACGGAACAATTCGTATGAGGGGAATGGTATATGCAGGAAGAATCCGATAGTTAGATCGGGCTGCTCCTCTCTTATAAATCCGGCAAGTAGCAGTAACTGATAGTCGTGTATCCAAATAATATCTCCGGGTCTGGCTATTTCTAATATAGCTTCTTTGAATTTATTATTTACTGCGGCATAACTGGTCCAATAAGAGTTTTCGTACACTGCATAAGTAGGATGGTAGTGAAAAACCGGCCAGAGCGTTTCATTTGAAAAACCTTCGTAGAAAAGATTAATATCCTCCTGAGTAAGGAAAACAGGCATAAGGTTTAACTCTGCAAGCTTCTCTGTTACTTCTTTCTGGTCTTCTTCTGAAGTTACCTCTACTCCAGGCCATCCTACCCAAACATTATCATCCCGCTTATAAATTGATCCAAGTCCTGTTGCTAAGCCACCCTCACTAGGCTTCAGATCATAATGGCCATCTTCCTTTTTAATTTTTACGGGGAGGCGATTAGATATAATGATGGTTCTGCTCATTGTCCGATTCGTTTAATAATTGTTTGATATTTTATAAAGTGTACCTATTACTAAACTCTACAAAAGATGTACCCTATAGTTAAGCAAAAATTCAATTTATGAAATTAGATGCTGTCGGAGCAATAATCAGGTACTTTCCTCCGGGATATAATCGCTGTAGAATTATTCACAAAAGTTATCCACACATTGCGTAATAAAAAGTTTTTTTTCGATGAACAGTAAGAATAGGTCTGCGTTTAATTTACTGTCAATCAGGTTAGTATTGATGTTGATTGTAATGCTCCCATTGGAACATTATTTGATGAGCATTGAGCCGACAAAATCACCGAATGAGAAACTAAATTTTATTTATCATGAAACGGAACAGAGCTTTATCCATTAAGAACTGGATTAAAACTATGGGCTTCGAACTAACAAAATCCCACCTTCTGAACCATCGGACGAAAAAGCTGAAGTATTACACCTTGGGTAATTTTGGTGTTTATGAAGAAATTACTCCAGCAAGAGTTCCGTCTGAGAAAAAGCAAAAATTTATTTCCTGGACACCCTGGGGTGACTCCATCGAGGTGCACTCTGTGAAAGAATTAAGTACAGCCTACGAAGAATTTATAAATTATAATCCAAGCGTAGTTCTGAACTGATCTTGTGTTAATGTTTGTAAGCCCAGTGCCTCTGTGCTGAGGAACTGGGTTTTTACATAAGATCTTTAAGTTTAGCAGCAAGTACTTCAGAAATCTTACGATAAGATTCAACACTCCAGCCACCTACATGGGGGCTTAATATGACCTTGTCATTAGACACAAGTTTCTGATACCATTGTTGTTCTGCAAGCGCCGGAAATTTCTCAACTTCAAGCACATCGAGGCCTGCACCCAGGATCTTTCCTTGTTCAATTGCTGTAAGTACGGATTGGGTATTAACAATTTCACCCCGAGCTGTATTAAGAAAAAATATAGGCTTTCTGAAGTGGAAGAAATATTCGTCGTCTATCATTTGCCTGGTTTCGCGAGTTAGGGGAATATGCAAGCTTAGTACGTCGGCCTGCTTTACAACTTGCTCCATACTAACTTCAGTAACATATTCGTCACTGAAATTGGTTTTGTATTTATCGTAGGCAATCACCTTGACATCCAAACTTTTCAGCTTACGGGCGAAACGTTGTCCCATAAACCCGTAGCCAATAATAGCCACAGTTCTTCCATTTAATTCGAGCCCACGATTACCTTCACGGTCCCAGATCCCCTTACGCACTTCAAGATCACTTCTTCTTAAATTATTCATAAGTGATAGGAGCATTCCGATTGCATGTTCTGCCACCGCATCGCGATTACCTTCTGGTGCATTTAAGAGTTTGATGCCTCTTGCTTTTGCGTGAGCCTCATCTATATTATCGAGTCCGGCACCTGCACGAGCAATAAATTCCAGTTGAGAGCCTGCATCAATAATTTCTTTATCGATCCTAAACTTAGTACGGACTGCAATTCCATTGTATTGTGCAATTGCAGCTAAGGTTTGCTCGCGGGTGTAGTGGGGGAAGTCATCTACCTTATAACCCAGCTTTTCCGCTTCTTCCGCAAATAGAGGATGTAGTTGATCGGCAATAAGAATTCTCTTCTGATTCATCTGTTGAATGATTGATAGTTGGTGAAAAACAGGAAATTTTTATTTTACTGTTTCTCGCTGATAAAGTTGGTTAGGTAGACGAAATCTTCTACTGTTAGCCTTTCTGCCCTTAGTTCGAGCATTGGTTCTTCGCCCATTTTGTCTTTTGGCAACAAGGATGAGACGGCATTGCGCAGAGTCTTTCTTCTTTGATTGAATCCCGCTTTAACTACTTTCCAAAATAGTTTCTCATCACAGTTTAGTGTTTGGTTTTCTCTGCGAGAGAGCCTGATCACAGCTGAAAGAACCTTTGGCGGCGGATTAAAAACGCCCGCTTTTACTGTAAAAAGATATTGAACATCATAGTATGCCTGAACAAAGACGCTTAGGATACCATACTCTTTAGTCCCAGCTTTTGCAGTGCAGCGTTCTGCTACTTCTTTTTGGAACATTCCTGCCATTTCAGGAATAAGTTGGCGGTTATCCAGTATTTTAAAAAGAATCTGTGAGGATATGTTGTAGGGGAAGTTTCCGATGATTGCAAACTGCCCTTTGAAGATCTTCTTAAAATCCAGTTCCAAAAAATCACCATTTATCAAACGCTCTCCAAGCTGCGGATATTGTTTTTGCAGGTACTCGTAAGATTCTGTATCCAGGTCTATGAGGTACGTTTGATATTCTGTTTTCTGCAGAAGAAAGTCGGATAGAATACCCATTCCCGGCCCTACTTCCAGAACCTCAGTATACTTACCTTCAGGATTCAGACTATTCACAATCTTTTGTGCAATATTCTTATCCGTAAGAAAGTGTTGGCCTAAATGTTTTTTTGCTCTGACAGAACTCATCCTAATATTTTCTGCAAATAACGGAAAAATTGAAATGTTAAGGGTAGTATTTAAAGAGAACTTAGCCTAGTCTCTAATCGGGACTGATCCAATACATGTTCGGAATTCCGGAGGGCTTAATCAGATAGGACTAAACTACTGGTGACTTAGTCCTCGGGTAGACTACGAGCGATGTCAGGAGTATGTACGGCTTTGGTACGGCAAACGATCGCTATAAGGTCGCTATAACATCGCTGTAAGGTCGCTATAAGGTCGCTGTAAAGTTTCTTGATTCGTGGCTGTGGTCAGGAGAGACCTGCCGGAGTTTTTGTAGTGTTAGATCAAATATAAGCAAAATTTTACTTTGCTTTAATGGAAAGATTGAGCCCAGATAAGTTTCTTGGAGAATATATAGTGTTAAGAATAGCGGATAAAAATACTTCTGAAGGAAATTTCATAAGTTTGTGAAATTTTAATGCACAACGTGCCTGATCTATGAGCGATAAAATTAAAGTTGGAATTTCTATAGGTGATATTAATGGTATCGGACTTGAAGTGATCATCAAGACTTTATCGGATAATAAAATACTAGATTATTGTACTCCGATAGTTTACGGAAGCACTAAAGTTGCATCATTCTACCGGAAAGCACTATCCATAAATGATTTTAGTTTTAACGTAATTAATAATCCTTCACAGGCTAATCCAAAACGTGCTAATATTATTAATTGCTGGGAAGAGGATGTGCGAGTTGAACCGGGAGTGATAAATGAAACCGGAGGGAAATATGCATTTATTTCTTTAGAAAAAGCTGTAGATGACCTATTAGCCGGAAATATCGATGCCTTAGTAACTGCCCCTATTAACAAGCACAATATACAGAACGAAAATTTCAATTTCCCGGGTCATACGGAATACATTCAACACAGAACTAACTCCAAAGACTCCCTGATGTTTCTTGTAGGTGAGGATATCAGAACAGGAGTGGTAACAGGACATATACCTGTGGGAGAAGTAGCCAACAATATTACCAAAGAAGCAATATTGTCTAAGCTTGAGTTGATGCGTGATAGTTTAAAAGGTGATTTCTGGATCCAAAAACCGAAAATTGCAGTGCTTGGTCTTAATCCGCATGCTGGTGATAATGGCTTGATAGGTAAAGAAGAAAAGGAAATCATTATCCCGGCGATAGAAGAGGCGAAGGAAAAAGGTATTTATGCAGTCGGGCCATTCCCAGCGGATGGATTTTTTGCAAACGGTTCACATCTTAAGTTCGATGCCGTTCTTGCTATGTATCATGATCAGGGTTTAATTCCTTTCAAATATATTGCCTTTCATGATGGGGTTAATTTTACTGCAGGTTTACCTGTGGTAAGAACATCCCCTGACCACGGAACAGGTTATGACATTGCCGGACAGAATATAGCGTCTGAAAACTCTTTTCGTTCAGCATTATTTGAGGCGATCAACATTGTTAAAAGGAGGCGTGAAATGGGAGAATTAACCGCTAATCCTTTGAAGATTTCGAAGTTGTCTCGCGATCGCGATTAAGCTAATGTTGGCGTTCAGGTTGCTGATTTAAGGGGAGTTTGGTTAAAAAAAACTCTTTTCAAAAAACTTCTCCTAATTGTAAAAAATGCCTAACTTTGCAGGCTCAATTGCCGTGCTTTGAAATCGTTACAGGAATATATAATACCCTTTACGGGATTAAAGGAGGGGAAGCATCAGTTTAACTTTGATGTTGATAAACGTTTTTTTGATGAGTTCGAATACTCTTTAGTGAAAAACGGCGACTTGAAGGTAGACTTAGAGCTGGATAAGCAGGAGACTATGTTGATCCTGCAATTTGTAATTAAGGGGCATATATTTCTTAATTGTGATGTTTGTCTTTCTGACTTCCCTACTAATGTAGATATAAAGGAGAGACAGATAGTGAAATTCGGTGAGGATGATTCTGTTGAAGATGAGACCGAAGAGATCATAATTCTGAGCAGAAACGAACACGAAGTGAATGTTTCTACTCTGATTTACGAATATATAAATTTAGCAGTGCCGTATTTTCATCGTTGTGAAGATCCCGGTAATACTGAATGGTGTGATAAAGAGATGGTTGAAAAGTTGAAGAAGCTTTCAGGCAGCCAGGAAGAAGAAGAGCAAAATACGAGTGAAGATCCCCGGTGGGATGCATTAAAGAACATAAAGAATAAATAATTTAAAATTAGAATAACAGGAACATGGCACATCCAAAACGTAAACTGTCCAAGTCGAGAAGAGATAAAAGAAGAACTCACTATAAAGCTGAGGCGCCAGGCTTGTTTACCTGCAAAACTACAGGTGCTGTGCATTTAGGCCACCGTGCTTATAATGTTGACGGTAACCTATACTATAAAGGTAAATTACTTATTGAAAGTACCTCTATAGCATCTTAAGGTAATTTTCTCCCGAATGAAAATTGGCTTAGACATAATGGGCGGGGATTTTGCTCCCAAGGCAACGGTTTTGGGAGCAATTGAAGCCTATAAAGCTTTAGACCCAAGTCAGAAAATGGTTCTGATTGGCGATAAAGAGGCTGCTCTTCCTATTTTTGAAGAACAAAATTTTAATCCAGATCTTATAGAGTTTGTCCATACTACAGAGGTTGTAGGCATGGGTGAGCATCCAACAAAAGCTATTACGCAGAAGCCAAATTCTAGTATAAGCTTGGGTTTCCGTATGCTTAAGGAAAAGACAGTTGATTCTTTTGCTTCTGCGGGAAACACAGGTGCTATGCTTGTTGGTGCTATGTTCAGCGTAAAAACTATTCCTGGAGTAATTCGTCCTGCGATTTCATCCATTGTACCAAAGCTGAAAAGTGGCTATGGTATTATGCTTGATGTGGGTGCAAATGCAGATTGTAAACCTGATACACTTCTTCAGTTCGGTATTTTAGGCAAATTGTTCGCTGAAAATATCATTGGAATTCCCAATCCTAAGGTTGGGTTGATCAATATCGGAGAAGAGGAGGAAAAGGGCAATCTTCTTATGCTGGCTACGCATCCTCTGATGCGGGATGCTAACATGTTTAACTTCGTAGGAAATGTTGAAGGACGTGATTTGTTTAATGACAAGGCTGATGTAATTGTGTGTGACGGTTTCACCGGCAACGTAATGCTTAAGCTTGCAGAAACTTTTTATGTACTTACTCTAAAAAAAGGTTTTAAGGATGAGTTTTTCTCCAGGTTTAACTATGAGCAATATGGTGGCAGCCCAATTCTGGGTGTTAATGCCCCGGTAATAATTGGTCATGGTATATCAACTCCTGAGGCAATAAAGAATATGGTTTTATTGTCGAGAAGTATGATACAAACTAAACTTGTGGAAAAGATCACATCAGCTTTTAAATAGTTCAAAACGGATTATGCAAAAAATCTACGCTGCTATAACAGCGGTTCATGGTTACGTTCCAGACTACGTTCTTACTAACCAGGAATTGGAAACAATAGTAGATACCAGTGATGAGTGGATCACCTCCCGCACTGGTATTAAAGAAAGACGGATTTTGAAAGGCGAAGGCCTGGCAACTTCCGACATGGCTGTTCCGGCAGTTCAAGGCCTTCTTGAAAAAAGAGGCATCAGTGCAGAAGAAATCGATCTCATCATTTTCTGTACGTCTACTCCAGACATGATCTTCCCTGCCACCGCAAACATTCTTGCCGATAAAATCGGGGCTAAAAATGCCTGGGGATATGATCTTCAAGCAGCTTGTTCAGGCTTCGTTTTTGGTCTTACAACTGGTGCTCAATTTATTGAATCAGGTAAACATAAGAAGGTATTAGTAGTTGGTGGAGATAAAATGTCGTCCATTGTTAACTATGAAGACCGCGCTACTTGTATCATCTTTGGTGATGGCTGCGGCTGTGCTTTACTTGAACCGGATGAGGAAGGCTTCGGACTGGTTGATTCTATCCTTAAAAGCGATGGCAATGGTAGGAATTACCTGCATTTAAAGGCAGGTGGTTCATTAAAACCAGCGTCTTATGCTACCATAGATAACCGTGAGCATTCTGTTTATCAGGAAGGGCAAGCAGTATTTAAGTTTGCCGTTACCAATATGGCCGATGTTGCTGCCGAGGTAATGGAAAGAAATAATCTTACTGCTGACGATATTGCATGGTTAGTTCCGCATCAGGCAAATAAAAGAATTATTGATGCTACGGCTAATCGTTGCGGAGTAAGTTCAGACAAGGTGATGATCAATATTCATCGTTTTGGAAATACCACTAATGGAACTATTCCATTATGCCTTTGGGAATGGGAAAGTAAGCTTAAGAAAGGAGACAACATTATTCTTGCTGCATTTGGTGGCGGATTTACATGGGGTGCTGCTTACTTGAAATGGGCTTATAACTCATAATAGAGGTTTAGAATAAGCGGGGTAAAAGCGATTAATTCGCTTCTTAATAAACAAACAGAATTAAGTTTCTGAGATTAAATTTGTAAAAAGCTTAACCAACAACTATGGACATAAAACAGATTCAGGAACTTATCCGATTTGTTTCCAAATCAGGGGTAAATGAAGTTTCTATCGAAGAGAAAGAGTTCAAAATAACCATAAAGACTAATCAGGCTCCCACAGTTGTAGCTGCAGCTATTCCGGCTGCTCCTGCGTTGCCAGCACCTGCACAACCACTTCCTGTGGCTGCACAACCTGCTGCTCCAGCTGCACCTCAAGCTCCTGCTGCTGCGCCGGTGGCAGAACAATCGAACTATATTACGATTAAGTCGCCAATGATTGGTACTTTCTATCGTTCTTCTAGTCCGGATAAACCGTCCTTTGCAGAAGTAGGTGATGAAATCAAGTCTGGCCAGGTGATCTGTATCATCGAGGCAATGAAACTTTTCAATGAAATAGAATCTGAAGTTTCAGGACGTATTGTGAAAGTTCTTGTTGAAAATGCAAGTCCTGTAGAATACGATCAACCATTATTCCTGGTAGAACCAGCATAAATTAAAATCATTTGGTGTGCAAATATGTAGATGATCCAAATTGTCTTCGTATTTGCACATTTTCTTGTTTGCACATTTAAATTATGTTTAAGAAAATACTGATTGCAAATCGTGGAGAGATTGCATTAAGGATAATCCGTACCTGTAAGGAAATGGGGATTAAGACCGTTGCTGTATATTCCACTGCTGACAGAGAAAGTTTGCATGTGAGATTTGCTGATGAAGCGGTTTGTATAGGCCCACCTGCAAGTAAAGATTCATACTTAAATATTCCCAATATTATTTCGGCTGCAGAAGTTACTAATGCAGATGCGATCCATCCGGGCTATGGCTTCCTTTCAGAGAACGCTAAGTTTTCTGCTATCTGCCGTGATTACGGAATTAAATTTATCGGAGCCACTCCTGAGCAGATCAACGATATGGGCGATAAAGCTTCGGCGAAGGAAACGATGAAGAACGCAGGTGTTCCAACTATTCCAGGATCTGACGGATTATTGAACGATGTGAAAGAAGGCATTGTTGTAGCAAATCAAATTGGCTATCCAGTGATCCTTAAGGCTACAGCCGGTGGCGGTGGCCGGGGAATGCGTATTGTCTGGAAAGACGAGGAGTTCGAACCTGCCTGGGATTCTGCGCGCCAGGAAGCTGGAGCTGCTTTCGGAAACGATGGTATCTATCTGGAGAAATTTGTTGAAGATCCAAGACACATTGAAATCCAGGTTATAGGAGACCAATACGGAACTGTGTCTCACTTATCTGAGCGTGACTGTTCCATCCAGCGTCGTCACCAAAAACTTGTTGAAGAATCACCTTCGCCATTCATGACCGAAGCGCTTCGTGAAAAAATGGGTGAGGCTGCAGTAAAAGGCGCGAAGGCAGTAAATTATGAGGGAGCCGGTACCATTGAATTCCTTGTAGACAAGCACCGTAATTTCTATTTCATGGAAATGAACACTCGTATACAGGTGGAACATCCGGTAACCGAGGAAGTAATTAATTACGATCTGATTAAAGAGCAAATCCGCGTTGCGGCAGGAGTTCCGATCTCAGGAAAAAACTACGCTCCGGCTAAACATGCTATTGAGTGTCGTATAAATGCTGAGGATCCATTTAATGGTTTCCGTCCTTCTCCAGGAAAAATCACACATTTCCATTCTCCAGGAGGTCATGGAGTAAGGGTTGACACACACGTATATGCTGGATATCAAATTCCTCCGAATTACGACTCAATGATTGCGAAGCTGATCTGTACTGGTCAGACGCGCGAAGAGGCAATATCCACAATGGAAAGAGCCCTTAGCGAATTTGTGATCGAGGGCATCAAGACTACTATTCCATTCCATATAAAACTGATGAAGGATCCGAATTTCAGAGCAGGAAACTTTACAACTAAGTTTATGGAGAGTTTCGATCTCAATTCAGCGATCTAAACGTAAAGAATAATCGTAAATACCATTCTAAGAATATAGAATGGTATTTTTGTTTTTATTAAAATGAGCGATAAAAGACCTACAGATATAGTAAAGGCTATAAAGCAAAAAGGACAGAGCCTGGAAGCGGAAATGTCCTTTTTCGATCATTTGGAAGAGTTAAGGTGGCATTTGATCCGTGCCGCTATCGGAATAGTGGTTTTTACAGTTCTTGCCTTTGTATATTACGATTGGATTTTCGATACTGTTATCATGGGTCCCAAAAAGCCGTCTTTTTGGACCTATCGGATGATGTGTGAGCTTACTGAACGATTCCATCTCGGTGCTGACTTCTGCATTAAAAGCCTTCCCTTCAAAATAATTAATACCGAGTTAGCCGGACAGTTTACACTGCAGCTTAATTCGTCTTTGCTGATAGGGCTGGTCTTTGGTTTTCCATACTTGCTTTTTGAAATCTGGAAGTTTGTAAAACCCGGACTTACTGATTTAGAAAGCAGATCAGCAAGTGGTTTTGTCTTTTACTCTACTCTTTTATTCGCTATAGGAATTATGTTTGGCTATTACGTGATAGCTCCTTTATCCGTGAATTTCCTTGCAAATTATCGTATTAGTCCCGAGATAGATAATACAATTACCATTGATTCCTATTTGTCATCTGTTGCAACCTTAACCATCGGAGCAGGCATAACCTTCGAACTTCCTATCATCATATTTATATTATCGAAGCTTGGAATAATGACGCCTGCTTTTATGCGTTCTTCAAGAAGGTACGCAACAGTTCTAATTTTAATAATAGCGGCTATCGTAACACCGACTCCTGATATGTTAACCATGCTTACGGTTAGCTTTCCTTTATTTCTGCTTTATGAAATAAGTATACTCGTTTCTGCAAGGGTAGAACGTAAACGCCAAAAAGCAGAACTGGATTTTTATAAACGAACTTAATACAACAATACAATAGAATATTTATAATGGCTACTAAAAACGTCTCAATTGCAATTGGATCTGATCATGCTGGCTTCGACTATAAAGAAATGTTGAAGGAGTACCTTAAAGACTATGACTTAAAAGACTTTGGTACTTATAGTGCAGCATCTGCGGATTATCCGGATTTTGCTCATCCTGTGGCTTCAGCGGTTGAAAATGGAGAATTTACATTAGGAATACTGGTATGTGGCAGTGCTAATGGTGTTGCTATCACTGCGAATAAGCACCAGGGGATACGTGCAGCGATAAGCTGGACAGAGGAGATTGCGGAACTTGCCCGTCAGCATAACAACGCTAATGTATTATGTATCCCTGCGCGTTTTGTTTCGACAGATGCAGCGAAATCAATTACACAGAAATTTATAGATACGGAGTTTGAGGGGGGAAGGCATGCTACACGGGTTGGAAAGATATCTTGTTAAAAATATGTTGAAGAAGAGTATAGCTGCCTCTATCCTAATTTCGGCGCTGGCATCAAATAGTTATGCTCAGGTAGATCCTGTTGCTGTTAAATACAGCAGTTATATTGATACTATTTCGGCCCGAAAGCATTTGTCGATCCTTGCATCGGATGAGTTTGAAGGAAGAGAGACAGGAAAACCAGGAGCCGCTAAAGCTGCCAATTATCTGGCAGAAGAGTTTAAAAGACTAGGACTTGCAGCTCCGGTGAATGGCAGTTATTTTCAAAAGGTAGGACTTGAAGAAAAGGCCTTAAAATTCAAGAGCTTTACAGTTAATGGAAAGCCTTTGGTTTACCTTCAGGACTTCTATGCCAGGTCTGTGGCTAAACCGGTTAGTATTAATACCTCTGAAATTGTTTTTGTGGGTTATGGTATAAGTGATGCAAAGTATGATGACTTGAAGGGACTTGACATTAAGGGAAAGGTGGTGATGGTGATCAACTATGGAGAACCGTCCAAAAATGGAACCTTCACCATCACTGGCACGAAAGAAAACTCTGAATGGTCTAAGAATATAAATAAGCGATTCGATTTACTGAGATCTAAGCAACCGGCTTTGATCCTTGCTGTTAATGAGCGCCTTGCTGCGTATCTTCAAACTAACAAAGGTCATGTGGGGGAATCAGTACTTGGGCTGAAGAAAGAACAGGCAACCGCTCCGGCGGCAACACCTATCATTCAAATTACAAATGCAGCTGCCGATCAATTCCTAAAGCCTACGGGGAAGACATTTGCAGCTATTCAAAAGCAAATTGACACTTCCGGAAAGCCTGCATCACGAGTAATTAAGGTAAGGTTTAATACTATGTTTGGTTCGCAGTCTAAGGATGTAGAGGCTGTGAATGTAATGGGCTATTTGGAAGGTTCAGATCTTAAGGATGAGGTTCTGGTTCTGTCTGCTCATTATGATCACGTGGGTTTAAATCCTGCGGGCCCGGATAAGGTATTTAATGGAGCTGATGATGACGGATCTGGAACCACTGGGGTCCTTGAACTAGCTGAAGCTTTTACCCAAGCCAAGAAAGAAGGAAAGGGGCCTCGCCGAAGCATTCTATTTCTTCTGGTAGTTGGCGAGGAGAAAGGGTTGTTAGGTTCAGAATGGTATTCTGACCATCCTGTTTTTCCTCTAAAGAATACTATTACAGATTTAAATATAGACATGATCGGCCGGGTAGATCCTTTACACAAAGCCGATCCTAATTACTGCTATTTAATAGGTTCAGATAAGTTAAGTACTGATCTTCATAAGATCAGTGAGAATGCAAATTCAACTTACACAAATTTGAAGATCGATTATAAGTATAACGATCCTAATGATCCGGAAAGAATTTATTACCGCTCAGATCATTACAATTTTGCAAAGCATGGGATCCCGATCATATTTTACTTTAATGGAGTTCATGAAGACTATCATCAGGTAGGGGACGAGGTATCAAAGATTGATTTTCCGATGTTAGTTAAACGGGCAAGCTTAGTTTATTATACGGCGTGGAACCTGGTTCAGCGAGCTAAGGCTCCGGTAGTGGATGTACATAAAGATTAAAACGAAAAGGTCGGAAACAATTGCTTCCGACCTTTTCGTTTGGTGCATTTATTAAAATGTAATGCGCACGGATAGTCCCAGTCCATTTCCATTGAAATCTGGTGAGGGGGAGAGTTCAAGAGATGGTTTCCAGTCGAGCGATAAGTTGATTGGTGCCGTATCAAATTTGTAGTCTAATCCAATCACACCGTCGGCACTTAAATATAACTGATTCTCGTCTTTAATTTTATTACGGTAGTTACCTATAGATCCGCCACCGCCATAATACCATCTTATTCCCGGAACCTCATCAAATCCAAGCGGAAGATGCTTTTCGTAAAGCCCTGTCAAACGGATTAGGGAATACTTATTCCGGCTTTTCAAGTCAAGAATAATATCTAAGGCCTTATCTGAATCCAGGAAGGTTTTGAAGGTTACGCCCGACGCGTCGCCAAGTCGCACTCCCAAGGCGTTTTGATACTGGGCTTTAGAAGATTTAGCTGTTAACAGGAGGATACCTGTAAAAAAGAAAAATAGAATACATTTTTTCATAACCTCATCAGAATTTGATAGAATACAGTGCGAAGGTAAAATAGTTTTTAGAAAAAGAGTGCTTTCTATAACGGCTGAGGGGACAGGCATCGGGTATTATATTTTATTATTCAGGAATAAGGTTTGAAGATTTAGGTCGTTAAGACTTAGTCAATGAGCTTGACTGAAATAACATAGATGAGTTGAAAGTACACGTGGAAATTTTATGTAAGTTTGCGCATTGAGAAATCAGATGAAAAAGTTTTTAGGATTTGCAGTTATGCTGCTTCTGATTGTAGGAGGCTGTAAGAAATCAGAATCGTATGATTTTGATAAGCAGTTGGCGAAAGATGAAGAGCTTATTAAGAAATTTATAGCAGATAATAATATCCAGGCCCAAAGGGATACCAGCGGAGTTTACTATGTTGTAAGCGCACCAGGAGCTGGTAGCGTTAAGTACAGTACAAGTACTAGTGTTACTGTGAAGTATAAGTTACGTTTGCTGAATGGTACAGAAATACCTCAAACTTCAGAGCCCATTAGTTTTACTCTCGGTGGTGTAATTCCGGGTTGGCAGATTGGAATTACTAAAATTCAGCCTGGAGGTAAGGTAAGATTGCTTATACCTTCGGGATATGCTTATGGTCCAAATGCAACTGGTAATATCCCAGCAAACTCCGTATTAGACTTTGATATTGAGCTTTTAGGCGTCAATTAGTATTAATTAGTGAAATGAAATCATATTTATATAAACTTCCTTTATTATTCTTTTCGGTGTTGCTTCTGGCTACCAGCTGTAAAAAAGAATATGAATCTGTTGAAGAAATAGATACCAAGAATATAAGCGATTATATATCTAAAAGTAATTTAAACTATACTAAAAACGATTCCCTCAATATTTGGTACTCGGTTGTAAAACCCGGTGCTGGTGCTGATCTTAAGTTTTCGGAAATTGTGCCTTTGGTGTTTACTGTAAGATCTTTGGATGGACGTTATGCATCCGTCGATACCTTTGCAGCTTCAAATCGATATGGTTCTTTAGGAGAGGGAGTTACTTCTAATGATTTTTTGGGGTATTTCGGATCTGAGAAGGGTTATCCAAATGCTTTGAAATACGCTGTAGTAAACTTTTTAAAGAAAAGGGGCGGTGAAATTAAGGTAATTGTTCCTTCCCGTCTTGCTTATGGAGTAAATGGCGGAGGTTCAATTCCAAGTAATGCTTCGCTTGAATACGATATTAGGGTTGTAAATGAGAAGGATATCATAAACTATGATGACCTGAGCTTGAGAAATTTTATGACATCTAATGGCCTCTCTGGTTTTACCAAGATTCAAAAAGGAGACAGTATTGTGTATTACAAAATTTCTGATCCAGGCACAGGTAGTTCAATAACAAAAGATTCAACAATATCGTTTGTTTTTACTGGACGGCTTTTAAATGGCAAGATCTTCCAGCAAAATTCGGAGTCGAGTGTTTTTCCAAGTTTACTTGCCCAGTTGGTTCCAGGTTTGCAATTAACTATCCCCTTGATTAAAGAAGGAGGCAGCCTCAGAGTCCTTATTCCTTCAAGATTAGCTTATGGAATTTATGGTAGTAGGGATGATCAATCAGGTCAGGTAATGATACCTCCAGCCTCTTGCCTTGACTTTGACATTAAGGTAACGGATGTAACTAAGTAAGTTTAAAATATTTGACGATTAGCAATCATAAAGGAAACATTGAGTTGATTTCAATGCTTCCTTTATGATATTTATATTTTTCCTAAACCTGCCTTATACGCATCTAACGCTCGCTGCCTTGCATACCTATGGTCAACTATTGGTTGAACATATTTGAAGGGATCGCTAAATTCAGGAACCCATTTCTTTACGTATTCTAATTTGGGATCGAATTTCTTGGTTTGTAGGTCGGGACTAAAGACCCGGAAATAAGGAGCTGCATCATTTCCTGTTCCTGCCGCCCATTGCCAGCCTCCAACATTACTTGCCATATCGTAATCGATCAATTTCCTGGCGAAATATGCTTCTCCCCATCTCCAATCGACCAGCAGATGTTTGCAGAGGAAGCTGGCGGTAATCATTCTAACTCTGTTGTGCATCCATCCTGTAGTATTAAGTTGGCGCATTCCTGCATCCACAATAGGATAGCCCGTATTTCCTTCGCACCATGCTTTAAAATCTTCTTCCCGGTTAATCCAGGTTATACCATCAAATTCTCTTCTAAAGGATGATTTTGCAGTGTAGGGGAAGTACCAGAGTATCATAGCATAGAAGTCCCGCCAGATCAATTCTGATAGCCATGTTTTTTCGCTGGCTTCAAAAGCTGCTGATCCAGCCTCACGGATACTTATGGTGCCAAATCTAAGATGAACACTAATTCTGGAAGTTCCGTCGAGGGCAGGAAAATCTCTTGTCCCGTTGTATTGTTCAATAACATCCTGGTATTCTTTATCCGGGAAATCAATAGAACTCGTGCTAAAGCCCAACTGTTCAAGAGCCGGAATTTCAAAGGGGGGAATTTGCAGGAGGTTCTTTAAATATTTTTTTGTAGGGTAAGCCTTTAAATGAAAATCAGGATTGAGCTTTTCAAGCCACTTACGCTTGTAAGGTGTAAAAACGGTGTAGGGACTCCCGTCATCTTTCAATATCTCCTGCTTTTCAAAGATCACATGGTCTTTATAAGTGAGCAACTCAAGGCCTTTTGATTTCAGAATTTGAGAAACTGATTCATCCCTGGACTTAGCATAAGGTTCGAAATCATGGTTAGTGTATACAGCCTTAATATTGTATTCATTCAGAAGCTGGATCCATACCTCGGTCGGCGCACCATGCTTTACCAAAATGGAGGAACCGTATTTCTGTAACTCCTGATCCAGACCTGCGATAGCTTTATGTATAAAAGTTACTCGTGCATCATCCAGATCCTCCAGTTTATCCAGAATCAGTGTGTCAAAAATAAACAGAGGGAGAACGCTTTCTCCTGATTTAAGAGCATGGTACAGACCCGCATTATCGTCAAGCCTCAAGTCTCTTCTAAACCAAAAAATGCTAACCTGCTGTTTTTCTCTCATAGATTGTTTTTAATGCGTCTTCCAGCTTCTCAAAGATAAAGTTAAAACCGGTCCCCTGAATTTTATCAGAACTTGTTCTCGTGCTGTTTAATACAAGGGCGCACATTTCTCCCAGCAGCAATCTTAAAGCAAAAGGCGGAACAGCTGGAAGGAAGAGAGGTTTATTCAAAACTTTCGCAATAGACTTCGTAAAGTCCTCATTGGTTTTTATATCGGGACTTGACGCATTGTATGTCCCCTCAAGCTGTTCGTTTTCAAGGGCGTGGAGATAGAGGGCTACTATATCGTCAAGATGGATCCAAGGCATCCACTGTTTCCCTGAGCCCAGTGGCGCTCCCAGTCCTGCTTTAATAGGTGCGTCCATTTTGGCGAGGGCTCCTCCCTTTTCTGAAAGCACAATTCCTGTTCTTAGTTTAACGATCCTTGGTCCCAGTTCTTCAGCCTCATCCACAACCTCCTCCCATTCCACACAGGTATGGGCTAAAAAATCCCCCCCGGGAAAACTGTCCTCTGTTAAGATCTCATCCGCTCGATTTCCATAATAACCTACTCCGGATGCTGATATTACTGCTTCTACCCGATGATCAGTCATTTCCCTCATTAGGCCGTAAATTAACTTTATCGACTTTGTGCGGCTTTCAATTATTTCTTTTTTCTGTCTGTTGGTCCATGGACGGGACCCAATGCCTTCACCTGCCAGATGTATAATTGCACCGACGTTTTCCAGGCAGGCGGGGTCTATTCTATCCTCCTGGATATTCCATTCAAAGGTTTTGACTCCTTCAATACCAGAGCTTTTACTTCTACTAAGATGATGTACGCTATATCCCTTAGCAAGTAATGCTTTTGTAAGAGGCATTCCGATGAGGCCTGTCCCCCCTGTTATGAGAACTGTTTTATTCATTAGCTGTTCTGATAATATTCTTACTTTTGATATATGTTGTATAAGAAACACATTTTTATTTGCACTAATCAGCGACCAGAAGGTGCAAGGATGAGTTGCGGAGAAAGTCACGGACTAGCGTTAGTGGCCGCATTTAAAAAGCATATTAAAGATAAAAACTTAAACGCTGAAATAAGAGCGCAGAAAGCAGGCTGTTTAGAAGCATGTGAAGCTGGCCCAAGTATAGTCATATATCCAGAAGGCGTATTTTATGGTAATGTTCAAGTAACAGATGTGGAGGAAATTGTTTCGGAACATTTAGAAAATGACAGAGTTGTAGAACGCCTGGTTTTGGATTTTAACAAGCTTCCCTGGTATGCCAAGCTAAATAAATAAATAAATAGATTTACGACTTACGATTCCTTCTTTCTCGTATTTCGTAAATCTATGACTAACGGGTGGAAGAGGAAGTACATCTATCCGTAGATATAGTTCTCAAGATACTCAATAGTTGATTTTTGAGATTCTATAATATTCTTAACAACGTCACCAATAGAGATAATTCCCACAACTTCTCCGTTTTCAAGCACAGGAAGGTGACGAATGTGACTGTCTGTCATAACTTTCATACAATACTCAATTGTATCTTTCAGTGTTACGCTGAGTATGCTGGATGTCATTACGTCTTTTACCCGGGTTTCTTTTGAAGATCGTTCTTTCAAAATTATCTTTCTTGCATAATCACGCTCTGTAAAAATTCCGTGCAAGATCTTTCCATCCATCACCAATACAGAACTAATATTTTTCCTTTCCATTAATTCAAGCGCATTGTACACGTAGGTTTGAGGAGTAACGGAATAAATAGCATTGATCTTTCCTTGAAGGATTTGTTTTACTGTTTTCATAATTAGCTGGTTAGATAGTTAAAGATAGGTTTTTTTATTGAAGATAGCCAGTAAAAAAACCGAAATTACCGGGCTTTTTTGAATGTCTATTGCATGTAATTATTGGAAGTTAGAGGCCGCGTGACTATAATTTTATAGAAGAAAAATGAGTATTTTGCAAGATTTATAAAAAGGTTTTATGAGTGGGAAAACCATATTAGTTTGGTTTAGGAATGATTTAAGGGTTCACGATAATGAAATTCTACTTGAGGCGGTAAAACGGTCTGAACAAATTATACCAGTTTACTGCTTTGATCCACGCTACTTCGAGCTTTCAAGGTATGGTACCAGAAAGACGGGTGTTCTTAGAGCAAAGTTCCTTTTGGAAAGTGTACTCAGCTTGAGGGAATCATTGAAGCAATTGGGTGGAGACCTGGTCATTAAGACTGGTAAACCAGAAGAAATCCTTCCTGAGATCTGCAGTACTTACGATGTTTCTGAAGTTTATCACCATCGGGAAGTTGCTTCAATGGAAACAGATATTTCGGCTATTGTAGAAGAGGCTTTATGGAAGAAAAGGATCAATTTAAAGCATTTTATCGGCCATACCTTATATCATAAAGAGGACCTGCCTTTCCCTATTAAGAATATCCCTAACGACTTCGCTACTTTTCGAAAAAAAATTGAGCGAGACAGTACAGTAAAGCCTTGTTTTGATACTCCTAACGTAATTCGTGTTCCTCAGAATTTAGAAAGAGGAGAGTTACCCTCTCTGAATGATCTGAATGTTGACCCTGAAGACTTGAGCCATCATGAAGTGAATTTCACCGGGGGAGAGCAGGAAGGATTACAGCGATTAAATGAATTGGTGTTCAGTGACGAACCTAAGGGCAAAGCTGCCAAGAGCGGCATCCTGTCATCCAAGCTATCTCCATGGCTGTCACTGGGATGTTTATCTTCCCGGGAGGTCTATTGGGCAGTAAAGAAGCATAAGGTTAAACAGGCAGGGAACGATTCTGCCACCAGAATAATTACGGAACTGCAATGGAGAGATTTTTTCCGGTTTATGCTTAAGAAGTATGGCAATACGTCACTTAACGAAATAGAGCCGGAAAGAGAGCTTGAAAGTGCTGAACAGAAAGCATTTTTAAAGTGGCAAAAAGGAGAGACGGGTGTAGCCTTAGTTGATGCTTGCATGAGGGAATTAAACACTTCCGGCCTCCTTAGTGATAAAGTAAAACAATATGTTTCCTCTTTTCTTTATAAAGAATTAGGTGTAACCTGGCGAGCAGGAGCCGCTTACTTCGAAGAAAAATCAGTCGATTATTCACCTGCGAGCGATTGGGGTAACTGGGCTTACCTTGTTGGAGGGGAAATTATGTCTTCAAATCGTCCATTAACAGCTAAATCTGAAGAGATTATAGAAGATTTAAGTATTAGGAGATGGTTTTTGGAGCAAAGTGCTTTGAATTGATGTAAAAAGCATATTGTAGATCATACAAAATTCAATTAAAATAAAATAAGTGGCTTATTATAAGGTTAAACTTTTATTTTTGCCGCTACCTTTAGAATAATAAATACATGGATAGTTTGTCTTATCTTAGTAATGCAGATTCTGCTTATATAGATTCTCTTTACCAGTCGTACAAAGAAGATCCCGAATCGGTGGATTTTGGTTGGAGAAAATTTTTCGAAGGCTTTGATTTTGGGCAGGGAGCAGGTGGTCAGACTGTTTCAGTTAGCGAGAATCCGGAGCAATTATTAAAAGAAATCAAGGTTTTAAATATGATTAATGGCTATCGCGACAGAGGCCATTTGTTTACCAAAACAAATCCTGTTCGTGAACGCCGTAAGTACTACCCAGGCAAAGAGCTTGAAACTTTTGGCTTAGGCAATGGGGATTTAGAAACAGTATTTAATGCAGGTGTAGAGGTTGGTTTAGGGCCAGCAAAATTAAAAGATATCTTAGCACTTCTAGAGGAAACTTATTGTCAGTCTATTGGTGCTGAATTCACTTATATCCGTAACCCTGAGAAGGTTAAATGGTTTCAGGAGCGGTTGGAGAAAGAACGTACTAAGCCAAACTTCTCAATAGATACTAAAAAACGCATCCTTAAGAAATTAAATCAGGCTGTGGTTTTTGAAAACTTCCTTGGTACTAAGTTCTTAGGTCAGAAGCGTTTTTCTCTTGAAGGGGCTGAAGGTGTGATCCCAGCTCTTGACTCAGTTATTGAAAAAGGTGCTGAATCAGGAATTGAGGAGTTTGTGATTGGTATGGCTCACCGCGGTCGTTTGAACGTGCTGGCGAATATCATGGGCAAAACCTATAAGGACATTTTCGCTGAGTTTGAAGGTAAGGGTTATGATGAGTCTAAACCATTTGACGGGGATGTTAAATATCACTTAGGTTTCTCTACTGATGTAACTACTGAAACTGGTAAGAAAGTTCATTTAAGCCTTTGTCCTAATCCATCTCACCTTGAAACAGTAGATCCTATTGTTGAAGGTATCTGTCGTTCGAAGATTGATTTCAAGTACCAGGGAGATAACACTCGTCTTGCACCAATCCTGATCCACGGAGATGCTTCTGTTGCAGGACAAGGTGTAGTATATGAAGTATTGCAAATGGCGAAACTTGATGGTTACAAAACAGGTGGAACTATCCACTTAGTGATCAATAACCAGGTTGGTTTCACTACAAACTATAAAGACGCACGTTCGTCAACCTATTGTACAGATATTGCTAAAGTTACTTTATCGCCCGTGTTCCACGTGAACGGCGACGATGTGGAAGCATTAGTTTATGCTGTTAATATGGCGGTTGAGTATCGCCAACGGTACCATAACGACGTGTTCATTGACGTTCTTTGTTATCGTCGCTACGGACACAACGAGTCTGACGAGCCTAAGTTCACTCAACCCCTGCTATATAAAGCAATTGAGTCTCACCCGAATCCACGTGAGATCTATAACAAGAAATTGATGGAGCAGGGTAGTGTTGATGCAAACCTTGCTGTTGAGATGGAAAAAAGCTTCCGTGCATTATTGCAGGAACGCTTAAACGAATCTAAAGAGAGTAATGAGTATGCTCCAAACCCAATGTTCTCAGGAGCCTGGGCTGGTTTACGTCCGGGAACGGCTGAAGACTTCGAATTAAAATCGCAGACAGCTGTAACTGAGGAGGATTTACTTAAAGTTGCTGCAACCCTTACGCATCTTCCAGAAGGCAAGAAATTTTTCAAGAAGATTGAGAAGTTGTTCGAAGACCGTAAGAAAATGGTTGAGAACAGGAAGTTTGATTGGGCGATGGGCGAGTTGATGGCTTATGGTACTTTATTAAGCGAAGGACACCGGGTTCGCTTGAGCGGTCAGGATGTTGAACGCGGTACATTCTCTCATCGTCACGCTGTAGTGAAAATGGAGGATTCTGAAGAAGAGTACATCCCATTAGCACAAATCAAGAAAGGTGATGCACAAGCCAAATTTGATATCTATAACTCGCACTTATCTGAGTATGGTGTTTTAGGTTTTGAATATGGCTATGCCTTAGCAAATCCTCAATCTCTTACTATTTGGGAGGCTCAGTTTGGTGACTTCTTTAACGGTGCTCAAATTATTGTTGACCAGTATCTGGTAAGTGCTGAGACAAAGTGGCAACGTTCGAACGGTTTGGTAATGTTATTGCCACATGGTTATGAGGGACAAGGCCCAGAGCACTCCTCTGCCCGTCCGGAGCGTTTCCTTGAGCTATGTGCAAATTTCAATATCCAGGTAGCGAATATCACTACACCTGGTAACTACTTCCACTTATTACGCCGTCAGTTGAAGCGTGATTTCCGTAAGCCTTTGGTTGTATTTACTCCGAAGAGCTTACTACGCCACCCACTGTGTGTAAGTACTATTGATGAATTTACTCAAGGGGCGTTCCAAGAAGTTATTGATGATACTTACGCTACTGCAGAAGATGTTAAACGAGTATTATTCTGTACTGGTAAGATTTACTACGATCTATTAGAGAAACAACAAGCTGATCAGCGTAAAGATGTAGCTATTGTGCGGGTTGAGCAATTGTATCCTACTCCGATCACCCAGCTTCGCGAATTGAAAAATAAATACGTGAATGCCGAGTTCTTCTGGGTACAGGAAGAGCCTGAAAATATGGGAGCATGGCCATATATCTGCCGTAAGTTCAGGAAGTCTGAGCTAAATCTTGAAGTAATTTCAAGAAAAGAGGCAAGCAGTACAGCAACAGGTTACGCTAAACAACACATTTCCCAGCAACTTTACATTGTAGGAAAAGCATTTGAAGATGTAGCTGGAAAAGAGGTTAAGAAAGCAGTTGTTAAAACAACAAAGAAAGTAGTAAACGTAGATTAACAGAATTTAAAGAAGATAAAAAACTATGAGTTTAGAGATCAAGGTTCCGCCGGTAGGCGAATCAATTTCAGAAGTAACATTGTCCCGTTGGATTAAGAAGGATGGTGACCAGGTTGAAATGGATGAAGTTATCGCTGAACTTGAATCTGATAAAGCCACTTTTGAGCTAACAGCTGAAAAGGCAGGAACTTTAAAAACGATTGCTGCTGAAGGCGATACATTAGCAATTGGTGCCATTGTAGCATCAGTTGAAGAGAGTGGCGCTGCAGCTGCTGCGGCTCCTTCTTTGTCAGAAGAGGTAGTTGGTGGCCAGGAGCCTGTAGCTATGGAAAGCAGAGTTGTTGAAGTGAAAGTTCCGCCAGTGGGCGAATCAATCACTGAGGTTACTCTTTCAAGATGGTTAAAGGCTGAAGGTGAAGTTGTTGCAATGGATGAGCAGATTGCCGAACTGGAGTCTGACAAAGCTACATTTGAATTAACTGCAGAAGTTGCAGGTACTTTGAAGTATGTAGCTAAAGAAGGTGATACTTTAGAGATCGGTGCTATTGTTTGTCAGATTGCTTCTGGTGCTGCCGCTCCCGCTGCTAAGCCAGCAGCGAGTTCAGCTCCTGAGGCAAAAGCATCAACAGCAGCATCGTCTGCAAATTCTTACGCTGCGGGAACTCCGTCTCCTTCTGCTGCTAAAATTTTGGCTGAAAAAGGGGTAGATGCAGCTTCTGTTAGCGGAACAGGTGTTGGTGGCCGTATCACAAAGGACGATGCAGTAAACGCACAGGCACCTAAAGTTCAGGCTGCTGCTGCACCGGCACCTAAAGCTGCTGCACCTGCTGCTCCGGCTAGTTTTGGAGGAGCAAGAAACGAGCGTCCTGAAAAGATGTCGAACTTACGTAAGACTATCGCAAAACGTTTGGTTGCAGTTAAGAATGAAACGGCTATGCTTACCACTTTTAATGAAGTGGATATGAAGCCGATCATGGATATTCGCGCTAAGTACAAGGATAAGTTTAAAGAAACTCATGGCGTAGGCCTGGGCTTTATGTCTTTCTTTACTAAGGCAGTTTGCGAGGCAATGAAAGAGTTTCCTGCTGTTAATGCTCGCATTGACGGGGATTCGATCATTTACAGTGATTTCGTAGATGTATCCATTGCTGTATCTGCTCCAAAAGGTCTGGTTGTTCCAATTATTCGTAATGCAGAACAATTATCTCTAGCGGGTATCGAAAAAGCAGTGATAACACTGGCTGGAAAGGCGAGAGAGAACAAGCTTACTATTGATGAAATGACAGGAGGAACATTCACTATCACCAATGGCGGAGTGTTTGGATCAATGATGTCAACCCCAATCATCAATGCTCCACAATCAGCAATTTTAGGTATGCACAATATTGTTGAGCGTCCGGTGGCAATTGGTGGGCAGGTGGTTATTCGCCCGATGATGTACGTCGCTCTTTCTTATGATCACCGTATCATTGACGGTCGCGAATCGGTAGGGTTCCTTGTTAAAGTGAAACAACTTCTTGAAGATCCAACAAGATTATTGTTAGGAGTATAAAAAAGTTTAAATCATAAAAAAGTCCCGCTGGTAAACAGCGGGACTTTTTCTTTTAAAGCCGTATGAGTTAAACCTCGCTTCAATAGTTTAGCCTCCGAAAGTTACTTTACAGGCTTGACGCTGTTTTGGTTTGAAGTTTTGAACTTGTTAATGTTTGTTTCTCAAGCTCTTCTTTAAGCTTATTTAATCCCATCTGATAATCTTCCCCCACCATCTGGTCGTAGAAAAGGCTCTTCCACTTATCTAAAGTAGTCTTATTCTCTCCGCAGAATGCCCAGGTAACAATAATCCCCTTATAAGTTTTAGTAAAATACATGTAATTGAGGAAAGAGCCCTCAAAAGGTCTCTCGTAGGTTAACTTCTGATAAATTGCTTTGTAGCGTTCGTTTCCAACAAATTCGAATTTGCCGCTCCCTACTTCTTCCCCATGCCAGGAGAATGAATATCCTGCTGTGCCAGGGCTACCACTTATTTTATATCTGGCTTTGGGTTCTTTTTCGTAAAAGGGATTCCAGCTATTGAAGTGCTTATAATTAGAGGCATAATCAAATGCAGCAGTATCTGAAGCTTCAATAAAGACACTTCGTTGAATGAAGAAATTTTTGGCAATAAAGAAACTGCCCATGAAAAAGGCGGTAATAATAAGGATGCCTCCGGTTAATACCAATTTATAATATTTCATTTAGATAAGGGATCGTTGATGTTCTTTATACGCAGGTTAAGGAAATTGTTTACAAGTTTTTAATAATAGTTTTTGAAGTTAAAAAATTGAAGAATGAAAGTAATATTTTATACCTGCACTTGCTTGATTATGAGCATAGAACGTTCTGACTGTCCTATCATCTCAAGGATCTGTCGACCATCAGTTTTACTAAACAATAATTAAAATTCTACTTTTTTAAGCTATGTTTGCGCGATGAGCGTATTGATGTAGCTCAATCTACAATTTAAGCTTCAATGTCCAGGCTAGACGAGATCAAAAAACCGATAGAAAAGGAACTTGATGTATTTGAAGAGAAATTTAAATCTTCAATGAAGAGTTCTGTGCCTTTGCTCGACCGTATAACCCATTATATCGTTAAGAGGAAGGGGAAGCAGATCCGTCCAATGTTTGTGTTCTTCTCGGCCAGCTTATGCGGAACAATTGACGAGGCTACACATAGGGGAGCTGCTCTTGTGGAACTATTACATACCGCTACCCTTGTACATGATGACGTTGTTGACAATTCTTATGAGCGAAGAGGGTTCTTTTCGGTAAATGCCTTGTGGAAGAATAAAGTAGCTGTTCTGGTTGGTGACTTTTTACTTGCAAAAGGGATGCAGCTTTCGCTGGCCAATGATGACTTTGGTTTATTGAAGATCGTTAACGAAGCTGTTCAGCAGATGAGCGAAGGGGAGTTGTTACAGATGGAAAAGGCCCGGAAGCTGGATATTAATGAGAATATTTATTACGAAGTGATCAGGCAAAAGACTGCCTCTCTGATAGCGTCATGTTGTGCAGTAGGAGCCGCATCTGTTAATAAGGATGCAGTTGTGATAGAGAAAATGCGATCTTTTGGCGAGAAAGTGGGCATGGCTTTTCAAATAAAAGACGACTTGTTCGATTTTGGAACAGACGACGTAGGGAAGCCTTTAGGTATTGATATAAAAGAGAAAAAAATAACACTACCATTAATCTACGCGTTAAGTAAGTCTGGTAAGACTGAAAAACATCATATCATCAATCTTGTTAAGAATCATAATGAGAATTCGGCAAAGGTTGAAGAAGTAATTTCCTTTGTAAGAAACAGTGGGGGATTGGCCTATGCAGAAATGCAAATGCACCGCTTTCAGGATGAAGCCTTTGAGATACTAGGAAGCTTCCCGGAAAGTGAAGCAAGGACTGGCCTTGAGCAGTTAGTGCGTTTTACTACCGAACGTAAAAAGTAAGATCTATGTCCAATGAAGTTCTGTTTTTCGGAGGGTTCCTACTCTTCGTTGTCCTTATGTTAGCTATCGACCTTGGTCTGTTTAACCGAAAAGAGCATGCGGTTAAGCTTCGGGAAGCTGCAATTATGAGCGCCGTCTGGGTTGCTTTTGCTGTAGGGTTTTACTTTATTCTTAAATTTGAAGGAGACCAGTTGCATGGGATCACTTCTTTCGCACAACTGGAAGCAATAACCAGGGAGAACCTTCACAATATCAAAATTAATCCCGCCGATTATGAAGGTAGCTTAAGGATCTATAAAAATAACTTAGCTATAGAGTTTATTACAGGTTATGTAGTAGAGTATGCCTTATCCGTTGACAATATCTTTGTTATGGTGCTGGTCTTTTCAGCTTTTGGCGTTGAAGAAAAGTACTATCATAGAGTGCTGTTTTGGGGAATTGTGGGTGCAGTGCTGATGCGGTTCCTTTTTATTTTCCTGGGCGCTACATTAATTAGTGAGTTTGGCTGGATACTCTATTTGTTCGGAGCGTTCCTGGTTTACACCGGCATCATGATGTTCGTGAACAGGAATGTGGAAGATAAGATCGATCCTGAGAACCACGCGGTTGTTAAGTTTGCTTCAAAATTTGTTTCTGTATATCCGGAATTTGCCGGTAAGCGTTTCTTTATTCAGCGGAATGGTAAAAGGTTCGTAACCCCTTTATTTATTGTTCTACTGATTATTGAGTTTACAGATCTGATATTTGCTGTCGACTCCATCCCCGCGATTTTTGCAGTTACCAAAGATCCCTATATTGTTTTCTTCTCAAATATCTTTGCAATTTTAGGTTTACGGTCTATGTTCTTCCTATTGGTGAACATTATCCACAAATTCCATTATCTGAAAGTAGGACTCTCTTTTCTACTGGTGTTTATTGGATTGAAGATGCTGGCTCATCATTGGTTACAAACCTGGGGTTTCACTACTACCCACTCACTTTTTGTTATTCTGCTTATTCTTACCATCAGCGTGGTTGCGTCCTTATTATTTCCGAAAAAACTAGGTCATCCGGAGAACGAGAAGCATCTGTAGTAGTGTTTAAAGGAGTTGGAGGAAGGTCTTAACCAGTTGTGAGAGGAAGTCAGGTATAAATCAGCTCTAAAACAACTTTGAGTATTTTTAGAGCTGATCGGTTTTTATCAATTAAAAGCAGGGGAGCCTTCCCTCATTGCGAGGATCTCCTCCACGTATTTGCGTTCGTTTGCAAGTCTTGGGACCTTATGTTGTCCTCCAAGTTTTCCTTTTGTTTTAAGCCAATTGTAGAACGTGCCCTCCTGGGCCACGTGAATCAGCGGTCTTCGAAGAGCCATATCCTTAAAACGCTTCGCGTCATAATCTGAATTGATCTCCCTGAGCGTATTATCAAGAATGTCGGTGAACCTATCTATGTCACTTGGGTGTTGCTCGAATTCTATGATCCATTCATGCCCTCCGGCTTCGTTCTCATTGAAATAGATAGGACAGGCGGTATAGTCTTTGATAATGGCTCCAGTCTCGCCGCAAGCCTTCGTTAAAGCATTTTCAGCGTTGTCTATGATCACTTCTTCACCGAACGCATTGATGAAATGCTTCGTTCGCCCGGTTATCTGAATACGATAAGGAGAGAGAGATGTGAATTTGATAGTATCTCCGATCATGTAGCGCCATAGGCCTCCATTGGTAGAAATAATCAAAGCGTAATTCTTATTAACCTCCACTTCATGAAGCCCAAGTGTTTTGGGATTCTCCTGCCCGAAAGATTCCATCGGTAAAAACTCATAGAAGATGCCATAGTCCAGCATCAGGAGCATTTCGTCGGAATCTGACTGATCCTGGATGCCAAAGAAACCTTCAGAGGCATTGTAGGTTTCCAGGTAGTACATTGTACCGGATGGTATCAATTGCCTGAATTGCTCTTTGTAAGGAGTGAATTTGACAGCACCATGGATATATAGCTCCAGGTTTGGCCATACTTCGAGAAGGTTTTTCTTGCCTGTGATCTCCAGTAAATGTTTCGCTAATACAACCGTCCATGTAGGAACACCTGATATATTAGTTACGTTCACATCCATAGTAGCTCTGGCCATTTTCTCGATCTTTTCCTCGTAATTATCCATAAGAGTGATGGACATATCGGGAGTGCGATAGAATTCAGCCCAGATTGGAAGGTTTTTTATTAGAACTGCAGAAAGATCGCCATAGTAGATATCGCCGCTAGCCTGATTCACCTGATGACTTCCACCAAGTGCTAAAGACTTTCCGGTGAAGATCTGAGCATCCGGCCTGTTATTACAATAGATGGAAAGCATGTCTTTACCACCTTTGTAGTGGCATTCTTCCAATGATTCTTTACTAACTGGAATAAACTTGCTCCTGTCATTTGTAGTGCCGGAAGATTTGGCAAACCATTGTATCTCTGTTCCCCAAAGAACGTTCTGCTCTCCATTGAGCATGCGTTCTATATAAGGTTTTAATGTTTCGTACGTTTGAATAGGAACGCGTTCTTTAAACTGCTCCTGGTTATGTATGGAATTATAATCGTATAATTTACCCCACTCGGTATTGCGAGCTCCTGATAGCAAATTTCTGAAAACTTCATCCTGAACATCATGTGGGTACTTGATGAAAAGTTCAATCTGATGCATTCGCTTCTTCATGAACCAGGTGAATATGGAGTTTACAATGGTCATATCGGGTTAGTATCTGACTTTTTTTTGCGTAGTTCGAAGTGTTGACCGAGATAGAATTTACGAGCCATTTCATTGTTCGCAATTTCGGTCGGAGTGCCGGTAAGCATTATTTTTCCTTCAGTAAGTAAGTATGCCCTATCAGTAATTGAAAGGGTTTCCTGTACATTGTGGTCGGTGATCAGGATACCAATATTGCGGTGCTTTAATTTTCCTACAATAGACTGGATCTCTTCTACAGCGATGGGGTCTACACCGGCGAAAGGTTCATCAAGCAATATAAAACTTGGATCTGCTGCTAAAGCCCGGGCGATCTCCGTTCTCCTGCGTTCTCCACCTGAAAGCAGATCTCCGCGGTTTTTCCTTACCCGGTGCAAGCTAAATTCGGTTAAGAGCTCTTCCAATTTTTCATTTTGCTGCTCTTTACTCAATTTTCGCATCTCCAGCACAGCCAGGATATTGTCTTCAACAGAAAGTTTTCTGAAAACAGAGGCTTCCTGAGCCAGGTATCCAATTCCTTTTTGCGCGCGGCGAAACATCGCATCTTCTGTTATATCTTCATCTTCAAGGAACACATGACCCTCCGTTGGTTTTATCAGTCCGACGATCATATAGAAAGATGTGGTTTTTCCTGCACCGTTCGGCCCAAGTAATCCTACAATCTCGCCTTGTTCTACGTGAAAGGAAACGTTGTTAACAACAGTCCGTTGTTTATATTTCTTAACAAGATTTTCTGCTTTTAATATCATTCTGAATATGTTAAACCACGCTTCTTATCCCCTTAACACACAGTTGGATAGAGCGTTTTTCTTTCCAGATATTTTCTTCTATAGTGTAACAAATATCAAACGGATAACCATTGTTTATAAGTGGTACATACTGGCCTAGTCCAAATCCAATGCAGTCAAAGATAGGGGACTTTCCCTGGTAAATATTCATTTTGATATGATTATTTCCAACAAAACTAGCCTTTCCTGCTACCTTAACATTCTTTGATACGAATATTGGTGCAGGGTTTTGAGGCCCAAAAGGACCGAACTGGTTCAGTACCCGAAAAAACTTCGAATTGATCTTCTCCAGATTAAGCTCTGCATCAATACCTATTTCCTGTATTAATAATTCCTCAGGGATAGTTTGCGCTACTACTTCCTCAAAACGTTGTTGCAATGCTGGTATGTTTTCGGGCTTCAACGTAAGTCCCGCGGCATATTTATGCCCCCCAAACTGTTCCAGTAAATCGCTGCAAGAGCTTAGTGCTTCATAGAGATCAAAGCCGATAACAGAACGTGCAGAACCAGCAACATGACCGTTTGAACTAGTAAGAACGATGGTTGGACGGTAATATTTTTCCGTGAGTCGCGACGCAACAATGCCGATAACACCCTTGTGCCAGCCTTCATTATAAACCACGGTAGTTTTACGACTTTGGAGGTCTGGGTCTGAATCGATCATTGCAAGTGCCTGCTCAGTTATATTCAGATCGTGTTCTTTTCTTTCTGTATTTTTTAAATTGATCAGTAAACTTTGGTTTTTCGCAACTTCTTCATCGGAAGCGATCAACAAACTAACTGAGTGTTTCGCATCGTCAATACGTCCGGCTGCATTTATTCTCGGGCCGATCATAAAGACAATGTCTGATATGGTGTACTGTTTTTTTCCCGAGATCTCTATAAGAGCCGCTAGTCCGTTACATGGAGCTTCATTCAGCCTTTTCAATCCATACCAGGCCAGTACCCGGTTTTCTCCGGTTATTGGTACTATGTCTGATGCGATACTTACTGCTACCAGGTCCAGGTAACAACAAATGTCATCAAAAGCGATATCATTTTTCTGCGCATAGGCCTGAACAAGCTTGAAACCTATCCCGCAACCTGATAGTTCTTTATAGGGATAATGGCAGTCAGGTCTCTTAGGGTCAAGAACAGCAACTGCAGCAGGTAGAATGCTTCCGGGAAGGTGGTGATCGCAAATGATAAAGTCGATACCCAAGGAATTGGCATAATCGATCTTATCAACCGACTTAATACCGCAATCAAGAGCGATGATCAGCGAATATCCGTTTTGTTTGGCATGATCAATTCCCTGTATAGAAATTCCGTACCCTTCCTTATACCTGTCGGGAATATAATAGTCGATCGATGAGTGGAGCTTCTTGAAAAAGCTGTACACTAAAGACACAGCTGTGGTACCATCAACATCATAATCGCCATAGATAAGGATACTCTCCTTTCGGGCGATGGCTATTTCAATTCTGGAAATGGCTGTCGCCATGTCCTTCATCAGAAAAGGATCGTGCAAATGGCAAAGCTCGGGACGGAAAAAACAACGAGCGTCTTCAAAGGAGGTAATGCCGCGGTTAACAAGTAACGAAGCCAGCACCTCATCGATGTTAAGTTGACTTTTTAGATCTTCTACTGCTTCAATATTAGTAACAACCTGCTCTGCCCACCTTTTTTGCATATCTTTGTTAGGTTTTATACCCGCTTTGAATTCATTGTTTTACGGGTTTAAGGGGTAAATATAACACTAAATATAGTATTTGTCCGTACCTGCTTTTGTAAGCATTTCATTATCAGTGAACATTTTTATTAAGGTGACTGAACGATGAAGGAGCAAGTTATATTGTTAGTAAACACGCGTTAATTCAGCAAGACACATGAAGGTATTTCCATTATACGAGGGTTCTTATTCTGTAGACATATCTAAAAAATTCATTCCCTTCGACCCGAACATTCACGATTATAAAGACAGGCCCGGTTCGCTGTTTGTTTACGTGCAGCCCTTTCTTGTCGAAACGTCCAGCCATCTTATTGTTATTGATACTGGCTTGGGTTTTAAAACAGAACGCGGAGAATTGCTTATTCATGAGAATATAAAAAAAGCAGGCTATGATCCAAGTGATGTAGATCTTGTATTAATGTCTCATCTGCATTTTGACCATTCTGCAGGAATGGTATTTGAAGGGGATGGGAAATGGCAATTGAGCTTTCCCAATGCTGAATATGTAATTAACAGGGGTGAGTGGGAAAGTGCATACAGTAGCCCATCAAAGTCATACCGGACGGAGATCTTTGATATAGTGCAGAGAAGTGGAAGTGTTAATTTTATAGAAGGTGCCGGACGGCTAAATAACCAGGTGACCTATGAATTAACCGGAGGCCACTGCGAGTACCATCAGGTATTCTTAATCGAGGATGGGGACGAGAAAGTGTTTTTTGGAGGAGATATACTTCCAGAGCCTGAACAACTTCTAAGGAAATTTAAGGCGAAGTACGACTTCGATCCTACCAAGGCAATGGAGCTTCGTGATCACTACGGAAAATTAGCAGCTGAGAATAATTGGCTCTGCTTGTTTTATCATGCGAAAAGCCAGGCAACAGGAAGGGTAGAAATGAAGGGAGATGCCTTTAGGATCCTTTAGAAAAAGATTTACGAAGTACGAAAGAAGTTCGCTTCGTAAATCTTAACATGTAACACTCTATTTCCTACAAACGAGATTAATATTAAGTATGAACTCGTCGTCTATAGCTTTATCACCGATGTCACCGAAAAAGCTTTTGGAACGATAGCGGATATCATATTTTGTACGATCTACTTTTACATCTCTTGCCAGGGCAGTTAAGCCGTTCTTCTGCTTTTTCAAACTAGCCGGAAAGCTTATGCTGTTGGTAATTCCTTTAATGGTAAGATTGCCTGTAATAGTGGCTTTATCCGGAGCGTTTTGAGTTACCTTAGTAATTGTAAAAGATGATGCAGGGAATTTCTCAATAGCGAAGAAATCTTCACCGCGAAGGTGTCCCAATAGGTTCTGGGCTGAGCTGCCCTTCAAGTCGGTAACAGTCATTGATTTCATATCAATAGTAAAGGAACCGCCTTTTAGATTGGTATTATCCATAATTAAGGAGCCGTTGCTTAGCTTGACGAGTCCCCGGTGCTCGCCAGCTACCTTGCCTGCAATCCATTCGATGGAGCTTTTTTGCGTATCTGCTTTGAAAACATCTTCAGTTCTTCTTTTTTTAAAAGAGAAGGCAGTGATGGCCAATAACAGGATTAAAAGTGCTTTTATTTTCATCAGTGTTTTTTAGTGTAAAAGTAAGGATTAGAGCTTTTAAACTAAAAAAGGATTAAACTGTATGATAAAATATGAGAAACCTTCTTCTGCAATCTTTTATCGTATTCTCTTTATTGGTTTCTTGTAAAGAAACACCTCACCCTCAGGTTAGGCAAGATCCACCCCGGAATGTTTTTCCAGGCTTGTTTGACACCGTGCAACTTTCAGGGGTTTTTCCTGACAGCAAGACCTTTCCTGATTGTGTTCCTTTAAAGTCGCCACAGGAAATTATGGAAGCTTACCAAAGTAGTAAAGGTGCTGCAGCGTTTAATCTTAAAGATTTTGTTAGTCAAAACTTTCGTTTGCCAGCTGTTACTAACAAACCTTTCAAGACACTTAATAAATCAGATGTAGAAGGTCACATTAACGAGCTTTGGGAGGTATTGACGCGGAATCCCACGGAAGTGCCGGTTAATAGCTCTTTACTCCAATTACCCAAGCCGTATGTTGTTCCCGGAGGGCGTTTCAGGGAGATCTATTACTGGGATTCCTATTTCACTATGCTCGGTTTAGCTCATAGCGGCAGACATGACCTTATTGAAAATATGGTTAATAATTTCGCATCGCTGATCAGAACTTATGGCTTTATTCCCAATGGAAACCGCACCTATTACTTAACCCGCTCTCAACCTCCATTTTTCTCATTAATGGTACGCTTGCTGATGGAGGTAAAGAAGGAGAAAGCAGACTCTATCCTTAAAGCAAACCGGGACGCGTTGGAGAAAGAGTACAAATTCTGGATGGATGACCGGGGAATTAAAAAAGGGGCGGTTGGACATGTAGTGCATCTTCCGGATGGAAGTGTCTTGAACCGGTATTGCGATAAAGGCGACTGGCCAAGGGAGGAAGCATTTAAAGAGGATGTAAAAACTGCAAAAGAGAGCCAAAAAGTATCTGGCAAAGTTTACAGGGATTTAAGGTCGGGAGCTGAATCAGGCTGGGATTTCAGCAGCAGATGGTTCGCAGACGGAAAGAACTTGAGCACCATTCAAACTACCGATATTATTGCCGTCGATCTGAACTGTCTTCTTTATCATCTCGAACAAACCCTTGCTATGGCTTATACCAGGAAGAAAGATGATTTAAAACGGACTTACATGTTAGAGTTAGCAGAGAGACGAAAAATCGCGCTGGATCGATTCTGCTGGGACAGAGGCTTAGGTTATTTCCGAGATTATAATTGGAGAACCCTCACCCAAACACCCCAACTCTCCCTAGCCGGAATGTATCCTTTGTATTTCAAAATGGTTAAGCAAAACAGGGCAAACGCGATCGCAGTGCAATTGCAACGCACCTTCCTGCAGCCTGGCGGTTTGCTTACTACGCCAGTTAATACCGGCCAACAATGGGATGCACCCAATGGCTGGGCTCCCTTGCAATGGTTGGCTATTTCTGGCCTGAATAAGTATGGGAATAAAAAGCTGGCCATGGAAATCTCCAGAAGATGGGTAAGCTTAAATATTAAGGTGTTTAATAGATCTGGTAAGTTAATGGAAAAATATAATGTAGTAGACACTACCCAGGTGGCAGGAGGGGGAGAGTATCCAACGCAAGACGGATTCGGCTGGACCAATGGAGTTTTATTGAGCTTGTTGAAGACTGAGCTTAATGACTAACAATCCTCTATCTTGTGTCCCGAATACAAGTGAAGATTTGTTTAGCTCAGGTTAACAAAAAAGTTTGAGTAAACCACATTAATGGAAGCTTGTTGATAGTTAACCATGGTAGACGAAAATATTTTAATAATTGGAGCTGGCGCATCCGGACTGATGGCAGCCAGAGAACTTGCCAGAGAGGGCAGACGGGTTACGGTGCTGGAGGCAAAAGAAAAAACCGGAGGACGTATACTTGATATTCCGGCATCTGGCAGCACTATTCCTTTTATGCTTGGCGCGGAATTTATACATGGGAATGCTGAACTTACCTTTGAACTTTTAAAAGAGGCTGGAATAGAGTTTAGTAATATTTCGGGCAAAAGTTACTTTTCAAGGGATGGTAAGCTTGAGGATTATGGCTCAGACCAGGAGTTCTGGCCTGAGTTTAATGAAAAGCTAGACCTCCTTACGGAAGATATCACATTGACTGAGTTTTTAGATAGATATTTCAAAGAAGAACAGCACAAAGAGTTACGAGAATCCGTCATCCGCTTTGCCGAGGGCTACGATGCTGCAGACGCTAATAGAGTTAGTGTTTTGAGTCTAAAAAAAGAGTGGGAGCAGGATGATCAGGAGCATCAGTACCGGGTTGAAGGTGGATATAGTAAATTGATCGAGCACCTGGAAAATGAGTGTCTGGACGCTGGTGTTGTAATTGTTACAGGTAAAGTTGTCTCTCATTTCAACTGGTCCCGTGGTTTCGTAGAAGCTATAACCATTGACGGAGAGCGCTACGCTGCCCGTAAAGTTATCATCACCATTCCCTTAGGTGTCCTCCAGATTAAAGACGGCAGTGCAGGTGCTGTTAACTTTACTCCGCCCTTGCCTATAAGGATGGGAGCTGTTAGGGCCATGGGCTTTGGCTCTGTGATAAAAGTTGTCCTGGAATTTGATCAATGCTTTTGGCCAGAGGATGCAGGTTTTATTTTCTCAAATGAAATTATTCCTGTTTGGTGGACGCAAAATCCATCTCCTTCCAAAGTATTAACGGGCTGGCTTGCCGGACCTTCCGTGGAAAAGCTAAAGGATAAACCAGAAAGTGAGCTAATTGAGATAGCATTAGATGCTTTAAGTAAAATCTTCGAGTTGGATTCAAAGCTGTTAGGTGCGGGACTGAAGCATGCTCATGCCTGCAATTGGACCAATAATCCATTTTCAAGAGGGGCCTATACTTATACCACGGTAGAAGAACCTAATGCGGCAGCTGTTTTAGGGAATGCAGTTCAGGAAACGCTCTATTTTGCAGGAGAAGGAATTTATCACGGACCCCAGATTGGAACAGTGGAAGCTGCACTTATGAGTGGGCGAGAGGCTGCAAGAAGGGTGCTGAGCGGTTATTGAAATGACAGGGTGCGGAGCCTTATTCCCTCTGAATAAGCTATCTTTGTCAGATGCACTATCTGCGCCTGTTTTTGTATCCTTTATCTGTTCTATACGGAGTAATCGTCTTTCTCAGGAATTTGGCTTACGATGCTGGTGTTTTTAAGTCGAAGAAATATCCGGTTCCAGTGATTGGTATCGGTAATCTGGCTGTAGGAGGATCAGGCAAAAGTCCGATGGCCGAATATATCATCCGCTTACTAAAAGGCGAAAAAAGGGTAGCTGTTTTAAGTCGCGGTTACGGGCGAAAAACTCAAGGCTTTCGTTTTGTAGAGGTACAGGATTCACCAAAAGATGCGGGAGATGAACCTTTACAGTTCCGTAAAAAATTTAAGGATATCACCGTAGCTGTAGCAGAAAAGAGAGTGACCGGATTGGATATACTAGAGTGGGACCATGATGTAGTTATTCTGGATGACGCTTTTCAGCACCGGGCAGTAGAGGCGGGGCTTAACCTATTATTATTTGATTATTCCCGGCTGGACGAACCTTTTATTGTGTTTCCTGCAGGTAATTTTCGGGAGCCTTTCGCCGGTAGAAAACGTGCACAGGTTATTATTGTCACAAAAACCCCTAAAACCCTTGAGCAAGAGGAACGGGAGATCATTTTGAAGCGGATCAAACCCTTTTCTCATCAAAAAGTATTTTATTCATTTTTGGACTACGGAGATCTTATACCTGTATTCGGCGAAAATAAGCCAACAGCCCTGGCGTCACTGTCTTCGGAAACTGTCGTTTATCTTCTTTCCGGGATAGCTAATCCTGGTCCTCTGGTTGACAAGCTGGAAAGTCTTTTCAAGAATGTTAAACATCATGAATATCCCGACCATCACCCTTTTACAATAAAAAATATTACTAAACTTGTAGATGATTTCAAGTCGGGTGCAGGATTTGAAAAAATTATTATCACTACAGAGAAAGATGCTCAGCGATTACAGGAAGCTGGCCTTAAAGAACTTTTAAACGAGTTTCCGGTTTATTACCTGCCGGTAGCAGCAAGGATACATTCACCAGATGCTGACGGGTTTGACAATTTAATTAAGGAATATGTTGGTTGATATTTATAGTACTACGGAATATATAAAAAGGCGTATTGGAGATTTCGTTCCGGAAATCGGGATCATACTGGGAACCGGCTTAGGTGGGCTGGTATCAGAAATAGAGATTCAACATAAGTTGATGTACTCCAATATCCCAAATTTCCCTATTTCTACGCTTGAATTCCATTCAGGGCGGTTGATCTTTGGAACTTTAAAGGGGAAGAATGTAGTGGCAATGCAGGGACGCCTTCACCATTATGAGGGCTATGATATGAAGCAAATAACCTTCCCGGTGAGAGTAATGAAGATGCTTGGAATTAAACATTTGTTTGTATCAAATGCCAGCGGCGCTTTAAATCCTGATATTAAGACGGGAGATCTGATGATCATTGAGGATCATATCAATTTGCAGCACGACAATCCCTTAAGAGGAAGAAATTACGATGACCTGGGTCCTCGTTTTCCTGATATGAGTCAACCTTACAGCAAGGAAATGATTGCAAAAGCTGCACAAGTTGCTAAAGAAAATAACATCAGGTGCCATACAGGCGTTTACGTTTCTGTTGCCGGGCCGAACCTTGAAACGAAGGCGGAGTACAGGTTTTTAAGGATCATAGGGGGAGATGCAGTTGGAATGAGTACCGTGCCCGAAGTTATCGTTGCCAAGCATATGGGGCTTCCGGTCTTTGCTATATCAGTGATAACAGATGAAGGATATCATGACGAACTGGAACCTGTATCTGTTGAACAAATTTTAAAAGTAGCCGAAGAAGCAGAGCCGAAAATGACCCTTATATTAAAAGAACTGCTGTCCTCTTTATAATGAAATATTATTCGCTCCTCATAGGTTTAATTCTGACCTGCATAACCTCGGTATATGCTCAGGTTCGTCCTGCTAATCCACCAACAGGCCGGAGTGCCGACAAGGAACTTGACTCGCTGAGAAAGCGGGAGGAAGAGAAACTGGATACGGTTATTTTTACGGCAAAGTACATTCGGTACACGACTGTGGGTTTGCTAAAAGATAGCACGCGAACTGTTTTTCTAGATACATTATTGACCCATTTCCATCATTATAATCCGTTGATATCTCCGGAGCGACCTACTATAAATCTAGGGAATATAGGTCAGCCTGCAAGGGAAATGCTTTTTAATCCCAGGAAGACAATCGGTTTTGACCCTGGTTTCCATTCGCTGGATTTTTACCGGTTAAACCAGGATTCTATTCGATATTATAGAGCCCGTACTCCGTTTACCTCGTTATATTACGTGAACGGAACCTCAAGGGAACAGATCTTCAGAGTCACTCACTCTCAGAATATTAAACCAAACTGGAATTTTGGGGCAAATTATTTCAGGGTTAATAATGAAGGTTTTTACCTGAATCAAAATACGAGCAATTTAAATGCAAGTGTTTTTACCTGGTATGAAGGGCCTAAGAAGCGGTATAATTTACTGGTGAATGGTTTGTTTAATACGCTCAAAAATGCCGAGAACGGCTCAGTAGTGGATGAAAACATCTTTGAAGAGAAAGAGGATAATGGAATTTCATCTACCGTACGTTTGGGTGGAAACCCTCCCGTCAGGAACGTATGGAAGCAAAAGGAATACTTTATCAAGCAGTTTTACTATATAGGCAGGTTGGATACCGTTAAAACTGCTGATTCGGTGATTGCGAGTGTGCGACCTACTCAACGGTTCTCGCATCAGTTCACTTATGCTAATGATGCCTACACTTTTGATAAGCCTATAGCAGGCGCACAAAGTGTGTTTCCTTCTATGGTTGCTGATACACTTGCTTTTAAAGATTCAACTACAGTTAAAAGGATCAGTAATGAATTCAGGTATAGTTTCTATTTACGGGGACGATCTTTAAGCTTTGTGAAGAATGAGTTGAAGCTTGATGTTGGACTACAGCATGATCTGTATAAGTACCAGCAGTTACCGCTTGACAGAGAAGGTTTTCAAAACGTAACGTTGAAGGGGGATTTGGGCTATCGTTTCAGTGACAGGGTGTATGTGAATGGCTCAATTAACCAGATCACTGTTGGACGGAATGCTGGTGATTACCTTTACGAAGCACAAAGTGAGATCCAGTTAAGTAAATCAGTAGGAAGGGTGATAATAGGAGCATATATTCAAAATAAATCTCCGGAAGCTCTATATGAGAGATCAACGTATTTCTATCACAACTGGAATGAATCTTTCGATAATACAAAAATTAACAACCTGTCATTTACATACCTGAATCCAAAGTATAACTTCAGAGCGAAAGCTGAGTATTTCCTGATGTCGAAGTATCTGTACTATGAAAGATCTGATAGTAGTAGTTTGCAAATAAAGCCGATGCAGGCTGATAATCTTATCAACATGCTTAAGATCACCGGGCGTAAAGATTTCCACTTTGGTCGTTTCAATCTTGAGAGTTATCTTGTTCTCCAAAAATCAGATTTTCAAGATCTTCTGCAAACGCCTGAGATCTATACCTTCCATAGCTTCTATTATAAAAGGAGATTTTCTCCTTCAGTTGCAGCTCATGCCGGATTTGATCTGCGCTGGAATTCTCAATATAATGCTCCCTCCTACGCTATTAACGTTAGTCAGTTCTACGTTGGAAATGATGTTCGATTTTCATCCTATCCTATTGTAGACGTGTGGGGCGAATTTGCACTGAAAAGAGCAAATATATTCTTGAGGTACGACTATGCCAATCAGGGGCTCTTGTCGAAAGGTTACTATACTGTTAATCGTTATCCAATGCCCGGATCTCTGCTGAGATTTGGGGTACAATGGAATTTCTACGATTAGAAGCGGCATTTTAAATCGAATGGTTGTTTCTAATTCTGAGTTAGGTTTTTTGCTTCTTTTTCTTTGCTGCCGGAAACAGGACGTTGTTAAGGATTAAACGGTATCCAGGAGAATTAGGATGCAAACTCAGGTCTGTTTGGGGATCACCTACCGCATGTTGGTAATCCTCGGGATCGTGTCCACCATAAAAGGTCCATTGGCCTTTACCAAATTCCCCATGAATATAGCGGGCTTCGTTGGCCACCTTGGTTTCACCCATAACTAATACATCTGGTTTCAGCAGATCTTTTTTAAATGCAGTGGTTTGTCCCATAAAACCTTTAACTACTTTATCATGGCTCTGTGTAAGCATTGTTGGTACAATATCCCACTTCGCTGAAAAGTCGAACAAGGTAAAGAAGTCGTTCTGCTGGACAAGATTGCGGGTTGGAGTAGCATCTATATTCGAAAATTCATAATTGTAAGGATTCATGTCCAGTTTGAAATTTTGGAAGGCGAAGGTCTTACTGAAGTCGAGCTTAGATTGTGCAGAAGCATCAACTCCGTCTCCATCAAACATGCTTTCACAAATGTCTAAACCTTCAGCAGAAAGCGCTATATCAAAACTATCAGTTCCTGAACACATGGCAAAGAGAAAGCCACCGCCTGAACAAAAATCCCTGATGCTTTTGGCTACTGCTAATTTCATTTGAGATACCTTTTTAAAGCCCATTTTTCTCGCAGTAGCTTCCTGCAGTTTAACATCTTCCATGTACCAGCTGGCAGATCTGAAGGTTGACCAGAAGCGTCCATACTGGCCGGTAAAGTCTTCGTGGTGCAGGTGTAGCCAATCGTATTTCGGAAGGTTGCCTTTCAATACTTCTTCGTCATAAACAATATCATAGGGTATCTCGGCGTAGGTTAAGACCATGGTAACTGCATCATCCCAGGGAAGCTTATTTTTGGGAGAATAAACAGCGATCTTCGGAGCTTTTTCCAACTTGACCACATCCATATTAACGGATGGATCGGCAAGTTCTGTAAGGATGCTATTTACTTTTGTATCCGTGATCACTTCGTAAGAGACTCCTCTTACCTTACATTCGTTCTCCAATGATTGCGCGTATTTGATTAGAAAACTTCCCCCACGGTAGTTGAGGAGCCAGTCGGCTTCTGCTCCACTTTTTAGTGTCCAAAATGCGATTCCATAGGCTTTAAGATGGTTTTTCTGATCTTCGTCCATTGGAATAAGTATTGAGGCCGCCCGTGACAGCATCGATACCAGTAATAAAATAAGCGTAATACCTAATTTTGGCATGCTTAAATAACGCAAATAATCCTGAGAAGTTATAGGGGAGGGTGGAATGAAATAATTAACTTTGCCACCTTTAACATTAAACAGAAAGACATGAGCAAAGCGATTATAAAAACAGAGAAAGGCGACATGACCGTACAATTTTACGATAAAGATGCGCCTAATACCGTAGCTAACTTCCTTAAATTAGCTAAAGAGGGATTTTATGACGGCGTTACTTTTCATCGTGTAATTCCTGATTTCGTTATCCAGGGTGGAGATCCAACTGGTACTGGAGCAGGTGGTTCTGGCACTCGTATTAAGTGTGAATTAACAGGTGAAAATCAATATCATGACAGGGGCGTTTTGTCAATGGCTCATGCTGGCCGCGATACAGGAAGTTCCCAATTCTTTATTTGTCATAGCCGTAAAAATACAGCTCACCTTGATCGCAACCATACCTGCTTTGGTAAAGTAGTGGAGAATGTTGATGTTGTGGATGCAATCCGTCAGGGAGACAAGATTTTAGGTATTGATATTCTGGAAGAAGACGCGAAATAAGAAATAACAATGGGACGTTCCTGTCCCATTTTTATTTTGGTAATCGTAAATCTAAATTAAGATGAATTTAAGAGGAATAGTAGCAGTTTCCGGAAAACCGGGATTATACAAGGTGATAGGACAGAACAAGTCGGGATTCGTGCTTGAAAGCCTGGATGCTCAGAAGTTAAAGCTAGTAGTAAATCTAAGCACGGCTAAGCTTGCGTCACTTGAAGATATTACAGTTTTTGGTGAAGATGATGATCTGAAACTGGTAGAGATACTTGAAAAAATAAAAAATAGTGCCTCTGTGCCTGATGCCAAAGCTGACGGAAAAACATTACGTGAATTTTTCCGCGAAGTAGCGCCAACCCATGATGAGGATAGGGTGTATGGGTCAGATATGAAAAAGATCATTACCTGGTTTAATATTCTGAAAGACCTTCCTTTATTCAATGAGGAACCAGCAGTAGGGGAAGAAGGAACTCAAGAAGATGTGGTTGAAACCGAGCCTGTAGCGCAGGAAGAAAAACCCGCTGCAAAAGCGAAAAAATCTAAAAAGGCTGAGTAATCAGCCTTTCTTGTTTAGAAGAAATATATTATTATAGCCAGGAATGCAATCCCGATTAAAAATGCCAACCAAAAATGGTTTTTTTCGCTTCCCGTATCAGCTCCCTTGAAGCGGTAATTACGGGGTTTGAATCCTTCAATCATAATCTGAACGTTTATTATTAATAGTTAACGTTTTTCTATTCGTGGTGATATGGCTCTCCCTTCAAAATTGTGAAAGCCCTGTATAATTGCTCGACGAAAAATAACCTTACCATCTGGTGCGAGAATGTCATTTTAGAAAGAGACAATTTATCCTTGGCCAAGGTTTGCAAGGATTGATCAAAGCCGTAAGGACCGCCTACAATAAAAACAAGGTTGTGTACGCTACTGAGCATTTTTTTATTTATAAAACCAGCGAACTGGACCGAGGTGAATTCGTGCCCGTGTTCATCCAATAATATAACCTGATCCTGAGGACTTAAGAATTTATTTAGAAGCTCTGCTTCTTTAACCTTTTGCTGGTCTTCCGTCAGACTTTTCGTATTCTTCAATTCTGGTATTTCCTGTAGCTCAAATTTGATGTAATGCTTCAAGCGCTTGAGATATTTTTCAATACCTTCCTTCAGATATTTATCCTCGGTTTTACCAATAACAAGTAACGTAACTTTCATTAATTGTGCTTTACCTCTTTAGAAGCCTCTCTTTATGTTCAAAGTTATGGCTATTATTGATATCTGCTGTGATAATGATAATGTAAAAAATCCACTTGCGTCAAGCTTCCGTATATTCAGGTATCTTACAATAGCGTTATCTTTAATAAATATATGAAAACCTTAGGTATTTTAGGCTGTCTTCTGTTTGTCGCACTTACTTCTTGCGGACAGGAAAAGAAACAAGCACAGTCAACTGAAAACTCAAAGAACAAGATGGAATATAATAAATTAACACCTGAAGAAGAAAGAGTAATTGTTCACAAAGGAACGGAATATCCTGGTACGGGGAAGCTTTTGAATAATAAGGAAAAGGGCACTTACGTATGCCGCCGTTGTAATGCTCCGCTTTACCGTTCAGAAGATAAGTTTGATTCACACTGCGGCTGGCCAAGCTTTGATGATGAAATTCAGGGTGCAGTGAAACATGTACCTGATGTGGACGGCATGAGGACAGAGATAGTGTGCGCGAAATGTGGGGGACATTTAGGCCATGTGTTTCTAGGGGAAGGCTTTACTAATAAAAATACTCGTCACTGTGTCAATTCAGTTTCAATGGCTTTTATCCCAGCTGAAAAAAAGTAGCATGGTCGTAATTAATACATAAGGGTAGGGGTGTAACTTATAGACAATCTGTCCCTAATGTATTTTGAAAGCTCCACTATGTTTATATATTTGTGTATATGAAACGGACCGTTGGGATCATTAGTAATAAATATTTTCTTGTATCGGCATTCTTTGTTGCATGGATGCTGTTTTTTGACAGGAATGATTTATTTTCCCAATATGAGTATCGTAAGCAACTTCATAAGCTAGAGGAAGAAAGGGACTTTTATACTACTGAAACCGAAAGGGTTAAGACGGATTTAAAAGAGCTGACCACTAATCAGGAGATGCTTGAGAAATTTGCCCGGGAAAAGTATTTGATGAAAAAAGACAACGAGGACGTATATGTGATCATCAAAGAGAAGGAGAAAGAAAAGAGCTCATTCTTCTAATATATACTAATCTATAGCTGCCTGTGCGGAAATTATGCTTTTATAGCGTTTTGTTGTCAGTATTATTATATGCTGAATCTCCACTCGTTTTTGCCGGGCAGGAAATCCCTTTGCAAACAGACAGGATCGAGGAAAAGTTATCTTTTATTGGAGAGGTTAAAGGGCGTTCTTATATCAAGATTGAGCTTCGCCCCTTGAAAAAGGCAAACGAGTTTGTTTCAGAGAACGATACCTATTTAAGGTACCATGGCAGCTATTTCGAGTCAGTGAGCGGGAAAAAATATGTTATGACTGCCGATTTTAGTGCAGAAGAAAGGTCATGGATCTTTAGATGTTTTAATTCTTCCAACCGCTTAGTCTATATCCTGAAAGGTAAACAGAAACAGGACGGCGATATTGATGGCACTTGCAAAAGCAAGACAAAATCCTCTTCGTTTTATTTGCGGCCACAGTAGTTCATCACAGCTCTCCGTTCCTTTTTCTATTTAACCATTCCAGACTTAGTAGGAAAAGAATTACAAAGAAGAGCCATTTCAAATTGATCATGTCTTCGTACCGCCGGTTTTCATAGGAGATATTCTTGACCAGCTCATTGTTTTTAATTTTCTCCTTTAGAAGTCCGATCTGCTCGGGAAACACAAGTTCGCCATTGCTCTGCTTTGCAATATTATATAGTATCTGGTGATTTGCGGTTGTTTGTCGTAACTCTGTAAGTTCCCGGGTGATCATAAAACGTCCTGTTGATTTATACTTGTTGTTACCAAGCCGGGTTGTACCAGTAAAAGTATATTCACCAAAAGGCAAAGTTCCCGCATCCAATACGTAGGAATTACCAGTTCTTGAAAATTGAAATGAAAAAGTTTTTCCTTTATTGTTCACCAGATTAAGCGAGACTTCCGGGGAATTGATCAACTCATAGGCATTATTATATAATTCGGCATTTAAGATGATATGCTCATTCTCATCAAAAGTGTTTTTTGCTGCATAGACCCTGAACTTTCGTTTGTCTTCCTTGCTTGAGATAAATTGAACAGTTTTAGTAAGTAATTCATCTACTGCCTGATGTGAACCATTCTCTTTAAAGTCTTCCAAGCGCCAACGCCAAATTCCTTCTCCTGCAAGAACGGCCGACCGTTGTTCTCCTTCTTCCGAAAATATAAGCAATGGCCTGTCTGTTGCAACCTTACCAATTTGCTGGCTAAAAAGTGTTGTTGCATTAGTTTTAATGGTATAATTACCAAAGGGTGTAATTAATGGAGGAAAATGACTGATCTTTGTTTTTGAAGCTTCGCTTAAAACAAAGTCGTAAAAATTAGGATTGGCTTTTGCATAGGCCTCCTGACTATTTCCCGTGCTTACGATTGTTAAAAGATCTTGAACGGATGAGAAGGCGCTGATATTTGTTTGCTCTCCTACAATAAAAAGTGCGTTTTTACCATTGATCCACTGCTTTAAAATTGAAGGGGGAACAGCTTGTGAAGGCAGTTGATGAAGGATAAGAAGGTTACTTTTTGCTATATCCTCCCGATCGGGGCTTCCGGCGAATTGAACCTTTACCTCGTAATTCTTATTTGTTTCAATGCTTTGTTTAATAGCTGCAATATCAGGATGAGGGGAGTTGGCCAGAATCAACACTTTTTGGCGGCCATCTATAACTTCAACAAAAAAACTGTAGGTGTTATTCTCTTTTGATAGCTCTCCCTGTACAGGACTGAGGTTAACCGTATATTTTTGAATCCCTTTTTGTTTAGCAGATAGAGTAACTGGAACGCGTTGCTTGTATTCGGCTGTAGAGATAGGAAGAGATTTATCAAATACCTGACCTGATCTGTCAGTTATACTTATGCGAGTAGCGCTTCCTTTGCTTTGATAGGCCTCCAATTCCACCTCTATCTGAAAATCATTACCCAGGTAAACAATATTATTATAGTTTACATTAGCAATCAGGAGATCCTTTCTCGGTACGGTGTCGCCAAGCGCTATTGTATAAACGGGAGATTTTAGACTTTGAGCCTCGTACTGTGGGTTGCTTCCCCGGTTATAAATACCGTCACTGGCCAGGATCACAGCCCCAATATTTCTATTTGCAAAACGATCATTAATGTAACTTAAGGCCTCCCCAATATTTGTTACCTTATCAGTATAAGAAGGCTTATTGTATGGTTTTACAGCAGAACCAAAGGTCAGGGCTTTTACCTCGTAATTCTCTGATAATTCTTTGATCAATTGGCTTAAAGATCTATTATAATTATTGAGATTGAAGTTTGCCTGCTTTGAAGCTGTGATGGATGCTGAATTATCCAGCAATAAAAAAATTAAGGGTTTTTCTACTGTTTTATCTTCAGTTCTTATAAGAGGGGCGAGCAGGAGAAAGGTGATAAGAGCTACAGCTATTGTGCGTAAGGTGAACAGTAGTCGTTTTATTGGCTCTGGTAGCTGACTTTTTTTGGTATACAGTAAGAAGGCATAAGCTAAGCCAATCATTAGGCTAAGCAGAACCCAAATACCAGAGAGCGAAGTAAATTGTATTTGAAATAAAAATGGCATATGTACTGAAGGTAAATATGCCATTTTCATTTAATTATTTTGCTTTTTACAGGCAAAGAAGCTATCATGGATAAAACGATTATTTATTAAATAACGTAAAATCAGCACCTGATAGTTTTATATAATTAGGAATTCCTTTGATCTTAAAGCATACCGCCGTCAACGGCAATAACCTGGCCTGTGATGTAAGTTGCTAAATCAGAAGCAAGAAACACACATGCGTTTGCTACATCTTCTGTTTCTCCGGCACGTTTTAATGGAATTCCGGCTTCCCAGCCTTCCACTACCTTCGGATCCAGAACTTCAGTCATTTCTGTTTTAATAAATCCAGGAGCAACAACGTTCGTACGAATGTTTCTTGAACCTAGTTCTTTTGCCATAGATTTAGAGAAACCAATGATACCAGCTTTAGAGGCAGCATAATTACCCTGACCGGCATTACCCTGAACACCCACAACTGAACTCATATTGATAAAGACTCCTTTACGGTTTTTCATCATGATCTTAGAAGCAGCCTTAGTAACGTTGAAAATTGATTTCAGGTTCACCTCAAGTACTTCATCCCATTGTTGTTCCGTCATTCTAAGTAACAGACCATCTTTGGTAATTCCTGCATTATTAACAACGATATCAATAGTGCCAAAATCAGCAACAATATCAGTAATTAATTTCTCAGCTTCATCAAATTTAGATGCATCAGAACGATAGCCTTTAACTTTAGTGCCGGCAGCCTGAAGCTCTTGCTCTAAAGCCTGACCTTTTTCTACAGATGATAAATATGTAAAAGCAACATTAGCACCCTGCTCAGCAAATTTTTCAGCTATTTTACGGCCAATGCCTTTTGATGCTCCGGTAACTAAAGCGGTTTTTCCTTCAAGTAATTTCATTGTTATCTATTTGAGGTCGTGAAGTTATAGAAATTTACAGAAAGTAGAAATCGACAATATAGCATTACATAGTAGCCAATTACTGCTGTAATCCTAGTTTTTGCAAATGCTCAGTAATAGAAACAGGTTTCTTAGTAGCGGCATCAATGGCAACAAATGTTAAAACACCATGAATTGCTAAATCACGGCTTTCTTCATACATCTGCTCAATAAAAATGTCTACAGAGACCTTGACGCTTGTACGACCTACGTCTGTAACTTTCGCCACTACTTCCACGATAGTGCCTTCAGGGATAGGCTTGGTAAAGTTGATTCGATCAGAAGATACTGTAACCACAGGAAGCCTCGTGAAACGTGTTGCGGCAATGAAAGCCGTATCATCCATCAATTTCATTGCTACCCCTCCATGGAGGGTATTATAATGGTTCGTATCTGTAGCAAATACAGGTTTGAATATCTTAGTTTCTGATAAGGATTTTCGTTCTTCAAGAGTCATAGTCACCGTTTTCAATCAAAGTTAAGTATTCTTGTTTCAGCTCTGTTAAACAATTCGCACAAAGACAGCCCTCAAAACGCTCACTGACAAATTGGACTTCGTTTAAATTAAGATGAATGCTGCTGCATTGGCATTGCGTGAAGTTGTTAGCCTTGCACTCTATTCTCGTACGGCATCGTTCACAACTGATTATTTCATGCTTGGTCAAAATGATTGCAAGTTTACTATTTCAACAAAAATAGCTAAATAATCTTGATCGATGGCGGAGAGGTTGTATTCGGATAGTCTATTGTTTTAGTAGGATTTGTATTCTTTTTATTTTAACGTTACTTTTGCTCCTGGTTATGGAATACAATTATCTGGCTTTTGGATTACCAGCTTTCTTTCTTTTTGTGGGGCTGGAATATATAGCGGCGCTTAGAAAAAACAAGAAGCACCTTTTCAAGTACGATAGCTCCGTAGCAAATCTGAGTATCGGAATAGCAGAACGTTTGATGAACCTATTTATTTCTGGTAGTTTTTTCGAGCTTTTCAACTATATCTATGAACATCACTCCCTGACGCATATACCCAACGTATGGTATGTATGGGTTTTACTACTCCTGGCAACTGATTTCGTTTGGTATTGGTACCACCGGCTGGGGCATGAGATTAACTTGTTATGGGGAGCCCATATTGTACACCATCAAAGCGAAGAATTTAATTATACAGCTTCTGCCCGTATTACAACATTTCAAGCTTTAATACGAAATATTTTCTGGTGTGTACTTCCTTTTGTTGGCTTTCACCCCAGTTTAGTAATGACAATCCTGGTTGTTCATGGAGCCTATTCATTCTTCACGCACACCCAAATAATTGGTAAGCTTGGCTGGTTTGAATACATTTTTATAAGTCCGTCTTTACATGGTGTTCACCATGCCTCCAATGAAAAGTATCTCAATAAAAATTATGGTGATCTATTCGTGTTTTGGGATAAGTTATTCGGCACTTATATGGAGGAAGATGAAAAGCCGGTCTACGGTCTTACTCATCAACTAAATAGTTATAGTTTTATGTGGCAGCATTTTCATTATTTCATGGAACTTGCTGAGGCATGCAGGAGAGTTGATGGAATTTGGAATAAATTAAAGATTGTATTTGGCAGTCCTGAAGATCTTGATCAGGATATACGGCCAGAGTTGGAAAGACGGTTTCTTCCCAATAAAGGAACAAAAGAGCTTAGTGCCCGATTTAAGTTATATGTAAGTCTGCAAATCGTGCTCTCCATTGCACTCTTATTTCTAATAACTCTTTTATTTAAAAACCTTAATTTAGAAGACAAGGTATTCGGTTCCCTTTTTATAATGGTTACATTGATATATGTTGGGGCTTTGCTTGAACAGCGCAAATGGATATACTACCTGGAATATGTTAGATTCCTTATCCTTGGCGGATATCTTAGTTCAGTTTTTGATACTTATGGATTCCTTACCGCAGCAGTATTCGTGCTGTTTATTCTTAATAACACCGCTCCGCTGAAGGAATTATACTTGCGCCTGATCTATCAATCTGAATACGGCAGGTTTTCTCTTAAAAAGAAATAGATGATTTGCTAAGAGAAAGAGAGCATGTTTGGATAACCATGCTCTCTTTCTTTTAACAAAAATGACCCCTATAATGTGTAGTTAGTTCTTTTTGCGGTTCTTTGACCCTTTTCTATTGTCATAGACACCGTAATCGTCAAAATCGCGATCTCTATTCAAGTCAGGATAGTTGGGAGAATAAGACTGCTGCATCTTCTTCCTTTGTCCCGGCGGCATTCCATGAGGATGCTTTCCTGCCCAGCCTTTTTGTCCTTGACCGTACGGGCTATTCGGGTACCTGTTATAAACTTTAACCTGCTGGCTTCGTGTCTCATAATGACCTGGAATGGTTCTTCCGCCTACTCCGAAGATTCCGCCAACCCGTTGTTCCGGTACCCAAACTTGCTGGTCACGGGTTTCATAATGATATTCCCCTTGCTGATCCCGATATACTCCATCCTGAGCATTGGCGCTTACAAATCCGGTTGCAGCTACCAAAAGGGTTAATATTACCTTTTTCATTTGTGTGTGTTTAGTAATTGGAATACGAAGATGATTAAAGGTTTAGTCGGCATAATTTTGTAACTAAATTGAGCAGAGCTCGTATATCCCATTCCATTTAAAAGATAACATGCATTTTAAATCTTTTTCAGATGACGTTAAAATTAGCGGACAAGCCATTTTAGCCTCGCTTCAAGCTTTGTCCGAATATTCTCTTTCCATTAACGAACTCCTAGCAAAATATGGATTGGAGAATATTATTGAAGGGCAGTGGTATGATTTTCAGCGCTGGTTAGACGTTTTGAAAGACGTTTCCAATAAATACGGACCAAATACAATCTTCGCACTTGGAAAAGGTGTTGCCAATAATGTTCCCGATCTAAAGCTTGATTTTAAATCTCTACTAGCTAGTATTGACGGTGGGTACAAAATGAATCATGTTGGAGGGGACGTAGGATTTATCGAGCTCGAATCTTTTGATGAGAACGCACGATCTGCCCGTTTAAAAAATCGTACTCCTTATCCCGGAGTGTATGGAAGGGGAGTGTTAGTTGGTCTTATCAGGAAGTTCAGACCTGTACCAGGTGCTGTACCAAAAGTAGAGATAGAGACCACAGAGGATGAGGAAGTGGTTTATTTGAATGTCTACTGGTAGTTCGGCTTTCTAATAATATTCTTAGTAAAAAACCTGATGCACTGTTCAGATACAGTATCAGGTTTTTTTGTGATTGAACACCTCGTGTTTCAAATGCCAGAAAAAGTTTGAGTGAGCTTTTATTCCCTATCGTGGGTTTTAAACTAGCTAATCTGTTTTGTAGTTTTTGGGCTTTCCCCTGCGCTGTATCGAAGCAAGCTGTAACTAAAAGCTGTACATTTAGTATAAATTTTGTAACCATTTATCAAGCCTCAAGATGTTATTATGAGTAGAAAAGCTTCACTCAGTATGCATGCCTATCTATATATCCTGTTAATCCCGGCTATACTACTGGCCTATTCGGTGAAGGCTCAGGATTTCCAACGTTTGAGTAGCTTGGATGGATTGTCACAAAGTAATGTGACATCAGTTGTTCAGGATAAAAAGGGCTTCGTTTGGATAGGAACTTCTGATGGGCTTAATCAATACGACGGATATAAGTTTAAGGTATTTCGTCATGATAATACAAAGAAGGGTAGTCTAAGTAATAGCAGTATTGTTACCAGCTTTGTAGATAAAGCAGGGGTGGTTTATATAGGTACTCATGAAGGCGGATTAAATATTTATAGTTATGAAACTAATTCTTTTACTTCCTATCGTCACGATCCTAAAGTATCCTCCAGTATAAGTTCTGATCGCGTTACTGCCATATTTGAGGATCATAAGGGAGATTTGTGGGTTGGAACCGAAAGAGGCCTCGATATTTTTGACCGAAAGAAGAAAGCTTTTATTCACTTTAAAGGCAGGGTTGTCAGCAATCTTATCAGAGCGATTACTGAAGATAAAAGTAATAACCTTTGGATTGGGACAGAGGATGGAATATCTGTTTTAAATGCAGATCGTAATACTTCGACTAATTACAAAAATATTCCAGGGGATGAAAAGAGTTTAAGTGCTAATGGAATCAGAGCCCTGTTTACGGATAGCCGTGGCAATGTATGGATAGGCACTGCATTCGGAGGACTTAATGTATTAAGAAGGAAGTCAAAGAACTTTATTCATTATAAACACAGTAAAGACGATAGCTCGAGTTTACTAGGAGATTATGTACCAGGTATCTGTGAATCCAGAGATGGTAAGATCTGGGTGGCGACGAACTGGGGGGTTAGTGTTTTAAATGAGAACGAAAATTCTTTTGAAAATTACATCTCTGATCCATATGACAGCAAGTCGCTTATTGATAATGGATTGAATGGAATCTATTGCGATCTGGAGGGTAACATCTGGGTTAGTAGCATAGTAGGACTTTCAGTAAAAGACTTTCATCCACCCAAATTTGCACATTATAAGAACCTGCCGGGAAAAGCTAAGAGCCTTGGAAGTAAGGAAGTTTTTTGTTTTTACGAAGATTCGCAGCAAAGGATATGGATTGGACTAAGGGAAGGATTTGATCAGTTTGATCGCAAAACAAATACGTTCTCTCATCATAGGATCAAGCCAGGGGGGCAACGTGTTGGAACGGTCACATCTTTCCTGGAGGATAGCAGAAATAATTTTTGGATCGGAACTTTTGACGAAGGCTTGCAGCTTTATGATCGGGAAAAAGGGACTTACAAGTCTTTGAAAGCCTATCATTCAGTCACCAAACAGGAAATTCCGCTTCGAGATATATGGTATATAGTTGAGGGCACCAGAGGGGATATATACATTTCCACCTTTACCACAGGTGTATTCAAATACAATGTTAGAGACAATTGCTTTTATTCTTTATCCTGGCCTGGAAAAACCATACCTGAAAGAGGTGTGTCGGCTTTGCATATCGATAAGAACGAAACGCTTTTCATCGGAACAAACATAAACGGCCTTTATAAAATAAATTTACAGAAAGGGATCTATCAACAGTATTCTCATAATGCCAGCCGACGTTCGACTATTAGCAGTAATAATATTATTCATCTGCACGAGGACGTAAAGGGTAGATTGTGGATAGGGACAAATAATGGTCTTAATTTAATGAAGCCTTCGGGCGAGTTCGAAGTATTCCAAGAGCCCGAAGGTTTATCTAATAATACGATCAATAGTATTGAAGAAGATTATCAGGGAAGTTTGTGGTTAGGAACAAACAAAGGAATCACCCGCTTCAAACCCGATACCCGGTCGTTCAAAATTTTCAGCGTTAAAGACGGGTTGCAGCACAATGATTTTCTTCCACGGTCTTCTTTCGCTCTTTACAAAGGGGAACTGGTCTTTGGAGGCTTAAACGGCTTCAATTTATTTAATCCTGCGCGCATAAATGTTAATACGTCTGTTCCTCCTGTTTATATTACAAATTTTCAGTTATTTAATAAACCTGTCCCTTTAGGTGAAAAGGGATCGCCTTTGACAAAAAGCATGATCGAAACAAATAGGATTGTGCTTAAGTACTGGCAGTCTGTTTTCTCTTTCGAATTTGTCTCTCTGGATTTCAGTGGTATAAAGAACATACAGTACGCTTACAAGCTGGAGGGCTTTGAAAAGGACTGGAACTTTGTTGGAACAGAAAATAAAGCTTCATACACGAATTTGGATCCGGGAGAGTACACCTTTCTAGTAAAGTCTACTAATACTGATGGAGTTTGGAGTAAACATCCTACCCGACTAAGCATTGTAATTACTCCCCCTTTCTGGATGACATGGTGGTTCAAAGCTCTGGTATTTGTTGTGATAGCCGGGGGCATATATTCTATTTATCTCTACAGGATAAATAAGATAAAGGCACAAAAAGCTGAACTAGAAAAGCAGGTAGAGGAACGTACTGCAGAAGTGCGGCAGCAGGCGAGTGAACTTCAGAATATGAACGAGGAACTGCAGGTGCAGGCAGAAGAACTTACCGTTCAAACCGAAGAGCTGCAGAATCAATCTGAGCATTTGCACGTTTTGAATGAAGAACTGCATCTGCAAAGAGAAAATGAGCAAAAAGCCCGTGAGGAGGCTGAGAAAGCGAATTTGGCTAAAAGTACTTTCCTTGCCACGATGAGCCATGAAATCAGGACACCAATGAATGGAGTTCTTGGAATGGCGGCCCTATTGTCTGAGACTGACTTAAACGAGGAACAGCGCGAGTACACAGATACCATAAGAAATAGCGGCGACGCTTTACTAAGTGTGATCAACGACATCCTGGACTTTTCAAAAATTGAGTCAGGAAGCCTGGAAATAGATCCTCACGATTTTTCGCTTCGCCAGTGTGTAGAAGATGTAATGGATGTCTTTTCTGCCAAGGCTGCTACGATCGGTATTGACCTCGTAAGCTTTATCGATCCAGCTGTGCCGGCTCAGATAGTAGGAGATAGCATGCGATTAAGGCAGGTGCTTATTAATTTGATCGGTAATGCCATCAAGTTTACGCAGAAAGGTGAAGTGTACCTAAGCGTTAGCCTGAAGAAACAGGTTATCGGTAATTCTTACGAGCTGCTGTTTCAGGTTAGGGACACCGGTATAGGAATTCCAAAAGATAAGGTTAACAGACTTTTTAGAGCCTTTTCTCAGGTCGACTCGTCAACAACAAGAAAGTACGGTGGTACGGGCCTGGGTCTGGTAATAAGTCAGCGGTTGATCGAACTGATGGGCGGCGAAATCAGTGTGAGAAGCCATGAAGGCGAAGGAACAACTTTTGAGTTTTTTATAAATGTTGAAGGAAGTTCCGTTCCAATTGCTGCAGGTCCGGAGATATCTTTGGAAGAATGTGCAGGAAAAAAGGTATTGGTTATAGACGATAATCATACAAACCTCCGTATCCTGAAGCTTCAACTGGAACAGTGGAGGCTTGTTCCTGAAACCGTCGCTTCTGGTACAGAAGCCCTTCGGCTCTTGTCAGGAGACACGATATTCGATTTGGTCATCAGCGATATGCAGATGCCAGAAATGGATGGGGTAGAGTTGTGTCAGCAGATAAGGTCAAAGTTTCCAAAGGTTCCTATTATTTTACTTAGTTCGATTGGAGACGAGACAAAAAAGAAGTACCCTGATCTGTTTAATGCGATACTTACCAAGCCCATAAAGCAGCAGCAGTTAGGGAAGGTTGTTAAGGAAACACTTACCTCTGTTGTGCGGGAATCCTTATCTCAGCCCCAGGCTACTTTACTTAATTCAGATTTTGCTGGTAAACATCCCTTAAATATCCTTATAGCAGAGGATAATCTTATTAATCAAAAGCTGATAACGAGGGTACTTAATAAGCTAGGCTACGAACCCCAGCTGGTTGAGAATGGAGTGCAGGTAATAGAAAAGGCGCGGGAAATGAAACCTGATGTTATTTTCATGGATGTTCATATGCCGGAGATGGATGGACTGCAGGCAACCAGGGCAATAAGAGCAAGCTTTAAGGATCAGCCAATGATTGTAGCGATGACGGCCAATGCAATGGCAGAGGACAAAGAAGAGTGTTTGGCTTCAGGTATGGATGATTATATATCAAAACCTATAAAGATGGAGGAACTTCTGTCTATGCTGCAAAAGCTATCTTCAAAGGCATTGGATAAAAAATAAAGAGAACATTGACGAAAAAAAAGCTCCGCGTTTAAAACGGAGCTTTTCTTTTTAGATCTTATTTAAACAGTATCCTTAAAATAAGACCTGTAGGATTTATTCCTTATGCTTCTTCCAGATTAGCGCCAGTAACTGCTTCTCTGATCTTAGCTTCAAGTTCGTCCATTAAATCGGGATTATCGAGGATCAACTGTTTCACTGCATCACGTCCTTGTCCAAGTTTAGTATCATTATAGCTAAACCATGATCCTGATTTGCGTATGATCTCATACTCAACACCTAGGTCAATAATTTCACCTGCTTTTGAAATCCCTTCGCCAAACATTATATCAAATTCAGCCAGGCGGAAAGGAGGGGCGACCTTATTTTTGACAATCTTAACTTTCACACGGTTTCCGGAAACCTCGTCGGAGTCTTTGATCTGAGAGATACGACGAACATCCAAACGTACTGAAGAGTAAAATTTCAGCGCGTTACCACCTGTCGTTGTTTCAGGATTACCAAACATAACACCTATCTTATCACGTAATTGGTTGATGAAGATACAGCAACATCCTGTTTTTGAAATTGTACCGGTTAGCTTACGTAATGCTTGAGACATTAAGCGCGCCTGAAGACCCATTTTAGAATCTCCCATTTCTCCTTCAATTTCACCTTTTGGTACTAACGCTGCAACAGAGTCAATAACGATAATATCAATTGCACCTGAACGAATTAAGTTATCAGCAATTTCTAATGCCTGTTCTCCATTGTCTGGTTGAGAAATAAGTAAGTTTTCAATATCTACGCCAAGTTTTCTCGCGTAGAATCTGTCAAACGCATGTTCCGCATCAATAAAAGCAGCTATGCCGCCTTTCTTTTGTGCTTCAGCGATAGCGTGTATAGCTAAAGTAGTTTTACCGGAAGATTCAGGACCATAGATTTCTATTATACGACCCTTCGGCAAGCCACCGATTCCTAATGCAATGTCAAGACTGATCGATCCTGTTGAAATCGCATCAATAGGTTCTACGGCAGTATCTCCCAGCTTCATAATCGTGCCCTTACCGTATGATTTTTCTAATTTATCCAGCGTCAGCTGTAACGCTTTTAGTTTATCTGCGTTGCTCATTATTTTAGTTAATGTAGTTACGAAAGTAATGAAATAAGTTTAATTGCTAAAAATTTTATCAAAATAATTAAATCCCTTAGCGAGAATAAAATTATTCTTTTACTTCGTATTTTTTAAGTGTGAGGGAAAGTTTATTTGCTTTTTTTCGTTGTTGTACTTCCCGCTCTTTTTTTCTTAGTATTACCTCTGCTTTCTTCAGCGCAGTAGCAGTTTGCTGTTGTTCGTAGTACTTACAGAAATGAGTTATTGGACAAATATCACATTTCGGGCTCCTTGCAACACAGATATATCTACCATGTAAAATAAGCCAGTGGTGTGCATGCCTGATGGTTTCTTCTGGCAGGTATTGTACCAGTTGCTTTTCAACAGCGAGAGGGGTAGTGGCATTTCTGGTTAGGCCTAGGCGGTTTGCTACTCTAAATACATGAGTGTCAACAGCAAGTGCAGGAGCTTCAAAAACAATAGAAGTGATCACATTTGCTGTTTTTCTTCCAACACCCGGCAGTTTTTGCAGATCTTCCATAGATGAGGGGACCTCTCCGTTGAATTGTTCCACCAGGATCTTCGACATTCCTGCCAAATGCTTTGCCTTATTGTTTGGATAACTTACAGACCTAATATATTCAAAGATTTCCTCTACACTAGCTTTAGAAAGAGCAAAGGCATCGGGAAACCGTTCAAATAACTTTGGGGTAATTTGATTAATACGTTTGTCTGTACACTGCGCAGACAAACTAACCGCAACTAATAATTCGTAGGGGTTCGTATAATTAAGTTCGGTTTTAGCTTCGGGATTGTTTCTGGAGAAATAGTCCACGAATGCTTTAAAACGTTCTTTTCTAAGCATGAATGATTAAAGAGCAGATATTAAGCTACATATTTTTTGAGTAGGCCATAATCCTTTCGATCGTAGAAGGATGTGGATCCCGGGTTTCTTTATTCAACTCTTTTTTAATGGAGTTATAAAACTTTTCGTCCTCAGGGGAAAGAGAACAGATAGGCTCCTCTAAATTCTCAAGGAGTAAATGGTAATGGTCTTGTGTAGAAATTTGAATCATAAGCAACGCCGTTTTTTAATAAATATATCAAATAAACGGCGTTGCAAAACCTAATATTTTACTTATTCCAAATTATTTTTGAAATCAAGTAAGTCGAAGGCTTAATTCCTTAGTCTGCAACATCTTGCGTAAGTTGTTTAAGGCATAACGCATACGGCCAAGGGCAGTATTGATACTAACATTAGTTACATCTGCAATTTCCTTAAAGCTCATCTCGCCATAATGACGCATAATAAGCACTTCCTTTTGTTCTGAAGGTAGCAGTTGGATCAATGCTTTCAGATCTTTGTGTGTCTGTTCGCGCACTATTTTGTCTTCAATACTTTCATCGTAAAATCCAAGTACATCAAAGATGTCGAAACCGTCGCCGTTAGTGATTACCGGAGTACGTTTCTCCTTTCTAAAGAAATCGATTACCAGGTTGTGCGCAATACGTAAAACCCAAGGCAGAAATTTACCTTCCTCATTATACCGGCCCGATTTTAAAGTATTAATTACCTTGATGAAGGTATCCTGAAAAATATCTTCAGCAAGGAACTCGTCCTTAACGAGCATATAAATAGAAGTATAAATTTTGGTTTTATGGCGCCTGATGAGTTCTGACAGAGCGGCCTCTTTACCCGCAATGTAAAGCTCTACCAGTTCTTGATCATTTTTATTTTGAAACATCATAGGACTCTCTCGTTTAATTCCCTCTTAACTAATTCGTGTACAATAATTTGAGTAGAGTTTTAGCCTATAGTTTAATCTCCTTTAAAAAATAATTTATGAATGGAATGTGTGTGTGTTGCAATTCAAATTTAGCTACAAAAAAATTAATGTGCAAACATTTATCTAAAAATGTAAGCTTGATTGATAGTACTTTTGCGCTTCGTCCAAATCCATATCTAAAGTCAAAAATCAAAAAAATGGACAATCAGCGATAGTGCAGCGAGTAATTATGAAAACGTCATGCTACTTTTGCTGTTATATCGTTTACTTTACTTACGATATATAAAGCACTCCGGTTTTCAATGAGTACAGAAGCAGAAAAAGATCCCCAGAAGCATATAATAATTAAGGGAGCACGCGTTCATAATCTAAAGAATATAGACGTTGCAATCCCGAAGAACAAACTGGTAGTCATTACAGGAATGTCCGGATCGGGCAAATCGTCTTTGGCTTTTGATACCTTGTATGCTGAAGGACAGCGACGTTACGTTGAAAGTCTTTCTTCCTATGCCCGTCAGTTTATGGGAAGGATGAATAAGCCGGATGTTGATTATATAAAGGGGATAGCTCCGGCTATTGCTATTGAGCAAAAGGTAATTACAAGTAATCCCAGGTCGACCGTAGGTACTTCAACGGAGATTTACGATTACCTTAAATTGTTATTTTCAAGGATCGGTAAGACCTATTCCCCTGTATCTGGAAAAGAGGTGAAACGGGATAATGTTACCGATGTGGTTAACTTTATCACTGCCTTACCTGAAGACACCACCGTTACAGTATCATGCCCTTTGCATCCTCATAATAATCGTGCAGTTAAAGAGGAACTTGCTGTGCTTCTGCAGAAGGGCTTCCAACGCGTTTATTACAAGGGACAGCTGTCCAGGATAGAATCATTACTGGAGGACAAATCGATAAAGAACGATAAGCTTGAAGATTCTGAGACACTTCGCATTGTTATAGACCGGATATCTGTAAACCAGGAGGAGGAAACTTTGAGCCGCATGGCAGATTCTGTTCAGACTGCTTTTTTTGAAGGTAAGGGCGACTGCTATGTGGAAGAGAATGAGACGGAGCATTTCTTTTGTGATCGATTCGAGCTTGATGGAATGCGGTTTGAAGAGCCTAATCCTAATTTCTTCAGCTTCAATAATCCCTATGGTGCCTGTCGACGCTGTGAGGGATATGGGAAAGTGATCGGAATAGATGAAGATCTGGTTATTCCTGATAAAAGCAAATCGGTGTATGATGGAGCTATTGCTCCATGGCGCGGAGAGAAGATGCGGGAGTGGTTGCACGAGTTAATTAAAAGTGCTCTGAAATTTGATTTTCCTGTTCATCGTTCTTATAATCAGTTAACCGAGGATCAGAGAAATTTGGTTTGGACAGGGAACAAGTATTTCAGGGGCCTTGATGCATTTTTCAGGCATTTGGAAGAGCAAACCTATAAGATACAATACCGGGTAATGTTATCACGTTATCGAGGGAAAACAACCTGTCCCGATTGTAAGGGGAGTCGACTTCGAAAAGATGCTTCTTACGTTAAAGTAGCTGGAAAGTCTATCACAGATATTGTGCTGATGCCATTAGATGCTGCACTTGCATTTTTTCAGGCGCTGGAACTTACAGAAAGTGAAGCCAAGATATCCAAGCGGCTCTTGCTGGAAATTTCTAACCGCATCAAGTTTTTAACCGACGTGGGTTTGAGTTATCTGACACTAAATCGCCTAAGTAATACGCTGTCTGGTGGAGAATCTCAACGAATTAATCTTGCAACTTCGCTCGGTAGCTCGCTGGTTGGGTCTGTTTATGTCCTTGATGAGCCTAGTATTGGTTTGCATCCACGCGACACACACCGTCTTATAGGTGTGTTAAAATCTCTGAGGGATGTGGGTAATACTGTCCTCGTTGTGGAGCACGAGGAGGAAGTAATGAAAGCTGCCGACCATCTTATAGATATAGGGCCAGCAGCGGGAACACATGGCGGAGACCTGATCTTTACCGGAATTTATGAAGAGATTGTAAAGGATGATGCGAGTTTAACCGGTCAGTATCTGAGTGGAAAGGAAGAGATTGAAATTCCCAAAATCAGAAGAAAGTGGAATGACTTCATTGAGGTAAAGGGAGCTCGCGAGAATAATCTTAAAAATATTGATGTAAAATTCCCATTGAACGTTTTAACCTGCGTTACTGGTGTTTCGGGCTCAGGTAAGACGTCCCTTGTAAAACGGATCTTGCAACCCGCTATACAGAAAGCTATAGGAAATTATTCCGGCGAACAAACAGGAGCGTATGATGAACTTGTTGGTGATATAGATAAGATACAGCAGGTGGAATTGGTGGATCAGAATCCGATTGGCAGGTCTTCCCGTTCTAATCCGGTTACTTATGTGAAAGCCTGGGACGATATCCGGAACCTTTATGCCTCTCAAACCTCGGCAAAAGCGGCAGGATTGAAACCCGCAGCATTTTCATTTAATGTTGAGGGAGGCCGATGTGATGTCTGTCAGGGAGAAGGAGAGGTAAAAATAGAAATGCAGTTTATGGCCGATATCTTCCTTCCTTGTGAATCATGTAACGGAAAGCGATTCAAACAACATGTACTTGATGTTACATACAAAGAAAAAAGCGTATCAGAAGTACTCGATCTGACGATTGAGGAAGCGCTTGAATTTTTTAAGGATGAAACAAAGATAGTTAATAAACTTCAACCCCTGGCTGACGTTGGTCTTGGCTACGTTCATCTTGGCCAGTCTTCCAATACCTTATCAGGAGGAGAAGCGCAGCGAATTAAGCTTGCTTCCTTTCTTATCAAAGGAAATAATAGTAGTAAAACCTTGTTTATTTTTGATGAACCGACTACCGGACTTCATTTTCATGATATTAAAAAGTTATTGAAATCACTCAATGCGCTTCTTGACCAGGGAAACTCTATCCTTGTGATAGAACATAACATGGACGTAGTGAAGTGTGCAGACTGGGTAATTGATATTGGTCCTGAAGGGGGAGATAGAGGAGGTGATCTTGTATTCGAAGGCATTCCTGAAGAGTTAGTGAAGCATAAAGAGTCATACACTGGTACTTTTTTAAAAGATCATCTGAAATAGTTTAAAAATAAATCTATAGATGCTATATGCTTTGTATTTTTGCCCTCTTAACATAAGATAGCATTCATTATGAATAATGAAAATCCGGTTGAGGAGCCGGAAGTTTACACAGACGAGGATGTTACAGTAAATAAGAAGGAGCAATCAAAGCTTAGGATCGTTTTTAACTTTATTGGGTTATTGGTTATTTGCCTGGCTATAGGACTGCTATGGAACTATGTACCAGCCTTTAGATCAACGTTTACGGATATTTCTCCTACGTTTTATTATTTCCTTATTGCCGGTTTCATCTTCGCAATGATAGATGGTGCAATAGGGATGTCATACGGAGTTACCTCTACAGCTTTCAGTATATCTATGGGTATCCCTCCGGCATCTGCAAGTACAGCCGTTCACCTTTCCGAAATTTTAAGTAACGGAATAGCTGGTATAATGCATTATCGCATGGGTAATGTAAATAAAAAGCTCTTTTGGCTGCTTGTTATTCCAGGAATTGTAGGTTCTGTAAGTGGGGCTTACATTTTATCATCGTTAGAGCATTACAGTAAATATACTAAGCCCGTTGTATCCGTTTATACGCTAATTCTTGGTATTGTAATATTACGAAAAGCGTATGCCATGATCCAGAAAAAGAAGAAAACGGCAAGCGGAGAATCAAGCCAGAACAACGGGAAAATTAAAAATATAAGAGCTCTGGGATTATTTGGAGGGTTTGTTGATGCTGTTGGTGGTGGAGGATGGGGGTCTATTGTGCTTTCAACCCTTATAGCCGGAGGAAGGCACGCAAGGTTCTCTCTGGGAGCTGTTAAGGCCTCTCGCTTTTTCGTTGCCTTTATGAGTTCCCTTACGTTTATCACCATGTTAGAGCATTTGCATTGGGATGCAATTGGTGGTTTGATTTTAGGAAGCGCGGTTGCTTCTCCGATAGCAGCGAAGGTTGCTAATAAGATCTCGGCTAAATCTATCATGGTAGCAGTTGGGATTATTGTTATTTTGGTCAGCCTTAGGTCTATTTTAAAGTTTGTGCTGTCTGTAATCTAGGGAGAATCGTTATTTTGATCCAATTGATATTACCACCGGGTTCTCTAATGAACCCTAATACTATATTTTAATGAAAGAACAATCGAGATTAATACGTAATCAGGCAGAGCGCACCCATAACCGCGAGCACTCTGTTCCCTTGTATCTTACCTCAAGTTTCATATTTGACGATGCCGAGCAGGGCAGGGCTATCTTTGCTGACGAAATGGAGGGAAATATTTATTCCCGTTATTCCAACCCTAATACTACCGAGTTTATCAATAAAGTTTGTGATCTGGAAGGTGCAGAGGCAGGATTAGCGTTCTCTTCAGGTATGGCAGCTATTTTTGCTTCTTTCGCAGGCTTACTCAGAAGTGGTGATCATATTATAGCCTGTCGTTCTGTATTCGGTTCAACTCACCAGTTATTGAATCAGTTGTTCCCTCGCTGGGGAATCACCTACACCTATGTAGATGCAGGGAAACCAGAAGAATGGGAATCTGCAATCCGTTCGGAAACTAAAATGATATTCCTGGAAACGCCTTCAAATCCAGGATTGGAGTTAGTTGACCTTGAATGGTTAGGAGAACTGAAGAAGAAATATCCGCATATTATTTTTAATATCGATAACTGCTTTGCAACTCCTTATATTCAGAAGCCACTACAGTACGGAATCGACCTGGTAGTACACTCGGCAACGAAATATATGGATGGGCAGGGGCGTGTACTAGGCGGTGTAATTGCAGGAAAAGCCTCCATAATTAAAGAACTTATGTTCTTCATTCGGCATACTGGTCCGGCAATGTCGGCTTTTAATGCATGGTTGCTTTCTAAAAGTTTAGAAACACTTACCTTAAGGATGGACAGGCATTGTGGTAATGCACTGAAATTGGCAGAAATGTTAGAAGAGCATCCTGAAATTGAGTTAGTGCGTTATCCGCACTTACCGTCGCATCCCCAATATGCATTGGCGAAGAAGCAGATGAAGCTTGGAGGAGGTATCGTTACATTTATCGTTAAAGGCGGGTTTGAGAGAGCTAAACGGTTCCTGGACGCTTTGCAAATGATCTTATTCACATCGAACCTGGGAGATTCCCGTTCTATTGCTACCCATCCGGCATCTACAACTCATTCTAAGTTAACGGAAGAAGAGAGAGGATTATTAGGCATCCAGCCAAGTTCTATCCGTATATCTGTAGGGCTTGAAGACATCGACGATATTCTGGAAGATGTGCAACAGGCTTTGGAAAATTCTAAATAATTTACAGAAGATAAAGTATAAAGCTTTTACTTTTAACTTTGTGAAAGGGTAAATAAGACGTATGAAAGTAGAATTAAAAAGAGTTAATGACGCTGTGCACTTTGAAGCAAGCGGCATGACTGACGTAAAAGTAAGTATAGATGGTTCCCCTGAAATTGGTGGGCAAGGTTTGGGGGCGCGCCCAATGGAGCTGGTACTGATGGCTCTTGGCTCATGTAGCTCTCTTGATCTATTATCTATACTGAAAAAACAACGTCAGGATATTCAGGACGTAAATGTTTCTATAAATGGTGAAAGAGCGGATAAGATACCTGCTGTATTCACAAAGATCCATATGAACTTTGACCTTATCGGAAATATTGATGAGGCAAAAGCAGAAAAGGCAGCTGAACTGGCGGTGAAAAAGTATTGCTCTGTCCACGATATGCTTGCTGCAGGCGGGGTTGATATCACTTATTCGGTGAATGTAAAAGCTGTACAGGAAGCTGCAAAATAGTCTTAGTTAACAGAAATAATATTGAGAAAGGCGGATACTGGTTATTCGCCTTTTTTGTGAAAGTCCATAATAGAGGTTTTATTCCGCTAATTAGCTATCGTTCAGCTTTGCTGTTTCTGATTTTTTAGCTCCTTTTAAATTCCATATTCGCTCTGCGCGGCTCCCAATTAACCAAAATGATAGTGCAAGGATGGAAAAGAACAAAGCCTTGTTGGTAATATCCCAAAAATATTCGAAGTACCTCGTATAGATGTTGATCAGCAAGAAGCTGATACCGAATTCGCGGGCAATAGAATCGTTCTTTTTCAAACCATAGAACATTATGCCTAGAGAGAAGAGAGCAGATAATAGTCCCCAATAAAGAAGTTCCTTTTGCTTCACTTTCAGCCAGTCTTCCATATTTCCAAAGTTTCCAAAAATGGAAAGTAGCCAAAGGGATACGAAAAGATAGAACAAGCCTATAACGTAGGTTATGTTTTTAAAGAGAGTAAAGCGTGGGATGCGCGCCATCAAAATAGCCAGAGCCGATAGAAAAACTCCGAAGAAAACAAAACGGAGCGGATAGTTCATTCTTAAAAAATAGTCCCCCCAATGCGTTTGATACCCTGTTTCTGTTCCAAACCAACTCCCAAGCGAGAACAGCGCAAAAGCCCAAATGAGTTGTGAGCTGAACCTCAGAGCTAGTATCCCATAAATGAATACCGAAAGAAGGAAAAGCAGTGAGAAATGTCCCTTACCGTTATCTATTACTTTTCCAAGGAAAGCAATAGCACTTGCAGTAAACAGTACCCCAATAAACAAGATAGCTTCGTTGCTGAAAACTCGTTCCGGGTTAGAATTCTTACGTTTCTGTCCAATGAAATAAAAATAGGTGGCCAGAACAGCAGAAATAATACTGATGATAATGTCAGGAGTATCTGATAGTTTTGCTATCAAGTCTAATATAGCATCGTCTATAACCAGGGAAGCGAATGCGATCAGCCCGCATGCTAAAGCTATCCAGATGCTGTATTGAGCTAATCTCCTCCAGTCAAATTGTTTGACCTCATAGGATTGCAAAAGATTATTGCTGGTTGTTTCATCCAGCAATCCTTCTGTTTTCCAATGATGGATGGTTTGATTAAGGAAGTCGGCTTCTTGTTTATCCAGATTAAGTTTTGCCACCCTGTTGTTCTTTGGTTCCTTCCAAGATAACAAATTAGGACTCGCTTAGTTCTGATCCATGCCGCTTGTCTCAGTAAAGCAACTTTAGCACGGCCTGCTTATCCTTTTCGATTTGTTTCTGAAGCTCGTCCATATTGTTAAATCGCATATCATGACGAACGAAATTCTTGAAATGAACCCTGATATATTGCCGGTAGATCTCCTTGTCGAAATCAAATATGTTGACTTCGATATTGCGGGTCATCCCGTTAATAGTAGGCCTGTTACCTATGTAAGCCATACCTTTTAAAATACTTGCATTTTCAGATGGCTTAGGAGTTATCAAAGGCTGGTCGAGGGGATATGCACCCTGTTTTTCCAATATCTCCACTTCAACTGCGTAAATTCCATCTGAGGGAACTAGTTTGTAGCTTTCTTCAATGAGGAGATTAGCGGTAGGAAATCCCATCTGTCTTCCAAGACGATCTCCTTTGATCACCTTACCTGTCAGAAAAAATGGATATCCAAGAAAGTCTTCAGCAGTTTCAACATCACCACAGAGCAAAGACTCTCTGATCTGTGTAGAACTCACCTTCACCTCGTGAATATCCTGTTCCGGAATTTCTTCTACCTCATACTTATATTGAGGAGCATGCTTTTGTAATTCCGCCAGGTTCCCTTTACGATCTTTGCCAAAGCGATGATCAAAGCCTATAATGATCTTTTTGGTGCCGATCTTTTCTACAAGGATTTGTTGAATATACGTTTCTGCAGAAAGATTAGAAAAATCCCTTGTGAAGGGGGTTATAATAAGGTGATCAACACCCAGCTTCTCTATAAGTTCTGCTTTTTCGTCGATTGTAGTTATCAACTTAAGCGAAGAGTTCTCTGGTTGCAGGATCATCCTGGGATGCGGAAAAAAGGTAAGGATAACACTTTCGCCGCCTGACTGGGAAGCAACCTCGGTAAGGCGATTAATTATCTTACGATGTCCAAAGTGTACACCGTCGAAAGTGCCTATTGTTACAATCGCATTACTAAGTTTTTGAAATTCGTTAATGTGTCTGTAAACTTTCATCTGCGTTGTAAAAATATAAAAGATGCTTTATTTAAGGGCAGGTTCTTCTTTGTCTTTAAGCCCTCTGATATGGTTTACTAATTCCATCACTTCAAAGGCATCATCTACCTTAAAATCTCCGCTTCTAGTCCTTCTAAGCTTGGAAAGGTAGGCTCCAGAGTTCAACGCTTTTCCGAAGTCGAAAACCAGGGATCTGATATAAGTTCCTTTGCTGCAAACTACCCGGAAATCCACTTCAGGAAGTTCTATCCTGGTAATTTCAAACTCCGTAATGCTAACCTTACGCGATTTTAACTCAACATCTTCTCCACGGCGGGCTTTCTCGTATAACCGCTCACCGTTCACTTTAACTGCAGAGTGCGCAGGTGGAAATTGTTCAATGTCTCCAAGAAATAACTTACATGCTTCTGTAATAGTCTCATTATTCAGGTGACTAATATCAAAGGTCTGGTCAACTTCAGTCTCAAGGTCATAAGAAGGAGTAGTCGCACCAAGTACAAAAGTTCCTGTATATTCTTTTTCCTGGGCCTGAAAGTTATCAATTTGCTTAGTCATTTTGCCGGTGCAGATCACCAGTAGACCCGTGGCAAGAGGATCAAGAGTTCCTGCATGTCCCACCTTCAATTTTAGCGGCTTAAAAGAATTTCTGATTTTTACGACTACGTCGAAGCTTGTCCAATGATAGGGTTTGTTAACTAGCAGAAGTTCTCCCTCTGCAAAATTAAACTCCCTGAATTTTGTATCTCCCACAACTATATCCGTAGAATAAAAATGATCTTAAATGATTTCCAGGCTATGACCTGATAACAGGAAAGCCAGAATTACAAGTCCCACAACAATACGGTACCAGCCAAAGATTTGAAAGCCTCTCTTTTGAAGGAAGGTAATGAAGGATTTAATAGCTAGCATAGCTACGATAAAAGCAATTACATTGCCTATAGCTAAAAGCTTAATCTCTTCTCCGGTAATTACATATCCATCTTTATAAAAGTCATAGATCTTTTTGGCTGTTGCCCCGAACATGGTAGGAACCGCAAGAAAAAAAGAAAATTCTGCAGCGACTGTGCGGGTCATGTTCTGCGACATTCCCCCTACAATGGTAGAAGCAGAACGGGAGGTACCAGGAATCATTGCCAGGCATTGAAAAACGCCGGTAATAAATGCAGCCTTATAGTCAATATTCCTTGAATCACGAATACTATTGCGCTGGAAAAACTTGTCAATAAATAGAAGAATCACCCCTCCAACTACCAGTGCTATTGCAACAGTCGTTGGACTTTCCAATAGTTCGTCGATCTTATCGCTGAAAAGTAAACCTGCAATGGCTGAGGGGATAAAGGCTACTAAAAGCTTGAAGTAGAAATCAAGGGTTTGGAAAAAACGTTTCCAGTAAAGAACAAGCACTGAAAGGATCGCTCCCAATTGAATAACTACTGTATAAAGTTTTACGAAGTCGTTAGACTGGATTCCCATCAATGATGATCCTATGATCATATGGCCGGTTGAAGAAACGGGAAGAAACTCAGTAATACCTTCGATTATCGCGAGGATAATGGCCTGGATAATGCTCATTAATTATCGCGTTTTTTAAGGATAGAATAAAACCCGATACCAAAACCCACCAACACTACCACTGGAGCAAGTACAGTTTTTCGAAAATCGTAAATGTCCGTTTCTCCTATCATCAGAATAAATCCTAAGACAATCACTGCTATTGCCAGCAGCATTAGCCTGTAGTTGCTTTTACCGAATACAAATTGTACCGGTGTATTTGTAGACGAAGTTTTCTTTAATGCCATTATCTGTAAAGGTTATTAACTTTTAATCTTAAGTATTTGGTTACTGCAAAGTAGGTGCTCAACCCAGCGATCAGGATACCTATTGCCACCACACCTGCAAATACTAATGCAAATTCGTACCAATTTTTTAATATAACTAACTCTGGAATTTGCTGCTGTGCCAGGTACAGCGCGCCCAAGAGCAAAATAATAGCTATAAGCGATCCTAATAGTCCGTGTATAATTCCATATCCGATAAAAGGAGCGCGGATAAAGTTCTTTGTAGCGCCTACCAATTGCATTGATTTGATCAGGAAACGCTGGGAGTAAATTGCAAGACGTATGGTGTTATTGATAAGAGCAATTGCGATAATTAATAAGGTACCGGCAAAAGCCAGGATCACCAGACTTATAACTTTGATATTTTGATTCACCATATCTATCAGTGACTTCTGATAAATAACCTCTTTTACCAAAGGGTTTTTGGATAACTGACGGGTGAAATTTTCGATGCTGGCGTTATTGGCATATTCCTCCTTCATGTATACATCTATTGACGAGAGGAGGGGATTATAGCCAAGGAATTGTACGAACTCTTCTCCCAAGTCTTTCTGCAAGTTACGTGCAGCAATTTCTTTACTAACATATTGAGATCGGAGTACATAAGGGTGCGTATCTAATTGTTTTTGAAGCGCAAGCACGTCCACCTCTTTAGCGCCATCACTTACAATAATATTTAGAACAATATTTTCTTTAACGTATTTAGAAAGATTGCGAGCATGAACCATGATCAGTCCAAGCAGGCCAATCATTAACAAAACCAATGCAATACTAATCACAGTTGAAATATATACTGGTTTAGTTTTCTTTGCAGCGGTGCTTCCTTCAAATTCTTCCATAGCCTGTTTAATTACGCGAAAATAACTATTTAACTAAAGTCCTTAACGTAAAATTGAATATTTAGATATTTTTAACAAAGAAAGAGGGGGGGATTTGCGATTTACGAATTACGAATTACGATTTCCGGGATGCCAATGCGATACGTTGGTGGGTGGGGGGAGGCATAATAGAGTTACAGAATGTAATGTAAATGTCAGGCTTTATTAAAGCACTAAGTTTTCGTAACCTTCTGTTTTTTAGTGCGTAATAATCATCAAATACCAAATTGAAAAACATGAGAAAGCAAGCATCTATCCTGATTGAAGGAATATTAAATCAGATCTTTGGCTTAAAGCCGCAAGCAGTAGCAGTTTTGAAAAATGGAAGGCAAGTTGTTGTTCCGGTTCGGAGATAACTTGGTTGCAAAATATAGTTTAGAATAAGGGTTTAGTTTTATTTAGTGTATTTTTTAGGTTAAAGGTTGATTGTTAAGAGGCTGTTCCAGGAAAGAACAGCCTCTTTGTTATTAATGCCTATTCGAAGGACACTGTATAACTTGAGTTTAAAGCATTTTTTAATTGCTTATATAATTCGGTGTTCGAAGTAGGGCTGATTATAATCTTATTTCCAGTGGGGGTAGCCGTTGGTAGCTTAGAAAAATCCATTGCGGCAAAAAGTTTATTCACTTCCATCTTTACAACTGCAATGTAGTTATCTCGTCTGATCTTAGCCCATAGGTTTTTTACATTAATGTGCAGAGCAGCCTCGTCATTAAAGTAAAATTCAACTGGAACAACTGCTCCAGATGGAAGAGTTACCAAAGCTTTTAATGTAAGGGGAGGATGTTCTGCAGATGGTTTAAGGTACAGTATTCCATCAATTTCATCAAATTTATTGTAGGTCCTGAAAGTGATCGTAAATAAATCGTTATTATCTGCCAGCATATTCACGTTCCAAAGACCCTCCATCGCATTGCCTCCTACTACCGTTCCGCTGTTCTTCAATTTCACATCAAAGCTTGCCAGGTTCAGCCAGGCATACGTCCATTCAACAGACGGGACAGCAGAGGTGGTGGTACCCGACGATAGTGAAGTTTCAGCTTTAAATTTAAAGTCTATCGTCTGTTCTTCCTGTTGTTCTTCTTTCTTACAGCCGGAAAATGCAACAGCGCTCATTAGCAGAGCAAAAAAGCTAAGTTTTAAATGTTTTATCATGGTAGTAAAAGTTTTACATTTTATTAGTTAGTCAATCGTGATACCTAAAATCAAGTGAGAAGAGCTGAGAATTGTTTCTGGAAACTTGAAAATGTTGTTTGCCTCCTATTAATCCGAACCTTAACAATTACTAATCGGTGGGAATTTGTATTTTCGCACCCCAAGTATTAGTACAATGGATTACCAGTATAAAGAGATTGAGAAAAAATGGCAGGATTTCTGGGCTGAGAACCAGACTTACAAGGTTGAAAACAACTCTGAAAAGCCAAAATATTATGTCCTTGATATGTTCCCTTATCCTTCAGGTGCAGGTTTACATGTCGGACATCCGCTGGGATATATTGCGTCAGATATTTTTGCCAGATATAAGCGATTGAAAGGGTTTAATGTATTGCACCCAATGGGATATGATTCTTTCGGATTGCCCGCGGAACAATATGCTATCCAAACTGGGCAGCATCCTGCGCTTACTACAGAGCAGAACATATCTACCTATCGTCGCCAATTAGACCAGATCGGTTTCTCTTTTGATTGGAGTCGTGAAGTACGGACAAGCGATCCAGAGTATTATAAATGGACTCAATGGATCTTTATGCAGCTTTTCAACTCCTGGTATAATCTGGAAGCTGAAAAAGCGGAGCCAATTGAGGCTTTAGTCAAACGTTTTGAAGTAACAGGAAGCGCTGGGATTAAGGCTGTTTCAGATGAAGATGTACTTAGTTTTAGTGCAGAAGAATGGAATAGCTTTAGTGAAAGCCAGAAGCAGGAAGAACTGCTGAAATACCGTTTAACCTATCTGAAGGAAAGTACGGTGAACTGGTGTGCTGCCCTGGGAACTGTTTTAGCTAATGATGAAGTTAAAGACGGTGTTTCAGAACGTGGTGGTTATCCTGTGGAACAAAAGAAAATGATGCAATGGAGCATGCGTATCACTGCTTATGCAGATCGTTTGCTCCAGGGATTGGATACTATTGACTGGCCTGAGCCTCTAAAAGAAATGCAGAGGAACTGGATAGGGAAAAGTACCGGAGCCTCCGTTGTATTCCCTCTCGAAAATGGGGGGGGAAGTATTGAGGTGTTCACCACCCGTGTCGATACTATTTTCGGAGTTAGCTTTTTAGTGATTGCTCCTGAACATGAACTGGTAACATCTCTGACTACTTCTGAGCAAAAAGAGGAGATCGAATCCTATATCTCTCAAACTAAGAAGAAATCAGAGCTGGATAGAATGGCCGATACAAAAACAGTATCAGGTGCATTTACCGGTAGCTATGCCTTAAATCCTTTAGACGGAACTAAAATCCCCGTTTGGATTGCCGATTATGTATTGGCTGGTTATGGAACCGGTGCTGTGATGGCCGTTCCTTCCGGCGATCAGCGCGACTTCCTGTTTGCAAAACATTTCAACCTTCCAATTATTCAGATCCTCGACGGGCAACAAGATATCGAGCATCAGGCGGATCCAACCAAAGAAGGAAAATATATTAACTCTGGTTTTATCAACGGTCTTACTCACCAGGAAGCTATCCCTGCTTTGATCTCCAAATTAGAGGAATTGAATGCAGGAAAAGCGAAGATCCAATACCGGATGCGCGACGCTATTTTCGGACGCCAGCGTTATTGGGGAGAGCCCGTTCCCGTGTACTTCAAGGATGGACTTCCTCACCTAATCGAGGAAAGTGAACTGCCTTTGTTACTGCCGGAAGTAGATAAATATCTTCCGACTGAAACAGGAGAGCCTCCGCTGGGGCGTGCAACAGATTGGAAATATAATGGCGAAGCATCTTATGAGCTGAGCACTATGCCGGGCTGGGCTGGATCCAGTTGGTATTGGTACCGCTATATGGCTTCGGCAGAAGATCGTAAAGAAACTGCTTTCGCTCCAAAAACTGTCATAGAGTACTGGAAAGACGTCGACCTGTATATAGGAGGTTCAGAGCATGCTACAGGCCACTTGCTATACAGTCGTTTCTGGAATAAATTCCTCAAAGACCTTGGTTATGTAGTAGAGGAAGAACCATTCAAGAAGCTGATCAACCAAGGTATGATCCAGGGTCGGTCCAACTTCGTTTATCGTGTGTTGGATGAAGAAGGAAAAGGCACAAACAGGTTTGTTTCTTACAACCTGAAGGACGAGTACAAAACCACTCCCCTTCATGTAGATGTTAATATCGTGGAGAATGATGTGCTGGATCTTGATAGGTTTAAAAAATTCAGGGCAGAATTTGAAAATGCTGAGTTCATCCTGGAGAACGGGAAATACGTTTGCGGGGTGGAGGTAGAGAAGATGTCTAAATCCAAATTCAATGTTGTTAACCCTGATGACATCATTGAACGTTACGGTGCGGATACCCTTCGCCTGTACGAAATGTTCTTAGGACCTCTGGAACAAAGCAAGCCCTGGAATACTAATGGTATAGAAGGTGTGTTTAAGTTCCTACGTAAGTTCTGGAAGTTATTTCACAACGATAAATTCGAGCTTTCGATCTCAGACGAAGAGCCAACCAAAGCAGAGTACAAAGCTTTGCACAAAATCATCCGAAAGGTAGAAGAAGACATCGAGAGATTCTCTTTCAATACCTCGGTTTCAAGCTTTATGATCTGTGTGAACGAGCTTCAGGAACTGAAGTGTAACAAGCGCAAGATCCTTCAGGACCTTGTAATAGTACTTGCACCTTATGCTCCGCATATCACAGAAGAGCTATGGTCACTTTTAGGAAATCGTTCAGGGGCCTTGTCGTACGCCCAGTATCCTAAATTCAATCCGGACTACCTGGTGGAAGATGAGTTTGCGTATCCTATCTCGGTGAACGGTAAGATGAGAATGAACTTAAATATTTCTTTAACCTTAGAAGCGGCCGATATTGAGAAGCTTGTTCTTAGCAATGAGGACGTTCAAAAATATCTCGACGGCAAAAATCCTAAAAAGGTAGTAGTGGTAAAAGGAAGGATTGTAAATATCGTTATTTAATAAATTAGTAAATATCTTGATACAGAAAAAGGCGGAGACGAATGTTTTCCGCCTTTTTTCGCAGTTAGCAATGGGGTTCAATCGATTTCGGTAAGAAAAAAGTGACCCGAAGTGGTCTTCTCAAGGCTTTCAAAAAATGGATTAATTTCCACAGCACCTTGTAACAAAGGATATACCTTTGCGACTAATTAAAAAGTCTTATTCATCCATGTTTAAGGCTCTTAACAAATATATTCAATGAAACATTTATTCATAGCCTTATCAACATTCTTTCTTATTAATTCTGCTCTTGCGCAAGTGCCGGTAGGGGGGGCGACTATAACAGGCCGTATTTCAGGAACTGTACTCGATTCGCTGACTAAAAAGCCAGTTGACTACGCGTCAGTAGGACTGGGAAGAGCCAGCTCAAACAAAAGTACTAATGGCTCGATCACAGATTCAAAGGGCGTATTTAAAATAGATAATATTTCTCCAGGAAAGTACAAGTTAACAATAAGCTTTATCGGCTATCATACGAAGGTTATCACTGGTATTGAAACTACTCCTGGAAAGCCAGATGCCAATCTGGGAAGAATAATGCTTTCTCCTTCTGCTAATGCTCTAAAAGAGGTGACCGTAACCGGGCAGGCTGCTATTATTGAGAACCGGGTAGATAAAGTGGTTTACAATGCAGAAAAGGACGCGACGGTTTCAGGAGGGAATGCCGGTGATGTGCTGCGTAAAGTTCCAATGGTTACAGTAGATCAGGATGGTAATGTTGCATTACGTGGAAGTCAGAATGTTAGAGTTCTGATCAATGGAAAGCCTTCAGGAGCGGTTGCAAGTAGTTTAGCAGACGCGATGAAGATGCTTCCAGCCGACCAGATTAAGAACGTGGAAGTAATTACCAGTCCTTCTGCTAAATATGATGCTGAAGGTTCAGCTGGTATCATCAACATTATTACCAAGAAAAAGGAAATGTCTGGTGTAAGTGGTTCAGTGAGCGGAGGTTTGGGTACCAGGCAGAACAATGGTAATGCAAATCTTAACATCAATAAAAACCGCTTAAGTTTTACAGGGAATTTTGGAGGAAATCTTACCTGGCCTCAAACTTCTCTTACCGATATATTTATCGCTACAAATGATTCTACTCACAGTCAAGCCGGGGAGACTCGTTTGAAGCGTTATGGCTTTTCTACTTCAGGGAACTTGAGTTATGACTTTAATGCTAATAATAGCATTTCCTCCGGTATCAGATATAATCAGGGCGGCTTTTCTACAGACGGGGCTTCTACGAAGATCAGCAGTGCTATCGGAAGCTCATTAGCCCCAAATTCTGAAATTATCGATAATGAGAATGATAATAAGTTCCAGGGCTTTGACTGGAATGCTGACTTTACGCATAAATTTAAAAAGCCTGGTCATGAATGGAGCGTTGCAGGTCAGTGGACAGAACTGAAGTCAAATACTGATTTCGAAACTTTAAATAGCCGGATTATCAAGAATGATCAAATCGGTAAAAATACCGGGATAAATGATGAATATACAGCCCAATCCGATTATTCATTACCAGTTTCGGCTAAGGTGAAGCTGGAGCTAGGAGGTAAGGTGATTGCAAGAAGGATTGACAGTGATTACGATTTCGATAAAAGAGAGGGAGGGGATTTTGTCAGAAATAGTGCACTATCGAATATCTACCATTACAATCAGGATGTTTATTCCGGATATTCGGTTTGGACTTTTACTCTTAAGAACAACTGGGGCCTTCAAGCTGGAGGAAGATATGAGCATACCAAGATATCAGGGCAGGTGGAAAATGACGATCAGAACTTAGATCCACTAAACAACGATTACGATAATTTCATTCCGAGTTTATCTATATCCAAAAACATCAAGACTAATTCGTTCCGGCTAAGTTACAGTAAGCGAATTCAGCGCCCAAGCCTGCAATATCTTAATCCTTTCAGAAACACCAGTAATCCGCTAACGCACACTGTGGGAAATCCAGAACTTAGCCCGGAAGTTTCTCAAAGCGTAGAGTTTAATTTCTCTACTTTTATTAAGACTTCCGTGATCAATGCTTCGGTTTATTTCAGACATACTGATGATGTCATCGAGAATTTTGTGGAGCGTGAAGCTTATCAGTTTTCTGATGGAGTAACCAGAGATGTTTCTGTATCTACCTTCCAAAACATAGGAAACAATAATTCATTAGGAGCTTCATTTTTCGGCCAAATTCAGCCTGTTAAAAAGCTGACTTTAAGAGGAAATGTGAATCTTTATACCTATAAGCCAACTGTGAGTAGAACCTTTGCTTCAGCTGCGTCTAACAACAATGAAACTTATCTAATGTACAATGGATTCTTGGGGGGATCTTACACCATTGCTAAAGGATTTTTAATGGAAACGTTCGCTATTGTTAATGCACCTCGCCGTACAGCCCAGGGACGCAACCCTTCTTTCAACATGTGGCAGTTGTCTTTTAATAAGGAAATTCTGAACAAGAAAGGTAAGTTAGGCTTGAATATGGTCGATCCCTTTAATGAGCGAAAGAGTTTCAATAGCAGCTTTGTAGGTAACGGAATAACACAGCAAAGTTCTTTCTCTGTACCATTCCGTTCTATTGGGATAAACTTTAGTTATCAATTTGGTAAAATGAACTTTGCACCGCAGCAACCTAAAAAGAAACGCGGTGTGAATAATGATGATTTGAAACAAGACACTGGACAGGGAGGTCAGGGAACAGGAATGTAAGTCTTTTAAAATATAAGAATGAAAGACCGGTAATTTTCATTGCCGGTCTTTTTTTTGGCCCAACCGATTTATTAGGTTATTTTATTTACAATTGATATTAACTTTGGCGCCAAAATAAAAGCAATGTCCTCTAAAAAAATTGTATCGCTTCTGCCATCATCTACGGAAATCATTTATGCACTCGGCCTTGAAGAGCAGTTGGTAGGGCGATCGCACGAGTGCGATTTTCCAGAGGCGGTAAAGGCTCTGCCAGAATGTTCTTCAGCATTGATCGAAGAAGGAGGAACCAGCCGGGAAATTGATACGATAGTGAGGCAATCTGTAGCTGATGCATTATCCGTTTACAAGGTTGACGCAGATCTTCTTAGAAAACTAAGCCCTGATGTAATCATCACTCAAGCTCAATGTGAAGTCTGTGCGGTTAGCCTGACTGATGTTGAAAAGGCTATAGGAGATGATTTAAACAGAGCAGTTGAAGTGATCTCTTTAAGTCCTGAAACCTTAGACCAGATCCTGTCCGACATTGCAACAGTTGCCCAGAAACTTGAGGTTCAGGAGAGAGGTAAAAATCTGATCGAAGAACTGGAAGAGCGACGTGATCTGATTAAACATAAGTTGAAGTTTGTAGAGAGCAAGCCTAAGGTAGCCTGTATTGAGTGGTTAGATCCACTGATGACTGCAGGAAACTGGACGCCCGAGCTTATTGAAATAGCAGGAGGTGTGCCTGTTCTCGCTATTACTGGCTCTCATTCCCCATATATTAAACCAGAAGACCTTGTTGAAGCAAACCCTGATATTATTGTTGTAGCCGCTTGTGGGTTTTCCATTGAAAGAAGCCTCCAGGAAATTTCCCTGTTAATGCAGCTTCCCGGTTGGAATGAACTAGAGGCGGTGAAAAACAACAAGTTGTTCATCGCCGACGGAAACCATTATTTCAATCGTCCGGGTCCAAGGATCATTGATACTATTGAGATACTTGCGGAGATCATTAATCCTAAGCAGTTTATTTTTGGTTACGAGGGCCAGGGTTGGGTAAAGTTCGACTTGCTATAGTCAAATTACCTGAAAGCTGATCCATAAAAACAAAGGCTGAAGTGCTTTGTCTTTATCGCACAATAAATATCAGGTTATGAGCTTGCTTTTTAGTCCCTTGAGAATTAGGGAAGTTGAATTTAAAAATCGTATTGGTGTTTCACCTATGTGCCAGTATTCCAGCGAAGATGGCTATGTAAATGATTGGCATCTTGTTCACCTGGGGAGCAGGGCGGTAGGGGGAGCAGGTCTGATTATTATTGAGGCAGCGGCTATTGCACCAGAGGGCAGAATAACTCCAAAGGACCTGGGAATCTGGAGCGATGATCATATCAAAGGCTTAAAACAAATAGTGGATTTCATACATGGGCAGGGAAGCGTAGCTGGTATCCAGTTAGCCCATGCGGGTAGAAAGGCCAGCACAAGGGAACCCTGGAACGGAAGTGCGTCTATTCCGTTGGAGGAAGGTGGATGGCAGACATTGGCGCCTAGTGCAATTCCCTTTTCTGAAGATCACAATACACCCCGGTCATTATCTTCTGAAGATCTTGAACAAATTAAAATAGAATTTCAGTCTGCTGCTAAAAGGGCTTTTGATGCAGGATTTAAAGTTGTTGAGATACATGCTGCGCACGGATACCTTCTTCATGAATTCCTGTCGCCACTCTCCAATAACCGCGCGGATACCTATGGCGGCTCATTTGAGAACAGGATTAAATTTCTACTGGAAGTTGTGGAAACCGTAAGGCTAGTATGGCCGGCAGACCTGCCTTTATTTGTTAGGATATCGGCAACCGACTGGGTGCAGGGTGGTTGGACGAAGGAAGACTCGATAAGGCTTGGAGAGATCCTGAAAACAAAAGAAGTCGATCTGCTAGATTGCTCTACCGGAGGAAATGTTCCGAAAGCTGATATACCTGCAGGTCCGGGCTATCAGGTGGAGTTTTCAGAGGCAGTCAGAAAGACTGGTATTCTTACAGCAGCAGTAGGTATCATAACTTCCCCTGAACAAGCAGAATCTATTATCAGTAAAGGAAAAGCTGATCTTGTCCTGCTTGCACGTGAAATGCTTCGAGATCCTTATTTTCCATTGCATGCTGCTAAAGTATTAGGGGTAGATATCCCCTGGCCGGTACAATACGAAAGGGCGAAACGATAAAAATAAAAGACCTCTGAACATTTCGTCCAGAGGTCTCCTTTTGGTATATCTAGCTACTACTACTACTACTACTACTACTACTAAAATTTAATTCCTTTAGGGCTAAAGATACGTTCTACAGTCACTGTTAAAGATGCAACTTATAACACTGCATTTAGCTGAGTTTTATTTTTATTAAAAGTATTTACAGCTAATCCTTCATCAAGAAAAGTTGAAGCATATGCTTTAGATGAAGGGCCATTGATAAATAAGGTGGTCCCTCCTTTTATAGCTTCAATGATAGAAGGAGTTAGCTCAACCGGAACTGCCGGGCAACCATGGCTGCGACCTAAACGACCATGTTGATTTATGAAGCTTTGGCTTACATACTCAGCACCATGTACTACCACCGCTCTGTTTAGAGCATTAGTATTATAGCCATTGTCCATACCGTTCAACTTTAAAGACAATCCATGTTTTCCAAAATACGTATTGCTTGTAATGTAAAAACCAAGGCTGCTTTGATGAGAGTTCGTAAGGTTTGAAAAACTGGTAGCAAAATTATCTCCGCTTCCTTGTCCATGTGCCACTAAAGTATTGAATAATACTTTTCTAGATCCCAGATCAATAATCCAAAGACGTTTTTTAGTGCTGGCCCTTGTAAAATCTACAATAGATATCACTTCCTTCGAAGTAGATACCAGATTAGAGTTTTTAAAATTATAGTATCCTGTTACTGCCTTTTTGAACACATCGAAGTCAAGACCAGAATCATCTAATTGTGCAGCATCATAAATTTCAGAAATGTGTTTGTTAAAAAGCGTTGCAGCAGAAATTGTTTCTGTAGGAGCAACAGGCGACTCGATAACAGCGGTATCTTTGGCGATGGCAGCCTTAACATCAGTAGGATCGTTTAAACTCCATCCGATAGCAGGTAAACTTAATGCCAAAAGAGCTAAGCTTGCCCCGCGAAAAATCCTTTTCCTCATAATCTTTCCCTCAGTAAATTAAGTAGAGTTTATACGATAGATGTTGTTTTAAGTTTCTCTGGTTTTGTGCTACAAAGGTAACACCTTTTTATGGAATGTCAATGATTGAAGAATTTATATTTGTCATATTAGTTTAATTAATCTCTTATTACTACCTCTCCTTTAGGTGTGAAGTTATAGCGTATAAAAATTCGCCAGGTTTACAAAGGAAGATTTGCCAAAACCAAGGTAACTATACCGAGTTCAAAAATAGAGCCTTAATCAATCAATCTTATTTAGTTAAATACTTTTCTGAAAAATCTCCAACCCTATGAAACGACGTGTAAACTTGCTAATTCTACTTGGTTTTTGTGTTAGCATCTCTAATTGTAAGAATCAAATGAAAGAAGGAAATGCTGTGGAAGAAGCAGTAAGTTCCGAAAGAAAGATTTCATCTATTATGGATGAAGCCTTTGCCTGTACACCTAAACCTAAACTACATTATGTTTCAACCTATGCCGGAACGGCTCAGTCGGGTTCTCGGGATGGTCAAAGGCAAGTGGCAAGCTTTAATTACATTAAAGGTCTGGCTATAGATAAATATGGGAACTTAATTGTAGCTGATGCTCTTAATCATAAGATTCGAAAGATAAATACTTCAGGATTTGTAACAACTGTAGCTGGCAATGGAACGGAAGGAAGTATGGATGGTCCGGTTTCAATCGCGACATTTTATCAACCGGAGGGTGTTACGGTTGATCGCTATGGCAATATTTATGTTTCAGATCAAGGCAATAAGATCAGAAAGATAAGTACCACTGGCCATGTAACAACCTACGCAGGAAGTGGCAATTACGGATCGAATGATGGGCCCGCTAAGCAAGCAAGTTTTAAGTATGCAGGAGACATGGCATTTGATGCCGAAGGAAATTTATTTATAGCAGATGTTCAGGGATATAAAATCAGGAAAGTAAGCCCGGAGGGGATGGTTTCTACTTTTGCGGGAACAGGAGAACCGGGAGCGAAAGATGGCCCTGCAAACAAGGCCACTTTTCTGGAGCCTTTGGGGATCGCCGTAGATCAGGCAGGAAATGTCTATGTATCTGATGGGAATCACAAGATTAGGAAGATCACCAGGAAAGGGCTTGTTTCGACCTATGCCGGTACCGGCAAGCCCTTTTCTGCAGATGGTTCTGCCCATAGAGCTAGTTTTTATTTGCCGGGAAGTCTGGCTTTAGATGAGTATGGGAACCTTTATGTATCAGAAGGCGGTGCCTACAAAGTCAGGAAGGTGAGTCCTGAAGGTTTTGTATTTACAATAGCCGGAAGTGGTGAACGTGGAGATAAAGATGGGGCAGGCAACAAGGCTAATTTTGATGGCCCGACTGGAATTGCCTTCGACAGGTTCGGGAATATTTTTGTTGGGGATGGGTTTAATAATAAAGTGAAACTGGTAAGTCCTAAACGCCCGGCAAATGAGAGGGAGATCTTAACAAGTATCACAAATTGAACATACTCTTACTTGAGTAAGAACCTTCATTGTCGCTTCTCCCCTAATAAAGAAGGCGATACAGAGTTGAAAGGTGTAAATGAACAAAGCCGTTCTAATGAACGGCTTTGTTAGATTATGAACTGGGTTCCTGATTTTAACTGAGTAAATTTTTCCAGCTAACCATGTTTCCAATGATCTGATCCAATTGCTCAATAGCAACGCGTTCCTGTGCCATCGTATCGCGATGACGAATAGTAACGGTATTATCTTCCAAACTCTGGTGGTCAACGGTGATACAGAAAGGTGTTCCTATGGCATCCTGGCGACGATAACGTTTACCAATGGCATCTTTCTCCTCGTAAACTACATTATGATCAAGCTTCAGCCTGTTCATGATCTCACGGGCCTTTTCAGGCAGTCCGTCTTTTTTAGTCAGAGGGAATATCGCGGCTTTTACCGGAGCCAGGCAAGGATGCAGCCTCAAAACAGTACGACTGTCTTTTTTGTCGCCCTCACTCAGGTCTTCTTCCTCGAAGCAATTAATTAAGGTTAGTAGGAACATCCGGTCAAGACCGATCGACGTTTCGATAACGTAAGGCACATAATTCTGATTGATTTCAGGATCGAAATACTGAAGTTTTTTACCAGAAAATTTCTGATGCTGACTCAAATCAAAATCTCCACGGCTATGGATACCTTCCACCTCTTTAAATCCAAATGGGAATTCAAACTCAATATCTACTGCGGCATTTGCGTAGTGGGCTAACTTCGTATGATCATGGAAGCGATATTTCTCAGGGTTTGTACCCAGAGCTTTATGCCATTTTAAACGGGTTTGTTTCCAGTAATCGTACCATTCCATTTCCGTGCCAGGACGAACGAAGAATTGCAACTCCATCTGTTCAAACTCACGCATACGCATAATGAATTGGCGGGCAATTACCTCATTACGGAAAGCTTTACCTATTTGAGCAATCCCGAAAGGAATTTTCATCCTGCCGGTTTTTTGTACGTTAAGGTAGTTAACGAAAATACCTTGAGCTGTTTCCGGACGAAGATAGATCTTATCAGATTCTTCTGCGATAGCACCAATCTGTGTAGAGAACATCAGGTTGAACTGACGCACATCTGTCCAGTTGCGAGTTCCAGATACAGGGCAGGCAATCTCATGCTCCAGGATCAGATCCCGTAAAGCAGTAAGGTTATCACTTTTCAAAGCCTCGTCCATTGCCTGTTGGAGCTCTGCAGCCTTAGCAGTTTTTCCGTCTTTTTCGTAACGTGCTATCTTGTCTTCCAAAAGCTGGTCAGCACGATAACGTTTTTTGGAGTCCTTGTTATCGATCATCGGATCATTAAATCCGTCGACGTGTCCAGAGGCTTTCCAGGTGGTTGGGTGCATGAAAATTGCAGCATCGATACCCACAATGTTCTCGTGCATTTGCACCATTGATTTCCACCAATATGTTTTTATGTTGTTTTTTAATTCAGAACCGTTCTGTCCGTAGTCATACACGGCACTTAAGCCGTCGTAAATCTCACTGGATTGAAATACAAAGCCATACTCTTTAGCATGGGATATAACGTTTTTAAAAAGCTCGTCGTTATTTTTGCTCATGATGCTGCAAATATAAATTGATTTGTCAATTGTGAACAGGATTTACCGAATTTGTTCAATACACAATCTTCCTTGCAGTGGTCGAGTGGATACATGTTAAATAATAACTCACTGTTTGAGCTAATTCTGCTGTATAGGACCTCCCTGTCTTCCGACTCAAACACCTTCCTTTTATAAAATCTTTTTTAGCCTTATCCTTGTATTATATTTCAACCCTTTTAACTATGAGCGTAAAAGTAGAACAGCTTACCAAAATATACGGAGAGCAAAAGGCAATTGATACTATCTCTTTTTCTGCTGAGCCTGGTAAGATCCTCGGTTTCCTAGGTCCGAATGGTGCTGGTAAGTCTACTACAATGAAGATCGTCTCATGCTTTATTCCGCCGAGCTCAGGAAAGGCAAGCCTCTGCGGATACGATGTTGCTGAAAATCCTATAGAGGTTAGGCGCAACTTAGGTTACTTGCCAGAGCATAATCCACTATACCTGGATATGTATGTTAAAGAGACCTTAACCTTTATTGCTGACATTCATGGCCTATCAAACATTAAGAGACGTATTGACGAGGTGATAGAGCTAACAGGATTGGGTTTAGAGCAGCATAAGAAGGTTGGAGCCCTGTCAAAAGGATACCGTCAACGGGTGGGCATAGCTCAGGCGATCATTCATGATCCCCAGGTTCTGATCCTGGATGAACCTACTTCCGGTTTAGATCCGAATCAGTTGATAGAGATCCGCGGTCTGATCAAGGAGTTGGGTAAGAAAAAAACCGTCATCCTATCAACCCATATTATGCAGGAGGTGGAAGCCATCTGCGACAGTGTTGTTATAATCAATAGAGGTCAAATTGTTGCAGATAGCACTTTGAGTGACCTGCGTTACAAATTCTCAAATCAGTCTTTAGAACAGGTTTTTTTACAAGTAACAAGAGGTTAATTTTTAATATTGCGTAGCTCGTCAGTAACACTGATAAAAAGGGGACGTTGAATAGGTCAAAGATTACCTGATACTTTTAATTAAGGAGAAAAAGTAGGCAGCCTTGTCTATGTACTATTGTTGCCCAACCAGTATAAAACAGGGACATAACCCGGGATTAGCCCGGACTTAACCCGGTAATTTCCATGTGAAGACCAGGTTGTTTCCTGGTAGTCCTATTGTTAACTGTAAGTTAATGTTGGCGCGGGTAGGATACTATCCTCCTGCTTATAGAAACTATTTAGATGACCATTTTTTCAATATTAAATCAGAGGATTTAGGCGGAGTATACTGTTGCTCTGTAAACTTTCTTGGCTTTTTTCTGTCTTTTTATTTTTGATGTCAAATAGTAACGTTACACTTACCCAATTACATTTATGAAAAAACTACTATTATTGATAGCTATGGCTGGGACCTCATTTTCTTCATGGGCCCAAATTGAACCAATGAGAACCAGATACGGAATTGCTTTAGAAGCCGGCCTTCCTGTTGGAAAATCTGGAGATGTTTATAGTCTTGCCATTGGCGGGTCATTGTTTCTGGATTATCCTGTATCGCCAACATTTAACGTTTCGGGTTCAGCAGGGTTTACCAATCTAACTATAAAGGAAGAAATAAGCTGGCTAGGGGATAACCCAAGTTTTATTCCACTAAAAGTGGGAGCAAAATATTTTTTCCTTAACAATTTATTTGCTCAGGCTGAGGTTGGGGCTGCGGTTGCAGCCACTAAAGGTAGGTCTACTGCTGCTATTATTGCTCCTGGATTAGGTTTATCTTACCCTGTTTCAGGAAGAACTAATTTTGAAGCAGGCGTTCGTTATGAGAGCTGGGCAGCTGATGGAGGTTCTGTAGACCAGGTTGCCTTCAAGGCAGCGTTAAAATTCTAAAGCTGGTATCGATCATATTATTTAATTTTCACAATAGCTCAATCAAAAAAATAAATCTCCCGTTAGTCTAACTAGCGGGATTTTTATTGTAATCCTGCATGAACAAAAACTTTAGCATTATTTGTTTATGCTTTTAAAGCATTAGCTAGTACAGTTTTTGTTTAACGAAATATTTGTCACTAATTTCGGCAATCTATTATGCTTTCAGTTTTCAATAAAGAGATCGGTAGTTTTTTTAGTTCCCTTGTGGCTTATATTACCATAGGTGTCTTTTTATTGGTAATGGGTTTGTTCCTTTGGGTGTTTCCTGATTCGAGTATTCTTGAATACGGATATGCTGGATTGGACAGTCTTTTTAGCACGGCACCTTATATTTTCATGTTCCTTATACCAGCTATTACCATGCGTTCGCTGGCTGAAGAAAGGAAGGAAGGGACATTTGAACTGCTTGCAACAAGGCCCCTAACTGATTGGCAGATCGTTTTGGGAAAATACTTTGCCTGTCTCTTAATCGTACTTTTTGCCCTGCTGCCCACCCTGATCTATTATTTAACAGTTTACCAATTAGGCGTACCTAAAGGTAACATTGATACCGGAGCTGTTATTGGATCTTACATAGGTCTGTTTCTGCTTGGCGCATCGTTTGTTGCCATAGGTATTTTTGCCTCGTCACTTACAAAAAATCAGATCATAGCTTTTACTATCGCTGTTTTTTTAAGCTTCATTGCCTTCAGTGGCTTTGATTCAGTTAGCAGAATATTATCGCTGCAGTCCCTGGAGACTTATCTAACTGCAATTGGAATTAATGAACATTACGAATCGATTAGCAGGGGTGTATTGGATACCCGCGATCTGGTATATTTTCTGAGCTTCATTGCAGTCTTTCTGGTAATAACAAAAACGATCTTAGGAGGTAGAAAATGGTAAACAGAAGGAAAAAAGATTTAGGCTATCTGGCTGTATTCATTCTGGCCTTAATCTTACTGAATTTTCTGTCCTCTTTCTTTTTTACAAGGTTTGACTTTACTTTTGAAAAGAGGTATACCCTTTCCAACATTACCCGGAATGAACTTGATCATCTGGGTGATGATATCCTGGTTACGGTTTACCTGGAGGGAGACTTCCCTGCAGCGTTTAAGCGACTAAGGAATTCAACACGCGAGTTGCTCTCTGATTATAAATCCTATTCAAATGGAAGGCTTAGGTTTGATTTTGTAAATCCCCTGACTGGAAATGAACAAGAACAGCAGAGCGCTTATCAGGATCTTATAGCGAAGGGCCTTGAACCGACGAATCTAAGTGTGAAAACAGAGGATGGTCTGACACAAAAGATAATTTTTCCATCCGCTTTAATCACCTATCAGGGGCGACAAATGCCGGTTAGTCTTTTTCAGAACAGAGAGGGCCTGCCACCAGAACAAGTACTTAATAATTCTATCCAAAATCTGGAATATGCTTTTACAAGTGCAATAAAAAAGGTGACCAGCGGAGGAAAGCCTCGCATTGGATTTACAGAAGGGCATAATGAATTAAACGATCTGCAGCTGGCTGATGCTATGAACACCTTGCAGTCAGGATACGAAGTAGGCAGGGTAGATCTTAGAAGCATAACGTTTGAGGGCCTCTCGAAATTAAAGGTGTTGATAGTTCCTAAACCAGACAAAGAGTTTTCAGAAGCAGAAAAATATAAGATTGACTACTTACTGATGAATGGCTGCCGGGTTTTCTTTGCACTGGATAACGTTAACGCAGAATTAGACAGCCTGAGAGGTGCAGGAAGTCAGCTAGCCTTTCCGAAGAAGCTGAACCTGGACGATATGTTGTTTAAATATGGCGTTAGGATAAATTACGACCTGATAGCAGATATGAGTTGTTCTCAGATCCCCCTAAATGTTGGAAACGTTGGAGGGCAAGCACAAATGCAAATGGTTCCATGGTTGTTCTATCCCATCTTCGTTCCGGTATCTAAGCACCCTCTTGTGAAGAACCTGGACGGCATCAGGAGTGAATTCGCCAGTACGATAGATACTATTGCGTTAAAAGGGTTAAGGAAGACTGTTATATTAGCAAGTTCTCCTTTTAACCGGACGTTAAAAACGCCTAATGTGATCTCCCTTCAGATGGCAGCAGAGGAGCCTGATCCACGAGCATTCAGAAGTCAGCCGAAGCCGGTAGGAGTGTTGCTTGAGGGTTCATTCTCGTCGAACTTTGTCAACCGTCCTGTACCAGAAGGTATAGAAGCAGGACATAGCCTTCCCGAAAAAAGTAAACCGACAAAGATAGTTGTGGTTTCTGACGGCGACATTTTAAAAAATCAGGTCAGCTCGCAGGATGGTTCGCATTTTCCCTTGGGGTACGACCGATATTCACAAAAGCAATATGGGAACAAAAATTTTTTGTTGAACATTGCTGATTTCCTTACCGATGAAAGTGGAATTATTGAGCTACGTAATAAGGAGATCAAGGTTAGGTTACTTGACCGGGCCAAGATTAAATCTGAAAAAACCTTTTGGCAGGTAATTAATATTGTCCTTCCGATTGTTTTGCTGTTGATATTTGCTATTGGAGGGCAGTATTATCGCAAACGAAAGTATGCAAGCTAAGAATTTGTATTTCAAATACGATAAATCTTGCGGATTCTGCTTTTCCACACTATATTTTAGAATGTTAGGATTTTTCTTTCCTGTATGGTTCAGCTTTTTCTATTTTTGGTCTTTGCTGGCGTGTCCAATAAATGCCGGTCACATTATTCAGATTTTTAAGATATCAATTATATGAGATTCATCGTTTCGACGTCGACTTTATTAAAGCAGTTGCAGGCAGTTAACGGAGCATCAAGCAGTAGCACTGTTTTGCCGATACTCGAAAATTTTCTTTTTGAAATAAGAGATGGGATTTTAACTATTTCCGCGACCGACTTGCAGACTAGTATGACCACTTCCTTGCCTGTTGAATCAAAAGAAGAAGGTAAGATTGCTATACCTGCTAAGATCCTGATGGAAACCTTGAAGACCTTACCTGATCAGCCTATTGCTTTCAATATCGATGAAAACACTTTCGCTATAGAAATTAACGCGGGTGATGGAAAATATAAATTGAGCGGAGAGAATGGAGATGATTTTCCTAAGATTCCAACCGTTGAAAATGCTTCTGCTGTAAATCTTCCGGCATCTGTTCTTTCAGAGGCTATCAACAAAACGATCTTCGCTGTAAGTAATGATGAACTAAGACCTGCAATGACCGGGGTGTACTGCCAGTTAACTCCTCAGCATCTTACTTTTGTTTCTACAGATGCTCATAAATTGGTTCGTTACAGAAGAAAGGATGCAAGGTCTGAAACAAATACCTCTTTTATCCTTCCTAAAAAGGCATTGACCCTGTTAAAGTCTTCGCTTCCTTCAGATGATGTGAATGTTTCCGTAGAGTACAATTCAACAAGTGCATTCTTTCGTTTCGGGAATATTAACCTTATTTGTCGCTTAATCGACGAAAGGTACCCTGATTATGAAGCGGTAATTCCTCAGAATAATACGAACCAGTTAAGTATTGACAGAGCTTTGTTCTTAAACTCGCTACGCCGCGTGGTGATCTTTGCTAATAAAACCACCCATCAGGTGCGTTTAAAGATCACTGGAAGTGAATTGAATATTTCTTCTGAAGATATCGATTTCTCTAACGAAGCACATGAGCGTTTAAGCTGCCAGTATGAGGGCGAAGATATGGAAATAGGCTTCAACGCACGTTTTCTGATTGAGATGTTGAATAACCTGAGCGGGGAGGAAGTTACTTTGCAAATGAGTACTCCTAATCGTGCCGGACTATTAATTCCGCAAACGAATGACGAGCGAGAAGATGTACTTATGCTGGTAATGCCGGTGATGTTGAACAGCTACGCTTAGTGTGTAAGATTTAGTACGTTCTTTTAATAAAAATAAAAAGGAATCCCCGCGTTTATCAGTGCGGGGATTCCTTTTTAGCCTAATGTTAAACAATTGGAATGATAGTCGAGCCGAGAGTTATTAAAACGCAGATTTTGGCGGGACTTTTGTTAATACTAATCTCTCTAACTAATGCTTCAACACTATGAATAACATACCTTTACGATCTAGAAAAAATCAAGGATATTTTTTAGTAACTCTATTAGCACTGTTCTTTGTCTCTGTTCTTTCCTCCTGTAAGAAAGACGATGATGAAATGGTTAGTCCGGATGTTTCTTTTATTACCTTCATTCACTCTTCGCCCCAATATCCGGCAACACCTTTAGATTTTTATATCGGGGGAGTGAGAAGCACGTCGGCTTTAATGTTTACTGAGACCTCAGCCCGGTATACAGGAACTCCTTATTTCGGTATTTATTCAGGTTCTTATTATATTCAGGTGGGACTTGGTGGCACGACTACGCAAATTCTGGCAGGTAACATGGATTTCAAAGCGAATGAGACTTATTCCTTTTTCGTTACAACAAAAAGCCCTACCATAGACTCAGCTAGTGCAATTATAACTACTGATAATCTTTCTGCACCATCAACCGGTAAAGCTAAGGTTAGATTTGTAAACGTTTCAAGATCCGCGACGGCCCTTGATCTGGCTTTACAAGGAGGTCAGGCATTATTTACTAATAAGGCTTATAATTCTTATACAGATTTCATGGAGGTTAACCCGGGGTCTTTGACTTTCCAGGCTAAAGACACAGGTACAAGTAACGTACGCGCTACTTCTTCGGCTTTAAACATTGAAGCTGGCAAGATCTATACCATTTGGGCAAGCGGAGCTACCGGAGCTTACGAATTGCAGATGATGGTTAATAAATAATTAAAATTACAAATAGGAATGTCAGACTTGAACTGATATTCCTATTTTTGGGCGATACCAAAACAAATTGCCTTGGAAGTTATCCAATCTATCATCGACTTTATTCTACATATTGATAAACATCTTGTTGATATTGTAAGCGAATATAAAACCTGGACCTATTTAATTCTTTTCCTGATCATTTTTGCTGAAACAGGTTTTGTGGTAACTCCATTCCTTCCCGGAGATTCTTTGCTTTTCGCTGCGGGGGCTTTAATTGCAACTGGTGATACCGGACTTGACATATACCTTATGGGATTAATTTTAACTGTTGCGGCCATTTCCGGTGATTCAGTTAATTATTTTATGGGTAAGTCGATTGGTTTGAGGGTATTCAAGCCAGGTAATAAGATCCTTAAAGTTGAATATTATCAGCAGACCTCTGCTTTCTTCAATAAACATGGAGGAAAAGCGGTTATGTTCAGTAGGTTCCTGCCTATTATTCGTACCGTGGCTCCCTTTGTAGCGGGAGTAGGCCATATGCCCTTTCATCGTTTTACGATGTATAATATCATTGGCGGAATTTTTTGGATTATCAGCTTTTTGGGTTTGGGGTACGCCTTTGGTAACATACCTGTAGTGAAGGAAAACTTCACTCTTGTAGTGTTTGCTATTATAATAATTTCGGTGATCCCTCCGGTATATGCTGCTGTTTCCGCTAAGCTAAAAAAAGCGACGGTTTAATATTCAGGGCGTCCCATTGCTGCGTCTTCTTTGTAAAGAGCCTCAGCCTTTTCGAGGCTGTCTTTTTCTATAAGGCTTTCAGTGCTGAATTTGAATTTGGAAAGCTCCGGTTGTCCGGCGTCTACCCAGGCCGAATACCAATAGCTGCCTATAGAGAGTACAGAACTGCGCATCTGACGTTCTACCATGCCGTCAAGAAGTTTGTGATATTCTTCCGAGTATTCTTCGGAATACTGTTTAATTGCCTTTCCGTTATTATTGAAGTAGGAGTATTTCCGGTCAGAAGGAAAGGTCCTGAAGAGTTTCGCTTCTATTAAAAGCACTGAGTCTTTCAGGCTAAAGGTGTGTTTTATTATTTTCCAGGCTTCTTTCAATGGGTCTTCTATATAAACAGCTCTGCCGGTAAAAAAATCATAATCCTGCGAAAAGAGTACAGGTAATCTGGTTTCCCAGAATGCATGGATCCCCACTTGATTAGTAAGCTGGCCGTTATGATTCTGCGTGGTATGTAAAGGAACATGGGCATCAGCTATATAATGCCCAAGGTCTGAGGAATACCTAAGAATCTTTACTGAATCCCGATCTTTGAAAGCCTTAGTAAGTGAAGCGTAAGTTCTTTGAATTTGCCAAGGTAACAGACCATGTTGTTTTAAAGTATCGAGCGTGTATTTTTTTACTGCCTCGTTCCATTTCATGGGTAGGCTATCAAAAGGGGATGATCCGTAATGGTCCGAGTCAAGGTAATGGCGGGGAGCTTCGGAAGGATCAATATACCTGCGTTTATCCGGGTCGCTGGCATGTTCGGTGATATAGGAGATATTATTCTTATAGAACTTTATCATTGCTTGAGGTAAAGTGAAGACAGCCAGGTGACTTATTTTTCTATGAGCAAAAAATCCCCAGGAGCCGAAAAGTAAGGTCATTGTCGTAAGAGCTAGGAGGATTACTGTTTTCCTGTACATTGTTGTCGTAATAAGGTGCTTGAAGTTAATACATTAGCTGTAGAAATAAAGGAGAAAATTTTAAATAAAAGTTTTGTAGTTAAAATAGATCGTCCTATATTTGCAGTCCGAAAAATAGAAGTTAAAAAGCTTACAAATGGCAAATCATAAATCAGCGATTAAGAGAATCAGAGCGAATGCTACTAAGCGCTTACGTAACCGCTACCAGGCGAAAACTACACGTAACGCAATTAAAAAATTACGTGGAACTACATCTAAAGAAGAGGCAACTCCACTTTTAGCTAAAGTTTCGTCAATGCTTGATCGCCTTGCAAAGAAAAATGTAATCCACAAAAATAAAGCTGCTAACAACAAATCTAAGTTAACAAAATTTGTTAACGGCTTAGCTTAAGATATTTTTATTACAAGTAGGAAAGGGATGTATTGCATCCCTTTTTTGTTTTTTATAAAGGTTTTCATAGCTTTAAACCACTATGGAACCTTATAATCAAAAGATCACAATTAAATCCTGGGCGGAAGAAGATCGGCCTCGGGAGAAACTGCTTTCTCAAGGCAGGAGAAGTTTAACTGATGCTGAACTTATCGCTATCCTCATCGGTTCGGGTAGCAGAGATGAAACCGCGGTTGAGCTAAGTAAACGAATACTACACTCTTTAGATAATGATCTGGATAAACTTGGCAGGCTTTCGGTCTCAGAATTATCCAAGTTTAAGGGGATTGGTGAAGCAAAAGCGATAACGATCATTGCAGCCTTAGAGTTAGGCAGGAGGAGGCGTGATTCTGATAAACCTAAAAATCCTGCTATTACCTGTAGTAAGGATATTTTCAATTTGCTGCACCGGCAATTCCGGGATCTGAATCATGAAGAGTTTTGGATTCTTCTGCTCAACAGGGCTAATATTGTTATTTCTCAGCATTTGATCAGCAAGGGTGGTCAGGCCGGTACCATAGCTGATCCCAAGATCATTTATAAAACCGCTTTGGAAAACAACGCTGCTTCCATTATTCTTGCCCATAATCATCCCTCCGGAAATTTGAAGCCCAGTCAGGCAGATCTAAATTTGACCCGGAAACTTCGTGAAGGAGGAGGTTTGCTGGATATTACTGTTCTCGATCATTTGATCTTTACAGATTCTGCATATTTAAGCTTTGCCGACGAGGGAATAATTTAAAGTTATTCACTTTACATCTGTTGCTCGTTTTAAACTCTCCCCTTGAAAGGGTTGGGCAGGTTTATCTTTTTCCTATCTTTGCCGCTATTACCTTTATAGCATACAATGAAGATATCCTACAACTGGTTAACACAGTTTATAAATACTGAAAAAACTCCTGAGGAAATATCCCAGATCCTTACGGCCATTGGTCTTGAGGTGGAAAGCCTGGAGAAAGTTCAAACTATCCCAGGTGGATTAGAAGGTCTGGTGGTTGGTCTTGTTAAGGAATGTGCACAGCACCCAAATGCCGACCGGTTAAGGGTAACTAAAGTAGATATAGGTATAGGTCAGGATCTTGATGTTGTTTGCGGCGCACCAAACGTTGCTGCGGGACAGAAAGTTGTGGTAGCTACGGTTGGAACAACTGTACATCCTACTAATGGCGAGCCCTTTAAGATTAATAAATCAAAGATTAGAGGCGAGGTTTCAGAGGGAATGTTATGCGGAGAAGATGAAGTGGGTTTAGGTAATTCTCATGCGGGTATCCTGGTACTGGATGAGAATGCTGTAATAGGCACACCTGTAAAGGATTATTTTGGAGTAAAGGACGATTTTCTATTTGAAATTGGCCTGACTCCCAACCGTGCTGATGCAGCATCTCATTTAGGTGTTGCACGCGACCTGGCTGCTTACTTAAGAACTTCGATAAGTCTTCCTGAGGTTGCCGGTTTTAAACCAGATAATCTCCACAGACCTATTCCTGTTACTGTAGAAAACGAACAGGCTTGTCCACGGTATTCTTCTTTAACTATAAGCGGTGTTGAAGTCAAGGAATCACCCGATTGGTTGAAGGATAAATTGAAGGTGATCGGTGTTCGGACGATCAATAATATTGTCGATGTAACGAACTATGTACTTCACGAGTTGGGTCAGCCTTTACACGCTTTCGATGCAGACCAGATAGCCGGAGGAAAAGTAGTGGTTAAAAATTGCCCTGAAGGAACTCCTTTTACCACACTGGATGAGGTGGAGCGTAAGCTTTCATCAGAAGATCTGATGATCTGTAACGCTGAAGAAGCTATGTGCATTGCAGGTGTATTTGGAGGTACTAAGTCGGGTGTTACAGAAAACACGAAAGCAGTATTCCTGGAAAGTGCCTATTTTAATTCGGTCTCAGTGCGTAAAACGGCTAAGAGGCATGGTTTGAAAACAGATGCTTCATTCCGCTTTGAAAGAGGAACAGATCCTGAAATTACTGTTTTTGCCCTGAAGAGGGCTGCATTGCTGATTAAGGAAGTTGCCGGGGGAGAAATTTCTTCAGAGATCGCCGACTTTTATCCCGCTCCGATTGCTCCTTTCAATGTTTCTATCTCCTATGCTAATGTTAAGCGCCTTATCGGTGCTGAAATACCGGCAGAAACGATAAGAGAAATTGTGAAGGCTCTAGCAATTGAAGTACTAAGTGAAACATCAGAGGGTCTGGAACTGCAGGTTCCAACCTATAAGGTAGATGTTACCCGTGAAGTAGATGTTATCGAAGAGATCCTTCGTATTTACGGTTATAATAATATTGCTATTCCAACTCAGATACGTGCTTCTTTAAATTATGCGATTAAACCGGATAAAGAGGTGGTGATGAACCAGGTAGCAGATATGCTTTCTGCTAATGGATATTCCGAGATCTTATCCAACTCTCTAACCAAATCGGCTTATACAGAAGATCAGGCTACTGCTGTTAAAATATTGAATCCGTTAAGCAGTGATCTGGATACTATGCGTCAAAGCATGCTCTATTCAGGTCTTGAAGCTATTGCCTATAATCAGAACAGAAAAAATGCTGATTTGAAGTTGTACGAGTTTGGCAAGATCTATTCTACTACGGAGACAGGATATAATGAAAGTTCAAGGTTAGCAGTTTTTGTAAGTGGTGCAAAGCAATCACAGCAATGGAACCACGATAAGATACAAAGCTCTTTTTATAATCTTAAAGCCGCGGTAGATGCAATCGTTAAGCGACTGAATATTCCCGGATTGCTTCAGGAAGATTTCGAGGCTAAGGATTTCCAGCAGGCTGTACAGTATAAGAAGGGTTCGAAGACCCTGGTATACTTTGGAGCCGTTTCAAAGAGTGTTCTAAAGAAGCTGGATATAGACAAAGATGTTTTTTATGCAGATTTTGACTGGGACGAGGTCTTAAAAGCTATCCGGAAAAACAAAATCGTTTATCAGGAGGTTGCAAAAATTCCGGCAGTGAGGAGAGATCTGTCCATGTTGATCGATCAGAATGTAACATTCAATCAGTTGAAGCAGTTGGCTCAGAAGACTGAAAGAGGCCTACTGAAAGAAGTGAACGTGTTCGATGTTTATGAAGGTGATAAACTTCCGTCAGGAAAAAAATCCTACGCTTTAAGCTTTTTGCTGCAAGATGAGGAGAAAACGCTAACCGACAAACAGATCGATGCAGTAATGAGCAAATTAATTACTAATTTCGAAAAGGAACTCGGAGCGGAAGTTAGAAAATAAGAAAAGGAATGAATGAGTGAATGAGAGAATGAGAGAATAAATCATTCCTTCTATCCTTCAATCCTTCAATCATTAAAAAAAATGGCTGTAACTGATCAGTTAAATAACGTACTTGATAAGACACAACGACTGATAGCTTTATGCGAGGCTCTTAGAGAAGAGAATGATCTGCTTAGGCTTGAAAATCAGTCGCTCCAGGTAGCTGTAGACGCTGGGAAGTCGAAGGTTTCTGACCTTGAAGAGAAAGCAAGAGCGCTAAAATTAGCTCGTTCTTTAGAGGAAATCGCGGTTGCTAAACAGGGTACTAATGAAAAAGCTCTTGACATAAAGCAAAAAATTAGCGAATTTGTGCGTGAAATTGATAAGTGCATAGTATTACTGAAAAAGTAATACATTTGTGAAACTAAAGCTCAATAATGGGAGAAATCTCAATAAAAATAAATATTGCTGACCGTATTTACCCCTTAAAGGTTGATATGGAAGAGGAAGAGGTGATAAGAAGGGCAGCTAAACTGATTAATGACCGGATCAAGGAGTATCAGGAAAATTATGAGGTGAAGGATAAGCAGGATTTGCTGGCCATGAGTGTATTGCATTATGCCACTGCTGCACTAACCGCAGAGAAAAAACTGGTAGAAGACGATACGCATGTAGCAGATAAAGTTTACCAATTAGACCGAATGCTTGACGATTTCTTTAAGAAGTAATATACGTTCTTTTAAATATACATAAGAGCACTAAAGATTTAACCGCAGTTAAATTTTCAGGTTTCACTATTTTATAAAACTTAACGCTTCTATATCAGCAGAGTTAAAAAAATGCAAATCATCTGGCGTTGTCCACCTGATTATGATTAATACTCTAAACTTGTTTGCTGAAGTTTTAAAATACTGGGATCTGGATTTTTGACTGCGGTTTTTTTTTAAAATTTAATTTGTTGTTAATGGCCATTAAGAACTTGCAGGGAGTGTGTTATTGCTCGGATTGCAAGCTTCGCGGCAATTTTATTATAAATATATATGGAGGTAGTATTATACATTTTTGTTGGACTGGTTGTCGGGATACTGATAGGAAGGTATCTCTTGCAAAAGCTGCTTAAAAACCAGGAGATTGCAGCTCAGAATAAGGTAAAGAAAATTTTAAAAGACGCTGAAAATAATGCCGAGATCTTAAAGAAGAATAAACTTCTTGAAGCGAAGGAGAAATTCCTTCAAATGAAGGCTGAACACGAGCAGGAAGTAAGCGCCAAGAATAATACGCTTAACCAACGCGAGAACACGATCAAGCAGAAAGAACAATCGCTGAATCAGCGTATGGAGAATGTTAACCGTAAGGAGCAGGATCTGGATAATCAGAAAAAGAACCTTGAAAAGCAACTGGACCTTACGCAAAAGAAACAGGATGAGATCGAACACCTGAAGAATCAGCATATCCAGCAACTGGAGACGATTGCAGGCCTTTCTGCAGAAGAAGCAAAAAATCAACTGGTTGATTCCCTTAGAGAAGAGGCCAGAAGTAAAGCAATGATGCAGATAAAGGACATCGTTGACGAGGCTAAACTTACAGCTACGAAAGAAGCTAAAAAGGTAGTTATCCAAACGATTCAGCGTACAGCTACAGAGTCGGCCATTGAAAACACAGTATCTATTTTCAATATAGAAAATGATGAGATCAAAGGACGTGTGATCGGTCGCGAAGGACGGAATATCCGTGCTCTTGAGGCTGCAACAGGTGTTGAAATCATTGTTGATGATACACCAGAAGCGATCATTTTATCTGGATTCGATCCTGTAAGACGTGAAATTGCACGTTTGGCATTGCATCGTCTTGTTACGGATGGCCGTATTCACCCTGCTCGTATTGAGGAAGTAGTGGCTAAAACCAAGAAGCAGATTGAGGAAGAGATCGTAGAGATCGGTGAACGTACTGTTATCGACCTTGGTATCCATGGTCTGCATCCTGAGCTTATTCGTATGGTAGGTCGTATGCGTTATCGGTCTTCCTATGGGCAGAACTTGTTACAGCACTCTCGTGAAGTAGCTAACTTCTGTGCGGTAATGGCTTCCGAACTTGGATTAAATGTAAAACTTGCAAAACGCGCGGGTCTTTTACATGATATTGGTAAGGTGCCAGACGATAATCCTGAACTTCCACACGCTATTCTGGGAATGCAGTTAGCTGAAAAGTATAAAGAGCACCCTGAAGTATGTAATGCAATTGGAGCACACCACGACGAGATAGAGATGACTTCAATGATCTCTCCGATCGTTCAGGCTTGTGATGCCATTTCAGGTGCGCGTCCAGGTGCACGTCGTGAAGTTGTGGAGAGCTATATCAAACGCTTGAAAGAGCTGGAAGAATTGGCCCTGTCTTATCCAGGCGTAGAGAAAACCTTTGCAATCCAGGCTGGGCGTGAGTTACGTGTAGTTGTTGAAAGCGAGCGTGTTTCAGATGCTCAGGCAGAGATCCTTGCAGCAGATATTTCAAACCGTATTCAAACAGAGATGACGTATCCGGGACAGATCAAAGTAACTGTTATCCGCGAAACAAGATCTGTTTCTTACGCTAAATAAGAACCTTTCTATTCATCCCTCTCCGTCTGGAGAGGGAATTTTTTGTTGTAATGGCCCAAAAAGAACTTCGTCCCATTGATAAAGTTATCAGCGAATATCCAGCTAGTTCGCCTAATGCCAACCCTCTACTGCAATACTTCGCAATCCCATTAGTGCTATTTGGCCTGCTTGGCTTGATCTGGTCAATTCCATTTCCTCATCTTGGTTTTTTAGGCAAGTACAATGGCTTTGTTAACTGGGCGTCTTTTGTGATTGCTTTCAGCATTTATTATTACTATCGTCTTTCTCCTGTTATATCTTATGGCGCATTGCTGTTGGTATTCGCTTTTTCAGCAGGGATAGTAGGATTGGAGAAAGTGCAGAACAACGGTGGTCCTGCAATGGGAAGCATTTGCCTGGTGATTTTTATTTTAGGAATAACACTGCAATATTTTGCCTCGGGGAAAGACGGCGCAGTTTTAAGTCCTAGAAATATTTTAGTATCACCAGTGTGGTTAATATACTCGATTTTCAAAAAGGCGGGATTAAAGATCTGATGTTCAGAGTATGGCAACGTATTTGATACGGTATAGTAAAATACATTGCTATGGAAAACACGAAATATATTGTTCCGGCTATAATTTCAGCAATTATCCCGGGCGTTGGACAGATTGTGAAGGGTGAGTTCGTTAAAGGCCTTCTTATTATAATAGTAGGTGGTACTTTGGGTTTTCTTTTTGCCTGGACATTTATAGTACCAATACTAATTTGGGCATGGAATGTTTTTGATGCCTTTACTTCAGATAGTGAACGTTCAGTAGTTAACGATAAAAGCAGAAGGGTAGGGGTTTAACAACCTACCCTCTTTGAATCAAATACTAGTAAGTTCTTAGTCAATATAAATGTAGAAAAGAGGGGTTAAATCATACTCAGTGGGCTTATTATTGTTAATAATCTTAATTTGAATTTCGGATAAATAGTGGCTATTAACGTCCGGAGTTAGGTAATCAGTGATTGGAAATGTAAATTGCCCATCATTCGTCTGTGCATTTGTAGATATCACGTGTTTTAACTGACCAAATTGGTACAGTTCTAATGTTACGGTAGATGAGGTAATTTGATCTGAGTTCCAGTGTATTGTATAATTGACTCCATAGTCTGAGAGCTGAAGGAGAGTATTAGGATACCGTGTATTTGGGATTGTTATAGTATTGCTAAGAGGATTAGTAGGATATAAAGCTTTGGCCGCAACAATATCATAGTAAGAAAATTGAGTCCATGAAGGAACTCCATTGAAAGCTGATCCTGAATTCATTATAGATTGGCCGTCGCTTGTAGGTGTTCCAGGAATTTGTTCTGTTCCAAAGTTATCATATCCGGGATTATCAGTATGTCTAAATCCGAGGCAATGACCAATTTCATGGGCTAGAATGAAGGTTCTCTGGCCTAGCGAAAGTGGTGAGAATAGATTGGCATCAACACGGATACGAAAGCCAGCTTGTCCATTTTGAGGAAATTCAGCTATTGCATACGCTCCGTAGGCATATTGATTAATTATGTCAATTCTATTATCATTAGTAAAGAGGCCTTTAAATGCATAGAAACTTAGAGTTGTATACGGGATGCTTGACCATTTCTTTAACGCCTCATCAACAGCTGTATGTTCTGTTCCTACCGCAACTTTGATTCTTTCTGAGTTATCGGGGGATATACGGTTAGTAGTTGACCATTGAAGAGTTTCTGCTTTTTGTTTATTTCCCTTTCTTTTATCTAAATTAAAGAAGGTATCTAGATATTTTAGGTCAGTCTTTGTTTTGTTAAACAATAAATCGCCTTCGACAAGATAAGAATCGCCAACATCTTTGATGTCTATCTCTTTAAATCCAGCTTCAATGAGCTTAGAATATAAGCTATTTTCCTGTAAGGTTACTTTCGATTCTAATTTGTCGATTTCCTTTTTACAACCTATAAGAATTGCCGCAATAAGAATGAACACCACTGCTGTTTGAAAGATTTTTTTTGTGAAATTTATCATAGTTAGATTTTTTTTCAAATTAGATAAGGCTTGTTAATCTTATGTGTAGATAAAGTTGTCTTTCTATTACTTTGCATATATTTTTTTCTAGTAGTGCCCGTGTTTTATGGTTGTTAATATTCTCTTAACGAAAGCCTGACCTTTCCTTAATTAACACCTAACATCTACCTAACATTGCCATAATACTTTTGCGTTAAATAAATATAGCAAAAGTGAAAAATAATCTAATTTTCAGAATCTTAACCCTTGCTCTCTTGATAGGGTTAATTACTCTTGAAACTTTCGCCCAGGGCACTGGAAAGATTGTTGGTAAAGTTACCGACAAGAAAACCGGCGAAACCCTGATCGGCCTAAACGTTAAAATAGTTGGCCAAACTAAAGGCGCATCTACTGACGTGGAAGGTCGCTACGTAATCTCTGGCCTTGCTGCTGGCAAATATTCTATACAGTTTAGTTATGTTGGATATGCAACTAAGACTATTTCTGATGTGGCTGTTTCAGCTGGGACAGTGACGACATTAAACACTCTTATGGAAGAGGGTGGCTCTAATCAGCTAAAAGCTGTTGTTGTAAATGTTACCGCAAGGGCTGAAAATACAAGCGCATTATATGCGTCTCAGAAGTCAAGTGTAAGAGTTTCTGATGGAGTGTCTGCAGATCAAATAAAGCGATCTCCCGATAGAAGCACGGGGGAGGTTTTAAAACGGGTAAGTGGTACAAGTATTCAGGATAACAAATTTGTAGTGGTAAGAGGACTTAGCGATAGGTATAATACCACGCTTATGAATAACGCGCCTATGCCTAGTTCTGAGCCAGATAGAAAAGCATTTTCTTTTGATATAGTACCATCTAATTTAATAGACCAGGTGGTAATTAATAAGACAGCTGCAGCTGATTTACCTGGAGACTTCGCCGGTGGTGCAGTGCAAATGAAAACAAAGGATTTTCCTGATCAAAAAGTTATCGATGTTAGTTATTCTGTTGGCTACAATTCACTAGCTACCTTTAATAATTTCAATTATGGATCTAGGGGAAAGTTTGATTTTCTTTCATTTGACGATGGTAGCAGAGCGCTTCCTTCTTCTTTTCCAAGCACAAGAACAGCTTTTATAAATGCGGGCACTGATCAGCGATTCGCCTATTCGAGGTCCTTTAATAATTCTTGGGGTGTAAGTCAGGGAACAAGTATTCCAAGTCAGAGCTTTCAAGTAGTTTTCGGTAATTCTTATGTGAAAGAAAACAACAATAAACTGGGTGTTCTTCTTTCTCTAAGTTATCGTTACAATAACGGGTATACTAGACAACGCCGGGCGGATTTTAATGAGCAGGATTTGGGATACATTTTTGATTATAATGATAATGTATACACTAATTCTGCAACTTTAGGTGGCTTAGCTAACTTCACCTATAGTTACAAGAAGTCAAAGTTATCGTTGAAAAACCTCTATAATCGCAGTTTTGAAGATGCTTATACCTCAAGAACAGGTTTTTCTTATGAAGCAGGAGTTAGTACTCCTGACGAGGAGCAGAGAAATTCACAGTTTCAACTTACTCAAAAAGCAATTTCAAACTCTACCTTGGAAGGTGAACATTTATTAGGTAATAATAAGTCTAAAGTAGATTGGAATTTGTCCTTTAGTTCAAGTAGCAGAAATCAGCCTGACCTACGTAGAATTTATTATGCAAAAGAGTACGGTTCCTCAGAAGATTTAGCTGCTGCTGTTCCTGTAGGTTCTGCTAGCCCTAAAAATGCTGGCCGCTTCTTCCAGGAATTACAAGACTATATTTATGGAGCTTCCGTAAACTTCTCAACACCGTTCAAGTGGAAGGAAAAATCTCAGAACTTGAAAATTGGTTTGTGGAATCAATATAGGTCACGTGATTATTCTCTAAGGCAATTAGGGTATAAGCAATCCAATTCTGAAACCTTTGACAGGTCTTTTCTATATCTTCCCGAGGATCAAATATTTTCATCTGCAACTATTGGTCCTAATGGGTTTGTCCTGGATGATATTACCAATCCTAATAATGCTTATGATGCAACGGGACTTTTAAATGCAGGATACATTATGACGACTAATGAGCTCTTACCAAAGTTGAAATTAAATTTGGGAGTTCGCGCGGAATCCTACATTGAAGATTTAAACGCAGGCGGTTTTAATAAAGAGGAAGATGTCCATAATACTTATTTAGATATTCTCCCTTCTGTAAACTTGATTTATTCGGTTTCAGATAAATCTAATTTTAGATTAAGTTATTCCAATACACTTGCTAGAGCAGAGTTCAGGGAGTTAGCTGAAGTTTCATTCTTTGACTTCGAAACCAATAACGTTGTTAAAGGTAATTCTGATCTTAAACGCTCTAGAATCAATAATTTTGATGCGCGTTTCGAACATTTCCCTTCTGGAGGCCAAATATTATCCGCCTCAGCTTTCTATAAAGATTTTTCTAATGCTATTGAACAGGTTTTTGAGACTGGATCAACCGCTGCTAGTAAGACTGTAAGTTATCAGAATGCGACCAAGGCAAACCTTTTTGGAGTAGAATTAGAGGCTCGTCAAAAGTTAAGCTTTATTGGGGATAAATTTTGGAGTAATGTTTCGGCCTATGCCAATGCATCCTTTATGAAGTCGGATGTTAGTATCGATAAAGATATGTTTCCAAACAATAACAATAGCAGAGCATTGCAAGGCCAGTCACCTTACCTTTTAAACGGAGGATTGTCTTATACAGGAAAGGTATGGAATTTTAATGCGTTGTATAACCGTACAGGAAGAAGAATAAGTACAGTTGGTTTTGGACAGTATCTATCTTCAGGACAGTTTGACTACACCTACAAAGATGTTATGGAGAATCCAAGGGATGTTATTGATTTTCAAATTAGCAGAAGATTGCTTAGAAATAAGGGAGAGTTCAAATTAAATATCAACGATATTTTAAATCAAAGTAGCATCCTTTATCAAGATATGAATGATGATGGTAAGTACAATAAGGGAACCGACCATACCTTGTCTTCGAGAACCTTTGGTACTAATGTTAACTTATCCTTTACATATCGGCTTTAATACTTAAAGATTACTTAACACAAAATTAAACAATAAGAAAAAACACAAGCTTAGGTTTGCACAAATTAAATTGATTATGAAAAGTCTTAAATTTTTAATTCTTGCTCTTTTTACAGCATCAGTAGTTGTAACTTCTTGTAGTAAAGATGAAGAAGGTGGAGAAACAAAAGCTCCTGAAACTCTTTCAGGACAAATCACAAGTAATACGACATTAACTTCAGACAAAGTTTGGGTTCTGCAAGGTTATGTAAGAGTAATGAGTGGAGCAACTTTGACTATTCAGCCAGGAACAGTAATAAAAGGAGATAAAGCTTCTAACGCAGCACTTATTGTTGAACGTGGTGCAAGGATTAACGCTGTCGGAACAGCAGAAAGACCAATTGTATTTACATCGAATCAGGAAGCTGGACAAAGAAATGTAGGTGATTGGTCTGGAGTAGTTATTTGTGGAAAAGCACCAATCAATCAAACGGGAGGTGAAGCTCAATACGAAAACGGAATCTTAGGCACAGATGTGGCTAAATATGGAGGTACTGATGCAACTGATAATTCAGGGACTTTGAAATTTGTAAGAATTGAGTACGCAGGAATTGCCATTCAGCAAGATCGTGAAATTAATAGTTTAACTTTAGCGGGTGTTGGTTCAGGTACAACTATCGAGAATGTTCAAGCATCATATGGCGGCGACGATGCGTTTGAATTCTTTGGAGGTACAGTAAATTGCAAAAATCTTATAGCATACAGATGTACTGATGACGATTTTGACTTTGAATTTGGTTATGTAGGTCGCATTCAATTTGCTGTGTCTATTAAAGATCCTAACATTTACGATGCATCTTCAAGCGGCGCTTCAAACGGTATCGAATCTGATAATGGTAGTACTGTAAGTGATGTTCCTGCTAATAAACCTATGTTGTCAAACTTTACTTTCATTGGTCCGGGAGCGAACGCAAACGCAAAACATAATGCAGGTGTTCTTTTTCGTAAAGGAACTCGTTTTGTTCTACGTAACTCTATCATCATAGATCATCTTAAATCTGCATTCGAACTTGCAACAGTAGAAGCCGGAGATCGTCTTTTTGCAGGTGAATCAGAATTTAAAAATAATCTTGTTTGGGGAAATCAAGCAACTTATAAAGTAAGTACTGCAGGTGCAAACTTTGCAGATGCTACTGCTTTATCCAACTTTGCAGGTCTTGCAGCTAACGCAAACACCACTTTAGCAAATGCAGCAGCTGCTGGTATCACAAGCACTAATTTAACTAGTCCTAACCTAACTTTAGCTACAGGTTCAGTTGCCAAAACTGGAGCAAGCTTTACTGGTTTAACCGGTTTCGAAACAGTTGCTTATAGAGGTGCAATGGATACCAACAATTGGGCTTCTGGTTGGGCAAATTGGAATCCTAATAACACAGCTTATTAATTTAAGTATAAATCACTAGAAAGGTCCTGTACTATTGCAGGACCTTTTTTATATAACTTAATGAAAAGACCTAAGTTATCTATTTGTTTACCTTATATTACATTAACCCACCTACCACTCTTATTACTCTCAACAATTGCTTCAATAACCTTCATATTATTAATTGCATCCTCAAAATCTGTTTGTAATTCAGTCCCTTCAATAATTGCCTTCGAAAATGCATCTCCCTGAAGTGTGTATTGATTTACTGCTTCAAAAGCTATCTCTTCTGTTGGCTGACCAGCTTTATGAAGAAAGATTCGTGCTGGAGTATCCGGAGGTGCATTAACCGGAATCTCAATTTCGATACTTCCTTTAGTGCCAAAGACATGAAAGCGCTGGAATGGATTAAGTTGGGTTGAACAGGTAAATGTTGCAGTTGCATTACCGAAGTCTAAAATTCCTGAAGCTAAGCGATCGGTATGAGTGGAGGGGTCATACTCTACAATCCCCAGTACCCTTGAAGGTTCCGAACCTAAGATATATCTTGACTGCGAGATGCAATAACATCCAATATCCATAAGGCCCCCACCTCCAACTTCTTTAATATTCCTGATGTTATTAGGGTCTGCATTAAAATAGGAGAAAAAGGTCTGGATGGTTTTTACTTCTCCTATTGCTCCTTGTTCTGCCAGCTCTTTTGCTTTCTGCCACTGGGGATGGTAGCGATACATGAACGCTTCTGCCAGTTGTAGTGAGGGATAGTGAGTTTTTGTATCCGCGAGTTTCTCTGCTTCCGCGACAGATAAGGCAATCGGTTTTTCACACAAAACATGTTTCCCGTTTTTTAATGCAAGTTCGGCATAAGGAACATGCATGTGATTTGGAAGGGGAATATAGATTGCGTCGACCTCCTTGCTTTGTAGTAGCTCCTCGTAAGTACTAAAGACAAGGGGGATATTAAGCTTCGCCGCTGCCTCTTCTGCCTTTCCTTTATCTCGTGAAGCTATCGCGACAATATCACAATATTCACCCTGTTGCATCGCCGGAATAACTTTCTGTAATCCAATCCTGGCAGTGCTAAGTATTCCCCATTTAATTTTTTTCATAACAACTAGTTTTTGTGAAGATAGCCTTCCTGTAAGTTTGAATCAACCTTCATTTAGCATTTCGTTTTTACAAAAGCATAATACCTGGTTTACACCTCTTAAATATTCTGTTCTTAGATTGGGAATAGATAGGATGCAGCTAAATAGCACCTCATGATCTTTTAATCATTATTCCATTCAGACTCCCAAGAAATCAATGAAAGTTATTACAGAACAAGAATTTGCAAGAGCTACAAAGCTTGATAAAGTGCCTGTTCCAGGTCTTACTTCCTTTTTAATGGAGGTGACAAAAATAAATGAAGTGAACAATTTGCTTGCCGAGGTTAAGAATTTGGAAGGGCTGGAATTTGTTGACAGGATCCTGGAAATACTAAACATCGAGCTGGATTTTAATAAGAGCGAATTGAAGAACATCCCTTTGTCGGGCGCATTTATTGCTATGGCTAACCATCCCTATGGAGGATTGGAAGGCTTAATCCTGCTGAAGTTGCTAGGACTTATAAGGCCAGAGACGCGTCTGATGGCCAACTTTCTGCTAAATAAGATTGAGAATATTAAGAAGCTTTTAATAGCCGTAAATCCTTTTGAAAATATAGTAAACGGTACAAGTATCAGCGGAGTAAAGTTTTCCTTAAAGATGTTGAAGGCTGGTGTCCCATTAGCCATTTTTCCAGCAGGGGAAGTGTCTGCTTTTCAACCTGAGGTTCAACAGGTGACCGATAAGCAGTGGCACCCGGTTGTGGGTAAATTAGTGGCTAAAGCCGCTGTCCCTGTTCTCCCTATATATTTCCACGGTGGCAATGGAATTCTGTTTAATCTGCTTGGCCTGATCCATCCCATGTTGAGAACTGCAAAGTTACCTTCAGAACTATTTAATAAGAAAGGACATGTGGTGAAGGTTAGAATTGGTAAACCTATATCACAGGAGGAAATTGCCGGTTTCAATAGTCCTGCCAAACTTCTTAATTATTTAAGGGCGAGGACCTATGTTTTGGGAGCCGGTTTGGAGAACCAGAAGAAGCTCTTAAACGATAGTCAGCTTTTTAAAATTAAGAAACGGGTAGAGGATATTATAAATCCGGTTCCCGCCCTAATCCTTCAAAAGGAAATAGATCTTATTTCTGAAACGGCGAAAGTTTGCGAAGAGAAGCATTACGAAGTTTTTATTGCTCATTCTGATCAAATCCCGAATATACTTAGAGAAATAGGCCGGTTACGTGAGGTGACCTTCAGGGAGATTGGTGAGGGGACAAATAAGTCAATAGATGTTGATCGTTATGATATTTATTATAATCATCTATTTATCTGGGATAGGAATGCTTGTGTTATTGTCGGAGCATATCGTATTGGTAAAGGAGATGAGATCTATTATAGTTATGGAAAGAAGGGTTTTTATCTGGCGGAGCTATTTAAGGTTGACAAGGAGCTTAATCCTTTGCTGAGCACAAGTTTGGAATTAGGCCGCTCCTGGGTGCGTAAGGAATATCAGCAAAAGCCACTTCCTTTATTTTTATTATGGAAAGGAATCATGCGGTATTTAATGAAATATCCACAATATAAATATCTCGTGGGGCCTGTTAGTATCAGTAATAGTTTCTCCAAGTTTTCGAAGTCTTTAATGGTTAACTATATCCTTGATCATCATTTCGATAATCAATTAGCAAAGTACGTTAAACCAAGAAAAAAGTTTAAAGTTGATTTTTCGAAGATAAATGGCGCTTTACTGTTGGAAAATAGACGCTCTCTAAAAGACGTAGATGCATTGATCGCTGATCTGGAGCAGGCTAATCGCAAAATACCTGTATTGCTTCGTCAATATATAAGTCTGAATGCCAAGATCATCTGTTTTAATATAGATCCCAAATTTTCTGATAGCCTTGACGGATTTCTAGTTTTAAATTTGGAGAAAGTGCCGAAAGAGATGTTAAACAGATTGGACAATTAGAAAAGGCAGAGGCACTCTTGGAGTTTAATAATTTGTTGGTAATTACCCATAATTATACGAAAGAATTGTGCGGCTAAAGCTCTTGCTTTATTAAGCCTTGTCATAAACATAAATATTTACTTCTTTCAATTTTATATATTTGGAGACTACAAATGTTTTCCTTTAAATAATGTTAAAAGAAGAGCGTCAGGCATATATCATTAAGCAAATTAACTTACACAATAAAGTATTGTCATCCGATCTCAGTACTGAGTTGAATGTTTCTGAGGATACAGTCAGGCGTGATTTGAACGAATTGGCAGAATCAGGCAAGATCATCAAAGTTTATGGAGGGGCTCTGTCAAAGTCATTCCATTATCCCTTCACGGAAAAAGAGACTTATGCCAAAGACTCAAAAAAGGAAATAGCAAAAAAAGCTTTGTCTCTTATAAAGGATGAGATGGTGCTTTTGGTAGGCGGTGGTACCACAATGATCGAGATTGCCAGAATGGTGCCAAAAAATCTAAGAGCGACCTTTTTCACTGTAAGTCCTTTGGTTGCTTTAGAACTTGTAGAAAACTCTAATATTAATGTTATTCTTTTAGGGGGGCAGCTTTCTCCAAATGCTCATATTTCCGTAGGCTCTATGGTGGTCAACCAGCTTTCAGAGATTCATGTTGATTTATGCTTTTTAGGTACTAACGGTTTATCATTGGAGGCTGGAATTTCTGATTCAGATATGGAAGTGGTACAGGTAAAAAAAGCAATGCTAAAGGCTGCCAAGAGAACGGCTATCGTTAGCATTGCCGAGAAGCTTGATTCTGTTCAGAAAATGAAGGTCTGCAATCTAAGTGCTATCAATTATCTTGTAACCGACCTTGATCCTTCTGATCCAGCTTTGGAAGGGTATTCCAAGTATGTTGAGCTTTTGTAGAAGTTTAGACCTTAATTATAATATTTCTTTTGTACATCATCCACAGGATCAGGAACCATATAGAAACGAAGCAGATCGCCCATGCTAATGATGCATTTAATTCAGAAAAGTAGGGGCTAAAATAGGACTCGTAAAGGAAGGTTTTTAGGGATACTTCTTCTGATCCCTTTATTACCTTAATATTGTTCATGCTTTTAGCAATGATCCCACTCAGAAAGAATACAGTAATGGCATTCAGACCGAAGGCAACAAAAGGAAGGGTCCAATTCTTTCTGCCTTGCACGTCAATTATCCAATAGAGAATTCCAAAAAATATAGCTGCTAATCCTCCAGTATACAATACATAAGAACTGGTCCAAAGCGATTTATTTATGGGAAATACTGAATCCCAAATAAGAGCAATGATTGACGATATGACGCCGGCTGATATGATTCCTAAAAGGTTTTTTTCGATAGTTGTTCCTTTTCGTTGAAGCCACTGAGCGGTAAGGGTTCCGGCAAGACAAGAGCTTACAGCAGGCATGGTGCTCAATATTCCTTCGGGATCCCAGGTCTTTGTTGATTTCCATAAATGTGCTTCCGTTATTATTTTTCTGTCAAGCCAGGCGCCTAAATTTGTTTCTGGTTGCAAGTTAGCGAATCCAATACCAGGAACAGGAATGAAGGTCATTGCCAACCAATAGAGTACGAGTAGCGAGCAAAATATCCAAAACTGCGCTCTGAAATTTGTTTTTAGGAAAATAATCGAGGTGATCAGAAATGCGATAGAAATACGTTGCAGAACACCCGGGATCCTGACAGTTGAAAATTCGAAGGCAGGAAATAATGCTAATAAAAGTCCCAGTAGAAAGAGAATAATAGCCCTTTTTAAAATTTTTAGCAGGAGCTTCTTATGTTGGTTCGTTTCAGGTTTCTTGTTCTGTAGCGAAAATACAATTGATACCCCGACTATGAAGATAAAAAACGGAAAGATCATGTCTGTAGGAGTACAGCCGTTCCACGAAGCGTGCTCAAGAGGGGGATAAATATGTCCCCAACTACCTGGATTATTGACCAGGATCATAGCTGCTACTGTAGCGCCGCGGAATACGTCAAGAGAGAGCAAACGTGTTTTCATGTGAATTTTTAATAAAGGGATCAATAGCTTGTTTTAGTCAAGCGGATTTGACGTGCATAAATCCGCATTTATTTAGGAGTCAATAATCTAATATACTCGTTTAAATCTTATTTTTCAGGTTTCTGCATGTTTGTTTAAAAAATTTTGCGTTTTCTTGCGTTTTATAAATTTCTTTATTAAGTTTGATTTATACTTAAAAGGTAACTAACCAAATTATAAAAACCTAATCATGGCAATGCAGCTGGTGCATTAATGATTATACATCTTGATTTAGCTGTCGCTTGTAATAAGCTGAGTAAATATGCTGCTTTTATCAGGCAGCTCTGCATTGAGAACGATTTTTACAAGCTTGACTAACAGAACTGGTATAAAATAATTTGTAAATAATATTTATGAAAAGATCTCGGTGTTATTTCATGCTATTCTTTCTTTTTTCTACTGTCGTTTTTCCTACAGCAGCAATAGCTGCTAAGACGACAGAGGGAATTAAACAACCAACGATCATTACCGGTGCTGATCAACTTGATAAATATCTTTCCTATTTAAGAGGTAAGCGTATCGGGATGGTAGTAAATCAAACCTCCATTATCGGAAAAAAACATAGTGTAGATAGTCTAAAAGCACTTGGGGTAAATATTGTAAAGGTGTTTGGTCCGGAGCATGGTTTCAGAGGAGACGTTGGAGCCGGTGTTAAGATTTCTGATTCAGTAGATCCAAAGACTGGTATCCAGGTTGTATCCTTATATGGAAAGACCCAGAAGCCGACAGCGCAGATGTTGGAGGACCTGGATCTGGTTGTTTTTGACATACAGGATGTAGGCGCCAGATTTTATACCTATATAATTACTATGCATAGGGTAATGGAAGCATGTGCCGAAAACGGCAAAGAGCTGCTTATCCTGGATCGGCCTAACCCTAACGGTTATCTAATCGATGGCCCCATTCTGGACCCGAACCTTAAATCAGGTATAGGAATTCATCCCGTTCCTATTGCTCATGGAATGACAGTGGGTGAATTTGCACAAATGATAAACGGGGAGGGCTGGCTCGCTAATCATATAAAATGTAAAATTAAAGTTATTCCTGTAGCCAACTACTCTCACGAAATGCCCTATAGGTTGCCTGTTAATCCTTCTCCTAATTTAAATACTCCTCTATCTATCCTGCTTTATCCTTCTACATGTCTTTTTGAGGGAACTGTTATCAGCCAGGGTAGGGGAACAATGCAGCCTTTTACAGTATTGGGAAATCCGGAATTGAAGGGCAAGTACTCATTTTCTTTCACTCCCAAGAGTATAAAAGGGATGAGTGAAACTCCTCTGCATATGGATAAAGCTTGTTTTGGTCGTGATTTGAATCGTATAACTGAACAGGAGTTAAGGGCTGCTAAGCAAATAAACCTAAAATGGCTAAAGGAATTATATGCTGCTTACCCGGAGAAGGAACGCTTTTTCGATTATAGGCAGAGCAAAGAGATTGGGAACTTTGATAAGCTGGCGGGTGTAAGTGATTTAAAGCAACAAATTCAGGCCGGGTGGTCTGAAGCAAAGATCAGGAAAACCTGGAAGGAGGGATTGGAGAAGTTCAAGGCTATTAGAAAGAAATATTTGATCTATTCTTAAGGTTGTGGTGCGTTAAGTTAATTATTTTGGTTTTCAGAGTGGTTGTTGGTGTTTTTCTTAGTTTAATTGCGTTTTTGTGGTGTTCGTTGCTCGATTTCGCTTTTCTGTAGATTTTTTTTGCTCTTTTATGCGTTTTTATGCGTTAAGTTTTTTGAATGCTGCAGTTTTTAGTACTATATTTGATATAGTTACCGGTATTTAGGTGTTAGTGTTGCCTGTTTTTGCTGTGTTTTGCACTTTGTTATTGAATTTACTCAACTATACATAATCATTAATTTAAGTATGAAAAAAAGACTACTCATGTTAAGCTTGGCGATGGTCTTCTTGGTCTTCAAGGTTTTTGCTCAGCAAAGAATAACCGGGAAGGTAACAGCTGAAGAAGATGGACTGCCTCTTCCTGGTGTTTCTGTTAAAATTAAGGGAAGTGCATCAGGGACCAGTACAGGAATGAATGGGGAATTTGCAATTAGTGCCTCTAAAGGGCAGGTCCTTGTGTTTTCTTTTGTAGGGTTTGCTCCACTTGAAAGAACTGTAGGAGATGACGCAGTTATGAATGTAAAGCTCGGGTCTGATACTAAAAGTCTCAACGAAGTGGTTGTTGTTGGATACGGTACACAGAAAAAGGGTAATCTTACAGGTGCTGTTTCAACTATCGATATTAAGAAAACCATAGAGGGGAGACCTGTTGCTGACGCAGGAAGGGCGATTCAAGGTGCTGCTGCAGGGGTGAGTGTAACTATCCCAAGTGGGGAGGTTGGATCTGATCCTATTATCAAAATCAGAGGGCAAATAGGCTCAATAAGAGGGGGATCTTCTCCGCTTATTCTTTTAGATAACGTTGAGATTCCAAGTATCCAATTAGTTAACCCTAATGATATTGCGTCTATAAGTATTCTTAAAGACGCGGCCTCATCATCTATTTATGGTGCTAAGGCTGCTTTTGGAGTGGTTTTAATTACAACAAAACAGGGATCTGGATCGGCAAAGCCACAAGTTAACTTTTCGAGTAATTTTTCTTATCAAAATCCTTGGAAGGACTTACAGATGGCTGATGTAAATGCCCTTAAGTATTCTGTAGATGCTATTGAGCGCGTAGGAGGCACATCGACGGGAGCTTTCTACAAGGTGGATCGCGCTAGTTACAATAAAGCAGTAGAGTGGAAGGAGAAATATGGCAATACAATTGGGGCTGATGATCCTACTGTATTTGGTAGAGATTGGTATGTATTAAACGGTCAGAAGTACGGTGTAAGAACTTATGATCCATATTCAGCAATGGTAAAAGAATGGGCACCCACCCAGCAGCATAATCTATCGGTAGGCGGAACGGTCAATAAGACATCATATAACATCGGCCTTGCTGCATTAAATCAAAGTGGAATGATGAAGCCATCAAAATCAGATGAGTTCAGTAGATATAATGCATCGTTACGGGTATCAAGTGAGATTAACAAATATTTTACTGCCCGTGCTGGAGCTATTTATGCCAGGAGGAATAAAGACTATGCTTATATAACTAATTCTACCACGGCGGATCCTTGGCTTTATATTTACCGTTGGAGTCCTCTATTTCCTCTTGGGAGTGATGAGAATGGCGATCCGATTCGTAGTCCGGCTAGTGAGGCAGCTGCGGCAAATACAGCGAATATTCTTCAGAGCTATATGAATGTGAATTTTGGTGGAACGGTGAATATTTTAAAAAATTGGAAAATAGATGTTGATTATGCCTTTTCAAACCAAAATGAGACCTGGAATCGTCCCGGAACTAGATATACGGCAAGAAATTCTTGGGTAGCGCCCAAGGCAAGAGTGGATGCTGCAGGAAATCCAGTGTACGTAAACTCCCAAGGTCAGGTGGTTGCAAGTACTGAGGCGGGAGCAATGGTCGCATATGATTTATCTATGGATACTTACACTGCAGCGGGTACAAATCCTGACCACCTTTATAGATCAGCAGAGGATTTTAAAAGGCACACTTTGAATGCCTATACAACTTTTGATTATAGTTTAAATAAGGATAATACCTTTAAATTCTTATTAGGCTTAAACCGTGTAGCTGATGATGTAGAGTCTCAATGGACCCAGGTTACAAATCTTAGTGATATTACAAATCCTCAATTCAACTTTGGGGTTGGTACTTATACCGGAGGTGGAGACAAGTTTTGGGAGGCTCAGTTAGGATATTTTAGCAGAATTAATTATGGATTTAAAGACAAGTATCTTTTAGAGGGAAACTTACGATATGACGGGTCCTCGAAATTTCCTACCGATTTACAGTGGCGCTGGTTCCCTTCGTTCTCAGCTGCATGGGTTGTAAGCAAGGAAGGTTTTATGGAATGGTCCAATCCGGTATTAAGTAATTTAAAATTCAGAGGGTCTTGGGGGTCAATTGGCGATCAAACAGTTCCAAATACACTATATCTTCCATTGATGGATAGTGGACCAATTAATTGGATTGGAGGCTCCGGAGCGAAAGCGAATTACGTAGGTTCACCTGCAGCAATCTCTTCTTCTGTTAAGTGGCAAGATATTGAAACGAAAGGTTTAGGCCTTGATGCAAGTTTCTTCAATAGTCGTTTAGGTCTATCTTTTGATGTTTACCAAAGGAATACAAACAATATGATAGTTCCCGCGGAAGGAGTTCCTCTAACACTTGGAGTGTCCGCCCCTGAAAGTAATTATGGATCTTTGGAAACAAAAGGCTGGGAATTCGCAATAGACTTTAATCATAAGTTTAGCAATGGACTTGGAATTAATTTTAGAGGAAATGTCTCCGATGCTAAATCAATTATAACAGCCTATGGAAGCACTAAAGGCGTTAATAGTAACTACGTGGGGAGAACTGTAGGCGAGATTTGGGGTTACAAGACAGATCGTCTGTATCAGTTGGATGATTTTGAGCTAGATGCTAACGGTAACCTACAGTTGATAAATATTACTCCAAATGAAAGTGCCAAGTATGGTAAGAATGATCCCACGGCTTTAAAGGCCTATAAGCTGAAGTCTGGACCGAATGGAGAAAAGCCAGTTTATCAAGTGTTCTTGCAGAATAGTTCTAATTTCCGGTTTGGCCCAGGGGATGTCAAGTTTGTAGATTCAAATGGAGATGGGGAATTGAATAACGGAAATCAATTGATCGACGACTATGGGGATTTAGAAATCATAGGAAATTCTACACCAAGATATGAATATGGATTTCGTTTAGGTGCAGATTTTAAAGGATTTGATGTTAGTGCCTTTTTTCAAGGTGTAGGAAGCCGTAAGATTTGGGGAAATGGATCGACATCTATCGCGGGTTACGCATCTGGTGATGGAGCAATGCCAGAGGCAATTGCAAGTAATTATTGGACTCCTGATAATACTGGTGCCTTTTATCCAAGAGCTTATGATCTGGGTGGGGCTAATACTGGCAATAATATGCAAATCCAAACCCGTTACCTTTTGAACATGGCCTATCTAAGGCTTAAGAACCTTACTGTCGGATATTCATTACCTAAATCGCTACTAAAAAAAGTTAATATAAGTTCACTTAGGGTTTACACGGCTTTGGAAAATTTTATAACATGGGATAAACTTGGAGATTTGCCTATTGATCCTGAGGCTATTAATGGATATTCAATGTGGAATTCAAGTAATTATAATTCGGGTCGTACTGGTGTTGGTGTACCAGCATTTAAAACTGCTTCATTTGGCATACAATTGAATTTTTAAAATAAAGTAAAAATGAAAGTTCTTACGAGATTTATATATAGCATAGTGGCTCTAAGTATTTTAGTCGCATCATGTAAAAAAGATGTTTTAGATCGGCCACCGATTACAAAAGTAATTGACACTGAATTTTGGAGAAATGAGGATGACGTTCGGTTGTTTGCAAATGGATTTTACCTCAATTACTTCCCAGGATACAATTCCGGGTTTGGTACTGACTATGCCCCAGTGAGAGGATATACATTTTCTGACGATTTGACCGCTAAAAATGTGCAAAGTAACTTTGAGAACACTGTTCCTTCAAGTCGGGGGGCAGCATCTGAAACTCCCAGCATGTTAACTCAATACGCTGGGCCATCATGGAACTTTGCTTGGGTAAGAAAATCAAATTTGTTTATCGATAGAGTGGAAAATGTGGCCCAACCAAAATTAACAGCTGAAGCTTATAAACATTGGATGTCTGTTGCGCGCTTTTTTCGAGGTTTTGAATATAGTCGACTGGTAAGTGTATTTGGAGATGTGCCATATTTTGATAGAGTAATAGGCGATAGTGAATGGGATGTATTATATAAGGATCGCGATAACCGTGGCATCGTAATGGACAAGGTTTATGATGATTTCAAATATGTACTTGCTAATATGAGGGAAAATGACGGTACGCAAAATTTGAATAAATACATAGCGGCAGCATTTATCTCAAGATTTATGTTATTTGAGGGCACTTTTGAGCATTACCATAATCTTGATGCGTCAAGATCAAAAAAATATTTGGAATTAGCTGTGGAAGCTTCAGAAGTGGTAATGAATAGCAATAAGTATAATTTTACCCGAGATTTTAAATCCTTATTCTCTTCAGAAAGTCTTGCGGGGCACCCGGAAGTTTTATTGTATAGGACATATGATGCTACTTTAGGTGTAACACATAGTGTTGGCTCTTATCAAAATGGAACTGAGTCAAACGGCGTTGATGCCAACTTAGTTCTTATTAAGTCTTTTCTTGTTAATGATGGAAAGGTATGGCAGAATTCAACTATTCCAAACGCCTCTAGCTTTGCTATTGCTGATCTTATAAAGACGCGCGATCCACGTTTCGAAGCTTCTTTTATTGATAGAGCTCTTGATAAATCAGCTACTTTGCTTTATGGGTATAAGTTTGCATCAAGGGAAGCAATAACTTATATCGGAAAAACCTATCCTCCGGCTTGGGGAAGTAATACCAATACAAGTGACGCACCTATAATTCGACTGGCAGAGGTTGTTCTAAATTGGATAGAGGCAAAAGCAGTGTTAGCGGAATACTTTTCTAGTTCTGCTATTACCCAAGCTGACTTAAACAAATCAATAAATGCCATCCGAAACCGTCCTTTAGACGCTGCTGCTATAGCAAAAGGTGTGCAAAAAACAGCCCCATTAACTTTAGCAGCTCTTCCTGAAGACCCGGCTCGGGATGCCGATGTTCCAGCTTTAATCTGGGAAATTCGCCGCGAAAGACGTATGGAATTTGTCTTTGAGCATACCCGATTGCTCGATCTCAAGCGTTGGAAGAAGATTCAGTATATGGACTTTAGTAAAAACTCTGACTACTTTCTTGGGCCGTGGGTGAATGTAAAGGCTGAGGTGCCCGCCTATCTGACTGCTGCAAATGTTGGAAGAGTGAGAGTAAAGAGGATGGATGGAACGATTATTACTTATAATGGGACTAATGGAGATGCGTTAGTTGGATTTTGGATGGTTGAAAACGCGTCAAATCGTAATGGATTCTCTGATGCAGTATATTTATCTCCAGTTGGTCAAAACCAGATTATTCAATACAAAGAAAGAGGATATAATCTTACTCAAACTGTTAACTGGTAAAGCTCATATCAAGGTTGCTAATATAGAGGAGCTTCGCGCTCTTTTATATTAGCAACTAAATTGCTTTCTAAAACAAAGGATGCATCTTCATTAACATTAGTCTTTGTTTTCGAAATGACGTGCTTGTTTGTGCCTGTTTGTTATTTAATATTGCACAAATGCTTTTTTTCTAAGTTGTCTTTCTAAAATTTCGAGGACATCTTATGCGGATTCGTGCAGTTTTTGGTGTATAGGGCGAGGATTAAGTAAAATTTAAAGAATGAAAATTATTAATAGCGTTATCGCAGGTTGGATTCTAAGTTGGATAACTTTCTCTGCGAATGCACAATCGTTAAAGTTTGCGTTTATATCCGACACTCATATTGGAAATAATACAGCCGCTGAAGATCTTCGTCGTACTGTGTTAGACGTAAATGCTAATTCATCACTCGATTTTGCGGTCATTACTGGAGATGTCACTGAATTCGGCTCGGATGAAGAGTTGAAACTGGCAAAGCAAATCCTTGATAGTTTAAATAAACCCTGGTATGTTATTGCAGGTAACCATGATTCGAACTGGTCTGAAAGTGGTAGTAATAGCTTTAGGAGAATTTTCGGGGGCGAAACGTTCTCCTTTGTAAGAGGCGGTTTCTTGTTTGTTGGAACAAGCTCTGGTCCCAATATGCGTATGGGACCAGGGCAAATTCCAAGAGAAAATGTAGTGTGGCTAGACTCTGTTCTTTCGAATATGCAAGATCCTGCAATGCCTGTTATTTATCTTAATCACTACCCTCAGGATTCTGCGCAAAATAATTGGTATGAAGCTTTAGACCGTTTGAAGAAAAAGAATGTTCAATTGGTATTGTGCGGTCACGGACATGCTAATAGGAGATTTTCAGTTGAAGGTATTCCATCCGTAATGGGGCGCTCTAACTTACGTGCCAAAGACAGTGTTGGAGGATATACCATCGTTACTATTAATAAGGGGAAGGCGACCTTTGAGGAGAAGAAACCGGGATTAGGAGGTCTGAGAACGTGGGCAGAAGTAGAATTGGTTAATCCTCATTTTGACAATGACACTACATCGTATTTCAGACCCTCATTTGCATTAAACAAGAAAAATACTCAGGTTAAGCTACTTTGGGAATATCAGGATCAAAGCGATATTGGTGCAGGTACTGCTGCTTCAAAGAAACTCATATTCGCCACAGATACGAAGGGATGGGTATACGCACTCGATAAGAAGGACGGAAGAAAGGTCTGGGAGTTCAAGACAGGTGGTAAAATTTATTCTACACCAGCAGTAGAGGGAGACTACCTTACAGTAGGTTCTTCAGATAATTTCATTTACTGTCTTTCTGCGTCTTCAGGTAAACTGCTTTGGAAGTACGCTGCAACCAAACCCGTTCTTGGTTCTCCTGTAATAAAGGGGAATCAGATTTTTATAGGTGCCTCAGATGGACATTTTAGATCTCTGGAACTTAAATCCGGGAGGTTATTATGGGACTTTGATGAGGTTAAGGGATTTGTAGTGACAAAACCGTTAATCTATGAGGGGATGATTTATTTTGGATGCTGGGCAAATGATTTTTATGCTCTTGAAATTAAGACAGGCAAACTTGTCTGGAAATGGAATAATGGAGCATCAAATCGTATGTTTTCTCCAGCGGCATGTTATCCTGTAGGTGCATATGGGAGGGTATTTATAGTAGCTCCTGATAGGTATATGACAGCCTTTAATGCTAAAACTGGAGAGGTTTTATGGAGAAAGCAAATGAGAGACGTTAGAGTAAGAGAATCTATGGGTTTATCAGAAGATGGCAGTCTTGTTTTTGTTAAAACAATGGATGGAGAACTTTATGGCATCTCCACTACCGCTTCTGATATGGATTTAGCCTGGAAAGCTGAACTAAAATTGCCTTATGAGCTGACTCCATCAGCCTTAGTTGAAAGTCGAAGTGTTGTCTTTATTCCTTCTCATTCAGGACTTGCTACTGCTCTTGATCGCAAATCGGGAAAGGTTTTGTGGCAATATAAAACCTCCAACTGCCTGATGAATCCTCTAATGCCTCTAGGTAAGGATAAAGTGATTGTAAGTACAATGGATGGCAAGATTGCTTGTTTGGAATACTCCTTAAAATAGTCGTAGTGAAGAAACTCTTATTAAATATTATTCTCTTTTTTGTATGCTTTGAGGTAGCAGCCACAACCCTGGCCGATTCTGCCGGGGTTTGGAAACTGATCAATGAGGTGCAAAAGAAATATGCTGCTGATAAGAGAACCGCTTATTATAAAGTGAATATTGAGAGCTACGAACCTCTTGTATTAAAAGTAGAAAGCTCGGAACCTGCTGCTATTGAGGGATTGAAGTTTGATCTTTATAAACAAGGTCTTAATGCAGTGGTTAGAGAGTCTTTGCTGCCGGTTAAGGACTTAGGAGATAAGACATGGGGGCTGGCTACATTATCAGTATGTAATAATCGTTTCGCTCCTGATAATGCTGCAGAGATGGCTACTCAACTTCTCCTCGGTACACCAGTACAACTATTGAAAAAGGAGAGAGGATACTACCTTGTTCGAAGCCCGGATAACTATCTCTCCTGGACAGACGATACAGGTATAGCAACCTTCAATACCGAAGAGTTTCAGAAGTACCAGACAGCAGAGAAGATTGTGGTACTGGTTGAGTATGGACAGGTTTTCCAAAATGCTACAGAAAAATCGTCTCAGGTATCAGACATCGTCGCCGGTGATATTTTTAGTGTCCTGGAGAAAGATAAGAAGTTTTATAAGGTTCGATATCCTGACAACAGAACTGGTTACATAAGAGTTAAAGATGCGATGCCTTATAAGGATTGGCTGGCAAGACCAGATCCAGGCGCAAAAGAAATTCTTGGGACTGCCCGCTCTTTAATGGGTGTTCCTTATCTGTGGGGAGGTACTTCCTCTAAAGGGTTGGATTGCAGTGGTTTTACTAAAACTTCTTATTTTTTAAACGGGATCATGTTGCCCAGAGATGCTTCACAGCAAGTGTTATGTGGCGACCAAGTTGATGTTTTTCAAGGTGATAGTGTTAGCTTAGAAAAGGCACTTAAGAATTTAAAGGCAGGTGACTTGCTATTCTTTGCGGCAGGAAAAAACCGGGTGGTAAATCCAAGGGTTACGCACACTGCGATTTACATAGGTGAGGGGAAATTTATTCAATCAGCTGGTTTGGTAAGGGTTAGTAGTTTAATAGCCGGAAGCCCTGATTATGATAGCTATCAGTCGCGCACCCTGGTTAACGCAAAAAGAATGCTTACTGTTATAGGTTCGCCGGGAATAACCAGGATTGCAGATCATCCCTTTTACACTCCAGAGAAATAGCAAATGGGCAATAGAAGAGAATTTATAAAAAATACCGGACTATTAATGGGAACATCTTTACTTGCGGATACTGATGCCCTGTTCGCATCAGAGAGGCGAAAGATGAGTGGAAATGGCAGGCTAAGATTACGGTTCAAACCATATACTTTAAATTTGAAACACGCTTTCAACCTGGCCACCAGTTCGCGCACTACTACGCCTGTAGTGCTTACGGAATTAGAGTTTGATGGCATTATTGGCTATGGTGAAGCTTCCATGCCGCCCTACCTGGGTGAATCTCACGAGACTGTAACCAGATTTCTTTCAAAGGTTGATCTTTCCAGGTTTGATGATCCTTTCGAAATGGAAAACATCCTGAATTATATAGATCATCTGGAAGCAGGAAACCGGGCAGCGAAAGCATCAATAGATATCGCGCTTCATGATCTTATAGGTAAGATTATCAAGCAGCCCTGGTATAAGATATGGGGGTATGACCCCGCAAATGCGCCGGTTACTTCTTATACTATTGGTATCGATACTGCAGAAGTGGTTCGTCAAAAAGTTAAGGAGGCGGAACCGTATAAGATACTTAAGGTGAAGCTAGGCAGGGAAACGGATAAGATGATGATTGAAACTATCCGGCAGGTTACAGACAAACCTTTGTGTGTGGATGTGAATCAGGGCTGGAAGGATCGCTCCTTCGCTCTGGAGATGGCAAATTGGCTACACGAAAGGGGTGTAGTTTTTCTTGAGCAAGCTATGCCTAAGGAGCAGATAGAGGATAATGCCTGGCTGACCGAACATAGTCCCATTCCAACTATTGGTGACGAGTCTGTGCAACGTATTGACGATGTTCTAAAGGCTTACAAGGTTTATAGCGGTATTAATATCAAGCTAATGAAGTGCACGGGAATGAGGGAGGCACATAAAATGCTTGATCTGGGAAGAGCTCTGGGTATGAAGATCATGATCGGATGTATGACCGAGACATCCTGTGCCATATCTGCCGCATCTCAATTATCGCCTATGGTTGACTGGGCAGATCTTGATGGTGCCTTGCTTATTAATAACGATGTATATCGCGGGACTGAAGTGATTAACGGAAAAGTGACGCTAAGTAAACTTCCTGGAATTGGCATTAAAAAAATCTGATCTATAACAAGACAGCAGACATGAAATTCTTTAACACAAATATCATAAACAGAAGAAGGATCGCCCGGGTCCTTTTATTCTCACTTTTCATCAGCCCATTGGTAAAGGCAAAAGCTCAGGAGTTTTTACAAAGATCTCCTGATGCTAATGCCTGGGTACAGCAAGAGCTGAGGAAGTTATCGAAGAAGGAAAAAATTGCTCAGCTAATGGTCATCCGTCTTTCAGAAAGAAAGGGGAAGGATGTAGTGTTTTATGATAAAGAGGTTCTTAAGTATTTAAAAAAGTATAACATAGGTTCTGTTTGCCTTTTTCAGGGGAATTCACCACAACAAGCTCTTGTATTAAATAAGTTGCAGGCGAAAGCAAAAAATCCTTTACTTGTTTGTATTGATGGAGAAACCGGATTAGGAATGCGGTTTGGAGATGTACGGCCTTTTCCTGATCAACTAACCATAGGAGCAGTGCCCGATGCTGCAATTGCTTATAAAGTGGGGAGGGCGATCGCGGAGCAATGTAAGCGTGCAGGTATTCATGTAGATTATGCTCCTGTAGTTGATATAAACAATAACCCTCTTAATCCTGTGATAAACTTCCGGTCGTTCGGGGAAGATAAGTACAAGGTGGCTGGATTTGGAGTCCAGATCATGAAGGGTATGCAGGACGGTGGCGTAATGGCTTGTGCTAAACATTTCCCAGGCCATGGTGATGTTGCTGTTGACTCCCACCTTGATCTGCCGGTGATCAATAAATCTCTTGCAGCACTAGATTCGCTTGAACTTTATCCTTTTAAAGAGATGGTTAAAGCCGGTGTTGGGAGTATGATGGTAGCTCACTTATACATCCCATCAATAGATGCCACTCAAAATCAGGCGACATCATTATCCAGAAAAAACGTGACTGAGTTGCTGAGGGATCAGCTGGGATATAAAGGGCTGACTTTTACCGACGCTCTAGAGATGAAGGGGGTAGCGAAATTTTACCCACAGGGTGAGGCCGCTGTTCAATCGCTTATAGCTGGTAATGATATGCTCTGTCTTCCTGGCGATGTGAAAGGTAGTATCAAAAAAGTACGTAAAGCAATAAGAGCAGATAAGTTAAGCTGGGGAGACATTAATGATAAAGTGACACGCGTTCTTTATGCCAAATATAACCTTGGAGCAAATAATTTTAAACCCATTGATACTGTAAATATTGCGGCTGATCTTAATAAGGATGTGAATGCATTAAAGCGCGAAGTTTATGAGAATGCCATAACGCTTCTCAGGCAGACCGATGCGTCACTTTTTCCTTTAAGTTTAAATAAACGGATTGCCTATGTTGGAATTGGAATACCAGCAGAGAACCAATTTGGAAAACTTTTGAAAGAGAAGTATAGAGCCGACTGTTTTTATGCTGACTATAATGCGGACGCGGCAAAACTGGAAAGTATTAAGCAAAGTTTGCTGGGTAAGTATGATGTTATTATTACAGGAATTCATGGGTATAAGAAATATCCCGCCAATAATTTTGGTATTAGTGCAACTTCGATCTATTTCCTGCGTCGTTTAGCTGATAATGCTAACACTATCAATTTTGTGTTTGGAAATCCATATGCTGTAAAAAACCTTAATTCTGCTAAAAATATTGTTGTCTGTTACGAAGATGATCCCTTGATGCAGGAAGTTGCCGTAAGTTTCCTTAAAGGTGAAATTATAGCTAAAGGTAAACTGCCTGTAACGGTTTCGCCAGATTTTACCTACGGTACGGGAATTAACTCGGGAGGATTGAAGGCTGCAAATCCCGAAACTGTAGGTTTGAACAGTAGGATCTTAAATAAGATAGATTCGGTAGCCCTGGACGCTATCTCTAAAGGAGCTACCCCGGGAGCTGTTGTTCTGGTAGCCCGGAAGGGAAAAATTGCTTTTGAAAGGGCCTATGGGACTTTGAATACGGATAGGAAGGAAGCTGTAAGTACAAGCACAGTTTATGATCTTGCATCTGTTACTAAGATCTCGGCAACTACCCTGAGTGTGATGAAGCTCTATGAAGAGGGCAGGTTGGATTTGAATAATACACTGGCTGATTACCTTCCCTGGACTAAAGGGTCTGATAAAGCAAACCTCAAACTAAGGGATATTCTCTTACACCAGGCTGGCCTTGTCTCTTTTATTCCTTTTTACAAAGAAACTCTGGAAAAGTCCGGAAGACCTAAGGCAGGGGCTTATAGTGAAACACAAACTGCGCTTTATCCTATAAGGGTTGCCGAGAATATGTACATGCCTGTAACCCGTATTGATAGCATGTATCATAAGATTTTGAGCAGTAAGCTAGGCCCATCCAATAAGTATGTTTATAGTGACAACGATTTTATTTTTCTTGGTAAGATTGTTGAACAAATTACCGGACAGAGCCTCGACCAATATACCAGAAATACGTTCTATCTTCCTTTGGGAATGGCCACCACCATGTTCAAGCCACTGGAACATCTTTCTGTCAATCAAATTGCTCCTACTGAGAACGAGAAATACTTTCGTCTTCAACAGTTACGGGGAGATGTACACGATCCCGGAGCTGCTATGTTTGGAGGTGTTGCGGGACATGCCGGCCTTTTTAGCAATGCTGCCGACCTGGCAAAACTATACGTTCTACTACTGAATGGTGGAGAATTAGATAAAATAAGACTCCTAAAGAAGGAGACGATTGATTACTTCACCGCCTACCACAGTGATATAAGCAGGAGGGGACTGGGTTTCGACAAACCTGAAAAGGATAATAAGGATCCAAAAACGGCTTATCCTTGCTTAAGCGCCTCTCCTCAAACATTTGGACACACAGGCTTTACGGGTATTGGAGTATGGGCAGATCCTAAGTATGACCTGCTTTATATTTTCTTGTCTAATCGCGTTTGTCCTGATGGTGAGAATAACAAGCTCTTAAGCATGAGCGTAAGAGGAAAAATTCATGAGTTGATCTATCAGGCAATATTAAATAAGAATTAATGACGCCAAGTCTGAAGCTTATTCTTTTAAAGCAATTGCTTTTAAGCTTATATATTGTTATGAATGTAATTCCGGTCTCCGCTCAAAAGAAGAATGTTATTGATCTGGAGAAACTTCTAAGAACAAATGCATCTTCTGAATTGACAAGCATTCTTAATGATCCACAGCAGTATCAATACCAGATCTTATATACCGAAATTAACAGGGACCGGAATAATAAACCTTTCTTCAAGTATTATCATTTCAATACCGACAGGGAAAAGTACTTTTATCCTGCTTCAACTGTAAAATTGCCAACCGTCCTGGCTACTCTTGAAAAGTTAAACACCCTAAACATTACAGGTCTTGATAAATATGCAGTAATGCTAACGGATAGTGCTTATAGTGGTCAGAGCAGCGTGTTAAAAGATTCGAGTTCTGAAAATCAGCTTCCTTCAATCGGTCATTATATAAAAAAGATCTTTTTAGTTAGTGATAATGACGCGTATAACCGCCTGTATGAATTCAATGGGCAAAAGTATCTGAACGAGATCATGTGGGAAAAGGGATATACCGACGTTCGTATTGTAAAGCGCTTTATTCCGCTGAACGAGGATCAGAACCGCCACACTAATCCTATTCGTTTCTATAAGGATAACAAACTGATCTATGAGCAGAAACCCCAATTTAGCGAGATCGAATTTGATTTTCGTCAAGAGGCGAAGGTAGGCAAGGGTTATATGAAAGGGAAGGAATTGGTAAATGAACCGCTCGATTTCACCAGGCATAATCGTTTCCCGCTGGAAGACCAGCAACAAATGCTTCAGGCGCTCCTATTTCCGGGCTCGACACCGAAGAGGGATTTCAATTTGAAGAAGGAAGATTACGACTTCTTATATAAGTACATGTCGCAATTGCCTTCGGCCAGTACTTACCCTAAATATGACGATAAGGAATACTTCGACAGTTACGCAAAGTTCTTTATGTACAGGGATGGTAAACGGAGCATTCCTGCTAATCTTAAGATATTCAATAAGGCAGGTTGGTCTTATGGATTCCTCACAGACAATTGCTACATAGCGGATCTTGAAAACAAAGTTGAGTTTATGCTCACTGCCGTGATCTATGCGAATAAGGATGATATTCTGAATGATGACAAGTACGATTACGAAGAGGTGGGATATCCATTCTTCCGTGAAGTCGGCGAGATTATATATAAGCACGAATTACAACGTAAAAGAAAACACAAACCTGATTTCTCTTTCGGGAAATAAAATGAATGGGCAGTATGGAAAATAAAGACTTAAATCAAATGGAGATTACTACAGAGAAAGACTCAATCTATAAAGATCTGGATAAGATGAGTGTGACGGAGATCCTTGAGAATATTAACAGGGAAGATCAAACTGTACCGCAAGCAGTTAAGAAATCTATTCCCCAAATAGAAAAACTAGCCATAGCTGTAGCAGAAAAGATGAAGGATGGCGGACGTTTATTCTATATAGGAGCCGGAACCAGTGGAAGGCTGGGGGTAGTTGATGCATCAGAATGTCCTCCAACGTTCGGTGTTCCATTTGATTGGGTGGTGGGAATTATTGCGGGCGGCGATGGGGCTATCCGGAAAGCTGTTGAGTTTGCAGAAGACAACATGGAGCAGGCATGGAAAGACCTTGAAGCATTTGATATAAATGAGAAAGATGCGGTAGTAGGTATTGCCGCGTCCGGAACTACACCCTATGTTATTGGTGGTTTAAGAACAGCTAATGAAAAGGGTATTATAACGGGATGCATTGTTTGTAATTCGGGAAGTCCGGTTGCTGCTGAAGCAAGATTTCCTGTAGAGGTTGTTGTTGGTCCGGAGTTTCTCTCCGGGTCCACCCGAATGAAGTCGGGTACGGCTCAAAAGCTGGTTCTAAATATGCTTTCCACCACCGTGATGATTCAGTTAGGGAGGGTAAAAGGCAACAAGATGGTGGATATGCAGTTGACCAATAACAAGCTTTTCCATCGTGGAGTAAAAATGATCATGAAGGAAACCGGTACAGATCAGCAAACAGCTACTACTCTTCTGGAGCAATTGGGAAGCGTACGTAAAGCGATCAATAGCATTTATCAAGCCTCATAATTTTATCATTATGTCTCCCATTACCCTTCTTTTATTTTTGATAGCCTACTTTGGTGTTCTGATAGGAATTTCTTATCTGACATCCAAAGGCGCTTCAGATAATACCAGCTTTTTTATCGCTAACCGGAATTCCAAATGGTACTTTGTTGCTTTTGGTATGATTGGTACAGCGCTGTCTGGGGTAACTTTCATTTCCGTTCCTGGGGCTGTTGCTAAGAGCGAGTTTGGCTACTTTCAATTTGTACTTGGGAACGCTGTTGGCTTTGTTCTGATAGCTACTGTTTTACTACCACTCTATTACCGGATGAACCTAATCTCTATTTATACATACTTAGAGCAGCGACTGGGATACTGGAGCTATAAAACAGGCGCAGCGATATTCCTTATTTCAAGGGTTATTGGTTCTGCTTTCAGGCTGTACCTGGTTGCTATAGTACTTCAAAAATTTATTTTTGATGCCTGGAACGTTCCTTTTTGGGTTACTATAAGCATTTGCCTGATCCTGATCTGGTCTTACACCTTCAAGGGAGGTTTGAAAACGATCATTATTACCGATACGCTTCAAACAGTATTTCTTCTTACCGCGGTAATGCTTTCGATATGGTTCATCTCCGACAGTCTTAACCTGAATATCGGGCAGACTATTGAAACTGTAAAGAACAGCAGTTACTCGACTATTTTCCATTGGGATAATATCCTTGAAAGTAAGAATCATTTTCTGAAGCAGTTTTTGGGAGGAATATTCGTTACCGTTGCCATGACGGGCCTTGACCAGGATCTGATGCAAAAAAATCTGAGCTGTAAGAATATAGGTGAAGCGCAAAAGAACATGCTGACGTTTACTGCTGTTTTTGTAATTATTAATATCTTCTTTTTAAGTGTGGGGGCATTGTTGTATGAGTTTGCTGCTGCAAATGGTATATCGGTTGCTGATCTTAAAACGCCAGATCATCTTTATCCGGAAATTGCTTTAAATCATCTTAGTACCCTTCCCGCAATAATTTTCATGCTTGGCTTAACCGCAGCCACCTTTGCTACTACAGATTCTGCACTGACCGCTTTAACCACATCTTTTTGTGTTGATTTCCTTGGCTTCGATAAGAAAGCTGACCAGGATAGTAAAAACCTTGTTCGTACCAGGCACACTGTTCACCTGGCATTTTCTTTTGTCATGCTGCTGGTTATTATGATCTTCAAGGTCATTAACGATGAATCGGTTGTAAATGCAATTTTTAAAGCGGCAGGTTATACCTATGGGCCATTATTAGGATTATTTGCTTTTGGTATGGCAACCCGCAGGATGGTTAAAGATAAGATTGTACCTTTAATCTGTCTTATCTCACCTGTTCTGTCTTTTATAATTGATTCGAACTCGTTGGCACTTACAGGCTACTCAATAGGATTTGAACTGATCGTAATAAATGGTCTTATTACCTTTCTTCTCCTCTTGTTGAGCAGTAATAAACAAGCAGAAGTTCAGTTTAATTCACAGGAGCATAGGTCGGGATTAGTACCTGAACTAAGATAGTAATGAACACTGGTAAACTGTTAGAAACAATTCTTCCGTCGGAACGGATAAAAACAAGATTAATAGATCTGGTTGCATACGCAGCTGATGCGGGATTTTATCATTTGCAGCCGAAGGCTGTGGTTCAACCGGTATCAGAAGAGGAGGTTAAATCACTTTTTCAATTTTCTAAAACGCATAAAATACCACTTACATTCCGGACAGGAGGTACAAGCTTGTCAGGACAATCCATAACTGACGGGATACTGGTCGATCTGAGCCAGTATTGGAACAAAATTTTAGTTGAGGAATCAGGAGCTTCTGTAAGGGTACAGCCGGGAATAACCGGAGCAATGGTAAATGCTCATTTGAAAAAGCATTTAAAAAAAATAGGTCCTGATCCTGCAAGTATTAACTCTGCAATGATTGGTGGGATCTTGTCAAATAATGCAAGTGGAATGTGTTGCGGAGTTAGTAAAAACTCGTATCACACTACTAAATACATCCGGTTCATTTTGCCGGATGGCAGATCTTATTCCTCCGAAAACGCGGAAGATTATGTAAGGATCATTACCGAGTTGCCTGATTTGTGTAAAACATTATTGTCCCTTCGGGAACAGATCCTTGGCGACAATTCGCTACTAAATTTGATCCGGAATAAGTATAAGACCAAGAACACGGTAGGGTACTCGGTAAATGCTTTTGTCGATTATCAGAATCCGCTGGATATCCTTGCGCATTTGCTTATCGGAGCAGAAGGAACACTGGGATTTATTGCAGAAGCGGTGATGACAACAGTACCTGATTATCCGGCTAAGTCTACTTCCCTGCTTTTCTTCAGCGATATTTATGCAGCTTGTCAGGCTATTGTGCCATTAACTGTCTCAGGTGCTGAAGCTGTTGAGTTGATGGACCGGGCATCTCTGCGTTCTATAGAACATATGGACGGGGTTCCTGCAGTTATAAAATTCCTTCCTGAGACAGCTGCTGCCCTCTTGGTAGAGTATCAGGCTAATTCTGATGTGGAACTGCAGGCTAAGGTCAAGAGCTTCCATAATCTCGGATCGGAAATTTCACTTCTGCATCCTGCCGAATTCACTACGGATCCGGTGCAGCAAGCCTTTCTCTGGAAGGTCAGAAAAGGTATGTTTCCTGCTGTTGGAGCTGTACGAAAAAGCGGGACTACCGTTATTCTGGAGGACGTTGCTTTCCCTGTTGCCTCTCTGGGAGATGCTATCCTGGATCTGCAGGTATTGTTCAAAAAACATCAGTATGAAAATGCCATCATTTTTGGTCATGCAAAGGATGGTAATATACACTTCGTTGTTACCCAGGCATTCGAAAGTCAGCTAGAAATAGAACGCTACGACAGCTTTTTAAAGGAAGTAGTGACCCTGGTTGTAGAAAAGTATCATGGAACGCTTAAAGCGGAGCATGGTACTGGTAGGAACATGGCTCCATTTGTAGAAACTGAATGGGGAGGCGAAATCTATCAGATCATGAAAACCTTGAAAGAGGCGGTCGATCCTGAAAACCTTCTTAATCCTGGGGTGATCATAAATTCTGATAAGAATGCTCACATAAAGAACCTCAAAGATCTACCTCGGGTGGAAGAAGAGGTTGACAAATGCATGGAATGTGGCTTCTGCGAACACAAATGCCCTAGTCGCGATATAACGCTTACGCCGCGGCGCAGGATTGTGGTAAGAAGAGCGATCCTTAAGCTGAAAAGGCAAGGTGATAAAAAACAGTATAAGGAATTATTGCAGCAGTATCAGTACGATGGACTGGATACCTGTGCAGTTGACGGACTTTGTGCAACTGCTTGTCCTGTTGATATTAATACCGGGATGTTGGTTAAGCGTCTTCGCAGAGAAAATCATAGTGATACCGCTAATTCGCTTGCCTTATTTACGGCCAGGAACTTTAAGCTGGTCGAAAATTCCGTTAAACTTGGAGTAGCTGGGGGCTTGGGAATAAACAGTCTTCTGGGTGATCAGTCTTTACTAAAATTAACTAAAGGGCTTAAGAAGTCTATACCTGCTGTACCGCTTTGGTCAAACCAGATAAAACTTTCTCCAAGCATTGTAAAGAAGCAGCCAAGGCAACTTTCTGCAGGTGGGGTGGTGTATTTCCCGACCTGTATCTCGCGGGTGATGGGTGGCTCTGCAGATAAAAAGAAAAGTACTATTGAAACTTTTATAAGCATTTCAGAAAAGGCAGGAGTTGAGTTTAAGATTCCAGATGATATTCCAGGGACATGCTGCGGTCAGATCTATTCGTCGAAAGGATTCGGAAAGGCATTTGAATATACAGCTAATGAAACGATAGAAAAGTTATGGAGATGGACTGAGCAGGGGAGATTCCCTGTGGTACTTGATATCACTTCATGTACTCATACGCTTCTTACCTGCAGCTCTGTACTAACTGAAGCGAATAAACAAAAATATGATCGTATAAAGATCATTGATAGTATTGATTATGTTCTGGACTACCTTTTACCTAAAGTCGACGTAAAGAAAACCAAGGATAAAATAGTTTTACATCCGGTTTGCTCGCTTCAAAAGATGGGCCTGGAAGGGAAGTTTGTGAAGATAGCGGCACAGCTTGCTAAAGAGGTAAAGGTTCCTATGCATTCAGGATGCTGTGGAATGGCTGGAGACAGGGGCTTTTTATTCCCTGAATTAACAGCTGCTGCAACCAGGCCAGAGGCGCTGGAGGTGCAGCAACAGGAATATGATGGATACTATTCGAGCTCAAAGACTTGTGAGATTGCAATGTCTGAAGCCGTAGGAAAGAATTACGAGTCGATAATGTGTTTGTTGGATGAGTGTATATAAATCTGTCTAAATAACAAATCATCAAAATATGTCGAGATTAAATCTCTTAGAAGAAACCAGATTTGAAAAACTACCTGTATCTATTTTTGCTGATAAAGAAACTGCATCTAAAGCTGTAGCCGCGCGGATAGCGGGTATTATCAGAGTAAAGCAGGAAAAGTCTGAACATGCAATTCTTGGACTGGCAACAGGGGTAACACCCTTGCAAGTGTATGCCGAGTTGATCCGCTTGCATAAGGAGGAAGGTCTTAGCTTCAAAAACGTTATTACTTTCAATCTCGACGAATATTATCCTATGCAGCCAGGTGCTGAGCAGAGCTATGTAAGGTTCATGCACGAGAATTTGTTTGATCATATTGATATTGATCCTGTCAATGTGAATATTCCGAATGGAACCTTGAGTCCCGAGGAAGTGAACGAGTTCTGCCTGCAGTACGAGAAGAAGATCTCCGACCTGGGAGGTTTGGATGTTCAGATCCTTGGTATCGGTCGTACCGGTCACATCGGTTTTAATGAACCTGGTTCTGCACCTAATTCGGGTACCCGTGTAGTAACCCTTCACGACCTTACCCGTCGTGATGCGGCTCATGATTTTGGAGGAAAGGAAAATGTTCCGGTAAAGGCGATCACCATGGGAGTGGGAACGATCTTTAAAGCAAGAGAAATTATCCTGATGGCCTGGAGCGGAAAGAAAGCTCCGATCATCCGAAAGGCAGTAGAAGGGGAGATCTCTTCAGATGTTCCGGCAACCTATCTTCAGCTATCCAATAATGTAGAATTCGTTTTGGATCAGGATGCAGCTGCTGATTTGACCCGCTTCAATACGCCATGGTTAGTGAAAGACATGGTTTGGGATGAGAAGAACATCAGGAAAGCGGTGATCTGGCTGGCTAAGGCGGTAAATAAACCAATCCTTAAACTTACAGAAGAGGATTATAATAATAATGGTATGGCTCAGCTGGCAACTGAACAGGGGCCTGTTTACGATATCAATATCAGGATCTTTAACGCCGTACAGCATACCATTACAGGTTGGCCGGGAGGAAAGCCAAATGCAGATGATTCACAACGGCCAGAGAGAAGGGATCCGGCAAAGAAAAGGGTGCTGTTGTTCTCTCCTCACCCGGATGATGATGTAATTTCTATGGGAGGTACCTTCATCCGCCTGGCTGATCATGGTCACGATGTTCATGTGGCTTATCAAACTTCAGGAAATACAGCCGTATGGGATGATGATGTACTGCGTTTTGTAGAGTTTGCGATAGATTTTGGAGCAGCACAAGGACAGGATACAACGGACCTTAAAGCGTTATATGCAGAAATGAAGGCTTTCTTTGACGAGAAGACTCCCAATCAGGAGGATCTTAAAGAAATCCAGCGGGTGAAAGGATTGATCCGTAAGGGAGAAGCAATTGCCGGAGCCCGTTATGCAGGTCTTCCTGATGATCATATTCATTTCATGGACCTTCCATTCTATGACCGGGCTAAGAAGCAAAAGAAAGTAAGTTACGAAGATGATATCCTTCAAACGATGGAGCTGTTAAAAGAGGTAAAGCCTCATCAGGTGTATGCTGCCGGTGATTTTGCCGATCCGCACGGTACCCATAAGATCTGCTTTAATATTATCCATGAAGCTTTAAAAAGGCTTAAAGCCACAGAGGATTGGATTGCAGATTGCTGGTTGTGGTTATATCGCGGAGCATGGCATGAGTTTGAAATCCATGAAATAGAAATGGCAGTCCCACTTTCGCCACAGGAAGTAGAGCGCAAGCGTATGGCTATCTTCAAACACCAGTCGCAAAAAGACCGTGCCGTATTCCCGGGAGATGATTCAAGGGAGTTCTGGATCAGGGCTGAAGACCGGACCAAAGAGACAGCAAGAGCTTATAACCAACTGGGGCTGGCTGAATATGAAGCAATCGAAGCATTTGTAAGGTTTCATTATTAAACCGGAAGCTTAGTGTTTGCAGTTGCTTGCAGGGGTTGAAAGAAGGCAGAAACGATGAAAATTTGAAGCTAAGATCTTTTCCGGTAATAGGAAATGGGTTCAAGGTTTTATTACTGATTTGAAATTTTCTGAAAGGCTAGTTTCCGTTAAGACAATTTTAACCGATTGTTATCATATTAATTCGCTTAAAAAGATCCAGTATGAGCAGGTATATTTGCTTACGCAATTGGATTTGCAGCGCGTAGAGAGCTGATCAGGCAGTCATAGAAGGTTCGAGTCCTTCCTCTACATCTTTTCATTTTGCTATATCAAAGGAGCCCCGAAAGGGGCTTTATCTGCATATTTGTTTTATGTTTTCTTAACAACCAGTTAATATATTCTTAACGCTTCGGTCCTTAATTTGTAGTATGAGGAGTATGAGCGTTCCAATATATGCAATAGTGGAACTGTTAATTAGATTGGAAGAATATAATCCGAAGATCGGCAACTATAAAGATCACGCTATCACAGAAAAGAATGTTCGAGTAACCACATCGACTGGACATATTTTATTTCCCCTATCCCTGGTCATGAACCAATTTCACAGTCCCGAAGCTATTGATGAAACAACTTTGAAGCTAATGGCTGTCAGTTACAGTCCTATGTAGGAAGTTAAGGAACAAGTTTTCTGATAATTTCACCGTCAAATTCCCATCGTTTACCGAATAAACTAATCATACTGCCTAAATAATATTGTGCTATATTTCCGGTGCCATTACTTTTGGATAAAATTCATATTAGATGAACAACATTAAAGACAAGGGTCCGGAATCAAAGAAGAAGAAGTGGGTAGGAATTATATTTCTTGTTGTAGGCTTATTAATGCTTTCAAAACAGTTAGGAGTTTTTATTCCTGATTGGGTGATAAGCTGGCCGATGTTCTTAATACTTGTGGGAGTTATAAGCGGACGACGTCACAATTACCAGAATCCCGGATCCTACGTAATTATATTAATCGGCGTAGTTTTTCTGCTGGATAAGATATTTGACGGTGTGGATTTTCATGATTTTGCTTTTCCTATAGCAATTATGGGTTTAGGCTTGTACCTCATTCTTGGAAAGAAGAAAAACTTCAGGAAACGCTTTGGTCAGGAGTTTTCACGAACTGAGGAATGGGATAAACGCGTATTTGTTGAGGAAGAACCTATAGACCCAGCCAATGGACCAATAGCAGAGGGTGACGCTGAGCCAATAAAGGAGAAGTATGAAAAAACAACTTATTCGCCTGACGACTATCTCGATACTGTAGCGGTCTTTGGGGGAGTGAAGAAAAATATCGTATCCCGTAATTTTAAGGAAGGGGATGTGACGACGATTATGGGGGGAGTGGAGCTTAACTTTATTCAAGCTGATATCCAGGGAACAGCCATCCTTGATGTAACTCAGTTGTTCGGCGGGACCAAAATTATAGTTCCTCAACAATGGAAAATTGCCTCAGAGATGGTCGCAGTTTTTGGAGGAGTGGAAGATAAGCGGCCAATTGTTCACGGAGCTATCCCTTCAGAGGAGAAGATATTGATCATTAAGGGTACCTCCATATTTGGAGGTATTGATATCAGAAGTTATTAATAACTGAAATTTAACTTAGCTTGGCAGTTTCACCATTTTCCTCAAACCGGATCCTAAGTGTCTTTGCAATTGCATGGATATTTTGGGTGCTTATGCATGCGGCAACCTTGTACTGGTTAGGTTTTGAGGTAGGCATGGCAGCGGTTGATGCTGGAGTATCCTGTACGCTACTTTTACTTGCATCGCTCGTTGTAAGCAATACGCTACGCTTTTATACCCCCGGCAAGGAGAGCTATTTTAATATTGTTGCATGGTGCTTCCTGTTAACTCTTATAGCTGTTTTTGTAAGTCGCTTTCTTCTTCTTTATTTATATTCTGATGATAAGATCTATGCCAGGGTAGTAGAAAAGTCATTGATCATAAGAGCTTGTGTTGGTTTTCTTCTCATTACAGGTACAGCCGTGCTTAGTATTTTATGGAACACCCTACAGGATCAGAAGGAGAATGAGAAGCGAAAGACAGAAGCTGAGAGGCTGGCCCGGGAAGCCGAATTATATAATCTGCGCCAGCAATTACAGCCTCACTTTCTTTTTAACAGCTTAAATTCCATCAGTGCTTTAATTGGACGAAGACCGGAGGAAGCAAGGAAAATGATCTATCAGCTATCTGATTTCTTGAGAGGCACCTTACGGAAGGAGGAGAATGAATTTGTAACCCTGGAGGATGAATTGAATCATTTACAACTGTACCTCGATATTGAGAGGGTTCGTTTCGGACATAGGTTGGCCACTGAAATTACCAAGGAGGATTCCTGCGATACGTTAAGACTACCCGCCATGTTACTGCAACCCATTGTGGAGAACGCGATAAAGTTCGGTTTGTATGATACTGTAGGGCAGGTTTCAATTACTGTCGTTGCCCGCTGTATTCAGAATTACCTTGAGTTGCGCATCCAGAATCCCTACGACCCCGACTCGTCTCTTCCCAAAAGTGGAACCGGGTTTGGACTAACGGGCATTAAAAGACGCTTATATTTATTATTTGCTCGTACAGATTTAATTGAAACACGCGGAGAAAATAATATTTTTACGACTATAGTTCGAATTCCTCAATGATGACAAGGGCAATTTTAATAGACGATGAACCTCTGGCGAGAGAAGTTGTAAGAGAATATCTAGAAGATTTTCCGGAAATAGAAGTTGTGGCAGAATGTAATGATGGTTTTGAAGGAGTTAAAGCCGTAGCACTGCATAAGCCAGATCTGATATTTCTGGATATTCAAATGCCCAAAATAACAGGGTTCGAGATGTTAGAATTGCTGGAAGAGCGACCAGCCGTGATATTCACTTCCGCTTTTGATGAGTTTGCTATTAAAGCTTTTGAGGCCCACGCTATAGATTATTTATTGAAGCCCTTTGCCAGGGACCGGTTTAAGAAAGCGGTAGAAAAATGGTTGGAGCAGAAAAACCTTACGGAAGCCAAACTCCAAGTTCAATCATTGCTTGAAAGCTCAAATCCCGCTCCAGGGAAGACGGAGCGTATTGTTGTTAAGTCGGGAAGTTCTATTAAGATAATACCCGCCGCGGAAGTAAGATTTCTGGAAGCCTATGATGACTATGTTAAGATACATACTCCGGAGGGTGTATTCCTTAAAAACAAGACAATGGCTTTTTTTGAAAATAACCTTGATGAAAAGCAGTTTGTCAGGGTCCATCGTTCTTTCATTGTTCAGGTCTCTCAGATAACCGGCCTTACTCCTTACGAAAAGGACTCTTATAAAGTCCAGTTAAAGACAGGCGATAGCTTGCCTGTTAGTAAAACCGGCTATGGCAAACTGAAGCAATTGCTGCAGATTTAGTGGTGTAGCATTCGAAGTGGGGCATAAGACGAGTTAAGTAAAGTTGCAAAAGAAGAGCAACCTAAAACTCGATGAACTGTTTAATCTGTTGATTGGTGTATTTCACGGTATCTTCCTTAAACAATTCTCCCTCCTCATTGAATTCTTTATGAATATGGGGAATATGGAGTTTTAACGGAAGTACATGCATATTAATGTAGTGACAAACTCCAGTAAAATGTTCCACCCCTCTTATGTTCCCATATTTTCCTGTAGAAACGCCAACAAGGGCAGATTTCTTTCCTGCGAAGCTTTCAGGAAATTTACAGGCATCAATAAACAATTTAAGAATGCCTGGATAACTACCGTTATATTCGGGAATAATGAAAACGAATTTTTTCGATCTTGATACTAATTCCTGCACTGGCTCCCAAGTGGGAAGCTTGTGGTTTTCATACATCTCAGGGTGAACTAAACCTTCAGGAAGGTTTTCAAGGGAGAGGATTTCAGCAAGCTGTTCCTGCTCATAAAACTTCTTCAAATAGTATTCAGCAAGCTTCAAAGTATAGCTTCCAGGGCGGTTAGTGCTGGCAACGATGGTTATCATTTGTGGATAATATGTGTAAAACCCGTAACAGGCTCTCCGATTAAATAGTTTAAAGTTTGTATCTTAGTCGATTGTTAAAAAGTATTCGAAGACGCAAAAATAGCATTTTAATTGAGCGTTTTGGATGAATAAGATTGACAAGAATCCGTAAAATATTAGGTAAGGAATGAGTAAGATTATTGCGATTGCAAATCAAAAGGGCGGAGTTGGAAAAACCACCTCATCTATCAACCTTGCGGCAAGTTTAGCCGTTCTGGAATATCGCACATTGTTGGTAGATGCGGATCCTCAAGCGAATTCAACATCAGGTATCGGTTTTGATCCCAGGGCTATAAAAGAGAGCATTTACGAATGCATTATCAATGATGTTGATCCGCGCGACGCTATACAAAAAACAGAAACCCCAAATTTAGATCTCCTTCCGGCTCACATCGATCTGGTCGGTGCTGAGATCGAGATGATCAATCTAAATGAACGCGAGTATAAAATGCGCGCGGTATTAGATAAGGTTAGAGATGATTATGATTTTATTATTATCGATTGCTCTCCTTCTCTAGGTTTGATCACAATCAATGCTTTAACTGCTGCTAATTCTGTAATTATTCCTGTTCAGTGCGAGTATTTCGCCCTGGAAGGTTTAGGCAAGTTGTTGAATACGATAAAGATTGTTCAGAGTAGGCTAAATACCAACCTCGACATAGAGGGTATTCTTTTAACGATGTACGATGTACGCCTTCGCCTTTCAAATCAAGTTGTTGAGGAGGTAAAAACGCATTTCCAGGAGCTGGTATTCGAAACAATTATACAGAGGAATACACGTTTAAGTGAAGCACCAAGTTATGGTGTATCTGTGATTATGCACGATGCCAACTGTAAGGGATCAATTAATTATTTGAATTTGGCAAGGGAAATTATCCGTAAGAACGGATTAGTTAGAGAAGAAGAAAGTAATAAAGCAATAGTTAATTCATGACATATCAGAAAAAAACAGGATTAGGCAGAGGATTAAGTGCATTGCTTAATGATTCTGAGCCTGCTCCTGCTGCTCCTTCAAAACCTCAGTCTCAGTCTCAAGCTCCTGCTCCTAAGGAAGATAATACGTCTCCCGGAAATATCAGTTTTATCAAGCTGACTGAAATTGAAGTTAACCCTTTTCAACCAAGAACAGAGTTTGACCCCGTTGCATTAAATGAATTAGCGGAGTCAATTCAGGTTCAGGGCCTAATTCAGCCTATAACTGTCAGGAAAGTATCCGACAATAGTTATCAGTTAATCTCGGGTGAAAGAAGGTTAAGAGCATCAAAAATTGCAGGAATTGATGAAATTCCAGCTTATATTCGTACAGCGAATGACCAGCAGATGCTGGAGATGGCGCTTATTGAGAACATCCAGCGAGAAAACCTTAACTCTATTGAGGTTGCTTTAAGTTTTCAAAGGATGATCGACGAGTGCAGCCTTAAGCAGGAAGAACTTGGAGATCGCGTTAGTAAAAACCGCTCTACAGTTACAAATTATTTACGTCTATTAAAACTTCCCCCCGCTATTCAGGCTTCTATTAGAGATAATCAGATTTCTATGGGGCACGCCAAGGCTATTTTGGGTCTGGATGATGTAGATAAGCAGTTATTTATTCATGACGAAATTGTTAAGGGCGGACTTTCCGTTCGTAAAGCTGAAGAACTTGTTCGTGATATACAGCAGGAAAAGAAAAAGAAAGGACCTGCCCAAAGGCAACTTTTCGCTCCGGAGTATCGTAAGATTGAGGACGACCTCGCTTCCAAATTTGCTACCAGAGTTAAATTAAAGGTTCAGGGAAAAGGAAAGGGCGCCATAGAAATACCATTTTTGTCTGAGGATGATCTTAGCCGTATCCTTGAATTATTAGATTGGTAATGCAGCATTTTAGAGTTCTTTTACTACTGGTATTTTTTTCTGTTACTTCAACCACCTTTGGTCAGACAGATCCAAAGGTGGTGCGCGTAGATTCTACTTTAACTAATCCTGATGCAAAAAAGGACTCTGTTTTCGCCAAGAAAAAAGACTCAGTAGTAAATTTGCGTTCTGCAAATAAGCTTGAGGAAAAGCCAGCTGTAGTGAAAGATTCTGCACGACTGGCTTTAGAACGTCTTTCTAAACTATCCACCCGCCGTTCAATGATCGTTCCTGGTTGGGGGCAGATCACCAACAAGAGATGGTGGAAAGTACCTATCCTTTACGCGGGTTTTGTTGGACTGGGCTTGGTAATTGATTTTAACCAGCGGAATTATAAGGAGTTGCTGAAGGAGTTGCGTTATAATGATAGTGTCAAAGGCGATACGAGCAAGCCACAGTGGCTAAATCCTGCTTTTGCAAATTACAACTACAATAATATTATTGACGCCAAGGATTACTATCGTCGTAACCGCGACTTGTCTTTTCTTCTTATAGGAGCCTTGTATGCCGTTAACGTGATTGACGCTTATGTTGATGCAACCTTTTTCAGATTTGATGTGAGTAAAGATCTTTCGCTAAAACTTACTCCATCTTTTAACCCTTCCTACGCCTTATCGTCCGGTCCGTCCCTTTCGCCTGCCATTAAGCTTCAGCTTTCTTTCAGGAGCAGAAAAAACGATAACTACAATTGAATTTTTTGTAGCATCTTTAATGCGAATATATGTCTTCATATGGACTTGTCTTGCCTGCATCATGGTAGCAAGGACTTTTGAAGAAACAGAAAGTAAGGTTCTATCACCTGACAGATTAAACGAAAATTTAGTAAAATGAGAATAGCCCTTCTAGGTTATGGTAAAATGGGTCGCATTATTGAGAAGTTCGCTTTGGAACGCGGCCATGAAATTGTTCTTAAGATCGACGAAACCAATCTCGATCAGTTGACTACAGAAAATCTTCAAAAAGCTGATGCTGCCATCGATTTCAGTACCCCTCATTCTGTTATGGGGAATATAGATGCTTGTTTTATGGCAGGAACACCCCTTGTTGTTGGTACTACTGGCTGGTATGAACAGATGGAAAGCGTTAAGGAAAGATGTGAGGGGAGTAACAATACGCTCTTATGGGGCTCTAACTTTAGCATTGGCGTTAACGTGTTCTTTTTTGTGAATAAAATGCTTGCTAAGATCATGAATCGTTACCCTCAGTATGATGTTCAGGTAGAAGAGATCCACCATATCCATAAATTGGATTCTCCGAGTGGTACTGCCATTACTATTGCTGAAGGTATTTTAGAGGGTGTTGCTTCTAAAAAAGAATGGGTTAATAGCCTAGTAGGCGGGGCAGAGGAAGTTGTTGCAAAGCAGGAACAGCTTCTGATCGAGTCACACAGGATTGAGGAAGTTCCCGGAACGCATACTGTGATCTACAGTTCCGAAGTAGACGATATCGAATTTAAGCATACAGCTCATAGTCGCGCGGGATTTGCTTTAGGTGCAGTTATCGCTGCCGAGTGGCTGAAAGACAAAAAAGGATTTTATTCCGTTAAAGATATATTTGATTTCAATATTTAAAAAAAGCTAGATGGCATCTGATTCTTTTGGCTGGTTATTATACCTCCTGCCAATTTTAGTGTTATTTCACATTGGTTTGTGGAAGCTGTTCGAGAAGGCCGGCAGAAAAGGCTGGGAAGCTTTAATTCCGTTTTACAATGCCTATGTAATGATCGAACTTGCGGGTCGGCCTAAATGGTGGATCGTTCTTTTTTTCATTCCTGTAATTAATATTATTGCAGCTATTGCATTAATGTTAGACTTCGCGAAATGTTACGGGAAGTTCGACTTTATAGAACATGCAGGCGTTATCATAGTGCCTTTTATTATGTTCCCTATCTGGGGCTTTGATAAGAATACCCGATATTTTGGAAAGTCTTTAACAGAAGATTTTAGAAAGAAACACCCTTTTAAAAAGTCAGCAGGCAGGGAATGGGCAGATGCGATTGTGTTTGCTGTTGTTGCGGCTACCTTGATTCGTAGTTTCCTTCTGGAAGCTTACACCATTCCTACAGGCTCAATGGAAAAATCATTATTAATAGGTGATTTTCTTTTTGTAAGTAAGGTTAATTATGGCGGAAGAGTTCCAATGACACCCGTAGCTTTTCCTTTTGCTCATCACACTATGCCTGGTACTACAAACGTGAAGGCTTATTGGGATGGCATTGAGTTGAAGTACCGCCGTTTGCCTGGTTTCGAGAGTGTTGAGAGAGGAGACGTGGTCGTGTTTAATTATCCGGAAGGCGATACTGTGGTTGTTGAAACTCAGGCTGAAGCTAGTTATTATCAGTTGGTAAGGCAATTAGGTAGGGATGCTGTACGCTCAAATCCTAATTTTACTATCGTGGTAAGGCCTGTGGATAAGCGAGAGAATTATATTAAACGTTGTCTTGCAATCGGGGGTGATACACTGAAGATTGTTAATGCCCAGGTTTTTGTTAATGGCAAGCCGGCTGAAAATCCTTCTCAGGGCCAAAAGGCTTATTACGTTAAGTCAAATGGCACAGACTTCAATCCGCAAACTCTGACGGACATGAACATCTCAGTTAGCCAGGCAACCGCAGATGAGTACTATTTTAATATGACGAAGGATGAATCGGAGCAGATCAAACGCTGGTCTAATGTTAAGGAGGTTCATCCAATCGTTAAATTAGAGGGTGATTATGATCCTATGGTCTTTCCACACAACCCATCTTTCAAATGGAATCAGGACAATTTCGGGCCCTTAATAGTTCCCAAAAAAGGTTGGACAGTTAAGCTTGACAGCCTTACGATTCCAGTTTATAAAAGGGCAATACAGGTATATGAAGGAAATCAGGTTGATGAGCAAAACGGTCGGTTAATTATCAACGGTAAGCCTTCCGATTCATATACTTTTAAAATGAACTATTATTGGATGATGGGTGATAACAGGGATAACTCTTTGGACTCCCGTTTTTGGGGATTTGTACCTGAAGACCATGTGGTAGGGAAAGCATTGTTTATCTGGATGAGCTTAAATGAGAATGGTAGCTTCCTGGGTAAAGTAAGGTGGAACAGGTTATTCAAAGGAATTCATTAAATAAAAGTCTTAAACAAAAAAGCCCGGTTCAGAACGAACCGGGCTTTTTTGTTTTTATCGACTAATTCTGTCTGTCTTCCAACCATTTTCTCGCATTGGTAAAGGCTTCCATCCATGGAGAAACTTCATCCTGACGACCTGCAGGGTAATTAGCCCATTGCCATTGAAGTAATGAACGCTCAATATGTGGCATCGTTACCAGGTGGCGACCAGTTTCATCACAAAGCATAGCGGTATTGTAATCAGAGCCATTTGGGCAAGCAGGATAAGTCTCATAATGATACTTGCCTACGATCTGATATCTGTCTTCCGTATGAGGTAAGCTAAAGCGACCTTCTCCGTGCGATACCCATACCCCGAGTGTAGAACCAGCAAGGCTTGAAAGCATGACTGATTTATTTTCCTGAATAGTAAGGGCCGTAAAAATGCTTTCGTGTTTGTGGCTCACGTTATGCATCATTTTTGGCTTCTGATCATGATCCATGTTGATCAATCCCAGCTCTACAAATAACTGGCATCCGTTACAAATTCCTACAGACAGAGTATCCTCGCGCTTGAAGAAATTTTCAAGTGCAACTCTTGCTTTCTCATTGTACATAAATGCTCCGGCCCAGCCTTTTGCAGAACCAAGAACGTCTGAATTAGAGAAGCCACCAACTGCACCGATAAATTGAATATCTTCTAATGTTTCCCTGCCTGAAATCAGATCTGTCATGTGTACATCTTTCACCTCGAAACCTGCCATATAAAGTGCATTTGCTAGTTCGCGTTCGGAGTTACTTCCTTTTTCACGAATTATAGCCGCTTTAATTTTGGGCTTTCCAGATTCAATAACAGGTTTTTGGCCATTAAAGTCAGACGGGAAATTATATTTTAGTAAGTGGTTTTTGTAATTATCGTACCGTTCTCTTGCACTGGTAGCACCACTTTGTTTGATATCAAGAAGGTAAGATGTTTTAAACCAAACGTCTCTTAACTCAGCAATATCGAAGCTGTAATCTTCCTCTCCGTTCTTCAATTGAAGTTTACCTTCAGTTGTGCTTGTACCCAAAAGGTAATAAGGAACATCACTTGCTTCCAGGATGCTTTCCACCTCTGATGAGGCCTGAAATACGAGACCTATATTTTCAGCAAAAAGCACTTTGATAGTGTCTGATTCAGCTAAAGGACTTAGGTCGATATTGGCACCAAGACCATTATCTGCAAAGCACATTTCGAGCAATGTAGTAATCAAACCTCCACTTCCAATATCATGTCCTGCCTGGATCTTACCCTCTTTAATCAGCTGTTGAACTGTATTGAAAGCATTTTTGAAAGCTGCAGCATCTTTAATGTCCGGAGTTTCATTTCCTATCCTGTTTATAACTTGAGCAAATGATGATCCACCAAGCTTATAGGTATCATTAGAAAGGTTGATATAGTAAATGTTTCCTCCGTCTTTCTGTAACACCGGTTCAGTCACTTTTTGAATATCAGAGCAATTGGCTCCAGCAGAAATAATAACAGTACCGGGAGCAATAACATCCTCATCCTTGTATTTCTGCTTCATCGAAAGTGAATCTTTTCCAGTAGGAATATTGATACCTAAGTCGATAGCAAAGTTTGAACAAGCTTCTACGGCTTCATATAAACGTGCATCTTCTCCCTCGTTTTTACAAGCCCACATCCAGTTAGCTGAGAGAGAGACACTTTTTAGTCCGTCTTTAAGTGGAGCCCAAACGATGTTTGATAGGGCCTCTCCGATAGCATTACGACTCCCGGCAGCAGGATTTATAAGTGCTGAGACTGGGGCATGACCAACAGAAGTTGCTATTCCTTCTTTGCCCTGAAAATCTAGTGCCATTACACCGCAATTATTCAGAGGCAATTGTAGAGGACCAGCGCACTGTTGCTTAGCAACCCGACCACCAACACAACGGTCAACCTTATTTGTCAGCCAATCTTTACAGGCAACCGCCTCCAGTTGCAAAACTTGCTCCAGATAAGACTGCAGCTGTGTTTTATCATAAGTTACTGCCCGATAGCTGCGGTTTACAGACCTATCTTCCATTACCACTTTTGGTGAACTTCCAAACATATCCGATAGCGCCAAGTCCATCGGCTTTGCACCTGTGGTAGATGATTGGAAGGTGAAACGATGGTCTCCTGTAACGTCTCCAACGGTATACATAGGGGAGCGTTCGCGGTCAGCTATTTTTTGTAAAGTTTCAATGTCTTGTTCTCCGATCACTAAACCCATACGTTCCTGAGACTCGTTACCGATGATCTCTTTCGCTGAAAGAGTTGGATCTCCGACGGGCAGCTTATCCAAATCTATTTTTCCGCCAGTTTCTTCCACCAGTTCCGACAAACAGTTCAAATGGCCGCCAGCCCCGTGGTCATGAATGGAAACAATGAGATTATTATCACTTTCTACCATTCCTCGAATAGCGTTAGCTGCTCTCTTTTGCATCTCGGGATTAGAACGCTGCACGGCATTAAGTTCTATTCCTGTACCATGCTCTCCGGTATCAGCAGAAGAAACTGCGGCTCCTCCCATTCCAATCCGATAATTTTCACCACCAAGGATTACTATCTTGTCTCCTGTTTTAGGTTTTTGTTTCTGAGCTTGACTAGCCTTTCCGTATCCAATACCTCCAGCCAGCATTATAACTTTATCATACCCAAGCTTTCTAGGAGATTCAATGCCATCAGCTTTCTCGTCATGCTCGAAAGTAAGTACAGATCCTGTAATAAGGGGTTGTCCGAATTTGTTACCGAAATCAGTAGCTCCGTTAGAAGCCTTGATTAAAATATCCATCGGTGTCTGGTAGAGCCATTTTCTTTCCTGGGTTGCCTGCTCCCATGGGCGGTTTTTCTCAAGGCGGGATAAAGCAGTCATATAAACCGCGGTTCCCGCAAGAGGAAGCGCTCCCTGGCCCCCGGCTAACCTGTCTCTGATCTCACCCCCCGAACCTGTAGCAGCACCATTGAAAGGCTCAACAGTTGTAGGGAAATTATGAGTTTCTGCCTTCACAGAAATAACCGATTCAAATTCCTTGACTTCGTAAAAGTCCGGTACATCCGCACGCTTAGGAGCAAATTGCTGAACTACTGGTCCTTTGATAAAGGCCACATTGTCCTTGTATGCAGAAACGATATCGTTAGGGTTAGCTTCAGAAGTCTTACGAATTAGTTTGAATAGAGAGGTTGGCTTTTCTTCACCGTCAATAATAAACTTGCCGTTAAAGATTTTATGACGACAGTGTTCTGAATTAACCTGGGAAAATCCGAATACCTCGGAGTCGGTAAGGGAGCGACCAAGGCGCTTTGAAAGTTGATTCAGGTATTCAACCTCTTCATCACTTAAAGATAAACCTTCCTGTTTATTATAAGCAGCTATATCCGTTACGGGTAAAACTGCTTCCGGATTAATATTGATAGTAAAAAGATCCTGGTTAAGATCACTATACTTTTGAGAAAGCATTGGGTCGAAATCCGTGAAATCCTCTTTCACAATTTTAAACTCTTCAATCCTGATAATACCCGTAATGTCCATATTCTGGGTGATCTCAACAGCGTTAGTACTCCATGGCGTTATCATTGCAGCCCGTGGTCCAACAAAATAGCCAGCAAGTGTGCTATCAAGCTGAAGCTTGGCATTGCCAAAAAGCCATTCAAGTTTAGTAATGTCTGTGGAGGTAAGTTCCCGCTCAATTTGTACTGCGAAAACTGTATCAGGCTGATTTAAAAAGAAATGAAGCATGCTTATTTTCCTGAATCTTGATTGTTTACTGTGTAGCCACAAAGAACCTGCTTTTACATTAATATCCCTGTTATGGCATCTGCTTATGCAGGTTTTTTGAAGCGGCAAAGTTAGCGTTAAAAATCGAAAAATGCGGGTAAAAAGGTCTATAATCTGAGGGTTTTCTGGTGTGTATCTGCACCTTCGGATGTTTTGCTTAAGCTTAACAAAATAAGTAGGAGCAATAATTTAGTTCTTTTCTTTGGTGTTTCTTTGATTAGTGGTAACGAGAATTATTCTGATTCGGCAACTAAGTTTAAAATCCTAAGTTTGTAGTATGAAAAACGAAAGACCTACTATTTTGGTGGTTAATGACGACGGGATTGATGCACCGGGAATTCAAACTTTATTGCATGCAATGAAAGAGTTGGGTAATGTAGTGGTGGTAGCGCCAGATGGACCGCAGTCTGGAATGGGCCATGCTATTACTATTAGTCGTCCGCTGCGTTTAGACCGGGTTCATATTTATCCGGATGTAGAAATGTACAAAACCTCAGGTACCCCGGCGGATTGTGTAAAACTCGCTGTTAATAAGGTTCTTCAGGGTAAGAAACCCGATCTATGTGTTTCTGGTATTAATCATGGCTTAAATCATTCCATCAACGTGATCTACTCCGGAACTATGTCTGCCGCGGTCGAAGGAGCTATAGAAAGTATCCCATCAATCGGTTTTTCATATGATGATTTTACATATGATGCAGATTTTAGAAGCTGTGTGCCCTATGTTAAGGCTATTGCTAAGCAGGTGCTGGAGCATGGTTTGCCACAGGGTACCTTATTAAACGTAAATTTCCCTAAAACTAATAAGATAAAGGGGCTGAAGATCTGCCGGCAAGCGAACGCTAAGTATGCCGAAGAATTTGATGAACGTTTGGATCCACATAAGCGTAACTATTACTGGTTGACCGGTGTTTTTCAGCATAACGATAAAGGTGAGGACACTGATGTGTGGGCTTTAGAGAATGGTTATGCTTCTTTGGTTCCCGTACAATTTGATCTTACCGCACACCACGCAATTCCTTATTTAAATACCTGGAATATTAATGTTGAATCGTGATAATGTTTGGTTAGGTACCGTTTTGGGACTGGTCCTGCCGGGAATAGCTTTTTTGATAGTGGAAGTTTTAAAAATGAATGTAAACTTTCTTAAGAAGGCTGATCTGTTATATATTGGGTGCGTAGCCTTGAACCTTCTAATTATGAAGTATTACGCTAACCGATATATGGAATCAACGGCAAGAGGGATTATAGGATCTACCTTTATCTGCGCCTTCATCTTCTTTTTTTATAAAATGCAATTATGAGGTATTATCTTATTGCCGGGGAAGCATCAGGGGACCTTCATGGTGCTAACTTGATGCGTGCACTGAAGGCAGAAGACCTCAACGCTGAATTTAGATTTCTCGGAGGGGATCTCATGACTGCTCAGGGTGGAGAAATTGTTAAGCATTATAGCGACATGTCATATATGGGCTTTGCTGAAGTTGTTCTTAATCTACGAACTATACTGAGGAATATGAAGCAGGCAAAAGCAGATTTGCTGCAGTACAATCCCGACGCTTTAATTCTTATTGATTTTCCCGGCTTCAATCTTAAAATTGCCGAGTTTGCTAAGCAGCATGGTATAAATGTTTATTACTATATATCTCCGAAAGTATGGGCATGGAACCAGAAACGGGTGTTGAAGATTAAAAAGGTGGTCGACAAGCTTTTTTGTATCCTTCCTTTTGAGGTTGACTTCTATAACGGCTGGGGAATGAAGGTTGACTATGTTGGAAATCCTCTGCTCGATGCTATAGCTGCTTTTACTCCTGACAAGCAGTTCAGAGGCAGACATAACTTGACGGGAAAAAAGATAATAGCACTTCTGCCTGGAAGCAGAAAACAGGAGATTACCAAGATTCTACCTGAGATGCTGGAAACTGCCTCCCGCTTTCCTGAATATCAATTTGTTATAGCCGGAGCACCGAGCTTTAATGTAGCTTTCTATGACAAGTTTATTTTGGGGAGAAATATTCCTGTGGTTTTTAATAGCACTTACGATTTGCTAAAAAATGCAGATGCTGCCATTGTAACCTCGGGAACTGCTACTTTAGAAACTGCATTATTTCATGTTCCTGAAGTTGTTGTTTACAAAACCAGTGCTGTTTCTGTCGCTATTGCCCGAATGGTTATTAAGATCAGGTTCATTTCGCTTGTTAATTTAATAATGGACAGACTGATAGTAAAGGAGTTAATTCAGGAGGATTGTAATTCTGAAAAGATAGGTGAGGAGTTAGAGCTTTTGTTGGGGGGAAGTTACAGGGAAGAAATGTTAAAGAATTATCAGGAGCTTTCCGATCGGATGGGAGATCCGGGTGCTTCTGAGAAGACAGCACGGCTTATAGTAAAAAGCCTCGGAGAAACATAGTTCACCGAGGCTTTTTCTAATGACTTCAGGTTAAATTAACACAAATCAAAACATATCAACCTAACAAAATCTAACCACTTTATCTATCAAACAACAAATCAACCTAATTCACCTGAAGTCAACTATTTATTTCTGGAGCCTGTTTCCGCTTTGATTTCTAACCGGTACCAGGGCAGGTGTTTTCTTTCTCAAACCATTCACAAAGTCAGAAACCAATTCTTTTAATCTTTCAAACATATTAACCCCTTTTCTTAGTAATTGTAAACTTAATTAATTACGAGCCGAATTCAAAAATATTGTTCATTGCCAGATATTTAATTGATTTCTCAAGGCTTACAATACTGTTACGAACAGTGATTGTTAAAGGTTCGCTGAAAATAGAATTATTGTTCAACGTCGTCCCAGTTAAATGCCGGATTTTCTGAGGTAGTTTTTGACTTCTTCATAAGAGATTTCAGCTCCTGTACCTTCGCATAGTTTGTTGAAGCAATATTATTTTTTTCACCAACATCGCTTCTTAAGTTATATAACTCTAACACCTCTGGTTTCCCTTTGTCTTTATATCGAATCAGCTTCCAGTTTCCTTGTAAAAGCGCCTCTTTGAACCCTTTCTCGCTGAATTGCCAGTAAAGGTATTCGTGTTGTTTCTGAGTATTACCAGACAGGGCGTTTACGAAGGAAATACCGTCAATATTGCCGGGAACGGTGGTTGATGTGAGTTGGCCGATTGTTGGCATCATATCCCAAAAAGCCCATGCATCTTCCCTTGTTTTTCCTGCAGGAACTCTTCCTGGAGCTCTTACGATAAGAGGAACACGAATTCCTCCTTCATACAGGTCTCTTTTTACTCCTCTTAAGGGGCCGCTGCTATTAAAGTAAGCAGGATCTCCGCCGCCTTCTTCATGAGGCCCATTGTCGCTGGTGAAAATAATATAGGTGTCGTTTTCTAAACCGAGGTTTTTGACTTGTTTGACAATGTTGGCCACATCCTGATCAAGCCTGTACATCATTGCTGCAAAGGCTGCATGAGGCTGAGGTTGACTATGGTAGGATGCGCCGTTCTGATAATAAGGCTTTTCTGGAGGATACTTGCTGCTACCATCATCGTTCTGAAACTTCTTCATCAAATTCTCAGGTACTTTAAGCTCTGCATGAGGAAGTGTTGTTGAAAGGTATAGAAAAAAGGGCTTATTTTTGTTTTCTTTTATAAAGCCTAAAGCATGATCGAGAATTAGGTCGGGTACATATTGGGCAGAGTCTATATTCACCTTACTTAATTCCCGGTTCTTAACCTCAAATAGATGGTCTGTATAATAATGATGAGCATGTCTTTGTAAAAGATATCCATAAAAGCTATCGAAGCCTTTCAAATGCGGAGCTCCTGGTTCGTTTTCTAATCCTAGTCCCCATTTTCCAAACATTCCTGTTACATAACCATTATTTTGCAGGTGTTGAGCTAAGGTAGTATCCTGAGGGCGTAATGAAGCATTAGCATTACCGCGAATGTAAGCATGTCCCATATGTTTCCCTGTCATCAAAGCAGCTCTAGAAGGAGCACACACGGTGTTACCTGCATAGAAGTGGGTGAATTTGGTACCCTCTTGAGCCAGTTTATCGATGTTAGGTGTTTTTATAGGACTTCTTGAATTAAATGATGAGACATTACCGTATCCCAGGTCGTCGGCAAGTATGAAGATAATGTTCGGCCTTTTAACTGCGGTCTTCTGTGCCTTTGCAGTAGTAATAGAAGCTGCAAGGACAAAAAGACCTATTATTTGTTTAACGTGCATATTGAAGGATACTCTATTGGTCTTATAGGCAAACATAATGCATTGTTTATTATTCTTTTAATAAATTTTAGTTTATTAGCATCAATTTTACGATGACAGAAATGATGAAAGCTTTCCTTTTTGATTTAAACGGGACAATGATCGATGACATGGATTATCATACTGATGCATGGCATGAAATTTTAAATAATGATTTAGGTGCAAATCTTAGTCGCGAGCAGGTAAAGAAGGAAATGTATGGGAAAAATCACGAACTATTGGTCAGGGTATTTGGAGATGAAAAGTTTACAGAAGAGGAGAAAGATAAGATTTCTTTTGAAAAGGAGCGCCGTTATCAGAGCCGCTTTAAACCTCACTTGAAATTAATAAATGGACTAGCTGAGTTTTTGAAAAAAGCACATGATAGAGGTATAAAAATGGCAATTGGATCTGCCGCTATTACCTCCAATGTCGACTTCGTTTTAGATGGGGTGAATATAAGGGAATATTTTCCGGTTGTCATTAGTGCGGATAATGTTAGTGTGAGTAAGCCTGATCCTGAAACATTTTTAAAGGGAGCTGAACAACTGGGAATAAATCCGGAGGATTGTATTGTTTTTGAAGATAATCCTAATGGCGTTGAAGCAGCAAGAAGAGCTGGAATGAAATGCGTTGTTCTTACCACTATGCATGAGGAGTATGAATTTACCGGTCTTGATAATATTCTAGTCTTTGTAGATGACTATGAAGATCCTTTTTTTGAAGAGTTCTTGAAGTAGTTCATCTTTTGGATAAGGTTAGGAAACGAAGCATTTAAAAAGGGAAGGCCATTCAAAATGGCCTTTCCCGTTATCTTTTATTAAGCTTAAGCTTTGTTTATCTGATAATAAACATCACTCCATCTTAATTCATTCTTCAATGAGTAAAGATCGGTGTTCTTTCCGATTTTAACATATTCAACTCCTGCCATATCAGAGAATGCTTCCATATGCTCTGAGGTAAGGTTCTGGCTGTAACAAGTGTGGTGAGCGCCACCCGCCAGGATCCAGGCAGCACATCCTGTTTTCATGTCAGGGTATGGTTTCCAAAGAACACGAGCAACAGGAAGTTTCGGCAGGTCATTCTCTGGAGCTACTGCTTCAACTTCATTAACGATCAGTCGGAAACGGTTACCCATATCTACCATGGAGGCATTAATTGCCGGACCTGCAGCTACATTAAATACTAACCGTACAGGATCTTCTTTTCCGCCAATTCCTAATGGATGGATTTCACATTTAGCTTGTCCGTCTGCAATTGACTCACATATCTCAAGCATGTGCGAACCTAATACTAAAGGATTTGATGGATCGAAGTGGTAAGTATAGTCTTCCATGAAAGCGTTTCCACCTTTAAGACCACTACCCATAACTTTCATTGCACGAACCAAAGCAGCTGTTTTCCAGTCGCCTTCTCCTGCGAACCCGTATCCCTGATTCATCAAACGCTGAGCTGCAATACCTGGTAACTGCTTCATTCCATGAAGATCCTCAAAGGTATCAGAGAAGCCTTTATAGTTTCCAGCTTCCAGGAACGCTTTTAATCCTAATTCGATCTTTGCTGCGTCTCTTAAAGAAGAGTACCTTGCACCTCCTTTGCGAAGTACATCAACTACTGCATAACGTGCTTCATATTCTGCAGTTAATTGGTCAACTTCTGCATCGCTGATCTGATTAATAACAGCTACAAGGTCACCAATGCCGTGAGTGTTTACCGAGAAACCGAATTTCAATTCAGCTTCAACCTTATCTCCATCTGTAACTGCAACATAACGCATGTTATCACCAAAACGCACAAATCTTGCGCCTTGCCAATCATTCCAACCAGCAGCAGCGCGAGCCCAGCCATTTAATTGATCCAGTACCTCAGGATCTTGCCAGTGACCTACAACTACTTTGCGATTGATCTTCATTCTTGACATCATGAAGCCAGTTTCCCTGTCTCCATGTGCACTTTGATTCAAGTTCATGAAGTCCATGTCGATAGTAGCCCAAGGAATATCGCGATTGTACTGAGTGTGCAGATGCGCAATTGGTTTTTGAAGGGCTCTCAAGCCAGTGATCCACATTTTAGCAGGAGAGAACGTGTGCATCCAGGTAATGATACCGATAACATTTGGAGCAACGTTAGCTTCCTGGCAAATAGCAAAGATTTCTTCCGTGCTTTTCACAGTAGGTTTGAAAACTACACGAACCGGGATTTGAGAAGCATTATTCAAGAAAGCGGCGATCTCTTCAGAGTGGGCTGCAACTTGTTTTAAAGTTTCTTCCCCGTACAAGTCCTGGCTTCCTGTTACGAACCAAACTTCAAATTTTTTAAGGTCAGTCATTTTTTTATTTACGATTTACGATTTACGATTTTTCCTTTAGAGGCTATATGAAAGAAGCCCGACTTCTTCAACGAAGGCTTAAATTAGCGAATGCCCTTGATGCAAAACATACAGGGCATTCGTTAGATCCTCACATTCGTCTATTGGCCGTAGTAGGAGTTCGGCCCATGCTTTCTTTCGAAATGTTTTTTTATTAATGAGTCTTTAAGTCTTGGTGCCTGAGGGTTTATTTGCTCAGTTAAGAGAGCCATCTTCGCTACAGTTTCAAGTACCGCGCTGTTATATACAGCCTTATCTGCCGTCTTTCCCCAGCTAAAGGGTGCATGATTACCTACCAGGATCATTTCAACTTCCTCATAGCTAAGACCTTTGTCTTTGAAACAGTTCATGATTTGAAAACCTGTCTGATATTCATAATCGCCAAGGATCATATCATCACTCATCGGGGGAGCACAAGGAATATCAGCAGTTAAATGATCTGCGTGAGTAGTACCATAATTCGGGATATCTCTTTGACTCTGAGCCCATGCAGTACCATAAACAGAATGGGTATGAACTATCCCTCCAATTTTCTCCCAGTGCTTGTATAGTACAGCATGAGTTAAAGTATCAGAAGACGGACGAAGTGTCCCTTCGACCGTTTTCCCATCAAAATCTACAATCACCATTTTTTCTGGAGAAAGATCTTCGTATGGAACCCCGCTGGGTTTAATTGCAAAAACACCTAAATCACGATCGACCGCACTTACGTTTCCGAAAGTAAATAATACTAAGCCGAGTTTTGGCAATTGCATATTGGCTTTGTAAGCCTCTTCTTGAATATGTTGATATTTAGACACGTTGTATAAATAGAATTAAAATTAAGCCTGTTTTGTGTTCATTGCCTATGCTGTCTGCAAAGATTCTGAAGCGATGAAATCTTCTACCAATGCACCGGCTTCAGAATATTTCTGATAACGTTTTGCATAGATAGCAACTGCTGCAGGATTGGGATGATATTCTGCATCGAAGCCCTGTCCCATAACTTTCATAGCGTCTTCTACTTTAGGATATAAACCAGCAGCTGTTGCTGCAAACATTGCTGCTCCAATTGCACAGGTTTGCTCGGATTTATGGATTTTAATCGGCATGTTTAACACATCCGCCATCATTTGCATAATGAACGGAGACTTCTTTGCCACTCCCCCAAGGCCGATCAATCCTTTTACAGGTACCCCCTGGTCAATAAAACGGTCAACTATTTTCTTAGCGCCAAAGCAGGTTGATTCAACTAAAGCGCGGAATATCCTTACAGCATCACTTCCCAGGTCGAGGCCAAGGAATGCACCTTTAAGCAGTTGATTCGCATCTGGTGTCCTTCTTCCATTTAACCACTCGATAGCAAGTTCGCCACCTTCTTCTAGTGGTAGCTCCGCTGCGCGTTTACTTAGCTCAGGAATTATACGTCCTTCTATTTCATCGATTAGTTTTTGTGCAGTTGCGGCATCTACCAATTGAGTTTGAGACAGAAGGTGTTTTACAGGCCATGCCAGTACGTTCTTTAACCAGGCATAAGCATCTCCAAATGCGGATTGTCCTGCTTCCATTCCGATCATTCCCGGAATGATCGAACCGTTCACCTGTCCGCAAATTCCATTTACAAGAGTGTCTTTTACTTCTTCTGCAGGAGCAACCAGCATGTCGCAGGTTGAAGTTCCCATTACCTTACTCAGGTAGTATGGCTCAATCTGACCACCTACAGCACCCATATGCGCGTCAAAAGCACCAATACCGATCACAACATCGGTAGAAAGACCTAGTTTCTCAGCCCAATCAGAGGATAGTGTTCCGGCCCTTTCAGCAGATGTATATGTCTTATTAGATAATTTAGAGGTAAAGCCAGTTAAAAGTGGGTCTAAAGATGCGAAGAATTCCTCCGGAGGTAATCCTCCAAATTCCTCAGCCCAAAGAGATTTATGGCCTGCAGAACAAACGCCACGCTTAATCTCTGCAGCATCCGATCCTCCTGTTAACAGGAATGGGATCCAGTCGCAGTGTTCAACGAAAGAATGAATAGCATTTCGAACCTTTTCGTCTTCTCTTAATACGTGTAGTAATTTAGCCCAGAACCATTCTGACGAATAAATGCCTCCGACGAATTGCAAGTAGTTAATAGGGAATTTTTCTGCATGTTCGTTAATTTCAGAAGCCTCTTTCACAGATGTATGATCTTTCCAAAGAACAAACATAGCGTTTGGATTGTCTTTAAAATCTGGAAGAAGTGCTAGAGGTGTTCCTGTTTTGTCTACAGCCACAGGTGTAGAGCCAGTTGTATCAATAGAAATAGCTTTTACATTCGCTGCTACTTCTTTTCCCGCTTTTTGCAGGGTTTCTTTTATAGTGGTTTCAAGGCCTTCTACGTAATCAAGGGGATGTTGACGAAACTGACTATCGACAGCGTTGCAAAACAAACCTTGTTTCCAACGGGGATAATAGAAAACAGATGCTGCAACCTCTTCTCCTGTTAGGGCATTTACAATAACTGAGCGTACGGAATCTGTTCCGTAATCTACTCCAATAACAAAACTCTGCTGGCTCATAATTCGTTAATTCGTGTCTAATTAACACTTATTTTTCCAAAAATAAAAAACCTTTGTAAAACAATGGCAAAAATTATTAATTTCTTAAAAGGATAATGGGTTTTTTTTAGGGTCCAGGAGGAGTACTGAATCGTTCCTGCTTTTCTTAGTAAGTTTTTGTTCTTTAGGGCTTTAGCAGAGGTTAAATCCGTTTTTTAAAATTGCCTGAGAAAGTCTGCTGGTTTAACATGACTAACTGGCTTGCAATAGTTTCAAATTTTATTACTCTTCTTAGTATTAGCTCTCCAAGGCTTGCTTAGGAGTTTAAGGCTTGGGGATTAGGAATGAAGTTTAAAAAAGCCTGGAATTTATCTTTATAAATTGAAGAATCTAACCTGTAGAAATAGGCCCCTTTTTTAGAGTTTTCTTTATCTTTTTCATTTTGACGTATCAGAAGCCCGGTGGATAGAAGTTTTCGACTAAAGTTCCTCTTATCCAAAATTGTATCATACACATTTTCGTAGAGCGTCTGAATTTGAGGAATTGTAAATTTCTCTGGTAACAGCTCAAATAAGATAGGATGGAGAGCCGCCTTATATTTAAGTTTTTCTTTTGCCATCTCAACCATTGCTTCATGATCGAAAATGAGTTTCGGAGTCTTCTTTAAAGGAAACCATTCTGCATGGTATTCTTCACTTAATTGTTGTTCGTACTTATTGATATCAATAAATGCGAAATAGGTGATACTAATAGTACGTTCAATAGGGTCGCGTTTTGGTTCACCAAATACATCCATTTGCTCCATGTAAACTCCCTCAAGACCAGTAAGTTGCTTTAGAATTCGGGATGCAGCTTCTTCAGGCCCTTCATTAGGCTCAATAAACCCTCCCATTAAACTCCATTTGTTTTTTTCTGGTTCAAATCCCCGTTGAATAAGCAGCAGCTTTAGAAGTTCGCCATCAAAACCAAAAATAATACAGTCGACAGCAACAAGAATGCGAGTTTGTTTGGAATACCTGGTCATTGCAATTGTACTACAATTATATAGATATTAAATGTATATAAAGCACTAATTAACCTTTTTATCTTTTTGTATAACCGACGCCAGAATATTAAGTGTTTTGTTGACGCTTATAAATATCTTTATTACATTAGTGTTATTAATAGCCAGTTAAAGGGAATCCAAAGGCCCTTGAGATTATATTTACTATTTAAGAGGTTAACCTTCAATGAGTTTTCGGGAAGTTGTGATTTGTATAGCAGAGTTGTCAAATACATAACGTTTCTCAGATTTAGTCGTATAACGATATCTCTGGGTTCTGAATATTTTATCAAAGGCTAAGCCTTTTTTGCCGATTAGAGAAGTGAAAATGAGGAGTAAACCAAATGTAAGGGAGCTAGCCGACGAGCAAGTTAATGATGAGGCCAGGTTATGGGAAAATTTTAAGCAGGGAGACAAGTCTGCTTATGCCAGTTTCTATTCGAAATACTCATCCTTGTTATTTCGCTATGGGTGTAAGGTTACACAAGACCGGGAAATGGTCAAGGACTGTATGCATGACTTGTTTACTGAACTTTGGAAGAATAAAGCAACATTGGGCTCCCCGGCTTCTGTGAAAAACTATTTGGTAAAGTCCCTTAGGAATAAGCTTATTCGCGAAATTGCCAAACAGGCTAAATTTGTGGATGAAGAAGGTGTTCCTGAAACTCATCTTGGAATTGTCTCATCGCCCGAATTGCAAATGGTTAATAGTCAGGCTAAGTCTGAGCAGGAACGTCAACTGATTGCAGCATTGAGGAAGTTGACCAACCGGCAGAAAGAGATCATATTTTTATTGTACTACAATAACCTTACTCCCGCCGAGGTTGCTTCAATTATGTCTATTTCCGTAAGGACAATTTACAACACAACATTTTCAGCGATACAACTTTTAAAAGGCGAAATGGCAATAATTGTTATTTTAGCTTTATGCAAAGATTGCATTTAAGCAAGCTAATCTTATAATATCTTCTCCGCTTTGTTCTATTACTAGCGCTAACTTCTTCTCGCATTCAACTTACTGTTTTTTGCACTGTAACTGAAATATACAACGAGACCTATTGCAAGCCATATTAAAAATCTTACCCAGTTCGTATAACCGAGCTCTGTCATCAGGTAAAAACAGCTCAAAAGACCAGCCACGGGGATCAGTGAAAGTTCTTTTGTAAAAGAATAAAAAGCCAGGGTAATAGCAATAATTATAAATAGCAGATATGGCAGCTTTTCTCTGAATTCTTCCCAATTACCGTAATTGTGAAACATCCCAAGCAAGGGCTTATGAAACACTGCTATTCCAGCTATGAGCAAACCTGGCACTATATATTTCGAATTAATATAAGGTATTCGGAAGCGTCCGGCTCGTGCCTCCTTATCTTCTTCAAGTAATAAAACTCCCCCACATACCAGTACAAATGCGAACAGCGTTCCAATACTAGTTAAATCTGTTACTTCTGTTAGATTCATAAAGAGGGCAGGGACAGCTACAACAATTCCTGTTATTATCGTTGAGAAATAGGGGGTTTTATATTTTGGATGTATTCTTGAGAATGCTTTAGGTAGTAAACCATCTCGGCTCATCGCCATCCAGATCCGGGGTTGACCCATTTGGAAAATAAGCAGTACACTTGCTGTGGCAATAACAGCACTAATTGATATGATATAACTGATCTTGTTTAAACCGATACGCTCAAATACAAAGGCTAAAGGGTCGCCCACCTGTAATTCCTGGTAATTAACCATTCCTGTAAGTACGAGTGCAATAAGGATGTATAGAATTGTACAGATAATCAGAGAGTAGATCATCCCTTTAGGCAGATCTTTTTGCGGGTTCTCACATTCTTCGGCAGTAGTAGAAATAGCGTCAAAGCCAATGTATGCAAAAAATACCCCTGAAACGCTTTTCATCACTCCTCCAAAGCCGTTAGGGAAAAATGGAGTCCAGTTTGCAGGACTTATATAAAAGAAACCAAGGATAATCACAAAGATAACTACACCTATCTTGAGTAATACCATTGCGTTTGTAACCCGTTTTGTTTCCCTGATTCCTATATAAACAAGCCAGGTTATTAGTGCTACAATTAGGAGGGCAGGAATATCTGCAATAAGTTTTAATCCTCCAATTTCCGGTGCAGAAGTCCAGGCACTTGTTTGTTCTCTTAGGGTATCTGTTATAGTGATAGTATCTCCCTTATTGGTTAACTCTTGAACAGTTAGGTGTCCCCGGTAAGCTGAAAGATAATCCATTGTAAGATAGGAGGGAATATGAATATTAAAACCACGAAGGAGGTTTGTAAAGTATTCGCTCCATGATATTGCAACTGCAATATTGCCTATTGCATACTCCATGAGGAGGTCCCATCCAATAATCCAGGCAATCAACTCGCCGAAGGAAGCATAGGCGTAAGTGTAGGCACTTCCCGATACTGGGATCCTGGATGCGAATTCAGCATAGCACATAGCGGAAAAGCCACAGGTTATAGCGGTTATTATAAAAAGGACAGTAACTCCGGGGCCTCCGTTGAATGACGCTTCTCCGATAGTAGAAAAAATACCTGCACCAATCACTGCAGCTATTCCCATAAACGTTAGATCTTTAACTCCGAGCACCTTATTTAGATGAGACATTCCCTGCTCGGGATTTTCTCCATCACCATAGCCCGAGGATACATCAGAAAGGATCGTATTTAATGGTTTCTTACGGAAATAGTTATTTGACATGTAAATAGTGTGAATATTAACCTAACATGGATCAAACATAGGAAAAATCCTTTCTAATGCATATTCCTTAGTGTTACAAGTCAAGCACTGCAGAGATACTCCTGCACCGTTATGCATGCTTACGCCTGCGTAAAACAAGATAGGGGACAAGTAGCACAATAATCCCGGCAATTATCCATAAAATTAGACTTTTATTGCCACCTGGAGTTTTTCCAGTAGTATTTTGAGGATCAGTGAACTGCGATGCTAGATCTGCTTCCGGGGGTATTTTTATAGAATTGAAAAATGTAGTGAGTTCTGGCGCGGCATAAACTTTATGTACATCACGGTAAAGGAATTGAAAGGTATAAGTTGCACTGTTTACATGTAAAACCCTAATATTTCTGAATTGCTTTCCGCTTCCGCTATCTACAGCAAGGGTCAGATCTTTCACTTTTAGGTGTCCAAGTGTAGTATCTCTTTCTTCTGAAATCACACCTTCTTTTGCCGATAATTTTATCTGTTTCACAAAGTTATCGTAGTACTTTTGTAAATGCTTCTCCTTTTCAATATCAGGCGTGCTTTTGGAGTTGTCAGGAAGCTTAGTGACCAAGACGTTTCCAAAGGAACTTTGAGCGTTGATAAGAGTTTGACCAAGGGTGTCTTTACGGATAAAACCTTCAGGTAATGAAACCTGAACAGAGTCGTCTATCTTATATGGCTTCCAGTTTTGTGCGTAAGTAGTCGCTGATGAAAGCAGTAGTATAGTTAGTAACAGATGTATTCTTTTCATAGCTTAGAAATAATTAAACATGCTTACTTTATCAGTAACACGCTTGCTTGTTTAAACAATGGTTGTGCCATTTTTTACAGCTTCTTCCAAGGGGGGGGGCAGTAGAAAGAAGGGATAAGGTTTTTGCGCGGGTAGGAAATAGTGGGAATTAACAAGAGGCTGCTTCGATTCTCTATTTTCAAGTAGATTTGAAAGCAGCCTCTGGGTGAGACTTAGGGATTATCCTAATTTCTCTAATTCCTTATTCACGAACTTAGCAAGTTCATGAACATATTCAGTGCTAAAATCGAATCTGATTCCAGCTGCCTGATAGATTTCTTTGATGGTTTTAGTATAGCCTAATTTTAAGGCAGCCAAATAGTTCTTCAAGCCTTGTTCGGGGTTCTCTTTATAGTTTTTCCAAACTGCTATCGCTCCTAATTGCGCAATAGCGTACTCAATATAATAGAAAGGTACTTCAAAGATATGAAGTTGCTTTTGCCACATATTCTCAAGAGCTTCTTCGTATCCCTCCCAATTAGCAAAATTATTTCCGAAAGGAGCGAAGATTTGTTTCCATGCCTCTTTTCGTTCTTCTGTAGTATGTTTAGGATTTGTGTATATCCAATGCTGAAATTGATCGACAACAGCAACCCATGGTAGGGTCTTAAGAACGTCGCGAAGCTGATCTTTCTTAGCCCGATTTAGGTCATCTTCATTGTCGAAGAAGACTTCCCACTTATCCATGGAAATAAGTTCCATGCTCATAGAAGCCAATTCTGCAACTTCAGAGGGTAAATGCTTGAAATCATTTAGTTCAAGGTCGGAAGTAATGAAAGTGTGAACAGCATGTCCTCCCTCGTGAACCATGGTAGTGAGGTCACGAAAAGTGTTAGCAGAGTTCATGAAGATGAACGGTGCCCCTGTTTCAGCCAATGGGTAATTATAGCCGCCCGGTGCTTTTCCCTTGCGACTTTCAACGTCGAAAAGGTTATTAGCCTTCATTATTTTTAATCTTTCTCCGATGTAAGGATCAAGGCCTTCGAAACAGGAAATTGATTTATCAATGAGTTCCTGTCCATCTTTAAATGGCTTCAATGCAGGTTTACCCGAAATATCTACGTCCATGTCCCAGGGTCGTAGCGTATCCACTCCAAGAGCTTCCTGTCTTTTCTTTGCTTGCTTTGCCAGGATCGGCACAATCTCTTTTTCTATTGCAGCATGGAATTTATAACAATCTTTCGGCGTGTAATCGAACCTGCCAAGGGCCTGGAACATATAATCACGGAAATTCTCAAAGCCTGCATTAATAGCTACCTGATGCCGAAGTTGTAAAAGTTCATTAAATAATTCATCCAAGTGATCTTTATCCTGCAAACGACGAGCGGAAATGGCTTCCCACGCTCGTTGCCGTAAAGACCGGTCAGTGTCTTTCAAAAAGACCGACGCCTGCTCAAGCGTAAATTCCTTTCCGTCAATGGTTACACTCATAGCTCCTGTAATGGCCTGATACTTTTGTTGGGTAACTTGTATCTGTGTCAACAAAGGAACGTTCTCCTCCCTAAACAATTCAAGCGCTTTTTTTACTGAGCGAATAAAAACGAAGTATCTGGTCTTGTCCAGTTGAGCTGTATACGGACAGTTAATGAATTTTTTATTTAACTCGTTAGCTATAGGTGCTATTTTGGGTTCAATCTCAGTTGCAAAGTACTGAAAGTCTTTCAAAAGTTCCTCGTTTGCTGTGTCGCACGTCATTCTGATATAACGCCAGGCAAAGTCTTCCTCAAGTACAGCTTCTAGTTCGCTGCGTTGCTTAAGCCAGGCCTCTACATCCGTAACAGAATTCAAGCTCCTGTTTTGAAGTTCTTCAAACAGCGGCTCCAGATTCTCCCATTTTATTTCGAGGTTTTCAGGTACAAATATCCTTGGTTTTTTTTCAATGATCATGATGATTCAAAATTTAGACCCACGAAGTTAAACCAAAATTAGCTCATCTTGTTGTCAAACTCTTTTTGCTTTGTAATAAGATGAGTAGAGATGGCTGATCCCTTCTTTATAGCTGGAAGGTTTAACTGAAAAGTAGTTCTCGAATTTCGACGAGTCGAACTGATAGTTGTATTGATACTGATGATACATTTCTACAGTTCCCTCTATTGCCTTGTTTACAAGACCTAAAGCTCTTAACATAAGCTTATTCACTTTAATGAAAGAAGGTTTAACTTCAAAGAGCCCCGCGGCGAGATTTATGAAATCATAGCCTGTTATCGATCGGGCTGTAGGGAGGTGCCATATCTGATTATCACTTCCGGGATTTTGCCCCAGCAGATACATAGCTTTTCCGGCGTCAGGAACATAGGTAAAAGAATGCAAGGTCTCTGGATTACCCAACCACATAGCCTTCTGCTTATTAGTATACTTATCCAGAACCATCATATCAAAGAAGCTGTTCATTGTATCTGTAGCTCCGTAAAAATCCGCACCTCGCGCAATACTGGCATGTATATCACCAGCTTTAACTTTTTCCATCAGTCTGGTAGCTATTTTGGTCCTTACTTCACCCTTCTCGCTGCATGGGTTGTACGGAGTTGATTCTGTCATCGGTCCATCTACTTTTCCATACATATATACGTTATCGAAAAAAATTAGTCGGGCCCGAGTAGCTTCGCTGGCTGTAATTACATTATCCATTACCTTTGGCCATTGTTCCTTCCAGACAGTTTTATCGTATAACAGGCCTGCCGTCAAATAAATTACATCAGAGCCTTTAGCTGCTCGAACAACCTCCGTCTCATTTAAAAGATCTGTTTTAATCCAGGTTTCTGTTGGACGTGTTTTAATTTCTCGTCTTGATGCCAGATTCGTTTTAATTCCTGATTTTTCCAGTTCTTTAGCCAGTGCGTTGCTTATTGGTCCGCCTGCTCCTAAAATTGTATGCATTGCTTTGTTTTTTAGTATATTACAAAGCTAGTGTTGCCTTTGAACGCGGGACGTTAACAAAAGATAATAAAATAGGGCTTTTCAACTGGCAGCAAACCTCAAGCCGGTATTAGGCTTGCTTACTCTCCTTCGTATCCGGGAAAGGGAAACGGGTGTTATTCCAAGATAATTAGCTATATAATGTTGTGGAATGCGTGTAAGAATAGGACTGCCGCTTTCAAGCAGACTAACATATCTCTCTTCCGGAGTTTGAATGATGAAAGCAGTGACCCGATCGTCGTAGCAGCACAACACCGTTTCTGCTACAACACGTCCAAAGCGTTCCATTTTCATATTTATCCGCTCGTCTTCTAAAAGCTTTTCAAGGGATGATTTATTGAAAATGATAGCCTGGGTATTTTCAATTGCTTCTATATAGGCTGCAGATGGTTTTTGAGTAAGAAAGCTTTTATACGCGCTTACCATCTCGTTCTCCAAACTGAAGTAATTCGTTATCTCTTCTCCGTCCTTTACATGATAATATCTGATCGCTCCTCGTAAAATAAAGGCAACCTCGTTACAAACTTTTCCAGCTTCTATAAGAAATTCCTTTTTCTTTATTTTCTTCAATTGTAGTTCATTGCAGAAGATCTCCCATTGTTCATCGGTAAAGACCACAAACTGCTCAAGGAACCTTCGGTAAACTAATAACTGTAGCTGACTTGGTTTTTGCATAAGAAGAAGATTGAAATCCTACGTGCAGGTTTTACTATTTTCTAAAATAAATATCCAATAGAAAAAAGACGGCGAATATTACAGAGGCAATCCCATTTGTAGTTCCAAAAGCAAGGCCCACTTTGCTTAGATCATCTGGTTTCACTAACTGGTGCTGGTAGATCAAAAGTCCAATGAAAAAAACAATACCTGCAATATAAAATCCTCCCAAATGAGCTGCAAAAAGGGGAATTGTAATAAAAATTACACAGAATACATGTAAAAGTGAGGAAACCAAAAGTGCCTTCTTTCGTCCCAAAACTGAAGGAATAGAATAAAGATTAGCACTCTTATCAAATTCGTCATCCTGAAGAGAATAAATGATGTCAAATCCGCTGACCCAACAAATTACAGCAAGGGAAAAAAAGATAGGAAGCAGTGCAAATTCGCCAGTTATAGATAGATAAGCACCAAGAGGCGCTAATCCCAGGCCTACTCCAAGTATTAAATGGCAAAGAGGCGTAAATCTCTTGGTATAGCTATAACCTAAAACTACAGCCAGGGCTACCGGAGAAAGATAAAAGCAGAGATTATTGATAAAATACGTAGTAAAGACAAATAATATACAGTTTGACAAAGTAAAGAACAAGGCACTTTTTGCAGCTATACGTCCTGCCGGAATGTCTCTTACAGCAGTGCGGGGGTTCTTAGCATCGAAGTCGCGATCCAAATACCGGTTAAAAGCCATCGCCGCATTTCTGGCACAAACCATACAAAGGATCATAAGACCTAGTTTAATCCAGCTAAAAGTATAATCCGTTGTACTTAAAGCCAGAAAAAAGCCTATAAAAGCGAAAGGCATCGCAAATATGGTGTGGGCAAAAAGAACAAGACTAAGATATTTCTTCATTTTATACTGTTGCTTAAATAGGAGATACGAACCGGGAGTTGACATCATCGATAAAAGCAAGTAATTCCTCTCTTCCGGTTTTTTCTTCCGAAGAAGTAGTAAACTCTTGAGGAACTTCTTCAAAATATTGAAGCATAGCTTTTTTGAATGCACTTATCGTTTGTTCTGTTTTCAATTTACTCTGTTTGTCGGCTTTTGTGAAAACCAGGACAAATGGAATTCCCTGCTCACCTAACCACGAGCAAAAATCCAGATCAACCTTTTGAGGTTCCAATCTGCTGTCAACCAATACAAAAACGCATTGCAGATTTTCTCTGTTTTTTAGATAGTAGCGGATGAAACGCTCCCACTCGCCCCTGTTAGTGCGCGAAGTTTTGGCAAAACCATAACCCGGAAGATCCACCAGATACCATTTCTCATTAATAAGAAAGTGGTTGATCAACTGTGTTTTGCCTGGTGTCTGGGAGGTCTTTGCTAATCCCTTCCGCTGAGTGAGCATATTGATGAGAGAGGATTTGCCTACATTGGACCGGCCAATAAAAGCATATTCTGGTAGTGCCGGTGCCGGAAGTTTATCCGTCCGTGTATTACTACATTTAAATTCTGCTGTACGTATCTGCATCGTAGCAAAGGTAGGTATTTTAAAAGGAGTCATCAATTTTGAAGCAATAGCGAACTTTCGATTGCGCCAGCTTTCTGACTTCATCAGCAAAAGCCTATCTTTGTGCCAGTATGCCCCAAACAGTTACGCCATATAAAGACGATAAAGCTACAAAGAAAGAGCAGGTAGCTACGATGTTCAATAACATCTCCAAAACCTACGATTTCCTTAATCATTTTCTCTCACTGGGTATTGATATCATTTGGAGAAAAAAGGCAATAGGAGAGTTAAAGAAGGATCAGCCCCAAAATATACTCGACGTAGCCACTGGCACGGGAGACTTTGCTTTTGAGGCTTTGCAGATCTTGAAGCCGCATAAGATCACCGGTGTGGATATTTCGCAGGGGATGCTTGATATTGCCCAGCAGAAGATCTTGAAAAGGGGATTGCAGCACAAGTTTGAAGTGAGATTAGGTGATTCGGAAAAATTATTGTTTGATGATAGCACGTTCGATGCGGTAACAGTAGCATACGGTGTAAGGAATTTCGAAAATTTAGAAAAAGGTTTATCAGATATGCTTAGGGTGTTGAAACCCGGAGGTAAAGCTGTGATACTGGAGTTTTCAAAGCCACGAAATTTCCCCATTAAGCAACTCTACAGTTTTTATTTTCATTATGTTACTCCAGCTGTTGGTAAGATCTTTTCTAAAGACAATAGCGCTTATAAATATCTGCCAGAATCTGTTGAAGCATTTCCTGATGGAAAGAGATTTACTGATTTAATGGAAAAAGTTGGTTACAGAGAAACTAAAAACCGTCCTCTGGCGTTTGGAATTTGTTCCATTTATACCGGTATTAAATGACGAAATCCCGCAGCTTCCTCCTCTTATTCTTGTTTTTTTCTGTAATTTCCAAAGCACAAAATAATGGAGGAGGGGTTGATGATGAACCATTACATTTCGGATTTACCTTTCAGTACATAAATGCGGAATATAAGATCTATAAGAAACCCGATTGGTATACGCTTTACACTTCTCCGGACAACCAGCAGCCAATACCCGTCGGCACGGATGAACGGTTAATGAGTATCACTTCTCCGAAAACTCCGGGCTTTGGGTTAGGTTTCGTTTCAGATTTGAAAGTTGGTAGTCACGCTAATCTTCGTTTTACTCCTCTATTGGTCTTCACTGACCGAATGCTGAACTACCAATACCGCAATCCTGAGAATTTTCAGCAGAAAAAGATTCAGTCAACTCTTGTCGATTTTCCCTTAGGCATAAAATTAAAGTCGGATAAGCGAGGAAACTTCAGAGCTTATATTCTGGGTGGGGCAAAGTATTCCATGGATATTATTTCAAAGAAGAAAATTGACGATACAGAATTGTCGGATATCAATAAACTAGTTAAAAATAAAACCAGCTTCTTGTCTTGGGAGACGGGTATAGGTTTCGACTTATATTTTGAGTATTTCAAAATGTCACCAGAAATAAAGTTTTCGCAATCAATGGGAAACGTATTGAAGAATGACGAGAAACCTAACGCGTATACAAAGCCACTCGACAAGCTCTTTTTGCGTAGTTTTCAGTTTAGCTTGTATTTCGAATAAGTAAAACTTTCTAATTTTAATGAACCTTTGCTGGGTTTATAGTAATTTCGGCCTTTCAATTTCTTAAGGATGGCACAAATTGCGTTAGTTACAGGAGCAACTTCAGGCATTGGAGAAGCATGTGCAAGGATCTTCGCAGAGCAAAAGTTTAATCTGATCATTACAGGAAGACGTACCCAGCGCTTGGAGAAACTTTCGGATGAATTGAAAACAGCTTATGGAGTTGAGGTTAAAGCTTTAACGCTAGACGTTAGAGATTGCTCTCAGGTTCAAGATCAATTGAATTCCCTTAACGAATCCTGGAAGAAGGTTGATGTGTTAGTGAATAATGCTGGCTTAAGTCAGGGTTTGGAACCAATTCAGAACGGAAGTTTTCAGGACTGGGATACCATGATAGATACGAACATAAAAGGCCTTTTATATGTAACAAAGGTGGTTTCAGCCTGGATGATTGACCAAATGAGTGGCCATATCGTCAACCTTGGTTCGATAGCAGGTAAAGAGACTTATGCAAATGGTAATGTATATTGTGCAACAAAACATGCCGTTGATTCTTTAAATAAAGCAATGCGAATCGACTTACTTCCATACAATATACGCGTAACCGGGATCCACCCGGGCGCGGTAGAAACAGAATTCTCGGAAGTTCGGTTTAAAGGAGATAAAGAACGGGCGAAAAAAGTTTATCAGGGCTTTGACCCTTTAACAGCCCGGGATATTGCTGAAACTATCTGGTTTGCTGTATCGAGGCCAGCTCACGTTAATATCAGTGATTTATTAATTATGCCTACAGCCCAGGCTACGGCAGGAAATATTAAAAAAATGACAGAATGAGTGAAGGATAGAATGAGTGAATATTTGCGCTTTGTATTCCTTCTTTCATTCTATCTTCAATCCTTCACCCATTAATTATAAAAGAATATGTTAGAACAAACAATAAATCAGGAAATAAAATCAGCTATGCTAGCTAAAAACGAAGCCAGATTACGTGGTCTTCGTGCTATCAAAGCAGCTTTATTACTGGCAAAAACTGAAAAAGGAGTATCTGCTGCTATCACGGAAGATGACGAAATAAAGGTTTTGCAAAAACTTGCAAAGCAACGTAAAGAATCTGCAGATATTTATAAAACTAACGACAGGCAAGATCTTTACCAGGTAGAAATCGAGGAGTTGGAAGTTATCGAAGAGTTTCTTCCAAAACAACTAGGAAGAGAAGAACTTGTAGCTTTCATAAAAGATATCATAGCAAAAACAGGAGCTTCTTCAGTGAAGGACATGGGAAAGGTGATGGGAACAGCAAATAAAGAACTGGCTGGAAAAGCAGACGGAAAGACTATATCTGAAGTCGTTAAAGAACTGCTTTCTTAATAATTGTAATGCACATGCTGCAATCAAGCATGAAAAGATTACTTTTATTTGAAAATAAATCGATACATTAAGACAAACGTTTGTTGAGAAACGATGAGTTTTGCTATTAAAGAAGAAAACGGATTTAAGTACATAGAAGAAGGTGAAGGGGAAGTCCTTTTACTTCTTCACGGATTATTTGGCGCGCTAAGTAACTGGGAGGATGTTACGAATCAATTTAGTTCACAATACAGAGTAGTTATTCCACTCCTTCCTATTTACGAATTACCCCTCCTTACTACTGGTGTAACTACCCTTGCCAAGCACGTACATAAATTCGTAAAGTTTAAAAAACTTCAAAATATCAATGTGTTAGGTAATTCTCTGGGGGGGCATGTTGGATTGATCTTTACTTTAAGTCATCCGGAATTTGTAAAGACATTGGTGTTAACCGGTAGTTCCGGATTATACGAAAACTCCTTTGGTGGTTCATTCCCGAGAAGAGAAAGTTACGACTTTATTAAAGAGAAGGTAGCTTATACATTTTATGATCCCCAATTTGCAACAAAGGAATTAGTTGACGAAGTTTTTGGGGTTGTGAATGATCGTAATCGGGTGATAAGGATCTTAGCGATGGCTAAATCGGCTATCAGGCATAATATGGCAAAGGATTTGCACAAGATCACCATACCAACATGTCTCATATGGGGCAGAGATGATAAGGTAACTCCACCAGAAGTTGCAGAGGAATTTCATCAGTTGCTTCCGAATTCTGAATTGAATTGGATCGATAAATGCGGGCACGCACCTATGATGGAACAACCTGAGGAGTTTATCGTTTATCTTAAAAGGTTTTTAGACAGAGTACTTTTAAAGTAATGGAATGATTGCACGCGAACTCATATCAGACGTTATACCACCAGTGAAAACTTCTGACAGTATTCAGAAAGTAATAGAACGTATGGCCGAGTTCCGTGTTAACCACATGCCTATAGTCGAAAATGATCTCTTTATTGGCTTGATTTCAGATAACGATCTGATCGAAGCTCATGATTATTCGGAATCTATCGCCAGTATAAACCTTTCCCTGAATAATACTTCGGTACTTCAGGACCAGCATATTTACGAAGTGATAAGGCTTTTCGATGAGAAGCGCCTTACCCTTGTACCGGTGATAGACGATAACAGAGCCTATCTCGGTGTTATATCTATCAACTCCATGGTCGAATATTTCGCCTCTATCACTTCTGTTAAAGAACCTGGAGGTATTATAGTTTTGGAGATTAATAACCGAAATAATTCTCTGGCTCATATAGCCCAGATCGTAGAGTCTAATAATGCTCGCATATTAAGTTCATATCTTACCTCATTTGCTGATTCTACCCGTGTTGAAGTGACTCTTAAAATTAACAGAACAGATATTTCGTCTATCGTTGCATCATTTATCAGGTACGACTATTCAGTAATAGCCACTCATAATGATATAAAGGCAGACGACAGTATTTCGGGCCGATACGATCAGCTAATGAATTATCTTAACCTGTAGCGTCGCCAATTTTTAAATCACCATCAATAGTAAATATTAAAGAATGAAGATTGCAATCTACGGCAGAGAGTTCAGTAATACCACGCTCCCTTACGTTCAGCAGGTATTTGATTGTCTGATGAGATTTGCAATCGAACCTGTAGTGTATCACAAATTTGCCGAATTTATTGCAGGTAAAGTTTTCTTTCCTAAAAACCTCGAAACCTTCGAGAGCTATTTCGACATTAAGGGTAAGGCTGATTTTCTGATCAGTTTAGGTGGAGACGGAACAATGCTTGATACAGTTACCTTGATACGCGATTCAGGTATTCCAGTTATTGGGATAAATCTTGGTCGCCTGGGCTTTCTTGCAAGCATTAGTAAGTCCAATATAAATTCGGCTATAGAGTGTCTGATAAAGGGAGATTATAGTTTAGACACCCGCGAACTTTTAAGCCTTCATGCAGAAACAGATGTATTTGGCGATGAGAATTTCGCTTTAAATGATATAACTATTCATCGGAGAGATAATTCTGCGATGATGATTATTCATACTTATCTGAATGGTGAGTTTCTAAATTCTTACTGGGCCGATGGCCTTATTGTTGCAACACCCACTGGTTCAACAGCTTATTCTCTTAGCTGTGGGGGGCCTATTATATTTCCTCAATCAGGCAATTTTGTTATAACACCGGTATCACCGCATAATCTTAATGTCCGTCCGGTTATTCTATCCGACTCCAATATTCTGTCTTTTGAATTGGAGGGTCGGAGTTCAAAGTATCTTCTATCATGTGATTCCAGAACTGAAGTCATAGATAGTACTCTTAAGTTCAGTGTAAAGCGGGCTACCTTCAAAATTAATCTGATCCAGCTGAATAATGAAAGTTACTTATCTACGTTAAGGAACAAATTGCTTTGGGGTATAGATACCCGGAATTATTAGAACCAGTTTATTCAGGCATCAAACAATTTGATGGTTAATCAAATTTAAAGAAGTATTGTTAACAAATCCCAAATTAGCTAGAGTGTTTAGAGCTTATCTTTCAGTATTCCTGTTTTTTGCTTCGTCATTCTTATCCTTGCATTCATTTGCTCAAAGCTGGGATCTGGGAGGATTTGTAGGGGGTGCAGCTTATATGGGAGATCTTAATCCGGTAAATCCTCTTAAAGTTAATAATTTGTCCTTTGGAGGCCAGGTGAAAAGGTGCTTTAATCCTTATTGGGCACTTAAGTTAGCTGTAACAAGTGGGAAGATAGAGGCCTATGATGCTGATTCAAATGATCCCTTTGCCAGGCAAAGAAATCTTAGTTTTTATTCCAGCCTAACCGAGGTTAGTTTGCAGACGGAGTTTAATTTCTTTAATTATGTTCCATCCGTAAGCAAGAAGTTATATACCCCATTTCTTTTTGCAGGACTTGGTCTGGTTGGCTTTAATCCAAAGACAAAGTTGAATGGTGATACCTATGAGTTGCGAAATTATGGAACGGAGGGACAAAATCCTTCAGTGCCCTATCGTAATTATGCTGTCACACTGCCTTTTGGAGCGGGAGTAAAGTTTAATGTAAAAGGTAATTGGAGCCTGATTGCTGAAGCAGGATATAGAACAGCATTTTCAGATTACCTGGATGATGTTAGCAAAACATACCCTGATCCTGCTAAATCATCTGAAATCACAATGGAATTAGCCGACCGTTCTGAGAATAAAATCGGATTTCCTTACTCTCAGCGGGGCGATGGCCGCAGTCGCGATTCATATATGTTTGTAGGCTTATCCCTTACCTATTCCATTTTTAAAAATGGATGCCCTGTTGTGGCATACTAGATCTCTTCAAGCTAAATAATTTTCTTGACCGAAAACTCACTAAGTTTCTTACCTTTACGCCCCAAATAAACGAACAAAACTTTTACAAAAAAAGGGTTTTCTGCTTAAAAACAAGATGGGTTTACTGGAACAATTAGATAAAAACAAGTTACCAAAACATATTGCAATCGTTATGGACGGTAACGGAAGATGGGCCAAGGGAAAAGGTAAATTACGTGTCTTTGGCCATCATGAAGGTGTTGTTGCCGTAAGGGATGTGGTTGAAGGTGCTGTTGAAGCAGGTGTACCTTATATAACCCTGTATACCTTTTCTACCGAAAATTGGAACCGTCCAAAACTTGAGGTAATGGCTTTAATGGAGCTGCTCGTAGCTACAATAAACAAAGAGACGAAAACACTAATGAAGAATGGCGTTCGTTTAAATGCTATAGGTAATTTAAACTTGTTGCCTGAAAGATGTCGTCGGGAACTAATGGAAGCTATCGAGAAAACTTCTGCAAATACTAGTTGTACACTAACTCTTGCTTTAAGCTATAGTTCCAGGGCTGAAATAGTTGAAGCTACCAGGAAAATTGCCGAGCAAGTTAGATTAGGGGTACTTGATCCTTCTGATATCAACGAAGAAATATTTTCAAATTCCTTGTCAACCGCAAATATTCCTGATCCTGAACTAATGATTCGTACAAGTGGTGAATATCGTATAAGCAATTACTTATTGTGGCAAATAGCTTATGCAGAACTATATTTTACACAAAAACTCTGGCCTGATTTCCGACGAGAAGACTTGTTTGAAGCAATTTTAGATTATCAAAAAAGAGAGCGCCGCTTCGGTATGACCAGTGAGCAAGTGAACTAAATTTTTCTTTTAACACCATTTAACATCTGTAAAAGTTATTTTAGCGACGTTGAAAATCCAAATGAATAAATACTTAATTACTTTATATCTTATCGTATTTAGCGCTGTAGCATTCGGTCAGATTGGAAGGCCCAACCAACAGGGACCGCGAAGACCCACTACAGGCAATGATGAAATAAGCTACCTCAACCCAAAGGAATATGTGATTGGGGGCATTGACGTGACGGGTACGCAGAATCTGGACAAAGACATCCTCATCCAGATCTCAAAATTAACTCCTGGCGACAGAATTGAAGTTCCTGGTGATGCTACGGCAAACGCAGTGAAAAATCTGTGGGCTCAGGGGCTCTTCGACGATGTTAAACTTAACGTTTCGCGAGTTAATGGTGACTCTATCTTTTTTGACATCTCCGTTGTTGAACGTCCCCGTTTAACTAGGATCGATCTCGTCGGCTTGAAGAAAGGTCAGGCAGATGATATTCGCGAGAAGTTGAATGACAAAAAGGGTAAGATCGTTAATGAGGCATTATTAAGTAACAGTACAGCCATTATTAAGAAGTACTTTAATGAGAAAGGGTACCTGTATGCAGAAGTAAGTTTTAATCAAAAGAAAGACCCAGCAGACGCGAATAACGTAATTCTGGAGATAAAGGTTGATAAGAAGTCGAAAACCAAGATTAGCGACATCAAATTTGCAGGAAACGATGAATTCTCTTCTCGTGAACTGAAGAAGTTCATGAAAAAGACCAAGGAGAAATCTCCAATAAATATTCTCCGTTCCAGTAAGTTCCTTCAGGACAAATATGAGGAAGACAAGCGAAACCTGATTGCAAAAATGCAAGCCAAAGGTTATCGTGATGCAGAACTTTTAAGTGATACTGTTATTAAAAATAACAACGGAACAGTTAATCTAGCCCTGAAAGTTTATGAGGGACCGAAGTATTATTTCGGGGATATTAAATTTGCAGGGAATGCTGTTTACACTACAGAGTACCTGATGAATATGCTGGGTATTAAAAAAGGTGACGTGTTCAGCGAAGAGAAACTTGAAAAGAAACTTCGTGGAAGCCAAAGCGGTGACGATGTATCTTCGGTTTACCTCAACAATGGTTATCTTACTTTTAACGTTGATCCGGTTCAGACTAAAGTTCGTAAGGATACTATCGATCTTGAACTAAGAATTTTTGAAGGGCCTCAGTATACTATCAATAAAGTTTCCCTAAAAGGAAATGATATTACACATGATAAGGTAGTTATCCGTGAGATCCGTACTAAGCCAGGGCAGAAATTTTCTAAAGAAGCTGTAGTTCGTACTACACGGGAGATTGCGCAACTTGGGAACTTCGACGAACAGAAGACTGATGTTCGTCCTATTCCAAATCCTTCGGATGGTACAGTAGACATCGAGTATACAGTTGCCGAAAAACCTTCGGATCAAATAGAACTTTCTGGTGGTTTTGGTGGTGGTCGTATCATCGGTACCTTAGGTTTGACTTTCAATAACTTTTCCGCGCGAAACTTATTCAACCTGAAAGAATGGAAACCGCTACCGAAAGGAGACGGTCAGAAATTAAGCATACGGGGTCAAACGAATGGAAAGTACTATCAATCATATAGTTTCTCATTCTCAGAACCTTGGTTAGGCGGGAAAAAACCAGTTTACTTTGGAATAAGTGCTTTTACATCACTTAGTACTTACGGAACTAGTATCTACTCAAACAAAACCAGTCCTACTGATCCAAGGATACGTCTTAATGGTGTTACCTTCAGCTTAGGGCAACGTTTGAAATGGCCTGACGATTATTTCCAGTTGAATACCGCTGCAAACTTTGAACAGTACAAATTGAGAAATTATTCAGGTTTCCTTTTCAGTACAGGTACTTCCTATAATTTTAACATCAGTCAGCAGATCAGCAGGAACTCGGTGGATGCACCAGTATATCCTACATCAGGTTCACATATCCGTTTGACCGTTCAAGCAACACCTCCGTATTCTTTGTTTAATAATATCAATTATCAGGCAGCCGAAGCCAAGGATAGATACAAGTTTACAGAGTACCATAAATGGAAGTTCGAGTCTCAATGGTATCAGCGAATGGCTGGAAAGTTAGTGCTTAAAGCTCAGGCGCAGTTCGGTTTCCTTGGGATGTATAACAAGGCAGTTGGTCCTTCAGCATTTGAAAGGTTCAGACTCGGTGGTGATGGAATGCAGGGTTATAGCTTCCTTCAGGGTTCAGAAATCATAGGTTTACGCGGTTATCAAAATAATGCAGTAATACCTGAAGGTTCAAATCCTTCGATTGCTCAAAATTCAGGTAGTCCGATCTTCAACAAATATATTCTTGAACTGCGTTATCCACTAACCTTAAGTCAGCAAGCTCAGGTATTCGGATTGATCTTCGCAGAGGGTGGTAATACTTGGGATCGTTTTAAGGACTTTACACCATTTAACGTTCGTCGTTCTGTAGGTGTGGGTGCCAGAATCTTCCTTCCGATCTTCGGTCTTCTGGGTATAGATTATGGTTATGGCTTTGATAAGATCCCTGGTTTACCTGATGCAAATAAAGGTCAGTTCCACTTTAGTATCGCTCAGCAGCTAAATGGCGGGTTCTAAAAGAAAATATATTAGAGTGCGATTAAACTATCCGCTTGTAATTCAATCATAAAGGAAATAAACCTAGTATTGAGGGAGAATTCGATGAAAAAGATTTTATTAATTTGTTGCTTTACATTAATTTCAGGACTTTCAGCTTTCGCTCAAAGATTTGCATATGTCGATAGCGAGTATATTCTGAAACATATACCCGAATATTTATCGGCTCAGAAGCAACTGGATGCTTTATCACAGCAATGGCAGAAGGAAGTAGACGGAAGATTTGCAGACGTTGAAAAGATGTACAAGGCTTATCAGGCCGATCAGGTACTATTGACGGACGAGATGCGTAAACGCCGCGAAAATGAGATTGTAGAAAGGGAAAAAGAAGCAAAGGAATTTCAAAGACAGAAATTCGGTTTTGAAGGAGAACTATATCAACAGCGCGTAAAATTAGTAAAACCAATACAAGAAAGGGTCGCAAAGGCCGTAGAAGCTGTAGCTGAAAATGCAGGACTTGATATGGTCTTTGATAAAAACAGTAACGTGATAATGCTTTATGCAAGTTTACGTTTAGATAAGAGTAATGATGTTATCACACGGCTGGGTTATAAGCCAGGTACATTAGCGAAGTAAGAGTTTAGAACAACATAATTTATTTTTTTAAAGACAGAATGAAAAAAGTATTTAAAGTAGCCGTAGTTGCAGTTGGATTATTTTTAGCGGGCACTTCAGTTAATGCACAGCAAAAATTAGGACATATTGATTCTGGTACCCTTTTGCAATCAATGCCAGAAATGAAAGCAGCAGATGCTACAATGAAGGCATTTTCCGAGCAAAAGGAGAATGTGATCAAGCAAATGGATGCTGAGCGTCAGAAAAAGATCACTGTTTATCAGGATAAAGCTCGTAACTTGAGTGAGGCAAATAAAGAGGCTTTAGGTAAGGAGCTGGAAGTTCTTGTAAAGGAAATTCAGGATATGGAAAAACGTATAACTGAAGGTCAGCAAAAAGCACAACAGGAGTTGCAAGCTAAACAGGGCGAATTATATCAGCCGATCTACAAGAAAGCCGAGGACGCAGTTAGAGCTGTTTCAAAGGAAAAAGGTTTTGCATATGTATTTGATGTATCTCAGCCTGGAGTAGTATTCTTTGATGGTGGTGAAGATATTCTTAAATTAGTTCAGGCTAAACTAGGTATTTCTCCCTCTGCAACTGCAGCGGCTCCAAAAAAGTAACTTAAAATAAATCGTATAAATAGAAAAAGCGGAGACAGCATCTCCGCTTTTTCTATTTATATCCTCACCATTCTATCATCTCATTCTCAATAATCAATAAATTTCAGAGTTTTTGCTGCTGATTCCGTAAGTTTGGCTCAAATTTCAGAATTGAACTTTTTCGTTACATATATCCTCGTAGCAATACTGCTTTTCTCTTTTACTGCGTTATTTGCCCTTTTTGCGGTATATGCAGAAAGGAAAGTTTCCGCCTTTATTCAGGATCGACTGGGACCGATGGAAACAGGAAAGTTTGGAAGCTTGCAAACGCTGGCAGATATTCTGAAGATGCTCCAAAAAGAATTTATTATTCCCCGTGCGGCTGACAAGGTTCTTTTTGTTGTTGCTCCTGTAATAATTTTTATCTCTGTTTACATGGGATTTGCCAGTTTGCCCTGGGCACCAGATCTTATACCTTCTAAAATAAATCTTGGTGTTTTCTATGTTTTTGCGATTGTCTCTGTTGAGTCAGTTGGAATCTTAATGGCCGGCTGGGGCTCAAATAATAAGTATTCTTTACTTGGTGCCCTCCGTTCTGTAGCCCAGGTAGTATCCTACGAAATTCCGGCAGGTATAGCCATTATATCAGCTGTAATGATTTCACAAAGCCTCGATCTACAAGAGGTATCGCGATTACAGGGAATTCTTACGGATCAAACAACTAAGTTCTTCGGTTTCTGGGACGTTACAAAAGTAGGAGGCATCTTCGCCTGGAACATCTTTCAGGCTCCCCATTTGATAATAGCCTATGTTATTTACTTTATAGCTTCATTAGCTGAATGTAACCGTGCCCCGTTTGATATCCCGGAGGCTGAATCTGAACTTGTATCTGGTTTCCATACCGAATATACCGGTATTCGATTTGCCTTCGTCTTCTTGGGAGAATATTCGATGATGTTCCTGGTTGGAATGTTCGGTGTACTTCTATTTCTTGGTGGATGGAATACTCCACTTCCTAATATCGGTTCTGTCACTTTAGCTGATTGGACTACAGGTACAGCCTGGGGTATAATCTGGATAGTTGCAAAAGTATTGTTGGTAGTATTCGTTCAAATGTGGATACGCTGGACGCTTCCGAGGTTGCGTGTAGACCAGTTGATGGACCTTTGTTGGAAAGTATTAACACCACTGGCATTTTTATGTATGCTAATCTCCGGGGTCTGGAGATTGTTAGTGATGTAGATAAAGAGATAAGGAATTGAGAATTGATTATTAAGAACACTATATCGTCTTTTGTCACTGCTTGGAAAGGCTTAGCGCTTACCTTGAAGCATTTTTTGGCTGCGGGGAAGAAGAGGCAGACCTTGGATGTTAAGAAGGATAATTACTTTGCTGAGCAAGAGGGCATTGTAACTGTACAATATCCTAAGGAGAAAATACCCATCCCTGAAGTAGGCCGGTACCAGTTGCACGTTGAAATTGACGATTGTATCGTTTGTGATCTCTGCGCCAAAATTTGTCCCGTCGACTGCATAGAGATCGAAAGTATAAAAGGAACAGGACCCTTGGGGCAGACCTCCGACGGAACAGTTAAACGTTTGCATGCAGCGAAGTTCGACATTGACATGGCCAAATGCTTGTATTGTGGTTTATGTACTGTAGTTTGTCCTACTGAATGTATTACGATGACTAATCAGTACGATCGTACGGTAACCAACGTGGCTGAGCTAACTTATAAGTTTTCTGACATGACCCCAGAGGAGGCAGAGGAAAAGAGGCAGGAGTTGGCAAAACAGCAGGCAGAGAAGCAGGCTGCCAAAGAAGCTGCAATGAAAGCAAAAAAAGGAGAATAAGAAGAGATGAATTTAGAACAGGTCGTTTTCTACGTGTTTGCTGCTGTGGTATTGTCTTCGGCATTACTGGTAGTAGTCTCACGCAATCTTGTACGATCTATTTTCCTGTTTTTTATAACCTTATTTTCAATGGCAGGGGTTTTCGTTTTTGCCCTGGCTGATTTTGTTGCATTAACTCAATTAGTAATTTACGTAGGAGGAGTATTGGTGCTAATGATATTTGCCTTCCTTCTTTCTAATAAGCATATCTTAGATAATCCGGAATCACTGAAAACTAAGTTGTTTGGATTTCATAATTTGCCCGCCATCCTGGTGGCATTTTTATTCTTTGGTATTTTACTTTGGTGTATCTCTTTGGCTCAGATAGATCAACTTGCCTGGATACAAGGCTCGGCTGGAAATACATTGGAGGTAACTGATAACACTATTCATAATATTGGTATTACTTTAATGACAAAGTATCTGCTTCCATTCGAAGTGGTATCTATATTTCTGTTAATGGCGCTTGTTGGAGCAGCTCACCTGGCAAGAAAGGAGCGAAAACCATGATCCCTCTTTCTCATTACATGCTAATTAGTGCAGCCTTATTTAGTATAGGCATTTATGCCGTTCTTTCAAAGCGCAACGCTATAATGATCTTGATAGGGATTGAATTTATGCTTAATGCGGCAATCCTTAATTTTGTAGCTTTTAGTAAGCACGATAAGTTTGCGGCCAGCGGACAAGTGTTTGCTCTATTTGCAATCGTACTGGCAGCAGCTGCTGTTGCAGTTTCACTGGCTATTATTTTAAATGTATACAAGTACTATAAAACAATAGACCCAACTAAAATAGATAAATTAAGAGATTAATTTGGACACATTTACGAAGGAAACCATAAGTCTTCTGGCTCTGATAGCCACTCTGTTACCGCTGTTTTCATTTGCGGGTATACTGTTGGTACCTGGCAGCAGGGATCGGGGTTCTTTCTTTTCTATCCTTAATATTGCAACAAGCCTGCTCATATCTGTTGTTATCTTCCTGAACGTTTGGAATAAACAGCCCATTCATCAACAATTTGATTGGTTTATTATTGGCGACTGGCGTTTTAAAATTGGCATCCTTATAAATAACCTCTCAGCATTAATGCTTTTGCTGATCTCGTTCATCGCTACGCTGGTCCATGTCTATTCGACCAAGTATATGGAGGGAGATCCCTATATATTCCGTTATTGGGCTTACTTAGGCTTGTTTTGTTTTTCTATGTTTGGGTTGGTTATTACCGACAATCTTTTGCTGCTTTACATGTTCTGGGAGCTTGTAGGATTCTCTTCCTACCTTCTTATAGGTTTTTGGTTTACAAGGGAAACAGCAGTGCAGGCAAATAAAAAGGCATTCCTTATGAACCGGCTTGGTGATTTAGGTTTTCTCACGGGTATCATGATTGTGTTTTCCCAATTCCAAACCCTTGATGTTAATCTTTTATTCAGTGAGGGGGGCTTTTTCAAAAGATCCCTTGTACAGGGCGACTTGTGGTATTTTAGCTCTAACCATATGCCGGCTGTCTGGCTAACCATCGCAGGGCTCGCTTTTTTCTTTGGTGCAACCGCCAAATCCGCCCAGTTTCCATTGCATACCTGGTTGCCCGATGCGATGGAAGGCCCTACATCTGTATCCTCTCTGATCCATGCTGCAACGATGGTTGCAGCGGGTGTTTTTCTTATTGCGAGGATCTACCCGATCTTTAATCCAACAGTTCTTATAGTAATAGCATCAATAGGTGCATTCACTGCTTTTATGGCCGCTACCATAGCTCTGACCCAGAATGACATCAAGCGGATCCTGGCCTACTCAACAATTTCACAGCTTGGCTTCATGATGTTAGCAATGGGGGTAGGGGCAGTGGCGCCTGCAATTTTCCATCTTGTAACTCACGCGTTTTTCAAATGTCTGCTTTTTCTGGCAGCAGGGGCTGTTATACATGAACTGCATCACCTGAAGGATAAGAAAGGATTGGATTTCGATCATCAGGATATCCGTAATATGGGTGGGTTAAGGAAGTTTATGCCCATAACATTTATTACAATGTTACTGGCCTCTTTAGCTTTAATAGGACTACCCTTTACCTCTGGCTATTTATCAAAAGACGCTATTCTCATTCAGTCTTTTGAGTGGGCCGAATCTCAGGGTTCAATAGCCAGGATAATTCCTTATACCGCATTATTTGCATCCTGGATGACTGCCTTTTATGTAGCCAGACTTATTTTCAAAGTGTTCTTTGGAGAATTACGTCTTAATGTACTATTCGGTCAAGCGTTTTCGTTGCATGAAGCCCCTGTGGCAATGAAGTCGGTACTGGTTGTGCTTGCTATATTTTGCCTTTTTCCCCTATTCTCTTTAAATCCATTCCATGCCAGCCATGCCTGGATAATAGAAGGCCTTCCTTATTTTTCAACTACTCCAACTGTTGAATCCTATCATATATTAATTCCAGCAGTTGTTTCAATTGCAGCTATTATACTAATTCTGATAGGGTACAAATGGTACGGTAAAAATGAAAAAGCCCCTGATTATACCAAGGCAGCAGTATTTCGATTTTCTCAGGAGCAATGGTATCTCAATCGCCTATACAAAGTTATGTTTGTTGACAGTGTACTTGGACTAGCACGCACAGCTTTCAGCTTTGATAGAACCATTGTTGACGGTATTGTTAACTTCTCCGGTAAGATTATTATAGTCCTGTCTGCCGTTTCTGAATGGCTTGACAGGAAGGTAGTAGACGGTTTGGTCAATGGTGTAGCCTCTGTCGCTAGGACAATAGGGAATTTCGTAAGACATTTTCAAACAGGACGACTTCAGCATTATCTCCTGTTTATGATTTTAATATTACTCACTTTTTTTGTTTTAAAATATTTTAGCCAGGCCATATGAGTTTGCTTTCTCTGTTGATTTTTCTTCCGATAGTGGCAGGTATACTTATTCTGTTGCTACCCTCTGCATGGCAGCAGCGTTATAAATATGTTGCACTCGGAGCTGTTTTGCTACAGATGTTAATAAGCGCTTATATCTATATCAATTTCGATAATACGTTATCTGGAATTGCTGATCAGAGCACATTTCAACTGGTAGAAAGGATTCCCTGGATCCGCTTGAACCTGGGTGCTCTGGGAAATCTTGAAATAGATTATTTTCTCGGGATTGACGGATTGTCCATGCCTTTTCTTGTACTAACCTCCCTGGTGATGCTCGTTGCTTTACTCGCGAGCTGGGACATACAGAAGAACTTGAAGGGCTATTTTGCTTTATTCCTTCTGCTTGATTGCGCGGTAATGGGTGTCTTTTCTGCACTCGATTTCTTTCTGTTCTATATTTTCTACGAGTTAATGCTCCTGCCTCTGTACTTTCTTATCGGAATGTGGGGAGGTGTGCGAAGGGAGTATGCGGCTATCAAATTCTTCCTTTATACCTTGCTCGGTTCTGTGTTCATGTTGCTAGTGATTATTGGATTGTATTTTTCAGTTACTGATCCTGAAACAGGCGGTCACACATTTAATATGCTTCACATGATGAATCCAGCTAATTATGCTCAGGATTCTATTTTTTCAGTAATTGCAGGCCAAGAGATATTTGGTGTTTCAGCAAGGCTTCTGGCATTTATCGTATTATTTGTAGCTTTTGCCATCAAAGTTCCTATTGTGCCTCTGCATACCTGGCTTCCTGATGCCCACGTAGAAGCACCGACCCCTGTCTCCATAATCCTTGCTGGTGTATTACTTAAAATAGGAGGGTATGGAATATTAAGGGTGTGTTTAAGTATTTTTCCTGATGCTGCTATTCAGTCAGCATGGTGGCTCGGGTTGATTGGAGTAGCGTCCATCCTTTACGGAGCCTTAAATGCTCTTGCCCAGAGAGACCTTAAACGCCTTATAGCTTACTCTTCTATTTCTCATATGGGCTTTGTTCTACTAGGTATTGCTTCTGCAACATCAGAGGGAATAAGTGGGGCGATGATGCAAATGATCAGTCACGGTTTTCTATCCTCAATGCTATTCTTCCTTGTAGGGGTTATATATGAAAGGGTACATAACCGTGAAATACCAAATTTCCGGGGTTTGGCTCTAATTATGCCCAGGTACACAGTATTTGTAATGATCGCTTTTTTTGCCTCTTTAGGATTACCTGGTTTTTCTGCTTTTATTGCAGAGGCCTTTAGCCTGATAGGTGCTTTTAACTCTCAAAGTATAAACGGACTGCTACCGAGATGGATGGCCGTGGCGGGCTCCGTAGGAATTCTTTTAGGAGCGTCCTATCTGCTATGGACTCTTCAAAGAATGTTCTTTGGGGAAACCCGGCTATGGGGAGGTGATGAATGGAAAGCTAAGCTTACTGATGTAAATGGCAGGGAAGTTTTTGCCTTAACATCTCTTGCTCTCATGTCTCTTGCTCTGGGTATTTTACCCTCACTCGCTTTTGATAAAATGAATGCTTCTGTATTGGAGCTTATTCAGTTAATGAACATACGATAAATGAACGAATACCTGCCATACCTTTCCGAATTACTATCTGAAGCGTTATCAGGTATCTCTTTTATATTGCCTGAGATCGCTCTTGTGCTTACATTCCTGTTGGTAATAGTTGTAGATCTTTTTATTCCTGGAAAGAACTCTGTGAATACCTCCGCGATAGCTCTAACAGGTATTATTATTTCAGCTTACCTAAACTATCAGCAGTCTTTATCTATCGAAAAGGGTCTATCCCTTTTTTCCGGAAGCATTGTGCTGGATAGAGTAGCAATAGGATTTAAGCTTATTTTTGCTTTTGTTACTGTACTATTCGTTGTATTCATAAAGGGTAATACAGCGCTTAAGAGACATAATAAGGGACTGGGCGATCTATACATGCTTCTTCCTGCTGTGCTTTTAGGCCTTAATTTAATGGCAATGGCCAGTAATCTTTTAATGGTTTACATTTCCATCGAGATGGTTTCTATTGCATCTTACCTCATGGTAGGATATGTATCGGGAGAAGGCAAGCAGACTGAAGCTTCCATGAAATATGCTTTGTTTGGTTCCGCATGTTCAGCTATTATGCTTTATGGGATGTCCCTCCTTTATGGTTTTACAGGAACAATCAGTTTGTCTGATGGAAATATAATAGCTCAGTTGAGTCATATTGCTGAACCCGCTATAGCTTTAGCTATATTACTCACTTTGGTTGGCATCGGCTTTAAGCTCTCTTTCGTTCCTTTGCATTTCTGGAGTCCAGACGTTTATCAAGGCGCTCCAACACCGGTAACAGCCTTTCTTTCTACTGCACCGAAAATTGCAGGTTTTGCTATCCTTATAAGATTTCTGATTCCCTTTTACGGATATGGTGCAGCAACGGGAATTCAGGTTTTTGACTTCGAGACTACCATTACCGTCATTGCCATTGCCACTATGATCCTTGGTAACTTCGCTGCTATCTGGCAAAATAATATAAAACGTATGCTTGCTTATTCTTCTATAGCACATACTGGTTTTGCTTTGATGGCCATCGTTGCTATTTATCAAAATGGAATACGATCGCTTCTCTTTTATTTTACAGTGTATGCCATCATGAATATGGCAGCTTTCATGATTGCAGATCAGGTAGAGCAACGGACTGGGGAAGATGATGTAAGGAAGTATAAAGGGCTTGGGAAATTCATGAAGGTAGAGATACTTTGTTTTGTAGTGATATTGGTTTCATTAACAGGTCTGCCTCCCACCGGAGGATTTATAGCAAAGCTTTTCATTTTCACTTCGGCTTTTGAAAAATATCAGGCATCTGGGTCCGTCTGGGTCCTTTCATTATTAGTTACAGGTGCCATTACAACCGTAGTTTCTCTTTTCTATTACTTCAAAATTCCGTTAAACGCTTATTTGAGAGAACCAGATAGAGAATACCCGGTATCATCCGGTCTGAATTTCATCTCATACGTTATTCTGGCACTTACAATTCTGATTATTGTACTGGGATTATTCCCCTCAATACTTGCATAAGGATGATTTTTTCCTTTCATTGTTATAACACTTTATTCGTTTTAAACTGTAATTTTGCATACTCATAAGTAGTCATGAGTGAATCGATAAAACATGAGTGCGGCATCGCCCTCATCCGTCTCTTAAAACCCCTTTCTTATTATCAGGAAAAATACGGAACGTCGCTTTATGGTTTGAATAAACTGTATTTGCTGATGGAAAAACAGCACAACCGTGGTCAGGACGGTGCTGGTATTGCTACCATCAAATTCGATGTTGCACCAGGTAACAGATATATCAGCAGGCATCGTGCGATGGGTTCTTCAGCCGTATCCGAGATCTTCGAGTACGTTCAGAAAAAGTTTGCAGATATTCCTGCCGATCTGCTACAAGACGCTGAATGGTTAAAAGAGAATATCAGCTTTACCGGTGAAGTGTTAATGGGACACTTACGGTATGGAACTCATGGAAAGAACAGTATTGAAAACTGTCATCCTTTTCTCCGCCAGAATAACTGGATGAGCCGTAACCTCGTAATTGCAGGGAATTTCAACATGACAAATGTGGACGAGCTTCTTGAGCAGTTATACGAGCTTGGTCAGCATCCGAAAGAGAAAGCTGATACCGTAACCGTGCTCGAAAAGATCGGTCACTTTCTTGATGATGAAAATCAAAAGCTTTTTGATGAGTTTAAGAAGCAAGGTTATAGTAACATGGAGATAAGTCACCTTATTGCTGATAACCTTGATGTTGCAAAGATCTTACGTCGTTCTGCTAAAACCTGGGATGGCGGATATACCATCGAAGGAATTTTTGGTCATGGTGATGCTTTCGTAATGCGTGACCCTGCAGGTATTCGTCCTGCTTACTATTATATAGACGATGAAGTGGTTGTGGTAACTTCAGAACGTCCGGCTATTCAGACTGCCTTCAACGTTCCTTTTGATTCTGTGAAGGAAATCAAACCGGGACATGCTTTAATCATTAAGAAAAGTGGAGCAATCACTGAAGAACAGTTCAGAGAGCCGCTGGTTCAAAAGTCATGTTCATTCGAAAGGATATACTTTTCCCGCGGAAGCGATGCTGCGATCTATCGTGAGCGGAAGCAACTAGGGCGTCTACTTTGTCCTCAGATTCTGAAGTCAGTTAATAACGATTTGAAAAATACCGTCTTTTCTTTCATTCCAAATACTGCCGAAGTAGCATTTTATGGAATGGTTGAAGGGCTGCACAAGTATATTAAGCAACTTCAGAAAGATACGCTGCTTAAGAGAGCAGACAAAATCTCAGACGAAGAATTGGAAGAGATGCTGAATCTTGCTCCAAGGGTTGAAAAGATTGCTATTAAGGACGCTAAATTACGTACTTTTATTACTCAGGATGCCGATCGCCAGGACATGGTTTCGCATGTTTATGATACAACCTATGGGCTTGTAAAGGCCGGCACTGATAATCTCGTTGTCATTGATGATTCAATCGTTCGGGGTACTACCTTAAAACAAAGTATCCTTAAGATCCTTGACAGACTTGGTCCTAAGAAGGTAATTATTGTCTCTTCAGCTCCCCAAATTCGTTATCCGGATTGTTATGGTATAGATATGTCCAGAATGGGTGAGTTCGTTGCTTTTGAAGCAGCTATTAAGCTTCTTAAAGAAACTGGCAGAGAGCACATCATCTGGGAGACCTATGAGAAGTGTAAAGCTTCGCTCGACATGGATAGAAACGATGTTGAGAACTATATCAAAGCCATCTATGCTCCATTTACCGATGAAGAAATATCGGCTAAGATCACACAGATCATATCTCCTAAAGGAATAAAAGCAGAAGTACAGGTGATTTATCAGACTCTTGATAATCTTCATACCGCTTGTCCCTCACACCTTGGAGACTGGTATTTCTCAGGTGATTATCCGACACCAGGAGGAAACCGGGTAGTGAACCGTGCTTTTATGAACTGGGTAGAGGGTAAAAATCAGAGAGCCTACGTGTAGGGAATATCAGAATGAATGAATGATAGAAGGAGGGAATGATTCTTTCCTTCTACATCACAAGGCTCCAGATCAATTTCAGTGCAAATATTAAGATAAGGCAACCAGCAACCTTGTTAAGCATAATGATCGTCTTTTCCTTAATTCTATATCGAAACTTATTGGCATAGTATGCTTTCAACGTATCCATGCTGAATTGTGTGAGGAGGATACAACCAAAGAAAGGGATGATCTCGTTGGAATCCAGCTTCCCCTTAACCGAGATCAGGCTGCTCGTAACACTTACCCAATACAATAAAAGGGAAGGATTGAATATACACATCAAAAAACCCTTAAAGAAGTAACCAGTATTACGTTTGGTAGAAGTTGTATTATGGTAATTGATCTTTACTTTTTTAAACAAATAGTAACAACCAATTCCGATAAGAACAACACTTCCCGTTACCCCTATTGCCACGCGGTATTGATTTTCAAACTTGATAAATGACGACCCGTAAATAGCGAGCGCAACATATATAAAGTCGCTTAAAACTACCCCTGCTGCAAGCCACATGCCCGCGTGAAAACCCTTTTCTATGCTCGTTTTTAACAGTGCAAAGAAAACCGGTCCCGTTGCAAAAGACAGCACTATTCCAAGTCCAATACCAGATAAAATCGATTCAAGCATATATAACTGGCCCGTTGCAAATCTGCGAATATCTGATTTTTAACGTAATTATCAATACTCAGATAAAGATAGACTAAAATGAACGCGTCACATAGCCCGAAAAGCCTATCCTATTCAACCTGCAGCCTTTCCTTTTGTTGTTGGTTTTTACTTCATTATAATTATATTGCTTGTTAAATATAAAACAGACTAATTATATGCAGAATAGAGAGGCACAAACAGGCACTGGTTCAAATCCTATCATCATCATAGGTGCTTTATTTTTTATCTTTGGATTTGTGACCTGGTTGAACGGAACCTTAATTCCGTACCTTAAAATAGCCTGTGAGCTAAAATCTGATACAGAGTCTTATCTGGTTGCCACTGCTTTTTTTATAGCATATACAGTTATGGCCCTGCCTTCGTCTTACGTCCTGAGTAAAACCGGATACAAGAAGGGCATGGCACTAGGACTGGTAATTATGGCTGTGGGTGCAATTCTTTTTGTTCCGGCAGCAAATGCCAGAAGCTTTGATATGTTTTTAGTTGGTTTGTTTATCATCGGAACGGGTCTGGCATTGCTACAAACAGCTTCTAATCCCTATGCCGCAATACTGGGACCACCAGAAAGCGCGGCAAGGCGTATCAGCATCATGGGGATCTGTAATAAAGTTGCAGGTATCATTGCTGGTTTGGTTTTCGGATATATTGCTCTTAGTGATTCAGACGGAATAGAAAAACGGCTTGCAGAAATGAATGATGTGGCACGGGCAACCGCGCTGGATGAGTTAGCTTCGAGAGTTATTGTACCCTACATGATCATGACTGCAGTCTTGTTATTTCTGGCATTCGCAATTCTGAGATCATCGTTGCCAGATATAAAAGACGAAGATGATGCAAAGGCTTCGGCAGAGGTTCGGCAGAAGAACAGTATTTTCAACTTCCCTCATTTATGGCTGGGTGTACTTGCGTTGTTTCTTTACGTTGGCGTAGAGGTTATGGCGGGTGACACAATTATTAGTTATGGTAAAGCAATTGGAATTCCATTGTCGATTTCTCGTTTTTTTACCCAGGGAACACTAGCTTTTATGCTGCTTGGTTATGTAATAGGCATTGCAACAATGCCGAAATATTTATCTCAGCAAAAAGCACTTCAGTTATGCTCTATAAGCGGGGTGATCTTTAGCATTGCAACCATTTATACTACTGGTTACGTTTCTGTCTTTTTCCTCGCTTTGCTTGGATTATCTAATTCTTTAATGTGGCCCGCAATTTTTCCACTGGCTATAAATGGTCTTGGACGTTTTACGAAAACAGGTTCAGCTCTTTTAATAATGGCTATTGCCGGGGGGGCTATCTTACCTCTTTTTTATGGAAAGTTCTCAGAATACTTAACTACTCATTTCGGTTCGGCAGTCGCGGTTTCGAAAGCCTATTGGATAATGGTGCCTTGTTATTTATATATCTTGTATTACGCCATCTCAGGGCATAAGGTAGGCTTAAATAGAAATTAATACTTTTGGAGAAAAGATCACAGAGTGAAGAATAAGCCCTCCTTTAGTTCCATATTTATGAACTTAGCTTCTGACCTCGCTTTACGCTCGCATTGCGTAAAGGCACAGGTAGGAGCAGTACTTACAAAAGATACCCGCATTATCTCTATTGGATATAATGGCCCCCCTGCTGGAACCCATAATTGTGACGAGGAGTGGCCGGATACCGGATGCCCGCGTGACGCTCGTGGTAGCTGTTCTCTTGCTTTACATGCCGAAGAAAATGCCATCCTCTATGCCAGCAAGAACGGCGCAGATCTGGAAGGCTGCACACTCTATGTTACCCTTTCACCATGCTTGCCTTGTGCACGACTCATATTTTCATCTGGCATCAGAAAGGTTATCTATAAAAACTCTTATGCAGAATATAAAGGGCTTCCTTCTGACGAAGGAGTTGATTTCTTAAATAAGTTTGGAGTGGAGACTCTAAAGTCCGATACAGCAAGTCCCTAAATCTTAACCAACTCCTTGCTAAGTCTGTACAATTTATCTCTGGCCATCAGATCGTATGCCTGAGCGCGTGCTTCTGCAATATCCTTTTTGTTGAAGTAGGCTCCTGTTATATTCTCCGTTTGCGGTGAAGTGGCAACATGCAAAACTACTTCTGTTCCTTGTTCTACAGTTGTTTCTGCTGAACCAAAAGCTTCAAGTACCATCTTTGTATTCATTAGCTTTTCAGGATGTAATGCGTTAACCCTTATTTTAGTGTCCTTCATTTGGCCAGCTAAAGTGAAAGTAAACATTATTTGGGCAAATTTACTTTGAGCGTAAGCTTTCCTGGAGTTATAATTGTGCTCGAGCATAACGTTATTGAAGTCAATCTCGTGTTGTGCTTCCGATGATACGTTTATGATCTTAGTGACCTCTTTTTGTTGCAAGACAGGCAATAGGAGATGAGTCAGAAGAAAGGGAGCCAGATAGTTAACTGCAAAGTTTAACTCAAATCCGTCCCGGCTCAAATGTCTCACATCGTCTTTCTGATATATGCCTGCATTATTGATCAGCATGTCTATATTTTGATACTCTTTTAGGACAGCTGCTCCTAAATCCCGTACACTTTGAAGAGATGAAAAGTCTGAATTATAGTACTTTATATTTTTGTTTCCAGATAAAGAAATAATTTCCTCTAAGATTTTTTGGCCTTTTAAAGGGTCTCTTCCATGCAGTATTATCCTTGAACCTAGTTCTGCAAGCTTTAAAGCCACATTTTTGCCGAGACCATCAGTGGAACCGGTAATAAGAACTGTCTGATCTGCAATCGCTTTCATGAAAAAATATTTTATTGGAATAACTTTTGTTTACATAGACTTGTTTTAATAAGAATTTAACTAAACAATAGACTATGAGAAGTTTTGTGCCAGCGTCGTTAGAAGAGAGTTTAATGAAGTTTTCAGCGTCATCCGATTTGACTCGCCCTATGCCAGAAACTAAATACACTGCCCATGGTGGTTGGTTTGGCCTTGAATGTTCTGATAGTCAGGAGTCAACTAAAAAAGTAACAAAGAAAAGATTTGTAAAAGGAGCCCGGGCATAACCGGCTATAACCATACTGTTTAAAAAAAATACAGAGAAGTTGAAAGGATATCATCCTTTCAACTTCTTGTTTTTTATAGCAGTTAATTCAACTGCCTGATCCTAGTTCTTCCAATAAAATAGTTCCAACAGCGTCGATAGTTTGGGCAACAATTTCATCTGGCGTCCCTTCAAACTGTAAATGTGTCTTCCAGGCTTTATCCTTAACATAGCCATGAACAAACATGGTTCCTACAGGCTTTTCAGGACCTTCTGAACCACCTTCTGATGCCAGTCCCGTAACTGCGACAATAACATCGGCAGGGATAAGCTTTTTAACTCCCTCTGCTAAAAGCTGAGTTACTTCCGGGGATTCTGCACTATACTGATCAATTACCTCAGCAGGTATATTAAGAAGGCTTTCTTTCACACTTCTATCATAACAGACAATGCTTCCTTTTACCACCTGACCGCATTCAGGAACAGAGGTAAAGTCATATATAAGGCGCCCTGTAGTAGCGCTTTCAGCAAATGCTATCGTTAGATCCTGGGCAAGCAGTGCATGACATACTGCAATAACTGATTTTGAAGGCATATATTAAAATCTATTTTCTACAAGAGAACGGTTTGAAAGGGCTAAGGTTTGAGTAAAAGGCGCTTAACTTGCTTTTCCTTTCAATTCCCAATGGTCTTTAATGATCTTTCCTTGCTCATCCTTGGCTAACCGGCGTGTATACCGTTCTCCCTTTACTTGTCCCTTATTATCAAGCTTCCCAATAAAAAGTAATATTGGTAGTCCCTCTTCGTTGGTTTTAAATGCTAAATCATTCCCTTTATATACAGAATTGATCATAGCCGAAGGCTCATAAGTTTTATTCAATAATTTCAAGAGTCCGTCGTTCAATGCCATAATTCTTTAACTAATTTGAATAGTTTAGCGTTTTAATTTTTCTGATATATTTACTGTAAACAAGAGAATCTATGATAAAAAGCCTTTCATGCCTGTTTGTTGCCGCCTTCATCGGAATAAGTGTTCAGGCTCAAACTACAGCCAAACCATCTAAATTGCCTCCAAATATGTTCCAACATAAGCTTGCAAATGGTCTGGATATCCTGGTTGTAGAAGATAATACTGTTCCCCTTGCAACGATAGAAATTGCTGTTAAAAATGGTTCCTATACCGAAACACCCGAGTATAATGGGTTGAGCCATTTATACGAGCACATGTTCTTCAAGGCAAACAAGGACTATCCCAGTCAGGAGGATTTCCTGAACCGGGTAAGTGAGTTAGGTATACAGTTTAACGGAACTACAAGCTACGAACTGGTTAACTACTACTTTACTTTGCCTAAGTATAATCTGGTTGAAGGTTTGAAATTTATGAATTCAGCTATCAGATATCCAAAATTTGATGCCGCGGAAATGGCAAAGGAAAATGTGGTAGTAGATGGAGAATTTCAACGGAATGAATCAAATCCTTATTTTGCATTGAACGATGAAATGAACCATCGTTTGTGGGGAGATTTGTATAGTCGTAAAAACACCATTGGTGATCACCAGGTAATTCGTTCAGCCACACCAGCTAAAATGGATACGATAAAGAACAGGTACTACTGGCCAAATAATTCTCTCATTACTGTCGCCGGCGATGTTAAGCATGAGGATGTATTTAAAAATGTTGATGCGATTTTCAGTACATGGACTCCTTCTGGCTTTGATCCGGCTAAAAGATGGCCGGTGCCCGAGTTTAAACCACTTCAAAAGACAGATTATTTTATTGTAGAATCTGATTTGTCAAGAGTTCCTTTGGTGATGATGAACTGGCACGGACCCGATACAAGAACTGATCTTCAGGCAACCTATGCTGCCGACGTATTTTCTTACATCATCAATCAAAATTCATCTAAGTTTAGTAAGGCTTTAGTTGATGCCGGTCTGGCCTTGCAGGTTAATATTGGTTATTTAACCCTCGCTCATACTGGTCCGATCAGTGTATTTGTTGTACCTAATCCTAATAAGATCCGGGAATGTATGGCCGAAGTGAAGAAACAGATGGCTTTGTGGGATTCGGATGATTATATTACCAATGAACAAATAGAGACAGCTAAAAGACAATTGGAAATTAGTCAGGTAAAGGAAGCAGAGATTACTTCTGAATTTACACATACTATATCCTTCTGGTGGGCAGCCGCATCCATTGATTATCTGAGTACCTACGTTGATAACTTGCGTAAAGTGAACCGGGATGACTTGAAACAATACGTAAGGAAATATATTAAGAACAAACCTTATGCTGCCGGTATGTTGATCAGTGCAGAAGCGAGACAACAATTGAAACCTGATACTTACTTTAAAGCTGACTAAGTACTACCACTAAAAACTACATAAATGAAAAAGACATTTGTCAATATAATCCTCCTTTTTATCACTGCTAATCTTTTCGGTCAAAGTACAACTACTTCATTTACCGTTGCGGGAATTAAGGTGATCCTTAAACCAACTATTAAAGAGGTAATCGATGTAAATATGTATTACCGTGGAGGGGTAGCTAACTACCCTACTACTAAGGCAGGATTAGAAAATCTTGTTCTCGCTGCTACAGCAGAAGCCGGGACTAAAAAATACAATGCCAATGCCTTCCGTGATAGAGCGGATATGTACGGAATTGATCTGGGAGGTTCATCTGGTTATGATAACGGTATGATCAGCATGACTTGTATCTCTCGTTTTTTTAATCAGGGCTGGGATCTATTCGCCAGTGCAGTAGCTAATCCAGTGTTTGAACCCCGGGAAATTGATATGCTTAAAGAAAAGATCATCTCAGGAATTAAACAATCTGAATCTGATCCTGATGATCGCATAGAACAACTTACGATGCAGAATGCATTCGCGGGAACTCCTTATGCAACCAATCCTACGGGAGAAGAGGCAACATTGAGTAAGCTCACAGCAGCTGATTTGAAAAACTATTATTATAATACCTTACTGAATAAGAACCGCATGTTCATGGTAATAGTGGGGAAAATAACCAGGGAAGAAGTAACGAAGAAGATCCTGGCTTCTTTTGCAACCATACCAGCCCGTACTTACAAACCTGCTGTTTTACCAGGACCGAAAGAAAGCGGGAAATTGTTAGTTGAACAAAGGCAACTGGCTACCAATTATATTACAGCAAGCATCGATGCACCTAAGTTAAATAGTCCTGATTACCTGCCTTTTCGTTTGGCTATTTCTCATTTGAGCAACAGATTGTTTAGAGAGATCCGAACAAAACGTAACTTGTCTTATGCTCCTTATGCTTACTCAACTACGCGTTTAATGCCGTATGCTGTAATGTATGTAAGTACAACAGAACCGAAAGCCTCTGTTGAAGTAATGCTGGAACAATTGAAAGATCTACGCGACAATGGATTTGCAGAAGAGGAGTTGCTATCGGGAAAGAGTAATTTTATTACCAGTAATTATATGAAAGAGGAAAGCAGTAGTGCAATTGCTTCAGCTCTTGGAAATGCAGAAGTAATGGGCGACTGGCGTATTGCAGATGAGGCGGCAGAAAGGATTAACAAAGTAACGCTTCCTCAAATGAACGCGGTGCTTAAAAAATATATAACGACGATAAGGTGGAGTTATCTGGGAGACCAAAAACTGGCCAATGAAAATGCCGCGGTCTTTAAAAGTAAGATTTGATTCGAAAGGTTCTTTGACGGATAGTTCCACAAAGAACCTTTTTTCTTTTCAACAAAACCGATTCATTGCTGTTCTGACCATTGATCAAACAAATACTTGAAAATCCTCTGCTTTAGAATCAAAATTAAAGCAACTGATGCAACCTCGTTACCATTGAAAAATTTATTCAGATGAAAATTTTAACCATTACTCTAAATCCAACTGTAGATAAAAGTACTTCCATTGACAAACTGGTTCCTGAAAAGAAACTTAGATGTGAGCAGCCTAAGTTCGAACCTGGAGGGGGTGGTATAAATGTATCAAGAGGCCTCGGGCGCCTGGGTTATGAATCGACTGCATTTTTTCCTTCCGGGGGCCGAACTGGAAAATTGCTTGAATCATTACTGGAAAAAGAAAACGTAAAGGCGCATGCCGTGCCTGTTTCAGGAGAAACGAGGGAAAATTTCATCGTGGTAGAAACCTCAACCAATCAGCAATTTCGGTTTGGAATGCCTGGTTCGGAGGTTACTCAGGAAGAGCAATCCAGTATTTTAAGTTCTTTAGATAGTCTTTCCCCATCTCCGGAATTTATAATCGTGAGCGGCAGCTTACCTCCTGGAATTGAAGCAGCCTTCTTGAGAGACATTGTAAAACTTGCTAAGGAAAAAGGAGCGAAGGTTATTGCTGATACCTCTGGTGATGCATTAATGCAGATGGTGGAAGAGGGGGTTTTTCTTTTAAAACCAAATCTTGGAGAACTTGCTAATCTGACAGGTATTGAATCTCTTGATAATGATACAGCAGACGACGCGGCTCAGAAACTAATAGCTCAGGGGAAAACAGAAGCTATTGTAGTTTCATTAGGGCCGCAGGGAGCTTATTTGGTTACTAGGGATATAACAAAGCTTATCCCGGCTCCAACCGTTAAAAAGTTAAGCACTGTTGGTGCTGGCGACAGCATGGTGGCTGGAATGGTGTCTGTATTAGCTAGAGGAGGCGATTTTATTGAAATGGTGAGGAGGGGAGTGGCTTGTGGAAGCGCAGCAACAATGAATTCGGGAACTCAACTCTTTAAAAAGGAAGATGCAGACCGCCTGTTCGAATTTCTAAGCCGGGAAAATTAGTAGCTTCCTCTAAGCCAAAATCCCTCTATATTTGCAGACATTTCTTTTTCTAATGGAACTACAGCAGATAATCAGTAAAATGGTAGGGGATACCGGTTTGCATTGCAAATGGCTGAACACACTTTCTTTAATGGAAAATACAGGGGCCCGTAAAATTTCAGCATGTGAGCATAAAACAGATGTTACCCTGATTATATTGAAGCATGCAGCAGAAGAGCATCGGCATGCTTACTATTTAAAGAAGCAGATCGCTAAATTATCAGAAGGTTATTCAAGCTATGCGGATCCATTTCTGATAGCTCCTGCAGAAAGTCGATTGTACCTTAGTAAGCTGGATCTGGAAGTATGTAAATACTTAAAATCAGAGTTGGGTTTGTCTGGACAAGAGTTGAAGTTCGGCGCTTATCTGCTCGTAACCTATGCAATAGAGGTCAGGGCCGACGAATTATATCCGATATACCAGGCAGCATTAGACGAAGTTAAAAGCAAGGTTAACGTGAAATCTATTATACTGGAAGAAGAGGGGCATTTGGAGGAAATGCTGGCCCAACTGAAGAATTTTTCTAACCAATGGGAAAAGCATGCCACTAAGGCGGTGGAGATAGAAAGTTCTTTATTCAGCTCCTGGATAGGAGCACTCGATATGGAATTGGCTACAGTTTCTATATAATTCCAAAGATAACCAGACAGAGTATTCCAAATCCTCTGTCTGATTATTAATTTCTACTTACACTTCTAAATTCCCTTCAATAGAGTCATCCATTGTTTTTCCAGATACAACCGATGCTGCCATTTTCAGGAAGGAAACTGCCTCTCCATGTTTGGTATCCCAGTAATAAGATTGATGGGGAATCACCTTTAGAATACTGATCCTTGGATCGTCCTTTCCACCTTGGAACCATGTTTTCATAATAGGATCCCAAAGTTCGTCGATTTTTGTCCTATCCTCGCTTATCTCAGAAATGCCATATACACTTAAAAATGCAGAATGCTTGCGTCCCTGAAAAAGCAGTTGCACAAAGGGATCAGCATTTATCTCAGCATTTTTATTGCTGTCATTACTGCTGAGGAACCAAATATTACCTTCTTCATCTACCTTCTGCGCCGCCATAGGACGGGTAGAAAAAGGCAGGCCGGTTTTAATGTCAGAACAGAAAAAGCAAGTTTCCGCCTTTTCAACTAACTCTTTCAGCTTTGCAACAGCTTCTTGTCCCTCCAGACTTTTGAAATTATCTTCTGCTTGTTGTTGATTTATACTATCCATAGGTATTTCAATTTGAACTAATAACTGGAAACCTGGTCACCTGTTTGGGCGGGGGACCAAATTTCCTAACCTCCAGTATAAAATGAATGAAATATGATGAACAAGCTTGTTTGCTACAAATTCTCAAGAAGGGGTAGTTTAAACCAAAAAGTACTTCCTTTACCTTCTAAGCTATCTACGCCAATTTCACCTTTGTGGTATTTCACTATCTCTGCACAGAGGTATAATCCTATTCCGAATCCAGAAACGTGTTCTACCTGCTTATCTTCTACCCGGTAAAAGCGATTAAAAATTTTATCAAGATTTTGAGGTTTTATACCGATACCCTCATCTCTAACAATCACCTTAACCGCAGGGCCATTAAGCTCAGAAGTAATTGTTACTTTGCTATCTTTAGGAGAATACTTAACGGCATTGCTGAGGAGGTTGTTAATCACTTGTCCTAGTTTGTCTCTGTCTCCACGAATCTGAAACTCACCCATCGGTTTAAAGATCAGCTGGTGAGTATTATCCAGCAAATAGAAATCCTCCAGACTTTCTGTAATCAGTTGAGAGAGATCAAACTCAGTCAGGTTTAAATATATTTTTCCTTCTTCAAGTCGACTAACATCAAGAAATCCCTGGATTAGCTTCTTCATTCGTTCTACTTGAAGAAGAGACTTCCTCACAGAGGCTTCTATTTGCTGGTCTTTTAATTGCGTTGCTTTGCGTTCTGTAAGTTGCAGATGCGCTTTGAGAGTAGTTAAAGGAGTTTTAAGTTCATGACTTACCATACTTATGAAGTCATTCTTCAATTGTTCCTGTTGCTTCCTTTCTGTGATGTCGTCAAAAACAAGGGCTACTTGCCTGCTGGAAGGACCTCCAACTTTTGATGCATAAACATTAAACCATTTGTGGAACACCTTTGAATAATTTTCAAAGCGGATGGCTTTTCCCGTTTCTGCAACATTACTGTAGGAATCAATCCAAAACTGCTCAGCGCCACTGGCAATCCCTTTTAACGTTTTTCCTTCCGCTGATTTTACCCCTGTAAGGTTTTCAAACGCTTCATTAGTTAAAAGATAAAGAAGATCTACGGGATTATTCAAATCATCATACAAGACTTCCAGAATACAAAATCCCTCGTCGATAGTGTTAAAAAGGGTCCTGAACTTGTCTTCAGAATCCCTCAGCGTTTTTTCAGCCTGAGCACGCTGTACTGCTGCCCAGGTGCGCTCTGCAACTTCGTAAGTCAAGTCTATCTCTTCCTGCGTCCAGTTTCTTGGTTCTTTATTATGAACATACATTGCTGCCACAAAGCAGTCGTCTTTTATCAGAGAAACGGTTAAAGCTGCCCGGAATTGTAGAGCAGCAAAAGCTGCCTGCATCTCCGGGGCAGCAGTCCTCGCATCCTCTAGCATATCGTTCACCACCAAATTTTTTCCTGTTCTAAGAGCTTCAAGAACTTCAGGGCCAAATTCTGCCAAATCATGAACTCCATGATGATGATCTACAGTTCCATCAGTCCAGTTATGATCTGTTCTGAACCAACGCTGTTCTTGCCGGTCTACATCTCCATAACCAACTCTCGATGTGTTTAAATATTCTCCAAGTATTCTTGCAGCTTCTTTTTGAATTTCTGCCGGATTGGCAAGTGGACGTAAGGTATCGCTCAGTTCTAGTAAGAAAGCCTGCCGTTGCTCTGCCTGAAGCAGCTTTTTCTCGTTAACAAGATGCTGACTTATATCTACGGCCGTAGCTAGTACAGCATAAGGATCTCCTTTTGTATTTATCCTTGCTTTAAGGAAGTATTTAAGGTAAAGTGGACCATTTACATTTTTATTAATGGATAAATGGCTTTCTCCGGAAAATGATTGTTCTGGAAACTGAATTGTTTCTTCAAGGTGCCTATAAATGTCCTGGTTAATCAGTTCAGGAAAAATTGCTCCAATAGGTCTTCCAATGCTCGAACCTGATTTTTGCAGTAACAGTAATAGGGATTGATTAGCAGCCACCAAAATATGATCAGGACCAGCTAGAACGCAGGCTGCCATAGGTAGACTATCAACAAGAATTTGCTCCTCTTTATAAAAATCCATCGTCATCTTAAAACCGGTATAAAGTTATCCGATTTTTACAGCTACTATAAGGATTCCGAGGAAATTGTTTTGGTATATTAATAACTTGATCCATATATAATAATAACTGTTGCAGATTTACGACCGTCTACGTTATTAAGGAATGGAATTAAAAGTAATAAGTATTGATAGAATAGACATCGCTGAGCTAGAGACAGACGAGCGGGTGATAAATAGTGTTGACGATGCACTAGATTTGATAGGCAACAGTGGATATCTTGGTGCCCAAGGGATTATTTTGAAAAAACAGAATCTGGCAGAAGGCTTCTTTAAGCTTGAAACGAAACTTGCTGGCGAAATTCTTCAGAAATTCTCAAATTACAGAATGAAACTTGCTATAGTTGGAGAATTTGATAAAGATAAAAGTAAGAGTTTAAAAGACTTTATTTTCGAGAGCAATAAGTCAGGGCAGATATTTTTTACTGAAAGTGTGGCCGAAGCCAGGAGACTTTTAAGTGCAAAATGAAGCGAGAGCCTAATTCTGTTTTACTTATAACTTATACTTGTTCGGTAGGCCATATACCTTATCTTTGACTATCTATGATAGCCTCTAATCAGGAAAAACAGCCCTCAGCGCTTGGCTTTATTTTCGTTACTCTCCTGGTCGATATTATTGGCCTTGCGATTATCATTCCTGTGTTGCCACGATTAATAGAAAAATTAATACAGGGAAGTATCAGCGAAGCATCCAGAATATCAGGACTGCTTCTGGTTGCTTACGCAGTAATGCAATTCCTGTTCTCTCCCCTCATTGGCAACTTGAGCGATAAATATGGCCGTAGGCCTGTTCTGCTCTTTTCGCTACTCGGACTAGGAGTGGATTATATCTTCATGGCATTTGCACCTACCATTTTGTGGCTTTTTATAGGGCGTATAATTGCCGGAATAGCAGGAGCTAGTTTCACCACGGCCTCAGCCTATATCGCAGACGTTAGCAGTCCCGAGAAAAGGGCTCAAAATTTTGGGATGATTGGTGTTGCTTTTGGATTAGGGTTCATTATTGGTCCGGTAATCGGGGGGATTCTCGGAAAAATGGATGTTCACTACCCCTTTTATGCTGCAGCTGCGTTGGCGCTATTAAATGCGCTTTATGGTTTTTTTATTCTACCAGAATCTTTATCTCCTGAGCATCGTCGCCCTCTGGAACTTAATCGCTGTAATCCTCTGGGCAGTCTACTTCAACTTAAGAAATACCCCGCAGTAACAGGTTTGGCCCTTTGTCTTTTCGTTGTCTATTTTGCCGGTCATGCAGTACAGTCTGTATGGACTTTCTATACTATGTATAAGTTCGGTTGGGATGAAGATCTTGTAGGATACTCATTGGGATTTGTAGGTTTATGTTCAGCGGCAGTCCAAGGGGGATTGATCAGGGTACTTATTCCAAAAATAGGGGAACAACGCAGTATCTGGATTGGGTTACTGCTTTATGCCCTCGGCATGTTTTTGTTCGGAGTGGCCACTTCCGGTTGGATGATGTTCGCGTTCCTAATACCTTATATGTTAGGAGGTATTTGCGGGCCAGCATTACAGGGAGTGATGACCAGCGAAGTTCCGCCTAATGCACAAGGAGAGCTTCAGGGGGGATTAACCAGTTTAATGGCCTTAAGCTCGATCTTCGGTCCCTGGTTTATGACCTACGTTTTTTACTATTTTACTAATCCAAAAGCTCCCGTTCATCTTCCAGGCGCACCTTACTTTATTGGAGGAGTTTTAATGTTAATAAGTGTTTTCCTTGCCATAGGAAACTTCAGGAAACACGGAGCAAAAAAAGAATCAAGAATCTAACTCCTTCATCTTTCAATTCTTTCGTCATGGGCTAAAGCTATGTCTAGTCCTAGTATAGCTTTACACTCGTCCTGGATTAATTTGACATCGTCCTGAATAGGACTTAACATATCCTGATTAAGGATTACATTTTATTTAGCTCGAATATAGCAATTGTTCTTGCTGAA